>NZ_JBLYNW010000002.1:0-9511 GCF_049310125.1 Endozoicomonas sp. ALB032 | reverse complement strand
GCTTTCTGCTACGATACCTTGAATTCGAGTGATTTCTTCTCTCGACAGGGTTGTACCGTATCTCTCAAAATAAGGGCTGGGATCTGAAATAGTTCCATCTGAAAACATTTTTTTAAAAAGAGCATGTAGCTTGGCACTTTCGAGCTGCTTTTCCTTCTCAGAAGTCACTGCCGTCCCCGATATAGGATCAAGGGAACTGCTTCTTTTTAGAAAGGGGTGACTGTCCATTTCCGGTAGTAGTCCTTTATCAATATATACCCCTCCTAGTACGAATTTTTGACTCAGCCCGATAAATCTTTCGATGATTAAACTGTTAGTAAAGCCTAAACTGTATCTGATAAAATTTTTATATTCTTGATCTAGGTTTTTCAGCTTTTTATGAACAATAGCGTTGCTGATTAAATTTTTAATTTTATCTAAAGAATTATTGATTTTATTCCATTGGATGACAAATTCCTTCTTTACACTGTCTGGAAGATCAGATTCCATTATATTTAATTCTTCTATTTCACTGCTTTCTCCCATAAAGTTATCAATTTTTTGCCAGATGCTGTCTTTCAGCCGAGCAATATCACCGGGGTCATCTTTTTCGATAGCGTTATTGCTTATCTCGGAAAACAGCAGCCTGAGGTCCTGAACCAGTCGCTGGTAGTGCTGGTAAAGTTCCGTATTATTCAGGCTTGTTCCTACTGGCCGCTCACTCTCCGACCCAATGTTGTTTTTCTCACCACCGGCCAGGCTTCGCACAGGTAATTCACCAGCCGTTGCCCTCTGCGAATGATTTTGTTCAGAAAGGTCACGGCTTCATTCTCTCCCCCGTCGCTGTCGTTCCCAGCCAATGCGCTTGCTGTCATTCCTGTTTGATCGCAGCGGTAGGTTCGGAGGCTGACTTGTCCACACTCCTTTGGGCAGACTGGCCCGCCCATCAGGTTTCCGCAGTGCCAGTGTTACGGACATTATTGCCGAATTTGATGATCCTGTCCTTTTGGCTCTCCAATGGCAGGGAAGCGCTGCTGCGGGTAAAGTTGCTGCTGCGGGTGAGATTGCTCTGCACCTGCGAGTTACTGTGGCTGAACTTAACCTGTCAAATGGTCAGGTCGGTAAAGAACAGTGCAGTGCTGTTATGCCCGACAAACGTCGTAAATCCGCCTCAGACCCGGACGACAGTAGAACACAATGCTTGCCATGGCTGTCGATTGTGCGTGCTGGCCTGCACGCCCGCAGGTCATGGGCGTCATTGCCAACACCGCCGACCAGCGGGCGCGTCCAGTCCGGGATGTCCTGCCACAGGCTGCTGTTGCCGAGCGTATCCAGCCTCCGGTGGCCACACTGGTCGCCCCCGGTTGCCAGCGCTTCTGGCCGTGCTGCGATGTTGCCTGAGGTTCCCAGCAGCAGCAGGTCATGACCGCCCCATCCACGGAGTGACCACTGTCGGGCGTCGGCGCCAAGGTACAGAATATTACTGCGGCTATTGCCCCAGAGTCTCGCTGTCCTGTTACCGACGGCGGACGAGCTGATCACGGAGGGCAGAAACGGCCATGACTGGTAACCGCTGTCGGGTTTCGGCCCGCTCACCTGAACACTGCCCGGCTCCCAGCCCCACTGTCCTGTGCCAGTAATAAACACCTGACGTCTGACGTATGTGGCGTTCAGGGGTTCTACTGTCGGTTCAATCCCGTCCATCGCCTGGTGGGTGACGATTTTTACCGGTTTAACGGTCCTGCTGGACCTACAGGGGGTTGCTGGCTGTGGCGTTGGTGAATCGGAGGCGTTCCTTCCTGACGAGGCTGTTCACCGTGGGTGGCAGGACGACCCCCTGACCACAGTCCGTCACCCGAGCTACGAAGGTCGGATAATGACAGCTCAGGGTCATTGAACACGAGCGTTGTGGGTTGCAGGAACTGGTCGTGCTGTCACGCCCAGACCTGCTGAATCTCGATCTCGGCATCGCCGGTGGTCACTCGGTTGGACAGCACAAGGTTCTGACCCCGGCGCCAGGCAAGGAAGAGGAAGGCCGACACATTCAGTTCAATCTTGGTTTGTGCTCTGATCGTGCTTGGTGATGCTTTCTTCAGGAAGGCCAGGATGGACGAGGATTAAGGCAAAAGGCGACAAGTCAGACTCATCCAGTTTAATCACGTCGGACCCACATGGCTCTCCACCATGATCCCGAACCGCTGTCGGGTACCGTTCCGGACAAAGGCCGCCCGATGCTCGCCGGAGTCAGTGTCCAGCCGCAACGTTTCCAGTTTGATACCGTAAACGGCTCCAGGGGTTCCTGACAGCTAGCAGACCCTCGGCCATCACGGCGACCCTGCCAAGGGTGCCCAGTGATTGGTAACCCTTTTGGGTGACCCGGTACAGCGTCTGGTTGTTCCGGTTATAAACGACCGTGCTCGTTGACGGAGGGAGCGAGAACTTCCGGACGCTGCCAATCACTTGCTGAACGCCGTGCTCCTTGCCAGGCAAAACTGGATAACAGTCTCTGTTTACAGGGACTCTGGCACCACTAATTCCCTCCAGGCCTCCTGCGGTTGGGGAATAGCCAGAGCGCAGCGTGAGGGCGATCAGTTCGGTGTGGGCCTTCTGGCGTATGTCCGCTGGCAGAGATCCCATAGGCCCATGGTTGAAATCTTGCCGGGTCCAGTAGACCAGCCTGCCGGTGGTGTTTCTGGGTCCCATCAGGCTGAGGTCCAGCGCCAGCAGGGCCAGATGCTCCCGGTGAGCCAGGTATTGGGCGCGTCGGTGTCTGGATGCGCCACGCCCAGGCGCCCGTGTTCCGAGTGGTGGCTACCCCTCGAGTCGATACGCCTAGCCATGTAACGGCAGGAACCAGGGATTTGGTCATCGAACTCACTGGGCATCCCGGTCAGCGAAGCGGCGGGCGGCCTCCACCACCGAGGGATGGCCTTTGGCGCCCTGATCAGGCTGTCGGAAAAACTCTGCAGCCTCCTCCCTGCCACGGTGTCCGACAGCGCGAGCAGTTGGCCGTCGTCGTTCACCATGACTTCAAACTGGTCACGGGTGTTGGCTGCCAGCAGGGTGTCGCTGTCCGGGTAGTACCAGACGTCCAGTTGCCTGATCGCGCTGAACAGGGGGTGGTCGATGATTGCGGTGATGGGTCTCAGCGGCACCAGCCCCACCTTGGCCGAGAACCCCTCCCGGGCCCCATTCAGCCGGTCTCGCAGCAGACTCTTGAGCTCACGGATGAAAAAACGGGCACTGGTGGTGGTCCAGGTTGTACCGGGGTGTTCTATGGTCAGTTTGGCGAAGATCAGGTTGACTACCTTGCCCAGGTTCAGGCTGTCCACCATCAGGCCAGACTGGGGGGTGAACTGGTGCACACTCAGGGTATCGTTCGACTTGGCGACGATCTGCCCGGTGGCTTCCACCTGCCAGTTCTTAAAAGGTCCTGACTCCACCGACAGGTTTTCGCTGACCACCCGGGTGTTATCCCAGGCCTTGTCCGGTATCCACAGCCGGTAGCCACCGTTGGTATCGGCCAGGAGGCTGCCGGAGTGCGCCTGCACATGCCTGAAGACGCCGACTCTGGCTATCTTTGCCTTTACTTCTGCCTTTTCCAGCGCTCGCTTCTCGCCTGCAGGGCGGATCAAATGGAAACCGGAGTTCAGCCGCTGGATACCACCGGGGCGATTCACGTCGGTGCTGAAGTAATACAGTTTGCCGGAGTGCCGACTGAACAAAATGTAGTAAACAGTCTGGCCCCGAACCACCACCTTGTGGACCGGCAGGTGCTCTTCACGCAGTGCCCTGCGGACACGCTCATTGATCGTCCGTAAACGGCTTCCGTCGTTTCTATTGTTTGGCATGTCGCCATCCAGCAGGCTGCTCAGGAAGGTAATATAGCTTCGGGTGGCGTCGTCATAAAAACCGGTTCTAAGAAGACGGCGGCTGCCGTAGCTATCGACATCCTGCAAGGGAATCAGCCCATGGTCGGATGTCGTTGTGTCAGATGCCACTGCAGGTGGGGTAGGGGGTACACTGAGCTGGCCATCCAGGGTTTCTGCCGCAATCACCTGGTGAGCCAGCTGACCGGACGGGCTGGCCGTCAACAGGTAATAATAGGGGGCATCAAATACCAGCAATTGTGACTCATCTTTGTTCGGCATTATCTTTGAGACATGGCGGCCAAACAAGCTGGCATTCAACTGTCGAAGTGCGAGATTTCCCGGGTCAGTGCCTCCTTATTCTGGAATAACACCTTGCCGTTGGCGGAGTCGAAAAAATAGTAGCCGGTAGTCGGGTTCCCCTGGACCGGTTGCACCTGGACCGGTTGCACCTGGACCGGTTGCACCTCGGCGCTGGCAGCAATGAGCCGGATTTCCTGATGCTTAAGGGTATCGTACCAAAGCAGGACCCGGCCCAACTGATCCCAGTCTGCTTCGGCCAGTCCCAGCTTGCCAGGGAAGCAGCGGTAGGGTTTCTTGAGATACTCATTAACCTGTCGGTCACAGTCCCGCTGGTGCTGTAACCAGGCTGGGTTCTGCCGATTATTGCTCTTGGGTAGTGGGTCAAGGGCACCGTTCATCTCCCACCGGTTCGGTATTTTGGGTGACCACCCGGATGTGGTTGTGGTCCACCGGTTCGGCGCTCCGGCCATACAGCGTGCACGGATCTGAGGTGAGAAGTCGCAGTCTTTCAGCTCCAGCGGCAGGAACCGGCTGGCCGCAGTGTAACGGCTCATGATTCTGTTCAGTTTCGACGCCCTTGATGGCCCGTCATTCAGTCCTCCATTGTCGTACAAGCGCTGAATCACTTTGTGATCCAGCAGCCGCCACTCAAACTGTGCGTTGGGATCCCGGGCCACTACTTTATACGAGGGAGCCTGTTCATACCAGGAGTGTGGTCTTGGTTCAGGAAATCGGAAAAGGGTCTCACCCAGCTTGAAGTCCCGGTTATCTTCATAGGACAGGCTCACCCAGGACCGACAGTTTTGTACCTGGTCATCCCGCTCAGTAATGCAGGCATAGGGGAGCTTGCCGTCGTAGTTCAACACCCAGGTAGAGGCCGTCTGCCCCTGGGGGTGAAGGTGGATAGTGTGTTCACCGTTGGATATCAGGGCGTAGGTTTTGTTGGCCCCTTCAGGACTATACACGTCATACTTCAGAAGTCGGGAGAATGTCGATGAGACCTCGCGAAAGACGACGACGTGATCCTTGTTATCGAGATACAGTCTGCTGGTTGACCGACGGTATTTCAAACTGTCGGTATGGGTGAACATCTGGCCAAGGTATTTATAGTCGTAGCTGATGTCATCACATGAGCCATGCCCGTCGCACTCGGTATACCGGGTGTCTTTCACTTTTTTCTGGTATAACCGTTTCAGCTTGCTGTCGCTGACAGCATCCAGAAGTTTCGCACCGGGGGAACTGCTGTCTGGCGCACTCCCCAGAGAGGTCTGGTCCAAGGGACTGTAGAGGAGCTTGACCTCCCACGGGGGTACAGAAGGCATTAAAATGACCTTTTTATCGCTCATCTGCCCCAGGTTGCGGAATACCCCGTCTGAGCATTGATACCCGGTTAAACGCGACTCCGTCCGGCACAATGTCGCCAGGGCATCGTCGATCAGGTTAAAGGTGTCAGGGGAGTATTCGATCCGGTTGATGTCGCTGGCGCAGTGCCGTAAAGGAGCCTTAGGTACATAGGGTATCTTCTCACAGTTTTTCTGTTTCCAGTCGTCTTTTTTCCCGGCGATTAAGGTTGGCTTGAATGAATAGACGCCACCGTAGGTCAGGGTCTGGTCTCACCAGGTTGATAGACCGGATGTTCAGGGGCAGGAGACTTTTGCCATCCCCGCTCATCAAGGCATTGAGGGTCTGCTTGTTGGCCAGGAAGCTTTTGGGGTCCAGCTGGGCGTGGATCAGGTCAAAGATTTTGGCAGCCTCACCCGAGGCATCCTGCAACTTTTTGTAGGCCAGCTTTTCTAACTTCCTTTTATAGTTCTCCTGAAAAATACCCCTGACGTAGTGCATGATCCCGTCAATAAATGCCCCGACTGGCCCGAGGAACTCTGAAATGACGGAGACATAGGTATCCACCCACTCAAAGGTCACCATGGATTCCATGAGTTTCTTGACTTCCGGGTCCTCTTCGTTCTCGTACTCAATGAGGGTCAGGGTGAGACTGGCTCCCGGCACGGCGAGACCCAGTATGGGCACAAAACGACCGACTTTTTTACCCAGCCTGCCGACTTTTTTCAGACCGCCGGGCAACTTGCCCGACCCGGAAATATCGGGTAGCTTTGGTGGTTTCTGACCGGGGGGCAATGACGACCGGATGGCCGGGATGATTGTCTTGATCCCCTGTCGCCCGAGATTGATGATCTCAATCCCTTGCAATGCCACAGCCGTATAAAAAAGCGTCTGGCGCCCGGTATAAATCTGCTGTTGGGTGTCCGTCATATTCTGAGACGGGGGATTTTTGTAATGGTGTCCCACAGGGGAAAGCCCTGCTATCAGGTCGTAAAGGCCTATAAAAGACCTGAGCTTTTCCAGTCCGTTGGTGGAAGATTTTTTTCCTTTGACCCGGAATCCCTGACGACCCGTCCCCTGGAGAAAGCCCCGGAAGCGATCAAAGGCACCGGAGGTAAACCGGATGTTCTTACGGGTCAGGGTATCGGGTTCCATAAAGTCCATGCGCCAGCCACGGCCATCCCGACGAAGGGTATCCAGTTGGGGAGCCATGCTGTCGGCGAGTGAGTGCCGGGCTTTAATGTCCCCCAGGGCGGTATCAAACTCCAGCAGCCGCTGCCTGAATTCGGCTCGTTCAGAGGCCACACCTGAGAGGCTGTCTTCAGTCCGGGGCGGCACCGGAACCGAAAGGTGGCTGGGCGGCAAATAGCGGAGCGGGGAATTTGAATCCGATGGCCGGGGCGACCTCAGCACAGTCTTTTCGCCGGGAAGCAACCGGTACTCCGGTTGTCCGGTGCCCGGGGAGCGCAGCACAAGGCTTTCAATCGCCGGGCGGTCCTTCGGCATCAGATGCTGGATATCTTTCACCAGTCGTTTGAAAACCTGGGGGCTGCCACTTCTGGGTTCGACAATCAGCTTGCCGACCAGGGGTTTGCCATGGGTGGGCGAGCGGGTCATAAAGGTTTTCAGGGCGTTCAGGGCTGTGATTCCGCGGGACTGGTTGCTGCTGGCAAGATCGCTGACGGTCAGGGTGGCGATGTAGCGGTCCGGGGTAAAGTCGACCAGTGTCGTCAAAGCATGGGCAATCAGTCTGGCTGGCCGACCGAGAACGGTGACGCGGTTGCCGTCTCCCCCGGCGATGGCCGACTGAACCCGGCCATCGGGTGTGAGCAGCACATAACCGGCAGCGGGGGTAGCTTTCAGCAACAGGGGCTGACCACTCAGGGTGCCGTCTTTTATCTGCTGTTGAGCGCGGGTAAACGAATCTTCGTCCAGGGCAATGACCGAGTGCATGCCCCGGGCGTGAGCCAATGCGTCCTTGCCTTCCAGGCGACGAAACCGGGTGAAAAAATTCTGCAGCCAGCGCTCATCTTCGTTGGCGGGTTTGATCAGGGCGATATCCGTTTTTTTCCTGTCGTTGCCAAGACGGAGCTGGGTTTTGAAGCCGGAAAGTAACCGGAGGGCATACTCCAGGTTTTTGCGTCGAGCATCGCAGCTGCCGGCACCGGCTGATCTTCGAGGCCTGTCACAAGGCATCTGTAGCCGGCCTGTGAGAAGCTTGATGTTGGCGAAATCATTTTTGTATTCCTTGTTAAGTTCGGCGGCACCCAGTATCGATTTAGGATCGAGAGTGTAGATATCGAATGCCTTGACCTGTATCCGACGTTTGAGGGTTTCGAAGGCTCTGGTCTTTTCTTCGTTGCTATGGAAATTGGCCATTGCCTGCTCAAGCTGATCTATCTGATCAGGCGCGCTGAAACGCAGTGCGTAGCGCTCAAGCCACTGAGTGTATGTGTGAGAACTTAGTGCAAGGCTAAGTGTGTCTGCCAAACGAATAGTTTCTCCTGCAACCAAAGTGGCGAAAGTGGCTTTTTCAGTTTGTGGGTGTTCCTTTAATCCATGAAAGATCGCGGTTTTGAACTCAAAGTGAAATGTGTAATTTTCAGCATTTTTTCTTCGATCCCCAGGCTCATCTTCGCCTATGGCTTTAGACAACTCATCTTCGAGTCCGGCAAAGGTAGGCCTGTCTTCGATTACGACTTTGACCAAATCATCGTTGAGTTTGGCATCAGCAAACTCTCCTTTGAGTAGAGCTTCGGTAAATTCTTTTGTGAGTTTGTCATCGTTCGGATCCTCTTTGCTTGTCTTATCGATAAACTCATTTTCGAGGTCAAAGGAGGCCAACCCGAACTTGGCTCGGTATGTCACGGCGCCGCTACGGTCAAGGGTAAAAACAATGCGGTTGAGATCTGGATAGGGGGCATTTTTCGAGGTTGACGGCCCGTGAGGATCACCTGCTGACAAGAATCCTCGAATCGCAACAGCTGAGTTTGCACCGAATACCTTGTTTGGCCAAGTTCCTTAAAACTTCAGGTACAATATAATTTTTCTGGCTGGTATTTAGTACACCCTCAGAATCTTCAATGCCTTGTGCGAAGTTATCAAAAAAGAATTTTATGGTTTGTACTCTGGTATTTTTGGGATCAACGTTCCCAAAACCGCTGATAACTTTAACATTAAGCGCTTGTAATAGAAAGTATCATATAGATTCAAGTCGCTATTATAGAAATGCAGGAAACTTCCAGTCATGATGACTTTAGTGTCTTCGCCAATATTTTTGAGCGTTACTCCTGACACTTTTTGAAGTGTTATTGTTTCTATTTGATTTGAATCAACAGCATTGTATAAGACGCTGTTTTTTTCAGTGCAGTACTTATTATAAAGTTTAAAGCAATATATTAAAGAATCGCTTATGCCTTCTATGTTTTTATCTGAATAATGAACGATTATTAATCTTTCCTTATGATTTCACAACCACTTGTTGGTGACGAGTTAAAATCAAGGTTTTTAAAGCTTTATTTATAAAAGAGATTATTCGCTATGAAGTAGTTAATTGGAATGATTTTGATGTCTTTTGGTTTTTCAAGATTTGAAAACTAATCTTTCAAAAGCATCATAACCTAATTTTGCATTAATGATGCAGTTAAATTTGTCGATATCATGCCGAAGATCAGTTGATATGATTTGCAATTTGTATTCATGTACTTATCAGAGATAATAACTTTTCTTTCCATATAGAATTTATGAATAGCCTTCATCATCTTTAATGTGATTTCTTTTTTTCTTAGTGATTTTTTTTTTAGAATTTCTACAGTCTGATGACATAAAGCAGATTTCATCAAAGTAGTAGTTTGATTGTTGGGTGTCCTTGGCGAGAGTGTACCATCAAGAGCAAAGGATTAGAATCATCAAGAGCTATAGTGGGAGTATCATATTCAAAATTTACTTTCTTACTGAAGAATAATTTATTACGGCTATACTCCTTTAAGTCATATTTCGGCAGACTATGGAATAAATCA
>NZ_JBLYNW010000001.1:3897500-7129341 GCF_049310125.1 Endozoicomonas sp. ALB032 | reverse complement strand
GGGGTGGCGAGTTCAATATGGAGGTGTTCCGCTCCTTCTCATCCATGAACAATGGTAAAGGCATGCTCAAACAAGAGGAAGTGAAAGAGTTGCTGGGTTGGCCGGAATGGAAAGACAAGGATGGCGAGTTCAGTATGGAACTGTTCCGCACTTTTTCGTCCATGAATAATAGCAGAGGTATGCTCAAACATGAGAAAGTGAAAGAGGTGCTCGGCTGGCCTGAATTGAAACACAAGAATGGCGAACTCAATATAAAGCTGTTCCGCGTTTTCTCGTCCATGAATCACAGCCAAGGCTTGCCCAAACATGAGCCTGTGAAAAAAGTCCTGGACTGGGTAGGTTGCCGGGGGGCGCTCAATCACAGGCTAATGCAAATCATGACCAGGCTCTGGGTATCAGAAGGGCTACCTGCTATCAAGCTGCTGCAACACCGGGAAACACAACTGAAACAGTTACTGCTCACAGAACTTACCGGAGAACACAGCAAACCGGATAATGAAGGAGATGACGAATACAATAGCGACTCAGATGATGAAGAGGACAAATGCAATAGCCAGATAAAAACAGTCGCTCTTTATCTTTCCACCCCTAAGCCGGACTGGTCGCTAACATGGACAGTTTTAAAACAGTTCTGCCAATACCATAAAGAGACAAAAACGGTTCTGATGCTGGAATCATTGATAGAGCTTTTATCTTCTGGAGGGAAAAGTGTCAAACGCTACCTTCAGGCTAATCAACAGGATCAGCATTTTTTGTGGCGTCATTCAATGAAAGCCGTGCCTTTGCGCGTGTTAAATAGAGCAATGTTTTTGTGTTCTTGCGATGAAGACAGGGAGCGTTTTGTCTATTTTGTCAAGCGGCTGAAGTCATTGCCGGATAAAAGACTATGGGAGCATTACTCAGCCCGGTTGCAATCATTGTCAGGAGTGCTGAAACTCGAATATATGCTAGGGCTCTATCTGGAAATTCTGCAACCCTTAACAAAAGATGATCAGCTGCGTTTTCTGGATGCCAGCCATGCCCGGGCTGTATTTGATCTGTTTCCCTCGTTGAGCGCCCTGCAAAAACTCAGCAAAGAGCATTCTTGCCATTGGTTAAAGAAGCTGCTTGAAGCCTGCCTGCAACTAAAAACCCATGACATCACCAAAGAAGGCATCCAGATACTGTTTGAAGCGCTGCTCAAAACCCATAGTCTTCTACCCTGGGATCACGATATTCCCGATTACTTTTTGTCCGGTATGCAAACGATCGACAACAACCATGTTGAGATACCTGTCTCCGGTCTTATCCAATCAGGAGAACAGTTGGCTCTGAGCTATATTGCAGTGTTGATGCAGAAGCTCAATAAGATGTCTTTCACCGTCAAAGGTCAGTGGCTTGAGGTTGAAGTGCCAGGTGACGGAGTTGAAAACTACTGCTTTCCAATGCCACAGCTGGAAATACAGGATGAAAAAATGGCCATCAGCAACTGGTCAGAGGAACAGTTCAAGACTGTTTTGAAAATCACCGGGATATCTGAACACTATTATTTGACCGCAGATCAATGGCAGAAACTGGATAACGTACAATTCAGGCAAGCTGAAGCATGTCAGTCGGCGAATGAATTGGAACCACAAAAACAGGCATTTGGCAGTTTATGGTTAAAGCTCAACCAGACAGAAATTTTTGGCACCGAAATACTGAATTTACTGGAGGAGTACGAGAATGAAATGGAGCTTATGCATACAGTGACCCTCCTTAAAAAAGCCAGAATCGATACCGATAACTGCATACTGGAAGAATGGCGGCAACGGGCGTGCAGTAAAATAGAACAGTTAAAAAAGCAAGACCCTTTATTATCAAATGTTGATCCTGATGTTTATCAGAGTTGTCAGGAACTGGAGTTGCTTGATGGATGCGGGAGTATTTTCTAAAAAGACTTTTGTCGTCTGATAAAGCTTCTAAAAACAAACTGTCTGCCAAATCCGTTTATGGAAAGCTCACCAGTGCGGTGCTATAAAATCTAGCGCAAACGTGAATCATCAGGCCTAGGCCGGATGACGTGCGAATTTTTTCCACTAGCGAATGGGTTCACAGATGCTGATTTTTTAAGCCTGGATCTATGAAACGCTCACAAAAAAACAAAACGGCCCTATCGAGGGTTCGATCACTGCTTCTGCTGGTGACAATATTATTTGGTGGGTCGCTGCATGCAGTGGAATTAGTCGGCTCAAGTCCGCTACCAGCCTATTTCCTGTATTCCCATAAGTTAGCTGAACCTGAACAGCCCGATTTTCTCCGATGGCATCACAAAACTCTGGCTCCCATGTTTTTAGGCCCTGTAAGTCGCGGGCGTGGGTGCCCATATGTTATCTCAAGTGGTAGTATCTGGCTTTCAGGGGAGATATGCATTCCCACGCCGGAGCGTGGGAACGAGTTGACTTCCATCATTCCCGGCTTCATTCCCGGCTTCATTCTCGTCATTCCCGGCTTCATTCTCGTCATTCCCGCGAAGGCGGGAATCCACACTGACTCACCACCAGAACCTTACTGCCCGGTGCCCCAATGGCCTTGTCATCCCCGAGAAGGCAGATATTCACCGTTGGCGCTGGATTCCCGCCTTCGCGGGAATGACGACCTCAGAGCATCCGAACGAGCTGTTGGAGTTTTGCGACACCCTCCGGAGCGTGGGAACGAGTTGTTGGAGTTTTACGTGCCCCCTGAAGTTCTGGAGAACACTTCCAATGCGTTGATCGCCGGGGGCACCGCCGGTGGAGATGATGGCAATAAGCGACCTGACGGAAACAGCGGGAGTCCTGAAGCAGAGCGTCAACTTGACCTTACCCTTGTTCCTGATCCTGTCCAAACTTGTCTGCAGCAAAAAAAGCAACTACTTGTAATATTACAAATCAAACGACTATGGGCGATTATGGCAGGCCAGACCACCCTGTCCCGGATTTTGTCAGACCGGATCATGGTGATTGAAGCCGATCTTCTTGATCTGGAAAGGTCAGACCCTGGCACGATGCAACCGGGGCTGGTTCAAACATGGCTGGCAGAGAATGGTCAGGAACTCAGAGTTTACCGTGAGATGGTTTCTTACAAATATTCTGGCCGACAGACGGGTAACAGGAAAAAGAATTCATCCTCCCGAACGACCAAAGCATCAACGACCGAAACAACAGGTCAGACCGGCCAGACAAGCGGATCTGCTGCCCGTAACAGAAGAACCGGTTCGACAAGCGCCAATGGTCGTGGAGACGATGACCCACAGAAACCCTCAGCTGAGCAGAATACCGGACATTCGGTTGTCGCTTGTTTGAAGTGTGACAGGGCATTGAATCCACAGGAATTAGGACGTGTAGCAAATCAGACAGCAGCTTCAGCGTTGTTGTGCGACAAGTGCCTGTCGGGCATTCAAGGTAACAAAAGGGTAAGACGAATCAGGGAGGAAGCAGAACCGGATTCACCAGAACCCGCTCCGAAAAAAAAGAAACCGCCAGATACTCAAATTCCCGATGATCCGTTAGAAAAAATAAAAGCAAATATCAAGTACGAATTAAGTCAGGAAGAGCTGAAAAAAGTGCAAACCCTGTTGGCGGTATTCAAGAAAAAAAACATCACTGTAAAAAACACTTTTTATAAGCTGCCTGGTCTTGTAGATAGAAAGTCTTTTAATGGTTTCTTCGATAATGCCGCCGCCTTTTTTGGGCACCTTTCTGAAAACGTCAAAAATACAGGCATGCTGACCAGCATGCTGAATAATAGCAAAAAACATATCCGTAGTTTTGCAGAGCGTAGTCAGGATGAACTCGAATATTTAGCGAGTTTAGATGTAGTGACTTCTTTCTCGTCCATGAATAATAGCAAAGGCGTGCCCACACATGAACAAGTGAAAGCAATACTGGGCTGGCCAGAATGGAAAGACCGGGATGGCGAGTTTAATACGAAGTTGTTCCGATCCTTCTCGTCAATGAATAGTGGCAAAGGCATGCTCAAACATGAACAAGTGAAAGAGGTGCTGGGCTGGCCGGAGTGGAAAGACAAGGATGGCGAGTTCAGTATGGAGCTGTTCCGCTCCTTCTCATCCATGAATAGCAGCAAGGGCATGCTCAAACAAGAGGAAGTGAAAGAGGTGCTGGGCTGGCTGGAATGGAAAGACAAGAATGGCGAGTTCAATATGGAGCTGTTCCGCACCTTCTCGTCTATGAATCATGGTAAAGGCATTCTCAAACAAAAGGAAGTGAAAGAGGTGCTGGGCTGGCTGGAATGGAAAGACAAGAAGGGCGAGTTCAATATGGAGCTGTTCCGCGCCTTCTCGTCTGTGAATAGCAGCAAGGGCATGTTTAAACGTGAAGAAGTGAAAGAGGTGCTGGGTTGGTCGGAATGGAAAGACAGGGCTGGCGAGTTCAGTATGGAGCTGTTCCGCGCCTTCTCATCTATGAATCATGGCAAAGGCATCCTCAAACAAGAGGAAGTGAAAGAGGTGCTGGGCTGGCCGGAATGGAAAGACAAGGATGGCGAGTTCAGCATGGAGCTGTTCCGCGCCTTCTCATCCTTGAACAATGGTAAAGGCATGCTCAAACATGGGCAAGTGAAAGAGGTGCTGAGCTGGCCGGAATGGAAAGACAAGGATGGCGAGTTCAGTATGGAGCTGTTCCGCTCCTTTTCATCCATGAACAATGGCAAAGGCATGCTCAAACATGAGCAAGTGAAAGAGGTGCTGGGCTGGCCGGAATGGAAGGACAAGGATGGCGAGTTCAGTATGGAGCTGTTCCGCGCCTTTTCATCTATGAATCATGGCAAAGGCATCCTCAAACAAGAGGAAGTGAAAGAGGTGCTGGGCTGTCCGGAATGGAAGGACAAGGATGGCGAGTTTAGTATGGAGCTGTTCCGCGCCTTCTCATCCATGAGCAATGGTAAAGGCATGCTCAAACATGGGCAAGTGAAAGAGGTGCTGGGCTGGCCGGAATGGAAAGACAAGGATGGCGAGTTCAGTATGGAGCTGTTCCGCTCCTTTTCATCCATGAACAATGGCAAAGGCATGCTCAAACATGAGCAAGTGAAAGAGGTGCTGGGCTGGCCGGAATGGAAGGACAAGGATGGTGAGTTCAGTTTGGAGCTGCTCCGTTCCTTCTCGTCTATGAATCATTGCAAAGGCATGCTCAAACATGAGCAACTGATACAGGTGCTCGACTGGTTGGAATGGAAAGACGAGGATGGCGAGTTCAGTATGGGACTGTTCCGCGCCTTCTCGTCTATGAATCATGGCAAAGGTATGCTCAAACGTGAGCAAGTGAAAGAGGTGCTCAGCTGGCCGGAATGGAGGGACAAGGATGGCGAGTTCAGTATGGAGCTGTTCCGCTCCTTCTCATCCATGCACGGTGGTAAAGGCATGCTCAAACAAGAGGAAGTGAAAGAGGTGTTGGGCTGGCCGGAATGGAAAGACAAGGATGGCGAGTTTAATATCAAGTTGTTCCGATCCTTCTCGTCCATAAATGGTAGCCAGGGAATACTCAAACACAAGCAAGTGAAAGCGGTGCTGGGCTGGCCGGAATGGAAAGACAAGGATGGCGAGTTCAGCATGGAGTTGTTTCGTTCTTTTTCGTCTATGCACGCCACAAGAGGCATGCCCAAACAAAAGGAAGTGAAAGAGGTACTCGGCTGGCCGGAATGGAAAGACAAGAATGGTGAGTTCAATATGAAGTTGTTCCGCACTTTCTCCTCCTTGAATCATTGCCTGGGCTTACCCAAACATGAGGATGTGAAAAAAGTACTGGGCTGGATACGTTACCATGAGGCACCCAGTCATTGGCTACTGCACATTATGACCAGGCTCTGGGCATCAGCAGGGCTACCTGCCATCAAGATGCTGCAACACCGGGAAACACAACTGAAACAGTTACTGCTTACAGAACTTACCGGAGAACACAGCAACCCGGATAATGAAGGAGATGATAAATACAATCGCCAGATAAAAACAGTCGCTCTTTATCTTTCCACCCCTAAGCCAGACTGGTCGCTAAAATGGGCGGTTTTAAAACAGTTCTGCCAATTGCATAAAGAGGCTAAAACGCTTCTGATGCTCGAATCATTGATAGGGCTTTTATCTTCTTCTGGAGGAAAAAGTGTCAAACGTTACCTTCAGGCTAATCAACTGGATCGGCATTTTTTGTGGCGTCATTCAATGAAAGCCGTGCCTTTGCGCGTGTTAAATAGAGCAATGTTTCTATGTTCTTCCGATCAAGACAGGGAGCGTTTTGTCTTTTTTGTCAAGCGGCTGAAATCATTGCCGGATAAAAGACTATGGGAGCAGTACTCAGCCCTGTTGCAATCATTGTCGGCGGTGCTGAAACTCGACTCTATGCAAAGCTTCTATCTGGAAATCCTGCAACCCTTAACAAAGGATCATCAGTTGCGTTTTCTGGATGCCAGCCATGCCCAGGCTGTATTTGATCTGTTTCCCTCGTTGAGCGCCCTGCAAAAACTCAGCAAAGAACATTCTTCCCATTGGTTAAACAAGCTGCTTGAAGCCTGCCTGCAACTAAAAACCCATGACATTACCAAAGAAGGCATCCAGATATTGTTTGAAGCGCTGCTCAAAACCCATAGTCTTCTACCCTGGGATCACGATATCCCCGATCACTTTTTGTCCGGGATGCAGACGACCGACAACAACTATGTTGAGATACCTGTCTCCGGACTCCCATCAGGAGAACAGTTGGCCCTGAGCTATATCGCTGTGCTCATGAAGAAACTCAATGAAATGTCTTTCACCGTCAAAGGGCAGTGGTTTGAGGTTGAGGTGCCGGGTGATGGAGTTCAAAACTACCGCTTTCCAATGCCGCAGCTGGAAATACAGGATGAAAAAATGGCCATCAGCAACTGGTCAGAGGAACAGTTCAAGACTGTTTTGAAAATCACCGGGATATCTGAACACTATTATTTGACCGCAGATCAATGGCAGAAACTGGATAACGTTCAATCCAGGCAAGCTGAAGCATTTCAGGCAGAGAATGAATTGGAACCACAAAAACAGGCATTTGCCAGTTTATGGTTAAAGCTCAACCAGACAGAAATTTTTGGCAGCGAAACACTGAATTTACTGGAGGAGTACGAGAGCGAAATGGAGCTTATGCATACAGTGACCCTCCTTAAAAAAGCCAAAATTGATACCGATAACTGCATACTGGAAGAATGGCGGCAACGGGCATGCAGCAAAATAGAGCGTTTAAAAAAGCAAGACCCTTTATTATCCGATGTTGATCCTGATGTTTATCAGGGTTGTCAGGAACTGGAGTTGCTTGATGGGTGTGGGAGTATTTTTTAAAAAGACTTGTGTCGTCTGATAAGGCTTCTAAAACGTACTGTCTGCCAACTCCGTTCATGGCAACCCTGCCAGTGCGGTGCTATAAAACCTAGCTCAAACGTGAATCATCAGGCCTAAGCCGGATGACGTACGAATTTTTTCCACTAGCGAATGGATTCACAGAAGCTGATTTTATTAGCCT
This sequence comes from Endozoicomonas sp. ALB032, assembly GCF_049310125.1. NCBI lineage: Bacteria > Pseudomonadati > Pseudomonadota > Gammaproteobacteria > Oceanospirillales > Endozoicomonadaceae > Endozoicomonas > Endozoicomonas sp. ALB032. The sequence continues at coordinate 7,121,851 of NZ_JBLYNW010000001.1, read as the reverse complement.
GGATCTATGAGACGCTCACAACAAAAAAAAGCTGCCTGCTCGATGGTCCGATCACTGCTTGTGCTAGTGACGATGTTGTTTGGGGGTTCGTCGCATGCAATGGAATTAGTCGGCTCAAGTCCGCTACCAGCCTATTTCCTGTATTCCCATAAGTTAGCTGAACCTGAACAGCCCGATTTTCTCCGATGGCATCACAAAACTCTGGCTCCCATGTTTTTAGGCCCTGTAAGTCGCGGGCGTGGGTGCCCATATGTTATCTCAAGTGGTAGTATCTGGCTTTCAGGGGAGATATGCATTCCCACGCCGGAGCGTGGGAACGAGTTGACTTCCATCATTCCCGGCTTCATTCTCGTCATTCCCGCGAAGGCGGGAATCCACACTGACTCACCACCAGAACCTTACTGCCCGGTGCCCCAATGGCCTTGTCATCCCCGAGAAGGCAGATATTCACCGTTGGCGCTGGATTCCCGCCTTCGCGGGAATGACGACCTCAGAGCATCCGAACGAGCTGTTGGAGTTTTGCGACACCCTCCGGAGCGTGGGAACGAGTTGTTGGAGTTTTACGTGCCCCCTGAAGTTCTGGAGAACACTTCCAATGCGTTGATCGCCGGGGGCACCGCCGGTGGAGATGATGGCAATAAGCGACCTGACGGAAACAGCGGGAGTCCTGAACCAGAGCGCCAACCTGACCTTACCCTTATTCCTGATCCTGTCCAAACTTGTCTGCAGCAAAAAAAGCAACTGCTTATAATATTACAAATCAAACGACTATGGGCGATTATGACAGGCCAGACCACGCAGGCCCGGATTTTGTCAGACCGGATCATGGTGATTGAAGCCGATCTTCTTGATCTGGAAAGGTCAGACCCTGGTACGATCCAACCTGGGCTGGTTCAGACATGGATGGCAGAGAATAGTCAGGAACTCAGAGTTTACCGTGAGATGGTTTCTGGCAAATACTCTGGCCGACAGACAGGTAACGGGAAAAAGAATTCATCCTCCCGAACGACCAAAGCAGCAACGACCGCAACAACAGGTCAGACCGGCCAGACAAGGGGACCTGCTGCCCGTAAAAGGGGAACCGGTTCGACAGGCGTCAATGGTCGTGGAGACGATGACCCACTAAACCCCTCAGCCGAGCAGAATACCGGAAATTCGCTTGTCGCATGTTCGAAGTGTGACAAGGCACTGAATTCACAGGAATTAGAACGTGTAGCAAATCAGACAGCAGCTTCAGCGTTGTTGTGCAACAAGTGCCTGTCGGGCATTCAAGGTAACAAAAGGGTAAAACGAATCCGGGAAGAAGCAGAACCGGATTCATCAGAACCCGCTCCGAAAAAAAAGAAGGGCCCGGGTAGAAAGAGAAATAGTTCAACAGCTGTTGCTGAACCACCGGCCAAAAAAAAGAAACCGCCAGACACCCAGATCTCCGATGACCCACTGGAAAAAATAAAAGCAAATATCAAGTACGAATTAAGTCAGGAAGAGCTGGAAAAAGCGCAAACCCTGATAGAGGTATTCAAGGAAAAAAACATCACTGTAAAAAACACTTTTTATAAGCTGCTTGGTTTCTTAGAGAGAAATTCTTTTAATGGCTTTTTCGATAATGCCACCGCTTTTTTTCGGCACCTTTCTGAAAACTTCAAGAATACAGGCATGCTGACCGGCATGCTACATAATAGAAAAAAACATATTCGTACTTTTGCCGAAAGTAGCCAGAGTGAACTCGAATATTTAGCAAGTTTGGATCTCTTGACTTCCTTCTCGTCCATGAATAATAACAAAGGCGTGCCCACATACAAGGAAGTGAAAGCAATCCTGGACTGGCCAGAATGGAAAGATGAGAATGCCGAATTCAATATGGAGCTGTTCCGCGCCTTCTCGTCCATGAATCATGGTCAGGGCCTGCCCAGACATGAGAAAGTGAAAGAGGTGCTGGGCTGGCCGGAATGGCAGGACAAGGATGGCGAGTTCAGCATTGAACTGTTCCGCGCCTTCTCGTCCATGAATGCTGGCAGAGGCATGCTCAAGCATGAGCAAGTGGAAGAGGTGCTGGGCTGGCCGGAATGGCAGGACAAGGATGGCGAATTCAGTATGGAGCTGTTCCGTGCCTTCTCGTCTATGAATCATGGCAAAGGCATGCTCAAACATGAGCAAGTGAAAGAGGTGCTGGGTTGGCCTGAATGGAAAGACAAGAATGACAAGTTCAGTGTGGAGCTGTTCCGCGCCTTCTCGTCTATGAATCATGGCAAAGGCATGCTCAAACATGAACAAGTGGAAGAGGTGCTGGGCTGGCCGGAATGGCAGGACAAGGATGGCGAATTCAATATGGAGCTGTTCCGTGCCTTCTCGTCTATGAACAATAGCAAAGGCATGCTTAAACATGAGCAAGTGAAAGAGGGGCTGAACTGGCCGGAATGGAAAGACAGGTATGGCGAGTTCAGTATGGAGCTGTTCCGCTCCTTCTCATCCATGAATAGTGGCAAAGGCATACTCAAACAAAAGGAAGTGAAAGAGGTGCTGGGCTGGCCGGAATGGAAAGACGAGGATGGCGAGTTCAACATTGAGCTGTTCCGTGCCTTCTCGTCCATGAATAGCAGCAAGGGCATGATTAAACATGAGGAAGTGAAAGAGGTGCTGGGCTGGCCGGAATGGAAAGACAAGGATGGCGAGTTCAGTATGGAGCTGTTCCGCGCCTTCTCGTCTATGAATCACGGCAAAGGCGTGCTCAAACAAAAGGAAGTGGGAGAGGTGCTGGATTGGCCGGAATGGAAAGACAAGGATGGCGAGTTTAATACGAAGTTGTTTCGATCCTTCTCGTCCATGAACAGTAGGCAGGGAATGCTCAAACACAAGCAAGTGAAAGCGGTGCTGGGCTGGCCGGAGTGGAAAGACAAGGATGGTGAGTTCAACATGGAGTTGTTCCGTTCTTTTTCGTCTATGCACGCCACAAGAGGCATGCCCAAACAAAAGGAAGTGAAAGAGGTACTCGGCTGGCTGGAATGGAAACACAAGAATGGTGAGTTCAATATGAAGTTGTTCCGCAATTTCTCGTCCATGAATCATTGCCTGGGCTTACCCAAACATGAGGATGTGAAAAAAGTACTGGGCTGGATACGTTACTGTGAGGCATCCGATCATTGGCTACTGCACATTATGACCAGGCTCTGGACATCAGCAGGGCTACCTGCTATTAGGGTGCTGCAACATCAGGAAACAGAACTGAAACAGTTACTGCTTACAGAACTTACTGGAGGGCATAGCAACCCGGATGATGAAGGAGATGACGAATACAATAGCGATTCAGAGAATAAAGATGACAAATACAATCGCCAGATAAAAACACTCGCTCTTTATCTTTCCACCCCTAAGCCAGACTGGTCGCTAAAATGGACGGTTTTAAAACAGTTCTGCCAATTGCATAAAGAGACTGAAACGCTTCTGATGCTGGAATCATTGATAGGATTTTTATCTTCTTCTGGAGGGAAAAGCGTCAAAAGCTACCTTCAGGCTAATCAACTGGATCGGCATTTTTTATGGCGTCATTCAATGAAAGCCGTGCCTTTGCGCGTGTTAAATAGAGCAATGTTTCTGTTTTCTTCCGATGAAGACAGGGAGCGTTTTGTCTTTTTTGCCAAGCGGCTGAAGTCATTGCCGGATAAAGGACTATGGGAGCAGTACTCAGCCCGGTTGCAACCATTGTCGGCGGTGCTGAAACTCGAATATATGCAAGGGCTCTATCTGGAAATTCTGCAACCCTTAACAAAAGATGATCAGCTGCGTTTTCTGGATACCAGCCATGCCCGGGCTGTATTCAATCTGTTTCCCTCGTTGAGCGCCTTGCAAAAACTCAGCAAAGAGCATTCTACCCATTGGTTAAGCAAGCTGCTTGAAGCCTGCCTGCAACTAAAAAACCATGACATCACCAAAGAAGGCATCCAGATACTGTTCGAAGCGCTGCTCAAAACCCACAGTCTTCTACCCTGGGATAACGATATTCCCGATCACTTTTTGTCCGGGATGCGAACAACCGACAATAACCATGTTGAGATACCTGTCTCCGGACTTATCCCATCAGGAGAACAGTTGGCCCTGAGCTATATCGCTGTGTTGATGCAGAACCTCAATGAGATGTCTTTTACCGTCAAAGGGCAGTGGCTTGAGGTTGAAGTGTCGGGTGATGATGTTCAGACCTATCGCTACCCAATGCCACAGCTGAAAATACACAGTGAAAAAATGGCAATCAGCAACTGGTCAGAAGAACAGTTCAGGACTTTTTTGAAAATCACCGGGATATCTGAACACTATTATTTGACTGCAGATCAATGGCAGAAACTGGATAACGTTCAATCCAGGCAAGCCGAAGCATGTCAGCCAGAGAATGAATTGGAACCAAAAAAACAAGCGTTTGGCAGTTTATGGTTAAAGCTCAACCAGGCAAAAATTTTTGGCACCGAAATACTGCATTTACTGGAGGAGTACGAGAGCGAAATGGAGCTTATGCATACAGTGACCCTCCTTAAAAAAGCCAAAATCGATAGCGATATCCGCACACTGGAAGAATGGCGGCAACGGGCGTGCAGTAAAATAGAACAGTTAAAAAAGCAAGACCCTTTATTATCCGACATTGATCCTGATGTTTATGAGGGTTGTCAGGAACTGGAGCTGCTTGATGGGTGTGGGAGTATTTTCTAAAAAGACTTTTGTCGTCTGGTAAAGCTTCTAAAAACAAACTGTCTGCCAACTCCGTTGATGGCAGGCTCGCCAGTGAGCTGCTATAAAGTTTGCCGCAAACGTCGATCAACAGGCCTGAGCCGGACGACGCACAAACTTTTCCCAATGGCGAATGGATTCACAGATGCTGATTTTTTAAGCCCGGATCTATGAAACGCTCACAAAAAAACAAAGCGGCCTTATCGAGGGTTCGATCACTGCTTCTGCTGGTGTCGATAATATTTGCTGGGCTGCTGCATGCACTGGAATTAGTCGGCTCAAGTCCGCTACCAGCTCATTTCCTGTATTCCAATAAGTTGGCTGAACCTGAACAGCCCGATCCTCTTCGAGGGTGTCACGAGTTGACTCCCGTCATTCCCTCGAAGGCGGGAATCCACACTGACTCACCACCAGAACCGTACTGCCCGGTGCCCCCCTGGCCTTGTCATCCCCGAGAAGGCAGGGATCTACCGTTGGAGCTGGATTCCCGCCTACGCGGGAATGACGACCTCGGAGCGTGGGAACGAGTTGTTGGGCTTTTGCGACAGCCTCCGGAGTGTGGGAACGAGTTGTTGGAGTTTTACGAGCCCCCTGAAGTTCTGGAGAACACTTCTAATGGACTGATCGTCAGGGGCACCGACGGAGGGGGTGATGACGATAAGCCACCTGATGGAAACAGCGGGAGTCCTGACCCAGAACCCCAACCTGACCTTACCCTTGTTCCTGATCCTGTCCAAACTTGTCTGCAGCAAAAAAAGCAACTGCTTCTAATATTACGAATCAAACGACATTGGGCAATTATGACAGGCCAGACCACGCTGGCCCGAATTTTGTCAGACCGGATCATGGTGCTTGAAGCCGATCTTCTTGATCTGGAAAGGTCAGACCCTGACACGATTCAACCGGGGCTGGTTCAGACATGGCTGACAGAGAATGATCAGGAACTCAGAGTTTACCGTGAGATTATTTCTGGCAAATATTCTGGCCGACAGACGGGTAACGGGAAAAAGAACTTATCCTCCCGAACGACCAAAGCGTCAGCGAGTGCGACAACAGGTCAGACCGGCCAGACAAGGGGATCTGCTGCCCGCAACAGGGGAACCGGTTCGGCAGGCGTCAATGGTCGTGGAGGCGATGACCCACTGAAACCCTCAGCTGAGCAGAGTGCCGGACATTCAGTTGTCGCTTGTTCGAAGTGTGACAAGGCATTGAATCCACAGGAATTGGGACGTATAGCAAATCAGACAGCAGCTTCAGCGTTGTTGTGCGACAAGTGCCTGTCGGGCATTCAAGGTAACAAAAGGGTAAGACGAATCCGGGAAGAAGCAGAACCGGATTCATCAGAACCTGCTCCGAAAAAAAAGAAGGGCCCAGGTAGAAAGAGAAATAATTCACAAGCAGCTGCTACTGCACCACCGGCCAAAAAAAAGAAACCGGCAGACACTCAAATTCCCGATGATCCGTTAGAAAATATAAAAGCAAATATCAAGTACGAATTAAGTCAGGAAGAGCTGAAAAAAGTGCAAACCCTGATGGCGGTATTCAAGGAAAAAAACATCACTGTAAAAAACACTTTTTATAAGCTGCTTGGTTTCGTAGATAGAGATTATTTTAATGGCTTCTTCGATAATTCCGCCGCCTTTTTTGGGCACCTTTCTGAAAACTTCAAAAATACCGGCATGCTGACTGGCATGCTGGGTAATACAAGAAAACATATCCGTAGTTTCGCAGAACGTAGCTTGAGTGAACTCGAATATTTAGCAAGTTTGGAAGTATTGAATTCCTTCTCGTCTATGAATAATGGCAATGGCGTGCCCACACATGAACAAGTGAAAGCAATACTGGCCTGGCCAGAATGGAAAGACAGTGATGGCGAGTTTAATACGAAGTTGTTCCGATCCTTCTCGTCAATGAATATTGGCAAAGGCATGCCCAAACATGAACAAGTGAAAGAGGTGCTGGGTTGGCCGGAATGGAAGGACGAGGATGGCGAGTTCAATATGGAGCTTTTCCGCGCCTTCTCGTCTATGAATCATGGCAAAGGCATCCTTAAACATGAGGAAATTAGAGAGATGCTGAGTTGGCCGGAATGGAAAGACAATAATGGCGATTTCAGTATGGAGCTGTTCCGCGCCTTCTCATCTATGAATCATGGCAAAGGCATGCTCAAACAAGAGGAAGTGAAAAAGGTGCTGGGTTGGTCGGAATGGAAAGACAAGGATGGCGAGTTCAGTATGGAGCTGCTCCGCTCCTTCTCATCCATGAACAATAGTAAAGGCATGCTCAAAAAAAAGGAAGTGAAAGAGGTGTTGGGCTGGCCAGAATGGAAAGACAGGGATGGCGAGTTTAATACGAAGTTGTTCCGATCCTTCTCGTCAATGAACAATGGCAAAGGCATGCTCAAATATGAGCAAGTGAAAGAGGTGCTGAGCTGGCCGGAATGGAAAGACAAGGATGGCGAGTTCAATATGGAGCTGTTCCGCTCCTTCTCATCCATGAACAATGGTAAAGGTGTGCTCAAAAAAAAGGAAGTGAAAAAGGTGCTGGGCTGGCCGGAATGGAAGGAAAAGGATGGCGAGTTCAGTATGGAGCTGTTCCGCGCCTTCTCATCAATGAATAGTTGCAAAGGCATGCTCAAACAAGAGCAAGTGAAAGAGGTGCAGGGCTGGCCGGAATGGAAAGACAAGGATGGCGAGTTCAACATTGAGCTGTTCCGCTCCTTCTCATCCATGAATCATGGCAAAGGTATGCTCAAACATGAGCAAGCGAAAGAGGTGCTGGGCTGGCCGGAATGGAAAGGCAAGGATGGCGAGTTCAGTATGGAGCTGTTCCGCGCCTTCTCATCTATGAATCATTGCAAAGGCATCCTCAAACATGAGCAGGTGAAAGAGGTGCAGGGCTGGCCGGAATGGAAAGACAAGGATGGCGAGTTCAGTATGGAGCTGTTCCGCGCCTTCTCATCCATGAACAATGGTAAAGGTGTCCTCAAACATGAGCAAGTGAAAGAGGTGCTGGGCTGGCCGGAATGGAAAGACAAGGATGACGACTTCAGTATGGAGCTGTTCCGCGCCTTCTCGTCGATGAATAGCAGCAAGGGCATGATTAAACATGAGGAAGTGAAAGAGGTGCTGGGCTGGCCGGAATGGAAAGACAAGGATGGCGAGTTCAGTATGGAGCTGTTCCGCGCCTTCTCGTCTATGAATCATGGCAAAGGCATCCTTAAACATGAGGAAGTGAAAGAGGTGCTGGGCTGGCCGGAGTGGAAAGACAAGGATGGCGAGTTCAACATTGAGCTCTTCCGCTCCTTCTCATCCATGAACGGTGGTAAAGGCATGATCAAACATGAGGAAGTGAAAGAGGTGCTGGGCTGGCTGGAATGGAAAGGCAAGGATGGAGAGTTCAGCACGGAGCTGTTCCGCGCCTTTTCGTCTATGAATCATGGTAAAGGTATGCTCAAGCGTGAGCAAGTGAAAGAGGTACTGAGCTGGCCGGAATGGAAAGACAAGTATGGTGAGTTCAGTATGGAAATGTTCCGCGCCTTTTCATCCATGAATCATGGCAAAGGCATCCTCAAACATGAGGAAGTTAGGGAGGTGCTGGGTTGGCCGGAATGGAAAGACAAGGATGGCGAGTTCAGTATGGAGCTGTTCCGCTCCTTCTCATCCATGAGCAATGGTAAAGGCGTGCTCAAAAAAAAGGAAGTGAAAGAAGTGTTGGGCTGGCCGGAATGGAAATACAAGGGTGACGAGCTCAATATAAAGCTCTTCCGCGTTTTCTCGTCCATGAATAACGGCCAAGGCTTGCCCAAACATGAGCCTGTGAAAAAAGTGCTGGACTGGATAGATTGCCGTGGGGCGCCCAATCACAGGCTACTGCAAATCATGTCCAGGCTCTGGGTATCAGAAGGGCTACCTGTTATCAAGATGCTGCAACACTGGGAAACACAACTGAAACAGTTACTGCTTACAGAACTTACCGGAGAACACAGCAACCCGGATAATGAAGGAGATGATAAATACAATCGCCAGATAAAAACAGTCGCTCTTTATCTTTCCACCCCTAAGCCAGACTGGTCGCTAAAATGGACGGTTTTAAAACAGTTCTGCCAATTGCATAAAGAGGCTAAAACGCTTCTGATGCTCGAATCATTGATAGGGCTTTTATCTTCTTCTGGAGGAAAAAGTGTCAAACGTTACCTTCAGGCTAATCAACTGGATCGGCATTTTTTGTGGCGTCATTCAATGAAAGCCGTGCCTTTGCGCGTGTTAAACAGAGCAATCTTTCTGTGTTCTTGCGATGAAGACAGGGAGCGTTTTGTCTTTTTTGTCAAGCGGCTGAAGTCATTGCCGGATAAAAGACTATGGGAGCAGTACTCAGCCCTGTTGCAATCATTGTCGGCGGTGCTGAAACTCGACTCTATGCAAAGCTTCTATCTGGAAATCCTGCAACCCTTAACAAAGGATCATCAGTTGCGTTTTCTGGATGCCAGCCATGCCCGGGCTGTATTCGATCTGTTTCCCTCGTTGAGCGCCCTGCAAAAACTCAGCAAAGAACATTCTTCCCATTGGTTAAAAAAGCTGCTTGAAACCTGCCTGCAACTAAAAACCCATGACATCACCAAAGAAGGCATCCAGATACTGTTCGAAGCGCTGCTCAAAACCCATAGTCTTCTACCCTGGGATCACGATATCCCCGATCACTTTTTGTCCGGGATGCAGACGACCGACAACAACTATGTTGAGATACCTGTCTCCGGACTCCCATCAGGAGAACAGTTGGCCCTGAGCTATATCGCTGTGCTCATGAAGAAACTCAATGAAATGTCTTTCACCGTCAAAGGGCAGTGGTTTGAGGTTGAGGTGCCGGGTGATGGAGTTCAAAACTACCGCTTTCCAATGCCGCAGCTGGAAATACAGGATGAAAAAATGGCCATCAGCAACTGGTCAGAGGAACAGTTCAAGACTGTTTTGAAAATCACCGGGATATCTGAACACTATTATTTGACTGCAGATCAATGGCAGAAACTGGATAACGTTCAATCCAGGCAAGCTGAAGCATGTCAGCCAGAAAATGAATTGGAACCACAAAAACAGGCGTTTGGCAGTTTATGGTTAAAGCTCAACCAGACAGAAATTTTTGGCACCGAAATACTGAATTTACTGGAGGAGTATGAGAGCGAAATGGAGCTTATGCATACAGTGACCCTCCTTAAAAAAGCCAAAATCGATACCGCTACCCACATACTGGAAGCATGGCGGCAACGGGCGTGCAACAAAATAGAACAGTTAAAAAAGCAAGACCCTTTATTATCCGATGTTGCTCCTGATGTTTATCAGGGTTGTCTGGAACTGGAGTTGCTTGATGGGTGTGGGAGTATTTTTTAAAAAGACTTATGTCGTCTGATAAAGCTTCTGAAAACAAACTGTCTGCCAAATCCGTTTATGGCAAGCTCGCCAGTGCGGTGCTATAAAATCTAGCGCAAACGTCAATCATCATGCCTAGTTGGATGACGTACGAATTTTTTCCACTAGCGAATGGATTCACAGAAGCTGATTTTATTAGCCTGGATCTATGAGACGCTCACAACAAAAAAAAGCTGCCTGCTCGATGGTCCGATCACTGCTTGTGCTAGTGACGATGTTGTTTGGGGGTTCGTCGCATGCAATGGAATTAGTCGGCTCAAGCCCGCTACCAGTTCATTTCCTGTATTCCAATAAGTTGGCTGAACCTGAACAGCCCGATTTTCTTCGATGGCATCACAAAACTCTGGCTCCCATGTTTTTAGGCCCTGTAAGTCGCGGGCGTGGGTGCCCATATGTTATCTCAAGTGGTAGTATCTGGCTTTCAGGGGAGATATGCATTCCCACGCCGGAGCGTGGGAACGAGTTGACTTCCATCATTCCCGGCTTCATTCTCGTCATTCCCGGCTTCATTCTCGTCATTCCCGCGAAGGCGGGAATCCACACTGACTCACCACCAGAACCTTACTGCCCGGTGCCCCAATGGCCTTGTCATCCCCGAGAAGGCAGATATTCACCGTTGGCGCTGGATTCCCGCCTTCGCGGGAATGACGACCTCAGAGCATCCGAACGAGCTGTTGGAGTTTTGCGACACCCTCCGGAGCGTGGGAACGAGTTGTTGGAGTTTTACGTGCCCCCTGAAGTTCTGGAGAACACTTCCAATGCGTTGATCGCCGGGGGCAACGCCGGTGGAGATGATGGCAATAAGCGACCTGACGGAAACAGCGGGAGTCCTGAACCAGAGCGCCAACCTGTCCTTACCCTTATTCCTGATCCTGTCCAAACTTGTCTGCAGCAAAAAAAGCAACTACTTGTAATATTACAAATCAAACGACTATGGGCGATTATGGCAGGCCAGACCACCCTGTCCCGGATTTTGTCAGACCGGATCATGGTGATTGAAGCCGATCTTCCTGATCTGGAAAGGCCAGGCTCTGGCATGATTGAACCGGGGCTGATTCAGACATGGGTGGCAGAGAATGATCAGGAACTCAGAGTTTACCGTGAGATGGTTTCTGGCAAATATTCTGGCCGACAGACGGGTAACGGGAAAAAGAATTCATCCTCCCGAACGACCAAAGCAGCAACGACCGCAACAACAGGTCAGACCGGCCAGACAAGCGGATCTGCTGCCCGTAACAGGGGAACCGGTTCGACAAGCGCCAATGGTCGTGGAGGCGATGACCCACAGAAACCCTCAGCTGAGCAGAATACCGGAAATTCGCTTGTCGCATGTTCGAAGTGTGACAAGGCACTGAATTCACAGGAATTAGAACGTGTAGCAAATCAGACAGCAGCTTCAGCGTTGTTGTGCAACAAGTGCCTGTCGGGCATTCAAGGTAACAAAAGGGTAAAACGAATCCGGGAAGAAGCAGAACCGGATTCATCAGAACCCGCTCCGAAAAAAAAGAAGGGCCCGGGTAGAAAGAGAAATAGTTCAACAGCTGTTGCTGAACCACCGGCCAAAAAAAAGAAACCGCCAGACACCCAGATCTCCGATGACCCACTGGAAAAAATAAAAGCAAATATCAAGTACGAATTAAGTCAGGAAGGGCTGGAAAAAGCGCAAACCCTGATAGAGGTATTCAAGGAAAAAAACATCACTGTAAAAAACACTTTTTATAAGCTGCTTGGTTTCGTAGATAGAGATTCTTTTAATGGCTTCTTCGATAATGCCATCGCTTTTTTTGGGCATCTTTCTGAAAACGTCAAAAATACAGGCATGCTGACCGGCATGCTGGGTAATAGCAAAAAACATATCCGTAGTTTTGCCGAAAGTAGCCAGAGTGAACTCGAATATTTAGCAAGTTTGGATCTCTTGACTTCCTTCTCGTCCATGAATAATAACAAAGGCGTGCCCACACACAAGGAAGTGAAAGCAATCCTGGGTTGGCCAGAATGGAAAGATGAGAATGCCGAATTCAATACGGAGCTGTTCCGCGCCTTCTCGTCCATTAATCATGGTCAGGGCCTGCCCAGACATGAGAAAGTCAAAGAGGTGCTGAGCTGGCCCGAATGGAAAAACAGGGATGGTGAGCGCAATATGGAGCTGTTCCGCTCGTTCTCATCCATGAATAGCAGCAAGGGCATGATTAGACATGAGGAAGTGAAAGAGGTGCTGAGCTGGCCGGAATGGAAAGACAAGGATGGCGAGTTCAATATAGAGCAGTTCCGCGCCTTCTCATCCATGAACAGTGGTAAAGGCATGCTCAAACAAGAGGAAGTGAAAGAGGTGCTGGGCTGGCCGGAATGGAAAGACAAGTATGGCGAGTTCAGTATGGAACTGTTCCGTACCTTCTCATCTATGAATCATTGCAAAGGCATCCTTAAACATGAGCAAGTGAAAGAGGTGCTGGGTTGGCCGGAATGGAAAGACAAGGATGGCGAATTCAGTATGGAGCTGCTCCGCGCCTTCTCATCCATGAATCATGGCAAAGGCATGCTCAAACAAAAGGAAGTGAAAGATATGTTGGGTTGGCCTGAATGGAAAGACAAGAATGGTGAGTTCAGTATGGAGCTGCTCCGCGCCTTCTCATCGATGAACAGTGGAAAAGGCATGCTCAAACATGAGGAAGTGAGAGAGGTTCTGGCCTGGTCGGAATGGAAGGACAAGCATGGCGAGTTCAACATTGAGCTGTTCCGCTCCTTCTCATCCATGCACAGTGGTAAAGGCATACTCAAACAAGAGGAAGTGAAAGAGGTGCTGGGCTGGCAGGAATGGAAAGACAAGGATGGCGAGTTCAGTATGGAGCTGTTCCGCTCCTTCTCGTCTATGAACAATGGTAAAGGCGTCCTCAAACATGAGGAAGTGAAAGAGGTGCTGGGCTGGCCGGAATGGAAAGACAAGGATGGCGAGTTCAGTATGGAGCTGTTCCGCTCCTTCACATCCATGAACAATGGTAAAGGCATCCTTAAACATGAGCAAGTGAAAGAGGTGCTGGGCTGGCCGGAATGGAAAGACAAGGATGGCGAATTCAGTATGGAGCTGCTCCGCGCCTTCTCATCCATGAATAGTGGCAAAGGCATGCTCAAACAAAAGGAAGTGAAAGAGGTGCTGGGCTGGCTGGAATGGAAAGACAAGGATGGCAAGTTCAACATTGAGCTGTTCCGCGCCTTCTCGTCCATGAATAGCCGCAAGGGCATGATTAAACATGAGGAAGTGAAAGAGGTGCTGGGCTGGCCGGAATGGAACGACAAGGATGGCGATTTCAGTATGGAGCTGTTCCGCTCTTTCTCATCTATGAGTAGTAGCAAAGGCATGCTTAAACATGAGGAAGTGAGAGAGGTGCTGGGCTGGCCGGAATGGAAGGACAAGTATGGTGAGTTCAATATGGAGCTATTCCGCTCCTTCTCATCCATAAACAATGGTAAAGGCATGCTCAAACAAAAGAAAGTGAAAGAGGTGCTAGGCTGGCCGGAATGGAAACACAGGGATGACCAGTTCAATCTGAAGTTGTTCCGTGCTTTTTCGTCCATGAATAATGGCCAGGGCTTGCCCAAACATGAGCCTGTGAAAAAAGTGCTGGGCTGGATAGGTTACCGGCGGGCACCCAATCATAGTCTGCTGCAAATTATGACCAGGCTGTGGGCATCAACAGGACTACCTGTTACTGAGGTGCTGCAACACCGGGAAACACAACTGAAACAGTGGCTGTTTACAGAATTTACCGGAGAACATAACAACTCGAATAATAAAAGAGATGACCAATACGATAGCGATTCAGAGAATGAAGAGGATGACAAATGCAATCGCCAGATAAAAACAGTCGCTCTTTATCTTTACACCCCTAAGCCAGACTGGTCACTGACATGGACGGTTTTAAAACAGTTCTGCCAATTGCATAAAGAGACTAAAACGGCTCTGATGCTGGAATCATTGATAGGGCTTTTATCTTCTTCCGGAGGGAAAAGTGTCAAACGTTACCTTCAGGCTAATCAACTGGATCGGCATTTTTTGTGGCGTCATTCAATGAAAGCCGTGCCTTTGCGCGTGTTAAACAGAGCAATGTTCCTGTGTTCTTCCGATGAAGACAGGGAGCGTTTTGTCTTTTTTGCCAAGCGGCTGAAGTCATTGCCGGATAAAAGACTATGGGAGCAGTACTCGGCCCGGTTGCAACCCTTGTCAGGAGTGCTGAAATTCGAATATATGCAAGGGCTCTATCTGGAAATCCTGCAACCCTTAACAAAAGATGATCAGCTGCGTTTTCTGGATGCCAGCCATGCCCGGGCTGTATTCGACCTGTTTCCCTCGTTGAGTGCTCTGCAAAAACTCAGCAAAGAGTATTCTTCCCACTGGTTAAAGAAGCTGCTTGAAGCCTGCCTGCAACTAAAAACCCATGACATCACCAAAGAAGGCATCCAGATACTGTTTGAAGCGCTGCTCAAAACCCATAGTCTTCTACCCTGGGATAACGATATTCCCGATCACTTTCTGTCCGGGATGCGAACAAACGACAATAACCATGTTGAGATATCTGTCTCCGGTCTTATCCAAACAGGAGAACAGTTGGCCCTGAGCTATATTGTTGTATTGATGCAGAACCTCAATGAGATGTCTTTTTCCGTCAAAGGGCAATGGCTTGAGGTTGAAGTATCAAGTGGCAGAGTTCAAAACTACCGCTTTCCAATGCCACTTCTGGAAATACAGAATGAAAAAATGGCCATCAGCAACTGGTCAGAAGAGCAGTTCAGGACTGTTTTGAAAATCACCGGGATATCTGAACACTATTATTTGACTGCAGATCAATGGCAGAAACAGGATAACGTTCAATTCAGGCAAGCTGAAGCATGTCAGGTAGAGAATGAATTGGAACCACAAAAACAGGCGTTTGGCAGTTTATGGTTAAAGCTCAACCAGACAGAAGTTTTTGGCAGCGAAATACTGAATTTACTGGAGGAGTACGAGAGCGAAATGGAGCTTATGCATACAGTGACCCTCCTTAAAAAAGCCAAAATCGATACCGCTACCCACATACTGGAAGCATGGCGGCAACGGGCGTGCAACAAAATAGAACAGTTAAAAAAGCAAGACCCTTTATTATCCGATGTTGCTCCTGATGTTTATCAGGGTTGTCTGGAACTGGAGTTGCTTTATGAATGTGGGAGTTTTTTTTAAAAAGACTTTCGTCGTTTGATAAGGCTTCTAAAAACAAACTGTCTGCCAACTCCGTTCATGGCAAGCTTGCCAGTGCGGTGCTATAAAATCTAGCGCAAACGTGAATCATCAGGCCTAAGCCGGATGACGTACGAATTTTTTCCACTAGCGAATGGATTCACACAAGCTGATTTTATTAGCCGGGATCTATGAGACGCTCACAACAAAAAAAAGCTGCCTGCTCGATGGTCCGATCACTGCTTGTGCTAGTGACGATGTTGTTTGGGGGGTCGTCGCATGCAATGGAATTAGTCGGCTCAAGCCCGCTACCAGTTCATTTCCTGTATTCCAATAAGTTGGCTGAACCTGAACAGCCCGATTTTCTTCGATGGCATCACAAAACTCTGGCTCCCATGTTTTTAGGCCCTGTAAGTCGCGGGCGTGGGTGCCCATATGTTATCTCAAGTGGTAGTATCTGGCTTTCAGAGGAGATATGCATTCCCACGCCGGAGCGTGGGAACGAGTTGACTTCCATCATTCCCGGCTTCATTCTCGTCATTCCCGCGAAGGCGGGAATCCACACTGACTCACCACCAGAACCTTACTGCCCGGTGCCCCAATGGCCTTGTCATCCCCGAGAAGGCAGATATTCACCGTTGGCGCTGGATTCCCGCCTACGCGGGAATGACGACCTCGGAGCGTGGGAACGAGTTGTTGGGCTTTTGCGACAGCCTCCGGAGTGTGGGAACGAGTTGTTGGAGTTTTACGAGCCCCCTGAAGTTCTGGAGAACACTTCTAATGGACTGATCGTCAGGGGCACCGACGGAGGAGGTGATGACGATAAGCCACCTGACGGAAACAGTGGGAGTCGTGACCCAGAGCATCAACCTGTCCTTACCCTTATTCCTGATCCTGTCCAAACTTGTCTGCAGCAAAAAAAGCAACTGCTTATAATATTACAAATCAAACGACTATGGACGATTATATCAGGCCAGACCACGCAGGCCCGGATTTTGTCAGACCGGATCATGGTGATTGAAGCCGATCTTCTTGATCTGGAAAGGTCAGACCCTGGCATGATTGAACCGGGGCTGATTCAGACATGGGTGGCAGAGAATGATCAGGAACTCAGAGTTTACCGTGAGATGGTTTCTGGCAAATATTCTGGCCGACAGACGGGTAACGGGAAAAAGAATTCATCCTCCCGAACGACCAAAGCATCAACGACCGCGACAACAGGTCAGACCGGCCAGACAAGCGGATCTGCTGCCCGTAACAGGGGAACCGGTTCGACAAGCGCCAATGGTCGTGGAGGCGATGACCCACAGAAACCCTCAGCTGAGCAGAATACCGGAAATTCGCTTGTCGCATGTTCGAAGTGTGACAAGGCACTGAATTCACAGGAATTAGAACGTGTAGCAAATCAGACAGCAGCTTCAGCGTTGTTGTGCAACAAGTGCCTGTCGGGCATTCAAGGTAACAAAAGGGTAAGACGAATCCGGCAAGAAGCAGAACCGGATTCACCAGAACCTGCTCCGAAAAAAAAGAAGGAGCCAGGTAGAAAGAGAAATAATTCAAAAGCAGCTGCTACTGCACCACCGGCCAAAAAAAAGAAACCGCCAGACACTCAAATTCCCGATGATCCGTTAGAAAAAATAAAAGTAAATATCAAGCACGAATTAAGTCAGGAAGAGCTGAAAAAAGTGCAAACCCTGATGGCGATATTTAAGGAAAAAAACATCACTGCCAAGGACACTTTTTATAAGCTGCTTGGTTTCGTAGATAGAGATTCTTTTAATGGCTTCTTCGATAATGCCATCGCTTTTTTTGGGCATCTTTCTGAAAACGTCAAAAATACAGGCATGCTGACCAGCATGCTGGGTAATAGCAAAAAACATATCCGCAGTTTTGCAGAGCGTAGCCAGGATGAACTCGAATATTTAGTGAGTTTAGATGTAGTGACTTCTTTCTCGTCCATGAATAATGGCAAAGGCGTGCCCACAAATAAGGAAGTGAAAGCAATACTGGGCTGGCCAGAATGGAAAGACAGGGATGGCGAGTTTAATACGAAGTTGTTCCGATCCTTCTCGTCAATGAACAGTGGCAAAGGCTTACTCAAACATGAACAAGTGAAAGATGTGCTGGGCTGGCCGGAGTGGAAAGACAAGGATGGCGAGTTCAGTATGGAGCTGTTCCGCTCCTTCTCGTCTATGAATAGCAGCAAGGGCATGATTAAACATGAGGAAGTCAAAGAGGTGCTGGGCTGGCTGGAATGGAAAGACAAGCATCGCGAGTTCAATATGGAGCTGTTCCGCTCCTTCTCATCCGTGAACAATGGTAAAGGCGTGCCCACACATGAGCAAGTGAAAGAGGTGCTGGGCTGGCCGGAATGGAAAGACAAGGATGGCGAGTTCAACATTGAGCTGTTCCGCGCCTTCTCGTCCATGAATAGCAGCAAGGGCATGATTAAACATGAGGAAGTGAAAGAGGTGCTGGGCTGGCTGGAATGGAAAGACAAGAATGGCGAGTTCAATATGGAGCTGTTCCGCTCCTTCTCATCCATGAACAATGGTAAAGGCGTGTTCAAAAAAAAGGAAGTGAAAGAGGTGCTGGGCTGGCTGGAATGGAAAGACAAGAATGGCGAGTTCAGTATGGAGCTGTTCCGCGCCTTCTCATCCATGAATAGCAGCAAGGGCATGATTAAACATGAGGAAGTGAAAGAGGTGCTGGGCTGGCTGGAATGGAAAGACAAGAATGGCGAGTTCAGTATGGAGCTGTTCCGCGCCTTCTCATCTATGAATCATAGCAAAGGCATGCTCAAACAAAAGGAAGTGAAAGAGGTGCTGGGCTGGCCGGAATGGAAAGACAAGGATGGCGAGTTCAGTATGGAGCTGTTCCGCGCTCTCCCATCTATGAATCATGGCAAAGGCATCGTCAAACATGAGCAAGTGAAAGAGGTGCTGGGTTGGCCGGAATGGAAAGACAGGGATGGCGAGTTTAATACGAAGTTGTTCCGATCCTTCTCGTCAATGAATAGTGGCAAAGGCATGCTCAAACATGAGGAAGTGAAAGAGGTGCTGGCTTGGTCGGAATGGAAAGACAAGGATGGCGAGTTCAGTATGGAGCTGTTCCGCGCCTTCTCATCTATGAATCATTGCAAAGGCATCCTCAAACAAGAGGAAGTGAAAGAGGTGCTCGGCTGGCCGGAATGGAAAGACAAGGATGGCGAGTTCAACATTGAGCTGTTCCGCGCCTTCTCATCCATGAATAGCAGCAGGGGCATGATTAAACATGAGGAAGTGAAAGAGCTGCTGGGCTGGCCGGAATGGAAAGACAAGGATGGCGAGTTCAGTATGGAGCTGTTCCGCGCCTTCTCATCTATGAACGGTGGCAAAGGCATGCTCAAACAAGAGGAAGTGAAAGAGGTGCTGAACTGGCCGGAATGGAAAGACAGGGATAGCGAGTTTAATACGAAGTTGTTCCGGTCCTTCTCGTCAATGAGCAATGGCAAAGGCATGCTCAAACATGAGCAAGTAAAAGAGGTGCTGGGCTGGCCGGAATGGAAGGACAAGGATGGCGAGTTCAATATGGAGCTGTTCCGCGCCTTCTCATCTATGAATCATGGCAAAGGCATCCTCAAACAACAGGAAGTGAAAGAGGTGCTGGGCTGGCCGGAATGGAAGGACAAGGATGGCGAGTTCAGTATGGAGCTGTTCCGCGCCTTCTCATCTATGAATCATGGCAAAGACATCCTCAAACAACAGGAAGTGAAAGAGGTGCTGGGCTGGCCGGAATGGAAAGACAAGGATGGCGAGTTCAACATTGTGCTGTTCCGCGCCTTCTCGTCCATGAATAGCAGCAAGGGATTGATTAAACACGAGGAAGTGAAAGAGGTGCTGGGCTGGCTGGAATGGAAAGACAAGGATGGCGAGTTCAGTATGGAGCTGTTCCGCTCTTTCTCATCCGTGAATAGTAGCAAAGGCATGCTCAAACATGAGGAAGTGAAAGAGGTAATGGGCTGGCCGGAATGGAAAGACAGGGGTGGCGAGTTCAATATGGAGCTGTTCCGCTCCTTCTCGTCTATGAATAGTGGCAAAGGCATGCTCAAACGAGAGGAAGTGAAAGAGGTAATGGGCTGGCCGGAATGGAAAGACAAGGATGGCGAGTTCAATATGGAGCTGTTCCGCGCCTTTTCATCCATGAATAATGGCAGAGGTATGCTCAAACATGAGAAAGTCAAAGAGGTGCTCGGCTGGTCTGAATTGAAACACAAGGGTGGCGAGCTCAATATGAAGCGGTTCCGCATTTTCTCGTCCATGAATCACGGCCGAGGCTTGCCCAAACATGAGCCTGTGAAAAAAGTGCTGGACTGGATAGGTTGCCGGGGGGCGCCCAATCACAGGCTACTGCAAATCATGCCCAGGCTCTGGGCATCAGCAGGGCTACCTGCTATCAAGATGCTGCAACACCGGGAAACACAACTGAAACAGTTACTGCTTACAGAACTTACAGGAGAATGCAGCAATCCGGATAATGAAGGAGATGATAAATACAATCGCCAGATAAAAACAGTCGCTCTTTATCTTTCCACCCCTAAGCCAGACTGGTCGCTAAAATGGACGGTTTTAAAACAGTTCTGCCAATTGCATAAAGAGACTAAAACGGCTCTGATGCTGGAATCATTGATAGGGCTTTTATCTTCTTCCGGAGGGAAAAGTGTCAAACGTTACCTTCAGGCTAATCAACTGGATCGGCATTTTTTGTGGCGTCATTCAATGAAAGCCGTGCCTTTGCGCGTGTTAAACAGAGCAATGTTCCTGTGTTCTTCCGATGAAGACAGGGAGCGTTTTGTCTTTTTTGTCAAGCGGCTGAAGTCATTGCCGGATAAAAGACTATGGGAGCAGTACTCGGCCCGGTTGCAACCCTTGTCAGGAGTGCTGAAATTCGAATATATGCAAGGGCTCTATCTGGAAATCCTGCAACCCTTAACAAAAGATGATCAGCTGCGTTTTCTGGATGCCAGCCATGCCCGGGCTGTATTCGACCTGTTTCCCTCGTTGAGTGCTCTGCAAAAACTCAGCAAAGAGCATTCTTCCCACTGGTTAAAGAAGCTGCTTGAAGCCTGCCTGCAACTAAAAACCCATGACATCACCAAAGAAGGCATCCAGATACTGTTTGAAGCGCTGCTCAAAACCCATAGTCTTCTACCCTGGGATAACGATATTCCCGATCACTTTCTGTCCGGGATGCGAACAAACGACAATAACCATGTTGAGATATCTGTCTCCGGTCTTATCCAAACAGGAGAACAGTTGGCCCTGAGCTATATTGTTGTATTGATGCAGAACCTCAATGAGATGTCTTTTTCCGTCAAAGGGCAATGGCTTGAGGTTGAAGTATCAAGTGGCAGAGTTCAAAACTACCGCTTTCCAATGCCACTTCTGGAAATACAGAATGAAAAAATGGCCATCAGCAACTGGTCAGAAGAGCAGTTCAGGACTGTTTTGAAAATCACCGGGATATCTGAACACTATTATTTGACTGCAGATCAATGGCAGAAACAGGATAACGTTCAATTCAGGCAAGCTGAAGCATGTCAGGTAGAGAATGAATTGGAACCACAAAAACAGGCGTTTGGCAGTTTATGGTTAAAGCTCAACCAGACAGAAGTTTTTGGCAGCGAAATACTGAATTTACTGGAGGAGTACGAGAGCGAAATGGAGCTTATGCATACAGTGACCCTCCTTAAAAAAGCCAAAATCGATACCGCTACCCACATACTGGAAGCATGGCGGCAACGGGCGTGCAACAAAATAGAACAGTTAAAAAAGCAAGACCCTTTATTATCCGATGTTGCTCCTGATGTTTATCAGGGTTGTCTGGAACTGGAGTTGCTTGATGGGTGTGGGAGTATTTTTTAAAAAGACTTGTGTCGCCTGATAAAGCTTCTGAAAACAAACTGTCTGCCAAATCCGTTTATGGCAAGCTCGCCAGTGCGGTGCTATAAAATCTAGCGCAAACGTCAATCATCATGCCTAGTTGGATGACGTACGAATTTTTTCCACTAGCGAATGGATTCACACAAGCTGATTTTATTAGCCGGGATCTATGAGACGCTCACAACAAAAAAAAGCTGCCTGCTCGATGGTCCGATCACTGCTTGTGCTAGTGGCAATGTTGTTTGGAGATTCGCTGCAGGCATTGGAATTAGTCGGCTCAAGCCCTCTACCAGCTTATTTCCTGTATTCCAATAAGTTGGCTGAACCTGAACAGCCCGATCCTCTTCGAGGGTGTCACGAGTTGACTCCCGTCATTCCCGGCTTCATTCCCGCGAAGGCGGGAATCCACACTGACTCACCACCAGAACCATACTGCCCGGTGCCCCCCTGGCCTTGTCATCCCCGAGAAGGCAGGGATCTACCGTTGGAGCTGGATTCCCGCCTACGCGGGAATGACGACCTCGGAGCGTGGGAACGAGTTGTTGGGCTTTTGCGACAGCCTCCGGAGTGTGGGAACGAGTTGTTGGAGTTTTACGAGCCCCCTGAAGTTCTGGAGAACACTTCTAATGGACTGATCGTCAGGGGCACCGACGGAGGAGGTGATGACGATAAGCCACCTGACAGAAACAGTGGGAGTCGTGACCCAGAGCGTCAACCTGTCCTTACCCTTATTCCTGATCCTGTCCAAACTTGTCTGCAGCAAAAAAAGCAACTGCTTATAATATTACAAATCAAACGACTATGGGCGATTATATCAGGCCAGACCACGCTGGCGCGGATTTTGACAGACCGGATCATGGTGATTGAAGCCGATCTTCTTGATCTGGAAAGGTCAGACCCAGGCACGATTCAACCGGGGCTGATTCAGACATGGGTGGCAGAGAATGGTCAGGAACTCAGAGTTTACCGTGAGATGGTTTCTGGCAAATATTCTGGCCGACAGGCGGGTAACGGGAAAAAGAATACAACCTCCCGAAAGACCAAAGCATCAACGACCGCAACAACAGGTCAGACCGGCCAGACAAGCGGACCTTCTGCTTGTAACAGGGGAACCGGTTCGACAGGCGCCAATGGTCGTGGAGGCGATGAGCCACTAAAACCCTCAGCTGAGCAGAATACCGGAAATTCAGTTGTTGTTTGTTCGAAGTGTGACAAAGCACTGAATCCACAGGAATTAGGACGTGTAGCAAATCAGACAGCAGCTTCAGCGTTGTTGTGCGACAAGTGCCTGTCGGGCATTCAAGGTAACAAAAGGGTAAGACGAATCCGGGAAGAAACAGAACCGGATTCATCAGAACCCGCTCCGAAAAAAAAGAAGGGGCCGGGTAGAAAGAGAAATAATTCAACCGCTGTTGCTGAACCAGCGGCCAAAAAAAAGAAACCGCCAGACACTCAAATTCCCGATGATCCGTTAGAAAATATAAAAGCAAATATCAAGTACGAATTAAGTCAGGAAGAGCTGGAAAAAGTGCAAACCCTGGTAGCGGTATTCAAGAAAAAAAACATCACGGTAAAAAATACTTTTTATAAGCTGTCTGGTCTTGTAGATAGAAAGTCTTTTAATGGTTTCTTCGATAATGCCATCGTTTTTTTTGGGTATCTTTCTGAAAACGTCAAAAATACAGGCATGCTGACCGGCATGCTGGGTAATAGCAAAAAACATATTCGTAGTTTTGCAGAGCGTAGCCAGGATGAACTCGAATATTTAGCGAGTTTAGATATAGTGACTTCTTTCTCGTCCATGAATAATGGCAAAGGCGTGCCCACACATGAGCAAGTGAAAGCAATACTGGGCTGGTCTGAATGGAAAGACAAAGATGGCGAGTTCAATATCGAACTGTTCCGCTCTTTCTCGTCCATGAATAATGGCCACGGCGTACCCGAGCATGAGGCAGTGAGAGAGGTGCTGGGCTGGCCGGAATGGAAAGACAAGGATGGTGAGTTCAGTATGGAGCTGTTCCGCGCCTTCTCATCCATGAATAATAGCAAAGGCATGCTCAAACATGAGCCAGTGAAAGAGGTGCTGAGCTGGCCGGAATGGAAAGACAAGGATGGTGAGTTCAGTATGGAGCTGCTCCGCCCCTTCTCGTCTATGAATAATGGCAAAGGCATGCTCAAACATGAGCAAGTGAAAGAGGTGCTGGGCTGGCCGGAATGGAAAGACAAGGATGGCGAGTTCAGTATGGAGCTTTTCCGCTCCTTCTCATCCATGAACAATGGTAAAGGCGTGCTCAAAAAAAAGGAAGTGAAAGAGGTGCTGGGCTGGCCCGAATGGAAGGACAAGGATGGCGAGTTCAGTATGGAGTTGTTCCGCGCCTTCTCATCCATGAACAATGGTAAAGGCATGCTCAAACATGAGCAAGTGAAAGAGGTGCTGGGCTGGCCGGAATGGAAAGGCAAGGATGGCGAGTTCAGTATGGAGCTGTTCCGCACCTTCTCATCTATGAATCATGGCAAAGGCATGCTCAAACATGAGCAAGTGAAAGAGGTGCTGGGCTGGCCGGAATGGAAAGACAAGGATGGCGAGTTCAGTATGGAGCTGTTCCGCGCCTTCTCATCTATGAACAATTGCAAAGGCATGCTCAAACATGAGCAAGTGAAAGAGGTGCTGAGCTGGCCGGAATGGAAAGACAAGGATGGTGAGTTCAGTATGGAGCTGCTCCGCGCCTTCTCGTCTATGAATAACGGCAAAGGCATGCTCAAACAAAAGGAAGTGAAAGAGGTGCTGGGCTGGCCGGAATGGAAGGACAAGGATGGCGAATTCAATATGGAGCTGTTCCGCTCCTTCTCATCTATGAATCATGGCAAAGGCATGCTCAAACATGAGCAAGTGAAAGAGGTGCTGGGCTGGCCGGAATGGAAAGACAAGGATGGCGAGTTCAGTATGGAGCTGTTCCAGACCTTCCCGTCTATGAATCATGGCAAAGGCATGCTCAAACATGAGCAAGTGAAAGATGTGCTCGCTTGGCTGGAATGGAAAGACAAGGATGGCGAGTTCAGTATGGAGCTGTTCCGCGGCTTCTCGTTTATGAATAGAGGCAAAGGCATGCTCAAACAAAAGGAAGTGAAAGAGGTGTTGGGTTGGCTGGAATGGAAAGACAAGGATGGCGAGTTCAGTATGGAGCTGTTCCGCGCCTTCTCATCTATGAATTATGGCAAAGGTATGCTCAAACATGAACAAGTGAAAGAGGTGCTGGGCTGGCCAGAATGGAGAGACAAGGATGGCGAGCTCAATATGGCGCTGTTCCGCGCCTTCTCGTCTATGAATCATAGCAAAGGCATGCTCAAACATAAGCAAGTGAAAGAGGTGCTGGGCTGGCCGGAATGGAGAGACAAGGATGGCGAGCTCAATATGGCGCTGTTCCGCGCCTTCTCGTCTATGAATCATAGCAAAGGCATGCTCAAACATAAGCAAGTGAAAGAGGTGCTGGGCTGGCCGGAATGGAAAGACAGAGATGGTGTGTTCAATACGAAGTTATTACGCGCTTTCTCGTCGATGAGTCATGGTCAGGGTGTGCCCGGGCATCAGCAAGTGAAAGAGGTGCTGGGCTGGCCGGAATGGAAAGACAAGGGCGAGTTCAATATGGAGCTGTTCCGCGCCTTCTCGTCCATGAAAAATACCAAAGGCATGCTCAAACATGAAAAAGTGAAAGAGGTGCTGAGCTGGCCGGAATGGAAAGACAAGGGCGGGTTCAATATGAAGTTGTTCCGCGCTTTCTCGTCCATGAATAATGGCCGGAGCTTGCTCAAATATGAGCCTGTGAAAAAAGTGCTGGGCTGGATACGTTACCAGGGGGCACCCAGTCATCTGCTATTGCAAATTATGTCCAGACTCTGGAAATCAGAGGGGCTACCTGCTATTCAAGTGCTTCAACATCGGGAAACACAAATGAAACAGTGGCTGTCTACAGAATTTACTGAAGAACATAACAGCCCGGATAATGAGGAAAATGACGAATACAATAGCGATTCAGAGGATGAAGAAGATGACGAAAAATTCAATCGCCAGATAAAAACAGTCGCTCTTTATCTTTCCACCCCTAAGCCAGACTGGTCACTAACATGGACGGTTTTAAAAGAGTTCTGCCAATTTCATGAACAGACTAAAACGGTTCTGATGTTGGAACCATTGATAGGGCTTTTATCTTCTTCTGGAGGGAAAAGCATCAAACGCTACCTCCAGGCTAATCAACAGGATCGGCATTTTTTGTGGCGTCATTCAATGAAAACCGTGCCCTTGCGCGTATTAAATAGAGCAATGTTCCTTTGTTCTTCCGATGAAGACAGGGAGCGTTTTGTCTTTTTTGCCAAGCGGCTGAAGTCATTGCCGGATAAAAGACTATGGGAGCAGTACTCAGCCCGGTTGCAACCCTTGTCGGCGGTGCTGAAACTCGACTCTATGCAAAGGCTCTATCTGGAAATCCTGCAATCCTTAACAAAGGATCAACAGTTGCGTTTTCTGGATGCCAGCCATGCCCGGGTTGTGTTCGACCTGTTTCCATCGTTGAGCGCCCTGCAAAAACTCAGCAAAGAGCATTCTTCTCATTGGTTAAAGAAGCTGCTTGAAGCCTGCCTGCAACTAAAAAACCATGACATCACCAAAGAAGGCATCCAGATACTGTTCGAAGCACTGCTCAAAACCCATAGTCTTCTACCCTGGGATAACGATATTCCCGATCACTTTCTGTCCGGGATGCGAACAACCGACAATAACCATGTTGAGATACCTGTCTCCGGACTTATCCAATCAGGAGAACAGTTGGCCCTGAGCTATATCGCTGTGTTGATGCAGAACCTTAATGAGATGTCTTTTACCGTCAAAGGTCAGTGGCTTGAGGTTGAAGTATCGGGTGATGATGTTCAGACCTATCGCTACCCAATGCCACAGCTGAAAATACAGAGTGAAAAAATGGCCATCAGCAACTGGTCAGAGGAACAATTCAGGACTTTTTTGAAAATCACCGGGATATCTGAACACTATTATTTGACTGCAGATCAATGGCAGAAACTGGATAACGTTCAATCCAGGCAAGCTGAAGCATGTCAGGCAGAGAATGAATTGGAACCACAAAAACAGGCGTTCGGCAGTTTATGGTTAAAGCTCAACCAGACAGAAATATTTGGCAGCGAAATACTGAATTTACTGGAGGAGTATGAGAGCGAAATGGAGCTTATGCATACAGTGACCCTCCTAAAAAAAGCCAAAATCGATACCGCTATCCACATACTGGAAGTATGGAGGCAACGGACGTGCAACAAAATAGAACAGTTAAAAAAGCAAGACCCTTTATTATCCGATGTTGATCCTGATGTTTATCAGAGTTGTCAGGAACTGGAGTTGCTTGATGAATGCGGGAGTTTTTTTTAAAAAGACTTTCGTCGTTTGATAAGGCTTCTAAAAACAAACTGTCTGCCAACTCCGTTCATGGCAAGCTTGCCAGTGCGGTGCTATAAAATCTAGCGCAAACGTGAATCATCAGGCCTAAGCCGGATGACGTACGAATTTTTTCCACTAGCGAATGGATTCACAGAAGCTGATTTTATTAGCCGGGATCTATGAGACGCTCACAACAAAAAAAAGCTGCCTGCTCGATGCTCCGATCACTGCTTGTGCTAGTGACGATGTTGTTTGGAAATTCGCTGCAGGCATTGGAATTAGTCGGCTCAAGCCCGCTACCAGCTCATTTCCTGTATTCCAATAAGTTGGCTGAACCTGGACAGCCCGATCCTCTTCGAGGGTGTCACGAGTTGACTCCCGTCATTCCCGTCATTCCCGGCTTCATTCTCGTCATTCCCGCGAAGGCGGGAATCCACACTGACTCACCACCAGAACCATACTGCCCGGTGCCCCCCTGGCCTTGTCATCCCCGAGAAGGCAGGGATCCACCGTTGGAGCTGGATTCCCGCCTACGCGGGAATGGCGACCTCGGAGCGTGGGAACGAGTTGTTGGGCTTTTGCGACAGCCTCCGGAGTGTGGGAACGAGTTGTTGGAGTTTTACGAGCCCCCTGAAGTTCTGGAGAACACTTCTAATGGACTGATCGTCAGGGGCACCGACGGAGGAGGTGATGACGATAAGCCACCTGACGGAAACAGTGGGAGTCGTGACCCAGAGCGTCAACCTGTCCTTACCCTTATTCCTGATCCTGTCCAAACTTGTCTGCAGCAAAAAAAGCAACTGCTTATAATATTACAAATCAAACGACTATGGGCGATTATATCAGGCCAGACCACGCTGGCGCGGATTTTGTCAGACCGGATCATGGTGATTGAAGCTGATCTTCTTGATCTGGAAAGGTCAGACCCTGGCACGATTCAACCGGGGCTGGTTCAGACATGGTTGGCAGAGAATGGTCAGGAACTCAGAGTTTACCGTGAGATGGTTTCTGACAAATATTCTGGCCGACAGGCGGGTAACGGGAAAAGGAATACAACCTCCCGAAAGACCAAAGCATCAACGACCGCAACAACAGGTCAGACCGGCCAGACAAGCGGACCTTCTGCCTGTGACAGGGGAGCCGGTTCGACAGGCGCCAATGGTCGTGGAGGCGATGACCCACTAAAACCCTCAGCTGAGCAGAATACCGGAAATTCAGTTGTCGTTTGTTCGAAGTGTGACAAAGCACTGAATCCACAGGAATTAGGACGTGTAGCAAATCAGACAGCAGCTTCAGCGTTGTTGTGCGACAAGTGCCTGTCGGGAATTCAAGGTAACAAAAGGGTAAGACGAATCCGGGAAGAAACAGAACCGTATTCATCAGAGCCCGCTCCGAAAAAAAAGAAGGGGCCGGGTAGAAAGAGAAATAATTCAACCGCTGTTGCTGAACCAGCGGCCAAAAAAAAGAAACCGGCTGACACTCAAATTCCAGATGATCCGTTAGAAAAAATAAAAGCAAATATCAAGTACGAATTAAGTCAGGAAGAGCTGGAAAAAGTGCAAACCCTGGTGGCGGTATTCAAGAAAAAAAACATCACTGTAAAAAACACTTTTTATAAGCTGTCTGGTTTCGTAGATAGAGATTCTTTTAATGGCTTCTTCGATAATGCCGCTGCTTTTTTTGGGCACCTTTCTGAAAACGTCAAAAATACAGGCATGCTGACCAGCATGCTGAATAATAGCAAAAAACATATCCGTAGTTTTGCAGAGCGTAACCAGGATGAACTCGAATATTTAGCGAGTTTAGAGGTAGTGACTTCTTTCTCGTCCATGAATAATAGCAAAGGCGTGCCCACACATGAACAAGTGAAAGCAATACTGGGCTGGTCTGAATGGAAAGACAAAGATGGCGAGTTCAATATCGAACTGTTCCGCTCTTTCTCGTCCATGAATAATGGCCAAGGCTTACCCAAACATGAGGAAGTGAAAGAGATGCTGGGCTGGCCGGAGTGGAAAGACAAGGATGGCGAGTTCAGTATGGAGCTGTTCCGCGTCTTCTCGTCTATGAATAGCAGCAAGGGCATGATTAAACATGAGGAAGTGAAAGAGGTACTGGGCTGGCTGGAATGGAAAGACAAGGATGGCAAGTTCAATATGGAGCTGTTCCGCTCCTTCTCATCCATGAATCATAACAAAGGCATCATCAAACATAAGCAAGTGAAAGAGGTGCTGGCCTGGTCGGAATGGAAAGGCAGGGATGGCGAGTTCAGTATTGAGCTATTCCGCTCCTTCTCATCTATGAATCATGGCAAAGGCATGATTAAACATGAGCAAGTTAAAGAGGTGCTGGGCTGGCTGGAATGGAAAGACAAGGATGGCAAGTTCAATATGGAGCTGTTCCGCTCCATCTCATCCATGAACAATAGTAAAGGCGTGCCCACACATGAGCATGTGAAAGAGGTGCTGGGCTGGCCGGAATGGAAAGACAAGGATGGCGAGTTCAATATGGAACTGTTCCGTTCCTTCTCGTCTATGAGCAATCGTAGAGGCATCCTCAAACATGAGCAATTGAAAGAGCTGCTGGGCTGGCCGGAATGGAAGGACAAGAATGGCGAGTTCAACATTGAGTATTTCCGCTCCTTCTCAACCATGAACAATGGTAAAGGCATGCTCAAACATGAGCAAGTGACAAAGATGCTGGGCTGGCCGGAATGGAAAGACAAGGATGGCGAGTTCAATATAGAGCTGTTCCGCTCCTTCTCATCCATGAGCAGTGGTAAAGGCGTGCCCACACATGAGCAAGTGAAAGAGGTGCTGGGCTGGCCGGAATGGAAAGACAAGGATGGCGAGTTCAATATCGAGCTGTTCCGCTCCTTCTCATCCATGTACAGAGGTAAAGGCATCCTCAAACATGAGCAAGTGAAAGAGGTGCTGTGCTGGCCGGAATGGAAAGACAAGGATGGCGAGTTCAATATGGAGCTGTTCCGCTCCTTCTCATCCATGAACAATGGTAAAGGCATGCTCAAACGAAAGGAAGTGAAAGAGGTGCTGAACTGGCCGGAATGGAAAAACAGGGATGGCGAGTTTAATACGAAGTTGCTCCGATCCTTTTCGTCAATGAATAGTGGCAAAGGTATGCTCAAACATGAGGAAGTGAAAGAGTTACTGGGCTGGCCGGAATGGAAGGACAAAGAAGGCGAGTTCAACATTGAGCTGTTTCGCTCCTTCTCATGCATTAACAATAGTAAAGGCGTGCCCAAAAAAAAGGAAGTGAAAGAGATTTTTGGTTGGCCTGAATGGAAGGACAAGTATGGCGAGTTCAGTATGGAGCTGTTCCGCTCCTTCTCATCCATGAATCATGGCAGAGGCATCCTCAAACATGAGCAAGTGAAAGAGGTGCTGGGCTGGCCGGAATGGAAAGACAAGAATGGCGAGTTCAGTATGGAGCTGTTGCGCTCCTTCTCATCCATGAACAACGGTAAAGGCATCCTCAAACATGAGGAAGTGAAAGAGGTGCTGGCCTGGTCGGAATGGAAAGACAGGGATGGCGAGTTCAGTATGGAGCTGTTCCGCTCCTTCTCATCCATGAACAATGGTAAAGGCATCCTCAAGCATGAGCAAGTGAAAGAGGTGCTGAGCTGGCCGGAATGGAGGGACAAGGATGGCGAGTTCAATATGGAGCTGTTCTGCGCCTTCTCGTCCATGAATAGTGGCAAAGACATGCTCAAACAAAAGGAAGTGAAAGAGATGTTGGGCTGGCCGGAATGGAAAGGCAAGAATGGCGAGTTCAATATGGAGTTGTTCCGCGCCTTTTCATCTATGAATAATAACAGAGGTATGCTCAAACATGAAAAAGTGAAAGAGGTGCTCGGCTGGCCTGAATGGAAACACAAGGGTGGCGAACTCAATATGAAGCTGTTCCGCGTTTTCTCGTCTATGAATCACGGCCAAGGCTTGCCCAAGCATGATCCTGTGAAAAAAGTGCTGGACTGGATAGGTTGCTGCGGAGCGCCCAATCACAGGCTACTGCAAATCATGTCCAGGCTCTGGGTATCAACAGGGCTACCTGCTATCAAGATGCTGCAACACTGGGAAACACAACTGAAACAGTTACTGCTTACAGAACTTACCCGAGAACACAGCAGCCCGGATAATGAAGGAGAGGATAAATACAATCGCCAGATAAAAACAGTTGCTCTTTATCTTTCCACCCCTAAGCCAGACTGGTCGCTAAAATGGAGGGTTTTAAAAGAGTTCTGCCAATTGCATAAAGAGACTAAAACGCTTCTGATGCTGGAATCATTGATAGGATTTTTATCTTCTTCTGGAGGGAAAAGCGTCAAACGCTACCTTCAGGCTAATCAACAGGATCAGCATTTTTTGTGGCGTCATTCAATAAAAGCCGTGCCTTTGCACATGTTAAATAGAGCAATGTTCCTGTGTTCTTCCGATGAAGGCAGGGAGCGTTTTGTCTATTTTGTCAAGCGGCTGAAGTCATTGCCGGATAAAAGACTATGGGAGCAGTACTCTGCCCTATTGCAACCCTTGTCGGCGGTGCTGAAACTCGACTCTATGCAAAGGTTCTATCTGGAAATCCTGCAGCCCTTAACAAAAGATGATCAGCTGCGTTTTCTGGATGCCAGCCATGCCCAGGCTGTATTTGATCTGTTTCCCTCGTTGAGTGCCCTGCAAAAACTCAGCAAAGAGCATTCTTCCCATTGGTTGAAGAAGCTGCTTGAAGCCTGCCTGCAACTAAAAACCCATGACATCACCAAAGGAGGCATCCAGATACTGTTCGAAGCACTGCTCAAAACCCATAGTCTTCTACCCTGGGATAACGATATTCCCGATCACTTTCTGTCCGGGATGCGAACAACCGACAATAACCATGTTGAGATACCTGTCTCCGGACTTATCCAATCAGGAGAACAGTTGGCCCTGAGCTATATCTCTGTGTTGATGCAGAACCTCAATAAGATGTCTTTTACCGTCAAAGGTCAGTGGCTTGAGGTTGAAGTATCGGGTGATGATGTTCAGACCTATCGCTACCCAATGCCACAGCTGAAAATACAGAGTGAAAAAATGGCCATCAGCAACTGGTCAGAGGAGCAGTTCAGGACTTTTTTGAAAATCACCGGGATATCTGAACACTATTATTTGACTGCAGATCAATGGCAGAAACTGGATAACGTTCAATCCAGGCAAGCTGAAGCATGTCAGCCAGAGAATGAATTGGAACCACAAAAACAGGCGTTTGGCAGTTTATGGTTAAAGCTCAACCAGACAGAAATTTTTGGCACCGAAATACTGAATTTACTGGAGGAGTATGAGAGCGAAATGGAGCTTATGCATACAGCGACCCTCCTTAAAAAAGCCAGAATCGATAGCGCTACCCACATACTGGAAGCATGGAGGCAACGGGCGTACAACAAAATAGAACAGTTAAAAAAGCAAGACCCTTTATTATCCGATGTTGATCCTGATGTTTATCAGAGTTGTCAGGAACTGGAGCTGCTTGATGAATGCGGGAGTATTTTTTAAAAAGACTTTCGTCGTTTGATAAGGCTTCTAAATACAAACTGTCTGCCAACTCTGTTCATAGCAAGCTTGCCAGTGCGGTGCTATAAAATCTAGCGCAAACGTGAATCATCAGGCCTAAGCCGGATGACGTACGAATTTTTTCTACTAGCAGGGATTCACAGAAGCTGATTTTATTAGCCGGGATCTATGAGACGCTCACAACAAAAAAAAGCTGCCTGCTCGATGGTTCGATCACTGCTTGTGCTAGTGACGATGTCGTTTGGGGATTCGCTGCATGCATTGGAATTAGTCGGCTCAAGCCCGCTACCAGCTCACTACCTGTATTCCAATAAGTTGACTGAACCTGGACAGCCCGATCCTCTTCGAGGGTGTCACGAGTTGACTCCCGTCATTCCCGTCATTCCCGTCATTCCCGTCATTCCCGTCATTCCCGTCATTCCCGGCTTCATTCTCGTCATTCCCGCGAAGGCGGGAATCCACACTGACTCACCACCAGAACCATACTGCCCGGTGCCCCCCTGGCCTTGTCATCCCCGAGAAGGCAGGGATCCACCGTTGGCGCTGGATTCCCGCCTTCGCGGGAATGACGACCTCAGAGCGTGGGAACGAGTTGTTGGGCTTTTGCGACAGCCTCCGGAGCCTGGAAACGAGTTGTTAGAGTTTTACGCGCCCCCTAAAGTTCTGGAGAACACTTCTAATGGACTGATCGCCAGGGGCGCCGCCGGAGGAGATGATGGCGATAAGCCACCTGACGGAAACAGCCGGAGTCCTGACCCAAAACCTCAACCTGTCCTTACCCTTATTCCTGATCCTGTCCAAGCTTGTCTGCAGCAAAAAAAGCAACTGCTTATAATATTACAAATCAAACGACTATGGGCCATTATAACAGGCCAGACCACCCTGTCCCGAATTTTGTCAGACCGGATCATGGTGATTGAAGCCGATCTTCTTGATCTGGGAAGGTCAGACCCTGGCACGATTCAACCGGGGCTGGTTCAGACATGGCTGGCAGAGAATGATCAGGAACTCAGAGTTTACCGTGAGATGGTTTCTGGCAAATATTCTGGCCGACAGACGGGTAACGGGAAAAAGAATTCATCCTCCCGAACGACCAAAGCATCACCGACCGCGACAATAGTTCAGACCGGCCAGGCAAGCGGATCTGCCGCCCGTATCAGGGGAACCGGTTCGACAGGCGCCAATGGTCGTGGAGGCGATGACCCACTGAAACCCTCAGCTGGGCAGGATGCCGCACATTCGCATGTAGCTTGTTCGAAGTGTGACAAGGCATTGAATCCGCAGGAGTTAGGACGTGTAGCAAATCAGACAGCAGCTTCAGCGTTGTTGTGCGACAAGTGCCTGTCGGGCATTCAAGGTAACAAAAGGGTAAGACGAATCCGGGAAGAAGCAGAATCGAATTCACCAGAGCCCGCTCCGAAAAAAAAGAAAGGCCCGGGTAGAAAAAGAAATAATTCAACAGCTGTTGCTGAACCAGCGGCCAAAAAAAAGAAACTGCCAGACACTCAAATTCCCGATGATCCGTTAGAAAAAATAAAAGCAAATATCAAGTACGAATTAAGTCAGGAAGAGCTGAAAAAAGTGCAAACCCTGATGGTGATATTCAAGAAAAAAAACATCACTGTAAAAAAGACCTTTTATAAGCTGCTTGGTTTCGTAGATAGAGATTCTTTTAATGGTTTCTTCGATAATGCCGCCGCCTTTTTTGGGTACCTTTCTGAAAACTTCAAAAATACAGGCATGTTGACCGGCATGCTGGATAATAGCAAAAAACATATCCGTAGTTTTGCAGAGCGTAGCCAGGATGAACTCGAATATTTAGCGAGTTCAGATGTAGTGACTTCTTTCTCGTCCATGAATAATGGCAAAGGCGTGCCCACACATGAACAAGTGAAAGCAATACTGGGCTGGCCAGAATGGAAAGACAGGGATGGTGAGTTTAATACGAAGTTGTTCCGATCCTTCTCGTCTATGAATCATGCCAAAGGCATCCTCAAACATGAGCAAGTGAAAGAGGTGTTGGGCTGGCCGGAGTGGAAAGACAAGGATGGCGAGTTCAGTATGGAACTGTTCCGCGCCTTCTCATCCATGAACAGTGGTAAAGGCATGATTAAACATGAAGAAGTGAAAGAAGTGCTGGCCTGGTCGGAATGGAAAGACAAGGTTGGCGAGTTCAGTATTGAGCTATTCCGCTCCTTCTCATCCATGAACAGTGGTAAAGGCATGCTCAAACAAGAGGAAGTGAAAGCGATGTTGGGCTGGCCGGAATGGAAAGACAACGATGGCGAGTTCAGTATGGAGCTGTTCCGCGCCTTCTCATCCATGAACAATGGTAAAGGCGTGCTCAAAAAAAAGGAAGTGAAAAAGGTGCTGGGCTGGCCGGAATGGAAGGACAAGTTTGGCGAGTTCAGTATGGAGCTGTTCCGCGCCTTTTCATCCATGAATAGTGGCAAAGGCATGCTCAAACAAAAGGAAGTGAAAGCGGTGTTGGGCTGGTCGGCATGGAAGGACAAGGATGGCGAGTTCAGTATAGAGCTGTTCCGCTCCTTCTCATCTATGAATAGCAGCAAGGGCATGATTAAACATGAGGAAGTCAAGGAGGTGCTGGGCTGGCCAGAATGGAAGGACAAGGATGGCGAGTTCAGTATGGAGCTGTTCCGCGCCTTCTCGTCTATGAATAGCAGCAAGGGCATGATTAAACATGAGGAAGTCAAAGAGGTGCTGGGCTGGCCGGAATGGAAAGACAAGGATGGCGAGTTAAGCATTGAGCTGTTCCGCTCCTTCTCGTCTATGAATCATGGCAAAGGCATGCTCAAACATGAGCAAGTGAAAGAGGTGCTGGGTTGGCCGGAATGGAAAGATGAGGATGGCGAGTTCAGTATGGAGCTGTTCCGCTCCTTCTCATCCATGAACAGTGGCAAAGGCATGCTCAAACAAGAGGAAGTGAAAGAGGTGCTGAACTGGCCGGAATGGAAAGACAGGGATGGCGAGTTTAATACGAAGTTGTTCCGATCCTTCTCGTCAATGAACAATCGCAAAGGCATGCTCAAACATGAGCAAGTGAAAGAGGTGCTGGGCTGGCCTGAATGGAAGGACAAGGATGGCGAGTTCAGTATGGAGCTGTTCCGCGCCTTCTCATCCATGAACAATGGTAAAGGCGTGCTCAAAAAAAAAGAAGTGAAAGAGGTGATGGGCTGGCCGGAATGGAAGGACAAGGATGGCGAGTTCAGTATGGAGCTGTTCCGCGCCTTCTCATCTATGAATCATGGCAAAGGCATCCTAAAACAACAGGAAGTGAAAGAGGTGCTGGGCTGGCCGGAATGGAAAGACAAGTATGGCGAGTTCAACATTGAGCTGTTCCGCGCCCTCTCGTCCATGAATAGCAGCAAGGGATTGATTAAACACGAGGAAGTGAAAGAGGTGCTGGGCTGGCTGGAATGGAAAGACAAGTTTGGCGAGTTCAGTATGGAGCTGTTCCGCGCCTTCTCATCCATGAACAGTGGCAAAGGCATGCTCAAACAAAAGGAAGTGAAAGCGGTGTTGGCCTGGTCTGAATGGAAAGACAAGGGTGGCGAGTTCATTATGGATCTGTTCCGTTCCTTCTCATCCATGAACAGTGGTAAAGGCATGCTCAAACATGAGCAAGTGAAAGAGATGTTGGGTTGGCCTGAATGGAAACACAAGGATGGCGAGTTCAATATGGAACTGTTCCGCGCCTTTTCATCCATGAACAATAGAAGAGGTATGCTCAAACATGAGAGCGTGAAGGAGGTGCTCGGCTGGCCTGAATGGAAACACAAGGGTGGCGAACTCAATATGAAGCTGCTCCGCGTTTTCTCCTCTATGAATCACGGCCAAGGCTTGCCCAAACATGAGTCTGTGAAAAAAGTGCTGGACTGGATAGGTTGCCGAGGGGCGCTCAATCACAGGCTACTGCAAATAATGCTCAGGCTCCTAGTATCAGAAGGGCTGCCTGCTATCAAGATGCTGCAACACTGGGAAACACAACTGAAACAGTTACTGCTTACAGAACTTACCGGAGAACACAGCAACCCGGATAATGAAGGAGATGACGAATACAATAGCGACTCAGATGATGAAGAGGACAAATGCAGTCGCCAGATAAAAACAGTCGCTCTTTATCTTTCCACCCCTAAGCCAGACTGGTCGCTAACATGGACAGTTTTAAAACAGTTCTGCCAATACCATAAAGAGACAAAAACGGTTCTGATGCTGGAATCATTGATAGGGCTTTTATCTTCTTCTGGAGGGAAAAGCGTCAAACGTTACCTTCAGGCTAATCAACTGGATAAGCATTTTTTGTGGCGCCATTCAATGAAAGCCGTGCCTTTGCGCGTGTTAAATAGAGCAATGTTTCTGTTTTCTTCCGATGAAGACAGGGAGCGTTTTGTCTTTTTTGCCAAGCGGCTGAAGTCATTGCCGGATAAAGGACTATGGGAGCAGTACTCAGCCCGGTTGCAACCATTGTCGGCGGTGCTGAAGCTCGAATATATGCAAGGGCTCTATCTGGAAATTCTGCAACCCTTAACAAAAGATGATCAGCTGCGTTTTCTGGATACCAGCCATGCCCGGGCTGTATTCAATCTGTTTCCCTCGTTGAGCGCTTTGCAAAAACTCAGAAAAGAGCATTCTACCCATTGGTTAAGCAAGCTGCTTGAAGCCTGCCTGCAACTAACAACCCATGACATTACCAAAGAAGGCATCCAGATACTGTTCGAAGCGCTGCTCAAAACCCATAGTCTGCTACCCTGGGATAACGATATTCCCGATCACTTTCTGTCCGGGATGCGAACAACCGACAATAACCATGTTGAGATACCTGTCACTGGACTTATCCCATCAGGAGAACAGTTAGCCCTGAGCTATATTGCTGTGTTGATGCAGAACCTCAATGAGATGTCTTTCACCGTCAAAGGGCAATGGCTTGAGGTTGAACTGCCAGGAGACGGAGTTCAAAACTACCGCTTTCCAATGCCACAGCTGGAAATACAGGATGAAAAAATGGTAATCAGCAACTGGTCAGAGGAACAGTTCAGGACTGTTTTGAAAATCACCGGGATATCTGAACACTATTATTTGACTGCAGATCAATGGCAGAAACTGGATAACGTTCAATCCAGGCAAGCTGAAGCATGTCAGTCGGCGAATGAATTGGAACCACAAAAACAGGCGTTTGGCAGTTTATGGTTAAAACTGAACCAGACAGAAATTTTTGGCAGCGAAATACTGAATTTACTGGATGAGTATGAGAGCGAAATGGAGCTTATGCATACAGTGACCCTCCTTAAAAAAGCCAAAATCGATAGCGCTACCCACATACTGGAAGCATGGAGGCAACGGGCGTGCAACAAAATAGAACAGTTAAAAAAGCAAGACCCTTTATTATCCGATGTTGATCCTGATGTTTATCAGGGTTGTCAGGAACTGGAGCTGCTTGATGGGTGTGGGAGTATTTTCTAAAAAGACTTGTGTCGTCTGATAAGGCTTCTGAAAACAAACTGTCTGTCAACTCCGTTCATGGCAACCTTGCCAGTGCGGTGCTATAAAATCTAGCGCAAACGTGAATCATCAGGCCTAAGTCGGATGACGTACGAATTTTTTCCACTAGCGAATGGATTCACAGAAGCTGATTTTGTTAGCCGGGATCTATGAGACGCTCACAACAAAAAAAAACTGCCTGCTTGATGGTCCGATCACTGCTTCTGCCAGTGACGATGTTGTTTGGGAGTTCGATGCATGCATTGGAATTAGTCGGCTCAAGCCCGCTACCAGCTCATTTCCTGTATTCCAATAAGTTGGCTGAACCTGGACAGCCCGATCCTCTTCGAGGGTGTCACAAAACTATGGTTCCCCATTGGCCTTGTCATCCCCGAGAA
This sequence comes from Endozoicomonas sp. ALB032, assembly GCF_049310125.1. Classification (NCBI taxonomy): domain Bacteria; kingdom Pseudomonadati; phylum Pseudomonadota; class Gammaproteobacteria; order Oceanospirillales; family Endozoicomonadaceae; genus Endozoicomonas; species Endozoicomonas sp. ALB032. The sequence goes on along the minus strand of NZ_JBLYNW010000001.1, from coordinate 7,083,693 downwards.
GGCAGGGATCCACCGTTGGCGCTGGATTCCCGCTTTCGCGGAAATGACGACCTCGGAGCGTGGGAACGAGTTATTGGGCTTTTGCGACAGCCTCCGGAGCCTGGGAACGAGTTGTTAGAGTTTTACGTGCCCCCTGAAGTTCTGGAGAACACTTCTAATGGACTGATCGTCAGGGGCACCGCCGGAGGAGATGATGACGATAAGCCACCTGACAGAAACAGCGGGAGTCTTGACTCAGAGCCCCAACCTGACCTTACCCTTATTCCTGACCCTGTCCAAACTTGTCTGCAGCAAAAAAAGCAACTGCTTCCAATATTACGAATCAAACGACATTGGGCAATTATGACAGGCCAAACCACACTTGCCCGAATTTTGTCAGACCGGATCATGGTAATTGAAGCCGATCTTCTTGATCTGGAAAGCTCAGCCCCCGGCACGATGCAACCGGGGCTGGTTCAAACATGGCTGGCAGAGAATGGTCAGGAACTCAGAGTTTACCGTGAGATGGTTTCTGGCAAATATTCTGGCCGACAGACGGGCAACGGGAAAAAGAACAAATCCTCCCGAACGACCAAAGCATCAACGACCGCGACAACTGGTCAGACCGGCCAGACAAGCGGACCTTCTGCCCGTAACTTGGGAACCGGTTCGACAGGCGCCAATGGTCGTGGAGGCGATGACCCACTGAAACCCTCAGCTGAGCAGAATACCAGACATTCGCTTGTCGCTTGTTCGAGGTGTGACAAGGCATTGAATCCACAGGAATTAGGACGTGTAGCAAATCAGACGGCAGCTTCAGCGTTGTTGTGCAACAAGTGCCTGTCGGGCATTCAGGGTAACAAAAGGGTAGGGCGAATCCGGGAAGAAGCAGAACCGGATTCACCAGAGCCCGCTCCGAAAAAAAAGAAGGGCCCGGGTAGAAAGAGAAAAAATTCAACAGCTGTTGCTGAACCAGCGGCCAAAAAAAAGAAACCGCCAGACACTCAGATCCCCGATGACCCATTGGAAAAAATAAAAGCAAATATCAAGTACAAATTAAGTCAGGAAGAGCTGGAAAAAGCGCAAACCCTGATAGAGGTATTCAAGAAAAAAAACATCACTGTAAAGGACTCTTTTTATAAGCTGCTTGGTTTCGTAGAGAGAAATTCTTTTAATGGCCTCTTCGATAATGCCACCGCATTTTTTGGGCACCTTTCTGAAAACTTCAAAAATACAGGCATGCTGACCGGCATGCTACATAATAGTAAAAAACATATCCGTAGTTTTGCAGAAAGTAGCCAGAGTGAACTCGAATATTTAGCAAGTTTGGATGTTTTGACTTCCTTCTCGTCCATGAATAATACCAAAGGCGTGCCCACACATAAGGAAGTGAAAGCAATCCTGGGCTGGCCAGAATGGAAAAACAAGAATGGTGAGTTCAATATCGAACTGTTCCGCTCTTTCTCGTCCATGAATCATGGCAGAGGCTTGCCCAAACATGAGGAAGTCAAAGAGGTGCTGGGCTGGCCGGAATGGAAAGACAAAGCTGGCGAGTTCAATATGGAACTGTTCCGAGCCTTCTCGTCCATGGATAATAGCAAAGGTTTGCCCACACATAAGAAAGTGAAATTAATACTGGGCTGGCCTGAATGGAAAAACAAGAATGGCGAGTTCAATATCGAACTGTTCCGCTCTTTCTCGTCCATGAATAATGGCCATGGTGTGCCCAAACATGAGGAAGTGAAAGAGGTACTGGGCTGGCCGTTGTGGAAAGACAAGGATGGCGAGTTCAATACGTTGCTGTTCCGCGCCTTCTCGTCTATGAACCATGGCAGAGGCATGCTTGAACATGAGGAAGTGAAAGAGGTGCTGGGCTGGCCGGAGTGGAAAGACAAGGATGGCAAATTCAGTATGGAGCTGTTTCGCGCCTTCTCGTCCATGAACAGTAGCAAAGGCATGCTCAAATATAAGCAGGTGAAAGAGGTGCTGGGCTGGCCGGAATGGAAAAACAAGAATCGCGAGTTCAATACGGAGCTATTCCGCACTTTCTCATCCATGTACAACACTAGAGGCTTACCCAAACATGAGGAAGTGAAAAAGTTGCTGTCTTGGCCGGAATGGAAAGACAAGGATGGCGAGTTTAACATTGAGCTGTTCCGATCCTTCTCGTCCATGAATCATACCAGAGGCATGCTCAAACATAAGGAAGTGAAAGAGGTGCTGGGTTGGCCGGAGTGGAAAGGCAAGGATGGCGTGTTCAATATGGAGCTGTACCGCGCCTTCTCGTCCATGAACCATAGCAGAGGCATGCTCAACCATGAGGAAGTGAAAGAGGTGCTGGCCTGGCCTGAATGGAACGACAAGTATGGCTCATTCAGTATGGAGCGGCTCCGCGCCTTCTCATCCATGAACAGTAATAAAGGCATGCTCAAACATGAGGAAGTAAAAAAAGTGCTGGGTTGGCCGGAATGGAAAGACGGGGATGGAGAGTTCAATATGAAATTGTTCCGCAGCTTCTCATCCATGAATCACACCAGAGGCGTGCTCAAACATGAGGAAGTGAAAGAGGTGCTGGGCTGGCCGGAATGGAAAGACAAGGATGGCGAGTTGAATACGGAGCTGTTCTGTGCCTTCTCATCCATAAATCATGGCAGAGGCATGCTCAAACATGAGGAAGTGAAAGAGGTGCTGTCTTGGCCGGAATGGAAAGACAAGGATGACGAGTTCAGTATGGAACTGTTCCGCTCTTTCTCATCGATGTACGCCGCTGGAGGCATGCTCAAACATGATGAAGTGAGAGAGGTGCTGGGCTGGCCGGAATGGAAAGACAAGGATGGCGAGTTCAATATGAATCTATTCCGTGCCTTCTCGTCCATGAATCATAGCAGAGGCATCCTCAAACATGAGGAAGTGAAAGATGTACTGGGCTGGCCGGAATGGAAAGACAAAGATGGCGAGTTCAATATGGAACTGTTCCGCTCTTTTTCATCGATGTACACCTCTAGAGGCATGCTCAAACATAAGGAAGTGAAAGAGGTTCTGGGCTGGCCGCAATGGAAAGACAGGGATGGTGTGTTCAATATGAAGTTATTCCGCGCTTTCTCGTCCATGAATAATGGTCGGTGCGTGCCCGGGCATCAACAAGTGAAAGAGGTGCTGGGCTGGCCAGAATGGAAAGATATGGATGGTGAGTTCAGTATGGAGCTGTTTCGCGCCTTCTCATCAATGTTCAGCGCAAGAGGTTTGCCCAAACATGAGGAAGTGAAAGAGGTTCTGGGTTGGCCGGAATGGAAAGACAGAGATGGTGTGTTTGATATGAAGTTATTACGCGCTTTCTCGTCGATGAATAATGGTCGGGGTGTGCCCGGGCATCAGCAAGTGAAAGAGGTGCTGGGCTGGCCGGAATGGAAAGACAAGGCTGGCGAGTTCAATATGGAGCTGTTCCGCGCTTTCTCGTCCATGAAAAATACCAGAGGCATGCTCAAACATGAAAAAGTGAAAGAAGTGCTGAACTGGCCGGAATGGAAACACAAAGATGGCGTGTTCAATATGAAGTTGTTCCGCGCTTTCTCGTCCATGAATAATGGCCGAGGCTTGCCCAAATATGAGCCTGTGAAAAAAGTGCTGGGCTGGATACGTTACCAGGGGGCACCCAATTATCTGCTATTGCAAATTATGACCAGACTCTGGAAATCAGAGGGGCTACCTGCTACTGAAGTGCTTCAACATCAGGAAACACAAATGAAACAGTGGCTGTCTACAGAATTTACTGGAGAACATAACAGTCCGGATAATGAGGGAAATGACGAATACAATAGCGATTCAGAGGATGAAGAAGGTGACAAATACAATTGCCAGATAAAAACAGTCGCTCTTTATCTTTCCACCCCTAAGCCAGACTGGTCGCTAAAATGGACGGTTTTAAAACAGTTCTGCCAATTTCATGTACAGACTAAAACGGTTCTGATGCTGGAATCATTGATAGGGCTTTTATCTTCTTCTGGAGGGAAAAGCGTCAAACGTTACCTTCAGGCTAATCAACTGGATAAGCATTTTTTGTGGCGCCATTCAATGAAAGCCGTGCCTTTGCGCGTGTTAAATAGAGCAATGTTTCTGTTTTCTTCCGATGAAGACAGGGAGCGTTTTGTCTTTTTTGCCAAGCGGCTGAAGTCATTGCCGGATAAAGGACTATGGGAGCAGTACTCAGCCCGGTTGCAACCATTGTCGGCGGTGCTGAAACTCGAATATATGCAAGGGCTCTATCTGGAAATTCTGCAACCCTTAACAAAAGATGATCAGCTGCGTTTTCTGGATACCAGCCATGCCCGGGCTGTATTCAATCTGTTTCCCTCGTTGAGCGCTTTGCAAAAACTCAGCAAAGAGCATTCTACCCATTGGTTAAGCAAGCTGCTTGAAGCCTGCCTGCAACTAACAACCCATGACATTACCAAAGAAGGCATCCAGATACTGTTCGAAGCGCTGCTCAAAACCCATAGTCTGCTACCCTGGGATAACGATATTCCCGATCACTTTCTGTCCGGGATGCGAACAACCGACAATAACCATGTTGAGATACCTGTCACTGGACTTATCCCATCAGGAGAACAGTTAGCCCTGAGCTATATTGCTGTGTTGATGCAGAACCTCAATGAGATGTCTTTCACCGTCAAAGGGCAATGGCTTGAGGTTGAACTGCCAGGAGACGGAGTTCAAAACTACCGCTTTCCAATGCCACAGCTGGAAATACAGGATGAAAAAATGGTAATCAGCAACTGGTCAGAGGAACAGTTCAGGACTGTTTTGAAAATCACCGAGACGTCTGAACACTATTATGTGACAGCAGACCAATGGCAAAGGCGTTTAAATTCCGATGACCCGGTATACATCCAAAGACGCAAAGCCAGACTGACCGCAAACGGAGAGCCGGGAGCAAACGGTGCTGTTGAAGCAGCCTCCTTTAATCCGCTACCTGTTCATATTCTGGCTATTCTGGACGACAAACGAGAAAAGCAGGCCTTTGCCAGTTTATGGTTAAAGCTGAACCAGACAGAAATTTTTGGCACCGAAATACTGAATTTACTGGAGGAGTACGAGAATGAAATAGAGCTTATGCATACAGTGACCCTCCTTAAAAAAGCCAAAATCGATAGCGCTACCCACATACTGGAAGTATGGAGGCAACGGGCATGCAGCAAAATAGAGCGTTTAAAAAAGCAAGACCCTTTATTATCCGATGTTGATCCTGATGTTTATCAGAGTTGTCAGGAACTGGAGTTGCTTGATGGGTGTGGGAGTATTTTCTAAAAAAGATTTGTGTCGTTCTGGCAAACTGGGCCAGAAAGCTTTCTTGGAAAGAGGTTGCCAGCACTTTCGACACAGAAATGCGCCACAGATTTTGCTGACGAGGCTGAAATTGAGGAGCTCAGGCGAATACTGAAAGGTTGAATCCGTAGGTCATGCAGTGGTTGGGCAGTCATTATCTGACCGGATTTCGGTATAACCAATGGTGTAAGTCAGGTATTTTCTTTAGAATGCAGAGCCCCAGTTCCAACAGCTTATTTGAAAAGCCGTTGATTCCATTTCGGTGATGAGGTGATTTCATGGATATCATGGATCAAATTAAAGAGCAGATTGAAACACATGACATTCTGCTCTATATGAAAGGTTCTCCCAAGCTGCCTCAGTGCGGATTTTCCTCCAAAGCTGTGCAGGTTCTGATGGCTTGTGGCGAGCAGTTCGCATTCGTAGACATTCTGGCTAACCCGGAAATTCGTGCCAACCTGCCAAAATACGCCAACTGGCCAACCTTCCCGCAGCTCTGGATTAAGGGGGAGCTGGTGGGTGGCAGCGACATTTTGATCGAGATGTACAACAGCGGCGACCTTCAGAAGATGATCAAGGCTGCTGTCGGCAAAGAGGAAGGTGCTGAATAATTTCAGCCTTCTTCAAGGTGGGGAGGACAGAATCCTCCCGCCTAGTCTTCCTCACTCTGAGAGAGCAGATAATTTTCCATTCCCATGGTTTTGATACGGTACAGATGGACTTCCAGACTATCCATATGCTCTTCTTCCGCAGCCAGAATTTTTTCCAGTAACTGGCGTGAGCCGTAATCACCCACCTTTTCACAGACATCGATGGCATCCTTCAGAGGTGGAATCGCTTTCAACTCCTGTTGCAGGTCAGCTTCCAGAATGCCTTTAACGTCTGCGGCAATGATCGGCTTTTGCATGTATTTGAAGTCAGGCATGCCTTCCAGAAAAAGAATTCGCTCAATCAACCAGTCGGCATGCCACATCTCGTCAATGGATTCCTTATATATATACTGGCCGAGTTTGTTGACTCCCCAGTTCTTTAGCATTCGTGCGTGTAGAAAGTACTGATTAATGGCAGTCAGTTCATTCATAAGTACTTGATTCAGATGATCCAGAACACCTTTTTCGCCTTGCATAACAGGGGCTCCATACAGTCATGAATTAAAGGGGGCTTTCATTCCATTAACTATTTCCAGGGACTTTTTCCAGGAACTATTTCCAGGGACTTTTTCCAGGAACTATTTCCAGGAGCTGTAGAATACTTCTCTCCAAAAAACTACAGGCACAGGAAGTATGGAGCCTCATCGGCTTCTGTCAAAGATAACTGTCTGAAAAACAATGAGAATATTTCTTATTAGCGTTATCGGTTGTGGTCGCTATCAAGTCTCAGAGGGGTATATTTTCCATCGCATGGGATGAGCGGATCACCGAAATAAATGGATTAGTCGACTTTGATAGATTTTATCTATCATTTGAAAGAGAAAATTTATAGATATTTGTGCAGGGGTTTATAGGCTAAGGCCGTTATCAGGTGTATCATGATGTCGCTTCAATGATTGCGATGACTGCAACGATTGCATGATCGCAGTGATACATACTTAACCTTGGAGATTAAATTCATGGGCGTACTGGTTGGCAAGAAAGCTCCTGACTTTACTGTTCCTGCCGTCCTGGGCAATGGCGAGATTGTTGAAGAGTTTACCCTGTCCGAGGCGATTCGTGGCAAGTTCGGTATTCTGTTCTTCTACCCACTGGACTTCACTTTCGTTTGTCCATCCGAGCTGATCGCTCTGGATCACCGCATCGATGCGTTCAAAGAGCGCAACGTTGAAGTTATCGGTGTTTCCATTGACTCTCACTTCACTCACAACGCGTGGCGTAATACGCCTGTCAGTGAAGGTGGCATCGGTCCTGTTAAGTACACTCTGGCCGCTGACATGGCTCACGACATTTGTAAAGCCTACGACGTTGAGTCTGAGGGCGGTGTCGCTTTCCGTGGTGCTTTCCTCATTGATAAGGACGGTGTTGTGCGCTCACAGATCGTTAACGATCTGCCCCTGGGTCGTAACATGGATGAGCTGGTCCGTCTGGTTGACGCTCTGCAATTCCACGAAGAGCACGGTGAAGTTTGCCCGGCTGGCTGGAGCAAAGGTGATAAGGGTATGGACGCGTCCCCTGCGGGTGTTGCCAAGTACCTGTCTGAGAGTGCTGAAGGCCTGTAATTACAGACTTCGTCATTTGATGATTGAAAAGAAAGTCGCCTGCGGGCGGCTTTTTTTTCTGTTGGTGCGTATTAGAGAACAGGCCCAGAACTTACGGGCGTTCGGCTCCTGTTTTATAGATCAGCAAGTTATTTCCAGTGCTTTTTTTCAGAAACTTTTTGAACAAAGCTGAGGAGAAGGACTTGACTCAGCCGGAAATCTCATTAATATTCGCTGCCGTTAGGTGATGACGCAAAGCATCGTCGACAACGATTCCCCGATAGCTCAGTTGGTAGAGCAAATGACTGTTAATCATTGGGTCGCTGGTTCGAGTCCAGCTCGGGGAGCCAGCTCTTTCTAATCACTTTTGATTGAAGAGTTGAATGTTTATTGAACTGCGTGTTTAATAGACGGCTTGGGTCGTTAGCTCAGTTGGTAGAGCAGTTGGCTTTTAACCAATTGGTCGTAGGTTCGAATCCTACACGACCCACCAATTTCTTCCCCGATAGCTCAGCTGGTAGAGCAAATGACTGTTAATCATTGGGTCGCTGGTTCGAGTCCAGCTCGGGGAGCCATTTTAAACTCCTTAGCAAGGGTTAGCTTTCTGGATTGCGTATTCAGAAAGTTCAGTGGGTCGTTAGCTCAGTTGGTAGAGCAGTTGGCTTTTAACCAATTGGTCGTAGGTTCGAATCCTACACGACCCACCACTTTTATTCCCCGATAGCTCAGTTGGTAGAGCAAATGACTGTTAATCATTGGGTCGCTGGTTCGAGTCCAGCTCGGGGAGCCATATTCTCACTCTCAAGCAAGAGTTTGTTTCCTGAACTGCGTGTTCATTAAGCATCAAGGGTCGTTAGCTCAGTTGGTAGAGCAGTTGGCTTTTAACCAATTGGTCGTAGGTTCGAATCCTACACGACCCACCAAATCAACAAAAAGCCGGTTCAAAGAACCGGCTTTTTGTTTTTTGCATGCTAAAAATAAATCAATGCAGCTTTAGATGGGGGCGTGTCGTTTTCCCGATAAAGTCTTTGATAATCAGGGCTCCAGTCCTCAATCGTCCAAACAGCGCTACCTGATGCATTCGGTAGAGGCTGATATAAAACATCTTGGCCATCCTGCCTTCCACCATCATATCGCCGCCTGTGATGGTTCCCATCAAATTACCTACGGCACTGAAACGACTCAGAGAGATCAGAGAACCGTAGTCTTTGTAGGTAAAGGTTAAAGGTGCCTCACCCTCCAGAACTTTTCCTGTCAGGCTCTTGGTCAGCAACTCAGCCTGCTGGTGAGCAGCCTGGGCTCTTGGAGGTATAGTGAACGGTTCGCCGTTACTGTTTGTCAGTGTGCAGCTGGCGCAGTCACCCAGTGCGTAAATGTGATCATCCAATGTAGATTGCAGGGTGGGTCTGACCACTAGCTGGTTAATTCGATTGGTTTCAAGGCCGGCGATGTCTTTCAGGAATGCTGGCGCTTTGATGCCTGCGGCCCAGATACTGAGATCGGAGTTGATAAAGTCACCGCTTTTTGTATTCAGGCCTTTGTCAGTAATTTCACTGACCAGCTGATGGGTTTGTATAACAATCCCCATTTTCTGCAGCTGTTTGTGAACACTGCTGCTGATACGAACGGGCAGGGCAGGCAGTATTCGTTCGCTGCCTTCTATGACAGTGATGTTTACTTTGTTTGGCTGAATCGCGTCCAGGCCATATCGGGCCAGTTCTATGGCTGCGTAGTGAAGTTCTGCTGCCAGTTCCACACCTGTCGCTCCGGCACCAATGATGGCGATGTTTAACTCAGGTGATTTCTCATGGGAAGCCTGGGCATGAAGGTAATGATTCAGAAGCGTTGTATGTACTCTTTCTGCTTGTTCCCGGTTGTCCAGAAACAGGCAGTGATCCACTGCACCTGGTGTATTAAAGTCGTTGGCGGTGCTGCCCAAACAGATGACCAGGTCATCGTACTCCAAGCTGCGCTCGGGAACGACCTCTTGTCCGGCTTCGTCGTTAATAGGAGCGAGGGTAATGGTTTTATTATCCCGGTCCAGACCGCACATTCTTCCGGGTAGAAAGTGGAAATGATTCCATTTGGCCTGAGCCAAATAGCTCAGCTCATCTTCAAAAGCATTCAGGGAGCCTGCGGCCACTTCATGCAAAAGGGGTTTCCAGAAATGCGTTTTTCGAACATCCACCAGGGTAATTCGGGCTTTCTTCTTCTTGCCCAGTTTTTTTCCCAGTTTGGTGGCTAATCCGAGCCCTCCGGCACCTCCTCCAACAATTACTATTTTATGCAGCTGGTCAGTCACTTCATTCTCTCTATTTTTATAAAGGAGTGTTTTGAATCAGTCTGAAATCCCCAGCTCTCTTCTTGGCTTTATGGTTAGAAAGAGCGGAAAACTGATTGAGAACACACCCTACAGCTATTCAGGCTGACTCAGCCCAGGATAAAAACGCCTATCAGACGGCTGAGAACACCAAGTATGACAATCAAAAAGCTCAGCCAGAACATCAGCTTTAAGGGTCTGAAGCGGCTGCGCTCTGTCGCATTGGTCCCAGTGCTGATAAAACGGTCAACTTTGGCCTGATCTTCAGGGTATAGACGGGTCTGGATTTTTTCCATTTGCCACTCCGTATCCTCGGTCAGCACATTAGAGTATGCTATTTAAGCAGTCAATCTGCCAATAGATAACCTGAATTTGACTGAGAAAAGCCTAAAATAATTTGAACTTGTGTACTAATTAACCAATCAATCACGGTTGACTGGGCTCAAGCTCTCGATCAATCTAGTTTAAACGGTATGAAAACTGGGCGCAGCGGGTGAAACTGTTTTTATTGGCGTTAAAAGTTCAATATTTCGAGTGGGTCGAACTATACAGGGTATTTCGTCGTTTCTCATCCCATCGCACATTCCTCAAAGCCTATCTTGGGTTGAAGCTTCGATACCTGCTGGACAGCCCTTTTCAGGTCAGTAAGCGTTTCCTGATTAAGAAAAAATCAGATGATTTATATCTTTACGGTGAAACACCTTTAACAGTGCTTGATGATATCTGTGAAAAGTCTGGATTAACGTCCCGGGACCACGTTTTTGAATTGGGTGCAGGCAGCGGTTTTACCTCTCTCTGGATGGCTGCTTTTGCAGGTGTTCGAGTGACATCGATTGAGCAGATTCCCACGTTTTGTCTGAGACTCCGGCGTCTCAGTGGTAGAATGAAGCTGGATAAACTAACCGTTATTGAGGGGGATTATCTGGAGGCGGATCTTTCGGGGGCGACGGTCGTTTATCTTTATGCATCCAATCTGGATGATCTCACTATTCGATGCCTGACGCTGAGAATGCTGGCCCTTAAACCCGGGAGTAAAGTGATTTCTGTCAGCTATCCGCTCCAGGATTATTGCCCCATACCGGGTATTTTTGAACAGAGTGAACGCTTTTCTGCTCGCTTCCCGTGGGGGGAAGCGGATATATTTTTGCAGGTCAGAACATCTTGTGTGCAGAAGTCATGCGTTTGACGACGCTGCTGCCATAGCGAGCGATCATTTCAGGAATCGGTTTATCCGGAAATTGCTCTAATCCCACCTTGATGAAATTCCATGTCACCTGAGCTTGTTTGATCGGTTTGGCCGCATGGGCGTGGTCGCCGTATTCTTGACCCAGCCTGGACAACTTCTGTTCGAAATGTCGAGCCAGTGTTTGCAGCTGAAGCCGACCGGAAGCGCTCTTGTCTTCATTTAACTCGGAAAGAGTCAGGCTGAGATAGTGACGGGACAGGCGTTGCATGAGTAATGCCTGCTCAAGAAAATCGAGCTTTTCATTTTTGTGTGGTTTGCTGGTCAGGATTTCTTGTCTGAGAAGCAATAACTTTCTATCCAGTCTGGCCAAGGCCAGAAGCAGTGTAGTGGCCTCAGGGGGACGGGAGTGAGCGGGCAAATCAGCCATCCAGGCGGCGTGTCGGCTAATGATAGGCCATAGACTCAGGGTCGATGATAGCAACTTCGAAGTTTCCTGATCGTTGGACTTTTCCGGCAAGGCCGGGATGCTCTGGTTCAGCAGAGCCAGATTGTCCTGCATTTTCATTCTGGCGTCCTTGTTGAGAAAGTCGATCTGGAGCAAGTGAATATTTTCGATCAGCTGATTCAGCAATAACTCCTGCTTCAAAAGGTGCTCTGGGGTCAGGTTGTTGTTTTTGGCAGCCGACTCTAAGGACATAGCCTGGTTCATAAAAGTCAGAAGGAAAAGCAGTGTGGTCAGTAATTGAGCTTTAGACATTGCGGGGTCCGGAAACAGTTAAATCATCCCTTATGTATCGGATATCCCGGCTGTCACTTAACCTGACAATCCAGAAGCAGCTTATCGACATTTGCAGCCCTCAAAGACAGTGAACAGCCATACCAGGAGCCTGACCGAGAATAGACTGCCCTACGCGGCAACTGCTCCTGCGTTGCTCTAGCTCCTGCATCCATGCAGTCGTGCGGCGGCAGCAAATTGGTCTGAAAATCCGCTTTTGTTCGTCAAATAGCTCGCTATTCTCCTCACAAAATCGAATTTTCATCCTCAATTTTCTGCCGTCCTCGCTACGGGGTCGCCTAGACGGGCTCTATTCTCGGTCAGGCTCCTAGAAGACCTGTCAATGCTTATGAGAGCATGCAAATACGACTGTGATGTCAGTTATTGCCTTCCAGCTGTTCCTTGAGCTTGTCAGGAACTTCCTTGATCACGAGCTGATTCAGATCTTTGTTGTACACCACCTGGGTACCGAGCAGCTCGGCATCAAAGGCAATGTTAAGACCTTTGCTGCGACCGGTATACTTAACCAGTTTGGTTAGAGTGCGTTTTTCCGGAGCCATAGGTTGACTCATGTCGTAGTCGCGGGTGTTGACGAAGCGGGCAAAATCATCGGAGCCCGCTTCACTCAGATAGCCGGTAAGTTCATCCAGGGTCAGGGCATCGCCATCATCCATTTTGGTTTGGCAGAAGTCGTAGACCTGTCGGCTGACTTCCTTGTGATTTTCCAGAGAAGGCGCTTCCCTGGCGTACTCCTTTACAGCACTGACCAGTGTGTCAGCTTCTTCCTTGCTGTTACTGGTTTCATTGCAGCCCAGAGCTTCCTGAAATACATCGCTCAGACGGCGGCCACCGCGGGGACGCAGGAATGAGAGATAACGACCACTGTTCTCGTTACCCTGCCATTCGGTGATATTAATGCGGCAGGCCAGTGGCATTCTGGCTGTATCCAGATAGGCTACATCCTGAATAGCAAGATCATCTGTCACGGTTATGCTGACATTACTGGTTAGCATGCAGAGCATGAAGTATCGGGTCAGGCCCTGCTGATAATCAGCAAACAGCAGGTAGCCCCCACCCAGTGCTCCGGCCTGATCGAGCTTTTCCAGAAGCTGGTTCAGGGTATTGCGGGTCAGGGCTGTAAAGTCCATCTTTTCTGCCAGGTAATCACCCAGTTCAGTTGGGAAAGGGCTTTCGGCATCGGGGTTGAACTGGCCATACTGTTTGTCCTGTTTCTTGTTGTAAGTTTGCATCAGGTCGTCCAGCATGGCTTCCAGGGCCGGAGTGGGGGGCAGGCTGTGATTTGCCGGAACAGCAGTCAGGGAGTCACTGTCGGGGACCTGTTTCAGCTGGTGGACAATGATTTGTTGTATGGCCATAAGTTAATAGTCTTGAACGCAGTGAGGATCGTCTAACCCAAAAATTTCTTAGAGCAGGTTCGAACAAAAGTAAGCTTCGGAAGAAGCAAACCGGAGCCTGCTATGGCAAAACATACACAAGAAACCCTTCGTTTTCACCCTGTTAATGGTAAAACTGTCAGAGCTGATTTTAAGGAGATGAGTTGTCCCTCGATTTTGGCGTGCTGCAGTTTCGTAAAATAGCTATCCGAAGTGAGCTAATTCCTTGGCTCGTCGGGGTAATTCATAGCAAACGACATCAGTCTTGTATTGACTATTTCATACAAATATTGATTACCGCCATCTCTGTTCATGGCACGCCAGCCAGTGCGGTGCTATATATAGAGCCTTGTACAAACGGCAAAGGCCAGTCAGTGGGCCTGAGCCCTACACAGGATGATATAAGTAATAGGTTATGTTCTATTTTATTCTGTCCGTGTTCACTATCTCCCGGCGATCAGACAACCTTCATCTGAGCGGCATCGATATCAAATTGCCGCTAATATTTCTTGGCATTTCGTTTCTGGTGACACCTGTCAAAACCTTTTCCGGGCAGAGCGGGACACTCGTGTCGACGGGGTATGCCAGTACCGCTCCGGGCATTTATAATCCATCCGGTATTTCACTGCCTATCCTCTTACTCCCTCTTGCATACCATACCTACTTCAATCGTTTTTCTCATTCTGGCACCCATCAGAAAGCCGGGACTGAACCATCCTTTTGCATCGAGCCTGAAGACCCCCTCCTTGCTTACAAGTCGGGCTGCCTGCCGTTGCCAGGGGAGCTGGATATGACATTGGCCCCCGACCGGAGAGACCCGGATCAATGGACCTGGCTTTTACCCGGCAAAAGCAGGCCAGAACCCTACCCTGAACAGACACAGGTGAAGGTCGGTGATGAAGGTGTGCCAGTCCACATATCAGTCCCTGACACGAGTTTACAATGGAAGCCGGGACAACCTGTTCCCGGTCAAAATGGCGATTTCCTGCCCGGGCCTCCTGGCTCAATAGGTGGCATAACACGGGATACTAAAACGACAATCAATCTTATTCCCGGGAATTGCGATGATGAACCCTGTCTGAGCTGGGGCCTGGATGATGGAAGTGGATGGATTCTGGACCTGTCAGAAACTATTGCCCCATTATTCGAAGATACACCCCCCTGGAGTGACCAGAATCCAGCACTGATTCCGGCCAGTGGACAGGTAGCGGCCACCAGAGCGGTTGATCATAATGGTAACGTCTTTTACAGGCTGGATGAGAACAAACAGGTTCATTACATCAGTAAGGAAGAATACCAGCGGCTACTATCAATGCACTTCCAGAGCTGGCTTGAATACCTTTATCCAGAGTATTTTGGCCCCAGACTGGCTGCCGGAGGTGGCTGGCATCAGTGGCACTGGCGAATTCGTAAAGTGCCACGGGGTCCAGGAGCATCTCCTCCCTGCGAACCTCTCGAAAATTTACCTGAGGAGCCAGCAGAAAGATCTCCGGGGCCCGTCAGCCAGTCCCCTCATGGCGGCGGAGACCCTGGCGAGGGAAGCATGTCGGAACAGCAGTTTCCTGCCCCGCCCGCTCCTGCCTCGGCTCCAGCACGTAAGGCAATTTCCAGACGGCTTTTGGTTGATGAGAGTCCCAGTGATGAGTACTCCGTAGTTACAATGTCAGAAGATGAAATGGCTGGGTTACAAATTTATCGTGGAGACTCTGTCCTGCTAACCGGCAAAGTAAGAAAAACCACTATAGCTGTTGCTATATCGGATGCAAATCAGCCATCTGGCTGTATCAGGATGCACAGGGCAGTCCGTAACAACCTTAAGGTGAGGTTAGGCGATATCGTCAAAGTCTCCCACCTCCCTATGCTGCCCTATGGTAAACGAGTGGGTATATTGCCAATAAAAGATAGCCTTGAAGGTATAACCGGCAACTTGTTTGATGTGTTTTTGAAGCCATTTTTTCTAGAGGCGTACCGACCTGTCAGTAAAAACGACGTTATCCCTATAAGTGCTGGCTTGCGAACCGTTCATTTCCGGGTGATGGAAACAGACCCGGAAGGTGGGTGTATAGTTGCCCAGGACACAACTGTTCACTGTGAAGGCGAACCCGTCGAGCGGCAGGATCCGTCTTCAATTGCGGATGTTGGTTATGATGATATTGGTGGGCTCAGACCACAGATTCAAACGATACGGGAAATTATTGAGCTGCCAATGCGATACCCACAACTTTTCAATACCCTGAATGTCAGTCCTCCAAAAGGAATACTACTAAGTGGACCACCGGGGAATGGAAAAACACTGATTGCCCGGGCTGTTGCCAACGAGAGTGGCGCCTTCCTCTTTCTGATTAACGGCCCGGAGATAATGGGCAAAGTGGCAGGTGAGTCAGAATCCAATCTGAGAAGGGCTTTTGAAGAAGCTGAAAAAAACAGCCCTGCCATTATTTTTATCGATGAAATTGATTCGATAGCCCCAAAGCGTGACAAAACCCCGGGTGAAGTAGAGCGGCGCGTTGTCGGTCAGTTGCTTACCCTTATGGACGGTTTGCAGTCCAGGCGGCAGGTTATGATTCTGGCCGCCACTAACAGAGTCAATTCGATTGATCAGGCACTGCGTCGTTTTGGCCGCTTTGATAAAGAGATTCATATCGGCGTTCCTGACGAAACCGGTCGCCTGGAAATCCTTCAGGTTCATACCAGAGACAAAAAACTGTCCGACGACGTGGATTTGGAAAAGATTGCAAAAGTCTGCCATGGGTTCACCGGCGCTGACATCACGCAGCTTATCACCAATGCCGCAATGCTTTGTATAAGGGAAAAAATAGACATTAGCACCCTCGATGATGAACAGAACGTTGATGCCGAGTTGTTAGATAGTCTGGAAATCACCCAGGCTCATTTTGAAAAGGCTCTCAAATCCTCCAACCCGTCAGCTCTCAGAGAAACCTTTGTCGAGATACCCAATGTGACCTGGGAAGACATAGGCGGCATGAAGGATGTCAAAAATGAATTGCTGGAAATGGTACGCTACCCCCTTCAATGGCCCGAGCTGCTGAAGCATTTTGGTCAGAAACTGGCACGGGGTGTACTTCTCTATGGTCCCCCTGGTTGTGGCAAAACACAGTTAGCCAAAGCCTTGGCTAACGATTGCCAGGCTAACTTCATTGCCATAAGAGGGCCAGAGTTGTTGACTATGTGGTTTGGCGAATCAGAGCATAATGTACGTGACCTTTTTGACAAAGCCAGGCAGGCAGCACCCTGCATCCTGTTTTTTGATGAAATTGATTCTCTGGCGTCCTCCAGGGGATCTTCATTAGGTGACGCCAATGGCGCAAGCGATCGCGTCCTGAACCAACTGTTAATCGAGATTGATGGTATAGCTGAACGGAATAACATTTATATCATCGCCGCCACCAACAGACCCGATATTCTTGACAAAGCTCTTATGCGACCAGGCCGTTTCGACAAGCATATCTACATTCCACTGCCAGATCATGAAAGCCGATTGCATATTTTCGAAGCTGTCCTGCGTAACACCCCGATAGAGGGTGATGTTCAGTTAAAGCAGCTGGCTGACGTAACCAAGGGTTTCTCCGGAGCCGATATTAACGAAATCTGCCAGTCTGCAATACAACATGCTGTCAGGGAATACATTAGCAGTCGTAGCTCGCTGAGAGCTCAAAGTGATGCAATGGACGTTGACGAGTCCCTTGAGAGTTGCATGTTAACGCGCAGTCATTTTGAGAAAGCCATGCGCACAGCGAGGCGCAGTGTCGGGGATGGAGAAATTCGCCGTTATGAAGATTTTCACAAGCGGTCAAGTCAGGCCGGAACTGAATTCCGTTTTCGGGATACACCCCCCTCTGCATCAGTGTCATCTGGAGCAGCAGGAGTGCCACAAGGAGCAGCAAACTTATATGAAGACTATGATGACGATGACTTGTATAAATAAGCGTTCATAGTAAAAAAACCTGAAGCCGGGTGCTTCAGGTTTTTTCTGGTTGAACTTTTTGCTGTTCTCGTTGCGCCACTTTGGTTGTTCATTGCCATAATGGTACCTTCTTCCCAATCATGTTTTGGGATTCAGAATATGCTCAAGACTGTGCTTTACCAGCAAATCTAACTGATGCTGATTGGGGCTGATTCTGGCCATTAACTGAAGGCCCAGAAAGAAGCTGGTGAGCTCTCTGGCTGCTTCCGCGCTGCTCAGGCAGGGGGCAATCAGGTTTTTTTCAGTCCCCCTGAGTATCTGGGCCATTAATGCCTGTTGGATCGTGTTCACAGCCTGTCTGACCAGCTCAGCAGCCTGATCTGGCAATAGGTGCAGCTCTGTACTGGTACAGGCCAGAAAGCAGCAGTTCTGGTATTGCACGTTGCGGGGATGACGATAGCCTGCTGTCAAAAATCGGCGTAAACCTTCAAGGGGAGGCCCTGAACCGAGATACTTTTGGATTCTTAACTGCAGGTAGTGTTCAATGTAGTACTTTAAGACGTGCAGGTATAAGCCTTCTTTGTTTTTAAAATGATGATACAGGCTCCCAGGGTGCAGATCGGTAGCTTCTTCCAGCTGTCTGAGCGAAGAAGCCGAGAATCCCCGAGACCAGAAGAGAGCAAGTGCGTTATTCAGCGCCTTGTCTTTATTAAAAGAGGTATGCCTGCCCATAAGTGACATAATTTGATTTTCGAACTTCCAATGTAGCAGCAGTTTTCTGTTCCCGACAACTCCCACAATGGATTAGCACCTGTAGTGGGATATAAGCTGGAGAATACCGGAATGGCACTGACCCCGTCGAATATGGTTGAACTGGGCTCGTCTGCCCCTGATTTTAAATTGCCTGATCCTTCATCAGGACAGTCCGTCTCCCTGCAGGAAGTAAGAAAGGAGAAGGGCGTTCTGGTGATGTTTATCTGTAATCACTGCCCTTATGTGATTCACATTGAAGATGCGCTGGTAGAGTTGGGTAAGGATTATGCTGATCGAGATCTTGGCATAGTGGCTATCAGTGCTAATGATGCCAGGACCTATCCCGAGGATGCTCCTGACAAGATGGCATTAAAATCTTATCCGTTTCCCTATCTGTATGATGAAAGTCAGTCGGTGGCGAAAGCCTACGATGCGGCCTGTACACCTGATTTTTTTCTCTTTGATGCCGAACTGAGGTGTGTCTATCGTGGTCAGTTTGATCACTCTCGTCCTGGTAATGACAAGCCTGTGACCGGGGCTGATTTAAAGTCTGCCATGGACTCAGTGCTGGCGGGAGAGCGAGTAGCAGAGAATCAAAGTCCCAGTATCGGCTGTAGTATTAAATGGAAGTAATACCAATCGTGCTTTCTAACTCCCCATGGGAGTTAGAAAGCACGATTGGTATAATTCAGCACTCTTCACAAGGTATTATTTTTTCTCAACCCAGAGGGTCCAGTTTCTGTATTTGGATACTTTTTCGAAGCGATCTTTCAGCGGGGCAGACAGCTTATTGATGTTGCCGTCGCGAGTGGCCAGAAAGTCCCTGCGATCCCTGTGTAATTGATCGAAGATCTCCTCTTCACTGGAGGCCAGCAGGGCCTGACCCTGGGAATAAAAGCGAGCCGAGAACGGACGCTTCATAAAGTAAATGAGGCGACCAGGCTGTTCATTAGGGTGTGTCATCATGTTGGCGATCAGGTACTTTTGTGATTTTTTACCACCGTCGTTCATCATGACCATGATAGTAGCAATCATCAACAGAGGTGTCAGGGTTGCCAGAGTGATAAGCTTACCAGAGTGGTTGGACCAGCTCTCCCCGAACAGTCGTGCAATAATCATTGCCAGGGCAGGCATCACAGGGAGCGTGTAAGTCCAGATCAGATTGGTAGTGAAAGTGAAAAACAGGGGCAGAAACAACAGCCAGCAGAGCAGGAAATAATCCCATTCAGTTAACTTGAGAGTGGGCTTCTTTTGCCAGAATTTCCAGAGTTGTCTGATGGCAACTCCGAGTAACACGAATGTCCAGGGAAAGCCTCCAGCCAGCAGGTAGCCCCAGATGGCTCCCAGAGCGTGGACATGGGCATTGCCGTATTCATCACCCTGCCAGCCGGAATCCAGATAGCGGGAAAAATGTTCGCCAATAAACATGTATTCCAGAAGACCGGGGTTGCGTATCTCGGCGCTGATATACCAGGGAAGGGCAATGGCTGCTGACAGAATAGTGCCTTTGATCCAGGGAAATTTATGCCACAGCGTTATCAATCTGCCTTTAGGAAGGCACCATAAGAAAATCGGACCACCCGCCAGAACCACTGCAGCGAGCCCTTTTGCCAGCAGTGCCAGGCCGCAACCGGCAAAAAACAAATATTGCCACCGAAGTGCTTCAGATTCGTCGTGACTCTGCCAGCCCATCCAGAAACTGCCGAGTATCAGAGTGGTCGTCAGGGTCATGACCGGGTCGGCCAGCAGGGCACCGGAAAGAACGAGAAACATGGCGGAGGTGACCAGGAACAGTACCGAAATTTTTGCCTTTTGTACCCCCATTTGAAAATGGGCCAGCTTCCAGACCAATGCCAGGGTGCCCAGACTACAAACCAGAGAAGGTAAGCGGGCGGCAAATTCATTGATTCCGAATAACTTGAAGCTTATGGCTGAAAGCCAGATAAACATGGGTGGTTTACCGAGGAACGGGACACCATAATCAAAATATGGAATGATCCAGTCATTGGTCTCGACCATCAGTCTGACGATCTCACCGTATCGGGCTTCTGAAGTATCCATCAGAGGATATAGGCCAAGGGAGAGGAGCCGGATCAGAATGGCGAACAGAATCAGAAGGTACACCCAGAGCCAGCGGGAAGAGGTTTTCAGGGAGGCGTCAGTCATTATTATTTTGCACTCTGTCTCTGGTTGCTGTGGAAATGCACAAGGTTATGAATGTTGCTATTCCATTACTTCGTATTGCTTCGGCCGATTCATTGATAGCAAACATAAAGCAAAAAAGCCTCGGACCCATGTTATTCGCATACTGAAAAAAAGCCCAGTCCCTAATTAATATCACTGGGACGCTAATCGGGACCCAAATCAGCGTAGCGCCTAATCAAAGTAGTTCATTTCGATCGGTTTCTATAATTTTTTTCGTAGACATCTCGCCCCATGGCCAGGATCTGTCGGTCGATCATGGTCTGGAAGCTGTCCAGGCAGTTTTGGTGAACCATTGGGTCTCCTGAAAACTCTCGCATAAGACATACCGTAGCCTCAATAGTAGAAAGGGCTGATTGATGAGGGGATTTGCGAATTCGGTAGCGGGACTCCAGATTTTCTGGCAGGGATATCCGTGGCAGAGACCGAAGTTGAGGGTTGAGATGAAGTATCTTTCTGGCTTTTCTCCAGGTACCGTCCAGCAGAATACAAACATCAGGCAGGCCATGGATTTTCTGATATTCAGAAGGTTGGAAAGCCTCTTCGCCCGGAAAAAGTAAGCAGCTTTTTTTGTTCTCCAGAAGGATCTTGAGGTGTGGGTTTTCGGAGAAGTCCTCTCCTGCGAGAACCTTGCAGTTCTCAATGCCCAGTCTGGCGATCCGGGCGGTATTCAGCGGATGTTTGACCTCATCGGGGTGCTGCAGGATCAGTAGTTCACAGCAGGCCTGCTCGGGTTGTAAATGCTGGCAAATGCAGAATCGAAGAGGACGCTCACAGCGCGGGCATTTGGCTCGGGCCATAAATGACATTCCTGAAAGTGAGATTGATGCGGGGTAAAACGGTTCTGGATGTTTTGGGAAGACAATGCTGCCAGCAGCGCTGGGTTGAGCCTGACATCACCAGCAGTGAGCCAGAAGGTAAATCCAGTGACAAGGGTTGGATACCCCTTGAACTGGCCTCTTTGTGTTTCAGTCGAAAACGTCTTTCCTGGCCCAGACTCAGTGAGGCAATAACAGGCTGTTCTCCAAGTTCTGCCTCATCGTCAGAATGCCAGCCGTTACTGTCATTGCCATCACGATACAGGTTGAGCAGAACCGAGTTGAATGAAGAGTGACAGGTGTGTTCGACCACTTTTTTTATCGCCAGCAACACCGGTGTCCATGGCTCTGGAGTGAGTGTCAGGCCAGAGTAGCTGTAAGTCATTCCCTCATCAGCATACCAGGCTTGTAATCGAGGTAAATCCAATGTTTTTCCGAAAATTGTGATTGTATCCTGACGCCACCGGGTGCCAGACAGAAGTTGCTGGTAATAGGATTCACAATCTTGTTGTGTGATCAGATCTGGCCAGAAAGACAGCTCGGCGTCGGGAGCATGAATGTTGATTGAACGCAAATCCGTAGACTGGGAGCTGTTATCGCAGAGACATTTCAAAGATCAGCTTTTCTGCAGTACAGTCAAAGTCGAGCATCGCCTTGATCACCGTGATACCGTTTTCCTGAATGGTTTCTGACTGAATCTTGCAGTTGCCTGATCCGACTGAAAGAGCTCGCTGCTCTATCTTGTTGAAATTTTCCTGGGCAGAAACTGCCTTGTCACCACGAATTTCCACAGTAACCCAGGTATCATCGTCGCGGATCAGGGTACCGACCTCTACCGTATTGCAGGTGTTGCACTCAAAGGGGTCTTTTTCTTTCATGCTGATACCTCTTGAAAGCAAGTAAATCTACCTCATTCATCATGAGATAAACATATTACAAGATCTATGGGGATACGCCAGAAATAATAGCTGTTTCTGCGATAGCTTTTCCGTGGCCGGGCAGTTTTTTTTCTTCGAAATCCTTCTGAAATCGAGCATGTCCATGTTTTGTGTGTCCTGTACTTGTTTGTGCGTCTTGGTGCGTGTTTGTGAAGGCTTTTTTATTCGGATTTTATGGTATAGGCTCAGTAATTCTCGAAGTTGTACGTCATCAAAATGAGGGATGAAAACGGTACTTTGGTTCAAAAGTTTCCGGTATTCCTGCATCAGAACAAGGTGGTCGTGCTTTTAGCCATGAACAAAGTGCCAGAGTGAAAGCAATTTCACGGTAGAAACCCGGGAAGTTAAATCTATGACAGACAGTAAGGCGAATTTGCGTCGCAACGTGAACCTGCTGGGAACACTGTTGGGTCAGACTATAAAGGAACATCATGGCGAGGTTTTTTTCAATCGTATTGAAAGCATTCGTCAGCTTTCCAAGGCTGCAAGAGCAGGCAGTGAGGATGATCGGGAAGTTTTACTGGATCAACTGAAAAACCTTTCTGATGACGACCTGGTGCCCGTTACACGGGCGTTCAGTCATTTTCTTAATCTGGCTAACCTGGCCGAACAATATGACAGTATTGCTGTTAGCCATGGCGAAACGTTCTGTGTTCCGGATCACTTTGATGAGCTGATGGCGAGGCTCAGAAATCAGGGGTTCAGCCAGGAGCAAATCGCAGACAGTGTTGCCAGCCTTGATATGGAGCTGGTACTGACCGCTCACCCCACCGAAGTTTCCCGCAGAACCCTGATCCAGAAACATGAATCGATTTTTGAGTGTCTCAGCAAGCTGGAAAGCAGCCGTCTGAGCTTCAGGGAGCGAGCCCGTCTTGAAGACCGGCTTCGTCAATTGATAGCTCAGGCCTGGCACACTTATGAATTCAGGATGAAGCGACCATCACCTGTTGATGAAGCCAAGGGTGGATTTGCCACCATCGAGCACTCTCTATGGAATGCGGTGCCTGATTTTGTTCGTGCTATAGATGAGCGGCTCAGGGAACATACCGATATTGGTCTGCCACTGGATGCTGTACCGGTGCGCTTTTCTTCCTGGATGGGAGGAGACCGGGATGGAAATCCATTCGTCACCGCTGAGGTGACCCGGGAAGTGCTTTTATTGAGTCGCTGGATGGCTGCGGATTTGTACCTCAGGGATCTGAACCCCCTGATTGGAGAGCTCTCCATGACGGAATGCAGTGAAGAAATGAAGCAGAAACTGGGGGATTGTCGAGAGCCCTATCGGGTCGTTCTCAGACAGCTCAGAGAGCGTCTCAGAGAGGCCCGAACCTGGTGCGAATATGCACTGGTCGACAAATCCCGTTCTTCTGAAGTGCTTCTGGAGCATAAAGATCTTGTTGAGCCTCTGGAGCTTTGCTACCACTCCTTGCATGAAGTGGGTCTGGGCGTCATTGCCGATGGTCCGCTATTGGATATGATCCGTCGTGCTCACAGCTTTGGTCTCACCCTGATACGTTTGGATATTCGTCAGGAAGCGAGCCGACATACTCAGGCGATTAGTGAGTTAACCAGAGCTCTGGGGATTGGTGATTACCAGAGCTGGGATGAACAGGAAAAGCAGACCTTTTTACTGAAAGAGCTGCAGAATCCCAGGCCCATGATTCCGGTAGAATGGCAGCCTTCCGAAGATGTCGCTGAAGTCCTTGCCACCTGTCGTGCTATTGCCAGAGAAGGTCAGCAGGCATTAGGCGCATATGTCATTTCCATGGCCTACAAACCATCCGATGTCTTGTCTGTAGCGCTGTTGCTGAAAGAGTGTGGCGTTGGCTTTGCAATGCCTATTGCTCCTCTGTTTGAAACACTTGACGCGCTGGATGGTGCCAGTGAGTGTATCAGCTCTCTATTGTCATTGCCCTGGTATCGTGGTTATTGCCATGGCGGTCAGATGGTGATGATCGGTTATTCCGACTCTGCCAAGGATGCTGGCTGGATGGCAGCAGCCTGGGCTCAGTATCGGGCCATGGAAGAGGTGACGGAGGTCTGTCGTAAAAATAATGTCGGGCTGACACTGTTCCACGGTCGTGGTGGTACCATCGGTCGTGGTGGTGGCCCTGCCCATGCGGCGATTCTCTCCCAGCCACCGGGCTCGGTGAACAATAATCTGCGAGTCACTGAACAGGGAGAAATGATCCGTTTCAAGTTTGGTTTCCCTGATGTGGCCATTAACAGTCTGATGCTCTATGCAAGCGCCACGCTGGAAGCAACCCTGCTGCCCCCGCCTGTGCCAGAGCAAAGCTGGCGGGATATGATGGATCAGCTGGCCAGAGATTCCCTGCAAATATACCGGGGTATGGTCCGGGATGAGCCTGATTTTGTTCCCTATTTTCGTGCGGTGACGCCAGAACAGGAATTGGCCAAGTTACCCCTGGGTTCAAGACCTGCAAAGCGCAAGCCCAATGGTGGCGTGGAAAGTCTGCGGGCGATTCCATGGATATTCGCCTGGACCCAGATTCGTCTCATGCTGCCCACCTGGCTTGGGTGTGGTGCCGCCTTAAGAAATGCTTTGGAAAACGGCCAGAAAGAAACTCTGGAAGAGATGATCAGTCAATGGCCCTTCTTTAAGGCGCGGCTGGAAATGCTGGAGATGGTCTTTATGAAGACCGATTCGAATCTGGCTGAATACTATGAAGAGCGGTTGGTACCGACCGAGCTACAGCATCTGGGAGAAAGTCTGCGAGAGCAGCTGAAAACTGCAGTTCAGGCACTGCTGGAGCTTAAAAGCGGGGAAGAGTTGATGTCTAACCATCCTCAGAATAAGCAGGCTATCGCTTTGCGTAATCCATATACTGACCCTCTGAATGTGCTTCAGGCAGAGTTACTCTACCGCGTTCGACATTCAGAAGAAGGGAAGGTTTGTGAAAATCTGGAACAGGCCTTGATGATTACTGTTGTTGGTATTGCTGCAGGTATGCGTAATACCGGCTAACTGGCTTATTGTCAGAGTCAATGTGTTTGTCTCCTGTAACTCGTTCCAATGCTCCAGCAAAGGCAGGAGTCGCAGGAGAGTCTCCACCCGGTCAGTCTTCAATGTGGCTGACGTACAATGATATCCGGGGTGAAATTTTAAGGTTTTATTACCATGGTGCATGATATAGGATCACGGAGCACGTCAAGATAAGGTGATCGGAACAAGCATGGCTGTCGCTGCAATTATCACAGGAACGGGGCTATACACCCCGACCAGTTCTATCAGCAATGATGAGCTGGTCACGAGCTACAATACCTGGGCTCAGAAAGAGAATGACAAACACCAGCAGGCAATCGCTGCCGGTGAAAAAGACCCCCTGCCATTGAGTAACAGTGCCTTTATAGAAAAAGCTTCGGGCATTAAAAGTCGTTATGTCATGGATCGTGAAGGTGTTCTTGATCCTGGTCGTATGGTACCCCGACTTCCCGAGCGGGATAACGAAGAAATCTCCGTTCAGTGTGAAATGGCATTACATGCTGCCAGAGATGCGCTTTCCCAGGCACGAGTGAGGCCGGAAGAGATAGATCTGGTCATTGTGGCTTGCTCCAACCTCCAAAGGGCTTATCCTGCCATTGCCGTTGAGGTGCAGTACTACTTGGGAGCATCTGGCTACGCCTACGATATGAATGTGGCCTGTTCTTCTGCGACTTTTGGTATCAAAGCGGCAACGGATGCCATTCTGTCCGGTAATGCGCAGAGGGTTCTGGTGATCAGTCCCGAGATCACTTCTGCTCATTTGAATTTCCGTGATCGGGACAGCCACTTTATTTTCGGAGATGCTTCGACAGCTGTTGTAGTTGAAGCGGAAAGTGTTGCCAGTAATGAGA
Organism: Endozoicomonas sp. ALB032; assembly: GCF_049310125.1. Taxonomy (NCBI): domain Bacteria; kingdom Pseudomonadati; phylum Pseudomonadota; class Gammaproteobacteria; order Oceanospirillales; family Endozoicomonadaceae; genus Endozoicomonas; species Endozoicomonas sp. ALB032. Next base: position 7,058,035 of record NZ_JBLYNW010000001.1, on the reverse strand, counting down.
AAGGCTTTGAAATTCTGGGTACCAGAGCCTGGACTCAGTTTTCCAATAATATCCGTAATAATTTTGGGTTCCTGAATCGTGCTGATGAGTCCGGTATTGGACAACCCGATAAGCTGTTTGTGCAAAACGGTCGCAAGGTTTTCAAGGAGGTCTGTCCTAAAGTGGCAGAGATCATTTCAAGTCACCTGGATGAGTTGAGACTGACGTCTGAGAAACTCTCTCGTCTTTGGCTACACCAGGCGAACCTGAGCATGAATCAGCTGATTTCACGCAGGGTATTAGGCCGTGAAGCGACTCCGGCAGAAGCGCCGGTTATTTTGGATGAGTACGCTAACACCAGTTCTGCAGGATCAATCATTGCTTTCCATAAGTATTCAGCAGATCTGGAAGCGGGTAGTTGTGGTGTTATCTGTTCTTTCGGAGCGGGTTACTCTATTGGCAGTATTGTCGTCAGAAAACGCTGAGAGCCTTTCGTTGAATAGGCGGCTGGTCGACTCCACTGCGAAATAGTGCGATGAGTGGGCAAATTTACCTATTTGTCATTACCCATTACAATAGCCTGCAATTTTTCCCGAATGCTTGCCAGTAACCGGAAATCGAAAGACGGGGTTCGGATTGTTTTCTGTTGCTGGGGCGGAGATCTGAATGACTGAGAAGGTAAGAGATCAGGACAAGACCCACTTTGGTTACAAAGATGTCAATCCTGATGATAAAGAGAAGCTGGTGGCGGGTGTTTTTCACTCAGTGGCTGATAGCTATGACGTGATGAACGACCTCATGTCAATGGGTGTACACCGGCTCTGGAAGCGTTTTACCGTAGAGCTTTCTGCGGTTCGCAAAGGTCATCAGGTTCTGGATATTGCCGGTGGTACCGGCGACCTCACAAAACAGTTTTCCCGTCTGGTGGGCGATACGGGTCGGGTCGTGCTGGCTGACATCAATGAGTCGATGCTCAGGGTTGGGCGTGATCGTTTGATTGATCAGGGCATTGTCGGGAATGTTGAGTATGTCCAGGCCAACGCCGAGTGCCTGCCATTCCCGGAAAATACGTTCGACTGCATAACTATTGCGTTTGGCCTGAGAAATGTGACCGATAAGGACGAAGCACTGCGCTCTATGTGCCGGGTCCTGAAGCCTGGTGGCCGTCTGCTGGTTCTGGAGTTCTCAAAGACTAACAATCCTTTGTTAACCAAAGTCTATGACGCTTATTCCTTCTCCCTGTTGCCGGCGATGGGTAAGCTGGTGGCAGGTGACTCAGAGAGTTATCGCTACCTGGCCGAGAGTATTCGCAAGCACCCGGATCAGGAAACCCTGAAAGCCATGATGAAAGAAGCCGGTTTTGTGAATACCACCTACCACAACATGACCGGCGGCATTGTTGCCCTGCATAAAGGCATCAAACCCTGATTATCATGAAGACGGCATTTCTGGCGTTTGTGGAGAACCGGATCAATCAGCTGTTTAAGCTCGATCCCGTTACAGCCGGGGCTTTAAAGTCTCTGGACGGCAGCGTTGTTCATCTCATTGGTCTTCAGCCTGATTTTAACTGCTATGTTTTTCTGGACGCCTCAGGAGTCCGCTGTGCTGGCTGGCATGAGGGCTCTGTTGATGTCACTCTGCAGGGGCCATTAAGTAGTTTTATAACGCTTGCCGCTGATCGAGACGCTTCCTGGGATGCCATCAGAGGGCTAAATGTCTCGGGTGATCAGAAAGTTCTGGAAGCGCTGCAATCTACCCATCGAGGGATGCAGCTCGACTGGGAAACCCTGATCTGTGAGCAAGTGGGTCCAGTAGCAGGGCATTCACTGGCTGAAGGGCTGCGCTTCATAACCTCAACGCTGACAGGCTTTGGAGAAACGCTTCCTGGCCAAGGGGCCGCTTATCTTCAGTACGAATTGGAGCTGGTGCCCTCAGAGTCTGAAATCGGTGCTTTCAGTCGTGAGGTTACCGCTCTGAGTGAAGCTGTGGAAAGCTTGAGCAGACGTTTGAACAAAACTTGATGGGAAAGCTGACAAGGCAGCCTCGAGCGCAGAACAGCCCCTTTGTGAGTTAAGCAAGCGAGTTGAGCAAACAAGAGTATCGCGGGAGAAAAGGGTGCTGCAGTTAACCCGTTTAATAAAAATTGTTGGGGCTATTGCCCGCTACAGGCTGGACGATCTGGTCGAGATCGACTGCCTGCCTTTTCCTGCCAGAGTTCTGATGCGACTCCTTCCCTGGCGATACTTTATCAAGAACAGCGACCCTAGAGCCGTCCGACTCAGAAAAGGGCTGGAATCCCTGGGACCTATCTTTATCAAGTTCGGCCAGATTCTGTCTACCCGTCGCGACCTGTTGCCTGAAGATATCAGTGATGAATTGGCCCGACTGCAAGATCAGGTGGCGCCTTTCCCTGCGACAGAGGCCGTAGCCATCATTGAACGAAGCCTGCAAGCCCCGGTTTCAGAACGGTTTGACCGCTTTGATCACGAACCTATGGCTTCTGCGTCCATAGCCCAGGTGCACACTGCTCGACTGCATAGTGGAGAAGAAGTGGTGGTTAAGGTGATACGGCCTGGCATAGAGAAGGTGATCCGCAAGGATATTCGGCTGATGTACGGCTTCAGTCGTTTGCTGGTCGCGCTTGTAAGAGAAGCCAGAAGGCTCAGGCCAATAGAAGTGGTCAGGGATTACGAGAAAACGATTCTTGATGAGCTGGATCTGTTGCGGGAAGCTGCCAACGCCTCTATGTTACGCAGGAACTTTATCGACTCACAGTTGCTGTTTGTTCCCCGAGTCTATTGGGATTACTGCAAACCTTCAGTGATGGTGATGGAGCGAATTTATGGTGTGCCTGTTGCTGATACAGATACCCTGAAGGCGAAGGGTACCGATATGAAAAAACTAGCGGAAAGAGGTGTTGAGATCTTTTTCACCCAGGTTTTCCGCGACCGGTTTTTCCATGCCGATATGCATCCGGGGAATATTTTTGTCGATATCTCTAACCCTTCTGAGCCAAAATATATAGGTATTGACTGTGGTATCGTCGGTACTCTGGAACCTGAAGATCAGTATTATCTGGCCTGTAATCTGCTGGCCTTTTTCAAACGGGATTATCGCAAGGTCGCCCAACTGCATGTGGATTCAGGCTGGGTTCCTTCCCATACCGTAGTAGGTGAGCTTGAAGCCGCTATTCGGACAGTCTGTGAGCCTATATTTGAACGGCCATTGAAAGATATATCGTTCGGGCATCTGTTGGTCAGATTGTTTCAGGTTGCACGAAGGTTTGAAATGGAAGTTCAGCCCCAGCTGGTTCTTTTGGAGAAAACGTTACTGAATGTCGAAGGTCTGGGCCGACAGCTTTACCCGGAACTGGATTTGTGGAATACAGCACAGCCTTATCTTGAGAAATGGATGAAGGATCAGGTCAGCCCCTGCGGAATCGGCCGCTCAGTACATGATAATATTCCCGACTGGCTGCTGAGTGCGCCTAATATGGCCAGAAATGCTCTGCACAGCGTTAAACAGTTTTCGGAGCATCAGCGAAAGCTGATGGCCATACATAATCGGGCAGACCGGCGAACCGACAAAAGCAAGTGGTTGGGTGGGGTATTGGTTGTACTGGCCGCTACTGTTCTGGTGTTCCCTGAATGGTCTGCACAGCTTCCCTGGCAGGGAGTGTTAACGGGAGGAGCCGGGGTCTGGCTCCTGATTCGATAGGATTGGAGATAAGTAGCATGAGTTGGTTGGATGACGTTCGCTGGAACAGTGATGGTTTGGTGGCCGCGACAGCCCAGGATCATCAAACCGGCAGGGTGCTGATGCAGGCCTGGATGAACCGGGAAGCCTTGGCCCTGACCGCTGAAGAACAGCAAGCAATATACTGGTCACGTTCCCGGGGCAAGCTCTGGCGTAAAGGTGAGTCATCCGGTCATGTGCAGAGACTGCATGAGCTGCGGCTGGACTGTGATGGCGATTCTGTTCTGCTGGTGGTAGAACAACTTGGTGGAATAGCCTGTCACACAGGGCGGGAATCCTGCTTCTATCGTAAGTTGACCGAGGACGGTCAATGGTTAACTACGGATGAAGTTCTGAAAAGTCCCGATGCCATCTACGGTGAAGACAAGAGCGGAAGCAGCGATAATGAATAACATCCTGGATAAGTTGGAAGCTGTGCTGGAAGAACGCCGTCAGGCCAGTCCGGGCAGCTCCTATGTTGCCAGTCTGCATGACGCAGGTATGGACAAGATCCTGAAAAAAGTCGGTGAAGAGTCGGCAGAAACGCTGATCGCAGCCAAAGCGGCAGAATTTGGCGGCAGTCTTGATGATGTGGTTTACGAAACGGCGGACCTCTGGTTTCACTCTCTGATCATGCTGTCCCACCTGGGGCTGAGCTACAGAGAAGTTCTTAAAGAGCTGGAGCGACGCTTTGGTCTGTCTGGCATAGAAGAAAAGGCCTCTAGGCAACCCTCCTGAGTGAGGAAAAACCGGATATCCGGTAGAATAGTATTGATCATACGGCTGCACTTGCAAGAGGGCAGTTGTTAATGTTTCCAGGGGATGTTGGCATAGTGGCTGGCATTTCCCGGCCAGTCTGAAAGGAGGGTGCATTATGGGGTTTGGTGGAATCAGTATCTGGCAGTTGCTCATTATCCTGCTGATTGTGGTGATGTTGTTTGGTACCAAGAAATTGAAAGGCCTGGGAAGTGACCTGGGGGGGGCCGTAAAGGGATTCAAAAAAGCGATCTCTTCTGACGAAGAACAGAAGCCCGGGCAGTCTGAGAACAGTCATCAGAAAAAAGAGACTGAAGATACTCAACGTAAATCCTGAGTCAGGTTGCAGGCCAGTTTGCCTCTTCCCTGTATCAGGACAGGATAAACTGCTTTTACGTTCAACACGTTTTTGAGATACCTTTGGAGATAAAGTGTTCGATATCGGTTTCACAGAGCTGCTTCTTATTGCTGTGATCGCTCTGGTCGTTCTGGGACCTGAGAGGCTGCCGGGTGCGATTCGAACCACGGCCTACTGGATCGGCAAGATCAAACGCAGTTTTCAGTCTGCCAGGGAAGAGCTGGAAAAAGAACTGGATGTCGATGGCATCAAAAGACAGATTCATAACGAACAGGTTATGAAAGAGTTGGAAAAGACCCGCTCTCAGGTGGCCGAGTCGATCAAGGAGCCATTGGAGACATTAAACACGCCCATTGAACCTGGTACAGATCGCGATGAAAAGGACTCTGGTGGCATTAAAAACAGAGCTCAAAACGAAACTGAAGAGAAAAAAGACAAGAGCGCATGAGCGAAGATGGAGCCAACAAAGAACAGCCTCTGGTTCAGCATCTTGTTGAGCTAAGGAGTCGTTTGCTGCGCAGTTTTGCAGCTGTGCTGGTGGTATTTTTGGGGCTCTTCTATTTTTCCAACGATATTTATCGATTCGTTTCAGAGCCCCTGACGGTGCATTTACCCGAGGGTAGCACCATGATTGCCACCGAGGTAGCTTCGCCCTTTCTGGCCCCCTTCAAGCTAACCCTGTTTGTGGCTTTTTTTCTGGCGGTTCCGTATATTTTGCATCAGTTATGGGGGTTTATTGCGCCGGGTCTTTATAAGAATGAGAAACGGTTGGCTATTCCCGTACTGGTAGCCAGTGTTCTGCTTTTTTATCTGGGGATGGCTTTTGCCTATTATGTGGTCTTCCCGATTATCTTCTCTTTCTTTACTACCGTCGGACCCGAATCGGTAACGGTGATGACTGATATCAATCGATACCTCGAATTTATACTGAAATTGTTTTTTGCCTTCGGCATGGCTTTTGAAATTCCTGTAGCGACATTAATGCTCGTGTGGAGTGGTATTTCAACGGTAGAAAGCCTTTCGAAAAAACGCCCCTACGTCATCGTAGGCTGCTTTGTTATAGGTATGTTGCTGACTCCCCCTGATGTTGTTTCCCAATCCCTTCTGGCCATTCCGATGTGGTTGTTGTTTGAAACCGGTCTGTTTTTCTCCAGACTTCTCATCCGGAGAACGTCAGATTAAAGTTGGGATTTCTCTCGCTGTTGGGCTATTGTGTGATTCCTGCCACTGAAATGACTCGCCCTGCTTTGACTAAGTTGAATGGAGGGATGACATAACTTTCAGGACGCATATGGATAATCTTCAGAAGACACCGCAGGACGACAGTATTCTGCACCATCTCAGGATGGCTGCGATCAGTATTAGCAAAGCAACTTTTCTGGCAATTGGCAAAGCCCGGGCTTTCTGTCGGAGTGTCGTTGCAGTGCTGATTCCTTCCCGTCTGAAAAAAAACCTGGATCCTTTTAAACCATCTGCGTCACCTATGAAACAGCGCTCCATAACAGCTATGGAACCCCAGAGGCTGTCAGCATTACTAAAAAGCTATTCATTTCCGGAGGTGGATGCATTCAAGGACGATTTCAAACTCCGGGTTAGAGATGTTATGGATGATATCGTTGCTATTGAAGGCGATAAAGAACTGGAATTATACGAGGAAGTAAAGAGCAGCCTTCTTCAGAGAATTGATGATTGTAAATCTCTGGATGAGATGCTGGTGTTATTGAATGATGTAGTACCGAAGCCCTATCTGAAGAGGCTGTGTATGAGCTTCCTACAGATTGGGCGGGAAACCGGGGCCGATTTGGGACTGTCAGAACGGGGCCATTTATGGCTGGAATCCATGATTCAAAATGAATCGTTTGAAGGGTTAAAGGAAAATCTGTTTCAGCTATTGAAATCCGAGCTGGGTCAATCCACTGAATGGCTGGCGGAAGGTTTTAAACAATATACAGCGAAAGAGCGCAGTCTTTTGCATTCGATTCAGACGGTCGAAGATGTGCCAGAAATGGTTTCACGTCTCGATAACCACTTTGAGCATTGTGAACAATATGGTTACCTTCTGAAACTGAAAGCACTGGTGGAGCAGGCTGGATTTAAGCGGGGAGCGTTTAAGGTGCGGGCCCCGCTACTGGCTGCTGGTTATGAACTGGGTGTATTTAAAGAGACGTTTTTCCCTCATCTGGAATTGATTCATAAGAATGAAAGTGAACAAATAGACAGTCGATCCGGCCTGATAAAAAATCAAATCAGTGCCCTGGCCCTGAATGTCATGAAGGCCAGCAATATCAATGACGTATTTGAGTTGATCAAACAGGAGGCACCTTCAAAATACGCGAAAGACTTGCTGACTGCCTTCAAGGAAATCTGTGAGGAAACCGGCGATAACTTACAGCTGGATCCATCCACAAGACAGTTTCTGGAGGATCGTGAGAACTGCGCTGAAGACACCTCTTTAGATTTAAACTGGAGTCATGTGTCTCAAGACTTTGAGATGGTAGCCAAGCTGAAGGCAGGCCTGATCGGTGATATTGACACTATCATCAAGGGAATATCAGACGAATGTTATGCGAAGGCTGTTCAGGATAAGGTAGTTGAAGAGGGCGAGTCTGCCTCGTCAGAAAAAAAATACGTCTTCGTTTCATATGCCGAGGTTAACCCCGAGGATCTGCCCGATGTTAAAGCCCTGAGAGCACTCAAGGCAAAGGTAGAGCTCTGTGATTCTTATGAAGACATGATTAAAGAGTTGATCAACCACGCGCCTGAAAAATACACCAGACCTTTGTTGCATGCACTGAAAGAAATCTATGGAAAACTGAAAGAGTCTAATGAGGAACTCTCTGATTCAGAGGAAGTTTCACAAGCTCCCGATTTTGTGTCTGATAGCATACATGAAATATCTCCCCCGGTTGAGGTTGACGAATTAAAAGACTTTGAGGTGTCTTTAGATGATGCGCAAATACTCAATAAGGCTCGTGATTCCGAAAAAAAATATAATTTGAAAAACGTATCTATTGGGGATCAGTTAAAAATAACAATGTTAAAGGCGCCCAATAATTCTCAAGGGGAAGAGGTGTTAGATGATAAGCAAGATATTTTGTGTGATTTTTTATTTCAACGAGACATAAAAAAAGTTTTTAAAATAAAGATAAAAGGTAAAGAGTTTGCTATTTCCGTGCCGACGAAAAGTTATGAAGCGGGGCATTGGCCTACTGTGTTAAAGGAAACACAGTCAACAGAACGACTCAGGCAGCTAGGTTTTAACACGCTCTCTTTTCATAAAACCGTTCTTGTCGAGATAGACGGTGTGACTGTTCCCGCCACAGTTATGCCTTTATTTGACGATCTTGATGGCCAGATTGCAGATCATAAAAACGCCTATGTTCTCGATTCGTTTATAGACGACATTGCTTTTATAGATCAAAGTACTGGAGAAAAGTTCAAGGCTGAAGAAATTCCTGACGAAGTGGCGTTTTGTGGTGTACTTCAACATGCTATTGAAGACGCAGGCATATTGGTGAAGAATAAAATATGTCTGGACTCTGGCTCAATTAACTATCAGATACTCGAGTCTGGTGATGTTAAGTTGTTTTTGTCCGATTTTCCAAGAGGTATAATCGAAACAAATTACACACATATGGATTTATGCAAAGCTTATGCTTCTCACTTGGTAGATGCTTTTGTTCGGTGTCTTAGAAAGCAGGATTGCATGAAATTTGAGACAGTCCATAAAAACCCAAGATTCAAGCAAAAATTAATTGAGTTGATCGATCTGGCTTCCAAGGGGGAGAGAACCCCTAGACCTCCCAGGGAGTCAAGTTGACTCCCTGCAACGGATCTTCGATAAAATTAGCCTTTCGTTAAGGGCGCTTTATCTGGAAAATGCAGGTTTCTTTTCTGACTATTGATGCTTCCCGATATGAACCTGCTGTTATTGACTCCCACCGATTTTATTTCTGAAAGCCGCGTCAGGCTGACGGGAAGATCTCTTCAGCATGTCCTGAACGTTCATCGCTCTCAAGCGGGTGACAGCATCAGAGTAGGGATGCTGGATGGAGAAATGGGTCAAGGCGTTATTGTTTCTCTGACGGATCAGGCAATGGAGTTGGATGTCTGTCTGGATCAAAAGCCTCCTGAACCTCTGCCTCTGACGATTCTGCTGGCTCTCCCGCGTCCGAAAATGCTGAAAAGAAGTCTGCAACACTTGTCGTCTCTTGGGGTTAAGAAAATCATTCTTATGAACAGTTACCGGGTCGAGAAAAGCTTTTGGCAGTCGCCCTGGCTGACAGGAGAAAAAGTCCGCGAACAGCTTATTCTGGGGCTGGAGCAGGCAAGGGACACGCAGCTCCCGGAAGTTATTCTTGAGAAGCGCTTTAAGCCTTTTGTTGAGGATCGATTGCCCGCCATTATGGACGGCAAGCGTTGTCTTGTCGCCCATCCTTCAGGCGGAGTCCCATGCCCTCATCAGGTCGATGATCAAGTGGTTCTGGCGATTGGGCCTGAGGGTGGATTTATTCCTTACGAAGTGGAAAAGCTGGAAGAGGCAGGGTTTGACCGGATTCATCTGGGCTCAAGAATTCTCCGGGTTGAAACCGCTGTCACAGCGATTACCAGTAAATTGTACGACTGAATGGTATTTTACACTGACCTGCGGTTTAGGTATGTTGTAAGAAAAGCCTTCCCGTTCGCAGAGTGAGTGTATGGATACACAAAGCGACTTTTCATTTCCAGTATTGAGCCATTGTTCAAAATCTCTGGCTTTCTTGCTTTTGTTTTTCCTCAGCGGAAAACTGACAGCCGCTGATAAAGGTGCTTTACTGGATGAGCTCTATGATGACGCTCAGCTGGAACAGCAGCTTGGTTGGGTGCTGTCCAGCATGACCATTAACCAGAAGGAATATTCACTGCCTCCGGAAGTGGTGAGTACGGTTAATCAGGTCGTCAAGGTCCGCTACAGTCCCGATCTTTTCAAATCTTCCATGGAAGCGACTCTCGATGAAGCGTTAAGTATCGGTGAATTACTGAAACTTTTGGACTGGTATAACTCGGCACTGGGTCAAAAAATTCTGCGCTTGGAAATGGAAGCCAATGATCCTCGCAATGCAGAGCGTATGCAGGCTTACATTCAAGAAAAATTATCCACTGAGTTACCTAGAACCAGTCGTGTTCGTCTGATTGAAGAATTGATGGAAACTCTGGATGCGGTTGAACTGGGTACTGAGCTGGCTGCCAGTGCGTCGGTGGGAGCCAAGCGCATACTCCATGAAGTCATGCCGATCAATGACGGACGTCCTTTAAGACCGCCTGAGGTGCTCAAGGCAAGGGAAAAGCCGATCATTCGTAAGGGGATGAACGATCATATGAGGTACGTCTATCTCTATACCTATCGAAGCTTGCCAGATATTGAGATTCGCGACTATCTGAATTTTGCCCGAAGCTCTGCCATGCAGAATTTTCAGCGTGGTCAGATCCTGGCTATAGCCCGAATTCTTTAAGTCATCTCCTGAGGGTCCACGTCCAATGTCCAGCGAAGGTCTTTCGGTAATTTCATGGAATCCAGGTGTTTGACGGCAATATCCAGTAAGCGATGCAGAGAAACACGCTGGTAACTCTGCAATAACAGCTGATAACGATAACGCCCCTGTCTTTTTTCCATAGGCGCCGGGATTGGGCCCAATACTCTGACAGAGCCTTGCTGGTGGTGGTTTAATAAAATATGCCTGAGACTTTTTAATAAATTTTCCCCCGCTGCCGCCATAGATGACTCTGTTCTGAACAGGGCCAGATAACCTTCAGGTGGCAGCTTGAGTTGTTTTCGTTCGATCATCAAGCTGTCTGCAAAGCGACTGTACGGCTGGCTGACCAGCATCTGTAAAGCGGGATGCTGAGGGTTATGAGTTTGGATAATGACATGCCCCGGTTTCTTTTCCCGGCCTGCTCTGCCAGCGACCTGAAGGATCAACTGTCCGGTTTTTTCCAGCCCTCGGAAATCGGAACTGAACAGCCCGGAATCGGCATTGATGATTGCGACCAGAGTAACATCGGGAAAATGATGGCCTTTGGCCAGCATTTGAGTTCCCAGAAGTATGCAGGGTTCGCCAGTTTGGACCCTATCCAGAATCTCTGAAAGCGCATTTTTTCGACGAGTCGAATCTCTGTCCACCCGAATCAAAGGAATAGTCGGGAATATTTGCTCCAGAATTTGTTCGCACCGTTCGGTACCCTGACCTGCAGGCTGAAGGTTTTTACTGTGGCATTTTGGGCATGACCAGGGAATAGCAGTTTGGTAATCACAGTGATGACAATGCATATGAGGTGGCGTGCGATGCAGTGTCAGATGGGCATCGCAGTGCGGGCAATCCATGACTTCACCGCAATCATGGCAGATCAGGGAGGGGGCGTAGCCTCGGCGATTCAGAAAGACCATGACCTGTTCGCCCTTATCCAGAGTTGACTGCATCCTTGTTATCAGGCCCTGGGCAAAACCTTCATGGAGTATTTGCTGACGGATATCGAGTAGTTCCAGAGTCGGTGGGCGGGAATGTCCTGCCCGGCTGCTGATCTCAAGATGGCTGTAACGACCTTTTCTGGCGTTCACGAGGGTTTCCAGAGAAGGGGTGGCGGATCCCAGGACAACCGGGCAGTCTGCTATTTTTGCCCGGTATATGGCCAGATCCCGCGCGTTGTATCTGAGGGTGTCCTGCTGTTTGTATGAGTTGTCGTGCTCTTCATCAACAATAATTAATCCCAGTTTGGGTAGAGGCGTAAAAATTCCTGAGCGGGTAGCAATCAATACCCCGGCTATGGTTCGGCTGGCAGCTAGCCAGCCCTGCAAACGTTCGCCATCACTCAATCCGGAATGAAGGCAGGCCACGGGGACAGAGAACCGGCTGCGAAATCGTCTGACGGTTTGAGGCGTCAGACCGATTTCAGGAATCAGAACAAGCACCTGTTTACCGGCTTTAAGAGTAGCTTCTATGGCCTGGAGGTAGACTTCCGTTTTACCACTCCCGGTGACACCATCCAGTAAAACAGGGTGAAAAGTGAGGCATGCCAGAATGCCTTTCAAGGCGAAAGCCTGTTCAGTATTCAGGTTCAGCGGTTCCTGTCTTAGCGGGTTTGCATACTCAGTGAAATGTTGGTCAACCCGCTCAACTTCGTGTACGACAACTCGTTGTTTCTTTTGCAACTGGGTGAGAATGGTTTTACTGATACCGACTTCCCGAAGTTCTGGCTCTGACAGACCTTCAGGGTATTTTTCCAGCCATTGTAATGCCTTGAGTTGTTTGTGAGCTCTTTTCAGAGACTGGGTGATGGCTTTATCAAGCGGGGCGGTGGGGCGCCAGAGTGCTATTTTTTCCCGGGTTGCAGGTTTTCCCTGTCGGAGGGCTTTGGGCAATGCCTGAAGCAGGGTTTCTCCCAGGCTGTAGTGATAATAACTGGATGCCCATCGGCAAAGTTGCATGATGTCTCTGGGGATTATAGGGCTCTGGTCTGGAACAGCAGAGACTTTTTTGAGCTTTTCTCTGGGATAATCGGATTCAGGTTTAATGGCTTCGATTATGCCAACCAGCTTTCTGGGTCCAAATGGAACCTGAACTCTCATACCCGGTTGCAGGTTTACCTCACTATCCGGAGGAAGATAGTCGAACATCTGCCTCAATGGGGTGGGTATGGCGATGCTGAGATAATTATCGTCACATGAGGTCATGAGGCTACTTTTAATGGCTAATGGCGTCAGGAGCCTTCCGACAGGCTCCCGCTCAGTTTAACCTGAGTTGCGGTTCGGTTGAAATGAACGGTCAGTGAAATACCAGTATTTGCCTGACGGGGATACTTTGGTATGATTCTGCCACAATTTTCCAGGGTCACTGAATGGCAGTCTCTGGGCAGTGCATTCTATTGACTGCCCCGGTAATGACAGTTTGTGACCGTTTCGCGTGCGGTGCCCAGGCCGAGTTGCTATTAGCCAGAGACCGGGTGGCGGCACGCATTGTTTTGAGGTAGATCCCATGAAGCCGGAAATCCATCCGAATTACGAAGAAATCGAAGTTACCTGTTCCTGCGGTAACAAGATCAAGACTCGCTCTACTCTGTGCAAAGATCTGCACATTGAAGTTTGTTCAAAGTGCCACCCATTCTACACCGGCACTCAGAAAGTGATGGACACTGGCGGTCGTATCGAGCGCTTCACCAAGCGTTTTGGCAAGGTAGGTGCTCGCAAGTAAGCATTTACATGCTTGCTTTTAGCCGGACAGCCACGAATCAGAAACAGTCGTAAGCTATAGAACAGTCATGAACCTGGAATAGTGTGAGTTGAAAATACCGCTATGCTTGTTCGGAGAATGATTCTAAAGGTAGTATGATGAGCTTTTCTGACTTTGCTGGCTGTGCAAAAAAGGCGATTCGCATTTTTGCGGGCGCCTTTTTTTGTGTTTGGCAGTTTTGCCTGATCTCCCCCGCATTTGCCATTGAGACCTGCACTCAGAGTGGCCCTTCAGAAACTGTAAAGTGGGATTATATTGTTGACGGCGATTCATTGTGGTTGAAGGATGGTCGTAAAATTCGTTTCCCCTCCATCAATACACCTGAAATAGCCTATGAAAAAAAGCCGTCAGAACCCTTCGGAGATGAAGCCTCTCTGGCCCTCAAAAAGTTGCTGTCAGGAACGCAAAAAATCAGGATTCAGGTCGTTGGAAAAGACCATTATGGTCGAGTACTTGCCCATCCCTTTTTAATGGATGGTCGATCCATTGAGTCACTGCTCATTGAAAAAGGCCTGGGTTACCAACTCTTTTCTGAGGAGCTTGATACTTATCGGCAATGTCTGAAGCGGCAGGAAGCCGAAGCAAGAAAAGAGAAAGCAGGTGTTTGGTCAAAAAATCCTGTTCTGGATATCAAGGACAACGGGTTGAAACCGGGTTTCAGAGTACTCAGGGGCAAAGTCGTTGAGGTTGCGAGTTCCAAAAAGAGTGATTTCTTATGGGTGGAAATGGATGGCCCAGTGGTTATTCGTGTGCCCAAGTTTTCTGTAGATGCAGGGTGGCTAAAAGGTCTGGCAGGTCAGCGTATTGAATTCAGAGGCTGGCTGGTGGATCGCGAGGAAAAAAATAAAGGAGGACGTCGTTACAAGCGTTGGATGGTAGGTATTTACAGTCGAGATGGCGTCCAAAAACTGGAATAATGTTCTGATGAGCATCACTTAATAGTCTGTGCTCTTTCTGTGAAAGGTATTCTGTTCATAGTTAAGGGTGGCACAAAATGTTTTGCCTGCGCTACAGACATTTCGTTACTGAGCATTAATTTGGGTATCCGGTCTGTAGATATACTTTTCTGGTCTACCGAATCCTTGTTCGACAAAGAGTGATCCTATATTCTCCACACTTAAGACCTCATATTTTCATTAGGATTAAAGTACAAGGATATGAAGCAAGCCGCCCTGGATTACCATGCTCAGCCTAAACCCGGAAAGATCTCGATTGAACTGACCAAGCCGGCGGAGACTGCCAAGGATCTGTCTCTGGCCTATAGCCCGGGCGTCGCAGAGCCAGTGCGTGAAATCGCTGCTGACTCTGAAAATGCCTACAAATACACCATGAAAGGTAATCTGGTCGCAGTGATCAGTAACGGTACTGCGATTCTTGGTCTGGGTAATCTTGGCGCGCTGGCCAGTAAGCCTGTGATGGAAGGCAAGGCTCTGCTGTTCAAACGTTTCGCCGGAATAGATTCCATTGATCTGGAAGTGGACTGCCAAAGTCCTCAGGATTTCATTGATACAGTCAGGCGGGTTGCCTGCAGTTTTGGTGGTATTAACCTTGAGGATATCAAGGCACCAGAGTGTTTTGAAATCGAGCGTCGTCTGATTGAAGAGTGCGATATTCCTATCTTCCATGATGATCAGCATGGTACTGCAATCGTTACTGCGGCAGGTATGTTGAATGCTCTTGAGATTGCCGGCAAGAAGATCGAAGAAGCCCGTCTGGTGTGTCTCGGAGCTGGTTCTGCAGCCATCTCTTGCGTCAAGTTGTTGATCAGCTGTGGCATGAATCCAGCCAATATTTTTATGCTGGACAGTAAAGGCGTTATCCACACAGGGCGTGATGACCTTAACCAGTATAAGGCTTTGTTCGCGGTTGAGACCGATTGCCGTAATCTGGACGATGCAATTAGTGGGGCTGATGCTTTTCTGGGTCTGTCTGGGCCAAACCTTTTGTCTAAGGAACAGCTGGCAAAAATGGCTGAGAATCCTATTGTGTTTGCCTGTGCCAATCCTGATCCTGAAATTCGTCCAGAGCTGGCCAAAGAAGTGCGCTCTGATGTCATTATGGCAACAGGCAGGTCTGACTATCCGAACCAGGTTAATAACGTTCTCGGCTTCCCATTCATCTTTCGTGGTGCTCTGGATGTTCGAGCCAGTCGCATCAATGAAGAGATGAAAGTAGCCGCTGTTCAGGCAATTCGTGAATTGGCCAAGGAGGCAGTTGTCCAGGAGGTTGTCGATGCCTACGAGGGGGCTGAGCTAATCTTTGGTCCGGAATATATTATTCCCAAACCGACTGATCCTCGTTTGCTGGGCTCTGTATCTGCCGCAGTGGCAAAAGCTGCTGTGGATTCTGGTGTAGCTCGTCAGCCTTATCCTGCTCATTATCCTTTGAGGTCTCTGGAGGATATTTAGACCAGAGATTCAGTCGTCATAAAAAAAACCCTCCCTGATTTCAGGCGAGGGCTTTTTTTGCTAAGTAAGCTTCTGCACCTGACTGAGTGCTAGAACAAATCCTCTGGTTTGAGTGAGCCGCTTTCTTCCAGTAAGGGAAGGCTTCCCTCGCTAAAACTCTTGGGAGTATTTTCTTTCCTGAACAGTTCGAAAATAGCTTCAGGATCGCCTTGTTTTGCCAGTTGCCCTGTTTTCGAATTAATTCGAACCGTTTCTATGCCTCCTGGCTGGGGCAGGCGTCTTACCGGTTGGTCTGCCAGAGCAGTTTTCATGTAACTGATCCAGATGGGTAGAGCGGCATTAGCTCCAAACTCCCACCGGCCCAGAGTGGAGAAGTTATCCTTGCCGACCCAGACACTGGTAAGCACATCGGGGTTAAATCCGACAAACCAGGCATCCTTGCTTTCATTTGTGGTGCCTGTTTTACCGCCAATATCGTGACGTTCAAGGACTCTTGCTCTTTTACCGGTGCCTTTCCAGATGACATCGCGCATGATGTCATTGAGGATATAGTTGACTCGGCTGTCCATAACAGACTCAGCTTCATTGACAATGTTCAGGGAGCCCGTAGGTTCGTCTCCCGTCAAGGGTGTTGAGGTTTCAGTTACTTGCTCTGAAACAAATCCCTCCTCAGGCGTCCCTACCTTACGACAGTCCCGACAGACAATAACCGGGTTGGCCTCGAATACTGTGTCATCCAGAACATCGACTTTCTGAATCAGGTAGGGCGTGACTTTGTAACCGCCATTGGCAATCGTAGCGTAGCCTGTGGTCAATTCCAGCGGTGTCATGGAAACGTTACCCAATGCCAGAGAGAGGTTTCGGGTCAGGGTCTCTTCAGGCAATCCCAGCTTCATCAGGAAGTTCACAGTTCGCTTAACACCAATTTGCCTGAGGATCCGAATCGAGACCAGGTTCCGTGAGCGATAGAGGCCTTCTCTGAGCCGCGTTGGGCCGTTGAACTTCATATTGTCATTATTCGGGCGCCAGACGCCTTCAAGTCCCTGATCAGCAAAAACAACGGGAGCATCATTGATGATGGTAGCGGCGGTCAGTCCCTTATTAAGAGCGGCCATGTAGATAAAAGGTTTGAAAGCCGACCCC
Organism: Endozoicomonas sp. ALB032; assembly: GCF_049310125.1. NCBI lineage: Bacteria > Pseudomonadati > Pseudomonadota > Gammaproteobacteria > Oceanospirillales > Endozoicomonadaceae > Endozoicomonas > Endozoicomonas sp. ALB032. The sequence goes on along the minus strand of NZ_JBLYNW010000001.1, from coordinate 7,041,392 downwards.
GCTTGACGGATGGCTTGAGTGGCACGGTTATACATACTGTCGTAGAAATTGAAGCCGCCGACCAGAGCGAGAATAGCCCCATTTTCCGGATTCATGGAAATCAGAGAAGATTGAGCCTGGGGTTCCTGGCTCAGACGGAAGCGGCCGTCAGGCATCTTTCTTACCCAGATCAGATCACCTGCCTTCAGAATGTCAGACGCCTGTTTGGGATTATAGCCATAGGCATTAACATTGATATAAGGCTTTGCCCATTTCAGATTGTCCCAGTCAATCTGATTGGTCTTATCCTCTTTCATCAGGATTGTCACCGATTGATCTGCTACGGCGGTGACCACGGCTGGTATAAGGACACCGGCAGAATGGGTTTCTTTCAGGGTCTTTTTCCAGAAAGCCGTTGTATCTTTTTCCTGTTGAACAATAGGCTTACCATTGTCGACCTCATTCAGGTTGCTAACAGGTCCCCGGTATCCATGTCTCTCTGTATACGCAAAAAGACCATTGGCAACGGCTTCGTTAGCTGACCTTTGTAAGATACTGTCAACAGTGGTGTAAACCTTGAAACCTTCCGTGTAGGTTTCCGGGCCAAACTTCTCAATCATTTCCTGACGAACCATCTCGGCGATGTAGGGAGCTTGCAGTTCGATCTTGGGACCGTGGTAACTAGCCGTCACTGGAGCCTTAAAAGCCTCTTCATAATCAGCCTGGTTGATATAACCCAGATCATACATCCTGCCTAGAATCCAGTTTCTGCGAATCCGTGAACGTTCGGGATCATTGATCGGGTTATAACGGGAAGGAGCCTTGGGCAGGCCCGCGATCATGGCCCACTGAGCCAGATTGAGTTCATCGATCGATTTACCGTAATAAACCTGTGCCGCAGCCTCTACTCCGTAAGCGCGGTTACCCAGATAAATTTTATTAAGATAGAGTTCAAAAATTTCGTCTTTGGTCAGTTGCTGTTCAATCTGGATGGCCAGCAGAATCTCGTTGAACTTTCTGGAGAAGACCCGTTCGTGACTCAGGAAAAAGTTTTTGGCCACCTGCATGGTGATCGTGCTGCCTCCTGACTGGATTCGACCGGTTGAAGCCAGCTGCACAGCAGCTCGCATTAGACCCATGATATCGACGCCGGGGTGGTGGTAGAAACGGTCATCTTCAGCTGCCATGAAGGCTTTAATCAGGGGTTCAGGGGCGTCCGCGAAGTGTATAGGTGTGCGACGCATTTCGCCAAACTCTGCGATCAGTTTTTCGTCCTTTGAAAACACACGCAGAGGCGTCTGCAGGTGAGTATCACGCAGGGTGTCAACTGAGGGCAGCGAAGGGCTCAGATAGAGATAGGCGCTGGCTGCTATCAGGGTGATGCCGCTGACGGCTGCCAGGCCGCTCCAGAGCAGAAATTTTAAAATTTTTACCGATCGATTCATGCTTGGCTGATGTCCAGTTCTGGCTTGGGGAGGCTGACCGGGAATAGACAGTCTCCTGGCAGTTACAGGAGGGTCATTATAAAGGGAAATGTTCAATTTCCCTAGAATCCGGATCGTTAGTTAATGTAATGTTCGGTTTTATATTCGTTTATCGCGAGAATGATTCTCTATCCAGAGAGGGTTGAAGGGCGTTTTTAGCTCATGACTGTTTCAGCTCAGGGCTGTGCCGGTTGGACGATGTGTTCTGTCATCGATATCGGATAGTTATCGATACGGTTTGGGCAAAGTGGGTAAATCGACAGGCTTTGTCTTGGGTATATTGATTAAAAAGCAGCCACGGGAAGGTGCATAGCGTGATCTGTTTGAAATAAAGTGGATTCGAAAGGTTCCTTTCGTTGCGCATTTGAACGGACTGTTATTAAATAAAAATATAGGGAATTTTTATAACTAAAGCCGCCATGAGAGACAAACGTCAGGGTGTTGATGTCGATCAAACTGACGTTTCGTGGTGAAAAAAGCAGGAATCGTGTCTGTGTTTGGGCTGTTTAATAATAAAACAAGTGCTGTCCTTGGAGTGGATATCAGTTCGACCTCAGTGAAGGTGCTGGAACTGAGTCGTGGCAGTAAGGGCTACCGAATAGAAGCCTACGGTGAAGAACCTTTGCCACCCGGAACTGTGGTTGAAAATGTCATTCAGGAGCCTGAGGCCGTCGGTGATGCTATCAGGAGAGCTGTTTCCCGCAGTCGCAGTAGTGTGAAAAATGCTGCAGTGGCTGTTTCCGGTTCAGCTGTTATCACCAAGACCATCGAAATGGATTCCTCTCTCAGTGATGAAGAGATGGAAACACAAATCACCGTAGAAGCCGATCAGTATATTCCGTACGCATTAGACGAAGTAGCTATTGATTTTGAAGTCCTTGGGTTGAAGGAAAATAACCCTGAGCGGGCTGAGGTGCTTCTCGCTGCCTGTCGTCGTGATAATGTTGAAATGCGTGAAGAGGCTCTTGGACTTGGTGGTCTCAAAGCCAAAGTGGTGGATGTCGAGGCATTTGCCATGGAAAGAGTCTACGAACTGGTCAGTGATATGCTGGAGCTTCCAGAGGAAGATCCGGTGGTTGCTATTGTTGACATTGGTGCCAGCAGTACTTCGATCAGTGTGTTGAGTAATGGTCAGACTATTTACACCCGCGAACAATTGTTTGGTGGTCGACAGCTTACTGATGAGATTCAGCGACGCTATGGCCTAAGCCCTGAAGAAGCAGAAAAGTCCAAACGTGAAGGGGGGCTTTCAGACGATTTTGAACCTGAAGTTCTGGAGCCTTTCAAAGAGGCGGTTGTGCAGCAGGTTTCACGATCCTTGCAGTTTTTCTATTCCTCCAGTCAATACAATGATGTGGATGCCATTCTTATGGCCGGAGGGACATCTTCTATTCCAGGACTGGCTGCTCTGGTTCAGGACAAACTTGGAACACAGGCATTGCTGGCCAATCCGTTTGCCAGAATGGCGCTCTCTCCAAAAGTGGATGCCAGTAAATTAACCGGCAGCGCTCCGGCTTTGATAATCGCCTGTGGATTAGCCATGAGGAGTTTTGACTAATGGCAAGGATTAACCTTCTCCCCTGGCGTGAACAACTTCGGGAAGAGCGCAAAAAACGCTTTATCGCCGCTTGGCTGATGACCATATTGGCCGGTGGCGCGATGATTTTCATGGCAGATATTTACACCGGAAATGCCATCAGTCACCAGCAAAACAGGAATCAGTACCTTCAGAATAAAATTGTTGAACTCGACAAGAGTATTGCTGAAATCAAAGGCCTCAGGGAGAAGCGAACCCAGCTTCTGGAGCGCATGGAGGTCATACAGAATTTACAGGGTAACCGCCCTATCATTGTTCGGGTGTTTGATCAGCTGGCTCGACTGATTCCTGACGGGGTGCACTTCAAGAGCCTCCAGTTTCAGGGAGACACTCTCAAGCTGGTGGGTGTCGCTGAGTCGAATAATCGTATTTCCAGCTTGATGCGTAATTTTGATTCCTCTGAGTGGTTTTCCGATCCCAATCTGACCGCTGTACGTAAGGTGACCCTTGGCGGAGAACGGATGAATGAATTTGATCTGACTGTGATTCGAACATCGCCTGAGAAAGAAGCCGGAGACGAATCATGAGTTTCGCAGATTCTTTAAAAAAACTGAATGAGCTGGATCTGGCAGAACTGGATCTGGAAAATGTCGGTGGCTGGCCATTGCCGGTCAGGGTTGTTGCCTGCGTACTGACCCTCGGGCTGGTGCTTTTTTTGGGTTATCAATTGCACTTAAGTAATCTTCAGAAAACTTACGACACTGTCATTTCAAAAGAGAAAGAGTTAAAAGATCAATTCAGAATCAAGGCTTTCCAGTCTGCGAATCTCGATGCTTACCGGCTTCAGATGGAACAGATGGAGGCTTCCTTTGGTGCTCTGGTTAAACAGTTACCGAGCGACACTGAAGTGCCCGGATTATTGGAAGATATTACTTTCACCGGTCGTGGTGCTGGTCTGACGTTTGAGACCATCAAGTTGCAGCCTGAAAAAGCCACAGAGTTTTATATTGAGCTTCCAATCAGTATCTCAGTCGGTGGTAACTACCATGATATTGGCAATTTTGTCAGTGGAGTGGCCAGTCTGTCACGAATTGTGACGCTTCATGACTTTTCTATCACGCCGGAAAAAAATGGGCAGATGCTGAAAATGGAGATTCTGGCCAGAACTTATCGCTACAACGACAGGGAGTCTCAGTAATGAAGTATTTACAAAGACTTCTGATTGTCTGTGCCGGAGGTGCGTTGTTGGGTTGTTCCGGAAACAGTGGTTTCAGTGATCTTGACCAGTATATGGCTGAGATGAAATCCAGGCCTTCCGGAAGAATTGAACCGCTGCCGACCTTTACTCCCTACGAGGCATTTACTTACAGTGCTTCTGGTTTAAGAAGTCCCTTTGAGCCGCCGGTCAAGTTGCAAGCCTCTGACCGGGCACTCAGCAGTAATGTCAAACCTGACAATGGTCGTGCCAGACAGTACCTGGAGCAGTTCGATATCGAAACCTTTGCTCTGGTGGGGTCTATCAGCAACGACGATGGGCTTTGGGGTTTGATCCGTGGTGACGACGGCATCCACCGTGTCAGGGTGGGTGATTATCTGGGTAAAAACCACGGTCGAATCACTTACATCGACGACAGTGAACTGCGAATTATCGAAATAGTGCCTGCGGGCTCTGACGTCTGGATTGAAAGACCCAGAAGTATGAGGCTGGATCTTGGCCAACCCTGATCGTTAAACATATGTTTGCAAGGACAGTCCGATCAGTTTCGAAATGGATTTCCCGCTTTGCCGTGCATACCTCACAGATCACGTCTTTTTTTGACGTGGAGACACAAGGTGTGGCTCTCGTTACAGTGCCTGTTGAAATACTTGCTGTAATGAGAGTTCCCATGGCTGATATGACAAGGTAGGCGACATCGCTGCAGGAAACTGGATTTTTCTGATGTCATGCCGATTAGAACAACAATTCTAAAATGCTAAGTGGGTTCACTAGATGAATAATAAGCCCGTGTTGAAAGCCAGCGCAGTACGAATGCTGCTGTATATAGTGTTGGCGTGGTTGCCGCTTTCTGTCTGGGGTGTAACACTCAAGAAAATGGATGCTGGCACCTTGCCGGGTGATATCGTAGAGCTGCGGCTGATGTTCGACGGCCCTGCACCTGAGGCAAAGGGTTACACGATAGAGCAGCCTCCCAGGATTTCTTTGGATCTACCGTTCACCCGCAGTGATCTGCCCAAATATAATGAAGTTGGCTTTCAGAACACAGAGAGTGTCACCGTGCTTGAGGCTGGAGGCAGAACCCGGCTCGTTGTTAATTTGAAAACAGCTGCCGGTTTTACCACTAAAGCGGACGGTAATGTTCTCTACGTTTATGTGGGCGCAGAAGGTTCTGATACCCGTTCAGTTCTTCCAACAGTAGCCAGTTCTGGTGCGCCTCTGGCTGATCCTGCCAGCCAGGGTATTACCCATATTGATTTCCAGAGGGGGGAGGAAGGAGAGGGTAATGTTGTTATTTCGCTCGCAGATCCTAACATTCCAATGGATATGAATGAGTTGGGTGGTCGCATTCGTCTGGAGTTTCAGGGGAATGTTCTGCCAGGCAGGTTACGCAACCGTCTGGACGTCATTGATTTCGCTACTCCCGTAAAATTCATTGATGCCAAGGTCGAAGACGGGAATGCAGTGGTTGTTATCGAGCCCAAGGGTGATTATAGCTACCTTGCTTATCAGGCAGATAACACACTGACAGTCAGTGTTAAGCCGGTATCCGATAAAGATTATGGTCGTGACCGGAAAGGTCTGGCCTATAAGGGAGACAAACTGTCCCTCAATTTTCAGGATATCGAAGTGCGTGCTGTTCTTCAGTTGATTGCTGACTTTACTGATCTGAATCTGGTGGCCTCAGATACGGTCAGCGGTAATGTGACACTGCGTCTGCAGAATGTGCCCTGGGATCAGGCTCTGGATATCGTTCTCAAATCAAAAGGTCTGGACAAGCGACTTGAAGGTAATGTCCTGACTGTGGCTCCAGCCGAAGAGATTGCAGCCAGGGAACGTCAGCAACTGGAGAATGACAAGCAGATTCGTGAGTTGGCGCCTGTTTACACCGATCTGATTCAGATCAATTACGCTGATGCACAAGAGATTGCGACGGTTCTTGCCGGTGAAGGGGAAGAGACCACTCTGCTGACTGAGCGTGGTTCGGTTCAGGTTGTGGCTCGTACTAACAGTCTTCTGGTTAAGGATACTCAGGAGAAGCTGGATGAGCTGCGAGCTCTGATTCAACGTCTGGATATCCCTGTCAGACAGGTGATGATTGAGGCGAGGATTGTCAATATGGACTCCGACTATGTGCGTGATCTGGGGGTAAAGTGGGGAGGCGCGACAGACTTTGATCGTTCAGCCAATCGGGATGTAGCTATCGGTGGTCAGGGGACTCAGGCGACTATCGTCGATGGTGTGCCAACTGTCCAGTTGCCAGACAACGCTCCCTTTGTTGATTTTGGCGTGACTGGAGCAAACGCCGCAACGTTGGCGATTGGTTTTGCAACCAACAGTACTCTGCTGAACCTTGAGCTTTCAGCCATTCTGTCAGATGGTGGTGGTGAAACGGTTTCTCAGCCAAAAGTGATAACCGCTGACAAGACCAAAGCAGTGATCAAGTCAGGTAAGGAAATTCCTTACGAAGAGAAAACATCCAGTGGTGCGACCTCTGTAGCTTTCAAGGATGCCGTGCTGTCTCTCGAAGTGACTCCGCAGATCACGCCTGAGGGCAGTATTATTATGGATGTGACGGTTACCAATGACTCTCAGGGTGCTGATGCGCCTAATGGTGTTCCTACCATTAATAAGAATGAAGTGAATACCCAGGTGCTGGTCAGAGATGGTGAAACAATTGTTCTGGGTGGAGTATTTACCAGGGAGAAAAAGAAAGGGACAGTTAAGGTGCCAATGTTGGGCGATATTCCTTATGTTGGAAGATTGTTTAGAAAAGATACCTATTCAGATGACAAGGCCGAATTGATGATCTTCATTACACCTCGAGTGGTCAGCGATAATATTACCCTGCGTTAATTCCCGCATCCCGGTAGGTTCAGACCTTCCGGGATCTCTTCCAAAAAAATGCCCTATAATGGAATCCGCACTGATAGAGGAATCTTGTTATGGATGGCCGCTCCAATCACCTTTACGAATTTGACTATTACCAGTGGGTGCAGCAGCAGAAAAAACTGCTGGAAAACCGTCAGTTTGATCGGCTTGACCTGGATAATCTCATTGAGGAAGTTGAGGGTATGGGTAAGAGTGAGCCAAGGTCGCTGGAGTCTCATCTGGTGGTTTTGCTGCAGCACCTACTGAAGTACCAGTATCAGACTTATATCCTGAATCCTCAGATGCCCGAACCTAAAGTGTTTAGATCATGGTTTGGGAGTATCCGCAATGCCAGGGATGATGCTGGCAAAGTATTGCTTGCCAACCCGTCGCTGAGGCCAAGGTTGGATGGATTATTTGTCTCGGCATACAAAGAAGGCAAGAAGCGGGCAATACGAGAGATGAATGACTATCTTCCGAAACAAAAGTGGCTGACTGAGGATAGTTATCCGGAGTGTTGCCCCTGGTCGTTTGAAGAGATCATGACAGAAGATTGGCTGCCTTGAGTTGATCTCTGTATTTATCTAACAAAAAACGGGAGTGAAAGCTCCCGTTTTTTGTTGTCAGCATGACTCAGGATGCGCTAGGCTCAGCCTCACATGCAGGCAGGAAGTCAGGCTAACAAAGACAATGCCATTGAGAAATATTTATCTGGTAGGCCCTATGGGGGCCGGTAAAAGTACGATCGGGCGGATGTTGGCCAAAGAACTGGGGCTGCCATTTTTCGATTCAGATCAAGAGGTTGAGGCACGCAGTGGTGCTGAGATTCCCTGGATTTTTGATGTTGAGGGCGAAGAGGGCTTTCGGCAGCGTGAAATACAGGTAATACGGGATCTCTGTTCCAGACAGGGTATTGTTCTTGCCACAGGTGGTGGGGCTGTGACCAGACTGGAAAATCGCCAGCAGCTGGGTACCAGCGGAGTGGTTGTCTTTCTCAAGGCATCAGTAGCAGCGCAATTGATCAGAACCGAGAAAGACAAGAAAAGGCCTCTGTTGCAAAGGCCTGATCGAGAGCAAGTGCTGACTCAACTGTTGAGTGACAGAGCGCCGCTCTATTCCAGTATTGCCGATATCGAGCTGGATACAGAGTTGCTATCACCCAAAGCACTGATCAGTGAAATCATCCGAACCGTTGGCGAGTTGCCATAAGCCAGGAAGAAGCCTTCGGATCATTTAATTGATGGAAGGTTTTTTAGAAAAAGAGAGAGACGTTTGATGGAAGAGTCGAACATCCTTGAACTGAATGTGGATCTGGGTGAGAGAAGTTATCCCATTTTTATCGGTTCAGGCCTTTATGCGGGTGCTGCCAGACCTGAGTTGCTCCAGCCCTATATCAAAGGACAGCAAGTAGCTGTTGTCACTAACGAAACCATTGCTCCCCTCTATCTGGATAGGGTGCGCAATCTGCTTGATGGCTTTGACCTGACAGAAGTCATTCTTCCTGATGGAGAAGCGTTCAAGAACCTTGCTACCCTTGAGAGAGTGTTTGATGGCTTGCTTGAAGCTCGTCATACCCGCAAAACCACATTGATCGCTCTGGGTGGTGGTGTGGTGGGTGATATCACAGGTTTTGCTGCCGCCGCCTACCAGCGCGGTGTTGATTTTATTCAGATTCCAACCACTCTGCTGTCCCAGGTAGATTCTTCTGTTGGCGGGAAAACCGGTGTCAATCATTCTTTGGGCAAAAATATGATTGGCGCTTTCCATCAACCCAATGTTGTCCTGATTGATACTGACTCTTTGAATACACTTCCAGAGCGTGAGTTTTCTGCTGGCGTTGCCGAAGTGATCAAGTACGGTCTGATCTGTGATGACTCCTTCTATCAGTGGCTGCAGGCAAATATTGAACGAATCATGGCAAGGGATCGGGAGGCGCTGACTTACGCGATCCACCGTTCGTGTTCTGACAAAGCACAGGTAGTGGCAGAGGATGAAAAAGAGTCCGGGCTCAGAGCTATTTTAAATCTGGGTCATACCTTTGGTCATGCCATTGAAACACATACTGGCTATGGCGAATGGTTGCATGGGGAGGCCGTTGCTGTCGGTATGGTGATGGCTGCTGAGCTCTCTTGCCGACTGGGTTGGATTGCCAGAGCAGAAGTACAGGAGGTTGTGGCTATTCTCAAGGCAGCAAATCTGCCTGTAGAGCCTCCTGAGGGTATGTCACCCGATCGCTTTGTTGAACTGATGTCCGTCGATAAGAAAGTGCTGAATGGAAAATTGAGGCTGGTGCTTTTAGAGCAGATTGGTAAAGCCATTGTGACAGAACAGTTTGACCGGGGTGTGCTTGATAAGATGCTGAGTGAGGTGTGCAGGATATAGAGCTTATTGCTTATTGTTCTTTTTATGTATTTGTGATTGAGGGGTTGGCTGTGTAAAATGGTTGGCCCCTTGTCTTTTGTGGCGAGGTTAAACGTCTGCAACTTCGACCTATTTTTCATGAAGTAGTAGTTAAGGGTATACTCTTTTTTTTGTACTCTTTTTTGAATTAAAATCCATAAAAATGAATTAATATTCTTTGGGTGTGGTTACCTCCCCGCAGCAAAGCCGTTCTGGCTCGAGCCAGGAATGCAGCCAGCATCACAGTATGAAGACCGCAGGGGGTGGGAGAGCTGCATTTTTATAGAATAAAGCGCCTTGGCAAAACGAGAACAATGATCGTCTGGAAGCCTGGTCGGTAACAGAACATTCCGGCTTCCAGAGTGACAGAAGTTTCAAGGTATATAATAACTTACGATGAGAGAGTGCTTATGAAAGCAGGTCTGTATAATCCCGGGGAGTTCAGGGATAACTGTGGTTTCGGGCTTATAGCACACATGGAAGGAGAGAAAAGTCATAATCTCCTGACAACCGCGATAGAAGCGCTTACCTGCATGACGCACCGGGGTGGTATTGCCGCAGATGGAAAAACAGGCGATGGTTGTGGTTTATTAATTCAGACGCCTGACACCTTTTTCCGCACTGTTGTTAAAGAGCAACTGGGTAAAGATCTTCCAGCCAGCTACGCTGTGGGGATGCTATTCCTGAGCCAGGATGAAGCGGTAGCTGATTATGCCAGAAAAACACTTGAAGCCGAGCTGGAAAAGAAAAAACTGGTAGTGATTGGATGGCGAAAAGTACCCGTCAATAGTGACTGTCTCGGCCCTATTGCCTTAGATCAGCTACCCGTTATTGAACAGGTGTTTGTAGGGTATCAGGGTGAGTTGGAAGAAGAAGAGTTTTCAGCCCGCCTTTATATGGCACGGCGCTTCACCAACATGGCACTTGAGCAGGATCAAGACTTTTATATCTGCTCCCTGTCGACTCAGGTAGTGACCTACAAAGGTCTGATGATGCCCGTAGATCTGGCTAACTTTTATCAGGATCTGGGTGATACCAGGTTCGAAACTGCGATCTGCGTATTCCATCAGCGCTTCTCTACGAATACCATGCCTCGCTGGAAGCTGGCCCAGCCTTTCCGTCTACTGGCTCATAATGGTGAAATTAACACCATCACCGGTAACAGAAACTGGTCACAGGCTCGTCGAAACAAATTCAAATCAGAGTTGCTGCCTGACCTGGATCAGATCTATCCCCTGGTCAACCGAACCGGATCCGATTCGTCAAGCCTCGACAACATGCTTGAAATTCTGGTAACCGGCGGCGTTGACCTTTATCGGGCTATCCGAATGCTGGTTCCACCTGCCTGGCAGAATGTTGATACCATGGATCCTGGCCTCAGGGCTTTTTATGAATACAACTCCATGCACATGGAACCCTGGGATGGTCCTGCAGGTCTGGTTATTACCGACGGCCGTCGTGCGGTTTGTGCACTGGATCGTAATGGTTTGCGTCCTTCTCGCTGGGTCATTACGAAAAACGGGTTTCTGACCGTTGCTTCTGAAGTGGGGGTTTACGATTACCAGCCTGAAGATGTTGTGGCAAAAGGTCGTGTTGGTCCGGGTGAAGTTTTGGCCATTGATGTTGAGTCAGGTGAATTGCATCAGGCCCACGATATCGATGAGCAGCTGAAGACTCGACAGCCCTACAAAAAGTGGTTGAAGCAAAACTCTTATCGTATCCGTTCCCGTTTCAGGGATGAAGATCACAAGATCGAGCACCTGGATTCAGAGCTGCTGAAGGTTCATCAGAAGATGTTCTCGGTCAGCTTTGAAGAGCGTGATCAGGTGATTCGTCCCCTGGCTGAGAGTGGGCAGGAAGCTGTAGGCTCAATGGGTGACGATACACCAATGGCAGTTTTGTCAGGTCGTGTGCGTTCTGTGTATGACTTTTTCAGGCAGCAGTTTGCCCAGGTTACCAACCCACCTATCGATCCTTTGCGTGAAGCAATAGTGATGTCCCTGGAAACCTGCCTGGGACGTGAGAAAAATATATTCGAAGAGACGCCAGAGCATGCGAGCCGTGTGGTACTCAAATCGCCAGTGCTGTCGACAACCAAATTCCTGAATCTGATCAATGCTCATCATCAGCATGATGATCTTGATGTGCTTTACATCGACATCAATTACAAGCCTGAAGAAGGCTTAAGGTCCGCCATTGAGCGTATTTGTGATGAGGCAGAGCAGGCTGTGAGAGACGGCAAGGCTCTGATTCATCTGAGTGATCGTAATATCAGTGATAACAAGCTGCCGGTGCATGCAGCCATGGCTACCGGTGCTGTTCATCACAGACTGATTGATACGGGCCTGCGTTCCGATGCCAATATTCTGGTAGAAACGGCAACAGCCAGAGATTCTCATCAGTTTGCGGTACTGCTGGGCTTTGGTGCTACGGCGATTTATCCCTATTTGTCCTATGAAATTATTCATGACCAGATTCGCACCGGGGAGATTCTCGCAGACCCACTGGATGCCTACAAAGCTTACCGCAAGGGTATCGATAAAGGTCTTTTGAAGATTCTTTCCAAGATGGGAATCTCCACCATTGCTTCCTATCGTGCTGCGCAGCTGTTCGAAGCCATTGGTCTGTCTTCTGAAGTGGTTGACCTCTGTTTCAAAGGGGTTCAGAGCCGTATTGAAGGCGCCGGCTTTGAAGCTATTCAGCAAGATCAACAGTTGCTCTCAGGGACTGCCTGGAAGAAGAGAAAGCCCATTCAGCAAGGTGGTCTGCTTAAATACGTGCATGACAGTGAGTATCACGCATTCAATCCTGATGTCGTTCAGCAACTTCAAAAAGCCGTCTCTACGGGTGATTATGAAGAGTTTCGTCGTTACTCCAAACTGGTCAACGAAAGACCGGTTGCCACCCTGCGTGATCTGATGGGCCTCAAAACTGCCGATCAGGCTCTGGCTATCGATGAAGTTGAACCAGCTGCAGACATTCTCAAGCGATTCGACTCCGCTGCTATGAGTCTTGGTGCTCTGTCTCCGGAAGCCCATGAAGCCCTGGCTGAAGCGATGAACCGTCTGGGTGGTCGTTCCAACTCGGGAGAAGGGGGTGAGGATGAAGCGCGCTTTGGCACTAACCGGGTTTCCAAAATAAAGCAGATTGCTTCTGGTCGTTTTGGTGTAACGCCCCATTATCTGGTTAATGCGGATGTCTTGCAGATTAAAGTGGCGCAGGGAGCCAAGCCGGGTGAAGGGGGGCAGCTGCCGGGTGGCAAGGTGAACAAACTGATTGCCAGACTGCGTTATTCAGTACCCGGTGTGACACTGATTTCACCTCCACCGCACCATGATATTTATTCGATTGAAGATCTGGCTCAGCTGATCTTTGACTTGAAGCAGGTGAACCCGGATGCGCTGGTCTCCGTAAAACTTGTATCAGAGCCAGGTGTTGGTACCATCGCTGCCGGTGTTGCCAAGGCTTATGCTGACCTGATTACCATCTCGGGCTACGACGGTGGTACTGCTGCTAGTCCGCTGACGTCTATCAGGTATGCCGGTTCTCCCTGGGAACTGGGTCTGACAGAGGCTCATCAGGCACTTAGAGCAAACGATTTGCGTGGAAAGGTCCGTCTTCAGACAGATGGTGGTATCAAAACAGGTCTGGATGTGGTTAAAGCGGCCATTCTGGGTGCTGAAAGTTATGGTTTTGGTACAACGCCCATGGTTGCAATGGGTTGTAAGTACCTGAGAATCTGCCATCTGAATAACTGTGCAACCGGTGTTGCAACCCAGGACCAGCATCTCAGGGAAAATCATTTCATCGGTACAGTTGAGATGATCATGAACTTCTTCACTTTTGTGGCTGAAGAAGTGCGTGAATGGCTGTCAGTGCTGGGTGCTAAAAGCCTTGAAGATGTTATTGGTCGTACAGAGTTGCTGGAGCTGCTTCCCGGTGACACTGACAAGCAAAAAGGCCTCGATCTGACGCCGATTGTCCGCAACGATCTGATTCCTGAAGATAAGCCCCATACCTGTCAGGTTGAACGTAACCCTTCTTTCGACAAGGGTGAGCTGGCAGAGGTTATGGTTGAAGCCTGTCTGCCAGCCATCGAAAGTGGTGAAGGAGGTGAGTTTGAGTTCACGGTGAGCAACTGTGACCGCTCAATCGGTGCAAGATTGTCGGGTGAGATTGCCAAACGTCATGGTAATCAGGGTATGGCAGACAGTCCGGTCAAGCTGAATCTGAAAGGTACCGCTGGACAGAGCTTTGGAGTCTGGAATGCCGGTGGCCTGGATATGCGTCTGGAAGGAGATGCCAACGACTATGTGGGTAAAGGGATGACAGGCGGTAACCTGATTATCCGTCCGCCCCGGGGAAGTGCTTTCAATTCTAATGAAACCTCTATCATTGGTAACACTTCTCTTTATGGTGCCACCGGTGGTCGCCTGCTGGCCGCCGGCCGTGCCGGTGAACGTCTTGCTGTGCGGAACTCTGGTGCTACCGCTATTGTCGAAGGTGCCGGGGATCACTGTTGTGAGTACATGACAGGTGGTCTGGTCGTTGTATTGGGCGAAACAGGTCATAACTTTGGCGCCGGTATGACTGGTGGCTTTGCCTACGTATTGGATCTGAAGCGCAACTTTGTTGATCGCTACAATCACGAGCTGGTGGATATTCACCGAATTGATACCGAATCCATGGAAGATTATCAGTCTCATCTGATGGGTCTTCTGGATGAATATGTAAAAGAGACAGGCAGTGAATGGGGGCGTGAACTTCAGGAGGAGTTTTACGACTATCGGGGTCGTTTCTGGCTGGTGAAGCCAAAGGCGGCCAGTTTGGACTCATTGCTGGCGAGTACACGCGGGCGTCCTGAGTAGGGCACCTGCAACCGCTTGCAAGGAAAGTCTTTAGAACAGCCGTGTGCGTTGCAGCCCTGAGCCAGCAGCCCTGAGCTAATAATAGGCTGCAGCAGTGGCAGCGCCACGAGCGTTATAAAAACAATCAGCGAATGAGGTCAAATCCATGTCACAATTTAACAATCGACTTAACAATCATTTTCAATTTGTCGAAGTAGGCAGAGAAGATCCGGAAAAAAAGGCTCTTCAGGTTCGCAAGAATGACTTTGTAGAGATCTATGAGTCCTACAGTGAAAAACAGGCCAAGCAGCAATCTCACCGCTGCCTTTCCTGTGGTAACCCTTATTGTGAATGGAAGTGCCCTGTACACAACTATATTCCGGATTGGCTGAAGCTGATTTCAGAAGGTAACTTGTTTGAAGCCGCTGAGCTTTCCCATCAGACCAACAGTTTGCCGGAAGTCTGTGGTCGTGTATGTCCCCAGGATCGACTCTGTGAGGGCGCCTGTACCCTGAATGACGGATTCGGTGCTGTAACTATTGGCGCAACTGAAAAATATATTACCGATACAGCGCTGGCTCTGGGCTGGCGCCCGGATATGTCCAAGGTGGTGTGGACCGATAAAAAAGTGGCCGTGATCGGTGCCGGTCCTGCGGGTCTGGGTTGTGCAGACGTGCTGGTCAGAAATGGTGTAAAACCTGTTGTATTTGATAAGAACCCGGAAATTGGTGGCTTGCTGACGTTTGGTATTCCTGAATTCAAGCTTGAGAAATCAGTGATGTCACGTCGTCGTGAAGTGTTTACCGAAATGGGCGTCGAATTCAGACTGAATACTGAAATCGGTAAAGATGTCCTGATGGACGATCTGATGGCAGAGTACGATGCCGTATTTATGGGTATGGGTACCTACACTTACATGAAGGGTGGGTTTCCGGGCGAAGATCTTCCCGGTGTTCATGATGCTCTGCCTTTCCTCATTTCCAGCGTGAATCGTAATCTGGGCTTTGAAAAGAAGGCATCTGATTTCATAGGCATGAAAGGAAAACGTGTTGTGGTTCTCGGTGGTGGTGACACTGCGATGGACTGTAACCGTAGTTCCATCCGTCAGGGCGCTGAGTCAGTCACATGTGCTTACCGTCGTGACGAGGAGAATATGCCCGGCTCCCGTCGTGAAGTGGCCAATGCCAGGCAGGAAGGTGTCAAGTTCCTGTTTAATCGTCAGCCCGTTGAAATTGTCGGCAATGGAAAGGTAGAAGGTGTCAAGGTCATCACCACCAAACTGGGTGAGCCTGACGAGCAGGGACGTCGTCGGCCTGAGCCGGTTCCGGGCAGTGAGGAAATACTGGCAGCCGATGCGGTACTGATTGCTTTTGGATTCCGTCCAAGTCCTGCTGACTGGTTTGAGTCCCACTCTATCAAGTTGAACGAGTGGGGAGGTGTTGTAGCGCCAGAGCAGTCCAGCTACAAGTTCCAGACTTCCAATCCTAAAATTTTTGCAGGTGGAGATATGGTCCGCGGCTCTGACCTGGTGGTTACCGCGATCTGGGAAGGCCGTCAGGCGGCTGAAGGGATCATGGACTATCTCGATGTCTGAGCTTGAAGAAAGCTTATCGGGATAGATGCTCCTGAGCGGCGGAAGATTGTCAATAAGGGGGGGAATGAGTATTCTCCCCCTTTTATTTTGTAACATCGCAGTTTCTTTTGGCCGGGCGAGGTTTTTAAATGTCTGTCCCGGCCTTCTTTAAAATTTACTGCACTGTCCCTGAATTCTGGAAACCCCATGACCGAGCTGAAAAATGACCGCTTTCTAAGGGCTCTGCTGAGAGAGCCTGTTGATGTCACCCCTGTATGGATGATGCGTCAGGCTGGACGTTATTTGCCCGAATATCGGGAGCTTAGAAGCAGGGCGGGTGATTTTATGTCGCTTTGTATGAATCCTGAAATGGCTTGCGAGGTGACCCTTCAGCCATTGGAGCGTTTTGACCTGGATGCAGCTATCCTGTTTTCGGATATCCTCACCATCCCGGATGCAATGGGTCTGGGATTGTATTTTGAGAAGGGCGAAGGCCCAAGATTTAAAAAAACCGTCCGTAAAGCGGCTGATGTTGAAGCTCTGTCTGTTACTGATCCTGAAAAGGATCTGGGTTATGTCATGGATGCAGTACGAACCATCCGCTCGGAGCTGAATGGACGTGTACCTCTGATTGGTTTTTCCGGCAGCCCATGGACACTGGCTACCTACATGGTTGAAGGGGGAACCAGTAAAGACTTTCGTCGTATCAAAGCGATGATGTTTGATCAGCCTCAGCTATTGTCTCAATTGTTAGGTGTCCTGGCTGATTCTGTGACAAGCTATCTGAACGCTCAGATTAAGGCGGGAGCTCAGGCTGTTCAAATCTTTGATACCTGGGGAGGAGCACTCTCACCAGAGTGCTACAAGGTATTTTCTCTAAAGTACATGGAAAAGATTGTTTCAGGTTTGATCAGAGAACATGAGGGTAGGAAGGTGCCCGTCATTCTGTTTACCAAAAATGGTGGTCAGTGGCTTGAATCTATGGCTGCAACGGGCACTGATGCTCTGGGTCTGGATTGGACGACAGATATTTCTGGTGCACGTCGTCGTGTAGGGGATAAAGTCGCGCTACAGGGCAATATGGATCCATCGGTTCTCTATGCATCACCAGAGCGTATAAGAGAAGAGGTGGCTAAAATTCTTGGAGATTTCGGTCCGGGTGAAGGTCATGTATTCAATCTGGGTCACGGCATTCATCAGTTTGTCGAGCCTGATAGAGCCAAAGTCTTTGTCGATGCGGTTCACGAATTATCAGCTCGATACCACCTACAATAACTGGTTGCATTCTAGCAGCCTGTCGGACTTAAGCGTCCGTAGCGAGGATTGCAAGAAATTGAGGATAAAAATCTCTGTTTCTGAGGAGAATAGCGAGCTATTTGACGAAGAAACAGAGATTTTTAGACCAATTTATTGCAACCGCAGTAGGACAGTCTTAAGTCCGACAGGCTGCTAGGTCTGATGTTATCTGACATCAGGCTGTTTTATTCTCATCTTGACGGAGTTCTTTCTCCCAATACTTGTGATAGTGTCTTCTGGAGTGTTTTGTATTCAGCCGGTTTGGTCAGGAATCTACTGATTCCCAGTCGCTCTGCACGCTGTTTTCCGGGTGGGTTTGTGGCGCCCGTGAGCATGATGATTCCCGGGATTTCTATCTGACTTTCTTCCTGAAGCCTCTCTAACATCTGGATGCCATTCATACCAGGCATATGGTGATCAAGGATGATCACGTCGAAGTCTCTTCCCAAATAGGCTTCGTTGCGTATCATTGCCAGTGCTTCCCGACCGTCTTCAGCATCCAGAGTATTGATACCCATCAGGGCACATTGTTGGGCCAGAACCTGTCTACAGGTTTTATTGTCATCAACAATGAGTGCTTTGACATTTTTGTCATAGAAAAGTGGTTGTTCATCCCGATGAATGACATCTGTTGTTTGTTCCTTATGTGGAATAGCAAACCAGATGTGCGTGCTGCCTTGGTTCATGATGCCGAAGTGTCCCGACAAGGCCTCAATTAATTGGATGGTAATGTAAAGTTGCATGCTAATGTCGGCCTGTCGTTTCGCTTCAGAGTAGCTCAGTTCATTGGTGTTCTCTGGCAGGTTCAGGACTTGTTGTCCCTGACTGTACCTGATCTGATAAAGAATGTAGCCGTCTTTACTCTGTTGTTGGCTTTTCGGCTCTGAGCCAGGTAGCTGAGAGGTCTGATTGACAGAAATCATGACTTCACTGTTTTTAATATGGCGGAAGATATGAATCAGGGTACTTTCCAAAATGAGTGATAACTGACGTGTATCTGTTTCACTGATATCCGGGACATCAGGGTGTACAAAGCTGATCAGCTCAGTATTTAGTTGTTCTGCCCGTAAACGGAATTTAAAGAGGCAGTCGTTCAGAAATTCATTGATATCGTAGGGTTTAATATCAGGGCTGGCTTCGTTTTGCTCAAGTTTCCATGCTTCAGAAAGCAGGTTAATCAGGTTGCTGAGCTCATTGCCTGCATATCTCAGGGTTTCAACATAGTTTTCCTGTTTGGGGGTCAGCTGTGTACTCTGGAGTAGTTCAGACATTCCCAGTACGCCATTCAGAGGTGTTCTCAGTTCATGACCCATTGCGTTGAAAAGATCATTATCTTTTGCCATCTGGGATTTGGGTGCCGGGCTGAGAGATGGATTCTTTGAAAGTCCTGATTCAGTTCGCAAATGCCTCTGGCTGGCAAAATAAAAGCTGAAGGCAAGAATGTTTATCGAGGTCGCTTGAAGCAGTATCCAGGTGGCAGCTATGGGGTTGTGATTGGTAACGCCCAGGATAGCCAGAGAGGTCACCAGGTGGATAATCGCATAAGGGGTGGAAAGCCAGGCAGGAATCTTCAGTGCACCGGGTACTCTGATGAACAGACTGCAATACCAGAAGACCTGAGTCGTCAGCAGGTTGATCATCAGGCTGTGTTCCAGAGATGCAAAGGTACCCGTTAAAGCAAGAATCAGTAATGATGCCGAGATGATAGAAAGTATGTTAAAGCAGTAGATAAGGTTGACATTGTTTCCCGTCAAGCTGATGCGAGCTATCTGACTGATCAGAATGGTTCCAACGATCAGTGAGGCGTTCATCATCAGGTTCTGCAGCCAACCTGCTCCGAGCTCGCTGATATTGAACAATCCCTGCCAGCTTATCAAAAACATTGAGCCCATTAAGCCGAAGCCAGCCAAGAAGATATAGGCTTTCTTGTGATAATTAAACCAGTTAATGGCATTCATAATCATTGTTGCGATAAATAGGGCTAGCAGCCAGCCAGTTTGCCAGTGTACAAATGCCTGATCACTGAGAAATGCTCTGGGAGACTTTAGATAGGCAAGTAAGCTGCCTGCGGCGGCTGCGGGTATCTCAATAAACACATCCAGTTTCTTATCTGCATAGGGCGTCAGATTATAGAGATAAATATTACTGTTTGGCTGTCGTTTATTTGGAAGTTGCTTGTAATACTTTGGGCCTGAAATATAGACATTAAGTGATACGCCGGGTGGTGGTTGAAGCCAGAGGATGGGCACAGGCTTAACGTTGACGTCCTCAGGCAGTGATATCTTGATCCAGGCCGTGCCTTTTTGGCTGGTGAAGTAGAGACTTTCTTTCTGCCAGGGAGCAAAACGAAACAGGTAATTCAGATCATTGATTTGATTCAGCTCAAGGGAGCTTTCCGGATCAATGAAAATGCTTGAGAATGGCTCGAGATTGATAGAAACCTTACCAGGCTGCTGATCAGTGACCTTTTCAGCACTGAATGCTTGTGCACCAAAGGCAGCCAGAAACAGCAGTAAGACTACATTAATCCAGAATCCAACCCTGATGGAGAGTCGTGACACTGACTCTTCACCTGAGGGTGGATGGGGGGCAATGGATAACAGGCGGTTGAATACAACTCTCATAATATTTATTGAAAATTCCATTTTTCCATTGTTGCTGAGTATACCCTAAGCTGCCCTGCGAAAAAGTGAAATTGTTGCAATTTTATATAACTTTACTTTGAAAGTTATTTTGCTTTCGGGATAACTGCTTTATGAATTTTTATTCTATTAGTCGGTGGACGTTTATTTGAGTGGGCTAAGCTGAGATCAGCTGAGGGAGCGGTCATCCTGTCCGCTCCATCTGAAAAGTATCAAGTGCTCAATGCTCTCTGGCTATGGCGCGATAGCCAATGTCAGTCCTGAAATAAGCATTATTCCACTGAATCTTTGAGCAAGCCTGGTAGGCTTTGTTCTGTGCCTCTTTAACGCTGCTGCCCAGGGCGGTGACACACAGTACGCGACCGCCATGGGTCACTATTTGTTCTCCACTGAGCTGTGTGCCGGCATGAAACACTTTGCAGTCTGTTGAGTTGGCTTCGTCAATGCCAGTGATGATGTCGCCTTTGTGGTATTTCTCAGGGTAGCCACCTGCGGCCATAACAACCCCCAGTGCTGTTCGTTCATCCCAGCGGGCTTCCACCTGATCCAGCTTAGCTGTTGCACCGGCGAGACAAAGTTCAGTGAGACTGGATTGAAGGCGCATCATAATGGGTTGTGTTTCAGGGTCACCAAAACGACAGTTGAATTCCAGTACTTTGGGCGTGCCTTTGTCGTCAATCATCAGGCCTGCGTACAAAAAACCCTTGTAGGTGTTGCCTTCGGCGGCCATGCCTTCCACGGTAGGAATGATCACTTCCTGCATGGCGCGTTCGTGAATAAGCTGAGTCACTACCGGCGCAGGAGAGTAAGCACCCATACCACCCGTGTTAGGGCCTTTGTCACCGTTATCTCTGGCCTTATGGTCCTGGCTGGTAACCAGTGGCAAAATGTTTTTACCATCAACCATAACAATAAAGCTGGCTTCTTCGCCTTGAAGGAATTCTTCAATAACCACCCGGTGCCCCGCTTCACCGAAGGCGTTGCCAGCCAGCATGTCATCAATGGCAGCAAATGCCTGCTCTTCTGTGTCAGCAAGAATGACGCCTTTGCCAGCGGCCAGTCCGTCCGCCTTTACGACAATGGGGGCACCTTTCTCGCGGACGTAGGCTTTGGCCTGATCAATGTCAGTGAAGTTTTGATAGTCAGCAGTAGGAATGTTGTGACGAGCCAGGAAGTCTTTGCTGAAAGCCTTTGAACCTTCGAGCTGAGCGGCGCCTTGTGAGGGGCCGAAGATGATGAGATTGGCTTCTTCAAAGCGGTCAACGACACCGGCCACTAAAGGGGCTTCGGGGCCAACAATGGTCAGGTCGATGTTTTCTTTAACGGTGAATTCAACCAGTTTATCGAGTTCAAGTACATCAATGCTGATGTTGGTGATTCCTGGCTCAAGAGCCGTCCCTGCGTTTCCAGGCGCTACAAAAACCTGCTCTACGTTGTTGTCCTGAGCTACTTTCCAGGCGAGCGCATGTTCGCGTCCGCCACTGCCGATGATGAGTACTTTCATAGGTTGCCTGTCCCCGGGAAGTCTGGTGGTGAATAACCAGTGTTTGTCATTGGTCGTAAAGCGAGTGAAAAAAGAGACACATTAAATGCCTCTTACCAGCGATCAGTGGCGGAAATGCCTGACGCCAGTGAATACCATGGCAATGCCAGCCTCGTTGGCAGCATCAATCACTTCCTGATCTCTCATGGAGCCGCCTGGCTGGATGACAGCGGTAACTCCGGCACTGGCGGCCGCATCAATGCCATCTCTGAATGGGAAGAAGGCGTCTGATGCCATCACAGACCCACGGACTTCCAGGTTTTCATCAGCGGCTTTGATGCCAGCAATGCGGGCACTGTATACCCGGCTCATCTGACCTGCACCAATACCAATGGTTTGATGATCTCTGGCGTAAACAATCGCGTTTGACTTAACAAATTTACCCACTTTCCAGGCGAACTGCAGGTCGCTCAGTTCTGCTTCAGTGGGAGCTCTCTCTGTCACTGATTTCAGTTCCTGAACGCTGGTTACCCTGATGTCACCGTCTTGAATCAGCAGTCCGCCATTGACTCGTTTGAAATCCAGAAAATGCCCGGCAGTTTCTGGCAGGGTGCCGCAGCACAGCAGGCGGATATTCTTTTTGTTCTGAAGAATGGTTTCTGCTTTGCCGTCGATTTCCGGCGCTATGATGACTTCTACAAACTGACGATCAATGATGGCTTTGGCAGTGACTGCATCGAGTTTTCTGTTAAAGGCTATGATGCCACCAAAGGCGGATGTAGGGTCGGTTGTGTAGGCTCTGTTATAGGCCTCCAGGATGTCGGTGCCGATGGCTACGCCACATGGATTGGCGTGTTTGACGATGACGCAGGCTGGAGCTTCAAAGGCCTTGACACACTCCAGAGCCGCATCGGTGTCAGCAATGTTATTGAAAGAGAGTGCCTTGCCCTGAATCTTTCGAGCACTGGAAACGGTACCTGCAGGAGCAGGTTCTTCTACATAGAAGGCGGCTTTCTGATGAGGGTTCTCGCCATAACGCATGTCCTGGACTTTCTTGTACTGACGGTTAAAGGTGCGAGGAAAGGCTTCTGGTTCGTCCTTGTTGCCTGTTAATGTTCCGAGGTAGTTGGCAATTGCGCCATCGTAATGAGCAGTATGTTCAAAGGCCTTTACAGCAAGGTCAAAGCGAGTCGCTGCAGAGACAGAACCATTGTTTTCATCCAGCTCAGAGAGTACCTGGGTGTAGTCTTCTGCGTTGACAACAATAGTGGTGTCCCTGTGGTTCTTGGCAGCAGCACGAACCATGGTAGGACCACCAATATCAATGTTCTCAATAGCCATCTCCAGGGTGCAATCTTCGCGGCTCACTGTCTGTTCGAAAGGGTAGAGGTTGACAACAACCAGATCGATTGGATCGATACCGTGTTCGCTCATGACGGCTTCATCCTGACCGGAGCGACCGAGAATGCCTCCGTGAACTTTGGGGTGCAGGGTTTTGACTCTGCCGTCCATCATTTCCGGAAAGCCTGTGTAACTGGAGATTTCCACAGCGGGAATATCGTGCTCAACCAGCAGTTTGTAGGTGCCGCCCGTGGATAGGATTTCTACTGAGCGCTGGTGCAGTGCCCGGGCAAATTCAACTATGCCGGTTTTGTTTGAGACACTGATCAGGGCTCTTCGAAGAGGTGGCTGTTCGAAATCGTTTGCCATCGTTCCTTTACTCACTGAAAAATCGTTGCCTGAAAAGCTGACTGATTCTAGCTGGATTTGTCCTGCTTCGCAGCATCCGATTCTCGGGAATAGAGGGAAATACAGAAATAATGCTACCACCCCAGGCTGATATGAGGGTTATTACTGACCTGTTATTCTTCGAAAAGATACGGGATTTGTCTTTGCGCAGGTTGTAAAGGCAAGGGGGGCGCATAAAGTCGTATTCACGTCAGATGGCATAATACGACTTTAAGGCGGGGATTAGAGCAGGTCGTATTGCTTGAGTTTCTTTCTCAGTGTGCCACGGTTCAGCCCAAGCAGGACAGAGGCCCTGGTCTGGTTACCCTTGACGTAAGCCATAACCGTTTCCAGAAGGGGGGCTTCTACTTCAGAAAGGACCATCTGGTAAACATCAGTCACTTCCTGACCATCCAGATGGCTAAAGTAGTTGTTCATTGCTTTTTCAACGCTGTCGCGGAGTGTCTGTGTTTCACTCTCGATAGGGCTGGTCAATGCCTGTCCATTAACAGAGGGTTCGTCAGTAATAATATGGGATGCCGTCATGCTGCAATATCCTTGTGATGACTTAAGGTTTGAAAATACTCCAGTATGCAGTTTTCTTGTTCTTCTGCAGACTCCAGTCTGTTGAATCGTTTGCGAAGACTGGCGCCTGATGGACTGGCCTGCAAATACCAGCCAACGTGTTTTCTGGCGATGCGCACACCCTGGACTTCACCGTAAAACTCGTGAAGCGCAGCAAGGTGACCTGTTAAAATGGACTGAATCTCTTTGTTTTCGGGCGCTGGCAGGTGTTCACCCTGTTCAAGAAAGTGGTTAATCTCTCTGAATATCCAGGGTTTCCCCTGGGCTGCACGGCCCACCATAATCGCGTCTGCGCCTGTGACATCCAGTACCGTTTTTGCTTTCTCGGGAGAGGTAATATCGCCATTGGCAATCACTGGAATTTCCAGGGATTCACAAATCCGGGCAATGGTCTCGTATTCGGCCTCACCTTTGTACATACACTGACGGGTTCTGCCATGAATGGCCAGAGCGGTTATACCGCAGTCCTGTGCCATTAAGGCAATGTCGAGGCCGTTTCTGTTTTCGGGGCACCAGCCGGTACGTGTCTTGAGGGTGACCGGGATATCAACCGCCTGAACCACCGACTTCAGTATTTGCTCTACCAGTTCAGGTTCTCTCATCAGAGCAGAGCCAGCCGCTTTGTTACAGACTTTTTTGGCAGGGCAGCCCATGTTGATATCAATGATCTGGGCGCCTCGTTCCTGGTTCAGGCGAGCCGCGATGGCCATTTGCTCCGGGTCACTGCCTGCAATCTGAACAGAACGAGGTTCGAATTCTTCAGCGTGATGGTCCATTCTCAGTCGAGACTTCCGGGTGTTCCAGAGTTTTGGGTTGCTGGTCACCATTTCTGAGACGGCCATACCCGCCCCCATTCTCAAGCACAGCTGCCTGAATGGGCGGTCTGTTACTCCGGCCATAGGGGCCAGGATAACCGGGCTTTGAATAGCGTATGGACCAATCTTCAACAAGGTGATTTGCCTCAATCCAGCGTTAGTAGTGCCCAGAGTGCGATAAAACCGTCTCAAGTGATTTAAATCGCTGCTCGGAATTATGAAAAAAGCAAGAGGCTGATCTTGCGGAGTTTTCAACTATTTATTTGTACGACTTTCAGCGTCTCTGTTCAGGAGATCAGGCAGGCGTAGCCGGGTATAATACTCTGTACAATTTTTAGACGAAAGAGGGTTCTGTTGTTGGCTCTCACTGGAATAGCACTTATCTTCAGGAGCAGTTATTACCACGTAGCAGTGTCCTGTTGCGAAATATATCCTTGCCAAGGGCGTTGTATAGTGACTTTTTCGGGAAAAACCGCAAGTAATAACTTAAGTGATCTGATTGCTTTTTTGATCTGGGTCAAGCACTTATTGCAATTTCTTGAGTTGGTTTTCGAGATGCCTTCGTCGGTAAAACACCAGATAAGCAAGGTTTACAGGTTTTTTTAACTTTAATCAGCGCTGTTTGACAGGTAAAAAGCGCAATTGATAGTTGGTGGCTCCATTGCCGGGGTCAACGATTTCCATGCTGAGCCTTACGGGTTGTCCGCTGGGTATCTCTCTGGAACCGGCCAGGGCTCCGCCCAGATATTCTTTGGGGCGAAAACGTCTGCTGGCTACGGGCTGTCCGTTAATGTCACTAAATGTTAATTCAAGCCGAGGCCAGGGTTGTGGGAATGTGGCTTCATTGATAATCACTGAGTCTACAACCAGTCCTTCGCTTTGCAGAGGGTGGCTGCGGATATGCAGTTGCAGGCTCTTAATGGCGTTGATGTTTACCAATGCAGGAAGAGAGCACTTCAGGTATCGGCAACTAAAAGTATATGCTGGTCTCAATCGCGGGTCGAGTGAAAGCTGATCTCTGTTGAACCAGGCGTATTGCCCTGCAAGAGTGATAGAGAAAATCAGGATTAGAGTGAGCCAGCCAGCAATTTTCAGGGAACTTCGTCCCGGTTCTTCATCAACTTCAACGTGCTCATTGTCCAGAGTGTCGAGAAAAGAGTGGAAGGGGGCCTCTTCTTCAGAAGGTGGTTCGATAGCTTTTATTGAACTGGCTTCAGGCTTGCTGTTTTGGGCAGCGTTTTGTTCTGCTGTTTTGTCGGGCTGGCTCGATTGTTTTTTATAAGGTTTGATCTGCGGCTTCATCTGGAGTGGCTTTTCTGGAGCAGCGTCTGCGGACATGTTTGATTGGGCATCAAACACCTCGAGACAGGAACCGCAACGAACGGAGCCACCGGCAGCTCGTAATTGTGCCTGGGTCACTTTAAAGGAGGTCTGGCATTTTGGGCAGCGGGTGATTCGAGAGCTGGTCATGAAGCCTGCATGGGATACTGTCTTGATTGAGTGGGGATTATTAGATCAAAGAGCTGCAAAGGATGTCTACTGTCCAAAAGATAAAATCTCTCGGACAGCAGCCTGAAATGAGCCTGGCAGCCTGTCGGACTTAAGCGTCCGTAGCGAGGATTGCAAGAAATTGAGGATAAAAATCTCTGTTTCTGAGGAGAATAGCGAGCTATTTGACGAAGAAACAGGGATTTTTAGACCAATTTATTGCAACCGCAGTAGGACAGTCTTAAGTCCGACAGGCTGCTAGGAGCCTGACCGAGAATAGACTGCCCTACTGCGGCGGCAGCAAATTGGTCTGAAAATCCGCTTTTGTTCGTCAAATAGCTCGCTATTCTCCTCACAAAACCGAATTTTCATCCTCAATTTTCTGCCGTCCTCGCTACGGGCGCTATTCTCGGTCAGGCTCCTAGTATCGAAAAATGCCGCGTTTTTTTAGTTGTCACTTTCGGGTTCCGGTGACCAGAATCCAGTCTTCATGGTGCATAGCAGGCTCCAGTTCGAACCATTGAGAGTAGGTGCTGACGATAATGTCTTGCTGTTCAGAAAGGATACCCGACAGAGCGATCTTCCCGCCGTTGTCGAGATAGCTCGCCAGTGTCGGTGCCAATTCTACCAGTGGGCCAGCGAGTATGTTGGCGATGACAACGTCTGCTGTATCCTTTGGAGCCTGATCCGGCAAATAAACTTTCAGTTTTTCCGGGGCGATCTTGTTCCTTTCGGCGTTATCTATAGTTGCTTCCAGTGCCTGAGGGTCAAGATCGACCCCGGTTACGGTTTTAGCACCCAGTAATAATGCTGCAATCGCCAGTATTCCAGATCCACACCCGTAATCGATAACCGACTGATTTTCTAAGCTTTCCTGTTTTTCCAGCCACTCCAGACACAGAGCTGTGGTTGGATGAGTGCCTGTTCCAAAAGCAAGACCCGGGTCAAGCATCAGGTTAATGGCATCAGGTTCCGGAATCTCTTTCCAGCTGGGGCAGACCCAGAGTTTTGTACCAAATTGCATGGGCACAAAGTGGGTCATCCATTCTCTTTCCCAATCCTTGTCTTCGACAATTTCAACCTTGTGGTCAGGAAATGGGCTTTGCTGGTATTGAGTCTGTATGTGCTCTACTACGGCGTCCATATCTTTATGGGCATCGAAGAGTCCAATGACCACGGTATGTTGCCACAGCGGGGTGCTGCCTGGCTCGGGCTCGAACAGGGGCTGATCTTTACCGTCCTGAAGGGTTACGGCACTGGCTCCGGCTTCCAGAAGCAGGTCTTCCAGTTCTTCAGCATGATCGGAAGAGGTGTCTAGTTTGATTTGTATCCAGGGCATGGGTATGGGCTTACAGATTGGGGTGAATGGCAGAATAAGTTTCCTGTCGGGTCCGTCTCATTCTAGCTGATTGAGGAAGTGGGACAAGAGTTAATAAAGTAGAAGAGGGAGGAAGCTCTCTGAAAGCAGTTTTCAGAGAGCTTTGGAAGCAGGATCAGGCATCTTCAAGCTTCTTCTCCAGATAATGGATGCTAACGCCTCCTTTCTGGAAGTTTTTGTCCTTCACCAGCTCCTGGTGCAGTGGGATATTTGTACGAATGCCATCTACAACCGCTTCATCCAATGCATTTCTCATTCTTAACAGAGCGGTTTCACGATCTGGACCATAGGTGATGATCTTGGCTATCAGTGAATCATAGTAGGGAGGAATGCTGTAGCCACTGTAAAGATGAGAATCTACCCGAACACCATTACCGCCAGGAGAGTGGAACTGGTTGACCAGACCCGGAGAAGGCATAAAGGTTTTTGGGTCTTCGGCATTGATACGACATTCAAAAGCATGGCCCTGAAGTTCAACTTCTTCCTGGGAGATGCTCAAAGGCAGACCACTGGCAATGCGAATCTGTTCTCTGACAATATCCACGCCGGAAATCATTTCTGTTACAGGGTGTTCAACCTGCACACGAGTGTTCATCTCAATGAAGTAGAACTTGCCATCTTCATACAGAAATTCGAAAGTACCTGCACCGGTATAACCAATTTCTATACAGGCCTTGGTACAGGCTGCTGCTACCGTGGCTCTGGCATCCTGATCAATGTCAGGTGCAGGCGCTTCTTCAATGACTTTCTGGTGGCGTCGCTGCAAAGAGCAGTCACGATCCCCCAGATGAATAGCATTGCCGTGGCTGTCTGACAGTACCTGGAATTCAACGTGACGAGGATTTTCCAGGAATTTCTCCAGATAGACCACGTCGTTATTGAAGGCTGCTTTGGCTTCAGACTGGGTTAAGTTGATGGCATTGAGAAGATCGGATTCGCTGTGAACGACTCGCATCCCTCGACCACCGCCACCACCTGATGCTTTGATAATGACCGGGTAACCAATGCGGCGGGCAATGTCCAGTGTGCGTTCATCATCTTCTGTGATGGGGCCGTCAGAGCCTGGAACGGTTGGAACACCGGCTTTTTTCATGGCGGCAATGGCTGATACCTTATCACCCATCAGGCGAATAACGTCTGGTTTTGGACCAATAAAGGTGAACCCGCTGCGTTCTACCTGTTCGGCAAAATCGGCATTTTCTGAGAGAAAGCCGTAGCCAGGGTGGATACCATTGGCATCAGTCACTTCTGCAGCACTGATAATAGCCGGGATATTCAGGTAGCTTTCAGTAGGGCTGTTGGGACCAATGCAGACAGACTCGTCAGCCAGACGCACGTGCATGAGGCTTTCATCAGCCTTGGAGTGCACGGCTACGGTTTTGATGCCGAGTTCTTTACAGGCCCGCAATACCCTAAGGGCTATTTCGCCCCGGTTGGCGATTACGATTTTATCCAGCATGGCATCTGTCTCAGGCAATAATGAACAGGGGCTGGTCGTATTCAACGGGTTGACCGTTTTCAACCAGAATGGCTTCGATGGTGCCTGACTTGTCGGCCTTGATCTGGTTCATCATTTTCATGGCTTCGACAATGCAGAGAACATCTCCTTCTTTAACTTGCTGACCCAGCTCAACAAAAACCGGTGAGCTGGGTGAAGATGCTGTGTAGAAAGTACCGACCATTGGCGATTTTACATGGTGACCTGACAGCTGAGGTCTGGTTTCAGCCGCCGGGGCTGCTGCCGGAGCTTCAGGTTCAGCTGCCACAGGCGCTGAGGCTGGAACTGCAGCAGGAATAACCTGAGGAGCAGCGAGTGAGGCTACCGGAGCATTCCGGGAATAACGGCTGATACGAACAGATTCTTCACCCTCGTGAATTTCCAACTCGTCAATTCCAGACTCTTCCAGCAGCTCAATGAGCTTTTTTACTTTTCGGATGTCCATCGTTAATCTCAAATGCTGTTGGACAGGGAGAAACTGCCCCGTGGTTAATAGGATGTTTATGGGTGCACTCAATCATGCAGCCCTGATTGTTTTAATGTGAAAATCATTTTATTCCCGAAAAGAGAAGAAGTGATTTTCTGCACTCGGCTTCTTAGCTTTATGAGAAGTTGGCTTTTCAGAAGAACATTCTGAATATGCAGTCAGTCACGAGTAGCCTCTATGACTTCTGACTGAGCAGGTCAATGGCATAGGCCAGACCAAACTCATAGCCTTTGGGTCCGAGTCCAGCGATTACGCCTTCTGCGACATCACTGAAATAGGAATGATGTCGGAAAGCCTCCCGTCGATGGATATTGGACAAGTGAACTTCAACAAAGGGAATGGCAACACCCAGCAGGGCATCTCTGATAGCAACACTGGTATGAGTGTAAGCCCCAGGATTAATAATGATGAAATTAACCCGTTCTTCAGAAGCTTTATGAATCCGTTCTATGAGTTCATGCTCAGCGTTGCTTTGGAAGCAACTGAGCTGGTGACCAGCCATTTGAGCCTGTTGGGTCAGAATATAATCGATTTGTTCCAGTGTGGTGGCACCATACACGCCGGGCTCTCTGGTTCCCAGCAGGTTCAGATTGGGGCCATTAAGAACAAGTATTGTTGCCATCTGTATCCTCTTATGTTGGCTTTTATTGTGCCGCAATGCATTCAAAGGGTCTAGTTCGTGCGTGTTACTGAACGTTAAAGACAGTTACCAAGCATTTCAAAGCCATATAAGCCCAGAACGATGATGTTAGATCCAGATTTATGGAGAAAGCGTCTGATTCAGTTTTTTCTGGAGTTCAGAGGAGGTAATCTCTCCCAGAGAGCGAAGTTCACTCCGCTCTCGACCATAGGTGTTGAAAAATAGCAGAGAGGGTGGGCCAAACAATTGATAATTGTTTAGCCAGATGAGTTGTTCGGGGGTGTTGGCGGTTATATCAAATTTGATGAAATGCCAGTTGCCTGGGCTGACTTTGGCAATAGCTTCAGGAAAAACGTTTCTTTCCATAACCTTGCAGGAAATGCACCAGTCTGCATAAACATCAATCATCGCGGCTTTGCCACTCTTCCTGGCCATTTCCAGCTGGGCCAAAAGCGCTTTAACCGTTGTCACTGTTTGAAAGGAATACCCTGCTGAAAGGTTTTCAGCGGGCTGGCTGTTTCTGCAAAGAGGTTGTAATGGGTCGTTCTGACCTTGAGCTGCTCCGATGATCAGCAGAGTGCCATAGATCAGGAGAACGAGGCCGAGCGCCTGAAAAAATAAAGCGGCTCCGGCTTTCTTGCTGAAGTCCATAGCGCCAAGACAGACAGCACCACCAAGTGCCAGTGTTCCCCAGAGAAAGAGCGTGAGTGGTGCTGGAATAACCCTCTCCAGCATCCAGATGGCAACGCCAAGCAGCAGGAAGCCAAAGCAGCGTTTGACATTTTCCATCCAACCGCCTGCTTTTGGTAGCAGGCTCTTGCCACCCAGACCAATCAATAGGAGTGGCAGCCCCATTCCCAGGCCAAGAGCCAGCAGGGAGAGTCCGCCAATGAGTGCGTCACCTGTTGAGCTGATGTAAATCAGTGCGCCTGCCAAGGGTGCTGAGACACACGGCGATACCACCAGGGCTGATAAAACCCCCATGACGGCTGCACCTGAAAGACTTCCTGACTTCTGAGGCTGTTTGTTCAGACGATCCCTGAGCTTTTCCGGAAGCTGGAGTTCATAAAAACCAAACATGCTCAGGGCCAGAATAACGAAGAGAATGGCAAAGGGGATCAATAGCCAGGGTGATTGAAGTTTTGCCTGCAGGTTCAGGCTCGCCCCGAAAAGCCCCATCAAAGTGCCAGCCAGAGCGAAGGTGATCGACATACTGAGCACATAAATGATGGAAAGAGTGAGCGTTCTTTTTCTACTGGCTCCCTTTGCTGCAGCGCCTACCAGCAGACTGGAGAGAATAGGAATCATCGGGAGTACACAGGGGGTGAAGGCCAGCCCCAGCCCCGCCAGTAAAAACAGCAGAAGTGTAACAGGAAGGTTCTTGTCGACAAAGGATTCCGGGATACTCTGATCCTTGCCGTCATCCGGCGCCTTTTCAGAAGACCTGACCCGATCAGTACTGGAGACATGGGGGTTTGGCAGAGTAATAGTAAGAGTCTGTGGCGGATAGCAAAGGCCCGCATCAGCACAGCCCTGAAACCTTATCTGGAATTGGGGCTCGGCTTCAGAACTCTTGACAGGAATTTTAACAGTGACATTTTTTGGAAAGACCTCCATGTCCTGTTCAAAGTTAATGTCGTACTTTTGTTTGCCTTTTGGAAATATTGGCTCACCAAGCAGGGTAGTGCTTTCATCACTGGAAAAGCTGAATCGATCCTTGTAAAGATAATGTTCTGGTGTTATCAGAAAGTGCAGGAGCAGTGTGTTGTTTTCGATCTCTGCTTCCAGCTGAAACGCCTCTTCAACTGGCAAAAATTGCTGCGTCCCGGAGCCCAGTAGTGCGCTTAAATTAGCAGAAGCACCACTGGAAAAAGCCCAGGTAAAAAGAATAATGAAAAAGGTGCTGAGGTAAGATTTTTGATTGCTTATGAATAGCTGAACCATGTAAAACCAACTGTTCCTGTTTCTGGTTCTTTAATTGTGAAGTGAAATGGCCGGGATGCAAGCTCCCGAGTCCGCTAATGGTGCTGGAGATAACATCTCCAGCACCATCAAAGGATTAATAAACCACTTATGAAAATAGTTTACTGCGTTAATTCCTTCAGCCTTTGTAGTTTGCTGCAGACTTTTTGATGACCTCAAAGGCAGCTTCTTTGCCTTCCCAGCCTTCGATCTTGACCCACTTTCCGGGTTCCAGATCTTTGTAGTTCTCGAAGAAATGCTCGATTTGCTTCAGCAGTAGTTCTGGCAGATCAGAGTATTCCTGTACATCGTTGTATAATGCAGACAGCTTCTCATGGGGGACTGCAATCAGTTTTTCGTCCTGACCACTTTCGTCTGACATGTTCAGCATGCCAACCGCACGGCAGCGGATGACTGAACCCGGAACAACAGGGTAAGGCGTCACTACCAGAACGTCCAGAGGATCACCATCGTCCGCCAGAGTCTGGGGAATGTAACCATAGTTGGCAGGGTAGAACATGGGGGTAGCCATGAAACGGTCTACCATCAGAGCATCGACATCCTTATCAATTTCATACTTGATGGGTGACGCATTGGCCGGAATTTCGATGGCAACATAGATATCTTCAGGCAGACTCTTACCTGCCGGGATATTTGCATAGCTCATGTGTATACCTTTGCCTTATTTCGATTACAGAGGTAAATGGATGGAAAGCTGGTCATTATAGAGTTCCCGAAGGGAGTTGTCTCCGTTCTGGACAAGACTTTATGAAGTATGTTCCTTTGGCAACTGGACATTGTTCGAAAAAGAGTAGAATACTGTAAGGGTCATATTGCTCCTGACTGCTCAGAATAACCGGAGAGGTTTTATGAGATCAATCAAAGTTAAAGACTGCATGACACCTCAGGTGATCACTATTCCACCAACTATGGAAGTGGTTGAGGCCATACGAATACTGCTCCACAACGATATTACGGCCGTACCGGTTGTCGATGAGAGTGGGGGCGTGGTCGGTATCCTCTCAGAAACCGACTGTCTCCAGGGAACATTGATGGGAGGGTATTTTTCCCAGGAAGGGAGTCTTGTGGGAGAAAGTATGACCCGGGAAGTCCTCACCGTATCACCCTTCGACAATATCATTACTGCGTACGAACACTTTATGAAAGCCCACGCTTTCAGGGTCCCCGTTGTTGACGACGGTGCTCTGGTCGGAATGCTCAGTCCTAAGGATGTAATGTCAGCGGTGTTGGAATTTTATGAAACACCAGCTAAACAAAAAGCTGTGTAAGTCGTCCTGCTCTCTCACCTGAAGCCTTATTTATTCTCTTTGAGTATTAAATTTTCCTGCCAAAGCGATAGTTCATCTAAGCTTTATTGAAGTACATGACGAACTTTTGGAAGAAGGTTTATGGAAGGGAGAACGACGGGAGTCGAAACTCAAACTACATCACCTGTTGATTTGGTGCCACCAGAGCATAAGACTGATGAATCGGGCCGGTTGGGTCCCAGAAATGTAACCGGAACGCCGGGAAGGAGTCTCATTGGGGGGCGTGGTTCTGAAGTTTCGAGCCCAGCGCCAGAGAGTATACACTCACGTACTGCCAGTGTCCGTAAAGATTTGCCAGCGCTGACGGATTCAAAGCTGAAAGATTCCATGGAAGATGATGAAGCTTCTCAAATATTGAATTCGCTGCAAGCCTCCAGAAAGTCTTCCAGAACCAGCCCTCCCGAACTTTCCGGACTTTATGAATCATCTACAGCATCTGATCCGCACAGTGATGAAAGTGCTCAGCTTCACGAAGAACCCGGGCAAACATCTCCGGGTGAGCATGGGGACAGTCCAGCCCCTGACGCGAATGATGAATCCATTTCACCAACAGCGACTTCACCTTCTGCGCAACCCCACGTGTCTGTCAGCTCATCCGATGATCCTGATGTGCAAAGCAGAAAAGAAGCATTCAAGAATCAGCTTCAGCCCAAGCTTGGTTTTTTCGATAAACACAAAAAAGAGTCAACGGTCACTGCAGTGGGTGGTGTTCTGGTGGGCATAGGTGCACTCGCAAGCATTGCTTTTCCCCCAGCAGGACTTTGTATATACGCTTGTGGAATAATGATGTTGAGTATGGGCCTCACCGAGATCATGGCTGCTCCGGGTGATGTTCCGGTTAACCCGCCTGAACCGAAGCCTGATAAGCCTGAGCCAAAACCTGATGAGTCTAAATCCAAGCCGGTTGAAAACAATGTCGATGATGGCAAGTTCGTGGCTGTTCGCAAACCCATTCTGGAAGCCCTCACTCAGGGCGATGGCCCGATTCCTGTCAGGGAAGATGGTTCTCTGGATGAAGACGAAGCCAAAAAAAGGCTAAGGAAGTTTGCTCAGCAGAGCGGGATTAATGGAGACCCCGAGGCGCTTTTAGAGCAAGTTTCTTCAGGGATGCAAGCAGGCTTGCCTCTCTCAGAAGTGATTTCAGAGGCTATTGCCGATGTATTGAGTAGAGATAAGAATTTTGATCCCCGCGATAATGAATTCAAATCGGTCACAAACGCTATTTTGAGTGCGGCAGAAGCTATGATGAATGCCACATCAGCCACTGAGAGAGAGCAGGCTCTGGCTGATTTTCTGTCGAAAATGAAAGAGATGCTGCCCAGAATGAGCGATGCTTCCCTGGGTCAGCTGATGGCCATGACCCAGGGAGCGCTGGCCAGTCCCGGCACAGAACAAGCCAGAGAAATATTGACTCATGTCCTGAAGTTGCTCGAAGCAGAAAAAGCCGAGCGTTTGTTAAAACAGCAGAGCCTGGCTGCATTTGGGGCTTCTGCAGGGGTCTCTGATGCGGTGCCAGAACCTCCTCTACCTCCTCCACCTCCTCCTCCTGTAGCTCTTAAGTCTGGAAAACCGACAACACCTCTACAGTCCTCTGCCTCTGGAACAGGCGCTTCAGAGGCCTTTGATCCGACTATTTCACAAAATCAAGTCCACCTTCGAGTGCTTTCTTTTGAACTGGACACTTTGAACAGGGCCGATCGTCTTGGTGTCAGTGACAGAAATGACTTTCTGAACGCCGCGAAGGAGGTGCTCGAAAAACCCAGAGGAAAAAGGATCACGGGAGCAGAGTTCCTGGATGAGCTTGAAAGACATACCGGAGACAGGTTTAGTAATGTGATCGACAAAATGAGAGATAAAAATCATTTCAAATAGTTCTTAATTTATGTTGTTGATGAAATTTTCACATTGAAGTCATGTACTAAATTAATACTAATGTGATTTGCTCAGGGCGGCAGGGAGCCAATTTATGACTGATTCCACACCGGCAGTGGATAATAAGGGGGGAGTAACACTCACTGGCACGCGGGGGTCTGTTCATCTTACTGATGCCAAAAGAGACTCACTCAGAGCTGCGGGTTTCAGTGATGCACAGATTGATGCTTTATTATCACTGGCCGACCCTGATGATCAGGGGAATTCCCTGACACCCACTCACTTTTATACCGTTGATAAGTCGACACTCAACTCTCTTCAGTACTCAGGCAAACTCACGGATGCTGCGAGGCAGCTGGTCTATGTCCAGACACCCGTCTCGCTTCTGAATCAGGTCAGTAATCCGAGCAATTGGCAGGGAGATAATTATATTGGCCCGGGTGCAGCTTCTGTAAATGCCTATTTGAATGGAGAGCCTGTCGATTTTTCCAAGCCCAGTCTGGATGCCTTGGTGATGTCAGTTCTAACGGCCAGGGCGGAAATCATAGAGGTTCAACTCAGAGATCAGATTCAATCGATTCAGGACAAGAACGCCCAGTTGGAAGTAGCAAACGACTGGTTAGCCAAAGCCAAAGCTAAAAAAGCTGACGCCGGTACATCGGGCACAACAACCTTTAGTCAGGAGTACAAGGACTTTTGGGACAGCCTTGGCGCGAAGTACCAGAGTGGTACTAATCACAATTCAGCTGACTGGGAAGTTAATATCGAAGGTTTGAAGACCAAAATTGAAGCTTTGACCAGTCAATCCCAGCTGGAAACAACCAAGCTACAGCAGACTATAAATAAATATAACCAAAGCTTTGAAATGCTTTCTAACTTTGTCAACAAATACTATCAGTCACTCAGTACGATTATTCAGAACCTACGGTGAATCATGGAGGATCCCGCTGTGAATGAAGAAGCCAAGATGAATGAAGGTGAAGAACTTGATGATATGCTTCTCGAGTTCTTTGGTAAGGGCGGAACCTTCAAAGACCTCAAAAATATGAGCGATGATGCCATGGAAGCCATATACAGCGTCGCTTATAACCTTTATCAGGGGGGCAAGTACGACGAGGCGCAAAAGGTCTTTCAGTTTCTCTGTTTCTATGATCACTTCAATCGAAAATACTTTATGGGTCTCGGTGCCTGCCAGCAAATGATGAAGCAGTATGAAAATGCTATTGAAATCTTCACTTTTGCCACTGTACTGGATGCCGACGACCCCAAGCCCATGCTCTACATCGGAGACTGTCATCTGGCAATGGGTGACAACGAAAAAGCAAAAATGTCATACGAAACAGCCATTGAATGGGCTGGAAATGCGGCTGCTTTTGAGGAAGAAAAACAGAGAGCCGAAAGCATGCTGGAAAACCTGAGCAGTTAAGGGAAGAGGTGAAAGGATGTCTTCAATCGGTCAGGGGCCTGCCCCTACAGAGCAAACCGGAAATATTCATCAGGCTTCTTATAATGCTGTTGATAATGAGGAAAATCCGGTTCAGCGAGGTTTTAGTAACCAGAACAGTTACTCAAGAACGGAAGGTGGAGAAGCCCCTAAAGCACAGATCAATGCTCCAGTCCTGGATGCGCCTTCAGCAAATGCTGAGTCTGAAAAGGCTACCGCAGAAGTGTTGAAGCATCAGGAAGGGCAGGCAACAGACAAGTCGGCAAAAGGCCCGAGGTCGCCAGGTGAGGTGGTTCAGGAACACAGTAACCTTCCCATCAGAAAGCAGACAAACCATCTTCAGAGTAAGAGCAATGAACTTGAAAGTATGGGGTTCAGCAAATCCCAAATCAATGGGATGCTGGCTGTGGCTGATCCCAAAGATTCTGAAAACGCTCTTGCTCCCATGCACTCTGCCACTGCCAGATTGAAAGATATGGAGGCCCGGGGTGGCGATCCCAAGCTGAATACACTGTTTAATACTTTCGAAGATGTCATGGTTCGTTTCTCTGCCATCAAAGAAATTCCGGATGATTTGAAAGCTGAGCTGAAGAAGGATCTCGATACATTTACCAAAGCAGCTCTCAACGCTGAAAGGCCCCTTGATATAGACTCCGCTACCACGATGCTGGTTCAGATCCAGTCAAAGTTGCAGAACGAGCGACTCCGCTTTGACCAGGA
This sequence comes from Endozoicomonas sp. ALB032, assembly GCF_049310125.1. NCBI lineage: Bacteria > Pseudomonadati > Pseudomonadota > Gammaproteobacteria > Oceanospirillales > Endozoicomonadaceae > Endozoicomonas > Endozoicomonas sp. ALB032. The sequence goes on along the minus strand of NZ_JBLYNW010000001.1, from coordinate 7,004,119 downwards.
AAGTATCAAGATAGGTCAGGTCGCTGCAGAGCAACGCAGTAGCAATATCATCAGCAAAATTCGTGAATCCATTGCAAAAGTCGAAGAATCGAAAAAATCCCAAAGGGTAGGGAAGATTTTCAATTATATCGCGCTGGCATTCATGGCGATTGCCACCGTCGCTTTGGCTGTTGCGGGAGTTCTTACCGGTGGTGCTTTGAGTATTGTTGCCGCGAGTCTGATGGTTGCAGCGACAGGTCTTATGATCACCATGACGGTTTCATCAGAAACCAGCAACTTTATGATGAAAATTTTTGATGGCCTTGCCAGTGACGAAGACGCTGAGCAAGATACCAAAATTGGTGCCACAGTCTTTTGGGCTGTCATTATGATCGCACTTTCCGCAGGCGCAGCTTTCGCAGGTGGCGTTGCCGGTGCAGGTGGAGCCGCTGCCAGTACAGCTTCATCGAGTACCGCAGCAGGGTCTTCAACCGCTGCAACGGTGACGGCGACAGGCGCTAACACGGCTGCAACCACATCCGCTGCTGTTGCAAAAAAAATCGCGATCGTGACCAAGTTAGGACAGACAGCCCAGTTGATAGGGGGTGCCGGTCAGATTGCTTCGGGTAGTGCTGATATCGCAACCACTGTTTACAAATATCAGGCAGACATATTCAGGGCAGAAGCGCTTGAAGAAAAAGCCGAAATGGTCAGGATCCAGAAGGCCATAGATGATGCTATGGAAGGTTTGGAGAAGGCTATCCAGGAACTCCAGAATGGCTACTCCACAGCCGCCAGCATCATTAAAGCGAATCATGAAACCAAGACAACACTTGCGCGCAACCTGCGTGCCTGAGTCTCAAGGAGGTAGATTATGTCACAGGTAGGACAGACAGGCGCGTCACAGAATACGCCAGTGGACTATAGTTCCCAGACATCAGGGTCAGGTGGCACAGCGCCGCTGGATGAAGTCGGACGGGGAGATCTTGACGGCGAAAACCTTCGATATTCCCGTGAAAGCAAAAGTACCGAAGTTTTGAAAGGTCAACAGAAGAGAGCACCAGAGCTTGATAAACCCGGTGATGTCAAGCCCACCCATCTTGAAACAGCCAGTTCTGACGTCAACGATATCAGCAAGCAAACTCAGTCATCTCTTGAAAATACTCAGAAGCTGGCGGAAGGGTTGCGCACTGGTAACCTCAGCCCGGAACAGCAACAGCAACTGAAAAAAAACGCTGATCTTTTGAACGGCAGCGCCGGTCTTATAAGTAACCTTCATGGCCATAATCTCGGAACTGCTGAGGGTAAGAGAAGTGTTCTTGCCGGAATGGGCTTCAGTCAGAGCCAGCTCGATGCTCTGATGTCACTGGCTGATCCCGATGATGCAGGCAACTCTTTGGCGTCCCTGCATGGCGGTGAATCAGCCTTACAGGGTAAAAAAGATGCTCTGAAGGCCATGGGTTTCAGTGAAAGTCAGGTGGATGCCTTGCTGTCACTGGCTGATCCGGATGATGAAGGCAATTCACTGATGTCAACTCATCAGGCCGGGTCCGGGAAAAATAAATCGGCCCTTGCCTCTCAGGGATTCAGCAATGCTCAGGCAGAACGTTTGACGGCTCTGTTGAACGGCCAGACATTTGGTACTGAACAACAGAAAGAACTACTTAAACAGATGGGCTTTAGTGATGCAGAAGCCGATGTGTTGCTGGCCACGGCCGATCCTCAATCGTTGAAAACTCAAGGTAAGCTTGCCCGATCAATAGATTCTAATCAGCTTGCTCATTTGCAAGAGATGGCAAAGGCCGCCAACGTACTATCAACAGGCAGCCCGATCGGTGACAGAGTGCTGCAACAGCTGGTGGACATTTTTACAGTGTTTGAACTCCTTCACGAGATGGGTGTTCAGGGTCGAAGAACCGCCAGAGAAACCAGGGCCGCTGAGTATGATGCAGCCAAGCAGGAAGTTTTGCACCAGGCCGAAGAAATGAGATCAGCGGCCCTCTACACTCTGATAGCAGGCACGATCAGCGGTACCATGAAAATTGGTGGAGGTATTATTGCAATGAGAGGAGCATCGGGTGGTGGTTCCGCCGCTGAGAAGCAGGTCAGGATGCAGTTGGCTACCCAGAAGGCTCAGATAGCGACGGGAGCGGGTGACATTGTTTCCGGGGGCTTTAACTATTACGCTGCAGGACACCAGGCAAGACAGAAAGAGCATGAAGCCTTCCAGAAAACCCACGAAAACTCGGCTCAGAGTGCATCTGAGTGGATGCAGTTGCAGCAGGACATGGTGAAGACTGTTCAGAGTAAGATGGATGAAATTATACGAACCTGGTTCGAAACACTGAAAACCACTACACGAGGCTAAACAGAGACGTTCAGACTCTGAGGGTTCCCGTCCACAGCATGCAGGAGGCATGACATGACTATTCCACTCGACAGGGCCGGTGGTGCATCAGCGCCATCGTTTCTGGAGAGTAACCAGAACGTTGCAGGCAACCAGGGAGCCAAAGGCAAGGTTGCCGGACAAACGGTTCAGGTTCGGTCTGATGCCACTTCTGCGCTGCTTGACAGTGCAGAAGAGCTTTCCATGGTCGCTGACCGCTTCAAGCAAACCAAACTCAAAGACAGAAAACTTTCCAGTGGTTCAGAACTCTCCGACAAGCTGCTTGAGCGCATCAAGAAAATACAGGCTATTCAGGAAACCCAGGCATTCAAGGATCTGGTTAACAATTTCAGTAATCAAACCAATCTCAACCCCAATCAGGTTCTGAAGCAGGCCCAGGAATTTTCGGACGACGTGCTTGAGCAATTTGCGGCACTGGATTTTGCCGCAGAATATTTTGAAGAGCAGGGAGACCAGGAAAAAGCCAATCAAATTCGTACGGCTCAGCAAAGCATCAGGGAAAAGAACCCGACACTGATCCAGGCTGGCCTCAATATCTCTGAGTCAGCAGCCGAGATGATCGAAGAGATGGGCTTTGATGTTGATGTTCGTACGGTCCGTGAAAGCTATGCCAACCTCATTGATTCAGCGAAGATGGATCATGTGCGTGATGACGGTTCACTCAAGACAACTTATCGCTATCTGGTAGAAACCTACGGAGCAGAGAATCTGGAAGGAGCTATTCAGGGACAACTTGATCTCCTTGCGACGGATTTGAACTGCACCACTCACTCCACTTCACCGGTCAGATTGAAAGTCATTATTGATGATATGAAAGGGCTGAAGATTCAGTCGGGTGTTCATGATGCCTGTTGCGAAGCTGAAGAGAGGCTGGAAAGAACATTCCCTGAAGAAAAAGTCGTTCGATTGGTGCTGATGGAAGAGATGCTCGATCTTGTCGATCAACAGTGGGTGACAGAGTCTGATTTTGAAAAATTGCCGTTAAAAATGAATCTGGAAAAACTGGAAGCTCATATTTTTGCGTTGACTTCCATCGTCGATATCGTGAGGTCCATTCCCGAAGAAGTATTTACCAATGATGAGACCAAACTGAATATGCTGTCTGCGGCAACAGACAGTCTGGATAGCAAAATTGAAGAGGAAGAGTCAGAGGCCATTGAAGAGGCTGATCTGGATGCCAAGCTGGATGATAGTTTTCTGGGTGAAGTAACCGCCTCTCTGGATTTGCCATCAAGTAAGAAAGTTGAAACGCCTTTTTTTGCTGCTGGGAAGGAACAAAAATCTCAGTAGCCACCATTGAAGACTCTACAGCTGAAAAAGGGCAGGGCGTGCCTGTGAAAGCTGTTTAGCACGAGGGAAGCAAGCTATGGATTGGCGCGATGAGGTGGTTTCGGATATCGGCCGGGGAATGGGTGTTGAGGGACTCAGTTTCGGCGTATCCGGAGTGATCAGCATGGAATTTGAATCAGAAAGGACCCTGTATCTGGAGACACAGGAAGAGGGTGTTCTGGTCTACATGGTTCAGGGATTGTCCCGATTCGATGCCTCCAAAAGTCTGGTTTACGCGCTAAAAAAGTGTCATTACACCCAGTCACTTGTGCTGCCATTGCAGGCAGGACTGAAAGGAGAAGAGGAACTGGTCTGGTTGATTTATCTCAATAATGAACAGTTCTCCCGTCCAACCGTCGAAAGTGCTATCGAAACAATAATAAGACAATCTGAGCAGCTTGCTGCTTAAGGCTCCGTAGGGTGGCAGGCTTGACCTGCTGAAAACTGTGACCAACTCAAGAGGTCTGTTATATGGCCGAAAATATTATCAACTCAAAAGGCCTGACAGAGAAAGCACTTGAATCTGCCGAAACCTTTGCCGTTCCGGAGAAAGTGGATGCAGGTGCGGCAGATAAATTTGGCAACTTGCTGTCAGGTGATGCCGATGGACAGCAGGCAATACAAGCTGCATCAGCTGTTGGTCAGCCAGAAGGGGGAGCCCTGACTCTGGGAGATAAGATTCTCAGAGGTATGCAGGGGTTAAGAGAGCATGTTGAAGCAGGTAAAGAGAATGTCGTCTCCAACCTGCAGCCTGGTGAAACCATGACCATGCAGGACATGTTTAAAACCCAGATGGCCATGACCAACCTGATGGTCACCGAGGACTACATAGGGAAGATTGTCAGTAAGAGTACCCAGACGTTTGATACTCTGCTGCGCAATCAGTAATTCCTGACGGAGTCCTGAAGCAGGTGCACAGCTGTCTGGTTATTTTGGATCCAGAAATACAGCCGGAGTCACCCGTTCATGATCAAGGGAACTGTGCACCGTACTCTGAAATACCTGGGAGTCATCTGTCTCAGCTTTCTGCTGGCCGGGTGTAAGGTTGAGCTCTACTCTGGTCTTTCTGAAAAGGAAGGCAATGATATGCTGGCTATCCTGCTGGATGGGGGCATACCTGCAGAGAAGCTCATTAATAAAGAAAAGATGGTGACCCTGATGGTGCCATCTGACGAAGTTTCACGTTCGATCAAGTTGTTGCGTGGTTATGGATATCCCAAGGAGAAGTACTCTTCCATTGGTGATATTTTTCCGAAAGATGGTCTGATCTCCTCACCCACTGAAGAGAGAGCTCGTTATACCTATTCCATGTCACAGGAGCTTTCATCAACATTATCCATGATTGATGGTGTCATCACCGCTCGTGTTCATGTGGTGTTGCCTCAGGAGCAGGATTCTCTGAGTGACGTCAATTACCCTTCATCGGCCTCTGTGTTTATCAAGTACACACCAGAGCTGGAGCTGGCGGGTTTCATTCCAAAGGTCAAAACACTGGTGTCTAACAGTATTGAAGGACTGTCCCTGGATAAAATCACGGTTTCTCTGTTTCCTGCTACCCGTATTAATCAGGGGAGCAGTGCTGCACCCAAAATGGAATCGGTATTTTTCGTTAAGGTCAATCCTTCTTCTGCAGGGGCTTTGAGAGGGGTTATCTATGGGCTCCTGTTTCTTTTGATCATGACCCTTGCTGGTTGTGGAGCACTGTATTGGATGATGTTTATGAAGAAAGGCAAGAAGAAAGTCAGGAAGACTGAATGAACACAGAGCAACCAAACCTTCAGATGGACCCTGAATTAGAACTGTTTCAGTCCATTGCTGAATTTAACCTGTACCTGGTGCGCTTTATCCATCACAGCTGGTTGCAAACCATCAAGTTATCACCATTGGTCAAACAGCTCAGAAAGGCCGGTAATGCAGATTTTCATCTGTCTCATTTTTTATTAAAAGAGTTTGATCTTAGCAACGACTTTGATTACGACTTTGATGAAAAGCACAAAAGAGTAGCGCTGGCTGACGAAGAAGCCATTACAAAACTGGCTTTTTATTTGGGTATTATTCTCAACGAAAGTGTTATTCGAAATACCCTTCGTAAGCGGGAAAGGCTGTTGCTAAAGAAAACGTTGGGTGAGGATGGGTTTCGTTTCGCGGTTAAAAAGGCGCAGTTTTTCAGTCGCATCGGAACTGATCTGGGGCCAAGTTTTTTGATTGACTGGGATCATCTCGATAGTTTTAAACGATATCTTACGCAATCCGGTTTTCAGGTGCTTGGAAGGGCTTTCTCAGAGAGTTCTCCTGCCTTTATCAAAAGGCTGGAATTAAAACTGCCTGTTTCATTTCGCGATACTATCTGGAGTTCAGACCGGAGTTCAGAGAAATCGGACCTGGATATCAATCAGTGCAAGACACTGGTCGTTAAAGTTCATAAAGAGGTGAATAGAGAATGGCGTCACCTGTTCGTCTGACTTCCGGACAGTTGACGATTGACCCGTCAGCGAAAGTCCTGAAATCACAAGATTATGCAGACTATCTTGAGTCTGAAGAAATCGTCAGCAAAGCTCGGGAGCATGCCAGAGAAATACTGGAGCAGTCTCGTCAGGCCTATGAGAAAGAAAAGCAGAGAGGTTTTGAAGAAGGTTTAGCAGAAGGTAAGGTGGATCAGGCTGAGCAGATGCTTAAGGTTGTCAGTCGAACCATAAACTATCTCTCAGAGGTGGAGAAAGCCCTGGCTGATATTCTGATGTCGGGGATTAAAAAAATAATTGGTGAATATGATCAGGAAGAACTTGCCGTAAGTCTGGTAAAAAATGCCCTACAGCATGTCAGAAATGAGAAGCAAGTCACCATACGTATCCCTCCCAGTCAATTCAAGATGGTTAAAGCAAGACTCAATGAAATACTGGGGGAATACAAAGGTGTAGGCTTTATAGATCTTGTTTCGGATGAGCGTCTGTCTACCGGTGACTGTATCATGGAGAGTGACATCGGGGTTGTTGATGCCAGTGTGGATCTGCAAATCAAGGCGCTACAAAAACGCTTTGAAAGAATTAACTCTGAAGCTGTAACCAGTATTACCAACGATCACTCCATGTTCGATGAGCCAAAATGATTGTGATTCATATATAACGCGATAACCTTCCCTGATCGTTTTTTCTCAGTCCCTGAGTCATATTCAGATACTGGCTTACCCGTATTTTTGGTGTGAATAATAATGGTTCGGACATTGTACTCCCCCTGTGAGAGTCAGTATGTGTTAAATACTCATAACTATGAGATTTGAACTGATTGTTTAAGATGTTCTTAGTGAGTATATTCAACTTATTAACTTGTTAATGGGTTTGGTTGGCCACTGTCATTGCATCAGCCATAAAGAGCATTGAATAGAGCTATACTGGCTTTCAATGTGAGCATTGAAAATCCAACCATCCATCAGGCAGTAGCCAGAGATTACCCAAAAGGTTTCCTTTCTGACGATTTCACTCACCCCTGTCCGGTTTTGATGAAGGCTGCTGCCTGACTGAAAGGCCGGACCTTCAGAAGAGGTTGGCATAAAATGCAGGTCATTAAGACCGATGTTGCAATTGTAGGTGCTGGCGCTACTGGCCTTCGTGCAGCTATAGCGGTTGCAGAAAAAGACCCAAACCTGAATATCGCACTGCTTTCAAAAGTCTACCCGATGCGCAGTCACACTGTGGCAGCAGAAGGGGGGTCGGCTGGCGTTATTCAGGATCATGACTCTTTCGAGAATCACTTCAAGGATACCGTTTCGGGTGGTGACTGGCTCTGTGATCAGGATGCTGTCGATTACTTTGTTCAGAATGCTACTGAAGAAATGATTCGGCTGGAACACTGGGGATGTCCATGGAGCCGGAAACCGGATGGTAATGTTAATGTACGTCCATTTGGCGGTATGAAGATTGAGAGAACCTGGTTTGCTGCTGACAAATCCGGCTTCCACATGTTGCACACGCTTTACCAGACATCTGTCAAATATCCTGCTATTGAACGTTTTGACGAGTACTTTGCTACTGACCTGATTGTTGAAGAGGGCCGTATTCAGGGTGTGGTGGCTATTGAAGTTAAAACCGGTGAGCCGAAGGTTTTTCTGGCTAAAGCCGTGATTATGGCAACCGGTGGTTCTGGTCGTGTATTCCGCTTCAACACTAATGGTGCCATTGTGACCGGTGATGGTCATGGCATGGCTATGAGAGCGGGTGCGCCCCTGAGAGATATGGAGTTTGTTCAATATCACCCAACCGGTCTGCCCGGTTCAGGAATTCTGATGACGGAAGGATGTCGTGGTGAAGGCGGTATTCTCCTCAATAAGCATGGCTATCGCTATTTGCAGGATTACGGCCTGGGTCCGGAGACACCGGTGGGTCAGCCAAAGAACAAGTACATGGAACTGGGCCCACGTGACAAGCTCTCTCAGGCTTTCTGGAATGAGCAGCGCAAGGGCAATACCATTGAAACCCCTCTGGGTGATGCCGTACTGCTGGATCTTCGTCACCTGGGTGAAAAAACACTGATGGAGCGCCTGCCGCTGATCTGCTCACTGGCTAAAAACTATGTAGGTGTTGATCCTGTTCATCAGCCTGTCCCGGTTCGTCCTGCGGTTCATTACACCATGGGGGGGATCCGAACTGATATCAGCTGTGCCGCCGATATTCCCGGCCTCTTCGCTGCGGGTGAATGCGCCAGCGTGGGTATGCATGGTGCCAACCGTCTGGGCTCAAATTCGCTGGCAGAAACGGTGGTATTCGGTGCCCTGGCGGGTGATAAAGCAGCCGGGTTTGCTCAACAGGCTGTAATGTCCGATGAGAAAAAACTAATGGATCAGGCGAAAATGCACCTGGTCAGCATCGAAAACCTGCGCAACGCAAAGGGTACTGAAAAAGCTTCTCACATTCGTCATGAGATGGCGAAAACTATGGAGCGTTGTTTTGGTATCTATCGAATCGGCGAAGAGATGCAGGAAGGGGTCGACAAGATTGCAGAGCTTCGTGAGCGCTTTCGTAACGTTCGGGTTGAAGACCGCAGCAAGGCTTTCAACACTGAGCTCTTGCAGGCTTTTGAGTTGCAAAGCTCTCTCGCTGTCGCTGAAACCATGGCTGTAGGCGCCCTGAATCGCAAGGAGTCTCGTGGTGCTCACCAGCGGATTGATGGCTTCGAACACCGTGACGACGAGAAGTTCCTGAAACACACTCTGGCCTACTATAACGGTGACTCAGCTCCCCGTTTGGACTACCAGAACGTCAATATTACTCGTTATCAGCCAGAAGAGCGTGTTTACGGTGCAGCGGCTGAGAAGGGCGCTGTGGCTGAAAAGAGTGCTGCGGCGTCTGATACAAAGTGACGGGAGAGCTGAAAATGAGTCACAAGACAATCAACATCAAGATTCTGAGGTACAACCCGGAAAGCGATGAGAAGCCCGGTTATGGCAAGTTTGAGGTGCCTTTCCTCGAAGAGTGGTCCATGTTGGATGCCCTTGAATACATCAAGGACGAACTGGACTCTTCCCTGGCCTATCGCTGGTCTTGCCGTATGGCTGTCTGCGGTAGCTGCGGCATGGTCATTAATGGAACACCAAAACTGGGTTGTGAGACCTTCCTGAGGGATTACAAGGGAACTATCAGGGTAGAACCTCTGGCTAACTTCCCGATTGAGCGGGATCTGGTGGTGGATGCAGAAGACTTTATCAAAAAACTGGAGTCCGTTAAGCCCTACATCATCAACGCAATGGAAAAACCGGTTGTAGAAGGTGTGAACAGACAGACACCCAAAGAGTTGAGCCTTTACAAGCAGTTCTCCAGCTGCATTAACTGCATGCTTTGCTATTCAGCCTGCCCGCAAATGGGAATTAATCCGCTGTTTACGGGCCCAGCCGTTATTGCACTGGGACACCGTTATAATCTGGATACGCGGGATGATGGTTATGATGAGCGTACCGAAGTCATTCAGGGCAAGAATGGTGTTTGGTCCTGTACCTTCGTGGGCTATTGCTCAGAGGTCTGCCCGAAGAATGTCGATCCGGCTGCTGCTATCAACCAGAACAAGTTGCAGGGTGCCCAGGACTGGGCTTTGTCTTTCCTGATGCCGCGTAAAGGAGGCAAGTGATGAGTCGTCGTCCTTATGTGCGCCCCATGAAGCGCACCTGGTATAAGGATCATCCTTTTTACCGCACCTATATGGTCAGGGAAGCAACCTCTCTGTTTGATGCGCTATACAGTATCAACCTGTTCTTCGGTATTCTTCAGCTAACCCGGGGAAAAGATGCCTGGGAGGCCTGGCTGTCTTTTCAGGCTAATCCTCTGATGATTTTGTTCACTGTTGTGACACTGGGGATGACTCTGTTTCATGCAGTCACCTATTTTGATATGACACCACGGGTATTACCTCAGCAGATTCGCAAGATGGTGGCTGATAATCTGGTCAATAAACTGATGTATGCAGGTCTGGCAGCAGTTTCTGTCATTATTTTTGCAGCTCTAGTGCGGTTTTGAGGGAGAGAGTCATGAGTCAGAAAAGACATATTGAGCCGTTGCTCTGGAGCCTGTTTGGCGCTGGTGGCACGACAATCGCCTTCTTCTTCCCGGCTGTGATCCTGGTGATCCTGGCGGTATCTCTGGGCGTGATTCCTGCAGAAGCGCTTTCTTATGAAAGAATGTCAGGTTTCTTCCTGAATAACCTGATTGGACAGTTGGTTCTTCTGGTCGCCCTGGTGCCTTCCTACTGGGCCTGTATCCACCGGATTTACCACGGACTGCATGATTTGGGTTTTCATCCGGGGGCAGGGCTGAAAGCACTGCTTTATGGAGCCACTCTGGTTTTGAGTGTGGTGACTGTGATGCTGGTACTGGTCTGAATTAAAGAGATTTCAGATCAAGAAAAGCCGTCAGACAGTGTTTGACGGCTTTTCTTCTTTCTAAGCCCGGTTATAAAGCGGACATTTCGATGCGAATCTGACGAAGTTGCTGCTCCAGGGCCTTCTGCTGATCAGGCGTCAGCTCCCCTTCCTGTAACTTCACCCCCAGTTTGTTGATCATCTGACTTAAAGAAGAGAGGCATTCTTTTTCCGTACGCTCAACCATTTCCGGGAGGAGATCCTGCCCAAGCCTGCTGTTATCGAGGTAGTCATGGGCCCTGACTTTGGCAATGATTCTGACCGGGTTCTCTGAAGTGCCCAGCTGAGTCATATACTCACTGATTTGTTCAAATTGCTCTGTCAATGAAACGTCTGAAACCACCAGTTTACTGACGATATCTTCAGCAGTGAGCTGGCCAGCGAAGCCGGCTAACAGTTTCATGGCTCCATCTGACTGATTTTTTGGTAAGGTTGAGATCAGTTTATTCAGTTGATTCAGGTCCTTGATGAAGCGATCCATGGACATCTGAGCACCGACTAAATCACCCTCTTTAAAAAACTCCAACATCATGCCCAGTTCTGCAGGCGCCAATTTGCCTTCCGAGGGCGTTGTTTTGATACCTCTGGAGAGAATCGACTTGTTTCCTGGTCCTGACTCTGGCTTCTCTGATGAGAGATATTTCTTCGCTTGGGCGGGATCAGCAGACGCATTGCCTTCATCGACAAGGGGTTTTTTGGGGTCAAATTGTGTCTGGGGGAGCGGTTGTCCTGAGCCATCAATTTTCGACATAGTACCATTCCGTGGTTTTTAGCAAGAAAGGACGCCTGAAAGCGAAAGCATTCTTGCTGATATCGCTGCCTGATTTGCAGGCAGAGCAGTATTGTGAGTATCTTCTGAAAGAATAGCTCTTTTTAGCGTGGAAATGCAGTATTCATTCAAGAATGAACTCCCGACTTTCCTCAATGGCAGATGAAAAGGCAGACTCTTCCATGATTGACACGTTACCCAAAGCAGAGCTTCATCTGCATATTGAAGGTACTCTGGAACCCGAACTGATGTTTTCTCTGGCTGAAAGAAATAAAATCAGCCTTCCCTACCAAAGTATCGACGACGTCCGGGATGCCTACCAGTTTTCCAATCTGCAATCCTTTCTGGATATTTACTATGCCGGCGCCCGGGTTCTTCAGACCGGGCAGGATTTCTATGATTTGACCTGGGCGTATCTTGAGCGCTGTCAAAAGGACAATGTGATCCATACCGAGATTTTCTTTGACCCACAGACCCACACCGATAGAGGTATTGCATTTGGCACTGTGTTTGAAGGCATTGATGCCGCACTTCAGGATGGCAGGAAACAGCTGGGTATCAGCAGTCACATCATTATGTGTTTTCTCCGACACTTGGGTGCCGGGGCAGCGCTGAACACGTTTGAAATGTCGAAACCCTGGCATCAGAGAATGATTGCTGTCGGTCTCGACTCTACTGAGTTGGGGAACCCTCCGGAGATGTTTGCCGAGGTCTTTGACAAAGCCAGACAGGCTGGGTTGAAGGCCGTTGCTCATGCAGGAGAAGAAGGTCCGGCAGAGTACATTTGGGGGGCTTTGAAGGCACTGAAAGTATTGCGGGTTGATCATGGTGTTCGATGCCTGGATGACGAAAGTCTGGTTCAATATCTGGTTGAGAACAAAATTCCTTTGACAGTGTGTCCCCTTTCGAACGTCAAGTTGTGTGTATTTGACAGACTGTCAGACCATAATCTTAAGCAGATGCTGGACAAAGGACTCTGTGTCACTATCAATTCTGATGATCCCTCCTATTTTGGTGGTTATATCAACGACAATTTCCGTGCTATGCAGCAAGCGTTAGGGTTGGACGATCAGTCTGTTTATCAATTGATTCGAAACAGCTTCAATGCCAGTTTTCTTGAGCGTTCAGAAAGGTCTGAGTATCTGGCTCGTCTGGACAGTCTTTATGAGGAGTTAAGTGATGACTAAAACGGTGGTGGTGACCGGAGCAAACCGGGGTCTGGGTCTTGAGTATTGCAGGCAGTTTTTGGAAAAAGGCGACAAGGTCTATGCCTGTTGTCGGGCACCGGAGTCGGCGGAAGATCTGCTGAAGTTGAAGCAGCAATACTGTGAAAAGCTGGAAACGGTGCCGCTGGATGTCACCCATCCTGCACAGAGAACGAATCTGAAGAACACGTTGCAGGGAGAGCAGATCGATATACTGGTCAATAATGCGGGCATCTACGGTCAGCGACTAAAATTCGGCGAAGTTGAGTCTGAAGAATGGCTCAAGGTCATGAAAGTCAACACCATTGCACCTCTTTTGCTGGTGCAGGAGCTGGTTGAATTCATGCCTCAGGGTTCAAAGATTGTATTGATGACCAGCAAAATGGGCAGTATCGCTGACAACACAAGTGGTGGAAGCTACATTTACCGCTCCACAAAAGCGGCATTAAATGCTGTTGGCAAGAGTATGGCGCACGATCTGTCGGATAAGGGAATCAGTGTTGCTATCTGTCACCCGGGTTGGGTTTTGACTGATATGGGTGGACCCAATGCTCTGATTGATACCCGAATCTCCATAAAAGGACTGATTGCAGTGATTGAGCGGCTTGGGCTGGAGAACAGTGGTCAGTTTTTTAACTATGATGGCGCCCTGATCCCCTGGTAATCATAAGGTTAGACACTGCTTTTACAGGCAGTGTCTATGAGTTTAATAAGTCCGTGTACTCCAGTTTCCTTTGTTCAGAACAGGCCCCATATCCCAGCCGTTGGGTGCGCCCTTCTGGTCCTCCAGTGTGACTACAATCTTCGCTTTGGAAAGCTTTTCTGCCCACCCCCTGGGTATCGTCATCTCTTTAGTGCCTGATTCAGGCAGCATTCCCAGAGAAATGGGCTCAACACCATCCATCATCAACCATAGTTCACAGGCTTTCCCTTCAGGGACGGAATCAGGCTGAACGGTCTCCATGACCAGCTTTTTACTGCCCAGAGATGCGTTGAGAATCCACCCGGGGCTTTTTTCCTGATTATTGACGACATAAACGTACTCCATACCTGTCGGGTTGACCGATTGGAAGTTCGCCAGAGCCATCAAAAGAGCCAGGGCAACAGAGGCAAAAGCGGTACCTTGCCAGAACTTCAGGCTGCTCCAGAATGATTCTTTGTTGCTGGTGGCTTTCTGAATATTTTTCCAGATATATTTTGGCGGCTTCACAGGAAGTAAAGCCTCGTTCAGAACATCCAGATGCTCTCGCCATTCATCAACTTCACGCTGAGCATCGTGGCTCACGGCCATCAATACTTCAAATTGAGCTTTTTCATCGGGCGTCAGCAAACCGAGCACATAGTCTGCTGCAGCCTGATTTCTTTCATCAGGATTGCTCAGGTCTAAGCGGTCATGCATTCCTTCAACCTCATCAGTCCACGTCGAATCCATGTTTTCACGGTGCCAATAGGAACCTCCAGCTGGTTAGAAAGATTCTGATGAGTCATTCCATCAAAATAACTGAGTTCCAGACAGCGTCTCTGGTTATCATTCAGAGTTTTCAGACAGCGGTGAACCTCTTGACTGTTCTGCCTGTCCGTCACCATTTGTTCCTGGCTGGAACTCTGGTCGACCTGCAAGTCAAGGGTTTCCGTTTCCATCTGGGGCTCTCGTTTCAGCTTTCGCAAATGGTCCAGTGCCTGATTTCTGGCAATGGTGTTCATCCAGGTCATAGGAGCAGCCTTGCTGCTGTTATAGCTGGATGATGCCTGCCAGATTTTGATATAAACCTGCTGAAGGCAGTCTTCAGCAAGCTCCCTGTCTTTCAATATACGCAGGATCACGGCAAAGAGTTTCGCCGAAGTCTGCTGGTAAAGATTTTTTAAGGCTTTTTGTTCCCCCCGGGCACACCTGGCCAAGTCTTTAGCAAGGCTCTGTGGAGAGGGTGTTGATAGTGGGGTGGAGGTCAGACTCATTCCGCACGTTCTGTTTATGGGTTAAGAGGCGTTACTCTACCGGATAAATCGCTCCCATCAAACCTCCATAAAAGACTCGTCTCCTGTCTGACTGTCTTAAAACAGACAAAGAGTGCATGCAACAGTGGTTCTGTAGCCTTGATCCGGGTCATCGGAATGCTTCCGGTAACATTGGCTGCTGAGATTATCCGGCAGGATCTTTCCGGTTTGAGTACAGCTCCCGTCAGACAACTGTAGTCGTGGTCTTTACAGCTTTCTGATAGCTTCAGAAACACCGCTGTAACACTCTTTGATAGCAGAAAGTAATGATTCGAACTTCTCATTTTCAGCGCGTTTGCCGACTTCTTCGAGCTCATTGGTCAGCTGTATCAGCTGGCTGGCTCCCACAATCATAGAAGAGCCTTTGATTCGGTGTGCCAGGCTGGCGATCTCTTGATGCATCTTTTTTTCAACCGCCTGATCCAGAGACCTGAGATCTTCTTCTGTGGTGTTCAGGAATTCATCCAGAAGCGTCTGCATGAGAGGAGCATCTTCCTCGGTGAGCTGTCGCAGATTCCCAAGGTCGATCAATGGATACCTCCTTTTTATCTTGATCAGTTCTGGAGAGCATTCAGAATATGTGTCGTCGATAGATGCTAAAACTTCAGGAATTTGTTCATCACGGCATGCAGAGCCTTATCGAAGAACTGAGTGTCTTCAATAATACAGATGCGCTCATTTTCTATGCCGGACTTGAGTGCATAGCCGGACATTTCGGCAACTTTCATCCCAGAGCTGTTAACAAAGGTATAGCGATGGGTGACTGCATTGATAGAAGAGAGTTTGCAACGGAAATGCTGATCCTTCTTGCCTATGAATTCAACCCATTGGCCTACAATTAGTTGCACTCCGGTATGTTCATCAAGAGTATTCTTTTCGCTGACTTCGTCATCTTCTGAAACATTATCATCGACTTCAGGGGTAAGAGCACCTAATTCAAGGTCAGAATCATCTAACCTCTTACTCTGGAGTACGATCTCTTCGGTATCCGGTTCTGGATGCACTTCTTCTGCTGTTGAATCTTCGGGGGATACAGTAATGACTTCTTCTCTGGGGAATTCACTGGGTATTGATATCAGTGCGTCCAAATCATTCATCCATTCAACTACGATAAAGGGGTCATGACTGGTTTTGTTGAGGTAGTCGAGTAACATAGTTTTCAACAGAAGCCAGTCCTGAGTTGAGACTGAGTCAAGGTGATCAGTTTGTAGATTCCATAACAAAATATCCAGTGTATTGATGGCATCGAACCATGAAACGTCTGTTGATTCTGAGTGACTAAGGACACTCTCCAGAATATCAGACCAAACGTCATTAACCAGCTTTTCCATGGACTCCGGGACTGTATATTGGCGTGTAGAAATAAGATTGGAGATGATGAACTGGAGCTCGTTGTTAACCTCGCCTGTCTCAGCTTCGGGATCAATAGCCTCGGTAATGTCAACCTCTTCATGTACGGCAGATTCAGTCTGATTGGGCTCTGTCGTGGTTTGATTCTGCTCTATGGAACCCCTGATTTTAAGTAGCTTTTCGTTAAAGTTTTTATGACAAATGGAAAATATTTCAGGGTTTTCTGTGAAGTGTTTGATAATGTACTTGATGGTGTCTTCAATCAACTCGATGACTGGCTTCTCGGTTTCTGGCTCCAGTGTCGTACGCATGCCAGCCGAAGTCATGTCATTGAGCAATTCTCTTGCCGCATGGTGGCGATCGGTTAAAAAATTTTCTTCCAGCAAAGTCAGTTTTAAAACGGGAATCTGAAGTAAGCCAATCAGTTTTTTAACTTCATCCGGTAACTCATGATCGTCCAGAATAAACTCGAACAGCATGCCGACCACGTTGATAAGGTCACGGTGCCTTGGTGATAGTTTTTGTTTTACGCCTTTGTCTTTCAAAGCGCTTTTTATAGACTCTGCCAGGCTGAAGATAGAGGCATTTTGACTTGAGAGCTCTTCTTGTATAGATGTCAGGGTGCTGGCTAGCTCGACGCTGGCAAACAGACTGGCATCGCAACTCACCGTAGCATCAGGAGCCTTTGACGGAGCATTCAGGAGTCCTTCTACTCTGGAAAGCAGCCTGTTTGCCAGCTCATTTATGAATGCTTCATTCCAGATGTGGGATGAGTCTTCCGTTTTTTGACTCGTATCAGGTGCAGGCGCTTCTTGCTTATTTCGGGGAACAGCATCTCTGCTGTTCCCCGCTGATAATACTTGAATGTGTTTCGATTTTGAAAAGGGTTCATCTTCAGGTATTTCTGCAATTTTTGTAGCCGGTTTACTGATTTCAAGGCCGATAGAGTCAAGGTAATCGTCTACTTCATGCCAGAGCTCCATCACTGCAGGCTTTATCTTGACAGCAAATTGTAAAAGCAGCTCCTGGGTCAGTTCCGGTTCCAGCTGAGCGGGAAATAGTGCCTGCGCAAAACTCTCACAGATCTTCTGAGCACCGAGTGGATTATTCTCCGGCTCATAATGGATTAATCCGGACAGCCTGTTTTGAATATTGTTGAAGTATTGAAGATGGTCATTCATGCTGAGCTGTCTGGCGGCAGACTGCCACGCCAGTTTTTTCTCAAGATCGCCATTGTCAATTAATGACAACTCACCCTGGGATATGGAGGTGTTTGTATTGTCCTCTTCTTCAAAATCATGAAAATGTTTTAATACTTCCATCCGGAAGTATTCTATGATTTCACTTTCTGATCTTATCAGGTTCTGCCTGGCTTCCATGAACTGCATAATTTGAACATTGTTTTCGCCAGCCTCAGAAAGCTCTACCAGATGTTGAATCAGGTCAGTAAGAATAGGATCGACAGGGGGGAATATCCTCTTTTGGAAAGCATTAATGAGAACGGTGTTTATTTCACCGACCTGAGAGAGTTTTGCCGAACTCGGTAGCGTTACAACATTGCTCAACGTTCCTGTCATAAATCTTACTACTCCTTGTATGACAATCAGATCTGAGTTTGGCTCTGGTCCTTTTATTGAGTGGCCTGTCTAACTGGCCTGAAACAGACTCAGGTTATGCCTCAAGCCAATGCATGTAGTTATTTGTCCTATTGAAATCTATCAAAAAAAGTAAAAGAGCTAGAGGGTTAGCCCTCTTTTAACTCTTTAGATATTTCCCGAGCTTTCTCCATAGCCTTGTTAAAGCCATTTTTGAAAAGGTTCTCCCTGATCTGCCTTTGAAGCTCTTCCGGGCTGATCATGCCGTCTTCGACTTCACTAGCCTCACCTTCTTTCATCTCTGCCTGCTTCTTGAGATTAGCAAAGCGCTCAGCCTCAGCCGCATCAATTGGCTGTACCGGCTTGGTCGGTTCAACTTGACCACGGTTGGAAGGCTGGATGGGTTCAGCGTCATGGTTTGTTATCATGGTTCTCTCCCTGGGTTGAATATTCTGATGAGCGGTTATGTCTATCCTTGCTTATATCGCCCACAAACATTCTTCATTGTAGCTAAGTGGGCTGAAAGTTTACCTGAGAGCGAAATGGAGGTTGTTCTATGGATCAAGGATTTTTATTTCCAATCTGTGTAAGAACAGGGGGGGCATACCTTAAAGCCCGCCATAGCTTCGCCGACAACTGGATTAGTTATGTTTGGAGAATGTTATGAGTGGCCAACATTTCACATTGACCATCAGTCAGAGCACATCAGACGCAGGCGATTTTGCCATCCATATGAAAGAAGAAGGCAAATCGGAGCAGCTTTTAGTACACCTTCGGTTTATGGACTTGCCCATGCTGGACGAGAAGTACCTTGATGATATCGTTGGCGTTCTGGCTCGAAAACTTGCCAAGCGAGTCATTGAATGGCGTGTAGCTCCCGACCTTAACCCTGACACTATGCCCGATGCGCAGGATGAAGCAAGAGCTGTTGTTGATGCTATGTTGGATAAAATGAAAAAAAGGCAGTAACAGACCTTATGCCTCTCTTCAGTCACACAGTATTTTGCCGATTGAATACCTGATAAATTGATCATGTCAGGCTATGGATATGCGCTTTGATCTGGGTAACGGATATTGTGTTAGAAGCTTTCTTTATGGTGATGCACCATCACTTTCACGTCATGGCAACAACTGGAATGTGGCCAAGAATCTCAGGGACAGTTTTCCTCACCCCTATACGATAGAGCACGCCAGGGCATGGATTCAGCATGTGAAGGAAAATGAAGCTGATTCCCGTTTTGTGATTGATCATCAGGGGGAGGCCATCGGTGAGATCGGCTTTGTAACCCAACTGGATGTTCATCGCTTTACGGCTGAAATCGGCTACTGGTTATCTGAGTCTCACTGGGGTAAAGGGGTAATGACTCAAGCTCTCAGCCGGGTTACCCAGTATGCTATGGACGAAATGGGTCTGGTTCGCATTTATGCCGATGTTGTTGATTACAATAAGGGGTCTGGGAAAGTACTCGAAAAGTGCGGCTTCCAACTCGAAGGTGTCCTCCGAAAACATATTTTCAAAGGTGAAGATTACTTTGATCAATACGTTTACGGTCTGGTTCGCTCTGATCTTCAATAATCCTCCAGCTAACGTCCTTTAAAAGAAGATCTGTCTTCATTCCCTGACTTTCTTTTCTAAGCAGACAGCCTTTCTACTAAAGAGAATAGGCTGTCTGAGTTATCAGCATTGATCAAAGTGATATACGACCCAAAGGTTGTACTGTGATCTCTTCAGTAAGCTCCTGGTGGGACAATACGGCCAGATCATAAACTTCCAGTTCCAGAAGTTTCCTGACGTATCTGCGAATATCCATGGATGTGATCAGGACAGGCTTATGTTCAAGGTGTCCAATTTTACCCACTGTGTTTTTTACATTCTCGACAAAGCGAGCAGACTGGGATGGATCAAGGGCCAGGTAACTGCCTGCCGACGTCTGTCGGATGCCACCACGAATGGTATCTTCTACATCTTGATCAAGAAGATATACGGGCAGCATGTTTTTACCATTCGAATACTTGTAACTGATGTATCGTTTCAATGATGAGCGGACGTATTCAGTTAGCTGAACCACTTCTTTTTCTTTATGGCCCCAGACGACCAGTGCCTGGAGTATGGACCTCAGGTTTCTGATCGAGATGTCTTCTGAGACCAGTCGCTGGAATATTTCAGTGATTTTATTGACTGGTAGAAGACGCTGGACTTCCTTTATCAGCTCGCCAAATGAAGATTCCATTTTTTCCAGCAAATATCGGGTTTCCTGAATGCCAATGAACTCTTCTGCGTATTTTTTCAATACATGTGCCAGATGAAATGTCAGGATTTTAGGGGCATCCATGTAATTAACATTATTTTTTTCCAACTTCTCTTTCTGGCTTTCTTCTGCCCACAGCGTATCAAGGCTGGGTAGGAAATCTTCTTCCTGCTCATAAGGTATTTTCAGCATTTCCAGATGGTCGATGGTTTCGCGCACGAAGACATAACCCGGTCTGAAATGGCCGTTCGCCACAGGAACTTCCTGAAGCATGATGGAATAGGTGTTGTCCATCATCGAGTCATTAAAGCGAAGATGGATACCAGGGAAGGGAACCCCGAGATCCATGTATAGAGCTTTTCGAACTTTCAGAAGCTCATCGTTAAGCATCTGGGTGTTCAATGTTTCCTGAATGGAAGTCGGTACATCAATAATCAGTGGCAGGGTTTGTGTAAACTCTTCCTGTTGATCCAGTCTGGACTTGGCATCTCCGGCTGTTTCAGTCGCAGCGGCCATGGCTGGAATTCCGCCTTCGGCTTCCTGAGCCATCTCGCGGGAGGCCTTCCTCAACAGGTAATAGCCACCACCACCAATTATCAGAGCCAGCATTAGAAATATGAATGTGGGAAAACCGGGAATCAGGGCAAAGCCAAGAAGCAGAACGCCCCCAACCAGAAGCGCTTTGGGTTTATCGAGCAGCTGTCCACCAATTTCATTACCCAGATCTTTGGAGTCTTCGTTGGAGACCCTGGTGACGATAATACCGGAGGTGATGGAGATCAGCAGAGCTGGTATCTGTGAAATCAGACCATCGCCCACAGTCAGTATGGCATAAAGCTGCAATGCCTCACCTGCCGTCATATCGTTCATCATGGTACCAATGGCAACACCAGCTGTGATGTTCACAAAGATAATGATCAGACCCGCGATGGCATCACCTTTAACGAACTTCATGGCGCCATCCATGGAGCCGTACATCTGACTTTCTTTCTGCACCAGTTCCCGACGTTTTTGTGCTTCTTCCATCTCGATGGAGCCGGCACGAAGGTCGGCGTCGATACTCATCTGTTTACCGGGCATACCGTCCAGTGAGAAACGGGCACTGACTTCTGCAACCCTCTCAGAGCCCTTGGTGATGACAAGGAACTGCACAATCGTGATGATCAGGAAGATTACGATACCGACAATCAAGTTGCCGCCGACCACAAAATTACCGAAGGTATAGACGATTTCACCAGCATCAGCCTGGAGAAGTATCAGTCGGGTAGTGGTGATGGACAGTGCCAGCCTGAACAGGGTCGTTACCAGAAGCACTGCTGGAAACGAAGAGAATTCCAGCGGAGATAACAGATAGATAGACGTCATCATCAGGATGAAAGAGAGCCCCATGTTAAGGGCAATAAGAAAGTCCACCAGAACGGTGGGCATGGGCAAAATGATGAGACTGACGATGGCTACCAGCATGACTGCCAGCATCAGGTCATTTCTTTGGCCCAGTTTATTAAGCCCTGCGACGACAGGATTCATGCTTTATGACCAGTCTGTTTGCAGGAGAGAGCAGTCTGGTCAAGCAAGAGATTATTTTACAGCAGCTTTCTTTCTCTTTTTGAGCAGTGCTCGCCCCTTGATCCATTTAATAGCCCGGGTATCCATTCCAGGCTTCGCGTACTGCAGAAAAGTATCGGCGGCCTTGATGGAATCTTCAGGTCGATCCGTTTGCAGGTAGGCGTAGCTGAGCATTCGATAAACATCGGGATTTTTGGGCTCAAATCGTCTAACGGCTTCCAACAAAGCGATCGACTTTCGTGGCTGTAGATACTCCATATAATAAGAGGCCTGAGCCAGTAACCACTGTCTTAATGGCCTATTCATGGTTTCTCCTCCCTATTGTTACTATTAGCCTGCGACCAGAACGTTTCGTGTCATGGTCAGGTATTCCTGCAATTCTTTTGACTCTTTTAATACGGCCAGAGCTGCTTTTGCTTCGGGCCATTCTTCAGCGTGTTTACTTAGAAGGCTCATGGCCATATCCGTCATCATGTGATGTTCATCAGGGGAGAGTGAAGGAGTCTTTTCAGTCAGGCCGAGCGCGTATTTTTTTTCACGATTCTGGTAGTTACGACCCAGTTCAAGGGCTTTCCAGAGCTCGGCTGAAATACCCTTGCCGGAGGGTTTAAAAGAAGACTTGTTTTTCGGAAAATCTTTATCAATGAAATCATTATTGATGAATGAAATCCCCGAAAGACCGTTTTTAAAAGACACGTCCATAATGCACAGCCTCTATTTAGATGAATTGATTATCTTCGTTTTAGCATCGGCTGGATGACAGTAAACCGTAGCACTGGCTCTAAAACTGTGTAAATGATTAGAATTGATGGGTAATCTTGGATACACTGGTCTTATTCTGTTGTGTATTCAAAATAGTTATAAAAAAATAAAATATTAATTGTAAAAAGTTTATTTAGCCGTTAATACCTTTATTACTGGGTTGTTTAGAGGATGGGCATGGAGGCACTCTTCAAATGGGCTCAAAAAATCTAAAGCTCTGGCTGATTTTGTTGCCTGCTCTGGCTTTGTTAAGCCAAATACTTTTTGCTGGCTTGTTGTCGTCCAATTCTCAGGCGGCGGTCTGGTCTTCCGTTTCCCAATCTGACACTACTCGAAGGCATATTGTGCGCCCTGGTGAATCGCTCTTCATCATTGCTCAGAATTATGGTTTTGAGCTCCATGAGCTGGCTGAGTTGAACAATATTAGCAACCCTTCAAATCTGATGGTGGGACAAACCATATACCTTCCAGATAATTCTACCGAATATGTTGAGCCCGGGTTTCTGACAACCCGGCCAGCAGAGCCTCCGGTTCAGGCTCTGGATGCAACTGCGTTTCCTCCGTCAAGATCCAGACCTGATGAAGAGGAATATTTCAGGTTGCAGCAGTGGATGGGTGGTCAGAAACAAACGACAGGTATCGAAAATATCGACTACAACTATGTGCGAAAGGCTCCACAGCCCGAAATCAGGGTTGGCTTTGATATTCCTCTGGAAGTTGAAGCATCATCCAGGGAACAAGATAGTTCTGAGTCTGCGGTCAAACAGATGAAAAGTATTGAGGCGGCCAGCAAGGCATTATTGGAAGAATTGGAGGAGGACGTAAAAGATTCAGACTCTCCAGCCCTGGCTGTCTTTGGAGACCGTCCTTATTCCTTCTATGGCAGTGGTGAAGATCTGCTTGAGGCATTACAGAACTTTGCTGCCAGTTACTATGTTCCAATCGTTATCTCTGAAGATGTTATAGGAGAAGTGAACGGCAAGATTGGTCCACTGACGCCCGTCGATTTTTTGGATCACATGGCTAATATTTACGGGTTTATCTGGTATTTTGATGGCCACTCACTCTACATTTACAGTGGCAGTTCAGCTGAGCAAAAGATCATCAGCCTAGAATACATGAGTACCCGGGACTTCAAGAAAACACTTAAAAAAGTGGGTGTCTGGGACGGTCGCTTTTTCTGGAAAGAACAGCCAAAAGATGGCCTGATCTATGTATCCGGACCACCAAGATACATTGAAATAGTGGGGCAAACGGCTGAGTTACTCGATGATAAAGAGGGGGAACGGCAGAAGAGTAAACTGACAGTGCGTATGTTCAGACTCAAGTACGCTTGGGCTACCGATAAAAGTTTCAATTTCAGAGGTCAGCAGATTGTTGTTCCCGGAGTAGCTAGCCTGTTAAGAAACATCGTCAGTGGAGGAGGGGTTGCCAGCGTTGAACGTAAGCCTGTTGAACCACTTGCAATGCAGCCCGCAAAGGGTGTTGTTCGCAATGGTGCTCAGAATAAACAGCAGTCCCGGCAGCCCGAAGAAGCATTGAATGCCGGTGCCTATATAGAAGGGGCTTACATTAGTGCAGATCCGAGGCTGAATGCCATTATTGTCCATGATCTGGAGTCCAAGATGGTCATGTATGAAGGCCTTATTGAATCTCTGGACAAACCTTCTTCCCAGGTCGAGGTCAGCGTCTCCATTATTGATGTTAATACAGCCGACATAGAAGCGCTGGGTGTTGACTGGAACAATACCCGTGGAACGAATTCTGAAATTACTTTTGATCCGGGTTCTTCTGCCTATGCTGATGACTTCTCTTCATTTACGACTGTTCTGGGTATGAACATTGGCAGTTTTAATGCTCGACTCAGTCTATTGGAGGATGAAGGTCGAGCCAAAGTTGTTTCCAAACCTTCCATTCTTACACTGGACAATCTGGAGGCAGTCTTCGATAACAGCAGTACCTTTTATGTTCAGGTGGCCAGCCAGGAAGATGCAGAACTGTTCCCCGTTACTTCGGGAACCGTTGTTCAGGTTACCCCCAGAATTGTCAAAGAGGAGATGGGTCGTCGGATCCATATGAGTGTGAATATTCAGGATGGAGGAGATTCCAACGACCAGAACCTTTCCCTGCCCAGGGTCAGTAACAGCTCGATTAGTACACAAGCAATCGTAAACGAAAATGAAAGTTTGCTGATTGGTGGCTTCTATAAAGAAAGTCAGGATCAGAAGACGACTAAAGTTCCGGTACTTGGCGATATACCTGTTCTTGGTCGCTTGTTCCGTGCCGATAAGAAGCAAAACATCAGCCAAATGCGCCTGTTCCTGATAACCCCTCGCATTCTTGGTGCAGGAGCCTGATCTAAGGTCTTCCTGCACCCTTCCTATTTGTGTTATTGCCCCGTTATGAGTCACCTGTATATTCGTATTTGTCCGAATTGGTAAATGCATTGGTTTTTTTTGTACTATTAAGTTCACTATAGTTTATAAGTATTCGTAAATATTCGTTTTGGGTGTGAGTGAAATGAAACAGGTGCAGACAGGGGATCTCTTTGACATCTACGTGATTGGTGGTGGTATCAATGGTGTAGGCATTGCCGTAGATGCAGCAGGCAGGGGCCTGAAAGTAGGTCTGTGCGAGAAGTCCGATCTGGCCGGTGCCACCTCATCAGCCAGCAGCAAGCTGATTCATGGTGGTCTCAGATATCTGGAGCATTATGAGTTCCGACTGGTCAGGGAAGCGCTGGCAGAGAGAGAAGTTCTGCTTAAAATGGCTCCTCACATTGCTTCTCCCATGCGCTTTTGTCTGCCTCACAGACCGCATCTGAGACCCGCCTGGATGATTCGTGCCGGGCTCTTTCTCTATGACAACCTCAGTGCCCGGTTTTCTCTGAAGGGATCAAAGTCTCTCAGGTTTGGCAAGGATTCTGCACTTAGGGAAGACTTCAGAAAAGGCTTCGAATATTCTGATGCCTGGGTAGATGATGCCCGTCTGGTCGTTCTGAATGCTATGGAGCTTCAGAGAAAAGGTGGGGAAGTTCGAACTCGCACTCAGGCATTGCATGCGGAACGAAAAGATGGCGTCTGGCATATTACTCTTCGTGACGAGATCACTGGAGAAGAGTCTATTGTTCGAAGTCGTGCCCTGCTGAATGCGGCCGGCCCCTGGGTTCAATCTTTCTTTGATGAGGGGCTGAAGCAAAGATCCCCGCGTAAAATTCGTTTGATCAAAGGCAGTCATATCATTGTTCCTCGTATTCACGAAGAGCCACGTGCTTATATTTTGCAGAACGAAGATAACCGGATTGTTTTCGTCATTCCTTATCTGGACCAATATTCATTGGTGGGTACCACCGACGTTGAGTATAAGGGTGATCCTGCTGATGTATGCTGCTCTGAAGATGAAAAACGTTATCTTTGTGATATCGTGAACAAACACTTTAAACAACAGATCTCACTGAATGACGTTGTTTGGGATTACTCTGGAGTGCGGCCACTCTGTGAAGATGAATCAGACTCTCCCCAGGCGATTACCCGTGACTACACCATGGAGCTGGAAGATCAGGACGGCAAGGCGCCGTTGCTTTCTATCTTTGGCGGTAAACTCACGACCTATCGTAAGCTGGCTGAAGCGGCTATTGGCAAACTTAAGCCTTATTTCCCTGTTATGGGTGAAAGCTGGACCAAAGCCTGTCAGCTGCCGGGCAGTGAAGGGTTCAAGAGTGTTCAGGACTGTACCGAAGAGCTTTGCAATGCTTACCCCTGGCTGCCTCCAGAGATCGCTTCCCGCTTCAGTAGAACTTATGGAAGCCTGAGTCGTCGTTTGATGGGAGAGAGTCGTTCATTGGACGATTTGGGAGAGTATTTCGGTGCCGGTCTCTATGCCGCTGAGGTTGATTATCTGATTGAGCATGAGTGGGCTTACCAGGTTGAAGATATCATCTGGCGTCGAAGCAAGCTGGGCATTGAGCTGGATAAAACCGGCAAGACCAAACTGGAAGCCTATCTTACAAAAAGGTTACCTGAACTGATTCCGGATCGATTTATCGACAAAGGCTCATTACTGAAGAAAGTCGTATAAAGTCGTGTAAAGGTGGAGACATCAGCCACCTTTCTTAAACAAAGGGGTTTATCCTGACGTTCTCTTGTGGCCTGAGGAGCGTGAAGCACCGGAAGGGATAGGGTGTTCACTGCTTCAGAGGCCCTTGGCCGACCCTTTCCGGCCTGGGGTTCATAGCCGGGAAGGAATGCGCAGAGCATTGGACATACTGGAAGAGAACCATCTGAATTATTGAGGTCATTAGTTTGATGGTTGTTACCGCTTGCCCGTAGCCATAACCCAAAACGTCTTGAACAGGATGCTAACGTCCATCTTTAGCCAGTCAGCAGGGTTGCTCAAAGACAGTGCATAGGCATGGTCATAAGCGACTCTGTTTCTCAGATCATAGAGGGTTTCGTCACAACTCAGGTTTACCTGAGCCAGTCCGGTCATTCCGGGGATAACATCATAGGTTCTTTCGGTATAAAAGGGGATGTTGTCTTCCAGCTTATGACAGATTCCAAGGCGCTCAGGTCTGGGACCGACGATGGACATATCGCCCATGAGAACATTCCAGAGTTGAGGTAATTTATCCAGACGGGTCCTGCGAAGAAAAAGACCTGCCTTGGTGACTCGGAGTTCATTCTTCGTCGTCCGGACAGGATCACTTTGGGCTTCTTTATCGACGCTCATGGTTCTGAACCGGTTCATCAGAAAGAGGCAGACATAGTTTTTGCTCTGATAGCCAATACGCATCTGACGATAAAAAACCGGACCAGGACTGTCCAGTTTGATCATTAAAGCAATGAAGGGGTAAAGAGGCAGTGTAAAAATAATGCCGATCACTGCTAAGGCCAAATCCATTGCTCTTTTACCGAGAGTGGTAAGCGGGTGAACATAGGTGACTCCTTTCACGGTTCGACTCCCTTTTAGCTTCGGCTTTCATTTCATACATCGTAAATCGAGGGGTCCGGATAAACGTGCACAATCACAGAAAAGGTCTTTTCACTTCGGGCATCAAGTAGTGCATCAAGATTGACTGCTTTGACGGGCTTGTCACAGTAAGTCACGGTCAGGTCGGCAATTTTAAGTCCCAGGTCCTGTGCGACTCTTACAGTGCTCTTGCCATTATGGGTGGTTTCCAGAAAGTCTTTGCGAAAGCTTTCGGTGCTGTAATCCTGATGATGATGGCGCAAAACATCGAGAGTCACATTATTGACAATTTTGCAGCGTTCAATGGCTGTTGGCAGTTCCAGAAGCCAGCGTTTGTCCAGAAAAGTCCATTCAAGCTGGTACGTAATCACGTTACTCATGAAAAAATCTCTGGCGACATTAGTTCCACGTTTGAAATTGCTCATGAATTTCCAATGCGTCCGGGTAAACTCATTACTGAAGTGATAATCCCAATCTGCTATACCATAGATTGACCCGCAACCACCGGTTTCGGTCTCTCCCTTTCGGCCCACTTTCGTTTCGGTCCGTTCGTGCATAATGGCAAATTGAGCGGCATAATCAGCCTTCAAAGTCTCTAACCTATTTCGGATTTGCCGGTCCCGACGAATCTTCTTCTTATATTCACCCAGGGTCTGAACGCCAGTTTTTAGTGCGTTCTCAATCATCCGCTCCCTTATCGACTGATCTAACTCCGGGGGCATTAGCGTTCCGAGCTGTTGTTCAAGCATCTGATGCAGTTCCAGCCGTTGGCATTCATCATGCTCGGCCAACCGGACAATCCGCCCATCTGCCGTCATGCCAAGTGCATTCAGTGACTCATCGCCAGGGTTGTCGGTCAGGTAGCGCTCAATGGCACGAGTGGTTTCTTCAGTGCTTGTCGACGTCGGGTTCATTGGGGAATGTCCTTTTCCTGGAGCTAGCAGATTTGTTTTTCCAGTTTCTTAAAAATTCAGCAAATTCCTGATCCGCAAGGGGTTTGCTGTAAAAGTACCCCTGGCCTTCTGTGCAACCTGACTTGATAAGGTGTGTTTCCTGCTCTTTGTTTTCAACACCTTCGGCGATGACTTTAATGCCAAAGCTGCGACCCAGTTGAATAATGGCTTCAACGATAACGGTGTTTTCCTTATTTCCTGGTAGCCCTTCGACAAAGGATTTATCTATTTTCAATTTATCGAATGGAAACTGTTTCAGGTAACTTAATGAGGAGTAGCCTGT
This sequence comes from Endozoicomonas sp. ALB032, assembly GCF_049310125.1. Lineage (NCBI taxonomy): Bacteria > Pseudomonadati > Pseudomonadota > Gammaproteobacteria > Oceanospirillales > Endozoicomonadaceae > Endozoicomonas > Endozoicomonas sp. ALB032. The sequence goes on along the minus strand of NZ_JBLYNW010000001.1, from coordinate 6,975,808 downwards.
GCCGAAATCATCCATTGCAAGGGTAATGCCCGTTGCCTTGATGTTATTGAGCTGTTCAGAGGAAAGCTCAATATCTTCCATTATGGAGGTCTCAGTCACTTCAATTTCCAGCAACTGGGGGGGAATCTGATATTTTTTTAACAGGTATTTGATGCGATCAACGATATTTTTGTCTCTTAGCTGAATGGCAGAAAGGTTCACGGCGATTCTCAGATCATGGAACTCTGTTTTATGCCATTCATGGAGCTGTTGGCATGCCGATTCAAGCACCCAGTCACCTATAGGAATAATTTCCAGATTATCTTCTGCCATAGGGATAAACATTTCCGGTGAAATAAGTCCCTTCTCAGGATGTTTCCAACGAAGTAAAGCCTCTGCACCCACCATCCGGGAAGTTTTGAAATCAATCTGTGGTTGATACACCAGACTGAGTTCATGATGCTTCAGAGCTTCATGAAGATCCCTTTCAAGTTTCTTGCGCTGCCGGATCTCGGTATCAACGGAGGCAATATAAAATTGGTAGCGGTTCTGATTTCTGGACTTGGCCATAATCATGGCGAATTCAGCCTGCTGCAAGAGATTATCCACTTGCTGACCATCGTCAGGAAATAACGTGATACCAACAGTTCCGTTAATGGTTATCTTTTCATCATTCACTGTAATGGGGGTTGCCAGCTGTTTCAGAAGTGCCTGAGCCGTTTCAGCTGCTGTATACGGTTGGGCGATTTTAGAAAGAATGATTGCAAACTGATCCTCTCCAAGCTTACCGATGAAGCCTCTATTACCAATATGGTTTCTCAGACGATCTGCAATTTTGACCAGTGCATGCTCTGCCGCATTGAAATTGAAATGGGCATTTAGTGATTTGAAATCATCAAGGCCGAGACAGAGAATGGCAATATTGTTATCAGAGCTCCCGGGTTTATTGATCATGCTCTGCAAGTGCTTCTGCAAGGTTCTTCTGTTTGGCAGGCGGGTTAAATAGTCATACTGAGACAGTCTCATGATCTGAGCCTCAGCTTTCTGTCTCAGGTTCAGGTTTCGTTCTATTGATTCCAGTAGCTGATTGGCTGTTCTAACCCAAAGACCGAGCTCATTGTTCTGATGGCCATTTGGGATGCGCAGTTTATGAGAGCCGGGAGCGTCCGGGTTAATCTGAGACAGGTTTCTGATCAAACGGTTCAGAGGTTTAGTAAGAATCAATGAATAGATCAGGTAGAGCAAGAATGCCATTGCAATAGCTCTGAAAATACCGCTGACCATTACTATCACTGAGCGCTGAATGAACTCCTGGCCATGGTGAGCCGTATCAATGGCCAAAAAGAGCTCGCCGTAATGTTCATGAACGGGTTCTTTTTTGTACAGAGGAATACGATAAATTCGAACAGGTTCAAATAGATAGTCTGAAAAATAGCGATACCCTGATTTGGAAAGGTCACGCTTTATAACAGCAAGTTCAGGTTCATTGGGTATTTTGATCGCCGCGATGTGAACTGCCTGATGCTCCATTAACCCGAAAAGAATCTCTTCGCCCATTGTGGGTTCCATTCTGTGGGCGGCCTGAATGGAGGGTTCCCTGATCATAGACAGCATTTGCCAGGCTTCCGAGTCAATGCTTTTGCTGGACTGGCGGGCATCAAAGAAAATCTGAACACAGCTGATCGAAATACCCAGCACACAGGCTGCCATTAGAACAGCTTTTAGCAATTTGGCAGATAAGCGTTGCTTAGCATCAATGCTTGTGCTGGTTTCCATATTCTTTGACTTTTTTGACGCCATCCATAGAACGTTTTCAACGACAGACTTCAACGAGGTTGGCTATGTATTAAAAAAAGAGGAAAGCAACTAGTGAGCAAACAAATGTTGGCTTAAGAGTTTTTTATTTCCTTGTGAAATTAACTATAGGAAGTTGAGAGCAGTTTACTAATACAAAATTGTAATCCTTAAACACAATTTTAATTAGCTTTTTATCAGGTAAAATAATTGTCGGAAGGTTTTTTATTTGTTTTTTCTTTAAAAAAACGATGGCAAGTTGGCAAAAGAGTATTTTGATTGGGAAGTGTTATTTTGAGCTTGTTTTGTTATTGCCAAAGGATATAGATGTGTTCATCTTTTAGGCTACGGCTTGTCTATTATGAGAATAGAACTTGTAAAAAATGTCTGGTTCTTCGCTGTTGAAAGTCAGGAGTAAAGTTAAGGAGTAGGAAGTAATGGATTACTCAATCTCGCACGCTCAGTCATATGATGTCATCTCACTGAAAGGTCAATTTAATGCTGAAACCGTTAATGGTTTAAGATCTCAACTCGATCACCTGATCAAAGATTGCTCAGGTGATTTGATTATAGACATGAGTTCTGTTGAAAAGTTTGATTCTTCTGGTATTGGTGTATTGGTCTTTCTTTATAAGCGTTTAAAAATTGAAAAAAGAAAGCTTACCTTGGTAGGTGTAAATGCTAAGACGGACGAGCTTCTGAGCATGTTACAAATTAATAAAACGATCAGGCAATTTAGTGATTTAGACGATTACTTGTCCAATCTCTAAGGAATTTTAGGACGTCGTTATCCTTTATCGATACATTTTTATTATCTGATCTATGACACCTTCTGACTTTAACTTTTGAAGAATCCTGTTGATCTTTATTCCGTGCTTTTCAGCAGACTTACTGAACATGAATGTCACAGGAACACAGTCGAATGTTTTCCCTGTCACAAACAAACCCGCGAACCGGGTTTTAATGAGGTGGCGTGCTACCATTTCGTCCATCAGTGCTGCATCATTTCGGCCTTTCTCCAGAAGCTTCAGAGCGTGCACTTCATCCCTGGAGTTGTGGCGAATCACTTCTCCGGATTGGAAGTAAGGTTCAAAAGTCTTAAAGGTATAGTTCTGCACCACCCCAAGTCGCTTTCCCTGAAGGTCGCCAGGTTGGTTTACTTCCAGTTTACTGCCTTGTAACTGCACAATGATTTCACAGTGCTCTGCAAAAGGTTCGGTAAAGTAAACTTTCCCGGAAACGCCTTCTCGCCACTGGGGGGAGCTCCAGGCTTGCAGATCCAGGCTGCCATTGCCTACCTTGTAAATGATACGGTTGAAAGGGTAGTACTCTTCCGTGAAGTCAAAGTCGCTCCGCTCGCTGATGGCTTCAAGGGTTTTCTGCACAATGCCTTTTCTTCCATCTTTCCATGAAAGAGGAGGGTAATCTGTCGGATACATCCCTGTTGAAATAGTGATCCTGTTTTGATCGGCCAGAGCGAGAGTGCTGGGTAGAAGCAGGCAGAAAGCCAAAAAATGTATGCCTGTCTTTTTTTTGTTGTTTTTTTTGTTGATAATCAGTCGCATTTCAGGTCTGGTTCTATGTCGGAGGTGTATTACCAATATCGATCGTTGGGCCCAGGTACTTGGGGCCAGTGTTTAACCAGTGAACTTCCAGGACGGCCAGAACTCTTGCAAGGATCTCTCTGGCCTTATTGCTCAGGTCACTATCGGCCCCGTCACCAGCGTTAAAAGCAATAGCATTAATTTCTTTATTCTGGGCGATATAGAGTGCCCGTTTATTGTGATAGGTCTGGGAAATTATGGTGAACGTATCAAGCCCGAAGACAAACTTTGCCCTGATAATGGAGTCCAGGGTTCGAAAACCTGCATAATCCCTGTAGATCCTTTCGGCAGGAATGCCCATTTTCAAAAGGTCCTTTCGGATGGTGCTCGGCTCATCATAATAAGGTGTTCCATTGTCGCCGCTGATCAAAATATAATCGATCTTGTCCCGGGTGTAGAGAAGATAGGCAGTCTTGAGCCTGAGAGCATAATGGTTGTTAAACCCGCCTTCACGAGAGTACTTACTGGTGCCGAGCAGAACACCGACTTTATTGTATGGAATGCTTTCTACATTGTTATAAAGCCGCGAGCTGGTTTTGGTATTGACCAGCCAGTTGGCGATAGCGATCAGGGAAATGAGTCCTATCACAGCTCCAGCAAACAAGCCAGTAACAACCTTTAGGCGGGTCGGCCTGCCCTGCATTCGGAAGTCTCCGTAAAATAAGGAATTCAGAGACAGTTAACCATAATCATCCTGCTGGTTAAAGTGTATCGGACTCTGATCGTCTCATATCCTCCAAAATAGTCTCGATTTCGATGGCAATAGACAATGAAGGCTGATCGGGTATACCCAGCGACTCCAGTGAGGGAACCTGGTTATCGCTGGCAATGGCAGACTGAAACTTTTTGACCACTTCTTCCGGAGTAGAAGCCAGAAAGGCTGCCTTTTCGCGGATCAGAAAGTTGTCTGTTCCTGGTTCAGCAATGTAAATAACAGGTTTTCCCTTATAGCGTGCCATCGTTCCAATAGAGGATTTATGGACCATAACAGCAACAGACATTTTTGTGAGAGCAGCGGTAGAATGGCGATTATTTTCCACTAATCGAACATTCCCGGTACCTCTTTCCTTAATCCAGCGTCGCTCGACCTCACCACTGGTCTTAGGGTGATGGGTGACCAGAAAGGTCACGGACGGCAGCTTTCGGGTGGCTTCAATAAAGATTCTGAAATACTCTTCATAGGTGTCGTCATAACCCCCGGCGAATACCGCAACAGGCTCATTGGGACCAATGTTTAGTTCAAGGCGGACAGATCGGTTATCCGTTTGTCGGTAAATATCATCCCAAGCCTCAAGCGCCGGTTGCCCAATTACTACGTAGAGGGGATTGGGGCAAAATACAAGATCTTTGAAGCTTACTGCGGTTGCAGAAGTGGGAATATGGAATTCATCAAGCGTTCGAATTGTTTCCAGAAATGCCTGCACATATTCCTTGTTGGTAATGGGATCAAAATTATCATAGAAAGCCAGAGTGAAGCTGCCACCTTGCTTCATATGATTGAGAATCTGGGCCTGTACAGCACTGGCCATTCCGGAATAAACGATCTTAGGCCTAATACGTTTCGATAACTCAATGAGAGCGCTTTTGGGCCAGACTGTTTCCCGATTGTTCCTGAGCTGCTCTGGATCAGGTACAGAAATGGTAAGGTTGAGCGGGTGATTCCGGAAGATTTCTGCGGCCCTGCCAATCGATAAAATGCGGTAGTTAATACCTCGCTTCTTCAGGGCTTTTTCAAGCTGTTTAAAAGCATTACTTTCCCCTTGATCATAAGCGACCAAAAGAAGATCAATGTTTTCTGTTGCCAGTGCATTGGAGCTGAAAATGTTTATAAAGAAACAAACAAACAGCGCACAAAGAGAGTCTGCATAGTTTTTCATTCTGTCTCCGTTAGAATCCCCGTTACTGGTTTTATCTGCTTTTGAAACAGGGAGGCTAACAGTCTGGTACAGAATTCCGTTTAAGGAAAGGTCAGCAGCTGGTTGCTTTTTGGCCTTTCAGGGAATTATTTTCGCATCAGGAATACACCCATTTCGCGATGATGGGTATAAGGGAACTGATCAAAAAGGGCTATACGTTGCACACTATGAGTTAGGGTGATCTTTTCCAGATTCTTCTTCAGTGTGTCAGGGTTACAAGAAATGTAGACAATATTGTCGAACTTTTGAACCAGGGCTTCAGTGCCTTCATCAAGGCCAGCCCTGGGAGGATCTACCAGGATGGTGGATACGTCATAGCTGTCCAGATCAATGTCTTGCAAGCGTCTGAACAATCTCTCACGATTCATTGCCTGAGTGAACTCTTCGCTGGATAAACGGGCTATCTGAACATTCTCGATGGCATTAAGCTCAAAGTTGTCATGAGCAGAGTTCACTGATGTTTTGGATATCTCTGTTGCCAAAACTTTGTCAAAGTGATTGGCCAGGACACAAGTGAAATTGCCGTTTCCGCAATAAAGCTCGAGCAGATCCCCTTTCAGACCACTACAGACATCACTGGCCCAGCCAAGCATATGCTCATTAACTCCGGCGTTGGGTTGAGTGAAACTATTCTCGACCTGAGTGTATTGGTAGTTTTTACCCAACACATTAAGGGTTTCGACAACGTAATCCCGATCCAGGACTATTTTCTGCTTTCTGGCACGACCGATGATGCGAATATTGTGAGAAAACTGTAATTTCTCCGCCGAAGCCCTCCACTCATCATTCAGCGGTTTGTGGTAAAGCATACTGATCAGAGCCTCACCGGTCTGGGTTGTCAGAAATTCCAGCTGGAAAAGCCTTTTTCGCAGGACCTCCTGCTGCTCGATGTCTCTCATCAGCGGCATCATTAATTCATTGATACGCTTTGTGCCTGCAGGAAACTGGTCGACGTTGAAAGGCTGTCTGGTCTCAGGGTCAAACATTCGGTAGTAGCTGCGTTCTTGCTCATGCCAGATGCGAAACTCTGCCCGCATTCTGTAATGCTGAGGCCGGGATCTGAAAACTTCCAGTTCAGGAACATCAAAAGTCTTAAATTCTTCTCGGGTAAGGCTTACCTTCTCGCTCAGCTGGGCTTCGTACTTTTCAGGCTCTACTACGGCTAATGACATGATGCTCTTCGATAAATAAAAACGGCCCATATTATGGGCCGCTTTCGAAGAGATGAAAACTGGTTTTCAGTTCATTAATTGAATATCACCAGCTTAACGGTGAACAGCAGAGATAGAACAATCAGTGCACTATTAAGGTCTTTTGCACGACCACTCAGGAGTTTGATGGCGGTATAGGAGATAAAACCAAAGGCAATACCGGTTGTGATCGAGTAACTCAGAGGCATGGAAACAGCTGCAATAACCACTGGAGCAGCTTCTGTCAGATCGTCCCAGTCAATCTGGAACATACTGTGAGTCATCAAAACGGCTATGAAGATCAGAGCAGGGGCGGTTGCGTAGGCAGGCACTACGGCTGCCAGTGGCGACAGGAACAGGCATCCCAGGAACAGTATGCCAACAACCACAGCGGTCAGGCCTGTGCGACCACCCACTGAAATCCCGGCGGTACTTTCAACATAACTGGTAGTGGTTGAAGTACCCAGTCCAGCCCCTGCCATACTGGCCATGGAATCTGCCATCAGAGCTCTGCCCAGGCGAGGGAATTTACCATCTTTGTCCAGCAGGTCGCCTTTTTGCGCTACGGCAACCAATGTGCCTGAGGTATCAAAGAGGTCAACAAACAGGAAAGAGAAAATAATGCTGATCATGCCGACTTCCAATGCTCCGGCAATATCCAGTTGCAGAAATGTCGGGGCGACGCTGGGAGGCATGGAAAACACACCATTCATCTCTACTTTGCCGACTACAAGGCTGATGACGGTAATGGCCAGAATGCCAATCATGACTGAGCCGGTGACATTGCGGTAGTAAAGAGCCACAATCAGGGCGAAGCCAATGGATGCCATAATGGCGCTCCAGGAATTCATATCTCCCAGTGTTACCAGTGTGGCCGGGTCGCCAACGATAATGCCGGCATTCTGCAGAGCAATAAAGCCCAGGAAGAGCCCAATACCCGCAGCAATACCACCTCGCAAAGAGAGAGGAATGCTGTTGATAATCCACTCACGAATCTTGAAGACACTCAATGCGAAAAAGCAGACACCTGAAAGAAAAACCGCCCCCAGTGCTACCTGCCAGCTATAACCCATTTGACCTACAACGGTGAAGGCGAAGAAGGCATTGAGACCCATACCAGGAGCAAGAGCAATAGGGTAATTAGCATAAAAGCCCATGATCATACAGCCGATAGCAGCAGCCAGACAGGTAGCAACAAAAACGGCCCCCTGATCCATACCGGTGGTGGCCAGCATGCTTGGGTTTACAAAAATAATGTAAGCCATGGTCAGGAATGTAGTAATGCCTGCCAGCACTTCTGTCTTAACATCGGTGTGATGTTCTTTCAGTTTGAATAGCCGTTCTAACATGCTGAGGTTTCACTCGGGAGTAAAAACCCCCGATGATAACGATTTTTACGGTCGGTTAGAATATGGGAGTGGTATCGTTATTTTTTCGATAAATCACGGTTTATGGTGGAGATTTCTTAGGTTGATCTTTGTGGGTAAAGTGCTGTCTTGTGCTCGTTTTCTTTTATACCCCCATATCTGGTAGTCTGGATTTTTTGTGAGCAAATAATGCCCACTTTGCTGGAAGGCCCGTGACTGACGGGGTTAGTTCAGGATGATGTGAGCAATTAACAGGGTTATCCACAGAAGTTGTGGTTAAATTGATAGTGCCTGCCCTGAATATCGGATATTCGATATGGCGCAAATTTGACCAGTCTTGTCACTATATTTTGAAGTGTTTCAGGTATTTTTACGGGCGAGTTTGCAGAAACCGTATTGAATTCTCTGCTGCCGTTTCAAAAATGACAACCGAGTCGACCCCAATAGAGTCGACTCTGGTAGCGATCAGGCTACTGCTGCCAGCTTCCCTGTTTGCATTTCCTGAATTCTGGCATTGAGTTTTGCCAGGGTTTCGGCCATTTTTCTTCTTTCGTTCTCCTGACTTTCAGCACTGCGTTGTGCGCGTTGTTTTCTGTGGCGTTCAATAGCCTCACGTATGCGAAGCTCTTTCGGGCAGATGGGGTCAGCAGCAACGACCTCTGTTTCAATAATGGCTGCTGGCTCTGGCTCAGTGGTTTCTGGCGGTTGAGAGCTTTCTTTAACTGCAGGTTCAGACTGAACATCCAGTTGACTCAGGGCGTCGCTGTCACCGGCCAGGCAGGCGTCGGCAGCGGCAGTAATCGCAGCCAGCTGGGCTGTGATGTCATCGCTCATTTCAATGCTGCTCAACTGAACCATCGCATTGGCCCTGGAGCCCGCAGACTGGGTTGGTTCAGGCTTTGGCTTTTCTTTTTCGGACTGGACAACCTTGATCCCGGTTGAGTCTGGAGTCGGGCTGGGTACAGCTGGCGCAGACACAGGCTCAGCAGCTGAGTGTTGAGCGGCCTGAGCAGGCGCAGTCGAACCGGCTTCTGACTGTTGAGCAGAGTCATCATTCGCTTTATTGCCAGCATTGCCGGATTTCATGGCAAGGCTTGGAGGTGTATTGGAATCACCTTCATTGATTTCTGCAAAAATGGAGGCCAGCTCTTTTTCAATGTTGGACTTGCGCTGGCGCCGCTTCTTTTTGGGCAGGATTTTTACCGTGCTGGTCTTATAGCCTCTGAGGCTATGGGCACCAAAGAAATCGATCGCGTCCTGCTCGAGCTCAGCCAGTTCCTCACGGGACTCGGCCCTATCCCACTCCTCCACGGTAAATGCGTCTTCGCCGTGGATACGGATTTCTCTGTAAAGCGGGTAGTCCATATCCTGGTGTGCAGCTGCCACCATTTTTTCCCACTGGCTTTCAAGGTCATTGCGAGTGGAGCCTACAAAAATTTGTTTTGTTACTTTATTAGTGACGGTGAAGATAATCAACGCTGGATGACCTTTCTACTGACGGTGACAGGCGCGCAATTATACCTGCCGATTTCCTTCTGTGTAGTGGGGATTGTGCGCTATTCAAAAACTGTTTTAAGGGATACCGGGCTGAGGTGGCATTGTAATGGTAAGAAAAGTAGGAAAATCCCGAAGCTCAGAGGGTTACTACACTTTTTTATCGGGCTGTAAAAGCGGCTGTTTTGTGGCTCTGACCGGCAGTTAGCATTTTGACAAAGAAGGGTAATCAGCTAATGTCAAAATAATTAATAAATAGAGTGGCGACAGAGATGGCAGGTAAGTGGAACTACAAAAATGGACTGGTAGTTGTTCCTGTTTCATTATGGGGATTTTTGCTCTTCGGAGCTTTTAATCTTTTATCTGTTTTCTTCGTTTTTTTTCCGCTCCTGTCCGGGGCAGATGTCTCAGACGATCATCGGCCGGTTGCACATTTTGCCAATCAATTCTTCCTCCAGAAAGAGGGCGCTTCCTATTGCCTGGGGCTGGATGTTGAAGGGGATGAGTCTACTACCTGTGTGCATCAGAACCCTGAGCAGAAAAGGCTCTGTTATCCCGGAAACCGGGCAGTGATCAAACCCTGCGACGACAATAGCCCATTCCAGAAATGGTATTATGATTTCCAGAGAAAAACGATCCATTATCAGGGCTTTGCTGCCAGTATCTGTCTATCCAGAATGATAGACACTCTGGCAATGTTGCCCTGTATAGAATCGACCAGCGCCCAGATCTGGCTATTTGATGAGCAAGGCAGATTGTCGAACGCAACTGATCGACAACAGGAGAACGGATATATCGCGCTGCTTGATAAGAGTGAGGATCCTGCACCTTTATTATATCGGTATCTTGAGACGGACATGGGAGAGCGGCGCTGCTATCAGAATCTGCATACCGGACAGACCGTCTGTGAGTTTGAGCGGGAACCTCTAAATGACCAGGGGCCCGAATCCGGTGAAGAGAAAGAGGTGTCTGGGCAAGAAACGAAACCTGAAAAGCCCCTTCCACCTGAAGAGATAATGCCGCCGGAAGAAGCGCAACCTGAGGAAGAAAAAGTCCCACCTGTTTTGAGCTGGGAAGAGCGGCCTGAGAGAGCTTTCTGGGTCTCTGAGCGTTTGACAGAAGATATCCTGCTGGTGAATCAGAACCTGAGGCTTTGCCTTGGTGTTAGCGCCGCAGAAAGCTGTTTGTCCGAATCTCCTGACATGAGTAGCTGCTATTCATCGACATCCATTGAACTGGGTACTTGCGATAGCCAGAACAGCCAGGTTTGGCGCCATGACTTGTTAACCAAGCGAATCTTTAATCGTGCTGCAGGTTACCGATATTGCCTGACCTGGCTGCCGGGAAGCTTTTCACTATTACCCTGCTTTCCCGGAGGAAGTCCGTCTCAAAAGTGGTATTTTGCCCGTGGCAAGACTCCTGCATCCCCGGAAAGAGGGCGTCTGAGAACTATGTTGAACGGGGGCCTTGATCCTTATTCATACACTGAGGCATTGACGTTGCCCATCACAGTGAACGAACAGAAGAAAAAGAAACCAAAAGAGCTAAAAGTCTACTTCGAGTGGCTACTTGGCAGATGTGGCAGACATCCTGTCACTGGCGTTTGGCTGGATGACTGTCCGGTCACTCCCTGACGCTGAGATCCAGAGCCATAACAATAGCATCCTCGGCCTTATGGTCTTTGTTTGCCGGGTAGTAGTTTTTACGGCGGCCAATTTCACTGAAACCAGATTTAAGATAGAGGTTGAAGGCTTTTTTGTTGGATTCGCGCACTTCAAGAAACAGGGTTTCTGCCAATTTGGCTGAAGCATCGATGAGTTGATTCAGCATGGCAGTGCCATAGCCTCTGCCCTGCTCACTGCGAGAGACGGTCAGAATCAGCAGGCTGGCTTCTCTTGCAGCCAGCATGACGACTCCCTGGGCAACAATTCTACCCTGGTGTTCGGCTACCATGCAGAGATAACCCGAGTCGATACTGTTCATGTAGTGCTTTTGATTCCATGGATGAGGTCCGGCTTCCTGCTCGATAGCCGCCAGTTCCGGAAGATCCTGGTGAGTCATTGTTCTGAATGACAGCATATAAGTTTTCTTTATCGTGATAACTGAGGAATATCGGGCGTCTGGCATCAGCACAGGCTGCTAAGCGTAATCGATTTTCTGCTCATGAGGCGGTTATGAAGGGGTCAGCTCCCTGATTATCGGTGAAATATCCTGCCAGACTTCTGACTTCAGGGCTGGAAGTTTCATCAACTCATTAAGACCGTGAGTGACAATGAAGTATTGATTGGAGTGAAGGCCCGTCTGCAAACCTCTCAGGTCGTTGAACTGTCGGCTTGGATCTATCACAAAACGGGCTGCTGCCTGACCGAAGAGCAGAACTACTTTTCGTCTGGCCAGGCCAAACTGGTTACTGAGGTAGGCGCAAACTGCGTCGGCAGCAGCGGAGTCGTCCTGGCTCAGGTGCTCCATCAGGCCAGCATTGCCCAGTGGCCAGACGAACTCACTGAAAGGCAGAGTTTCAGACCCTGCAGGCAGTTGAATAGCGCGAAGAATATCGCTGAGTAATCGAAGGTGAAAGCGTGAAAATTGATTCAGTCCGGAGTGAGGCATTTCGGCGACTACCAGACAGTGTTCGTTGGCGGCCAGAGTGACCAGCCTGAACTTGCTGATTTCTATTGGCCGGGGTTCAGAAATAATGTTCTGTTCTACAGAGGTTGCTGGCTCCGGATCCTGTTTCGTTTCAACACGACTGGATATGCCCAGCAAATCTTTTGCTGAAGAAGCACCTGTGGCAACTTCAGAAAGTGGAGCTGAAGATGGGTGGGAAGAAACAGTTAATTGTCCGGGCTTATACGCTTCTACCGGCTCTTCCTCTGGAAAGTCAAACGCCCTGGGGGGCAATGCATTAGGCAGGATTTGGCTGGGAAACCAGGTCTGGATACCCATGGCATCGAGGTAGTGCTGCCGAGTTTGCTCGCTGATCCTGCCTTGCATGACTGTTAGAGGTTCCCTGTCTGTGGGTTGGTTTTTGGATGGTCAGCATTCAGCAGGTTCAAAGCATTGATGTAGGCTTTGGCAGAAGCGACCACAATATCGGTGTCTGCTCCGGAGCCATTGACAATGCGACCCTGCTTCTCCAGACGTACGCTGACGTCGCCCTGTGAATCAGTACCGCTGGTAATCGCGCTAACATTATACAATGCCAGACGGGCACCGGAATTAGCAATACTTTCTATGGCCTTGAAGACCGCATCAACAGGACCGTCTCCTGCACTGCGTACTTCAATCTCATCAGAGTCTACTGCAATAACCAGACGTGCTTCTGGTGTTTTACCGGTACTGGAGCCCGCTTCCAGCTCAAGCAGACGGTATTTCTCTTCTTCATTAGCGGAGCGAACATCACTGACCAGTGCCTGCAAGTCGTCATCGAAAATTTCAGATTTCTTGTCAGCCAGCACCTTGAAGCGGTTAAAGGCTTCGGTCAGTTCGTTACGATCAGCAAAAGTAATACCCAGCTCTTCCATCCGGGACTGAAAGGCGCTGCGGCCGGATAATTTACCGAGGGTCAGACGGTTAGTGTTCCAGCCAACGTCTTCAGCCTTCATGATTTCGTAGGTTTCGCGGTTTTTCAGAATGCCATCCTGGTGAATACCGGATTCGTGAGCAAAAGCATTAGCACCGACAATGGCCTTGTTGGGCTGAACCGGGAAGCCGGTGATACCGGAGACCAGACGGGACGTAGGAACGATATGCTGAGTGTTGATGCCCGTTTCGACCTTGAGTTCGTCCTGGCGGGTACGTATAGCCATAACGATTTCTTCAAGAGAGGCATTACCCGCCCTCTCTCCAAGGCCGTTGATGGTGCATTCAATCTGACGAGCACCGTTAACCACGGCTGACAGGGAGTTGGCTACTGCGAGCCCAAGGTCGTTGTGGCAATGAACCGAGAAGATGGCTTTGTCTGAATTGGGAACACGCTCAATCAGCTGGGCAATCACGTTGCCGAATTGGTGAGGCAGGGCGTAGCCAACCGTGTCCGGAATGTTAATGGTGCGGGCACCGGCATCGATAACGGCTTCAATGATACGGCACATAAAGTCGATGTCAGATCGTCCAGCGTCTTCCAGAGAGAACTCAACATCGTCAATGAGGTTGCGGGCCAGCTTAACCGAAGCCACTGCCTGTTCCAGCACCTGCTCAGGCGTCATACAAAGTTTGTGTTTCATGTGCAGCGCAGAGGTTGCAATAAAGGTATGAATACGACCTTGAGCAGCTGGTTGCACAGCTTGTGCTGCTGCTTCAATATCTTTGGGCAATGCCCTGGAAAGACTGCAGACAGTGCTGTCTTTAATGGTTTCAGCGATGCTTTTGACCGCTTCAAAATCGCCTGGGCTGGCAATGGCGAAGCCTGCCTCAATGACGTCCACCTTGAGTATTTCCAGAGATTTGGCAATCCGGACCTTCTCATCCCCGGTCATAGCAGCGCCGGGACTCTGTTCACCGTCTCTCAGGGTGGTGTCGAAAATAATAACCTGATCGTTGCTCATGGTTGCTGCTCCCGCTGTTCTTTTATCAGTTCAATGTTTTTTGACGCGCTTTTTGTGCAAAAGGTTCTATTTGTGCAAAAGGATTTTTGAAAGTGCCGACATAGAAGATGCTGCTTGCAACAGGCGGCATTTTCTGCACTTGTCAGTCGGAATTCGTACAAATGTAATCATTTTTCTGACTTTGGGGTCAGAGGGCCAGACGGCCGGGGTCGAAGGTGAAATTAAATAGTCTGCTCAAGGCAGTAGGAGTAGCAGGCGGGAAGGACGAAAGATGGACTTGGGAGTGAACACCACAGGCTCACGGGCAGCTGTTACCTGCGCATTGGTGTCGTTATCAGAGTCCCGGAAGATTTCGGGCTGTTGCTTATCGTTCGCTATAGGCATTGTAATCACGCTCAGCGTTCTGAAATCAGCGTAAGATTGTTTAATGGATTATGTGGAATGCACTATATCCTCTATAAGTCGCTTTGCCAAGCCGGTTGATCCGGTTTTCGAGACTGGATAGGATTTGTGTCGACCCTATTTTCTTTCGCCAAGGGCGCCCCGCCCATCACAGGATAGCCGGACTCATGAAAAAAATGTCACTTATTTTATTGGCCGCTCTCGCCCTGGCCGGCTGTGCCCTGAGCCCTCAGGAAGTGGATGTAACCCCCAGAATTGCTGTGGAAAAGCCAATTAAACCATTGCAGGGAACGGTCAGTGTGACCGTCTATGATGAGCGCTTGTCCCGCTCTCTTGGTCATCGTGGAGGGGTTTATTCAAATACCAACGCCATTACGACCAATGACCGCCTGACTCTGGCTATTCGCTCGGCAGTGGAGCTGGGTCTGAGAGAGATGGGGCTGACAGTTACTGAATCTGAAGATGTATCCCAGTTCCAGGTTTATCTTGATGATCTGGAGTACAAGGTACCAGAGGGCAGTTACATCACCCAGGTGGACCTGAAGGCAAAAGTCCGGGTCAGGGTTGTAAAAGGCGATCAGCGTTTCGAGGGGGTCTACTCCAGCGAAATCAGTGAGCGTGTACCCAAGGCACCCTCTGATGAAAAGAACGAAGAGCTGATCGATAAAGTGCTCAGTGATGTGCTGAGCAGAGCCTTGGCAGACCCAAGGTTGAGAGGTTTTCTGAAACAGGCCTGAGTCTTTATCATTTAATCCTGTCGATCGAACACCAGGTAGCCTGAAATCTGATGTTCTCACAGGCAGAAAAAACGCCTTGAGGAGCAGTCCCTTAGGGAATTTTTCCCTGTAATCATTGTCCAACCATGAAGAGGTTTTTCAATCGGGCGCTATTGCAGCCTGAATGGCAACATTTTTGCGAATAACAATGATCTTCGTAGAGTCCATGGGCTTTACGATAATCTGTTTAAATGGAGAACAGATTATGTATACATTTGGTTCTGATAACGGCGCTGGCCAAACAGCGCCCCCGCTCCGTCAAGAAACTGCTGCCACTGACCAGCCGCCCAGCTATGAGAGCACGGTGCAAGCCATTAATGCAGAACAGGCACAGTTTCATTCTCGCATGGTAGCCCTTCAAGAGCAGACTGTCAGGCTGATCACAACTCAGTCGGAGGAGCACCAGTGTCGGCCAGAGCTATTTGCCAGACAACTGGCTAACTTTTTGATAGAGCGTTTTGGTTTGACAGATACGCGACTTTCACCAGCTGCCAGTGTTACCAGTAGCGCTGATAGCACCCTTCAAAACCCTACCGAACCGGATCTATGGGACTGGGATGCCTGGCAAGCAGAGCTGTATAGCCTCCCTTACTACAATCGCAATGACGAGGAAATATATTTAGTTGAAAAGGAAGAAATTCTGGGGGATGTTGAAATCAAACTCGATGTTTATTTACGTAAACCGGAGCTGTTAAATCACTTTAAACTTCTACCTTCAGTCAAAAAGAGTGTTGGCGCCTGGAATCTTTCAGTTATGAATAGTTTTTTGCAAATGAAAAATGTGATCCGTGATAAATGCTTACCACTGACACCCATCATTAAGGACTGCATCAGTAGTGGCCTGTTTCCGAGAGCATTCATTGATAAATTGCACAAAATGGCAATCCCGGGCAGCGCCAGTTAGCAAAATCGTCGTAAACCCTCGCCCAATCGAGGGTGTCGCAAAAGGTCAATTAAAACGCTTCAAGCTTCAAACCGTCATCTCCGCGAAGGCGGAGATCCACTGTTCGTGGTGGGTTCCCGCCTGCGCGGGAACGACGATCTTGATATATCCTGCTGACCATACCCTTTTGCGACACTCTCAATCGGGCGGGGATATAAGACGGGAACGCAGAGCGTTCCGCTTGCGTGTTTGTACGTAGCTGGCTATATTCTCTGTCGGTCTGTCCCTATGCAGGGACTCACGGTGACGAAAACCAAGCACTGTTAAAAAAAAATCCATAGCAGAGTTAACTGCTTGTTGGGCTAGAAGACTTTCGAAAGTCGTTATTGCAACGCATCGACTGGAACCGTATAGATACTCAACAAATCAAACAAAAGACCAACAAAATAACCGAGGGGCACCCGGTTACTGCTGATGGAGGCTTCTGTGTAAGTCCAGTCGCTATAGGCTGGCTGTAGCCCGTGAAGTCAGAAGCCTCGCCTGACAAGGCGGGGAGTGTCACCAAAGCAGAAAAACTCTCATGCATCTGTCGGCAAACGCCAAAGTCATTGGCTACCCAAGGCTGTTTTCTGGATTTTTTGGGTACACAGGCTACTCTGATCAGTCCAAATGAAATGATCACTTGTTGTGGGGCTGACTTAGTGCACAATTTATTTTTTGTCATAGCGATGTTTTTTTTATCAACTGAAGTAAAAACGAAAGAAATAAACAAAGCAGAGGGTTGCTACAGTGTTTTTGCTGTTCAATTGATAAGTGCATTGGCTGAAGCTCCACTGTCTTTAGCTTTTTATACCAGTCCGTCAGAATACGTGCACAAAATAAAGCTTACCGCATCTAAGGGTGTTGTTTATGAACAAGATATTGGAATTAATGATTTAGAATCCATCAGGAGATATATTACCCGAGATAGACATGGTGCGATTGTATATGCGGCCAATGCACCTGAAAAATTTATGGGTTGTTTACGGCCAGAGCCTGTTGAATTAAAGAGCATAATTGACGAATTCGATATGAGTGAAGGCCTTTATCTTTTTCGAGGTGGTCTCCTTAGTTGTATTTCGCTGGCTGCATCATTAAGTGAACGTGTGTCGGTCTATAACGAGTTTGGAGCTGATCATCTAAAATCAAATGAAAATGAGTTTATTATCATCTCTCTGGCTGCAATGTTACTTTATCAGGGAACAAAAAACAGACTGTTTTATATTTTTTCAGACAGTAATGCTCTGGCATCTTTCCTATCCGTTACTGTTAGATATTATGGGAATCAGAGTAAACAATTAGACATAAGCGATATCTCAAAAATGGTGATATTAGCTATGCCTGTTATTGTTGGAAGCTCATATGCAGGAATCAAGCATAATAACTATGTTCTAAAAACAATAATTCTTCTAACGCCGGTAATCATTGATCGCATTCTCAGTTGGCCAGTTCTATTGTATAACATATGGCAAAAACCAGATGCCGCGCAGTAGGCGCAGGCACCTGAGAAAGCGTGTCGGGCTCATCCCGTGATCAATTATGGAGCGGTTTCTCTAGCCATTGACTGACCAGCTTCGTCCAGGCAGGGTGGCTGTTCAGGCAGGGAATGAGTTCCAGGGATACACCGCCAGCTGCAATAAAGTCCTCTTTCGCTTCCATGCCAATCTCTTCAAGGGTTTCCAGACAGTCAGCCACGAATGCCGGGCAGATGACCAGAACCTTTTTGATGCCCTGTTCTGCCAGTGATTTAATGGTACTGCTGGTGGCCGGTTCCAACCATTTGTCCCGCCCCAGTTTTGATTGGAAGGCGACGGAGTATTTGTCCACCGGGATGTCGGCTTTCTCGACAAAGCAGGCGGTGGTTCTGTAAACCTGATGTCGATAGCAGGTAAGGTGAGCAGGTGATGCTTTCTGACAACAGTCCTCGGATTTCAGGCAGTGGGAACCTGTGCAGTCATCCTTACGGATGTGTCTTTCCGGAACACCGTGATAACTGAACACAATGTGATCATAATCTTTTTCCAGATACTCTTTTGCACTTTCTACCAGTGCCTCAATGTAGGCATCGTGATTATAAAACACGGGGTGAACTTTCAATGTCACCGGCAGTTTGTAGTCTTTGATGATTTCTTCAGCTTTCTCTACCACTGTCTTGACGGTTGACATGGCGTAGTGAGGGTAGAGAGGGAACAGCAGAACTTCCTTGATCTCCGGCTTGCTGGCCAGTCTGACCAGAGCGCTCTCCATGTCTGGCCTGCCATAACGCATGGCTAACTCTACTGGCATGGAAGTGAGCTTCTGGACTTCTTCATGAAGGTCTTTACTGTTGCTGATTAGAGGTGAGCCCTTCTCAGTCCAGACAGAGGCGTAGGCTCTGGCGGATTGAGCCGGTCTTTTGGGCAGGACAAACAGACTGACAATCATGCGTCTTACGAGCCAGGGCATATCGATGACATTAGCATCCATCAGAAATTCATTCAGATAGTGTCGTACATCTTGTTCATGCGGACTATCGGGCGAACCCAGATTAACCAGCAATGCTCCGGTATTTTCCATCCCTACTTCCTGCCTACCTTGTGAAATCTTTGATTGTCAGATGCGAAAAATATCCTCTATCGCACACGACTGTTTAAGGGTTTACTGCTTCAGCTAAGAGCAGAGGAGTATAACCAAACGTAAGCATAGGGGAAATGCAGCTATCAGGCTCCGGTTCAGGCGGTTTTTTGCGCCAGGGTGACACGGTCCTGACCAGACAGGTCTTGTTGTGTGCTAATGGCGGTAAAGCCATTGGACTCCAGAATGATCCGGATATCACTGCCCTGATCATAGCCGTGCTCAAACAACAACCAGCCACCCGGTTTCAGCTTCCCGAAGGCTTGTCGGCTGATGGTGCGTATATCATCAAGACCGTCTTTGCCTGCAGTCAATGCTGATCGGGGTTCAAACTGTACATCCCCCTGAGCAAGGTGCTCATCGTCTTCACGAATGTACGGCGGGTTGCTGACAATCATGTCCAATGGGTCGGATAAGGGTGAGCACCAGTCACCTTCTACAAAGGTTACATTGCCTATCTGGTTCAGGGCGGCATTTTCTTTGGCGATGGCGACTGGCCCGGACAGTCTGTCAACGCCAATCACTTGCCAGTGTGGCCTCTCGATAGCCATTGCCAGAGCAATGGCACCGCTGCCTGTGCCAAGGTCGGCAACGGTTGCCTGGTCCGAAACGGGCATAGACAAGGCGAGCTCAACCAGCCTTTCAGTGTCGGGTCTGGGAATCAGTACGGAGGGTGAAACGTTAAGCTTCAGACTCCAGAACTCTTTCTCACCCGTTATATAAGCGACAGGGGTTCCCAGTATCCGTTGTGCCAGCATGGACTCAAACTGTTCAGCCTGTTCGGGCGTCAGCTCTCTTTCGGGCCAGGTGAAAAGGTAGCTGTATGGTTTGCCCAATACATGGCAGAGCAGAACTTCGGCATCAAGACGGGCCGTGTCGCTTTGTTCTTTTCTGGCTGTATGACTATCAGTGAGGCGTTGAGTGGCCTCACTGAGGGTCTGATCAATCCTGCTCATTAGTCTACTCATCGGACAATCCTGTCAACAGGTCCGCCTGATGTTGCTGAAGGAGGGGGTTAATCACAGGGTCGAGGTCGCCCTCGATAATTTCTGGCAATTTATAAAGTGTCAGGTTGATGCGATGATCAGTGACCCGCCCCTGAGGGTAGTTATAGGTTCTGATACGTTCGGAGCGATCGCCACTGCCCACCAGACTTTTACGGGTTTCGCTGATCTCTTTGGCGGCAGCCATCTCCTGAGCATCCTGTAGTTTTGCAGAAAGCAGAGCCATGGCCTTGGCCCGGTTCTTGTGTTGTGAACGTTCGTCCTGACATTCAACCACAATACCGGTAGGCAGGTGGGTCAGTCGAATGGCCGAGTCGGTGGTGTTTACATGCTGACCACCGGCACCCGATGAACGGTAGGTGTCGACTCTAAGATCTTCCTTTTTGATCTCGATGGCTTCCTGCTCATCAGGTTCTGCCATGATGGCGACAGTACAGGCTGATGTGTGTATACGCCCCTGGGATTCTGTTTCAGGCACACGCTGGACCCGATGGGCACCGGATTCAAACTTCAGATGACCAAAAACATTATTGCCGACCACGCGGGAAATAATCTCCTTATAGCCACCGTGTTCACCGTCATTGGCACTGATGACTTCGATTTTCCAGCCACGTTTTTCAGCGAAGCGGGAATACATCCGGAACAGGTCTCCCGCGAAAATAGCAGCCTCGTCACCACCAGTACCGGCACGAATTTCCAGGAAAGTATTGTTGTTGTCCCTGGGGTCTTTGGGTAAGAGCAGTAGTTGCAGCTCCTGAGCCAGGGCTGGCAGCTTTTCTTCGCAGCTCTGAATCTCTTCCTCAGCCAGATCAGCCATTTCCGGGTCGTCTTTCATGGCCCGGGCGTCTTCCAGATCTCTCTGAATCTGGTCGTAATCCCGGTAGGCATTGACGACGGGTTCAAGTTCAGCGTATTCCTTGGAGAGTCTGCGGAACTGGTCCTGGTTACCGATGACTTGTGGGTCACTCAGTAAAGCACCGAGTTCCTCAAAGCGTTCCAGCAGGTTTTCAAGCTTGGCGCTCAGACTGTCCAGATTGGGATCTTTCATTTGGATTTAATCAATGCTTGTTTCAGGTGTGAACCTGATGGGTTATACAGGTATCCGGTGGCTTCTGGCTGAATTTCAGCCGGTAATGGCTGGCACAGCTAGGAGTGGCTCGGCTCTTTAGCGCGGTCTTCATAACGGCGATGAATGCCCAGCAGTTCTTCAGCCCATTCCAGTCGGTTGTTCTGACCTTCTGCAGCGGCTTTTTTCAATTGCACGCTGGGGGTATGCATGAGCTTGTTGGTCAGTGAACGTGCAAATTGAGTCAGAACCTGTTCCGCCGGAACACCATTGGCCAGAGAAAGCATGGCTTTTTCAAGCTCAAAATCTCTGAGTTCCTCGGTATTTTTTCGATAGCTCCTCAGCACATTCACTGCATCCAGTGAGCGCAGTTGGCTCATGAACTCAAAAGCACCGGTTTCGATCAGCAGCTCAGCTTCTTTTGCAGCATCCTGTCGCTGTTGCATATTGTCCTGAATAACGTCATGCAGGTCGTCGACGGTATACAGGAAGATGTCTGGTAGCTCAGTGACCTCGGGTTCGATATCCCGGGGAACAGCGATATCCACCATAAATATGGGGCGGTGTTTGCGTTTTTTAATCGCTCTTTCAACACTGCCTTTACCCAGAACGGGAACCGGGCTGGCCGTTGAGGAGACGACAATATCAGCGGCTGGCAACAAGTGAGGAATATCTGAAAGCAGGGCCGGCTTGCCGTCAAATTTGTCGGCCAGCAGTTTCGCCCGGCTCATGGTCCGGTTAGCGACAAAGATGTCTTTGAGGCCTTGTTGATGAAGGTGTCTGGCCACCAGTTCAATGGTTTCACCGGCACCAATCAGTAAAGCGGTGTTTTCAGAAAGGTCGGCAAAGATCTGCCTGGCCAGTGTCGTGGCTGCATAAGCGATGGAAACAGGCTGTCTACCAATAGCGGTATTGGTTCGAACTTGTTTGGCGGTAGTAAAGCAGTACTGGAACAGTCTGGAAAGCAGCGAGCCAATAGTACCGGCTTCCTGGGCCTGGGCGTAGGCTGACTTCAGCTGACCGAGAATCTGGGGTTCACCGAGAACCATGGAGTCAAGGCCGCATGCCACTCTCATTATATGGCGAACAGCGGCTTTATCGTGATGAATATAACTGTGCTCGCTAAGCAGCTTCTGATCCAGGTTGTGATACCCTGTCAACCATTCAAGCGCTCTGTGATAATCGGCGTTGCTGGCACAGTAAAGTTCTGTCCGGTTACAGGTGGACAGAATGGCCACTTCATTGGTGTGCATGAAATGACGGGCATCCTGTAGCGCCTCGGGCAGTTGCTCAGGTGAAAAAGCAACCTGCTCCCTGAGTGCGATGGGTGCAGTTCTGTGATTGATACCGGCGGTAAGATACCCCATAAAGTCCTGTTGCCTTTTCTTACGCTCTAGCCAGCCACAAGTAACCCACTGGCGAGGTACTCAGGGCTGTCTTTTTACTCTGGAGGTTCATTTATCTAATCCAGTCTCCGTGCCTTTTGACGAAAGATTGGGCTGTCTATTTGAGAGCCACTGCTATTATTGACCGTACAGTATTCTACAACACTGGACAGCAGACTGATGCCTGTGCCCTTAATTATGTTGCCCGAAGCAGATCGAAACTTCTGTTCCAGACATTCGGGTAACTGGTTTGACTTTTTGTCTGTCCATGGTTGTCTCAATACAAGTTGTTTCAATGGAAGCTGAGGGAATCCCTGTCATGCCAGGCAGATTTTTAACACCTGATAATTCGCAGTTTGTTGTCAGATCTTCGTTCAGTGCGAGGCCCCGGTGCTGTTTAAGTACTACAGTCAGCAAACAGTGATACGCTCAGGTCAGCGAAGAATCTTGATCTTCACTCTGTTTTAACAGCACCTTCTTTCGTTATGGACATTCTGGCCGATCAATTCTCCTATGGAACGGCAACAACTGCAAACCCGGATGTATCCAGTCATACCCATAGAAAAAGAGAAATATTTTGTCCGGCCTTTCTTTGCAGGCTCTGTAGTAAAATGTTTTTCACAATAATTTGCGTATGTCATGATAAAGAAGGCCACAGTTCAAAGCTGATCCATCCGGGACTGCAGAGTTCAGTGCAGAAATTATTTCCAACGGGTAAAGGCATACCATTCATGAAGAAACTTAATAGTTTCTCTATAGTGCTGACAGCCATGCTGGTATCAGGTTGTTCTTCAGTTCAATATTCATGGCAGCCCGGGGCGGCTGAATCGGTTCCTGCCCAGGTCAGTCACGAGCCGCAAGAGCCGGTAGCTTCTTTTGAACCTGATACCCTTTACGATCTGCTCGTGGCCGAATTGGGCGGGCAGCGTAAGCGTTATGATCTGGCGCTGGGATATTATCTCAAACAGGCTCATAAGACGCAGGACAAGGGGGTTGCCAAACGGGCCTATCAAATCAGTCAGGTGGTTGGGGCTCGCCAGGCATCTCTGGATGCGGCGTTACTCTGGGCCAAGCTGGATGATAAAAATGCTGCCGCATTGCAAGCTGGTGCTATTGAACTGATCAGGGCGGGTCAACTGGATCGAGCCGTTGAGCAGATGAGAGACGTTCTGGCTTTGGAAGGTGAGGCTAATTTTGATTTCCTCGCAGCCAGTGCCCTGGAGCTTCCTGAAGATGAAAGGGTGCAATTGCTGAGCACCTTTGACAGCATTCTTAAGGATTATCCCGGTCATCGGTCGCTGAAGCTGGGTAAGGCCATTTTGTTGCTTCAGGATAATCAGTTGCAAGCAGCGATCAAGATCTGTGATCAGCTTCTTGCTAAGGAGCCGGACTACGTCAAGGCTATCATACTCAAGGGTCGCATCCTCAATAAGATGGACAAAGGTGATGAGGCTGAGAAAATGCTGGCTGATGCCGTCAAAAAGTATCCGGATATTCCTCGTCTGCGTCTGATTTATGCCAGTGTACTGGTGCATCTGGATAAGCTTGGCGAGGCTCGCGAACAGTTTCAGGTGCTCCTGAATCAGTCACCCTTCGATGTTGAGATGTTGTTGTCTCTGGCTCTGATTTCACTTGAGAGCGGGATGGTGGCAGAGTCTGAAAGCTATTTTAAACAGCTATTGGCTCTGGGACAGAGAAAAAGTACCGCTCATTATTATCTGGGATGGATATCAGAACAGAAAGGGCATTATGAACAGGCCCGGAAGTCTTTTCTGAACGTGATGCCAGGTAAGGAGTTCATGATGTCACGGGTCGCGCTTATCCAGATGCTGCTCAAGCAGGGTAAAATGGCAGAGGCCCGACAGCAATTGGAAGAAGACCGCAACCGATTCCCGGTACATGCTGTTCAGCTTTATTTGCTCGAGACAGAAATTCTGGTGAATGCCGGAGAACTTGACGATGCTCTGAAGCTGTTTTCAGGCGCCGTATTGCGCTACCCCGAGAATGTTAACCTGCTCTATGGTCGGGCCATGGTGTTTGAGAAAATGGGAAGAATCAAGGATCTTGAGTCAGATCTGCGTGCCATTATCAAGTTTCAGCCCGAAAATGCGGCCGCTCTGAATGCGCTTGGCTACACCCTGGCGGATCGTACTGATCGCTTTGAAGAGGCAAGAGAGTTGATCGAGAAGGCTTATGTCCTGGATGAAGATGATCCTGCCATTATGGACAGCATGGGTTGGGTACAATATCGTCTGGGTAACTATCAGGCTGCTCTTGTTTATCTCAAAAACGCCTATGATAAGTATCCCGATCATGAGGTAGCGGCTCATCTGGGCGAGGTGCTTTGGGCCCTTGGGCGGAAAGAAGATGCACGAGCTTTGTGGGACGAGGCTTTGCAGATGACTCCGGACAGTGACGTTCTGAAAGAGACCCGAGAGCGATTGGAAAAGCAGCATAAAGAGGCCGATGCTTTAGCGGACCCCAAGGTTTCCATCGTCAAGTAAGCCTGCTGGATTATCTATCATAACGGGCCTGGCGGCCCGTTCACTCAACGCAAAAACTGGCAAGTTGTATGCAGATACCGTTTTCAACTTCATACCTGACTGACTCTTCATTAACAACAAAACTGTCTATTCTTGTGATTTTTGCCCTGCTTCTCTCTGGTTGCGCCACGGCTCCCAAACCGGAAAAAGGGCTTTCAGAAGCTCAGCGTCAGTCATTGTGGAAAGCTCATCAACAGCAGCTCTCAGAACTGGATTATTGGCACTTGACAGGGCGACTGGGGTTGAGAGTCCCTGGAGACTCCGGAACCTTATCTCTGGAATGGCAACAGAGTAAAGAGAACTATCTTATCTATCTGGATGGTCCCCTGGGACAGACAGTGGCAAAAATTAATGGTCAACCGGGCTCAGTAGAACTGGAAGCCTCAGGTAAGCGTTATCCAGGCCAGAGTCCTGAGAAATTGCTGTTTGAGCTGACCGGTTGGGATTTACCTGTCAGTCTGCTGCGATATTGGGTCATGGGGCTGCCCAGTCCTGATACCAGAGCCACTATCCGGTTAAATAATCAGGGTTATCCTGTGCTGATTACACAGCAGGGGTGGCAGGTTGAATATTTGCAGTACGAGGACTTCTCCGGAATAACCTTGCCTGTCAGGATAAAAGTCCGACAGGGTGAGGTGCAGGCAACTCTGTTTGCCAGAAGATGGCAGCTAAAATAGGCTTTCATCTTTAATTTCTCTTCTGCTATCGGGCAGAAGTTGCTTGATAGTTCATGATCGCAATTTCAGGATGGTTCGTTGATGTCGTCTTCAACTCTGGTTTTGCCTGCTCCGGCCAAGCTAAATCTTTTCTTGCACATAATCGGACGTCGAGAAGATGGTTATCATCAGCTCCAGACCGTTTTCCAGTTTTTGGATTTTGCCGATGAGCTGACCTTCGAAAATCATGACGAGTTATTACTGGATTGTAACCTTCCAGAGCTGGTCGCTGATGACAATCTCGTTCTCAAGGCTGCCCGTCTTTTACAAACTCATACAGGCTGTGAAAAAGGCGTCAGAATTACGCTCCTTAAACGTCTGCCCATGGGCGGTGGAATTGGGGGCGGCAGCTCCGATGCGGCTACAACACTCCATGGTCTGAATCTATTGTGGGGGTTGGGACTGGACGAAGACACACTGGCAGAGCTGGGACTGAAATTGGGAGCTGATGTTCCGGTATTTGTTCGGGGTCATGCTGCTTTTGCTGAGGGGGTTGGCGAGAAGCTTACTCCTGTCAGTCCTGAGGAGAATTGGTACCTGGTTCTCAAACCTGACTGCCATGTCAACACTACCGAAATGTTCCGTCATCAGGAATTGACAAGAGATACTCGTCCCATTAAAGTTTCCGCCGCATTGAACCGGCTGCATGGAAATGAGCTGACCAATGACTTTCAGCCATTGGTTCGAAGGCTTTATCCGGAAGTTGATAAATGTTTAGTGCTGTTGGATAATTCCGGAAATTCGAGCGTGGGGCAGGCCATGATGAGCGGTTCGGGTGCCTGTGTGTTTATGCCGTTTGCCAGTCGTAAAGAGGCGGAAGCGACTCTGGCAGAAATCGACTCTGACGTTGATGGTTTCGTTGCCAGTGGTGTCAATACATCTCCGCTTCACAACTCGATCAGTCAACTGCGATCATGTGTGAATTAAACTCCATTATCCCGCTTACAGTGACTGTAAATTATGTTACTGGGGTGTCGCCAAGCGGTAAGGCAGCAGGTTTTGATCCTGCCATGCGGGGGTTCGAATCCCTCCACCCCAGCCACTGTTTAGAATCCTATCTTACAGATAGCTCTCTCCACTGTTTTATGAGACGTAACGCTCAGGACAAAACATTCACCTTCGAAACATTCGATGGTAATGGTTCCAATCCAGGCAGACAAAAACAGGATGTGACGCTCATTGCTGTCGGCGATGAGCGGTCAGCTCCTTTGGTGAAGAGCTACATCCACCCACGACTACGACCAGAGCAAGGTATTTATCCGTGTCCAAAATGATGGTGTTTGCCGGCAACTCAAATCCGGAGCTGGTGCACAAGGTTGTCAATCACCTGCATATTCCCCTGGGCAAGGCCTATGTTGGCCGTTTCAGTGACGGCGAAATTGCAGTAGAAATTCAGGAAAACGTCCGTGGTCGTGATGTTTTTATCATCCAGTCCACCTGCGCCCCTACCAACGACAACCTGATGGAGTTGTTGGTTATGGCAGACGCCATGCGTCGCTCCTCTGCGGTTCGCATCACAGCGGTGCTGCCTTACTTTGGTTACGCTCGTCAGGATCGTCGTCCGCGCTCTTCCCGTGTACCAATCAGTGCCAAAGTCGTCGCTGACATGATTGCCGGAGTGGGTGTGGATCGTGTCCTGACAGTCGACCTGCACGCTGACCAGATTCAGGGCTTCTTCGACATTCCTGTGGACAACGTTTACGGTTCTCCTATTCTGCTGGATGATATGGAGCGTCAGGGTTACGAGAACCTGATGGTGGTATCACCCGATCACGGTGGTGTAGTTCGTGCCCGTGCTGTGGCCAAGCGCCTGAATACCGATCTGGCGATCATCGACAAGCGTCGCCCTGAAGCCAATAAATCTGAAGTAATGAACATTATCGGTGATGTTAGCGGCCGTACCTCTGTGCTGGTCGATGATATGGTCGACACGGCCGGTACCCTGTGCGCTGCTGCAGCTGCGCTGAAGTCCAAAGGCGCTACCAAGGTGATTGCCTACTGTACTCATCCTGTTCTGTCTGGCCGTGCTCTGGAAAATGTGGCTAACTCCGAGCTGGACGAACTGGTAGTGACCAACACGATTCCTCTGAGCCCCGCTGCCCAGGCTTTGGGTCGGATTCGCCAGCTGGATATGTCGCCTCTGCTGGCTGAGTCTGTTCGCAGAATCAGTAACGCTGAATCCATCAGTGCGATGTTCCAGTAATTTCAGGGAATTGGCAAAAGCGCAGTAAGCCCTCGCCCAGGTGAGGGTATCGCAAGGCTCTAGCAGCCAGTTCAACGGACATTCAGTGCTTCGTCACGGTAGCGCAAGAATGGTTCCAGAAAAAATGCCAGCAGTCGGCGTCTACCGGTTTTCACCTCGGCAGAGACCATCATATCTACATGCAAAGGTTCATTCTGACCGTTAACATTGACAAATTGCTGGTTCAATCGGATGTATACCGGATACATCAATCCCTGCTCGCCCTGGTTCCGGGCATCTTTGGAAACCAGCTCAACTACGCCGTGTAAATAGCCAAAAAATGTATAGGGAAACGTTTCTATTTTGATATCGGCCGCCATCTGCGCCTTCACAAAACCGATGTCCTTGTTTTCCACCATAACTTCGGCCTGCAGCTCCGCTTTGTCCGGAACCAACGACATCAAAGTCACAGCCGGCTGGATCACCGAGCCGTGACCCAGCGCCGAAAACTGTTGTATCGTACCGTCTTCCGGTGCCCGGATATAACAATTCTGGTTGTGTTCCCTGGCTTTGATAATGCTGTTTTGTAGTTCAGTGATCTTATCACTGAACTCATTAAGTTTTTCCATGCGTTCATGACGAAATGCTTTTTGTCTACTTTCTTTTTCACTGACAAGCGCTGCCAGCTCTGCCTTTGCTTCATTCTGGCGACTCTGTTGGACCTGCAGCTGCTGGCTGGTATCCAGCTGTTTTTCCCTGGTGGCCAGCCACTCCAGTCGTGACACAAGACCTTTGTCTAATAATTGCCGGGTCGCTTTTTCATTTTCCAGATGCAGGGGGTTAAGTATCTGCAGTCGGTCAATTTCGGCCTGAATCGCCATAACCTTTGCCCGACGCTGATCGATTTGCTGCACTACGGATTGATTGCTGCTCTGATAATGCTGGTAGTCATAATCCAGTAACTGTTGCTGGCGAAACCACTGGTCAGGGCTTGGCTTTCCCGAGAGCGGCAGCTTAGCCTGGCTAATCCATTGCTGCAGGTTGGGAGGTGGCGCCAGAGGCGTTTCCGTTGCCGATTCAAGCAACAATTGCAATCGCCTGACATTGAGTTGGTTTTGCAGCAACATGGCTTCAATCTGGCGAATATCAGCTTCTGGCTCGGTGGGGTTCAGCTTGATCAGTAATTGGTTTTTATAAACATGCTCACCTTCTGTGACATAGATGGTATCCACTCGGCCAGCAATCAGTGATTGTACTTCCTTGACCTTGCCCACTGGTATTATTCTGCCGTTGGCGGTGACTTCGGTGTCAATAAAGCTGAACCAGCTCCAGAGCAAAACAAAGGTCAGCAGGGCACAAATCAGCAACATCAGGACATGAGCGAACGGTGACGGTGGTGATTCGAGAATTTCAACAGCGGCCGGCAGAAACTCCAGCTCATCTTTTTTGCGCCTGACCCGAGGATGTTTTTTCTCATGGTGCAGGCTGTCTCTGATCAGCGTGAGAATGCGTCCCAATTGTTTAAACTCTTTGTGTTACATCAATTTGTGAAGACCACAGCTGGGCATAGCGTCCCTGCTGTTGAACCAGCTCATCATGGCTGCCATCTTCTTCAATAACCCCTTTTTCGATCACTATAATCCGATCACAACGACGGATAGTTGAGAGTCGATGGGCGATGATGATGACGGTGCGGCCTTTGCTGATAGCCCGCATGTTGTCCTGAATAATTTTTTCTGACTCATAATCCAGAGCCGATGTCGCTTCATCAAAAATCAGGATATTGGGCTGGGTGGCCAGTGCTCTTGCTATGGCCAGGCGTTGAAGCTGACCGCCGGACAGCCCTGCGCCGCGCTCACCCAGCTCAGAATTGTAGCCATGGGGCATTTCGATAATGAAATCATGAGCTCCGGCCAGTTGGGCTGAAGCGATGACCGACTCCATATCCAGGGTTGGATTCCCAAGAGCAATATTGTCTCGAATGGTGCCATTAAAGAGCACGCTGTCCTGAAGGACGACACCAATCTGGCGTCGGATCCAGGCTGGGTTTAATAGTGAAAGGTTGGCACCATCAATATAAACTTTGCCACTTTCTGGTATGAAGAGCCGCTGGATCAGCTTGGTCAGTGTTGACTTACCAGAGCCTGAACGGCCAGCAATGCCGATCACCTGTCCTGCAGGAATGTCCAGGTCAATGCGGTTCAGTACTGCGGGGTTTGCAGGGCTGTAGCGAAAAACAACATTCTCAAGCCTGATGGCTCCTTTCATTACCGGAGGTGAGGATTGACTTAAATGACTCTGGGGTTCGGTAGGAGCATTGATGATGTCACCGAGGCGGTCGATAGCAATGCGAAATTGCTGAAAGTCCTGCCAGAGCTGGGCTAGCCTCAGGATGGGGGCAGAAATCTGTCCTGAAATCATATTGAAGGCGATCAGTTCGCCTACCGTCATATGCCCGTGAATGACCTCCAGAGATCCTTGCCACATCAACAGAGCGGTGACCAGCTTGCTCACCAGCTGCACCGACTGACTGCCGTACATGCCGGTCACCACCGAGCGAAAAGAAGCCTGAGCAAAACCGGCCAGCTGATGTTCCCAGCGCTGGCGCATCTGGGGTTCGATGGCCATGGATTTAAGGGTCTCTACCCCGGTCAGGGTTTCGGTCAAAAATGCCTGGTTGATGGCACTGCGGTGAAACAATTCCTCGGTTCTCTGGCGCAGGCGGGGAGTAATCAAAATAGAAATGATAATATAGATCGGAATTGAGCCAATCACGATCCAGGCCAGCCGACTGGAATAGAAGAACATGACAACAATAAACAACAGGCTGAAAAACAGGTCTATGACCAGGGTGAGAGCGCTGCTGGTGAGGAAATTACGCACGTTTTCCAGCTCACGCACACGAGCCACAACCTGACCCACTGGTCGACTCTGAAAGAAAGCAACAGGAAGTTTCAGCAGGTGCCGGAATAACCGGGTACCCAGTTCAACATCAACCCGGTTGGTGGTATGTGAAAAAACATAGGTTCTCAAGCCATCCAGCATAACCTCAAACAGGGAAATAGCCAGCAGCGCTACAACCAGTACATTCAGAGTCATTTCTGCCCGGTGAACCAGCACTTTGTCCATCACCACCTGAAAAATAAGCGGTGTCAGCAGGGCGAATAGCTGCATGAAAAAAGAAGCAACCAATATGTCCCTGAACAGTTTTCGAAACTTGACGATAGCCGGTATAAACCAGCTGATATCGAAGTGTTGATTTTTGCCTGGCAGAATACTTCGATCAGTAATTAAAATGGCCTGGCCATGCCAATGACTCCAGAGTTTATCCAAAGAAACTGACTCAGGTCTCATTCCCTCCCGTTGAATCAATGCTTTGCCATCGCTGATGGCGGCAATAATGAAAAACTGCTCGTTTTTGTCTATGGCAATAAACGGGCAGTGTATTTTAGTTAATCGCTGCCGCCTGATTCTGACTTGTCTGGCTCTTAGTTTCAGTTGTTTGAAGGCCCTGAGCATCGTCAGTGGGGTCAGGTCATCTCCCTCGGGGCAGAACTCATGTTTAATGACATTAATGTCAATGGTTTTCTTCAGGTATTGCATCATCAACAAAAAGCAAAACAAGCCACTCCCGGCAGATGGCTCGGTATCGGCATCTATAGAGTCCATTGGCAATATCCTTGATCCTGATTGTGTTGCTAAACGACAGTTCAACCTGAAGATGCAATCCTCTAATACGACAGCTGCTCAGTTGAGTCTCACAGTGTAGACTTCTCCGTTGGTTCCGTTACAAATTTTTTGCAAATCACAAAAAACTGTCTTCAGAGCACAGACTGGCGTTCTTTTGCAGGCAGATTCTCATTTAAGCGTGCTACTTTATCGAATGAGCGTAAATTCCGTCGTTTGAAAGGGTGTCAACTTGAATACTGATATTGTACGTAAAGTTTCTGCCTGCTTTGCGGCTCTCGTGGGCCGCACCTGCTGTACTGTTATTTTTCTTGTTCTTGGGATGCCTTCACTCGGGCTTGGACTGACATTGATTGACAATGTGTTGTTGCGTGAAACCTACCAGTTTGCAAATGAGACCCAATGGTTTGGTGCGCCTGCGGGCATTGCATTATTTGCCAAAAAAAACAATGTGATAGTGGTTGTTATTAATGACAGGGGGCTTTGTCTTGCGTTCCAATGTTCAGAGGATTCTGACCAGTGTGTTGTGCAAACGACGACCCAGATATCACCCAACTCAAGACAACATCGAAGTCTGGTTAAAAATAAAAACTGTTTCTATGTATCCAGCGATTCGGGTCAAGAGGGAGGAAGTATTGGCAGCTTCAGTTGGGAACAGGGGCAGCTGACCACGGGCCCTTTAGTGGCGTTTGCTGGTGTTTCATCTCTAGGGGTGAGCCCGGATGGAAAATGGCTCGCCGCTTGCTCTCTGCTCATGGGTGAGTTGCGGGTTTATCAGCAGGAAAAAAACTGTCAAACGGGATCATTCCAACGCTTTGGTGGACAAAGTCACTATCTTTTTCGCCAGGGCTGCTCCTCTGCCAGTTTCAATAAGGACAGCACGCAATTGTGTGTCAGTTGGGCGTTTGACAACCAGATAGCCTGCTTTGAGCAATTGGCTGAAGACTGGCGGCCTGTCACCATACTGACACCGGCTATTGGTGAGGTTGTTATTGACCAACCTGTAGGGGCTATCTTCGCAGATGCATACTTGTTGCTTATCCATAGGGGTGGAGAGATAGTTTTATGCCCTCCTGAGGTTGTTAATCAATTCACTGACACTGGTCCTGCTCACTATTCCTATCAGGCCCTTGGTTGTCGACTGTATTCCCATCAATGCCAAACCGCTACCGGCAAGCAGGCAACGACCCAACAGGTTTGCTCGTTAAGTGCGTGTGAGAATGCCATTTTTTCATCGGACGGGGAAGGCGTCGAGAATACCATCGAGTCAAGCTGGCCAGACTTGGGAAAACTGGATGAAATCCGGCAATACGACAATAATACTTTTTTGATTGCTGGCGAGCGGGGCTTGCACGTTGTTCGGTTTGACAATGGTAGCCTCTGTTATCAAACAACTCTGACCAGTCGCCAAGGAAGTGACGGTTGGCCAGGAAACCGAATTACCTTTGACTTCAGCAGTGGCCTGCTGGTGTTCGGCAATCGCTTTGATCGTTCCGTCCATCTCCTGAGGATTCATCAAGCGGGTCTGCCCCTTGAATCGTCTTCACCATTACTTGTCGCTTCGATGGTGCCGCTTCTTACCACGTTGTTTAACGCTGTTGCTATTTTGCGATGTTGGTGACTCACTTTCTGTTGCAAAACGATGATGGCTCGTTATCCGTTTTTGTAGGGCGGGGAATACCTCGTATGCCGAACCTGGGATTCCCACATTGCTTATTGACTTAGTCCATAGGTGAGCCAGGATCATCAGTATCACGGCCCCTTTCGATAGAACTGCTTGCAGGGAAATCGCTAAGGGGTTTTTTATTGCCTTAAAATCAGGCACCACATGAGATCAGTGCTCTTTTGTTTTGTTATTTTTGATATCAACACCAAAGTATTTAAAATAAATTTGCAGTCCTCGTTGGTTAGGATATGTGTTTCCAGGACCCTTCGGTATTCTGAGAGCATGATGTGGAATAGTTGGCTCCCCATATCCATATGCGCGATCTACAGAGGCATCTGCAGTGGTCGTATTTGTAGCTTCAGGGTCATCTGCAGTGGTCGTATTTGTAGCTTCAGAGGCATCTGCAGTGGTTGTATTCATAACTTCAAGAGGATCTGCAGAAGTCGTATTCATAACATCAGGGGCATCTGCAGTAGTCGTATCTATAACTTCAGGAGCATCTGCAGTGGTCATATCTATAACTTCAGGGGCAGGCCAAGACAGGGATAAGCTTAAACTGGAGCCTGTATCACCTGGTGCCGGGTGCACCAGCGTTTGGGTTAATCCATTTGATTCAGGATCAAAGTGAACCATTAAACCGGCTGGCGGAGCTGGTTGATCATTGCTTTCAGGGCGATCAGAGATATTTTCTGTGTTATCGTCGGATGGATCTTCTTGATTGAGTTCATAGTTTCTCATCCTTGATCTGTAACATTTAATCAGGCCGTAACCACCCAGGCCTGCTACGCCCAACGCTGGCAACACACCAGCGAACACCCGTTTCAGTAATCGGGAGGTGTAATCAGCTGGTTTTACGCTGACCACTGTTCGTATTTGACTGAACTGCTTGTGTGGGTTAGTTGCTGTTACCGTCAGGGGCCATCTTTCTGAGAGTGCCCAACCTCCGCTCTTTTTACTCAAAGGGGTATCACTCTCTGGGTTGACCACTAAACTTTTGTTTTGCCAAATGAATGGGCAATTGCCTTCATGGCCTTCACAGTCAACCCTGACGATCAATTGAGAATAATTCTCGTTGTCTGACTGATTGGGGTCCGTCACATTCATAAGCCCTACTACGAACTGGTTATTTTCCATATTGGATTCATCGTAGTCATATTCAGGAGGGTCCTGCCATTCTGCGAATAAAGGGGGAGAGATGAGTTTCAGGGTATGGAGGCTACCTCGTCTGCCAATCACGGCTATTTTTCTGCCATCCGGGCTGGAGGCTATGCTGGTGAGTGCCTGAGGCATGTTTCGAAGGCCAATAAGTTGAGCCTCCTGAGTTTCCCACTGATCTTCCTTGTTTAAAACCACCAGATGGACGAACCGGTCGGTAGAGGCAATAAAGGCGGTGATGGAGTCACGGGGTAGTCTGGCAATGGTTACATCGTGCACTCCAAACCAGCTGTCAACTTTCTCAAGATCTTCCGGGTTGGAGACTGATTGCATCAGATGCAATTGTCCCTGGTCGTATCGAAAAATCAGCAGGGTTTGGGTTTCGGCAGCGACTACTGCAAGGAACTGTCCATCCGGTGACAGTGTCATACTAACAATGTCTTTCAGAGCCGGAATGTCTGAAGATGAAGCGAGAGTGCGATTCCGCCATTGATTCTCCTGCCAGTCTTTGTCCACTTTAATCAGCGAGCTCATTATGGCTATACCATTGTTGCCTTCCTGTATGTCATTCAGAGCTGCAATGTATGTCAGGTTTGACTGTGGCACAGGAACCACAGAGCCTGCTTTTTGAGCCAGGTATTCGGCTAACGGCTCGCTGAAGAGAGAGTCTTGCTCGGGAGGTGAAGTGGCAAGAACATCTGACCATTTTTGAACAACGTTAAGGTTATTGAAATCAACTAAAAAGCGAGATCTGGAATCAGTAGCATTATTAACAGTCAGCAGAATATGGGAAGTGTTATAGAACGAAACAGAACCCTCATAGATATTCAAGGTTTCCTCCCTGGCAGCCAGCCCGCTGGAATTCATTAATAGCAGGCGATGTTGCCGGGTTTCTTCCGCTGCAGCGGAGCTGGCAATCCATGCAATAGCAATGAACATAAGAGCAAAGATGGGGAAAGACGCCTTTGTTCTTATATTTTCAGATCTCATAATTAAAAACACTAGAGGGTCAGCGCAGACTTGATTCGTATCGCGGTCTTTTCGATAGATACGACGAGTTCGGTAGTTCATAGGCAATGCCCCCCTTAATCATGTCATCAGCCAGAAAATAAAACACATCGGCTGGCAAATTAAACCCTGTTGTACTGTAATCAATCACCAATAAGGTTGCCGTAATATCCGGATTACATAGCATCAGGCAAAGGTTCCTGGCCCTCGGGAATGATAGCAGAGATTCATATCAACCTGAGTAACTCATAAAAATAAGCCTATTGCCGTATATATTTTGTCTTATTCAGCATGGCAATCCCTATCACGAAAACGTAAAAGGGCTATCGCAAAGGGTTTTCAAAAATGTCTGGTAAGAATGCTAAACGTCCTCAAGTATCAGAGCCTGATTTCAGCCAGTTTCTGGAAATGGCCGACAACGGGCTTTCCCTGGAAGATCGCAAAACGTTTCATTACCGCAAGTTAATGGAGAGTTATAGTGTTTTCGATTCCATCCAGGAGAAAAATTCCGCTAAAGGCTGGCTGGCTGCCAGCCAGATAGAAACCTGGGCGAAGGAGTACCTGCAGCAGGAACCCTTTAAGAAAGACTGGGTAGCCTCAGTGTTATCTCCCGTTCAGGCTTTTCTCAACCGCACCCTTGAAGAACCCCCCAAAACCATTCACCTGTTATTGCTCCAGCCACTGGACAGGGTTGGCCTGGATTATTTGAAAGCCTGGATCAGGGCTAACCCCGATTATCAAATCCATCTCTGGCAGGACTACAGGGTTTCTCTGGCTTCTCTGATGCGAAAATACATCATAGAGTGGGCGCACGCCGATGTTGCCAATGCCCGGGACCTTGAGCCATTTGCCGGACAACTGATCCGTCGAATAATCGATACCCAGCGCCGTGCCGTCAGTCATGTTCTCAATAGTTTCAATAAGGGGGCTTCCATTGACCGGGCAGTGCAGAATTTTCTGGTTTCCTATACCAATGCTTCTGCCAAAGAACTGGCCGCTGAGAAGGCGCGTTTTAATCAGCAGATTCTCTATGCCAGGGAAGAGTTGAGCCGGTTAAGTGACCATGGGAATCAGGCGCACCGGGTTAACGTTCGGGATATTGCGTCACTGTGGCCAGAAGGGAACATTCTGACCAGTGATTACTTCAATGAGCTGCTGCGAGGAAATATTAACGGAGCGGAAAATCTGGCCCGTTTTCAGATCCTGTTCAGTGCGGGTGGCTTTATTGTCAGGCCAGATAGCCTGCCCGGCATCAATCGGGATTGGTTAACGGGGATTGAACTGGATGGCCTGCCAGAGGAAATGCTGGAAGCCGGTATTGTCCAGGCGATTTTGGAGAGCCATCCGGACGACTTCCCTCACCGCCTGGACAAACTCCGGCAACCGCTTCGCAGTGGCTACATTGACAGCCTCAAGCTGCTGGATGATCTCAGGCCGGGGGTTCGTCAGCAACTGCTGGCGGCAGCCAGAGAGACCCGGCAACCCTTTCGGTCAATTAACCAGACGGGTTTGATTCCCGGTACTGTTCAGGCCGGACAATCCCGTGGGCGTCTGTCCGCCAGCATGATGGCCGCCGGTAAGGAGTCGCCTGTCGCACAACGGGTGTTGGCTTTGATGGTAAAAAGGTACCGGTTTTTAGACAATGCCCTGGGGGGAGCTGAACCCTACAACTGGCAGGAGACCCGACGGTTTTATTTCAGCCAGCTGGATGCGGCGAAGGATCAGGGTTTTCCCCTGCATCTGGCCCGCATTGGTACTTACCGGTTGGGACTGCTGCGCGGGGATGAAAGCCTTAACCTGTTTCTCAATGGCGATGAGTTGCTCAGGGAGGCGATGACCGACTATATTCAATCGCTGGGCGAACAGCCCGTGCCCCCGGAGCAGCACCCGATAGGGAAACAGCTGGCCAGCTGGGGGACTTTGTCCACCGAAGAACACCTGGCTCTGGCGGTAGATCCACAGCAAAACAGCCTGTCATTTCATCTTGAAAAGAACAACAGCAAGCTGAAGCAATATGTTCTTCCCCTGGGTCAGGATGACGACATTCAGGCCATCGCCGGATTCCTCCATCGCAGTTACCCTCAGGCGACACAGCGGCTGTCAGCGCTTTCCCCGGATGCTGATCATGCCCTGGATTTTTTTACTGAGCCGCCATCATCTGGGCTGTTGGTTTTGGTTGGCCGATTGACAGCAGATGGTCGTTTATCAGGCTTTTCCGGGTCAGACCTGGCGGCCGGTCTTGCCAGCCAATGGCTGCGTCAGTCAAGCCACCGAATAAAGATCTACTGTCTTGCCGATCCCGCATTGGGTAATGAGCGCATTGTCGGATTTTTCCGGGAGGTGCTGGCCGCCCTGCCAGAAGGGCAGGCGAGATTGAATACTCTGGAAGTGGCACGGGAGCTGACCCAGATTGATGATCTTGGCCAGCCCTGGGTCGCTGCTGTTGATGATCGTGGAAAGTTGCTATGGCAGCAGGGGAATGGACAGCACTGGGCCTGTTACAGAACCCCCGGGGGGCACTGGAAAATCCAGTCCTCAGATTTTGCCCCGGGAGAAACGGAAGTTCTTCCACGCAATGATATTTCCCGAGCCATTGACCTCACCAGAGAGCATTATCGTAAGGTGTTGCGTGAGCTTGGATATGATAATGAAAGCGGTTATGTATTCAGTAAGTTGATAAACAAAGGCAAACTGTCTATTCAGTTGCTGCTGGATACCGTGACGGCAGATCGCAGCAGCCAGTCTGAGTACTTTTTATCATCCAGGGACATTCGCCAGATCGAAAGGGACGTCAATCTGGCATTTACCCAATTGCTTGGTTATTCCGGCTTACCGGATGACATGACTGACCGTTTCACGGTGC
Organism: Endozoicomonas sp. ALB032; assembly: GCF_049310125.1. Lineage (NCBI taxonomy): Bacteria > Pseudomonadati > Pseudomonadota > Gammaproteobacteria > Oceanospirillales > Endozoicomonadaceae > Endozoicomonas > Endozoicomonas sp. ALB032. The sequence continues at coordinate 6,937,929 of NZ_JBLYNW010000001.1, read as the reverse complement.
TGGTGTCTCTGAGTCCCTGGGTAAAAAATGGACTCTATTTTACCAACGAGGGGGTCAAGCTGGTTCTGGGTGGCAGCTTCCTGGACTCTGATCTTTCCCCGTTTCAGTCCACCGCTCTGGCAGAACTGGCTCCAGCCAGCGACCGGGGTAGCTTGATTCTCCTTCATTATTTGTCCATGGTCATTTATGAGCGACTGCAACCGGAGGCGTTCTGGAAGGATTTCAGCATCTTTCACCGCGATGCAACAGGTTGTCAGCCGCTTGGGGAGTTGACGCCTGCTCCCGACACTATTATGGATGACACTCAGGCTGTGTCGCCGCTGGCACGTCAATCCAGACTCCATTTTGTTACTAAGGATGACACTAAGGCTGTGTCGCCGCTGGCACGCCAATCCAGACTCCATTTTGTTGCGGAGTCACTGGCGGCTCTTATACAAAACCAGATTTTACCTCGGGCTTCATTCTCAGCTCTGAATACGCTGCTTTACCGACAACTCCCCGGCAATGACTTAGCAGGCGATCGTCGTCTTTTTCTGTACCAGGGTTGGAGCCATCGCTTTCAAGTGATTGCCACGGCCATCAAACAGCAACAGGAAATCGCCGATTTACAAATCAGTCAGGCGAAGGCTGAAGGTTGGAATCACAGCGGCGAGCGCGAAGTTCTGGTGAATGCTTCAGGCCAATGGTTTCAGTTGACCCGCACCCGATATTTCACCCTGCTCCAGGATTACCCGACGGGTGCCATCCTTGAATTCTCACGCCATGACCCGATAGCCGAGAGTCTCCGGCAAAGTGACAGACAGCGTCGCGCGCCCCAGGAGCCGGAACCGTCGGAAGTACGTCCGGTCTCCCTGGAGCAGTGGGCGGGAAAGCTGATCCAGGGTGACCAGGCTTTTGCAGCTTCTGGTGTACCGCAAGCCCTTTGGGAAGGATTCAGGGAAATTGCCCGGAAAAACCAGGCACTGATTGCCATCAGGCCCATTAATCCAGATGCCTCCGACCTGCTCAATCATGGTCTGGGTGACGGTATCAAAATTGCCACAAAAGGTTTAAGTGTCAAGGGCAAAAGTGCGGACTGGGGAATACAGGCGGGATTGATTCCCTTCGATTCCGCTTTGTCTAAGGTCTTTGGCAAAGGCGGTCTGGAACATCGGTCGCAGATCGAAAAGGGGGACTACCAGAATGTCCATTCAACCCACTTGCCGGGCATGGCCGCCGTTCAGCTGCAACTGGACTGGAGCGCCATTGAGCGTCGGCTGGAACAGGGCAAGCTGGGTTCGCTGACGCCACTGGAGGATGGCGGTTATCTGGCAACGGTAACTCGTTCCATTGAATCCAGTGATGGCAGAGCCGGTGAGCGCCCGGTGGTGTTTCAGTATCGTTTGACCCGGCAGTCTAATGACCTCTGGAAAGTCGAGTATAAAAGTGAAGACTATGGCATTGGGCATCCGGAATATAATGCTTTCCGTCCCCTGATGGTCATGGCTGAAGTCAATGACGATGGCTCCCGTCGATTGTTTACGGCAGACATTGACCTGTTTGCCCTGTTCAAGCGGTTGGACACATCTTCAAGCGACCTTATGACTGGCGTGAGGGAAGAGGCGGATCGAATTGGGCGGTTATCATCAGCGAACAAGGGCGCGGGTCAGTTTTCCAGCGAACTGGCCAGGGCTCGCTGGCTGTCTGCCTATCGTCGTGTTACCGAAGCATTGGGTACGCGTGAGCGACGCAGGTTTGATCCCGATAAGGGAACCTTGACTCATTTTCAGGAAAACATCATTGACCAGATCAATGAAGCGGCGGCGAAAAAGGGGTTGCCTAAAGTCTGTCACCATGGCACAGAACAGGACAACATCAAATACCCCGAGCGGGATGACAAAATTTTATTTATTGATCCTGAAGGTCGGGTTTATCAAACGGATACCTTTGAACAGGTGTCAAGTATCGAGAAGTACTACGATGTTGTGGATGGCTTCCTGACCTATCGAAATCGTTCATACAAGCGTATTGATGAAACACCAACGGAGATCAGTAACAGGCTGGGAGCCGGCAGCCGGATTAGTTTTCGTGAACGGTTTAGTCTGGCCCCGCTGTTGCAAATCCTTGAGTCGGGACAGCTCAATGAACCTGAGCGCCCAGCTATTCCAGACAAGGCTCCGGTGTTAATCATAGGAGAGGAAGAACTTTCCTATCAGAAGTTTGGTGCAGGTTATCTGACAGAAAAAATTCCGGGAGGACTGGGTATCCTTTTGTATCTGGAAGAGAGATTTGACCTTCCTGCCCGATATATCGCCGTGGAGTTTGATATTGCCGAGTATGACAGGGGGGTTCGAAATAACGATTTTCCCGCTTCACGGCTTCAGGATGATATCAGCAAAGTAACCGACTTGTTTTTGAAAGGGCGGTTAAATGACCAGCTCAGGGAATTGGGCAAAACCGCAAAAAGTATCCGCTATACCAGTGAGGAACAGGTTCGTGTCCTGGTTCATCCGGATAAACCTCTGTTTGAGAGTCATGTCGTTATCCCCGAAGGCGGCAAACCGGTTATTGAAATAGGTACAAAGGGTATTGAGAGCATACCCGATTCAACGCTTCGGGAAGCCGTTTCCGGTTTGTTTGGTTCGGCGCTGTTAAGGTCTATCCAGTTAGCAGGCAAAGATGATCTGGGGCCGGCAGGGAATATCTGGAAATACAGCAATAGCCAGTTAATGAGCCTGGGTCTCTACTATGGGTTGGATGAGAGCTTCAGGCTGGCCCCTCTGTATAATCTTCCCGACGCATCGCTTTATAGTGATTTAGTCGCCAAGGGACCAGACTATATCAGAATCCGGTCCGAACCTCATTCCGATATGTTTCGGGCGGTAAGAGCCGTTTATCAGTCTGGAAGGCTGCATGCAAGGATTGAACACATTCATAAAAATCAGGCTCGGTATTCACCGCTTGAGTTGTCTGATTTTGCCGGAGCGATTTCTGATTACTATGACACCATCAAATCACCGGATGACCAAAAGACATTCAGGCTGGCTCTGGGTGTCTATCGTGTCAGATGGCTGGAATCCCTGGATAAAACCAGAGCTAAATTCAAACGCCTTGACGTTGATGCTAAGCAGGATATTGCCCTCATCAAAAATCGGGCGGTCAGTAAACTGGAAGACGTGGCCGGGAAGTTGCAGCATGATGTGCGTCACTCTCTGATCATTGACCCGGCCCTTCTTGCTGGTCTTCCGGTGTCGTCAATGGAAAAGTACCAGGACGTCATTTTGCGGCAGGCAAAGAAAGAGGTTGATTTAGGCAAAGTCCTCCACAAAAAATCCAACAGGGTAGAGCAGGCCCTGCAGAAGATCTATCAAACGCTTGAGAAAGAGGATGCCATTCATATAGCTCGGGAAAGAATGACCCGGCTGTTATCTGAATACATATTAAAGGACGATAATATTGTACCCAGCCTGATGAAAATAGGGCTTCAGAAAAATACCGTTGGTCTCAAAAAACTCTTCGACACCCTGGTGCTTAAATACGGAAATATCTTCAAAGAAACGCTCGGCTTTACCATGCCATCATTAACCCTTGAAATAGATCTTTCAGGTAATGAGGGCAAAGCAAAACCCGTTTACCATGACGGAAAGATAACCTGGTTTAGCCGCAACAAGGCCAGTAATCAAAAAGAACAGCTGGAGGCTAACAAGGCATTTTTGAATGCCATTGCTGACGGTCTGTCGCAACATGCACAACACACCCTGTCAACTCAATGGCGTGACCAGATCCCGGAAAAATTAAATATTCAGGGCGGGGTAAGAGTATTCAAGGCCGGAAATCAACTTTATGCGGTGGCTTCGACGGATAAGAGTCCTCAGCAACCGTCTGGTGACGAGTCGGTTGACTTGACCGGCAAAGGCAGTCAACCACCGCTGGCATTGTCTATCAGAAACCCTGAGTCCGGGCACTCTTTTTTAATACGACAGTTGCCGGAAGGTTTTTTGAAAGCTGTTCGCCCGCAAGCGGTACGGGATATCACCGCTTCACGCCCCTTAGCCATGGGGATCACTGATGTCCAGACTGAGCGAATCAGTGCGGACCTGAAGGATATTTTTCAGTCTCTGGATCATCGTTCTGACCAGAGTGGGTTGCTGGTTCGGGATTACAGGAATCTCCATGAGCTTCCCGGAACTGCTCGAATACCCGGCCAGCCGGATGAGAACGACTATACCGGCCTTTATCCTTTCAGAAGGTTGAGCCAGGATGTGGATGGTCTGGGTAATCTGGTTGTCGTCTGGGTTTCACCGGAATACCAGAAAGCTGTCGTTGATTCCGGCGGCAATGTCAGGGACGAACTGAAAAAGCTGAATACCCTGGCCAGCCGTTTTGCGGATTGTCCGGAGCCTTTTCGGCAATACTCCCGGCTGCTGTCTGCTGCTACTGATCCTAGCAAACCAGTCACTCTGGCTGAGCTGGTCCAGTCGGGATTGATGGCAGGCGACTCGCACCGTGAAGCGAAGATAGCAATCCCTCAGGAAGCAAGGCAGCTGATTGTCCTGCAGCACTCAAGCCAGAGTAGTGAAAGCCAGAGTAGTGGAAAACCACTCAATCAGGCGGTGCCCTTTGACCGGCAAGCTGCCGATGATCGTCAGGGGTCACTCAGTATTATTCACGTTGACCCCGGTTATGCCAGTGAGAGGGGCATGACCGACAACTGGTTGTCACAACATACCCGGCTGTTCTCTGAATGGACGGCTTCAGCTTTCCAGGTCGCAGGCAAGTCATCGGCTTTTCCAGAGCAACGGCGAGCAGAACAGCAGGCGCTGATCAGAAAAACGCTGGGTTTCCAGGCATTGAACCGCAAACCTTTGTCATCAGACCTGTTGCCTGTGCCCAAAACAAGTGCCCGGGGTGTCCAGTGGTTTGAGGATGTTATTCAGGGAATTTCCCTGACCAGCGAACCGGGGGAGGGTTACCAGCGGCTGCTCACGGCTGCGGTCGATACTGGCGAAACCACGAACATCCGCTTCGGATTAAAAGCTGAACCGGGTGATAACGGAGGGAAAATTATTCTGGTCGTTCCGGCCAGCCAAGTGGCTGATAAGGGCTACCAGCAGGCCAGACAGCTGCTACTCAGCAGTTTTCGCACTATAAGACTGAAGCCGTATAAATCCCTAAGCAGGGTGATTTCCGATTACAACCAGAAGCTGAAAGAGGCAACAGGGAATGATCAGTCTCCCTACCGGCTGGGAAATATCATTGGCACCGACATCGCTATACAACCTTATGAATGGCATCCGCTCAGTTATGTTCCGACCAGCTATGTAGAAACCCGTTATGAAAACCTGGCCGATTCATTTTCGGTTCTTGGCCGATTGAACACGTCATTAATACAACAGGATCTGTTGTTAAGAGCAAAAACCATTGCGACAGGATTGGCTCGTGACATCAGTGGCAAGACGCCGGGCCGTTCCCTCACTGCCTTTTTAATGCACTTTTTACTGACTGAGTACTATTTCACTCTGGAAAAAGTAAGCCCCAGAACGGATGGCCTTGGGCTTATGGTGTCGCCTACCGATGCCTTGGTGTCAGTTTTGCCAGAGAGCGATATCGAGACGATTAAAAGCTATTTGGACAAGGGAAAGCTGACGGATCTTACCGGGCAACTGTCAAAGGCGTTGGATGAACTCTCTCTGGGTCGCTTTGATCAACTGCCTGCCGGGCATTCAGTAAGGCGGAATTTTGATACGGCGGTTGCTGAGGTGTTTGACCATGCCCTCAGTCTCAGGTACCGGGATGGAAAGGTGCTCCCTGCCTTTCAGCTGGCCGTTACCCATACCGGTAGCCCCTGGCAGCCGGTGACGCCGGGAAGCGCGGAACTGGTGCTTCACAGAATGATGCCCCAGACATCGCGGCAGCCAGTCATTGGGGCTACCGCTTCGTCCGCCAATATATTGATGCAGTTTTGGGGTGAGGGCAGTCCGTTAAATCAACGCTCTGGCACCGGGATTTTGCCTGACGACTTACTGCCACAACTTTCTGCCCTGAAGGAGGGTATCAAACCGGGAAGTGGGCCGGATCAGAACCGGCTGTTTCTTGAGCAGGTTGACCGAACCTATAAGCGCCTTGCGGAATCAAAAGAAAGTTTTAGTGTTGAGCTGAGCAATGTGATTTCAGGGCTTGACCAGGAGAGCCTGGAAAGCCTGGGCAGAGAACTGCTGAGAGTGGTCAGCGCTGACCAGGACGGGGTGAATAATCGTCCGGGGATGAAAAAGCTGGCTCACAGAATGGTAAAACCCCTTGCCAAGTTTGTTGTCGGGCAACGGGCTGGCAACAGGGTGACCAGGGAATCGCTGGAACCCTTAGCCCGCCTGATGGAGCTGTCTGCTTCGCGGAGCCTGACGGTTAAGTCACAGGATAACTTAACCGTCAACAGGGTTGTTCTGCGCACAGACCTGCCACTGGGTACCATTGACTTTGCGCGGGGGGCACCAGGCCAGCCTGACACGCTGGGAATCGGGGCCCTTGACCGGTTTGGCATCAAGCCCGGAGGTGGCTACCTCATTGAGCCATCACAGGGCACCCCCTCCAGCGTCCTTGTTACGGGCAGTGCTGACGATGCCATGGTATTCCCGAAAACGCGGATTACCTGGGATTCGGGTATTTATAAAGAAAAGGCTATTTCCCCGGGGTGGTCCGGTTCGTTACAGGACGATATCAGCGCCCTGATTAAATTGAATGGTCCCGGGGAGCTGGGTGGAAAACGTCGCCTGGCCCAGTATCTGGCCCATGAGCACAGGATTGACTTAACCACTGGTCGGAACATTGAGATCGTTCTGCGCCCGGATCTGAAGCTGGAGCAAAGCCAGATTATTGCCCCGGCTGCTGACCGCCCAGGGGAGCCTCCGGTGATCGTGCGACTGGGGATGGCAGACAGAAAGCAGTTAACTGAAAAAAAGGTATTTGGCAGCACCGTCAGCCGCTTGTTCGGGTTGGCCGCCACTCATAGTTCAAAACTCGCGACGCTACCTTTCCAGAGTCAGGGCGACCCCATGAAGGCCATTCATTCTGTGGGGGAAAAATCTAAACTGTCGTCTGATTATCAGTCGGTGGTGTTGACCAATGATCAAATTCCTCCGGTAGATCAACCACCGGCCAGCCCGATTGGCAGAGTCCTGAACGATCAGATTTATGGTTCAACGGATGACCGTCGTGACATTGATCTGTCCACGAAATTACTTCTTGAAGAAGCCGTTAGAAAAGGCAACTCGGAAAAGATCACACTGGACGGGACCGGTGGCAGGCTTAAGGGGTATTTTCATCATGGCAATGGTGGCCCGGCAGCGGATAAAAAGGTCGTGCTGTTTCTCCATGGAACTCATTTATCCTGTGAAACCCAGGTCAAAACCACCTGGATGCATTACCGTAATCAGGGTATGGATCTTCTGGCGGTCAACGGACGGGGGTTTGGCAAGAGTGATGGCTCCCCCAGTATGAAAGGGCTGACGGACGATGCCTGGACCATGCTGTCGTACCTGATTAAGGATCGAAATATAGACCCCAGTCGTATTGTGATTCACGGCTATTCCATGGGAGCGGCTGTCGGAGCGCATCTGGCCAGGACGGCTGCGGTCCGGCAACAGTTGCCAGCGGGGTTTATTCTTGATCGTCCCATGGCCAGTCTTGGGGCGGCTGTCGTGGCTCATGGCCTGGGTGTTGTTCCCGGTTCTGGCCGTATGATCAACAGGCTGGCAAAACGGTTTAATATCAGAGAAAACCTGCGCAAGGTGTCCACCAAGCTGCCATTGATGTTGTTTTCAGATAACGAAAATCTGGGTACACACGCTGAAAAACTCAGAAAACAATTGCAACAGGATGGTTTTCGAGTGGTTGGTGAGGCTGCCAATGTGGAGCATGAAGACATCAACCGATTGATGGCTCGTTACAAGGACCAAATTGGTTTATTCGTTCGCTCCTCTACTGAAAACCCCAGACCTGAGAATAGAACCCCGCCTGAGCGGAAGCCTTCCTATGAGGGACCTCAGAGCCTGATTCAGGAGGTTTGGGGTGAGGAACCGCGCGATTTTGATGAGCTGGGGTCACGGATTGGCTTATTCAGTGATTTGAAGCCAACGGCCTTGCCCGATGAACAGGATAACCGCTTATACCAAACCCTGGTGGCTGAAGCACCCCATGACCTGAAAATGCTCAATGGTGACAATACCGGCTTTAAGGCTGCCCTGAACTGGCTTTTGCGAGAATATCCCTCTACCAGTGCCAGTAAAGCAGTCGGTCAGATTCTTGAATACATCAGACAACATCCCGGGGACAGCGCCATCACTGAGTGGGCCAGGTTTTTGCTGGTTCACTACGATGGGACGGCCGCCTGGGATAAGCAGAATTTCAGTGTCGCTCTCGGTAAGGAACTCTGGCAGGAACTGTCCAAGACTCAGCTGGATCAGCCTGCCCGGCAACGTATGGCTAAAATGGCTGAGTTGGCAGCGAAGGGCGAGCGCAAAGGGGACCTGGTAAAAGCGGACGGTCTGGGAGACCTTGTCGCTGACAAGTCAGGAAATCCCCATACCATCCTTGACCCCTCGGAAACAGACTTTGAGCCTGTGGTCAGAACACGATCCCGGGCGATTGTTCGCAGTGATTCGAGGAAGGATTTTTTTCTAGTCAACGGTGAGGACTACCAGCGTTCCGGCACGAAAATCATCCGTGCAGACGATGGTAAAGATTCTGTTGGCATCATCCTTTCCAAAACCTGCAAAAGAGTGGTGGGAGCTTCCTGTTCAATGCGGGTTCTGCTCTCTGACCAACCGATAGAACGGCGGGTTATTGATGTATCGCCGGACATGGTTGGAAAGGATGAATCTGCCCGGTTCCAGCTTTACCGCTATGGGGCTTTCAACGGTGAAATTTACCAGATCATCAATGAGAGTGACTCACTCATCAAGGGACGCCGGGTAGTCGGTGCGGACTCGGTGGTTGCTACTCATCGCCAGATAGAACAGAAAAAGCGCGATGGCGGCTTAGGGCGTCCCATCTCGATACCGGTCGGCTCTGTTGAGATTAAGGATATTCTGGTAGAGAAAGAAACAGGCCTGATATTTCAATGGGAAAAGGAATACGCAAAAGCCATCCAGCTGGCGGATGCTGACCCGATACTGAAACTGGAGACCGTTTCCGGCCAGAGTGTTGACCTGGTTCGAAGTGAAAGGCCTGACCGCCTCCTTCCTGATACCCCGGAATCCGCAGATATTTCTCCTTGGGTCATGGAAAAACTGAAATTCATTGAAGACGTTCAGCGACGTGTGCAGGCAGATAATGGCGAGTCTCTTCCAGCCGTTTTGCCGGGGTACGATCAACAGGCGATTAAAAAAGCGATTACGGCCAATATAAGGGAAACGCTGATCGGCTCGATTTCTGCAAAAATTCTGGATAATTTTATGCTCCCTCCCGCTTTAGCAAACGAGGCTGAGGCTAACAGGTTGGCATCACTGTTTGTGGACTCCTTGCTGGAAGGCAGTTTGCCAAAAAGAGGGGTATTGATTTCCGATATGGAACGTTTGGGATTACGTTTCGATGCAGGCGACCAAAGCAACGCAGCATTTTGGTATGGAAAACGCCGCGATCATTTGCCTGATTATAAAAAAATGGTCGAAAGGCACACAAATCAGAAAGTCGTTATTGATTTGGATTTGAATGGTTTGGCCTGGCTACATTCAATGGGTTCCGAATTTTGGAAATTAAGCAGGGGGGCGTACCCAGAAAAAACTAAAGATATGCTTTATAAGTTATTTAACAGAAATACTGCCATTACGAGCTCTTTTTATGCTGCGGGTGTTCAAGGTAGAGTTTATGTTTTTGCAGAGGGTGGGCTGAGGTACGACAATTATTTCTGGAATGGTGTGCTGCCGGTTTTGAGGGACTTGCAAAAGGAGGAAAGGGTTACCGATATTCGGGTAATGACTGACCTAACGCCGCCATCAACCGGCCAGCCGCTGGGACAGGGTTTGATCGACGGTATCACCATGAAGGCTCGTTATGGCAGCCTGAATGCTGAGTTAAAAAGCAGACTGCCCTCTGGACGGGTTTATAAAGACAATGAATTTGTCGATGTGCCGGTTAAGACCGATCTGGTTGAACGGGTATTGCGGAAAAAAATACCCTTCTATCTGCTGCGCTCAGAGCTGAATATCATTGTCGTAAAAGAGGCTGACGGGTTCAGGGTCAGCTCCTGGGCAGATGATGGGGGAGCGAGAAAAATAATTAAGGTGGATGATCCGAATGATCCGAAAAAAATATCAGCGATCCAGAATTTTATCCTGGCAAATTATGAACGATTTGATCGGCTTCCTGATCAAATCGAGCTAACCGGTAATAAGATTTTTACTATTGATGGCAATGACAGGACATCCGTTGCGCTAAAACAGGATGACCGATGGGTTTACTTAAAACAGCCCGACGGGCTCCATTCATTTGGTGTCAGGATTAATACTGGAGACGCCAGCGATGTTGTCCTGTTCGATTCCGGGCAAACCCCCGATGCTCTTTTAAAAGCAGCTGAAGCCGCCAGTGATTTTGATTCAAGAAGTGATTCAGAAAAAATATCTTACCTGGCTGTCATTGAGGAAAGTGGCGGCACGATTGGCATACTGGCCAATTCACCTGAATTTACAGACAGTGATAAGTATGATGATTTTGTTGACCGGTTCACAGACAAGCTGATTTATTATTTAAGCAATAATGAGATCGGCAAACGTTTCAATCAATACCTTCAAAACTTGACAGGGAGGCTGGCTCATCCTGAAAAGTTAAGTGACCTGGATCCCGGTCTGCCTGAGATACGTTTTCCAGAAGAACTCAAGTTAATACTGGTTCTTGAGACTCCGGAAAGCCTTGCCAAGTTGCAGTCCGGGGAAAGGAAAAGACGAGTATTACCCTTCGACCCTAAGGCTGGACAAGGCAACAAGCCGGGCGTATCTGGTTCAATTACCCGCTTGCTGGTCGACCCAACGCTGGGTAAAGCATTTGGTCAATTGAACTATAGCTACAACTTCCCCAAAGTCGCTATGGAAATAATGGCCGCGACTGCCCCTGTCGCCGGTAAAGGTATAGGCAGCAGAGGCCTGGAAGAAGTTGCCAAAGAGGTACTCAATAGCCGTGAAAACCTGAGCCCCATTGATATCAGAAACGAAATACTCCGGAATTATTACCTTTATTTTGACGATATTCCTAAATCTTTCGCGCAGGTGTATGGAGAACTAAAAGCCAAGGCCGTTATTGCTCCTGTTGCCAGGGATAACCAACCCAACCGGATTGGCTTTGAGCGAGAGTATCTCAATATACACGTCCTTAATGAACAAGATGGTTCCCTCCTGGACGCAGACAAACGAAGGAGCCTCGCCTATTCGAAATTAGGTTCTTGGGGCTACCCTCTTCTCAATATTTCAACGGATACCCATCTTGGTGGAGCGATCATTGAGGTCGTCACCGCGCCTCTGACCCTTGATCAGTATAATGAGAAAACCTACTACCGGGTTATGGCAAAGCTGAAAAAAAGCTTCAAGGCGATTCCCCAGGACGGAGCGGAGTCGGTGCAGGGATTTGTTGACCGGTTTAATAAAAGCCTGGAGTCATTAGGTGATGAGGCCGCAGATTACAAGCTTCGTCCTAATCCTTATTTTTCTGGCGATACCCCACTTGAAAACATAAGGTTCACTCGTAACGAACAACGGGAACAGTGGACTGTCAGAGACCAGGGAACATTAAATGCCAATTATCGAGCCATTGGTGACCCGTTTACCATGATGGCCGATCTTATTTATCCAGACGGCCTAAAATCAGTGCTCCCCGATTTCCTGAATGCCCAGGTCCTGGCTCATGAATACGCAAAACGCATTGATACGGGTCAGGTCACCGAGAATATAAGGTCTTTCCTTGTCCATTTGTTCTTCGAAGGACGTATCGTCCATGGAGCGCCTGATCCTAAGGAAACAAAAAAAACGAGAGTGAATTTGCTGTTCAGGTTTGGGGAAGTCGAGGCAATTACCTCCATTCTAAGTAAAAAGGAAGTCGACACACTGGATCGTTATTTTTCCCGGGAGACTATTGAAAACCTGACGGATAAGATACATCAGGATATTGTGTCGGGATTTTCCGAGGAAATAACCTTTCCAGATCTGAAAAAAACCATGCTACAGGAGCGGCTCGAAAGCGTTTTGGAAGCCATTGTGATAAGAAAGAAATATGGCGCTTTTCGGGTTCCGATTCCCTCTTCGGATATTTTAAGTAGCCGCCGTGTTTTTCCTATCGGGAAAGGCACAAGTGAGCTGATCAATATCGGAACGCTTAACCCAGGCTCCAGACTACCGATTGTGAAGACGGCTGATGGTCAACATCACGTTAAAATAGAAATCAGGCATACTCAATCGCAGATACTCTCACTGATCCGGCAATCACCGGAAAGTTCCGGCATGGCCGGCTGGCTGGCACTGATGATGAATCCCGATGCCCTGGGTACTAAGCCCGAGGCAACCCGGGACTTTATTTTAGGCCTGGCGGACACAGCGGTGAATTACAACGGGATTAATCAGGCCGATTTTTTTCATGAAATTCTGCGGGACAAAGTTGTCGGCCTGACGGATGAGCGCATCCAGCAAGTGGAAGACATTTTCATTGACCTGAGCCGGAAACAAGACCCTGGCTTTATCGGTGATGCCAGCAGGCAAGATTTGCTGGCTGAGCTGATCAAGCGCCGGGCCCGTGAGTTACACTCCGATCTGCTTTATGGTCAGCAAGATACCGGTGAACAGGTTATCAGGCTGGCGCAACTCCACGCGCTTTCTAAAACGCCTCCTGCCGGGTTTGATACTGCTGACGGGAAGACCATCGGGCTGGAATTTGATGCCCAGAGGTCCATGAGGGATTTTGAGCGGAAAGATCAGAACGGTCTGAAAACCCTGACGGTGGGTGTAAGGGACGACCTTGCCTATGACAGGGACAAGAGCAACTACCGGGTAACCTATGATGGCCCTGACCTTAATGAGATCAAAATAACAAGGGAAGCTCTCCTGCCCAAAACGATTCTGGTGATTGATAAAAACCGTTACAGGCAGGCACTGTTATCTGGAAGCCTGATCAAGCATCAGTTGCAGTTGGATATTGACGAGATTGTCCGCCAGTTTTCAGAAAGGGGGATAGCGGAAAAACTGGAGGCATTGGGCATAAAAGCCGGGGAAAACCTTGGTTTGAATGTTGGCAGGGGTATCCGCATTGAATTGATGCCAGAGTGGTCGCCGGTTGAGAGCAGGGTACTTATGTATGACCGGGATGACCCGGCCCGGCCAGTGCGAGTGCAGTTGGGAACCCTCCGAGCCCAGGGAGAGAACCTTCCTGGCCTCGTTAAAACCCTTTACCCGCTAGCCCTGGCCGCCAGTTACACTGACGGGCAACCGTCAGAACAAGCCACCACTGACCCCAGAAGAGTTCTGGTTAATACTATCTGGAATCAAAATAACCGATTTCTGGATAAGCTCGGCGATACCGTTGGCTTAACCGCTCTTTATGACCCGTTGCCGGTATTGAGGTCAACGGCAGACAGCCTTTATCACAAGATGCTGGTCGGTCAGGAACACGACTGGCAAATTCGCCCCGGCACGGTTGCTGATTTCAGGGATGTCTTTAACCGTTTACCGTCAGCAGAGCTCAGGCAGGTGTTTGCCCAGGCCTTTCAATACTTTGGTGAGATGCCGGAACAGGAGCGTGCCCGCTTTATTTTTGCGGTTACCAGTACTTATGAAGCCCTGAATCACCCGGTTAATGGCGACCGGGAAAAAGTAGACGCCTTGTTAAAAGCCATAGGTCCTGAGCATCTGACCCGAATGAAAGACTACGGGGTTTCAGGCCAGGAAAAAACGCTTATAGCCATGACAGGCGCATTGAACTCAGTGCTAAGGCAGGTCAGAGGAAATGATGGCCTGGCGCGGGTTGAATTTCCATCGTCCGGCCAGTCAGTGCTGGTTCTCGATCCTTCCGAGTTTGAATACAGCGGCAGGCAACCTCTTGAATTCGCCATCAGTCATTATGACGGTAAACAGATACAGCCTGTTTTCAGGAGTGAACCCGCCGCTTACGAGCGGCTAGGGTTTAAGCTGCTGATTGACAATGCCAATGCTGAGTTCAGGCTGGTCAGGACGGATGCTGATTCAGGCACTGACCGCCTGGTTTTGAACCTTGATAAAGCCGCCTTGGTACGGTCTCAGCTCAGCCCCTTATTGCAAAACCTCCAAAATATAAAGACAACGGAAGTCGTCAATTCGGGAGAGAACCAGCGTTTCTGGCTGGTCAGGATGAAAGACAGTGGTCAGTACGGGGTTCTTCTACAAAATGCTAAAAGTGATGGCGAGCAACCGGATGTAAGTAGTGTGCCAAAGAATGTGCGGATCGTGCCTTTCGGTGAGACAACCACCGTCAGTCACATTCAGGACGCTGTAGCAATAGACAGCAAACTGAATCCCTCAACAGGGGAGCCGGAGGCAGGCCGGTTATTCACTGCTTCTGATCCGGAACTGAGGTTCATTCTCTTTCACCTTCCCCCAGGATCGGCTGACCAGGAAGCTGATGGCCTTCGGGTATTAAAAAAAATGCGTCATTCGCTGGCGCTTTTTTTCAAAAGTACCGATGAAGGAAAGGCATTAAAAAAACGCTTAACCCCACTGGTCACTGATCTGGCCCGGCCTGTTTCTTTGAGTGACCTCCCGCAGATTTCCCAGGCAGCCGGAGGTAAAGTTTCCCGCGTTATTCCCGATCAGGCCAGGGTTCTGATGACGCTGGACAGCACCAGCGACCAGAATCTACGCCTTGAGCGTTACCAGGGACAAAACGGGTTTGTGACAATAAAAATAGACCCGTCAACCATGAGGCCCGGAGCTGAAGTCAGTGATAGCACCCAGCTGTTTCCCAGACTGGCCAGTATGTTTCCGGAGGTGTTGCCTGCCGGCGGGGAGCTTGAGTATGAAAACCGCATCAGGGAGAGTCTGGGCCTACCCGCCATTGAGCCAAAAACCTCGGACGCCATCGCTAAGGGAGATGAGCAACTCGTCGTTCGATCCATTGAGGTAGCCCAGGGACTGCGCCTGACCATTAATGAACAGGGGGCTTATGACCAATTCAAACGACAGGTTGTTGTTGCTGAAATGCCTCCGGGTAAGAGTGGCAAGCCTTATGCGCGGCTGGTGATGGATGCTGTGGACTCCCTGCGGTTGGAAATCAGTGATCCTGAGTCGTTTAAGGCCGTTTCTGGTCTGGATGAGGAAACAATCAGCCGGGTGTTAACCGAAGCGCTGCGTGATGACCAGGCGAACGGTCGCTACCTGGTTCAAAACCTTGAGCGTGTTAATCAAGTACTGGCGGAACGGGCTTCAGGCGAACTGCCGCCTTTCAAAGTGGTGAACAATGAGCTGATTGAAAAAATTAAGACTTCCGTATCTGATTTTGTCAATGTTGAACCAACGTCCCCTGATGGCTCACCGGGCAAGCAGCGGGAGTTCGTCAACTTACAGACCTGGGGAAGCCCGCTGTCCGGCCTGGATCGCCTGATGTCCAGTGAAAGTGAGCAACGGTTTCTTGCCAAGTGTCGTTCAGAAGCAGAGAAGCTGGTGCTGAAATACACGACTGTTGATAGCCAATACCGGTCTCATATTAAGTCCCTGTTTACCAACTTCCTTTTTCAAAGCATTACGAAAATTGCCAGACAGATGACGCCTGATTTTTCTGCAGGGTTCTTGCCCCTGACGGGTGTCAGTGACGCAGTAGCCGGTGAGTTACCGCAAAATGCGGCAAAAGAACTGAACGAGGCAGTGAATAAAAACCGGCTTGACTCTTTCACCGCCACTATTAAGGCGGCTGCGCGTCGCATTACTGATTTTGCCAATATTGATAAAAATGCTCTAAAGGGTCATCTGTTTGATAAAACCGTGTACAGCGTTTTTGCGGAAACTCTGTCCCTCAGGGTGTCAAAAGGAGAGGCGTTCCAGTTACCTGTTGTGCCCATGTCGCTAAGCCCGCGAACCAGCGACTCTGTCATTGACCCGGTAGCCATTAACGAAGAGCAACGCCAGCCACTGGTAAAAAGTGGTGACCAGGTGTTTGGCATGGTGAGTGTCGATATCGAGCGAGTGGCCGCCTGGCAAAACCTTGAGTCAGGGGAAGTGGATGGGATATTGCAATTAACCCGGCAGTCGGGCATTGGTGGCTCAGATTTGGAAACCCTGGCCTTTATTAAGAATCTGGAAACGGTTTTCAGCGATGTTGCCGAACCCCCGCAGTCCCTGTCTGAAGACATTGCCAGACGAGTCGGTGCGCTTGCTCCCAATGATCGGAATCGACTTGGGCAGGCATTGATTGATCGGGTCAGTGATGAGCAAAAAACAGACATTGTTGCTGATCGTAACCAATGGCAGGCGCGTTCTGAACTTGCTCGTGAGCTGCTGAAACTTGAGCTCAGTGATATTGCCGGACAGTTGGCAGCGGATGAACGCCTTGAAGACGTTCAGTGCCGGCGGGTGGACGCTTTAAGCAGGCTGACTAATGTAGAGATTTTGTCGTTGGATTTCCGGGGCACCCGGGTTGAAGTGGAGTTAAATCCGACGCTGACTCTGGATGCCTCCTGGGTGGATACCCGGCAAAACCGGATGGTTATTGGCACCACAAAGACGCAGGGGCTGGTGGCAGTAGGAGCCTTAACGCTGTTTAAGGTGCTGGACAAAGCGATTGGCGGAGAACACACCGGCAGCGACCTGGTAGCTCTCGGGGTTCGAAATAATCCTGAAGGTCTCGCGATCAACGACCCGGGCAGGGTCAGGGTAATGCCAGCCCGCCTGGACGTGGCGGCCAAACTGGATCGTCTGGAAACAGCCGCCGGGTTAGTAAGAGAATTGGACGCATTTGGCAGTAGTGACAGTGCAGACAGTGCGCGGTTACTGAAACAGAAAATTTCGAACAGCGTTGAATTACTGAATCAGAGAATTTCAAACAGCGTTAAATTACTGCAAACCATGTCCGGCGATGAGAGCGACTGGAATATCGGCCAGGAGCCTTTTCGCAAACGGCTTAATGCTTTTAGCAGAACACTGAACCTGCCCAAGCCGGAGCCGGATATAGCCAAGGTTATTTGTCGCAGGGCTACGGGTGAGAGCTGTGGTCGCTCTGCCATCCAAACCCTCGATCAGGTGGATGATGAGCTGGATAAAGCCCTGACCAGCAGGGAGTTGGAGGCGCTAAAACAGCAACTGATGGCATCGGGTACTGAGGGTAAGGCGGCAGAGCTGCTGAAAACCATTAATCTCTTTGCCAACCAGAGATTTGCTGCCGTTTCGGGAGTCAGCCCTGCGGATGATAGCAAACTCCAGCAGAAGGTGATGACGAAGCTGGTGGAGTTGTTGTCGACGGGTAAAGCCAGTTCTGTGGACGCGGCTATAGACAGTGTTCTGGAGATATACAGCAAGGAAGGTTTTGCCAGCAAGGAAGTTTTTGCGGAAGACATCAGCGACTTGAGGGAGGCTATCAGGGGAAGCGACGAATTCAAGGCCATTGTTGAGTCCATGGTGGATCAAAAAGGCAGCCATGAAAGCAGTGATGCCCTGAAACAGGCTGGAGCTTTGCGGGAAAACATGATTGACCGCTGGCTCAGGAAACACAAGGTTGACCAATCCCTGACCCTGAAAAAATTTCAGAACGTTCAGGCAAAACTGTCCGCCAAGCCCTGGTTTGGCAAGGGTCAGATGGCGTTCGGTGTGGGTATGGGGATAACCGGCCTGGCCCAAAGCTCGGTGTCGCTGTACAACTTGAATAAATATCGGGACTATCTGTCACCAGAAACCTATGCCACGGGGATTGCCGGGGTGGCACTGGGATACACTGGCAGCATTTACGCTTTGTCCAGAACAGCGCACTCGGCACTGTCCAAAGCTGCCGGCTTTGCCGATGAAGGGCTGGGTCTTGCCGGTGCGGCCATTGAAAATGCGCCAAGGCTGGTAGGGAAAAGCGCCATCAAATTATCGGCGAAAACCACATCCCGTTTGGCCAGATTTGTTCCCATGGTGGGAGGCTTTGTTGCCGTGGCGGCAGGTGCGGCCGCCCTGGCTTCCAGTGTCATGGCTGCGAAGGATGCCAGTGAGGCAGGCAATAGTGCCCAGGTGGCATTTTATGCAGTGAATGCTGCACTGGACTGCATTGGTCTTGCTTTGGATGCGGTCAGTACTGTTATGGAAGCCTCGGTGATTCTGGCACCGGTTGGTTTTTTACTGGATATCATTTCCACCCTGCTTGGACTGGTTCAGACCATCATCGGTCTTTTTATCCCGCCCACCAATGCCCGTCAGGACTTTGATGCCCTGATGACGAGTAAGGCGTTTACAGACTTTATCGATAAGTTGGCCGGGGACGCAGCAGAGGAAGGCTATAGCCGATTTGCCTGGAGGGAAACGGCAGATCAGCATCTTAAAGATCGCTTTAAAACCTATGAAGTGGATTTGCGAACTTTACGACACCAGGTCG
Organism: Endozoicomonas sp. ALB032; assembly: GCF_049310125.1. Classification (NCBI taxonomy): domain Bacteria; kingdom Pseudomonadati; phylum Pseudomonadota; class Gammaproteobacteria; order Oceanospirillales; family Endozoicomonadaceae; genus Endozoicomonas; species Endozoicomonas sp. ALB032. The sequence goes on along the minus strand of NZ_JBLYNW010000001.1, from coordinate 6,919,389 downwards.
TCAGGGATCTAGAGAGCAGCGGTGAAAAAGGCATCAAAATCTGGGATATGGATGCACTGTCCAAAAAGCTGTTGGCGCGCACCACGGATAAAGACGACTATGTGGTGGCAAAAGGCGATAAAGAAGTTCATGGACTGGGGGGCGAAGATAAGATTTTCCTCGAGATGCACCAGGGGAAAGCCTTCGGTGGCGCTGGTAATGACCTGCTGGTGGGGGGAGTGTTTCAGAGTGGGGGTGCCGGTGATGACAGGCTCGTGCATACTCTCGGTAAAGTAGTTCAGGAGGGAGGGAAAGGTAACGATGAAATAAGCCCCGGTACCGGGTTTGCTGTTATTGACGGTGAGGCCGGTAAGGACACTCTGGTCTTGCCCAGCCCTGTGTTTGAGACCCATTTTAAGGGCATGTACCAGGTACAGTGCCTGAAAACTGATTTGGGGGTACGGAAGATTGATGATTTCTCAAAGCTCCAATATCACTGCGTCTTCTGCTATGAAAAAGCGACCTTTAGTTCTTCTGGTGTGGTTGCCAAGTTTAATCAGGAAGCGCTGAAAACGGGGCAGGATGGTTTCCCCTATCTGTTTGAGGTAGATCTCTCAAAACAAACGTTCACCAACCGGTTGGTTGAACTGTTAGAGCGGAAAAAGCAGGAGGGCAATGACTTCGGTATCTTGAAGGACCTGTATGGTTTGCAGAAGAAAGGTAAAGATAGCCTGCGGGTTCACGATTCAGGTATTAACTTTATCAATTATGCGGGTGACCCCACGACCTTCCTGGTTCATAGTTATTCCAGTCTGAAAAACTGCAAAGGTAAAACTGACATATCCCGAAGTCGTTCAGGTTGCCCTGATGATGAGGATGTGGTGCCGTTCAGTGAAATTGGTACTGATATTCAACCTTTCAAAGAACTCCCTGCAAAAGAAGTTTATAAAGTGGGTGATGTTGTTATCGCCCTTCTTCGCAGAGAGGAAGTTAAGCACTGGGAAGCTAAAGAGCACAAAAAGCTTTATAAGTCCCAGTCTAAAAAAGACATCTTTGCCCTGAATGTGGATAAGCATCGTCATCATTCTTACAACAGCCTGAAGGCTGATGCAAAAGGACGAATTTATGGGGTTGTAAATGAAAAAAAAATGCCCGGTGGCGGTTGTCAGTTGCTTCATCAAAAGACCCGTTGTGCAGACAGTTCAGCATATAAAACTCTTGAAAATTGCTGTGTTTTTTATGGAGTGGCGGGCATTGATTATATTAAAGAAAACCAAGTGTACGAGGGAGCTCTGTATATACATACCAAGGGGCTCAAGGAGGAGAAGAAGGATCGTTCAATCACTATGTACTTTTTGAGTGATAAAGAGGATCGCCTGATTGAGTTTAATCATACACAGTTGCTTGAATATGCCAACCTTAAATCCTTTTACGATAAGAGTAATAGCAGGCGTTACACTCACCTTAATAACCCGGTGGTTCGATTTTACGCGGGTCTTATGGATTTTATCGGAACCCAGGGGGAGGTCAAAAATATTGAAAACGTAGTTGGCAGTGCTTACAGCACCAAAATAATCGGAGATGACCAGAACAATCTGATGGTAGGTAAGAGTGGCCGTAATTTCTTCAAGGGATCATCTGGCGATGACCAGATTGTCACCGGGAGTGAGTTTGATGAAGTCTATGGCGGAGCCGGGCGGGATACCATATCTATTAAGGCCTCAGAGAAAAGCCGGAAATACGTCGACGGCGGCCCAGGTGTTGACAGGGTCTCATATGCACAAAGTAACCAGCGAGTGACCATCGACCTCACCAGAGATAAAAGCCAATTGTCGTATGGTGATGTGTATGTCAATGTCGAAATCTTTGAGGGATCAAATCACGACGATATCATGAAGGGGAATGATGAAAGCACTACCTTTATTCCCCGGGCTGGCGATAACATAGTGTATACCTACGGGGGTGATGACACCGTACTGGCTGATGGTGGAACCACGACAATGCGGTTGCATGAAGGGAGTAATAAGGTTTTCCTGAAGGCTGGGCATCATACTGTCGAGGGTGGCAAAGGCAATGATGAAATTTATTTTTCTGATACCACTCACACCCAGCATCTGATTAAGGGTGGAGGAGGCAGGGATCAGCTAATCAGTACTCTGAGGCCCATTGTTACGTTGAAATTCAAACGGCTGTCGACTTCTGTCGTTGTTCCGAGTACACAGCCAACAACGAAGTCTCCAGTGTTGTCATTCTTAGAATCTATTTTACTTGAACATTTTGTTAAACCGACATCGTTGCCCCTGACGAAATTCCAGTGCTTGGATTTTGCACCTGTCCGCCTGGTGGTGGATCTTGCGAATAATGTATTAAAGCTAAAAGTTTCAGGTGTCTACGATGCCGTCAAAGGCGAGACAAGAATAAAGCGTGAAGACAAGTTTTCCAAGGACAGCGGCTTTCAGTTGTCATTTGATTCAGCTGGGAAGCAGATAGTAAAAAAAGTAGCACTGGGTGACTTCATAAAAGGAGAGGCAACGATAAGCTGGGGAAGCATTGTTCAGGGTGTATCAATGGACTCAAGTTTGGAGTCGTTTATTTCTAGTGCCGTCGTTGATGTTGATCTGAAGTGGGCACCTGAATACAAAACAAAAGTGATCACTAAAGATGGAAAAATAACAGAGCAGGTAACGACAACGTATAAGGAAAAATGCCAGCCTACTCAATGGTCGGTCGAATTCTCAACGATTGATTCGCCATCAGTGACCATCGATTTAACCTACAAAAAAGATGGGCGCTTGCAGGTGCAAGATGTAACGACCCTGGTCGCTCAGGACGGTGATGACAGGATTACCGGAAACCCCGATGAAAATAATAGAATTATCGGAGGCAGCGGTAATAATCGTTTAATTGATATGGGCGGAGATAACCAGTTCTCCACAGGAATGGGAAGTAACACCATTACCGCCGGTCCCGGATACGACACGCTTTTGTATCAGGTGGCGACCCGGACCTGGCTGAAAGGTCGGCCCTTCATTCCCTACACGCTGGATGCTATTTCGGTGGATATGGCCAGCGGAAGAGTTCTTCATACATGGAAAGCCAATAACAGACAATCTCCAGACAAATCATTTTCAGATCAGTTTACCGGAATTGACCATATTGTTGGTACTGGCAATAGCGATCATTATTCCGGATCGGACGATAACGAGCAATATACCACGGGCGGTGGCGACGACACTGTGGATATGGGCGGAGGCGATGATCTGGTTATTGTTCTGGATTCCGGGCAGGAGGCGGTAAAACCCAGCCTCAATGGTGGTAACGGCATCGATACCCTGGTGTTTGAAACTCGACAGGGCGTCTGGTTAGATCTGGAAGCGGGCAAGGCCAGGGTTGGAACCGGGGAGCTATTTCATGTCGCGGGATTTGAGCGGATCACCGGCAGTGTGAGTAGCGATACTCTTTACGGCGATGAGCTTGATAATGTTTTCACTCCCCGGGCAGGCGACAACCAGGAAGTCCATGGCAGGGAAGGCAACGATCGCTTTCTACTGTTTGAGGGAACCCACCTGGTTTCTGGCGGCAATGGCACGGATACCGTCGATTATCAGGCCCTGGTATTACCCCCCGGTACCACGGGTATTATGATTTTACAGGATTATCAGGCACTGTCAGACGGTCAGGGCGGGTTTAATGGCACCCACTGGTTTGACCCGGATTGGTCAGACTATGTCGAACAGGCCGGCTTGCCTTGTCCAAATGACGACACCCTTGGCAGGTCAGCCAATGTTTCGGTCACTTGTCGTTCAGGCTTTGTCGTCTTTCGTTATGAGGAGAGTTCGACTTTACCCAGATCGCGAGGCATCAAAGATCAGTTATACGACATTGAAAACCTGTTTGGCAGCCAGGGTGACGATGTCCTTTTCCTGACGTTGGCCGAACATTTAGCCAATGGGGCTGATGGCAATGACCGCCTGGTGGATCTATCAGAGGGAGCAACCCTGAACGGTGGCAAAGGCGATGACATACTCCATGCCAGCCTTCGTAACGATAGCCTGGGCACTACCACCGTGGGTGGGCCAGGTTCCGATGTTCATTATGGCGGCCCTGGCGATGATAAAATGATTGCGGATCAGGGTCCTGACCGGTTGATGGGCGATAAAGGCAAGGATTTTTATCTCATCGACTGGCAAGCCAGGGGGTCAGAGATTGCTGACCCGGATAATGGCAATATGCTGATGCTCAGAGGCAAAGGGGCCACCTCTAAGAATATTGGGCTGGTACTGAATGGGAATTTCAGTCAGCTGGCCTTTCAAGACCAGGGACAGTACTGGGTAAACATCACCATGGACGCTGTGCCAAGAAGGGTTCGTCCTGATGGCAGCCTGGACACCGGGCATTTTGTCGAAGCACTCCATCAGCATTTTCCTTATCTGCGCATTGAGGATACTGAAAAAGGCAACAAAACGTCTGCGGCTCCCCTGACCAAGCAAGATTTAAAGCTTTTTTATCAGGACCGGTTGATAAAGGATCCCCGTCTGGACAACATCCTGATTGCAGAGGCTGACGATCCGGTGCTTCATGCAGGCATCGGCAATGATGACCTGATGGCACTGGGCTGCCGGAAACCCAACCAGACGGAAGGAGTTTCTGGCTGCCACTACAAGCTCTTCGGTGAAGAGGGGCACGATACTTTCCTGGTTCGCAATGCGACAGCGGATGTCTACCCGGGGCCCGGCCATAACCAGCTTGCTGTGGGTGAAGGGGCCAGGGTTTTTGTCAGTTTTGATCCGGGTCAATCACAAACCTTCGGGCTCTCTTTGCCATCTCCGCCAGAACAGCTCAGGTCCATTTCCTGGCAGTCCGTTGAGCCAGGGCAACTGGTCAGCCATGGCGGGCCCCTCTCTGGTGAAAATAGTGCAGGCTTCAAAAATGCACGGAAGTTAACTGAAAGAAGTCAATGGCTGGAAATACCGGGCTTATTGACGGGTGGAGCCATGACACTGTCCTTGCAGTTGCGGGTTTCTGGTCTGGATCAGGCCTTGCTTCCCATTATTTATTTTGCTGATGACGTTGGTCGTCATGGCATCAGGGTAGATAAAACGGGCCGTGATGATCTGGAACTGACCCTTTCCGACGCTGCTGCTGAAACCAGCTTTCATGGGCGGGTATCTGATTTTTTTCAGGATGGCCAGTGGCTGCATTTGGCGCTGCGGGTGAATCGTGAGGGCCTGGTGGGCATTTATAAAGATGGGAAAAACGTTTTGGAAGGCGTCAGGGTTGATGTGCCAAAACGGATGATCAGGCCCGTGAATTTTCTGGGTCGGGAAGCGCTGGCGGTGAGCACTCAGAATCCCAGTAACGCAACCTTGACCGTTGCCGGGCTGATGGTGGTCGATCATCCGATGGCTGATGAGGCCATTAGTCAGCTGGCCAAATCCCCCAGCGGAAACCTGGTGAAGCTGTCGTCTGAGTGTGATTCAGTTGAAGTGGCTCTGACTCATTATCCTGACTATCTGGAGTTGGGTGCCAGGTACTACCTTGATGGTCAGGATACGGTTCGTGACTGGCTCCAGTCTATTGAACGTTTGCCGGGTATGATTCCTGAACCGGATGGACGACAGGTCTTTGTTGCGGATAAAAACAGCAAAAAAGGGTTGTTTCAGCAGGGCGATGGTTACAGTGAGATTGTCGAGGCGCCGGGGCGCGCCGATTTGTTGGTGGTGAACGTTAATCAAGATAGTCAGGTTGTCTTTCGTAAAGAGAATGATGACCTGATGATTTATCTTTTCAAGGATGGCGAAAGCCTGAAAACGACTTCTTTGACCAGCGTTTCGGATCGGAGACGATATCAGAATTATTTTAATAGCAACCATTCGGATCGGGTTGAGCGCATTGAGCTGGATCATAGAGTTTTGCGGTTGGAAGACATTTGGTCGCTCACCCGCGATTTTCCACAACCCTCACAAATCCTCAACAAGGCAAGACTTGAGGAGGTCAGGGTGCTGGAACGCCAGGGACAGTTGCTGCTGTTCTTTGGCGGGAACCATTTTCCCCTGGGAATGACGCTGGGCCAGTTGTGGCCGGTTGTCTGGGATAATTATGAGAATGATCCGCTGGTCACATTAAGCTGCCCAACCGTTCAGCCCACCAGAGGGACAAAGGCAATATGTTCCCTGTCGGCCATGGATTGGCGCGGGTTGGCCCGGGCCTACGGACAGGTGTTGCTTTCCGGGTCAAACAAGGACATCAGTGATGAGCACTTGCTGCAGCTTAGTGCCCGTAATGTGTTTGAGAAAACGGCTGGGTTCTGCCCATTGACTGACATTGCTGCGTCCTCGTCAGATTGTATAGTACGTCTGGGTACTCCGGGTGCTGACAAGTGGCACTCATCAGGGGAGACAGGTGCCTTTTTTGGGCTGGGCGGTGATGATCAGTTCACGGTAACGGATTTACGCTGGGGTTATCTCGGAGGCGGTGAGGGCTATGATTCGCTGGTGCTTGCCCCCAAAGTCTCCGTCGGTACGTCGTTTATTGTTGATGGCAACCAACAGCACATTGCTGTGGATGGGCAGGTAAAAGGCTCAGTGTCCGGATTCGAGTCTATCCACTGGCAGGTATCCGGTTCTGGCCAATTTATCCCATCACCGGAGGTGAAACAGTTAACGGTTACCTTGGGAGATGTGCAGGTTAAAACCGGGGCCAGGCTTGAAACCATTGTCGTTGGTGACACCGGAACTGTGCGACTGCTGGATACCGGTTGGAACTCGGTGACTATCTCCTGCAAGGAAGATGGAACCGGGCTTGAGAACGTCCATTTTAACTATCCGGGCATCAAGTTGTCCGACCTGATGGTGCAAAAGTTTGAGCCAGCAACAACGTTTGAGAATATTCTGACGGGGGGACAGATGACACTGTCCTGTTTTGTCAGTCCTGGTGTGTCTGGAGATGTGTCTGGATCTGCCGAGGTTGAGTTGTTTGATTTTTCTGACTTGACGGACAGCGACAAGGGGGCAATGACCCTGCTGGTCAGTCAGGGGAAGGATCTGGTTATAAGGGTATTGTCGTCTGAAGGGAAAGAACGAAGGATTGACGCCAATGACTTTTTCCCACCGGGCAAAAAAACGCACCTGCTGGTGTCCCAGAATCAGAACGATTTGATGATTTATCAAAATGGCCAGCTTATCCAGTCTGAAGTGCTTGCTCCTTTGCCCAGGGCTTTACGCAGCAGAACGCAGATTGGGGACAGTGCCAGAGGTTGGCTGGACGCGGTGGTTTTGGTGGCTGGCAGAGTTAACGCCAGAACCGCAGCTTTGCTGGCAGAAACACCCAGCGGAAAGTTGACTCGGTTAAAACGAATCGATTCCCCTGAGCTGGGTGTGGTGGTCAAGGGGGGCGGGCCAAAGACTGTCACCGTGGGTCAGCAGCGCTTAACTCTGGATCATACCGACTTTGTTGAGAACCAAAGTATGGAATCTTTGGAAAACTTCCGGAAGGATGCTGAATTAACGGAGCCAAAGGTTAGCCCCAATGCTACGGGTTCAGTGACCACCATCGCTCCGGTACCTGCAACTGCAAAGCCTGCGGCTACTGTCGAAAATCGACTTACCCCCACAAAAAATACTCAGTTTACTCAGGTAACACCGACTCCTACCCAATTAAAGCCAAGTGTTCAGCCCCTTGTGTTTCCTAATACTTCATTGACTGTTCTTAAGGAGGAGGCGCCTGAATTAACCAAGATACCGGGGGGGGAAGATCTGCTTGCCAGGGCAAACAACTCCACTGAGCCTGAGTTCAAAGAGCTTGAATCCCTCCCATGTTTTTCCAGTGGCTCACCTGCAGGCAGTGGGAGGGATTCGAGTACCAGTAATAAACGTCAGTTTTCGTACAATGGACTTCAGTGCAATGAAAGTTCTGTCGAGTTGCTTGATTATCACCAGGCACCGCAACTGCAGGTTCCTCTGGGTGATCAATGGTCGGTATTGGGAAACTGCTCTGCGCTTTGCTTGCCTCTGGTGCCTACTGGTGCCTCTCCTATCCCGACTGTTTCTTCTTCTTTGCTCAACCAGACTGAATGCTTTTTGCCTTGTAATGTAACAGGTTTAGTATGGGATACCGAAGGGGGCAAAAATTACAATATAACCGAGTTAACACCCTTTTCTTATGGAGAAGCCATTAACTGTTACACGCCATGCCAGGGCCCGGCGGCCGCAATGGCAACCGAGTACAATCAGACAGTTAAGGTCGATCTTGATCTTGATCCGCAACAGGTTACCTCTGGTCAGACTTTGAACGTGCTTCTTAAAGAGATCAGGGATTTTAAATGGAACAGTAAGACTGATGTTTTATTAAAGGGAGATGACCTTGATAACACCTTTGAGCTGGGCTCATCCGCCTTAAATGGGCGGGTTGAATCGGGGGCTGGGGATGACCATATAAGGCATCGGTCCCGGGGGACAATGGTTTATCAATACGAACAATGGGGCGGCATAGACCTTATACAGGTATTGGGAGAGGGCAATCTGGAGTTGGATTTTGGCGATGTAGCTATCAATGACATCACTTTAACGGAAAGTCTTGGCGTTGTTCAAGTTGGAGTCAAATTCAAACATGAGGGTAAGGAAGTAGAAGACCTGTTTTATATCACCGGGAAATCCAAATCAGGAAAAGACAGTTTTGACCAGCCGCGCCTGACCGGTATTCGTTATAGAGATGGCAGCATTCAACAGGATGACCTGAATATTCTTATTCAGAGTATTAACCAGTTTGAAAATAAGTTTCAAACGTCGGTTTCTCCATCAATCTCACCGACTGCCACCCGGAGTGTGCCGCTGGTTTCGACTTCCTTTGCCGGGTGAGTAGTCGAACTTACGCAGGTAAGCCGAGCTGGTCAAAGAAAGCCCGGTTCCTCTCTTTTGCTGATTGCAGCAGGCGATCATAAGAAACGACTTCAATGTAAGCATTTCGAGGCTTGTTATAACCAAAGAAACCCATTCCATCATAGGTTTCGGTCAGGCTCGCCAGCTCGCATCGTTCTACCATGGTTGGGGTCAGGTCGCTAATGACGTAGACATAGCCGGGTATTTCCTGACTGTTCCTGATAGGTCTGCCTGATGTGGTTTTTACCTTACCTTCACGGATGCGCTTCAGGTAGCCAAGAGCCTGCTCAATAGGGTTTTTATCTTCTCCCTCTGAGGCATCATTCCTCATAGGTCGCTTGATCTCAACCACTGTCAGAGAGGCTAAGGGCATTGATTTTTTTTCAGAAACCAGAATGGGATTGTCGTTAATGTTCAGTGCACACAAGTCAGGCTCTTTCGCAGAGCTATCATCCGTAATCGGCATGGAACGAAGTGATTTATCGGAGGCCAGAAAATCATGGAAAGTCAGTCTTTTATCAATAAGCCAGAGGTTGAGGCATCTGTGGAGACTTCTTCAGAGGTTTTCCGCATGGGCATAATAAGCTGATGAATCAGCTCTTCATGAACATATTTCCCGTTGTCCATTTGTCCAATATATTTCTCTAACAAATCAAGAATAACACGTCGATGAGAGACATAGCTGGCCAGGTCTGACTTCTTAAAATCCTCTGCTTTTTTGAGGTATGCTTTCAGTTTCTTCTGATATAAGTCCATGTCACTTTCAATGGCCGGATTCTCTCACGACCGGCCTTCAGGTTTTCACTTAGATAATTGTTCAGGTACTGCTTGCTTCTGGCCAGAACATGACGTTGCATATCTTTGAAACTGACTTCGACATCTTCAAGAATACCCCCTATATCATCAGCTATATCAAATGCAGTGCGCTCCGGACGAACATGGTCGTCCAGATAGTCGGATGAAACGTAGCAGGTGTAGATGAACTCACCAGCCTCATCCGATATTTTGCCAAACAGCCCCGGGATTTAATGACTAATGGGAATTTCCTGCTCCAGCCTGTTAGCCGTGCAAAGGGCGAGAGAGTGCTTCTTTTTGGTCGAAGCATGAAATTTTATATGGGTCAGCCTGAACGCATAGCCTTTTATATCAATACATTCTTTACTGGCTTTGCTATGCATGTACTGATCAAACAAGTTTTCCAGGGCAATAGTTTCTGTCCCATCCTTTATAGTTATGCGGGGTACAGAATCTTCTCTGACAAAATACCAAAGACAATGTTCTAATAAAGCATTAGCGATGCTGGTCGCCGTTTTTGGGCAGGCATCACGATACTTTTTATCGAAGCCAGATAATGTGAGGATAGAGAAAGGCCCTTCGCCATTCGGGTCAGGCTCAGGATCCTGAGTCTTTATCCCTTGAGCGGCACTGAACGAGAATTGCCGTTTAACGATACCTGACGAGTTTGATTTGAAGGCACTGGTAACATCCGCTCTATCGAATGCTTTGAGCCACAGTAAACGACCCACTCCCCGGCACCCTTTTCCTATCTTATGATCAGAGTCAAGGGTTTCAAACGATGCCATGTTTTCTTCGTTGAAGCCTATGCCATTATCATGGATTTCAAAGCCGACTATTTCTGAGCAGTGCCCAGAGTCGTCAAGTTCAGAGGAAGCCTGCTGACTACGTAGTATTTTTAGTGTCACAGTGCCGCCTGTGAGCAAATTGTTGTTTTCTTCAAGAGCTTGCAGAGAGTTCACAACGGCTTCAAAAACCGGGAAAAGTCCATGGCTCTTGCGCAGATTGGTATTCCTTAACCTTCCTGCCAGATTGGTATGCAGGCTCATTATAAATAGGCTCCTCAGGCAGGAAGTGCTTTTTACCAAAATTCAGCGAACTGGAATATTTTATACAAATAGCCAGAGGGCTGCTGACTTTATTATTGCTCAGGCATTGTGGAGCTTCCCGGTGCTGGTCGGAATTAACGCTTTTTAGTTGATAGCTAGTGCAGCTAAGCTCTGATATCCATACACCCCTCGTTCCCACGCAACAGAGGGTGTCGCAAAACCCGTTCCCCTCCCGCCATTTCCGGCCTCACTCCCGTCATTCCCGGCTTCATTCTCGTCATTCCCGGCTTCACTCCCGTCATTCCCGCGAAGGCGGGAATCCACACTGACTCACCACCAGAACCATACTGCCCGGTGCCCCCCTGGCCTTTTCATCCGCGAGAAGGCAGAGACCCGCTGTTGGCGCTGGATTCCCGCCTTCGCGGGAATGACGACCTCAGAGTATCGGAACGAGTGGCCTGTATGGATATCAAGGCTTGGCTGCACTAGTACACGGTTTCAATGTAATTGATGGGTTCCCTCTATTAATGACACTCAAGCTCCGTTCACCCTGAGCGGAGATTGTTCACATCAAACTCATTGAAACTATGTGCTAGTTAATCAGCATCAAAGAAGCCTTTGGCCCAGTTTAACCCTTTATTGAGCAGTGGGCTTGCATGCTCTATAACTGAAAGTGTGCTGTCCAGTGCCCCGAGGTTCAACAGTTGAGAACTGAATTAATCTCAAGGCCGTTAGTGGCGTTAGCATCATCAGTGTATATATCAGGCGTATACGCAGCAGTCAGTCGTTCGAGGCCCGCTTTGTACTGATCGGTTTTTTTGAACTCTTCATTGACAAATGTGGTGATGACTCGAGGGTCTAATGTCTTTTCACCAAATTTATTGCGCCAATCCCGATTATTGGCCAGAGAGGTCAGGCGATTCAGAATGAATTCTGTACCCTTAATAGCCTGCTCGGCCAAAGTGGTCACAACAAATCGCTCCACCCTCGGATCAAATAACAGCGGGCTCGAGAGTTCACTGAGTCCGGCTCTCAAGTCAATCAGAACCAAATCCGCTTGAAGTTGATTTCCCAGCTTTTGTAGCATATCGGTACAACGCCAGGGTTGCTCGTAGGTTCGGGCAAGGTGTTCTGGTCGGACAGAAATGTTGATTAATTGAGCCATTCCCGATTTGCTTTCACTGTGTTTTTCAATATCTGCTTCGCTATCGGAAAAGGCAGGGAGCAGGCAGTATTCAAAACCGGCTTCACTTTTTGTATAACGATCAAGCTCTTTGGCAAAAGTAGCAATCGTGGTTGACTCATCAACCGCAGGGTAGTGACTGGCTTCCAGAAACTGAATCCATGATACATCCGGTTTGTCGCTGTCTTTGAACAAATAGGTCAGCCCCGGCGCTTTAATATCAGCATCGACAAGCAACACTTTTAATTTCCCACGATTGCTTTCACGATGGTGGAAATTCACCTGAAGCGCCTTAAACCATGTCAATAATGAAGTGGTGCGGCCAACACCTCCTTTAAAGGAGTGAAAGGCTGCAAGCCTGCACTTCCCTTCGAAAGGTTCAGGGCTTTTTGGCAGTATTGACGTTGCTCCATCATAACCAAGGTCTTGCCAAAGCGGTCTTGGATGGCGTGGGTTCTGTTCTTCACAGTCCGTGATGATTTCAACATCTATCGAGCTTTGTGAGCCATAAGCCAGCTCAATTTTTCGTTCATCATGATGCCAGTTATTTCCAAATACTGTTTTTACAAAATCGAAGGCAAGGGTTTGATCGTCACCTTCAAGGTCTATTTCGATCGCTTCACTATAAGCACGGATGTCGGCTATACCCTCAGGAAAGTGTGTGAAGTTCTGAGTTTTGGATGCCAGCAGTCGTTCGGCATCCAGCCAGCTATAGAGGTTCATTAATACTGCTCCTTAACCCAATGACAGATATTCTCGAGGGTTTGAGTGATATGTGTATGATCTGCCTGATTTTTAATTTTAACGCCATACCGCCAAACCTGGTTCAACTTACTCTGGTCGGTATCACGGTGAGTATTCGGTTTGCTCGTATCAAGAGATATATTCACAGGTAGCCTCAGCTTTTTTCCACAGCGAAGATGACTCAACATCTTGTTAATGTTGTGTTCAAACCCGTAATGATCGATACCCTCAGAAGTTTGATGCCTTTCACGCTCAATAATAAGTGATTTCAAGCCACACTCAACAGCGTAAAAAAGGCAAACCAGTTTGGAAGGGTTACACGATGATGGTAGGTGACGTGTCGCCTCATGGTGGCTTCTGAATGCACGATCCATTTCTCTTTGAGTAATTTCAATCTTGGACATAATGAACAAAATCCAGCCCGGCTTTGTTAGCACAAACTATGGCTGTCAATACCCCCAATCCTCATACTGCACCGGCAAGCTATTCAGCTCATCCCGATAAGACCGCCAGTTCAGCATATAATGCGTCATCAATTGCTTAAAGCGTTCATTGTAGAAGGGGTCCAGCAAGTGCACCACCTCATGCACCACCTCATGCACCACAATGTACTCCATCCTTCAGGGGCGGGTAGTTCACTGTACTTGCCAAACACCTCAAGGCTGGTGGACGGGTCAGTTCTACTTTGACTCAGCTGTTTGCATGACAGAGCCTCAGTCCTCTGCTTCTATTACCAATGCGACTTTCAGTAACAACCCGGTTTCCACTTCATCAGCGGGTACAACCCCAGTGACCAATGCTTTGGGGGTCATAGCCTCGCTGGCCATATTGTTGAATCTATAGCCTGAGCTGATTCCTCGGTTAATATCCGTCGGAAAGTGAACATTGGTTTTTACGACGATGAGGAGGCTAAAGATGAGCCCGTGTGGGCATCTAGTTCAGCAGCTACACGGGTTAGTCTCTTTGCACGACGTTTATCATCTAATTCTGCGCAACTCGAAAGTATGTTCAGCCCATTGGAGGGTGTCGCAAAACTTCAACAGCTCGTTCTCACGCTCTGAAGTCGTCATTCCCGCGAAGGCGGGAATCCAGCGCCAACGGTGGATCTCTGCCTTCTCGGGGATGACAAGGCCAGGGGGACACCGGGCAGTATGGTTCTGGTGGAGAGTCAGTGTGGATTCCTGCCTTCGCGGGAATGACGAGATGAAGCCGGGTATGACGAACTCAGAGCATAGGAACGAGCTGTTGGAGTTTTGCGACACCCTCATTGTTGAGGAGACAGTGGAAGCATGGTCTTGACTCGTCTCAGAGAGGTTAAGCCCAGTATAGAATTTGTGACTAAGTGATAGCCGATTGGGCGAGGGTTGACGACGATTTTGCTAAATTTCCTTTGTGTCGTTTTTTGTCTTTGGAATTTTATGGGTTTGAGGATAATTGAAAAGCACTGCCCTGATAAGTGACTATAATTTTCGCTGCGAACGAATAGTGTTAGCTCTTTCTCTTTACTCTGTTTTTGGAAGTGCGATGTTTGTTGTGTTTCCGTACCATTTCGGGAGTGTAGCTTGTGATTTCCTCTGTTTCTCGCTTTCTTATATTAGCTATAAATCTACTGAGCTATTTGTCAGTACATGCCAGCTCTGTTCTCAACACTAGACCTGATTATTTAGTCTCCTTTTCGTCGTCCTCCATCTCGGAAGTCCGACCGTCTTCTGAGAGCCTGCCCTGCCAAGGTCTTTTACTTTCCTCTGGCCATGTTGCTACTGCGCCAGCCTGCGCTAAAACCATAGCTGAACAGGTTAGTATGGGTGGTACAGTAAACCTGTTGGATAACAGCCGACAAAGCATTGGGCATCTATCCGCTATTAATACCGATGAAACAGCGAAAGGGATTCTTTCCGCTTCGCTACACCGAGCAGTAAGCCCAAATAGCTTGTTCTCTGTTACAGGGCTTGCTGCTTCTGGTAATGAACCACGGGCTTATTTCCTGCAACAGGGGGAGAGCCTTACTGTCGGGCACGCAACCGTTCGCTTAGGTGATATAGAGGTGAAACATGGGGGGCAGTTCCAACCGCTTCACTCTGATACTAACCTCCCTCCTGGAAGCCCTGTTATATCAGGTGAGAAGGTGGTTTGTCTGGCTGATGGGGCTGGTGCTTGTGTCGGAAATACTCATAAACAAGCAACACATATTAGTAAGCGGTCTGCTAGAAGCAAAAGGGAGTCTAGCGGGAAAGCAACTGGTTGTACGTTCAACGGTGTCAGCTTGGGTGGCGTAGAAGTTGGCACTTGGACTTGTAGCGATTGCACAGCCTGTGGTTGCTTTGGTGAATGTAGCATTAAAGACGGCAAAGCTGGAAAATTGCAGACAAGTACATGTGTCTGTAATTCAGGTGGAACTTGCAGCGGAAAGACATGCACAGCTACTGCTGGCGCTGCTTCCTTAACAGCGGGAGTCTTTAGCCTTTTGGTTGTATCTGTGGCTGCTATTGCAGCGAGCTTTTAAAGCCATCCCTCTTTATAAAAAGCCCTGATTGGGTAAAATTGAGTTAGTTTCAGGTGTCTACGATGCTGCCAAAGGCGAGACAAAAATAAAGCGTAAAGACAAGTTTTCCAGGGACAGCGGCTTTCAGTTGTCATTTGATTTAGCTGGGAAGCAGGGAGTAAAAAAAGTGGCACTGGGTGACTTCATAAAAGGAGAAGCAACAATAAGCTGGGGAAGCATTGTTCAGGGTGTATCAATGGACTCAGATTTGGAGTCGTTTATTTCCAGTGCCGCCGTTGATGTTGAGCTGATGTGGGCACCTGAATACAAAATAAAAGTGATCACTAAAAATAAAAAAGAACAGAGCAGGTAACGACAACGTATAAGGAAAAATGCCAGCCTACTAAATGGTCGGTTGTATTCTCAACAATTAGTCCTGGGTCGCAGTGGCTGTTCTTTCGGCCTTATCAGAAGTAGTAGTCGATAATATTATCTCGCCTCAGCTATATGCCGACTGCAATGACTGATAGTAGCACCCTGATATTCCGGAGCATCAAATCATGGCCCCATGTTTAAGAAAGGTATAGCCTGCTGTTTGATATTAATGGGCGGAGTAGTAATGCACAGCTCCGAAGCGGTAGATATAGAGTGGCATCCGCCAGGATTGACGGGGGAAGGGTAGAAAGAACGATGGTCCATATAGGTCATGTTTTTATTCGGATTGACTTAACCCCTCAATTTCGCTCTTTAGTTCTTGATAATCTTCCATTATGTCTAAATCACTAAATAACTTCATAAATTCACTACTTTCATCAATTATTTTCAATTTTCTTATCAAGATAAGCTTCAACCGCTCCTCTAAATATTTGTTTTTTTGCATGTTCTGAAATGTAACATCAAGCACACCACCTGGTCCAGATATAGGATCAAGAGACATCGTAAAACTAAAACAATTAGGATGAGGATGTAAAGAAACCTTTGGTGATGCCTTTAATTGCTCAAGATATAGATCTTTTGGATCTTTTGAGTCATGTTCGGTTTCACTTGAAAGTACTGCTATCATCATTCGAATTGCTGGCTCCATTCCTGAAAACCCAGGGCTGTCAAAAGCTTTCAAAAATGCTTGATGACTGTCTGCGCCTTTATGAAATGAATTTGTAAATCCATTGTCGTAGAGTTTGATGAAGCGAGAAGCAGCTGAAAGTACCGTCGCATTCAAATTACATGAAATTGAACATATTATTAACAGTAAAATCGTATTTATGAGTCTCATAGTGAACTAATCTCATGGTTTTCTTAGTTCAAGTAAAATAGCACTGTATATTTGCAAAAACAAAAAATGAGCGAAAATTGTCAGTAAAAAGTCAGAATATCTACAAAGTTTCTAAACTAGCATATAATCCGTCGTACACAGAAGACTGCGATATGCGTTTACTGTGAGCAAATAATTTTCAGTGAACTATAACAAGCAGAACCAAAAGCTATCACTAGTTTTTCTGACTTTCTTCCAAGGTCAGAATTTTGCCCCTTGAAAGGATATATGGCTTATATGTGTGATTTTTTTTCACCTTCTCTTAACTTTAAAATTTCATTTATTATTTCTTGAAGGTCTTCCAGCAGGTCTAATTCACTAAATAAGTTTAAAAGATCACTGCTTTCATTTATAGCTAAGCAGAGCCTGTCATTCATTTTCCCGATCAGAAGGAACCTATTAGTGCAAACCTGTTAATTCAACAGTGAAATAAAAGTTTATTGAAGCCACTATGGATCAACCGGTATTTTACCCAGGGAGTCCTTCAACATCGCCTGAACTTTTAGTCGGCCTCCTTGACATAGTGAAACCAAGCCCTTGCCGATAAGATTCTGGCAGATAGTAACGATGGGGCTCCTTAATTTTTTTGTCTTCATAGACAATTCCATATTCGATTTTATTTTCCCTGTTAAATACATAACACCCTTATGATGAACGCTGTCATTAATTTGAACATTATCGGAGAATACCCTGTTGATGATGATCTGGCTGATTCATTTTCTGATGGCAGTATCGAGCTGGATAACGAGTGGCTTGTTTTTTCCGGAGATGTCCTGCTTACTGTTATTTCTGTTTCTCCGGAATCGGAGTTAACAACCCCCATTAACCGAGTAACAAGTGCTGTTGAATTAAAAAATAGTTCAGTACCCTTTCCGGGGCATGACGTTTGTGTTTTTTCATTAATTGTCACTGAGGTTATCGTAATATTTCCTTTATAATTTCGTAATGCATTTGGAATAACGATGTTTGTTTTTTCTGTATAGTAGCTGTCACCATCAAAATTAATCATGAATAGCTCGGCATCAGAGGTTGCCGTCCATGATAAAACAGGCTTTTTTTCGAAGTATTTTATTTCCGGGTGATAGACATGCCCAGGCACTGAATGATTGAATTTAATATTTTTAAATGCATTGCACTCAGACTCGGTGGAACTTTGAAAAGAACCTGAATCGTGCCTGTCTCTACAGCATTTAATGTTATGAAATTCGATCAAACCCTCAGGCATCAGTGTATTAATGATTAAATCACTGTAACCGGCATTAACAGAACCTTTTTGAGAGGGGGAGCAACGAGAGCAAGAATATTTTTTAACGCAAAATGCATTTGCTTTATCGCGATCGTAGCGATCGTTGCGATCGTAGCAACGACATCGACGATTGATCGAATGACCGCAGTTATAATCAGGAAATTCATAGGTTTCTGCTGCCAGCTGCTGGAAATCAGGTATGTTTTGTCGCTCATCCGTGTAACTGTAATTTAATATCGGGCATGAAACACTGCCATTATCTGTTTTCTCCAGGCATCTGTGAGTTCCATCCTTATGTCTATAAAGGGTGCGAGAGCAGTCAAAATGTGTCGTACAACCACCCGCAGCTGTTCGGGTGGTAACGGAGAATTCCGGATGCTGGTCTGTGCCACACTGTAATTTCAGAAGTATATGGTCAACTCCGGGACAAAGCCGGTTGGAACTCAATGGCGTAAGGGTTTGGGAACGGGCAGGCATTATTATCAACAGCATACAGGCATAAATCCAACCCGTATTAAATAATAATGAGCAAACAATTGATTTGTTATGTAATTTTTTCTTGACCGTTGGATATAATAAACTGTTCATTGTGCATTCGCCTTTAACGTAGCCACTCGAAGTGATCCAGTTTAATGACAGGAGCCTGCATTAAAGAATACGCTTGCTTCTTTACCATATCTTTTGCCTTCTCGTGTAAAGAAGATGGTTTTTAGCTTGATCAAACCACTTGACAGAGATCGGCTTTCTATGAAATCAAGAATTTGCAACTCGGTTTCACTGGCAGGCCTTATCAATGAATCGACTTGCCCTGGAAGATCCACTGAAATAAATCCAATATTAGCAGGATCAATCTTTTGCCATTTCAATACAGGGTTGCCTTTTTCGCCACAACTGATATTGATCCCGGTTATTGTGCTGGAAGAACTGTCCTCTATGACAAAGTTTTCGATTTTTGTCCTGCTCGAACCTGTATTTTTTTTGCAATGGAAGTTGCTCAGCGTCACAGAGCCTTCTGGCATCGTAAAATCAAAGCTGATGTGACTATGAGCAATATAATCAACCGTTTTGATGACACAGTGTCCTTTAGGGCATTTCTTTTTGGGGCAGCCCACTTCATTAGGGATAGAACAATAAGCCTGCGCATACGTGCATCTCAGACACTTATTATTTGAACAACCATCTCCAGAGACACAGCTGACTTGTGAATAGTCAGAATTAATCTTTTTCGTTTTATAAACAGGGTAATAGCGATGATCGATTGATAATGCTGCGCAATTATAACCTTCTCTTTGCATCAGGCTCACATTGCATCGGCCATCCCGACTGTTAGAGCAGTCAAAAGAAAATACGCAGTGATCACCGATTTTCAGATCGAGCTGGATCGACTCATCCAAACCGCAGTAAAGGCTGTATGAGATATTATCTCCTTTGTAGGCACTGTCCGGGAGTGTCAGCGACAAATCCTCCGCATAAGCCTGAATACAGATAAACGTTAAAAGAACACAGGCTACACCGAAAAATCTGGCGAATGAACTACCCCGAGGCAAGCCTGCGGTTATCGTGGGCCGACCGCACTCCGATGCATTAGTATGGGAGCGAGTTGAAAGGTTACGGATGTTAACGCTGAGCTGCATTGGCTTCCCCATGTCCGCTTATGGTTTTCTTTCGCGGTTAACATAGTAGCTGTCATTTACCACTCCGGCTGACATTTAGCAAAATCGTCGTAAACCTTCGCCCAATCGGGCGGAGATATAAGACGGGAACGCAGAGCGTTCCGCTTGCGTGTTTGTACGTAGCTGGCTATATTCTCTGTCGGTCTGTCCCTATGCAGGGACTCACGGTGACGAAAACCAAGCACTGTTAAAAAAAATCCATAGCAGAGTTAGCTGCTTGTTGGGCTAGAAGACTTTCGAAAGTCGTTATTGCAACGCATCGACTGGAACCGTATAGATACTCAACAAATCAAACAAAAGACCAACAAAATAACCGAGGGGCACCCGGTTACTGCTGATGGAGGCTTCTGTGTAAGTCCAGTCGCTACAGGCTGGCTGTAGCCCGTGAAGTCAGAAGCCTCGCCTGACAAGGCGGGGAGTGTCACGGAAATATCAATCCTTGTTTTCAGGTTTGCAAGCGACACCACTCGTCGCAGGGTTGTTTTACAGAGGCTATTCGCATTTTTGATGAGGATGTTGGTGACTTGCTGTAAAACCCAAACTTTTTTTTGCAATTGCCCCGATTGCCGGTATGATATGGCGCCTTTGTTAAAGCCCCCGATATCTGGTCGCAAGATATTGGGGTATTCCTCTGGAGAAAGAAAATGTCTGAAGCTATCGCTCTGAGCGCTGTTGCACGCAAGGACGTAGGGAAAGGTGCGAGCCGCCGCCTGCGTCGTGCAGAACTGGTACCTGCCGTTATTTACGGCGGTGAGCAGGAACCTGCTCAAATTACTTTGGAAGCACGTGCTATTCGTAAGGCACTGGAATCTGAATCTTTCTACTCCCAGATCGTTACCCTGGATGTAGAAGGCGCTTCCCAGCAGGTTATTCTGAAGGATCTTCAGCGTCACCCTGCAAAAGACTATGCTATGCACCTGGACTTCCTGCGCGTTGACGCTGCTCACGCGGTCACCACGCACATCCCACTGCACTTCCTGAACGAAGATAGCTGTGTCGGTGTCAAAGCCGGTGGCGCTATCACTCACGCTCGTGTTGAAGTAGAAGTTAAATGTCTGCCTGCTGATCTGCCTGAGTTCATCGAAGTCGATATGGCTAATGTCGAGCTGGGTGGTCATATTCACCTGACCGACCTGACCGTGCCTGAGGGTGTTGAACTGGTTGCTTTGCTGCAGGGCGAAGGTCATGATCTGGATGTTGCATCTGTTCAGACTACCCGTGGTGGCAAAGAAGAAGAAGCTGAAGAAGCAGCCTCTGAAGAAGAAGGCGGCGAAGAGTAATCAGCTTTTTTTATGGCCCCGCGCTGTTAACGCAGGTCAGGGCTATGGAGGATATTATGGCGAAGGATCACTCGATCAGGCTGGTTGTCGGACTCGGCAACCCCGGTGCTCAATACGATGATACTCGCCATAATGCCGGATTCTGGTATGTGGAGCAGTTAGCTCGAGCCTACGGCGTCAGCCTGCAACCCGAGAAAAAATTCTTTGGTCTGACTGCCCGCATTACCATCGCTGGAGAGGATGTCCGTCTGCTAAACCCGACCACCTTCATGAATCGCAGTGGTCAGGCGGTGGGTGCTATCAGTACCTTCTTCAAGATTCCCCCTCAATCTATTCTTGTTGTTCACGATGAGTTGGACTTGCCAGCGGGTATTGGTCGCCTGAAACAGGGCGGTGGCCACGGCGGACACAACGGCCTTCGGGACATTATTTCAGCGCTGGGAAATAACAGGGACTTTCTGCGTTTGCGTCTGGGGATTGGTCATCCGGGTCAGAGCAAGGAAGTGATTAATTATGTGCTGAACAAGCCCTCCGTGTCGGATCGACTGAAGATCGACTCGGTGATTGACGAAGCCATCCGCATCTCCCCCGAGGCCTTTAATGGTGCTCGTGCCAAGGCCGTTCAAGAGTTACATACCTTTAAAGCCTGACTTCACGATGGCCTGATATTCAGTTTCGGGATTGGCCAGTACTCTCTTCTTTTGCGAATGCTTTCTCCCCGTTTCAAAGCCTGATCCACCAGTTTGCAGATCAGGGTATCAAAGGGTATTCCTGCATGTCTGGCACCGTCCGGAAACAGGCTGGTTGGGGTCATTCCCGGCAGGTTGTTGAGTTCTGCAAAGACTGGCTCTCCTGATTCAGGAACGATAAAGTCAGAGCGACTCAGGTCCTGACAGCCCAGAATCTGGTGTGCCTTCAGTGCAATCTGCTGAACTTTTAGATACTGCTCATCCGAGATTCTGGCGGGAGTCACATGATCACTAAGACCGGGTGTATAGCGGTGAATATAGTCATACCAGGCACCGTCTGGTGTGGTAATTTCGGTAACAGGCAGGATCTGGTAGTCATCCAGGTGGAGGATACCGGCAGTGATTTCGCGTCCGGCAACAAACTCTTCAACCAATAGTTTTTCATCCATTTGCAGGCCGGCTTTCAGCTTGCTGAAAAGGTCTTCATAACCCATGGCAAACTGGATGCCAATACCGGAACCCTGACCAGGCGGCTTGATGATGACTTTATGCCCAAGGGATTCGATACAGTCGAGAGTAGCATCTTCATAGTTTTCGCTGCGATAGACGACTCTGTCTCTGGCCATTGTGATGCCGACAGGCTGAAGCAAACGTTTGGTAACCACCTTATCCAGAGAGCAGGCACTTGCCAGGGCTCCGGAACCTACGTAAGGAACGCCCATAATATCCAGAAGACCCTGCAGGCGGCCATCTTCACCATAGGGACCGTGGGCGACCGGGAAGGCAACGTCAACCTGTTGGGCTACGAGTTGTTCCGGAAGGGTTTCGTCGAGTTCCAGGTGGATGGCTCTGCCATAATGTTCTTCCAGACAGGGGGTGATTCGGCTTGCGGAGAGTCTGGATACATCGGCTTCGGGAGACAGGCCGCCGCAGATGACGGCTACAGTTTTGCTTTTGTTGGGCATTCGTCTGATGGCTTTTGTTAGGGCTATGATCAGTCAAGCCTAGTACATAAGCCAAATCTGACCAGTCAGGTTAATGAATCTATTCAGACCCTTCCTCTGTCCAGTTTTACCCTGAGCCATTTAAAAAATTCCGGTGTCGCCTGTTTTAGCCAGAGATGCTGGTATTTCAGGGTCAGCTTTAGCCAGCCTTTATCGTGATACTTTCTCGCACTGGTACCCAGTCTGGTGCCACAGGAGTGGAGGAGGATCCTGTTTTGCCGGGCTTTCCAGACAAATGCATGATCTTCACCGTAGAAAGTGTCGGTGGGATAACCCTTGAGGTCGAAAAATTGTGTCCGGCTGATGCAAAACCCTTGATCACCATAGGGGCATCCCAGAATATCGGAGCGGAATCTGGCTCCCCATTCGTTGATGGATAACCAGCAAGTGTCTTTGTCGTAAAACCAGAGATCAAAGTAGAGCAAGTGTCTGGGATATTGAGCAATGGCATTCAGTAAGCTTTGGATGTTCTTTTTGTCCAATACTGTGTCTGCATGCAGAAACCAGAGGTGATTCCCTGTAGCTTTCTCTGCACCTGCATTGAGCTGGCAGGCACGTCCCTGTTCTGCAGTACACCAAATCCACCTGAGGTGAAGCAAAGGGTCCGGAAGCTGATCCAGATTGGCAGGCCGCTGATCGTCGTCATAGCCAACCAGGATCACCTCGTTGCCTGCGGGAAGAAGACTCAATTGTTCAAGAAGCGTCGGCCACTGCGTCTCACCAGGGCCCAGTGGCACGATTACAGATAGGCTGGGCATAATTATCTTTGCAGCACTTGCAGCAATGCTTTCTGCTTCTGGCCAAGCTTGTTCTCAGGAGAGAGTACTGCTGATTTCAGTGCGCTCCTGCACTGGCAATAAGTGCTGTCATGGGGTGTTTCTTCCTGCTGTTTCAGATATTGCCCTAACAACGCTTTAGCCAGTGTCAGGCTTTTGCCGTATCTGGCAATGATCTGCTCAACGCTGGCGTGGGCTGAAGGGTCATCTTTCCAGCAATCGTAATCAGTGGCAATAGCGATTGTTGTGTAACAAAGCTGAGCTTCCCGTGCCAGAAACGCTTCAGGCACATTTGTCATGCCGACAACATCGCACTGAGCGGCGTTTTTCAGGAACAGACTCTCTGCACGGCTACCCAGCCTGGGACCGTCAACGCAGGCATAGGTTTTATCTGTATGCAGTCCTATTTCTGCCAGGTTAGCAGCATTGAGCAGTTGTTCTGATTGCTGATGACAGCTTGGTATTGCGGTGGAGACATGAGCGATAAGACCGTTACCAAAAAAGCTTTTTTCCCGGTGTCCTTTTACGAAGTCGAAGTACTGACTGACCAGCGATAATTCGCCCGGCGCAATCTCCTCCTGCAGACTGCCAACCGCAGAAAGGCCTATCACCCGGGTCGCACCCAGACTTTTTAATGCCCAGATGTTGGCCCGATAATTGATTTCATGAGGCAGAAGTTGGTGGCCGCTTCCATGTCTGGGCAAGAACAACAGCTTTTGTTGATTAAAAAGACCTGTTGTTATTGGACCTGAGTGAGGGCCATAAGGTGTTTCAATCGTCTGCTCATTTAATACTTCAAGTCCATCCAGGCTGTAGATGCCTGTTCCACCAATCACTGCCAGCATTGGGTTTCCTTTTCATTGTGTTTTTCATCAGACATCTGTTGGATCAGGCTGGGAAGCTGATTGACCCATGCTCTGATCTCGTCTCTTACACGACGATAGATTGTTAATGATTCTTCTTCTGTTTTCACCGATTCAGCCAGCCGGGGAGGGTCATCAAAACACTTGAGAATGATCTGCCCCTGTCTGGGTGTTGGACAGGTTTTGTGGGCGTGATCACAAACGGTGATAATAAAGTCAAAATCTTCCTGACCCAGATCATCGAGGGTTTGCGACTGCTGTCGGCTGATATCAACGCCAGCTTCCTGCATGACCCTGACTGCAGATGGGTTGAGCCCGTGGGCTTCAATGCCTGCGGAAAATGCTTCATAACCTGAAGGGAGCAGGTTTTTGGCCCAGCCTTCCGCCATCTGGCTGCGACAGGAGTTGCCAGTGCAGAGGAACAGTATCCGGGTTTTAGCCATCAAAATCTCCTGTTATTGAGCAGACAATCAGAGTTCGCTGCAGGAAGAGCCAAAAGCAAAACAGCTGTAGCAACGGTGGTGTTTCATACTGATGGTTTCACTCAGGCTCGTCCGTAAACTCTTGCCAAGGTTGTACTCAGTATCGTCATCCACCAGTGTGCAGGCGTAAACCTGCATCTGCCCGTTTTGTTTGACCATCATTTTGGAAAACGCGCACATAAACTGACGACGACTTTCTTCTGTCTGATAGCGGGTCATACAGTCTGTGCTGACGTGGGGAACATCCGGTAAAGAACCGGGAGGCAGGAAATCCGGAAAGGCCACCTGTTTCAGGTTGATGGGCAAACCGTTCAGTTCAAAAAGATCTCTGAAGGCCTGTTCAACCACTGCCGTGTTTTCGTCTTTTTCCATATGTCTGGCGACGGAGATGTTAAAGCCATTTTCATGCAGTAGTTTCAGTCCTGAAAGAGCGATGGCAAAGCTGTCTTCACCTCGTCCTGCGTCATGTTGTTCAGCGTTTGGATGATCCAGGCTGACTCTCAGGGATATGGGGTAAGGGTTACTGCTCAAACGAGTCAGCTCATCAAGCCTTTTGATCATGGGGGTCGTGCCATTAGTCAGAACCAGGCAGGGGCGATGCTGGGAGGCATAGTCCAGGATTCGGATAATGTCTTTAATGACAAAAGGCTCTCCTCCCGTAAAAGAGAATTGTTCAACCCCCAGTTCAAGTGATTCATCAATGTAGGGTTTTACTTCTGTCAGAGTCGGGGCGTCCAGCCTCTTGCTGGCCGGACTTGAACCCTCCAGACAGAAGCTGCAGGAAAGGTTGCAACGGGTTCCGGTATGAAACCAGAGTTCTTTCAGTTGATGAGGTTTGATATAACCTCTGGGGCTGCCATCAGGCGTAAAGTGCCAATCCTGGCTTTTAGTGTCTGGAGGTGTTCCTGTCAGCAACATGAGCCATCACTTCCTTTGTTTTCATGGGTGGAAGATGAGAAGGGCAGCGAGGTTCCGCAGCCATCAAAAATGCCATAATGGGTGCTGAAGTTACCAATGAACTCGAAGTGTTCACGGAATCTTGTATCGTGCAGCATTCTCCAGGTGTTACCGCAAACCGGGAAAACCTTGCCTTTGGTAATAGGGTGGTGCCCATCCAGATTGAAAGTGTTGGGATGGTGATCAATCGTGCCTTTATAGATCACAGCCTGTCCATAGTCCTCGCAATGACTTTCCAGCTCTGGCAGTTTGAACAATCGATAAGTCGCCGAGAAAAACCGGATATCACCGACCTGAGCTTCAATCTTACGGTTATTGATAGTGACAGGTTTATCTTCCACCAGTCTGGGGTCAGTGAAACCGGCCTTTTTGGCCAGATTCAAAAAGTCATTCCAGTAGAGGGCACCGCTGAGACACTCTCCGTAAAGCACCGGATCATCGACCAGTTCAGCAGGAATGCGGCGATCAGAATAGACGTCAGAGAAGTAAAGTTCACCGCCTGGTTTCAGCAGACGCCAGGCTTCTCTCAACACTGCTTCCTTGTCCGGAGAAAGGTTGATCACGCAGTTTGAAATGATCATGTCGAAGCTGTTTTCTTCCAGGTTCAGTTGATCCAGTTTTTCAATATAGCCTTTGTGGAATTCGGTGTTGGCTTTTGCATAGCCGAATTTTTCCCGGTGGTATTCGACATGTCGGTTGGCAATCGCAAGCTGTTCGTCTGTCATGTCGACACCGACGACATAACCCTTTTCTCCGACCATTTGAGCCAGGGCATAACAGTCACGACCTGATCCGGAACCAAGGTCGAGTATTCTGGCGCCTTGCAACTGCTCAGGGCAGACCAGTCCACAGCCATAGTAATGGCTCAGAACCTCGTCATGAATATTGGCAAGGGCACTTTTCAGGTGGCGTGGCATGGTTGTATCGGTGCAGCAGGCATTGGTCTGCAGGTCATCGCTGCCTTGCAGAGTCTTGCCATAGTAATTCTGTACTGTTTCATGCATGAGAGGTTTTTCCTTGCTTGAAAATAGATTGAATATGTTTTGACAGAGCCCTTCGGGCAGGTCGATTATCACGATTCAGTTCGGGGAGCACTCCGAGCAAATCTTTTAAATGATCAACATCCTGGCCAGAAGGAGCGTAGCCGACGGATAAGCGGGATTGACGACAAAGACTCGTCAGTGACACTCCCAGAGAGCCTGTGCTCCAGGGCAGCTTTGAAAGGTCAGGCCAATGAGTTCGGTTGGCCATGATGGTGACGCCGCCATCACTGGCCTTGCTGAATACTGTGTCATAGGTCTTGAGCTTTTGTGCCGTGTCAGAGAGGTCTTTGAGGCTGAGTGTCGGACAGTCACTGCCAATATAGATGAGGTTTTCTTTTCCCTGAAGTCTCAGCTCATTGTCGATGTGGTTCAGTCTCTCACCGAGGTTGCCAGAGCCCTGGGGTACTACCAGGTTGTCGTCGCCCTTCAGAAGCTGACTGGCCCAGTCATAGTCGCTTTCATGAGAGGGAGCAATAACTTTCTGGCCTGGCCACTCTGATAAATCTTCCAGTGCACAGGCTAGCAGGTGCTGAGCAACCGTCAGAGCCTGTTCTGTTCCCATGTCAGCAGCAAGGCGTTGTTTTCCCTGGTGTAAGGCGGGCTTTTTGCACACAAGTATCAATGTTGCCTTTTTTATCAGACTTGGTTCGTAGCTTGTCATTATTCTTTGATTTTAATTTCGCTTATGTGGTCGCAGGAGCCAGACTCCGGCCTGCTATTGCGTAACTATACTGCGGAAACAGTTGTTTGGATTCAAGGCTGCGGTTTTTTTTAAAGCTCTCTTCAGGGTTGTCTGGCTAACCTGCCGGGTGTTGTTCTGCCGGTAGGGAAAGCATTCTGCTGTGAGTCAGTATAAATCCGGAAAGAGCAGTCGGGCATAATACTGGTGTCAATTCAGGTCGGGCTTTATAATCCTGTCCCAAATTTTTATTGAATTTCCCCTGGTAACTTTTTATGGGCTTTAAATGTGGCATCGTTGGTCTGCCCAACGTCGGCAAATCAACACTGTTCAATGCTTTGACCAAGGCAGGGATTGATGCAGAGAACTTCCCTTTCTGTACTATCGAGCCAAATTCGGGTGTCGTGGCCATGCCCGATCCGCGTCTGAATAAGCTGGCTGAGATTGTTAAGCCTCAGCGTGTGTTGCCCACGACCATGGAATTTGTCGATATTGCCGGCCTGGTAGAAGGTGCCTCCAAGGGTGAAGGTCTGGGCAACAAATTCCTGGCCAATATTCGTGAGACTGATGCTATCGCCCACGTAGTACGTTGTTTTGAGAATGATAATGTTATTCATGTGGCCAATAAGATTGATCCGGCGGCGGATATCGGCATTATCAATATCGAGCTGGCCATGGCGGATCTGGAAAGCTGTGAAAAACAGCTGCAGCGAGTCACTCGTGTCGCCAAAAGCGGCGACAAGGATGCCAAGGCCCAGAAAGTCCTGCTGGAAAGAATTGTTCCCCATCTGGAAGAAGGCCACCCTGTTCGATCCATGGCAATGACCGATGAAGAGCAGAAGCTGACCAAAACATTCCATCTTCTGACGACAAAGCCCACCATGTACATTGCCAACGTCGATGAAGATGGTTTTGAAGATAACCCTTATCTGGACGTTGTTCGTGACATCGCCAGGAGCGAGGGTTCTGTCGTGGTGACAGTCTGCAACAAGCTGGAAGCTGAGATTGCTGAGCTCGAAGATGAAGAGCGGGATGAATTTCTGGCCGATCTGGGTATGGAAGAGCCAGGTCTGGATCGTGTGATCAGGGGGGGGTATGAACTTCTTGGACTGCAGACGTATTTCACTGCCGGAGTTAAAGAAGTGCGTGCCTGGACTGTGAAGATCGGTGCGACGGCGCCTCAGGCTGCAGGTGTGATTCACACTGACTTTGAGCGTGGGTTCATTCGTGCGGAAGTGACGGCTTACGATGAGTTTGTTCAGTACAACGGTGAACAGGGTGCCAAGGAAGCAGGTCGTCTGAGAGTGGAAGGCAAGGATTACATCGTCAAAGATGGCGATGTTATGCATTTCCGTTTCAATGTCTGATGCAATTGGGGTTGTCTGACCAGATAGCCCTATCCTTTTTAATTCCGGGTCATTCACTTCTGGAGAGTCATTATTGCTCTTATCCGGGATGGTATTAATAGAAGCATTAACAGTCCGTTCTGAAAAAATAATAAGGCTTTGAATAAGGCGCATGCCAGTACCCGCAGAAATACGAAACAGGGGTAGGGGTTTTCTGAAAGTTCCTAAAAAAGCCGCTTAAACAGTTGACAGGACAGCGTTAAATCCTGAAAATGCGCACCATCTTTCGGCGGCTAGGTAGCTCAGTTGGTTAGAGCACAGCACTCATAATGCTGGGGTCGGCAGTTCGAGTCTGCCCCTAGCTACCATATTCAGGAGCTTGCAGGCAGGCGACTGCTAACGTAGGGTCGAAAGTGTACACGGAATGTCCATATCCTATAAAACATTTCGTATTTGCTGGGGTGTAGCCAAGCGGTAAGGCAGCAGGTTTTGATCCTGCCATGCGGGGGTTCGAATCCCTCCACCCCAGCCATAAAAATGGCTAGGTAGCTCAGTTGGTTAGAGCACAGCACTCATAATGCTGGGGTCGGCAGTTCGAATCTGCCCCTAGCTACCATTACTGAAGGGTTTGCAAGTAAGCGAATACTAACGTAAAGTCGAAAGTATCCACGGAATGTCCACAACTTAAAAGCATTTCGTACTGTTGGGGTGTCGCCAAGCGGTAAGGCAGCAGGTTTTGATCCTGCCATGCGGGGGTTCGAATCCCTCCACCCCAGCCATTTCTCTGAAGCCCGACTGAAACAGGTTGGGCTTTTTCGTTTCAGTGACTTTTAAAACCTCAATGTGTAAGTAATACCCAACTTGATTTGATCAGGAAGGTGATCTTCGGGGGGGGCGCAGATGCTGTTCTGAGCATGAAGTTATTTGTGTGAATGTTTATCTGTTGTCATTGCGGATAGCCAGGCACTCAAAACATCAAGATAATCTCATTCGTGTTTGGATTCGATCCAATAAAAAAAGACATTTCGTCATTAAAGAAAAAACGTTTGGGTTATTTGCTGGACGACAAAGACCTGACGCATCATAAAGTTGAGGCCTGTTTTGGATTTTGTATTTACTCTTGATTGGGGGTTATTGCTGTTTTTTGTTGCGATTCTGGCTGGTTTTGTTGACTCCATTGCAGGCGGCGGCGGATTGATTACAGTCCCCGCGCTTCTGGCGGTGGGGCTTTCTCCGGCACAGGCTCTGGCGACCAATAAATTACAGTCAACAGGCGGCTCTTTCTCTGCCAGTGTTTATTTTATTCGAAGAGGGTTGGTGAATCTCAGGGAAATGCGTTTTGCCATTTTCATGACCTTTGTTGGCAGTGCCGCAGGCACGATTCTGGTTCAGTTGATTGATGCTTCGGTTTTGAAGCAGATTATTCCCTTCCTGTTATTGGGTATAGCTGCTTACTTTATTCTCTCCCCCAGTGTCCGAAATACTAAAGCTTCTTCTGCCAGAATGAGCCTGACCGCTTTTGCCTGTTCAGCAGGGTTGGGAGTCGGCTTTTATGATGGCTTCTTCGGCCCGGGCACGGGCTCTTTCTTCGCCATAGCCTTTATCAGCCTCCTTGGTTATTCCCTGACAATGGCGACGGCTCATACCAAGGTTCTGAACTGTACCAGTAATGTGGCTTCCCTGCTGTTCTTTATATTGGGTGGTCAGGTTGTCTGGGCCGTAGGGGGAATCATGCTGATAGGTCAGTTCATCGGCGCCAGACTGGGATCGAGAATGGTTGTGAAGCGTGGTCAGCAGATTATTCGTCCCATGATCGTCGTTATTTCACTGGTTATGACCGGCAAACTCATGTGGGACGAATACGGACATTTGCTGTTTTGACGTTTTTTCTGCGAAAGTGACGGTTTAGCGTTATTATAGATAGTCCTGCAGGCTCCTCGCCCTGGAGTCTTATAACTGTTTGTGAAGAATAACGTCACTCAGATATTTGAATGGACAACAGCTGGCTCAATGCATTGTTTGGGGGAATCTATCTTGCCCTGATCATCGCCTTCGGAATTCACATTATTATGCAGCGCAGGCCGGTAGGCGTGACTCTGGCCTGGGTACTGTTGCTGTTCATTCTGCCGGTAGCCGGTTTTTTCTTTTACCTGCTGTTTGGCTCAAGGCGCCTTGGGAGAAGAAGGCTCCGACGTCTGGAGAGTCTGTATCCTGACTACGAACAGTGGTCTAGCCACCTTTCGAGAGTGATTACCCAGCGGCAGCTTGAGTATCCCTCCAATACTCCTCATACAGGGATCTACAAGCTGGCGGAGCAGACCCTGGGTATTCCAGTGCTGCCTTGTAGCAAGCTTCAGCTGTTTCATGAAACCGATACCATTCTTCATGGCCTGTTACAGGACATAGAGAAAGCCAGATGCAGCATTGTACTGGAGTTTTACATCTGTGAGCCCAAGGGGCGAATCAAGGTTCTGGCAGAGGCTCTGATCAGAGCTTCACGAAGGGGTGTTGACTGTATGGTAATACTTGATGCAGTGGGCAGTCGTCAGTTTCTTCGAAGTGAGTGGGCAAGACGTTTCCGTCTGGAGGGCATCAGTGTTACCGGGTCCATGCCGGTTGGTCTTTTAAGGATGCTGTTTGAGCGCCTTGATATTCGCAACCATCGCAAAATTCTCGTGATTGATGATGAAATTGCTTGGAGTGGCAGCTTTAACCTGGTCGATCCTGTTCATTTTCGTCAGAAGGCTAATGTCGGACAATGGATCGACGCCATGGTCAGGGTAGAAGGTATACCCGCACACGTTATGGCAGTGATTGCTCATTGGGATAAAGCGCTTGAAACGGGTGAAAAACATTCGTCGTTTAATGCTACCTACGAGTTTCCACCTTCCTGTCTTGACAGTTACACCGGTGCTGATGTTCACGTACTGCCATCAGGACCGGGTATCAACCGGGAAAGGCTCCATCAGGTTTTGCTTACCGCAATTTACGAAAGTAAGGAAGAGCTGCTGATATCTACACCTTATTTTGTTCCGGACGAATCATTGCTGACAGCCCTGAAGTCAGCGGCCATGAGAGGGGTGGACGTTCAGTTACTGGTTCCTCGCAGAAATGACTCCAGAATGGTTCACTATGCCAGTCGCTCCTATTACGAAGACCTGTTAAACGCAGGGGTGAAAATATTGCAGTTCAAGGGAGGATTGCTGCATACCAAGTGTGTTCTGGTGGACCGATCGACCATTCTTTTTGGTACTGTAAATCTGGATATGCGCAGCGTCTGGCTGAATTATGAAGTGACCATGATCATCTATGACAGAGCCTTCAGCCAAACCATGGCGACGCTTCTGGATCAGTACATGCAGAACTCCGAGCGTGTTCGTTTGTCTCTATGGAGCCGAAGGTCTGTCACCAGACGGTTTCTGGAGAGTCTTTTTCAGCTGTTAAGTCCTTTGTTGTGAAGTAAGTACCTAACCAGCAGGCCTGGTAGTTACTGCGTCGTTTAAGAACATCCATGTTTTGATCAATAAAGATTTTTAACTGAAACAGTTCGCCTTATTTATAGACTTCCAGCGAGTCAACAGTTATGGAGTAAAGGGTTTCAGTGTACTCTGAGTGAGTGGTCTCAACGTGCAGGGTTCCAACCAGCCAATACGGGATTAAGCCCGCTTCCTCAACTTTGATGCCTTTTTCTTTATTCTTGAATTTTACATAAATGGTCTGGTTAGGCGGTGGTGCTGGTACGTGGATGCAGGCACCCCTGGTTGGTACCAGCAACAGCTCCGTCGCTCTCTGGTTTTTGTCGAGGTTAAGTGGCACGAGGTATCCGGGTATTTTTACCGTGCGTTTGTCCAGTCTTGCAACGGGCGTCTTGCCCAGATTATCCAGATAGGCGATGACATCATCTTTGCTCATCTCTCCGGCCTGATAACTGTCAACGACTTTTTGATCCGGTGCAGGCATCAGCTCGTCCCAGGTGATCTCTATGACTTCTGCTTGGGTTGCAGGCTTTTCCACCGGCTTGGCCTGAACGGTGGTGACTGGCAGCAGGGCCAGCAGCGTTGTCAGTATCAGGGATTTTCCTGTTTTCATGATGATATCCATTTTAGACTCTTATGGTCAGGCCATCGGCAAGAGAGTTTTTGTAGGCGCGCCAGGCCGGGATTATGCCCAAAACAATGGCGCAGACAATGATCATTCCGGCCAATGACCATTCAAAGGTGCCCGGAGCACTGATGGCCAGGTGCAGCCCCAGCATCTGTTGCACAACGGGCTGAATAGCGAAAAGCAGTCCATAGAGTATAAGGAAGCCCAGAAGGGTTCCTGACACCGCATAAACGACAGATTCAGTGATCATTAGCGTGAAGATATGGATCGGCCTTGCGCCAACTGAGCGGAGAATGGCCATCTCCCGGCGCCTTTCATTAAGAGAAGTGAGAATCGTAGTCAGCATGCCCATCAGACCTGCCAGGACCACCATGATGGAAACCGCCAGCAGTGCCTTTTCTGCGGTGCCAACCAGTTGCCAGAGCTCCTGAAGAGCAACACCGGGCAGAATGGCGGTCATGGCTTCCTGCCGGTATTCATTGACTTTCCTCTGGTATCGGAAAGCGGCAATACGGGATTTCAGGCCAACGAAATAGGCGGTAACACTGGCGGGCTGCAGATTCATGGCCTGTGCCTCTGCAGCGGACACCGAGAATGCGGCAATGGGTGGTGCACCACTTACCCAGTCGATATGCAGGGCTTCGATCCCCTCAAGAGAGATTAGAATTACTCTGTCCGTGGGCGTGCCCGTTGGCTTGAGAATGCCGGAAACCTTAAAAGGCTTATCATCGTGAGGCAGCAGACTCTTACTTTCTATGCCATGGCTCAGAACAATGCTGTCACCGACTTCATAGCCAAGGCTGGCAGCGACTTCAGATCCAAGTACAGCGTCGTATAAGGCATTGAAAGGTTGGCCCTCGGACAGTTGCAGTGATTCATCATCGCCGTATCGAAAATGACTGAACATGTCGTGGGAGGTGCCCACGACCCGATAGCCATGGTGGGAGTCACCCAGGGAAATGGGAACAGACCAGGCAACATCCGGGGCAGACGTCAGATCCTGATAAGTCTCCCAGGAGATATTGTTGGTGGCATTGCCAATGTGGAAAACAGAATACAACAGAAGATTGATAGAGCTGCTTCTGGCTCCCACAATCAAATCCGTACCTGATACGGTGTTGGTAAAGCTGTTTTTGGCTTCGACCCTGATACGTTCAACCCCCAATAGCAGGGCTACGCTGACAGCAATAGAAAATATAGTCAGCAAGGCGGTTGTTTTTCGGTTTTTAAGGCTCTTTAAAGCCAGGCTTAAAATCGACATCAGTCCACCTCTTTGACTTTGCTGGCCCGGTTAATTTCATTGAGCACAATGCTGCGATCAAATAACGATTCAAGGCTACGGTCGTGGCTGACGAATAGCAGGGTGTTGCCTACTGTTTCACATTCTGCGAACAGCAGATTGATGAAGGCTTCCCGGGTATCTGTGTCAAGTGCTGAAGTAGGCTCGTCGGCGATGATCAGATCAGGCTTGCCAATCAAAGCTCTGGCGGCGGCAACTCGCTGTTGCTGTCCGATACTCAGTTCTGTAGCGGGACGATGCAGTATGGATTCGTCCAGTTCCAGATGTTTAAGAAGACGTCTTGCTTCGTCCTGCTCACTGCCAGCAATACTGTCGAGATTGCTTTTGCGCTTTTTGGCAAAGCCCAAAGACAGAGTGACGTTCTCTATTACAGAGAGATAGGGAATCAGATTGAACATCTGGAAGATAAAGCCAATATGATCAGCACGGAAGCGATCGCGCTGCACCGGGGAAAAACGACTAATGTCGTTCCCCAGCACGTTGACCTGTCCCCGCTCCGGTGTAATGACGCCGCCGAGCAGTCCCAGTAGTGTGGTTTTGCCGGAACCCGATGGGCCGCGGACAAAGACCTTTTCGCCTCTGGATACAGTCAGTTCAGGAATATCCAGAACAGGTATTCCTGCTTTCCAGCTGAACTCAACAGCTGTGAGTTCAATAACGTGAGAGCGGGAGTCAGTCATCTTAGAAGCGAACCTCTGGCTTGCTCTTGGTCATTTCGGCAGCCATCTGACCTTTTTGGGTGAAGCCCTGAACACTTAAGGATTCGCTGCGCTCGAATGTTTCAAAGATTGAGGTGCTGATGGTGTTCAGCTGATTGGCATTGCCACATTCAAAGACGTACGTAGCTGAGATATCCATATGCCCGCTTTCGCTCTCATGCTCTTCATGGTTGTGTTCACCGTGATGGTCATCATGATGGTCATCAGAGGCATGCTCACCGTGATGATCGTGCTCATCATCATGGCCATGAGATGCGTGCTCATCGTGGTGATCATGCCTGTTATGATCTTTTTCATGATGTCCGTGATCGTCGTTATGAGCTTTTTCACGACCATGATCGTGATCAACAGAGCTTGAGGTAGCTTTGGCGCTAACCAGTTTGCAGGAAGCGGCAGGGGTCATGCTCCAGAGGCTGGCGGCTTCCAGCTTTTCCAGAGCTTCATGGAGCTGGTGGCGTTGTTTATCGGTAGTAATGGTCTCGAAGCCCAGCACATCATTGGCAGGCATTTTCAGTTCCAGGTGAATTTCAGAACCTTCGACTGCAAAGTTCAGTTCACCCTGTCCGTGAACATGGGCGTCAACGTGACGCTGCTCTCCATTTGCGGAATAAACAGTCAGGGACAGGACTCCGCAGGCAATACCGGCAGCCAGTTTAGTAAAAGTTTGCATAATGTCACTCGTAGAGGCACTTATCTGATAAATAGGTTTTCTGGTTTATTGATGACATCAGATAAAGGCCGGCGGAGCCCGGGTCAGCTTTTTGGTGGGGGTTTCCAGAGAAAAGGAGCGGGTTTTTTCTGCACTGTTGAAGGGAGCGAAGAACGAACGTTCTGCAGTAAACAGTGCGGGGGACGGAGGTGCCTGGGAAGTCAGTTGGCAGCCCGCTGAATGATGCTGATCCCCATGCCAGTGATCGGCATGATCATTCAGCGATAGTTGTTGGAGCAGATTGTGATAGCTAGAACTAAAGTCCTTAGGGGGATTATGCGTGTGACTGACGGAGTAATGGATAACCAGCAAATAAACGACACAAATCAGACAAAATCGAAGAGGATTTGGTCTGTGTCTGTGGGCAGTGTTTATCAGGCTTATGGTTAGCATTCAGTCATGTTATCGACACATTGGTAGTAATGGTCCGAATTATTCTCTAAAGCCCTAACAAAAAGCAATACTATAAGACACAGTCATTTGCGTTTAATCGAATTGCTTGCCGTGTACTTTAAAATGAACTTTCCTGGCTAAGCTAATGTCTGTCGTCAGAGCATTGTCTTGACCAGGTTTCGACGGGTCAGCCAGGAGGTAATGAATACTGCCAGTAAATGCAGGCCGACAAAGTAGTAGAGGCCATTCACCAGCATCGAATGCCATTCATAAACATTGTGTTCAAAGCCAAAGTCGGTATCCTGCAGCCACCCGGTAAACGCAGCCAGAGCCAGGGCAATCCACATCAGCCAGACAGCAATCGCTCCCATCGGGTTGTGGCCATTTTCACCCTGCTGCCGGGTTTTCAGCTCGTGAAGGTGCTGTTTGATGCCCGAGAATGAGGGCTTGATGTCCCCAAGGCGGGCAGGTGCCGGGGCAAAAGTCACGCCGTAAAGCAGTCTGAGTCCTACCAGGGCAAGGATGACCCAGCCAGAATACGCATGGTACTCGCTGTACCCGTCAATCAGAAAATGATTACTGAAAAAGAGTAATGCAACCGTCCAGTGAATCAACTGAACGGTTCGTGGCCATTGAAACTTTTTAGACATCGAACTTTCTGTGGTATTTCTTTCTGATGTCATTGAGCTTTTTCATTCTTTGTTTGGCCAGATCCAGATCTTTATTGTCGAGAGCAGCCTGAACCCCGGCCAGTCCGGTCAGCAGTTGATCAATGCCTTTTCGGAATTCCTCAGGCGCATCAGTGTAGCCGGTCTCCCTGGCGTTTTCGGCGTGCGTACGGAATTCAGTTAGGTAGCTCTGCATGTCTTCAATGGTTTTAGCAGAGCCGGAGCGTTTGAAATTGAAGCCCATTTTTTTCATTTCAGTGTTCAGTTCATCAGAATGACCTTCGTGGCCATGGCCATGAGCTGAAGCAGGCATGGAAGCCATCAATGAAGCGGACAGTGCCAGTGGTATAAAGAGGGCTTTGGCAAGCGATTTCATATTAACTTTCCGAATAAACATTTCGCTCGGGCATCATAATGATTCTTGCAAGAAATAAGAAGGCTAGTTGTGTAAAACTTTTTGATTTAAAGGCACTGTCACTGAAGGGCATGTCATAAAATATCCGAACACTTTCAGACATTTACCGACATAAAGTTATTCTGTTTTTCTGGTTGCCAGACTACCGCCCTGATCTTTCCAGTCTTTCAGACCTCCTCTGAAGTGCATGATGTTGGTATAACCCCGAGCCGCAGCAAAATCTGCTCCGGCAAACCAGGATGTACATTGTGGACCACCACAATAAACAACTATGGGGTAGTTTTTCAGGATGGGTAGTTGGCTCTCCAGAGTGGCTCTGTCTGTCAGAGAATAGGCATCTGGCAGGTGGCCCATGGTATAGGTCTCCCCCCTGTTAGTATCAAGAAGAAACACTTCGCCAGCATCGACTGCCTTGCGCAAGTCAGGGTAAGAGATGGCGGGGTAGTGCCTGTTGTAGGCGGCGAGCCTGTCTTCCGTGGTTGCGTTTTCTGAAGCTGTCACACTGGTGCTCAGCAGGATCGCGGCGCAAGCCAGCATACGTGGGTCTCTTAACCATGAAGTGAACATGGGGGGTCTCCGGTTTACTGCTAAAGCTCAGAGTATAGATGGCCTGTCGCTAGTTGGCTCCGAAGTTCTTTAAAGCTTGGGCATAGGGTGCGGCATGATGGTGTGTTTCCAGTAGCGATAGAAAGGTGCCGCCCTCTGGTGTCACTGGATTGATCTCCAGACTTGTTTCCGAGTAAAAGTGCAGGAATCGTTCAAAGTCCTCTACTCGCAGTGCACGATAAGCACGGGTCAGAATGTGTAGGGCGCGATCTTCTCCGGCTGGTGCCTGAAGGGTAAGCAGTTCTTTGATTCGCTCATCATTCAGCACTTCACCAATGACTTTCTGTTTGTCTTTCTTCATCGTTATTCCTGATAGCTTTTGGCTGTTTGCCGGCATTGTACACGATGGATTTTAAACTTTCAGGAATCTTAATCTTGATACTTTCACCGGGATTGTCGGAAAAGTGGCGATTATGGCATTTATAGTTGCCCAAGCCCTATTCAAGTAATCTGAATTATTCCGAAATGGTATAGATTTTTTAAATAAGCGCCTCAACTTTAGATGATACTTAATTTTACAAAGGAATAGACTGAATGAATCAGAGGTAACAAGGATGTCAGCAGCAGCAGTAGGTTCAGTTGGGGGGCAAAGTCCGGTAAAAACTGGGCAGCAGGTTTCTCAGGGTATTGAAGGAGGAGCCAGAACGAAAGCCCAGAGTATGAATCGCAGTATCGAAGTGCGTAATCATCCCAATTTTCTCCCTTCATCTCCCCCGACACACAGCAGTTCACTTCAATCACTCCCATCTGACATTTCGCTGTACGAACGAAAGAGCGAAGTAGTAGAGGGTCGAAAGCACATTGAATCAAATCATTTAGAAAAAGAGCCATCAGGCTCTGTCAGCCCAGCTAAAGAAATCACCAAACCGACCTTAAAGCAAAAGGTGGTTCACATCTTTGGCGAGTTGAAGCGTTCCTTAAAGAATGAAAACTGGAAGCCTGTTCCTCAGGATCTGATCAATAGGGTTCGCAACAATGGTTTGAGAGAAGAGCTTTCCACCAGAAATGAAAAGATAGTGCAACTGGGCGAGCTGCAAGAAAGAGCCAATGCTCTGGAGAACAAGCTGGTAAGTTTTGATAAAAAGTACGCCAAGTCACTTGCGCTTTATGCGGCACCGGAAAATCCTCCCAAAAAAGGTAAGTTTCCGGCTCCGGATGGAAAAACCTACGACTTTTCCAAGGGGCAATTTTTTGGTGACAGAGTGAAGATGTTGAATGAGTTCAAAGCTGCCTTTGATAAAGATCCTGGTTTTCAGAGTTACAACTCTGATCTTGAAGAGTTAAGAAGTATAAAAGGCAATGGAGATGAGCCAGGCAAAAAAGCTGAGCTGAAAAAGGAGATCAGGGAGCTGAGTCAATCCCTGAAACCAAGGGTTGACGCAGAGGCTGGTCAGGAAACCGAGCTTCGCCTTGGAAATCTCGATGCTCAGGTAGAGACTATTCAAATGAAAACGAAAAAGGCAATTCAGCAAAAGTCCGAAGAGTATCGAACAAATATAAAAACACTGAAAGAAGCAGTAGATAGTAAAAGAAAAGAACTGGACTCCCACAGAATGGAGAATGAGTTAAGGAAGTTCAAAATCTCGGGAGTGACACGCAAGCTCGAGGGAATCGAAAGCTCCAGACGACGGTGGCTGAATAATGTTGAGAGTAATACTCAATTGAATCCACAGCAGAAACAGCAGAGCAAAGCACGAATAGAGGCGTCATTCAGTCAGAGGAAGGTGGAGCTTCAGGAAGAGTTAAAGAGCCTTAAAAGTAAGGTAAATTCTTATCAAAGCATAAAGCAAGTGCTTCAGGAAGAATATGATCGAGCCATTGAGGCCAGGGACCACGCCGCTGAGGGCAGAGGTTTCAGAGAAAGCATAAATGAAATTCTCAATGGGGAGAGTAAAGAAATAAGAAAAATTTATGAAATGCGCAAGGCATTTCCCGGGAAAGTTGAACTTGATCGAGCTGCAATCAGAAAAGGTTTGCAGGGAAGAATAAGCTAAAAGGCGTTGAACCAGTCTACCACCGGGTAAACTGGTTCAGCTCACTCAATTTTCAGTGACCCTTCAAAGCAAAAATGCCGTTGGCATTTCGCCAGTAGCCCTGGTAATCCAGCCCATACCCAAAGATATAACGATCTTCAATTTCAAGACCAGAGAAATCTGCCTTGAGGCCGGGGCGAGCCTTGCGGTCGTGCAGCTTGTCAACCAGAACGGCGGTCAGAACCTTCTCGGCACCCTGTTCCTTGCAGAAGTCGACAATGGCGTCCAGAGTGTGGCCCTCGTCAAGAATGTCATCAACGATCAGAATTGTCCTGCCCTTCATGTCCTGTGAAGGGCGTACTTTCCAGTCCAGACGGCCACCGGTTAATTGATCACGGTAGCGTGTGGCGTGCACGTATGAGGCTTCCAGGGGGAACTGCAGGTGAGTGAGCAGCTTGCCGGTAATGACCATGCCACCATTCATTACACAGTAAACCAGTGGATTACTACCAGACAGTTGTTCTGTAATAGCGCTGCCCATATTTTTAATGGCGTCTTCTATCTGTTGTTCATTGTACAGGCAGTCAGCCTCGTTGAGGACTTGCTGGATATGGTCGAGATCAACAGACATGGGTTGGGAACCTCGTTGTAATAACTCGTCATTGGCTAACAACTGGCTTTCTCCGGAAACTGCCTGATGGGCAAGCAATGAATCGGGTTCCAGGCAGCGCAGACAAAAGTTGAACCGTGGAAAAAAGAGGGCAACGATACCTACATTAGATGTGAACAGCAAGTTATAGCTTACTTCGGTTTGCTGTGAGAAAAACTTATAGGTGGGTCATAAGGGCTGTGTAAAAATAAAAAGATTCAAGCCCGTCAAATGGGTAGAGTCAGTATTAAGTGGAAGGCATCGGGAGCTGACATGAGCGTACAAGAAATCAAGCACCCTCTGGTACAACACAAGCTGGGCATTTTACGCACCAGGGGTATCAGTACGAAAGGGTTTCGGACACTGGCTAATGAAGTGGGTTCGCTGCTAACTTACGAAGCGACCAAAGATTTTGAGCTGGAAGATCATGTTATTCATGGCTGGGCCGGAGACGTCACCGTCAAGCAGATCAAAGGTAAGAAAATTACTATTGTTCCCATTCTCAGAGCAGGTCTGGGTATGATGGATGGAGTGCTTGATCTGGTGCCGGGTGCCCGGGTCAGTGTCGTAGGTCTGTATCGGGATGAAGAAACCCTTGAGCCGGTTCCTTACTTCGAAAAGCTGGTTAAGGATATCGATGAGCGAATTGCTCTGGTATTAGACCCTATGCTGGCTACCGGTGGTTCCATGACGGCCACTATTGATATGCTCAAGAAAGCCGGCTGCAAGGAAATCCGCTGCCTTGTGCTGGTGGCGGCTCCGGAGGGTATAGAGAAAGTGCTTGAAGCTCATCCGGATGTCAAAATCTTTACTGCATCAGTAGATGATTGTTTGAATGACCACGGTTATATCATACCGGGTCTGGGCGATGCAGGAGATAAAATCTTCGGAACTAAATAGTGAAGGGAAAGGCTGATTATGACTGATATAAACCTGGCCGATGATGGAATGCCAGTATGGCGACAGATGTTGATGGGGGGGCAGATGCTGTTTGTCGCCTTCGGTGCTCTGGTACTGGTGCCCTTGTTGACCGGGTTGGATCCAAATGTTGCTTTCTTTACCGCTGGTATTGGTACGCTGATATTCCAGTTATGTACCAGACGGCAGGTGCCTATCTTTCTGGCCTCTTCTTTTGCCTTTATTGCGCCTATTACGTTTAGTGTTCAAAGTTGGGGCCTGCCTGCAACATTGGGCGGTATGATGGCAGCAGGGCTGTTTTATGTAGTGCTCAGCTTTATCATTCGCCTGCGGGGAAGCGGCATCCTTTATCGATTATTTCCTCCGGTAGTAGTGGGTCCGGTGATTATGGTCATTGGTCTCGGGCTGGCGTCTGTTGCCGTTGACATGGCCAGTGGTGATGCCAACTCATCGATTGATCCCAATACTTCCTTGTTGCTGGCGGGCGTCGCTCTGGTGACAACACTGGCCGTTTCCACCATGGCCGGCGGTATCTTCAAACTGATTCCGGTTATCTGTGGAATCGCTGTTGGTTATATTGCTGCGTTATTTATGGGGGTTGTGGATTTTCAGCCGGTTATTGATCGTCCATGGTTTGCTGTTCCTGCGTTTACGGCCCCGGAGTTTAACTGGAATGCCATTCTGTTCATGGTACCAGTCGCGATTGCGCCAGCTATTGAGCATATTGGCGATATGCTGGCGATCAGTTCGGTTACCGGTAAGAAGTACCTCGAAAAGCCCGGTCTGAAAAATACCCTGATGGGTGATGGTTTTGCCACTTCTGCTGCGGCCATGTTGGGTGGCCCTCCCAATACTACCTACTCAGAAGTCACCGGTGCGGTGATGCTGACAAAAGCTTTCAATCCCAAAATCATGACCTGGGCTGCAATCATGGCTGTTGCAGTGGCGTTTATCAGCAAAGTCGGTGGCTTTCTGGCTACGATTCCAACACCGGTGATGGGTGGAATCATGATGCTGTTATTCGGCTCTATTGCTGTTGTCGGTCTCAGTACCATGATCAAGGCTCAGGTGGATCTGAGCAAGCCACGCAATCTGGTGATTGTGTCAGTTGTTCTGGTGTTTGGTATTGGTGATCTGGCTTTGTCGATGGGTGGGTTCACTCTGAAAGGCGTTAGCCTTTGTGCCATTACTGCCGTTTTGCTGAATGCGATCTTGCCTCATGCCGACAGGGAAGATAAGTTTCAGTCTACAGATGCCTGATTGCAAGTGATCCTGTTACAAAACTAATTGAAACTGATCCTGTCCAGCTCGGTATTAGATTCTAACAGCATAGATTCAGCTTCATCCAGATCTTTGGCAATGTTGATGAATCTGGAGATGCCCGTCAGTTCCAGCAGTGAATGGATGGATCTTGAGACATTGCAAAGTGTGATGCTGTGAATCCGGGTCAATGAATTTCGCGTGTTGAGTAAGACTCTCAGGCCTTCGCTGCTGATGCTGAATAGCTGTGAACAGTCCAGAATCAGGTGGTGATTGCCCTCAAAGGTGGCGGCTTCGATGGCTCGGTCCAGCATTTGTGAGGTGGCAGCGTCCACTTTACCCCGAACTTCCAGCAGGGTGTAGTTGTAATGATCTTCCAGATTGATGGATAAGGCCATAGTCTTACTCCTTTAAAATGGCTGCTTTGTTGCGAGATATCCTAGGATCTGTTGGAAGCAATTGGTATAACAAGGTTGACAGCATTGCTGACAATTTCAGCTGAACAGCTTTTTTTCCGGCAGGTCTTTTCGTGGGTTAAGCTGTTCCGATGGAGCGGTAGGTTTGAGATTCGCTGGTGTCTCTGACTTATTTCCGAGCAATAAAAAAGGGGTGAACCATCACCCCTGTCTTAAATGTCCTGTCAGTCAGTTAGCCAGCACTGTAGAAAGTCGCTGACCCCGGTCCAACCGGCAGACCCATTACGAAGATCCAGATGAAGAACAACACACTCCAGCCAATCACAAAGAACATTGAGTAAGGCAACATCATGGAGATCAGAGTGCCAATACCGAGGTCTTTCTTATAACGTGAAGCAAAGGCAACGATCAGGCCAAAGTAGCTCATCATTGGCGTGATGATATTGGTGACTGAGTCACCGATACGGTAGGCGGCCTGAATGACTTCAGGCGCGTAGCCTACCAGCATCAGCATTGGCACAAAGATTGGTGCAGTAACGGCCCACTGCGCGGAAGCGGAGCCAATCATCAGGTTTACAAAACCACACATCAGGATGAAAACAACGAACAGTAGTGGGCCGGTCAGGCCGATGTTCTGAAGGAATTCCGCACCCAGTACCGCAAAGATGGTGCCGAGATTGGTCATGCCAAAGAAAGCAACAAACTGGGCAGCAAAGAACACCAGGACAATGTACATGCCCATGGTGCTCATGCTCTTGGACATGCAATCGATTACGTCTCTGTCATTCTTGACCGTGCCTACCGTTTTACCGTAGACAAAGCCGGGAATCGCAAAGAAGATCAGGATCATGGCAACAATGCCCTTAAGGAATGGAGAGCCCGCAACAGCACCCGTTTCAGGGTGTCTGAGAACGCCCCACTCGGGAACAATGGTGAGAGCCATAACACCCACCAAGACCAGTAATGCCATTCCAGCCCGTTTCAGGCCGCGTTTCTCAAGGTCGGTGACGTCTTCCATTTTGTCTTCAGAAAGATCAACGGAAGCTTCTGATTCGTTGTACTTGCCCAGACGAGGCTCAATGATCTTGTTGGTTACCCAGGTACCTACGAAGGTGATCAGGAATACACTGACCGACATGAAGTACCAGTTGGCTTCAGGACCCACGACATAAGCCGGGTCAATCATTCTGGCGGCCGTTTCTGTGATGCCGGAAAGCAGTGGATCAACAGTGCCCAGAAGCAGGTTAGCGCTATACCCCCCGGAAACACCGGCAAAAGCGGCAGCCAGACCGGCCAGAGGGTGTCTTCCCAGTGAGTGGAAGATCATGGCAGCCAGAGGAATAACAACCACGTAGCCCAGTTCAGCAGCGGTATTGGACAGAATACCGGCAAACACAACAATCATGGTTACGGTGTTGCGGGATGCCTTCATCACCAGGGAGCGAACCAGTGCACTTAGCAACCCGGAGTGTTCTGCAATAGCAACACCCATGAGAGCAACCAGTACGGTGCCCAGAGGAGCAAAGCCGGTGAAATTGGTAACCAGCCTGGTCACAATCATCCGCAGGCCATCACCTGTCAGCAGGTTGACAACATGGATCATGCCATCTGTTGCACGGCCTGCGGCTCCCTCCGGACGGGGGTCAACGACA
The DNA here is from genome assembly GCF_049310125.1 of Endozoicomonas sp. ALB032. Classification (NCBI taxonomy): domain Bacteria; kingdom Pseudomonadati; phylum Pseudomonadota; class Gammaproteobacteria; order Oceanospirillales; family Endozoicomonadaceae; genus Endozoicomonas; species Endozoicomonas sp. ALB032. The sequence goes on along the minus strand of NZ_JBLYNW010000001.1, from coordinate 6,875,149 downwards.
CTCAGTCCTGCCCATGAGGCGATACCACTGATAATAACAATACCCACAGCAAACAGGGCAAACAGGGTAATTGGATGGGGTAACAGGTTGCCAAGCCACTCTACAGTAGCGAGGAAACGATCAAAGGCGGTGCTATTATTTTTGCTATTATTTGCATCACCTGTTGGGAGAGTTTCGGACTGGTACGACATACTTCCGCTCCAAACAGTTTTAGTAGTTTTTTAGCCAGCATCTTTGCTTGTAGTTTTGATAGCCTGGCCATGAGTAACACTCATTCGTTAAATGCTTGTGATTGTGGTCGTTTAGCAAATGAATGCGACGGATGAGTCAGGCAAATGATCCTGACAAAAAGATAAGCTGGACTATATTCCCAGAAAATCTGGTCGGCATAATACTCTGAAACAGGATTTTTTTACAAATTTAGTTATAAGTATATAGTTTTTATTTGATTTGAATTTCATTTTAAAAGACGTTTGTCAATTAAGTTGAAAACCCTGAGTCCATGGTAAGCAGGTAACAGGGCTTGTTTAGGGAGGGATTTGACAATTAATTCTTCCGTGGCACGACTGATCGTGAGCTAAGGCATTTTTACGATGAATGATCAGAACCTGTTCACCTTCAATAGTACTTAGGATGTGGTTTTTGTAGATAAGGAGTCTGAGTATGGAGGCTGGATCCAGTCAATCTTTCACAGTCAGTCAACCTCTGAGGCCATCGGGCACGGGTAATGAGCTTCATTCAAGGGGGGTATCAGGTCGTTCTGCCACATTCAATACTCGCAATGTGACAAGGGCGGATAACCCTTCTTGTAAACTGACTGTTTACCTCGACAATGGCCACAGCTTTGTCAGGCTTGAAAACAAGGACAGAGGAGTAGACATTACCCGAGGTCTCTACCCAGCACGGTTTGTTGCATCGAAAGCTAATCTTCGTAATAAGCTGAGGCTGGAAGCTCTGTTCAATTCTGAGACTTTTCCCGTTAGTCCCTTGTTATTAAAACTATCCAAACCAGCTCCTGTGGAGGAAGTGCAAAAGCCTCGCGTTGCTCGTAATCAGTGTCCGGTGGTTGATAGTAATAATGATAAATTGAAATCCAAACTTTATCTGACCTATGCAGCGTCTTTGGGGGCAAAATTGGCGGGCAAAACACACGTAGGGCGAGCATTGGCGTTAATGGGTGTTCATAGAGTGCTTTTTTCGAAAATGCAGGGGCGCCTTTCAGATGAAACCTTCGGCTATGCCTATGAGGGGTTTGACAGTATCCCTAAAGTTACTTTCTTCATTTCTCAGCAAGAAGCATTGGCGGTGGAGAAGTATATCTCAGAGTATGACAATGCCTGTGATAAAGGAGAGGAAAGTTGTATCTTTCAAGGGATTGGGTTCAACTGTGTTGATTTTGCCCAGGAAGCTTTCTCAAAAACGGACTATTCCGGTCATTTTATTGAATATTTCACCCCTTCAATTTTGTCGCAGAGCGTGGGCATGGCAAGACTCTACGCAGTTGGCTGTCATCTTGTGGTCAAAAATCCCGCTTCGATAGCTGGAACACTGATGTTGGCGGTCGTGGTTGGCAAATACGCAGTTCCCAGGCTGAAGGAAGCTGTCAGGAGTGTTGGCAGTTGGATCTGTGGTTGGGTGTGGCCTGCACAGCAGGCAATCGCAGCGACACAGGTCGATGTGAGTGAGTTGAAGCGGCTTCATGGCAGCCTTCAATTAGCCAATTTATACTGCGAGGTATTCTGGGAAAATTATAGTGAAAGAGATGCTGAAGCCAGAAAGCTGATCAGCGATAGTGTTGATCTTCAGGCGCGTTTCGATGATCTGGAAGAGCTGATCAAAACAGAAGACTATAATGGAAGACATCAATCGTTTATTTATAAAGAGCTGAAAAATATTCAGGACGGCTTCACCGAATTCTTCAGGGAGGCTGCTGACATGAAGAACGCTCATAACAGCGGGGAGAGTTGGCATGGGCGCTGGGCATAGTAAACTTCAGACAGGGGCTCTGCCTCCCGGGCCGATGGATACCGGTGATCTTTCTCAATCCGGCGTCCTGTTTCGTGATTCGGCGACTTTCAATACTCGCAATGTGACAAGAGCAGATAACCCTTCCTGTAAACTGACTGTTTACCTCGACAATGGCCACAGCTTTGTCAGACTTGAAAACAAAGCCAGAGGCGTAGACATTGCTCGCGGTCTCTATCCTGTTTCGGCTACTCGGTGGGAAGTGATACCACAGAATGCAGAAGGTAGTCTTGATGATGATCATGAACTGGACTCCCTGTCTCATTCTGAGGCTCCCCCCGCTGATCCTCGAGTACCGAGAGATGAGAAACCAGACCCTGTTGACGAAGTGCTCGAGCCTTTCGTTGATCATAATCAGTGTCCTGTGCGGGAAGTTGTTGGGGATCTTGGGCGGGTTCGCAGACTCTTACTGGCCTCTGTAGTGTCTGGAGGGGCCAAGTTGGCGGGCAGAAGATCTCAGGGAAAGGTGTCGTGTTCTGTTGGAGTTGACAGATATTCATATGAAATTCTTTCCAAAACACAGCAGGGGGTTGTGTTGGATGAAGCTATCGAATTTAAAACTTATTACCATAACGAAATTAATGATATCCCTAAAGTCACTTTCTTTATCTCTCAACAGGAAGCCATAAGAGTTGAGAAGTATATCTCAGAGTACGCCGATGCCTGTGATAAAGGAGAGGAAAGTTGTATCTATCAAGGGCTTGGGTTTAATTGTGTTGATTTTGCTCAGGAAGCTTTTTCAAAAACCGGCTATCCCGGGCATTTTATTCAATACTTTACGTCTTCCCTTCTGGACCAGCATCTGGGTGTAGCGGGACTCTACGCAGGCAGCTACCATCCTCTAGTCAAAACGGCCAAATCGATAGGTGGAACCTTGATGTTGGTGGCAATAGTGGGTAAATACGTCCCTAAATTGACGGAAGCGGTAAGAAGTGTTGCTAGCTGGATGTGTGGCTGGGTCTGGCCTGAGCAGCAGGCAGTTGCAGCGACAAAGGTGGATGTGAGTGAATTGAAGCAGCTCCATGGCAGGCTTCAATCAGCCAATTTATCCTGTGAGGCGTTTTGGGAAAGCTATGAAGCAATTGATGCTGAAGCTAAAAAGCTCATCAGCAACAGTGTTGATCTTCAGACACGTTTCGATGATCTGGAAAAGTTGATCAAAACTGAAGGTTATGATGGAAGACATCAATCGTTTATTTATAAAGAGCTGCAAAATATTCAGGATGGCTTCACCGAATTCTTCAGGAAGGCTAATAATATGAAGAGTGCCAAAAACAGCCATTAATCTCCTTCTTGTGGTTCCATTTTTTACTAGTAGCTGAAGGCGTACGCCCCGGTCAGTAGCCCCTGATTTTCTTCTATGCTTTTTTTCGAGAGCTTCTATCCTGTAAATTTGATTTTCCAGTCAGTGAGCAAGCTTGATGAAAGAGTTCAGTGCCCTTCTGGCTTTACTTTTTGGGGTGAGTATCCTTGCAGTTGCAGGTTCGCCTTTGCCGGATGCTTCTGGAAAACGAAAAAGTATGGAATCCATTCCCGTCTACACCAGCCCTCCCACGACCTGTCCCTTGAGTGTCTCTGATCAGTGTTTGCCTCTTAAACTATTGACCTGGAATGTGAATCTGATGACTTCCTATGACTTTTTTGAGTTCCTGATGTGGTGGTTTGGTAGCCAGGACATGAACGATCCGGAAATGAGGGCGCAGGAAATTGCCCATTATATGAGCAAGAGGGATTATCACATTGTCTCGCTTCAGGAATTGGGTGATCAGTATCTCAGAGACGTCGTCAATGAGGGAATGAGGCAGGCAGGTTATTACATGACGCCTGTTTTGGGTGAAGGGTGGGAATGGCTGTTGTATGGCAGGCTATTCAATGGCGGGGTAGTGATTTATAGCAAGGCGCCGATTCTTGAGATGCGTGAATTTGTCTTTCCAATGCCGGCAGGCAACCAGGGGTGGTGTGCTGTCGGTGCCTGGTATATCAAGGTGCCAACCCAAAGTGGAAATTTGCATGTGTTTGGTCTCCATTTGCAAACGGTGCAAACTGATAGCGAAGATGAATACAAAGGTCTGATCAGGCACTACGATTATCTTGGGGAGATCAAGAGTAAATTGAATATACCCAGCCATGAAGCAGTCATTTACATGGGGGACTTTAATTCTGATGCGGGTAGAAAAGACGGAGAATCTGAAGGGGGTGAATATTTTCAAATCATGCTGGAAACCCTGTTCAGCCGCCAGGCAGCTGATTTTACCAATACCTCTTTGCCCTATTCCTTTGACATCCATAGCAATGGAATGGCCAAAGGAAAAGGTCCTCATCAGGGTACTCTGGATAATATTCTTTGTGACAGGAGAAATGTCTGTCCAGTGAGTGGTTACCTGAGAATTTTACAGGCCAATCAAACAAATACCCGATTAGGTGTGCTTTCGGATCATTATCCCGTTGAGGGTATCCTGTATTTCACTGAGGAATAAATCTTTAAGGTTCATATTCCTCTTCCCCGGAGGCTGTCGAAAAACTCTGGTTTCCACGCTTTCAGGTCCTGTAGGGCAAAGCGTGGGAAAGAGCTGTTGGAGTTTTGCGACTGCCTCCTTGGGGTGAGTTGGTTGATTGTCTCCGAATCGGAAAATAACTCTCAGGCGTCCAGCTTTTTCTTGAGAATCTGGTTAACCATACCTGGATTGGCTTTGCCTTTTGAGGCTTTCATGGCCTGACCCACGAAGAAGCCGATCATCTTGCCACGCTTTTCGGGAGGTGCAGCGCGATAGTTTTCGACTTGTTGGGCGTTGGCAGCAAGTACTTCATCAATCATGGATTCAATGGCGCCTGTATCGGTCACTTGCTTGAGACCTTTCTTCTCGATGATTTCATCCGCATCTTTGCCTTCGCTATTCCACAAGGCTTCAAAAACCTGTTTGGCGATCTTGCCAGAAATGGTGTTGTCCTTGATGCGGGCAATCAGGCCTGCCAGTGCTTCAGCAGAAACAGGGCTGTCTGAAATTGCAATGCTTTTGGCATTCAGGGACTTGGATACTTCACCCAGAACCCAGTTGGCAGCGAGTTTGGCGTCACCACTGATTTTCGCAGCGGTTTCAAAGAAAGTGGCCGTCGCCTGATCGCCTGACAGAATTTCAGCATCCACTTCGCTCAACCCCAGCTCTCTGACAAAGCGGGCTTTTTTGGTATCTGGCATTTCCGGCATTTCAGCACGGAGTTTTTTAAGACGACTGTCTTCTATCACAATCGGCAGCAGGTCCGGGCAGGGGAAATAACGGTAATCGTTGGCCTCTTCCTTGCTGCGCATGGAGCGGGCTTCGCCGGTGTCGCCGTTATAAAGACGGGTTTCCTGAATGACTTCGCCACCGTCTTCTATCAGATCGATCTGACGTTGCACTTCTTTCAGGATTGCTGCTTCCATGAACTTGAAGGAGTTCAGGTTCTTGGTTTCGGTGCGGGTACCAAGCTCTTTCTGACCCTTTGGGCGTACAGAGACGTTTACGTCAAAGCGCATGGAGCCTTGGGACATGTCACCATCGCAGATGCCGAGTGTGGTGACGATAGAGTGCAGTTTCCTGGCGAAGGCGACTGCTTCTTCGGCATTACGCATGTCGGGCTCTGTCACAATCTCAATCAGAGGTGTGCCAGCACGGTTGAGGTCGATACCGGTCATGCCGTGGTAATCTTCGTGCAGACTCTTGCCCGCATCTTCTTCCAGATGAGCGTGATGAATACGAACGGTTTTGGTCGAGCCGTCTTTCAGAGTAATCTCTATGTGACCTGCACCGACAATGGGCTTCTCCAGCTGAGTGGTCTGATAGCCTTTTGGCAGATCAGGATAGAAGTAGTTCTTACGTTCGAAAACGTTAACCTGGTTGATCTCGGCATCAATACCCAGACCAAACCTGATGGCCATGTTAATGGCTTCTTCGTTCACCACCGGCAGGACGCCCGGCAGGCCCAGATCGACCGCACAGGCCTGAGTGTTGGGCTCGGCGCCAAAAGCAGTAGAAGCTCCGGAGAAAATCTTGGTTTTGGTGGCCAGCTGAACGTGAATTTCCAGGCCGATAACGGTTTCCCATTGATCTGTTGACAGTGGCCAGTGATCAGTGGTCTGTTGACTCGGAGTTGTTTGAGACACTTTTCAAATCCTCGAAATGTAATCCGTTGTAAATTGTCTTTCAGGAGGTAAGTCTGAAGCACAATCTACCGCCCACTGTTAACCATTAACCGGGAACTGTTTATGAAAGTCGGTGGCCTGCTGGAAGCGGTGAGCAACGTTCAGCAGTCGGGACTCATCAAAGTGACGGCCAATCATCTGCAAACCTGCTGGTCGGCCACTGGCCATTCCGGCTGGTATCGACATGCCGGGCAGACCCGCCAGATTAACAGACAGGGTGTAAATATCGGACAGATACATGGCAACAGGGTCGTTGCTCTTCTCGCCAATGTTGAAGGCCGAGGTCGGAGCGTTAGGTCCCATGATAATGTCACACTGTTCAAAAGCATTTATAAAGTCATCACGGATCAGGCGACGAATCTTCTGGGCTTTTTTGTAGTAAGCATCGTAGTATCCTGCAGACAGTGCGTAAGTACCCACCAAAATACGACGTTTGACTTCTTCACCAAAACCTTCGCTACGGCTGCGCTTGTACATATCCATCAGGTCAACAGGATTATCACAGCGGTGACCAAAGCGGGCACCGTCAAAGCGTGACAGGTTGGAAGAAGCTTCAGCCGGTGCAATTACGTAATAAGAAGGAATGGACAGCTCCAGATTAGGCAGGCTGACTTCTTTGACCCTGGCCCCCAGCTTTTCGAATTCAGCAACGGCGTCTCGCACACATTGTTCAACTTCAGAGTCGAGGCCCGTTGAAAAATATTCTTTTGGTAAGCCAATTGTCAGACCGTCCAGAGACTCATTCAGATTGGCTGTATAATCGGGCACTTCACGATCCAGGCAGGTAGAGTCACGGTGATCGTAGCCAGCCATTACGTTCAGCATCAGGGCCGCATCTTCGGCGGTTTGTGTCATAGGGCCTGCCTGATCCAGACTGGATGCATAAGCAATCATACCGTAACGGGATACACGACCGTAGGTAGGTTTAAGGCCCGTGATACCGCAATGAGAAGCTGGCTGACGAATGGAGCCGCCAGTATCAGTGCCGGTGGCACCGGCTGCCAGTCGTGCTGCAACGCAGGCTGCAGAACCACCGGAGGAACCGCCGGGAATGGCCCGGGTATCCCAGGGGTTTTTCACAGCGCCGAAGTGACTGTTTTCGTTGGAGGAACCCATGGCGAACTCGTCCATGTTGGTTTTACCCAGCGTGACAGAGCCGACTTCCTTGAATTTTCGGGTAACCGTTGATTCATAAGGCGCTACAAAGTTGTCCAGGATTTTGGAGCCGCAGGTGGTTTTTACACCTTCTGTGCAAAACAGGTCCTTATGGGCCAGAGGAATACCCGTCAATGCCAAGGCATCGCCTGTTGCACGACGTTCGTCGGCAGCCCTGGCTTGTTTCAGTGCCAGTTCTTCGGTCACTGTTATGTAGCTGTTGTAATTGCCATCAAGCTGTTTGATTCGCTCAAGATAGAGCTGGGTCAGCTCAACACTGGACAGTTCCCCGTCGGCCAGGGCGCGGCTTTGTTCTGAGAGTGATTTATCGTACATGATTCTGGGTAATCGCTTTAAAACAGGGTAAAGGGTTGAGGTTTCTGGTATCGAGCCAGCTCACTCAATCACCTTGGGAACCAGGAAGAGTCCGTCTTCAATGGCCGGTGCACAGCTCTGCAGCTGCTCGCGATTATTCTCTTCAGACACAACGTCTTCGCGCAGGCGCTGGATGGCATCCAATGGGTGAGCCATGGGTTCAACATGATTGGTATTAACTTTCTGCATCTGGTCAACCAGTTCGAGAATGCGGCTGATGGTATTGGCAGTGGTCTCTACCTGATTGTCGTCTATGGACAAGCGCGCCAAATGGGCAAGCTTCTGAATTTCAGAGGCATCAATGGCCATGGCTATCTCCGAATTCGGGCTTTAAAAAGCGGTCATACCCAGCTTTCACCTGCTTTTTGAGGCTAAGAGAGAGCTGGACGTGAAGAATAAAGGCTAAATGTATGGGCTATGAAGGTGAATCTCAAGATGCAGTCGAGATTAATTCTTGTAGACAGAAGTCATGGGTGTCGAGTCGGTCTGGGAAGAGGTGTTGAGAAGTCAGGACCAAATCGTCAGAAGCAGGTTTGAGTCGGAACCACAAAGACGAACGGACCTTTGTGGTCCCTTCAGGGTATTACGCCGCTTGCACATGGGCTTGGGCTTCGAGTTTTTCAACCAACTCAGGCTCGAGTTTCAGCTGTCTACCCAGTTCCTCAAGATAGTTTTTTTCCATAGCATTTTGTTCATCCACAACGAGAAGGGAGGCAAGATAGACCTCAGAGGCTTCTTCAGGACCGAACACTTCATTAGCTACTTCTGCCGGATCAAGAGGTTTCTTCAATTCCTGCTGTACAAATTGATTCAGTTCTTGACTGGTTCCCATTGACTCGAAGGCTTTATAGATTCTTTCTCTTTCGACTTCATCCACGTGGCCGTCGGCTTTGGCGGCGGCAATCATCGCCATCAGAATCACCTGATTCTGCCTTTCTTCATTTTCCTGCTGCAATTCCAGATCGCTTGAGTCTTGTTGGTTATCTTCAGGCTGATTGGCCCAGCCCTTGTAGGTTTTCAGTGCTAATGCTCCCAGGGCTGCTGCACCACCCGCTTCGGCTGCTTTACCTGCCATCGTGCAGCCTTTTTTGGCGTCAAGTAGCAGAGACAAAGCACCGCCAGTCAGTGCACCTTTTCCGAAGCCAGAAAAAATAGAGCCGCCTTCTCTGTCTGATGAAGAGGTTTTCAGTTCTCCCTCAAGTTTGTGTTTACCTTCACTGATCAGGGAAGAACCTGAGCTAACAACTTGATTAAATAAACCTTTAAAATCCATAACGGCCTCCCGTTCAGATTGTGCTCATAACGGGGTTACTATACGTGTGTTCGTCTGCTTAGCATGAATAGGCGGGGTAAAGGTTTGTTAGCATCGGGTAAGGATTATCAAAAGTTTTAGTGTAAGCCATCACTAATGTCAGAAGTTCGGGCTTTTTTGTATGAAGTGCGCAAGGCATGTGATTTTTAATTGGAAACGAGTATAGCTCAAATAGTTCGAAAAAGGTGAGGAGCAGGTTCATGATTTTTTATTTTATTTCAAAATTATGAATGGCGGCCATTGAGAACGCAAGCTATCTGCATTAGGTTAATCTATGGTCTGTGTTGAATAGCTTAAGTGGCAATCCTCCATTTTGACCCTGAGTAACTCTTATTGGACCATACAGATTGCGGAATTGTTGCTTGCTCTGAGTACTGTGCATTGATAGAGTTTGCGGCATTTAAAGAAAGCCTTGAATCAAGGTAATACAGAAAATGCTGAAAAGGTTACGGGGTCTGTTTTCCAGCGATTTGTCAATCGACTTGGGAACGGCTAACACATTGGTCTATGTCCGCGAAAAGGGAATAGTCCTGAATGAGCCATCGGTTGTGGCCATTCGAAACTTGGGGCCACAGAAAAGCGTAGTCGCGGTAGGCGCTGATGCCAAGCGTATGCTGGGAAGAACACCAGGCAATATTACTGCCATCCGGCCCATGAAAGATGGTGTGATTGCAGACTTTGATGTCTGCGAGCGCATGCTTCAGCATTTTATTAACAAAGTGCATGAGAACAGTTTTATACAGCCCAGTCCTCGAGTACTTGTCTGTGTTCCCTGCAAGTCCACCAAAGTGGAACGCAGAGCCATTCGTGAATCCGTTCTGGGTGCTGGTGCCCGTGAAGTTTATCTGATTGAAGAGCCCATGGCAGCCGCTATTGGTGCTGGTTTGCCGGTAGAAGAAGCCAGTGGCTCCATGGTAGTCGATATTGGTGGTGGTACCACTGAAATTGCCATTATCTCTCTGAGCGGTGTTGTCTATTCCGAGTCTGTAAGAGTGGGTGGAGACCGTTTTGATGATGCGATCGTAACCTACGTTCGCCGCAACTATGGTAGCCTTATTGGCGACTCAACCGCTGAGCGCATCAAGCAAGAGATTGCTATTGCTTATGCCAGTGATGAGTTAATGGAAATCGACGTCCGTGGTCGTAATCTTGCTGAAGGTATTCCCCGCAGCTTTACCCTGAACAGCAGTGAAATTCTTGATGCCCTGCAGGAGTCCCTGAGTGCGATTGTTCAGGCGGTTAAAAGTGCACTGGAACAGTCTCCACCGGAACTGGCTTCCGACATTGCCGAGCGAGGTCTGGTGTTGACTGGTGGCGGTGCCTTGTTGCGTGACCTGGACAAACTGATCAGTGAAGAGACCGGCCTGCCCGTGCTGGTGGCTGAAGACCCGCTGACCTGCGTTGCCCGTGGCGGTGGTCGGGCTCTGGAAATGATGGACAAACATTGTATGGATTTACTGTCCACCGACTGAACGTCATTTGGGTTGCTTTCCAGCCAAACAACAGGCCAAGCGGTTTCCGCCTGGCCTGTTGTTATGAGTGAAGCCTGTATTTTTGTGAAATTAAAAGATTGAGTTCTCCGTGCAAATCACAGGAGCCAGCCATTAAATCGATATTTAGCCAGCAACAGTCTTTGGCGACACGTTTTGTCTTTTTGCTGAGTATTTGTATTGCCCTGCTGTTTGTTGATCACCGTTATGAGTACCTCTCTACTGCACGCTCCTGGTTAACAATGGCTGTTACCCCCCTGCAGTGGATCTCTGATTTGCCCTCCCGGGCTATTAGCACAGCTGATGAACTGGTGACTTCCCGAAGTGAGCTGCTTGAAGAAAATACCCGGCTGAAAGCCCGTAACCTGATTCTTGAACAAAAAGTTCAGAAGCTGGCATCTCTGACTGCCCAGAACCTACGCCTGAAGGAATTGCTGAATTCATCCGAACTTGTGGATGAGCAGGTTCTGGTGGCTGAAATCATTGGTATTGATCCGGACCCCTATGAACATATCGTGACGATCAATAAAGGTTCTACCGACGGGGTGTTCAGAGGTCAGGCCATTGTTGATGCCCACGGGGTTATGGGGCAGGTGATTGCCGTTAATCCGGTCAGTAGCCGGGTCATGCTGGTCACAGATACCGCCAGCAGGGTTCCTGTCCAGGTTAATCGCAGTGACTATCGTGCCATTGCCGTAGGCACCGGCAGTATGGATTCTGTCGAGCTGCTTCATATTTCCGACACAGTGGATATTAAGGAAGGTGACCTTTTGACCAGTTCGGGTCTGGGACAGATTTACCCGGTGGGCTACCCCTTGGGGAAAGTCAGGAAAATAGTGCGTACACCAGGGGAGGCGTTCGCCAGGATCGAGGTTCAGCTGATGGCTGAAGTCAACAGGACACGTTTTGTTCTGCTGGTCTTCCGTTCAAACGAAGACATGGAACCGAAATTGGCACCTGAGGCTAACCAGAAGGAGAGCCCATGAGTATGCAGAAAGCCAATGCTCACTGGATTGTCTGGTTTTCCGTGCTGGTTGCTTTCCTATTGAGTATTTTACCTCTGCCAGCCTGGATCTCCATTGCCAGGCCATCCTGGGTGGCTATGGTGGTGCTTTATTGGGTCCTGGCTCTTCCAGAGCGTTTCGGATTATTTTTTGCTTTCTTCACCGGCTTGTTGATGGATGTTGTGCTGGGAACAACCTTTGGTCAGAATTCTATGGGATTGTTGCTGGTGGCTGTGATTGTGCTGGGTCTGCACCGCCGTTTGAGAATGTTCCCCTGGTGGCAGCAGGCCTTTATGGTGTTTGTGATTGTCGGTTTTTATCAGTTGCTGAATTTGTGGATTCGCAGTGCCCTGGGTAGAACGCCGCCGACCCTCTGGTATCTGGCGTCGGCCCTCACCAGCGCCGCATTTTGGCCATGGGTGTCTGCTATTTTAGGGGCACTGAGGCGAAACTTCAGAGTGACCTGATTATCATGATTTATCTTGCTTCCCAGTCGCCGCGCAGAAAGGAACTTCTCCAACAGATCGGTATTGCCTTTCAGCAGATTCATTGCGGGATTGATGAAACTCCGCTTTTGAGCGAGGCTCCTGAAGCCTATGTTACCCGAATGGCTGAAGAAAAAGCGCTGGCCGGATGGCAGCAGCTTACTCTTGACCATTTGCCAGCCAGACCTGTGCTGGCAGCTGATACATCAGTGATTCTGGGAATGAAAATACTCGGTAAACCCGAAAATGAGCCACAAGCCTGTGATATGCTGTTGTCATTAAGTGGGAATAGCCATGAGGTATTCACAGCAGTTGCGGTCACTGATGGTAATAATCTATCTGTGAGAGTATCCAGAACAGTGGTCAGAATGGCTGCTTTTGATCGGAAAGTGGCAGAAGCTTACGTCGCCACCGGTGAACCAATGGATAAGGCCGGTGCTTACGGTATCCAGGGAAAAGGAGCCGTTCTGGTAGACAGCATAACGGGAAGCTACACCGGCGTGGTGGGTTTGCCCGTTAAGGAAACCGCAGATCTGCTTCAGAATCTGGGCATTAGCCCATGGCACTCTCAGTCAGTAAAAAACTGATCAGAAAGAACCTCGGGAGACTGTTCAACAGCTTTCCTGCCAGACAAGGCTCCTTCGGTCTGGCAAATCGTTTTCAGGTATTTGTTTTGTTTTTTTAGTTTTTCTGGCAGGTCAGGATTGTCATTGAATTTTGAACCCTTCGGACTTACAGCCAAGATGGCCTTAAGTCCGAAGGGCTCTGGGAGGCTGACCAGCTCAAGGGGAAGGGAATGAGTGAAGAGATTCTGATGAATATCACGCCAATGGAATCGCGTGTGGCGCTGGTTGAAAATGGGGTACTTCAGGAAATTTACATTGAGAGAGCCTGTAGTCGAGGCATTGTCGGTAATATCTACAAGGGCAAAGTAGTCCGGGTTCTCCCCGGAATGCAGGCTGCTTTCGTGGATATCGGTCTCGAAAGGGCCGCTTTTATTCATGCCAGTGAAATTGCTCCCCGCAATGAGAGAGACAATGATGATCAATCGGAGCGACCGATTGTCGCGCTCGTTCATGAAGGTCAGTCGCTGGTTGTCCAGGTTACCAAAGATCCCCTGGGAACAAAAGGTGCCCGCCTGACCACACATATCTCTATCCCTGCCCGCTATCTGGTACTGATGCCTCATAATAATCATGTAGGCATTTCCCTGCGCATTGAAGATGGAGAAGAGCGCGAGCGTCTCAGAAAGCTGGTTGAAGAAGGCATGAGTGACGACGGGGAAGATCAGAAAGGCGGCTTTATTCTCAGAACAGCAGCAGAAGGTATTACCGAGGCAGAAGTGAAGGCCGATATTCTTTTCCTGAGAAGGCTATGGCAGACCATTGAAGAAACGGTTAAGGAAAACACGGCTCCGGCCACGATTTATGAAGACTTGCCTCTGCACTTGAGAACTATGCGTGACCTGGTGGAACCAGATATCGAGAAAATCCGAATTGATTCCAGGGAGACCTTCAATAAGGTCTCCAAGTTTGTCAAAAAACTGGTGCCCCTGGTGGATGGCAGGGTGGAATATTATCCGGGCGAGCGTCCAATTTTTGATCTGTTTGGGGTCGAAGACGAAATCAACAAGGCGCTCAGTCGCAAGGTGCAGTTGAAGTCAGGCGGCTATCTGATTATCGACCAGACTGAGGCCATGACCACGATTGATGTCAACACAGGGGCTTTCGTAGGTCATCGTAACCTCGAAGAAACTATCCTTAAGACCAATCTGGAAGCATCTGTAGCCATTGCCCGGCAGTTACGACTGCGAAACCTGGGCGGCATTATTATTATTGATTTTATCGATATGGAAGACCCGGAGCATCAGAGGCAGGTGCTGAGAACCTATGAGAGATCTCTGGAGAAAGATCACGCCAAAACCAACATCACTGGCGTGAGTGAACTGGGGCTGGTGGAAATGACCCGTAAGAGAACACGGGAGTCGCTGGAGAATGTGCTCTGTGAACCCTGTCCAACCTGTGATGGTCGTGGCACATTGAAAACAGCTGAAACAGTGTGCTATGAAATTTTCAGAGAAATTCTTCGAGCTGTTCGCGCTTATGATAGCCAGAGTTACACCGTTCTGGCATCTGAACAGGTGGTGGACCGCCTGCTGGATGAAGAGTCAAGTAATGTGGCAGATCTCGAAGAATTTATTCAAAAACCGATTCGTTTCCAGGTTGAACCCATATACAGCCAGGAACAGTTTGATGTGGTGCTGGTATAACCGGGAATAGGAACTCGTCAATGAAAAACAGATGGCCTGGTATTTTATGAGGTCAGATTCAAGACTGGTAACTTACCTCAAGTCTGCCGCTCTATGGAGCTTCCGCCTGGTCATGGCGGCCCTTCTTTTAATTGTATTGCTGGTGGCCGGGGTCCGGATTTTTATCGGATCCCTGCCCTTGTTGCAAGACTATCTGGTTGAATATCTTAACAACACGCTCGACACTTCTTTCGCTGTCGATCAGCTGGACGCCAACTGGGCTGGGGGTACTCCTACTCTCAACATCAAAGGGTTGACGCTTCAGGGCAATGCTTCTGAAGCTCCCGGTTTTGCTATCGAGCGCCTTGATCTCGAGCTGGATTTTAAAGCCAGTCTGATGAACCGGGCTCCGGTCTTTTCCTATCTGGAAGCAGAAGGTGTCACTCTGGCCATTGAGAGCGACAGTGATGGCGTGTGGTCACTCAGAGGAGTTCAATACATCCGTGACGACGGCAAGGGCTTTAACCTGCACAAAACTCTGGAGTTATTACAGCTTCAGGAACACATTGATGTCACCAATTTTTCCCTGACAATGCAGCCTTATGGCAGTGAGCCGCTGATTATTGATACCCGCTATTTTTTCTTGGTTGAAGAAGCGTCAGATCTAAAGCATCTTCAGACCAGAATTGTGACACAACAAGGGAGTCTGGAGTTCAAAGCATTGGGCAAGGGGATTGAAAGAAATGACATGACCTGGACCGGGCTTATCAAGGCCAGTGCACTGGACCTGGCTCCCTGGTCTGCGCTCTTTTCACAAGACATTCTTCAGTTGAAAGCCGCTCATTTGAAAAGCACGGAGTTGAAAACCGCACAATTGAATCTCGATGCTGAGTGGCAATATCTCGATGGTCAGTGGCAGTTGCAGGGAGATTTGAATCTGCCATCGATTGTCTACCAGAAAGATCAGCAACTGCTGCCGAATGCTGCTTTGTCGACTGAGCTTTCACTGGCGAGTAATTATCTGATTGGAAGTACAGACTGGCAGCTTGGGCTGCAAAATATGAGTCTGACGTCCGGCGAGCATCATCTTGGTCTTAACATCAAGATTCATGGCAAGAGGGAAAGAGAGCCGACTTACACGACTTCGGTTAACTCTGTTGATCTGGCAGCGCTCAAATCTTTTCTGGTCAATACTCAGCTAATGCCAGAGCTGGCTGATGAGCTGTTCACTATTCTCAACCCGGCAGGTGAGCTCGATAACATATTTGCCCAATACCACCCTGATAAGCCACTTAGGGAGCAGCTGGATCTTTCTGCGAAACTGAAAGGCGTTTCAGTGGCTGCCTGGGAGGGAGCACCGTCTGCTTCAAACGTCAATGGCCATCTAAAAATGGGCATGATCAGCGGCTATTTTGACCTGGATACAGAAAATTTTACATTGGGGCTGACCAAACTGTTTCGCGATGTCTGGCACTTTGATACTGCCCAGGCAAGGCTGAGTTGGGATGTACTGGATAAGAAGAATTTCTTTCAGCTGAGTAGCGATGATATCACCATAAAAGCACCCGAGGGTAATCTCAGTGGTCGGCTGAGGCTCGATATTCCCCTGGATGGCAAGGAGCCCATTGTCATGGACCTGAATGTGGGCATGAAAAACGGTGATGCCAGCTATACGCCAAAATACCTGCCCAGCCATCTGCCAACGCTTTCAAAAGAGCTGGTCGAGTGGCTTGATTCCAGTATCAAAGGGGCCGAAATTTACCAAGGGCGCTTTACCTACGATGGTCCGCTGGAAGACACTGACGACTCTGATGCTGTGAAGTGGGGACTCTATTTCGATGTCAATAAAGCGCGTCTGGATTATGATCCTGACTGGCCAGAAGTCTATGACGCCCGGGGACAAGTGTGGGTGGATAACGACAACATCAAGATTGAATTGGCCTCAGCAAAGTTATTGGCTGCAAAGCTCAGTCATGTCCAGGCTGATCTGGCGCTGGATAAAAATCTGGATTTGAATATCTCTGGTCAGGTGGCCGCTACAGGCACGGATCTCGAAAAGCTCTTGACAGAGACCCCCATAGCTCAGCGGCTGAAGGGAGAAGCAAAGAAGTGGACGATTCGTGGAGACCTGAATGGCAGCATTCAGTTAGGGATTCCACTTGAGCGTACCATGGATACGTCAGTTGACGTAAGTATGGAAACATCGGGAGCGTATTTTGGCATAGATGCGGCGGACATCCAGATTGAAGACATTGAAGGTGTCTTGAATTTCAGTACTGAAACCGGATTGTCTGCTGAAAAAGTGAGGGGTCGCTTTCTGGGTGATGCTGTTGAGGCTCGAGTTTACACCGATATGAAGAATAAAACTGAGCCTGAAGTCCATGTCCACTGGAACGGTTCTGTTTCTGCTGAAGGACTTCAGCAATGGCTTCAGCTGGATGCTCTCAGTTTTCTCGAAGGTGCCAGTCACTACAAAGGCGAGTTAATACTGGGCGGCAAGCCTGCTGACCTTCAGTTGAAAGTGACCAGTGACATGAAAGGCATGGAAATCGAGCTTCCGGCGCCTCTAAAAGTAGCGGCTGGCCAGACAGTGCCTTTTGAACTGCGTCTTAATCAATTCACTCATCGAGGTGAACTGGATACTGCTGTTTTGGATATAGTTCTTGGCAGGACAGCACAGGCCAGAATTCAGTTTGAGAATGGCTTCAAGTATAAGTCTGCTGTCGTTCTGCTTGGCAATAAAGGTAAATTGCCGACTATGAAGCCCGATAAAATTGTACTGTCCGGGCAACTATCCAAACTTGATCTGATGCCATGGAAGCGTCAGTTTGAAGGGCAGCCGGGTGACACAACAGAAAAGACTCTGGTGAGTCAGATAGAAGTCCGTCAATTGAAGATTGACCGACTCATCTGCAATAAAGAAACTCTGAATAATCTGGTGTTTAACCTGTCTCATGAAGCCCGTGGCACACGTCTTGATTTAAGCAGTGACACGATAGATGGTAGTTTGATAATACCTGAGGATCAGAAGCAACCCTACCAACTGAATTTGAAAAAGCTGCATTTTTCCCAAGATCCTGCAAAGAATGAAGCTACTGCCGGGCATAAAGGTGTATTGGCTGATATCCGGCCTTTAGATCTGCCCAATGCTGATGTCTCCATTAGCTCTCTTAAGTTAGGCAGCAGGAATCTGGGTTCAGTTGCTTTTGGTTTGAGACCCTTTCCTGATGGCAAGCGTATTGAGAATCTGAAAATCAATCTGCAGAAGATGGAGTTATCCGGAGATCTGGACTGGACCTCTATCAATGGTCAGCAAAGAACTTTTTTTAATGAGCATCTGACGGGGTCGGGAATTCAGGCTCTTCAGGAAGCTCTGGGTATCTCACCTTTTGTTTCAGCAAAGAAGACGACCATTGAGGGAAAACTGGCCTGGGATGGACCTCCGATGGGTATCAATATGGCGTCACTGACAGGTGCCGTTCGACTGAAGCTGGAAACTGGCACCCTGCAGAAGTTGGAAGGGGGAGCCGGAGCTTTGAAAATGTTCGGCATCCTGAATATGGAGGCACTGACCCGACGTCTGCGACTGGATTTTTCTGACCTCTACAAGAAAGGCATCAGTTTTGACCGTATGGACGGGGTCGTGCGGTTCAACGAAGGGCTTATCACTTTCGATAAGCCGCTTGAAATTCAGGGGCCTTCATCGAACTTCAAGATGGATGGTCACATAGACACTCTTTCCGAGAGGATGGATATGAGTCTGGTTATTACACTTCCTCTATCGTCTAATCTGCCAATACTCAGTGTTTTGCTGGGGTCTGCGCCTCAGGTGGCTGGTCTGATTTATCTGGCGGATGTGCTGGTGGGCAAACAAGTGGATCAGCTGGCCAGTATTCGCTACCGGATCAAAGGTTCTTTTGATAATCCTGAAGTGACTCTGGATCAGTTATTCTCCGGCAAAGCCCGAAAACCAAACCAGACAGAGATTCCCAAGCGGAAAAAACCCTGACTCAAAAACAGGATTAAGCAAAATGAGAATGCTTTTTCTATCTATAGGTGTGACAATCTCACTATAACGACGTCTGCCCGCTCCGAATTCATAGGGGCAGGCTATGGATAATAGCAAAGGCCTGAATAAACTATGACCGACATTCTTACACAGGCGCGAAATCATTTGCTGGCGCCGGCAAATATCGGTGACAACGAATTGGGCAGAGTACTTGACAGTATTCTCGGCCATTCGGTAGATGCTGCGGACCTCTACTTTCAGTCCACACGCCATGAAGCCTGGTCGTTGGAAGACAGTATTATCAAGGAAGGCAGCTTCAATGTAGACCGGGGTGTGGGTGTACGTGCTATCAG
Source organism: Endozoicomonas sp. ALB032 (assembly GCF_049310125.1). Classification (NCBI taxonomy): domain Bacteria; kingdom Pseudomonadati; phylum Pseudomonadota; class Gammaproteobacteria; order Oceanospirillales; family Endozoicomonadaceae; genus Endozoicomonas; species Endozoicomonas sp. ALB032. The sequence goes on along the minus strand of NZ_JBLYNW010000001.1, from coordinate 6,856,513 downwards.
CGGCGAGAAAACCGGTTTTGCCTATTCCAACGAAATTATATTACCGGCCCTGGAGCAGGCTGCGGGTGCGGCTCGCAGTATTGCCCGTCAGGGGCAGGAACATCAGATTCAGGCCTGGAACCGCAGCCAGCCACTGGCTTTATATGGCATGGATAATCCTTTGGATTCTATGAGCCGTGAAGAGAAAGTGGCACTACTCAAGGCTGTTGATCAGGAAGCCAGAAAAGCGGATCCAGCGGTTAAGCAGGTGAATGTCAGCCTGGCGGGGGCCCATGAAGTGATTCTGGTGGCTGCTTCTGATGGTACACTGGCAGCAGACATTCGCCCGCTGGTTCGTATGAGTGTCAGTGTTATTGCCGAGAAAGATGGCCGTATTGAGCGAGGTTCTGCCGGTGGTGGTGGCCGTGGTGACTATCTGCAGTTTATCCGGAATGACAAAGGTTTGGGCTACGCCCGTGAAGCGGTGCGACAGGCTCTGGTGAATCTTGAGGCCGTTGCTGCTCCGGCTGGGACCATGCCAGTGGTATTGGCTCCGGGCTGGTCGGGTGTTCTCTTGCATGAAGCCGTAGGTCATGGTCTGGAAGGCGATTTTAACCGTAAGGGAAGTTCTTCCTATTCGGGTCGCATCGGTGAAAGAGTTGCTTCCCCACTGTGCACCATTGTTGATGATGGCACTCTGACAGGCCGCAGAGGTTCCCTGAATCTTGACGACGAAGGCGTACCGACCGAATCAACGGTTCTGGTTGAGAACGGTATCCTGAAAGGTTACATGCAGGACAAGCTGAATGCTCGTCTGATGGGTGTCGCTCCAACGGGTAATGGACGTCGGGAGTCTTATTCTCATCTGCCCATGCCGCGAATGACCAATACTTACATGCTGGCCGGCAAGAGCGATCCGGGTGAGATTATTACCAGTGTTGACAAAGGTATCTACGTTGCCAATATGGGCGGTGGTCAGGTTGATATTACTTCCGGCAAATTTGTATTCTCTACCAGTGAGGCTTACCTGATTGAGAATGGCAAGATCACTACCCCGGTTAAAGGCGCTACCCTCATTGGTAATGGTCCTGATGTGATGAATCAGGTCTCCATGGTTGGTAATGATCTTGAGCTGGATCCGGGCGTTGGCGTCTGCGGTAAAGACGGCCAATCTGTGCCTGTTGGCGTGGGCCAGCCTACGCTGAAGATTGATGAAATCACGGTAGGCGGAACGGCCTGATCATTATGGGAAGTGGCCGGTGAAACTGCCTAGGAGCCTGACCGAGAATAGGCTTATCTGTTATGATAAGCCTTAAACCAACTCTGATTATGCCAAATGTCACCACCACCAAAGTTTAAGGACAGTCCTGTTGAGTTTGATCAGCATCTGCTGTTCCCAACCAACGTTTTCGATTTGCTTCCCAAAGATCATGATTGTTTTATTTATGAAAGCATTTTTCAGAACATTAATACGTCTGAAGTCGAAAAAAAATATCACCACCTTGGTCAGCACGCATACCCTCCAAAGCTCATTGTCGCTATTCTGATCTACGCATACAGCCATGGTGTTTTCAGTTCCCGTGAGATTGAGCGACGGTGTCGACAAGACTTGGCGTTCATGTATATCTCACAAATGAACTGCCCGAATTTCAGGGTTCTTGGTGACTTTCGTAAGGATAATCTGTCGTTTTTCCATGACTGCTTCAAACAGTCAGTCAAACTGGCCATTGAACTCAAAATGGCATCACTGGGTCATATCAGCCTGGACGGCTCCAAGTTCAAAGCCAACAGCTCAAAACACAAGGCCATGAGCTACGGGAGGCTCAAAGCGAAAGAGGCAGAACTCAGTGCCGAAGTGGATGAGCTGATCAAAAAAGCCAGTCAGTGTGATCAGGAAGAAGATGACGCCTACAAAGCAACCAATGGTTACAGCATTCCTGAAGACCTCCAGTTTAAAGAAGAGCGCCTGAAAAAAATCAAAGAGGCCAAGAAAGCACTTGAAGAACGTGAAAAAGCTTTAAATCCAGACAAACCAATAGACGACAAAAAGCAGATCAGTTTTGCAGATCACGATGCCCGCATGATGAGCAAGAAGGGGTATTGTGAGTACAGCTACAATGCTCAAATTACAGTTGATTCCGATAACCAGATCATTGTTGGCCAGCATGTCAGCCAACACGCCAACGATGTACAGGAAGTGGAGCCGGCGCTGAGGGCATTATCAGGAGCCACTGATGGCGCGGCTGTAGATAAGTGGAGTATGGATAATGGTTACTTTTCAGGGTCAAACTTACATACAGTCGAGCGACATGAGATTGATGCCTATATCGCAACCGACAAGGCGGAGAAGCCTGCCGCTGACGACCTTGAAAGCTCTGACAGGAAGTTTGTCAAAGCGGATTTTGCGTATGATTCCGAAGCTGATGTATTTATCTGTCCGGCAGGGGAAAAGCTGGTAACGAACCCGGCCAGCAAAAGCAAAAGAAAAAGCTACCGGGCAAACAAGACGGTATGCAGGGAATGCCCTTATCGTCGGAATTGCAGTGATTCAAAGAAAGAGGCTGGCAGGGTTATCCGTACCGATAAGTTTGAAAAAGCACGTCAGGCTATGAATAAGAAAATGGAGACAGCCGGTGCGAAAGCCATATATGAGCGTCGTAAAGTTATTGCGGAGCCACCATTTGGACAGATAAAAGAATCTGGTTTCCGAGGGTTCAGTCTCCGCGGCAAAGAAAAAGTTTCAGCGGAATTTTCACTGGTATGCACTGCGCATAATATCAAAAAATTTGTAAAAGCGGCTTCCACGAGGTCAATCCGTCTTGAAGATTTGAAAGAGGCTAAAAAGGCAGCATAGAGGCTGTGAGAAGGCATAAATATGCAAAAATGAGCAAAATCCCACTAATAATTGGATATTTTTTGCTCATTTTAAGATTTGGGAAAACTTCTGTTGGTCTGGTTGCGCTATTCTCGGTCAGGCTCCTAGCAGCCTGTCGGACTTAAGCGCCCGTAGCGAGGATTGCGAGAAATTGAGGATAAAAGTTTCTGCTTCTGAGGAGAATAGCGGTGCTATTTGACGAAGAAGCAGGAATTTTTAGACCAATTTATCGCAACCGCAGTAGGGCAGACTTAAGTCCGACAGGCTGCTAGCTATCGAACTCTGTGGGCAGTTCACGATTTTCATGATGTTGCTTCAGCAAAGCGATGTCAGAAGCAATGGTTCTCCCCTGTGAAAGAGGTGGGAGTTGATCCGGTTCGAAAAAGCCGACCTCTGATATCTCGATATTGGCAGTGGGACTACCGCCCTTGAGTTCGCAGAGAAACAGCATTTTGATCAGGTGATGGGGGTTTGTGGGGTAGTAGGGATGTTTATGAACATCGCGAACAGCCACCAGCTTCCCGGCTTTGACAACATACCCTGATTCTTCCAGAGTTTCCCGTTCTGCTCCCAGGGCCGGAGACTCACAGACGTCGGCCCAGCCACCCGGCAGGGCCCAGCGACCATCAGAGCGCTCTCTCACCAGCAGGATACGACCTTCCTGAAACACCCCGGCCCGGATATCGAGCTTGGGTGTGGTGTAGCCATTCTCAGGAAGAAAAAAATGATCAACTTTTTCAATGGGAGCACCGGCGAGAAGTGCCGTCATTTCGTGGGCAATGCCCTGGAGCTGATGGTAGCGCTCCAGGTCAAAGTCGCCATCAGCATAAGTTATTCCGTTTTGGGCTATAGCGCGAATCTTTTCAGCCCAGTCTATCCATGGATTTTTCTGCATGATATTTGCCTGTCCATTGATGAATCTATTCACTCTAGTACAGTCGGCTGGAGCTGAGTATTACTTTGACAGTTCAGCTTCTACTTCCTCTTTTGTCCGACCAGATCCGAGAAGCGCAGCAAACCTTCGGCTACCGGGTGAGGACTCCAGCAGTACTTTTATGCTGATGGTCAATGGAACTGAGAGCAGCATGCCAATGGGACCCAGTAACCAGCCCCAGATCAGTAACGATAAAAAAACGACCATGGATGAAAGGCCAAGCCCTTTACCCAAAACTCTGGGCTCAAGCATGTTACCAATCAGCATGTTGATCGCGAAATAGCCTGTTGAAACAAATATCGCTTCAGAAAAACCCAGTTGCAGCAAAGTGATCAGAATACCGGGTATCGCCGCCAGTATGGAACCAATGTTTGGAATAAAGTTCAGGGCAAAAGCCAGAATGCCACCGAGCAGGTAAAAGTTAACCCCTTGTGACCATAGCATCAGAGCGACCAGCAATCCGGTGAGCAGACTGATTGCCGTCTTCAGGGCAACATAATGATTGACCGAGGCAACAAATCTTTCGAGATCTTTCAGTTGCTGGTCCGGATTGGGCATGGCGCGGACCAGCTTATTTTTTAGCAGCGGAGCCTCGGCCAGCATGAATATAACCGTCAGAAAGATCAGAAAAGCATAACTGGTGGCACTGCCCATATGACTTAGCATGGACGTTAAAAAGCCAAACAGGGACGAGGTATCCAGTGGTTCAGTGATGGATTTCAGATCCAGATTAATGTTGCGCTGTGCCAGTTTTTCACTGACCTGGTGGATCATCTCGATCGTTTGCTGCTTATACCCTGGCAGTGCTTTGGCGAACTCCTGCAAGGCGCTGCCAATGGAAGCCACAATCATCATCATAGTAATGATAAGCACCGAGACCACTAACAAAATACCCAGCACCCTGGGAATGTGCAGTCGGCTCAAGGCATTAATGGCAGGGTTAAGAAGGATCGCCAGGAAGTAGGAAAACAGCAGGAGAGAGAGTATTTCACTGCCCAGACGGATACCGGCTAGAATAATCACCAGTGAAGCAGCTGTCACTAAATAGCGGCTAATGTTCTGTATTTCGGCTGATTGCATACTTGATTCTTGCTCCTTTTGCCTATGTTCAGGATTCAAGATCTGACTCCTCTGCTTGCAAAAATTGATTGTCATCATCGTTGCCAGCCATGGAGAGTCGAAGGCGAATGCTACGCCGATCCACCTTGGCTAACTTAGTGAGTAAGCCGCCATCTTTATACTAAAATGCTTTCAGAACAGGCTCGCCTGGATGTATCGCAGATGAAGCCGCATCAAGCTTAATCCCGACAAAGGGAGCGTCGCAATGACTGTATACAGGATTTTGAGGAAACCATCAAAAATTAAGTTGTGCCTGATCTCATTGCACAGCATGCCATGGGCAATTGGGCTTGCCTTGGTATTTGTCGTGCAAATTGAAAAGTCGATCATGCACTAAAATCCTAAAGCCAGATATTTGAGGCTAAAGATGATTAAAAATATCTCATGTTTATTTTTAATATCAATAATGGCATTTGCATCTAGCATTGCCTTATCCGGTAATTGCACAATAGTGACAAAAACATATGTAGAAAGCCTTAAGAATGGTAACGAATGCAATGGCATACTGCCATTATTCAGCAACAAGGATGACTTGGTGTATTCACCTAAATATGGAGAAATTACAGCTAAACACTTATTTTGCCATAAGGATAAAGATGTGAAATATGATGTTGTCAATCAACAGCTTTTGACTGACTGCGTGTTAAATTTAACTCTGAATATTGAGGGCATTAATAGCTCATATGTTGATGTTTTTGTGCTTGATGAAAATGGTAAGATCAAATCCTTATCCATTTTTCCTGACCCATCAACATTGTGACTGATATTCACTCCCACCCTCTACGAGGGTGTTGCAAAGCTCTCTCCGGCGTGGGAACGCGTTGACTCCCGTCATTGTCGGCTTCATTCTCGTCATTCCCGCGAAGGCGGGAATCCACACTGACTCTCCACCAGAACCATACTGCCCGGTGTCCCCCTGGCCTTGTCATCCCCGAGAAGGCAGAGATCCACCGTTGGCGCTGGATTCCCGCCTTCGCGGGAATGACGACTTCAGAGCGTGAGAACGAGCTGTTGAAGTTTTGCGACATCCTCTCTACTTGGGTGGGCCTCAGGTCTTGATCCTGCTCCTTTTAGATATGCTGGAGATTCAAGACCCGATCCCGCTGCTGCTCAGGGTAAACCTGAACCCGGTCTCGGAATGAGTGGGTCCGGAAATTTAAGGGGAGCGAGTCATCAGGTGTTCAGGTAACGACTCAAAACGTGCTGTTTGAAGTGATCTGCATTCAGTGGCTCGCCAGTAGCCTTAGTATAAAGTTCATGGGTTTCCAGCTTGCTGCCCTGCTGCCAGATGTTTTCTGTCAGCCAGTTAAATACCGGCTCCAGATCACCATTAGCGATGCGACTTTCTACATCGGGTAATTGTCGTTTAACAGCAGCAAACTGCTGGGCTGCATACATGGCACCCAGAGTATAACTCGGGAAGTAACCGAAAGCGCCCATCGGCCAGTGAATGTCTTGCATGCAGCCGGTGCTGTGATTTTTGCCGGTGGATAGGCCCAGGTAAGCCTGCATTTTCTCATTCCAGATCTGGGGCAGGTCATCCACCTGCAGGTCTCCTTCGATCAATGCCTTCTCGATTTCATAACGCAGGATCACATGCATTGGATAGCTGATTTCATCGGCATCAACACGAATAAAGCCGGGCTTTACCCGGTTGTAGATCATCTCAAGATTGGTCTGGCTGAAACGTTCATCTTCCTGACCTCTTGCCAGATGTTTCACGATCAGAGGCCTTATCAGATGCAGGAACTGGGGGCTGCGGCCCAGTTGCATTTCAAAAAACAGACTCTGGCCTTCGTGGACCCCCATGGAACGATAAGAGCCCAGCGGCAGCGCCCTCAGATCTGCCGGAAGATTCTGGTTATAGCGGGCATGACCTGTCTCGTGGATGGTTCCCATCAGGGATTCAACGAAGTCTCGTTCGTTATAACGGGTTGTGAGGCGAACATCTTCCGGAACCCCTCCACAGAATGGGTGAACACTGACGTCCAGTCGGCCATGGTCGAAGTCAAAACCCAGCAGTTTCATTACATCCAGCCCGAGGGCTTTCTGGCTTTCAGCAGGGTAGTGGCCCTGACTGGCGATCAGAGAGTCATTTTTCTGTTTTTCGACAACGGTTTGCAGGGTTTCTGGCAGCCAGCTCTTGAGGTTGCTAAAAAGGGCATCCAGCTCTCTGGAGGTCATACCGGGTTCATAAAGCTCGAGCATGGCATCGTAGCTTTTGGCACCGGAAGCAGCGGAGCGGATACTGGCCTCTTCACGGGCCAGTTTGACGACTTCTTTCAGGTTTTCGGAGAAGCCTTTCCAGTCGTTTTCCGGGCGCTGGGTTCGCCAGGCATGTTCGCACTTCGAGCTGGCCAGAGACTGAGCTTTAACCAGATCTGCTGGTATGACCGAAGCCTTTCTCCAGCTGCGTTCCATTTCCCGGATAGAACTTTGTATTAACGCATCGTCAGCTTTCTCTCTGGCTTCCTGAAGCCAATGGCCAACCTGTTCTTCAGTCAGCAGTTCGTGCATCAGGCTGGAGAGTTCTGCAAGGGCTCCAGCGCGGGCCTGATTGCCCCCGGAAGGCATCATGGCTGCCTGATCCCAGCTGGCCATGGCAGACAGATGTTGAAAACGGTAAAGCTTGTTGAAACGTTCTACCAAATGGTTGTAAGCCTGGTTCATAGTTCTGGTTCCATTGTTTTGGTTATTGTAACGGTTGAATTCTGTCGAGTAGTCATCCCGGCTTTTGGCCGTTGACAGAGCGAAGCTTCATCCAGTGCAGAATGGTTATCCTATACTAGACTCCTTTTTCTGTCGGCTATTAATTACGGGTAAGATGGAGTCTGAATTTATGCCAAAGCCGTTTTTCCTGACTGTTTCAAAACCTTATTTTCACAAATATAAAGCAAAATGCTTTGTACTTTTGTGCGCTATTCTCTTTGCGACACCCTCAGTCAGCGGGCAGGCGTCTGATGAAGACCCTGCTGTTTGTCAAAAATTTCAACCACCTGAGAGCAAGTCAGGACAATTGGTCGACTGGCTGTTGCGCAATGGCTACGAAATGAAGGAGCAAGGCTGCTGGCAGACCTATATCCAATTGGGCCCCCAGGGAATGCAGGAAGCGGCCATGCACTCGCGTTTTCAGGACCGGGTTCGAATTGCTCTGGCGGTGGCTTCCATTTACTTCTATCAGGGCGATTATGACCAGTCTCGCAAAGTGGCTGAGGAAGCCAGCAACTATGCTCAGGAGCACGAAGAGTGGGATGGATACATTGCCAGCCTGGCTCATTTGTCCGGGGTGGCCAGGGCCCAGGGTCGAGACGAGGCGGCGCTTGGCTATACCAAAAAAGGCATGGGAGTGATAGAGAAACACCCGCCCGTTGACCCGTACCTTAAGGCTAAGACGCTGTATAATCTGGGTGCGTTTCTCAGTGATTCGAATAAACCTGATCTGGGTCGTGCCAGGATAGCATTGGTGAGATCTCTTGCCCTCTATCATCATCTGAAAAATCATTACGAAATCGTCCGTACACACTTGAGGTTGGCAAGAATTGATTACCTTGAAGGTCACTACGACAGTGCTCTGATTGTTATTGAATCTGTAAAAAAACTTGAAGCCCTTGCTGGGGCTGAGAGTCCACGTACCCGGATGCTAACTCACTACATGGCGGCAAAAGTTCATCATCGTCTGGAAAATTGGGACACGGCGAGAGCGGAAGTCCTGAAATCACTGGCTCTGTCTGATCGCATGAATGCCAGGGAGGATGGGAAAAGAGCAAGAGCTTTGCTGGCTGCGATTGATAATAAGACTTTCGTTAACGATTAGTGCAGCTAAGCGTTAATATCCGTACCATTTCAACTTGCTCCCATGCTGCTGCATTGGAGTGTGACCAGCTCCCCGTATGCATTCCCTCGCAGAGCATGGGAACGAGAAGATCGTGTTTAGTCATCACTGTGGCGGTTTTTCAGTTTATTATACAGAGTTTCAGAATAGGCATTTGACACCAGCTTGATATATTCATTGACGGCAATTTTTCTGAGTTCATTCGTGAACAACAAAGAACCAATAGCGGCATCCGAGATCAAAGAAGTTGTAATCTGTCTTCCTTCTTTTTTGAACTTCTCCAGTTTTTCTCTTGAGTCCCAGATGGATTTATTGACTTTCTCCCTCACGGCACCCCGACAGTTTGCTACAAACTTGCGTTCTTGCTCGGGAGTAAGAGCAGGTAAAGATACATTGCTGTACTGAATCTTTTCTGCCACCAGCTCGAGTAATTCAGAAAAGTTTTTACCACCTGGAAAAAATTGCTGCATTCCTGCCTGAGACAGGTTGAGTACAGGTGAACTCCCCATTAGCTTTACCATTTTGATCCCGTCTTCACCCTTGAATGACTCGGGTTTTCCTTTAATCCCCAACGCAAGCTCCCGGGCTGCTCTGAAAATAAGACCGGCATTGTCAGAATCACCTCCCATACTTTCAATCCAGTCTTTTACGGCTTTTTTAAAGAAGCTATGGGATATCTTCTGGCGCAAAGCAGTATGATCCTGACCGAACTGAACATCAAAGTCAGTCTGATAAGCAGTGTTAGAAACGTTCAACCTGTTTCTTCCTATTAGATAGGAACGCAGATCATTTACCAACATAATCGAATTCGATGCTTTATCGAATTGAAACACCAATGCATCACTCGTATAATCAACAGCATCATTATCAGGCTCTTGTGCAGAATCTTTCTGTGGAGGCAGCTTCAACGCATTTAATAGCAACAGAGCCTCTTTTTCGGTTATTTTGTGCGTTGCGGGGTCATACCCCTGAGAAAAAAAAGCATCAAATACCTTATTGACGTCAGCGTCAGGAAAAGCATTCTGAAGTGCAGCTTTGAAACTATCATTGATCTCAACACGCGTTGGCTCTTTATGCTTTGGCCTGAACAGTCGGCCAATCCATGACGTTTTCGGAACAATCTCACCCGATTTGGAATTATAACTAACACATTCTGTGAGATACGCTGCTTGATGCTTATCCGTCTCAGAAGAAAAAGCAGACAAAATAGCCCGGGAAAAGTGAACCGGGGCACGCTTACTTAAAACAGGTGAAGGGGGCGTGGCTACCACATCCCTTGCCAAAATACTTTTCCCCTCCAAGGTAGAACCAGGGGCTTCAGGCGATGGAGTATATCGCCGGGAATTGTCCACCGAACTGACCCGATATCCAAATATTAGTGCTTTAGCAGCCCTGCTAACCGCAGCAATACGACTCTCGCCTTGATCCAGAGTCATTCTGTAAGTATGCTTGCACCCCTCCATACGACCCATTGGCTTTTGATCCATTGGTTTATCATCTTTGTATTCACCTTATAATGCTGTATCGGCTGAAAACTCAGGTGGATTAAGTGAGTGAGACTTTCGTTAACGATTAGTGCAGCCAAGCGTTAATCTCCGTACCATTTCAACTCGCTCCCACGCTGCTGCATCGGAGTGTGACCAGCTCCCCGTATGCATTCCAACGCAAAGCGTGGGAACGAGGAGAAACGAGTAACTGCTTGAATGGTTAGAAGGTTCTGAGAGCAACAATTCTTTTTTGGACACTTGATAAACCTTGAATGTTATTCAACTGAAAAGCTTCAATGCTGTCCTGGTGTTATTCCTGAACTTTGGTCAGCTGGATACCGGCATTAATATTCCAATATCTGATTTAAATTACCTCGGCAGTAAACCAATAAACTGACCAAGCAATGGGCTCGTTTATTCTAGTCGACAAACTTTTGGTTTCTGCAATTTTTTATTAGAACAAGCCGGTTAGAAGCTTCAGCCCTGTTAGAAAAAGGCAGATGTATAAAACCTTGTAAAAAAAATCAGTAGAGATGGTTTTAACCATCTTCATTCCAAGCCAGACACCCAGAGGGCAAACAGGTAGCAACAAAGAAGACAGTAGCAGGTTATCTGGGGTGAACTCGCCAAGGGCAGCATAGGCAGGACATTTGACCAGGTTGAGAGAACCAAAAAAGATCGCCATGGTGCCTGCCAGAAATTCCTTTTTAAGCTTCAACGGCAGCATGTAAACACTCAGGGGAGGTCCCCCGGAGTGAATGCCGAAACTGGTGAAACCACTGACGGTTGACCAGAAGATACCGGACAGTGTTCCCGGCTTGCGGGGTGAGTGAAAGTAGTGACCGAACCATTGCTTCAGGCAAAACAAAATGGCAATGATACCGATCATGCCTTTGACAGCCTGTTCACTGAGGGATGCAAACACCATCAGGCCCAGCAACAGGCCGAACAGGCCAGGAAAAATAATGATCCTGAACACAGTCCAGTCCACGTGCTTCCGCCATCCCCAGACGGCGAATCCGTCCATAGCTAACAGCAGGGGCAGGAGGATTGCGGCAGCCTGAACGGGAGGCATGGATAACGACATAAGTGGCACGGCAATCATGCCCAGAGCATTGCCCATGCCTCCCTTGCCCAGCCCCGTAATAACGACCGCCGGGATAGCCGTTATAAAGAAGGGCAGCTCTGGTATGGACGACAGCGGTGCTGAAAACATGGGAAAAGTCAGGTGAGAAGTTCGATTTCGTAATCCAGCATTTTATCCTTGTTGAACAGGTAGCGACCGATAAAACTCTTTTTCTTAAGCAACAGCGGTAACCAGTAGCGGTCATCCTCCCACATTTCATCATAAGGAATATCTTTGATATGAAACCACAGGGGAATCGCCTCGTCGGTTTCTTCGGGAATACCATCGTAGTCAGAAGCGGAAAAGGCGTAGACATGAATGGAGTAGCCATCGACAAACTGGAACAGGCATTCGCCATGGAAGGTCATATTCAGCGGGGTGATTTTCAGTTCTTCCTGAACTTCACGCACTGCGCACTCCAGTGTGGTTTCACCCTCTTCAAGCCTGCCGCCGGGCCCATTGATTTTACCGGCTCCCAGTCCGCGCTTTTTACGAATTAAAAGAATATGGTCACTTTTAACGATAAACGTCAGGGTAGCAGGATCCTGCGCTTTCCAGCTTTCCCAGTCGATGTCGGACAGTGTTCTGGCGATTATGGGCTGCATGTCAGGCTTTTGCTTTGTCGATACTTCAAATTCCCAAGTATAAAGCAGTGCTGAAAAAGATGGCGGGTTAATTTTTTCTCTCTATTTAAGTTGTGACAGTGGCAGCAGTGTCAGAGTGTTGGACCTGAAAGCCCCGGTGTCAATAAAGTGGGTATTACCGAGGGTTGTAGGATCTTCGACAATGGTGTGGCCACAGATGATATGATCAACACCTTCAACCCAGTCTGTGTTTCCGGTTTGTACTTTTGTTCTCGACCACATCAATTGCCGGGTCAGTTCCGGATCGGTCTCTATGTTACGGGGATTCCATTGCTTCAATGGGTATTCTGCGTGACAGATCGCCAGTTTGTTGCCATTAGAATGTTCAACGAGTATCAGGTAGGGCAAAGTATCAACCCAGTTGGCATACTCTCGCATTTTTTTTGCAGAAACTTTAAGATGCCAGCGACCGCCATTGAGAACCCAGTCTGCCAGAATAGCTGATGACTCAGGGTTTCGGGCAATGGTCCTCAGGGTATCTTCGTGATTGCCGCAGACAGGGTGAAACCAGGGTTCATGGATCAGGGAGAGGCAACCGGGCGAATCAGGACCCCGGTCAATCAGGTCTCCAACACTGAAACAACGATCTACCTTAAAATCAAAATCCACACGCTCCAGAGTTTCGAAGAGCAAGTCGTACATGCCGTGTAGGTCGCCGATTGCGAAATCTCTTCCTGATAAGTTGGGTCCAAAGGTTTGAAGAAACATGATAGCTCCTTTGCAGTCCATTGCTTCTGGAGTTAGAAGTAGACACGGGTCGTGTTAAGTTCCTTTGAGTGTTGCCAGACCCGATTTTGGATCAATCTGTATCCCGATGGGTGCTGACCTGAGTATAACCTTCACCTGTTTGTCATTGGCCAAAACCCTGAATGACAGTGGTGTACTCTTGGGCAGTTCGCCGTTTTTTCTTGCCTCGGCAGCGGTATCCAGGGCATTAAGGTAAAAAGGCAACACCTTCTCTACTGTTTCGGCCAGATTGCTGAGAATCATAGCGTTAGCCATTAGCGCAGGTACATAAGTCGGTGTAGCGTAATCGGTGGTCTTAAGCTGAGACTGGATATGATCGACCCAGAGTTTCTTTTTTTCTTCGGGCAACTTGTTGAAAGCTTTCAGCAACTGCTTACCTTCTTCCGGAGTAAAGAGTCTCATCATTGCAGCCAGAGCACCAAGAGCCTCGATTTCCTGAGTCGATAGCCCGCTATTGTTTGACAGGTTCAACCACCAGGCTCGCGCTGTCAGGTAGGAAGGAATGGGATTAAAACCGGGATCTTTCTGCAGCTTGTCCAGTTCTTCTTTGATCTGGTTCATTGCCCGGTAAGTGTTCTCTGTCAGGTAAAGAGAGCCTTTGGCACTGATGTGACCTCTGAAGCCGGCAATATTATCTACCCAGTAGGCATACCAGAGGTTCAGGTCCCCGGGCTTCAGTGTGCCACTGCGAAAGCCCTCTTTCAGAGTGCTGTACATATTCAATGAACCTTCGTCGTACATCATATGGCGCAGATGACTTTCCGGCAGGAACACAATGGTGAATTTACGGCCATCGGAGTGGTATTTACTGGCAACTTCTTTAGCCAGCGGGTAGATACTGGTGGCTTTTTTCGCCGTGACCGAAAGGAAACGGGTACTGTCTTCGGGGAGTTTGGTACCAAGGACTGCAGAGGCCCGCTCCCTCGCGGTCGGTGACAGGGTAACGGCGCTGATGATCGCTGCCGCAGCCAGTGTTTCGTAGGACTCCTCGTCCAGTCCACGAATGAGCGCTGATAGCTGGTTGAAGTGTTCAAGACTCAAGACCGGCTTATCCAGATCTTTCTGAGGCAGGATAAATGCATCGTAGTCCTTTTGTGTACCGGATCTCAGCAACTGCAGTGAATAAAGGCGCGACAGGGCACGAGGGACTTCCGAATGTATATTGGAGGGTAGCTGGTCCGCCGACATTTCAGGGGTGACATTGGGATTGTCCATGACCCAGCTTAGCTGCTCTATCTGGCTGCTGGTAATATTCAGATCCTTACCATAGGTGACGCTGATGTATTCTCTGATCAGGTTGACGGCTTCACTGGCCTGAGCCTGCCAGCCAGGCAGAATCAGCATTAAAATAAAAAGAGGCTTTAATAATGTTTTCATAACTGAAAGGGTAGTGGGTGAGATGCCTAAGCATAGCAACAGGCTTGGAGTTTGCTTCAGGGTTTTTGAATCCGCTTATGAAAATTCCGTCAAGAAACCTGCGTTGACTCTACCTGCAGTTTTATATGAATATTTCAGGAACAGGGCACTATTCAGGAGGGGACAGCATGGCGGACTCCAGAGAGACCATCCGATCATTGTTTGATCTGCAGGCTGAAAACTATATTCAGCAGGACAGTGTTGGCATGCTGGATCATTATGCACCAGAAGAAGAGCTGCTGTTCTGGAGCTCAGAGGGAGCCCAGATTAACGGTCATGATGCCTTGAAGTTTTGGTATGAAACCCTCTTCAACCAGTTCGAAATCCTGTCTGTTAAATACCGAATTGAGTCTGCCTGGGAGGGACCAGACCAGATTTCCTGCAGCAGTACCTGGCAGTTGGAAACCCGGCTCAGGGATGTTGAGTGGGCGGTGGTAGAACTACAGTTTCTGCGGGCGACACACGTTTTGAGACAGTACCAGGGAGCATGGAAAATAGCACATATCCACTCTTCTCCCATTGGCCAGGCCTCAGCCGATTTTCCCGCCAGCTGATGGTTCTCCAATAGCAGGTGGTTTTTCTTGTACCAGCCCCGGGGGGGACAATGGTCTAACCTGGAGTCACTGCTCTTTTTAACCTTCCTGTCTGGGACAGTGGGCTTTTCCCTGACCAACATTAGAGTGACTTATGCGGCGTTGCATTACTGCACCCAGTGAACAGTACAAACTGGCTCTGGCTGTCTCCATGGTTGCTATGCTGGAGCTTTATGGTTTCCTGATCTATGCCCTGATGGCCAGTTATATCGCCGGGCATTTTTTTCCTGCCTCGGATCAGCTGACGTCCCTGCTGGGAAGTTTTGCTGCCCTTGCTGCAAGGTATTTAACCAGACCGTTGGAAGGGCTGTTTTTCGGGCACCTGGGACCTGCATACTATCTTGTGGTCATCGGCATTATCAGTCTGATGGCGGTTCTGGCTCCCTGGCCTGACTACGATATGAAAAAAAATGAATGTCTTGACACAACACTAGCGGAAAAGGGTTGAGATTGCAGAGTCAGGGATTTATGTTCGCTCATGCAGTAAAGTTTCAGATTGCCCTGTGATGAGCCCAGTCGCGCACCGACATCTCGGCTCATTGTACTCATTAGGAAGAAAAAGAGTTTCAACCATGGATAACAATGCGACGCCTGTCTCATTCAAACAAGGACCTTTGTGGGTTGCAGTTACAGTCCTGAGTCTGTTGCCCGCTTTGGCTTTTTCATCAAGCTTCTATGAACAATGCCTCCTGAAACAGGCTATGGAAGCCGATGACCAGATCACAATGGCGGAGATCAGGGCCGTTTGCAGCAAACCCTCCGAAGAAGATGCTCTGTCAGTCGTTGCAGGTGATTCCGATATGGCCCGGGAGGGAGAGAAAAGCGCTTTTGATGAGCGAGTCAGAGGGGAACGTCAGGCATTTGATAATCGTTTCGTGATTACTCCCCATCGGCCCAATTATGTGCTTCCGGTTTCCTGGAACAGCAATGTTAACAAGGCACCTTACAATGAAGTAGGTGAGGAATTGTCGTCAACTGAAATCAAGTTTCAGCTGAGTCTGAAAGCGCCTGTCTGGGAAGGTCTGTGGAATGGTTACGGTAATGTTTATGTCGCCTATACCAACACTTCCTGGTGGCAGGCCTACAACAGCAACTCGGCACCATTTCGGGAAACGAATCATGAACCGGAGGTCTTTGCAATATTCCCGGTCGATTATTCGGTATTGGGTATGGACTTGAGGGCTGTAGTGGTCGGTCTGTCTCACCAGTCTAATGGCCGGTCGGGCAATCTATCCCGAAGCTGGAATCGGGCCTACCTGAATTTCCTGCTGGAAAAGGGTGATTTTTACATGAGCTTCAAGCCCTGGTATCGAATTCCGGAACCTGAAAAAGATCCCAATAACCCGAATGATACCGAGGGGGATGATAACCCGGATATTGAAAAGTTCATGGGGCATGGTGAGCTTCATTTTGGCTATAAACTGGACGAACATCAGATTTCCATGATGCTCAGAAACAACCTTCGTTTTTCTGATAACAAAGGCGCGGTGCAACTGGGTTGGTCCTTCCCTCTTAATGACCGTTTCCGGGGTTATTTCCAATACTTTAATGGCTATGGTGAGAGCCTGATTGATTACAATGCCAGTGTAAACCGGATCAGTATGGGTGTGATGTTGACCGACTGGTTGTGACAGTGCTTCTTACAACAACTCGACTATACTGAAGCGTCAATCATCAATAGCATGGGACGCTTTCAGTATCAGTGGGGTTCATCTCTTGATAGTATCGCCATTCCTCGTGTATCTCTGTGTGGGCGCAAAACCATCCGTCGGCAAAGAAATAATAATAAGAAAGTTCAGTGAACTTAATTTCGGTTTTTGGGTCAAAGCATCACTGAAAACGCTGTATCACAAAACAATGAAATATGATTGTTCCTGATTAGAGTGACTAACGGCGCTGTTATCGGTCGGGCTTTTGAGCTATGACCTGATGAAACGTCAGCTCTGAGCAGGCAGACAAAAAAAGGAGACTGGGCAAGATGGCAAATATTATCATAGCTGTAGCAGTGACATATCTTTATCATTGCTTTTCAGGATATGTTTCAGACAATCAGACGAAAACGAATGAAACAGTTTTGGAAGTGCATCAGCCTGTAAATAATGGGGCAGGTGTAGAAACACTGTACCGAAATTCTGACTTGGAAAAAACGATCATAAAAGAGCTGATGGATTTAGAGGGTGAAACTTTGCCTGAAGACTATGAATCCAGATTGTTCAGTTTAAGTAGGGGAAATATAAAAACGAATGCACTTAATGATGGTGAACTGGATAAGGTAAATCAGATCTTTGACGCCATTAAAGGCCATATGATTGAGTTGTTCAAAGGCCGTGGTACTTTTGATCTGGAACGGGTACAAGCTGCTGATATTGAGGCTGTTTATATTTATTCTTTTAGTCACAAAGCTGCTACTCCGGAATGTCTTACATTGAACGATATTTGTCAACCCGCTAATACCCAACTCATAACTCAAAGCAATAATCAAGACTCAATATTGGATAATTATAAAAAAATGTTCTCAGCAGAATGGATTCTTGATAATTCCAAAGGGGGAGAAAAATATCGGGAATTAAGTCCCGGAGACTTCCTTCTTGATGTAGACTTTGCCCAAAAAAAAATATTATATGAAAATAATTCTTCTTTTCTAACGGCATCCAGAGTCATTGCAAAAAATGAAGTATTCCCCACTACGGGTTTCAGAGCACTATTTGTAATGACAGATCCTGATAAAAAAGACCTTTTTATTCAAACGACTGGAAGAAGCTACACTCACAAAATTGATGCCGAACAGCTATCAAATATGCTTAAAACCATTCCAGGAAGACAAATATCAATGCTCACAGGGTTGGCCAAAAAGCTTAATTGAAAAATAACCCTGATATTGAAAAGTTCATGGGACAGGGTGAACTTTATTTTGGCTATAAGCTGGATGAGTACCAGAATTCCATGATGCTCAGAAACAACCTTTGTTTCTCTGATAACCAAGGAGCGGTGCAACGGGTCTGCTCCTTCCCTCCTAATGACTATTTCAGGGATTTTTGCCATTACCTTTATGACCATGAAGAGAACCTGATTGATTACAACGCCAGTGTAAACCGGATCAGTATGGGGGTGATGTTGACCGACAGACTATAAAGTGCGTTTCACGAGGACTCGACTATACTGGAGCGTCAATCACCAATAGCATGGGACGCTTCAGTAAGTGGGGGTCACCTCTTGATAGTATTGCCATTCTTTCTATGTCCCCGTGTGGGAGCAGAACCATCGATTTATAAAGAAATAATAACCAGAGAGTTCAGTGAACCTGGTTCTGGTTTCAGGGGCAGAAGTATCACTGAAAAAAGTATCAATGAAAACGGTTCATCTCAAACCATTGGAAGTAGGGTATTCCTGATTAGCGTCATTAGGGACACTAAGTACCTAACCAGTTGGCTTCGCATATTCTGGACGGCGGCTTTTTCCATCCTTCTGCGTTCCAACTCTGGTTGCGTAGCTATGGCTACGCACCAGTCGTTGCGCCTTGAAGGATGAAAAAATCCACTCGCCAGAATATGCGAAACCAACTGGCCAGGTACTTATGATCGTTAAGGCTCCTGAAGCTATGACTTAATGAAACGCAACCTTCAAGCAGGCAGTCAATAGAGGAGACTGGAAGACATGGCGGTAAATATTCTTATAGCAGCAGCAATAGCATATCTTTATTGTAATTCAGGAAATGCACCCGACAAACGCACCAAAAAGACTGAAACAGGCTTGGAAGTGCATCGGCCTGTAGATAGAGGGACAGGCGTAGAAACACTCTATCGAGCCTCCGGAATAGAAAAAAAGATCATCAAAGAGCTGATGGATTTGGATGGAATGACTTTTCCTGAGGACTATGAGTCCAGATTATTCACTTTAAGTAGAGGGAGTATAGACACTAATGCCCTTTCTGAAGATGAGCAGGATAAGGTGAATCAAATTTTTAACGCAATAAAAAGTCACATGATTGAGTTCTTTAAAGGCAAGGATACTTTTAATCTGGAAGAAGCTCGAGATGATGGCATTGAGGCTGTCTATATTTACTCTTTTAGTCACAAAGCCGCTACTCTGGAATGCCTTACATCAAACGATCTTTGTCAACCTGCAAATACCCAACACATAACGTTTAAAGGTAAGCCCACAGCTCAAAGCAATAACGAAGATTCGATTTTTGATAATTATAAGAATATGTTTTTATCCGAATGGATTCTTGAACAATCTAAAGCGAGTCTGAAAGGCTATCGGGAAACAGATCCCGGCTATTATCTTTCTGGGGCGGATTTTACCCAAAAAAAATCATTGCATGAAGCATGTCTTGGTTTTATAGAGGCGTCCAGAGTCGTTGAAAAAAATAAGGCATTCCCCACTGCGGGTTTCAGGGCCGTGTTTATAATGACTGATCCAGCTAAAAAAGATCTTTATATTCAAACTGCTGGAAGAAGCTACACTCACAAATTTGGTGCTGAAAGGTTATCAAATATGCTTAAAACCATTCCAGGAAAACAAATATCCATGCTCACAGGGCTGGCCAAAAAGCTTCATACAAAAAAACAACCCTGATATTGAAAGCTTTATGGGACATGGTGAGCTCCATTCAGGCTATTGCCATTCCAGACGCACACTGCGCTAAAGCAAATCAAATAACTGCAAAGAAATAATAATTAGGGTGCTCAGGGGAATTTAATTGAGGTTCTGATGTCTAAAGTACTATGGGAGGCTTCAGATTATCTCAAACCGGAGGAAGAAGGTCGTTTTTAAACGGAGCTGACTGCAGAATTGAGACTCTTTCAGAATTTATCCCTGGATAGTTAAATATCTGATGCCATGACTTTCTGAAATGCGAACGCTCAGAATAGATGTATAAAATGGAGGTGGAGGCATGAAACCAATTCTCGCAGGATTAGCAGTTTACTTTGCTCTACATTATTTTTCAGAGGATATTCCAGATATTCAGACTGAAACAGAAGAGCAAGTTTATCAACCTGTAAATAATGGTACAGGCATACAGTCACTATATCGAAATTCCAACTTGGAAAAAACAATCATCAAAGGACTGAAAAATTTAGGCGGGAGAACTTTGCCTGAAGACTATGAGACCAGATTGTTCACTTTAAGTAAGGGCGATCTGGATACTGCCAGTCTCTCTGATGCTGAGTTAGGTAAATTAAATGAAGTTTTTAGCACAATCAAGAACCATGTCATTGGGCTGTACCGACGCAGCGATGAAATTGATCTGGAACTAATAAAATCTGCTGATATTGAGGCTGTCTATATTTACTCTATTAGCCACACTGCTACCACTCTGGAATGTCTCACATGGAACGATATTTGCCAGCCTGATAGTGCCAAATACACAGAGCATAGATTAAAAGATATAACACAATTGGGTAATAAAAACTCAGTTCTGGATGATTATACAAACATGTTTGCATTCGATTTTATTATGAAAAAAACCATAGACGAAGGTTTTTTATACAACTACTATAGTACGTCTTACATGAACCTCATTGATGAAGTAAACTTTACCAAAAAACAGTTAATACAAGAACGAATTTCTGATCTTATATCGCTCGCCAGTATCACCGATGAAGATAAAGGATTGCCCGCTTTGGGATATAGGGCTTTATTTGTAATGACTGATCCTGACAAAAAGAACCTTTATATTCTAAGTACTGGCAGAAGGTACACCGGCGGTCACAATGCCGAACAGTTATCAGAGTTACTCAAAACCATTCCGGGAAAACAAATATCAAAGCTTACAGGAATCGGAAAAAGGCTTAATAAAAAAAAACAACCTTGATATTGAAAAGTTTATAGGACATGGTGAGCTTCATTCTGGCTATAAACTCTATGAACACAAAATTTTTCACGATGCTTAGCAGTAACCTTCATTTTTCTGATAACAAAGGCCCAGTTACCACTGGGCTGGTCCTTCCCTCTTAATGACCGTTTCCGCGTCTATGTCCAATACTCTAATGGCTATGATGAAAGCCTGATTGATTACAATTTCAGTCTGAACCGAAACAGCATGGGTGTGATGCTGACCGATTGGCCATAATATTGCCTTTTACAAAGAGTCGGCTACACTCCAAAGCGTCAATTGCCAATAGCGTGTGACGCTTCAATATTATCGGGGTTTATCTTTTGTCAGTATCACCACACTTCATAATTACTCAGCCATACGGAATCGAATATTTCTGGCTTATTGGGCAGGTGCTCTGCAAGGCGCAACGACGGGAACATAGCAAGCTATGTGACCAGAGTTGCAACGCATCACGACTGCATGGATGCAGGAGCTAGAGCAACGCAGGAGCAGTTGCCGCGAGTCCCTGAACAATAAGTCAGAAAATATGATTTTGTATGGTTGAGTACTTATATTCCTGTGCGGAATCAAAGCCATTTACCCAAAAAGCAATAATAACCAGAGAGTTCAGTGAGCTTAATTTCAGTTTTGGGATCAAAAATTTCGGTGAAAGTTTTTATCTCAAACCAGTGGGAAGAAGGTCTTTCCCAGTGGGAGTTAGTAACCGGATTCTAATCGGTCAGGCTCCCAGAGCTATCAATTAATGAAATACTCGCTTTAAGTAGGCGTTCAAAAAAGAAGGTTAAGCAGATGTTATTAAAAACGGTTGCATTAGCAGGACTGGCATATCTTTTTGGTTTTTTTTCAGAAGATGTTCCAGATACCCGGACTGAAACGACTGAAACAGGGTTGGAAGTGCAACAATCTGTTGAAAGAGGATTGGAAGCGCCTCAATCTTTTGAAACAGGTTTGGAATTGCCTCAACCAGTCAATAGAGGAACAGGCATAGAAACGCAGCTTCGAACTTCCGGCTTGGAAAAGACGATAATCAACGAGCTGATGGAGTTAGATGGGAAAACTCTGCCCGAAGACTATGAATCCAGATTATTCTCATTAAGCAGGGGGAGTATAAACATGGATGCTCTTTCTGATGATGAACTGGAGAAGTTCAATCAAATCTTTGGCGCAATAAAAGACCATATGATTGAATTGTTCAGCGATGAGTATACTGTTCGTCAGGAACTAATAAAAGCTGCTGATATTGAGTCTGTCTATGTTTATTCTTTCAGCCACAAAGCTGCAACTCTGGAATGCCTTACGTCGAACGATATTTGCCAACCTCCTAATGCTCAACACTTAATACTTAATGCCGAAAGTACAACTCAAAGCAATGATGAAGGCTCAATGTTTGATGATTACAAAAAAATGCTTTCATTCGAATGGATTCTTAAACATTCCAAAGTGGGCTTGGCAGGCTATCAGGATTCAAATTACGCGTTAACCCTTCATGGGGTAGACTTTGCCGAAAGAAAAATGTTAGAGGAAACAGCTTCTGATTTTGTAAGTCTGTCCAGAGTCATTAAAAAAAATGAAGCATTTCCCACTATGGGCTTCAGGGCTGTATTTATAATGACGGGTACCAGTAAAGAGAATGTTTATACTGTGTCTACGGGAAGAAGCTACACTCACAAATTTGATGCCGAACAGTTATCCATTATGCTTAGAACCATTCCGGGAAAAAAAATATCAATGCGCACAGGGTTGGCCAAAATGCTTAATAAAGAAAAGCAATATTGATATTCTAACTCTATAAAAGATCGTTAAATCGTTAAGACACTCACTCAAGTCACCGGGAATGATAGGCGAATTCTGGTCGGAACCGGAGATTACTTCGGTTCAACTCTGAAATGCTTTTACAACCCATCAGTTTCATATCCCGCTCCATTTCGCTGCACAGATTACCCAGAGCCTTTTCAACGCCAGCTCTTCCCGCTGCTGCCAAAGCATAAAGATACAGGCGGCCACCTGAGCAGGCTCTGGCGCCCATTGACAGAGCTTTAAGAACGTGTGTACCCCTCTGTATTCCGCCGTCGCATATCACATCAATTCGATCTCCAACGGCATCTACGATTTCTGCCAGCTGGTCAAAGGGAGAGCGTGAGCCATCCAGCTGTCGGCCACCATGGTTGGAAATCATAATGGCAGCAGCGCCGATATCTACGGCTCTGCGTGCATCTTCGACCGACATGATGCCTTTCAATACCAATGGCTTTTCCCAGTAGCGGACAATCTCTTCAGCTGCCTGCCAGTCCATACTTTGATCCAGCATGGTATTGATGTAGCTACCGATCGAAAGGGTAATGCTGGTGCCTTCGCCAACATAGTCCTGAAGCTGAGGCAGCTCAAAGCCACCATGGGACAAGTAATTCAGACCCCAGGCCGGATGACAGGTAAAACTCAGCAGACTCTTCAATGTCAGTTTGGGGGGGATGGTAAAACCGGTGACAAGATCCCTTTCCCTGTTGCCTCCCACAGCTGTATCCACCGTTAATGCCATGGCATCGAAGTTGGCTGCCTTGCATCGGTCTATCATGTTGCGGGTCAGCCCCTTATCCTTATGTACGTAAAGCTGGAACAGCTTCGGGGTTTTAATGGTTGAGGCAATCTCTTCGATGCTGGTGGTGCCCAGAGAAGAAAGGCCAAAAAGCGTGCCAAACTGTTCTGCTGCTTTTCCTACAGCCATCTCACCTTCATGATGAAAGAGGCACTGCAGTGCGGTGGGCGATAAGAAGAGAGGGATGTCCAGATCCAGCCCCATAACCCGGGTAGAGAGATCAACATGCTCTGCACCTCTCAAAACATTGGGTACCAGGTCACAGTTGGAATAGGCCTCGGTATTTCTTCGCCGTGTGGTCTCATCATCCGCAGCGCCGTCAATGTAATGAAAAATGGGGGAGGGCAACCGTCTTCGGGCGAGTTCCCGGAAGTCTCTGGTGTTGTGGCAGTGTTTCAGGCGCATGGTTTTCCACTGGCCTGTCGTCGGTGACAGTCTGTAGTTGGATCATGAAAAATATTTGGCGCTTTAGGTATAGCACCGATTTGGAGCAGATCAACAACAAACCGAAAAAATGCGTGCCGGTTTTGCATAGCTGCTGGTCAGTTCTTCTTATGATGTCAAGCAAGCTATTTCAGAGGGAGAAACTGGTATTATCCGACGTCGGCTTCATTATGGGTTTCGACACCGTCATGGTCAGTCTTTTCCAACAGTAACGCGGCAGCTGTTGCAACCTCTTCCTCTGTGCCGTTATACAGCAGCAGAAAGTTGCCGGCAGACAGAGATTTCTCGTAGCGGACAATGCTGTTTTTAGGAATCCCCATACTGGCCAGACCAGCCCCGAGAGCTGACAGCCCGCCAGCAATAACCGCACCTTCAAGCCCGCCGGCAATAGCTGATACCAGCGGTCCTGCGATCACCATGGGACCAATGCCAGGAATCACAAAAAACGCAGCACCAAACAAAATACCCCACAGACCACCCCAGAAGGCACCGATCTTGCCCCAGGCTTTCATCCGGTCCCCGGTGTTGTAGTAACCTACTACGTGCTCTTCGGTATGGTAGTCATTACCAACTACTGAAATTTTCTTCATCTCAAAGCCAGCTTTTTGCAAGCTTTTAACCGCATCATCGGCCGCATTATGGGTTTTGTAGGTAGCAACGCAGGTGTTTGGCGTCTTCATTGGAGTACTCCAGGTAGAAGTTAGCGCTCTAGGAGCCTGACCGAGAATAGACTGCCCTACTGCGGCGGCAGCAAATTGGTCTGTAAATCCGCTTTTGTTCGTCAAATAGCTCGCTATTCTCCTCACAAAACCGAATTTTCATCCTCAATTTTCTGCCGTCCTCGCTACGGGCGCTATTCTCGGTCAGGCTCCTAGGAAAAATAGTTGATTCTCGGTATCCGTCAAATAGTGGTCAAATGTCCAATAGCAGTCGAATTCAGGCTTCCAGTATCGTTTATTTGCAAAAAAAAGCCAGGAGCAAGTCCTGGCAAAAAGGAGTGTTCTCAATTATTTCGCGGTGGTGGTTCTAACCCTGGTTTTCTGTCCGTTCTGGCCTTCCAGCGGGCGGTTCTTTTCAAAGTCCTGTCTCAGATACAGTTTTGGAAAAGCGTGGTTGGCAAACTCTTGTTGAGTAAAGTCACGAATGGCTTTTTTCTCACCCTTTGTCCGGGTGTGTTTGGGTTGTGCCAGCCGTTTGATTGTTTCAGGGTTAACCTTGCCGCTTTTATCCCGGGCTACAGGGGCTTTCAGGTTATCCTCATATTTTTTTCTGGCTTCGACCAGTGCGTTTTGTCTGGCCAGAAAATCTGCAGAGAGGGCTTTCTGTTGTGCCTTGGGCTTGCGTTCATTTTTGTCACCGAAAACCACCGTGCGGATGTTCTTTTGATAACGGTCAGCGACCTCTGCTCCCGGAGTATCGAGAGGGATGGTGTGAGGCTTGGCAAGAGCCGTCATGAAGGCATGGTCTGGATTTTTCTTTAACTGGCCCACTGGACGAGGAATTCGAGATGGCGCTTTCGTGGATCGCTCTTTTAAGGGCTGTTCTTTGCTGGACGGCTCTTTGATATAGGAAGTGGTGTCAGCAACGGATACCTGCCTGTCGCCAATATCCGTTTCATCCAAATCCCACTCAAAGAACATGCCGTTCTCATAGAGGTCAAGCATATTGGTTATGGAGTCTTTCGCCATGGACCCGACTGCACTGGCTCCGGAATAAAATATGGATACTGCCCTCGAAGCACCATCACACAGCCAGTTTTTGGCTTGCTTTTTGCCCTCTGAAAATGCATTGAGAGCAAATTGCAGTGTACTGCCTGTTTCAGTGTCCGGTGATTTGGTGATCATACATGAGTACATAGGCAACTCCTTTCTATCCTTGAATGCTGTTATTGATATTCAGCTTACCCTTTTTTCAAAAGCTGCTTAATGACCTTCTGGTCAGCAGAACTAACGATCTTTCTCCAGTATGTGCAGCCAAAGCAAGTATGGGCTTCTGATTGAGTACGAATGTCTGCATTAATTCAACGCTCAATCTTTTTATGATCAAGAAGCTCAAGTTCGGATACTCTTTTTCCAACACCGGGTGAACAACAAGCTAGGATGTTAATGCTCAGATACAAGGTGGAAGGTGGATGAACATTGTGAAGAACCTGGCTGTTGCAAGCCTGATTATCTTACCGGCAGTAAGCTGTCTACAGGCACAGGCTCAAACGTCAGGCTCAATTCAGCCAACAGAAATACCACCTCAATTATTCTATGAATTTGAAGTAGATCCGAACCAGCTACCGGAAATACCCACTGCTCCTGCGCCAACACATTGTCCCCCTCACAGGGCATTGAGTATTTCATGGAATAAAAACAGTACGCTCATAGCTGTGGGAATAGGTTCTGGGGATAACGATGGCGATACGAGAAAGTGTCGGCTTTCAGGAGCCCTGCAAATCTTTAATGTGAGTGCCTCAGGATACCCGAGACTCGTGCGTACCCATCACGCAACAAACTGGATAGAAAGCGTTACTTTCAGCCCCGACGGCACTCAGCTGATAGCCGGGGGGAAGGATGGCAAGGTCAAGATTTATGGAGGGATAAGCCCGTTCAGCTACCAGGACACCCTGTCCGAAGCGCTAAGAGATTTACGAACCGTTGCCATTAACCCGAACGGCACCCTGCTGGCAGCCGGGGGATATAACACAAAGATCATGCTTTATCTTAAGAACGAAACCAATCAGTTCACCTACGTGAAAACCCTGTCCCAAGCATCACGGCTTAGTAGTGTAGTAGATCTTGACTTCAACCCCATCAACAGCCAGCTGGCAGCAGCTCAACGTCACCGAATTGTAAGAACTTATCGCGGGACCAGTCCGTACAATCTTCTGAAAACCCTGTTTGATTCGTGCTGCCAGATGTTGGCTGTTGCCTACAATCCCAACGGCACCCTGCTGACATCCGGGGATATGGTAGGACAGGTCAGGTTTTATAACGGGATGAACCCGAACAACACCCTGCACACTCTATCCGTATCAGGCCAGGTATCGAGCCTTGCCTATAACCCAAGTGGTACCCGGCTGGTAGTTGGGCAGGGCAATGGCAAGGTCAGTGTTTTTGAGGGAATCATTCCGTTCTCCCATCTGCACACCCTGCCCTCCGGCAGGTCACCGACGGTTGTTTACAGCCGCGATGGCAAATGGCTGGTCACCGGGGGGGATGATGGAAAGATCATGATTTATCGGGTCGATGGTTTAAGAGCACCGACAACAGAAGCTGTTACGAAAACCCGGATAAAAGTCAGCATAGAAAACGGCACAGAAGTACATAGCTCTTCGACATTCACAGCCCTTTCGCTAGTCACATTATTAACAACGGTTCTTCAGGGGATGATATTGCAATGATGTTTTTGGACAACTTCTCTCCGACTCCGGAGAAGTCTTGTCTCTCTATTTTCGCTGTTTTCTCTCATGACCATACCGGTCTCGGACATTATCCGAAGTATTGATAGAAAGCTGGAGGAAGATGTATTCCTTTTTTCAAAAGCTGCTTAATGACCGTCTGGTTAGCAGACCTAACGATCTTTCTCCAGTATTTGCAGCCCACCGCCTGAAAGGTTATGGAAGAAGGTGTCTCCGGGAACAATATCCACCCGACAGCGGGCTTCTTCCGGCAGGCTCTTCAGTAGCAGGTCTCTGTTTTCTGCCTTTTCCAGAACGTCGGCAGAGAACTCTCCCAGGATGACAATAGGGTGTTCCGGACTCTGCCCCGGATAATATTCGCTCTGTTTGATGTTGATAATAGTGGCCAGTTGCTCAATAACCTCATGGAAAAGGTCTTTCAGTTGAGTTCGGGCCTTGTCATAGTTGCTGCGGCTCACTGCATGCTGACCGCTGAGATAATCCTGACGGTTGCCGTCGTTGTAGATCTGGCTGACCTGGTAACCCAGAGTATTGATACCTGTGCGACCCCAGCGCTTCATCATGGCATAGGGATCACCTTTGTATTTACCATATTCCTGCACATAGTCGCTGGCGAACAGGGCCTGATGGATTGGCTGTGACGCCATATAGGGAAGATAACTTTTGTTTTTGCAGGGTGCAGGGCTGAACCAGGCGTTCTGGCTGGCCTGGCCAATATTCCAGTAACCCCCCGCCATACTCAGCCATTTCGGCAATCTGGCAGACCAGGGGGTGATCTGGCCGTTTTTGACCTGGTAAGGCACCGCTATTGTGGTGGCCTGAATCAGGTCGAAATGTCTGCTGGCTTTATGGTTTCTGTGCAACCAGCTTTTGGCACTGGCGGCCATCAGGGTATGGTCGCCCACCAACTTTACGTTTTCCACCATCATCCCGTGTTCCCTGAACAGAGCCTTTGCCATACAGGTGAAGTAAGCCTCCCGATTTTGACTAACCGGGCAGTTTTTAGTCATCAGAGATCGATATTTTGAGAGCTGGCCTGGTTCAGGTGCTGGCTTTTGGCGATAGAAATCGTAGCCAGCGATACCAATAACGAGATCCGTGCTGCTGTTGGGCGCCAGCTTCGAGTGTTCCAACATGTCTTTTAATGCGCTTTCCAACAGTTTTAGTGGCGATTCGTTGAATGCGATATTGCCGGGGTCTTCGGCCAGATGAGCATCTTTGCCTGAAGATGCATAACCTGCAAAGGCAGGCGTTTCGATGCCGGTGTGAGCAACGGCCATCCGGGCGTCGAAATTGCTTACGTAGACCGTGGTGCGGTATCTGGCCGCCAGAACGGCTTCGTTGAAGCCGAAAAAGCTGAACAGTGTCAGTACGATTTGAAAGACGATCCTTGCGTGTTTGAACATGGCTACTTCCCCGTGTGAACCAATGTAGAGCTGATCGTACGAGATTCAGACAAAGGCTTGCATAACATCTCTGTCAGCAGTGCTGACGAAACCGGAAGACCTTGTAAAACTGCACTCATACGCCTCAATTCACACGTTTACTCCCCTGTTTCCGGGGCAATAAAAAAAATCAATCAATGAGGGGCTTGTCTGGAAGCTTCAGGTGAATAATACTGTATGCATGAACAGTATTTCTGTAAAAGACAAGCCCTGGCCCAGAATGATTGCGCTGGTGGATATGAATGCCTTTTTTGCCTCCATTGAGCAGCTGGATCGGCCTCAATGGCAGCAAAAGCCGGTGTGTGTCACCAATGGCCGAACAGGGACTTGCATCATTACCGCCTCCTATGAGGCCCGTGCCCGGGGCATCAAAACCGGGATGAGGTTGCGCGAGGCCAGAGGGTTGGCACCTGACCTGATCCAGGCACCTTCCCGGCCTTATCGTTATGCCCAGATTTCTTCCAGCATTATGGCAGCTCTGGAAAGCATCACGCCGGAAATAGAAGTCTTCTCGGTGGACGAGGCTTTTCTCGATCTGACCGGCTGTCAGTCGCTTTATGATTGCCCGGTGGCCGAGATAGGTCGAAGGATCAAGGCGTGCGTTTTTGAGGCTTCCGGCCTGCTCTGTTCAGTAGGGATCAGTGGTGACAAGAGCACCGCCAAGTGGGCAGCCAAGCAGCAGAAACCGGACGGACTGACCATTGTCCACCCCTATCAGGCTCGTGAAACCCTGTCGAATGTGCTGGTTACTGACCTGTGTGGCGTAGGGTCAGGCATTGGACGTTACCTGGCTCAATACGGGGTGCATCGCTGTGGTGATATGCAGAAAGTGCCCATCAGCGTGCTGGGCAATCGTTTTGGCAATCTGGGTAAACGTATCTGGCTGATGGCCCAGGGCATGGACCCGGAGCCACTGCATAAAGAAGTGGGCGTGCCCCAGAGCATCGGGCATGGCAAGGTGATTCCGCCCAATACCCGGGATAAAACCATCCTGAGAACCTATCTGTTGCATATGTGTGAAAAGGTGGCTGCCCGCCTCAGACGTTATGACTTTGAAGCCCGGTTGTTTGCCATTGGCATGAATACGCCCGGAGGCTGGGTCAGCAAAAAGCTGAGGACGACAACCCCGACATCCGATGGCGATCAGATCATGGCACTGGCGGACTTTTTTCTGGATGTCTATTGGGATCAAGGCGAGAGAAGTCAGGGCGTGCATCAGGTACACGTTGGAGCCCTGGACCCTCAACCCAAACATAGGCAGAGAGAGCTGTTTACGGAAGAAGATGCCAAAAAAGAAAAACTGCTGGCGACTATTGATGAGGTCAACCATCGTTATGGAGAGTTCGCTCTGTGCAAGGCCCTCTTGCTGAATCGCTCGGAAATGCCCAATGTTATCTCACCGGCCTGGCGACCAGCGGGGCCCAGAAATACTTTGGAGAGTTGACTGGACGTTTGACAGGCTCAATCTCAAGACTCGTCTGAGATGCCCTGTTTTTCCTTGAGATCTTCTACCCATCGGAAGACTTCTGCCACCGGTTCAATCAAATCGCTGGGGATGTAACTGGCAATGTCTGTATCAAACAGGGCGTGAGCCAGGGGGACATTCTCCATAACGGGGATGCCTTCCTTATCGGCAATTTTCACAATAAAGCGTGCACGCCCACCCCGACCTTTAACCGTTACCACGGGCAGTGGCGTCACATCCTGTTTGTAGTGCAGGCCGATCGCCAGGTGAGTCGGGTTTTTGATCACCACGTCTGACTTCTTGGTGTTTTCTGCTTCGTTGAGAATCTCCTGGTGGATTTCTTTTCGTTTACCTTTGATTTCAGGGCTACCTTCCATCTCTTTATGTTCGCGCTTGACTTCATCCTTGGACATTTTATTTTCTTTAGTAAACTGCTGCTTCTCGAAAAGATAGTCCAGCACAGAAATCACTATGAAAGCCGCAATGGCATAGATCATCAGTTTTTTCATCAGGACCCCGACAACAGGAAGAATACAGTCACTACCACAGTAGGGGAGGTTGAACATATCAGCGAGGCTGTTTCTGATAACGAAATAAACAACGATGGAAAGAAACACAATCTTGATAACAGACTTGAAGAATTCCACCAGGTTTTTGATGGCAAAAATGCGCTTGAATCCGGCAATGGGGCTGATCTTTTTGAGGTCGGGTTTTACCGATTCACCGGCCAGCAGAAAGCCAAACTGCATGATGTTGCCTATGATGGCAGACAGCATGGATACCATGACCAGAGGTAGCAGAAGCTCAATGGATTTTTCAAGAATGCCCTGTGTGACAATCTTGAAAGCGTCCTGAAAGTTTTCGTTATAAACCGTTGCCGGGAGGATCACCATTTCCTGAATGGTCGTGAGGTAAGTATCGCTCATAAACCAGAGGGTGCAGAACACAGCGATAATGCCAAAGGTGCTGGAGACTTCCTTGCTCTTGGCTACCTGACCTTTTTTGCGGGCGTCACGCAGCTTTTTCGGAGTGGGTTTCTCTGTCTTTTCAGCACTCATTTCCAGAGCTCTCCCAGGGTTTTAAAGACCATGGGAATGCCTTCGTCATGTTTTTTGGCCAGTTTCAGAATCGTGCTGACGTAAATCACCAGGATGGCTGCCGCGACACCGGATTTGATCGGCATGGCGAGAATAAATACGTTAAGCTGAGGGGCTGAGCGGCTGATCAGGGCGATACCAAATTCTGTGATAAACATCGCGATAACGACAGGAGCAGAAAGCCACATGGCCAGGCCAATAATCAGGTTGAACTGATTCAGGAAAAAAGTGGAGGCTTCAGGGTTCAACCTGGGATAGAAACTGAATACAGGCCATACCTCATAGCTGATGAAAAGACTTTGCAACAACAGCAGGAATAAGCCGCTGGTCATGAAAATGGCGGTAAAGGCCTGGGAGAACAAAACACCCATGGGTGAAGTTTCGGCACCGGACAGAGGGTTCAGGGCGCTGGCCATGGAAGCACCCCGCTGGTTATCAATGAAGAAACCTGCTGATTCCAGTGCCCAGAACGGGATGGTGATACAAAATCCGATAATGGCTCCGATAAACGCTTCTTTCAGGACAATTCCGGCAGTGGCATAAATGGTGATGGTGTCATCGGGTTTGTGTTCTGCCAGCATAGGATGGAGAAACAGGATCATGCAGGCGCATATGCCATTTCTCATCATGGCACCCCCCAGCATGCGCTTGTGCAGGAAAGGAATCAGAGTGAACAGGGCAACAATTCTGGGCGTGCCCATGGTAAATACATAAAACCACTCTTTTAGCTCATCTATTGGGATGACCATGACGGATTATCCGGTTAGAGGTCTGGGATTTTGTTCATGATGGCCAGAGAGTAATGATAAATCTCAATGCCCAGCCATCGGGCAGTAGCAAAGATACTGATGATGACGGCAATCAGCTTGAAGGCGAAGGGCAGGGTTTGTTCCTGGATCTGAGTCAGGGCCTGAATCAAACTGATCAGCAGACCTACGCCAGCCGCGGCAATGATAGGCGGCATGGATAAAATCAGAGTCAGCATCAGCGCCTGGGCTGTGAGCTGGATGATGTCCGAATCTACCATGTTCTTTTCCTAGCCATAACTTAATACCAGCCCCTGAATTAAACGGGTCCAGCCGTCCAGCAAGACAAACAGGAGCAATTTGAAAGGCAAGCTGATGGTCATGGGCGAAACCATCATCATACCCATGGCCAGCAGGATGTTTGAGACGATCAGATCAATGACGATGAAGGGCAAATAGAGCAAAAAGCCAATCTGGAATGCCTTGGTCAATTCCGTGATACAAAAAGAGGGCAGCAGCACAATCAAGTCATCGCCCGAGAGTTCCTGCTGGTATTTTTTTGGCCACAGAAGGCGTGCCGATTTCAGAAAGAAGTTACGCTCATTTTCGTTGGTGTTGTCTTTGAGAAATTGCTTGTAAGGGGCGCTGGCGAGCCTGACAGACTCGATCCAGGAAAGATCCTCAAAATTAATTTTTTCAGGTTCCAGCAACTCATAAGACTCATAGCCTATAGGTGCCATGATATAGAGTGTCAGGATAATGGCCAGGGCGTTCATGGCAATGTTAGGTGGAATCTGCTGGAGACCGGTGGCGTTTCTGAGAATGGAAAAAACCACCACCAGCTTCAAAAAAGAAGTGCCCATGACTGCCATGAATGGAATCAGCGCCATCAGTGCCAGTGGCACCATCAAATAAAATGGGCTGGTTAAATTCAGAATGCCGCTTTCCATGGCGGGAACCTGCTTTAATCGATGTACTGCTTAGGATTCAGTCTTACCCGTCAGCTCTGTGATCCGGGCTCCGAGTCGGCCTTCAATTTCTACCAGCTGACATCTACCAATGAGTTGGCCATTGGCTCTGATCCTGACCGGTGCTTCTATGGGGTTACTGAGCTGGAAAACATAGCCTGGCGACAGGCTTTGCAGTTCTGCGAATGTCAGTTGTTGCTCACCCACTTCGAACATCAGTGTCACTGGCAGGTCGTGAAGATCAACAGGGCCTGCAGGTGCTTGAGGAGCTTCACCTTCCGGCATAGGCTCTTCATACCCTGTGTACCCCTGGTCATAATGTTCTTCCATAGCCTGAAGCCTCTGTGAAATAGTGACCCGGGTATCCTCGAGAGTGCCCAAAAAAGCAACATTCTGTTTGATTCCTACAATCACCTCTGAGTCACTGACGTGTTTTTCCAGAAAAACAATGTCACCTTCTTCCAGGTCATTGAGTTCACTGCGATTCAGTAAGGTGCTGCCTTTTTGCAGGGTTACCCATAAAGGTATATCGGGCAGCGAGGTGGATTGATGAGGCGGAATTGACTTCAAGAGGTTCTCTATTACCTCGGAATACTCAATCTGTATAGTTGAGCGGATGTTTTCGGCTTCAAGATCCACTGCAATGAGAGGAGCGTCTGTCGGCTCTGCAGGTTTGAGATGACTGAGCGTGACAGACTGACCTAACATCTGACCCAGGAAATTAAACAGGGGGGTCAGGCTACTGGCAATAGCAGCGTCACGAAGGCTTTCGGGCAGTTTTTTAATGATTTGATGGTCGAGTTTTTTGGGTAGAAGAAAATCCAGAACCTGTCGGCCCAGGTAGAGTTTGCCGGTGTAACCCGCCAGTTCCAGATCAGCCTGCCAACTGGATGTCTGGTGACCAAGACCGGCAAGGGAGACAGTGAATTCGATAGCGTTCAGTTGAATCTGGTAGCGGGCTTTGCGATGACACAGGAGTTGCCCCAACTGAAGCTCGGTGGCTGATATTGTTTCAAACTTCAGTGGTATCGCTTCCATTCGTGTTTATCCGCTCTTTTGGGAGTCCCTGTCGGAATTAACCGCAGTAGGACAGTCTTAAGTCCGACTAGGAATCATTGTCTTCCTGATCTTCTTCACCCACGTACTCCTGTTGGGAACGACCGTCATTCTGTTCGTTGCCATCACCAGACAGGTTGATGTTGACCTGAACTTTTTCGCCCAGCTTTTCCAGATTCTTCATCAAGCTGGCTTCGTTGGCTACCAGAAAGTTGTGGGAATCTGCTGAGGAGGTATTCATGGTGACCTGCAGTTCACCAGATACTCTCTGAATGCGGATTTCCGTGCCCGGCAGAATATTGTCTTTCAGAGTAATTCGAACTTCGGCACCCTGGATAGCGTCTTTTGAAGACACCATGATTTTATCAACCAGCTTGTTGATGACTTCATTGATCTCTTTGGGGCCAGTGACCGCCTGGATGCTTTTCAATTGAGTTTCTGAGGCCTGCTGAGTTTCCCTGACCTGACCGATCACATGGTCACTGCCGTCAAGCATAGACTTCATGGCACCTTCTTCCTGACCTTTCTGACCTTCACGACCACTACCCTGATCTTTAAACTTGCCTTCCAGGGCTTCCTTGGCACTTTTTCTGCGTTCTGCCATCAGGCTTTCAAGACTTTGACCGTCTTTGGATTCCCCTTTGGCGCTTTTCGGGTCTTCCTTCTTTTTCATCTTTTTGGAAAAGTCAGAAGCCTGATCCTCAGACACCTTCTGGCTCTGATTCTGGGTAGGCTGGTTGTTGTTATTCTGCTGAACATTCTGATTAGCGTTGGTGGGCTGCATAATTGGCCTCCTTGCGATCTGTAGACCCTAGGATTTCGGGCGAACAGTAAATTCTTCCATTTCCAGGTCTTCGAGGCGAGCGGCTTCTTTTGCGGCTTCCTGGTCCTGAACTTTGGTAAACTCTTCAAACTTTTCCACAGCCTGCATGGCTTTCATATGATCTTCACGGGCCTGTTCAAGCTGCTCTTTGGCCTTCTCGACATCCTGTCTGGCTTCGTTGATGGCCTGTTCCAGCAGTACATCCTTTTCACGCATCCTGGCTACATTGGCTTTCAGCTGATCCAGTTCGTTCTGCTTTACCTCGGTATTGATAATGTTATCGTAGAGCCTTTGTTCTTCTTTACAGCGCCAGTCAATGTACTCTTCCAGTTCCTGCTCTTTGTTTTTGACTTCCAGCTGAGCCTGTTCCAAACGGTATTCACACTTACGCACCTGGTCCTGAGCAGACTTTTCACGAATCTGCTTAACCTTGAGAAGTTCGTGCAGCATTCAGATCAGACTCCAACGACGTGACGCAGCTGCTGGATGGTCGTGTCATAGTCATTGAATTCGTCGGTGCGCTGCTTCAGAAAGGTTCGTATGGCGTCTATTTTTCGCAAGGCTTCATCAGCCACCGGATCTGAACCCGGTTTGTACTCACCGACCTTAACCAGCAGTTCAATCTCATCAAACTTGGCCAGAAGTTCCCTGAGTTTGCCCGCAGCGGCTTTGTGCTCTTCCGGGGTGATGGCATTCATGACACGGCTGGCGCTGGATAGAACATCAATAGCAGGGTAATGGTTAGCGGCAGCCAGTTTTCTGGAAAGGATAATATGACCGTCCAAAATGGATCGGGTTTCATCCGCTACCGGTTCAGTCATGTCATCGCCTTCTACCAGTACTGTATAGAGCGCCGTGATTGAGCCTGTATCTGACATACCGGCACGTTCCATTAACTTGGGAAGCGTGGCAAAGACCGAAGGTGGAAAACCCCGGCGGGTAGGTGGCTCACCGGCTGCCAGTCCTATTTCACGCTGGGCACGGGCAAAACGGGTGACGGAATCCATCAGCAGCAGAACTTTTTTGCCTTTGTCTCTGAAATACTCTGCGACAGCCGTGGCGGTATAGGCAGCCTTGGCTCTTTCCATGGAAGATTTATCCGAAGTGGCAACGATGATAACGGACTTCTTGACGCCCTCCGAGCCGAGATCATGCTCAATAAACTCCCTGAGTTCCCGTCCCCTTTCACCGATCAGCGCAAGCACGGTGACATCAACCTCAGCGCCTTTCACCAGCATTGAGAGCAGCGTACTCTTACCGCCACCAGCGGCTGCGAAGATACCCATACGCTGTCCTTCTCCGCAGGTCAGGACACCATCCAGAACTCTCAAGCCCAGAGGTAAGGGTTTATCAATGATCTGGCGGGTCATCGGGTCAGGGCTGTCGGCATAAACCGGATACCAGGTTTCAGGTTCCACGTCTTCGAAGGCTGCCGGATTCAGAGGGTTTCCCATACCATCAAGCACGTGACCCAGAAGATGAGAGCCAACGCCCACATGGTGAACCTTACCTGT
Organism: Endozoicomonas sp. ALB032; assembly: GCF_049310125.1. Lineage (NCBI taxonomy): Bacteria > Pseudomonadati > Pseudomonadota > Gammaproteobacteria > Oceanospirillales > Endozoicomonadaceae > Endozoicomonas > Endozoicomonas sp. ALB032. Next base: position 6,820,362 of record NZ_JBLYNW010000001.1, on the reverse strand, counting down.
AGGAATTACTTCTGTCGTGGAGGAGATACCCATGATTTCACCCATGGGGGAGAGTACTGTTTCGTGACCCTGAAAGCCTACCACCTCGGCATAGCTGGTTTTGTCATCGTTTGGAGTCACCAGCTCACACAACTCGCCAATCTTGACACCGGGAACCGCCGCCTTGATGATCATGCCCTGTACTTCGGTAACACGGCCACGAATATCTAATAGCCGACTGCTTTCAACCGCATTTTGAAGCGCTGAAGTGAGGTAGTTAAGTGCTTCGGCCACGATCCCTGTCTCCTCTGCCAGTCGTTGCTTTTGTCGCCCTATAGGGTTTGATCAGCTAGAAAGCAAAAGAGGGCTGAATAAGCCCTCTTTTTTGATGTGTTGATCAAGAGTCAGACCATCATGCCCATGTCTCCGGGTCCGCCAGGAGCGGTGGGAGGGGGCTTTGGGCCACTATCTTTAGGTGGGGCAGTCCCATCGCTTTCCGTATTATTCACTTCGGAGATCACCCACTCGAGCGTGTTGACGAACTTCTCCAGAGTGGATTCAAAGTTACCGTAGTCCGATGAAGCCTGCATAGAGCGAATCAGCAGAATTTCAGACTTGTCATGGTTCAGGGCGTGGAAGGCACCCTGCATACTGTGATGCTGAAGGTTGAGTGACAGGAGCTTTTCATACAGGCTGGTTTTGGCGTCGTCGTGAGCGTCCATGGGTTTTACTGAAGAAACGAATACCAGAGCTTCGTCTTCTTCCAGGTATTCCATGTTTACGATCAGGGTGTCATCAAAACAGAGACCACAGGCATCGTGTTCATTCAAGCTGAGCTCACCCAGACCGATGCTCTCTGCAAAATGCTGTATATTCTCTTCTACATTTTGCTTGTAACTCATTCGAACAGACCCTCCAATGGTTCTTAGTCAGAAACTGAAATAACGATAAGTAACTTTCAGTATATATCGCTCTTTTGTCTTGCGTTGGAGAATTCCTGATTACCTGCTCTGGGGAACTCCAAGACCCGATTAGAGTTTTTATCGGTCAAAGTGACGAACGTCTGTATACTTGTTTCAACTTTTTTTAAATATTCAGCTCATGGCAGTTTTATTCCCTGAGTAGTGAGATTCTTTTTTGGTAGATCAAAACAGTACCGATAGCCTCTGGATGCGCGAGGCCCTGAAGGAAGCAGAAAAAGCCCGGGAAAAAGACGAAGTTCCGGTCGGGGCCGTTGTGGTCAGGGGAGGCGAAATCATAGGTCGAGGGTATAACCAGCCCATCAGTGGCTGCAATCCGGTGGCCCATGCCGAGGTGCTCGCCTTGCAGGAAGCGGCTGCCACTCTCAACAACTACCGGTTGGTGGATTGTGAACTCTACGTGACTCTTGAGCCTTGCACCATGTGTGCCGGAGCAATTATCCATAGTCGGGTAAAACGAGTGATCTTTGGTGCTCTGGAGCCCAAGGCCGGGGCTCTGGTCAGTCAGAACCGGACTTTAGAGCTGCCCTATGTGAACTATCGGGTGGAAATGACTCCCGGAGTCCTTGAAGAGGAGTGCAGCGAAATCATTTCCTCTTTTTTCAGAGCCCGACGTGAGGCCAAGAAAGCAGAGAAGAGGCGCTTGAGGTTGTGCTGAGATGAAACTTTTTATTAAGAGGGACTGTCCTAGAATTAGCCTTTCATTGAAAGAGCAGCCCAAATCCTGACTTTTGGGTGAACTTATCTTTGTGAATAGGAGTACATTTTGATGAAAAAACTTATTCTGGCGATCCCACTGGTTGTAGCACCTATCATGGCTGCTGCAGAAATACGAGAAATTGAACGAAAGCTATTGAGTGATTGGGACTCAAGAACCATGACAAGTTATTTTGACACAGTGTCTGAACAGTACTGTCTGCTGGTTGTTGACCCTAAACATTCGATTTTGGATTGCAAACCTATCCATAAGTTTTCAGAGCGGGCTCAAAGAAACATTCTTGGCAACATGTACGTACCAAAATCCTGCGTTGGCGAAAGCGGAGTTTCTAAAGGCTATTGTCCCAAAAACTGAATTTCAGTGTGTTAACCCGGACGGAAGAAATACTCAGTTTACATTTATCTCTGAAAGTACACTCAAGCTGCATTTTTAGCAAAATCGTCGTAAACCCTCGCCCAATCGAGGGTGTCGCAAAAGGGTATGGTCAGCAGGATATATCAAGATCGTCGTTCCCGCGCAGGCGGGAACCCACCACGAGCAGTGGATCTCCGCCTTCGCGGAGATGACGGTTTGAAGCTTGAAGCGTTTTAATTGACCTTTTGCGACACCCTCAATCGGGCGGGGATATAAGACGGGAACGCAGAGCGTTCCGGTTGAGCATTTGTGTGTAGTTGGTTATATTTTCCATCGGTCTGTCTCTATGCAGAGACTCACGGTGACGAAAATCAAGCACTGTTAACAAAAAATTAAGGCAGAGACAACTGCCCAACCGCCCTTGAAGAACCAGACGAGCCCATACCTGAGTGACCCGTTAAGGCTGCGGCAAATCAAACAAAAGACCAATAAATAACCGAGGGGCACCCGGTTACTGCTGATGGAGGCTTCTGTGTAAGTCCAGTCGCTATAGGCTGGTTGTAGCCTGTGAAGTCAGAAGCCTCGCCTGACAAGGCGGGGAGTGTCACAGATAGATGGGAACCATTGAAGGGAAAACCTGCCAAGATCCATAGATCAATCACTGGTTTCCATACCTGGGTTTCGATTATCATAGCGCCCCTGATTATCTCCCTGAGTCCAGTTGAGGACAGTTTTTAACATGCTCATTTTGCGTGGTGCTCCGGCTCTCTCGCCGTTTCGTAGCCAAAAGCTGCTTGAAACCCTGCAACACAGGATCCCCGAAATTACCGGTGTTTTTGCTGAATACCAGCACTTTGCCCGGGTCGACGAGGCATTGTCCGACCAGGAATTGAAAGTTCTGAAACAGCTGCTGACCTACGGTCCCCGGATGCAGGAAGGTGAGTGCTCAGGCACTCTGTTTCTTGTCGTACCCCGTCCAGGCACTATTTCCCCATGGTCCAGTAAAGCCACCAACATTGTTGAAAATTGTGGTCTCAGCAAGGTTCACCGTATTGAGCGCGGTCTGGCTTACTATGTGTCTGCCGAAGAAGGCCTCAGTGAACATCAGAAAGAAGTGGTATCCAGCCTGATTCATGACCGCATGACCGAGGCTGTGTTGGCCGATGCCAGAGAAACAGAGCTTCTCTTTGCAGAAACCGGGCCAGCGCCCCTGACCCGTGTGGATATTCTTGCAGGCGGGCGTGAGGCCCTGGTTGCCGCCAACCAGTCCCTTGGACTCGCTCTGGCAGAAGATGAAATCGATTATCTGGTCACCAGCTATGAGGGGTTGGACAGGAACCCCACTGATGTTGAGCTGATGATGTTTGCCCAGGCTAACTCCGAGCACTGCCGCCATAAGATTTTTAACGCGACCTGGACCATTGACGGTGAGCGGCAGGATCATTCCTTGTTCCAGATGATCCGTAATACCCACACTATGAACAGTGAAGGTGTGCTCTCGGCCTATAAAGACAACGCCTCTGTTATTGAAGGCTCCAGAGCCGGGCGTTTTTTCCCGTCTCCTGAAAAGAAAGAGTACCAGTATCATCAGGAAGACATTCATATCCTGATGAAAGTGGAAACACATAACCATCCAACCGCCATCTCGCCCTGGCCCGGTGCTGCTACCGGTGCTGGTGGTGAGATCCGTGATGAAGGGGCTACCGGTCGAGGCTCCAAGCCAAAGGCGGGGCTGACCGGTTTCTCCGTATCCAATCTGAATATTCCCGGCTACAAACAGCCCTGGGAAAAAGACTACGGCAAGCCGGATCGGATCGTGACTGCCCTGGATATTATGCTGGAAGGTCCTCTGGGTGGTGCAGGCTTTAACAACGAGTTTGGTCGTCCAAACCTTTGCGGTTACTTCCGTACCTTTGAAGCCACAGCCAAAGGCTCTGCTGGCGAAGAAGTGAGGGGGTACCACAAGCCCATCATGCTGGCAGGTGGTCTGGGTAATATCCGCGCCGCTCATGTTGAGAAAGCTGATATTCCCGTTGGCGCCAAGCTGATTGTTCTGGGTGGTCCGGCCATGCAGATCGGTCTGGGGGGGGGGGCAGCCTCTTCCATGACTTCCGGTGAAGGTCAGGAAGATCTGGATTTTGCCAGCGTTCAGCGTGGTAACCCCGAGATGGAGCGTCGTTGCCAGGAAGTGATTGACCAATGCTGGCAGCTGGGTGATGAAAACCCCATCGTCTTTATCCACGACGTGGGTGCGGGTGGCCTGTCCAATGCGCTGCCAGAACTGGTCAGCGATGGTGGCCGTGGTGGTCGCTTCCAGCTCAGGGATATTCTGAATGATGAGCCAGGCATGTCCCCCCTGGCGCTCTGGTGTAATGAATCCCAGGAACGTTATGTGATGGCGGTAGCTCCGGAAAATATGGAGCTGTTTGAAGCTATCTGCCAACGTGAGCGTTGTCTCTATGCCGTTGTGGGTGAAGCCACCGAAGAGCCAAACCTGCTGGTGGAAGACAGCCACTTTGATAACAAGCCAGTGGATATGCCTCTGGATGTTTTGTTGGGCAAGCCTCCCCGCATGCATCGTGATGTGCAGGCAGAAACCATTCAACAGGATGCACTGGACCTTTCCGGTGTGACTCTGGAAGAAGCGTCTGAGCGAGTTCTCAAGCTGCCAACCGTCGCCAGCAAAAACTTCCTGATTACTATTGGCGACCGCTCTATTACCGGTCTGGTAGCCCGTGAGCAGATGGTCGGCCCATGGCAGGTTCCTGTTGCTGACTGTGCGGTCACCGCTGCTGCTTTTGATACCTTCACAGGTGAAGCCATGTCCATGGGGGAGAGAACCCCTCTGGCTCTGATCAATGCGCCTGCGTCAGGTCGTATGGCGATCGGTGAAGCGATTACCAACATTGCCAGCACCCGTATTGGCAAGCTGGGTGATATCAAACTGTCGGCAAACTGGATGGCCGCTGCCGGTCATCCGGGTGAAGACGCCAAACTCTATGAAACCTGTAAAGCGGTTGGTATGGAACTCTGCCCGGAACTGGGTATTGCTATTCCTGTAGGCAAGGACTCTATGTCCATGCGCACCAGCTGGAAAGATGGCGATGTAGAAAAGAGTGTTACCTCGCCTCTGTCGCTGGTGATTTCGGCTTTTGCTCCCGTAACAGACATCCGCAAGACCGTTACGCCAGAGCTGCGCACCGATAAAGGTGAGACTGATCTGTTGCTGGTGGATCTGGGTCGTGACCAAAACCGTCTGGGTGGTTCTGCTCTGGCACAGGTTTATGGCCAGATTGGTGATGTGGCGCCTGATGTTTCTTCTGCGCAAGACCTCAAAGGGTTCTTTACTGCCATCCAGCAATGTCTGGAAGAAGACCTGCTGTTGGCTTACCACGACCGTTCAGACGGTGGTCTCTTTACCACATTGGTTGAGATGTCCTTTGCCGGTCACACCGGAATTGAGGTGAATCTGAATAAGCTGGCGGGCGATGAAGCGGCCATTATCCCGGCCCTGTTTAACGAAGAGTTGGGCGCCGTTCTGCAGGTTCGTCGTGCAGACAAAGGTAAAGTTAAGGATATTCTGGCTGGGCTGGGTCTGGCTTCCTGCGTGCATACCATTGCCTCTCTGAGACCGGATCAGCGCATCAACTTTGTCTTCAATGGCCAGCTGGTCAGTAGCGAAAGCCGGGTTAAATACCAGCGCTGGTGGGCTGAAACCAGCTATCGCATGCAGGCTCTGAGAGATAACCCTGAATGTGCCCGTCAGGAATTTGATAACCTGCTGGATGACGGCGACACAGGTTTACATGCCTCTTTGCCGTTCGACATCAATAGGGATGTTGCTGCTCCATTTATTGCCACTGGCGCCAGCAAACCTCAGGTAGCCATTCTGAGGGAGCAGGGTGTTAACGGTCATGTGGAAATGGCAGCGGCTTTTGATAAGGCTGGCTTTCAGGCAGTGGATGTTCACATGAGTGACATTCTTTCCGGTCGCCGTAACCTGACAGAATTCAAAGGATTGGTAGCCTGTGGCGGTTTCTCCTACGGTGACGTTCTGGGTGCGGGAGAAGGCTGGGCGAAATCAGTGCTGTTTAACAGCATGGCCCGTGACCAGTTTGCGGCTTTCTTTGATCGTCCGGACAGTTTTGCCCTGGGTGTCTGCAATGGTTGTCAGATGCTGTCCAATCTCCATGAATTGATTCCGGGTGCAGAGCACTGGCCACACTTTGTCCGTAATCAGTCTGAGCAGTTTGAAGCCAGAACCGTGATGGTCGAAGTCCAGCAGAACAAGTCCATTCTCTTCAGAGGTATGGAAGGTTCCAGAATGCCTATTGCGGTGGCTCACGGTGAAGGCTACGCCGAGTTCAAAAAGGCTGACCAAATCCGGAAACTGTCTGCCAGTGGTCAGTTGGCCCTCAGATACGTGGATAATCAGGGACGGGCTACCGAGCGTTACCCCTACAACCCTAACGGTTCTGCTCAGGGGATCACGGGCCTGACTTCGGCTGATGGCAGGGTGACGATTATGATGCCTCACCCGGAGAGGGTATTCAGGGCGGTTCAGAACAGCTGGTATCCGGATACCTGGGGTGAAGATTCACCTTGGATGAGAATGTTCAGGAATGCCCGGGTCTGGGTTGATTGAATGTTGGGCGAGTAGTAAAGCAATTGATTAAGCTGGGTACTCAATGAGTATCCGGCTTAATCACTAAAAATCAGTTTTTGGGACAACTATCCGAAGAGGCATCACACGCGCTAGCGCCAGATTTTGGTACATAGGCGTCGCCGAGAATGTTTCTCTGTGCTTGCTCTGAGAGTTCATGGACACTTTTGCAGTGCATAAGCGAATTATATCCACTAGAAACCTTATCTAAAACCACCAGACAATATTGTTGAGAAACTTTGTCAAAGTAGTTTTCAATGACCCTGTCGAACCACGGATCCCTAAACGTTTGCCAGTTTGTTCGTTCTACTTCTGCACCAACCATGGTAGACGCTGCAGCCAACAGGACTGCCAGAATGAATTTTTTCATAGAATTTACTCCTTCTTTAAATAGTCAAAGATCAGTTCACCAGAAAGTCAGGATTTGATTTGAATTTTTAATGAACGCTTAATTGTTAGACATTCGTTCTAATAAAGAGTTCCAGTGAGAGGCTTGAACAATGACGACTTATGCTTTTTGACTCAGATAGCAGAAAGAGTTTGAAACTCGGTTAACACAAAGTGATCGGTCATCCCGCTGACGTAATCAATCAATAATCTTGCCCGGTAATACCATTCCAGCTCATCCTGTTCTTGAGCGGAGTAACTGCTGCCAGGCAATGATTTCACTGCCCGGTGATACGCCATTTTATGTTTGCCAGAGAGGCGGTGGTAAAGACGTTGCTCGATAAAATGTCGGCTGGAATCTTTTTCAGTAAGACTGGCAAATTCTTCACGGCTCAGCTCCAGCAAAGGCTGGAAAATATCCATCAGTCCCATCAGGGCAGAGTAGCCCCTGAGTTCCGGAGTTTCTTTCTCCATGCTGGTAAAGACATAGCGAATAGCGACGGTTTTCAGGGTCTGCAGTGCCAGATGCTGGTCGGACTGGCCGTCAATCAGAGGCTCATCGAGCGTCCCGTCAAAGATCGCCTGATGCTTTTGCAGATAACGATTTGCAGCATAATCCACCAGATCTCTTACCAACCGGGTGCGCAGCCGGATAATAAATTCCTGCTTGTTGTTGCCGGCTCTCTTGACCGCAGACTCCATGATATTGGGCAAATACTCGTTATATTCAGTAAATTCCTCCCAGACTTCATAGAGACTGAAGCGAAGATCGCGGAAAGAGAGAATCCCCTTATCGACTGCATCTTCCAGATCGGCAATGCAGTAGGAAATATCGTCGGCGGCTTCCATGATATAAACCAGAGGGAAGCGACAACCTTCATTGATAGCCAGATGCTGCCAGATGTCACGGACCAGAATGGCTTCGGAAAAGAAGTAACCCGGCTTTTTCTTGCGATAGGCATCGGGTGAGCCTTTTTCGGGTCTGGGCTCATAGGGCGTACGGGTGTATTTCATAAGCGCGCCCATCTGGGAATAGGTCAGGTTTAGATCCTGAAGGTGATGAATAATTCTTAACGCCTGGGCATTGCCTTCGTAAATAGACAAGTCTGGCAGCAGGGTTGACTCCAGTAAGGCTGACCGGGCTTTCTGACCTTTGCACGCTTTTTCATAACATAGCCCGGCTTTATCCTGCATCCAGCGGCTGATAGCCGCCTCGCCAAAATGACCGAATGGAGGGTTGCCAATGTCGTGCATCAGGCAGGCCATTTCTACCAGATTTATAAAAGCCGTGTCCTGATTGTCTAATCCCAGCGATGTTAATTGGCCGCTTTCTGACAGGCGCTGCAGAATCGTCTGTGCCAGAAAACGACCGGTTTGTTGCACTTCCAGAGAGTGCGTCAGGCGACTGCGAACAGCGGCATTGGTTTCCAGAGGGTAAACCTGAGTCTTTTGTTGCAGCCGACGTATGGCCGCTGACTGAATGATTCGCCCCCGGTTGCTTTCTGTTTCAGTTAACAGGTCCCGATCCGGTTCGACAGAACTGAGTCTTGGGCGAGTGCAGGTGAGTTTAGTCAGATAGTTCATGCTGATCATAGTCGGCAGGATCTGTTTGAAGGTGAGGTTTGACCTGGCTCTCTATAGGCTAAAAGCCAGCAGGTTAAGGACATAGGGTTTTAGCCAAAGGAATGAAAGGGAATATTATAGATGCTTTTCAAGCAACAGCCGTTCAAGATTGGACTAGGAGGCTGACCGAGAATAGACTGCCCTACTGCGGCGGCAGCAAATTGGTCTGAAAATCCGCTTTTGTTCGTCAAATAGCTCGCTATTCTCCTCACAAAACCGAATTTTCATCCTCAATTTTCTGCCGTCCTCGCTACGGGCGCTATTCTCGGTCAGCCTCCTAGCAGCCTGTCGGACTTAAGACTGTCCTACGCGGCAACTGCTCCTGCGTTGCTCTAGCTCCTGCATCCATGCAGTCGTGCGGCGGCAGCAAATTGGTCTAAAAATCCCTGTTTCTTCGTCAAATAGCTCGCTATTCTCCTCAGAAACAGAGATTTTTATCCTCAATTTCTTGCAATCCTCGCTACGGACGCTTAAGTCCGACAGGCTGCTAGAATTCTGCCGGACATCGCCCTTCAAATATCAACTGAACATATTCCCGCTCCAGATAGCCTGGCTTGCCGGTAAAATAATGCAGCAGCAGATCGTCAGCAAGCCTGCGATCTATCTCCGGGCACTTCACTTCATAGTTGAGCATAGACAGCATTTTGCAGTTAAAGTTGAATATCCAGTTCTGTACCGTACTTGATGGATGAACGGAATCAACATAAAAATGATCACTGCGGTTTTTGCAGGGGCTCGCCTTGTGACTCTCGCAGATATCTACCTGGGCATTATCAGAACAGCCTCTGAAGGTGACATCGAGACAGGGGGTTTCAGTGTCAACATCTTGCTGGCGGGCATGTTCTAACAAAATGTCAAACATTCTGTTGTAATCGAAAAACAGGAGTAACAGGTCAGGATACTGTCTTTTCAGCCGAAAAAACGCTTTCGTAGCCAATCGGTTATGATTGACGATCACCTCACGTACTTCCTGACGATCTTCTGAATTGCGCAAACAGGGGGTTTTAGTGACATCGGGAACCGTTCCCCAGAAAATGGTTCTGGCTCCATGGGCATAGAGGTTTTCAATAGCCGCTGACAGCTTGGCAACCACCAGACGATAATTCCAGTAACGGTTGAGATAATCATTAGCGCCACCGGCTAACATAAAAATCTGATCCTCAGAAAAGGGTGCATGATGTTGCACAAGGTGATTTATCTGTTCCTCGACCGAACTCAGAATAGGCTTTCCACCTCTGATGCTATTGGTGAGAAAACTGATATTGGCCAATTGACTTTCACCAAACAGAAACGACCAGAAAAAATCCGTTAACACCTCTGAAAAACCGACCACCGTACTGCCACCATGTGACTGATCGACAAACTCGGTTTTATTGGAGGTATTCAGATAAAGGGCTCTGGCAATAAGCTCTGGTGCCATCAGATCATCACAAAAACGCCCTCCATGATAATTGGCACCCGGTATGGCACCACAGAAACTGCCAAAAATAAAGCCCGGTAACATACGACCGCTCCAGGGATAAAGTGACATTTGACGTTCATTCAGTGTACCGTTACCTGTAAGGAATCGACTGTAGTTATAGAAATTACCCGAATCAACGCTACTGTCACCCACCACAAAGACATTGCTGACAGGTTGTGCCTCCTGCGAGCAAAAACGTTCGGTGAATTTGGGATAAAAAAGTTTTTCATACGCCAAACCGGGTAACGACAACAGCAGTAATACCAGACCCAGCCAACTACGAATCATATTGAAACCCTAATAGAGCAGTTACTAAAAAGCTGAGGATTATAGTGGATTACTCTCCCCGTGCGGTTGTATTAATCTTTATTTTGGCCCTGTTGCCATGCAAAAGCCGATAAAGCTACTTTAAAATCCCGGTTACCAGCTTTTTGGTAAGTTTTTCGATACTCGCTGTAGGATGTAGGAGGTTGTTAACTTACTGAGTATTGGTGGGTGTGACTGAAGTGGTAGAGAATGCCCCTGTGATCCTTTGAATCATCAACGATAAGGGGTTGTAATCCTGTGAAGTCTTAGGGTCAGTCTCGTTGGTTGAAACAGAAGAAGCAGAATCAAACTTTATTCTTTTATCATTTCCATCGATAGAAATTTCTTCAAAAGTCTCATCGAGCTGAGCGATTTGTGGCGAATCAAGTTCTATATTCCGGTCGGGAGCAATCCTGACTGCCGCATCAAAGTGTTCCAGGAGAGCCTCTGAATTGGGGGTGTGGATAAGATAAGCTGAAGACTGATGGGAGTCTGTCAGAGTTTGGGAGACGAAGAGATTAGCTTGATCGAAATTTTGCTTTAACAACAAGTGTAAAAGCATTGCTCTTTGACTTTCAGAGAGATCGGGAAATGTGTAATTGCTGTTTTGCAAAAGCATAACCAAAAGGTTAGGAGCAAAAACTACCCAGCGATTCAGGTCATAAATCTCGTGATGAGACCCATGGTGACCTTGTGTAATCACCGGGAACCAGACGCCATGTGTCGGCACGAGCAGTGCAATAAGCTGTGAATCGCCAAATTGTTGCAATCTGGCTAAATCCGATTGAGCGAAAGAGGCCGAATCAGTAATGACATTGTTATCGAGAACGGCTGGAATAACGTCAGTATCAATCCCCAATAATAACTCAAGCTCTTGCATTAGTTTTTCCTTCTCAGGATGAGCCTGAATCGTGGAAAAAATCTGTCGAAGGTTATAATCGATAGTTTGCCTTATTATTTGCTGGTTCCAGTCGCCTGCTTGTCCTGATCGCCCACTCCGGTTGAATATTTCTGCAATGGACGAGTACATACAGTTACCATCGCCATTAATTTTTATCAGTTCAAAACTGGTTTGAATCATTAACAATAAAGGGTCGTTATTTTCTAAAGTCTCACTGTCAGTCTCATTGGCTGAAACCGAAGAGACAGAACCGGACCTCATTTGTCTATTATTTTCATCGTTGGAAAGAGCTTCAAAAGCCTCATCAATCTCCATATTCTGAGGCGTGACAATGTTTACTGCTGCATCAAAGTGTTCCATGGTAGTCACTGAACCGGGGTAGTGGATAAGATACGCTGAAGCCTGATGGGAGGCTGCCAGAGTTTGAGAGATGAAGCGCTTGGCTCGATCGAATTTTTGGTTTAACAATAACTGTAAAAGTGTTGTCCTTTGACTTTCAGAGAGATCTGGAAAGGTATAATTTTCGTTTTGTAACAGCATAGTCAAAAGGTTGGGAGCAGAATCAATCCAGTATGTCAGGTCATAAAACTCTTGATAAGGTCCATCGTGACCTTGTGTAATTATCGGGAACCAGACACCCTGTGTAGGTACTAGCAAGGCAATCAACTGGGCACTGGCAAATGGTTGCAATGTGCTTGACCCAGACTGTGCGAAAGAGGCTGATTCAGTAATGACATTATCATCGAGAACCGCTGGAATAATGTCGGCATCGATCCCCAATAACAGCTCAAGCTCCTCTATCAGTATATCCTTGTCGGGGTGATTTTGAATCATGGAAAAAATCTGATGAAGGTTAAAGTCTATAATCTGTCTTATTGTTTTCTGGTTCCATTGTCCTGACGGTTCATATTTGTTGAAAATCGCTGCAATTGACGAATACATACAGTTATCATCGCCATTAATTCTTATCAGTTCAAAGCCCTCGGGGACGGGGTTATGATGAGAATAGTAGGGTTCATAAACCTGTGTTTTGGGGTATCCCTTTTCCATCTTTCTATATAATTGCCCTGCTTGTTCTCTGATGCGTTTGTCTTCAATCATACAGACTTTATGAAAAGGCCTTATCAGCGGTTCTTTTGTTTTTTTAGTGCTTCGGTTTGTATGACGTCCTTTCCCTCGTATGGGATTTTCAGTTTCATAAACTTCACCGCAATGGCAGCAGGTTTGTCTGAAACCACCTTGTCCATTTGGAACATTAATCAGAATCCTGGGAGTATTTTTTCTGAATAAAGAGATTAATTCATTAGTTTTTTCTTTACTGAAAATATCCGATTTTTGTTCTGTTTTTTTTAGAAAAGCTTGCAATGAAGCTTTTATATCTTTATTTGTTGTTCGACTTACGGTTTTTTTCAAAACACTTAAGGTGAACTTATTTAAAAAAACGTTGTTTTCGAAATTAAAACTATCCGGGTAATGTCTTGCGGAAGGGAGCAAGTGACTGAAAAAAAGTGGGATAGGGTTTTTTTTACCATCAATAATTTTACGCATGCCCTTGATAATAATCTGAAGATTTTCTAACTCGTTCTGATGAAAAACGAAATCGAAAGCCTCTTTATAAAAAGGAGTAAAGAGGGTTTTTGTAAAAAGGAAATCAACAATTTGTAACACATTAAAAGCTAAAGCAATACCTTGTTTGTTGGAAGTGTAAATGTCCTCCAGGCCAAATTGCTCTGGTTTTTTTGTAATTTTTTTGACTATACCAGAACTTCTGTCAAATTCGTTACAGGTAATTGACCTTACACAGACTTCAATAAGATAGTTTATAACAATACGATACATAACCTCTACTTTATCTGGACCATTGATTTTTGAGACGTATCTCAGACTCGGAACCAGGTGCCCAACAAAAAATCCCAAATCTTTGATGACTTTCTCATCAATATTGCCACTGATAACACACTCAAAAAAAATGTAGTTTTCCTTGGCAATTGAATAATCTTCATGACTTATAAGGAGAGACATCTGAACTCTTTGCAGCAATAATTCCAAATGGGTCTGAGAGGGCAACCAATCATCGTTCTGTGGCGTTAATAATGCTTTGGTAATAATGTTATTACCCAGGTTTGAAACGGAGGCTTTTTTGAGATTGTTTGGTATTTTAAATTTATTTCTTGATAAGTCATACATTGACAACAAAACAAATTTTTTTTCAACGTCTGACATATCATCTTTAATAGTGGGTATCCAGATATTGGCAAAACTTCCATACTGAGTTCCTCCTCTATAACGTTCTGTTGTCTTTTGTGTTTCTAAAGGAAAAATAAGCTTGTATTGATAAAACATAGTATTAGCTTTTGCCAATTTCTTTTTTACAGCTAAGTGTATTTCCCATTTTATGGGTTTAACTACCTTGCTTTTTATGGGTTTACCTATATCGTTATTTATGTGTTTGCCTTTATTAGCTGTGGTTTTGAATTGGTAGCTTTGGTTATGTTTCTCATTATACGTCAGTTGACGAGGATTTTCCGGAACATAATAGGTAACAGAACTGGCTATGGCATTTTCAAATGCTGGCCTTTCATAACCAGGAACTCTAACAATTATCGTGATGATGTTATTTTTTATTTTTCCTTCCTTTTGTTCTTTTTTATTCTTTTTTATATTTCTCTTCCTTAAATTATGTAAAACCTTTGGAAAATTATACTCATCCAGTTTTTCATTCTTATAATAAACAATAGGTTTAACATTTTCTGGTATTTTAAATCCCGACTTCTTCCTGGCCTCATTTATTAGATTGTCAAAATTTCTTATCGAAGTATAAGTGGATTCTACAATCTCAGCCTCATTGTGCATTTCAACAGGAATAAAAATATCTGTCCCTAGTGATAATGGTTTCTCTGAGTTATCTAGCTCATCATCAATAACTAAATAATCAAAATCTGGGTCTTCTCCATCTTTTATTCTTTCATTCACACTTCTTTTTATCTTGTTGTAATCCGTTTCTACATAAACAGAATTGTTGTTTTTTTTTGCCAGAGTATTAACTTCGAATATTTCATATGTGATAAGAAATTGGGTGCTTGTTAGAGACCTGATCTCTGAAAGAATACCTTCAAATTGAGGAGGTGTTAGATACCTGGTCTTTGAAAGAATACCTTCTGATCGTATATCGAAATCGGCTGTCAGAAAATTGATGGTATTTAAAATCTGCTCCTCTACAGAAAAGTTTTCAGATCCATAGCGAACACGTCCGGAAGAATGAAACCACCACCATTGATCAAAGCCTTCATAGATTTTGGGAGGCCCTTCACTGACTCTTTGAGAATTTTTATAAGTCTGCATCAGGCAAAGATTATGGCTATAAAGATAGGATACCTTTGGTGCATATTTAACATAAATGACTGGTCCTTCGTTGCCAATATTGTCGAAATAATACTCTATCCTGAAAAATGCATCTTTCCACCAACCATAAGGTGCTACAAAATCCAGTGTTACCATAAACATATTTTCTTCATTGATACTGAATTTAAATTTCTTTGGGTACCTCTTATTAAGAAAATTTTGAAGTCTATCAATAGCGATATAAATCTCTCTGGCTCTGGATGCGGAATTTCTTTTGGGTGATATTGGGTTAGGTTTGAATTTTTTTAAGGGAACTGTGTGAATTATTTTATCTCCATTCTGTAAGTTTCCTTTCCGAATAATATTGACATGGGTCAAGATGAATTCTCCATTGCGTAGCAGATGCAATGACCGGCAGTTTGGACTGCGTTGCATGTCTATTTCATATTCAGGATGGTTGACTGAATATAGCGATTGAAGATTAAAGTCTTTATTTTTTTTGGCTTTGATAATGCGCGTTATTTTTTTTGCACAATTTCGGTCTTCAAAGAACAGAGTTATCAATTCCATGTCCGCTGTGGGCGTTTGCTCAGCTCTTTCTGATAATAATCTGTCTATATAGTCTTCAACAACACGGACTGCCCTATTAATTTTATCAAGTGTTAATCGGTCTGAATTTATTATTGTTGTTTGTTTGATAGATTCTACTTTACCATAATGGATCATTGCCTGAACAAGATTAAACGTCCTTAACAGGGTGTAAGGTATGCCAAACTTGGTCGTATTATGATTAGCCTTAACCCCCATTTTCTTAGCCAATTCTCTATTTTTGCTTTTAAAAAAATTATTTCTTTTTCTTCGATTAACGCCTGACATCACTTTATCAATGTAAAATTTAGCTTGCACATACAAATTTTTTTCTTTAAGTACTCGATCAATTTCTTCGTACTCGTGAAAAGTAAGTTGTTTTAGTATACTTTTTTGATCTTCGTTTATTGCAAGAGCACTCCCTGATATAAGGTTTATTGATAAAAAGATAAGATGAATACTCTTTTTACTCAATTTGGCTAACGCAGTAAAAACCATACCTGGCGATCCTTATAATTCTCTGAAATTTGGTCTATTGAGCGACACTGGCTGAGTACTCCTCATTAAAAACTGTATCGAGTGAATAGTAGCTTGTTTTAAAATCATCTGCTTTCCTATTAATGGAACTGATGTTTAGGTGAATAGGGCCAAATGGATTACAAGACGATAACCAGCCGCTTCAATGCGGTATCTTTGTCCATTCTCTGAAGCAAACAGTGGGATTTTTCGTTCAGGTCAGGCTCATATCATAAGTACCTAACCAGTTGGTTAGTGTGTCTGATACACCATGTAGCGAGACACTGGGAAGCCGGTAAAGTTACCTCATAGTCCCGATAACCAGCTTTTATTGACACACTGTTCAGTGTACGGGGAGGTTGATAACTTACATGAAATTGGCCGGTGTGCCTGGCAAGGTAAGAAGTGCTTCAGCTCTGGTTTGAATCATTAACGATAAAGGGCTGTGGTCTTGTAGTGTCTCACTGTCTGTTTCATTGGTTGAAACTGAAGAAGCGGGATCAGGTCTCATTCTTTTGTTAATTCCATCTTGGGAAAGATCTTCAAAAGACTCAGCATTCAGATTGTTTTTTGAAGAATTAACCTCCATGTTCAGAGGCGTTTCAATCCTTACTGCTGCATCAAAGTGTTCCTGAAGAGCTTCTGAACTGGGGGAGTGGATAAGATAAGCTGAAGACTGATGGGAGTCTGTCAGAATTTGGGAGACAAAGAGCTTGGCTTCATCAAAATTTTGGCTTAATAACAATTGTAAAAGCATTGCCCTTTGACTTTCAGAGAGATCAGGAAATTCATAATATTCGTCTTGTAACAGAATAGCCACAAGATTAGGGGCAAAACTTACCCAGCGCCTCAGGTCATAAATATCGTGATGAGACCCATGCTGACCTTGTGTAATCACCGGGAACCAGACACCCTGCGTAGGCACCAGCAATGCAATTAACTGGGTATCGCCAAATTGTTGCAATCTGGCTAAGGCCGATTGCGCGAAAGAGGCTGATTCAGTAATGACATTATTATCGAGAACGGCTGGAATAACGTCGGCGTCGATCCCCAATAGTAGCTCAAGCTCTTGCATCAGTTTTTCCTTGTCAGGATGGTCCTGAATCGTGGAAAAAATCTGACGCAGGCTGTAATCCATAATCTGCCTTATTGTTTGCTGGTCCCATGCACTTGCATACCCTGGCCGGTCATTCCGGTTGAATATCTCTGCAATGGACGAGTACATACAGTTACCATCACCATTAATTTTTATCAGCTCAAAACTGGTTTGAATCATTAATAATAGGGGGTCGTAATTTTCTAAAGTCTCACTGTCAGTCTCAGTGGATGATCCCGAAGAAACAGAATCTGACCTCATTCTTTTATTATTTTCATCGATGGAAAGAGCCGCAAAAGCCTCATCAACCTCTATATTCTGGAGAGTATCAATGCTTAATGCTGCATCAAAGTGTTCCATGAGACCCACTGAACCTGGGTAATGAATAAGATAAGCTGAAGCCTTATGGAAGGCTATCAGAATTTGGGAGACGAAGAACATGGCTTGATCGAAATTCTGCTTTAACAAGAACTGTAAAAGTGTTGCCCTTTGACTTTCAGAGAGATCAGGAAAGGTATAATTTTTGTTTTGTAACAGCATAGCCAAAAGGTTAGGAGCAAAATTGACCCAGCGCTTCAAATCATAAATCTCGTGATAAGGCCCATCGTGACCTTGTGTAATCACCGGAAACCAGATACTCTGTGTCGGCACTAGCAAGGGAATAAGCTGGACATTGTCAAATGGTTGCAATCTGCCTGAATCCGAATGAGCAAATGAAGCTGAATCAGTAATAACATTGTTATCGAGTAGCGTTAGAATAACATCTGCATCGATCCCCAATAGTAGCTCAAGCTCCTGCAGCAGTTTGTTTTTGTCGGGATGACCTTGAATAATTTCAAAAATCTGACGAAGGTTATAATCCATAATCTGCCTTACCCTATGCTGATTCCATTTGCCTGCTTGTTCTGACGGTCCATTCCTGTCGAATATCTCTGCAATGGACGAGTACATACAGTTACCATCATCATTAATCCTTATCAGCTTAAAACCTTCGGGGACGGGATTATGATGAGAATAGTAGGGTTCATAAATCTGTGTTTTGGGGTATCCTTTTTCCATCTTTTTATATAATTGCCCTGCTTGTTCCCTGATGCGTTTGTCTTCAATCATGCAGGCTTTATGAAAAGGTCTTACCAGCGTCTCTTTTGCTTTTTTGGCCTTTCGGTTTGTACTGTGACCTTTACCTCTAATGGCGTTTTCAGTTTCATAAACTTCACCGCAATGGTAACAGGTTTGCCTGAAACCGCCTTGTCCATTCGGAACATTAATCAGAAGCTCTGGAGTATTTCTCCTGAATAAAGAGATTAGTTCCTCGGTTTTTTCTTTACTGAAAATCTCTGGCTTTTGTTCTTTTTTGTTTAGAAAAGCTTGCAGTGAAGCTTTTATATCTTCATTTGTTGTTCGACTTAAGAACTTTTCCAAAATACTTAAGGTAAATTTATTTAAAAAATCATTGCTTTCAAAATCAAGATCACCGGAGGAATACTTTGCTGCTGGCAATATATGACTGAAAAATAGTTGAATGCGATTTTTCTCAGCATCAATAATTTTACGCATACCCCTGATACTAAACTGTAGGCTCTCTAATTCATTCTCATAAAAAGTAATGTCAGAAGCTTCTTTATAAAAAGGATCAAAGATAGTTTTTGCAAAAAGGAAATCAACGATTTGTAATGCATTAAAAGCTACAGAAAAACCTTTTTTGTTGGAAGCGTGGATGTCTTCGATGCTAAATTGATCCGGATTTTCTATAAGTTTTCTAACTATTTCAGAACTTGCGTCAAATTCGTTAGCGGTCAGAGTCCTGACACATAGTTCAATGAGATAGTTTAAAACAATACGATAAACGACTTCTCTCTTATCTGGATAATTGATTCTGGATAGGTATCTCAAGCTTGGCACCAGTTCTCCAATAAAAAAGTCTAAATCCTTGATAACCTTCTCATCAATATTTCCACTGATGAGACTTTCAAAAAAAATATTTTTTTCCTTAGTCATTGAATAATTTTCGTGACTTATAAGGAGAGCCATCTGAACTCTTTGCAGTAATAATTCTAGACGGGGCTGATTTGGCAACCACACATCGTTATGTGGTGTTAGTAGTGCTTTGGTAATAATGTTATTCCCTAGATTTGAAACGTAGTCTTTTTTAAGATTATTTGGAATTTTAAATTTATTTCTCGATAAGTCGTACATTGACATCAAAGCAAATTTTCTTTCAACATCTGACATGTCATCACTAATAGTAGGTATCCAGACATTGGCTAAACTTCCATACTGAGCTCCCCCCCTGTAGCGTTCTGTTGTCTTTTGCTTTTCTAAAGGTAAAATAAGTTTGTAGTGGTTAAGCATAGTATTAGCTTTTGCCAATTTCTTTTTTTCAGCTAAATGTATTTCCCATTTTATGGGTTTTCCTTTCTTGGCTATGTCTTCGACTTCCTCGCTTTCGTTATGTCTGTCGTTGTACGTCAGTCGACGAAGATTATCTGGAACATAATAGTTAACCGAACTGGCTATAGCATTTTCAAACGCTAGCCTTTCATAACCAGGGACTTTAACAATCAGTGTCAGGATATTATTTCTTATCTTTCCTTCTTTTTTCTTCTTTTTTGTATTCTTGCTCCTAATGTCATATAAAACGTTTTGAAAATTATGCTCGTTCAATTCTTTATTCTTATAATAAACAGTGGGTTCAACATTTTTTGGTATTTTAAATCCCGAACACTTTCTGGTCTTATATATCAGATCATTAAAATTTTTAATCGAGGTAGAGTGAAGTTCTACAAGCTGAGCTTCACCATGCATTTCGACAGGAATAAATATATCAGTCCTTATTGATTCTGTTTTCTCTGCATTATCGAACTCATCATCCATAATTAAATAATCAAAGCTTGGATCTTTGTCTGGCTTTATTCTTTTACGTACATTTTTTTTTATCTTATTACGATCTGTTTCAACATAAACAGAGGTTTCAATATCTTTTGCCCGAGTATTAACTTTGATTATTTCTTTTGTAATCACATCCTGAGTTTTCTCTCCATCAGTATTATGTGAAAGAATACCTTCTGATCTTATATCGAAGTCAGCTGTCAGAAAGTTGATAACATTTAAAATCTGCTCTTGTACAGAAAAATTTTCCGATCCATAGCGCACATGTCCGGAACAATGATGCCACCACCACTGGTCCATGCCACCATACATTTTGGGAGGGCCGTCACTGGTTCTTTGAGAATTTTTATAAGTTTGCATCAGACAGAGAACATGTCCATAAAGATTGGATACTCTTGGTGCATATTGAACATAAATGTCTGGTCCTTCGTTGCCAATATTGTCAAAATAAAACTCTATTCTAAAAAATGCATCTTTCCACCAACCATAGGGTGCTACAAAATCCAGAGATACCTTAAACATATTTTCTTCACTGATACTGAATCTAAACTTCTTTGGATACCTCTTTTCAAGAAAGTTTTGAAGCCTATCAATAGCGATATAAATTTCTCTGGCTCTGGATGCCGAATTTCTTTTGGGTGATATTGCACTAGGTTTGAATCTTTTAAAGCGGTATGGGTAGATTATCTTATCTCCATCTTGTAAATTTCCCTGCCGAATTATATTGACATGGGTCAAAATAAATTCTCCTTTGCGAACTAGGTGTAGTCTCTTGTCTGTAAATTCGTCTCGCAAGTGTAGCAGGTGTTTTTTATAATCTGGATGGTCTTTTGGACATATTGAATCATAATCAAAGTCTTTGTTTTTTGACCCCTTAATATTACGCGTTATTTTATGATTAAGATTTCGGTCTTCAAAAAACAGATTTACCGAATTCATATCTGTTATGGGCGTTTGCTCAGTTCTTTTTGATATTAATCTGTCTACATATTTTTCAACAGCATTAACTGCCTTATTACTTTTATCAAGTTTTGCTTTATCTATATTTGTTATTGGTGTTTGGTTGATAGAGTCTACTTTACCATAATGAATCATTGCCTGAACAAGATTAAACGTTCTTAGCAGGGTGTAAGGTATACCAAACTTGGCGGTATTATCACTAGCCTTCACCCCCATTGTCTTAGCGATTTTCCTGTTTTTTCTTTTAAAAAAAAGATTTATTTTACTTCTGTCAATAGAAGTCATCACTTGATTTATGTAATATTCAGATTGCACATACAATTTTTTTTCTCTAAGTTCTCGATCAAGTTCTTCATACTCTTGAAGGGTAAGTTGTTTTAGTATGCTTTTTTGATCTTCGTTTATTGCAAGCGCACTCGCTGAAATCAGGTTTATCGATAAAACGATAAGAGGAACACTTTTTTTATTCAATTTGGTCAACACTGTAAAAACCATACTTAGTAAGCCTTACAATATCTTGAAATTTTATCTATTGAACGTCACAGGCTGAGTATTCTTTACTGAAACCTTTAGCGAGTAAATAGTAGCTTGTTTTAAAAACATCTGCTTTGCCATTACTGGAACTCATGTTTAAGTGAATAAGAGCCTATGGATTACACGACGCTTACCTGAACCTGCGTAAAGCATCGCCCAATCGGGCGGTGATATAAGCAACAAGCCCGTGTAGGCCTTGCAGAACCGGAAGCCTTAATTATTTACAGGCGCTTATCGTTTCTGTAATATTCCTGCCATGAAAACTAAACGTGCCTACAAAGAACGATTCTACCCAACGCCGGAACAGGAAATACTTCTTGCCCAGTCGTTTGGTTGCGCCCGTTTTGTCTATAACAACACCCTCCGTTTTCGCACTGATGCCTACTACAAAGACGGGCAATCTATCTCCCATTCCGAGGCAGAAAAGCGGCTTGTGTCGCTCAAGACAGAGTTCCCATTTCTGGCAGATGTATCCAGTGTCATCCTGCAACAAACACTCAGGGATCAGCAGGAAGCCTTCAAGAACTTTTGGGCTGGCAGGGCGAAATACCCTAAGTTCAAAAAAAGACATTCAAGACAAAGTATGCGGCTGACAAAGGCTGCTTTCAGCGTTAAAAACGGCCACCTGTTTATAGCGAAAAGCAAAGAGCCTCTGAATATCTGCTGGAGCAGAGAACTGTCTTCTGAGCCTTCCAGTGTAACTATCAGCAAAGATCGGGCAGGCCGGTACTTTGTTTCTATGTTGTGCGAATTTGAAGCTAAAGCAATGCCTATTAGAAATAAGACAGTGGGCATTGATTTAGGTTTGAATGATCTGTTCATCACTTCAGACGGCGAAAAATCCGGTAATCCAAGACACACCAAACGCTACGAGCGAAAGCTCGCCTACCTTCAGCGTCAATTGTCGAAAAAGCAGAAAGGTAGCAGCAACAGAGCTAAAGCAAAGCTCAAGGTTGCTCGCATTCATGCAAAAATTGCCGATTGCCGGATGGATGCTACTCACAAGGCATCCCGCGAATTTATAGACGAGAACCAAGGGGGCGGCCATCCGCTTGTTTGCGTAGAGTCTCTGAACGTGAAGGGTATGATTCAAAATCCAAAGCTGGCCAAGCACATAGCCGATGCAAACTGGGGAGAATTTGTCCGACAGTTGCAATACAAGGCGGAGTGGGCAGGAAGAAAGGTTGTTCAGATTGACCGGTTCTTTCCAAGCTCCAAGCGTTGCTCCGGCTGCGGGTTTGTCCATGAAAGCTTGCCGTTGTCTATTCGTGAATGGGAGTGTCCAGAGTGCCGCACTCATCACGACCGGGACATTAACGCAGCAAAGAATATCAAAACCGCCGGGCTGGCGGGGTTAGCCTGTGGAGCGACTGGAACGGGGATGGCTGCGAAAGCAACCATCTAGGGAAGGCGTGACGAAGCAGGAAGGTTCTTGGAGCGATCTAAGAACCCTCGCCCGATAGGGCGGGGAGTGTCAGCAGCCGCCTCATTGCAGCTATCTTTGTCAATTCTATGAAAGAAACAGTCGAATTTGTCGTGTAGTTTAGGCTCGTCTGGAAGGGGTGCTGAAGCGGTATGCAGCCACATAGGAAAGCCGTTAAGTTATTCGTAATCCCGATTACCGGCTTTTGGTGACAACCTCTTGAGCGGGCAGGGAGGTTGTTAACCTATAGAGTATTGGTTGGTGTGGTGTGGACTGCAAGCCTGGCTTGAATCATTAACGATAGGAGGTTATGGTCCTCTACAGTTGGTGACGAATTAAACTCCACATTTGGGGGCGTTTCAATGCTTACTGCCGCATCAAAGTGTTCCAGGAGAGCTTCTGAACTGGGAGTGTGGATAAGATAAGCTGAAGACTGATGGGAGTCTGTGAGAATTTGGGAGACGAAGAGTATGGCTTGATCAAAATTTTGGCTTAACAACAACCGTAAAAGTATCGTCTTTTCACTGTCAGAGAGATCAGGAAAATCATAATTTTTGTCTTGTAACAGAATAGCCAAAAGATTAGGAGTAAAGCTTACCCAGCGCTTCAGGTCATAAATCTCGTGATGAGAGCTTTGGTGACCTAGTGTAATCACGGGGAACCAGACACCATGAGTTGGCACTAGCAATGCAATCAGCTGGGCATCGCCAAATTGTTGTAATCTGGCTAAGTCCGATTGAGCGTAAGAAGCTGATTCAGTAATGATCTTATTATCGAGAATGGCTGGAATAACATCAGCGTCGATCCCCAACAGAAGCTCAAGCTCTTGCATCAGTTTTTCCCTGTCAGGATGGTCCTGAATCGTGGAAAAAATCTGACGAAGGTTATAATCCACAATCTGCCTTATTGTTTGCTGGTCCCATATGCCTGCTTGTCCTGACCGCCCATTCCGGTTGAATATCTCTGCGATAGACGAGTACATACAGTTACCATCACCATTAACTCTTATCAGTTCAAAACTGGTTTGAATCATTAACAATAAGGGGTCGGGATTTTCTGATGTCTCACTGTCAGTCTTATTGGCTGAAACCGAAGAAACAGTATCAGACCTCATTCTTCTATTATTTTCATCGATGGAAAGAGCTTCAAAAGTCTCTCCAACCTCGATATTCCGGGAATTTTCAATGCTTACTGCTGCATCAAAGTGTTCTATGAGAGCTACTGAACCAGGGTAGTGGATAAGATAAGCTGAAGACTGATAGGAAGCTTTCAGAATGTGGGAGACGAAGAGCTTGGCTTGATCGAAATTCTGGTTTAACAACAACTGTAAAAGTGTTGCCCTTTGACTTTCAGAGAGATCAGGAAAGGTATAATTTTCGTTTTGTAATAGCATAGCCAAAAGGTCAGGAGCAAAATTGACCCAGCGCCTCAGGTCATAAATCTCATGATAAGGCCCAGCCTGACCTTGTGTAATCACCGGGAACCAGACACCCTGTGTCGGTACTAGCAGGGTAATCAGCCGGGCAGCGCCAAATTGTTGCAATCTGTCTGATTCGGGGTGGGCGAAAGAGGCTGAATCAGTAATAACATTGTTATCGAGGATCGCTGGAATAATGCCAGCATCGATCCCCAAGAGTAGCTCAAGCTCCTGCATCAGTTTGTGTTTGTCGGGATGAGCCTGTATCGTGAAAAAAATCTCACGAAGATTATAATCCATGATCTCTCTTACTGTTTGTTGGTTCCATTGGACCGCTTGTTCTGACCATGCATGCCTGTTGAATATCTCTGCAATGGACGAGTACATAGAGTTACCATCGCCATTGATTCTTATCAGCTCAAAACCGTCGGGAACAGGGTTATAGTGATAATCAGGACCATATAGCTGTTTTTTGGGATAGCTCTTTTCCATCTCTTTAAATAATTGCCCTGCTTGCTGCCTGATGCGTCTGTCTTCTTCCATGCAGGCTCTGTGAAAAGGTCTGACGAGCGTTTCTTTTGATTTACCCGTGTTTTTGTTTTTACGACTCCCTTTCCCTCTTATAGGTTCTTCAGTTTGATACAGTTCACCACAATGGTAACAGGTTTGTACGAAACTACCTTGTTCATTCTGTGCATTAATAAAAAAATTCGGAGAATTTTTCCTGAATAAAGTGATTAATTCCTCCGTTTTTTCTTTACTGAAAATATCCGACTTTTGTCCTGTTTTTTTCAGGAAAAGTTGCAGTGAAACTTTTATATCGTTATTTGTTGTTCGACTTAAAAATTTTTCCAAAATACTTAAGGTGAACTTATTTAAAAAATCGTTGCTTTCGAAATCAAGACCACCCGAGCAATACCTAGCGGCTGGCAACAAGTGACTGAAAAATAGTGGAATAAGATTTTTCCCACCATCAATAATTTTATGCATACTCTTGATGTTAAGCTGAAGACTTTCTAGCTCATTCTCATAAAAATAAAAATCGGAAGCCTCTTTATAAAAAGGATTAAAGAGGGTCTTTCCGAAAAGGAAATCAGCAATTTGTAATACATTAAAAGCTACAGAAATATCTTTTTTGTTAGAGTTGTGGATGTCCTCCAGGCTAAATTGCTCCGGTTTTTCTATAAGTTTTTTGACTATTTCAGAGCTTGCGTCAAATTCGTTAGAGGTCAGAGTCCTGACACAAAATTCAATGAGATAGTTTAAAACAATACGATAAATAACTTCTACTTTATCAGGATTATTCATTCTTGATACATGTCTCAGGCTTGGAGCCAGGTACCCGATAAAAAATCCCAAATCCTTGATAACATTCTCATCAATATTTCCACTGATGAGACTTTCAAAAAAAACATTATTTTCCTCTGCAATTGAGTAGTCCTCATTACTGAGAAGGAGAGACATTTGAACTCTTTGCAACAAAAATTCCAAATTGGCCTGAGTTGGCAACCAGACATCGTTCTGTGGCGTCAATAATGATTTGGTAATAATATTGTTGCCAAAGTTTGAAACGGAGTTTTTTTTGAGATTATTTGGAATTTTAAATTTATTTCTTGATAAATCATACATTGACATCAAAGCGAATTTCTTTTCAACGTCTGACATATCATTTCTAATAGTGGGTATCCAGACATTGGCGAAACTTCCATACTGAGCTCCTCCTCTGTAGCGTTCTGTTGTCTTTTGTGTTTCTAAAGGTAAAATAAGTTTGTATTGATAAAGCATATTATTAGCTTTTGCCAATTTCTTATTTTCAACTAGGTGTATTTCCCATTTTATGGGTTTGCCTACCTCAAATATGTAAGCTGGCTTGTGACAATCGAGCGGCTGCTGACACGGGTTTTCTGGAATATAATGCGTGAGTGAACTAGCTTTAGCCTTTTCAAAAGCTCGACTTTCATAATCAGGGACTTTAACAATCATCGTCAGGGCGTTATGCTTTTTTTTGTGTTTTTTTATCATTTTTTCTTTTTTTATATATTTTTTATTCTGATTCCTTATGCCATCCCAAACCCTTTTGTAATTATTCTCATCCAGCTTTTCATTGTTATAATAAATAACGGGTTTAATATTTTTTGGTATTTTAAATTCCGACTTCCTTCTGGCTTCATATATCAGATCATCAAAATCTCTAATTGAGGTGTAATCAAATTCTACAATTTCAGCTTCAGCATGCATTTCAACTGGAATAAAAATATCTGTCCTTATTGATTCTGTATTCTTTGTGTTATCGAATTCTGCATCAAACTCGTCATCAAAAAACAAGTGATAAAAAGCCGGGTCTTCTCCATCTTTTAATCTTGTATTTACACTTTCTTTTATCTTATTATGATCTGTTTCTACATAAACAGACTTGCTGGCCATTTTTGCCTGATTATTGACTTTGATTATTTCTTCTGTAATTAAATCCTTGGTGGGCTCTCTATAGTTATTGCTAGAAAGAATACCTTCTGATCTAATATTGAAGTCAGCGATCATATAATTTATAACGTTTAAAATAAGCTCTTCTACAGTAAAAATGTCCGATCCATAGCGCACACGTCTGAAACAATTTAACCACCACCATTTGCTATAGCCGGGATTGAATCTTTCAGAATTTTTATAAATCTGCATCAGGCAAAGACTTTCACCATAAAGATTGGCTACCCTTGGTGCATATTTAACATAAACTTCTGGTCCTTCGTTGCCAATATTGTCAAAATTAAACTCTATTCTAAAAAATGCATCTTTCCACCAACCATAGGGTGCTACAAAATCCAATAAAACCTGAAAAAAATTTTGTTCATTGATACTGAGTCTAAATTTGTTTGGATACCTCTTATCAAGGAAGGTTTGAAGTCTATCTACAGCAATATAAATCTCTCTGGCTCTGGATGCGGAGTTTCTCGTGGGTGATGTTGATTTAGGTTTAAATAATCTGGATTTATCCAGGTAGATTATTTTATCGCCATCTTCTAAATTTCCCTGCCGAATTATATTGACATGGGTCAAAACAAATTCACCATTACGTAGCAGGTGCAGTTGATGATCCGGATGGTAGTCTGGATTATCTGCTAAGCGAATTAGATGATATAGATTGTTGTTTGGGTATACTGATTGAAAATTAAAGTCTTTATTTTTTTCTGTCTTAATAATACTTGTTCCTTCTTTTTGATGACTTCGGTCCTCATAGAACAGATTTACCAATCCCATATCGGTTGTGGGCGTTTGCTCAGCTCTTTCCAATAATTTGTCTACATAGTCTTCAACGACACTGGCTGCTCTATTACTTTTATGAAGCATTACTTGACCTGTATCGGCTATTGGTATTTGCTTAGTAGGTTCTACTTTACCATAGTGAATCATTGCCTGAACAAGATTAAACGTCCTTAGTAGGGTATAAGGCATACCAAACTTGGTAGTATTATAACTAGCCTTAACCCCCATTTTCTTAGCTATTTCCCTGTTTTTTCTTCTGAAAAAAACATTTCTTTTTCTTCTATTAACACCTGCCATCATTTTATTAATGTAAAATTTAGCCTGCACATACAATTTTTTTTCTTTAATTTCTCGATCAAGCTCTACATACTCTTGAAGGGTCAGTTGTTTTAGTATGCTTTTTTGATCTTCGGTTATTGCCAGAGCACTCCCTGTTATCAGGTTTATTGACAACAGGATAGTCTTAATACTTTTCTTATTAAATCTGGTAAATGCGGTAAAAACCATACTAAGTAATCCTTGTAATTTCTCGAAATTTTGTCTATTGAACGTCACTGGCTGGGTACTCTTCACTAAAATCTTTAGCGAGTGAAGGGTAGCTTGTTTTAAAAGTATCTGCCTTACTATGATTGGAACTAAAGTTTATTCTTATTTGATCCTCTTTTATATCGGAGGAAACTACTCCGTCCAGGCTGATTTTTTCGAATTGGGTTCTATGATGAATCATAATTTTTACGTATAACGTTGAGTGTTCTTCATTCAGTCCATACAGTTTCAGGGTTTTTTCGGGAAATATATGACATGGTTTCAGATCAGGCTATTGTTATTCAACAAAAACATGTCCTGTCATACTGATGTGTCTCAGTGAAAATGAACTACTATATCTGTTTTATTTCAAGCCAACAGTTATATCCCATTAAAAAATTGTTGATATGAGTTGCGCTTATCGCTTGTATCACAGGAGGTCTAATACATTATGAAGCTAAAAAGCTTCCACAAAAATTCTACAGCAACAATGTGTTTAATAGCAGTAATGCTTAGTTTTATGGCATCATTTATCTGCGCTACAGAAGTCGAAATGGGTGACAGGGAGATCAACCCCGGATCTTCTTTAATCAAATGGTTTCTTGCGTTGAACAAAAGGCCATACAGCTTTATTCCCTATGACCCAAGGTTGATTTTGGCAACAATAGCCGAAGAAGGTACAGATGACTTTGCCTATGTACTGGAAGTAACCAGAGAGCTTGGTAATGATAAAGCTTTTAGCAACATTCCTGTTGAACTGATAGTGCAAAGCACTGAATCTCAAAAAAAGGAGATCTATCGTGCTTTTTCTGAAGCTTCTGATTTGAAAATTAATTGGATTTATAAAGATGAACGGCAGGAATACTTGACTGGATTAATGCAGATGGAGTATGCAAGCTTTTCCCTTTTTCTGTCTACCTGGTCAGGAATGAGAGTCCCCAAAACATCCAATTGGTTGGGAATTGGTCACTTTTCTAATATTGAGGCTATGGATAAAGGCTTGGACGTTAGTATTACTGACGATTTATTGTTAACAGAAAATTATTATCAGAGTTCTGGTGTTAATAATTTTGCTAATCTGACATTGAGTCGTCGAAATAGAAGGTTCCTCTCAGACCCAGAACATTATAATCATAATGTTAATCATCCCTACTTGAAATATTCCCTTGATTCAGCTCAGGATAAATCCTGTATTGCATCGCCAAAATTTGGCTTGGGTGAACTGCACCTTGGGTTGCCTTTTAACTCTGAGTTGATCGAAAAAATTGATGATTACGAAATGTCAGTCGACAAAGCATCAACTTCGCTGCATCAAGATTTAAAGCAATTACTGCAAGATAAGCCATGGCTGGGATATGCTCTTACGGGGCATCGTGATTTGAATACTCAGGCAGAAACTATCCAGAACGTGTCGTATTATACTGCTTATTATCAAGATGAAGCCTTCTTGAAAGAGTATCTGGACATTATCAGAAGAATAGAGCCGGGTGAAATAAAAATTGTTACCCCCACTAAATCGACAATATTAAGCACGCCAGCCTTTAGGGAAATGTTGTATGAAATGGGCTTTAGCACTATACATTACAAATCAAGAGGTGGGTCTGGCATCTATTTTCAACGCATTGGCTCTGAATATAGAAAAATAACTTTTATCAATCCTGGTTTTATCGATAACGAGCGTGCTTATAATGCTCTCGCCTACTTCTCTCAGCCACTCACTCTGGTTACAGGAGATATGAGCCTGATCAAGGCCATCACAATGAATAAGATTCCTTTTTACGAATGGCATTACTTTCAAACTGATGTAAATAAGCATCTCCAATCACTCTGGAAAGGCACAGGCCTTGAGTCATTTTTTGTGAATGATTATCAGCCGGAAATAAAAGCAGCAGCACTTAACCAGTTTAACCTTGATTCACCGCTTCGTCGTGAGATAAACAGGCGAATTATTAGTGCGCACAACGCCATGCCCGGTCTACTTGATGTTATATGGTTGGTCCATCGTCCCAGTCATGCACTCTGGAATCTTGATACACAGGTCAGAGAGAGATTGGAGAATGGGCAGAACGATGAATTGTTCCATGAGATCAAACAGACGGAGAGTATGGATATACGGGATATTTTGGCTACCAAAGTGCTGATTCAGCACAGTCGTGATCAGAGTACGGGCTTTAATCAATACCAGCTTGACGAATTATTCATGTTAATTCAGGATCCAAGGCTCAGAGAATACCTGATACCATTGCTAAACAAACATTAGCACTAGTGCAGCCAAGCCTTGATATCCATACAGCCCACTCGTTCCGATACTCTGAGGTCGTCATTCCCGCGAAGGCGGGAATCCAGCGCCAACAGCGGGTCTCTGCCTTCTCGCGGATGAAAAGGCCAGGGGGGCACCGGGCAGTATGGTTCTGGTGGTGAGTCTGTGTGGATTCCCGCCTTCGCGGGAATGACGGGAGGGGAACCAGGCTTTTGCGACACCCTCTGTTGCGTGGGAACGAGGGGTGTATGGATATCAGAGCTTAGCTGCACTAGGAGCCTTATATGGTCCGCCCCGTTTTGCAAGAGCCTGTTTTGTTAATTAGCAAACAAAGATAACTGCAATCATATATACGGCCTATTCATGAGGTCTAACCCTCTGGCCCTGATGGGTATCCGCGCAACCTGGCCTTATCAGTCCGACGGCCTCAAGGGCCAAGACTCCTATCAGGTTTCAGGTTGCCGGTTTTTACCTGTTTGCCATCAACTGTACATGCTCATCGCAATCTGCGGGGGGGTTCCCCTTTGATTAAGCTTATGCTTTACTTTGCCGCTGCCGCCTTTACCTCATTATGCAGCCTTGTAAACTTCATTTCGGGTCATGATGACCCAGACAATCCGAGCCATTTTATTAGCCAGACCAACGGCGGCAACGTTGTGATTGCTGCGCTCATTAAGTTGGCTAACCCATTTTTTACAGCGGTCATCCTTATTTTTGAGGCAGTGGAGTACCGAACGTGCGCCGTGTATCAATAATGTGCGCAGGTATTTATCACCCCGTTTACTGATGCCCAGCAGGACTGACTTACCGCCTGTGGAATGCTGTCTTGGAACTAATCCCAACCATGCGGCAAGGTGTCGACCAGATTTAAAATACGTCGCATCACCAACGGCTGCCTTCAATGCTGTGGCAGTGATGGCTCCGATACCCGGCATAGTCATCATTCGACGACATTCGTCGTCGTTTTCAGCCAGCTCCTGAATTTTCTGGTCATACTGTTGAATACGCTTGTCAAGACTGGCCAACTCTTCTGATAAACCATGTAGCAGCTCACGAGTCAGCGAATGGAGTCCATTTTCAGCATCTTCCAGAATTCGTGGAAGCTGTGCACGAACTTTACCAATACCCTGGGCAACCACAATACCTTCTTCCAATAGTGACCCCCGGATCTGGTTAACCAGGGCAGTTCTCTGATCAACCGCTTGTTGACGATAGCGGTGCAGAAGTTGCCAGGCCTGCTGCTCTGACGTTTTAACAGGTACAAAACGCATGCTGGGCCGTGAAGCTGCTTCTGCAATCGCTTCAGCATCGTTGTAGTCATTTTTGTTGGTCTTGACATAAGGCTTGACAAATTGAGGTGAAATCAGCTTGACAGTATGCCCATAGTTCTTGAATAACCGAGCCAAATAGTGAGCACCACCACAAGCTTCCATAGCGATAATGCATGGCTCCAGATTTGCCACGTACTCCAAAAGGTTCTTCCTGGACAACTTCTTTCTGATGACTTTGCTACCCTGGTCATCAACACCAAACAGGTGAAAGTTGTTCTTGCCAATATCGATACCAAGTACTGAAATAGTCATGGGTGGTTCGCTCCGGTTAATCCTGTTTAAATGGTTAACTCCATTTTGGCTCATTTGAAGCCGTTTAGGAGGGGCGGACCATCCCATTAGACCGAGAATAGACTGCCCTACTGCGGCGGCAGCAAATTGGTCTGTAAATCCGCTTTTGTTCGTCAAATAGCTCGCTATTCTCCTCACAAAACCGAATTTTCATCCTTAATTTTCTGACGTCCTCGCTACGGGCGCTATTCTCGGTCAGGCTCCTAGAAACCCCGGAGACCCTGCCTGTCTGGTTATTCGGGGCTAACACAGGACCAGAAAGAAACTTACCCAACTGGCCAGATACTTAGGAAAAGGTCAAAGCCTTGGCCTGTCTGGTTATTCAGGGCTATGACACGGCCAGAAAGAAACTTATTATAGGCAGCTGTACCATTTATCTGATGTAACTTTTGTTGACCTGATGCGTTTAATCATTGCTGAAAAACCCAGTCTGGGCAGAGCCATAGCCGATGTTTTGCCTCGCCCCCATAAACGACAGGATGGCTACATAGAGACCGCATCCGGTGATGTCGTCACCTGGTGTATAGGCCACCTGCTGGAGCAGGTCCCTCTGCAGAAAGGCTCTATGGTATCAATTTAACCCGTGCCTATACCGTTCTTGGCAAAAAGGCAGGTTATGGTGGTTTGCTTTCTGTCGGTCGGGTACAGACTCCGGTTTTGGGCCTGGTGGTTCGAAGA
This sequence comes from Endozoicomonas sp. ALB032, assembly GCF_049310125.1. NCBI lineage: Bacteria > Pseudomonadati > Pseudomonadota > Gammaproteobacteria > Oceanospirillales > Endozoicomonadaceae > Endozoicomonas > Endozoicomonas sp. ALB032. The sequence goes on along the minus strand of NZ_JBLYNW010000001.1, from coordinate 6,787,881 downwards.
GACGAAGCTATTGCCGATTTCCAACCCAAACCTTATTTCGAAGTCTTTGCCCTGCTGGTGACTGATCAGGGTGAGTGTTTTTCCGCTCTTCAGATTGATGCTGCCAAACAGTTAAGGATGAGTGCCAAGGAAGTGTTGGATGTCTGTCAAAAGCTTTCTAAGTAATCCTTTAGTACACAACCATACGAAATCATATCTTCTGACTCATTGTTCAGACACTCGCGGCAACTGCTCCTGCGTTGCTCTAGCTCCTGCATCCATGCAGTCGTGATGCGTTGCAACTCTGGTCACATAGCTTGCTATGTTCCCGTCGTTGCGCCTTGCAGAACACCTGCCCAATAAGCCAGAAATATTCGATTCCGTATGGCTGAGTACTTTTAATTTCTTGAAATTTTGTCTATTGAACGTCACTGGCTGGGTACTCTTTACTAAAATCTTTAGCGAGTGAAGAGTAGCTTGTTTCAAAAACATTTGCTTACCTATGATTGGAACTAAAGTTTTTTGTCATTTGTTCATCTTTTATATCTGAGGAAATTCAGGAAATACATCACATGGCTTTCAATCGGGTTGATGTCATTTAAAAAATCTTCCTGTGATATTGATGTACTTCATAAAAAATGAACTACTATTTCTATCCTGTTAACGGAACTATCATACACTCTGATTGTGATTGCTACATCGAATCGATCAGGAAAGATGTCAGGTTTTAGCTTTCAGCAGAGAGGTTCTATGGTTAGGTACTTATAACAGCCTGCCTCAATACAGGCGTTGATTTCTCAATTATCTGATGCAAATAATCGTAACCCGCAAAAATTGTCGGTATCAGGTACGCTTGTTTCATAGGAGGTCTGATACATTATGCAGCTAAAAAACGTCTACAAAACTTTTACATTAATGATGATTTTGTTACTGGCTCTTTTCCTTAATTTTTTGCCATCATCGGTCTGCGCTACACAAGTCGATATGGATGACAGGGAGATCAACCTCAAATCGTCCTTAGTCAAATGGTTGCTGGCACTGAATGCAAGGCCCTATGTTTATTATCCCAATGAGCCAAAACTGATTTTGGCAACAATAGCCGAAGATGGTCTGGATGACTTTGCCTGTTTACTGGAAGTCAACAAAGAGCTTCGTCGTGATAAAGCTTTTAACAATATTCCTGTTGAATTGACTGTACAGAGCACTCAATCTCAGAAAAAAAAGCTCTACCGTGCTTTTTCTGAAGCTTCTGATCTGAAAATTAATTGGATTTTTAAGGATGAAAGGCAGGAATACGACACCAGTTCGATGCAGATGGAGTTCGGAAGTTTTACCCTCTCCCTGTCAACCTGGGCAGGAATGAGAATCCCCAGTACATCCAACTGGTTGGGAATTGGTCAGTATTCTAATATTGGTGCCGGAGGCAAGAGTTTGGCTGAGAGCTTTATTGTCAGTTTATGGCTGGTAGAAAATTTTCACCAAAGATCTGGAGTCAGTAGCCTTGAATCTATGCCTTTGAATCGTCAAACCATGAACTACATCTCGGACTTTCGGTTTGAAGGTTATGATTTGTGTCAAAATCTTACAGAGTGCTCAATTAAAACAGAACAACATAAGTTCTCTATTGCTACGCCAAGGTTTGGTCTGGGTGAACTGCACCTTGGGTTACCCTTTAACTCAGAACTGATCGAGAAAGTTGATAATTACGAAATTTCAGATGACAAAACGTCAACTTCACTGTATGAAGATTTAAAGCAATTACTGCAAGATAGGCCATGGCTGGGACTTGCTCTTACGGGTCGTAGTGATTTGGATGCTCAGGCAGAAGCTATTCAGAACGTGTCGTATTATACCGCTTATTACGACGATGAAGCCTTCTTGAAAGAGTATTTGGAGATTATCAGAAGAATAGATCCGGGTGACATAAAAATTGTTACCGACCTTAAATGGTCAATGTTATCAACAGAATCCTTTAAAGAAATGCTCAGTGAACTGGGTTTTGGCAATGTTCATTACAAATCAAACAGTGCATCAAATAGCTATTGTCAGCGCACAACCTCTGAATATAAAAAAATAACGTATAGCGATTGTGACCCTAATGTCTCTGAATATAGAAAAATAACGTTTATCGATTCTGGTTTTATTGATAACGACAATGCTTACAATGCTCTGGCTTACTTCTCTCAACCATTAACCCTGGTTACAGGAGATATCAACCTGGCCAAAGCCATCACAATGAATAAGATTCCTTTTTACCAATGGCGTCATTTTCAAACTCAGGTGAACGAACATCTTCAATCACTCTGGCAAGGCACAGGCCTTGAGTCATTTTTCGTGAATGACTATCAGCCAGAAATAAAGGCAGCAGCACTGAATCAATTTAACCAGGACTCACCGCTTCGTCGTCAGACAAACAAGCAAATCATTAAGGCAAAAAACGCCATGCCTGATCTGCTGGATGTTGTATGGCTGGTCCACTGCCCCAATGCTGAAGTTTGGCGTCTCGATACACAAGTTAAGAGAAAGTTGGTACAGGGTGAGAACAAGGAATTATTTGATGAAATCAAAAACACAGAAAGCAAGGATATTCGTGATATTTTGGCAACCAAGGTACTGATTCAGCACATATTCGATCAGAATACCGGTTATGATAAAGAACAGCTTGACGAATTCTTCAAGTTAATTAATGACTCAAGGCTCAGGGAGTACCTGCTATCATTGCTGAACGTATATTGAACCAACTGGCCAGATACTTGAAAAAGGCTGAAGCCTTGGGCTGTCTGCTTATTCAGGGCTATGATACGGCCAGAAAGAAACTTATTATAGGCAGCTGTACCATTGATCTGATGTAACTTTTGTTGACCTGATGCGTTTAATCATTGCTGAAAAACCCAGTCTGGGCAGAGCCATAGCCGATGTTTTGCCCCGCCCCCATAAACGACAGGATGGCTACATAGAGACCGCATCCGGTGATGTCGTCACCTGGTGTATAGGCCACCTGCTGGAGCAGGTTGAGCCTGAACAGTATGACCCTGCCTTCAAGCAATGGCGTTTTGAACATTTGCCTATTGTTCCCCAGCAGTGGCAACTGCAACCACGAAAAAACACTCGCTCCCAGTTATCGGTGATTCGTAAGCTATTGAAAACGGCTGATGTCATTGTTCATGCCGGAGACCCGGACAGGGAAGGGCAGTTGCTGGTCGATGAAGTGTTGGATTATCTCAAACTTTCACCAACCCGCAGAAAAAGTGTCCGTCGTCTTTTAGTGAATGACTTGAACGGTCCGGCAGTTAAGAAAGCCTTCGATCGAATGCAGAGCAACTCTGATTTTGTACCTCTCTCTGTTTCCGCTCTGACACGCTCCCGTGCCGACTGGCTCTATGGTATCAATTTAACCCGTGCCTATACCGTTCTTGGCAAAAAGGCAGGTTATGGCGGTTTGCTTTCTGTCGGTCGGGTGCAGACTCCGGTTTTGGGTCTGGTGGTGCGAAGGGACGAAGACATTGCCGATTTCCAACCCAAACCTTATTTTGAAGTCTTTGCCCTGCTGGTGACTGACCAGGGCGAGTGTTTCAAGGCCAAATGGCAACCCAGTGAAGCCTGCCAGCCCTGGATGGATGACGAGGGCCGTGTACTCGATCGTCGGCTGGCGGAAAATGTTGTCAGCAGGATTCAGGGCAAGGAGGGGACAGTCTCTAAGCTGGAGAATAAAACGGGCAAGGAATCGCCACCGTTGCCCTATTCACTTTCCGCTCTTCAGATTGATGCTGCCAAACAATTAAGGATGAGTGCCAAGGAAGTGCTGGATGTCTGTCAAAAGCTTTATGAGCAGAAACTGGTGACTTATCCCCGATCGGATTGTCGTTATCTGCCTGTGGAGCATTTCAGGGAAGCACCGGAAGTGCTGGGCGCGATACGAAGCAATGATGAAAAACTGGCCAGTGCTGTGGACGGTGCATTACCCGACCGCAAAAGCAAAGCCTGGAATGACAGCAAAGTAAGCGCACACCACGGTATTATCCCGACCACCCGAAGAACTGATCTCTACAAAATGGGTGACCGGGAGCGCAACTTATATGGCCTCATCGCCAGACAGTATGTGGCACAGTTTTATCCGGATCACCGGTTTTTAGCTCGTAAAGTCAGTGTCACCCTGGAAGGCGGGCAATTCACGGCCAGCAGCAGGGAGGTGCAGGAAGAAGGCTGGAAAGCCATTTTTCCCCGCAAGCCGTCCGTCTCTGAGGATAAAGAGGACGGTCAGAGGTTGCCGGAATTGCACAGGGGGCAGGCACTGCTCTGCAAGGATGCGGATTTGGCAGAAAAGCAAACTCAGCCACCCAGACCTTTCACCGACGCCACTCTGCTGTCGGCCATGACCGGTATTGCCCGCTATGTTAAAGATACCGGGATCAGGAAGGTGCTCAAGGAGACCGACGGTCTGGGTACCGAAGCCACCCGGGCAGGTATTATAGAATTATTGTTCAATAGGAAATATCTTACCCGTCAGGGTAAAAACATTCATGCTACAGAGACCGGGAAAGCATTGATAAAAGCTCTGCCCGAGCCTGTCAGTCGTCCTGACATGACCGCCCGCTGGGAAGCCTCACTGAATCAGATTGTAGAGAAAAAAGGCTCTTATCAGACTTTTATGAGTGAGCTGGAACAGCATCTGGTTCAGTTGTTGCGGGAGGCCGGGCACTCTGGAACCATTAATGTACAGGGGTTGCCTCCGGTATCGCCAAACCGCTTCAAGAAGAAAACCCGGCGTAGAAAAAACTCTCCTCGAGCCTCCTGACAAAGATCCCTGAGTGTGAACGAATTCAGCGTTCCGTTTCTGCCTGGTAAGATGTTTGTCCAAGAATTTTCAGTTTCTGGCAAAGGCTGTGTTAGAGTGCCCCAGTGGTTCTTTTGATTCTACACGGGCAGATTCGTTGGGCTGACTCAGCCAACGTTTCTGGCATGGTTGACTATGAATTCGAACAGGATGATCCCCCATGTACAGAGCTTTTCTGGCCATTCTGGTTGGGTTGGGTATGACCGGACTGGCATCCGCATCGGATAATTACTCATACACCTGTGACCGCAGCAATCAGGAACGAAAGATAAGCGTCATCTATCTTCAGCGTGAATCCAGCCTGCCCTGTGAGGTCCGCTACACCAAAGGCAGTGATGAAAAGACACTCTGGAACGCCACTTACACTGAAGGCTATTGCGAAGGTCAAGCCTCAGAATTTGTGAAAAAACAGGAAGGTTGGGGTTGGAATTGCACCCTCGACCAGCCAAAAACCGGTGGCAGTCTGCCAGAAGATGCCGAAACGAGAGCGCCAGAGTCCGGCTGAATACCTGCTGATCCGGGCTTAAAGCTAACCACATTCAGGCTGGCAGCATGAATCTGAATCATGTTCGATCGCGGTAGTTAAACTTTCTGGGGTAATCAGGGTCTAAGAATTACCAGTAACTGATTCAGGAACACCTCATGCTGCCAACCCGCTTTACCCATGGGCAGGTTCTTTCTGCTCTGCTAATCCTTCTTCTGTCTGTGCAGTCGTCTCTGTCGTTTTCTTCAGAAAGTTGTCAGACAAGCGAATGCAGTGGCTTTCGAGGCTATAGGTTTCCTTTAGCAGCCCTGTTTGTCTCTGCAGTGACCTATTATGCATGGTCTGAGACGCCGGACGTTCCTTTATCCGGTGAGCATGAATCCTGCAGTATTCACCCCTTCGAACTCTGGAAGCCCAGGCTGGACAGAGAATTCTGTCAGTCCCTGGTTTCCCTGAAAGACCGCACAGAAGCGTTGGAACTATTAAGGCAAACGGGAGCTATGCAGCCTGCGACAGTGGCTTGCCATAACTGGCAAGCTGAGCTGGCAGACTATTTCAACTGGCGTTGGCCAGGAAACAACGCCAGCCAATGGCAGCAAATACCTGTAGGGGCTTTTAAGCAAGTGCTTGACATCATCGAAGAAACTGACTTTATAGGTATTCTGGCTCGCTCTGCCTCGATCTATTCGTTGAATACGATACAGATCAACAGTCAGCAGTTTATCCTGAAAGGCTATATCAACAGTGGCTTTATTATTGTCCCTATGTTGAAAGTGGCTGAATGTTATTTTGTACCCGAAGAAGAGCCGGTGGCTTTTGGTTTCGATGAGTGGAGTGGGCTAATCGGGGGGCGTATTCATTCCCTGTTCAAAGCCGTGAAGGGGCGTTCTCTTGGGGTCTGGGTTGCTGAGTCTCGCAAACCCTCAAGCCAGGTTGATCTTGATGCCTTGTTCTCGGAGTTTGGGCAAGTTCTGGCGAAGTTTCACCTGCGTCACAGAACTTCAAATTTCAATGGGATTTATACTCTATCCAGAGCGGTTCACCATGACCTGGATTTCAAGAATGTTTTTTATGATGAAAAGACGGGTTTCTCGCTGATTGATACCATTGGGCTTTCTATTTCAGTGCTGGAACCCTCCGAAATGATCCATGATCTGAGTCAGCTCTTTGAAGATATGAACAGAAGCAGGATATCAAAGAGAGGCTTTATCAGGGCTTACGCAAGTCAGTGGCCAGAAGAGACTCAGGCAGTTATCAAGGAGGACTTGGCAGTACTTCAATTGGCGCTGAAGTTGAGATATAGCCCGTAACGTTGGCCCTGAGCTTGTTATCGAAGCCAGAGCGGCAGTCGGGGTCTTTTGAATACACGCTGAATTACTTGGTAGATCATGAAATCGACACTTCGATCTTTCACACTCTCAAAAGCTTTCAAAAGCTTTCAAAAGTAAAAATTACTAATTTGTATCTGAATTGGGGCGGTGATTTTTATATTTAGAGTATGCCACCATGCAACCAAGAGCTGTCCAGCACATGTTTGAATAAAGGTCAGTATAATCAGGTTTTATTTGTCCTTTGTTCATATATTGCATTAAATATGCGGGGGGCTTATGAAATAGGCAATCGGCTAAAAAAAATGTTGCGATTGTGGCAATCGGGCGTCCTACTCTTGAAGGCAAGCATTTATATACAGGTCTAATAATATATTTAAAATGAATCATATCTTTACATTCACTGAATGCCAGTTCAATAGACCCGCAGACTCTGGAAACGGATCTATCAAAAATAGATATGCAATTGCCAGCTATTTTTTTTACCAGCGAACATTTTCTTTTCAGAAGTGGTATTTTATTATTTCTGGCTAAAAGTTTTCCTTCTTCATTGAACTCTTTACATAAATAAACAGTTTTTTTTGCACCAGTATTTTCTGACATGTGATCAGTAGAGTTAGAAAAGCTCAAAGTTTTTTCTTTGCAAGCACCTATCATTCGTATACCCCACATGATTTTTTATAAATAATTACTACTTTTGACGCGTATTAAAAAAAATAGTTCCTTAAGTACCTGGCCAGTTGGTTTCGCATATTCTGGCAAGTGGATTTTTTCATCCTTCAAGGCGCAACGACGGACGCGTAGCCATAGCTACGCAACCAGAGTTGGAACGCAGAAGGATGGAAAAAGCCGCCGTCCAGAATATGCGAAACCAACTGGTTAGGTACTTACTAGTTAGACCTGATAACAGCAATGTTATTAAGAAACCAAAGCGTCAACGTGGATCAGTGAGCCTCTTCTTTGCCGATCAGGATTCACCAAATAATCTTACTCAGGCTGGCAGCATGAATCTGAATCGTTGAATGATGTTCGATGGCCGTTGAACTCTCTGGAGTTATCACGGTCATAGAATGATCAGGATCTGATTCAGGAGTACTTTATGCCGTCAAACCGCTTTGCCTGTGGGCAGTTACTTTCTATTCTGCTGACCTCACTGTTCTTAATGCAGACGGCACCTTCATTTTCTTCAGAAAGTTATCATACAGAGCCATGCCGTCGCTCTGGAGGGCATCGGTTCTCTTTGGCCGTCCTGTTTGCGTCTGCAGCTAACTATTTTGCATCGCCCGAGACACCACACTCGCCAGAATCCGGGGAAGATGAATCCTGTACTATCCAGCCCTTTGAACTCTGGAAGCCAAAACTGGACCGTGAATTTTGTCAGTCTCTGATTGCCAGTAAAAACTGCACAGAAGCTTCGAAACTATTAAGAAAAACGCAAGCCATGCAACCTGCAACAATGTCCTGCGATGATTGGCAAGCTGATCTGGAAGACTATTTCAACTGGCGCTGGCCGGGGAACAACGCCAGCCAATGGCAACAAAATCCTGTGCATCACAGAGGGTTACAGTGGGTGACTGACACCATGGATGAAGCTGAGTTCATAGCTCTTCTGGCTCGTTCTCCTTCGGTGTTTTCGTTGGACAGGATCGAGATCAACGGTCAGCCGTTTATTTTGAAGGGCTATGCGGACACTGGCTTTATGATTACCCCCATGTTGAAAGTGGCAGAATGCTACTTTGTGCCAGAAGAAGAGCCCGTGGCTTTTGGTTTTGATGAGTGGAGCGGATGGGTCGCGGGGCGTATGCACTCCCTGTTCAAAGCCGTGAAAGGGCGCTCACTCCATGATTGGCTGGATGAGTCCCGTAAACCTTCAAGTAAGGTTGACCTTGGTGCCTTGTTCTCGGAGTTTGGGCAAATTCTGGCGAAATTTCACCTGCGTCACAGAGATTCGGATTTGGATGGAATTTATACTCTTTCCAGAGCAGTTCATCATGACCTGAATTTCCAGAATGTTTTTTATGATGAAGAGTCGGGCTTCTCTCTGATTGATACCATCGGGCTTTCTGTTTCAGTTTTGGAACCGTCTAAAGTGCATAATGACCTTATTATGCTGTTCAAGAATATGGACAAACACAGAATATCAAAGGGTAGCTTTATCAGTGCCTATGTAGGTCAGTGGCCAGAAGAAGCTCAGGAGAATCTCAAGCAGGAAATAGAGTCACTTTAAATCTTGCAACGAGACGTTTGCCCTGAGCTTGCTACCCAGGCCAAAAAGGGGGTTAAAGGGCGTCTTTTTTACCGGTCTGGACTAAATATAGAACCGTAATCAGGCTGGCAGCATGAATCTGAATCATCGAACGATGTTCGATGGGCGTTGAACTCTCTGGAGTAATTACGGTCATAGAATAACCAATATCTGATTCAGGAACATGTTATGCCGCGAAACCGCTTAGCCTTTGGGCCGTTATTTTTTATTATGCTGACCCTCCTGCTGTTAATGCAGTCCACATATTCTTTTTCTTTGGAAAGTTGTCCGACAGAGCCATGGAGTCGTGGAGGTTATCGGTTCCCTTTGGCCGTGCTGTTTGCGTCTGCAGCTGCTTATTTTGCATGGCCCGAGACACCGCAGTCGCCAGTAACCGGGGATGATGAATCCTGTAGTATCCAACCCTTTGAACTCTGGAAGCCGAAACTGGACAGTGAATTTTGTCAGTCTCTGACTGCCAGTAAAAACTGCGCAGAAGCTTTGAAGCTATTAAGAAAAACCCAAGCCATACATCCTGCAACAATGTCCTGCGATGATTGGCAAGCTGACCTGGAAGATTATTTCAACTGGCGTTGGCCGGGGAACAACGCCAGCCAATGGCAACAAATTCCTGTGCGTTACAAGGGCTTACAGTGGGCGACTGACAACACGGATGAAGCTGAGTTCATAGCTTTTCTGGCTCGTTCTCCTTCGGTGTTTTCGTTGAACACGATACGGATCAACGGTCAGCAGTTTATTTTGAAAGGTTATGCTGAAACTGGCTTTATGATTACCCCTATGTTGAAAGTGGCTGAATGCTACTTTGTGCCTGAAGAAGAGCCGGTGGCTTTTGGTTTTGATGAGTGGAGTGGATTGATCGGGGGGAGGATGCACTCACTGTTCAAAGCCGTAAAAGGGCGCTCTCTTCGGGATTGGGTTGCTGAGTCCCGCAGGCCCTCAAGCAGTTTTGATATTGAAGCATTGTTTTCCGAGCTTGGGCAAATTCTGGCGAAATTTCACCTGCGTCACAGGGTTTCGAAATTCGATGGGATTTATACCCTTTCCAGGGCGGTTCATCGAGACCCGAACTTCAATAATGTTTTTTATGATGAAAAGTCGGGTTTCTCGCTGATTGATACCATAGGGCTTTCTGTTTCTGTTCTGGAACCATCGGGAGTGTTTTACGATCTGAATCAACTGTTCTTAGAGATGAACGGAAGTCAGATATCAAAGGATGGCTTTACCAGGGCCTATATAAGTCAATGGCCGGAAGATGTTCAGGAGAGTCTTAAAAAGCAAATTGAGTCACTTCAGGTCGTGCAGATTAACTATACACCATCGTACCGTAAGCCTTGAATCAAGTAACAAGCCGCTGCACAAAGCAGGAGGCTTCAGTGTCTCCTGTTGCTGACTGGCCAATACTGATTTGTTTTTCAAATTGAATATGGCTGATTTTATGCCATTTTTAAGCAGCCTGTATGAGCGATGCAGGCGAATTTCTATGTTTTTTAAATTGGAGTAAAAAATAATCATGCTCAATCCCCTGAACAAAAACATTTTGCTACTTTTTGCGAGCCTTTCTTCTGCTTTGGTAGCAGCAAACCCTATTGTGGAAGGAAACAGTAATGGCATTATATTTGATGCTTCCTGCCCGAACGGAGAAAAGGTTTGTAAAAATCATCCGATTGACTGCCTGGGCGGCTGTGCGCTCAATGCATCAACAGGGGAAACTGTGTTTCAGTGGGAACGCACTATTTTTACAACCAAAGCCGACAAGGCTTCACGGCTTGATATTCAGGCAATGAAAAAGTGTCTTGGCCGCGAAGCCATCCGCACTGCTTTGCTCAAGGGGCAGGAAAACATGCAGGATACCGGTTCAGAGACATTACCCTGTACAGTCACTGGCTCGGAATGGCAATATATCTACCCCCAGTATCATATTTCGGCGCTTACACAGCCTGCTTGTGACAAAACCGAATCTTATCTTGATGAACTGACAGGCAGTTGCCAGAACTGGAAAAATACCGTCTCTGAAGCCGGACTGTGGGTCGGGGTCGGGGCGGCTGCTGTGGTTGCTTTGGTTACATCCTATTTTGTTATAGCACAGGTTGGCAGATGCACCGGATGGTTTCATTGGTTCACTCTTGGAGATGGTGTAGGTATGTGTATTAGAAAGTTCAAATGCTCCGGGTACGTGAGACCCGGCGGTTAATAGAAGGAAGAGGCAGGCATTCTTGCCATTAACAAAAAGCAAGTAAATTTTATGTAGACCATTCAACCGAAGCCGTTCAGGAGATTCTTCAGGAGCTAATAGAATTACCTTAACCATTGCAGCCAGGTGCCAGAGCTTGTCTAAGGCTTCGACAAGCTCTGGGCTAAGTATCAAAATTTTGAACTTTTTCGGAAAAATATGGACTAATAAAAGGTATGAATTGGAATTGTAAAGGAGTACTTCCATGTATTTATCCATAATTCCCTCGCAATCTCAGCCCACCGAGGCAGATACAGCCTGCCAGAAAGTTCAGAGCTCGAAAATAAATGTTTAAAGGACATCCATATAAAAAAAATGTTTAAAGGACATCCATATAGGAAATGTTTAAAGGACATCCATATAAAATACAATCAAACCCTGACAGCCACTAAAAGGTAAATATTAATCGTTTATCAGAACAAACAAAAAGCGAATCACTCAAAAGGGAGAAAAGTCAGAAATAGCAAAGCTTCCCATATAACAGGGGAAACTAATAACTACGGAAAAGTTGGTCAATTAACTTACGCCATAAAATAAACGACTACAGGCGAACATCCCCTGTACCCAATGCTGCCCCATTTCCTGAGCAAAAGTTTTCATGGCTTCCAGCTTGCCCACTGCCCGATAGAAGCGGCTATTCCATCTCATGGTTTTGAGCCATTCATTTGAATCAATTTCCAGTCGGGTCAGAATGGGTGGAATATCTGAAGGGATTGAACCTTTCTTATCAGATCGAACTGCACGCCCACTCCAGTCAACCAGCTCAAGATAATCGTGAAGAATATAAGGCAATGCCTTAGCCGGGTTTTGCCCTTGTGATCGAAAAGGCAGAAGGGTGATTGGCTGCTTTCGGGTATCAGAGCCTGCCAACTTTTCAATTCGTTCCTGGATCGACGTGTAGTCTGACTCTTCTGGTGTTTCCGATATTTCGGCACGGATCGGATTCAAGTCAACATAGGCCATGCAGGTCAACAACGCTGCTTCATCCAACAACGCCTGACTTTTAAAACGCCCCTCCCAGAATCGACCTCTGCAGCCATCTTCCTGGTTAGCCTCACGGGCAAGATGTTCGTTCAGGCAACGCATGAACCAGCTGATGTTCGTTAATCGATTTCGATACTCTTCAACAAATTCGTCCACGCGAGCCAGTTCCGAATGACTCAGCTGGTCAGCAGCAAGATACCTCTGAACCAGATGCGGACCTGTGAAAAGCCTTGTCCATCGATGTAAAATTTCCACTCGTGTCCACTCTCTGGCGGGTTTCTGATTGATATGCAAAACCACATGATAGTGATTCGACATGACAGCATAGGCGCAGACTTCTATAGAAAAGATTGAAACCAGTTCCCTGAGCTTGTCTACAACCCACTGCCGACGGTGCTCGTAATTTTTGCCCGTTAAATGATCTTCTCCACACAAATATGCTCTGCGTACGCACCGAGCTATACAGTGATAATAAGGTGTGGAACCTGGGTCGATCAGAGAACTTCGCGCACGGGTCATAATCTCTCCTGCCGGAACTAAAAATCAGCAACAAGAAAAAAGTAGACAAGCTGGTTTGTTTGTCAAATATAAGGGGGTCTTTTTATTCTTTTTTATGGGTGTCCTTTTATTTCTTTTTGGGTGTCCTTTTATTATTCCTTTATTATTTTTCTTATTTTTGGGTGTCCTTTTATTTTTTTATGGGTGTCCTTTTATTTTTCTTTGGGTGTCCCTTTATTATTCTTTTGGGTGTCCTTTTATTTTTTCTTTTATTTTTTCTTTGGGTGTCCTTTTATTTTTTGTTTATTTTTTATTATTATTTTATTTTCTTTATTATTTTTTTCTTTTATTTATTACGATCGCCCCGGGCTAGTCGCAGCTTTCGACATGCTCAGGGCAACCTCAGGTCAACAGAGTGTGAGTCTATCCGCACATAGCCGGATCAGATTTCTGCGGCAAGGCGAGCCCCCTGGTTAATGGCTCGCTTGGCATCCAGTTCGGCGGCAACGTCGGCACCACCGATAAGGTGAACAGGCTTGCTGATGATAGTATCAGCCAGCTCTCTGAGAGGTAATTGACCTGCACAGATGACTACGTTATCCACATCCAGAACCTTTGGCTCACCATCAATGGAGACATGAAGACCACTATCGTCTACCTTGTGGTATTCACAGGAAGGCACCATTTTCACGCCACGCTTGACCATTTCGGTTCGGTGAATCCATCCGGTGGTTTTACCCAGGGTGGCTCCCGGCTTCGTCTTTTTGCGCTGAAGCAGGTAAACCTCCCGTGAACTTTCTTCTTCCCGGGAGCCGGAAGCAGCCAGACCACCCCTGTTGCTGAGACTCATATCAACCCCCCAGTCTTTCATGAAGGCTTCGACATCCAGGCTGTGTGAAGGCCCTTTCTGGGTAATAAATTCACTCAAATCGAAACCAATTCCGCCAGCACCGATCACTGCTACGGTTTTACCGACTTTTGCACCCCTGAAGACATCCAGGTAGGTCAGAACTTTGGGGTGATCCAATCCTTCAATATCGGGTGTACGTGGTGTAACGCCAGTCGCTACGATGATTTCATCAAAATCGCTGTTTTCCAGTTCACTGGCAGAAACCCGGGTGTTCAGTTTCAGATTTACACCTGTGAGCTCTAACTGACGCTGGAAGTATCGAAGTGTTTCATGGAACTCTTCCTTGCCCGGTACCTGTTTGGCAATATTGAACTGGCCACCGATTTTGTCAGCAGCCTCAAACAGGGTGACATCATGGCCTCTGTATGCGGCAGTTGTCGCAAAAGAGAGGCCGGCGGGACCAGCACCCACCACCGCAAGCTTTTTCGGCTTGTCAGTAGGCAGATAGTTTAATTCGGTCTCATGACAGGCTCTGGGGTTAACAAGGCAGCTGACCAGTTTCAATTCAAAAGCATGGTCCAGACAGGCCTGATTGCAGGCGATACAGGTGTTGATTTCATCAGCACGGCCCTCTTCAGCTTTTTTAACCCACTCTGGGTCAGCCAGCAAAGGGCGAGCCATGGAAACCATGTCGGCATCGCCTCTGGCCAGAACCGTTTCAGCCACTTCTGGCATGTTAATACGGTTGGAGGTAATAACAGGAACGCTTAACTCTTTTCTGATTTTTGCAGTGACCCAAGTGAAAGCAGCACGGGGGACCATGGTTGCAATGGTGGGAATGCGAGCCTCGTGCCAGCCAATACCGGTGTTGATAATGGTCGCACCCGCTTTTTCGATCTCTTTGCCAAGCTCTACAATCTCATCCCAGCTGCTGCCGCCTTCAACCAGGTCGAGCATGGAGAGACGATAAATAATAATAAAGTCTTTGCCGGTCTTTTCTCTTACACGACGAATGACTTCAATGGGCAGTCGAATGCGGTTTTCGTAACGTCCACCCCAGTCATCATCACGGTGGTTGGTTTTAGCGACGATAAACTGGTTGATGAAATAACCTTCCGAACCCATGATTTCAACACCATCATAGCCCGCTTTCCGGGCATTCAGGCTACATTGCACAAAGTCTTCAATCTGGCTGTCAATCTCTTCGGGCGTCAGCTCTTTGGGAGGAAAAGGCGCAATCGGTGCTTGCAGGGCACTGGGAGCAATGGCTTTAGGGTGGTAGGCATAGCGGCCGGTGTGCAAAATCTGCATACAGATCTTGCCGCCTTCGTTGTGTACGGCCCGGGTGACCAGGCTGTGACCGGCAATCTCTTCTTCTGTTGTAATCTGGGCTGCGTTGGGCAAGCCGCCGGATTCCCAGTTGGGCGCAATGCCGCCGGTCACCATCAGACCGACGCCACCTTTTGCGCGCTCACCAAAGTAAGCGGCCAGCCGCTCGTAGCCACCGGGATGCTCTTCCAGGTTAGTGTGCATGGAGCCCATCAGCACCCGGTTTTTCAACTGTGTGAAGCCCAGATCCAGTGGTTCCAGCAGGTGAGGGTAGAGCTTATGGGGCTCAGAGCTGTGTGGGGAGATGGTCATCGACAGATCCTCATCAGGTTTTTTAAGGGACATTTGTAATTATCTTATCTGGACAGCGTCAAGATAAGACTGTATGTTGACACTGTCAAGATTGAGTATTCATTTTCTGAAACAGAGCACTGTCTTTGAGTAAAAATATGTCAGCCAAGAAGAATTACCATCATGGAGACTTACGACAAAGCCTGATTAATGAGGCAACCCGGATGATCGCCGGGTCCGGCGTTGAGAAGCTCTCTATGCGTGGGTTGGCTGATGCTGTTGGTGTCTCGAGAACCGCAGCCTATCATCATTTCAAAGATAAGAATGAACTTTTATGTGCCATCGCAGAGCAAGGGTTCAATCACTGGTACCAGGAACTGGGAAGTAGGCTGACAGAAGTCCCCGACGATCTTGAAACCTGGTTTCGTGAGTTTTCCTATGCTTACATCGATTTTGCCCAGAATCATGCCGAACAGTATGACCTGATGTTTGGCCGACCTATCTGGAAGAATGGGCAAGCCACTGATGAACTCAGTAAAATCTCATTTGAAGCTTTTCAGCGTTATGCTGACTTTGTCAAAAAATACTTACCGGGTGACAGCTTCAGTCAGGATCAGGATGCCCTGCGGGTAGCCCAGGTATCCTGGGGCAGTTTGCACGGTTTAAGTCGTTTATTAATTGATGGGGTTTATCTGGATAAGGCCTCCATCAATAGCATGTGCGATGTAGCGGCAAGATTACTGGTACAGAATATGAAGTCAACATAGCTGCTTTTAGCTGCTCTGATTCATAAGGGCCGCTCGGACTCATCAAAGCTACGCCAGAAAAGGCGAGCCATTCTGATATCATTTTGAGCCATGGATCGACCTGTTTCGGTCATCAGTTTTTCTTCAAAAAGGTTCTGTACTCTTCGGGTTTGCATCAACGCCTGATCGCAGGGGAATTTTCTGACTTCAAGGTTACAGGCCAGTTCGCGGGCTATGCCCCGGGCTCCCATTAGGTCCATGGCATCGGCATCAAAGACAATTTTCGCCTCTAAGGGGGAACGCCCGGAAATCAGATGAGGACGGCACAGCCTGACAATCTCGTACAGCTGAGATTGAACGACGGGATTCAATCCGGTTTCTTTCAAAAGTTTATCGAGTTGCTCCAGATGGTCATGATATTGATGGAGCCAGGCACCCGCTTCAACAAGAAAGGAATTACCCGATTCATACTGATTGATCTTCAGGGCGTATTTTACCACTCGTTCTCCATGCCTCAGGTTGTGGTAAGGGTCCTGCTGCTGATAAAAAACGCTGGCTTTTGCTTTTATGTCGTTCAGGCAGTTCTGCATGGTTTTGCTCTGATCGCGTCCATATCCATTCAGGGAGAACTGTCGGCAGGGTTGGGCAGTACCTTCAGCCTGAATGCCTGAAAATAATAGTATTAATGACAGAGTGGCTGACAGGATTTTGGGAGGCCGGAGTAGACATTGCAATGTATATTCCTGATGAGGTTGTCTGCCGCCCCTGACAGGCGGCAAAACCTTTACGATTTAGCGGGAAAATGCCAGGGCCCTGCGCTCTATCCACCTTATTATCACTGTCAGGATTCCAGTCAGAGTCAGGTAGATAAGACCCGCCAGTGAGAAAACTGTAAGGGTGTCGTATGTTTGGGCATTCAGGCGAGCGGCATAACCCATGAGGTCCATTAAGGTAATGGTACTGGCCAGTGAGGTTCCTTTCATAACCAGAATCATTTCATTGCCATAGGCTGGCAATGCCCTGCGAATCGCGTGGGGCAGAACGATCCGGGTCAAAGCCTGCTGGCGCGTCATACCCAGCGCCATAGCCGCTTCCCACTCACCGGCAGAGACCGCATCAATAGAACCCTTGAATAGTTGAGTGGAATAAGCCGCGCTATTCAGGGCCAGAGCCAGCATGGCACAGAACCAGGGTTCGCTGAGCAATGACCAGAATACTGTTTCCTGTAGGATCGGAAACTGAGCCGGACCATAATAAATCAGAAAAATCTGCACCAGCAGGGGGGTGCCTGTAAACATCAGGATTTGCAGGCGAACCAGCCAGACCAGAGGTTTAAAACGCAAGGAAAGGATCAGGGTAAAAAGCAAGGCCATGACCAGACCAGCCAGCAAGCTGACTAAGGTCAACTCCAGGGTGGTCTGAAGACCTCTTGATAGGAGGGGCAGGTATTCATACAAGGATTCCGGCATTATACGTTCACCGTCCTGATATGTTGACTGGTTTTCTGTTTCATCTTGTTCAGGCAATGTTGACTGATCAGGGTGATCAGCAGATAGATGGCACCAGCTGTTGCGTACCAGGTAAAAGGTTCATAAGTCTGGGATGAAACCAGTTGTGCCTGACGTAGCAGGTCCGTCACGCCTATCAGGGCGACCAGTGCCGTATCTTTCAGAAGCACCAGCCACTGATTGCCCAGCCCGGGTAGTGCGTGGCGCCAGGCCTGGGGCAGTATCACTCGATAAAAACAGCGGACAGAGCTGATACCCAGAGCTTTGGCCGCTTCCGACTGCCCCCTGGGAACGGCCATGAAAGCACCCCGCAGAGTCTGGCTGGCATAGGCTGAAAAGATCAGCGACAGGGCAACGGTACCGGCTGTGAAAGGACTGATCTCGATAAATTCATCGGTAAGCAGAAAGAGCAGGTGAGTCGCACCGAAATAGATAAAGAAGACCACCAGAATCTCGGGCATTCCTCTGATAAGAGTGACCCATGAAACGGTCAGGTATCTAAGCAACCGGAAACGGCTCAGTTCACCCAAAGCCAGCAGGGCCGCGAGTATCAGGCCCAGAAGCAGGGAAGAAAGCGCCAGTCCCAGAGTCATCAGAGTTGCATTGAAGAAGAGATCAAGCATGGGTACATGGGTCTGTCAGTTAATAAAGAGACTGCAACTGGGCAGGATGCAGTTCAGGCTTTGTTAAAGTATTTGTCGTAGATTTTTTGGTAAGTGCCGTTTTCTTTAAGTTTTTTCAGGGCAGAATCAATTTCTTCCTTCAGTTTGTCCTGTTTTCTGACTGCAATCCCGTAGCCGATGCCAAAATAATCTGCATCTTTCACCTCCGGGCCTGCCTGGGCATAGAGACCTTCGCCTCTTTCTTTCATCCATTCTCTGGCAACCGCAGTATCGGCGAAGACCGCATCAACCCGGCCACTGGTCATATCCAGGAAAGCATTCTGGAATGTGTCATAAGGACGGACCTTAACACCCTGACTCTCCAGCTTTTCGATCAGATACTGTTGATGGGTTGAGCCGTTCTGAACACCCACAGAGTGACCCTTGAGCGCTTCAATAGACGTTAATCCCTTGTTTTTGTCGGTGACAAAGATGGCCGAGTTCTCATAATAAGGGCCACTGAAGTCGACTTGCTTGAGACGGTCTGGAGTAATGTCCATCCCTGAAATCACTGCGTCAAAACGGCGGAACTTCAGACTGGGAATAAGGCTGTCAAAGGACTGATTGCTGAACGTACACTCTGCTTTCAGTTCGTTACAGATGGCTTTGGCCAGATCAATATCAAACCCTTCCAGTTGATTGTCTTTACCCACAAACTCAAAAGGAGGATAAGTGGCTTCTGTGGCAAAGCGAATAGTCTCGACAGCCTGAGCCTGAGTGAATTGAGCGCCAATGAGCGTGGCAACAGTCAAAGC
This sequence comes from Endozoicomonas sp. ALB032, assembly GCF_049310125.1. NCBI lineage: Bacteria > Pseudomonadati > Pseudomonadota > Gammaproteobacteria > Oceanospirillales > Endozoicomonadaceae > Endozoicomonas > Endozoicomonas sp. ALB032. The sequence continues at coordinate 6,769,137 of NZ_JBLYNW010000001.1, read as the reverse complement.
ACTGGTCGCCAGCAGGGAAGCGAACATCTTTTTCATTTTTTGATACTCCAGAAATCATGAAAGTCTATAAACAAGCCAGTGCAGTCAGGCGTAAGGCTCCATTCCATAAACAGCAGACTTGTTGAAGCGCGGTGACACCATCCTTCAAAAAGCTCAGGACGAAAGGAGTGTTTATCTGCATCAGCACCTGGCTGCAATGGTCGGAGACACTGTCTCCGGTGGGTCAATGTTCCAGATAGCTGCGAAAAGCCTCTGTCCGGGGGTGAGCAAAGTGATCGGATGATCCATCTTCAACAATATGACCATCTTCAAGATAAATCACCTTGCTGGCAATTTTTCGCGCAAATTCGACTTCGTGAGTGACAACTACCTGGGTGATACCGGATTGGCTCAGCTCCCTGATCACTTCTACCACCTGATTGGTGATAGCCGGATCAAGAGCAGCAGTGGGCTCATCGAATAAAAGAACGTCTGGCGACAGCATCAGGGAGCGGGCAATAGCTACCCGTTGCTGCTGGCCACCCGACAGCGAAGAAGGCCAGGCGTGGGCTTTTTCAGACAGGCCAACACGCTCGAGCAGTTCTCTGGCTTTGGTGGTGGCTTGTTCTTTGGGCATACCCTGTACGACCGGAGCCTCAATCAGATTGCCAAGCACGGTCATATGTGGCCAGAGATTGTATTGTTGAAATACCATGCCTACCCTGCGTCTCAGGGCGCAAGCCTGTTTGTTCAGGTGCCTGCTGTTATGGCCATTGTTGAAATTAAACGCCATATCAGCGATTTTCATGGTGCCCTGGTCGGGTGTTTCCAGCAGGTTGAGCATGCGCAGCAGGGTGCTTTTACCTGCACCGCTGGCCCCCAGAAGAACGGTGGTTTCACCCCGGGGAATATTAAAACTGATATCTTTAAGAACCTGTGTGGAGCCAAATGCTTTGCTGAGGCCCTCTACGACTATGCCCATTGCCTTTCATCTGCCATTTTGTGAGAATTCCCGCTTTGCCGGGTATGAGATGCAGCGGGTTTTTTTGTGCTCATGACTGTGTGAGAGTACTGCCCATTGCAAGGTGTTTGTGGTGCTTGCACAAAAAAGCCTGTCCCGATTTTATCGTATGGGCAGGCTTCAGGGCTGACGGAGTCCGTTGAGCTTGACCCTTTCTTACCAGAAAAGCATAGGCCGAACAGACGACTGGTTCACACAAAAATAGATTCTCTTATATGAATATGGATAAAATCAAGTATTTTTAGAATACTTATTCATAATTGGTGCTTTTTTATCCAGAAGAGGCCAGGGGTTCTGGTCACTACTGCCTGGGAATTCAGGAGCAATGAACAAAGGTTATGGCCAGTCAAAAACAGGAAGAACTCATTAAGGCTTTCAGACAGCTGCTTAAAGAAGAGCGCTGCGGGTCCCAAAGCCAGATCGTTGAGCAACTTCAGAGTCAGGGCTTTGATAATATCAGTCAGTCAAAAGTTTCCCGGTTACTTTGTCGCCACGGTGCTGTTCGTGTTCGCAATGCCCGCAATGAACAAGTGTATTGTCTGCCCCCGGAACTGGGGAAAATGGATTCCAATATTGCCGTCAGAGATCTGGTGGAAGACGTAGCTAACAACGGCATGTTGATCGTGATCAAAACCAGTCCGGGGGCTGCCCAGATGATCGCACGGCTGTTGGATTCCGTCGGCCGCTCCGATGGTATCCTGGGGTGTGTAGCGGGCGACGACACTATTTTTGTAGCTCCCGTTTCCTCTGCTGAAATTGACAGGCTTCAGGACGGTATCGTCAAGCTGTTTATGTAACACCCTGATTATCATTGGACTGATTGACATCCTCGCAGAACGTGAGTGCGAGATGCTGTTTTGTACGTCAATGAATTAATAATTTTGAGCGGACCCGAACTGTTGCTGAATGAGCTGATGGGCTGGGTAAAGCCTGCCACAGGCATATTTACCCGGTTCATTTTTGTCTATATGCTTGTGGCTCATTTTTTCAGTGCTTCCAGAGTCGATGGCATCACCCGGTTTCAAGATAGCGCATAACGTTAATCCAGAACACATGAGTGCGATCCTGTCCGGTAGTTGGGACCGGTATCAGGCGTTACCTGATGCTGTGCAGTTATTTTCTGAACTGATTTCAGGGGACCTCCAGACGCTTGATCTCCTGACCGACGCTTCCTTTCAATGGGATTCGCTGTTTTGTGCCTGGTTGCTCAAGCTTCAACGACACTGTGATAGTAATAATATAAAGTTGTTACTCTCCGGGTTGCCGGAAGATGTCCAGAACCTTCATCAGTTAGCCATCGCAGTTCCTGTGGAAAACGTTTCGACTAAAAAGACTTTTTTTTCACTGCAGTCACTGCAATTCCTGACGAAAGGAGTGTTTCAGTGGCTGGAAAATGTTGTTCTTTTTTTGGGCGATATCACGCTCGGAATAATCAGAATGTTCAGGTTGCGCAGCGATGTCAGACCTGGTGACTTTTTTCAGTTTTTGCATCAGACCGGGCCAGCGGCATTACCCATCGTGACCTTACTGAGCTTTCTGGTAGGCATGATTCTGGCCTACCTGGGGACAGTCCAGTTACGACAGTTTGGTGCTGAAGTTTACGTGGCTGATCTGGTGGGTATTGGTATGGTGCGGGAAATGGGGGCTTTGATGACCGCTATCATCATGGCCGGTAGAACAGGCGCTGCCTACGCCGCACAGCTGGGTACCATGCAGGTCAATGAAGAGGTTGATGCTCTTACCACGCTGGGCATCAAGACCGTTGATTATCTGGTGCTTCCGAGAATGCTGGCCCTTATTGTGGCCATGCCATTGTTGACGCTTTATAGCGATGTATTGGGAATGCTGGGAGGCTCGGCTGTGGCTCTCAGTATGGACATCACCTTCACCCAGTATTTTCATCAGCTTTCCGGTTCCTTCGCCATGGCCGATGTGATGACAGGCTTATTTAAAAGTCTGGTGTTCGCTATTTTGATCAGTTTTGCCGGGTGTCAGGCCGGACTGGCCTGTGGCCGCTCTTCTGCGGCAGTGGGTAAGGCAACCACTACGGCGGTGGTTACTGCTATTGTCTATCTGGTGGTCGCGGATGCAGGTCTGAATATTCTCTATTTCCAGATGGGTATTTGATAATGGAGCAGCCAGGTCCCCAAGCTACGGATAGAAAAAGCGCAGCAATAGAAGTCAGCCAGCTGACTATGAAATACGGCAGCAACCTTATACAGCAGGACCTGACCTTTAAGGTTCACAAAGGCGATGTGTTTGTGATCATGGGAGGTAGTGGTTGTGGTAAAAGCACTTTGCTCAAGCATATGATCGGACTCTATCAGCCAGCCGCCGGAACCATTGCCTATGAGGGGCGGGACTATTTTTCTGCCACAGACAACCAGCAGCTGGAAATGCGGAAGCGGTGGGGAGTCACTTATCAGAGTGGAGCCCTGTTCAGTGCCATGACTTTGGCAGAAAATGTCGGTTTTCCTCTCACCCAATATACCCGGATGAAACCGGCAGAGGTATTCGATCTGGTGCGTTACAAGCTGGCTCTGGTCGGGTTGGCAGGCTATGAAAACTATTATCCGTCACAAATCAGTGGTGGTATGGCCAAGCGTGCCGGTCTGGCCAGGGCTATGGCTCTGGACCCTGACGTGCTGTTTTTCGACGAGCCGTCAGCCGGTCTTGATCCTCTCAGTGCCAGGCGGCTGGACGATCTGATTCTTCAGCTCAGTCAGTCACTGGGAGTAACGATTGTGATCGTAACCCATGAACTGGAAAGTATTTTTGCCATAGGCTCCAATGGCGTATTTCTCGATGCGCAGACTAAAACACAGCTGGATACGGGGGCTCCGTCCTATATGCTGAATCACAGCTCTCAGCCCCTGGTCAGAGACTTTCTGTCCCGAGGGCAGAGCCATCAGCGGGCTTCTGAGAAGAGCTTTCAGCGGTCTTCCGGGGAAAGAGGACGATGAATAAAAAAAGGTACTCCATTTTTGCCGGTCTGTTCGTGATTACCTTGATCGGACTGGCAGTGGGTCTTGCCATGTTTGTAGGCCAGGGCAGTTACTCCAGTCACAGCAAAGAGCGTTATGAGCTGATCTACGACAGTAGTGTTATGGGTCTGAATATTGGAGCTCCTGTTACGCTGCGAGGGGTCAAAATTGGTGAAGTCACGGATATCCGCACCCAGCTGTATGTGGACAAGGAAGAGTTATTAAATACGGTGATTATCGATATCTATCCGGACATGGTTATTGGTAAGGGAGGAAAAGTTCCTGAAGATATCATGAAGCAACTGGTGTTCCGGGGACTGGCAGCCAAGCTCAAAACCCAGAGTCTTCTCACAGGATTGTTGTACGTCGAAGTGGACTTCTACAAAACCAGTGCGCGAACGATTCCTGTCTCTACACAATACCCTCAGCTCCCGACGGTGCCCACTGATTTTGAAACCATTACTCAAGATCTGGACGAAATGAACCTGCCTGCGCTTATAGCAGACTTGAAAAGTATTGCCCACAACCTGAATACCATCAGTAGCAGTCAGGCATTTCAGCAGATGCCGACAAAACTCAATAAGGCTTTTTCACAGTTTGGGGCTATGTCAGAGGATATGGCTAAAAGCATGTCAGACATCAGGGATGAATTTGTCCCTATGGCTGATAGCATGAACCAGATGTCTCAGGCTATTGAGAGAGAACTGCCAAAAACGCTTGGTCGGGTAAGCGAGGTATTATCCTCTGTAGAAGCTGCCCTGAAAGCACTGGAGCAAACGACAATGGAACTGAGTGATACCCTGGCACCTGACTCGCCTCTGATGTATCAATTGGATCGCAGCAGTAAGGATATCAGTCGCTCGGCAGATGCTGTCAGGGAGCTGGCAGAGTTGTTGGAAGAACAGCCGGGTTCAGTGTTGTTGGGCAGAGATACAGGGGAGTAATGTCATGAAAAGTCATGTTAAATGGTTTCTGCCTCTGATTGCCGTGTTTCTTATGTCGGCCTGCGTGAGTCAAGTCAGACCTTTTCAGTACTACACTCTGAAGCCGGTAGTTGAGGGGGAGTCCGGTCAGACTAGAGTATCGTCAATCGGAGTGGCTCCGGCCAGAATCCCGGGCTGGATGGATCGATCTGGTCTGATTATAAACGACGGGGGGTACAAACTTATCCGCTTCGATAATCAGCGTTGGGGTGAACCACTACAGGATGCAATCACACGTACCCTGACTCAGAATCTGATGGCATTATTTCCTCACTCTGATATTCAGGCCGGACCCTGGTTGAGGAGTCAGGCACCTGATATTGCTGTGGCAGTTGACATTAATAATCTGGCCTGGTCTGGCAATAACATGGAGCTGGATGCCAGTTTTACCCTCCTTAAAAAACAGGCAAGCGTTGAATTTCGCACCGTCAGGTTAACCAGAAATCTCCCAAAAGGAAGCACTTCTGAGCAATGGGTTGAAAGCTTCAGTTATTTGCTGGCTGATCTGAGTCAGCGAATAGAGAAGGGCATTGTTGCTCAGCATTGAAGAGTTGTTGGGTCGCCTGGACGGGGTCGCCCAGACGGGGTCGCCCAGACGGGGTCGCCCAGACGGGGTCGCCCAGACGGGGTCGCCCAGACGGGGTCGCCCAGACGGGGTCGCCCAGACGGGGTCGCCCAGACGGGGTCGCCCAGACGGGGTCGCCCAGACGGGCGCTATTCTCGGTCAGCCTACTAGGAGCCTGACCGAGAATAGACTGCCCTACTGCGGCGGCAGCAAATTGGTCTGAAAATCCGCTTTTGTTCGTCAAATAGCTCGCTATTCTCCTCACAAAACCGAATTTTCATCCTCAATTTTCTGCCGTCCTCGCTACGGGCGCTATTCTCGGTCAGGCTCCTAGTGCGGCGGGTCCTTTGGAAGAAAGTCATCGTGCATGACTTCTTCATACGTCCACGGACATTCTGAAGGGAAGGTTTTAAGGAGTAACTCGGTTTGCTTGGCCGCAAGGACGACGGCTTTTTGGTAGGCTTTTTTATACAGTTCTGCCTTCCTGAGCTTCAGACCGGGGTTTTCATCAAGTAAATCTTTAGCCTTGGCTCTTTGTAAAATGATGGAGTCTCGCCAGCTTCTTGAACGTCGCTCTGGCTGGTATTGCCATTTTAATAAGTGCATGAGCAGTTGCATCAGGTGACTGGTTAATGAACGCGGCTCATACTTCCCCATATCTTCCACTTCTTCAGCAAGGTTATCGAGATCAAGTTCGTCGAACCGGCGTTCTTTAATGAGTTGAGCCTGCTGTTTAGTCCAGCTATAGAAGTCGGACTCGTAAAGTGTTTTCTGATCATTATCCATGATGTAATTCCCCCGTTAATTTCAGCAGAGTATAGGACAAGTATTGTAATGTCATTCCCATCAATACCAACCAGCGTAGATCGCTACTGAACCGGCTATTGGGTCGCACCGGGGCCGCAATTTTACTGGATCAGACACGTCAACACGGCAGGTCAGCATTCCGGTTTCAATCAGCTTGATAGCACAGAACGACTGTAATGCTTTCACAAGTCATCGTCATCGTCATCATCGTCAACAAGATGTAGATTAATGATCTTCAATCTTAAGCGTTCTATTTCTTCTTCCAATCTCATATCAATTTCTTTTTTTAAGATTACAGATAAAACCTCATCTACTCTTGATCTGACAGAGAAAAGTTCAGAAAAAGAGCAAAGGTGGGGTGTGATTTCAATTTTAATGTAAGGAACTTTTCCGCATAAGTCATGAGCTTTTAAAATATGCAAATCGTGATGGTAGATTAGTTCCTTTCTGCATATTGGGCATGTGTCTTTTTTTTCTCTTTTATTCCAGCGTGAAATACAACGCTCATGAAATGTATGCTGACAGCATAAAGAAATACCTTTATCCTCATAGTGCAATATTTCAAGACAAATAGGGCAGATTGATTGGGCAGATACCGCATTTGAAATAAAAAAAATAATTATAAAAATTAAAAAATGTCTGATTGTATTAATTTTCATATTATTAAGCCCGTGATAGATTTGCTTTCTGAAGTGTGGCCGATGCTTTAGTTATGAAGGATATTAAACGACCCGGAAAGATCCAGAAGGCCGACCAATTTGCTGCGCATGGATCCAGGAGCTAGAGCAACGCCAGCGCAGAGTTAAGATTATTATTGAATTTTAAACAGTCCGGATGACCCCGGTTCAGAACGATAACCGATATTCACTTCAAACTCTCTCAGGCGTTTAACAATGGATAACAACTCAGTGACGTTTGCCCAGTTTTCAGTAAAGTAGGAAAGACTGTCTGAAACACTGCTAAATGCATGGGACACTCTGTTTAAAGTCCCCATCAGGATGATGCCGTAAATAACGCCCGGACCAATGACCATCAGGTCGGCAATGGACACAAACTGGAAAAAGAAGTTCTGCCAGAGGGAAAAGTAGGAGTGGTTGAGAAACAGTCGAAAATAGTTCAAACGCAGTCCTGTAAACAGCTCCAGCAGCGTTGGAGTTTCGGCGTAGTTTTTATCGTCTTCAGCATAAACCAGCTGTTTTCTGAAGCGGGCTTCAACTTTCTGGTTGTTGTATTCAAGGCCGGGCAGGCGGATGCCCACAACGTAGGAGATGATGACGGCGCTGAAAGACAGGAGGCAGGAAAACCAGAGCAGGGAACCAGGTATCTGACCCATGATTTCCATGCCTTTCAGGGATAGTGGAATTTTATCATAGCTCTCCGTAAAAGCCGGGCTGTTGAGCCAATCCGCCAGCTTGCTACAAATCTCTTCGCTGAGCGTCCAGAGAATGGGGATAAAAGCGATCAATGTCAGAATGGAGCGAAACAGTCCCAGGGCCAGCAGTTCGGTAACTCTGGCAAAACGCTGGGGATCTTCCTGTAAGCGTTGGGAGGCACCCTCAATATCGCTATCTACTTTTTGCCAGAAGGGCAGGTAAGCCAGGGTCATGGCTTGCCGCCAGCGGAAGCAAAAGTGCTGTGAAAGGAAGCTGGAAAGGGTTCTCAATAAAATATAGGGAAAAACTATGGCGCAGAATAGAAGAATCAGTTCCCAGAAACGGCCAATGGTTTCCGGTTTGGCCAGCTGCATCATATTCCACATCTCGCCATACCATTCATTCATTCTGACCATCATGCTGACTTCAATAAATATGGAGGTCAGCAGGGCGGCAAGTCCTCCCCAGGCCCATATAGCCCAGTGTTTTGACAAGAAAAAGCACTTCAGCATCCCTGCACTCCTCTACTGCATTGTGTATATAACTTTTGACAGTTGAAGATTCTAAAAGTTCATTTGTTAGTGCAGCAGCCGCTATCAGCCTGTTTACAATAGCTATAAATCTTTATGAGGCAGATGAGCGTCAGGGGATGGTTTTTCATGGGGTTTAAAACCTTTCAAAAACGTATTGCTCTCCGCCTTTTTCACGAGTTCTTCAGCCATCTCCTGTTCAAGCAAACTGCCAATGGCAAGCAACAGATATTCGCTGTCAATTGCTCCCATTAACTGAAGGCCAAAAGGCAGGTCTTCATGATTAAAGCCGCAGGGAATGGTCACCCTGGGGCCTCCTGTCAGGTTGGCCAGTGAAGTATTAAATGCCAGAAGGTAAGCTTTGGCTAAATTCAACTCGCCAGCGGTATTTGTTAGCCAGTGGTTCACTCTGGCCGGAGCAGGCGTTAACGTTGTTGGCATTGCAATAACATCAACCTTTGAGAAGATATTTTTTTCAAAGTGATCTGCCAGCACTTTCTGGTTCTGTCTGGCTCGTTCGGCCTGTTCATTAGACAGGGCTTTGCCCATTAACAGGGCCATTTCAGTTTCATAAGGTATACCTTTGCCCAAAAAATTGAGATTCCCTTTCGCTGCCCAGCTCCCAAACAGGGTTATATGGGTTGCCCAGAGCCGTTTTCTGAAATTCTCAGAGGTAAACTGCATTTTGACGAACAGGTTGTCTTTGCGATTTTGCAGTTTTTTAAGTCGGGTTCCTAATCGGTCGAGACATTCAAATGTTTTCTCTGAAACTTCTTTGTCTGCATGTTCAAGCCAGTCAGGATCAAGGCCTATTTTTAGAGTCTTCAAAGCTTCAGCTACTTGAAGGGTGGGATGACGTCCGCTTGCAACCTGATAGCCCAGAGCAATATCTTTAAAACGCTTACCGATGAGCCCAATAGCCACCATGTCTAACTCAGCGTTGATGTAATTTTTGGTGGACAACTTGTCAGATGTGGGTTTGAGACCGGGTAAACCATTTAATGAGGCAGGAATGGATACAGAGCCACCACCATCAGTCCCTACTGTTAATGGCGACAGGCCAAGGGCAACCATCAGGGCACTGCCACTGGATGATCCACCCGCGACATGGAAAGAACTGAATCGATTAGAGATCCCGGGAAAGTGGGGGTTTTCTCCCGTTGCCCCAAGCCCGAAAAGATGTTGATTGGTTAGGCCCAGGATAATAACACCCTCATGCTTTAACAATCGTACCACTTCAGATTCAGTCTCTTCAGTGACAATGGGAAAAAGCGATTGATCGGCTATTTTTTTTCGATTAACGCCAGCGGTCGCGTAATAGCCTGCAACATTGACTTCTGATTTTACAGCAATAGGAATACCTTCCAACTCGCTGATAATCCGTTGCTTTTTACACTCTTCAATAACTCCATTATACGCTGAAATACACTTTAGCCACCGCTGATCGGAGGCCCTGGCCATAAGCATGGCGAGATCTTTGTTTTGCTCAATCAGTACATCCTTCATGCTTTCTGGCAGTTTTTTTTCGTACCAGTCATAAATATTTTCAACCAGCCTGGAAGGGGTTAGTTTTTGTTCTGCAAACAATTGCTGAATATCATCAATGCCACCGGCACGATCAAAAAGTTCGGATATCTTGCCAGTTGTGCTGCCACGAGAGCCTCTCTCTTCAGAAGGTGTCTCTTCAGAAGCTGTCTCTTCAAAAGGAGCCCGTTCTGGCTTGTCCGGAATACCTGGATTGAGAGCCGTCAATTCTGCCTCAGAGAAAAGCACAGGGTCTTCAGGGTTTATGCCACTCATGACCAACTGACTTTTGACGAACTCAATCTGTCGATCAACAGTCCCATGACCCACTACCCAACTTCGAACAAAGGACAGCCAGAATCCGGAAAGGTTTTGTGAAGAGCTTAGCCAGTCTGGGTAATAGTCCCAGGAAATATAAGGCTTTTGCCGGTAAGGGTTATAAATATCAACAAGAGTAGGGTCAGATAAGTCATAGCCATTACTGCCGGTTGCCATCACAAGAAGAGTGAATACAAGAGCTACACCTGAACGCCGCATTAGAGTTCCTCAATAGATTATCATTAACAATTTTTTCAACAGGAGCCCAGTATAGAACACTCGGAGTCTGAGCCATTTTAGCAAAAACGTTCAAACCCTCGCCCAAACGAGGGTGCCACTAAACTCCTAGGAGCCTGACCGAGAATAGCGCAACCAGACCAACAGAAGTTTTCCCAAATCTTAAAATGAGCAAAAAATATCCAATTATTAGTGGGATTTTGCTCATTTTTGCATATTTATGCCTTCTCACAGCCTCTATGCTGCCTTTTTAGCCTCTTTCAAATCTTCAAGACGGATTGACCTCGTGGAAGCCGCTTTTACAAATTTTTTGATATTATGCGCAGTGCATACCAGTGAAAATTCCGCTGAAACTTTTTCTTTGCTGCGGAGACTGAACCCTCGGAAACCAGATTCTTTTATCTGTCCAAATGGTGGCTCCGCAATAACTTTACGACGCTCATATATGGCTTTCGCACCGGCTGTCTCCATTTTCTTATTCATAGCCTGACGTGCTTTTTCAAACTTATCGGTACGGATAACCCTGCCAGCCTCTTTCTTTGAATCACTGCAATTCCGACGATAAGGGCATTCCCTGCATACCGTCTTGTTTGCCCGGTAGCTTTTTCTTTTGCTTTTGCTGGCCGGGTTCGTTACCAGCTTTTCCCCTGCCGGACAGATAAATACATCAGCTTCGGAATCATACGCAAAATCCGCTTTGACAAACTTCCTGTCAGAGCTTTCAAGGTCGTCAGCGGCAGGCTTCTCCGCCTTGTCGGTTGCGATATAGGCATCAATCTCATGTCGCTCGACTGTATGTAAGTTTGACCCTGAAAAGTAACCATTATCCATAACTCCACTTATCTACAGCCGCGCCATCAGTGGCTCCTGATAATGCCCTCAGCGCCGGCTCCACTTCCTGTACATCGTTGGCGTGTTGGCTGACATGCTGGCCAACAATGATCTGGTTATCGGAATCAACTGTAATTTGAGCATTGTAGCTGTACTCACAATACCCCTTCTTGCTCATCATGCGGGCATCGTGATCTGCAAAACTGATCTGCTTTTTGTCGTCTATTGGTTTGTCTGGATTTAAAGCTTTTTCACGTTCTTCAAGTGCTTTCTTGGCCTCTTTGATTTTTTTCAGGCGCTCTTCTTTAAACTGGAGGTCTTCAGGAATGCTGTAACCATTGGTTGCTTTGTAGGCGTCATCTTCTTCCTGATCACACTGACTGGCTTTTTTGATCAGCTCATCCACTTCGGCACTGAGTTCTGCCTCTTTCGCTTTGAGCCTCCCGTAGCTCATGGCCTTGTGTTTTGAGCTGTTGGCTTTGAACTTGGAGCCGTCCAGGCTGATATGACCCAGTGATGCCATTTTGAGTTCAATGGCCAGTTTGACTGACTGTTTGAAGCAGTCATGGAAAAACGACAGATTATCCTTACGAAAGTCACCAAGAACCCTGAAATTCGGGCAGTTCATTTGTGAGATATACATGAACGCCAAGTCTTGTCGACACCGTCGCTCAATCTCACGGGAACTGAAAACACCATGGCTGTATGCGTAGATCAGAATAGCGACAATGAGCTTTGGAGGGTATGCGTGCTGACCAAGGTGGTGATATTTTTTTTCGACTTCAGACGTATTAATGTTCTGAAAAATGCTTTCATAAATAAAACAATCATGATCTTTGGGAAGCAAATCGAAAACGTTGGTTGGGAACAGCAGATGCTGATCAAACTCAACAGGACTGTCCTTAAACTTTGGTGGTGGTGACATTTGGCATAATCAGAGTTGGTTTAAGGCTTATCATAACAGATAAGCCTATTCTCGGTCAGGCTCCTAGGAGCCTGACCGAGAATAGACTGCCCTACTGCGGCGGCAGCAAATTGGTCTGAAAATCCGCTTTTGTTCGTCAAATAGCTCGCTATTCTCCTCACAAAACCGAATTTTCATCCTCAATTTTCTGCCGTCCTCGCTACGGGCGCTATTCTCGGTCAGGCTCCTAGCAGCCTGTCGGACTTAAGCGTCCGTAGCGAGGATTGCAAGAAATTGAGGATAAAAATCTCTGTTTCTGAGGAGAATAGCGAGCTATTTGACGAAGAAACAGAGATTTTTAGACCAATTTATTGCAACCGCAGTAGGATAGTCTTAAGTCCGACAGGCTGCTAGGAGGCTGACCGAGAATAGCGCCCGTAGCGAGGACGGCAGAAAATTGAGGATGAAAATTCGGTTTTGTGAGGATTGCGCCTTGCAAGCGCGTAAAATCTTGTGGCCTGAAATGGTCATCGCGGTAAAGCTGTGGTCGGCAGCCGTGTACCGAGTCTTGCGTGGTAGAAGGTAACGACTACTGCGAAGCGTAGACAGGGTGATAACAGGCCGTAACGTCTGCTAAGGGATAATTAGCCCCGAAATTGAACGTGGTTGAAGTAGCTGACCTTCTTTCTCAATGGGGAAAGCGGAAGTCGGGAGCTCCGCTAATGACAAGGCATCCCGACTGCTTCCGGGGTTCGTACCCACGGCATGTTATCGAATGATTTTACGTGAACAAGGGAGATCCTGAACGTTCAGGCGGAGCCTGTAGGGTCCGACGAGCCTGTAAAGCAAGAACGACTTGATGACGTTCAGGAAGTCAGACCAGCTGATAGTACTCCGAGGCGGGGAGAGCCCGTCACATGGGGAAGCGGCTGGCGGTATTTGAGCCTTTCCAGGGAAACATGGGCTCCACATCTGAGGGAGTTACGGTCTTTTACGCAGTGAGAAGGTAAACCAGCCATGGCAACGGGACTGGAGAGGGTAGCAGCGAAAGCCCGGAGTTATCCGAAACTTCGCTTTACAAGTCTGGCACATCATATTACCCCGGCGAGCCTGTGTATGAATCTGAACAAGATTCCACACAACACATCGCCCGGAGTCGATGGGCTGACTGTCGAAGAGACAAAGAAAGACTTTAAGCGGTGGTTGGAACAGACACTGACGTCTATCCATCGGCAAGGCTACAAGGCACCGCCGGTCAAAAGGGCATGGATACCCAAGCCGGGAAAAAAGGAAAAGCGCCCTCTGGGTGTTCCCTGCATCAATGACCGGGCTTTGCAGCGAAGTGTTGCTGATGTGCTGAATGCTATTTATGAGCAGGACTTTTTGCCCTGTTCCATGGGTGGCAGGCCACGACTGGGAGCGCACCATGCCCTGTCCACTTTTAACGAGGTGGTTTCAGGCCGAAAGGTCAGCTGGGTGCTGGAAGCGGACTTGAAGAACTTCTTTGGGAGTCTTGACCATGGATGGCTGCTTCGTTTTGTGGAACACCGGGTCGGTGATCCCAGAATCCTGAACCTTATACGGCGCTGGTTGAAAGCCGGGGTGATGGAGGCCGGGGAGTTGCAAGAGTGTGAAGAAGGTACGCCTCAGGGTGGGCCGATCAGCGTAGTTCTGAGCAACCTGTACCTGCATTATGTACTTGACCTCTGGTTCGAGTGCATGGTCAAGCCTCGGCTAAAAGGCGAGGCATGGCTGATCAGGTACATTGATGACTTTGTGGTGTGTTTTCAGTATCGCAGTGATGCGGAGCGGTTCATGAATGTGCTGCCACAGCGACTGGAGAAGTTTGCGTTGAAACTGGAGCGGGATAAAACCCGGTTAGTCAGGTTCGGACGTTTTGCCAGTCGTGGGGGAAGACGACCGGAAACGGTTTACTTCCTTGGCTTTACGCACTACTGCACAAGGAATCTGAAAGGAAACTTCATGGTGGGAAGGAGAACGGAAAAATCCCGCCTAAGACGCAGCATAGCCAAACTGAAGGAACTGCTGAGACGAATACGCCATGAACCGCTGCACGAACAAGTGACAGCGATCAATCGACGGTTGAGAGGGCATTATGCGTATTACGGTCTGGGAGGAAACTTCCGAAGTATGGAGAAGCTTTACCGGTTTGTTGACCGCTACTGGTACAAGATGCTGTGTAGCCGATGCCGGAAAGGCAAGATTCCATGGGAAAAGTACCATAACCTCAAGCAGCTTCTGCCGCTACAGAAACCGAGGATAATGCTGCCTTTTATGGCAATGAAATCCATGGCTGTGCTGTGAGTCAAATATCGAAGAGCCCGGTGCGGGAAATCCGCACGCCGGGATCTGAGGGGGTTGGAGCTACAATTGGTAGCTCCTTCTACCCGGTGAATAGCGAGCTATTTGACGAACAAAAGCGGATTTTCAGACCAATTTGCTGCCGCCGCAGTAGGGCAGTCTATTCTCGGTCAGCCTCCTAGACGGCAGCGGAAGCAGCAGTGCTGCGAAAGGAATTTTGACCATCATGGTGCGCAATAGCTACAAATCTCCTTTCCTGACTTTATAAGGAACACTGCCACCATCATCAGGGGATGGTTTTTGATAGGGTTTAAAACGTTTCAAAAACGTGTTGCTATCCGCCTTTTTTCTGAGTTCTCCGTCCATTTCCTGCTCAAGCAAATTGCCAAGTGCAAGCAACAGGTATTCACTATGAAAAGCACCCATTAGCTGAAGACCAAAAGGCAGGTCTTCATGATTAAAGCCGCAGGGGATGGTTATCCTTGGGCTGCCTGTCAGGTTGGCCAGCGAAGTATTGAATGCCAGAAGATACGTGGTGGCAAAATTCAACTCGCCAGCTGTATTTGTTAGCCAGTGTTTCAATTTGGCTGTAGCAGGCGTTAAGGTCGTAGGCATGGCAATAACATCAACCTTTGAAAATATATTGTTTTCAAAATGACCGACCAGGTCTCTCTGGTTTTGTTTGGCTCGCTGGACTTGTTCATAAGACAGGGCCTTGCCCATCAACAGAGCCATTTCAGTTTCATGGGGTAAGTCCATACCATCAGTTTTGCCTACAAATTTGAATTTCCCCTCCGCTGCACCATGCCCAAACAGGATCATATGGGTCGCCCAGAGCCGTTTTCTGAAGTTCTCAGGCATAAATTGCATTCTGACAAAGAGGCTGTCTTTGTGACTTTGCAGTTTTTTAAGTTGGGTTCCCAATCGGTCAAGACATTCAAATGTTTTCTCTGAAACTTCTTTATCTGCATGTTCAAGCCAATCAGGATCAAGGCCTATTTTTAGAGTCTTCAAAGCCTCAGCTACTTGAGGGGTGGGATGAATTCCGCTTGAAACCTGATAACCGAGGGCAATATCTTTAAAACGGTTACCAATAAGTCCAATAGCCGTCAGAGCCGGCACTGCGTAGTCATAATTTTTGGTGGACAGTTTGTCTGTGGTGGGTTTAAGACCGGGTAAACCATTTAGTGAGGCAGAAATGGATACAGACCCTCCATTATCGGTACCTACTGTTAATGGCGACAAGCCAAGAGCAGCCATCAGGGCACTGCCACTGGATGATCCACCCGCGACATGGAAAGGACTGAATCGATTAGAGATCCTGGGAAATTGTGGATTTTCTCCCGTTGCTCCAAGCCCGAGAATATGTTGATGGGTTGACCCCAGAATAATAACTCCCTCACTCTTTAACCGTTGGACCACTTCAGATTCAGTATTTTCAAACGCCATGTAAAAGGTCGGATGATAGGCCATTTTGCGACGAAGGCCAGCGGTCGGGTAATACCCTGCAACATTGATTTCTGAGCTTACGGCAATAGGAATACCTTCCAGCTCTCTAATAATCCGTTTTTTTTTACACTCTTCAATAACACCCAGGTATGCTGAAGTACAATTCCGCCATCGCAGATCCGAAGCTTCAGCCATTTTCATTGCCAGATTTTTGTCTTGTTCAATCAGCACATCCTTCATACTTTCTGGCAGCTTCTTTTCGTACCAGAGATAAATATCTTCAACCAACCTGAGAGGGGTTAGTTTTTGTTCTGCAAACAATTGTTGAATGTCATCAATGCCACCGGCACGATCAAAAAGTTCGGATATCCTGGCAGTTGGACTGCCGCGAGAGACATTGTCTAAAGAAGGAGCCTCTTCAGAAGGAGCCTCTTCAGAAGGAGCCTCTTCAAAAGGACCTTCTTCAAAAGGTCGCCGTTCAGGCCTGCCCGGAATACCTGCGTTGAGTGCTGATAATTCTGCGTCGGAGAAAAGCACAGGATCTTCAGGGTTTATGCAGCTCATGACCAACTGCCTTTTGATGTACTCAATCTGTTCATTGATACTCCCAAGACCCACTACCCAATTTCGGGTATAGTACAGCGAAAATCCGGAAAGGCTTTCTGAAGAACTCAGCCAGTCAGGATAATAGTCCCTGGTGATATAAGGTTTTTGCCCGGTACGACGATCAATATCAACAAGAACAGGGTCGGATAAGACATAGCCATAACTAACGGCCGCCACTAGAAGAAGAGTGAATACAAGAGCCACACCTGAACGCTGCATTGTAGTTCCTCAATAGAGTCTCTTTGACAATTTTCTAAGCAGGAGTCCAGTATAGATTAATGGGAGCCGACAAGGTTTCAGATTCTCTTTGGTATCGACCTGTACTCATTTTTTAACATAAAAAAAGGCCGGAAGATCTCCGGCCTTTTTGACTGACTGAAAACGATAGTCAGGAATTACTTCTTGTCAGTGCTGTTTTTGTCATTTTTGGTTTTATCGCTGTCGTCAGCGATATCCAGCAGTTCAACTTCGAAGATCAGTGTAGAAGCTGGTGGGATGGACCCTGCAGCCTGATCACCGTACCCCAGTTCAGCTGGAATATACAGCTTGTACTTGGAGCCTTCCGGCATCAATTGCAGACCTTCCTGCCAGCCTTTGATCACGCCGTTAAGAGGGAAGGTAGCTGGCTGGCCGCGCTCAACACTGCTGTCGAAAACGGTGCCATCGATCAGGGTGCCCGTATAGTGAACGGTGACCTGGTCTTCAGGGCCCGGCCTTGCTGCATCTTCTTTACCGGCTTCAATAACTTCGTACTGCAAACCTGAATCAGTGGTTTTCACGCCTTCTCTCTTGGCGTTTTCCTTCAGGAAGTCTTCTCCCTTCTTGCGGTCTTCGTCCAGACGCTCCTGAACCTTTTTCTCAATGATGGGTCGGATACGCTCTTCGTGACCCTGCAGGGCGGTGCGAATCTCTTCATCGTTCAGCTTACTCTCGCCATTCAAGGCTTCCATAAATCCTTTCTTGAGCAGTTCACGGTCAATGGTGATACCCATTTCTTCCTGCTGCTTGAGGGTTTGATCTGCGTAGTTGCCCAGCGAAGCCCCCATAGCGTAGGCGGCTTTCTGCTCAGGGGATTCCAGCTTGACTTCTTCAGTAACGGGTTGGGTGTTTTCCCTACAACCTGCGGCAAGAGCAACTACTGCGGCCAACGCGGTTACTTTGAGAACCTTTTTCACTATTTTTCTCCAATGGGTTGGTCAAAGTCCTGCCAGTCAAGGGCTTAGACCCGGTAAAGACAGGGAGAACCCTGCCCTGATGATTAAATATTGAATAATGGCACAGGGATTATAGTAATTGAACTTTTCAGAGCTTTTTTTGTGGGTTCTGACACTCTCTTGACCTTTTCAAACTGGATGTTGACTAAATTAGCGGCTTTATTGGTACATTTGTGCATATTTTTATGGATTCAGCCTGTGTCTTAAAGCTTGTTAACGGGAGAGGGAGCATGAGGATGCAGCCTCGGCAGGCCAAGGGAGATCAATGTAGTCAAGGCAACAAACAGGCAGGATACCCAGAGGCAGACAGTCAGTCCACCCAACTGGAACAGCCATCCTGATAATAGGGTACCCGTCAGTCGACCCATGGCATTGGCCATATAATAGAATCCCACATCCATGGACGCCCCATCCTCCCGGGCATAGCTGACAATCAGGTATGAATGCAGTGAGGAGTTAATAGCGAAGATGGCACCAAACACCAGCAGTCCGGCAATAATAGTCAGCTCAGGGTGCCATTCCAGCTGGATGCCCGAGGCAACAGCTATTGCGGATAATAACAGTGCTGCTGCCCAGACAGTGGCAGCTCTGCGTCCGGGAGGTGAGTCACTTTCATTGCCGGTAATTCGTGGCGCCAGCCCTTGCACAAACCCATAACCCATCACCCAAAGGGCCATAAAGCCACCGGTTTCAGAGTGACTCCATTCAAAGACACCAGAGAGATAGACCGGCAGGGCAATGACAAACCAGACATCCCGTGAGCCAAACAGAAACATTCTGGCTGCTGAGAGGATGTTGATGGCGCGGTTGTCAGAAAATATATGACTAAATTTCGCTTTTGCTCTGGACTTGCCGAAGTCCCGGTTCAGCCAGATCAGACTCATAATCAGAACCAGAGCCAGAACTGTCGCCATGGCAAACAGTGTATTTCTGAAGCCAATCAGTGATAAAAGTGCACCACCCAGAAAGAAGCCAGCCCCTTTCAGAGCATTTTTTGATCCTGTCAGGATAGCGACCCATTGGTACAGCTTACCCTGTTGTTTGCTACTGACCAGTTTTTTGATGGCTGTTTTGGCACTCATTTTATTCAGGTCTTTGGCAATACCTGAAAGGGCCTGGGCAAACATGACCAGTGGCACCGATAACCACTGGGAAGGTACGGTAAGCAACAACAAAGCAAAAATCTGCAGGCCAAGGCCGAAGTTCATCGTGCGGTTCAGTCCCAGTCTGGACGCCAGCCAGCCACCGACCAGGTTGGTTACGACACCGAAGAACTCATAGAACAGAAACAGCATGGCTATTTCCAGAGACTGATAGCCAAGACTGTAAAAATGCAGTACCACCAGCATCCGGAGGGCGCCATCGGTCAGAGTGAAATTCCAGTAATTGAACGTCACCAGCAAATACTGTCTGAGGTCATACGACAGATTCTTTAACACCATACTTTCCCGACTTTTGTCTGCTGCTGTTTGAAGCCTGTTCTTTCAGGCGGATCTTTTCCTGGTTAATAAAATCCGGCTGGCCGGTTCTTGTTACCGCCAGAATCAGCTTCATCCAGGGTGGAAGATTGGGATTGAGGCGATAGAAAATGTTCTGGGCACGGCGATGAGAGCTCAGCACTTTTAAAGTACGCATCTGTGCCAGATGACGGGAAATCTTGGACTGACTTTCCTGAAGGGCTTCTACCAGATCATTGACGCAGAGTTCATGTTCATCCTCAATCAGCATAAGAATACGCAGTCGTGTATTGTCAGAAAGCAGCTTGAAAAAGTCGCCCGGATTGGAATCATTTTTGATAACGTTGGGGGTATTCAGCTGGAGAAACAGTTTGATGTGTCCTTCCAGAATGTCTGCAGTAGTTTCAAACGGGCTCAGACCTTCCTGTCGTCTGGGGTCTGCAAGATCCCAGTGTAACAGTGCGTCCGATTGAGGGTAGTGAGCACATTCGTTTTTGGCGTTATCACACAGGGTGATAACATAATCAAAATGCTGTTCTTCAAGATCCTCCAGACTCTTGCTTGTCAGGCCATCAGCGGCGATGCCCCGTTTTTTCAGCGTCTGAAAGACTCTGTCATCAATACCCTGGGGCTGGGTTCCGGCACTGAAAACTCTGAAGTCATCATCGGCCATATTGCGAAAGATGGCTTCTGCCAGCTGAGAGCGGGCCGAGTTTCCGGTACAGAGAAACAAGATAGAAAGCAGTGTCGTCATCGGTAATAAATGTCCGTCGTATAACACTCGGTTTGGTCGGCTCAGGGCCGGGTTTGAAATTAACTCAGGCTCCTAGCCCGACTTTTCTGGCCAGTTCAGCCGTTCTGGCTGAATAACCCATCTCATTGTCGTACCAGGCATAGATCTTCACCATTCGATCATTGACCACCATGGTTGAGAGCGCATCGACAATACTGGAGCGGGTATCGCCCAGATAATCGATAGAAACCAGGGGCCTTTCCTCGTAACCGAGGATGCTTTCCAGTTCATTTTCGGCGGCTGACTTCAGCAGACTGTTCACTTCTTCAATACGGGTGTCTTTTGCCACTTCAAACACCATATCGGTCAGAGAAGCGTTGGCCAGAGGCACACGAACAGCATGGCCATTCAGCTTGCCCTTCAATTCCGGAAAGATGTGGGTGATGGCTGTTGCAGAGCCGGTGGTGGTGGGAATCAGTGACATACCGCAGGCTCTGGCACGACGCAGATCCTTGTGGGGAGCATCCAGAATGGTCTGGGTGTTGGTGATGTCGTGGATAGTCGTCATGCTGCCACGAACAATGCCCAGGTTCTCGTGAATAACTTTTACGACAGGTGCCAGGCAATTGGTGGTGCAGGATGCAGCCGTTACAATCCGGTGTGTTTCCGGATTGAAGAGGTGATCGTTAACACCCATAACGGCGTTCAGGACCCCTTCTTCTTTGACAGGAGCGCTTACAACCACACGCTTGACACCCTGATTGAGGTATTTTTGCAGGATTGACGTTTTCTTGTGAACGCCGGTGCTGTCAATAACCACATCGCAGTCTGACCAGTCAATGTCGTCTATTTCTTTCATCTGACTGCAGGCAATCGTTCTGCCATCAACGTTAATGCGGTTGTCAGCGGCTGAAATATTGCGTGACCAGCGACCCTGAACAGAATCAAACTCCAGCAGGTGCGCCAGGGTTGGGGCACTGCCTGCTACATCGTTGATTCTGACAAACTCCAGCTCTGGCCAGTCAAAAGCTGCACGCAACACCAGACGGCCTATTCGGCCAAAACCATTAATACCTACTTTTACTGCCATGATGACCTCACTACTTCAGGTTGTTTTATGAATTGAAGAATAAGTTTGAATATTTGAATATGCGGATAATCAAATATAAAAAAAAGAGTGTCAAGTATTACGCGTTGATTTCAGTCATTCTACCTGCAGGACTTAAGTTGGGTTTGCATGGCTAAAAAGCTCTTGGTAGCAGATTTCTATGGAGATAGCGGTTATGGATGAAAGGATAGACCCGGTTTTCACTGGTGGCATTCTTGAACTGGTCATCAGGGCTCGCTGGCGTGGAGTCGCGGCCTTGGAGGCTGAGTAATGAGCAATTTGACTAAAAATTCATCAGACTTCTGGCTAAATCCTTTCAAATCCAGTAGATTACGTCGGTTTTACTGGCTATCCCTGCTCAGAGGTTATCGGGTACGGATAAAAAATTTACGATCAAATGTGGTGGGCTACCTATGCTTTATGCCGAAGGCAACCGTCTGATGAACCTTGCGGATAAACACAACCGGGGTTTCGAGCGTAAGAAAACAGCCCGGCTGGGTACTGAGAAAAATCCTGCCAGTGTGGTTGTTCAGAATGAAGAGCGTGAGCAGGAGCTGTCGGCCATTTTTGAAGAGAATGGTTGGTTTTACACCATTGAGATTGATGAAGAGAAGCAGGAAGATGTCTCTGATCTGGAGTTACTGAAGAACCTGCCAACCACCAGGGTGGTAGAAAAAACGCCGGGTCGCAACGATCCTTGTGTTTGTGGTAGCGGTAAGAAATACAAGAAGTGCTGTGGCCGATCATAATAGCCTGGCACTGTGCTACATAAGAACCTGCCAGACTTTTCAGGCGGCTTTCACTTCAAAAGGCTCTGTTGGTTACCTGGTGGTAGTTCATTTGCCACCGGACTCGACTGTCTCCCACCTTGATTATTGCCCTATCGTTTTGTAACTCTGGCATCTGTGAAGCTGCAAGCATTTATAACGAATGGTGATTCTGGAGTTAATTTATCCTATCCAGCGGATTATCGAATTCGCTGATTTGGACCTGTGCAGACTGTTATTGATCAACGAAGTTCGGAATCTGTAGCGGAGTGAGCTGGTGCTAAGCGGCGCTGCCCAGTGTGTGATGAAAGACAGAAGCACTGTTGGTTGCCATTACCAACATAGTATGAACTTTTATTCCAAATCCGTGTCCAACTGCCGTATCCACTTTTAATGTCGTTTCAAAATAAGGACAAATAAAATTTTAGAGGAGCTGGAAATGACACCAGAAATCAGGCAATTAAATGACAATTCCAAAATTGTCGATTCAATACAGACGCCTTCAGGGCGATCTCAATCAGAGCCGCCAACCGGTATCGGTATGGGCAGAGACATTAATGCATCTGGCCAGTGTGAATCTTTATTGGAGCAAATGCCCTTAGAATTGAAATATAAAATCATTGACTACTTGCATCTTCCAACTGCAAACCTTTTAAAACGGACATGCTCCAACCTCAAAAATGCTATCAAAGACGGCGATGTTCTGGCAAAAGCCTGGTATAACCGGTTTCCTTCGGCACATCAGGCTCGACTGGAAACAATCGTCAGTACAAAAGATGACAACCAGCTTCACGATTGGTTGGGACAGTTTACGAATGATAAGGCACTAATCAAATCACTTATACAATGCCGGGAGAGTTGTGATTTTCCTGCTATTTTCTATTTCACCATGACTGAACTGATGTCTAAATGTGAAACGTTTAAATTGGTTGATAATGGTGAGATTTCTCATGCTGGCCGGGTTGCATTAGCCACCTTCAGCGACGATGGCCTCCATGTGTTGACCAGGAGGGTGTCTGCCGGTCCTAACACAGTGAAAATCTTTGGTCAGAGCATCAGTGGATCATGGGATGTAAAAGCTAACATTCCTCATATCGATTGTACCAATTCAGCCAACTTCAGCACCGATGGCAATCATCTGGTCACCGCCAGTAGTGATGGCACGGCGAAAATCTATGGTCAGGAGGCTGATGGATCCTGGGAAGCAAAAGTGACCATTAATCATGTTCGTGAGGTCAACTCAGCCATCTTCAGTCCCGATGGTACTCTTGTGGTCACCGCCAGTGATGATTGCAATGCGCAAATCTATGGTCTGGAGGCCGACGGATCCTGGGTACCAAGAGCCAGCATTTTTCATGAAGGTTCGATAACCTCAGCCAACTTCAGCGCTGATGGACGCTATGTGATAACCACTGGTAATGATATGAAGCTGAGGATCCATTACCGAGAGGAAGATGGATCATGGCTGTTTAAAGACACTATTACCCATGACAGTAATCTAGACTCAGCCATCTTCAGCCCCGATGGCGCCCACGTGATGACCATTGGTCAAATGTTTGCGAACAATATGGATCTATTCACCCCCGACTCCATCTGCGATTACATGGTGATAATCTTCGGCCAGGATTCCGATGGATTCTGGAAAGAAAAGGCTGACATCAGGCATTTTCGTGAGGTCAACTCAGCTAGCTTCAGCCCCGATGGCATTCACGTGGTAACTGCCAGTAGAGATGGTATGGCGCAAATCTATGGTCAGAAGGCCGATGGATCATGGCAACGAAAAGCCAACATTGTCCATCAGAAGTCGGTGGTATCAGCCACTTTCAGCGTCGATGGTCGCCATGTGGTGACTGCCAGCTATGATAAAACAGTGAAAATCTATGTTCTGAGGGCCGATGGAGTCTGGAAAGAAAAAGCTTCCATTGCTCATGACGACGAGGTCAATTCAGCGATCTTCAGCTCTGATGGTCGCCATGTGGTGACTGCGAGTAAAGATAAAACGGCTAAAATCATTGGCCAGGAGATTGATGGATCATGGGTAGTGAAAGGCACCATTTCGCATCAGGGTGCAGTCGACTCAGCCACCTTCAGTAGCGATGTTCGCTATGTGTTAACCGCCAGTCGTGATCAGACGGTGAAAATCACTGAAATAAGGATGGGTAATTGATTTTTTTTCTCAGTCTAAATCAACGGCCAACACTGGCGTTACAGGATTTTTTTACAGGTTGGTCTGCTCTGAAGGTCTGCATATCCTTTGAAGGGTATGGTGTGAATTTCAGGAAATTTCTGGTGGTTTTGTCAGTTATTCTCGGCATTTTTTCTGGGAGTAAATGTTTTTCATGGTGGTTATGTGGTGATTATATGGTACCCAATTTTCCCGTTTTGGCCATTCCTGGTCACGAGGCTTTCATGCAAGATCTCATGGCGGCTGCCCATGAAGTCCTGAATCGTGATCCAGACGACGATGATTCTATAACTGACACGCTACCTGTCGTGCCGAAACATGTTGTTCCCTATATTCCTTCCGACAGACAGCAAAATGCTGCACCCAAAAAACTGGACGAGTGCACCATTACCTTTCCTGAGGTGCCTGAGGATTCGCCTTTTCTGGTTGGTGTTCGGGAGAAAGATGCAAAGGCAGCAGCGAGGGCTCCAGAGGCAAAGGTCCCTGAAAGTTCAACAGAATGCAATCTGTCGGATGAGCTTGTTGCACGTCAGGAAGAAAAAAAACAGCTGACCGACGCTATTATCGAATTACGACTTGAGTGTCTTAAAATCAGCCGCAAATGGGAAACTTATGTCCCCCGTGTGGATATCGATTCGGAAGCTGCCCGGGACGTAATTAACTACGCCATGGCTATGCGTCGCGGTACCGTAAAAAAGTCAACAGTCGCATACCACAGGGCGCAACTGAACAAGCAGGTGGATACTGTTAATGTCCAGTCTGCAGGGGATCATGCCAAACAGGCTGTCAATCGCCCTGAGGCTGACCCTACACCCAAATTACTCAGTAACGCTGGTATTTGCGCGGAATTAATGAAGACACTGGAATTGGCAAAAGATGCTGCAGCTATTTATGATCCAGACAGAAGGTCACTTGAGGATGATGTCAAACTGCAAGAAACCATCAAAATCTATGAAACTTATCAAAAAGTAAAGGGGCAGTTAGTCGACTTACAGGCAGCCCTGCAGGGGATTGATGATTTTTCGTAACTAAATGATTGCGACGATTTTATCAAAGTCACTGGTCCAGAAGAACGTGCATTTCTTCTATCTGTTTGCTGCAGCGGATGTTTGAGGGGGTAGAAGCCAGTTCAGGGCAATTCTCATCATAACCGGGATTAGGCGTTCGGGAGGGTGAAGCAATCATACAGTTCATCCAGATCAACCCAAAGAATGCTATTTCTTTCATTGCCTCAATCTTGCCCCGGAAAGTCTTAGGCCAGAAGCTTAAAGCATCAAAGATATCTGGCGTGCCAAGGCTTATCTCAATGCAATTACTGAACACTTCAAGCACAAATTCCCAAAAGCTGAATTCGCTACGATGGATGTTGATGTACAGGCTGTGTTTATAGGCTTCAAGGGAGTTCCAAACCATGCCGAGCATCATCATCGGAAAGGCATAGACACTGTTTGATAGCTGATAAGTGTTCCATATTTTCTGGTAGATCATGCCATGGAAGAAAATTTCAACCAGGTTGCCACCCCCATTGTACAGGGCATAAGTAGCGAGTTCTGATAAAGACTCTGGATGTAGATAGATATCATCTTTTATGGGCACGATAGGGTAGTCGGGTATTTCATAGACATGGTTGCTGTAGGTAGCTATTTTCAACAGTGTCTGACAGTCAGGGAGCAGGTTTTTCCCAGAGCTGTTAAAGGTCAATGAGGGAAATGAGTAACATGCGTATTCCAGTGTGTTGGGAGGCACAAAAACAGTTTTCTCGAAGATCCAACGCTCCTCATTTGAAAGGATGGTATGGCATACCAGGTGCCTGGGAAAATAAAAGGGGTCAAGCTGATGGCGATCCCTCATGGCTTTATGACAGCTTTCATGGGCTTTACTCACCTGAACGCCGTCGTCTGCTTGTGTCGGCGTATGAAAATAAAAGCCGAGTAACGCAATCAGCTGAACAGTGCTGAGCATTTTAATTTTCAGTGAGCTGAGTTTTGAAGACAATTTATTGCAGCCCGGGCATCCTGCAGGCTTATGGGAAGGATTCATTGTTGCCTCTTCCTTTCAAAAGGAGCAGATCTGCAGGGAAGCGTAGACCTTTTTGATGAATTGTAAAAAAGAATGGTTTTTGCACAATGGAGTTTTGCGACACCCGCTAAGTTCATCTCCATGAAAAAAACCATTTCTGTTTCTGTCGCCAGAGACCTTCTGGAAAAGCTCAGACCTGCAGCAGGTCATCCTGTTTCAGCCAGACATTCCGGGTAAAGTTTTTTGTTACGTGGGAATCTATTGATCCAGAAGAACGTGCATTTCTTCTATCTGTTTGATGCAGTGGGCGTTTTCGGGGGCAGAGGCCTGAGTCGGGCAGTACTCATGGTAAGCATTGTCCAGGGAGTATGAAATCCAGGAAGTTACAGTGACATAGCAGTTCAGCCAGGTGAGTCCAAAAAATACCAGCCCTTTCATTAAATAGATGTCGTCCGGGGAATCTTTCGTTAAATAGATATCGTTCCGGAAAGTTGGTAATAATTTTAATGCCTTAATGACTTCCGGTGCTTCAAGCTCTATTTCAATGGGCATGCTGATAGTTTCAAAAAAGGTTTCCCAGGTGGTGAATTCATGTTCACGATGAGTGTTAATGGCATGCAGGCTGTGTTTATAGATTGCAAGAGAGTTCCAGACCAGGCCGAGCATCATCAGTCGAAGAGCGAAGGCATTGTTAGAGAGTTGATAATTTTGCCATATTTCCCAGTAGATCATGCCATGGAAGAAGGCAGCAGCCAGATTGCCACCGTTGTACAGGACAGAGGTAATGAGTTCTGACAGGGTCTGCGTGGGATGCAGATAGATATCGTCTTTGATGAGTACGATTGGGTAGGGGTAGTCGGGTATTTTGACGGCTCGGCTGGGGGACACGGTTTTATTTGACATTGCCTGGCATTCAGACAACTGGGCTTTCTCAGAGGTATTTCTCGCAAATGAGCGACAAGTGTATTCCAGCCTGTTGGGAGGCACGAATGCGGTCTTCTCGATAAAGAGACCCTTTTCAGTGTGAAGGATGCTTTTGCATCTCAGACGTTTGGGGAAATGAAAGGGATCGAAATGATGACGGTCTCGCATGGCTTTATGACAGTTTTCATGGATTTTACTCATCTGAACCCCGTCATCCGCTTGCACTGACATGTGAAAACAAAAACTGAACAGAGCCATGAGCTGGATAGTGCCGAGGTGTCTGATTATCAGTGCGCTGACTTTTAAGAACTGTTTATTGCAGCCCGGGCATCCTGCAAGCCTTTGGTAAGGAGTCATTGGTGCCTCTTACTATCAGAAGAATAAAGTAGACGAATAAGACATGCAGGAAAGCGTAGACCCTTTTCAGAAATCAGGCATTCAGCATAGCAGCACCACGCACACCCCCGGCATCACCGAATTCTGCCTTGCGTATCTCCGGCAGTTGTCCGATGTTCAGAGTGTATTTTGGCAGCAGAGGAGGAACCAGTTCGTAGAGTTCATCAAAGTTTGACAGGCCGCCACCCAGAACAATGACACCAGGGTCCAGAATATTGATCATGGCACCCAGTCCCGAGGCGAGCAGTTCACAGTAAATCTCAACAGCTCGTTCTGCCCGGGTATCATGATGGCGGTATAGTTGTACTATGTCTTTGCCTGACCGGGACTCGTCGGCAACATGCTTATATGCCAGCTCCAGACCTCTGCCTGACAGGTAGTTATCCAGACAGCCGTGCATGCCACAGCCACACTTGATGATGGGGAAGTCTTCGCCAGCCAGTTTGAAAACATGGTAGGGCAGTGGTGTGTGTCCCCATTCGCCTGCCAGGTTGTTTCTACCATCATGAATCTTGCCGTTGATATAGAGACCGCCACCACAACCGGTTCCGAGAATCACCCCAAAAACCGTAGGAATTTTATCACCTGCTCCGCCAATGGCTTCCGACAGGGCAAAGCAGTTGGCATCATTTTCAATTTTGATGGGGCGATCCAGAAGTAATTCAAGATCAACTTGCAGATTCTGGTTGTTGGTACAGGGCACATTAGCACACTGAGCCTTGCCGGTATCAGGATTAACAAATCCGGGAATACCAATACCTACACTACCTCGTGTGTTTAATTCACGATCGGTTTCTAATACCAGTTCACGTATGGCTTTTTTAAAGGCATCGTAGGAGTCGGTCGGTGTGGGTAAGCGTTTGCTCACGAGTTTGTTATGCTCATGATCAAAAACGGCCAGCTCCATTTTAGTGCCACCGATATCCACTCCATACAGCATGGCTCACTCCTGAATCTGTTTTAAAGTAGTTTAAGCATAAAAAAGCCAACCCCGGAGGAGGTTGGCTTTTGTGATCAAGCGACGGTTGTATTACTGGATTTTTGGGTCCAGCTCACCCTTACCGTAACGAATAAACATGCTTTCCAGACTGGTGTTGCCAATCTTTGAACCCTGACCTGCAGCGCCGAACGCTTCATAACGCTGGATGCAGATGTCTTTCATGGCTTTGGTGGCCACTGCGAAATATTTGCGCGGGTCAAATTCGGAAGGGTTTTCTGCCATGAAGCGGCGAATAGCGCCCGTAGACGCCAGACGCAGGTCGGTATCAATGTTGACCTTGCGAACGCCGTGACGAATACCTTCCTGAATCTGTTCCACCGGTACACCGTAAGTTTCAGGGATTTGCCCACCGTTTTCGTTGATGACTTTCAGCCATTCCTGGGGAACAGAAGAGGAGCCGTGCATCACCAGGTGGGTGTTCGGGATGCGCTGGTGGATTTCACGAATACGGTCGATCGCCAGAATATCGCCTGTCGGTGGACGAGTGAATTTGTAGGCGCCGTGGCTGGTACCGCAGGCAATGGCCAGGGCATCCACATGAGTGGCTTTTACAAATTCTGCTGCTTCATCCGGGTCTGTCAGCAGCTGATCGTGTGACAGGGTGCCTTCTGCGCCGACGCCGTCTTCTTCACCGGCCTGTCCGGTTTCCAGAGAGCCCAGGCAACCCAGTTCGCCTTCTACAGAAACACCACAGGCGTGTGCCATTTCTACTGTGCGACGGGTTACATCAACGTTGTAATCGTAGGAAGACGGTGTTTTGCCATCATCTTTCAGTGAGCCATCCATCATCACGGAGGTGAAGCCAAGCTGGATGGAACGTTGGCATACAGCGGGGCTGGTACCGTGATCCTGATGCATAACGACTGGAATATGGGGGAACTCTTCAGTGGCGGCCAGAATCAGGTGTCTCAGGAAAGGGGCACCTGCGTATTTACGGGCGCCTGCAGAAGCCTGAACGATGACCGGGGAGTCAGTCTCGTCGGCAGCCTCCATAATGGCGCGCATCTGTTCCAGGTTGTTGACATTAAATGCGGGGACACCGTAGTTGTTTTCTGCGGCGTGGTCGAGCATCTCACGCAAGCTGATCAGGGCCATTGCCTGCTCCTGCTAATCAAGGGGTGATTGAATTCGGTGGCTATTATCCCTGTTTCTTGGGAGTGGTGCAAAACATGAACGGCTTCAGGTATCTGAATACTAGTTCAGATAAGAAAGAGGTGGGCAAATAATAAGCCCGTTAGTCTGAACTACCGGGCTGATAAGTACTCAGCCATACGGAATCGAATATTTCTGGCTTATTGGGCAGGTGCTCTGCAAGGCGCAACGACGGGAACATAGCAAGCTATGTGACCAGAGTTGCAACGCATCACGACTGCATGGATGCAGGAGCTAGAGCAACGCAGGAGCAGTTGCCGCGAGTGCCTGAACAAGAAGTCAGAAAATATGATTTCGTATGGTTGAGTACTTAAATCAGGCTTTGCCTTCGGAGCCGAACTCACGGATTTTACCCATGACGGTTTCAATGATGGCTTCTTTACCCGGGCCAATGACCTTACGTGGGTCGTAAACTTCAGCGTCGTTGGCCAGGACCTTGCGAACCATGTTAGTCCAGGCGATCTGGTTTTCTGTGTTTACGTTGATCTTGGCGGTGCCACGGCTGATGGCATTCTGGATATCGGCAGTCGGTATGCCTGTGCCGCCATGCAGAACCAGTGGCACCCCCGTCAGCTCTTTAACCTGCAACATTTCTTCAAAGCCCAGATTTGGCAGGCCTTTGTATGGGCCGTGAACAGAGCCGAGAGCAGGGGCCAGACAATCTACGCCAGTGCGTTCAACCAGCTCTTTACATTCCTGCGGATCAGCGTAGATGCAGCTATCTGCAACAACGTCGTCTTCCTGACCACCAACAACACCCAGTTCCGCTTCAACGGATACGCCAAGAGCGTGAGCATACTCAACCACGGTTTTGGTCATGGCAACATTCTCTTCGAATGGGCCGTGAGAGCCGTCGATCATCACGGAAGAGAAACCGGCTTCGATGGCTTCTTTGCATTTTTCAATGCTGGAACCGTGATCCAGATGAACAGCAACCGGTACAGTAATTTTCATGCTCTCGATCAGGGCATTTACCATCGCGGTAATCACCTTGAAGCCACCCATATAACGAGCCGCGCCTTCAGATACACCAAGAATAACGGGAGACCGGGTTTTCTGGGCGGCAGTCAGTATAGCCTGAGTCCACTCCAGATTATTGATATTGAACTGGCCAATTGCGTACTTGCCTTCCAGAGCTTTTTTCAGCATTTCGGTCATGGATACCAGTGCCATAAAGGTTTCCTCGGTCAGTGGTCGGGAGAGCTGAGTCTGAATCAGTTTGAGTATCAGTCAACGATGAAGTTTGATAACACTTTCATACTGAGCCGTGCAAACTGAAATGTTTATGCTGTGATGCAAATTAATCCTGAGGCCGGAAACTTGGCTTGCCTGAAGTCTAACAAAAAAACTTTATCTTTCTCCAGTTATATAGAAAGAGAGTTTAAGAATTTTTTCAGCTTATTAATGCCTTGATCCTTTCAGGGGGCTTATGTTGACAAGAATTATATTTCCTCTTTATTAAAATAATGTTGTCGTTTAATGAAAAGAGTCATTGGGTAAGGTGTATGAAAATTCTGAGTATTTTATTGAAGTATGTCGTAAAAAAATGCTTGCAGCGGTCTGTTGACAGGGTGTTAGGTAGTAATGCGTATATTGGCTGGAGGTCAATCCTATTAAGGTGTGGAGCAATTTTTTGTGAGAAGGTGGGGGCTTTTTTAGTATTTCCTGAAGGAGTGACACGTCTTTTTTTGGGATTGAAGTGCTAAATAACGTCGCCTCCCTGAAGCAACCCTGAATGTTAGTGGATTGATCCGGTTTATTAATGAAAAAACATTACATAGCAGTGGGCTTTTTATGGTTTGAAGGCATTCTAAACCGCTTGTTGATGGTGTTTATTTTAGTGTGGCTGTTCATCATACGGCAGGCGATTAATTAGATGATGCACTATCTTGGAGTGGGTCTCTCTATAAGCAATGAAGTTTGTAAGAAACTCCGTATTCAGGTGCACGTTTTGAAATAATTTGTCGAGCTATGTCAGGGTTTGTGTGATTGATTGCCGGTTGTATCCTGTCGCTTACAAGCCTGATACTCCGGTAGCTGAGCAGCTATGAGCCGAGAAGAGTAGTTTGCGTCACTTTTCATCATGAGAAGAGGGCGGGCGGGCTGTTTTTCCCGGCAGGTAACTTTTTGAGTGGGTAAGATCATGTTTTCAGGCATCATTGCGTCTTCCGGCGTGGCCATTGGTAACGCCTTTGTGCTGAAAGAGGTCGAAATACAGATCAGCGATGGCGTTCTGGACAACTCTGAGGTCGAGGCGGATATCACTCGCTTCAGGCAGGCCAGAGATCGCGCAGTTGAGCAGCTTGAAGCCATTCGTGATAAAACTGCAGGCAAACTGGGGGAAGAGGAAGCTGAAGTCTTTGAAGGTCACATTCTGGTGGCAACAGACGAAGAGCTGGAAGAAGAAGTTATTTCAGCAATCCGTTCGCTGAAACCGGCAGATGCGGCACTGAATGACGCCATTATGGCTAATGTCAGTATGCTGGAAGAGCTGGACGACCCGTATCTGCGTGAGCGTGTAGCGGATATCAGGGATGTAGGGCGCAGGATGCTGAAGAATTTGCTGGGTATTCCTGTGACCTCTCTGGAGGAGGTGGAAGAGGGTTCTATTATTATTGCCAATGACCTGACTCCCTCTGATACTTCCCAGATTGATCTCAAAAAGGTCTGGGGTTTTGTGACCAACGTCGGTGGTCGTACTTCTCACTCTGCTATTATGGCTCGTTCTCTTGAGTTGCCCGCCATTGTTGGAGCCAGGGTGGCGACTGACAGAATTCAGAGTGGTGATCAGGTGGTGCTTGATGCCATCAACAATAAAGTGCTGGTGAATCCTGATGCCTCCGCGCTGGATTACTACCGGACGCTTCAGAAACAGCTGGATGAAGAACGTATTGAGCTGACCAAGCTTAAGGATCTCCCCTGCGAGACCCTGGACGGTAAAGCCTTCGAAGTCTGTGCCAATATTGGTACGGTCAAGGATATCGGAGGAGCTGATCGTCATGGTGCTGAAGGTGTGGGTCTCTACAGAACCGAGTTCCTGTTTATGGACCGCACTCAAATGCCTTCGGAAGAAGAGCAGTTCGAGGCTTATAAGGCCGTTGCTGAAGCCATGGGGGGGCGGCCGGTAATTATCCGCACTCTGGATATCGGTGGTGACAAGGAGCTGCCCTATCTTGATCTGCCTGAGGAACTGAATCCGTTTCTCGGCTGGCGAGCCATTCGAATGTGCTTTGACAAGCCTGAAATTCTTAACACCCAGTTACGTGCCATTTTCAGAGCCAGTGCTTTTGGCAAACTGAAGATTATGTTCCCCATGGTCATTTCCGTGGAAGAAGCCCGTCGGCTGAATGCCATGATGGCAGCGGTCAAGTCAGAGCTCAGCAATGAAGGCGTGTGCTTTGATGACCATGTTGAGGCAGGAATCATGGTGGAAACCCCTGCTGCGGTTATGATTGCCGACCTGCTGATTGAAGAAGTGGACTTCTTCAGTATCGGTACCAATGACCTGACCCAGTACGTTCTGGCTGTGGATCGTGGCAATGAAATGATTGCTGATCTCTATGAACCTATGTCACCCGCTGTACTGCGTGCCATCAAACGGGTGATTGATTGCTCTCATAAAGCAGGCAAGTGGACCGGTATGTGTGGAGAAATGGCGGGCGATGAGCGTGCCGCTTTGATACTTGCGGGTTTAGGGCTGGATGAGTTCAGTATGAGTGCTACGTCGATTCCCAGGGTTAAAAAAGTGCTCAGAGAGCAGCGTTTCGAAGCATTGCAAAAGCTGGCCAATGATGTGGTAAATCAACCTACCATCAAGGATGTACAAGCAGCCCTTGATGCATTTATTCAATGACCGACAGGGGGGGCATGGGCTCCCTTTTTTCAGAATTGCCAGAGAAAGTCAGTAGACAAGCAGTTCCGGATTAGAGTCCGATAGCCCGGACACAGTGCCCAAGAGTAAGAATATTTCGAACCAACTATGTCTTAGCGAGTGATTTTGCCTTAATAAACGACAGTGTGAGGTGCTTCTCATGGTGAGTAATAAATCAGCAGCCAAGGCCAGGGAGAAAAAACACGACAGTGCGTCCAGTGTGAATGAGCAGCTGGATGGTCTGCTTAAGCGAGCCGGGATAGCGAGAGAAAAGTACCTGAAGCTCAACCAGGAAGACGTGGACCGGGTGACACGGGCTATGGCTCTGGCAGGGCAGTCTGCTCACATGGAGCTGGCGAGAATGGCCGTTGAGGAAACCGGAAGGGGAATCCTCGAAGATAAGGTCACCAAAAACATCTTTGCGACTGAGTCCATCTACCATTCTATCAAATACGATAAAACTGTCGGTGTGATTGAAGATAATGAGGAGGAGGATTTCATGTTGGTAGCTGAACCAGTAGGCGTTGTCTGTGGTATCACGCCAGTGACAAACCCCACCTCCACCACCATGTTCAAGTCTATTATTGCTGCCAAGACGCGTAATCCTATTGTTTTTGCTTTTCACCCTTCGGCACAACAATGTTCAACAGAAGCGGCAAGAATTGTTCGCGATGCGGCCATAGAGGCAGGAGCGCCAGAAGATTGCATACTCTGGGTAGAGCATCCATCGCTGGAGGCCACTCAGAAGTTGATGACCCATCCCGAGATCTCAGTCATTCTCGCCACCGGTGGTTCAGGTATGGTTCGGGCCGCCTATTCTTCTGGCAAGCCGGCTCTGGGGGTGGGTCCGGGTAATGTGCCCTGTGTTATTGATCGCACTGCCAATATCAAGCAGGCCGCCAATGATCTGGTTCTGTCCAAGAGTTTTGATAACGGAATGATCTGTGCCTCCGAGCAGGCTGCCATAGTACACGACGAAGTTTATGCTTCTTTTAAGGAAGAGATGAAGAGGCTGAATGTCTATTTCACCTCTCCCAAAGAGACCGATCGCCTGGCTGAAGTGGTCATTATTGATGGCCATGTCAACAGTAAGATTGTGGGGATGAAGCCATCCGATATTGCTGCGCTGGCAGATATTAAAATACCGCAAGAGACAAGGGTTATCGCGTCTGAGATTGAAGGGGTTGGGCCCGAGTTTCCCCTGTCCCGCGAGAAGCTCTCGCCGGTGTTGGGCTTTCTCAAGGCCAGGGATACCCAACATGGTATTGAACTGGCCGACCAGATGCTGAACTTCGGTGGTCTCGGGCATTCCGCTGTTCTGCACTCCCAGAACGATGATGTGATTGATGAATTCTCGCTGGCGATGAAGGCCGGTCGTATTATCATTAACTCACCAAGCACCCATGGTGCTATTGGTGATATTTATAACACCAACATGCCCTCCCTGACTCTGGGTTGTGGCACCTATGGTGGGAACAGTACGACGTCCAACGTTTCTGCTGTTAACCTCATCAACGTCAAGCGCGTGGCCAAGCGCAGGGTTAATATGCAATGGTTCAAAGTGCCCAGAAAAATCTATTTCGAAGCCAACTCCCTGCAATACCTTGAAAAAATGCCCGACATTTCTCGTGTGTTCATCGTGACAGACGAGGTGATTCAGAGTCTGGGATATGTTGAAAAGGTTCGGTACCACCTGAGAAAACGTCCGGTGCCAGTGCAGGTGAGGGTATTTAATCAGGTTGAGGCCGATCCGAGTCTGGCGACTATTCGCGAGGGTGCCGAGGATATGGCGCTGTTCAATCCGGACGTCGTGATTGCTCTGGGTGGTGGCTCTCCTATTGATGCGGCCAAGGGCATGTGGTTGTTCTACGAGCAGCCAGAAGCTGATTTTGCGGGTATGGCCCAGAAGTTTTTTGATATCCGCAAGCGGGTTTACAAGTTCCCGAAACTGGGCAAGAAAGCCAGACTGGTGGCTATTCCCACAACGTCCGGAACCGGCTCTGAGGTGACTTCCTTTGCCGTTATTACCGATAAAGAGAAAGGCATCAAGTATCCTCTGGCCGACTATGAGTTAACGCCTGATGTAGCCATTCTGGACCCGAATCTGGTGCTGACGGTGCCCAAAAAGGTGACCGCAGACACAGGTCTGGATGTCCTGACTCACGCACTGGAAGCTTATGTCTCTGTGATGGCGTCAGATTATACGGATGCCCTGGCTATGAAGGCGATTCAGTTGGTTTTTGAGTATCTGCCGAAATCCTGCGAAGAAGCTGACAAGGTAGCCAGGGAAAAGATGCATAATGCTTCCTGCATTGCCGGTATGGCCTTTGCCAACGCTTTCCTGGGTATCAATCACTCTATGGCTCATAATTTGGGGCATGAGTTCCATATTCCCCATGGTTTGGCCAATGCACTGTTGTTGCCTCATGTGATTGAGTACAACGGGTGTCCGAATCCTTCCAAGGTGGCTTCTTTCCCGAAATACGATCATTACATCGCCCATGAGAAATATACCGAAGTGGCCAGGGCGCTGGGCCTGCCCTGTAAAACCCCTGAAGAAGGAGTCAAATCCCTGGCCAATGCTGTTCGTAAATTGATGAAGCGGCTGGGGATGCCTTTATCTCTGAAAGAGCTGGGGGTTTCTGAGAAAGGGTTTATGGAAAAAGTCAAAATGCTGGCTGATCATGCTTTTGAAGATCAGTGCACTACGGCAAACCCAAGAATGCCACTGATCTCTGAGCTGGAAACTTTGCTGAGGAAAGCTTATTACGGTGAGTGATCTTGTTTTTACTGTGGGGCGTTCCACACATCAGCATTGAAGGCGGCTCTGAACTATCTGGAGTCACACTGGTTCAATGGACTGTTGGCAAATGCAAGAAATCAAAGGGGCGAAAGCGAAGAGCCTGACGTTATCCGGCAAGCATTAGCCAGAGAGGCTCCGATGTTTATGGCGTGCTGGCGTATTGGCTTGGTATTAGCGGTTGGATGAGGAGGTCATTAAGTGCTGAGTGATTCAAGTATACTTCTGTGAGCACCTGATGAGGTGGTTCTTTTGGGTGAGCCCACTGGCAGGAGTATGGTCGCGAGGCTATGTCCTATCTCGAATGCAATAAGTGAATGATTATATTGGATAATTTGATGTTTTGAATTATTTCAGTTTGTTACATCTCGCAATAAAATAAGCATGAGGCATAACAAAAAAAGAGCAAATTGCTGATGTATGAAATAATGGAAAGCCAATTGGCTCGCATAAAACAATCCGGCGAATACAGAATATTTACGGACATCAATCGCATTGGAGACAATTACCCTCGTGCGTTATCCAACGGCAAGCCCGTCACGGTCTGGTGCAGTAACGACTATCTGGGTATGTCTCAGAATGATCTGGTCATGGCCTCCGCCGTGGATGCCATCCAACAGCATGGCGTTGGCTCCGGCGGCTCTCGTAATATTGGTGGCACGCACCAATACCTCACTGAATTGGAAGTCTCGATTGCAGACTGGTATCAAAAAGAAGCTGCACTGGTTTACCCGACCGGTTACTCTTCAAACGATGCCACCTTGCAATGTTTACTGAGGATGTTCCCAGAGCTAATAATCTTTTCTGATGAAAAGAATCATGCCTCCATCATTAATGGCATTCGCTCATCTAAAAACCAAAAGCACATCTTCAGACACAATGACGCAGACCACCTCGAGTCACTTCTGAAAACCGTCGACATCGATTGCCCGAAACTGATCATCTTTGAATCCGTTTACTCTATGGATGGTGACATTGCCGACATCTTTGGGATTGTTACACTAGCGAAGAAATACAGATGCTTGACTTATTTGGATGAAGTACATGCCATAGGTATGTACGGCGCACGCGGGGCGGGTATTGCGGAGGCCTTGGGCCACGAATCGGATATCGACATCATACAAGGTACCATGGCGAAAGCCATCGGCGTGATTGGTGGTTACGTTGCTGGCAACCGAACCATTATCGACTTTATTCGCTCGTTTTCGTCCGGCTTTATCTTTACCACTTCATTGCCTCCAAGCATCGCCAGAGCCTGTTTAACCAGCATCAACCACTTGAAAGCCTCGGACTCTGAGCGCCAGAAGCTCAAGTTCAATACAGCGCTCTTGCGCGCGATTTTTGCGGAGTTGGGCATTCCCATCATGGGATGCTCAGAAACGCACATTTTGCCAGTCAAGATCGGCGACGCCCGGAAATGCAAACAAGCGGCCGATCTGCTGCTGAGCAAGCATGGGATTTACATTCAGTCGATCAACTCACCAACCGTCGAGGTAGGCACCGAGCGCTTCCGGATCAATGCAACGCCCAATCACACCGAGACGCATATTCGTCACCTCGCTGAGGCAATCAAGAGCGTGTTCGTTGAGCTAGAAATCGATCAAACTGTTGCGCTTGGGTGAGCCAGA
Organism: Endozoicomonas sp. ALB032; assembly: GCF_049310125.1. NCBI lineage: Bacteria > Pseudomonadati > Pseudomonadota > Gammaproteobacteria > Oceanospirillales > Endozoicomonadaceae > Endozoicomonas > Endozoicomonas sp. ALB032. Next base: position 6,731,450 of record NZ_JBLYNW010000001.1, on the reverse strand, counting down.
GTGAACAAGGGTTGTAAACATGGATAATTACACGCTTTCACAGATCCTGGTATCCATCGCTATTGTGTTTGACCTGTTGTCTTTCCAGTTCAAAACACGCAAACACGTGGTGTTGTGCCTGTTTATTGCGGGAGCGTTGATTGCGACGCACTTTTACTTGCTCAATGCTTTCACAGCGGCCGTGGTTATGACGATTGCGTCAATACGCTATCTGACCAGTTACTTTACGTCTCGGCCCGGGGTAAGAAACCTGTTTTTGATTATCAATGGTGTGACACTCTTTGTTACCTACGAGTCTTTCATCAGTCTCGTGGCGTTCGTCGGCTCCTGCCTGCAAACGATAGGCGCATTCAGTAAAGACGATCGTGAGATGAGACTGATCATGATGGTGGGTGCGGTAGTTTGGTTGAGCCACAACGTTCTTGTCCTGTCCCCGATGGCCGTCGTCATGGAAGTGCTGTTCCTGCTCAGTAACATCGTGGCCTACCTGAGGTTCTACAACAAGAGCCCAATAGTGACAAAGTCCGAGTACTGAGCTTTACGTCTGTTTCATTCCAGCTAATGAACAGACATCTGGCTTCCATCGCTTAAGCACCTCATTGAGGTGCTCTCTATTGTGGTGTGTCATATATGACTACTGATGCCACATGTTCTGTTTGCTTTTTTGCTCTGGGTCAATAACCGGTTAATCTCTTTACGAAACCTTCACAACACAGTTGAACTGGTGCATTGTGACCGGTTACATTTCGTCCCAAACCATGCGCTGCCCATCAACTGTCTGCCTGTTTGAGTTCCACGGGGTTTTGATTGAGGTTTGTGCAGTGACGTTAATATCTAAGGGGTAACTATTTTGAACATTCTTGGCTATATGCAGAGATTGGGTAAGGCATTGATGCTGCCCATCGCCACTCTGCCTATTGCAGCAATCCTGTTGCGTCTTGGGCAGCCTGACCTGCTGGATATTGCCTTTGTCGCAGAAGCGGGTAACGCTATTTTCAGTAACCTGCCTTTGCTGTTCGCGATGGGTATTGCTGCCGGACTGTCAAAGGACGATGCCGGTGCAGCGGTGCTGGCGGGTGCAGTTGGCTATTTTGTCCTGACTGCCGGGGCCAAGACCATCAATGCCGACATTGATATGTCATTCTTTGGCGGCATTATTGCCGGTATTATTGCCGGTCATAGTTACAACCGTTTCCATGCGGTGGCACTGCCACCCTATCTGGCGTTCTTCGGTGGCAAACGTCTGGTTCCGATCATGACCGGTCTGATTGCTCTGGCGGTCTCTGTAGCAGCAGGTTATGTATGGCCAGTCATCCAGTCTGCCATTGATGCATTTGCTAATGGCATCTCTGAGTCTGGCCCCATTGGACAGTTTGCCTATGGAGTGCTGAACCGTGGCCTGATTCCGGTAGGTCTGCACCATGTTGTGAACTCTGTTTTCTGGTTTGGCTTCGGTGAATTCACCAATGCTGCCGGTGAGGTAGTTACGGGCGATCTGCCTCGTTTCTTTGCCGGTGACCCCACTGCCGGTACTTTTATGGCGGGCTTCTATCCGGTCATGATGTTCGGTCTGCCAGCTGCTGCGCTGGCTATGTATCTGGCGGCGCCTAAAGAAAATCGTGCCCGTGTAGGTGGTGTTCTGCTGTCTGTCGGTGCTACTGCCTTCCTGACCGGTGTCACTGAGCCTCTGGAGTTCATGTTCGTATTCCTGGCGCCAGGTCTCTACGCTGTTCATGCCGTGCTGACAGGTTTATCTCTGGTAATCACCAATATGTTTGGTGTTCTGCATGGCTTTGGTTTCTCTGCGGGTGCCCTGGATATGGCTCTGAACTGGGGGCTGGCTACCAAGCCTGTGACCCTGGTGTTCATTGGTCTGGCTTTCTCTGTTATTTACTTCTGTGTTTTCTATTTCGCTATCAGGGCTTTCAACCTGAAGACACCGGGGCGCGAAGACGAGGAGCCGGAAACAGCAGGATCTTCTGAAGCAGTCAGTGGTTCGGAGCGTGCTCTGCGTTTCATCGAACTGTTGGGCGGTGAGGGCAACCTGACCTCTGTTGAAGCCTGTATCACCCGTCTGCGTCTGACTCTGGCCAATCGTGACCTGATCGATGAAGCTGGCCTGAAAGCCGTGGGTGCCAAAGGTGTGGTGAAGCTGGGTGAAAATAACCTGCAGGTGATTCTTGGGCCTCAGGCTGAGATCATTGCGGGTGAAATAAATGCCCTGATGGCTTGACAATAGCTATTTTGCCCTGACTCAAAGAAACTTGTACCGGTCTTTCCCCGCAAAGCAGTTTAGGGGAAAATCCGGATACCTTTTTAGTCAGGGCTGTCTGATTCTTAGGTTATGGTGCGGAGTATACCTGGAGTATGTTCGACTTGCCGAATGACTGGGTGAATCAATATTTCCTGTCGGCTTACGTTCTGAAATTCAGGCTCAGCGTCTGAATTAAAGCAGACAGATAGTGTATCTTTATTCTGATGCATCCGTTTAGAGTCAGGCCTGTCCAGCCTCTTGCTTCCTGACAGGTGCTCAAGTTAGAGAGAGACCGAATATGTTTAAGAAAGATGTAGTGATCACGGCTGAGAATGGCCTTCATACTCGTCCAGCTGCTCAGTTTGTTAAAGAAGCCAAGAGTTTTGACTGTGACATCAAACTGGAAGCAGGTGGCAAGCAGGCCAGTGCCAAGAGTTTATTTAAACTGCAGACCCTGGGGCTGACTCAAGGCTCAACAGTGACCATCATCGGCGAAGGTGATGGCGCTGAAAAGGCTGTAGAGCATCTGGCAGAGTTTATCATTACTTTGAAGTAAGCTCTTTGTTGACCTGGCCTCTCCGGCCGGGTTGTCTCTCGGAATAAAGCAGTCGTGAATCAGGAAATGATTGAGTCGTCCTCTGACGGATTAGTTTGTTGCTGCAAAAATGCCTGTAATACTAAGGCGGTTGCGGGTATTCTCTAGAGAGTATCACGTACCGGGTGTATCTGAACGAATACATCGGGGCGATGTCATTCACGAGGCAATACTGAGACGTGTTCTCAAGTATGTCTGTTGGATAGCTGGCGGGTAATGCGCTCTGGTGAGTTAAATTGTCAGGTGTTGTTACTTGTTAAAATGTTCCGGATTCTCTTCAGATTGCCGTCTGTACAGAGAATTCCGGCTCTTCGTGTACTCTTTAACAGGTACATTACGATCCTCCAGTAAAGATTTGCCGGGGAACGATGTTTTCAAGTGTGCGATTATGTGTGTCTTGTTGAGCGTATTTGTAACGTCGTTCCAATCCTGTGTCAAGTCCTGGTGGTTTAATACGGATAACTTTTGTTGTGTTCCGTGAATAAAAGTGTCCTTTGGTGTGACTGTATGTTGGGCAGAGTCATCAACTCTGTTGATTGTTGAAAAAGCCTGTTAGCCCTTGTGTGGCAAGGGGGTTAGGTATTTTCACGAGGCTGAATTTACACCGGAAATCCTATTTACTAATGAACTGGCGGGTTATCCCGCTGTGACTAAGGGTATTGGAGACGTCATGATCAAAATCGCAATCAATGGCTATGGTCGTATCGGTCGCAACGTTCTGCGTGCACTCTACGAAGCAGGTCGCCGTGAAGAATTCCAGATTGTTGCTATCAATGACCTGGGTGATGCGAAAATCAATGCTCACCTGACCAAGTACGATACTGTACATGGTCGTTTCGACGCTCAGGTTGAGGAGGGTGAAGGTGCACTGTTTGTAAATGGTGACGAAATCAAGACATTCTCTGAGCGTGATCCTTCCAGTCTGCCCTGGGCCGCTCTGGGTGTAGACGTTGTATTTGAATGCACCGGTGTGTTCCGTTCCAAGGAAGCCTGCAAACCTCACTTGAGTGCTGGTGCCAAGAAAGTCATCATCTCTGCTCCGGGCAAGGAAGTAGACGCCACCATCGTTTATGGTGTTAACCACGACACTCTGACTCCTGACATGACCGTTATCTCTAACGCTTCATGCACCACCAACTGCCTGGCTCCCATTGCCAAGCCTCTGAACGATGCTCTGGGGATTGAAAAAGGCTTGATGACCACTATTCACGCCTACACCAATGATCAGCGTCTCAGCGATGTATACCACAGTGACCTGTATCGTGCCCGTGCTGCTGCACAGAACATGATCCCGACTGCTACCGGTGCCGCTGCAGCGGTTGGCCTGGTGGTTCCGGAGCTGAAAGGCAAGTTTGACGGTATGGCCGTTCGTGTACCTACCATCAACGTATCTCTGGTAGACCTGAGTTTTGTGGCCAGTCGTGAAACTTCTGCTGAAGAAGTTAACGAAATCATTGCTTCTGCTGCCAAGTCTTCCGAAGCGATGGGCAAGGTTTTGCACGTAAACCATGAGCCTCTGGTTTCCATGGACTTTAACCACAGCCCATTCTCTTCCAGCTTTGATGCCACACAGACTCGCGTTCAGGGTAACCTGGTGAAGGTTATGTCCTGGTACGACAACGAGTGGGGCTTTTCCAACCGAATGCTGGATACTGCTAAAGCGCTGCTGGGCGCCTGAATCCAGATCATTGAAAAGCCTCGCTGATCTGAGGCTTTTCAGGTTGATGCCGATGCTCTGATAACAGGGCATTGGATTCCTGAGACTGAGTGGCAAAAAGAAGAAGGTGTTTATGAAGCTGGCCGGGAATTAACCTCTCAACCTGCCTTCTGGACGATGGTAGATTAGCCTGCCATCTATAATGGGCTCAGATTGGCATACTGGCTTTCAGGTACACACTCTCCTTTTTGCTGCTTTATCAAGATAAGCAGATGCAGGAACGTTACACTTCGAACGTTCCTCACTTAAAAATTGTTGTCAAACTGCCGTATGGCATTTATGCCCCGGTCGACTCTTCCTTTAAGTAGTTTCATCGTGCTGGGTCGGTTCGTGGCGAATTCGCGAGAGGATATCATGCTCAGACGCACAAAAATCGTTGCCACACTCGGACCAGCTACAGAGTCCGAAGAACAGCTCACCAAGCTGATTGAAGCCGGTGTCAACGTTGTTCGACTGAACTTCTCCCACGGTGATGCTGATGATCACCGTGTCCGTGCAGAGCGCATTCGCAATATCGCTGCCCGTCTGGGTCGCAGTGTTGCGATTCTGGGTGACCTGCAGGGGCCCAAAATTCGAATTGGTCGTTTCCAGAATGGCAAGATCTTTCTGCCCGATGGCGCTGAGTTCGTTCTGGATGCAGAGCTGCCTATTGATGCCGGTGATGAAACCCAGGTCGGTCTGGCTTACAAGAATCTGCCAAACGATTGCAAGGTGGGCGATGTGCTGTTGCTGGACGACGGTCGTCTGAGCCTGCAGGTTAAGTCGATTGAAGGTTCGCGCATTGTAACCACTACTCTGGATGGTGGTGAGCTGTCTAATAACAAAGGTATCAACCTGGCCGGTGGGGGTCTTTCTGCCGATGCCCTGACCGAAAAAGACAAGGAAGACATCAAGCTGGCTGCCTCTCTGGAGGTGGATTTCCTGGCTGTGTCTTTCGTTCGCAGTGCCAGTGATGTTGAACAGGCTCGCAAGCTGCTGGCTGAAGCCGGTGGTACTGCTGCCATTTTGTCCAAGATTGAGCGTGCTGAAGTGGTTCAAAGCTTTCAATTGCTGGAAGAAGTGATCCGGGCCTCAGACGCGGTCATGGTAGCTCGTGGTGACCTGGGGGTGGAAATTGGTGACGCTGAACTGATTGGTGTTCAGAAACAGATGATCAACGTTGCCCGTCGACTGAACCGTCCTGTCATTACCGCCACACAAATGATGGAATCCATGATTCACAACACACAGCCAACCCGTGCTGAAGTGTTTGACGTGGCCAATGCCGTTCTCGATGGCACCGACGCAGTCATGCTCTCCGGTGAAACAGCTACAGGCAAGCGTCCACATGAAGTCGTCAAAGCCATGGCCCGTATTTGTCAGGGCGCTGAAAAACATCCTGAAATGATCTCCGGAAGCAACCTGGATAAGGCCTATGCCGGTGAAACCGATGCCGCCATTGCGCTGGCTGCCATGCATGCGGCTAACCGTCTGGAAGGTGTAAAAGCGATCGTTTGCCTGACCAAAACCGGTGCGACTCCTCTTTGGATGTCCCGTGTTAATACCAGCCTGCCCATTTTTGCCCTGACTCGCTACAAAACCACCGAGCGCCGCGTTGCACTTTACCGTGGGGTGGAGTCGGTCGCTTTTGACAGTGGCAGCCAGTACGGTCCTGAAGTGAATCAGCGTGCTATTGCCGAACTAAAAGGTCGTGGCCTGCTGGAATCCGGCGACCGTATTATTCTGACCAAGGGTGAGTCCTGTGAAATTGAGGGCGGTACCAACACCATGCAGATCGTTACTGTGAAATAATTTCAGTCAATTCAGGCATGTTGACTGGGCAGCATGCCTCACGCTTTCCCTTACGGGATTCAGGAGACGAGCAGATCATGGCAGAACTAAAAAAAATTGGTGTGCTTACTTCAGGTGGCGATGCGCCTGGCATGAATGCTGCCATTCGTTCCGTAGTACGTAGCTGCATCTTTTACGGGGTTGAGCCGGTAGCCATTTATGAAGGTTACAAAGGCCTGATTGAAAACGATCTGAAGGTAGTGAATGCGCGTTCAGTGGCCAATATTATCAACCAGGGTGGGACATTCCTGAAGTCTGCCCGTTGTCAGGAATTCCGTGCTCCGGAGGGACGGGCTGCTGCTTATAAAAATGCCTCTGCCGCCGGACTGGATGGACTGGTTGTTATTGGCGGTGACGGTTCCTTCACGGGTGCCATGCTGCTGGAACAAGAGCATGGTCTTCGCTGCATTGGTGTTCCCGGCACTATTGATAACGATATCTTCGGAACCGATTTCACCATCGGTTATGACACCGCCCTGAATACCGTGGTCGAGGCGATTGACAAGATTCGTGATACCGCCACCTCTCATAATCGTCTGTTTCTGATTGAAGTTATGGGTCGTGATGCAGGCTTTATCGCATTGAACGCCGGTATTGCTGCGGGTGCAGAAGATATTTTGATTCCGGAAGATCAGAAGCCCATAGATCAGTTGATGGGCTCTATTGAAAGCAGTGGCAGAGCCGGGAAAACATCCAGTATCGTAGTGGTTTCAGAAGGTGATAAATCCGGTGGTGTTTTTGAACTGTCCCGGGCTGTGGAAGAAAACTTCCCGGCCTATGAAGTCAAAGTGACGGTGCTGGGCCATATTCAGCGCGGTGGCAAGCCCAGCTGTTATGATCGTGTCCTGGCCAGTCGTCTTGGGGTGGCTTCTGTGGAAGCTCTGCTTGACGGTGTCAGTGGAGTGATGGTGGGTGTACGTGATCAGAAGATTGTCCATACACCCTTAAAGGAAGCCATTAGCAAACACAATGAGATTGACAGCCAACTGTTGAAAGTAGCGGACATAGTTACAGTATAAAGACATATAATACTAATCGTGCTTTCTAACTTCCGTGATGAGCATGGAGATTTGAGCCTTAAGAAAAGGCGGGGTGAGGAGTCATAGTCTTAGCTGCGACGATCGCCAACGCAGGATTAAGGCTCAAATCTTCAGCGCAATAGGGAGTTAGAAAGTTCGATTGGTATAGCAGCTGTGGTCTGCCGTTTCAGCTGTTAATCTGGAAAGGAATCGGGAGTTTCAGTCAGGTTAACTGGCCTGATTACTCAAAGGCTCCTAAAATCAATGCGTTTAAAGTAGAAGGTGAAAGTGATGGGCCTTTTTGACTCTCTCAAGAAAAGTATGGGGCTGGGTGCCAGTCAGGGAACGGTGATCAGAGCACCGTTGACCGGCGACATTGTACCAATTGAAGAAGTACCTGATCCTGTTTTTGCTGACAAGGTGGTAGGTGATGGTATCGCCATTAATCCCACCGGCAAAGTCATGGTAGCCCCTTGCGATGGTGAGATTGGCAAAATCTTTGAAACCAATCATGCCTTCAGCATGGAGACGCCAACCGGGGTTGAGCTGTTTGTTCACTTTGGTATCGACACCGTTGAGCTGAAGGGCGAGGGTTTCAAGCGTATTGCCAGCGAAGGCCAGCAAGTCATGGCTGGAGATCCCATCATCGAAGTGGATCTGGACTTTCTGAAAGAGAATGCCAAAAGTATTATTACGCCCGTTGTGATCTCCAACATGGACGATGTAGCCTCTCTGGAAAAATCTTCGGGCTCTGTTGTTCAGGGCAACGACAAGTTGCTGGTGGTCAAAATGAAGTAAAACTTTACAAAGACTATTATTTTTTGAACAAAAAAATCAGCCATACCCTGAAGCCGGTTCTCTGTCGGCTTTTGAAATGTCTGGCCTTAAAGCTTTCCCTGCCAGTTAGTATCCCTGACCACCCCGTTAGTGAAGACTTATCTTCCTTCCCCTATCCTGTTTGCGATTGAACCCTTTGGGTAACTCGTTGTCTCACTATATAGACAGGTATGAATTTAGAAATGCAGTTTACGTCCTGAAAAGCAATGCCTAGGAGCCTGACCGAGAATAGCGCCCGTAGCGAGGACGGCAGAAAATTGAGGATGAAAATTCGGTTTTGTGAGGAGAATAGCGAGCTATTTGACGAACAAAAGCGGATTTTCAGACCAATTTGCTGCCGCCGCAGTAGGGCAGTCTATTCTCGATCAGGCTCCTAGCAGCCTGTCGGACTTAAGCGTCCGTAGCGAGGATTGCAAGAAATTGAGGATAAAAATCTCTGTTTCTGAGGAGAATAGCGAGCTATTTGACGAAGAAACAGGGATTTTTAGACCAATTTATTGCAACCGCAGTAGGACAGTCTCAAGTCCGACAGGCTGCTAGTAACCGCCTGTCGTGACTTATCCCCATAATAAAAACCCTATGCGATTAGGCTGAAGGAGGTGTATATGAAAGGAATTGTGTCACTTTTAGTGATGGTGTTTACCGGTTTCCTGCTGTTGATTTTTTCATTCCAAAAAGTGTCTGTACCCACGGAAGAGCCTGGGGAGGCAGAAAGTTTGCAGGTTGTTATTGATGAGTTGGACTTTATCAGAAGCGAGACAGTGTCCAAATACCTGGACGGAGACCCGCTCTTGAATGGGGACAGCTATCTGTCTTACGACAAGGCTCGTGAGGCTCGCTTGAACAAGATGTCCCATCAGGAATTGGTTGCAGAGCTCAAGCGTCTTGAAACCCTGCAGGTCAGTCAGGCTACCCAACTTGCCGGAATCGTTCTTCCTCCGCAGGAAGAAACTGCCAAGACAGCAGAGATATGGGGCCTCGATGACATAGTCAAAAAAAGCTCAGGCAACGGGTGTATGGGAGCAAGATCAGCCTATTCCTCTTATATGTCGTCTTATTATGATGACCTTCTGAGGTATCAGTCAGGGGGATGTTTTGGCGATTTTCTTCATCCTGTGCCCTATTTTGTTATGGACCCATCCTATGAGGAATATACCGTTACAATGCCTGCAGCGATTACCGAGGGTGAGCCTGAAAGTTACAAGGTTTGGGTCAGCCCGGGTAAGATGGAAATGCTTAAGCAGAAACAGAAGCTGGACAAGATGCTGATTGATGATGTGCTCAGAATGACGGGTGAGTTGCCTTGATGGATGGCTAAATAAAAGGTTTACGTCGTATGGTTAGCCCATGAAGACCACCACTCTCAATTTTGTGAGATTTTTTTTGTAAAGACTATGATTTCCTGAGCAGTCTGTGACAATCTGGTTATTATTGTCAGAGTTGTCCTGTCTATGTTTTTAGTCACTTTAATTCAGTCACTTTAATTTAGTCACTTTAAATAGTAGGCCAGACTTCTATAACTGATATCCAGCCAGGAGTCATACATTGTCAATACCTGTTGAGATCTGCATCAACAGTCTGAATCCAGACTATGTTTACCGCTCTGCTGCAGCCGCTTACGAGGGGGGCGCAGCACGTATAGAGTTGTGTGACGATATGTCCGTGGGAGGCACTACTCCCACAATAGAAGCTTTGGAAGCCGCCCGGAAAGCCTTTCAGGATCGCTGTGGTTTACTGTGCATGATTCGTCCCCGGGGTGGCGACTTTTCATTCGGCACTGAAGAGGTTCTGCTTATGGAACAGCAGATCTGTGATGCTGCAAAGGCAGGTGCTGATGGTGTCGTCATTGGCGCTCTTGCGCCTCCCGGTAATACCATTAATCGTGATGTGTTGGGCCGACTGGTCGATACCGCCAAGACCCGAAATCTGATTGTGACTTTTCATCGTGCACTGGATGCTACGCCCAATATGTTTGAGAGCCTGGATGTACTGATTCAATATGGTGTGGATCGTATTCTGAGTAGTGGTACAACCTGGGGTTCTGCTGACGGTGCCTTTGAAGGTGTGAGGATGCTCGAGCAACTTATGTTGAAAGCTGAAAACAGGCTGGAGGTGGTCGTCGGTGGCGGGGTTGATCCGGAAAATATCGGAAAGATACTACAACAGCTGCCAGTAGCGAATCATTCAGCCAGCATTCACGCGTACAGCAGTGTTCTTGATGAAGGGGAGTTATCGGTGGAGAGAGTCCGTTCCCTGTGTGCAGCAGTAGAATCCTTTTAGCCGGTCTACATGGCCTTAATGGCTTCTTCCATCTCGGTTCGGATATTGTCGGACTGAGTACCAAAGATAGCCTGCATATTCTGACCTATCACCACTACAGCCGTGGCTCCCAGCTGTTTAATGGCCTCCTGATCAACCTTGTCAGGGTTGTTAACCGTGACTCTCAAACGAGTGATGCAGGCATCCAGATTCTTGATATTTCCCTTGCCACCAAAGGCCAGAATAAGGTCCCTGGCCAGTTCACTGGATGGAACCACTTTCGCTGATAATTCTGATTCAATTTCTCGCCCGGGTGTCTTGAGGTCCAGCAGCGTGATCATAACTCTGAAGATCACATAATAGAGGACTGCGTAGATCAGTCCCAGGCCGATAATCCAGGCGGGTCTGGTGGCTATGCTGTAATAGAGGAGATAATCGATCATGCCGTTGGAAAATGACATGGCCATCTTGATGTCGAGGTAATTGGTAATGGCGTAAGCCAGTCCGGCCAGCAGCGCATGAATCACATAAAGTATCGGAGCGACAAAAAGGAATGAGAACTCTATGGGCTCGGTGATACCAGTGAGCAATGAGGTAAGCGCCGCTGACATCATAAGGCCACCGACTTTTTGTTTATTCTCAGATTTGGCGCAATGCCAGATGGCAATGGCCGCAGCAGGTAGGCCAAACATTTTGAAAAGATAGCCGCCTGCCAGAAATCCGGCAGTAGGATCACCGGCAAAGAATCGCGCGATGTCACCTCTGAAGACGTTACCTGTTGATGGATCAATGAACTCACCCATCTCTATCTGGAAGGGCACATTCCAGATATGATGTAGGCCAAATGGAATCAGGGCACGTTCAACCACACCGTAGATAAAGCCAGCCAGAACCGGGTTCTCAGTCACTGACCATTGAGAGAAGGCGTCGATAGCCTGTTGTATAGGGGGCCAGATAAAGCTGAGGAGAATGCCAAGGAAGACGGCTCCTATGGCAGTGACGATCGGAACAAAGCGCTTTCCTGCAAAGAAGCCCAGGTAATCCGGAAGTTTGATTTTGTAATAGCGTCTGAACATCCATGAGGCCAACATACCAACAACGATCCCACCGAAAACACCGGTATCAATGGTATCTATTCCCATAACAGAACTGGGCTCAACTCCCAGCTCTGAGGCCATAACGCCCATGGTTCCCAGCATGACCACGTAGCCGACAGTTGCCGCTACTGAGGAAACACCGTCATTATCAGTTAGGCCAATAGCAGTACCAATGGCAAAGATAATGGGCAGGTTTCCGAAAACCATGCCGCCGGCCTGGGCCATGACGCTGGAGACGAGATCTGGAATAAAGTTGAAGCCCGCACTGCCGACGCCCAGCAGTATCCCTGCAACAGGCAGAACGGCTACAGGCAGCATCAGCGCCCGACCTATCTGCTGAAGTGTGCCGAATGCAGATTTGACCATTGGAGAAACTCCGGGGAGACGATTCTGATCTGAGAGCAAACCGAAGACTCGTGGATTTATGGAAGAATAGACCAAACAGCCATGAGCGTAGAAAAAAACATCTTCTTTCCTGGGTGTATTGCAAGTCCGGGCACGTGCGCCGCTGAGGGCGGCGACAGTCTAGGATGAAAGTCCTTTGACAAACTGAAGTAAAACTAACAGAGCCTTCCTATTGAATCTCTCAGGCGCAGCTCGCCCTCAAAATGGGTGCTTTCCGGCCTGCTAAAACCCTCCTCCCGTAGTCGGTTCATCAAGAGTTCTCCGGCAACTCTGGCCATCTCTGTCATTGGAAAATGCAATGCAGTGACATGTGGAGTCAGGAAAGTACAAAGGTCCACACTGTCATAACTGATGAGAGAAACGTCTTCGGGCACACGGATGTTGTTTTCACGAAAGGCGTCCATACAACCTGCCGCCATCTCTTCGCTGCAAGCAAATACAGCAGTAAAAGGTTTGCCGGTTGTGAGTAGTTGCCTGGTGCCTTCGTATCCGGCTTGTCTCGTATAGTTGCCTTCAGTGATCAGGTCCATATCCAGGGCAATATCATGCCGGGTAAGGGCATTGGCATAACCCTGGAAACGTTCTTTTGCTTTTGACTTGGCGAGTTTTCCGGCCAGACAGGCAATACAGGTGTGGCCATTTTTCAGAAGCAGTTCTACGGTGTTGTCGCTGGCTTTGATGTGATCAAAGGTGACGCAGCGGTCGGCCAGGACATCGACGTAACGATCCAGAAGTACAAAGGGCGGAGCGGTTTCTGCAATGTTAATCAGCTCATCATCACCCAGGTAACGGACGTGCAGCAGTAATCCGTCAACCCGCATGTTGATCAGGTGGTCGATAGCGGCACGCTCGCTTTCAGCACTGTGCTTGCCCTGGGTGACGATCATCACTTTACCTGCAGAGTCTGCGACCTGCTGAACCTCTGCCATAAGGTCACCAAAAAAAACACCCCGGAAGGACGAGACCATCAAGCCGATGGTATTGGTGGTATTGCTCGCCAGTGACTGGGCAACAGGATTTGGATGATAATTCAGTTCGTCGATGGCGGACTCTACTCTCAGACGAGTTGTCTCCTTTACCTGTCCGGTGTTGTTCAGTACCCTGGATACCGTAGCGCGGGATACTTTGGCTCGCTCAGCGACATCTTTAATGGTTGCCATTATTGCTTCTGATCGACTTTTTTGTGAAGTGTTATCAACTCCTGAACCATTTCCCGGGCCAGCATGGATGTCATTAAATGGTCCTCAGAAAATGTTTCAAGGTAAAGATAGTCAGGACACCGGTCTGCGCTGTGTGTTTTTAGATGTAACCGGTTTTATCGACCGGCCTCATAATGGTTGATCTAAGTCAAAAAACCAAATTATGGACTTCGTCGATGAGAATCAGGTCAACAACAAACAGATGTCTGGTATTAGGAAAACACAAAAACACACTTATTTTCTTGATCTATCCTTTCTCTCTGTAGGTCAGAAGACAGGGATAGGATTATTAAACACTCACTCTTTATTGTGCTGCTGTCGCTGTTGTCTGCCATTTGTCAGGCTAAATCTTTGACAGAGCATTTTATTTTCGAGTCTAAACAGATTGTAGATTTTTCAAAACAGAGCTTTTCTATAAAGCGTGAACTGCGAACATTGTCTGACAACCCGCTAGAGATTACCGACACAGACGTTTATGAAGAACCCGATTTTCCTGCTGATAACAAACGACAAAAACCTGGCAACTACAGGGCAAAAACAATCATTACTCTAAGCTCAACCCCTTATTCATGGTTATCTGTAGAAATGATTGTCACTGTCAGTTGGCTTTTGAAAGGCTATTGGAACATAGATTCACCGCTGTTTAACCCGATTGAACAACAAGAGGCGGCATTTATGTTTGGCTCAGAACAGGATCAGCAACAACACCAGCCATCAGAACCATCCAGCCAGCAAGGACCACCAGTCAACCGCCACCGAACAGTTTCTTTCATCCGCCCCCGGGATACTGACTACAGTGACGGGAACGGAGGCTCTGAACGACACCAGCATTCGTTGGGTTTAAATTGTTTTGTCCAGCCCTGTCATGGCGTCTGTCGATTTCGACAATTTTCCGATTCATTGGTTAGCGGAGTGCAGAATTGTGAAGAAAGTTCGACAGACAGCACTGTAGCAACACCCGAACACAGCTTATGCAACCATTTGACCAATGCACACTGTTATCGTTGCAACTTGATAGACGGGGTCGCCTTAGACGGGGTCGCCTCAGATTCAATGGCAGCAGGAACAGCTAATACAATTGACCCTGACTGGCAAGTAACCTGCAACGTGATCCTGGTTGGAGAGGATGGTCAACTGCGGCAATGCGGGAAGGTCCTCAAGAATAACAAAGCGCTTTTAAGTCACAAACGCAGCATTCACAGCGGGGAAAAAACTTGTAATGCAATCAGGGTTGGGAAGGATGGCCAGCCACAGCCATGTGGAACGGTCTGCAAGAATGCAAAAGCTCTATTCGATCACAAAAGAGGAATCCACTCCGGGCCACAAACCTGTGATGTATCAGTAGCCGGGGAGGATGGACAGCGGCAGTCATGCGGGATGGTCTGCAAGAGTGCTACAGCCCTGGCGTATCACAAAAGATTAATTCACTCCGGGCAACAAACCTGCAATGCGATTGTGGTTGGGGAGGATGGCCTGCATCGACCATGCGGGAGGACCTACAAGAATGCTAAAGGCCTGTCGTCACACAAAAGCCAATACCATACCGGGCAAAAGACCTGTGACGCCACAGTAGTCGGGAAGGATGGCCAGCCGCAGCCATGCGGAGTAGTCTGCAAGAATAGTCAAGCCCTGGCGAATCACAAAGTCACATACCATAGCGGGCAAAAAACCTGTGATGTAACAATAGTCTGGGAGGACGGCCAGCCACGGCCATGCGGAATGGTTTGCAAGAATGCTAAAGCCATGTGGAGTCACAAAGTCAAAGTACACAGTGGGCAAAAAACCTGTGACGAAATCGTGGTCGGAGAAGATGGGCATCCACAGACATGTGGGAGAGTCTGCGAAAATGCCGGAATCCTGTTGTCTCACAAAAACAGAAGCCATAGCGGACAAAAAATCTGTAACCTGAGAGAGTTCGGGGAGGATGGTCAGCAGCGGTCATGCGGGGCTGTCTGCAATAATGCTCAAGCCTTGTCGATCCACAAAAGAATACATCGAAAACGCAAGCCCGTTGATATGGACCAGAAAGATAACCTCAGACCTTAATTTGTTTCTCCGCTCTTTCAGAGTGTGTCGCATGTCAGGCTTGGATGGACGGGTAAGTGTAAACCGAAGTTTTATTGATGTAGGTCAAGGTTTTGATAGTGGCTAGTACGTATTATGAAATCACTCAGGCAATCAAGAAAAATAATAAAAAGCGCCAGAGAATTAAGGACATAAAAAAAAGAAGCGGGAGCCAGTGACAAGCCAGCCGATCAAATACCCGGGTTTGAGGGGACCACGGGTATTTTTTTATGGGTAAAAAAACTGCCCGGAGTTCATTCTTTCTGTAATAAAATCGTCAGTGAAAAATTGTTTCTGACCCCCATGGCTGTTTACTATGGAACCATGGGTTTTTGTCCCGTGGGACCGAAGACGTTTTAATACCATCTCAAGGTTTTTTTTCAGGACTTAATGTTATGCAGATACTGATTACCGGGGGAACAGGATTTATTGGCCGACGACTGGTGGCCAGGCTTTTGTCAAGAGGGCATCGGCTGACCATTTTAAGCAGGCAGGATGCCGTGGGTGTCCAACGTCTGCTGACCCCTGAAGTGAGTTCTGTGAAGTCTTTGACGGCAGTGAATCCTTCTGTGGCTTTCGATGCCGTTATCAATCTGGCCGGTGAGGGGGTAATGGATAAACGTTGGACACCCTCGAGAAAAACACAGTTGCTCGATAGCCGGGTCGCCCTGACTTCAGAACTGGTTGACCTGATTGAACGAATGGAAAACCGACCAGGCTGCCTGATCAGTGGCTCTGCCATCGGGTTTTATGGTGGCAGGGATGATGCGGCCCGTCTGGACGAGTCTTCCGGCGCAGGAGACGACTTTGCTTCAGGGCTCTGTGTGCGCTGGGAACAGGCTGCCGAGCGTGCCAAAGGTCTGGGGGTACGGGTTTGTCTGGTCAGAACTGGCGTTGTGTTACACCCCGAAGGAGGTGCGTTGCATGAAATGATGACTCCTTTTCGTTTAGGGATTGGAGGTCCGCTGGGTTCTGGCCAACAGATGATGTCGTGGATTCACATGGAAGATATGGTGAATGCGCTGCTGTTTTTGTTGGAGAATGAATCAGCTGAGGGTGCTTTTAATGCCACCGCCCCTGAAGCGGTCAGCAATAAAGACTTTGCGATGGCTCTGGCTGGTACTCTCAATCGTCCCGCCTTGTTGAAAATACCAGCAAGGGTTCTGAAGTGGATGTTGGGGGAATCTTCTGAAATGGTATTGAAAGGCCAGAATGTTTATCCAGAGCGTCTAATGGCTGAAGGCTATCAGTTCACCTATCCACAATTGAAACCGGCACTGACGCAGTTGATCAGAGCATAGCGTGAAAAAATGCTCTAAAAGTGCCGTTTACTTCGTCGTTTTATAATAAAATGACCCTCTTTTAAGTACTGACAGCCATAAGCAACAGGATATTTTTCTATTTCCTGATGATGGGAAAACGTTCAAAGTAACTGCCAAGACTAATCGCCTCTGTTTGACTTCACGCAATGGATGAAAAGGAAGCAGGGTAAAGCAAGAGTGAAACTGTGCAGAGGCTCTGATGGAGAAGAAATCCTGCATAATACGGACTATAGAAGCATGCCCCAGGCACTGAAAATACAGAATCTTAGAAAACAATACGACAATGGATTTCAAGCCCTGAAAGGGATTGATCTCTCAGTTGAAGAAGGCGATTTTTACGCCCTGCTGGGACCCAATGGTGCTGGCAAATCAACCACTATTGGTATTATTTCATCATTGGTTCGCAAGACTTCAGGCGAGGTTTCAATATTCGGGCACGATATTGATACTGACCTTGTCAAGGCCAAGCGGATGCTGGGCGTCGTTCCCCAGGAGTTCAACTTCAACCAGTTTGAAAAAGTTGAAGATATCATTGTGACGCAGGCCGGCTATTACGGCATATCGGCAAAAGAAGCCCGCAAACGTGCCGAGAAGTATCTCAAGCAGCTGGGCCTGTGGGATAAACGACACAATGTCTCAAGAATGTTGTCCGGCGGTATGAAGCGACGTTTGATGATTGTCAGAGCCCTGATTCATCAGCCAAAACTACTGATTCTTGATGAACCGACCGCCGGAGTTGATATTGAACTTCGTCGCTCTCTCTGGGATTTTCTCAGGGAGATCAACGAGCAGGGCACCACGATTATCCTGACTACTCATTACCTTGAGGAAGCCGAGCAGCTCTGCCGCAATATCGGCATCATTGACAGTGGCAGGATCGTCGAGAACACCAGCACCAAGGCTCTGCTGGGCAAACTGCAACAAGAAAGTTTTGTGCTGGATCTGAAACAGCCGATTGGAGATCTGCCGACCCTTGCGGATTATATTGTCAAGAAGTTGGATAACCACAGTATTGAAGTTGAGGTCGGCAAGCACCAGGGGGTTAATGACCTGTTCCGGCAGCTGAGTGAATATCAAATTGAAGTGGCCAGTATGAGAAACAAGTCCAACCGTCTTGAGGAGTTGTTTGTCAGTCTGACTTCGGATGCTTTAGCGGCTTCAGGACAAACAAAGGACAGCGCGGCCGTGAAGGGAGGAAGTGCACAGTGAGTGAGTGGAAATATAACCTGGTTGCATTTAATACGATCTTCACTAAAGAAATTCGTCGTTTCATGCGGATCTGGCCACAGACGCTATTGCCACCGGCGATGACCATGTCTTTGTATTTCGTTATTTTTGGTGCTGTTATTGGCTCCAGAGTGGGCGAGATGGGTGGCTTTGATTATATGACCTTTGTCGTACCGGGTCTGGTCATGATGGCGGTGATTACCAACAGCTTCACTAATGTGGCTTCCAGCTTTTTCAGTAACAAGTTTCAGAAGTGTGTTGAAGAGTTGCTGGTGTCACCCGTACCGAACTGGGTGATTCTGGCCGGTTACACCATGGGTGGTGTTGTCAGGGGGGTCTACGTAGGTGTTCTGGTTATGCTACTGGGCGCTTTCTTCGTAGAACTACAGGTACATCATATTCTTATTACCCTGCTGGCTGTTTTCCTGACTGCAACTCTGTTTGCACTGGGTGGTTTCATCAATGCAGTGTTTGCCAGAAAGTTTGACGATGTGGCCATCATCCCGACCTTCGTACTGACGCCTCTTACTTACCTGGGAGGTGTTTTCTACTCGATAGACGTGCTTCCAGAGCCATTTCGATCCATCTCGCTGCTGAATCCTATCCTGTATCAGGTGAATGCCTTTCGATATGGAATCCTGGGACAGGACAGTGGTATCAGTTTAGGTTGGGCTTTTGTTGTGATGGTTCTGGCTATCGTAATACTGGCCGCCTGGGCTCTCCACCTTCTGCGAGTGGGCAAAGGCCTTCGAAACTGAATTTGAAGCGAGGCTTTCCAGGCCTCGTTTTTTCCAGAGGATACTGATCTGGCGGGGTTGCCGGGCAAACAGGATTGGGTCAAGTGAAGTTATGAGTGAATTAGTGAATGCTTCCCCGCTGGGGAAAAACAGTGAGTATCAGGCGGAGTATAATCCGGAAGTTTTGTTCCCTATTCCCCGCAGGGAGAAGCAGTTGGAGTTGGGGCTGGACCCCGATAACCTCCCTTTTGCAGGCAGTGATGTCTGGTTTGGTTATGAGCTGTCCTGGCTTGACGCCAAGGGTAAGCCGTTGGCAATGATCGGTCGCTTTGAGCTGCCCTGCCAGTCTCCCTGCCTGATTGAATCCAAGTCCTTCAAGCTTTATCTGAACTCATTCAACCAGACTCAGTTTGATTCTGTGGCACAGGTTCAGGCGGTTATGGAAAAGGATCTCAGCCAGGCTGCAGGTGCGCCGGTCAGAGTAAAGCTGATGACGATTGCTGAAATGGAAGCTTTCGGATTCAAATCGGCTCCCGGCACCGGAGTGGATGAGCTGGATGTGGTTATTGATTGCTATGACTATACACCTGATCTTTTGCAAAAGGCTGAAGGCATTCGGGAAGAAACTATCCATTCTCATCTGCTGAAGTCCAACTGTCCTGTGACCGGGCAGCCAGACTGGGGAACTGTGGTTGTTCAATATAAGGGAGAAGCCATTAGTCATGAGTCGTTTCTGAAGTTTATCTGTTCATTCCGTGGGCATCAGGAATTTCATGAGCAATGTGTGGAAAGAGTATTCACAGAAATACAGGCCCGTTTCAAAATGGAGTCCCTGACCGTCTATGCCCGCTATGTACGCCGGGGGGGGCTGGATATTAACCCATGGCGCAGCACTGATCAGGCCGGGCAGGATGATGGGCGTCTGATCAGGCAATAAAGTCAGGTTTTGAGTTGCAAGATCAGTAAGTTGGTCCATATATATTCTTTGGTATATGGAGGTTCTCTACCGATATGAAAAAATATATAGCTCTTACTGCTCTTTGTCTTTCCTGTAAAAGTTTTGCCGCAGGCTATGTTATCCGCAGTCCTTATGACTATCATTCAGTGGCTAGTTTAATACTTTTATCAAACGGCTGGGGTATTCTCTGGTTGTCCAGCAGACAACAGTTTCTTCCTTATCTGGTGCAGGGCTACCCAGCTCCAACAAACTTCTTCCCCAGCCATATCGGTATTGTGATTCGAGGCTGCGTACACTATACAGAGGTACTGGATTACTTCTCCCCATAGCTCAGTCGATCTGACACAGTTGACCTGTAACTCCGCCAAGGGCAAATAACGGCTCCCCGACACAGGGAGCCAGCAAAAACCTGGCAGGAGAGGCCACTTCGTTTGCTTGTGACTCAACTCTAAACAGGCCGCATGGGGATAATGTAATCTTCCCAATCCTCTTCAGGCACCGAGGTTTCTGATTGCGCAAAGGCCCTGACGGAAATGCCAGCCAGGTGAACGCTGTTCGGGTTTCCCGATATCAGAGGGTGCCAGTCGAAGAGCGGTTTACCTTCGGCCAGGAGTCGGTAGGCACAGGTGTCTGGCAACCAGTGAAAATGAGGTATATCACCGGCTGTAAGTTTCAGGCATTGAGGAACCTTTTCCTTTCGGTGTTCATAGTCTGAACACCGGCAGCTGTGAATATCCAGCAGCTGGCAGGCCAGAGAGGTGTTGTGAACCTCTCCTGTCTCCTCATCTTCGAGTTTTTGCAGGCAGCAGCGACCACAGCCATCGCAAAGACTCTCCCATTCTTCAGGGGTCATCTGTTCGAGAGATTGGGTCTGCCAGAAAGGTGTTGTCATATCGCAATGCCGACTATTTACAGTGTCGTGTGACTGGGAAACTAACGGACTAATGCTCATCAAGCAACTCCAGTTCCTGACAGTTCTGATAAACATCAGGAGCAACATCTGATAATAAAGTGTCCCGTTTTTTTAACTGCTCTATTTTACTGCATGCCCGTTGCCTCCATCCTTCCAGTATGTAGTCAGCGATATCGATTTTGGCTTTTTTAAGGACGGTCACCGTATGCGTAAGCTCCATTTCATCCCCATACTCGTCGAGTAAGTTCAGAATTTCGGTGCCAAAAATTTCTGTCTGGTTTAGCTTTGACCACAAACTGTCAAACGCCTGTTTTTCTCTTTTGCTGTCTGGCAGGTTAATGCTTTGTGCTTCTGTTTCACTCACCGTGTCACAGGCTTCAGCGTCTCCGGGTTGAATGTTGTCCAGGTATTGGGACAGCGATTCTTTAATCTCATCGGGGCACTCGCTACCTGATGCTTCGACTTTTTCTCTCAGTTGGCAAAACAGGGGGGCAGGCAGTCTCTCTTTATGATGGTCAAGGGATCTCCAGGTGATGGGTTTGATGGTCATTCCTCTCCTGACCAGAAGAATCAGAACATGAACAGGTATCGGATTGAAGGGGGCTGCTGTCAACGCACCTTCTGCCCTCAGCTCTCTGTTTGCGGCCAGTTTGGCTTTACGTCTTTGGATGTATACCGGGCAATCGGGTTTTAAACGCTTTTGCCACTCATCTGCTGTCAGATAATAACGTTCAGACATCTCAGTGATTTTCAAAAAAATCCTGAGTTGCTCCTCTGTCCAGTTGCTGATTTCTATTTTTTCATCCCGTATTTTCAGCAGTGGCATGGGGAAACGGTAGGTCTGAACACCGTCAACCTCAACCTCAAGCCGCTGCCCTTTGACGGTAAAAGACATCTCGTTGAGGTTTTGCAGCAGCACAGCGATATAGCTCAGGGCCAACTGTTTTCCTGACTGGATATGTCCAGAGACAGTTATCTCAACATTGTTGTTGTCGGTTGAACGCATCCCGGACAGAAAGTGATCGGGGATATCCTGATCCCAGGGCAGAAGACTGTGGGTTTTGAGTAATGCTTCAAACAGTATCTGGATGCCTTTTTTGGTGATGTTATGGTTTTTTAGTCGAAGGCAGGCTTCAAGCAGCCGTTTTAAGTATTGAGAGGAATGCTCTTCGCTGAGTTTTTGCAGGGCGCTCAAAGAAGGAAACAGATCGAATACAGCTCGGGCATGGCTGGCATCCAGAAAACGCAGTTGATCATCCTTTGTTAAGGGTTGCAGGATTTCCCAGTAGAGTCTTTTCATAGAGTCGTGTTTCAGCACGCCCGATAGTTGTTGCAACCGGGTTGAGAGCTGTTGCCATTGGTTTTTACCCGGCAATGACATCAGCCGCTTGACAAAGTAGACATAACGCTCTCTGTATTCATCTGAAGAAAACAAAGCCATTGTCTTCTTTAACACGTGCAAAGGCGTGGTTTTACCCGAATGACGCCACAAAAAAATCCGGTTCCGTTGATTAGCTTTAAGATAGTTCCTGACGCCTTTCCCTCCATAAGAAGACAGAAGCCTTATTAATGATTTCAGCATCAGAGCGGGTTTAGTCTTTTCACGGTGGTGAAATTGTTTTAAAACCGCCCAGTTGATTAACCAGTCTGGTTTAGGGGTGGAAAGATAAAGGGAAACTGTTTTTAGCTGGCGATTGAATTTGTCATTCTCTTCATTATCCAGGTTGTCATCCAAGCCGCTATTTTCTTCAGTAGATTCTGTCAACAGCCACTGCTTCAGTTGTGCTTCCTGGTGTTTCAGCTCTTCAATAGCAGGTAGCCCTTCTGATGCCCAGAGTCTGGCCATAATTTGCAATAACAGATGGTTGGGTGCCCCCCCGCAGCTTATCCAGTTCATCACTTTTTTCACTGGCCCATGTTTGGGCACGCCCTGGCCATAATTTATGGACGAGAAGGCACGGAACCGCTCCTTACTGAACTCGCCATCCTGGTCTTTCCACTCCGGCCAGCCAAGCACTTTTTTCACTTGCTCATATCTGGGCATGCCCCGGCTAAAATTCATGGAAGAAAATGCGCGGAGCCGCTCCATACTGAACTCGCCATACTTATCTTTCCATTCCGGCCAGTTCAGAACCTCTTTCACTTCCTCCTCATGTTCAGGCAAGCCTCTGGAATGAATCATGGACGAGAAGGTGCGGAGTCGCTCCATACTGAACTCGCCATACTTATCTTTCCACACCTGCCAGCCCAGAACCTCTTTCACTTCCTCCTCATGTTCAGGCATGCCTTTGCCACCATTCATGGATGAGAAAGCGCGGAACAGCTCCATATTGAACGCGCCATCCTTGTCTTTCCATACCTGCCAGCCCAGCACCACCTTCACTTCCTTGTGTTTGGGCATACCTTTTTTGGTTAACATAGACGAGAAAGAGCGGAATAAATCCATATTGAATTGGCCATCCTCATCTCTCCATTCCGGCCAGTCCAGCATTGCTTTTAATTTTTTATGTTCCTCATGTTTGGGCATGCCTTTGCAACTATTCAGGGACGAGAAAGCGCGGAACAGCTCCATATTGAACTCGCCATCCCTGTCTTTCCATTCCGGCCAGGCCAGCACCTCTTCCACTTCCTTTTTTTTGAGCATGCCTTTGCCACCATTCATGGATGAGAAAGCGCGAAACAGCTCCATATTGAACTCGCCATCCTTGTCTTTCCATTCCGGCCAGTCAAGGATCTCTTCCACTGCCTCATGTTTAAGCATGCCTTTGGAACTATTCAGGGACGAGAAGGCGCGGAACAGCTCCATATTGAACTTTCCATACTTGTCTTTCCATTCCGGCCAGCCCAATATTTCTTTCACTTTCTCATAGTTGAGCTTTCCTTTGCCATGATTCATGGATGAGAAGCAGCGGAACAACTTTATATTGAATTGGCCATCCTTGTCTTTCCACTCCGACCAGCCGAGCACCTCTTCCACATCCTTATGCTCGGGCAAGCCTTTTGTGTTGTACATGGACGAGAAAGACTGGAACCGTTCCCTATCGAACTCGCCATTCTGGTCTTTCCATTCCGGCCAGCCCAGCACTTCTTCCACTTCCTCTTGTCTGGGTATGCCTTTGCTATTGTTCATGGAAGAGAGGGAAGTCAATAAATCCAAACCCGCCAAATATTCGAGTTCATCCTGGCTACGTTGTGCAAAGCTACGGATATATTTTCTGACATTATGTAGCATGCTGGTCAGCATGCCGGTATTTTTGACGTTTTCAGGAAGATGCCCAAAAAACGCAGTGGCATTATCGAAGAAATCATTAAAAGACTCTCTCTCTACGAAACCAAGCAGCTTATAAAAAGTGTGCTTGACGGTGATGTTTTTTTTCTTGAATACCTCAATCAAAGTTTGCACTTTCTCCAGATCTTCCTTGCTTAATTTGTATTTGATGTTTTCTTTTACTTTTTCTAATGGGTCGTCGGGGGTCTGAGTGTCTGCCGGTTTACTTTTTTTGGCCGGTGGTGCAGCGGCTGCTTGTGAAATCTTTCTCTTTCTACCCGCGTCCTTCTTTTTTTTCTGAGTGGGTTCTGATGAATCTGGCTCTGTTTCATGGTGGGCTGGTCTTGCCCTCTTTTTGCCGTGAGTGCCCGACAGGCACTGGTTGCATAAAAATGCTGAAGCTGCTGTCTCATTAGCTACACGTCTTAATTCCTGTTGAGTCAGCGCCTTGTCACACTTCGAACAATTGACAGCGGCTTTTCCGGTATCCTGCTGAGCTGAGGGGCCCGGTGGCTCGTCGCCTCCACGATCGCTGCCGTCTATTGAACCGGTTCTCTGGTTACGGGCAGCGACTCGGCTCCTCTGGCTGTTCTGAGCTGTGGTCGCAGTTGTTGGTTCTTTGGTCGTTCGGGAGGTTTGATTCTTGTCGCCGGAAGCCGCCTGTCGGCCAGAATATTTGCCAGAAATGATTTCACAGTAAACACTGAGTTCCTGACCATTCTCTGCCAGCCATGACTGAACCAGCCCCGTTTGAAACCCGGCAGGGCCTGACCTTTCCAGATCAAGAAGGTCGGCTTTAATTACCATGATCCGGTCTGACATAATCCGGGCCAGCGTTGTTTGGCCCGTCATAGTAGCCCATAGTCGTTTTATTCGTAATACTCTAAGCAGTTGTCTTTTTTGTTGCTGGCATTTTTGAACAGGATCAGGAACAAGGATAAGGTCAGGCTGGGGTTCCGGGTCAGAATTCCAGTTGTTTCCATCAGGTGGCTTATCGCCATCATCTCCCCCGGCAGCATCCATGGCGATGGGCGTGTTGGTCGTCTTCTCAGGCGCTTCAGGGGACCAGGTCACCCGATCAATGCGGCGTGTTTGTTTTATTGGCCAATCGGGTAGGAGAGGCAGTTGAAGCGACTCAGGAGGACTGATATTTGGCAGTAGCTGAAGCAAACTGAAAGCGAACAGCATAAACCCGACCGGAAAAGGGTCGGGCTGTTCAGGTTTAGCCAGCTTATTGGCATATAAGGAATGTGCTGGCAGCGGACTTGAGCCGGTGAGCCCCATCGCAAGCAGCGATTCCCAAAACACCATCGTCACTAGCAGAAGCAGTGATCGGGTTACCGAGCAGACAATTTTGTTTTTTTGTGAGCGTCTCATAGACCCTGGCGAACTGGTTGCCATTTGCACGAGTCTGTATAGCACTGCACTGGCTATAACGCCATTAACGGAGTTGACGAATATTTCTGAGTCAACTCCCTGTCTGCAACCTTGTTTTTGCAGTTTGTAGTGGTACCCACTGGCTTCCCTGAATGTCAAGGCTCAGGACAAACCGGGCTCTATACCCTTGTTTTCACAGCGGGTCGTTAAAGCTCAGCAGTTCTTCAGGAAGGTGTTGAATGTAAGTACCTAACCAGTTGGTTTCGCATATTCTGGACGGCGGCTTTTTCCACCCTTCTGCGTTCCAACTCTGGTTGCGTAGCTACGGCTACGCGCCCGTCGTTGCGCCTTGAAGGATGAAAAAATCCACTCGCCAGAATATGCGAAACCAACTGGCCAGGTACTTAGTCTTCTTCGGCTGGGGGCATCTGCAGGTAAAACCCCTTTTCCTGAATCCCGGTCATCACTTTTTCAATGTCTGCCCTGGCCAGTTTGCGCTCAGGTGTCAGCAGAATATCCATCACATGGGTAGCTTTGCCGAAAGCCTGATGAAGGGCTTCAGGGACTTTCTTCAGTTGATCACGCTTGTCAACGTAAAGGTACATCTCGTTGCGTTTGCTGCTTTTGAAAATGGAAGCAAGAATTTTAGACATAATATTAATACTATCTTGAATTTGCCTGGAGTCTGGGAAGTAATTATCTCTGGTTCTCTTTGTACTCTTTCATAGCCAGAATCAGGGGTTCGGCAATTTCCCGTTGTCGCCAGCCTTTAATGCTCTCTGGCATCGAAAAACGGCCACTGTTTTGCCACTGACGTAAGAGTGCGTTAGACATTTTTCCCGGGAATAACAGCTCTGCAGGTACATTCAGCTCATCTGATTTGTGAGTCACCCAGGCCTTGATCAGTTTGCCATAGTCGCGGGCGGCTTTCGGCAGGGGGGCAGGGAGCTGTTCCGGATAGTCAGCTTCCGGACTGTCTTTGGCCTGTTTGACCAGGTTCAGAATAATCCCGCCGTATTTTCGAAGCGTTTTGGGTTTCATATCCTGAATAGAAGAGAGTGAACGTATATTCTCCGGCATATAACGGGCAATTGGCCACAGGCTTCCCTTGGGGATGACCCGGTTGCGCGGGGTATTGGTTTTTCGGGCTTCCAGTTCACGGTATTCACAGATCTTCTGTAAAACCGCCAGTTGTTGAGGCTGCAATTGCCAGGCACGCTTAACATCTTTCCAGATTTCGCCGGGGACCGGAAACAATGGCGAGCTGAGCAAGGTGTCACAATCCTCGTTAAGCCATTGCAACTGAGGCTTGCCTTTCATTTTTTCGAGTAATAGCTCATAAGCTTCCAGCAGGTGAACGACATCGAGCGTGGCATAGCTGATCTGGGCTTCAGTCAGTGGTCGCTGAAGCCAGTCTGAGCGAGTGGCATCCTTGGGCAGGTCCACTTCCAGAAGCGCCTTTAGCAAGTTTTGGTAGCTTAATGAATGTCCCAGTCCTGCATAGGCCGCAGCAAGCTGTGTATCCAGCAATGCAACTGGGCGGCAGCCGGTGAGAATATTGAAAACTTCGAGATCTTCTCCGCAGGCGTGAAGGACTTTGATGACAGATTTGGATTGCAGAACCCGGCCAAAGGAAGCCCAGTCCTGAACACTGAGTGGGTCAATCAGGAAAACTCTGTCACCGGTACCCACCTGAATCAGTCCGGGAATAGGGTAAAAGGTATCAGTGCGAATAAACTCTGTGTCCAGTGCAATGGCATCCAGCTCAAGCCACTGCTGGCAGTAATGGTTAAGGCTTTCGCTGTCGAGGACCCAGATGGGGTCAGGATGTTCAATAGGCATATAAGCAGCTGGATTAGAAATAAAAGCCTATTATAAGGAGCTTGTCTCTGAAGCCAAAACAATATTCTCCAGGGCTTGATGAGAAAGTCAGTAAATTCGTGGACAAGATGGCTCAGATACTCTCATCCCCCATGAAGAAGCTGAAACGTATATCCTCAATCGAATTAAATAATAATTATGAACATTTACAGGATCAAGAAGGCCAGAGCAGACATGCATCATTGGCTTGACTAAGTGTGTATTCGTAATCCTGAAGCAGAAGTGCTTTCGTAATAAAAAGGCCCGCATCAGCGAGCCTTGTGGAGTGGATGCGATAAAAGAAACCCTGTCAGCGATGGGATTGCAGCGACTGAATTCGATCTTCAAGAGGAGGGTGGCTGGAGAACAGTGCGGCCAGGCCACCCTGACCGTTCTTGCGAATACCGAAGGCCGTCATGGTGGCAGGCATCGCACTGGGTGCGTCGTATTCAGCTCTCAGTCTTTCCAGAGCGGCAATCATATCACCACGACCTGCGAGCTCGGCACCGGCTTCATCGGCACGGAATTCTCGCTTGCGGGAGAACCACATCACGATGGCGCTGGCGGCAATACCCAGAACAATCTCGGCAATAAAGCTGACAACATAAAAGCCAATACCCGGGCCACTGTTTTCTTCATCACGACGGAGGAAGCTGTCTACGGCATAGCCGATGATACGTGCAAAGAACATCACGAAGGTGTTCACAACACCCTGAATCAGCGCCAGCGTCACCATGTCACCGTTAGCAACGTGACCTATTTCGTGACCAATAACGGCTCTTGCTTCCCTCGGGCTGAAACGATCCAATAATCCCTGACTCACGGCAACCAGTGAGGCGTTTTTGTTCCAGCCGGTGGCAAAAGCATTGGTTTCCGGG
The DNA here is from genome assembly GCF_049310125.1 of Endozoicomonas sp. ALB032. Taxonomy (NCBI): domain Bacteria; kingdom Pseudomonadati; phylum Pseudomonadota; class Gammaproteobacteria; order Oceanospirillales; family Endozoicomonadaceae; genus Endozoicomonas; species Endozoicomonas sp. ALB032. Next base: position 6,703,634 of record NZ_JBLYNW010000001.1, on the reverse strand, counting down.
GATGGGAAAATACCCACTTCCGGCATGCCAATGCCCGCTTTTTCAGACAGCTCTTTGACCGTATCCATCAACCAGCGCTCCTGGGCTGTTCGGGGCTGATCGATAACCTGGGTGCCTGTGCCCATCTTGGCCATGGTTTTGGAAAGGAGCAGAGAAACCAATGAACCGGCAAAACCGAAAACGGCACAGAAAGCCAGCAGTGACTTCATATCGAGTCCCTGGGCTGTGACATAGCTACCCACGCCAAGGATGTTAAGCGTGATGCTGGCGACTGCGATGACAGCAAGGTTAGTTGCAAGAAATAGCAGAATTCTTTTCATTACCGAATGGTTGCCTTTGTTAGTTGGATAGTTGGACTATGGAGGCGTTGAGTCCGGATTTCAATCCTCAGCCCGTCACATTTAACAATGTTTACACTCCTTCAGGCTTTGCAGGCGAAAAAGTGCTGGCAGAGCAGGTTCAGCTGGTGGGTGGTCCCGGATTTTAATGTTTCACGAAACTGCCAGCCCAGAGTCCTCTGTTTCTGAAGCATCGGTTCTGGCAGGTCTTCCAATTCGGTTTTCAGGCTTGGCATACCGAGTCTGAGGAAACTTTTTTCAGTCAGAACCACCTGGTCCAGCCCTTCCAGCCGAACTCTTTCGGAGTAGTGTATGTAGCCTTCTCTGGCCAGCCAGAGAAAACTGTCAAAGCAGGCCTGGTGTCGCTTGCCGGGTAATCCGAATTCATCCACGGGCACGGGCGTAATGATGTCGTCGACGTACAGAGAGGTCAGCCGCGGGAAGACATTGTAGAGATGTACCAGTGTCTTGGCACAATCATGAAAAAAGTCGTCGATGTGGATGTCAGCCATGTTCAGAATGTGAGTGTCTGGAATTCAGTAATCGGTAGCAAACGGGCCGTTGAGTCACGGCCAGGATTATGATTGTTTGTATCGGCTCAGGAATCGTTCAAGTTTATCGCCCACCATCTCCAGATCTTCAACCCGGGGCAGGGTAATTATCCTGAGATGGTCCGGGTCCGGCCAGTTGAAGGCACGACCCTGTACGAGCAGAATTTTTTCCTGAATCAGCAGGTCGAGTACCAGCTGTTCATCGTCGTGAATCGGATACTTTTTCGGGTCCAGTTTCGGGAACACGTAAAGGGCTCCCCTGGGTTTGACACAGCTGACACCGGGTATCTGATTCAGGCGCTCGTAGATCACATCTCTCTGTGCCAGGAGTCTGCCGCCGGGAAGAACGAGGTCATTGATGCTCTGGTAACCCCCCAGTGCCGTTTGAATAGCATGCTGGGCAGGAACGTTGGAACACAGACGCATGGAGGCCAGCATTTCCAGACCTTCCAGGTAGTCCCTGGCTTTATGTTTGGGACCACTGGCAACCATCCAGCCAGAACGAAAACCGGCTGCACGATAAGATTTGGAGAGCCCGTTGAATGAGATCATGAACACATCATCCGCCAGCGATGCCATGGCAGTGTGCTCTGTTCCATCGAAGAGGATCTTGTCGTAGATCTCGTCAGCAAAAATAATCAGGCTGTGCTGGCGGGCAATCTCAATGATTTCCTGCAGCAGCTCAGGTGGGTAAACGGCACCCGTTGGATTGTTAGGGTTGATGACAACAATGCCCCGGGTCTTGGCGGTGATTTTGCTGCGAATATCATCCAGGTCAGGGTACCAGTCAGATTGCTCGTCACAGAGGTAGTGAACCGCTCGGCCTCCTGAAAGGTTAGCCGCCGCAGTCCAGAGAGGGTAGTCCGGCGCCGGGATCAGCAATTCATCACCGTTGTTCAGTAATCCCTGCATGGCCATGACGACCAGTTCGCTGACGCCATTACCGATAAAAATGTCTTCCAGCTCGACACCGGGAAAATCTTTCTGCTGACAGTAGTGCATTACGGCCTTGCGTGCCGAAAACAAACCCTTGGAGTCGGTGTAGCCCTGGGAGTTGGGGAGGTTGAGAATGACGTCTTGAATAATCTCTTCAGGTGCATCAAAGCCAAAAGGCGCAGGGTTGCCTGTGTTCAGTTTCAGAACACGCTGGCCTTCCTCCTCCAGTCTTCTGGCTTCGCGCAATACCGGACCACGTATTTCGTAGCAGACGTTTGCCAGTTTCAGGGACTTCTCAATATCCTTCATGGGTTCTTTTCCTGTGGCCGATATAAGGCTCATTGTCTTTTTGTATGTTATCTGTTACTCAGGGCTGCCTGAGTATTGCTCCGTTAATGAGTGGCGTCAGTTCCGATCGTTGTGGATCAGGTCATGGGATTCTCTGGAACATCATCAATCTGATTATAAACCTGACTATAAATAGACAAGAGTGGGTAAAAAATGTTCTCTCTGGCAGGGAGTCAGGTGGCCATTATGATCGCTTTAAGGCTACAGTGCACGACCCAATCCGGATATTTCCGTTAAAGAAGCTGGAGGTGGTATGAAAGTTGAAAAAACCGATGCCCAATGGCAGTCAGAGCTGACTGAAGAGCAGTATTATGTCTGTCGGCAAAAGGGTACTGAACGGCCTTTTTCTGGTGAGTACGTTCATTTTGATGGCCAGGGTCGTTATAGCTGTGTCTGCTGTGATCAAATCCTGTTCGAATCCACGACCAAATTTGATGCCGGCTGTGGTTGGCCCAGCTTCTGGGAAGTCGTGGATAAGGAGGCGGTCAATTACCTTGAAGACAAAAGCCTGGGTATGGAGCGGACAGAAGTGGTGTGTTCAGCCTGCAACGCGCATCTGGGGCATGTATTTCCTGATGGGCCTGAGCCTACAGGGTTGAGGTACTGCATGAATTCAGTCGCTCTTCAGTTCAAAGCAGACAACTGAATAGCGCAAAAAAACAGTGTACACACTGTCCATCAGGCTATTAACCAGCGGGTCAGAGTGCTTTCAAGCTGCTCCTTGTTGAAAGGTTTAGCCAAATGGTCGTTCATTCCGGCATCCAGGCATTGCTTTCTGTGCTGATTCATAGCGTTGGCGGTTAAGGCTATGATGGGTGTCTCTCTGGTTGCTATCTGAACTCGCAGTCTCTGAGTGGTGGTAAACCCATCCATAATTGGCATATTGCAGTCCATCAGAATCAGGTCATAGTTTTTTTGCTGACAGGCTGCCAGACAACTCTCGCCATTATGAGCCAGCTCTACCTTATAGCCCAGCTGCTCAAGCATTCCCTCCGCCACCATTCTGTTGATGGGATTATCTTCGACCACCAGAACCGAATAATCCCTGTTTTTTTGGTGTTGGATTTTCACTGTGTCAGGTAACGGTTGGGAGACCTGATGACGTATAGTCCGGGTTTTCTCCAGTGCCTGGATAAAGAGTTTCCGGGTCAGAGGGAGTGGCAGCCAGACCAGGGTGTCCGGGCCGTTATCCAGAGGTGTATGAGCGGCATAAATCACTTTTAGTGACGGATTATCCTGACCGGCATTTCTGGCCAGACCTTCATTCTCTGTAATCAGAATATCCGCCCAGTCGGACAGGTCACCGATGTTGTTGTTCGAGGTCTGTCGGTGGCTGATATCCCAATGCGCCAGAAGATGAGAACAACAGCTTTGCAGAGCTTCTGAGCCATTGAGCACAATCTGGTTACTCTTGATATCAGCAGAAACCGATACTTTTTCTTCCCTTGATTTATATCGGAATGGTAAACGGACAGAAAATGTGCTGCCTTCTCCGGGCTCTGATATAACAGACAGTTGTCCGCCCATGTTAGTGACTATGGACTGGACCAAAGGCAGGCCCATACCGGAGCCCCCGAAACGGCGACTGGTATCACTGCTGGCCTGGGCAAAGGGTTTGAAAATTTCGTCCAGGGCTGATTCAGGGATGCCGATACCGCTATCACTGATGTTCACCATAATATCAAGATGATTCTCGGAGGTTTTCTGGCAGTCGAGCCAGATACGAATGTCACCCTCATCGGTAAATTTTGCAGCATTGCCTATCAGGTTGGAAATGACCTGATGAAAACGGGTTGGGTCACCCAGGACTTCTTCCGGCAGGGTGGGATCGATATCACAATAGATCGGAACCCCTTTGGTAAATGTGGATTGTCCTGCAAGCACCACAACATCTTCCATTGAGTTTCTGAGGTCAAAAGAGATTTCTTCAAGAATCATCTTGCCCGAGTCAAGTCGGGAAAGGTCCAGGATATCATTGAGCAGACGGATCAGATGAGTACCAGAATCTCTGGCAGTGGTTAAACGCTGATGTTGTAGTTCGGTCAGTTCGTCGTTGAGGGCGATACTCAGCATGCCCAGAACTGCATTGAGTGGGGTTCTGATTTCGTGACTCAGACTGGACAGCTGCCTGGCTCGCTGACTGGCAGTTTCCAGTGCCTGGCTGCGTGCTTTCTCAAGCTGACGGTTGGTCTTCTCAAGGGCCTGGTTGTTTTTGCGAATATCCCTGGTCCGCCGGGCAATAATGGTTTCCAGTTCAGCCAGATGTTCACGTAACTGTTCTTCAGCCAGTCGCCGGTGGTGCAGATGGTGATGAATGTTGTTCAAATAATGGTTGATAGTGCGGGTCAGCAGGCCGATTTCGTCATTCTCATGCCCCCTGGGCTGCGGAAGCTGAATCTTGCTACTGTTTTCCGGGTGCTCAACCATTTTTTCTGTCATGTTCAGCAAAGGCTTGGTCAACATGTGATAAAACATGATGGACAGAACCAGCGAAAGCAGGAAAGTTTTGATCAGGACAGTCACCAGGGTAAAGATGGCCCGATCAAAAAACTGAGTGCTGATAGGGCGAGTGTCGGCAACGATTTTAAGCCAGCCGAGCGGTTCATCTTCATCAAAGGGAACCTTAAGCTCCCGGATATAGGTTCGGCTGGCACCAAACAGCATATCAGTGAAGGGGCGGGCTTTATCCTGTTGCGGCTCTTTACTCACAGCGGCAAGGATTGCACCCGATGGTTCAACAATTTCTGCCCTGACGATGGTGGGCGATTTAATGAGTCCCAACACCAGCTCGTTGGCCAGCTCCTTATCAATGTTGTAAGCGATGCGGGCAGCTGGAGTCCGGGTGATATCAATGAAGGTTTCTATGGTGGCATCAATTTGCCGGTCCTGAGACCGGTAGTCGATGATCACGAGATAAAGACTCAGGAACAGCCCCAGGATAAAGGCAAAGACAACGGTGTTACGCGCCTGTTTAAACGACAGTCGATCCCTGAAACGGATTGGCATGAGAAACGTTTTATTTTAATTATTACTCTGTGATTCGTTTTACCTGTATTTTCCTGACAGCGCAACAACAGCCCGAATTTAATCTGCTTGTTTGGGAACCTAACTTCCCTGTTCTCCCTCATCGAGTTGTTTGTTCATTATCATCGCCCTACTGCCAGTTGTAGAAGGTGCCCAGAGTGTAGGAGTAAGGAATACTTTTTGCGTGGGAAAACGACCATTTAGGCAGATTTTCCCTGAAGTATTTCTCCCATCCGTTCTCAAATAGTTTCATGGTTTGATCGCGGCGTTCACGGAACTGCAGGTAATTTTCGTGTCGAGTCCAGCCATGTATCATGTCATTTGCTTCAACACGGTCTGTATAGTCTCCATCGGCTTCACCGAAACGTTGAGGCGAAGCAGTATCGGTACGCATCTCATATTCATCGTCCGTTTCACCTGCGCCTCGCCAGCGATTAATCCTGTCAAGAGTGCGGCCCAGGGGTCCACCCAGCCATTGAGTGAGCATCTTGTTGTCGTTCATAAAAAAGTCGAAAGTGAGACCCGATGCCAGAGCAAATCCGAAGGTTTGAGCACTGGTAAATCCTGCTATAAGACCGTGGGCGTATGCTCCGACGGTGGAAATTGGGCCCAGCATGAGACCGGCTGTGGCGGAGGCCAGCGTTTTCGCTGTTTGTGGTGTTACCCTGTGCAGCAGGGGTACCTGAATCCCTTGCCTGGAACCCATGGATTGCACTATTTCGGGCACCAGACGGAAAATGCTGCGATACATTTGAGGGTTGGCGTTGTACTGTCTGGCAAACAACATGGAGCCGGTTCTCAACAGAATCACTGAAGAAGCGGCCTTGCCCAATGGCATGGCCAGTCCGCCCAGTTCAGAAACTTTCTCGATTCCGTTGTGGTGGGCATATTGCGCGGTTCGGTCTGGATCAACACCATAGTGTTCGAGCCAGTGCTGGAAAGGTATGAGCATCCGGTGCAGGTAATCACCCCTGTTGGTCAGATCCAGAAGGTAGAGGAACGCCATGTTTGTCAGGGACAGATCGGTAGCCTGCCAGACGGTATGGGTCGCCAGCAGGGGTTTGTAACTGGTGTAGTACCAGGTGACAGCCTGTACCAGGAAGGCTGAAGGTTTGCCCCAGTAATCATTGAGCTGCCACTCAACTGCTGCGACATGAGCCAGCATCAATGTGTTATGGATTGCCTTGATCAGGTCTGATTCAGACAGGCCAGCAACATTGGCATAAGGTGTCAGGGTATCCTGAAGATTGCACAGGAAGGCTGCCGTCCTGCGGCCATTTTCAAAGGCAATATCGTCAAGAACGTAGTTGGCGATGACCGCAGCTGCATACTCTTTCATGCCGACAACAGACTCTTTCATACCCGCCGGGTCAGTGGCCGCCACGGTCACAGGATTAAAGGCAGTCTGCATGAATTCGTCAGCCCCCTCATCAGACAGTATCCCGACAACGACTTTAAAGCGAGGCACGTCGACACCGTGTTTGTAGCCAAGCAAGTGTTCAAATTCGGCCACTGTCTGATAACCATCAACACCTCTGACGGCCTTTATATAGTTCTCAAGTTCAACTTTACTGATCAAGCCTTCCCGCAGCAGAGTGATGATCTTGTCAGCACTGGCAGAATGGGTAGCGAAGTATTCTGAGAAGCTTTTCAAGTCTTCCGGTTCATGCCCAACGGAGTCTATGGCTGTTTTGCCAATGTCGCGAATTTCGTCTTGGAATTGCTGAGACCCTATTTCCATCTCATACATGGCGTTGAGCACCATAATCTCGATTTCTTCCAGCACGTCTTCGGGCCGATTTTCCGGGGAGGCGACGGGGGATTTCGGAAAGCTGGTCTTCAGGCTTTTAAAAACTTCCACAATCCGACTGGCCTGTTTAAACGTCAGTTTGTCTCCGGCCATTGCCTGCACGCGAATGGGTGCAAATTCATCGTCAAAATTGAAAACCGAAAGAAATGGTATTGTCTTATCGCTCTGCATTGCTGCTTCGTTCAGGCCAATTGCGGCTTGCAGAGCTTGTTTTTTGAGAGGGTGCCGCTGCATGAAGTCGTTCATATCGGTCAGCAATTTTGCCTGTTTCTCTGAGTACTGGATGAGACTGCGGTCATTCTTGACGGCTTCTTCGGCAACCTTCAGGACTTTTTCCATTCTCACAACGTCTGCTTTCCTGGCTTCAAGTTCAGCTTCCAGACGCATCTGACGGGACGGTTCCTCAATCAGTTGCCGAATCTTGCCGCCAGTACCATCATCACCGCCCAGTTCTAACTGTTTGTTTCTCAGGGCATTAATCCGTTGTTCATTGGTGTCAGAAGTGTCAGGTTCAAGACCCACGGCTGCTTCGGTGGCTTCAAGAAACGCGTCATGATCCGCCAGGTCCTGTTTTGCACTTAATGCAGCTTGATATTTATGATGCAGGGCTGAATTCAGCCGATCCCGATCGATTTTATCTGAGCTTGATGGGTTCCCATTGATGTATTCATAGTCGAACATTTGCTGTTCTTTGCGAACCAGATTTTCTCGTGCATCAACTTCTTCAGCCATTGCATTGGCTAAATCCATACTTTTCCTGTCGTGTTCATGCAGAAACTCCGTGACCTGAGCGTACATTTTTCTGGTTAAAGGCAGTTCACCCCGTACTCCATCGATTTCATCGGCTGCGGCATGAAACGGAGTGTATGTATAGCCATTAACATGAAAAACGTAGTCAGCTTCTTGCAGCGAAGTGGGGTCGAAATGTATCCGGACGTACTGATTTGTTTTGGCTTTCAGTTTCTCAACGATTTTATCTCGTACGTCTACACTGTACCCCAGCAGGAAATTTATGATCTCCTCTGCTCGCTCTTTATTGGTTTGTTCGTCACCTGCAGACAGGCCCAGCTCGGTCTGAAGTTGTTTCATTCCCTGATTGAGAGCGATATTACCCCGGTTATGTTGGAGAAAAATATCCATGTTGCGGTCAGCCATTTCCAGCTCATTTTCAGCTTCTCTTACTGCTCGCCTGGCTCTGGCTACCTCACGATCAAGTAAGTATCGGGGTTTTGGCCCCAGCCGGGCCATTTGCCTGTCAAGCTCATTCTCAATGACTGCGACGCTCTCAGTAACGGTAGGCCGACCCACTTTGAAAATTTCTTTGCTCAGTTTTGAGAGTGTTTCTTCAATGAGATTGGTCTGATCATTCACACAGGCATTATTGTTATAGTCTTCAATGTTGAGTTGATGAGCAATTTCATTGTTAATATTTCTTGATAAATCTTCATCTTCATAGCGGTGGGATACTTTTAACCTTAATTCCGAAACTCTGGACCTTAGGGCTTGCACCTGTTTTTTTCGGCTGACATCTTTTTTTAATTCTACTTTCAGATCATCGGCCAGTTTAGCAATTAAAGCCTTGTCCCTTTTCCTGAGAGCAGCGCTTTCATAAGCGGAGATGCCCAGAATGCGCTCTAAAGCCATGAGCATCTCACTCTGCCGTCCTTTGGCTAGCTGATCTGCATCTTCGACATAAAAGGTAAGATGGGCATCAAGCAGGAGCTTCTCATGTTTACCTTTCCTTTTTTTGTAATCAGCAGGTTTGGTATCGTCTCCCCAGAGGGCATAATACTGCTGCTCGGTTATTTTTTTGATGACATTATTGTCATGAAGTTTTTTACGAACCCTGTCAAGTCGTTCCAGTTTGTTATCACCTTCACTGACCTGGATCCCGAGTATTTCTTCTGCGGTTTTCAGTGTATCCAGCGCCCCTTCCTCTGCCCGCTGCATAGCCTCGTTAAAGTATGTCTGAATTTTCTCAGAAATGGCGTTCCGACGATCATACACATCGCCCTCGCTATCGATGTCGACCATCTTCAGGGTTTTTTCCACAGCAGTGAGTTTCTGAAGTAGTTCAGGGCTGGGTTTGAGGCGGTCTGGCGTTCTGATCTCTTTCAGTTTTTTTTCCAGGCGTGCAAGATTGTGGACCACCCTGAATACCGCTTTTTCCAGGACGTCCTGATTCTTTTCTACGTTGTCTTTACTCAGTTTAATACCAAGAATTTCTGCCAGAGCATTTTGTTTGGCCTCGGTGTAAGAATTATCTTGGCCATGCAGTGTCTCAATTCTATGAAGCAGGACATCTTGTTGAATATCCATTGTCTTGATTTTCTGAAGCATGAGTTGTTTGTGAGCATTCATTTCCTCGATTTTTTGAAGCAGGTGTTCTTGCTGAGCGTCAACATCTGCATTGCTATCAAAATCCTGAATGTTTAAATGTGCGGCAATGGTTGCATAGCGGGCTTTGATTGCGGCTGCTTTTCCAGCTTCTATAATGGTTCTCGGAAGAAGATATCGCTGGACCAAAGCTTCCTGCTGTTCAAGGAGCTGCAGAATGGCCTGCTGACGGGTTTCCGGGGTATCTTTGTCGTTAGAGATCAGGCCGAGATTACTTTCAAGGTTTGTCAGTCTCTGCGGAGCCTCATCGTCGGTCAGGTCTGTCTTATGTCGTATATGCTGCCGAACAGACTGAAAGCGGGCAACAAGATCGTTTTTATTGTTCGGGGTCATACCGAACTGATCTTCAACGGCTGTCAGTATTGTGATTATAATTTCATAGTCAGGCTGTTCTACTGCAGCAAAGGTTGTGACCAACTCCTGGGTGATTTCATGAATTTTATTTCTGAGAAGTCTGGCTTGTTCTTCTGGTGTCTGGGTATTATCCCAATTATAAATACCAAGTTCTGCTGCCGTTTCACGAAATATTTTTTCGTTTAGCTTGCCCAGTTTGGCATATTCTATCCGCAGCTCCTCCAGGTTGTTGTGTAACTCAAACAACTGTCTCGCCATGTCGGTCATGACTCTGAAAGTAAACTCTTCGTCTTTGTCAGGATCGATCTGTGCTTCTTTGATATAGCCGACAACGGGTAACACTTTGCGAATATGCTGAAAAAAGTGCGGGTTCATCAGAAGATTTTTAAGTACGGGTTTGAAGCCAAAGTGTCCTAAGAGTTGCCTGTACATCCGGGTTGGCGTGATGACTAATGAAGCGACTTTGATGTGTTCTGGTGTGAACTCAAATTCATCTGATCCATATGCCTCATCTGGAGAAGCCAGCGCCAATGCCTGCAGGAGGGATTCGTAATATACAAGCGAACGCACCGCCAGTTTATCCTCGTTTGAAAGCACCGTCAGTTGATCTTTGTCAACGTCGGCATCGTGCCGTGCAACTAACTCCTCCAGCACCGCCATCTGCCTGCTTCGAATGACGAACGGGTAGTTTTTGAGCTTGCGTTTGATAAGCTCTGCTTTTACTGCAGGGGCGGGATTATTACCCTCAGCTTCTATCCAGAATTTATAGAGGTTTTCTACGAAAGCGACATCGTCCGGATTCTGCATCAGACCATGAAAAACAATATTCTCCCCCGGAGCTTCTGCTATTTCCAACTTTGGATAACCCGCAGGCACATGATAAACCCGTTTGGCATCCTCAGCGTCTACTATGTAGCCAACAGGTTTGTTGTGTGCCAGTAGTTCGTTCAGAGCCTCCTGTTGTAAATACTCTTCCAGTACATGAACCTGGATATAGGCAGAGGCGGCAGCTGCCAGGAGAGCCTCATCATTGACAAAGAGTGATTGACCCAGACGGTGCAGTTCAGGGGGCTGATCGCCCGCAGCGATAAGGCGCATGAAGGTACGCCCATTCACTTCAACTTTTTCAACTTCAATGGTGGCAAGGCCAACATAGTGATCATTTGAGCCGAGGTTTCCTGCTCTTTCTGCAGCGGCTTTCAAAACTTTAGCCAGTTGCAGGTGGTTGGCGATTTTCGTTAACGGTTGTAATGATGAACTCCAAACTAATTGATCACGAGCAACCTCCACGGAATCCTGATCGGTCATTCCGCCTCTGACTTCAATGACCAGTTCCTTTTCTTCAAGGTTGTGGGTGAACCTGAAGACTCCCTCATCGCCTACTTTGAGAACTTTGATATATTTCTGAGCAACGTCATTTTCGCCTGTTTCAAACTGATCAACACTGGAAACACCATCACCAATACCATAAAGAATTTCTGTAAAACTCATAGTAGTAGAGATAAAGCCCTGACCTTCTGAAGGCTCATAAGGGTACGTGGTGGTAAAAGATTTGGGTATTGGTTGCTGGTCATCACCTAAAGTTGGCTGAACCATGACCTCACTACGAAGTTTCACAACATTTCCGCTGCCCAAAATATAGGCTTTCGTCTGCAGTTTGCGAGCAGCCAGTGCCTCTGTATTAATGATGGAAGAGCTGATCGCAACGGCCACTGCAAGGCTTAATGCATTGTGGCGGATATTTGTCATTCTGCTACCTCAGAGCTGAGTACTTTTGTTATCTTGAAAAGTGATTGCCATACCTGGAGAGGAAGCACATTACAGCGGTTCATGACCGTCAATCGCTCATGGTTGTTCCGGCAAGCTGTTGAGTGAATTTAGTTCAAAGTGAGGAATCCGCCAGAAGCGAATTCAGTTCGCAGTGGTAAAGCTCAATGCCCGTATAATTGAGTGGTTTTTCAGGGAAGGAATGCATTCATGGCTGTAGAGGCTTCCTCAGGCGCTTCAGTCCCTGACTCGAATAAAGCACCCAGAGTGCAGGAGTAAGGAATACTTTCTGCGTGGGAAAACGACCATTTGGGCACATTCTCCCTGAAGTATTTTTCCCAGCTATTCTCGAACATCTTCATGGTGCGATCACGGCGGTCACGGAACTGCAGATAATTTTCATGTCGAGTCCAGCCATGCATCCTGTTGCCTGCTTTAGCACGGTTTGTATAGGCTTCATCAGTTTCATTGAAGCGTTGAGGCGAGGCAATAGCGGTACGTTTCACAAATTCATCTTGCGTTTCCCCCATGCCTTTCCAGCGATTTATCTTGTCAAGACTGCGGCCCAGGGGTCCACCCAGCCACTGAGTGAGCATCTTGTTGTCGTTCATAAAGAAGTCGAAAGTGAGACTCGATGCCAGAGCGAATCCGAAGGTTTGAGCATAAGTGAATCCAGATATAAGGCCATGGGCGTATGCTCCGACAGTGGCTACCGGACCCAGCACCAGACCGGCTGTGGCCGAGGCCAGAGTTTTTACTTTTTGTGGTGTCGCTCTGTGCAGCAAGGGTACCTGAACCCCTTGCCCGGAACCCATGGATTTCACTATTTCGGGCGTCAGACGTGAAATGCTGCGATAGCTGTGCGGGTTGGCGTTGTGCTGTCTGGCAAATAGCATAGCGCCGGTTTGCAGCAGAATGACTGATGACGCGGCCTTGCCCAACGGCATGACCATCCCGCCCACCTCAGAGACTTGTTCAATTCCACTGTGGTAGGCATATTGCCCGGTTCGGTCAAGATCAACACCGTAGCCTTGCAACCAGTGCTGGAAGGGTATGAGCATCCGGTGCAGGTAATCACCCCTGTTGGTCAGATCCAGAAGGTAGAGGAATACCATGTTTGACAGCGACAGATCGTTAGCCTGCCAGACGGTATGGGTCGCCAGCAGGGGTTTGTAACTGGTGTAGTACCAGGTGACAGCCTGTACCAGAAAAGCTGAAGGTTTGACCCAGTAATCATTGAGTTGCCACTCAACTGCTGCGACATGAGCCAGCATCAATGTGTTATGGATGGCCTTGATCAGGTCTGATTCAGACAGGCCAGCAACATTGGTATAAGGTGTCAGGGTATCCTGAAGATTGCACAGGAAGGCTGCCGTCCTGCGGCCATTTTCAAAGGCAATATCGTCAAGCACGTAGTTGGCGATGACCGCAGCTGCATACTCTTTCATGCCGACAACAGACTCTTTCATACCCGCCGGGTGAGAGGCCGCCACGGTCACAGGATTAAAGGCAGTCTGCATGAATTCGTCAGCTCCCTTATCAGACAGTATCCCGACAACAACCTTGAAGCGAGGCACGTCGACACCGTGTTTGTAGCCAAGCAAGTGTTCAAATTCGGCCACTGTCTGATAACCATCAACACCTCTGACGGCCTTTATATAGTTGTCAAGTTCAACCTTGCTGATTGAGCCTTCCTGCAGCAGAGTAGTGATCTTGTTAGCACAGGCAGAATGGGTAGCGAAGTATTCCGAGAAGCTTTTCAGCTCCTCTGGTGAGTACTGGAAGGGACCACCGTCATTTTCGACGGCTTCCTCTGCAGCTCTCAGGGCTTCCCTTAATATCTCTAATTCCGCTTTTTTGCCCTCTGCTGCTCTTTTCAGATTCTGCTGTTTCCGTGTCAGTTGCAGAATCTTGCCGCCAAAACCATCATCCCCACCCAGTTCCAGCTGTTTGTTTCTCAGGGCATCAATACGGGCGTCATGGGTAGCAGTGGAGTCTGGCTTAAGACCCAGATTATTTTCAATGACTTTAAGACTTGCTTCATGATCCTCCAGAGTTTCCAGTGCTTTTGATATTTTTACTATTTTGTCCATTATTTCTTTATTGTGCTCAAGTTTGGTTTTAGTTTTCGGATCTATGTCTTTGGAGTTGTCAATCGCCTGATTTTCAGTATCCAGAGGCGCTTGTGATTGCTTTTCTTCATCCTTGGCACTGGCCAACTCCATTTCTCTAAAATCGTGCTCATGCAGGAACTGTGTAACCTGAGTGTACTTTCTCCTGGTTTCTGGCAGTTCGCCCTCTGCGTGATTGACTTTATCCTTACCATGAGACGCTTGATAGTCTCTAATGGCATTAATGTAATTAGATCCTTCTAAATAATTATCATGGTCAAACTCAAAAGGGATTTTCAGGGCTCTAATGTTAGTGTTCAGCTGATGAATGAGGCCAACCCGTTTTTCTGCATAGTATTCGCTTTCCTGAAGAAAGCGTTCGATGTCGTTTAATAGGTCTTCAGGGGTTTGATTATCATTCTGAGTCAGGCCAAACCTGGCATGAATGCGTTTCAGTGATTTATGGAGAGCCGTAATGTATTTATCTCTGTCGGTGGGGACGTCAGTAGAATCTGTGAATACCACCTGTTTACGATCAACAGCATCCAGTTTGCGATGAAGTTCCTCCAGCTCAGTTTCAGCTTCTTCTATGCTTACTTTCGCTCTGGCCAGCTCTCGATCAAGAACGTATCGGGGCTTAGGTCCCAGGCGAGCCATTTGCCTGTCAAGCTCATTCTCAATGGCTGCAACGCGCTCATTAACATCGGGCTGACCCGCATTGAAAACTTCTTCATCCAGCCGCGCGAGTGTCGCTGTAATCAGACGGTTCTGGTCTTTGAGAGGAGCATCTTCTTTATAATTTTCAATGTTGAGTTGAAGAGCTATTTCATTGTTTCTGTCTCTTTTGACACTTTCATGGTTATAGAGTTCGTCTACTTCATCCGTTAATAACCAAATTTTGGTACTTAGAGCATCCTTTTTTTCATCCAGGCTGGCATCTTTTCTAAATTTTACTTTCAGGACATCGGCCAGTGTAGCAATGAAATGCTGGCCTCTTTCTTCAGCCGCAGAGTTTTCGCTAATGTCGATGTTCAGCTTTTCCTCTACAACTTTAAGCAGCACTATCTGTTGTTTTGTGATTAACTCATCAGCGTCTTCGACAAGAAAGTTAAGACGCCCTTGCAGCCTCGCAAGTTTTAATTTCCCTGTTTCGTACGTCGGTGCGATGTTTTTTTTCCGGACCCTGTAATCTATATCAGCCAGCATTTTTTCGGTGACATCATCGCTCTCAAGTTTGCTACGAACCCTGTTAAGTCTTTCTGCATTGCCATCATCTTCATTGACTTTGATCCCGACGATTTCTTCTATGATTTTCAGTATACGCTGCGCCTCTTCCTCTGCATTCTGTCTGACATCAGTGATGTATGTCTGAATTTCCTCAGAAATGGCGTGACGACGGTCATAGACATCTTCTTTTCTATCGAGGTCATCCATCTTCAGGGCTTTTTCCACAGCCGTCAGTTTCTCTACTACTTCAGGCATGGCTTTGGTATGGTCTGGTGTTCTGATGTCTTCCAGTTCTTCTTTCGAATCTGTAAGAATATGAACTCTGTTGTGTATTGGCTGTATCAGTGCCGACAGGTGCTGTTGAATGGACTGAAAGCGGGCACCCAGGTCGTTTTCATTATCGGGAGTAATACCGAGTTGGCCTTCAATAGCGGCCAGATTTGTTTTTACAGTGTCTTTGTCATTAAGTCTCTCTCTGATGCGTATGGCTTGCTCTTCGGGTGACTGGGCATCATCCCAGTGATCAATACCAAGGGCTTCTGCCAGCTCAATGTTGCGAATTTTTATGGCTTTTTCTCTGGCATTACGAACTTCCTGTTTCAGTGCCGGAATTTCCGCGACTTCCTGCTGAAGTTTCTGTAACTGGTTTTGCAGTCCTTCCTGCAATGAAAGAGACCGCGCAAGGTCATGCTCAGCTTTAACTTCAATTTTTTGCCTGAGTTTAAGTGCCAGGATTTTTTCCCTCTGAATCAGCTGTCTGGCCATGTCGGCAGTGACTTTGGCCGCAAACGGATCGTCCTGGTAAGCCACATCGGCCCGTAATTCGGCGGCAACGGGGTTCAGAATACTCTGAACAAAATCCTGGTTCGTCAGAAGATCTCCAAGCACGGATTTGAAGCTGAAGTATTTTGCGAATTGCATCTGCAGCCAGGTTGGCGTGATGGCTAACGAAGCGACTCTGATGTGTTCTGTTGTGAGCTCAAATTCAGCAGCTGGAGATGCCAGAGTTGGAGTAGCACTGACCAATGCCTGCTGGAGAAATTCGTAGCATGCAAGTGTATTCAATGCCCGTTTATCTTCGTTTGTAAGCGTCGTTGGCTCTTCAGCGCCGTGCCGCGCAACAATCTCCTCCAGCACTGCCATCTGCCTGCTTCGAATCACGTACAGGTAGGTTTCGACCTTACCTTTTTTAACTTTTGTTGCCGCTGACGGGATGGTGTAGTCAGCCTCCGCTTCTTTCCAGAGGTTATAGATGTTTTCTACAAAAGTGAGATCATGCGGATTCGGCTTCTGACCATGGAAGACGATAACCTCCCCCGGAGCTTCTGCTACTTCCAGTTTTGGGTAACCCGAGGGCACAGGACAAAGCTGTTTGTCACCCTCGACGTGGACAACATATCCGACGGGTTTGTTGTGCGCTAACAGTTCATTAAGAGCTTTCTGTTGTAAACCTATTTTCAGAACGTGAACCTGGATGTAGGCAGAGGCGGCGGCTGCCAGAAGAACATCATCATTGACAAAGAGTGATTGACCCAGACGTTGCAGCTCAGGAGGCTGATCGCCCGCAGCGATAAGACGCATGAAGGTACGCCCATTCACTGCAACTTTTTCTACTTCAATGGTGGCAAGTTCGACATAGTGATCACTTGCGCCAAGGTCTCCTGCTTTGTCATCAGCTGCTCCCAGCACAGCATGCAGCAGTTGGGGGTGGGCGATTTTCGTTAATGGTTCTAATAATTTAATGCCAACTAATCGACGACGGACAGCCCAGACTGAATCCTCGTCGGTCATTCTGCCTCTGACTTCAATGACCAGTTTCTCTTCTCCAAGGTTATGAGTGAACCTGAAGATTCCTTTATTATCCACCTTCAGAATTTTGGTGTATTTCTGAGCAACGTCGTTCTCGCCTGTTTCAAACTGATCAACAGTGGAAACGCCACCATAGATATTATAAAGAATGTCTGTAAAGCTTACAGAGTGAATACTGTAGCTCGTTCTGTCATGATTCTGATCAATGTAGAGGGTGTTAATGGATTTGGGTATTGACTGCTGGTCATCCCCTACAGCTGGCATAACAGTGACTTCACTCTGGGTAAACTCCGCATGTCTATAGCTCAGAAAATGGACAGATTTCGTCTGCAGCCTGCGACCGGCCAGTGCCGGTGTAGCTATCATGGAAGCACTGACGGCAACGGCCACTGCAAGGCTTAATACACCAGGGCGGAGATATGTCATTTTACTGCCTCGAAGAAGGCACCCAGAGTGTGGGAGTAAGGAATACTTTCTGCGTGGGAAAACGACCATTTGGGCACATTTTCCCTGAAGTATTTCTCCCAGCCATTCTCAAATAGTTTCATGGTGTGATCGCGGCGTTCACGGAATTGCAGGTAATTTTCGTGTCGAGTCCAGCCATGTATCATGTCATTTGCTTCAACACGGTCTGTATAGGCTGCATCGGTTTCACCGAAGCGTTGAGGCGAAGCAGTATCGGTGCGCATCACATATTCATCGTCCGTTTCACCTGCGCCTCGCCAGCGATTTATCCTGTCAAGAGTGCGGCCCAGAGGTCCACCCAGCCATTGAGTGAGCATCTTGTTGTCGTTCATAAAGAAGTCGAAAGTGAGACCCGATGCCAGAGCAAATCCGAACGTTTGAGCACAGGTAAATCCGGCTATGAGACCGTGGGCGTATGCTCCGACGGTGGAAACTGGGCCCAGCACCAGACCAGCTGTGGCGGAGGCCAGGGTTTTCACTGTTTGTGGTGTTACCCTGTGCAGCAGGGGTATCTGAATCCCTTGTCCGGAACCCATTGATTTCACTATTTCGGGCAGCAGACGGAAAATGCTGCGATACATTTGCGGGTTGGCGTTGTACTGTCTGGCAAACAACATGGAGCCGGTTCTCAACAGAATCACTGCAGAAGCGGCCTTGCCCAATGGCATGGCCAGTCCGCCCAGTTCAGAAACTTTTTCAATTCCTTTGTGTTGGGCATATTGTGCGGTTCGGTCAAGATCAACACCATAGCGTTCCAGCCAGTGCTGAAAAGGTATGAGCATCCGGTGCAGGTAATCACCCCTGTTGGTCAGATCCAGAAGATAGAGGAATGCCATGTTCGACAGGGACAGATCGGCAGCCTGCCAGACGGTATGGGTCGCCAGCAGGGGTTTGTAACTGGTGTAGTACCAGGTGACAGCCTGTACCAGAAAAGCTGAAGGTTTGACCCAGTAATCATTGAGCTGCCACTCAACTGCTGCGACATGAGCCAGCATCAATGTGTTATGGATGGCCTTGATCAGGTCTGATTCAGACAGGCCAGCAACATTGGCATAAGGTGTCAGGGTATCCTGAAGATTGCTCAGGAAGGCTGCCGTCCTGCGGCCATTTTCAAAGGCAATATCGTCAAGAACGTAGTTGGCGATGACCGCAGCTGCATACTCTTTCATGCCGACAACAGACTCTTTCATACCTGCCGGGTCAGTGGCCGCCACGGTCACAGGATTAAAGGCAGTCTGCATGAATTCTTCAGCCCCCTCATCAGACAGTGTCCCGACAACGACTTTGAAGCGAGGCACGTCGACACCGTGTTTGTAGCCAAGTAAGTGTTCAAATTCGGCCACTGTCTGATAACCATCAACACCTCTGACGGCCTTTATGTAGCTTTCGAGTTCAAGCTTGCTGATCAAGCCTTCCTGCAGCAAAGTTATGATCTTGTTAGCACTGGCAGAATGGACAGCGAAGTATTCCGGGAAGCTTTCCAGATCCTCTGGTTCATGCTCGACGAAGTGAATGTCTGTTTTGCCCATGGCGCGAATTTCGTCCTTGAATTGTTGAGACCCTATTTCCATCTGAGACATGGCCTTGAGTACCAGAATATCAACTTCATCCAGCGCATCCCTGGGCTGGCCGTACAGGGGCTGGACAGGGTATTTCGGAAAGCTGGTCTTCAGGCTCTTAAAAACTTCCACAATCCGACTGGCCTGTTTAAATGTCAGTGTGTCTCCAGCCAATGCCTTTACGCGAATGGATGCGAATTCATCGTCAAAATTGAAAACCGGAAGAAATGGCATTGCTTTATCGCTCTCCATTGTTGCCAGGTGCAGGCCAATTGCGGCTTGCAGAGCTTGTTTTTTGAGAGGGTGCTGCTGCATGAAGTCGTTCATATCGGTCAGCAGTTTTGCATGTCTCTCTGTGTACTGGATGGGACTGCGGACATTCTTGGCGGCTTCTTCGGCAACCTTCAGGACATTTTTCATTCTCACAACGTCTGCTTTACTGGCTTCAATTTCAGCTTCCAGACGCATACCCAGGGACGGTTCCTCAATCAGTTGCCGGATCTTGCCGCCAGCACCATCGTCACCACCCAGTTCTACTTGTTTGTTTCTCAGGGCATTAATCCGTTGTTCATTAGTGTCAGAAGCGTCTGGTTTAAGACCCACAGCTGCTTCAGTGGCTTCAAGAAGCGCGTCATGATCCGCCAGGTCCTGTTTTGCAATTAATGCAGCTTGATATTTACGATTCATGGCTGAATTCAGCCGATCCCGATCGATTTTATCGGAGCTTGATGGGTTCCTATTGATGTTTTCATAGTCGAACATCTGCTGTTCTTTGCGAACCAGATTTTCTCGTGCAGCAACTTCTTCAGCCATTGCGTTGGCTAAATCGATACTTTTCCTGTCGTGCTCACGCAGGAATTCCGTGACTTGAGTGTACTTTTTTCTGGTTAAAGGCAGTTCATTCCACAATCTTTCCATTTCACCGGTTGTTTCCCGACCCGGAGTATATGAATAACCATTAAAAGTAAGAACGTAATCATCAGCTTCTTCCAGCGAAGCGGGGTCGCCTTTTATCCAGACGCGCAGATTGGTTTTGGCTTTCAGCTCCTCAATGATTTTATCTCGTATGTCTACTCTGTATCCCAGCAGGTAATATATGATGTCCTCTGCCCGCTCTTCGTTGGTTTGCTCGTCACCTGCAGGCAGACCCAGCTGGGTCTGATACTGTTTCATTGCCTGATTGATAGCAATGTCTTCCGGGGTACGTTGGAGCAAAACATCCATATTGTAGTTTGCTTTTTCCAGCTCATTTTCAGCTTCTTTTACTGCTCGCCTGGCTCTGGCTACTTCGTGATCAAGAACGTATCGGGGTTTTGGTCCCAGCAGAGCCATTTGCCTGTCAAGCTCATTCTCAATGACTGCGATATGTTCATTAATGGTAGGCTCAACGACGTTGAAAACGTCTCTAATCATTTTTGAGAATGTTTTATCAACGAGACTGATCCGGTCATTCTGACAGGCATTGTTTTTATCTCCTGAGACAGGTTCATCTTTACAGCGCCTGATTGCGTCAAACTTTAATTCTGAAAGGCTTTTTAACATAGCAATCATATGTTCACGCATACTGGCATCTTTCTTTAATTCTACTTCCAGGCCGTCGGCCATTTTAGCAATGAAAGCCATGCCTCTTTCTTTAGCAGGAGCGTTTTCGTTCTTGTCGATGCCCAGCCTGTTCTCTACAGCTTCAAGCATCCTTATCTGTCGTCTTGTGGCTAGCTCATCCGTTTCAACATAAGAGGTAATACGCACGCAAAGCTGGAGCTTCTCAAGTTTACCTTTCCTTCTTTCGTAATCAGGTTTGGGATCTTCTCTCCAGAGGGCTTGAAATTGATACTCCGTCATTTTTTCGATGACATCATCCTCCAGAAGCTTATCACGAACCCTTTCAAGTCGTTCCAGGTTGTTATCACCTTCACTGACTTGGATCTCGAGTATTTCTTCTGCAGTTTTCAGCACATCCAGCGCCTCTTCTTCTGTCCGCCGTTTGGCCTCCTTGAGGTATGTCTGAATTTTCTCAGAAATGGCGTTCCGGCGATCATAGACATCCCCCTCGCTATTGAGGTCGACCATGTTCAGTGCTTTTTCTACAGCAGTCAGTTTCCGAAGTACTTCAGGGCGGTGGCTTGGCGTTCCAGCTTCTGTTGCAGCAAGCCTTGTGGCAACTGATTGGTGGATTTCATGAATTTTTCTGCTGATAATTCTGGACTGTTCTTCGGGGGGTTGAGTGACATCCCAGTCATCAATGCCAAGCTCTTCTGCCAGTTGCGCGTTGTGAGCTTTTGCGGCATCATTGCGCACATGTTTTTTTAGCAGTTGAATTTGATCGTCTTCCCATCGAAGTGTCTTTATCTGGTTTTCCTGCTCTTCTACTCTGGCACGAAGCTGTTCAAGCTTATCCTCATAGTAATGTATTAGTTCTGTTAATTCGTCTTGATCGCTGAGTTCGGCCTCTTTTACCCTCAGCTTTTCCAGCTCGTTTTCCATTTCAATCAGCTGCATGGCAAATTTGCGCTTGACTTTGGAAGCAAAGCCTTCCTGTTCGCTGGAAGGATCGTCAAAATAATCGTCAGAAAATACGGTGGTATCGGATTTAATTATTTGATGAATATTCTGAATGAAATACCGGTTATTCAGAAGGTTTCCAAGTACGGGTTTGAAGCTGAAGCGTTTGACAAGTTCGACATGCATCCAGGTCGGCGTGATGAACGACGAAACAAATCTGACCTGTGGTATTGTTAATTTAAATTCATCGGCTCGATCTGAACTGGCACAGGTCAATGCCTGCTGGAGATATTCATAGTATGCAAGTGTCACCACGTTGCCAAAGTATAAAAAAGACGTACCTGTATTACTGACAATGCCCTTCTCGTGCTCTGCAGCTAACTCCTCGAGCACTGCCATCTGCCTGCTTCTAATGTTGTACTGGTAGCTTTTGAGCCGGTCTTTTTTAATCTGTATCGTTTCTCGAGGGCGAGGACTGTTGCGGAACTCTTCCATCCAGACGTCATAGATAGCTTCCATAAAAGCGATATCCGTCGGATTCTGCTTCTGACCACGGAAAACAATAATCTCCCCCGGAGTCTCAGTCACTTCCAGTTTTGGAAAGCCTGCAGGCACAGGGAGAGCCTGCGTGTTATCCTCAGCGTAGATAACATAGCCAACGGGTTTCTGGCAGGACAAGAGTTTATTCAGAGTTTCCTGTTGTAAATCTTCTCTCAGAACATGAACCTGGGCATAGGCAGAGGTGGCTGCTGCTAAAAGCACCTCATCATTGACAAAGAGCGATTGACCCAGACGTTGCAGTTCTGGTGGCTCATCGCCTGCAGCGATCAGTCGCATAAAGGTGCGCCCTTTCACTTCAACCTGGTCTACTTCAATAGTGGCAAGGGCAACATAGTTATCAATTTCGCCAAGACTTCCTGCTCTTTCATTCGCACCTTTCAGCACGCCGACCAGATGTTCAGGGTCGGCGACTTTCGTAAACGGTTCCAGTGGTTGGATATCACTTGATTGAGCACGAACAGCCGAAATTGAATTCTGATCGGTCATTCCTTTTCTAACTTCAATGACCAGTTTCTTTTCCGCAAGATTATGGGTGAATTTGAAGATCCCCTCATCACCGACCTTGAGGACTTTGGTGTATTTCTGAGCAACGTCATTATCGTCCGTTACAAACAGATCAACACTGGAAACGCCACCTTCGATGCCGGAAAGAACGTCTGTGAAGCCTTCAGAAGGAGCCTCGTAGCCTGCTACGGCTTCAGTCTGATCTGGGTAGGTGGTTGTAAAAGATTTGGGTATGGGTTGCTGGTCATGACCTAAAGTTGGCTGAACTATGACCTCACTCTGGATAAACTCCACAGATTCATTGTCCAGAATGTCAAAAGATTTTGTCTGCAGTCTGCGATCGGCCAGTGCCTGTGTACTGATGATGGAAGAGCTGATTGCAATGGCCACTGCAAGGCTTAATGCAGTGGGGTGAATAGTTGTCATTCTGCGATCTCACTGCTTTTGTTATCGTGAAAAGTGATTGTTGCACCAGACGAGGAAGCAACTTTCAAAATCACCCATGGTTGTTAATTGCTCATGGTTGATACGGTAAGCCGAAGTGTTCACCTGTTTCATGGTGAATTGCTGAGGTTGCTGGTGGAAAGCTTGATTGAGAGGTGTTTCTCTTATCATCACCGTGTACTTACAGTTCATCATCCTTTTGCAATTTATTGAAGGCTTCAAGAGTGTAGAAGTAAGGAATGTTTTCTGCAGAAAAAAATAAGACACCCATGGAGAAAAAAAAAGAAAAATAAGACACCCATGGAAAAATAAGAAAAAAAATAAGACACCCATAAAATAAAAAATAACAAAAAAATAAGACACCCATAAAAATTAATAAAAAAATAAGACACTCAAAAACCGTATTCCCAAAAAGTATCAGAAAATCTATCCTCAAGTAGCGTATCAACGAGCCACACAGAGAGCCATTAAACGCACAGAGTCTTTCAAGCCATAACTCAGGCAGTACAAATCCATTCCGACATAAGTCGAAGAGAGATAAAGAGAGGGTCTTTGACGTCTTAACTGACTTCTACGCTAACCTGTCAGGTACAAACGACTGTAGGCGTTTAAACCTCGAAGCCACTTCTGTCCGGCTTCAAGTGCATAAGCCTTCATCGCCTTCAGACGGCCAACTGCCCGATAAAAACGATTATTCCATTGCATGGTTTTCAGCCACTCATCCGGATCAATTTCCAATCTTTCAAGAATAGGAGGGGTACACGACGGAATGGAACCTTTCTTGTCTGTCCTGACAACGCGGCCACTCCAGTCAACCAGTTCCAGATAGTCGTGAAGAAGGTAGGGAAGGGCAACGTCCGTATTCTGGCCCTGCAAACAAAAAGGTTTCAGGGTCAGCGGCTGATTTTTAGTCTCAGAATGTCTAACCTGCTCCACGCGTTCCTGAATCGACGTGTAGTCTGATGCTTCCGGTGTTTCTACCTTACCAGCCCGAATCGGATTCAAGTCAACGTAGGTCATGCAGGTCAGTAAAGCTGCCTCGTCCAGCAATGCCTGGCTTTTAAAGCGACCTTCCCAGAAGCGTCCTTTACACTGGTCTTCTTTATTGGCCTCACGAGCAAGGTATTCATTCAGGCAGCGCATAAACCAGCTGATATCCATTAAACGACGCCGGTATTCCTCAGCATATTCATCAATACGGGCCAATTCAGCGCTGCCCAGTTTGTCAGCGGCCAGATACCTTTGCACCAGAAGCGGACCTCTGAACAAGGTTGTCCAACGATGAAGCACTTCATTCCGTGACCAGCCTCTGGCAGATGACTGATTGATGTGCAAAACCACATGATAATGGTTTGACATGACTGCGTAAGCGCAGACTTCGATAGCAAAGACTGAAACCAGTTCCCGGAGTTTATCCACCACCCACTGGCGGCGGTGCTCGTAGTTCTTGCCAGTCAGGTGGTTCTCTCCACAGAGGTAAGCCTGACGAACACATCTTGCCATGCAGTGGTAATAGGGCGTTGAGCTGGGGTCAATCAGTGTATTGCGGGCCTGAGCCATGGACTCACCTGTTTGGGTAAAAAATCAGTGATGGGTGAAAAAGTAGACCAGATGGGTGGTAAAGCAAATTTATGGGTGTCTTTTTTTTTCTTCTTTTCTAAAGGGGTCATTCACTGGTTTCTGATATCAAAGTTCGTCATAGGTATTCTTGTCTTCCAGATCGGACTTCTTAACCTCAAGACCAGCCAGCGCTGCTTTCTCGGCTGTGGGGATGGTGGTTGATTTGGTTTGAGGGTTATTTATCTGATCATCACTCTTTTGCCAATCATTGAAGTTTCCCAGAGTGTAGGAGTAAGGAATACTTTCTGCGTGGGAGAATGACCATTTAGGCACATTGTCCCTGAAGTATTTCTCCCAGCCATTCTCAAACAACTTCATGGTACGATCACGGCGGTCACGGAATTGCAGATAATTTTCGTGTCGCGTCCAGCCATACATTTTTTTGCCTGCTTTAACACGCTTTGCATAGGCTTCATCGGTTTCATTAAAGCGTTGAGGCGAAGCAATAGCCGTACGTTTCACATATTTAT
Source organism: Endozoicomonas sp. ALB032 (assembly GCF_049310125.1). NCBI lineage: Bacteria > Pseudomonadati > Pseudomonadota > Gammaproteobacteria > Oceanospirillales > Endozoicomonadaceae > Endozoicomonas > Endozoicomonas sp. ALB032. The sequence goes on along the minus strand of NZ_JBLYNW010000001.1, from coordinate 6,678,837 downwards.
CCCGGTTTTCCCCCAGGCCGAGCCAGCGATTAATCCTGTCAAGGCTTCGACCCAGAGGTCCACCCAGCCATTGCGTGAGCATCTTGTTGTCGTTCATAAAAAAGTCGAAGGTGAGACTCGACGCCAGAGCAAATCCAAAGGTTTGAGCATAAGTGAATCCAGATATAAGGCCATGAGCGTATGCTCCGACAGTGGCTACCGGACCCAGCACCAGACCGGCTGTGGCCGAGGCCAGGGTTTTTACTTTTTGTGGTGTCGTCCGGTGCAGCAGTGGTACCTGAAGCCCTTGTCCGGAACCCATGGACTTCACTATTTCGGGTGCCAGACGAAAAATACTGTGGTACATATGCGGGTTGGCGTTGTACTGCCTGGCAAACAACATGGAGCCGGTTCTCAGTAAAATGACTGAGGAAGCGGCTCTACCCATTGGCATGGCCAGTCCGCTCACTTCAGTGACTTGTTCAATTCCACTGCGGTCGGCATATTCGTCAGTTCGGTCAAGATCAACACCGAAGCGTTCCAACCAGTGCTGGAAAGGTGTGAGCATCCGGTGCAGGTAATCACCCCTGTTGGTCAGATCCAGAAGATAGAGGAATGACATGTTCAAGAAGGATAGCTCGGTAGCCTGCCAGGTGGTGTGGGTCGCCAGCAAGGGGGCGTAACTGGAGAAGTACCAGGTGACAGCCTGTACCAGAAAGGCTGATGGTTTGAGCCAGTACTCATTCAGCTGGTGCTCAACCGCTGCGGCATGAGCCTGCATCAAGGTGCTATTGATAGCCTTGATCAGGTCAGACTCAGACAGGCCGGCAGCATTGGCATAAGGCGTCAGGGTATCCTGAACATTGGTCAGAAAGGCTGCCGTCCTGCGGCCATTTTCAAAGGCAATATCGTCAAGAATATAGTTGGCGATGATCGCGGCAGAGTACTCTTTCATACCGGCAACCGACTCTTTCATTCCTGCCGGTTCATTAGCAGTAACGGCCACAGGAGTAAAGGCACTCTGTATGAACTCATCAACTCCTGCATCGGACAGCATCTGGACAACGGCTTTGAAACGGAGCACATTGATGCCATGTTTGTTGCCCAGGAAGTGTTCAAATTCAGCCGCTGTCAGATAACCACCGACATCTTTGGCAGCCTTCATGTAGTTTTCAAGCTCAATCTTGCTGATCAGTCCTTCACGCAGCAGAGCTATAATTTTGTTACCACTGGCAGAATGAGTAGCGAAGTATTCCGAGAAGTCTGTCAGGTCTCCTGATTCATGTTCGACGAAGTGAATGGCTGTTTCGCCCATGCCGTTAATGACCTCGTCGTATTGTTGAGCCCCACTTCCTATCTCACTCCTGACCCTGTGCGCCAGACTCTCGACTTGTTCCATGATATCTGGCTCAGAGGGGGAGAGCGGGAAGCTTCTTTTCAGGCTTTTGAAAACTCCCACAATCCGACTGGCCTGATTAAACGTCAGGTCTTTTCCGACCAGCGCCTGCAAGCGAATGGGGGCAAACTCATCGTCAAAATCGAAAGTGGTAAGACAGGGTATGACCTTACCACTGTTTACCGCAGAGGCTGCCAGACCTGTTGCGGCTTCCAGAGCTTGTTTCTTGAGAGAGTGCTGCTTTATGAAGTCGTGCATCTCGGCCAGAACTTTTACCTGTCCCGGGGTATACCGGAAGGGACCGCCGTCATTTTTGACGGCTTTGCCTGCCGCTCTCAGCACTTCCTTCATTCTCTCAATATCTGCTTCTCTGGCTTCAATCTCACTTTCCAGACGGTCCTGTTCCTGAATCAGTTGCTGAATCCTGCCGCCATTGCCATCATTCCCACCCAGTTCCAGTTTTTTGTTTCTCAGGGCATTAACCCGGTCATCATAGTTAGCAGTAGAATCTGGTTTAACGCCCACAGTTTCTTCAATGGCTTTAAGACTCGCTTTATGATCCTCCAGAGCTTTTTGTGCTTCTGACTTCAGCGTTTTTTTCTGTTCCAGGACTAAATCCAGCTCAGCTCTCTCGTCCTCAAGTGAGGTTTTAGTTTGCGGATCAATGTCTTTGGAATGGTTAATGTCCTGATTTTTTCTATTCAGAGCCTCTTGTGCTTGTTTTTCTCGAAATTGTGCATGAGCCAATTCCATTTCTCTAAATTCGTGCTCATGCAGGTATTTCGTAACCTGAGTGTACTTTCTTCTGGTTTCAGGCAGTTCGCCTATTGCGAAATCGACTTCATCCCGACCATAAGCGGCTACATAGTTTCTGACAGCATTCATGTAATCCTCTTCTGACATGTTATCAGGGTCACTCTCAAAAGGGGGTCTGAGATCTTTGATGGCAGCACCCAGTTTCTTAAAGGTTTCAACTCGTCTATCTGTCTCGTCCCTGTTTCTTTTCAGAAAACGTTTAATGCCGTCTATCAGGTCTTCAGGGGTTTGATTATCATCCTGAGTCAGACCCAACCCGGTCTGAATTTGTTTCATTGCCTGATTGAGAGCAGTGGTATCTCTGACCGTGTCAGGGCGGACGTCAGTAGAATGTGCAAATAGCACTTGTTTACCATGAACAGCATCCAGTTTGCGATGAAGTTCCTCCAGCGCACTTTCAGCTTCTTCTATGTCGCCTTTGACTACCTCTGAATCAGGAACGTATCCTGGTTGAGATCCCGGACGAGCCATTTGCCTGACAAGCCTGGTTCGAACCCTCTCAAGCCTTGCTGTCATGTCATCTCCTTCATTGACTTTGATCTTGAGTAGTTTTTCTACGGATTCCAGTACATTCAGTGCCTGACGGTCTTGTAATTTACTGTCTTCATTCAGTTCAGGATCAGGAACCTCAGCCAGAGCATCTTGTCTGAGTTTGACGAAAGTTGCTTCTTTAGTGGCTTGAGTATTCAGTGTCGTCTTTTCAGGTTCTTCCTGAGGCTGTCCTGCTGAGGCAGCCGCTCTGTGCATACCATTAATTTTCTCCAGGAGGCGTCTGGCATGCTCATCCAGTGACCGGGTATCACTCCAGTCATCCTTGCCAAGTGCTACTGCCAGTTCAGCGTTGTAAAGACTTCTGGCAAAAAGAACTTCCTGTTCCAGCTCAGGAATTCGCCCGATTTTCTGAATAATTGTATTTTGCAGGCTTTGCTGATCTTCCAGCTGCACAAGAAGCTTTGCAACTTTACCCTTAATGATCTGAAGGAGTTGTTGCACTTCCAGTTTTATCTCATCGCCGGTATCGGCTATTTCCGGTGCCCGCTGCAACCTGTATTCAAGCTGCAAGAGTTCGACTGCCTCTTTCTGAAGAAGCTCTTGCAGGTCGCTGTCCCGTTCAGCCAGCTGTCTGGCCAGGTTTTTCCTGAATTTGACATAAAACTGTTTGTCGTCGTGTAAGTCGTCGGTCTCTAATTTAACGACAGTGGATATATGATTAAGAATATTCTCAACAGCATGCTGGCTAGTCAGAAGGTCTCTGAGTACAGGGTTGAAGCTGAAGCGTTTTAAGAGTTGGGCCTGCATCCAGATTGGCGTGATGAGTGACGAAGCAGCTCTGATGTGGTCTGCTGTGAACGCAAACCGAAATGTTTCATCTTGGTCAGCAATGCTCAGCGCCTGCTGCAGAGATTCATATTTTGCCAGTGCAAGCGCCGTCTCTTTATCTTCGTGTGCAAGCGTCGTTTGATCTTCGTTCACTCCAGCATTGTGCCGCACAACAAACTCCTCCAGCAGCGCCAGCTGCCTGCTTCGAATGAACCGCAGGTACCTTTTGACATTAGATTTTAAAACAAGAACTGATACTGGATTAGCGGAGTTGTGAGCCTCAGCTTCTTTGAGGTTAAGAAGGTTTTCTACAAAAGCGACATCGGCTGGATTCGGATTATGGCCACGGAAAATAATGATATCCTCAGCAGTCTGAGTCACTTCAAGTTTTGGATAACCCGAAGGCACAGGATAAACCAGCGTGTCATCATCGGCGTGTACAACATAGCCAACGGGTTTGTTGTGTTCCAACAGTTCATTGAGAGCCCTCTGTTGTATATCTCCTCCCAGGACGTGAACCTGAATATAGGCAGAAGTGGCAGCCGTCAGCAGAGCCCCATCATTAACAAAGAGCGATTGGCCCAGGCGCTTTAGCCCGGGAGGCTGAGCACCCCCTGAGATAAGGCGCATGAATGTACGCCCATTCACTGCAACCTGTTTTACTTTAATGGTGGCAAGGGCGACATAGTGATCGCCTGAACCCAGGCTTCCTGCCCTGTCATCGGCACACAACAGCATTGAATACAGTTCTTCGGTGCTGGCTAGTTTCGTTGACGGTTCTAATGGTTGGCCGCCAGATAATCCAGCACGAACAGAGTTAACTGAATCCTCATCGGTCATTCCTGCCCTGACTTCAATCAACAGTTCCTCTGCGTCAAGGCTATGGGTAAACCTGAAGACTCCCTCATCGCCCACCTTCAGGACTTTGGTGTATTTCTGAGCAACGTCATTCTCGCCTGTCTCAAACTGATCGACAATGGAAACGCCTCTATCGAAATAAAAACAAAGGCCGACAAATGAGCTTTTTGAAGGACAAATATGGCCCTCCCTGAACTCAACCTGAGGAGTGTAGGTGGTTGTAAAGGATTTGGGTATTGGCTGCTGGTCAAGACCTAAAGTTGGCCGAACCTCCACCTCACTCTGGATAAACTCCGCATGTTCATTGTCTTGAATGTCGACAGGTTTTATCTGCAGCCTGCGACCGGCCAGTGCCTCTGTGGCAATGATGGAAGAGCTGATTGCAAAGGCCACAGCAAGGCTCAATACTTTGGGGCGAGCATTTGTCATTCTACTACCTCAGAGCTGAGTACTTTTTATTACCGCGAAAAGTGATGACCACACCAGGCGAGGAAGCAACTTGTGATCGCTCATGGCTGACATTCGCTCATGGCTGTCATTTGCTTGTGTGTTTGCTTGTGTGAGTAGCTTCAGGCTCTTTCAGCAGAGAAACCTCTGTGGACTGGAGGAGGAAACGCTCACACCTGCAGCCATCACCTGTATTTCATCGTTCAGTGGTGTAACTGGTTGCTGGTTGCATGACGCATTCAGCGAGGTTCTGTCTCTTATCATGAACAGAAGCTTTCTTGTTATTGCCATGTCGCCATTCGAAGAAAGCTCCCAAAGTGTAGGAGTAAGGAAAGCTTTCTGCATGGGAGAATGACCATTCAGGTATATTTTCCCTGAAGTATTTCTCCCAGCCATTCTCAAACAGTTTCATGGTGCGATCACGGCGTTCGCGGAACTGTAGATAATTTTCGTGTCGAGTCCAGCCATACATGCTGTTGCTGGCTTTAGCCCGGTTTGTATAGGCTTCATCGGTTTCATTGAGGCGTTGAGGCGAGGCAATAGCGTTACGTTGCTCATATTCATCTTGCGTTTCCCCCAAGCCTATCCAGCGATTCATCTTGTCAAGAGTGCGGCCCAGAGGACCACCCAGCCATTGAGTGAGCAGCTTGTTGTCGTTCATAAAGAAGTCGAACGCGAGACTCGACGCCAGAGCGAATCCGAAGGTTTGAGCATAGGTGAGCCCTGATACAAGACTATAGACGCATGCTCCGACAGTGGCTACCGGACCCAGCACCAGACCGGTGGTTGCAGAGGCCAGGCTTTTCACTTTTTGTGGCGTCACCCTCTGCAGCAGTGGTACCTGAACCCCTTGTCCGGAGCTCATGGATTTCACCATTTCAGGCAGCAGACGGAAAATGTTGCGATACATTTGGGGGTTGGCGTTGTGCTGTCTGGCAAATAACATGGAGCCGGTTCTCAGCAGAATGACTGAGGAAGCGGCCTTGCCCAATGGCATGGCCAGCCCGCCTGCTTCAGAGATTTGTTCAACTCCACTGTGATAGACATATTGGCCGGTTCGGTCAGGATCAACACCGAAGCCTTTCAACCAGTGCTGGAAAGGTATGAGCACCCGGTGCAGGTAATCACCCCTGTTGGTCAGGTCCAGAAGATAGAGGAATGACATGTTCGAGAGGGATAGCCCGGCAGCCTGCCAGGTGGCGCGGGTCGCCAGCAGGGGTTTGTAGCTGGAGAAGTACCAGGTGACAGCCTGTACCAGAGAGGCTGAAGGTTTGATCCAGTAGTTATTTAGCCCCTGCTCAACCGCAGCGGCATGAGCCTGCATCAAGGTGTCATGAATAGCCTTGATCAGGTCTGATTCAGACAGGTCGGCAGCATTGGCGTAAGGCGTCAGGGTATCCTGAACATTGGTCAGAAAGGCTGCCGTCCTGCGGCCATTTTCAAAGGCAATATCGTCAAGAATATAGTTGGCGATGACTGCGGCTGCGAACTCTTTCATGCCGTCAACAGATTCTTTCATACCTGCCGGGTCACTGACAGTTGAGATCACAGGAGTAAAGGCACTCTGCATGAATTCATCGACCCCCTCATCGGACAGTATCTGCACAACGGCTTTGAAACGAGGCAGGTTAATGCCGTGTTTGTTGCCAAGGAAGTGTTCAAATTCATCCACTGTCTGATAACCATCAACACCTCTGACAGCCTTCATGTAGTTCTCAAGTTCTATCTTGCTGATCAGACCTTCACGCAGCAAAGCAATGATCTTGCTACCACTGACAGAGTGGGTAGCGAAGTATTTCGAGAAGTCTTTCAGGTCCTCTGGTTCATGCTCGACGAAGTGAATGGCTCTTTTAGCCATGCCATGAACTTCCACAATACGACTGGCCTCATTAAACGTCAGATCATCCCCGACCAGCGCCTGCAAGTGAATCGGTGCAAATTCATCGTTAAAATCGAAAGTCGTGAGGCAGGGTATTGTTTTAGCACTGTTGATTGCTGATTCTGCCAAACCCAGCGCAGCATTGAGAGCCTGTTGCCTGAGAGGGTGCTGCTGTGTGAAGGAGTCCATATCGGCCAGAACTTTTTCTGCTTTTGTGCTGGTGCTCTGTTGCTGAATGGTCCCTTGAGCTTCCGATTCACCTGTTTCATCGGGAGCCAGTCCGGGTCGATCTTCGGTGATACTCAGTCTCTGAAGCTGTAGATAGTCATCCTCAGCCTGTTGCCTGAGTTGAAGTGCTCTGAGTTTTTTCTTTTCACCGGGAGTGGCTTTCTTGAATATGAGCCCTAACTGGTATGTAACCCGGGTGAGTTTACTTTTTGTTGTTGACAGCTGCTTTTCCAGCTTGCTTTCCCTCTCAATCAGCTGCCTGATCATGTCGGCCGTGACTTTGGTAGCAAACTGTTTGTTGTCGTGCAAAATATCGGTTTCTGAATCGACGGCAACGGGTTTAATGTTCAGAATATTCTGAAGAAAGTACTGGTTAGTCAGAAGGTCTCTGAATACCGGTTTGAAACTGAACTCTTTTGCCAGTTGAATCTGTATCCAGGTTGGCGTGATGGCTGACGAAGCGACTCTGATGTGTTCCGGTGTGAGTTCAAATTCAGCTGCTCCATATGTTCCATCTGGAATAGCACTGGTCAGTGCCTGGTGGAGATATTCATAATTTGCAAGCGCACGCAGTGCCTGCATATCTTCGTTTATAAGCGTCGCTGGTTGATCTTCGTTAACACCCGCATGGTGCCGCGCAGCAAGCCCCTCCAGCAATGTCATCTGCCTGCTTCGAATGACGGACTGGTAGGCACTGACATCATATTGTTTAACCCATGTTGCAACTGCCTGGGCGGGGTTATTACCCTCAGCTTTTTCCCAGAGGTTATACAGGCTTTCTACAAAAGCAATATCATCGGGACCATGCATCTGACCATGGAAAACAATTACCTCTCCCGGAGTTTCTGAGACCTCCAGCTTCGGATAACCTGCAGGCACAGGATAAGCTTGTGTGTGATCTTCGACGTGTACAACATATCCGACGGGTTTACTATGTGCCAGAAGTTCATTAAGAGCTTGCTGTTGTAAATCCTCTCCCAGGATATAAACCTGGATATAGGCAGAGGCCGCTGCTGCCAGTAGAACATCATCATTGACAAAGAGTGATTGTCCCAGACGTTGCAGTTCAGGGGGCTGATCGCCCGCAGCAAGAAGTTGCATAAAGGTGCGCCCATTCACTGCAACTTTTTCTACTTCAATGGTGGCAAGGGGAACATAATGATCACTTCTACCGAGGTTTCCTGCCATAAGCTCGACAAGGTTCAGCAAGGTGGCCATTCTTGAAGGGCTGGCGATTTTCGTTAGCGGTTCCAGTGCGCCATCTGATTGACTGCGAATCACCTCAACTGAACCCCTATCAGTGATTCCGCCTCTGACTTCAATGACCAGTTCCTTTTCTGCAAGGTCATGTGTGAACCTGAAGACTCCCTCATCACCCACTTTCAGGGTTTTGGTGTATTTGCGGGCAACGCCGTTTTCGCCTGTTTCAAACACATCAACAATGGAAATGCCACTGTCAAAGGAAAGACTGTCTGTAAAGCTTATAGAACTAGAGAGAAAGACCCTCTCACCGGTCTGATGAGGGTAATTGTAGGTGGTCGTAAAGGATTTGGGCATTGGCTGCCGGTCTTCCCCTAAAGTTGGCCTGACCATGACCTCAATCCGGGTAAACTCCAGATGTTCCTGAAAATAGACAGACTTTATTTGCAGCCTGCGACCAGCCATTGCCTGTGTATTGATGACGGAAGAGCTGATTGCAATGGCCACTGCAAGTCTTAACGCGTTGAGGCGGGCGCTCGTCATTTTACTACCTCAGAACTGATTAGAAAGCTTGATTAAGGGGCATTTCTCTTACCATGACCGCCAACTTTCTGATCATCGACCTTTTGCTATTTGTAGAAGACTCCAAGGGTGTAGAAGTATGGAATACTTTGTGCGTGGGAGAATGACCATTTGGGTATATTCTCTCTGAAGTATGTCTCCCAGCCATTCTCAAACAGTTTCACGGTGCGATCACGTCGTTCGCGAAACTGCAGATAATTTTCGTGTCGAGTCCAGCCGTGCATCCTGTTGCTGGCTTTAACACGGTTTGTATAGGCTTCGTCAGTTTCATTGAAGCGTTGAGGCGAGGCAATAGCGGTACGTTGCACATATTCATCTTGCGTTTCACCCAAGCCTATCCAGCGATTCATTTTGTCAAGACTTCGGCCCAGGGGGCCACCCAGCCATTGAGTGAGCAGCTTGTTGTCGTTCATAAAGAAGTCGAAAGTGAGACTTGATGCCAGAGCGAACCCGAAGGTTTGGGCATAGGTGAATCCGGATATAAGTCCATGGGCGTATGCTCCGACAGTGGCTACCGGACCCAGCACCAGAGCGGCCGTGGTCGAGGCCAGAGTTTTCACTTTTTGTGGTGTCACCCTGTGCAGAAGCGGCACCTGTACCCCTTGTCGGGAACCCATGGATTTCACTATTTCAGGTACCAGACGGGAAATGCTGCGATACATCTGCGGATTGGCGTTGTACTGTCTGGCAAACAATATGGAACCGGTTTTTAACAGAATGACTGAAGCAGCGGCCTTGCCCAATGGCATGGCCAGACCGCCCACTTCAGAGACCTGTTCAATTCCATTGTGGAAGGCGTATTGGCCGGTTCGGTCAGGATCAACACCATAACGTTCCAACCAGTGCTGGAAAGGTGTGAGCATTCTGTGCAGGTAATCACCCCGGTTGGTCAGATCCAGCAGATAGAGGAATGACATGTTTATGGCAGACTGCTCGGCAGCCTGCCGGGCGGTATGGGTTATCAGTAGCGGTTTGTAGCTGGCGTAGTACCAGGTGACAGCCTGCACCAGAAAGGCTGAAGGCTTGATCCAGTAGTTAGTTAGCTCCTGCTCAACCGCTGTGGCATGAGCCTGCATCAAGGTATCATGGATAGCCTGGATCAGTTCTGATTCAGACAGCCCGGCAGCATTGGCATAAGGTGTCAGGGTCTCCTGAACATTGGCCAGAAACGCTGCTGTTCTGCGACCATTTTCAAAGGCAATATCGTCCAGAACGTAGTTGGCGATGACCGCAGCGGCGTACTCTTTCATGCCGTCAACGGACTCTTTCATGCCCGCCGGGCCAGTTGCGGTCACGGTTACATAAGCAGTCTCCAGCTCACTTTCAGCTTCTTCCAATACTCGTCTGGCTGTGGCTGCCTCACGATCAAGAACGTATCGGGGCTTAGGTCCCAGGAGAGCCAAATGCCTGTCAAGCTCGTTCTCAATGATCTGGAGGCGCATATTAACGTCTGGCTGAACCCTGTTGATAACTTCTTCGTCCAGCTGTAGGAGTTTTGCTTTAATTAGACTATTTTGGTCGTTTATGCTGGCGTCATCGTTATAGTCTTCAATATTGAGTTGGCGGGCCATTTCATTGTTCCGGGCTCTCCTGACTGCTTCATTTTCATAGACTTGGTTGACTTCATCCCGAAATGCCTGAATTCTGGCTATCAGGGCCTCCTTCTGGTCAGACAGACTGGCATCCCTGTCAAGGTTCATCACCAGGTCACGGGCCAGTTTGGCTGTGAAAACCTTGACTTTTCTTACAGCGGTAACGAAATCAAGAGGGGGGATGTTCAGCTGCCGCTCTATGGCTGCAAGCCAACGTTTCTGCAGTTCTCTGAACAGCTTAATATGGTACGGATCTGCGACTTTATAAGTAAAACTCGCATCAAGCTTTTTGAGTCTGAGGCCTCTCTCGTCGATAGCTTTGCAGTCTTCTTTCCAGAAAGTCTGGTCTATCCGATCCAGTAGCTGTTCTCTGACAAAATCGCTGTCAAATATATTAATAACCCTGGCAAGTCTTAGTGCTCTGTCATCCCGTTCAATGAGGTTGACCTTAAGTAATTCTTCTACTTGTCTCAGTGGATCAGTCCGTTGTTCTCTGGTTCGCTGATCAGGGTCATGGACTCCGACTTTATAGTGAAGATGCGCGAGAAGCTTCTCGAGTTTAAGAGCCCTCCCGTCCAGAGCTGTGTTTTCATCTGCCCAGAGGGTGTTATCTATCTTATCCAGCGTCTGATCTGTAAGATCATCGCCGTAAAGCATTCTCCGAATCCTGTTAAATCTTGTTGTTTCGTCATCCTTTTCATTGACTTTGATGTTGAGTATTTCTTCTGAGGTTTTCAGGATCTCCAGCGCCTTTTCCTCTGACTGTTGTATGGCTTTTCTGACAAGCCTCTGCATGTTTTCAGAAATGGCCTGGCGACGAAGATACACGTCATTGTTGTCATCAGGGGCTCTTATCTGAAGGGCTTTTTCCAGGTTACTCAATGTCTCAAGGACTTCAGGCATCACTTTGGAGTGGCCTGTCCTGATGTAATCCAGCTGTGTGTCCAAAAATTTAAGCTTGAAAAGTTTGTTAAGGACTGCTGTCTCCGCAGCGGCGCGGTCTAATAGTAAGGTGTTGTCATTCTGATCAGCACCGAGAACCTCAGCCAGAGCAGCTGTTCTGCCAGCGGTGTAAAGAAGCTCCTCAGTGAGTTGCTTGCTCGTAGTATAGAGTTGTTGACGCAGGGATTGTGCTTCAGCCTTCATTGCCTTCAGTTTTTCAACCAGATGTACTTGTTGAACGTCAATATCTGCATTGCTATCAAAATCATCAATGTCAAAATGTGCGGCAATGGTAGTATAGCCGGCCTTCATTGCAGCAGCTTTGTCAGCCTCTGTGCGGGCCTGAGCATTCAGCTGCTCAAAGAGTCGCTCAATGGTCTGTTGACGGGCTTCCAGGTCTGCTTCGTCGACCGGGACCAAACCATAGCGACTTTCAATGTCAGCCAGTTCCTGTGAGAGTTCGCCATTGGGTAGCATTGTCCTGTCCAGATTCAAAACAGGCTGAGACTCGTCGGCATCCTTGCTATCAAAATCATCAATGTCACAATGCACGGCAATGGTTTTATAGCTGGCCTTCATTGCAGCCGCTTTGTCAGCCTCTGTGCGGGCCTGAGCATTCAGCTGCTCAATGTGTTGTTCAATGGCCTGTTGACGGGCTTCCAGGTCTGCTAAGTCGACCGGGACCAAACCAAGCTGGCTTTCAACGGAAGCCAGTTTCTGCGAGAGATCCTCACCGGTTTGTATTGAGATGCACAGACTTAGAGTAGGCTGGGAATTGGTTGCGGCCGATGTTGCGGCAACCGATGTTGCGGCAACCGATGTTGTGGCAACCGGCGTTGCGCTGGCCTGTGTTGGGGTAATTGATGACGCAGTAACCGATTGCCTGGTTTCATCAATTTTCTGACTGGTAAGCCTGGCGCGTTTTTCTGGCGGCGGAGTAGCATCCCGGTCATCAATACTGAGCCCTGCTGCCAGTTGAGCGCTGTGAGTTTTTCTGGCGTCTGCCCTGTCATCACTGACCTGTTTTTCCAGCTCCGGGATTCGTTTGTTATCCTGCTGAGGTTCATCAGCCATGTTTTTCATCACCATGAGCACTTGACGAAGCTCTTGAAGCTCACCCTGAAGTTTCTGTTTGAGTCGTTCTATGGTCAGTTTTGCCTCATCACTGGCAATGGCCATTGCCGTTATGCTGCGATCTAATGTCTTGACTGCCCCGGCGAGTTCGGCCTCTCTTGACTGCAGTTTTTTTATCGTGCTTACCATCTCAAGCATCTGTCCGTTAATGTCTTCCGGGACTGTAGGGGGATAGTCTCTGTCATGAAGATCAGCAAAGTTCTTCGTCACTGTGTTGGCAAGGGATATAAAGTTCTGAATACTCTGAACAAAGTTATGATTAATCAGAAGATTTTGAAGTGCAGGTTTGAAGCTGAAGTTTTTTATGAGTTGAAACTGCATCCAGATTGGTTTGATGATCGATGTCGCGATTCTTATCCGTCTTGATGTTAACTCAAATTCATCGGCTCTATCCGAAGTGGCACTGGTTAATGCCTGCTGTAAAGATTCGTAGTAGCTAAGCGTTGACAATGTATCTTCATTAAATTTGGCATCTTGCTGTACCGCCAGTTCAGCAGCAAGCTCTTCCAGCAGCGCTATTTGCCTGCTCCTGATGATGTGCTGGTAGCTTCTGATTTTATCTTTTTTAACTTTAACCGTTGCCTTGTATTGTCTAAATCGATAGTGTTCCCAGCGGAAAATTTGACTATCCAGAAAAGCAATATCGGCTGGATTCGGCTTCTGGCCACGGAAAACAATAATCTCCCCCGAAGCCTGATCCACTTCCAGTAACGGATAACGAGCAGGTGCAGGATATGCTTGTTTGCCGTCCTCGACGAGTACAACATAGCCGACGGGTTTTTGGTTCGACAACAGTCTTTTGAGCGCTTTATGTTGCAGCTTTGCCCCCCGAACATGGACTTGGATGTAGGCAGAGGTGGCTACTGCTAAAAGAGCCTCATCATTAACAAAGAGCGACTGTCCAAGACGCTGCAGTTCAGGGGGCTGATCACCCGCAACAACATGACGCATAAAGGTGCGCCCGTTCACTTCAACTTTTTTTACTGGAATGATGGCAAGGGCAACGTATTGATCTCTTGCGCCAAGGTTTCCCGCTCTTCCATGCGCACCTTTCAGCACTCCCGCCAGCTGAGTGGGACTGGCGAGTTTCGTTAATGGTTCTAATAATTCGATGTCATCTGATTGAGCACGGGCAGCCTCAATTGAATTCCGGTCGGTCATTCCTTTTCTGACTTCAATGACCAGTTTCTTTTCTGCAAGGTTATGGGTGAACTTGAAGACTCCCTCATCACCCACCTTGAGGACTTTGGTGTATTTCTGAGCAACGTCATTCTCGTCGGTTTCAAACTGATCAACACTGGAAACGCCGCCTTCAATGCCAGAAAGAACGTCTGTGAAGCCTTCGGAAGGAACGTCGTAGCTCGCTCTGGCCTGAGCCTGATCAGGGTAGGTGGTTGTATAGGATTTGGGTATTGGCTGCTGATCAGCACCTAAAGTTGGCTGAACTATGACCTCACTCTGGGTAAATTCCACCTGTCCATTGCCCGTAATATCGACAGATTTTATCTGCAACCTTGAAACAGCCAGCGCCTGTGTACTGACAATGGAAGAACTGATTGCAACGGCCACGGCAAAGCTTAATGCATGGGGGCGAGCATTCGTCATTCTGTTACCTCAGAGCAGAGTAATTTGATTACCGTAAAAAATTTCTCATCCCTGAGGGCGCAAAAAATTGTTTCTGTCGCTCATGGCTGATTTATGCTGGATTCTTTTTGACGCCTGAATGGGTCGTCAAAAGGGTCTGATATTCAGAGTTCGTCGCGGGTAGCCTTTTTGTCACCCCATTCGTAGAAGGTACTCAGAGTGTAGGAATAAGGAATACTTTTTGCGTGGGAGAACGACCATTTAGGTACATTTTCCCTGAAGTATTGCTCCCAGCCATTCTCAAACAGTCTCATGGTGCGATCCCGGCGTTCACGGAATTGCAGATAATTTTCATGTCGTGTCCAGCCATACATTGTGCTGTTGGCTTTAACACGGTAGGCGTACTCTTCATCGGTTTCACTGAAATATTGAGGCGCGGCAATAGCTGTGTGTTTCACATATTCATCGTCCGATTCACCCATGCCTCGCCAGCGGTTAAATTTATCAAGACTTCGGCCCAGGGGGCCACCCAGCCACTGAGTGAGCATCTTGTTGTCGTTCATAAAGAAGTCGTAAGTGAGACTCGACGCCAGAGCGAATCCGAAGGCTTGCGCATAAGTGAATCCGGATATAAGTCCATGGGCGTATGCTCCGACAGTGGCTACCGGACCCAGCACCAGAGCGGCTGTGGTCGAGGCCAGCGCTTTCACTTTTTGTGGTGTCACCCTGTGCAGAAGTGGCACTTGAACCCCTTGTCCGGAACCCATGGATTTCACTATTTCAGGCACCAGACGGGAAATGCTGCGATACCTGTGGGGATTAGCGTTGTACTGTCTGGCAAACAACACGGAGCCGGTTTTTAGCAGAATGACTGAAGCAGCGGCCTTGCCCAATGGCATGGCCAGACCGCCCACTTCAGAGACTTGTTCAATTCCGTTGTGGTAGGCGTATTGGCCGGTTCGCTCAAGATCAACACCATAATGTTCCAACCAGTGTTGGAAAGGTGTAAGCATTCTGTGGAGGTAATCACCCCTGTTGGTCAGATCCAGAAGATAGAGGAACGCCATGTTTGACAGGGACAGTCTGGCAGCATTCCAGGCGTTAGTGTTCATCAGCAGTGGTTTGTAGCTGGAGTAGTACCAGGTAACAGCCTGAACCAGAAAGGCTGAAGGTTTGACCCAGTAGTTATTTAGCTCCTGCTCAACCGCTGCAGCGTGAGCCTGCTTCAATGTGTCATGGATAGTCTGGATCAGTTCTGGCTCAGACAGGCCAACAGCATTGGCATAAGGTGTCAGGGTCTCCTGAGCATTGGCCAGAAATGCTGCCGTTCTGCGGCCATTTTCAAAGGCAATATCATCCAGAACGTAGTTGGCGATGACAGCTGCGGCATACTCTTTCATGCCGACAACAGACTCTTTCATGCCCGCCGGGCCAGTTGCGGTCACGGTCACAGGAGTAATGGCAATCCCCATGAATTGCTCAGCATCCTCATCGGACAGCATCTGGATAACCTTGCTGAACCCGGGCACCTTGATACCCTGTTTATAACCAAGGAAGTGTTCAAACTCAGCCACTGTCTGATAACCATCAACACCTCTGACGGCCTTTATGTAGTTTTCAAGTTCAACCTTGCTGATCAGACCTTCACGCAGCAGAGCTGTTATCTTTATCGCTGCAGACGCTGACAGAATCATTGCGGCTTCCAGAGCCTGTTTCTTGAGAGCGTGCAGGTGGACGAAGTCGTGCATATCGGTCAGTACTTCTAAATGCCCCGGTGTGTCCTGGAAGGGACCGCCATTATTTTCGAGGGCTTTTCCGGCGGCCTTCAGGGTATCCTGCATTCTCTCAAGGTCTGCCTTCCTGACTTCAATCTCAGCTTCCCGACGGACCTGTTCCTGAATTGGTTGCTGGATCTTGTCGCCACTGGCATCATCACCGCCCTCTAGTACCAGAGCATTCAGTTTTTGATGAGCAGTCTCCAGTTCATTTTCAGCTTCTTCCCAAGGCTGTTCTGTTGCGGTAGCTGGTGTTGCAGCAACCGGTGTTGCGGTAACCGGTGTTGGGGCAATTAAGGTTGCGACAACCGATGTTGCGGCAATCGGTGTTGGGGCAACCGATGTTGGGGCAACCGATGTTGGGGCAATCGGTGTTGCGGTAACCGATGTTGGGGCAATCAATGTTGCGGTAGCTGATGTGGCTGCAGCAGGTTGCTTGATTTCATTAATTTTCTGGCTGATGATTTTGGCTTGTTCTTCGGGGGTTTGGGTACCATCCCAGTTATCAATACCAAGCTTTGCTGCAATTTGACTGTTGTAATCCTGTATAGCTGCAGCTGTTGCTTCACGAGCTTTTTTTCTCAGCACTGGAATTCGGTCGACTTCTTCCTCGAGAAAGCGTAACCAGGTGCTCCGTTTTACGATCTTTTGCTGATTCTCAACATTTTGTTGATGGATCTCCAGTGACAGCTGCTTGATGCGCTGCTGAAGCCCCAGGTTGCGGGCCTCAAGGTCATCTTCGTTTTCTGGAACCAGATCGAGCTTACCTTCATAGAAGGCCAGTCTTTCCCGGATTTCCCCATCAGTTAGTTCTTCGTTATCTTGCAGCCGCTGTTGCTTTGACGGGCGAATGAACCGAAGGGCAGTCAGATCCTCTTTATTGTCCCAGACAAAACGCCTCTTGCTTCCAATGGCTGACGTTTTTGCTTGCACAGCTTCTCTATCAGGCTGTTCTGTTACGGCAGCCAATTGCCTGATTTCAAGAGTTTTTTGTCTAATGATGCTGGCTTGTTCTTCAGGTGGCAGTTTATCATCCCAGTGATCAATACCGAGATCTATTGCCATTTGAGCGTTGCGAACTTTTAAGGCATCTGCTCTGGCATCACGAGCTTGTTGTTTCAGCTTTGGAATTTGTTCGATTTCCTGCAGAAGTTTCTGTAACCATTTTTTCGGTTCTTCATGCTTTTGTGGATTCTGAATATGTGTTTGAAAAATCTCAATGGCCTGATGCATAAGGTGCAGTTGAATGGCCCGGCGACGGTCTGTAGGGCTACATCGGTTATTCGTCACCAGGCCGAGCTGACCTTCAAAGGCAGTCAGTTTTTCCAAAGCTTGAGCGTTGGGCAGTTTAGCATTTTGTCGTAGCTGTCTTTGAATGGAATGAAGGGTAGCCAGATTTTTTTTATTGACCGAAGCAATAATGCACTTGCCGCCAATGGTCGCCGGATTTGCTTTTAACGCTCCTTCATGAGACTGCCCTGCTGAGGCGTATACTCTTAAGATTTCATCAGTTCTCTCAATAATGCGTCTGGATTGTTCTTCTATTGAAAGGCTATCATCCCAGCCATTAATACCAAGCCGTGCTGCCATTGTGGCGTACTGAGCTATCAAGGCATGGGTTTTGGCACTACTGGTTTTTTTTTCCAGCGCTGGAATTCGACTGACTTGCAGCTGAAGTTTTTGTATCAGTGCGTTCTGTCGTTCCAGCTCTTGCTGAAACTGTGTAAGTTTACCTACAGTTTGCTGCCTGAGTTTAAGCACTCTTACTGTTTCCTTTTCACTGTTACTGTTTTTCTCCGTTGTAAGCTTTAACTGGTTTCCGGGCTGGATGAGTTCGCTTTCTTTTGTCAGCTGCTCTTTTTGCCTGGTGTTCATCTCAATCAGCTGTTCGGGCGTGTCGCTCGTGACTTTGGCAGCAAACTCTTCCCTGTCCTCGTTAGTATCGGCCTGCGCCAGGATGATATCACTGCCATCCGGTATCACTTCCCGCATACTCTCGATAAAGAATTGATCCGTCAGAAGGTTTCTGATTGCAGGTTTGAAGCTAAAGTGTTTTTCCAGTTGATCATGCATCCAGGTTGATGTAACAACCGAGGAAGCCACTTCGATCTGTCCTGTTGTGAGTTCAAATTCATCTGCTCCATCTTTAGTTGCAATGGTTAATGCCTGATGGAGATATTCATAATGTGACAGCGCCCTCAGTTCGCCTTCGCAAGCAAGTATCATTTTTCCATCTTCGTCAGGTTCGACATTGCGCTCTGCCGCTAAATCCTCCAGCAGTGCCATCTGCCTGCTTCGAATGGTGTACTGGTAGCTTTTGACCTTATCTTTTTTAATCTTTGCTGATGTTTTAGAGAGGGTGTTGTAGCCAGGTTCCTGCACCCACATGTCATAGAGACCTTCCACAAAAGCGACATCGGCCGAATTCTGTTTTTGACCGCGAAAAACAATAACCTCTCCGGGAGCCTCAGTCACTTTCAGCATTGGATAATCCTCAGGCAGAGGATATGGCTGTGTGTCATCCTCAGCGAGTACAACATAGCCGACAGGTTTATGGTACGACAGCAGTTTTTTGAGCGCTTTCTGTTGTATATCTTTTCCCAGAACATGGACCTGGATGTAGGCAGAAGTGGCTGCTGCTAAAAGAGCCTCATCATTAACAAAGAGCGACTGCCCCAGGTGCTCCAGTTCAGGGGGCTGATCGCCCGCAACAATATGACGCATAAAGGTGCGCCCGTTCACTTCAACTTTTCTAACTGGAATGGTGGTCAGGGCGACATAGTGATCGCTTGTGCCAAGGTTTCCCGCTCTTCCATGGGCACCTTTCAGCACTCCCGCCAGCTGTGTGGGATTGGCGATTTCCGTTGATGGTTCTAATGATTCGATGTCACCTGATTGAGCACGAATGGCCGCAATTGAATGCTGGTCGGTCATACCTTTTCTGACTTCAATGACCAGTTTCTCTTCTGCAAGGTTGTGGGTGAACCTGAAGACTCCCTCATCACCCACCTTGAGGACTTTGGTGTATTTCTGAGCAACGTCATTGTCGTCTGTTTCAAACTGATCAACACTGGAAACCCCCCCTTCGATGCCAGAAAGAACGTCTGTGAAGCCTTCGGAAGGAACCTCGTAGCCCGCTCTGGCTTGAGCCTGATCAGGGTAGGTGGTTGTATAGGATTTGGGTATTGGCTGCTGATCATCACCTAAAGTTGGCTGAACTATGACCACACTCTGGGTAAACTCCACCTGTCCATTGTCCGAAATATCGACAGATTTTATCTGCAACCTTGAATCAGCCAGTGCCTGTGTACTTATGATGGAAGAGCTAACTGCAACGGCCACAGCAAAGCTTAATGCATGGGGGCGAGTATTCGTCATTCTGTTACCTCAGAGCAGAGTAATTTGATTACCGTGAAAAATTTCTCATCTTTTTGTCACCCCATTCGTAGAAGGTACCCAGAGTGTAGGAATAAGGAATACTTTTTGCGTGGGAGAACGACCATTTAGGCACATTTTCCCTGAAGTATTTCTCCCAGCCATTCTCAAACAGTTTGATGGTGCGATCCCGGCGTTCACGGAACTGCAGATAATTTTCATGTCGTGTCCAGCCATACATTGTGTTGTTGGCTTTAACACGGTAGGCATACTCGTCATCGGTTTCACTGAAATATTGAGGCGCGGCAATAGCTGTGCGTTTTACATAGTCATCGTCCGATTCACCCATGCCTCGCCAGCGGTTAAATTTGTCAAGACTTCGTCCCAGGGGGCCACCGAGCCACTGAGTGAGCATCTTGTTGTCGTTCATAAAGAAGTCGAAAGTGAGACTCGACGCCAGAGCGAATCCGAAGGTTTGGGCATAGGTGAATCCGGATATAAGTCCATGGGCGTATGCTCCGACAGTGGCTACCGGACCCAGCACCAGAGCGGCCGTGGTCGAGGCCAGAGTTTTCACTTTTTGTGGTGTCACCCTGTGCAGAAGCGGCACCTGTACCCCTTGTCGGGAACCCATGGATTTCACTATTTCAGGTACCAGACGGGAAATGCTGCGATACATCTGCGGATTGGCGTTGTACTGTCTGGCAAACAATATGGAACCGGTTTTTAACAGAATGACTGAAGCAGCGGCCTTGCCTAATGGCATGGCCAGACCGCCCACTTCAGAGACCTGTTCAATTACATTGTGGTAGGCGTATTGGCCGGTTCGGTCAGGATCAACACCATAACGTTCCAACCAGTGCTGGAAAGGTGTGAGCATTCTGTGCAGGTAATCACCCCGGTTGGTCAGATCCAGCAGATAGAGGAATGACATGTTTATGACAGACTGCTCGGCAGCCTGCCGGGCGGTATGGGTTATCAGTAGCGGTTTGTAGCTGGCGTAGTACCAGGTGACAGCCTGCACCAGAAAGGCTGAAGGCTTGATCCAGTAGTTAGTTAGCTCCTGCTCAACCGCTGCGGCATGAGCCTGCATCAAGGTATCATGGATAGCCTGGATCAATTCTGATTCAGACAGCCCGGCAGCATTGGCATAAGGTGTCAGGGTCTCTTGAACATTGGCTAGAAACGCTGCTGTTCTGCGACCATTTTCAAAGGCAATATCATCCAGAACGTAGTTGGCGATGACCGCAGCGGCGTACTCTTTCATGCCGTCAACGGACTCTTTCATGCCCGCCGGGCCAGTTGCAGTCAAGGTCACAGGAGTAATGGCAATCTTCATGAATTGCTCGGCACCCTCATCGGACAGCATCTGGATAACCTTCCTGAACTCCAGCACCTTGACACCCTGTTTATCACCAAGGAAGTGTTCAAACTCAGCCACTGTCTGATAACCATTAACACCTCTGACGGCCTTAATGTAATTTTCAAGTTCAATCTTGCTGATCAGACCTTCTCGCAGCAGTGCTATTATCCTGTTACCAGTTGCAGAACGGGTAGCGAAGTATTCCAGGAAGCTTTTCAGGTCCTCTTCTTCGTACTTGACGAAGTGAATGGCCATTTTGCCCATACCATTAATGATTTCGTCGTATTGTTGAGGCCCTTTGCCCAACTCATTTCTGATCCTCTGCACCAGAATCCCGACTTCTTCCAGGACGTTCTGAGGCTGATTATCTACCGGCTCGACAGAGGAGAGTGGGAAGCTCCTTTTCAGGTTCCTGAAGACGGTTGCAATCCGGCTGGCCTGATGAAACGTCAGATCTTTTCCGACCTTTGCCTGCAAGCGAATGGGGGCAAATTCATCGTCAAAATCGAAAGTAGAAAGCTCAGGTATCACCTTACCGCTTTTGGCTGCAGATGCTGCCAGACCCATTGCGGCTTCCAGAGCCTGTTTCTTGAGCGCGTGCTGGTGGATGAAGTCGTACATATCGGTCAGAACTTCTACCTGTCCCGGCGTGTACTGGAAGGGACCGCCATCATTTTCGACGGCTTTCTCGGCAAGCTTCAGAGCAGCCTTCATTCTCTCAATGTCTGCTGTCCTGACTTCAATATCAGCTTGCAGACGGGCTTGTTCCTGAGTCAGTTGCCGGATCTTTCTGTCACTGGCATCATCCCCGTCCGGTTGTGCCATAGCATCCAGTTTTAGATGAGCAGCCTTCAGCTCACTTTCAGCTTTTTTCAAAACGGTTCTGGCTGTGGCTGCTTTACGATCCAGGACGTACCGGGGTTTAGGTCCCAGGCGAGCCATATGCCTGTCAAGCTCGTTCTCAATGATCAGGATACGCGCACTAACGTCTGGCTGAACCCTGTCAATAACTTCTTCGTCCAGCAGTTGGAGTTTTGCTTTAATTTGTCTATTTTGGTCGTCTATACTGGCGTCATCGTCATAGTCTTTAATGTTGAGTTGGCGCGCCATTTCATTGTTCCGTGCTCTTCTGGCTGTTCCATCGTCATAGACTTGGTTGACTTCATCCCGAAATGCCTGAATTCTGGCTATCAGAGCATCCCTCTGTTCAGAAAGGCTGGCGTCGTTATCAATGTTTATCATTAGATCACTGGCCAGTTTCGCCGTGAAAGCATTGACTTTTTTTATACCAACAACGTATTCAAGAGGGTGGATATGCAGCTGGTCCTCTATTGCTGCAATCAAGCGTAGCAGCCGTACTATGACCTGCTTATCATGGTACGGATCTTCGACTTTATAAGTTAGACTTGCATCAAGCTTCCTGAGTCTGAGACCCCTCTCGTCGAGAACTTCGCTATCTTCTTTCCAGAGGCTCTGGTCTATCCGACCCAAGTTGTATTCTCCGACGCAGTCAAGTATTTTAAGAACCCTGTCAAGTCTTGTTGCTTTGTCATTCTGTTTATTGAAGTTGATTCCGAATTCTTCTTCTACCTGTGCCAGGGGATCGGTCTGTTGTTCTCTGGCGCACTGATCCGGGTTAGGGCCTCCTACTTTATAGTGAAGATACGCAAGAATTTTCGTGACTTTAAGATCCCTTCCGTCCGGAGCTGCGTCTTCATCTGCCCAAAGGGTGTTATGTATCTTATCCAGCCTCTGATCTGTGAGATAATCGCCGTCAAACATTCTTCGAACCCTGATAAGTCTTGTTGTTTTGTCGTCCCCTTTATTGACTTTGATGTTGAGTATTTCTTCGATGGCTTTCAGTATTGCCAGAGCCTTTTCCTCTGACCGTTGTTTGGCTTTGCTGATGAATCCCTGTATTTCTTCAGAAATGACCTGGCGACGAAGATACACGTCATCCTTTTCATCGGGGGCTCTCATCTGAAGGGTTTTTTCCACGTCACTTAATGTCTCACGGACTTCAGGCATAACTTCAGAGTTGCCTGTTCTGATGTAATCCACATAGGTGTCCAGAAATTTAAGCTTGTTAAGTTTGGTATATACTGCTGATTCTACGGCGTCGCGGTTTGATAGTATGGTGTTGTCGTTTGGATCAATACCAAGAACCCCAGCTAGAGCAACTTTTCTGGTAATGGTGTAAAAATCCTCCATCTCGAGTTGGGTGCTCATGGTATTGAGTTGTTGACGCAGACGTTGCGCTTCAGCATTCATTGTCTCCAGTTTTTGAACCAGGCATTCTTGTTGAACGTCAATATCTGCATTGCTATCAAAATCCTTAATGTCACAATGTACGGCAATAGTTGCATAGAAGGCTTTAATTTCAGCTTCTTTTTCAGCATCTGTCGTGATGCTCTGTTGCTGCAGATATTGTTGATCGGTCTGAGTTTGCTGCTCCTTATGGTGTTGCTGAATGGCCCGGCAACAGGCTTGCGGGTCCTTTTCGTTCTCCGGGACCAGACCGGGCTGACGTTCAATGCTCGCCAGCTCTGCTTTTACAGCTTCTTCCTGAGTCTGTTCTGTTGCGGCAACCGATGTTGCGGCAACCGATGTTGCGGCAACCAATGTTGTGGCAACGGGTGTTGAGATAACTGGTTTTGGGACAATCGATGTTGAGGCAATCGGTGTTGCAGTAACCGATGTTGGGATAATCAAAGTTGCAGTAGCTGATGTGGCTGCAGCGGCTTGCTTGATTTCATTAATTTTCTGGTTGATGAGTCTGGTTTGTGCTTCGAGGGTTTGGGTACCATCCCAGTTATCAATACCAAGCTTTGCTGCAATTTGAGTGTTGTAATCCTGTATGGCTGCAGCTGTTACTTCACGAGTTTTTTTTCTCAGTATTGGAATTCGGTCGACTTCCTCCTGAAGAAAGTGTAACCAGGTGCTCCGTTTTGCCAGCTTTTGCTGATTCTCAATATTTTGTTGATGGATCTCAATTGACAGTTGCATGATGCGCTGCTGAAGTCCCAGGTTACGAGCTTCAAGGTCGTCTTCGTTTTCCGGAACCAGATCAAGCTTACCCTCATAGAAAGCCAGTCTTTCCCGGATTTCCCCATCAGTTGGTTCTTCGTTTTGTTGCAGTCGCTGTTGCTTTGGCGGGCGAATGAACTGAAGGCTGGCAAGATCGTCTTCATTGGTCGACGCTTTTGCTTTTACAGCTCCTTTATCAGGCTGTGCTGTTGCGGCAGCCAATTGCTTGATTTCAAGAATTTTTTTTCTAATGATCCTGGCTTGTTCTGCCAGTGGTTGGGTAACATCCCAGTAATCAATACCAAGCTCTATTGCTATTTGAGCGTTGCGAACTTTCAGGTCACCTGCGCTGGCATCATGGGCCTCTTGTTTCAACTCTGTAATTTGTTCGATTTCCTGCAGAAGTTTCTGTAACCATTTTTTCGGTTCCTGGTGCTCTTGTTGATTCTGAATATGTGTTTGAAAAATCTTAATGGCCTGATGCTTGAGGTGTTGCAGAATGGTACGGCGACGCTCTAAAGGGTCATGTTGGCTATTCGTAATCCCGAGTTGACCTTCAAAGGTAGTCAGTTTTTCCGAATCGAGTAAGTCGGGTCGTCTAAAGGCTTGTTGCAGCTGCTGCTCAATGGACAGAAGGATAGCCAGATTTTTTTTACTGACCGGAGCGATACCTTGCTTGCCGCCAATGGCCGCCGGTTTGGCTTTTAACGCTTCTTCATCAGGCTGTTCTGTTGCGGCGTATACTCTGAAGATTTCACTAACTCTTTCACTGATGCGCCTGGATTGCACTTCCAGTGGAAGGGTATCAATCCAGTCATCAATACCAAGCCTTGATGCTGTTACAGAGAAATGAGCCAGTAACGCATACGCTCTGATGTTACTAAGTTTTTTTTCCAGTGTTGGAATTCGATTGACTTGCCTTTGAAGTGTTTGTATCTGGTTTTTCTGTTGTCCCAGCTCCTGATGAAACTGTATAAGTTTATCTTCAATTTGTTGCCTGAGTTGAAGTGCTCTTAGTTGTTCCTTTGCACTGGTACTGGTTTTCTCGGTTGTCAGCTTTAACTGGTTTCTAAGCAGGGTGAGCTCTCTTTCTTTTGCCAGCAGCTCTTCTTGCCTGACTTTTATCTCAATCAGCTTACTGGGCTTGTCGCTCAAGATATTGGAAGCGAACTCTTCCCCGTCCCCGGGATCATCGGCCTGCACCCGGATGATATCACTATCATCTGCTATCACTTCGTGAATATTCTGAATAAAGAACTGATTAGTCAGGAGATTTCTAAATGCCGGCTTGAAGCTGAAGTATTTTTTGAGTTGATTCTGCATCCAGGTCGATGTGACGACCGACGAAGCGATTTCGATCTGTCCTATTGTGAGTTCAAATTCATCCGCTCCATCTGAATTTGCACTGGCTAATGCCTGATAGAGATATTCATATTGTGACAGCGGCGTCATCAGATCATGGTCGTATGCAAGCGTCATTCCTCCATCTTCTTCAAGTCCGGCATTGTGCACTGCTGCTAACCCCTCCAGCAATGCCATCTGCCTGCTTCTAATGATGTATTGATAGCTTTTGACCTTATCTTTTTTGATCTGTGTTTTTGCTTGAGAGGGGGGGCAGTAGCCAGATTCTTGCGCCCACATGTCATTGAGACCTTGCACAAAAGCGAGATCGGTTGGATTCTGTTTTTGACTGCGGAAAACTATAATCTCCCCGGGAGCCTCAGTCACTTCCAGTTTTGGATAACCCACAGGCACAGGATAAGGCTGTGTGTCATCTTCGACGTGAACAACATAGCCGACAGGTTTATGGTACGACAACAGTTCGTTGAGAGCTTGCTGTTGTATCTCTTCCCCCAGAACATGAACCTGGGTATAGGCAGAGGTGGCCGCTGCCAAAAGCACCTCTTCATCGACAAAAAGCGATTGACCCAGACGCTGCAGCTCAGGAGGCCGGTCACCTGCGGCGATAAGGCGCATGAAGGTGCGCCCCCCCACCTTAACCTTGTCTACTTCAAGGGTGGCAAGGGCAACATAGTTATCAACTTCGCCAAGGTTTCCTGCTCTTTCATGTACACCTTTGAGCACTCCGACCAGATGTTCGGGGCTGGCAACTTTCGTAAACGGTTCTAATGTTTGCGTGTTGCCTGATTGAACGCGAACAGCCTTAATTGAATCCTGATGGGTCATTCTGTCTCTGACTTCGATAAGCAGTTTCCTTTCTGCAAGGTTATGGGTGAACCTGAAAACCCCCTCATTACCGACCTTCAGAACTTTGGTGTACTTCTGAGCAACGTTATTCTCGTCTGTTTCAAACTGATCAACAATGGAAACGCCACCCTCGATGCCGGAAAGGACGTCGGTGAAACCTTCAGAAGGGATGTCATAACCCGCTCTGACTTCAGTCTGATCAGGGTAAGTGGTAGTAAAGCATTTGGGTATTGGCTGCTGGTCGTCGTCTAAAGTTGGCTGAACTATGACCTCACTCTGGATGAACTCTACATGTCCATTGCCATGAATATCGACAGATTTTGTCTGCAGCCTGCGATCCGCCAGTGCCTGTGTGCCAATCATGGAAGAGCTGATTGCAATGGCCACTGAAAGTGTTAAGGCATTGGGGCGAATATTTGTCATTCTACTACCTCAGTGCTGAGTACTTTGACTATCGTGAAAAGTGATTACCGCACCTCGCGAGTAAGCGACTCCTGATAACTGATGGCTGTCAATCGCTCATGGCTGTTCGCTCATGGCCGTTTCTGTAAGCCGTTGAGAGAATTTAGTTCACACTGGCAGATCCGCTAAGCTGTTGAGCGAATTTAATTCTCAGTGGCAAAGTTCAATGTCCGGAACTCGTTCCCACGCTGTGACTCACTTCTTAACCTCAAGACCAACTGGTGCTGCTTTTACGGTTGCGGAGGGTTGCCCAGGCGCTGCAGTCCCGGACCCGAAGAAAGTACCCAGAGTGCAAGAGTAAGGAATACTTTCTGCATGGGAGAACGACCATTTAGGTACATTTTCCCTGAAGTATTTCTCCCAGCTATTCTCAAACAGTTTGAGGGTGCGATCCCGGCGTTCACGGAACTGCAGATAATTTTCATGTCGTGTCCAGCCATACATCGTGTTGTTGGCTTTAACACGGTAGGCATACTCTTTATCGGTTTCACTGAAGCATTGAGGTGTGGCAATCGCCGTGCGTTTCACATAGTCATCGTCAGACTCAGCCACGCCTCGCCAGCGGTTAATCCTGTCAAGACTTCGGCCCAGAGGGCCACTCAGCCATTGAGTGAGCATCTTGTTGTCGTTCATAAAGAAGTCGAAAGTGAGACTCGACGCCAGAGCGAATCCAAAGGTTTGCGCATAAGTGAATCCGGATATAAGGCCATGGGCGTATGCTCCAAAAGTGGCTACCGGACCCAGCACCATAGCGGCTGTGGCCGAGGCCAGCGTTTTTACTGTTTGCGGTGTCACCCTGTGCAGAAGTGGCACCTGAACCCCTTGCCCGGAACCCATGGATTTCACTATTTCAGGCACCAGACGGGAAATGCTGCGATACCTCTGCGGATTGGCATTGTATTGTCTGGCAAACAACAAAGCGCCGGTTCTCAGCAGAATGACTGAGGACGCTGCCTTACCCAATGGCATGGCCAGCCCACCCACCTCAGAGATTTGTTCAATGCTGCTGTGAAAGGCATATTGGTCGGTTCGGTCAGGATCAACACCATAACGTTCCAACCAGTGCTGGAAAGGTGTAGGCATCCTGTGGAGGTAATCACCCCTGTTGGTCAGATCCAGAAGATAGAGGAACGCCATGTTTGACAGGGATAGCTCGGCAGCCCGCCGGGCGTTAGTGTTCACCAGCAGTGGTTTGTAGCTGGAGTAGTACCAGGTGACAGCCTGTACCAGAAAGGCGGAAGGTTTGACCCAGTAATCATTGAGCTGCTGCTCAACCGCTGCGGCATGAGCCTGCATCAATGTGTCATGAATAGCCTGGATCAGTTCTGATTCGGGCAGGCCGACAGCATTGGCATAAGGTGACAGGGTCTCCTGAGCATTGGCCAGAAATACTGCCGTTCTGCGGCCATTTTCAAAGGCAATATCATCCAGAACGTAGTTGGCGATGACAGCAGCGGCATACTCTTTCACGCCGTCAACAGACTCTTTCATGCCCGTCGGGTCAGTTGCGGTCACGATCACAGGAGTAATGGCAATCTCAATGAATTGTTCAGCCCCCTCATCGGACAGCATTTGAATAACCTTCCTGAACTCGGGCACCTTGACACCCTGTTTATAACCAGGGAAATGTTCAAACTCAGCCACTGTCTGATAACCATCAACACCTATGATGGCCTTTAGGTACTTTTCCAGTTCAACCTTGCTGATCAGACCTTCTCGCAGCACACCAACAATACCATCATCACCCTCTGGTTTTTGATGAATGGTCTCCGGCTCACTTTCAGCTTCTTCCAATATTTGTCCGGTTGTGGCTACCTCACGAACGTATTGGGGTTTGGGTCCCAGGCAAGCCATATGCCTGTCAAGCTCTTTCTCAATGATCAGGATACGCACATTAACATCTGGCTGAACCCCTTTGATAACTTTGTCGTCCAGTTGTTGGAGTTTTGCTTTAATTTGACTATTTTGGTTGTCTATACTGTCATCATCGTTATAGTCTTTAATGTTCAGTTGACGGGCCACTTCATTGTTCCGTACTCTTCTGGCTGTTTCATCTTCATAGCCTTCGTTGATTTCATCCCGAAATGTCTGAATTCTGGCTATTAAAGCATCCTTCTGGTCAGACAGGCTGGCATCCTCGTCAAAGTTCATCCTTAGATCACTGGCCAGTTTCGCTGTGAAAGCCTTGACTTTTTTTATGACAGCCACGTAATCAAGAGGGTGGATATGCAGCTTGTTCTCTACGGCTGCAATGCAACCTGCCTGTTGTTCTCTGACCTGCTTATCATGGTACGGATCTTCGACTTTATAAGTGAGGCTCGCATCAAGCTTCCTGAGTCTGAGACCTCTCTCGTCAAGCGCTTTGCTGTCTTCTTTCCAGAGTGCCTGGTCTACCTCACCCAGCAGGTATTCTCCGGCGTCAGGGTGGTTAATCATTTTAAGCACCATGGCAAGCCTTGTTGCTCTGTCCTTTCGTTCAATGGAGTCCAGGTTGAGTGCTTCTTCTACTTCTGCCAGCGGATCTGTCTGTTGTTCTCTGGCTCGCTTATCCGGGTCAGGGCCTCCGATTTTATAGTGAAGATAGGCAAGAAACTTCGCGACTTTGAGATCCTTCCCGTTCAGAACTGCGTTTTCATCTGCCCAGAGGGTGTTATCTATCTTATCCAGCCTATGATCTGTGAGATCATCGTTGTCAAACATTCTTCGAACCCTGATAAGTCTTGTTGTTTTGTCATCCCCTTCATTGACTTTGATATCGAGTATTTCTTCTATGGCTTTCAGTATCGCCAGAGCCTTTTCCTCTGCCCGTTGTCTGGCTTTTTCGATGAAATCCTGCAGCTCTTCAGAAATGCTCTGGCGACGAAGGTAGACATCATCGTTTTCATCGGGAACAGTCATCTGAAGGGCTTTTTCCACGTCACTCAGTGTCTTAAGGACTCCCGGTATAACTTCGGAGTGATCTGTTCTGACGTAATCCAGATATGTGTCCAGAAATTTAAGCTTGTTAAGCTTGGTATATACTGCTGACTCTACGGCTTCACGGTCTGATAGTGCGGTGTTGTCGTTTGGATTAATACTAAGTACCTGAGCCAGAGCATGTTTCCTGGTAACGGTGTGTAAATCCTCCACAATGAGTCGGAAGGTCATAGGATTGATTTGTTGACGCAGATCTTGTGCTTCAGCTTTCATTGTCTCCAGTTTTTGAATCAGGCGATCTTGCTGAGCGTCAATATCTGTATCACTATCAAAGTCCTCAATGTTCAAATGTGCGGCAATGGTTGCAAAACGAGCTTTGGTTGCAGCTGTTTTTTCAGCTTCTGTTCTCATGCCCGGTGTGGCATGTCTTGCCCGCAAGTTCTCCAGGTTCCTGGATAATTCAAGCAGCTGTCTGGCCATGTCGGTCATCACTCTGGAAGTAAACTCTTCGTCTTTTTCGGGATCGATCTGCGCTTGTTTGATATCGCCGGTAGCGGGTATCACTTTCCGAATATGCTGAAGAAAGTGCCGGTTCATCAGGAGATTTTTAACTACGGGTTTGAAGCCAAAGTGTTTTTCGAGTTGCTCATACATCCGGTTTAGCGTGATGACTGATGAAACGGCTGTGATGTCTTCCAGTGTTAACTCAAATGGACGACGACGTGTTCGATATGGTTTATCTGGAGCAGCCAGCGCCAATACCTGCTGGAGGGATTCGTAATTTGCAAGGGAACGCACCGCCAGTTTATCTTCGTTAGAAAGTATCATCGGTTGATCTTTGTTAACGCCGATATCGTGTCGGGCAACAATCTCCTCCAGCAGTGCCATCTGCCTGCTTCGGATGACGAACTCGTAGCTTTTGATCTTAATTCTGAGAAGCTCTGTTATGACTATGCGATTATTAACCTCAGCTTCTACCCAGAGTTTGATGAGTTTTTCTACAAAAGCGACGTCATCCGGACGCTGCATCTGACCATGGAAAATAATATCCTCCCCCGGAGCTTCTGTTATTTCCAACTTTGGATAACCCTTAGGCACAGGATAAACCTGTGTGTCATCCTCGACGTGTACAACATAGCCGACGGGTTTGTTGTGTAGCAAAAGTTCGTTAAGCGCCTGCTGTTGTAAGTCCTCTTTCATGAGGTGAACCTGTATGTAGGCAGAGGCAGCCGCCGCCAGGAGGGCTTCATCATTGACAAAGAGTGATTGACCCAGGCGTGGCAGTTCTGGGGGCTGATCGCCCGAAGCGATAAGACGCATGAAGGTACGCTCATTCACTGCAACTTTTTCAACTTCAATGGTGGCAAGGGCAACGAAGTGATCACTTGAGCCGAGGTTTCCTGCTCTTGCAACGGCAGCTTTCAAAACATCAGACAGTTGCGCGGGGCTGGCGATTTTCGTTAACGGTTCTAATGATGTAGAAAATAATTTACCACGAGCAACCGCAACTGAATCCTGATCGGTCATTCCGCCTCTGACTTCAATGACCAGTTCCTTTTCTTCAAGGTTGTGGATGAACCTGAAGATTCCTTCATCACCTACCTTAAGAACTTTGGTATATTTCTGAGCAATGCCGCCCTCGTCTGTTTCAAACTGATCAACACTGGAAACGCCGTCACCAATACCATAAAGAATTGCTGAAAAGCTTATAGTGGGAGAGATACGAGGGTGACATTTTGAAGGTGGAGGCTCATAAGGGTAGCTGGTGGTAACAGATTTGGGTATTGGCTGCCGGTCATCACCTAAAGTTGGCTGAACCATGACCTCACTTCGAGGAAACTGAAAATCTCCAGTGTTCAGAATATAGGCGTATGTCTGAAGTTTGCGAACGGCCAGTGCCTCTGTACTCATGATGGAAAAGCTGGTTGCCAGGGCCACTGCAAAGCTTAATGTATTGGGGCAGGTATTTTTCATCCTACTACCTCGAAGCTGATTACTTTGATTCCTGTGAAAAGTGAACAACCCGCTCCCACGCAAGGACCCACAGGGCCTGAAAGCACGGGAACCAGAGTTTTCTAGTGGTTTCTAATATCAAAGTTCGTCGCGGGTATTTTTATTTTTATCAAGATCGAATGTCTTGACCTCAAGACCAACCGGTGCTGCTTTTACGGTTGTGGACTCAAATAAGGCACCCAGAGTGTAGGAGTAAGGAATACTTTCTGCATGGGAGAACGACCATTTAGGCACATTTTCCCTGAAGTATTTCTCCCAGCTATTCTCAAACAGCTTGAGGGTACGATCCCGGCGTTCACGGAATTGCAGATAATTTTCATGTCGCGTCCAGCCGTACATCATGTTGTTGACTTTAACGCGGTAGGCGAACTCTTCATCGGTTTCACTGAAGTATTGAGGCGTGGCAATAGCCGTGCGTTTCACATATTCATCGTCAGACTCACCCGCGCCTCGCCAGCGGTTAAATTTGTCAAGACTTCGGCCCAGGGGACCACCCAGCCATTGAGTGAGCATCTTGTTGTCGTTCATAAAGAAGTCGAAAGTGAGACTCGACGCCAAAGCGAATCCAAAAGTTTGCGCATAAGTGAATCCGGATATAAGGCCATGAGCGTATGCTCCAACAGTGGCTACCGGACCCAGTACCAGAGCGGCTGTGGTCGAGGCCAGTGTTTTTACTTTTTGTGGTGTCACCCTGTTCAGAAGTGGTACCTGAACTCCTTGCCCGGAACCCATGGATTTCACTATTTCAGGCACCAGACGGGAAATGCTGCGATACCTCTGCAGATTGGCATTGTATTGTCTGGCAAACAACATGGAGCCGGTTCTCAGCAGAATGACTGAAGAAGCGGCCTTGCCCAATGGCATAGCCAGACCGCCCACTTCAGAGATTTGTTCAATCCCGCTGTGGTAGGAATATTGGCCAGTTCGGTCAAGATCAACACCGTAACGTTCCAACCAGTGCTGGAAAGGTGTGAGCATTCTGTGCAGGTAATCACCCCGGTTGGTCAGATCCAGCAGATAGAGGAACGCCATGTTTGAGAGCGACAGCTCGGCAGCCCGCCGGGCGTTAGTGTTCACCAGCAGTGGTTTGTAGCTGGAGTAGTACCAGGTGACAGCCTGTACCAGAAAGGCAGAAGGTTTGACCCAGTAATCATTGAGCTGCTGCTCAACCGCTGCGGCATGAGCTTGCATCAATGTGTCATGAATAGCCTGGATCAGTTCTGACTCAGACAGGCTGACAGCGTTGGCATAAGGTGTCAGGGTCTCCTGAACATTGGCCAGAAATGCTGCCATTTTGCGGCCATTTTCAAAGGCAATATCATCCAGAACGTAGTTGGCGATGACAGCAGCGGCGTACTCTTTCATGCTGTTAACAGACTCTTTCATGGCTGTCGGGCCAGTTGCGGTCATGGTCACAGGAGTAATGGCAATCCCCATGAATTGCTCAGCACCCTCATCGGACAGCATCTGGATAACCTTCCTGAACTCGGGCACCTTGACACCCTGTTTATAACCAAGGAAATGTTCAAACTCATCCACTGTCTGATAACCATCAACACCTCTGATGGCCTTTAGGTAGTTTTCAAGTTCAACCTTGTTGATCAGACCTTCACGCAGCAGGGCTAGTATCTTGTTACCACTGGCAGAATGGCTGGCGAAGTATTCCGAGAAGCCTTCCAGATCCCCCGTTTCATGCTCGACATAGTGAATGCCTGCCGAGCCTATGCCGTCAATTTCGTCGTTGTATTGTTGTGCCCCTTTATTCATCTCATTCCTAGCCCTGTGTACCAGAGTCTGGACTTCTTCCAGAGGCTGGTGAGAAGATTCCGGGAAGGTCGTCTTCAGGTGCTTGAAGACTTCCACCATTCGACTGGTCTGTTTAAACGTCAGTTTATCTCCGACCAGTGCCTGCAAGTGAATGGGCGCATATTCATCGTCAAAATTGAAAGTCGTAAGACAGGGCATTATCTTACCGCTTTGTGCTGCTGATTCTGCCAGACCCATTGCGGCTTGCAGAGCCTGTCGTTTAAGAGGGTGTTGTTGCATGCATTTGTGGATAGCTTCCAGAACATCGGCCTGTCTCGGCGTGTACTGGAAGGGGCCGTCATCATTTTCGACGGCTTTTTCGGCAGCCTTCAGGGCATCCTTCATTCCCTCAAAGTCTGCTTTTCTGGTTTCAATTTCTGCTTCCAGAAAGGCGTGTTTCTGAATCAGTTGCCGGATCTCGCCGCCAGCGCCATCATCACCGCCCAGTTGTAACTGCTTGTTTCTCAGGGCCTTAACCCATCGTTGACTGGTATCAGCGGACTCCGGCTTAACAGCCACGGTTTTTTCAATGATATCAGGAACTGCTTCATCCGGGATATGTTTCAGGAAAGCAAAGGTTCCGGCAGATGCAAGGTGTTTGATACGAATAGCATTCAGTTCCTGATTAGCCGCTTCCAACTCACTTTCAGCTTCTTGCATTGTTTGTCTGGCTCTGGTCACCTTGAGATCAAGAACATATCGGGGTTCAGGTCCCAGGCGGGCCATTTGCCTGTCAAGCTTATCCTCAATGGCGGCAATACGCTCTTGAACGTTAGGCTCACCGGCACTGAAAGCTTCATCATCCAGCTGTCGGAG
This sequence comes from Endozoicomonas sp. ALB032, assembly GCF_049310125.1. Classification (NCBI taxonomy): domain Bacteria; kingdom Pseudomonadati; phylum Pseudomonadota; class Gammaproteobacteria; order Oceanospirillales; family Endozoicomonadaceae; genus Endozoicomonas; species Endozoicomonas sp. ALB032. The sequence goes on along the minus strand of NZ_JBLYNW010000001.1, from coordinate 6,645,119 downwards.
TTTTGCATCAATCTGACGGACCTGATCGTCGATAGTGGCATCATCTTTATAGGCTTTAATGTTGAGTTGATGAGCGATTTCATTGTTCCAGGCTCTTCTGGCCGCTTCGTCTTCATAGTCTTGGTACACTTCATCCAATAATGTACTGATTCTGGCTCTCAGGGCATCCCTCCGATCAGGCAGGTTGGCATCGTTTGCAAACTCTACCTGCAGGTCTCTGGCCAGTCTGGCAGTGAAAACCATGCTTCTTGCTTCAGCTGCATTGTTTTCATGAGGGTAGATCTTTAGCCTGTTCTCTATAGCTGCAAGATAATTTGTCTGTATTTCACTGGCTTGCTCATCCACCTCTTCGACTTTATAGGTAAGACGCCTGCGAAGTATATCGAGCCATTCTGGCCCCCCTTTTTTTGGATAAGAAAGGGTAATATCTGTATCAAGGCTCTCGGGTTTGAGATCCTTCATATTTACAAGACTGCTGTCTTCTTGCCAGACAATACTATGTATCTTATTCTGCATGAACTCTGAAAGATCGCCATCAAGCCTTGTTCGAACTCTGGCAAGCCTTGCTGCATTGTCATCACCTTCATTGCTTTTGATCTCGAATACTTGTTCCAGGGCTTCCAGTATTTCCAAGGCCTCTTCCTCCGCCCGCTCTCTGGCTTCTGTGATGAATTCCTGCATGTTTTCAGAAATGTCCTCGCGACGAAGATACACACTATCGTTTTCATCAACGTCGCTCATCTCAAGGGCTTCTTCTACGGCTCTGAGTGTCTCGAGTACTTCAGGTTTGGCTTTGTGGCGGCCCCAGGTTCTGGACTCTTTCACTTCTTCTTTCAGCTCTGCAAGCCTGAAGAGCTTGAGATTGACCGTTGATTCCAGGGTTCTGCGATCTTCTGGTGTATTGTCTTCACTCAGATCAATATCAAGAGCGGCTGCCAGAGCACATTTTCTGGCCCAGGTGTAAGAATTCTCTATATCCTGTTGATCACTCAATGTTTCAACTCTCTGAAACAGCATTTCTTTTTGAGCATCCATTGTCTTGATTTTTTCAAGCAGGCGTTCTTGCTGAACGTCAATATCTGCATTGCGATCAAAATCCTCAATGTTTAAATGTGCGGCAATGGTTGCAAAGCGTGCTTTGGTTGCAGCTATTTTTTCAGCTTTTCTTTTGATGCTCAGTTGCAAAAGATGTTCTTGCCCAACCTGTTCTATCCGTTGCTTGAGGTGTTGTTGAAGGGCATATCGCCGGTAGTCCAGGTGATAATCGTTATCCGGAAGGCCGAGCTGATCTTCAAAGTTAGCCAGTCTCGTGCAGATTAAGTCGTCGATGAGTTCTGTCTTTTGTTGCAGTTCCTGTTGCAGCTGCTGCTGAATGGACTCAATGCGGGCAGCCAGATCGTTTTCATTGTTGGGAGTAATATCGTACTTGCTTTCAATGGATGCCAGTATTTCTTTTAAACCCTCTTGCGGAAGCTGTCCCGATTTGCTGAATTTATGAATTTCTTTTCTGATGATTGTGGCTTGTTCTGCCATTGTTGGCTCGGTCTCAACCCAGTTGTCAATACCGAGCTTATCTGCCAGTTGCTCGTTGTAATTTTCTATGGTTTCTATTACGGGATCACGAAGTTCCTCTCTCAGCACTGGAATTCGATCGACTTTCTGCTTGAGTTCCTGTAGCCAGTTTTTTTGTTTTTCCAGCTTTTGCAGATGCCGAAGATGCTGCTTACGGTGCTGACCTTCAATGTTTGCCAGCCTGTTCCAGGCGGCCTTATCGGTGAGTTTTTCCTGTTGTTGCAGGTGCTGTTGAATGGATTGAAAGCGGGTATCGAGATCGTTTTTATTATCTGGAACAATACCGAGCTGGCCTTCAATAGCGGCCAGATTTGTTCTTACAGTGTCTTCTTCAAGCTGTCCCGTTGCGGCAACTGCACTGAAGATTTTATGAATTCTCTCTCTGATGCGTGAGGCTTGCTCCTCTGATGTCTGGGTATCATCCCATTTGCCAATACCAAGCTCTTCGGCCAGTTCAGCGTTGCGAATTTTTGTGGCTTTTTCTATGGCATCAGTAACTAGTTGTACCAGCGACGGAAATCGTTTGGCTTCCTGCTGCTGTTTCTGTATCGGGTTTTGCTGTTCTTCCAGCGCTTTACGAGTTTTAGCAAGCCCATGCTCAGTCTGTTGCTTGAGTTCAGGTGCTCTGAGCTTTTCCCTTTCACTGTCCCTGTCTTTCTCTGCTGTGAACTCTATGTGTTTTATAGGCCTGATGTAATCGCCATCTTTTTTCTGCAGAGCATCTATTTTGTCGTAGGTGTCAATCATCATCTGCCGGGACATGGCTTTCAGTACTCTGGAAGCAAACTCATCATCTCCGGGAGCGTCGGCCTGAACTTTGTGGATATCTCTGATAACGGGTATCAATTCCTCCATATTCTGAATAAAGCGCTGGTCAGTCAGAAGACTTTTCGTTGCGCCACAGAAACCGAAGTATTTTACCAGTTGATAATGCATCCAGATTGGCGTGAGGACTGACGAAGTGACTTTGAGATGTTCTAATGTGAGTTCAAATTTATCTGCTATATGAGGCGTAGCGCTGACCAGAGCTTGCTGGAGAGCTTCATAGTATGCAAGCGAAGTCAGTTTATCCTTGCTAAATCCGGCATTGCTCCGGGCAGCTAATTCCTCCAGCAGTGCCCACTGCTTGCTTCGAATAACATGCAGGTAGCTTTTGACCTTATATTTTTGAACCTCTGTTGTTGCGTGAGTGAGGCCATCAGGCTCAGTTTCTGTCAGGAGGCTATAGAGGTTTTCTACAAACGCGATATCGGCTGGATTCAGTTTCTGACTATAGAAAACAATAGTATCTTCCTGAGTATGACCAGGTACCAGCTTTGGATAACCCGAAGGGGCAGGATAAACCTTTGTGCAATCTTCTTCGTGCACAACATATCCGACGGGTTTGCTCAGTGCCAACAGTCTATCAAGAGCCTCTTGTTGTAACTCTTCTTTCAGAACATGAACCTGGATATAGGCCGAGGTAGCTGCGGCCATAAGCGTTTCATCATTGACAAAGAGCGATTGACCCAGTCGCTTCAGTTCAGGGGGCTGATCGCCCGAAGCGATAAGACGCATAAATGTTCGTCCATTCACTTCAACGGGTTCTACTTTTATGGTGGCAAGGGCAACATAATGGTCGCTTGTGCCGAGGTTTCCTGCTCTGTCATCGGCACCTTCCAGCACTGCATACAATTGTTCAGGTATGGCTATTTTCGTTAAGGGTTCTAATGACGGTATGACAGTTAATTGATCACGAACAGCGTCAATGGTGTCCTGGTCGGTCATTCCGCCTCTGACTTCAATGGTCAGTTTCGTTTCTTCAAGGCTGTGGGTGAACCTGAAGACTTCCTCATCACCCACCTTCAGGACTTTGGTGTATTTCTGAGCAATGTCATTCTCGCCTGTTTCAAACAGATCAACACTGGAGACGCCAGCACTAACGGCAGAAAGAATGTCTGTAAAACCATCAGAGGGAACCGTATAGCCGTCTCTGGCTTGAGTCTGATCAGGGTAAGTAGTGGTAAAGGATTTGGTTATTGGTTGCTGGTCACCCGATAAAGTTGGCTGAACCCTGACCAGACTCTGGGTAAACGACACGAATTCACTGTTCGAAATATCAAGAGATTTTGTCTGCAGCTTGCGCTCGGCTTGCGCCTGTGTACTGATGATGGTAGAGCTGATGGCAATGGTTACTGCAAGGCTTAATGCATTGGGGCCGGCATTTGTCATTCTACTACCTCAGAGTTGGTGCTTTGGTTATCGTGAAAAGCGATTGCCACACCCGGCGAGGAAACAACTTACAAAGGCTCACGGCTGTTCCGGTAAGCTGTTGAGAGAATTTAGTTCACAGTGGCAAATCCGCTAGCTATTGGCCGAATTTAATTCTCGTGACAAAGTTCACTGCCAATAAAATTGAATGTTTACAACTCGTTCCCTCGCTCTGCGTGGGAATGCATACCTCCCCCAACCGGTGCTCCTTTCAAGGTTGCGGAGGGTTGCTCGGGCGCTGCAGCCCCTGACTCAAAGAAGGCGCCCAGGGTGTAGGAATAAGGAATACTTTCTGCATTGGAGAATGACCATTTGGGCACATTTTCCCTGAAGTATTTCTCCCAGCTATTCTCTGACAGTTTCATGGTGCGATCCCGTCGTTCACGGAATTGCAGGTAGTTTTCGTGCCGAGTCCAGCCGTACGCAGTGTCGCCTGTCTTAACACGGTTTGCGTACTCTTCATCGGTTTCACCATAGCGTTGAGGTGTAGCAATGGTGGTACGTTTCACATATTCATCCTGGCTTTCACCGACGCCCCGCCAGCGATTAATCCTGTCAAGGCTACGACCCAGAGGTCCACCCAGCCATTGAGTGAGCATCTTGTTGTCGTTCATAAAGAAGTCGAAAGTGAGACCCGACGCCAAAGCGAAGCCGAAGGTTTGAGTATAGGTGAACCCGGATATAAGGCTTTGGACGTATGTTCCGATGGTGGCTATCGGACCCAGCACCAGACCGGCTGTGGCCGAGGCCAGCGTTTTTACTTTTTCTGGTGTCATACTGTTCAGCAACGGCATCTGAACCCCTTGTCCGGAACCCATGGATTTCACTATTTCCGGCACCAGACGAGAAAGGCTGCGATAGCTTTGAGGGTTAGCATTGTATTGTCGGGCAAACAGCGCAGAGCCGGTTCTTAACAGAATGACTGAAGAAGCGGCTTTGCCCAGTGGCATGGCAAGTCCGCCCACTTCAGAGATTTGTTCAATGCCGCTGTGGTAGGCATATTGGCCGGTTCGGTCAAGATCAACGCCGTAGCTTTCCAGCCAGTGCTGGAAAGGTGTGAGCATTCTGTGCAGGTAAACACCTCTGTTGGTCAGATCCAGCAGATAGAGAAATGACATGTTTACCAGGGACAGTTTGGCAGCCTGCCAGTGGGTATAAGCAACCAGAAGCGGTTTGTAGCTGGAGTAGTACCAGGTGACAGTCTGTACCAGGAAGGCTGAAGGTTTGACCCAGTAATGCAACAACTGTCGTACAATCGCTGCGGCATGAACTTGCATCAATGTGTCATGAATAATATTGATCAGGTCTGTTTCAGACATCCCGACAGCATTGGCATAGGGTTTCAGGGTATCCTGAATATTGGTCAGGAAGGCTGCCGTCCTTTGGCCATTGTCAAAGGCGATGTCATCAAGAACGTAGTTGGCGATGACAGCCGTTGCATACTCTTTCATGCCGTCAAGAGACTCTTTTATACCCGCTGGGCCATTCACCGTCACGGTCACAGGAGTAAAGGCACTCTTTATGAACTCCTCAACACCCTCGTCAGACAGCATCTGGACAACGCTCTTGAAGTGAGGCAGCTTGACGCCGTGTCTGTAGCCAAGGAAGTGTTCAAATTCAGCCACTGTCTGATAACCATCGACACCCCGGGCGGCTTTTATGTAGTTCTCAAGTTCAATCTTGCTGATCAGACCTTCTCCGATCATTGCCTGCAGGCGGATCGGTGCAAATTTATCGTCAAAATCCAACGTCGTAAGGTCGGGTATTTCCTTACCGCTCTTTACTGCCAGCTCTGCCAGCTCTGCCAGACCCATTGCGGCCTCAAGGGCTTGTTTCTTCAGAGGGTGCTGCTGTACGATGTGGCTCATAATGTACTGAATGTGCTTCTGTCTTGGCGAGAGCTGGAAGGGACCGCTATCATTCTTGACGGCTTTCTTTGCAGCCCTCGCTTCTTCTACGGCACTGAGTGTCTCAGGTACTTCAGGTTTGGCTTTTTGCTGGCCCCGGATGTAAGAATTCTCTATATCCTGTTGATCATTTAATGCCTCAACTCTCTGAAACAGGATTTTTTGTTGAGCCTCCATGGTCTGGATTTTTTCAAGCAGGCGTTCCTGCTGAACGTCAATATCTTCATCGCTATCAAAATCCTGAATGTTTAAATGTGTGGCAATGGTTGCAAAGCGTGCTTTGGTTGCAGCTATTTTTTCAGCTTCTGTTCTGATGTCCAGTTGCCGATGATATTCTTGCCCGACCTCGGCTATCTGCTGCTTCAGGTGCTGTTGAAGAGTGTATTGACGGTATTCCAGGTCATTTACGTTATCCGGAAACAGGCCGAATTGACCTTCAATGTCAGCCAGGTCGTAGTGGATTCTATTGTCGATCAGATCTGTCTCTGCTTGCAGTTGATATCGCAGTTCCTGCTGAATAGTCTCAAAGCGGCCAGCCAGATCATTTTCATTTTTTGGAGTAATACCATGCTCGCTTTCAATGGACGCCAGTATTTTTTTTACAGCCTCTTTCTGAGGCTGTTCCGATTTGCTGATTTTACGAATTTTTCTGCTGACGAGTCTGGCCTGCTCTTCAGGTAACTCGAACACATCCAATTCAATACCAAGCTCATCTGCCAGTTGAAAGTTGTAATCTTCCATGGTTATTAATAGGGGGTCACGGACTTTTTCTCTCAGCGTTGGCATATGATCAACTTTCTGCTTAAATTCCTGCAACCGGTTTTTTTGTTTTTCCAGCTTTTGTATATGCTGAAGATGTTGCTGACCTTCAAAGTTAGTCAGTCTGTTCCAGACTTCTTTATGAGTTAATTTTTCTTGTTGTTGCAGGTGTTGTTGCAGGTGCTGTTGAATGGATTGAAAGCGGGCATCCAGATCGTTTTCATTATCTGGAACAATACCGAGTTGGCCTTCAATAGCGGCCAGATTTGTTCTTACGGTGTCTTTTTCAGGCTGTCCTGTTGCGGCAGCTGCTGTGAAGATTTTATTAATTCTCTCTCTGATGCGTGAGGCTTGCTCTTTTGCTGGCTGGGTATCATCCCAGTTATCAATACCAAGCTCTTCAGCCAACTCAGTGTTGTAAATTTTTGCGACTTTTTCTCTGGCATCACGAACTTGTTGTTGCAGCGCTGGAATTCGTTCGACCTCCTGCTGCATTTTTAGTGACTGGTTTTGCAGTTCTTCCAGCACTTTATGAGTCTGTGCATGCTCATCTTCAGCTTGTTGCTTGAGTTTAAGTGCTCTGAGTTTTTCCCTTTCAAAGCCAGTGTCTATCTCAGCTATGCACTTTAAATGGTTTAGAATATGAGTGAATTCGCCCTCTTTTTCCCGCAGCTCATCTATGTTTTTATAGGTCACACTCAGAAGCCTGGACATGTCTTCCATGACTTTGGAAGCAAACTTCTCGTCGTCACCAGTATCGGCCTGTGCTTTGTCGATATCGCTGAAAATGGGTATCACTTTCTCCATATTCTTAATAAATCGCTGGTCAGTCAGAAGATTTTTAAATGTGCGTTTGAAGCCGAAGTATTTTACCAATTGATAATGCATCCAGGTTGACGTGACGACCGACGAAGTCACTTTGAAGTGTCCTGATGTGAATTCAAATTCATAGGCGCTTTTTGGTGTAGCACTGCTTAACGCTTGCTGGAGAGATTCATAGTATGCAAGCGAAATCAGTTTATCTTTGCTGAATTCAGCATCGTGCTGTGCAGCTAACTCCTCCAGCAGTGTCATCTGCCTGCTTCGAATAATATGCCGGTAGCTTTTGACATTATATTTTTTAACCTTCGTTGATACTGTCTCAGCAGGGTCTTTAGTCCCAGCTTCTTTCAGGAGTTTGTAGAGGTTTTCTACAAAAGCGACATCGGCTGGATTCTGCGTCAGACCATGAAAAACAATAATGTCTTCCCGCGCTTGCACTGCTTCCAGCTTTGGATAACCCGCAGGCAGAGGATAAAGCTCTGGGTTGTCCTCGACGTGTACAACATATCCGACGGGTTTGCTGTGTGCCATCAGATTATTAAGAGACTCCTGTTGTAATTCCTCTTTCAGAACATGAACCTGGATATAGGCAGAAGTGGCTGCAACAAGGAGAGCTTCATCATTGACAAAGAGTGATTGACCCAGACGCTTCAGTTCAGGTGGCTGATCACCCCCTGAGATAAGAATCATGAATGTACGCCCATTCACTTCAACTTGTTCTACTTTGATGGTGGCAAGGGCAACATAGTGATCGCTTGTGCCCAGGTTTTCTGCTCTGTCATTGGCAGCTTCCAGCACTATATAAAGATGTTCGGGTCTGGCTAATTTCGTTGACGGTTCTAATGATGAGATGCAAGCCAATTGATCACTTACAGTGTCAACGATATCCTGATCGGTCATTCCGCCCCTGACTTCAATGACCAGTTCCTTTTCTTCAAGGCTATGGGTGAACTTGAAGACTGCTTCATCACCCACTTTCAGTACTTTGGTGTATTTTTGAGCAACGTTATTCTCGCCTGTTTCAAACAGATCAACAATGGAGACAAGAGTGCTGACGCCGGAAAAAACGTCTGTAAAGTCATCTGAAGGAACCCTGAAACCCTCTCTGACTGGAGTCTGGTCAGGGTAGATGGTGGTAAAAGATTTGGGTATTGGCTGCTGGTCATTCCCTAAAGTTGGCTGAACCTTGACCAGGCTCTGGGTAAACACCCTATATCCATTGTTCGAAATATCGACAGATTTTGTCTGCAGACTGCGGCCGGCCTGTGCGTCTGTAACAATGATGGAAGAGCTGATGGCAACGGCCGCTGCAAGTCGTAATGCATTGGGGCAAGTATTGATCATACTACTACCTCAGAGCTGACCAGCTTGATTACCGTGAAAAGCGATTCCACACCCGACGAGAAAGCAACTTCTAATCGCTCATAGCTGTCAGTTGCTGATAGCTGTTTCGATAAGCCGTTGAAAGAATCTTTTTCACAGTGGCAAAGTCTGTAAGTTGTTGAGTGAATGTGGGTCCCAGCGTGGGAACCCATACCTTATCTCACGCTGTAGAGTCCGGTTTTCAGGGGAGTTATGCCTTCCCACGCAAGACCCACAGGGCCTAAAAGCGTGGGAACGCGTTGTTGGAGTTTTGTACTGGTTTCTGATATCAAAGTTCGTCGCGGGTATTTTTATCTTTATCAAACTCGTGATCAGCCAGTGCTGCTTTCATAGCTGTGGAGGCGGCCTCAGGCGCCGCAGTCCCTGACTCAAATAAGGCACCCAGAGTGTAGGAGTAAGGAATACTTTCTGCGTGGGAGAATGACCATTTGGGCACATTTTCCCTGAAGTATTTCTCCCAGCTATTATCGAGCATCTTCATGGTGCGATCCCGGCGTTCACGGAACTGCAGATAGTTCTCGTGTCGAGTCCAGCCATACATAGTGTTATTTGCTTTAACGCGGTTTGCGTACTCTTCATCGGTTTCACTATAGCGTTGAGGTGTGGCAATGGCGGTACGTTTCACATATTCATCCTGGGTTTCACCGCCGCCGCGCCAGCGATTAATCCTGTCAAGGCTTCGACCCAGAGGTCCACCCAGCCATTGAGTGAGCATCTTGTTGTCGTTCATAAAGAAGTCGAAAGTGACACCGGACGCCAGAGCGAAGCCGAAGGTTTGAGCATAGGTGAAACCGGATAGAAGTCCGTGGGCGTATGCTCCGACAGTGGCCACCGGACCCAGCACCAGACCGGCTGTGGCAGAGGCCAGTGTTTTTACTTTTTGTGGTGTCACCCTGTTCAGCAGCGGTACCTGAACCCCTTGTCCGGAACCCATGGATTTCACTATTTCCGGCACCAGACGGGAAAGGCTGCGATAGCTGTGGGGGTTGGCATTGTACTGTCTGGTGAACAGCGCAGAGCCGGTTTTCAACAGAATGACTGAGGAAGCGGCTTTGCCCAGTGGCATGGCCAGTCCGCCCACTTCAGAGATTTGTTCAATGCCGCTGTGATAGGCATATTGGCCGGTTCGGTCAAGATCAACACCGTAGCGTTCCAGCCAGTGCTGGAAAGGTGTGAGCATTCTGTGCAGGTAATCACCTCTGTTGGTCAGATCCAGAAGATAGAGGAATGACATGTTTGCAAGGGACAGTTTGGCAGCCTGCCAGTCGCTATGAGTTGCCAGAATAGGTTTGTAGCTGGAGTAGTACCAGGTGACAGCCTGTACCAGGAAGGCTGAAGGTTTGACCCAGTAATTATTGAGCTTCTGCTCAACCGCTGCGGCGTGAGCCTGCATCAATGTGTTATGGACAATCTTGATCAGTTCTGATTCAGACATCCCGACAGCATTGGCATAGGGGGTCAGGGTATCCTGAATATTGGTCAGGAAGGCTGCCGTCCTGCGGCCATTGTCAAAGGCAATATCATCAAGAACGTAGTTGGCGATGACAGCCGCTGCGTACTCTGTCATGCCGGCAACAGACTCTTTCATGCCTGCCGGGCCAGTTGCAGTCAGGGTCACAGGAGTAAAGGCACTCTGTATGAGTTCTTCAACACCCTGGTCGGACAGCATCTGGACAGCGGCTTTGAAGTCAGACACCCTGATGCCGTGTTTGTGGCCAAGGAAGTGTTCAAATTCATCCACTGTCTGATAGCCATCAACACCTTTGACAGCTTTCATGTAATTCTCAAGCTCAATCTTGCTGATCAGACCTTCACGCAGCAGAGCTATGATCTTGTTACCGCTGGCAGAACGGGTAGCGAAGTATTCCGAGAAGCTTTTCAGGTCCTTTGGTCCTTGCTCAACGTGGTGAATGCCTGCTAAGCCCATGCCTCGAATTTCGACGTCGTATTGTCGGGCCCCGGCTTCTAAGTGCATCCTGGCCCTGTCCGTCAGAATCTCGATTTCTTTCAGCACATTCCGGGGTTGATCTTCTACAGACCCGGATGGGGATTCCGGGAAGGTGGCCTTCAGGTCATTGAAAATTTCCACAATCCGACCGGCCTGTTCAAACGTCAGTTTGTCTCCGATCATTGCCTGCAGGTGAATGGCTGCAAATTCATCGTCAAAATCGAAACTCGTAAAGAATGGTGTTGCCTTGCCACACTCTATCGCTGCTTCTGTCAGGCCAACTGCGGCTTCCAGAGCTCGTTTTTTGAGAGGGTGCTGCTTCGTGAATTTGTGGATGGCGTTCAGAACTTTTTCCTGATCCGGGGAGTACTGGAAGGGACCGCCATCACTTATGACGGCTTTTTCTGCAGTATTCAGGGCTTCCTTCAGTTTCACAATGTCTGCTTTTTGGGTTTCAATTTCGCCTTCCAGGCGGGCCTGTTCCTGAATCTCTGCCAGTGATCCGAGGTCATCTTTTATCCGGGTGTTCAGATTTTTTGCGGCAGCTTCGTCGTCTTCATCCGGAACAGGGTGAACGTCATTGCCCATCATAACGGCCAATTTTTTGCGTGGAAGATCATTCAGCTTACGATGAAGCCATTCCAGCTTGGTTTCAGCTGCCAGTATTGCTCGCCTGGCCATGGCAACATCACGATCAAGAACGTAGCGGGGTTTAGGTCCCAGGCGAGCCATTTGCCTGTCAAGCGCATCATCGATAGCTGCGATACGCTCATTAACGTCAAGCTGGACCGCTTTGAAAAATTCTGCCTCCAGCTGCTCAAGTTTTGCCTCAATCAGACTATTTTGTTCGTCTATACCGGCATCATCTCCATAGTCCTTAATATCAAGTTGCTCAGCAATTTTATTGTTTTTGATCCTTCTGACACCTTCATCGTCATAGATTTCGTTTACTTCTTTCCTTAATTTCTGAATTCTGCTTCTCAGTGCGTACTGTTTAGACAGTTTTGAATCGTCGTCATAAAACTCTATCTGCAGATCAGTGGCCAGTTTGGCCAGGAAAGTTTTGCCTCTTGCTTTTGCAGCAGGGTTTTTATCAGGATCGATATTGAGCTCTTTCTCCAGAGCAACAAGGTACTCTGCCTGTTTTTCTATGGCTCGCTTATCCGATTCTTTGACTATAAAGATAAGACGATCACGAATACATAAGAGTCTGAGATCCATTCTCACCTGCTCCAGATCTTCCTGCGACCTGTCAATTTCCGGCCAGAGGTTCATGTCCATCTGATCCAGCTGATAATTGGAGATATCACCATCATCAAGCCTTGTAAGAATGCTCTTCAGTCTTGCTGCCTTGTGATCATCTTCATCGGCTTTGATGTTGAGTAAGTTTTCCAGATAACTCAGTGTCATCAGGGCCTTATTCTCTGAGTGCTTTCTGGCTTCTCTGATGAATGCCCTCATGTCTACAGAAATGTCCATGCGACGCAAATACACATCTTGCTCCTTAGTGAGGCGTTCATCCTTCAGTACTTTTTCTGCGGCACGAAGTGTTTGCAGTACTTCAGACATGGCTTTTGGATGGCCTGGTGTTCTGATGTCTTCCAGTTCTTGTTCCAGCTCTGCAAGCTGGGAGAGCTTGTCACGAACTATTAACTCCAGGGCAGCACGATCTTCAGGAACCCGATCTAAACCAATAACCGCCGCCAGGGCATCTTTTCTGGCCAGGGTGTAAGAATGCTCTATATCCTGTTGATTGGCCATTGTATAAAGTTGTTGACGCAGATCTTGCTCGCGGGCATTTATTTCCTCAAATTTTTGAATCAGGAGTTCTTGTTGAACGTCAATATTTGCATTGCTATCAAAACCCTGGATGTTTGAATGTTCAGCAATGGTCGCAAAGCGGGCTTTTATTTCAGCTTCTTTTTCAGCCCTTGTCCCGGTGCTCTGTTGCTGAAGAAGTTGCTGAAGATCTTGCTGAAGATGTTGCTTTTGTTGAGTGATCCGGGCTAACCGCTGCTTAATGTCTCGTTTAACGGATTTATGAAGGACTTCCGGTTCATTGTCTGAAGTAAAATCGTACCAGCTTGCAATGGCAGGCAGTTTTTTCTTTAATTTTTCTTCCTGATAGTGTGCTGTTGAGGCAATGGAAGCTGTTGCAAACGGCGTTGCGCTGACGGGTGTTGAGGCAATGGAAGCTGTTGCAAGCGGCATTGCGCTAACGGGTGTTGAGACAATAGAAGCCGTTGCAACTGGCATTGCGCTAACGGGTGTTGGGGCAATCGAAGCTGTCGCAACCGGCGTTGCGCTAACCGGTCTTGAGGCAATGGATTTTACGCTAACCGATTGCCTGGTTTCATGAATTTTCTGGCCTTTTATCCGGGTGTTCAGATTTTTTGTGGCCGCTTCGTCGTCTCCATCCGGAGCAGGGTGAACGTCATTGCCAATCGTAACGGCCAATTTTTTGCGTGGAAGATCATTCAGCTTACGATGAAGCCCTGCCAGCTTATTTTCAGCTACCAGTATTGTTCGCCTGGCCATGGCCAGATCACGATCAAGAACGTCTCTGGGTTCAGGTCCCAGGCGAGCCATTTGCCCGTCAAGCTCATCATCAATGGCTGCGATACGAACATTAACCTCAAGCTGACGCGCTTTGAAAATTTCTGCATCCAGCTGTTTAAGTTTTGCTTCAATTAGACTATTTTGTTCGTCTATACCGGCATCATCTCCATAGTCCTCTTCTCTGGTATAAGGGAATTGTTGTTTCATCTTTGAAAGAAGCAGATCTTGTTGAAGATTTAGTTTCTTGAGTTCTTGAAGCAGATGTTTTTGTTGATCGCCAATATCTGCATTGCTATCAAAATTCTCAATGTTTAAATGTGCGGCAATGGTTGCATAGCGGGCTTTGATTTCAGCTTCTATTTCAGTCTCTGTGCCTGTACTCTGTTGCTGAAGAAGCTGCTGTTGTTGAGCGATTTGGGCATTCTGCTCCCCAAGGTGTTGCCTAATGGTCTGACAGCGAACTTCCGGGTCTCTTTCGATACCAGGGGTCAGGCCGAGCTGACCTTCAATCCAGGCCAGCTTATTCTCGACTTCGCTAAAATCGGCTAATTCTGCATGTTTTTGCTGCAGGTACTGTTGCACAAACTGACAGCGGGCAAGCAGATCATTTTCGTCGTCTGGAGTAATATTGTGCCTGCTTTCAATGGCCGCCAGAGTTTCTTTGAAAGCTTCTTGCGGAGTTTGTGCGGTTGCGGCATTCGTTGTGGTCACCGATAATGTTGCAGTCACCAATGATGTTGCGATGACCGGTGTCGGGGCGATCTTTGTTGGCGCAATCGTTGTCGGGGTCATTGATGATGCAGTAATCTGAGCTACGGTCGCCGGTTGCTTGAGATCACGAATTTTCTGTCTAATGAGGCTGTCTTGTTGTTCCAGTGGCTGGGTATCATCCCAGTCATCAATTTCGAGCGCTGCTGCCAACTGAATGTTGTAATTTTTTCTGTTTTCCTCCATTGACTCAGGGGCTTCTTTTTTCGGTATTGAAATTCGATTAACTTCATCCTGAAGAAACTTTAGCCAGTTTCTCCGTTTTGCCAGTTCTTCCTGGTTCTCAACATGTTGCAGATAAGCCCTGCGTGACTCCTTCTGAATGCCCTGATGCAGGCTCAGGAGGCGGACTTCAGGGTCATCTTCGTTTTCCGGAACCAGGCCGAGTTTATTTTCAAAGAAAGTCAGTCTTTCCAGAATTTCCGGATAGGGTAGTTCTTCGTTTTGTTCCAGGCGCTGTCGCCGTGGAGTGAAATGAAGGGCAGCCGGATCTTCTTCATCGACCGAAGTAATGCCGCGCTTTTGGCTAATGGTCGGCGGTTTTGCTTTTACAGCTTCTTCATCAGACTGTCCTGTTGTGGCAACCGATGGTTTTATTTTATTAATTTTTTCTCTAATGAGCCTGGCTTGTTCTTCGGATGACTGGCTATCATCCCAGTCATCCATACCAAGCTCTGCTGCCAGTTGCGCGTTGCGAACTTTTGTGGCATCGGCTCTGGCAGTGAGTATTTGTTGTTCCAGCTCTGAGATTCGTTTGTCTTCCTGTTGGTGTTGATTCTGAAAAGGTTGTTGAGCAGTCTCTGTTACCTGCTGCTTCAGGTGTTGCTGAATGGCCTGGTGACGAGCTTTAAGGTCATCATTGTTTTCCGGAACCAGACCGAGATGACTTTCAAAGGCAGTCAGTTTTTCCCGAACTTCCTCATCGGCCAGTTCGGTGTTTCCTTGCAGCCGCTTTTGAATGAGCAGAAGGGTGGCCGGATTGTTTTTGTTGACCGAAGCAATCCCACGCCTGCCACTAATGGCCGCAGATTCTGCCGTTACAGCTTCTTCATCAGGCTGACCTGTTGCGGCCATTGATCTGTATATGTCATTAATTTTTTCTTCTATGAGTCTGTGTTGTTCTTCGAGTGGCAGGAGTTCATTCCAGTCATCAATACCAAGCCTTGCTGCTGTATGAGCGTAGTTAGCCTGCCTGGCAATTCTCCTGACAGTAAGAATTTGCTTTTGCAGCTCTGGAACCATATCGGCTTTCTGCACAAGCTTCTCTAACTGGTTTTCCTCTTCTATCTGCATGGCCGACGGTTCCGCCTCTAAAGTTTCTTCATCAGACTGAGCTGTTGTGACAACCGATGGTTTTATTTCATTAATTTTTTCTCTAATGAGCCTGGCTTGTTCTTCGGGTGACTGGGTATCATCCCAGTCATCCATACCAAGCTCTGCGGCCAGTTGAGCGTTGCGAACTTTTGTGGCAGCTGCTCTGGCAGTGAGTACTTGTCGTTTCAGCTCTGAAATTCGTTTGTCTTCCTGTTGCTGTTGATTCTGAAAAGGTTGTTGAACGATCTCGGTTATCTGCTGCTTGAGGTGCTGTTGAATGGTCCGGTGACGGGCTTTGAGGTCATCATTGTTTTCAGGAACCAGGCCGAGATGATCTTCGAAGATAGTCAGTTTTTCCCGAACTTCCTCATCGGTCAGTTTGGTGTTTCCTTGCAGCCGCTTTTGAATGAGCAGAAGGGTGGCCGGATTGTTTTTATTGACCGAAGCAATCCCACGCCTGCCACTAATGGCCGCTGGTTCTCCCGTTAAGGCTTCTTCATCAGGCTGACCTGTTGCGGCCATTGATCTGTATATATCATTAATTTCTTCTTCTATGAGTCTTTGTTGTTCTTCGAGTGGCAGGGTATCGTCCCAGTCATGAATACCAAGCCTTGCTGCTGTATGAGCGTAGTTAGTGTTCCTGGCAATTCTCCTGACAGTAAGAAGTTGCTTTTGCAGCTCTGGGACCGTATCGGCTTTATGCACAAGTTTCTCTACTCCAGTCTTCAGAAGCTTCTCCAACCGGTTTTTCCGTTTTCTCAGCTCTCTTTGACTGACATCAAATGCCTCTTGTTCAAGGTGTTTCAGAATGTTCTGGTGACGGGCTTGCAGGTCATCTTCTTTGTTCGGGACCAGTCCGAGCTGGTCTTCCAGGTCAGACAGTTTTTCCTGAAAGTCCTCGTCGGGTTGTTCCGGATTTTGTTGCCGCTGCTCGTGGGTGATCAGAAGGGGTTGTTGAACAATCTCGGGTGCCTGCTGCTTGAGGTGTTGCTGAATGGCCCGATGACGGGCTTCAAGGTCATCATTGTTTTCCGGAACCAGGCCGAGATGACTTTCAAAGATAGTCAGTTTTTCCTGCACTTCCTCATCGGATAGTTTGGTGTTTTGTTGCAGCTCCTTTTGAATGAACAGAAGGATCCCCGGATTGTTTTTATTGACCGAAGCAATAACACGCCTGCCACCAATGGCCGCCGGTTCTGCTGTTACAGTTTCTTCATCAGGATGGCCTGTTGCGGCCATTGATCTGTATATGTCATTAATTTTTTCTTCTATGAGTCTGCGTTGTTCTTCGAGTGGCCGGGCTTCATCCCAGTCATCAATACCAAGCTTTGCTGCTCTCTGGGCGCAGCGAATTTTTCTGGCATATCTCTTGACAGTAAGAAGTTCCTTTTCCAGCTCTGGAACCCTACCGGCTTTCTGCACAAGTTTCTCTAACTGGTTTTCCTCTCCTATCTGCAGAAGCTTCTCCAACCGGTTTTTCCGTTCTCTCAGCTCTCTTTGACTGACATCAAATGCCTCTTGTTCAAGGTGCTTCAGAATGTTCTGGTGACGGGCTTGCAGGTCATCTTCTTTGTTCGGGACCAGTCCGAGCTGGTCTTCCAGGTCAGACAGTTTTTCCCGAATTTCCTCGTCGGGTTGTTCCGGATTTTGTTGCAGCTGCTCGCGGGTGATCAGAAGGGTTGCCAGCTGGTCTTCATCGACCAGAATAATGCGACCTTTTTTGCCAGTGCCCGCCGGTTTTGCTTTTACAGTTTCTTCATCAGGCTCTTCTGTTGCGGCAACCGATGGTTTGATTGCCTGAATTTTTTTTCTGATGAGTCTGGCTTGTTCTTCCAGTGGCAGGGTATCGTCCCAGTCATCAATACCAAGCTCTGCTGCCGTTTGAGCGTTGCGGTCTTTTGTGGCATCTGTTCTGGCATCATGAACCTTTTGTTCCAGCTCTGGAATTCGTTTGGCTTCCTGCTGAAGTTTCTGTAACTGGTTTTTCTGTTCTTCCTGCCCCTGCTGTTGATCCTGAAAAAATTGTCGAGCGGACTCAAGCGCCATCTGCCTGAGGGTTTCGAGAATGCTACGGAAGCGGGCTATCAGGTCTTCTTCGTTATCCCGTGTCAGACCGAGCTCATCTTCTGCCATAGCCAGTGTCTGTTGGGCCCCCTCAAAGGTTAGTTCTGACTTTTGTAGCAACTGCTCGTAAATGCCTCTAAAGCGGGCATTAAGATCGTCTTTATCGACCGGAGTAATATGGAAAATGGTTTCAATGGCTGCCATTTCCATACGTATAGCCTGTTTATAAAAATGAGCTTTTCCTGTTGCCGCCACCATTTGGTTGATTTCATTAATTTTCTGTATGATTATTCTGGCTTGTTCTTCGGTTGGCTGGGTATTATCCCAGTTATCAATACCAAGCTCCTTTGCCAGTTGACTGTTGTATACTTTTGAGGCGTCTGCCCTGGCATCAAGAACTTGTTTTTCCAATGCCGGAATTCGTTCGACTTCCTGCTGCGGTTTCTGTGACCGGTTTCGCAGTTCTTCCAGCGCTTTACGAGTCTGCGCAAGCTCTTCTTCAGCCTTCTGCGCAAGCTCATGTTTGAGTTCAAGGGCTCTGAGTTTTTCCTTTGCATTGTCCTCCAGGTGTTTTAGAAGCCTGTTGTACTCGCCTTCTTTTGTCCGCAGCGCCTCTATTTTGTTATAGGTATTAATCATCTGCGCTGACATGCCTTTCACGACTCTGGCAGCAAACTCTTCATCTCCATCGGCCTGCACTTTTTGGACAACTCTGATAAAGGGTATCAATTCTTCCATATTCTGAATAAAGCGCTGGTCAGTCAGAAGAGTTTTCATTGCGCTACGGAAACCGAAGTGTCTTACCAGTTGATAATGTATCCAGGTTGGCGTGAGGACTGATGAAGTGACTTTGAGATGTTCTAATGTGAGTTCAAATTCATCCGTTCTATAAGGCCTGGCGCTGTATAATGCCTGCTGGAGAGATTCATAGTATGCAAGCGAAGTCAGTTTATCCTTGCTGAATTCAGCATTGCCCTGGGCAGCCAACTCCTCCAGCAGTGCCCACTGCCTGCTTCGAATAACATGCTGGTAGCTTTTGACCTTATATGTTTTAACCTTTGTTGTTGCGTGAGTGAGGCCATCAGGCTCAGCTTCTGCCAGAAGGTCATATAGGTTTTCTACAAAAGCGATATCGGCTGGATTCAGTTTCTGACTATAGAAAACAATAGTATCTTCCTGAGTATGACTGGGTACCAGCTTTGGATAACCCGAAGGCGCAGGGTAAACCCTTGTGGAATCTTCTCTTTGCATAACATATCCGACGGGTTTGCTCAGTGCCAGCAGTCTATCAAGAGCCTCCTGTTGCAACTCCTCTTTCAGGACATGAACCTGGATGTAGGCCGAGGTGGCTGCGGCCAGAAGCGCTTCATCATTGACAAAGAGCGATTGAGTAAGGCGGGTCAGTTCAGGGGGTTGATCGCCCGAAGCGATGAGACGCATAAACGTTCGCCCATTCACTTCAATGGGTTCTACTTTAATGGTGGCGAGGGCAACATAGTAGTCGCTTGTGCCGAGGTCTCCTGCTCTGTCATCAGCACCTTCCAGGACCGCATGCAGTTGTTCGGGTCTGGCTATTTTCGTTGAGGGTTCTAATGACGGTATGACCGTTAATTGATCACGAACAGCGTCAATGGTCTCCTGGTCGGTCATTCCGCCTCTGACTTCAATTATCAGCTCCCTTTCTCCAAGGCTATGGGTGAACCTGAAGACTTCCTCATCACCCACCTTCAGGACTTTGGTGTATTTCTGAGCAACGTCATTCTCGCCCGTTTCAAACAGATCAACACTGGTGACGTCAGCACTAACGGCAGAAAGAATGTCTGTAAAACCCTCAGAGGGAACCGCACAGCCTTCTCTGGCTTGGGTCTGATCAGGGTAAGTAGTGGTAAAGGATTTGGGTATTGGTTGCTGGTCACCCGCTAAAGTTGGCTGAACACTGACCAGACTCTGTGTAAACGACAGATGTTCGTCGTTAGAGATATCAAGAGATTTTGTCTGCAGCTTGCGCTCGGTTATTGCCTGTGTACTGATGATGGAAGAGCTGAGGGCAATGGCTACTGCAAGGCTTAATGCATTGGGGCGGGCATTTGTCATTCTACTACCTCAGAGTTGGTACTTTGATTACAGTGAAAAGTGTTTGCCACACCTGGCGAGGAAACAGCTTACAAAGGCTCATGGCTGTCAATCGCTCATGGCTGTCAATCGTTCATGGCTGTTACGGTAAGCTGTTGAGAGAATTTAGTTCACAGTGGAAAATCTGCTAGCTGTTAAGCGAATTTAATTCACGTGGCAAAGTTCAATGCCAGTGAAATTACAACTCTTTCCTACGCTCTGAGGGTGTCGCAAAACTTCAACAGCTCGTTCTCACGCTCTGAAGTCGTCATTCCCGCGAAGGCGGGAATCCAGCGCCAACGGTGGATCTCTGCCTTCTCGGGGATGACAAGGCCAGGGGGACACCGGGCAGTATGGTTCTGGTGGAGAGTCAGTGTGGATTCCCGCCTTCGCGGGAATGACGAGAATGAAGCCGGCAATGACGGGAGTCAACGCGTTCCCATGCCGGAGAGAGTTTTGCGACAGCCTCGCTCTGCGTGGGAATGCATACCTCCCGCAACCGGTGCTGCTTTCACGGCTGCGGGGGTTTGCTCAGGCTCTGCAGTCCCTGACCCAAAGAAGGCACCCAGGGTGTAAGAGTAAGGAATGCTTTCTGCATGGGAGAACGACCATTTAGGCACATTTTCCCTGAAGTATTTCTCCCAGCTATTCTCGAACAGTTTCATGGTTCGATCAAGGCGTTCACGGAACTGCAGGTAGTTTTCGTGTCGAGTCCAGCCATACACAGTGTCGTCTGTCTTAACGCGGCTCGCGTACTCTTCATCGGTTTCACTATAGTGTTGAGGTGTAGCAATGGCCGTACGTTTCACATATTCATCCTGGGTTTCACCGACGCCGCGCCAGCGATTAATCCTGTCAAGGCTACGACCCAGAGGTCCACCCAGCCATTGAGTGAGCATCTTGTTGTCGTTCATAAAGAAGTCGAAAGTGAGACCGGACGCCAGAGTGAATCCAAAGGTTTGAGCATAGGTGAACCCAGATATAAGACCCTGGGCGTATGCTCCGACAGTGGCTACCGGACCCAGCACCAGACCGGCTGTGGCAGAGGCCAGCGTTTTTACTTTTTGTGGTGTCACCCTGTTCAGCAGCGGTACCTGAACCCCTTGCGCGGAACCCATGGATTTCACTATTTCCGGCACCAGACGGGAAATGCTGCGATACCTGTGTGGGTTGGCATTGTACTGTCTGGCAAACAGCGCAGAGCCGGTTTTTAACAGAATGACTGATGAAGCGGCTTTGCCCAGTGGCATGGCCAGTCCGCCCACTTCAGAGATTTGTTCAATGCCGCTGTGATAGGCATATTGGCCGGTTCGGTCAAGGTCAACGCCGTAGCGTTCCAGCCAGTGCTGGAAAGGTGTGAGCATTCTGTGCAGATAATCACCCCTGTTGGTCAGGTCCAGCAGATAGAGGAACGACATGTTTGAGAGGGATAGCTCGGCAGCCCGCCGAGCGTTAGTGCTCACCAGCAGTGGTTTGTAGCTGGAGTAATACCAGGTGATAGCCTGTACCAGGAAGGCTGAAGGTTTGATCCAGTAATCCGACAGCTGCCGCTCAACCGCTGCGGCATGAGCCTGCATCAATGTGTCATGGACAATCTTGATCAGGTCTGATTCAGACATCCCGACAGCATTGGCATAAGGTGTCAGGGTCTCCTGAGCATTGGCCAGAAACGCTGCCGTCCTGCGGCCATTTTCAAAGGCAATATCATCAAGAACGTAGTTGGCGATGACTGCAGCTGCGTACTCTGTCATGCCGACAACCGACTCTTTCATACCTGCCGGGCCAGTTGCAGTAGCAGCTACAGGAGTGAAGGCACTCTGCATGAATTCCTCAGCACCCTGATCCGACAGCATCTGGACAACTTTCCTGAACTCAGTCATATGGATGCCGTGTTTGTAGCCAAGGAAGTGTTCAAATTCATCCACTGTCTGATGACCATCAACACCTCTGACAGCTTCCATGTAGTTCTCAAGTTCAATTTTGCTGATCAGACCTTCGCGCAGCAGAGCTATTATCCTGTTACCGCTGGCAGAATGGGCCTCGAAGTATTCCGAGAAGTCTTTCAGGTCCTTTGGTTCATGCCCGACGAAGTGAATGGCTCTTCTGCCCATGCTGTGAATTTCGTCGTCGTATTGTTTAGCCCCGGTTTTCATCTCATTCCTGGCTCTGTCTGCCAGAGCCTGGACTTGTTCAATGACATTCTGAGGCTGATCTTCCAGAGGCTCGGCAGGGAAGCTCGTTTTCAGATTTTTGAAGACTTCCACAATCTGACCGGCCCGATCAAATGTCAGATCGTCCCTCACCAGCGCCTGCAAGCCAAGCGGTGCAAATTCATCGTCAAAATCGAAAGTCACAAGGCTAGGTATTGTCTTACCGGTGTTGATTGTTGACTCTACCTGACCCAGTGCAGCATCCAGAACCTGTTGCTTTTTAGCCACGGCAGGAGGTCGATCTTCCAGCGGCACGACAGGGGTGAGCGGAAAAATCCTCTTCAGGCTCTTGAAGACTTCTACAATCCGACTGGCCTGATTGAACGTCACTTCATCTCCGACCAGTGCCTGCAAGCGAATCGGTGCAAATTCATCGTCAAAATCGAAAGTCGTAAGGTCTGGTATTACCTTACCGCTGTTTAATGCTGATTCTGCCAGACCCAGTGCGGCATCCAGAGCCTGTTGTTTGAGAGAGTGCTGCTGTGAGAAGGTGCCCATATCAGCCAGAACCCTGGCCTGTCTCGGCGAGAACTGGAATGGACCGACGTTATTTTCGATGGCTTCCTCTGCTGTCCTCAGGATTTCATCCATTCTTTCCAGCCAACTTTCACTTTTTTGTATTGCTTGTCTGGCTCTGGCTAGCTCACGTTCAAGAACATATCGGGGTTTGGGTCCCAGCCGGGCCATTTGCCTGTCAAGTTCATTCTCAATGCCGGCGATACGATCATTAACCTCAGGTTGATCCTCATTGATCATTTCTTTGTCCAGCTGTCGGAGTTTTGTTGCAATCACACTGTTCTGGTTTTCGATAGGGGCATCTGCTTTATAATCCTCAATGTTGAGTTGATGAGCTATTTCATTGTTCCAGGCTCTTCTGGCAGCTTCATCGTCGTAGAGTGCGTCTGATTTTTCGATTAATTCCTGAATTTTGGTTCTCAGGGTGTTTTTCTGATCATACAGGTCGTCATCCATGTCAAATGCTACACGCAGATCTTTTGCCAGTTTGACAGTGAAGCTCTTGCCTCCTTTTTTAGCAGCAGAGTTTTCGCTAATGTCGATGTTCAGCCTGTCCTCTAAAGTTTTTAGTATCGCTTTTTGTTGTCTTATGGCTCGCTCATCCAAGTCTTTCAGTGCCTCTTCCCCTGCCTGTTGACTGACTTTTGTGATGTATCTCTGAATTTCCCCGGAAATGGCTTCCCGACGGTAATACAAATCGTCCTCTCTACCGAGGATATCCATCGCCAGGGCTTTTTCTACGGCAGTCAGTTTTCCAATGACTTCAGGCAAGGCCTCCGGGTGAACGGGTGTTCTGATGTCTTCCTGCCCGGCACGAACAGGTGTAAGCTCTGATTCAGCCAGCCGATAGAGTCGTTCTGTTCTCAGTTTTTCCTCTTCATTGATAGAGGCTTCCTCCGTTATGAGCTCTAATTGCTTTCTGACCCGGATGAGTTCGCCTTTTGTTGCCAGATTTTCTGCCAGTGAGCTTTCCCATTCAATCAGCTGTTGGGCCATATCGCTCAGGACTTTGGAAAGAAACGGGTCGTCGTTGCGAAGGGCATTGCTGTCGACAGCGGGTACATGATTCAGAATACTCTTAACATAATGCTGTTCAGTCAGACTATCTCTGAGTACGGGTTTGAAGCTGAAGTATTTTGCCAGTTGAATCTGCTGCCAGGTTGGCGTGATGACTAACGAAGTGAGCCTGATGTGTTCCAGTGTGAGTTCAAATTGATTCGTTCGAGCCGCTGCAGCTGGAGTGGCACTGACCAATGCCTGCTGAAGAAATTCATAGTATCCAAATGCATGCATCGCCTCCCTGTCTTCGTTTGTCATCGTCGGCGGTTGGTCTTTGTTAAATCCACCCGTGCCGTGCCGTGCAATAACCTCCTCCAGCAGAGCCATCTGCTTGCTTCGTATGACGTACAGGTAGCTTCTGACTTTTTGTCTGAAAACCTTTATTACTGCTGCCGCTTCCGGGGTGGGGGTATTAAGCTCAGCTTCTTTCCAGAGGTTATAGAGGCTTTCTACAAAAGCAATATCATCGGGACTCTGCATCTGACCATGGAAAACAATGACCTCTCCCGGAGTTTCAGCGACTTCCAGCTTCGGATAACCTGCAGGCACAGGATAAATCTGTGAGTCATCCTCGACGTGGACAATATATCCGACGGGTTTGCTATGTGCCAGGAGTTCATTAAGAGCCTGCTGTTGTAAATCCTCTTTCAGGATATAAACCTGGATATAGGCAGAGGCCGCTGCTGCCAGGAGAACATCATCATTGACAAAGACTGACTGACCCAGACGTTGCAGGTCAGGGGGCTGGTCGCCCGCAGCGATAAGACGCATAAAGGTTCGCCCATCCACTGCAACTTTTTCTACTTTAATGGTGGCAAGGGGAACATAGTGATCACTTGCGCCGAACTGTCCTCGCAGGGAATAAACAATGCTCAGCAACCGACCCATTTCTGTGGAGCTGGCGATTTTCGTCAGCGGCTCTAATGACAGGCCGCCAGATGACAGGCTATGAACACCCACAAGTATATCCTGATCGGTCATTCTGTCTTTGACTTCAATGACCAGTTCGTTTTCTGCAAGGTTGTGGGTAAACCTGAAGATGCCATCGTCACCCATTTTCAGGACTTTGGTGTATTTCTGAGCAACGTCATTCTCGTCTGTTGCAAACACATCAACAACAGAAACGTCCTCAAGAGCGTCAGCAAGAGCTTCCGTAAAGCCCACAGAATTAAAGTGATGGCCAAACCTGTCACGTGGCTGAGCAGGGTAGGTGGTGGTGATGGATTTGGGTATTGGTTGCTGGTCATCCCCTAAAGTTGGCTGAACCCTGACCTCACTCAGGGTCATCTCCACATGTCCATTGCCCGGTATATTGGCAGCTTTTATCTGCAACTTGCGATCGGCCAGTGCCTGTGAACTAATGATGGAAGAACTGATTGCAACGGCCACTGCAAGACTTAATGCATTGGGGCGGGTATTTGTCATTCTACTACCTTATAGCTGAGTATTTTTATTACTGTGGCAAGTGATTTACACTGCAAGCGGGGGGACGGCTGTTAATCGCTCATGGCTGTTAATCGCTCATGGCTGTTCCGGTAAGCTGTTGAGAGAATTTAGTTCACAGTGGCAAATCCGCTAGCTGTTAAGCGAATTTAATTCACGTGGCAAAGTTCAATGCCAGTGAAATTACAACTCTTTCCTACGCTCTGAGGGTGTCGCAAAACTTCAACAGCTCGTTCTCACGCTCTGAAGTCGTCATTCCCGCGAAGGCGGGAATCCAGCGCCAACGGTGGATATCTGCCTTCTCGGGGATGACAAGGCCAGGGGGACACCGGGCAGTATGGTTCTGGTGGAGAGTCAGTGTGGATTCCCGCCTTCGCGGGAATGACGAGAGTGAAGCCGGGAATGACGGGAGTCAACGCGTTCCCACGCCGGAGAGAGTTTTGCGACACCCACGCTCTGCGTGGGAATGCATACCTCCCCCAACCGGTGCTGCTTTCACGGTTGCGGAAGGTTGCTCAGGCTCTGCAGTCCCCGACTCAAAGAAGGCACCCAGAGTGTAGGAATAAGGAATACTTTCTGCATGGGAGAAAGACCATTTAGGCACATTTTCCCTGAAGTATTTCTCCCAGCTTTTCTCAGACAGTTTCATGGTGCGATCACGGCGTTCACGGAACTGCAGGTAATTTTCGTGCCGCGTCCAGCCGGGCACCGTGTTGTTTGCTTTAACACGTTTTGCATACTCTTCATCGGTTTCATTGAAGCCTTGAGGCAAAGCAATAGCCTTGGGTTTTGCGCACTTATTTTGCGTTTTTATCGCGCATCTCCAGCGCTTCACGTTGTCAAGACTACGACCCACAGGTCCACCCAGCCACTGAGTGAGCATCTTGTTGTCGTTCATAAAGAAGTCGAAAGTGAGACTCGACGCCAGGGCCAATCCGAAGGTTTGAGCATAGGTGAATCCGGATATAAGGCCGTGGGCGTAAGCTCCCACAGTAGCTACCGGGCCCAGCACCAGAGCGGCTGCGGCAGAGGCCAGCGTTTTTACTTTTTCGGGTGTTACCCTGTTTAGCAGCGGTACCTGAACCCCTTGTCCGGAACCCATGGATTTCACTATTTCGGGCACCAGACGGGAAAGGCTGCGATAGCTGTGTGGGTTGGCATTGTATTGTCTGGCAAACAGCATAGAGCCGGTTTGCAGCAGAATGACTGAAGAAGCGGCCTTGCCCAGGGGCATGGCCAGTCCGCCCACTTCAGAGATTTCTTCAATGCTGGTGTGGGAGGCATATTGCAGTCTTCGGTCAAGGTCAACGCCGTAATGTTCGAGCCAGTGCTGGAAAGGTGTGAGCATCCGGTGCAGGTAATCACCCCGGTGGGTCAGATCCAGAAGATAGAGGTACCACATGTTTGTCAGGGACAGCCTGGCAGCCTCCAGAGCGGTTCGGGTCACCAATAGAGGTTTGTAGCTGGAGAAGTACCAGGTGACAGCCTGTACCAGAGAGGCTGAAGGTTTGACCCAGTAATCAGTCAGCTGGTGCTCAAGGGCTGCAGCATGTGCCTGCATCAATGTATCATTGAGAGCCATGATCAGGTCTGATTCAGACAGGCCTGCGGCATTGGCATAAGGTGTCAGGGTATTCTGAATATTGGTCAGAAAGGCTGCCGTCCTGTGGCCATTGTCAAAGGCAATATCGTCAAGAACGTAGTTGGCGATAACAGCAGCTGCGTACTGTTTCATACCGGCAACCGACTCTTTCATACCTGCCGGGCCCGTTGCAGTGACGGTGACAGGAGTAAAGGCAATCTGCATGAATTCCTCAGCACCCTTGTCGGACAGCATCAGGATAACGGCATTCAAATGAGGCACATTGACGCCGTGTTTATAGCCAAGGAAGTGCTCAAATTCTTCCACTGTCTGATAACCATCGACACCTCTGACGGCCTTCATGTGGTTCTCAAGTTCAATCTTGCTGATCAGACCTTCACGTACCAGAGCTGTGATCCTGTTACTACTGGCATGGCGGTTAGCGAAGTATTCCGGGAAGCCTTCCTGGTCCTTTGCTTCATGCTCGACGAAGTGAATGGCTGTTTTGCCCATGCCGCTAATGACTTGGTCGTATTCTTGAGCCCCGTTTTGCAGCTCATCCCGGGCATCGTTCACCAGCCACTGAATTTTTGTCAGGACTATCGGAGGCTGAAATTCTAAAGGCTCGGGGTGAGCCGGAAAGTTATGGAGGGCCGGAAAGGTCTTCTTCAGGCTCCTGAAGACTTTCACAATCCGATTGGCCTGACCAACTGCCAGACCGTCTCCGACCATTGCCTGCAGGTGAAAAGGCGCAAGTTCATCGTCAAAATTGAACGTCGTGAAATGGAGTTTTGGCTTACCGCTTTTCACTGCTAATTCTGTCAGACCTATGGCGGCTTCGAGCGCTTGTTTCTTGAGAGTGTGCTGCTGCATGAAGTCATGTATACGGGTCAGAACGTTTACCTGTCTGGGCGTAAACTGAAAGGAACCACCATCATTTTCCACGGCTTGCTCTGCAACCTTCAGTTCTTCCTTCATTCTTGCAATGTCTGCTTCCCTGGTTTTAATGTCACCTTCCAGGCGTGCCTGTTCCTGAGTCAGTTGTTGGATTTTGCCGCCGGTACCATCATGCCCGCCCAGTTCTACCTGCTGGTTTCTCAGGGCATTAACCCGTTGTTCACAGCTGTCAGTAAAGTCAGGTTTAAGACCCATGGCTTCTTCAATAGCGTCAAGAGCTGCCTTATGATAATCCGTCAGAACCTCTTGTGCTTTTGAAACGGCATCACTTTTTTGCTTCAGGGCTAAATCCAGGCGAGCTATTTCGTTCTTATGTAAGGTTTTAGCCTTCTCATCAATATTTTCAGAATGGATCATCTCCTGTTTTTTAAGATCCAGGTGTTCTTGTGCATTCCTCTCTTCATGCCGTGCATAGGTCACTTCCATACTTTTTTTGTGGTGCTCATGCAGGAATTCCGTAATTTGAGCGTACTTTTTCCTGATGAGAGGCAGTTCCCCCAAGGTTTCATCGAATTGATCAGTTTCGTCCCCGCCAGAAGTCTGTACATAGGCACTAATGGTAATAGCGCTATCAGCCTCATCCCGTAAATCAAATATAACTGGTTTGCGAGCCAGACCTTTCAGTTTGCGATGAAGCTCTGTAAGCTCACTTTCAGCTTTTTGTAGTACCCGTCTGGCGACGGCTAGCTCACGATCAAGGACGAATCGGGGTTTAGGTCCCAGGCGGGCCATTTGCTTGTCAAGCTCATTTTCAATAACTGTGATACGCTCATTAACGTCAGGTTGGCCCGCATTGAGAACTTCTTTGTCCAGCTGTCGGAGTTTTGTTTCAATCACACTGTTCTGGTTTTCGATAGAGGCATCTTCTTGATAATCCTCAATGTTAAGTTGATGAGCTATTTCATTGTTCCAGGCTCTTCTGGCAGCTTCATCGTCGTAGAGAGCGTCTGATTTTTCGATTAATTCCTGAATTTTGGTTCTCAGGATATCTTTCTGATCAGACAGGTCGTCATCCATGTCAAATGCTACATCCAGAACTTTTGCCAGTTTGACAGTGAAAGTCTTGCCTCTTTCTTTAACAGCAGAGCTTTTGCTCATGTCGATGTTCAGCTTGTCCTCTATGGCGGCAAGCAAACTTGTCTGTTTTTCTATGGTTTGCTTATCCAGGGACGAATCTTCGACTCTATATTCAAGAATTGCCCGAAGCTTGCTGAGATTGAGATCCCTCTCGTTCAGAGCTGTGCTGTCATCTTTCCAGAGGGTCTGACTTATCTGATCCAGCATAGCTTCTGAGACATCGTCGTCGTAAAGCAGGCTGCAAACCCGGGCAATTCTTGCTGCTTTGTCATTCTCTTCATTGAGTTTGATGTTGAGTATTTTTTCTACGGCTGGCAGCAGATCGGTCCCTTGTTCTCCGGCTGGCATATCCGGGTCAGGGTCTTCCAGTTTATAGTGCAGGTGAGCAAGAAGCCTGTTACGTTTGATATCTTTAGCGTCTGGATGAATTTTTCTTTCATGCATCCAGAGGATCATATCTATCCCATCCAGTATCTCATTCAGTACCTCATTTGAGAGATCAACCTTGTCAAGTATTATAAAAATTCTGGCGAGCCTTTTTTCTATGTCATCTTCTTTACTGACTTTCATATTGGGGGTTTCTTCCAAGGCTGTCAGTATGTCCAGGTCCTCTTGCTCTGTCAGCGGCGTGTCTTCTCTGATTCCTGTTGTTTTATCATTCTTGTCATTGACCTGGAGGTTGAGCTTTTCTTCTGCGACTTGCAGTATGTCCAGGGCCTTTTCTTCTGCCAGTTGTCTGTAGTCTCTGATGTACATCTGTAGGTTGTTTGAAATGTACTGGCGACGAAGATACACATCGTCACCTTGAGTAAGGCCCATCATCTCAAGGGCTTTTTCCACAGCTCTCAGTGTCTCAAGTACTTTCGGAACCGCTACAGAATCTTCCTCAGTCTGTCCTGCTGGTGGCTGGGTTTCGTCCCGGTTTTCAATATCAGGCTCTGTTGCCGGTTCGGCGTTGCGGGCCTTTATGACTTCTGCTCTGACATTAGCAACTTCTTGTTCCAGCTCCGGGATTCGTGCAACTTCCTCCCGAAGTTTCCGTATTTGTTTTTGTTGTTCTTCCATTGCATTAACAAGCTGATCAAGCTCCTTATCAGCCAGCTGCTTGAATTGAAGTGCTATGCGCTTTTGCCTTTCACTGGTAATGGCTTTCTCCGATGTGAGCTTTAACTGATTTCTAACCCGGGTGAGTTCGCTTTCATTTTGCAGCAGCTCTTGCAGCTTGTTTTCCCTCTCAATCAGTTGTCTGGCTATGTCGCTCAAGACTCTGGAAGCAAAAAGTTCTCCGTCGTGAGAAACATTGGTCTCTAATACATAGGCAGCGGGTAAAAGGTTCAGAAAATTTTGAACAAAATGCTGGTTAGTCAGAAGATCTCTAAGTGCGGGTTTGAAGCTGAAGTGTTTTGCGAGTTGATTATGCATCCAGGCTGGCGTAATGAGAGACGCAGCGACTCTGAAGTGTTCTATTGAAAAATTAAATTCATCTGCCTGATCTGCAGTAGCACTGGCCAATGCCTGCTGGAGAGTTTCATAGAATGCAAGCACAAGCGTCGCCACCTGATCTTCCAATGCAAACCTCATCGGTTGAGCTTTGTTTACTGTAATATGGTGCCGCGCAACTAACTTTTCCAGCAGTTCCATCTGCCTGCTTCGAATAACGTACTGGTAGTTTTTGAACTTGTCTTTTTTAATCTGTGTTGATAATTCAGGAACGGGGGTATTAGCATCAGCTTTATCCACGATGTCAAAGAGTCCTTCCACAAAAGCGATATCGGTTGGATTCTGCTTCTGGCCATGGAAAACAATAATCTCTCCCGAAGCCTCAGTCACTTGCAGTTTTGGATAACCTGCAGGTACAGGATAAGTCTGCGTGTCATCCCCAGTGTGTACTATATAGCCGACGGGTTTATGATATGAAAACAGCTTATTCAGTGCTTCCTGTTGCAGATCTTCACCCAGAACATGAACCTGGACATAGGCAG
Organism: Endozoicomonas sp. ALB032; assembly: GCF_049310125.1. NCBI lineage: Bacteria > Pseudomonadati > Pseudomonadota > Gammaproteobacteria > Oceanospirillales > Endozoicomonadaceae > Endozoicomonas > Endozoicomonas sp. ALB032. Next base: position 6,614,835 of record NZ_JBLYNW010000001.1, on the reverse strand, counting down.
AGATAGCTGCTGCTAAAAGCACTTCATCATTGACAAAGAGCGATTGACCCAGACGTTGCAGTTCAGGAGGCTGATCGCCTGCAGCAATAAGACGCATGAAGGTGCGGCCGTTCACCTCAACTTCTCCTGCTTCAAGGGTGGCAAGGACAGCATAGTCATCAGCTTCGCCCAGGTTTCCTGCTCTTTCATTCGCCCCTTTCAGAACTGACGCCAGATGTTCGGGGCTGGCAACTTTCGTTAACGGTTCTAATATCCGGTCGTCGTCTAACCGAGCGCGCACAGCTGCAATGGTATCCTGATGGGTCATTTTGTCTCTGACCTCAATGACCAGTCGCTGCTCTGCAAGGTTGTGAGTGAACTTGAAGATCCCTTCATTACCGACCTTGAGGACTTTGGTGTATTTCCGGGCAACGTCATTCTTGTCTGTTTCAAACAGATCAACAGTGGAAACACCTCCGTCGATGCCCGAAAGAACGTCTGTGAATCCTTCGGAGGGAACGTCATAGCCAGCTCTGGCCTGGGTCTGATCGGGGTAGGTGGTTGTGCAGGACTTGGGTATTGGCTGCAGGTCATCACCCAAGGTTGGCTGAACCATGACCTCACTATGGGTAAACTCCGCATGTCCAGTGCCGGTAATATCGACAGATTTTGTCTGCAGCCTTCGCTCGGCCAATGCTTGTGAAGCAATAATAGAAGAACTGATTGCAACGGTTACGGCAAGGCTTAATACATTGGGGCGAGTATTTGTCATTCTATTACCTCAGGGCAGAGTACTTCCACTACCGTATATAGTGATTGCCAAACCGGGCGAGGAAGCGACTTCTAATTAATCATGGCTGTTAATCGCTTGTTTGAGCAGCTTCAGGCTCTTTTACCAGAGAAACCTCTGTGGTCTCAGAAGGAAACGTTAAGCCTGGAACCATCACCGGTGTTTCATGGGGCACTGGTTCATTATTGCTGGTCATTACTTGTCGTGTAATTAATTCACCGGGGATTTCGCACTTGCCTCACTTCTGATCAGTTTCAGGCTGAGCGCCTGAGGCGGTCGTTAGAAAGCCTGATTGAGAGATACCTCTGTTATCATGAACAGAAGCTTTCTTATTATCGCCATGTTGCCACTTGTAGAAGGCTCCAAGAGTGTAGGAGTAAAGAATTCTTTCTGCATGGGAAAATGACCGTTCATGCCTATTTGTGAACTTAACTCGTTCCTGCGCTCTGCGTGGGAATGCATACCTCCCCTGAAAAACTGACTCTACCCGACACCACCCCAACCAAGGCAAACCCGCCAGAAAGTGATACTCTGGAAGGACAACGATCACAACAACAGCCACTGACGGAAGCCGCCGGATGAAGCTTGAGTCCCTGACAATCAAAAACTACAAGGTTTTTCAGCATGTGGAGCTGAAAAACCTGCCCGGCATGTGCGTGTTTGTCGGCGCCAATGGCAGCGGTAAAACCACCCTGTTTGATGTGTTTGGCTTTCTCAGGGATGCCCTGCACGGTAATGTCCGCACCGCCCTACAGAAAAGGGGCGGGTTTCGGGAAGTCGCCACCCGTGGTGGTATTGATCAGCCTATCGAGTTTACCCTGCAGTTCCGCTTGCCCATTGGCGGCGTTGATCGACTGGTGACTTATCTGTTGGAAATTCGACAGGACAGAGGTCGGCCTATTGTTGCCCGGGAGATACTCCGTTATAAGCGGGGCAGTCAGGGTTCACCGTTTCATTTCCTGGATTTCCGGGGAGGTCGCGGTTACGCCATTCTCAATGAAGAAGACTTTAATAAAGCCGATTCAGAGCTGGAACGGGAAGAGCAGACGCTGGATAGTCCGGATATTCTGGCCGTAAAAGGACTCGGGCAATTTCAGCGATTCCGGGCGGCCAATGCCTTTCGCCAGCTTATTGAAAACTGGCATGTCTCCGATTTTCATATCAGTGATGCCCGCCAGGCACGGGACGCTGGCTATGCAGAGCATTTATCGCCCCGAGGGGAAAATGCCGCGCTGGTGGCCCAGTACCTCTATGAGCAACACCCGGATATTTTCCAGCATGTACTGGATAAAATGAAACAGCGGGTGCCGGGAGTTGAAGATGTTCAGGCAGTAGAAACTGACGATGGGCGCATCGTCCTGAAATTTCAGGATGGCAGCTTTAAAGACCCGTTTGTGGCTCGTTATGTCTCCGATGGCACCATCAAGATGTTCGCTTATTTGCTGTTGCTGAACGACCCGTCGCCCCATCCATTGCTCTGTGTCGAGGAGCCGGAAAACCAGCTCTACCCTAGCCTGTTGGTGGAGCTGGCGGAAGAGTTTTGCAGTTATGCCGAACAGGGTGGCCAGGTAATGGTGTCTACCCATTCGCCGAACATGTTGAACAGCATCCAGCTGGACGAGATTTTCTGGTTAAAGAAGAGCAAAGGTGTCACCACCATTGAGCGTGCTGCGGATAATACGCTGATCAAAAGTCTGGTCGAAGGCGGGGATTTACCCGGTGCGCTCTGGAAACAAGGGCTGTTTGACGGAGTAAACCCCTGATGACGCAGTTGGTCTTTTTGCTGGAAGAGCCCTCTGCTCAAGTGTTGCTGAATACATTGTTACCCCGACTGTTACCACCGGAAGTGTCTTTTCGATGTATTCCCCATGAGGGCAAGCAGGATCTGGAAAAGTCCATACCCATCAAGCTGCGCCATTGGAACATCCCCAATAGCTGGTTTGTGGTGGTACGGGATAAAGATCAGGACGACTGTGAACGTCTGAAAGCACGGTTGCAAAAGTTATGCGAAGAAAACCATCGACCGGAGACACTGGTTCGCATTGCGATTCATGAATTGGAAAGCTGGTTTCTTGGGGATCTTGCTGCTGTTGGAACAGCGTTTAATAAGCCCCGACTGGCCGAAAAGCAGAATAGTCGTAAATTCCGCAACCCTGATGTTTTGGTCAATGCTCAGGAAGAGTTGAAAAAACTGATTACCGGTTATCAGAAAGTCTCTGGTGCCCGAGCCATTGCGCCCCACCTTAACCTTGCTAATAATCGGTCGGTCAGTTTTCAGCAGTTTGTCACCGGCGTTCACACGTATCTTGAACGCATCAATACAATGTAAATTGTTGTTTAACCGCCTCTCAACTCGTTCCCACGCTCTGAGGCCGTCGCAAAAGTGCTGCGCTTCGCTGATACTGCGTAAAAAGGTGACTCAAAATGCTCATTTACTCCCCGTAAACTGCGTTTTTTGCCACTTTTTGCCCTGTCTCAGTTTTGTCGTTACTTTTGCAACCCCCTTGCAGAGCGTGGGAACGAGTTGTTGGAGTTTTGCTGCGAACACACCTTGCCATACAGTGTCAGTAAAGCGTGGAGCCATGACCTATCAGGCAGCTTCGAGCCTGGGTCATAACTACTCGTGTTTGAAAAACTCAGGGACAGGAAGAAAGATCGTAGTTGAACTCGTCGATTAGTCGAATTTTATGGATGTCCTTATTTTTTTCCTTTTGGATGTCCTTATTTTTTGGATGTCCTTATTTTTTGTGGATGTCCTTATTTTTTCCTTTATTCTTCTTATTTTTATTTACTTTATGGATGTCCTTATTTTTACTTTTTTACTTTGACAAAATCAAATGTAGGTCTACAATAAATTACACTATAGGTAACAATGTGTAGACCTTTATGACCAAGAAAGATAGACTGGTTGCCGCACTATCAGAGTCAACCAAAGCGGGAGGTGGTATCAACACAGCGGCAGAGTTAGCCTACATGGTTGGCGAGAGACTCACTCCCGCGTTCACCAAGTTTCTCACTGTTTGTGCAAAAAAAGGCTTGATACGCAGGGTCGCCAAAGGCGTGTTTGAGAGCACGTTGACGCCTCCAGACCCAACGACTGCGATCTATAAGATAGCGAAAAAACTTCGCGCCAATGTCATAAGCTACATAAGCCTTGAGAGTCAACTTAGTCATACTGGGGACATCTCTCAAATACCCATGGGAAGGCTGACGATTGTGACGAAAGGCCGCAGCGGCACCTTCTCAACACCCTATGGCGTCATTGAATTCACTCACTCAAAAAAAACTATCAGAAATATTGCACCAAACCTGTATTTTGATGAATCTGTTGGCATGTACAGAGCACAATCCTCGCAAGCCATCAAAGACCTAAAGAACTGCAAAAGAAATACCCATATGCTGGAGAGCTAATGTGCTAAAGGAACAACTAAAAAGAATCGTGGAAGCAAATCCGGAATATGCAGCCATCACGCCAGTGATCGAGAAGGAAATTCTTCATCACGACATTGTGCACGTGCTGGTTAAGCAAGGGGCTATGCAGTCACTCACCTTCATAGGGGGCACATCACTCAGGATGTGCCATAACAGCTCCCGTTTGTCGGAAGATCTGGACTTTAATGGAGGGCTTGACTTCAAGCCCTCCGACTTTGACGGGCTGGAAACCGAAATCCAACAATTCATCCAGAACAAGTACGAGACCAACGTTTGGGTCAACAAGCCTGACCAAGATGAGCAGGGCGACACGTCGTCGTGGAAAATCAGCATAGAGAAGGAGGCCAACCGGCCTGATCTGCCAAGGCAGAAAATGCACATAGACATCTGCGCCATTCCCTCGTTTGACGCGAAAAAAAGACCCCTGATCAATCACTACAATATTGTGACGCCCACCGAAGGCCTGCTGGTACCGGTCCAGTCTCTCGAAGAGACGTTGGCGGACAAGTTTATTGCTCTGGCCTATCGGGCCAGACACATAAAACCTCGTGATGTCTGGGATATCGTTTGGATAAAACAAAAAGGAATTGATGTCTCTGCAGAGCTAGTCAATAAAAAACTGGAAGCAAGAGAAAAAAACAGGAAAGACTTCATGGAAATGCTCAGCAACCAAGTAACCAAAATATTAAAAGACGATGAGGTACGCATTAATTTCAATACTGAGATAAGTCGCTTTGTTCCTGAAAGCATAAAGCAGAGAACACTCGACAATCCGGAGTATTGGGATTACATCCAGAACGAGATCAAGTCCATGGCTAAGCTTCTTCTTGATGGCGACGAGCCCCGTAACAAGTTTGACATGAGCCTTTGATCCGCCTTTCACCACCCCTATCAGGAATACATGGACTCGTAAAAAATGCCCAAAATTTGAATGATCGTCCACTGCCTTTCCTTCAAACCAACCACATGTTCCTCCTGATTATTGACCGTTAATACACTAAGCCCCTGAAAACAGAAAAATACCCATCTTGCTGTTGGGTTCTGGCAGGGCTTTTTTTTCTGGTCTGGAAATACACGACTTTGCTTTTTCAGTTCCTGCCTGATTCTGTGCTGGATAGCAGCATAGACCATCAGGCACAGAGTCATCACCATTAACAGGGCTTCAATACGTTCCGCTTTCTTCAAATAGAGCGAAGAGACCAGAAAGTCCGGGCTCTTCAGGAACCGAAAGCCGCCTTCAACTTTTTGTTGCGACTTATAGATAGACAACAGCTCAGAGGCATTCAAACTATTTTTATCCAGCTCATTGGTGCTTAGGATAAAACAACCCAGTGAGGCCTCTGCATGCTCCCTCTTCTCGCAGGAAACAAAGCATTCAGCCTGCACAAAGTACTCGAAGTGATCAGGCTTGCTATCCGGCGATGGTCTTCCTTTGCCCGAATAGCAGGGTTTACAGATAACCTCAGGCTCTGTTTCGCTTTGGCAAAGTTTCGATTGTTTCTGCCACAAGGCAAAAGCCTTCAATGCATCGTCCCGGCACAAAAAGGCCTTTTTGCTCAGCTTCTCCAGATCACGGGCCTCTTTCAATGACTGTTTTTGCATCTTTCGGGTCAGTGTTTTCCGTTCACTAAGCCCGCGCTTTTTGTTGAGAAACAGGAACCATCGTTGTTGAACCCCTCCGTAGCAGGAAGGCACTTCAGCTGAGTAATAATCTTCATAGCCTTCAACAGGCTCCAGCGACATGGTTGGCGCTTTGCAGACCAGCTCCTTTGCCTCCTTGATGTTCAGGGGTACCCGGGAGATAAACAGCTGCTTTTGCTCATCAAGCGACTGAAGGGTTTCTGCAACATACATGGCAGCATCAGCAACCAGATAGCGGCTATTCAAAGCAGCCTTAAAACATGACAGATGATTTTTGATAATTTCCTGAAAACAGGTTTTGTCGTTTACATTACCGCTGGCAGGGGCCATAAACACAGGGATGCCCGCCTGGTTTTCAGTCATTAACTGTAAGACTACCTGGTTCAGGTCAGGCCGGTGGTCACGGCTGTAACCTTGGCAGATATGAATACAGTTCAAGTCGTCTGGATTGTCATGACTGTTATAGACTCCATCCATATGAAAGCTGGTGCCATCCAGATTTAATGCCTTGCAAGGAAGTTTCAGATGATTGACGACCTTGACGGCCAGATTGAGATACAAGTCGCTAACACCAGCGTCGTACAAACTGTCGAGAGCCCGACCAAGTACCTTATCGTTCAAGTGTTCAGCCTGTATACCTTCCCCGATAAGGCGGTCAATCGGCTTATCCTCAAAAAACTCAGGGAGCATGTATAGAGTTTGCCCCGTAAAGCCCAAGCCATTGATGATCATTGCAACTACAGCTTGTCCAATAGTGACATTACGAACATCGGAGTCATTTGTGATACGGGCATCAATGTATTCGGCTATCTTTAACTCCCGACACATAGCGGCAACCAAGCCAAGGTGGTTGAGGTTCTTAGACTGGTATTGAGCTTGAGACATGTTGGTGTACCTGAATGTCTGTTTATTTCTTTGACAACAGATTTTAGGCAAATATCAATCGGTGTGGTGAAAGGCAGTTTGATATTACTGCTCATTAAAATACTCAATTCTTAATTCTGACAGTCATACCGGCCTTTTGAACATTGCTGGTTCTGTACTTCAACATCAGAAGTGAAACAGGACATCCATATAACCGCCTTTCACCACCCCTATCAGGAATACATGGACTCGTAAAAAATGCCCAAAATTTGAACGATCGTCCACTGCCTTTCCTTCAAGCCAATCACATGTTCCTCCTGATTATTGACCGTTAATACACTAAGCCCCTGGAAACAGAAAAATACCCATCTTGCTGTTGGGTTCTGGCAGGGCTTTTTTTTCTGGTCTGGAAATACACGACTTTGCTTTTTCAGTTCCTGCCTGATTCTGTGCTGGATAGCAGCATAGAGCATCAGGCACAGAGTCATCACCATTAACCCATACCTCCCCTGAAAAACTGACACCACCCGACACCACCCCAACCAAGGCAAACCCACCAGAAAGTGATATGCTCAATGCAGGAAGCGTTCCTGTAGAGGTGGTAGTCTACCTCAGTCTCAGGAGCCATTGCCTCTGCCGCCGCAAAAAGTGGATAACAAAATGATACAGGCGTTTGAGTTTAATAACCTCGGGCCGCTGGAAAAGGGCACCGCAGAAAACCTTGGTCAGATCAACCTGATTATCGGGCCTAACAGCTCTGGCAAAACCTGGCTGATGAAGGCGCTCTACGCCGCCGTGCGCACTCTGGAAGAAACCGGACGGGGCGATGATCGCCGCTCAGCATCCGAGGTATTGAGTGAAAAGCTCTACTGGACGTTTCAACCGGATAAACTTGGGGATATTGTCACCAAAGGGAAAAGCAAAAAACTTTCAGCCTCCGTAACCCTGAAAGACCTGCCGCCGATGTAGAAATTTCAGAGCGTCGCAGTGCCAATTCAATTTTTTTGCCTCCCAAGGAAGTGCTGTCGCTGGATAAAATTATTTTCCAGTTGGCCTATCAGGATCGGGTGTTCGGCTTTGATAGCACCTACTCTGATCTGGTTGTCGCCTTGCAGAAACAGATGCCCGCCGACAAATCCAATTCAGCCCTCTCTCAAACCAGCCAGCAGCTTGAGTCAATGTTTGATGGCGATCGTATCGAGTATGATCGCCAGCGCAGTGAATGGTTTTACAAGCATAAAAAAGCTCGCTACTCCATCAATGCCACGGCTGAAGGCGTGAAGAAGATTGGTATTCTGGATACTTTAATCCGCAACGGATTCCTCACAGAAAATTCCATAATCTTTATCGACGAACCTGAGTCAGCATTGCACCCGACAGCCATTACCAAGCTGTTTAATATTATTGATGCCCTTGCCAGACTGGGCGTACAGTTTTTCATCGCCAGCCACTCCTATTTTGTGGTGAAAAAGCTTTACATCATGGCGCAGCGGGAAGAGATGGACATCCCGGTCATGATTTGCAACGATGGGCAGTGGCAGCAAACCTCTCTGAATGAGGGTATGCCGGATAACGAAATCATCAACGAATCCATCCGACTGTTTGAGCAGGAAATAGGGGTAGCCTGATCTTGGAGTTTACAGAATCCGGTTTGTCGTTCCATTTTGAGGATGACCGTTGTTACCGTATTGAGAACGCTCAGGGAGCCATTGGCGTTGGTGAAGGGATAAAAAAGGCCGAGTTTCTTTACATCGACGCTGGTAATAACTTATGGGTGTTGGAAGAAGTGAAACAGGACATCCATATAACCGCCTTTCACCACCCCTATCATGAAAGAGTGAAACAGGACATCCAAGAAGAGTGAAACAGGACATCCAAGTAAAACAGGACATCCATATAAAAAATAAAATACAGCCCATAAACCGTGACCCCATGACTCAGCTGGTCAGCAGCAAGTTAACTCTGAACATGAAGCGGGCCTGTGAACAAGCATGTCCAGCGTTCAAGGACTTCATCACGCGTTCACTCCTGGGCAGGTTGCTGGTTGATATGCAATACAACTTGGCAGTAGTTCGACATAACGGCATAGGCACAGACTTCAATTGAAAAGACAGAGATTAGCTCCCTCAACTTGTCTACTACCCACTGACGACGATGCTCGTATTTTTTGCCAGTCAGATTAACTTCACCACATAGATGAGCCCTGCGAACACACCATGCCACACAGTGTCATTAAAGCGACGAGCCGTTGATCTATCAGGCAGCTTTGAGCTCGGGTCATAACTCCTCCTGTTTGAAAAACTCAGGGACAGGAAGAAAGATCGTAGCTGAACTCGTCGATTAGTCGAATTTTATGGATGTCCTTATTTTTCTCCCATCAAGCTTCGATGCCAGGGTGCTTGTTCTTCTACATAGTTTTTGATCCGCTGGGTTTTTTTCTCTCTCCGAGCCTGGACATCATTGCTCACTGCGCTAATCGCCAGTTCAGCGGCAGACACTTCAATCTCTGACTGGGCAATCCCAAAGTCTAAGTCACTGTCTTTCTTTTCCTTTTGAAAATCAAAACCACCACGCTCCAGGGAAACGTGTTAGTCAAGATACTCACCAGAAACATAGACTTTGATAATAAAGTTTCTGTCTGTTTTTTCCTTACCCATCGCTTTTTGATAGAACTCATCAATAAATTCTGGAATATAGTTGTGTAAAGAGTTCACTGTAACTTCGCGACGATGTGCAACCAGACTGACTTTACTGGTTTTTTCCCTTGGAGAGTAAAGGGACCCACAGGGCCTGAAAGCATGGGAACCAGAGTTTTGCAACACCCTCCATCATGAAGGCACTTCAGCCAAGTAATCTCACTTCTGCTCAGTTTCAGACTGAGCGCCTGAGTCTACAGTCAGAAAGCTTGGTTGAGAGATACCTCTGTTATCATGAACAGGAACTATCTGATCATAACCCTGTCGCCACTTGTAGAAGGCTCCCAGAGTGTAGGAGTAAGGAATGCTTTCTGCATGGGAAAATGACCATTCAGGCACATTTTCCCTGAAGTATTTCTCCCAGCTATTCTCGAATAGCTTCATGGTGCGATCCCGGCGTTCACGGAACTGCAGGTAATTTTCGTGTCGGGTCCAGCCGTGCGTACTGTTGCTTGCTTTAACACGGTTTGCATAGTCTTCATCGGTTTCAGTGAAGCGTTGAGGCGAAGCAACAGCGGTACGTTTCCCATATTCATCGTCTGTTTCGCCCATGCCTATCCAGCGATTAATTTTGTCCAGACTGCGACCCAAAGGTCCACCCAGCCATTGAGTGAGCATCTTGTTGTCGTTCATAAAGAAGTCGAAAGTAAGACTCGACGCCAGCGCGAATGCGAATGTTTGGGTATAGGTAAACCCTGATAAAAGGCTATGGACGTATGCACCGGCAGTGGTTACCGGACCCAGCACCAGACCGGCTGCGGCGGAGGCCAGCGTTTTCACTGTTTGTGGTGTCACCCTGTGCAGCAGCGGTACCTGAATCCCTTGTCGGGAACCCATGGATTTCACTATTTCCGGCACCAGACGGAAAATGCTGCGATACATTTGAGGGTTGGCGTTGTGCTGTCTGGCAAACAACATAGAGCCGGTTCTCAGCAGAATGACTGCAGAAGCGGCCTTGCCCAGTGGCATGGCCAGTCCGCCCAATTCAGAGATTTGTTCAATTCTGCTGTGGTAGGCATATTGGCTGGTTCGGTCAAGATCAGCACCGTAGCCTTGCAACCAGTGCTGGAAAGGTGTGAGCATTCTGTGCAAATAATCGCCCCTGTTGGTCAGGTCCAGAAGATAAAGAAACGACATGTTTGACAGGGACAGCCCGGCAGCCTGCCAGGCGCTACGATCTACCAGAAGCGGTTTGTAGCTGGAGTAGTACCAGGTGACAGCCTGTACCAGAAAGGCTGAAGGTTTGACCCAGTAATCCTTTAGCTGCTGCTCAACCGCTGCGGCATGGGCCTGCATCAATGTGTCATGGATAGCCTTGATCAGTTCTGATTCAGATATTCCAACAGCATTGGCATAAGGTGTCAGGGTATCCTGAACGTTGGCCAGGAATGCTGCTGTTCTACGGCCATTGTCAAAGGCAATATCGTCAAGCACATAATTGGCGATAACAGCAACTGCATACTCTTTCATGCCAGCAACCGACTCTTTCATACCTGTCGGACCATTGGCAGTCAGGGTCTCAGGAGTCAAGACAGCCTGCATGAACTCCTCAACACCCTTGTCGGACAGCATTTGTACAACCCTTTTGAACTCAGGCACCCTGATGCCGTGTTTATAATCAAGGAAGTGCTCAAATTCATCCACTGTCTGATAACCGTCGACCCCTCTGACGGCTTTCATGTAGTTCTCAAGTTCAACCTTACTGATCAGACCTTCACGCAGCAGAGCTATGATCTTGTTGCCACTGGCAGAATGGGCAGCGAAATATTCCGAGAAGCCTTTCTGGTCCTTTGGTTCATGCTCGACGAAGTGAAGGGCTGTTTTACCCATGCTGTAAATTTCGTCGTCGTATTCTTGTGCTCCGGTTTTTATCTCGTTTCTGGCTCTGTGCACCAGAATCTGAACTTCTTCCAGGGCCGTCAGAGAACTCGTTTTCAGGCGCTTGAAGAGTTCCACAAGTCGACTGGCCTGGGCAAACGTCAGTTCGTCACCCACCAGTGCCTGCATGCGAATCGGTGCAAATTCGTTGTCAAAATCGAAACTTGTAAGACTGGGTATTGTGTTACCGCTTTTTACTGCTGATTCTGCCAGAGCAAATGCGGCTTCCAGAGCTTGTTTATTGAGAGCGTGCTGCTGCGCGAATGTCTGGATAGCGTCCCGAACTTCTGCCTGTTTCGGCGTGCACTGGAAGGGACCAGGATTATTTTCGACGGCTTTCCCGGCATTACTCAGGACTTCCTTCATTTTCTCAATGTCTGATTCCCTGGTTCTAATCTCACCTTCCAGACAGGCCTGTTCCCGTACCGTCAGCTTACGTTCAGCTTCTTCTAATACTCGTTTCGCGATGGCCAGCTCACGCTCGAGAACGTATCGGGGTTTAGGTCCCAGGCGCGCTATTTGCCTGTCAAGCTCATTCTCAATGAATGAGATACGCTCATTAACATCAGGCCGACCCCCTCTGAAAGCAGCTTCATTAAGCTGTAAGAGTTTTTCTGTAATCAGACTGTTCTGTTCCTCAACAGAGGCATGAACTTTAAAGTCTTCGATGTTGAGTTGATGAGCCAGTTCATTGTTTCTGAGTCTTTTGACACTTTCATCTTCATAGTTTTCGTTTACCTTATCCATCAGTACAAAAGTTTTGATACATAGATCACGCCTGCGCTGAAACAGGCTGAGATCCTTTTCAAATTCTACCCCCAGATCATCGGCCAGCTTAGCCGTTAAAGCCATGCCTTTTTCCATAGCAGTAAAGCTTTTATAAGGGTCGATTTTTAGCTCTTCTTCTATAGTCATTAGATAAAATGCCTGTTTTACTTCGGCTCGCTTATCCGACTCTTCGACTTTAAAGGTAAGACGCTCACGAATATTGTCGAGTCTGACCCTGGCCACCATCTTCTCCGAAGCTGTGCTGCCATCTTCCCAAAGGACTTTATCCATCTGATCCAGCATGTATTCCGAAATCGCATCGCCAGCAAGTTTTATACGAACCAGGTCTAATCTTGCAGTTTTGTCATCACCTTCATTGATTTTGATGTTGAATAATTCTTCGAAGGTTTCCAGTATCTTCAGGGCCTCTTCCTCCGACCTTTGTCTGGCTTCTTTGATGTGGGTCTGCATAACATCAGAAATCGCCCGGCGTCGGAGATAGGCATCGTCCTCTACAGAGAAGAGATCCATCTTCAGGGCTCTTTCCACGGTTTTGAGTTTCTCAAGTACTTCAGGCATGGCTTTGGGGGGGGCGGGGTTTCTGATGTCATCCAGTTCTTTTTTCAGCTCTACAAGCTCGAAGAGCTTGGCATTGACTGTTGATTCCAGAAGGTCACGGCTTTCTGGTGTGTTGTCTGGACTCAGCTCTTTACCAAGTACCGCTGCCAGAGCATCTTTTCTGGCCCTGGTGTAAGAATTCTCCAAATATTGTTGATTGCTCAATTTCTGAGTTTTCTCAGCCAAAGACTCATGATTCTCGTACATGATGTCTTCGTAACTCTCCATTGTCTTAAGTTTTTGAAGCAGAAATTGTTCTTGGACAGCCATTGTCTTAATTCTTTGGAGCAAGCATTTTTGCTGAAAGTCAATATCTGCATCGACATCAAAATCCTCAACATTTAAATGTACGGCAAAGGTTTTATATTGGCTTTTTATTGCAGCCACTGTGCTGGTGGCCAGAAGATGCCGTTGTAACCGATCAAGAATGGCCTGGCGACGTGCTACCAGATCAGCTTCGTTATCTGGTGCCAGATTGAGCTGACTTTCAATGCGCGCCAGTTTCAGGCAGACTGCGTCATCAGAAGGGTCTGGCATTTGTTGCATATGCTGTTGAATGGTCTGATAGCGGGTATCCGGATCGTTTTCATCCACCGGGGTAATACCGAACTGGCCTTCAATGACGGCCAGTTCTGCAGTCAGAGTTTCCTGACTGGATCTTCCTGCTGCCATCCATTGTTTGATTTCATGAATTTTCTTTCTGATGAGCCTGGCTTGTTCTTCTGGTGGCTGGGCATCATCCCAGTTATCAATACCAAGCTCTGCGGCCATTTGAGTGTTAACTGCGTTTGTGGCTTCTGACCTGATATTACGAACTTGTTTTTCCAGCTCCGGGATTCGTTGAACTTGCTGCAGAATTTTCAGTTCCTGATTTTCCAGATCTTCCAGCTCGATTTGAACCCTTGCAAGCTCCTCCTCAACTTCCCGATAGCGCCGCTGTGCTCTCAGTTTTTCCTTCTGACTGACATTCGCTCTCTGGGTTGTGCGCCGTAAGTTGTTATGAAGTTGGACGAGTTCCTCTTCTTCTGCCTGTAGCTCCTCCAGTTTTTCAAGCAGCTGTCTGGTCATATCTCTTATGACTTTGGCAGCAAACTTTTTGTCGTTTCCACGAGAACCGGTCTGCACCTGGTTGATATCGTTGATAACGGGTACAGAATTCTGAATATTCCTAGCAAAATGAGGGTTAATCAGAAGGTTTCTGAGTACAGGTTTGAAACCGAAGTGTTTTACCAGTTGAGTATGCACCCAGGGTGAGGTGATGACCGACGAAGCGACTCTTATGTGTTCCAGTGTGAATTCAAATTCACTGGCAAAAATCGTATAATCGGGAGTCGCACTGGCTAATGCCTGCTGGAGATATTCGTAGTAAACAAGCGCATGCATTGCCGGTTTGTCTTCGTTTGTGAGCGTCGTCGGCAGCTCAGCACCGTGTCGCGCAACAAACTCCTCCAGTATTGCCATCTGCATGCTTCGAATGGCGTACCGGTAGCTTTTGGCCTTATATTTTTTAACCTGTGTTACCAATGCGGCGGCGTGGGTATGACCCTCAACTTCATTCCATAGCTCATAGAGGTTTTCTACATAAACGATTTCATGGGGGTCCAGCTTCTGTCCATGGAAAACAATCATCTTCCCCGGAACTTCTGCGACTTCCAGCTTTGGATAACCCGCAGGCACAGGATAAACCTGCTTGTCATCCACGACATGTACAACGTAGCCGACGGGTTTGCTGTGTGCTAACAGTTTATTAAGAGCCTGCTGTTGTAACTCCTCTCCCAGGACATGAACCTGGATATAGGCAGAGGTGGCAGCTGCCAGGAGAACATCGTCATTGACAAAGAGTGATTGACCCAGGCGCCGCAGTTCAGGGGGCTGATCTTTCGAAGCGATATGACGCATGAAGGTGCGCCCGTTCACTGCAACTTTTTCTACTTCAATGGTGGCAAGGGCAACATAGTGATCGCTGGTGCCGAGATTTCCTGTTCTGTCATAGACAGTATTCAGCAAATCATTGAGTCGAAAGGGGTTGGCGATTTTCGTTAAGGGCTCTAAAGATTGGGCTCCGTGAAGTGGCCAGGGAAATCCAGCACGAACCGCCTCAACGGAATCCTGATCGGTCATTCCGGCCCTGACTTCAATGACCAGTTCCTTTCCTTCAAGGTTATGGGTGAACCTGAAGACTCCCTCATCACCTACCTTCAGTACTTTGGTGTATTTCTGAGCCACGTCATTCTCGTCTGTTTCAAACAGATCAACAATGGACATGACGCCATCAACAAAAGAAAGAACTTGTGTAAAGCTTACAGCAGGAAGGACCTGGTTCTCCTTGTCTGCAGCCAGGGCAATGTAGGTGGTTGTACAGGATTTGGGTATTGGCTGCTGGTCAGGGTCTAAAGTTGGCCGAACCATGGCTTCACTATGGGTAAACTCCATATGTCCATTGACCAGAATATTGATAGATTTTGTCCGCAGCTTCCGATCGGCCAGTGTCTGTGTGGCAATGATCGAAGAGCTGATTACAATAGCTACTGCAAGGCTTAATGCCCTGGGGCGAGCATTCGTCATTCCAATACCTCAGAGGTCTGTGGGCTCAGAAGGAGAGGCTTGATTGCGGGGCATTTGTTTTTTCATGAACAGGCGCTTTCTCATTATCGCTCTTTTATCATTGGTAAAAGGCTCCAGGAGTGTAAGAGTATGGAATGCTTTCTGCGTGGGAAAACGACCATTTAGGTACATTTTCCTTAAAGTATTTCTCCCAGCCATTCTCAGACATCTTCATGGTGCGATCACGGCGTTCACGAAACTGCAGGTAATTTTCATGTAGAGTCCAGCCATACATCATGTTGCCTGCTTTAACACGGTTGGCATAGGCCTCATCGGTTTCATTGAAGCGTTGAGGCGTGGCAATAACCGTACGTTTCACATATTCATCCTGCGTTTCACCGATGCCTCGCCAGCGATTAATCCTGTCAAGAGTGCGGCCCATAGGACCACCCAGCCATTGAGTGAGCATCTTGTTGTCGTTCATAAAGAAGTCGAAAGTGAGACTCGACGCCAGGGCGAATCCGAAGGTTTGAGCATAGGTAAAACCGGATAAAAAACCATGGGCGTATGTTCCGAAGGTGGCTACCGGTCCCAGCACAAGACCGACCGTGGCAGAAGCCAGAGTTTTTACTTTTTGTGGTGTCACCTTATGCAGCACAGGTACCTGAACCCCTTTCCCGGAACCCATGGAATTGACTAGTTCGGGCACCAGACGGGAAATGCTGCGATACATCTGCGGGTTGGCGTTGTACTGTCGGGCAAACAACATGGAGCCGGTTTTCAGCAAAATGACGGAGGAAGCGGCTTTACCCAATGGCATGGCCAGCCCACCCACTTCAGAGATTGTTTCAATTTCGCTGTGATAGGCATATTGCCCGGTTCGGTCGAGATCAACACCGTAGTCTTCCAGCCAGTGCTGAAAAGGTATGAGCATTCTGTGCGCGTAATCCCCCCTGTTGGTCAGATCCAGAAGATAGAGGAACGCCATGTTTGACAGGGACAGCGCGGAAGCCTGCCCGGCGGTACGAGTCGCCAGTAGTGGTTTGTAGCTGGAGAAGTACCAGGTGACAGCCTGTACCAGAAAGGCCGAAGGTTTGACCCAGTAATCATTGAGCTGCTGTACGACCGCTGTGGCATGAGCCTGCATCAATGTGTCATGGACAGCTTTGATCAGTTCTGATTCAGAGAGTCCGGCAGCATTGGCGTAAGGTGTCAGGGTATCCTGAACATCGGCCAGAAACGCTGCCGTCCTGCGGCCATTGTCAAAGGCAATATCGTCAAGAACATAGTTGGCGATGACAGCAACTGCGTACTCTTTCATGTCGGCAACAGAAGCTTTTATACCCGCCGCGCCAGCCACCGTCACAGGGTTAAAGGCACTTTCCAGGAATTCATCAATCCCCCTGTCGGACAGCATCCGGATGACCTTCCTGAACTTAGGCACCTTGACGCCGTGTTGGTAACCAAGGAAATGTTCAAATTCGTCCACTGTCTGATAACCGTCGGCGCCTTTGACGGCCTTTATGTAGTTCTCAAGTTCAATCTTGCTGATCACGCCTTCACGCAGCAGAGTTATGATCTTGTTACCACTGGCAGAATGGGTAGCGAAGTATTCCGAGAAATCTTTCGGTTTCCCTGGTGCATCTTTGACTAAGTGAATGGCTGTTTTGGCCATGTCGTTAATTTCGTTGTTGTATTGTTGAGACCCGGTTTTCATCTCTTTTCTGGCCCTGTTTGCCAGAGTCTGGACTTCTTCCAGAACATTCAAAGGCCAATCTGCAACAGGTTCGGAAGGGCATTCCGGGAAGTTTGTTTTCAAACTCGTGAAGAATTCCACAATTCGACTGGCCTGACCGAACGTCAGATCATCTCCAGCCAACGCCTGCAAGCGAATTGGCGCAAATTCATCGTCAAAATTGAGCTTTTTAAGGAGGTGTATTTTCTCAGGGTTTTTTGCTGCTAATTCTGCCAGACCCAATGCGGCTTGCAGAGCTTGTTTCTTGAGAGGGTGCTGCTGCATGAAGGTGTGCATATCGGTCAGAACTTTTAACTGCCCCGGCGTGTACTGGCAGTGACTACCCTCATTTTCGAGAGCTTTCTCTGTAGCCCCCAGGGCTTCCTTTAACCTCTCAATATCTGCTTGCCTGGTTTCAATCTCCTCTTCCAGGCGGGCCTGTTCCTGAGTCAGTTGTTGGATATAGCCGCCAGTACCATCATCACCGCCCAGCTCTGCCTGCCTGTTTCTCAGGGCATTAACCCGGTATTCATTGGTGTCAGTGGCGTCTGGTTTAAGACCGATGAGTCTTTCCATCGAGTCAAGACGGGCTTCAAGATCCGTCAGGTCCTCTTCTGCTTTTGCTACAGCCTTACTTTTCTGCTCCAGGGCTTTATTCAGCTGAACTATTTCTTTCTTGTATACGATTTCAGTCTTCTCATCGGTGTTTTCAAAACGCTTAATTTCCTCTTTCTTAAGTTCCAGATTCTCTCGTGCATTCCTCTCTTCAAGCAGTGCACTGGTCACCTGCCTGTTTTTCTTGTCGTGACGACGCAGGAATTGTTTGACTTGAATGTACTTTGCCTTGGCCAGAGGCAGTTCACCCAATGGTTCAGCAACTTTATCATCTTGGTCTTGATCATTATTATCTGGATTGCTCCGAAAGATAAAAAAGTAATCATCATCTTCCCGAAAACTTTCGACATCTCCTTTCATCTCGAGGTTCGTATTTGTTTTGGCTCCCAGTTGCTCAATGATTTCATTCCGTGTCGCTTTACTGTATCTCCCCAGGAAATGCATGATGTCCTCAATTCGCCCAGCAGGTCTTTGTTCATCACCTGCAGCCAGGCCAAGGCCGGTCTGCAATTGTTTCATTGCCTTAGTTAAAAGCGTGTCGTCTTCATCGGAGATATGTTGGACGTCAGCACGGTTCCCCGCAAATAACACATTTTTGCCACGAATTTCATTCAGTTTGCGATGAACATCATTCAGCTCGCTTTCAGCTTCTTTTAATGCTTGACTGGCCATGGCCAGATCACGATCAAGGACGAATCGAGGCTTAGGTCCCAGGCGCGCCATTTGCCTGTCAAGCTCTTCATTAATGGCTGCGATACGCTCATGAACGTCGGGCTGATCTACTTTTAAAACGATTTCATGCAGATATTGGAGAGTTTCTTTAATGAGATTGGACTGAACATCCACAGCGGCATCGTCTTTATAGTTCCCAATGCCAAGGCGATGTGCAATCTCGTTATTTCTGGTTCTTATAATACCTTCGTTATCGTAGAGTTCGTCTAGCTGATAAATCAGTGCCTGAATTTTGGCTGCCATAACTTCCTTCTGTTCATTCAGGCTGGCATCTTTTTCAAATTCTATTTCTAGAGCATCGGCCAGTGTAGCAATGAAAGTCTGGCTTGCTTTTTTAGCAGCAACGTTTTTACTTGTGTCGATACCCAGCTCGTCTTCTAGAGTTTCAAGCATCCTTGTCTGTTGATGTAAGGCTCGATGACCGGCGCCTTCGATATAAAAGACAAGACGCTTACCAAGCCTCCGAATTTTATCTTTCCAGTATTCGTTCTCAGGTATGAAGTCTTCTTGCCTGAAGGCATGCTCTATATGATCCAGTTTTTTTTCGGTGATGTCATCGCTGACAAGTTTTGTAAGAATTCTGTGAAGTCGTTTTTCGTTGTGATCGCCTTCATTGACCTCGATCCCGAGGATTCCTTCGGCGTTTTTCAGTAACTCCAGTGCCTCTTCCTCTGTCCGCTGTCTGGCTTTTGTGATGAATGTCTGAATTTCTTCAGAAATGGCCTGACGACGACTGTACTCATCGTCTTCTCTATCGAGGACATCCATGTCCAGGGCTGCTTCCAGAGCACTCAGTTTATGAAGTACTTCAGGCTTTAATTCGGGGGGATTTTCCACACCTGCAAGTCTGTCGACCCCGCGCCTAGTGTCTTCTGACAGTACCTGACGGTCTTCTAACGTGTTGCGTTCACTCAGTGCAAGACTAAGAACCTCCCTCACGGAATCTTTCCTTAATTTGACGAAAGCTTCGTCCTCAGTGACTTGAGCATTCAGGGTCTGAATGCTCTGAATCAGGCGCTCTTGTTGAGCGTCAATATCTGCATTGCTATCAAAATCCTGAATGTTTAAATGTTCGGCAAGAGCTGCAAAGCGGGCTCTGATTTCAGCTGATTTTTCAGTCTCTGTGCTGGTGCTTTGTTGCCTCTCTGTCACCAGTGCCAGTTTCTCCGGGTCGGACAGGTCTGTCTGTTGTTGCCGATACTGTTGAATGGAGTGAGCGTTGGCAACCGCTCTGTGCATGTCGTTAATTTTCTCCAGGAGACGAATGGCTTGCTCATCCGGTGACCAGGTATCATCCCAGTCATCTATGCCAAGCAGTATTGCCATTTCAGAGTTGTAAACACTTCTGGCATCACGGACTAGTTGTTCCGGCTGGTCGTCGACCTCAGTCAGCTGTCGGTCCATGTTGTTGGCGGAACTGACGACAGTGGGTATATAGCTCAGCATCTTCTGAACAGAATGCTGATCAGTCAGAAGATCTCTGAGTACAGGTTTGAAGCTGAAGTATTTTAAGAGTTGGTCCTGCATCCAGGCTGGCGTGATCACTGACGAAGCAGCTTTGATGTGTTCCAGTGTGAACTCAAATTTATGTGTTTGATCCGGAGTCGCACTGCTCAATGCCTGCTGCAGAGATTCATAGTTGGCAAGCGCAAGCGCCGTCAATTTATCTTCCTGTGCAAGCGTCATTTGATCTTTGTTAACTCCGGCTTCGTGCCGTACAACAAACTCTTCCAGTACTGCCAACTGCCTGCTTCGAATGACGTATCGGTAGCTATTGACCTTATGTTCTTGAATCTCTGTTGTTACTTTATGAACGGGGTCATTACCCTCAGCTTCTTTCAGGAGGTTATTGAAGGTTTCTACAAAAGCGATATCGGTCGCGCTCTGTTTCTGACCATGGAAAACAATAACCTCTCCGGGGGCCTCGGTCACTTCGAGTTTTGGATAACCGGCAGGCACAGAGTAAGTCTGCATGTTATCCTCGACGTGTACTATATATCCGACGGGTTTATGGTATGACAGCAGCTTGTTGAGAGCTTCCTGTTGTAACTCTCCTGCCAGTATATGAACCTGTATATAGGCAGAGGTGGCCGCCGCTAGGAGAACCTCATCATTGACAAAGAGCGATTGTCCCAGACGCTCCGGTTCTGGAGGCCGTTCACCCCCCGAGATAAGCCGCATGAAGGTACGCCCACTGACATCAACCTTGTCTACTTCAATAGTGGCAAGGGCAACATAGTGATCACTCGAGCCGAGGTTTCCTGCCCTCTCATCAACGCTTTCCAGCACTGCTAACATCTGTGTGGGTCTGGCGATTTTCGTTAAAGGTTCCAGGGATTTCATGTCAGCCCATTGAGAAAGAACCATCTCAACAGAGTCCTGATCGGTCATTCCGCCTCTGACTTCAATGACCAGTTTCTTTTCTTCAAGGTTATGGCTGAACCTGAAGACTCCCTCATCTCCCACCTTGAGGACTTTGGTGTATTTCTGAGCAACGTCATTCTCGCCGGTTTCAAACAGATCAACACTGGAAACATGACAATCGAAATCAGAAAGAATGTCTGTAAAGCCTCCGGCAGGGCTGACATAGCCCACTCTGAGTCCAGAGAAATCAGGATCAGGGTAGGTAGTTGTAAAGGATTTAGGTATTGGCTGCTGGTTATCATCTAAAGTTGGCCGAACTATGACCTCACTTTGGGTAAACTCCACATGTCGGTCGCCCTGAATATCAACAGATTTTGTCTGCAACCTGCGGTCGGCCAGTGCCTGTGTAGCAATGATGGAAGAATTGATTGCAATCGCCATTGCGAGGCTTAATGCACTGGGGTAAGCATTTGTCATTCTACTACCTCTAACAAAGCATCCAAAGTGTAGGAGTAAGGAATACTTTCTGCATGGGAGAATGACCATTTCGGCACATTTTCCCTGAAGTATTTCTCCCAGCCATTGTCAAACGGCTTCATGGTGCGATCCCGGCGTTCTCGGAACTGCAAATAGTTTTCGTGTCGAGTCCAGCCATGCATCGTGTTGTTTGCTTTAACACGGTTTGCATATTCTTCATCGGTTTCATTGAAGCGTTGAGGCGTGGCAATAGCCGAACGTTTCACATATTCATCGTCGGTTTCGCCGATGCCTCGCCAGCGATTTATCCTGTCAATACTCCGGCCCAGAGGTCCGCCCAGCCATTGAGTGAGCATCTTGTTGTCGTTCATAAAGAAGTCGAAAGTAAGACTCGATGCCAGTGCGAATCCGAATGTTTGAGCATAGGTAAACCCGGATACAAGGCCGTGAACGTATGCTCCGATAGTGGCTACTGGACCGAGCACCAGACCGGCTGTAGCAGAGGCCAGTTGTTTTACTTTTTGCGGTGTCAGCCTGTGCACCAGTGGCACCTGAACCCCTTGCCCGGAACCCATGGATTTCACTGTTTCGGGTACCAGGCGGGAAATGCTGCGATATCTGTAAGGATTGGCGTTGCGCTGTCTGGCAAAGAGCATGGAGCCGGTTCTTAGCAGAATGACTGAGGAAGCGGCTTTAGCCAATGGCATGGCCAGTCCGCCCACTTCAGAGACTTGTTCAACTGCACTGTGGCAGGCATATTGAACGGTTCGGTCAAGATCAACACCATAGCGTTCCAGCCAATGCTGGAAAGGTGTCAATATCCTGTGCGTATAATCGCCCCTGTTGGTCAGATCCAGAAGATAGAGGAACGACATATTCAAGAGGTGCAGTTCGGCAGCCTGCCGGGCACTGTAGGTCACCAGCAGGGGTTTGTAGTTGGAAAAGTACCAGGTCACAGCCTGTATCAGGAAGGCTGAAGGTTTGACCCAGTAATCCTTTAGCTGCTGCTCAACCGCTGCGACATGAGCCTGCATCAAGTTGTCATGGATAGTCTGGATCAGTTCTGATTCAGATATTCCGGCAGCATTGGCATAAGGTGTCAGGGTATCCTGAACATGAGTCAGGAAAGCTGCCGTCCTGCGGCCATTGTCAAAGGCAATATCGTCAAGAACATAGTTGGCGATGACTGCAGCAGCGTACTCTTTCATGCCGGTAACAGACTCTTTCAGAGCCGTCGGGTCAGCCCCGGTCACAGGAGTAATGGCACTCTCTATGAATTTCTCAACGTCTTTGTCAGACAGCATCCGTAAGGCGGCCTTGAAGTGAGTCAACTGGACGCCGTGTTTGTAGCCAAGGAAGTGTTCAAATTCATCCACTGTCTTATAATTATCGACTCTCCTGATGGCCTTTATGTAGTTCTCAAGTTCAACCTTGCTGATCAGTCCTTCATGCAGCAGAGCCATGATCTTTTTACCGCTGGCAGAATGTCTGGCGAAGTATTCCGTGAAGCTATTCAGGTCACCTGATTTATGATCAACGTAGTGAATGGCGGTTTTGCCCATGTTGTGAATTTCTTCGTCGTATTGTTCAGGCCCTTTCTGTATCTCATTCCTGGCCCTTTGCACCAGCGACCGGATTTTTTCCAGAACATTCTGTGACTGATCCTCCATAAGCTCGGGAGAAGGTTCCGGGAAGCTGGTTTTAAAGCTCCTGAAAACGGCCACAATCCGGCTGGCCTGGGCAAACGTCAGTTCATCGCCGACCAGTCCCTGCAAGCGAACCGGTGCCAATTCATTGTCAAAATCGAAACTCGTAAGGCAGGGTATTGCCTTACCGCTTTTTGCTGCTGATTGTGCCAGACCCATTGCGGCTTCCAGAGCCTGTTTCCTGAGAGAGTGCTGCTGCACGAAGGCGTGCATATCGGCCCGAACTTTTTCCTGTCTTGGCGTGAACTGGAAGGGGCCGCCGTCATTTTCGATGGCTTCCACTGCAGACTTCAGGACTTCTTTCATTCTCTCAACGTCTGCTTTTCTGGCTTCAACTTCAGCTTCCAGGCGGGTCTTTTCCTGAGTCAGTTGCTGGCTCATCTTGCTGCCAGTACCACCATTACCGCCCGCTTGTGTCTGTCTTTTTCCCGGGGCCTTAACCGGTTGTTCACTGCTATCAGTAGTGTCCAGTTCAAGATCCACGGCTTCTTCAATGGTGCTAAGAGTGGGTTGTTGCGAGATACGTCGGAGGTAGGCACGGGTCCCGGTAAATACAAGTTGTTTGATGCGCATAACATCCAGTTTTTGATGAGCAGTTTTCAGCTCATTTTCAGCTTCTTCCAATAAGCGCCTGGCTGTGGCTAACTCACGATCAAGAGCGTATCGGGGTTTAGATCCCAGGCGAGCCATTTGCTTGTCAAGCTCGTCCTCTATAGCCGCAATGCGCTCATTAACATCAAGCTTGCCCGCCCCGAGAACTTCTTTACGCAGCTGTGTGAGTTTTTCTTTAATAAGACTGATCTGGTCGTCAATAGTGGCATGATCCTGATAGTCTTCAATGTTGAGTTGATGGGCTATTTCATTGTTTCTGTCTCTTTTGATACTTTCATTTTCATAGACATCTGAGACTTCATCAGTGAGTGCCCAAACTTTGGCTAATAGAATATGCTTCTTGTCAGAGAGGTTGATATCCTTTTCAAACTCCACCTGCAGATCATTGGCCAGTCTGGCAGTCAGAGTTTTGCCTTTTTCTATAGCGGCATCGCTTTTATAAGGGTAGATCTCCAGCTCATCTTCTACAGACGAAAGATAATAGGTCTGTTGTTCTTTGGCTCGTTGTTCCCATTCTTCGACTTTAAAAGTAAGACGCCCATGAATCGAGTTGAGTCTGACATCCCTTCCTTCCAGATCTTCCGGGGCTGTGCTGAAATCCTCCCAGAGGATTTTGTCCATCTTATCCAGGTCGTCAGCTGAGACATCTCCGCTATCAAGCTTTTTATAAACCCTCTCAAGTCTTGCTGCTTGGTCATCACCTTCATTGATTTCGATGTTGAACATTTTTTCTATGCTTGCCAGTATGTTCAGGGCCTTTTCCTCTGAACGCTCTCTGGCTTCTCTGATGTATTTCTGTATGTCTTCAGAAATGATCTGTTGATGGAGATACTCATCGTCTTCACAACTGAGGCGGTCGTCCTCAAGGGCTCTTACCACGGCTTTCAGTTTATTGAGTACTTCAGGCCTGGCTTTGCGGTGGCCTGGGGTTTGGGTTATTGTTTCTTCCGGCTTTTCAAGCTCATTCCCGTCTTCCCAACAGGGACTTCGTGCTTTCTGTTTTTCCTTATCACCGGCGTCGGCTCTTTCCGTTTCGTGCTGCAACTGACTTTTAAGCTGGGAGAGCCTGGCCTCTGAGATCTGTAGCTGTTCTCGCCTGCTGTCCAGTTTAATATGCTCTTTGGCCATGTCACTCAGGACTTTGGCAGCAAACTGTTCGTCTTCGTAAAAAAAATCGGCCATTAAATGGGAGTAGACAGGTATGGTATTGAGAATATTCTGAACAAAATGCTGGTTAGTCAGAAGATTTCTAAGTGCGGGTTTGAAACTGAAGTGCTCTGAGAGTTGAATCTTCAACCAGGTTGGCGTCATGACCGACGAAGCAATTCTGAAGTGTTCCAGTGCGAACTGAAATCCCTCTGCCTGATCTGAAGTAGCACTGGTCAATGCCTGCTGGAGAGATTCGTAGTAGGCCAGCGTAATCAGTTGACTTTCGTCAAGGTCGGCAGCAGCCAACTGAGCAGCAATCTTTTCCAGCACTGCTATCTGCCTGCTTCGAATGACGTACTGATAGCTTTTGACTTTATGTTTATTAACCCGGGCTGTTGCAGGAGCCGGGTGATTAGCCCCAGTTTGTGCCTGGGGTTTATAGAGGTTTTCTACAAAAGCGACATCATCCGGACTCTGCATCTGACCATGAAAAACAATCACTTCCCCCGGAGCTTCTGTCACTTCCAACTTTGGATAACCGGCAGGCACAGGATAAACCTGTGTGTCATCCTCGACGTGTACAACATATCCGACGGGTTTGCTGTGTGCCAGCAGTTCATTAAGCGCCTCCTGTTGTAAATCCTCCTGCAGGACATGAACCTGAATATAGGCAGAGGTAGCTGCTGCCAGGAGAACATCATCATTGACAAAGAGTGATTGACCCAGACGTTGCAGTTCAGGAGGCTTATTACCTGCGACGAGAGGACGCATGAAGGTACGCCTGTTCACTTCAACTTCTTCTACTTCGATGGTGGCAAGGGGTACGTAGTGATCACTCGCGCCGAGCTTTCCTGCCCTGATACTGGCTGCTTCGAGCACATTAGCCAGTCTTCCGGGCCCGGCAATTTTCGTCAGCGGTTCTAATGGTTCGATGCCAGGAAAACGATCACGCACAGTCTCAAGGGTGTCCTGATCGGTCATTCCGCCTCTGACTTCAATGACCAGTTCTTTTTCGTTAAGGCTATGGGTGAACTTGAAGACTTCCTCATCACCTACCTTCAGGACTTTGGTGTATTTCTGAGCAACATCATTCTCGCCTGTTGCAAACAGGTCGACGCTGGAAACGTCAGCACTGATGGCAGAAAGAATGTTTGTAAAGCCATCAGAAGGAACGATATAGCCCTCTCTGGCTGGCGTCAGATCCGGGTAGGTGGTGGTAAAGGATTTGGGTATTGGCTGCCGGTCTTCAGCTAAAGTTGGCTGAACCCTGACCTCACTCCGGGTAAACTCCACTTGTCCATCTTTCACAATATCGATAGATTTTGTCAGCAGCCTGCGCTCGGCCATTGCCTGTGTAACGATAATGGAAGAGCTGACTGCAAGGGCCACAGCAAGACTGAATGCATTACGGCGGGCATCTGTCATTCTATTACCTCAGAGCTGAGTACCGTGAAAAGCGATTTTCACACCGGGAGAGGTAGCGATTTTTAATCGCTCAAGGCTGTCAATCGCTCAAGGCTGTCAATCCTTCATGGTTGTGGCGGTAAGCTGTTGAGTGAATTTAGTTCACAGTGGCAAATACGTTAAGCTGGTGAGTGAATTTAGCCGATAGCCCATTCTGAAAGAAACCAGTATGTAGTCCCTGATACTGGTTCCATTTGGATAGTTATGAAGGGGGCATCCACTGGTTTCTGATATCAAAGTTCGTCGCGGGTATTCTTGTCATGATCGAACTTCTCAACCTTGTGATCAGTCAGCGCTGCTTTTGGCTCGAAGAAGGCACCCAGCGTGTAAGAGTAAGGAATACTTTCTGAGTGGGAGAATGACCATTTAGGCACATTTTCCCTGAAGTATTTCTCCCAGCCATCGGCAAACAGCTTCATGGTACGATCCCGGCGTTCACGGAACTGCAGGTAATTTTCGTAACGCGTCCAGCCATGCATTCTGTTGCTCGCTTTAACACGATTTGTATAGGCGGCATCGGTTTCATTGAAGTGCTGAGGCGAGGCAATAGCGGTACGTTGCACATATTCATCCTGCGTTTCACCCAGGCCTGTCCATCGATTCATCTTGTCAAGACTACGACCCAGAGGCCCACCCAGCCATTGACTAAGCATCTTGTTGTCGTTCATAAAAAAGTCGAAAGTCAGACTCGACGCCAGCGTGAGTCCGAAGGTTTGGGCGAAGGTAAACCCGGATACAAGGCCGTGGACGTATGCACCGACAGTGGCTACCGGACCCAGCACCAGACCGGCGGTGGCAGAAGCCAGAGTTTTTACTTTTTGTGGTGTCGCTCTGTGTAGCAGCGGAATCTGAACTCCCTGTCCTGAGCCCATGGATTTCACTATTTCAGGCACCAGACGGGAAATACTGCGATACCTATGAGGATTGGCATTGTGCTGTCGGGCAAATAACATGGAGCCGGTTTTCAGCAGAATGACTGAGGCTGCGGCTTTACCCAATGGCATGGCCAGTCCGCCCACTTCAGAGATTTTTTCAATCCTGCCGTGGCAGGCATATTGTCCGGTTCGGTCAAGATCTACACCGTATCGTTCCAACCAGTGCTGGAAAGGTGTGAGCATTCTGTGCAGATAATCACCCCTGTTGGTCAGGTCCAGCAGATAGAGGAATGACATGTTTGCAAGGGACTGCGTGGTAGCCTGCGAGGCGGGATGAGTCACCAGTAGTGGTTTGTAGCTGGAGTAGTACCAGGTCACTGCCTGCAGCAGGAAGGCTGAAGGCTTGAGCCAGTAATCATTGAACTGCTGCTCAACTGCGGCAGCATGAGCCTGCATCAATGTGCCATGGATAGTCTGGATCAGTTCTGATTCAGATATTCCGGCCGCATTGGCGTGAGGTGTCAGGGTATCCTGAAGATGGGTCAGGAAAGCTGCTGTCCTGCGGCCATTGTCAAAGGCAATATCGTCAAGAATGTAGTTGGCAATGACCGCAGCTGCGTACTCCTTCGTGCCGGTAACAGACTCTTTCATACCTGCCGGAGCGGTTGCGGTCACAGGAGTGAGGGCAGTCTGTATGAATTCCTCGATACCTTTTTCTGACAGCATCTGGATAACGGATTTGAACTCAGCCACCCCCATGTCGTGTTTATGGCCAAGGAAGTGCTCAAATTCCTGCTCAATCTCGTAACCGCCGACATCTCTGGCGGCCTTCATGTAGTTTTCAAGTTCAACCTTGCTGATCAGTCCTTCATGGAGCAAAGTGATGATCTTGTTGCCACTGGCAGAACGGGCAGAGAAGTATTCCATGAAGCTTTTCAGATCTTCTGGCTCATGTTCAACGTAATGAATGGCTGCTGAGTTCATGTCCAGAATTTCATCGTCGTATAGCTGTGTGTCTTTTCTGGCATGGCTGAAAGAATCTGTCTGAGCATCAAAATCCTGCATGCCTGAGTGTGCGGCAACCGGTGTTGGGGTAACCGGTGTTGCGACAACCGGTGTTGGGGCAATCGATGTTGGGGCAATCGATGCCGGGGTAACAGGTTGACTGATTTCATGAATGTTCTGGTGGCTGAGTCTGGCTTGTTTTTCTGGTGGCTGGGTACCATCCCGGTTATTAATACCAAGCTTTGCCGCCATTTGATTGATGTAATCTTGACTGATTTCTTCTACAGCGACACTAATTACTCTTTTCATAGGTGGGATTCGATCGGTTTGCTCCTGAAGACTCTTTAACCAGTTTCTCCGTTCTGTCATTTCTTTTGCCATCTGAAGGCCCTGTAACCTGATGTGTTGATGAATGGCCTGGCAACGGATTTCCGGGGCCTTTTCGATATCCGGAACCAGACCGAGCTGAACTTCAATGTGAGCCAGCTTCTTATGGATTATCCGATCGGTTAGTTCTTTCTTTTGTTGCAGGTATTGTTTAAAGGACTGAAGGATACGCAGGTCACCTTTATTGACCGAAGCTATATCTCGCTTGCCTTCTGTGGCCGGTGTTTTTGCTTTTACAGCTTCTTCATCAGGCTTAACTTCAAAGACAGCCAGTCTTTTCGGGACTTTCTCATTGGTTACTTGTATGTCTTGTTGCAGCAGTTGTCGAATGAACTGAAGGTAACCCAGACCGTTTTCATCGATCGAAACAATACTGCACTCGCCTTCAGTGGCTACCGCTTTTGCTTTGACAGCTTCTTCATCAGACTGCCCTGTTACGGTAAATAGTGCGGCAACCAATTGGTTGATTTTGAGCACTTTTTTTTTGATGAGTCGGTCTTGTTCTCTAAATGGCTGGATATCATCCCAGTCATCAATACCAAGCTCTGCCGCCATTTGAGCGTTGCGAGCTGTTGTCAGGTCAAAACGCATTTGTTGTTTCTGCTCTGGAAATCGTTCAACTTCCGGCTGAAGTTTCTGTAACAGGTTGTTCTGTTGTTGCTGCTCATAACGAAGCTGCATAAGCTCTTCATCAATTCGTTTTTTGAGTTGAGCTATTCTGAGATGTTCTTTTTCACTGGTAGTGGTTTTTTCTATTTTAAACAGCACTTGCCGTCTAAGATGGGTGAGACCGTATTCTTTTAACAGCAACATTTTCTGATTATTTTCCGTCTCAATTATCTGTCTGGTAGTCTCGCTTCCGACCTTGAAAACAAGCTTTTTTTTAGTCTCAGGAGTATCACCCAGCTCTTGGTTGATACGATTACAAGCAGGCATCAGGTCATGAATGTCCTGAATAAAGCGCTGGTTATTCAGAAGATTTTCAATTGCAGGTTTAAAGTTGAAGTTTTTTTCGAGTTGATTAAACATCAAGGCAGGCGTGAAGGCCGACGAAGCGACTCTAATCTGTCCTATTGAGAGGTCGAATTCATCTGCTCTATCTTGCGTAGCAACGATCAACGCTTCCTGAAGATATTCATAGTATAAAAGCGTCGTCAGTTGCTGCTCGTATGAAAGCATTGACAGTTGCTTTTTGATGGCAAGTGTCGTTTTTCCACCTTTGGCATATTCAGGATTGTGCTGTTCAGCTATCCTCTCCAGCAGAGCCATTTGCTTGCTTCGAATGATTTTTTCGTAGCTTTTGACTTTGTCTTTTTTAACTCGTGTTATTGCTTCAGAAGGGGGGCAATTGCAGTCATACCATTGCAACCAGATGTCATATAGAAGCTCTACAAAAGCGACATCAGCCGGGTTCTGCTTCTGACCATGGAAAACAATAACCTCTCCCTGAGCCTCAGTCACTTCCAGTTTTGGACAATTCTCAGGCACAGCATAAGCCTGTGTGTCATCCTCGACGTGTATAACGTATCCGACGGGTTTATGGAATGATAACAGATCGTTCAGAGCTTCCTGTTGTAATTCTTTTCCCAGAACATGAACCTGGGTATAGGCAGAGGAAGCTGCTGCTAAAAGTGCTTCATCATTGATAAAGAGCGTTTGACCCAGACGCTGCAGCCCGGGAGGTTGATCGCCGACAGCGACAAGACGCATGAAGGTACGCCCATTCACTTCAACCCGGTCTACTTCAACTGTGGCAAGGGCAACATAGTCATCAACTTCGCCAAGCTTTCCTGCTCTTCCATGGGCCCCCTTCAGCACTGCAGCCAGTTGTTCGGGGCTGGCGATTTTTGTTAACGGATCTAATGGTTGAATGTCACCTGACTGAGTTCGAACAGCCTCAATTGAGCCCTGATCGGTCATTCCGTTTCTGACTTCAATGACCAGTTTCTTTTCTGCAAGGTTGTGGATGAACCTGAAGACCCCCTCATCACCCACCTTCAGGACTTTGGTGTATTTCCGGGCAGCGTCATTCTTGCCTGTTTCAAACTGATCAACGCTGGAAACGCCGCCATCAATGCCGGGAAGAACATCCGTGAAGCACTCATAAGGAAAATGATAGCCCGTTACGGTCTGAGTCTGGTAAGGGTAGATGGTTGTGAAAGATTTGGGTATTGGTTGCCGGTCGTCACCTACCGTTGGCTGAACTATGACCTCGCGCTGGGTAAACTCCACAGGTATTTTGGCATAAATACCGACAGATCTTGTCTGCAGTCGGCGTTCGGCCATTGCCTGTGCAGTAATGATGGAAGAGCTGATTGCAACGGCCACTGCAAGTCTTAACGCATTGGGGCGAACATTTGTCATTCTACTACCTCAGAGCTGCCAAACGCTCATGGCTGTTCTGTTAAACTGTTGAGTGAATTTAGTTCAGGATGGCAAAGTTGGATATTCCCGGTTTTACTCCCGTCATTCCCGGTTTCACTCCCGTCATTCCCGGTTTCACTCCCGTCATTCCCGCGAAGGCGGGAATCCACACTGACTCACCACCAGAACCATACTGCCTGGTTCCCCTGGCCTCGTCATTCCCGAGAAGGCAGAGATTCACCGTTGGCGCTGGATTCCCGCCTTCGCGGGAATGACGACCTTAGAGCATGAGAACGAGCTGTTGGAGTTTTGCGACACCCGCCTTCGCGGGAATGACGACCTTAGAGCATGAGAACGAGCTGTTGGAGTTTTGCGACACCCGCCTTCGCGGGAATGACGACCTCAGAGTGACTCGAAGAAGACACCCAGAGTGTAGGAGTAAGGAATACTTTCTGTATGAGAGAACGACCATTTAGGTACATTTTCCCTGAGGTATTTCTCCCAGCCATCCGCAAACAGTTTTATGGTGCGATCACGGCGTTCACGAAATTGCAGATAATTTTCGTGTCGCGTCCAGCCATACATCCTGTTGTTTGCTTTAACGCGGCTTGCATACTCTTCATCGGTTTCACTGAAGCCTTGAGGTGATGCAATAGCGGTACGTTTTAAATACGCATTGTCCGTTTCGCCAAGACCCCGCCAGCGATTAATTTTGTCAAGACTGCGTCCAAGAGGTCCAGCCAGCCATTGAGTGAGCATCTTGTTGTCGTTCATAAAAAAGTCGAAAGTGAGACTCGACGCCAGGGCGAATCCGAAGGTTTGGGCATAGGTGAACCCGGATATAAGACCATGGGCGTATGCTCCGACAGTGGCTACCGGACCCAGCACAAGCCCGGCGGTGGCAGAAGCCAGAGTTTTTACTTTTTGTGGTTTCACTCTGTGTAGCAGCGGTACCTGAACCCCTTGTCCGGAACCCATGGATTTCACTATTTCGGGCACCAGACGGGAAATACTGCGATACCTCCGGGGGTTGGCGTTGTGCTGTCTGGCAAACAGCATAGAGCCGGTTTTCAGCAGAATGACTGAGGATGCAGCTTTACCTAATGGCATGGCCAGTCCGCCCACTTCAGAGATTTGTTCAATGCTACTGTGATAGGCATATTGGCCGGTTCGGTCAAGATCAACTCGGTAGCGTTCCAGCCAGTACTGGAAAGGTGTGAGCATTCTGTGCAGATAATCCCCCCTGTTGGTCAGGTCCAGCAAATAGAGGAACGCCATGTTTGAGAGGGACAGCGTGGTAGCCTGTGAGGCGGTATGAGTCGCCAGTAACGGTTTGTAGCTGGAGAAGTACCAGGCGACAGCCTGTACCAGGAAGGCAGAAGGTTTGACCCAGTAATCCTTTAGCTGCTGCTCAACCGCTGCGGCATGGGCCTGCATCAATGCGTTATGGATAACCTTGATCAGGTCTGATTCAGACAGGTCGGCAGCATTGGCATAAGGTGTCAGGGTATCCTGAACATGGCTCAGGAAAGCTGCTGTCCTGCGGCCATTATCAAAGGCAATATCGTCAAGCACGTAGTTGGCGATGACTGCCGCTGCGTACTCTTGCATGCCGACAACCGATTCTTTCATTCCCGCCGGACCGGATGCCATTACGGTCACAGGCATAAAGGCACGCTGCATAAGTGCCTCAGCACCCTCATCGGACAGTTTCCAGACATGGCTCTCGAACTCAGACAATCTGACGCCATGTTGGTAACCAAGAAAGTGTTTAAATTCATCCACTGTCTGATAACTGTCGATTCTTTTGACGGCTTTTATGTAGTTCTCAAGTTCAACCTTGCTGATCAGACCTTCACGCAGCAGAGTGATGATCTTGTTACCAGTGGCAGAATGGCTGGCGAAGTATTCCGAGAAGCCTTTCAGGTCAACCGGTTCATGCTCGACGGAGTGAATACCTGCTGAGCCTGTTCTTTTAATCAGGTCGTCGTATTGTTGAGCCCCTGTTTTTATCTCATTCCGTGCTCTTTGAACCAGATTCTGAATTTCTTCCAGGATATTCACGTGCCGATCTTCTGAAGGCTCTGAGGGGTTTACCGGAAAGTTCCTCTTCAGACTTTTGAAGAATTCCACTACCCGGCTGGCCTGGTCAAACGTCAGATCTTTGCCAACCTCTGCCTGCAAGAGGATGGTTGCAAATTCATCGTCAAAATCGAAACCCTTGAGATATACCAGCCTCTTGCTGTTTGCTGCAAATATTTCCAGGCCTATTGCGACTTCCAGAGCCTGCTTCCTGAGAGGGTGCTGCTGCATGAATGTGTGGATGGCGTCCAGAACTTTTACCTGTTTCGGTGTGTACTGGAAGGGGCCACCGTCATTTTCGACCGTTTTCTCCGCAATCGCCAGGACTACTTTCAGTCTGTCAATGTCTGCTTTCCTGGTTTCAATCTCAGCTTCCAGCTGAACCTGAAGGTCAGTGCGGCTCCCTTCACACAACTTCTGATCGCGACGAAGAATAGCCAGTTTTAACTTCAGCACACTTTCAACCCATTCTATTTCCTCTCTGGCGCTGGCCACCTCACGATCAAGAACATATCGGGGCTTAGGTCCCAGGCGGGCCATTTGCCTGTCAAGCTCATTCTCAATGACGGCTACACGCTCATAAACGTCAGGCTCACCCGCCTTAAAAACTTCAACATCCAACTGTCGGAGTTTTTCATCAATCAGATCGGTCTGGAGGTCGA
Organism: Endozoicomonas sp. ALB032; assembly: GCF_049310125.1. NCBI lineage: Bacteria > Pseudomonadati > Pseudomonadota > Gammaproteobacteria > Oceanospirillales > Endozoicomonadaceae > Endozoicomonas > Endozoicomonas sp. ALB032. The sequence continues at coordinate 6,581,396 of NZ_JBLYNW010000001.1, read as the reverse complement.
TAATGGCATCATCTTGATAGTCTTTAATGTTGAGTTGATGAGCCATTTCATTATTCCAGGCTCTTTTGGCAACTTCATCATCATAGTCTTTGTGAACTTCATTCAGTAATTCACGGATTTTTTCTCTCAGAACAGACTTCTGACGACGCAGGCTGATATGGTTTTCTGCAAAGGTTACCTCCAGGTCACTGGCTAGTTTTGCAGTCAATGCCAGACCTCTTTCTTTAGCTGCAACGTTTTGATCAGAGCAGATTTTCAGTTTGCGTTCTGCATCGGTAAGATCAGGATAATAGCCATATCCTTCAATGGCTCGCTTATCGACCTCTTCGACTTTATAGGTAAGACACCTGCGAAGCATATCAAGCCATTTTGGCCGCCTTTGCTTCCCACGAGAAAAGGTAATATGAGCATCAGGGCTTTCAGGTTCGGGATCCTCTTTGAAGTACACAAGTTCAAAGGCCACACGCAGGTTGTCTGTCTGCCAGATATTTTGTAGTTTATCCCGCATGTACTCCGGGATATTATCGTCATTGAGCCTTGCACGAACCCTGGCAAGTCTTGCTGCATTGTCATCATCTTCATCGATTTCGATGTTAAATACTTCTTCTATGGCTTCCAGCAGGTCCTCAGCTTTTTCCTCTGCCCACTCTCTTGATTTTGTGATGAGTTCCTGCATTTCTTCAGAAATAGACTGGCGACGGAGATACACATCGTCGTTTTGATTGGGGTCATGTATCTCCATGGCTTCTTCTACGTCACTCAATATCTTGAGTACTTCAGGCATGGCTCTGGGGTGGCCTGGTGTTCTGATGTCTTCCAGTTGTTCTTCCAGCTCTTTAATTCTGGAGAGCTTGTCTCTTATTGTCGACTCCAGGATGGCGCGGTTGTCCAGTGTGGTGTCTTCCCCAGAGTGTGCTGTTGCAGCAGTTGATGTTGCGGCAACCATCGTTGCGGCAACCGCTGTTGAGCTAACCGGCGCTGTGCTAGCCGGGGTTGGGGCAATTGATGTTGTGGTAACCGGTTGCCTGATTTCATGAATTTTCTGGTTGATAAGCCTGGCTTTTTTTTCTGGTGGCCTGGTATTGTCCTGGTCATCAATACCGGGGTCCTCTGTCGTTTGAGCATTGAGAGCTTTTATGGCATCTGCTCTGGCATCATGAGTTTGTTGTTTCGGCGCTGTAATTCGATCGGTTATCTGCTGAAGTTTTTGTAACGGGTTTTTCTGTTCTTCCTGCTCTTGTCGATTCTGATCCGGTTGTTGAATGAGCTTAATCGCCTTCTCGTGAAGGTACTGCAGAATTTCCTGGTGACGGGCTTCCAGGTCGTTTTCGCTTTTCGGAGTCAGACCGAACTCTTCTTCAATTTCAGCCAGCCGAATCTCTTCATCGATGGGGTCTGTATTCCGTTGCAGATGTCGTTGCATGTACTGAAAGAGGGCTCCCTGATCGATTTCATCGCTCAGGATAGGACCAAAACGGCCTTTAATGGCTGCATATGTTACTTTTACAGCTTCTTCATAAAACGGTCCTTTTCCAGTAATTGCTGCGACCCCCGTCTGATGGATTTGATCAATTCTTTTTTCGATGCATCTGGCTTGTTCTTCGAGTGGTTGGGTATCATCCCAGTCATCAATACCCAGTTCTACTGCCCTTCGGCTGTTGTAAGTTTTTCTGGCCTCTTCTCTGGCATCACAAAGTTGTTGTTCCAGCTTTGGCGTTCGTTTGATTTCCTGCTGAAGTTTATTTAACTGGTTTTGCAGTTCTCCTATCGCTTTTCGGGTCTCTGCAAGCCCATTCTCAATTCCCTGATTGAGCACAATTGCTAAGGGTTTTTCCGTTTCGGTGGCAGCGTCTTTCTCCGTGGCGTGTTTTAAGTGGACTCTAAGCTGGATCATTTGTCTTTCTTGTGTCTGCTGGGCTTCCAGTTGGCTTTCCACCTCAATCAGCTGTCTGGAAATATCTCTCATGACTTTGGAAGTAAACTTTTCCAAGTCCCCGGGAACATCGGTCTGTGCCTGATCGGTATGACTGCCATCCGGTATCACTTTCAGAATATTCTGAATAAATAACGGGTTAGTCAGAAGATTTCCAAGTGCAGGCTTGAAGCTGAAGTGTTTTTCGAGTTGATTATGAATCCAGGTTGGCGTGACGACCGATGAAGTGACCTCGATGTGTCCTATTGTGAGTTCAAATTCATCCACTCCATCCGAACTAGCACTGGTTAACAATGCCTGCTGGAGATATTCATAGTATGACAGTGTTCTCAGTTCATCTTCGTAAGCAAGCGTCGTTTGTCCACCTCCGTCAGGTTTAGCATTGTGCCCTGCAGCTAACTCTTCCAGCAGTGCCATCTGCCTGCTTCGAATGGTGTACTGGTAGCTTTTGACCTTGTCTTTTTTAACCTTTACTGCTGTTTCAGAGGAGGAGGTGCAGGCAAATCCTTTCGCCCAGGTGTCGTAAAGGCCATCCACAAATGCGATATCGGCCGGATTATGTTTCTGACCATGGAACACAATAGTTTCACCCGGAGCCTCAGTCACTTCCAGTTTCGGATAACCAGCAGGCACCGGATAAACCTTTGTGTCATCCTCAACGTTGACAACATAGCCGACGGGTGGATGATATGAAAACAGATCATTCAGGGCTTCCTGTTGTAAATCTTTCCCCAGAACATGAACCTGGGTATAAGCAGAGGTGGCTGCCGCGAAAAGTGCCTCATCATTGACAAAGAGCGATTGACCCAGGCGCTGCAACCCGGGAGGCTCATCGCCCGCTGCGATAAGACGCATGAAGGTGCGCCCGTTCACTTTCACGTCATCTACTTCAATGGTGGCAAGGGCAACATAATGATTAACTTCGCCAAGGTTTCCTGCTCTTTCATTCGCGCCTCTGAGTAATCCGGTCAGTTGTTGTGGGCTGGCGATTTTTGTTAACGGTTCTAATGGTTGGATATCACCTGATTGCGCACGAACAGCCGCAATTGAATCCAGAAGGGTCATTCCGTTTCTGACTTCAATGACCAGTTTGTCGTCTTCAAGGTTATGGCTGAACCTGAATACCCCCTCATTGCCAACCTTCAGGACTTTGGTGTACTTCAGAGCAGCATAATTTTCGTCTGTTTCAAACTCGTCAACACTGGAAACGCTGCCCTCAATGCCAGAAAGCACATCCGTGAAACCTTCAGAAGGAACCCTATAGCCTGCTCTTGCCCGAGTCAGATCAGGGTAGGTGGTTGTAAAGGATTTGGGTATAGGCTGCTGGTCATTCCCCAAAGTTGGCTTAACTATGATCTCACTCTGGGTAAATTCCACATGTCCAGTGCCCTGAATATCGACAGACCTGACTTGTAACCTGCGATCGGCCACTGCCTGTGTAGCAGCAATGGAAGAGCTGATTGCAATTGCCACTGCAAGTCTTAATGAATTGGGGCGGGCATTTGTCATTCTGCTGCCTCAGAGCTGGGTACTCTTATTACCGTGAAAAGTGATTGCCACAACCGGAGTGAAAGCAGCTTTCAATCAGGGTGGTCTGCCGGGGCGGCAAGTGGAAAGCTTGATTGAGGAGCATTTCTCTTGTCATGACCCTGAACTTTCTGATCATCGCCCTGTTGCTGCTCATAGAAGGCACCCAGAGTGTAGGAGTAGGGAATACTTTCTGCATGGGAAAATGACCATTTAGGCACTTTTTCCCTGAAGTATTTCTCCCAGCCATTCTCAAACAGTTTCATGGTGCGATCACGGCGTTCACGGAACTGCAGATAATTTTCGTGCAGAGTCCAGCCATACATGGTGTTATTTGCCTTGACTCGGCTTGCGTACTCTTCATCGGTTTCAACATAGCGCTGAGGTGTGGCAATGGCCGTACGTTTCACATAATCGTCCTGCGTTTCACCGACGCCTCGCCAGCGATTAATCCTGTCAAGGCTACGACCCAGAGGTCCACCCAGCCATTGAGTGAGCATCTTGTTGTCGTTCATAAAAAAGTCGTAAGTGAGACTCGATGCCAGAGCGAAGCCGAAGGTTTGAGCGTAGGTAAACCCGGATACCAGACCGTGAACGTATGCCCCGACAGTGGCTACCGGACCCAGCACCAGACCGGCTGTGGCAGAGGCCAGAGTTTTCACTTTTTGTGGTGTCACCCTGTTCAGCAGCGGCACCTGAAACCCTTGTCCGGAGCCCATGGATTTCACTATTTCGGGTACCAGACGGGAAAGGCTGCGATACATGAGGGGGTTGGCGTTGTACTGTCTGGCAAACAGCATAGAGCCGGTTCTCAGCAGAATGACTGAGGAAGCGGCCTTGCCCAATGGCATTGTCAGCCCTGCGACTTCAGAGACTTGTTCAATGTCATTGTGTTCGGAATATTGGAAGGTTCGGTCAAGATCAATACCGTAGTGTTGCAACCAGTGCTGGAAAGGTGTCAGCATCCTGTGCAGGTAATCCCCCCTGTTGGTCAGATCCAGAAGATAGAGTAACGACATGTTTGAGAGGGAGAGTAAGTTAGCCTGCCAGGCGTTATGGGCTACCAGTAGCGGTTTGTAGCTCGAGAAGTACCAGGTAAAAGCCTGTACCAGAGCGGCTGAAGGTTTGACCCAGTAATCATTGAGTTGCTGTTCAACCGCTGCAGCATGAGCCTGCTTCAAGGTGCCATGAATAACCCGGATCAGTTCTGATTCAGATATTCCGGCAGCATTGGCGTAAGGTGTCAGGGTGTCCTTAACATTGGTCAGGAAAGCTGTCGTCCTGCGGCCATTGTCAAAAGCAATATCGTCAAGAACATAGTTGGCGATGACTGCAGCAGCGTACTCTGTCATGTCGGCAACCGACGCTTTCATAGCCACCGGGCCAGTTGCTGTCACAGGCGTAAAGGCATCCCGCATGAATTCCCTGGCAGCCGTGTCGGACAGCATCTGGACGGCATCTTTGAAGTGAGGCACATTGATGCCGTGCTTGTAGCCAAGGAAGTGCTCAAATTCTGCCACTGTCTGATAACCATAGGCGCCCCTGATGGCCTTGAAGTAGTTCTCAAGTTCAACCTGACTGATCAGACCTTCACGCAGCAGAGCTATGATCTTGTTACCGGTGGCAGAATGGGTAGCGAAGTATTCCGAGAAGCTGCTTTTCAGGTCTTCTGGTTCACGCTCGACGAAGTGAATGCTTGCTAAGCCGATGGCGTAAATATCGTCATCGTATTCTGGTGCTCCTGTTTCCATCTCATGCTTGGCCCTGTGTACCAGATTCTGGACTTCTTCCAGAATATTCACAGGCTGATCTTCCGCAGGCTCGGAAGGGTAGGCCGGGTAATCCCTCTTCAGGGCCTTGAAGACTTCCACAATCCGACTGGCTTGTTTAAACGTTAAGTCTCCGACCAGTGTCTGCAAGTGAATGGGCGCCAATTCATCGTCAAAATTGAAATCCGGAAGATGGGGTATTGTCTTACCGTTTATTACTGCCAGACCCATTGCGGCTTGCAGAGCTTGTCGTTTGAGAGGTTGTTGCCACGTGAATGTCTGGATAGCGTCCAGAACTTTTGCCTGCTTCGGCGTGTACTGGAAGGGACCGCCTTGATTTTTGACGGCTTTCCGGGCAGCCTCCAGGGCAGCCTTCGCTCTTTCAATGTCTGCTTTCCTGGTTGCAATTTCATCATTCAGGGAGGCCCTTTTCTGAATCAGTTGCCAGACCTTGCCGCTGATAACGTTTTCACTGCCCAGTTGTAACTGTCTGTTTCTCAGGGCATCAATCCGTTGTTCCAGGGGGGCAGTAGCGTCTGGTTTAAGACCCACGGCTTCTTCGACGGTTTCAAGAGCTGTTTTATGATAATCCGTTAGAGCGACTTCTGCTTTTGATACAGCTTCACTTTTCTGCTTCAGGGCTGAACCTGGATCCATGTCTCCAGAATGGATAATCTCCTGTCTTTTAGCAACCAGACCCTCCTGCGCATTCCCCTCTTCAAGCCGGGCATTGGTCAATTCCATACTTTTCCTGTCGTGCTCATTCAGGAATACTGTGACATCATCGTACTTTTTCCTGATTAAACTCTGTTCATCAAATACCTCATCGATTTCATCGATTGCTTTGTGAATAATCCTGTCTCTATAATTGCTGTCAGAATGAATGGAGGAATAAGCTTGTTTCAGTAAAATGGTGTCATCTGTTGTCTGAGTTTCATGATCTATTCTGGCTTTCACTTTCTGAGCGATTTCATCTCGACTTCCTTTGAAACTCCGCAGGAAATGTTTTACGGTTTTTTTTCGCTCTAACAGGAAGTGCTTGAAGTCCTTTGCTCGCTCTTCAAGGGTTTGCTCATCACTTGTAGTCTGACCCCACTCGACCTGAAGTTGTTTTATTGCCTGATTGAGAGCTTCTTTTTCTTCATCCAAGATTCCTTGGCGGACAACAGGGTTCAAGCTAAGCAAAAGCTGTGTGACATCAATAGCATCCCGTTTTTGATAAGCAGACCCCAGCTCACTTTTAGCTTTTTCTACTGCTTGCTCGGCTCTGGCTACCGCACGATCAAGAACGTGTCGGGGTTTTGGTCCCAGCCGGGCCATTTGCCTGTCAAGCTCATTCTCAATGGCCGTGATATGCTCATTAACCTCAGCAAAACCTGCCTGGTATACTTTTTGATCCAGCTGTTGCAGTTTTTTACTGATTAGAACGTTTTGGTCTTCTATGGTGGCGTCATCTTTATAGTCGTCAATGTTGAGTTGATGAGCAATTTCATTGTTTCTGTTTCTTCTGACATCCCCATGGACATAGGCTTCGTCAACTTCGTCCATTAATGCCATAATTTTTTCGCTAATTTGATACTTGTTGTAAGTCATGTGAGCATCGTTTTCATATTTCACCCCCAGATCATTGGCCAGCCTGGCAAGGAAGGCTTTACCCTTTTCTATAGCCTCATTTTTTACAACGGAGTCGACCTGCAGTTTCTCTTCTATTGCTATAAGCAGCTTTTTCTGTTGTCTTCTGGCTTGCCTGTCCGGCTCCTGGACATGAAAAGTAAGACGCCGATGAAGCTTCTCGCGTTGCAGATCCCTTTGGTCGGCAGGTGTGATGTCTTCTTTGCAGAGGGTTTGCTCTATGGTATCCAGAGTGGCTTGCGAAACACCATTGTTGTCAAGTTTTGTACAAACCCTTTCAAGTCGGATTGCTTTGTCATCAGCTTCGTTGACATTGATCTTGAGTATTTCTTCTGCGGTTTTCAGAGCAACCAGCGCTTGTTGCTCTGCCCTCTGGCTGGTTTCTGCAATGTATGTCTGAATTTTCTCAGAAATGGCATCACGACGGAGGTACTCACCATCGTTTTCATCAACGTCATTTATCTCAAGGACATTTTCTACGGATCTCAGTGTCTCGAGTACTTCAGGCCTGGCTCTGGGGTGGCCAGGGGTTATGATGTCTTGCAGTTCTGCTTCCAGTTCTGCAAGCCTGTGGAGCTCGAAGTTTACCCTTGATTCCAGTGTCTTGCGGTGGTCTTCTGGCGTGCTGTCTTCACTCAGCTCAATACCAGAAACGGCTACCAGAGCAGCTTTTCTGGCCCTGGTGTAAGAATTCTCTATATCCAATTGATCATTCAATGTCTCAACTATTTGCAGCAGGCTTTTTTGTTGCGCAGCCATTGTCTCGATTTTATCAAGCAGGCATTCCAGCTGAACGTCAATATCTGCATTGCCATCAAAATCCTGAATGTTTAAATGTTCGGCAAGGGTTGCAAAGCGAGCTTTGGTTGCCGCTATTTTTTCGGCTTCAGCCGCCAGACTGGGTTCTACAGTTTCTTGCTGACGCGGTTCTGTTGCGACAACTGCTGCGAAGATGTCATTAATTCTTTCTATGATGCGTCTGGTTTGCTCTTCTAGTGGCAGGGAATCATCCCAGTCACCTATGCCAAGCTTTGCTGCTTTTTCAGAATTGTAAACATTTCTGGCATTATGAAATTGTTGTTCCAGGGCTGGAAGTCGTTTACTTTCCTGCCGAAGTTTCTGTTCCTGGTCTTTCAGGGATGCCAGTTTGAAACGGAGCTTTTCAAGCTCATCATTGATTCGTACCTTGATTTCCAGTGCTTCGAATTTTTCCTTTACTCCAGCAACCTGCGTATCCACTGCATGCTGCAACTCATTGTTGATCTCCAGGATTTTGGCTTCTTTTATATGTAGCTCCTCCATTAAGTTGTACATTTCAGGCAGCTGTCTGGCCATGTCGCTAATGACTTTGGTAGCAAACGGGTCGTCACCTGGAATATCAAGCTGCTCTTTGTTAATCACGTTGACAACAGGTATTAACGTCCAAAAAGAGAGATGATCAGCCAGAAGATTTTTAAGTACGGGCTTGAAGCCGAAGTGTTTTTCGAGTTGAAAATGCAACCAGGATGACGTGATGACAGACGAAGCGGCTGTGATCTGTTCTAATGCGAATTCAAATTGAGAGGCACTATCGGGAGTAGCACTGGTTAATGCCTGCTGGAGATATTCATAGTATGCAAGCATCGCCATTGGATACCGGCTAAATTCACCATCGTGATGTTCGTATTTTGCAGCCATCTCCTCCAGCACTGCCATCTGCCTGCTCCGAATGATGTACTGGTAGTATCTGGTTTCATAGCTTTTAACCTGTGCTTTTATTGCATCAGGCAGGTTTTTACCATCAGCTTCTCGCCAGAATTTAAGGAGGGTTTCTATAAAAGCGACATTGGTCGGATACTGTGAATAACTCTTGAACACAATAACCTCCCCCGGCGCTTCTGTTACTTCCAGCTTTGGATAGCCGACAGGTACAGGGTAAGCCCGCGTGTCATCTTCGACGTGCACAACATATCCGACCGGTTTGCTGTGTGCTAACAGTTCATTAAGAGCCTGCTGTTGTATATCCCGTTCCAGTACATGAACCTGAAAATAGGCAGAGGTGGCGGCTGCCAGCAAAACATCATCATTGACAAAGAGTGACTGACCCAGACGCTGCAGATCAGGAGGGGAATCGCCTGCAGCGACAAGACGCATGAAGGTGCGCCCATTCACTGCAACCTTGTCTACTTCAATGGTGGCAAGGGCAACATAATGATCACTTGTGCCGAGTTTTCCTGCCCTGTTTCCGGCAGCTACGAGCACTTCGTCCAGTATGTAGGGTGAGGCAGTTTTTGTTAAGGGTTCCAGTGATTCGAAGCCTTCCATTTGCTCAAGCACAGCGGCAACTGAATCCCGATCGGTCATTCCGGCCCTGACTTCAATGACCAGTTCTTCTTCTTCAAGGTTATGGGTGAACCTGAAGACGCCCTCATCACCCACCTTCAGGGTTCTGGTGTATTTCTGAGCAACGCTATTCTTATCTGTTTCAAACAGATCAACAATGGAAACGCCCTCGTTGATGCCAGGAAGAACGCCTATAAAAGTAGGAAAGATATAGTCGTCACTGAAATGAGACATATCAGGGTAGGTGGTGGTAAAGGATTTAGGTATTGGCTGCTGGTTATCATCAAGAGTTGGTTTAACTATGACATTACTCCGGTAGAGCTGCACTTGTCCATTGTCCTGAATACCGACAAACTTTGTCTGAAGTCTGCGTGTCGCCAGTGCCTGTGTTGCCATGATGGAAGAGCCGATGGCAATGGCCACTGCAAGGGTTAATGCACGGGGGCGGGCATTTGTCATCCGGATACCTCAGCGCTGGGTAGAAAGTTTGATTGAGGGGGCGTTTCTCTCATTACCCTGTCGCCATTCGCAGAAGGCTCCAAGAGTGTAGAAGCAAGGAATACTTTCTGCATGGATGAACGACCATTCAGGCACATTTTCCCTGAAGTATTTCTCTCAGCCATTGGCAAACAGTTTTATAGTTAGGGAACTTCAGATAATTTTCGTGCCGGGTCCAGCCAGCCATTGAGTGAGTATTTTTTTTTACTGTGAAAAGTGCATATCAGGCGAGGAAGCCACTGTTCTGTTACTTGTGCCCATGGCTGTCAATTGTCCATGGCTGCTGGTGGAAAGCCTGATTGAGGGGCGTTTCTCTTATCATGATTGTGAAATTTTTGATCATCGCTCTTTTGCGATTCGTAAAAGGCTCCGAGAGTGTAGAAGTAAGGAATACTTTCTGCATGGGAAAACGACCACTTAGGTACATTTTCCCGGAAGTATTTCTCCCAGCCATTTTCAAACAGTTTCATGGTGCGATCACGGCGTTCACGGAACTGCAGGTAATTTTCGTGCCGCATCCAGCCATACATGGTGTTGTTGCCTTTAACACGGCGTGCATATTCTTCATCGGTTTCACTGAAGCCCTGTGGTGAGGCAATAGCGGTACGCTGCAAATACTCATTGTACGTTTCACCCAGGCCGCACCAGCGATTAATTTTGTCAAGACTACGTCCAAGAGGTCCACCCAGCCATTGAGTGAGCATCTTGTTGTCGTTCATAAAAAAGTCGAAAGTGAGGCTTGACGCCAATACGAATCCGAAGGTTTGTGCATAGGTGATTCCGGATAAAAGTCTATGAACGTATGCTCCGAAAGTGGCTACCGGACCCAGCACCAGACCAGCTGTGGCCGAGGCCAGAGTCTTTATTTTTTGAGGTGTCGCCCGGTGCAGCAGAGGTACCTGAACCCCTTGCCTGGAACCCATGGATTTTACTATTTCGGGCACCAGACGGGTAATACTGCGATACATATGCGGGTTAGCATGGTCTTGTCTGGTAAACAGTATAGCGCCGGTTGCCTGCAGTATGAGTGAGGATTCGGTCCTGCCAAAGGGCATGGCCAGCCCAAGCATTTCAGAGACTTGTTCAACTCCGCCGTGATAGACATATTGGCCGGTTCGGTCAAGATCAATACCATAGTGTTCCAACCAGTGCTGAAAAGGTATGATCATTCTGTGCATGTAGTCCCCCCTGTTGGTGAGATCCAGAATGTAGATGCACAGAGTTTTTAACAGGGACACTTCGACAGCATCCCAGGTCTTGGTCGATGCCAGCAGTGGTTTGTAGCTGATGTAGTACCAGGTGACAGCCTGTACCAGAGAGGCTGAAGGTTTGACCCAGTAATCCTTTAGCTGAAGCTCAACTGCGGTGGCCTGAGACTTCATCAATCTGTCATGGATAACCTTGATCGGTTCTGATTCCAATATTCCGGCAGCATTGGCGTAAGGTGTCAGGGTATCCTGAATATTGGCCAGAAATGCTGCTGTCCTGCGGCCATTGTCAAAGGCAATATCATCCAGCACGTAGTTGGCGATAACAGCTGTTGCGTACTCCTTCATACCGGCAACAGACTCTTTCATACCTGTCGACCCGGTTGCAGTCACGGTCACGGGAATAAAGGCGCTGTGCATAAACTCTTCAGCGCCTTTTTCGGACAGCGTCCTGACAGCCCTCCAGAAGTGGTGCGTGTCGACGCCGTGTTTGTGGCTCATATAGTAACCAAGTTCGCCCTGTGCCGGATAACCGGGGGCACCTCCCTTGACGGGCTTTATAATTCTGATGATCTTTATGTAGTTCTCAAGTTCAACCTTGCTAATTAAACCTTCACGGAGCAAAGTCATAATCTTGTTACCACTGGCAGAATGGCTGGCGAAGTATTCCGGGAAGCTTTTCAGGTCCCCCGGTTCATGCTCTACGAAGTGAATGGCCGCTTTGCCCATGTCGCTAATGACATCGTCGTATTGTTGGGCCCCTGTTTTTTTCTGATGGATGGCCCAAGACGACAGAGATTCGACATGTTCGATGGCACTCTGAGGTCGAAATGAAATAGGCTTGAGAGTTGATTTCGGGAAGGTCTTCAGGCTCTTTAAAGCTTCCACAATCCGACCGGCTTGTGCAAACGTAATTTTGTCTCCGACCATTCCCTGCATGCGAATCGCTGCAAAATCATCGTCAAAATTGAAAGTCGAAAGCATCACTGTCAACTTACCGCTTTCTCTTGCCGCTTCTTCCAGGCCAATTGCGGCTTCCAGAGCCTGTTTTTTGAGAGGGTGCTGCTGCGTGAATTTACGGATAGTGTCCAAAACTTTTACCTGTTTCGGCGTGTACTGGAAGGGACCAGAGTCACTGTCGACAGCTTGCTCTGCAGCCTTAAGGACTCCTTTTATTCTCTCAATGTCTGCTTTCCTTAATTCAATCTTGCCTTGCAGATCAGCCTGTTCCTGAATCAGGTGTCGGACAGTGCCACCATAACCATCATTTCCTCCATACTCTACCTTTCTGTTTCTCAGGGCATTAAGCCTTTGTTCAAGGGTGTCAGCAGGGGCTGGTTCAAGACCCACGTCTTTTTCAGTGGTTTCAAGAACCGCTTTATGAAAATCCGTCAGAGCGGTTTCTGCTTTTGATACCGCATCACTGGATTGCTCAAGGGCTAAATTCAGCCAGGCCATTTCGTTTTCCCGTTCGGCTTTAGCCTGCTCATCGAAGTCTCCTGGATCGATAACCTCGCATTTTTTACGCTCCAGATACTCTTGTGCATTCTTTGCATCGGCCACTTTCATACTTTTCCTGTCGTGTTCACGCAGGAAGTCTGTGAGCTGAGTGTACCTTTTCCTGTTATAAAGCAGTTGACCCAAGGCTTCATCGTCTTCGTTCTGACCATGAGAATCTGCATAGGATGCGGTGGCAATCAAATAATCAGATGCTTCCTCTAAACCGGGGTCACCTGTTGTCTGGATGTCCAGACCTGATTTGATTCTCAGTTCCCCAAGGATTTCATCTCGTTTTTCTGCACTGCATTCCTGCAGGAAATGCCTGATGTCTTTTAGTCGTTCTTTAGTGGTTTGCTCGTCACTTGCAGCCAGACCCAACTCGATCTGAACTTCTTTCATTCTCTGGTTGAGAGCCAGGTTTTCTGTATCCGGGATATGTTGGAGATCAGCAAGGTTCCCCGCAAATACCAGGTTTTTGCCACGAAGCTTATTCAGTTTGTGATGAAAAGCTGCCAGATCATTTTCAGCTCCTTTAATTTCTCGTTTGGCCAAGGCGACATCACGATCAAGGACGAATCGGGGCTTGGGTCCCAGGCGAGCCATTTGTCTGTCAAGCTCATTCTCGATGGCTGCGATACGCTCATTAACCTCAGGCTGACCCGCTTTGAACACTTCTTTATCCCGATGTTGAGGTGAGATATTTAGCGCGTCTTCCAAAGCGATAAGCTGATTTGCCTGTCGTTTTCTGGCTCGCTGATCCGATTCGTTGATCAATAAGTTGAGACAGTCACGAATATCGGAGAGTAAGGCATCCACTGGCACCGGATCACCCTCCAGATCTGGCCTGTCAGTTGCCATCCGGAGAAGCTGGTCTATGTCAGCCAATTGGTCATTTGAGACATCACCGCCATCAAGTTTTGTACGAACCCTTGCCAGTTTTGCTTCTGTGCTATCACTTTCACTGACTCTGTGACCGATGCCGAGTTTGTCTTCCAGGAGTTGCAATATGATCCAGGCCCCTGACTCTTCCCGCTGTCTGGCCTCAGTGATGTATCGACGTATGTCTTCAGAAATGATCTGACGATTGTAATATATATCTTCCCTTTCATTGATGTGACTCTGCTGCAGAATTCTTTCTGCGGCACGAAGTGTCTCAAGAACTTCAGGCGTGGCTCTGGACTGGCCTGGTGTGATGATGTCTTTCAGTTGCTCTTCCAGTGCTGCATTCCTGAGAAGCGTGGAATGCATTGTTGACCTCAGAGCATTGAGTTCTTCTGTCGTGATGACTTCATTCAGCTCACTCTGGTCTTGGCCAGGGGGCGCTGCCAGAGCAGATTTTTCGGGCCTGGTGTAAGAATTCTCTGAGTCCTGTTGTTTATTGATTGTTTGAGTACTGTGATGCAGGCGTTCTGGTTGGACATTCATTGTCTTGATTTTTTCGAGCAGGCATTCTTGTTGAGTCTCAATATCTGCATCGCTATCAAAATCCTGAATGTCTAAACGTGCGGCAATGGTTGCGAAGCGGGTTTTGATTTCAGCTGCTTTTGCAGTATCTGTTCTGGTGCAATGTTGCTGAAGATGTTGAAACACCTCCGATCCCTGCTGCCGAATGCGCTGCTGAATGGCCCAGTGACGGGCTTCAAGGTCAGCGTCGTTATCCGGGCTCAGACCGAGCTGACCTTCAATGGTAGCCAGTCTGCGCCGGGTTCTCTCATTGGCCAGTGTTGCCTGATGTTGCATATGCTGTTGAATAGACTGAAAGCGGGCATCCAGATTGTTTTCATCGACCGGGGTGATACTGAGCTCGCTTTCAATGGCTGCCAGTTTTGCTTTTACAGTTTCTTTATCAGGCTGTCCACTTGCAGTAAATGTTGCGGCTTTGGCCTGATTGTTTTCATGGATTTTATTTTTGATGAGTCTGGTTTGTTCTTCGGGTGGCTGAGTATCATCCCAGTCAGCCATGCCAAGCTCTATTGCCAGTTCTGTGTTGCGAGCCCTTATGGTTTTTGCTGCAACGTCAAGCACCTCTTGTTTCAGGTATGGAATTCGATCGACTTCCTGCTGAAGCATCTGATTCTGATTTTTCAGATCTTTCAGTTTGGTACAATGCAGTTCAATATTATCCTCAAGTCTCTGTTCGAGCTCCTCTACTCTGAGCTTTATCTCATTATGTTCAATGGCAATAGCCCTTCTTTCAACGGCTTCCGACATTGCGTGAAGTGATTTTTTGTTTTGCTCGTTGAGTTCGGCCGTTTTTGCCAGCTGCTCTTTCAGCGTGTCCAGCTCGGCGAGTTGGGCCTCTTTTGCCCGCCGCTCTTCCGGCGTGTTTTCTAACTCAAGATGCTGACGGGCCATATTACCCATCACTTTTTTAACAAATGTTGTATCTTCTCCAATAGCAAATTGCTGCATCAGTTTGTTGACAAAGTCTGTACCTTTTTGAACGTTGTGAAGAAAATGTCGACTCGTCAGAAGATCCTTGAATGCGGGTTTGAAACTGAAGCGTTTTTCGAGTTGAAACAACATCCAGCCCGGCGCAATAGCCGATGACGCAGCACCGACATGTCCTACTTTGAGTTCAAATTCATCGGTTCCGTATGAAGTAGCAATGGTTAATGCCTGCTGAACAGATTCATAGTACGCAAGCAATACCATTTTATCCTCTTCAAGTTCAGCATCGTGCTGTATAGCTAAATCAGCAGCAAACTTCTCCAGCAGCTCCATCTGCCTGCTTCGAATGACGTATTGGTAGCTTTTGACCTTACCTTTTTTAAACTGTGCAATGTGGTCATTATCATTAAGGTCGAATCCATCCAAGGGGGCATAGAGGCTTTCCACAAAAGTGAGATCGGTCGGATTCTGCTTCTGACCACGGAAAACAATAACCTTTCCCGTAGCCTCAGTCAGTTCCAGTTTTGGATAACCCCAAGGCACAGGATAAGCCTGAGTGTCATCCTCGACAGTGACAACATAGCCAAGAGGCTGATTGTAGTAGAAGAGCTTATCCAGAGCTCGCTGTTGTAAATCTTCTCCGAGAAGATAAACCTGGGTATAGGCAGAGGTGGCTGCTGCGAAAAGCGCCTCATCATTGACAAAGAGCGATTCACCCAAACGCTCCGGTTCAGGAGGCTGATCGCCTGCAGCGATAAGACGCATAAAAGTGCGCCCGTTCACTTCAATCTCACCTACTGTAAGGGCGGCAAGGGTGACATAGTGATCAGCTTCGCCAAGATTTCCCGCTTTTTCATGCGCGCCTTTCAGCACCCCGGCCAGTTGCTCGGGACTGGCGACTTTTGTTAACGGTTCCAATGGTCGGATACCACCTGGTTGAGTGCGAACAGCCTCAATTGAATCCTGACGGGTCATTCCGTCTCTGACTTCAATGACCAGTTTGCTGTCTTCAAGGTTATGGGTGAACCTGAATATCCCCTCATTACCCACCTTCAGGATTTTGGTGTACTTCTGAGCAACGTCATTGTCGTCTGTTTCAAACTGATCAACAGTTGAAACGCCACCCTGGATGTCAGAAAGAACGTCTGTGAAGCCTTCGGAAGGAACGTCATAGCCTGCTCTGACTTGAGTCTGATCAGGGTAAGTGGTGGTAAAGGATTTGGCTATTGGCTGCTGGTCATGATCCAAAGTTGGCTTAACCATGACCTCACTCTGGATAAAATCCACATGTTTATTGCCCTGAATATCGACAGATTTTATCTGTAGCCTGCGATCAGCGAGTGCCTCTGTTCCAATAACAGAAGAACTGATTGCAATGGCCACTGCAAGGCTTAATGCATTGGGGCCGACATTTGTCATTCTGCTGCCTCAGAGTAGGGTGCTTTTATTGCTGTGAAAAATATTGCTGTGAAAAATGATTGGACGGACAAGCAGCTTTTAATCAAGACTGTATGCCGCCGAGGTTGCAGGTAAAAAGCCTGATTGAGGGGCATTTCTCTTATCATGATTGTGAAACTTCTGATCATCGCCCTTTTGCGATTGGTAAAAGGCGCCAAGAGTATAGGAGTAAGGGATACTTTCTGCATGGGAAAACGACCATTTAGGTGCATTTTCCCGGAAGTATTTCTCCCAGCCATTCTCAAATAGTCTCATGGTGCGATCACGGCGTTCACGGAACTGCAGGTAATTTTCGTGTCGAGTCCAGCCATACATCGTGTTGTTGGCTTTAACACGGCTTGCATATTCTTCATCGGTCTCACTGAAGCCCTGAGGCGAAGCAACAGCGGTGCGTTGCAAATACTCATCGTTTGTTTCACCCAGGCCCCACCAGCGATCAATCCTGTCAAGACTTCGCCCCAGAGGTCCACCCAGCCAATGAGTAAGCATCTTGTTGTCGTTCATGAAGAAATCAAAAGCGAGACTCGACGCCAGAGCGAATCCAAAGGTTTGAGCATAGGTGAACCCAGATAGAAGTCCGTGGGCGTATGATCCGACTGTGGCTACCGGACCTAATACGACACCGGCTGCGGCAGAGGCAAGCGTTTTCACTTTTTGTGGGGTCACCCTGTGCAGCAGCGGCACCTGAACCCCCTGTCCGGAACCCATGGATTTCACTATTTCGGGTACCAGACGGGAAATGCTGCGATACATCCGGGGGTTGGCATGGTGCTGTCTGGCAAACAACATGGAGCCGGTTCTGAGCAGAATGACTGAAGAAGCAGCCTTACCCAGCGGCATTGCAAGCCCGCCCAGTTCAGAGAGTTTTTCAAGTTCAGTGTGCCGGAAATATTGGCCAGTTCGGTCAAGATCAACACGGTAGCGCTCCATCCAGTGCTGGAAAGGTGTCAGCATCCTGTGCGTGTAATCACCCCTGTTGGTCAGGTCCAGGAGATAGAGGAAAGACATGTTTGTGAGCGATAGTACTGCAGCCTGCCAGGCGTCAGCCAACACCAGTAGAGGTTTGTAGCTGGAGTAGTACCAGGTGACAGCCTGTACCAGAAAGGCTGAAGGCTTAACCCAGTAATCCTTTAGCTGGCGCTCAACCGCTGCAGCATGAGCCTGCATCAATGTGTCATGAATAGCCTTGATCAGTTCTGATTCCGATAGTCCGGCAGCATTGGCGTAAGGTGTCAGGGTATCCTGAGTATTGGCCAGAAATGCTGCTGTCCTGCGGCCATTTTCAAAGGCAATATCGTCAAGCACGTAGTTGGCGATGACAGCCGCTGCATAATCTTTCATACCGGCAACAGACTCCTTCATACCTGCCGGGCTAGGGGCAGTCACGGTCACAGGAATAAAGGCACTCTGCATAAACTCCTCAGCACCCTTGTCGGACAGCATCCTGACAACCTTGCAGAAGTGAAGAATGTCGGCACCGTGTCTGCAGGCAATAAAGTGTCCAAATTCACCCTCTACCTCATAACCATCGACACCTCTGACGGCCTTCATAAAGTTCTCAAGTTCAACCTTGCTGATCAAACCTTCACGGAGCAAAGTGATGAGCTTGTTACCACTGGCAGAATGGCTGGCGAAGTATTCCGGGAAGCTTTTCTGGTCCCCTGGTTCATGCGCTACGTAATGAATGGCTGCTGAGCCCATGCCAAAGATTTCATCGTCGTATAGCTGTGTGCCTTTTTTCAACTCCATTCTGGCACTGTCCATCAGACGCTGGACTTCTTCCAGAGCACTTAGAGGCTGATCTTCCAGTGGGGTTGCCGGGGATTGAGTCTTCAGACTCCTGAAGATTTCCACAATCCGTCCGGCCTGATCAAACGTCAGGTCGTCTCCGACCATAGCCCGCAAGCGAATCGGTGCAAATTCACCGTCAAAATTAAAAGTCGCAAGGTAGGGTACTAACTTACCATTCCTTTCTGCAGACTCTGCCAAACCCATTGCGGCTTCCAGAGCCTGCTTCTTGAGAGAGTGCTGCTGCATGAACAGGAGCATAGCTTTGCGGGCTTTTTCCTGCTTCAGTGTAAACTGAGAGGGGCCACCCTCATTCTGGACGGCGTTTTCTGCAGTCTTAAGAGTTTCCTTCATTCTTTCAATGTTTACTTTCCCGGCTTCAATCTTGGCTTCCAGACGAGCCTGTTCCTGAATCAGTTGCTGGATCTTGCCACCAGTACCATCAATCCCGCCCAGTTCTATCTGTTTGTTCATCAGGGCAATAAGCCGTTGTGCTCTGGTGTCAGAAGCACCTGGCTTGAGGCCCAGGGCTTTTTCAGTGACCTCAAGAGCCTCTTCATTCTCCGACAGAATTTTTTTCGCTCTTGAAAAAAATTCACTTTTCTTCCTCGGGGTGGGAATCAGCTGCTCTATTTCGTTCTTATTTCTGGTTTCAGCCTTCTCATCAATGCTTCCAAAATCGGTAGTCTTCTGCTTTTCAGGATCCGGATTCTCTTGTGCAGAATTCACTCCAATCAGTTCAGAGGCCAGACCGATAATTTTCCTGTCGTAATCACGCAGGAATTGCGTGATCAGAGAGTACTTTTTCCTGGTTAAAGGCAGTTCCCCCAATGCCTCATCGACGGTATTGATTTCGTCAGGCGTATGAGAACTTGTGGAGACTTTAATGAGATAACCAGATGCTTTCAGTGATCCGAAGTCATCTTTTATCTGGATGTTCAGATCTTTTGCGGCAGCTTCCAGTGTATCAATGGCCTGATCTTGTAATTTGGCATCGATCATCTCAATTAAACGTGTTAGGTAGTCTAAACGTTCTTCGAGGTTTTTCTTATTATCTGTATACAGAACCAATTTGCTCTGAGTTCGTTTCGTTACCTGATTGAGAGCCCTGCCGTCCTCATTCGAGACAGGCTGGACATCATCGTGAATCTCAGACAACCATGGTTTGCGATGAGGAGTCAGAGTCGCCAGTTTACGATGATCATCTGTCAGTTCACTTTCAGCTTCATTTATTGCTCGCCTGACGGTGGCCAGTTCACGATCAAGAACGTATCGGGGTTTAGGTCCCAGGCCTGCCATTAGCCTGTCAAGCTCATCATCAATGGCGGCGATACGCTCATCGACATCAGGCTCAGCCGTTTTTTTAACTTCGACATCCAGCTGGTACAGTTTTTGCCCAATCAGACTGTTCTGTTCGTCGATGCCGGCATCGTCCTTATAGTCTTCAACGTTGAGTTGACGAGCCATTGCATTATTTCTGTCTCTTCTGACACTTTCATCTTCATAGACTTCGTTTACTTCATCCAATAATGCGTAAATTCTGGCTTTCAGAACATCCTTCTGGTCAGACAGGTTGGTATCTTTTTCTAATTCCACCTCCAGATCCCTGGCCAGTCTAAAAACCAATACCTCGTCTCTTTCTTTGGCAAAAGCGTTTTCATCCGGTTTGATGTTCAACTTTTCCTCTATTGCTTTAAGCCATTTTGTCTGTTGATCTCTGGCTCGCTCCTCCCAACTCTCGACTTTATAGTCAAGACGCACTCGAAGCCAATCGAGTTTCATAGCCTTCTCATCCAGTAGTGTTCTGACTTCTACTCCGAGGGCATTATGTATCTGATCCAGCAGGTCTTCTGAAACATCTTCGCCGTCAAGTTTTAAGCGCACGTTGCAAAGCCTTGCTGCTTTGTCATCATCTTCATTGACTTTGATGTTGAGTATTTCCTCCATTGTTTCCAGTATTTCCAGAGCCTCTTCCTCTGCCCGCTGGGCAGCTTCTTTGATGTATGTCTGCATGTCATCAGCAATAGCCTGACGACGGTGGTAGACATCGTCCTCTTCATTGAGGTCTTTCATCTTCAGAGCTTTTTCTACAGCACCCAGTTTCCGGAGGACTTCCGGTTTGGCTCTGGGGTGCCCCGGAGTTCTGATGTCTTTCAGTTTTTCTTGCAAATCTGCAAACTCGATAACCTTGCTATAGGCTGCATCTATCAGGGCGCTTCGATCCTCTAATGTGCGCTCTTCATTCATCTCTATACCGAGAATGTTCGCCAGAGCATTTTCCCTGACCTTGAGGGAAGCTTCTTTCATCCCGTCCTGAACATTGATTGCCTCAAGTTTCTTAAGCCTGTGTTTTTGATGAACATTGATGGTCTGTAGTTTCATAAGCAGGCGATCCTGCTGCGCAAAAATTTCGGCATTGCCGTCAAAATCCTCAATGTTTAGTTGCGCAGCAATGGTTAAATAGCGGGCTTTGACTGCAGTCAGTTCTTCAGTATATGTTCCGGTGCTCTGAAGAAGTTCCTTATCGACCTGAGCCAACTTCAGCTTCTGCTTCAATTGTTTTTGAATGGTCTGGCAACGGACTTCCGGCTCATTGTCGTTATTCGGGATCAGTCCGAGCTGATCTTCAATGGTAGCCAGTCTGTTGTCGATTGCCTTATCAGTGAGTTCTAACTTTTCTTGCAGGTGCTCTTGAATAAAATGGTAGCGGGCATCCAGATCGTTTTCACTGGCTGGATTAATCTCAAGCTCGTTTTCAATGGCTGCCAGTTTTGCTTTTACAGCGTCTCCCCGAGGCTGTTCTGTCGGGGCATCTGTTGTCGCAACAGGTCGGCTGATTTCATTAATTTTCTGTCTGATGAGTCTGGCTTGCTCTTCTGGTGGTTCAGTATTATCCCAGTTCTCAATACCAAGCTCTTTTGCCATTTGAGTGTTGTAATCTTCTCTTTCTGTCAGTATTGAGTCACGAAATTCTTTTTGCAGCGCTGGAATTCGACTGACTTCTTCCTGAAGATCCTTTAACCATAATCGGTTTTCCAGTTGTTGATGCTGAAAAACTTGATGACCTGCCTGAGCTACCCGTTGCTCAAGTTGCTGATTAATGGCCTGATGACGAGCTTCCAGATCATCCTGGTTATCCGGATCCAGACCCAGCAGATCCTCAATAGCCGCGAGTTTTGTTTTAACTGTCTTTTCCTTAGACTTTTCTGTTACGGCAGCTGTTGAGGCAACTGCTCTGATGATTTCATCAATCCTCTCTATGATGAGTCTCTCTTGCTCATTGTCGGGCTGGGTATCATCCCAGTCATCAATGCCAAGTTCTGCTGCCAGTTGAGAGTTGCGAAATTTTGTGGCTTTCGCTCTGGCGACACGAACTTGTTGTTCCAGCTCCGGGATTTGATCGGCTTCCTGGCGAAGTTTATCGACCCATTTTTTCACGTGTTTCCAATCTTGAAAAAGCCATTCCAGCTGCTCGTCAATTAGCCTCTTGAGTTCTTGTGCTCTCTGCTTTTTCGCTACGCTGATATTGGCTATTTCACTTAAATACTGTAAGAAGTTTTTAAGCTCGCCGAGTTTGCCTGCTTTTAAACTCAGCCCCTCCAGCTTGTCTTCCATCTCAAGCAGCTGTCTGGTCATGTCGCCAAAGACTCGGGTAGCAAACCTGGCGTCGTCTCCAAAAGTATCGGCAGACAATTCCGTTGCAACGGGTATAACTTTCTGAACTTGTTGAACAAATTGCTCGCTGGTCAGAAGATCTCTCAGTAACGGTTTGAAGTTGAAGTGCTTTTCGAGTTGCACCTGTATCCAGATTGGCGTCATGACCGAGGAAGCGACTTTGATATGTGCTGGTGTGAATTCAAATTCATCTGCATTATCGGGATTAGCACTGGTCAATGCCTGCTGAAGCGCTTCATAGCGTGCAAGCATCAACAGTTTATTTTCTTTAAATTCAACACCGAAATAGGCAGCCAGATCCGTAGCAAACTCCTCAAGCATTGCCATCTGCCTGCTTCGGATGATGTACTGATAGCTTTTGAGCCTGTCTTTTTTAACCTTTACCCTGACTGCTGGAGCGGGGGTATCAGCGATATCTTCCTCTCTCAGGTTTAAGAGGCCTTGTACAAAAGCAATATCGGTCGGATTCTGCTTCTGACCCCGGAAAACAATAATCTCCCCCGGAGTCTGTGTCACTTCCAGTCTTGGATGACCATCAGGCACATAATAAGCCTCTGTTTCATCCTCAGCGTGTACAACATATCCGACAGGTTTCTGGTATGCCAAAAGTTCATTCAGAGCTTCCTGTTGTAAAATCTCTCCCAGAACATAAACCTGGGTATAGGCTGAGGTGGCTGCGGCTAAAAGAACCTCATCATTGATATAGAGCGATTTATCCAGCCGCTGCAGTTCAGGAGGCTGATCGCCTGAAGCGACGAGACGCATGAAGGTGCGCCGGTTCACTTCAACGTCGTCTACTTTAATGGAGGCAAGAACAGTGTACTTATCCGCTGCGCCAAGGCTTCCTGCTCTTTCACTGGCGGCTTTCAATACTCCGGCCAGTTGTTCGGGGTCGGCAATTTTTGTCAGAGGTTCTAAACGTTCGGTGTCGGCCAATTGAGCGCGAACAGCCCTGATTGAATTCCGGGATGTCATCCTGTCTCTGACTTCAATGATCAGTTCCTTTTCTGCAAGGTTATGGGTAAACCTGAAGATCCCCTCATTACCAACCTTCAGAACTTTGGTGTATTTCTGAGCAACGTCATTGTCACCTGTTTCAAACTGATCAACACTGGAAACACCACCCTCGATGCCAGAAAGAACGTCCGTGAAACCTTCAGAAGGAACGTTATAGCCTGCTCTGGCCAGAGTCTGATCAGGGTAGGTAGTTGTGAAGGATTTGGGTATGGGTTGCTGGTCATCACCTAAAGTTGGCTGAATCCTGACCTCGCTGTGGGTAAACTCTACATGTTTATTGTCGGAAATATCGACAGATTTTGTCTGCAGCCTGCGATCGGCCAGTGCCTGGGTAGCAATAATGAAAGAGCTGATTGCAACGGCCACTGCAAGGCTCAGCGCATTGGGGCGAGCATTTGTCATTCTACCACCTCAGAGCTAAGTATTTTCAGTACTGTGAAAATCGATTGCCACAAATTGCCACAACCAATGAGGAAGCGGCTTTTAATCGCTTGTTTGATTGGCTTCAGACTTTGCTGGCTCAGAAGTCGGGCTCAGAAGGAAAGGTGACACTTGACGTTAGCGTCTTAGCGGTCATTGCAGGTCGTTGCCTGTTGCCTGATTAATTCAACAGGACTTTTCCGCTTATGCGACTTTTCCTGCTTGCCCCACTTGTCATCAGTTTCGAGCTCGCCTGAGGTGGTCGATATAAAGCTTTATTGAGATGCGTTTCTCTTACCATGAACAGGCGCCTTCTTGTCATCGCCCTGTTGCCAATTGTAGAAGGTGCCCAGAGTGTAGGAGTAAGGAATACTTTCTGCATGGGAAAACGACCATTTAGGCACATTTTCCCTGAAGTATTTCTCCCAGCCATTCTCAAACAGTTTCATGGTGCGATCACGGCGTTCACGAAACTGCAGATAATTTTCATGTCGAGTCCAGCCGAACATCGTGTTGTTTGCTTTAACACGGTTTGCGTATTCTTCATCGGTTTCAGTGAAGCGTTGAGGAGAGGCAACAGCCGTACGTTGCAAATATTCAT
The DNA here is from genome assembly GCF_049310125.1 of Endozoicomonas sp. ALB032. Lineage (NCBI taxonomy): Bacteria > Pseudomonadati > Pseudomonadota > Gammaproteobacteria > Oceanospirillales > Endozoicomonadaceae > Endozoicomonas > Endozoicomonas sp. ALB032. The sequence continues at coordinate 6,557,657 of NZ_JBLYNW010000001.1, read as the reverse complement.
CGTGCGTTTCACCCACGCCCCGCCAGCGATTAATCTTGTCGAGACCTCGGCCCAAGGGTCCACCCAGCCATTGAGTGAGCATCTTGTTGTCGTTCATAAAGAAGTCGAAAGTGAGACTCGACGCCAGTGCAATTCCTAACGCTTGAACGTAGGTAATTCCGAATATAAGACCATGAGCGTATGCTCCAACAGTGGAAACCGGGCCCAGAACCAGACCGGCTGTGGCGGAGGCCAGCGTTTTCACTGTTTGTGGTGTTACCCTGTGCAGCAGGGGTACCTGAACCCCCTGTCCGGAACCTATGGATTTCACTATTTCGGGCACCAGACGGGAAATACTGCGATACATATGCGGGTTGGCATGGCACTGTCTGGTGAACAACCTGGAGCCGATTGTCAACAGTATGACTGAAGAAGCAGTCCTGCCATACGGCATGTACAGCCCGCCGAGCACTTCAGAGACTTTTTCAACTCCGCCGTGGTAGGCATATTGGCCGGTTCGGTCAAGATCAATACCGTAGTGTTCCAACCAGTGCTGAAAAGGTATGATCATTCTGTGCGTGTAATCACCCCTGTTAGTGAGATCCAGAATGTAGAGATCCACCGTGCTTAACAAGGACGCTTTGGCAGCTTTCCAGGCCCCAGTCACTGCCAGTAGTGGTTTGTAGCTGGTGTAGTACCAGGTGACAGCTTGTACCAGAGAGGCTGAAGGTTTGACCCAGTAATCCATTAGCTGGTACTCAACCGCAGCGGCGTGAGCCTGCATCAATACGCTATGGATAATCTTTATCAGGTCTGACTCAAACAGGTCAGCAGCATTGACGTAAGGTGTCAGGGTATCCTGAATATTGGCCAGATAGGCTGCCGTCCTGCGGCCATTTTCAAAGGCAATATCATCAAGTATGTAGTTGGCGACGACAGCGGTGGCATACTCTTTCATGCCGGCAACAGACTCTTTCATCGCTACCGGACCAGTTGCGATCGTGGGCACAGGTGTAAAGGCACTTTTCATAAATTCCTCAACACCCTTGTCGGACAGCATCCGGACAACCATTTTAAACTGATGCACATGGACGCCTTGTCTACAGCCAATGAAGTGTTCAAATTCGTTCCCTGTCAGATAACCATCAATACTTCTGCTGATCTTCATATAGTTCTCAAGTTCAACCTTGCTGATCAGACCCTCCCGTAGCAGAGCTATGATCTTGTTACCACTGACCGAATGGCTGGCGAAGTATTCCGAGAAGCCTTTCAAATTCTCTGTTTCGTACCCGAAGTGTTGAATGCCTGTTGAGCCTATGCGTTTAATGACATCGTCGTAATGTTGAGCCCCTGTTTCCATCTCATTCCTGGCTCTGAAAACCAGATACTCGAGTTCTTCCAGCGCATCCACAGGCTGATTTTCCAGAGGCTTGTAAAGGCTTACCGGGAAGTCCCTCTGCAAAATCCTGAAGACTTCTACAATCTGACTGGCCTGCTCAAACGTCAGTCTGTCTCCGACCAATGCCTGTAAGCGAATGGGTGCAAATTCATCGTCAAAATGGAAAGTTGTAAGGAAAGGTGTTCCGTACTCTATTGCTGCTTCTGTCAGGCCAAATGCAGCCTCCAGGGCTTGTTTTTTGAGAGGGTGCTGCTGCATGAATTCGAGGATAGCGTCCAAAACTTTTACTTGTCTCGGCGTGTGTTGGAAGGGAGCGCGATAATTTTCGACGGCTTCCTGAGCAGTCTTCAGGTTTTCCGTCATTTTCTTAATGTCTGCTTTCCAGGCTTCTCTCTCAAATGTCAGACGGGCCTTTTCCTGAATCAGTTGCTGAATCTTGCAGCCATGACCATCATTACCACCCAGTTCTACCCTTTTGATTCTAAGGGCATTAACCCTTTTTCTGATGTCACTGGTGCCTGGTTTGAGACCCACGGCTTCTTCAGTGGTTTTAATATCCGCTTCATGAGCCTCCAGAACTTCCAAAGCTTTTGCTGCAGCGTCACTTTTCTTCTTCAGGACTGCATTCAGCGGTTCAATTTCGTTCTCAGTCTCCTCACTACTATGATCCGTATTCTTCAACGCAATACTCTTTTGAAATTCTGCTAATGCCGCGTCCATACTTTCTCGGTCATGCTTATCCAGGAATTCCCTGACCTGAGGTTTGTTTCTCAGGGCATTAACCCGTTTTCTGTTCTCAGTAAAGTCTGGTTCAGGACCCTGTGCATCTTCAGTGGCTTTAATCTCTGCCTCATGAGCCTCCGGGGTTTTCAATGTTTCTGGTTCAGTGTCACTTTTTTGTTCCGGGGCTGTCTTCGGCAGTGCCATTTTGTTTTCAAGTCCGGTTTTAGCCTTTTGATCTGCGTCTCCGAAACGGTTAATCCCCTCCTTTTTAAGATCCAGATTCTCTTGTGCACTAATTTTTTGCAACAATGCAAATGCTGCGTCCTTAGCTTTTCTGTCATGCTCATGGAGGAATTCTTTGGCCTGAGAATATTTTTTCCTGGTTAAAGGCAGTTCACCCAATGCTTCATCGGCTGCATTGATTTCGTCCCAATCATGAGCCTCTGCAGAGGCGGAAATGGCAATAATGTAGTCAGCTTTTAGCGGTGATCCCGGGCCGCCTTTTATCCGGATGTTCAGAGCTTTTGCGACAGCTCCCAGTTGCTCAACGATTTCATCTCGTCTATCTGCACCTTGCTCCCCCATGAAATGTCTGATGTCGTCTACTCGTTCTTCAGGGGTTTGCTCATCACCCACAGGCAGACCCAGTTCGGTCTGAATATGTTTCATTGCCTGATTGAAAGCTCTGTCGTCTTCATCCGAGATGGGTTCAACGTCATCACGACTCACAAAAACGACTTGTTTGTGACCAATAGCATTCAGTTTGCGATTAACATCTGCCAGTTCACTTTCAGCTTCTTCCAGTCCTCGTCTGGCTTTAGCCAGACAACGATCAAGCACGAATCGGGGCTTGGAACCCTGAGGAGCCATTCGCCTGTCAAGCTCATCTTCAATGGCGGCGATACGTTCATCAATATCAGGCTGGCCCGCTACAATGACGTCTTTGTCCAGCTGTTGGAGTTTTGCATCAATCAGACTGTTTTGGTCGGCTATAGTGGCATCATCCTGATAGTCTTCAATGTTAAGTCGATGAGCAATTCTGTTGTTATAGACTCTCTTGATAGATTCATCATTTTTATCTTTAACGGCTGTGTTTACTTTATTCCGTACTACCTTAATTCTGCGTCTCAGATCATACTGATGGTCAGACAGGCTGGCACCTGTAGCAAACTTTACCTCTAGAATACTGGCCAGTTTAGTTGTCAAAGTTCTTCCTCTTTCTTTAGCGGCAGGGTTTTCATAAGGATCGATATTTAGCTCATCCTCCACAGTGGCAAGATATTCTGCCTGTTTTTCTCTGGCTCGTTGCTGCGATTCTTCGACTTTAAAGGTAAGACGCTCACGAAACCTGCCGAGTCTGATATCCCTCTCTGCCGGATCCTCCTGAGCAGTGCTGTCAGCTTCCCAAAACAGGATCTTGTCCATCTCGTCCAGCTCATAGGGCGTGATATCACCACCATCATCAAGCCTTGTACGAAGCCTTTGAAGTCTTACTGCTTTGTCATCCCCTTCATTGATTTTGATGTTGAATAAACTTTCCAGGTTTTCCAGTACGATCAGGGCTTCTTCCTCTGAATGCTTTCTGGCTTCTCTGATGTATTTCTTGATGTCTTCAGAAATGACCATGCTATGGAAATACAAATCTTTTTCTTCACCGAGGCGCTTCTGCAAAGCCATTTTTAAAGCTCCCAGCTCTCTGATGACTTCAGGCCTGGCTTTGGAAGGGGGCGGTCTCCTGGTGTCGTCCAGTTGTTCTTTAGAATTTGTAGGACTGTAGGAACGGCCATGTATTCCTTCTATCAGCGTGTCGCGTTGTTCTATTGTGCTTTCTTCATCCATTGGAACGGGTAAATCTTTTGCCACAGCATCTTGCTTGACTTTGACGTCATCTTCTTGCGAACTGTATTTGGTATCGGGTTTCCGAATACTCCAAAGCAGCTTTTCCAGATATTCGTCGATTGCAGCATTCATTGATTGAAATCTGTTAAACAGTTGATCTTGTTCAACATTCATTTCATCAAGACGCTTTAATGCAGCATTCAGTGACTTAAATCTGTGAAACAGCCGCTTTTGTTGAGAGTCAATGTCTGCATTGCTATCAAAATCCTTAATGTTTAAATGTCTGGCAGTGGCTGCATTGAAGGCTTTGATTTCAGCTTCTTTTTTAGCATCTGTTCTGGCGCCCTGTTGCGGAAAAGAATGTTCCTGGTCGAGCGGAACTGTCGACTGCTTGAGGCACTGCTCAATGGCCTGATAAATGGCATATTGACGGCCTATCAGGTCATCATTGTTTTTCGGAGCCAGACCCAGCACTCTTTCAACGATACCCATTTTCTCAAGGAGCACCTCATGGTTCTGTTCTGCGTATTTATGAAATTGTCTTTGAATGAACTCAAAGTGGGCAGCCGGATCCTTTTCAGTGACCAGAAAAATACCAAGCCGTAATTCCAGGGCCGCCAGTATTTCTTTGGGAGAATCTCCCACAGGCGGATCCATTGAGGCCGTCAGCCTGAAGACTTCATCAATTTTTTTTCTGATCAGTCTGACTTGTTCTTTGAGTGGCTTGCTAGTATCCCAGTCATCAATACCAAGATCGTCTGCCAGTTCAGCGTTGAATGCTTTTTTGGCATTTGCTCTGACAGCTGCGATATCTGCTCTGGTATCACGTACGCGTTGTTCCAGCTTTGGAATTCCTCTGACTTCCTGCTGAAGTTTCTGTGACTGGTTTTGCAGTCCTCTCATCAGGTTACGAACCTCTAAAAACTCATCCTCAACTTGTTTCCTGCGTTGAAGAAGTCTGACTTTACTCTTTACATCATCAGAGACTCTGTTCCTTATGAGCATTAACTCCTTTTCAAGCTGGATGAGTCTGACTTCTTTTACCTGCTGCTGCTCTTCCAGCTCGCTTTCTATCTTATTCAGCTGTCTGGCCATGTCGTCTGTGACTTTGGAAGCAAACTTTCTGTTGTCTTCAAAGACATCGGCCTGCACTTCGTTGATACGGCTTATAATGGTTGTTACTTCCTGAATATTCTGAATAAAGAGCTGACTGGTCAGAAAATTTTTAATGGCGGGTTTGAAACCGAAGTGTTTTACGAGTTGACTGTGCATCCAGGTTGGCGTGACCATTGACGAAGCCAATCTGATGTGTCCTGATGCGAATTCAAAGTTATCTGTTTTTTCCGGAGTAGCACTGCTTAATGCCTGCTGGAGAGATTCATAGTATGCAAGCGTAATCAGTTTTGCTCTGCCAGGCTCACTATTGAGCTGAACAGCTATCTCCTCCAGCAATGCCATTTGCCTGCTTCGAATGACGTACTGGTAACTTTTGACCTTATCTTTTTCTACCTGAGCTGTTGCCGGAGGAATGCTGTTGTCAGTGATGTCTTTTTGAAGGAGGTTATAGAGGCTTTCCACAAAAGCGATGTCAGTCGGATTCTGCTTCTGACTATGGAAAACAATAGCTTCCCCCGGAGCCTGTTTCACTTCCAGCTTTGGATAACCAGCGGGCACAGGATAAGCCTGTGAGTCATCCTCAATGTATACAACGTAGCCGATGGGTTTATGGTAGGACAACAGATCATTCAGGGCTTCCTGTTGTAAATCCTTCCCCAGAAGATGAACCTGGGTATAGGCAGATGTGGCGGCTGCGAAAAGAGCTTCATCATTGACAAAGAGCGATTGACCCAGGCGTTGCAGATCCGGGGGCTGATCGTCGGTTGCGATAAGACGCATGAAGGTACGCCCGTCAACTTTAACTTCGTCTACTTCAATAGTGGCAAGGGCAACGTAATTATCAACTTCGCCAAGGTTTCCTATACTTCCACTGACGCCTTTCAGTACTGCGGTTAGTAGTTCGGGGCTGGCAACTTTTGTTAAGGGTTCTAATGGTTGGGTGTCGCCTGATTGAGTTAAAATAGCTTCAATTAAATTCTGATCGGTCATTTCGTTTCTGACTTCAATGACCAGTTCCTTTTTGGCAAGGTTATGGGTAAACCTGAAGACCCCCTCATTACCTACCTTGAGGACTTTGGTGTATTTGCGGGCAACGTCATTCTCGTCTGTTTCAAACAGATCAACACTGGAAACACCTCCCTCGATGCCAGAAAGGACGTCCGTGAAGCCTTGAGAAGGAACCTCGTAGCCTGCTCTGGTTTGAGTCAGATAAGTGTAGGTGGTTGTGAAGGATTTGGGTATGGGTTGTCGGTCATCACCTAAGGTTGGCTGAACCATGACCTCGCTCTGGGTATACTCTACGTGTACACTGTCCAGAATATCGACAGACTTTATTAGCAGCCTGCGATCACCCAGTGCCTGGCTGGCAATGATGGAAGAGCTGATTGCAACGGCCACAGCCAGGCTTAATACATTGAGGCGAGCACTTGTCATTCTACTACCTCAGAGCTAAGTATTTTTAGCACTGTGAAAAGTGACTGGCACAACAGGTGGGGAAGCGGCTGCTAATCCCTTATGGCTGTCAATCGCTTATTTTCTGTTCATCGCCCTGTTGCAAATTGTAGAAGGCACCCAGAGTGTAGGAGTAAGGAATACTTTCTGCATGGGAAAACGACCATTTAGGCACATTTTTCTTGAAGTAATTCTCCCAGCCATTCTCAAACAGTTTCATGGTACGATCACGACGTTCACGGAACTGCAGGTAATTTTCGTGTCGAGTCCAGCCATGCATCATGTCATTTTCTTTAACACGGTTTGCGTACTCTTCATCGTTTTCACTGAAACCTTGAGGTGAGGCAATAGCCGTACGTTTCAAATATTCAGCGTCCGTTTCACCCACGCCCCGCCAGCGGTTAATCTTGTCGAGACCTCGGCCCAGAGGTCCACCCAGCCATTGAGTAAGCATCCTGTTGTCGTTCATGAAGAAGTCGAAAGTGAGACTCGACGCCAGAGCAAACCCGAATGTCTGAGCATAGGTGAACCAGGAGACAAGACCATGAGCGTATGCTCCGAAAGTGGCTACCGGACCCATCACCAGACCGGCAGTAGCCGAGGCCAGAGTTTTTACTTTTTGTGGTGTCAGACTGTGCAGCAGCGGTACCTGAACCCCTTGTCCGGAACCCATGGATTTCATTATTTCCGGTACCAGACGGGAAATGCTGCGATACCTGTGCGGGCTGGCGTTGTATTGTCTGGCAAACAGCATGGAGCCGGTTTTCAGCAGAATGACTGAGGAAGCCGCCTTGCCCAATGGCATGGCCAGCCGCCCGGCCGCTTCAGAGAATTTTTCAATTCCGCTGTGGTAGGCATATTGCCCGGTTCGATCAGGATCAACACCGTAAAGTTCCAACCAGTGCTGAAAAGGTGTGAGCATTCTGTGGGCGTAATCACCCCTGTTGGTCAGATCCAGAAGATAGAGTAACAACATGTTTGAGAAGGACAGCTCGGCAGCCTGCCATACGTCATGGGTCACCAATAGTGGCTTGTGGCTGGAGTAGTACCAGGTCACAGCCTGTACCAGAAAGGCTGAAGGTTTGAGCCAGTAATCATTGAGCTGTTGCTCGACCGCTGTGGCATGAGCCTGTAACAATGTGCCATGAATGGCTTTGATCAGTTCTGATTCAGATATTCCGACAGCATGGGCATAAGGTGTCAGGGTATCCTGAGCATTGGCCAGAAATGCTGCCGTCCTGCGGCCATTTTCAAAGGCAATATCGTCAAGAACATAGTTGGTGATGACAGCAGCGGCATACTCTTTCATGCCGACAACCGACTCTTTCATAGCGGCCGGGCCAGTTGCAGTCACGGACGCTGGTGTAAAGGCACTCAGCATGAATTTCTCAGCACCCTGGTCGGACAGCATCCGGACAGCGGCTTTGAAGTGAGGCACATTGACGCCGTGTCTGTAGCCAAGGAAATGTTCAAATTCGTCCACTGTCTGATAACCATCGAGACCTCTGACTACCTTCATGTAGTTCTCAAGTTCAGCCTTGCTGATCAGACCTTCATGTAGCAAAGTGATTATCTTGTTGCCACTGGCAGAATGGCTAGCGAAGTATTCCGGGAAGCTTTTCAGATCCTCCGGTTCAGGATCTTCGCTGTGAATACCTGCTAAGCCTATACCGTGAATTTCGTTGTCGTATTCTTGTGCCCCATTTCCTGTCTCATCCCATGCCCGGTGCGCCAGAGAGTTGACTTCTTTGATGGCATTCCGGGGTTGCTCGAGAGTGGGGGCTGGGAAGCTTGTCGTCTTCAGTCTCTTGAAAATTTCTACAATCCGGCTGGCCTGTTTAAACGTCAGTTTGTCTCCGACCCCTGCCTGCAAGCGAATCGGTGCAAACTCATCGTCAAAATCGAAAGTGACAAGGCCAGGTAATGCCTTACCGCTTTCTTTTGCTGCTTTTCTCAGGCCAATAGCGGCTTCCAGAGCCTGTTTTATGAGAGGGTGCTGCTGTGTGAGTTTGTGAATGTCCTTCAGAACTTTTGCCTGTTCCAGCGTGAACTGGAAGGGACCGCCGTCACTTTCGATGGCTTTCTCTGTCGCCATCAGGACTCCTTTCATTCTCTCAATATCTGCTTTCCTGGTTTCAATCTCGTCCTCCAGACGGGCCTGTTCCCGCTCTGGGAGGGTTTGCAATTTACCAGACAGATTCAACTCGCTCTGAAGTGCCTTAATGCTTCGTATACTGTCATTGTCGTCTTTATTGTTACTAAGCCTGTTTAGTCTGCAATGAACATCTGCCAGCTCGCTTTCGGCTTTTGCTATCATTCGTCTGGCTCTGCCTGCATCACTGTCAAGAATGTATCGGGGTTTAGGTCCCAGACGAGCCACTTGCCTGTCAAGCTCTTCATCAATGGCTGCCAGACGCTCATTAACGTCAGGCTGACCGGCTTTGAAAACTTCTTCATCCAGCTGTTGGAGCTTTGCTCTAATTAAACGGTTCTGGTCGTCGATGCTGGCATCATCCTCATAATCTATAACCTTGAGTTGATGTGCAATGTTATTGTTCCAGGCTCTCCTGGCATCTTCATCTTCATGGACTTCAAGCAGTTCATCCCGTAATTCCTGAATTCTGCCTCCCAGAGCATACTGCCGGTCAGTCAGTTGTGCATCGTCTTCAAATCCTATATTCAGATCACTGGCCAGTTTGTCTGTTAAACTTTTGCCTCTCCCTCTGGCAGCAGGGTTTTCATAAGGGGCGATATTTAACTGGTCCTCCAGAACGATAAGATGACCTGCCTGTCGTATTCTGGCCCGCTGATCCGGTTCTTCAACAACATACCTGAGGCGATGACGAATGCTGTTGAGCTTGATTTTTATCTCTTCTGGATTCCCCTCCAGATCTCTCCAGCCTGGCCCGCCAGCTTCCCAGAGTATCCTTCGCATTTCATCCAGCTCAAAATTTGAAACATGACGGGCATCAAGTCTTGCAAGAAGCCTTTCCATTCTTGCTGCTTTGTAATCACTTACATTGACTTTGATGTTGAGTAATATTTCCAGGCCGTGCAGTGCGTTCAGGGCCTCTTCCTCTGACCGCTTTCTGGCTTCTCTGATGTGTAGATGCATTTTTTCAGAAAGGGACTGACGAAGGTCATAGACATTCTCCTTTTCTCTGAAATGGAAATAATTCTTTCCCTCCAGACCTGTTAACGTCGCAAGAAGTGTCTCCAATACTTCAGGCATGACTTCGGGATGGCCTGGTGTTTTGATGTCTTCCAGTTCTGTTTCCAGCTCTGAAAGCTCGAAGAGCATGTCATTTACCTTTGATTCCAGGCTGGCACGGTCCTCCAGGAGGGGATCTTCACCCGGATTGATCCCAAGAACCTCTGCCAGAGCGTCTTTTCTGGCCCTGGTGTAAAAAGCTTCCCTATGGAGTAGGTTTCCCATTGCGCTAAGTTGTTCGCGCAGACTTTCTTCCTGAGCACTCATTGCCTTAAGTTGCTGACGCAGAGTTTCTCCCTGAACATTCATTGTCTTAAGTTTTTGAATCAGGCGTTCTTGTTGAACTTCAACATCTGCATCGCTATCAAAATCCTGAATGTTTAAATACCTGGCAACGGTTGCACAGAGGGCTTTGATGTCAGCGTCATTTTCAGACTCTGTAATGCTGCTCACTTGCGTGTCCATTTTGTTATCAGGGACCAGACCAAGCTGACCTTCAAAAAAGATAGCCAGTTTATGCTGGACTGGCCCATGGATTAGTCCTTCATTTTGATGCAGGTATTGTTGGATACCCTGATAGCGTAAATCCAGATCGTTTTCATTGTCAGGAGTGATTTCGAGTGTGTTCTCAAGATCCGTCAGTATTTCTTTTATAGCTTTTTTCCGAGACTTTCCTGTTGCAGGAACCGGTCGCATTTTCTTTCTGATGAGCCTGGCTTTTTCTTCGGGGGGTTGGATATCGTTCCAGTCATCAATACCAGGCTCTGCTGCCATTGCGCGAAGCAATTTTTTGTTTGGCTTACGTATTTCGGGTTGTTTTGCCCTAAGCTCCTCCAGTTTGTTGTAAATTTCAAGCAGCTGTCTGTCCTTGTTGTTCATGACTTCGGAAGTAAACTCTTCGTATTCCTCGGGAATCCTTGTTCGATTGATATCGGCGAGAAAGGTTGTGATCTCCTGAATTTTCTCAACAAAGTGCGGATTATTCAGAAGATTTCTGAGTCTGGGTTTGAAGCGGAAGTGTTTTGCGAGTTGAATTTGCAGCCAGCTTGGCGTGGTGACCGAGGCAGCGACTCTGATATGTCCTAATGTCAATTCAAATTCATCTGCCTTGTCTGGAGTAGCAATGATCAATGCCTGCAGAAGAGATTCATAGTACGCAAGCATCTCCGGTTGATATGCATCAAATTTAATATCCTGATATGCAGCTAATTCCTCCAGCATTTGCATCTGCCTGCTTCGAATGGAGTACTGGTAGCTTCTGAGCTTGTCTTTTTTAACCAGTGTTGTTATCGCAGGATCGGGGTCATCGCCGAGATATTTCTCCCAGGTGTAAAAGAGAGTTTCCGCAAGAGCTATGTCGGCTGGATTCTGTTTCTGACCACGGAAAACAATCATCTTTTCCGAAATCTCAGCCACTTCCAGTGTTGGATAAAGTTCAGGTACATGATATGCCTGAGTGTCATCCTCAACGTATACAACATAGCCGACGGGTTTATGATCAAACAACAGATCCTGCAGGACCTGCTGTTGTATATCTCCCCCCAGAACATGAACCTGGGTATAGGCAGAGGTGGCTGCTGCAAAAAGCGCCTCATCATTGACAAAGAGCGATTGTCCCAGGCGTTTAAGTTCAGGAGGCTGATCGCCTGCAGCAATAAGACGCATGAAGGTGCGCCCGTTTACTGCAACCTTTTTTACTTCAACGGTGGCAAGGGCAACATAGTGATCAGCTTCGCCAAGACTTCCTGCTCTTTCGTTGGCACCTTTGAGCACTCCGGCCAGTTGTTCGGGATTGGCAATATTTGTAAAAGGGTCTAATGGTTGAATGTCACCTGATTGAGCACGAACAGCCGCAATTGAATTCTGATCGGTCATTCCTTTTCTGACTTCAATGACCAGTTTATCCTCTGCAAGGTTATGGGAGAACCTGAAGACACCCTCATCGCCGACCTTGAGAACTTTGGTGTACTTCTGAGCAACGTCATTCTCGCCGGTTGCAAACAGGTCAACGCTGGTAACGCCACCCTCGATGCCAGAAAGAATGTCTGTGAAGCCTTCAGAAGGTACGTCGAAGCCCGCTCTGACTTCTGTCTGATCAGGGTAGGTGGTGGTAAAGGATTTGGGAATGGGCTGCTGGTCATCACCTGGAGTTGGCTGAACCAGGACCTCACTCTGGATAAACTCCACATGTTCACTGCCCGAAATATCCACAGATCTTGTCTGCAGCCTGCGATCGGCCAGTGTCTGTGTACTAACGATGGAAGAGCTGATTGCAACGGCCACTGTAAGGCTTAATGCATTGGGGCGAGCATTTGTCATTCTAAAACCATAGAGCTGAGTATTTTTATTACCGTGAAGAGTGATTGTCACACCCGGCGGGTTTTAATTAAGTGAGTCTGCTGAGGCAGCAGGTAGAAAGCTTGATTGAGGGGCATTTGTCTTTTCACCAGCAGGTGCTTTCTTATTATTGCCCTGTTGCCAGTCGTAGAAGGTTCCGAGAGTGTAAATGTAAGGAATACTTTCTGCATGGGAGAATGACCATTTGGGCAAATTTTCCCTGAAGTATTTCTCCCAGCCATTCTCAAACAGTTTCATGGTGCGATCCCGGCGTTCACGGAACTGCAGGTAATTTTCATGTCGAGTCCAGCCATACAGGGTGTTATTTGCTTTAACGAGGTTTGCATAGGCTTCATCGGTTTCATCGGAGTGTTGGGGTCTGGCAATAGTCGTACGTTTCACATAGTCGTCTGTCGTTTCCCCAACGCCTGTCCAGCGATTAATCTTGTCAAGACTGCGGCCCAGAGGACCACCCAGCCATTGAGTGAGCATCTTGTTGTCGTTCATAAAGAAGTCGAAAGTGAGGCTCGACGCCAGAGCGAATCCGAAGCTCTGAGCGTAGGTAAACCCGGATATCAGACCCTGGGCGTATGCTCCGACAGTGGCTACCGGACCCAGCACCAGACTGGCTGTGACAGAGGCCAGAGTTTTCACTTTTTGTGGTGTCACCCTGTGCAGCAGCGGCACCTGAACTCCCTGTCCTGAACCCATGGATTTCACTATTTCCGGCACCAGACGGGAAATGCTGCGATACATTTGAGGATTAGCGCTGTGCTGCCGGGCAAATAACATAGAGCCGGTTCTCAGCAGAATGACTGAGGAAGCGGCCTTGCCCAATGGCATGGCCAGCCCGCCCACTTCAGAGATTTGTTCAATGCCACTGTGATAGGCATATTGGCCGGTTCGCTCAGGATCAATGCCGTAATGTTGCAACCAGCGCTGGAAAGGTATGAGCATTCTGTGCAGGTAATCACCCCGGTTGGTCAGATCCAGAAGGTAGAGGTACGACATACCTGAGAGAGACAGTTTGGCAGCATTCCGGCTGTCAGTGGTGGTCAGCAGCGGTTTGTAGCTGGAGTAGTACCAGGTGACAGCCTGTACCAGGGAGGCAGAAGGTTTGACCCAGAAATCCGACAGTTGCCGTTCAACTGCGGCGGCATGAGCCTGCTTCAACGTACCATGGACCACCTTGATCAGGTCTGATTCAGACAGGCCAGCAGCATTGGCATAAGGTGTCAGTGTGTCCTGAACATTGGTCAGGAATGCTGCCGTCCTGCGGCCGTTGTCAAAGGCAATATCATCAAGCACGTAATTGGCGATGACAGCAGCGGCGTATTCTTTCATGCCGGCAACAGATTCTTTCATACCCGCCGGACCAGTTGCTGTTATGCTCACAGGAGTAATGGCACTCTGCATGAATTTCTCAACCCCCTTGTCAGACAGCATCTGGACAACGGCTTTGAAGTGGGGCACATTGACGCCGTGTTTGTAGCCGAGGAAGTGTTCAAATTCAGCCACTGTCGGATAACCTTCGACAAATCTGACGGCTTTTATATAGTTCTCAAGTTCAACTTTACTGATCAGACCTTCCTGTAGCAGGGCTATGATCTTGTTGCCACTGGCAGAACGGGTATTGAGGTATTCCGAGAAGCCTTTCAGGTCCCCTGATTCATGTTGGACGTAGTGACTATCTGCTGAGCCCATGTCACGAATTTCTTCGTCGTATTCCTGTGCTCCTGTTTCTATCTCTTGCCTGGACAATTGCACAAGCCTGTGGACTTCTTCCAGGACATTCAGGGTCCGATATCCTGCAGGCTCGTCAGGGCTTTGCGGAAAGCTGGTTTTCAGATTCCTGAAGACCTCCACAATCTGGCGGGTCTCATCAAAGGTCAGAGCGTCTCCGGCCATTGCCTGCAAACGAATGGATGCAAATTCATCGTCAAAATCGAAAGCCGTAAGGAGTGGCATTGGTTTACCGCTCAGGGTTGTTGCCTCTGCCAGAACCATTGCAGCTTCCAGGGCTTGTTTTTTGAGAGGGTTTTGCGTGAATCTTTGGATAGCGTCCAGAACTTTTACCTGTTCCGGCGTGTATTGAAAGGGCCCGTCATCATTGTTGACGGCTTCTTCGGCAGCCTCCAGGACTTTTTTCAGTCTCTCTATGTCTGCTTTCCTAACTTTAATCTCAGCTTTCAGACGACCATGACGGACCAGTTCCTGAATCGGTTGTCGGATCCTGCGGTCGTTAACGCCCAGTTGTCTCTGTGTGTTTCTGAGGGCATTAATCCGTTGTTCATGGGTGCCAGAGGGGGCTGGTTTAAGGCCCAGGGCTTCTTCAGTGGCGTCAAGAGTCGCTTCATGATGATCTGCCAGAGCTTTTTCTGCTTCTGATACAGCTTCTCTTTTCTGATCCAGGGCTGAACTCAGCAGATCCCACTCGAGCTTATTTGAGCTTGTCGATTGCTCATTAATGTTTTCAGATTCGAACATCTCCGGTTCTTTAGGAACGGTATTCGCTCGCGCAAAAATCTCCTGCTCTTTACGAACCAGATTCTTTCGCGCAACAGCTTCTTCAGTGATTGCCTCGGCTAAATCCTTACTTTTCCTGTCGTGCTCACGCAGGAATTCTGTGACCTGGGCGAACTTTTTCCCGGTTAAAGGCAATCCATCCCGCGCTTCATCGATTTCATCGGTTGTGTCCCGGCCATGACTATCTGAATTGTATTCAATAGACATAATGCATTCACCTTCTCCCACTGATTCGGGGTTGGGATGCATCTGGATGTTCAGATGGGTTCTGACTCTCAGTTCCTTCAGGACTTCATCTCGTATTTCTGCACTCTGTTCCAGCAGGAAATTCTCGATCATGAGTAATCGATCTGCATCGGTTTGCTCGTCACCTGCAGGCAGACCCAGCTCAATCTGAATCTTTTTTACCGGCTGATTGTCAGCCGGGTCATCTTCATCCGAGGGATGTTGGAGGTCTGCAGGGCTCTGTGCAGATAGCCATTGTTTGCGACCCATAGCATCCAGTTTGCGATGAGCTGTCTCCAGCTCACTTTCGGCTGCTTTCAGTGCTCGCCTGGCTCCGGCTACTTCACGATCAAGAACGTATCGGGGCTTGGGCCCCAGGCGGGCCATTTGCCTGTCAAGCTCATCCTCAATGGCGGAGATACGCTCATTAACATCAGGTTGACCCGCTTTGAAAACTTCTTCATCCAGCCATTGAAGTTTTGCATTAATCAGGCCGTTCTGGTCGTCGATTCTTTCATGCCCTTTATAGTCCCAGATGTTGAGTTGATGAGCTATTTGATTGTTCCGGATTCTTTTCACAGCTTCATCGTCATAGACTTCGTTGACTTCATCCCGAATTGCCTGAATTCTGGCTGTTAAAGCATCCTTCAGGTCAGACAGGCTGACGTCGTGTTCAAACTTTACCTGCAGAACACTGGCCAGTTCAGTAGTAAAAACCTTGCCCCTTTCTCTGGCAGCAATGTATACAGAAGGGTATATCTCCAGATTGTACTCTACGGCTGCAAGCAAACGATTTTGTTGTTCCCTGGCACGCTGATCCACTTCTTCGACTTTATAGGTCAGACGCCTGGCAATCAGATCAAGCCATTCTTGCCTTCCTTTTTTCTCATCAGGAAGAGTAATACTTTTGTGAGGGCTCTCGACCACGGGTTTGAAGTTTTTCATCATCACCAATGTGTCGTCTTGCCAGAGAATGTTAACGATCTCATCCAGCATCTGTTTTGAGACGTCATCGCCACCAAGTCTTGCACGAACCCTGACAAGTCTTGCTACTCTGTCATCATCTTCATTGACATTGATGTCGAAAACCTGTTCTATGGCTGCCAGTAGGCTCAGAGCCTTTTCCTCTGCCCGCTGTCTGGCGTCTGCGATCTGTGACTTGATGTCGTCAGAAATGGCCTGGCGGCGTTGATACTGATCCTGCTCTTCACTGGGGGGATTCATCTCCAGGGCTTTTTCCACGGCAAGCAGCTTCCCAAGCACCACAGGCGTGGCTTTGGGGTGGCCTGGTGTTCTGATGTCATCCAGTTCTTTTTCCAGATCTCTAAGCCTGAAGAGTTTGGAGCGTATTGTTAACTCCAGGCCGGCGCGATCTTTCAGTGTCTTGTCTTCAGTCAGATCAACATCAGGAACCGCTGCCAGAGCATTTTTTCTGGCCATAGTATAGGAATTCTCTGAATCCTGTTCCAAGGCCATTATATAAAGTTGTTGACGCTGCCGTTGCAGTTGAGCCTCCATTGTATTAAGCCGTTGAATCAGGCGTTCGTGTTGAGCGTCTTTATCTGTATTGCTATCAAAATTCTCAATGTTTAAATGTGCGGCAATGATTGCATAGCGGGCTTTTATTTCAGCGTCTTTTCCAGTCTCTTTGCTGGTGCTCCCTGGCTGCGGGTGCTGTTGAAGGAACTGATGGCGGGCATCCGGATTGTTTTCATTGTTTGGGGTAATACCGTGTTCGCTTTCAATGGCTACCAGTTTTGCTTTTACGGCGTCTTCGTCGGGTGTTGCGGCTAAGAACGGGTTGACTTCAGCAATTCTTTCTCTGATCAGCCTGGCTTGTTCTTCGGGTGGCTGGGCATCATCCCAGTCATCAATACCAAGCTCTGCTGCCAGTTGCGCGTTGCGGGCTTTTATGGCATCTGCTCTGGCATCTTGAACGAGTTGTTCCAGCTCTGGAGTTTGTCTGGCTTCCTGTTGTTGATCCTGGAAAGGTTGTTGAACAATTTCGGTCGCCTGCTGCTTCAGGTGCTGCGCAATGGCTTGGTGACGGGCATTAAGGTCATCTTTATTTTCCGGAACCAGACCGAGATAATTCTCAAAGATAGTCAGCCTTTCCAATACTTCCTGCTCGGGTCGTATAATGTTTTGTTGCAGCCGTTGTTGAATGAACAGAAGGGTGCGCGGATTGATTTTATTGACCGGAGCAATGCCTCGCCAGCCACCAATAGCCGTTGGTTCTGCGGCTAGAGTTTCTTCATCAGGCTGCCCTGTTGCGGCCATCGATCTGTAAATTTCATTAATTATCTTTTGTATGAGTGTGAATTGTTCGTCCAGTGGCAGGGTATCATCCCAGTCATCAATACCCAGCTTGGCTGCTGTATAAGCGTAGTGAGTTTTTCTGGCAATTTTCCTGACGGTAAGAAGTATCCTTTCCAGGTCGGGAACCTGATCGGCTTGCTGCTGAAGTTTCTGTAACCGGTTTTTCAGTTCTGCGTGCTGCTCAAAGTTTTCCAGAAGCCTCTCGTGACGAGCTTTCAGGTCATCTTCTTTATCCGGGACAATGCCCAGCTGAGCTTCCAAGGCCGCCAGCTCATCTTCATTGACCAAAATAAAGCAATCCTTGTTTCCAATGCCCGCCGTTTTTGCTTTTACAGTTTCTTCTTCAGACTGTTCGGTAACCGATGGATTTATTTCCTGGATTTTATTTCTGATGAGTCTGGCCTGTTCTTCGAGTGGCAGGGCATCATCCCAGTCATCAATACCAAGCTCTGCTGCCAGTTGAGCGTTGCGGGCTTTTATGGCACCTGCTCTGGTATCCCGAACGAGTTGTTCCAGCTCTGGAGTTTGTCTGGCTTCCTGTTGTTGATCCTGGAAGGGTTGTTGAACGATTTCGGTCGCCTGCTGCCTCAGGTGCCGATGAATGGCTTGGTGTCGGGCATTAAGGTCATCTTTGTTTTCCGGAACCAGACCGAGATAATTCTCAAAGATAGTCAGCCTTTCCGATACTTCCTGCTCGGGTCGTATAATGTTTTGTTGCAGCCGTTTTTGAATGAACAGAAGGGTGCGCGGATTGATTTTATTGATCGGAGCAATGCCTCGCCAGCTAGCAATGGCCGTTGGTTCTGCTGTTAGAGTTTCTTCATCAGGCTGTTCTGTTGCGGCCATCGATCTGTATATTTCATTAATTTTCTTTTCTATGAGTGTGAATTGTTCGTTGAGTGGCAGGGTATCATCCCAGTTGTCAATACCAAGCTCTGCAGCCATTTGAGCGTTAATCGCTTTTGTGGGCTCTGTTCTGATAATATGAACTTTTGTTTCCGGATTCGGGACTTGTCGAACTTCCAGCAGACGTTTCAGCTTCAGATTTTCCAGATCTTCCAGTTCGACATGAAGCTTTGCAAGCTTATCCTCAATTTTCCGATACTGGCATTGTGCTTTCAGTTTTTCCTTTCGACTGACATAGACTTGCTCCAAAGTGTCCTTTAAGTTGTTTCGAATTCCGAGGAGTTTATTTTCTTCTTCCTGCAGCTTGTCCAGTTTCTTTAACAGCTGTTTGGCCATGTCTCCTATGACTTGGGCAGCAAACTTTTTGTCCTTCTCAAGAGGACCCGTCTGCGCATAGTTTATATCTTTGAAAAAGGGTATAAGATTCTGAAGATTCTGAACAAAATGCAGGTTAATCAGAAGATTTCTAAATGCGGGTCTGAAGCCGAAGTGCTCTACCAGTTGAGTTTGCATCCAGGGCGGCGTGATAACCGCCGAAGCAACTCTGATGTGTTCCATTGTGAATTCAAATTTACTGAGATCCGTCGAGCGAGCTGCACCAGCACTCGCTAATGCCTGCTGGAGATATTCGTAGTCAACAAGCGCACGCATTGCCAGTTTATCTTCGTTTGTGAGCGTCATCGGTTGATCTTCGTGAACTTCAGCCTCGTGCCGCGCAACAAACTCCTCCAATATTGTCATTTGCCTGCTTCGAATGACGTACCGGTAGCTTTTGACATCATGTCTTACTACTTTTGCTGCCACTGCAGGGGCGAGGGCGAGGTCATTAGCCTCAGCTTCTTTCCAGAGGTTATAGAGGCTTTCTACAAAAGCGATATCATCCGGTTTCGGCATCTGACCATGAAAAACGATGACCTCTCCCGGAGCTTCTGTAACTTCCAGCTTTGGATAACCCGCAGGCACGGGATAAACCTTTGCATCATCGTCGGCGTGTACAACATAGCCGACGGGTTTGCTGTGTGCCAAGAGTTCATTAAGCGCCTGCTGTTGTAAATCCTTTCCCGCAACATGAACCTGGTAATAGGCTGAGGTGGCTGCTGCCAGGAGGGCATCGTCGTTGATAAAGAGTGATTGATCCAGCCGCTGTAATTCAGGGGGGTGATCGCCCGAAGCGATAAGACGCATGAAGGTACGTCCGTTCACTGCAACTTTTTCTACCTCAATGGTTGCAAGGGCAACATAGTGATTGCTTGCGCCCAGGTTTCCTGTTCTCTCATAGACAGCTTCCAGTAATCCAACCAGTCCTAAGGGGGCGGCGCTTTTCGTCAAGGGTTCTAATGCTTCAGCATCATCTACCCAATGATATGCACTAACAGCATCAACTGAATCCTGATCGGTCATTCCGGCCCTGACTTCAATGACCAGTTCCGTTTCTTCAAGGTTATGGGTGAACCTGAAGACTCCCTCATTACCTACCTTCAGGATTTTGGTGTATTTCTGAGCAACGTTATTCTCGTCAGTTTCAAACAGATCAACAATGGAAGCGTCGCCATTTAGACCAGAAAGAATTTGTGTAAATGTTAACGAAGGACGGTCAGGGTTTATGCTTATTCTGTCTACAGCAGGGTAGGTGGTCGTAACGGACTTGGGTATTGGCTGCTTGTCATGACCTAAAGTCGGTCGAACCATGATTTCACTATTGGTAAACTCCTTATGCCCATTGACCAGAATATCGATAGATCTGGTCTGCAGCTTCCGATCGGCCAGTGCCTGTGTGCCAATGATGCAAGAGCTGATTACAGCGATTACAGCAAGGCTTAATGCATTGGGGCAAGCATTTGTCATTCGACTACCTCAGGGCTGGTAGATTGATTACCGTGAAAAGTGATTTTCACAGCAGGCAAAGAAGCAACTTAGAATAGACCATGGCTGGCAACCCATACCTTATCTCGCGTGTAAAATCAGTTTTTCACCTGGGGGTATGCATTCCCACGCAGAGCGTGGGAACGAGTTGTATGACCGTGGACTTTTTTATCATCGCCTCGTCGCCATTCGTAGAAAGTTCCGAGGGTATAGAAGTAAGGAACACTTTCTGCATGGGAAAACGACCATTTAGGTACATTTTCCCTGAAGTATTTTTCCCAGCCATTCTCAAACAGTTTCATGGTGCGATCACGGCGCTCACGGAACTGCAGATAATTTTCCTGTCGAGTCCAGCCATACATCGTGCTATTTGCTTTGATCTGATTTGCATAGGCTTCATCGGTCTCACTAAAACCCTGAGGCGAGGCAATAGCCGTACGTTTCAAATACTCATCGTCCGTTTCACCTTCGCCCCACCAGCGATTAATTTTGTCAAGACTACGTCCAAGAGGTCCGCCCAGCCATTGAGTAAGCATCTTGTTGTCGTTCATAAAAAAGTCGAAAGTGAGACTCGATGCCAGAGCAAACCCGAAGGTTTGTGCATAGGTGAATCCGGATATAAGACTATGAGCGTATGCTCCGATAGTGGCTACCGGTCCCAGCACAAGACCAGTGGTGGCAGAAGCCAGAGTTTTCACTTTCTGTGGCGTCGCCCTGTGCAGCAGCGGTACCTGAATCCCTTGTCCGGACCCCATGGACTTCACTATTTCGGGCGCCAGGCGGAGAATGCTGCGATACATCTGCGGGTTGGCGTTGTGCTGTCTGGTAAACAGCGCAGAGCCGGTTTTCAACAGAATGACTGAGGACGCGGTTTTACCCAATGGCATGGCCAGTCCGCCCACTTCAGAGATTTGTTCAATGCCACTGTGGCAGGCATATTGCCCGGTTCGGTCAAGATCAACACCATAGCGTTCCAGCCAGTGCTGGAAAGGTGTCAGCATCCGGTGCAGGTAATCCCCTCTGTTGGTCAGATCCAGAAGATACAGGAACGACATGTTTGAGAGGGAGAGCGCTCTGGCCTGCCAGGCAGTATGGCTTACCAGTAGCGGTTTGTAGCTGGAGAAGTACCAGGTGACAGCCTGTACCAGAAAAGCTGAAGGTTTGACCCAGTCATCATTGAGCTGCCGCTCAACCGCTGCGGCGTGAGCCTGTATCAACGTGCCATGGATAGCCTTGATCAGTTCTGATTCAGAAAGTCCGGCCGCATTGGCATAAGGTGTCAGGGTATCCTGAACATTGGCCAGAAACGCTGCCGTCCTGCGGCCATTATCAAAGGCAATATCGTCAAGAACATAGTTGGCGATGACCGCAACTGCGTACTCTTTCATACCGGCAACCGACTCTTTCATTGCTGCCGGGCCAATCGCAGTCACGGACACTGGTGTAAAGGCACTGTGCATGAATTCCTCAGCACCTTTGTCGGACAGCATCCGGACAACAGCCTTGAAGTGAGGGACATTGACGCCCTGTTTGTAGCCAAGGAAATGTTCAAATTCGTCCACTGTCTGATAACCATCAATTCCTCTGACGGCCTTTATGTAGTTTCCAAGTTCAATCTTGCTGATCAGTCCTTCACGCAGCAGAGCCATGATCTTGTTGCCACTGGCAGAACGGGCGGCGAAGTATTCCGAGAAGCCTTTCAAATCCCCTGGTTCATGCCCGACAAAGTGAATGGCTCTTTCGCCCATGCCGCGTATTTCGTCGTCGTATTGTTGAGCCCCGGTTTTCATCTCATTCCTGGCCCTGGCTGCCAGAGTCTGGACTTGTTCAATGAGATTCCGGGGCTGACCTTCCAGAGGCTCGACAGGGGAGGGCGGTAAGCTCGCCTTCAGGTTTTTGAAGACTTCCACAATCCGGCTGGCCTGGTTAAACGTCAGATCGTCTCCGACCTTTGCCTGCAAGCGCATCGGTGCAAATTCATCGTCAAAATCGAAAGTTGCAAGGTCTGGTATCAGCTTACCGCTGTTTACTGCTGATTCTGTCAGGCCGATTGCAGCATCCAGCGCTTGTTGCCGGAGAGACTGCTGCTGCGTGAAGGTGTTTATAGCGGCCAGAACATTGACCTGTCCCGGTGAGAACTGGAAGGGGCCACCATCATTTTCGACAGCTTCCTGTGCAGCCTTCAGGGTTTCCTTCATTCTCTCAAGGTCTGCTTGTCTGTTTTTAATCTCCCTTTCCAGACGAACCTGTTCCTTGGTCAGTTGCTCGATTTTTCCGCCGGTGCCATCATGTCCACCCAGTTGTATCTGTTTGTTTCTCAGGGCATTAATCCGTTGTTCATTGGTGTCAGCAGGATCTGGTGTAAGACCCACGGCTTTTTCAGCAGCGCCAAGAAGTGCTTCCTGATTCGCCAGAGCCTTTTTCGCAACGGATACATCTTCACTTTTCTGATCCAGAACTGAATCCAGCATAGCTATTTCGTTCTTATGGACGGTTTTAGCCTGCTTAGCGGTGTTTTCAGGGTTGCTAAACAGCTTTTTTTTTCGATCCAGATTCTCCTGTGCAACAGCTTCTTCAAGCAGTGCAAGAGCCACTTCTGCACTTTTCCTGTCGTGTTCATGGAGGAATTTTGTGACCCGATTGTAGTTTTTCCTGGTCAAAGGCAGTTCACCCTCAACTGCATGGGTTTCATCACGACCACAGGTTTTTTCAGAGGCTGTATTGGCACTAAAGTAATCAGCTTCTTCCGGTAAACCGAGCTCACCTTTTATTCGCAGGTTCATGGCTTTTGTGGTTTTCTCAATGACTTCATCGCGTTTTTCTGCACTGCATCCACTCAGGAAGTATTTGATGTCGTCTACTCGCTCTTTGAAGGTTTGCTCATTATCTGTAGCCAGTCCCAACTCAGTCTGAATATCCTTCATTGCCTGATTGAGGGATGTGTCGCCTTCATCCGGAACAGTTTGGAGGTCAGTATGGCTCTGGGCGAATACCCAATTTGTGCTACGAATAGCATCCAGTTTTTGACGAGCAGCTTCCTGCTCACTTTCAGCGTCTTGTACTGCTTGTCTGGCTACTGCAAGCTCACGATCAAGAACGTATCTTGGTTTAGGTCCCAGGCGAGCTATTTGCCTGTCAAGCTCATTTTCAATGGCTTCTGTACGATCATAAATATTAGGCCAACTCATCATGCAAATTTCTTCATCCAGCTCCCGAAGTCTGTCTTCAATGAGGCAAGCCTGTTCATCCTCAGAGGCATCATCTTTATAGTCCTCGATGCACAGAAGACGAGCAATTTCATTGTGTGTCTCTCTTGTGAGATCCTCATTGTCGAAGAGGTTGTTTAGTTCTTCCTTTAATGCCAGAATTTTGCCTCTCAGGGCATCCTTCTGGTCATTCAGGCTGGCTCCTTCTTCAAATTCCACTTTTAGATCCGAAGCCAGTTCAGCAATAAAATCCATGTCTCTTCTTCTGGCAGCAGGATTTTCACTTGTGTCAATGTTCAGCTCTTCCTCTATGGCTTCAAGCATCTTTCTCTCTTCTCTTATGGTGCGTTCATCCAGATCCGGGATTTCGATATAAAAGGAAAGACGCCCTTTAAGTTTCTCGAGTTTTCTTTCCCATTTTTCCCTCACAGGTGGGATGTCTTCTTGCCAGAGGGTATCTTCTATCTCATCCACCATGGATTCTGAGAAATCACCTGTGTCCAGTTTTGTAAAAATCCTCTCAAGCCTTGCTGCTGTGTGATCATCTTTGTTGACATCGATTTTGAATATTTCTTCTACTTTTTCCAGTATTGCCAGAGCCTCTTTCTCTGCCTTCTGCCTGAATTTTGCCATGTACAACTCCATTTCCATAGGAATGGCGTTACGACGTTTATACACATCGTCCTCGCCATTGAGGTCATCCATCTTCAGGGCTTTTTCCAGGGCAGCCAGTTTAGCAAGTACTTCAGGCTTGACTCCGGGGTGGCCCGGGGGCTGACCTATTTCTTCTTCCAGGTCAGCAAGCCTGAGCAGCCTGGAATGTACTGCCAATTCCAGGGCTTTGAGACCTTCTGGTGTGATGTCATCACTCAGCTCAACACCGGGCATCGCTGCCAGAACACCTTTTTTGGCCCGATTGTAAACATCCTCTGGGTCTGGTTGCTCACTCGTTGACGGAACTTTCTGAAGCAGGAGCTCATATTGAGCATACATTGTCTTAATTTGTTGACGCTGACGTTCATCCCGGGCTTTCATTGTCGTAAGTTTTTTAAGCAGTTGTTCCTGTTGAGCGTCAACATTTGTATCGCTGTCAAAATCCTGAATGTTTAAATGTGCGGCAATAGTTCTATAACGGGCTTTGATTTCAGCATCTGTTCTGGTGCCCTGCTGCTGACGAAGGTGTTGAGCGACCAATGCTTGCTGTTGCCCGAGCTGTTGCTTAATGATCTGTCGACGGACTTCGGGGTCCTTTTCGTTGTCTGAGGCCAGACCGAGCTTACTTTCCAAGTCAGTCAGTGATTTCTGAATGGCCACATTGTTCAGTTTTTCCTTTTGTTGCAGCTGTTGTTGAATGGACTGATAGTAGGTATCCAGATCATCTTCATTGTTCAAAGTAATGTCTAACCTGCTTTTAATGGGCGCCAGTCTTGCTTTTACAGCTTCTTCCCATGGCTGTCCTGTTGCGGCATTTCTTTCGTCAGGAGATGTTTTGATTTCAAGAATTTTCTCCCTGATGATTCTTTCTTGTTCCTCCAGTGGCCGGGTATCGTCCCAGTGATCAGTACCCAGCTCTGCTGCCAGTTGAGTGTTGATATCTACTCTTGCTTTTGCTGCGGCATCACGAAGGTTTTTGTCAATCGTTGGAAGTAGATTGACCAGGTGCTGAAGTTGCTGTAGATGACTTTTCTTTGCTTCCAGTTTTTGTTGATATTGACGCTGAAAATGTGGCTGTTGACCCACCTTGGCCAGTCTTAGCAGAAGGTGCATTCGAATGATCTTTTGACGGGCCGCCGGGTCATCTTTCTTAGTTGGAGCCAGACCGAGCTGACCTTCGATTATCGTCAGTTTATCCCCGAATAACTCACCAGTCTGGTCTGGATGTTGTTGCAGATGCTTCAGAATGAGATCAGTGCGACCACCCAGATCGTCTTCATTGTCTGAAACAATGCCGAGCTGGCCTTCAATCGCTGCCAGTGTTTTTTTTGCAGCTTGCTCCGGAGTCAATTCTGTGCCGATAAATGTTGCCGCCACCGACTGGTTTATTTCATCAATTTTCTTGCTGAGGAGTCTGGCTTGTTCTTCTGATGACCAGATATCATCCCAGTCATCAACACCCAGTGCTGCAGCTATATGAGCGTGGCGAGCTTTTGTGACATCTGCTGAAGAATCAGTGACTTGTTCTGCGGTCAGTTCGGCCTCTTTTGCCCGCAGCTTTTCCAGCGTTCTTACCGTCTCAAGCATCTGTGTGGCAATGTCGCCCACAACTTTTTGGGAAAATTTTGTGCCTTTGCCAAGCGCAACCGCGTTTATCATTTCGGTGACATAGGGCATCAGGCTCTGAATATTCTGAATAAAATTATGGTGAGTCAGAAGATTTTTAAGGACGGGTTTGAAGCTGAAGTTTTTTATGAGTTGAAACTGCACCCAGGTGGGCGTGATGACTGATGAAGCCTCCCTGATGTGCCCTGTTGCGAATTCAAATTCATCGGTTTCATCTGGAGTAGCACTGGTTAATGCCTGCTGAAGAGATTCGTAGTAGGTAAGCTTCGACAGTTTATCCAGGTCAAGTCCGGCATCTTGCTGTGTGGCCAACCCGGCAGCAAGCTCTTCCAGCAGCGCCATCTGCCTGCTTCTGATCACGTACTGGTAGTTTTTGATTCTGGCTTTTTTAACTTCTGCAGTGAGTTCTTGAACACTATATACATCCCATAATTCATAGTGGCTTTCGACAAAAGCGATATCGGTCGGATTCTGTTTCTGACCACGGAAAATAATGATCTCCTCCGAAGCCTGTTCCACTTCCAGCTTTGGATAATCAGCAGGCACAGGATAAGCCTTTGTGTCATCCTCGACGTGGACAACATAGCCGACAGGTTTATGGTATGACAATAGTTCATTCAGAGCTTCATACTGTAATTCTTCCCCCAGAACATGAACCTGGGTATAGGCAGTGGTGGCTGCTGCGAAAAGCGCCTCATCATTGACAAAGAGCGATTGACCCAGGTGCTGCAGTTCAGGAGATTGGTCGCCTGCAGCGACAAGACGCATAAAGGTGCGCCCGTCCACTTTCACTTGCTCGACTTCAATACTGGCAAGATGAACGAAGTCATTACTTGCGCCAAGGTTTCCCGCTCTTTCATTGGCGCCTTTCAGCACTCCGGCCAGGTGTTCGGGACGGGCGATTTTTGTCAAAGGTTCTAAATGCAGGTCGTTACCTGATTGAGCACGAACAGTTGCAACTGAGTCAGGATCGATCATCCCGATTCTGACTTCAATGAGCAGTAGGTTGCTTTCAAGGCAATGAGTGAACCTGAAGACTTCCTCATTAGCGACCTTCAGAACTTTGGTGTATTTCTGAGCAACGCTATTCTCGTCTGTTTCAAATTGATCAACACTGGAAACGCTGCCTTCGATGCCGGAAAGAACGTCTGTGAAGCCCCTGGAAGGAACGTCGTAGCCAGCCCTGGCCTGATCCTGATCGGGGTAAGTGGTTGTAAAGGACTTGGGTATTGGCTGCTGGTCATCACCTAAAGTTGGCCGAACCATAACCTCGCTCTGGATAAACTTCACATGTCCATTGTCCGGAAAATCGACAGATTTTGTCTGTAGCCTGCGATCGGCCAGTGCCTGTGTAGCAATGATCGAAGAACTGATTGCAATGGCCGCTGCAAGGCTCAATGCATCGGGGCGAGCAGTTGTCATTCTTCTACCTCAGAGCTGAGTATTTTTATCACCGTGAAAAGAGATTGCTGGCAGGCGAGGAAGTAATTTTTAAAATCGCTCATTCCTGTTCCGGCATGAAACGTTCACCAGACCTGTCATGTTGGTCTGCCAGGGTTGCAGGTGGAAGGCTTAATTGAGAGGCACTTCTCTAATTATGACCGTGAACTCTCTGATCATCGCCCTTTTGCAAACCGTAAAAAGCTCCAAGAGTGTAGAAGTAAGGAATACTTTCTGCATGGGAGAATGACCATCTGGGGACATTTTCCATGAAGTATTGCTCCCAGCCATTGTCAAACAGTTTCATGGTGCGATCACGGCGTTCGCGGAACTGCAGATAATTTTCCTGTCGAGTCCAGCCAGGTATCGTGTTGTTGGTCTTTACACGGTTTGCATAGGCTTCATCGGTTTCACTGAAGCCTTGAGGTGAAGCAATAGCCGTACGTTGCAAATATCTATCTTGCGTCTCCCCCAGGCCTGTCCAGCGATTAATCTTGTCAAGACTCCGGCCCAGAGGCCCGCCCAGCCATTGAGTGAGCATTTTGTTGTCGTTCATAAAAAAGTCGAAAGTGAGACTAGACGCCAGGGCGAATCCGAAGGTTTGTGCATAGGTGAACCCAGATATAAGTCCGTGGACGTATGCTCCGACAGTGGCGACCGGACCCAGTACCAGGCCGGTGGTGGCTGAAGCCAGGGTTTTCACTTTTTGTGGAGTCATCCTGTGCAGCAGCGGTATCTGAACTCCCTGTCCTGAACCCATGGATTTCACTATTTCCGGCACCAGCCGGGAAATGCTGCGATAACTATGAGGATTGGCATTGTGCTGTCGGGCAAATAACATAGAGCCGGTTTTCAATAGAATGACTGAGGACGCGGCTTTACCCAATGGCATGGCCAGCCCGCCCACTTCAGCGATTTGTTCAATGCCATTGTGGCAGGCATATTGCCCGGTTCGGTCAGGATCAACACTGAAGTGTTCTAGCCACTGCCGGAAAGGTGTCAGCATCCGGTGCAGGTAATCACCCCTGTTGGTCAGATCCAGAAGATAGAGGAACGACATGTTTGAAAGAGACTGCTCGGCAGCCTGCAAGGTTGTATGGGTCGCCAGTAGCGGTTTGTAGCTGGAGTAATACCAGGTCACAGCCTGTACCAGGAAGGCGGACGGTTTGACCCAGTAATCCGACAGCTGTCGTTCAACTGCTGTGGTGTGAGCCTGTATTAATGTGTTGTGGATAGCTTTGATCAGGTCTGACTCAGGCAGGCCAGCGGCATTGGCGTAAGGTGTCAGGGTTTCCTGAATATTGCCCAGAAATGCTGCCGTTCTGCGGCCATTGTCAAAAGCAATATCATCAAGAACATAGTTGGCGATGACTGCAGCTGCATACTCTTTCATGTCGGCAACAGATTCTTTCATACCCGCCGGGCCAGTGGCAGTGAGGGGCACAGGGTTAAAGGCCATCTGCATGAATTCCTCAGCACCTCTGTCGGACAGCATCTGGATAATGCTATTGAAGTGAGGCAAATTGATGCGGTGTTTGTAGCCCAGGAAATGTTCAAATTCATCCACTGTCTGATAACCATCGACACCTCTGACGGCCTTCATGTAGTTCTCGAGTTCAACCTTGCTGATCAGACCTTCACGCAGCAGAGCGATGATCCTGTTAGCACTGGCATAGCGGGCAGCCAGGTAGTCCGGGAAGCTGTTCAGGTCTCCCGGTTCATAGTTGACGTAGTGAATGGCTGTTTTGGCCATGCCGTGAATTTCGTCGTCGTATTGTTTAGCTCCGCTTTGCAGCTCATGCCTGGCGCTGTTTACCAGCTGCTGGATTATTTTCAGGACATTCGAAGGCTGATTTTCCAAAGGCTCAAAAAGGGGGGCCGGGAAGGTCTTCTTCAGACTCTTGAAAATTTTCACAATCCGATTGGCCTGATCAAAGGTCAGAGCGTCTCCGACCAATGCCCGCAGGTGAACCGGCGCAAATTCTTCGCCAAAATCGAAAGTCGTAAAGTCGGGTATGGCCTCACCGCTTTGCAGGGCTAATTCTGCCAGACCCATGGCGGCTTCCAGGGCCTGTTTCTTGAGTGAGTGCTGCTGCGTGAAGGTGTGGATAGCGTCCAGAACTTCTGCCTGCTCCGGCGTGTACTGGAAGGGGCCGTCATCATTTTCGACGGCTCTCCCGGCTGCCTCAAGGGCATCTTTCATTCTCTCAATGTCTGCTTTCCTGACTTCAATCTCAGCTTTCAGACGGGCCTGTTCCCGGGTCTTGCTGCCAGTACTGTCATCACCGTCCGGTTGTAACATAGCCTCCAGTTTTTGATGAGCAGTTTCCAGCTCACTTTCAGCTTCTTCTATTACCCGACTGGCTCTGGCTAGCTCACGATCAAGAACGAATCGGGGTTTAGGTCCCAGGTGAGCCATGTGCTTGTCAAGCTCATCTTCTATGGCTGCGATACGCTCATTAACGGTAGGCTGACCGGCAAGGTAAACTTCATCATTCAGCTCTCGGAGTTTTAGTCCAATCAGACTTTGCTGGTAGATGAGATCTTCATCTTCTTCATAACCCTCGATGTTGAGTGGACGAGCAATTTCATTGTTTGTATCTTTTCTGGAACCTCTATTGTCACAGAAGCCTTCTACTATGTCCCTTAATGCCCGGATTTTTTCTCTCACGGCATTCTTCTGGTCATCCAGGCTGGTATCTTTTTTTAATTCCAGTTTCAGATCATCGGCCAGTTTAGCAACGAAATGCTTGCCTCTTTCTATAGCAGCAGTGTTTTCCCTGATGTCGATGTTCAGCTTGTTCTCTACAGCTCTAAGTATCTCTTTCTGTTCTTCTATGGCTCGCTCATCCACTTCTTCGACAAAAAAGGCGAGAGTCCCATCAATTCCCTCGACTTTTACTCCTCTTATTTGGTACATAGCATCTTCCCAGATGGAATTACCTTTCAGCGTTTTTTCAGTGATTTCATCGTCCTTAAGCCTGGCACGAATCCTGTCAACTCTTTCTGTGTTGTCATCACCTTCATTGGCTTTTATGTTGACTGCTTCTTCTAATTCTTCCAGTATCTCCAGGGCCTCTTTCTCTGCCGCCTGCCTGGCCTTTGTGATAGATGTCTGAATTGCCTCGGAAATGGCGCCACGACGGTAATAGACATCGCCCTTGCTATTGAGGTCATCCATCTCCAGGGCTTTTTCCACGGCAGCCAGTTTCTCAAGGACTAACGGCATGGCTCTGGGGTGGCCTGGTGTTCTGATGTCTTCCAGTTCCTGTTTCAAATCTGCAAGACTCTGATGCATTGCTTCTATCTGTGGAATGTGTTTTGCCAATGAGTCGTCTTTACTCATTACGATACGCAAAATCGCTGCGATACCGTCTTGCATGAATTTGACGTCAGGTTTTTTCATATCGCCATCATCATTCAGTGTCTGGATTTTCTGAAGCAAACTTTCTTGAATGGGGTTGAGTTGAGCATTCGTTGACTGCAGTTTGTTAAGCAGGTGTTTTTGTTCGTCATTCAGTCTATAAGCATGCTGTATTTCAGCAGTCAGTGACTCAATTCTCTGAAGCAGATGGTCTTCCTGAACGTCAATGTCTGCGTTGTTATCAAAATCCTTAATGTTTAAATGAATAGCGAGGGTTGCATAACGGGCTTTTATTTCAGCTTCGCTGTCAGCCTCTTTTCTGGTGCTCTGTTGCTGAAGGTGTTGGGTCTGGTGGCGGGCTTGCAGATCAGCTTTGTTGATTGGGGCGAGCTGACTTTTAATGGAAGCCGGATCGCAGATATCATCAATTTTCTTCAAGAGGTTTTCGACTTGTTCAACTTCTGGTTGGGTGTCATCCCAGTCATCCATGCCAAGTTTTTTTGCTATTTTAGAATGGCGAGCATTTATGGCTTTTAAATTGGCATTAGAAACTTGTTGTTCCAGCAGAGGGAATTGCCTGACCTCCTGCATAAGTGTCTTTACCAGAGTTTTCTGATCTTGCAGCTTAGCAAGAGTCCATGCATGTTTAGCCTTAACTTTCTGATAAATTTGTTGCCATTCCAGTTTTTTCTCATCACTGGCATCGGCTCTATCCGATTCAATCTCTAATTTATATTTGAGCACGAGGAGCTCGGCTTCTGCACTATATAGTTCATCCAGCTTGCTGAACATCTCAGCCATCTGTCTGGCCCTTTCACCCAGAACTTTGGAAACAAACTGTTCGTCGTCGTATAAACCGTCAGTCTTTAATTTGACGACAACGGGTATATGATCGACAATCTTCTGAACAAAATTCTGATTAGTCAGAAGATCTCTGAGTACGGGTTTGAAGCCGAAATGTTTTTCAAGTTGATTGTGCATCCAGATGGGTGTAATGAACGACGAAGCGACTCTGAGGTCTTCCAGTGTGACTTCAAACTCCCTTATTCTATGTTTTTTATCTGGAGTGGCACTGACCAATGCCTGATCGAGAGATTCATAGAATGCAAGCGCACGCATCGCCCGTTTATCATTGTTTGAAAGTGTCGTCGGTTGATCCTGATTGAATACAGCATTCTGCCGTGCAGCAAACTCCTCCAGCACTGTCATCTGCCTGCTTCGAATGACGTACTGGTAGGCTCTGACCTGATGGGTTTTAAC
Organism: Endozoicomonas sp. ALB032; assembly: GCF_049310125.1. Classification (NCBI taxonomy): domain Bacteria; kingdom Pseudomonadati; phylum Pseudomonadota; class Gammaproteobacteria; order Oceanospirillales; family Endozoicomonadaceae; genus Endozoicomonas; species Endozoicomonas sp. ALB032. Next base: position 6,526,212 of record NZ_JBLYNW010000001.1, on the reverse strand, counting down.
TTTTGTTAATACTGCAGGGGAGGGTAGGGGACCCTCAGCTTCCTGCCATAGGTCATAGAGCTTTTCTACAAAAACGACATCATCCGGATTCAGCCTCTGACCATGGAAAACAATCACCTCCCCCGGAGCTTCTGCTACTTCCAGCTTCGGATAACCCACAGGCACAGGATAAGCCCGTGAGCCATCCTTGACGTGTACAACGTAGCCAACGGGTTTGTTGTGTGCCAGCAGTTCATTAAGAGCTTGCTGTTGTAACGCTTCTCCCAGGACATGAACCTGGATATAGGCAGAAGTCGCTGCTGCCAGGAGAGCATCATCATTGACAAAGAGTGAATGGCCCAGACGCTTCAGTTCAGGTGGCCGATCACCCCCTGAGACAAGACGCATGAAGGTACGCCCACCCACTAAAACCTTGTCTACTTCAATGCTGGCCAGGGTAACATAGTGATCACTTTTGCCCAGGTTTCCCGCTCTCTTCTCAGCACCTTCCAGCAGCCAGAGCAGTTGCGCGGATCTGGCGATTTTCGTTAACGGTTCCAATGATTCCATGCCAGTCAATTGAAAACGGACAGCCGCAACTGAATCCGGATCGGTCATTCCGCTTCTGACTTCAATGACCAGTTCTTTTTCTTCAAGATTATGGGTAAACCTGAAGATTTCCTCATCACCCAGCTTCAGGACTTTGGTGTATTTCTGAGCAACGTCATTTTCGCCTGTTTCAAACAGATCAACACTGGAAACACCCCCACAGAAATGAGAAGCAAAACCTATAAAACTTTTAGCCGGCATGGCATAGCCTGCACTGACATCAGTGTAATAAGAGTAGGTGGTCGTAAAAGATCCGGGTATTGGCTGCTGGTCATCACCTAACGTTGGCCGAACAATGATCTCACTCTGGGTAAACTCCACATGTTCATTGTCTTTAATATCGACAGCTTTTGTCTGCAGCCTGCGATCGGCCAGTGTCTGGGTACTAATGATGAAAGAACTGATCGCAACAGCCACTGCAAGGCTTAATGCATTGGGACAAAACTTACTCATTCTACTACCTCAGAGCTGAGAATTTTTATAACGGTGAGCTGTGATTGCCATTGCAGGCGAAGAAGCGACTTTTAATCGCTCGTGGCCGTCAGAGGGCCACGATTGCAGGTAGAAATATTTCTCTTAATGATCATGAACTTTCTGAATATCGCCCTTTTGCCACTCATAGAAGGCACCCAGAGTGTAGGAGTAAGTGACGCTTTCTGCATGGGAGAACGACCATTTAGGTACATTTTCCCTGAAGTATTTTTCCCAACCATTGTCAAACAGTTTCATGGTGCGATCACGGCGTTCACGAAACTGCAGATAATTTTCGTGTCGAGTCCAGCCATACATACTGTTGTTTGCTTTAACACGACTAGCGTATTCTTCATCCGTTTCACTAAAGCCTTGTGGCAAAGCAATAGCGGTACGTTGCAAATACTCATCGTCCGTTTCACCCACGCCCCGCCAGCGATTAATTTTGTCAAGACTACGTCCAAGAGGTCCACCCAGCCATTGAGTGAGCATCTTGTTGTCGTTCATAAAAAAGTCGAAAGCGAGACTCGACGCCAGTGCGAATCCGAAGGTTTGAGCGTAGGTGAATCCAGATATAAGACTATGAGCGTATGCTCCAACAGTAGCTACCGGACCCAGCACGAGTCCGGCGGTGGCAGAAGCCAGAGTTTTCACTTTTTGTGGCGTCGCCCTGTGCAGCAGCGCTACCTGAATCCCTTGTCCGGACCCCATGGACTTCACTATTTCGGGCACCAGACGGACAATGCTGCGATACCTGTGTGGGTTGGCGTTGACCTGTCTGGCAAACAGCATAGAGCCGGTTTTCAGCAGAATGACTGAGGACGCGGCTTTGCCCAATGGCATGGCCAGTCCGCCCACTTCAGAGATTTGTTCAATACCCCTGTGGTAGGCATATTGCCCGGTTCGGTCAAGATCAACACTATAGCGTTCCAGCCAGTGCTGGAAAGGTGTCAGCATTCTGTGCAGATAATCCCCCCTGTTGGTAAGGTCCAGCAGATAGAGGTACGACATGTTCGAGAGGGACAGCGCGTTAGCCTGCGAGACAGTGTGAGTCGCCAGTAGCGGTTTGTAGCTGGAAAAGTACCAGGTGACAGCCTGTACCAGGAAGGCTGAAGGTTTGACCCAGTATTCCTTTAGCTGCCACTCAACTGTTGCGGCATGAGCCTGCATCAGGGTGTCATGGATAGCCTTGATCAGGTCTGATTCAGACAGGCCGGCAGCACTGGCATAAGGTGTGAGGGTGTCCTGAATATTAGTCAGGAAGGCTGCCGTCCTGCGGCCATTTTCAAAGGCAATATCGTCAAGCACGTAGTTGGCGACGACTGCGGCTGCGTACTCCTTCATGCCGACAATCGACTCTTTCATACCCGCCGGGCCTGTTGCCGTTACGGTCACAGGAGCAAAGACACTTTGCATGAATGCCTCGGCACTCTCATCGGACAGCATCTGGACAACCTTCCTGAATTCAGGCACCTTGACGCCGTGTTTATTACCAAGGAAGTGCTCAAATTCAGCCACTGTCTGATAACCGCCGACACCTCTGACGGTCTTCATATAGTTTTCAAGTTCAACCTTGCTGATCAGGCCTTCACGAAGCAAAACCATGATTTTGTTACCACTGGCAGAACGGGTAGCGAAGTATTCAGAGAAGCTTTTGAGGTCCTCCGGTTCATGCTCAATGAAGTGAATGGCTCTTTTTCCCATACCACGAATTTCGTCGTCGTATTGTTGAGCGCCTTTGCCGATCTCATTTCTGGCCTTGTACACCAGTCTCTGGATTTCTATCAGGGCACCCTGATGCCAATCGACTTTCGTCCTCAGGCTCTTGAAGATTGCCACAATCCGACTGGCCTGATTAAACATCAGATTGTCTCCGGCCATTGCCTGCAAGCGAATCGGTGCAAATTCATCGCCAAAATCGAAAGTTGTAATGTCGCGTATTACCTTACCGCTTTTTGCCGCTGACTCTGCCAGAGCTATTCCGGCTTCCAGAGCTTGTTGCATGAAAGGGTGCTGCTGTATGAAGGCTTCCATAGCGGCCCGAACTTCTGCCTGTTCCGGCGTGTACTGGAAGGAACCGCCGTCATTTTCGACGGCTTTCTCTGCAGCCCTGAGGACTTCCCTCATTCTCTCAATGTTTGCTTTTCTGGTTTCAATCTCACCTTTCAGACGGGTTGATTCCTGATTTGCTGGTGCAGCAGCCCCTCCAGGTATTGCATCGGTTTCATCCATACCTTCCCTGTCGTGCTCACGCAGGAATTCTGAGATCTGAACGTATTTTTTTCTGGCTAACGGCAGTTCACCCGATGCGTTATCGACTTCATTGTGACCATGAGCAGCCAGCCTGCGATAAACTGTCTCTAGCTCAGCTATAGCGTCTTCTATCTCCCGTTTGGCAGTGGCTACCTCTCGATCAAGAACGTATCTGGGTTTAGGACCCATTTGAGCCATTTGCCAGTCAAGCTCATTCTCAATGGCTGCAATGCGCTCGTTAACGTCAGGCAGACCTGCATTCATAACTGCTTCATCCAGCTGTCCGAGTTTTTTTTCAATCAGACTGTTCTGGTCGTCGATAATGGCATCTTCTTCATAATCCTCAATGTTGAGTTGATAAGCCATGTCATTGTTTCTGGCTCTTCTGACACCTTCGTCGTCGCCGGTCTGGTATAGCTCTTCTATTAATGCCTCAATTTTTTCTCTTAGTGCCTCACTCTGTTCAGCAAGGCTGTCATCCTCTGCAAATGCTACATTCAGATCTCGGGCCAGTTTAGCAGTGAAAGCCTTGCCTCTTTCCCAGGCAGCAAGATTTTCACGAGGATGGATGTACAGCTTTTTCTCTACAGCTTGAAGCAGACCTGTCTGTCGTTTTTTGACTTGCTTATCAAGGTACGAATCTTCGACTTTATAGTTAAGAATTGCACAAAGCTTCCTGATTCTGAGATCCTTCTTGTTCAGGGCTGTGCTTTCTTCTTGCCACAGGGCCTGATCTATCTGATCCAGCAAGTGTTCAGGAAGATCTTCGCTGTCAAGTATTGCATGAACCCGGGCAAGTCTTGCTATCTGGCCGTCCTCTTCATAGCTTTTTAGGTTGAGTGCTTTTTCTGCGGCTTCCAGCAGGTCGGCCCGTTGTTTTCTGGCAGGCTTATTCGGGTCGGGGTTTTCGGCTTTATAGTGAAGGTTCGCATGAAGCTTGATGAGTTTGAGATCCTTCATGTCCAGCATTCTGCGTTCACGGTACAAGATAATGGTTTCTATCCCAAACAAAATTCTGTCCAGTATCCTGTTTGAGAGATCACCCTTGTTAAGTACTTTAACAATCCTGGTGAGTCTTGTTTTACTGTAATCCTCTTCATTGGCTTTGATGTTGAGTTCTTTTTCAACCACATCCAGCATGTCCCGGGCCTCTTCCTCTGCCCTCTGTCTGGCGTCTTTGATATATTTCTGGATGTCTTCAGAAATGTACTGACGATGAAGATAGACATCGTCGTTTTGATCAAAATCAGGCATTTTCAGAGCTTTGTGCACGGCACTCAGTGTCTCAATGACTTCAGACCTGATCCTGGGATAGTCTGGTGTTCTGATGTCATCCAGTTCTTTTTTCAGAGCAACTTTTCTGGCACTGATTTGAGAATCTACTAAATTGATCTGAGCCTTCGCTGCCTGAAGACTGCGAATCAGTTGTCCTTCTTGCTCATTCAATGCCTTGTATTTCAGAAGCAGAAGCTCTTGCGGAACGTCAATATCCTCATTGCTATCAAAATTCTCAATGTTTGCAAATCGGGCTTTGCCTGCAACTTCTTTTTCAGCCACTTCGTCAAACTGTTCTGTTACGGCCTCCGCCTGGTGGGTGTCATGAATTTTTAATTTTTCGTTTAGCTCGGCGAGTTGTGCCTCTTTTGCCTGTTTTTCTGCCAGTGCGCAGTCAAATTCAACCCGCTGCCTGAGTGACATGTCGTTGATGACTTTTGAGGCAAACTGTTCGTCTTCACCGGGATTAGCGACCTGCGCCCGGTAGTTATCGCTGATATCGGGGATCTCTTTCTGAATATTCTTAACTAAGTGCGGGTTACTCAGAATATTTCTGAGTATGGGGTTGAAGCCGAAGTTTTTCAGGAGATGATCATAGATCCAGAATGGCGTGATGAGCGACGAAGCGACTCTGATGTGTCCTAACGTTAATTCAAATTCATCGCCATTATCCGGACTGGCACTGATCAATGCCTGCTGGAGAGATTCATAGTATGCAAGCATACACAGTTGAAGCTCCAGCACTATTTCGTTAAATTCAGCACCGGGATTTGCAGCCATGGCCTCGAGCAATTCCATCTGCCTGTTTCGAGTGACGTACAGGTAGCTTTTGACCTTGTCTTTTTTTACCTGTGTTGATACATCAGGGGGAGGGTCGGCATAAAAAACAGGTTCATACCAGTGCTCATAGAGTCCTCTTACAACGGCGATCTCGGTCGGATTCTCCTTCTGACCACGGAAAACAATCTTCTCCCCCGAAGCTTCAGTCACTTCCAGTTTTGGATAACCGATAGGCACCGGGTAAACCTGCCTGTCATCCTCAACGTGTACGATATAGCCGACGGGTTTATGGTACGACAACAGTTTGTTGAGAGCTTTATGTTGTAAATCTTCCCCCAGAATATGAACCTGAGCATAAGCAGAAGTGGCTGCTGCCAAAAGCGCCTCATCATTGACAAACAGCGATTGCCCCAGACGCTGGAGTTCAGGGGGCTGATCGCCCGAAGCAATAAGACGCATGAAGGTGCGCCCGTTCACTGCAACTTTTTTTACTTCAATGGTGGCAAGGGAAACATAGTTATCGCTTGCGCCAAGGTTTCCAGCTCTGCCATGGGCAGCTCTCAGCACTGCGGCCAATTGCTCGGGACTGGCGACTTTCGTTAAGGGTTCTAATGGTTGGATATTGCCTGATTGAGAACGAACTGCCGCAATTGAATCCTGGTCGGTCATACCGCCTCTGACTTCAATGACCAGTTCATATTCTTCAAGGTTATGGGTGAACCTGAAGATCCCTTCATCAACCACCTTCAGGATTTTGGTGTATTTCTGAGCAACGTCATTTTCGTCGGTTTCAAACAGATCAACACTGGAAACACCACCCTCAATGCCGGAAAGAACATCCGTAAAGCCTTCAGAAGGAACCTCATAGCCCGCTCTTGCCTGAGTCTGATCGGGGTAAGTGGTTGTAAAGGATTTAGGTATTGGCTGCTGGTCATGACCTAAAGTTGGCCGAACCATAACCTCACTATGAGTAAACTCCTCATGACTGATGCTCGAAACATCGACAGATTTTGTCTGCAGCCTGCGATCGGCCAGCGCCTGTGTAGCAAGGATGGAAGAGCTGATTGCTACGGCCACTGCCAGGCTAAATGCATTGAGGGGAGCAGTTGTCATTCTACTACCTCAGAGCTGAGTGTTTTTATTGCCGTGAAAAGAGGTTGCTTCACCGTGCGGGGAAGCAACTTTTAAAATCGCTCATGGCTATTCCGGCAAGCTGAAAGGTTCACCAGCCACAGTGGTCTGCTGAGGTTGCAGTGGAAAGCTTGATTGAGAGGCATTTCTCGTATCATGACCGTGAACGTTTTGATCATCGCTCTTTTGCGATTCGTAAAGGGCTCCAAGAGTGTAGAAGTAAGGAATACTTTCTGCGTGGGAGAATGACCATTTGGGCAGTTTTTCCCTGAAGTATTTCTCCCAGCCATTCTCAAACAGCTTTATGGTGCGATCACGGCGTTCACGGAACTGCAGATAATTTTCGTGTCGAGTCCAGCCATACAGGGTGTTGTTTGCTTTAACACGACTAGCGTATTCTTCATCGGTTTCACTGAAGCCCTGAGGCGAAGCAATGGCGGTACGTTGCAAATACTCATCGTCCGTTTCCCCCACGCCTGTCCAGCGATTAATCTTGTCAAGACTCCGGCCCAGAGGTCCACCCAGCCACTGAGTGAGCATCTTGTTGTCGTTCATAAAAAAGTCGAAAGTGAGACTTGACGCCAGTGCGAATCCGAAGGTTTGAGCATAGGTGAACCCGGATATAAGGCCGTGGGCGTATGCTCCAACAGTAGCTACCGGCCCCAGCACCAGACCGGCGGTGGCAGAAGCCAGAGTTTTCACTTTTTGTGGCGTCGCTCTGTGCAGCAGCGGTACTTGAATCCCTTGTCCGGACCCCATGGACTTCACCAATTCGGGCACCAGACGAACAATGCTGCGATACTTATGTGGGTTAGCATTGTGCTGTCTGGCAAACAGCGCAGAGCCGGTTTTCAACAGAATGACAGAGGACGCAGCTTTACCCAATGGCATGGCCAGTCCGCCCACTTCAGAGATTTGTTCAATGCCACTGTGGTAGGCATATTGCCCGGTTCGCTCAAGATCAACACGGTAGCGTTCCAGCCAGTGCTGAAAAGGTGTGAGCATTCTGTGCAGATAATCCCCCCTGTTGGTCAGGTCCAGCAGATAGAGGTACGACATATTCGAGAGGGACTGAGCGGTGGCCTGCGAGACGGTGTGAGTCGCCAGTAGCGGTTTGTAGCTGGAGAAGTACCAGGTGACCGCCTGTACCAGGAAGGCTGAAGGTTTGACCCAGTATTCCTTTAGCTGCCACTCAACTGCTGCGGCATGAGCCTGCATCAGGGTGTCATGGACAGCCTTGATCAGTTCTGATTCAGACAGACCGACAGCACTGGCATAGGGTGTCAGGGTGTCCTGAATATTAGTCAGGAAGGCTGCCGTCCTGCGGCCGTTTTCAAAGGCAATATCGTCAAGCACGTAGTTGGCGATGACTGCGGCTGCATATTCCTTCATGCCGACGACCGACTCTTTCATACCCGCCGGGCCTGTTGCCGTTACTGTCACAGGAGCAAAGACACTGTACATGAATGCCTCGGCACTCTCATCGGACAGCATCTGGACAACCTTCCTGAACTCAGGCACCCTGACCCCGTGTTTATAACCAAGGAAGTACTCAAATTCAGCCACTGTCTCATAACCGTCGACACCTCTGACAGCCTTCATGTAGTTTTCAAGTTCAACCTTGCTGATCAGGCCATCACGGAGCAAAGCCATGATTTTGTTAGCACTGGCAGAATGGCTGGCGAAGTATTCCGGTAAGCTTTTCAGGTGCCACGGCTGATGCTCGGAAATGCCTGCCGTCCCGGTCACTGAAGCAAAGATATTCTTGATGAACGCCTCAGCATCCTCATTGGTCAGCATCCGGACAACATGCCTGAATTCAAACAGCCCTACGCCCAGTTTATAACCAAGGAAGTACTCAAATTTATCCGATATCTGATAACCTTTGACACCTCTGACGGCCTTTATGTAGTTTTCAAGTTCAACATTTTTGATCAGGCCTTCACGCAGCATAGCTCTGATCTTTTTAGCACCGGCAAAACCGGTAGCGCAGAATTTCGAGAAGCTTTTCTGGTTCTCGGATACATGCTCGACAAAGAGAACGCCCGCTGAGCTTATGCCATGAATTTCGTCGTCGTATTGCTGAGATGCGGTTTTTATCTCATTCCTGGCCCTTTGCACCAGAATCTGAACTTTTTCAATGGCTTTCCGAAATTGATACTCCGCAAGCTTGAAGGGACGTTTCCGGAAGATCGTCTCCAGGCTCTTGAAAACTTCCACAATATGACTGGCCTGCTTAAACGTCAGTTGGTCTCCGGCCAATGCCTGCAAGCGAATCGGTGCAAATTCATCGTTAAAATCGAAAGTCTTGAGGCAGGGTATTGTGTTACCGCTTTCTACTGCTGATTCTGCCAGACCCATCGCTGCTTCCAGGGCTTGTTTTTTAAGGAAGTGCTGATCAGTGAATGTGTGTATAGCTTTCAGAACTTTTGCCTGTTTCGGTGTGTACTGGAAGGGTTCGCCAGAATTTTTGACGGCTTCTTCGGCAGCCTTCAGGACTTTTTCCATTCTCTCAACCTCTGCTCTGGAGGCTGCAATTTTTGCTATCCAGTCTGCATTTTCAGCTGCCTCTCGGGCTTCTTGCTGAAGCAGTTGCCCGATTTTTCCGCCAGTGCCATCATTACCGCCCAGTTGTAACTGTTTGTCTCTCAGGGCATTAATCCGTTGCTCTCTGCTGTCAGAAGTGCCTGGTTTAAGACCGAGGGATATTTCAGTGGGTTCAAGAAGCGCGTCATGATCCTCCAGGTATTGTTTTGCATTTGATACCGTTTCACTTTTATCATTCAGGTCTGAATTCAGCGGATCCATGTCGATCTTGTTTGAGGTTGCAGACTTCTCATTGACGTCTCCTGATTCGAACAGCTCCTGTTCTTTACGAGCCAGAGTCTCTCGTGCAATAACCTCTGCAGTCATCGCATTGGCTAAATCCGTAGCTTTCTTGTCGTGCTCAAGCAGGAATTCCGTGACCTGACTGTACTTTTCACGGGTAAAAGGCAGCCCACCCCACGCTCTATCGTCTTCAACCGTTGCGTCCCGACCAGGCACTGGATAGGTTTGAATAGAAAAAGTTGCTTCCACCGAATCGGGGTAGCATTGTATCCAGACATTCAGATTTGTTTTGGCTTCCAGTTCCTTAATGATTTCAGCTCGTGCTTCTACACTGTATTCCAGCAGGTTATTTACGATGTCCCTTTTTCGCTCCTGATCGGTTTGCTTGTCACCTGCAGACAGACCCAGGCCGATCTGAAATTGTTTCAATGCCAGATTGAGGGGCGTTTCTTCATCCGGGATATACCGGAGATCAGAAAGGCTACCCACTTTTTTTTGAAAAATAGCTTCGTGCTCAGTTTCAGCTTCTTCTAATGCTCGCCTGGCTGTGGCTACCTCACGATCAAGAACGTATCGGGGTTTAGGTTCCAGGCGAGCCATTTGCCTGTCAAGCTCATTCTCAATGGCTGCAATACGCTCATTAAGGTCAGGCAGACCTGCTCTGAAAAGTTCATCATCCAGCTGTTCAAGTTTTGCCTTAATCAGACTGTTCTGTTCGTCTGTGCCGACATGATCCTCATAGTCCTTCATATTGAGTTGACCTGCAATCTGATGGTTTAAGGTTCTTTTGACGGCTTCATCGCTATATTTTGCGACTACTTTTATCCGTAATTCCTGAATTTTGTTTCTCAGAACCTTCTTCTGGTGAGACAGGTCGGCATCGTCTTCAAACCCTACCTGCAGATCACTGGCCAGTTTAGTTATGAAAGTTTTGCCTCTTTCTTTAGCAGCAGGGTTTTTATAAAGGTCGATATTTAGCTTCTGCTCCAGAGCAATAAGATACTCTTCCTGTCGTATTCTGGCGCGCTGATCCGATTGTTCGATTTTAAAGGTAATACCGTGACGAATACCTGAGAGCACCTGATCCGTCTCCAGCAGACCTCTCTCCAGATCTTCTTTCAGATCTCGCACCACGTCTGGTCTTTCACCTTCCCATAACAGGATCTTGTCCATCTGATCCAGCACGTGATTCGAGATATCACCGCCATCAAATCTGGCACGAACCCTATTCAGTCTTGCTGCTTTGTTATCACCTTGATTGATTTCGATGTTGAGTAATCGTTCCAGGGATTGCAGTATGGCCAGGGCTTCTTCCTCTGACTGCTCTCCGATTGCTCCGATGTGTGCCCGCATTTTTTCAGAAATGGCCTGACGATGGAAATACACATCTTCCTCTTCGGGGAGGGGGTCTTCCTCCAGAGCGCTTTCCACGGCAAGAAGTGTCTCGAATACTTCAGGCAAGACTTTGGGGTGGCCTGGTGTTCTGATGTCTTTCAGTTCATTTTCCAGCTTTGAAAGATCGAAGAGTTTGTTATGCAGCATTGATTCCAGGTTGGTTAGGTCTTCCAGATCTATACCAAGAGTCTCAGCCAGAACGGCTTTTGTCGCCTTGATGAAAGCCTGCTGTATATCGAGTTGATCACCCATTGTCTTAATTTGTTGACGTTGAACTGCCTGTTGAGCGTGCATTGCCATAAGTTTTTCAAGCAGGCATTTTTCCTGATCGTCGACAGCTGCATTGATATCAAAATCCGGAATGTTCAAATGTAAGGCCATGTTTGCATAACGGGCTTTGATGTGTGCTGTTTTTTTGGCCTCTGAGCTGGTGCTTTGTTGCGATTCTTCCAGAGCTTGTTTTTGAAACTCTGTTGTTGCGGCGACCAATCCGTAAATTTCATTAATTCTTTTGCTGATGAGTCTGGCTTGCTCTTCCAGAGGCTGGGTATCATCCCAGTTATCAATACCAAGCTCTGTTGCCGTTTGCGTGTTGCGAGCTTTTGTGGCATCTGTTCTGGCATCATGAACTTGTTTTTTTAGCAATGGAATTTGATCGACATCCCGTTGCAGCGTCTCTATCTGGGTTACCAGAGCATTTATCTTGCCATGAACCTCCGCAAGCTGATCCTCAACATACTGATTTAGTTCCTCCATTCTCAATTCACTTTGTTTTACCAGCACGGCCTCTATTGTCCTGAGCTTCTCCAGCTCGCTTTCCATCTCCAGCAGCTGCCCGATAAAGTCGCCAATGACTTTGGGTTCAAAGCCTTCGTCATGGCCAGAAGAGTCACTAAAAGGTTCATTGTTGGGAGCACCATAATGACTGTTGGGAAAGAGTGAAGTTTCATGAATATCCTGAACAAAGTGCTGGTTAGTCAGAAGATTTCTAAGTACAGGTCTGAAGCCGAAGTGTCTTAACAGTTGAATATGCACCCAGGTTGGCGAGATGTACGCCGAAGTGAATTCAACGTGTTTGAATTTGAATTCAACTTCCTCTGATCCATATGAAGTAGCACTGGCCAGTGCATGCAGAAGATTTTCATAGTATTCAAGCTCGACCACACTATCATCGTACTCTTCACCGAAGTTGAGTCCGGTATCGTGTTTTGCAGCTAAATCCTCCAGTATTGTCATCTGAATGTTTCGAATGATGTGCCGGTAGCTTTTGACCTTGTCTTTTTTAACCCGTGCAGTTGTCTTATGATCATCACCGCCTCCTCCCCAAAAGACCATATAGAGGCGTTCCACAAGAGCCATATCGCTGGGGTTCTGTTTCTGACCACGGAAAACAACAACATCCCCCGGAGTGTCAGTCACTTCCAGTTTTGGATAACCATCAGGGACAGGATAAACCTGTGTCTCATCCTCGACGTGTACAACATAGCCGATGGGTTTATGGTCTGACAGCAGATCTTCCAGGTTTCTCTGTTGTATATCTTTCCCGAGAACATGCACCCGGGTATAGGCAGTGGTGGCCGCTACCAAAAGCGGCTCTTCATCAACAAAAAGTGACTGACCCAGACGCTGCAGCTCAGGAGGCCGGTCGCCTGCGGCGATAAGGCGCATGAAGGTGCGCCCGTCCACCTCAATCTTGTCTACTTCAAGGGTGGCAAGGGCAACATAGTTATCGGCTTCGCCTGGGTTTCCTGCTCTTTCATGCGCACCTCTCAGCACTCCCACCAGATGACCGGGGCTGGCCATTCCGGTAAAGGGTTCCAATGCCCAGGCGACCCCTGATTGACTGCGAACAGCCTGAATTGAATCCTGACGGGTCATACTGTCTCTGACTTCGATGAGCAGTTTCTCTTCTGCAAGGTTATGGGTAAACCTGAAGACCCCCTTATTACCCACCTTGAGGATTTTGGTGTACTTCCGGGCAACGTCATTCTCGTCTGTCTCAAACTGATCAACAATGGCAACGCCACCCTCGATGCCGGAAAGAACGTCTGTGAAGCCTTCAGAAGGAATGTCATAGCCCGCTCTGATTTCAGTCTGATCAGGGAAGGTGGTGGTAAAGGATTTGGGTATTGGCTGCGAGTCATCATCCAACGTTGGCTTAACAATGACCTCGCTACGGATAAACTCCACCTGTTCACTGTCCGAAATATCAACAGATCTTGTCTGCAGCCTGCGATTGGCCAGTGCCTCTGTAGCAATGATGGAAGAGCTGATGGCAACGGCCACGGCTAGGCTTAATGCATTGGGGCGGATATTTCTCATTCTATTACCTCGAAGCTGAGTATTTTTATTACTGTAAAAAGTGATTGCTACGGCAAACGAAATGACAACTCCCAATCGCTTATGGCTGTCAATCACTTATTCGAGTGGCTTCAAGGCTCTTTTACGTTAACGGAGAAATGTCTGTGGGCTCAGAAGGTAAGCTTACACATGTCTCCATAACCGGTGTTTTGTCACTGCTGTGACAATGCTGGTGGTTGTTTGTTGTCTGATTTATTCACCGGCGCTTTCTTATTATTGCCCTGTTGCTACTCGTAGAAGGCTCCAAGAGTGTAGAAGTAAGGAATGCTTTCTGCATGGGAGAATGACCATTTGGGCAAATTTTCCCTGAAGTATTTCTCCCAGCCATCCTCATACAGTTTCATGGTGCGATCCCGGCGTTCGCGGAACTGCAGGTAATTTTCGTGTCGAGTCCAGCCATACAGAGTGTTGTTTGCTTTAACACCGTTTGCATAGTCTGTATCGGTTTCATCGAAGCTTTGAGGCCTGGCAATAGTCGTACGTTTCACATATTCATCTGTCGTTTCCCCCACGCCTGTCCAGCGATTAATCCTGTCAAGACTGCGGCCCAGTGGCCCACCCAGCCATTGAGTGAGCATCTTGTTGTCGTTCATAAAGAAGTCGAAAGTGAGGCTCGACGCCAGCGCGAATCCGAAGGTTTGGGCATAGGTGAATCCTGATAAAAGGCCATGGGCGTATGTTCCGACCGTGGCTACCGGACCCAATACGAGACCGGCTGTGGCCGAAGCCAGGGTTTTCACTTTTTGTGGTGTCACCCTTTGAAGCAGCGGTATCTGAACTCCCTGACCGGAACCCATGGATTTGACTATTTCCGGCACCAGACGGGAAATGCTTCGATACATTTGCGGGTTGGTGTTGTACTGTCGGGCAAACAGCGTGGTGCCGGTTTTCAGCAGAATGACTGAAGACGCGGCTTTGCCCAATGGCATGGCCAGCCCGCCCAGCTCAGAGATTTGTTCAATGCCACGGTGATAGGCATATTGACCGGTTCGGTCAAGATCAACACCGTAGCCTTCCAGCCAGTGCTGGAAAGGTGTCAGCATCCGGTGCAGGTAATCACCTCTGTTGGTCAGATCCAGAAGATAGAGGAATGCTATGTTTGAGAGAGATAGCCCGGCAGCCTGCCTGCTGGTATGGGTCGCCAGCAGGGGTTTGTAGCTGGAGTAGTACCAGGTTACAGCCTGTAACAGGAAGGCTGAGGGTTTGATCCAGTAATCCAGTAACTGTCGTGCAACCGTTACGGCACGGGCCTGCATTAATGTGCCATGGATAATCTTGATGAAGTCTGATTCAGATAGTCCGGCAACATTGGCATAAGGTGTCAGGGTATCCTGAATATTGGTCAGGAATGTTGCCGCCCTGTGGCCATTGTCAAAAGCAATATCATCAAGAACGTAGTTGGCGATCACTGCAGCTGCGAACTCTTTCATGCCGGTAACAGACTCTTTCATACCTGCCGGGCGCGGGGCAGTATCACCCTCGCCCGGCTCTGCCTGCCTGTTTCTCGGGGCATTAATCCGTTGTTTATTGGTTTCAGAAGCGTCTGATTTTAGTCCCACAGACTCTTCAGTCGCTGCTTTTTCAGCGTCTGTAACGGTTGTCTGAAGGTGTCGCTTGACCAGGGCTTCCTGCTGTTCGAGGTGTTTCAGAATGGCCTGTTGACGAGCCTCCGGGGCATCTTCTTCGTCAGAGATCAGGCCGAGCTCAGTTTCCATGTTGTCCAGTCTCTGCGGAGCCTCCTCGTCGTCCAGTTCTGTCTTATACCTTATATGCTGTTGAACAGACTGAAGGCGGGCAACAAGATTATTTTCATTGTCCGGAGTAATACCGAACAGGTCTTCAAGGCCTTCCAGTTTTGTAGTGATAATTTCATAGTCAGGCTGTTCTGTTGCAGCAAGGGTTGTGGCCAACGTCCGCTTGATTTCCTGAATTTTCTTGCTGATGGTTCTGACTTGTTCTCTGGGCAGAAGGTTAGCCCAGTTCTCAATACCAAGCTCTTCTGCCGTTACGCGAAGTAATTTTCTGTTCAGATTCTTGAATTTGGTCTTTTTTGCCCGTTGCTGCTCCAGGTTGTTGTGTAACTCAAGCAGCTGTCTGGCCATGTCAATCATGACTTTGGAAGTAAACTCTTCGTCTTTTCCGGAATCGATCTGCGCTTCATTGATATCGCCGATGATGGGTATCGCCTTGCGAATAATCTGAAAAAAGTGCGGGTTCTTAAGAAGATTTCTAAGTACGGGTTTGAAGTCAAACTGTTTTGCGAGTTGATTACACATCTGGGTTGGCGTGATGACTAATGAAGCGATTCTGATGTGCTCCAGTGTGAACTCAAATTCTTCTGTTCCATATGTTTTATCTGGAGTAGCCAGTGCCAATGCCTGCTGGAGAGATTCATAGAATGCAAGTGAACGCGCCGCCAGTTTATCTTCGCGGGAAAGGATCGTCGGTTGAACTTTGTTAACGCCAGCATTGCGCCGCGCAACAAACTTCTCCAGCAGTGCCATCTGCCTGTTTCGAATGACGAACTCGTAACTTCTGATCTTATATCTTCTAAGCATTGTGATTACTGCAGGGGCGGGGTTATTACCTCCGGACTGTACCCAGAGTTTATAGAGGTTTTCTACAAAAGCGACATCATGGGGATTCAACATCTGACCATGAAAAACAATACCCTCCCCCAGAGCTTCTGTTATCTCCAACTTTGGATAGCCCGCAGGCACAGGATAAACCTGTGTGTTATCCCCGAAGTGCTCAACATAGCCGACGGGTTTGTTGTTTGCCAATAGTTCGTTCAGAGCCTGCTGTTGTATATCCTCTCCCAGGATATGAACCTGGATGTAGGCAGAGGCGGCAGCTGCCAGAAGAGCCTCATCATTGACAAAGAGTGATTGACCCAGACGATGCCGCTCAGGGGGCTGGTCGCCCGAAGCGATAAGGCGCATGAAGGTGCGTCCATCCACTGCAACTTTTTCGACTTCGATGGTAGCAAGGGCAAGATAGTGATCACTTGAGCTGAGGATTCCTGTCCTGGTACTGGCAGCTTCCAACAGATCAGCCAGTTGCATGGGGGTGGCGATTTTCGTTAAGGGTTCAAATGGTGGCCTGATATCTAAATGTTCACGAACAAACGCAACTGAATCCTGCTCGGTCATTCCGCCTCTGACTTCAATGACCAGTTCCTCTTCTGCAAGGTTATGGGTGAACCTGAAGATTCCCTCACCATCTACCTTAAGGACTTTGGTATATTTCTGAGCAACGTCATTCTCGCCTGTTTCAAACTGATCAACACTGGCAACGCCCTCATTACCGATACCATAAAGAGCTTCTGTAAAACTTATACCTATAGCGGGACGAGAATAGTCGTCATTTTCTGAAGGCGCATAGGGATAGGTGGTGGTAAAAGATTTGAGTACTAGTTGCTGGTCATCACCTAAAGTTGGCTGAACCATGACCTCACTGCGGGTATCCTCAGAACCGCCATTGTCCAGAAGCCAGGCATATTTTGTCTGCAGTTTGCGAGCGGCCAGTACCTCTGTATTGATGATGCAAGAGCTGATTGCAACGGCCACTGCAAGGCTTAATACATTGTGACGGGTATTGCTCATCGATTTTCCTACTTGTCCCACTTCTCATCAGTTTCAAGCTGATCGCCTGAGGTGGCAGTTCGAAAGCTCGATTGATGGGCATTTCACTTCTCAGGAACAGGCACTTTTTTATTATTGTCCTGTTGCCACTTGTAGAAGGCTCCAAAAGTGTAGAAGTAAGGAATGCTTTGTGCATGGGAGAAGGACCATTTAGGCACATTTTCCCTAAAGTATTTCTCCCAGCCATTCTCAAACAGTTTCATGGTGCGATCGCGGCGTTCGCGAAAATGCAGGTAATTTTCGTGCCGCGTCCAGCCATACAGGGTGTTATTTGTTGTAACAAGGTTTGCGTAGGCTTCATCGTTTTCATCGAAGCGTTGGGGCCTGGCAATAGTTGTACGTTTTACATATTCATCTGTCGCTTCCCCCACGCCTGTCCAGCGATTAATCTTGTCAAGACTGCGGCCCAGGGGCCCACCCAGCCATTGAGTGAGCATCTTGTTGTCGTTCATAAAGAAGTCGAAAGTCAGGCTCGACGCCAGCGCGAATCCGAAGGTTTGGGCATAGGTGAATCCTGATAAAAGACCATGGGCGTATGTTCCGGCAGTGGCTACCGGACCCAATACGAGACCGGCTGTGGCAGAGGCCAGGGTTTTCACTTTTTGTGGTGTCAGCCTGTGCAGCAGCGGTATCTGAACTCCCTGTCCGGAACTCATGGATTGCACTATTTCCGGCACCAGACGGGAAATACTGCGATACATCTGCGGGTTGGCGTTGTACTGTCTGGCAAACAGCATAGAGCCGGTTCTCAGCAGAATGACTGAAGACGCGGCCTTGCCCAATGGCATGGCGAGCCCACCCAGTTCAGAGATTTGTTCAATGCCGCTGTGATAGGCATATTGGCCAGTTCGATCAGGATCAACACCGTAGCCTTCCAGCCAGTGCTGGAAAGGTGTCAGCATCCGGTGCAGGTAATCACCCCTGTTGGTCAGATCGAGAAGATAGAGGAACGACATGTTCGAGAGGGACAGCGCGGTGGCCTGCCCGGCGGTATGGGCCGCCAGCAGGGGTTTGTAGCTGCAGAAGTACCAGGTGACAGCCTGTACCAGAAAGGCTGAAGGCTTGATCCAGTAATCCAGTAGCTGTCGTTCAACCGCTGCGGCATGGGCCTGAATTAATGTGCCATGTACAGTTTCGATCAGGACTGACTCAGATATTCCGGCAGCATGGGCATAAGGTGTCAGGGTATCCTGAACATTGGCCAGGAGGGCTGCCATCCTGCGGCCATTGTCAAAGGCAATATCGTCAAGAACGTAGTTGGCGATGACTGCAGCTGCATACTCTTTCATGCCGGAAACAGACTCTTTCATACCTGCCGGGCCTGAGGCGGTAGAGGGCACAGGAGTAAAGGCACTTTGCATGAATTCATCAGCACCCCGATCGGACAGCATCTGGACAACCTTCCTGAACTCAGGCACCCTGACGCCGTGTTGGTAGCCAAGGAAGTGTTCAAACTCAGCCACTGTCTGATAACCGTCGACATTTCTGACGGCTTTTATATAGTTCTCAAGTTCAACCTTGCTGATCAAACCTTCACGCAGCAGACTTATGATCTTGTTACCGCTGGCAGAATGGGTAGCGAAGTATTCCGGGAAGCTTTTCAGGTACCCTGATTGATGCTTAATGAAGTGAACGGCTGCTTTGCCCATGCTGCGAATTTCGTCGTCGTATTCCAGAGCCCCTTTTTTCATTTCGTGCCTGGCCCGGCGAACAAGCCTGTAGACTTCTTGCAGGTCATTCCCGGGCAGATCTCCAGCAGACTGGAAAGAGGATTCCGGGAAGGCCTTCTTCAGGCTCTTGAAAACTTCCACAATCCCACCGGCCTGTTTAAACGTCAGTTTGTCTCCGACCAGTGCCTGCAAGTGAATCGGTGCAAATTCATCGTCAAAATCGAAAGTCGAAAGGTGTGGTATTTTCTTATCGCTTTCCAGTGCTAACTGTGCCAGACCCATTGTCGTTTCCAGAGCTTGCTTTTTGAGAGAGTGCTGCTCTGCGAAAGCGTTTATAGCGGTCCGAACTTTTACCTGTCCCGGCGAATACTGGAAGGGACCTCCGTCATTTTCGACGGCCTGTTCTGCAGTCTCAAGGACCTCCTTCAATCGCTCAATGTCTGCTTTTCTGATTTCAATTTCATCTTCCAGATAGGCCTGTTCCTGAACCGGATGCCGGACCTTGCCGACAGTACCCTCATTCCTGCCCGTGACTTGAGAGGACTTTTCCCCGGTTAAAATGAGTTCATCCTCGACTTCATGGGATTCGCTCCGACCATGGGCATTTGCGCAGTCTTGATTGCTACGAAGCCTATTCAGTCTGCGATGAAAAACATCCAGCTCACTTTCAGCTTCTGCTAATAACCACCTGGCTCTGGCCGCATCACGGTCAAGCAGGTATCGTGGTTTGGGTCCCAGGCGAGCGAGTTGCCTGTCAAGCTCATTATCAATGGCTGCGATACGCGCATTAACGTCAGGCTGACCCGCTTTGAAAACTTCTTCATCCAGCTGTTGGAGTTTTGCTGTGAAACTTTTGCCTCTCTCTTTAGCAGCAGGGTTTTCACGGGGGTGGATATTTAGCTTGTTCTCCAGAACGATAAGGTGACTTTCCTGTTGTTTTCTGGCTCGCTGATCCGATGCTTCGACGATATGATTAAGACGATCACGAATCGTCGTGCGTTTGATATCCACCTCCAAAGGGTTTCCCTCCAGATCTTCCCAGTCTGGCCTGTTATCCCACCAGAGCACCTTGCGCATCTCGTCCAGCTCGTAATTGGAGATATCATCGGCATCAAGCCTTGTTAGAATCCTTTCCAGTCTTACTGTTTTGTAATCAGCTTCATTAATTTTGATGTTGAGTAATCTTTCCACATGGTCCAGTCTGACCCGGACCTCTTCCTCCGACTGCCGTCTGGCCTCTCTGATGTAAAACCGAATATGTTCAGAAATATACTGACGAAGGACATACACACTGTCCATTTGGTCGAAGTAAATGTGTCCCTGGAGGGCCCTTAATGTGTCACGAAGTGTCGCCAATACCTCAGGCATGAGTTTGGGATGGCCTGGTGTTTTGATGTCTTCCAGTTCAATTTTCAGCTTTGAAAGCTCAAAGAGCCTGTCATTTACCTTTGATTCCAGACTGGTGCGGTCTTGCAGACGGGTGTCTTCGGACGGATCAATACCGAGAACCACTGGCAGAGTGTCTTTTCTGGCTTTGGTGTAAGAATCCTCCCTATTGAGCTTATGACTCATTGCCTTAAGTTGCTGACGCAGACTGTCTTGTTGAGCGTTGATTGCCTCAAGATTTTGAATCAGTTGTTCTTGGAGAACGTCAGGATCTGCATTGCTATCAAAATCCTGAATGTTTAAATATGCGGCAATGTTTGAATAGCGGATTTGCTTTTCTGCGTCTCTTTCAGCATTTGTTCTGGTGTTCTGTTGTTGAATAAGTTGTTGAGCGATCAGGGCCTGGCGTTGATTAAGCTGTTGCTGAATGGTCTGGTGACGGTCTTCCAGATCCTTGCCATTGTCCTGGGGCAGACTGAGCTGACTTTCAATGCTGGTCAGTACACTCTGGATTACCACATTGTTCAGTTCTGCCTTTTGTTGCAGCTGCTGTTGCATGGACTGATAGTAAGCATACAGATCGTTTTCATTGTTCAGTGTAATACCGAGCATGCTTTCCATGGGCGCCAGTCTGGCTTTTACCGCTTCTTCCCATGGCTGCACTGCTGCGGCATCTGTTGCGCCATCTGTTGCAGCAACCGATCTCTTGATTTCAAGAATTTTCTCTCTGATGGCGCTGGCTTGTTTATCCAGGGGCTGGGTATCGTCCCAGTTATCAATACCAAGCTCTGCTGCCACTTGAGTGTTGATATCTGCTCTTTTTTCTGCTTCGGCATCACGAACGTTTTTGTTCATCGTTGTAATCAGATTGATCATCTGCTGCAGTTTCTGTAAGTGGTTTTTCTGTGCTTTCAGGTTTTGTTGATATTGACGCCGAGGTTGTTGTTGACTGACCCGAGGCAATTCCAATCGCAGAAAAAGTTCCTCCAGAATGATCTTTTGACGGGCTTCGGGGTCATCATTGCTATTCGTAACCAAACCGAGTTGACCTTCAACGAAAGCCAGTTGATTCAGGAATACCTCACTGGACTGATCTGCCTGTTGCTGCAGATGATCCAGAATGGACTGAGAGCGGCCACCCAGATTGTTTTCATTGTCCGGAACAATGCCGAGCTGGCCTTCAATTGCTGCCAGTGTTGCTTTCAAATCCTGTTCCCAAGGCTGACCTGATGCAATATAATAGGTTGATTGGCCGGTTTCATGAATTTTTTTTTCCAGAAGTCCGGCTTGTTCTTCTGGTGCCAGAGTATCATCCCAGCCATCAATACCAAGCTTTGCTGCCGCATGGGCGCTGCGAACTTTTGCGACTTCTGCCAGGGCATCTCTGACCTGTTTTTGCAGTTCAGGGATTCGTTTGAGCTCCTGCCGAAGCTGATCTATCATGTTTTTCGTCGTCAGGAAATCTTGACGAAGCCGTTCAGACTCATGCTCAAGTGTCTGTTCGGTTCGCTTCAGTTTCTGTTTTTCCTCATCGCTGGCAATGATCATTGCCGTCAGCCTGTCTTCTAATTTTTTGGCCCTCAGGATGAGTTCGGTCTTACTTGCCTTCAGCTCTTCCTGCGTACTTACTATCTCAAGCATCTGTTCGCTAATGTCGGCCAGGACTTTAGAGGAAAAGGAAGAAAACCTTGTTTCTTCGGCATCAGCAAAGAGATTCATCATTCTGTTGGCGAAGGATATAAAGTTGTGCAAATTCTGAAAAAAATTATAGTTAGTCAGAAGATTTTTAAGTACGGGTTTGAAGCTGAAGTTTTTTATGAGTTGCAACTGCATCCAGATTGGCGTGATGAGCGATGTAGTGATTCTGATGTATCCTGTTGTGAACTCAAATTCATCGGTTCCATCCGGAGTAGCAGCGGTTAAAGCCTGCTGAAAGGCTTCATAGTAGGCAAGCTTAGCCAGTTTATCTTCGTTAAGTTTGACATCGTGCTGTGCAGCCAAATCAGCAGCAAACTCTTCCAACAGGGCCATTTGACTGCTTCTGATGACGTGCCTGTAGCTTCTGATGCTGGCTTTTTTAACCTCGGCAGTGAGCTCCAGAAACTGATGCTGTTCCCAGGGGATATGCTGGCTTTCCACAAAAGCGATATTGGTTGGATTCTGTTTCTGACCACGGAAAACAACTACCTCTTCCGAAGCCTGATCCACTTCCAGCTTTGGATAACCAGCAGGCGCAGGATAAGCCTGTGTGTGATCCTCGACGTGTACAACATAGCCGACGGGTTTATGGTACGACAAGAGTTTGTCGAGCGCTTCCTGTTGTATATCTTCCCCCAGAACATGAACCTGGGCGTAAGCAGAGGTGGCGGCTGCCAGAAGCGCCTCATCGTTAATAAAGAGCGATTGACCCAGACGCTGCATTTCAGGGGGCCGATCGCCCGAAACGATATGACGCATAAAGCTGCGCCCGTTCACTGCAACTTTGTCTACTTTAATAGTGGCAAGGGCAACATAGTGATCAGCTTCGCCAAGACTTCCTGCTCTTTCGCTGGCACCTTTGAGTACTCCGGTCAGTTGTTCGCGATTGGCGATTTTTGTTAAGGGTTCTAATGGTTGAATGTCACCTGATTGAGCACGAACAGCCGCAATTGAATTCTGATCGGTCATTCCTTTTCTGACTTCAATGACCAGTTCCTCCTCTGCAAGGTTATGAGTGAACCTGAAGACACCCTCATCGCCGACCTTGAGAACTTTAGTGTACTTCTGAGCAACGTCATTGTCGTCGGTTTCAAACAGATCAACACTGGCAACGCCAGCCCCGATGCCAGAGAGAACGTCTGTGAAGCCTTCAGAAGGAACCTCATAACCTGCTCTGATTTCAGTTTGATCAGGGTAGCTAGTGGTAAAGGATTTCGGGATAGGCTGCTGATCATGACCTAAGGTTGGCTGAACCATGACTTCACTTTGGGTAAACTCCACCTGTTCATTGACCTGAATATCGACAGACTTTATTTGCAGCCTGCGATCGGCCAGCGTCTGTGTAGCAATGATGGAGGAGCTGATTGTAACGGCCATTGCAAGGCTTAATGCATCGGGGCGGGCATTTGTCATTCTGCTACCTCAAAGTCGAGTACTTTTATTACCGTTGTTACCGTTATTACCGTGAAAGGTGATTGCAACGACAGGCGAGGATGCAGCTTTTGGTTAAGTTAGTTTGCTGGGGCCGCAGGTAGAAAGTTTGCTTGAGGGGCATTTCTCTTATCATGACCGTGAACTTTCTGATCATCGCCCTTTTGCCATTCGTAGAAGGCTCCAAGAGTGTAGAAGTAAGGAATGCTTTCTGCATGGGAGAAGGACCATTTAGGCACATTTTCCCTGAAGTATTTCTCCCAGCCATTCTCAAACAGTTTCATGGTGCGATCGCGGCGTTCACGGAACTGCAGGTAATTTTCGTGTCGGGTCCAGCCATGCATCCTGTCACTTGCTTTAACGCGGTTTGCATAGGCTGCATCGGTTTCACTGAAGCCTTGAGGCGAAGCAATAGCCGTACGTTGCACATATGCATCCCGGGTTTCACCCACGGCTATCCAGCGATTAATCCTGTCAAGGCTTCGGCCCAGAGGTCCACCCAGCCATTGAGTGAGCATCTTGTTGTCGTTCATAAAGAAGTCAAAAGTGAGGCTCGACGCCAGGGCAAATCCGAACGTCTGAGCATAGGTAAACCCGGATATAAGGCTGTGGGCGTATACACCGGCAGTGGCAATAGGGCCCAGTACGAAACCGGCTGTAACAGAAGCCAGGGTTTTCACTTTTTGTGGTGTCACCCGGTTCAGCAGTGGTACCTGAATCCCTTGTCCGGAACCCATGGATTTCATTATTTCGGGCGCCAGACGGGAAATACTGCGATACCTGTGGGGATTGGCATAGTGCTGTCTGGCAAACAGCATAGAGCCGGTTTTCAACAGAATGCCTGAGGAAGCGGCTTTACCCAGTGGCATGGTCAGTCCGCCCACTTCGGAGATTCGTTCAATGCCACTGTGGTAGGCATATTGTCCGGTTCGGTCAAGATCAACACTATAGCGTTCCAGCCAGTGCTGGAAAGGTGTGAGCATTCTGTGCAGATAATCACCCCTGTTGGTCAGGTCCAGCAGATAGAGGAATGACATGTTTGAGAGGGACAGTCTGGCAGCCTGCGAGAGGGTGTGAGTCACCAGGAGAGGTTTGTAGCTGGAGTAGTACCAGGTCACAGCCTGTACCAGAAAGGCTGAAGGTTTGAACCAGTAATCACTTAACTGATGCTCAACCGCTGCGGTATGGGCCTGTATTAATGTGTTATGGATAGCCTTGATCAGGTCTGATTCGTGCAGGCCAGCAGCAGCGGCATAAGGCGTCAGGGCATCTTGAATATTGGCCAGAAACGCTGCTGTCCTGCGGCCATTTTCAAAGGCAATATCGTCAAGAACATAGTTGGCGATGATAGCAACTGCATACTCTTTCATGCCGGCAACAGACTCTTTCATACCTGCCGGGCCGGTGGCAGTCACGGTTACAGAATTAAAGGCACATTGTATGAATTCCTCAGCACCCTTGTCGGACAGTAACTGGACAACCTTCCTGAACTCAGGCACCTTGATACCCTGTTTGTAGCCAAGTAAGTGCTCAAATTCATCCACTGTATGGTAATCGTCGACCCCTCTGACGGCCTTTATGTAGTTCTCGAGTTCGTCCTTGCTGATCAGACCTTCACGAAGCAAAGCCGTGATTTTGTTACCACTGGCAGAACGGGCAGCGAAGTATTCCGGGAAGCTTTTCAGGCTACCCGGTTCATGTTCGATAAAGTGAATGGCTCTTTTGCCCATGCCATGAATTTCGTCGTCGTATTGTTGAGCCCCACTTCCCATCTCATTTCTGGCCCTGGACACAAGTCTGTAGACTTCTTCCAGGACATTCAGAGGCTGATCTTCTGAAGCCTTGAGAACGGGTTCCGGGAAGCTCGTCTTCAGCCTTGTGAAGATTTCCACAATCCGACTGGCCTGATTAAAAGTCAGGTTGTCTCCAACCATCGCCCGCAAATAAATGGGGGCCAATTCATCGTCAAAATCGAAAGTCGTAATCCAGTGCACTGTCTTACCGCTTTCTGATGCTAATTGTGCCAGACCCAGGGCAGCATCCAGTGCCTGTTGTTTGAGAGAGTGCTGTTCTGTGAAAGCATCCATAGTGGCCCGAACTTTTGCCTGTTCCGGCGTGTACTGGAATGGACCACCGTCATTTTCGACAGCTTCCCTTGCAGCCTTCAGGACTTGCTTTATTTTCTTAATGTCTGCTTCCCTGACATCCATCTCAGCTTCCAGACGGGCCTGTTGAATCAGTTGCCAGATCTTGCCGCCATTACCATCATCACCACCCAGTTTTAGCTGTTTTTTTCTCAGGGCATTAACCCGGTCTTTATAGCTGTCAGATGCCTCTGGTTTGAGACCTGCGGCTTCTTCAGCGGCGTCAAGAGCCGCTCTATGATAATCCCTCAGAGCGTTTTCTGCTTTTGAGACAGCCTGACTTTTCTGCTCAAGGACTAAATCCGGCAGATCGCTGCCTCCAACATTGATCATCTCTTGTCTTTTTCGGTCCAGATCCTCTTGTGCATTCGTCTGTTCAAGCCGGGCATTGGTGAATTCCATACTTCTCCTGTCGTGCTCATGCAGGAATTCCGTGATCTGAGTGTATTTTTTTCTGGTTACAGACAGTTCATCCTCAACTTCATTGGTTTTGTCCAGGGCATGGGTATCCGCATAGGCTGAAATGGCAATATAGTAATCATCTTCTTCCAGTAAACCGAGGTCACTTTTAATCCGAATGTTATGAGCTTTTACGACAGCATGCAGTTTATCAAAGATTTCTTTTCGTCTATTTGCACTGTCTCGTCGCAGAATGCGTTTAATGTCGTCTATTTGCTCTCGAATGGTTTGCTCGCTATCTGCAGGCAGGCCTAATTCAAGCTGAATTTCTTTTATTGCCTGAATGAGAAGCTTTGCGTCTTCATCCACGCTAGCAGTACCGACGTCAGGATGAGCCAGAATTACCATTTTTTTTCGGCAAAGAACGCTCAGTTTGCTGCGAACACCTGCCAGCATTCTTTCAGCTTCTTTTAATATCTTTCTGGCATAGGCAACATTACGATCAAGGACGTATCGGGGTTCAGGGCCCAGACGAGCCATTAGCTTGTCAAGCTCAATTTCAATGGCTTCAATACGCTCATCAACGTCAGGCCAGCCTGCATTGAAAACTTCGTTATCCAGCTGTTGGAGTTTTGTTCCAATCAGATTGTTCTGGTCGTCTATAGTGGCGTCTTCTTCATAATCCTTAATATCGAGTTGATGAGCCATTTCATTGTTTATGGCTCTTTTGATACCTTCATCAAAAACATTGTGTAGCTTATCCATGGATGTCTGAATTTCGGTTCTTAGAACCTCCTTCTGATCTGACAGGTTATCATTCTCTTCAAATACTATATTCAGATCTTTGGCCAGTTTGGCAATGGAAGCCCGGCCTCTTTTTTTGGCGGCAACGTTTTCATGAGGACAGATACCCAGCTCGAACTCTATAGCGTCGAGCAGATTTATCTGATTTTCTTTGGCTTGTTCATCCAGGTACAAATCTTCAACATTATAGGCAAGACTCGCATGAAGCATCTTTAGTTTGAGACCCCTGTCGTCCAGAGTTGTCCTGGCTTCTTTCCAGAGGGTTTGATGTATCTGATCCAGAATGGATTCCGGTATATTATCGTCATCAATTGCTGCAAGAATCCAGGTAAGTCTTGCTGCCTGGTCATTCTCTTCATTGAACCTGATGTTGAGTATTTCTTCTATTGCTTCCAGCAGTTCCGGTTGTTCTATGGCTCGCTCACCCGGGCCCGATTTTCCAAATTTGTAGCGAAGATGTGCGACAAGCTTTATGAATTTGAGGTCCTTCTCGTCCATAGCTTCGCTTTGATAGGTCCAGAGGGTATTATCTATCTCATCCAGGATGTCATCGGAGAGGTCATCGCCGTCAAGTATTCTACGAACCTTGGTCAATCTTGTTATTTTGTCATCCTCTTCACTGATTTTGATGTTGAGTACTTCTGCTGTGGCTTTCAGAAGGTCCAGAGCAAATTCCTCTAACCGCTGTCTGGCGTTACTGATGAATCTATGCATGTCTTCAGAAATCCCATGGCGACGGATATAAACATCGTTGTTTTCATCAAGATCACTCATCTCAAGGGCTTTTTCCACGTCACTCAGTGTTTCAAGTACCTCCGGCATGGCTTTGGGGTGGCCTGGTGTTCTGATGTCATCCAGCTCTTTCTCCAGCTCTGCAAGTCTGAAGAGCCTGGAATGTAAGGTTGACTCCAGGGCGACGCGTTCTTCTGGTGTGTTATCTTCATTCAGTTCAATACCCAGAGCCGCTGTCAGAACAGATTTTGTGGCTCCGATGAAAGAATCCTCTGTTGCGATCCTGGCCTCTATTGTCTTCAGCTTTTCCAGCTTGCTTTCCATCTCAAGCAGCTCCCCGGCAAAATCGCCAATGAGCCTGGAGGCAAATCTATCGCCTTTGTCAAAAGAATCGCTGGACGGCTCATTATAAAAATAATCGCTATTGGCTTTGTTGAAAACGGGTATTACTTCGTGAGTATCCTGAACAAAATGCTGACTGGTCAGAAAATTTCTAAGCGCAGGTTTGAAGCCGAAGTGTTTAGCGAACTGAATATGCATCCAGGTTGGCATGATGTACAGCGAGGTGAATCCGACGTGTGGCATTGTTAATTCAAATTCATCTGCTCCAATTGAAGTAGCACTGGTCAGTGCCTGCTGAAGATATTCGAAGAATGCAAGCGTCCCCAGTTTCTCATCGTATCCTTCACCCGAGTCAAGTCCGGCATTGTACCGTTCAGCGAACTCCTCCAGCATTGCCATCTGCCTGCTTCGAATAACGTACTGGTAGCTTTTGGCCTTGTCTTTTTTAACCCGTACTGTTGTTTGAGGAGTGGGGGCATTGCAGTCATATTTATCCCAGATGTCATAGAGACCTTCCACAAAAGCGACATCGGTCGGGTTTTGTTTCTGACCTCGGAAAACAATAATCTTTCCCGGAGTCTCAGTCACTTCCAGTTTTGGATAACCAGCAGGCACAGGATAAACCTGTGTCTCATCCTCGACATGTACGACATAGCCTACGGGTTTCTGGTATGACAACAGAGCGTCCAGAGTATCCTGTTGTAAATCATTCCCCAGAACATGGACCTGGATATAAGCAGAGGTGGTAGCTGCTAAAAGCGCTTCATCATTGACAAAGAGCGATTGGCCCAGACGCTGCAGTTTGGGAGGCTGATTGCCTCCGGCGATAAGGCGCATGAAGGAACGCCCGCTCACATCAACTTCGCCTACTTCAATAGTGACGAGGTCAATATAGTTATCAGCTTCGCCAAGGTTTCCCGCTCTTTCATGTGCACCTCTGAGCACTCCGGCCAGTTGTTCGGGACTGGCGATTTTTGTCAGGGGTTCTAATTGCAGGTTGTCACCCAGTTGAGCACGAACCGCCGCAATTGAATCCTGATCGGTCATTCCTTTTCTGACTGCAATGACCAGTTTCTTTTCTGCAAGACTATGGGTGATCCTGAAGACTTCCTCATCAGAGACCTTCAGGACTTTGGTGTACTTCTGAGCAACGTTATTCTCACCTGTTGCAAACAGATCAACGCTGGAAACGCCACCATCAATACCGGGAAAAACGTCCGTGAAACCTTCAGAGGGAACGACATAGCCCGCTCTGGCCTGAGTCTGATCAGGGTAGGTGGTTGTGAAGGATTTGGGTATTGGCTGCCGGTTATGACCTAAAGTGGGTCCAACCATGACCTCACTCTGGGTAAACTCCACATGTCCATTGTCCGAAATATCGACAGATTTTGTCTGCAGTCTGCGACCAGCCACTGCGTCTGCAGCAATGATCGAAGAGCTGATTACAACGGCTACAGCAAGGCCTAACGCATTGAGGTGAGCATTTGTCATTCTACAACCATAGAGCTGAGTACTTTTATTAACGTGAAAAGTGATTGTCACACACACAGAGGAATCAGCTTTTAAGTACTTAATTAAGGTAGTCTGCTGAGGTTGCAGGTGGAAATGAACTTTCTCATCGCCAGTCGCAGAAGGCACTCAGAGTGTAGGAGTATGGAATACTTTCTGCGTGGGAAAATGACCATTTAGGCACATTTTCCCTGAAGTATTTTTCCCAGCCATTCTCAAACAGTTTCGTGGTGCGATCCCGGCGTTCACGGAACTGCAGATAATTTTCGTGCCGGGTCCAGCCATGCATCATGTCACTTGCTTCAACGCGGCCTGCATACTCTGCGTCGGTTTCATTGAAGCGTTGAGGTGTAGCAACAGACGCACGTTTCACATATTCATCGTCCGTTTCACCCAGGCCTGCCCAGCGACTGATCTTGTCAAGAGTTCGGCCCAGAGGCCCACCCAGCCATTGAGTGAGCATCTTGTTGTCGTTCATAAAGAAGTCGTAAGTAAGACTCGACGCCAGAGCGAAGCCGAAGGTTTGAGCATAGCTAAATCCGGATACCAGACCCTGGGCGTATGCTCCAACAGTGGCAATCGGGCCCAGAGCGAGAGCAGCTGTGGCAGAAGTCAGCGTTTTCACTTTTTGTGGTGTTACCCGGTGCAACAGTGTTACCTGAACCCCTTGACCGGAAGCCATGGACTTCACTATTTCGGGCACCAGACGGAGAATACTGTGATACATATGCGGGTTAGCGTTGTACTGTCTGGCAAACAACATGGAGCCGGTTCTCAGCAGAATGACTGAGGAAGCGGCTTTACCCAATGGCATGGCCAGCCCGCCCACTTCAGAGACTCGTTCAATGCCAATGTGGTTTGCGTATTGGCTGGTTCGGTTAAGATCAATACCATAGCCTTCCAGCCAGTGCTGGAAAGGTGTGAGCATCCGGTGCAGGCAATCACCCCTGTTGGTCAGATCCAGAAGATAGAGAAATGAAACGTTCGAGAGGGATAGCTCGACAGCCTGCCAGGTGGTGTGGGTCGCCAGCAGGGGGGTGTAGCTGGAGAAGTACCAGGTGACAGCCTGTACCAGAAAAGCTGAAGGTTTGACCCAGTAATCATTCAGTTGGTGCTCAACTGCTGCGGCATGGGCCTGCATCAAGGTGCTATCGATAGCTTTGACCAGGTCTGATTCAGCCAGGCCGACAGCATGAGCATAAGGTGTCAGGGTATCCTGAACTTTGCTCAGGAAGGCTGCCATTTTGTGGCCGTTTTCAAAGGCAATATCGTCGAGAACATAGTTGGCGATGACCGCAGCAGCGTAGTCTTTCATGCCAGCAACAGACTCTTTTATACCCGCCGGATCAGAAGCAGTCACGGTCACAGGAGTAAAGGCACTCTGCATGAATTCATCAACCCCTTCATCGGAGAGCACCTGGACAATGGCTCTGAAGCGAGGCAGGTTGACGCCGTGTTTGTAGCCAAGGAAGTGTTCAAATTCATTCACTGTCTGATAACCTTCAACACCTCTGACAGCCTTAATGTGGTTCTCAAGTTCAATCTTGCTGATCAGACCCTCACGCAGCAAAGCTATGATTTTGTTACCACTGGCAGAATGGACAGATAAGTATTCCGAAAAGTCTTTCAGGTCCCGCTCGACATAGTGAATACCTGCCAAGCCCAAGCCGCGAATTTCGTCGTCGTATTCTTGTGCCCCATTTTCTATCTCAGACAATGCCTGGTGCGTCAGAATCCGGACTTCTTCGAAGGCATTCAGGGGTTGACCTTCTTCAGGCTCGGGAGAGGATTCCGGAAAGGTCGTCTTCAGGCTCCTGAAAACTTCCACAATCCGGCTGGCCTGCATAAACGTCAGTTTGTCTCCGGTCAGTGCCTGCAAGCGAATCGGTGCATATTCATTGTCAAAATCGAAAGTCGCAAGAGATGGTGTTGCCTTACCGTTTTCTTTTGCTGCTTTTGTCAGGCCAATGGCGGCTTCCAGAGCTTGTTTTTTGAGAGGATGCTGCTGCGAAAATCTGTGGATAGAATTCAGAACTTTTGCCTGCTTTGGCGAGTACTGGAAGGGGCTACCATCATTTTCGACGGTTTTCTCTGCCGCCTTCAGGACTTCCTTTATTCTCTCAATGTCTGCTTTCCTGGCTTCAATCTCATCTTCCAGACGGACCTGTTCCTGAGTCAGTTGCCGGATCTTGCCGCCGTTACCGTCATGTCCGCCCAGCTGTACCAGTTTGCTTCTCAGGGCATTAACCCGGTGTTCACTGGTGTCAGTGGGGTCTGGTTTAAGACCCACTGCTTTTTCTAAAGGGTCAAGAAACGCTTTATGAAAATCTATCAGGTCTTCTTCTGCTTTTGATAACGCTTTACTTTTCTGCTCCAGGGCTAAATTCAGCAGGGCTATTTCGTTCTTATGGAGGGTTTCAGCGGACTCATCGGTGTTAAGCTCCTCCTTTTTAAGGTCCAGCCTCTGTTGTGTATTCCTCTCGTCAAGCCGTGCATTGCTCACCTTCATGCTTTCTCTGTCGTGAATACGAAGAAATTGCAAAATCTGAGCGTACTTGTCCCGGGTTAAAGGCAGTTCACCCAATGCTTCATACAGTTCATCGTTATTGTCCAGGCTACCAGTATGTTTATTGTCTGCAACGACAGCAGAGTAATCAGCTTCTGCCAGTAAACTGAGGTCGTCTCCATCTGTCAGGATATTGGCATTGGTCAGGGTTTTCAGTTGCTCAAGGATTTCATCTCGTTTTTCTTCGCTGTATTCCCGCAGGTAATGTTTGACGTCCTCCATCCGCTCTTCGGGAACTTGTGCGTCATTTGCAGTCAGACCCAGGTCGGTCTGAAGTTTTTTCATTGCCTGATTGACAATCGTGTTGTCTTCATCAGGGATAGGTTGCAGCTCAGCACGGCTCCCTGCAAATACCACGCGTTTGCCACGCAGCCTGTTCAGTTTGCGATGAACATTTGTCAGCTCACTTTCAGCCTCTTTCAGTGCCCGTCTGGCCCTGGCTGCATCACGATCAAGAACGAATCGTGGCTTAGCTCCCAGACGAGCCATTTGCCTGTCAAGTTCATGATCAATGGCGGCGATACGCTCATTGACGTCAGGCAGGCCGACATTGACAACTTCTTCGTCCAGCCGCTGGAGTTTTGTTTCAATCAGACTGTTCTGGTCTTCGAGGGTGGCATCATCTTTATAGTCCTCAATGTTGAGTCGAAAAGCTATTTCATTGTTCCAGACTCTTCTGGCGGCTTCATCGTCGTAAAGTGCGTTTGATTTTGCGATTAATTCCTGAATTTTGGTTCTCAGGGTATCCTTTCGGTCAGACAGGTTGACATCCATGTCAAATGCTATATCCAGATCTTTGGCCAGTTTGACAGTGAAAACCTGACCTCTTTTTTGAGCGGCAGAGTTTTCGCTAATGTCGATGTTTAGCTTGTCCTCTATAGTTTTTAGCATAGAAGTCTGTTGTCTTATGGCTCGTTCATACGCATCTTCGAAAAAAAAGTTAAGACATCTCTGAAGCCTCCCGGGTCTTGTTTCTCTTTGTTCGTAAGCAGGTGAAATGTCTCTTTTCCAGTAAGGGGAGTCTATGTCATCCAGCATTTTTTCGGTGATATCTTCGTCCTCAAGTCTGGTAAGAATCCTGCCGAGTCTTTCCTGGTTGTCATCATCGTCAATGGCATCGATCTTGAGTATTTCTTCCAGGGTTTCCAGTACGTCCAGCGCCTCTTCTTCTACCTGCTGTCTGACTTGTTCAATGTATGACCGAATTTCCCTGGCAATAGCGTCACGACGATAATACACATCGTCCTCACTACCCTGAATATTCATCGCCAGGGCGTTTTCCAGATCAGTGAGTTTCCTGAGCACTTCAGGCATGGCTATGGGGTGCCCTGGTGTTCTGATGTCTTCCAGTTCTGTTTCCAAATCTGCGAGACTGAATAACCTGTTACGTGTTGCTTCTATCTGTGTGTTGCGTTGTTCTATTGTGCTGCCTTCTTCCATAGGGTCATAAAAGTCTGTCACATAATCTCCAATGAGTTTGGCGTCAATGTCTTCTATGCCCCTTTGAGCAGGCAGTGCCCGGATACTCTGAAAGATATATTCCTGGTGTTCGTCTGGTGAATTGTCCTGATTATCAAGTCTGTCAGGCAGGTCTGCCTGCCGAAGATTCAGTCTGTTAATCTTCCCTAGTTCAGTGTTCAGTGACTGAATTCTCCGAACCAGGCGTTTTTGTTGAACGGCAATATCTGCATTGCTATCAAAATCCTTAATATTTAAATGTACGGCAATGGCGGCATAATGGGCTTTCATTGCAGCTCTTTTTCCAGCCTCTGTACTGGTCTTCTGAAGATGCTGTCGGAATAGAGTTCCCTGCTGATTAAGGTGCTTCAGAATGGCCTGGTGACGAGCTTCCGGTCTAGCTTCACTGACGCGCACCAGACCGAGCTGACTTTCAACGATAGCCAGCTTGTGGCGGGCCTCGACATTGGTGGCTGCTGCATTTTGTTGCATACAATGTTGAATGGACTGAAAGCGTGCACTCAGATCGTTTTCATTGATCGGAATGATATCGAGCGGGCCTTCCATCGCTGCCAGTTTTACTTTTGCTGCTTCTTCGTCAAACTGTTCTGTTGCGGCCATCACCTGGTTGATTTCATCCAGTTTTATTGAGATGAGTCTGGCTTGTTCTTTTGCTGGTCGGGTATCATCCCAGTTATCAATACCAAGTTTTTCTGCCAGTTGAGCTTTGTAAGCCTTGTTGGCTTCTGCTCTGACATCACGGGCATGTCGTTCCAGGTGCGGGATTCGTCTGACTTCGTGTTGAAGTTTCCGAAGCAGGTTTTCCAGTTCTTCCTGCTCGGCATGAAAATGTAAAAGCTTATTCTCAAGTTGCCGATGGAGATAGATTGCTCTCTGTTTCTCCCTTTCACTGATAGTGACTTCTTCTGATACCAGCCTTAGCAGGCTTACAACCCGGGCGAGTTCGGCTTCTGTTGCCAGATGATCTTCCAGCATGAGTTCCCTCTCAATCAGTTGTCTGGCCATATCGCTCAGGACTTTGGAAACAAACGGGTCGTCGCGAAAAATATCGGTCAGTGGTTCGGAGACACCGGTTATAAGGTTCAGCATGCTCTGAACAAAACGCTGTTTAGTCAGGAGATCTCTCAGCTGGGGTCTGAAGCTGAAATGTTTTGTGAGTTGAATCTGCAGCCAGGTCGGTGTGATGGCTGTCAAAACCACTCTGATGTGTTCCAGTGTAAGCTCAAATTCATCGTTTCCATAAATGCCATAGGGAGTAGCACTGGCTAATGCCTGCTGGAGAGATTCATAGTATGTAAGTGCATGTATCATCCGTTGATCTTCGTCTGCAAGTGTCTTCGGTTGCTCTTTGTTAGCGGTAGCACCATGTCTCGCAACAAACCTCTCCAGCACTGTCATCTGCATGCTTCGAATGACGTACTGGTAGCTTTTGACCTTATATTTTTTAACCTTTGTTACCACTCCGGGGGAGGGGGGATTAACTTCAGCTTTTTTCCAGAGGTCATAGAGGTTTTCTACAAAAGCGATATCATGGGGGTTCAGCCTCTGACCATGAAAAACAATCACCTCCCCCGTAGCTTCTGTCACTTCCAGCTTTGGATAACCCGCAGGCACAGGATAAACCTGTGTGTCATCCTCGACGTTGACAACGTAGCCGACGGGTTTGCTGTGTGCCAGAAGTTCATTAAGGGCCTTTTGTTGTAAGTCCTCTTCCAGCACGTGAACCTGGATATAGGCAGATGCGGCTGCTGCCAGGAGAACATCATCATTGACAAAGAGTGATTGTCCCAGACGTTGTCGGTCAGGAGGCTGATCGCCAGCAGCGAGAAGACGCATGAAAGTACGCCCATTCACTTCAACTTCTTCTACTTGAAGGGTGGCAAGGGGAACATAGTGATGATTTGCGCCGAGGTTTCCTGCCACATAATTGACAGCTTTAAGCAAATTAGCCAGTTGTCCGGGGCTGGCGATTTTTGTTAACGGTTCTAATTCGCTGTTAACTAATTGGTAACGAACAGCCTCAACTGAATACTGATCGGTCATTCCACCTCTGACTTCAATGACCAGATTCTTTTCTTTAAGATTATGGGTGAACCTGAAGGCTGCCTCATTACCCACTTTCAGGACTTTGGTGTATTTTTGAGCAACGCCATTTTCGCCTGTTTCAAACAGATCAACACTGGAAACGCAGCCATCAACATCAGCAAGAACTTCTGTGAAGCCTTTAGAAGGAAAGGCATAGATTGCCCTGTAATCAGTCTTGTCACGATAGGTGGTTGTATAGGATTTGGGTATTGGCTGCTGGTCCTGATCCAGGGTTGGCCGAACCATGACCTCACTGTGGGTAAACTTCACATGTCCATTATTTATAATATCGACGGACTTTGTCTGCAGCTTGCGATCGGCCAGTGCCTGTGGAGCAATGATGGAAGAACTGATTGCAAAAGTCAGAGCAAGGCTTAACGTATTGGGGCGAGCTTTTGTCATTCTACTACCTCAGAGCTGAGTACTGTTTACCGTGAAAAGTGATTTTTACCTCAAGTGGAGAAACGGTTTCTAATCGCTCATGGCTGTCAGTTGCTCATGAAGGCACCCAGGGTGTAAGAGTAAGGAATACTTTCTGCGTGAGAGAACGACCATTTAGGTACATTTTCCCTGAAGTATTTCTCCCAGCCATTCTCGAATAGCATCATGGTGCGATCACGGCGTTCACGGAACTGCAGATAATTTTCGTGTCGAGTCCAGCCATACAGGGTGTTGTTTGCTTTAACACGGCTTGCATATTCTTCATCGGTCTCACTGAAGCCCTGAGGTGAAGCAATAGCGTCAGGTTGCAAATACTCATCGTCCGTTTCCCCCGCGCCTGTCCAGCGATTAATCTTGTCAAGACTTCGGCCCAGAGGTCCACCCAGCCATTGAGTGAGCATCTTGTTGTCGTTCATAAAAAAGTCGAAAGTGAGACTTGACGCCAGTGCGAATCCGAAGGTTTGTGCATAGGTGAATCCGGATATAAGGCTATTAGCGTATGCTCCGAAAGTGGCTACCGGACCCAGCACAAGTCCGACAGTGGCAGAAGCCAGAGTTTTTACTTTTTGTGGTGTCATTCTGTGCAGCAGCGGTACCTGAACCCCTTGTCCGGAACCCATGGACTTCATCATTTCGGGCACCAGACGGACAATGCTGCGATACTTGTGGGGGTTGGCGTTGTGCTGTCTGGCAAAGAGCGCAGAGCCGGTTTTCAACAGAATGACTGAGGACGCTGCTTTACCCAATGGCATGGCCAGTCCGCCCAGTTCAGAGATTTGTTCAATGCCACTGTGGTAGGCATATTGTCCGGTTCGGTCAAGATCAATACGGTAGCGTTCCAGCCAGTGCTGGAAAGGTGTGAGCATTCTGTGCAGATAATCCCCTCTGTTGGTCAGGTCCAGCAGATAGAGGAACGCCATGTTTGAGAGGGACAGTGCCTTAGCCTGCGAGACGGTATGAGTCGCCAGTAGCGGTTTGTAGCTGGAGAAGTACCAGGTGACAGCCTGTACCAGGAAGGCTGAAGGTTTGACCCAGTATTCCTTCAGCTGCCACTCAACCGCTGTGGCATGAGCCTGCATCAAGGTGTCATGGATAGCCTTGATCAGGTCTGATTCAGACAGGCCGACAGCATTGGCATAAGGTGTCAGGGTATCCTGAACATTGTCCAGGAAAGCCGCTGTCCTGTGGCCATTATCAAAGGCAATATCATCAAGCACGTAATTGGCGATGACTGCGGCTGCATACTCCTTCATGCCGACAACCGACTCTTTCATAGCCGCCGGACCCGTTGCCGTTAGAGTCACTGGAGCAAAGACACTCTGCATGAAAGCCTCGGTACTCTCATCGGACAGCATCTGGACAACCTTCCTGAACTCAGGCACCCTGACGCCGTGTTTATAACCAAGGACGTGTTCAAATTCAGCCACTGTCTGATAACCGTCGACACCTCTGACGGCCTTCATGTAGTTTTCAAGTTCAACCTTGCTGATCAGCCCTTCACTCAGCAAAGCCATGATCTTGTTAGCACTGGCAGAACGGGCAGCGAAGTATTCCGGGAAGCTTTTCAGGTCCCCGGGAACATGCTCGATAAAGTGAATGCCCGTTGAGCCTATGTCACGAATTTCGTTGTCGTATTGTTGAGACGCGGTTTTTATTTCATTCCTGGCTCTTCGCACCAGAATCTGAGCTTCTTCAATGGCATTCCGAAAATGATACTCCGCAGGCTTGAAGGGATAATCCCGGAAGATCGTCTTCAGACTCTTGAAAACTTCCACAATCCGACTGGCCTGTGTAAACGTCAGTTCGTCTCCGGCCATTGCCTGTAAGCGAATTGGTGCAAATTCATCATTAAAATCGAAAGTCTTGAGGCAGGGTATTGTCTTACCGCTTTCTACTGCAGATTCTGCCAGACTCATCGCGACTCCCAGAGCTTGTTTTTTCAGAAGGTGCTGCTGAGTGAATGTGTGTATAGCGTCCAGAACCTTTGCCTGTTTCGGTGTGTACTGGAAGGGACCAGCATCATTTTTGACAGCTTCTTCGGCAGCCTTCAGGACTTTTTTCAGTCTCTCAATATCTGCTCCGGAGGCTTCAATTCCAGCTTTCGGGCGGGCCTGTTCCTGAATCAGTTGTTGGATCTTGTTGCCCAATCCTGCATCGACTTCATCAGTTGCGTCCCGGGCATAAGTATCTGAATGGTCTTTAATAGCAATAGTGTAATGAGCTGCTTCCAGCGAAGCGGGGTCGCCAGATATCCGGACGTCCAGATTTGTTTTGGTTCTCAGTTCCGCAACGATTTGATCTCGTATTTCGACACTGAATTCCAGCAGGAAATTTATAATGTCCTCTGCTCGCTCTCTATTAGTTTGCTCCTCACCTGCAGACAGACCCAGTTCGGTCTGATAATGTTTCATTGCCCGATTGAACGTCGTATCGTCTTTTTCTGAAGTATCTTTGAAGTCAGTATGGCTACCCAAAGGTACCAACTGTTTGCGACGAATAGCATCCAGATTGTGATTAGCAGCCTCCAGCTCACTTCCAGCTTCTTCGACTGCCCGCC
Source organism: Endozoicomonas sp. ALB032 (assembly GCF_049310125.1). Taxonomy (NCBI): domain Bacteria; kingdom Pseudomonadati; phylum Pseudomonadota; class Gammaproteobacteria; order Oceanospirillales; family Endozoicomonadaceae; genus Endozoicomonas; species Endozoicomonas sp. ALB032. The sequence goes on along the minus strand of NZ_JBLYNW010000001.1, from coordinate 6,488,242 downwards.
TGGCTGTCGCTAACTCACGATCAAGAACGTATCGGGGTTTGGGTCCCAGGCGAGCCATTTGCCTGTCAAGAGCATTCTCAATGGCTGCAATACGCTCATTGATGTCAGGCTGACCCACTTTGAAAACTTCTTCATTCAGCTGTTGAAGCTTTTCTCTAATCAGGCTCTTTTGTTCGTTTATGCTGGCATCATTTCTGTAGCCATTAATGTTGAGTTGATCAGCAATTTTATTGTTACTGACCCTTTTAACACCTTTATTGTTATAAGTTTTCTCTACTTCTTTCATTAATTCCTGAAGTCTTTCTCTCAGGGTATCCTTCTGGTCAGACAGGTCGGCATCGTCTTCAAACCCTACACGCAGTTCATTGGCCAGTTTAGCTATGAAAGTTTTTTCTCTTTCCTGAGCAGCAGGGTTTTCATGAGGGTCAATATCCAGCTTGTCCTCCAGAGCGATAAGGTAATCTGCCTGTCGTTCTCTGGCCTGCAGATCCGATTCTTCGACTTTGAAGGTAAGGCCATCACGAATACTGTGGAGTACCACATCCATCCGCACCAGACCCCGCTCCAGATCTTTCTCCAGATCTCCCATCAGATCTGGCCCTTTACCTTCCCACCCGAGGATCTTGTCCATCTGACCCAGCTCGTGATTTGAGATATCACCGCCATCAAGCCTCGAGAGAACCCTTGCCAGTCGTGCTGCTTTGTCATCACCTTCATTGATGTGGATGCTGAGTAACCCTTCCATAGATTTCAGTACGGTCAGGGCCTCTTCCTCTGACCGCTGTCGGGCTTCTCTGATGTATATCCGGATAGCTTCAGAAATGACCTGACGATGGTAATACACATCGTTCTCTTCACGGAGGTTTTCTTTCTCAAAAACGCTTTCCACGGCAAGAAGGGTCCTGGATACTTCAGGCATGACTTTGGGGTGGCCCGGTGTTCTGATGTCTTCCAGTTCGTCTTCCAGCTTTGAAAGCTCGAAGAGCTTGTCATGTACCATTAACTCCAGGTTGGTGCGGTCTTCCAGACTTCTGTCTTCATTCAGATCAATACCCAGAACTGCTGCCAGAGAAATTTGTCTGAGCCCGGTGTAATAATCCTCCATATTGAGCTGCTCACCCATTTTCATAAGTGTTTGAATCAGATGTTCTTGCTGATCGTCAATATCTGCATGGCTATCAAAATCCCTGATGTTTAAATATGCGGCAATAGTCGTAAAGCGTTTTTTTATTTCTGCTACTTTTTTAGCCTCTGAGCTGGTGATTTGTTGCCGGAAGGCTTGCTGATGAGGCTCCAGGTCGTCTTCATTAAGTGGAACAATAATCAGCTTGGCGCCAATTGCCGCCAGATGTTCCTCCAGAGCCTGTTTTTGTGACTGTGCTGTTGCGGCTACCAATCTGAAGATTTCATTAATTTTTCTGCTGATCAGCCTGGCTTGCTCTTCCAGTGGTTGGGTATCATCCCAGTCCTCAATACCAAGCTCTGCTGCTGTTTGAGCGTTGCGAGATTTTGTGGCATCTGTTCTGGCATCATGAACTTGTTTTTTTAGCAATGGAATTTGATTGGCTTCCCGTTGCAGCGTCACTATCCGGTTTGTCAGAGCATCTACCCTGCCATGAATCTTCGCAAGCTCATCCACAAGTTGCTGATTTAACTCCTCCATTCTCAAGTTTTGCCCGATACCTTGAGCGGCTGATGCCAAAAAGCGATCGGTTAATTCACTTTGTTTTGCCAGCAAGGCCTCTATTGTCCTGAGCTTCTTCAACGCGCTTTCCATCTCAAGCAGTTGCCCGACAAAGTCACCAATGACTCTGGCAGTAAAGCCTTCGCCCAGGTCAGGAGAATCATCAGAAAAATCATGCGAACTGGCGAGAAAGATTAAATCATTATGAATATTCTGAACAAATAGCCCGTTAGCCAGAAAATTTCTAAGTACAGGTTTGAAGCCGAAGTGTCTTAACAGTTGAATATGCACCCAGGTTGGCGTGATCAACGGCGAAGTGAATTTGACGTGTTGTGAAGTGAATTCAACTTCATCTGCTCCATCTGAAGTAGCACTGGCCAATGCCTGCTGAAGCCCTTCAAAGTCTGCAAGCTCCTCCACCTCATCATCGACTTCTTCAACGAAGTTGAGTCCGGCATGGTGCTTTGCGGCCAAATCCTCCAGTGTTGTCATCTGCCTGCTTCGAATGATGTACCGGTAGCTTTTGACTTTGTCTTTTTTAACCTGTGCAGTGTCCTTGTTAAAATAATCGGTAAAGCGATAGAGATTTTGCACAAGGGCGATATCGGTGGGGTTCTGTTTCTGACCATGGAAGACAATAATCTCCCCCGGAGTCTCAGTTACTTCCAGTTTTGGATAACCAGCAGGGACAGGATAAGCCCGAGTCTCATCCTCGACATGCACAACATAGCCGACGGGTTTATGGTATGACAGCAGATTTTCCAGGGCATCCTGTTGTATCTCTTTCCCAAGAACATGCACCTGGGTATAGGCAGAGGTGGCTGCTGCCAAAAGCACCTCATCATTGACAAAAAGTGACTGACCCAGACGTTGCAGCTCAGGGGGCTGATCACCCGCAGCGACAAGGCGCATGAAGGTGCGCCCGTCCACCTCAACCTCGTCTACTTCAAGGGTGGCAAGGGCAACATAGTTATCGGCTTCGCCCAGGTTTCCTGCTCTTTCGTGCGCACCTTTCAGTACCCTCACCAGATGATCGGGGCTGGCCATTTCAGTAGAGGGTTCCAATGTCCAGGCGACCCCTGATTGAGCGCGAACAGCCCGAATTAAATCCTGATGGGTCATACTGTCTCTGACTTCGATAAGCAGTTTCTCTTCTGCAAGGTTATGGGTGAACCTGAAGATCCCCTCATTACCCACCTTCAGCACTTTGGTGTACTTCTGAGCAACGTTATTCTCGTCTGTCTCAAACTGATCAACACTGGAAACGCCACCCTCGATGCCAGAAAGAACGTCTGTGAAGCCTTCAGAAGGAATGTCATAGCCCGATCTGACTTCAGTCTGATCAGGGTAGGTGGTGGTGAAGGATTTGGGTATTGGCTGCGAGTCATCATCCAACGTTGGCTTAACGATGACCTCGCTCTGGGTAAACTCCACTTGTTCATTGCCCGAAATATCAACAGATTTTGTCTGCAGCCTGCGATTGGCCAGTGCGTCTGTAGCAATGATGGAAGAGCTGATGGCAACGGCCACGGCAAGGCTTAATGCATTGGGGCGGATATTTCTCATTCAACTACCTCGAAGCTGAGTATTTTTATTACTGTAAAAAGTGATTGTTACGCCAAACGGGATGGCAACTTCCAATCGCTTATGGCTGTAATCACTTATTCGAGTGGCTTCAAGGCTTTTTTACTTTAACGGAGAAATGTCTGTGGGCTGAGAAGGAGAACTCACAGACGGCACCATCACCGATGTTTTGTCACCGGTGTGGTTCTTATGGTAGTTGCTTGTTGCGTGATTAATTCACCGGCACTTTCTTATTGCCCCGTTGCTACTCGTAGAAGGCTCCAAGAGTGTAGAAGTAAGGAATACTTTCTGCATGGGAGAACGACCATTTGGGCACATTCTCCCTGAAGTATTTCTCCCAGCCATTCTCATACAGTTTCATAGTGCGATCCCGGCGTTCGCGGAACTGCAGGTAATTTTCGTGTCGTGTCCAGCCATACATAGTGTTGTTTGCTTTAACACGTTTTGCATAGTCTGTATCGGTTTCACTGAAGCGTTGAGGCTTGGCAATAGCCGTACGCTTTACATATTCAGCTGACGTTTCCCCCACGCCTGTCCAGCGATTAATCCTGTCAAGACTGCGGCCCAGCGGTCCAGCCAGCCATTGAGTGAGCATCTTGTTGTCGTTCATAAAGAAGTCGAAAGTGAGGCTCGACGCCAGCGCGAACCCGAAGGTTTGGGCATAGGTGAATCCTGATAAAAGGCCATGGGCGTATGTTCCGACAGTGGCTATCGGACCCAATACGAGACCGGCTGTGGCCGAGGCCAGTGTTTTCACTTTTTGTGGTGTCACCCTGTGCAGCAGCGGTATCTGAACTCCCTGTCCGGAACCCATGGATTTCAGTATCTCCGGCACCAGACGGGAAATGCTGCGATACATCTGCGGGTTGGCGTTGTACTGTCGGGCAAACAGCATAGAGCCGGTTTTCAGCATAATGACGGAGGAAGCGGCTTTACCCAATGGCATGGCCAGCCCGCCCACCTCAGAGATTTGTTCAATTTCATGGTGATAGGCATATTGCCCGGTTCGATCAGGATCAACACCATAAGATTCCAGCCAATGCTGGAAAGGTGTCAGCATCCGATGCAGGTAATCACCTCTGTTGGTCAGATCCAGAAGATAGAGGAATGACATGTTCGAGAGGGATAGCTCAGCAGCCTGCCAGGTGGTGTGAGCAGCCAGCAGGGGTTTGTAGCTGGAGAAGTACCAGTTGACAGCCTGTACCAGAAAGGCCGAAGGCTTGACCCAGTAATCCGGTAGCTGTCGTTCAACCGCTGAGGCATGGGCCTGCATTAATGTGCCATGAACAGTTTCGATCAGGTCTGATTCAGATATTCCGGCAGCCTGGGCATAAGGTGTCAGGGTATCCCGAACATTGCTCAGGAAGGCTGCCGTCCTGCGGCCATTGTCAAAGGCAATATCATCAAGAACGTAGTTGGCGATGACCGCAGCTGCATACTCTTTCATGCCGACAACAGATTCTTTCATACCCGTCGGGCCAGTGGCTGTGACAGCTACAGGGTCAAAGGCACTTTGCATGAATTCCTCAACAGCCTTGTCGGACAACATCCGGACAACCTCCTTGAAGTTGAGTATATGGACGCCGTGTTTGTAGCCAAGGAAGTGTCCAAATTCATCCACTGTCTGATAACCGTCGACACCTCTGACGGCCTTCATGTAGTTCTCAAGCTCGATTTTGCTGATCAGTCCTTCCCGCAGCAGGGCCATGATCTTGTTGCCACTGGCAGAATGGCTGGCAAAGTATTCCGAGAAGCCTTTCAGATCCTCTGATTCATGTTCGACGAAGTAAATGGCTTTTTTGCCCATGCCGTGTATTCCATCGTCGTATTGTTGAGCCCCGGTTGCCATCTCATTCCGGGCCCTGCCTGCCAGAGCCTGGACTTGTTCAATGACATTCTGAGGCTGATCTTCTGCGGACTCGACAGGGGAGGGCGGGATGTTCGTCTTCAGGCTTTTGAAGACTTCCACCATCTGACTGGCCTGATAAAACGTCAGATCGTCTCCGACCGCCTGCAGGCGAATCGTTGCAAATTCATCGTTAAAATCGAAAGTCGCAAGGCAGGGTATTGGTTTACCGTTTTTGACTGCCGATTCTGCCAGGCCCACTGCGGCATCCAGAGCCTGTTGCCTGAGAGGGTGCTGCCGTATGAAGGTGTCCATATCGGTCAGAACTTTTGCCTGTCTCGGCGTGAGCTGGAAGGGGCCGCCATTATTTTCGACGGCTTCTTCTGCTGCCTTCAGGACTTTCTTCATGCTCCCAATGTCTGTTTTCCTGGCTTCAATCTCACTTCTCAGGTCAGCCCATTCCTGGATCAGTTGATTGATCTTGCCGCCACTACCATCATGCCCGCCCAGTTCTATCTTTTTTATTCTCAGGGCGCAAATCCGCTGTTCAAAGGTGTCAGTGGCGTCTGGTTTGAGACCCGCAGCCTCTTCAGCGGCGTCAAGCGCCGCTTGATGATCCACCAGAGCTTTTTGTGCTTTTGATACAGCATCATTTGCCTGCTTCAATATTAAGCCCAGCCTGTCCATTTCGTTCATATACAGGGTTTTAGCTGTCTGATCGATGTCGCCAGCATCAATCATCTCCTTTTCTTTACGATCCAGCTTCTCTTTTGCACTCCACTCTCTAATCAGTGCATTCCCCAATTCAGTGCTTTTTATGAGTTCCTGATTCACGTATTTGTCGATTTGAAGGTACTTTTTCCTGGTTAAAAGCAGTTCACCCAATACTTCATTGTCTTCGTCCTGACCAAGAGAATCTACAGAGGCTGCAATGCCAATAAAGTCATCAGCATCTGCCACTGAACCGAAGTCATCCTTTATCTGGATGACCAGACCTGTTTTGGCCTTCAGCTCATTAAAGATTTCATCCCGTCGTTCTCTACTGCATCCCCTCAGGAAATGCCTGAAGTCCTTTAATTGCTCCTCGGTGGTCTGTTCGTCACCAGCAGCCAGATCCAACTCGATCTGAACTTGTTTCATTGCCTGATTGAGAGCCATGTTCTCTTCATCCGAGAGATCCTGGATGTCAGCAGTGTGTCCCGCAAAAAATATCCGTTTACCACGAAGAGTCATCAGCCTGCAACGAGCGGCTGCCAGTTCACTTTCAGTTTTTTGTATTGTTTGCCTGGCCCTGGCTAGCTCGCGATCAAGAACATATCGGGGTTTAGGCCCCAGCCGGGCCATTTGCCTGTCAAGCTCACTCTCAATGACTGTGATACGCTCATAAATGGTAGGCCGACCTGCTATGCAGAATCCTTCATCTATCTCCCGGAGTTTTTCTTTAATCAGGTTTTTCTGCTCATCCAAAGAAACAGTAACCTTATATTCACCAATATTAAGTTGATGAGCCATTTCATTGTTTGTAGCCACTGTGAAATCTTCACTGTCAAGGAAGTCGCCTACATTTACTCTTAATGCCTGAATTTTGTCTCTTAGTGCATTCTTCTGGTCATTGAGGCTGACACCTTTTTCAAATTCAACTTTTAGATCCCTGGCTCTTGCGGCAATATAATTCTTGAGTCTTTCTCTGGCAGAAGGGTTTTCACTCGTGTAGATGTTCAGCTCCTGCTCTACAGCTTCAAGCATCTTCCTCTGTTGGCCTGAGATACGGGCATCCAAATCCGGGGTGTGGATATGAATGGCAAGACGCTCCATAAGTTTCAAGATTCTGGTTGCACTTTTTTTGCCTGCAGGCGAGACGTTTTCTTTCCAGAGGGTATTTTCCATCTCATCCAGCATGGATTCTGAGAAATCTCCGTCCTTCAGTTTTGCATAAACATTCCCATACCTTGTTGCTTTGTGAAGATCTTTGTTGACCTCGATTTTGAATATTTTTTCTACCGTTTCCAGTATTTTCAGGGCTTCTCTCTCTGCCTCCTGTCTCGCGTTTGTGATGTATGCCTGAATCTCCTCAGAAATGGCGTTACGACGGTAATACAGATCTTCCTCGCTACTGAGTTCATCCATCTTCAGGGCTTTTTCTACGGCAGTCAGTTTCTCAATGACTTCAGGCTCGGCGCCGGAGTGGCCTGATGTTTTGATGTGATGGATTTCTTTTTCCAGCTCTGCAAGCTTGAGGAGCTTGATATGTAATTCAAATTCCAGGTCGCTGAGGATTTCTGGTGAGGTGTCATCACTCAGCTCAATATCGAGCATTGTTGCCAGAAGCTCTTTTTTGGCCCTGTTGTAAGAGTCCTCTGTATCCTGTTGATTAATCGTTGTCTGAACTCTCTGAAGCAGGAGTTCATGTTGAGCAGTGATTGTTCTAAGTTGTTGTTGCAGGCGTTCATTCTGTTCACTCATTGTCTTCAGTTTTTGGAGCAGGTGTTCTTGTTGAAGGTCAGCATCTGTTCTGGTGCTCTGTTGCTGAAGAAGTTGTTTATCAATCTCGGTTTGCTGTTGAATCAGGTGTTGCTGTATGGCCTGACGACGGACTTCCGGGTCCTTTGCGTTATCTGAGACCAGACCGAGCTTACTTTCAATGTCAGTCAGAAAATTCTGGATGACTACATTGTTCGGTTCTGCTTTTTTTTGCAGGTGTCGTTGAGTGTGCTGATAGAAAGCATCCAGATCCTTGCCATTGTTCAGAGTAATACCGAATATGCTTTCAAGGGCGGCCAGTTTTGCTTTTATAGCTTTTTCCCGTGACTGTCCTGTTGTGGCAACTGTTGAGTCATCTTCTGCAGCAACCGGTTTGTCCATTTCAAGAATCTTCTCTCTGATAATTCTGGCTTGTTTTTCCAGTGGCCGGGTATCGTCCCAGCCATCAATAACCAGCTCTGCTGCGAGCCTGGTATTGAAAGCGGCTCTTTCTTTTGCGACGGCATCACGAACCTGTTTGTCAATCATTGGCATTTGATTGATGAGGTGCTGAAAGTTCAGAATGGAGTTTTTCTGTGCTTCGAGGTTTTGTTGATGTTGACGCTGAAATCTTTCTTGCAGAATGACCCCGGCAAACATCGTCCAAAGGTGTTTCCGGATGGTCTTTTGACGGTGTTCCGGAGTATCTTCTTTATTTGCAACCAGACCGAGCTGACCTTCAACGATAGCCAGTTTTTCCCATAAGACCTCATCGGTCTGGTCTGCCTGTTGACCGAGATGCTGCATAATCAACTCATAGCGGCCACCCAGACTGATTTCATTGTATGAAGTAATCCCGAGCCGGCCTTCAATTGTTGCCAGTGTTTCTTTTATAGCCTTTTCCCGAGACAGTCCTGTTGCGGTCACGGATTGTTGCAATTCATGAGTTTTTTCTCTGAGGATTATGGCTTGTTCTTCCAGTGACCGGGTATCATCCCATTTAGCAATACCAAGTATTGCTGGCGCGTGAGCGTAGCGTGCTTTTGTGGTATCGGCACCGGGATCTGATGTTTTCACTGTCTCGACGAGTTCGGCCTCTCTTGCTTTCAGCTTTTCCAGCGTGCATACCATCTCAAGCATCTGTTCGGCAATGTCGGCCATGACTTTGGAGGCAAACTCTGTGTCTTTGCCAACAGCAAAAGCCTTCATCGCATTGTGGAGTAAAAAATTCTCAATATTCTGAACAAAATTATGGTGGATCAGAAGATTTTTAAGTACAGGTTTGAAGTTGAAGTTTTTTATCAGTTGAAACTGCATCCAGGTTGGCGTGATGACTGACGAAGCGTCTCTGATATAACCCGTTGTGAACTCAAATTCATCGGTTTCATCTGGAGTGGCACTGGTTAATGCCTGCTGAAGAGATTCATAGTATCTAAGCTTCGACAGTGTATCTTGGTTCAGCTCAGCATCATTTTGTGCAGTCAACTCCTCCAGCAGCATCATTTGCCTGCTTCTGATAACGTACTGATAGCTTTTAACCTTGTCTTTTTTAATCTGTGTACTCTGGTCTTCAAATTTATTCCAGAGATCATAGTGGCTTTCCACAAAGGCGATATCGGTGGGATTCTGTTTCTGACCACGGAAAACAATAATCTCCCCCGAAACCTGATCCACTTCCAGCTTTGGATAACCCGCAGGCACAGGATAAACCTGTGTCTCATCTTCGACGTGAACAACATAGCCGACGGGTTTATGGTAAGACAACAGATGATTCAGAGCTTCCTGCTGTAAATCGTCTTTGAGAATATGAACCTGGGTATAGGCAGAGGTGGCTGCTGCCAGAAGCGCTTCATCATTGATAAAGAGCGATTGACCAAGGCGCTGCAACTCAGGAGGCTCAACACCGGCAGCGACAAGACGCATGAAGGTGCGCCCATTCACTTCAACTTCGTCTACTGCAACGGTGGCCAGAGCAACATAGTTATCAACTTCACCAAGGTTTCCTGCTCTTTCATTGGCACCCTTTAGCAATCCTGCCAGTTGTTCGGGACTGGCGATCTTTGTTAACGGATCTAATGGCTGGATGTCACCAGATTGATTTCGAATAGCCTCAATGGAGTCCAGATCGGTCATTCCGTCTCTGACTTCAATGACCAGTTTTTTTTCTGCAAGGTTATGGGTGAACCTGAAGATCCCTTCATTACCGACTTTCAGGACTTTGGTGTACTTCCGGGCAATGTCACTGTCGTCGGTTTCAAACAGATCAACACTGGAGACGCCACCCTCGATGCCAGAAAGAATGTCTGTAAAGCCTTTCGAAGGAACCTCATGCTCGGCCCTGATTTCAGTCCGGTCAGGGTAGGTGGTGGTAAAAGATTTCGGTACTGGCTGCAGGTCATCACCTAAAGTTGGCTGAACCATGACCTCACCATGGGTAAACTCCACATGCTCATTGCCCTGAATATCGAAAGACTTTGTCTGCAGCCTGCGATCCGCCAGAGTCTGTGTAGCAATGATGGAGGAGCTGATTGCAACAACTACAGCAAGGCTTAATGTATTGGGACGAGCATTTGTCATTCTACTACCTCGGAGCTGAGTACTTTTAATACCCTGAAAAGTGATGGCCACGCCAGACGAGGAAGCAGCTTTTAATGGTTCATAGCTGTCAGTGGGTCATGGTTGCAGATAGAGATCCCGATTGAGGGGCATTGCTCTTGTCATGACCGTGAACTTTCTGATCATCGCCCTTTTGCCATCTGTAAAAGGCTCCAAGAGTGTAGAAGTAAGGAATACTTTCTGCATGGGAGAACGACCATCCAGGCAAATTTTCCCTGAAGTATTTCTCCCAGCCATTCTCAAACAGTTTCATGGTGCGATCCCGGCGTTCGCGGAACTGCAGGTAATTTTCGTGTCGCGTCCAGCCATACAGGGTGTTGTTTGCTTTAACATGGCTTGCATAGGCTGCATCGGTTTCATCGAAGCGTTGGGGTCTGGCAATCGTTGTACGTTTCACATAGTTATCTGTCGTTTCCCCGACACCTGTCCAGCGATTAATCTTGTCAAGACTGCGACCCAGAGGTCCGCCCAGCCATTGAGTGAGCATCTTGTTGTCGTTCATAAAGAAGTCGAAAGCGAGACTCGACGCCAGCGCGAATCCGAAGGTTTGGGCATAAGTGAATCCGGATATAAGACCGTAGGCGTATGCTCCGACCGTGGCTACCGGACCTAGCATCAGACTGGCTGTGGCCGAGGTCAGCGTTTTCAATTTTTGTGGCGTCGCCCGGTGCAGCAGCGGTACCTGAACCCCTTGTCCGGAAACCATGGATTTCACTAGTTCGGGCAACAGACGGGAAATGCTGCGATACATTTGAGGGTTGGCGTTGTGTTGTCTTGCAAAGAGCATGGCGCCGGTTCTCAGCAGAATGACTGAAGAAGCGGCCTTGCCCAATGGCATGGCCAGTCCGCCCACTTCAGACACTTTTTCAATTCCGCTGTGGTAGGCATATTGCCCGGTTCGGTCAGGATCAACACCGAAGCCTTCCAGCCAGTGCTGGAAAGGTATGAGCATCCGGTGCAGGTAATCACCCCGGTTGGTCAGATCCAGAAGATAAAGGAAGGACATGTTCAAGAGAGACTGCTCGGCAGCCTGCAGTGTGGTGTGGGTTACCAGCAGAGGTTTGTAGCTGGAGAAGTACCAGGTGACAGCCTGTACCAGAAAGGCTGAAGGTTTGCCCCAGTAGTCATTGAGCTGCTGCTCAACCGCTGCGGCATGAGCCTGCATCAAGGTGCCATGGATAGCCTTGATCAGTTCTGATTCAGAGAGTCCGGCAGCATTGGCATAAGGTGTCAGGGTATCCTGAATATTGGTCAGAAAGGCTGCCGTCCTGCGGCCACTGTCAAAGGCAATATCGTCAAGAAAATAGTTGGCGATGACCGCTGCTGCGTATTCTTTCATGCCGACAACCGACTCTTTCATAGCTGCCGGGCCAGAAGCGGTTACGGGCACAGGAGTAAAGACACTCTGCATGAATTCATCAGCCCCCTTATCGGACAGCGTCTGGACAACCTTCCTGAACTCGGGCAACCTGACGCCGTGTTCGTAGCCAAGAAAGTGCTCAAATTCATCCACTGTCTGATAACCTTCAGCACCTCTGACAGCCTTTATGTAGTTCTCAAGTTCAACCTTGCTGATCAGGCCTTCACGCAGCAGACTTATGATCTTGTTACCAATGGCAGAATGGGTAGCGAAGTATTCCGGGAAGCTTTTCAGGTCCTCTGATTGATGCTGAATGAAGTGAACGGCTGTTTTGCTCATGCTGCGAATTTCGTCGTCGTATTGTCGGGCCCCTTTTTTCATCCCATGCCTGGCCTTGCGCACAAGCCTGAAGATTTCTTTCAGATCATTTCCGAGCAGAGCTTCGACAGGCTCTACAGAGGATTCCGGGAAGGTCGTCTTCAGGCTCTTGAAAACTTCCACAATCCGACTGGCCTGTTTAAGCGTCAGTTTGTCTCCGACCATTGCCTGCAAGTGATTCGGTGCAAATTCATCGTCAAAATCGAAAATCGGAAGGTAGGATATTGTCTTACCGTTTTCTGCTGCTAATTCTGCCAGACCCATCGCCGTTTCCAGAGCTTGTTTTCTGAGAGAGTTTTGCTTTACAAAGGCGTCCATATCGGTCCGAACTTTTGCCTGTTGCGGCGAATACTGGAAGGGACCCCCGTCATGTTTGACGGCCCGCTCAGCCGCCTTCAGGACTTCCTTCAGTCTCTCAATGTCTGCTTTCTTGATTTCAATTTCATCTTCCAGATAGGCCTGTTCCTGAACCAGATGCCGGATCTTGCCGTCAGTACCATCACCCCCACCCGTGACTTGAGTGTATTTTTTCCTGGTTAAGAGCAGTTCACCCTCGACTTCATGGGATTCGTCCCGACCATGGGCATTTGTGTAATCTTCACTGCTACGAAGCCTGTTCAGCCGACGATGAAAACCTGCCAGCTCACTTTCAGCTTTTGCTATTAAGAACCTGGCTGTGGCTGCTTCACGGTCAAGTACGTGTCGTGGTTTTGGTCCCAGGCGAGCGATCTGCCTCTCAAGCTCATCATCAATGGCTGCAATACGCTCATTAACGTCAGGCTGACCCGCTTTGAGAATTTCATCATCCAGCTGTTGGAGTTTTGCTGCAATAAGACAGTCCTGGTCGTCGATCCTGGCATCATCTTCATAATCTTTAATGTTGAGTTGATGAGCAATTTTATTGTTACAGATTCTCCTGGCACTCTCATCTTCATAGAGTTCCTCTACTCTATTCCATAATTCCTCAATTCTGTTGCTTAGAGCATATTGCCGGACAGACAGGCTGGCATCGTCTTCAAACTCTACCTCCAGATCACTGGCCAGTTTAGCTGTGAAACTTTTGCCTCTCTCTATAGTATGAGGGTTTTCATGAGGGTCGATATCCAGCTCGTTCTCCAGAACGATAAGACGACTTGCTTGTTGTTCTCTGGCTCGCTGATCCGATTCTTCGATTATATAGTTGAGACGATCACGAACTGTCATGCGTTTGATATCCATTTCCGAAGAGTTCCCTTCCAGATCCTCCCAGTCTGGACAGTCTTCCCGGCAGATCGTCTCGTGCATCCCATCCAGCTCGTCTTTTGAGATATCACCGGCATCAAGCTTTGTAAGAATCCTTTCGAGTCTTGCTGTTTTATAATCACCTTCATTGATCTCGATGTTGAGTAATCTTTCCACACGGTCCAGCATGGAATGGGCCTTTTCTTCTGACTGCTTTCTGGCCTCTCTGATGTCATGATTTATGCCTATAGAAATGAACTGACGAAGGACATACACACTCTGCTTTTGTTTGAAGTATCTACCCCCTTCCAGAGCTATTAATACCCTACGAATTGTCTCCAGTACCTCGGGCATCAGTTTGGGATGGCCGGGTGTTTTGATGTCTTCCAGTTCAATTTTCAGTTTTGAAAGCTCGGAGAGCTTGTCAATTACCTTTGATTCCATACTGGCGCGGTCTTCAAGACGGGTATCTTTGGCTGGATCAATACCAAGAACCACTGCCAGAGTGTCTTTTCTGAGTTGGGTGTAAACATCCTCTATATCGAGCTGATAACTCATTGCCTTAAGTTGTTGACGCAGACCTTCTTCCCAGGCTTTCATTGTCTTAAATGTTTGCAGCAGGTGTTCCTGTTGAGCGTCAACATTGGTATTGCTATCAAAATCCTGAATGTTTAAATGCATGGCAATGGTTGCATAACGAGCTTTTATTTCAGCATCTGTTCTGGAGTCCTCGTGCTGATAGAGTAAAAAATTTTGAACAAAATTATAGTGGGTCAGAAGATTTTTAAGTACAGGTTTGAAGCTAAAGTTTTTTATGAGTTGACACTGCACCCAGATAGGTTTGATGACTGAGGAGGCGTCTCTGATATGCCTTGTCGTGAACTCAAATTCATCGGTTTCATCTGGAGTGGCACTGGCTAGTGCCTGCTGAAGAGATTCATAGTAGGTAAGCTTCGACAGTTTATCTTCGTTCAGCTCAGCATCATTTTGTGCAGCCAAATCAGCAGCAAACTCCTCCAGCAGCTCCATTTGCCTGTTTCTAATAACGTACTGATAGCTTTTAACCTTGTCTTTTTTAACCTGTGTACTCTGGTCTTTAAATTTATTCCAGAGATCATAGTGGCTTTCCACAAAGGCAATATCGCTGGGATTCTGTTTCTGACCACGGAAAACAATAATTTCCCCCGAAACCTGATCCACTTCCAGCTTTGGATAACCCGCAGGCAGAGGATAAACCTGTGTCTCATCCTCGACGTGAACAACATAGCCGACGGGTTTTTGATAGGACAACAGCTCGTTCAGAGCTTCCTGTTGTAAATCGTCTTTCAGAACATGAACCTGAGTGTAGGCAGAGGTGGCTGCTGCCAGAAGCGCTTCATCGTTGATAAAGAGCGATTGCTCAAGACGCTGCAACTCGGGAGGCTCATCGCCAGCAGCGACAAGACGCATGAAGGTGCGCCCATTGACTTCAACTTCGTCTACTGCAACGGTGGCCAGGGCGACATAGTTATCAACTTCACCAAGGTTTCCTGCCCTTTCATTGGCACCCTTCAGCAATCTTGCCAGTTGTTCGGGACTGGCGATTTTTGTTAACGTATCTAATAGCGGGATGTCATCAGATTGATTTCGAATAGCTTCAACCGAATCCTGATCGGTCATTCCGTCTCTGACTTCAATGACCAGTTTTTTTTCTGCAAGGTTATGGGTGAACCTGAAGATTCCTTCATTACCGACTTTCAGGATTTTGGTGTACTTCCGGGCAATGTCATTGTCGTTGGTTTCAAACAGATCAACACTGGAAACGCCACCCTCGATGCCAGAAAGAATGTCTGTAAAGCCTTCAGAAGGAATGTCATAGTCCGTCCTGACTTGAGTACGATCAGGGTAAGTGGTTGTAAAAGATTTCGGTATTGGCTGCTGGTCATCACCTAAAGTTGGCTGAACCATGACTTCACCCCGGGTAAACTCCACGGGTTTATTGCCATGAATATCGAAAGACTTTGTCTGTAGCCTGCGATCCGCCAGAGCCTGAGTAGTGATGGCGGAGCTGATTGCAACGACTACAACAAGTCTTAATGCATTGGGGCGAGCATTTATCATTCTACTACCTTGGAGCTGAGTACTTCTATTACCCCGAATTGATAACCAAGCCAAATGAGGAAGCGGCTTTTAATGGCTCATAGCTGTCAGCGAGTCGTGGTTGCAGACAGAGACCCCGATTGAGGGGCATTGCTCCGATCATTACCGTGAACTTTCTGATCATTGTCCTTTGGCCATTTGTTAAAGGCTCCAAAAGTGTAGAAGTAAGGAATACTTTCTGCATGGGAGAACGACCATTTAGGCACATTTTCCCTGAAGTATTTCTCCCAGCTATTCTCAAACAGTTTCATGGTGCGATCCCGGCGTTCGCGAAACTGCAGGTAATTTTCGTGCCGCGTCCAGCCATACAGGGTGCTGTTTGCTTTAACACGGTTTGCGTAGGCTTCATCGTTTTCATTGAAGCGTTGAGGTGTAGCAACTGTCGTACGTTTTACATAGTTATCTTGCGTTTCACCCACGCCCAACCAGCGATTCATCTTGTCAAGACTGCGACCCAGAGGGCCACCCAGCCATTGAGTGAGTATCTTGTTGTCGTTCATAAAAAAGTCGAAAGCGAGACTCGACGCCAGCGCGAATCCGAAGGTTTGGGCATAAGTGAATCCTGATATAAGACCGTGGGCGTATGCTCCGACCGTGGTTACCGGACCCAGCACCAGACCTGCTGTGGCCGAGGCCAGAGTTTTTACTTTTTGTGGTGTCACTCTGTGTAGCAGCGGTACCTGAACCCCTTGTCCGGAACCCATGGATTTCACTATTTCTGGCACCAGACGGGAAATGCTGCGATACATCTGCGGGTTGGCGTTGTGTTGTCTGGCAAAGAGCATGGCGCCGGTTCTCAGCAGAATGACTGAAGAAGCGGCCTTGCCCAATGGCATGGCCAGCCCGCCCACTTCAGAAACTCTTTCAATTCCGCTATGGTAGGCATATTGCCCGTTTCGGTCCGGATCAACACCATAGCCTTCCAGCCAGTGCTGAAAAGGTATGAGCACCCGGTGCAGGTAATCCCCCCGGTTGGTCAGATCCAGAAGATAGAGGAACGACATATTTGCGAGGGACAGCGCCTTAGCCTGCCGGACGGTATGGGTTGCCAGTAGCGGTTTGTAGCTGGAGTAGTACCAGGTGACAGCCTGTACCAGAGAGGCTGAAGGTTTGACCCAGTACTCATTCAGCTGCTGCTCAACCGCTGCGGCATGAGCCTGCATCAAGGTGCCATGGATAGCCTTGATCAGTTCTGATTCAGAGAGCCCGGCAGCATTGGCATAAGGTGTCAGGGTATCCTGAACATTGACCAGAAACGCTGCTGTCCTGCGGCCATTGTCAAAGGCAATATCGTCAAGAACATAGTTGGCGATGACCGCTGCTGCATACTCTTTCATGCCGACAACCGACTCTTTCATAGCTGCCGGGCCAGTTGCAGTCAAAGTCACAGGAATAAAGGCACTTTGCACGAATTCATCAACACCTTTGTCGGACAGCAGCTGGATAACGGCTTTGAAGTGAGGCAGATTGACGCCGTGTTTGTCGCCAAGGAAATGCTCAAATTCGTCCACTGTCTGATAACCATCAATTCCTCTGACGGCGTTTATGTAATTCCCAAGTTCAATCTTGCTGATCAGTCCTTCACGCAGCAGAGCTATGATCTTGTTGCCACTGGCAGAATGGGTTGCGAAGTATTTCGAGAAGCCTTTCAGATCCCCGGGTTCATATTCGACGAAGTGAATGGCTCTTTTGCCCATGCCGCGTATTTCATCGTCGTATTGTTGAGCCCCGGTTTTCATCTCATTTCTGACCCTGTCTGCCAGAGCCTGGACTTGTTCAATGACATTCTGAGGCTGATCTTCTCCAGGCTCAAAAGGGAAGGGTGGGATGCTCGTTTTCAGGCTTTTGAAGACTTCTACAATCCGACTGGCCTGGTTAAACGTCAGATCGTCTCCGATCAGAGCCTGCAAGCGAATTGCTGCAAATTCATCGTTAAAATCGAACGTCGCAAGGCATGGTACTGTTTTACCGCTTTTGACTGCTGATTCTGCCAGGCCCAGTGCAGCATCCAGAGCCTGTTGCCTGAGAGGGTGCTGCTCTGTGAAGGTGTTCATATCGGCCAGAACTTTTACCTGTCTCGGCGTGAACTGGAAGGGGCCGCCGTCATTTTCGACCGCTTCCTCTGCGGCTCTCAGGACTTCCTTCATTCTCTCAATGTCTGCTTTCCTGGCTGCAATCTCATCTTTCAGGTGAATCCATTCCTGAACCAGTTGATGCTGCTGGCCGCCTTTACCATCACGCCCGCCCAGTTGCAGCTTTCTGTTTCTCAGGGCATTAATCCGATGTTCACGGGTGTCAGAAGAGTCTGGTTTGAGGCCCGCAGTTTCTTCAGTGGCGTCAAGAGTCGCTTTATGATGATCCAACAGAGCCTTTTCTGCTTTTGATACTGCAGCATTTGCTCGCTTCAATATTAAGCTCAGCCTGTCCATTTCGTTCATATGCAGGGTTTTAGCTTTCTGATCGATGTTGCCAGAATCGATCATCTCCTTTTCTTTACGATCCAGATTCTCTTTTGCATTCCTCTGTTGACGCCGTGCTTCCCCCAATTTAATGCCTTTTCTGTAGTGCTCATTCAGGAATTCCGCGATTTGACAGTACTTTTTCCTGTTCACAAACACTTCACCCAATGCTTCATTGTCTTCATCCTGACCATCAGAATCTGGAAAGGCTGCAAGGCTGAAAAAGTCAACAGCGTCTTCCACTGAGTCGAAGTCACCCTTTACCTGGATGCTCAGACCTGTTTTGGCCTTCAGTTCATTAAGGATTTCATCCCGTCTCACTTTTGTATTGTATCCCCGCAGGAAATGCCTGAAGTCCCTTAGTCGCTCCTCAGGGGTTTGTTCGTCAACAGCAGTCAGATCCAACTCTATCTGAACTTGTTTCATTGCCTGATTGAGGGCCATGTTCTCTTCATTCGAGAGATCTTGTAGCTCAGCGGGATGCCCCGCAAACAATATGTGTTTGCCACGTATAGTATTCAGCCTGCGTTGAGCGGCTGCCAGTTCACTTTCAGCTTTTTGTATTGTTTGTCTGGCGCTGGCCAGCTCGCGATCAAGAACATATCGGGGTTTAGGTCCCAGCCGGGCCATTTGCCAGTCAAGCTCAGCATTAATGGCTGTGATATGCTCATCAACGGTGGCAAAACCTGATTTGGGAACTTCTTCACAAAGCTGTAGGAGTTTTTGTTCAATTAAAATATTCTGGTCGTCTATGCTGGCATCATCTTTATAGGACTCAATGTTGAGTTGATGAGCGATTTCATTGTTTCTGCTTCTTCTGACATCCTCATTATCAAAGGCTTCGTCTACTTCTGCCAGTATTGCCAAAATTTTGTTTTCAAGAACATACTTGTTTTCAGACAGCTGGGCTTTTCTTCTAAGTATTACCCCCAGATCATTGGCCAGTTTAGCAACGAAAGCCGTGCCTCTTTCATTGGCCTCATCGCCTACGAACCCGTAGATGTGCAGTCTGTCCTCTACAATTTTGAGTATCTTTTTCTGTTCTATTATGGTTACTCTTTCTACTTTTTCGACATAAAAGTCAAGACTCCTCTGAAGGTCCTGGAGTTTTGTATTCCCCATTCTGCTCCAGAATGTGATGTCTTCTTTGCGGAGTGAATGCTCTATCTCATCCACCATGGCTTCTGAGACATCACCGCCGTCAAGTTTTGTTCGAACCCTGGCAAGCCTTGCTGTTTTGTCATCTTCATTATTGACTTCGATTTTGAGCATGTCTTCTACTGTTTTCAGCACCTTCAGAGCCACTTCCTCCTGCTGCTGCCTGGCTTTTTTCATACTTGCCTGAATTGCCTCAGAAATGGCGTTACGACGGTAATACACATCTTCCTGACTAATGAGGTCATCCATATCAAGGGCTTTTTCCACGTCAGACAGTTTCTCCAGTACTTCAGGCATGGCTTTGAGGTGGCCTGGTGTTCTGATGTCTTTCAGTTCTTCATCCAAATATTCAAGACTGCGGAACCTCTTATATATTGCTGTTTTCAGGGCCGGGTGTTCTTCCATCGCGCCGTCATCCAGCCTGATACGTAAAATCAGTGCCAGACCATCTTGCTCAACTTTGACGTCAGGTTCTTCCGCACAGCATTGAGCATTCAGTGCCCGGATTTTCTGAAGTAAATGTTGTTGATCTTCGTTGCGGGTATTGCCCTGGGTATTCAGTGACTGAAATCTGTCAAACAGGCTTTTTTGTTGAAGGTTCAGTATATGTTCACCTTGTAATTGAGCGTTAAGTACCTCAATTCTCCGAAGCAGGTGATCGAGTTGAACATCAATATCTGCATTGCTATCAAAATTCTGAAGGTTTAAATGTGCGGCAAGGGTTGCATAGCTGGCTTTGATTTCAGCCTCTGTTCTGGTGTTCTGGTGCTGAAGAGCCAACGGTGTTGTTTCTATAGAGTCTCCCTCAGGCTGTCCTGTTGCCGGTCCTCTTGCCGGTTCTCTTGCCAACACTGCCTGGTTGATTTCATGAATTTTTATACTGATGAGCCTGGTTTGTTTTTCCGGCGGCTGGCTATCATCCCAGTTTTCAATGCCAAGCTCTTCTGCCAGTCGGGCATTGCGGGCTTTTGTGGCTTCCGCTCTGGCATTTCGAAGTTGTTTTTCCAGCTCCGGGATTCGTTCGACTTTCTGCCGATATTCCCGTAACAGGCTTTGCCCTCTTTCCGTTGCGCCACGAAGCTCTCGAAGATCATGCTCAGCCTGATGCTTAAGCTGAAGTACTATGAGCTTTTGCTTTTCAGTGGTACTGGCTTTCCCCAACATGATCTTTAAGTGGTTGTTTACCTGGGTGAGTTTCCATTCTCTTTTCAGCTGGACTGTCAGTTTCTTTTCCCTCTCAATCAGCTGCCTGGCCATATCGCTCAGGACTTTGAAAGTAAAGCGGTCGTTGTCGTAAGAAAGATCGAGCTGTGATTCGTCGACAACGGGTACAAGACCCATAATACCCTCAACAACATTCTGATTACTCAGAAGGTCTCTCAGTTCGGGTTTGAAGCTGAAATGTTTTGTCAGTTGAATCTGCAGCCAGGTTGGCGTGATGGCAGACGAGGCGGCTCTGATGTTTTCCAGTGTGAATTCAAAATCTACTGTCGTAGTTGCCCGATCTTGGCTGGCACTGGCCAATGCCTGCTGGAGATATTCGTAGAATGCAAGCGCAGATGCCGACCGTTTATCTTCGTTTGTCAGCGTCGGCGGTTGACTTTCGCTCACTTCAGCAGCGTGCCGTGCGGCAAGCTCCTCTAACACGGCCATTTGCCTGCTTCGAATAATGTGCTGATAGCTGTTGACCTTAAATCTATTAATCTTTGCTACCAATGCAGGGGCCAGGTTATTGCCCTCAGCTTCTTGCCAGAGGTTGTGGAGCTTTTCTACAAAAGCGCTATCACGGGGATTGAGCTTCTGACCACGAAAAACAATAACCTCTCCCGAAGCTTCTGCGACTTCGAGCTTTGGATAACCCGCAGGTACAGGAGAAACCTGTGCGCCATCCCCGACGTGTACAACGTAGCCGACGGGCTTGCTGTGTGCCAAGAGGTCATTAAGAGCCTGCTGTTGTATATCCTTTCCGAAAACATGAACCTGGAAATAGGCAGAGGTGGCCGCTGCCAGAAGAGCCTCGTCATTGACAAACAGTGATTGACCCAGGCTATGCAGTTCAGGGGGCTGGTCGCCTGATGCGATAAGACGCATGAAGGTGCGTCCGTTTACTGCAACTTTTTCTACTTCAATGGTGGCAAGGGCGACGTAGTGGTCACTGGTGCCGAGGTTTCCTGCCATGTCATTCGCCGCTATCAGCAAGTCAGCCAGTTGATGAGGGGTGGCGATTTTCGTTAACGGCTCCATGCCAAATAGCCCGGGATGTTGTGCTTGAACAGCCTTAACTGAATCCTGATCGGTCATTCCGGCTCTGACTTCAATGAACAGTTCCTTTTCTTGAAGGTTATGGGTAAATCTGAAGACTCTCTCATCACCCACTTTCAGGACTTTGGTGTATTTCTGAGCAAGGTTATTTGCGTCTGTTTCAAACAGATCAACAGTGGCAACGCCACCATCAATATTATGAAGAACTTCTGTAAAACTTATAGTGGGAAGGTGCTGGTCCACTCTGTCTCGAACCTGATAAGGGTAGGTGGTTGTAAAGCATTTCGGTATTGGCTGCTGGTCAAGACCTGGAGTTGGTCGAACCATGACGTCACTCTGTGTATATTCGGTATGTTCATCCACCAGAATCTTGACAGATTTTGTCTGCAGCCTGCGATCGGCCAGCGCCTGTGTGCTAACAATGGAAGAGCTGATTGCAATGGCCACTGTAAGAGTTAATACCTTGGGATGAGCATTTGTCATTCCACTACCTCAGAGCTGAGTACTTTTATTACCCTGGAAAGTGATTGCCGTACCGGGCGAGGAAGCAACTTTTAAAATCGCTCATGGTGATCTTGAGGTTTCAGATGGAAAGCTTGATTGATGGTAATTTCTCTTATCATGACCGTCTTTCTGATCATCGCCCTTTTGCCATTCGTAAAAGACTCCAAGAGTGTAGAAGTAAGGAATACTTTCTGCATGGGAGAACGACCATTTAGGCACATTCTCCCTGAAGTATTTCTCCCAGCCATTCTCAAACAGTTTCATGGTGCGATCACGGCGTTCACGGAACTGCAGGTAATTTTCATGTCGAGTCCAGCCATACAGGGTGCTGTTTGCTTTAATACGGTTTGCGTAGGCTTCATCGTTTTCATTGAAGCGTTGAGGTGTAGAAACTGTCGTACGTTTTACATAGTTATCTTGCCTTTCACCGACGCCCAGCCAGCGATTAATCTTGTCAAGACTGCGACCCAGAGGTCCACCCAGCCATTGAGTGAGCATCTTGTTGTCGTTCATAAAGAAATCGAAAGTGAGACCCGACGCCAGCGCGAACCCGAAGGTTTGGGCATAGGTAAACCCTGATATAAGACCGTGAGCGTATGCTCCGACCGTGGCTACCGGGCCCAGCACCAGACCGGCGGTGGCCGAGGCCAGGGTTTTTACTTTTTGTGGTGTCGCCCTGTGCAGCAGGGGTACTTGAACCCCTTGTCCGGAACCTATGGATTTCACTAGTTCGGGCACCAGACGAGAAATGCTGCGATACCTCTGCGGGTTGGCGTTGTACTGTCGGGCAAACAGCATAGAGCCGGTTCTCAGCAGAATGACGGAGGAAGCGGCTTTACCCAATGGCATGGCCAGCCCGCCCACTTCAGTGACTTGTTCAAGGTCGCTGTGGTAGGCATATTGCCCGGTTCGGCCAAGATCAACACCATAGCCTTCCAGCCAGTGCTGGAAAGGTGTCAGCACCCGATGCAGGTAATCCCCCCGGTTGGTCAGATCCAGAAGATAGAGGAACGACATATTTGCCAGGGACAGCGCGGCAGCCTGCCAGGCGGTACGGGTTGCCAGTAGCGGTTTGTAGCTGGAGAAGTACCAGGTGACAGCCTGTACCAGAGAGGTTGAAGGTTTGACCCAGTACTCATTGAGCTGCTGCTCAACTGCTGCGGCATGAGCCTGTTTCAATGTGCCATGGATAGCCTTGATCAGTTCTGATTCAGAGAGTCCGGCAGCATTGGCATAAGGTGTCAGGGTCTCCTGAACATTGGCCAGAAACGCTGCTGTCCTGCGGCCATTGTCAAAGGCAATATCGTCAAGAACATAGTTGGCGATGACCGCAACGGCGTACTCTTTCATGTCGGCAACCGACTCTTTCATAGCTGCCGGGCCAGTCGCAGTCAAAGTCACAGGAGTAAAGGTACTTTGCACGAATTCATCAACACCCTTGTCGGAAAGCATCTGGATAACGGCTTTGAAGTGAGGCAGATTGATGCCGTGTTTGTAGCCAAGGAAATGTTCAAATTCGTCCACTGTCTGATAACCATCAATTCCTCTGACGGCCTTTATGTAGTTCTCAAGTTCAATCTTGCTGATCAGTCCCTCACGCAGCAGAGCTATGATCTTGTTGCCACTGGTAGAATAGGTTGCCAAATATTCCGAGAAACCTTTCAGATCCCCAGATTCATGTTCGACGAAGTGAATAGCTCTTTTGCCCATGTCGCGTATTTCATCGTCGTATTCCTGAGCCCCGGTTTTCATCTCATTCCTGGCCCTGTCTGCCAGAGCCTGAACTTGTTCAATGACATTCTGAGGCTGATCTTCAACAGGCTCAAAAGGGAAGGGCGGGAAGCTCGTCTTCAGGCTTTTGAAGACTTCTACAATCCGACTGGCCTGATTAAACGTCAGATCGTCTCCGACCAGTGCCTGCAAGCGAATGGGTGCAAATTCATCGTTAAAATCGAACGTCGCAAGGCTGGGTATTGTTTTACCGTTTTTGACTGCTGATTCTGCCAGGCCCAGTGCGGCGTCCAGGGCCAGTTGCCAGAGAGGGTGCTGCTCTGTGAAGGTGTTCATATCGGCCAGAACCTTGACCTGTTTCGGTGAGAACTGGAAGGGACCGCCATCATTTTCCACAGCTTCCTCTGCAGCCCTCAGGACTTCCTTCATTCTCTCAATGTCTGCTTTCCTGGCTCCAATCTCATCTTGCAGGTGAATCCATTCCTGAACCAGTTGATGATGCTTGCCACCTTTACCATCACGCCCACCCAGTTGCAGCTTTTTGTTTCTCAGAGCATTAATCCGGTGTTCACGGGTGTCAGAAGAGTCCGGTTTGAGGCCCGCAGTTTCTTCAGTGGCGTCAAGACTCGCTTTATGATGATCCAACAGAGCCTTTACTGCTTTTGATACGGCATCATTTGCCTGCTTCGATATTAAGCCCAGCCTCTCCATTTCGTCCATATGCAGGGTTTTAGCTTTCTGATCGATGTCGCCAGAATCGATCATCTCCTTTACTTTACGATCCAGATTCTCTTTTGCATTCCTCTGTTCAAGCCGTGCTTCCCCCAGTTTAATGTTTTTTCTGTAGTGCTCATTCAGGAATTCCACGATTTGACAGTACTTTTTCCTGTTTATAAACACTTCACCCGATACTTCATTGTCTTCGTCCTGACCATCAGAATCTGGAAAGGCTGCCAGGCTGAAAAAGTCTACAGCGCCTGCCACGGAATCGAAGTCACTCTTTATCTGGATGCTCAGACCTGTTTTGGCCTTCAGTTCATTAAGGATTTCACCCCGTCTCTCTGTATTGTATCCCCGCAGGAAGTGCCTGAAGTCCCTCAGTCGCTCCTCAGGGGTTTGTTCGTCAACAGCAGCCAGATCCAACTCTATCTGAATTTGTTTCATTGCCTGATTGAGGGCCATGTTCTCTTCATTCGAGAGATCTTGTAGCTCAGCGGGACGCCCCGCAAACAATATGTGTTTGCCACGTATAGTATTCAGCCTGCGTTGAGCGGCTGCCAGTTCACTTTCAGCTCTTTGTATTGTTTGTCTGGCGCTGGTTAACTCGCGATCAAGAACATATCGGGGTTTAGGTCCCAGGCGAGCCATTTGCCTGTCAAGCTCAGCATTAATGGCTGTGATATGCTCATCATCGGTGATAACACCTGCCTTGAGAACTTCTTCATAAAGCTCCTGGAGTCTTTCTTTAATTAAAATGTTCTGGTCGTCTATAGCGGCGTCATCTTTATAGGAATCAATGCTGAGTTGATGAGCGATTTCATTGTTTCTGCTTCTTCTGGCATCCTCATTTCTTCTGACATCCGCATTGTCACAGGCTTGGTCTACTTCCGTCATTAATGCCAAAATTTTGTTTTCAAGAACATCCTTGTTTTCAGGCAGGTAGGCTTTCCTTCTAAGTAATACCCCCAAATCATTGGCCAGTTTAGTAACGAAAGCCGTGCCTCTTTCATCAGCCTCTTCGCGTACAAAGTCGAAGATGTGCAGCTTGCCCTCTACAATTTTGAGTGTACTTATCAGTCGTATTCTGGCCACGCTCTTCATCGCTTCGACATAAAAGTCAAGGCTCCTTTGAAGATCCTGAAGTTTTGTGTTCCCTGTTCTGCTCCGGAATGTGATGTCTTCTTTGCGGAGTGAATGCTCTATCTCTTCCACCATGGCTTCTGAGACATCAACGCTGTCAAGTTTTGTTCGAACCCTGGCAAGCCTTGCTGTTTTGTCATCTTCATTATTGACTTCGATGTTGAGCATTTCTTCTACTGCTTTCAGCAATTTCTGAGCCACTTCCTCCTCTCGCTGCCTGACCTTTGCCAGACGTGCCTGAATTGCCTCAGAAATGGCGTGACGACGGTAATACACATCTTCCTGACTAATGAGGTCATCCATATCAAGGGCTTTTTCCACGTCTGACAGTTTCTCAAGTATTACAGGCATGACTTTGGGGTGGCCTGGTGTTCTGATGTCTTTCAGTTCTTCATCTAAATATTCAAGACTGCGGAACCTCTTATACATGGCTGTTTTCAGGGCAGGGTGTTCTTCCATCGTGCTGTCATCCAGCCTGATACCTAAAATCAGTGCCAGACCATCCTGCCCGGTTTTGACGTCAGGTTCTTCTGGACAACATTGAGTATTCAGTGCCTGGATTTTCTGAAGCAAATGTTGTTGATCTTCGTCGAGGGGATTGCCCTGGGTATTCAGTGACTGAAATCTGTCAAACAGGCTTTTTTGTTGAAGATTCAGTCTATGTTTACCCTGTAATTGAGCATTCAGTACCTCAATTCTTCGAAGCAGGTGATCGAGCTGAACGTCAATATCCGCATTGCTATCAAAATCCTGCAGGTTTAAATGTGCGGCAATGGTTGTATAGCTGGCTTTGATTTCAGCCTCTGTACTGGTGCTCTGGTGCTCAAGAGCCGCCAGTGTTGTTTCTATAGAATCTTCCTCAGGCCTTCCTGTTGCCGGTCCTCTTGCCAACAATGCCTGGTTGATTTCATGAATTTTTATACTGATGAGTCTGGTTTGTTTTTCTAGCAGCTGACTATCATCCCAATTTTTAATGCCAAGCTCTTTTGCCAGCTGGGTGTTGCGGGCTTTTGTGGCTTCGGCTCTGGCATTTCGAATTTGTTTTTCCAGCTCCGGGATTTCGTCGACTTTCTGACTGAGTTCCCATAACAGGCTTCGCTCTTTGTCCGTTGCGTCATGATGCTCTCGAATATCATGCTCAGACTGATATTTAAGCTGAAGTACTATGAGCTTTTGCTTTTCAATGGCAGTGGCTTTGCCCAACATGATCCTTAAGTGG
This sequence comes from Endozoicomonas sp. ALB032, assembly GCF_049310125.1. Classification (NCBI taxonomy): domain Bacteria; kingdom Pseudomonadati; phylum Pseudomonadota; class Gammaproteobacteria; order Oceanospirillales; family Endozoicomonadaceae; genus Endozoicomonas; species Endozoicomonas sp. ALB032. The sequence continues at coordinate 6,461,761 of NZ_JBLYNW010000001.1, read as the reverse complement.
TTGTTAATCCGGGTGAGTTTGCGTTCCCTTTTCAGCTGGTCAGTCAGTAGGCTTTCCCTCTCAATCAGCTGCCTGGCCATGTTGCTCAGAACTTTGAAAGCAAAGCGGTCGTTGTCGTAAGAAACATCGGGCGGTGATTCGTCGACAACGGGTACAAGACCCATAATATCCTGAACAACATTCTGATTACTCAGAAGGTCTCTCAGTACGGGTTTGAAGCTGAAGTGTTTTGTCAGTTGAATCTGCAACCAGGTTGGTGTGATGACGGACGAGGCGGCTCTGATCTTTTCAAGTGTGAACTCAAATTCTATTTCCGTGATTGCCCGATCTTTACTGACACTGTGCAATGCCTGCTGGAAATATTCGTAGAATGCAAGCGCAGATGCCGACAGTTTATCTTCGTTTGTCAGCGTCGGCGGTTGACTTTCGGTCACTTCAGCACCGTGCCGTGCAGCAAACTCCTCTAACACTGCCATCTGCCTGCTTCGAATAACGTGCCGGTAGCTTGTGACCTTAAATACATTAATCTTTGTTGCCAATGCAGGAGCCAGGTTATTGCCCTCGGCTTCTTGCCAGAGGCTGCGGAGCTTTTCTACAAAGGCGGTATCATGGGGATTCAGCTTCTGACCACGAAAAACAATAACCTCCCCCGGAGCTTCTGCGACTTCCAGCTTTGGATAACCCGCAGGTACAGGAGAAACCTGTGCGCCATCCCCGACGAGTACAACATAGCCGACGGGCTTGCTGTGTGCCATCAGTTCATTAAGAGCCTGCTGTTGTAAATCCTTTCCGAAAACATGAACCTGGAAATAGGCAGAGGTGGCCGCTGCCAGAAGAGCCTCGTCATTGACAAACAGTGATTGACCCAGACTATGCAGTTCAGGGGGCTGGTCGCCTGATGCGATAAGACGCATGAAGGTGCGCCCGTTCACTTTAACTTTTTCTACTTCAATGGTGGCAAGGGCGACGTAGTGGTCACTGGTGCCGAGGTTTCCTGCCATGTCATTAGCCACTATCAGCAAGTCAGCCAGTTGATGAGGGGTGACGATTTTCGTTAACGGCCCCATGCCAGATAGCCCGGGATATTGTGCTTGAACAGCCTTAACTGAATCCTGATCGGTCATTCCGGCTCTGACTTCAATGAATAATTCCTTTTCATCAAGGCTATGGGTAAATCTGAAGATGCCCTCATCACCCATCTTAAGAACTTTGGTGTATTTCTGAGCAATGTTGTTTTCGTCTGTTTCGAACAGATCAACAGTGGCAACGCTACCATCAATCATACTAAGAACTTCTGTAAAACTTACAGTGGGAAGAGCAAGGTCCACCTTGTTTTGAACCTGATAAGGGTAGGTGGTTGTAAAGCATTTCGGTATTGGCTGCCCGTCAGGCCCGGGAGTTGGTCGAACCATGACTTCACTATGGATATACTCGGCTTGTTCATTGGCCAGAATCTTGACAGATTTTGTCTGCAGCTTACGATCGGCCAGTGCCCGTGTGCCAATAATGGAAGAGCTGATTGCAATGGCCACTGCAAGACTTAATACCTTGGGGTGAGCATTTGTCATTCCACTACCTCAGCGCTGAGTACTTTTATTACCGTGAAAAGTGATTGCCGTAAAGAGTGAGCAAGCAACTTTTAAAATTGCTCATGGTGATCTTGAGGTTTCAGATGGAAAGCTTGATTGATGGTAATTTCTCTTATCATGACCGTCTTTCTGATCATCGCCCCTTTGCTATTTGTAAAAGACTCCAAGAGTGTAGAAGTAAGGAATACTTTCTGCATGGGAGAACGACCATTTCGGCACATTTTCCCTAAAGTATTTCTCCCAGCCATTCTCAAATAGTTTCATGGTGCGATCACGGCGTTCACGGAACTGCAGGTAATTTTCGTATCGAGTCCAGCCATACAGGGTGTTGTTTGCTTTAACACGGCTTGCGTACTCTTCATCGTTTTCACCGAAACGTTGAGGTGAGGTAATAGCAGTACGTTTCAGATATTCATCTTGTGTTTCACCCACACCAATCCAGCGATTAATCCTGTCAAGACTGCGACCCAGAGGCCCACCCAGCCATTGAGTGAGCATCTTGTTGTCGTTCATAAAGAAGTCGAAAGTGAGGCTCGACGCCAGCGCGAATCCGAAGGTTTGGGCATAGCTAAACCCTGAAATAAGACCGTGGACGTATGCTCCGACTGTGGCTACCGGACCCAGCACCAGACTTGCGGTGGCCGAGGCCAGCGTTTTCACTTTTTGTGGTGTCGCCCGGTGCAGCAGTGGTACCTGAACCCCTTGTCCGGAACCTGTGGATTTCATTATTTCGGGCACCAGACGGGAAATGCTGCGATACATCTGAGGATTGGCGTTGTACTGTCTGGCAAACAGCATAGAGCCGGTTCTCAGCAGAATGACAGAGGAAGCGGCTTTACCCAATGGCATGGCCAGCCCGCCCACTTCAGAAACTTTTTCAATTCCGCTGTGGTAGACATATTGCCCGGTTCGGTCAAGATCAACACTGTAGCCTTCCAACCAGTGCTGGAAAGGTGCGAGCATCCGGTGCAGGTAATCACCCCGGTTGGTCAGATCCAGAAGATAAAGGAATGACATGTTCAAGAGAGACTGCTCAGCAGCCTGTCCGGCGGTACGGGTCGCCAGCATGGGTTTGTAGCTGGAGAAGTACCAGGTGACAGCCTGTACCAGAAAGGCTGAAGGTTTGACCCAGTACTCATTGATCTGCTGCTCAACCGCTGTGGTATGAACCTGCATCAATGTGCCATGGACAGCCTTGATCAGTTCTGATTCAGAGAGTCCGGCAGCATGCGCATAAGACGTCAGGGTATTCTGAATATTGGCCAGAAATGCTGCCGTCCTGCGGCCATTGTCAAAGGCAATATCGTCAAGAACATAGTTGGCGATAACAGCAGCTGCGTACTCTTTCATGCCGACAACAGACTCTTTCATAGCCACCGGGCCAGTTGCAGTCACAGCAGGAAAAGCACTCAGAATGAATTTCTCAACACCCTTGTCGGACAGCAGCCGGACAGCGGCCCTGAAGTGAGGCACATTGACACCCTGTTTGTAGCCAAGGAAGTGTTCAAATTCAGCCACTGTCTGATAACCATCAATTCCTCTGACGGTCTTTATGTAGTTCCAAAGTTCAACCTTATTGATCAGGCCTTCATGCAGCAGAGTTATGATCCTGTTAACGCTGGCAGAATGGGTAGTGAAGTCTTCCGGGAAGGTTTTCAGGTCATCCGGATCACGCCCGAGGTAGTGAATCGCTGATTTGCCCATGCCGAAAATTTCTTTGTCGTATTCTCGAGCCCCGGATCCCATCTCATTTCTGGCCCTGTGCACCAGCTTCTGGACTTCTTCCAGAGGGCAGCGAGGCTCGTCTTCTGAAGCGGGGCATTCCGGGAAGGTCGCCTTCATGTCCCTGAAGATTTGCACGATCCGACTGGTCTGATCAAACGTCAGTTTGTCTCCGACCAGTACCTGCAATCGAAGCGCTGCAAATTCCTCGTCAAAATCGTAAGTCGGAAGGTTGGGTATTGCCTTACCGTTCATTACGGCTAATTCGGCCAGACCAGTTGCAACTTGCAGGGCCTGTCGTTTGAGAGGGTGCTGCTGCATGAATGTTTGGATAGCGTGCAAAACTTCGGCCTGTTCCGGCGTGTACTGGAAGGAACCATCTTCAAGCAGCATGTATTTTGGGATGTCACAGTGAAATCTATCGCGAACTCTGGCCAGTCTTGTTGCTTTGTTATCCTCTTTGTTGACTTCGATTTTTAATATTTCTTCCAGTGTTTCCAGTACATCCAGAGCCTCCTGCTCTGCCTCCTCTACGGCTTTTGTTGTGTATGAATGAATTTTCTCAGAAATGGCGTTACGACGATGATACACATCGTCCTCGCTCTTAAGTCCATCCATTTTCAGGTTTTTTTCTACGGCAGTGAGTTTCTCAAGGGCTTCAGACATGATTTCAGGATGGGCTGGTCTTCGATCAATTTCTTCTTCCAGGTCTGCAATTGCCTTAAGTTGTTGATGCAGACCTTTTTTCTCGGCAGTTATTGTCTTGATTTTTTGAACCAGGCATTCCTGTTGAACGTCAATGTCTGCACTGCTATCAAAATCCTGAATCTCTAAATGTGCGGCAAGGGTTGCATAGCGGGCTTTTATTTCAGCCTCTGTTCTGGTGTGCTCTTGCTGAAGATGTGGTTGAACGAGCTGAGTTTTAACGACTGCCTGTCTGCATGTGTCATCAGTTTTCTCCAGGAGACGCCTGATTTGCTCATCCAGTGGCTGGGTTTCATCCAGGTCGTCTATGCCAGGTTCTATTGCCATTTTAGAGTGGCGAGCATTTATGGTCTTTATTCTGGCCTTAATAACTCTTTTCTCCAACGGAGGAATCCGTCTGACATCCTGCATAAGTTCCCGATGGAGGTTTCCCTGATCTCTCTGCTCATCAAGAACCCTTGCATATTTATCCTTGATTTCCTGGTAGAGTCGTCCCACTTCCAGTTTTTTCTCATCACTGGCATCAGCTTTATTCGATTCAATCTCCAACTTACGTTTGAAACGCAAGAGTATGGCTTTCTCGCTATCTAGTTCATCCAGCTTGCTGAACAACTTAATCATCTGTCTGTTTCTTTCGCCCAGGAGTTTGGAAAAAAAATGTGCGTCGTCGTATAAAGTGTTGAACTTTAATTTGGCGCCAACGGGTATATAATTCATAATCTTCCGAACAAAATGCTTGTTAATCAGAAGATCTCCAAGTGCGGGTTTGAAGCTGAAGTGTTTTGCGAGTTCATTGTGCATCCAGTTTGGTGTGACGACTGACAGAGCGACCCTGATGTGTTCCTGCGTGACTTGAAATTCGTTGATTCCATGTATTTCATCTGGAGTAGCGGTGGCTAATGCCAGATGGAGAGATTCATAGTATGCAAGCGCATGCATCGCCCGTTTATCTTTTTTTGAAAACGTCGTCGGTTGATCCTCGCTTTCTCCAGCATCGTGCTGCGCAGCAAACTCCTCCAGCATCGCCATTTGCCTGCTTCGAATGACGTACTGGTAGCTTTTGACCTTATAGGTTTTAACTGCTGTTAATATTGCAGAGGAGGGGGGAGTACCCTTAGCTTCTTGCCACAGGTCATAGAGGTTTTCTACAAAAGCGATATCATCGGGATTCAGCCTCTGAGTATGGAAAACTATCACCTCTCCCGGGGCTTCCGCTACTTCCAGTTTCGGATAACCCGCAGGCACAGGATAAGCCCGTGAGTGACCCTCGACGTGTACAACATATCCGACGGGTTTGCTGTCTGCCAACAGTTTATTAAGAGCCTGCTGCTGTAACTCTCCTCCCAGGACATGAACTTTGATATAAGCAGAGGTGGCTGCTGCCAGGAGAACATCATCATTGACAAAGAGTGACTGACTCAGGCGCTCCAGTTCAGGAGGCTGATCACCCCCTGAGACAAGACGCATAAAGGTACGCCCATTGACTTCAACCTTGTCTACTTCAATGGTGGCAAGGGTAGTATAGTCATCACTGGTGCCGAGGTTTCCTGCTCTCTCTTCGACAGCTTTCAGCAGTGCGAACAGTTGTCTGGGGCTGGCGATTTTCGTTATCGGTTCCAATGATTCCATGTCAGTCCATTGAGAACGAACGGCCCTGACTGAATCCCGATCGGTCATTCCGCCTCTGACTTCAATGACCAGTTCCTTTTCCTGGAGGTTATGGGTGAACCTGAAGATTCCCTCATCAACCAGCTTCAGGACTTTGGTGTATTTCAGGGCAGCGTTATTTTCATCTGTTTCAAACTGGTCAACGCTGGAAACGCGCCCGTCGAAATCAGAAAGAACGTCTGTAAAGCCTATAGCAGGAACAATATAGCCTGCGCTGACTCCAAACTGGTCAGGGTAGGTGGTGGTAAAAGATCCGGGTATTGGCTGCTGGTCATCACCTAAAGTTGGCCGGACCATGACCTCACTCTGGATAAACTCCACCTGTTCATTGGCTTGAATATCGACAGACCTTATTTGCAGCCTGCGATCGGCCAGTGCCTTTGGAGCAATGATGGAGGAGCTGACGGCAACGGCCACCAGAAGGCTGAATGCACTGGGGCAGGCATTTTTCATTCTACTGCCTCAGAGCTGGCTGGAAAGCCTGATTGGGGAGGTGTTTCTTTTCTCATGAAGGTGAACTTTTTTGTCATCGCCCTGTCGCCATTTGTAGAAGGCACCCAGAGTGTAGGAGTAAGGAATACTCTCTGCATGGGAGAACGACCATTTCGGCACATTCTTCCTGAAGTATTTCTCCCAGCCATTCTCGAACAGCTTCATGGTGCGATCACGGCGTTCACGGAACTGCAGATAATTTTCGTGTCGCGTCCAGCCATAAATCATGTCACTTGTCTTAAAACGATTTGCATATTCTTCATCGGTTTCATTAAAGCGTTGAGGCTTGGCAATAGCTGTACGTTTTACATATTCATCTGTCGTTTCACCCACGCCTCGCCAGCGATTAATCCTGTCAAGACTACGTCCCAGAGGCCCACCCAGCCATTGAGTGAGCATCTTGTTGTCGTTCATAAAGAAGTCGAAAGTGAGACTCGACGCCAGCGCGAATCCGAAGGTTTGGGCATAGGTGAATCCGTATACCAGACCATGGGCGTATGCTCCGACAGTGGCTACCGGACCCAGTACGAGTCCGGAAGCGGCAGAGGCCAGAGTTTTCACTTTTTGCGGTGTCACAGTTTGTAGCAGCGGTACCCGAACCCCTTGTCCGGAACCCATAGAATTGACTAGTTCGGGCACCAGACGAGAAATGCCGCGATACATCTGCGGGTTGGCGTTGTACTGACGGGCAAACAACATGGAGCCGGTTCTCAGCAGAATGACGGAGGAAGCGGCTTTACCCAATGGCATGGCCAGCCCGCCCACTTCAGAAATTTTTTCAATTTCGCTGTGGTAGGCATGTTGCCCGGTTCGGTCGAGATCAACACCATGGTGTTCCAGCCAGTGCTGGAAAGGTATGAGCATTCTGTGCGGGTAATCCCCCCGGTTGGTCAGATCCAGAAGATAGAGGAACGCCATGTTTGACAGGGACAGCGCGGTAGCCTGCCCGGCGGTTTGGGTCGCCAGCAGAGGTTTGTAGCTGGAGAAGTACCAGGTGACAGCCTGTACCAGAAAGGCTGAAGGTTTGACCCAGTAATCATCGATCTGATGCTCAACCGCTGCGGTATAAACCTGCATCAATGTGCCATGGATAGCCTTGATCAGTTCTGTTTCAGAGAGTCCGGCAGCATTGACATAAGGTGTCAGGGTATCCTGAACATTGCTCAGGAAAGCTGTCGTCCTGCGGCCATTGTCAAAGGCAATATCGTCAAGAACATAGTTGGCGATGACCGCAGCTGCGTACTCTTTCATGCCGGCAACCGTCTCTTTCACACCTGCCGGACCAGTTGCATGCACAGGAGCTAAGGCAATTAGTGCGAATTCATCAATACCCTTGTCGGAAAGCATCTGGACAACGGCCTTGAAGTGAGGCAGATTGACGTCGTGTTTGTAGCCAAGGAAATGTTCAAATTCGTCCACTGTCTGATAACCATCAATTCCTCTGACGGCCTTTATGTAGTTCCAAAGTTCAATCTTGCTGATCAGTCCTTCATGCAGCAGAGTCATGATCTTGTTACCACTGGCAGAATGGCTAGCGAAGTATTTTGGGAAGGTTTCCAGGTCATCCGTTTCACGCCCGAGGAAGTGAAGCGCTGATTTGCCCATGCCGAAAATTTCTTTGTCGTATTCTCGAGCCCCGGATCCCATCTCATTTCTGGCCCTGTGCACCAGTTTCTGGACTTCTTCCAGAGGGCAGCGAGGCTCGTCTTGTGAAGCGGGATATTCCGGGAAAGTCGTCTTCAGGTCCCTGAAGATTTGTACGATCTGACTGGTCTGATCAAACGTCAGTTTGTCTCCGACCATTAACTGCAAGCGAATCGCTGCAAATGCATCGTCAAAATCGTAAGTCGGAAGGTTGAGTATTGCCTTACCGTTCATTACGGCCAATTCGGCCAGACCATTTGCGATTTGCAGGGCCTGTCGTTTGAGAGGGTGCTGCTGCATGAATGTTTGGATAGCGTGCAAAACTTCTGCCTGTGCCGACGTGTACTGGAAGGAACCATCGTCATTTTTGACCTCTTCCACTGCAGCCTTCGGGGCTCGTTCTTCAGTGGCTACCTCTGGATCAGGAATGTATCGGGGTTCAGCTCCCGGAGCGATTTGTCTGTCAAGCTCATTCTCAATGACGGCAATACGCTCCTCAACCTCAGGCTGACCCAGCAGATCAACATTTCTATCCAGCCACCGGAGTTCTGTTTCAATGGGCTTTATGATTTCATCACCAAAGTAGTACTTGGTGTTCTTAATGTCGAGTTGACGAGCAATTTTATCGTATCCCTCTCTCGCGAGATCTTCATCGTGACAATAGTGGTCGAGGTGGTATACTTCTTCCTCTAATGCCCGAATACTGGCTTTTAGAGCATTCTTCTGGTCATTCAGGCTGGCACCTTTTTCAAATTCTACTTTTAGAGGCAAAGCCAGCTCAGCAGCAGCCTCCCTGCCTCTTTTTATAGCAGCAGGGTTTTCACTCTTGTCGATGTTCAGCTCGTTCTCTAAAGCTTCAAGCATCCTTATCTGTTGTTTTAAGACACGCTCATCCGGATCCGGGGTTTCGACATTAATGTCAAGAAAATCTACAAGGTTCCAGACTCTTACTTTCTCTACTTTGCTCCAGGTCATGCGTATTTTCCAGATGAAACCTTCCACCTCACGCAGCAAGTATTTTGGGATGCAGCTACGAAGCACACTCTGAACTTCGGCAAGTCTTGTTGCTTTGTTATCATCTCTGTTGGCTTTGATTTTTAATATTTCTTCCAGTGTTTCCACTATATGCAGAGCCTCCTCCTCTGCCACCTCTATGGCTTTTGTTGTGTATGAGTGAATTTTCTCAGAAATGGCGTTACGACGCTGATACACATTCTCCTCGCTGTTGTCCTCGCCCTTCAGGTCGTCCATCTTCAGGGTTTTTTCCACGGCTCTCAGTTTCATGAGTACTTCAGGCCTGACCCTGGGGTGGTCTGGTGTTCGATCTCTTTCAGCGCCTGCGCTGGTGCTCTGTTGCTGAAGAAGTTGTTCGGCGATCTCAGTTTTTTGTTGTTTAATGTGTAGATGTTGAAGTTGATGCTCGAGATCTTGTTCCTGGGCCCAGGCACATTTCAGCCAAAGGAGCTTCCGAATGTTACCCTGGCGGGCCTGGGGTCCATCTTTTTCATCTGGAACCAGACCGAGCTGACCTTCAACGACAGCCAGTTTATCCCGAAATATCTCATCGCTCTGGCCTGCCTGTTTTTGCAGATGCTTTAGAATGAACTCAGAGCGGCCACTCAGGTCGTTTTCATCGTATGGAACAATGTCGAGCTGGCTCTCAATCGCTGCCAGCGTTTCTTTATAAGGCTGTTCCCGAAACGGTTTTTTTGCCGCCACCGAATGGAGCTCAAACCATCTCTTGCTGAACAGTCTGACTTTTTCTTCCATTCGCCGGGTATCATCCCAGATATCAGTATCCAGTATTGCTGCGGCAAGGGCGTGGCGTGCTTTTGTGGTATCTGCTATGGCATCACTGAACTGTTCTTCCAGCCACGGGATTTGCTTGATATCCTGCCGAAATTCATGAACCGTGTTTTTCAACACCCGGAACAATTTACGAAGCTCTTTAAACTCAGCCGCAAATTTCTGTCTGATCAGTTCTACTTTCAGTTTATCCTCACCACTGTCAGTGGCACTTGCCATTGTAATGTCATCTGATGTTTTGACTGCTCTGGCGAATTCGGGCACGTTTGCCAGCCGTTTTTCTTGCGTGTTAACCATCTCAAGCAACTGTTCGCTGATGTCATCCTTGACTTTGGAGGAAAACTTTGTTTTTTCGCCAGCACCAAAGTCATCTATCACGTCGGTGTCGTAGGGTATGAGTTTCTGAATATTCCGAATACTCTGAACAAAATTATGGTTAGTCAGAAGATTATTAAGTAAGGGTTTAAAGCTGAAGTTTTTTATCAGTTGAAACTGCAGCCAGGTGGGCGTGATGACTGATGTAGCGGCTCTGATGTGATCTGTTGTGAACTCAAATTCACAGGTTTTATCTGGAGCAGCACTGGTTAATGCCTGCAGAAGAGATTCATAGTAGCCAAGTTTCAGCAGCTTATCATCACCAAGCCTGGCATCGTGCTGTGCAGCCAGGTCAGCAGCGAACTCCTCCAGCAGCGCCATCTGCCTGCTTCTGATGATGTGCTGGTAGTCTTTGACCTTGTATGTTATCACCTTTGCAGGGAGTTCTTTAAATCGATATTCTTCCCGGATGCCAGAGTAGTGGCCTTCCACAAAAGCGATATCGGTTGGATTCTGTTTCTGACCACGGAAAACAATAATCTCTTCCGAAGCCTGTTCCACTTCCAGCTTTGGATAATCAGTAGGCACAGGATAAGCCAGTGTGTCATCTTCGACGTGTACAACGTAGCCGACGGGTCTATGGTATGACAACAGACTGGCCAGGGCTGCGTGGTGTGCTTTTTTCCCCAGAACATGAACCTGGGTGTAGGCAGAGGTGGCTGCTGCCAGAAGCACCTCATCATTGACAAAGAGCGATTGCCCCAGGCGCTGGAGATCAGGAGGTTGATCGCCTGCAGCGATAAGACGCATAAAGGTGCGCCCTTTCACTTCAACCGGGTCTACTTCAATGGTAACGAGGTCAACATAGTCATCAGTTTCACCAAGGTTTCCTGCTTTTTTATATGCACCTTTCATTATTCCGACGAATTGTTTGGTAGTGGCAATTTTCGTTGCAGGTTCTAATGGTTGGATGTCACCTGATTGGGCACGAACAGCTTCAATTGAAGCCTGATCGGTCATTCCTTCCCTGACTTCAATGACCAGCTTACTTTCTGCAAGGTTATGGATGAACCTGAAGACGCTCTCATCACCCACTTTCAGGATTTTGGTGTATTTTTGAGCAACGCCATTGTCGTCTGTTTCAAAAATATCAACACTGTAAACGCTGCCACCAATGTCGGCAATAACGTCGGTGAAGCCTTCGTGAATAACCTTGATGCCATCCATGATCTGAACCTCAATCTGGTCAAGGTAAGTGGTTGTACAGGATTTGGGTATGGGTTGCCGGTCATGACCTGAAGTTGGCTGAACTATGACCTCAGTCTGGGTAAACCCTGTTTGTCCATTGCCCGGAATATCAATAGATCTTGTCAGCAGCCTGCGATCGGCCAGTGCCTGTGTACTCATGATGGAAGCGCTGATTGCAAAGGCCACTGCAAGGCTCAATGCATTGGGACAGGCATTTTTCATTCTACTGCCTCAGAGCTGGCTGGAAAGCCTGATTGGGGAGGCGCTTCTTTTATCATGAACGTGAGATTTTTTATCATCACCCTGTCGCCATTTGTAAAAAGCTCCCAAAGTGTAGGAGTATGGGATACTTTCTGCATGGGAAAACGACCATTTCGGCACATTTTCCCTGAAGTATTTCTCCCAGCCATTGTCAAATAGTTTCATGGTGCGATCACGGCGTTCACGGAACTGCAGATAATGTTCGTGTCGAGTCCAGCCATACATTGTGTTGTTTGCTTTAACACGGTTTGTGTAGGCTTCATCGTTTTCACTGAAACCTTGAGGTGTGGCAATCGTCGTACGTTTCAGATATTCATCTTGCGTTTCACCGGCACCCATCCAGCGATTCATCTTGTCAAGACTGCGACCCAGAGGTCCACCCAGCCATTGAGTGAGCAGCTTGTTGTCGTTCATCAAGAAGTCGAAAGTGAGACCCGACGCCAGAGCGAATCCGAAGCTTTGGGCATAAGTAAATCCGGATATAAGGCCGTGGGCGTACGCTCCGAACGTGGCTACCGGTCCCAGCACCAGACCGGCTGTGGCCGAGGCCAGCGTTTTCACTTTTTGTGGTGTCGCCCGGTGCAGCAGCGGTACCTGAACCCCTTGCCCGGAACCCATGGATTTCACTATTTCGGGCACCAGACGGGAAATGCTGCGATACATCTGCGGGTTGGCGTTGTACTGTCTGGCAAACAGCATGGAGCCGGTTCTCAGCAGAATGACAGAGGAAGCGGCTTTACCTAATGGCATGGCCAGCCCGCCCACTTCAGAAACTTTTTCAATTCCGCTGTGGTAGGCATATTGCCCGGTTCGGTCAGGATCAACACCGTAGCCTTCCAACCAGTGCTGGAAAGGTGTGAGCATCCGGTGCAGGTAATCACCCCGGTTGGTCAGATCCAGAAGATAGAGGAACGACATGTTCAAGAGAGACTGCTCGGCGGCCTGCAGTGAAGTGTGGGTCACCAGCAGAGGTTTGTAGCTGGAGTAATACCAGGTGACGGCCTGTACGAGAAAGGCTGAAGGTTTGCCCCAGTATTCATTGAACTGATACTCAACCACTGCAGCATGCGCCTGCATCAAAGTGCCATGGACAGCCTTGAGCAGTTCTGATTCAGAGAGTCCGGCAGCATTGGCATAAGGTGTCAGGGTCTCCTGAGCATTGGCCAGAAAGGCTGCCGTCCTGTGGCCATTGTCAAAGGCAATATCGTCAAGAACATAGTTGGCGATGACCGCTGCTGCGTACTCCTTCATGCCGGCAAGCGACTCTTTCATAGCTGCCGGGTCGGTCGCAGTCACGGTCACAGGAGTAAAGGCACTCTGCATGAATTCCTCAGCTCCCTTGTCGGACAGCATCCGGACAGCACTCTTGAAGTGAGGCACATTGACACCCTGTTTGTAGCCAAGAAAGTGCTCAAATTCATCCACTGTCTGATAACCGTCGACACCTCTGACGGCCTTCATGTAGTTCCCAAGTTCAGCCTTGCTGATCAGTCCTTCACGCAGCAAAGCGATGATCTTGTTGCCACTGGCAGAATGGCTGGCGAAGTATTCCGGGAAGCTTTTCAGAACGCCTCGCAGATGCTCGACAAAGTCAATGCCTGCTGAGCCCATGCTGCGAATTCTGTTGTCGTATTCTTTTGCCCCTCTTCCTATCCCGTGACTGGCCCAGCAAGTCAGCCGCAGGACTTTATAAGTGACACTCAGAGGCAGATGATTTTCCGGAGGCTCGAAAGGAGGTTCAGGAAAGGTCGTTTTCAGATTTTTGAAAACTTCCACAACCCAACTGGCCTGTGCAAACGTCAGCTTGTCCCCGACCATTGCTCGCAAGCCAATGGGAGCAAATTCGTCGTCAAAATCGATAATTGGAAAGTAGGGTATTTCCTTACCGTTTTCTAATGCTAATTCTGCCAGGCCATTTGCGACTTGCAGAGCCAGTTGTTTGAGAGGGTGCTGTTGCGCGAATATGTGAAGATCGTTGAGAGTTTCTGCCTGTATCGGCGTGTACTGGAAGGGACCGCCATCATCTTCGACGGCTTTTTCGGCAGCCTTCAGGGCTGTTTTCATTTTCTTAATGTCTGCTTTACTGCCTTCATCCTGAGCCTCAGGACTGACCTGTTCCTTAGCCGCCAACAGTTCACTTTCAGCTTCTTTTATTTTTCGCCTGGCTATGGCTACCTCACGGTCAAGAGCGTATCGGGGCTTGGGTTTCGGGAGCAGAGCCATGTACCTGTCAAGCTCATTTTCAATAGCTGTGATACGCTCATTAACGGTAGAGCTGCCCGCCTTGAACACTTCTTCATCCAGCTGCAGGAGTTTTGCTTCAATCAAACTGTTCTGGTCGCGGATAGTGGCATCTTCTTTGTAATCCTTAATAGCGAGCTGACAGGCCATTTCATTGTTCCTGGCTCTTTTGATACTTTCATCCTGATAGACTTCGTTGAGTTCATCAATTAATCCCCAAATTTTGCCTGTCAGGGCATCCTTCTGTTCAAGCAGGAAGGCATCTTCTTCAAATGCCACATCCAGATCACTGGCCAGTCTGGCAGTGAAGGCCTTGCCCCTTTTGTTGGCAGCATGGCTTTCACAACGGAAGAAGATATTCAGCTCATGCTCTATGGCTGCAAGCAGTTTTTTCTGTTGTTCATTGCTATGTATATCCAGATACCAATCTTCAACTTTATAGGCCAGACTCGCACCGAGCTTCCTGAGTTTGAGAGCCCTCTCGTCCAGCACTGCGCTGTCTTGTTTCCAGAGGGTTTGATCTATCAGATCCAGAGTCTCCTCTGAGGGATCACCGCCCTCAAGTATGCTATGAACCAGAGCCACTCTTGCTGCTCTGCCGTGCCCTTCATTCAATGTGAGGGTCAGTATTGATTCTACAGCTTCCAGCAGCTGGATCTGTTGCTCTGTGGCTAGCTTATTCGGAGCCGGGGCTTCGATTTTATAATGAAGATGTGCAAGGACTCTTCTGAGTTTGATATCCCTCTCGTCACGAGCTTTGCCATTGTACGTCCAAAGGCTAATGTCTATATCATTCAGAATGTCATCTGAGTGATTTTCGGTGTCAAGTTTCCTGAAAACCCTGATGAATCTTGCCATTTTGTCATCGTCTTTGTTGACGTTGAGGTTGAGTGTTTGTTCTGCGAATTCCAGTAGATCCAGGGCTTCTTTCTCTGCCTGATATCTGGCTTTTCTGATAAGTCTGTCCATGTCTTGAGAAATATCACTGCGACGGAGATAGATATCGAACTCTTTTTTATTACAGGGGAAAGCTATCTCTAATTCCAGAGCTTCTTCCACGTCACTCACTGTCTTCAGGACCAGGGCTTCACGCATGGCTTTGGGATGGCCTGTTCCTGCTTGGGCAGCCGCTGTGCCGATTTCATGAATTTTCTGTCTAATGAGTCTGAATTGTTCTTCTGTTGGCTGGTCATCATCCCGGTTATCAATACCAAGATCTTCTGCCAGTTGAGCGTTGTAAGCTTTTCTGGCGTTTTCTCCGGCATCAATAACTTCTTGCTCCAGCTCTGAAATTCGTGCAAGTTCCCGCTGAAGTTTCTGTGACTGGTCTTGCAGTGTTTTCGTCATTGTACGCATCTGGGCAATCTCATCCTCAAACCGTTGTTTGAGTTGAAGGCTATCGGTATAAGCTCTCTCGACTTTGAGCTTTAACTGGTCTCGAACCTCAATGAGTTTGCCTTCTGTTGCCAGATTGAGCTTTAACTGGTCTCGAACCTCAATGAGTTTGCCTTCTGTTGCCAGATGCTTTTCCAGCAGGAGCTCCCTTTCAACCAACTGCCCGGCCATGTCGCTCAGAATTTTGGCCATAAACGGGTCATCGTGAAACATTTTGGTCAGTGGTTCAGCGAGATTGGGTACAAGATTCAGCATACCCTGAACATAAAGCTGTTTAGTCAGAAAATGTCTCAGTACGGGTTTGAAACTGAAGTGTTTTGCCAGCTGAATCTGCTGCCAGGTTGGCGTGATGGCGTACGAAGCGACTCTGATGTGTTCCAGTGTGAGTTCAAATGTATCGCTTCCATACATTTCATCAGGAGTAGCACTGGCCAATGCCTGCATGAGATATTCATAGTATGAAAGCGCATGCATCTCCCGTCTATCTTTGTCTGCCAGTATCGTTGATGGGTATTTGCTGGTGCCAGGGTACCTCACAATAAGCCCCTCCAGCACTGTCATCTGTTTGCTTCGAAGGACGTACTGGTAGCTTTTGACTTTATGTTTCATAACCTTTGTTGCTGCTGCCGATGCCGCCGCCGGCGTGGGGTTATTAAGCTCAGCTTCTTTCCAGAGGTTATGGAGGCTTTCTACAAAAACGACATCTTGCGGATCCTGCATCTGACCATGAAAAACAATAACCTCCCCAGGAGTTTCTTTAACTTCCAGCCTTGAATAACCCGGAGGCACATGAAAAATCTGTTTGTCATCCTCGACGTGGACAACAAACCCGACGGGTTTGCTGAGTGCCAAGAGTTCATTAAGCGCCTGCTGTTGTAACTCCTCTCCCAGGACATGAACCCGGATATAGGCAGAGGTGGCTGCTGCCAGGAGAACATCATCATTGACAAAGACTGTTTGACCCAGACGTTGCAAGTCAGGGGGCTGGTCGCCTGCAGCGATAAGACGCATGAAGGTACGTCCTTCCACTGCAACTTTTTCTACTTCAACGGTGGCAAGGGGAACATAGTGATCACTTTCGCCGAGCTGTCCTTTCAGGGTATCGACACTGTTCAGCACCTCAGCCAGTTCTCTGGAGCTGGCGATTTTCGTCAGCGGTTCTAATGACAGGCTGCAAGATGATTGACTGCGAACCACCTCAATGGAATCCTGATCGGTCATTCTGCTTCTGACTTCAATGGCCAGTTTCTCTTGTTTAAGGTCATGGGTGAACCTGAAGAGTCCCTCATCACCCACTTTCAGGACTTTGGTGTATTTTCGGGCAACACCATTTTTGCCTGTTTCAAACACATCAATAATGGAAACGTCACCATCGGCATCAGCAAGAGCTTCCGAAAAGCCCACAGAATTAAAGTGATGGCTCAGCCTGTCACGAGGCTGAGCAGGGTAGGTGGTCGTGAAGGATTTGGGTACGGGTTGCTGATCATTCCCCAATGTTGGCTGGACGTTGACCTCACTCAGGGTAATCTCCACATGTCCATTACCCGGAATATCGGCAGCTTTTATCTGCAACTTTCGATCGGCTAGTGCCTGAGCACCAATAAGGGTAGAGCTGATTGCAACAGCCACTGCGAGGCTTAATGCATTGGGACGGGCATTTGTCATTCTACTGCCTCAGAGCTGGGTAGAAAGCCTGATTAAGGGGTTTTCTCTTATAAGTACCTAACCAGTTGGTTTCGCATATTCTGGACGGCGGCTTTTTCCATCCTTCTGCGTTCCAACTCTGGTTGCGTAGCTATGGCTACGCGCCCGCCGTTGCGCCTTGAAGGATGAAAAAATCCACTCGCCAGAATATGCGAAACCAACTGGCCAGGTACTTAGTGACTCTTAACTTTTCCATTGTCGCTCATTTGTTATTTGTAGAAGGCTCCCAGAGTGTAGGAGTAAGGAATGCTTTCTGCATGGGAAAACGACCATTTCGGCACATTTTCCCTGAAGTATTTCTCCCAGCTATTCTCAAATAGTTTCATGGTGCGATCACGACGTTCACGAAACTGCAGATAATGTTCGTGTCGAGTCCAGCCATAGATTGTGTTGTTTGCCTTAACACGGCTTGAGTAGTCTTCATCGTTTTCACTGAAACCTTGAGGTGTGGCAATAGTCGTACGTTTTAGATATTCATCTTGCTTTTCACCCGCACCAATCCAGCGATTCATCTTGTCAAGATTACGACCCAGAGGCCCACCCAGCCATTGAGTGAGCAGCTTGTTGTCGTTCATGAAGAAGTCGAAAGTGAGACCCGATGCCAGAGCGAATCCGAAGCTTTGGGCATAGGTAAACCCAGATATAAGGCCATGGGCGTATGCTCCGGCGGTGGCTACCGGACCCAGCACCAGACCGGCTGTGGCCGAGGCCAGCGTTTTCACTTTTTGTGGTGTCGCCCGGTGCAGCAGCGGTACCTGAATCCCTTGCCCGGAACCCATGGATTTCACCATTTCGGGCAGCAGACGGGAAATGCTGCGATACATCTGAGGATTGGCGTTGTACTGTCTGGCAAACAACATGCAGCCGGTTCTCAGCAGAATGACGGAGGAAGCGGCTTTACCCAATGGCATGGCCAGCCCGCCCACTTCAGAAACTTTTTCAATTCCCCTGTGGTAGGCATATTGCCGGGTTCGGTCAGGATCAGGACCAAAGCGTTCCAGCCAGTGCTGGAAAGGTGTGAGCATTCTGTGTAGATAATCACCCCTGTTGGTCAGATCCAGGAGATAGAGAAATGACATGTTGGTGAGGGAAAGCCCGGCAGCCTGTGCGGCGGTATGGGTCGTCAGCAGAGGTTTGTAACTGGAGAAGTACCAAGTGACAGCCTGTGCCAGAAAGGCTGAAGGCTTGACCCAGTATGCATTGAGCTGATACTCAACCACTGCAGCATGAGCCTGCATCAATGTGCCATGGATAGCCCTGATCAGTTCTGATTCAGAGAGTCCGGCAGCGACGGTATAAGGTGTCAGGGTATCCTGAACATTGGTCAGAAAGGCTGCCGTCCTGTGGCCATTGTCAAAGGCAATATCGTCAAGAACGAAGTTGGCAATGACCGCAGCTCCATACTCTTTCATGCCGACAATGGACTCCTTCATAGCTGTCGGGCCAGTTGCAGTCACGGACACTGGTGCAAAGGCACTCTGGAAGAATTCCTCAACACCCTTGTCAGACAGCATCCTTACAACAGCTTTGAAATGAGGCACATTGACGCCGTGTTTGTAGCCAAGGAAATGTTCAAATTGATCTACTGTCTGATAACCGTCGACATCTCTGAAGACTTTTATGTAATTCTCAAGTTCAATCTTGCTGACCAGATCTTCACGCAGCAAAGCGATGATCTTGTTACCACTGGCAGAACGGCTAGCGAAGTATTCCGGGAAGCTTTTCAGGTCCCTCGATTCAAGCTCGACGAAGTGCATGGCTGTTTTGCCCATGCTGAGAATTTCGTCGTCGTATTGAAGTGCCCCTTTTTTCATCTCATTCCTGGCCTTGTGCACAAGCCTGAGGATTTTTTTCAGGTTGCTCCGAGGCAGACCTTCTGGAGGCTCGAAAGGGGGTTCCGGGAAGGTCTTTCTGAGTCTCTTGAAAACCTCCACAACCGGACTGGCCTGTTTAAACGTCAGTGTGTCTCCGACCATTGCCTGCATGCGAATCGATGCAAATTCATCGTCAAAATCCAAACCCGGAAGGCAGGAGATTGTGTTACCGCTTTCTACTGCCAATTCTGCCAGACCCAGCGTGACTTCCAGAGCTTGTTTTTTGAGAGAGTGCTGCTGAACGAAGGCGACCATCTCTTCCCTGACTATTGCCTGTCTCGGTGTGTACTGGAAGGGACCTCCGTCATTTTTTACAGCTTGCTCTGCAGCATCCAGGACCAGCTTTATCCTCTCAATGCCTGCTTCCCTGGTTTCAATTTCACCTTCCAGTCGGGTCCGCTCCTGAAGCAGTTGCTGGATCTTGCCGCCATTACCATCATCCCCGCCGAGGCTGGTCTGACACTCTTCCATTACCTCATTGAGAGCCGTGCCCTGTTCATCCGGGCTATGTTGGAGGTCAGCGCGTCTTTCCGTAAACAACAAGTGTTGGCCTTGAAGCCTATTCAGTTTGCGATGAAAACCTGTCAGCTCACTTTCAGCTTCTGCCAATGCTTGTCTGGCCCTGGCCAGCTCACGATCAAGAACGTATCGGGGTTTAGGTCCCAGGCGTGCCAGTAGCTTGTCCAGCTCATTCTCAATGACTGCAATATGCTCACTAACGTCAGGCTGATCCGTATTGAAAACTTCTTCATCAGCAGTAGAGCTTTCGCTCATGCCAATGTTCAGCTTGTGCCTTACAAATTTTAGCACCGCTTTTTGTTGTTCTATGGCTCGCTCATCTACATCTTCGACGTAAAAAGTTAGACGCTCCTGAAGCCTCTCAAGTTTTAATTCCCTACTTTCGTACGTAGGTGAGATATCATGTTTCCAGAGGCAATAGTCTATATCATGCAGCATTTTTTCGGTGACATCATCGCCCTCAAGTTTGCTACGAACCCTGTCAAGTCTTTCTGCGTTGCCATCACCTTCATTGACCTTGATCTTGATTATTTCTTCTACGGTTTGCAACATATGCAGCGCTTCTTCCTCTTCATTCAGCCTCACTTCTGTGATGTATATTTGAATTCTTTCAGAAGTTGCGTGACGAAGGTAATACACGTCGTCCTCTCTATAAATATCGTCCATCTTTTTACAGCGGTAGTGTTTTTGCATCTTGTGATAGAGGTAGAGGTTAAACATCTTCAGGGCTTTTTCCACGGCAGCCAGTCTTTGAAGCACCACAGGCATGGCTTTGGGGTGGCCGGGTGTTCTGATGTCTTCCAGTAATTCTTTCAAATCTGCAAGACGGTCGTTTTGCTGAACGTCAGTGTCTGCTTTCCTGTCTTCAATCTCACCTTCCAGACGGTACTTTTCCTGAATCAGTGGCTGGACCTTGCCGCCAGTATCATCATGACTGCCCATTTGTAACTGTCTGTTTCTCAGGGCATCAACCCGTTGTTCATCAGTGTCGGTGGGTTCTGGCTTCAGATCCGCAGCTTTTTTTGGTCCCAGGGGTGCCATTTGCCTGTCAAGCTCATCCTCGATGGCTTGGATACGCCCACTAACATCAAGCTGGCCTGCTTTGTAAATCTCAGAACCGACCCGTATGAGTTTATCTATAAGTAGACGGACCTGTTCGTCAATAGTGGCATCATTCTGATAGCCCTCAATTTTGAATCGACGGGCTATTTCATTGTTTATTTCTCTTTTGATACTTTCATCTTCATAGGTTCCGCGTACTACAGCCAATAATTCCCAGGCTACGGTTTTCAGAATTTGCTGCTTCTCAGACAGGCTGATATCTTTTTCAAACTCTACCTGCAGATCATTGGCCAGTTCAGTAGTAAAAGCTTTGCTTTTTTCTATAGCGGCAAGGCTTCTACGAGGGTCGATCTCCAGCTCCCATTCTACGTTCGCAAGATAAGATGACTGTAATTCCTTGACTCGCTCTTCCGATACCTCAACCAGAGACCTGAGGCGCGGATGGATCGATTTGAGTCTGAAATCCCTTCCTCTCTGGTCATCCCGGGTTGTGCCGTAATCCCCCCAGAGGATCTTCTCCATCTCATCCAGGTCGTAAGCTGAGATATCATCGCCATCAAGTCTTTTATGAATCCTCTCAAGTCTTGCTGCTTTGCCATCACCTTCATTGCTGTCGATGTTGAATAATTTTTCTGAGGCTTCCAGTACCATCAGCGCGTTTTCCTCCAGGCGTTCTCTGGCTGCTATGATGTATTTCTGAATGCCTTCGGAGATGATCTGGCGATGAAGACAAACGTCGTCCTCCTCATTGAGGCGGTCGTCCTCAAGGACTCTTTCCACTTTTTTCAGTAAGCTGAGTATTTCTGGCCTGGTTTTGGGAGCCAGTGTTCGATCCATTATTTTTTTCAGCCTTGTAAGCTCGTAAAGCGTCATATTTATTGCCAGTTCCATGGCGTCGAGCTCTTCAGCTGTGGTGTTATCATTCAGCTCAACACCAAGAGTAGCTACCAGAACATCTTCATCGCCAGAGTTATAGATGTTGCGATGATCGCTGCTTCTCTGAACTCTCTGAGGCGGCTGTTCCTGCTGAGCATTCATTGTCTCAAGTTGTTGACGCAGACGTGCTTTTTCATCATTCATCGTCTTGATTTTTTGAATCAGGCTTTCATGTTGAACGAAAACATCCGCATCCTTGTCAAAATCCTGAATGTGTAAACGTGCGGCAATGGTCGCATGCTGGGATTTGATTTCAGCTTCTCTTGTAGTATCTGTTCTGAAGCTTCGTTGCTGAAAATTTTGTTGGGCGACCTGAGCTTCTTCTTCCGCAGGGTGTTGTTGAATGGCTTGGTCAGGGGCTTCCAGATCAGCTTCGTTGACGGGGTCCTGACTGATCTGTTCAGCTCTGTGCTGGTCCAACACAGCGGATGATTCTGCTTTTTCTTGCAGATGCTTTTGAATGGACTTAAAGCGGTCAAACAGATCGTTTTCATTGACCGGAGTAATACCGAGCTGGTCTTCAATGGTGGTCAGTTTTGCTTTTACGACGTCTATATTTGACTCTTCTCTTGTCCCGGATGACGTTACCACTGCCTGCAGCAGTTCATAAAATTCTTTTACGTTGACTCTGGCTTTTTCTCCTTCTGTTTTGGCAACATCAACCTCTTGTTTCAGCCATATAACTTGACTGACTTCACGCCGAATTATCTGATTCTGATTTTCCAGATGTTTCAGCCGTATTCTGAGCAGTTCAAGCCTGTCGTCAAAACGGTGCTTTTCTCTCAGCTTTTCCTGACCATTATGAACAGCAATAGCCATTGTTTCTTTGACTTGTTCATTTGCGCGAAGTAATTTTTCATTTAGCTCGCCGAGTTTAGCCTCTTTTGCCCGCAGCTTCGCCAGATTGTTGTAAAACTCAAGCAGCTGTCTGGTCATCATATCGCTCATGACTTTGGAAGCAAACTTTTCGTTTCCCTCAGAAGTATCGATCTGCGCCTGGTTGATATTGCTGATAGTGGGTATCACATTATGAATGTTCTGCATAAATTGCGCGTTAATCAGAAGGTTCCTGAATACGGGTTGGAAACCGAAGTTTTTTACCAGTTGATTATGCATCCAGGTCGGCGTGATGACTGACGAAACGATTCTGATGTGTTTCAGGGTGAACTCAACTTCGTCTGTTCCATGTGCTCTATTTGTAATGACAGTGTTCAATGCCTGTTGCAGAGATTCATAATATAAAAGCGCAAACGTCGACATTTTATCTTCAATTGAAATGGTCGTCGGTTGATCCGTGTTAACGCCGGAATCGAGCCGCGCAATAAACTTCTCCAGCAGTTCCATCTGCCTGCTTCGAATGATGTACAGGTAGCTTTTGAAATTATCTTTTTTAACTTGTGTTGTTAATGCCGGGGCGGGGCTCTTAATTTCTAACCAGCGTTTATGGAGGCTCTCTACAAAAGCAATATCATGGGGATTCTGCACCTGACCATAGAAAACAATAATCTCTCCCGGAGCTTCCTTTACTTTCAGCATTGGATAACCCGCAGGCACAGGATAAACCTGTTTGTTATCCTCGACATTGACAACATATCCGACGGGTTTGCTGTATGCCAATAGCTCATTAAGAGCCTGCTGTTGTATATCTTGTCCCAGGATATGAACCTGAATATAGGCAGAGGTGGCTGCTGCCAGGAGAGCCTCATCATTGACAAAGAGTGATTGACCCAGACGTTGCAGTTCAGGGGGCTGTTCGCTTGAAGCGATAAGGCTCATGAAGGTACGTCCATTCACTTCAACTTTTTCTATTTCAATGGTGGCAAGGGCTACATAGTGATCACTTGTTCCGAGGTTTCCTGCTCTGTTACTGGCAGCTTTCAGTACTCCAGCCAGTTGTCGGGGGCTGGCGACTTTCGTTAACGGTTCCAGTGATTGAATGCCAACTAATTGATCACGAACAGCCGCAACTGAATCCTGATCGGTCATTCCGCCTCTGATTTCAATGACCAGTTCCTTTTCTTCAAGGTTATGAGTGAACCTGAAAACACCCTCATCTGCCACCTTCAGGACTTTAGTGTATTTCACAGCAACGTCCTTCTCACCTGTTTCAAACAGCTCAACACTGGAAACGCCACCATCAACACCAGCAAGAGCGTTAGTAAAGCCCCTGGTATGAGCGAAAGAACTCATTTTGACTGTCTGATCAGGGTAGGTGGTTGTAAAGGAATTGGGTACTGGCTGCTGGTCATCGCCTAACGTTGGCTGAACTATGACTTCACTCTGGGTAAATTCCACTTGTCCACTGCAACGAATATCGATAGATTTTGTCTGCAGTTTGCGATCTGTCACAGCCTGTGTGCCAAGGATGGAAGAGCAGATTGCAACGGCCACCGCAAGGCGTAATGCATTCGGGCGAGCATTTGTCATTCTACTACCTCAGAGCTGAGTACTTTTATGACTATGAAAAGCGATGGCCACACCCGGCGGGAAGCAGCTTTTAATTACTTATGGCTGTCAGTGGGTCATGGTTGCAGATTGAAATCCTGATTGAGGGGCATTGCTCTTATCAGGACCGTGAACTTTCTGATTATCGCCCTGTTGCAACTTATAAAAGGCACCCAGAGTGTAGGAGTAAGGAATACTTTTTGCGTGGGAAAACGACCATTTCGGTACATTTTCCCTGAAGTATTTCTCCCAGCCATTCTCAAACAGTTTCATAGTGCGATCCCGGCGTTCACGGAACTGCAGATAATGTTCGTGTCGAGTCCAGCCATACATCGTGTTGTTTGCTTTAACACGGCTTGAGTAGTCTTCATCGTTTTCACTGAAGCGTTGAGGTGTGGCAACAGTTGTACGTTTCACATATTCATCTTGCGTTTCACCCACACCAATCCAGCGATTAATCTTGTCAAGACTGCGACCCAGAGGCCCACCCAACCACTGAGTAAGCAGTTTGTTGTCGTTCATGAAAAAGTCGAAAGTGAGGCTGGATGCCAGAGCGAATCCGAAGGTTTGAGCGTAGGTAAACCCTGATATAAGACCATGAGCGTATGCTCCGACAGTGGCTACCGGACCCAGCACCAGACCGGCTGTGGCCGAGGCCAGAGTTTTCACTTTTTGTGGTGTTACCCTGTGCAGCAGCGGTACCTGAACCCCCTGCCCGGAACCCATGGATTTCACTATTTCGGGCACCAGGCGGGAAATGCTGCGATACATCTGAGGATTGGCGTGGTACTGTCTGGCAAACAACATGGAGCCGGTTCTGAGTAGAATGACTGCAGAAGCGGCCTTGCCCAATGGCATGGTCAGCCCGCCCACTTCAGAGATTTGTTCAATGCCAGTGTGGTAGGTATATTGCCCGGTTCTGTCAGGATCATCACCGCAGTTTTCCAGCCAGTGCCGGAAAGGTGTGAGTATTCTGTGCAGGTAATCACCCCGGTTGGTCAGATCCAGAAGATAGAGAAACGCCATGTTTGACAGGGACAGATCGGCAGCCTGCCAGGCGCTGTGGGTCGCCAGCAGGGGTTTGTAACTGGAGTAGTACCAGGTGACAGCCTGTACCAGGAAGGCTGAAGGTTTGACCCAGTGATCATTGAGCTGCTGCTCAACCGCTGCGATATGAGCCTGCATTAATGTGTTATGGATAGCCTTGATCAGGTCTGATTCAGACAGGCCGACAGCATTGGCATAAGGCGTCAGGGTATCCTGGAGATGGGTCAGGAAGGCTGCCGTCCTGTGGCCATTGTCAAAGGCAATATCGTCAAGAACATAGTTGGCGATGACAGCGGCAGCGTACTCTTTCATGCCGTCAACAGATTCTTTCATACCTGCCGGGCCAGACGCAGTGACGGTCACGGGCGTAAAGGCACTTTGCATGAATTCCTCAACACCCTTCTCGGACAGCATCCGGACATCGGCTTTGAAGTCAGGCACATTGACCCCGTGTTTGTAGCCAAGAAAGTGTTCAAAGTCAGCCACTGTCTGATGACCATCGACGTCTCTGACGGCCTTCATGTAGTTCTCAAGTTCAACCTTGCTGATCAATCCTTGACGCAGCAGAGTTATGATCTTGTTACCAGTGGCAGAATGGCTGGCGAAGTATTCCGAGAAGCTTTTCAGGTCCTCTGTCTCATACTCGACGAAGTGAATGGCTGTTTTGCCCATGCTGTGAATGGCTTCGTCGTATTGTTGAGCCCCGGTTTGCAGCTCACCCCTGACCCAGTTCACCAGCAGCTGAACTTCTGCCAGGGCAATCATAGGCATTAATTTTATTCGCCCGGGAGACAGGTGCGCGCAGTTCGTCATCAGGCTCTTGAAGACTTTCACTATCCGACTGGCCCGGGCAAACGTCAGGCCGTCTCCGACCATTGCCCTCAGGCGAATCGGTGCAAATTCATTGTCAAAATCGAAATCCACAAGCGAGGGGCTTGCCTTACCGTTTTCCAGGGCTAATTCTGTCAGACCTATTGCAGCTTCCAGAGCTTGTTTATTGACAGAGTGATGTTTCATGTAGTTTTGCATATCGCTCAGAAGTTTTACCTGCTTCGGCGTGTACTGGAAGGGGCCGCCGTCATTTTCGACGGCTTTCTCTGCAGTCTTCAGGACTTCCTTCATTCTTTCAATGTCGACTTTCCTGTTTGCTATCTCAGCTGTCAGTTGGACCCTTTCCCGATTCAGTTGCTGGATCTTGCCGCCAGTTCCATCATGTCCGCCCAGTTGTACCTGTCTGTTTCTCAGGGCATTAATCCGGTCTTCACAGGTCTGAGTAGAGTCAGGTGTAAGCCCCTCAGCTTCTTCAGTGGCATCAAGATCCGCTGCCACTTGTTTGTTACTAATAGCATTCAGTCTTTGATTAGCAGTCTTGAGCTCACTTTCAGCTTTTTGTATTGCCTGTCTGGCCTGAGCCACCTCACGATCAAGAACGTATCGGGGCCTGGGCCCCAGGCGAGCCATTTGCCGGTCAAGCTCATTCTCGATGGCTGCAATACGCTCATTAGCGTCAGGCTGACCGACATTGAAAACTTCTTTATCCAGCTTTTGGAGTTTTTTTCCAATCAGACGGTTCTGGTCGTCGATAGTGGCGTCTTCTTTATAATCCCGGATGTTGAGTTGATGAGCTATTTCATTGTTCCAGGCTCTTCTGGCAGCTTCATCATCATAGAGTGCCGCTACTTTTTCGATTAATTCCTGAATTTTGGTTCTCAGGGTAGCCTTCTGATCAGACAGGTCGTCATCCTGATCAAAGGCGACATCAAGCTCTTTGGCCAGTTTAACAGTGAAAGCCTTGCCTCTTTCTTTAGCCGCATCGTTGTCATCAGGGTAGATGCTCAGCTCGTTCTCTATAGCTCCAAGCAAACCTGTCTGTTGTTTTCTGATTTGCATATCCAGGTACGAATCGTCGATTTTATAGTTGAGAATCGCGCGAATCTTGGTGAGTTTGAGACTGCTCTCGTCCAGAATTGTGCTGTCTTCTTTACAGAGGGTTTGATGTATCTGATCCAGGGTATTTTCATAGCTATCATCGCCGTCAAGTGTTGTATAAACCCGGGCAAGTCTTGCTGCTTTGTCATTCTCTTTATTGAATTTGATGTTGAGTGTTTTTTCTGAGGCTTCCAGCCGGTCGGTCTGTTGTTCAGTGGCTTGCTTATTCGGGTCAGGGGCTTCGAGTTTATAGACCCACCCCCAGGCCCACGAGATGTCACTTATCCCATTCTCTATCTCATCCAGTATCTCATCTGAGAGAAGATCACTGTTAAGTACTATAAAAACTCTGTTGAGTCTTGTTGCTTTGTCATCCTCTTCGCTGACTTTGAGGTTGAGTTCTTTTTCTACGACTTCCAGTATGTCCCGGGCCCTTTTCTCAGCCAGCCGTCTGGTATTTCTGATGTATTCCTGTATGCCTTTAGAAATGTCCTGGCGACGGAGATACACATCGTCGTCTTGATCAGGGTCACCCCGGTGAAGGACTTTTTCTAAGGCACTCAGCTTCTCAAGTACTTCAGGCCAGGCTTTGGGGTGGCCTGGTGTTCTGATGTCTTCCAGTGCTTCTTCCAGTGCCTTGAGCCTGAAGTGTTTGGTATATAACATTGCTTCCAGGGCAGTGTCATCGGGTGTGCCTGGTGGGCTGTATTCGCTCAGCTCAGTGCCAAGGACCGTAGTGAGAGCGCTGGTTTTGACCCTGGTGTAAGAATCCTCAGCAAACTCTTGATCGTGCATTGTCTGAACTTCCTGAAGCAGGCGTTGCTTTTGAGCATTCAATGTATTGATTTCTTCAAGCAGGCTTTCTTGCTGAGCATCAACATCTGCATTGCTATCAAAATTCTGAATGTTTAAATGTGCGGCAATGGTTGCATAGTGGGCTTTGATTTTTGCCTGCAGCTCTGCCTGCGTGTTGTCCAACTCAAGGTCCTTACGGACCATGTTAGCAATGACTTTTTTAACTAAGTTTGTGTCTTCGACAAGGGCAAAGCCCCTCATCAGCAGTTCGTTGAGAATGTCTGTACCTCTTTGAACATTGAGAAAAAAATGCCGACTGTTCAGGAGGTCTCTGAGTAGGGGTTTAAAGCTGAAGATTTTTTCGAGTTGAACCAGCATCCAGCCCGGCGTGATGACCGATGTCGTGACTACGATCTGTCCTGCTGTCAATTCGAATTCATCGGTTGCATCCTGACTAACAATGGTTAATACCTGCTGTATAGATTCATAGTATGCAAGTATCGCAAGTTTATCCTGGTCCACTTCAGCATCCTGTTGTACAGCTAAATTGTCAGCAAACTCCTCCAGCAGCGCCATCTGCGTACTTCGAATGACGTACTGGTAGCTTTTGACCTTGTCTTTTTTAACCCGTGCAATCTTGTCATTGTCATTAGCGTCAGATTGTTCAAATAGGTTATAGAGACATTCCACAAAAGCGACATCGGCCGGATTTTGCTTCTGACCACGGAAAACAATCCTGTCCGCCGTAGCTTCAGTCACCTCCAGTTTCAGATAACCCTCAGGCACAGAGTATACCTGTGTGTTGTCCTCAGCGTGGACAACATAGCCGACGGGCTGCTGGTATGACAGCAAATCCTCCAGAATATCCTGCTGTAAATGTTCCCCAAGAATATGAACCTGGATATAGGCAGAGGTGGCTGCAGCTAAAAGAACCTCATCATTGACAAAGATCGACTGCCCCAGGCGCTGCAGTTCCGGAGGTTGATCGCCTGCAGCGATAAGACGCATGAAGGTGCGCCCGTTCACTTCAAATTCGTCCACATCAATGGTGACCAGGTCAACATAGTGATCAGCCTCGCCAAGGTTGCCTGCTCTTTCGTACGCACCCTTGAGCACTCCGGCCAGGTGTGAGGGGCTGGCGATTTTTGTTAACGGTTCCAATGATGGGAGGTCATCTGATTGAGCACGAACAGCCGTAATTGAATCCTGATGAGTCATTCCCTCCCTTACCTCAATGACCAGTTTCTCTTCTGCAAGGTTATGGGTGAACCTGAAGACCCCTTCATCACCGACCTTCAGGACTTTGGTGTATTTCTGAGCAGCGTTGTTGTTGTCTGTTGTAAACAGGTCAACGCTGGAAACGCCACCGCTGATACCTGAGAGAACATCTGTGAAGCCTTCGGAAGGAACCTTATAGCCCCTTCTGATCTGAGTCTGATCAGGGTAGGTGGTTGTAAAGGATTTGGGTAATGGCTGCTGGTCATGACCTAAAGTTGGCTTAACGATGACCTCGCTCTGGACGAACTCCACCTGTTCATTGCCCGGAATATCGATAGATTTTATCTGCAGCCTGCGATCGGCCAGTGCGTCCGTGACAGAGATGGAAGAGCTGATTGCAGCGGCCACTGTCAGGCTCAAGGCATTGGGGCGGACTCTTGTCATTCTACTACCTCAGAGCAGAGTACTTTATTACCCTGAAAAAGTGATGGCTACGCCGGACAGGGAAGCAGCTTTTAATGACCCATAGCCTTCAGTGGCTCATGGTTACAGATAGAGATTTTGATTGGGGGGCATTGCTCTTATCATGACCCTGAATTTTTGGATCATCGCCCTGTCGCAACTCATAGAAGGCTCCCAGAGTGTAGGAGTAAGGAATACTTTCTGCATGGGAAAACGACCATTTAGGTACATTTTCTCTGAAGTATTTCTCCCAGCCATTCTCGAATAGTTTCATGGTGCGATCCCGGCGTTCACGGAACTGCAGATAGTTTTCGTGTCGAGTCCAGCCATACAAGGCGTTGTTTGCTTTAACTCGTTTTGCGTAGGCTTCATCGTTTTCATTGAAGCGCTGAGGTGAGGCAATAGCCGACCTTTTTATATATTCATCGTCCGTTTCACCCACGCTCAGCCAGCGATTAATCCTGTCAAGACTTCGACCCAGAGGGCCACCCAGCCATTGAGTGAGCATTTTGTTGTCGTTCATAAAAAAGTCGAAAGTGAGACTCGACGCCAGAGCGAATCCGAAGGTCTGGCCATAAGTGAATCCGGATATAAGGCCATAGGCGTATGCTCCGACCGTGGCTACCGGGCCCAGCACCAGTCCCGCTGTGGCAGAGGCCAGAGTTTTCACTTTTTGTGGTGTCACCCTGGGCAGCAGTGGCACCTGAATCCCTGGTTCGGTAATCATGGATTTGATTATTTCGAATGTTTGGGCATGGGTAAACCTGGATAAAAGGCCGTGGGCTTGCATTCCCAAGGTGGCTGCCGGGCCGAGCACCAGGCCGGCTGTTGAGGTCAGAGTTTTCACTGCTTGTGGTGTCACCCTGTGCAGCTGCGGCAACTGAATCCTTTGTCCGGAACTCATGGATTTGACCATTTCTGGCAACAGACGGGAAATGCTGCGATACATTTGCGGGTTAGCGTTGTACTGTCTGGCAAAGAGCATGGAGCCGGTTCTCAGCAGAATGACTGAAGAAGCGGCCTTACCCAATGGCATGGCCAGCCCGCCCACTTCAGAAACTTTTTCAATTCCGCTGTGGTAGGCATATTGCACGGTTCGGTCAGAATCAACACCGACGCGTTCCAGCCAGTGCTGGAAAGGTATGAGCATCCGGTGCAGATAATCACCCCGGTTGGTCAGATCCAGAAGATAGAGGAATGACATGTTCAAGAGAGACTGCTCGGCAGCCTGCACTGTGGTATGGGTCACCAGCAGAGGTTTGAAGCTGGAGTAGTACCAGGTGACGGCCTGTACCAGAAAGGCTGAAGGTTTGCCCCAGTACTTGTTGAGCTGATACTCAACCGCTGCGGCATGAGCCTCCTTCAATGTGCCATGGATAGCCTTGATCAATTCGGTTTCAGAGAGTCCGGCAGCATTGGCATAAGGAGTCAGGGTATCCTGAACATTGGTCAGAAAGGCTGCCGTTCTGCGGCCATTGTCAAAGGCAATATCGTCAAGAACATAGTTGGCGATGACAGCAGCGGCATACTCTTTCATGCCGTCAACAGACTCTTTAATGCCCGTCGGGCCAGTCCTGGTCACGGTCACAGGGGTCAAGACGCTTTGCATGAATTCCTCTGCACCCTTGTCGGACAGCATATGGACAATGCTGTTGAACCGAGGCAAATTGACACGGTGTCTGTAGTAAAGGAAGAATTCAAACTCAGCCACTCTCTGAAAACCTCTGGCGGCCCCCATATCGGCACTTCTGACGGCCTTTACGTAGTTTTCAAGTTCAACCTTGCTGATCAGACCTTCACGCAGCAGAGTTATGATCTTGTTACAATTGGCGGAATGGGCAGCCATGTATTGCGAAAAGTCTTTCAGGTCACCTGGTATGTGCTCGACGTAGTGAATGGCTCTTTGGCCCATGCCATGCACTTCGTCGTCGTACTCTTGGGCCCCTTTTCCCAACTGATTCCTGACCACGTAAACAAGTGCGTGGATTTGTTCTACGATATTCAGAGGCCGGTCTTCTTCAGACCAGAAAGGGGGTTCCGGGAAGCTCGTCTTCAGGCTCTTGAAGACTTCCAGAATCCGACTGGCCTGATTAAAAGACAGATTGTCGCCAATCAGCATCTGCAAATGAATGGGTGCCATTTCATCGTCAAAATCGAAAGTCGTAATCCAGAAGATTTCATTACCGCTCTTCACTGCCAGTTCTGCCAAACCCAGCGCGGCTTCCAGAGCTTGTTGTTTGAGAGCGTTATGCTGCGTGAAGTCGTCTATGAAGGCCCGTACTCTTGCCTGTTCCGGCGTGTACTGGAAGGGACCGCCGTCATTTTCGACGGCTGTCTCTGCCGTCTTCAGGGCTTTCTTCATTGACTCAATGTCAGCTTTCCTGGTTTCAATCTGAGCTTCCAGATGGTCTCTTTCCTGAACCAGTTGCCCAATCTTGCCGCCAGTACCATCATTCCCGCCCAGTTTTAGCTGCCTGTTTCTCAGGGCATCAACCCGGTCTTGACAGGTGTCAGAGGAGTCTGGTGTCAGACCCATGGCTTCTTCAGCGGCTTCAAGAAGCGCCTCATGCTCCGGGTCTTGTTTTACATTGGCTACATCTTTACTTTTCCTGTCATGCTCACGCAGGAATTCTGTGACCTGATTATAATTTTTCCTTGCCAGAGGCAGTTCACCCTGTGTTCCCTCGGTGATATCGCTTTCGTCCAGACCCTTAATCGCCTGATTGAGGACCCTGTTGTCATCCTCCGAGGTAGGCTGGAGGTCAGCACGGTTCCCCGCAAATGCCACAGGTTTGCCACGAAGCATATTCAGTTGCTTATAAAGACCCGTCAGCCCAATTTCAGCTTCTTTCAGCTCTTCCCTGGCAGTGGCTAGCTCACGATCAAGAACGAATCGGGGTTTGGGACCCAGGCGAGCCATTTGCCTGTCAAGTTCATTCTCAATGTCTGCAATGCGCTCAATAATGTCGGGCTGATCGGCATTGAAAACGTCTTCATCAAGCTGTTGGAGTGTTGTTTCAATCAGACTGTTCTGGTCGTCGATAGTGGCATCTTCTTTATAATCCTCAATGTTGAGTTGATGAGCCACTTCATTGTTTCTGGCTCTTCTGACAGCTTCATCGTCGCAGGCTTCATGTAGCTCATCCATTAATGCCTGAATTTTGCCTCTCAGAGCATCCTTCCGGGCAGGCAGGTTGTCATCCTCTGCAAATGCTACCTTCAGATCACTGGCCAGTTTAGTAGTGAAAGCCTTGCCTCTTTCTTTGGCAGCAAGGTTTTCATGAGGATTGATACTCAGCTTGAACTCTATAGCATCAAGCATACTTGCCTGTTGATCTCTGGCTTGCTTATCCAGGCACGAATCTTTGGTTTTATAGGTAAGAATCGCACTAAACTTCTTGAGTTTCAGGTCCCTCTCGCTCAGATCTATGCTGTCTTCTTGCCAGAGAGTATCTGCTATTTCTTGCAGAATATCTTTGTAGATATAGTCGTCGTCAATGACTGTTCGAACCCAGGCAAGTCTTGCTGCCAGGTCTTTCTCTTCTTCCCATGGGATGCGGAGTATTGTTTCTACTTCTTTCAGCAGATCGAGCTGTTGTTTTCCGGTCGGGTTATCCGGGTCGGAGTCTTCGAATTTATGATGAAGGTAAGCATGAAGCTTGATGCGTATGAGATCATCCCAATCCAGAGCCCTGCTTTCATAGGCCCAGAGGGTGCCATCTAACTCACCCAGTATCTCAGTCAGTGTGTTATCTGAAAGATCAGCGTTGTTAAGTATTTTAAGAATCCGGGTGAGTCTTGTTGTTTTGTTATCCTCTTCATTGAGGTTGATACTGAGTTCTGCTTCTACGTCTTCCAGTATCCTATATGCTACAAACTCTGCATACTCTCTGGCGTCTCTGATGAATGCCCGCATGTGATCAGAAATGTACCAGCGTTGTTGGTACAGGTCTTCGTTCCGATTATTTTGACTTTGCCGCAGAACTTTTAGTACGGCATTCAGAGTCTTAATTACTTCAGGCCTGATTTTGGGGTGGCCGGGTGTTTTGATGTCAGCCAGTTCTTCTTCCAGCTCTGCAAGCCTGAAGAGCCTGGTGTATACCATTTTTTCCAGGACATCGTCTTCTGGTATGCTGCCGTCACCTGGCTCAATACCAAGAACTGCTGCCAGAGCACCTTTTTTGGCCCTGGCGTGAGCATTCTCTGTATTAAGTTCAACATCCACCGTCTGAGGCTTCTGAAAAAGACTTTCCTGTTCACGAATCAGTTGTTTTTTTTGATCATCCAATGCCTTAATTTTCTGAAGCAAATGTTTTTCCTGATTATTGATATCATCATTGCTATCAAAATCCTGAATGTTTAAATATGAGGCAATGGTTGCATAGCGGGCTTTGATCGCAGCTGCGGTTGCGCGATCTGATGATCTGCTTATCCCGGTGAGTTCGGCCTCTTTATGCTGTAGCTTTTCCCGCAGGCTTTCTATCTCAAGCAGCTTCCCGGTAAGGTCAGCAACGACTTTGGAAGTAAAGCTTTTGTCTTTGCTAAAAGTATCGCTAAACGTTTTGGTGACAATGGGTATAACCTGGTGAAGATTCTGAACAAAATGCCGGTTAGTCAGGAGATTTCTAAGTACGGGTTTGAAGCCGAAGTATTCTGCGAGTTGAAGATGGATCCAGGTTGGCGTGATAAACGACGAAGCGAATCTGAGGTGGGGTATTGTCAATTCAAATTCATCTGCTCCGTCCAAAGTAGCAGAGGTCAAAGCCTGCTGAAGATATTCATAGTATGCAAGCATCGACAGCTTACCATCGTATTCAAACGTCGTTTGTCCGGCATTGTCAGGTCCGTAATTGTGCTGTGCAGCCAGCTCCTCAAGGAGAGCCATCTGCTTGCTCCGAATGATGTACCGGTAGCTTTCGATCCTGTCTTTTTTAACCTGCGCTGTTGCTTCAGGAGGGGGGGCATTGTTATTAAATTCTCTCTTCCAGATGTCAGAGAGAGCTTTCACAAAAGTGACATCGGCCGGGTTCTGCTTCTGACCACGGAAAACAATAGTGTCTCCCGTGGCCTCAGTCACTTCCAGTATTGGATAATTCTCAGGCACAGGATAAGCCTGTGTGTCTTCCTCGACGTGTACAACATAGCCGACGGGTTTGTTGTGTGCTAATAGTTCATTAAGAGCCTGCTGTTGTAAGTTCTCTCCCAGGATATGAACCTGGATATAGGCAGAAGCGGCTGCTGTCAGGAGAACATCGTCGTTGACAAAGAGTGATTGACCCATACTTTGCAGTTCAGGGGGGCGGTCGCCCGAAGCGATAAGACGCATGAAGGTACGCCCATTTACTTCAACTTTTTCTACTTCGATGGTGGCAAGGGCAACATAGTGATCACTGGTGCCGAGGCTTCCTTCTCTGTCGTCGACACCTTCCAGTAAAAGAGCCAGCTGTATGGGGCTGGCGATTTTCGTTAACGGTTCTAATGATCGCAGGCCGCCCAATTGATCACGAACAGCCTTGACTGAACCCTGATCGGTCATTCCGGCTCTGACTTCAATGACCAGCTTCCTTCCTTCAAGGTTATGGGTGAACCTGAAGACTCCTTCATCACCTACCTCCAGGACTTTGGTGTATTTCTGAGCAACATTATTCTCGTCTGTTTCAAACTGATCAACACTGTAGACGCCACTACCAATGCCAGAAAGAACTGTTGTTAAGCTTAAGCAGGGATGGACATAGTCTTCACTTTCCTGAGGCTGATAAGGATAGATGGTGGTAAAAGATTTGGGTATTGGCTGTTCGTCATGACCTATAGTTGGCAGAACAATAACCTCACTCTGGGTAAACTCCACATGACCATTACCCGTAACATCGACAGATTTTGTCAGCAGCCTGCGATCGGCCAGTACCTGTGGACCAACGAGAGACGAGCTGATTGCAACGGCCACTGCAAGGCTTAACGCATTGTGATGAGCATTTGTCATTCTGCTACCTCAGAGGTGAGTACTTTTTATTAGCGCGAAAAATGATTGCCACACCAGGCGAGGGAGCAAGTTACAAACGCTCATTGCTCTCAGTCGCTAATGGATGTCAATTGCCTTGTGTCAATTGCCTTGATTTGCTTCAGGCTCTTTGAGGTCTTTGTGGGCTGAGAAGAAAAGGTTGCATCCGGTGCCAACTTCTGATTATCGCCCCGTTGCCATTCGTACAAGGCTCCAAGAGTGTAGAAGTAAGGAAAACTTTCTGCATGGGAGAATGACCATTTAGGCACATATTCCCTGAAGTATTTCTCCCAGCTGTTCTCGAACATCTTCATGGTGCGATCACGGCGTTCACGGAATTGCAGATAATTTTCGTGTCGCGTCCAGCCCAACATATTGTTGCTTGCTTTAACACGGGTTGCATACTCTTCATCGGATTCACTGAAGCCCTGAGGTGAAACGACAGCGGTCCTTTTCACATATTCATCGTCTGTTTCACCCACGCCTTGCCAGCGATTAATTTTGTCAAGACTACGTCCCAGGGGGCCAGCCAGCCATTGGGTGAGCATCTTGTTGTCGTTCATAAAAAAGTCGTAAGTGAGACTGGTTACCAGAGCGAAACCGAATGTCTGGGCATAGGTAAATCCAGATATAAGGCCGTGGGCGTATGATCCGACAGTGGCTACCGGACCCAACACCAGACCGGCGGTGGCAGAGGCCAGAGTTTTCACTTTTTGTGGTGTTACCCGGTGCAACAGTGGTACCTGTATCCCTCCGGAATCCATGGATTTCAGCATTTCAGGCACCAGGCGGTTAATGCTGCGATAGCTATGAGGATTGGCGTTGTACTGTCTGGCAAACAGCATGGAGCTGGTTCTCAGCAGAATGACTGAGGAAGCGGCCTTGCCCAATGGCATGGCCAGTCCGCCTACTTCAGAGATTTGTTCAATTCCATTGTGGTAGGCAGATTGGCCGGTCCGGTCAGGATCAATACCGTAGCCTTCTATCCAGTTTTGAAAAGGTGTCAGCATCCGGTGCAGGTAATCTCCCCTGTTGGTCAGATCCAGAAGATAAAGGTACGACATGTTTGAGAGTGACAGCCCGACAGCCTGCCAGGCAGTATTGGCAACCAGTAAGGGTTTATAGCTGGAGTAGTACCATGTGACAACCTGCGCCAGGGAGGCTGAAGGTTTGATCCAGTAATCCTTTAGCTGCTGCTCAACCGCAGCGGCATGAGCCTGCATCAATGTGTCATGGACAACCTTGATCAGGTCTGATTCAGACAGGTCGGCAGCATTGGCATAAGGTGTCAGGGTATCCTGAACATAGGTCAGGAATGCTGCCGTCTTTCGGCCATTTTCAAAAGCAATATCGTCAAGAACATAGTTGGCGATAACAGCTGCAGTGTAATCTGTTACGCCGGCAACTGACTCTTTTATACCTGTCGGGCCCGTTGCAGCCACAACCACAGGAGTAAAGACACTTTGTATAAGTTCTTCAGCATCCTTGTCGGGCAGCATCCGGATAGTCTTCCGGAATTCTCTTGCTTCAACGCCGTGTTTATAACCAAGGAAATGTTCAAATTCAGCCACTGTCTGATAACCATCAACACCTCTGGCGGCTTTGATATAATTCTCTAATTCAATCTTGCTGATCAGTCCTTCACGCAGCAGACTTATCATCTTTTTGCCACTGGCGGTGTCGGTTGAGAAGTACTCCGAGATGCTTTTCTGGTCCTCTGCTGAATGCTCAACGAAGTGAGTAACCGTTGAGCCTAAGGCGTGAATTACGTCGTCGTATTGTTGGGACCCTTTTCCCATCTCATTGGTGACCTTCTGCGTCAGAGTCTGAATTTCTTTCAGGGTATTCAGAAGTTGAAGTTGATTTGCGAACAAAGAATCGTGAGGGTATTCCAACAAGGTTGTCTTCAGACTCTTGAAGACTTCCGCAATACGACGAGCCTGATTCAGATCGTATCCGAACATTGCGTACAAGCGAATCGGTGCAAATTCATCGTACAACATGAAACCCGACAGGCAGGGGATTGGCTTACCTCTTGCTAATGCTGATTGTTCCAGACTCAATGCGGCTTCCAGCGCTTGTTTTTTGAGAGGGTGCTGCCGACTGAATTTGTGGAGAGCTTCCAGAGCTTCTGCCTGACCTGGCGTGTACTGGAAGGGACTGTACCGGAAGGGACAGCCATCATTTTCGGCGGCTTTCTCGTCGGCCTTCAGCGCTTCCTCCATTCCCTCAATATCTGCTTTTCCGGATTCAATCTCACCTGCCTGACGGGCTATTTCGTACTCATATAAGGTTTTACTCTTCTCATCAATGTCACCGTTCATTACCTGATAGAGAGCCGTGTCGTCTTCATTGTCAGGAAGGGTATTGAGTTTGTGATGAACATCTGCCAGCTCACTTTCAGTTTCTTTTACTACTCGTCTGGCTGTGGCTAAGCCATGATCAGGAACGTATTGGGTTTTACCCAGGCAAGCCATTTGCCTGTCAAGTTCATTTTCAATGGCTGCGATACGGTCATAAATTTTAGGCCGACCCACTATGTCAACTTCTTCATCCAGCTCCTGAAGTGTTTTTTCAATAAGACTGATCTGATCCTCCAAAGGGGCATCGTTCTTATAGCCCTCAATGTTAAGTTGCCGAGCCATTTCATTGTTTGCATCTCTGGTGAGCTCTTCAGTGTCATAATGGTCGTTTACTTTTTCCCTTAATGCTTGAATTTTGTTACTCAGAGCATACTTCTGGTCATTCAGACTGGCGCCTTTTTCAAATTCTACTTCCAGATCCAATGCCAGTTCAGCGGCAAAACCCTTGCCTCTTTCTTTCGCAGAAGGGTTTTCACTGGTGTCGATGTTCAGCTCGTCTTCTACAGCTTCAAGCATCTTTCTCTGTTGCTTTGTGACCTGCCAATCGACATCCGGGGTTTCGACATGAAAGGTAATAAATTTTTGAAGTATCTGAATTTTTTTTGCGATTTGGTATCCAAGTGAGCTTTCAATTTTCCAGATATCAGCGTCTATCTCATTCAGCATGGATTCTGAGACATCACCGCTTTTTAGCTTTCTGCGAACCCTCTCAAGCCTCGTTGTTTTGTGATCATCCTGGTTGACTTCGAGTTTGAATATTTCTTCTACTGTTTCCAGTATTTCAAGAGCCTCCTTCTCTGCATTCTTCCCGGCTTCTGCAATGTATGTGTGAATTTCTTCAGAAATGGCGTTACGGCGGTAATAGACATCGTCCTCGCGATCCAGGTGATCCAACTCCAGGGCTTTTTCTATGGCCGCAAGTTTTTCTTTGAAAGCTTCTTCTTCGGGCTGTCCTGTTGCGACAATACCAGGCACCGCTGTCATTCGAGTGTTGTAATCCTGTCTGGCGGCGGCTATGACTTCACGAACTTCTTTTCTCACAATTTGAGCTCGTTCAATCTCAATCTCAAGGCGCAGTATCGAGTTTTCCCGTTTTTTCAGCTCTAATTCGGTCCGAGCGTCCTGCATCCTGATGTGTTCACGAACAGCCCGGCAACGAAATTTCAGGTTCTTTTCACTATCCGGGACCAGACCGAGCTGACGTTCAATGCCACTCAGACTATCCTGGATTTCCTGATCGGTTCGTTCTTCTTTTCTCTCAACTTGAGCTCGTTCAATCTCCTTCTGAAGGCTCCGTATCGATTTTTTCCGTTTTGCCAGCTCTATTTCGGTCTGAGCGTCCTGCATCCTGATGTGTTCACGAACAGCCCGGCAACGAAATTCCAGGGTCTTTTCACTATCCGGGACCAGACCGAGCCGACGTTCAATGTCGCTCAGACTATTCTGGAATTCCCGGTCGGTTCGTTCTTCTTTTTGTTGCAGGTGTTGTTGAATGGACTGAAGGATAACCGGATCGTCTTCATTAACGGAAATAATATCTCGCTTGCCTGTAATGGCCGTCGGTTTTACGTTTGCAGCTTCTTTATCAGGCTGCTCTGTTGCTGCTACCCATTGCTTGAGTTCAACAATTTTATTTCTGATGAGTCTGGCTTGTTCTTCGACTGGCTGGGCATCATCCCAGTTGTCAATACCAAGCTCTGCTGCCATTTGAGCATTGCGAACCTTTATGGAACCTGTTCTGGCATCATGGACTTGTTGTGCCAGCGCTGGAACTTGTTCTGCTTCCTGCTGAAGTTTCCGTAACCAGTCTTTCTGTAACCAGCTTTTCTGTGCTTCCCGCTGAAGTTTCGCAGTGGTGCTCTGTTGTTTACTTTCAACGATAGCCAGTCTTTTCCGGACTTGTTCATCGGTGACTTCTCTGTTTTGTCGCAGCAGCTGTTGAATGTACTGAAGGTAACCCAGACTGAATTCTTTGACCGAATCAACACCTCGCTCACGTTCAGTGACCGCCGGTTTTGCTTTTACAGTTTTGTCATCAGACTGACCTGTTGCGGTAAATATTGCGACAACCAATCGATTGATTTTACCAATTTCTTTTGCAATGATCCTGAGTTGTTCTTCGTTTGGCTTGGTATCATCCCAGTTATCGATACCAAGTTCTTTTGCCATTTGAGCACTGCGAGCTATTCTGGCTCTTATTCTGGCGCCATGAGTTTTTATTGACTGCTCTGGATTACATTCGACTTCCTGTTCAAGCTTCTGCATCAATTCTTTCTCTTGTGCCCGCTCCTGACGAAGTTGTATAAGCTCCTTGTTAATTTGTTGTTTGAGTTGATCTGCTCTGAGTCTCCCTCTTTCACTGATAGTGTCTTTCTGCGTTTCGAGATTTATCTCTTTTCTAAGATGCCTGAGACTGAGTTCTTTTATTAGCAAGAATACCTGCTTATCATCCATCTCATTCATCTGTCTGGATATGTCGCTTATGGGTTTGGAAGTAAGCTTTTCTATGACCTCAAGAGTATCGTCCTGCAGCTGATTAAGATAACTGTCATCCACTATCTCTTCCTGAATAGTCTGAATAAAGAGTGGGTTAGTCAGAAGATTTCTAAGTGCAGGTTTGAAGCTGAAGCGTTTTTCGAGCCGATTAAGCACCCAGGTCGATGTGAGGACCGGGAAAGCGTCTTCGATCTGTTCTACTGTGAGTTCAAATTCATCTGCTCCATCTGAAGTTGCACTGGTCAATGCCTGCTCAAGATATTCATAGTGTATCAGTGTCCACAGATCCTCTTCGTATTGAAGCGTCGCTTGGCTATCTTCTTCAGTATGTAGCTCTACAGCCAAATTCTCCAGCAGTGCCATCTGCCTGCTTCGGATGGTGTGCTGGTAGCCTTTGACCTTATCTTTTTTGATTTGTGTTTTTGCTGCAGAGGGGGGATTACGGGCCTCTTCCGCCCACATGTTATAGAGCCCCTCCACAAAAGCGACATCGGCCGGGTTTTGCTTCTGACCACGGAAAACAATAACTTCTCCCGGAGTCTCAGTCACTTCCAGTCTTGGGTAGCCTACAGGCACAGGATAAGCTTGTGCATCATCCTCGACGTGGACAACATAGCCAACGGGTTGATGACAGTGCAATAGATCGTTCAGGGCTTCCTGTTGTAAATCTTCCTCCATTACATGAACCTGGGTATAGGCAGAGGTAGCTGCTGCGAAAAGCACTTCATCATTGACAAAGAGCGATTGACCCAGGCGCACTAAATCAGGAGGCTGATCGTTGGCAGCGATAAGACGCATGAAAGTACGCCCTTTCACATTCACTTCATCTACTTCAATAGTGGCAAGGGCAACATAGTTATCCATTTCGCCAAGTTGTCCCGCTCTTTCGTGTGCACCTTTCAGCACTCTGGTCAGTTGTTCGGGGCTGGCAACTTTCGTTAAGGGTTCTAATGACTGGAGGTCGCCTACTTGATTTCGAACTGCTGCAATTGAATCCTGATCGGTCATTCCGTTTCTGACTTCAATGACCAGTGCCTTTTCTGCCAGGTTATGGGTGAACCTGAATATCCCCTCATTACCTATCTTGAGAACTTTGGTGTATTTCTGAGCAACGTCCTTCTCGTCTGTTTCAAACAGATCAACACTGGAAGCGCCGCCAATGCCAGACAGAGTGTCTGTGAAGCCTTCAGAAGGCAGTTCGTAGTCTGCTCTGACCTGAGTCTGATCAGGGTAGGTGGTTGTGCAGGATTTGGGTATTGGCTGCTGGTCATTGTCCAAAGTTTGCTTAACTATGACTTCGCTCCGGGTATACTCTGTATGTCCTTTGTTCAGAATATCAGCGGATTTTGTCTGCAGTTTGCGCTCGGCCATTGCGTCTGTGGCCATGATGGAAGAGCTGATTGCAACGGCCACTGCAAAGCTTAATGCATTGGGGCGAGTATTTGCCATTCTACTACCTCAGAGCTGAGTACTTTTATCGCCGTGAAAGGTGACGCACACCCGGAGCGGGGAAACCTTTTCTAATCGCTTATGGTCAGTCGCTCATCGCTGTTTCGATAAGCCGTTGAGAGAATCTAGTTCACAGTGGCAAATCTGGTAAGCTGCTTGGTAGAATTGATTGGTTTTTTCAGGGAAGGAATACCTCCATACTTTCTGACAGGGTTTACTCGATAGTTTGATCCGAAACAATCCAGTCTGTATTTCTTTGTGCTGATTTCTTTTGGTTGGCTATGAAGGTGTCATTTCCTGACCTTGAGACCAGCTGATGCTGTTTTCACGGCTGTGGAAGGGGGCTCAGGCGCTGCAGCCCCTGACTCGAAAAGGGCACCCAGGGTATAAGAGTAAGGAATACTATCTGCGTGGGAAAATGACCATTTAGGCACATTTTCCCTGAAGTATTTCTCCCAGCTATTCTCGAACAGCTTCATGGTGCGATCCCGGCGTTCACGAAACTGCAGGTAATTTTCGTGTCGGGTCCAGCCATACATCGTGTCGTCTGCTTTAATACGGTTCGCATAGGCTTCATCGGTTTCGGTCAAGCGTTGAGGCAAAGCAACAGCAGTACGTTTCACATATTCACCGTCCGTTTCACCCATGCCTATCCAGCGATTAATTTTGTCCAGGCTGCGGCCCAAAGGTCCACCCAGCCATTGAGTGAGCATCTTGTTGTCATTCATAAAGAAGTCGAAAGTGAGACTCGACGCCAGAGCGAATCCGAAAGTTTGAGCGTAAGTAAACCCGGATAAAAGGCCATGGGCGTATGATCCGGCTGTGGCTACCGGACCCAATACGAGACCGGCTGTGGCTGAGGCCAGCGTTTTTACTTTTTGTGGCGTCACCCTGTGCAGCAACGGAACCTGAACCCCCTGGCGGGAACCCATGGATTTCACTATTTCGGGCATCAGACGGGAAAGGCTGCGATAGCTCTGTGGGTTGGCATTGTACTGTCTGGCAAACAGCGCAGAGCCGGTTCTTAACAGAATGACCGATGAGGCGGCTTTGCCCAGTGGCATGGCCAGTCCGCCCACTTCAGAGATTTGTTCAATGCCGCTGTGGTAGGCATATTGGCCGGTTCGGTCAAGATCAACAGCGTAGCGTTCCAACCAGTGCTGGAAAGGTGTGAGCATTCTATGCAGGTAATCACCTCTGTTGGTC
Source organism: Endozoicomonas sp. ALB032 (assembly GCF_049310125.1). Taxonomy (NCBI): domain Bacteria; kingdom Pseudomonadati; phylum Pseudomonadota; class Gammaproteobacteria; order Oceanospirillales; family Endozoicomonadaceae; genus Endozoicomonas; species Endozoicomonas sp. ALB032. The sequence continues at coordinate 6,419,172 of NZ_JBLYNW010000001.1, read as the reverse complement.
AGATCCAGAAGATAGAGGAATGACATGTTTGCAAGGGACAGTTTGGCAGCCTGCCAGTGGGTATGAGCGACCAGAAGAGGTTTGTAACTGGAGTAGTACCAGGTGACAGCTTGTACCAGAAAGGCGGAAGGTTTCAGCCAGTAATCCTGTAGCTGCTGCTCAACCATAGCGGCATGAGCCTGCATCAATGTGTCATGGATAGCCCTGATCAGTTCTGATTCGGATAGTCCGGCAACATTGGCATAAGGTGTCAGGGTTTCGTTAATATTGGCCAGAAACGCTGCCGTCCTGCGGCCATTGTCAAAGGCAATATCGTCAAGAACATAGTTGGCGACGACCGCAGCTGAGTACTCTTTCATGCCGGCAACCGACTCTTTCATACCTGCCGGGCCAGTTGCGGTGACGGTCACAGGAGTAAAAGCACTCTTTATGAATTCCTCTGCACCCTTGTCGGACAGCATCCGGACAAGGGCTTTGAGGTCAGGATTGACACCGTTTTTGTAGCCAAGGAAGTGTTCAAATTCAGCCACTGTCTGATAACCATTGACACCTCTGACGGCCTTCATGTAGTTCTCAAGTTCAACCTGGCTGATCAAACCTTCACGCAGCAGAGCCATGATCTTGTTACCACTGGCAGAGTGGGCAGCGAAGTAATCCGAGAAGCTTTTCAGGTCCCCTGGTTGATGCTCGACGAAGTGAATGGCTGTTTTGCCCATGGTGTGAATTTCGTTGTCGTATTGTTGTGCACCGGTTTTCATCCCATCTCTGGCTATGAGCACCAGAAAATGGAGTTCTTCCACGACAGTCATAGGGTCATATTCTTCAGGCCGGAGGGGCGGGAAGTTCGCTTTAAGGTTTTTGAAGATTTCTACAATCCGACTGGCCTGAGCAGACGTCAGTTCGTCTCCAACCATTGCCTGCAGGCGAATCGGTGCAAATTCATCGTCAAAATCGAAATGGGGAAGGCAGGGTATTTCCTTACCGTTTTCTACTGCTGATTGTGCCAGACCCAGTGCCGCTTCAAGAGCTTGTTTCTTGAGAGAGTGCTGCTGCACGAAGTCTTCGATTGCGGCCCGAACCTCCGCCTGTATCGGCGTGTACTGGAAGGGACCATCGTCCATTTCGACGGCTTTCCGGGCAGTCTGCAGGGCTTCCTTCCTTCTCTCAAGGTTTGCTTGTCTGGTTTCAACCTCAGCTTCCAGACGAGCCTGTTCCTGAAGCAGTTGCCGGATCTTGCCGCCAGTCCCATCTTCCCCGCCCAGTAGTAGCTTATGGTTTCTCAGGGCGTTAACCCGTTGTTTATCGGTATCAGCAGGTTCTGGTTTGAGACCCAGGGCATCTTCAGTGGCGTCAAGAATCGATTGGTGATGAATGCCGAGAGCGTCTGCTGCTTCCGATAAAGCTGCTTTTTTATCCATAAGCTCTGAATTCAGCCGAGCTATTTCGTGCTCATGTAAGGTTTTAGTCTTTTCATCGATCTCTCCAGATTCAAGAATCTCCTCTTCTCTGACATACAGATTAATTTGTGCAATGTCCTCTTGGACCACTGCATTGCTCAGTTCCAAACTTTTTCTGTCGTGCTCACGCAGAAATCTTGTGACCAGATTGTACTTTTTCCTGGTTAAAGGCAGTTCACCCTCGACTTTATCGGTTTCGTAACGACCACGAGTGATTGCATAGATTGCAATGCGAGTAAAGTAATCCGATGCTTCCAGTAAATTGAGGTCACTAAACGTCGCGATCCGGAAAGCTTTCGTGGCAGCTCCCATTTCATCAAGAGCTTCTTCCATAGAATCAATGTTCGCGGTGCTGAGAGTTTTTGTGGCAGCTCTCAGTTTCTCAAGGGCTTCATCCTCTGTTACTGCAGAGTTCCGGCGCAGGAAATGTCTGATGTCGTCTAATCGCTCTTCAGGGGTTTGCTCATCATCTGTGGTAAGACCAAACCTGATCTGAATTTTTTTTATTGCCTGATTGAAAACCTTTTCGTGTTCTTCCATGGCAACAGGGGTATTGTCAGTTGTGCGCAAAAATAACGGTTGTTTGTGACGGATAGCATCCAGGTTGTGATTAGTCATCTCCAGCTCACCTTCAGCGTCTTTTACCGCCTGCCTGGCTATGGCTAGCTCACGATCAAGAACGTATCGGGGTTTGGGTCCCAGCCGAGCCATTTGCCTGTCAAGCGCATTCTCAATGGCTGCAATACGCTCAGCAACGTCAGGCTGAGGCACTTTGAAAACTTCTTCATCCAGCTGTTCGAGTTTTGTTTTAATCAGACGGCTTTGGACGTCTAAAGTGGCGTCGTCTTTATAATCTTCAACGTTGAGTTGATGAGCAATTTTATTGTTCCACGCTCTCCTGTGATCTTCATCTTCATAAATTTCGCCTGCTTCTTTAACCCGTAATTCCTGAATTATGTCTCCTAGAGTATGCTGCCGGTCAGAAAGGCTGACATCGTCTTCAAACCTAACCTGCAGATCACTGGCCAGTTTAGCTATGAAAGCTTTGCGCTTTTCCATGGCTGCAGGGTTTTTATGAGGGTCAATATTCATCTCGTGTTCTACAGCTAAAAGATATTCTGCCTGTTTTTCCCTGGCTCGCTGATCCGATTCTTCGACTATCAGGGCAAGACGGGCACGGATTCTGTCGCGTCTGATATCACTCCCCTCTGGGGTCTCCAGAGATGCACTTTCATCTTTCCAGAGGAACTTATCCATCTCATTGAGCAGGTATTCCGAGATATCCTCGCCATCACGCTGTATAGTAACCCTGTCAAGTCTTGTGAGGACCCTGTCAAGTCTTGCTGCTTTGTCGTCCTCTTCATTGATTTCGAGTTTCAGTAATCCTTCCAGGGTTTTCAGTATTTTCAGGGCCTCTTCCTCTGAACGTTGTCTGGCTTGTGTGATGTATTTCTGCATGTGCGTGGAAATGTGCTGGCGACGGAGATACTCATCGTGCTCTCCAGGACAGGTAGCCATCTTCAGAGCTTTTTCCACGTTGGTCAGTTTCACAAATACTACAGGCCCGGTCATGGGGTGGCCCGGTGTTCTGATGTCTTCCAGTTCCTGTTCCAGCTTTGAAAGCTCGAACAGTTTGTCATATACCGTTGATTCCAGTCTGGCGCGGTTATCAGGACCGGGGTTTTCGCTCAGGTCAATACCAAGAACCAATGCCAGAGCTTCTTTTCTGGCCCTGGTGTAAGAATCTTCCATATCGATCTGACGACTCATTGCCTTGAGTTGTTGACGAAGACTTTCTTGATGCGTACTTATTTCCCTGAGCTTTTGAATTAGGCGTCCTTGTTGAACGCCAATGTCTTCATGACTGTCAAAATCCCGGATGTTTAAATAGGTGGCAATGGTTGCATAGATGGATCTGATTTCAGCTTCTTGTTTAGCATCCATTCTGATGTCTTGTTTTTGAAACTGTTTCAGAGCAATCTGAGCTTCATGACTCTTAAGGTGTTGTTGAACGGCCTTGCAACGGGCTTCCAGGTCGTTTTTATTATGTACGACCAGGCCAAATTCTTCTTCATAGTGGGTCAGTTGGTTCAGTCTTATCTGATTAGCCCGTTCCAGCTCTTGATACAGGTACTGTTGAATAGACTGAAAGCGGAAATCCAGATCGTTTTCATTGTATGGAGTGATATCGAGCTTTTTTTCAATGGCCGCCAGCTTTTCTTTTATAGCTTCTACCGGAGGCTGTTCTGTTCCGGCATCCAGGCTGTTGATTTCAAGAAGTTTGTCTCTGATGAGTCTGACCTGTTCTTCCATTGGTCTGGTGTTATCCCAGTTATCAATGCCAAGGTATTCTGCCAGTTGAGCGTTGTGATCCCTTCTGGCTGCATCTACGGATTCAAGAACCTCTTTTTTAAGCATTGGCATTTGAGCGATGTTATACCTAACTCTTCGCACATAGTTTTTGTGTTTTTGCAGCTCCACTTCCCGCTCTTTATTCTGCTGAAGACGATGTTCGCCGATCAGAGTCTCCAGTTTCTTGAGCTGTTGAGGGACTTCCTGGTTATCTTTTTCATCGGAAGCCAGAACGAACTGACGTTCAGTAGTCGCTAGCTTTGCCTGTGCAGTCGCAACCCTGAGCCGTCCTGTTTCGACAACCGCTTTGTTCATTTCATGAATTTTCTGTCGGATGAGTCTGACCTGTTCTTCTGGTGGCCGGGTATCATCCCAGTGATCAATACCCAGATCCTTTGCCAGTTCAGTGTTGTAAGCTTTTCTGGCTTCTTCTCTGGCGTCACGAAATTGTTGTTTTAGCGCCGGAATTCGATCGACTTCCTGTTGCAGTTTCCGTGACTGGTCTTGCAGTCTGAACAGCTCTTTAAGAGCCTTTGAAAGTTCATCCTCAGCCTCTTGTTTGAGTTGAAGTGCTCTGAGTTTTTTTTCCTTTTCGCTGGTGATAGCTTTATTCGATGTGATCTGTAAATGGTTTATAACCCGGATGAGTTCGAATTCTTTTCTCTGCAGCTTGTCCAGTTTGCTATACACCTCAATGAGCTGTGTGATGATGTCGCTCTTGACCTTGGAAGCAAACTGTTCGTTGTCCCCAAGAGCAGCGCCCTGCGCCCCGTTGATACTGCTTAAAATGATTGTCGTTTTCTGAATCTTCTGAATAAACAGCTCGTTAGTCAGAAGATTTCTGATTATGGGTTTGAAGCTGAAGTGTTTTATGAGTTGCTCATGCACCCAGGTTGGTGTGGCGACCGACAAAGCACTCCGGATGTGTCCTATCACGAATTCGAATTCCTCTGCCTGATCCGGAGTGGAGCTGGTCAATGCCTGCTGCAGAGATTCATAATACGCAAGCATAACCATTTTATCCTGGTCAGGTTCAGCATCCTGCTGTTCGGCTAACTCCTGCAATAGTGCCATTTGCCTGCTTTGAATGATGTACTGGTAGCTTTTTAGCTTATCTTTTTTTACCGGTATGGTTAATTCAAGGTTGGGGTAATCGGCGTCACCGCCTGCATAGAGACTATAAAGGCCTTCCACAAAAGCGCTGTCGGCTGGATTCTGTATCTGACCATGAAAAACAATCGTCTCCCCCGGAGCCTGTGTCACTTCCATTCTCGGATAACCATCAGGTACAGGACGGGCTTGTGTATCATCCTCAACGTAGACAACATATCCGATGGGCTTCTGATGTGATAAGAGTTTATTCAGCGCCTCCTGTTTTAAACTCTCTCCCTGGATATGGACCTGAGCATAGGCAGAGGTGGCTGCTGCAAAAAGAGCCTCATCATTGATAAAGAGCGATTGACCCAGACTTTGCAGTTCAGGAGGCTGATCGCTCGCTGCGATAAGACGCATGAAGGTGCGCCCGTTCACTTCAACTTTGTCTACTTTAATGGTGGCAAGGGCAACGTAGTCATCAACTTCGCCGAGGTTGCCTGCTCTTTTATTCGCACCGTTCAGTATTGCAGCCAGTTGTTCGGGACAGGCAACTTTCGTCAACTGTTGTAATGATTGTGATTCAGTGCCTTCAGGCCGGGCGCGAACAGCCCTGATAGAATCCTGATCGGTCATTCCTTTTCTGACTTCAATGACCATTTGCTTTTCTGCAAGGTTATGGGTGAACCTGAAGACTCCCTCATCACCTGCCTTCAGTACTTTTGTGTACCTCTGAGCAACATTACTCTCGTCGGTTTCAAATACATCAACACTGGAAGCGCCACCATCAACATCAGAAAGAATTTCTGTAAAGCCTGCTGAATGAACGCGGTAGCTTGCCCTGTCATGAGCCTCATCAGGGTAGATGGTTGTGAAGGATTTGGGTATTGGCTGCTGGTCATCACCTAAAGTTGGCTGAACGATGACTTCACTATGGGTAAACTCCGCATGTCCACTGTCATGAATATCGAAAGATTTTATCTGCAGCCTGCGGTCGGCCAGTGCCTGTGTACTGATGATGGAAGAACCGATCGCAACGGTCACTGCAAGGCTTAATGCATTGTGGCGGACATTTGTCATTCTACTACCTCAGAGCAGGGTACTTGTATTACCGTGAGAAGTGACTGCAGCACCAGGCGAGGAAGTAGCTTTTATTTAAGGCTGTCTGCTGAAGCTGCAGGTCGAAAACTCGATTGGGGGGCATACCTCTTTTCATGACCGTGAATTGTCTGATCACCACCCTTTTGCCATTTGTAAAAGGCTCCAAGAGTGTAGGAGTATGGAATGCTTTCTGCATGGGAAAACGACCATTTAGGTACATTTTCCTTAAAGTATTTCTCCCAGCCATTCGCAGACATCTTCATGGTGCGATCACGGCGTTCACGGAAATGCAGGTAATTTTCGTGCCGCGTCCAGCCATGCATCATGTCACTTGCTTTAATACGGTTTGCATAGGCTTCATCGTTTTCACTGAAGCGCTGAGGCGTAGCAATGGCCGTACGTTTGAAATATTCATCCTGGGTTTCACCCATGCCCAGCCAGCGATTAATCCTGTCAAGGCTTCGACCCAGAGGTCCACCCAGCCATTGAGTTAGCATCTTGTTGTCGTTCATAAAGAAGTCGAAAGTGAGACTCGATGCCAGGGCGAATCCGAGGGTTTGAGCGTAGGTAAAACCGGATAAAAGACCGTGGGCGTATGTTCCGAAGTTGGCTACCGGACCCAGCACCAGACCGGCTGTGGCAGAGGCCAGAGTTTTTACTTTTTGTGGTGTCACCCTGTGCAGCAGGGGTACCTGAACCCCTTGCCCGGAACCCATGGATTTGACTATTTCGGGTACCAGGCGGGACATGCCGCGATACATCTGCAGGTTGGCGTTGTGCTGTCGGGTAAACAGCATGGAGCCGGTTTTCAGCAAAATGACGGAGGAAGCGGCTTTACCCAATGGCATGGCCAACCCACCCAGTTCAGAGATTTGTTCAATTCCACTGTGGTAGGCATATTGACCGGTTCGGTCAAGATCAACACCATAGTGCCCCAACCAATGCTGGAAAGGTATCAGCATCCTGTGGGTGTAATCACCTCTGTTGGTCAGATCCAGAAGATAGAGGAATGCCATGTTTGAGAGGGACAGTTTGGCAGCCTGAAAGGTGCTAAGGACTACCAGCAGGGGTTTGTAGCTGGAGAAGTACCAGGTGACAGCCTGTACCAGACAGGCTGAAGGTTTGACCCAGTAATCATTGAGCTGCTGCTCAACCGCTGCGGCATGAGCCAGCATCACTGTGTCATGGATAGCCTTGATCAGTTCTGATTCAGAGAGTCCGGCAGCATTGGCGTAAGGTGTCAGGGTATCCTGAACGTTGGCCAGAAACGCAACTGTCCTGCGGCCATTGTCAAAGGCAATATCGTCTAGAGCATAATTTGCGATGACAGCAATTGCGTACTCTTTCATGCCGGCAACAGACTCTTTCATACCCGTCGGGCCAGTCACCGCCACAGCTGCTTTTTTATCTTTCAGGTCTAAATTCAGTCGAGATACTTCGTGCTCATGGAAGGTTTTAGTCTTTTCATCGATCTCTCCAGAATCAGGAATCTCCTTTTTTCTGAGATCCAGATTATTTTGTGCAATATTTTCTTCGACCACTGCCTTGGTCAGTTCCGTACTTTCTCTGTCGTGCTCAGCCAGAAGTTTTGCGACCGGAGTGTACTTTTTCCAGGTTAAAGTCAGCTCGCCCTCGACTTCATTGGTTTTGTCACGGCCATAAGCATCTAAATAGGCTTTAAGTGCAGTAGAGAAAGACGATAAATCGTTGCCATTTTCCACCCAGGTGTCCATAGCTTTTATGACAGCTTCGAGTTTTTCAAGCGCCTGACCGATTTCTACAGTGTCAAATTGCTCTTCAGGGGCAGGGGCAGGGGCATCGCCTGCAGGCAGACCCAATGTTCTGGTGCTCTCTTGCTGAAGCTGTTGCTTTTGTTCAGTGATCTGAGCGACCTGCTCATTAAGGTGTTGCCTGATGGCCTGACAACGGATTTCCGGGTCCTTTTCGTTATCCGGGATCAGACCCAGCTGACCTTCAATGTCAGCCAAATGATTCTCAGCTGCCTGTACCCGATCGGCCTGTTCTGCTTTTAGTCGCTCCAGGTGCTGTTGAAGAGACTGATAGCGGTCATTCAGATCGTTTTCATTGTCTGGAGTAATATCGTGTTTGCTTTCAATGGCCGCCAGTTTTTCTTTTAAAGCTTCTTCCCGAGGCTGTCCCGTTGCAGCAACCGATGTTGAGGCCATTGATGCCGCAGCAGTCGATGTTGGTGCAATTGATGTTGGTGCAATTGATGTTGGTGCAATTGATGATGGTGCAATTGATGATGGTGCAATTGATGTTGGTGCAATTGATGATGGTGTAATTGATGCTGCGGAAATCGTTGTTGGGGTAATCGATGTTGCGGCAACCGTTGTTGGGGTAATCAATGTTGTGATAACCGGTTGCTTGATTTCATGAATTTTCTGACTGATGAGTCTGGCTTGTTTTTCTGGTGGCTGGGTATCATCCCAGTTATCAATACCAAGTTCTGCTGCTATTTGAATGTTGTAATCTCGCCTGGCTGCTGCTGTTGCTTCAAGAACTTTTTTTTTCAGGATTGGAATTCGATCGACTTCCTCCTGAAGATTCTGAATCCAGTTATTCCGTTCTGCCAGCTCTTTTTCGATCTCAGCGTCCTGCTCCCAGATGTGTTGCTGAATGGTCTGGCAACGGACTTCCAGATCCCTGCCTTCAACCGGGATAAGGCCGAGCTGACCTTCAATGTAAGCCATATTATTCAGGATTATCCGATCGGTTAATTCTTCCGGGAGCACACCTTGCTGACAATCAATGTAAGCCAGATTATTCTGGATTATCCGATCAGTTAGCTCTCTCTTTCGTTGCAGGTGCTGTTTAATGGACTGAAGGATACCCAGATCCTCTTCATTAACCGAAGTAATATCTCGCTTGCGGCCAATGACCTCCGGTTTTGCTTTTTCAGCTTCTTCATCAGGCTGTCTTGTTACGGTAATCCGTTGCTTGATCTCATCAATTTTATCTATGATGAGTCTGGTTTGTTCTTCGGGTGGCCGGGTATCATCCCAGTCATCAATACCAAGCCCTGCTGCCATTTGAGCGTTGCGAACTTTTGTGGCTTCTGCTGCGACATCATCGGCTTTTTTTTCCAGCTCCGGGATTCGTTTGGCATCCTCCCGAAGTTCATAAACCGTGTTTTTGATCACCTCGAACGTTTGACGAAGCTCTTTAAGCCCAGCCTCAAATTTCTCACTGAGTCGTTCTGGTTTCATTTTTTCCTCACCGTTGGCAGCGGCCATTGCCATTGTGCCGTGGCCTAATGTTTTGGCTGTACCGGCGAGTTGCCCGGCGAGTTCGGCCTCTCCTGCCCGCAGCACTTCCGTCGTGCTTGCCATCTCGAGCATCTGTTGGTTAATGTCACCCATAACTTTGGGGGAAAAGGAGGAAAACTTTTTGCCTTCGCCATCAGCAAAGCGCTTCATCGCTGTGTTAATAGAGGATATAAATTTTTGAATATTGTGATTAAAATTATGGCTAATCAGAAGATTTTTAAGTACGGGTTTGAAGCTGAAGTTTTTTATGAGTTGAAACTGCATCCAGATTGGCGTGATGACCAATGAAGCGATTCTGATGTGTCCTGTTGTGAACTCAAATTCATCGGTTCCATCGGCAATAGCACTGTTTAATGCCTGTTGAAAAGACTCATAATAGGTAAGCTCTGACAGGTTATCTTCGTTAAGTTTGGCATCGTAGTTTTCAGCCAACTCTGCAGCCAACTCCTCCAGCAGTGCCATCTGCCTGCTTCTAATAATGTACTGGTAGCTTTTGATCTTGTCTTTTTTAACCTCTGCAGTGAGTTCTTTAACTGTATATTCTTCCCAGATGTCAAGCTGGCTTTTCACAAAAGCAATATCGGTCGGGTTCTGTTTCTGACCACGAAAAACAATTATCTCCTCCGAGGCTTGATCCACTTCCAGCTTTGGATAACCCTCGGGCACAGGATAAGCCTGTGTGTCATCCTCGACGTGGACAACATAGCCAACAGGTCTATGGTACGACAGTAGTTTGTGGAGAACTCTCCGTTGTAGTTTTTCCCCCAGAACATGAACCTGGGCATAGGCAGAGTTGGCTGCTGCTAAAAGAGCTTCATCATTAACAAAGAGCGATTGCCCCAGGCGCTGCAATTCAGGGAGTTGATCGCCCGCAACCACTGGACGCATAAAAGTGCGTCCGTTCACTTCAACTTTTTTTACTCTAATGGTGGCAAGGGCAACATAGTCATCCCTTGCACCAAGGTTTCCCGCTCTTAGTTGGGCACCTTTCAGTGTTGCGGCCAGCTGTTCGGGGCCGGCGACTTTTGTTAACGGATCTATTGGTTGGATGTCACCTGACTGAGCTCGAACGGCGTCAATTGAGTTCTGATCGGTCATCCCTTTTCTGACTTCAATGACCAGTTTTTTTTCTGCAAGATTATGGGTGAACTTGAAGACTCCTTCATCACCTACCTTCAGGACTCTGGTATATTTCTGAGCAACGTCATTCTCGTCTGTTTCAAACAGATCTACACTGGCAACGCCACCCTCTATGCCAGAAAGTACGTCTGTGAAGCCTTCAGAAGGAACGTCATAGCCCGCTCTGACTTCAGTCTGATCAGGGTAGGTGGTTGTAAAGGATTTAGGTATGGGTTGCTGGTCATCACCTAAAGTTGGCTGAACTATGATCTCACTCTGGATAAACTCCACGTGTCCACTGCCCAGAATATCGACAGATTTTGTCTGCAGCCTGCGATCGGCCAACGCCTGTGTACCAAAGATGGAAGAACCGATTGCAACGGCCACAGCAAGGTGCAATGCATTGGGACGAGCATTTGTCATTCTGTTACCTCAGGACTGATTACTTTAATTACCGTGAAAAGTGTTTGCCACATGTGGCAAGGAAGCGACTTTTAATCGCTCGTGGCTGTCGTTTTCCAGAAAGCGACAATGTGTTTCTACCCTCGTCGGGATAAATGGTGGTTTTTAGTTCTTTTAAAAATCTCCGAGTCAGAGCACGAGCTAATCTGCCTCATCGGGATCATAACCTTCCAACTCTCCCTGATCTTCCATTTCATCAAGATTCGGTTCATAGGGAGCCGGTTCCGGAGTACCGGAGTCATCATCATCAAGCATGAACTGTTCAGTGTCGGGTTGATCATCGTCGTCCTCTAGTCCGCTCAAGTCTGCATGGTTCACAGAGGCAAAGCCCAATGCCAATAGAATGGTCAGGAACGAGGCCCCCGAAATTGCAAAAGCCCGGAGCCTTTTGACAGAAAGCCAGTTTATTGGCTCGGGTTTCCCGGGAGCGAAGGAAGCATAAGCCTTGCAATTAAATGTCTCTTTTTCTGAATTGACCCGGGGGGCATTCATTTGAGCTGTTTTTTCAGGAATGGAATACATTGTTTCGTACCTCTTCATAGGGGTGAATCGGTAGCCCAATCAGAGAGAGAAAGCAGTATGAATTTCTTTATACCGGCTTCTTCTTGATGGCTATGAAGTGAGCATCTGCTGGTTTCTGATATCAGAGTTCGTCGCGGGGATTTTTATCGTCTCCCCGATCTTCATCAAGATTGAACGCAAGACCAGCCATTGCTGGATTTACAGCTGCCGGGGATTTCTCAGGCGCTGCAGTGGGTGTCGCGGTTGTTATCGGCACAGGTTCAGAGCTTTCCCTGAATTCATCCAGTATAATGGGTGGAATAACTTCAGTCTTTGTCACCGGAGAAGTCTTCGTGGACTCGGAAAGAAGCGCTTCCACTGAAGTCATCACCGGTGTTTCACGGGGCACTGGCGTGGCACTGCCGGTGGTTGCTTGTTGCCTGGTTGATTCACCGACCTTTTGCCATTCATAGAAGACACCTAAAGTGTAAGAGTAAGGAACACTTTCTGCATGGGAGAATGACCATTTAGGTACATTTTCCCTGAAGTATTTCTCCCAGCCATTCTCAAACATCTTCATGGTGCGATCCCGGCGTTCACGGAAATGCAGATAATTTTCATGACGCGTCCAGCCAGGCATGCTGTTGCTTGCCTTAACACGGTTTACATAATCCTCACCGGTTTCATTGAAGCGTTGTGGCGTGGCAACAGCCGTGCGTTTCACATATTCAGCGTCCGTTTCACCCACACCTCGCCAGCGATTAATCCTGTCAATACCACGCCCCAGAGGACCACCCAGCCATTGAGTGAGCATCTTGTTGTCGTTCATGAAGAAGTCGAAAGCAAGGCTCGATGCCAGAGCGAACCCAAAGGTTTGAGCATAGGTAAATCCTGATAACAGACCCTGGGCGTATGCTCCGGCAGTGGAAATCGGCCCCAGCACGAGGCCGACTGTGACAGAGGCCAGACCTTTCACTGCTTGTGGTGTCACCCGGTGCAGCAGCGGCACCTGAACGCCTTGTCCGGAACCCATGGATTTTACTATCTCAGGCATCAGGCGATAAATGCTGCGATACCTATGGGGGTTGGCGTTGTACTGTCTGGCAAAGAGCATGGAGCCGGTTCTGAGCAGAATGGCTGAGGAAGTGGCCTTGCCCAATGGCATTGCCAGCCCGCCTACTTCAGAGAATTTTTCAATTTCTCTGTGGTAGGCATATTGCCCGATTCGGTCAAGATCAACACCGTAGCGTTCCAACCAGTGCTGGAAAGGGGTGAGCATCCTGTGCGTGTAATCACCTCTGTTGGTCAGATCCATAAGATAGAGGAACGAAATACTTGAGAGGGCCAGGTCGGCTGCATGCCAGGCAGTGTAGGTCATCAGTAGAGGTTTGTAGCTGGTGTAGTACCAGGTGACAGCCTGAACCAGATAGGCTGAAGGTTTGAGCCAGTATTCATTTAGCTGCTGTTCAACCGCTGCAGCATGTGCCAGCACCAATGTGCTATTGATAATCTTGATCAGCTCTGATTCAGCCAGGCCAGCTGCATTGGCATAAGGTGTCAGGGTATCCTGAACATTGGCCAGGAATGCGGTCGTTTTGCGGCCGTTTTCAAAGGCAATATCGTCAAGAACATAGTTGGCGATAACTGCAGCGGCGTACTCTTTCATGCCGACAACAGACTCTGTCATACCTGTCGGGCCAGCGGCAGTCACAGCCACATTAGCAAAGGCACTCTGCATGAATTCCTCAGCAACCTCATTGTCCAGCCTTTGGACAACAGCTCTGAAGCGGGGCACATTGACTTTGTGCCTGTAGCCAAGAGCGTGTTCAAATTCATCTGCTGGCAGATAGCCATCGATACCTCTGACAGCTTTCATGTAGTTCTCAAGTTCAACCTTGTTGATCAGACCATCACGCAGCAAAGCTATGATCTTGCCACCACTGGCAGAGTGGGCAGCGAAGTATTCCGAGAAGTCTTTCAAGTCCCTTTGCTGGTGTTCGATGCAGTGAATAACCGCTGAGCCTATGCTACGAATTTCGTCGCCGAATTCTTTTGCTCCAATGTTTCTCTCAATCCATGCCCTGGTCGTGAGTGTTTGGATTTTCCTGAGAACATTTCGAGATCGATCTTCTGAAAGCAGGGGGAGCGGGAAAGCTGTTTTCAGGCTTCTGAACATTTCCACAATCTGACCGGCCTGTTGAATCCTCAGTTTGTTTCCGACTTTTGCCCGCAAGCGAATCGGTGCAAATTCATCGTCAAAATCGAAACCTATAAAGTCGGGGGGGGTCTTACCGCTATAGGCTGCTGCTTCCTGCAGGCCAATGGCGGCCTGAATAGCTTGTTTTTTGAGAGGGTGTTCCTTCGAGAATTTGTGGATAGCGTCCAGAGCCTTTACCTGTCTCGGCGTGTACTGGAAGGGACCGTCCTCTTCTTCGACGGCTTTCTCTGCAGTCTTCAGGATTTCCTTCCTTCTCTCAATTTTTGCCTTCCCGGCTTTAATCTCGCCTTTGAGACGGGCCTGTTCCTGAATCAGTTGCCGGATCCTGCCGCCGGTGCCGTCGTGCCCGCCAAGTTGTACCTGTTTGTGTCTCAGGGCATTAACCCGGTGTTCACTGGTGTCAGTGGCGTCTGGTTTAAGTCCCACCGTTTTTTCCAAGGGGGCAAGAGACGTTTTATGAAAATCCGTCAGGTCCTCTTCTGCTTTTGATACCTCTTTACTTTTCAGTTTCAGGGCCAAATTCAGCCGCGCTATTTCGTTCTTATGTATGGTTTCAGCCATGTCATCAGTGTTTCTACAACGCTTGATCTCCTCTTTTTTAAGGTCCAGCTTCTGTTGTGCATTCCTCTTTTCAAACCACGCATTGGTCACTTTTAAGTTTTTCCTGTCGTGATCAACCAGAAATTGCCTGACCAGAGAGTTCTTTATCCGGGTTGAAGCCAGTTCACCCAATGATCCACCGAATTTACCGGTCCCGTACAAACCAGGAATTTTTTTGTGCAGATCGACAATAAACTCTTCATGTTCTTCCGTAAAACTGAGGACATTTCCTTTTATCTCAATGTTCCTGTTTGTTTTGGCTCTCAGTTCCTTAACGATGTTATCCCGTTGTTCCTGACTGCATCCCCGCAGGTAATGTTTGACGTTCTCCATTCGTTCTTGAGGGGGCTGTGAGTCACCCGAATCCAGACCCAGATGGGTATGGAATTCTTTCATTGCCCGGTTTATAACCGTTTTTTCTTCATCCGAAAGGTGTTGCTGGCTGGCAAGGCTCCACGCAAATACCAGGTGTTTGTCACCAATCTTATGTAGCTTGCGATGAGCTGAGTCCAGGTCATTCTCGGCTAACTTTATTGCCCATCTGGCCCTGGCAACATCACGATCAAGAACGTATCGGGGTTTAGGTCCCAGACGAGCCATTTGCTTGTCAAGCTCATTTTCAATAGTTGCGATACGCTCATTAACGCCAGACTGACCCGCTTTGAAAACTTCTTCATCCAGCTGATCAAGTTTTGCGCCAATTAGACTCTTTTGTTCGTTTATACTGGCGTGATATCCATAGTTCTCAATGTTAAGTCGATCAGCAATTTGATTGTTACTGATTCTTTTGCCGCCTTCATCGTGATAGATTTCGTTTACTTCTTCTCTTAATGCCTGAATTTTGTCTTTTAGAGCATCCTTCTGGTCAGACAGGTTGTCATCCTGTTCAAACTCTAACTGCAGATCACCGGCCAGTTTAGCCGTGAAAGCTTTGCCTCTTTCTATAGCAGCAGGGTTTTTATGAGGGTTGATCGCCAGCTGGTCTTCTATAGCCAAAAGGTATTCTGCCTGCTTTTCTATGGCTCGCTGATCAGACTCTTCGATTGCAAAGGCAAGACGCTCACGAATTGTGAAGAGTTTGAGATTCGTCTCTGGCAGATCCCCCTTCAGTGCCTCCAGGTCATGTCTGTCCAGCTCACACCAGAGGAGCTCGATCATTTCAACCAGCTTGTAATTTGATATATCACCGCCATCAAGCCTTGTACGAACCCTTTCCAGTCTTGCTGCTTTGTCATCACCTTCATTGCTTTGGAGGTCTAATATTTTTTCCAGGAAATACAGTGATATCAGGGCATTTTCCTCTGACCGCTCTTTGGCTTCTGTGATGAACATCCGTATACCTTCAGAAACAGCCAGACGATGGAAGTATACATCGTCCTCTTTACGGTAAATCACCTCCTGCTCCAGGACTCTTTCCACGGCGCGAAGTGTCCCAAATACTTCAGGCATGGCTCTGGGGTGGCCTGGTGTTCTGATGTCTTCCAGCTCTGTTTGCAGTTCTTTTTCCAACTCTGAAAGCCTTAAGAGCCGGTCTTGTAATGTTGACTGCGGTTTGGCACGATTTTCCAGTGCGGTGTCTTTATTCAGGATTGCCTGATCGGTTAGTTTCAGCATATTCTGCAGGTGCGGTTGAAGGAGCCGATAGCGGGCATCCGGATCGTTTTCATCCTCTGGAGTCATAGCTTGCTTTCTTTCAATGGCCGCTGGTTTTTCCTTTAAAGTTTCTTCCCGAGAATGTAGTGCTGCGGCTCCTGTTGCGATAACCGGTGTTGTGGCAAGAGGCGTTGCGCTAACCGGTGTTGGGGCAATTGATGCTGTTGCAAGAGGCGTTGCGCTAAGCGGTGTAGTGGCAATGGATATTGCGCTAACCGATTGCTTGATTTTATGAATTTTATGGCTGATAAGTCTGGTTTTTTTTTCTAGTGCCTGGGTATCATCCCGATCATCGGTACCTGGTTCTGATGCCCGTCGGGTGTTGTCAGTTTTTCCGACCTCTTCGCCGGTATCACCAGTAACCGGTGTTGGGGCAATTGATGTTGCGGTAACCGGTTGCTTGATTTCTTGAATTTTCTCTCTGATGAGCCTGAATTGTTCTTCGATTGGCTGGGTATCATCCCAGCCATCGATACCAAGCACTGCTGCCAGTTGAGCGTTGTATTTTTGAGTTTTTATTGGAACTGCTGCACGAGCTTCTTTTTTCAGAATTGGAATTCGATCGACTTGCTTCTTAATAAGCTGTAACCATGTTTTGCGTCCATCGTGCTCATCTAGAAAGTTCATAAATTGTTGTTCGATCTCAAGTGACTGCTCCTGAATGCGCTGCTGAAGACCCCGGTGACGGGTTTCAAGGTCATCTTCATTGTCCGGAACCAGGCCGAGCTTGCCTTCACAAAAAGAGAGGTTTTCCCGTATTTCCTGATCGGTTAGTCCTTCGTTTTGTGGCAGTAGCTCTCGCTGTTGAACGAACTCAAGGGTATCCAGATCGTCTCCATTGATCGTAGTCATACTGCGTTTGCCGCCAATAGCGGCCGGTTTTGCTGTTGCAGCTGCTTCATCAGGCTTTCCTGTTGCCGCAACCGATGGTTTCATTTCAGCAATTTTTTTTCTAATAAGTCTGGCTTGTTCTTCGGGTGGCTGAGAATCATCCCAGTCATCAATGGCAAGCTCCGCTGCCAGTTGAGCGTTACGAGCTTTTGTGGCATCTGCTCTGGCATCACGAACTTGTTGTTCCAGCTCTTGAATTCGATCGGTTTCATGCTCAAGTTGATTTTGAACAGGCTGTCGAGCGATCTCGGCTGCCTGCTGCTTAAGGTGCTGGTGAATGGCCTGATGTCGGGCTTCAAGATCATCTTTGTTTTCCGGAACCAGACCAAGATAATTCTCAAAGATAGTCAGCTTTTTCCGTACTTCCGATTTGGGTAGTGTTATTTCATTTTGTTGTAGCCGTTGTTGAATGAACAGAAGGGTGTTCGGATTGTATTGATTGACCGAAGCAATACCGCGCCAGCCACCAATGGCGGCTGGTTCTGCTGTTAGAGCTCCTTCATCAGACTGCCCTGCTGCCGCCATCGATGCGTATATTTCACTAAATTTTTTTACTATGAGTCCGAATTGTTTATCGAGTGGCAGGTTATCATCCCAGTCATCAATACCAAGATTTAATGCTGAAAGAGCGTACTTAGCTTTTCTGCCATTTCTACTGAGAGTATGAACCAGCTTTTTCAGCAATGGAACCAGATCGGCTTTCTTCTGAAGTTTCTCTATCCAGTCTTTCTGTTCATTCTGCTCGAAGTGTTCAGGAATGCTCTGCTGACGGGTTTCCAGCTGGTCTTCATTGGCCGAAATAAGACGACGCTTGTTTCCAATGCCCGCCAGTTGTGCTTTGACCGTTTTTTCATCAGTCTGTTCTGTTACGAAGTCCGGTGGTTTGATTTCCTGAATTTTTTTTCTGATGAGTCTGGCTTGTTGTTCGAGTGGCAGAGTATCGTCCCAGTTATCAATACCAAGTTCTGCTGCCGTTTGAGCGTTGCGATCTTTTGTGGCGTCTGCTCTGGCATCATATACTTGTTCTTCCAGTGGCTGGCTATCGTCCCGGTTATCAATACCAGGCTTTGCTGCCTCTTTAGTGTTGTGTTCTTCTACAATGGCTCTGGCAATACCAACATTTTTTTCCAGCTGCTGAATTCGTTTGGCTTCCTGCTGAAGTTTCTCTAACCAGTTTTTCAGTTCTTCCTGCTCTTGTTGATTCTGACCATGTTGTTTTACGGCCTCAAGTCTCTGCTCCTGAAGGTGCTGTAGAATGGCCTGGTAGCGGGCTTGAAGGTCATCTTCATTGTTCGTAACCAGACCGAGTTGAACTTCAAAGATTGCCAGATTTTTTCGGAATTCCTCACTGTTTTTTTTCAGCTGCTGTTGAACGAATTGCAGGGCACTCAGATTGTCCTCATCCACTGAAGCTATATTGGGCTCGCCACCAATGGCCCCCGGTTCTGCTTTTAAAGCTTCTTCGTAAGACTTTGCTGTTGCAGCGAACGGTCTGTAGATTGCGCGAATTTTTTCTTTAATGAGTCGTTCTTCTATTGGCAGGGCACCTGCTCTGGCATTACGAATTTGTTGCTCCAGGCTGAGAACTCCTTTGACCTCCTGCTGAATTTCTCCTGACGGGTTTTGCAGTTCATCCCTCAATTTACGATTTTCTGCAAGCGCATCCTCAACTTGTCGCTTGAGTTGAAGTGCTCTGAGTTGTTTCTCTACACTGGTAGTGGCCTTCAATGTGAGCTTTAACTGGTCTCTAAGCCGGGTGAGTCTCCTTGCTTCTGTTTGCAGCTCTTCCTGCATGCTTTCTATCTTAACCAGCTGTTTGGAAATGCTGCTGGCAAACTTTCCCTCGACCCCGGGAGCACCGTTGTGGGCCTGGTTGATAGCGGTTACCACTTTCTGAATATCCTGAATAAAGAGCTGATTAGCCAGAAGATCTTTAACTATGGGTTTAAAGCCGAAGTGTTTTTCGAGTTGATTCTGCACCCAGGTTGTCGTCACCCCTGACGAAGCCTGTCTGATGTCTTCTATCGTTAATTCAAAGTCATCGGCTTGATCCGGGCTGGCATTGGTCAACGCCTGCTGGAGAGATTCATAGTATGTAAGCGTAATCAGTTCAGCTCTGCCAACTACAGTATCGTACTGTTCAGCCAACTCCTCCAGCAGTTCCATTTGCCTGTTTCGGATGACGTACTGGTAGCTTTTGACCTTATCTTTTTTTACCTTTGCTGTTACTGGAGTGGGGTTGTTAGCGTCATCTTCTCGCCAGAGGTTGTAGAGGCTTTCCACAAAAGCGATGTCGGCCGGATTTTGTTTCTGAGATCGGAAAACAATAACGCCCCCCCGGACCTCTTCCACTTCCAGCTTTGGATAACCGGCTGGCAAACGATAAGACTGTGATTCGTCCTCAAAATGGAGAACGTAGCCGACGGGTTGATGGTATGACAACAGATCATTCAGGGCTTCCTTTTGTAAGTCTTCCCCCAGAACATGAACCTGGGTATAGGCAGAGGTGGCTGCTGCAAAAAGCGCCTCATCATTAACAAAGAGCGATAGACCCAGGCGCTGAAGCTTAGTAGGCTGATCGCCTGCTGCGATAAGTCGCATGAAGGTGCGCCCTTCTACGTCCACTTCGTCTACTTCAATGGTGGCAAGGGCAACGAAGTTATCAACTTCGCCAAGGTTTCCCGATCTTTCATTGGCGCCTTTCAGTATTGCGGTTAACTGTTCTGGGCCTGCAACTTTCGTTAATGGTTCTAATGGTTGGGTGTCGTCTAATTGAGTTCGAACAGCTGCAATTGAATTCTGATCAGTCATTCCTTCTCTGACTTCAATGAGCAGCTCCTTTTCTGCAAGATTATGGGTGAATCTGAAGACTCCTTCATTGCCAACCTTGAGGACTTTTGTGTATTTTTGGGCAATGTCATTCTCGTCTGTTTCAAACAGATCAATATTGGAAACGCCACCCTCGATGCCGGAAAGAACCTCTGTGAAGCCTTCAGAAGGAACGTCGAAGCCTCCTCTGACCTGAGCCTGATCAGGGTAGGTGGTAGTAAAGGAATTGGGGATTGGCTGCAGGTCATCATCTAACGTTGGCTGAACTATAACCTCGCTACGCGTGAATTCCGCATGTCCATTGTCTGGTATATCGATCGATTTCGTTTGTAGCTTGCGTTCGGCGAATGCCTGTGTACCAACGATGGAAGAACTGATTGCAACGGCCACTGCAAGGCTTAATGCATTGGGGCGAGTCTTTGTCATTCTACTACCTCAGAGTTGAATGCTTTGATTACCGTGAAAATTGACTGCCAAACCGGGCGAGGGGGGTAACTTTCAATCGCTCATGGCAGTTTCGGTAAGCTGTTGAGAGAATTTAGTTCACAGTGGCTAATCCGGTTAGCTGCTGAGCAAATTTAGTTCACAGTGATAAAGGGCAGTGGCAGTATAATTGAGTGATTTTTCAGGGAAGGAATGCATTAATACCTTTTAGCAGAACTTAATCGACAGACGGGTGTCAAAGAAACCAGTACGTATCGCTTTATACTGGTTTCTTTTGGATGGCTATGAAGGGTTCAGCTGAAGGTTTCACGGCTGCAGTTTTTTTCCAGACGCTGCACTACTTTCGGGAGTTGATGTGGCTTGAAGAGCATTTCTCTTATCATAAAAAGTAGCTGTCTTGCTATCGTCTTGTTGCAATGCATAGAAGGCACCCAGAGTGTAAGAGTAAGGAATGCTTTCTGCGTGGGAGAATGACCATCTAGGCACATTTTCCCTGAAGTATTTCTCCCAGCCATTCTCGAATAGCTTCATGGTGCGATCCCGACGCTCACGGAACTGAAGGTAATTTTCGTGTCGTGTCCAGCCATACAGGGTGCCGTTGGCTTTAACACGGTTTGTATAGTCTTTATCGGTTTCACTGACGCGTTGAGGTGAAGCAACAGTCGTACGTTTCACATAGTTATCTTGCGTTTCACCCACGCCCAGCCAGCGATTAATTTTGTCAAGACTACGGCCCAAAGGTCCACCCAGCCATTGAGTGAGCATCTTGTTGTCGTTCATAAAGAAGTCGTAAGTGAGGCTGGACGCCAGCGCGAATCCGAATGTTTGGGCGTAGGTAAACCCGGATAAAAGACCGTGGGCGTATGTTCCGAAGGTGGCTACCGGGTCCAGCAGCAGACCGGTTGTGGTAGAGGCCAGGGTTTTCACTTTTTGTGGTGTCACCCTGTGCAGCAGCGGTATCTGAACTCCCTGTCCGGAGCCCATGGATTGCACTATTTCCGGCACCAGACGGGAAATGCTGCGATACATCTGCGGGTTGGCGTTGTACTGTCGGGCAAACAGCATAGAGCCGGTTTTCAGCAGAATGACCGAGGAAGCGGCTTTACCCCATGGCATGGCCAGCCCGCCCAATTCGGAGATTTGTTCAATGCCACGGTGATAAGCATATTGCCCGGTTCGATCAGGATCAACACCATAAGATTCCAGCCAGTGCTGGAAAGGTATCAGCATCCGATGCAGGTAATCTCCTCTGCTGGTCAGATCCAGAAGATAGAGGAACGACAGGTTCGAGAGGGATAGCTCAGCAGCCTGCCAGGTGGTGTGGGTAGCCAGCAGGGGTTTGTAGCTGGAGAAGTACCAGGTGACAGCCTGTACCAGAAAGGCTGAAGGCTTGACCCAGTAATTCAGTAGCTGTCGTTCAACCGCTGCGGCATGAGCCTGCATTAATGTGCCATGAACAGTTTCGATCAGGTCTGATTCAGATATTCCGGCAGCACGGGCATAAGGTGCCAGGGTATCCTGAACATTGGCCAGGAATGCTGCTGTCCTACGACCATTGTCAAAGGCAATATCATCAAGAACGTAGTTGGCGATGACCGCAGCTGCGTACTCTTTCATGCCAGTAACAGACTCTTTCATACCCGTCGGGCCAGTGGCTGTGACAGCTACTGGATCAAAGGCACTTTGCATGAATTCCTCAACAGCCTTGTCGGACAGCATCCGGGCAACCTTCTTGAAGTTGGGTATATGGACGTCGTGTTTGTAGCCGAGGAAGTGTTCAAATTCATCCACAGTCTGATAACCATCGACACCTCTGATGGCCTTCATGTAGTTTCCAAGCTCGATCTTGCTGATCAGTCCTTCCCGCAGCAAAGCAATGATCCTGCCACCACTGACAGAGTGGGCAGCGAAGTATTCCGAAAAGTCTTTCAGGTCCCCTGGTTTATGCTCGACGAAGTGAGTGGCTCTTTTGCCCATGCCGCGTATTCCATCGTCGTATTGTTGAGCCCCGGTTTTTATCTCATTCCTGGCCCTTAGCGCCAGATTCTGGACTTCCTCAATGACATTCTGAGATTGATCTTCTGAATGCCCGAAAGGCAAGCTCGTCTTCAGGCTCTTGAAGACCTCCACCATCCGACTGGCCTGATCAAAGGGCAGATCGTCTCCGACCATTGCCTGCAGGCGAATCGGTGCAAATTCATCGTTAAAATCAAACGTCGCAAGGCCGGGTATTGTTTTACCGTTTTTGACGGCTGATTCTGCCAGGTCCAGTGCGGCATCCAGAGCCTGTTGCCTGAGAGGGTGCTGCTCTGTGAAGGTGTCCATATCGGTCAGAACTTTTGCCTGTCTAGGTGTGAACTGGAAGGGACCGCCGTCATTTTCGACGGCTTCCTCTGCGGCCCTCAGGACTTCCTTCATTCTCTCAATGTTTGCTTTCCTGACTTCAATCTCTCTTTCCAGACGGGCCTGCTCCTGACTCAGTTGCTGAATCCTGCCGCCAGAACCATCATCACCGCCCAGTTTTACCAGCCTGTTTCTCAGGGCATTAACCCGGTGTTCATTGGTGTCAGTGGCGTCTGGTTCAAGACCCATGGTTTTTTCCATGGGGTCAAGAAACGTTTTATGAAAATCGATCAGGTCCTCTTCTGCTTTTGATACCGCTTCACTTCTCTGCTCCAGGGCTGTGTTCAGGCGGGTTATTTCGTTCTTCTGTTCGGTTTCGGCCTTTTCACCGGTGTTTCCAAAACGCTTGATCTCCTCTTTTTTAAGATCAAGACTCTCTTGTGCGTTCCTCTCTTCAAGCCGTGCATTGGTCAACTCCCTATTTTTCTTGTCGTGAATACGCAGTAGTTGCCTGACCCGAAAGTACTTTTTCCTGGCTGAAGGCAGTTCACCCAATAGTTCATCGAATTCATGGGTTTTGTCTTGATCGTGATTATCTCTTCTGCTCCGAATGACAATAAAGTAATCAGCCTCTTCCGGTAAAATTTCGTCATTTTCTTTTATCTGGATGTTGGTATTTGTTTTGCCTACCCGTTGCTCAACGATTAAATCCTGCTTCTCTTTGCTGTGTCCCGACAGGAAATCTTTGACATCCTCCATTATCTCTTGAGGGTGTTGTTCGTTACCTGCATCCAGCGCCAAGTCGGTCTGAGATTCTTTCATTACCTGATTGATTGCTGTGTCGTATTTATCTGAGATATGTCGGAGGTCAGCACGACTCCCGGCAAATAACACGTTTTTGCCACTAAGCCTGTTCAGTTTTCGATGAACATCTGTTAGCTCTGTTTCAGCTTTTTGTATTGCTTGTCTGGCTCTGGCTAGCTCACGATCAAGAACGTATCGGGGTTTGGGTCCCAGGCAGGCCAATTGCCTGTCAAGCTCTGTATCAATGGCTGTGATATGCTCATTAATGCTGACAATACCTGCTTTGGAAACTTCTTCATTCAGCTGTTGGAGTGTTCTTTTAATTAGAAAGTTCTGGTCGTCAATGCTGGCATCATCTTTATAGGCCGCAATGTTGAGTTGAGAAGCCATTTCATTGTTTCTGCGTCTTCTGACATCTTCATCGCCATTGGCTTCGTTTACTTCTGTTATTAATGCCTGAATTTTGTCTCCAACAACATACTTGCTGTTGTACAGGTAGTCATCGTTTTCAATAGTTAATCCCAGCTCATTGGCCAGCTTGGCAACGAAAGCTTTGCCTCTTTCTATAGCTCCATGGTTTATATCGGAGGAGATAAGCAGAACGTGCTCTATCATTTCAAGCAGGTCTTTCTGATGATTAAAGACTCGCGCATCCGTGTTTTCGACATGGTAGGTAAGATACCCTTGAATCTTCCTGAGTTTTGATGCCTTTTTTACGCTCGCAGGTATCATCTTTTCTTTTGAGAGGGCATCTTCTATCGTATTCAGCATGTCTTCTGAGACATCATTGCTGACAAGTTTTGTACGAACCCTTTCAAGCCTTGCTGTTTTGTAATCGTCTTTGTTAACTTGGATTTTGAATATTTCTTCTACTGTTTGCAGTATTTTTAGAGCATCTTCCTCTGCCTGCTGTCTGATTTTTATGATGTATGTCTGAATTTCATCAGAAATGGCTTGACGACGGTGATACACGTCATCAACGCTATCGGGGTCATCCATGTACAGGGTTCTTTCCACGGCGGTCAGTTTCCCAAGCACTCCATCTTTATTGCTATCAAAATTCATGGTGTTTAAATGACTGGCAATGGTTGCATGGTGTGCTTTGACTTCTGCTTCTCTTTCAGCGTTAAGGGCTTTTGTGACATCTGTTCTGATAGTACGAACTTGTGTTTCCAGCTCCGGGATTCGTTGAGCATCCAGCAGAAGTTTCAGTTCCATATTTTCCAGGTATTCCAGTTCGACATGAATCTTTACAAGCTCATCCTTAACTTCCCAATAGCGTTGTTGCAGCTCACCCAGCTTTTCCTTGCGACTGGGACTGGCTACTCCGATTCTGGACTTTAAGTAGTCATGAAGTCCTAAGAGGTCACTTTCTTTTGCATACAGCTTGTCCAGTTTTTTAAGCAGCTGTCTGTTCATGTCTCCTATGACTCTGGCAGCAAACTTTTTGTCCTTCTCATGATGACCGGTTTGCACCTGGCTGTCATGGTTGTTAATGGGTATAACATTCTGAATATCCTGGACAAAATGCGGGTTAATCAGAAGATTTCTGAATACGGGTTTGAAATTGAAGTGTTCTATGAGTTGAGAATGCAGCCATTCTGGCGTGATGACCGACGAAGCAACCCTGATGTGTTCCAGGGTGAATTCAAATTCAGGGACCTGAATCGAACGAGCTGGAGCATTACTGGCCAACGCCTGCTGGAGATATTCATAGTGAGCAAGTGCATCTATTGCCAGTTTATCTTCGTTTGTGAGCGTCGTCGGTTGATCTTCGTGAACGACAGCATCGTGCCGCGCAACATACTCCTCAAGTATTGCCATCTGCCTGCTTCGAATGACGTGCTGGTAGTTTTTGACCTTATGTTTTTCAACCTTTGCTAACACTGCAGGGACGGGGTTATTACCCTCAACTTCTTCCCAGAGGTAATAGAGGTTAGAGAGCTTTTCTACAAAGGCTATATCATTCGGACTCAGCCTCTGACCATGGAAAACAATCTCTTTCCCCGAAGCTTCTGCTACTTCAAGTTTTGGATAACCCGCAGGCACAGGATAAAACTTTGTGTCATCGTCGACGTGTACAACGTAACCGACGGGTTTGCTGTGGGCCATGAGTTCATTAAGAGCCTGCTGTTGTAAGTCCTCTCCCAGGACATGAACCTGGATATAGGCAGAGGTGGCTGCTGCCAGAAGAGCCTCCTCATTGATAAAGAGTGATTGACCCAGACGCTGCAGTTCAGGGGGCTGATCCCCCGAAGCGATAAGACGCATGAAAGTACGTCCATCCACTTCAACTTTTTCTACTTCAAGGGTGGCAAGGGCAATAAAGTGATCATTGGCGCCCAGCTTTCCTTTTCTGTCGTAGACAGCTGCCAGTAACTCATCCAGTTGCTGGGGGGCGGCGATTTTCGTCAATGGTTCTAATGGCTTCTCGTCATGAAATGCACGAAAAGCATTAATTGAATCCTCATCGGTCATTCCGGCTCTGACTTCAATGAACAGTTTCGTTTCTTCAAGGTTATGGGTGAACCTGAAGACTTCCTCATCATCTAACTTCAGGACTTTGGTGTATTTTTGAGCAACGCCATTGTCGCCTGTTTGAAACAGGTCAACACTGGAAACTTTGCCACCAACATTAGAAATTCTTTGTGTAAAGCTTGCAGAAGGAAGGTGATAGTAGTGTTCTCTGTCGATAGTATAAGGGTAGGTGGTTGTAAAGGAGTTGGGTATTGGCTGCTGGTCAGGACCTGGAGTTGGTCGAATCATAACGTCACTGTGGGGAAACTCCTCATGTCCACTGGCCTGAATATGGATAGATTTGGTATGCAGCCATCGATTAGCCAGTGCCTGTGTGCCAGTGAAGGACGAGCCGATCACAGCGATTACAGCAAGGCTTAAAGCATTGGGGCAAGCATTTGTCATTCTACTTCCTCGGAGATGAGTACCCGATTAGTGTGGAAAGTGGTTTCTTACAGGTGTTAATCGGTAGCCCAATCAGAAAGAAACCGGTATGTATCCTTTTATGCCGGTTTCTTTTGGGTGGCTATGAAGAGGTCATCCACTGGTTTCTGATATTAAAGTTCGTCGCGGGGATTTTTATTGTCACCCCAATCTTCATCAAGTTCGAAATCCTTAATCACAGCCTCAATATCAAGATTGTCTTCAGGATCAGCCTTGGCTGCCAAGGTGTCATCAGGCGCTAAAGTCCCTGTGGTGGCCGGTGTGGAGGAAGCAGCTGGAGTTGCTTCAGGCTCTGGCAGGGGAGTTGCCTCCACGGTGTCAGAAGCAACCGTTACACCCGCAGTGACCACCAGCGTCGCACTGGTTGGTGATGTTGTAGTGGTCGGCATTATTGGTACTTCAGCGGTTGTGGTTGTAGTTGTGGCTGCAGGAGTTACCAGTGCAGATTCAGTATTTTTCCATGTATCGTCTTTTTCGAGGTCGTCCATTTCAGCAGCTTGATCAGGCTCTTTCACCGAACTGGTCTCTGTGGGCTCAGAAAGCAGCTCTGCATCGGGAGTCATATACCACTCCTCATTACCATCAAGCTGATCGCCCACGGCTCCGGGCAGAAAGCTTGATTGAGAGGAGGGGCTATCGTGGGCAGAAAGTTGCTTATCATCGCGCTTTTGCCCTTCGAAGAAGGTACCCAGAGTGTAAGAGTAGGGCACACTCTCTGAATGGGAGAATGACCATTTGGGCACATTTTCTTTGAAGTATTTCTCCCAGCCATGCTCAAAGAGTTTTATGGTGCGATCACGGCGTTCGCGGAACTGCAGATAATTTTCATGTCTTGTCCAGCCAAGCATCATGTTGCCCGTTTTAACACGATTTGCATACTCCCCGTCGCTTTCACCGGAGCGTTGAGGTGTGGCAATGGCCGTACGTCTCACATATTCATGGTCCGATTCGCCCACGCCTCGCCAGCGATTAATTTTGTCAAGACTTCGGCCCAGGGGGCCACCGAGCCACTGAGTGAGTATTTTATTGTCGTTCATAAAGAAGTCGAAAGTGAGGCTCGACGCCAGGGCAAATCCAAATGTTTGAGCATAGGTAAAACCGGAGATCAGCCCATGGGCGTAGGCTCCAACAGTAGCTACCGGACCTAGCATGAGGCCGGCGGTGGCAGAGGCCAGACTTTTCACTTTTTGTGGTGTCACCCGGCGCAGCAGCGGTACCTGAACCCCTTGCGCGGAACCCATGGATTTCACTATTTCGGGCACCAGACGGGAAATACTGCGATACATATGGGGGTTGGCATTGTGCTGCCGGGCAAACAGCATGGAGCCGGTTTTCAGCAGAATGACGGAGGAAGCAGCTTTACCCAATGGCATGGCCAGCCCGCCCACTTCGGAGACTTGCTCAATTTGATTATGGTAGGCGTATTGGCCGGCTCGTTGAGAATCAACACCATAGCGTTCCAGCCAGTGCTCGAAAGGTGTGATCATTCTGTGTGCGTAATCACCCCTGTTGGTCAGGTCCAGCAGATAGAGGAATGACATGTTTGAGAGTGACAGCCTGGCAGCCTGGCAGGCGGTATGGGCCACCAGTAGTGGTTTGTAGCTTGAGAAGTACCAGGTGACAGCCTGTACCAGGAAGGCTGAAGGTCTGACCCAGTACTCATTGAGCTGTTGCTCAACCGCTGCAGCATGAGCCTGCATCAATGTGCTGTTGATAATCTTGATCAGGTCGGATTCAGGCAGGCCAGCAATGTGGGCATAAGGTGTCAGGGTATCCTGAACATTAGCCAGAAATGCCGCCGTCTTGCGGCCGTTTTCAAAGGCAATATCGTCAAGAACGTAATTGGCGATGACCGCAGCTGCGTAGTCTTTCATGCCGGCAACAGACTCTTTCATACCGGCTGGGCCAGAGCCGGTGACGGCCACAGGAGTAAAGGCACTGCGCATAAGTTCCTCAGCCCCCTTGTCGGACAGCATCTGAACAACCTTCCTGAACTCAGGCACCTTGACGCCCTGGTTGTAGCCAAGGAAGTGTTCAAACTCATCCACTGTCTGATAACCGTCGACACCTCTGACGGCCTTTATGTAGTTCTCAAGTTCAACCTTGCTGATCAGACCTTCACGCAGCAGTGTTATGATCTTGTTACCACTGGCAGAATGGATCTCGAAGTATTCCGAGAAGCTTTTCAGGTGCCCTGATTCATGTTCGACGAAGTAAATGGCTGTTTCACCCATGCCGTTAATGATTTCGTCGTAATATTTAGCACCTCTTCCTATCTCATTCCTGGCTCGGTGCGCCAGAATCTGGACTTGTTCAATGAGGGTCTGGGGCTGATCTCTCTCAGGCTCGAAAGGAGGAGGGGGGGAGGGGAAGTCTGCCTTGAGGCTTCTGAAAACTTCCAGCATCCGACCGGCCTGATCAAACGTCAGATCTTGTCCGGCCATTGCCTGTAAGCGAATGGGCGCAAACTCATCGTCAAAATCGAAGGTCGCAAGGCAAGGTATTGCCTTTCTGCTCTTTTCTGAAGAGGCTGCCAGACCTATTGCGGCTTCCAGAGCTTGTTTCCAGAGAGAGTGCTGCTGCGTGAAATCGTAAATATCAGCCAGAACTTTTACCTGTCTCGGTGTGTACTGGAAGGGGCCGCCGTCGTTTTCGGCGGTTTGCTCTGCAGTCTTCAGGTTCTCCTTCATTCTCTCAATGTCTGCTTTTCTGGTTTCTATCTCACCTTCCAGGCGGCCCTGTTCCTGAATCAGTCGCTCGATCCTGCCGCCAGTGCCATCTTCCCCGCCCAGTTGCAGCTGTTTTTTTCTAAGGGCATCAATCCGTTGTTCATTGGTTTCAGAAGCGTCTGGTTTGAGACCCACAGCTTCTTCAGTGGCCTCAAGAGCCGTTTTGTGATGTTCCATCAGAGCGATTTCTGCTTTTGATAAAGCATCACTTTTCTGCTTCAGGGCCAGATCCAGCAGCTCTATCTCGTTTTCTATCGCCTCTTTTCTTCGATCCAGGTTCTCTTGCACAGCAAGCCGACGAACCACTTCCGATTCATCGTTGGCGATCAAACATCTCAGGGCATCCCGTTTCTCGATATCGGTAGAGTCTGGTTCAGGACCTGTGGCTTTCTCAGTGGCTGCAATAGCCTCTTTTCTTCGATCCAGGTTCTCTTGCACAGCAAGCCGACGAGCCACTACCGATGCATCGTTGGCGATCAAACATCTCAGGGCATCCCGTTTCTCGATATCGGTAGAGTCTGGTTCAGGACCTGTGGCTTTCTCAGTGGCTTCAATATTCGCTTTATGAGCCTCCTGAACTTTCGATGCTTCTGATTCAGCGTCACTTTTCTGCTCCGGGGTTTGCTTCAGGTCGGTCTGCTCAGGGTCTGTAATCTGCGATTCAAATTCGTTCTCATGTTCGGTTTTAACTTTTTGTTCGATGCCTCCGGCTTTGTTAATCTCCTCTTTTTTACGATCCAGATTCTCTTGTGCAAGCGCCTTTTGATGCCGTGCAGATTCTATGTCCATGCCTTTTCTGTCGTGTACACTCAGGAATTCCGTGACCTGAGTGTATTTTTTTCTGGTTAAAGGCAGTTCACCTAATGTTTCATCGACTTCATTGATTTCGTCCCGGCCATGAATTTTTGCGAAGGCTGTAATGGCAAAATAATCAGCTTGTTTCGGTAATCGGAGGTGATCTTTTATCTGGATGTTCAGGTTTTTTGTGGCAGCCTCCAGTTTATCAATGATTTCATCTCGTCTCTCTGCACCGTCTCTCTGCATAAAGCGGTTGATGTCGTCTACTCGTTCTTCAGTGGTTTGTTCGTCACCTGCAGGCAGACCCAGTTCGGTCTGTATTTTTTCCATTGCCTGATTGAGAGCGCTGTTATCTTCATCCGAGATAGGTTCAATACCATCGCGATTTACCAGCACTAATTGTTTGCGACGAAGATCATTCAGCTTGCGATGAGCACCTGCCAGCTCAGTGTTAGCTCTTTCTATGACTTGCCTGGCTGTGGCGACATCACGTTCAAGAACGAATCGGGGTTTAGGTCCAAGGCGGCCCAATTGCCTGTCAAGCTCATCTTCAATGGCTGCGACACGCTCTTCAACTTCAGGCTGACCTGCATTCATCGATTCTTGATCCAGTTGCTGTGTCAGTTGCTGGAGTTTGCCGTTAATCAGCTCGATCTGGTCGTGGATAGCGGCATCATCTTTATACTCCTTAACGTTGAGTTTACGAGCCAATCGATTGTTAAAGGTTCTTTTGGCAGCTTCATCCCTATAGCCTTTGTGTAATTCATCCATCATTTTGTGAAGTACGGCACCCAGAGCATACATCCGGTCAGACAGGCTGAGATCCTTTTCAAACTCTAACTTCATATCACTGGCCAGCTTGTCAGTGAAAGCCTCGTGTCTTTTATTAGCAGCAGGGTTTTTCTGAGGGTTGATACCCAGCTTTTTCTCAATAGCAGTAAGATAATTAAGCTGGTGTTCTCTGGCTCGCAGATCGGATTCTTCGACTCGAGAGGTCAGATGCTCACGAAGCCTGTCGAGCCGTATATCTCCTTTCTCCGGATCCACCAGCGTTATGTCGTCCGTGAGGATCTTAACCATCTCGTCCAGCTGGTATTCTGATATATCATCACCGTTAAACTTTGAACGAACTGTTTCAAGTCTTGCTTCTTTGCCAGCATATTTGTCGATTTCGAGGTGGAATATTTCTTCCAGTGCTTCCAGTATGTTCAGAGCCTCTTCCTCTGACCTTTTTTCGGCTTCCATGATGTATGTCTTTATGTCATCAGAAATAGCCTCGCGCCGGAGATAAACGTCTTCCTCTCCACCGGGGAGAGTCATCTCCATGGCATTTTCCACGGCACTCAGTTTCTCAATTACTTCAGGCTTGGCTTTGGGATGACCCGGAGTTCTGACGTCTTCCAGTTCTTGTTCCAGTTCTGCAAGTCTGGAGAGCTTCTCATGGACGGTTGACTCCAGAGTGACGGGGTCTTCCTCATTCAGCTTAATACCAAGAACCGCTTCTAAAGCGCCTTTTCTGGCCTCGGTGTAAGAATTCTCTGCATCCTGTCGATCAGCCTCAACTTTATGATGCAGCCGTTCCGGATGGTCTTCCAGTGCCGAAAGTCTTTGAATCAGGTACTGTTTTGAATTCTCCATCATCTTGATTTTTTTAAGCAGGCTTTCTTGCTGTTCATCAATATCTGCATCGCTATCAAAATTCTGAATGTTCAGATGTGCGGCAATGGTTGCATAGCGAGGTTTGATTTCAGCGACTACTTTCGAATCTTTTCTGATGTTCTGCTGCAGAAAGCGTTCTCGATCTATCTGAGCTGCCTGCTGTTTCAGGTGCAGCTGAACAGTCTGGAAACGGGCTTCCAGATTTTTATCGTCAACCGGGAAAAGGCCGAGCTGTATTTCAATGTCTGTCAGCCTGTTTTTTACGACATCATCGGTTACTTCTATCTGCAGTTGCTTGAAGTATTGGGCGGCCTTGTGAATGGACTCAAAGCGGCTAATCAGATCGTTTTCATTGTCTGGAGTCAGTTTGAGCCCTTTTTCAATCTCCGCCATTTTTACTTTTAAAGCTTCAGCCCGCTGTTGTTCTGTTGCGGCAGCTGAACTCTCGATTTCGTTAATTTTCTCTCTGATGAGTCTGGCTTGCTCTTCTGATGGCGTGCTATCAATACCAAGCTCTTCTGCCAGCTGGATGTTATATTTGTCTATGTGTGCTGTTAATGTTATGTGATAGTCTTTTCTCTTATTCAGAGTTTGATCGACTTCCTTCCGAAGATCTGTCAACTGTTTTTTCTGTATTTCCAGCCCCTGCTGATGCTCAAGATGTTTCTGAATGGCCTGGTGACGGGCCTTCAGGTCATCTTTGTTAATCGGCATCAGCCCGAGTTGATCTTCTATAACAGCCAGCGCTTCTTCTTCGGCGAGTTCTGCCCGTTGCTCCATATACTCTTGAATAAACGCAAAGCGGGAACCCAGATCGCTTTCATCGTCCGGAGTAATTCCTAACACGCTTTCAATCGCCGCCAGTTTTGCCTCTGGAGCTTCTTCATAAGACTCTCCTGTTGCAGCGAATGTTGCGGCCACCGCCAGGTTCATTTTATGAATTTTTTTTATAATGAGTCTGATTTGTTCTTCGGATGGCTGGGTATTATCCCAGTTGTCAATACCCAGTTCTGCTGCCAGTTGAGTGTTGTAATTTTTTATGGCCTCTTCTCTGGCATGACTAACTTGTTGTTCCAGCTCTGGAATTCGTTTGACTTCCTGCTTAAGTTGATCTGAATGCTCTTGCAGCTGTTCAATCACTTCACGATTCTCTGCAAGCTGACTCTCAACTTTTTGCTTGAGTTGAACTGCATAGAGTTTTTCTTCCTCACTGATAGCGGCTTTCTCCGACAGGAGTTTCAGCTCGTTTGTAATCTGAGCCAGCTTACCCTCTAAGGCCATATGCTTTGTCAGCTTCATTTCCATCTGAACCATTTGGTTGGCGATGTCGCTCAAGACTCTGGAAGCAAACTCTTCGTTGTGAGCTAAAGCATCGAGCATTAATGAGTCGGCGGTGAGTAGATTACTCAAAATACCCTTAGCAAAACTCTTAATGATTAGATGGTGTCTTAGTGCGGGTTTGAAACTGAAGTGTCTGGCGAGTTGAATCTGCATCCAGGTTGGCGTGATGACAGACGAAGCAACTCTGACCTGTTCCATTGAGAATTCAAATTCATCTGCTGGAGCTGCTGCAGCAGCACTGGCCAATGCCTGCTGGAGATATTCGTAGTGTGAAAGCGCACGAAACGCCTGCAGATCTTCGTCTGTATACGTCACCGGTTGATCTTTGTCAGCTCCGGTAGAGTGCGTCGCTACAAGCTCCTCCAGCAGTGCCATCTGCCTGCATCGAATGGCGAACTGGTAGCTTCCGACCTTATGTTTATTGACCACTGTTGCTGGAGCGGGTTTGTTTGCCTCTGTTTCTACCCAGAGTTTATGGAGGTTTTCTACAAAAGCGACATCTTGCGGATTCAGCCTCTGGCCATGGAAAACAATCACTCCCTCCGAAGCTTCTGATACTTCCAGCTTCGGATAGCCCGCAGGCACAGGATAAACCTCTGTGTCATCTTCGGCCTTTACAACGTAGCCGACGGGTTTGCTGTGTGCCAGGAGTTCATTAAGAGCCTGCTGTTGTAAATCCTCTTCCAGAACATGAACCTGAATATAGGCAGAGGCGGCGGCTGCCAGGAGAGCATCGTCATTGACAAAGAGCGATTGCCCCAGACGATCCAGTTCAGGGGGCTGAACGCCCGAAGCGACAAGACGCATGAAGGTGCGCCCATTGACCTCAACTTTTTCTACTTCTATGGTGGCAAGGGCAACATAGTGATCACTTGAGCCGAGGTTTCCTGCTCTGTCGTTGGCGGCGTCCAGCACATCAGCCAGTTGTATGGGGGTGGCGATTTTTGTTGACGGTTCCAGTGATTTGATGCCATGCGATTGCCATCCTTTACGAATAACCTCAATTGAATCCTGATCGGTCATTCCGCCTCTGACTTCAATGAGCAGTTCGTTTTCTTCAAGGTTATGGGTGATCCTGAATACGCCCTCATTACCCGCCTTCAGGACTTTGGTGTATTTCCTGGCAACATTATTCTCGTCTGTCTCAAACTGATCAACACTGGAAACTGTGCAACGAGTATTATAAAAAATTTCTGAAAAGCTTATAGAAGGATAGAGAAGGTCCTCATTTACTGCAGGCTCATAAGGGTAGGTGGTTGTAATGGATTTGGGTATTGGCTGTTGGTCATCACCTGAAGTTGGCTGAACCCTGACCACACTCTGAGTGAACTCCACATGTCCATTGCCCAGAATATCGGCAGATTTTGTCTGCAGCTTGCGATCGGCCAGTGCCTGTGTGCCAGTGATGGAAGAGCAGATTGCAAAGGTCACAGCAAGGCTTAGTGCATTGGGGTGAGTATTTGTCATTCTAATACCTCAGAGCGGAGTACTTCTGATACTGCGAAAAGTGATTTCCATACCAGCCAAGGATGCAGATTCCGGTCAGTAGCTCATGGCTGTTAATCGCGTATGGCTGTTAATCGCTCATGGCTGTCAATCGCTCATGGCTGTCCCGGTAAGCGGTTGAGAGAATTTGTAAGTACCCAAAACTTTTAGCAGTTAAATGGAGAGCTGCAAGTTCAAGTGTCTAAATATCCAAATTCTGGCCAATGAGCAGGTAAAGATATGAGACCTGTTTCAGCTGTTTCAGAAGATCATTATTGGGAAGGTCTGATGGGAGCCAGTCACGGTTTGTTGTGTTCTCTGAGCAACGAACTGCGAAACAGGAACCTGTCAGGTGACTAACAGTAATCCCCGTCGTCTGGTGGGTGTCAAAAGGGAAAGTGTCAAAAGGGAAAGTGGGCTGAGGCGGTAGCCTCAGCCTAACTGGTGAGCCACTCAGAATCAGGCTGCGGCTGCGGTACTAATGTACTGACTCCTTAACTCTTCGATCTTCTGCAGATAGCCGTTGTATTCAGGGGAACCGTCGTGTGAATAGTTCAGGTTCTTGAGCAGGCCGGTCAGCTTGACGAAGTAGTCACGGGCAACTTCTTTATCCTTGAAGGCGTACTGCTGACTGATCAGGCTCACAACCAGCTCGAAGCAGGCCTGCTGGCGACTCAGTGGGCAACTGCTGTCGACGTCATCAAAGGCGTCCTGCTGGAGGTAAACCATATCCAGGAAGAAAGACTTCTGGAAAGTAACGTAATCTTCCAGAGTAATACCTTCTTCACCGGTCACCTGCATCATCTGGTTAATGCTGTCACCTTTGACAAGCAGAGCCTGCATTGCCTTGACGGTATCGACCCAGTCAGGGGACAGGTTTTTGCTGTACCAATCGGACAACTGATCAAGATAACGGGACCAGGAGATCAGTGGATCTATGGCAGGGTAGAAACGCTTGTAGGCGCGGTCGTAAGACAGCCCCAGAAAAGTTTTGACCGTACTCAGAGTGGCCTGGGTGACAGGCTCCTCGAAGTTACCACCGGCAGGAGATACGGAGCCTACCAGAGTCAGGGAACCTTCGTTTCCTTCTTCGTTACGAATCACACCACAACGCTCGTATACACCTTTAATGGCGGAGTCCATGTAAGCAGGGAAGCCTTCTTCACCCGGAATTTCTTCCAGACGGTTGGAGGTCTCACGCATGGCCTGGGCCCAGCGGGAAGTTGAGTCTGCCAGAGCGAGGACGTTGTATCCCATCTGACGATAGTACTCACCCAGTGTCAGACCCGTGTAGATAGAAGCCTCACGGGCAGCTACCGGCATGGATGAGGTATTACAGATGATGACGGTGCGGTCGATGAGAGAGCCGCCTGTTGTTGGATCTTGCAGGTGCGGGAATTCTTCAATGGTTTCCACCACCTCACCGGCACGTTCACCACAGGCTGTTACAATGACGATGTCGGCATCGCAGTAACGGGAGAAAGAGTGCTGGAGTACCGTTTTTCCGGAACCGAATGGACCGGGGATACAACCGGTGCCACCACGGGCAATGGGGAAGAAAGTGTCCACGATTCTCTGGGTGGTGACCAGGGGAGTATCAGGATACTGACGTTCAGTTTTACCTTTTCTGGACAGGGTTTCAGAAATGGAGTGACGCACTGGCCACTTTTGAACCATGGTCAGGGCAACCTCGTCTCCCATCTGATTGCGCACTTTGGCAACAACGGTATCAACGCTGAAGGAGCCTTCCTGAATCCAGATCACTTCCACTTCACCTTCGGTGTTGAAAGGAATCATGATTTTGTGGGTAAAGCGACCTTCCGGGACCGTACCAAAGGTTTCACCCGCGTGAAGTTTGTCGCCAATCTTGGCCACAGCTGTGAATGCCCATGTCTGACTGCGATCAAGCGCATCAATCTGAACACCACGCTGCAAGAACTTGCCGTGCAGAGACGCCAGTCTTTCCAGAGGGTTCTGCAGACCATCGTAGATCATGGAAAGAATGCCGGGACCCAGTTCCAGTGAGAGCAGCTGCCCCGTTTGGATGATAGCATCACCTACCGCGACACCCCGGGTGTCTTCGTAAACCTGAATATCTGCGATATCACCGCGAACCCTCAGGACTTCCGCCATCAGTTGCTCTTCAACCTGTTCATTGGAACGACGGCCGGGCATCACATAGACGACTTCGTTTTTGGTCAGTGGCTTACTGCCCAGACTCTTGATGGTGATGATATCACCCATTACGGCAACGACTTGGGCAGAGGCTCCGTGGGCCAGTGCCTGCTGTTCCGGTTCTGTGTTTGTCTGTTCACTCATTGGCGTTTTCCAAAAGCTGTTTACTGCTTGCCATGACGATAGAGTCCTCAGGCATCAGAGGGATGCTGTATCTTTTCATGGCTGCTTATATCAGGCTGTCCCCCAGGTACTGGTTCCAGATAGTGGGTGGACAAATTCGCCCAGCGCCAGGTCGGTCAATTCGTTAAAACGTTCCACTGCCTGGTCACCGTCGTAGGCTGTCCAGCGGGCGACCAGGTTCCAGCGCAGAAGATAGATCACAACCGCTTCAAAGTCGAAGCTGTGTTGTCTGCCAGCGTCGTCCAGTCGGCGCCACACGGCTTCCAGCAGGGTTTTCTCCAGTGTCAGATAGTCCTGCTTGTTCAGGCAATCAATAGCCTGTGGAATCCATGGGAAGGCATGCTGAAGGCCCAGTGTCGGGTTGCTCCAGTTGCGACGAATGTAAGCATAGCGGGTACCGAAGCTCCACTGGGGATCGCCCGGTGCCTGCTTGCCCTGCATTTTACGACGCAGTGCTGCCATGACCGTTCTCATGTCCAGCCGCCAGTTGATCAGATCACGCAGAGTCTGGCTGGGAAGTTCTCCATGCAGACGGGCAGCCAGCTTGATCAGGGCTGCCTCGTCTACATCTTCACCCAGGTGGCTCCAGTGCATAAGCTGCTCGACCTTGATCAGGGTATCCTTGTCTTCCTGATTCAACATGGAGAGGCGTCGATCCAGTTGCAGACGGGAGATCGGAGTGATCTTGCTGTCAAACAGTGAATCGATGTGAGGCAGCGAAGTCACCAGGGTGTAATAGGCGTTTTCTGCCATTTCATGCTCCCAAAAAGTCCGGCGTTTTCAGTCTTGACTGTCAACTTCCGACTCTTAACTCATTATTTGACGATACCTTCCAGCAGCGCCCGGAAACGAGGCTGTAGGTGCCTCAGTAAGACAGCAGTGACGGTTTGGTCACTCAGTTCTACTTCGATCTCCTTGTCCTGAAGACGGAATTTGATACCGCTCTGACTGGTCTTGCCTACCGAGAAAGTCACCCCCTCCTGAAGCATTTCAGCAGCCTGACCAGTGACGAAGTCCAACAGAGGACCTTTTTTAACCAGGTCCGGGTTTTTGCGCAGCTCATCAAGACCAATGACCTTGCGAGGCAGGACCACTTCCAGGTTTTTCTCGCCATGCAGGTTATTTTCGCCCGCCACTTCAAGAATCATCTGCTTGAGCACTTCTTCTTTCTCGAGGGAGCCGCTGACCAGGGCGCTGATCTGTCCGGAGAATTTTTCCAACAGGTAATCTTTCAGCTCCAGAACGGCATTACGCTCCGCGAGTTGCAGGGCTTCCTGACCGGATTGGGTGATAAAGTCCGCCTCTTCACGGGCTTTGCTGACAATCATGTCGGCTTTCGCCTGAGCTTCCCGGACCAGCTCGGCGGCATGGCTCTGGGCCTCGCTGACAATCCGGTCAGCCCGCTCACGACCGTCCTGTACGCCCTGATTGCGCAGTTTTTCGATCAGCTCCTGGACGCCAACAGAGACGTTCTGGCCGCCAGGATTCATTGCTGCTGTCATAATTTATTCCTCTGGTTAACAGTCCACCGTCTATTGTTCACAGTCTTCTGATCAGGCCGTGATCTGCTGACCCAGCACCAGAGCAAATACGAATGCGAATACCGAAAAGCCCTCAACAATTGCAGCAGGCGCAATGGAAAGGCCAAAGACTTCCGGTTTGTTCTTGGAGGCATTGATACAAGCGGCAACTGCCTGACCCTGGTAGATAGCAGAGTACATCAGGGCAATACCGGTCAGCAGACCAATACCCAGCAGGCCCGGGGCGCTGTTATCGGAAACACCGATACCGCTGAGGGTGAACATGATTACAATGCCGTATATAACCTGTGATGAAGGCATTGCCGACAGGCCGATAAATTTACCGTAGCCACTTTCAACATCCAGCATGGCACCACAGGCCGCCTGACCAGCGACTGAACAGCCAATGGCTGAACCCACTGCCCCCAGTGCAACCGGTGCAAATACGCCTATCCAGCCCAGGGCCAAGATCAGATTTTCCATGTTTAATCCTCTTGTTTTCTAAAAGATTTGAATGGGTAGCCCTCGTCGGACAGTCCCCAGTTAACGAATTCAATCACGTTGAGACGCATGCCATGTACGACACCGCTCATGATGCAAAGGGAAAAGTTGAGTATGTGTCCCAGCAGCAGAATCAGGCCGCTGAACAGCACGCCAATGACCGGACTGGAATCCAGGGCGTCCATAGCCAGGGTGTTGAAGGTCATTGCCAGGGAGGCACCGGAAAGACCCAAGGCAAACAGACGCATGTAACTCAGCACGTCACCGAAAGCGGAGGTGATGTTATAAATACCTTTCAGGCCGTCCAGACCTCTGAGGCAAAGACTGCCGATGGAGCGAACCGGACGGGTGCTGGTAAACAGGAACACCAGTAAAGCACCTGTGATCAGCCCGGCAGGTCCAACCTTGTCGGCAAAAACAGTCGGCAGAGTACCAGTCGTGCCCAGCCACATTGACAAACCCGAGGCCATAATAATTGCCCAGCCAACCGGGGCGAGCGCATGACTGCTACCCCGGTTGACCACTGCCGTCATGATGTTGGCAATGATCAAATGTGTCACACCGACAAAGACCGACAGTTTCATCATGGCACTGTAGTTGTTCAGGTTGATGACGGCCAGATGACCGAGAATCCCCCCCGATTCTGGTGCCACACCAAAGTAACTGCCAATCAGAACACCCCAGACAACGCCGGCCGCTGACATGAAGTAAGCCAGATTCATCAGGCGTGAACCGGCCTCGGTTTTTTTCAGGTTCTTGCGGAACATGAACACGATGCCACCAAACAGCAGGCTGTACATGGCGTCACTCATGATCATGGCGAAGAACAGTGAAAACGAGTAAAAGACCAGATTGCCCGGGTCCCAGGTACGATAGTTGGGTGTCTGGAAGAAGCCCAATGCATCTGAGCCACCGCCAATGCTGTCGGATTTTGCCAGCAGGGTAGGCGGATTGTCTTCTTCAGAGGGCTCCTCGAAGATCGCCGCAACGCCGTTTTCCAGACAAAAAGCCTCCACCGCTTTTTTCTCCGATACCGCTACCCAGCCCTGAACCAGGAAGAAAGTTCCCTCATCCTGAGTGCCACTGCTGGCTTCTTCCAGGGCAGCCTGGTCCAATCTGGCTGCCACCGTCTGACCCAGCAGATAGTGCCAGCGGGTCAGAGCTTCACGCTCTGCCAGCAGTTCTTCCAGCAGATGCTCAGACTCTTCCAGTTCCGTTTCAAGTCTGGAAAGAGGCACCATACCTACATGGGAGCGTGGTACTGGCAGCAGGTCTTCTGCCGGTTCACTGGTAGAAATGACAATCACATAGGCCTGGCGATGGTCCCTGTGAATTTCCTCCCAGGGCAGGTCATCTTCCTTCAGGACTTCGGAGAGAGCCTCCATTTCACCCAAAGGAACGACATAAAACCAGAAGCGCTGGCCATTCAGGTCGGACAGGCTGGGCAAGCTGAACTCTCCCCACTGACGAACTTCACGGATTCGCTCAACCAGTTTGTCACGGGCATCGGACACTTCCCGAACAGAGGTCTTGTTGTCCAGAACCTCGGCAACGACCTGATCAATGCAGACATGGTTTTTGTCTTTGAGCTGTCGACGTGTTCGTGGTGAGCGCTCCAGCCAGGCTATAGCTTCACTGGCCTGTGCCGGTTGCATGCGCAGGCTCTGATCCACGTTGTTATCGGACAGTGGAATCAGGTGCATGCATCCCAGAGTCTGGAGTCCCTGAAGAATCCGGCTTTTGTCTTCTCCGGGCCCGTATAGGGTAATTTTATTCAGCCGTTTAATGGCCATTGACGTCTGCCTCCAGTGATTCCAGTTCACGGGCTCTGGCCAACCTGGCTTCCTGAGCCAGCACTTTACCCTTGGAGAGCTTGGCGTTCATGACGTTGGCACGATCCTGGTCAGACAGGTAGATCTGGATTTTCTGGATACTCTTGCGGGTTTGCGGAATCAGTACCTTGGAAAACAGATTTACCCTTTGGGATGTTGTCCGGGTGGCCTTGTCGAGCTCTTTATGACGCAGCTCGCGCACCTGGTACTCAATGCGCAGACGCACCATCTGCTGAAGCAGTTCAACCAGAAAGTCGACCCAGACTGGCTTGGCCAGGTCACTGTAGGCTTTCAGGCTAATGGCGATGTTCTCTACCCTGGGTACTGCCGTACCCACGATATTCTCATCGATCAATTTGACTCTGGTTAC
The DNA here is from genome assembly GCF_049310125.1 of Endozoicomonas sp. ALB032. Lineage (NCBI taxonomy): Bacteria > Pseudomonadati > Pseudomonadota > Gammaproteobacteria > Oceanospirillales > Endozoicomonadaceae > Endozoicomonas > Endozoicomonas sp. ALB032. The sequence goes on along the minus strand of NZ_JBLYNW010000001.1, from coordinate 6,378,462 downwards.
CTTGACCAATCCTTCCAGAGGCACATCTTCCCGGGCCAGCATCGGGAGCTGTTCCCTGACCAGACGCTCAACGTCCGCCAGATGAGACCGGGTTTCTGCCAGCGCCTCTTCAGCCTTTTTCCGTTCAACCATCAACTGTTGGCGCTTCAATTCCAGTGCCGGCAGATAACGGTTGTAGGTTTTGAGGCTGCGTTTTTCTTTGTTCAGCGAGCTTTTATTGAGGGCTACCTTGGCCATGGTTTAAGCCTCTGTTGCAGCTGTTTCCGAGCCAGACTTTTCAGTGGCCCCGGCGGATTCTCTGGCTTCGTCAAGACCAGGCCAGTACTTGTCCAGCAGGGTCTGTTTGAGCAGGGTTTCTTCGGGTTCAAAACATTCAGCCAGTGTCTGCCAGCAAAGATCCAGGGCTTCTTCCAGACCCATCCGGGCTTCAAGAACCATGAAGCGACTTTTGAATTTTTCACCGAAGGCGATCGCTTTCAGGTCGTAGCTGGACAATTCAAAGGCCATGGCCTGTTTCTGCTGGGCATTCACAGAGTCGGAGTAGAAACGGATCATGGTGTTCATGATGTGAGCATGGTCGTCGCGGGTTTCTTTGCCCTGAATCATCTGTTTCAAACGGGACAGAGAACCGAATGGATCAATGACGCCATTGTGCAGGTAGAACTGACCTTCGGTGATGTAACCGGTGTTATCCGGCACCGGGTGAGTGACATCGTTGCCCGGCATGGTGGTTACCGCGAGGATGGTGACAGAGCCTGCACCCTTGTAATCACAGGCTTTTTCATAACGCTTGGCCAGCTGGGAGTAGAGGTCACCCATGTAACCCCGGTTAGCCGGGATCTTGTCCATTGCTACGCCGATCTCTTTCATGGCGTCAGCGTAGGAGGTCATATCGGTTAGCAGAACCAGAACCTTCTTGCTTTCGTTCACGGCAAAGTGCTCTGCCACTGCCAGCGCCATATCAGGCGTCAGAAGACGTTCAACGGTCGGATCAGAGGCCTGGTTGGTAAACATGACGGTTCGGGAAGATACACCGGCTTCTTCAAAGGTTGTACGGAAGAAGTGGTAATCGTCGAAGATCAGGCCCATGCCAGCAAACACGACCACGTCAGCTTCAGCCTGAATGGCAATACGGGCGAGGAACCGGTTGTAAGGTTCACCGGCCACCGAGAAAATGGGGATCTTCTGTGATTCAACCAGGGTGTTGAATACGTCAATCATTGGAACATTGGTTCGTACCATTCTTGACGCCAGTACACGACGGACTGGGTTTACCGACGGGCCGTCAATTTCAACCTTGGGGTCTTGCTCCAGAGCCGGACCACCATCAATAGGTTCACCGGCACCGTTAAAAATGCGGCCCAGGATGTTGGGAGAATAGGTGGCTTTCATAGGCTCGCCCAGGAAGCAGACGGAGGCATCAGTAGAGAGACCCTTGGTGCCGGCAAATACCTGCAGGGAAACTTCTTCGTGATCAATCTTGATGATCTGGGCCAGGGAATAAACCTGTCCGTTTTGTTCGATCATCGCCAGATCGCCATAGCTGGCCCGGGAATTGCCTGCCGTCAGGTTAGGCACTTGAACGCGAATCAAGTCACCAACAATGCTGAGAATGTTGGTGTATCGCAATAGACTCTGGGGCATTTCTGCTCCTCTATACGGCTTGGGAACTGAAAAATCAGGACGATTGACCGGAAAGCCGGAACTTAATCACCATGTGCCTCTCTTAACCTAAAAAAAGAAACTCATGGTCATGGCGGTTCAGGTCAGGATCAAAGGGCCTCTGGTTAATCATAAGTTATCTGTCGCCTATAAACTTGAGGGGCTGGCGATCAGATACTACCGGGCTGCAGAAGGTTTTGGAGTGATAGCTCCGCAGTCTCTGCAGCAGCCGGGTTGCATTGCAAAATTTACTCAATAGTAGACAATTCCGGACGTTTCAGTCTCGAGACTTTGTCAGGTTCACTCTTGGCACAATAAATATCTCTCTTCGATTACCGTCGTTTTGCTCTGACCGGTCAGGCTCCTAGGAGCCTGACCGAGAATAGACTGCCCTACTGCGGCGGCAGAAAATTGGTCTGAAAATCCGCTTTTGTTCGTCAAATAGCTCGCTATTCTCCTCACAAAACCGAATTTTCATCCTCAATTTTCTGCCGTCCTCGCTACGGGCGCTATTCTCGGTCAGCCTCCTAGTGTAGCCACCATAACGGCCTTGATGGTGTGCATACGGTTTTCTGCCTGATCAAAAACGATGGAGTGTTCAGACTCAAAAACATCTTCCGTTACTTCCAGGCCCGACATGCCGTATTTACTGGCAATCTCAAGGCCAATAGTCGTTTCATCGTTATGAAAAGCAGGCAGGCAATGCAGGAATCGGGCGTCAGGATTGCCCGTTTTTTCAAGCATAGAGGCATTCACCTGATAGGGCGTCATCAGACGTACACGCTCATCCCAGGCCGCTACCGGTTCACCCATGGAGACCCAGACATCGGTATAGATAAAGTCACATTCATGCACCGCTTCTTCTACGGACTGTGTGACGGTGATTCTGGCTCCTGATTTTTCTGCTAATGGCTGGCAGCGTTCGAGCAGTTCCTGGGCAGGGGTATAACCTTCTGGTGCGGCAATTCTGAAGTCAACGCCCATTTTGGCACAACCTACCAGAAGTGAGTTCGCCACATTATTCCGGCCATCGCCTGCATAACAAAGCTTAAGTTTGTTCAGGGGGCGCCCTTTGCCATGTTCCAGCATAGTCAGAAAATCTGCCAGAATCTGAGTCGGGTGCCAGTCATCGGTCAGGCCATTCCAAACCGGGACGCCTGAGTATTCTGCCAGTTCTTCAACATGCTGCTGGGAGTGGCCACGAAACTCAATGCCGTCGTACATTCTTCCCAGAACCCTGGCAGTGTCTTTCACAGATTCTTTACTGCCCATCTGTGAGCCACCGGAAATGTAAGTCACATTGGCACCCTGATCAAAGCTGGCTACTTCAAAGGCACAGCGGGTTCGGGTGGACGCTTTTTCAAAAATCAATGCGATGTTGCGACCCTCAAGAAAACGGGGCTCGTTACCGCTTTTTTTGGCCTGCTTCAGCTGCGCTGACAGATCGAGCAGCGAAGCAATATCCTCTTTAGTGAAATCAAGCAGTTTCAGGAAATGGTGGTTGGGCAGTCTGAAATCCATCGTTTTACTCTTGCTTTTTGGTAGGCGCATGGTTACATGCTAAATGCACTGGTCGTATCTTCCGGTGGCACTCCAGACGTAAAGGTACACGATTCCGGGAGGCAATAGAGTATATGCGCAAAAACCGGATGACACTACGTAGAATTACTATTAATGTTGCTGCTCAAAGTAGATAAGGCTCTCGTAATCAGTAAGTACTTACGTTATGTTTTTCATCTAAAGGATTAAAACCCAAGAGCTTCTATTTCTTCACGAGCAATATTGCGCACCACAAAATGCAAACTACCGCTATGTGCTAAAGAGTAGGAGGTCGTTATTTCCGCGAAGGAGGCTGTCGCAAAGGCGGGAATCATTCAGCTCGAGTTAACAAGCTTGCAGTCATACCTGCTGGCGAGTAAACACTCACTCTTTTATATCAAGGTTCGTTACGAAATTGTCCCCTTCAGAGATCGTGTCGTCACCAGAATATACGCAACTAAACCCTCAGTTCTTCAGGCTTTTTTCAGTCTTGGTTACTCTTTGGAAGCTCGTACCTTGTCAAGGGCATCAAATTCGATGCATCGCCAGTATCCGTTTTTTTCTGTCGGTACACGGAAGGGGTCGACAGATCGTGCTCTTGAGAACCATTTATTCCATTCTTGATCACTGGCCCCCATCATCCTGAGACAATGGGCTTTTTGCGAATAAGCTCCAGCATTTGGAGGGTAATTTTTTATGACGGATTCCACAAACTCAAGCGCCTTGTTAAGGTTATCTTTTCCTGCCGCCGCGCCATCTTTGCTTATCTGCTTACAAGCCAGAGCATAATAGTGGATCGAGGTCGCCAGCAATGTGTTGGCACTTTTCGGATACCCGGCAATCATTTCCATAAACCCTACTTGCCCAATGAATAATTTAAACAGTGCCGATTCACATTCATCCGAACGATATCTTGTATAGCAATGCTGAAGCAGTCTTATAGCCGGTTCCGTTTTGCCAGCCGTTTGCCAGAGTCGCGCCAGAGCCAGGTCAATGTCATGATGCCCGGAAGGTTGCCACAGGCTCTCTTCACTATTATCGGGGTGTTTGCCAGTCATGTTCAGCAGCAGTCTTTCAGCCAGTTCATATTTGCCAAGCGACTGCCAGAGTCGCACCAGAGCCAGGTCAATTTCATAATGCCCAAAGGGCTTGCAAAGGACTTCTTCACCGGCATCAGGGTGCTTGCCAGTCATGTTCAGCAGCAGCCTTTCAGCCCACGCAAATTTGCTTCTTCCCTGCCAGTGTCGTACCAGAGTCAGGTCAATTTCGTGGTGCCCGCAGGGCAGGCACAGAGACAGCTCACTGGCATTGGGGTGCTTGCCGCTCATATTCAGCAGCAGTCTTTCAGCCAGTTCATGCTTCTCCATTACCTGCCAGTGTCGCACCAGAGTCAGGTCAGTGTCATAATTCCCACAGAGCTTGCAGAGGGCCTCGACACTGGCATCAGGATGCTTGCCACTCATGTTCAGCAGGAGTCTTTCAGTCATTTTATATTTGCCCATCAGCTGCCAGTGCCGCGCCAGACAGAGGTTGACATCATGATAAGCACAGGGCTTACACAGGGCATCCTCGGTGTCATCGGGGCGTTTGTTGCTCATGTTTAACAGCAGCTTTTCAGTCAATTGATGTTTGCCCATTATCTGCCAGTGTCGCGACAGGCAAAGGTTAATGTCATGGTGCTCACAGGGAGTACAAAGGATTTCCTCAGAGGCATTGAGGGGCTTGCCACTCATTTGCAGCAGCAGACTTTCAGCCGGTTTATGCTCACCCTTACACTGCCAGAGTCTTACCAGAGAAATATTGACGGTATGAAGGTATTTACTTAGTTTCTTTATGGTGCGAGGAAACGTCGATAACCGCAGCTTTTCAGTCAGCTCTGACTTTAAGTTCTGAAGTAGCGGTTCAACCAGCTCATATTTGTACAACAGCTGCCACTGCCTGGTCAGGCAAATATCAACTTCGTAATTGCGGGAAGGTTTGCACAGCGTCTGCACATTAGCATTGGGCTTTTTGTTACTGAGAGCTAAAAGTCGTGCTTCAGCGTGGAGGTTTCTTCCAAGTAGCTGTTCACAGCGGCTCAGGGTTAGATCAAGGTTATGAATGGTTGACGCCCCGTACTCAGTGAAGGTTCCGGTCAATCTGAGTTCTTCCAGAAGATAACAGGCCTCTTTCAGCTTTTCGTAGGTTTGTTCTTTCAACGATCTTGCAAGCCCTATGACTGAGCTTTGGTAGTGGAATTCACCCAGTACGGCCCTGCCATTTTGTATGATCCTTCGGAACATTCTTTCAACATTGATAAAATTTTTTTCTTTTATTAGTTCATCGAAAGCGCTATCGATCTGTTTTTGAATAGCTTCAGGACAACGGGCATTCGCCCTTGTTTGAAACTCCCGGGGAAAGCGCGATTGGAATACAGTTGTTTGCCGGTTCCTGATATTGGAGGGTCTGTTCCAATGTTCCCAGGCACACTGAGCAGGTTGATTAAACACTAAAGCTTTCGGGTCTATGGCAGATGGACGCTTTGTTGCATTATGGTCAGAACCTGAGGCACGATGCTGTAAAGGTTGCGATATTGTTCCGGTCGCAGTGCTGATTGTTGGTGGTAATCCGTAATTCATAGCAATCTAATCTCTCTGGCTATGCCTCTGAATCTGATGGGCATAAAGGTTCATGTTTATTTACTTGCTCTTTGTGGCTTAACACCTTCTGAAGAGCAGCAGATTCGCAGCTTCGCCAGGACGTATTTTTATTCTTATGTGTCCGGCTGGAGTCAAGTAAGCTGGCTTTATTGAAACAGGCCCGCCATACCTCCTCACTGGCGCCCATCATTCTGAGACAGTGGGCTTTTTGTGAATGAGCGCTTGCATTCAGGGGGTACTTCTCCAAAACTGATTCAACATATTGAAGAGCTTTATTGAGATTATCCTTTCCTGACTTCAGGTCATCATTGATGATCTGTTCACAAGCCAGATTGAAATAATGGATCGAGGTTACCAGCAATGTGTTGGCACTTTCAGGATAATGGCTAATCATCTCCATAAATCCTGTTTGCCCGGCGTACAGACATAACAGAGATAATTGAAATTCATCCGAATGATAAAATTTGCTGCAACGCCAGAGCAGTCTTTCAGCCAGTTCATTTTTGCCCGTCACCTGCCAGATGCATGCCAGGGCCAGGTCAATGTCATGTTGCCCAGAGGGCTTGCACAGGATGTCTTCACTGTCATGGGGGTTCCTGCCACTGATGTTCAACAGCAGCTTTTCAGTCAGTGTATGTTTGCCTATTACCTCCCAGTGTCTTGCCAGAGCGAGGTCAGTGTTATGATGCGCACAAGGTTTGCATAGGTTTTCTTCACTGTCATCGGGATGCTTGTTGCTCATGTTTAGCAGCAACTTTCCGGTCATTTCATGTTTGTCCATCTCTTGCCAGAGTATTGCCAGAGCCAAATTAATCTCATGCTGTGGACAGGGCTTACACAGGCTTTCTTCGCTGCCATCAGGGTGCTTGCCACTCATGTTCAGCAGCAGTCTTTCAGTGCGTTCAGATTTGCCCATCATCTGCCAGACGCGCGCCAGAGCCAGGTCAATGTCACGATGCTCAGAGGGGCTGCACAGTACCTCCTCACTGGCATTGGGATGTTTAACAATCATGCTAAGCAGCAGGTTTTCAGCCCATTCATATTTACCCGTCAATTGCCAGTTTCGAGCCAGAGCCAGGTTTACGGTATGGAGATAGCTGTGCCGTTTTTGTGAAGTGACAGCGGACCGGTTTGAATGCAGCTCTGTAAACAGTGCTTTTCCCATGTTCATCAGAAGTGCTTCAGTCAGCGTGTTTTTTTTCATCAACTGCCACAGTCGGGCATTAGTAATATCTGCGTCAAAATTGCCAGAAGGCGTGCACAGTGCCTGAACATCGGCATCGGACTTCAGGTTCCTCAGCGCTATAAGTCGTGTTTCAGCTTCAAGGTATTTTCCCAGTACCTGTTCACATCGGCTCAGGGTCAGATCAAGGTGATGGATGGTCGAAGCCCTGAACTCGGTAAACGATCCAGTCAACCTGAGTTTTTCCAGAAGAGAGCAGGCTTCCAGCTGTTTTTTTCGGGTTTGCTCTTTTAGCGACCTTGCAAGCCCTATGGTAGCGTTCTGGTAGTCAAATGTGCTTAGTATCTGCTGGTTTTCGTTTAAAATGTTCCGGAATGCTGTTTCTGCATCGATGAATTTTCGTTTTGTCAGTTCTTTGAATGCATCATTGATTCTGCCTTTAATATCCGCAGAGTCTTTTGGCTCGGTCCATTGCGAAAGTGTCTGGGGTATAAGCGTTTGGCATGCCGCTGCCTGTCGGTCTTTAATGTCTGAAAGTTTGACCGAATGCTCATGAACACGCTGAGCATGCGGAATAAATACTGAAGCTTCAGGGTTTAAGGTGTATTTGCTTTTTGTTGTCGAACGGGTTGTTGTCGAACAGGTTGTTGTCGAACTGGCGGCAGCAGCCGAACCAACGGCAGCGCTCGAATGGGCTGCGTTGCTCTTGACTGGCGGTAATCCGTAACTCATAGCAATCAAACTCTGCTGAAAAACTATGCTCTTGGACAGTTAATGGAGATAAAAGTTCATCTTGATCCATTCAGTCTGTGACGTCCCTTATCTTCTGGAGGGCAGCTGATTCCATGATTCGCCAGCAGTCGTTTTTGTCCTTCACTGCACGAAAGGGTTCAAGGAATGTTGATTTTAGGAACAGCTCCCGCCATACAGGCTCTGCTGCACCCATCATTCTCAGGCAGTGTGCTTTTTGCGAAAAAGCGCCTGCACTCGGAGGGTACTTCTCCAATGCTGATTCAACAAGCGCAAGAGCCTTGTTAAGGTTATCGTCTCCTGACTTCGGGCCATCCTTTATTATTTGCCGACAAGCCAGATTGAAATAGTGTAAGGAAGCTGCCAGCAGTTTATTGGCGCTGTCCGGATACAGGGCCATCCTTTCTATAAACACTGATTGTCCAATCGATAAACACAACAGTGCTGATGCACATTCATCCGAACGATACAAGGCGAAGCAACGACTAAGCAGTTTTTCTGCTGACTCATAGTTGCCAGCCTTTTGCCAGGTTCGAGCCAGGGCCAGGTCGAGCTCTTGATTCCCGGAAGGTCTGAACAAGTTGTCCTCACTGTCATTGATGGACTTGCCGCTCATACTCAGCAGCAGTCTTTCACTCCGTTCATGATTACCCGTGACTTGCCAGAGTATTGCCAGCGCCAGATCAATAGCATTTCTGCCAGTGGTCTTGCACAGATTCTCCTCACTGTCGGCGGGGCACTTACCACTCATGTTCAGCAGCAGTTTTTCAGCCAGTTCTTGTTTGCCGATCAGCTGCCAGTGTCGCACCAGAGTCAGATCAATATTACAATGCCCACTGGGCTGGCACAGGGTCTCCTCGTCGTCACCGGGATTCATGCCAGTCATGTTTAGCAGCAGTCTTTCAGCTCGTTCATGTTGGCCTGATATCTGCCAGTGTCGCACCAGAGCCATGTCAGTGTAATAATTCCCACAAGGCTTGCACAGGATCTCCTCACTGTTATCGAGACGCTTGCCACTCATCTTCAGCAGCAGCCTTTCAGTCCGTTTATCTTGGCTCATTATCTGCCAGAGTCGTGCCAGAGCCAGATAAAAATCATATTTTCCAGAGGGCTTTAACGGGATATCCTCACCGTTATCAGGGTGCTTGCCAATCAGGTTCAGCAGCAGTCTTTCAGCCCGTTCGTATTGACCCATCAATTCCCAGAGTAGTGCCAGAGCCAGATCAATATCATTTTTTCCAGAGGGCCTGCAGAGGATCTCCTCACTGTCATCGGGGTGCTTGCGAGTCATGCACAGCAGCATGCTTTCAGCCCATTTGTATTTGCCCATTACCTGCCAGTGTCTTGCCAGAGCGAGATTTACGGTATGAAGGTTTCTACGCAGTGCCTTGACAGTGGGAGCTAGTGAGGTCAATTGCAACCGGGACATCAGCTTTGCTCTCAGTTTTATCAGCAGTGTTTCAGCCAGTGTGTGCTTTTCCATAAGCTGCCATAGTCGTTCATTAGCAATATCAGCGTCAAAATTGTCAGAAGGTTCACACAGGGACAGCTCATCGGCATCAGGCTTTTTGTTTCTCAGTCTCGAAAGTCGTTTTTCAGCATCAATATACTGTCCCAGCGCCTCTTCACATCGGCTCAAGGTCAGGTCAAGGTTATGAATGGTCGAGGCCCCGAAGTCATTGAGCGGTGCTTTCGACCTGAGTTCTTCCAGACAAGAGCAGGCCTCTTTCTGTTTTGAGTAGGTTTGCTCTTTTAGAGACCTTGCAAGTCCAATGACTAAGTTCTGGTGCTCGAATGTACTTAAGCTGCTCTCGTTTTTGTCCAGGATGAGCCGGAAAGCTGCTTCTGCATCTATGAATTTTTTATTTGTCAGTGCTTCGAAAGCCTTGTTGATCGCTTCTGTAATGGCATCAGGACAGGAAACATTCGTCCTTTGCTGAAATGTCCGGGAAGCAAAGGTTTCATCTGCAGTGACCCGCCTGCCAGAAATAGTTGGGAGCCTGTTGGAACGATCATCAATACGTTGAACGCGTTCAGCACGTGGAATGAACACTGGAGCTTCAGGGTTAAGGTTAGAGGTATGCTCTGAACCTGTCGCACGATTCTGTGACGGTTGTGATGTCGTATTGCTTGTGGCGCTGGCTGTTGCTGTAAATCCGTAACTCATGGCAATCAAAACTTCCGGGAAAACTAGGCTCTTGGACAGTTAACGGATATTAAAGTTCCTTGTGATCCATTTGCGCTTTGAGCCCCTGCAGCTTCTGAAGAGCAGTAGCTTCGTTTCTTCGCCAAAACTCAGTTTTACGCACATGCCCACGGTTGATGGCGAGGGAAGTGGCTTTTTTGAAGTATTTCTTCCATTCCTCAACGGTGGCACCCATCATTCTGAGACAATGCGCTTTTTGTGAAAGACCGGCCGCACTGGTGGGGTACTTTTCCAGGAGTGATTCCACAGTCTCAAGGGCTTTACTCAGGTTTTTATTTCCTGACTCCGGTTCATCATTTGTTATCTGTCCACAAGCCAGAGTGAAATAATGGATTGAAGTGGCCAGCAATCTACTTTCACCTTCCGGATAGCGGCTAACCAGTTCCATAAATCCCGGTTGCTCGCAAGATGAGACCAGGAGTGTGAGCTGACACTCCTTGGATTGATATAACTCACTGCAATTTTTAATCAGCCTCTCTGCCAGCCAATGTTTGTCAATCATCTCCCAGACGCGAACCAGAGCCAGATCAATGTCATGACGTCCGCAAGGTTTGCAGAGAATGTCCTCACTGGCATCGGGATGCTTGCCACTCACCTTCAGCAGTAGCTTCTCAGCGAGATGATATTTTTTTGTTGTCTGCCAATATCTCACCAGGGCCAGATCGACAGCATCATGGCCAGAGGGTTGGCACAGAATATCCTCACTGGCATCGGGATGCTTGTTACTCATGTTCAGCAGCAGCTTTCCAGCCCGTTCGTGTTGGTCCGACTCCTGCCAGAGTATCACTAGGGACAGGTCAATCTCAGAGTGCCCGGAGGGTTTGCACAGAATTTCCTCAAGGTTATTGGGGTGTCTGCCACACATACTCAACAGCAGCCTTTCGGCCAATCTGTGTTTGCCCCCATGTTCCCAGTGATACGCCAGAGTTATGTCAATTTTGTAATGCCCACAAGCCTGGCAAAGGAGATATTCACTGGCTTTGGGGTCCTTGCCACTCAGGTTCAGTAGCAGTTTTTCAGTCAGATGATGTTTTCCTGTTACCTCCCAATTTCGTGCCTGAGTCAGATCAATATCAAGCTGTCCAGTGGGTCTGCACAGGGCGCTGTCACTGGCATTGGAGGGCTTGTTACTCATGTTCAATAGCAGTTTTTCAGCCAGGTGATTTTTGCCCGACACCACCCAGTGCACAGCCAGAGCCATGTTAATGTCATGATGCCTGCAGGGTTTGCACAGTATGTCCTCGCTTGCATTGAGGGGCTTACCGCTCATGTTCAGAAGCAGCTTTTCAACCAGTTGATATTTGCCCATTTCCTGCCAGACTATTGCCAGAGTCAGATTCACGTTGCGATTTTCACAAGGCTTGCAGAGCACCTCTACGCTGGCACCCGGGTGTTTGCCACTCATGTTCAGCAGCAGACCTTCAGCCTTTTCGTAATGGCTTTTCCCCTGCCAGAGTCGCACCAGAGCAATTTTTACGATATGGAGGTATTTATCCAGTCTTTCGGTAGTTTCAGTGGAAGTTACAGTGGATTGTCTCAACTTCAGCTCAGTTATCAGCTGTTTTTCCATGTTCAGCAGGAGTGTTTCAGCCAGTGTGTGTTTTTTCATAAGCTGCCATAGTCGTGTACTGGCGATGTCAGCGTTAAAATTGTCAGAAGGCTTGCACAGGGTCTCCTCATCGGCATCCGGCTTGATGTTTCTCAATGCTGTAAGTCGTGCATCAGCATCAGCGTAATGTCGAAGTGCCTGTTCACAGAGACTCAGGGTCAGATCAAGGTCAGGAATGGTCGAAGCCCCGTGCGCAGTGAACCTTCCCTTCAACCTGAGCTCTTTCAGAAGAGAGCAGGCTTCTTTCTGTTTTTCGTGGGTTTGCTCTTTGAGCGACCTTGCAAGTCCTATCGTCAGGTTTTTCCATTCGCGATCACTCAGTTTATTCTTGTCTTCCTTCAAGATGGTCCGAAATGCTTCTTCTGCATTGCTGAATTTTTGTTTGCTCAGCTCTTTAAAGGCGTCATTGATTTTTGCTCTTTTAACACTCTTGGGTGGTGTCGCACTATCGCTTTGCTGAAACGTTTGTAGTGAAGGGTTTTGGCTTGCCTTTGTTTGCCGGTCCCTGATATTTGATCTGTCAGGATATTGGTGACCACGTTGAGCATGCGGACAACGCGGAATAAACGTTGGAACGTTCGTGCGTGCGGAAGATTGGCTCTTTTCGGTCGCATCCCGATCTGAACCTGACGCACGATACCCTGGCGGTTGTATTGTCGAACTGTCCGTGGTGCCGGTGGTTGCTGTTAATCCGTAGCTCATAAGTCACACAACATACTTGTAAAGTTATGCCTTTGGACAGCAAACGAACAAAAAAGTTCATGCTTACCCAGGTACCTGATCAGGTAATTTTTTAGTGAGACCCCTTAACTTCTGAAGAGCAGTGGCTTCGTTGCCTCGCCAAAAATCAGTTTTACTCCTGTAGGCCCGTCCGGGATCAAGGGATTCTGCTCTGTTAAACCATTCCCTCCATTCTTGCTCACTTCTACCCAGCATTCTGAGACAATGCCCTTTTTGTGAATAAGCTCCCGAATTGACAGGGTATTTTTCCAGTGCCGATTCAACAATCTCAAGCGCCTTCATAAGGTGATCGCTGCCTGCCTTTGGGTCATCATTTGTTATATGCTTACAAGCCAGACTGAAATAATGGATTGAGGTAACCAGCAAGGTATTGGCACTTTCCGGATAGCGGCTGATCATTTCCAGAAATCCCGCTTTCCCGGCAGACAAGCCCAACAGGGTTAATTGACATTCATCCGAATGATATAACTCACAGCAACGCCTGGATAGTCTTTCAGCCTCTTCAAATTTGCCCATAACGGTCCATAGTCTTATCAAAGCCAGGTCAATCTGTTGATTCCCGGAAGGCTTGAACAGGCTGTCTTCATCGGCATTGAGGTGCTTGCCACTCATGTTCAGCAGCAGACTTTCAGACAGTTCAAATTTGTTCATATTCTGCCAGAGTCGTGCCCGGGTCAGGTCAATGTTATGATGCCCGAATGGCTTGCACAACTCTTCCGCAATAGCTCCGGGGGGCTTGCCAATCATCTTCAGCATCAGCTGTTCAGACCATTGATATTTGCCCATCATTTGCCAGAGTCTCACCCGAGCCAGGTCAATTTCCAGGTTCCCACAGGGGCTGCACAGGCTGTCTATACTGGCACCGGGATGCTTGCCAGTCATGTTCAGCAGGAGTTTTTCAGCGAGTGTATATTTGCCAACAACCTCCCAATATCGCACCAGAGTCAGATCAATCTCATGGTGCCAGCAAGGCTTGCAAAGTTCTTCCTCGCTGGCATCAGGATGCTTGCCACTCATTTTCAGCAGCAGCTTTTCAGCCAATTGATTGTTGCCTACCTGCTCCCAATACCGCATCAGAGCCAGGTCAGTCAGATAATTCCCACAGGGGGTGCAAAGGGTCTCCTCGTTGGCATCAGGGGGCTTGTTACTCATGTTCAGCAGCAGTTTTTCAGTTCGTTTATGTTTGCCGACAGTCTGCCAAAGTCGCGCCAGGGTCAGATCAAGGTCGAACTGCCCAGAGGGTTTACACAGTTCTTCTTCACTGTTATTGGGGTTCTTGCCACTCACGTTCAGCAACAGCTCTTCAGCCAATTTATATTGGCCCGTCTGCTCCCACTGTCGCACCAAAACAATATTTACGGTACGGAGTTTTTGATGCAGTTTTTCAACAGCTGCAGCGGATTGCTTCTGCTGCAGCTTTTCAGTCAGCCTTGTTTTCATATTTAGCAGGAGTGTTTCAGTCAGCGTGTGTTTTTCCACAAACTGCCAAACTCGTGTAATAGTCATATCAGCGTCAAAATCGTCAGAAGGCTCGCACAGTGCTTTCACATCGGCATCGGGCTTTTTGTTTCTCATTCTTAAAAGTCGTGTTTCTGCATCAAGGTATCGTCCCAGTGCCAGTTCACTTCGGCTCAGGGTCAGGTCAAGGTTATGAATGATCGAGGCCCCGAACTCATTGAGCGGTGCCTTCGATCTGAGCTCTTTCAGAAGGGAACATGCTTCTTCCTGTTTAGCCCGGGTTTGTTCATTCAGAGACCTGGCAAGCCCTATGTGCATCTTTTGGTAGTCGTATTGGCTCAGTATGTCCTGGTCTATGCATAAGATGGATTGAAATGCCACTTCTGCACTTCTGAATTTTTGTGTTTTCAGTGCATCGTAAGCGTCATTTATCCTTTTTACCGTATCATCAGGGTATGTTGGTTTCTCTCTCCATCGATGAAACTTCTGAAGTACATCGGTTTTGCGTTCAGTGGCTTGTCGGTCTCTGATATTTGAGGGGGTGTTCCATTGATCAGCACCCTGATTACGAGGAACAAACGGAGCGGCTTCCGGGTTTAAGGTAAATCGACGTTCTGTTGTTACAGAATCTGCATTCTGTGGCGGTTGCGGTGTCGCACTGGTCGCAGGGTTGGTGATTGGAGGTAGTCCGTAACTCATAGCAATCTAAAATGATTGGAAACTTATGCTCTTGGACGGCAAACGGGTCTGAAAGTTCACTGATATCTATCTGACCTGTGAGGCCAGCACCTTTTGAAGAGCGGTAGATTCGTTGCTTCGCCAAAAATGACTTTTAACCTTATATACCCGAGCGGGGTCAATAGCTTCTGCTCTGCCAAAGCATTCTAGCCATTCTTGCTCACTTCTGCCCTGCATTCTGAGACAATGCGCTTTTTGCGAATAAGCTGCCGCATTGGAAGGGTACTTTTCCAGTAACGATTCAAGAATCTCAAGCGACTTATTAAGGTTATCGTTTCCTGCCTCCGGACCTTCTTTTATTATCTGCTCACAAGCCAGTTTGAAATAGTGGATTGAGGTAGCCAGCAGGGTGTTGGCACTTTCCGGATAGTGACTAATCATTTCCATAAATTCGGGCCACCCGGAAGATAGGGTTAAGAGCATATACTCACATTCATTCGTCTGATACAAATCACGGCAACGCCTGAGCAGCCTTTGAGCCCATTTGTTTCTGCCTATCATTTCCCAGGAGCATACCAGAGCCAGATCAATGTCATGATGACCACAGGGTCTGCACAGGCTTTCCTCACTGTCATTGAGAGATTTGTTACAAATATTCAGCAACAGTCTTTCAGTTTGTTCAGGTTTACCCATCACCTGCCAGAGTCGCGCCCGAGCCATGTCAATATCATAATTTCCACTGGGCCCATACAGGATCTCCTCAATGTCACTGGGGTGCGTGCCAATCATGTTCAACAGCAGTTTTTCAGCTCGTTTATATTTGCCTGTATTCTGCCAGTGTCGTACCAGACTCAGATCAATGACATGCCGCCAGCAGGGCACGCACAGGATCTCTTCTCTGGCATCGGGATGCTTGCCACTCATGTTCAGCAGCAGTTTTTCAGCCAATTTATTTTTGCCGATCTGCTCCCAATATCGCACCAGAGCCAGGTCTGTTTGACCATTCCCACAGGGCTTGCAAAGGGTCTCCCTGTTGGCACCTGGATGCTTGCCACTCATGTTCAACAGCAGTCTTTCAGCTCGTTTATGTCTGCCAATTATCTGCCAGAGCCGTGCCAGAGTCAGATCAAGGTCATGATCTCCACACGACCCGCAGAGGGTCTCCTCGTTGTCATTGGGGTTCTTGCCACTTATATTCAGCAACAGTTTTTCGGCCAGCTCATTTTTGTCCATTGTTTCCCAGATTCGCACCAGAGCCAGATCAATGCTTCGCTGGCCAGTGGGTTTGCACAGAATCTCCTCAGGGTCATCGGGACGCTTGTGACTTGTTTTCAGTAGCAGCTCTTCAGACTGGTGATGTTTGTCCATCAACTGCCAGATTCGTCCCAGAGCCACATTGACGGTATCGAGGTATTTACGCAGTTTTGATGTATCAGGAATGTATGGTTTTGACTGCAGCTCGTTAATCAGCTCTGCTTGTATGTTCATCAGGAGTGCTTCAGCCAGCCTGTGTTTGCCCATAGACTGCCATAGTCGGGCATTAGTAATGTCTGCAGCATAATGGCGAGAAGGTTTGCACAGGACCTCCTCATTGGCATTGCACCTTTTCTCTCTCAGTCTCAAAAGTCGTAGTTCGGCGTCAAAGTGCCTTCCAAGTGCCTCTTCACAGAGGCTCAGGGTCAGATCAAGGTGATAAGTGGTCGAAGCCCCGAAGCTGGTGAATGTTCCATCTAACCTCAGTTCTTCCAGAATAGAGCAGGCTTCTATCTGTTTTTCGAAGGTTTGCTCTTTTAGCGATCTTGCAAGACCGATGGTTATGTTTTGCTTATCGAATGAACTCAGTATGCCCTGGTTTTTGTGTAAGATGATCCGGAATGCTTTTTCTGCCTCTGTGAAATTTTTGTTATTGAGTATTGCGAAAGCATCACTGACCTCTTCCTCAATAGCTTCAGGAGATGAGCTCTTAGTGCCCGGGTGAAAGGTCCGGGGAGTAACCCCCTGGTATTCAGAGGCCTGACGGTCTGAAAGAGTTGAGAGTATGTTCGAACGTTCTTGTACACCTTGATGAAGTCGCCTGCCTGGAATAAACGTTGGCGCTTCCGGATTTAAGGTAAGCCTGCGCCCTGTTGCTGCAGCCGCATCTGAACCTGACGCACCATACTGTGACTGTTGCGATGCCAAAGTGGTCGTTGAGTTCGAACTTGTGGTAGCACTGGTTGTTGGTAATCCGTAACTCATAGCCATTTAAACTCTCTGGAAAACATTACCCCGTCTGCCTGAAGGTGACACCTTCAGGCAGACGGGGTAGTCGTTGGACAGTCAATGGACAAAAAAGTTCATGGCTATCTACTTAACCTGTGAGGCCAGTAACTTTTGCAGAGCAGTGGTTTCGTTGCTTCGCCAAAAATCAGTTTTAACCTTATATGCCCGGCCGGGGTCGATCATTTCTGCTCTGTTAAACCATTCCCTCCATTCTTGCTCACTGCTTCCCAGCATTCTGAGACAATGCGCTTTTTGTGAATAAGCTCCCGCATTGAAAGGGTATTTTTCCAGTGCCGATTCAATAATCTCAAGTGCCTTCATCAGGTTATCGTTTCCTGACTTCGGACCTTTTTCTGCTATCTGTTCACACGCCAGGCTGAAATAATGGATCGAGGTAACCAGCAAGGTATTGGCACTTTCCGGATAGTTGCTAATCATTTCCATAAATCCTGCCTGCCCTGCAGATAAAGCTAACAGCGTATATTCACATTCATTCGTTTGATACATATCACGGCAACGCCTGAGCAGTATTTCAGCCCATTTATGTTTACCTGTCTTTGCCCAGACACATACCAGAGCCAGATCAATGTCATGATGACCAGTGGGCTTGCAGAGGCTTTCTTCACTGACATTGAGGGACTTGCTACTCATGTTTAGCAATAGCCTTTCAGTCCGTTCAGGTTTATCCATGATCTGCCAGAGTCGCGCCCGAGTCAGGTCAAGATCATTATGTCCACTGGGCTCACACAGGATCTCTTCAGTGTTATTGGGTTGCATGCCAATCATGTTCAACAACAGTCTTTCACTCAGGTGATATTTGCCCACAACCTCCCAAAATCGCACCAGAGTCAGATCAATGACATAATTCCAGCAGGGCTTGCACAGAATCTCTTCACTGGCAACGGGATGCTTCCCACTCATGTTCAACAGCAGCTTTTCAGCTAATTTATATTTGCCCGTCAGCTCCCAATGTCGAACCAGAGCCAGGTCAATTTCATGATTCCCAGTGAGCTTGCACAGTTCATCCTCGCTGGCACAAGAGTGCTTTTTACTCATGTTTAGCAGCAGCTTTTCAGCTCTTTGATGTTTGTATAACTTCTGCCAGAGTCGCACCAGAATGAGATCAGTGTCATGATGCCCAGAGGGCTTACACAGGACCTCCTCATCGTCATTGAGGTGCTTACAACTCATGTTTAACAGCAGTTTTTCAGCCAGCTTATTTTTGTCTGTCTGTTCCCAGGTTCGCACCAGAGCCAAGTCAATGCCTTGATGGCCAGTGGGCCTGCACAGAATCTCCTCACTGTCATCGGGATGCTTGCGACTCATGCTCAGCAGCAGTCTCTCAGCCCGTTCACGCTTGTCAAAATCCAGCCAGATAATAACCAGAGCCAGGTCAATGTCTTTACGATCGGAGTGCTTGCAGAGCTTGTCCTCATTGTCATCGGAGCGCTTGCCAATCATTTCGAGAAGAAGCTCTTCAGATTGTTGTTGCTTGTTCATCAACGGCCAGATCCTTCCCAGAGCCAAATTGACGGTATCAAGGTATTTACGCAATCTTGCTGCTTTAGGCGCGTATAGTGTTTTCTGCAGCTCGTTAATCAGCTCTGTCTTTATGTTCAGTAAGAGTGTTTCAGCCAGCGTGTGTTTGCCCATAGACTGCCAGAGTCGGGCATTGGAAATATCTGCGGCATAGTAGCGAGAAGACTTGCACAGCTGGTTCTCATCGGCATTGCGATTTTTTCTTCTCAGTCTCAAAAGTCGTCTTTCGGCTGCAAAGTTCCTTCCAAGTGCCTCTTCACAGCGGCTCAGGGCCAGATCAAGGTTATGAATGGTTGAAGCCCCGAACCTGGTGAATCTTCCATCTAGCCGGAGTTCTTCCAGAATAGAGCAGGCTTCTTTCCGTTTTTCGAAGGTTTGCTCTTTTAACGATTTTGCAAGACCTATGGTTATGTCCTGCTTCTCGGATGAACTCAGTAGGCCCTGGTATTTGTGTAAGATGAGTCGGAATGCTTTTTCTGCCTCTATGAAATCTTTATTATTGAATATTGCGTAAGCCTCATTGATATTTTTCTCAATAGCTTTAGAAGAGGGCCTTTTCGCCACTGGTTGAAACGTCCGGGGAGTACGCCCCCGGTATGCAGTTGCTTGCCGGCCTGAAATATTTGAGGATCTGTTCGACGGTTGATGAACATCTTTTAGAAGTTGGGCTCGCGGAGCAAGAGATTTAGCTTCCCGGTCTGAGGTAGATGGTTGTTTTTTTACCGCATCAGCATATGAACCTGACGCACAATACTGAGACGGTTGCGATGTCACAGTGCCCGGACTGGTCGTGGTGCCCGAACTCGCGGCAGCACTGGTTGTTGTTGGTAATCCGTAACTCATAGCCATTGAAACTCTCTGGAAAATGGGTACCCCGTTTGCCTGAATGTGTTGCCTGTAGACAGAAGAGGTAGTTTTTGGACAGTCAACGGACAAAAAAGTTCAGGGTTATCTATTTAACCTGTGAGGCCTGCACCTTTTGAAGAGCGGTGGTTTCGTTGCTTCGCCAAAAATCAGTTTTACCCCTGTGTGCCCGTCCGGGGTCAAGGGATAAAAAAAAAAAAATAAGACACCCATAAAAAAAATAAGACACCCATTAAATAAATAAGACATTTAAAAACTGTATTCCCAAAAAAGGATCTGAAAACCTATCTTCGAATAGCCTATCAGCGAGCCACACAGGAGCATTCGACGAACAGAGGCTGCTCGAGCCATGTTCAGACGACACAAACTTATTCCGACTTAAAGTCGAGGAGGGATAAAGAGAAAGTGTTTAATTTCTTAACTGACTTCTACGCTAACTTGTCAGATACAACCGCCTGCAGGCGTTTAAACCTCGAAGCCACTTCTGTCCGGCTTCAAGTGCATAAGCCTTCATCGCCTTCAGACGGCCAACTGCCCGATAAAAACGATTATTCCATTGCATGGTTTTCAGCCACTCATCCGGATCAATTTCCAATCTTTCAAGAATCGGAGGGGTGCACGACGGGATGGAACCTTTCTTGTCTGTTCTGACAATGCGACCACTCCAGTCAACCAGTTCCAGATAGTCGTGAAGAAGGTAGGGAAGGGCAACGTCCGTATTCTGGCCCTGCGAACAAAAAGGTTTCAGGGTCAGCGGCTGTTTTTTAGTCTCAGAATGTGTAACCTGCTCCACGCGTTCCTGAATCGACGTGTAGTCTGATGCTTCCGGTGTTTCTACCTTACCAGCCCGAATCGGATTCAAGTCAACGTAGGTCATGCAGGTCAGTAAGGCTGCTTCGTCCAGCAATGCCTGGCTTTTAAAGCGTCCTTCCCAGAAGCGTCCTTTACACTCGTCTTCTTTGTTGGCCTTACGAGCAAGACATTCATTCAGGCAGCGCATAAACCAGCTGATATCCGTTAAACGACGCCGGTATTCCTCAGCATATTCATCAATACGGGCCAATTCAGCGCTGCCCAGTTTGTCAGCGGCCAGATGCCTTTGCACCAGAAGTGGGCCTGCGAACAAGGTCGTCCAACGATGAAGCACTTCATTCCGTGACCAGCCTCTGGCAGATGACTGATTGATGTGCAAAACCACATGATAATGATTCGACATGACAGCGTAAGCGCAGACTTCGATAGCAAAGACAGAAACCAGTTCCCGGAGTTTATCCACCACCCACTGGCGGCGATGCTCGTAACTCTTGCCAGTCAGGTGGTTCTCTCCACAGAGGTAAGCCTGACGAACACATCTTGCCATGCAGTGGTAATAAGGCGTTGAGCCGGGATCAATCAGGGTACTGCGAGCTTGGGCCATGAACTCACCTGTCTGGACAAAAAATCAGTTGTAGGTGAAAAGTAGACCAGGTGGATGGTAAAGCAAATTTATGGGTGTCTTTTTTTCTTCCACTGCGAGCTTGGGCCATGAACTCACCTGTCTGGACAAAAAATCAGTTGTAGGTGAAAAGTAGACCAGGTGGATGGTAAAGCAAATTTATGGGTGTCTTTTTTTCTTTTTTTAAACTTTGAGACTGCGCAACTTCAGCAGAGCAGTGGCTTCGTTGTTTCGCCACAAATCAGTTTTCTCTTTATAAAGCCGACCGGGGTCAAGGGATGCTGCTTTTTCAAACCATTCCCTCCATTCTTGCTCACCTCTGCCCAGCATCCTGAGACAATGCGCTTTTTGCGAATAAGCTCCCGTGTATAGAGGGTACTTTTTCAGTATTGACTCAACAATCTCAAGCGCCTTTTCAAGGCTATCCTTTCCTGACTCCGGGTCGTCATTTGTTATCTGCTTACAAGCCAGGTTGAAATAGTGGATCGAGGTGACCAGCAAGGTATTGGCAGTTTCTGGATAGTTGCCAATCATTTCCATAAATCCTGCTTGCCCCGCAGAAAAACATAACAGCGTATATTCACATTCGTTCGTATGATATAAATCACAGCAACGCCTGAGCAGCCTTCCAGCCCATTCATGTTTGCCCATCATCTCCCAGAGTCGAACCAGAGCCAGGTCAATGTCATGTTGGCCAAAGGGTATGCAAAGGCTTTCTTCACTGTCATTGGCGGACTTGCCACTCATGTTCAGTAGCAGTTTTTCAGCCAGCTCATGTTTTTCCAGTTTTTCCCAGAGTAGCACCAGAGCCAGGTCAATGTCGTTATGGCCACAGGCCCTGCATAGTTCTTGTTCACTGGCACAGGAGGACTTGCCACTCATGTTCAACAGCAGTTTTTCAGACCATTTATATTTGCCCATGACATCCCATTGTCGCACCAGGGTCAGATCAATGACATTTTTCCAGCAAGGCTGAAACAGAATCTCTTCACTGGCACCGGGTTGCTTGCCACTCATGTTCAGCAGTAGTCTTTCAGCCCGTTCATGTTTGCCCATTATCTGCCATAGTCGTGCCAGAGCCAGATCAATGTCATGATGACCAGAGGGTTTGCACAGGCTTTCCTCACTGTCATTGAGGGGCTTGGCACTCATGTTCAGCAGCAGTCTTTCAGCTCGTTCAGTTTTATCCATATCCTGCCAGATTTTCGCCCGAGCCAAGTCAATATCATGATGTCCGCTGGGCTCACACAGGATGTCCTCATCGTCATCGGGGTGCTTGTGAATCATGTTCAACAGCAGTCTTTCACTCAGGCTATGTTTGCCATTAGCCGCCCAATGTCGCACCAGTGTCAGGTCAATTTTACGCTGCCAGCAGGGCTTGCAGAGAATCTCTTCACTGGCATCGGGATGTTTGCCACTCATTTTCAGCAGCAGCTTTTCAGCCAATTTATTTTTGCCTGTCAGTTCCCAATGCCTTACCAGAGTCAGATCAATGTCATGCTTACGGCAGGGTTTGCACAGTTCTTCCTCGCTGGCACCGGGGCGCTTACCACTCATGTTCAGCAGCAGCTTTTCAGCACGGTTATTTTTGCCTTTTATCTGCCACAGTCGTACGAGGGTCAGGTCAGTGTCAAGATGCCCACAGGGCTTGCACAGAGCCTCCTCACTGTCATTGGGATGCTTGCGACTCATGATCAGCAGCAGTTTTTCAGCCGATTCATGTTTATTCATCACTTCCCAGAGTCGCACCAGCGCCATATTTACGCTGTCGAGGTATTTCTGCAGCTTTGGTGCAATTGCAGCGGAGGGTTCTGACTGCAGCCTTTCGATCAGATCTGCTTTGACGTTCAGCAGGAGCCTTTCAGCCTGAGTGTTTTTGCCCATAGACTGCCACAGTCGGGCATTATTAATATCTGCGGGATAATAGCGAGAAGACTTGCACAAGGCTCTCTCATCGGCATTGGGACTTACTCTTCTCAGTTTCAAAAGTCGTGTTTCAGCCTCAAGTTGCTTTCCGAGGGCCTCTTCGCAAAGACTCAGGGTCAGGTCAAGGTTACAAATGGTCGAAGCCCCAAACCAGCTGAGTTTACCTTCCAACCTGAGTTCTTCCAGAAGAGAGCAGGCTTCTATCTGTTTTTCGCGGGTTTGCTCTTTTAGTGATCTTGCAAGCCCTACGGTTGTGTTCTCCTTTTCGAACGTAGTCAGTTCGCCCCAATTGTCGGTTAAGATGATCCGGAATGCTTTTTCTGCACCTATGAAATTTTGATTATTGAGTATTGCGTAAGCACTATCGATCTCTTTTGCAATCAGTTGTGAAGAGGCTTCCCTGACAGCTGGTTGAAACGGACGGGAAGTAGACTTCCGGTTTGCAGTTGCTTGTCGTTCTGAAATATTTGCAGTCCTGTTCGAACGTTTGTGAACACCATGATGATGCGGAGCACCTGGAATAAACGTTCGAGTTCTCCTGTTAAAGGTAAATCCAGTCTCTGTTGTCGCAGGGGTATCAGTACCTGACGCATAATCCTGTTTCGGTTGTGATGCCGTAGTGGTCGAGGTGCCCGAACTTGCGGCGGCACTGGTTGTTGTTAATCCGTAATTCATAACCATTTAAACTCTCTGGAAAGCGGTACGCCTGTCTGAATGTAACAGGTTCAGGCAGTGGGGTAATGGTTGGACAATCAATGGACATAAAAGTTCACGCTCATGTCTGAACCAGTACCTTTTGAAGAGCCGCGTATTCGTTGCTTCGCCAGGCGTCCGTTTTACCCTTATATTTGCGGGCGGAGTCAAGGGCATTGGCTTTTTGAAAGTATTCCCCCCATTCTTCCTCATTTTTCCCCATCATTCTGAGACAGTGCGCTTTTTGTGAATAAGCTCCAGCAGTCGGGGGGTACCTCTCAAGTGTTAATTCCACATGCTCAAGCGCCTTAATGAGGTTTTCCTCTCCTGACTTGGGACTGGCTTCTGATATCTCCTTACACGCCAGTGCAAAATAATGGATTGAGATAACCAACAACTGATTGGCACTTTCCGGATACCTGTTAATCACCTCCATAAAACTTGCTTTCCCGACAGATAAGGACAAATGTGATAATTCACATTCATCGGAATGGTATAAGTCACAGCAACGCTCAATCAGTTTTTCAGCCTGTTTATCTTTGTCGATCATCTGCCAGAGGCGTACCAGAGCCAGATCAATATCATGATTCCCGCAAGGCATGCACAGGCTGTCCTCACTGTCGTTGAGGTGCTTGTTGCTCATGTTCAGCAGCAGCCCTTCAGTTAGATGATGTTTGTTCTCTATCTCCCAATGCAGCGCCAGAGCCAGGTCAATGTCATAGTTTCCACAGGGCCTGCAAAGTTCTTCTATAGCGGCATCGGGGCGCTTGTTACTCATGTTCAGCAGCAGCCTTTCGGCCCGTTGATATTGGCCCATTAGCTCCCAGAGTCGTGCAAGAGCCAGATCAATCTCATGTTTTCCAGAGGGCTTGCACAGGATCTCCTCAGTGTCATCGGGGTGCTTGTAAATGACATTGAGCAAGAGTTTTTCACTCAGTTGATGTTTGCCTGTCTCCTGCCAGAGAAGCGCCAGAGCCAGATTGAATTCGGGGTGCACAGAGGGTGTACAGAGGCTCTCGATACCGTCTTTGGAGTCTTTGCCACTCATGTTGAGCAGCAGTTTTTCAGCCCATTCATATTTACCCATCACCTGCCAGTGTCGTACCAGGTCTATGTCATGATGCCCAGAGGGTTTGCAAAGGGTCTCGATACTTTCATCGAGGTGCTTGCCACCCATGTTCAGCAACAGATCTTCAGCCCGATCATATTGGCACTGCTCTTGCCAGTGCCGTACCAGGGTTATATTTACGCTATCGAGGTAATTATGCAGTTTTTCTACTATGGCAGCGTGTGGATTCGACTGCAGCTTATTAATCAGTCCTGCTTTCATGCCCAACAGCAGTTTTTCTGCCAGCTGGTATTTTCTCATATGCTCCCATAGTCGTGCATTAGCGATATCAGCGTCAAAATAGCCAGAGTGCTGGCAAAGTGTCTCCTCGTTTGCATCGGGCTCTTTGTTTCTCAACCTTAAAAGTCGTGCTTGCGCATCATGGAACCGTCCAAGTGCCTGTTCGCAGAGGCTCATGGTCAGATCAAGGTTACGAATGGTTGAAGCTCCAGACTCGGTGAACGTACCATTCACCCTGAGTTCTTCCAGACGAGTAAGGGCTTCTTTCTTCTTTTCCGAGGTTTGTTCTTTCAGCGATCTTGCAAGCCCTATGACGGTTCTCTGGTGGTCGAATTCATTCAATGGTTCATCTTGCAAGATGGTCTGGAATGCTGCTTCTGCATTTATGTAATCTTGTTTTTTTAATAGTTTGAAAGCGCTATTGATCCTTTTAGCCGTTTCAGGACAGGATTTATTCACCCTTTGGTGGAACGTCCCGGGAGACGGCCACTGGTATGCCTTTGCTCGCCGGTCCAGGATATTTGAGGGTGCGCCCGGATCTTCCTGAACAGGTTGCATCCGTGGAACAAACGCTGGCGCTTTCGGGTTTAACTTAAACGGAGGCTTTGTTGTTTCAGTGGTGGCATTTGAACTTGAGGCACAATATTGCAGCGGCTGAGATCTGGCAACGGTTGCGGTGCACGAAAGGGGCGCGGAACGGGTTGTTGTTGGTAATCCGTAATTCATAGCCTCATTAATTCCCTGAAACTTTCACTTTATGACAGGCAGTGGATGTAATAAAGTACAAGGCCATCTAACCTGTGAGACCTCGTACTATCTCAAGAGCAATGTATTCATTCCTCCGCCAGAAATCAGCTTTCCCCTTTTGGGTTCGGCTGTAGTCAAGGGCTTGCGCTCTAGCAAAACATTCTGTCCATTCTTGCTTACTTCGACCCAGCATCCTGAGACAATGGGCTTTTTGTGAATAAGCTCCGGCATTCGGAGGGTACTTTTGCAACGCTGATTCAACCTGCTCAAACGCCTTTTCAAGGTTATCCTTTGCAGACTCCGGGCCGTCTTTTTTTATCTGGTCACAAGCCAGGGTGAAATAATGGATCGAGGTAGCCACCAGAGTATTGACACTTTCCGGACAGCGGCTGATCATTTCCAGAAATCCCGCTTTCCCGGTAGATAAGCACAACAGGGTTAATTGACATTCATTCGAATGATATAACTCACAGCAACGCCTGGTCAGTCTTTCAGCCTCTTCACATTTGCCTGTAGTGTCCCATAGTCTTACCAAAGTCAGGTCAATCTGTTGATTCCCGGAAGGTTTGCACAGGCTGTCTTCATCGGCATTGAAGTGCTTGCCACTCATGTTCAGCAGCAGCCTTTCAGACAGTTCAAATTTGTTCATTTTCTGCCAGAGTCGCGCCCGAGTCAGGTCAATGTCATGATGCCCAAATGGTTTGCACAGCTCTTCTGCAATAGCTCCGGGGGGCATGCCAATCATGTTCAGCATCAGCTTTTCAGACCATTCATGTTTGCCCATCATTTCCCAGAGTCTCACCAGAGCCAGGTCAATTTCCATGTCCCCACAGGAGCTGCACAGGCTGTGTATATTGGCATTGGGGTGCTTGCCAGACATGTTCAGCAGCAGCTTTTCAGCCAGTTTATATTTGCCCGCCAGCTCCCAATGTCGTGTCAGAGTCAAATCAATTTCACGATTCCCACAGAACTTGCACAGTTCTTCCTCGCTGTCACCGGGGCGCTTTCCACTCATGTTCAGCAGCAGCTTTTCAGCCAGTTTATAGTTGCCCGTCAGTTCATAATGTCGTGCCAGAGCCATATCAATTCCACGATTCCCAGAGAGCTTGCACAGTTCTTCCTCGCTGTCACCGGGGCACTTTCCACTCATGTTCAGCAGCAGTTTTTCTGCCAGCTCTTGTTTGTTCATTACTTCCCAGAGTCGCACCAGAGCCATATCAATTTCACGATTCCCACAGAGCTTGCACAGTTCTTCCTCGCTGTCACCGGGGCGCTTTCCACTCATGTTCAGCAGCAGCTTTTCAGTCAGTTTATATTTGCCCGTCAGCTCCCAATGTCGTGCCAGAGCCATATCAATTTCAAGATTCCCAGAGAGCTTGCACAGTTCTTCCTCGCTGTCACCGGGGCGCTTTCCACTCATGTTCAGAAGCAGTTTTTCTGCTAGCTCTTGTTTGTTCATTACTTCCCAGAGTCGCACCAGAGCCAGGTCAATGTCACGATGGTCAATGGGGTTGCACAGAATCTCCTCACTGTCATCGGGACGCTTGCGACTCATGTTCAGCAGCAGTCTCTCAGCCCGTTGATAGTTACCCCTCACTTGCCAGATTCGCACCAGAGCCAAGTCAATGTCGTTGTGGCTGGTGGAGTTGCACAGAGTCTCCTCACTGTCATCGGGATGCTTTTGGCTCATGCTCAGCAGCAGTCTCTCAGCCTGTTCATATTTACCCTTTGCTTGCCAGACTCGCACCAGAGCCAGGTCAATGTCTTTATGACCAGAGTGCTTGCAGAGCGTGTCTTCACTGTCACCGGAGTGTTTGCCAACCATCTCCAGCAGCACTTCTTCAGCCATTTGATGTTTGTCCATCAACTGCCAGATTCGCCCCAGAGCCAAATTGACGGTATCGAGGTATTTACGCAGTTTTGATGTATCAGGAGAATAGGGATTTGACTGCAGCTTTTTGATCAGTTCTTTTTTTATGTTCAGGAACAGTGTTTCAGCCAGAGTGTATTTGCCCATAGACTGCCACAGTCGGGCATTATTAATATCTGCGTTATAATAGCAAGTAGGTTCGCACAGGGTTTTCTCATCGGCATTGCGGCTTTTTTTTCTCAGTCTCAACAGTCGGGTTTCGGCATCAAAGAGTCTTCCAAGTGCCTCTTCACAGAGGCTCAGGGTAAGATCAAGGTTATAAATGATCGAAGCCCCAAACCTGGTGAATTTTCCATCTAACCTGAGTTCTTCCAGAATAGAGCAGGCTTCCAGCTGTTTTTCGCAGGTTTGCTCTTTTAGCGATCTTGCAAGTCCTATGATCACGTTATGCTTGTCGAACGGATCCGGTATGTCATGCTTGCCGTGTAAGATGACCCGGAATGCTTTTTCTGCATCTATGAAATTTTTATTGTTGAGCATTGTGTAAGCGCTACTGATCTCTTTTTTAAGAGCGTCAGGAGGGTAGGTCTTCGCCTCTGGTTGAAACGTCCGGGGAGTAGGTCTCTGGCATGCAGTTGCTGACCGGTCTGGAATATTTAAGGGTCTGTTCGAATGCTGATGACCACGATGATCTCCATGAGGAAGTTGCGAACGTGGGATAAATGTTTCAGCGTTCGGATTCAAGGTAAATTTTCGCCCTTTTGACGCACCGGTATCTGAACCTGATGCAGAATACTCTGACGGCTGTGATGTCGTGGTGCTTTTAGAACTGGTCGAGGCAATTTTTGTGGGTAATCCGTAGCTCATGGCCAAATGACCTTCCTGGGAACTTACGCTCTTGGACAGTCAATAGACATAAAAGTTCATGCTTATGTCTGAGCAAATACTTTTTGAAGAGCCGCGTATTCGTTGCTTCGCCAGGCGTCCGTTTTACCCCTATATTTTCGGGCGGAGTCAAGGGCATTGGCTTTTTGGAAGTATTCCCCCCATTCTTGCTCATTTTTCCCCATCATTCTGAGACAGTGCGCTTTTTGTGAATAAGCTCCAGCAGTCGGGGGGTACCTCTCAAGTGTTAATTCCACATGCTCAAGCGCCTTAATGAGGTTTTCCTCTCCTGACTTGGGACCGGCTTCTGATATCTCCTTACACGCCAGTGCAAAATAATGGATTGAGATAACCAACAACTGATTGGCACTTTCCGGATACCTGTTAATCACCTCCATAAAGCTTGCTTTCCCGACAGATAAGGACAAATGTGATAATTCACATTCATCGGAATGGTATAAGTCACAGCAACGCTCAATCAGTTTTTCAGCCTGTTTATCTTTGTCGATCATCTGCCAGAGGCGTACCAGAGCCAGATCAATATCATGATTCCCGCAAGGCATGCACAGGCTGTCCTCACTGTCGAAGAGGTGCTTGTTGCTCATGTTCAGCAGCAGCCCTTCAGTTAGATGATGTTTGTTCTCTATCTCCCAATGCAGCGCCAGAGCCAGGTCAATATCATGGTTTCCACAGGGCCTGCAAAGTTCTTCTATAGCGGCATCGGGGCGCTTGTTACTCATGTTCAGCAGCAGTATTTCTGCTTGTTTATGTTTGTTCAACTTCTGCCAGAGTCGAACCAGAGTCAGGTCAATGTCATTATGTCCACAGGGCTGACACAAGGTCTCCTCATTCACATCGGGGTGCCTGACACTCATGCTCAACAGCAGTTTTTCGGACCGTTGATATTGGCCCGTTACCTCCCAGAGTCGTGCAAGAGCCAGATCAATATCATGTTTTCCAGAGGGCGTGAACAGGATCTCCTCAGCGTCATCGGGGTGCTTGTCAATCAGGTTGAGCAACAGTTTTTCACTCAGTTGATGTTTGCCTGTCACCTGCCAGAATTGTGCCAGAGTCAGATCAATTTCATGTTTTCCAAAAGGCGTGCACAGGGTCTCCTCATTGTCATCGGGGCACTTGCCACTCATGGCCAGCATTAGTCTTTCAGCCAGCTCATGTTTACCCTTTACTTCCCAGAGTCGCACCAGGGCCAGGTTCACGTCATTATGACGGGAGGGCTTGCACAGGAGCTCGATACTGTTACCGGGGTACTTGCCACTCATGTTGAGCAGCAGATCTTCAGCCCATTCATATTGGCCTGTCTCTTGCCAGCATCGCGCCAGAGCTATATTGACTTTATGGAGGAAATCTTGCAGTTTTTCTGCAAGCGCTGCGTGCAGGTTCCACTGCAGCCTGTCAATGAGCCCGTATTTCATGCTGTGCAGCAGCTTTTCAGTCAGCTGGTATTTCCTCATAAACTGCCATAGTCGTGCATTAGCCATGTCAGCATCAAAATAATTAGAATGCTGGCAAAGGGTTTCTTCATCAGCACCGGGCTTTTTGTCTCTCAGTTTCAAAAGTCGTGCTTCAGCATCAGGGTTCTTCCCAAGTGTCTGTTCACAGAGACTCAGGGTCAGATCAAGGTTACGAATGGTTGAAGCCCCGAATTCGTTTAACTCTCCAGTCAACCTTAGTTTTTCCAGATGAAAACAGGCTTCTTTTTGCTTTTCACAGGTTTGCTCTCTGAGTGATCTTGCCAGCCCTATGATTGATCTTTGGTAGTCGGATGTTCTCAGTAAGTCCGCGTATTCTTGCAAGATGGCCCGGAATGTGTTTTCCGCGTCAATGAAATTTTGGTTCATCAATAAATCGAAAGCGCTATTGATCTTTTCACTGGCCGCTTCAGGAGATGTCCTCTTCACCGATGGGTGCAATGTCTGGGAAGAAAGTGTCAGGCACGCAGTTGTTTGTCGGCGATTAATAGTTGTGGGTGTGTTCGAAAGTCGATCAACACCAGAAGCACGAGGAATAAACGGTGGAGCTTTCGGGTTTAATTTAAATGGAGGCTTTGCTTCCTCATTGGAGTCAGTAAAGCGATTTTGCGCCGGTTGCGATGTCGTAACGGATGCGCAGTTGTAGGTTGGTGGTAATCCGTCATTCATAGTCATGAAACTTCCTCTGAAACTTGTGCCATTGGACAGTCAACGGATATAAAAGTTCATGCTTATGTCTGAGCCAGTACTTTTTGAAGAGCCGCGTATTCGTTGCTTCGCCAGGTATCCGATTTACCCTTCTGTTTTCGGTTGGAGTCAAGGGCTTGGGCTTTTTGGAAGCATTTCCTCCATTCTTGCTCATTGGCGCCCAGCATTCTGAGACAGTGCGCTTTTTGTGAATAAGCTCCCGCAGTCGGGGGGTACCTCTCAAGTGTTAATTGCACATGCTCAAGCGCCTTAATGAGGTTTTCCTCTCCTGACTTCGGACTGGCTTCTGATATCTGCTTACACGCCATTACAAAATAATGGATTGAGATAAGCAGCAACTTATTGGCACTTTCCGAATACCCGTTAATCACCTCCATAAACTTTGCTTTCCCGGCAGATAAGGACAGATAGGATAATTCACATTCATCCGAATGGTATAATTTACAGCAACGCTCAATCAGTCTTTCAGCCTGTTTACCTTTGTCGATTAGCTCCCAGAGGCGTACCAGAGCCAGATCAATATCATGATTCCCGCAAGGCATGCACAGACTGTCCTCACTGTCGTTGAGGTCCTTGTTGCTCATGTTCAGCAGCAGCCCTTCAGTTAGATGATGTTTATTCACTATCTCCCAATGCAGCGCCAGAGCCAGGTCAATGTCACGGTTGCCACAGGGCCTGCAAAGTTCTTCCATAGCGGCATCGGGGCGCTTGCCACTCATGTTCAGCAGCAGTATTCCTGCTTGTTTATGTTTGTTCAACTTCTGCCAGAGTCGAGCGAGGGTCAGGTCAATGTCATGATGCCCACAGGGCTGACACAAGGACTCCTCTCTCTCATCGGGGTGTTTGAGACTCAGGTTTAACAGCAGTATTTCAGCCCTTTGATATTCGCCCATCTCCTGCCAGAGTCGTACAAGAGCCAGATCAATCTCATGTTTTCCAGAGGCCGTGCACAGGATCTCCTCAGCGTCATCAGGGTGCCTGGAAATCATATTGAGCAGCAGTTTTTCACTCAGTTGAAGTCTGCCTGTCGCATGCCAGAGAAGCGCCAGAGACAGATCGAATTCGGGGTGCTCAGAGGCTGTACAGAGGATCTCGATACTGTCTTTGGAGTCTTTGCCAATCATGTTGAGCAGCAGTTTTTCAGCCCATTCATATTTGCCCATCACCTGCCAGTGTCGTACCAGGTCTATGTCATGATGCCCAGAGGGTTTGCAAAGGGTCTCGATACTTTCATCGAGGTGCTTGCCACCCATGTTCAGCAACAGATCTTCAGCCCGATCATATTGGCACTGCTCTTGCCAGTATCGCACCAGAGCTATATTTACACTATCGAGGTAATTATGCAGCCTTTCCACTATGCCAGCGTGTGGGTCCGACTGCAGCTTTTCAATCAGCCCTGCTTTCATGCCCAACAGCAGTTTTTCAGCCAGCTGGTATTTTCTCATATGCTGCCATAGTCGTGCATTAGCGATATCAACGTCAAAATAGCCAGAGTGCTGGCAAAGTGTCTCCGCGTCTGCATCGGGCTTTTTGTTTCTCAACCTTAAAAGTCGTGCTTGCGCATCATGGAACCGTCCAAGTGCCTGTTCGCAGAGGCTCATGGTCAGATCAAGGTTACGAATGGTTGAAGCTCCAGACTCGGTGAACGTACCATTCACCCTGAGTTCTTCCAGACGAGTAAGGGCTTCTTTCTTCTTTTCCGAGGTTTGTTCTTTCAGCGATCTTGCAAGCCCTATGACGGTTCTCTGGTGATCGAATTCATTCAGTTGTTCATCTTGCAAGATGGTCCGGAATGCTGCTTCTGCATTTATGTAATCTTGTTTTTTTAATAGTTTGAAAGCGCTATCGATCCTTTTAGCCGTTTCAGGACAGGATTTATTCACCCTTTGCTGAAACGTTCGGGGAGACATACACTGGTATGCCTTTGCTCGCCGGTCCAGGATATTTGAGGGTACGCCCGGATCTTTCTGAACAGGTTGATCAGGTTGCATCCGTGGAATAAACGCTGGCGCTTTCGGGTTTAATTTAAACGGAGGCTTTGTTGTTTCAGTGTTAGCATTTGAACCTGAGGCACAATATTGCAGCGGTTGAGGTGTGGCAACGGTTGCGGTGCACGAACGGGTCGCGAAACTGGTTGTTATTGGTAATCCGTAATTCATAGCCTCATTAATTCCCTGAAACTTACACTTTTTGACAGGCAGTGGACGTAATAAAGTACAAGGCCATCTAACCTGTGAGACCTCTTACTATCTCAAGAGCAATGTATTCGTGCCTCCGCCAAAAATCGGCTTTCCCCTTTTGGTTTCGGCTGTAGTCAAGGGCTTGCGCTCTAGCAAAACATTCTCTCCATTGTTGCTTACTTCGACCCAGCATCCTGAGACAATGGGCTTTTTGTGAATAAGCTCCCGCATTCGGAGGGTACTTTTGCAACGCTGATTCAACCTGCTCAAGCGCCTTTTCAAGGTTCTCCTTTGCAGACTCCGGGCCGTCTTTTTTTATCTGGTCACAAGCCAGGGTGAAATAATGGATCGAGGTAGCCACCAGAGTATTGACACTTTCCGGACAGCGGCTGATCATTTCCAGAAATCCCGCTTTCCCGGTAGATAAGCACAACAGGGTTAATTGCCATTCATTCGAATGATATAACTCACAGCAACGCCTGGTCAGTCTTTCAGCCTGTTCACATTTGCCCGTAGTGTCCCATAGTCTTACCAAAGTCAGGTCAATCTGTTGATTCCCGGAAGGTTTGCACAGGCTGTCTTCATCGGCATTGAAGTGCTTGCCACTCATGTTCAGCAGCAGCCTTTCAGACAGTTCAAATTTCTTCATTTCCTGCCAGAGTCGCGCCCGAGTCAGGTCAATGTCATGATGCCCAAATGGTTTGCACAGCTCTTCCACAATAGCTCCGGGGGGCATGCCAATCATGTTCAGCATCAGCTTTTCAGACCATTCATGTTTGCCCATCATTTCCCAGAGTCTCACCCGAGCGAGGTCATTTTCCATGTTCCCACAGGAGCTGCACAGGCTGTCTATACTGGCATTGGGGTGCATGCCACAGATGTTCAGAAGCAGCTTTTCAGCCAGTTTATATCTGCCCGTCAGCTCCCAATGTCGTGCCAGAGCCAAATCAATTTCACGATTCCCAGAGAGCTTGCACAGTTCTTCCTCGCTGTCACCGGGGCGCTTTCCACTCATGTTGAGCAGTAGTTTTTCAGCTCGTATATATTTGTATTTCCTCTGCCAGCGCAGTGCCAGACCGAGATCAATATCATGATGCCCAAAGGGTTCACACAGGAGCTCCTCATTGTCGTCGGGTCTCTTGCCACTTATGTTCAGCAGCAGCTTTTCAGCCAGCTCAAATTTGTCCAATTCTTCCCAGATTCGCACCAGAGCTATGTCAATGGCAGGATCGCCAGTGGGGCGACAGAGAATCTCCTCACTGTCATCGGGATGCTTGCGACTGATGTTCAGCAGCAGCCTCTCAGCCCGCTCATGCTGGCCCAACGCCCGCCAGATAAACGTCAGAGCCAGATCAACGTCTTTACGATCAGATTGCCTGCAGAGTACGTCCTCATGGTCATCGGGGCGCTTGCCAATGATTCCGAGCATCAGGAGTTCAGCCTCTTGATGTTTGTCCATAAACTGCCAGAGTCGCACCAGGGCTATATTGACGGTATCGAGGTATTTACGCAGTTTTGATGTATCAGGAGAATAGGGATTTGACTGCAGCTTTTTAATCAGTTCTTTTTTTATGTTCAGGAACAGTGTTTCAGCCAGAGTGTATTTGCCCATAGACTGCCACAGTCGGGCATTATTAATATCTGCGGCATAATAGCGAGAAGGTTCGCACAGGGTTCTCTCATCGGCATCGAGCCTTTTTTTTCTCAGCCTCAACAGTCGGGTTTCGGCATCAAAGTGTCTTCCAAGTGCCTCTTCACAGAGGCTCAGGGTCAGATCAAGGTTATAAATGGTCGAAGCCCCGAACCTGTTGAGTGTTCCATCTAACCTGAGTTCTTCCAGAATAGAGCAGGCTTCCAACTGTTTTTCGCAGGTTTGCTCTTTTAGCGATCTTGCAAGCCCTACGGTTACGTTCCGCTTTTCGAATGGATCCGGTATGCCATGTATGCTGTTTAAGATGACCCGGAATTTTTTTTCTGCATCAATGAAATTTTGATTGTTGAGCATTGCGAAAGCGCTATTGATCTCTTTTCTAAGGGCTACAGGAGAGTAGGTCTTCGCCTCTGGGTGAAACGTCCGGGGAGTAGGGCGCTGGCATGAAGTTACTGGCCGGTCTTGAATATTTGAGGGTCTGTGCCAATGTTGATGACCACGATGAGGAAGTTGTGAACGTGGAATAAACGTTTCAGCGTTTGGATTTAAGGTAAATTCACGCCCTTTTGCTGCACCGGTATCTGAACCTGACGCACAATATTGAGATAATTGCGATGTCTTAGTGCCCGAACTCGCTGGAGCGTTAGTTGTAGGTGTTGGCCCGTAACTCATAATGATATAGATTCCCTGAAAATCTATGCTAAGTACCTGACCAGTTGGTTTCGCATATTCTGGCGAGTGGATTTTTTCATCCTTCAAGGCGCAACGATGGGCGCGTAGCCATAGCTACGCAACCAGAGTTGGAACGCAGAAGGATGGAAAAAGCCGCCGTCCAGAATATGCGAAACCAACTGGTTAGGTGCTTATTGGACAATCATCAGGCATAAAAGTTCAAGGATGTTTTTTTTATTCTTTGAGATTCGATAACTTCTGGAGGGCAGCGGCTTCCCTGCTTCGCCAAAGATGAGTTTTTGCCCTGTATGCCCGGCTGACGTCGAAGGCTTCCGCTCTATCAAACCATTCCCTCCATTCTTGCTCATTTTTCCCCAGCATTCTGAGACAGTGCGCTTTTTGCGAAAAAGCTCCCGCACTGGGAGGGTATTTCTTCAGTGCCGATTCCACAATTTCCAGAGCCTTATGAAGGTTATCTTGTCCTGACTCTGGACCTGTATCGATTATTTGCTTGCAAGCCAGGTTGAAATAATGGATAGAGGTAGCCAACAGGGTATTGATCGTTTCCGGATAGTGGCTAATCATTTCCATAAATCCTTCTTGCCCGGCAGATTGGCTGAGTAGTGCCTGTTCAAATTCATTCGAATGATATAATTTACAGCCTTGCTTAAGCAGTCTTTCAGCCTGTTCATGTTTGCCTATCCTCCCCCAAAAGCGTGCCAGAGCCATATCAACGTTATGATTGCCAGAGGGTTTGCACAGGCTGTCTTCAGTGTCATTGGCGTGCTTGCTGCTCATGTTCAGTAGCAGGAGTACAGTCCATTCGGGTTTATCCATGATCTCCCAGAGCATCGCCTGAGCCAGATCAAAATCATGATTCCCACAGGGCTTGCAAAGGATCTCCTTACTGCCATCGGGGTCCTTGCCACTCATGTTCAGCAGCAGCCTTTCAGAGAGGTGATATTTGCCCGTGACCTCCCAGTGTCGCATCAGTGTCAGATCAATTTCCTGCTGCCAGCAGGGCTTGCAGAGAATCTCTTCACTGGCACCGGGATGCTTGCCACCCATGTTCAGCAGCAGCCTTTCAGCCAGGTTGTGTCTGCCCTCCATCTGCCAGAATCGAGCCCGGGTCAGGTCAGTGTCACAATGCCCGGAGGGCATGCACATTTCTTCCTCACTGGCACCGGGTCGCGAACCGCACATGTTCAGCAGAAGTTCTGAAGACTGTTTAAATTTGCCCATTATCTGCCAGAGCCGCACCAGGGCCAGGTCAATGTTAGCTTTCCCAAAGGGCTTACACAGAACCTTCACACTGTCATTGGGGTGCTTGCCAATCATGAGTAGCAGCAGTTTTTCAGCCAGCTCATGTTTACGCGTTTCTTCCCAGAGTCGCACCAGAGCCAGGTCAATGTCATGATTCCCGGAAGGTTTGCAGAGAGTGTCCTCACTGTCATCGGGACGTTTGTTACTCATGTTCAGCAGCAGTCTCTCAGACTGTTCATATTTGCCCATTAACCGCCAGAGTACCGACAGAGCCAGGTCAATGTCTTCACACTTGGTGAGCTTGCAGAGAATGTCCATATAGTCATCGGGGTGCTTGCCGCTCATGTCCAGCAAGAGGTCTTCAGCCAGTTGATATTTCTCCATCAGCTGCCAGAGTCGCGCCAGGGCCATATTGACCTTACCGAGGTATTTACGCAGTTTTTGTGCCGCAGGAGAGTCCGGTTTCGACTGCAGCTTTTTAATCAACTCCTCTTTTATTTTCAGGAGGAGTGTTTCAGCCAGCCTGTGTTTGCCCATAGACTGCCACAGTCTGGCATTAGTAATATCTGCAGCATAATAGCCAGAAGGCTTGCACAGGGTCTTCTCATAGGCATTGGTGCTTTTCCGTCTGAGCCTCAAAAGTCGTGTTTCGGCGGCAAAGTGCCATCCAAGTGCCTCTTCACAGAGGCTCAGGTTCAGATCAAGGTTGTGAATGGTCGAAGCGCCAAACTTATTGCATGTTCCATCCAATCTGAGCGCTTCCAGAAGAGAGTAGGCTTCTAACTGTTTTTCGTTGGTCTGTTCTTTCAGCGCTCTTGCAAGCCCTATGGTCGTGTTCTGTTTGTTGAATGGACTCAGATTGCCTTGGTATTTCTTTAAGATGACTCGAAATGCTTTTTCTGCGTCTGTGAAATTTTGATGTCTCAGTATTGCGAAAGCACTATTGATCTCTTTTCTAATAGCTGCAGGAGAGGGGGTCTTTGCCTCTGGATAAAGCGTCCTGGGGGTAGACCTTTGGTAAGCTGATGCCTGCTGGCCTGAAATATTTGAGGATTTGTTCGAATGTTGATGAACACCCTTTGCCAGTTGAGCGCGTGGAGCAAGAGGTTTAGCTTCCCGATTTGGGGCAGATGGCGGCTTTTTTGCCGCATCGGCATAGGAACCTGACGCACAATACCGTGACGGTTGCGATGTCGTAGCAGGCTGGCAGGCAGATGCCTGCCGACCTGAAATATTTGAGGGACTGGTCGAACGTTGATGAACAACTTGTGGAAGTTGAGCCGGTGGATTGAGAGATTTAGCTTGCTGATTTGAACTAGATGGACGTTTTTTTGCCGCATCGGCATAGGAACCTGACGCACAATATGGAGACGAGTGCGATGTCGTAGTGCTCGAACTCACTGGAGCGCTGGTTGTTGGTGTTGGCCCGTAACTCATAATGATGGAGATTCCCTGAAAATCTAGGCTGTTGGACAGTCATCAGTCATAAAGGTTCAAGGGCGTTTTTTATTCTTTGAGATTCGATAACTTCTGAAGGGCAGCGGCTTCCCTGTTTCGCCATAAATGAGTTTTAGCCCTGTATGTCCGGCTGGAGTCAGAGGCTTCCGCTCTATCAAACCATTCCCTCCATTCTTGCTCACTTTTCCCCAGCATTCTGAGACAGTGCGCTTTTTGGGAAAAAGCTCCCGCAATCGGTGGGTACTTTTTCAGTGCCGATTCCACAAATTCCAGAGCCTTATGAAGGTTATCTTGTCCTGACTCAGGGTTATCCTGAATGATCTGCTCACAAGCCAGACTGAAATAATGGATCGATTTAGCCACCAAGGTATTGGCACTTTCCGGATAGTAGCTAACCATTTCCATAAATCCTTCTTGCCCGGTTAATAACTTTAATAGTGTGAGTTCAAATTCATTCGAATGATAAAATTCACAGCCACGCTTAAGCAGCCTTTCAGCCCGTCCAAGTTTGCCGGTATTCTCCCAGCAGCGTGCCAGAGTCAGGTCAATGTCGTGATTGCCAGAGGGCTTGCACAGGCTGTCTTCGTCGTCACCGGGGTGCTTACCACTTATGTTCAGCAGCAGTCTTTCAGTCCGTTCAGGTTTATCCATCATCTCCCAGAGCCGTGCGAGAGCCAGGTAAAGAACATCATGACCACCGGACTTGCCCGGGATCTCCTCACTGTCATTGGGTTGCCAGCCAATCATATTCAACAGCAGTCTTTCAGAAAGTTTATATTTGCCTGTAAGCTGCCAGCATCGCACCAGAGCCAGATCAATGTCATGCTGCCAGCAGGGTTTGCACAGAATCTCTTCACTGGCGTCGGGATGCTTGCGACTCATGTTCAGCAGCAGCTTTTCAGCCAGTGTATATCTGCCCGTCAGCTCCCAAAATCGAACCAGAGCCAGGTCACTTTCACGATTCCCACAGAGCTTGCACAATTCTTCCTCGCTGTCACCGGGGCGCTTTCCACTCATGTTCAGCAGTAGCTTTTCAGTTCGTATATATTTGTATATCCTTTGCCAGAGTAGTGCCAGAGAGAGATCAATGTCATGATGCCCGCAGGGCTTGCACAGTTCTTCCTCGCTGTCACCGGGGCGCTTTCCACTCATGTTCAGCAGTAGCTTTTCAGTTCGTATATATTTGTATTTCCTCTGCCAGATTAGTGCCAGAGAGAGATCAATGTCATGATGCCCACAGGGCTTGCACAGTTCTTCCTCGCTGTCACCGGGGCGCTTTCCACTCATGTTCAGCAGTAGCTTTTCAGCCAGCTCAAGTTTGTTCATTTCATCCCAGGTGCGCATCAGAGCCATGTCAATGGCACGATGGCCAGTGGGGCGACACAGAATCTCTTCACTGTCATCGGGATGCTTGCGACTCATGTTCAGCAGCAGTCTCTCAGCCCGCTTATGCTTGCCCAACGCCCGCCAGATAAACGTCAGAGCCAGATCAACGTCTTTATGATCAGATTGCCTGCAGAGTATGTCCTCATCGTCATCGGGGCGCTTGCCAATGAGGTCGAGCATCAGAAGTTCAGCCTTTTGATGTTTGCCCATCAACTGCCAGAGTCGCATCAGGGCCATGTTGACGGTATCGAGGTGTCTACGCAGTTTTGATGTCGCAGGAGAATAGGGTTTTGACTGCAGGTTTTTAATCAGTTCTGTCTTTAAGTTCAGTAACAATGTTTCAGCCAGAGTGTATTTGCCCATAAGCTGCCAAAGTCGTGCATTACTGATATCTGCGGCATAATAGTGAGAAGGTTCGCACAGGGCTCTCTCATTGGCATTGCGCATTTTTTTTCTCAGTCTCAACAGTCGGGTTTCGGCATCAAGGTGTCTTCCAAGTGCTTCTTCACAGAGGCTCAGGCACAGATCAAGGTTACTAATGGTCGAGGCTCCTAACCTGGTAAGTTTTCCATCTAACCTGAGCTCTTCCAAAATAGAGCAGGCTTCCAGCTGTTTTTCGTGGGTTTGCTCTCTTAGAGATCTTGCAAGCCCTATGGTTGCTTCCTGCTTGTCGAAGCGATTCGGTATGCCATGCATGCCGTTTAAGAGGGTCCGGAATGCTTTTTCTGCATCTATGAAATTTTGATTGTTGAGCATTGCGTAAGCGCTTTTGATCTCTTTTTTAAAAACTTCAGGAGGGCAGGTCTTCGCCTCTGGGTGAAAGGTCCGGAGAGTAGAACTCTGGTCTGCAGTTGCTGGCCTTGAGGGTCTGTTCGAATCTTGATGACCACCATGAGGAAGTTGTGAACGTGGAATAAACGTTTTAGCGTTCGGATTTAAGGTAGATCTACGCCCTTTTGATGCACCGCTATCTGAGCCTGACGCACAGTACCCTGACGGCTGAGATGTCGTAGCAGGCTGGCAGGCAGATGCCTGCCGACCTGAAATATCTGAGGGACTGGTGGAACGTTGATGAACAACTTGTGGAAGTTGAGCCGATTGAGTAAGAGATTTTATTTCCCGATTTGTGGTGGATTGACGGTTTCTTGCCGCATCGGCATAGGAACCTGACGCGCAATATGGAGACGATTGCGATGTCGTACAGCTCGAACTGGCTGGAGCGCTGGTTGTAGGTGTTGGCCCGTAACTCATAATGATGTAGATTCCCTGAAAATCTATGCTAAGTACCTAGGTACTTATTCGACAGTCATCAGTCATAAAGGTTCAAGGATATTTTTTATTCTTTGAGATTCGATAGCTTCTGAAGGGCAGCGGCCTCCCTGTTTCGCCAAAAATGAGTTTTCGCCCTGTATGTCCGGCTGGAGTCAAAGGCTTCCGCTCTATCAAACCATTCCCTCCATTCTTGCTCACTTTTTCCCAGCATTCTGAGACAGTGCGCTTTTTGGGAATAAACTCCCGCACTCGGTGGGTACTTTGTCAGTGCTGATTCCACAAATTCCAGAGCCTTATGAAGGTTATCTTGTCCTGACTCAGGGTTATCCTGAATGATCTGCTCACAAGCCAGGCTGAAATAATGGATCGAGTTAGCCAGCAAGGTATTGGCACTTTCCGGATAGCGGCTAATCATTTCCATAAATCCTTCTTGCCCGACAGATAATTTTAACAGTGTGAGTTCAAATTCATTCGAATGATAGAATTCACAGCCACGCTCAACCAGTCTTTTAGCCCGTCCAAGTTTGCCTGTAATCTCCCAGCAGCGTGCCAGAGTCAGGTCAATGTCATGATTGCCAAAGGGCTTGCACAGGCTGTCTTCGTCGTCACCGGGGTGCCTACCACTTATGTTCAGCAGCAGTCTTTCAGCCCGTTCAGGTTTATCCATCATCACCCAGAGCGTCGCCAGACCCA
Organism: Endozoicomonas sp. ALB032; assembly: GCF_049310125.1. Lineage (NCBI taxonomy): Bacteria > Pseudomonadati > Pseudomonadota > Gammaproteobacteria > Oceanospirillales > Endozoicomonadaceae > Endozoicomonas > Endozoicomonas sp. ALB032. The sequence goes on along the minus strand of NZ_JBLYNW010000001.1, from coordinate 6,337,655 downwards.
GATCAATATCATAATTTCCACAAGGCTTGCAAAGGCTCTCCTCACTGCCATCAGGGTCCTTGCCACTCATGTTAAGTAGCAGTCTTTCAGAGAGGTGATATTTGCCCGAGACCTGCCAGTGTCGTACCAGTGTCAGATCAATTTCCAGCTGCCAGCAGGGCTTGCACAGGATCTCTTCACTGGCGCCGGGATGCTTGCGAATCATGTTCAGCAGCAGCTTTTCAGCCAGTTTATATTTGCCCGTCAGCTCCCAATATCGCATCAGAGCCATGTCAATTTCACGATTCCCACAGGGCTTGCACAGTGCTTCCTCGCTGTCGCCGGGGCGCTTTCCACTCATGTTCAGCAGTAGCTTTTCAGTTCGTATATAGTTGCATTTCCTCTGCCAGAGTAGTGCCAGAGTGAGATCAGTGTCATGATGCCCACAGAGCTTGCAAAGTTCTTCCTCGCTGTCACCCGGGCGCTTTCCACTCATGTTCAGCAGTAGCTTTTCAGCCAGCTCAAATTTGTCCATTTCATCCCAGGTTCGCACCAGAGTCATGTCAATGGCACGATGGCCAGTGGGGCTACACAGAATCTCCTCACTGTCATCGGGATGCTTGCGACTCATGTTCAGCAGCAGCCTCTCAGCCCGCTCTTGCTTGCCCAACGCCCGCCAGATAAACGTCAGAGTCAGATCAACGTCTCTATGGTCAGATTGCCTGCAGAGTAGGTCCTCATCGTCATCGGGGCGCTTGCCAATGATGTCGAGCATCAGGAGTTCTGCCTTTTGACGTTTGTCCAGCAACTGCCAGAGTCGCCCCAGGGCCATATTGACGGTATGGAGGTATTTAGGCAGTTGTGCTGTAGCAGGAGAGTAAGGTTTTGACTGCAGGTTTTTAATCAGTTCTGTTTTTATGTTCAGTAATAGTGTTTCAGCCAGAGTGTATTTGCCCATAGACTGCCACAGTCGGGCATTACTAATATCTGCGGCATAATAGCGAGAAGGTTCACACAGGGCTCTCATGTCGGCATCGCGCCATTTTCTTCTCAGTCTCAACAGTCGAGTTTCGGCATCAAGGTGTCTTCCAAGTGCTTCTTCACAAAGGCTCAGGGTCAGATCAAGGTTATTAATGGTCGAAGCCCCGAACCTGGTAAGTTTTTCATCTAACCTGAGTTCTTCCAGAATAGAGCAGGCTTCCATCTGTTTTTCGCAGGTTTGCTCTTTTAGAGATCTTGCAAGCCCTATGGTTGCTTCCTGCTTTTCGCACCGATTCGGTATGCCATGCTTGCCGTTTAAGAGGGCCCGGAATGCTTTTTCTGCATCTGTGAAATTTTGATTGTTGAGCATTGCGAAAGCGCTTTTGATCTTTTTTTTAAGAATTTCAGGAGGGCAGGCCCTCGCCTCTGGGTGAAACTTCAGGGGAGTAGCGCTTTGGTATGCAGTTGCTGGCCAGTCTGGAATATTTGAGGGACTGTTCGAATGTTGATGACCACCATGAGGACGTTGCGAACGTGGAATAAACCTTTCAGCTTTCGGATTTAAGGTAGATCTACGCCCTTTTGATGCACCGGTATCTGAACCTGACGCACAATACTGTGACGGCCGAGATGTCTTAGCAGGCTGGCAGACAGATGCCTGCCGACCCGAAATATTTGAGGGATTGGTCGAATGTTGACGAACACCTCGTGGAAGTTGAGCAGGTTGAGTAAGAGATTTAGTTTCCCGATTAGAGGTAGATAGACGTTTTCTAACCGCATCGGCATAGGAGCCAGACACACAATATTGAGACGATTGCGATGTCGCAGTGCTCGAACTGGCTGGAGCGCTGGTTGTAGGTGTTGGCCCGTAACTCATAATGATGTAGATTCCCTGAAAATCTATGCTCAGTACCTGGCCAGTTGGTTTCGCATATTCTGGCGAGTGGATTTTTTCATCCTTCAAGGCGCAACGACGGGCGCGTAGCCATAGCTACGCAACCAGAGTTGGAACGCAGAAGGATGGAAAAAGCCGCCGTCCAGAATATGCGAAACCAACTGGTTAGGTACTTATTGGACAGTCATCAGTCATAAAGGTTCAAGGAAGTTTTTTTATTCTTTGAGATTCGATAACTTCTGCAGGGCAGCGGCCTCCCTGTTTCGCCAAAAATGAGTTTTCGCCCTGTATGTCCGGCTGGAGTCAAAGGCTTCCGCTCTATCAAACCATTCCCTCCATTCTTGCTCACTTTTTCCCAGCATTCTGAGACAGTGCGCTTTTTGGGAATAAACTCCCGCACTCGGTGGGTACTTTGTCAGTGCTGATTCCACAAATTCCAGAGCCTTATGAAGGTTATCTTGTCCTGACTCAGGGTTATCCTGAATGATCTGCTCACAAGCCAGGCTGAAATAATGGATCGAGTTAGCCAGCAAGGTATTGGCACTTTCCGGATAGCGGCTAATCATTTCCATAAATCCTTCTTGCCCGACAGATAATTTTAACAGTGTGAGTTCAAATTCATTCGAATGATAGAATTCACAGCCACGCTCAACCAGTCTTTTAGCCCGTCCTAGTTTGCCTGTAATCTCCCAGCAGCGTGCCAGAGTCAGGTCAATGTCATGATTGCCAGAGGGCTTGCAAAGGCTGTCTTCGTCGTCATCGGGGTGCTTACCACTCAGGTTCAGCAGCAGTCTTTCAGTCCGTTCAGGTTTTTCCATCATCTCCCAGAGCATCGCCAGAGCCAGATCAAAATCATTGTTTCCACAAGGCTTGCAAAGGCTCTCCTCACTGTCATCGGGGTCCTTGCCACTCATGTTAAGCAGCAGTCTTTCAGAGAGGTGATATTTGCCCAAGGCCTCCCAGTATCGCACCAGTGTCAGATCAATTTCCTGCTGCCAGCAGGGTTTGCACAGGATCTCTTCACTGGCGCCGGGATGCTTGCGACTCATGTTCAGCAGCAGCTTTTCGGCCAGTTTATATTTGCCCACCAGCCCCCAAAATCGCACCAGAGCCAGGTCAATTTCACGATTCCCACAGAGCTTGCACAGTGCTTCCTCGCTGTCACCGGGGCGCTTTCCACTCATGTTAAGCAGTAGCTTTTCAGTTCGTATATAGTTGTATTTCTTCTGCCAGAGTAGTGCCAGAGTGAGATCAGTGTCATGATGCCCACAGGGCTTGCACAGTTCTTCCTCGCTGTCTCCGGGGCGCTTTCCACTCATGTTCAGCAGTAGCTTTTCAGCCAGCTCAAATTTGTCCATTTCATCCCAGGTTCGCACCAGAGTCATGTCAATGGCACGATGGCCAGTGGGGCTACACAGAATCTCCTCACTGTCATCGGGATGCTTGCGACTCATGATCAGCAGCAGCCTCTCAGCCCGTTCATGCTTGCCCAACGCCCGCCAGATAACCGTCAGAGCCAGATCAACGTCTTTATGATCAGATTGCCTGCAGAGTATGTCCTCATCGTCATCGGGGCGCTTGCCAATGATGTCGAGCATCAGAAGTTCTGCCTTTTGATGTTTGTCCAGCAACTGCCAGAGTCGCCCCAGGGCTATATTGACGGTATCGAGGTATTTAGGCAGTTGTGCTATAGCAGGAGAGTAGGGTTTTGACTGCAGGTTTTTAATCAGTTCTGTTTTTATGTTCTGTAACAGTGTTTCAGCCAGAGTGTATTTGCCCATAGACTGCCACAGTCGTGCATGAGTAATATCTGCGTCATAATAGCGGGAAGGTTTGCACAGGGCTTTCTTATCGGCATCGCGCCATTTTCTTCTCAGTCTCAACAGCCGGGTTTCGGCATCAAGGTGTCTTCCAAGTGCTTCTTCACAAAGGCTCAGGGTCAGATCAAGGTTGTTAATGGTCGAAGCCCCGAACCTGTTGAGTGTTCCATCTAACCTGAGTTCTTCCAGAATAGAGCAGGCTTCCATCTGTTTTTCGCAGGTTTGCTCTTTTAGAGATCTTGCAAGCCCTATGGTTGCTTCCTGCTTCTCGAACCGATTCGGTATACCACACTTGCCGTTTAAGATGGTCCGGAATGCTTTTTCTGCATCTATGAAATTTTGATTTTTGAGGATTGCGAAAGTGCTTTTGATCTCTTTTTTAACCGCTCCAGGAGGGCAGGTCTCCGCCTCCGGGTTAAACGTCCGGGGAGTAGAACTCTGGTATGCAGTTGCTGGCCAGTCTGGAGTATTTGAGGGTCTATTCGAATGCTGATGACCATGATGAAGTTGCGAACGTGGAATAAACGTTTCAGCGTTTGGATTTAAGGTAAATTTATGCCCTTTTGATGCACCGGTATCTGAACCTGACGCACAATACCCTGACGGTTGTAGTGTCGTAGCAGGCTGGCAGGCAGATGCCTGCCGACCCGAAATATCTGAGGGATTGGTGGAACGGTGATGAACAACTTGTGGAAGTTGAGCCGGTTGAGTAAGAGATTTAGTTTCCCGGCCTGAGGTAGTTAGAGACTTTTTTGCCGCATCGGCATAGGAACCCGGCGCACAATATTGAGACGATTGCGATGTCCTGATGCTCGAACTCACTGGAGCACTGGTTGTAGGTGTTGGCCCGTAACTCATAATGATGGAGATTCTCTGAAAATCTATGCTGTTGGAAATGTTGGACAGTCATCAGGCATAAAGGTTCAAGGAGGTTTTTTTATTCTTTGGAATTCGACAACTTCTGAAGGGCTGCGGCTTCCCTGTTTCGCCAAAAATGAGTTTTAGACCTGTATGTCCGGCTGGAGTCAAAGGCTCTCGCTCTAGCAAACCATTCCTTCCATTTTTGCTCATTTTTCCCCAGCATTCTGAGACAGTGCGCTTTTTGCGAATAAGCTCCCGCACTTGGTGGGTATTTCTTCAGTGCTGATTCCACAAATTCCAGAGCCTTATGAAGGTTATCTTGCCCTGACTCCGGGGTGTCCTGAATGATCTGCTGACAAGCCAGGCTGAAATAATGGATCGAGTTAGCCAGCAAGGTATTGGCACTTTCCGGATAGTGGCTAATCATTTCCATAAATTCTTCTTGTCCGGTAGAAAACTTTAACAGTGTGAGTTCAAATTCATTCGAATGATAGAATTCACAGCCACGCTCAACCAGATTTATAGCCCGTTCATGTTTGCCTGTAATCTCCCAGCAGCGTGCCAGAATCAGGTCAATGTCATGATTGCCAGAGGGCTTACAAAGGCTGTCTTCGTCGTCATCGGGGTGCTTACCACTTATGTTCAGCAGCAGTCTTTCAGTCCGTTCAGGTTTATCCATATTCTCCCAGAGCACCGCCAGAGCCAGATCAAAATCATGGTTTCCACAAGGCTTGCAAAGGATCTCCTCACTGCCATCAGGGTCCTTGCCACTCATGTTAAGCAGCAGTCTTTCAGAGAGGTGATATTTGCCCAGGACCTCCCAGTATCGCACCAGGGTCAGATCAATTTCCTGCTGCCAGCAGGGCTTGCACAGGATCTCTTCACTGGCGCCGGGATGCTTGTGACTCACGTTCAGCAGCAGCTTTTCAGCCAGTTTATATTTTCCCGTCAGCTCCCAAAATCGCACCAGAGCCAGGTCAATTTCACTATTCCCACAGGGCTTGCACAGTGCTTCCTCGCTGTCACCGGGGCGCTTTCCACTCATGTTCAGCAGTAGCTTTTCAGTTCGCATATATTTGTACATCCTCTGCCAGAATACCGCCAGAGAGAGATCAATGTCATGATGCCCACAGAGCTTGCACAGTTCTTCCTCGCTGTCACCGGGGCGCTTTCCGCTCATGTTCAGCAATAGCTTTTCAGCCAGCTCAAGTTTGTCCATTTCTTCTTCCCAGGTTCGCGCCAGAGCCATGTCAATGGCACGATCGCCAGTGGGTCTACAGAGAATCTCCTCACTGTCATCGGGATGCTTGCGACTCATGTTCAGCAGCAGCCTCTCAGCCCGCTCTCGCTTGCCCAACGCCCGCCAGATAAACGTCAGAGCCAGATCGATGTTTTTATGATCAGATGGCCTGCAGAGTATGTCTTCATCGTCATCGGGGCGCTTGCCAGTGATTTCGAGCATCAGAAGTTCAGCCTTTTGATGTTTGCCAATCAACTGCCAGAGTCGCATCAGGGCCGTATTGACGGTATTGAGGTGATTACGCAGTTTTGATGTAGCGGTAGAGTGGGCTTTTGACTGCAGGTTTTTAATCAGTTCTGTTTTTATGTTCAGTAACAATGTTTCAGACAGAGTGTATTTGCCCGTAGACTGCCACAGTCGGGCATGAGTTATATCTGCGGTATAATAGCGAGAGGGTTCGCACAGGGCTCTCTCATCGGCATCGCGTCTTTTTCTTCTCAGTCTTAACAGTCGGGTTTCGGCATCAAAGTATCTTCCAAGTGCCTCTTCGCAAAGGCTCAGGTTCAGATCAAGGTTACCAATGCTCGAAGCTCCGAACCTGTCGAGTGTTCCATCTAACCTGAGTTCTTCCAGAATAGAGCAGGCTTCCATCTGTTTTTCGCGGGTTTGCTCTTTTAGCGATCTTGCAAGCCCTATGGTTACTGTCTGCTTGTCGAACGGATTCGGTATGCCATGCTTGCTGTGTAAGATGGCCCGGAATGCTTTTTCTGCACCTGTGAAATTATGATTGTCGAGCATTGCTAAAGCGCTTTTGATCTCTTTTTTAAGAGTTTCAGGATGGCAGGTCTTCGCCTCTGGGTGAAAGGTCCGGGGAGTAGAACTCTGGTATGCAGTTGCTGGCCAGTCTGGAGTATTTGAGGGACTGTTCAAATGTTGATGACCACCATGAGGACGTTGCGAACGTGGAATAAACGTTTCAGCGTTTGGATTTAAGGTAAATTTACGCCCTTTTGATGCACCGGTATCTGAACCTGACGCAGAATACCCTGACGGTTGCAATGTCGTAGCAGGCTGGCAGGCAGATGCCTGCCGACCCGAAATATCTGAGGGACAGGTGGAACGTTGATGAACAACTTGTGGAAGTTGAACCGGTTGAGTAAGAGATTTTATTTCCCGATTTGAGGTGGATAGACGTCTTTTTACCGCATCGGCATAGGAACCTGATGCACAATATGGAGACGATTGCGATGTTGAAGTGCTCGAACTGGCTGGAGCGCTGGCTGAAGGTGTTGGCCCGTAACTCATAATGATGTAGATTCCCTGAAAATCTATGCTGCTGACATGTTGGACAGTCATCAGTCATAAAGGTTCAAGGAAGTTTTTTTATTCTTTGGAGTTCGATAACTTCTGAAGGGCAGCGGCCTCCCTGTTTCGCCAAAAATGAGTTTTAGCCCTGTGTGTCCGGCTGGAGTCAAAGGCTCTTGCTCTATCAAACCATTCCTTCCATTCGTGCTCATTTTTCCCCAGCATTCTGAGACAGTGCGCTTTTTGGGAAAAAGCTCCCGCACTCGGAGGGTATTTCTTCAGTGCTGATTCCACAAATTCCAGAGCCTTATGAAGGTTATCTTGTCCTGACTCCGGGTCATCCTGAATGATCTGCTTACAAGCCAGGTTGAAATAATGGACCGAGTTAGCCAGTAAGGTATTGGTACTTTCCGGATAGTGGCTAATCATTTCCATAAATCCTTCTTGCCCGGTAGGTAACTTTAATAGTGTGAGTTCAAATTCAATCGAATGATAGAATTCACAGCCACGCTCAAGCAGTCTTTTAGCCCGTCCAAATTTGCCTGCATTCTCCCAGCAGCGTGCCAGAGTCAGGTCAATCTCATGATTGCCAGAGGGCTTGCACAGGCTGTCTTCGTCGTCACCGGGGTGCTTACCACTCATATTCAGCAGCAGTCTTTCAGTCTGTTCAGGTTTATCCATCATCTCCCAGAGCATCACCAGAGCCAGATCAATATCATGATTTCCACAAGGCTTGCAAAGGATCTCCTCACTATCATCGGGGTCCTTGCCACTCATGTTAAGCAGCAGTCTTTCAGAGAGGCGATATTTGCCCGAGACCTCCCAGTATTGCACCAGTGTCAGATCTATTTCCAGCTGCCAGCAGGGCTTGCACAGAATCTCTTCAGTGGCGCCGGGATGCTTGCGACTCATGTTCAGCAGCAGCTTTTCAGCCAGTTCATATTTGCCCGTCAGCTCCCAAAATCGAACCAGAGCCAGGTCAATTTCACGATTCCCACTGAGCTTGCACAGTGCTTCCTCGCTGTCACCGGAGCGCTTTCCACTCATGTTCAGCAGTAGCTTTTCAGTTCGTATATATTTGAATTTCCTCTCCCAGACCAGTGCCAGAGAGAGATCAATGTCATGATGCCCACAGAGCTTGCACAGTTCTTCCTCGCTGTCACCGGGGCGCTTTCCACTCATGCTCAGCAGTAGCTTTTCAGCCAGCTCAAGTTTGTCCATTTCATCCCAGGTTCGCACCAGAGCCATGTCAATGGCACGATGGCCAGTGGGGCTACACAGAATCTCCTCACTGTCATCGGGATGCTTGCGACTCATGTTCAGCAGCAGCCTCTCAGCCCGCTCACGCTTGCCCAACGCCCGCCAGATAAACGTCAGAGCCAGATCAACGTCTTTATGATCAGATGGCCTGCAGAGTATGTCCTCATCGTCATCGGGGCGCTTGCCAATGATGCCGAGCATCAGAAGTTCAGCCTTTTGATGTTTGTCCATCAACTGCCAGAGTCGCATCAGGGCCATGTTGACGGTATCGAGGTGTTTACGAAGTTTTGATGTAGCAGGAGAATAGGGTTTCGACTGCAGGTTTTTGATCAGTTCTTTTTTTATGTTCAGGAACAGTGTTTCAGCCTGAGTGTATTTGCCCATAAGCTGCCACAGTCGGGCATTACTAATATCTGCGACATAATAGCTAGAGGGTTCGCACAGGGCTCTCTCATCGGCATCGCGCCTTTTTCTTCTCAGTCTCAACAGTCGAGTTTCGGCATCAAGGTGTCTTCCAAGTGCTTCTTCACAGAGGCTCAGGCACAGATCAAGGTTATTAATGGTCGAAGCTCCGAACCTGGTAAGTTTTCCATCTAACCTGAGTTCTTCCAGAATAGAGAAGGCTTCCATCTGTTTTTCGTGGGTTTGCTCTTTTAGAGATCTTGCAAGCCCGATGGTTGCTTCCTGCTTGTCGAACCGATTCGGTATGCCATGTTTGCCGTTTAAGATGGTCCGGAATGCTTTTTCTGCATCTGTGAAATTTTGATTGTTGAGCATTGCGAAAGCGCTATTGATCGCTTTTTTAAGAGCTTCAGGAGGGCATGTCTGAAACGTCCGGGGAGTAGAACTCTGGTATGCAGTTGCTGGCCTTGAGGGTCTGTTCGAATGTTGATGACCACCATGGGGAAGTTGCGAATGTGGAATAAACGTTTCAGTGTTCGGATTTAAGGTAGATCTACGCCCTTTTAACGCATCGGCATAGGAACCTGACGCACAATACCGTGATGGCTGAGATGTCTTGGCAGGCTGGCAGACAGATGCCTGCCGGCCTGAAATATCTGAGGGATTGGTCGAATGTTGACGAACACCTTCTGGAAGTTGAGTTGGTGGATTGAGAGGTTTAACTTCCCGACTTGAATTAGAAGGACGTTTTTTTGCCGCATCGGCATAGGAAACTGGCGCACAATACTGGGACGATTGCGACGTCGTAGTGCTCGAACTGGCTGGAACGCTGGCTATAGGTGTTGGCCCGTAACTCATAATGATGTGGATTCCCTGAAAATCTATGCTTAAGTACCTGGCCAGTTGGTTTCGCATATTCTGGCGAGTGGATTTTTTCATCCTTCAAGGCGCAACGACGGGCGCGTAGCCATAGCTACGCAACCAGAGTTGGAACGCAGAAGGATGGAAAAAGCCGCCGTCCAGAATATGCGAAACCAACTGGTTAGGTACTTATTGGACAGTCATCAGTCATAAAGGTTCAAGGATGTTTTTTTATTCTTTGAGATTCGATAACTTCTGAAGGGCAGCGGCCTCCCTGTTTCGCCAAAAATGAGTTTTAGCCCTCTGTGCCCGTCTGAAGTCAAAGGCTCTCGCTCTATCAAACCATTCCCTCCATTCTTGCTCACTTTTCCCCAGCATTCTGAGACAGTGCGCTTTTTGGGAAAAAGCTCCCGCACTCGGTGGGTATTTTTTCAGTGCCGATTCCACAAATTCCAGAGCCTTATGAAGGTTATCTTGTCCTGACTCCGGGTCATCCTGAATGATCTGCTCACAAGCCAGGCTGAAATAATGGACCGAGTTAGCCAGCAAAGTATTGGCACTTTCCGGATAGCGACTGATCATTTCCATAAATCCTTCTTGCCCGGTAGGTAACTTTAATAGTGAGAGTTCAAATTCAATCGAATGATAGAATTCACAGCCACGCTCAAGCAGTCTTTTAGCCCGTCCAAATTTGCCTGTATTCTCCCAGCAGCGTGCCAGAGTCAGGTCAATCTCATGATTGCCAGAGGGCTTGCACAGGCTGTCTTCGTCGTCACCGGGCTGCTTACCACCCATGTTCAGCAACAGTCTTTCAGTCTGTTCAGGTTTATCCATCATCTCCCAGAGCATCGCCAGCGCCAGATCAATATCATGATTTCCACAAGGCTTGCAAAGGATCTCCTCACTGTCATGGGGGTCCTTGCCACTCATGTTAAGCAGCAGTCTTTCAGAGAGGTGATATTTGCCCGAGATCCCCCAGTGTCGCACCAGTGTCAGATCAATTTCCAGCTGCCAGCAGGGCTTGCACAGGATCTCATCACTGGCGCCGGGATGCTTGCGACTCATGTTCAACAGCAGCTTTTCAGCCAGTTCATATTTGCCCTTCAGTTCCCAAAATCGAACCAGAGCCAGGTTAATTTCGCGATTCTCAGAGAGCTTGCACAGTGCTTCCTCGCCGTCACCGGGGTGCTTTCCACTCATGTTCAGCAGTAGCTTTTCAGTTCGTATATATTTGTATTTCCTCTGCCAGACTAGTGCCAGAGAGAGATCAATGTCATGATGCCCACAGGGCTTGCACAGTTCTTCCTCGCTGTCACCGGGGCGCTTTCCACTCATGTTCAGCAGTAGCTTTTCAGCCAGCTCAAGTTTGTCCATTTCTTCCCAGGTTCGCACCAGAGCCATGTCAATGGCACGATGGCCAGTGGGGCGACACAGAATCTCCTCACTGTCATCGGGATGCTTGCGACTCATGTTCAGCAGCAGCCTCTCAGCGCGCCCACGCTTGCCCAACCCCCGCCAGATAAACGTCAGAGCCAGATCAACGTCTTTATGATCAGATCGTCTGCAGAGGACGTCCTCATCGTCATCGGGGTGCTTGCCAATGATGTCGAGCATCAGAAGTTCAGCCTTTTGATGTTTGTCCATCAACTGCCAGAGTCGCATCAGGGTCATGTTGACGGTATCGAGGTATTTACGCAGTTTTGATATAGCAGGAGAATAGGGTTTTGACTGCAGGTTTTTAGTCAGTTCTGTCTTTAAGTTCAGTAACAATGTTTCAGCCAGAGTGTATTTGCCCATAAGCTGCCACAGTCGTGCATTACTAATATCTGCGGCATAATAGTGAGAAGGTTCGCACAGGACTCTCTCATTGGCATCGCGCATTTTTTTTCTCAGTCTCAACAGTCGGGTTTCGGCATCAAGGTATCTTCCAAGTGCTTCTTCACAGAGGCTCAGGCACAGATCAAGGTGACTAATGGTCGAAGCTCCGAACCTGTTAAGTTTTCCATCTAACCTGAGTTCTTCCAGAATAGAGCAGGCTTCTATCTGTTTTTCGCGGGTTTGCTCATTTAGAGATCTTGCAAGCCCTATGGTTGCTTCCTGCTTGTCGAACCGGTTCGGTATGCCATGTTTGCCGTTTAAGATGGCCCGGAATGCTTTTTCTGCAGCTGTGAAATTTTGATTGTTGAGCATCGCGAAAGCGCTATCGATCGCTTTTTTAAGCGCCTCAGGAGGGCAGGTCTTCGCCTGAAAGGTCCGGGGAGTAGAACTCTGGTATGCAGTTGCTTGCCTTGAGGGTCTGTTCGAATGTTGACGAACACCTTCTGGAAGTTGAGTCGGTGGATTGAGAGGTTTAGCTTGCCGATTTGAGGTAGATGGAGGCTTTTTTGCCGCATCGGCATAGGAAACTGGCGCACAATATTGAGGCGATTGCGATGTCTCAGTGCCCGAACCGGCTGGAGCGCTGGTTGAAGGTGTTGGCCCGTAACTCATAATGATGTAGATTCCTTGAAAATCTATGCTGTTGGACAGTCATCAGTCATAAAGGTTCAAAGAAGTTTTTTTATTCTTTGAGATTGATAACTTCTGAAGGGCAGCGGCTTCCCTGTTTCGCCAAAAATCAGTTTTACTCCTCTGCAATCGGTTGGGGTCAAGGAAGTTGGTTTTTTGGAACCATTGCTTCCATTCTTTCTCGCTGGCACCCATCATTCTGAGACAATGCGCTTTTTGCGAAAAAGCGCCTGCACTCGGGGGGTACTTTTCTAATGCTGATTCAACAAGCTCTAGCGCCTTGTTTAAGTTATCTTTTCCTGACCCCGGGACGTCCTCTGCTATTTGCTCACATGCCAGTCTGAAATAATGGATCGAGCAAGTCAGCAGGGTATTAGCACTCTCCGGATACCTGCTGATCATTGCCAAAAATCCTGCTTGCCCGGCAGATAAGCTCAACAGTGATAATTCACACTCACTCGAAGGGTATAAATCACAGCAGCGTGTGATCAGTTCTTTAGCCCATTCATATTTGCCAATTCTCTGCCAGTGTCGTACCAGTGTCAGATCTATAACATTATTCCCGCAAGGCATGCACAGATGGTCGTCACTGTCATCGGGGTGCTTGTTACTCATGTTAAGCAATAGCCTTTCGGCCAGATAATGTTTGTCCATTAACTCCCAAAGTCGCGCCAGAGCCAGGTCAATGAAATGATTCCCGCAAGGTTTGCACAGGCTGTCTTCGCTGGCATTGGGGTGCTTGCCACTCATGTTCAGTAACAGTCTTTCAGTCAGGTAATATTTGTCCATTGACTCCCAAAGTCGCGCCAGAGCCAGGTCAATGAGATGATTACCGCAAGGTTTGCAGAGGCTGCCTTCATCGGCATCGGGATGCTTGCCACTCACGTTCAGTAACAGCTTTTCAGTCAGGTAATATTTGTCCATTAACTCCCAGTGTCTCGCCAGGGACAGGTCAACGGCATGATTTCCACAGGGCCTGCACAGTTCTTCCTCACAGGCACAAAAGTACTTACCACTCATGTTCAGCAGCAACTTTTCAGACAGTTGATATTTGCTCGTATTTTGCCAGAGTCGCACCCGAGCCAGGTCGATGTCTTGATTCCCGGAAGGTTTGCACAGGGTGTCTTCATCGGCATCGTCTTCATCGGCATTGTCTTCATCGCCATTGTGCTGCATGCCAATCATATTCAGCAGTAGCCTCTCGGACAGTTTATTTTTACCGATACGTAGCCAGAGTCGCACCCGAGCCATATCAATGTCATGATTTCCTGAAGGCCTGCACAGGCTGTCTTCATCGGCATTGGGATGTAGGCCAATCATGTTCAGTAGCAGCCTTTCAGAGCGTTCATGTTTGCCCATTAGCTGCCCGAGTCGGATCCGGGTCAGGTCAATTTCCTGATTCCCACAAGGTTTGCAAAGGCTGTCTTCACTGGCATCCGGGTGCGTGCCGCACAGGTTAAGGAGCAGTCTTTCAGCCAGTTGATATTTGCCCGCCAGCTCCCAATGTCGCACCAGAGTGAGGTCGATAATAGGATGCCCAGAGGGCTTGCAAAGGCTGTCTTCACTGTCATGAGGATGTTTGTGGCTCATGTTTAGCAGCAGTCTTCCAGACAGTTCATGTTTGTCCATATCCTGCCAGAGGCGAACCTGAGCCAGATCAATAATATGATTTCCGGAGGGCTTGCACAGGTAGTCACAACTCTCATCGGGGTGCTTGCCACAAGTGCTCAGCAGCAGTCTTTCAGCCAGCTTATGTTTGCCCATAATGATCCATAGTCTTGCCAGAGCCAGGTCAATGTTATGATCTCCTGTGGGCCTGCAGAGAATGTGCTCAGTGTCCTCAGGATGCTTTTTGCTCATTTTCAGCAGCAGTCTTTCGGCCTGTTTATGTTTACCCATATCCTGCCAGAGACGCACCAGAGCCAGGTTGATGTCATCATGGGCGGAGGGCTTGCAGAGAATGTCCTCACTGTCATCGGGATGTTTGCCCATCATATCCAGCAGCAGGCTCTCAGACAGTTGGAATTTTTCCAGATGCTGCCAGAGTCGAGCCAGAGTCAAATTTACGGTGTGGAGTTTTCTGCGCAAGTTTTTTACATCATATGGATTCAACAGCAGGCTATTAATCAGCCCTGCTCTCATGTTCAGCAGGAGTTTTTCAGACAGCGAGTATTTGTGTAAATGTTGCCATACCAGGGCCATAGTAATATCTGCGTCAAAATTGCCAGAAAGCGCACACAGGGCATTTTCATTATCATTGAGCCTTTTGTGTCTCAACGTCAAAAGTCGTGCTTCTGCGTTCAGTTGCAAACCAATTTTTTCTTCACAAAGGCTCAGGGTCAGATCAAGGTTATGAATGGTTGAAGCCCCAAATGCATTAAGCGGTCCTTTTGATCTGAGTTGTTTCAGAATATTGCAGGCTTCTATCTGTTTGTTAACTGATTGCTCTTTTAGCGACCTTGCAAGCCCTATGATTATGTCTCGATAACCGAACTGGTTTTCTATTCCCTGGTTTTCGCTTAAGAGGGTCCGGAATATTTCTTCTGCTTTTATGAAATTTTGTTTTTTTAGTGCTTCGTAAGCGTTATCAACCTTCATTGCAGTTTCTTTGGAATAATTTTTCCTCCTCTGTTTTTGAAACGTCTGAGGAGGAATGTTCTGGCCTGCAGTCGTTTGTGGGTATCTGACAGATAAGGGTGTGTCCGGACTTTGCTTAACCTGTTCAGAGCGTGGAATAAACGGTTCTGCATTCGGATTTAAGGAAGATTTATTCGCTTCAGGCGTTGCTGCCGGAGCGCTGGAACTGACCGCAGTGCCGGTCGTCGGTGTTGGTCCATATGCCATAGAACTATTACATTTTTGTAAAACGGTGCTCCTTGGACAGCAAACGGACATTAAAGTTCATGGTTGTTCGTCTATATTGAGAGCCTGCAAGGTTTGCACTTTCCGGATAGCGGCTCATCATTTCCATAAATCCTTCTTGCCCGGCAGATGGGCTTAAGTTATCAGGCATATCAGGGGTGTCTGTTTACTCTTTGAGATCCCGTAACTTTTGAAGAGCAGAGGATTCTTTGCTTCGCCAAAAATCAGTTTTACTCCTATGCAATCGGTTGGAGTTAAGGAAGTTGGCTTTTTGGAACCATTGCTTCCATTCTTTCTCGCTGGCACCCATCATTCTGAGACAATGCGCTTTTTGCGAATAAGCGCCTGCACTGGGGGGGTACTTTTCCAATGCCGATTCAACAAGCCCGAGCGCCTTGTTTAAGTTATCTTTTCCTGACCCCGGGACGCCCTCTGTTATTTGCTCACATGCCAGCCTGAAATAATGGATCGAGCAAGTCAGCAGGGTATTAGCATTCTCCGGATACTTGCTGATCATTTCCAAAAATCCTGCTTGCCCGGCAGATAAACTCAACAGTGCTAATTCACACTCACTCGAAGGGTATACATCACAGCAGCGTGTGATCAGTTCTTTAGCCCATTCATATTTGCCGGTTCTCTGCCAGAGTCGAACCAGTGTCTGATCTATAAGATAATTCCCGCAAGGCATGCACAGACGATCGTCACTGTCATCGGGGTGCTTGCTACTCATGTTCAGCAATAGCTTTTCGGCCAGATAATTTTTATCCATGAACTCCCAAAGTCGCGCCAGAGCCAGGTCAATGAAATGATTCCCGCAAGGTTTGCACAGGCTGCCTTCGTCGGCATCGGGGGGCTTGCCACTCATGTTCAGTAACAGCCTTTCAGTCAGGTAATGTTTGTCCATGAACTCCCAAAGTCGTGCCAGGGAGAGGTCAGTGAGATGATTTCCACAGGGCCTGCAGAGTTCCTCCTCACTGGCACATAAGTACTTACCACTCATGTTCAACAGCAGCCTCTCAGACAGTTCATATTTGCTCATATTTTGCCAGAGTCGTACCCGAGCCAGATCAATGTCATGATTCCCGGAAGGTTTGCACAGGGTGTCTTCACCGGCATCGGGCTGCAGGCCAATCATATTCAGCAGCAGCCTCTCGGACAGTTCATCTTTGCCGATAACTTGCCAGACTCGCACCCGGGCCATATCAATGTCATGATTCCCTGAAGGCCTGCACAGGCTGTCTTCATCGGCATTGGGGTGCAGGCCAATCATATTCAGTAGCAGCCTTTCAGACCGTTCATGTTTGCCCATTAGCTGCCCGAGTCGCATCCGGGCCAGATCAATTTCCTGATTCCCACAAGGTTTGCAAAGGCTGTCTTCACTGGCATCCGGGTGCGTGCCACACAGGTTAAGCAGCAGTCTCTCAGCCAGTTGATATTTGCCCTCCAGCTCCCAATGTCGCACCAGAGTGATGTCGATAATAGGATACCCAGAGGGCTTGCACAGGCTGTCCTCACTGTCATGAGGATGCTTGTGGCACAGGTTCAGCAGCAGTCTTCCAGACAGTTCATGTTTGTCTATTTCCTGCCAGAGGCGTACCAGAGCCAGATCAATAACATGATGCCCGGAGGGCTTGCACAGGTAGTCCCAACTCTCATCGGGCTGCTTGCCACAAGTGCTCAGCAGCAATCTTTCAGCCAGCTTATGTTTGCCAATAATTATCCATAATCTTGCCAGAGCCAGGTCAATGTCATGATCCCCAGAGGGTCGGCAGAGAATGACCTCAGTGTCCTCAGGATGCTTTTTGCTCATTTTCAGCAGCAGTGTTTCGGCCTGTTTATGTTTACCCATATCCTGCCAGAGAAACACCAGAGCCAAATTAACGAGATGGAGGTGTCTGTGCAATTTTTGTACATCGTATGGATTCAACAGCAGGCTATTAATCAGCTCTGCTCTCATGTTCAGCAGGAGTTTTTCAGACAGCGAGTATTTGTGTAAATGTTGCCATACCCGGGCCATAGCAATATCTGCGTCAAAATTGCCAGAAAGCGCACACAGGGCATTTTCATTATCATTAAGCCTTTTGTTTCTCAACATCAAAAGTCGTGCTTCCGCGTTCAGTTGCAAACCAATTTTCTCTTCACAAAGGCTCAGGGTAAGATCAAGGTTATGAATAGTCGAAGCCCCAAATGCATTAATCGGTCTTTCTGATCTGAGTTGATTCAGAATATTGCAGGCTTCTATCTGTTTGTTAACCGTTTGCTCTTTTAGCGACCTTGCAAGCCCTATGATTATGTCTTGATAGCCGAACTGACTTTGTATGCCCTGGTTTTCGCTTAAGAGGGTCCGGAATATTTCTTCTGCTTTTATGAAATCTTGTTTTTTTAGTGCTTCGTAGGCCTTACCAACCTTCATTGCAGTTTCATCGGAATAATCTTTTATCCTCTGTTTTTGAAACGTATGAGGAGCGATGTTCTGGACTGCAGTCGTTTGTGGGTATCTGACAGATAAGGGTGCTTCCGGACCTTGCTTAACCTGTTCAGAGCGTGGAATAAAGGGTTCTGCATTCGGGTTTAAGGAAGATTTACTCGCTTGGGGTGTCGTAAATGTCGGAGCGCTGGAACTGACCGTGGCGCTGTTGGTTGATGTTGGTCCGTATGTCATTGCAATACATCTCTGTAAAACGGTGCTCCTTGGACAGCAAACGGACATTAAAGTTCATGGTTGTTCGTCTATATTGAGAGCCTGCAAGGTATTCGCACTTTTCGGATAGCGGCTCATCATACCCATAAATCATTCTTGTCCGGCAGATAGGCCTGAGTCATCAGGCATAAAGATTCAAGGATGTCTGTTTACTCTTTGAGATTCGATAACTTCTGAAGGGCAGCGGCTTCTTTGCTTCGCCAAAAATCAGTTTTACTCCTCTGCAATCGGTTGGGTTCAAGGAAGTTGGCTTTTTGGAACCACTCCTTCCATTCTTTCTCCCTGGCCCCCATCATTCTGAGACAATGCGCTTTTTGCGAACAAGCGCCTGCACTCGGGGAGTACTTTTCCAATGCTGATTCAACAAGCTCGAGCGCCTTGTTTAAGTTATCTTTTCCTGACTCCGGGACGCCCTCTGTTATTTGCTCACATGCCAGCCTGAAATAATGGATCGAGCAAGTCAGCAGGGTATTAGCATTCTCCGGGTGCCTGCTGATCATTTCCAAAAATCCTGCTTGCCCGGCAGATAATCTCAACAGTGCTAATTCACACTCACTCGAAGGGTATACATCACAGCAGCGTGTGATCAGTTCTTTTGCCCATTCATATTTGCCGATTCTCTGCCAGAGTCTTACCAGTGCCAGATCTATATGATGATTCCCGCAAGGCATGCACAGACGATCGTCACTGTCATCGGGGCGCTTGCTACTCATGTTCAGCAATAGCTTTTCGGCCAGATAATTTTTATCCATGAACTCCCAAAGTCGCGCCAGAGACAGGTCTATGAGATGATTCCCGCAAGGTTTGCACAGGCTGCTTTCGTCGGCATTGGGGTGCTTGCCACTCATGTTCAGTAACAGCCTTTCAGTCAGGTAATCTTTGTTCATGAACTCCCAAAGTCGCGCCAGGGACAGGTCAGTGAGATGATTTCCACAGGGCCTGCAGAGTTCCTCCTCACTGGCACATAAGTACTTACCACTCATGTTCAGCAGCAGCCTCTCAGACAGTTCATATTTGCTCTTATCTTGCCAGAGTCGCACCCGAGCCAGATCAATCTCATGATTCCCGGAAGGTTTGCACAGGCTGTCTTCATCGGCATCGGGCTGCAGGCCAATCATATTCAGCAGCAGCCTCTCGGACAGTTCATCTTTGCCGATAACTTGCCAGACTCGCACCCGGGCCATATCAATGTCATGATTCCCTGAAGGCCTGCACAGGCTGTCTTCATCGGCATTGGGGTGCAGGCCAATCATATTCAGTAGCAGCCTTTCAGAGCGTTCATGTTTGCCCATTAGCTGCCCGAGTCGCATCCGGGCCAGATCAATTTCCTGATTCCCACAAGGTTTGCAAAGGCTGTCTTCACTGGCATCCGGGTGTGTGCCACACAGGTTAAGCAGCAGTCTTTCAGCCAGTTGATATTTGCCCTCCAGCTCCCAATGTCGCACCAGAGCGATGTCGATAATAGGATGCCCAGTGGGCTTACACAGGCTGTCTGCACTGTCATGAGGATGCTTGTGGCACATGTTCAGCAGCAGTCTTCCAGACAGTTCATGTTTGTCCATTTCCTGCCAGAGGCGTACCTGAGCCAGATCAATAACATGATGCCCGGAGGGCTTGCAGAGGTAGTCCCAACTCTCATCGGGGTGCTTGCCACAAGTGCTCAGCAGCAGTCTTTCAGCCAGCTTATGTTTGCCCATAATTATCCATAATCTTGCCAGAGTCAGGTCAATGTCATGATCCCCAGAGGGCCGACAGAGAATGTCCTCAGTGTCCTCAGGATGCTTTTTGCTCATTTTCAGCAGCAGTCTTTCGGACTGTTTATGTTTCCCCATATCCTGCCAGAGACGCACCAGAGCCAGGTTGATGTCATCATGGGCGGAGGGCTTGCAGAGAATGTCCTCACTGTCATCGGGATGTTTGCCCATCATTTCCAGCAGCAGGCCCTCAGACAGTTGGAATTTTTGCATAAGCTGCCAGAGTCGAATCAGAGCCAAATTTACGAGATGGAGGTGTCTGCGCAATTTTTCTACATCGTATGGATTCAACAGCAGGCTATTAATCAGCGCTGCTCTTATGCTCAACAGGAGTTTTTCAGACAGCGACCATTTGTGTAAAAATTGCCATATTCGGGCCATGTTAATGTCTGCGTCAAAATTGTCAGAAATCGCACACAGGGCATTTTCATTATCATTGAGCCTTTTGTTTCTCAACATCAAAAGTCGTGCTTCCGCGTTCAGTTGCAAACCAATTTTCTCTTCACAAAGGCTCAGGGTCAGATCAAGGTTATGAATGGTCGAAGCCCCAAATGCATTAAGCGGTCCTTCTGATCTGAGTTGATTCAGAATATTGCAGGCTTCTATCTGTTTGTTAACCGTTTGCTCTTTTAGCGACCTTGCAAGCCCTATGATTATGTCTTGATAGCCGAACTGACTTTGTATGCCCTGGTTTTCGCTTAAGAGGGTCCGGAATATTTCTTCTGCTTTTATGAAATTTTGTTTTTTTAGTGCTTCGTAAGCGTTATTAACCTTCATTGCAGTTTCTTTGGAATAATTTTTTATCCTCTGTTTTTGAAACGTCTGAGGAGTGATGTTCTGGCCTGCAGTCGTTTGTGGGTATCTGACAGATAAGGGTGTGTCCGGACTTTGCTTAACCTGTTCAGAGCGTGGAATAAACGGTTCTGCATTCGGGTTTAAGGAAGATTTACTCGCTTCAGGTGTTGCTGCCGGAACGCTGGAACTGACCGCAGTGCCGGTCGTCGGTGTTGGTCCATATGCCATAGAACTATTACATTTTTGTAAAACTGTGCTCCTTGGACAGCAAACGCTCATTAAAGTTCATGGTTGTTCGTCTATATTGAGAGCCTGCAAGGTTCGCACTTTCCGGATAGCGACTCATCATGTCCATAAATCCTTCTTGCCCGGCAGGCTGGCCTGAGTCATCAGGCATAAAGGTTCAAAAATGTCTGTTTACTCTTTGAGATCCCATAACTTCTGAAGAGCAGCGGATTCTTTGCTTCGCCAAAAATCAGTTTTACTCTTTTGTAATCGGTTGGGGTCAAGGAGGTTGGCTTTTTGGAACCATTCCTTCCATTCTTTCTCGCTGGCACCCATCATTCTGAGACAATGCGCTTTTTGCGAACAAGCGCCTGCACTTGGGGGGAACTTTGCCAATGCTGATTCAACAAGCTCGAGCGCCTTGTTTAAGTTATCTTTTCCTGACCCCGGGACGTCCTCTGTTATTTGCTCACATGCCAGTCTGAAATAATGGATCGAGCAAGTCAGCAGGGTATTGCCATTCTCCGGTTGCCTGCTGATCATTTCCAAAAATCCTGCTTGCCCGGCAGATAATCTCAACAGTGCTAATTCACACTCACTCGAAGAGTATATATCACAGCAGCGTGTGATCAGTTCTTTTGCCCATTCATATTTGCCGATTCTCTGCCAGAGTCGTACCAGTGCCAGATCTATATGATGATACCCGCAAGGCATGCACAGACGATCGTCACTGTCATCGGGATGCTTGCTACTCATGTTCAGCAAGAGTCTTTCAGACAGGTACAGTTTGTCTGTTTCCTCCCAATGTCGCGTTATAGTCAGGTCTAGTTCCAGATTTCCACAGGGGCTGCATCGTTCTTCCTCAGTGGCATAGAGGTGAGTACCTCTCATGTTCAGCAGCAGGCTTTCAGCTAATTTATTTTTTCCCGTTATCTCCCAGAGTCGAACCAGGGCCAGATCAGCTTCATGATTCCCGGAAGGCGTGCAGAGCCTGTCTTCATCGGCATTGGGATGCTTGTGACTTATGTTCAACAGCAGCCTCTCAGACAGTTCATATTTGTTCATATTTTGCCAGATTCGTGCCTGACACACGTCAATGCTATGATTCCCGGAAGGCGAGCAAAGGGTGTCTTCATCGGCATTGGGGGGCTTGCCTCTCATATTCAGTATCAGTCTCTCAGACCATTCATATTTGCCCATCAGCTGCCAGAGTCGCATACGGGTGAGGTCAATTTCCTGATTCTCACCAGGAGTGCAAAGGGTGTCTTCACTGGCATTTGGGTCTATACCACACATGTTGAGCAGCAGTCTTTCAGTGAGGTTATATTTGCCCGCCAGCTCCCAATGTCGTGCCAGAGTGATGTCGATAACATGATTTCCAAAGGGCTTGCACAGGGTGTCTTCACTGTCATCGGGATGCTTGTGGCTCATGTTCAGCAGCAGTCTTTCAGACAGTTCATGTTTGTCCATATCCTGCCAGAGACGCAGCAGAGCCAGATCAATGACATGTTGCCCACATGGCCTGCAAAGGATGTCCGAACTCATACCAAGGTGCTTGCCACTCATATTCAGCAGCAGTCTCTCAGCCCGATCATATCTACCCATCTTCTGCCAAAGCCGCACCAGAGCCAGATCAATTTTACGATGATCAGAGGGGGTGCAAATAATCTCCTCACTGGCATAAGGAGGCTTGTTACTCAGGCTCAGCAGCAGTCTTTCAGATTGATAATTTTTGTCCATCACGTTCCAGAGTCTTGCCAGCGCCAGTTTAATGTCATGATGGCAGGGACGGTGCAGGAACTCCTCACTGCCATTGGGGGCTATACCAATCATGCTCAACAGCAGACCTTCAGCCCATTCATTTTTACCTCTCTCCTGCCAGAATATTGCCAGAGTCATATTAACTGTATGGAGGTTTTTATGCAGTTTTTGTAAGGCGTAAGCGGATCGGACCGACCGTAAATTAATAGTCAACACTGATCGCATGTTAAGCAGGAATGTTTCAGTCAGTGTGTGTTTTTCCATAACCTGCCACAGCTTGCTATTAGCCATATCAGCGTCAAAATTGTCAGAAGGCTGACAGAGGCTCGCCTCATCAGCATCGGGATTTATGTTTCTCAGTCTCAAAAGTCGTGCTTCAGCATCAAGGTACCTTCCAAGTGCCATTTCACATTGACTCAGGGTCAGATCAAGGTTTTTAATGGTTGAAGCCTTGAGCGCGGTGAGCTTTCCTTTCAACCTGAGTTTTTCCAGAAGATCGCAGGCTTCTCTCTTTTTTTCATAAGTTTGCTCTTTTAGCGATCTTGCAAGCCCTATGGTTGTGTTCTGCTCTTCTAACAGGGTCAGCTTGCCCTGGTTTTCGTTTAAGATGGCCCGGAATGTTGCTTCTGCATTTATGAAGTCCTTACCTTTTAATGTATCGAAACCGCTACTGATCTTTTCTTTAATCGCTCGTTGAGTCGCTTCAGGGCGAGAGCTATTTGCTCTTTGGCCAAACCTCCGGGGAGTAAACGTTGGGTATTCAGTCGCTTGTCGGCGCCCGATATCTGGAGGTGTGTTCGTACATTCCTGAACACCTTGAGCACGTGGCATAAACGGTCGAGCTTCCGGGTTTAAGTCAGATTTACGCTTTGGTGCATTATCGGTACTTGAACCTGACGAATAATACCGTGATGGTTGCGATGTCGTAGTGGTACTTGAACTGGCGGCATGGGTTGTTGTTGGTAATCCGTAACTCATAGCAATAGAACATCCAAAGAAATCTATGCCATTCGACAGTAAACAGGCATAAAAGTTCATGGTTATCCAGTCCGGAGTTCTTGATTCCGCTATTTCTCTGGAGTGTGAGTACCTTGCAACTAGCGGAAATTACTCTTGGCAAATACCTGTAATGCAGATTTAACAGCTGCAACTTCCGGATAACGTTCTAATTCCGGAGGACAATAAAATGATAAATGTACCCGAAGCGCGTTAGCCAGTTCATTAACATTGAGTTGCACCAACTGACCACTTTGCAACAAAGGCGCAGCTAAAGAGTGCTCCAGGATCGCCCACCCGTCTTCAAGCAGTAGAGTCAGTAGTACATCATTATTACTCACTAAGCATACATGGGTAGAAATGGAATAAAGTTCAGGATTACTATTATGGTGGTTTTCGCTTAAGTATTGCGTGGCCAGTTCAAGCTCATCCATTTGAATACAATCTCGCTTTGCCAGTGCGTGCTCAGGATGACAATAAAAACCGTGTTCACTGGTACCCAGATTAATAAAACTGAAGGTACGCTCAGGCATGTTTCTAAGCCGGCTTTGCATAATGGCAACACAATGCTGGTTGCTCACTAACGCGTCCAGCGTCTCATCCCGGTTTCGATGCAACCAATGCAGGCGCAACATCGGAAACTGATCCCTGACTGATTGATTAACCACTCTTATCAAGCTATTGGGTACCAGGTTGTCATGGTAAACAATCAGAGATTCAAGTGCCTGTTTGTAGCTGTCGATCATTCGGCGATAGAGAAGATTACTGTTTTTAACCAGCACCTTTGCTTGACGATAGAGGGCATCAGCTTCGTTTGTTGCCACGGCTTTCTTTCCCTCAATGGCAAACAAACGGATTGCAAAACTGTCTTCTAACGCCTTCACTTGCTCACGAATGGTGGTTCTGTCTTTGTGCAGTTTCTTTGCTGCTTTGCTGTAGCTGGCTTCTTCAAACGTGGCGCAAAATGCGGCTAAGTGCTCGTATGAGAACATTTATCTTTCTCCTGCTGCCCATAAAAAATGAATGTAATTGCCCATCATAATGCATTTATCATGGCCGTTTAATATTGCTATTTTTTGCATCTTGCCTTTTGGTGGAGTGGTTAACCCGGGGATGCTCTGCCTTTTTCATTGACGGTTTGTAATATGAAAAATATCTTCAAAGTTTCCGCATTAACTGTGTCCTTATCCATCCTGGCAGGGTGCTCAATCGGAGGGGGTCCAGATGAGTCTGTTACCAGCCCCATCACTGTATTTGTCTCCAATGACATCATTACCCTCTCAGAGACCATTAAAGACAAACCCACCGCCATTGCAGTTCAGGATGGGAAGATTATCAATATCGGCCATCAGGAAGCGTTAATAGAAGCCTACAAAGACGAAAGTAATCTGGTGGTAGATACACAATACATCGATAAAACGATTCTGCCGGGTTTTGTCGAACCTCATATGCATATCTGGATGAGCAGTCTGTTACTGAGTATGGATTTCATCACCCCCGCAGACTGGGCATTCCCCTGGGGGTATGTGAATGGTGTCCAAAATGAGAAAGCCTACTTTGACCAGCTTACTCGACTGGAACAGTCTCTGCCTGAGGACGAACCTCTTATTACCTGGGGATATCACAACTATTTTCATGGTCAGAACATGAGCAAAAAGGCCTTGAATAAGCTCTCCGAAACCCGGCCAATCATTGTATGGCACCGTAGCTTTCACGAGGTTTATTTTAACGATGCTGCCCTTAAGATGCTGGGCTGGAAGGAAACGGATTGGAAGAAAAAACAAATATCCCAGCTTAATTGGGATAAAGGTCATGCCTACGAGACGGGTCTGAAAGCGATCATGAACGAGCTCTTTATGTATTTCTTTGACTCGGGACGATTTGCCAAAGGGGTTAAACGCACCAAAGACTATGTCCATTCAGGTGGTATCACCACGGTGATTGACCCGGGTGTCCTGCTCTCTGCGCAGATGTATAACGAAATGGTGGATGTCTTGACCAATGATACCTTTCCGATGGACTACTGGTTGATCCCGGCAGGCAATTTCACCTACATGCTATCGCAAAATGATGCCGAAAAAGGCAAAGCCATGGCAGAACAACAAACCCGGACCTACAAAGAATCTGACCAAATCAATTGGCTGCCAAAGTACGTCAAATTATTTTCTGACGGGGCAATGTATAGCCAGTTAATGCATATGAAAGATGGCTATACCGATGGCCACAAAGGCGAATGGATCCAAAAACCGGAAGAACTCGAAGACAGCATGAGGCCTTACTGGTACGACGATTACACGGTTATTGTCCATGCAAATGGTGACCTCGGGTTTGAAACCGCTATCGATATTGTTGAAACGCTAAACAATGAAGCGCCCAGAGAAGATCACCGAACCGGATACCACCACCTGGGCTTTACCGGCAAAGACGATATTACCCGAGCCGTTGACCAGGGCGCCAACTTCAGCGTTAATCCTTACTACACCCACATACTGGGTGAGCTTTATAGCGTGCACGGAATCGGGAAAGAGCGGGCGGAAACCATGTCCCGTGGCCAATCGTTCATTGATGCAGGCGGTGTACTTTCCCTACACTCTGATGCACCCATGGCACCGGCGCAGCCACTGAGCCTGGCTTGGGCAGCAGTTAACCGCTTAGGCTTATCCGGCAGTAGAACACTTGGGCCTCTGGAGCGGATCAGTGTCGAAGAAGCACTCAAGGCCATCACTATCAACGCGGCCTATACTGCCCGCTTAGAAAACCAGATTGGCACCATTGATGTCGGGAAGTACGCCAACTTCACTGTATTGGACGAGAGCCCGTTTGAAGTCGATCCGAAAGATCTGAACAAGATCACCGTCTCAGCCACAGTCTACCGGGGAGAGCCTGCGCCGGTTAAACACAGTAATGCCGGTCTGGATATGACCTTTCGCTCCCACAAGGCAGTGAGAGTAATTAATAGGCTTTCAGCCAGAGATGGTTCAGGGGATTTCTGCACCACCAGTATTGAGATGCAGCGCAGTGCGCTGGGAGTGGTAGAGCATTAACTGAACCATAAGGCTCCAATATCACCAGGCTGCTGTACCGGGTGCCCTGCGCGAGCGGGGAAGGGTATTCCCCTGCCTGGTATTTAAGCCGATTTGGCGCAGGCTTAATCGGACAATAGTGGTAATTCAGCGGAAATCGCCATGGAACATTCATGTTTGCGTTTCATATAGAGCTGTGCAGTATTGTCCCAGATGACGTCTGCAAAGATACTTTTGTCAAGGTTGTCGTCTACCTGACATTTTATGGAATAGGCCTCAGAAGGTTTGGCAGTCCCCCATGGAATCTTGTAATAGTCACCATTAGCGCTTCTTGTCCATAAATTCTCTATTAGCGATGTATCATCACTCTCTGTTGATTCGCCAAAGGTGGCTGAAAATAAAAGACCCTCCTCTGAACGCAGAGAAAAAGTGTCGTTCCCATTTACTTTTTTGACAGTCATTGAGCCATAAGATGTATTGTATTTGTCGAAATATTTGAGAACATATTTCATTTTCAATGAATCAGTATGTGCTTTGATTGCCAGATATGAGCCTTTGCTGAGTTCCAGCATCCAGATAGCCTCGGTGTAAACTAATTGAAAGAAGTTAGGCAATGGAATCTTGAAGGCGCTATCAATGTTAATGGTGACCACCAGCATAGCGCAGCTTACTCGTTCCGGTGAGTCTGCCGACGACACGAATTGAAAAGCCTCACCGGCCAGCTCAATAGCCTTGTCCCGGGGAACGGAGCCTTTTATAAAGAATCCCACATACTCACTGCCCACAAAAGAATACCCAGGTTCCGGTTCAACCTTGTCTTTTGATACCGAAGGGGCGCTTGACGGGTTACATTCAGTCGCTGCCCCCGGGTCTTTATGACCCGAACATTCGTCAGCACAGGAGCCACTCACCTGCATGAGCAGAGAGACAAAAGCCAGTGCCAACAACTTGAAGAGCTGATAATAATGATAAAAAGCCAGACGAAACATAATGACAACACCAAAGTAAAATCATGAAGCGAGCTAAAGTCATTAGCGCGTGTAAATTGCTACACTGACCGACAGCTTTAAAGAGTAGACGATGATAAAAGTCAGAAGGTGTAGATTGGGTAAGATTCTTAATCTGCGAATTCGGTGGGGGTATTAGGAAAGGCTGAGGTTGTCGTCTGGTTTTCAGGCTTATGTTTGTTTTGTCAGACCCCGAACCTAAAAAAACAGTGGGTTCGTTGTTAAGTCAATGCCCTATTGACCATAACAAACGTGCAGCCTGTTCACTTGCTTTCAAAAACTACAGTGGGAGTTGGGGTTGAAAGGTTATGAACTGTTGATGTTTATCATGTTACTCATATAGCCTGCCCCTATAATGTGAAACTCTTGTCAGAAAGTGGAAGCAGGCATGTCTTTCTATAACTATTGGGGCAAAGCAGGTAATCAATCTGAAGGTGATAATGCCAGTTATCATTTGTTGGTTTATCACTGTTTGGATGTGGCTGCGGTTGCGAAGGTTTGGTGGCAAGCATCTGCGTCACTCCGCCGTCAGTTTTGTCATCAAAGTGGCCTGCCAGATCAACAGACTCGGGCCTGGCTACTTTTTTTTATTGCCTTACACGACCTGGGCAAATTTGATATCCGTTTTCAATTAAAAGCAAAGGATGTCTGGCGGCAGGTTAATCCTGAGACAAATTGCTTTAAGCCTGACTTTCTTCAAGAAAACATTAATGATTATTATCACGGGCCCGCCGGTGTTTATTGGTTGTATCAAGACTGGCAGGATCGTTTTGCAGGTGAGCAGGATGACAGTTATATTTTTTGTGATGATGACGAAAACGAAAGCTGGCGAGCGTGGTTTAGTTGGCTTGGACCGGTTGCAGGGCATCATGGAACCCTGGCAGATAACTCCGACAAAGATGACTGCAGCTTTGGTTTTTCACCGGGTATGGTCAGTGCCCGGGGGTTGGAATCACTGCAACAGGCTCGACAGGATTGGTTGAAAGCACTTGAGTCTCTATTTTTAAAACCCGCCGGGCTGACACTGGAAGATGACCCGCCAGTTCTGGCTGATGGCACTTTGCTGGCTGGTTTTTGTTCGGTTTCTGACTGGTTGGGTTCAGCCAGTGATGAGGGTGATTTTGAATTTCAAAGCCAGCCGACAGGTGATCTTCAGGAGTGGTTTGAATCGCGTCTGACGATCGCCAGACGTTTGCTTCATCGAGCAGGGATTATTGGTTATCAAACTCGTGACAATCCTACTATTCAGAACTTGCTTGAGAAAGGGTATCAGCCGCGACAAGTTCAGTGTCTGGTGGATCGGTAACTTTCAAGGTAGATGTCGCCTCAACTTATGCAGCTAAATCACAATGCTGCTGATTCTCTGATCGCTCAGGGTTAAGCCACACCTCTACCGGTAATTGCCAGTTTCTGGTTTCACGGCTTCCCCATCGCTCAGGGTGTTGCTCTTTTGCTTTACGGTAAACTCTTTCACGATTCAGAACCTTTTTCTGAGCCTTCCCTGTGTGTCTGTCGTAGGGGGTCTGGAACTTGATGCCACTGTGCTTATGCTCCATGTTGTACCAGTTTACGAACCCATACACCCACTCTCTGGCTGACTCCAGACTGGCGAAGTGATTCGGATACCCGGGACGATATTTCATGGTTCTGAAGCCTGACTCTGAGTATGAGTTATCGTTACTCACGCGTGGCCTGCTGAACGATGTCTGTACACCCAGCTGCTGAAGAGTACTCAGCATGGTCGCCCCTTTCATTGGGCTGCCATTATCGGAGTGCAGAACCAGTGGTTGCTCCTGAAGGCTGATTTTATTCTGCATGAAGGCTTTGCGGATCATCTGAGCAGCCAGATCAGAGGACTCCCTTTCATGGACTTCCCAGGTCACAATCATGCGGCTATAGACGTCCAGAACCAAATAGAGATAATAATATTTACCCCTGATGGGCGACCCCAAGAATGTTATATCCCACGACCAGAGCTGATTCGGTGCCGTAGCCCGATGCGATGTTGGCTTCCGCTTTGAGGGCTTCTGACTGCGACCGCGGTGATGCTGTTGATTATGGGCCTTCAGCACTCGATAAAAGCTTGACTCAGAAGCTATATAAACACCTTCGTCGGCCAGTGTCGGTACAATCTGGCATGGCGACTTACTTTTGAATCGCTCGCTGTTACAGACTTTCAGAATCTCGTTTTGCTCACTCTTGGTTAGTTGGTTGGCAGGCATTGGCCGGTCTGCGTATTGACGCTGATCTTCCCGCACCTGTTCTACATCTTTTTGCCAGCGCTGAACCGTGCGTATCGACAGGTTGAGCGCAGCACAGGCTTTCACTTTACGTGCACCCTGTGAAACAGCTTCCTGGATTAAAGCAACGGCTTCCTTGCGATCAGGGAGAGGAATCAATCGTCCTCGCGCTCCCCCCAGATCGCGTTTGCCTTTTTTGTTAGAACCAACAGTGCTGCGGTTTCAGCAAGTGCTTTGTCTTTGCGTTTGAGTTCTTTTTCCAGTTTCTGGATGCGCTTCTTGTCATCTCGTCTGGCAGCGGCCTGTACCTGACGGGATTCAGCAGGCTTTGTGCTGCCTGCGATAAAATCAGCTTTCCACTGCTGGAGGTCTTCATAGTAGAGACCCTTCTTACGACAGTATTCGGATAGCTCTGTTGTGTTCATGTTGGCGGTTTCCATCAGAACCGCGAACTTGTTTTCAGCACTCCACTGCTGAGGATTCTTACCATCACCGGGCACGACTACACCTTGCGCTTTTGCCTGTTTGCGCCAAGTATACAGGGTCGCATCAGTAATGCCGGTTTCTCTTTTAAGCTGAGCCACGGAAACATTATTTGGCGGCATCATCTTCTGGATAATGGACTCTTTCATTTCTTTGGAATAGCGAGCCATAACAGCCTCTTTCTAAATGCTCTCAGTTATTGAGAGTCATGAATCAAAAGAGGCGACATCTATCCTGACACAGCGGGGATTTAAGTCTGCCTCCATAATTGGCTGATCCACTGGCACGTGAAAGAGTTTGCTTTTAATGCGTTAAGTAAGTAGGCCCCAAAGCGGTGCCCCTTCTTGGTTCGATCATTGGCAAGCCTCTATTCCGGAATTTTTACTCTATCAAAAACCGGCAAAAAATAATGGAAAATATCCATAAAACCCTTTGTTTAGCTATGCTAGACTGGAAAAAAGATCGGCAAAAAGATCGGCAAAAATGACTTCCATAACACCATTTTTACTTCAGGATAGTGCTTCAGGGGAGCTACAAGATGCTGCGGTTGAGCTGATGCAACTTGATGCAGCACTCAATGCCCATATACCTGAATCTCTCAGAGAGTCGCTCAAATTTATGCTTAGAGTTGTAAACTCTTTCTACAGTAACCGCATAGAAGGAAATCCAACTCAGCCAGCAGAAATACTAAAGGCACAATTAAACAAAGAAAAAGATTTAAAAGATGATTTATTTGAAATAAAGCATCATATTGATGTTCAAAAATATTTAAATCAAAAGTCGTTAGATAGAAATGAAATTTGCACTGTTGATTTTTTAAAAGAACTTCACAGATCCTTTTATGAAGGGATGCCTAAGAAATTTCTTGAGATTGACAACGAAGAAACCGGTGAGAAAATCAACATTCAACCTGGTAAGCTTCGCACAAGAGATGTTCATGTAGGAAAACATATTGCTCCCGAATACCAAGAACTCACACGCCTTCTAAACTGGTTTTCGAACGCTTACAGCCCAGATAGGATTTTTGGGACCAACCGCATTTTTGCTGCCGCTGCCTCACACCACAGACTAATGTGGATTCACCCCTTTATGGATGGAAATGGTAGAGTGGGCAGGCTATTCACAGATAACTATATGAAACACTGTGCCAACCTTGGTGGGTATGGTTTGTGGTCGATTAGCCGTGGTTTTGGCAGGGATGTTGACTCTTATTACCAAGCTCTTGCAGCAGCTGACATGGAGCGACAGGGTTCAAGTGATGGCAGAGGGATGCTGTCAGATAGAGGCTTATTAAAATTCACGACCTATTTTATTGAAACCGCATTGGATCAAGTTAAGTTCTTTTATGAACTACTCGACCCTAAACGCTTGGTTGAGCGAGTAGATATTTATTTTGAAATGAGAAACAGGCAGGCTATAACAGGCTTGGATGGTAGCCATCTTCCAAAAATGAGGCCTGAAGTTAAGACAATATATAAAGAACTGCTGACAACAAGAACAGGCGAATTAGAAAGAACTGAGATACAAGGAATGTTCAATCTTGGAGAGAGAACAATAAGAACTATTTTATCTCAAATGGTCGATGAGCGTTTGGTCAGCGCCCCTCCCAGAAAGCCAGTATCTCTCTCTTTGTCTCCAAACTCAGTGGAAATCCTGTTCCCAAGATTGTGGTAAATCATTGCACGTGTTAGCGTAACCGCCGATAAAGTGCTTCTGTTAACCGTACGACCATGGCTAAATGATTGGGCGGTTAGAGCATCTTAGGAATAAAGCAGCCTGTTGCTACTGGCTATGACGCTTAATTGGCACTGGCTGCTAGGAGCCTGACCGAGAATAGACTGCCCTACTGCGGCGGCAGCAAATTGGTCTGAAAATCCGCTTTTGTTCGTCAAATAGCTCGCTATTCTCCTTACAAAACCGAATTTTCATCCTCAATTTTCTGCCGTCCTCGCTACGGGCGCTATTCTCGGTCAGGCTCCTAGCAGCCTGTCGGACTTAAGACTGTCCTACACGGCAACTGCTCCTGCGTTGCTCTAGTTCCTGCATCCATGCAGTCGTGCGGTTGCAATAAATTGGTCTAAAAATCTCTGTTTCTTCGTCAAATAGCTCGCTATTCTCCTCAGAAACAGAGATTTTTATCCTCAATTTCTTGCAATCCTCGCTACGGACGCTTAAGTCCGACAGGCTGCTAGTTCGAGAGGTATGAAAAAGTGTTCCCTGTGCCTGCAGGGGTGGACCGCCATGCCTCTCAGAATGACACGTTTATATTTGCTCTTATGTCATGCACCTTAAAAAGGGCTCTGCTGATTAGCCAGGAGATAGCTTCAACTGCTCCAATTCACATTCATCCAACTGATACAATTCACTGCATCGTTTCAGCAGCCTTTCAGCCAGTTCATGTTTACCCATCACTCGCCAGAGATTGATCAGAGCCAGATCAATGTCACGGTTTTCAGAGGGGATGCACAGAATGTCTTCACTGGCACTGAGTTGCTTGCCGCTCATGTTCAGCAGAAGTCTCTCAGTCTGTTGATGTTTGCCCATCAGTGACCAGAGTCTCACCAGAGCCAGATCAGTGTCACTCTGTTCAGAGGGGGTGCACAGAATGTCTTCACTGGCATTGGCTTGCTTGCCGCTCATGTTGAACAGCAGCCTTTCAGCCAGTTGATATTTGCCCACTAGCCCCCAGTGTCGCACCAGTTTCAGATCGATGTCATGATGCCCGGAGGGTTCGCTGTCTTCACTTGCATTTTCGTGCCTGTCACTCATTTTTAGTAGCAGTCTTTCAGCCTGCTCATATTTGCTCATCACTTGCCATATTCGCACCAGAGCCATATTAACGGTAGGGATGTGCTTACTCAGTCTTTGCACAGAGGGAGCGTGTGGTTTTGACCGCAACCTTCTGGTCAGCTCTGAATTTATGTTCAGAAGAAGTGTTTCAGTCAGTGTGTGTTTGTCCATAGACTGCCAAAGTCGTGCAATAGTAATATCTGCGTTGAAATTCCCTGAAGGTTCGCACAGGGCCCTGTCATTGGCATTGGGCTTTATGTTTCTCAATGCTAACAGTCGTGCTTCAGCGTTAAAGTACTCTCCAAGTGCCTCTTCACAACGACTCAGGGTCAGATCAAGGTTATGAATGGTCGAAGCCCCGAACTCAGTGAATGATCCAGTCAACCTGAGTTCTTCCAGAAGAGAGCAGGCTTCTATCTGTTTTTTGCGGGTTTGCTCTTTTAGTGACCTTGCCAGCCCAATGACTATGTTTTGGTAGTGGAACAGACTCAGTATGTCCTGATCTTCGTTTAATATGATCTGGAACACTTTTTCTGCATTTGTGAAATTTTGTTTTTTTAGTTCTTCGAAAGCTTTATCGATCCTCTCTCTGGTGGCTTCAGGGTAAGAGGGCCTGGCACTTTGCTGGACTCTGGTATTTGAGGATCTGTTCGAATGTTCATGAACACGCTCATTAATTGATGAAGATTCCGGGTTTAAATTGGATCGGCTCTTTTTTGTTGTTTTTGTTGCACTACTGGCCGCAGCGCCAGTTTTTGGTTTTATTACATACCTCATATCAATAGAACTTCCATGGAAAAGTTAATCTGTTGGACAGTAAACGGTTGTGAAAGTTCATGTTTATCTATTTATCTTGTCAGATTTTTTTTCTTATGAGCGGGGTAGCGGATTCGTTGCCTGGTCAAAAATCAGCAAGACAAAAGGCGATGAAGCTCGTTATCACCATGAGTCGGAGGAGCTATAAAACTCATACCTCCAGATAATCAGCGGGGACAGAGGTTCATGTTTGCTTTGTGAGACTTTTCATCTTAGCCAGGGCAACGGCTTCTTTGATTCGCCAATGATCGGTTTTATCTTTATGTTGCCGGATGGGTTCAAGGGATCGGGCTCTACTGAACAATGCTTTCCATACTTGCTCACTGGCACCCATCATTCTGAGACAATGCGCTTTTTGTGACACCGCGCTTGCATTTGTGGGGCTCTTCGCCAATGCTGATTCTACAAGCTCAAGAGCGTGTTTGAGGCTATCACTTCCTGATTCAGGGCCACTCTTTATTATTTGCTCACGTGCCAGGATGAAATAATGGATCGAAGTCAACAACAGTGTGTTGGTATTTTTCGGATACCGGGCAATCATGTCCATAAATCCTGCTTGCCCGAGATGAAAGTTCAAGAGTGACAATTCACATTCAGTTGAATGATAGAGTTGACAACAACTCTCAATCAGTCTCATGGCCTGTTGAGATTTGCCCACTATTTCCCAGTGATGTGCCAGAGTAAGATCAATATCATGATGCCCGGAGGGTTTGCACAGCTCTTCCTCACTGGCATCAGGGCACTTGCCACTCATGTTCAGCAGCAGTCTTTCAGCCCATTTATGTTTATTGCCTTCCATCAGCTCCCAGAGTCGTACCAGAGCCAGATCAGTCTCGTTATTTCCAGAGGGTTTGCACAGGACTTCCTCAGTGGCATCAGAGGGCTTGTTACTCATGTTCAGCAGCAGTCTTTCCGCCCATTCATGTTTGCCATCTATCGTCTCCCATAGGCGTGCCAGAGTCAGGTCAACTTTATGATTTCCAGAGGGCTTGCAAAGGACTTCTGTATCGGCATCAGGGTGCTTGCCACTCATGTTCAGCAACAGTTTTTCACAGCATTTATCCTTGTCCATTATTCGCCAGAGTATTGCCAGAGCCATATCAACAAGATATTTTCCAGAGACCTTGCACAGGACTTCCTCACTGGCATCAGGGTGCTTGCCACTCATGTTCAGCAGCAGTGTTTCAGCCAGTTTATATTTGCCCATCACCTCCCAGTGTCGTGCCAGGGTCATATTGATGTCGTCATTCTCACAGGGGCTGCACAGGACTTCCTCACTGGCATCAGGGTGTTTGCCACTCATGTTCAGCAGTAGCTTTTCAGCCAGTTTATTTTTGTCCATCAACTGCCAGAGTCGCACCAGTGCCAGATCGGTGTCATGCTTGGTGGTCTGACACAGACTGTCCTCATCGGCATTGATGCGCTTGCCACTCATGTTCAGCAGCAGTTTTTCAGCCAGTTTGTATTTGCCCATTATTTCCCAAATTCGCACCAGGGACAGGTTGGTGACATGATCCTCACAGGGCCTGCACAGAGTGTCTTCACTGGCATTGGGGTGCTTGTTACTCATTTCCAGCAGCAGTTTTTCACTCCGTTCATGTTTGCCCTGCGCCTGTAAGAGTCGCACCAGAGCAATATTGGCGTTATGGAGGAATTTACCCAATTTTTTTTTAGCGT
Organism: Endozoicomonas sp. ALB032; assembly: GCF_049310125.1. Classification (NCBI taxonomy): domain Bacteria; kingdom Pseudomonadati; phylum Pseudomonadota; class Gammaproteobacteria; order Oceanospirillales; family Endozoicomonadaceae; genus Endozoicomonas; species Endozoicomonas sp. ALB032. Next base: position 6,302,413 of record NZ_JBLYNW010000001.1, on the reverse strand, counting down.
TGGCGGATGGGCACGACCGACGCTTTTGAGTCAGCTCTGCCACGACTTTTAGTAGCAGTCCATCGGCCAGCTTGATTTTGTTCATAGTCTCCCATAGCAGGGCCAGGGCAATATCAACGGTGTAGTTGCCAGAGGGCTCACACAGTGCTCTCTCGTTGGCTTGAGGCTTTTTGTTGCTCAGCATTAAAAGTCGTTTTTCAGCCCTGAGGTGCCTCCCCAGCGCCTGTTCGCATTGGCTCAGGGTCAGCTCAAGGTGGGTAACGGTCGACGCTCCGAATGGATAGAATGTTTCATTTGATCTGAGCTCTTCCAGAAGAGAGCAGGCTTCTAACTGTTTTTCGCGGTTTTGTTCTTTTAGCGACCTTGCAAGCCCCAGCAGTACCTCATGTCGCTGGTATTGATTCAGTGACTCCATACAGTTTTTCAAGATGGTACGAAACGCTTTTTCTGCCGTTGCGTATTTGCGGTCTTTGAATTCTTGGTAAGCATTATCAATCATGTCTGAATAAGGGCCAGGACCTTTCTTCTGACTGAGTTGTTGAGACCTCAGGGAAGAAGGTTTCTGGTTTACCGTTGTATGCCGGTCTCTGATATTTGCTGGTGAATTCCAATGTTGCTCAGCACTCTGAACACGTGGAATGAACGCTGGCGCCTCGGGGTTCAATTTAGATTGTGGCTTTGATGTTATGGAATCTGCAAGGGCCGAACTTGTATTGGCTGTGGCGCTGGTTGGAGTTAGTCCGTGATTCATAGCGATATAACTCTCATGGAAACATGCTCTTTGACTGTTCACAGGGACAGAAGTTCATTTTAACTCTGCGCGACCTCGCACCTTCCGAAGAGCTGCGGTTTCTGCACTTCGCCAATGATCGGTTTTATCTTTATGCTCTCGACTGGGTTCAAGGCGACGGGCTCTTTGGAACAATCCTTTCCATACTTGCTGATCGGCGCTCATCATTCTCAGACAGTGCGCTTTTTGCGACACCGCGCCCGCATTTGTGGGACACTTCTGCAATGCTGATTCTGCGAACTCAAGAGCTGTTTTGAGAGTATCTTTTCCTGATTCCGGGCCACCCTCTGTTATCTGCTCACATGCCAGGATGAAATAATGGATCGAAGTCGTCAGCAGTGTATTGGCATTTTTCGGATACCGGGTAATCATTTCCATAAATCCTGCTTGCCCGACATGGAAGTTCAACAGTAACAATTCACATTCAAGCGAATGATAGAGTCCACTGCAACGTTCAATCAGTTTCCTGACCCGTTGAATTTTGCCCACTGCTTTCCAGTGACGCGCCAGAGCCAGATCAATATCATGATTCCCGGAGGGCTTGCACAGGTCTTCCTCACTGGCATCAGGGCTCTTGTTACTCATGTTCAGCAGCAGTCTTTCAGCCCGTTCATGTGTGCTCTCTGTCATCTCCCAGAGTCGCGCCAGAGCCAGATCAATTTCTTTATTTCCACAAGGCTTGCACAGGGCTTCCTCAGTGGCGTCAGGGGGCTTGCCACTCATGTTAAGCAGCAGTCTTTCAGCCCATTCATGTTTGCCATCTGTCATCTCCCAGAGTCGCATCAGAGCCAGGTCAATTTTATGATCTCCTGTGGGCCTGCAAAGGACTTCCGCATTGGCATCAGGGTCCTTGCCACTGATGTTCAGCAACAGTTTTTCACTCCATTCAATGTTGCCCATCACTCGCCAGAGTATTGCCAGAGCCAGATCAATAGCAAACTTTCCAGAGATTTTGCAGAGGTGTTTCTCACTGGCATCAGGGTGCTTGCCACTGACGTTCAGCAGCAGTTTTTCAGCCAGTTTATATTTGCCCATCACCTCCCAGTGTCGTGCCAGGGGCAGATTGAGGTTTTCATGCTCACAGGGGCTGCACAGGACTTCCTCACTGGCTTCAGGATCCTTGCCAGCCATTTTCAGCAGCAGTTTTTCAGCCAGTTTATGTTTGTCCATCAACTGCCAGAGTCGTACCAGTACCAGATCAATGTCATGCTTTGTGGGCTGACACAGACGGTCCTCATTGGCATCGGCGCGCTTGCCACTCATATTCAACAGCAGTTTTTCCGCCAGTTTATATTTGCCCATTACCTCCCATATTTGCACCAGGCTCAGGTTGATGTCCAGATGCTCACAGGGCCTGCATAGAATGTCTTCGCTGGCATTGGGGGGCTTGCCACTCATCTCCAGAAGCAGGTTTTCAGCCCCTTGCTGTTTGCCCATCCGCTCCCAGAGTAGTACCAGAGTCATATTTGCGTCGTGGAGGTATTTGCAAAATTTATTGGCAGCGCGAGCGGATAGACGTGACTGAAGTCTTTGAGTCAGTTCTGCCAGGATTTTCAGTAGCAGTGTTTCAGCCAGTTTGCGTTTGTTCATAATCTCCCATAGCCGGGCCAGTGCAATATCAACGTTATAATCCCCGGAAGGCTGACACAGTGCCCACTCGTTGGCATTGGGCTTTTTGTTGCTCAGAATTAAAAGTCGTGTTTCAGCCTTGAGGTACCTTCCCAGCGTCTGTTCGCATTGGCTCAGGGTCAGCTCAAGGTAGGGTATGGTCGAAGCTCCGGATTGAGAGAATGTTCCATTTGATCTGAGTTCTTCCAGAAGAGAACAGGCTTCTAACTGTTTTTCTTGGGTTTGTTCTTTTAGCGACCTTGCAAGCCCCATCAGTACAGAATGGCGCTGAAATTGACTCAGTGTCTCCTCAGAGTTTTTGAGGAGGGTCCGAAATGCTTTTTCTGCCGTTGTGAATTTGTGTTTTCTGAGTTCTTTGTAAGCATCATCAATCATGCCTGAATAAGCGTTATGATGTTTTTTTCTGTGTTGTTGAAACGTCGGCGTAGAAAGGTCCTGGCTTGCAGTTGCTTGCCGGTCTCTGATATTGGCGGGTGGATTCCAATGTTGCTGAGTACTCTGAGTACGTGGAATAAATGCTGGCGCCTCAGGGTTCAGTGTAGATTTTGGCTTTGATGTTGTGGAATCTGCAGGGCTCGTGCTTGTATCGGCTGTGGTGTTGATTGGGGTTAAACCGTGACTCATAGCTATAACTTCCATGGAAATCTTTGCCTTTGGACAGCGAGCGGACATGAAAGTTCATGGTTATCCGGCCTTTGACTCTTGAATCAGTGCATGGAGGGCATAAATAGTGGTGACAAATAATCCGGGCCGGGTGTCAGGGTAAACAGGTCCTTTTCTCAAAAGGCCTTGAATTGCTTGTGATAATTTGCGTTCATGTTTGCCCCATGGAGCTACGCACTTTTTGAAGAGCACTGGCTTCGATGCTCCGCCAATAATCAGTTTTATTCTTCTGCGCACGGGAGCTGTCGTGGTGTCCTGATTTATCAAACCAATACTTCCATTCTTTCTCACGGGCACCCATCATTCTGAGACAATGGGCTTTTTGTGAAAAAGCGCCTGCATTTGGAGAGTACATCTCTATTATTGCTTGCACTGACCTCAGGGCCTTATTGAGGTTGTCCTGTCCTGACTCCGGGCCATCGTTCATTATCTGCTGACAAGCCAGAATGAAATAATGGATTGAGGTAGCCAACAATGTGTTGGCATTTTCTGGATAACCGGCAATCATTTCCATGAACTCTGCCTGTCGAGCAAGTACGACCAATAGAGTTAATTCGCATTCATTCGAATGATATAATTCATCGCAGCGCCTTAGCAGTTTCTCAGCCTGTTCATATTTACCCGCTCTTTGCCATTGTCTTGCCAGAGCCAGATCGACGTTATGAAGCCCAGAGGGCTTGCACAGGACTTCCTCAGAGGCATCAGGGTGCTTGCCAATCATATTCAGCAGCAGTCTTTCAGCCAGTTTATGATTACCCACCATCTCCCAGCATCGCACCAGAGCCAGGTCAATATCATAATGCCCGGAGGGCTTGCACAGTCTGAACTCATCGTCACCGGGGTGCTTGCCAGCCATTTTCAGCAGCAGTCTTTCAGACTGTTCGTATTCGCCAATCTCCTGCCAAAGTCTTATCAGAGCCAATCCGGTAACATAATGAGCAGAGGTTTTGAAGTGGCTCTCCATACGGCTACCCGGGTTGTTTCTACTCATGTTAAGCAGCAGTCTTTCAGCCAGTTTATATTTGCCCATTGCCTGCCAGTGTCGCGCCAGAGTCAGGTTGATTTCATGATCTTTACAGGGGGTGCAGAGGCTTTCCTCATTGCCATCGGGGTTCTTGCCACTCAAGTTAAGTAGCAGTCTTTCGGCCTGTTCATGTTTTTCCATCACGTGCCACAGACGCACCAGAGCCAGATTAATGTCATCATGTTTACGGGCCTTGCGTGGGGTTTCCTTACTATCATCGGGATGCTCTCCACCCATGTTAAGCAGCAGTCTTTCAGCCAGTTTATATTTGCCCATTACCTGCCAGTGTCGCACCAGAGCCAGGTTGATTTCATGATCTTTACAGGGTTTGCAGAGGCTTTCCTCACTGCCATTGGGGTTCTTGCCACTCATGTTCAGCAATAGTCTTTCACAGGCTTTATGTTTCCCTGTCAGCTGCCAGTTTCGCGCCAGAGCCAAATTGACGATGCGTATATATTTATGCAGTTTGTTGACATCGGAACTGAATGTGTCTGTATGCAAGCTGTCATTCAGCGCTGCTTTCATTTTCAGTAATAGCGTGTCGGTCAACTTGTATTTGCTCATAATCTGCCAGTGTCTGGCTGCAGCAATATCAATTTCGAAATTGCCACCAGGCTCGCACAGGGTTTCCTCATCGTCATCGTGCTTTTTGTTTCTCAGAGCCAATAGCCGTGCTTCAGCCTTAAGGTGTTGCCCAAGTCCCTGTTCACAGCGGCTCAGGGTCAGATCGAGGTTATGAATGCTTGAAGCCCCGAATTCATTGACTGATCCTTTCTGTCTGAGTTGTTCCAAAAGGGAGCATGCTTTTTCCTGTTTTTCACGGCTTTGTTCTTTTAGCGATCTTGCAAGCCCTATGGTTACGTTTTTGTAGTTGAACGGACTCAGCCTTTTTTCTTGCAAGATGGCACTGAATACTGCTTCTGCATCGCTGAAACGTTGGCGATTCAGTGCCGTGAAAGCCTCATCAATCCTTGCTTGAATGGTCAAGGGTGCCTTTTTTTCCCGGGGGTGAAGCCTCTGAGGAGAAAGCCTTGAGTGTGCTTTTGCTTGCCGAACTTTAATATCTGAGGGCGTGTTCCTACGTTGAAGAGCGCATTGAGACGGTTGAGTCCGTGGAATAAATGGAGCAGCCTCCGGATTCAAGGACGATGGGCTCTTTGTTGCCGTCTTATCAGTATCAGAATCTGGCGCGTAATGCTGTGAAGGTCCTGGTATCTCACCGGCCAAAGCGATGGTAGGCGTTAATCCATAACTCATAGCAATCTAATCTTCGTGGAAATCTGTGCTTTTCGACAGTCAATGGACATAAAAGTTCACAGTTATTCAACACGGCTATCTTTATTGGCATGCTTTCCTGGGCATCATGAAAAAAGCTGCTCGTCAGTTTGATCACTTGTTGGTGGGGTTGAAAGCGGACCGGTCAGGAATAATGAATTATTTGAATCTGAAAATGCAGAGAATGGAACTATCATTTATTTTTATGGTCTTAATTTATGGGAAGCAAATTTAATTCTTTCGACAGATTATCAATCCCAAATATCCAATGGATTTTGTCAGTTGCACTATCGCAAATGTCAGGGAAACTGATTCTCTTTAAAGATAAAGTAATTTGAACGATTCATAGTTTAGAAAAAGGAGGTACCTTGAGATGAATATAAATAATCAAGCAGCCGGTCATCCAATTGCTGATCAAGGCACACAGGCAGAACCAGAAACGGGTTCAAGTGTTGGTCAATTCCTGACGAGGTCCGTAAAAAAATTATCCATCAGAAATATTTTCTGGGATGTTGATCAGTATAATAAATACTCCAATGATGGAAAGTTTTATATACAACAACGAATGGCGTTAATCCCTCCATTGACTGTTTCCGCTTTCTGTTTTTCTGTTGCGAAATATATGTCATGTAGTAATTTAGGGATTGCGGTCGCAACCGCAGCTGGGTGGTTAGCTGGCTCTCAGATAAGTCACTCGATCGGGAAAGAGTTTTTTAAGGAACTTGATCGATTAGAATCTGAAGCTATTCGAAATGCAGTAGTTGCTTTTCAACCTCAGCGGGACTACATCGATGAAGACTTAGAGAATCCTCCACCATCCTATGAAGAATGTGTGCCTGATAACACAGTTCGTCAAAGAGTAAATCGCTCTGATGGTTCAAGCTCACAAACAAACGTGGAATAGTGTCCGGAAAAACTGGTCGGAGCGAGAGGATTCGAACCTCCGACCCCCACAACCCCATTGTGGTGCGCTACCAGGCTGCGCTACGCTCCGACTTTCGCTTTGGGGTTTCTGAAAGTGCCCCGCTGACGAAGCCGTATATTAACCTGTCGACCTTATTTTGCAAGGGGTATCTGCGACGGATTCGCTCCAGCCGCGTGTCGGCAGCCCGTCCTCTGCTCAGTGCAGGGTTTCGTCTTTGATGCTATGAAATCTGGCCAGTACTTCGTGCATCATTCTCATTTTCTTCATAATGCCCTCAATCGTGGCTCTCTGGTTTTCAGGTTCCATAATGGGCAGACTTTCAATTTCGTCATTTAATTCGATCAGATAGGGCAGAAAACGGTTAGCGGAGGCACTGAAGCCTGAGTCCTTCTGAAAAATGGCAGAAAAGTTGCCTTTCTCTTGTTTTTGCAGAATCTCCAGCTGTTCATCGGCATTGAGTGCCAATGTGTAGATGTCTTTCAGGGTGAGAGTCAGTTTGGCCTGAATTTCCTGAATAATTGAAGTTGAATTCATGGGTTACTCGATGGGATTAATAATGGCGCAGTATAGGTTAATACTGAGCTCTGTTGTAGTGATTTGCACCTTCAGACCGGGCTCTCTGAAGACTGGCTCTGCAGTTGCTCGTAGAACTTTTCCAGCTCGTCCACATCACAGGCCTCGGCAATTTGCAGAAGGTACTGGCAATAGGTCTGCAAATGTGCTTCTTTGAACTCATCCGTTATGGACGTCAGTTCTTGTATATCACCGAATTCAAGCACCCGGGAGACCTTTCTCAGCAATGCTTTTTTATGAGTCTCATCCAGTTGCGGCAGTTCAGAAACTTCTGCTTTATCGGCGGCTACGCGAGACTTCCTGATATCCAGATTCAAAAGGCTGGCCACTACTTGTAGCAGGTAATTCACCTTGAAGGGTTTGGCCAGCACGCCGTCAAATCCTGCCTGCTTGAGTCTTGTCTGGATGTCAGAGCCTGCGCTGGCGGTCACAGCGATCACTTTCAGGTTTTTCAGCTCGGGATTCAGACGGATATGTTTGAGTGCTTCCATTCCATCCATTTTGGGCATTCTGATGTCCATCATAACCAGCTCCGGTTTCTGGATTTCCAGGCGAGCCAGAGCTTCCAGTCCATCACTGGCCTGCAGGGTTTTGAAGCCGGCTTCTTCCATGATGACTTTAAGCAGGTCACGGTTTATTTCCAGATCATCAACAATCAGTGCGGTGTAGGTCTGATTGTCAGCCAGTATCAGTTCCACCTGGTCGGAAGAAAAAACATTATCGGTATCCAGCGCCGGAACTTCTTTCAACGGGATCGAAAACCTGAAGCTGCTACCCTGGCCGACATGGCTGGTAACAGTCAGGTCATCTCCCATGGCTTTAACCAGGTGGCGACTAATAGCCAGACCCAATCCGGTGCCTCCTGACTTCAGGCTTTCATCCAACTGTCTGAAGGGGTCAAAGATAATTTCAAAATTATCCGGATCAATGCCTACGCCGGTATCTTTCACTGAAAAGCAGAGTCGTTCATCCACCGAATCAATGCGGATTTCAACGGAGCCTTCTTCGGTATATTTAATGGCGTTGCCCAGAAGGTTGGTCAAAATTTGCCTTAGCTTGACATCATCAACTTCTATCCACTCCGGAACCTGCTCATCAATGGTCAATATTAACTGTAAATCTTTATACTCTGCCCTTGGGACAAAAAACTCCCGGGTTTCCAACAGCAACCGTCTGAGGTTAATTGATACCGGGTGCAGGTCCACACCCTGAGTCTCAATTTTAGTAAGATCAAGAATGTCGTTAATCAGGGTTAGCAGATGCTGGCCACACCGCTCAAGAATGGCCAGCTTCCGGTGCTGTCCGGGGTTCAGTCCTCCTGACCGCTGTAACACCTGCGCATAGCCAATGACACCATTCAATGGTGTTCGTAACTCATGACTCATGCACGACAGGAACAGGCTTTTTGAGCGACTGGCGGTAATCGCTTCGTCCCTTGCTCTCAGCAGGGCCAGCTCAATCTGTTTGCTTTCCGTGATATCCCGGATGACAACGTATATAAGAATACCGTCGCGGGTAATCAGTGGATTACTGGTTAACTCTGCTGGAAAGGTGCGCCCACGTCGGTCAACGGCTTCTGTCTCCCGACGAAACAGTTGTGTTCGCTTCCAGGCTCTTTCTAGCAGAGGGCTGATCAAAGGATGGTTCTCCCGGGATTGAGGAGGAACAAGCAGAGAAAGGGGCATATTGATAAGGTCATCGCGAAGGAAGCCCAGTAGTTCGACAGCTCTGGTATTGACCATGACGATAATGCCATCCGGATTCAGGATGATCATGGCATCTGGTGCAGAATCCAGCAAAGCCTTGAATTTAAGGGTATCACTAACCCGTTCAGTGACATCATTGGCCAGTCCTTCAATCACTCTTTGCTGTCCGGAAGTCATGGCGTTCCAGAACAGTTCAATCCTTCGGGACTGTCCCTGTTTATTCTGGATATCCAGTTCAAAAGCTTCTACCGGCTCTCCTCTCAGTGCTTTCTCAAAATTGACTTTGTAGTTGCAATTGCCCGGATCGTGACTCAAAAAGTTCTCCAGTGGGCCGGAAAACTCTTCACTGCGATAGCCCAGGACCGATTTCACCGAACGACTGATATGAACAATTTTGCCGTCAGTGTTGAGCTGGAAATAAAAGTAGCGTCCTTTCAACCCCTGAACGATATGCCCCATATTGTTGGCTCTGGCCTGGTGCAGGGCAAGGTCCCTGGCATCAAGCCACTGAGTCAGTTTTACAAATGAACGGGCCAGGGAGCCGGCTTCGTCCCTGGAATGGGTGTCGGGCAGTTCAACAAGCTTATGATGCTCGATAAAGTTATCCATGCAGGATTTCAGGGTAATCAGGGGGTTGGTGATTTTTTTGGAGGCATAGCAGATGCCACCCAGAATCAAGAGCAGGGAGATCAGCATAATAGCAATGTCCAGCAAGGCTATGTCGAGCACTCCCTGGAGAGCATGTTGTCGACTGACTGAGGTATAGAGCCACCACTGGGAAGAAGACACCGGGGCACCGAAGAACCAGTATTCTTTTTGATACTGAGGGTTTGGCAGCCAGGCCCGGAAGGTCTCGGCCCGCCCGGAATCAATCCACTCCTCGATCTTGTTGCCGAACCCTTCGATACCATAAACTTCACCGGTCTGGCGCAGGTTTTTATGGCCAAAGCGGTTCGCCTGAATGCTGTCGCTGTAGAGGTAGTCACCGCTGCGGTCGACCATATTGAATTTCCAGAGGTTGATCCCGATATTGCGTCCTTCAAACAGCTTTGGATTGATGACATCGTGAACCATACGATTGATATCAACATCCAGTTTAAGCAGATGCCCATCGCCCTTTTGAGAGCTCGGGACAATAAAACTGACCAGTCTCTTGCCGGTTTTGGCATCCCGATAGAGCTTGCTCCAGTAGTCATTCTGTTTGAGCAGCTGCAGCCAGTTGCTGCCCAGTTCGGTGGGCGGCATTGCGGGCAGTTGGGTGGGTTCTGCCTTGTTTTTGCGTTTATTGATACACGCTGAAGTCGCTATATTTTTAGTGTCAATCCAGCAGACTCTGGTCAGGAAGGGGCTGGAAGCGAGAATACTGTGTAGCAACGGGTAGGTCGGGTAGCTTTCAGTCTGTAATAAACGAATCTGGGCTTTAGCCTGGGACATGATCTCCTGAGTGTAGGCATCCAGGGTACGGGCAAAGTGCACAATGTTGTTGCGCATCTGTATCTCTATCTCATGGGAGGACTCCTTGAAAGAGGTATAGATGTGCAAGGCACTCAGCAGGTTATAGAAGAGTGTGACGGGCACTACGGTGAAAAGAATGATTTTTTTTCGAATAGAGGGTTTGACCACGCCCTGCCTCAAGCAAAATCTTAGCAACCTGTTCAGAATAGCCAAGGGAGATGAAGTTGGCGGCTAAATGTTTCGTTTCCATCAACCGTCTGAGACGTTATGCACGACCAGAGTCATAATAATCACCAGCCAGCGAACCCAGTAAATTCCTTCAAGTACACTGGGTGCCCTTGTTGCCATCAGACTTCCATAGTCCCCGGGCAGGTAATCTTCAGGGATCTCAATGCCATCATTGTCAGAGTAATCGCTCCCGAATGCGGACAGGGGAGGCGGGGATTCAGGCTCGGTTTTTATGTCAAGGAGAGAGATAACAGGCTGTTGTTCAGAAGAGGAGTCCTTCGTTTTAAGGCTTACCGCTGGAGCTAATGTCTTCGGTTGCGGTGTTCGCACAACAGGCTGCCAGTGATTGCCAGCGTTTATGAAATTATCTGCGATCAGTGGCGCTTGCAGATTGCCATGGAACAGTGTGATGGTGCCCCGATCATCAAGCCATTCTGCGATCTGCGAGGAGTCATGGCTGGGCACCGGCATCGCCCCAAGGGCGGGGTTGCCAGCCATTGCCGGTATAAACATGGCACCCAGCGGGTTTTGAAAGTTGTGAACGGCAGGAGTAACAATCATGACGTTCAGCGGCGTATTCGCTGCGCGTAGCAAAGGCATCAGAAGGTGTTCTACGACATTGTTATCCCCCCACATATGTTGTCCCGGCTGAATAGGCGTAAGACCCTGAAGCATCTGTAAGCCAGCCTGAGTGGGATTGTCGATGAGATCGTCAAGGGCCTGGGCTCCCAGTCCGAGAAACAAAATATAAGGCGTTAACCTGGAGCCATCCTGATGCCATTGGTTGCTCAGATGCTGAACCAGGTCATTAATCAGTTGTATTTGTTGGGTTTGACCGGCAAAAACCGCTAATTGGTTAATCAGGTCCGCTAACAATAGATCAAGAGCGGTATTGTTACCTGAATGGGTGATCAGCTGATTCAAGAGGGACCATAGTTCATCGCTATCCATGGTGTCGAGTGTGTCCAGGGTCTCCTGGTAGCTCGCAGGCAGATGTTCACGAAGGTGTCTGGGCAGATGGCTCAGGAATCCTTTGAGCGTATTCTTGAGCAGGGGAGTATCATTAAAGAGCAGGTGTCTCAGCTGGAACAGAAGATGATGGCTGATTACATTGTTTTTTAAAGCCAGAAAGATAATGTTTCGAAACAGGCCGGCAATAATTTGAGAATTCATGCCATCAGGTCGGGTTAATACCAGTTTTCTCAGCAGGGCGATGATATGGTCAATGAGCTTACTGGCAGTTTCAGGCCTCATATTCAACAAGTGAACCAGGCTGTTGTAGAGGCAGAAGTGGTCTGGAGCTACGTTTACAGTTTGCCATCGTTGTGATTTCAGGGCATTGACAGCCTCTTGTTCCAGCTGATTCAGGTTCGCCTGTAATGCAGCCTGCCGGGCTCTGAGCCGGGTCAGTTCTGCCAGTGATAATTCCGTGACTCCCCGTTGTTCCAGCTCTATGTATTCATGGGGGGTCAGGGGAAGGTTTTCCGGTTTGGTTCGCTTAAAAGGGTGGAACGACTGCGAAGTCAGGGGGGGGGGTAATTGATCCCGCAACATCTGGTTATCGGTGAGAGTTTTTCTTCTGTCTCTTTTACTTTTGACGGATTCAGGCAGTTTGAGGGTGAACCATCGATCTTCATCGCTAACACTTAAAATCCTGAGGAGATAGTCGTAATTTCTGTTCTCAACAATCCATTGGTTTAATTGTGCAAGGGGGATGCTCACCTGTTTAACCTGACTCAATTTTTCGGACTCGTGAGGACTAGGGCTTGACTGAATCACGATGATTCTGGGCGGTGAGGGTGGAGGTGCGGAGTGATAGGTGGCACCGGATATCGTTTCATCAATAGATGAGGAAAAGTCAATAATCACCAGAGGTTTTGGCTCGCGACTCTGATTTCTATGCTCCATGACTTCCTTGATCGCTTGAATCAGCGTGTCCCTGTGGGTGTAACTTGGAAATTGCACTTTGTCATGGCTGGATATTAGTCTGAGCTCTCTGGCCAGGTAGTGACGTTCATAAACCCGGGGTCTTAAACGCAATCTGACGGTTTCCGGCAGTGGGTAAACCGCAGAAATGGGAAAGGAAGTATTAAGATTATTCAACGCTTTGGCCCAGCTCTGGGATTTCAGTCGGCTATAGGCCTCAGGAAAGGTCGTGGCTTCCGCCTGCACGACGTCCATAGGGTAAACACCCCATTTTTTCATCAGCTCGGCAAGGCCTTTTCGGCTAAGGCTAATGGCCCCGTTTCCTGTTGTCAGTAATTCACTGGCCGGGGACGGCTGTGTCAGCTCTACCCGTTTTGATTGTTGGCTGACAGGAGAACTGCTTCTTTTTACAGGCGCATTGTCCGGTTCATCGATGACCATATAATCCCGTTCCTGCTCTGTGGCAGAAGCGCATTCATCAGTAAACAGAGGAATACGGGGATCGGATAAAATTTCCCGGATGAGTACCTCAAGCAGGGAGTCGTTGGCCAATAGCGGTATTTTATCTTCGAAAGCTTGCTCTCCTAGTGCGCGGTACAGGGTGGCTTGTATTTTTTCTGAATACTTCTGATTGACCTGTTGTATCCACTCATCTTTTTTGATGGTATCAAGCTGTTTCTGCTCGCCTTTTGACAGGGGTGGCTGGTGACGGTTTACCAGGTGCGACCAAAAAAGTTGTTGTAGTTTGCTGAATCCCTTTTTGAAAGCTTTCAGGCTGTCTTCATAAATTTCATTGGCACGAACCGCTTGTAATTCAAATAATTTATTAGCCGGCAAGCCTGGCCATTGATTCCTATGCAGGCTTTGGAGTCGACTTGAGTAAAAGTGGTTGACTCTTCGAATGAGGTAGTCTCTTTCGATTCTTTTTAACTCGCCTTCATGTTTTTTTCTTTGTTCTTGCTCATGCTCGGGTATCCTGCCGACCATGATATGCCAGTTGATAAGTCGGCTTAATTTTGCTTCATCGACCAATGTGCGGTCGGCCGCTACCGAATTGACCAGTGTTCTCAGAAAGTCGCTGGCCACCTTACTGGGCTCACTATCATTCGTCTGATTGGCTTCCAGTTCAGAGAAGCGACTTTCCAGCGCTTTTGAAAAATCATCCCGGTATTTTTTGTCCACGATACGCAACCACCAGTCCTGTTGATAGTCAACGGGTAGATAGAGCTGATGATTGAACTGTTCAGGTCGCATCTCTCTGGTCAGTTTTAAAAGGTAGTGGTGAAGCTTTAGCTTGAGATTATTTCTCGAGCTATTGTTTCGATACTGAATCACACTCTCAGCCGTAATTTCATCGGGATCAAAGAACAGTCGGTCCAATGGCAGTTTACCGGCATCAAACTGTGGAACGGGGCCCTGACGCAGGTAGTCCATATAACGTCGACTGAGTTCCGGGCTGGATTGCCACTCATCCAGAAGCATCACACGCGTTCGGTCTACCAGCTCTGGCATGATCTCATACGCCATATCGCCGGCGTGATAGGCAATGTTTGCCAGCGATTTAACAATCAGCTGTTTGGCATCAGCCCAGTTTTTAATCTTCTCTTGATACCCCTGGTAGGGGTTGTAGCCCAGGATGTAGGTGAGCAATGCAGCTTCAGGGCCGCCATCGAAAAGCAATTGATCAAATAACACTAGAGAGCAGGGATGAAAATCCGTTAGATCAGCCTGAGTGATCACGTCACGAAGGTATAGGTTGTTTCTTTTCCACTCCTTACGGTATGAAAAGCCAACGGCAAAGTTATCGGGTTTGGCATCGCAGCAGATTCTGTGGGCACAATCTTCGTTGCCCAGTTTAACCAGGTTTTTATAGATGGCGGCGATTACAGCATGCAGAATGCGGCTAACCGCTTCTGCGTATCCCATCTCGTGAACTTCACCAATGCTGCCCTGGGATTTGATTGACATGGCAATTTCATCAGGGCCAAAGTCCAGCAAACCTTCGATGAAATTTTGGGCCAGTTCATCTTTTTTCAGGTGACGCTGGATCATGTAGATGGTAAAACCCTCTCTGGCTCTGATCCTCAGAAGCCGGGTGGGCTCGAGGTTGACACCCAATTCCTTGTAAAGCTTCAGTGCTGCTTCGTGGGTTAGCAGAAAATTGTCAGCGTCCCTCTTGTTCGTGTAACCGGGGAAACGTCGCAAAGCCAGGCCGGGCAGAACATCGAGGGTAAAAACAACAGAAAACTGGCCTCTTCCAATCACTCGGGCATCGGCATGTCCTATAGACTTGTATGCTGATGAAACGTCTACGCTCATTTCGTCCTCGACATTAAGGAATTCAGCATGGATATTTTGTTCAAAGACCTGAAGGAACCTCTGATAGTCAACATCTCTGAGTGTGGAAGTATAGGGAGCGCCTGATAATTCTTGCTCAACAGGATTATTGAAAATGCTTCTCGGGTCATAAAAGTGGCTCGCTGTCCTCAGGTCATGGATGCTCTTTTCGTCTTCCTGAGTCTCAAACTCTACGCAGACCTCACAGGTTGAGTTTTGACTGTTGATGTAGTGACAGAAAAAGGTTTGGTCGGGTTTGTGTTCTGGCTTGAGCATGGCTGCAGTGTGAGTTGCATCATAGGGCACAAGAATAAACGTTCTCTGCTTGGGCCTGGGGTCTCCGGTTCTGTGGTTCTGTACCCTCATTCTGACACTGAGCAAAGTCTCATCGTCCAGATTAAACGTAATGGGACTTCCGCTCGCACTCAGTTGCCTGAAGGTAGAAAGTCCCATTCTTTGAAATGGCGGGCCATTGACCAGAGTATGGTTCTGGTAGTCAATGCGCCAGGAAATAAAGTGTTGGCTGCTACCCAAAAATGGGTTGCTTGCAGACAAGGAATGAAGTTCGAAAGCGTCAGGAGACTTGGGTGATCCCAGCAAAGGGCTACCCACAGGAGTAGAACTCAGTTCAGGGTCGATGAGCATATATTCTGTGCGATCAATACGAGAGCGCAGTATATGCACCCGCCAATATTGATTACGGGTGGTAGAGGTCTCTCTCGAACTCTGGGCAATATCTCCCAGCATTTTGAAATAATGTTCATACTTTTTGACCTGTTCGACATTTTCCAGAAGGCTGCCCGAGGAAGCTGAAGCTAACGTCGAAGAGAAAAGAAGGAAAACTACGAATTTGGTATATTTGTTCCAATAATTACGGGACAGAAACAGGTTAAGGAAGAGCACATAAACCGTGATCTTTCCCAGAATAGCCATGGATCCCGAAAATAATTTAGTCAATTTACCGCAGATAGTTCAGTCGTTATTTATTGATGCCTGGCCTTTAGCTTGCCTTTAGAAAGTTTCCCTTCGGTTCTGCTACCTAATGCCACGTGTATCCTTGAACGGTCAAAAATTTATATTTATGAACACTCCAGATTAGACCAGTCTTTCACCGAATAGGATTGTAAATGTTTAATTTATTTTTTGGTTCGTTACTCAAGTGACTTTTTAGCAAACTTTTAAATACTTTAACGAAACTCACGGAATTCTCCGTCCGTAGCTTCTTATCGGGAGCTTAGCCACCTTTGGCAGTCTGGATGGAAATGGTTTATGGAGGACCGAAGCCTGCAAGGGCTTTGAAGAGAGGTTGGAAAGTGTCCCGGATAGTGGTGAGGTGTCAGTGCACCGGGCTTGTCGAAGGTTGTGGCGAAGATTGTGGCACTCTGCTTCAACAAACCTGGCGCGAGCTAACGCCTGGTTGGCACTGGTATATTTTGATGATCAGGTTAACAGACCTGCACGAGCCAGTTGCCAGCGTTTTTGCTGTTCCTGCATGGACGATTTCATCTCTTCATATTGCTTATGAAGCTCTGAGCTTTCCCAGTTCTGTTTCAGCTCCCGGGCTTTGTGTTCAACCCACTTCTGACGAAGTTTGTTCCAGTCATGCCAGGTGCTGCTCACCAGTTCATACTGTTCTTCCAGCTTTTGCAGGGCAATCTGGCATGTCAGTTTCTGGCTGGCATATTTGTACTGCATATCGATCCGGGCTTTTTCAATCCGATAATCACTGACCCGCTTCAGTTTGCCAGTCAGGCCGATTTTCGAGAAGCCGAAGATCAGCCACTTGGTGGGATCAAAATGCCACCAGCGTATGCCGTTGCGGTAATCATACTGAAAAATATGGTGGTAGTTGTGATAACCCTCACCCCAGGTCACCAGAGCCAGGATGCCGTTATCCCGGGCGGTATTTTTATCGGTGTAAGGGCGCTTGCCCCAGATATGAGCCAGAGAGTTGATAAAGAAAGTGAAGTGATGACTCAGCACCAGTCTCAATACCCCGCCCAGAAGAAGCATGGCAATAATATCGCCCATCAGCAATCCTGCCAGTGTTGGTATAAACAGGTTCATCAACAGTACCAGTGGCACATAGTATTTATGCTGCCAGACTACAATGGGGTCTCTTTGCAGGTCCTTGATATTAGAAAAATCACCGGCTTTTGGGTCATAGTCACGAAGCATCCAGCCAATGTGGGAGAACCAGAAACCACGACTTGCAGAGTAGGGGTCTTTGTCGTGATCGTCGACAAAGGCGTGGTGGCGGCGATGACCAGAAGCCCAGTTCATGATGCTGTTCTGAATCGCCATGGCACCCCAGATTGCAAACCAGAGGCGCACTGACCAGTGAGCTTCATAGGCCTTGTGAGACCAGAGGCGATGGTAGCCAGCAGTGATAGCAGTGCCATTAAACATCAGGATTAAGCCGGCAACGATCCATTCACGGAGTTCAAAACCATGGGTAATACCGTACCAGGGAACAAGGGTGACCATGGCAAAAAACGTTAGCGAAAAAAGTAACGTGGTCACCCAAATGCGACGGGGTTTCTCCATTATGCGCTCATAAAGTCTTTGTCTAGGAGTCTTGATTCTCGCACAATGTTGCCAAGCTGTTAAGGCGTAATAGTCGCTGTGATCCCTGGTGCATACTTTTTATTCGTTGGGTTGATCGGTGAGTTGATTAATCAACCAGGCAGCCAGTCTGGCTGTGCGCAGGTCTTGATCAAATTCAGGGTTGTATTCAGCAATATCCATTACCCTGACTTTTGCGCAGTCCTTGATGGTCTGCAGAAGGGTTGCTGTCAGGTCCAGTGGAATGCCCCTTACAGCCGGAGCACTGACCCCCGGAGCCTGGTAAGAGGGAAAGGCATCCAGATCAATGGTTAAATAAACATGATCCACCATAGAGGTGAAACAAGTGAGTTCTTCGATCAGAAAATCGAGGTTATCCCGATGAATCTGATCATCGGTGATGTAAGCCACATTGAGCGCATCGGCCCGTTCGAACAACGCCTGAATGTTACTGCTGCGGCTGATACCAAGACACAGACAGTGAAAATCGAGATTCTGATGCTCGCAGAACTGAGCCATCTGCCAGAAGGGGGTTCCGGAACTGGCGCCTTTCTCTGGCTTTCTCAGATCAAAGTGGGCATTAAAATTGATCACGCCAATATTCAATCCTTTGGGGGTCTTGTGATCCTGGGTCAGAAAGTCTGCCAGACCTTTAAAGCTTCCCCAGGCTATTTCGTGTCCCCCCCCCAGACCAACAGGCAGCAAGCCTTCCATGAGGGCTTTCACCAGTGTTTGACTGAATTGATTCTGTGCACCCTCCAGATCGCCATCCTGACAGTGGACGTTACCCAGCTCATAAAGTCCATCGTCCCGGTTCCAGGGGAGATTGGCGAGGCATTTTCGAATCAGGTCCGGGCCATTGGCGGCACCCACCCTGCCATGATTGCGCCTGACGCCTTCATCACAGGCGAGCCCCAGCAATGCCAGGCCGCTGGAGCCTGAGTGTTCTGAGAAGGGTTTAATCTTCTGGTGCCAGCGTTGTGTCTGCTGCGGGTCGCCATCGTAATCTACCCATCCGTTCCAGATTTCGGGTTCTACAGGTTTTAACTCAGACATGAGAAGTAGGCACTCTTACTGTGAAATACCGCCCCTTAGGGCTTCAGCAGCATTCAGTGATCCGGGGAGGCGGTAATACCGGTTCAAAGCTGTTTTTGTCTCAGGCTCCCGGCATCATCTGGTTTCACCGTTACGAAGCGCGAGCGAAAGTTTTTCTCCGAAGAGGCAGGCTACCAGCACCATGGGTATGTCTGACTCTCGAGGTTTTTCAACTGGAGGGAGTC
Organism: Endozoicomonas sp. ALB032; assembly: GCF_049310125.1. Lineage (NCBI taxonomy): Bacteria > Pseudomonadati > Pseudomonadota > Gammaproteobacteria > Oceanospirillales > Endozoicomonadaceae > Endozoicomonas > Endozoicomonas sp. ALB032. The sequence continues at coordinate 6,284,037 of NZ_JBLYNW010000001.1, read as the reverse complement.
GTGGTTTGTTCAGAAAATAAAAAGCTACTCGCAATAATGTAGCAACTGTGGCGCTGTTCTCCACTGATTTCGTGCCTTCTTCACGGCTCTCACATTAAACAATCTTCAGGAATTGTAACTTCAAACTCATCTGACACACCCGGATTGTCGGAAGGAGACAGTCGTACATTACTACGGTCATTTTGATTCCTGTCCAAGAATTGCAACTTTATACCAAACGGAACCAATACGAATTCGAAGCGTTTGAGCTTCAACATCGAAGCTTTCGATCTTAATCCGTGTGCTCAGATACCTCCCACCACACCTGTGTGCCATAAAATGCAGATCATCCAGTTTAAAAATGGTTGCCGTCTCACAAGAACATGATTCATAAGATAAGGGAGACGTAACTTTGTAGACCTGGTATGCGTATACAGGTAATGATATAAGAAAAACTGATGCCAAAAAGAGCTTTCTTAAACTCATCTAACACACCTGAATTGCTAGGAGCCTGACCGAGAATAGACTGCCCTACGCGGTAACTGCTCCTGTGTTTCTCTAGCTCCTGCATCCATGCAGTCGTGCGGTTGCGATAAATTGGTCTAAAAATTTCTCGCAATCCTCGCTACGGTCGCTCAAGTTCGACAGCTAGGTTGATGAGCGCCTGGAATGAACGTTTACCTGCCGGATTTCGACGCATGAGCTCTCTGCAGGGTTGCTTTGCTGACTGTAAAAGACTTATGCAAAAAAATAGGCGGTTGCTGTCCATAAACAAGCCGCTAGTGAAGCAGCAAATATTGCCGGAATGATCTGAGACTTAACATGATCCATCAGGTCACAGCCAGTGGTCATCGAGCTTAATATGGTTGTGTCAGATATAGGTGAACATTGATCTCCGAACACACTTCCGTTCAATACTGTGGCGAAACATACCATCATAAACAGCTTTGGATTTGCTAATGACTGTGATTGCGCGATGGCCCAGGCAAGAGGCATGGTAAGGGGGAAGGTGATTGCATAGGTTCCCCAGCTGGTACCCGTTGAAAAGGCAATGACCATAGTCATCAGCTGTAAAATTACCGGCAATAACCAATAGGGAAGCTGCTCGCCGAGTAGCGACACGACATATGATCCTCCGCCAACTTCCTTGCTGATACTGCCAATGATCACCGCAAGCATCAGGATGACCGAAGCAACCACCACACCTTTTAACCCATCACCAAAACCTTCAACGACATGGGTTAATGACATACCTTTAGCGATGGCAATGGAAGCAGAGAGCAATAAAGCGACTCCGAAGGCCCAGTTAACTTTTGGAGTGCCCAGGTAGATGAACGTTAAGACAGCGATAGCAATCAGACTGACCAGAGGAATAATGAATTCCAGAACATTCGGCCTGTAATTTTCGGGGACTTTCGGTGTTTGTAGTTCGGTGGTGCTGAGGGGTGTTGCACCTGGAGCGTCCAGCTGACCGGTTTCCAGAGCCCTTCTATGTGCCTTTTTCATGAGGGAACCGGAAAAACAAGTAATATTCAGACACAGTAAAAGTGTTCCGGTAACGGCCAAAATACTATAAAAGCTGAAAGGCACACTGCTAAAGAAAAAAGCTAAACGATCCGCTTCCGTTGCCAGAAATGATACACCGGGCACAAAAATTAATGCCTGCACGTAAGTAGGCCACGCGTTGAATGCCAGTACAGAAGCAATGGGAGAAGCCGTTGAGTCGACAATGTAACTCATTTCTTCATGGCTGACTTTCGCTTTATCAGCAATCGGACGTATAGTAGTACCTACCAGTACGGTACTTATTGTCCCCCCCTGGAAAAAGAGAACACCCAGTAGCCAGGCGACTATTTTTGCGGAACGTTCACCCTTTACAAAGTGTTTGGTCATAAAGGTGGCAAATGCCTGTGCAGCGCCCGTTTTGGACCAAACCCCCAAGAGGCCGCCAAGAAGCCATAAATACAGCAATAGTATTGATGCAGTGCCTTTTTTAGCCAGGTTGGGAATAATCACTTTGTCAGTCAAATCGTATTGACCGAGCATAATTGCACCAACAATGATGCCACCCAATAAGGCTGTTAGTGGCTCTCTGGTGATCAGGCACAAGGCTATTGTTACTAATCCGGGAAGAAGCGACCAAAAGCCATAATGAAAAGTCGGCTCGAGCAATTCGTGATTGCCTTCATATTTGTGGCTAACATTAACTGCAGCCAAAACCCCTAACACAAAGATTATCAACGCAAAAACATTATAATTCTTCATTGACTATACCTTTTTTGCTAAAAGAGCTCAGATGGATTCAAGCAATAAGTGCAATAGCCTGCTCAGTTTAGACCTTAGCCGGGTTCGTCTATCGAGAAACTTTTCTGGCATAATTTCTGGTGTGGCTCTTGTGTTCAGCTTACAGGGGGCGGCAGAAGCGATCGCTCTGGCCGGTTGCGGAATCGGGTCAATCAGTGCAAGAAACGTCGTGCTGCCGGAGGATCGTCATTTGAGTGGTTTGCAGGCAGCGGCTGCTTCAGCGCGAGAACTCACAGGTTATTGTTCTTCTTCTTCTTCTTCTTCTTTAAACACCGTTATAGCCTGGCCTTCATCACCGGCATAAACAACAACGATTTCTGCAGGCTCATCCGATGTGTTCACTCCGTAATGCCACTCATCTACCATCTCAACCAGCGCATCACCGGCTTTCAAGTTCAGTTGCTTGCCATCAGACAATCGAATCACCGTTAATTCACCTTTAACCAGGTAGCCTGCATTGATAACAGGGTGCTTGTGAATGGGCAGTCTTGAGCGTGGGGCGATGGTAATACGCAGTACACGGACTTCAGGGTTCTCAAGGATGACACTTTTCAGAAGGGTACCATCCCAGCTGCTTGTGCTGTGAGCCAGCACTTCAGTAAAGACTCGCCCAGCAGAAAAAGTGAAAGAACTACCAAGAGTCAGAAATAGAACCGCGCTTCTGAAAACGGTTTTCATTATGATTTTACTCTGGGGAAGTTTAATAATTTTACATCAAATAAAGATGAATTCTGACCTGTTCAGGTGCAGGGGGGGTGGCAGTTTTAATTATCCTTATGCAGGCACAGTAGTCTATTTGTTGATATTGATCAGTGCGATATCGACAGGGGGGGGATTTGTAGCCCTAAGGACATAACTGACAGGCTTATTCAGCCGATATCCTGCCGATCACAAAATTAAAATAACAGATCTCAGTTGGTCAACAGACTGACTTCATCAAGCAGTTCTTTCAGTCGCTCCATTTTTTCCTGACTTAAACCCTCGGTTAGACGGCTATAACTGTTTTCCACCATAGGGGTCATCTCGTCCAACAGTTTCCTGGCTTTAGGAGTAGCTTTGACCAAAATACGTCTATGGTCTTCTGATGATTTGCGGCGGCTGACATAATCCTGTTGCTCAAGACGCTGGATAATGCCTGTCAGACTCGGGCTCAGAATGCAGCAGGCATCAGCCAGCTGTTTGGTCTCCATCTCGTCGGTGTCGTTCAGAACCCGCATCACGCGCCATTGCTGTTCGGTAATGGAGTGTTCTTGCAGCATGGGACGGAAGAAGCTCATGGCAGCCTCTCTGGCCTTAAGCAATTTGAGTGGTAGAGAATCTTCGTACTTGCGCATCGTGTTCAGTTTACAGCTAATAACTATGATTGGCGGATTGTGTGCATCTTGTTCAGGATAATCAAGACAATGATGTAATTAATTACACCGTATTTATCCGTACTCGAAAAAATCTACAGGTAATCATAGTCGTTTCTCTAAAGGGGGGATGTGGCCGGAGTGTTCGCTTTCATGGGGGGTGTCGGAAATATATAGGATTGTACACGTGCGGATGAGTATATTCTGAAGTACAGGCTCCTGGCCTGATAGTGTGAAAAATAATCAATGGGTGTGCAGTTCTGGACGATACTGATATATTGAAGCAGACTTCAGGTCGTTAAATACCTGGGTTTTAGTTTCAATCGGAATCCTGCATATTATATGGGTATCACTCTTTTTGATTGCGCTGACATGACAACAACAAACACCCGGGAGTGCTGATCATGGCAACGGTAGCCTTTATCGGTCTTGGTAATATGGGAGCGCCCATGGCGGCTAATCTGATCAGGGGCGGTCACGATGTGAGTGTATTTGACCTTGTTCCCGAGGCAGTGAGTTCTCTGGCCACTCTGGGAGCGAGAGCAGCAGCCAGTGCAGAGCAGGCATGTTCCGGAGCCGGGTTTGTTATTTCTATGTTGCCCGCCAGTAAGCATGTAGAAAGTCTCTACCTGGATCAGGGTTTGCTGGATTCCGCTCCCACTTCTGCCATTCTTGTCGACACCAGTACCATTGATGCGGACACCGCCAGAAAGTTATCGGCTGCTGCTGCCGGGAGAGGGAGGTCAATGATTGATGCGCCTGTGTCCGGTGGCGTTGCTGGTGCGACTGAAGGTACTCTGTCGTTTATGTGCGGAGCCGCCGACCCTGAAGTGTTTGAAAAGGTGAAACCGATACTTCTGGACATGGGTAAGAATGTTTTTCTGGCCGGTGGACCAGGAGCTGGTCAAGTGGCCAAAGCCTGCAATAACATGTTGTTGTCCATCTCAATGATTGGTACCTCGGAGGCGCTTAATCTTGGAACCAAAAATGGCCTTGACCCAGAGGTACTTTCCAACATCATGCTGGCCAGTTCAGGAAAAAACTGGGTACTGGAGGTTTATAATCCATGTCCTGGTCTGATGGAAAACGCTCCGGCCTCCAGGAATTATGAGCCGGGATTTATGAGCGAGCTGATGTTGAAAGATCTTGGGTTGGCAATGGCGGCTGCCACTAGCAGTGAGGCTATGACCCCTTTGGGTGGCCTTGCTTATGAGCTGTATAACCGCCATGTTTCCGGGGGAATGGGCAAGAAAGATTTTTCCAGTATCTTCCGGGCCATAGAAAGCTTGCAGCCAGAAAGTTAATCACTGGCTGCTGCGGATACCGGATGTTTCAATTTTAATAAGACGCTGCTTGTACAGCCCACCCAGCGCCATTTTAAAGGCACGTTTGCTGGCTCCGAAGACCCGTTTGATTTCAGCAGGATCGGTTTTATCGTTCATAGGAAGAAAACCTCCGGCAACTGCCAGTTTGTCCATAATCTGTTGACTGAGAGAGTCCAGCGCCTGTTGATCAAAGCCGGGCTTTTTCAGACAGAGGTCTATTTTTCCATCCGGTCTGATACGCTTGATATAACCCTGTACTTTATCACCCGGTTTGACTGAGTCGTTTGCTTCCTGGCTGAAAAGCAGTCCCTGGTGTCTGTTATTGATAATGGCCATATAGCCAAGGTCGGTTTTATCGTAAATCAAAAGGGATACAGGTTGGCTGTTCTGGTACTCTCCTGCTGAGCGATCAATGAACTTATGCAGCCTTGAGGATCCTACGATGCGTCTTGTTTCTTCGTCCTGGTAGAGATAGACAACATAGTGTCCACCTTCGCGCATACGGGTTTTTTGTTCACGAAAGGGGACCAGCAGATCCTTGCCCAGATTCCAGTCCAGAAAGGCTCCAATCGGATTGACTTCTTTGACTTTCAGCGCTGCAAACTCACCAACACAGGCCAGTGGTGTTTCTGTCGTTGCGATCAAATGGTCGTCGGAGTCAAGGTAGACAAAGACATCCAGTTCATCTCCAATATTGCAGTCTGCAGGGGCATGCCTTTTGGGTAGCAGGATTTCATCAAACTGTCTGCCATCCAGAAATACGCCGAAGCCTGCTTTACCGACGACTTTCAGGCGATTTTTCTGGCCAACTTTAACGTATTTTCCGGACATATCTGTGCCTTTGAGCGAAAGGTGAGAAGTCAGAGTTTTTTCTCCCAGAACAGGGCGTGTCCGAGCTGTTCATCCAGTTCGAAACCCGAGAAGCCAAGCTTTCGGTAAGCAGCCTGTGCTACATGATTCCCTTCCACAACTTCCAGCGTGATTTTGCAGCACTCTTTTTCTCTGGCGATCTGTTCAATTTTTTCGAAAAGTTTTCTGCAAAGGCTTTGACCTCTGAATGACTCATTAACGACCACATCATGGATATTGATCAGAGGTTTGCAGGCAAAAGTAGAAAATCCTTCCAGACAGTTGGCCAGAGCGGCTGGTTGTCCATCAACCAGACAAAGTACCGAAAATGTGAAAGGACGTTTTGACAGTTCCTGAATCAGATGTTCTCTGGTGAAGCTGCTTAGTGGCATTCCTCCACCCATCGGGTCTCTGGCGTAGTGGTCGAGCAATTCAATAATGGCCTGACCATGATCAGGGTTTGAATAATCGGCTACGAAAATATCGGGCATGAAAATGACTTCTGGTAGATAAAGCTAAACAATCAGGAAAAGTATTCTTGCATAACGGGCCTTGAATGGATAGCAGTCTGACAGGGTTCCGAGTCATCTTATCAAGTAACAGTGAAGAGTAACTTCTGTGGCTTATGGCCCGGAACTTTTTATTCTCTACCGGGTCAAAATTATAACGATTAGCGAGAAATCTAACATGGAGGTTAGAATTATGACCCCTTCCTGTGTAGCCGGGGCAAGCGGATACCCGGCGTCTTTAAGGCCTGAAAATACTGCGCCAAGTCGCGTTGGTGCTATCTGGCGCACCATCACCGGCGCATTCAGATGTGTTGGCTGCACGAGTGATGATGCTGTGTTGCCCGGTAACCAGAGATATTCAGCAAGTCCTCCAACGGATTTGAAGGACAGAGACGTTAAAGGAATATCTTCAAACCCCCTGGATTTACCAGGCACTGATGACCATGCAAAGGCGTTTAAAGAAGTTGTTCGCAGAATTAAGACAGACCAACAATCATTGATCATGGAAAAGGTTAATGCCATTACCAAAGATCATCTCAAACAAATTGTCCAGTGTTGTCGCAAGCCAGAACAAATCACTGATGAACACCTCAGCTTTTTTAAAACTGATACCTTTGCCTATGCAGCGCTTCGTGCATTTCGGGAAAAGAAAATCAGCGGCAATGAATTTGCAACCCTGGTCACCCTGCAGGGCGTTTACCTGGAAGGTATCCGGAATATAAAATCATTTGAAATTGTTCATCACAAGCTGTTTGACGGTAACAGAAACGCTAATGAAGCCAACTGGGGCATCATTGCGCTTTCACTAGAAAGGTCAAAGTGGTTTTTTAACGGTTCTTCTTTTGATGTGAGTTCCATCATCGAGAAAATGAAGCGTTTGCTTGAAAAAGCACCTCCGGTTGAGGCAAGTTTCTGGAGCTGCACGTATCCGGATTCCTCAGATAAAGACAAAGGGCTGCGTACGATGTATAAAGTCCTGTCAAACAGAAGCTTCAACGTTTTATTAGTTGACTGGTGGTGGACTGGTTGGGTGATATGCCCATCCATCACGTTGCGACAGGCTTTTATTGACAGTTTTTGTCAGGAAGAAGCCCATAAAATCAATCCAGTGATCGGGGCCAGTTCGCTTGAAGATATCAGAACCGGCGGGTTGAAAGGTTTCAGAGACATGGCTATTCCGTTTCCTGGTCACCCTTTGCCAAAAACTGCTGACCACATAGTTGCTCAATGGATTCTCGAGTTTATGCAGCATGATTTTTATCATGCAGTGCGAGCCAGTATGTTAAAAAATGCGGATATCCATTTAATCATTGCCATTGCCGATGTTGTGAGAAAGATCAAAGCATCCTTCAACAATGAGTACTACAGGGTAACCCGGCTTTTTCAGCAGCGGGAAGAAGAATTTGAACACTCTATTTCCAACCAGCTACAGAAACAACGAGGCAGAATGAAAAACGATTGGCAGAAGAGTGAAGAGGTGGTCAGTATAAAAAATACACTCGAATATCTGAAACGGACCAGAAAAGCCCTGGGCCAGTTTGCATTTAACCTTGAAGATCTGGATACCCATAAACCAACGTGGGATATAAGTTCGTATAATTATGATAAAGAACGATGCAGAGAGCACTTGTCAAATATTCTGCTTCAATTGAACAGCGGTTCGGGAAAACCCTGGAGTGAGTTACTGAGTGAAACCGATGCTGGTATTGTCGGTCAGTGCATTATTCCGATGATTTCCGGTAATTTGTCTAATCCCCTGGAGTTGTATAATCATTTCTGCCGCAAGATTGATTCGGAAATAAGTTCTGGTTCCAAAAAGCATCTCTCAAAAGAAGAGAAACAGAAATACCTGGCCAGAAGTAAAAAGTTGATTGAACCGCTGAATCCATCGGTTAAACTGGATCAGTCGCAATGGCCAATTTTTCTTCGGGAAACAATGAAAAATGGAGTGCATATTCCAAACTCCGAGCTTGATTAATGAATAAATGAAATTATGCAATTTGTTGATTTTTTTTGATTGAACATACAATCAATTAAAACATCTGGTACGGTCAGCGCCTGACCCAGTGACTTTCATACAGGCAGTTGTTTGGATAGTAAGCGTCTAATGTCGTGCTAAACCCCTTATGGGTATAAATGACAGTGGATTCTGCACATAACAAACGGTTATATTTATATCCCCTATCGATATATTTGATATTTCTGTGATGTTATGGATCTGAGCCTGTACCCGCAATTAATAGCCATGGTCGTTGTTTTCCTGGGAGCTTTGATCCAGGGCATGATTGGTTTTGGTATGGCAGTGGTAGCCGCTCCCATTCTCTTTGTTGTTGCACCGTCTCTGGTGCCGGGCACTCTGATCTGCATGGCAATGTTGCTGTCTCTGTTGACGGTCAGAAAGTATCGGGAGGCACTGGATCTGGCAGAGATGAAGTATGCGGTGGCTGGCAGAGTTCCGGGCTCACTGCTGGGAGCTTATCTTCTGGTAGTGGCCTCCAGAGAGCATATGAGCCTTTTTATAGGTGTGGCTGTTCTTATGGCTGTCATTGTGAGTCTGTTTTCTGTAAAAGTTCGGGCAACCAGGTCCAGTTTGTTTGTTGCCGGTGTTATTTCTGGCATCACGGGTACAACATCATCTATTGGCGGACCTCCGATAGCTCTGGTCATGCAGAATGAAACCGGGGACAAAATTCGGGCCAGCATGTCCATTTATTTTGTTTTCAGCAGTGCGATCTCACTGATATTTTTATCAGCAGGTGGCATGGTGGGGCTCGATGACTTTAAGGATGCCCTGATGCTGGTTCCACCCGTATTGTTGGGGAGTAAAATTGCTTCCCATCTATCTCACCGGATTGATCAAAGAATGATTCGCCATGCCTTGCTGGTTCTTTGCAGCATTGCCGTTGTCAGTGCTATTGCTTCCGGTGTTCGATAATCGATCTTTTCAGGTCATGCAGAGCCTGCGTGCTCTGCTGGTAGCGGCTGGTTGACTTTAGTTTTGGTGTCTATTACGATCCTAGGGATGCGCTGATTTGTCTTGGCTTGCGGGCGCTATAGAAATACCGCTAAAAGAAGGGTTTATGAACGAATTCATGAAAAACCACTCTGTTTAGCACAGGGTGGTTTTTTTTTGCCCTTGAAAAAGAGGTCGTTTAATCGACCTGAAGGCTGAAACTTTCGAGTGGGCAGTAGATACCTGATCAGGTATTTATAACCAGCTCTCACGCAACCCGCCAAGGCAGAAGAACTGATTGAACTCACTGAGTATAACTCAGGCAGTCATGCACTGATTGTATCTGAATCAGGCAGGAGTGATGATGATAGAACTGAAAAACCTTACCAAGGTGTTTAAAGCAGGAGGCAAGGAGGTCAGGGCTCTGGATGACATTAATCTCAGTGTCCCGGAAGGGTCAATCTACGGTGTGATTGGCTCAAGTGGTGCTGGCAAGAGTACGCTGATTCGCTGTGTCAATATGTTGGAGCACCCCAGCTCGGGTCAGGTCATAGTGGACGGTCAGGATCTTACTCATCTGGCCGGAAAGGGCCTGCGCCTGGCTCGTCACAATATAGGGATGATTTTCCAGCACTTCAATCTACTGTCGAGCCGAACGGTTTATCAGAATATTGCTCTGCCACTGGAACTGGCCGGTGCCAGTAAGCCTGAAATAGAAACGGCGGTGGCTCCTCTGCTGGATTTGACCGGTTTGAAAGAAAAGCGGGACAGCTATCCATCCCAGCTTTCAGGAGGGCAGAAACAGAGGGTGGCTATTGCCCGTGCCCTGGCCAGCAAGCCCAGAGTTCTCCTGTGTGATGAAGCTACCTCGGCACTGGATCCTCAGACTACGCGATCGATTCTGGCACTTTTGAAGGATATTAATCGTGAGTTGAAAATCACTGTGTTGATTATTACTCACGAGATGGATGTTGTTAAAACCATTTGTGATCGGGTTGCGATACTAAGTCATGGTCAGCTGATAGAAGAAAATGATGTCGAATCTTTTTTCCTGAATCCAGAAACGGAACTGGCGAGAGAGTTTGTCCGCAGTGCTATCCACGAAAAGCCGGCGGCTGAAGTGGAAAGTCGTTTTCAATCAGAGCCAAAAGAAGGCTCAAGGCCGGTTGTGCGGATTACCTTTGTCGGGCAGCGGGTAGTGGAGCCCCTGATTACCCGGGCGGCGAAGCGGTTTGGTACTGATTTTGTCATTCTGCAAGCTGACATTGAAACCGTTCATGGTAAGTCCATGGGGTTTCTGATGGTAGAAATTATGGGCGAGGAGTCAGACGTTGAGGCTTCCATGAAATTTCTTAAAGACAATGTGCAGGTGGAGGTAGTGGGCTATGTCAGCTGATTCCTGGCTTCTCCTGGGGAAGGCGCTTTGGGAAACCCTTTACATGACAGTAGTTTCTGGCGGACTCAGTTTCCTCTTTGGTATTCCGTTGGGTGTGTTGCTATATATTACCAAGCCCGGACGTATTAAAGAAAATGCAGCTTTAAACTCAGTGCTGGGTGCCGTCGTTAACGCTACACGTTCTGTGCCGTTTATTATACTGCTGGTAGCGATTATTCCTCTGACTCGCCTGCTGGTAGGAACCTCTATCGGGACAACGGCCGCGATTGTGCCGCTGACCCTGGCAGCTATCCCTTTTGTTGCCCGTATTGCTGAAGGTGCTATCAATGAGGTGCCTTCTGGACTGGTGGAGGCAGCCCAATCCATGGGCGCAACGCCTTTGCAGATTGTCAGTCGGGTATTGTTGCCCGAAGCACGTCCCGGGCTGATTAATGGTATGACCATTACTCTGGTGACCCTGGTCAGTTATTCGGCCATGGCGGGAGCCATTGGCGGTGGTGGTCTTGGTGACCTGGGTATCCGCTATGGCTACCAGCGTTTTGATGGCGTCATCATGCTCGCCACTGTGGTGGTGCTTATTGTGCTGGTTCAGTTGATACAGAGCATTGGCGACCGTTTGCAAAATTATTACGACAGAACTCGCTGAGTGTTTGTGAATTAAACCATTGCATGGGACAGGTTGTTTCAGTGCTTTGTCCCGAACTGGTTGAATGGAGAAGTGAAGAATGTTTGCAGTCAATAAATTAAAAGCACTTGCAGGCGCAGTGCTTATGGTCGCCAGTGTCCTGCTGGCGGGGTGTGGCTCTGAGAATTCCCCGGAAGGTCCTTTGAAGGTAGGCGTTATGGCAGGTCCGGAGGCTGACGTTATGAAAGTGGCCGCTGACATTGCTAAAAAAGATCATGGAGTGGATGTTGAATTGGTCGAATTTTCTGATTACGTCTCTCCCAATGTGGCTCTGGCAGATGGTTCTATTGATGCTAATGCCTTCCAGCACAAACCTTATCTGGACAGCATGATTCGTGATCGTGGTTTCAAGCTGGCGGCTGTAGGTAATACTTTTGTGTATCCGATTGGCGCATACTCCAGAAAAATCAAGGATATCAGCGAGCTCAAAGATGGAGCCAAAGTGGCTATTCCAAACGATCCAAGTAATGAAGGCCGTACACTGATCCTGCTGGATAACAAGGGCTTCATTAAACTCAAAGACGTCAGTAATCTTGAAGCGACACCGGCTGATATTGTTGAAAATCCTAAAAACCTTCAGTTCATTGAGTTGGATGCTGCCCAACTGCCTCGCTCTCTGGATGATGTTGACCTGGCTTTCATCAATTCAACCTACTCTGTGCCTGCAGGTCTGCTGCCAGGGCGAGATGCACTGCTGGTTGAAGGTAAGGACTCACCTTATGTCAATCTGATTGTGGCACGTGAGGATAATAAAGGGGATCCTCGCATTCAGACTCTGGTTGAGTCTTACCATACTCCGGCAGTGGAAGAAAAAGCCAGGGAGTTGTTTAAAGGCAGTGCAGTTCCTGGCTGGAAGTAATTTGTTTTCCTCAAAAGATCTTGAGTAGCTTGTGAGAAAGCCCGCTGATTTCAGAGGGCTTTAGCTTGTTTGTTCGGATTTTTAGGGTTGTTCTCTGGGTTATTTGCTCTTGTTTTACGAAAGTTTCCGTGGTGCCTATTCCGCAGGGCGTAAAGTTTGCTAAGATAACCCGTTATTTTCTTGTGTCGGCCCGTCAAGTCAGCGCTGCTCATCCGAATTATGGGATCGAATGAGTAAGCTGGCTCGCTCGGGAGCTCTTTTCCTTTGCATGAGGCGGGGGTACTTCATGGCTGTAGTTGCCAAAAAGTCATCCATGATTTTTTTCTCGGATCCATCTGACCACTACTGTCACAGGGTTCGTATTGTTCTGGCCGAAAAAGGGGTCGCGGTAGATATTCAGGATGTGAACCCTGAAAATCTGCCTCAGGAACTGTCTGATCTCAACCCGTATAATAGTCTTCCAACTCTGGTTGATCGTGAGCTGGTGCTTTATGAGCCGAGCGTCATGATGGAGTATCTGGATGAGCGTTTTCCTCATCCACCACTGTTGCCGGTTTATCCGGTCAGCCGTGCCCAGAGCCGTCTGATGATGCACCGCATCCAGAAAGATTGGTGCAGCCTGGTAGATGCTATTACGGATCCAAAAACCAAAGAGACGCCTGCGGCCCGTGCTCGTAAAGAGCTTCGTGAAAGCCTGTTGTCCGTAGCGCCTATTTTTGCTGAAAAGCCATTCTTTATGAGTGATGAGTTCACCCTGGTGGACTGCTGTGTAGCCCCAATTCTCTGGAGGCTTCCCGCGATGGGCATTGAACTGCCCAAGCAGGGGCAGGCGATCCTGGATTATGCTGAACGTTTGTTCGAGCGCGAATCCTTCAAAGAAAGCCTGTCTGAAATTGAAAAAGAGATGCGTGAAACTCTTTGATTTGAACTAGACCCTGGCAGTCTGGCTGCCAGGGCTAAATAATCTGGCCAAGCAGCCATGAGCTGAGAGTATCTTCGAATCTTTGACTGTCAGACGATTGTTCCAGGCAGCCGATGCTCTTGGCAGATTAGAAGTGTTTTCTCTGTTTCAGGGGCTGTCGCAAAAATGGTGCACTTCGCCGATACGGTGTTAAAAAGTGACCTGCTTTGCTTGCTGCTTTTCGAAACCCTTATCCACGGAGAGGGTCAGGGGACTTCTTCTATAGTGGCTATTGATGGCTCCTGGGTCAGACAGTTGTCGGGAGTTAGTCTGGATGGAGACATATTATGACAATGACCAGCAGTCGCCCTTATATTGCCAGAGCAATCTACGACTGGATTCTTGAAAATGACTGCACCCCATACATTCTGGTGGATACTGCTCGTAAAGGGGTAGAGGTGCCCAGAGAGTATGTTAAGGATAATCAAATAGTCCTCAATATTTCCCCGGCAGCAGTGCGTGCCATGCATATGGGAAATGATGTTATTACCTTTGATGGTCGCTTTGGTGGTGAGGCATTGACCATAGTGGTTCCTGTTGAATCGTTGATGGCCATCTATGCCCGTGAGAACGGTCAGGGTATGGTATTTGAAGTTGAGCCTGTTGCCGAGTCGGAAGAGCATGTGTCTCCTCATTTTGAGCTGGAGGCTGTGTCGGGTCCGGAGTCTCAGGAAGCCTCCGTTGAAAAAGAAGAGCGGTCCGAAAAAACTCCCCGTAAGCCTGGCAAGCCGAATCTGAAAGTTGTTAAGTAAGTCGGGGCTTAAAACTCTGCGGTTTATTTTTTGGTTTGGTTTTTCTGACCAGGCTGGCTTCGCTTTAGCAGGGTGTTCTGGTTATTATTTCCCGGTGTTTGGTAATCGGAATAGTTATACCAGTCGTGCTTTCTAACTCCCGTGATGAGCGTGAGGCGTCATAGCCTTAGCTATGGCGACGTCGCCAACGCAGGATTAAGGCTCAAATCTTCAGCCCAACAGGGAGTTAGAAAGTTCGATTGGTATTAGAAGAGGTGTTGATGAACCTGGCTATTATTAGCGGAAGCCACCGTAAGGAATCCCAGAGTGCTCGTATCAGTCATGTGCTCAAACTGCGTGCACAGGCACTGGCGCTGTTTGATCAGGTAGATATTCTTGATCTGGCAGAAAATCCTCTGCCATTGTGGGATGAGTCCATCTTTTCTGGCAATAAAGAGTGGAAGTCCCTTTTGGCTCCCTGGAAAGCCAGATTAAACGACAGTGATGCGATTATAGTGGTGTCGCCGGAGTGGAATGGCATGGTTCCTTCAGGTCTGAAAAACTTTTTCCTGATCTTCGGGGCGCAGCAGTTAGGACATAAGCCAGGCCTGATCACAGCTGTGTCTGCTGAGCAGGGCGGTTCTTATCCCGTTATGGAGTTGCGCTCAAGCAGCTATAAAAATTGTCGTCTCTGCTACATTCCAGATCACCTTATTGTACGAAATGTGGCTTCTGTTATGACGGGTGAAGATGCAGAAGCTGATCGCCAAATGCAAGAGCGTATGGATTACAGTCTTGTTGTCCTGAAAGAGTATGCACTTGCGTTGAAAGGTGTGCGTGAAAGCGGTGTTATTGATCACAAGACTTTCCGGAACGGTATGTGAGTTTCATTCAGAGTGCGTTCATTGCGCTCTTCCCCCCTCCTCTTCGGTGGTTATTCTCTCGTCTGAAAATGTGCGCTTGATAGGCTGAGAAATCCCGGATTTTTGGTTGCAGGTCTGAAATCCTTTTCTAAGCTATGGTCATGGTTATACAGGAGTGTTTTATGAAGCGCAGCAGTCTGCTTCTCATTCTGGCTATCATCGTTCTCCTGATCGGACGATCAAGCCCTGTTACCAAAGATAGTCGTTCAATTACGACGAAAGACGCTCCTCGTATGAATCTTATGGATTCTTTTTCGGAACTCTGCAGTAGTCTCTTGGTTGAACTCACTAGCCTTTATTCTGCTTGGACGCCCATCTCATAAAGTTTAAAAAAAGCTGCTTGCCGTTATCGCCGGACACTTCAGGGTGAAACTGTACGCCAAGTATCGGGCGGTCATTGATGCTGATCGCTTCTACGTCGTAAAACTCCGACTCTGCCAGGATCCTTGTGTTCGCTCCTGCCTGAATGCCCTCGCAATGATCCTCTTTAAAGAGAGGGAGTGCTGGAAGGTCTTCAAAAAGGCCATGCTTTTCAAGAATAATGATGCTGTCTTGATCTCGTCTTTCCTGTCCCCTGAAGACTTGGCCACCATGTATCAGGGCGATTGCCTGATGACCAAGGCATATACCGAGGGTGGGTGGGAGAGGTTCCCGAAGGAATTCAAATTGTTGCATTAACGCCTCTGTTTTCTCAGGGCTGTCAGTAAACAGGAATGGACCGCCGGAAATAATGACGGCTGTTGCCTGTTTGAAATTGAATTGATTGGCGCTTTTCAAAGCAATAGTTTTGGAAGCTGTACCCAGACTGGAAAGGGTCTTTTTTATCTCGGGAGTTGTGTTACTGCCGCAATCAATAACGATGACCTGGTTGGTTTTGATCTGATTCATCATACTCTCGGGAAATAAGGATGAGCGTTTATCAGGGGCTTTATACCAATTGAACTTTCTAACTCCCTATTGCGCTGAAGATGTCACTGGGAAGAAATAAAGGAAGAGGGAGCAAGGCGCAAGGCTTTCCCCTCATTCGATTACTGAATATATTCAAAGACTTTGACTATTTTCTGAACACCGCCAGTGTTTCTGGCAATATCCACTGCTGCCTGTGCCTGTCTGGGAGTAGTCAGTCCCATCAGGTAGACAGTGCCTTTTTCTGTATTGATCTTGATGCGGTCTGCAGAAACTTCTTCACTCTGGATCAGGTTCGCTTTCACCTTGGTGGTCAGCCAGGAGTCATTGCTCTGTTCAAGCAGGCTGGCATTACTGCCCAGAGTGAGTTCGTTGTAGACCTTGTCAACTTCTTTCACATTCCCGGCGGTTTCTTCTGCAAGGCGCTTAAGTTCATTACTGGATACCTGTCCGATTAAAAGCACGGTGCCATTGAAGCTGACGATTTTAATCCGGCTGTCTTTAAACCGTTCATCGGCTTTATTAATGTTAACGGCGGCTATGGTTTCGATGGTCTGGTCGTCTATCAAGTTGCCCCATGAGCGTTCAGTGGGGTCTGTTCGGATGGGGTCTTCATTGACGCTGCCGACAATGGTCGCACAGCCCCCCAGCAGAAAGAGTGAGCTAGTTAAAATCAGAGCGTTTAAACGCTTCACCTTGTTACCTCCTGGTGGGGGATGAATTAAACGTAGTCAGTCTTATAGTCAAAATAGTCTTTCATCGAGACTTACTCTCCGGAAAACAGGAACTCATCGACCAGGTCACACAGGCAATGAACGACCAGTTTATGAACTTCCCGAATACGTGGAGAGCTATTATCCGGAACCCGGATTTCAATATCTTCCGGATGCAGTAATCTCGCCATATCGCCACCGCTTTTACCCGTCAGGGCAATGACCTGGATATCGCGATCATGAGCGGCCTGAATAGCTTGAACGATATTGGGACAATTGCCCGATGTCGAGATCGCTAAAAGAATGTCGCCTTGTTGCCCCAGTGCCCTGATTTGTTTTGAGAAAACTTCGTGAAAGCTGGTGTCATTAGCGATTGAGCTTAATATCAAATTGTCGGCGCACAGAGACATGGCTGGTAATGAAGGTCTTTCTCGTTCATAACGATTGAGCAGCGCGGAAACAAAATGCTGGGCATCTCCTGCGGAGCCGCCGTTTCCGCAGGCCAGGATTTTTCCTTCGTTAAGAAGGGTTTGCACCATAAGCTCGGATGCCTGGGCGATCAGGGGAGGCAAACAGTCAGCGGCACGAATTTTGGCGTCAATGCTGTCTGAAAAATGTTGTGTAATGCGCTCATGCATGTCTCAAAATCCCGAATAGTTCGACGCCGTGCGTTTCGCAACTGGCATTTTCTTTCGCTATGGGCATTAGAAAACCGTGAAAGCCTCATGAGTTCATGGCTAGCCAGGTACTTAATAGATCAGTTAGTTTACCGTGATTTTTTTTTCATTACCCCTTTTAAATACCATCATCCATTGGGGAAGTTAAGAGCGAGTGATGTTTACGCATTTTATCAGTTGTCAGGTTGCATACAGGTTTAAAAAATACCTTTGATCCATTCTATAGGCTTTTCGGAGTTTGCGTCATCATGGATGGATGCATTTTTGAGCAAAAGTGCATCGAAGCGGCAAAGCCTGTGCTGGTGGTTCGAGTGCAGGGCGAGAAAGTGATTGGCTGCTTTTCTGATTTTATTTTGCTTGCGGTAGGTAATGGACTCGGCAGCTGAACCAAATTGTGACTGTGATCTGAATCGGACTTCTACAAAAACCAGTGTTTCTTTTTCGAGCATGATCAGATCTATCTCTCCTGCTTTGCAGGCATAGTTTCTATTGACCAGCTTCATGCCCCGGGCTTTGAGGTATTCCAAAGCCCGGTTTTCTGCGCAAAGCCCCTTATTATTGAGAAGCTTTAATTGCCAGAACATCAGCTTTCCTTTGAATCGAAACAGGCAGTGCTCTCAGTCGACCATCCCGGAAGATTTGCCAGGAAAGCTCCCTCACCACATGGTGTTTGTTGTTAATGCTAAGCATGCCTGTCAGTCCTTCCAGACGACTGCCTGGCAGACTGGCAAGTTGTTGCAGGCGGGGATACAACTTAAAAGCGTCAGCTCCCATGGCGTAAAGACTGCCATACTGGCCTTTTGAGCTGCTCCAGGTGGCTTTTATATTGGACTCGAGACTGCTTTTCTGGCCAGGCAGGTACCAGGTCATTACAGGGATTCTGAGGTTGTTCAGATCCTGATCTCTGCCAGGGTCGACTCTACCGGAGTATGCGCTGGAAGTGGCATAAACAGGCAGCTTGCCAGCGAACTGGTAAGAGAGGGCAGGCTTGAGCTGGCGAGCTTCCTTGGGGTGGGAAGGCATGTAGATCATGTCAATATCGTGTCTTCTGCGGGGAGTAAAGCCCAGTGGCTCTCTCAGAACTCTGCTCAACTCTTTGGCACGTTTCTGGCTTTCGTCAACCAGCAGCGCCTGACCAGCCAGTTGGCTGAATTCGGTCTTGTTGTTGAATTTAGTAACACCGGCCACCTCGCCACCGAGTTTTGTCCATTCGGACACAAAGCTGTTGGTGGCTCTGTCACCCCATGAAGTCTCCGGGCGAAGTATCAGTACACGATGGTGTCCATCCAGAACGCCGCGACGGGCCACAGCTCTGCCTTCATCTTCGATGGATAGACCGTACTCGAAGAAGCTGTTCTTTTGTCCGGGGTTGCTCCTGCTGTCTTCGAGGTTGTTCAGTGCAAGAATTGTAAGGTTGTCGGGCGTATTTTCTTTTAACAGGCCGACGTTAGTTTTATCCAAAGGACCGATGATCAGTTTGGCACCTTCATTTTTGGCTTGGTTAGCCAGCTCGACAACGTTCTTGCCGTGAGTGTCCAATATGCTCACTTCGGGTAGGGTCTCATCAGCAAGATTCTGGTGATAAGCAGCGAGAAAGCCGTCGCGAATGGCTCTGCCTGCAGAGGCCAGTGGGCCGCTGACAGGAAGAAGAAGAGCAATTTTGTCGGGCTGCTGAGTGTTGGCTGTCTGAAGCGCACTGATGTCTTTCGGCAGGTAGGTTGTTGCAGGGTGGCCAGGCCAGCGAGTTCGCCAGTGGCTCAAGTCGGCCAGTTGCTCGCTCACGGATTTGCCCGGGCGGTAAATCAGGGCAAGTTGCAGCCAGCCTTTCATGGTTTTGTTGTTAGTCTGACTGTCCAGGCTGATCAGGCGCTCTTCAGGTGCGTTAAGCAGGGTTTCCCAGAAGGCGTTGCGGCTTTTGGGTTGTTGGTCGAGTTCACTTATGTTGGACAGCATGCTCCATTCATCCAGCGCTGCAACGTACTCCCCGAAGCGGTTATACGCGCGTGCTTTGAGGATATGGCTTTGATCCAGAAGCCCGGTATTGCTGCTGTTAATGACGACAGCTCGATCCAGCCAGACAAATATTTCCCGGTTCTGCCCTGCCTGCTCAGCAATGCGGGCTCTTGCCACGGCCACTTCTGCTTTCAGAGTCTCGGGTAGCTCTTCATAATTCAGGCTGTCCAGAATGGTTTTTGCTCTGCCCATCTGGTTGTTGATCAATTGCCCGGCGGCCTTGATTTTGAGTCTTGCGCTCTCCGGAAATGAGCTGCGTTCGGCTCGTTCCAGCAGTTGGTCTGCTCCTTCCGGGGCCAGTTCGTGGGTGGGTGCAGGCAGTTCAGCAACTTTGCTGGGCTGCAATGAGCACCCCGTAAGCACTGCGCTGATCAGCAGTGTATTGATGAGAATGCGTTTGGAAAGGTTCTGGCTCATAAAATCGGAGTCAACGACCGAACTGTTTTTGATCTCCCTATTCTACCTCAACAGGGTCATTGCGTCAGCCTGATGGACGTGGTTTGAGAAATCAGTTAGCTAAGGATTCTGTCAACGACGATATGATAAGAGTAAACTCATGGTCGTTTGATTCTTAATACTTCCCTTGCTATGAACGACCTTCATACTGGATAAACTGGCTGGCAGGATATGTCTGAAAGTGCACTTTTTGTTGTTTCGACCCCCATTGGTAATCTCGATGATATGACACCAAGAGCCATTGAGGTGCTGAAGCAGGTGTCAGTGATTGCGGCGGAAGATACCCGACACAGTCGCAAGTTACTCAATCACTTCGGGATCGATACCCCCATGATTCCCTGTCATGAGCATAATGAACGGCATCAGGCAGAGGTGTTGCTGGCTCGATTGCAGCAGGGTGATTCTGTGGCATTAATCAGTGATGCCGGAACGCCCCTGATTTCAGACCCGGGTTTTGTATTGGTGCGAATGGTCAGGGAGCAGGGTATTAAAGTGGTGCCTGTGCCAGGTGCCTGTGCGCTTGTGGCGGCTCTCTCGGTCAGTGGTTTGCCAACAGACAGGTTCTACTTTGAAGGCTTTCTACCGGCCAAATCCTCTGGTAGGAAGAAAAGGCTCGAAGCGCTGGGTGCGATGACCAATACATGGGCTGTGTACGAATCTACACACCGAATTCTGGATAGCCTTGCTGATTTTCGGGAAGTGTTGGGTGGAGACCGGTACGTTGTGTTGGCCAGGGAGTTGACCAAAACATTTGAGACGGTGCTGGCGGGCAAGGTAGAAGCGTTGGAGAAAATACTGCAGGAAGACTCCAATCAGTGTCGTGGCGAGTTTGTGGTTTTGGTAGAGGGGGCTGAGGAGCAGAAGCAAGAGGCTGTTGATCCTGAAACCGCTAAATTACTGCAACGGCTGCTGCAGGAGTTGCCCGCTAAAAAAGCCGCTGCCGTGATTGCTGATGTTTCCGGGTATCGCAAGAAGCAGCTCTATGAGCTGTCACTCGCAATGAAATAAGTTGTAATTGATTCAGATAATAAGTTTGTGAAATGAACGAATTGCAGTGAGGGGAATCATTCGGTAGTATTCGCCGCCTCGAGTTGGCCGGGCAGTCGCTGTCAGTTACTGTTTCAGTATCTGGTGGAGGAAAGTCCGGGCTCCAAAGGGTACGGCGCCAGGTAACGCCTGGGGGGCGAGAGCCTACGGAAAGTGCAGCAGAGAGCAGACCGCCTAAGTCACCATGCGGTGACCGGTAAGGGTGAAAGGGTGTGGTAAGAGCGCACCGCGTGACTGGTAACAGTTCACGGCATGGTAAACCCCGCCTGGAGCAAGACCAAATAGGAATCCTGAAGGTGTGACCCGCACTGGATTCGGGTAGGTTGCTTGAGGTGTCTGGTGACAGGCATCCCAGATGAATGATTGCCCAGACCTGTCTTCAGGTTGGACAGAACCCGGCTTACAGGCCAACTCGAGATTTACTTTTTCTTCCGCTATCCATTACCCGAATCTAACCGGAAACGGCTTTTTCAGGTGTCACTGACCGGTCAGCAGATCGCTGGTGCTTTGGGTATCAAAATCGTCAATTGTCTGAAATTTTTACAATTTTTTTCGGGCGCTTTTCCTGCTTCATGGGCTTAAACAGCTCTCCTCTTCAAGCTGCTCATTTTTATGCACTTTTTTAATGCAGGGCACTGTGTGTGAGGTCTCTGGAGGAGTCAATTATTTGACCCATAAGACAGATTCTGACCTTGACGTGGGTTTTTCAGGTTTCTATAGTGTGCTTCAGTGGAGTAAAGTGGATAAATGTGGAGTTAAGTGTGCATTACGTGGAGAAAAGGGATGTCGGTTAACACGTTTTCTCTTCGGACTGTGGCCTGCCATTCTGGCTGAATTGACTAGAGGGAAGCGGTTTGTTTCGTGGGGTTAATGCCATCAACCTCGATGCCAAAGGGCGTCTTGCAATACCTACCCGTTATCGGCAGGTGTTGAAAGATCGTTGTGAGGGCAGTCTGGTGGCGACCATTGATACCGATGAGCCCTGTCTCCTGATTTATCCACAGGATGAGTGGGAGGCTATTCAGGCAAAGATTGAAGCCCTGCCCAGTTTTCATCCGATGACACGCCGAATACAAAGACTTCTTATTGGTCACGCTACCGACATTGATATGGATGGCAGTGGACGAGTTTTAGTGCCTCCCTTGCTCAGGGATTATGCGGGTATGGATAAGCGCTGCATTTTGCTGGGACAAGGCAAAAAATTTGAACTGTGGGATGAAGCCTGCTGGAACCAGAGACGAGATGATTATCTTCACGAAGCCAGTGGGTCCGCTGAAGTGCCGGCTGAGCTCCAGTCTTTGTCCCTCTGATGGGTATTTGCCCGGACAAGATAGATGACATTGCAAGAGCAATTAGATCAGCATATTACTGTGCTGCTAGAAGAAGCGGTTGAAGCTTTGGTTACAGATCCTGACGGGCTCTATGTCGACGGGACATTTGGTCGTGGCGGTCACAGTCGTGCAGTCCTGGAAAAGCTGTCTGACAGAGGCAGGCTGGTAGGCATCGACAAGGACCCGAGAGCGATCGCTGCAGCCCGGGAGCTGGCTGAAACGGATAGCCGTTTTTCCATTTATCATGGCTCTTTTGCTGATTTGGAAGAGGCCCTTGATGGTCAGAAAGTAGAAGGTGTTTTGCTTGATCTGGGGGTTTCTTCGCCGCAGTTGGACAACGCCGAGCGAGGTTTCAGCTTCATGCAGGATGGTCCGTTGGATATGCGGATGAATACCACGCAGGGAGAAAGTGCAGCTGACTGGATTAATCGTGCGCAAGAGCAAGAAATCAGCAAGGTGATCTGGGAACTCGGCGAAGATCGTTTTTCGCGCAGAATTGCCCGGGCCATCGTCAGGGAAAGGGAAGGAGAGCCTATTACGACCACGAAACGTCTGGCAGGAATTATTGCTTCTGCCAGTCCTTCCAGAGAGAAGAACAAGCATCCGGCTACCCGTGCTTTTCAGGCCATCCGCATCCATATCAATCGCGAACTGGATGATCTGGTGGATTGTCTGGATGCTGCATTGGAAGAGCTCAAACCAGGTGGGCGTCTGGTGGTTATCAGTTTTCACTCACTGGAAGACAGGATTGCCAAAAGGTTTATCAGAAAACAGTCCAGAGGCGATGAGTTGCCGCGCTGGATTCCGGTGACGGAAGATCAGCTTAACAAACGAATGCGGCCCGTCGGTAAAGCGATCAAGCCCGGCGAGCAAGAGGTCAAAGCTAATCCAAGAGCGAGGAGTGCCGTCATGCGAATTGCTGAGAAGCTAATCTGACAAGGCTGTAAAAATGGACAGACAACCGCTGCAGGCTTTGTTTCGCAAATCTGGTTTAGTCAGTGTGATGTTGCTGGCCTGTGTTCTTGTGTCAGGGGTGGCTGTGAGCTTTGTCAAGCATGAAAACAGACTGCTTCACAATGAACTTCAACAGGCGTTTGAGCAGAGAAACAAAGCCCAGGTTGAATGGGGGAAGTTGCTTCTGGAGCACAGTTCCCTGACCAGCCCGGGGCGAGTGGAAAGAATTGCAAGGGATGAATTGAACATGGAAGTGCCTGATGCTGGAAGTATAAAAATGGTGATGCCGTGAAGACTGCAGCAAGACCGGCCAGTGCCAGCAGGAAAAAACAGGCTGGCGAGGAAAAGGCTCTGCCTTACCGCTGGCGAGTAAAGCTTTTGCAGATCTTGTTTATAATGGCTGGCCTGGTGATTGGTTATCGTCTCGTAGATCTTCAGGTTTTAAATCGTCATTTTCTTCAGAGCGAAGGTGATAAACGCGCTGTTCGCCATGAGTCCATACCGGCTCATCGGGGCGTCATATTTGATCGAAACGGTAAGATTTTGGCGGTAAGTGCCCCTGTGATGACCGTATGGGCTGACCCTCAGGACTTGATCAAGGCACCAGAGCACTGGCATAAGCTGGCATTTGCGCTCAAGGTTGATGAAAGCTGGCTGGCAAAAAAGGTAACAAGCAACGCAGCAAAGGAATTTATCTATCTTAAACGTCAGATGACACCGGAGCAGAGTGAGAAAGTCGAAGCTCTGAAAGTGCCCGGCGTGCATATTCTTGACGAACAGCGACGTTACTACCCTATGGGTGAAGTGACGTCGCATCTGGTGGGCATTACCGGTATTGATGATAAAGGTCAGGAAGGGCTGGAGCTGGGATATGATCATTGGTTAACCGGCTCCGAGGGAACTCGCAGGCTGCTGAAAGATCGCCGGGGTCGCCTTGCCAGAGAGGCCGAACTCGTGAAAAGCGCCCAACCCGGTAAGGAATTGATGCTCAGTATTGATTCCAGGCTCCAGTATATGGCTTATCGTGAGCTGAAAAGTGCTGTAGAAAAGGCCAAAGCCACAGCGGGCTCGCTGGTGATGATGGATGTCCAGACCGGAGAGATTCTGGCTATGGTCAATCAGCCGTCCTACAACCCGAATAATCGTACCGGGCTTCAGCCTTACCGAATGAGAAACCGGGTGATGACTGACCTGGTGGAGCCGGGCTCTACTCTCAAGCCTTTTACTGTCGCGGCAGCCATGGAGACCGGCAAGTATGATCGCTATACCCGGATTAAAACCGGCGTTGGCTACATGCGTGTTGGACAAAATGCGGTTAAGGATGTCAGGGGGTTTGGAACCATTGATGTCGAAACTGTTTTGAAAAAGTCCAGCAATATCGGCGTGAGCAAGATGGCACTGGATATCGGTGTCGATAAGGTTGTAGATCTGCTGCGCCGCGTGGGTATCGGGCAGAGCCCGGGAACGGGTTTTCCCGGAGAGAGGGCTGGGTTTCTCCCTTACAAGGATCGCTGGAGCGACATTGAAGTGGCTACCCTGTCCTTTGGTTATGGCTTGACAGTCACGCCATTACAGCTGGCGCAAGCCTATTCTGTGCTGGGGTCTGGTGGCTTACTCAGGCCAGCATCACTGATCAAGCGTGATGTGGCACCTGATGGTGTTCGGGTTATGGATGAAGATGTAGCACACGATGTTATGGAAATGCTTGGCAAAGTGGTGGGTAAAGGAGGGACTGGTTGGCGCGGTGCCGTCAAGTCCTACAATGTGGGTGGCAAAACGGGAACGGTTAAAAAAGTGGGTGGCAGTGGCTACCTTGAAGATCGTTACGTGGGTCTCTTTGCCGGTGTGGCTCCTGTGGGAAATCCTCGCATTGCTACTGTTGTCATTATTGATGACCCGGCTGGTCAGGATTACTACGGTGGCGTCATAGCCGGTCCGGTGTTTTCCAGGGTCAATGGTCAGGCTTTGCGGATGCTGGGTGTCAGACCCAGTGAAGAAAAGGTACTGACAGCTAAAAGACCCGGTCTGGAGCAGACCGGAGTTATGAAAATGAAACAGGATGGAACATGACCTCGTGTCAAATGACGTCTTTAAATGAAGTGCTGGCGGAGCTGAATCATCCTCCACTGGATGAAGACAAGACCCTCACAGGACTGACCCTCGACAGCCGCAAGCTGATCGGGGGTGAGCTGTTTCTGGCTGTGCCAGGGCTGAGTTCTGACGGTCGGGCGTTTATTGGTGCGGCCTTGGAGGCGGGCGCCTCTGCAGTGCTGGTTGATTCAAGTGGGGAGTCATTTTCTGAGACTGAATTTCTGGTCGGTAAACCTGTTATTTTTATCGAAAACTTAAAAACGCACATTAGCTTTCTTGCCGATCGATTCTATCGACAGCCGTCCACAAAGCTGAAGCTGATTGGCGTGACAGGAACCAATGGCAAAACCTCAACCTGTTGGTATGCAGCGCAGCTACTCTCTCTTCTGGGTGAGCCTTGTGCGGTGATGGGAACCCTGGGTAAAGGTCTTCCAACTGAGCTGGAACCCTGTCTGAATACTACTTCAGACCCTGTATCGACACAGGGCTTTATGGCTGAACTGGTGAGCAGAGATGTGTCTTCCATGGCCATGGAGGTTTCTTCTCATGGGCTGCATCAGGGGCGCGCAGATCAATTAGCGTTTGAAGTAGGCGTTTTTACAAATATCAGTCGTGATCATCTTGATTATCACAAAACGATGGACGCTTATGCAAAAGCCAAGGCTCTGCTTTTTGCCAACGGTCGTGTCAAAAAAGCGGTGATTAATCGGGATGATGACTACAGCGAACTGATGCTGTCCAGTTGTTCCGGTGATACTGAAGTTTTTACTTTCTCTACGGCCTCTGATCTGGCGGATATTAAGGCTCGAAATATCCGCCTGGATGCAGGTGGAGTCAAGGCTGATCTTGATACGCCCTGGGGTAAAGGGCAGTTGAGGACGTCTCAGCTGGGTCGTTTCAGTCTCGAAAATCTTTTGGCTGTTATCGGGGCGGTATGCTGTCAGGGCTATTCCCTGGAGCGAGTGCTTGAAAAAGTGCCTCAACTGAGCACGGTGCCGGGGAGAATGCAAAGGTTGGGTGGTGATCAGAAACCGGTGGTTGTGGTGGATTATGCTCATACTCCGGATGCCCTGGTGAGTGTCCTGAAAGCGTTGAGAGAGCACGGCGCTGCAAAATTAATTTGTGTCTTTGGTTGCGGTGGTGATCGTGATCGGGGTAAGAGGCCGCTTATGGCCCGAGCTGCTATCGAGGGTGCAGATGAAGTGGTCGTGACCAGTGATAATCCCAGAAGTGAAGATCCTGAAGAAATAATCAGAGATACACTGACGGGAGTAGATCTGGCAGGTAGGCCAGTGACATCTGTCATCAATCGCGCAGAGGCTATTCGACAGGCTGTCAACAAGGCTGCTGTCGGCGATATTGTTGTTATCGCAGGCAAAGGACACGAGGATTATCAGGAGGTTAACGGCGTCAGGCATCACTTTGATGACAGTGAAGAAGCTGCAAAAGCCTTGAATCTCTGGCAGCCATCAACGTGTTCAGCCAGTGAGAGGGTAATATGATTCGTCCATTTACCCTTTCTGAAATAACCCATGAGCTTCAGGGCATTCTTCTGAGGGGGGATTCTGGTGCTGATACCACTATAACCGGTATAAGCATTGATACCAGAACCCTCGAGCAAGGTAATCTTTTTGTCGCCATCAAGGGCCCTCGGTTTGATGGTCATGCCTATGCGGATCAGGCTGAGGTTGCAGGCGCTGCGGCGGTCGTGGTTCAGGTGCCAGTTCCAGGTCTGGGAATTCCCCAGATTCAGGTCCAGGACACTGATCAGGCACTGGGACGACTGGGGCAGTTTAATCGTGAGTGTTTTCATGGCCCTGTCGTGGCAGTAACAGGAACCTGTGGCAAGACATCGGTCAAAGAGATGCTGGCCTCTGTCTTCGAGCAGGTTGGTAAGGTTCTGGCAACCCGGGGGAATTTAAATAACGCTTATGGTGTGCCTCTGACCCTGTTCAGGCTGGAAGCAGATCAGCAGCATGCAGTGATTGAGTTAGGAACCAGTTCCCCTGGAGAGATTGATTACATCACTCGCCTGACCGAACCGGATGTTGCCATCATTACCAATGCCTCAGAGAACCATCTCAAAGATTTGTTAACGCTTGAGGGCGTTATTCATGAGAAGGGTTTTATTCTCGACGGTCTCAAAAAAAATGGTATTGCCGTACTGAATTTAGATGATCCCAGCTTTCAACGCTGGAAACAGAGGGCTTTGAGACAGCCTGATCGAAAAGTGTTGTCCTTCAGTCTGAATAAGCGAGAAGCCGATGTGTTTGCCTCAGAGGTGTCTTCAACGTCTGAAGGTATGAGCTTCAGGCTGCATATTGTAAGGGAAGGGGTTGAAAAACAGTCGATCGTCAATTTGTCTTTCTGGGGAAAACATCAGGTTCAGAATGCCTGTTGTGTGGCCGCAGCAGCGTCTGCCGTCGGACTAGGGCTGGACATTATTGTCAGTGGACTGGAAAATGCCCGGCCTTATCAACAAAGAGGGACTCGTTACCCCCTGTCGGAGGGCCTTCTGGTCATCGACGAAAGTTATAACGCCAGTCCGATTGCCACTCTCGCTGCCATCGACCAGCTGGCAGACTGCGAGGGTAAAACCATCATGGTACTGGGAGACATGCTGGATCTTGGTGAGGTGAGTGAAGCCCGGCATGTTGATGTAGGTGAGTATGCTGCTACCCGGCATATTGATTGTTTTGCTGCCTATGGTGAGGCGACTGTCGCCTCTGTTGATGCATTCAGTCGTGAACTTCGCGGGGCTCAACGAGGCATGAAGGCAAAACATTTAAATGATAAAGAGGCTCTCTCGAACTGGGTAAAAAGTCGGATACAGGCGTTCAGAGAGCAACAGGCGGATTGTCCCATCACGGTTCTCGTCAAGGGATCGAATGGAATGAAAATGTTGGATGTAGTCAGATCCCTGGTGGGATCAGAATTTAAGGGAGAGCGCTGCTGATGCTGCTCTGGCTTGCGGAATTTCTAACGCAATACTATCACGGCTTTGCCGTTTTTAAATACCTCACACTCAGAGCTATTCTGGGTGTGCTTACTGCATTGGGAATGGGGCTCTGTCTCGGGCCCTATATGATTCGTCGGCTGAGCTACCACCAGATTGGTCAGGCAGTGCGTGATGATGGTCCACAATCTCACCTCAGCAAGGCTGGAACCCCGACTATGGGTGGGGCATTGATTCTGGTTTGTATTGCAGTCAGTACGCTACTATGGGCCAATCTGAGCAATCGCTATATCTGGGTAGTTTTACTGGTAACAGCGGTATTCGGAATTGTTGGCTGGGTGGACGACTACCGTAAGGTGGTGGAAAAAAATTCAAGGGGCCTGCCAGCGCGCTGGAAGTTTTTCTGGCAGTCGGTCGCTGGATTGGGAGCAGCTGTCTTCCTTTACGCTACGGCTAATTCACCGGTAGAGACCAGTCTGATTGTACCTTTCTTCAAAAATATCGTCATTGATCTTGGGCCCTTTTTTATTGTACTGGCTTACCTGACCATTGTCGGTTGCAGTAATGCTGTGAATCTGACAGATGGTCTGGATGGTCTGGCGATCATGCCTACCGTTCTGGTGGCTTCTGCACTGGCAGTTTTTGCTTATGCCAGCGGTCATGTGAATTTTGCCCAGTACCTGCTCATTCCTTTTGTGCCTGGCTCGGGAGAGTTGGTGGTTTTTTGTGCCGCTATCGGTGGCGCGGGTCTGGCGTTTCTCTGGTTTAATACCTATCCCGCACAGGTTTTTATGGGGGATGTAGGTGCTTTGGCTCTCGGAGCAGCATTAGGTGTACTGGCGGTCATTGTGCGTCAGGAAATTGTGCTGGTCATTATGGGGGGGGTTTTTGTGATGGAGACGGTATCGGTGATTCTCCAGGTGGCTTCGTTCAAGCTCACCGGGCGCAGAATATTCCGTATGGCTCCACTGCACCATCATTTTGAATTGAAGGGTTGGCCTGAGCCCCGGGTGATTGTCCGCTTCTGGATTATTACCCTGATTCTGGTCCTGATTGGTCTTGCGTCACTGAAGATTCGTTAACACACTTTGCTCGGGAAAAAAATCCGCGTGTCAGCACTGATAAGCTCAAATCGTACAAGGGTAGTCGTAGGACTCGGCAAGACCGGAATGTCCTGTGTGCGATATCTTGCTGAAAGACAACGCCCATTTAAAGTGATGGATACCCGGAATAACCCGCCAGGTATAGACGAACTCAAAACTGCTTTTCCGAATGTTCCTGTCCATCTGGGTGGATTGAACACTCAGTGGCTGAATGGAGCCGATGAGTTGATTCTCAGTCCCGGTATTGCTCTGGCTACTCCTGAGATTGCTGAGGCTGTAAGTAGAGGTGTTGAAGCCGTTGGTGATATTGAGCTGTTCTGTCGCGAGGTGAATAAACCTGTCGTTGCCATAACTGGCTCTAACGGCAAGAGCACGGTCACAACTCTGCTGGGAGAGATGGCTCAAGAGGCCGGTTTGGGTGTTGCTGTGGGTGGCAATATTGGTACTCCAGCTCTTGAGCTTCTTGAGAAAGAAAATGTCGATCTCTATATCCTGGAATTGTCCAGCTTCCAGCTGGAAACCACTCATTCTTTACGTGCAGCCGCCGCGACGGTACTGAATATCAGTCCTGATCATATGGATCGTTATGAGACCATGATGGACTACCATAAGGCAAAGCAGCGTATATACCGTGGTTGTATACATGCGGTATACAACAAGCAGGATGCTCTGACTGTGCCTCTTCTTCCCCAGGCTACTCCCGCAACAGCGTTTACTTCCGGCAAGCCTGATTTACACGACTATGGCCTGATCGGGGATGAAGAAGGTATGTGGCTTTGTAAAGGTGTCGAAAGACTCATCAATACAGCGGTCATGAAGTTGCCGGGTCGTCACAATCAATTGAATGCACTGGCTGCCCTGGCCCTGGGTGAGTCAGTGGGTATCCCGATGACACCCATGCTGAAGACTCTGAGCCGCTTCACAGGTCTTTCTCATCGATGCCAATGGGTAGCGGAAAAAAACGGTGTGGTCTGGATTAATGATTCCAAAGCCACCAATGTCGGTGCATCGGTTGCGGCCATTGAAGGTCTGGGTGAGACCCTGACCGGAAAAATTGTTCTCATTGCCGGTGGGGACGGCAAGGGGGCAGATTTTAATCAGCTGAAACAGCCATTACAAAAGTTTGGTCGTGAGCTTGTGCTGATAGGGCGTGACGCACCTGATATCGATAAAGCCGTCAATGGCGTTATCCCGGTTCAATATGCTGAGGGTCTTGCTGCTGCAATAGATCGTGCCTTCGAGGTCAGTGAAAGCGGTGATGCTGTCCTGCTGGCTCCCGCTTGTGCCAGTTTTGATATGTTCGAAAGTTTCGAGCAGCGTGGCGATAGCTTTATGACTCTGGTCAGGGAGCGTCTTGCATGACTCTACACCAGAAGTTTCTCAGCGAAATAAGATCGCCTTTTACAGGCCGCCGTGGCAGTGTTCTTGATCTGCCGCTGCTGGGTGCTGTGCTGGGACTTCTTGTGATTGGTTTGATTATGGTCAGTTCCGCTTCTATGGAAGTGGCGGGCAGTCTTTATTCCAATCCGTTTTATATCCTCATCAAGCAGGCTTTTTTTGTTTTCGTCGGACTGTCGCTGATGGGTGTCATTTTGATGGTTCCGGTGACAACTATTGAGAAATACAGCTGGCTTTCACTTTTTGGTGGTCTGGGGCTGCTGCTGGCTGTGTTGGTTGTGGGTCGGGAGGTCAATGGCAGTGTTCGCTGGATTCCTCTGGGCTTTTTCAATCTGCAGGCATCAGAAGCGGCCAAATTGATGATTGTCGTTTACCTTGCGGCCTACCTGGTGCGTCGGTTGGAGGAAGTCAGAACCAGATGGACAGGCTTTTTCAAGCCTATGACTATTCTTTTTGTCTCATCTCTACTGTTGCTGATGGAGCCAGACCTTGGAGCGCTTGTGGTGTTGATGGGCGCTTCCATGGGAATGATTTTTCTGGCAGGCGCCAGACTCTGGCAATTCGTTATTCTGTTCCTGGTGCTGGTTGGGTCTATTGCCGCCCTGATTGTTTTTGAACCTTATCGCATGGCACGCCTGGCTTCTTATATGGACCCCTGGGCCAATGCTTTTGGTAGTGGCTATCAGTTGACTCAGTCCCTGATTGCTTTTGGGCGAGGTGAATGGTTTGGTGAGGGATTGGGTAATAGTCTGCAAAAGCTGTTCTATTTACCGGAAGCTCATACAGATTTTGTCTTTGCCGTTCTGGCTGAAGAGTTTGGTGTCCTTGGAGCAGTCTCTGTCCTGACTCTGATTCTGTTTATTTCCTGTCGAGCGCTGCAAATCGGTTACCGGGCAGAAGCAAAAAAACTACTGTTTCATGGCTACGTTGCATATGGAATCGGCTTGTTGTATAGCAGTCAGGCGTTGATCAATATTGCTGTAAATACCGGGTTGCTGCCCACAAAAGGTTTGGCGTTGCCTCTGATCAGTTATGGGGGTAGTAGCCTGTTGATAAACTGCCTGGCTTTTGGATTGTTGCTGCGGATTGATTATGAACGACGGCAGTTTAATGTCACAACAGATAATAAAAGCAGGGGAGTGTCATGAGTACTACTGACAAACCTACTGTTTTAATAATGGCGGGTGGTACCGGTGGGCATATTTTCCCGGCGCTGGCCACTGCCAGAGAACTTGAGAGGCGTGGCTACACTATTCACTGGTTGGGTACGGCCAACAGTATGGAAGCTGAACTGGTGCCGCGCCACGGATTTGAAATCAGCTTTATCCCGGTCACCGGATTGAGAGGTAAAGGCTTGAGCTTTTTACTAAAAGCGCCCTGGAAGCTCGCTGTTTCACTGTTTCGTGCCTTGAAAGTGATTCGAAGCTGCAAGCCTGTGTGTGTTCTGGGAATGGGTGGCTTTGCAACAGGACCGGGTGGGGTGGCCGCACGTTTGTCGGGTGTTCCCCTGGTGGTTCACGAGCAGAATGCGATTGCAGGCTTCACGAACAAGGTTTTATCAAGAGTTGCCCGCAAAGTATTGTTGGCTTTTCCCGGTGCTTTTGGTCCAGAGAGTGGCTCTGGCAAATTTATTCTGACCGGTAATCCGGTGAGAGCCGATATTGCAAATCCGGATTTACCTTCCCAACTGAATGGCAGGGCTCTAAGGCTGTTGGTGGTTGGTGGCAGTAGTGGCGCTGTAGCCATCAACGAGCTGGTTCCAAAAGTACTCACCCGGTTTAAAGGTCGCTTCGAGGTTTGGCATCAAACTGGCAGAAATAATCTCGATGCTACCCGTGAGTCTTATCGTGCTTTGGGTGTGGAGGGGCGCGTAGAACCCTTTATCGATGATATGGCTGGTGCCTATGAGTGGGCTGATCTGGTGATTTGTCGCTCTGGAGCCCTCACCGTTTCAGAGCTGGCGATGGCCCGAAGAGCGGCCCTGCTGGTGCCTTATCCCCATGCTGTTGATGATCATCAAACGGTCAATGGTCAGTACCTGGTTAATCAGGGGGCCGCCATGATGGTGCAGCAGAAAGAACTGAGCGAAACCTGTCTGATCAATATGTTAGAGAATTTTGTGGGCAATCCTGAGCAGCTGGTGACTATGGCCAGGGCTGCAGGCAGTGTCGCCAGGCCTATGGCGGCTGTGGAAGTAGTTGATCATTGTCTGGAGGTGGCTCATGCCCGCTAATAAGCCTATTTTTCCTGTGGCTCCTATACCTGAAATGCGTCGTATAAAAAATATTCATTTTGTTGGCATAGGTGGTTCGGGCATGTGCGGCATCGCAGAAGTGCTTAAGAACCAGGGGTATCAGATCTCTGGATCAGATATTCAACGCTCACCGGTAACCCAACGTTTGGAAGATCAGGGAATTAAAGTCTTTATTGGTCATAAAGCTGCGAATGTTGAGGGGGCGGATGTAGTGGTCACTTCTACAGCAGTCGCTTCGGAGAATCCGGAAGTGGTTACGGCAAGAGAGCTGCGTGTACCCGTAGTCCCCAGAGCTGAGATGCTGGCGGAACTGATGCGCTACCGTCATGGTATCGCAGTGGCAGGCACCCACGGCAAGACTACCACGACCAGTCTGTTGGCCTCGGTGTTGGGTTATGGTGGTCTGGATCCTACTTTTGTGATTGGCGGTCGTCTGAATTCAGCCGGTACCAATGCCAAGCTGGGAGGCAGTCGCTACCTCGTGGCAGAAGCGGATGAGTCAGATGCATCTTTCCTGCATCTGCAACCGATGGTTTCTATTGTCACCAACATTGATGCAGATCATATGGCTACCTATGAAGGAAGCTTTGACAAGTTAAAGAAAACCTTTGTGAGTTTTCTTCACAACCTGCCATTTTATGGTCTGGCTGTGGTCTGTACAGACTGCCCTGTGGTAAAAGAACTGTTACCATTAATTAAACGACAAGTTATTACTTATGGTGAAAGTGAGGGGGCCGATTTCCGGGCTGTTAATATTCAGCAAAAGGGTATGAAGACCTCTTTTGAGCTGGAGCGGAAATCTAAAGGCAATAAAAAGGTAAAAGTTGAGCTGAATATTCCAGGTCGTCACAATGTTCTCAATGCACTTGCCACTTTTATAGTTGCATCGGATGAAGGAATGCCTGATGAAGTGATCTGTGAAGGACTCAGGCAGTTCCAGGGTGTTGGCAGACGATTCCAGGTGCAGGGGTACTTTCAGACTGAGTCTGCCCAGATGATGCTCGTTGATGATTATGGGCACCACCCGACAGAGGTGGCGGCAACGATCAAGGCTATCCGCGCTGGATGGCCAGACAGGCGGCTGGTTATGGTTTATCAGCCACACCGCTATTCGAGAACCCGGGATCTTTACGAAGATTTCGTTGAGGTGCTGTCCCAGGTGGATGTCTTACTTTTGATGGAAGTCTATCCGGCAGGAGAAGAGCCGATTCCGGGTGCAGATACACGAAGCCTCTGTCGAAGTATTCGTCAAAGAGGCCAGCTGGAGCCTATCTTTATCTCCAGTCCTGATGAAGTTAGTACTGTTTTGCAAGGTGTTGTTGAAGACAATGACCTGGTTTTGACCCAGGGGGCCGGAGATATCGGTGCTTTGGCTGTGAGACTGACAACAGAGCTGGGTGAAAAACTGGACGATATAATTCAGGACGGAAAGGTAGCTTAAAGATGTATAGCCAGGACCAGGGTCAAGTTGCCATTGATGCAGACAGTTATGAGCTAAAAAGAGTATTCGGTAAAGTCGCGGTATTACTGGGTGGTTGTTCAGCTGAGCGGGAAGTAAGTCTTGCATCCGGTAAACGAATCTTTGAAGCCCTGAAAACCAGTGGCATAGATTGTTGTCTTATTGATCCAATCGAGGGGCTGGTCTCACAGCTGGTGGAACAGAAGCCTGATCGCGTTTTTATTGCTTTGCATGGTCCCCGCGGTGAGGATGGTACGGTGCAGGGACTGCTTGATCAAATGGATATTCCTTATGCGGGCAGTGACATTATGTCTTCAGCATTGGCCATGGACAAATACAGAAGCAAACTGCTCTGGCAAGCGGTTGGTTTACCCACCCCGGACTTTATGCTGATTGAGCAGGCTGAAAACCTTGATTGCTGTGCAGAGATATTGCCGGCTTTTGTAAAGCCCAGTCTGGAAGGCTCCAGCGTGGGGATTACCAGGGTTGATCGGGAGCAGGATCTGCTGCCAGCCTGGGAGCAGGCTTCAAAATACGGTGGTTCTGTGCTGGTGGAACAGTTTATTGATGGTCCTGAATATACGGTCGCGATTCTGAATAGTCAGCCCTTGCCTGCTATTCGAATCGAATCGGCAGAGTCTTTTTATGACTATGACGCTAAATATGTTTCAGGAAATACTCAATACCACTTACCCAGTGGTCTGTCTGAAAGCAAGGAGCAAGAACTTCAGGCTCTGGCACTGACCGCTTTTGAAACGCTGGGCTGCTCTGGCTGGGGTCGAGTCGACTTTATGCAGGACGAAAGAGGACGCTTCTGGCTACTTGAGGCAAATACCGTACCTGGTATGACTGAAACGAGTCTTGTTCCTATGGCCGGAAAGTCAGTGGGTTTGAGTTTTGAAGCATTGGTTCTGGAGATTCTGAAGTCGTCCCTGATACCGGCTCGTCAGAAAGAGGCTGGAATAAAGAGAAGCAAAGAGCTTGTTCAAACTGAATCAGAAGCCACCTGACGACTCTGGCAGGCGCGGTCGTGGGGCAAGTCGGGGAATAGAGAAAAAGCTGGCTCGGCCTGGATCGTGGAGACGCTGGTCAGGATTGACTGCCATCTGTGTTCTGGCCGTGTCTTTGCTCTGGATTTGGCCGACATTGATGATGTGGGTTAATCAGCCGATAGCACGGGTGGAAGTGCGTTCTACGTTCAATTATCTGGAACGTGGTGATGTTGAAAAACAGCTGGCCCCCTGGTTGGTCAATCGGTTTTTTTACCTTGACCTGGAAGAGATGAGAAGGGCTGTCCTGGATATGCCCTGGGTAAGGGAAGCCAGTCTGCGACGTGAGTGGCCGGATACTCTGATCGTCAGTCTGGAAGAGCGAAAACCGATTGCCCGTTGGCAGGATGACGGTTTGATTGATGAAGACGGAGAAGTTTTCAGACCGGGATCTCTGGAGGCCTTCAGTAAGCTGCCAAAGCTGTCAGGGGTGGAGGATCGTTCTCAGGATGTAATGCAGCAATACCTGGCGTTTAGTCAGGTGATCAGGCCCCTGGGAGTTGCCGTTAGAGAGTTGCGGCTCAGTACAACGGATTCCTGGTGGCTGAAAGTAGATCACGTTGATGTCAATCTCGGGCGTGATCGCAGAATGGAAAGATTGCAGCGTTTTATCAGGTTGTATTATGCAAGGCTCGATGATCGCTGGCAGGATGTAAAGCGCGTTGACTTGCGCTATTTGAATGGGGCTTCGGTGGCCTGGAAATAGTCATGAAAACGTCATTATGCGTTTTCGTGGCAACACTGGAGTAGTGGGTTCGGCGCACTGACTATTTTGGTCAGAGTGGTTTGGGATGATAGATGCCATGACAGCGGCAGATAACGGAAATTTAATAGTCGGACTCGACATTGGAACTTCCAAAGTTGTAGCGATCGTCGGTGAGATAACCGCAGATGGCCAGCTGGAAGTGATCGGGATCGGCTCACATACCTCACGGGGTCTGAAGCGTGGTGTTGTTGTCAATATTGACTCTACAGTCCATGCCATAAAAAGGGCTGTGGAAGAGGCTGAGTTGATGGCCGGTTGTCAGATTCACTCCGTTTACGCCGGCATCGCAGGTAATCATATACGCAGCCTGAACTCCCACGGAATTGTTGCTATCAGGGAGAGAGAGGTTACCAGTGCCGATATTGACAGGGTGATTGATGCCGCCCAGGCTGTTGCTATTCCGGCAGATCAGCGAATTCTTCATATTTTGCCTCAGGAATATGTGATTGATACCCAGGAAGGTGTGAAGGAACCATTGGGCATGTCAGGAGTGCGTCTGGAAGCGAAAGTGCATCTGGTGACCTGTGCTGTCAATGCAGCGCAGAATATTGAGAACTGTATTAAACGATGTGGTCTTGAAGTAGACGACATTATTCTGGAGCAGTTGGCTTCGAGCTATTCAGTGCTTTCAGAAGATGAGAAAGAGCTCGGTGTGTGCATGGTTGATATTGGAGGTGGCACCACCGATATTGCTATCTTCACTGAGGGAGCCATACGACATACGGCAGTTATTCCTATAGCGGGTGATCAGGTCACCAATGATATTGCCATGGCTCTGAGAACACCCACTCAGCATGCTGAAGAACTTAAGATCAAATATGCCTGCGCTCTTACCCAACTGGCGCGTGCTGAAGATATGATCAAGGTTCCGAGTGTTGGAGACAGGGCAGCCAGAGAGCTGTCTCGACAGTCGCTGGCAGAGGTGGTTGAGCCAAGGTACGACGAGCTGTTTACACTGATTCAGGCGGAATTGAGACGAAGTGGTTTTGAAGATCTCATTCCGGCCGGTATCGTGCTGACGGGTGGTACGTCCAAAATGGAGGGTGCCGTAGATCTGGCAGAAGAAATTTTTCACATGCCGGTCAGGCTCGGCATGCCTCAGGCCATTCAGGGGTTGACAGATGTCGTTTGTAATCCTATTTATGCAACAGGTGTCGGCCTGCTTCACTATGGTTTGAAAGCTCAACAGGAAGGGCGAAGGGAAACGGCCAGTTTCAGCAGACAGGAAGAAAGTCTGTTCAATCGGCTTAAAAAATGGTTTCAAGGTCAATTCTGATTGAGGGTTGGTTAGCAATCAACAGAATTAATCCTGCAGAAGGCAATGGCTGATTGTCATTGGCTAAACAGGAGCACACTGCATGCAGGGTGTTCCTGCAGGAAAGTGATTGAAGTTTAATGGCATTTAATATTCAGAAAATATCCTGTTTACGGTGACAGAAAGGAGAGAGCCATGTTTGAACTGGTGGATAATGTTCCGCAGGAAGCGGTGATAAAGGTTGTAGGCGTAGGTGGCGGTGGCGGTAATGCAGTCTGCCACATGTTGAACAGTCGGCTGGAAGGTGTTGAGTTTATCTGTGCTAATACGGATGCCCAGGCTCTGAAAAAACAGCACCTTCAGGCTCATACCCATCTGCAACTGGGAGCCAATATTACTCGTGGCCTCGGGGCTGGAGCAAATCCGGAGGTCGGTCGTGATGCAGCGATGGAAGACAGAGACCGTATTTCTGAAGTGTTGGCGGGCTCTGACATGGTTTTCATCACTGCCGGTATGGGAGGAGGTACAGGTACCGGTGCTGCTCCGGTTGTGGCTGAAATTGCCAGAGAGATGGGGGCTCTGACCGTAGCGGTGGTGACCAAGCCGTTTTCTTTTGAAGGTCGCCGCAGAATGACAGTGGCTGAAGAGGGGCTGAATCAGTTAAAAGAGAGCGTAGACTCCCTGGTCTGTATTCCTAATGAGAATCTTCTGCCTGTTTTGGGTCGTGATGTCAGTTTGCTGAACGCTTTTGGTGCAGCAAATGACGTACTGCTGGGCGCAGTTCAGGGTATTTCAGAATTGATTACCCGTGACGGCCTGATTAATGTTGACTTTGCTGACGTCCGGACTGTTATGTCTGAAATGGGCATGGCTATGATGGGTACAGGTTCAGCCACAGGCAGCAACAGAGCGATTGAAGCGGCCGAGCGAGCTATCCGAAGTCCTCTCCTGGAAGACGTCAACCTTCAGGGGGCTCGCGGAGTGTTGGTTAATATTACTGCTGGTCTCGATCTTTCTGTGGGTGAATTTCATGAAGTGGGTGACACTGTTCGTGAATTTGCTTCCGATAATGCCACCACTGTAGTAGGTACAGTTATCGATCCGGAAATGACGGATGAATTAAGAGTGACTGTTGTTGCCACTGGTCTGGGAGACAGTGACGAAAAGCAGGAACAGTCCCTTAAGGTGGTTGATGGTTCCAAGCCAAGGGCGACCCGTCCAGACGGTACCCTGAACCTCAAGGAGCTTGATATTCCTCCTCATGTTCGCAAGAAAGCAGCTGAACAGCCCGAGGTAGAGGAAGCTGAAAAGCCCCGCAGGCAAGCACCATCAACTGACAATGTGGATTACCTGGATGTACCGGCGTTTTTGCGCCGACAGGCTGATTGAATCAATGACCGGTTGTGTCATGTGTAACTTTTGTTACAATGAGTCGTTGCATTCAAATAACAGGGGCCTTTGAGGTCGCGGAATAGCGTTATCATGATCAGACAGCGTACCCTGAAAAATATTATTCGAGCTACGGGAGTGGGGTTACATTCCGGTGAAAAGGTCTATTTGACTCTTAAGCCGGCTCCCGTCGATACCGGCATTATCTTCTGTCGCACAGATCTTGATCCTGTGTTGGAAATTCCTGCTCGTGCAGAAAATGTCGGAGAAACTACCCTGTGTACCTCTTTGCAGAAAGACGGTGTTCGGGTAGACACCGTTGAACACCTGCTTTCGGCAATGGCTGGTCTGGGAATCGACAATGCCTATGTCGAATTGAGCGCCCATGAAGTTCCGATCATGGACGGTAGTGCGGGACCTTTTGTTTTCCTGATCCAGTCTGCTGGTATTCAGGAGCAGGAGGCAGCCAAGAAATTTATTCGTATCAAGAAAGAAGTGACCGTCACTGATGGTGAGAAAACAGCTACTTTCAAGCCTTATGACGGCTTCAAAGTCAGTTTTACTATCTATTTTGACCACCCTGTTTTCAAAGGTCGTTCACAGACCTCTGAGATTGATTTTTCCAGTACTTCTTTCGTAAAAGAAGTCAGCCGTGCCCGTACCTTCGGATTCATGCGTGACGTTGAGTATCTGCGTTCACAGAATCTGGCTTTGGGAGGCAGTGTTGACAACGTTGTAGTGGTTGATGACTACCGTATTCTTAACGAAGACGGATTGCGCTACCATGATGAGCTGGTTAAACACAAGATTCTGGACGCCATCGGTGATCTGTACCTATTAGGTAATAGTCTGGTTGGCCAGTTCGTTGGCTACAAGTCCGGACACGAATTAAACAATAAGCTGGTCCGTTCTCTGCTGGAGAATGAAAAAGCCTGGGAAGTAGTGACATTTGAGGATACTGAAGTGGCACCGATTTCCTACCTTAAGCCGGCTGCGGTTACTGCTTAACTCATATAGTCACCTTTCATTGAAGGTCGCAGAAGCGACCTTTTTTGGAATCTATGCTGGTTAAATGAGGCATCTGGTTTTTAAAGATTTACCTGAATCTGAAAACCATCAAGAGTGAAGAAAACAAGAATGTGGGAGAACGACAGCAAAGTGACTTTTTTACCAGGGTCAAATATTGCTGACATGGTTGTGTCGATTCTTCATGACTGAATAGCGCTATCCTGTTTCAAGACAGGATGTGGATATGACGCTCTATCGCCTTTTGCATTGAAGCCCGGGTGATGAGCAGTTATTTCCATGATAATGAGTTAATAAGGTTGAATCATTGGGAGTACAGGGCTTCCTAGAATGAAAGTCATTGTTGTAAAGCAAGATCACTCTCGAACACAATCGTTCAGAGTCACAAGCAAGCGGCTGGCACTGGCTGCTTTTTCGGCGGTTTTTCTCTGCATGATGCTGGGTGGAGGTATTACCTATCTTTTCCTCAATTCGAAATCTGGCGTTGTCCTGACTGAAGAGGGCCTGCAAGAATGGCGGACAGTCCTGAGCGGACAGAGAAAAGAAGTTGAAAATGTTCGTCTTGCTGCAGAACGTCAAATTGATGCCCTGACCATTCGTCTGGCAGAGTTACAAGGGCGGATTACCCGACTGGATGCTGTTGGCGAGAGACTAACCATTGCTGCGAAACTGGATGATGGCGAGTTTTTCTTCGATGAAGTGCCAGCTATTGGTGGCCCGGAAGCGCTGCCTTCCAATGAATCTATCTATTCAATGCCCCCGCTTATTGATGCTATTGATCAACTTTCTGAGCAGATAGACAGCAGAGAGCAGCAGTTTGATATTCTGACCAGCCTGGTCTCTAACAGGACCATGAGTAATGATGTCTTTGTGGCAGGGCTTCCTGTCAAGAAAGGTTGGCTTTCTTCTCGTTTTGGTCAGAGAGCAGATC
This sequence comes from Endozoicomonas sp. ALB032, assembly GCF_049310125.1. Lineage (NCBI taxonomy): Bacteria > Pseudomonadati > Pseudomonadota > Gammaproteobacteria > Oceanospirillales > Endozoicomonadaceae > Endozoicomonas > Endozoicomonas sp. ALB032. Next base: position 6,243,437 of record NZ_JBLYNW010000001.1, on the reverse strand, counting down.
CTTTTACCGGAAAATTATCCTGGCATTCAGGTATTGATATGGCCGCTGTAAATGGTTCTGACATTATTGCTGTGGCTGCCGGTGTCGTGACCTGGTCAGGTGATCGCTCTGGCTATGGGCTTATGGTTGAGGTTAACCATGTTAATGGCTATGTGACACGATATGCGCACAATTATTCCAACGAAGTCAAGGTGGGCGACATCGTTACTCGAGGTCAGGTTATTGCTAAAGTAGGAAGCACAGGTCGTTCAACAGGGCCGCATGTTCACTTTGAAGTCATTCGCAATGGTAAGCATGTGGATCCACAGCGCTACATTTATCGGGCAAGCAAGTGATCTTTCCTGACAAGAACAAAGCGCTCCTCATATTGCTGGTATTTCCGATCCTTTTTCATGACTTGTTTTTTCGATGAATCTCACTGCCCGATTATTCAGTGCTGATCCTGCGAGTTGTCAGCGAAAAAGTAGCGCTCTTCCCTTGAAAGACTTCTTTCCAGTCCCTATATCCTTTACTGATGAGTGTAAATGTCTGTAAGGTTTGGATTTTTCTGCCTTTAATCCAGATTGTTGCAAACGTCTGGCGTTGACGTCAGTCAATAAAAAACCATCTTAAGCTTTACGTTTATGGCTTATAAAACATTAAGGGCCAGATTTATAGCTAATATGGATGAGACTTTTGTGTGATTGTCATAGAATATTTGGCTGTTCTTAAGCTTGTCTGCCCACCCGGGATTGTCGGCAAGAGAGGCAGCCCCGGAATCAGAGTGAGACTGTAACCAATCTATGTTAGCTTCGTTAGTCAAAAAAATTATCGGCAGCCGGAATGATCGCCAGCTGAAACGCATGGGCAAGCTGGTCAAACAGATCAATGCTCTGGAAGATCAACTGTCTGGTCTCAATGATGAAGAGCTCAGGGGGCGGACTCAGTCCCTCAAGGATCGCTATCAGCAAGGCGAAAATCTTGATGACTTGCTGCCCGAGGCCTTTGCTGTCGTCAGAGAGGGCAGTAAACGCAGCATGGGCATGAGACATTTTGATGTCCAGCTGATCGGTGGCATTACTCTTCACGAAGGTCGCATCGCCGAGATGAGAACCGGTGAAGGTAAGACACTGATGGCGACACTGCCTGTTTACCTGAATGCCATCACAGGTAAGGGTGTTCATGTTGTTACCGTTAATGACTATCTTGCTCGTCGAGACGCCCAGTGGATGAGTGCTCTTTATGAGTTTCTTGGCCTGACAGTCGGAGTAGTCGTTCCCCAGCAGTCTCCTGAAGAGAAAAGGGCTGCTTATCAAGCTGACATTACCTACGGAACCAACAATGAGTTTGGCTTCGATTATCTTCGTGACAATATGGCGTTTCGCAAGGAAGATAAGTTTCAGCGTGAATTGCACTATGCTGTTGTCGACGAAGTGGACTCCATCCTGATTGATGAAGCCCGAACGCCACTCATTATTTCCGGTCCGGCGGAAGATTCCTCTGAACTCTACAAACAGATGAACAAACTGGCTCCTCAGCTGAAAAAACAGGAAGAAGAACTCGGAGAAGGTGAAGAGCCAACCGGTCATTACCTGCTGGATGAAAAGACCCGTCAGGTTGAGCTGACCGAGATCGGCCATTTGTTTATTGAAGAGCAATTGCAGAAGCTGGGACTCCTGCCTGAAGGAGAGAGTCTCTATTCTGCCCATAACCTGAATATGCTTCATCATGTGAATGCAGCGTTGAAAGCTCATGTCCTGTTCATGCGAAATGTTGAGTACATTGTGGCCGACGGCGAAGTGCTGCTGGTTGATGAACACACGGGAAGAACCATGCCGGGCCGTCGTCTCTCTGAAGGTCTGCATCAGGCACTGGAGGCTAAGGAAGGACTGAATATTCAGGCTGAGAGTCAGACCCTGGCCTCGACAACCTTCCAGAACTACTTCCGACTCTACGAAAAGCTTTCTGGTATGACCGGTACAGCGGATACAGAAGCTTTCGAGCTTCGCCAGATTTATGGTCTGGACGTTATTGTTGTCCCGACCCATAAACCAATGGTACGTGAGGATGGTAACGATCTGGTTTATCTGACCATTGAAGAAAAGTACGAAGCGATCATTGCAGACATCAAGGAAACCGTTCAGCAAGGGCGTCCTGTTTTGGTGGGTACTGCATCTATTGACGCTTCCGAACTCTTGTCCAATGCCTTGAATAAGGCCAGGATCCCTCACAATGTTCTTAACGCCAAATTTCACGAGAAGGAGGCCGAGATCATTGCCCAGGCGGGGCGTCCGGGTGCTATTACCATTGCTACCAACATGGCGGGTCGTGGAACTGACATAACCTTGGGTGGTAGCTGGGAGGCCGAGCTATCAGCCGTTAAAAATCCAGATCAGCAGCAGGAAGACCAGATCAAGTCTGAATGGCAGAAGCGCCACAAGGCCGTTCTGGCAGCCGGTGGTCTGCATATTATCGGTACTGAGCGTCATGAATCCCGCCGTATCGATAATCAGCTGCGTGGCCGGTCCGGTCGTCAGGGGGACCCGGGTTCTTCCCGTTTTTACCTGTCTCTGGAAGATAACCTGATGCGTATCTTTGCCTCTGACCGGGTGAAGAACTTTATGAAAGCACTGGGTATGGAAAAAGGTGAAGCTATCGAGCACCGAATGGTGACCAATGCGATTGAAAAAGCCCAGCGCAAGGTTGAGGGTCGTAACTTCGATATTCGAAAGCAGTTGCTGGAATATGATGACGTCGCCAATGATCAGCGCAGAGTGGTCTACAAACAGCGTGATGAGCTTCTGAATTCTGAAAACGTGCAATCCAGCATTGATAGCATGAGATCTGAAGTGGTCAACGATGTCATTTCCCAGCACATCCCACGCGAGAGTCTTGAAGAGCAATGGGATGTGAAAGGTCTCGAGCAGAAGCTTGGGGCTGAACTGGCTATCCATTTGCCGATCCAGAAGTGGCTGGATGAAGATGACAAGCTGGAAGAAGAAGGTCTGAGAGAGAAGATTCTGGCTGAGGTCATCTCCAACTACAAGCAGAAAGAAGAACTGGCGGGTGGCGAGTCCCTGAGGAACTTCGAGAAACATATCCTGTTGCGTGTACTGGATGACAAGTGGAAAGAACACCTTGCGACCATGGATCACCTGCGTCAGGGCATCCACTTAAGAGGTTATGCCCAGAAGAACCCCAAGCAGGAATACAAACGTGAAGCCTTTGAGTTGTTCCAGTCCATGCTGGAAGATATCAAAACGGACACCATTCGTATCCTTTCTCATGTTCAGGTTCAGCAGGATGACAAAACCGAGGAAATGGAGGAGCAGCGTCGTCAGGAACTGATTCGTCGTATGCAGTTTCAGCATGAGCAGGCGCATGTTATGGAAGATCATTCAGGGAAAGAAGGTGAACTGCCAGAAGGTGTAACCGAACCTTTCGTTCGAGAAAGTCGCAAAGTCGGCCGAAATGAACCCTGTCCCTGTGGCTCCGGCAAGAAGTATAAACAGTGTCACGGTAAAATAGTTTGATATTGACCCGTTATTTTAAAGAAAACAGGCCGCTTCGCGGCCTGTTTTCTTTTATGGACTGTTTTAAACCGGCTGATTTATCGATGCATTGGGGTATAATTAATTTTTACTATCATTCGGCCAGTTAAGAAGTCCAATGGAGCAACTTGTTTTAAAGCCCATTTCCCGCGTGCAAGGGGAAGTCTCTATTCCTGGCTCAAAAAGCCTGTCCAACCGTATTTTACTGCTTGCTGCACTGGCAGAGGGTACAACCACCATCACCAATCTTCTGGATAGCGATGACGTTCGCTATATGCTGAAGGCTCTGAAAGCAATGGGTGTCCAGTATCGACTGTCAGATAACAATACAGTTTGCAAAGTCATCGGACTGGCTGGCCCGCTCGGTTCTGGTGAAAGCCTGACTCTGTTTTTGGGAAACGCCGGCACTGCCATGAGGCCATTGACGGCAGCCTTGTGCCTGGGGCAAGGAGAATACACCCTGACGGGTGAACCCCGAATGTATGAGCGACCTATCGGCGATCTGACTTCCTGTCTTGAGCAGGCCGGTGCAAACATCGAGTACCTGGGTGAGAAAAACTTTCCACCTCTGAAAGTCCTTGGTTCGGGCCTGAAGGGAGGAGAAGTCAGCATCAGGGGAGATATCTCCAGTCAGTTTCTGACAGCAATGCTCATGGCAGCACCATTAGCATCAGATAAAACGGTCATCACGATTGAAGGTGAACTGGTTTCCAAACCCTATATCGATATCACTCTCTCGGTTATGGAGCGCTTTGGTGTTAATGTCCAGAATAATGAATACCAGAACTTTGTCGTAGAAGGGGGGCAGGCTTACCGATCCCCGGGTGAAATTATGGTAGAAGGAGATGCTTCCTCGGCTTCTTACTTTCTGGCAGCTGCAGCAATCGGAGGTAAGCTGAAAGTTCATGGAACCGGTAATGCCAGTGTGCAGGGCGATGCCCGATTTGCTGAAGTACTGGAGCAAATGGGCGCTAAAGTCACCTGGAGTGACAACTGGATTGAAGTAGAAAAAGGTGAGCTTAAAGGTGTGGATATTGATCTGAACCATATCCCAGACGCAGCCATGACCATTGCTACTACTGCTCTGTTTGCCAGGGGCCAGACGGCTATTCGAAATATTTACAACTGGCGGGTCAAAGAGACTGACCGGCTTTCAGCGATGGCGACCGAGCTTCGTAAAGTGGGAGCTGAAGTTGAAGAAGGTGAAGATTACATTGTGATTAATCCCCCTGAGCAGATTCAGTCTGCAGTCATTGATACCTATGATGATCACAGAATGGCCATGTGTTTTTCCCTGGCGGCATTCGGTGGCAGTCCAATTACCATCAATGATCCTGGCTGCACCTCAAAGACCTTCCCGACTTATTTTGAGATATTTGAAAAAATCGTTGGATAATGAATAACAAAATGTAAATGGTTAGCTATAAGTGTATTTCGCATAGGGTCAGTTGAATCAATGCTCTCTGGCCCGATTCTCTGTGTCCGTTATCAGGATTATTCAACCCGGGGGGTAGCCGGGTTGAAGGGATGGCGTGGGCAGCGAATTGGAATGAAAAAAGAGGAGATGGAGAAACCATGGCAGTAGGATCAGGAAGCTGGCCGGAAATGCATCCAGTAAAAGGCTTTCGTCTGGGGACAGCAGAGGCAGGTATCAGGAAGCAGGATCGTAAGGATCTTGTGATTATGAACTGGGATCAGGGTGCTTCTGTTGCCGGTGTTTTCACTCTAAACCGTTTTTGTGCTGCTCCGGTCCATCTGGCCAGGCGTCGCATTAACCGTTTGCCTGAGTATTTTGTTATTAATACTGGCAATGCTAATGCGGGTACCGGTGAACAGGGAATGGCGGATGCCACCGAGGTCTGTCGTGCATTGGCTGAATTTGCCAGGGTGCAGGAAGATCAGGTGCTGCCTTTTTCAACCGGTGTGATTGGCGAGCCTCTCCCTGTTGGCAAAATTGTTTCTGGCCTGCCCACTGCTTTCTCGGATTTGAGTGAAGATGGCTGGCACAGAGCCGGAGAAGGCATACTGACGACCGATACCCGCCCCAAAGGTGCCAGCCGACAGTTTGAAGTTGACGGTAAACGTTACACGGTAACGGGAATCAGCAAAGGGTCGGGCATGATCAAGCCGAATATGGCCACCATGCTGGCTTTTATGGCCACAGATGTTTCCGTAGATGAGACTGTTTTACAAAGCCTTCTGTCTGATGCTGTTAATTTGTCGTTCAATAGAATTTCAGTAGATGGTGATACTTCCACCAATGATTGCTGCATGCTGGTAGCCACGGGCAAGGCCGGAAATGAATCCATAATGCAGTCTCAGGGGCCTTTGTACCAAGCTCTGAAAGAGGCTGTTGAAGAGGTAGCTATGACACTCGCACAGGCTATTGTCAGAGATGGAGAAGGCGCTACCAAGTTTGTAACCATTCAGGTTGAACAGGCGAGCAGTGTCGTTGATGCCCTTGAAGTTGCTTATACCATTGCCCACTCTCCACTCGTCAAGACTGCATTATTTGCCAGTGATCCGAACTGGGGCAGGATTCTTGCTGCGGTGGGAAGAGCTGAGATCGAAGAGCTAAAGATTGATAAGGTTTCCATCTGGCTAGACGACGTTTGCATTGTGCAAGATGGGGGTGTTGCCTGCTCTTACACCGAAGCGGAAGGTGAGCGTGTAATGAATCAGGAAGAGATACTGATCCGTGTTCAGCTGGGGGCAGGTACTATCACGGAAACACTCTGGACTACTGATCTTTCCCATGAGTATGTTCGAATCAATGCTGAATATCGAACTTGAAAACAGGGCAGTAGGTGATGTCTTCAGAAAATCAGGCGGGTGTCAGGAAGGTGGTGCATGTTGCGGTGGCAGTTATTCGCGGGGATGATGGACGAATTCTTATAGCACGGCGACCGAATGATAAGCACATGGGTGGCTACTGGGAGTTTCCGGGTGGCAAGGTGGAAGAGGGAGAGTTCGTTACGGCAGCCTTGAATCGTGAACTTAAGGAAGAACTGGATGTTGAGGCAAATCAGTTCCGAAAGTTGATTTCGATTCGGCATGATTACCTGGACAGGTCTGTCTGTCTCGATACCTGGTGGGCGAACGATATCATTGGCCAGCCTCGTGGTAATGAGGGTCAGGAGATCCGATGGGTCGATCTGAAAGAGTTACCCGAGCTGAACTTTCCTCCGGCTAATGGTCCCATCGTTACGGCAGTCCTGTTACCAAATCGCTATATGATCACCGGTAAGTTTGATGTGGCTGCTGAGCTTCTGGAAAAAGTGAGTTACCAGCTTGAGCAGGGAGTAGAGCTGATACAGTTTCGGGCTCCATGGCTGGATAAAGGAACCTATCAGCATTTAGCCAGAGAGCTGCATCACCTTTGTCGGGAAACCGGGGCCAGCTTGCTTCTTAAAGGTGAGCCTGAACTACTGGCCAATAGCTGGTGTGACGGTATCCATCTTACCTCGAAACAGCTTCAGCAGGAGGGTGTTGATTGGCGAAGTGCTTCTCGTTCTGGTCAGTGGCTGGCAGCTTCCTGTCATAATCAGGAACAAATCGATCGGGCGGTATCACTGGGTGTCGATTTTGTAACACTCTCTCCGGTTATGTCGACACAGACGCATCCGGGCTGTGAAACCTTAGGAATGGAAAAAGCTGCAGAGCTGACAGAGCGTTGCCCATTGCCTGTGTTCTGGTTGGGGGGGATGCAGCTTGCTGATCAGGAGCAGTTCATAGACCGGGGAGCCCAGGGGTTGGCTGCCATCGGTGCTTTCTGGTCGCAAACTTATTGAGGCCGTATACTAGTCTTAATTTAAGATTAAAGACTTCTTGCAGGGAAGCAAATGTCTCACTCTAATATCGGACCTGGTGGCAACAAATCAACATCAGTTTTGCCCGCTGATTCAACATTCCAATCCCCGTCAACTGCTGGCAGTGACTCACTGGGTAGAACAGTAGGTTCACTGGGGAATCTGCCTGGTACCGAAGGGCTGGATGAAGAGGCCTCAATGCTGGGGCAGCGTCCTGTTCAGGATCGGGCGGTTGCTTATTTCGAAGAGACCGGGCAGGTTGGCAGAAATATTCTTCCATCCATTAATGACAGGCCCTTTGGTGAATATTGGGAGGAGCTCCCCGGACAGGTCTACCGGGGAGTTGTTGATCACCGGTTCATGCGGATCAAAACAGATTCGAGAGGGGCCGGGAGAGAATCAGATTCTACTAAAGCTGGAAAAAAGGAAGAGTTTTGGCATGTCAAAACACTCGGGTATGAATCGGGTGCTGAAAAGTTTAAACGGTTGCTGCAAAAAGTGATCCACCTGATCACTGGAAAATCTTACAAAGCCCGTTTTTATGATGATCGAAAAGTGTTGGCCCAAAGGGAGTGCCTTGCTGCCGAAGCCTACAAACAAGTGATGGGTTACGGGCAAGAGTACATTCATCGCTACAGTCTGGACGAAAAAAATCAGGATCATTGTGTAGCTTCTAAAGACCTGAAAGGCTTCTACCCTGGCAATACCTTCTTTCAACAAACATTATTCCCTTCTATTTGTCAGTTTACTGATGATCATAACCCGGTTACCAATCTTGTCATGAGGCGATTTCTTCTGGGCGATCAGGACTATCTGAAACTTGATAATTACCTCTTCAAGCATGCCGAAGATGACGAGCTGCTGACTGGTAAGTTAGTCAGTATTGATTTCGGTATGTCCTTTTATAATCGATTTTCCCTCCCCAGGAACTGTTCCATTGATGAATTTAGCCAGAGGCTTTTGCGTCCTTCAAAATTGCACAGGTTTCAATATCGAGGTAAGAAGACACTATTGACAATGGTTGAGCAGATGCCGCCAGAGCAAGTGGGAAGATCGATAAAGTTAGCTTTGGAGAGAATTACCAGACTGTCGGATCAGCAGTTGAGCGAGCTGGCTGAACATATGCACCAGCCAGAGCTTCGTGAGGTAATGTATCAAGTCCTCAAGTTCAAACGCTCTCAGGCAGAAGCCCTGTTGAACCTGAGATCCTGGCCTGTGAAACCAGGAGCTGGTGGGGGCTCATCAGTGCTTTAAATGGTCATCAATGTCGCTGGTCATCAGATCATCGAAAGCAGGGTTTCCGGGTATCGAACGCTCTTCATTCGCCCAGGCTCCAAGATCAATCAGCTTGCATCGTTGGGAGCAGAAGGGTCGAAACCCGTTTTCTTTCTTCCATTCTACTTTTTTGCCGCATTTCGGGCACTTCACAGTTGTTGGCATTGAATTACTAAACCAGAAGGTGGAGTGGCCTCCTGCTGGAAGCCACAGGGAATTACTGTTTGTTCCCGGGAGGTTGGGGAGCAACCGGGGTCTGCGCTTTCTGCTTTTCAATACCTGAATCACCCAGCAGGCCAAAGGTCACGGTATAAAGCAGCGAGGGATCGACATCACCGAAGGACTGGTAGCCGATGAATTCACCCTGTTCATTGAGTAGATTCGAATTCGGGAAATTCAGCTTTAAGACCTCAAGGGTTTCATTCGCGGGCTCTATCAGGCCCAGTCGCTGATAACCTTCCACCATGATACCCAGTGCGGGTTCTACCGCCGGGGTCTTCTGCATATTTTCAACAACATACTTGCCACGGTTCACAGCCGCTACATAGGCTTTGCGTTTCAGGTAGTAATTGGCTGCATGAATCTCATAATCAGCCAGACGATTTCTCAGGGCTACCATCCGCTGACGGGCATCTGGTGCGTATTTGCTGTCCGGGTAGCGCGTCAGCAATTCACGAAACTCATTGAAGGATTGGCGAGCCTGACCAGGATCACGCTTTGTGTTGTCTAATGGCAGGTAGCGCTCGATGAGACCCATGGAGGCCGTGTTAGAAGCCAGACCTTTCATATAATAGGCATAGTCTGCATTGGGGTGCTGCGGGTGCAGGCGAAGGAAACGATCCGCTGCTGCTCTGGCGGCTTCAGGCTCTACATTCATGAAATAGGCATAAACCAGGTCCAGCTGAGCCTGTTCTGCAAAAGAGCCGAAGGGGTAGCGTGACTCCAGTGTCCGCAGATACTCTACAGCCTTTGTATAACTCTGGTTATTCAGGGACTGGTTGGCCATCTGGTAGAGTTCGGCCTCAGTCAGGGATTCCGGAAGCGTCTTTTTTTCGGGGCTTGATGAGCATCCTGCCAGAACCACCGCAGCAAGGATCAGAAATATCAGGCGCGAATATGTGGTTTTCAGTATTGTCATGGTATTTACAGTTTCCGTACTCCGGCATGATTGTGAGGAAATAGGGTGTACAGGCCTCCCCTGAACTTATAACAGGGAGGCAGGCCGATAAAGTTTTGAGCATAGCTCAGCCAGACCTGATGATGTGATAAACTACCCGCCTTTGATCAACTAATTTAAACACAGTCCGCTGTAAAACGAAAAGAAACTGGTTCTATTAATAATCATTCAACTGCTTTCGGGAGGTTGGAGATTTTTATTAACCTGTTCCGTTGCAGCATCTGGCCTTCGGCGGCTGAGATTTTTTGTCCGGGAGCAGGGTCGGGAATAATGCCCGCTCAGGCTCCTGTTACTTGAGAAGTAGTTAATGAGTGAGCGGATCAATCAGCAGGTCGTCGTACCTGATGAACTTGGGAGCAAGAGACTGGACCAGATTGCAGCCAGCTGCTTTCCGGACTTTTCCAGGGCACGCCTTCAGGAGTGGATCAAGAATGGCGATCTGCGAGTGGATGGCCAGAAGAAAAAGCCTAAAGACAAGCTGGTCGGTGGCGAGAAGCTGACTCTCAGCGTTGAAGTCGATGATGAAGAACGTTGGGAACCTGAAGATATTCCATTGAATATCATTTACGAAGATGATGTCATCCTGGTCATTAATAAACCGGTGGGACTGGTAGTTCATCCTGCGGCAGGAAATTACTCAGGTACCTTGTTGAATGGCTTGTTATATCATTATCCGGAGATAGCCTCTGTACCCAGGGCCGGAATCGTGCACCGTCTGGATAAAGATACTTCAGGACTGATGGTGGTAGCCAAAACTCTGGCCGCTCATACTGATCTGGTGGCTCAGCTTCAGGACCGAAGTGTCAGTCGAGAGTATGAGGCCGTGACTCAAGGTGTTATGACGGCGGGCGGGACGGTTAATGAACCCATTGCCCGTCACCCGACCCATCGTCTTCGTATGGCGGTGGTGCCCGGTGGCAAAGCCTCTGTAACTCATTACCGGGTTCTGAAGAAGTTTAATGCTCATACCCATGTCCGCTGTAAACTGGAAACGGGCAGAACTCACCAGATCAGAGTGCATATGAGCTATATTCGCTTCCCGCTGGTAGGGGATGATCTGTATGCTGGCCGTCTGAGAATTCCCAAGGGGTGTTCTGCCATCCTGGAAGAGACTCTGAGGAGCTTCAAACATCAGGCGCTTCACGCCAGAAAGCTGGGTCTTATGCACCCGGTGTCCGATGACTACATGGAGTGGGAAGCGCCCTTACCGGATGACTTTTCAGCGCTTCTGGAAGTATTAAAAGAAGATGTTAAAGAGTCCTGAGCAGGATTTGCTGTTTTATGAGTGAACTCATGCTCCCAGGGCGTTGCAATAGAGAGAACTGAACATGTCTGAAGATCGTTACCTGCTCCCGGACTGGTCTGCGCCAGAAGGTGTCAGGGCTTTTGTCACCCTCAGAACCGGCGGGTACAGTCAGGGAGCTTTCAGCAGCTTCAATCTGGGGCTGCGGTCTGGTGATGATCCTGATGTGGTAGCAAAAAACAGAGCATTGCTCGACGACCATTATCAATGGCGGTACAGGCCGCAGTGGCTCAAACAGGTTCATGGTACTGATGTAATAACGGCCCAGCCGGATAACTCAGAAAGAGAAGGTGATGCGGTTTGGACAGATAAGCAGGGGTTGCCCTGTGTCGTCTTAACTGCAGATTGTCTTCCGGTTATTTTTTGCAACTCGTCCGGCACCCGTGTTGCCGTTTCTCACGCCGGTTGGAAAGGGCTTCAGGCTGGTGTACTGGAAGCCACAGTTAAAGCTATGGGCGATGAGCCTGGCCAGGTGATGGCCTGGTTGGGTCCAGCTATCAGTCAGTCTCATTTTGAAGTGGGACCTGAAGTTCGCGACGCTTTCCTGAATTCTGATCCGCAAATGGAAACGGCTTTTATTCCCGGTCAGGGTGATCGCTGGTATGGGGATCTCTATGAACTGGCAAGGCTTCGGTTACATAAATTGGGTGTAACAGAAGTCAGTGGCGGCAATTTCTGTACTTATAAGGAAAATGACCGTTGGTTCTCTTACCGAAGGGATGGCGTCCAGTCCGGACGTTTAGCCACAGCGGTCTGGATTGAATAAGCAGGAAGAGCTCTCAATGAGAGTTCTTCCTGTCATTGACAGCTAGCTGTAATAGCGCTGCCTCAGTCCTTCAAATAAATTGGCCAGATCAGGCGCTGGTGCAGGTGACTCTGCGGGAGCGCTTTCTGACCAGGATCTGTGGATATGATTGGCATCATCATTCTGCTTATAAACTCTCTTCAGGTAGTGGTTGTAGTTTCTGCTGGCAACAGTGTCTACATGATACCAGTGGGCTTTCGTTCGACTATGAGTGATATCCAGCAGCACATAGCCTTTCTCGCTCTGGTTGGTCCATTTAAGGTTTGGCAGAGCACCGTCAAGGGCCGCTGACGCTATTTTGGCAAGACCCGTCTTTTCAGAAAATCCGGATGTAACTGCGGGGGTTCCAAATTCTCCACCCAGTGCGCCAAAACCTGAAATCCGTCCGTAGTGAGGGAAGCGCGGTTCAGGTGCCAGATCAAATGCCCACGAGCTGTGAGTATCACCGGTCAGTACCATCAAGTTATTAATGCCCTGATTTTGAATATGATCAAACAGACGCTGTCGGGATGCCTGATAACCATCCCATTGATCCATAAGGATAGGAAGGTCCGGATTGAGAGTGAGCTGTGACATCATGACCTGCTGTCCCAGTGCCCGCCAGCGAACCCCTTCATTCATGGATTGACTTAAGCCATTATGCAACCATTGTTCCTGATCTGCTCCCAACAGGCTTCTTGATGGATCTTTAGCGGCTTTGGCATTCAATGGCAGAGCCTGCCGGTCTCTGCCAGTCAGTCGGGTATCCAGCATAAAGAGATCCATCAGGTCACCAAAGCGGAACCTTCGATAAATGGTTCTTTGTCCAAACTGGTCAACAATACCACTCTCTCTGATAGGCATCCATTCAAAGTAAGCCTGAATTGAATCATTGCGGCGTGATTCCCAGGCTCCTTCACCCAGGTTATGGTTTTGAGCTCCACCTTGCCATGAGTCATTGGCGGATTCATGATCGTCCCAGACGCAGATGAAAGGATGCTGACGGTGAACTTCCTGCAAATCCGGATCGGATCGATACTGGGCGTAGCGTTGTCGGTAGTCCTGAAGTACTGTTATTTCTTTCGCAGGAATCGGGTTCCGGCCAAGGCCGTTGTTTGTCCCATAACCACCAGGACCATACTCATAGATGTAGTCTCCAAGGTGCAGTACGGCATCCAAATCAGGTCTTCGGGCTATTTCCCGGTAGACGTTAAAGTAGCCCGCCGGGTAGTTGGAGCAGGAGCAGAATGCCAGTCGCAGACTGTTCAGGTGGCCTTCTGGCAAGGTTCGTGTTCTGGCCACCGGCGAAGGTTTTCCATTGGAAAAGAATCGGTAGTAGTAAACAGTGCCAGACACCAGACTGTCTGCATCAACCTTAACGGTGTAGTCAACATGTGGTCCGGTAACGCCTTCGCCGGACCGGACTATCTGGTTCATCTGCGGGTCAAGGGCCATTGCCCAGGAATAGGGAACGATAGCCTGTTGAAAGTCCGGGTCTGCATCGGGTGTGATCCGGGTCCAGAGGATCACTCTATCAGCCAGAGGATCGCCACTGGCTACTCCGTGCTGAAAAGGTTGGTGGCTGCTCGCAAACGTCTTGAGCAACGGCAATGTAGCAATCCCCAGGGCGGCTCCCTGAAAGAAACGTCTTCTTGTTATAGCCATATTCAATCCATGACAGGTGTTTTTTAAAATTGTCATGGCAGGATAAAAGCGCAATGTGTCAGTATGAAGAAGGTTTGTTGACAAAGTCTGAGAAAGAGCAAAAATCAAAATGGGTTGTTAATCAAAAACCAAAGCCGTTGATCTGATCTGTTGTCGAATGTCTGTTTCGAGTGATTCATGGCTGACGAGATTTCGAAGCAGGGCTGGCTTAAAAAATGAAACTCACTGCGATCTGCATTGGTAAAACAAAGCGTCATAAAATACGTGGCCACGATGTCACAACGGCTTACCTGAAGTCTGAAGTGCGGGGTTCGGTAAAGGTTCATGCCAGTGGTATTGAGGGCAATGAGGTGGCAGTTCATAACGATCACATCTACGCCGTTTTAACAACCACTTATGATTACTGGAAAGATCGTCTGGGTGGCAACGATGAAGACTGGCCAAAGGGTCGTTTTGCCGAAAATCTTATCATAGACGGACTGGACGAGGTCGCCCCCAGCCGACCCAGAAGTGCCTACATGCACGAGACTCTGGCGGTCGGAGACAGCTTGCGCGTGTCATCTCCCCTGGGTCAGTTTACCCTTGCTCGTGGCAACCCAAAACCTGTCGTTTTGTTTGCGGGCGGGATTGGCTTGACCCCGCTTCTGGCCATGCTGAAAGCACACACTTCTGTCAAAAACTACCCACCTGTATTTTTCTTTCACGCCGTTCAGGATGGCCTTCATCATGCTCTGCTGTTCAAGACCCGGTTCTGAAAAGGTCACAATCACGCTGCCCTTGAACACAGACAATGGTTTTGATCCTGTTGAAGACTGATGGCAACCTGTCTCGACGTCCAGCTATACCGGTTTGGGTTCAGCGATAGAGCTCTTGATATTTTTTAATTATTCCTGATCGATAGTCAACCGAGTATACCCTGAACTTATCTGAAGAGGTGCTGTAGGCGGCCTCTGGACAATAGGAAAAGCCTGCCAGTGCGCCATCCTGGTCAAATATTGCAACAGTGTTATTGAAGTACCAGTGCCGCAAACTTGCAGGCAGGTGATTGTTCAGGGAGAGTATGTAGGATTGTCTGGTGATGTTAGGTTTTAACCAACGCTTTTGCCATTGCCAGTGAACATCATTCCAGTCTCCGGTCATTGCAAGACACTTCCAGAGAGGCGTCCACCAGATTGGGGTTGCCTGTTTGGAAACTTTGGCAATGCTTTTATTTTCCGGGTGCTCTTCTAAAATGATCGTTACTATCTGTTTCTCATCAATGTTTTTTTTTAGGCTTCTACCTGATTGCCAGTCATGTTGATTGAAACCTTCCCAATAACTGAGTTCCTGCGGGCTTCTGTAGATGGTGTAATTGCCAAATCCACCGTGTTTTGCGCAAGGAACTGAAGTGGTGACCTCTTTCTCTCCTGTTACAACGCCAAGACAAAAGCCGGTCGAAGAAAAGCCATCGTAAATGACAACGAGACTATCTTCCGGGTTGGGGGAGGTTGCCATTGCCTGAAAAGAAAGGGCGAATAGAAATGAAGATGTCAGAAAAAACCTTGCATACAACGGATTAGATGGGACTGGCTGACGTTCTTTATTGTTTGGGTTCCATAACTTTTTCATAATATTGAAGACTATCTCGGATTAAATCAAAACCTCTCAATCTAGCAGACATCAGGATATTAGCCAGTTCACGGGGGGCAGGAAAGCCAGCTCTTGAAAAGATCGATTCTGCCGCAATATAGGATTACAGAAGCAGCCCTATCGGCAAGTAATAAAACGCGGGAGAACTCACTATGCGAGCAGACAGACTGACCAGTAAGCTGCAGTCCGCATTGTCAGATGCTCAGTCACTGGCTGTGGGTAAGGATCACAATCAGATAGAACCTGTCCACCTGTTAATGGCGCTGCTTAATCAGCGGGGTGGTTCTATCAAGCCTCTTTTGAGTCAAGTGGGCTTTAATTTGCAGCAGCTGGCTGATGAGCTCGAGAAGCTGCTTGATCAGGTTTCAGTCATTAATAATCCAACCGGCGATATTCAACCGTCACAGGAAACCATTCGCTTGCTTAATCTGGCCGATAAACAGGCTCAGAAAAGGGGGGATCAGTTTATTTCCAGTGAAACTGTCCTTCTGGTGATGATGGACGGGAGTTCGTCAGTTTCCCGTGTCCTGAAAGGGCAGGGGGTGAGTCAGCAGGCTCTGGAAAATGCCATCAACAATCTCAGGGGAGGCGAATCCGTCAATGATCCCAATGCTGAAGATAATCGCAATGCTCTGGCCACCTACACCATTGATCTAACTGAGCGTGCTGAAGCAGGCAAGCTGGACCCTGTCATTGGCCGGGACGATGAGATAAGACGCATTGTTCAGGTGCTGCAACGCCGTACCAAAAATAATCCGGTGATTATTGGCGAGCCCGGTATTGGTAAAACTGCCATTGTGGAAGGGCTGGCTCAAAGAATTATCAATGGTGAAGTGCCTGACGGTATCAAGGGTAAAAGGCTTTTGTCGCTTGATATGGGGTCGTTGATTGCCGGGGCCAAATTCAGGGGTGAATTCGAGGAGCGCCTGAAGTCGGTACTCAATGAGCTGTCCAAACAGGAAGGGCAGATCATCCTGTTTATTGATGAGCTCCACACTATGGTAGGTGCCGGTAAGGCAGAAGGTGCCATGGACGCCGGTAATATGCTTAAACCCGCTCTGGCCCGGGGTGAACTCCATTGTGTTGGAGCGACGACACTGGATGAATACCGGCAATATATCGAAAAAGACGCAGCGCTGGAGCGTCGATTCCAGAAAGTACTGGTGGATGAGCCTACAGAAGAAGACACTATTGCTATCTTGCGTGGTCTGAAAGAGCGTTATGAGGCCCACCACGGTGTTGACATTACCGACCCGGCCATTGTCGCTGCCGTAAAACTCTCCCAGCGCTACATCACTGACAGGCAACTGCCCGATAAGGCCATCGATCTGATTGATGAGTCAGCCAGTCGTATACGGATGGAGATGGATTCCAAGCCAGAAGAAATGGATCGCCTGGAGCGTCGTCTGATTCAACTGAAAATCGAACGGGAAGCACTTAAAAAAGAAGACGACAACGCATCCAAAGAGAGGCTGGTACTCTTGGATACAGAAGTGGGCCGCCTTGAGAGAGAGTACTCAGACCTTGAAGACATTTGGAAGGCCGAGAAAGTCGTCCTTCAGGGGTCTCAGAAGTTACGGGAGGAGCGTGAGCAATTACTCATTGCCCTGGAAGCTGCACAGCGTTCTGGTGATCTCGCCAAAATGTCAGAAATTCAGTATGGCCAGCTTCCCGAGCTGGAAAAGAAGCTGGCTGAAGCGGATGCTGCCAAGTCAGGTGGAGAAACCAAGCTGCTTCGCAACCGGGTCACGGATGAAGAAATTGCTGAAGTGGTCTCTCGCTGGACTGGAATACCTGTTTCCAAAATGCTGGAAGGTGAGCGTGAAAAGCTCTTGAAGATGGAAGACGCACTTCATGGTCGTGTAATTGGTCAAGACGAAGCAGTAGTTGCTGTTTCTAACGCTGTACGCCGCTCAAGAGCAGGCCTGGCCGATCCCAACCGACCTAATGGCTCCTTCATGTTTCTTGGGCCAACCGGTGTGGGTAAGACAGAACTTTGCAAAGCGCTGGCGGCATTTCTGTTTGATACAGAAGACGCTATTGTTCGCATCGATATGTCCGAGTTTATGGAAAAACACTCTGTTGCCCGCCTGCTGGGAGCGCCTCCCGGCTACGTGGGGTATGAAGAAGGGGGTTATCTGACAGAGGCTGTTCGCCGTAAACCCTATTCGGTGGTGTTGATGGATGAAGTAGAAAAGGCTCACCCGGACGTTTTCAATATTCTCTTGCAGGTATTGGAGGATGGTCGTTTAACTGATGGCCAGGGAAGAACGGTAGACTTTAAAAATACTGTGATTGTCATGACTTCCAACCTCGGCTCTGATGTTATTCAGACCATGCAGGGTGAAGATTTTGAAGCATTGAAATCAACGCTTATAGATGTAGTGGGAGCTCACTTCAGGCCTGAATTTGTCAACCGTGTCGATGAGCTGGTGGTCTTTCATCCCCTGACAGAGAGGCAGATAGAAGGCATTGCGGCTATTCAGTTAAGCCGACTGAACAAACGTCTTGCGGAAAATAGTCTGTCCCTGGAAGTTTCTGATGAAGCAATGAAAAAACTGGCTGAAGTGGGCTTTGATCCTGTGTACGGAGCCCGTCCGTTGAAACGGGCCATACAGCGCAGTATCGAGAATCCTCTGGCAGAATCCATACTGTCAGGTCAGTACTCTCCCGGTGATGTCATCAAGGCAATACTTACAGAGGGTGAGATTACGTTTGAGTAATGCTCTTCAGTCGAGGCCGCTATCCAGCGGCTTCCTTTTTTTGTTATTCCTTCAGGGTTAACCCCTCTGCGTGTAGCAGTCTGGGGATAGTTAGCTCATTAACTTTCGTAGATGCGCCTATTGCCATAAAGTGAGACAAGTGTGCATAATTACAGGGGCTAAGCCACCTGTTTTGTCTGTTCATCACTGTGTCATGAAATAGCATCAGGATACAGATAAAACGTACTCTCTTATGAGGTATACATGTATCCCGTTGTTGTCTCAGACCTTGATGGTACCCTTCTTAATGACCAGCACCAGCTGGCACCTCGCACCAAAGAAGTTATTCGTCGTTTAAGCAATCAGGGAATCCGTTTTGTTTTTGCCACGGGCAGACATTACCTGGATGTTGAAGAGATAAGAGCACAGCTGGACATCGATATGTTCACCATTACTTCTAATGGCGCACGAGCACACAACCCCAAGGGAGAGACGATTGTCAGTCATGATCTTAATCCCAGGTTTATTCAGCCCTTAATTGCGCTTGGCCGTCAATACAGTGATACCGTTTTTTTGAGTGTGTACAGCGAAGATAAGTGGTATGTCGAGCAGCATCATGAAAGCTTGTTGGAGTTTCATAAAGACACAGGCTTCAGCTACACTGTGCAGGATCTGGATACGATTCCTGTCGACAAGATTATCAAAGTGTTCTTTGTAGCCAAAAAGCACGATGAGTTGCTTGATCTTGAGCGGGATATTCATGAAACCTTTGGTGACTCGGTGAATATGGCTTTCTCTCTGGATACCTGCCTTGAAATCATGGCGCCAGCGGTGAGCAAAGGTGCAGCTCTGGAAGAAGTCATGAAACTCAAAGGTCTGGAGCCCAAAGACGCAGTAGCTTTTGGTGACGGCATGAACGACGTTGAGATGTTACAGGTGGTAGGCAAAGGACTGGTTATGGGGAATGCGACAGAGCGTTTGAAAGCGAAACTGCCTGATCATCAGGTGATTGGCCAATGCAATGATGATGCTGTGGCTCAATACCTCGAAAATCATTACCTGAATTGAGTTGCGAACAAGCTCACCGGTGTCCCGGTGAGCATTAATCAATGCCTTTACGAAATTCTTTCGAAACAGCCAAAAAGCACTGAAAATCATTATCAAAAGTCATGTTTTGGCTAGCTCTGACTGGAATCTCAAGTTCCACTTGTGATATTGCGGTAAATGCTCAAATTGTGTTCATTTCTAACGCGAGCAAATTTCTCGAACGATTTAAATATCCCGGAGTCAGGTAAATCTGAGTTTCTTGTCTAGAATAATTTCTTCATTTCTATTTCAAGCTCAGGTATCTCATGACTTTTGTTTTTATTGTGCCTATCTTGCTTTTGTCGTGTAGTAGTCAGGCTTCAGTTCCTCTCGCTTCATCTTTCGTTTCCGGCGACAGTGTCGAAGCAATTCTTGCTTCTTTCTTACCTGATCCCATTCGTCTACCAAAATCTGACGTTGCCCAGCTGTTGCTGTTACAAAAGGGTAAAAAAGGCTCGATAATCAGTTTGCCTGTCTCTGAAAGGGATCGGCTGCAGCCGAATAAAGGTACAACGTTTACTGGCTATCCATTCGAATTAAACCGTTATGGCAATGAAAACAAGGAACAGTCTAAAACCGGGGGTAAATCTCCGCCACCGCAGCAAGAGCAACAAAGCAAAAAGCAAAGCGAGAAAGGGCAGGGCGGTTCTGGCTCTTCTGGCTCATCAGGCTCTGGTGCCGCATCAGCATCAGCTTCCGGTAACGATGAGAGTCATGCCAGGCATCTTGAAAAACTGAAAGAAATCCTCAAAGCCGCTGAAAAGTCATTGAAAACAATGGATCAGAAAAAAAATATTGATGAGTTTCATGCAGAATTGAAAAGATTGTATGCGGAATCCCCCGATATTTTGAAGGAGAAGGGCTCCCTGGAGAGTGGTGAACACCGTTGGAAAGCGATTTTGAGGTTGCTTAAGCTTCATTTTCCCAACAAGATGGAAAAAGGTGAAATGTCACACGTTTTACTTGAATATCCTGGTCTAGCGAGCCTGCCAGAAGAAGTGATCAGATTTTTTGCCAGACAGAAGCTGACAGAACCTGCATTAGCTGAAAGTTTGCCCAAACAGTTGTTAGTTGACAGCATTGTGGATGCTGCCAGCCCGTCAATCCTGAGGTATATACAAGCTCATCTGGGCTACCCCTATTGTCTTCAGCAGCTGATTGGGCTATTTATAACCCAGCTGTCTTTAGTGGCAACGGGTGAATCTAAAGAGTTTATTTTTCAGGATCATACAGGGGGGCAAGTTAGTGTTTTTTCTATCCGGAAAAATGCTAAAGGACGTTATCGTGTTTTTGTCGTTGATGGTTTAAGTGTTGTTAAGCGTTGCTACGAAGATCAGGTCTATTCATCTCTACCACATTTTGTCATTTTCGCTTTGGCACTGGCTTTAAAATATCATGGCTTTACTGATTCCCGATTTTACTTCCTGTCTCAACGTCAGGCTGGTGACTTTGGCTCTGAATCATTCATGCTGCACGACCTGGAAACATTGTTGCAATCCCCTATGGTGACTGGTAACGGTTATTATGCGGATAAAGAACCTATTCCTAATGACAAAGTAGCCATGTTTTCGTTGCAAATAACATTTGACGAGAGTGCTGAGCAACTCGGTCGATTGCGAGTCAATGGGGAGATTAAGTATTTTACGGACACAGCAGATAAACCTGAACTTAATGCACATGACCTAAGCACCCTTATTATTATGTCGTTGCAAACCTGGGTTACAATGGGGCTGGAACCAGATTTGTTTAAATTTTATCAGTTGCGTCAGTTTCCTCAGAGGTTTGCACATCTGACCCAAGGGCAGCAGCGACTAAAGCGATTGCTTGAGAAATTCCCTGAAGAACGGCAAAAAGAGGTGGAACAGGTAGTTGATGAAACACGGGGCTTGTTGTCTGGCGATGATGGAGTCTGCAATA
Source organism: Endozoicomonas sp. ALB032 (assembly GCF_049310125.1). Lineage (NCBI taxonomy): Bacteria > Pseudomonadati > Pseudomonadota > Gammaproteobacteria > Oceanospirillales > Endozoicomonadaceae > Endozoicomonas > Endozoicomonas sp. ALB032. The sequence continues at coordinate 6,222,560 of NZ_JBLYNW010000001.1, read as the reverse complement.
ACAATGCTAATCTGGCTGCTACCCTGCTGTGGATGAAAATGAACATTGAGTTGCTGGAAATGAACAACCGTCCCGGGCAGGAAGAATAAACAAGATATCCGTAAGTTCACCATCATCGGTTATGATCAATTTCATAGCATGAAATTAACTCAACCTTCGTGATTTGTTCAAGTAGTTGCCATAAGCAGCTCTCACAAAAAATCCGGTACCGCTTCACCTGCCACTCAGGTGTCCAAAGTCGTCTTTTAGCTAACTCTGAGACTGGACATCTCAGATTCTGCTTGTGATAGTGGGATAAATACTCAAATTGTACTCATTTTTAACCTGAGTGAATTTTTCGAACGATTTAAATATCATGGAGTCAGCAAAATCTGAGTTTCTTTTCTAGAATGATCCTTTTATCTTTACTTGAAGCTCCGGTATTTTATGACTATCGTCTTTATTCTGCCTGTCCTGCTTTTGTCGTGTAGTAGTCAGGCTTCAGTTCCTCTCACGTCATCATTCGTTTCCGGCGACCGTGTCGATGCAATTCTTTCTTCTTTCTTACCTGATCCCATTCGTCTACCAAAATCTAACGTTGCTACTCTGTTGCTGTTAAAAAAGAGTAAAAAAGGCTCAATAATCAGTTTGCCTGTCTCTGAAAGGGATGGGTTGCAGCCGAATAAAGGTACGACGTTTACTGGCTATCCATTCCAATTAAACCGTTATGGCAACGAAAACAAGGAACAGTCTAAAACCGACGGTAAATCTTCGCCACCGCAGCAAAAGCAACAAAGCAAAAAGCAAAGCGATAAAGGGCAGGGCTCTTCTGGCTCCTCAGGCTCCGGTGCTGCATCAGCATCAGCATCAGCTTCCGGTAACGATGAGAGTCGTGTCAGGCATCTTGAAAAACTGAAAGAAATCCTCAAAGCCGCTGAAAAGTCATTGAAAACAATGGATCAGAAAAAAAATATTGATGGCTTTATTGCAGAATTGAAAAGATTGTATTCGGCATCCCCTGATCTTCTCGAGGAAAAGGGGTCACTGGTGAGCAGGAAATACAGCTGGAAAGCGATTCTGAGGTTGCTTAAGCATCATTTTTCCGACAAGCTGGAAGAAGGTGAAATGTCGCACGTTTTACTCGAATATCCCGATATTGAGGGCCAGCCAGAAGAATTAATCAGATTACTTGCCAGAGAAGTGCTCCCGGAAACTGAATTACCTCAGGAGGTGCCCAAAGAGACGTTAGTTCACTTCATTGTGAATTCTGTCAATCCGATAACTCTATGGTATATGCAAACTCATCTGGGCCATCCTCAGTGTCTTCAACAGCTGCTTAGGTTATTTATAACCCAGCTACCGCTAATGGCAAAAGGTGAATCTAAAAAGTTTATTTTTCAGGACCATACGAGTCACATTAACGTTTTTTTTATCCGGAAAAATGCTAAAGGGCGTTATCGTGTTTTTGTCGTTGATAGTTTAAGTGTTTTTAAGCGCTACGACGAAGGTCAAATTTATTCGCCCCTGGCACATTTTGTCACTTCAGTTTTGGCACTGGCGTTAAAATATCATGGCTTTACTGATTCCCGGTTTTACTTCCTGCCTGAACGTCAAGGTCCTAACCTTGGCAGTGAGTCATTCATGTTGCACGACCTGAAAACGTTGTTGGAATTCCCCATGTTGGCTGGTAACGGTTATTATTCGGACAAAGAACCTCTTACTAATGACAATATGTTCAGGTTTTTTTTGAACATAACGTATGATCCGGAAGGTGAGCAACTCGGTCGATTGCGAATCAATGGGGAGATTAAGTCATTTACGGACACAGCAGATAAACCTGCAATTGCTACACATGACCTGAACACCCTTATTCTTATGTCGCTCCATACCTGGACTACAACGGGTCTGGAACCAGATTTGTTTAAATTTTATCAGCTGCTTCAGTTTCCCCAGAGGTTTGCACATCTGACCCAAGGGCAGGAGCGACTGAAGCGATTGCTTGAGAAATTCCCTGAAGAACGACAAAAAGAGGTTGACCAGGTAGTTGATGAAACACGGGGCTTGTTGTCCGTCAGAGGTGGAATCTGCAATAACAACACTAATCTGGCCGCTATTCTGCTGTGGATGAAAATGAATATTGAGTTACTGGATATGAACCCTCCTGGGCAGGAAAAATAAAAAAGATTTCAGGAAATTCGCCATCAATGGCAATGATCAATTTTATACCATGAAATTAACTCAGCCTTGATGACTTGTTTGAGCGGTTGCCATAATCAACTCTCTCAAAAAATCCGGTAACGCTTCACCTGCCACTCAGGTGTCCAAAGTCGTCTTTTAGCTAACTCTGAGACTGGACATCTCAGATTCCGCTGGTGATAGTGGGGTAAATACTCAAATTGTACTCATTTTTAACCTGAATGAATTTCTCGAACGATTTAAATATCATGGAGTCTGCAAAATCTGAGTTTCTTTTCTAGAATGATCTTTTTATCTTTTCTTGAAGCTCCGGTATTTTATGACTATCGTTTTTATTCTGCCTGTCCTGCTTTTGTCGTGTAGTAGTCAGGCTTCAGTTCCTCTCACTTCATCATTCGTTTCCGGCTACAGCATCGATGCAATTCTTTCTTCTTTCTTGCCTCCCATTCGTCTACCAAAATCTAACGTTGCCCCGCTGTTGCTGTTACATAAGAGGAAAAAAGGTTCGATAATCAGTTTGCCTATCTCAGAAAGGGGTTGGCTGCAGCCGAATAAAGGTACGACGTTTACTGGCTATCCATTCCAATTAAACCGTTATAGCAACGAAAACAAGGAACAGTCTAAAACCGACGGTAAATCTCCACCACCGCAGCAAGAGCAACAAAGCAAAAAGCAAAGCGATAAAGGGCAAGGCAGTTCTGGCTCTTCAGGTTCCTCAGGCTCTGGTGCTGCATCAGCATCGGCTTCCGGTAACGATGAGGGTCATGTCAGGCATCTTGAAAAACTGAAAGAAATACTCAAGGCTGCTGAAAAGTCATTGAAAACAATGGATCAGAAAAAAAATATTGATGACTTTAATGCAGAATTGGAAAGACTGTATGCCAAATCCCCCAATCTTTTGAAGGAGAAGGGTTCCCTGGAGAGCGCTGGATACCGTTGGAAAGCGATTCTGAGTCTGCTTAAGCATCATTTTCCGGGGAAGCTGGAAAAAGGTGAAATGCTACACGTTTTAATTGAATACCCCAAGCTAGAAAGCCTGCCAGAAAATTTAATCAGATTATTTGCCGGACGTGCGTTTCCGCAGCTTGTTTTACCTGAAGGGATGCCCAAAGAGTTATTAATTGACACGATTCTGGATGTTGCTAGCCCGTTAACTCTGAAGCTTATGCAAACTTACATTGGCTTCCCTCAGTGTCTTCACCAACTGGTTGGGTTGTTTATAACCCAGCTGCCATTGATGGCAATAGGTGAGACTAAAAACTTTATTTTTCAGGAGCAAACAGGCCATGTTAACGTTTTTTCTATTCGAAAAAATACTGAAGGGCGTCATCGCGTTTTTGTGGTTGATAGTTTAAGTGTTTTTAAGCGTTACTACGAAGATCAAGTTTATTCGAACTTGGCGCATTTTGTCACTTTAGCTTTAACACTGGCGTTAAAATATCATGGTTTTACTGACTCCCGGTTTTATTTCCTGCCTGAGCGTCAGGCGAGTGGCTTTGGCTGTGAGTCATTCATGCTACACGATCTCGCAACATTGTTGGAAGCCCCCATGTTAGCTGGTAACGGTTATTATGCGGACAAAGCCCCCCTTAGTAATGACAATATGGTGAAGTTTTTTTTGCAAATAATGTATCAGGTGGATGCCGAACAACTTGGTCGATTGCGACTCAATGGGGAGATTAAATATTTTACAGACGCAGCAGATAAACCGGCATTTGATACCCATGACCTGAACATCCTTATTATTATGGCGCTCCGGGCTTGGGAGGTGTCTGGGCTGGAACCGGATTTGTTTAAATTTTATCAGTTGCTTCAGTTTCCCCAGAGGTTTGCACACCTGACCCAAGGGCAGCAGCGTCTAAAACGGTTGCTTGAGAAATTCCCTGAAGAACGACAAAAAGAGGTGGACCAGGTAGTTGATGCAACACGGGGCTTGTTGTCCGGCAATGGGGGAGTCTGCAATAGCAACATTAACCTGGCTGCTACTCTGCTGTGGATGAAAATGAATATTGAGTTGCTGGAAATCAACCAGCCCGGGCAGGAAGAGTAAACGGAATATCCGGAATTTCGCCATCAACGACTATTCACATCATGAGATTAACTCAGCCCTGATAATTTGGTCGAGTGGTTGCCATAAGCCACTCTCTCAAAATTCCGGAAACGATTTATAAGCCTCTTTATAACCAGCCGCCCAGATCCTTCCAGCGGTTGACGATAGAGCAAAATAGCTCGGCAGTTTTCTCTGTGTCATAACGGGCAGAGTGGGCTTCACCCTTGTCGAAATGAATCTCTGCGGCCTCGCAGGCTCTGGCCAGCACGGTCTGCCCGTATGCCAGTCCGGACAGGGTGGCTGTATCAAAGCAGGAGAAGGGATGAAAAGGGTTGCGTTTGATATCACAGCGCTCTGCTGCGGCCATCAGAAAGCCAAGGTCAAATGATGCATTATGACCCACCAGCACTGCCCGGTTACAACCCTGTTTTTTAACTTCCTTGCGCACTGTTTTGAAGATACCGTTCAGTGCCTGCTCTTCTTCTGTGGCAATGCGAAGCGGGTGGAAGGGATCAATACCGATAAACTCTATCGCCGCCTGTTCAATATTGGCGCCTTCAAATGGTTTGATATGGAAAGACTGAGGCTTACCGGGGTGCACATAGCCGCTTTCATCCATTTCAATGACCACAGCTGCAATTTCCAGCAGGGCATCGGTGGCGGAATTGAAACCTCCGGTTTCTACATCCACCACAACAGGCAAAAAACCACGAAAGCGGTTGGCCATCAAATGGCTATCATCGACCACGGAATCTCCTTAATTCATTCAGAGTCAGTGGAAAGTCAGCCTTCTGAGGGCTGACTTTCCGGTCTTCAGTGTTAGTCCTGGGTTTGTAAACGCCAGTTCAGGGTTTCGCCTGCACGCAGAGGAATCACCTGATTGTCGCCCAGGGGGATAGACTCTGGCAATTGCCATTCTTCTTTAATCAGGGTTACAGAAGCCTGGTTTCTGGGTAGACCGTAAAAATCCGGACCAAAGTGGCTGGCAAATCCTTCCAGTTTATCCAGTGCATTCATGCTCTCAAAGGCTTCAGCATACAATTCCAGAGCTGCCGGTGCGGTATAGCAACCTGCACAGCCACAGGAGGTTTCTTTTGCATCTACCGTATGAGGTGCAGAGTCGGTGCCAAGGAAAAATTTCGGATTGCCACTGGTTGCGGCTTCCAGTAAGGCCTGCTGGTGGCTATTACGCTTCAGGATTGGCAGGCAGTAATAATGGGGGCGAATGCCTCCTGCCAGCATATCGTTGCGATTGTAAAGCAGGTGGTGTGCAGTAATCGTGGCGGCGACATTGCTGTGGCTGCTTTTGACAAATTCGACCGCATCAGCGGTGGTGATGTGTTCCATGACCACTTTCAGGTCAGGGTGCCGAAGAGTAATGTCTCGCAGGTAACGATCAATGAAAACTTTTTCACGATCGAAGATATCAATGTCTTTGTCAGTGACTTCAGCATGTACCAGCAGCAGCAGGCCAACCTCAGCCATGGTCTTCAGACTTTCCTCAATATTGTTGATATCAGTGACACCTGAGTCAGAGTTGGTGGTCGCTCCGGCTGGATAGAGCTTCAGAGCTTTGACATCGCCTCTGGCCTTGGCTTCACGAACCATTTCGGGGGTGGTGTTATCCGTCAGGTAAAGTGTCATCAGTGGTTCAAACTGACTACCAGCAGGCGCATGCTCAAGGATTCGGGCCTTGTAAGCGGCAGCATCATCGGCGTCCAGTACCGGTGGACGCAGATTAGGCATGACAATAGCCCGGGTAAAGTTTCTGGCTGCTGAACGCACTGTTTCAGCCAGGGCTGCGTCGTCTCTCAGGTGGATATGCCAGTCATCAGGACGTGTCAGGGAGAGCTTTTCTTTCGCTATGGGCATTTGCGTCATCTTCTGAAGAGTACCTGTTCCGGAAAAGAAAGGTTGACTGCTAAGTAGCAACAGTTTAATCGTGTTTTTATCTTGAGTCCGCTAAATACAGCACGGGATGATCAAAAAAGCACGTGAATAAAATGGAGTAGATTGGAGAGTTCAGGAGACCCCCTTCACCGGGCTAGCATCGTATCTAAAATCATGCAGGCTTGGTAGTAATATTTGCCGTTCAGAGCATGCCCTTCGATCAATTTGCAGGACTTCAAAGGCGTTGATTTTCAGTTGTTTGCACATTTTCGGTCTTTATCAGTTCAGGTGAAGTGCTTTTGAGATTCCCCGGTCTGGAAAATAGGGAAGCATTCGAGAATAATGGTGTCCGCTCTGTGGCTATCGGAAGTCGGTTGGGTAATTTCCACATCGGGCTTTCAGAGTTAAGAGGTAGCCATAAAAAATGGGAATATTGAATTAATATGTAGATTTTTTGAATAAATATTGATTTTCAATTTTGGATCATCAATACTCTTCAATCAATCAGGTTTACCGTATCGGGAATTGGGAGTGCACGGTGAAAGAGATCAAAAAAGTGGTACTGGCCTATTCGGGTGGACTGGATACCTCAGTCATTGCCAAATGGCTGGAAGATACTTATCAGTGCGAAGTTGTTACATTTACTGCGGATCTGGGTCAGGGTGAAGAAGTTGAGCCTGCCAGGGCCAAAGCAGAGGCACTGGGCATCAAAGAGATCTATATCGAAGATTTGCGTGAAGAGTTTGTTCGGGATTTTGTGTTTCCGATGTTCCGGGCCAATACCATCTATGAAGGCGAGTACCTGCTGGGTACTTCTATTGCCCGTCCTCTTATTTCCAAGCGTTTGATTGAAATTGCCAATGAGACGGGAGCCGATGCTATCTCCCACGGTGCTACCGGCAAGGGTAATGACCAGGTGCGTTTTGAACTGGGCGCTTATGCTCTGAAGCCAGGTGTACAGGTAATAGCTCCGTGGCGTGAGTGGGATCTGAATTCCCGTGAAAAACTGCTGGCCTATTGTGAAGAGCACGGTATACAGGTTGAAAAGAAGAAAGGTAAGTCTCCTTATTCTATGGATGCCAACTTGCTGCACATTTCATACGAAGGTGGCATCCTGGAAGATCCATGGGCTGAAGCCGAAGAGGATATGTGGCGCTGGAGTGTAGCTCCGGAAAATGCCCCGGATCAGCCACTGTATCTTGAGCTGACCTATAAGAAAGGTGATATCGTTGCCATCGATGGTCAGGAAATGACGCCCGCAACCGTTTTGACTTACCTGAACAAGGTGGGTGGAGAGAATGGTGTGGGTCGTCTGGACATCGTTGAGAATCGTTATGTCGGTATGAAGTCCCGTGGTTGCTACGAGACTCCGGGTGGAACCATCATGCTGAAAGCCCACAGGGCGATTGAGTCCATTACTCTTGATCGTGAAGTGGCACACCTGAAAGACGAACTGATGCCCAGGTATGCGAAACTGATTTACAACGGCTACTGGTGGTCTCCCGAGCGTGAGATGCTTCAGAAGATGATTGATGAAAGTCAGGGTTGCGTGAATGGTGTCGTACGTTTGAAACTCTATAAAGGTAATGTAACGGTTGTTGGTCGTCAGTCTGATGATTCCCTGTTTGATGAGAATATTGCCACCTTTGAAGATGATGCCGGTGCTTATGATCAGGCAGATGCTGAAGGCTTTATCAAGCTGAATGCATTGAGGCTGAGAATTGCTGCCAATAAGGGGCGTAATCCTGGTTAATTGAGTGAGTAAAATGTTGCTTTTTGAACTCAGTTCATCACCCGCCCCCTACTTCGGGTGTCCTAAAGCTTTCTAAAGCTTTGGTTCCCATGCCCCAGAGGCTGTCGCAAGAGTGCGAGCAAGGCTGAGACAAGGCAAAAAGTGGCAAAAAAGCGCAGTTTACAGCGAGTAAATGAGCATTTTGAGCCACTTTTTAACGCGGTATCAGCGAAGCGCGGCACTTTTGCGACAGCCTCGAAAGGGCTAGATCAGGCCGTTACTTGTGCATTTTACCTTCTGGATTGCTGAATTCATCGTTATTGAACACATCAACATGTTTGCGTTTTCGATGCATTCTTTTATGACAACAAAGTGCTTGAGCATTGTCACAGATCTTTCCGCATGGTCGCAGTTGGCCATCTTTCCCAATCATCTTTTCGTAACAGGTTTGTTGCCCGGTGTGCTCTCTTCTTTTATGATCCGACAGGGCTTTAGGATTCTTGCAGACCGTCCCGCATAGCTGAGGCTGGCCATCCTTCCTGATCACTTTTACGTCACAGGTTTTTTGCCCGGTGTGTTTTATTTTTTTGTGATACAGGAGGGCTACAGCATTCATGCAGACCGTTGCACATGGCTGCAGCTGACCATCCTCCCCGGGCACTGCTACGTCACAGGTTTTTTGTCCGCTGTGATATCCGGCTTTGTGATCTGACAGGGCTTTAACGTTCTTGAAGATCTTTCCGCATGGTCGCGTCTGGCCATCCTCTCCGACCAGGATTTCGGCACAGGTTTTTTGCCCGGTATGGCGTCTTCTTTTGTGTTCTGACAAGACCTGAACACTTTTGCAGACCGTCCCGCATGGCTGCGGCTGGCCATCTTCCCCGACCATGGTTACGTCACAGATTTTTTGCACGCTGTGGTTTCTTTTTTTGTGACCCCGCAGGGAGCGAGCATGTATGCAGACCTTACCGCACGGCTGGGGCTGACCATCCTTTCCAGCCACGATCGCGTCACAGATTTTTTGCTGATAGTCGTATTTGTTTCTGTGACCCGATGAGTCTTGAGGGTTTTTGCAGACCGTCCCACAGGAATCAGGCTGGCCGTTCTCTCCGACCAGGGTTTCGCCACAGGTTTGTTGCCCGGTATGGTGACTTCTTTTGTGATCTGACAAGACTTGAACACTTTTACAGAGCGTCCCGCACGGCTGCGGCTGGCCATCTTCCCCGACCAGGGTTACGTCACAGGTTTTTTCCACGCGGTGGTATGTTCTTTTGTGTTCCCGCAGGGAGCGAGCATGTAACAAGACTCTTCCGCATGGCTGCAGCTGACCATCCTCTACGGCCACGATCGTGTCACAGATTTGTTGCCCAGAGTGGCATCTGTTTTTGTGTTCCGACAGGTCTTGAGCGTTCTTGCAGACCGTCCCGCATGGACCAGGCTGGCCATCCTCCCTGACCAGGGTCACGTCACAGGTTTTTTGCCCGGTGTGAAATTTGCTTTTGTGAGTCGACAGAGTTGGAGAGTTTTTGAAGATCTTTGCACATGGCCGCAGATAACCATCCTCTGAGGCCACGATCTTGTTACAGATGAATTGCCTGTGGTGGTGCTTGCTTTTGTGACCCGACAGAGCCTTTTGGCAATGGGCAGTGGCTTCGAGAGCAAGGCAATCATTCTCTGGTATTGCCAGATCATCACTGACTGGTCCGGTAGATGCATTTGTATAGGCAGCCCCTGCGCTCATTGAGTCTAAAGCGAACCCATCCAGGGCGACCCCGTCTATAGGGTTGCAGTTATTAGCCGGGTTGACATCAATGTCATGCGCCTCTGCCTTAAATACTTTATCAGAATCAAATACTGGAGTGTCAGGGCAATTACCCAATAACCTGAAAATTGAGTTGTTTTGAGAATATGTAGTGTTTGGAGGATCAAAATAGTCCATGCAAATAAAACAGTATCCATTGACCAAATGAGAGCAAAAGCTATTTTCGGCTATCGAAACTTCTTCGATATCCAGCGTCCGTTCTGCGCGCCCCCCGGGATCGGATAATGGTCGGAATTGACAAACGCCATGACAGGGATGGATGAAACAATTTAAACCCAAAGTATGTGAGTCTTGATGAGGGCCTCGGTTACCGCCCCGATAGTCAGTATTCTGAGGGGCAATAAAAGAGCCTGCAGTGCGGGTGTTGGCTTGCGGAGCTTGCTGGTTGGACGATTCTGACGGCTGGTATTGATGTTGGTCGTGTCCGGAGCCAAACGTTACAGTAATGGCCTGATGCGGATGATCATGACTCGGCGCTTGTTGTTCTATGGCGTTAAACAGTGGTGAATCGGCGCTCCAATAGCTTTGCAAAAGCCAATCGACTAATGCAAGCACTTCTGGAGATAGCCGTGAAAAAGGGGATCTCAAGGGAGTCTTTTTGATGGTCAGGATCAGTTTGTAATCAACCAACATATGAGTGGCGAAAAGCAATGGCCAGGAAATCGACTCAATAAGGGGCGTTTTTACCCCATCACCATCGGGTCTCTGTGGTTTGTCATCGGGCGGTGAACCTGCTTCTGCATAGCCGCTTGAGTCGGTGATGTCTGATGATGAGCTGTGCCGTTCAAGCTTTATAGAGAGGCTCTGTTTTTGAAAGCCTGTATGCTGTTCAAACTCGACCAGCAAAGGTTTTGTCAGTGGTTTGGCCTGACAGATGGCAGGCAATGACAGGAACAGCAAAAATGGTGCTACAAAGAGTGGGTGTTTAATAATTCTATCCTTGCTATCCGGTTTCAGGAAGAAAAAATAGATCACCCTATGAAATAGAGTGTTGCAAAAAACCAGGTTCACATGCTCCAGCTCCGGGGCTCTGGGTTTCTCTCAAGTTGTCGATACAGGTTATTCTTTTCTACATTTCTCAAATTCACTTTTTGCAAATTGATAACCGGGAGCATCAGGAGCATAATAGAGTTCATTAAATAAGTCTTCGGTTTTAATCCTTGCTGACTCCCCAGACGTCCAGTGACCTTCAAATCTATCTTCACTGCCAGTTTGTGTTACTGTGAATAACACCTTACCCCTGTAGTAGACGAGATACCAAGTATCGCTATAGCCATCATGGATTGAGTAGTTACAATTTGAGTCAGTCACTTCCGGACCTTGTGAAATATCGGAAGGGTCAAGATGTTCAAGTAATTCAATGGCATTCCTGAATACCTGAATATCCGGGGTAGGGGATTCGACTTTATAATGCGCATCGTTTTCAATGAGAATAGTTATTAACGTATTCATGTGCTCTATGATTTCTGAAACAATGTCATCTGCTGTTGTGTTTGATTCATCAATTTCGATGTCAGGCACGGCGTTAGCAAGTGACTCAGAATACTCGTCTACTTCCTGTAACCTGTTTTTTTTCGCCTTTTGTCCTGTCGAACTTTCTGTGGAACTCAGCTTCTCTTCCTCACTACTATTGGATGCCTGTCGGAGTTTACAAACGCCATGACAGGAATCGACGTAACACTCCAAACCTAAAGTATGCTGGTCTTGTTCAGGGTCTTCTTTATCTTTGTTACATAAAGACGACAATAGTCTTTTGATAGAACCTGTAACATGGCGGGTTGCCCCTTGGGCTTGCCGACCCGATGATTCTGATGGTGGGTTTTGTTGGTTGCTTTGTTGTTTGTTTTGTCCTGGGAGCGTCATAGTGGTGATCGTAAACGGGTCATCCCGACTCAGTTGATCCATTGGGTTAAACAGCAATGAATCGGGGGTCCAATAGCTTTTTAAAAGCCAGCCGACAGCGACAAACACTTCTTCAGGTATCCATGAATAAGTTTTGCCCCTCAGGGCAGGGTTCCTGGTGTTCAGGGCCCATTCGTATGCAACCAGCACGTTAGAGGCGTAAAGCAATGGCCATGAAATAGACTCAATAAAGGTCATTGGTAGCCCGTAAACGCCAAGTTTGTGTGGTTTGTCATCAGGCGGCAAAAAAACTGCGTAGACATTTGTGTCGGGAAGGTGCTTCCGATTGTCCGGCAATGAAATAAGGCTGCGCTTAACAGAAAAGCTCTGAGTGTTCTGTTTATGCTCGACAACAAAATGTCTTATTAACGACTCTGCCTGACAGATGGTAGACAAAGGCGAAAGCAACAACATCAGTGCAGCAAAGAACGTTTGTTTCAATGTTCGATCCATGTGTTACTGGTTTTATAGTTGGAAATTCCTGCTGTGTTGTCCATTGCAACGCTTTGGAATAGAGCTGTCTTGATCATCAGCCTTCTTATGCACCTGAACATTCACAGGAGTTGTTTGCAGTTTACCTGACTGCTCTGTTTTTTCCTTTGTTCCTCAAATTCCCTTTTTGCAGATTGGTAACCCGGGCCATCAGGTGCATAATATAATTCATTAAATAAGACTTCGGTTTTAATGCTTACTGAAATCCCACATGTAAGAGCAGATGAAAAGCTTGTTTTATTTGCAGTGCGTATTATAGCGAACAGCATCTTGCCTCTGTAATAGACGTGATAATAAGCATAGCCATCGATATCGTCATCGCTATCGCTATCACCATAGGCATGATTGAGGTGATAGGCATTATAGAAATCAATCTCTGGATAGAGACTAAACGGTTCCAAGTCTGTTGAAATATCGGAAGGGTCAAGTAATTCAAGTATCTCGATGGCATTCTCAAATGTCTGAATATCCGGAGAAGGGGAATTCGCGTTGGCATGCACATCGTTTAACGTGTGATTAAATATTAATCGATTAATGTGCTTTATGATTTGTGAGACAAGCACACCTGCTTTGCTCGCGACTTTTGCGACAGCCTCATGGGTCTCTGGTTTAAGGGGATGTTCAGCTAGCTCACTACTATTGGATGATTGTCGGAGTTTACAAACACCATGACAGGAATTGACGAAACAATCTAAACCCAACGTATGCTGGTCTTGTTCAGGGCTCTCATTACCATCGTTAGAGCCAGACGACAGGGTGTTGGTGACAGAGCCTCTGACATGGCTGGTTGTCCCTGAGGCTTGCTGGCCAGATGATTCTGATGGCGGATTTTGTTTGTTGCTTTGTTGTTGGTCACTTTGTTGTTTGTTTTCTCCGGGGAGCGTCATAGTGTTGATCGTAAACGGATCATCCCGACTCAGTTGATCCCTCGGGTTAAACAGCAATGAATCGGGGTTCCAGTAACTTTTTAAAAGCCAGCCGACAGCGACAAATACTTCTTCAGGTATCCATGAATAAGGTTTGCCTCTCAGGGCAGGGTCCCTGGTGGTCTGGATCAGTTCGTATGCAAGCAGCACGTTGGTGGCGTAAAGTAATGGCCAGGAAATGGACTCAATAAAGGTCATTGGTAGCCCGTAACCCCCAGCTTTGTGTGGTTTGTCATCAGGCGGCAATAAAACTGTATAGCCTTTTGTGTCGGGAAGGTGCTTCCGATTGTCCAGCAACGAATTCAGGCTGCGCGTAACAGAAAAGCTCTGAGTGCTCTGTTTATGCTCGACAGCAAAACGTCTTCTTAACGAGTCTGCCTGACAGGTGGCAGACAAAGAGAAAAGCAGCAACAGGAATTTCGCAAAAAACGATCGTTTCATTATTCGATTCGTACATTACTGATTTTGGAATAAGGAAAGGTAGAGCAGGGCAGTGGCAATTCAAGAAAGTAAGTGTGTTTTGCCGTCAAAAACTAAATTCAGACATCACCGTTGTAAAAGTCTTTCTGAGCTTTGGTGACTTTTTTCAGATAGTTTCTTGATTCCTGTCTGGGGTGTTTGCGGGTGAGAGACCAATACGCTTCTTCTGGTTCCATCTCATTGAGGATTTCTATAGCCCGGGTGCGATTGGAATGGAAGGTTTTCAAAACATTGCCTGTTCCACCGTTGTAGGCAGAGATAATAGCGTAATGCTTTACCAGTGGATCTCTGACATTTTTCAGATAGCGGGTTTCAAGAAGGTGCAGATAAGCGGTGCCTGCATCAATATTGTTAAACGGGTTGAAAAGATAGTGTCTGCTGGGCTGTCCACTGCGACGTTTGACCAGCTTGAAAACATCTCTTCCTGCCGTTGATGGGATAATCTGCATAAGACCGTAGGCATTAGCATGGCTCACCGCGTAGGGGTTGAAACTGCTCTCTGTCCTCATGATCGCATAGATCAAACTTTCCTTAATCTTGTATCTTTGCGACATCTGTCGAACGATACCGGCGTATTGATACTGTCTTTTGATCATATGGTCGCCAACCAGATCAAGATCAACAGAGTAAACGGTACCCTTGCTGCTGGCACGAGTGGTTAACTGATGGTCGATCAGGTAGTCGGCAAACTGACTGGCCCGCCACTCCCAGCGTATGGGCTGCCCCTGATGGTCCACGACCTGTCCATAAAGCATGGGCTCTTCCCCGATGGGGACGGCTTTGTCGCTGAACAGGTCAACTTCATCAGGATTGTAAGGCGTCAGCAGGGTGACAATAATCGCTTGTTTCAGGTCTTCTCTATCCAGCGTTTCAACGTGAACCTTGCCCTGTTCGAAGTTAACAAATACCCGGGTGCGGTAATGGTTGGTGTATTTGACGTATTCCTTCCTGCTGGCACTTTTTTCGTCACCCCAGTTAACACGGGCCTCTGTTGACAGAATCCTGACCAGGGCTTCAAAGGCGATTACATCTTTCTGGATACTCTTGACGGCCTTAACCGTTGAGTAGACTTCAGCTGCAGGTCCACCCAACTCTCGAACCACAACATCAGTCGCATAGTTAACAGCTGAATGACTGGAGCAGCCTGAAAGCAGAGGGAACATCAGGCAGAGGGCAGCTATTCTCTGAGTCTTTTTGCTAGAGGTATCGGAAGGTTTTTCAGGATTGTCTGGCATTGACTGGTTCACTTCCCTGTGTTTTTTCCTTATCCCTGAAGTCCCCGGGATGCGCTTTTGTTCTGGATCATTTCGATTTTGTAGCCATCGGGGTCTTCTACAAAGGCGATCTCTGTCGTTCCGCCCTTGACCGGACCCGGTTCACGGGTGATCTTGCCACCGTTGGCACGGATGCTCTCACAGGTTGCATAGATATCATCAAAGCCAATGGCTATATGACCAAAACCCGTACCAGGGTCATAGTCACTGGTACCCCAGTTATACGTCAGTTCAATAACGGCCTGTTCTGATTCATCGGCATAGCCAACAAAAGCCAGAGTGTATTTGTATTGCTCGTTATCGTGCTTTCGAAGCAGTTTCATACCCAGGATATCAGTATAAAAAGCAATGGAGCGATCAAGGTCGCCCACTCGAAGCATAGTGTGGAGAAGTCTCACGGAAAGCTCCTGACATTGAGGTAAAGGAGTGTTGCAACAGAAGCCGCCATTTTATCGGAAACCCGAAGCAACAGACAGCGGGTTCGTTATATCCGTAACACAAAACCAGATAGTCTTTTATGAAGCCTTTGTATCGGGACTGGCTGAGATCCCCCGCAAGATCTATTTGGATGGCTTGGGAGTAATTCCTTTAATCGTTTTGCCATCCAGTTCACCACCTTTGAACTGAATCAGATAGTCTGAGCCGTTTTCTTTCTGATGCAGTTGCACAAGAACATAATCCCAGTCTTTGGCAAACCAGATCCAGGTCTCGCGGTCTTTATCTTCGCGAACCACTTTTACACGGGTCGTATTGAGTGGGCCGGCGGGTGTATTCAGTATTTCATCGGCTTCAATCACAAACCGCCTTTCGTAGACTTCATCATCCTCAACAATCGGGTAAACCAGCTCTTTTTTTCCAGCCTTCAAGTCCAGCCGAAGTTGAAGCTGGTATGAGAGAGGGTCCTGGGCGCCAGATTTAAATGAGATCTTTGATTGTTTCTCAGCCTGCTGCCAGGAGGCTTCCATGGATTTCCAGTCAAATCGGGCAGTTTTAGCCGGTTTGCTACCTATTCCCTTTCGCTCGTACTGGTAATCCTGGGGAAGTGCCTGACCCTTTTGTAGATTGAAGCGACTGGTTTCATCCAGACTGATGGAAGCAATGATGACCGATGCACTGGCCCCAAAATCCAGAACCCACTGGTCGCCCTCTTTTTTCAGACTGCGTGTACCTGAGCCACTGATACCGGAAACTTCCGCTTTATACTCCGCTGTGAATGGCTTTAACGTAGCTTCTGTGGGTTGTGCAATGGAAGGAGTGCTGGCGATCAAAAGGCCAGAAGCCAAAATGGCTGAGACGGTCTTGAAAGGGGTCATCAGGATAATTCCTTTTTAAGGGAATACCTCCTGCCAGGAACAGCGAGGTATTCACAGCTTATGGCCACTCATCAATGAAACCGTTTTTAATGCTCGAATCAACAAGAAAAGTCTAAAACGGAATCAGTTTGCCGTGGCGATACTTTTTTCAGATATACGATATCCTTGAGGGCCAAGCGGCTTTTTGTCAAGTAATATGGCATCGTTCTGGATTGTTATCCGGCCAGAAACAATCCAGTCTATAGCCTTGGGATAAAGGTGGTGTTCCATGACCTTGACTCTCTGTTCAAGCGTCTTCGCTGTATCAACATCAGTGATATCCAGCGTCGCCTGCATCACAACAGAACCACTGTCCAACTCTTCCGTGACATAGTGAACCGATGTTCCATGCTCTTTGTCACCGGCATCCAGTGCTGACTGATAGGTATTCAAACCTTTATGCCTGGGGAGCAGGGAAGGGTGTATATTGATCAGTTTTCCCTGATAGCGCTTAACAAAAGCACGGCTGAGTATGCGCATATAGCCTGCAAGTACAACCAGGTCAGGTTTAAACTCATCAATACGTTGCACCAGCTCAAGATCAAATGATTCCCGGCTTGAGAAACCTTTGTGGTCAAGGCTAAAGGTGTCAAGCTCCGCTTTCCGGGCTCTCTCCAGGCCATAGGCATCAGGACGGTTGCTGAGCACCCCGACCACCTGATAGCAATACTGTTTCTGCTGATCAAGAATGGCCTGTAAAGTGGTACCACTGCCCGATAGCAATACGACGACTCGATGGTTATCCGTCATTTCCGCTCTCAAGATTTTTATCTGCTTTGGTAAAAGGCTTGAAGAACACTAGCAGCCTGTCGGACTTAAGACTGTCCTACTGCGGTCGCGATAAATTGGTCTAAAAATTCCTGCTCCCTCGTCAAATAGCTCGCTATTCTCCTCGGAATCAGAAATTTTTATCCTCAATTTCTCGCAATCCTCGCTACGGACGCTCAAGTCCGACAGGCTGCTAGGAGCCTGACCGAGAATAGACTGCCCTACTGCGGCGGCAGCAAATTGGTCTGAAAATCCGCTTTTGTTCGTCAAATAGCTCGCTATTCTCCTCACAAAACCGAATTTTCATCCTCAATTTTCTGCCGTCCTCGCTACGGGCGCTATTCTCGGTCAGGCTCCTAGGAAAATGTTGATCAAGCCTTTTTTACCTTAACGGTAAACGACTTTGTCACCAGAACCTGATTCCATATGACCGATGATGAAGGCCTCTTCACCCAGTTCATTCAGTCTGGCTACGGCCTGTTCAGCCTGTAATTGAGGAACACAGACCACCATGCCAACACCGCAGTTGAAGGTCAGGTACATTTCTGACTGGGCAATGTTGCCCGCTTGCTGCAGATGTTTGAAAACTTCCGGGATTTCCCAGCTTTTGGTGTTAATGACGGCGACACAGCCTTCAGGAATAACCCTTGGCAGGTTTTCAGTCAGACCGCCGCCGGTAATATGTGCCATGGCATGGACTGGCAGTTCTTTCTGGAGCTGTAGTAAGGGTTTGACGTAGATTCGGGTTGGAGCCATCAGGGCTTCAGTCAGTGGCTTGCCATCAACTTCACTGCTCAGGTCTGACTGGCTGACTTCCAGAACCTTGCGGATCAGGGAGTATCCGTTAGAGTGCGGGCCGCTGGATTTCAGGCCAATCAGAGCATCGCCGGCGGCAACTTTGCTGCCATCAATGATATTGGACTTTTCAACGACACCAGTGCAGAAGCCCGCCAGGTCATAGTCTTCGCCCTGATACATACCGGGCATTTCTGCGGTCTCACCACCAATAAGTGCGCAGCCAGCTTGTTCACAGCCTGCACCAATACCGGTAACGACCTGCTCAGCAACGTCAACATTGAGTTTTCCGGTTGCGTAGTAATCCAGGAAGAACAGGGGCTCGGCACCAGAAACCAGCAGGTCGTTGACGCACATGGCCACCAGATCAATACCAATGGTATCGTGCCTGCCCAGATCCATAGCCAGTTTCAGCTTGGTGCCTACACCATCAGTGCCGGCAACCAGAACCGGCTCTTTATAACCTGATGGTATCTGGCACAGGGCACCGAAGCCTCCCAGGCCGCCCATGACTTCGGGACGTGAGGTGGCTTTGGCTACATGCTTGATGCGATCTACCAGGGCGTTGCCTGCCTGGATGTCGACACCTGCGTCTTTATAGCTCAGGGAAGAAACAGGGGAATTTGTATCGCGGTCGCTTTTGCTCATCGGAGATGTATCCGCACCGTGGAATCTAAAGTGGATTGATCAGAGCGCGCATTCTAACGTAACCCGAAAAATTCATAAAGCCGCCTGCTATTGCTCAGGTTTTATGGTCGGCCTCCTGATGTTTAAGAAAGATTTTCTACAAAACCGGAAAGTTATGGCAAAATGAAGGGATAATCGGCTCCGGGCGTTTCGTCTGGGTAATTAGTACTCTTTACAAAGATAAGCAGTCTTGTCGGAAGTCGCTGTCATCTGTAAACCGGCCTTTGGCTGTATTGATGTTTATGACGGTTTGTTCACGAAGAGTGCCTGTTTTTGATTCCGGACATTATGTATAAAACATGCAAGCTGGAACGATTGTTCCCTCTTTCCAGACTGATATTCACCCTTCTTTTGGCCCTGTTGTCTATTCAGCTGCCTGCTGCAGAGATGAACGGACTTTATCGTGTCGGCGTACCTGTCACCAGTCAGGGGAATGAGGAAAGGGAAGCAGCCATTAAGCAGGCTCTGTCTGAGGTCCTGGTTAAAGTAACCGGGCAGCGCAGTACCCTCAGTAATGAGGCGGTGTTACAGTCACTTAAGAATGCCTCTGCGCTGGTTCGGAGTTTTGGTTATGAACGCCGTGATACCGAGTCAGGACAGCAACTTTTTCTTCAGGTGCGTTTTAATGAAGCGGCAGTTAATCGACTGCTGCGAGAAAATGATTTGGGGATCTGGGGTTCCAACCGACCAGATACCATTGTCTGGTTAGCCATTGAAAAGCAGGGAGGCAGGCAGATTCTGAGAGAATTGGCAGACTCACCTCTGGTGAATAATCTGGAGCATGTTATGGCTGCCCGCTCATTGCCTGTGACTCTCCCTCTTATGGACTTTGAAGACAGTGCTGCGATTTCTGATGTTGATGTCTGGGGACTGTTTTCGGACAAGTTGGCTCAGGCGTCAAGAAGATATGGCTCTGAGGCTGTATTAGGGGGGCGTCTGAGTGAAGTGCGCGGACGCTATAATGGCCGCCTGGTTCTTCTCTTCAAAAATCAGCAGTTTGATGCCACAGTCCAGGACCTCTCTGCAGAAGGACTGGCTCTGGCTATTGCTGATCTTATTGGTAATTCCCTCTCCCGGCACTATGCAGTCATCTCTGGTGGCAGCAGTGTCAATCCGATGCTGGAAGTGGAGGGTATTGACAGCACACAGGACTATGCAGGATTAATTAAATACCTGAAAGGTTTGACGGCGGTGAGGGATGTGATGGCAGTCAAGGTCGGCGGTAATAAAATTCAATTGGAGCTGTTAATTGATGGTACGCTTAGTCAATTATCGGATGCTATTGCCCTGGGACGAAAGATGAGAGCGACTGGTACTGATGAGGTCAACCAGACGTTGCAATACCGTTGGCTGGGAGGCTGACAGGAAGTCAGATATTAAATTCCGGAGTGCGTTTTTTGCATGCACCCTGCAAGGCGAGTTGCAATAGAAGGAAGAAAATGACCAGACAGCAACAGTGGATGCTAGCAGGCATCGTATTGGTTGGCGTAGTGCTGATTAATTTTGTCGGGGCGGTCATGACACCCTTTGCGATCAGTGCTGTGCTTGCCTATTTAGGCGATCCGCTGGTTGATCGTTTGGAAAGACTGAAGCTCTCCCGGTCACTTTCGGTGGCACTGGTTTTTCTGGTGATTTTTACTTTTCTGGTACTGATGCTGCTCATTCTGGTACCGGCATTATTCCAGCAAGTTAAAACCCTTATGCAGTTGCTTCCGGTCTGGGAAGAGTGGCTCAGAATCAATGCCATCCCAAAACTGGTTGAATACACTGGTCTGGACCCTGAGTGGTTTGATATCAGTCATCTGGTCAAGGCGATGGCGGGTGAGTGGCAAAAAGCTGGTGGGCTTCTGGCTCAGCTGGGTCGTTCAGTCACCAGCTCGAGTCTGGCAGTAATAGGTTTTCTTGTGAATCTGTTCCTGGTTCCGGTTGTGACTTTTTACCTCTTGCGCGACTGGGATCATATGATGGAACATATCCGTCTGATGCTACCTGTCAACCTTGAACCTATTGTGGTTGAACTGGCCAGTGAATGCGATGAAGTCTTGGGTGCTTTCCTCAAGGGTCAACTTATGGTCATGCTGGCCCTGGGGTTGATCTACGGTATAGGACTCTGGGCGGTAGGCCTGCAGTTTGCGTTGTTGATCGGACTACTGGCGGGGCTGGTCAGTATCATTCCTTACATGGGGTTTGTGGTTGGTTTCACCACAGCCATCATAGTGGCTATTTTTCAATTTGACAGCTACCTGCCGTTACTTTTGGTGACCGGTGTGTTTGCCCTGGGACAGGCTCTTGAGGGGTGGGTGTTGACACCTTATCTGGTGGGTGACCGGATTGGTTTGCATCCGGTGGCTGTAATCTTTGCGCTGATGGCAGGTGGGCAGATTCTGGGCTTCGTCGGGATGCTAATAGCACTGCCATTAGCAGCCATTATTATGGTACTCTTGCGTCATCTGCATCGAAATTATAAGGCGAGCCACCTGTATAATGCTGGTGAGCCGAGGGAGTAAGGTGATCTATGCCCGCAGCGAACAGAAATTCATTTTGCCATGCCATTCAGACGAGGGATAAGTGAAATGATTTTGTTGCAGCTGTCTCTTGCAGATTCAATCAACCCGCTGAAGCTGGCATTTTTCAATACAAATGCTGCAACAGAGGGTTCGGAATGTCTATCCATTGTTAAGGTTGAGCGGCATTTCCCGCTCAAGGCTATTTAATGTCGTATATGAGCCAGCCTGTGCAATTACCGCTCAGTGTTCAGATCAGGGACGATGCCACCTTTGAAAATTTTTTCAGCGGAGATAATGCTGCGCTGGTCAACATTCTGGATATGGATCAGCGGGTCAGTGGGATAGACTCAGAACAGTTTATCTATCTCTACGGAGCTCCCGGCGTTGGTTGCAGTCATCTTCTTCAGGCTGCCTGTCATCAGGTTGATCGCAGAAAAGGTCGTAGTATCTATCTGCCTATGAAAGAGCTTGTTCACTATCCTTCAAAGCTGCTGGAGGGCATGGAAAGACTGCAACTGGTGTGTGTTGATGATGTGAATGCTGTAGCAGGCATACCAGAGTGGGAAGAAGGTCTTTTTGATCTGTTCAATCGCCTCAGGGATTCCCGGACTCGCCTGCTGGTGGCGGCTGATTGCCCACCCAAAAGACTTTCTATCCTGTTGCCTGACCTGGTCTCGAGACTAAGCTGGGGCCTGGTATTTCAGGTTCAGCCTCTCAGCGACAGGGACAAAGTGTCGGCATTGCAGCTTCGGGCTCACCTGCGCGGGCTGGATATGAATGAAGATGTGGCCCGGTATATCATATACCGCAGTAACAGGGATATGGGGCATTTATTCAAGATGCTGCAAAAGCTGGACAGTGCTTCATTGAGGGCCAAAAGGAAGTTGACCATACCCTTCGTCAAACAAGTCATGAATTGGTAATCAAGAGAAGAAGTATGCAAACCCAGAAGCCGGCTATCCGGTTTGTGCTCTTTGTCGTTGTTATTCTGGCCATTCTGCTGTTTCTGATTTCAGTGATGCTAATGGTTCCTGGTCGGTATACAGACCAGCTGCTCCAGCAAATAGAAAATCAAACCGGGGTTGAAGTCCTTCCCGTTAAGAAAGAGTACTCTTTCTTATCCGGTAAATTCCTGCTCACCAATCCGGAGCTCAGAATCTCGCCCGGAATTACTCTT
Organism: Endozoicomonas sp. ALB032; assembly: GCF_049310125.1. Lineage (NCBI taxonomy): Bacteria > Pseudomonadati > Pseudomonadota > Gammaproteobacteria > Oceanospirillales > Endozoicomonadaceae > Endozoicomonas > Endozoicomonas sp. ALB032. The sequence continues at coordinate 6,200,531 of NZ_JBLYNW010000001.1, read as the reverse complement.
AAGTCAGAATCTATGGTTGTCAATGTTGCCTGGACTTCCCTGTGGAAACAAGCCATTGACCTGGATCGAATCGACTTTAAAAAGCCCGGAATTTTTATTGATCTGGCGATCATCGGTCAGAAACCACCCATGCCCAACCTTTATCAATTTCTCAGGGAAACGGAGCAGTTTGTTTTCGAAGACGGATCGATGAGGGTCGTGAACTCCGAACAGACCGGTTCCAGTAAAGTGGTCAGTATTGATTTCAGTAAAATGGAGCTGAAAACCTATCGTCCTGATCAAATAGATGTTGAAGTTGTCAGGGATTCAAGTCACATCAAGTGGTCACTGGGTGGTATTATTGATTTAAAGAAACTGGCACTGTCTGGTCAGTTATCCATTGATGAGCTTCCACTGGCTGATGTTGTCAGCCAGAACTTTCTTGAATGTTCAAATTGTTCGCTGGAAGGCCGCCTTTCGACAGACTTATCTGTTGAATGGTCCGAGGATCACGGGGTGGAACTGACTGGCACGGCGAAAGTGCTGGAGGGTGAATATCGTGATTTGAACTCCGGTCTTGATCTGGGCTGGAAAGAATTATTTGCAGAGGGCTTCCAATTCAGATCCCGGAAAGCTTTTGTCGAAGACCTTTCATTCAGGGGTGGCTTGTTGACGATCAATGGCAGTCCTTTGGAGCAAGTCGCAAAAACGCTTAATCGTTCATTATCCGCTGATGGTTCTGTACCATTCACCGTAAAAAATATCGAATTCAATGGCGCTGTCCAGTCATCCCAAAAGCAGAATCGTAAACTATTCAGTAACAGTCGGGTGGAGCTGGCAGTGATGAATCCGGAACAATTCACCTTTCAGCTCAATGGGCAATGGCTTGAGCGTGTTCCACTCTCTATGAAAGGCAGTGTCGATCTGAAGAATGCAGTAACCTCGAGACTTAACATTGCTGCCAGGGATGTGGATTTGTCTTTGCTGCCTGTTTCAGATCGGTCTGTTGCCGGATATGATCTGGCCGGAAGTCGTGTTAACCTTAATCTTACTTCCTCTGCAGGAGGAGGCAGCAAGGGCAAGTTGACTTTTTCAAAGCTTACAGGCAAGCCTGTCAAGCCTGAGCTGGATATCAATCACGTGAAAGCTTTGATGGCTAACCCTCAGTCCATCATTTCCATAGACGTTACGAATCGCGACGAGCTGTCGCCGCAGGTTGCGGCAGCGGAAGCTACGAGGGAGGCATGGGAGCGTGTGCTGGAACAGCCCCTGCAGTACCTTTCCAGCCAGGCCGGTATCAAGCCAATTTTATCCGGTGATATACAGATGCCGTCGGGTAAGGCTGTGTTGACAGAAAACGACAAAACACAATTGAAGGGCTGGGGTCGAGTGCTCAGAATAAGGCCTGAACTCAGTCTGTCTCTGAAAGCAATAGCCAGCAAGAATAAAGATTGGCCCAGTCTCTCCAGGGCAGAGCTTGAGTCCGATCTGGTTGAACTCTATTCGGCCATCCATCAAACAAAGCCGGGAGAGGTGACAGAGATTCCGGCTGACGTCAGAGGGCATTTGATTGAGCAAATGTATCTCAGGGCCCACAATCGAAAATTACCCGAAGTGGGTGATGCCAGTCAGAGCAAGCGTATCAAAGAGGCAGAGCAATGGCTGTTGATAAACTGGCCAGCGAATCAGGAAAAAATGAATAAGCTGGCCACTGACCGTCTTAATCTGGTTTATGATTTTCTGCGGAATGAAGGTGTCAGCGAGAAACGTATCATCAGCAGTCCACCCTCAACGGTGGAAGAGGCCGGTTCAGCCATCGAAGTTCAGCTGTCCTATTAGAATCGGTTGACGAAAAATAAAGCTCTTGCCAACGCAGGAGCTTTTTTTTGAGAAGAAAAAGGTCGGTCTTTCTGGGAAAGGTTCAGTCAGCGGGCTGATTGTTTAACTGCCCCTGCCAGCGGGTAAACATCATGGCAGATACAAACAGCGCACTGCTGAATGCGGTAATCAGCCATCCATGTATGGAGTTTTTGATAAACCAGGCGTCAAGCACACCGCTGATAAAGTAAAAACAGAGAATGAAGCATAACCAGGCCGATGCCCTTGGCTGTCGCCTGATCAACCCGTAAAGAGGTAGCAACAGTGGAACAATCGTGAAAGACGCAATCATCCATAGCGAATTTTGAGGTGGGTGCAGCCAGAGCACTTTTGCGATCTGCGAAGCTAGCAGGCAGAAGTAGAGTAGCAGGCTCAGCCGATAGCATAGCCTGGCTTTTTGATTCAGGTCCACGATTAAAGGATCTCCAGAACGGATTCTGGCGGGCGACCGACACGCGCCCGACCGTTGCTTACGACGATGGGTCTTTCAATCATTTTGGGGTAGGCAATCATTTTTGCAATTTGCTGCTGCTCTGAAAGTTCCTGGCCTTTGATGTGGTCCTTGTACTCCTGTTCGCCCTTGCGCATCAGTTCTTCGGGGCTCTTACCGAGTTGTTTCAGAATGTCAGTCAAAGCGGCTTCGCTGGGCGGGGTATCCAGGTAAAGCACTACCTCAGGGCTGATACCTTTTGCTTCGATCAGGGCCAAAGTCTGTCTGGACTTTGAGCAGCGGGGGTTATGGTAAATCGTAACGCTCATATGGCTTTGCTCTCGAACTATTTTCATAACAGGCAGTTGTTTCGACAGGCTGGTGCCTGAAGTATTATTTCTGTGATGGGAAGATTATCGTTGAATGGGGTTCGGTGCAATTGAAGTCATGTAGCCCGCAAATATTCTGTAAATTCACACACTTCTAACCAAATCAACCCTATAATTCTCCACCGATTACTGTCAGAGCTGGCTGGTGGGCGCAGATCTAACAATAAACCCTTTCCAAGAGTGCCACACCCGAAGAGCGGAGTGAAAAAATTAATGCTGCGGTTGAGGGGATACTGAATGGCTTTCCTCCGGGGCATAAGAACTGATAGGCTTCTCTGAGCTGGAGCCTGGCTAAAAATCCTCGGGTCAGGCTCTTTTCAATATCAGGGATTCGTTATGCCAGACTCGCTTTTTTCCACTTCTTCACAGGCTCAATATGTTCAGTGGCTCCGTGCCTATTTCCTGTCTGTCTCTGATACTTTCTTTAAGCACCGTTGCCTCAATAACGCCGCTGCTCTGACTTATACGACACTGTTTGCTGTGGTGCCGATGATGACGGTTACTTATAGCATGTTATCGGCTATTCCTTCTTTCCAGGGGGTTGGCGAGATGGTTCAGAGTTTTATATTCAGTCACTTTGTTCCGACAGCGGGCGAGCAGATCCAATCTTATCTTTCCAGCTTTTCCCAGCAGGCCCGAAAGTTGACTGGCTTGGGCGTTGCCTTCCTGGTGGTCACGGCATTCATGATGCTCAGGACCATTGATGGTGCCATTAATCAGATCTGGCAGGTAGACAGGGTTCGCCGGGGAATTGCCGGCTTCCTGCTCTACTGGGCGATTCTGAGCATGGGGCCCTTCCTGCTCGGTGTTGGTTTTGTGCTGACATCTTATCTGGCGTCCCTTAAGCTGATAGCTGATACCACTGCCTATCTTGGGGTTGATCAGTGGCTCTTACGTTTAACTCCCATTCTGTTGAGCAGCATTGTTTTTACTTTACTCTATATGGCTGTACCCAATCGATATGTACCTTTTCGTCACGCTTTTACAGGAGCGCTGATCGTAGCTTTTTTGCTTGAAATGGCAAAGAGTGGTTTTGCTCTGTTTATTACTCTGTCACCGTCGTATCAATTGATCTATGGTGCTTTTGCGGCCGTTCCCGTGTTCCTGCTTTGGATTTATTTAAGTTGGATACTGGTTCTTTTTGGTGCCGTACTGGTCAGGAGTTTCGCTTTATCCAACCAGACCCGGAACGAGGCGCTTCCACCTTTAATGGGTGTTCTGGTGATCCTGAACGGATTTAATGAGCAGTTTCAAAAAGGATTGAGTTTCAAGCTCGAACAGCTGCACCAGTCGGGATGGAATCTCTCTCTTGAGGATTGGGAGCTTTACACCAGCTGCCTGTTGGAGGAGGGAGTGGTCAGTAAAAATGATCTGGGTGAAATGATACTGGCCAGGGATCTCAGACATCTGGAACTCAATAACCTTTGCCAGCAGCTCCCCTGGTCATATCCATCGGATCAGCAGCTGGAGTCTGTTGTGACTCAGGATAAGCCTGTATGGTATGGTCAACTGGTTGATCGACTGAAACAGTTGAATGAACAGCAGCGGGTTGTACTCGATTGCCCTTTGGATGACCTCTTTACTGAATCCTGAAAATACTGACCTCAGTCAAAATTTCATTTAATGAATGTGATCGTTTAGGTTCCATGCACAGCCGCAAGCTGATCATCAGGCTTTCGTAACAGGTGTTACCAGTCTTGCCCGTTGTTTTGAATCCTTGATGTCTGTTATTGCCATTATTTTTGTGTTGCAGTCTCGCTCCAACAGGCTTCCGTGCGACTTTATGAGATATTCCAGCTAGAATCAGAACAAACTCATCACAGGGTCTGAGGCTAATGCGACAATTTTTTTTCCGCTTCTTTCCGTTGGTACTGACCACTCTGTTTCTGTCTGCCTGCTCTAAACCGGATTTGACAGATACTCAGGGAAAAGGCGTTTTTCTCAAAGATGATAAGGGTCGGTGGACTGCTATAAACATCTGGGCCCACTGGTGTGGGCCCTGTCGTGAAGAGATTCCGGAGCTGAATGCCCTGGCCAGTGACGGAAAGGTTCAGGTTCTGGGGTATGATTTTGATGACAGTCAGGGAAAAGAACTGATAAAAAAAGCCAGAAATATGGGTATTCGGTTTCCTGTTATTACCGAGAGTCCATTGGTGTTGCTGGAGACCAGAAGTCCTCAGGTATTGCCTGCGACCATGATTGTTAATCCACAGGGAAAACTGATAGAAATATTGTATGGGCCTCAGACAAAGGAAAGCCTTGAAGAGAGCATCCGGGTATTGATGAATATGGTTGATGAAAATGGCTAATCAGTGCAGACGTGCAAAGGTTGAGGGGAGGGTGCAGGGCGTCTGGTATCGCGGCTCAACCCAGCAAGAGGCCAGAAAGCTGGGGATTACCGGATGGGCAAAGAATTTGCCAGACGGGAGGGTTGAAGTTTTAATGTGTGGTGAAGAGAGAGAGCTGGACAAGCTGGAAGCCTGGCTGCAAAGCGGTCCTCCCATGGCTCGAGTTACTGGCGTTAGTGTTTCCCTCGAACCTGAACAGGAGTTTTCCGAATTTACTACGGGCTGATCAGGTGCCGACATAGTTTTATGAAGTACATCTCAGTCATTGCGCCAGTGACGATCCCAGTTTTTATACACTCGCTCCGGGTACCAGGTTTTGCCAAGGCTGCCATTGTAACGGGCTAATGCCCGGGTCAGGTTGCCTTTTTCCTTTTCCAGATAATAACTGAGAATATGGCTACCATATTTCAGGTTGGTCTCTACGTCGGTCAGGTTATCTTGTGGGCGGCCAATGACGTCTTTCCAGAATGGCATAACCTGCATAAGGCCCTGGGCTCCGGCAGAAGAAACAGCAAATCGGTCAAAAGAGGATTCTGTCTGAATTAATGCCAGCACCAGTTCGGGGGAGAGTTTAGCGGCAGTGGCCTTTTTGTGAATTTTTTTGAGCAGCTCCAGGCGCTGTCGAGGACTCTGATGTTTCATGAACGGCGTTAGCCGGCTGGACATATCGACCAGCCAGACTTCTGCCTCGAAACGATCTGAAAAGCTCTCAGTGCTGCTGAGAGCCTCTTCAAGATAGATCCGAAGCCCTTCATCCACTTTTTGCTGACTCCAGCCGGTTGTCGGAGTCAACAAAAGTGCGAGGGTGAAACCTGTAATCAGGCTGTTTTTATTATAAAACGACGGCCGTTTGATAAACGGTTCAGGCCAGACGTTCCTTAAGAAAGTCGGAAATTTCACTGAGTGCCACGTCTTCGCGATCTGCTGCCCTGCGATATTTGTATTCTACCTGACCGTTTGCCAGCCCTCTATCACTCAGGACCACCCGGTGTGGAATACCGATCAGTTCCATGTCGGCAAACTTGACGCCCGGACTGGCTTTACGATCATCCAGAAGGACGTCGTAGCCCGCTTCAGTCAGTTCCTTATAGAGGTTCTCGGCGGCTTCCCGAACGGCTTCAGACTTCTCAATCTTCAGACCAATAATGGCGATCTGGAAAGGCGCAATGCTTGCGGGCCAGATGATTCCCCGATCGTCATGATTTTGCTCAATGGCGGCTGCGACGACCCGGGAAACGCCCAGCCCGTAGCAACCCATTGCCATAGTCACGGCTTTTCCGTTTTCATCCAGAACGGTCGCGTTCATTGACTCAGAGTATTTGGTGCCCAGTTGGAAAATATGGCCCACTTCGATGCCGCGCTTGATTTCCAGGGTGCCCTTACCGCATGGGCTGGGATCGCCTTCTACAATATTTCTCAAATCGGCGATGCGGTCGAAAGATGCGTCTCTCTCCCAGTTGATACCTAATTGATGTTTGCCATCTGTGTTGGCGCCAGCCCCAAAGTCAGACATGACCGCAACTGTGCGGTCAACAATACATGGGATACTGATGCCAACAGGGCCCAGAGAGCCGGGTCCGGCTCCCATGACGGGCTTGATCTCTTCTTCTGTTGCAAAGCGCAGAGGTGCTGCAACTTCAGGCAGTTTTTCCGCTTTTATTTCATTCAGTTCATGATCACCACGAACCATCAGGGCAACAAAGTCCGCTTCTGATTCTTCGTCTGCTGCAACAATCAGAGTCTTGACCGTCTTCTCAATGGGTAGATCAAATTGCGCAACCAGGTCTGCAATGGTTTTTGCTTCGGGGGTATCGACCAGGCGTATTTCTTCAGACGGAGCTGCTCTCTCGTGAGAAGGTGCCAGAGCTTCTGCTTTTTCAATGTTGGCTGCGTATTCGCTCTGGTTGCTGAAGACGATGGCGTCTTCTCCAGATTCGGCCAGGACATGGATTTCGTGTGAGGCGCTGCCACCGATGGAGCCCGTATCCGCTTCTACAGCCCTGAAATTGAGGCCCAGACGAGTAAAGATACGGTTGTAGGTATCGTGCATGTTTTCGTATTCACGACCGAGGCATTGGTCATTGGAATGGAATGAATAGGCATCCTTCATAATGAACTCTCGACCACGCATCAGGCCAAAACGGGGGCGGATTTCATCACGGAATTTGGTTTGGATCTGGTACAAATTCATGGGCAGCTGTTTGTAGCTGCTGATAGTGTCTCGAACCATATCGGTGATGACTTCTTCATGAGTAGGACCAATGACGAAATCGCGCTGATGACGGTCTTTAAATCTAAGCAGTTCGGGGCCAAATTGATCCCAACGTCCGGTTTCCTGCCAGAGTTCAGCCGGTTGCACGGCAGGCAGCAGGACTTCCTGTGCGCCAGAGCGGTTCATCTCTTCACGAACAATGTTCTCTACCTTCTGGAGAACGCGCAGACCCATCGGCATCCAGCTGTAGAGACCGGATGCCAGTTTACGGATCATGCCTGCTCGCAGCATCAGCTGATGGCTGACGACGACGGCATCAGAAGGTGTTTCCTTGAGGGTGGAGATCAAGGATTGACTAGTACGCATGTGCTCAGTTATCCGATTATCAAAACGCAAAAGTGGCATATTACTACGGTTGTGCAGAGACGTCATGGCTACTGAGTGAATCACAGTCGAATTTCACCGGCAGGTTAGCTATAGTGCTGCAAATTATTACTGGCAACTCGGCTTAATCGGAGTAATTATGAGCGAATTTCAGCTGGATAAGAGGCTGGATAAGGACTGCTTTGTCATGGGGGATCTGCCCCTCTGCCGGGTTTTGCTGATGAATGACAGTCAGTATCCCTGGTTTATTCTGGTACCCAGGGTGGCAGGGGTTTATGAAGCTTTTCATCTTGATGAAGAGCAGCAGCTACAGCTGGCCTGTGAGTCGTCATTGACGGCAGCCATTCTGAATGATGTCTTTGAGGCGGATAAAATGAATGTAGCGTCTCTGGGTAATGTTGTGAAACAGTTGCATGTTCATCATATTGTCCGTTATGAAAGTGATGTTGCTTGGCCAAACCCTGTTTGGGGCAGGTTGCCAGCCAAGCCATACGGGCAGGCGCAGGTCGCTGAGATCAAAAAGAAGCTGGAATCATTGTTCAGCTGCTTTGAATCAGTGGGGGGAGTGAAATGAAAGAGGAATTGATTGAGCTGCAGACCCAGCTCAGTTTTCAGGAAGATACCGTTGCCCAGCTTAATGAGGTGGTCACCCGTCAGCAGCAGGAAATTGATCGTTTGAAGCAGGAAATGATTCAGCTGCAGAAGCAATTAATGGCTATGGCCAGCTCTCGGTTGGAAGAACAGAAGGAGACTGCTCCTCCTCATTATTAATAAGGGTCAGAAGCCTTAACGGGGCCGGAAAGAGCCCCATTCATTAAAAGTATTGATGTTAGCGGCCTTTGGGTGCAGCAATCACGTCTTCTGCCTGCAGTCCCTTATCTTTTTCCACCACGATAAATTCTACCCTTTGCCCTTCAGACAGTGTCCGATGACCCTCTCCACGTATCGTGCGGTAGTGGACGAAGACATCTTCACCACTATCCCGGGTAATAAAGCCGAAGCCCTTTGAAACGTTGAACCACTTGACGGTGCCTGTTTCTCTATCGGAATCTACGATTTCCATTGGGCTTGTGGGGTTGAAGGATCTCAGGTTGATTACGACGTGCAGCAGAACCCCGGCAACGAGGAGTAGTGAGGATGGAATCTCAGGTGTCTGGTGAGAAAATATTGCCCAGCCACTGAGTGCAGTCGCTGCAATCAGCATAACTGAAGCCATTGCCTGCAAAAAGGATTTCTTGCCACGATAGACTGTCAGATAGCAGCCAAGGCAGAGGTGAATCAGTGCGGCAGTGAGCAGCAGCATGGTAGCTGAGGCGATAGCCAGTGCGCCACCCAGCAGCACATTGAGGACAGACCCCTCCACAATTAATGCTGCCAGTGAAAGGATGCCTAAGATCATGTGGATAAATTTAAGATGTTTCAAGTGCTGAGTCCTTTTGGTTGTTATGAGTGTGACTGTAAAAATATGTCGATTTCAGGCATTACTGCATTAAAAAGCGCCTTAAACCGGTAAAACATCAATAAAGCTCCTTGCTGCAAGCTCTCTATGAAGTGACTGCCTCCCGAAATTATGGGAATGCTTTGAAATCAGTAATGCGGTCAATTCAGCGCGCAAACAAACGGGCAACAAAAAGCCACAGCGTAACACTGCTGTATGGATTAATGTAACGTCATTGTGCCTCTATCTCAAACTCTTTCTATGCCCCTTATATAGAGGGCTATGGCAATGCTTAAAAGGGTGCAAAAAAGACTACCACTGTAAAAAATCACTTGTTATAGTGATTTCAGATGTTTCAAAAGTCTGGTTTTGCAGGCTCTCTGAGGTTAGGGAAGTTTAATGTCCGATTTTTCGGACTTGCCTCGTGAAACATTAAATCAGCCTGGTGAAGTGGCAGATCACAATCCGCTGGTGCGGAAGGTAACCTACAGGGAAAATCCATCAGGAGAGTAATTGTATGGCAGCGAAGAAAGCCACAGCTATCAAGGATAAGTACAGTAAAACCCAGATTCTTGCTGATATTTCAGAGAGTACCGGTTTGAGTCGGAAAGAAGTGGGCGCTGTGCTGGAAGAGTTGGGAATACTGGTAGAGCGTCATATCAAGAAGCGGGGCTGTGGCGAGTTCACTCTTCCGGGACTGCTCAAGATCGTGACCAGGAAAAAACCTGCTCAGAAAGCCAAGAAAGGCGTACCCAATCCATTCAAGCCTGGCGAGTTAATGGATGTGCCCGCCAAGCCCGCCAGTATTCAGGTCAAGGTGCGTCCTTTGAAAAAGCTCAAGGAATACGCCGCTTCGTGATGACGCTGGTGTTGACTCTTTGAGTTCTTCTCAGTCCTTCAAGGGAGGTATTCAGCCTCCCTTTTTAGTGTCTGATGTATTTGTTTAGCAATGATTGCCTTTTGATGGGGTGCTGTTTAAGTCGGTTTGCTGCTTTCGGCAATAAAAAAGCCCCTGCATGTGCAGAGGCTTCATAAGGTTGCTCTTCTGATGGTTAGATCAGAATACAGCGACGTTGTACTTCAGGATGACTCGTGTGTCGGTCTTGACAACATCGTCTGCACCTTTGGCTTCAACAGTATTGTTTGCGTATCTCAGGCGGGCAGTCAGACCCTCAACCTGAGGAATTGCATAATTGATGTCCAGGTTGTATTCAGTTTCGTCCTCAGACTTAACTTCACCCATGACGTAAATACCCTTGACACTCAGGCCGTCAACGACGCCTTCAAAATCATATCCTGCAGAGAAGCCCCAGGCTTTTTGGCCATTGCTGTTGAAGTCAGAGATCTGGATAGAGTTATAGCCAAAGTAACCGGTGTCATCGTCACCGCCAGCCCAGCCAATTTTGTATGCGCCCAAGTCTGTGCTTTCAACTTTTGTGTACGCAATGCCAAAGTCGGCATGGCCTACACCAGCGGCCACTTTCAGTCCATAAGTGTACTGACTCTTGTCTCCAGTCGCTGGCTTGCTGTCGCCAGTAAGTTCGACTTGCCCGTACTGACCAGCCACACCCACTTCAACACCTTCAACTTCTGTAGAGAAGCTGGCTTCGCCCAAGTATTTCTTGGCATAGTTGCTCTGGCTGGCATAGTCTGCGCTTAATTCCAGACCGTTACCAAAGTCGTAGGCGCCACCCAGTGTCATTACTGCTTCACTGTCGTCGCCTACCTCGTAATCTTCAAAGCCTGACTCGGTTTTACCATTGCCTTTCGTAATCCAGGCTGTATGAGCAGACAAGCCGGATAAGGTGATGTCTGCATAGAAACCTTCGCTCAGGCTTGGCAGAACACGGCTATCAGAGTCGTTGACCAGAGGTGTGTCCAGGAACATGCGTCCATATTTCGCTACACCCATGTCAGCAAGATTGAATTTAATTGCGTAGGATGTTTTGCCGTAGCTGTGGGAATCGCCATTGCCGTCAACCCTTAGCAGGCCGGGATTTTTAAGGCTCTCATCAATGAGATCGATGTTAGAGGCGCCCAATTTCAGAGAGTAGTAAGCACCCAAGTCCAACCCAACGATGTTCTCAAAATACCCAGACGAGAAGTCAAGACGAACACCCTGCGCCCACTGAGAATTAGCGTAATCCACAGTGTCGCCACTTTTGGTTGGTTCTTTGTCAGCGGTTTTGGCTTGATAGAAGTTGCGCAACTCCAGGTTCAGGCTTGATTCGTCCAGGAAGGCGTTAGCCTGAGCAGAGGTAGCCATAAAAATGGCAGCACTCAGTGCACTGATTTGTGCGAGTTTCATTAGTGTTCAGCTCCTTGCTGCATTCGATGTGTGTTCTAGCCCTGGTTTCAAAAATCCTTGTACTGCTCGGACGGAATGTACTGCGAAACCTCCCCATAGGGCTAAGAGTGATTCTTATACAATCCTTAACAGGATGCAACAGGGTTTAGAAAAATCTCACATCTTTTGTACAAGCGTTTAGCGGGGCCGCATCCTTGTATGATAAAGCTATCCAGCAATCCCGCCCCAATAAGGCACCGACTGTATAACCGACATCGAGGTGAGTAACAGTCATGTCCTCGTACTCATAGAAGTGCCGCAGAACCGGACATGAACAGAGTCTTGCTCAATTCTGGCAACGCCTATGATATTTTCCAGACCTAATATGCCACAACTATCTCCATCAGCCGACTTGCCAGCTAAACGAATGACAACATCAGAGCAGCACTCATCGTAGTTATAACGACAAGTTTCAAACGTAAGAAGACATGAAACTTGAAATTATCAGGCCCAGCCCTTTTTGATTAAGTGTTTAGGCAATATGAGTACTTGAGTAAAACAGCGATCTGATATTTTGCAAATCATCTTAATGAATAAAAATTAGTTCTTTTAATTTCTTTTTGTTGGTTTGACAGGATTAATGAATGAAAGTCAGAAAAAAATGAATGTTTATAATGAATTGAGATCATTTGTTTTTCAGGGATGAAATATGAACAGCTTGCAGCAAAATGCTGAAGCAGGAAAAGACCTTTGGCTGACTTATTTAAGACGGGGCGGAACGATACGTGAATTAAGAGGGCTGGATCAGGGGCAGATGGAAGCCATCTATCAGCTTGGATTCAGTCATTTTGGTATTGGTCACTACGCAGAAGCTCTTAAAGTCTTCCGTTATCTGGCTCTTCTGGATCATCGCAGTTCTCGTTACTATTTGGGAATAGGGCTGGCGCTTCATCATTTAAACCAGGATGCAGCTGCAATCCCCGCACTGAGTTATGCCGAAAGGTTGGATAATGAAGATCCTCGTCCTTCAATTTGTATGACGGAGTGCTTTATTCGTCTGAAAAATCGAAAATTGGCGGTGAAAGCACTATCAAATGCAGCGAAAATTCTGAAATCATCCAAAGGGTGGGAAGAAGAGCGAAAGCAGGCCAAACAACTAAAGCACTATCTTATAGAACCTTCAGGGAGGAAGTGACTATGAATCCAGTCGATCCCAATTCCGGAATATCCCAGACTCCTGTGCAACAGAGTGGGCAGGTATCTCAAACTCCAGCACAGGCGCAGGTGAGCCAGGGATTCAGTAATTCGAATTCGATTTCCAGCTCGCAAAATAGCAATAGCGGTCAGGCGGTCAGTGTCAGTCCAGATCAGCCAGGCGTCTCCAATGCCGACAGTCGTGACTTTCTCCAAAAAGCTTTTGACGCCAGACTGGATGGCTTCAGGGCAGCAGTGCATGAATTCAATCGTCGCTTCAATGCTGAGGATATAGATATTAGTGACACTCAGTCACTCATTCTTATTGTTAAAGGGATGATCAGTGATGCTCAGGCTATGGTGAGTGCTGCTTCTATCGATCAGAATTTCAGCAATCGGGTCTATCAGCAAAGCAGGAGGGAGGATAGTGCAGTCAATGCCCTTAATCTGAGAGAAACTATTCGATCCAGAACCAGGGATTTAAATGACATAGCGGCTCAGCGGGAAGTCTATGCAGAACTCCTGGCCAGCAAAAATCTTCATAAAACCCTGAAAGAGGCTGAATTGGCCAGTGCTCAGTCTAATCAAGCCGGTAACAATAGCAGCGGTGGTCAAATAAACCGGTTGATGAATGAAATTACAGCGCTCGAGTATCAAATTGCAGGTGTTGCCACAGAAATCAGTGCTCTGAGTCAGCAGATGAAGACATTGGAAGCCAGTAATACCGCAGATCATGCCGCATTACTCAAAGCTAACAGGCAGCTGAATACAGTGACCTCAGAGTTTGTGCGTGTTAACAGTCTGCTGGGGCGAATTCGTCAGCGGTTCGATCCTGCTGCTATGAAAACCGGTGAAGAAGGTGTGCAAGCCGTAAAAGAGCTCGAACAGAGGGCTCAGAAAGAGCAGGTAAGGGAGTTCAGAAGAAGGGAGCAGAACGAGGACGGAGTAAAGTCGCTGGATAAAGAGCACAAAGAAGGTGAAATCCGGTCAGAGGATGACCGGATTGAGCTTGAGGAGGGTGCTAACCAGTTTCTTGCCACTGAGGATCTGGAGACTCTGCAACAGGTATTCTCTCCCTCTGACCCTGCAGAGCTGAGAAGTGCTGTTCAGCTCCTTGACGATAAACCTCAGGCAAGAACCTCTCCTGCAGTGGAAGAAGGGTTCGCTATTGCTTTGCATAGCGTCCCCTCAGAAAAGGCGCTGGAGGATGCAGTCAACCCTGCAGCGGAGACTCACCGGGGTGATAATCTCAGTTTTGAAGGTGCAAGCAGTCCTCAGGTTTTTGCCCGCCTCTGGATGGAATCAAAGCTGGAAGAAGGTCAGGAAACTCAGGATGTGAAAGAAGATCATCTCGATGAAGTGGCTGAGAATGTGGATGCTCAACGCAAGAGTGTTGCTGAGCATCTGCAGGATTTTGAGTCGATTCTACTGGAAGTCGCTGAGTCGCTGGAAAAGCAGCAGGAGGCAGCTGTTCAAATCAGCAAAAGTAATCGAGTTTGAGAGCAACGGGGAGGGGCTCCCTTCCTCGTCTTTCGTAAAGTCTGCACAGTCATCGAAAATATCCCTGATCCCGTCTCTATTTTCTGATTATTGGTCTGGACACTATCTGGTGAAAATCAAGGGTTCAGGTATAATGCCCCAGTTCTGACAATGGCAAACAAAGGATAGACAGATTCAATGCCGATCTACGAATATCAGTGCGGAAGTTGCGGTGGTGTGCAGGAAGTGATTCAGGCGTTCAGCGATGCACCTCTGACTGACTGTGGTGTCTGTGGTGAGCCTGAATTGAAAAAACTGTTGAGTGCCCCGGCCTTCAGGCTGAAAGGTGGCGGCTGGTATGAGACAGACTTCAAGAGTGGCAATAAGAAGAATCTGTCCTGCAATGATAATCAGGGCCCTGCCAAGGGCTCGGGCGGCACTGCAGCCGCCAGTGAATAATTCGGTCATTTGAGTGCTGAGGTTGTGCTTCACCCGGAGTGACTCAAAACCATAAATTCAGGCACAAAATTTCAGATGATTCTGTGCTGAACCTGAACAGCCCCCCAGTTTCGAGGTATGTTATGCGCAGCCATTATTGCGGCGAACTGAATCTCTCCCATGACGGGCATGAGGTTACCCTGTGTGGATGGGTACACCGACGTCGCGACCATGGTGGTGTGATCTTCCTGGATATGCGTGACCGTGAAGGTATCGCCCAGGTTGTTATTGATCCTGACACCGAAGAGGCGTTTGCTCTCGCTGATAAAGCACGCAGTGAATATGTGCTGAAAATCACCGGATTTGTACGCCCCCGTCCCCAAGGCACTGTAAACACCAATATGGGCACCGGTGAAATTGAGGTGTTGGGTAAGCAGGTAGAAATCCTGAATGAAGCCCAGACACCGCCTTTCCAGATCGAAGGCTACACCGATGTAGGTGAAGAAGTTCGTCTGAAAAACCGTGTTATTGACCTGCGTCGTCCGGAAATGCAGGAAAAAATGATCCTTCGCAGCAAGCTGACCAGTGCTGTTCGCAGCTTTATGGATGAGCAGGGTTATCTGGATGTTGAAACCCCTGTTCTGACCCGTGCGACCCCGGAAGGTGCCCGCGATTACCTGGTACCCAGTCGAACTCACGAAGGTAAGTTCTTTGCGCTGCCACAGTCTCCCCAGCTGTTCAAGCAAATGCTGATGGTGGCAGGTTTTGATCGTTACTATCAAATTGTAAAATGCTTCCGTGACGAAGATCTGCGTGCTGACCGTCAACCAGAATTTACTCAGATCGATATCGAAACCTCCTTCATGGACGAGTCCAGGATCATGGGTATGGCTGAAGACCTGGTTAAGACCACTTTTAAAAAGGTAGGTGGTGTTGAACTGGGTGAATTCCCGCACATGACTTTTGCACAAGCCATGAACCTTTATGGTTCTGATAAGCCAGACCTGCGTATCCCTCTGGAGCTGGTGGACGTTGCTGATCTGATGGCCGGAGTTGAATTCAAGGTCTTCAAAGGACCGGCTGAAGATCCGAAGGGGCGTGTAGCCGCACTGAAAGTACCCGGTGGAGCTGAACTTTCCCGTAAGCAGATTGATGACTACACCCGGTTTGTCAGCATCTACGGTGCCAAGGGTCTGGCCTGGATCAAGGTTAACGAAATCGAAAACGGCGCAAACGGTCTTCAGTCTCCGATCATCAAGTTCCTGGGCGACGATGTCACCATGAAGATTATGAAGCGTCTGGATGCCAGCAATGGCGATATCGTCTTCTTTGGTGCAGACAAAGAGAAGGTAGTCAACGAAGCTCTGGGTGCATTGCGTTGTAAGGTCGGTGCTGACCTGAATTTGTATACGAAAGAGTGGGCGCCACTGTGGGTTGTTGACTTTCCAATGTTTGAAGAAACAGACAACGGTGAACTGACCGCGCTGCACCATCCATTCACAGCGCCAACGACTTCACCTGAAGAGCTTGAAGCAAATCCTGCTGAAGCGCTTTCCCGTGCCTATGACATGGTTATCAATGGCTATGAAGTCGGTGGTGGTTCTGTTCGTATTCACAACCAGGAAATGCAGCAGACAGTATTTCGTATCCTGAAAATTGAGGAAGAAGAGCAGCAGGAAAAGTTTGGCTTCCTGCTGGACGCTCTTAAATACGGTGCGCCTCCCCATGGTGGTCTGGCGTTTGGGCTTGACCGTCTGGTTATGCTGCTGTGCGGGACCGATAATATTCGTGACGTTATTGCCTTCCCGAAAACTCAGTCCGCAGCCTGTCTGCTGACTCAGGCTCCGGGCGAAGTGGATGCTACCCAGCTACGCGATCTGAATATCCGTATTCGTCGTGATCCGGCGTCTGCAACCAGTCACTGAGCGTCTGCGGCTGTTCCAGAAAACGTCTGCGACCATTTTATAAATTGCTGAGGCCGGTTTTTACCGGCCTGTTCAAGAAGAGATAAAGGGTATTTTCTATGGCAGGTCATAGTAAATGGGCCAATATCAAACACCGTAAGGCGGCTCAGGACGCCAAGCGTGGCAAAATCTTCACCAAGATCATTCGTGAGTTGGTGGTGGCGGCCAAGCAGGGCGGTGGGAATATCGAGGATAACCCCAAGCTGCGTCAGGTGGTTGACAAGGCTCTGGGTGCCAATATGACCCGTGACACCGTCAACAGGGCGATTGCTCGTGGTGCCGGTGGTGATGACGATTCCAACATGGAAGAAGTGACCTACGAAGGTTATGGTGCTGGCGGTATCGCGGTGCTGGTGGAATGTCTGACAGACAACCGTAACCGTACCGTTGCAGAAGTACGCCATGCTTTCTCCAAGCATGGTGGTAATCTGGGTACTGACGGTTCTGTAGCCTACCTGTTTGAGCGTAAGGGGCAAATCTTCTTCGAACCGGGTCTGGATGAAGACACTGTTATGGAAGCCGCTCTGGAAGCCGGTGCTGAAGATGTACTGACTAACGACGATGGCTCCATTGAAGTGGTCACTGAGTGGACTGAGTTCATGGCGGTAAAAGAAGCCATTGAAGCTGCAGGTTTGAAACCAGCGGGCGGCGAAGTAGCGATGATCGCTTCTACCCGGACTGAACTGGACAAAGACGGTGCGGAAAAAATCATGAAGCTGGTGGATCGCCTCGAAGACCTGGACGATGTGCAAAATGTTTACACTAACGCTGACATTCCTGCCGAAGTGATGGCGCAGCTGGACTAAGTTGTTCTGTCGGTATGAAGGGCCTCGATAACGAAAGTGTCGGGGTTTTTTTGTTTCTGTTCCGGAGATACCAGCCCGGCTGGAATATCTGTGAACGCCCAGACATTGAAGCCTACCAGCAGCATAAACAATAGAATAATGATGCCTGTGATAATCATTAATGTTTTTAGCAGGTCGGACATTAATCGTTTCCGGATCATCTTGTGGAGTAAAACAGTCTTGAGCAAGAACAATGATCTTTGCGGTTCTCGCCACGAAAGTATTACCAGAGAAATACTAAGCTGCTTCTATCGTTACTCACAGGCAAATTTGGTAATTCAGTGTTCTTGAATTGTAAGTTTCTGATACCCACCGGCACCGCTGGTATATTGTATGGGTGTACAGTATCCTTTTGACATAACCATGACTTTGAACCCTCGCCTGTCAGATTTTTTTGGCAGAAGCTGTCACACTCATTGACCCCGGGGGGCATCAAACGCTGTCATTGAAAATAGCGACATCTGACTTGAGAATACATTCTGAATGGCCATCCTGATGGGGATAGATCCGGGCTCAAGAATTACCGGCTATGGATTAATTGAAGAAGTAGGCAATAAAACACATTATGTGGCGTCCGGTTGTATTCGCATCCGGGAGGCGCCTCTACCTGAGCGCTTGCAGCAGATTTATGAAGGCATCAGCACTTTGATCGAACGTTACATCCCGCAGTCCGTTGGTGTGGAGCAAGTGTTTATGTCCAGAAATGCTGATTCGGCACTGAAACTGGGTCAGGCCAGGGCTGCGGCCATTGTGGCTGTGGTTAATCACAATATTGAGGTGTCGGAATACTCTGCCCGGCAGGTCAAGCAGGCTGTGGTTGGTAAAGGCTCTGCGGATAAGTACCAGGTAAAGCACATGGTGAAGTCGATCCTTGACTTGAATGATACCCCTCAGGCCGATGCTGCGGACGCTCTGGCGGTTGCTCTTTGTCATGCTCATACTCGTTCCAGTCTGGTCAGGATGGCGGGTGCTACGGGTACTCGACGTCGTCGTCTTACGGGGCAGTCTTAGTTTGGGTGGACACAAAGGTGAAAGGAAGCAATGCAAAACACCAGATCCAGGATCTGTTGTGGCGTGTAGATTTTCTTCAGTTCTTTCCAGTTCTCCGGACTTATGATCTGTTCTTTGTAGAGTTCTTCAGTGGTTTTCAGTAACAGGCGTTGTTTGTTGTCCCAGCCCGGTGCCAGATGGCCACGGGAAACCATTTGTACATCACTGGCTTTCAGTCCCGTATCCAGTGCACATTGAGCAATATCCGGGATCAGGTGTCTGGTATTGCAAATGTACGCACTTCTCAGGGCAACCAGAGCGCGATCTCTCATCGGGAGGCTGCTGTAGCCTTGTATATAACTGATGAAGCTGCGAGCAGGCTTATCAAGCTCAGGTGAGTTTGCCGGGCGTCCCGGGAAATCTTCCTTTAACAAAGATTTTTGTGACTTGATGAAAGGGATGGGAATAGGGCCACCGGATACAGCTGGGTGGTATTCACTGGCCAGGCCAGCCTCGGGCAGGATCTGCCAGAGTGATCCCAGAAATGTGCGAAGTTTCTTCAAGGGGGCAGCTCCTTCAGATCATCGAATTGAACTTCTCTTAGTGATTAGAGAGTGACAATTCTCAGGAGTTCTACGCCCTCGTCGTATTGTTAGGCGTTCTGACCTTATAGTCAGAAAATAAAAGATTTGGAAAACAGGATGATTGGAAGAATTCGGGGCCTTCTGGCTGACAAACAGCCCCCTCATTTGCTGATAGAGACCCATGGTATCGGGTATGAAGTGGAAGCTCCGATGTCGGTTTTTTATAAACTGCCGGACGTTGGTCAGGAGGTCGTGTTATATACCCACTTTGTAGTGCGCGAAGATGCTCAGCTCCTATACGGTTTTAGCAATCGTGATGAGCGGGAGTTGTTTAGAACTCTGATCAAGGTCAATGGGGTTGGTCCCAAGCTCGGACTGACCCTGTTGTCCGGTATAGAAGCTGATGCTTTTGTGCGCTGTGTGCAGGAAGGTGATAGTGCCACTTTGGTGAAGTTGCCGGGTGTGGGTAAAAAAACAGCCGAGCGGCTGATTGTTGAAATGAAAGATAAGCTGGATCGTTGGCAGTCAGCACCTCTGCTGGAAGGTAAGCCTCTGGTTGCCGGTGGCGAAATGGCTGCCGAAGCAAAAGATATTGAACAGGAAGCCGTCAGTGCTCTGGTGGCTCTGGGTTATAAACCCCAGGAAGCCGGCAAAGTCATTGGTAAGTTGCTCAAGGATGGCATGACCAGTGAAGAGCTGATTCGTCAGGCTCTGAAAAGTATGATCTGATAACACCGCGTCTTATTTAAAAGGTGAGACGATTGAGCCTCACCTGCTTGTCTGCTTTGTAGTTTACCGGATGAACTTCCTGACCGAGTCAACGCAGATGGCTGCCGTTGCCAGCCAGATAAAGCTATAGCTGAGCCACTGCTGTAAGGTGAAGACTTCTCCGAGAACGGTGACAGCCACCACAAATATCAAAGCAGGCTCCAGGTAGCTCAACAGGCCAAACAAACTGACAGACAGATGCCTGGAGGCGTTGATGTAGCAGATCAGTGACAGGCTGCAGAGTAGCCCCAGACCTGGCAGCAGATACCAAAGAGTGACGGAATGGGTCAGGTTTTGCATAAAACTCTGATCACTCATCAGTATGAAAATACCGGCCGGAAGGAACAACAGGTGCTCAAAAAGCAGAGCTGGCAAGGTATCGACCTGCAAAGGTTTACGGATGATGAAATACACCGGATAAAGTCCGGCCACTGCCAGGCTGACCCAGGGTAATGAGCCCTGTTGCCAAATCATGGCAAGCACGCCTAATGACGCGGACCCCATGGCAAAGTAATGAGCCTTGTTCAGTCTCTCGTTAAATACCAGCTTGCCGGTTAATGCCAGGGTGAGTGGCAGCAAAAAATAGCCAAGGGAGAGATCCTGTGTTTTATCATTCACGGGGCCCCAGACAAACAGCCACCACTGAAAGCCAACAATCAAACCACCCAAGGATAGCATCAGCACAGTTTTCCGGCAGAGAAAAACCGCCCTGAAGCCCCGGAGCCGGTCCATGCGATAGCAGACCATTGTCAGGCAGAGAGCGCTGAAAATGACCCTGTTCCAGAACAGGGTATTTCCGGACAGCTTAATAAACTGTACATAAATGGGCACAAGCCCGAACATCACGGAGGCCATGACCGAGTTAGTCAGGCCTTTTCCAGAAACCAAATGTGTATTCATTCTGAGTACTTCCTTTAATCAGAATTTAAAACAGAGAGTATAGGAGTCCGATGACTCCGAAGTTTAAAAGGTAATGCACCCCCGGGCAGCTAAGTGCTCGCAAGTGCTCTTTTTACGTTCAGAGTGCTTGGACGATTAAATGTAGCGTTTTGTTCCCAAAGCTGGATTATTTTTTTAACAGACTGGAGATGGTACGCTGAGAGTAATGGTAGACGAGCTAGAACATGATTGAAGCAGATCGATTGATATCCTCCTCAGAACGCCCTCTGGAAGAGGTGCTGGATCGGGCTATTCGCCCGGTAAAACTGGCTGATTATGTGGGACAGCCAAAAGTCAGGGAGCAGATGGAAATTTTTATCCAGGCTGCAAGACTTCGTAATGATGCCCTTGATCATACCCTTATATTCGGACCTCCGGGGCTGGGTAAAACCACGCTTTCCCACATCCTTGCCAATGAGATGGGCAGCAATATTCGAACGACTTCTGGCCCGGTGCTGGAAAAAGCGGGTGACCTGGCAGCTCTTCTGACCAATCTTGAGCCCAATGACATTCTGTTTATTGATGAAATTCACCGCCTCAGTCCGGTAGTGGAAGAAGTATTGTATCCGGCGATGGAAGATTATCAGCTGGACATCATGATCGGTGAAGGCCCTGCTGCGCGATCTATCAAGCTGGACCTGCCTCCCTTTACCTTGGTGGGAGCGACAACCAGGGCGGGTCTGCTGACGTCTCCGCTCCGGGATCGTTTTGGTATTGTACAGAGGCTGGAGTTTTATAATATTGAGGACCTGACTTATATCGTAGAACGTTCTGCCGGAATTCTCGGGGTGGGGATTGATAAGGAAGGTGCAGGAGAGATTGCCCGACGCTCCAGAGGAACGCCCAGAATTGCCAACCGATTGCTGAGAAGGGTGCGTGATTTTGCCGAAGTAAAGGGGAATGGTGTGATCCACAAGGAGACGGCCGATGCCGCATTGAATATGCTGGATGTTGATGCCAGCGGTTTTGATCATATGGACAGACGGCTGCTGTTGGCCATGATCGAAAAGTTTGATGGTGGGCCGGTCGGGGTAGACAGTCTGGCGGCTGCCATCAGTGAGGAGAGGGATACCATCGAAGATGTCCTGGAGCCTTATCTTATTCAACAGGGCTATATGATGAGAACCCCCAGAGGGCGGATGGTCACCAAGCACGCATACTTGCATTTTGGGCTTGACTACCGGATAGAAGAATAAGTCTTTCCGGTTTAATATCTGGATCGTTCTTTTGAAAAACGAGTGGCTAAGGAAACGCTGATGCTCATGAGAATTTTAGGAATCTACTGTCTATTTGTTCTGTCGCTCACTGCTCTGAGTGGTTGTCAGACTATTACTACGGAAGCGACGCCAATGCGTCCAGGGTTCTACTCTGCACCTTTCTCTGTCTCGGCGGCAAGTTGCTCGCAGGTGCTTCATGGTTCCAGCCAGCTGCCGATTGATCTGTATCATGCCGGAGTCTGCTTCGAGCAGGGAGTGGGTACAACAGCTTCCTTAGCCCAGGCTGTTGAGCGTTACTCCATGGCGGCTCGATGGGGGATTCCGGAAGCCACCCAAGCCTTGAAACGTTTGCACAAACCCGTTCCAGCTCCTGATTTGCTGCAACGCAGAACAGAGCAGGAACAACGCCTGAACAAGCAGAGACTGGATGAGGAAAAACTCAATAAAGGCTCCTATCCTCCGCCTCATAATTTCCCTCATTGTGGTCGTTCATCGTGTTATTAACTTGCCAGGGTATCGGCGTCTCTGGCAGTCTCTGATCTGGTTTAATGTTATGTGTACTGCTCTGTGACTGATACCTTTTCTATTCCCATTCGAGTCTATTATGAAGATACCGATGCCGGCGGCATCGTATATCACGTCAATTACCTGAAGTTTATGGAGCGAGCCAGAACCGAATATCTGCGAACTACCGGTTATGACCACCAGAAGTTGTTGAAGGAAAAGAAGCAGCTGGTAGTGGTTGATGCTTCTGTTCAGTTCAAACACATTGCCCGGTTGGATGACTCTCTTAACGTGACTGTCGCAGTTGAAAGTATGGGTAAAGCCAGGATGGTTTTTCTGCAACAGTGTTTTCGTGAAGGTCTTTTGATATGTGAAGGTCGGTTTGTGGTGGCTTGCCTGAACAGTCAGAGCAGAAAGCCCACAGCGATTACAGAATCCTTACGGAATAAATTAAGTCCTGACAGCAATTCGCCCTGAGATTGGTGGTACTATCCATAACTGCCTGTTTATCATGAAAATGCAGTCACAGCGTCTGGCCCGATTCCAGAATGATTGTCGATGATCATTTCTCTAACAAGTATTAATCAAATTAAAAGCGAGGTTTTCAGTGGCAGATAGCATGTCCATTTGGTCACTGGTAGGCAATGCCAGTTGGATCGTTTTACTGGTGCTGATACTGCTGGTGGTGGCATCTGTTGTTTCCTGGGTGATGATCGTTCAGCGTGGCGTACTCATTCGTTCCGCTCAACGCAATATGACGGCCTTTGAAGATCGCTTCTGGTCGGGGATGGATCTGACCCAGCTCTATAAAGAGCTGGACAAAGAAGAAGACCTGGGTGGTCTGGAATTGGTTTTCCGTTCAGGCTTTAGTGAGTTTTCCCGCATGCGTTCTCAGGGTACTGGAGAGGCTGATGCTGTCATGGAAGCCACACAGAGAGCCATGAGAGTGGCCATCTCCCGTGAGCAGGAAAAACTGGAAACGCATCTGCCCTTTCTGGCCAGTGTCGGTTCGACCTGTCCTTATGTTGGTCTGTTCGGTACCGTAGTCGGCATTATGAACTCTTTCCGTGGGCTGGCAAATGTGCAGCAGGCCACTCTGGCATCGGTTGCTCCTGGTATTGCTGAAGCCCTGATGACGACAGCGGTTGGTCTGGTAGCTGCGATTCCTGCGGTGGTAGCTTATAACCGTTACGCATCCAGAGTGGAAGCTCTGCTGTCGAACTACGAGACCTTTGCGGATGAATTTTCCAGTATTCTTCATCGCAAGGTTCACAGTCGTCACAGTGCAGGCTAAGGGAGCGAGTAAAAAAATCATGGCTCGATCCAGAACCCGGCGCAAGCCGATGTCAGAAATCAACATGGTGCCGTTTATCGACATCATGATGGTCATGCTGGTGGCCTTTATGGTCAGTGCCCCGATGCTGACTCAGGGGGTAAAGGTAGAACTTCCGAAGGCAACCAGTAATCCGATGCCACTGCCTGATGATGCCAAGACTCTGATTATCTCTGTCCAGTCCGATGGCAAGTTCTTTATTGATCTGGGCGGTCATCAGGAAAGTGCCAAAGGAATGGATGAAATCAGTGAGAAGGTAGGTAAGGTTCTTTCTGCCAGTCCCGAGACCCGGGTGTTGATAAAGGGGGATCGTAAAGTTGACTATGGCTCAGTGGTTGAGCTGATGGCCAGATTACAGGGAGTAGGTGTTAATGATGTGGGATTGATTACAGATCCTGCGTTGCTCAATGAACGGACGAAGCGCTGATGATAGAAAGTGTTATCCCCTGGTTTGACTGTCAGTCAGAACAAATCATGATCATGGTGTTGTGGAACGCAGGGCTGTAATGAAGAAAATTCCATTGATCGGTGCTTTATTGAATCATAAGCTTTTTCAGGGTTACGGGTTTGCAGTGGTGTTTTCCTTACTGCTGCACGTTCTGATACTGGGTCTGGTGTCCTGGGACTGGTCAACTGCAGATGAGTTGAGGATTGTAGCGCCAAAAAGTATCAAAGCCAGTGTCGTTGAAATTGCCCAGCCAAAGCCAATACCGCCAGCGCCCAAGCCTGTTGTAGACAACTCGGCACAAAAAGCTCGTGAGCTTGCTGCTCAGAAGCGCAAAGAAGAAGCCCGCCGACAGGCAGAAATTAAAAAACAGAAAGAGCTGGCTCTGAAAAAAGAGCATGCAGCCAAAGAGAAAGCAAAAAAGGAAAAAGCAGCTCGTAAAGAACAAGAGCGACAGCAGCGTCTGGCTGAAGAAAACAGGAAGAAAAAGCAACAGGAAGCGTTACTCAGACAGCTTGAGCAGGAGCGGGTTGCCCGTGAACAGGCTCAGGCAGTTGCTGCCGAGCAGGCAGAACAAGAGGCTGGAGAAGTAGCTTACTACTCCGAACTGCTGAAAAACCTTATTGCCCGGAACTGGAACCGACCGCCCAGTGCCCGTAACAATATGGTGGCTCTGGTTCAGCTCAGTCTGTCGCCTTTTGGTGACTTGCTGGAAGTAAGGTTGCTTGAAGGCAGTGGTAATGATGCCTATGATCGTTCTGTCGTACAGGCGATACAGAGGGCGGCGCCTTTTCCTGAATTGAAAAAGCTGGAACGGCGTGTGTTCGATAATAAATTCAAGCGCATTAACTTTAGGTTCAGGCCAGAGGATCTGGTGAGATGAAGCAACAACTGCAATGGTTTTCTGCCGGATTGTCGGGCAGCTTTAAAAGTAAGCAGACTGTCTTCAGGGAAGACACCTGTCGTCGTGTTTACCTATTAATCTCTTCTGCAATATTTTCATGGTTCCGAAGTAGGAGCGTTTTGGTCTCATCTCTGTTTGTTGCCCTGCTGTTATCAATGCAGAGTGCTCAGGCCATTCTCACAATCGAAGTAACCCAGGGTAATGACAAGGCCGTCAAGGTGGCAGTACCACCCTTCAGCTGGAATGGTAAGAAAATTCTGCCCGAAGATATGGCTTCTGTTGTAGAAGATAACCTTCATTTCAGCGGCCTGTTTGCAGCTTTGCCCAGAAAGGATATGCTCAGCTTTCCATCCAGTGCCAAAGATGTTGTTTACCGTGACTGGAATATACTGGGTGCTTCCTACCTGGTTACCGGAGAGGTTAAACAGGAAGGCAATACGTTTGAAGTGGACTATCAGCTGTTTGATATTGTTCGCCAGAAAAGCATTATGAAAGGCAGGGTTCGAGGCGATGAAAGTCAGCTGCGCGGGTTGGCTCATCATATCAGTGATGCGATATACGAAAAGATCACCGGTATTCCCGGCGATTTCTCGACCCGAATCATGTATGTCACTGCTGATCGTAAAAGTGCTGAACATACGGATTACAGTCTAAACTATGCCGATGCCGATGGTCAGCGCCAGCGCGAGATACTTCGTTCAAGAGAGCCTATACTGTCACCGAGCTGGTCACCCGACGGCAGTCGTGTTGCCTATGCTTCTTTTGAAACCGGTCGTCCGGCTATCTATATTCAGGAACTGGCTACCGGTAAACGTCAGAAGATAACTGACTTCAAAGGGTTGAACAGCTCTCCGGTATTTTCTCCTGATGGCAGGCAGTTGGCACTGGTTCTGTCCAAGGAGCAGAATCCGGACATTTATGTGATGGATCTGGCCACTGACAAACTCAGTCAGATTACATCACATTTCTCGATTGATACTGAGCCAGACTGGATGCCAGATGGGAAAAGTCTGATCTTTACATCTAACCGGGGAGGCAGTGCCCAGATTTATCAGATCGGTCTTGACAGGTTGTCGAACGGTACTGTGGTTGCTGAAGGCAAACCTAAACGGCTGACGTTTACTGGTAAATTCAATGCCCGTGCTAAAGTATTCCCTGATGGTAAATCTCTGGCACTAGTCCATAAAGGTCAGGGAGCCACAGAATTTAACATCGCCATTCTGGATCTTGATACTGGACGACTGCGTCAGCTTACGTCTGCCCGGTTGGAAGATTCGCCCAGTGTTTCCCCTGGGGGCCGTCGTCTAATCTATGCGGTATCGGGAGGCAAAAACGGGGAGCTTGGCATTGTTACAGCGGATGGTCGGGTAAAATATCGCTTGCCATCGGCGGAGGGTGATGTCAGAGAGCCGGTTTGGGGGCCATCAATAGCTACACAGCGCTAAATCGGGTTGGATTGGTTCGCTGGAGTCAGTCGAACTTGGCATTCGAGCATAAAATTCAGTAGAGTGAGCCAGCTCTTCAAATGGTCTTGTGCGAATAGTTAATTTATTCAATCAAATTCATCTGTAGCGCTGGACGCTCTTTCCGGATTTCAGGCCGAAGAAGTTGCAAGTTCAGCTGACCCCCTTGGTATTCGGGCTAGTCCGGAGTCTGCAGTTCTGATACTGTACTGCATCAATCAATACATTGATTTTGATTTACCAACATTGAACGAACAATTGGAGCTTGTCATGCGTTTTGCCAATTTTGTCAAAGCCACCGCACTCACTGCCACTGCACTCTGGCTGGCTGGTTGTGCCTCTACAGGTGGTCAGAGTACTTCTGATGTTGAATCTAACACTGACTTCGCGACTGAAGAAGTTGTGATTGAAACCTTCCCTGCTTATAGCCCTGCTGTTCAAGCCGTAATTGATAGCGGTGAGATTCAGGCTACCCCTGAAGAGATCGAACAATTGCTGGCGCATAAAACTTATCACTTTGCTTTTGACAGCTCTAAGCTGAAAGAGAGCGATTATAAGGCTCTGGACGTACAGGCTATTTATCTGAATTCCTCTGAAGGCCGTGGCAAGAAAATCACCATTCAGGGTAATACGGATGAGCGCGGAACTCGCACATATAACCTGGCTCTGGGCGAGCGTCGTGCTAATGCAGTTAAGAACTACCTGGTCAGCAAGGGTGTATCTCCAAGCCGCATTGAAGTGATTAGCTTTGGTTTTGAGAAGCCTCTGGACCCGGCTCACAATGCAACTGCCTGGGCTATGAACCGTCGTGCTCACATTGTGATCAACTGATGGCCATAGTTTTAGAAAAATATTGATTTCATAATGCAGCCATGGCCCATTCACTGGTGCAAAGCCCTTGGGTGGGCAGCATTTCAGACTCATGGCTGCCCGACAGGGAATGAGACTGAATGCCTCTGAAACGATCTGTTTGCTCTGCTTTTGTTGTTGTCGGCCTGGCCTCTTATGTTCAGGCAGAGGTGCCGGTGGTGGACTCCCAGCCTTCTGGAAATGCTTATTCTGTCAAGAGTTCACAAACTCGTGAATCGACTTCAGTGGCATCATCGGCAGGAGGTACTGCCCACTTATTGAACCTGGTGGATGAGCTTCGTCAGGAGACCATGACCCTCAGAGGGCAGTTGGAAGAGCAGGCTTATCAGATCAGGCAGCTGCAGAAAGAGAACCGGGAGCGTTACCTGGATCTTGATCAGCGCATTTCTCGTCTGGGTGACTCTTCTGGTGAGGCGCCTGCTGCCGCAGGAGGCGCTTCAAACTCCCCGGTGACTTTACCTGCTATCGGTAACAAGCCTTCAGTGTCTGAGACTGGTGCCCGCGAGGAAGCTGCTTATCAGGCTGCTTTCTCCCTGATCAAGGACAAGCGTTTTGATGAGGCTATTACGGCCTTGAAAAAGTTGTTGAAAGACTATCCCAAAGGTCAGTTTTCGGATAATGCCCAATACTGGTTAGGTGAAGTTCAGATGGCTCAGGGCAAATACAAGGAAGCTCTGGGCGACTTTCAGTCTCTGATTGACAATTATCCGGACAGTCCGAAAGTATCTGACGCTACCTACAAGCTGGGTCGTATTCTTGATTTGCAAGGCGAAAAAGACGCTGCCAGGAAACACCTTGAATCAGTGATCAGTCAATACCCCGGCAGTGCTGCTGCCCGATTGTCAGATACCTATCTCAGGAATATGTCCGATTCCTGATTAATTCTGCCTGCCTCCGGGTGGGCGTCGACTCTGTTTGGGTATTTCATCCATTTCCTGTTTTCTCCCTTGAGGGGATCTTGCATTCTGCTCGGGCAGTTAAACCAAAATTGACTTAAGTAGGATGGGCTCCTAGTATTGCCGACCTGAATGTCTGGTGAGAGCTCAATGACTGCTGATACCCTCAGAATTACTGAAATTTTTCACTCCCTGCAGGGAGAGTCCCGTACCTCGGGCCTGCCTACAGTGTTTGTCCGTCTGACGGGCTGTCCACTTCGTTGTGTCTGGTGTGATACCGAGTACTCATTTCACGGTGGCACCCGTATGTCTCTCGACGAGATCATAAAGGAGGTAGACGACTATGGCGCTAAATATGTCTGTGTAACAGGCGGTGAACCTCTTGGGCAGCCAAATTGTCTGCCTCTGCTTGAGCAGCTGGTAGACAAAGGCTATGAAGTATCACTGGAAACCAGTGGTGCTCTGGATGTTTCCCTGGTGGATGAGCGAGTGGTCAAAGTGCTCGACCTCAAGCCACCGGCATCTGGTGAAAGTCACAGGAATCTGTACGAGAATATTGAACACCTTACCGCTAATGACCAGGTTAAGTTCGTCATTGCCAATCGGGAAGATTATGAGTGGTCGGTCAGTAAAATGTTGCAGTACAACCTTGCGGGCCGGGTGTCAGATGTACTGTTTTCTCCCGTCAACGACCAGTTGGCTCCTGATCGGCTGGCTGACTGGATCATCTCAGACAAGCTTCCGGTTCGGTTTCAGGTGCAATTACATCGCGTGATCTGGGGCGACAAAGCCGGTGTTTGAGTCAAAATCCTAATCAGGTAGGCTGCAAGCTATTTAAGTTAACTCGTAAGCGTTTTATAACAGTCTGGTCAGCGCTGGATCGTCGATTGTCGCGAGCGTCGCTGTAACCCTCGACTTGGCCGCATTTATAGAAAAGCAGGCCATGAGCGAAGAAAAATAGGAATAAAGAGCATGACAAAAAAAGCAGTCATTTTACTGTCCGGTGGTCTGGATTCTTCCACAGTACTCGCCATTGCCAGAGATCAGGGATATGAGTGCTATACCGTCAGCTTTGATTACGGTCAGCGACACAGAGCAGAACTCGAAGCCTCTATTCGTGTTTCTGAGGCATTGGGTGCCAGGGATCATAAAACCCTGAAACTGGACTTGCGTGATCTTGGTGGCTCTGCTTTGACAGATGATGATATTGATGTCCCTGAGGATCTGGGCGAGGGTATCCCTGTAACTTATGTACCAGCACGAAATACTGTATTTCTTTCTCTGGCACTGGGTTGGGCTGAAATTCTCGGTGCCCGGGACATTTTCATTGGCGCTAATGATGTAGATTATTCCGGCTATCCGGATTGTCGTCCTGAGTACCTCGAGGCTTTCGAGAAAATGGCTAACCTGGCCACCAAAGCGGGAGTTGAAGGGGATCACTTTCATATCCGCGCTCCACTGCTGGAGCTGACCAAGGCTGAGATCATAAAGGAAGGCAGTCGTCTGGGGGTTGATTACGGGATGACCGTTTCTTGTTATCAGGCTGACGAACAAGGTCGCGCCTGTGGTGTCTGTGACAGCTGCCGCTATCGTAAAAAGGGCTTTGCCGAAGCCTCTGTCGCCGACCCAACGCCTTATGTAGAATCTTGAGTGATCCAACCTGACCGCTGAACGTTTGCAGGTCTGTTCAAGTTCATACTGTCGTTCTCAAGCCAGTCCTGAGTACGGCAGTCAGGAGATCTATTGCATCTTGAACAGTTTTTCAGGCACTCTGAAGAAGATAACATCAGTGCTTCTTGGCTTGGGAAAATTGGCACCATTATCGCCAACCAGAACCAGTAGCCTGCTGTCGTCAGTCCCGTGAGGTCCAATCGTCACCCCTTCGATATTGATTCTTTTAAAGTCCGGGAAGGTTTTTTCAAAATCCCGGGTGCTCAGCAGAAGCTTCTTTCTCAGTAAGGGCAGAGACGTATTAGCAGTCTCTTTCGGTTGCTCTTCTGGACAGGTGCATTTATTGCCCTGGGTTGGGGGAAGAGGGTTATCCAGATCAACCAGATAAACTTCCGTGTATGTATAGTTTACGGTTTTTCTGTCGGCTTTCCTGATGAAATTTTTTTCGATGACAAGAAACTGGTGATTGTTGACGGCCTGGGCGTCGCTGATGCTCTGTACAATGACGTCTACCTCGGGGTTGTAAAGCTCTGCAGGAACAGAAGTGGGCTGATAGTGGTATTGAATGTCTGGTTTCACAGAAGCTGAAACCTGATGGACCGCTTCAGCCATTGAGAAACGCAATACCCGACCAGGTACAGGGCCTTTATGATGTTGTTCATCCTGAAGAATCCCCTGTTCAGATATAGCAAGATAATCAGGGGTTCCCGGAAGGTGGATGACAGTTTCGAAGCCCCGGTTTCGCTTGACCCCCTTTTTATTGGGGTCTTCACTGTGCCAGTTGAACTGAGTGTCATAGATGCCGGGTACCCAGTGAGGTATCTTCCAGTCAAAGCGCCAGCCGATATTGGAAAATTCTCTGGGGTATTGGTATGCGCCCAGAAGAGATCCGTCTCTTCCTACTTTCAGAAGAGAGCTGTGAATATTCCATCCAGGGAATCGAATCCAGGGGCAGACCAGGTTGAACAGAAAGGTCGCGTTTTGTTCCGAAGCGACCAGAAAAGCACTGTCGCCAAGAAAGTCAAAGCCTTCTGTATCAATATGCCCATGGGTTGTCCAAAAAACAGAGTCATTAGGTTCAATGACAACTTCTCTGACCCGTCTGCCAGACTCTTGCAAGAAAGTACCTTTGCTTTTTGGAATGCCTTTCCTGGTAATCAGGGTTTCTTCCGGGATGAGATAGTATCGGGGCAAGCCGTTTTTGTTGTAATAGTTGGGAATGGCCCCGGTATCATCTGAAAGCAGAATGAATTGATTGTAGGCTTTGTCGTAACGGATGGAAGAAATTCCCAGGATTGGCTGATCTTCACTGTAATCCAGCTTTTTACTGCCGAGAAGCATTACTCCGTTCTGGCTGGCAATGGCAGCTTCAGAGGATAACAAAGCGTAGGTAAAAAAAAGGGAGAGAGGCCATAATCCTTTGGATGACATGAGGCTACCTTAGTTAAAGGAGGTTTATAGAAACTGGTATAATCCTAGTCTAAATTCAGGACGTTACCGGAGGGTCAACTGGTCAGTTTTAGTGGAATACTTCAGGGTTGGAATCATTCGCAGATGAGTATTCAGTGACTAAACAGATGCGTTAGCGCCTGATACCTGACAGGCAGGGAAGGCTGAAGAAAAAACTTGCAAGATTTAACCGACTGAGTAATATGGCGCCGCGTCGGGTCGTTGGCTCAGTTGGTAGAGCAGTTGGCTTTTAACCAATTGGTCGTAGGTTCGAATCCTACACGACCCACCAACTCCTCTTCTCTTTTTCCCGGCTGTCTGAATCTTTCATTTGTGTTAAAATCGCGTGGATTTGCCTAATAATGTCTTCTAGAGACTTTCAGAACAATTTTTATGAGTGTACTTAGTGATAGAGCATTTGTTCAGGAGCATCTCGGTAGCGCACCCGTTCAGGGCCTGGACGAAGCAAAAGAGCAAGCACTGAAGCAGAAAGTGCGAGAGCTTCTGGAACAGGAAAACGCTGTTCTTGTTGCTCATTATTACACTGACCCTGTCGTTCAGGCGCTGGCCGAAGAAACCGGTGGTTATGTAGCGGACTCCCTGGAAATGGCTCGCTTTGGACGTGATCACTTTGCGGATACTCTGGTCGTTGCTGGCGTTCGCTTTATGGGTGAGACTTCCAAGATTCTCAGCCCTCAAAAACGTGTTCTGATGCCAACGCTGGAGGCAGAGTGCTCTCTTGATCTTGGTTGTCCGGTCGATGAGTTTTCGGCTTTTTGTGATCAGCACCCCGATCGTGAAGTGGTTGTCTATGCCAATACATCTGCGGCGGTAAAAGCACGGGCTGACTGGGTTGTGACTTCCAGTTGTGCTGTGGACATCGTTGAGCATCTGATGGATCAGGGCAAAAAAATCATCTGGGGGCCGGATAAATATCTGGGCAGTTACATCCAAAAGAACACCGGGGCAGACATGCTGCTCTGGAACAGTAGCTGTATCGTTCATGAAGAGTTCAAGGCCAGGGGTATTGAAGACCTCAAACGGGTTTACCCGGATGCTGCGATTCTTGTGCACCCTGAATCACCAGACTCTGTTGTCCAGGTGGCAGACGTCGTTGGTTCTACCAGCCAATTGCTGAAAGCCTCTCAGGAAATGCCAAACTCAACCTTTATCGTGGCAACGGATCGAGGTATTTTCTACAAAATGCAACAGGCTTCCCCAGACAAGTCTTTTGTAGAAGCTCCAACTGCGGGTAGCGGTGCTACCTGCAAGAGTTGTGCCCATTGTCCGTGGATGGCAATGAACTCTCTGGAAGCACTGGTTCAGTGTCTGGAAAAACCAGGCAAGTTGAATCTGGTGAATGTCGATGATGAGTTGCGAGAGAAGTCTCTGATACCTCTGAATCGTATGCTCGACTTCACGGCATCACTATCAGCCTGAGGTATGGCCGCCGACAATGACGGCCTTTTCTGATCAGCTTTTTTCAAGTTTCTTACGATATTCGAATATGTCGTTTAACTTTTTGTCGATCTTGGCTCTCAGGGCGTAATTATCTCCCACCATTTTTCGAGCAAACTGAAGGTGCTTGATGGCATCGTCAAGATTGCCTGTTAAGAAGAAGTACTCTGCCCGAGCCTGGTGTAAGCCCAGAATGTCATCGGACTGACCCTGGGCTTCCGCCAGTTCATACCAGATATCCGGGTCGTCGGGTCGACTGCGACTCAGTTTCAGAAGAAGGTCTCTGGCTTCGCTGAATTTTTTTGCCTGAATCAAAATATCCGCTTTGGTCGCCATCAACGGATAGTTATCCAGATGAATTGAAAGCGCCGCATCCAGTCGTTTAATCGCTTCATCGGATTTTCCGGTAACTGATTCGAGTCTGGCCTGAGCCATAATCAAATGCAGGTTGCGAGGGTGTTTCTTCAGTAGCGCAGTCAGTTCTTTTTCTGCTGTTTTGTAATCTCGTGCTTCAATGCTCGCCAGTGCAAGACCATAGCGGGTAATGTCTTCCGAGCTGGTATGACTGGACTCCAGCTCCTTCTGTAACTGATGTGCGTAACGGGCCGGATCTTCGGTGCTGAGTACGAACAGTCTCATTCGAATTAAAGAATAATCAAGGCTGCTGCCCTGGGAACCCTTGGAAGGCAATTGTGCAGCTCTGGCTCTGGAGTCTGAAATACGGTTGTCGGTAACAGGGTGCGTCAGTAGAAACTCCGGAGGTCTGCTTTGATAACGCCTGGACTTGTTCATGTTCTCAAATATTTCAGGCATGGCCTGAGGATCAAAGCCCGCCTTGGCAAGAGTCAGAATGCCAATATTGTCTGCTTCGCGCTCAAATTGTCTGCTGAAGCGCAAACGACTGGACTGGATGCCGGCCATCGTTGTTGATAGTGCTGCGGCACCTACTTCAGTTCCTGCTGTTGCCATCAGGACAACCGATGCAAGAACAGCGGCAGCGGTCGGCAGGCTCTTGTTTTTGGCGTCTTCAACATTTCGGGCGTAATGGCGCTGGCTCAGGTGTGCTAATTCGTGAGCGAGTACGGCAGCAAATTGAGCTTCTGTGTCCGCGTTGAAGAACAGTCCGGAGTTGACGCCGATGATTCCGCCCGGTGCTGCAAAAGCGTTCAATACGCTACTGTCTATCACTATGGTGTTTAATCGGTGATCTTTAATCTCACTGAATTCAGCCAGGCGATAGGTGAGTCTTTCGAGGTATTCCTTGACCTCGGGGTCACTCACCGTACGGGTTCGGCTACGTATATATTTCAGATAAGTCTGTCCCAGCTCATACTCCTGTTGAGGCGAGACGACTGCGGAGGTGCTGTCCCCCAGTCTGGGCAGTTCAATTGGGGCCGCGCTTACCACTGCGGAAGAAGTTCCGAGCCAGGTGCTTAGCAGGGCTGCCATCAGGAAACCCGGTTGCTTCATAGAATATCCATACTCGTATAATCTGCGGTACACTGTATCGTCATAGAGGTGCTGGCTCAAACAGCCGTGAAAAAAAACATAGTATTTTACGGCCTCCTTACCTTTCGGGTGAGGCCGGTAGTGCGTTTATCATGACTGGCAACTTCTGGCGATGGAAAGAGCAGTCATCTCTCTATTCTACAGGTCAGCGACGTTTGCACCAGAGCCTTTTAGTGAGAGTCGGGTGGGGTAACAGCTTGCCTGCCGTTTTTGGGCAAGTGTATGCATGGCACTTGGAAACATTTTTACACTGTAAGCGCTTTACTGGTTTATTAATTATCAGTCAGTGCAGCATAACATTGGCAGCAGAGTTCCTGTACAGCTGAATTTCAGCTTCGCTGAGGGAGAATGAGTTTCATTATGATAGAAGTGGATGTTGAACTGGATCTGAAGGGAATGAGTTGTCCGCTCCCTCTGCTCAAAGCCAAGCAGGCGCTCAGTAAAATGGATCAGGGCGAAGTGTTGCGGATTCAGGCCACAGATCCGGGCTCGGTTCGGGATTTTGCCAGCTTTGCCTGCATCAGTGGTCATAAACTGTTGGCCAGTGATGAAGCTTCAGGGGTATTTATCTTTACTCTCGAGCATAAATAAGATCGGATTGTTAATATCCCGAGCCTGACTGACAATAGACAACCTGGTCAGTTTTCTGAGTAAGTCATAAGGAAGAAAATATGCTGGATATCATCAGGGATTGGCTGAACCGTTACCTGTCAGATCATGAGGCTCTGGTGCTGCTGTTGATGCTGGTGACCGGGTTTTTGGTCATCATCTTTATGGGGAATATGTTGGCCCCGCTGCTGGCGGCAATGGTATTGGCCTTTTTGATGCAAGGTGTGGTGAACTTACTCGAAAAATGGGGGGTACCCCATCTCCTGGCCGTCAGCCTCATTTTCACTCTCTTTATGGCGGTTCTGCTTATTTCAATATTCCTGTTGATTCCATTGATCTGGCAGCAAGTCACCGGCTTACTGAATGAGCTGCCGAATATGGTGAGGCAGGGACAGATGATTCTGAAAGAATTGCCAGAGCTCTATCCAGCCTTTATTTCGGAATCCCAGACAGCGGCTCTCAGTAGTGCTATCAATATGCATCTGGCCAAGTTCGGACCCTGGGCGTTGTCGTTCTCTATCTCCAGGTTGCCTGGTGCCCTGGGTATCCTGGTTTATCTGATTCTGGTGCCCATCCTGGTATTCTTTTTTCTTAAGGATAAAACTGAACTGCTCGGCTGGATTGGTAACCGCTTACCTATGCGGCGTCGCCTGATTATTCAGGTGGCGGACGAAATGAATGACCAGATTGCCAACTACATACGGGGTAAGGTTATTGAAATTTTGATTGTTGGTGGAGTCAGTTTTGTGGCTTTTGCCTGGCTGGGGTTGAACTATGCCGTTCTGCTGTCTGTGCTGGTGGGCTTTTCAGTAGTGGTTCCCTATATCGGTGCTACTGTGGTTACCATTCCTATTGCCCTGATTGGTCTGTTTCAATGGGGTGTGGGACATGAGTTCATGATGCTGATGATTGTGTACGGCATCATTCAGGCTCTGGATGGCAATGTTCTGGTTCCCCTGCTGTTTTCCGAGGCGGTTAACCTGCACCCGGTTGCTATTATTGTTGCGGTTCTGGTGTTTGGGGGAGTCTGGGGCTTCTGGGGAATATTCTTTGCTATTCCGCTGGCGACCCTGCTAAAGGCAGTGATGAATGCCTGGCCCAGTGTGCATGATGTGGAAAAGGTCAGCTAGCCTTTCATCAATACAACGAAACCGGTCCATCTGATTATCATTGGAATATTTCTTTGAGGGCCATCACGGATAGATGGCCCGTTTGTATGATTAACCCAGTGCCTGAGTAGCCTGTAGAACGTCTTCTACATGGTTTTTGATCCGCACCTTACGCCACTCATGTTGCAGGGTGCCCTCACGATCAATGAGGAACGTGCTGCGCTCAATTCCCATGTACTCTTTGCCGTACATATTCTTTAACTTGATGACATCAAACAGTTTGCAGAGTTCTTCGTCCGGATCGGAGATCAGCTCGAACGGGAACTCATGTTTAGCCTTGAAATTTTCGTGAGATTTCAGGCTGTCACGGGAGACACCGAAAATCAGGGTGTCAGCTTCCTGAAATTCCTGGAACAGATCCCGGAAAGTCTGGCCTTCACTGATGCAGCCCGGAGTGTTGTCTTTGGGGTAGAAATAGATGACGACCTTCTTGCCTTTCAGTTCTGACAGGGTGACGGTGGTGTTATTGGTTGCCTGGGCGGTGAATTCCGTAACGGGTTGGCCTAGGGTAAAACTCATTGTTCTTCCTTCGATTCTCTTGTCTTTGATAGTAAGTCTGAATAGTAAACGGTTGTCTCTGCTTCAGCTGGCTTTAATAGATGTCAGAATTTTATATTCAGCCACAAAAACGGCCAGATCAACAGATTGTTTTCAGATGCAGCGAACCTGTAGCATAGTGCGAATGACTGACAATGGTCTATAAAGCTGGACTGAGTCGGGCAGAATGTCAACGCTGCTCTTGTTAATGCCGGTGCGCGTCAGTAACATTATGCACAGCTTATGACTGATCTCTTGGAGTGGATAGATGATTACCGGTAGCCTTGTAGCGCTTGTGACCCCGATGCAGGACGATGGAGAGCCGGACTGGGAACGTCTCCAGAAACTGGTTGAATTTCATATAGAGGAAGGTACTGATGGCATCGTGGCAGTGGGTACTACCGGAGAATCTGCTACTCTGACCGTGCAAGAACACTGCGAAGTGATTAAACGGATTGTCAGACAGGTTAGTGGCCGTATTCCGGTGATTGCCGGTACCGGAGGAAATTCTACCCAGGAAGCTGTTTTATTGACAGCAGAGGCAAAAATCCTGGGAGCTGATGCCTGCCTGCTGGTGACTCCTTATTACAACAAGCCAACCCAGGAAGGTTTGTACCTGCATTATAAAACCATTGCTGACTCTGTGGCCATTCCTCAGATTCTCTATAATGTACCCGGTCGTACCGCCGTGGATATGTTGCCTGAAACTGTGGCGCGTCTTTCCGGTCACGAAAATATCGTGGGTATAAAAGAAGCCACCGGCATTGTCGAGCGTGGCATCGAGATTCGTGAACTGTGCGGTAATGACTTTGCTATATACTCCGGTGATGACGCTACCGGCATGGAGATGATGTTGCAGGGCGCTAACGGTGTTATTTCTGTAACCAATAATCTGGCTCCTCGGAAAATGCATGAAATGTGTGTAGCGGCTCTTAATGGAGATCGCGCTACAGCCGAGGCGATTAACGCTAAACTGGACGGATTGCATCAGAATCTGTTTGTTGAGGCGAATCCGATTCCTGTGAAATGGGCGTTGTCGGAAATGGGACTGATTGGAGAGGGCATACGCCTGCCACTGACGCCCTTGTCCGAAGGTTGCCACCCGGTTCTACGTGAAGCCTTGAAGCAGGCTGAACTGATTTAATTATTCAAGGGACCAGGCGTTGAGCCTGATCCCGGCACCTGATTATGACTGAACCCGGGAAACGAAGGTATCATCCGGGGGATTGTTATGGAGCTTTTCAGAATGGAGATCGTATGTCGCGAGTGATGAAAACCTTGCCGGTTATGGCCTGTGCTCTGGCACTGGCAGGTTGTTCCAATCCATTCGGCAAGGAGGGTTATTTCCGGGATAAATCCGGTGATTATACTCAGGCACGGGTGACCAGGTCGCTGGAAATACCTGAGCAAATGAATGCAGAGCCCATGGTGGAATCCTTGTCTATTCCGCCCATTTCTGCGGACCACTCGCAACTGGAATCCGATTTTGATGTGCCCAGACCTGACCAGCGCCTGACTCAGGAAGCAGGTGGCGTCTATACCATCGAAAGGGCAGGTGATGAAGAGTGGTTGCTGGTGGGGCATTCGCCCGGTGAAGTCTGGCCAAAAGTTCTGGCTTTCCTGGAAGAAAACAACATTCCGGCCAGATCCCGGGATGTCAAACAGGGCGTTCTTGAAACAGAGTGGACTGATCTGGGCAAAGACCCGGAAAAAGGTTATGTCTCCCGTGCCTTCAGTAAGTTGATGGGTGCTGAGGTGACCGGTCCTGTTGAAGATCGTTTCCAGTTCGAAGTGCGCCAGGGTGTGAAACCAGATTCCTCTGAGGTGCGTTTGAAGATCAAGTCTCGCGCCGTTCCTGAAGAAGGCCAGAGAATCACCACTGAGCCAGGGTGGAACAACTTTGCTGGGCGCAGTCAGAAGATGGTTGACAGTATATTGAATGAACTGCTGCTGTTCATGGTGCGTGATGGCAGTGAAAAATCCGTCTCTTATCTGGCTCAGGATCTGAATCTGGGCAACCAGGCTGTTATGGAGCAGGACGGTGCTGGTAATCCGCTACTGAGAATGGATCAGCTCTCCTATGCCCGTAGCTGGTCTGCTGTTGATGCTGCACTGCAACAGGCTGGGGTGGATGTGACCGATAAGAACCGCTCCGCAGGTATTTTCTACCTGCAGGTAGATCCTGAAGGAGTGGTCAAAAAAGACAAAGAATCCAGTGGCTGGTTCAGTGGTTGGTTTGGCGGCGATGAAAAGAAAGAGGCACCCAAGGATGTTCTGTTAATGAGAGTTTCAGAATTGAATGGGGTCGTCAGGGTCTCGGTAGAAAAGGATGCCAATACCTCAGCACCTGCCGAGATCAGTCGTAAGTTGCTGAATCTTGTGAAGGAAAACCTCAAATAGGGTAGAATCGCATTGTAAAAGCCAGTCTCCATGACTGGCTTTTTTGTTTTGTTTGCCAGGCAACGAAACAGTTCCATGGAGCGGCTCCTGTTCGCTTCAGTTGATTGTCCATTAGTAGAATGCAGGATGTTGGCAATGAGCTTTGCTGATAAAGTACTGGCCGTAAATAACGACCTTCCTATTCGAACAGAGCTTCCCGTGCACTCAGGTAAGGTCCGCTCTGTTTATTGGTTGACAGAGGCGGACAGCCGTCGTCTGATCAGGGAAAAGGGCTATGATGTAGCCGGTGATACGCCTCTGGCTATCATGGTGATTTCTGACCGGATGAGTGCCTTTGACTGCATCTGGAAGGGTGAAGGAAACATGCAGGGTGTACCCGGAAAAGGGGCTGCCCTGAATGCGATCTCCAATCACTGGTTCAAATTGTTCAGGGAATCGGGGCTGGCTGACAGCCACATACTGGATATTCCCCATCCCTTCGTCTGGATCGTTCAAAAAGCCCGGCCAGTGATGATTGAAGCGATCTGTCGTCAATACATTACAGGATCCATGTGGCGTGCCTACAGCAAGGGTGAGCGTGATTTCTGTGGTATCCGGCTTCCGGATGGTCTTGAGAAGGATCAGAAATTACCGGAGTTGCTGATAACACCTTCCACCAAGGGTATTCTGAAAGGGATTCCCGGTGTGCCGGAGGTGGATGATGTTAATATCACTCGTGCTGACCTTGAGGCAAATTACAGGTCTTTTAACTTTCACAAGCCCGAAGATATTGATCGTTATGAAAGGCTTCTTAAAGAAGGCTTTGATGTCATTTCCGAAGCCCTTGGCAAGCTGGATCAGGTGTTTGTGGATACCAAGTTTGAGTTTGGGTATGTCGCCACTGCCAGTGGTCAGGACAGGCTAATTTACATGGATGAAGTAGGAACACCGGATTCATCCAGAATCTGGGACGGTGCGTCATACAGAGTGGGTAAGGTGGTGGAAAACTCCAAGGAAGGTTTTCGCCAACAGTTGCTGAATTATTTTCCTGACCCTGACATTCTGCTCAACAAGGACAGAATGCACGAGCGACGGGCCCTGGCCGAAGAAAACGAGCTGCCTCAATCCATTATGATGGCTGTATCCAGAACCTATCTGGATATTGCTGAGCGCATTACAGGCGAGCCTGTTCAACTCTCAGACAGCCCCAAAGCCGAAATTGTAGCCATTCTCAAGGATCAATATGGTTTGATTGATTAAAGGTTTTAGTCGGGCGTTCTTCAGTCGTTTGAGCCGGTTGACGGGGGTTGGCCGCTTAATAGCGATTGGTTATTAGCGAAAACCTGCGGTATGACGGTAATTTGCCCTCTTTTTTCAATAGATGATCTGAATAAGGCTTACGTCATCTGTTTTTTATGCACAAATGTCAAGCCCTTGACGTCAAAAAAACGCATCGGGTCTAAGTAATTGATTTTATAAGGATGAGTTGTAACTTGTTGAAAATTAAAGAAAAATAATTGATCAAAAAGTGATCGATTTGTATGTGAGGCAGTAAGAATCAGTCTTTCTGAATGATTTGGCAGGTTCTTCCACAAAGTTATCCACAGATTTTGTGGGTAAGATTGCAGTAATGCTTCACTAACAAGTCATATGAGCTGCCTTTAACGCCCTTTATGACAACTTTTTATTAAAGAATGCTGCACTCCTGACGAGGCGGCTAGAGAATCTGAGTATGAACGAATTGCCGAATATTGTTGATCTGACAGAAGAAAATGTTCGAGAAGTATTAGTTGAACAGTCGGCCCAGCGACCGGTGCTACTGGATATCTGGGCTGAGTGGTGTGAGCCCTGCAAAAGTCAGCTACCGATTCTGGCCAATCTGGTAGAGAGCTATCAGGGTAAGTTTTTGTTGGCCAAACTGGATGCAGATCAACCTCTGGGTCAGCAGTTAATGGCTCAGCTGGGTGTCCGCAGTGTCCCGACACTGGTTTTCTTCCATCAGGGACAACCTGTGCAGGTGTTGTCCGGTTTACAGACTGAGGTGGCTCTGAAAGAAGTGCTGGATCCTTTGACAATGAGCCCTGTGGAGCGTATACGTTTGCAGGTCGATCAGTTGATTGACGAGGGGCAGCACGAGCAGGCGCTGCTGCTGTTGCAGCAGATTTTACAGGAAGAGCCCGAAAATCAGGCGCTTCAGGTACTTCAGGTTAACCTTCTGCTGGAACTGGATCGTGTTGACGATGCCAAAGCCTTGATGGCTGCACTGCCTGCCGATGCCGCAGGCATTGCCCAGCCCAGGGCGAAGCTGGCTTTCTATGAGATGGTGGTCCGGGCACCGCAAATGGCAGAACTGGAAGCTCGCCTTCATGATGATGAAAACGATCATGAGGCTCGTTATCAGCTTGCTATCCGTCAGGTGATTGCCGATGACAATGAGCAGGCCCTGGAAAACCTTCTTTTGATTGTCAGAACAGACCGTGCCTTCCGTGAAGACGGAGCCAGACTGTTAATGTTGAAGGTTTTTGATCAGTTGGGGGCTGGAGACCCACTGGCCAAGCTTTATCGTGGCAAGCTGTTTGGGTTGATGCATTGACGGATTAGTGAGTTGGTATGAGTTGGGCTTCCTGTGAAGGGAAGCCCGGTGGCGGGTTTTCTTACCTGAACCGTCGCTTAAGATTCAGTTGTCCCTTCTGTAAGTCCGCCTAGCGCCTCTGCCAGGTCATTGATCAGCTTTCTCAGGGAAAGGCTCATGACTGCGAAATCGGCATCGAATTGTTCCGCCGCAGTTTCTGCTTCTACTTCGTCCAGTTGATCCTGGATCACTTCAGTGAACTTCAGCTTTCGTACAATCAGATCATCACTGAGCACAAAAGTTTGTGCTTCATCCCATTGCAGGGACAATTTGCTCACCTGCATGCCGCCCTCCAGGTGAGCCTGAATTTCTTCTGTGATCAATGCCTGCCGACGGACATTGATTTGCCCACCCTCATCACCAGGCTCTCGCAGGTCGCATTCGTCACCCAGAATAAAGGGGGCTGGGACAGCAGGGTTTTCTGAAAGCCATTGTGTCATGGACGCTGAGGGCAGGTTCTTTAAGGGGGGGTTAATAACCGGCAGGCTACCGAGGCATTCTCTCAGACAGCTGGTCAGTTCTTCTGCTTTCTTGAAAGAAGAAGCGTCCACAACCAGCCAGCCCTCTCTTGTATCCATGTAAGCGAACGTTTTCTGATGTTTGGTGAAAGCTCTGGGCAGCAGCTCCATCATAATGTCGTCCTTGAGCGCTTTTTTTTCCTTACTGAACACTTCCCGTTGTTCTTCCTGTTCTATCGTTTCTATTTTTTCTTCCAGGGCATCTTTGATAACACTGGCGGGAAGAATCTTTTCCTCTTTCTTGGCGCAGATCATGACAAAATCACCACTGGTGTGAGTCAGCATATCTCCATGGCGACCCAAAGGTGGCACCCAGCCATA
Organism: Endozoicomonas sp. ALB032; assembly: GCF_049310125.1. Lineage (NCBI taxonomy): Bacteria > Pseudomonadati > Pseudomonadota > Gammaproteobacteria > Oceanospirillales > Endozoicomonadaceae > Endozoicomonas > Endozoicomonas sp. ALB032. The sequence goes on along the minus strand of NZ_JBLYNW010000001.1, from coordinate 6,158,101 downwards.
AGAGCTGATGTCCTGACTGTTGCAGCCACGAAAGCGTTTTTCAGAGAGCTTTTCTTCCAGCTCTTCACTGTTCCATGCAATGGGTTTGGTGAAACGATAGAAAATCAGGTTTTTAAACCACATGATTGAGTCCATGCAAAATTGAGTGCCTGCATTATACGCATCAGGCTTACGCTAAGTGAGAGAATGTGTGTTGTTTTCGGTATTGAGTATTCATAAAGCTGCTTTAACCGGGAAGGTTTCTCGTAGCCTCAATATCCTTTTGCAATGCTATGTTATCGATACTTATAAAAAAAGTGTCTAAAGGCGGTTGCGTGAGGTTCGGTTCGCTGCTTATAATGCGCCGCGTTGTTGAGAGACACACGGCCATGACCGAAGGGTGATTAGCTCAGCTGGGAGAGCATCTGCCTTACAAGCAGAGGGTCGGCGGTTCGATCCCGTCATCACCCACCACTTTGAATGTTAAGACGCAAAGTGGCAGGTTAATTGAGCTGTATAGCGGACCGGTAGTTCAGTTGGTTAGAATGCCGGCCTGTCACGCCGGAGGTCGCGGGTTCGAGTCCCGTCCGGTCCGCCATCTGATTCAGGATGCAGTAGTCGATGATTTCTTTTTCATTACTTCTCTCAATCAGGACTTGAACGACAAATGTCTTCATGTATAGTCGGTACCGACTCGTCAGCCAGGGGTCGTTAAAAAATACTTTGGGTGATTAGCTCAGCTGGGAGAGCATCTGCCTTACAAGCAGAGGGTCGGCGGTTCGATCCCGTCATCACCCACCAGTTTTTATAGAGAGCAGTGATTAAATGTGCTCTTTATTAAATGAATGCGGACCGGTAGTTCAGTTGGTTAGAATGCCGGCCTGTCACGCCGGAGGTCGCGGGTTCGAGTCCCGTCCGGTCCGCCAGGTTTCTTGATTGAAAGCAAAGATTGTACGACAGGCGCAATCGATCTCTGAAGCGAAAAGCTTCAGATCAGGGTGATTAGCTCAGCTGGGAGAGCATCTGCCTTACAAGCAGAGGGTCGGCGGTTCGATCCCGTCATCACCCACCAGATTTATAGAGAACAGTGATTAAATACTGTTCTTTATTAAAAAGAATGCGGACCGGTAGTTCAGTTGGTTAGAATGCCGGCCTGTCACGCCGGAGGTCGCGGGTTCGAGTCCCGTCCGGTCCGCCAGGTTTCTTGATTGAAAGCAAAGATTGCACGACAGGCGCAATCGATTTCTGAAGCCAAAAGCTTCAGATCAGGGTGATTAGCTCAGCTGGGAGAGCATCTGCCTTACAAGCAGAGGGTCGGCGGTTCGATCCCGTCATCACCCACCAGATTTATAGAGAGCAGTGATTAAATACTGTTCTCTATTAAAAAGAACGCGGACCGGTAGTTCAGTTGGTTAGAATGCCGGCCTGTCACGCCGGAGGTCGCGGGTTCGAGTCCCGTCCGGTCCGCCATATTCAAGAACCTAGTGATTTTTGTCGCTAGGTTTTTTTCGTTGTTTAGCCCTAAAAAATACGGTTTTTTCACTCCTGCCTGAGTTTTCATCCCCCACCTTTAGCCGGACAGCTTATCTTTCGGGACTCTGGGGTTCTCCAAGCGTTTATGCAGCTTGGCTTTGAACTGTTCTCTCACCGTGGAGTTGAGTTTCTGCCACTCTTTCCACGCCAGTGCAGAAAAATCCAGCTCATAGGTCATCAATATTTACCCGAATCCGCTCATCATTTTTGCGTTCTTCGACGATGGCAGCGAGTTCCAGGTCGTCCAAAGCATCGAGCATGGCTTCATAAACATGGGCTGGTACTGCATAAAACACGGGTTGATTGCGATTCAGGATGGCCACGGTTTCACCATTGGCTTCTTTCAGAACGGCCATCGGGTTCTTTTTTAGTTCGGATATCCCAGCACTGACGTCAGCGAGAATAGGATGGACTGAGGCCATAGCAAGCTCCTTTTACGGTTCATTAAAAGATCAAATAATAGACCTATTAATAGATTTCTTCAAAGGTTGTTTAAATGGTTAATAGCCTGTCAGTCAAAAGCCCATATTTTGAAGGCTTCTTCAAAGGGCTGAGACCAGACACTCCCCTGACAGTTTCCGAATGGGCTGATCAAAAGCGGATTCTTCCAGCAAAAGCCACCAAAGAAGCAGGACGCTGGCGAACTTCCCGCACACCGTACCTGAAAGAGATCATGGATTGTCTCTCACCATCGTCACCTGTTGAGCAGGTGGTATTTATGAAAGGTGCCCAGGTGGGCGGCACTGAATGTGGCAATAACTGGCTGGGCTATGTGATCGATCATACCCCCGGTCCAATGATGTATGTGCTGCCCACACTGGATATGGCCAAGCGGACATCGAAGCAGCGCATTGCTCCGATGATCGATGAAATGCCTGATCTTCGGGAGAAGGTAAAAGATCCACGGAGCCGTGACAGTGGCAATACATTGCTGACCAAAGAGTTTCCCAATGGTGTGCTGATCTTTACCGGAGCCAACTCAGCGGCAGGGTTGCGCTCGATGCCTGCCCGCTTTCTGTTTATGGATGAGGTGGATGCCTACGACGATGACGTGGATGGCGAAGGCAGTCCTATCAATCTGGCGATCAAGCGAACAGCCACTTTTAGCCGTAACCGTAAAATATTGATGGTCAGTACGCCCAATATTGCAGAAACCAGCAAGATTGAAGCGGCTTATGAAAGCAGTGATAAACGACGCTATCTGGTTCCCTGCAATAGCTGTGGACACTACCAACCGATCGTCTGGGCCCAGATCATCTTTGATAACCATGACCCGGCAACCACTCGGTTTGAGTGTGTACAGTGTGGCCACAAGCATTATGAAAAAGACAAACCTAAACTGCTCACTAATGGCCATTGGCAGGCTGAAACTGAAAAGAGTAGCAAGGTAGCCGGTTTTCACCTGAGTTCGCTCTACAGCCCTAATGGCTGGTACAGCTGGCAAAATGCGGTAGAGGACTTTCTTGCCGCCAAAAGTAACTCGGTACAATTCAAGGACTGGACCAATACGGTACTTGGTGAGACATGGACGGAAAGAGGTGGAACGGTAGAGCATACCTTGCTCTACCAGTGACGGGAACATTACCCGGCAGAGCTGTCCTGGTGGGTGGAGATGCTGACGGTTGGCTTTGATGTCCAGGATGAGCGTTTTGAGTTTGAAGTGACGGGTTGGGGAGCTGGAGAGGAAAGCTGGTCTATTGATTATTTGCGGCTTTATGGTGACTTATCCCGTCAGCCAATATGGGATGCCCTGGCGGATATGCTGTATAAAACTTACACCCGGCAGGATGGCACCAAAATGAATGTAGCTCAGTTCTGCATAGACTCTGGTGGTCACTACACCGATGAGGTGTACGCTTTCTGTCGTAAGCAAGGAGCCGATTGGGCAATTCCAGTTAAGGGTTCATCTCTGGCTGGCAAACCTATCGCCACATTTCCCAAAACGAAAAAACAAGAAAGGGGTTTACCTGACATTGGTTGGCACCGATACTGCTATCCGTGAGCTATTCACCACTGGGCAACGCTTCACTCCAGAAGCCCGAAATATCAGCTTCAGTGAAACCCGGTTTGATATTGCCCCAAGCAATGCCCATCTTTCGTTTGCTGACTTGCAGCTACACATTGAAGTCGTCGTTTAATAGCAATCCAATGCCATCTGCTCCAGCGTCGCCAAGTCAACCATTTCAAGCGCTGCCATATTGGTCGCAGCCAGGTAAACCGGCGGGGCAACACCTGCCTTATGAGCCTCCACCCAGCGACTTACGCACAGACACCAACGGTCACCGGCTTTCAGGCCGGGAAAGCCAAACGCAGGATTAGGTGTGATGAGGTCGTTACCTTTGGACAGGGAAAATTGCAGGAACTCATCGGTCATCCGGGCGCAGACCGTATGACTGCCGGAGTCCTGTGGACAGGTATGGCAATATCCGTTCCGAAAGAAGCCAGTCATTGGACTCTGACAACAAACCTCTAACTGTCTACCAAGCACATTGAGCTGTTCAAACAGCATTTCTAACATGTAAAACCCTCCCGTGATTAACCCATGGCCTACAAGATAGGAGAAAAACCATGTCTAGGATAGATCGTAGTTTTATTGGTGCCGGAAGCATCTACCTCAAACCTGCCGATGGCAGCGCGCCTCTGCTGCCCGTTGGTAACGTCAGCGAGTTCAAGTTCAGTTTTGAAGAAGATAAAAAGGAACTGAAAAACTACCTGGGCGGTGGCGGTAACCGAAACACTATCAGCCGGATCTCGTCTATTTCTGCCAGCCTCACTGCCCACGACTTTACGGCAGTTACCGATGAACCCCACACGTCTTTTGGTGTGGCTGATGAACTGATCCCGTTCGATAAAATGCCTGACCTGACCAAGACCATTACGGTTAAGGACAGTCTGAGTACCACTTTGGTAGTAGGCGTTGACTACACACTGACCAAAAGCCGGGATCAAAGTCATTGCAGGCTCTAAAATGGCAACTTAGAAGTTGCCGCCGTCTTCTATTATCGAGTATCTCAATATTTTCTATGCATGTCCCCGGTTTGATATAACTTTTGGATCATCCGAATCAACACTGGTAACGGTTAAAATCAATGATTCCTGAAGGTAGCAAGGTTATAAATAGATTACAGCCAACAACGGCAACAGGACTAGCCAGGCCCAGCTCAGGGGTGGATTGTGACTGTGTTAGTGGGCAGAAGGCTTTTATTCAGGAGGTAAAGGGGTCTGCGCCGGATTTAATGCATCATTAGGTGGTGGTTTGAGCACATCAGGCACCAAGGCTCAACTCAGGTTTTCGTAAATTTATAATTACCAGCCATTGTTTATTCCTCCCCCCAAACTGAAACTGTCATCGTATGAAGAACTAAAAGAGTCATGCGTATCCGTACCATACAGGCTTCCACCTACATCAATGCCGCCAATGCTGTCGTCCATCATCGGTAAACCCGTGGCAGGATTTATGGTAGGGCCTCTGGAAAAAACGTCATCATTAAAGCTATGCATGGATGAGGAGTCAATGGCGTTATCGTTCTCAAACAAAGAAGACGACAATGAATCTAAGCTGCTATGAGCAAACGAGTCATCGTCAAAACCACTGTCTCTGACTGAACGATCGAAGCCACTGCTACTACCTGAAAAATCAGTTCCTTCTGTAGGTGAATCAGCCATTTTATAGAGCAGCGCACTGGCAATGCCGCCTAAAATCAGCGCCACAGGTCCGCCAAGGATCAACAATGCCACATTCACCAAAATCAGGAATTTCTTGTTTTTCATTTTTTATTTTCCCTCTACGCTGCTTCGTATTCACGGTGATGCCTTTCTATAAGTGCCTCTATTTGCTTATGTTCATCTCTGGTCATGCTGATTTGTTCGTTTTTTGGCAGATTTTTGATCCACGACTCCAGGTTTTCCAGCTTAACCACGTCGGTTTGCGGGTTGTCCGGACTCATTGCCGGATAGATTACCGCATTTTTATGGGCATAGATTACCACCGTTTTTATTGGCCATTTGTTCATATCATGATCTGTCAGCAACCTTTTGAATAACCCCCGGGTTCTAATGACCTGCTTTGAAGCATTTTTATAATCGTAGGTTGAACCGTTGGTTTTGATCTGCCTCCACATCGGCGTGTTGTCACAAAAAATCTGGCCAGAGTGATATTTGACCTCTGCCATAATAAAACCGACTCCTGGCACACTTATGACAAAATCAATCTCAAAATTCTTACCAGCATAAAAAATATTCTGGCTACCAATAAAGCCATAGATCACTTTTCCCTTTAACTCCGAGAGCACTGCTCTTACTTTGGCCTCGCCAAAGTTTCCGGCATCTTTGTGATCGTTAAACGGCGTTTTAATCTCTTCAAACTCAGACTCTACTGTGACTTGTGATGCTGGTAAGTCTGAGCTACTTCTATCGTAGCCATGCTTAGGATGATAATCACTAACATCATAATTTTGCTGACTGCTTTGGTTTTGTTCAATCTCGTCAGGTGCAATTTTCTTGTCCATCTTTGAGAAAAATGTCCTGAAGAAAGATACAATGGCTTTTGCCGCAGCAACAATAAGAAATAGCCACATGAAGGCGCCAAGGTACAGAGTAAGCAGCATAGAGCCTAGAGAGTCTTGAGCAATAACAGCTACAAATAAAACAAACAAAAAGCCGAACAAGCCAAATTTTAACAGTCCTTTCATAAGCTACCTCGTCAGGCTCCCTATAAGAATTGGTTGACAGAGCCTCCTTAACCATAATCAATCAAGTCAGGTTGTTTTATCAAGTAGAGTTTCAAACCGCTGGCTTCAAGCAATAAATGCAACAGAGCCCTTAATAAGGGTCAGCCTGCCGTGAAACTTTTTGTATTTATTTAGTATGTTGAGATAAAAGATACTGCGCCGGGTCCGGCGCAGTTAGAGAGACTTGTACGCAGGCTCCCTTTCCAAGTCTTTCAACGTGCGATTATCATCTGTTCTCCAGGCAGTTAAACCATTGGTGCTTTGACCTCTGATTATGGCGGCAGCTGCACTGGGGCTGGTGAATTCATAGTCCTCAGTAAAAATATAACAGCTGTCATCAAGAGCCAGTATGCCTTTTTCAATGAGCTTTGATCTAAGCTTGATTATTCTTTCTGGGCAGGAGTCAACCGCTTGCTCTACCGCTTGAGACCCTTGGAAAATAGTGAACCCGCCTTCTGATCGCTTTCCTGTTGCTGTGAGCTTTCCTTTCACTTTGCATAAGAGTATCTGGTTAGAAGCATCAGAAGGTTTGTCAGGGTTAAGAAGCTTGGGTTTTTCAGGAGAAAGGCTGGTGGATGTTAGGTGGTGAATGCCCAGTACGGGTAATAATTGCAGCATCCTTTCTATGTAAACATCCATCTCAGCACGATCGGCTTCAGGCAGTGAAGAACCACTGGAGGCACTGTTCATCACAACCACTCGCTTGCTGTTGTGGGCCTGTTGGATCAGCTTTCCTTCAATGTAACGAATATGAGCTTTGGTCAGGTTATCGTCTTTGCTGACGAACGCTGATGTATGAACCCAGTAGTCCTTATTTTCATTTTTGGCGTGCTGCTTAAGACGACTGGAAACGTCCTCTGCTTCACCAATGTAGATCACAGGCTCGTTTGAATCTGCATCAATACCAGAGAGCAGATAAACTCCCGGACTTTTAAGTTCTGGGCGGCTCAGAAAGTCATCAAGATCACTGCGGGGGCCAGCAATGGCCTTGCCGGTCCAGTTTGAGATCTCTGCGGTACGAAGGCCTGTTGGGCTGCCCTTGACGAGGAAGAGTTTGATTGTGGCTGGTTGCATAAGCTTAATCGAGAGGTCATTTTAAACCGGTGATTTCAAGTCTTTGTTTGCCGGAGGTAACAATACCAAAAGTAAACAATTGGATTCTACTGTCATCAATCACGGTAGCACGTGATATGTCGTACAAGCGGTTGTTTGAGCAGAATTCTCAGCTACCAACTCCCAGAGCCTATACCCAGAAAAAACGAGGTCAGCCCAAAAACAAAAAATAACCCAGTCAAAAGACAGTATTTGATGACATACCCAAAGGTCAGCTCCTGATCGGCAAGCCTGATGATGCCACCAATGATAAGTTTAAAGGCAAAGTAACACCCAGAGAGAAAGAATCCCCAGGCGAGTAAATTAAACATCAATTCCAAATCCATAATAAAAGTTCCTTACAGCAGCCGACGGTTATTTTTCTTCAATAACGCCACATATGATTTCTGAGAACAGATTCCCGACCTGTTTCTTTCAATGGTTGTAAGCAATATCAAGAGCGCTCATGCATAACATTTGGTTATTATTGATTTCTGTCTATCCAAGTAAAGTTATCCTGAATAAGCTTCTGCTCACCCGACCAACGATAAGCCACCAGTCTTCCCCCAGGGCGTGCAACGCTGTAGTCAACACAGGCAACCTGGTCACTCATTGGCCCGGGCTGTCCACTCATCCAGTAATGCCCGACAAATAACGGTACTGTATCCGTGTAGCGATAACTTTGTTCGGGCAGTGGAGTGTTCGGCAATTCTGCTTGTCCTGTCCCGATGGTTGCATTTGACCAATGAATCGCTTGTTCATCCCACCAGCGAATGCGGGCAGCGGTTCGCAGATTTCCTTTTTTATCTCTGAAACTAACGCCTGGTGGTAGTTCCAGCTCTACCCCTTTCAATAGGTACTCTATTGCATGGTAGAGCGGGTGTGATTTATCAGAAGCTGGAACATAAGCATCCGGTGTCAGGCAGTTATTTTCATCGAGAAAGGGGGCGACAATAGGAAAGCTGGTGTGATGCCATACTGCATGGATGATTCTTAACTGAAATAATTGGACACCCTTATATTTGACAAACTAACATTTTTTATTTTTTTCCTTTATATGGACGTCCTATTTTTTTCACTTAACTCTTGCCAGTGGGTGGCAAGGGTCAAAAAATCAACAGAGCAGGGGAACTTAACACCTTTCAGGCTCACATCCCGTGCTGTGAGATAGAAATCGTAAAATTGAACGTTGCGCTCGTTTCGGCTCATTGACGTGGCATTTGATGTTGTTGACTGGGATGAAGATTTTATAACTTTGAACGTTGGTACGCTATACACCAACTACTGATATTTCAGTGGATCTATTTATAAAAATTTGAAATATGGCTGTTATCAGAAAATTCTGCAAACGGTTCCCCACCCACCGCCATACATAAAAACGATTATCTTTGGGTAGTCGTTTTTTTTATTCACAGATGGCCAGGTTTCAGGCGAAAAAAAAGCTAGTACTGAACCAGCTTTTTTGGAAGCGGAACGTGCTTTTTGTCAAAAGCGACGACCGCCTTCACGATTACCACCAAAGCCACGACGAGCGCCGCCGTTGTTGTTGCGGGGACGTTCGGTTGCGATACTGACGCGGATGCTGCGACCCGCCACATCCTGACCATCCAGAGCAAGAGCTGCTTCTGCAGCATCTGCGGAACTGAAAGTTACGAAAGCAAAGCCACGAGAACGACCGGTTTCACGATCAAGGATAATTTTCGCCTCCTCGATTTCGCCGAAGGCACCAAAAGCCTCTTCCAGATCTTGTTCTGTTGCGGCGAAGGCCAGGTTACCAACGAACAGTTTGTTTGCCATTTTTCCTCTATCTCCGGGGACGCTGTAGCTGCTTTTCTGCGACCTTTCAAAGCACCAAGTGTCGTTGGAGACACTGTCTTTTCGGGTATCAGGTAAGAGTACAATGTTTAAGTGAGATTCCATTGTAGCACGTAGATCAGTGGAATGAAGGCTTGTTATATTTATTATTTATTACTGATATCGTTTGTATCACTGGCATATTGCGCCATCTTCGTTTACTCAGAGTTAAACCAGAAGAGCAAACAGGGTTATGTGTTTTTTAAATCTTATTGGTAATAGTGTACCTGTTGAAAGAATAAATACTTATCTCGTAGGTAATTGCCCTATTGCTGTTGATATCCTTCGCCTTGATCAAGTTGATCCGCTAATCAGCGGTAACAAGTGGTTCAAGCTTAAATACTTTCTCATTGAAGCGCATTCAAGAAAGATCAGAACACTTTTAAGTTTTGGTGGCGCCTGGTCTAATCATCTTCATGCTATGGCGGCCGCAGGTTATCGGTCTGGCTTTCAGACAATAGGCATTATTCGCGGTGAGAAACCGGCTAAACCTTCTGCCATGTTGCAGGATGCAGAACGCTGGGGTATGAGACTGATCTATGTCAGTCGTGCTGATTATAAGAAGCGATACGAGACTGAGTATCAGCAGGCGCTTTTAAAACAACTGTCGCTCTCTCTGGATCAGCTGATGATTGTTCCCGAAGGAGGCTCGGGCGAAGAGGGTGTCAGGGGATGTGAGGATATTCTTGACGCAGGCTCCATCCGGGCTTCGGAATATGATGAGATCTGGCTCGCCTGTGGTACCGGAGCCACCATGGCCGGCATTATTCGCAGTGCAGGCAGTGACACCCGCGTGAGGGGGGTTGCCGTGCTCAGGGGAGCAGGCTTTCTGAAGGATGATATTCAGCAGTATCTCTCCCCGGCCGCAACACGATGGAATCTTGAGCTCGATTACCATTGTGGCGGCTATGGCAAAACCACCCCCGGTCTTATTCAGTTTATTCTGGAATTCGAGCGGGAAACCGGAGTCCCTCTGGACCCGGTTTATACGGGTAAACTATTTTTCGCTCTGAAAAAGATGGCCCAATCGGGAGGGCTGTCGGGGATCAGCAGGCTGCTACTCATTCATACCGGCGGCCTCCAGGGGCGTCGTGGCTTCAGGGAGTGGGCTACTTGAATTTATTAATCAGCGAGCCCACGGTATCGGTTATCCCCGAAGGAAGAGCCGAACTTAACAGCCCGGCGGCTTTGCCACTGGGGCTAGCCTTGAGATAATCGATCAGTATGGTTGAAAACTTCGAAATCATCTCGTCCTTCAGACCCAGTTTTGTAAACTGCTGACTCAGGGTGTCGAAATTGCCCAGTAAACTGGAACTGCTTAACAGCGACGATGAGTTTTTGTCATGGGTCACTTCCGGAGCTGCCTTTAATAAGTCCGATGTTTCCGGTAGAGCTTCCTTGATTACACTGAAGTCTTCTTTTGATAATTGGGAGTTGGCTAACTGAAGAAGGGCGCCTGCACCTCCTTCGGCCTGGAACTTGCTGACATTTAGTTGGCTGGTCAGGGTATCAATCAACCCCATGGCATGACTTGCCGGTGATTGCAGAACAAAAAGAGTGGCAAGAATGAAGAACAGCTTACTGCAGAAACGGTTGATGAAGAAGCTCCGGCGTTTCATAAAACAATACCCTATTAGCAAAAGTAATCCTTTTAATTATTTATCAATGCCGATAAATAGTTGTTACAAATTGTTATATAAAAATGATTGGTTAACAAGAGTCGTTTATATTTTGGCGGCTATTCTCGCCCTGGCTTCCCAGTCATCGGGCACCACAAAAAAACGACTGTTTTCACACAGTTCACCCTCTTTTTTATGGCATCGAACCACCATTTGAGGGCGGGCACTGTTGGATAGTTGCAGTTGCAGGCGCTTGATCAGTTCGTCTCCGGAGAGATGAGTCGCTGTATCAGACAGGCCTCTGTAGGACGATAGCCAGAGCGATTTTGGCAGAGGCAGGTAGCAGACTTCGCCTTCCTCGAGTTCCAGCCAGGACGACAGCTGATTAAAGGGTAGCCAGTGTCCTCTCGGATGATAAACAGAGCAATCTTCCGGGGGTGGGCAGATGCCTGTGACCGGATAAAAAAGGTATCCCTGAAAAAGTATTTCCGTCTCTATCCCTGAGATATCCAGAGCGTTGAGTGCACGTTGTCCAGCCAGCGTCTGTGAAAGCGTAATCTGATGGTGCAACATATGGTTGAGCTTCTTGTCCATGCGGTCGTGCAGACCTGGTCCAATCCAGTGGTGCCACGGGCTGGCCGAGTGAGTGTGGGAGGGAAGACCCAGGTAGTACTTGACGGCGAGTTCCCGGTGAATAAAAACCTCGTCCTTGAGGGACTTGAGAATCAGGTCGAACTCACCCAGTGTCTGGTGATTATTCTGAATCTGAAGATTGCAGGCAATCAGCTGATAGTTTTCTGAATGTCTGAGGATGTATTGCCAGAGTGATTCATAATAGATACCCAGCAGATGACTCCGTCGCTGACGCAGAATCTCTACTAGCTCTGAATAGCCAGAGCCTGTAATCTGGGCATTATGCACCGGGCAGGTTGCCGGGCAGATAAACCTCGCATCATAATCAGGGTTAATGATGGAAGGGCTGCTGAGTAACCATTGCACATCCCGGGCTATCTGCTGATGAGAGAGGCGAATCATTTTTGGCAGTTCATGGTGTCCGAACGATGGCTTTGAATAATAAAATGATGGCTGATCATTGCCGACTGTGAGAAGCCGACAGGTGATGAATAAGAGTAACAGATTCAAATCAGTGTGTTTACATTCAAAGGATAACAACGGTCACCCAATCCTGGGTGTGGTGTCATCCAGGCAGGATAAATTCACCAACGATAAGTGATTTAGACCGATGGAAGAATTCAAGCAGGTTGGGATTACCGGGCGTCAGGGTAAGGCCCATATCGAAGACACCTTGAAGCGTCTGACCGATTTTCTGCAGTTGCAGGGAGTGACTGTATCTCTGGATGAGCAATTGTCGGGCCTTTTGCCGGGGCATGGTTTTCAGGTCTGCGACCGGGCGAGCATGGGTAAAACCTGTGATCTGGTGGTAGTCATCGGAGGTGACGGCAGTTTATTAGGAGCAGGCAGAGAGCTTTCTGTCCATGATGTTCCGGTAGTGGGTGTCAACCTTGGACGTTTGGGCTTTCTGACCGATGTTTCACCCGATGAGCTGGAAACCTGTATTGGCGAAATGCTCAATGGCCATTACCGAATGGAGAAGCGGTTTCTGCTGGAAGCCAAGGTTGAGCGCCAGGGTCAAACCATTGGTTGTGGCGATGCTCTCAATGATGTGGTGCTGCATCCGGGGGTGTCCACCAAGATCATAGAGTTTGAATTGTTTATTGAAGACCAGTTTGTCTATCGCCAGCGTTCTGACGGTCTGATTATGGCAACGCCTACAGGCTCAACAGCTTATGCTCTGTCGGGTGGTGGACCCATCATGCATCCAAAGCTGGATGCTATTGTGCTGGTCCCCATGTATCCTCATATGTTGACTAACCGGCCCCTGGTTGTGGATGGTAACAGTCAGTTGAAGCTTGTGATTCATGAAGGCAATGAAATCCATCCACGCATCAGCTTTGACGGGCAGGTGGATATCGAGCTGATGCCTGATGATGTCATCCTGATTCGTAAAAAGAAGCAAAGTCTGAGATTGTTGCATCCTTTAAATCACAATTTTTACGAAGCCTGTCGATCCAAATTAAGATGGTATCCCAATGAGGATGCAGAGTGACATTTTTGTCTACAATTACCTGTTTGAGCATTACAAGAGTTGACTATGTATAGGGCGCTTGAGCTTTCTGCACATAAGGATTTGAGTGCATTGTCCTACTTTCTTTACCGGCAGGGAGTGCCCCACAGAATTACCGAGGAATCCGGGAAACAGGTACTGTGGACCCAGAATGAGCAGCAGGGAGAAGCGGTAGAAAAGTTTTACCGAGACTGGCAATCCGGAGAACTTGAGCTGGAAGTGGCGCCTCCCCGAAGAGGACCTGAAGTGGGAAACTTTTTCAAAAACATTCCCTGGAAACGCTTTCCCTTCACCTTCCTGATTCTTGCGATTTGTCTGGTGGTGGCTGTCCTGACTCATCTGGGCGAGAATATTCAGGCTATTTCCAGTTTCACCTTCGTAGACTTCAAGCTAGCTAATGGCTACATCTATTATGCCACTCTGGAACATACTCTGGAGAGTCATCAATACTGGCGTCTGATCACTCCGATCTTCATTCATTTCGGGATTCTGCATCTGGTGTTCAATGCCCTGATGTTCTATGTGCTGGGTGGCAGAATCGAAATGCATCAGGGCGGTATCCATCTGCTGGGGCTGGTTTTGCTGACCGGGGTTCTGTCAAATTTTGCCCAATATGCCATGTCAGAGGGGTCTGTGCTGTTTGGTGGCCTTTCCGGTGTGGTGTACGGTCTGATGGGTTACAGCATGGTACGTGAAAGGCTTGACAAAAGTTTTTATATGGGACTGCCACCGGCGATCTACGGCTTTATGCTTGTCTGGCTGGTGATTGGTTATACCGGTGTTCTGGGGCCATTGCTGGGACAGATGGCAAACGCTGCACACCTCGGAGGACTGGTATCCGGGGCTTTATTGGGTGGGCTGGCCGCTTTGATGTTCAAGTCCAGAATTAAGACTTAATGGTTAAGGAGGGGGCTGGCCTGGGTGCTGTCGGTTGCCGTCGGCAGAGCTCGAATGCAGAAGGCTGGTGAAAGAAGCTGCAGGTTCGATGATTGTTTCTGATACCTCCCCGAAATAAGTCGTTTGCGAGGAACTGATACCCAGGGTCTCGTTATAAGAATCTGCCAAGTCCTGCTGTGCCTCCATGCCCGCTACAAAATCCGGTGATTGTGCCAATGATGACAGGTCCCCTCTGCAAAGTGGGCAGGACCATCGTGTTTCTGCCGTCCTCGCTACGGGGTCGCCTAGACGGGCGCTATTCTCGGTCTAGTGATCATAACTGACCCAGACTTTAATCTTGCTGCTATCGCTATTGTCAATCCATAACAATCCGTCTGGATCTGCATCTTCGCCTATCGTTGCATAGGGATCCTGATGCAAATCTTTAAACCACAAAAGTTGGGCTGATCTTCCAAAATGATTTTCACTTTTTACCTTGAACAGCACGGAAGCCCAAGACCTGTCACAGATCCCCGTATCAACGTAATGAATATTCATAGTTTGTCCGTTCTCATAACCCGGAACCGTCTGCACAGAGGCCGGTGAGACATAATCAACGCATGCATCCGATGGATCCTGCACTGGCTTAGCTATGTAAACATCTTTATCGGTCCCGATTTTCTGTAAGAATTCTATGTGCCCGAAACCATCGGAAGAAGCATCCGGGGAAGAGAGTAAGAACACAGCTACCAATAGCGCGGGCAGAAAGCTTTGGCTTGTCTTTTGCTTCAACATAATCGAACCTACTGCCGTATAACGACAGTGAGTATTCTAGGACACTCTGGTGTTTTTGCTAGCAGCCTGACCGAGAATAGACCGCCCTACTGCGGCGGCAGCAAATTGGTCTGAAAATACGCTTTTGTTCGTCAAATAGCTCGCTATTCTCCTCACAAAACCGAATTTTCATCCTCAATTTTCTGCCGTCCTCGCTACGGGCGCTATTCTCGGTCAGGCTCCTAGTGCAGCTAAGCTCTGATATCCATACACCCCTCGTTCCCACGCAACAGAGGGTGTCGCAAAAGCCTGGTTCCCCTCCCGTCATTTCCGGCCTCACTCCCGTCATTCCCGCGAAGGCGGGAATCCACACAGACTCACCACCAGAACCATACTGCCCGGTGCCCCCCTGGCCTTTTCATCCGCGAGAAGGCAGAGACCCGCTGTTGGCGCTGGATTCCCGCCTTCGCGGGAATGACGACCTCAGAGTATCGGAACGAGTGGGCTGTATGGATATCAAGGCTTGGCTGCACTAGCAGCCTGACCGGCAATGTATTCAGATTATGCTTTATGGAAAAGACCCGATCCGGAGAACCTGTCCCCTGATGCGGTGCAAACTCGACAATAAAACGTCTTGTCAGCTTTTCGGCCTGACAAATAACAGACAGCGAAAGCAGCAATAATAGAAGCACCGTAGAAAGTGTTTTTACCATCATTATCCAGACATCTTTTCTTTCTGTTTGTGCAAAGTAGACTAACAACAAGAACAAGTGTTTATTTCTGTCAAAAACCAAAGGTTGCAGCAGGTAAAAGTTTGTTGAGAATAAAATGGCAGGTACCTTGGCGTCATCAAAGGCTATTCTTGATCACGCATTGAATAATAAATTTGGGACAAACAATGAGTGAACTATTAATCTACCAGGCTGGTAACGGCAATATACAAGTCAAGCTTTCCGAGAAAACCGTCTGGCTAAGCCTGAATCAGATGGCAGACCTGTTTGATAGAGATAAATCGGTGATTTCGCGCCATTTGCGTAATATTTTTCATGATGAGGAACTGGTACGTGAGCAAGTAGTTGCAAAAAATGCAACAACTGCCAACGACGGTAAAACGTATCAGGTGGAGTATTACAATCTCGATGCCATTATTTCTATTGGTTATAGAGTCAACTCTAAAAAAGGCACTCAGTTCAGGCAGTGGGCTACAAAAGCTCTGAATGATCACCTTACTCACGGTTTCTCCATCAACCAGCAACGTTTTGAAGAAAACGCCAAAGAGTTGGAAGCTGCTTTAGCGCTGATTCGCAAAGCAGCAGCAACGCCGGAACTGGAAGCAGAGGCGGGCAGGGGGCTGGTTGAAATTGTCAGCCGGTATACTCAGACCTTTCTCTGGCTGCAACGCTACGATGAGGGCTTATTGAACGAACCGGCAGGTCAAACCGGCGGCACCCTGGTCGGTGAGCATCAGGCCATGGCATCATTACATGAACTGAAAAAGCAATTAATTCAGCGAGGCGAGGCCACAGAGCTGTTTGCAAAAAACAGGGATGATGGTTTGGGCGCATTATTGGGAAATCTTGAGCAGACGACTTTCGGTGAACCTGCCTACCCAACCGTAGAGAGCAAAGCAGCGCACTTGCTCTATTTTGTGGTAAAAAACCACCCGTTTGTGGATGGTAACAAGCGCAGCGGTGCTTTCCTGTTTGTAGACTTTCTGTATCGCAATGGTCGCCTTATGAACGAGGAAGACCAACCAGTGATTAACGACACAGGTCTTGCAGCGTTGACTCTGTTGGTTGCAGAGTCAGACCCGAAACAAAAAGATACCCTGATACGCTTGATTATGAACATGCTGACTCCTGAGGCAGCCTGACTATAAATGACTTCACTTGCAACTGAATTTGTCAATGCTCCACGCTGCTCCAACAGTTCTGGAACAGGATGAAAAGAATCCATCATGGCCTTTTTCATCCGGCGCTGTTCTCTGTTCCTTCAGATATAATTGAATCGTCGTTTTTATTCTTTGCTCATAAATTCCAGATGTCTGGAATGCACATCCAGATGGGTCTCCCGTATCGTTTTATCCAGTTCTTCGTCTGACATAAACTGTTCGGAGAATCCCGGCATCACCGGGTCCAGATGAAGTTTTGCACACGCCTTGAACTGTCTTATCAGATCTCTCGGGTTTTCATCGCCCATGGCGACACGAATAGTGGTCAGAAAAATGCCCGCCTCTCTCTGGGCGGATTCGTCCATTTCTGAATGAGACGTTAAGGCCGGACAGAGTACCAAAGTATTGCTCTGACCAAGGCTGACCATATGACCAAAAGCCGGTTCCAGGGCATCAAAGAAACGGATGAAAGCTTCTCTGGGAATCCGGGCTTTCTCCATATCAATACTGAACAGCGGGCTGGGCAGGCCGAGATAGAGCTGCTGTTCCCGCAAGTCTGAGTTAGGGTGGCTGCTCAGGGCATGGCTGTTGACCTGGATCTGGTCGTGGGCATTAAGATAGTGACTGAACACCAGAGTATTAATGCACTTGGATAGCATTCGGTTTTCCAGGGTTTTCAGACCATTGATAATGTCCAGAGATTTATCGGCATCCAGGAAAGCGCCCTTGATGTAGTACACGTCCCAGAACAGGGTTTCATGCCAGCTTACGCCTTCATGCTCAGTGTTCTTGGGCAGGAACATACGACGGCTTTCAGCAACGATACCACCTGCAGTGGCGCTGCCAGAGCCGGAGATGTCTTTGGTGTAACTGTGGATGACCCAGTCAGGTCGCTTGCTCTTGTCCTTATTGCGCAGTGGGCGATGAAGGAAGGGCGTGGCCAGAGTTGAATCGAGAGCCACCAGATAACCTTTCTCATGACTTTTTTTACAGATGCTGGCGACATCAATCACATTGCCGTGGGGATTGCAGGGGGATTCCAGATAAACCAGGATTTTTTTGCCATCTTTCAGGACTGACTTATATTTCTCTTCGACCTGCTTGAGTTTCTCACTGAATGCTTCGCCAGAAAATCCGTCAAACCATTCCAGCTTGACGGCCATGCGGTCAGGGCGGGCATAGAAATCCTGCATCAGCTGGAAAGTACCGCCATAAACATTGCGGGAACTGAGCAGAATGTCGCCATGCCTGAGCTGGTTTGCCAGCAGGGCATCAATCGCAGCCATACCGCTGTTGAAGTTCCAGGTCATGTAGTCACCGGCATTTTCTCCTGCTTCCAGAGCGGTCAGGGTGTTGGCCAGAGAGATCGATGTCGGGTTGAGCAGGCGGCTGTAAATCGGGTGAGTGCTTTCCTTGCCGTTAAAGGCATCTTCGACCCACTCGGTACAGGCATAGAGATAAGTGGCAGTCTTTACCACGGCGGGCGTGGCCGAGAACAGGGCGCCGACATTGGCAAACAGAGGGTAGTCACCTTTGACAACCCGGCTGCTGACATCCATTCCCAGGGCATGATAATCCTGCTTCATGCTGGGTTGCAGCATGTCGATCAGCTTGGCCAGCTGGAAACAGAGAAACTTTTTGGCATTAAAGTGGCTGATTTTGTCCGACTCAGGCAGTGAGGCTATGGCCTGACAAAGGCTCTCGAACTGGCTGATATCGGAACCTGCCTGGTAAAGACTGCTGGCGGCACTGAGTAAAGATTGGCCAAAGGGCGTGTCAGGTTGAATACCAAAATGTTGAAGCTGCTCAGCGGCCAGTGCATCGGCATCCTGAGCCCGGGTAGTGTTGCGAATGGGTGACAAACGCTGCATAACAGGAATCTGGTTAGTCATGAGTGTGTCCTCTTTATTAAGAAAATGCCCCGACTTCGTGATACAGAGCTAGTGGCACTTTCCACTTAAGGCTTTTTTTATCGGGAATTACAGCAAACATCCCGGTAAGGTGATGCAGACTGCGTTTTTTCGCTTGTGGCGATTTGATAGTATTATCCTTCCATATTTGTTTTGCCTTGTAACGGGCTAAAAAGCCTGAAAGGCAAAATTCTTTTCCTGGATTGCTAACTGTCCACCAGGAACTATTCAGATGAGGATAAGTGGATTTGATGCAGCTTAAAGACTTTCTGGCCCAGATGACGCCAGAAATTTACCAGAACATGAAAAAGTCGCTGGAGCTGAGCCGCTGGCCCAATGGTGACATGCTGACACCGGACCAGAGAGAAGGCATCCTGGAGGCTCTGATCGCCTGGGAGCACGGCAACCTGCCTGAAGAAGAGCGCATTGGTTACATGCCTGTGAATTGCAAAAGTGCATCCGGACAGGATGCGTCTGAAACCACCATTCTGCGCTTTAAAGACTGAGGTATAGAACTTGACTCAACCTCTGAGTGGCGCACTGCGCAAAATGGAATCGCTACTGAAAGAAGGCCAGCCGGTGGAGTACCAGCTGCCTTTGGGCGATGATCGACTGCCCCTGAATGAACTGATGGGAAAAAAACTGACCCTTGAATACCAGGGCGAGATCAACTGCTGCCACTGTGGCCGCAAGACCAGGAAAAGTTTCAGTCAGGGCTTCTGTTATCCCTGTTTCAAAAAGCTGCCCCAGTGTGACAGCTGTATTATGAGCCCCGAAAAGTGTCATTATCATGAAGGCACCTGTCGGGATGCCGCCTGGGGTGAAAAGTTCTGCATGACCGATCATGTCGTCTATCTCGCCAACTCCTCGGGTCTGAAGGTCGGTATCACCCGCGCAACTCAGGTACCCACCCGCTGGGTGGATCAGGGGGCGACCCAGGCCCTGCCTTTTGTCAGAGTCTCTACACGACAGCAGTCTGGTTTAATCGAAACCCTGTTCAAGGCCTTTGTGAATGATCGAACAAACTGGCGTGCCATGTTGAAAGGGACGGCAGAACCTCTGGATCTCAAAACACAGGCCAGTGATCTGCTGGAGATGAACGCTTCACGGCTGGAAGCGCTTCAGGAACAGTTTGGATTACAGGCCATAACACCGGTGGCCGATCCGGAAGTCGTTGATATTTGCTATCCCGTCGAGCAATATCCTGTCAAAGTGACTTCTATGTCCTTTGATAAAAAACCGCTTATTGAAGGCGTACTGCTGGGCATCAAGGGGCAATACCTGATCCTTGATACCGGTGTCATCAATATTCGTAAGCACACTTCTTATCAAGTCAACGTATCAGTTGCAGCCTGATCGGCATGGAGAGGAAACATACCTCTCTCCCTATTGAGCCAAAAGCTCTAACAACAAAAGCACGGCCATGGTAAAGGAAGGTTGAAAATGAAAGACGCCCAACCCAGAGCTATTTACCTGAAAGATTATCAGGCTCCGGATTATTGGATTGACACCACCGACCTGACCTTCGACCTGTTCGAAGATCACGCACTGGTGACCTCGGTACTCGGCTTGCGCCGAAATGAAGATCGTGGACAAGATACCCCCGACCTGACTCTGGTTGGTATCGACCTGGAGCTGGTCAGTGTCTTTATTGACGGTTCCGAACTGACCTCTGATCAGTACATCCTCGGTTCTGAAAGCCTGACTGTACCGGTCACCCGTCTCTCATTCTCTCTGACGGTTGTGACCCGTATTCGTCCTCAGGAAAACACTTCTCTGGAAGGACTGTATAAATCCAACGGCATGTTCTGCACCCAATGCGAAGCAGAAGGCTTCCGCAAAATTACCTACTATCTGGATCGTCCGGATGTTATGTCCAAATTCACTACCAAGGTGATTGCCGACAGAGGCCGTTACCCGGTACTGCTGTCCAATGGTAATGATATTGCCCGTGGCGAGTTTGAAGGTGGACGACACTGGGTGACCTGGAAAGACCCGTTCAAAAAGCCCAGCTATCTGTTTGCCCTGGTAGGCGGTGATCTGGAAATGGTGGAAGATAGTTTCACCACCATGAACGGCAGGGAAGTAGCACTGCGTATTTTCACCGAGTCTCACAATATCGACAAATGCGACCACGCCATGCTTTCTCTGAAAAAGTCCATGAAGTGGGACGAAGAGGTGTATGGTCGTGAATACGATCTGGATATCTTCATGATCGTAGCGGTAGATCATTTCAACATGGGGGCGATGGAAAACAAGGGTTTGAACATTTTCAATTCTTCCTGCGTACTGGCAAGCCCCGATACGGCCACTGACGCCAGTTACCAGCGTATAGAAGCGATTGTTGCCCATGAGTATTTCCATAATTGGTCTGGCAACAGAGTCACCTGTCGTGACTGGTTTCAGCTGAGCCTTAAAGAAGGCTTCACTGTATTCCGTGACGCTGAATTCTCAGCAGATATGAATTCACGGGGCGTCAAGCGGATTGCAGACGCTGCGATAATGAAGACGGCACAGTTTGCTGAAGATGCAGGCCCCATGGCTCATCCTATACGTCCGCAGTCATTTATCGAGATCTCCAACTTTTACACCCTGACCGTTTACGAAAAGGGTTGTGAAGTGGTTCGGATGATTCAGACCATTGTCGGTGAACACCATTTCCGCAAAGGTTCAGACCTGTACTTCGAACGTTTTGACGGTAAAGCAGCGACCTGTGAAGACTTTGTAAAAGCCATGGAAGAGGCTTCCGGTGTCGACCTCAGCCAGTTCCGTCATTGGTATAACCAGGCGGGAACGCCGGTTGTTACCGTGACCGACAGTTTTGATCAGGCGTCAGGTCGGTACCTTCTGACAATAGCTCAGAGTTGTCCGGCCACTCCGGGTCAGGAGACTAAACTGCCTTTTCATATTCCCGTGGCTGTTGCCTTGCTGGACAAGGATGGCAAAGCCCTGCCACTGAACGAAGCTGGTGAGACTGAACGGGTTCTGCATGTTACAGCGGCTGAAGACACCTGGACATTTGAAGGACTGACTGAAAAGCCATTGCCTTCTATTTTAAGAAACTTCTCTGCGCCCGTTCGTGTCAAATACGATTACCGTCGTGAAGATCTGGTTTTCCTGATGAAGTACGACAGCGATAGTTACAATCGTTGGGATGCAGGTCAGCGTCTGGCCACTGCGGTTATTGAAGATCTGGTCGACGGACAGCTGAAGGACAAAGAAACCGCGATTGATTCAAGGCTGGTTGATGCTTTCGGTGTCGTGCTCGCCGATGAAGAGCTGGACAAAGCGGTTAAAGCAGAAATGTTGAAACTGCCCTCTGAAGCGAGTCTGGCTGAGCAGGCGGAAGAAATTCACCCTCTGCAGATCTGTGAATCCAGAAGTCGTGTTCGCAAAGCCATTGCCGAGGCTCACAAAGATAAACTGCTGGAGCTTTATCAAACTCTGCACCTGAAGGGTGAGTATCGCCCGCAAGCCGGAGATATTGCCAAACGTACCCTGAGAAATATCTGCCTCGGCTACCTGGTTGAACTGGAAGACGACAGTCTGCAACAACTGGCTGAAGATCAGTACAAGAATGCCAGCAATATGACCGACCTGCGTGCAGCCATGGGCGCCGTCATTAATTCCAGTTTTCAGAGTCGGGAAACCATTGATTCTCTGCTCAATGACTATCTGGATCGTTATAAAGATGACGCAGTGGTCATGGACAGCTGGTTTATGCTGCAAAGCAGCAGCCCGTCTCTGGGCACTCTGGAGCATCTAAGGTCACTTCAGGAGCATGAATCTTTTGACCGCACCAGCCCGAATAAGCTGAGAGCATTATTGGGCGGATTTACCAGCGGGAATATGAAGCAGTTCCACTCAGGCACAGGCGAAGGCTATGAGTTCCTGGCAGACTGGATCATTACCCTGGACAAGCAGAACCCGCAAATCGCTTCTCGTCTGATGACGCCATTGACACGCTGGAAGAAATACCAGCCAGCTATAAGGGAGCGCATGAGGAAAGCGCTGGAGCGAATCAAGGCAGTGCCTGATCTTTCTGCCGATATTTATGAAGTAGTCACCAAGAGTCTGTAATCTCTGCCTCTTTCTACCCTGCTGTTATGTTGGAAGCAGGGTAGAACCCATTTAACAGACACCCTGCCTGCGACAACAACCCTTACTTTTTCCTGAACAGAGCAACAGCTGCGGAACTTATTAGCACTTTAGTACTCTAAATATATAGTGAGCAAATGGATTATGGTAATTAAAAAAAGAGTGGAGGCACGTAATGGATCAAATCAAACTGGGTGTTCAGTCGGCACTTTCACATTCATGGCACAATCATTCAGAATCCTTGATGCCAGTCAGGGCCTTAACATCCCTTGTTAATGGCATCAAGGCATATTTTGGTGGTTATTGTGTCAGCGCTTTGCACTGTATCACCACAAAACTGATGAAAGAACACCCTGATGCTTGGTTTACTAAAGCACTCCATAAACCATTAAGTGCTTATGATATTAACATCCCGCTAGCCTGCGAGAGATCAACTCACTATGTTAAAAACAAGGTAAATCAATTGCACGATCAAGGGCGAAGTCTTCAGGTTAAACTTGCTTTCCAGGAGGATGGCAGCACTGTTCCAATCCCCATGTATAACTCCGATAATTCCCAGTTACCTATAAACCTTAATTGTAAAGTCCGTCGCTCTGATAATGACACCATAGCACCAGGGGAAAAGATAGCCTGCCGTCATTTCGCTTCGGCTTATGCCAGAAGAGTGTTTGGTCGGCGGAAGGATTTTGAAATAATAAACACCCCTGAAAAAATACAGTCAACTTTTGCAAATACACCTGATCTTCCACTTGAAGAAGATGATTTTCGTCCAGATGGATTAGCAGAAGGCGCAATGACTGATAATCTCTATTTTGCTGATGGATATTATTTCCATAAGGAAAATTTTTCTGAGGCTCTTACGAGGCTGGTAAAAAAGTACTGGAATATGTCGGTTGGCAATGAAAAGAATTTTATTTTTAAAACACGAGACGATGGAGCAATTGGTCACTCAATGGCCATTAGACTAAAGAAGCAGGATGGATGCATGAAAGTTATTTTTTACGACCCTAACGCTACACTCATGCACAGAACATTCCTTCTCTCGGAACCCGATCTGGCCGCACACATTAACGGCGAAGATCTTCTAAGTTATTGTTTCTCGGTTGGGGCACTTATTAATATTGATGATGGGAAGAAATCTTTTGATGAATGTGATGTTCAGTGCTTTGGTGCCGCACCCATCAAGTTGCCTCATCTTTTAGTAATAGCAACCGCGCATGTTAATCATCCCGAAGTAATAGCACGGTGGGACTGGTTTCAAGCAATGATGCAAAGGCTATCCAGTAAAAACCTCAAGCAGGATCAGACCGCCGAGAACCTTGGCCCTTTTGATAGCGGTTACCCCGGCCCCTCCCGGTCATGACAGCAATCTGTCTTACTATAGCGGGCGAAGGCTATGAATACCTGGCAGACTCGATCATTACCCAGAACAAACAGAACCCGCAAACCGAGACTCCTTTGACACACTGGAAGAAATACCAGCGTATCCTGCCTACAACAGCAAACTTTACTTTTTCCTGAATTGAGCAACAGCTGCGGAATTTATTAGCACTTTAGTGCTCTAAATATATAGTGAGAAAATGGATTATGGTAATTAAAAAAGGGGGGGATCACGCAATGGATCAAATCAAATTAGGTGTTCTGTCGGCACTTTCACATTCGTGGCACAATCATTCAGAATCCTTGATGTCAGTCAGGGCTATAACATCCCTTGTTAATGGCATCAAGGCATGTTTTGGTGGTTATTCTGTCAGCATTTTGCACTCTACCAACACAAAACTGATGAAAGAGCATCCTGATGCATGGTTTACTAAAGCACTCCATAAACCATTAAGTGCTTATAATATTAACATCCCGCTAGCCTGCGAGGGATCAACTCACTATGTTAAAAACAAGGTAAATCAGCTGCATGATCAAGGGCGAAGTCTTCAGGTTAAACTTGCCTTCCAGGAGGATGGTATTAGTGTTCCAATCCCCATCTATGACTCCGACAATTCCCAGTTCCCCACAAACCTTAATTTTCAAGTCCATCGCTCTGATAATGACACCATAGCACCAGGGAAAGAGATAGCCTGCCGTCATTTCGCTTGGGCTTATGCCAGAAGAGTCTTTGGTCGGCGGAAGGATTTTGAAATAATAAATACCCCAGAAAAAATACAGTTAACCTTTGCAAATACAGCTGATGATCCATTAAGAGAGTCATACTATCTTCCAGTTAGATTGGCAGATGGTCAAATGACTAAGAGAGCCTGTTTTGCTGACTTGTATTATTTTCATAAAGGCAAGTTTGCAGAAGCTCTTACAGGGCTGGTAGAAAAGTACTGGAATATGTCGGACAGTGATGAAAAGAATTTTTTTTTCCGTTCCCGAGAACATGGAAGATTTTCTCACTCAATGGCCCTGAGATTAAAGAAGCAGAATGGATGCATGAAGGTTATTTTTTACGACCCTAACGCCACACTCAGGCACAAAACATTCCTTCTCTCGGAACCAGGTTTGGCTGCATATATCGCCGGTGAAGATCTTCAAGCCAGCTTCCTCTCTTATGGAGTGCTTATGAATATTGATGATAGGAAGAAATCTTATGATGAAAGTGATATCCGGAGTTTTGGTGGCTCACTGAAGAGTAATCATTTAATGATAGATCCTGGGCATGAGACTCATGCTGTATTAAGGGGATAGTGGAAATAAGTATTCGGAAAATAGTACTTTTGTTTCAGATAAGTAACTATACAGGCACTTGATATTATCCAAAGATTTATAAGGTAATTATAAATTTTTTGGCGATTTATAGAGGTTTGTTTTGAGTTGGGTTTCAGGTAAACACTGGGTGTTATTTAATTTTTCATTTAATTTGAACTTACTGGCAAGTTTGAACTCTAACCAACTGGTTAGGTACTTATAGGTTTAAGAAAATTGATCATGATTGTTGATAATGAAAGGAATATCATGAAATGGATCAGATTAATCTTGGTGTTCAGTCGGCACTTTCACATTCCTGGCACAGACATTCAAAATCCTTACTGCCAGTCAGGGCCATAACATCCCTTGTTAATGGCATTAAGGCATGTTTTGGTGGTTATTCTGTCAATGCTTTGCGTTGTCTTACCACAAAGCTGATGAAAGAACACCCTGATGCATGGTTTACTAAAGCACTCCACAAACCATTAAGTGCTTACAACATTAACATCCCGTTAGCCTGCCAGAGATCAACTTGCTATGTTGCCAACAAGATAAAACAACTGCATGAAAAAGGGCGAAGCCTTCAGGTTAAACTTGTTTTCAAACAGGATGGTTCTATAGTTCCAATTCCTATGTATAACTCTGATGATTCCTGGTTTCGAAAAAACCTCAATGGTCAATTCTGCCGGTCTGACAATGACATTAGAGCACCTGGAGAAAAAATAGTCTGCCGACATTTTGCCTGGGCTTATGGCAAAAATGTATTTGGCCGTGGGAAAGATACTTTTGAAAGAATAAATACCTCAGAAAAAATACAGTCAACCTTTGCAAATACATCTAATTTTCCATACGAAGTAGTAAACTACTCTAAATATGGAATATTTGCTGATGGATATTATTTCCTTGAGGGAAAGTTTTCTGAGGCTCTTACAGGGCTGGTAAAAAAATATTGGAATATGTCGGCTGGCGCTGAAAAGAACTTTTATTTTCGTTCACAAAACGATGGCACAATTGACCACGCAATGGCCTTGAGATTAAAGAAACAGGATGGATGCATGAAGGTTATTTTTTATGACCCTAACGCTACACTCATGCACAGAACAATCCTTCTCTCGGAGCCAGATTTGGCTGCACACATTACCGGCGACGATCTTCAAACCAGCTTCCTCTCTCACGGAGCACTGATTAATATTGATGATTTTAAGAGATTTTCTAATCAATGTGATGTTCAGTGCTTTGGTGCCTCGCCCAATGTGATGAGTCGTCATATACAAATAGCAATTGGACATTATCCCGAAATACCACGGTGGAAAATGGGTGGCTTTAGATAGATCACTCTGCAGGTAATGCACCCAATCACCTGAGTTAATTCGTGGTGATCGGGTGTCACCCGGTTAAGCTTCTTCAGATCAGAATAAGAAACTATCGGTATCCAAATCCCCAGAGGGAATTTCTGACCTGCTTTCACTAACAGGGCGTTGAGAGCTGGGCGTGATACAATCTGGGACTGCAGTTTCTCCCCGGCTATTGGAATGAAAATCGTCGACAGTATCAACCTCCCACCTCTCAAAAGCTCCCATCCGAGATGATTGATTAAATGCTAAAAATTTTTCAGAAGGGGTTGTTTCGAATAACTTCTTATATTCAAAACCCTTTTTTTCCAGCTCCTGTTTCAATCTATCCCAGCTAAAAGATTTAGTAGATGGATCGAAAATGGTGCGAAGAGGCACGGAGTTATGTTCGTCATTGATGAAAATAGCGTTGTATTTCCATAAATCATAATGATAGATGTATAGATCTGTGCTGAGGTCAAAAATGGCTGGATGCGTTTTTTTCAGGCTGATAAATAATAAATCGGTTCGCATGTCTTCCAGAAGATTTGTGAAAGCAGCTTCTGGAGTTTTCGCTTTGTTAATATCTTCAGCCCAATAGGAGAATTCGCCCTCGGGCTCGTTGGGTTTGAGCTGCATAAAAAGCACAATCGCTGGTTTCTCGTGAAGGTGTACTAATCGGGTTGTTACGCAATATTTTTCATCATAATGCACATGAGTGGCTTTGTACTTTTTTTCAGCAAATGACTCACGGAGCCATTCAATAATTGGAGCATGGTTGTTCTCCAGAAAGTTTTCTGCCGCTTGATATGGGAAAGTTGCAAGAGGATAAGGGCAGAGCGCTTTCTTGCCGGAGCTAATCGAGGCATTGGCACCTACCACAGAACAAAGGTTTTCAGCGCATTCCAGTGGCAAATCTTCTCTTAATGATGTGCTATTTTGGTAAATTTTAATCGTTGAAGGACTGGCATGATCCCTGCAATCAGGACAGGACTGTTTGTTTAATTTAGTAACGCATTCTGAATGGTACACATGGAAGCATGGCAACAAGGATAATGGTTTGATTTCAGTATTGGTGAAAAGATCCAGGCATATACTGCACTTACCTTGAAGAGCAGCTTCTACTCGCCGAGATGACTTTGTAGCTTGAAGTTGGTGCCCCTTAAAGTTTGCATTATTAGCTGGAGACGTTGATTCCGAAGTATGGGCTTTAGTCTCAGGCATAGCGTATTTGGGCTCTGTGCCAGTGCTGATGTTATTCATGTTGTACCTCACTTATCTAATTGGTTAATTTTATGACTATTTTCACAAGAAAAAGTTCCTAACCGGGCATACAGAAGGTTTCGTTCTAATGGAGGTATGGCCGACAGTTGGGGGGGGGGGCATGCAGCCAAAATGCTTCTAACTGGCTGTTTTCGTTGATGAAAAATACAATTTTTCTTTTTTGAGGCAGTGTGTCGAAGAAAAGGTCATCAAACGGTTCCAAAGAACTGTGACCGTCAGTGATGATGGCACGGCGAAAATCAGTAGCCTGCAGACCGATGGATCATGGAAACTAAAAGCCAACATTCTCCACCAGGATAAGGTTCTCTCTGCCAGCTTCAGTGCCGATGCTTGCCATGTGGTGACCGCCAGTATCAATGGTGTCGTAAAAATTTATGGCCTGCAGGCCAATGGCTCATGGCTGCAAAAAGCCGCCATTCAAAAAAAGACAGAATTCACCGCAGCCAGCTTCAGCGCCGATAGCCGCAATGTGGTGACCGTCAGTCGAGATAACAAGGTGAGAATCACTGAACTACGCAAGAAGGATTGATGGTTGAATGAGCGTAGACAACTTTTTCGTATGTAAACGCAGAATCTTTATATTGTGCTTCCTTATATTCTTTATTGCGAAAAACTGTGCTGTTGGATAATAAGCTTCTTGAAACTAGATTTCCTGATTTTTCTTGGGGGGAGTGGTGATTGTATTTTGAGTTTTTTAATGGAACTTTTATTTCAAAATCGAATCCAATTTACAGCATCAATTTTGAATGCCCTCTTTAACCGGGGAGATAGTAACTCAGGAGAAACCCAGCATGGACTCTAACGCTAACATTTCCAGCACAGTCGCTTCACTCTCGCTACAGCCTGTGGACACTCCAATAGAGAGCGAGCCATCGGGTGTTAGTGCGGGCAGATCCATCGCTCTACCTGATAAGGACATTGAGAAAACAGTTTCATTGCACTCTTTGCCCGAAGAATTACAAATTAAAATTTTTCGTTTGTTGGAGTTTCGGGATATTATCGGTTTACAACAGGTATCTACTCACTTTAACAATCTTATTAAAGACGATCATTCCTTGGAAAAGGCATGGTATCGCCGGTTTTCTTTACAACACCAGGATCAATTAAAGAAAATCCTTCCGACAAAGGATAAAGAACAACTCCGTAATTGGCTGCGACCCTTTACGAAAGATGAAGCGTTAGTTGAATCACTCATCAATCACCGGGAGAAAGTTTATTTTCCTGCTTTGTTCCATTTCAACAAAGCTAGACTGATGTCTCAATACAAAAAGTATTATTTGGATACACAAGCGGTCATTGCTCATAATGGCAGTCCGAACCGAATCGAATTTAGCACCGATGGCCGCCATTGGGTCACCAGCAGTATAAATGGCGAGGTGAAAATCATTGCTCAGAAGGGCGATGGGTCTTGGGAGCAAAGACTCACCCTTTCCCATGAAAACGGTCTCATATCAGCCGTCTTTAGTGCCAATGGCAAGCACTTGGTGACCATCAGTGTCGATGAAACGGCGAAAATCTGTAGTCAGGGTGATGATGGGCGATGGGAAGAAAAACTCACCATTTCCCATTCACATTACAGTTGGTCCTACTCAGCCACCTTCAGTGCCGATGGTCGTCATTTGGTGGTTGCCAGTGACTTTACTGCGGCGAAAATCTATGGTCAGGAAGTCGATGGATCATGGGTAGAAAAACTGACTCTTGCCCATAACTTGAGCATCAGCTCAGTCACCTTCAGCGCCGATAGTCGCCGAGTAGTGACGGCCAGTCTTGATAAAACTGCGAAAATCTACGTTCAGAAGAGTGATGGTTCATGGGAAGAAGAAACGACTATTTACCATGATGAAACTGTCCAATCCGCCATCTTTAGTGCGGATGACCAGCATGTGTTGACTGTCGGTCAAGATTACAAGGCAAAAATCCTCAGCCAGAAGCTCAATGGATCATGGGTAGATAAAGTCACCATTTCCCATGACCGACTGATCAACTCGGCCACTTTCAGCACCGATGGTTACCGAGTGGTAACGGCCAGTGAGGATAGTACGGTGAAAATCTATGGTCTGAAGACCGATGGAGCATGGGAAGAAGAAGCTAATATTTTCCATGATCACTGGGTCAACTCAGCCAGCTTTAGCACTAACGGCCGCCATGTGGTGACCACCGATCGTAATAACACGGTGAAAATCTACGGTCATAAGGACGATGGATCATGGGAAGAAAAGCTCACTATTTTCCATGATGAAAATATTATCTCAGTCATCTTCAGCCCCGATGGTTGCCATGTCCTAAGCAGCTGTAAGTATGGTACCAGGAAAATCTCTGGCAGGAAGGCTGATGGATCATGGGTCGAAAAAGCCATCATTTGCTATGGAGATTCTTTTCGCCCAGCCGTTTTCAGTACCGATGGCCGCCATTTGCTTACTACCCATTTAGATGGAACGGCAAAGATTCATGGTCAGGAGATTGATGGATCATGGGTCGTAAAAGCCATCCTTTCCCATGATTGTTCGATCGAATTAGCCACTTTCAGCACCGATGGTAACCATGTATTGACTTTCAGTAGTGATAATAGAGTGCGAATTAATAAACTACGGATGAGTGAATGATTGATTACTGTGACAAATAAAAGGGGCGCCATTCTGGTTGTGAAAGACAAAAAGACAAGCCTTCCTACAGAGGATAAAGAACAACCCCGTAATTGGCTGCAACCGCGTACGAAGTCTGCGTTTTTTACCCACTTTGACCTAACTCCTCAATCTCTTCTTTTATTTCTTGAAGCTTATCTGTTAGTCCTAATTCAGTAAATGAGTTTATAACCTCAGTATTCTCATTAAGTATTTTCAACACCATGAGCAAGACCTTCTTTAAGTCTTCATTCAAACCTTTGTTTCTTTGCAAACCCTCAAGAGTTCTATCAAGTACACCACCTGGCCCGGTAAATGGGGAATCGCTAGCAAAAGTACTTAAAAGATTAGACGGAGTATTGCCAACGCCGGCTTCTACCAAGTTCCATAATTGCCCTAAATATATATCTTTCGGATCTATCGGGTTAGGTTGACCTTCACTTAAAAGCACTGCTCTCATCATTCTAACTGACGCAATCATTGTTGAAAGCCTGGATGATTCACAAGCATCCAAAAGCATTGTATGACTAGCTTCGCTTTTTTTAAATGATATCGTTAAAGCTTTGTCATTCAATGAGATGAGGCGAGTAGCAGTTGAGAGGACTGTTGCCCTTGAATAACAAGAAAGTAAACATATTAATAACACTAAAATCGTATTTGTGAGTCTCATACTAAATTAGTCTCAAATTTACATTACGATGAAAAAGTAGCATTGGATACGTGGAAAAGCAAAGCACCTGAATCAAATTCACCGTTTGCGTCCTTATCTCGATTTTTAGTAGTTATTGGGCCTTATCCCCAGCCTGTCGAAGCGAAGAATAAATAAGGAGATAAATCAAAAATAGAAAAAGTCTGGTCACGCAAAAATTTTATAAATTAGAAACTAATTTATAATTCATCTTGCTTAAGATTCACCGCAACGGCTCAAACTTTTACTTTGGTAATAGCGGCAAACTCAATAAAGCGTTGAAAAACGACTGCATAGGTTTTAAAAGACACACAATGTCATCTCACCAAAGTTATTCAGTAAAAATGATGAAGTATAAGACCAAAAAAATGAATCAAACAGTCAAAATAAACGACTACAATAATTTAACTCACAAAACCATAATTGAACTGTACTTATGAGCCTTCAAAGCCTTGATTCGCCCAACAGCACGATAGAATCGATTATTGCAACTCATGATTCTTAGTCATTCGTCTGCATCGATTGCAAGCCTTTTCAGAACAGGAGTATGCATTCTGATATAGAGCCTTTTCCGTCTTTTCTTACCGCTCTTCCACTCCAATCGACCGTTTCCGGGTAATCATGAAGAATTTAACATCCTTCTCCATCTGAATACGGTGTTCCAAAACCCGGTTCCCACGCTGAAACATGGGAGCCAGAATTTTGCGACAGCCTCGATTCAGGTGGGGGAGAATGGCAATCAGCACTTAACTCCAATTAATGAACTTTTATTTCGAAATCTACTCTTAAGTACTCAACCATACGAAATCATATTTTCTGACTTATTGTTCAGGCACTCGCGGCAACTGCTCCTGCGTTGCTCTAGCTCCTGCATCCATGCAGTCGTGCTGCGTTGCAACTCTGGTCACATAGTTTGCTATGTTCCCGTCGTTGCGCCTTGCAGAGCACCTGCCCAATAAGCCAGAAATATTCGATTCCGTATGGCTGAGTACTTATTAATTGCATCAGTTTTGAAAGCTCTTTTTTAATTGATTGAAAGTTCTAACATAGGAGAAACCAGGTTTGGATTCTATGAATAGTGAATCCGGCGTAGCCGGTTCAGTCTTGCTGTCAGATGGTTACGCTCGATTGGAGGGAAAATCATCAGGTGTCAGTAAAGTTAGATCCATCGCTGTACCCGACAAAGAAATACAGAAAACTGCTTCATTGCACGATTTACCCGAGGAATTAACCGTCAAAATTATTCGTTTGTTGGAACTTCGGGATATTGTCCGCTTGCAACAGGTATCGACTCACTTACACAGGGTAATTAACGACAATCATGCTCTGGCAAAGGCATGGTTTCAGCGGTTTTCTTTACCGCACCAATATCAATTAAAGACAAGCCTTCCTTCAGAAGATAAAAAACAACTCCGTCTTTGGTTGAGGCCGTTTACGAAGGATGAAGCGTTAGTCGAATCACTCATAAAATGCCGAAAGAAAGTTTATTTTCCTGCTTTGTTTTATTTCGCCAAAACTGGGCTAATGTCTCAATGTAAAATATTTGATTTAGAGAAAAAAGCTACCATTGCCCACTATGACCGTGTCAGATCGGCCAACTTCAGCGCGGATAGCCGTCATGTGGTGACCGCCAGTAACGACAAAAAGGCGATAATCTATGGCCAGAATGACAATAAGCGATTATGGGTAAAAGAAGCCACCATTTCCCACGATGGTGACGTCAACTCAGCCATATTCAGTGCCGATGGCCGCCACGTGTTGACGATCAGTAAGGATCGCACGGCGAAAATCTATGGGCAGGGAGTCGGTGGGTCATGGGTACATAAACTCACCATTTCCCATAATGGTTTCGTCATCTCAGCCTCTTTCAGCCCGGATGGTCTGCACTTGATAACCGGCAGTATCGACCGCACGGCAAAAATTATTAGCCAGAAGGATGATGGATCATGGGAAGAAAAGCTCATCATTTCCCATAATTACCGGGTCGACTCTGTCACATTCAGCTCTGACAGCCGTCGTGTGATGACCGGCAGTTTCGATAACACGGCGAAAATTTATGGTAAGAGGACTGATGGATCATGGGAGGAAGAAGCCTTCATTATCCATGATCACTGGATCCAGTTAGTCGCTTTTAGCGCTGATGGTAGCCATGCGCTAACCGCCGGTGATGATCACAAGGTGAAAATCCACCACCTGGAAGAGAATGGATCATGGTTAGAAAAAGTGACCATTTCCCATGATAACTACGTGGAGTCAGCTACCTTCAGCGTCGATGGCCATCATCTGGTGACGGGCAGTTTGGATAACACGGCGAAAATCTATGGTGAGAAGACTGATGGCTCATGGGAACAAGAAGCCATTATTTCCCATAATCACTGGGTTGCATCAGCCAACTTAACTGCCAATGGCCGCCATGTGGTGACCGTCGGTAGAGATTACAAGGTCAAAATCCATAGCCGGCAGGTCAATGGATCATGGGTAGAAAAGCTCACCCTGTCCCATAATGATTGGATCAACTCAGCCACCTTCAGCCCTGATGACCGCCATGTGGTGACCGCCAGTATGGATGGCACGGTGAAAATCTGTGGCCTTAAGATCAATGGATCATGGGAAGAGAAACGCACCTTTTTCTGTAATGATTGGGTCAACTCTGCCACCTTTAGCCCCGATGGTTGCCATGTGGTAACCGCCAGTGATGACTGCACGGTGAGAATCATTGGCCAGCAAACTGATGGATCATGGGTCGTAAAAGCCATCCTTTCTCATAAACGTTCAATCAAATCAGCCACTTTCAGCGCCGATGGTAACCATGTATTAACTATCAGTAGGGATAATAAAGTGCGAATTATTAAACTACGGATGAGTGAGTGATGGTTTCCTGTGACAAATAAAAGGGGCGCCATTCTGCATGTGCTGAAAGACAGAAACTCAGGACAGCATTTTATGAACTTTTATTTCAAAATCGACTCTAATTTGCTTCATCAATTTTGAACCTCCTTATCAATCTTCGGTAACACTAACCAGGAAAAATCAGTGATGGAAGCTGCAAATAATAAATCCAGCATGGTCGGTTATTCCTCGGCCCTAACCAAGTTCGCGCGTTCGGCACCCGAACCATCGGGTTACACTGCGGGCAGGTCTGTCGCTGCAGCTGAAAAAGAAATAAAGAAAACACCCTCATTGAACGATTTGCCCGAGGAATTAACCATCAAAATTATTCGCTTGTTGGAACTTCGGGATATTGCCCGTTTGCAACAGGTATCGACTCACTTACACAGGGTTATTAAAGATAATCATGTTCTGGCAAAGGCATGGTATCAGCGGTTTTCTACACCGCATCAATATCAATTAAAGACCAGCCTTCCTGCAGCAGATAAAAAACAACTCCGTTGTTGGCTGAGGCCGTTTACGAAGGATGAAGCGTTAGTCGAATCACTCATAAAATACCGAAAGAAAAGTTATTTTCCTGCTTTGTTTCATTTCACCAGAACCGGACTGATGTCTCGATGTAAAACATTTAATTTAGAGAAAAAAGCTACCATTACCCACGATGACTTTGTCAGTTCAGCAAGCTTCAGCGCCGATGGCCTTCATGCGTTGACCGCCAGTAACGACAAAAAGGCGAAAATCTATGGCCAAAAGGACGATGAATCATGGATAAAAAAAGCCACCATAGCTCACGCCTTTCAAGTCACCTCAGCCAAATTCACTGCCGATAGCCGCCATGTGTTGACCGCCAGTGTTAACACTTCGAACATCTATGGTCAGGGAGTTGGTGGGTCATGGGTACATAAACTCACCATTTCCCATAATGGTTTGATCTGCTCTGCCTCCTTCAGCCCTGATGGTCGCCATGTGGTAACTGGCAGTTGCGACCACACGGCGAAAATCATTAGCCAGAAGGATGACGGATCATGGGAAGAAAGGCTCACCCTTTCCCATAATCACTGGGTCAACTCTGTCTTCAGCACCGATAGCCGTCATGTGATGACCATCAGTTTCGATCACACTGCGAAAATCTTCGCACAGAGAGACGATGGATCCTGGGAAGAAAAAATCATCATTCATCATAATGGCTTGATCCAGTCAGCTACCTTTAGCGCGGATGGTCACCATGTGGTGACCGTCAGTGGTGATCACAAGGCGAAAATCCACCATTTGGAAGAGAATGGATCATGGTTAGAAAAAGTGACCATTTCCCATGATCAGCGTGTGAACTCAGTTGACTTCAGCGCCGATGGGCAACATCTGGTGACGGCCAGTTTGGATAACACGGCGAAAATCTATGGTGAGAAGACTGATGGCTCATGGGAGCGAGAAGCCACTATTTCCCACGATGACTGGGTCTTAACAGCCAACTTAACTGCTAATGGCCGCCATGTGCTGACCTTGGGTGGAGATAACAAGGTCAAAATTCATAGCCGACAGGTTGATGGATCATGGAAAGAAAATGTCACCATTTTCCATGATGACTCTATCAACTCAGCCGCTTTCAGCCCTGATGGTCAGCATCTGGTGACCGCCAGTAATGATCGCACGGTGAGAATTTATGGCCTGAAGGTCGATGGATCATGGGAAGAAAAACGTACCTTTTACCACAATGATTCTGTCAACTCTGCCACCTTCAGCTCCGATGGTCGCCATGTACTAACTGCCAGCGATGACTGCACGGCGAGAATCATTGGCCAGCACACTGATGGGTTATGGGTCGTAAAAGCCATGTTTTCCCATAAACGTTCAATCAAATCAGCCACTTTCAGCGCCGATGGTTACCATGTATTAACTATCAGTAGCGATAATAAAGTGCGAATTATTACACTACGGATGATTGATGATTGTGACAAATAAAAGGGGCGCCATTCTGCATGTGCTTAAAGACAGAAACTTTTAAGTCCATGTTTTGAACTTTTATTTCAAATCCAACTCTAATTTTCTCCATCAATTTTGAACCTCCTTGTTTATCGACGGCAAGACTAGTCCAGAGAAAATCAGGTATGCATAGCGCAAATAACAACTCCGGCGTCGTTGGATTTTCCTTGCCTCCAACCAAGCTCACACGATCGGGCGGAGAACCTTCTGGTGACGGAGCGGGCAGGTCTATCGCTGTCGTTGAAAAAGAAATAAAGAAAACTGCTTCATTGCACGATTTGCCCGAGGAATTAACCGTCAAAATTATTCGTTTGTTGGAACTTCGGGATATTGTCCGCTTGCAACAGGTATCGACTCACTTACACAGGGTAATTAACGACAATCATGCTCTGGCAAAGGCATGGTTTCAGCGGTTTTCTCCACCTCACCAATATCAATTAAAGACAAGCCTTCCTTCAGAAGATAAAAAACAACTCCGTCTTTGGCTGAGGCCGTTTACGGAGGATGAAGCGTTAGTCGAATCGCTCATAAAATACCGAAAGCAAGCTTATTTTCCTGCTTTGTTTCATTTCGCCAAAACTGGACTTATGTCTCAATGTAAAATATTTAATTCAGAGAAAAAAACGACCATTGCCCATCGTGATATTGTCAGATCAGCCAACTTCAGCGCCGATAGTCGTCATGTGGTGACTGCCAGTGACGACAGAAAGGCGAAAATCTATAGCCAGAATGACAAGGGAAAATGGGTAGAAAAAGCAACTATTGCTCACAATTTTGATGTCAACTCAGCCACCTTCAGTGTCGATAGCCGTCATGTGGTGACTCTCAGTTTCGATCATACGTCGAAAATCTATGGTCAGGGAGTCGATGGGGCATGGGTACATAAACTCACCATTTCCCATAATAATTTCATCAACTCAGCTTTCTTCAGCCCTGATGGTCGTCATGTGGTAACCGCCAGTGACGACCACACAGCGAAAATTATCAGTCAGAAGGATGATAGATCCTGGGAAGAAAAGCTCACCCTATCCCATAATGATTGGGTCAACTATGCCACCTTCAGCGCCGATAGCCGTCATGTGTTGACCGTCAGTGCCGATCACACTGCGAAAATCCTCCACCTGCGGGACGATGGATCATGGGAAGAAAAAGTCACCATCTCCCATGATCATTGGATCAGATCAGCCACCTTTAGTCCTGATGGTAGCTATGCGGTGACCGTCGGTGATGATCGCAAGGCGAAAATCCACCACCTGGAAGAGAATGGATCATGGTTAGAAAAAGTGACCATTTCCCATGATGACTTTGTGCAGTCAGCTACCTTCAGCGACGATGGCCATCATTTGGTGACTGCCAGTTTGGATAACACGGCGAAAATCTATGGTGAGAAGACTGATGGCTCATGGGAACGAGAAGCTACTATTTCCCATGTTTACTGGGTCACTTCAGCCGCCTTCAGTTCTGATGTCTGCCATGTGGTGACCGCCAGTGAAGATAAGAAGGTCAAAATCCATAGCCAGCAGGACAATGGATCATGGAAAGAAAATGTCACCATTTCCCATGATGGCACTGTCAACTCAGTCACCTTCAGCCCTGATGACCGCCATCTGCTAACCGCCAGCAACGATGGCGCGGTGAGAATCTTCGGCCTGAAGGACGGATCTTGGGAAGAAAAACGTACCTTTTACCACAATGATTCTGTCAACTCAGCCACCTTTAGCCCTGATGGCCGCCATGTGGTAACTGCCAGTGACGATTGCACTGCGAGAATCATTGGCCAGCACACTGATGGATCATGGGTCGTAAAAGCCATCCTTTCCCATAAATGTCCGATCATATCAGCCACTTTCAGCGCCGATGGTAACCATGTATTGACTATCAGTAGGTATAATAAAGTGCGAATTATTAAACTATGGATGAGTGAATGATTCTTTGCTGTGATAAATAAACGGGGCGCCATTCTGCATGTCTCAAAGACAGAAACTCAGGACACCACTTTTTGAACTTTTATTTCAAAACCGACTCTAATTTGCTTCATCAATTTTGAGCCTCCTTATCAATCGTCGGTTACTCTAATTCAGGGAAAATCAGTGATGGATGCTGCAAATAATAAATCCAGCATGGTCGGTTATTCCTCGCCCACAATCAAGTTTGCGCGATCGGCATTAGAACTATCGGGTTACAGTGTGGGCAGGTCTGTCGCTGTCGCTGAAAAAGAAATAAAGAAAACACCCTCATTGCACGATTTGCCCGAGGAATTAACCCTCAAAATTATTCGCTTGTTGGAGCTCAGGGATATTGCCCGTTTGCAACAGGTATCTACCCATTTACACAGGGTTATTAAAGACAACCATGCTCTTGCAAAGGCATGGTATCAGAGGTTTTCTTTGCCACACCAATATCAATTAAAGACGAGCCTTCCTTCAGAAGATAAAAAACAACTTCGTCTTTGGCTGAGGCCGTTTACGGAGGATGAAGCGTTAGTCGAATCACTCATAAAATACCGAAAGAAAGTTTATTTTCCTGCTTTGTTCTATTTCACCAGAGCTGGACTGATGTCTCGATGTAAAACATTTGATTTAGAGAATAAAGCAACCATTGCCAACCGTAACCGTATCAGATCAGCCAACTTCAGCGCCGATAGCCGTCATCTGGTGACCGCCAGTAACGACAGAAAGGCGAAAATCTATGGTCAGAATGATAATAAGCGATTATGGGTAAAAGAAGCCGTCATTTCCCACCATGGTCACGTCACCTCAGCCACATTCAGTGCCGATGGCTACCATGTGGTGACCGTCAGTGTGGATAACACGTCGAAAATCTATGGTCAGGAAGTCGGTGGGGTATGGTTGCATAAACTCACCCTTTCCCATAATGGTTTTATCGGCTTAGCCTCCTTCAGTCCTGATGGTCGCCATTTGGTAACTTGCAGCGACGACTTCACGGCAAAAATTATTAGCCAGGAGGATGATGGATCATGGGAAGAAAAACTCATCCTTTCCCATAATAATTGGGTCACATCTGTCGCATTCAGCTCGGATAGTCGTCATTTGATCACTGCCAGTTTTGATAACACGGCAAAAATCTATGGTGAGAAGACTGATGGTTCATGGCAAGAAGAAGCCTCCATTACCCATGATCACTGGGTCTTATCAGCCACCTTCTCTGCCAATGGCCGCCATGCGGTGACCGTCGGTGGTGATTACAAGGCGAAAATCCACCATCTGGAAGAGAACGGATCATGGTTAGAAAAAGTGACCATCTTCCATGATTACCGTTTGCAATCAGCTACCTTCAGCGCTGATGGCCACCGTATGGTGACGGCCAGTTTCGATAGGACGGCGAAAATCTATGGCGAGAAGACTGATGGATCATGGGAACATGAAGCCACCATTACCTATAATCACTGGGTCGAATCAGCCAGGTTAACGGCCAAAGGCCACCATGTGGTGACCGTAGCCAGAAATGGCAAGGTCAAAATTCATAGTCGGCAGGTCAATGGATCATGGCAAGAAAATGCCACCATTTCC
Source organism: Endozoicomonas sp. ALB032 (assembly GCF_049310125.1). Taxonomy (NCBI): domain Bacteria; kingdom Pseudomonadati; phylum Pseudomonadota; class Gammaproteobacteria; order Oceanospirillales; family Endozoicomonadaceae; genus Endozoicomonas; species Endozoicomonas sp. ALB032. The sequence goes on along the minus strand of NZ_JBLYNW010000001.1, from coordinate 6,118,594 downwards.
CATGATGGCACCGTCAACTCCGCCGCCTTCAGCCCTGATGATCGTCATTTGCTGACCGCCAGTAACGATGGCACATTGATAATCTTCGGCCTTGAGCTCAATGGATTGTGGAAAGAAAAGCGCACCATTTCCCATGATGGTCCGATCAACTCTGCCACCTTTAGCCCTGATGGTCGCTATGTGGTAACCGCCAGTGATGACTGCACGGCGAGAATTATTGGCCAGCACACTGATGGATCATGGGTCGTAAAAGCCATACTTTCCCACAAACGCTCGATCAAATCAGCCACTTTCAGCGCCGATGGTAACCATGTATTGACCATCAGCAGCGATAATGAAGTGCGAATTAATAAACTGCGGACGAGTGAATGATGGTTGACTGTGGCAATTTATTTCGCAACCGACTCTAATTTACTCCACGTAACACCGTGAAAATCTTTGGCCGGAAAGACGATGGACTATGGGAAGAAAAGCTCACCATTTCCCATGATGGCCGTGACATCTCAGCCATCTTCAGTGCCGATGGCCGCTACCTACTGAGCACTCATATAAACGGAACGGCAAAAATCCATGGTCAGGAGATTGATGGATCCTGGAGCGAAAAAGTCATTATTTCCCATGATGAATCGATCATATCAGTCGGCTTTAGCGCTGGTAGCCAATACGTCATTACGATCACGAAAAATAACAACGTGCATTTTAATAAATTATTGATGAAGCTGGATTAAAACAATAATTGATTGTTTGCTGTGAGAAATTAAAGGGACTCAATCCTGCCTGTGCTGAAAGACTGAAAGTTTATTAGTTGCATTTAAGACCCTCTAATGAACTTTTACTTCAAAACCGAGTCTGATCAACCGTATCAATCTTTAATGATCTTTTTACAGGAAGAATATTAACAAAGGAGAAATCAGATTTGGATCCTACGAATAATAAATCCAGTATGGCTGGTTCGCTCTCGCTGTTAATCAATCGCACTCAGTTGGGGGAAGAACTATCTGGTATTAGTGCGGATAGATCCGTCACTATACCTGAAAAGGAAAAAAACAAAAAATCTTTATTGCTCTATTTTCCTTTCGAAATAACAATCAAAATTATTCGTTTGCTGGAGTTTCGAGATGTTACCCGCTTACAGCAAGTTTGTACTCACTTTAACAATGTCATTAAAAACGATTATGCTCTGGAAAAGGCATGGTATCGTCGGCTTTCTTCACCACATCAATATCAATTAAAGAAGATTCTTCCTATAAAGGATAAAGAGCAACTCTGTAATTGGTTGCGACCGTTTACGAAGGATCAAGCGTTAGTCAATTCACTTGTAGAACAGCGAGAGAGAGCTTATTTTCCTGCTCTCTGCCATTTCACCAAAGCTCGACTGATGTCTCAATACAAAAAGTATTATTTAGTTACAGAGGCTGTCTTTGCTCATCATAGCCAGGTGTACTTTGACACCTACAGCATCGATGGTCGCCATTTGTTGACCGCCAGTAGAGATGGTGAGGTGAAGATCATTAGTCAGAAGGTTAATGGGTCATGGCAGTGTACGCTCTCCTGTTTCCATGGAGACGATATCAGATTAGCCAGCTTTAGTGCCGATGGCAGCCATTTGGTGTTTGGCAATTACAGAGATGATAGGTTGAAAATCTTTGGTCAGGGAGACGATGGATCATGGAAAGAAAAGCTCACCATTTTCCATGATGATTGGTTCGAATTTGCCGTCTTAAGTGCCGATGGTAGTCATTTGGTGACTGATGTTTTCGGAAAGGGGGTAAAAATCTATAGTCAGGAAGACGATGGATCATGGGCAGAAAAAGTCACTATCTGCAATGTCTCATTGGTCAAAGCAGCCACCTTCAGCGCCGATGGTCGCTTACTGTTGACGGCCAACTGTGATAAAACCGCGAAAATCTATTGTCAGAAGACCGATGGCTCATGGGAAGAACAAACCACCATTCGCCATCATGACTTTCTCAAGTCGGCCATTTTTAGTGCTGATGACCGCCACGTGTTGACCCTCGGTGGTCATTACAAGGCGAAAATCCATGGCCAGAAGGTCGATGGATCATGGGTAGAAAAAGTCACCATTTCCCATAAACGATTGGTCAACTCAGCCACCTTTAGCGCCGATGGTTGTCGAGTGGTGACGGCCAGTGACGATGAAACTGCGAAAATCTTCGGTCAGAAGACCGATGGCTCATGGCAAGAGGAAGCCTCAATTTCCCATGATTACGGCGTCAGATCAGCCACTTTTAGCCACAATGGCCGCCATGTGGTGACCATCAGTCTTAACAAGGCGAAAATCTGCGGCCAGAAGGACGGTGGATCTTGGGAAGAAAAGCTCACCATTTCCCATGATGGCAATATTATCTCAGCCATCTTCAGCCCGGATGGTTGCCATGTGTTAACCAGATGCAGAGATGGTACCAAGAAAATATCTGGCAAGAAGGTTGATGGATCATGGGTCGAAAAAGCCATCATTTCCCGTGATAATCCGTTTAACCCAGCTATCTTCAGCCCCGATGGCCGCTTAGTGCTGACCACCTGCAAAGATGGAACAGCAAGGATCTATGGTCAGGAAATTGATGGATCATGGAGCGAAAAAGTTATTATTTCCCATAATGATTGGATCACAAGAGTCGGCTTTATGGCTGGTGGCGACTACGTGGTGACGATCACTAGCGATCACATAGTGCGAATTAATAAGTTAAGAATGAAGTTGGATTCAAGCAATAATTGATCGTTGACTGTGGCAAATAAAAGGGACGCCATTCTGCATGCGGCGAAAGACAGAAACTTCGTTAATTGTACGTAAGACCCTGTTTTGAACTTTTATTTCGCAACCGACTCTAATTTACTCCATCAATTTAAAAAGTCCTTGTTAATCGAGGGGAGGACTCATTAAGGAGAAGCCAGATATGGATATCAAGACTAGCAACTCAGGCATGACCGGTTCGCCATTGCCCTCAACCAAGGTGGCACGGTTCGGCGGAGAACGATCTGATTTTGGTGCTGGCAGCTCCATCGTTGCAGCTGACAAAGAATTAAAGGAAACAGCTTCATTACTCGATTTGCCCGAGGAGTTAACCATCAAAATTATTCGCTTGTTGGAGTTTCGGGATATTGTACGTTTACGGAAGGTCAGTACTTACTTTAACAGGGTTATTAAAAATGATTATGCTCTGGAGAAAGCATGGTATCAGCGGTTTACTGCTCAAGACCAAGATCAATTAAAGACAATCCTTTCTGTAGAGGATAAAAAACAACTTTGTCTTTGGCTACCGCTGCAGCCCTTTACAAGTAATCAAGCATTAGTCAACTCACTTATAAAGAAACGAAAGATTTCTTATTTTCCTGCTCTGTTTTATTTCACCAAAGCTCGACTGATGTCTGAATGCAAAACATTTAAAGCAGTTACAAAAGCGATTATTGACCATGATTACTCGGTCACGTCAACCCGCGTCAGCCCTGATGGTTCCCACATTGTGACAGCCAGCTTCGATAATACAGCGAAAATTTATAGTCAGAAGACCAATGGATCATGGGTAGAAAAAGCCATTATTTCCCATGATGGCTGTGTCTACTTTGCCATCTTCAGCCCCGATAGCTGCCAGGTGGTGACCGCCGGACGCGATGGTCAGGTAAAAATCCATGATCTGAAGGCTGATGGGTCATGTGTACATAAACTCACTATTTTCCATAATGCTACGATCAGCACAGTTGACATCAGTCCCGATAGTCGTCACCTGGTGGTCGGCAGTTGGGATCATACTGCGAAAATTTGCAGTCAGAATGACGATGGATCCTGGGAAGAAAAACTGACCATTTTGCATGATCATAGGCTCTTCCTGGTCACCTTCAGTGCCGATTGCCGTCATCTAGTGACCGTCAGTATGGATAAAAAGGCGAAAATCTATGGTCAGAAGACCGATGGGTCATGGGAGGAAGAAGCTACCATTTCTCATAAAGATATTATCTACCAGGCCAGCTTTAGCAACGATAGCCGTCTTGTGGTGACCGCAGGCAGTGGCAAGGAGGTAAAAATCCATAGCCAGAAGGCTGATGGTCAATGGGAAAAAGAAGTCATCATTTTGCATGACGAATGGGTCTACTCAGCCAACTTCAGCGGCGATTCTCGCCGCGTGGTGACCGGCAGCAGAGACGGCACAGCAAAAATTTTTCGTCGGAAGGACAATGGCTCGTGGGAACAAGAAGCCACCATTTTCCACGATCGTTGTATCGAGTCGGCCATCTTTAGCCCTGATGACCACCATGTAGTGACCGCCAGTGACGATAACACCGCAAAAATCTTTAGTCTGAAGGACGATGATGAATCATGGGAAAAAAAGCTCATCATTTGCCATGATAAAGCTGTTACCTCAGCCATCTTCAGCCCCGATAGCCGTCATGTGGTGACCGCCAGTAAAGACGGCAAGGCGAAAATCTGTGGTCAGAAGGCTGACGGATCATGGGTCGAAAAAACCACCATTTCCCATGAATGTGTGGTCGATTCAGTCAGCTTCAGCGCCGATGGCTGCCAAGTGCTGACTACCAGTAAAGATGGAACGGCAAAAGTCTATGGTCTCAGGAAGAATGGATCATGGGTCGAAAAAGTCATCATCTCTGGCAAACGTCCGATCAAATCAGCCAAATTCAGCGCCGATGGACATCACCTTGTGACCAATTCGTACGATAATAAGGTGCGAATTATTAAACTACAGAAGAATAAATGATTGTCTGTGTGCTGTGACAAATAAAAGCGGCGTCATTCTGCATGTATTGATATACAGAAACTTTTTAAGAGCATTTTTTGAACTTTTATTTCAAAATCGATTCTAAGCTACTTCATCAACTTTGAGCGTCCTTGTTTTTGCGGCGTTACTAACTTTGGAAAAACCAGATATGCTTTATGATGTTAATAAATCAGGCATAGTCGGTTCCTCCTCGACTCCAACCAAGCTCGCGCGATTAGAGGGAGAGTCACCTGGTGTCAGTGTGGCTAGATCCGTCACTATACCTGACAGAGAAATTAAGAAAACAGTTTTATTGCACGATTTGCCCGAGGAATTAACTATCAAAATTATTCGCTTGTTGGAACTTCGGGATGTTGCCCGTTTACAACAGGTATCGACTCAAATAAACAGGGTTATTAAAAGCGATCATTCTCTGGCAAAGGCATGGTATGAAAGGTTTCCTTCTTTACATCAATATCAACTTAAGAAAATCCTTCCTGCCAATGATAAAGAACAACTTCGTAGTTGGCTGCGACCATTTACGAAGGATGAAACGTTAATTGAATCACTCATAAAAAGCCGTAAGAGCGTTTATTTTTCTGCTTTGTTCCATTTCACCAGAACTGGACTTATGTCTCGATGTAAAACATTTAATATAGGTACAAAAGACACCATTTCAAATAATTGGGTCATTTCAGAAACCATCAGCGCGGATGGCCGCCATTTGGTAGCGTTCTTCGACTGTGATCATAAAAAGGTACAAGTATATGGTCAGGAGGTCGATGGGTCATGGCTAGGAAAAGTGACCATTTCCCATGATGACTGGATCGACTCAGTCACCTTCAGTGAAGACGGTAGCCATGTGGTGACCCTCAGCAGTTTGGCTAAAAAGGTGAAAATCCACGGTCAGAAAGCCGGTGGTTCATGGGAAGAAAAAGCCACCATTGCTCATGATGAATACATCAACTCAGCCTCTTTCAGCCCGGATGTCTGCTATCTGGTAACCGCCAGTAACGATAACACGGCAAAAGTCTATGGTCAGAGCGGCGATGGCTCATGGCAACAAAAACTCACCATTTCCCACAACGATTGGATCAACTCAGTCTGTTTCAGTGCAGATAGCCACCATCTGGTGACCGTTAGTTGCGATAACACGGCAAAAATTTATGGTCTGAAGTTCGATGGGTCATGGGGAGAAGTAGCCATCATTTCCCATACTGGTTGGGTCTCTTTAGCCACCTTTAGCCCCGATAACCGCCATCTGGTGACCGTCGGCGATGATTTTATGGCCAAAATTCACTGTTTGAAGGACGATGGATCATGGGAAGAAAAAGCTATCATTTCCCACGATACCTGGGTTAACTCGGTCACTTTCAGTGCTGATGGTTGCAAAGTGGTGACCACCAGTAACGATTACACAGCGAAAATCTTTGGTCTCAAGACGGGCGGGTCATGGGAAGAAGAAGTTACCGTTAATCACGATCACGAGGTCACCTCAGCCACCTTCAGCCCCAATGGCTGCTATGTAATTACCATCAGTAACGATCACATGGTGAAAATCTGTGGTCTGAAGGTTGATGCTGTATGGGAAGAAAAAGCCACCATTTCCCATGATGACTTTATCAAGTCAGCGATCTTCAGCGCCGATGGACGCAGTGTGGTGACCGCCAGTATAGATGGAACGGCAAAAATCTATGGTTTGAAGGCCGATGGATCATGGTGGGAAGAAGTCACCATTTTCCATACCTCTTCGGTCAACTCAGTCGCCTTTAGCCCTGATGGCCGTCATGTGGTGACCGCCAGTAAAGATCGAACAGCAAAAATCTATGGTCAGGAAATTGATGGATCATGGGTCAAAAAAGCCATCATTACAGAGAATGGTTCGATTGACTCAGCCACTTTTAGCGCTGACAGTCACCATGTAATGACTACCCGTTCTTTTGCACCCGTTGACCAGCTGTTGAAGAAGTATACGTTCACTGCTTTTCCAGGATCCATAAGCCCGCCCTGTAGGGGACAATTTCGGGACGTTACAAATAAAAGGGACGCCATTGTGCATGCGCTGAACTTTAATGGCACTTAAGACAATGTCATGAACTTTTATTTAAAAACCGAGTCTGATTTGCTGACTTAATTTTTAACGCCCTTTTTAATCCGGGGAAAATGCTTACCAGGAGTCACAAGGTTTGGAAGCTACCGATAATAAATCCACCAGGTTTGGTTCACTCTCGCCGTCAACTAATCGTGATCAACCGGAGGAGGAGGGATTATCCGGTGTCAGCGCAGGCAGGTCCGTCGCTATACCTGATAAGAGAAAAACGAAAAAATCTTTATTTTTCGATTTACCTATTGAAACAACCAATAAAATTATTGGTTTGTTGGAGTTTCGAGATGTTACCCGCTTACAGCAGGTTTGTAATTACTTTAACTGGGCTGTTAAAAACGATCATGCACTGGAAAGGGCCTGGTACCGCCGGTTTCCTATACCACACCAGGATCAATTAAAGAAAATCCTTGCTACAAAGAATAAAGAACAACTCCGTCATTGGCTGCGACCGTTTACCAGGGATGAAGCGTTCGTTAAATCACTCGTAAATGATCGAGAGAAAGTTTATTTTCCCGCTCTCTTTTATTTCACCAAAGCCCGGCTGATGTCTGAATACAAAACCTATAATGCAGTCGGAGAAGTCGAGATTACCCATGAAATCGGTGTGTATTCAGTCACCTTCAGTGCCGATGGCAGCCGCCTGATGACCGAGGGAGGCGATGGCGTGAAAATCTACGGCCAAAAGGCCAATGGATCATGGGAAAGAGAAATCTTCATTCCCCACGAAGACAATGTTGAATTGGCCATCTTATGCGACGATGGCCGCCACCTGGCGATCGCCACTTTTGATTATAGGGTAAAAATCTATGGTCAAGTCGATGGGGTATGGGCACAGAAACTCGCCATTTCCCATGATGACGATTGCTCCTCAGTTGCTTTCAGTGCCGATGGCCGCCATTTAGTGACCTCCGGCCATGATAAGACGGCGAAAATTTGTGTTCAGGGAGACGATGGGACATGGGAAGAAAAACTCACTATTTCCCATGATGAATGGGTTGTCTCAGCCACCTTCAGCGCCGATAGTCGCCATTTGGTGACCGCCAGTTGCGACAAGACTGCAAAAATCTATGGTCAGAAGGACGATGGATCCTGGGAAGAAGAAGTCACCATTTTCCATGACGCTAGTATCATATCAGCCGACTTCAGCCCCGATAACTGCCATGTTGTGGCTGTCGGTGTCGATTACAAGGTGAAAATCGTTTACGGATCATGGGGAACAGAAGCCTCCATTGACCATGATGACAGGGTGCGCTCAGCCACCTTTAGTCCCGATAGCCGCCATTTGGCAACGACCGATATGTTTAAAACGGCGAAAATCTGCGGTCAAAAGGACGATGGGTCATGGCAGGAAGAAGGCATCATTACCCATAAGGACTATGTCAAGTCAGCTGTCTTTAGCCCCAATGGCCGCCATGTGGTAACCGCCAGTTGGGACAAGACTGCAAAAATCTACGGTCAGAACGACGACGGATCATGGGAAGAAAAGTGCACTATCCGCCATGGTGACCGTGTCCTCACAGCCATCTTCAGCCCCGATGGTCGCCATGTGGTGACGGCCAGTCTCGATCACACGGCGAAAATCTACGGTCTGAAGACTGACGGATCCTGGATCGAAAAGGCCACTATTTCCCATCTGGGTGCTGTCAAATCAGCCATCTTCAGCGCCGATGGACGCCTTGTGGTGACCACCAGTTCGGATGGTAAGGCAAAAATCTATGGTCAGAATACTTTTGAATCCTGGGTAGAAAAAGCCATCGTTACCCATAGACATAAAGAATCGACCGAAGTAAATCGCCTTAGCGCCAGTGGCCACCATCTGGTGGCACCCCTTAACGATAACTGTGTGATCATTTATAAACTGTCGATGAATGATTGACTGTTTGCTTTCAGAAGTAAAAGGGACGCCATTGTGCCTGTGCTGAAATGCAGAAAAATTTTTAAGACCTTGTTTTGAACTTTTATTTCAAAATTGATTCTAATCTACTTCATCAATTTTGAGCGTCCCTGTATTTTGGGGCATTACTTACTTTGGAAAAACCAGATATGCTTTATGCTGCTAAAGAATCAGGCATAGTCGGTTCATCCTCGACCCCAACCAAGCTCGCACGATTAAAGGCAGAGTCGCCTGGTGTCAGTGTGGGTAGATCCGTCACTATACCTGACAGAGAAATCAAGCAAACAGTTTTATTGCACGATTTGCCCGAGGAATTAACCATTAAAATTATTCGCTTGTTGGAACTTCGGGATATTGCCCGTTTACAACAGGTATCGACTCACATAAACAGGGTTATTAAAAACGATCATGCTCTGGCTAAGGCATGGTATGAAAGGTTTCCTTCATTACATCAAGATCAACTTAAGAAAATCCTTCCCGCCAATGATAAAGAACAACTTCGCAGTTGGCTGCGACCATTTACGAAGGATGAAACGTTAATTGAATCACTCATAAAAAGCCGGAAGAGCGTTTATTTTTCTGCTTTGTTCCATTTCACCAGAACTGGACTCATGTCTCGCTGTAGAACATTTAATTTAGTTACAAAAAACACCACTTCAAATAGTTGGGTCATTTCAGAAGCCTTTAGCGCCAGTGGCTGTCATCTGGTGGCGTACGGCTGTGATCATAAAAAGATGAGAGTCTATAGCCGGGAGGCCGATGGGTCTTGGGTAAGAAAAGTAACCATTTCCCATGATGACTTGATCGACTCAGTCTCCTTCAGTGCAGATGGCAGCCATGTGATGACCCTCAGCAGTTCGGATGGCAAGGTGAAAATACATGGTCATAAAGCCGATGGCTCATGGGAAGAAAAAACTACCATTTCCCATGATGACTACACCAACTCAGCCTCTTTCAGCCCGGATGGCTGCTATCTGGTAACCGCCAGTAACGATAACACGGCAAAAGTCTATGGTCAGAGCGGCGATGGCTCATGGGAACAAAAACTCACCATTTCCCATAATGATTGGATCTACTCAGTCTGTTTTAGTGCCGATAGTCACCATTTGGCGACTATCAGTTGCGATAACACAGCAAAAATTTATGGTCAGAAGACAGATGGATCATGGGGAAAAGAAGCCACCATTTCCCATGGTAAATGGGTCACCTCTGCCTGCTTTAGCCCCGATGACCGCCATGTGGTGACCGTCGGCGATGATAACATTGCGAAAATCTTCAGCTTTCAGCTCGATGGATCATGGGAAGAAAAGGTCGCAGTTTCCCACGATCTCTGGATCAGCTCGGTCACATTCAGTGCTGATAGTCGCAGAATGGTGACCACCAGTAACGATTGCACAGCGAAAATCTTTGGTCTCAAGACGGGTGAGACATGGGAAGAAGAAGTTACCATCAACCACGATCACAGGGTTAACTCAGCCAGCTTCAGCCCCAATGGCTGCCATGTAATCACCGTCAGTAACGATAACAAGGTGAAAATCTGTGGTCTGAAGGTTGATGGATTATGGGAAGAAAAAGCCATCATTTCTCATGATGACTTAATCAACTCAGCCACCTTCAGCGCCGATGGACGCAGTGTGGTGACCGCCAGTAAAGATGGAACGGCAAAAATCTATGGTCTGAAGGCCGATGGGTCATGGAGGGAAGAAGTCACCATTTTCCATGCTTCCTCGGTCAACTCAGCCTCCTTTAGCCCCGATAGTCGCCACGTGGTGACCGCCAGTAAAGATCGGGCAGCAATAATCTATGGTCAGCAGATTGATGGATCATGGGTCAAAAAAGCCATCATTGTACAGAATGGTTCAATTGACTCAGCTGCTTTTAGCGCTGACGGTCACCATGTAGTGACTACCCGTTCTTTTGCACCTGTTGACCAGCTGCTGAAGAAGTATACGTTCAGTGCTTTTCCGGGATCCATAAGCCCGCCACCTTTGTAGGGGACAATTTCGGGACAAAGCTTGATATGAAAGGCTGAATAGGTGGCCGATAGCAGGTACTATGCAAGCCCGGTACCTAAAGCAGTCACCTTTCGTGCAATACACCCATTTACTGGCAATTTTGTTCAGGCTGTTAATGTAACGCTGCGCTCATTAAGTCCAACGTTATTTTGTGCTCACTTTCCAAGCCAGAACTAGTACACTTTGTTAAAAAAAGCTCATCATTTTTCAACAAATTGTAGAATTTTGATAAAAAATCTTTTGCCTTTTCGCTGATTTCTTTATCTTCCAGCTTGTCTATGTCAGAAAAAGTTACAGTTTGGCAGTCATCATATACTTCTCCTGTTTCATGAAATGGAAAGTAACCCACTCCTTCACAAAGAGATATTAACTGATCTAAATTCTGCTCCTCATGTTGCAAAGAACATTCAGGCACACGGCGAAGCAGTCGTTCTTTCATTTTTCTTGCATAGAACTTTTTTGAAGAAACTGCTCTTGGCTGCTCTCTGGCAAGTAATGAAGCGCGGTATAGATCTAGCATCTCGAGATTTCTATTCAACACGGAATGAGAAAAAGTGTATAAGACCTGTCCAGTTAGTCGAAACTCTTTTAAATGTAACTCATCAATGAGGGTGGTCAGACTGTTGAACGCATTATAGAGCGGTGATGCATTGGCATTATATGTGTAAAAAACAGAAATAATAAAAATAATTCGAGTGATTGCAATGGCTCTGTGATTTTTCATGTGCTTCAGGTTTCTTTACTTTGAAAACTAACCCTGAAAGGTAGCACTTTTTTATTATTCTGCAGGAAGACAATAGCGCTGAAGTCAGCACTAAGTACTCAGCCATACGAAAAGTCCACCATTGCCTGGCTCTCAGGGTCAACTCAGCCAGCTTCAGCACCGATGGAGACACCATTGGGCATGCGCTGAATGACTGAAGCTTCTTGAATGGCACTTAAGGTAATGTCAGGAACTTTTATTTCAAAACCGAGTCTGATTTACTGTCTTAATTTTTAACGCCCTTTTTAATCCGGGGAGAATGCTTACCAGGAGGAATAAGGTTTGGAAGCTACGGATAATAAATCCACAATGGTCGGTTCACTTTGGCCGTCAACCAGTCGCGCTCAATCGAAGGGAGAATTATCGGGTGTCAGTGCGGGTAGGTCCATCGCCATACCTGTAAAGAAAGAAACGGAAAAAAATTTATTTTTTAATTTGCCTTTAGAAGTAACAACACGAATTATTCGCTCGTTGGAGGTTCGGGATGTTGCCTGCTTACAGCAGGTTTGTCATTACTTTAACGGTATTATTAAAAACGATCATGAACTGGAAAGGGCCTGGTATCGACAGTTTTCCTCACCACATCGATATCAATTAAACAAAATTCTTCCTGCAAAGGATAAAGAACAACTTCGTAATTGGCTGAGACCGTTTACGAAGGATGAAGCGTTAATCGAATCAGTCATAACACAACGAGAGCAAGTTTATTTTCCTGATCTATTCTATTTCACCAAAGCTCGACTGGTGTCTGAATGCACAAGGTTTAAAGTAGATAGAGAAATCTTCATTAGCCATTATGAAGATGTATTCTCAGCCATCTTTAGCGCCAATGGAACCCGCTTGGTGACTGGCGGTAGCCATGGGGCGAAAATCTGTGGTCAGAAGGCCAATGGGTTTTGGGAAGAAGAAATCTTTATTTCCCATGTCACCAATGTCAGATCAGCCACCTTCAGTGCAGATGGTCGCCATGTGGCGACCGCCAGCAAAGATCGAACGGCAAAAATCTATGGTCAGGTCGATGGGTCATGGGAAGCGAAACTTACCATTTCCCATGATGATTGGGTTAACTCAGCCACCTTCAGCGCCGATAGTCGCCATTTGGTGACCGCCAGTATGGATACAACGGCGAAAATCTGCGTTCAGGGAGCCGATGGATCATGGGAAGAAAAACTCACCATCTCCCATGATGGTTCTGTCAACACAGCCAGCTTCAGTCCGGATGGCTGCTATGTGGTGACGGCCAGTGACGATAACACGGCCAAAATCTATTGTCAGAGGACTGATGGATCATGGGTAGAAAGAGCCAACATTTTTCATGATAAGTTTGTCCTCTCAGCCACCTTCAGCCCCGATAGCCGCCATGTGGTGACTGTTGGTTACGATCACAAGGTGAAAATCGTCTATGGATCATGGGCGTCAGAAGTCTCCATTGATCATGATGATACGGTCACATCAGCCACTTTTAGTGCTGATAGCCGCCATCTGGTAACGGCCAGTTACGATAAAACGGCGAAAATCTTTGGTCAGAAGATCGATGGCTCATGGGAAGAAGAAACCGTTATTTTCCATGATGACCGTGTTAACTCAGCCGCGTTCAGTCCTAAAGGCCGCTATGTAGTCACGGCAAGTGACGACAAAACAGCGAAAATTCATGGTCAGAAGGGCGACGGATCATGGGAAGAAAAGCGCATTATTTATCATGATGACCGTGTCCTCTCGGCCATTTTCAGCCCCGATGGCCGCCATGTGGTGACGGCCAGTCTCGATTACACGGCGAAAATCTATGGTCTGAAGACTGACGGATCTTGGGTCGAAAAGGCCATCATTCCCCATCTAAGTTTTGTCGAATCAGCCACTTTCAGTGCTGATGGCTGCCTTGTGGTGACCACCAGCTCAGATGGGAAGGCAAAAATCTATGGTCAGAATACTTTTGGATCCTGGGTAGAAAAAGCCATCGTTACCCATAGACATAGAGATTCGACCAAATTAAATCGCCTTAGCACCAATGGCCACCATCTGGTGGCGCCCTTTGACGATAACAGCGTGATGATTTATAAGCTTTCGATGAATGATTGACTGTTTGCTTTTAGAAATAAAAGGAACGCCATTTTGCATGTGCTGAAATACAGAAACTTTTTAAGACCCTGTTTTGAACTTTTATTTCAAATTAGATTCTAATTTTCTTTATCAATTTTGAACGTCTTTGTTTATCGGGGCGGTACTAACTCAGGAAAATTCAGAGATGCTTTCTGATGCTAATAACTCAGGCTCAGTCGATTCATTCTCGACCCCAAACAATCTCGCACAATCAGAGGGAGAGTCATCGGGTGTCAGTGTGGGTAGAACCGTGGCTGTAGCAGATACAAACCTTAAGAAAACCGTTTTATTGCACGATTTGCCCGAAGAATTAACCATCAAAATTATCCGCTTGTTGGAATTTCGGGATATTGCCCGTTTACAACAGGTGTCGACTCACTTAAACAGGGTTATTAAAAACGATCATGCTCTGGCAAAGGAATGGTATCAACGGTTTCCTTCAGCACATCAATATCAACTTAAGAAAATCCTTCTAAACACAGATAAAGAACAACTTCGTAACTGGCTGCGACCGTTTACGAAGGATGAAGCGTTAATTGAATCAATCATAGAAAAGCGAGAGAACGTTCATTTTTCTGCTTTGTTCCATTTCACCAAAACTGTACTGATGTCTCAATGTAAGACATTCAATTTAGATACAAAAGCGACCATTTCAAAATATTGGGTTTTTTCAAAAGCCTTCAGCGACGATGGCCGCCATGTTTTGGCGACCAATTGTGATAATAAGAAGGCGAAATTGTATGGGCAGGAGGTCGACGGTTCATGGGCAGAAAAAGCGATCTTTCCCCAAGATTACTGGATCATGTCAGCCACCTTTAGCGGAGATGGTAGTCATCTGGTGACCTTCAGTGGTTTTGAAAACATGGTGAAAATCCATGGACAGATAGCCGATGGCTCATGGGAAGAAAAAGCTACCTTTTCCCATGATGAATGTCTCAACTCAGCCTCCTTCAGCCCAGACGGATGCTATGTGGTAACCGCCAGTAACGATAACACGGCAAAAATCTACGGTCAGAGCGTCGATGGCTCATGGGACCATAAACTCACTCTTTCCCATAGTGGTTGGATCAACTCAGCCTGTTTCAGTGCCGATAGCCAGCATCTTGTGACTGTTGGTTGCGACAACATGGCAAAAATTTATGGTCAGAAGACCGATGGAACCTGGAGAGAAGAAACCACTGTTTTCCATAATAATTGGGTCACCTCAGCCACCTTTAGTCCCGATGACCGCCATTTGGTGACCGTCAGCAATGATAGTAGGGCCAAAATCCTCAGCTTCGAGGTCGATGGATCATGGGAAGAGAAAGTCACCATTTCCCACGATCGCTGGATCAGCTCGGTCACTTTCAGTGCTGATAGTCGCAGAGTGGTGACCAACAGTAACGATTACACAGCAAAAATCTTTGGTCTCAAGACGGGTGGTTCATGGGAAGAAGAAGCCACCATTTCTCACCATCTCAGGGTCGAATCGGCCACCTTCAGCCTCGATGGCTGCTATGTAATGACTGTCGGTGACGATGACGTGGCGAAAATCTGTGGTCCGAAGGCTGATGGATCATGGGAAGAAAAAATCACCATTTCCCATAATGACATTATCGAATCAGCCACCTTCAGTGCCGATGGACGCCGTGTGGTGACTGCCAGCAGAGATGGAACGGCAAAAATCTATGGTCTCAAGATCGATGGATCATGGAGAGAAGAAGCCATCATTTCCCAGGATAACTGGATCAACTCAGCCTCCTTCAGCTCCGATGGCCGCCATGTGGTGACCGCCAGTATTAATGGAACAGCCATAATCCATAGTCAGCAGGTTGATGGATCATGGGTCGAAAAAGCCATCATGATACAGAACACTAAGATTCACTCAGCTACTTTTAGCGCTGACAGTCACCATGTGCTGACCACCAGTACTTTTGCACCCATCGACCAGCTGCTGAAGAAGTATACGTTCAGTGCTTTTCCACGATCCATAAGCCCGCCGCCACCTTGATCACTTTTCTTGAAACTTCGAACAGGGTTTTATAGCAATCGAACTTTTATTTCAAAATTGACTCAAAGTTCCTGCGTCAAATTCGAACGTCCTTTTCAATCGAGGGTAATACTAACTCAGGGTAAATCAGGTATGGATAGTGTAAATAATAAATCCGGCATGGTTGGTCCATGCTCGCCTCCAACCAAGCTCCTGCGATCGGAGCGAGAACCCTCTGTTGTCAGTGCGGGCAGGTCTGTTACTGTAGCTGACGAAGCAATAAAGAAAACAGCTTCATTACAGGATTTGCCCGAGGAATTAACCATCAAAATTTTTCGCTTGTTGGAGTTTCGGGATATTGCCCGTTTACAACAGGTCTCGACTCACTTTTATGGGGTTATTAAACGCAATCATGTTCTGGCAAAGGTCTGGTATCAACGGTTTTCTTCACCAGATCAATTTCAATTAAAGACAATCCTGCCTGTAAAGGATAAAAAACGACTCCGTCACTGGCTGCGACCATTTACTGAGGATAAAGCGTTAGTCAAATCACTCATAAAAAAACGGAAGAAAACTT
The DNA here is from genome assembly GCF_049310125.1 of Endozoicomonas sp. ALB032. Lineage (NCBI taxonomy): Bacteria > Pseudomonadati > Pseudomonadota > Gammaproteobacteria > Oceanospirillales > Endozoicomonadaceae > Endozoicomonas > Endozoicomonas sp. ALB032. The sequence continues at coordinate 6,102,442 of NZ_JBLYNW010000001.1, read as the reverse complement.
ATTTTCCTGCGCTGTTCTATTTCACCAAAGCCCGACTGATGTCTGAATGCGAAACCTTCAGAGTAGTTAAAAAAGTTACCATTACCCACGATATCTGGGTCAACTCAGCCACTTTCAGCTCTAATGGCCGCCATATTGTCACGGCCAGTCTTGATAACACGGCGAAAATATATGGCCAGAAGGACGACGGGAAATGGGTAAAAGAAAGGACTATTATGCATGATCACTTTGTCGACTCAGCCACCTTCAGTGCAGATAGCAGTCATCTGGTGACCGTCAGTGGTTGGGATAATAAGTTGAAAATCCATAGCCAGAAGGCCAATGGGTCATGGGAAGAAAAAGCCACCATTTCTCATGGTGACTATATCAACTCAGTGACCTTCAGCCCCGATAGTTGCCATCTGGTGACCAGCAGTCAGGATAATACGGCGAAAATCTGTGGGCAAAAGGACGATGGATCATGGGAAGAAAAAATCACCATTTTGCATGATAACTGGCTCAACCCGCCCACCTTCAGCCCCGATGGCCGTCATCTGGTGACTATGAGTAGAGATAAAAAGGCGAAAATCTATGGTCAGAAGACCGATGGATCATGGGTAGAAGAAACCACCCTTTCCCTTGATCACAATGTCTACTTAGCCAGCTTTAGTGCTGATAGCCGTCTAGTGGTGACCGCCGGTACAGGCAACAAGGTACAAATCCATAGCCTGGGGGCTGATGGTTCATGGCAAAAAGAAGTCAATATTTTGCATGATCGCTGGGTCACTTCAGCCAATTTCAGCTCCGATGGTTGCCGTGTGGTGACCGCCAGCAGAGATGGCAAGGCAAAAATCTGTGGTCAGAGATTCAACGGCTCATGGGAAAAAGAAGTCACCATTTTGCATGATAATTGGGTCAACTCAGCCTGCTTTAGTCCCGATGACCGCCATGTGGTGACTGCCAGTAAGGATCGCAAGGCGAAAATCTGTAGTCAGAAGGACGATGGAGTCTGGGAAAAAAAGCTCAGCATTTCCCATAATGACGATGTCATCTCTGCCACCTTCAGCCCCGATAGCCGCCATGTGGTGACTGCCAGTATGGATGGCAAGGCGAAAATCTGCGGTCAGAAGACTGACGGATCATGGGTCGAAAAAGCCATCATTTCCCATAGAGATGGGGTCAAATCAGCTACCTTTAGTGACGATGGCTGTCATGTACTGACCGTCAGTCGGGATGGAACAGCAAAAATCTATGGCCACAAGACCGATGGATCATGGGTCGAAAAAGTCATTATTTCCCGCAAAAGCCGGATCAACTCAGTTACTTTCAGTGCCGATGGATACCACTTTGTAACCGTATCTGACGATAACAAAGTGCGAATTAATAAATTAAAGAGGGATAAATGATTGTTTGTTTGCTGTGACAAATAAAGGGTATGCCATTCTGCATTCGCTGAAAGATAGAAACTTAAGACCCTGTCAGGAACTTTTATTTCAAAGCCGCCTCTAATTGTTTTTATCAATTTAGAACCTCTTTGTTAAGAGGGTGTCGCAAAACTCTAACAACTCGTTCCCACGCTCTGCTTGGGAATGCATACCTCCCCTGAAAAGCGGACTCTGCAGCGCGAGATGGGTATGGGTTCCCACGCTGGAGCATGGGAACCAGAGTTTTGCTACACCCTCTTAATCGAGGGGAGATAATAGCTCAGGGGAAATCAGATATGCATTCTGAGTTTAGTCACTCCGGCATATCCGGCTCGTACTCGCTACCGGCCAATCTGGCAAGACCGGAGGGTGAAGAATCTGCTGTCATGGCCTGCAGGTCTGTCACTTTACCTGACACAGAAATAAAGAAAACCGCTTCATTGCAAGGTTTGCCCGAGGAAATAACCGTCAAAATTATTCGCTTGTTGGAACTTCGGGATATTGCCCGACTGCAACAGGTGTCGAGTCACTTGTACAGGGTTATTAAAAACGATCATGCTCTGGCAAAGGCATGGTATCAACGGTTTTCTTCACCACATCAATATCAACTAAAGAAAATCCTTCCTGCACAGGATAAAGAACAACTTCGTAATTGGCTGCGGCCGTTTACGAAGGACGAAGCCTTAGTAAAATCACTCATAAAATATCGAAAGACAGTTTGTTTTCCTGCTTTGTTCCATTTCACCAGAACTGGATTGATGTCTCGATGTAAAACATTCCATTTGGATACAAAAGCTACCATTGCACATAATATTGGGGTCTCATCAGCCGTCTTTAGCACCGATGGCCGCCATCTGGTGACGGCCAGTTACGACGACACGGCGAAAATATATGACCAGGAGGACGATGGTAAATGGGTAGAAAGAATCACCATTTTTCATAATCATTTTGTCGGTTCTGCCACTTTTAGTGCAGATGACCGCCACGTGTTGACCGTCTGCGGTTGGGATAACAAGGTGAAAATCCATGGTAAGAAAGCCGATGGGTCCTGGGAAGAAAAAACCACCATTTCCCATGAAGACTTCGTCGTGTCAGCTACCTTCAGCCCGGATGGCTGCTATGTAGTGACCGCCAGCAACGATAACACGGCAAAAATCTATGGTCTGGGCGTTGATGGGTCATGGGAGCAAAAACTCACCATTTCCCATAATCACCAGATCAACTCAGCCACCTTCAGCGCTGATAGCTTTCATGTAGTAACCGCCAGCTACGATATGACGTCAAAAATCCTTAGCCGACAGACTGATGGGTCATGGCAAGAAAAAGCCATCATTTCCCATGATAGCTGGATCGAATCAGCCACTTTTAGCGCCGATGACCGTCATTTGGCGACCATGAGTCGCGCTTTCGAGGTGAAAATCCACAGCCAGGAGAACGATGGATTATGGCAAGAAAAACTCACTATTTCCCACGCTCGCTGGGTCAGCTCAGTCATATTCAGTCCTGATGCCAGCCGTCTGTTGACCGCCAGTTGGGATAAGACGGCGAAAATCTTTGGTCTGAAGGCCGATGGGTCATGGAGAGAAGAAACCACCATTTCCCACAGTCTCGGTGTCCATTCAGCCGCCTTTAGTCCCGATGGCAGCTACACAGTAACCGTCAGTGCAGATAAAACGGCGAAAATCTGTGGTCCAAAGGATGATGGATCATGGGAAGAAAAAGTCACCATTTCCCATCCTAACTCAATCATCTCAGCCACCTTCAGTGCCGATGGACGCAGTGTGGTGACCGCCAGCAAAGATGGAACGGCAAAAATCTATGGCCTGAAGCCCGATGGATCATGGCAGGAAGAAGTCACCCTCTCCCATGATTCCCGGATCAATACAGCCTCCTTTAGTCCCGATGGTCGCCATGTGTTGACTGCCACTCGCGATGGTTCGGTAAAAATCTATGGTCAGGAGATGGATGGATCATGGGTCGAAAAAGCCATCATTTTCCATGACGGTTCGATTGACTCAGCCAGCTTTAGCTCTGATGGCCATCATGTGGTGACCACCTGTACCGATGGCCGGGTGCAAATTTATAGGCTAGGGGCGTCTGATTCAGGAGAAACCAGACATGCATCCTAATGCTGACAACTTTGGCGTAGTCGATTCAACCTCGCTACCACCTGTGAGCACTTCATTGGGGGAAGAACCGTCGGGTGTCAATGCGGGCAGGTCCGTCACTGTGCCTGAAAAAGAAATAGAGAAAACCGCTTTATTGCACGATTTGCCCGAGGAATTAACCCTCAAAATTTTTCGCTTTTTGGAACTTCGGGATATCATCAGTTTGCAACAGGTATCTACACACTTAAACAGGTTTATTAAAAACGAACATGTTCTGGAAAAGACATGGTATCGCCGGTTTTCTTTACCTCATCAATATCAATTGAAGAAAAGCCTTCCCGTAAAGGATAAAGAACAGCTCCGAAATTGGCTGAGACCGTTTACGAAGGATCAAACGTTAGTCGAATCACTCATAGAACACCGAGAGGCCGTTTATTTTCCTGCCCTTTTCCATTTCGCCAAAGCCCGACTGATGTCTCAATGCGAAAAGTATAATGTCGATACAGAGGACGTTATTGCTCATGAAGACAGGGTGAACTCAGCCACCTTCAGCGCCGATGGTAGCCACCTGGTGACGGCCAGTGACGATGCAACGGCGATAATCTATGGTCAGAGGGCCAATGGATCATGGGTAAAAAAAGGCATCATTTGCCATCAAAACATTGTCAAATCTGCCATCTTCAGCGCCGATGGCTGCCATCTGGTGACTGTCAGTTGGGATTGTAGGGCAAAAATCTATAGTCAAATCGATGGGACATGGGAAGAGAAGCTCACCATTTCCCATGATGATTTCTTCTCAGTCACCTTCAGTGCCGGTGGCCGCCATTTGGTGACCACCAGTGAGGATAACACGGCGAAACTCTGTGTTTTGGGAGACGATGGTACATGGGAAGAAAAACTCACCATTTCCCATGATGATTGGGTCAGCTTTGCTGCCTTCAGCGCCGATAGTCGTCATTTGCTGACCGCCAGTTTTGATAACACAGCAAGAATCTATAGTCAGGAAGCTGATGGGTCATGGGTAAAAAAAATCATCATTTTCCATGACCAACGGATCAACACAGTTACCTTCAGTGCCGATAGTCACCGTGTGGTGACAGCCTCTAACGATGGCACAGTGAAAATCTATGGTCAAAAGGACGATGGCTCATGGGAAGAAGAAACCATCATTTCCCATGATCACCATGTCAACTCAGCTACCTTTAGTGCCGATGACCGCCATGTGGTTACGGCCAGTGAAGATAACACGGCGAAAATCTGTGGTCTGAAGGACGATGGATCATGGGGAGAAGAAACAGTCATTTCCCATAATCGCTATGTCAACTCAGCCGCCTTCAGCCCCAACAGCTGCCATGTGTTGACGACCAGTCACGATAACACGGCGAAAATCTTTAGTAAGAAAGACGACGAATCATGGGAAGAAAAACGCACTATTTCCCATGATAACTATGTCAGCTCTGCCACCTTCAGCCCCGATAGTCGCCATTTGGTGACGGCCAGTAACGATGGCATGGCGAGAATCTATGGTCTGAAGACTGACGGATCCTGGGTCGAAAAGGCCATCATTTCTCATTTGAGTGCCGTCAAATCAGCCACCTTTAGCGCCGATGGCCGCCTTGTGGTGACCACCAGTACAGATGGAAAGGCAAAAATTTATGGTCAGGATATTAATGGATTATGGGTAGAAAAAGCCGTTGTTGCCCATAGAGGTTTGGCCCAATCAACTGTCCTCAGTGCCAATGGCCACCATTTGGTCTCACCCTTTCCACATAACTATTTGAGAATTTATAAGCTATCTATGAATACTTGATTATTGGCTGTGATAACAAAAGGAACGCCATTGCGCATGTGCTGAAAGGCAGAAATTTCTTTAGTGGCACTTAGCAACCTACTTATGAACTTTTATTTCAAAGCCGACTCTAAGTACCTAACCAGTTGGTTTCGCATATTCTGGACGGCGGCTTTTTCCATCCTTCTGCGTTCCAACTCTGGTTGCGTAGCTATGGCTACGCGCCCGTCGTTGCGCCTTGAAGGATGAAAAAATCCACTCGCCAGAATATGCGAAACCAACTGGCCAGGTACTTAACTGACTTCATCAATTTTGAATGTCTTTGCTTATCGGAGAGGTGAAGACTTAAGAGAAACCAGATATGTATTCTGACGTTAATCATTCCGACATAGTCGGTTCACCTTCGCTACCACCTCTGAGCAGTTCATTGGAGGAAGAACCGTCGGGTGTCAATGCGGGCAGGTCCGTCACTGTGCCTGAAAAAGAAATAGAGAAAACCGCTTTATTGCACGATTTGCCCGAGGAATTAACCCTCAAAATTTTTCGCTTTTTGGAACTTCGGGATATCATCAGTTTGCAACAGGTATCTACACACTTAAACAGGTTTATTAAAAACGAATATGTTCTGGAAAAGACGTGGTATCGCCGGTTTTCTTCACCACATCAATATCAATTGAAAAAAAGCCTTCCTGTAAAGGATAAAGAACAGCTCCGAAATTGGCTGCGACCGTTTACGAAGGATCAGGGATTAGTCGAATCACTCATAAAACACCGAAAGGCCGTTTATTTTCCTGCCCTGTTTCATTTTGCAAAAGCCCGACTGATGTCTCAATACGAAAAGTATAATGTCGATACAGAGGCCGTTATTGCTCATGAAGACAGGTTGAACTCAGCCAACTTCAGCCCCGATGGCAGCCACCTGGTGACGGCCAGTGACGATGCAACGGCGATAATCTATGGCCAGAGGACTGATGGAACATGGGCAAAAAAAGGCGTCATTTCTCATCAAGGTGGTGTCAGATCTGCCATCTTCAGTGCTGATGGCCGCCATGTGGTGACCGCCAGTTGGGATCACACAGCAAAAATTTATGGTCAAGTCGATGGGGCGTGGGAAGAGATGCTCATTATTTCCCATGATAACGATGTTACTTCAATTATCTTCAGTGCTGATGGCTGCCATTTGGTGACCGCCAGTAAGGATAAAACGGCGAAAATCATTGTCCTGGAAGACGATGGGTCATGGGAAGAAAAACTCACCATTTGCCATAGTGGTTGGGTCCACTTAGCCAGCTTCAGCGACGATAGTCGTCATTTGGTGACTGTCAGTTACGATAACACGGCAAAAATCTTCTGCCTGCGGGACGATGGATCATGGGAAGAAAAAGTCACCATCTCTCATAATTATTTGATCAGATCAGCCGCCTTTAGCGCGGATAGTAGCTGTGTGGTGACGGCCTCTATCGATGAAACAGTGAAAATCTATGGTCAAAAGATCGATGGCTCTTGGGAAGAAGAATCCATAATTTCCCATGACCACTGGGTCAACTCAGCTACCTTCAGTGCTGATAGCCGCCATTTGGTTACGGCCAGTAACGATAAAACGGGAAAAATCTGTGTTCACAGGGACGATGGATCCTGGGGAGAAGTAGCTGCCATTTCCCATAAGGGCAATGTTGACTCAGCCGCCTTCAGCCCCGATGGCCGTCATGTGGTGACAACAAGTAGCGATAAAACGGCGAAAATCTTAAGTAAGAAGGACGACGGATTATGGGAAGAAAAACGCACCATTTCCCATGGTTACGGTATCAGGTCAGCCACCTTCAGCCCCGATGACTGTCATGTGGTGACTGCCGGTAACGATGGCAAGGCGAAAATCTATGGTCTGAAGACTGACGGATGCTGGGTCGAAAAGGCCATCATTTCCCATGAAGCTTCACTCAAAACAGCCACCTTTAGTGTCGATGGCTGCCTTGTGATTACCACCAGTATGGATGGAACGGCAAAAATTTATGGTCAGTGGGCTAATGGGTCATGGATAGAAAAAGCCGTTGTTACCCATAGAGGTATGGCCAAAACTGTCCTCAGTGCCGATGGCTACCATTTGGTTTCACCTTTTCTCTTTGACAATTTGAGAATTTATAAACTATCGATGAAGAACTGATTGTTTGCTGTGATCAATAAACGAACGCCATTGCGTATGTGCTGAAAGGCAGAAATTTCTTTTAGTGGTATCTAACAACACTCTGTGAACTTTTATTTCAAAGCCGACTCTAAGTACCTAACCAGTTGGTTTCGCCTATTCTGGACGGCGGCTTTTTCCATCCTTCTGCGTTCCAACTCTGGTTGCGTAGCTATGGCTACGAGCCCGTCGTTGCGCCTTGAAGGATGAAAAAATCCACTCGCCAGAATATGCGAAACCAACTGGCCAGGTACTTAACTGACTTCATCAATTTTGAATGTCTTTGCTTATCGGAGAGGTGAAGACTTAAGAGAAACCAGATATGTATTCTGACGTTAATCATTCCGACATAGTCGGTTCACCTTCGCTACCACCTGTGAGCATTTCATTGGAGGAAGAACCATCGGGTGTCAATGCGGGCAGGTTCGTCACTGTGCCTGAAAAAGAAATAGAGAAAACCGCTTTATTGCACGATTTGCCCGAGGAATTAACCCTCAAAATTTTTCGCTTTTTGGAACTTCGGGATATCATCAGTTTGCAACAGGTATCAACACACTTAAACAGGTTTATTAAAAACGAATATGTTCTGGAAAAGACGTGGTATCGCCGGTTTTCTTTACCACATCAATATCAATTGAAAAAAAGCCTTCCTGTAAAGGATAAAGAACAGCTCCGAAATTGGCTGAGACCGTTTACGAAGGATCAAGCGTTAATCGAATCACTCATAAAACACCGAAAGGCCGTTTATTTTCCTGCCCTTTTCCATTTCGTCAAAGCCCGACTGATGTCGCAATGCGAAAAGTATAATGTCGATACAGAGGCCGTTATTACTCATAAAGACATCGTGAACTCAGCCACCTTCAGCGCCGATGGTAGCCATCTGGTGACGGCCAGTGACGATGCAACGGCGATAATCTATGGTCAGAGGGCCAATGGCTCATGGGTAAAAAAAGGCATCATTTGCCATCAAAACATTGTCAAATCTGCCATCTTCAGCGCCGATGGCTGCCATCTGGTGACTGTCAGTTGGGATTGTACGGCAAAAATCTATAGTCAAATCGATGGGACATGGGAAGAGAAGCTCACCATTTCCCATGATGACGCTATCACCTCAGTCAACTTCAGTGCCCTTGGCCGCCATTTGGTGACCGCCAGTAAGGATAATACGACGAAAATCTGTTTTCAGGGAGACGATGGGTCATGGGAAGAAAAACTCACCATTTTCCAGGACGATTGGGTCCGCTGTGCCGCCTTCAGCGCCAATGGTAGTCATTTGTTGACCGCTGATCACAATAACACGGCGAGAATCCACGATCAGGAAGTCGATGGATCATGGGCAAAAAAAATCACTATTTTTCATGACCTACGGATCAACTCAGTCACTTTCAGTGCCGATAGTCACCGTGTGGTGACAGCTTCCACAGATGGCACAGTGAAAGTCTATGGTCAAAAGGACGATGGCTCATGGGAAGAAGAAATCATCATTTCCCATGATGAGAAGGTCAACTCAGCTACCTTTAGTACCGATAGCCGCCATTTGGTAACGGCCAGTGAAGACAGCACAGCGAAAATCTGTGGTCTGAAGGACGATGGATCATGGGGAGAAGAAGCTTTCATTTCCCATAGGAGCTATGTCAATTCAGCCGCCTTAAGCCCCAATGGCAATCATGTGGTGACGACAAGTCACGATAACATAGCGAAAATCTGTAGTAAGAAGGGCGACGGATCATGGGAAGAAAAACGCACTATTTCCCATGATAACTATGTCAGCTCTGCCACCTTCAGCCCCGATAGCCGCCATTTGGTGACGGCCAGTAACGATGGCATGGCGAGAATCTATGGTCTGAAGACTGATGGATCCTGGGTCAAAAAGGCCATCATTTCCCATCTGAGTGTTGTCACATCAGCCACCTTTAGCGCCGATGGCCGCCTTGTGGTGACTACCAGTACAGACAGAACGGTAAAAATTTATGGTCAGGATAGTAGTGGATTATGGGTAGAAAAAGCCGTTGTTGACCATAAAGGTTCGCCCAAATCAACTGCCCTCAGTGCCAATGGCCACCATTTGGTTTCGCCCTTTCGCCATAACAAATTGAGAATTTATAAGCTATCTATGAATACTTGATTATTGGCTGTGATCAATAAAAGGGACGCCATTGCGCGTGTGCTGAAAAGCAAAAATTTTTTGGTGACACTTACAACCTGTTATGAACTTTTATTTCAAAGCCGACTCTAATTGACTTCATCAATTTTGAAATTCTTTGTTAATCGGGGGGGGATAGTCAATCAGGAGAAACCAGATATGTATTCTGAGGTTAATCATTCCGACATAGCCGGTTCACCTTTGCTACCAGATGTAAGCACTTCATTGGCGAAAGAACTAACGGGTGTCAGTGCGGGTGGCAGGTCCGTTGCTGTGCCTGAAAAAGAAATGGAGAAAACCGCTTTATTGCACGATTTGCCCGAGGAATTAACCCTCAAAATTTTTCGCTTTTTGGAACTTCGGGATATTGTCAGTTTGCAGCGGGTATCTAAACACTTAAACAGGTTTATTAAAAGCGAACATGTTCTGGAAAAGACATGGTATCGCCGGTTTTCTTTATCACATCAATATCAATTGAAAAAAAGCCTTCCTGTAAAGGATAAAGAACAGCTCCGAAATTGGCTGCGACCGTTTACGAAGGATCAAGCGTTAATTGAATCACTCATAAAACACCGAAAGGCCGTTTATTTTCCTGCCCTGTTTCATTTCGCAAAAGCCCGACTGATGTCTCAATACGAAAAATATAATGTCGATACAGAGGCCGTTATTGCTCATGAAGGCAGGGTGAACTCAGCCACCTTCAGCCCCGATGGTAGCCACCTGGTGACGGCCAGTGAGGATGCAACGGCGATAATCTATGGCCAGGGGACTGATGGAACATGGGCAAAAAAAGGCGTCATTTCTCATCAGGGTGGTGTCAGATCTGCCATCTTCAGTGCCGATGGCCGCCATGTGGTGACCGCCAGTTGGGATCACACAGCAAAAATTTATGGTCAAGTCGACGGGACGTGGGAAGAGATGCTCACCATTTCCCATGATAACGATGTTACTTCAATTATCTTCAGTGTTGATGGCTGCCATTTGGTGACCGCCAGTAAGGATAAAACGGCGAAAATCTTTGCGCTGGAAGACGATGGGTCATGGGAAGAAAAACTCACCATTTGCCATGGTGCTTGGGTCCACCTGGCCACCTTCAGCGACGATAGTCGTTATTTGGTGACTGCCAGTTACGACAACACAGCAAAAATCTTCTGCCTGCGGGACGATGGATCATGGGAAGAAAAAGTCACCATCTCCCATAATTGTTTGATCAGATCAGCCGCCTTTAGCGCTGATAGTAGCTGTGTGGTGACGGCCTCTAACGATCACACAGCGAAAATCTTTGGTCAAAAGATCGATGGCTCTTGGGAAGAAGAATCCATCATTTCCCATGATCAATGGGTCAACTCAGCTACCTTTAGTGCTGATAGCCGCCATTTGGTAACGGCCAGTGAGGATAACACGGCGAAAATCTTTGGTCTGAAGGACGATGGATCCTGGGGAGAAGAAACTGTCATTTCCCATAAGGGCAATGTTGGCTCAGCCACCTTCAGCTCCGATGGCCGTCATGTGGTGACAGCAAGTAGCGATGAAACGGCGAAAATCTTTAGTATGAAGGACGACGGATTATGGGAAGAAAAACGCACCATTTCCCATGAATACGGTATCAGGTCAGCCACCTTCAGCCCCGATAACCGTCATGTGGTGACCGCCTGTAGCGATGGCATGGCGAAAATCTATGGTCTGAAGACTGACGGATCCTGGGTCAAAAAGGCCGTTATTTCCCATGTAGGTTCACTCAAAACAGCTACTTTCAGTGCTGATGGCGGCCTTGTTTTGACCACCAGTCTGGATGGAACGGCAAAAATTTATGGTCATTGGGCTAATGGTTCATGGGTAGAAAAAGCCGTTGTTACCTATTTAGGTTCTGTCAAATCAACTGCCCTCAGTACCAATGGCCACCATTTGGCTTCGCCCTTTCACCTTGGCGAATTGAGAATTTATAAGCTATCGATGAATCATTGATTGTTTGCTGTGATCAATAAAAGGGACACCATTGCGCATGTGCTGAAAGGCAGAAATTTCTTTGGTGGTAATTAACAACCTATTATGAACTTTTATTTCAAAGCCGACTCTAATCGTTTTCATCAATTTTGAATGTCTTTACTAACCGGGAAGTGTGAAAACTTAAGAGAAAACAGATATGTATTCTGACGTTAATCATTCCGACATGGCCGGTACACCTTCGCTATCACCTGTAAGCACTTCACCAGGGAAAGAACCACCGGGTGTCAATGCGGGCAGGTCCGTCACTGTGCCTGAAAAAGAAACAGAGAAAACAGCTTTATTACACGATTTGCCCGAGGAATTAACCCTCAAAATTTTTCGCTTTTTAAAGCTTCGGGATATTGTCAGTTTGCAACAGGTATCTACACACTTAAACAGGTTTATTAAAAACGAACATGTTCTGGAAAAGACATGGTATCGCCGGTTTTCTTTATCACACCAATATCAATTGAAAAAAAGCCTTCCTTTAGAGAATAAAGAACTGCTCCGAAATTGGCTGCGACCGTTTACGAGAGATCAAGCGTTAGTCGAATCACTTATAACACACCGAGAGGCTGTTTACTTTCCTGCCCTTTTCCATTTCACCAAAGCCCGACTGATGTCTCAATGCGAAAAGTATAATGTCGATACAGAGGCCGTCATTGCTCATAAAGACAGGGTGAATTCAGCCACCTTCAGCGCCGATGGTAGCCAACTGGTGACGGCCAGTAACGATGCAACGGCGAAAATCTATGGTCAGAGGGCCAATGGATCATGGGCAAAAAAAGGCGTCATTTATCATCAAGACGGTGTCGGATTTGCCATCTTCAGTGCCGATGGCCGCCATGTGATAACCGTCAGCTGGGATTGTGCGGCAAAAATCCATAGTCAAATCGATGGGACATGGACAGAGAAACTTGGCATTTTCCATGATGGCAGTTTCTCCTCAGTCACCTTCAGTGCCGATGGCCGTCATTTGGTGACCGTCAGTGAGGATAACACGGCGAAAATCTGTGTTCAGGGAGACGATTGGGCATGGGAAGAAAGACTCACCATTTCCCATGATACCCGGGTCCACTTTGTCACCTTCAGCGCCGATAGTCGTCATTTGGTGATCGCCAGTCACGATAACACAGCAGGAATCTATGGTCAGGAAGCTGATGGATCGTGGGTAAAAAAAATCACCATTTCCCATGACCGACTGATCCAATCAGCCACCTTCAGCGTCGATAGTCACCGTTTGGTGACAGCCTCTGACGATGGCAAAGCGAAAATCCATGGTCAAAAGGACGATGGCTTATGGGAAGAAGAAACCATCATTTCCCATGATTGCCTTGTCAACTCAGCTAACTTCAGTGCCGATGAACGCCATTTGGTTATGGCCTGTGTGGATAACACGGCGAAAATCTTTGGTCTGAAGGACGATGGATCATGGGGAGAGGAAGCCATCATTTCCCATAATAGCTATGTCAACTCAGCCGCTTTCAGCCCCAATGGCAGCCATGTGGTGACGACAAGTTTCGATAAAACGGCGAAAATCTTTAGTAAGAAGGATGACGAATCATGGGAAGAAAAACGCACTATTTCCCATGATCACTATGTCCGCTCAGCCACCTTCAGCCCCGATAGCCGCCATTTGGTGACCGCCAGTCACGATGGCATGGCGAGAATCTATGGTCTGAAGACTGACGGATCCTGGGTTGAAAAGGCCATTATTTTTCATCTGGATGTTGTCATTTCAGCCACCTTTGGCGCCGATGGCCGCCATGTGGTGACCACCAGTACAGATGAAACGGCAAAAATTTATGGCCAGATGACCGATGGATTATGGGTAGAAAAAGCCGTTGTTGCCCATAGAGGTTTGGCCAAATCAACTGCCCTCAGTGCCAATGGCCATCATATGGTTTCGCCCTTTCGCCATAATAAATTGAGAATTTATAAGCTATCGATGAATCATTGATTGTTTGCTGTGATCTATAAAAGGGATGCCATTGCGCATGTGCTGAAAGGCAGAAATTTCTTTTAGTGGCATCTAACAACATACTGTGAATTTTTATTTCAAAGCCGACTCTAACTGACTTCATCAATTTTGAATGTCTTTGCTCATCGGAGAGGTGAAGACTTAAGAGAAAACAGATATGTATTCTGACGTTAATCATTCCGACATAGCCGGTTCACCTTCGCTACCACCTGTGAGCATTTCATTGGAGGAAGAACCATCGGGTGTCAGTGCGGGCATATCCGTCGCTGTGCCTGAAAAAGAAATAGAGAAAACCGCTTTATTGCACGATTTGCCCGAGGAATTAACCCTCAAAATTTTTCGCTTTTTGAAGCTTCGGGATATTGTCAGTTTGCAACAGGTGTCTACACACTTAAACAGGTTTATTAAAAACGAACATGTTCTGGAAAAGACATGGTATCGCCGGTTTTCTTTACCTCACCAATATCAATTGAAGAAAAGCCTTCCTGTAGAGGATAAAGAACAGCTCCGAAATTGGCTGCTACCGTTTACGAAGGATCAAGCGTTAGTCGAATCACTCATAAAACAGCGAAAGGCCGTTTATTTTCCTGCTCTCTTTCATTTCGCCAAAGCCCGACTTATGTCTCAATGCGAAAAGTATAATGTCGATGCAGAAGCCGTTATTGTTCATCAAGACAATGTGAACACAGCGACCTTCAGCGCTGATGGTAGCCACCTGGTGACGGCCAGTGACGATGCAACAGCGATAATCTACGGCCAGAGGGCCAATGGTTCATGGGAAGAAGAAACCATCATTTCCCATAACCGCGATATCGTATCAGCCCTCTTTAGTGCCGATGGCCGCCATGTGGTGACCGAAAGTGTCGTTGGAACGGCAAAAATCCATGGTCAGGTCGAGGGATCATGGGCAGAGAAACTGAGCATTTTCCATGATGGCAGTTTCTCCTCAGTCACCTTCAGTGCCGATAACCGCCATCTGGTGACCGCCAGTTCGGATAACACGGCGAAAATCTGTGCTCAGGGAGACGATGGGTCATGGGAAGAAAAACTCACCATTTTCCATGATGGCTGGGTCGAATTTGCCATCTTCAGTGCCGATAGTCGTCATTTGTTGACCGCCAGCTACGATCACACAGCAAGAATCTATGGTCAGGAAGTTGATGGATCATGGGTAAAAAAAATCACCATTTCCCATGACCGACTGATCCAATCAGTCACCTTCAGCGCTGATGGTCGCCGTGTGGTGACGACCTCTACCGATGGCACAGCGAAAATCTATGGTCAAAAGAACGATGGCTCATGGGAAGAAGAAATCATCATTTCCCATGATGACAGGGTCAACTCAGCTACCTTTGGTGCTGATAGTCGCCATTTGGTAACGGCCAGTGAGGATAACACGGCGAAAATCTATGGTCTGAAGGACGATGGATCATGGGGAGAAGAAGCCAGCATTTCCCATAATCGCAATGTCGATTCAGCCGTATTCAGCCCCAATGGCAGCCATGTGGTGACAACAAGTTATGATGACACGGCGAAAATCTATGGTAAGAAGGACGACGGATCATGGGAAGAAAAGCGCACCATTTACCACGGTCACGGTGTCATCTCAGCCACCTTCAGCCCCGATGACCGTCACCTGGTGACCGCCGGTTTTGATGGCAAAGCGAAAATCTATGGTCTGAAGGCTGACGGATCCTGGGTAGAGAATGCCATCATTTCCCATGAGGCTTCACTCAAAACAGCCATCTTCAGTGCCGATGGTCGCCTGGTGGTGACCACCAGTAAAGATGGGACGGCAAAAATTTATGGCCAGATGACCAATGGATTATGGGTAGAAAAAGCCGTTGTTACCCATGAAGGTACGGCTGAATCAACTGCCCTCAGCGCCAATGGCCACCATCTGGTTTCGCCCTTTCGCCATAATAAATTGAGAATTTATAAGCTATCGATGAATCATTGATTGTTTGCTGTGATCTATAAAAGGGATGCCATTGCGCATGTGCTGAAAGGCAGAAATTTCTTTTAGTGGCATCTAACAACATACTGTGAACTTTTATTTCAAAGCCGACTCTAAGTACCTAACGAGTTGGTTTCGCATATTCTGGACGGCGGCTTTTTCCATCCTTCTGCGTTCCAATTCTGGTTGCGTAGCTATCGCTACGCGCCCGTCGTTGCGCCTTGAAGGATGAAAAAATCCACTCGCCAGAATATGCGAAACCAACTGGCCAGGTACTTATACCAATCGTGCTTTCTAACTCCCGTGATGAGCATGGAGATTTGAGCACTAAGACAAGGCGACGATCGGCAACGCAGGATTAAGGCTCAAATCTTCAGCGCAATAGGGAGTTAGAAAGTTCGATTGGTATTAACTGACTTCATCAATTTTGAATGTCTTTGCTCATCGGAGAGGTGAAGACTTAAGAGAAAACAGATATGTATTCTGACGTTAATCATTCCGACATAGCCGGTTCACCTTCGCTACCACCTGTGAGCATTTCATCGGAGGAAGAACCATCGGGTGTCAGTGCGGGCAGATCCGTCGCTGTGACTGAAAAAGAAATAGAGAAAACCCCTTTATTACACGATTTGCCCGAGGAATTAACCCTAAAAATTTTTCGCTTTTTGGAGCTTCGCGATATCATCAGTTTGCAACAGGTCTCTGCACACTTAAACAGGTTTATTAAAAACGAATATGTTCTGGAAAAGACATGGTATCGCCGGTTTTCTTTACCTCACCAATATCAATTGAAGAAAAGCCTTCCTGTAGAGGATAAAGAACAGCTCCAAAATTGGCTGCGACCGTTTACGAAGGATCAAGCGTTAGTCGAATCACTCATAAAACACCGAAAGGCCGTTTATTTTCCTGCTCTCTTTCATTTCGCCAAAGCCCGACTTATGTCTCAATGTGAAAAGTATAATGTCGATGCAGAAGCCGTTATTGTTCATCAAGACAAGGTGAACTCAGCCACCTTCAGCGCTGATGGTAGCCACCTGGTGACGGCCAGTGACGATGCAACGGCGATAATCTACGGCCAGAAGGCCAATGGATCATGGGAAGAAGAAACCATCATTTCCCATAACCGCGATATCGTATCAGCCCTCTTTAGTGCCGATGGCCGCCATGTGGTGACTGAAAGTGTCGTTGGAACGGCAAAAATCTATGGTCAGGTCGATGGATCATGGGCAGAGAAACTGAGCATTTTCCATGATGGCAGTTTCTTCTCAGTCACCTTCAGTGTTGATAGCCGCTATCTGGTGACCGCCAGTACGGATAACACGGCGAAAATCTGTGCTCAGGGAGACGATGGGTCATGGGAAGAAAAACTCACCATTTTCCATGATGGCTGGGTCGAATTTGCCGTCTTCAGTGCCGATAGTCGTCATTTGGTGACCGCCAGCTACGATCACACAGCAAGAATCTATGGTCAGGAAGTTGATGGATCATGGGTAAAAAAAATCACCATTTCCCATGACCGACTGATCCAATCAGTCACCTTCAGCGCTGATGGCCGCCGTGTGGCGTCGACCTCTTCCGATGGCACAGCGAAAATCTATGGTCAAAAGAACGATGGCTCATGGGAAGAAGAAACCATTATTTCCCATGATTACCATGTCAACTCAGCTAACTTCAGTGCCGATAGCCGCCATTTGGTTACGGCCAGTATCGATAAAACGGCGAAAATCTGTAGTCTGAAGGACGATGGATCATGGGGAGAAGAAGCCATCATTTCCCATAATCGCAATGTCGATTCAGCCGTATTCAGCCCCAATGGCAGCCATGTGGTGACGACAAGTTATGATGACACGGCGAAAATCTATGGTAAGAAGGACGACGGATCATGGGAAGAAAAACGCACCATTTACCACGGTCACCGTGTCATCTCAGCCACCTTCAGCCCCGATGACCGTCACCTGGTGACCGCCGGTTTTGATGGCAAAGCGAAAATCTATGGTCTGAAGGCTGACGGATCCTGGGTAGAGAATGCCATCATTTCCCATGAGGCTTCACTCAAAACAGCCATCTTCAGCGCCGATGGTCGCCTGGTGGTGACCACCAGTAAAGATGGAACGGCAAAAATTTATGGCCAGATGACCAATGGATTATGGGTAGAAAAAGCCGTTGTTACCCATGAAGGTACGGCTGAATCAACTGCCCTCAGCGCCAATGGCCACCATCTGGTTTCGCCTTTTCCCGATAATATTTTGACGATTTATAAGCTATCGATGAAGGATTGATTGTTTGCTGTGATCAATAAAGGGACGCCATTGCGGGTGTGCTGAAAAGCAGAAATTTCTTTAGTGGCACTTTACAACCTATTATGAACTCTTATTTCAAAGCTGACTCTAAGTACTCAACCATACGAAATCATATTTTCTGACTCATTGTTCAGGCACTCGCGGCAACTGCTCCTGCGTTGCTCTAGCTCCTGCATCCATGCAGTCGTGCTGCGTTGCAACTCTGGTCACATAGCTTGCTATGTTCCCGTCGTTGCGCCTTGCAGAGCACCTGCCCAATAAGCCAGAAATATTCGATTCCGTATGGTTGAGTACTTAACAGACTTCATCAATTTTGAATGCCTTTACTCATCGGGGGGTGAAGGCTTAAGAGATACCAGATATGTATTCTGACATTAATCATTCCGACATAGCCGGTTCACCTTCGCTACCAGCTGTAAGCACTTCATTGGCGCAAGAACCATCGGCTGTCGGTGCGGGCAGGTCCGTCGCTGTTGTTGACAAAGAAATAGAGAAAACAGTTTTATTACACGATTTGCCCGAGGAATTAACCCTCAAAATTTTTCGCTTTTTGGAACTTCGGGATATTGTCAGTTTGCAACAGGTATCTACTCACTTAAACAGGTTTATTAAAAACGAACATGTTCTGGAAAGGACATGGTATGGCCGGTTTTCTTTATCACATCAATATCAATTGAAAAAAAGCCTTCCTGTAGAGGATAAAGAACATCTTCGAAATTGGCTGCGACCGTTTACGAGAGATCAGGCGTTAGTTGAATCACTCATAACACACCGAGAGGCCGTTTATTTTCCTGCCCTTTTCCATTTCGCCAAAGCCCGACTGATGTCTCAATACGAAACGTATAATGTCGATATAGAGGCCGTTATTGCTCATGACGATAAGGTGAACTCAGCCACCTTCAGCGCCGATGGTAGGCACCTGGTGACGGCCAGTGACGACGCAACGGCGATAATCTATGGCCAGAGGACTGATGGAACATGGGAAAAAAAAGGCGTCATTTCCCATGACGATGTTGTCAAATCAGCCCTCTTTAGTGTTGATGGCCGCCAACTGGTGACCGCCAGTAAGGATAACACGGCGAAAATCTGTGTTCAGGGAGACGATGGGTCATGGGAAGAAAAACTCACCATTGTCCATGATGCCCGGGTCCACTTTGCCGCCTTCAGCGCCGATGCCAGCCATTTGGTGACCGCCAGTGTCAATAACACAGCAAGAATCTATGGTCAGGAAGTCGATGGATCATGGGTAAAAAAAATCACCATTTTTCATCACCAACGGATCAACTCAGTCACCTTCAGTGCCAATAGTCGCCGTGTGGTGACAGCCTCCAACGATGGCACAGTGAAAATCTATGGTCAAAAGACCGATGGTTCATGGGAAGAGGAAACCGTCATTTCTCATGATCATAAGGTCAACTCAGCTGCCTTTAGTGCCGATGGCCGCCATTTGGTAACGGCCAGTGAAGATAACACAGCGAAAATCTACGGTCTGAAGGACGATGGATCATGGGGAGAAGAAGCTGTCATTTCCCATAGGAGCTATATCAGCTCAGCTGCCTTAAGCCCCAATGGCAGCCATGTGGTGACGACAAGTTACGATTACACGGCGAAAATCAACAGTAAGAAAGACGACGGATCATGGGAAGAAAAACGCACTATTTCCCATGATGACTACGTCAGCTCAGCCACCTTCAGCCCCGATAGCCGCCATTTGGTGACGGCCAGTGACGATGGCATGGCGAAAATCTATGGTCTGAAGACTGACGGATCCTGGGTCGAAAAGACCATCATTTCCCATCTGGGTGTTGTCACATCAGCCATTTTTAGCGCCGATGGCCAGCTTTTGATGACCGCCAGTTGGGATCGTACGGCAAAAATTTATGGTCAGTATATTAATGGATTATGGGTAGAAAAAGCCGTTGTTGCCCATAGAAGTTTGGCCAAATCAACCGCCCTCAGTGGCAATGGCCACCATTTGGTTTTGCCCTCTCTCCATAACATTTTGATGATTTATAAGCTATCGATGAAGCATTGATTGTTTGCTGTGATCAATAAAAGGAACGCCATTGCGCATGTGCTGAAAGGCAGAAATTTCTTTAGTGGCACTTTACAACCTATTATGAACTTTTATTTCAAAGCCGACTCTAAGTACTCAACCATACGAAATCATATTTTCTGACTTATTGTTCAGGCACTCGCGGCAACTGCTCCTGCGTTGCTCGAGCTCCTGCATCCATGCAGTCGTGATGCGTTGCAACTCTGGTCACATAGCTTGCTATGTTCCCGTCGTTGCGCCTTGCAGAGCACCTGCCCAATAAGCCAGAAATATTCGATTCCGTATGGTTGAGTACTTAACAGACTTCATTCATTTTGAATGTCTTTGCTCATCGGGGGGGGGGAAGACTTAAGAGAAACCAGATATGTATTCTGACGTTAATCATTCCGACATAGCCGGTTCACCTTCGCTACCAGCTGTAAGCACTTCATTGGCGCAAGAACCATCGGCTGTCGGTGCAGGCAGGTCCGTCGCTGTTGTTGACAAAGAAATAGAGAAAACAGTTTTATTACACGATTTGCCCGAGGAATTAACCCTCAAAATTTTTCGCTTTTTGGAACTTCGGGATATTGTCAGTTTGCAACAGGTATCTACTCACTTAAACAGGTTTATTAAAAACGAACATGTTCTGGAAAGGACATGGTATCGCCGGTTTTCTTTACCACACCAATATCAATTGCAAAAAAGCCTTCCTGTAGAGGATAAAGAACACCTTCGAAATTGGCTGCAACCGTTTACGAGAGATCAAGCGTTAGTTGAATCACTCATAACACACCGAGAGGCCGTTTATTTTCCTGCCCTTTTCCATTTCGCCAAAGCCCGACTGATGTCTCAATACGAAAAGTATAATGTCGATACAGAAGCCGTTATTGCTCATAATAACTGGGTGAAATCAGCCACCTTCAGCACAGATGGTAGCCACCTGGTGACGGCCAGTAGCGATGCAACTGCGCTTATCTATGGCCAGAGTGCCAATGGATCATGGGAAAAAAAAGGCATCATTTTCCATCAAGAGGGCGTCAGATCTGCCATCTTCAGCCCCGATGGTCGCCATGTGATGACCTGCAGTTGGGATTTTACGGCAAAAATCTATGGTCAAGTCGATGGGACCTGGGTGGAGAAACTCACTATTTCCCATGATCATTGGCTCAACTCAGCCACCTTCAGCGCCGATAGCAGCCATCTGGTGACCGCCAGTAATGATGAATCGGCGAAAATCTGCGTTCAGGGAGACGATGGCACATGGGAAGAAAAGCTCACCATTTCCCATGATGATAGGGTCAAATTGGCTGCCTTCAGCGCCGATGGCCGTCATTTGGTGACCACCAGTCACGATAACACGGCAAGAATCTATGGTAAGGAAGTCGATGGATCATGGGTAAAAAAAATCACCATTTTTCATGACCAACGGATCAACTCAATCACCTTCAGTGCTGAAAGTCGCCGTGTGGTGACAGCCTCTGAGGATGGCACAGTGAAAATCTATGGTCAAAAGACCGATGGCTCATGGGAAGAAGAAACCATCATTTCCCATGATGACTGTGTCAATTCAGCCACCTTTAGTACCGATGGCCGCCATGTGGTGACGGCCAGTAAAGATGACACAGCGAAAATCTGTGGTCTGAAGGACGATGGGTCATGGGGAGAAGAAGCGATCATATCTCACAATTCCTATGTCAACTTAGCCGCCTTCAGCCCCAATGACCGCTATGTAGTGACGGCAAGTTACACTAGAGCGAAAATCTGTATTAAGAAGGACGACGGGTCATGGGAAGAAAAACGCACTATTTACCATCGTGACTCTATACGCTCAGCCACCTTCAGCCCCGATAGCCGCCATTTGGTGACGGCCAGTGACGATCGCATGGCAAAAATCTATGGTCTGAAGACTGACGGAACCTGGGTAGAAAAGACCATCATTTCCCATCTGGGTATTGTCATATCAGCCACCTTTAGTGCCGATGGCCGCCTTGTGGTGACTACCAGTACAGACAGAACGGTAAAAATTTATGGTCAGGATATTAATGGATTATGGGTAGAAAAAGCCGTTGTTGACCAAATAGGGTTGCCCAATTTAACTGCCCTCAGCGCCAATGGTCACCATCTGGTTTCGCCCTTTTCCCATAACGTTTTGACGATTTATAAGCTATCGATGAAGCATTGATTGTTTGCTGTGATCAATAAAAGGGACACCATTGCGTATGTGCTGAAAGGCAGAAATTTCTTTAGTGGTTCTTAACAACCTATTATGAACTTTTATTTCAAAGCCGACTCTAACTGACTTCATCAATATTGAAATTCCTTGCTAATCGGTGGGAATAATCAACCAAGAGAAACCAGATGTATTCTGATGTTAATTATTCCGACATAGCAGGTTCCCCTTCGATACCAGCTGTAAGCACTTCATTGGCGAAAGAACCGTCGGGAGTCAGTGCGGGCAGGTCCGTTGCTGTGCCTGAAAAAGAAATAGAGAAAACAGCTTTATTACACGATTTGCCTGAGGAAATAACCCTCAAAGTTTTTCGTTTTCTGGAGCTTCGGGATATTGTCAGTTTGCAGCGGGTATCTACTTACTTAAACAGGTTTATTAAAAACGAACATGTTCTGGAAAGGACATGGTATCGCCGGTTTTCTTTACCACACCAGTATCAATTGAAAAAAAGCCTTCTTGTAGAGGATAAAGAACATCTTCGAAATTGGCTGCGACCGTTTACGAGAGATCAAGCGTTAGTTGAATCACTCATAAAGCACCGAAAGGCCGTTTATTTTCCTGCCCTTTTCCATTTCGCCAAAGCCCGACTGATGTCTCAATACGAAAAGTATAATGTCGATACAGAGGCCGTTATTGCTCATAGTGGCCAGGTGAAACCAGCCACCTTCAGCCCCGATGGCAGCCACCTGGTGACGGCCAGTGAGGACGCAACTGCGCTTATCTATGGCCAGAGTGCCAATGGATCATGGGAAAAAAAAGGCATCATTTCCGATCAAGAGGGCGTCAGATCTGCCATCTTCAGCCCCGATGGTCGCCATGTGATGACCTTCAGTTGGGATTTTACGGCAAAAATCTATGGTCAAGTTGATGGGACTTGGGTGGAGAAACTCACTATTTCCCATGATGATTGGATCAACTCAGCCACCTTCAGCGCCGATAGCAGCTACCTGGTGACGGCCAGTGACGATGCAACGGCGAAAATCTGTGTTCAGGGAGACAATGGGTCATGGGAAGAAAAACTTACCACTTACCATGATGATTGGGTCAACTTAGCCAACTTCAGCCCCGATAGTAGCCATCTGGCGACCACCAGTTACGATTACACGGCAAAAATTTATGGTCGGGGAGTCGATGGATCATGGGAAGAAAAATTCACCATTTTCCATGGCCTGTGGATCAACACAGTCAACTTCAGTGCCGATGGCCGTCATCTGGTGACTGCCAGTGACGATGGCACAGCGAAAATCTATGGTCAAAAGACCGATGGCTCATGGGAAGAAGAAACCATCATTTCCCATGATGACTGTGTCAACTCAGCCACCTTTAGTGCCGATGGCCGCCGTGTGGTGACGGCCAGTAAAGATAACACTGCGAAAATCTGTGGTCTGAAGGACGATGGGTTATGGGGAGAAGAAGCCATCATATCTCTTAATTGCTGTGTCAACTTAGCCGCTTTCAGCCCCAATGACCGCCATGTAGTGACGGCAAGTTTCACCAGAGCGAAAATCTATAGTAAGACGGACGACGGATCATGGGAGGAAAAACGCACTATTTCCCATCGTGACTCTATCCACGTAGCCACCTTCAGCCCCGATAGCCGCCACTTGGTGACGGCCAGTGACGATCGCACGGCGAAAATCTATGGTCTGAAGACTGACGGATCCTGGGTTGAAAAAACCATCATTTCCCATCTGGATATTGTCTTGTCGGCCACCTTTAGCGCCGATGGTCGCCTTGTGGTGACCAGCAGTACAGATAGAACGGCAAACATTTATGGTCAGGATATTAACGGATTATGGGTAAAAAAAGCCTTTGTTGAGCAGACATGTTTTCCCACATCAACTGCCCTCAGTGCCAATGGCCATCATTTGGTTTCGCGCTTTCGCCATGACAAATATAGAATTTATAAGCTATCGATGAATCATTGATTGTTTGCTGTGGTCAATAAAAGGAACACCATTGCGCATGTGCTGAAAGGCAGAAATTTCTTTGCTGGCATTCAATAACATAGTATGAACTTTTATTTCAAATCCGAGTCAAACTCACTTTATCAATATTGAATATCTTTGCTCATCAGAGGGTGTCGCAAAACTTCAACAGCTCGTTCTCACGCTCTGAAGTCGTCATTCCCGCGAAGGCGGGAATCCAGCGCCAACGGTGGATCTCTGCCTTCTCGGGGATGACAAGGCCAGGGGGACACTGGGCAGTATGGTTCTGGTGGAGAGTCAGTGTGGATTCCCGCCTTCGCGGGAATGACGAGAATGAAGCCGGGAATGACGAGAATGAAGCCGGGAATGACGAGAATGAAGCCGGCAATGACGGGAGTCAGCGCGTTCCCACGCCGGAGAGAGTTTTGCGACACCCTCTCTGCGCGGGAATGCATACCTCCCCTGAAAAGCGGACTCTGCAGCTCAAGATAGGTATGGGTTCCCACGCTGGGACCCACAGGGCCTAAAAGCATGGGAACCAGAGTTTTGCGACAGCCTCATCAGGGGGAGGGTGAAAACTTAGGAGAAACCAGATATGTATTCTGAGGTTAATCATTCCGACATAGTCGGTTCGCCTTCGCTAACAACTATGAGCACTTCATTGGGAGAAGAATCATCAGGTGTCAGTGCAGGCAGGTCCGTCACTGTGCCTGACAAAGAAATAAAGAGAACAACTTCACTGCACGATTTGCCCGAAGAAATAATCATCAAAATTGCGCGCTTGCTGGAATTTCAGGATATCGTCAGTTTACAACAGGTATCTACTCACACACACACTGCCATTAAAAACGATCCTGTACTGGAAAAGGCATGGTATTGCCGGTTTTCTTCACCACATCAGTACCAACTAAAGAACATTCTTCCTGTAGAGGATAAAGAACAGCTCCGAAATTGGTTGCGACCGTTTACGAAGGATGAAACGTTAGTCGAATCAATATTAGAACACCGAAGTTATGATTATTTTCCTGCTCTGTTTTATTTCACCAAAGCTCGACTGATGTCTCAATGCAAGATGTTTAATGTAGATACAAAAGTGATCCTTAACCATTCTGGTTTTTGGGGTGGTGTGTTCTCAGCCACCTTCAGCGCCGATGGCAGCCACCTGATAACGAGGTGCGCAGACGGAAAGGCCAGAATTTACCATAACAATGGATCATGGGATAGAAAAGCCATTATTCCCCATAGAGATGAGATCGTGTCAGCCATCTTCAGCGCTGATGATCGCTACGCAATGACCGTCAGTTTCGATAAAACGGCAAAAATCTATGGTCAGGTCGACGATGGGTCATGGGAAAAGAAACTCACTATTTCCCATGGTGATTGGCTCAACTCAGCCAACTTCAGCGCCGATAGTCGCCATTTTGTGACTGCCAGTAAGGACCAAACGGTGAAAATCTGTGTTCAGGGAGATGATGGATCATGGGAAGAAAAACTCACTATTTCCCATGATAATTGCTTTGACTTAGCCATCTTCAGTGCCGATAGTAGCCATCTGGTGACCACCAGTTACGACGATTACACAGCAAAAATTTATGGTCGGGGAGTCGATGGATCATGGGAAGAAAAATTCACCATTTTCCATAGCCTGTGGATCAACACAGTCAACTTCAGTGCCGATGGCCGTCATCTGGTGACTGCCAGTGACGATGGCACAGCGATAATTTATGGTCAAAAGGCTGATGGCTCATGGGAAGAAGAAACCATCATTTCCCATGATCACAGGGTCAAGTCAGCCATATTCAGTGACGATGGCCACCATGTGGTGACCGCAAGTAAGGATCATACGGCAAAAATCTATGGACAGAAGAGCGACGGCTCATGGGAAGAAAAGTGCACTATTAACCATGGTCGCCATATCCTCTCAGCCAACTTTAGCCCCGATGGCCGCCATGTTTTGACCGCAAGCAAAGATCATACGGCAAAAATCTATGGCCAGAAGAGTGATGGTTCATGGGAAGAAAAGTGCACTATTAACCATGGTCGCCGTGTCCTCTCAGCCAACTTCAGCCCCGATGGCTGCCATCTGGTGACGGCCAGTAAAGATGGCACAGCGAAAATCTATGGTCTGAAGACTGACGGATCCTGGGTCGAAAAGGCCATCATTTCCCATGAAGCTTCACTCAAAACAGCCACCTTTAGTGTCGATGGCTGCCTTGTGATTACCACCAGTATGGATGGAACGGCAAAAATTTATGGTCAGTGGGCTAATGGGTCATGGATAGAAAAAGCCGTTGTTACCCATAGAGGTATGGCCGAAACTGTCCTCAGTGCCGATGGCTACCATTTGGTTTCACCTTTTCTCTTTGACAATTTGAGAATTTATAAACTATCGATGAAGAACTGATTGTTTGCTGAGATCAATAAAGGGACACCATTCTGAATATACTGAAAGGCAGAAGTTTTTTTTAGTAGCAATTAACAACCTATTATGAACTTTTATTTCAAAGCCGACTCTAATTGACTTCATCAATTTTGAATATCTTTGCTCATCAGGGGCAGGGTGAAGACTTAAGAGAAACCAGAGATGTATTCTGAAGTTAATCATTCCGACATAGCCGCTTCACCTTCACTTCCATCTGTGAGCACTTCATTGGGGGAAGAACCCTCAGGCGTCAGTGCAGGCAGGTCCGTCACTGTGCCTGACAAAGAAATAAAGAAATCAACTTCATTGCACGATTTACCCGGGGAAATAATCATCAAAATTGCGCGTTTGTTGGAATTTCGGGATATCGTCAGTTTACAACAGGTATCTACTCACACATACACTGCCATTAAAAACGATCCTGTACTGGAAAAGGCATGGTATTGCCGGTTTTCTTCACTGCACCAATATCAACTAAAGAAAATTCTTCCTGCAGAGGATAAAGAACAGCTCCGTAATTGGCTGCGACCGTTTACGAAGGATGAAACGTTAGTCGAATCAATAATAGAACACCGAAGTTATGATTATTTTCCTGCACTGTTTTATTTCACCAAAGCTCGACTGATGTCTCAATGCAAAACGTTTGATGTAGATACTGAAGTCATCATTGAACATGATGACTCTGTGAAATCAGCCAATTTCAGCGCCGATAGTCGTCATGTCGTGACCGCCAGTTATGACAAAACGGCAAAAATCTTTAGCCAGATGGCCAATGGATCATGGGAAGAAAAAGTGATCATTCCTCATAATTATTGGGTTAAAGCGGCCACTTTCAGCCCCGATGGCCGCCACGTCGTGACCGTCAGTTGGGATAACACGTCAAAAATCTATGGTCAGGGAGTCGATGGGCTATGGAAACATAAACTCACCATTACCCATGATGGTTTGATCGCATCAGCCACCTTTAGCTCTGATGGTCTCCATGTGGTAACCGCCAGTGACGACTGTAAGGCAAAAATTATTAGCCAGATGGCTGATGGATCCTGGGAAGAAAAACTCACCATTTCCCATGATGAATTCGTCAAGTTTGCCATTTTTAGCCCCGGTAGCCGTTTTATGATGACCGTCAGTTACGATCACACGGCGAAAATTTTTTGCCAGGGAGACGATGGAGCATGGAAAGAAAAAATGACTATTTTTCATGATTACTGGATCCTTTTAGCCACTTTTAGCGCCGATGAAGGCCGTTTGGTGATCGTTAGTTGCGACAGCAAGGTGAAAATCTATGACCAGATGGCCGATGGATCATGGGAAGAAAAAGTTACCTTTTTCCATAATCACTGTATCAACTCAGCCACCTTCAGCGCCGATGGCTGCCATTTTTTGACTGCCAGTGAAGATAATACAGCGAAAATCTGTGATGAAAAGGCCGACGGCTCTTGGAAAGAAACCATCATTTCCCACGATGACGAAGTCAACTCAGCCACCTTCAGCCCCGCTGGCGATCATCTGCTGACGGTCAGTAGAGATGGCAAAGTGAAAATCTATTGTCTGGAGGCCGATGAATCATTGGAACATAAAACCACCCTTTCCCATGGTAGCGATGTCGTCTCAGCCCTCTTCAGTGCCGATGGTCGTCATGTTGTGACCGCCAGTGAAGATGGCACAGCGAAAATCTCTGGCAGGAAGTCTGACGGTTCATGGGTTGAGAAAGCCATCATTTTCCATAAAGCTTCGGTCACCTCGGCCACCTTCAGCGCTGACGGCCGCCATGTGTTGACCACCGGTGAAGATGGAACGGCAAAAATTTATGGTCAGGAGACTGATATGTCCTGGGTAGAAAAAGTCATCATTTCCCATAATCATTCGATTAGATCGGCCACCTTTAGCGACGATGGCCACCACGTGATGACCCTCTGTAGTGATAACAAGGTGCGAATTGACAGGCTACGGGGGAATGATTTAATCGGGGTTAAAAACTTAAGAGAAACCAGATATGTTTTCTGACGTTAATCATTCCGACATAGCCGGTTCACCTTCGCTACCAACTGTGAGCACTTCATTGGGAGAAGAACCATCGGGTGTCAGTGCAGGCAGGTCCGTCACTGTACCTGACAAAGAAATAAAGAAAACAATTTCATTGCACGATTTGCCCGAGGAAATAATCGTCAAAATTGCGCGTTTGCTGGAGTTTCGGGATATCGTCAGTTTACAACAGGTATCTACTCACACATACACTGCCATTAAAAACGATCCTGTACTGGAAAAGGCATGGTATCGCCGGTTTTCTTCACTGCATCAATATCAACTAAAGAAAATTCTACCTATAGAGGATAAAGAACAGCTCCGTAATTGGCTGCTACCTTTTACGAAGGATGAAGCGTTAGTCGAATCAACAATAGAACACCGAAGTTATGATTATTTTCCTGCTCTGTTTTATTTCACCAAAGCTCGACTGATGTCTCAATGTAAAACGTTTAATGTTGATACAGAAGTTATTGTTTACCATGGTGATTTTGTCAACTCAGCTGCCTTTAGCCCCGATAGCAGTCATTTGGTGACCGCCAGTGTCGATCAAACGGCAAAAGTCTGTTGTCAGAAGGCCAATGGAACCTGGGTAGAACAAGCCAAAATTTCTCATGATTTTTTTGTCGACTCGGCGAACTTCAGTGCCGATGGCCGTCATCTGGTGACCGTCAGTTGGGATTATACGTTGAAAATTCATAGTCAGGACGATGATGGATCATGGCAAGAAAAAGCCACCATTCCCCATGATCCCTGGATCAACTTAGCCACCTTCAGCCTGGATAGCTGCTATCTGGTGACCGCTACCAGGGATAACAAGGCAAAAGTCTATGGTCAGGGTGTCGATGGGTCATGGAAAGAAAAACTCAGCATTTCCCATAATAACTCGGTCATCTCAGCCGCCTTCAGCGCCGATAGCCGCCATGTAGTGACCACCAGTTACGATAGCACGGCAATAATCTATGGGCAGAAGACCGATGGATCATGGCAAGAAGAAACCACCATTTTCCATAATCGCTTTGTCAAGTCAGCCATCTTTAGCCCCGATGATCGCCATGTGTTGACCGTCGATGATGATTACAAGGCAAAAATCCACGGCCAGGAGGACGATGGATCATGGCAGCAAAAAGCCACTATTTGCCATAAGGGGGGAGTCAACTCAGCCACCTTCAGCGTCTCCGATGGTCGCCATGTGGTGACCGCCAGTAAAGATGGTACAGCGAAAATTTATGGTCAGAAGACCAATGGCTCATGGGAAGAAGAAGCCACCATTTACCACGATCACTGGGTCACCTCAGCCACCTTCAGCGCCAACGGCTACCATGTGCTGACGGCCAGTGACGATAACACGGCAAAAATTTATGGCCAGAAGGGCGGTGGGGTATGGGAAGAAAAACTCATTATTTTCCATGATGGCGATGTCATCTCAGCCATCTTCAGCCCCGATGGCTGCCACGTGTTAACCTCCAGTAAAGATGGCACGGAGAAAATCTGTAGCAGGAAGGCTGATGGATCATGGACTGAAAAAGCCATCATTTCCCATAAAGATTGGCTCATGCCAGCCACTTTCAGTGCCGATGGTCGCTATCTGCTGACCACCTGTAAAGATGGAACGGCAAAAATCCATGGTCTGGAGCTTGATGGATCATGGGTCGAAAAAGTCTTCATTTGCCATGATGATCCGATCATATCAGCCACCTTTAGTACTAATGGCCTCTATGTGGTGACGAGCTTTAGCAAACACGTGATTGTTAATAAACTTCAGATGCATCATTGACTGCCTTGTTGTGACAAATAAAAGAGAGACCATTCTGCATGGTCTGAAAGACAGAAGTTTCGATAACTGCAATTAACACCCTGTAATGAACTTTTATTTCCAAACCGACTCTAACTGGTCACATCAATTTTCCAACTTCTCTGTTAATTAAAATGGACTAACTCAGGAGCAGCCAGACGTGCATTCCAGTAATAACCTCGGAGTAATTGATTCACCCTTACGGCCACCTGTGAGCACTCCATTGGAGAGAGAACCATCGGGTGCCAGTGCCGGCAGGTCCATCACCATACCTGACAAAGAAGCCGGGAAGACAGCTTTATTGCAGGATTTGCCCGAGGAAATAACCATCAAAATTATTCGCTTGTTGGCGTTTCGGGATATTGTCCGTTTACAGCAGGTATCTACTCATTTACACGGGGTTATCAAAAGCGATCATGCTCTGGCGAAGGCCTGGTATCAACGCTTTTCTTTATCACATCAAAATCAACTAGAGAAAATTCTTCCTGCTGAAGATAAAGAACAACTTCGTCATTGGCTGCGACCGTTTACGAAGGATAAAGCGTTAGTCGAAGCAATCATAGAGCGCCGGGATAGGCATTACTTTGCTGCTCTATTCTATTTCACCAAAGCTCGACTGATGTCTCAATGCAAAATATTTAACGTAGATACAGAACTCGTTATTGATCATGATTACTTTGTCAGTTCAGCCAGATTCAGCACCGATGGACGCTATATGGTGACCAGCAGTTTTGATAACACGGCAAAAATCTTTGGCCAGGAGGATGATGGATCATGGGATCAAAAAGCCATCATTGAACATGAAGGTTCAGTCGAGTCAGCGAGATTCAGCCCTGAGGGTAGCCATGTGGTGACCGCCAGCAATGATGGCACAGCGAAAATCTATGTCCAGAAGGACAATGGATTATGGGAAGAAACGATCACCATAACCCATGATGATCAGGTTGACTCAGCCATATTTAGTCCCGATGGGTGCCATGTGTTGACATTCGGTGACGATAACAAAGTAAAAATCTGCAGTCAGGGTTTCGGTGGTTCATGGGAAGAAAAACTTATCATTTCTCATGAAGCTAAAATCAACACAGTCAGATTCAGTCGCGATAGCCGTCGTGTGGTGACAGCCAGTGACGACTATGATGCGAAAATCTTCGCTCAGCAGGATGATAAATCATGGAAACTTCAAGCCACCATTTCTCATGATAACGATGTCAACTTTGCCAGGTTTATTGACGATGGCCGCCTTGTGCTGACCGTCACTGAAGATGATGAGGTGAAAATCCATGCCCAGGTGGCCGATGGGTTATGGGTAGAAAAAGTCACCATTTTCCACAGTGGTGCAGTCAACGCAGTGAGCACCGGTGATGGCCTTGTGGTGACGGCCAGTAGCGATAACACGGCGATAATCTTCGGCCAGAAGAGCGATGGATCATGGGAACAAAAAGCGATCATTTCCCATGGTTGTCAAGTCAGGTCAGCCGATTTCAGTCCCGATGCCCGCCATGTGGTAACCGCCAGTTTTGACAACACGGCGAAAATCTATGGCCAGAAGGCCGATGGATCATGGGAAGAAAAAGTGACCATTCCCCATGATGACTGGGTTACAGAAGCCTCTTTCAGCCCCGATGGCCGTCATGTGGTGACGGCCAGTGTAGAGGGCGTATGCACACTCTTTGATAAGAATAAAGGCGGCACGGCGAAAATCTATGGTATCAAAGCTGATGGATCCTGGGTCGAAAAAGCCATCATTTTCCATAAGCTTTCGGTCACCTCAGCTACCTTCAGCGACGATGGCTGCCTTGTGCTGACCACCAGTAACGATGGAACGGCAAAAATCTATGGTCAGCAGACCGATGAATTATGGGTCGAAAAAGCGATCATTTCCCATGAAGATCCAATCAAATTAGCCACCTTCAGCACCGATGGACACCATGTACTGACTACCAGTAGTGGTAATAAAGTGCGAATTAATAAATTGCAGATGAATGATTGTTTGCTGTGACGAATAAAGGGGATGCCTTGTAAATGTGCTGAAAGTCAGAAACTTTGTTATTTGCACTTAACAACATGTTATGAACTTTTATTTTAAAAACACTTCTAAGTTACATATCAATTTTAAATGTCCTGAAATAGTCATTTAGGAGAAACCAGAAGTGGATTCTACAACTAATAAATCCGACATGGTTGGTTCATCCTTACCCCCAACCAAGCACGCACGATTGGGGGAAGAACCATCGGGTGCCAGTTTGGGTAGATCCATCGCTATACCTGATACCGAGATAAAGAAAACAGTCTTATTGCAGGATTTACCCGAGGAGTTAACCCTCAAAATTATTCGCTTGCTGGAGTTTCGGGATATTACCCGTTTACAGCAGGTATCTACTTACTTATACAAGGTTGTTAAAAGCAATCATGCTCTGGCAGAGGTCTGGTATCACCGCTTTACTCCAGAGCACCGATATCAACTAAAGAAAGCCCTTCCTGCAGAGGATGAAGAACAACTCCATAACAGGCTACGACCGTTCACGAAGGATGAAGCATTAGTCAAATCACTTATAGAACTCCGGGAGAGTACTCATTTTCCTGCACTATTCTATTTCACCAGAGCACGACTGATGTCTCAGTGTGAAACGTTTAATTTGGAGCCAAAAGCCACCATTGTTCATCGTTGTTATGTTGCCTCAGCCAAATTCAGTGCCAATGCCCGCTATCTGCTGACGGCCAGTTATGATGGAACGGCAAAAGTCTACGGTCAGAAGGCTAATGGAACATGGGAAGAAAAACTCACCATTTCTCATGAGGATGAGGTTCATTCAGCTACGTTCAGCCCCGATAGTCGTCATCTTGTGACCGCCAGTAGAGATAATACGGCGAAAATTTATAGTCAGAAGGCTGATGGATCATGGGACAAAAAAGCCGTCATTTCCCATAAAAATACAGTCACCTCAGCCACCTTCAGCCCAGATAGTCGCTATGTGGTGACTGCCAGTTACAGTGGCAAAGCGAAAATCTATGGTCAGAAGAGCAATGGCTCATGGGAAGAAGAAGCTATCATTAACCATCATCACTATGTCAACACCGCCACTTTCAGCTCTGATAGCCTTTATGTGGTGACCTCCAGTAGTGATAAAACGGCAAAAATCTTCGGCAAGTTGGATGATGGATCATGGGAAGAAAAAGTCACCATTTGCCATAATCGCTGGGTAGTGTCAGCCATCTTTAGCCCCGATAACCGTTATCTGTTGACCATCGGTCTCGATAACAGGGTGAAAATCGTTTATGGATCATGGGAGTCAGAAGTCACCATTGATCATGATGACACTGTCAACACAGCCATCTTTAGTGCTGATAGCCGCCATGTGTTGACAGCCAGTGACGATAACACGGTGCAGATCTATTGTCGGAAGGACGATGGATCATGGGGAAAAGAAGACGAAGACATCATTTCCCATGGTGACCATGTCAACACAGCGGCCTTCAGCCCCAATGGCCGCTACCTGGTGACGGCCAGTGATGATGACATTGCGCTAATCTGTGGTCAGAAAGACGACGGATCATGGGAAGTAGAGCGTACTATTAATCATGATGGCGCTGTCATCTTAGCCATTTTCAGCCCCGATGGTCGCCATGTGGTGACGGCATGTGTGGATGGCTCGGTGAAAATCTATGGTCAGAAGGCTGACGGAGTATGGGTCGAAAAAGCCAACTTTTCCCATAAAGGTCCGGTCATCTCAGCCACCTTCAGCCCCGATGGTTGCAATTTGTTGACCGCCAGTGAAGACAGCAACACGGTGAGAATCTTTGGCCAGAAGGCTGACGGATCATGGGTCGAAAAAGCCACCATTGTTCATGATTATCGGATCATTTCCGCCACCTTCAGTGGCGATTGTAGCCATGTGGTAACCGTCTGTTGTGGTAACAAGGTCCAAATTAATAAACTTTGCATGAATGATTCATTGCTTTCACTCACGCGGTCAGAATCACCACCCTGCCGACAAGAGTTTTCAGAACTCAGAAATACTCCCTAGCCCGGATAAAGACTGTTAAGGCCATTGTTTGGCTCGCTGTTCTTTTGCTCTTTACGCAGTTGCGTACACAACATTATCAGCTCCCTTGTATCGAGCTTTTGTTCATGACCTGAATAGAGACTGGCTTCAAGCTGGTTGAACGAAGCCACTAATGGATCACTGTTGAGTTTTTTCAAACACCTGTCCATGGTCGACAATCCTGAGTTGCCAGACAGAGCTTGAACCCATTCAATAAAACATCGGCGGATCTGAATCAGGTCATTGGCATTGCAGGCATTTTCAAATTTTTGCCAGGCTTCTTTCTCATTGAATCCCTGAGGCTCAGTGGTGGCAGAAGACTCAATCGTCGGCTTTCGGGAAGACCGGCATCGCCATAATGCCAATAAAGTGATCAGCCAGAGTAATCCAAACAAGGCAGATAAAGAAGGCCAAAGCCAGCCTGGTCCCTGGGTGGTGAGATTAGCAACCACAGGTGGACAAACTGTTTCTTCATTCTTTTCGGTAGTCCGGGTTGGAATGTCTGGAGTCGTTGTTAATACTTCGCCGTTTTCCGACGGCAGCACGGTAATGGTTTTGGCAGGAATGGTAGCGACTTTCTCGGTCCGGGTTTTGGTATCAAACCATTGATAATGCACCGGAGGGAGTTCAATTTTTCCGGGACGGGTTGGAATCAGGGCAATAGCTTCTATTCGGCTGCCAATAACACCCGAGTCAGTCGCCTTGTCATCGGTCGCAGACTTGTCCGGGTAAGCATTGATGCCGTCGAGTCTGGGCATGCTAATGGCGGGCAACTGAACACCGGTGAGTCCTTCAGCTTCCACAACAATGGTTCGAGTGATGGCGTCGCCCACTTTGACCTTGTCCAGTGGTGCACTCCAGCCATCGGTCAGGGTCAGTTTTCGAGCAGGCAGCCAGACCGTACCTTTAAAGCTGTCTGGTTGTGGCCGGACATTGAGGGTGATTTCAGCAGATCGGGCTGCAACGGGCTTGCCACTCATTGAAAAAATACTGCCAAAAGTATCCCGGCGGTCTGGCATGGTGGCTGAAAAAGTCAGGCCCGGAATGTCCATCGGACCTGGTTTTTGCGGATGAATCGAGAAGTTCAGTTCAAAGACACCGTATCGGGTACCGTCCATAACCGTATCATAGTTCCGGGTTTCCCCCAGTTGTTGCACAATAGCACCGTCGATATTTACGGGTGAAAGTCGACGGTCGTCGTAAAGCTGGACCCGATAGTAAATCTTCAGGGTCAGGATCACCTCTTCCTGAACATAAGGTGTTTCATTACTGATTTCAGTTCGGATGAAAACCGGGCCGATCCCTCCTGATCCGGCTTTTTGTTCAGTGGGCGTGTTGGATACTTCCAATCGAATAGCTTTTGAAGTCATACCTTCTAATTGCAGGCTGGGTATCAGCAAACGACCGGACTTTTTAGGTGACAGCGTGATAATCCAGTCACGCCAGGATTCATTTTTACCGTTAATAATTCGAACCTGACGACTTTGGCGGGTCCCCAGTATGTCAAAGTCATTTTCCAAGGGTGACAAATCGGGGGCAGCACTGGTATCACTGTCTGTTCTGAGGGTGAGTTCCAGAGTCTCGTATTCTGCCAGATGAGTCCGGTCAACAGAGGCAGTCAGTGCAGCCATCCCCTGTGCAGTGAGAAACAACCCTGTCAGCAGGATCAGTACTTTACTGAGTTTGAAAAAAATTGACTTCACCATGACTGCTCCTGTTGTCTTTTTTGCTCTCTCTGTTGTTGAAGGAATTTGCGCCTGAGTAGGCCACCGGGGTCGTCCGGTATGGTTTTTAACCAATTTTCAATGGCTTGCTGGTCCGGGCTGGTGGTTTGCTGTTCTTCAGGATATCGCAGTGCTTGCTGCGCCTGATCACCCTGTTCCTGAGGCTCTCCGGCACTGGCTTGTTGTTGCTTGCTCTCAGCTGGATTCTGTTGTTCAGACTCCTGATCCTGCTGACCAGAGTATGAGCGTTCTTTCTGATCTTCCTGTTGCTGTTGGCCTGGCTGGGATTGAGAAGATTGTTCTTGTTCCTTATTCTGTTGACCAGAGTTCTGCTGTTGCTGATTTTCCTGACCCTTGTCGGAACTTTGTTGTTGATTATCAGAGTTCTGTTGCGGGTTCTGTTGACTCTGACCCTGCTGGCTCTGATCTTTTTGCTGATTCTGCTGATTCTGCTGATTCTGCTGATTCTGCTGATTCTGCTGATTCTGCTGATTCTGCTGATTCTGCTGATTCTGCTGATTCTGCTGATTCTGCTGATTCTGCTGATTCTGCTGATTCTGCTGATTCTGCTGATTCTGCTGATTCTGCTGATTCTGCTGATTCTGCTGATTCTGCTGATTCTGCTGATTCTGCTGATTCTGCTGATTCTGCTGATTCTGTTGATTCTGTTGATTCTGCTGTTGGTTGTTGTTCTGGCCCTGTTGCTGTTGCTGCTTTATCAGTTCTTCAATCAGCTTTTTATTGGCGGCGGCATCTTCCATGGCAGGGTTTAGCTCAAGGGCTCTGTTGTAGGCTGCTACCGCTTCATCGAGTTTACCGGCTCGGGAAAGAGCATTGCCCTGATTGTAAAAGCCGTCAGCGGTATCGGAACGGGCAAACTCAGTGGCTGCTTCTTCGTACATACCTGCCTGATAGAGAGCTTCAGCTTTCCAGTCCGGTTGGGTGAATTTTTCAGCGGCCTGTTCGGGCTTTTTGTTGTTGAGTTCTTCCATAGCCTGTTGGTTGCTGTTTTGCCAGAGACTATGCCATTCCAAAGCTTGTGCCGGGGGCGAGGGGAGTATCGCTGCCACCAGAAAGATAGTTAACCAGCCTTTTCTGAAACCGGCCATTGCCAGAGGCAAAATCAGCAGTACTAACCAGAAGCCGACATCCTGCCATTGGTCAAACTGACTCTCAACTCTGACTGAGTTGTCATTCAGTCCCGCTTTTGGCAGAACGGCTTGCAAATCACTATCATCCAGAGTCATGTCGGCATAAACGCCACCCGTCGATTGTGCAAGCTGACGCAGTTGCTGACGTTCCTTCTTCGGAATAATAATGGTGCCTTGTTTGTCTTTAAGGAAGCCGCCTTCGGGCAGGCTGATGGGAGCGCCTTCCTCGCTGCCAATGCCCAGAATTGAGAGAGTGCTGCCGCTATCCTTCAGCAGTGAGCGTATCTCGCTGACCTGCGTATCTGGAACCTGGTCGGTAATCAGGAGGATATCGCCCGCTTCTCCTGCCCCCTGCTTGAGTAATTCAACGGCCTCCTCAAGGCCCTTCAGGGCATTATCTCCCTGTTCCGGCATGATCTGGGGGCTCAGCGCCGGAACCAGATTGGCTAAAGTACGATTGTCGTCTGTTAAGGGCGCCGCAGTGTGGGCTGAGCCTGCGTAGGCCACCAGAGCTGAAAGCCCGTCTTTACGCATTTTAAACAGGTCCAGCAGTTTGTAACGAACTCTGGAAAGTCGATTGGGTGTAACGTCTTCAGCATACATTTTGTGTGACATATCCACCACGACTACCATGGGTTGAAGGCTCTTGTTGACAGGAGTGGGGATTTTTTGCCAGGTTGGGCCTGCCAGTGTCAGGACGGCCAGTATCCAGCCTGCCAGAAGCAGGTAGACCGGGAGTCGGCTCTGTTTCTTACTGCGACCCTGTAAAAGGTGTTGCAACAATTCAGGGGCGATAACCCGTTTCCAGTCTCCGGACTGCAGCTGTTGACGCCAGAGAGCGATCAGCAGAATCAGACACGGGATGAAGGCCAGCAACCACAGTGGGCGTAGAAAATGGAATTGACTGATAAACGCATTCACTGGCGATTCCTCCCTGTCTGGCTAATAGATGCTTCAGGAAAGACTCTCAGTGTTGCCATAATCAGGCTGAGAATCAGGGCCAGTGCCAGAGGCCAGAAAAACAGCGCTATGCTGGGCCTGAAGCGTTCTTTGTTCTGCTTTACAGGCTCCAGGTTGTCGAGTTCGTCGTATATTTTTTCAAGCCCTTCGGTATTTTTTGCCCGGAAATACTGTCCACCCGTGAGCTCTGCAATTTCTTTCAGGGTTTTTTCGTCCAGGTCTTCAGAAGGGTTGATCCGACGTGCGCCAATGGATGAACCAAAGAGGCCTGGCTGAATCATTTCATCCGCTCCCAGGCCAATGGTATAAATGCGAATGTTTTCTGAAGCGGCCAGCTTTGCAGCCTGAACAGGCGTAATCTCTCCAGCAGTGTTGGCACCATCGGTCATTAGTATCAGAATCCTGCTGTCCTGGGGGCGTTTACGAAGATGCTTTACTGCCAGACCCAGGGCATCACCAATGGCGGTTTTGTTGCCTGCCATGCCAATCGTAGATTCATCCATGAGGGTGCCAATGGTTTTCAGGTCAAAGGTAAGAGGTGCCTGCAGGTAGGCCTGGGTTCCAAATAGAATCAGCCCAAGTCGGTCCCCTTTGCGTTGGTCAATAAAGTCGTTGAGGACGTGTTTGGTCACCACCAGACGATTCACTGCCTGGCCATTCAGTTCCATGTCGGCGATTTCCATACTGCCGGAGAGGTCGACGGCGATCATCAAGTCTCTTCCTGATCTCTCTATTTGAACCGTTTCTCCCAGCCAGACCGGTCTTGAAGCGGCGAGCACCAGCAGCATCCAGATCAGCCAGGGGATCAGGCTCTGCCAACGCTTAAGTGTTTCCCGGTGCTCAGAATGCTCACCGGCAATATCGGCCAGATCTCGATAAAAAGGGACCCTTAAAGCTGCACCAGCGGCACGGGGGGCGGGGCTTACAAAACGATAAACCAGCCAGGGCAGGGGGGCGGCCAGTAACATCCAGGGCCATTGCAACTCAAGCATGGTGTTTCCTGATCCAGCGGACTGTCAGTTTATGGAGCTGGTTCACATCAACCTCTGATTTGTCTTTCGCGGTGGACGTTTCTTTTTCTGTGGACATTTCGTTTGCCACAGGCATTTTTTGAAAACGGGCGTCGCCCAGAGACTGTCCGGGTTCCCCGCTGAATGCAAGGATGCCACTCTTTCGGGAGAGAAACTCCAGCCAGGGGGTCCCGTGAAGAGAAGCAACCTTTTCGGCCGGGTAGGCATGCAGTGCTGTCTGTTTTAGTAAACGGTTACAGTCGTTGGCAAACTGTAGCGAATTCTGGTGATTCTGATAGGCGCTGAAAATAATATGGGCCTGTTTGCGTGCCTGCCTGCGGTAACGATTTCGACGAATGTAGCGAACCACAAATAAGGTCGTCAGGGTGACAACCACTATTATCAAAACTGCGGATAGCCACCAGCCGGGAGCCAGCGGCCAGAAACTGACCGGGTCGGGTAGACGATTGGGTCGGAGTTGATCCAGAGGATTGGGTGTCATACCGACCTCCGGGGGGTTATACGGGAGCCAAACCAGGCTTGAAGTTGAGAGCCGGTATCCTGGTCAGCCCCAAGCTCCAGTAGCGGCACCTTGAGACTGGCAAGCTGGTTTTTCAGAGAGTTCTGAAAACGATGATGCCGGGATCGGTATTCCTGGCGAAGGTGTCTGGAGCGGGTGTTGATGGTTTGCTGATGCATGCCATTGGTAATGTCGTAGCGTCCGGGTGTGGGTAACTCAGATTCCAGCGGATCTGTCACTTGTATGGCCATTAACTCACAATGCCCTGAAAGCCGGGAAAGATGGCGAAAGCCTTCTTCGCCAAGCTGCTGAAAATCACTGATTACGAAAATATGAGTACCCGGATGAGCCACCCTGCGAGCGTGTCGCAATGCTCTGCCCAGATAGTTGTCCTGTGGTTGGTGAGAGATGGTTTCAGCCTTCAGGCTTTTATTATGATGTTCAAGCTTGTTGAGCAGGTGCATCAGGGTTTTTTTGGAACGCTTGGGACGAATCTCACTGAGTCCCTGCTCATCAAAAATTAAACCTCCGATACGGTCACTGTGCTGGAGCGCGGCCCAGGCCAGCAAAGCACCGGCTTCGACAGCAGTGACAGACTTGAAGTTCAACTGACTGCCAAAAAACATCGAATGACTCTGGTCAACCAGAACCAGAACCGGGCGTTCTCGTTCTTCCCTGAAGAGTTTGGTATGAGGTTTCATCCTGCGGGCTGTGACGCGCCAGTCAATAGACCGGATGTCGTCACCAGGTTGATAAGCCCGCACTTCCTCGAAGTCGATTCCTCTGCCTTTGAAAGGCGAATAGCCTGTACCTGCCAGCAAACTGCGGGCATGGCTTTGACGGAAAATGGCCAGTTCCCTGGCCTGAAAACGCAGGCCGACCAGTTCTTTTAGTTGCGAGTATGCTCCACTCATTCTTTGCTCCTGGCTCAGGCAACAGGAACCAGATTCAGTAACTGATCAATGATGTGATCAGCGTCTTTTCCTTCGGCCTCTGCCTCAAAACTCAGCAGAAGACGGTGCCGAAGGACATCGTGGGCAACCGCCTGTACGTCATCCGGGCTGACAAAATCCCTGTCGTTCAGCCAGGCTCTGGCGCGGGCACAGCGATCCAGGGCAATCGTACCACGGGGACTGGCACCGTAATCGAGGTATTCACCCAGACGATCATTGTAGAGGGCCGGGTGACGGGTGGCATTGATCAGCTGAACGATGTATTCCTCAACCACAGGCTCCATGTGAACGGCCAGGGTTTCCTGTCTCGCGGCCAGAACGTCAGCCTGGCTCACGGGCGTAACCGGTTTTACCGGAGACTGCTTCATGGCTTCACCGCGGGCGAGCCTGAGAATCTGCCGCTCGGACTCTACATCGGGGTAACTGACCCGGACGTGCATCAGGAAGCGGTCCAGCTGGGCTTCCGGTAGAGGGTAAGTACCTTCCTGTTCAATCGGGTTCTGAGTGGCCATAACCATGAATACTTTAGGGAGTGGATAGGTTTTTCGACCCACGCTGACCTGGCGCTCAGCCATGGCTTCCAGCAAAGCGGATTGGACTTTGGCCGGAGAGCGATTGATCTCATCGGCCAACACCAGATTCTGAAAGATAGGACCAGGCTGGAAGTGGAAGCTGCCGTCTTCAGGGGTATAAATATCGGTACCGGTAACGTCTGCCGGCAGCAGGTCCGGTGTGAACTGGATACGGTGGAATCCAGCCTCCAGACCGTCGGCCAGGGCCTTGACGGCCCGGGTTTTTGCCAGGCCCGGGGCGCCTTCGACCAACAAGTGTCCATCGGCCAGCAGGGTGATCAATAAACGGTCTACCAGATGCTCCTGTCCGATAATACTGTTACACAGGTACTGCCTGAGTTCATTCAATACTGAATTGTTAGACATAGAATCTTGAATCCCGGATAGCTTCTGGCGGCTGAGCGGTGGACATGCCTGACAGCTGCCTGTGATTATATGAGTTCGTTACCGTATCCGAACAGCGACAACAGATATCTTATTCATCTTGCTTTTATAAGATGCCTCTAGGAGCCTGACCGAGAATAGACTGCCCTACTGCGGCGGCAGCAAATTGGTCTGTAAATCCGCTTTTGTTCGTCAAATAGCTCGCTATTCTCCTCACAAAACCGAATTTTCATCCTCAATTTTCTGCCGTCCTCGCTACGGGCGCTATTCTCGGTCAGCCTCCTAGGAGCCTGACCGAGAATAGACTGCCCTACTGCGGCGGCAGCAAATTGGTCTGTAAATCCGCTTTTGTTCGTCAAATAGCTCGCTATTCTCCTCACAAAACCGAATTTTCATCCTTAATTTTCTGACGTCCTCGCTACGGGCGCTATTCTCGGTCAGGCTCCTAGTAAGGCTTTGATAGTGTTAGCCGGTTCGGTTCACCCTGTTCTACCTGTTGCATTTGGTTTCATCGTTGGGTCCAGCCAGCATTCTCCATGTTGAAAGTCCGGTTGGGCAAAGCCCACGGTCTTTACCTACAGTCAGGTAGAGAATTTGTAATATAGGTTCAGTAGCCGCTCAGGTCTAGTCGTCCATGGGAAGCTGTCCGTTATCTGACAACTTCTTTTCGAATTCTGGACAGAGAGACTCAAGACTCTTTTATAAGAGTGCAAAGGCCGATAAGTTAGTAACAGGTCGGGTGAATTCA
Source organism: Endozoicomonas sp. ALB032 (assembly GCF_049310125.1). Lineage (NCBI taxonomy): Bacteria > Pseudomonadati > Pseudomonadota > Gammaproteobacteria > Oceanospirillales > Endozoicomonadaceae > Endozoicomonas > Endozoicomonas sp. ALB032. Next base: position 6,060,093 of record NZ_JBLYNW010000001.1, on the reverse strand, counting down.
CTTTAGACAGCGTCTTTCCCTGAAAAGTTTCCTTTCAGGCTATAAACCTGTTCATTGTGCCCATCCCTGCCAAAAGATTTCTCGAACGGAACCGCTATTATTCAGAAGCTGTTGACATAGTCATTATCAGGCTGACAAGGATGTCAACGGGCCTTGGCAATACATTTTTCTTAACCGGAGATGCCAGCATGGGTCATCACGAGACTTTGGAACGAAAGGAGTATTTGGACAAAATTATTGAGGAGTTAAGCCCCCAGATACCCGAACAGCAGAAAGAAGCTCTTCGTGAGTTTGTATATCAGTACTATTTCATGGATATCCGACGGGAGTTGAACAAATGCCGGCGTCGGGACCTTCTGGGTTCAACCCTTTCGTTCTGGAAGTTTATCCAGCACCATGATCCTGAGCGTCCGGAAATAGAGGTATTGAATCCGGATTATCCCCATCACGGCTGGCACTCAACCCATACCATACTCAGACTGATTCACCGGGATATGCCTTTCCTGGTGGACTCCCTCAGAATGAAATTGAATGAGCGTGGCCTGACCATACATAACCTGCGCAATACCGTCATTCATAACCGCAGGGACAGCCAGTTTAACCTGGTGTTCGATATGAACACCGAGGCCACGGTTCACAGGGAAGCGATTATCTTCGTAGAGATTGATCGCCAGGATAATGAAGAAGAGCTTGAGGTCATCGCCGAGCAGGTGGCCGCAGTGATGGCTGATGTGGCCAGGGTGGTTGAAGACTACAGGTCTATTTCGAGTCGTGTCGAACAGTTGGCAAGCTCTATGGTCGGGGGGCAGGCAGAGCAGGTTAAGGAGTTTCTGAACTGGCTGTTAAACAACAACTTCACGTTTCTTGGTTACGAAGAGCTCAAAGTGTCAGAAAGTGAAGGTCAGCGACAGATTATTCGTCCTTCCGATTCATTGTTGGGACTTTTGAGAACCACCCACAAGGGGGAAATCGGTCAGCTCGAACTGGAACCTTTTGTAGAAAAAGATTTCTTTGAACAGAAAGACTGGCTTTCCTTCTCCAAGGCAGCCGTTCGATCCAGCGTTCATCGTCCCGCCTATCCTGACTTCATTACTGTGAGGCAATTTGCAGAGGACGGTTCGGTAGTGGGTGAAGCCAGGATTGTCGGGCTGTATACCTCTCCGGTTTATCGTCAGAGTCCTTTCTCGATACCTTATATCAATCACAAGGCCCGTGAGGTTATTGAGCGCTCCGGACTGGATCCAAAGAGCCATCATGGCAAGGATCTGGAACAGGTTCTGGAAGTTTTCCCCCGTGATGAACTGTTTCAGACACCCAGAGAGCAACTGTTCACCACGGCAATGTCTATCCTCAGGATTCAGGAGCGCAAGAAGATCCGGATCTATATCCGTCAGGATCCTTATGGCACTTTTTGTTCCGCACTGGTGTTTGTCCCCCGAGATGTCTATAGCACCAGCCTGCGGCTCAAGATGGAAGAGATTCTCTGCCAGCGGCTCTGTGCGGTTGACTCGGAGTTCACCACGTATTTTTCCGAGTCTGTTCTGGCCAGGGTGCATTTTATATTCAAGCTGCGTGGGCGAATTGAGTATGATCTGGAGGCGATCAATGATGAGCTGACCCTGGCCACCCGCTCCTGGATTGATGAGTTTCGTTCAGCGCTTCTGGAATCCAATGGCGAAGCCAAGGGCAATCAGCTGGTTGCCAGATATGCCTCAGGATTTTCTGCCGGTTACAAAGAGGCATTTTCGCCAGAGTCAGCGGTTGTTGATGTTGAACACTTTGAGCGCATCAATGAAAAATCATCACTGTCTATGGGATTCTACCGCTCTCTGGACGATGAGCCTGGCCGTATTCATTTCAAGCTGTATCACTATATCGAACCACTGCCACTGGCTGACCAGATCCCGATTATTGAGAACCTGGGGCTGAGGGTGCTGGCTGAGTATCCCTACCTGATTCGCAAGAGCGATGGTCAGCTCATCTGGATTCATGACTTCCTGTTGTGCTATGACCCACAAAAGTCGATGGATATCCAGAAAGTTGACAAGACCTTCAAGGAGGCATTTGAAAAGGTCTGGTTCGGGGAAGCTGAGAATGACCGGTTTAATCTGCTGGTGCTGGCTTGTGGTATGAGCTGGCGTCAGGTAGCCATGCTGCGATCCTATTCCCGGTACATCAAACAGATTCGGATGGGGTTCAGTCAAACTTATATTGCTGAAACCTTATGCAACAATATAGAAATTACTCGCATGCTGGTGGCGTTGTTCGAAACACGCTTTAACCCAGAGTTGTCTCTGTCCAACTCCCAACGGCTTGGACGACAGCAGCAGATTCAGCAAGGGATTCTTGAGACTCTGGATCAGGTGACGGTGCTCACTGAAGACCAGATTGTTCGCCGTTTTCAGAGTGTGATCATGGCCACCCTGAGAACCAATTTCTACCAGCTTGATTCTGATGGTAATACAAAGTCGTATATTTCCTATAAATTGTCACCACGGGAAATTCCTGATATTCCAAAGCCGACGCCACTTTACGAAATTTTTGTTTACTCGCCCAGGGTAGAAGGTATCCACCTCCGGGGTGGCAAAGTCGCGCGGGGAGGGCTGCGATGGTCTGACCGGGTGGAAGATTACCGGACTGAGGTTCTGGGTCTGGTCAAGGCTCAGCAGGTCAAAAATGCCCTGATTGTTCCGGTGGGTGCCAAAGGAGGTTTTGTTGCCAAACAGCTGCCGGTAGATGGTCATCGCGAAGCCATCATGGAAGAAGGGGTGGCCTGTTATCAGACGTTTATTCGTGCTTTGTTGGATATCACTGATAATCTTTCTGAATCCGATGTTATCCATCCGAAGTCTGTCGTATTTTATGACGATGATGATACTTACCTAGTGGTGGCAGCTGATAAGGGAACCGCCACTTTCTCAGACGTTGCCAATGAGATTGCTCACGAATACGACTTCTGGCTGGGCGATGCTTTTGCCTCCGGAGGCAGTGTCGGTTATGACCATAAGAAAATGGGTATTACCGCCAAAGGGGCCTGGGTTTCGGTACAGCGTCATTTCCGTGAGCGGGGAGTGAATGTTCAGGAAGATCCCATCTCGGTCATTGGCGTCGGGGATATGTCCGGGGATGTTTTTGGTAACGGTATGCTCTCTTCTGAAACGTTGGAAATGGTCGCTGCCTTCAACCATCAACACATATTTGTGGATCCAAACCCTGATGTAAATCGCAGTTATCTTGAACGGCTGAGGTTATTTAATCTTCCCCGTTCCAGCTGGCAGGATTATGACAAGTCTCTGATTTCCAGGGGCGGTGGGATCTTCTCCCGCAACGCCAAGTCCGTAACCATTTCAAACGAAATGAAGGAGCGCTTTGATATCAAAGCAGGCCGAATGACGCCTAATGAATTGATACGTTCGCTGTTAAGGGCTCCCGTCGATTTGATCTGGAATGGTGGTATTGGCACCTATGTGAAAGCCATTAATGAAAGTCATGCCGATGTCGGTGACAAGGCCAATGACCCACTGCGTATCAACGGCTGTGAGCTCAGGGCCAAAGTGGTAGGTGAAGGTGGTAATCTGGGTCTCAGCCAGTTGGGAAGGGTTGAGTATTCCCTGCAGGGTGGCGCACTGAATACAGACTTTATTGATAATTCTGGTGGGGTTGACTGCTCTGACCACGAAGTAAATATCAAGATTCTTCTCAACGATATTGTCGCCAGTGGTGACATGACCGTGAAACAGCGCAATGCATTACTGGAACGCATGACCGACGATGTTTCCAGACTGGTTCTTTCCAATAACTATCGCCAAACTCAGGCGCTTTCCCTGGCAGAATTAGAAGTCCGTAATCGCATGGATGAATACCGACGCTTCATGGAGTACCTGGAAGGGGAAGGCAAACTTGACCGGTCTATTGAGTTCCTGCCTGATAATGAAGCCCTTGCAGAACGGTTGTCAGCGGGTCAGGGGTTAACCCGTCCGGAATTGTCGTTGTTGATCTCATACAGTAAAGCGGACCTCAAGGAAGCACTGATCAGTTCGGATGTGATTGATGAGCCCTACATGACCCGTGAGTTGCATACCTCTTTCCCTGATACTCTGGTAGAAAAGTTTTCAGAACAGATTGATCAACACCGTCTGAGAAGGGAAATTGTAGCAACCCAGACAGCCAATCATATGATTGACATGATGGGGATCACTCACGTGCTCAGGGTTCATCAGACCACCGGTGCCAGTGCGGCGGAGATTGCCCGGGCCTTTATGGTCAGTCGGGAGGTTTTCGGTATCTCTGATTACTGGCAGGCCATCGAAAATATGGATAACCAGATTCCCAGCAGTCTGCAGCAGCAAATGATGGTGTCGCTGATCAAACTGACCCGTCGTGCCAGCCGCTGGTTTATCCAGCTCAAACGTCAGGATCTGGTAGCAGCAGAGTGTATTGAACATTTTGGTCCACTGATCAGTAGCTTTATCGAGTCGTTTACTGAATACCTCAGTGAGTCCGAGAGAGAAGAGCTGGATAGCAAAATGGCTGAGATGAACAGTCATCAGGTGCCAAAAAATCTGGCCAAAGTCGTTTGTAGCCTGAGACACCTGTTGAGTGCCCTGTCAATTATTCAGGCCGCCGATCAGACCGGGCAACCTATAGAAAAGGTCGCCCGGACTTACTTTGCAGTGGGTGAGCGGCTGGAGCTGAACTGGTACAGCGTACAGTTGGGCAATATAGAGGTGACCAATCACTGGCAGTCATTAGCCCGTAATAGTATTCGTGACGAGTTGACCTGGCAGCAGATCGCTTTGACGGTTGCATTACTCAATACCGGCAGTGAAGAGGAAGACCTTACTCTGAAGCTGGATGAATGGATGGTGCAGCACCAGGGGCTGGTGGCTCGCTGGCAGGCTATGTTATCCGAAATTCGTAATGCCAGTGTGCACGAAATGGTGATGTTTACTGTGGCCAATCGGGAGCTGATGGGGCTGGCTCAGGCGAGCAGCCTACCGGTACAAACTATTAAGTGAATGATTAAGTGAGACCTATACCAGAAATATTATTTTATCGTCGTGTATGATCTATCACTCAGACATGGAGGCCAGGAGCAGTGAATATAGAAGGCACGGGTGGACCAGGATCGGGTTCTCAGTTCGCTGATTTAATGAAAAATGTCTCAGAGCTTGAGGCGATTCATAAAAAAGGAGGAGTGGGCCGGATTGAAGTGACTGAATGTCCTGAGACAACAGAGCAGGGCTCTTTGACGACTTTCAGAGGGAGAAAGGTTGTCAAGGTTAAACCCCGTAAGAACCTGTTCAAAAGGCTGCTTGACTTTTTTACTCTCAGAAAGTCAGTAAGAGAGATCAGAGCCATACAAAAAAGAGATGCCGAGGCTGTGTTGCACGACCAGGTCTTGATGGCGCTTCGTGACAAACATCTGGATACACAGGATAGAAACCGTCTTATCAATGCTGTTGCCACTGGTGTTATCCCCGGGTTCAGCCAAGAGGAGAGGCAAGGGATGAGAGAAAAAACTCTCAGCCACCTCGAAAGCCTCAACGTGTTTCAGGGACCTGAATCCATAGGAATGATGCTCAATGAGGCAGAAGACGGAGTAAAAGCCTTTCCAAAACTGATTGACACCATTTCGTCCGTCTCTCTCTATGATGCCCGCGAGGCTATTAAAGGTTATTACACGACTTTGCTCCTTGCCCCTGAGCGAATACCGGTTAACAGCAGACTGCATCAGGATATTGCCAAGCTGGAAGAGCATTTTAAAGTTACCCGCCAGTTAGATGGCTTTCGGCATTTGGTCAATGAGGTCATTGAGGAGGTTATACACTCTTTGCCTGAACGCCTGTCAGACGATGAATATTCGCAGTTATTGGCTAACTGGAGTCACTTTCCTGATACAAACCGTGACAGGGCCCTGGCTAGAGTTATCGATAAAACGTTCACTAATGTCACCCGCAAAGAACCTTCTATTCACGGCCACCCACGAGAGTTGGTGCAGGAGAAAACTGCTCGCTTTATTGACGCAATGCGCCGTGATCCTGAACTCGAATCGCGATTCGGTCTTGACAGGATTCAGCAGTTGATCATGCAGTTAGCTCAAGATAAAGCTCAGGTGACAGCGGAGCTGGAGCGTTTGAGTGATGAAGTAACCCGGTTAGATGTAGAAGCCATCAGAGAACGCTTGAAAGCTGGTGAGGCGTTGACCAGAGAAGAAAGAGAGCTGATAGCGGAATCAAGACGTGTACTGCTGGATATTCAGTTGACGGCGGGCAGGCGGTGGGACATGGCAATGCTCCTGCAGCCTGACATCTGGATAGCTCAGGAGGAGGAACACGAAAAACTATTGAAGATTCAGGAAATCGGTACTCTGAGGGGAGAAGAGGTTGATCTGGCGCAGCTCGACTGGCTGATCAGGCAGCATGATGAGGCCAGAACTCATCCTCGGGTAGCTATTGAAGGAGCCGGCCCCACAGGGCTGACGTTGGCCTTGTCACAGTTCGAAGCCGGTGCCAATGTTGCCATCTTTGAGAAGAGAAGTACTGAATACGACAGAGTTCAGGTGGTCAGGCTGGACCCCAAATGGTTGGATATGCTGAAGTTTTATCTGGGTGAGCATTATTACGAGCTTTTTGGTGCAGGTGAAGAAAGCAAGGGCATCATTCGTCCCGATGGCTTTGGCGAGATAACCATTCATCGGTTAGAGGAAGCATTACACGATCGACTGACTGAGCTGATGGGCAGGAATTATGATAAGACCAGTGAGACTGACCAGCCTCTCAGTCTGGAAAGAATGGCTGCCTATGAGCTTGAAGAGGTAGAGTCGGGGGAGGAGGGTTTCAAAGTCAGGGCTCGTTATAATCCCGAATATGATGTGGCGCAACGGGGCAGGGCAAAAGATCACACTCCGGAGGAAGCGGTCAAGTATCGGCCTGTAGATATACTGATCTGTGCTGGAGGTAAAAACACCCAGCTGCGAGGCAAGTTCATGGAGGACAAAGTGCTTGTCCGTGCCGAGCCTTACGGTGTCTGTAGCTGGGAAGGTAAAAAAGGTGCAGAGTTACCCAGCCAGAAGCTGGACAGGTTTCAGGATTTCAGGGAGATGGTGGTTTTTGACAAGGAATTTCATGAGCACTTCAGGGAGAGCCTTTCCAAAGAGCTGCTTCTTTTATCAGAACCTGCTGACTCAATAAAGGGTGTCGTCGACCCTAAGGATCTGCTGGAGCTTGAGTTCAAGACTATGAATCGGGTTATGCAGACTCGCTGTTTTGAGAACAAGAATCTGGTTTACATTGGCATGGAGTTGCCAAAGCACTTTGGTCAGTATTGTAAAAAACTGGAGGGGAAAATTAAGCGGAATCTGTCGGTCAGTGTGACTCCGGGATCGGGTATTATTAATCCGGAAGAGGCTGATAAACAGGCTGAGAAAAAAGCCAGAGAGGCTGTCAAGGCAGTTCAAAAAGCCTGGTTCCAGGCGGTTGCCCATTATTACGGAATCGACGACTCCAGATCACTGGGCGCTACATCGGACAAAATCAATCACAAGTTTGCTTCGGCCTTTTCGGTGCAGCAACACAGGGTTGAGAAAAGTGTTGTAACCAGGCAGGCAGACGGACATGAATTAACAGTAACAGTAGCCGGTGATGCCGCAGTCAGCCCTCATTTTATGAGTTACAGTGGGCTGACCGGAGCCAGAGAACATGTTTTGCAATTGCAGGAATTTACCCAAAAAACGGCCAATGATGTCAATCCTTCTGATAGGTTGCTGCACCGGGAAGAGCTTGAGCAAAGGCAGCGGAGAACCGCTGACTTTGTGATTCAGCGAGGCAAAGCGTTCCTGGGTCGCAACTGAAGACCTGATTTTGACGGTTGCATTGATCAATAACGGAATTATTTGTTCATCGTTGTATTTGTTTAATCACTCAGGCAGGGAGGCCTGTAACTATGAGCGTTGGAGGTGCAGGTGGACGAACACAAGCGAGTTCTCAGTACGCTGATTTAATGGACAATGTTGGGAAGCTTGAGACGTTTTGCAGACAACGAAAAACAGCCCGGCTTGAAGTGATTAGCGAGTCGGGGGCACCAGGGCAGGACACTTCCGCTAGTTTCAGGGGGAGAAAGGTCATCAGTGTCAAACCCCGTGGAAACCTCTTCAAAAGGCTGATTGCCTTTTTTTCTCCTACTCGCAGCGCAAAAGCGCAAAGGGCCCGTGAGCGTGAAGCAAAGGTTTTGTTGCATGACCAGGTGATGAAGGCTATTGAGGGTGGGGAGCTTAGTAAACAGGACAGAAAACGTCTGGTAGATGATGTGTCTGGTGGGGTTATTCCGGGTTTCAGCCGTTCGGAAAGAGAAAGCATACGGGGTAGAATTCTCCACGCTGTTTTGAGGTCTGAGAACATAAACACGATGCTCAGTGAGGCGGAAGAGGGAATAAAATCCCTGCCAGCACTGATCGACAAGATTCCAGCGGTATCTCTACACGATGCTCGTGAGGCCGTTAAAGGCATCTATAAGGCTTCACTCCTCAAACCAGGTCGAATATCGAATGACAGCAGATTGCAGCAGGATCTTGGCAGGTTGGAGCGGCATTTTGCTGATAGTGCTCAATCAGGGGATTTTCGGTGTCTGGTCGAAGAGGTGATTCGGGAAACGCTTCATTCGTTGCCCGAACGGCTGTCACAGGATGAGTATGACGATTTATTGTCTATCTGGGGTGAGGAATCAAATAGTTTTATAATTCCAGACCATGAGTTGCCCCTCCGCACAGTGGTAAAACAAATATTTTTGAGTGCTGCAAGCGCAGAGTCTTCCATTCACAGCGACCCACGAAATTTAGTACTGGAAAAAGACTACCGTCTTATTCAAGACCTGAAGCGTTATCCGAAACTGAAAATTGAAGTCAATCGTCGCAGCGAATTTTCTTATCTGAAGCGACAGTTATCTGCGGATAAAGCCAAGGTGAGAAAAGCATTGAATCAACTGAGTGCTGAAGTCACCAGGTTAGATGTAGATAACATCAGAGAACGCCTGAAAGCCGGTGAAAACCTGACCAAAGAAGAGGGGCAGCTGATAGCAGAATCACGACGAGCACTGTTGGATATCCAGTTGACAGCGGGCAGACGATGGGAACTGAGCATACTCTCGCAGCCTGAACAATGGCCAGGTCAGCAGGACACTCTCACCAAGCTGTTAAAGATTCAGGAAATCGGCACTTTGAGGGGGCAGGAGATTGATCTGGCGCAGCTCGACTGGTTGATTAAGCAGCATGATGATGCCAGAACTCACCCCCGGGTAGCGATTGAAGGGGCGGGTCCCACCGGGTTGGCTCTGGCCTTGTCACAATTCGAAGCCGGTGCCGATGTTTCCGTCTTTGATAACAGAAGTACTGAATACGACAAGGGTCAGGTGGTCAGGCTGGATCTCAAATGGATGGATATGCTGAAGTTTTATCTGGGTGAGCACTACTATGAGCTCTTTGGTGAAGGTGAGGAAAGCAAGGGCATTGTTCGTTCCGATGGTCTTGGCGAGATAGCGATTCAGCATCTGGAAGAAGTCTTGCAGGATCGATTGAACGAGTTGCGGCAAAGGAATAATCAAACCCATGAGGGTGACGGGCCTGCCAGTCTGGAAAGGATGACTGCTTTTGAGCTGGAGGGCGTTGAGTCGGGAGAGCAGGGCTACAAGGTCAGAGCACGTTATAACCCTGCTTATGACGCGGCGCAACAGGCCGGGGCAAAGCATGACACCCTTGAGGAAGCGGTTGTGCACCGACCTGTGGATATGATCATTTGTGCCAGCGGGAAAAATAGCAGGCTTGGAAACAAGTTCCTGAAGGATGGCATGGGCAACTATGGCAGGTCATACACTGCCTGCAGCTGGGAAGGTAAACAGGGTGAGGAATTACCCAACCAGGAGCTGAATACCTTTCAGGATTTCAGGAAGACGGTGGTCTTCAACAAAGATTTTCATCAGCACTTCAAGGAACAGCTTTACCAGGAGTTGCAGATGTTAAAAGAGTCTGATGACCCCATAAGGAACGTCGTCTTCCGAAAGGACCTGGAAGAATTGGAGCGCCGGACACTGGATCAGGGTATGCAGACCCGCTGTTTAGAGAGCAAGAATCTGGTTTACATTGGTATGGAGTTGCCAGATCCCTTAAATCAGTATTGTCACAAACTGAAGCGAGACATCAGGGATCAGTTACTGAAGAGTTCGACTTCAGGATCGGGTCCCGGCAATTCAGAAGAGGCTTATCAACGGGCTACAAAAAAAGCCCTGGAGAGTGTCAAAAAGGTGGTTCACAAAGCCTGGTTGCAGGCGGTTGCCCACTATCATGGAATTGATCAGTCCGGGTCAATAGGGGCTACATCGGACAAAATCAATCACCAGTTTACTTCAGTCTTGTTTGCGCGGCATCAACGGCGCGAGCAAAATTTTGCGATCAGTGAAGCCCATGGACACCAGTTGGCGGTGACGGCAGCTGGTGAAACTGCAGTCGGTGATCATTTCATGCTTGACAGTGGACTGAGCGGTGCCAGAGAAAATGTTCTGAGTCTGCAGGACTTTACCCATAAAACGGCCAAACATACCGATCCCTTTGATCCAGACTTGCATCGGGCAGAGCTTGAAACCAGGCACCGCAGAATCACTGACGATGTCAGTGAGCACGCCCGGGTATTTCTCAGGTGAAGGCCCGGGTTGATTCTCCGGGCAGGGCAATAACAGCCTGATCAATAATCAGAGCCTGCTCTTCTTCGGTCATATTCTGAAAATCAGGGTTCTCTTTCAGTTGCTGTCGGAAACGGGCAACCCTGAGCCTTTCAACGTCTTGCATGGTCCGACCCTGATCTTCCAGCCGGTTGGCCAGTGCTGTACTCATCTGTTTAAGGTTGACTTTTCGACCCTTGCCAAAGTCGTCCTCAACGCTTTTTGCGGCCGTGTGAACCGCCAGCTGCAGTCGCTCCAGCGCCGCCGATGAAATGTCCTTCTCCAGACGATTATGCAACTCACTCATGACATGGTTTTTGATGGTCAGCAGGTCATCACGACTGAGAGATCGGTGCGAAACACTACCATCCTCGTCTAAAACCCTTTTGACCGGTCTGCCAAGAGCAGCCATTTTCAGCAAATAGTGACCCCTTATCGTTTGCCTCAAAGTGTCTTCCAGAGTCTTCTCAATGGCTGGCAGGGTGGTGCCGGGGGTGGGGGTACCACAATGGCGGTTGATGGCCAGAGGAATCTCCAGTAATTGATCCTGAATGTAATAACCAATGCCACGGCTGATCTCCGGAGGATGAAGCCCCAATTCCCTGAGTTTTCTTCTGAAGGTGTTAAAGGCTTTGTGATCTTTGGTCAGGGTATCGATCCTGTCTTTATAGCTTTGGAGGATCATCAGGGCTTTCTGGTTTTTCAGAATGCTTTCTGCCAGTTCTTTCCTGGAGTCAGCTAATTCGCTGACTTCCATTTCCACCCCGGCGTTAACGCTATCAACCAGATGTTTGTCCTCTTCGGTTTGACACCATGGCTGCCAGTAAGTATTGGCTACTTCGGCGGTGATGGTTTCCCGCAGGTATTGCTTGAACGAGCTCTGGGCGGTCATTTTAGCCATCATCCGTTTTGATGATTCCATGCAATGCGCTTCAATACGGGCTCTTTCATCGGAGCCTTCCGGCAACAGCATCTGGTAATAGTGAAGGCCGTCTTTGTACGTATAAACCAGGGCTTCGACATGATCCAGAGAGTTAGATAGTCGACTGATGACGCTGCCGACAGTCAATGTCGTGACAATCAGTTCGAAGCTGGAGGCGACTATGGGCCATAATGCCGCACTCAGAAGGCTCCCGTAGAAAGCGCCTCCGGCTATCAGGGCTCCGGTTGTGACTGAGCCACCCAGAACGACCAGGCATTTGGCACCTTCAGCGGCGAGCCGACTAAAGGCTCCGGCTTCCTTTTTGTTGTAGGCATGGATGGCTTCTGTCAGTCGGTTGTAACGGACTCGAAAGGGGTTGAAGTAGATGTTACAGAAGCTTTTGGCCAGACCGCCCTCTTTAGAAACGCCTCTGGCAATCTGTGCCAGCTGATCCGTGGGGCTGGATGTGTTGGCAAAGGCTGGTCCATAGTTGATCAAACGATTCAGGACTCGAACCTGACGACCATCCAGTTGATTGACGCCTTCACGGATCGCAACGGCTCCCGTTGCATGAGTTGTTGCGGTAGCAACCGCTCCAGCCAGTCCGCCAACGGTCCAGCCCATTACGCCACCTGCGGGTCCGGCAATCAGGGCGCCTGCTGTCAGTCCGAGAAGATTACCCAGTCTGGAACCTGCCGTATGATTGGCAAGGTCGGCAAAGAAGTTCAGGGCGATAGAGCCTTTCAGGGCCAGGTCTGATACCTGCAGCAGAAATTGGAACCGTTTTAACAATGCCGCCTGTTCAGGGTGGTTGGCATAGCTGTCTGTAGGGTCGAATGTTTCATTAACGGCTTTATCGCCTGCAAAGCAGGAGGCTGCTGATTCAGCCGACATTCTTGCCTGAAGTTGTGAAACCAGTCCTGAATTGTCGGCGCCCACCAGTATTTTTAACTGCTCAATAGTCTGGACAGAGTCTCCGACCAGACGACGGAACATTCGTGGATGGCTCTGGGCGATTGCCACTACGCCCGAAAGTGTCTCACAGGCCTGCTTTTCCAACTCTGTGTAACTGCCTTGTACTCCGGTCAGTACACTCCAGGCACTGCCTTTACCGCTGTACCAGTCCTGAAGCGTGGTCGCGGTGGGCTGCACAATATTGGACACTCGGTTAATAATACCAGTGGTAGAACCGGGAATGGCCTCGCAGGTTTTCAGAAGCTCTTCACTGAACGAGTAGCCAACGGCTTTCAGATCTTTAAGGTGCTGAAGTTCGGCCAGTTTGTCATCAAAGGATTTTCTATGAGGCCAGATGATCTGATACCCCACCGCCATCATCGCTTCTTCGCCCGAATTGACGGGCCTGACCGGGGCAGTTTCCTGCAGTGCCTGATCCATCACTTTCAGTAGTTGCAGGTTTTCCTGATAATCACCGGAACTCATAACGGGAGGCATTTGAGGGTGTTCTATCAAGGCTCTGGTCTCTGCCATCAACTGCTCTTCCTGAGCCAGCCTGAGGTCATGATGTTTCTGCTGATAAGCGACTATGGATGAGTAGCTTGGGTTTTTATGATAAGCCTGCAGGTGATCACTGTATTGCTGGATGGCGTGATACAGCTTTATTTCTGCATCGTCCTTATGCCTGCAGTTATTCAGCTTGTGCATGAGATGCCGGGTGGCAGGGGGCTTGAGCATAAAGATCCGTTCTGAAACTGGAATTTCCAGCTCCAGTTTCATAAAACGAACCAGTTGAATGGCGTGATGGAAATGCTCTAACTGTGTCAGCATGTCAGCAGGTATTTCCTCATGCTTTTCCATCGCCAGCATATGGCCAACCTGCTGCTCTGTTTCATTCAGCTCGTCGATGGAGAGTTCCGATAACTCTATCGACATTAAGTGTTGGTAGCGCTGTTCGAAGTAGAGCTTTCGGCATTCCATTTCCAGAAAGTCCTGAACCTCTTTATGATCGGGGTTTTCAATGAAGTCCGTCAGTTTTTCGGGCGTGCAGGGCATCTCGGCAAGGCACTTGAGACGGTTTGATAATAACTGCAGTTGCTGACGACTTTGCCACAGTCCGGAGCGCATCTTGTTTCGTGCTTCATTAATATCAGTGCTGCAACGATCCAGCAGCAGTTCGTGAACAACTTGTGGTATTTTCCAAATCATTGTCCCGGTTAACTGTGAGCGGTTGTTCCAGTCACCGGGTGGTGGAAAATAGAGTCCCTTCAGGGCTTTTTGAGCGTTCATTTTTTTCAAGGTTCCGGCAGCTGGGTTGGCGCCGGCATTCTCTGGTTTGAAGGGGTCGGTCTTTACCTTTTGCACGAAGCACTCTTGAAGCCCATGGTAAAAAGGTGTCTTGCCATGCTGTGTTTCAAATTCAAGTAACTTTTCAAGCAGAGCATGGTAATCATGAGCTGCTAACAGGTCGAATAAAGCCTCCAGCTGCTTTCTGGCTTCCGGTCTGCTGGAGGTGATGCCCCACCAGTTTTTTTCTATGTCCTTAGCCAGTGCCAGCAATCTCTGTTGTAACAGGGCAAAACCGCTTTGCGGGCACTCATCCAGAATCCGTTCGAGAATGCCATAGGGATGCAACATAGAGATGACTTCAGCAGCCATACCTTCTTGTCTGAACCTGTCCAGCAAGTCGGGATACTCACGAATCAGGGTTTCCCGGTCGTGAGCCGAGAATTGCCAGTGATCCTTTTGGGGGATGGGAGGGGGATTTGCAGTTTCCGCCATTCTGGTATCGTAATCTTTCATCCAGTCCGGGTTGTCGTCGGCATCCTCAAAGACTTCATTCTCGTCATCAATATCAGGCGCAGAAATGGACGTTTTTCCGATGAATGCGGTGGGGTTAGATTGAGTGACCTGGTGTTCAGAGAGAGGTCTGGAGAAAGGTATAGCATTGCTTCCGGCCTCCTGACGGGGAATATAGGTTCCTGCATCCGCCAGAGGGTTCTGCGCAGGGCTCAGGCAAGAGTGAGTCTTGTCTGGGCAACCTGTGCTTTTTGGAACACTTCCCATCAATACTTCTAACATATCTGGCCTCCTGCCAATATCAGTTAAATGGGTCCCTTATTAAGTAAGACCCTCGGAATGGCAGAAAATTTCCATTTTGGTCAGAATAACTGTCCGTCTTGTTAGTGCCAGTCAATTCGGAATTATAAAAAACCCTGCGACACTGGTTTTCAAAATGAAGCTGCGTATAATTTCGCAGGTTTATCTACATTATCCGGGGCTTTTCATGTACCAACTGGGCCGAAAGTTGTTATTTTGTCTCTCTGCTGAAAATGCACACGATGTGGCACTAGAGATGATAGGTGCGGGCCAGCGGCTTGGCCTGACCGGTGCTTTTGTGCCATCTGTGCCTTCCCGTCCCAGGGAAGTTATGGGGCTGACCTTTGAAAACCCTGTCGGCCTGGCAGCAGGTCTTGATAAAAATGCAGATTGCATTGATGGTCTGGGCAGTCTGGGTTTTGGTCATATTGAGCTGGGCACCGTGACACCCCGCCCTCAACCCGGCAATCCAAAGCCCCGGTGCTTCCGGATTCCAGAGCGTCAGGCGCTGATCAATCGTATGGGGTTCAACAACAAAGGGGTTGATCACCTGGTTGAAAATGTCCGCAGGTGTCATTACCAGGGCATCATTGGCATTAACATCGGTAAAAACTTTGATACTCCAGTAGAAAACGCTGAAAGTGATTATCTGACTTGCCTGCGAAAAGTGTATCCCCATGCCAGCTACATCACGGTTAATCTCTCATCCCCTAACACTCCGGGGCTGCGTAAATTGCAGTTTGGTGATGCCCTGAAAAGTCTGCTGGATGCCCTGAAAAAAGAGCAGGCTTTATTGACCGACAAATACGGTCGCAGGGTTCCGGTAGCGATCAAAATTGCACCGGACATGAATGAAGATGAAATTGCTGACATCGCCCGTGAACTGGTTTCCTATGAGATGGACGGGGTTATAGCGACCAATACCACCTTGTCGAGGGATGCTGTTGAGGGTTTGGCCAACGCCGATGAACAGGGTGGGCTCAGTGGTGCGCCGTTAAGCGATCGCTCGACAGAAGTGATTAAACTCTTGTCTTGCGAACTGTCCGGAAAACTGCCTGTTATTGGTGTGGGCGGTGTCATGGATGCCAGAACCGCAGCGGACAAGATCAAAGCAGGGGCCAGCCTGGTTCAGCTCTATTCAGGTTTCATTTACAGAGGTCCTTCCCTGATTCGTGAAGCGGCAGAGGCCGTTTATTCTTGTGATCATGGTTGAAACACTTTTAAGCAGGCTCTGACTCAGGGATATGCTTCTGCGTTCATGGTTGTTGCACGAGATGAAAGAAGCCCCGGAGATCCGGGGCTTATATGGGCTTTAACAATAGGGTAACTTATAGAAAGGAGGCATTACTGGCCCGTTGCAGGCCGGAAATGCCAATCAAGCCATCCCAGTTGTCTACGCGACCCTCGCGCCAGCCCGTTAGCCAGGCCTGGCGAAGTTGGGGGTCCGTATGTGGGCAGATATCCTTCGAACGTCCAGACGCACCTGTCCGATATCCTTTGGTAAAGGCTCTGTCTGTCATATCCCTTTTTTGTCTTTTCATCATGTGGTACTGCCTCTTGCTGATTCGTTTATCAATGCCTCCCTGGCACCCTGTTACAGCACTTGGAATATTCCCCGATCCGGTCTGTTGTGATAACTCCGGAAGCCCACCAGGTCATATGCAAGTTGCATGCAACGAGGGAACTGGGAAAAAACCAGAGAGCAAACATACAGGGAAAGTCTACGGTCTAATTTCTAACGAAGTTTGAACAGGCTGTCGAGAAATCAATCCTAATAAGTATTGAGTTTTTAAATTATTTTGGAATATAAGTTATGAATACGCCTCTTACTGAGCGTTCTCTGGAACTCTTCGCCAGCTGCCCCAAGGGGCTGGAAATTCTGCTGGCCAGAGAGTTGACGGATCTGGGTGCTGAATCTGTCCGGGAAACTGTCGCTGGTGTGAGTTTCAAGGGCAGTCTTGAGGTTGCTTATCGCAGTTGTCTCTGGTCCAGACTGGCAAGCCGGATTTTACTGCGGCTGGGTGAGATCCGATCCGAGAATAAAGACAGCCTGTATCAGGGTGTCAGAACGTTTGAGTGGGATGATCATCTCGACAACCAGAGCAGTTTTCGGGTCGACTTCAACGGCTCCACGCCAGATATTAATCACACCCGATTCGGTGCCCAGGTCGTTAAAGACGCCATCGTTGACCAGTTAAGAGATGACCATGGCTGGCGGCCCTCTGTCAATGCCACTAACCCCGATATAAGAGTCAATGTTCATGCCAGGGGAAAAACAGCGTTTGTGTCGATTGACCTGTCAGGTCAGAGTTTGCATCAACGGGGCTATCGTCAGGAATCAGGTGAAGCGCCTCTGAAGGAAAATCTGGCAGCGGCCATTCTGATAAGGGCTGGCTGGCCTGAAATGGCGGCACAGGGCAAACCGTTAATGGACCCCATGTGCGGCGCCGGTACTCTGTTAATAGAAGGTGCCATGATGGCGGCTGATATTGCCCCCGGTCTGCTCCGGACCCGTTTCGGTTTTGACCGTTGGATGGGGCATGTGCCAAAGGTGTGGATGAACGTGCTGGAGGAAGCCAGGGAGCGTCGGCAACAGGGGCTGGCTACCCTGAGTTCGGATATTACTGGCTTTGAAGGTCTGGGTTCTGTTGCTCATCGTGCCAAATCCAACCTGGAAAGGGTAGGGCTGTCGAAAAGGGTCAGGATACGACAGCAGGAGCTCAAGGATTTGGCGATGGATTCTGACGTAGATGCCGGATTGGTGGTTTGTAATCCTCCCTACGGTGAACGTATGGGCGATGAAGCCAGTCTGGTCTACCTCTACAAACATCTGGGTGAAAAACTGAAGGAGCATTGCCCGGGTTGGCAAGCAGGCATATTCACTGGTACGCCCAGTCTGGTGAAAAATCTCGGAATGGGGCCAAGAAAGAGTTATTCACTCTTTAACGGTGCACTGCCCTGTAAGCTCTTTCTTTATGATATTCGCAGCCGTGAAGCGAGAGAGGCCGTTGCAGAAAAACAGGAACGGAATCAACCAGAGGCCAGAACGGTTACCTATATTTCTGAAGGGGCTAACATGTTTGCCAATCGTTTGAAGAAGAATTTCAGACAGATGAGCAAATGGGCCAGAAAAAACAACATTGACTGTTATCGCCTCTATGATGCCGACATGCCGGAATACGCTGTAGCGGTAGATGTGTATCGTGATTGGGTGCATGTTCAGGAGTATGCAGCGCCTAAATCCATCAACGAAGAAAAAGCTCAGGAGCGGTTAATCGAAGCTCTGGCAGTGACGCCTGAGGTGCTGAATATACCGGATGAAAATATTGTCCTCAAACGACGTGAGCGGCAATCAGGTTCCAGTCA
The DNA here is from genome assembly GCF_049310125.1 of Endozoicomonas sp. ALB032. Lineage (NCBI taxonomy): Bacteria > Pseudomonadati > Pseudomonadota > Gammaproteobacteria > Oceanospirillales > Endozoicomonadaceae > Endozoicomonas > Endozoicomonas sp. ALB032. The sequence goes on along the minus strand of NZ_JBLYNW010000001.1, from coordinate 6,042,044 downwards.
ATATGTAAGACAAGACGAACAGAAACAGATGATGGAAGTTGAAGAGGGCGGATGTCGTTTATTGGTTAATCTGCATGATTATCTGGATACGGGTCTGTTTCTGGATCACCGACTGATGAGAATGAGACTGCAGAAAGAAGCGGCGGGCAAACGTTTCCTCAACCTGTTCTGTTATACCGCCACAGCAACCGTTCATGCCGCCATGGGGGGAGCCGTGTCTTCTACCAGTGTCGATCTTTCCAATACCTATCTCGACTGGGGTAAAAAGAATCTGGCCCTGAACGGTCTGAGCGAGCGGCGTCACCGAATGGAGCGGGAAGATTGCCTGAAATGGTTGGAAAAAGATATCAGCGAGTATGATCTGATTTTTATGGACCCTCCCACCTTCTCCAACTCCAGGAAGCTAAAAGATGTTTTTGATGTTCAGAAAGACCATTTCAGGTTAATTGAACTGGCAGTAAAGAGGCTGAGTAAGGGGGGGGTTCTCTATTTCTCAAACAATTTTAGAAAATTCAAACTGGATGAGCGTGTTGAGTCAGAATTTGTTGTCGAAGAGATCACCCATCAAACCATTGATCGTGATTTTCAACGCCGAAAAGGTATTCATCGAAGCTGGAAGATTTTGGAAAAGTAAATCGCACTGATATTTGGCAAAAACGCCGTGATCCCGCAGTTTGCCTGAGATGGTTGGTAAAAGATATCAGTGAGTATGAGCTGATTTTTATGGACCTCCCCGCTTTTTCCAACTCTAGAAAACTTAAAGGTGTTTTTGATATTCAGGAAGATCATTTCAGGTTAATCAGGTGGTAGTAAATCAGAGCTATAATTTCCGGTACGATGCAGACGACAACAGGGTATGAGGCTTCATACCCTGACTGCCTGGTTAACTCATCAGTAGGTGAGAAGTATGAAGCTGATTTCCAGACTGGCAGGGTCAACGATTCTTGCGCTCGCGTTCGGAAGTGTTCACGCACTGGACAGGTATATTTACTTTATAAGAAATTATGATTCCGATCATAGCGTGTCCTACTCTTTCAGGGCTGGGTCAGACAGTTCTTGCATGTACGGGGTATATAATCCGAAGACTGACTCAATGCCACCCGATTACTTAAACATCAGCAAACTTGGCCTCCATTATAAGAATGTCATACTTACAGAATGTTCCACTGGCGATAAACCGCGATATCAGGATATCGTCATATCCCGGGACACCCCGCCCAAGGCAACCGCTGTCGTTAGGTGGCATATGCCAGCATGTGATGACAGCACATGTGAACCCTATGCCAAGACGAAATCTGATCCTGCCAACCTATTAAAGTGTCCCTTTGACCATTACGGACATAGCACTGATGTAATGCTCGTTGTGGGTCAGAATATGGCCGGTTCAGGTGGCAGTTGCAGGCACGACAATTTTCGTGAATGACATTGGAAGAGGTCACTCGTCAACTCATCAGTAGGAGAGAAGTATGAAGCTGATTTCCAGACTAGCAGGGTCAATGATTCTTGCACTTGCGTTCGGAAGTGTTCACGCACTGGATCAATTTATTTATTTTATAAGAAATTATGATTCCGATCATAGCGCGTCCTACTCTTTCAGGGCTGGGTCAGACAGTCATTGCATGTACGGGGTATATAATCCGAAGACTGACTCAATGCCTCCCCATTACTTAAACATCAGCAAACTTGGCCTACATTATAAGAGTGACGTGCGTACAGAATGTTACAAAAGTGAAAAACCGCGATATCAGGATATCGTCGTATCCCGGGATACCCCTCCCAAGGCAACCGCAGTCGTTAGATGGTATATGCCAACCTGTGACGGATGTGGACCCTATGCTGAGAAGAGATCTGATCCTGCCAACCTGGTAAAGTGTCCCTTTGATTATTACGGAGATACCATTGATGTAATGGGCGTTGTAGGTCAGGATGTGCCCGGTTCAGGTGGCAGTTGCAGGCACGACAATTTTCGGGAATGAAAGCGTAACAGTTTATGGTTGACTTATAACTGAGGGCTCTCTGAAGGTGGTGTTCTCTGTTCTTCAAACCATTGATTTTGATTTTCAACGCCAAAGATGTGTTCGTCGAAGCGAGAAGATTATGTAAAAAGTCATCGGTAAAAGCCATCAGTATGCCAGCCAAGTATGCTATGGGTATGGCCCTGACATCAGGGAGCTTTTTTCTGATTCCTCTGGCTTCCCTGTTTGCCAGCGCTAAGGGGTTGGTTGCTTCTGGATTGTTGGTACTTATCCGGCTCAGGCGCTGGGGGAGCTTCTGATTAGTGGTCTTGGCCTGGCGATGGTGGCTCAGCTGGTGCCTGAGCGTATGCATGGTTTTATTATGGGGGCCTGGTTTCTGACGACTTCTGCAGCCTCTGCAGTGGCTGGTTATGTGGCGAGTTTGACCGCTGTTGATTCCGTTCAGTCGGCGACCGCACTGGTTACTCTGCCGATTTACAGCCATTTCTTCGAAGTTATGGGTGTGATTTCAGCAGTGGTTGCCCTGATCATGTTTCTGACGACACCTAAACTGAACAGGTTGATGAATCCGGTAGAAAAAAGTCAGGAGAAATTGGCAACGGCCAGATTGTTCTGACATTTTAGTGTTATGAAAAGGGGGCTGTTTAGGTGGAGTGCGGAAGATATTGTTGATCATTACCAAAGTTTTAGACAAACCTATTTTTCAATGAAAAGGAGAATAAAAAAGAAGCTTTGTTCTACAGTGCCATGATAAGACTGGTGATAAGTCTTCGATAACTGCTGAAGATAGTCAAAAAATTGTGTAAAACGATAGTGCATGATTATTGCTATCCATCTGGAAAGATTGATAAACCCACAAGATAAAAGCCAGACGAAATTGGCAATAGCCTGATTATGAAGACCTTTTGGTGTTATAAAAAGACGACTGTTTAAACACGGTCGCCTTTTTTGGTGGTTTGCTCTGCTCAGGGCTGTCTGACAGCCGAATCAGTGGCAACAGCGGTTGGCTCGGCTTTTTGGAAGTTGGGGTGAACAACTGCTCGCAGAACGGTTTTATCTTCAAAATATATGGTCATGTCCTGGTACTTCCACTTGGTAATTGCGGGTTTTCCAACCGTTTCAGATATTTCAGGTGCTCCCAGACGATCCTTGACGGACTCCATGCTTTGACCTCTTTCCGGCAACAGAACTGTACTGCGAAGTTCAGCCGACTGACTGCCAACGGGCACCGCAATGGTGTCACCGGTTTCTGCTGCAAAAGCATTCTGGTTGAAACTGACAAGACCCAATAAGGTCATGGATAGGCCTAATGACGGTATTGATAACAGATGTTTCATGACAGGCATACTTTCTCGCTACTTTCTTATTCTCATGGGTTGGCTGCAACAGCTCTGCAGCCCCGGTTATCGTTGTGGGAGACTGTCGCTTTTGCAAGGAAATGCAAACAGCCTTATTGTACCGGGCCGTTGGGGTTATAATAGCGAACTTCGCAACTATTGACGCCTCATAAATTCTAAATGTTCAGACCATTACCGTTTTTTGTCGGCCTCAGATATACCCGGGCCAAACGAAGGAATCACTTCATTTCCTTTATTTCACTCATGTCGATGGTTGGGCTGACCCTGGGGGTCTGTGTACTGATTATTGTCATGTCAGTCATGAACGGTTTTGACCGGGAACTGAAACAGCGCATTCTGGGTATGGTTCCCCATGCCACCATTACGTCAGCATCGGGCGGTATGCAAGACTGGCAGAATATTCTGGAACAGGTCTCCGGACAGGATGGGATTGTTGCTGCAGCTCCTTTTGTGGATGGTCAGGGGATGCTGACCAGTGGCAGCCAGGTTCGTGGGGCCATGGTTTACGGGATTGATCCGGCCTACGAAGAGCAGGTTTCAATTGTTAATCAGCATATGGAGCAGGGATCTCTCGACAACCTGAAACCCGGAAGGTTTGGCATAGTGCTGGGTGAAATCATGGCCCAGTCTCTGGGGGTCACAACCGGTGACAAGGTGACCATGGTTCTACCCGAGGCGAATGTGAACCTTGCCGGTGTTTTCCCCAGACTCAAGCGTTTCACTGTGGTCGGTATCTTTTCGGTAGGTGCTGAAGTGGACGGCAGTCTGGCTTATATCAACATTCAGGATGCTGCACGATTCATGAGAGTCCCTGAAGGTGTTGAAGGCATTCGGCTGAAAATGGAAAATCTGTTTGCTGCACCCAAACTGGCCTGGGATGTAGCTATTCAGCTGCCCGGTCGTTACTACGTGCAGGACTGGACTCGAACCCAGGGGCAACTGTTTCAGGCGATCCAGATGGAAAAAACCATGGTGGGCCTGCTGTTGACGTTGATTGTTGCGGTAGCGGCATTCAATATCGTCTCTACTCTGGTGATGGTGGTGACTGACAAGCAATCAGATATCGCTATTCTGAGAACACTGGGCGCCAGTCCGAAAACTATCATGGGTATCTTTATGGTACAGGGCTCTCTCATTGGTGTTGTGGGCACATTACTGGGGGTTGTACTCGGTATTATTGCTGCCTTGAACGTTTCTGAAATTATTTCAGCTCTTGAGTCCTCACTGGGTATCCAGTTCCTCAGTCCGGACGTTTATTTTATCAGTTATCTGCCTTCTGAATTGCAGTGGCGCGATGTTGCTGTCATCAGTATTGCAGGTCTGTCCATGAGTTTCCTGGCTACTCTGTATCCTGCCTGGAGAGCGTCTAAAACCCGGCCAGCAGAGGCACTTCGTTATGACTGAGTCCGTAAAAGTAATATTGGAGTGCAGGGCACTTGCCAAAAGTTTTGATGAAGGCCCTGAAAAGCTGGAAGTATTGAAAGACCTGAATCTGGTAGTCGCTCCCTCTGAAAGGTTAGCGGTGGTGGGCAGTTCCGGTTCAGGGAAGACGACATTACTGCAACTGCTGGCCGGACTGGATCGTCCTACTTCCGGTGAAATCAGAGTCTGCGGCTATGATCTGTCGACGATGAAAGAGGCCCGGCAGAATGAGCTGAGAAATCGCCACCTCGGTTTTGTGTACCAGTTTCATCATCTGTTACCCGAGTTCACCGCCCTGGAAAATGTCTCTATGCCTTTGCTGCTAAGAAAGAAAATGCCCATCAGGCAGATTAAGGAGAGAGCAGAACGGCTTTTGGAGGCAGTGGGGTTGCTGGCAAGGGCCAAACATAAGCCCGCAGAATTATCCGGTGGCGAGCGCCAGCGTGTAGCCATTGCCAGAGCCCTGGTCACCGAACCTGATCTGGTGTTTATGGATGAACCAACGGGTAACCTTGATCCTAACACTGCCGAAAAAGTACACGGTTTAATGGCGACTCTCAGCAGGGAGTTCAAGACCAGTTTTATTGTGGTAACCCATGACACGAGTCTGGCCAGGCAGATGGATCGGGTGTTTCGACTGGAGTCTGGCAGGTTGATTATGGATTCTTAAGCCTGCCGAAGCTGCAAAAACGCTATGCTCACTGGCATGGTTAATGAGGCTTTGATAGCATGGGCATGCGGCAATATTGCGGTTTGCCCCATGCATCTGCTACTGCACAGGGTGTGCAGGTTATCTCGATACTGAGTACTTTCTTTCGATATTGTTGTCTATTAATCTCTTTTTTTATTCCCAATTGGTAGAGACCTATGCTTTCCTATTTGCTGGCTGGTGACCACGGTATTCCTCTGACTCTGATTGAAACTTCAGATTATGATCGTTGGTTTGATGAGCAGTCAGAGCCTCTTCAGAACTGGCTGACCTGCACAGACTACAAAGGAAAAGGCATCAGTCTGATCCCCGGTGAAGAAGGTGTCATGGGGCAGGTCATTGTGGGGGTTGAAGATCTCTCCAGTCACTTTATCTGCGGTGATCTGGTCAATCAGCTGCCAGCCGGAGACTACAAACTTCAGGGGGATGAAAACCTGCTCAAACTGGCTGCATTCAGCTGGGGACTGGGTGCCTATCAGTTTAACCGCTACAAAAAAACTGATCAGAAAGAGTGTCCAAGGTTGATTCTGCCGAGCCAGGCTCAGGTTGAAGAAGCTGAAAAGTATGTTAAAGCGGTGGCTAGCGTTCGTGATCTGGTAAACACCCCGGCAGGTGATATGATGCCTGAGCATTTGGGCGAGGCAGTGGCAAAGCTGGCTGAAGAGTTCGGTGGCAAAGTCAGTCAGATTGTAGGTGATGAGCTGTTGGCCCAAAATTACCCCACCATTCATGCGGTAGGCCGTGCCAGTAGCCATGCGCCACGACTTATCGATATGACCTGGGGTGACGAGAAGCATCCATTGATTACTCTGGTGGGTAAGGGCGTCTGCTTCGACAGTGGTGGTCTGGACATGAAAGGCTCAGCGGGTATGCGCTTGATGAAAAAAGATATGGGCGGTGCCGCTCACGTCATTGGACTGGCGCGTTTGATTATGGACTTCAATCTGCCTGTTCGTCTGAGAATGCTGATTCCAGCCGTAGAAAATGCGGTTGCCGGCAATGCCCTGCGTCCCGGCGATGTTGTGAAAACCCGCCAGGGTCTGACAGTAGAAATTCACAACACCGATGCAGAAGGTCGTCTGGTTTTGTGTGAGGCTCTGACCGAGGCCAGTGCCGAAAATCCTGAAATGATTGTCGATTTCGCCACGCTGACTGGCGCCTGCCGTATAGCCCTGGGTACTGAAGTGGGTGGCTTTTATACCGACGATACGGCTTTGGCGTGTGAACTGATGCAGGCAGGTGATAAAACGGAGGACCCGGTCTGGCGCCTGCCGTTGCACAAGGGCTACAAATACATGCTTAAAAGCGAAATCGCTGACATGACCAACTGTGCCAGGGAGCCTTATGGGGGTTCTATTACTGCGGCACTCTACCTGCAGGATTTTGTCGGCAAGGACATTCCCTGGGTTCACTTTGATATCATGGCCTGGAATATTCGTAATCAGCCAGGTCGTCCTGTAGGTGGAGAAGCTTTCGGGGTTCGTGCCATGTTTGAAGTACTGCTGGATCGCTACGGCCATTAATCTGACTGTTTGTCCCGTCCTGCAATCAATTGATTCAGGACGGGATAGCGGACGAGGTAATCTGTATTTTTGCAAGGCGAGGCTATCTGCCAGGCTGCCTTCTGCCAGCAGGCGATCAGTAGGAACCCTTCCAGACTGCCTCCCGGAGAATAAGCAACAAGATACAGTGCGCTAGCCCCTGACTTTGGCACGGGTTGCCCGGCCAGGGCGACGCCCGGCAGTGCCCAGGCAACAATCTTCGATAAGCAGGTGTGGCAAGATCGATCATGTTATTGCTTCTGTCAGGTGCTCAATCGTTCATTCTACAAGTCAATTTCTTCTGAGCGTATAGATTTCTGGAATGCTAATTTATCTGTATTTAACCAAGCTGTTGATTCACAATTCCATCCCGGAATACAAAAATCTTCTGTGCAATGCACAGCATCAAACTCGGTAGCTACTCGTTCCCAGTCGATATAATCATCATTTTCTGCATGGGGGAAGTTTTTCACTAAATTTTCATATTTTTCAAAGGAATCAATCTTTAATATTTTTGCCGTTTCTGAAACTTTAAACTGAGCAGCATCGTTTCCTAACCAGAATCTCAAACTATTTTCTCTACACCACTCTATCCAGGCAGTTGTACATTTGCTGCTTGTGGCGTCTTTTTTTAGAGTGGAGGTCCAAAAAGCATTATCAGGTTTATCTGATGGTATTCTCAGCCACAATGGGATTGCGTTATTTTTAGTGATAGAAGAACTAAGTATGTGTCCGTTTTTTACTTTTGCCACTTTTCTGGTGGTGATTAATCTTTGCAAATCAAAGTATTCATTACCTCTGGGTATAAACACCTGAGATGAATGATAATCTTCAGACGTCGTAACTTGACTGGTTGCAGCACAGGCTTGAAAGTTTGTTGACCCAAAGGGCTGGATAGGGGCTGAATTCACAGTATATTCCTTTCATGTTTTCTTTCTAGAGTGCTCATTCATCATAAAGTTCATAACAATCTTGTTAGCGCATCTAACGTATGCTTCCAGTTCGTTCAGGTGCTTCGCCTTCATCACCCGACGCCCCTCTGGCTCAGGTTTGAATTGAGCGTTGAATTTGAAACCAGTGTAAGAATGAAGACGATCGTGCTATAACCCCAATGTCTGAGCCCATCACGCAAAGTAAATACCAAATCTTTGTAACTTTCACTAAGTCGGTAAAACTGGAAATTGTCATGGTCTGGCGAAAAAAAGTGACCTCTCTGGCCGACCGAACCTTCAGGGAGTTTGTCAAGGAAAGGTGCGCCAAAAAGCCCTGATGCTTTCTAAGTGATCCAAATTCGCCAATCATCCGTAATAGCTCTAATATTGAGTTTTGAGACCTTACTTAATCACCGCAAGAAGGTGTTTTGTATGTTAAGAGTACTCTATCGTCTGCCTGACCTCGCCTTCGCCCAAAAGCTGAACGACCTTGCCGAAGCTGAAGGGGTCTCTCACAATCGAATCCACATCGCTCACAAAGATCATCTGGCGACGCAGAAAAAGCATTTGAATGATCTGTCCTTTATCGAAGAATACGACACGGTTCGTTCAGGTGAGAGAGGTTTTCTCATTGGTATCCTGCTGACAGTACTGACCGGCCTTGCGGTCCATGAATTAATGGCGGCGCATCCGGTTGCCCCGGTGGTCACTTTTTTCGCATGCATGGTGGTACTGGGTTACTCGACTTGGCTGGGGGGGTTGATTGGCGCTTCCAGTGACAACTTCAGGCTCCAGCCTTTCCATGATCACCTTGAACAGGGTGGCTCTGTAGTCATGCTGGATGTTGAATCCAATTCTGTTTCTAAACTGATGCGCGTCATCGCAATTCACATTCCTGAGGCGGAACCGGCTGGCAGTAGCCAAAGGCTGGACAACCCCTTCATGGGATCCTGGTTACTCAGAAAACATTCGTGAGGCAAGGTTATGAATCTGAAAACACTGACTGCCGTTGTTCGCCAAAAGCAGACGCATCTGGAGCTGATTTCGGCTGAAGGTGACATCTATTTGTGCCGGATTAACGACAGGGAATGGCTTACCGAGCGTGCAGAAAATAAGCCCAAAGTCTTTCACAGCATTTTCGAGGCCAAATACACTTTAGGCAAGGATCTGTCGGATCAACTGGATATGGTGATGTTTTCAGCCTATGACGAAATGATCAGCTCAGGCGATTCCGGTGAAGGTAAAACTATCCGTCATGGGCTTTTAAAAATTGATCGATAGCCCGACACCATTGATCGCTTGATCGATCAGGCAACAGGTTCTGATCTCGTAAGTTGAGTCTGAATTCCACAACTGAGCGCCATTCCGTGGAGCCGGGATCAGGGCCGTGTCCCATGCCATCGCCTGTGGGTACTCTCGACTCTGCATACTCATACCAGCTTTCGGTACACATCGACTTTTCTTCTGGTCGACCATGATAAGAACACCCCGTCAGAAACAAGCCGATGACTAGCCCTGCCAGAAGATTGTGAGACTGCATCGCCTGCCCTCCTCCGTTTATTGAATCCCCGCTAAAAACCCCGTAATCATCACCGAGGACGTGAAGGCGGGGATCTGAGCCAGGCTTGCAAAGCAAGCCTCTGGAGCTATTCTACAATGGTCGTCTCTTCAGAGACGATAGCATTCTCCAATTTAAAAGCCTAAGCATCGATCGACCTTTGCAGAATTAATCAAGGTTCGCAGAAGAGAAAATGTCCGTTTTAGTCGATCAGACCTGCTTCACGTGCCTGGGCAGTGAGGGGCTCGCGGAAATCCGGATGAGAGATGGCAATCAGGGCTGCAGTACGGTCTTTGAGGGGTTTGTTGTGCACGTCGGCAACACCGTACTCTGTGACAATGAACATAGCGTCACTGCGTGGTGTGGTCACCGGTGTTCCGGCGGGCAGGGTCAGTTGAATGCGGGATTCCAGGCCGTTTTTGCCTTTGAAGACAGACGACAGGGCGATAAAGGACTTACCACCTTTGGACATGCCAGCGCCGCGAACAAAATCAAGCTGACCACCTGTGCATGAAATCTGGTTCAGACCAACACCTTCAGCCGCAATCTGGCCGGTCAGGTCGCACATCAAAGCTCCGTTGATGGAAATGAAATTATCCTGTTTAGCTATTTCTTCCGGCCTGTTCAGCGTTGACAGGGGCATGACATGGGTGTCGTCGTTGTTATCCAGAAAATCCAGAAGGTCCCGACTTCCTACAGCCAGTCCGTAAACCAGTTTGTTTTTGTCAATGGTTTTATTGCTGTTATCAATAGCGCCAATTTTAATCAGGTGCAGCAGGGAGTCTGTCATCATTTCCGAATGCACGCCCAGATTCTTTTTGTTTTCCAAACCATAGGCAACCGCATCTGAGAGTCCGCCAAAACCGATCTGAATGGTGTCTCCATCATTAATGTAAGGCAGAATGTGGCTCGCAATACTCTGTTCCAGTTCGCTTGGCTGGGCCTGTGGCGCGAAGGGCAGTTCGTGATTGCATTCAACCAGTTTGTCAATCTGGTCTACATGAACAAAGTTACTTTCACCTTTAAGATAGGGTACCTGGTCGTTAACAACCACGATCACCTTTTCGGCATTTTCGACCACGCTGTCGCCTAACAGGGCACCGATATGACCCAGACTCATAAAGCCATTTTCATCAGGTCGGGAAACTTCCATCAACAGAACATTCGGCTTCATGATGTTTTTCATAAAGCTCTGCGTCTGGGAAAAATGCACAGAATTAATCTTTATATTGCCATGAGGTCCCAGAAATTTTCTCTCCAGTGGCCCGGTAAATAAACAGTTGTAATTGATGTGGCCTTTAAATTCTGCCTTGAGAAAATCAAAAGGAAACATTAATAGTGCGCCGAACAATTCAACGTCTTTCAATTCATCTTTACGATGACAAAGCTGTTTAAGAACCGGGATAGCAACACCATTGGCACCACCAATCCAAACCCTGTCCCCGGACTGGATTTCATTTGCCGCACTTTCCAGGGGTGACCATTTACGATCGTAGGTTGATTGCCAGTTTTTGATATCAAATTGAGCAGTCATAGTGACTCCTTTTTTATTTGCACAGAGTGACCCGCCCCGAAAATATCTGTAACTCAGGGTCTTGTCTGGTAACGTTGAGGTCTTCACTTTACATCAATGTTCCATCAAAAACTTGGCAGAGTGCGCCATGTACTTGTTTGTTACCGACTGTCAATAAAGGGTTTGATTTGAGCCATATTTCGTACCGTTTTATTTTTAAACGTTGAAGGATTGGACATTGTGGTACTTCCTTGGCGACAAACCTGTCCAGCTTTTAAACGCTCTGGAAAAACTGCTCAAATCGCCAAACCCTAACTCATAGGCGACAGTGGAAAGGGGCGTATCGCCGGACTCAATCAGGGCAATCGCTTTTTCATGGCGTATTTTGTTAACCAGTTCCCGGTAACTCAGCCCCAGCTCTGTCAGTTTTCTCTGGAATGTACGACTGCTCATATTCATCAGGCTTGCCATTTCACCAGTCGTTGGCGGTATAAGCGGGCTCAACTCCAGGAGTGAGCGACTGACTTTTAAAACAAGGTTGCTTTTTTCGATCATTAACAGCTTTTTCTGAACCAGTGACTCATTTGCCTGAAGCAGCTCTGGGTCAGAGGTGCGCAGAGGCTGATCCAGTGCATCAACACTGAATTCTATGCGAAACTGAGACATGGAGAATTTCAGAGTACTTTCCAATTTCCCCTCAAGTCTTTTGTGGTATGTCGGTTGTTCAAATGGCAGGTGTATCGTGATTTTGGCTTCATTGTCCCAGCGTATTACCCTGGTAACAGCTGAAACCAGGGCCATCATGCCATGTGTGGTCAGGTTGACCTGTTTATCGAGAGCGTCACTGTCAATTAATAATAATGTGGCTGTCCCGGCTTTTTCATTGAAGATGATTCGGGTAGTTGTCGTGACCAATGATTGATACATCTCCAGTTTTTCAATTCGTTGCCTGAGTGATGCAGCACTCCATAAGACGATACCCAGCGACTTGATATCAAGCGGTTGGAGTGAAAGCCCCAGATCGACCGGTAACAGCGGGTTATCAGTTTGCTCCACGGCCCAGTAGAGCAGCCTGCGAGCGCCATCAACCGGGACTGGCCTGTCGCAGTATGACCAGCTTTCAAGAGGAATATTGAAATGCTCGGGAGGTAATGGATCCACCCCATGTTTCTGTAATTGCAGATTAATCAGGTCAAACCAGCGTCCACTGACCGTTCCGCGGTATTTATTAATCACTTCCGATGATGAATCGTTAAAAGACATTTTACGGTACATAAATTTCCGGTTCGTTGAAGAGGTGTGCTGTTAAACGTGCAAACTTGATGGATTAAACTTTCAACCTGGTCTGGGGGGCGACTGGCAGTCCAGCGACGAAAGGCGCATGAAGTTCCGGCGTGTTTGCCATTGTGGTAATGTTTGCATCACTGTCGTTCGGCACTTTTAATGCCTGTTTCAGATTATACCGCTCAAAAAGAGACTTGAAACGGATACTTTCGTGATTCAAACAACGAGCTAACTTCCTTTGGCTGTGATTGCTTTTTCGGCAGAAGACAGTGTCAGAGAGCGAATATACCTATTGTTCATGTGATTTACTGATTAATGTCTCGAGGGAAACCCTTCCCATTACCGTTCAATCCACAATGACGTGTCATCCCGGACTCTCTATCCTCACTGCTGAGTTCAATAAATGAACAGGAAAAAAGCTTTAAAGGCCAATAAACGATGGGTAAAGCTGATTTTTATCCCACGCATAAAGATCAACAGGGTCAGGGGCAAAGTGACTCAATGCCTCCACTGAAATGACCACTGAGCCAGCTGGCGGAAAAGTAATAGTGAACTTACTCTGTAGAATAACGGTCTAAATATATAACTTATATCAATAATGCAGAGGGCCTGATCCATTAGTTTTGGGCACTTGATTTGTGTGAACTGCTTATAAAATGATCGCCCGATAGGTGATTTCCGTTATATCCAGGGGCCTTTCAGACGAGGGGAATGGTACGGAAAGATTGATGAGCAAACAGCCAAAAGCCGGGAGCTCAGCCTTTCCCCGATCGTCAACTGATTGTCTGAAAGGGCGTCAATTTCATTATAAATAAAGTGGGGTATGGTATGGGTGAAACTCAATCTCTATTCGAACGCATGGCCAGCACGAGCCTGGTTCTGAGGATAATCGCAGGTATTGTAATGGGGGCAGGCCTTGGGGTCGTCGCTCCTGATACCGCTATCTCTTTCTCTTTGCTGGGTTCTCTGTTCGTTGGTTCCCTCAAAGCAATAGCACCTGTTCTGGTCTTTGTACTAGTGGTGGCTTCTATTGCCAACCAGAAGAAAGGTCAGCACACCAACATGAGGCCCATCATCAGCCTCTACCTGATCGGCACCCTGGCGGCCTCTCTGACGGCCGTTGCCATGAGCTTTGCTTTTCCGGTTACTCTCACTCTGGTCACTAATGAAGCCAGTGCCAACCCGCCCCAGGGCATTGGTGAAGTTCTGAACACCCTGTTGTTCAACATTGTCCAGAATCCCGTTGAAGCTCTGATGACCGGTAATTTTATCGGTATTCTGACATGGGCTATCGCACTGGGGCTTGCTCTGCATCGTGCTTCTGATAGCACCAAGCGTTTTATTCATGACCTTTCCGATGCGGTATCCAACGTCGTTCGGTTTGTTATCCAGCTGGCACCTTTTGGTATCTTCGGTCTGGTCGCCAACACCATAGCCCAGACTGGTTTCTCTGCTCTGGCTGAGTACGGGCAGCTGTTGATGGTTCTGATCGGTTGTATGCTGATTATTGCGCTGGTCGTGAACCCGCTGATCGTGTTCGCCAAACTCAGGCGCAACCCATACCCACTGATTTTCCAATGCCTGCGTGAAAGTGGTGTAACCGCATTTTTCACCCGTAGCTCCGCCGCTAACATTCCAGTGAACATGGAGCTTTGCAAAAAGTTGAACCTGCATGAGGATACATACTCTGTATCCATTCCTCTGGGAGCGACCATCAACATGGCGGGCGCTGCCATCACCATCACTGTAATGACTCTTGCTGCTGTCAATACTCTGGGTATCCAGGTGGACATGCCAACGGCTCTGATTCTGAGCCTGATTGCTGCTGTGTCTGCCTGCGGCGCCTCAGGTGTGGCAGGTGGCTCTTTGCTGCTGATTCCTCTGGCTTGCAGCCTGTTCGGCATCTCTGCTGATGTGGCTATGCAGGTTGTTGCCGTTGGTTTTATCATCGGTGTTATCCAGGATTCTGCTGAAACGGCATTGAACAGTTCAACCGACGTTTTGTTCACTGCTGCAGCCTGTATCTCTGCTGAAGAGAATGGTCAGGCTGTCGATGTCATCCGGCAAGCTAATGCCTGAGACTGAAGTATTTTTCAGTACTTAAAAAAAACCGCCAGCTGATTCTGGCGGTTTTTGTATTGGTTGAAGCAATCAGGAATCCCTGAGGTCGAACCGGTCAAGATCCATCACTTTCAGCCAGGCGGCAGCGAAGTCGTGAACAAACTTCTCACCGGCGTCGTCCGAACCATAGACTTCGGCTACTGCACGGAGTTCGGAGTTTGAACCAAAAATCAGATCTACCCGGGTTGCGCTCCACTGACTGGCCCCGGTTTTACGATCGTGTCCTTCAAAAATATTTTCATCCACCGATGTAGCTTTCCACTCAGTGTCCATATTCAGCAGATTGATAAAGAAATCATTGCTCAGGGCATCTGATTTAGAGGTGAAAACCCCATGCTGACTCTGGTCACTGTTGGTATTCAGAACACGCATGCCAGCAACAAGTACCGTCATTTCAGGGATAGTCAGGGTCAACAGCTGAGCCTTGTCGATTAAAAGTGCTTCCGCAGGAACATCCATAGTATTTTTTTGATAGTTTCTGAAGCCGTCCGCTAGAGGCTCCAGTAGCCGGAAGCTCTGAACATCCGTTTGCTGCTGTAAAGCATCCATACGACCAGGGTTGAATTTCAGGTCAATAGTGTAGCCTGCATTTTTAGCAGACTGTTCAACAGCGGCACAACCACCCAGGACAATCAGGTCGGCCAGGGAAATCTTTTTGTTACCTGATTGAGAACCATTGAACGCTTGCTGGATATCTTCAAGCTGCTGCAGAACGCGAGTAAGTTGTTCTGGCCTGTTGACCTCCCAACTTTTCTGGGGCTCCAGCCGGATTCTGGCGCCATTGGCGCCACCACGCATATCCGAGCCTCTGAAGGTTGAGGCAGAAGCCCAGGCGGTTGATACCAGTTCACTGATTGAGAGAGTAGAACCCAGAATCTGTTGCTTGAGCACAGCCTGATCCTCCCTATTGATCAGTTCATGATCAACAGAAGGAATGGGGTCTTGCCAGATCATTACTTCGCTGGGCACTTCCGGACCCAGGTAGCGTGAAATGGGTCCCATGTCCCGATGAGTCAGCTTAAACCAGGCTCGGGCAAAGGCATCGGCAAACTGATCCGGATGTTCATAAAAGTTTCTGGATATCTTTTCATAAGCTGCGTCAAAACGAAGTGACAGATCGGTAGTCAGCATGGTGGGCTGATGACGTTTTGTTGGATCATGGGCATCAGGAATAGTGTCTTCACTGTCTTTGGCCACCCATTGATAGGCTCCGGCCGGACTTTTGGTCAGTTCCCATTCGTGTTGGAACAGATTTTCAAAATACAGGTTGCTCCACTGGGTTGGCTGGCTGGTCCAGGTCACTTCCGGACCACCCGTAATGGTATCGCCGGCTTTTCCAGATCCATGGCTGCTGCTCCATCCCAGTCCCTGCTCGGTTATGTCTGCTGCTTCGGGTTCAGGACCGACCAGAGATGGGTCACCCGCCCCGTGACACTTGCCAAAAGTATGGCCACCTGCAATCAGGGCAACGGTCTCCTCATCGTCCATCGCCATGCGTGCAAAAGTACTCCGGATTTCCATAGCAGCAGCTTTTGGGTCAGGATTGCCATTAGGACCTTCGGGGTTAACATAGATCAGGCCCATCTCGACGGCGGCCAGTGGCTTTTCCAGATTACGTTCACCGATGTGGCGCTCGTCTCCCAGCCAGGTTTTCTCGTTGCCCCAGTAAATATCTTTTTCTGATTCCCAGATATCTACTCGCCCGCCGGCAAAGCCAAAGGTTTTAAAGCCCATTGTTTCCAGAGCCACATTACCTGTCAGAATCAGCAGGTCAGCCCAGGACAGTTTTCGGCCGTATTTCTGTTTAACAGGCCAGAGCAAACGACGGGCCTTGTCGAGATTGGCATTATCTGGCCAACTGTTAAGGGGGGCAAAACGCTGGCTACCCGTTCCTGCACCACCACGGCCATCAAGATTGCGATAGGTTCCGGCACTGTGCCAGGCCATCCGGACAAAGAGAGGACCATAATGACCAAAGTCGGCGGGCCACCAGGACTGGGAGTCGGTCATCAGTGATGTGAGGTCGGTCTTGACCGCCCCGAAATCCAGGCTGTTGAACTCAGCCGCATAATCGAAATGCGCACCCATCGGGTTTGAAGCACCACCGTGTTGACGCAGAATTTCCAGATTTAATCGATTGGGCCACCAATCCTGGTTGGAAGTACCACTGCCAGCGGCATGATGCATAATCGGACATTGATTAACAGACATACAAAGCCTCCGATTCGTTCCTGTAGAAACGCAGAACAAACTTCTTAAGGTCAAGGTAGCCGCTCAGAAAGTGTCAGAGAGGTCGCCTGACTAGGAGCCTGACCGAGAATAGACTGCCCTACTGCGGTGGCAGCAAATTGGTCTGAAAATCCGCTTTTGTTCGTCAAATAGCTCGCTATTCTCCTCACAAAACCGAATTTTCATCCTCAATTTTCTGCCGTCCTCGCTACGGGCGCTATTCTCGGTCAGGCTCCTAGGACGAGGCCACCCAGATGCAGTCGGACTTAAGTCAAAAGGATCGGATGATTGTGAAGTTTAAGAGCCATTGGCTGTGTAAGCAAATGAAACAGTGACTTCATTTGAGTAAGGTTTTAGTCTCAGTCAATCACTGCTTCAATAAGTTCCGGATCAATGATCAAAGTCCCTGAGCAAGCTGAACTGACCGAGGCATGAAACTTTGCGATCAAACGACCAGATGGTTTTGCATCGAAGCCCGTAAGTACTCAACCATAGGAAATCATATTTTCTGACTCATTGCTCAGGTGCTCGCGGCAACTGCTCCTGCGTTGCTCTGGCTCCTGCATCCATACAAAGTCCATCTGTCTTGCAGTTTTCTCAGCAAGTTCCTGACTGTGCAGCAAACTCACCAGGGAAAGACTCATATCGATTCCGGCGGTAATACCGGCTGATGTCATAATAGAGCCGTCTTTTACCCAGCGCTGGTCTGAGACCACATCCAGTTTTGGATAATGTTGCCTGAGGTCAGGAATATCTTCCCAGTGCGTAGTGACTTTCTGATCGGTCAGAATACCCGCTTCGGCCAGGATAAAAGCGCCAGTACAAACGGATGTTGTCATGTGTGCACTGGCTGAAAAAGTTCGAAGCCAGTCCAGTACCTGAGGCTTTTTCAATTCAGCATGATGGACACCGCCAACCACCATCAGTAAGTCAACAGGGGGGTGATTGTAGAACCCATAGTCAGGGTTCACGCTGTATCCGGCTCGGGCAGTAACGGTTTCACCAGTCTCTCCTATCAGAAAGACATTAAAAGGCTCGCCGTCTGCACAGACCCGGCTGGCTGTTGAAAACACTTCATAAGGACCGGAAAAATCCAGTACTTCTGCATTGTCGTATATATAGATGGCAATGTTCATGGATTCTTATTCTTGATTTGAGTGCTATTCAGTTTCTCGAATATAAAGAAACCCGGCCAGCGAGACAAGCGATAAAGCAGAGAAATATGTCTCGGAGAATTTCGAACCCCTCGCAGCACTCAAAGTCACTGACTTCAAAGCCCATCTTTTGTCACCAGATTTTTGTCTGAATTTCGGCTCAAAAAGGACATCAGTTGTTCTAAATTCGGATTTGCGAACAGGGTAAACAGGACGCGTTCACAGGATTCCCCTGCAACCAGACTCATCTTGTTCACTTTGTGTTCCGACCAGAGGTTCTCGAAAAAAAAGCAGCCACTTTCTGGATAGGAATACGTTTTGACCGTTTCAGGAATGTAGCTTGGCGTATAAAAAAACTTAGAATAAAGTCTGGAAAAAAACGTTTCTTGTGCGCGTTCAGCAAAAGACAGCTCTCCGCCGGAGTATGTACCGTTTTCCTGCTCGCATGGCGAAACGACTGTTAACATTGATAAACTGGTCCAGTCATAATGCCAACCCAGATGCGATATTTCCGGGAAGTCTGAATTGAGCGTATATTTTAGTATGCTGGCGTGAAATGGCACTCTCTGATCGGACCAATTGCCTAGTTGAGCCATTTTTTCCAGGCTGGAACAGGTGAAATCAGCCACTGATTCAGTGACATTTTTTTTCTCAAGATAGGCTCTCACCTGATCTTCGTCAGCTAATTTACAAGACCTGTCAAATGCGATAACGGGTGCCAGCATTTCACCTGAACAAAATGCCCCGAGCACTGGCACATTATAGCGATCCTTGTGGGGACTGCTGTCCAGGAAATTTGGGTAGTATTTCATTTCTTTTTCATGGGCCAGATACTCTAATCTGTTATCGGCAAAGGCATCAAAGCTTCTGGCTTCTTTTGCGTCCTTGTATACCTTAAGCATTAAGTTTTTATCTAAAAAGTTATCGTATCTGGCAATAAACCGGCCACTAAATGTTGGTTGAGTGGTATCCCCTGTCTCTTGACCGATTTTAGCGCGCCATTGGTCGAGCAGTCTGTTATTGTTTCCTGGCTGAATCCATGCTTCTCTCATCATCAAGTCCTCCTTGAAAAATTAAATGGTCAACCTCTCTAACTTGGTACAAAAGTTCTGATCATTCTTTAAATTAGACATTGGCAGTTATGAAAAAGTTCCATGCTGATTTCAACGGCATCTTGCATCTCTTCCATGGGCTCGCCCTGATGGGACTCAGAAAATGCAATTGATATAAAAAAACCGGCATCGGGGTCGGTTGTGAGAGGCACTGATGTTTACCCACGACAAGGGTAAACACCAGGCAGATGTTGGCGCCGCCAAAGCCGAATCTTTTGGAGATAGGTTGTCATTTCCCGATCATCATGACCGGGGCTCAGGTTAAAACAAGCATTCAGTAGTAGTTGACTAAATTTAAATGGTTATAATATAACATAACAATTCAGGGCGTACTCAACCGCATATTCACTTGGACCGGAACTATCCGTCATGACTCAACTACCCGTCACTGTGCTGTCAGGCTTTCTTGGCGCAGGAAAAACCACTGTACTGAGCCACATTCTTAACAACCGTCAAGGTAAAAAAGTGGCCGTTATCGTTAACGATATGAGCGAAATCAATATCGATGCAGCACAGGTAAAAAACGAAGTCTCACTGAGTCACCAGGAGGAGAAGCTGGTGGAGATGAGTAATGGCTGTATTTGTTGTACCTTGCGCGAAGATCTGTTGCTGGAGATCAACAAACTGGCACAGGAGGCACGTTTTGATTACCTGGTGATTGAATCCACCGGCATTTCCGAGCCTTTACCCGTCGCTGAAACCTTTACCTTTGCTGATGAAAAGGGTGAATCACTGTCTGATGTCGCCACGCTGGATACAATGATCACTGTGGTAGATGCGGTGAACTTCCTCAAGGATTATGACGAGGCGAAATACCTTCAGGAAACCGGGGAGTCTTTAGGTGAAGAGGATGAACGCAGTGTCGCTGATTTATTGGTAGATCAGGTTGAGTTCGCCGATATACTACTAATCAGCAAAACCGATTTGATAGAACAACCCGAACTGGAACGTTTGACTGCGATTCTGAAAACACTCAATACCAATGCCCGAATCATTCCCATTGCTCATGGTCAGGTAAATGTTGACGAAGTATTAAACACTGGGCTGTTTGACTTTGAGCGCGCACAATCAGCGCCAGGCTGGCTTAAGGAAATGCGCGGGGAACATTTGCCGGAAACCGAAGAATACGGCATTGGAAGTTTTAGTTACACCGCCCGCCGACCCTTTCATCCAGAAAAGTTTTACCAGTTTCTCCACTCGGCAAGAGACTATGGAAAACTGATTCGATCCAAAGGCTACTTTTGGTTGGCCTCCCGTCCGGAATTTGCAGGCCAATGGAGTCAGGCTGGCGGTATTGCACGTTATGGTTTCGCAGGGATGTTTTGGAAAGCTGTCCCGAAAGAGAACTGGCCCACCGATGAAGATTCCCTCGCCTCCATCAAGAGTAACTGGGTAGAACCTTTCGGCGATATGCGTCAGGAGCTTGTTTTCATTGGTCAGGGTTTGGATCAACACGCCATCACTAAAGCCCTCGACTATTGCCTGTTAACAGAAGACGAGGTTCTCAAAGGTAAAGAGTACTGGGCAAGTTTGAGTGATCCTTTTCCTGGTTGGGGAGAAAGTCAATGAAGACAACATCACTGGGACAATGCACGTTGACTGAAGATCAGATCAAACAGGCTGCAGAGTCTGACTACATGAATACTGAGCAACTGGATTTCTTCAAGCACCAACTGTTACTGCTTCACGAATCGACAGAAGCTCGGATTCAGGAAGCCAAAAGTCAAATGGCCAGCCCACCGGAATTGAACGATGACAGTGATAGAGCATCCTGGGAAGAAGAGTGCAGTACTTCGTTGCGGATTTTAGATCGAGAACAAAAATTGCTGTCCAAGATCAGACAGTCACTGGAGCGTATACGATCAGGTACCTATGGTTACTGTCTTGAATCAGACGAGCCTATAGGAATCCCCCGCCTTCTGGCAAGACCCACAGCTGAATACTGTGCTGAAGTGAAAGCCCGGATGGAATACAGGGAACAGTCATACCGGGACTGAAGGTGTCAGTTATTGAAATAAGCTGCCGTAAAGATTCAACAAGAACGTTGATTTCATGCCATCAGGACATGGATTGGAGAAGACAGTAATCCGACCTATAGTGATTGCAGTACAATTCTATTTCATTCATACGGAGGCTGGGATCGAATATGCTTTCTATTGAAATGGGCAGGAAAGACGGCATTGCTCTTCTGGAACCTCATGGACCTCTTTCAAAAGAGGATTTTATTTCTGCCGCTCGACAAATTGATCCTTTGATTGAAGAGAGAGGAGGGCTGGCCGGGTTGATTATCCATACTGATCACTTTCCCGGCTGGGAATCCTTTGGTGCACTGGTCAGCCACATCCGGTTTGTGAAAAACCATCACAAACATCTGAGAAAAATTGCCATTGTGACGGATGCAAAAGAGATGGGGGCAAGGGAAAAAATGGCCAGCCACTTTATTGCCGCAAAAATCAGGCACTTCAAATACGAGCAGCTGGAGGCGGCAAAGCTCTGGATTCAGGAAGAGGATTGAGTTGTAAGTGAGCAGGCTGATTTCCTTGAGCATTGCACTTCAGAGGTGTTAGGGCATTTGATTTTTAGCCACGGTATTTGTGAAGGACTTCAACAATTTCCACCTGGTAGTCAAGGTACCAGAGTGCTTTGCCTTTTTTTTGGGCTATCAGGTGTTCGGGGTTGTTCTTCCAGGCATGGATGCTGTTTTTGTCTGGCCAGTATGAGATGGCCAGCTCCTGATCACCTTCAGTAGAGGCTATAAACTCAATACAACCGTATTCATCCAGGGCCAGCTCACGCATGCGCTGGGCCAATTCAAGGTACTCTTGATCCAATTGTTTGACTGTAGCTCTGAAAATGACAGCGTACATGGTCGTTCCCTGATTGGAGTTTTTGAAGACTCCTGAAGTGAATGGGCATTATTAACAGAGAGCACTGCAGAAGAGGCCAGGCATTCAGTGGACATTGCAACAAATCCCGGAATAGCTTCCTGTTTAGAGCACTTTTGTTTTATTAAGCGACATTGTACCAGTGTTTTTTATCGAAAGGTATAATTAGTAGCTCTCAGGAGGCTGAGCCCTTCAGGCTGGCAGGGCCTGAAAATCAGGCCCTGAGAGGTTATTAACGGTTGGCTGTTTTTTGTTTTGTCTGAATTTGAACCAGATCCACCAGAACCATTCCAGCTTCCTTGATAAAGGCGTCTGTTTCTTTCTTTTTCTTTTTGATTTCTGAAGAAGATTCTTCCTGCTCGGCTGCTTCCAGTTCATCCAGATTGTTTAACAGGGGTTCCCCTTTGGCCTTTCTTAGCCGGTTCTCAATAGCCAGCCTCTGGCTACGCATGGTCTGGATTTCGTGCTTGCGCTTTGCTTCGTTCAGCGACACTTTTTCCTGATTTTCGTAGCGGGACAGGTACTCCTTCATTTCGTTCAGATAGACGAAATCCGGGTCCTCATCTGTTCGCTTGCGGTGCTTATCATCGAGAGGTTGCAGATAAGGTTTCATATCTGAATACTTTCTGTAAGGGATTGGCTTGATGGTGTCCCAGGGCAGGGCGTCAGGCAGTTTGCTTTCGCCGATATCACGTCCGTCATAGAGTGATGGAAAGGCAATGTCGGGCAGCACACCCTGGTTCTGGGTGCTCTGACCGGAAATACGGTAGAACTTGGCCAGGGTCAGTTTCAGCTGTCCATGGTTAAGCGGCTGAATGCTTTGAACGGTACCCTTTCCGTAAGTCTGACCACCAATCACCAGTGCCCGTCCATAGTCTTGCATGGCACCGGCAAAGATTTCTGAAGCGGAAGCACTCAGGCGGTCAACCACAACGGCCATGGGGCCACTGAAGACCTGGGTTGGGTCCGGGTCCTGCTGACGCTCGGTACGACCTCTGCTGTCCCGAACCAGAACTGTTGGGCCCTGATCAATAAACAGGCCAGTCAGCTCATTGGCTTCCTGCAAAGAGCCACCACCATTGCCACGAAGGTCTATGATCAGGCCGTCCAGGTTTTCTTTCTTGAGCTTTTCAAGCAGCTTGCGCACGTCGCGCGTCGTGCTCTTGTAGTTGGGATCACCGGACTGAGCGGCTTTGAAGTCTATGTAAAAGGTAGGAATTTCGATAACCCCTATACGCTTGTTTTTATTATTCTGTTTAAATTCCAGAATGTGACTTTTCGCGTCTTGTTCTTCCAGCTTGACCTTGTCACGAATAATTTCGTAAATACGGGTGTTGCTGCTTTTGCTGGACCCCGGAATAACTTCCAGTCTGACCAGGGTTTTCTTTTTACCACGGATCAGTTTAACCACATCATCCAGACGCATTCCTACGACATCTTCCAAGGCGCCTTTCTGGCCCTGGCCTACGCTGATGATTTTATCGCCGGGCTTCAGCTTGCCTGCTTTATCGGCAGGACCACCGGGAACTATGCTGACCACTTTTGTGTATTCATCCTCGGCAGACAGCACTGCACCAATACCTTCCAGAGAAAGGCTCATATTAATGTCAAAGTTCTCGGCAGTCTGAGGCGAAAAATACTGGGTATGGGGATCGAAAATCCCGGTGAAAGAATTAATGTAGGTCTGGAAAACGTCTTCACTTTTACTCTGATGCAATCGGCGTAAGAGGTTGGTGTTACGTCGTTTCAATTGATCTGCAATTTCTTCATCGGTTTTGTTGTTCAGCTTTAAGGTCAGTACGCTGTCCTTGAACTGCTTTTTCCAGAGGTCACGCTGGGCCTTTTTATTGGCCAGCCAGGGCTGCTCCTTGCGGTCAACAATCAGGTCTTCGTTCTTTTTCAGGTTCAATTTGTCGACTCCCTGCTTGACCTGAGCCAACATGTAGCGGGCACGTTCTTCTGCCCTGACTGTGTAGCGATTGAATATTTCAAAAGCAGGTTTCAGGTCGCCGCTCTTGAGTGAGCTGTCGAGCTTTTCTTTGTAGGGGGCAAACTGATCAATATCGCTTTGCAGGAAGAAGCTGCGGTTGGGGTCCAGACGATCGAGATAGCGCTGAAATACTTTTTCACCACTCTCTTTGTCCAGCTCAATTTTACGGTAATGGTTACGTGACAGCAGTTGCACCACATTAACACTGGCAATGGCCTGCTGCAGGCTGGGCTTAAGTTCTTCAACCGGGCGCTCAAGATTCTGGTCAGTGGCAAAAACCGAGCTGGTGGTTAAACAGAGCGCGGTGAACAGGGCAAAAAAAACCGATGGTATTTTCCTGGCGTTTAGCAGGGTCGGTATCATGGATTGTGAAGCTCCGTGTCGTTTTTCGATATCGGGTGTGCCGCCTCGGCTCATGAAGGATTACGTCCTTATTACAGAGTGCCTAAGACGACGTTCATCGACTATAGGACACTCCATCCCACTGTGCCTGAAACACTTGTACCAAAATATTCAGAACGTTCGTTACAGCCTATTTTGCACCGGAAATAGTCCAGAGCCTGTCAAAGCTTTGTTACCGGGTGATACTGCGTTTGGCGCATTTGGCACTGCTGGCTCCCAGACAGTTGGTCCATAGACCCATCCCAAAGCATTGGTTGACCTCTATTTTTAAGTTACCAGTGCTTTGGGGGCTTTCTCAATCAGTTTTCTTTTGTGATTGTGAATATCCCCTGAGACATAATACAGTCTATAACTGAATGCAGCCAGTCAGTGGACTGTCAGAGTCGCTTCAGGTTGGTAAACCCTCATTCAATGAAGCTCGATAATGGAGGTATTTTCATGATACCTGTATCGGCTTGATCAACGAGGATTGAGTAAAGATGCAAGAGAGCAAAAACTTTCACGGACTTATGGCTATTGACAAGGCATTGCAATGGCGATCTTTTCCCGATAAGCCTCCGGGTAAAGATCAGGTAAAAGTTCGCGTAGTGGCCGCAGGTCTTAACCGTGCCGACCTGTCGCAACAGGCCGGAACTTACAATCCACCAGAAGGTGTAACGCCCGTTATGGGACTGGAATGCTCCGGGATTATTGAGACGGTTGGAGCCAATGTCAGCCAGTGGTTGCCGGGTCAGCAGGTGTGTGCGTTGTTGCCGGGTGGAGGACTGGCGACCAGCGTAGTGTGTGATCAGCGGCTGTTGCTGCCGGTTCCCGGGTCGCTGAGCCTCGTGCAGGCAGGTGGCATTGTTGAGGTTTACACAACCGCCTGGCTAAACCTGTTTCATCGTGGCAAGGTCAAAGCCGGAGACAAGGTTCTGCTGATGGCGGGTGCCAGCGGTGTGGGTACTGCAGTTCTTCAATTATGCGACCATTTTGGCATTGATGTAACGGTAGTGGTCGGCAGTGATGAGAAGCTGCAATTCTGCAGAGAGCTGGGAGCAAAAAATGGCCTGAACAGACATAGGCAGGATTGGCAAGTTCTTAATGCCTTTGGCCCCTTTGATATGGTGTTGGATTGCTGTGCCGGAGACTGGCTGGAAAGATACCTGCCTTTAATGAATAACGGCGGAAGAATTGTCACTATAGGTTTAATGGCAGGCCGAAAAGCACAATTGGATATGGGGCTGTTGTTAATGAAAAGAATTCAGGTGATGGGATCAACCCTGCGCTTTCTGCCAATTACCGAAAAAGAAAGGTTGTTAACCGAATTAGTGGAAAAGGTTTGGCCTTTATTTGCTCTGGGCCAATTAAAACCGATTATTGATACGGTTCTTCCCATAGAGCAATATCAGAAAGCGTATGATTTAATGGCATCCAATAAAACAACAGGCAAGGTGATTCTTTCCTTGCCTGCGTAATGATTTTGAGTCGCTTTAAAACAGTCATAAAGGCCTATGATTATTCTGCTTTGGGCTTTGGAAGGCGCTCGGCAGAATGTATCAGTTATAGCCGAGCTCAAAGCATTCGTTGCCTTCAGGCTTGCTGGCTGGCAGCTGGCTGCTGTTTTTCATCAGAGGCTTCAGGTTTTTTGGGTAGGCAGTTGCATTGTATGCGCGAACCTGTGGGCGAATAGTGGTTTTCCGACTTTTAAATGGCGCAGAGTAGTGATGTTTCATAGTCTTTCCTGACCGTGCTGGCTTTTGCATGGATACCATTTAAGAATAACAGCAACTCAATCATTCGGTTAGTCTGAATTTGTACTTAAGTGAGAGTTTCAATTGCAGTTTGCAACGCTGTGTTATTAAAACGTTGCAAACTGTTGGAGGCGTCAAATTCTGGTGAGTTATACCAATCTTGCTTTCTAACTCCTGTGATGAGCATGGAGATTTGAGCCTTAAGACCAGGAGGTGTGAGGAGTCATAGCCTTAGCTGTGGCGACGATCG
Source organism: Endozoicomonas sp. ALB032 (assembly GCF_049310125.1). Lineage (NCBI taxonomy): Bacteria > Pseudomonadati > Pseudomonadota > Gammaproteobacteria > Oceanospirillales > Endozoicomonadaceae > Endozoicomonas > Endozoicomonas sp. ALB032. Next base: position 6,015,875 of record NZ_JBLYNW010000001.1, on the reverse strand, counting down.
CCAACGCAGGATTAAGGCTCAAATCTTCAGCTCAATGGGGAGTTAGAAAGTTTGATTGGTATTAAACAGCTGTTTGATTCAACGCTGGAAAGATACTGGCATAGAAGTAATCTATGCCAGTACTGTATGTGCACAAAGATAGGTGGTGGCTCTGACTGTCAGGAGCTTTCAGGAAGCTGAACGTTGACTTCCAGGGTGGAGCAGTCACCATCTTTGTCCAGTCGGACGGAGATGGTGTTTTCAGCTACCTGAAAATACTTTTCTACGACTTTCAGTATGTCCTGTCTCATGGCCGGAAGAAAATCGTGGCCAGAACGGTTCAGTCTTTCGTGAGCAACCAGTATCTGAAGACGTTCTTTGGCCACTGATGCACTGCCTTCGGATTTGCTGGATTTAAAAAATTGCAGCAGACTCATGCACGACTCCCAAAAACTTTCTGGAGAAAGCCTTTTTTCGGAGGTTCAATAAACCGGTGGGGTAATTCAGCGCCCAGAAAACGAGCGACCATATCATTGTATGCCTGGCCGGCATCGGTGGTCTGCTGATGAATAACCGGAACACCGTGATTTGATGCCTTCAGTACGTCTTTGGATTCAGGAACAACGGCCAGCAAAGGGATGGCAAGGATTTCCTGAACGTCTTCAACATTAAGCATATCGCCCATTTCTACCCTCGTCGGGTTATAACGGGTCAGCAACAGATGCTCTTTAACAGGATCAAGCTTTTTTTCAGCTCGCCGGGATTTGCTTTGCAAAATACCCAGAATCCGGTCTGAATCCCTGACGGAAGAAACCTCGGGGTTCGTCGTTATGATAGCTTCGTCTGCGAAGTACAAGGCCATGAGCGCACCATGCTCAATGCCGGCAGGTGAGTCGCAGATAATGTATTCAAAATCTTTTGCCAGCTCGTCAAAAATTGCTTCAAGGCCTTCGAGAGTCAGTGCTTCTTTGTCCCGGGTCTGTGATGCCGGTAATACGCTCAGATTTTCAGTGTGCTTGTCTTTAATCAGCGCCTGATGAAGAGCTGCTTCGCCATTAATAACGTTCACAAGATCATAAACGACTCTGCGCTCACATCCCATGATAAGATCGAGATTTCGCAGCCCGACATCGAAATCAATCACGACGGTTCTGTGTCCTTTCATGGCCAGACCCGTGGCAAATGAAGCGCTGGTTGTGGTTTTACCAACACCGCCTTTTCCTGACGTTACAACAATTATGCGTGCCAAGTTCAAATCCTGTGAATAGTAAGTGGTGGTTAATGTTCAAGTATTTATTAAAGCCTGCTGATGTGCAAGTGATCCTCAGTAAGCCTTATTAAGACAGACTTACCCCAGTGGCGGCTCCAGGATGATTCTTCCGTCTGATCGGTGAGCTTGTACTGACCGCTGATGGAAATCAGTTCGGCTTCGAATCGATGGCAGAAAATTCTTGCCTCAGGATTGCCATTAACCCCGGCAAGCGCCTTGCCTCTTAAAAGTCCGTAGACGTGTATGTGCCCGCCAGCCAGTAATTCTGCACCCGGACTGACCTGTGATAGTACAACCAGGTCGCCCGGGGCATAGACTTGCTGACCAGAGCGAACAGGTTGATCGATAATTTTTGTTTCTGAGTCTGAGGTGGCTGAGGTTTCTTCTTTTTGCTCAAAGCGAGCTGGCTCATGACGTTCGACCGGCATCGGTTGACCGTTCTGTTGCATCATGACCACATTTTTCTCTGACTTTGTCTTCTGAAAGGGTAGCCAGGCTATGCCTGCACGCTCCGCCGTATATCTGAACTGCTCGCTGCCACGGACGGCTACCAGAATCATACCGGACTCCCTTAGTCGCCCGGCAATAGCCCTCAGATCAGAGGCATCAATGGTTGCTTGTAACTTCTCCAGGGCCAGTACCACCGGTGTCTCCTGAAAGAAGTGGGGGGCTTTTTCCGACATCGCCTGCAACTGCCTGCTAAAGCTGATCAGACAGCTGTTGTGCAATTCAAGCGTAGTCAGCGTATAAATGCCGCCTTTGAGCTGGAATGCGGCTTTTGATGGCTTTGAGGTCAGAGTTGAATTCATGGCGGCCATGTTATTTACGGAAGTTAGGTCAGCAATGTTCTTGCTGTATCTGACGGATAATAGGAAAAAGTTACAATGCCTTTCATTTTCTGGCCTATCGCTCCGCATTGCTTGTCAGGCTACGATCAAAAGCAATATTTCTCAAGTCATTTTACAAGCTAGCCCCTGAGAAACATGACCTCGGTCCCGGCAGCTGAGATAATAGTGCCGGACAAGGGCAGGCTGATGCTTCGCTGATTATGCAAGTTTATTGAAACAGGGTTTCTGGTGAATAGATGAAGTCGGATGAATTAAGTAACACTACGGAAGCCGATCGCTTTCAGTGGTCCTACCTGAAACCAAAGTTCTGGCCAGTATGGCTGGGACTGGGGTTCACCGCTCTGGTGGCATTGCTTCCTTATTCTGTCATGGTGCTCCTCGGGCGTCTGGTAGGTCGTCTTTTATTGCGTTTTGGTGGTAGCAGGGTGCGTATTACCCGGGTCAATCTGGAAAAGTGTTTTCCCCACATAAGTGAGGCGGAAAGGGACGCCCTGTTGCAGAAAAACTTTGAGTCGGTTGGCATCGGTCTGATGGAAGTCATCATGGCCTGGTGGTGGCCAAGAAAGCGACTTGAACGACTGGTGACCTATAAAGGTCTTGAAAATCTCAATTCAGAGACTGGCCAGGGTAACCTTTTGTTGATTCTGCATTTTACAACCATAGAAATATCGGGCGCTCTGATTACGCTAAGGCACAGTGTCGACGCGACCTATCGTGAACACAAGAATCCTGTTTTTGAATACATGCAGAGAAGGCAACGTCTGCGTTATGACCGGGGGAGTCGTCTGTTAGGCCGAAGGGATGTAAGAGGTATGCTGAGATCCCTGAGACAGGGAAAAACCGTCTGGTACTCTCCCGATCAGGATTATGGTCCCAAGCAAAGTGTTTTTGCTCCTTTCTTTGGTGTTCAGACCGCATCGGTGACTGGCACTTCCAGAATGACCAAAATGGGTAAGGCCAGAGTGGTGCCCATGGTGGTCACCCGAAAACCGGGTTCCGAGGGCTATGTTCTTGAGGTGTTTGAGGCCTGGAAAGACTTCCCCCGGGGCGATGATCTTCAGGATGCGATCCGGGTCAATCAATTTGTAGAAGAGCAGGTAAAGAAAAACCCGGATCAGTATATGTGGTTGCATCGCCGATTCAAGACCCGGCCTGAGGGTGAGGTGGGTTTTTATAAAAAGTAATTGCTATGATCTGATGGCTTCTGGGTCTGAAACCATTTTTGGCTTAATCATAATTAATCACTATTTTTCATAATTAATAATATTTAATTAAAAGTGAGGTTGTCATGGCTCAAAAAGACACGAAGGTACTAACTGCCCACGTGCCAATACCTTTGGCTGAAAAAGTGGAACTGCTCGCACAGAGACCTGAGCGATCACGTGGGTGGATCATCAAGCAAGCTCTTTCCGCCTGGATTGACCAGCAAGAAGAGCGTGACAGGCTAACCCGGGAAGCGCTGTCAGACGTAGACGCAAATGCTGTTATTGATCATCAGGCTGTGCAAGAGTGGGCAGAAAGTCTTGGGACTGATAACCCCTTGCCGGTTCCACCCTAGTGGAAATTAAGTGGACGAGCAAAGCCCTTTCTGATTTGTCGTGGCTGTACGATTTTTTAGCTCTGGTAAATAATCAGGCTGCGGCTAAAACGGTTCAGTCTTTGACATCCTGTCCAGACAGTCTGCTGGAAACCCCAAGGCTTGGTGAACGGCTTGAAACCTTTGGGCCTAGAAAAGTCAGAAAGATACTTATAGGGCAATATGAAATACGCTATGAAATCCAGAACTCAACCATTTATATTTTGAGGCTCTGGCATACTCGTGAAGATCGATAGAAGCAGTAACCTGTTGTTACCTTATAAACAGGACAAAAAAGACACAACAACCAATGGCACTGAACACGAAAAAAATCGCGCCAGTGCCCTATGCGTTGTTAACCGGCGATCATCAATCGCAAACCATCCAGCCTGAGCATCGCTTTCTGAAGACATTGATGACCCAGGGCGGCACGCAGTTTGAGGTGTTCAATCTCTTCATCACGTACGTTCGGGTTCACTGCTTTCAGGGCAGCCAGCCGCTTGATCTCTTCCGTAACATGGCTCAGCAGGTTTTTGCAGGCTTCGGTCACAATCGGGTTAACCTGTTCCTTCGCCGCTTGCTCTGCTCTGGCCAGCATGGTCAGAATTGGCTCCCGTTGCGCTTTCACCAGTTTCTTCGCCATACCTTTTTTGACGGGCTGAAGTTGGGCGTTCAGGGTGTCGAAGGCCACTTTTTCCGAGAGGTTGTTCATGCCGGGATCGATCAGGCAGCGAATCGGTGTTGCAGGCAGGTACCGATCCAGCTGCAGTTTTTTCTCCCCTGTGGCTCCAAGGACATAGATCGCTTCCAGCAGCATGGTGCCTGGTTTCAGTGCCTTGTTTTTTAACAGAGCTACCGAGGTATTGCCCATTTCACTGGTGAGCAGCATGTCCATGCTTTCACGAACCATGGGGTGCTCCCAGGTGAGGAAGTGCATGTCTTCCCGGGAAAGAGCCATATCCCGATCAAAGGTGACGGTCATGCCATCAGCCGGAAGGCCCGGGAAGGAGGTCACCATATGGCTGCCCGGGCGCACAACGAGGCAATGTTTGGAATGATCTTCTGACTCGACGCCAAATCCTTCAAACAGCTTTTCCATATAGCGCTTGAGCTGCCTGGGTTCTTCCTGTGCTTCGATGTCGTTAATCAGATCTTCATTGGAGAGGGTGCCACGGGAGTTGATTTCCAGCAGGCGATCCCGACCATTGTGAAGGTGTTTATTCATTTTTGCATTGAGATCTGCGGTTTCTTCGATCAATGGTTGAATGTCTGCCAGTGTCGTTTTCTTTTCAGGCGCCAGTGCTTCAGTGAATGCTTTACCCAACTTTTCAAAGACCATGCTGCCAGACGGACAGGTATCGGCGAAGGCATTCAGGCCCTGATCGTACCAATGAAACATTAATTCCTGTCCGGTGCCCTCTATAAAGGGAACATGGATTTTGATGGTCTCGGTCTGGCCAATGCGGTCGAGTCGTCCAATACGCTGTTCCAGCAGATCCGGGTGAGCAGGCAGATCAAAGAGCACCAGGTGGTGGGCAAACTGGAAGTTGCGACCTTCACTGCCAATTTCGGAGCAGACCAGAACCTGGGCACCGTATTCCTCATCAGCAAACCATGCAGCCGCTCGATCCCGCTCTACGATAGTCATGTTCTCGTGGAACACTGCCGTGGGTATGCCAGACAGAATTCTGAGAGCGTCCTCAAGATCCAGAGCGGTATTGGCATTGGCACAGATCACCAGCACTTTCTGTTTTTTAAGCAGCTTCAGCAGGTTAATCAGCCAGTCGATGCGTGGGTCTACCTTCCACCAGGGGTCCATATCATCAACACAGATATGGGATTGGTAAGCCAGTTCGGGGTAGAGCGAACCACGGGCTTCGGTTTCTTCTTCCTGGGCAATCTGATAAAGCTCGGGCAGCTTCTGGGCGTATCCCTGAACAACACGGCCGGGGAATCCTCCCACCGCTGCACGGGTATTTCTGAACAGAACCCGGCCAGTACCATGGCGGTCCAGGAGGGTTTTTAGTAGCTGTTCGCGGGCCGTTTCTTTTTGTTCAGAAGAGCCATTATTGATCAGGTCGATCAGAGGCTGACAATCGTGACCCAGGAAACCGGTCAGGTGCTGACAGGCGACTTCCGGCAGGTGGTTATTTTCCAGCAGCTCCTGAACCGCTTCGGCCACAGGCTCATAGTTTTTTTCCTCTTCCTGATAGGTCACCAGATCGTGGAAACGATCAGGGTCCAGCAGACGGAGCCGGGCAAAGTGACTTTCGGGTCCCATCTGTTCAGGTGTTGCTGTCAACAGCAGTAGGCCGGGAATTTGTGACGACAATGTTTCCACAACCTGATATTCACGGCTGGGGTTTTCTTCTGACCAGACCAGATGGTGAGCTTCGTCGACGATCAATAGATCCCAGTCGACCTCAAGAGCTTGCTGAAAACGATGTTCGGACTGGCTCAGGAAGTCTAGGCTGCAGAGAATCAGTTGCCCTGTGTTGAACGGGTTTTCATCTTCAATCGCACGGCAACGCTCTTCATCAAACAGTCCGAAGTGCAGATTGAAACGACGCAGCATTTCAACCAGCCACTGATGCTGAAGTGTTTCCGGTACCAGAATCAATACCCGACTGGCTCGTTCAGTGATCAGTTGCTGATGCAGGATGAGACCGGCTTCAATGGTTTTACCCATGCCGACTTCGTCAGCCAGCATCACTCTGGGAGCATGACGTCCAGACACTTCACGCGCTATATGCAGCTGATGAGGTATCAGGCTGGTACGGGCACCGAGCAGCCCTCTCACAGGAGAGCTGAGTAGTCGACAATTGTTCAACAGAGTTTTGTATCGCAGGGAAAAGTTGCTGTTTTGGTCTATTTGACCCGCCAGCATTCTGTCCTGCGGCTTGTTGAAATGAATAAAGTTGCCCAGTTCCGATTCGGGAAGCTCTTTGGGCTTACCGTCGGGAAGAACGCCTCTATACAGTAGCAGACCATTCTCTTCGATGACTTCTGTCACCGTCATGGTCCAGCCCTCGTGACTTTCTATCTTGTCACCAGGATTAAATTGTACCCTTGATAGCGGGCAGTTATTAATGGAGTAGAGCCGGGTTTCACCGGTGGTGGGGAACAATAGGGTTACCATGCGACTATCGAAAGTCAGAACGGTACCCAGCCCTTGTTCAGTTTCGGTGTCACTGATCCAGCGCTGTCCAGGAACGAAGCTCGTCATGTCGTGACTACATACCTTGCCAGACAAAAAGGCCGATATATTAGCGGAATTCGCTGTATTAGCAACCAGTACAAGTGCTACTTGGCGGGTTGCTTCACTAGTGTCTTGGTCTGATTACGGGAAAAATGACCTTTAGAACCGCTGTTTTTGGTAAAAAAAAGGGTTTCTCTATCAGGAATGAAAGAAAGACTTTTTTTCACAAAGAGCTATTTTAAAGCTGAATCTGAAGTGAGTCAGAGGGAAATGGATGATTGTTTTTACCCATGCTCTTTATTCCTGATTCGTTCTAAATGGGAGGGGATAAAAAAGGGTTTGTGGCAGAGCGGATCAGGGCTTTCCGCTCTTGGTTATCGGATATTGGCAGGCCAGCTCAGGCCGAAGTCTGATCCTCATTTGGGTCATTGTCTTGCTCAGCAGTCTGGCCTATCTCGAGCACCAGGTCCGGTTTGCCTTTAAAGGCTTTGGCGAAGGCTTCCTTGTTTTTGGCGAACATCAGGCCGATCTCTTCTGCCAGTTGCTCATCAATTTCAAAGTGATCTTCCAGCAGGCTGGTGATATTCCCGGCCAGTTCCAACATGCGATCGTATTCTTCAGCGGCTTTTTTATCTGTAAACATGCTTCCGTCCCGGTCAACTCGCCACATGGGGGTAATAGACATGGGCCTCTCCTGTCAGGTGTGGTTTAGATATAACTGTATATAAGTACAGTTAATCTGTCCAGTGAGAACCCGGTCAGGGCCAGCATGGAAACTCATTAAAGCATATTCAGGGTATCACCAAGAACTCCAACTCGATGGCTGGAGCTCAGATAACATCAGCGATGCCTGTTCTTTTTGAAAGCACCAGGCTTTTTGTGAGGCGAGGGCCGCTTCTTGTTGATAGCAGGTTTACCACGGGTGCCTCTGGTTTTCAGGCCGGTTTTGGTGTGTCTCGGATCGACTCTGCGAGTTGGTGTGTTGGGTGCGGGTGATAGCTGAACGGCTGCCGCCAGTTCGTCGATGTCAGTTTTTTCTACTTCTTCCCATTGACCCATGCGCAGGTGGTCAGGAATGATGACATTGGCAAAACGAACTCGTTTCAAGCGGCTTACTGTCAAATCCTGTGATTCCCAGAGTCTGCGCACTTCACGGTTACGGCCTTCCAGAAGGCAGACATGAAACCAGCGGTTGATACCCGAACCGCCTGAGTCAACAATATCGGTGAAACGGGCAGGGCCATCTTCCAGCTCGACGCCATCGAAGAGGTTTTTAACTTTCTGCTCTGTTGTATTACCCATCACTCGAACAGCGTATTCACGTTCAACCTGGTAAGAAGGGTGCATCAAGCGACTGGCCAACTCACCATCGGTGGTGAACAGCATCAGTCCGGAAGTATTGATATCCAGACGGCCAATGGCAATCCAGCGTTCGCCCTGAAGTCTGGGCAGTTTGTCAAAAACGGTCGGGCGGCCTTCCGGGTCGTGGCGGCTGCAAATCTCGCCTTCCGGCTTGTTGTAGGCGATGACACGACGGATTCCGGAAGCATAGGTTTCCAGTTTGACCGGGCGGCCGTCGACAGCAATCTTGTCTTCAGCTGAGGCTCGGTCGCCGAGGCTGGCCTGTTCTCCGTTGACGGAGATTCGACCTTCGCTGATCCAGCGTTCCATCTCACGGCGCGAGCCCAGGCCGGCGCCCGCCAGGATTTTTTGCAATTTCTCACCCTGGGGAGGAGTGGTTTCAGTTGTCATGGTATTTACGGCTATGCCGCTCTGTTTCTCAATCAAAGGGGCCAAAGTATAGCGATTCAGGATAGGTTAAGACAGCGTGGATTTCCGTGGCTGTTCCATCGGGTCATCAGGCATTGCTCAGGGGTTAGTTATTTCGTTTGATATTTCCACGGGTGTTTCTGCTTCGGAAGCAGGCTCTTCTTCAAAGGATGGATTTGTCGCCTGGTGTGCGACTTGATCCTCTTCAGCGAAAAGTCCTACCGACGAATCCGATATATGGGTGTCCTGTTCAGCTTCCTGTTCAGCCTCCTGCTCAACCAACGGTTGTTCAGGTTCTGGTTCATCGATGTTCTTTTTACGGATCAGATCGTCAAAGTTATCTGGCAGATCAGCTTCCAGTTCATCCAGTTCGGCAAATAGCTCATCAGAGGATTGCTCTTCCACCTCAGTGTCCTCCTGAACTTCAGAGTCCTCTGTCGCTGATCTGCTCTGATCGTTAGCTTCTGCCAGTTCCCGGGCTGCTTCTTCCAGATTACGAATCTCGGACAGGGGGGGCAGTTCATTGAGATTTTCCAGATTAAAATAATCCAGAAATTGGCGGGTAGTGGCAAACATGGCCGGACGCCCCGGGACATCCCGGTGACCTACCACCCGAACCCATTCGCGGTCCTGAAGGGTTCGTATAATGTTGCTGCTGACGGCCACCCCGCGAATGTCTTCGATTTCCCCCCGGGTGATGGGCTGCCGGTAGGCGATCAGGGCCAGGGTTTCCAGCAGTGCTCGTGTATAGCGCTGTGGTTTTTCTTCCCAGAGTCTGCCAACCCAGGGTGACAATTCCTGTCTGACCTGGAAGCGGTATCCCGATGCCACTTTTTTGAGTTCAAAGCCCCGTCCTTCACAGGCTTCAGAGATAGCTACCAGAGCCTCACGAATCTGGTTGTCATCCGGGCGCTCTTCCTCAGAGTAAAGGTCTTCGGGGAACAGTGCGGCCAGCTTTTCTTCAGTCAGGGGTTTCTGGCTGGCCAGCAGGGCTCCTTCCAGGATACGTTGCAGTTGTTCTGCTTCCATCAGTCAATCCGAGCCTTTACGTGAATAGGGCCAAAAGGTTCATTCTGAATGAGTTCGATCAGGGATTCCTTGATGAGTTCCATCACCGCCATAAAAGTAACGACAACGCCGAGTTTGCCTTCCTCAAGCCGGAACAGGGCAACAAAGGGAGTGAAACGCTCAGAGGTCAGCATGGAGAGAACTTCACTCATCCGTTCACGGGTGGACAGGGCTTCCTGTTCAACCTGGTGACTGACGTACATTTCTGAGCGGCGGAGTATTTCTCCCATGGCCAGCATGATCTCTTTGAGATCCACTGTCGGGTGGGGGCGTTCCTTTTCCAGGTCGGGTGGGGCCGCACTGGCTTCATGCAGATCCCGGGTCATTCTTGGCATTTGATCAATATCTTCTGCGGCTTTCTTGAAGCGCTCATATTCCTGCAGTCGACGAATCAGCTCGGCACGAGGATCTTCTTCCTCGTCTTCGTCCTCAGAGACCCGGGGCAGCAGCATTCGTGATTTGATTTCGGCCAGTGTCGCGGCCATGACAAGGTATTCAGCTGCCAGCTCAAATTGTCCTGATTCCATCAATTCTACATACTGCATGTATTGCTCTGTAATGACTGCCACCTGAATGTTCAGGATGTCCATGTTGTTGCGCTTGATCAGGTAGAGCAGCAGGTCAAGAGGCCCTTCAAAGGCTTCCAGAAAAACTTGCAGGGCATCCGGTGGGATGTAAAGGTCGTCAGGCAACTTGGCCATGGGCTGACCCATAACCCGTATCTGGTGTTCAATGAGTTCAGGCTCAGAGTCCGATTGAGCTGGCGTTGTCAGCTCTTCAGGGGGTTGTTCTCCGGGCTCAGCCACGGTTTCCGTGGAGGTCATTGATGCTTCACCCTGTTTCGAATCCTCTAACTGAAAAAAAGCAGTTTGACCGACAAACGGTAAAACTGCTTTTTATGATGATCAGGCTCGAAGAACCTGACCTGTAGTTTGTAATAGCTGATACTTCACTGAAACACAGTGTTCAACGATAGTCCAGTCCTATGGCTTCCCGAACCTCCCTGAGGGTGTCCTGGGCTTCGTCCCGGGTCTTTTCGGTCCCTTCGGCGATGATACTTTTTACGACATCGGGATTGTTTTCCAGTTCCCTGGCTTCTGAACGAATGGGCTCCAGTTCAGCCTGTACCGCTTCGATCAGGGGCTTTTTGCAGTCAAGGCAGCCGATACCTGCTGAGCGACAGCCTTCCTGAACCCAGTCTCTGCGTTGTTGATCTGAATAGACCTGATGCAGTTGCCAGACCGGACATTTTTCCGGCTCGCCCGGATCATTCCTGCGAATGCGAGCCGGGTCTGTAGGCATCTTTTTCAGTTTTGACGCAATACTGTCCTGGTCTTCCCTGAGGCCGATGGTATTGCCGCAGGACTTGGACATTTTCTGACCATCCAGACCCGGCATGCGGGGCTGTTCAGTCAGCAAAGCCTGAGGTTCCGGCAAGATAACCTTACCTGTCCCTTCCAGATAGCCAAACAGTCTTTCCTGGTCGCCCAGGGTGATATTGCTCTGTTCTTTGAGCAGCGCCTTGGCCGTGGCAAGAGCTTCGTCATCCCCGTGTTCAAGGTAGGCGCGACGGAGCTTGCGGTAGAGGTTGGCAGTTTTTCTGCCCATTTTGCCGATAGCGGCCTCGGCATTATCCTCAAAGCCGGGCTCCCGACCATAAAGGTGGTTAAAGCGTCTGGCGATTTCCCGGGTAATCTCCACGTGGGCTTCCTGGTCAGCACCGACAGGAACCAGACCTGCACGGTAGGCAAGGATATCGGCGCTTTGCAGGAGTGGATAGCCAAGAAAGCCGAAGGTAGAGAGATCCCTTTCCTTCAGTTTTTCCTGCTGATCCTTGTAGCTGGGCACTCTTTCCAGCCAAGAGAGCGGGGTAATCATGGAGAGCAGCAGATTCAGTTCTGCATGCTCCGGAACTCTGGATTGTATGAACAGGGTGGCCGAACCGGGATTGATGCCAGTCGCCAGCCAGTCAATGACCATGTCCCAGACTGAATCTTCGAGTTTTTCCGGCTCTTCATAGTGAGTGGTCAGCGCGTGCCAGTCAGCTACGAAGAAAAAACATTCATACTCATGTTGCAGCCGAAGCCAGTTTTTTAATACCCCATGATAATGGCCAAGATGTAATCGGCCAGTAGGTCGCATGCCAGATAGAACACGCGACTGTGAGTCTACAGCGCTCAAGAGGCTCTCCCGTTAGAATCCTGAGTGAACAGGGTACGACAGTTTGCACGACGGTAAAAGCGTGTTTTTGCCAGCAGTGAATAAATCAGCCATGGTGACTGAAACAAATTTTTGTCGCCCCCGAAGATGAAAAATGTTTCACAGTAAAAAAATCTGTCATGAAGTCGGATTTCTCTAGCAGCCTGTCGGACTTAAGCGTCCGTAGCGAGGATTGCAAGAAATTGAGGATAAAAATCTCTGTTTCTGAGGAGAATAGCGAGCTATTTGACGAAGAAACAGGGATTTTTAGACCAATTTGCTGCCGCCGCACGACTGCATGGATGCAGGAGCTAGAGCAACGCAGGAGCAGTTGCCGCGTAGGACAGTCTTAAGTCCGACAGGCTGATAGCAACAGATTAGTGCATTGGATCGGATTCAGTTGAGAAACGGTTCCGGATTGCCTTTACCTTTGCGTAGGACTTCAGGCGTTTCTGCCAGCAAACTGATCACGGTGGTTGGTTCCATACCTCGATAACCTCCATCAATGACCAGGTCCAGCTGGTTTTCAAGTGTTTCACGAATGTCGTATGGGTCCAGCATGGGTTCATTGTCACCTGGTAACTGCAGAGTACTGCTCATTAAGGGCGCGTCCAGTTCATTGAGCAGGGCGCTTACAATACTGCACTCTGGTACTCGTAAACCCAGGGTTTTTCTCTTGGGATGCATCAGGCGGCGAGGCACTTCACGGGTGCCTTTGAGAATGAAAGTGTAAGGGCCGGGTGTATGGTGTTTCAGTAGACGGTATTGAACATTGTCGACCTGAGCGTAGGTGGCCAGTTCAGAGAGATCTCTGCACACCAGTGTGAAGTTATGCTTTTCGTCCAATCGACGAATCTGGCGAATGCGCTCAACCGCTTTCTTGTCACCGATCAGGCAGCCCAGGGCATAGGCTGAGTCAGTAGGGTAGGCAATCACCCCTCCAGCCCTCAGAATTTCTGCGGCCTGGCGAATCAGACGAAGCTGTGGCGTCTCGGGGTGGATCTGGAAAAACTGACTCATGGCTGTTGTATACATGGAACCTGCACCTATTGAACCGTCTTTTGGATACTGTGTTCAAAGGGATGTCGACAGGTTGCCATTCTCTTGCAGTAAAATTGGAGTGCGCATCATACCACCGAAGCAAGCCGGTGCAACGTTTGCGTTCAATTCGGGACGATACTAAGGGCTTTGGTTTAGTGATAAGGTTTCACGATCCTCAGTAAGCTGCGCAAGGGTTATGAGGAAGAAAAGTATAGATTTATGGGTATAAAATGATTTTTGTTTTCAGAAGAGTAGTAATAAGTACTTTCAGTATTAATGAGCTTTTTATCAAAATCGGTGTTTTTAAAAGAGTATGCAGAATCTTTTCTGCGGTCAGTGATGCGAAACTGGTGACGCCCTTTGTTTAATAGTTGCAACTCGTAAATAACGCCTTCCTTGCTATCAAATATTAAATTGGTATGTCTTTTTTTATTGCCCGGAAAAGTTTGTTTAACAGGAATGCTTTTTTCAGCAAGATATTTTTCAGCAAAATCAAAAAATTGCCAGTGTCTCTCATCCGTTCAACAATGCCACCAACAATAAATGTCTGTCTATCTTTAACGGGTGCGAACTGGGTTATTTTCGCAAGCATGAAGTCAAAAGAGGGCTTGCACATATCGTTTTGCAAAAAATGAGTCATTATGGCCGTTTGCGTTTTTTGATCCCAGAAGACTTCAGTATGACAATCATTAACACATGTTGTCGTTAAAAATCTTGGTTGCCCGGGCTTTGAAAGTGATGTCAATGCAGTTTGAAACATGGCTACATGCATACAAGTGTGTTCGTATTCATTTGCTGATACTGACAAGCGGGCAATGGGTAAAGAGTCGACAATGACACCGTCAATAATGTTTTCATCAAGCCGGTGGCTTTTCAATAGAGTGGGGGTCATTCTATTGCTTCCTGAATATTTGAAGGGCAGTAAACAGTGAAGAGGGATTATTTTTTTAATTTCTCTATCAGATGTGATTTTAAATTCAGTGAATAAATGGTCTTCATCAGTTGAGGGTTCAATCAGTAGCTAGCTATGGCGGAGTTGATATTAAATATTGCAATCTTCTAAAACATTAATAACTCTTGGGTTGAAACAAGTGGGTGTCTCTACCTCTTTTAGTTTTAACTGCTCAGAAGTCAGCTTTGAGATTTCTTCGTTTTCTGAGGGATATTGCCTGGTTGATAAAGTATTAGTAAAATATTGAGCATCCATGCTAGGTAACCTCTTCCTGAACTAATTATTATGGCAGAAAATATTAGAAATAGTTCATAACACATATGTTACTCTTTCTTACTTTTTCATAAGTACCGACATATGTGGCTTTTGTGGGATTAAAAAGAAGAAACATGAAAATAGCCTTTTTCCTCGGTTTGTATAAGCTTGAATTTTGAGAGTACTGGGCTGAAGTGTGTTTTGATATCGTTATATCTTGGATGAGAATACTCTAATTCAGAATTATTAGTTTCAATCATTCCAATTTTTTTGATATAAAACTGTCTCGCACTGCCCTCAGGGTTAAGTTTAACAGTTGTAATATTTCTTTTAATTGCAACATCAATGGCGCAGCGCATAAGAAATTGACCAGCTCCACGACCTTTATATTCATCCTGAGTAGCCAGCATTTTCACAAACAAAGATTTTTTGTTATCTTGCATAGATATAAAAGCTATAAGATTAGATGTTTGAGAATCTAATAACTCAATAATGACCAAATTGCATGCCCTGTCAGAAAGCCTTTTGTTAGAAAGTTTTTCGAATTCTTCTTTCATCTCTTCTATTGGGTCAATGGGAGTAATTTCTTTTAGAGAAGAAAAATACATTGGTAAATATGGGAGGTCTGAGCAATTACATATCACTTTAACCTTGAAGCCCATAAAAGCTGAAGCTTCTTTTAAAGTAGGAGAAATACTAATCTTAGGCTTATTCTGAACGCTTGCTGAATCTATCATTCCATGAATCATAGGAAGACTCCTTTTTAAATACAGAAATTAGACATTCCTAAACCTTGGTAGTTCAATTTTGCCGTAGTGTGTTTCCGAGAGTGCCACATAACCCAGGGATAGAACTCACACGGACATACAGGTTCCGGTAATTCTTGACCAGCGCCATGAAATTGAGTTGCGCGTTGGGGTATTCTGAACAGATGGCCTGCACGTGTCTTCACTGAGTGCCGAAACAATCTGTATCACGGCCAGGAAAAAAGCAACAAAAATACCCAGCCCATAATAATAGTTGGCCGTTTTTTTAAGGGGCGTTGACGGTGTGCTCATGGTTAACCTATTGCATTATAACCAGGCGCTAGCTTACCGAAAAACACCGAACCGTTCATCCGCACAACCACCTGCCCTCCAGCGGTTGCAAAAGATAGTCTTCGGTCGTGTACCCGCCACTGTCCAGGGGATGGCTGACCTTGTTCAGTATCGATACGGGTTCGACGAGCTCCGGCCACTAATGAAGCGTTGCCCGGCAGGCCAATAAAGATTATTCAGCCCTTAGTCACTCAAATATATGGATTTTCCCCGAAAATGGAGCACTCGGCTACCAGGGCCAAGTTCTGACGGCAGACTGACTTTTCCGATGTTTTACTTTTGCAGTAGCCTGTGGAATGTGTGAATGAGTTAAGAAAATGTTAATTGCAGTTAAGAAAATTTGAACTTTTATTACTATGCAGGTTCTAAGTCACATGGTGAAATGTTGATTCTTTTGACAATCGATAGTAGTTGGTGACTTTGGAGAAATAAAACATGGATGTAACAAGAAACAGTAACAGTATTGCAGGTTCACTCTTACCAGAACCTAAGCGAACTCGAATGAAAGGAGGGTCTTCTTGTGTCAGTGCAGGAAGATCTACCACAATAGTACCCGAAAAAAAACAAGATATTTACATGGATGTCAGTGCCTTTCGCGATAATGCATTTAATGTGGAACGTGTGAAAGTTAATGATAGGGAGTGCTCAATTTGTACTGATCCCATTAAATGGTCGAGGTTATTGCAAACCCCCTGTGATCATCTTTTTCACCTGAGGTGCTTTAATGAGTGGCTGAAAACCAGTCTGGCAGACGGTCGGGTTGAAAACTGCCCTTCGTGCCCGGAAGAATTTAATGGCCTGGGCGAAAAGCTGAACGAATTTGAAAAACTGTTGAATGAGTTTGGTGATTGCAATTCTTTAGCTGTTGCAAATAGGGCGATTTACGATCGGAGTATAAAGGAAACACTTAAAGCAGAAGTAAGTTATGAAACCTTAATTCATTATATCCAGCTTTGCAGGTATAACAGCCAGGAAACAAGTGTATCAGAGGCTGTCAATGTTTTAGGAAAAACAATGCTTCCAGTGACAGTATCCAGTGTTGCTCACAAATCCTGGATCAACTCAGCCAGCCTTGGCCCTGATGGCCGCCATATGATCACCGCCAGTGACGATGGAACGGCGAAAATCCACGGTGTGAAGGCCGACCAATCATGGGCGCAAGAAGCCATCATTGTTCATGATGATGTTGTCAACTCAGCCAGCTTCAGCCCTGATGGCAGCTATGTATTAACTGCCAGCATGGATCATACGGCGAAAATCTATGGCCAGAAGGATGATGAATTATGGGTAGAAGAATTCGTCATTACCCATGGTGATGGTGTCAACTCGGCCAGCTTCAGCCCCAATGGCTGCCATCTAGTCACCGCCAGTATGGATCATACTGCGAGAATCTATGGCCAGAAGGATGACAAATCATGGGTAGAAGAAGCCATCATTGCTCATGACGATGTTGTCAACTCAGCCACCTTCAGTCCCGACAGTTGCCATGTACTGACCGTTGGTGAGGATCATACGGCAAAAATCTATGGGCGAGCGGACGATGGATCATGGGAGCCAAAAATGTTCATTAACCATAATGATTCGATCAGTTCAGCCACCTTTAGTACTGATGGACGCCATGTGGTCAGTGTCGGTAACGATAATACGGTGAAAATCCATGGTCTGCAGGCGGATAAATCATGGAAAACAGAAATCGTCATTGTCCATGATAACTCTGTCAACTCTGCCAGCTTAAGCCCGGATGGCCGCTATCTGGTGACAGCTGGTGATGATCATAAGGCAAGAATCTATGGCCGGGAAGACGATGGAACATGGAAAATAAAAGCGATCATTTCCCACGAAAAAAGTGTTATCTCAGCCGTCTTTAGCCCAGATAGTAGCCGTGTGGCGACCGTTGGTAGAGATGACAAGGTGCAAATCACTGGTAAGAGGACCGATGGATCATGGTGGAAAGAAACGACCATTCATCATAATAATTCGATCAGATCAGCCACCTTCAATGCCGATGGCGATCATTTGCTGACTGCCAGTTTTGATCGCAGAGCTCAAATCATTGGTCGGAAGGCTGACGGATCATGGCAACGAAAAGCCACCGTTTCCCATTCTGAAAAGATCTTATCGGCCAGCTTTAGCAACGATAGTCGCCATGTGGTGACCAGAAGTTCCGGTCACTTAGCAAAAGTTACCGAACTATGGAGGGATGGTTAATTGAGCAAGGGAGCGTGAGAATCAGTGTTTTCTGGCACTCAGGCATTAGTAAATTATCTACCAGTTCTCCCAGACGGGCAGAGCACCCTTGGGAAGTTCTGGCGCTCTGCCCAGTTCTACCCAAGGTTTGGCGGGGGTATGAAAGTCACTGGCTCTTGAGGCTCTGAGTTCAAAGTCCTGGCAAAGGCTTGCCAGTGCTTCCCGCTGTCCGGGAGGTTGTTGGCAGCCACTGACTTCCAGGGCATGGCCGCCAGCCAGTTTGAAGTCTTTGACCAGAGCTCTGAGCTTGGTGCGGGTCATTTTGTATTTTCCGGGGTGAGCTAACACAGCCGTACCATTCAGGGCTCTGATCCAGGCTACGGCCTGACCCATGGGAGGCCAGAAGGCCTTCAAGTTGCCTATTTTCTGGTGCGACAGATGCCTGTCAAAAGCTGCTTGCATCTCTTTGACGTAGCCTTTTTCAATCAGCCATTGGGCGAAATGAGGTCGGCCTGTCTGGATATTTTCTCTGGATAAAACAAAGCCGTCAGGCGATTGTTTCTGCCGGTTCAATGCCAGATCAATGACTTCATTCATCAAAGTGTCAGCGCTGATCTTCAGTTTCAGTTGTTTCATCAGACGGCTGGCGATCATCAGAGATCGTTGCTTTCTGGCGGAGCACTGGTGATGGATGATTCGTTCAAGATCCGGGTTCGACAGGGAAAAGTTAAGGCCGACAATATGGATTTCCATGGCAGACCAGGTGGTTGATAATTCCGTCCCGGTGATCAGCCTGGGGCCAGAGAGTGTTTTATTGGAGAGAAACTGGTGTGCAGCCACCGAATCATGGTCCGTAATAGCCAGTATATCGACACCTTTATCACGTGCTCGTTCATAAACTTCCAGTGGTCCCATGGAACCATCGGATGCGGTGGTGTGACAATGGAGGTCGACATTCAGGGTCATTGCGATACAAATAAGTAGTAACTGTCTGTACACTCTACCACCAATGGAACTGTAAAGGCTTTTAAAAAGTTGGCAGGGTGGAGTCGACCAGACATGGCAATGCAGCCGTTCCATAGTAAACTACAGGATGATTTAACGAGCTCTGAACTTGGTTAGTGAGAAACCCTGAGCGAAATATCGAAGTAAATCACAAGGTAACCCGACTGGTTTAATATGAAGCAACTGATTGATTTTATTCCACTTATTATCTTTTTTACGGTCTACAAGATGGACCCCAGAATGGTGGATGTAGCCGGATATTCCCTTGAGGTCGGAGGTGCTATCAGTGGCACTTTCTTCCTGATCATTGCCTCTGTCATTGTTTATGGTGGCAGCTTTATCAAGAACAAAACCCTTGAAAAGAGCCAGGTGATTACGCTTATGGCCGTGGTTTTATTCGGTGGCATGACCCTGGCCTTTCAGGACGAAAACTTCCTGAAATGGAAAGCGCCGATTGTAAACTGGATCTTTGCTGCCGCCTTTCTGGGCAGTCAGTTTGTTGGCCAGAAAAGCCTGGTTCAGAGAATGATGGAGCATGCCATCAGCCTGCCGGATGAGATCTGGATTCGTATGAATCTGAGCTGGGTTGTATTCTTTGCACTACTGGGTGCCGCTAACCTTTATGTGGCTTTCACCTTCCACGAGTTCTGGGTTGACTTTAAGGTGTTTGGTAGCCTGATTCTTACTTTTGTCTTTGTTGTCTTGCAGTTTCTGGTCATCTCGAGACATATACAGGCTGAGGAAAAATAAATGCTTTACGCAGTCATCAGTGAAGATGTTGACAATAGTCTGTCTCTGCGCAAGACAGCCAGACCTGCTCACCTGGAAAGGCTTGAGGTATTGAAGTCTCAGGGGCGTCTGATCCTGGCAGGCCCCTGTCCTGCTATCGACAGTAACGATCCGGGCGAAGCCGGATTCAGTGGCAGTATTGTTATTGCTGAATTTGACAGCCTCGAAGCCGCACAATCCTGGGCTGATGATGATCCCTACGTGGCCGCCGGTGTTTATCATTCTGTAAGTGTGAAGCCATTCAAGCGAGTACTGCCCTGATTTTCCTTCCGGAAGTCTGTCATTTTTATAATTAAGTTTTGCAGGATGCTGCCCTGTTCGAATAATTCTGATAACAGGGCAGCCTGGTTAAGAGAGAAAACGTGAAACAAACCTTACCCAAACTGTTTTTATCACTCACCGGTTTAGTAATGCTGGGTTCAATGGTTCAGGCTGAACCAGTACAGGCTGAAACACGTTATGTTACGGATGTCGTTTATGTGCCAATGCGGTCAGGGCCTGGTAATCAATACCGGATTTTGCACCGGGGCCTGAAAACAGGGCTGAAAATGACTGTTCTCGAAGCTGACGCCGGAGAAGGGTTCAGCAAGGTCAGAATGGCCGATGGATCAGAAGGTTATATCCCCCGTCAGTACCTGGTGGCCGAGCAGCCTGCCAGAGAGCGTTTGCCAAAAGTGCTGGCAAACGTTTCGCGGCTGAGCAAAGAAAATACGGCTCTGAAGTCTGAGCTATCTGCCACTGAGAATGAGCTGAAAAGTGTAAAAGGTTCTCTTCAGGAAACTGCAGGATTGCTGGATGACAAAACCTCTCAGTTTATTGCCCTGAGAGAAGCCACCGCCGACCCTCAGGCACTGGATCGTCGGAACAAACAATTGATGGAAGAAAATTTGCAGCTGAAAAACCGGATTGAGGTGGTTGAGGCTGAAAATAACCAGCTGATTCGCAGCAGCACTATGCGTTGGTACCTCTATGGGGGTGGTACGATAATCATAGGGATTCTGCTGGGGCTGTTCCTGCCAATGATCCGATTCCGCAAAAAGCCGGCGTCAGACTGGATTTAAATGTCGTAAATATTTGAAAAGGGCTCTGGTTGATCGTCAGAGCCTCACTTTGATCGGAGTAACATAAATCAACGGTCGTTGTGGCCGAGATTCCGTTCCGGATCTATCAGGTCACGAACTTTCTGTTTGATCTGCTTGGGCTGAGGAAAGCCGCCGTCCTGTTTTCTCTCCCAGATCTGTTCACCGTTCAGGGTGATGATAAAGATACCACCTGTTCCGGGCTTCAGTCTCACCTCCCCCAGGTCAGTACTGAACGTACTGAGCAGTTCCTGAGCTAGCCAGGCAGAGCGAAGCAGCCACTGACACTGGCTACAATATTCTATTTCTATAATGGGTTTTTCTGTCACAGTCTACTGCCTTGGAGGGGTTGGGTGAGTGATGGATTTTTTTTATTTTTTTGATTGAGCCCCTTGTTCCTGTCTGACTTGTTCAGAGGGTTCGGGAAGCTACTTCAAATCCTACCATGAGTTTATCAACCGGGCATGGTTAAAAGGCATTTTTTACTCAGCAGGCTGCTGATAGAATCAGCCCGTTAATGCAGTGAAGGAAGGGCCATGACGGTCATTGTAAATCCCGATATTGAACAATATTGCCATGACATTACCGGCGGTGAATCGTCACTTCTGAAAGAGCTGGCCCAGGCGACGGAGGACCGGACCCGCTACCCGGGAAACATGTCAGGAAGAATGGTGGGACAAACCTTGAAACTGCTGGTGGCCCTGAGCAATAGCAAAAGAGTGTTGGAAATTGGCATGTTCACCGGCTACGCGGCTTTATCCATGGCAGAAGCACTGCCAGAGGATGGGGAAATTTATTGTTGTGAGACCAACCCGCGAGCCATTGCTATTGCAGAGGAGTTCTTTGATCGATCACTTCATTCTCATAAGTTGAAAGTACTGTTTGGCAAAGCGTTGGAAACCATCCCTAGCATTGAGGGCGAGCTCGACTTTGTTTTCATTGATGCCGACAAGAAAAAGTACTTTGAATACCTGGAGCTTATACTCCCCATGCTCAAGCAGGGGGGGCTTATTGTCATTGACGATGCCCTCTGGAAAGGTGGTGTTTTGAATCCTCAGGATGAGCGGGACGAGGTGATTGCAGAGCTTAACCGTTATCTGTCTTCCAGAGAGGATCTGGATAATGTTCTCTTACCTGTCAGGCATGGTCTTCATGTGGTACGGAAGATCTGATTTTTATCATTCTTTTGCAATTCTCTTAATTCTGACCTGGGGCATTAGTCCAACTCACTATTTGCAAAGAAAGATATGTTCTAGACGATCCATTGCGTACCGGGAACTTCATCACCTATAGTTCGACTGAATCAAGACATAAGTGTTAAAGAAGAAACATTTCGGGGGAAGTCAATGGATCTGGAGACCATAAACCGTGAGCTTGCCGAGCGCTCGCCACAAGAGATAATCCGCTGGGCTCTGCAAAAGGCCGTTAAGCCGCTGGTTACCACCAACTTTGGTCCCCATGAGGCTGCCATTCTGCATATGGCTACCCGAATTCAACCTGATTTGCCGGTTATCTGGATTGATTCAGGCTACGGGACGCATGCTACGTACCGCTTCGCCCGGGGTTTAATCCAGAAGCTGGAGTTGAACATTCAGATTTATCATCCAGAGTACAGTCGTGCTTACCGCGATGCCATTATGGGCGGTGTGCCGGAGGTGGATACGCCTGCTCATGACGAATTTACCCGTCAGGTCAAACTGGAGCCTTTTGGACGGGCCATGCAGAGCTTCTCTCCGGACTATTGGTTAACGGCCATCAGGAAAGACCAGACCGCTTTTCGTCAGGGGCTAGAGGTCGTCAGTGAAACCAAAGATGGTTATTACCGGGTGGCCCCTCTGTTGAACTGGTCAGAGCTGGATGTTGAAGAGTATCTGGTCATGAACGACCTTCCTATTGAAGAAGATTATTACGACCCTACCAAAGTGATTGGTAACCGGGAGTGTGGGCTGCACACCTCGGTGTCCTGAATCGTTAAGGGGAATAAAGGGCTGGCTGCCTGATGTTTCTGACAGGCAGCCATGTTGGTGGATTTTACTGCTCTTTGTTGGTTAGCTTGTCCAGACCACGGTTGTAGAATTCCAACCAGTCATCCAGAACCGCTTTGACATCTTCCTTGGTGACTTCATCATTATCCGATTGCTTATTGATTCCTTTACGCAGCACTTCACCCTCGAGCTTGCCCGTTTCGCCGTCTCTCAGTTGTACTTCCAAATAGAGGGCTACTATGTAATCCAGTCGGTCGGTGGCTGTTTTGATCAGTGTTCTGGCAACGGCGACGGGGAGAACGAATTGTCTGGGTCTGAGGTCCTGCATTTCTGACACAATGCCGGTAATGGCAGGCTGAATGACCAGGACGCCCGGTCCCGGCTTTTCTGCCAGCATCCCACGCTGCTTCAGACCTTCTCTGAAACCATTGTTCAGGTAGTCAGCGACTTTAGTAGCTACTTCCCGCTGGGCATCATTGGTTGCATTGTAATTCGGGAACAGATTAACGGGTTCAACATAGACCTTTTTATACTTTTTCAGATCACCACTGACCCAGCGCATGGCAGTATCGTCATCAAAAGCAGTCAGTCTTTCATAGTTTTCCAGATAGCCGCTGAAGGGTTGTTCTTCAGTATCAATTTTTTGCTGCGTTGAACAGGCTGTTAGAAACAAGGCGCTGACCAGCATAAAGGGCAGGGCAAAAAGTCGGCGAGTTTTTTTATAAGCTGTCATGGTTTGTGTCGTCGTTTGATTAAGGTATTTGCTTTAACTGAGGTAGAGTGTCTATCAATGTTTGTCTGCTGAAAAGTATGATTTACCGAGATAATCATTGCACTACAGTGTATAACGCAGTGATGAGCTGAACTGATGCCAATAATCGAGACAAGAAAGGAGGGTGGTGCGAGCTGCTGCTAAAAAAGTCCCCCTGATGCGGTTCTGAGGGGTTCCGGTGCATCCATTACTCTGGGCCAACGGTGACTCTTGTGGCAACTTTGTTCTTTCTCTTCTGTTACGACATAAAGCCGGGTAAAAGGGCCATCAGTAGCGATCAGCCCTTGTATAAACTGTTGGTTTTCCAGGAGAAACCAATGACTTTCGCCTGCTTCATCTTTTTCCATAAAGGCATCGACACTTATTTTGACGGGTTTGGGGCTAAACCGATTCCAAATACCCTTTTTAATGGATTCCAGTCTTGCCCAACCTCCTTGTGGTGTGTGACCAGGCTGACCCTCACGGCGTCCCCAGGGAACCAGAATCTGCTGGCCCTGCCGACTCAATACCGGCAAACGGGCTTTGGGATTTGGGAAAAAGGTTTTGATGGTCTGGCCATCCAACTCGAACTGAACACCGCCGCACACGTCCTGGGGCTCTCCATTACCAATTGTGAAATGCCTCTCATCCATGAAGGTGGCAAAACTTACTTTTAGCGGCCTGCTCTGGCTGTGGCCGTTTGAGAGAGTTCAGTGCTTGCTGCCGCCTTTGCAATCCGGACTGACAGGAGCCAGGCCCTTACGCTCGTACCACTCACCGGGGGTATAAGTATGAAGGGCCAGAGCATGAATGCCCCCTTGCATCTCATCAGACAGAATTTTGTAAATCAGCTGATGGCGTTTAACCGGCATCTGCTCCTCAAACGACTGGCTAACCAAAACCACTTTAAAATGAGATTCAGAGCCCGGCGGCACATTGTGCATATGGCTTTCATTGAATATTTCAAAGTGTTCAAGCTCCAGGGCAGTGGTCAGTTTGTCACTGACACGATCTTGCATAGTCATACTTCCATTTCCACCTTTTAAATCATGCTTGGACGATCAGATATATGATTTTAGATTAACAGGAAGACGCGAGGGTTGCGAAGAGAAAAGTGGATCAGAAAAATTCACTGTTCAAGGCCGTGTAGTTGATACCTGGGCGCTGTGAGCAAGATTCCTCAATAGGTTTACAGAATGATGCCTCACCGGCACAAATAACTCTAATCGATGAAGCTTCTGGTAAAGCCGAGTCCAGCCATTGCCCATAATCCTGTCTTCCGGTTGTCAGGGCATAACTGAACTGATCCATTTGTGAAAGTGCTTCCAATAGCGCTATACCGAAGTGATCGTTGCTGCTATACGCCTCGTGGATCAGATGAATTCTAAGTTGTGATGAGGACCCGGTATTGTGCAAAGCTTCACGGACATAAGCCAGTATGGGGGCCAGTGCCACTTCCTGAGCGATCAGTATCTGGTCAGGGATATCCAGCAGGCTTCCACATAGATTGATTCCGCAGGGGCTGCTGATGCTGATTTTCTGTCCTGTTTCGGCAAAGTCGTGCGCCCATGTGCTGAAAGGATCTGCCACCTTGCGCTGGACCTGGATGACCATCGTTTGATCCATTGATGGCACTGAGGCCAGATAGCACTCTTTCTTAAGCCGCAGCTCTGTATCAATACAGACATGCTGGCCGGGAAAATAGTTCATCGGATGCCTGGGGGCGAGAGTCAGAGCCACAACGGTAGGGCATAAGAACTGTTTTCCGGTAATGATGGCCTGGGTGTGGCTCCTGCTGGGCAGGGAGACAGTCATATCATTTTCAGGCAGACACTGGCAGGCAAGAAAATACCCCTCACGAACTTTTTCACTGCTCAGCCCAGCCTGGCTCCGCTCGCTGAGATGACCTGTGTCAGCTTTCATCAGGCAGGCATGACAGATACCTGAACGACAGGAGAAAGGTATTTTTTCACCCTTTGCCAGTAAGGAGTCCAGCAGGTTTTGGTTTTTATCGACCGGGTAGGCCCGGTTAGACAGTGTGATAACAGGCATGGTGGTATCTTACCTTAATGCTTTTTATTACGGAAACACCCATGTTTTTCGTGGGTGCTGTTGTATTTAAGCAATAACGAACTTGTTGTGTCCCCGTGTCCCATCAAATTATAACAAGATCTTCGAATATAGATCGCCTGAGGGTAGTGTGGGAAAAATACTGTTATATAGAGGAAAATAAAGTGCATCTGTAACGATGCAGTTTGCTCAACCTAAAAGTATGCAAACCAAAAAATAGGAAAAATAGCTAATAGCCTATTGGTTATTAATGGCTTTATGACAAACTGAAAGGTTTGGGTATACTCAAATGAGTTTATTCTCCCTTGCTTAGAGGGTGTCGCAAAACTCTCTCCGGCGTGGGAACGCGTTGACTCCCGTCATTGCCAGCTTCATTCTCGTCATTCCCGGCTTCATTCTCGTCATTCCCGCGAAGGCGGGAATCCACACTGACTCTCCACCAGAACCATACTGCCCGGTGTCCCCCTGACCTTGTCATCCCCGAGAAGGCAGAGATCCACCGTTGGCGATGGATTCCCGCCTTCGCGGGAATGACGACTTCAGAGCGTGAGAACGAGCTGTTGAAGTTTTGCGACACCCTCCTTAGGAGCCTGACCGAGAATAGCGCCCGTAGCGAGGACGGCAGAAAATTGAGGATGAAAATTCGGTTTTGTGAGGAGAATAGCGAGCTATTTGACGAACAAAAGCGGATTTTCAGACCAATTTGCTGTCGCCGCAGTAGGGCAGACTATTCTCGGTCAGGCTCCTTAGGGGGGAGACGCGTCTGAGTGTCATAACTAATGTCACTCGTTTGACTGCTAATAACTGTTAGTCGCTAAAAGTGCTCTCGTCCACTATAGATGTAGACTAAATAACCCATAGAGTTTAAAGTAACATGAGCTACAGTCGCACTTAGTAAACCATAATGTTTAGTAAATTGTCCTCTTACGAATGAGTTGATCATTGATATCAGGACTTGTGCCATTAATGGGTTCTTGTTGGCAAGGTGTAAAAGTCCAAATGCTGTGGACTTGATGATGTTACTCATAATAAATATTTTTTTATCATGATGGTTGTTACTTAAAGTAAATATTTTTTCATCAAACTTGGTGCTACTGTTAGTTGCCAATTCTATAGAGTAATTGATTAAAGGGAGTAACAAACCATTAAATATAGCCTCTTCAATGATAGCTCCTGTAACAGCCTCTACAAATGTTAATTTTCCATCGTATGGGTCATGTACTAATGACAGAGGGCGTAAAATGCAAAAATACAAAATTCGATACTGTGTAAAATGTATTGCACCTAATAATAATCCATAATAAATTTGCTTATCAATATTATACCTCTTTATAAAACCGACTATTTTGTAAGGCTCTTTATCTTCAGTATTCACTGAATCTGAATCTGTGAGGCTCATATTTGTTACTGCGTGTAAAGTGCTCAATTCATCCTCTGTTTTTAGGAGAGGTGCATCCGACTTTGTAAGAACGACCGTTATATTAGACTCTTTATCTTCAATAGTTACTGAATCTGTGAGGGTCATATTAACTAATGCGTGCAAAGTGCTCAATTCATCCTCATTTTTTGGGAGAGGGGCTGACTTTGCATATTGAGTTACTAGTGAACAACATATTGCGATTATTAAAGTATATTTTTTCATTGTACTTACTCCCTAAAAAAAAAGCACAGATGCTAACAAATGATTCCAGTTTCTTCGGAGACTTCGTCCATCCACATGTCTCGCCTTCGGGAAGTGGCTGAAGCAGGCTTTATAAACCTCGATCAACATGCTCATCTGACTTAAAATTATCTGTATTTAAAGTAAACTTTTTCCATATCATTGCAGTCAGGGTTTTCTATAGCGCTGCTTGAGCTATCCCTAATATTTTTATTTTGTTCTCTTTAAGAGGATCGATTTGATCGTTAATAATTGGTTAGACTGTTCTGTTGCCAAAGAGTTCAATGAATAGTAACAACTGTGTTAGGAATACTAACTGTTCGCGACCAGTAAAAATAAAAATACCAGCAGGGTGATTGAAGTGCCTACCGCTTCTCTGTTGGGATAACTGTTTATTTATCGCATAAAATGTCAGGCAAATGGCTTGGCACAAAGCTGTATTCATTACTGCTCCAAAGACTCAAAGAATCTGGGGTTCGTATGGCGATCAGTGGGATTACCCTTCCAAATGCTTCCAGCGTCAAGCTCCATGAGAAGCTTGGAATGGTAAAATTAGCACACTTTGAAAAAGTTGGTTTTAAATTTAACCAATGGCTTGATGTTGGGTACTGGCAGATAGATCTGAACGCATACTAAAGGTTCCAAAAGACTGAGAAGTTGGGATAGCCCCAAGTGAATTTATTATTCCTGATTCAGAGGGTATAAACTGCATGAGTGTAATATCCAATATCAATTACTGGGGTTCTGATAGCTGTTAGGCTTGGCACTACCTATTGCAATATGGGCACCTTCCAGAGCCATGTTGTGCCCATTGACGCAGGCATAAGGTACAAAAATAATGCCTATGACAGCCAGCCATCGAAACTTTTCCTACGATCATGTTTTTATGGCAAATAGCGCACTCTCCTAGAAAAAAATCTTCAAACAACGCATCAATTGTCATGATAAGAAAAATATGTTCAAGCTGTTTAAAAGCTAATTTTATGGTATATGCAAGCCATCCTTCAGGCTGAAAAGATAATTTTTCTTTAAATTCGAAAACTAAAGTTTCATTAGAGAAGTTCAGTTGGTTGCTTTTTATTTGCAAAGTATCAGTTTGAGTATTACATATAGAATAAGAAAAGATGTCGGACTCTATCCGTTGTATTTTTGCTACAACAAACTCTTCACTAATTGAAAAGTCAATCCCTTTGGCTCTGTTAAAATTGCTGCTTGAAGCCAGAAAATCATAGTTGCCATCTAAAAAAATGACTAACTCACCGACCACTTCTTCTGACAGTACACTTAGTGGAGTTGAAGAAAAAATATTACAATCAATATATTTGTTGCAACAAAGTTCAAGCCAATAATAGCTGTCAGAATTTAATTTGGGGAAAAAAATATCAAAGAATATTTTATCGTTTTTGCTAATTTGTGTTAACTCTCCTAAAATATGTATTTCGTCGTCTATTATGGAGGAGGTGAATATAATGCTGTTAACACCACGACTTAGTAATGGTTTTGATATATTCTGTAGAGCACTGTTTTTTGATAAGCTCGAAAGCTCTATTTTAAAAGCAGGGGAACCATTAATTTTACGTGTTTTTATTTTAGGAATATCACTATCACCTGAGGCTGTTCTATCTTCTAAAATATCATAAATAAAATTCGCAGGTATAATTGCAAGCGAAAATCTTAAAAGCCAACGAGTTATTCTATCATCAGCTCTTCGATGTAAATAAAATTTATAGTAGTTTCTGTATCCCATTGCTAATACTGATGACAAACGAAAGATACCTCTTGGACTTATGTAATAATCCACTCTTAGGGTAGACATTAAGCTCAAAAAAGATTCATTTCTAGCGGCAGAACTCACCTTGAACAGCCAAAATAAAGCTTCGCGAAAAGTATCAAGGCTGAACAAGATGAGTATCGCAAATAGTAGACTAGTTGAAAAAAACTGCTGACGTGTTTCGACCGGTCTGAACTCCTCAGCATGGCGGAGCAGCTTGGTTTTACTATACGACAGCGAGATATCCGCCCCTTGGACTTTATCCTTTCACTGATTGCTGCCCTCGCTGGTGATGGAAGCTGCGATACTCAAGCCGATCTCCACCGAAAATTTAATGAGTTGACGGGGCTGAATGTCTCCTATCGTTCCTGGGCAAATCAAGCTAAAAAAGACGCGATGCCTGCTCTTGTCCTCTGGCTATGGTTGCAGTGTCTGGAAATCTTTTCGCGCAAAGTCATGGCGTTTGATGAGGACAGTCCATTTTCAGAGTTTGAGCACATTCTGATTCATGACGGCTCATCGCAAGCTGTCTACGATGCCCTAAAGGAAACATTTCCCGGCAGGTTCTCAACGGTCAGTCCTGCTGCTGTCGAACTTCATACGACAATGGATCTTCTTACCAACAATCTGGTGCGCGTGCAGCTCACTGAAGATACCCGTTCAGAAAGAGACTGTCTGCCACCACTGCCAACCTCCATGGCCAATATCCTGATGCTGATCGATGCCGGTTATTTTGAGTTGGAACGCTTTGCTGCCATTGATGATCGGGAGGGGTCTTTTATCTGCAAGGCACCTCAGAGTATCAACCCGACGATACTCAGCGCAGTACGGGAGGATGGCAAAAATCTCAATCGCTACAAAGGGAAAAAACTTAAGGAGGTGTTGTCTGGCTTCCCTAAAGATCAATGCCTCGACCTGGATGTAGAATGGCCAGGATTCAAAGCCTGGCCATATCGTTTGGTTGTCCGCTGGAATGACAGGAAACTGAAATGGGTATTCGTTGTAAGCAACCTTAACCGGGTTGAGTTCACCCTGAGTGAAGTACTTCAGGCCTATCGTCTACGATGGCAAATAGAGCTTATCTTCAAAGAGATCAAGTCCTATTCAGGGTGGCATCGTTTTAACACTAAATCAGCGACACTGGTGTTTAGCCTGATTCTGATGTCCTTCGTGGTTGTGACGTTGAAAAGGTATCTTGCCCATGCTGCTCAGGCGAACCTCTACGAAAGTGGAGCCATTGAAGAAATCTCGACGCATAAGGCGATGAAAAGTGGAACCCGGCTGTTTGGTAATGTCATTTTATCCCTGATGAATGCAGGAAAGTCTCTGCTCTCACATACAAGGAAGCTGCTGGACTTCTGGGCAGATAATGCGAGACGTGAACACCCTGCACGAGATGGTTGTTCGGGGCGTACAAGATTAGGACTTTGTGCTGTGGGTGGGGCTTAATGTCTACCCTAAGATAATCCACTGGTATATAGATGTAGTAATACAATGACTCTTGAAAAGTGTGATACCAAAAATTTTGATCTTCCATAGTTACTTCACTCTCATCATGTCCTTCATAATTCGAGAAGCAAGCTGATGAGAGACATAAGATTGTGATGGATAGTAAAATTAGCCTCGTCCAAGATTCAAATTTATTCTTCAATTAAGGACCTTCATTTAATCGGACAGAATTAGAATGCTACGAATGTACCGAAGTAGATTCAAGAATGGTGTATTCGTATGTGCCAAGATTTTTTATTTCTAAAGTCCCCTGACCAGATAAAGTCAGATAGGGGATCAGAAAGGTTGCTTGATATCTATTGGTTATTTTCTTGCCTCTGCGAAAGCCGGATTCCTTGAAATTTTGATACGAGGATGAGGGCAGTGACCACAAATCAGACTCTGTTGAGCCCTGAGCCAACATACCGACTCCTGTAGCATGTTTGGAGATAAGTGACATTAACCTATTTCCTGCTTCGGCTTGATCGAAGCTACTCGCAACCTGGCCTGGTGCGGACAAAAAATCAAAACTAAGGAGAGCTGTTCCATCATTCAAAATGACAATAAAACCAATGTTTTCAATCTGGTCAACAAGGCCATCGGGATCAGCTGAAAACTGAATAACGTAAACTTTACTTATAATTCTCTCTTTGAGATTTTTATCAACTCTCAGGGTGGTTTCAGACATGGAAGTAGCCAGTTGTAAATATTGATCAACATTCTCAGGCCTGGTGTGGCCAAGAATTTGTCGAGTTTTTGTACTACCTGTACTATCTGTATAGGTGAAAGTGTTTGGCCCAATGACTTCTACGGTCGCCCAAGTCAAGGAACAGAAAGAAAATATAAAAAATAGTAAAAGATACAGTGTATTAAACATGATCTTACTCCTATAAAAATATTTTTAGTATTTTGTGGCTGCAAAGTACAACAGGTAAAGCATTGCAATATAGTCATAATCCCGCAAACTAACAAATGTTTCCAAAGGAATGCGCTGATGCGCAGCACTTGAACCAGAGGTTATGTGCTATTATAAGTGGCCAATTGGTCATCATGGATCAGCCAGAATGTTTCTGTCTGGTAGTAAATCAGGTAACAAACGATGCTTTTCTCTAGTCTTTTTGCAAGAAGATTCTTTACACTTACGCTTGGGTTTACAGTAATCAATGCTTGTGCAGATGGTGATTTTGTTGATAGCACCACCGAATATAGCATTGTTATTAATGAAATATATGACGAAATTGTCGTCGCACATCGGCAAGGGGATAATTGCCACCTTATTATTTCACATACTCTTGGTCCCTCACTTAATCAACAGCCACCACAACCAAGTGCTGCAATTATCTTTCCTGAGTCTTTTTACAGTCAAAGTCCACATTTTGTTGCAGAGCTCTGGCCGCCTTCTTACTCCTCAACTCCGGATCGCTTGTTCTCTCCTTCTTTAGAGGAAGGGGTAATGGCTCTTGATGCTCTTCAGATGCTTACGCACGAGAATTTAATTCAAATGGCCGCTGGGGCTGGCCAACAATCTGGTTTCGCAATCGCTCTCCCGATAGGGCCTATTGAAATTGAAATTGAAAACCGGAATCAGTTATATGTGATTGATCCAATACTTCATGATCCAATAGTCACTACTTGCGGAAGCACTGCTTCATCCAGCACTGAAAATAAACCAGCACCAGAAGAACAACCAGCTTCCGACAGAAGCGCCAACAAGGAGACCTCGCGATCAAAGCGGAAAAGAAAAGCGCCTTCTGCCAACACATTGGCTGAGACCACCCCTCGACCGCCACCTGCAGAAGAAGGACCCTCCAATCCAGCCGCTGCCTCTGAAAGCTCCGCTACGGATGAGCAGGATCATTACCAATTTCGTATCACAGGGCATATTAATCTGGGCATCGAAGTCCCACGTACATCAAGAGCAAAGAACAACAGGAAGAGAAAAGATACGGTTGATGTTCCAGTAACAATGCTTGTCAGCACCAACACAACAGAAGGCACAGTCGAGATAGACTCTCTTTCATCCAGAAACTCAAAATATGCAATTAATATATCTCGCAAACCGTCGCAAGCCAGCTCGTCAGCCAAGGCATTACCAGATAAAAGCCTCCGGGAAGTTTGGGAGATAATACAAAGGCGGGCAATACAAAGAATCATAGGTGAGCTTGAGGGCCCACAAATTTATGGTGTAAGGCAGATAATAAATTCCTCACCACCATCAGACGCCAAAACAGTACCGTGGATTCCAAAAATAAATTTACAGGTAATCGATCAAGCTGATTCCAAGGTCCCATCAGTAGATATGTACATAGAATCCAGCCCCTGACTTCACTAGGAGCCTGACCGAGAATAGCGCCCGTCTAGGCGACCCCGTAGCGAGGACGGCAGAAAATTGAGGATGAAAATTCGGTTTTGTGAGGATTGCGCCTTGCAAGCGCGTAAAATCTTGTGGCCTGAAATGGTCATCGCGGTAAAGCTGTGGTCGGCAGCCGTGTACCGAGTCTTGCGTGGTAGAAGGTAACGACTACTGCGAAGCGTAGACAGGGTGATAACAGGCCGTAACGTCTGCTAAGGGATAATTAGCCCCGAAATTGAACGTGGTTGAAGTAGCTGACCTTCTTTCTCAATGGGGAAAGCGGAAGTCGGGAGCTCCGCTAATGACAAGGCATCCCGACTGCTTCCGGGGTTCGTACCCACGGCATGTTATCGAATGATTTTACGTGAACAAGGGAGATCCTGAACGTTCAGGCGGAGCCTGTAGGGTCCGACGAGCCTGTAAAGCAAGAACGACTTGATGACGTTCAGGAAGTCAGACCAGCTGATAGTACTCCGAGGCGGGGAGAGCCCGTCACATGGGGAAGCGGCTGGCGGTATTTGAGCCTTTCCAGGGAAACATGGGCTCCACATCTGAGGGAGTTACGGTCTTTTACGCAGTGAGAAGGTAAACCAGCCATGGCAACGGGACTGGAGAGGGTAGCAGCGAAAGCCCGGAGTTATCCGAAACTTCGCTTTACAAGTCTGGCACATCATATTACCCCGGCGAGCCTGTGTATGAATCTGAACAAGATTCCACACAACACATCGCCCGGAGTCGATGGGCTGACTGTCGAAGAGACAAAGAAAGACTTTAAGCGGTGGTTGGAACAGACACTGACGTCTATCCATCGGCAAGGCTACAAGGCACCGCCGGTCAAAAGGGCATGGATACCCAAGCCGGGAAAAAAGGAAAAGCGCCCTCTGGGTGTTCCCTGCATCAATGACCGGGCTTTGCAGCGAAGTGTTGCTGATGTGCTGAATGCTATTTATGAGCAGGACTTTTTTGCCCTGTTCCATGGGTGGCAGGCCACGACTGGGAGCGCACCATGCCCTGTCCACTTTTAACGAGGTGGTTTCAGGCCGAAAGGTCAGCTGGGTGCTGGAAGCGGACTTGAAGAACTTCTTTGGGAGTCTTGACCATGGATGGCTGCTTCGTTTTGTGGAACACCGGGTCGGTGATCCCAGAATCCTGAACCTTATACGGCGCTGGTTGAAAGCCGGGGTGATGGAGGCCGGGGAGTTGCAAGAGTGTGAAGAAGGTACGCCTCAGGGTGGGCCGATCAGCGTAGTTCTGAGCAACCTGTACCTGCATTATGTACTTGACCTCTGGTTCGAGTGCATGGTCAAGCCTCGGCTAAAAGGCGAGGCATGGCTGATCAGGTACATTGATGACTTTGTGGTGTGTTTTCAGTATCGCAGTGATGCGGAGCGGTTCATGAATGTGCTGCCACAGCGACTGGAGAAGTTTGCGTTGAAACTGGAGCGGGATAAAACCCGGTTAGTCAGGTTCGGACGTTTTGCCAGTCGTGGGGGAAGACGACCGGAAACGGTTTACTTCCTTGGCTTTACGCACTACTGCACAAGGAATCTGAAAGGAAACTTCATGGTGGGAAGGAGAACGGAAAAATCCCGCCTAAGACGCAGCATAGCCAAACTGAAGGAACTGCTGAGACGAATACGCCATGAACCGCTGCACGAACAAGTGACAGCGATCAATCGACGGTTGAGAGGGCATTATGCGTATTACGGTCTGGGAGGAAACTTCCGAAGTATGGAGAAGCTTTACCGGTTTGTTGACCGCTACTGGTACAAGATGCTGTGTAGCCGATGCCGGAAAGGCAAGATTCCATGGGAAAAGTACCATAACCTCAAGCAGCTTCTGCCGCTACAGAAACCGAGGATAATGCTGCCTTTTATGGCAATGAAATCCATGGCTGTGCTGTGAGTCAAATATCGAAGAGCCCGGTGCGGGAAATCCGCACGCCGGGATCTGAGGGGGTTGGAGCTACAATTGGTAGCTCCTTCTACCCGGTGAATAGCGAGCTATTTGACGAACAAAAGCGGATTTTCAGACCAATTTGCTGCCACCGCAGTAGGGCAGTCTATTCTCGGTCAGGCTCCTAGGTGCGATGTTGCGATGGTGCGGTGTTGAATCAGCTATTTGATCGCTTCGATATAAGGCCAGAATCCAATAGCTCTCTCGGGTGTTGCCAGATCAGATCCTTATTTATTCAGTGAAATCCATAAATACGCATTTTTTCAAGATTGTCGGGATTTATTTTCTGTTTCAAGTTCTTCCAACAATATAAAAGTAAGCTGTATGCTTCTGCATTTTCAGAGTTACAAGTTATAGCTATCACTGCTGAATTTACTGCAGAGTTTACAGTCGATTGATTTATTCCCCTATCTTCTCTGTTTGTAAAAAATAAATAATAATAATGAATTGCATCGTTATGGTTGCCCATCAAAGAGTGAACAAATGAAAGTTCATAGTAAATTTGCAAATTTCTGAGATTTGTTGGGTGGGAAAACTTTGTTTTTACCAGGCATGTATTTAAAGTGCTCAACGCTTGTCCTAGTTTTCCCATATTTCTTAAAGCTACTGCGTGGGCATACAAAAAGAATAAATCATCTTTATGTTCTGAAAATTTACAGAGGTAATCAATATCACGCCATAAGGCTGAAAACCTTCCTTCTTTCCTTGCTCGTTCAAGCAATCTTCTCAAATGATAATGTAGAGATGTGTTGTGTTTATTATTTGTACTGATTCCAGAGCTGATATTTTTTCCAATTGCCATTCTGGCGACAGAGTCTTCTCCCCTTAGGCAACCAGTTGGTAAAAGTTGTAATGAAATTTGAAAACCACAATTAGGGCAAAAGTTGCTTGCTGCATTAATTTCAAATTTACAATTATTGCATCCTACTGACCAAGCTTGACCTGTAATGATGACTGGTATCAAAGTTATAAATAAATATCGCATAACGAAATACTAACGTGAAAACTTCGATAATTTGGCAAACTTTTCTGATCTGCACATTTAAGGTAGCCAAATGATAGCTGTCAGGTGAAAAGGTGCAAGTATCATTTTCCATTTGTGAGTTCAGAGTTTCTGGTTATTGGTTTGAGAACGATCAATCAGAACTGATAATGAATACTATCTCTGTCGTTTAGATCAAGGTCTCAGAAGGCCGGACAGGTGTCTTTCAGTAAGAAGAACTTAATGACTTTTTATGTTCTCAGCAGTGGTAACAATCTCTGCTTCTGTGCAGAAATAAATCATGCTCTGGTCTCGACGTGGTCCAAGTTTTTCAGATTTGTACCCTGTCAGGCTTGAAACAGTGCAGCTGACAACTAACAGCCGACTGGGTATTATGACTCCCGATGGAAGATAAGGTAGACCTCTGAGTCGGTAACCGATTCAATTCCAAAATATCAGCCTATTGCACTTGTCGTTTTTTTCCAGTCTGCTCTGTTCTGAAGAGAAATCTGCTTTGCAATGCTGTTGTGTTTTTTACTTTTTTGCGTATTAACCGAGAGCATTATTCAGTTGTGGCTCGTGTTATCAGGTATTGTCTGTCGTTTTGTTTCGGTAATCCGTGACAAAAAGTGATAGATCCTGTTTTCAATCCATGTCTTCTGATGCAAAGCATTGATATACTGGCAGGACAAATGAGGAGGGGAAGCTCATGGGAAACCGATAAAACTGTCGTGTTTCGAAGGGTTCTTCATTGATGTTCTGATCTATATGACAGAGGTTTCTGTTCAGATCAGAACCAAACAACAGAGCCGGGGAACCGGCCAGGGTCCTGAAGGCTGTTCTTCAGAGATCGCAATAGATTGAAGCTTGCAAATCCGGGGTCTGTTGGAGCTGTGCTTTGAGTCCGACAGGTTTCTGGACCGAACATGGGAGTTGGGGAGCGCAATGTCACTAATTCGTGAAGAGGATCTGATTGAGAGCGTAGCTGACGCTCTGCAATTTATCTCCTGTTATCATCCACTGGACTTTATTCACGCTGTTCATGATGCCTGGAAAAAAGAGCCCTCCAAGGCTGCCAAAGACGCCATGGCCCAGATTCTGATTAATTCCAGAATGTGTGCAATGGGCAAGCGACCTATTTGTCAGGATACCGGTATTGTTACGGTCTTCCTGAAGATCGGTATGAATGTCCGCTTCGAAAGTGACCGAAGTGTCGAGGATATGGTGAATGAAGGTGTTCGCCGTGCCTATACGCATCCGGAAAATGTTCTGCGTGCCTCTGTTCTGGAAGATCCGGCAGGTGCCCGCAAAAACACTAAAGACAACACACCTGCTGTCATTCACATGACTCTCGTGCCCGGAGATACTGTTGATGTCCAGGTGGCAGCCAAAGGTGGTGGTTCCGAGAACAAGTCCAAGCTCGCCATGCTTAACCCCTCTGATGATATTGTTGAGTGGGTCAGGAAAACCGTACCGACGATGGGTGCGGGCTGGTGTCCTCCGGGCATGTTGGGTATTGGTATTGGTGGAACAGCTGAAAAAGCCATGGTGCTTGCCAAGGAATCTCTGATGGACCCCATTGATATCCATGAACTCAGAGAGCGTGGACCCAGTAACCGGGTTGAAGAGCTGCGTTTGGAGATCATGGATGCTGTCAACAGTCTGGGTATTGGTGCACAGGGTCTGGGTGGTCTCACCACGGTGCTTGATATCAAGATCAAGGACTATCCTACTCATGCCGCCTCTCTGCCCGTGGCGATGATTCCAAACTGTGCTGCCACACGACATGCGCACTTTGTACTGGACGGCAATGGCCCTGTTATTCAGGAAGCTCCGAGCCTGGATGATTACCCTGAAGTCGCTCTGGATATGAGTGAAGGGGTGCGCAAGGTTAATGTTGACGATATCTCCAAAGAAGAGACCAAGAGCTGGAAGCCGGGCGACACAGTATTGCTGTCAGGAAAAATTCTGACCGGTCGTGATGCTGCCCATAAGCGCATGGTTGACATGATGTCCCGTGGCGAAGAGTTGCCTGTTGATCTGAAAGGTCGTTTTATCTACTACGTAGGACCTGTTGATCCGGTTCGTGACGAAGTGGTGGGTCCGGCAGGTCCAACCACTTCTACTCGTATGGACAAATTTACCCGTACTATGCTGGAGCAGACCGGTCTGGCTGGAATGATTGGCAAGGCTGAACGGGGTGACGCTGCGATTGAGGCGATCAAGGATAACGAATCTGTCTATCTGATTGCTGTAGGTGGAGCCGCTTACCTGGTTTCCCAGGCTGTCAAGAAAGCAGAAGTCGTTGCTTTCCCTGAACTGGGTATGGAAGCTATCTACGAGTTTGAGGTTAAGGATATGCCTGTGACCGTAGCAGTCGATCACACGGGTAATTCTGTCCACAAAACCGGACCACAAATCTGGAAACAAAAGATAGAAGAGCAGGTTCTGGATATTAAATAAGTTTCCAAGAGCCTGTATCGGGTCAGCCTCTCGGGGCTGGTCCGGCTTTATTCGCTAGTTTATTCAACTGTTACCTCTTTTTTGATGGCCTTTTTTCTCCTTTAGTGGGTTCTTGTAGCGCTCCTTCCTGCCTGATTAAATGGACATAAACACTGCCAAAATCTGGATATTCGGCGAGATATAATCAGGCTTCTATAATCAGTTTATTAGAACAGGCAGTAAGGACGCACCAATGGTTGACGATTCTGATCAGGGTCAGGAGCCCGCCTCCGGCCGGAACAATCCTGAAAATACTGAGTTTCTTTTTTTCTGGCAAAACCTTTTTGCAAGGATTAGACGCTTTGTCTCAGACAGGCAAGATGTTATCAGGATGGATTCTGATGCCAGAATCGTCCGGTCTAATCTATTGAACCTCCAGATTGAAGGTCGATTCGAGCATTTCTGGATTGCAGAGCATCCGGAGGAGGTTGTAGAAGACAATCAATGTGAGTCGATCGTTGATGATGAGCTGTTTTCAGAGTTACTGGCTATTGAAGAGGAGTGGATACGCTTGCAGCAGTTCAGGGATCAATTTCGGAAAAACACTGATTAGATGCCCCCACAGGAATATTGTTAGTCAGACTGACGCTCTGGTTAGTTCTTAATCAGTTTTATCGAATAAGCATAAAGCCCCGTACTTTGAGGACGGGGATGTAAGCTCGGCTTGCAAAGCAAGCCCCTTGTGCTGGTTTCCTATCCGTAAGGTGCTTTTAGCGATTACGCTACCTGACAGGAAAAGTAATAAAGGCATATCAACAGCCCCTGAGAGACTCGTAAAAAGGCCTGGCTGCTATTCGCACCCAGGCTTTTTATGTTTTCAGAACTCAATAAAATATAAACTCAACAGCTACCGGATTCACAGAGCCCGAATCGCTTTGAGCTGTTCATCGAGCCGTTCTCTAGCAGCCAGCGCTTCTGTCAACTTTTCGCGTTCCTTTGCAACTACTTCAGGTTTGGCGTTGTTGATGAACTTCTCGTTGGCCAGTTTGCCTTCAAAGCGCTGAACTTCTTTATTCAGTCGTTCAACTTCTCTGCTCAGACGAGCTAGTTCCTTGTCTTTGTCGATCAGGCCCGCAATAGGCACCAGAACTTCCATCTTGCCGACCAGTTGAGTCGTCGACATAGGTGCTTCCTCGTCAGAGCCCAGAAGACGAATGTCTGACAATTTCGCCAGAGACTTCAGAAAAGCGCTGTTTTCATCAAGGCGACGTTGGTCGTCAGAAGAGAGGTTGCGCAGCAGAACATTGAGTTCACGGCTGGGGCCAATATTCAGTTCAGCACGAATATTACGGATACCGGTAATGAAGCCTTTCAGCCATTCGATGTCTTGCTCGGCAGTTTCGTCCAGCTTGCTTTCGTCCAGAGTCGGGTAACTCTGCAGCATCAGGGTTTCACCTTCAACGCCAGCTTCTTGCTTGATGTTCTGCCAGATCTCTTCAGTAATAAACGGCATGAATGGGTGAGCCAGACGCATAATGGTTTCCAGAACCCGGACCAGTGTTCGACGGGTACCCCGCTTCAGGGCTTCGGAAGCATTTTCACTCCATAGAACAGGCTTGGACAGTTCCAGGTACCAGGCACAGTATTCATTCCAGATGAAGTCGTACAGATTCTGGGAAGCGTGATCCAGACGGAAGTCTGCCAGATTCTTTTCAAGCTGGGCTTCAAGACGTTGCAGCCGGGAAATAATCCACTTGTCCGCCAGAGTCAGCTCAACGTCGGTATTGCTCTGACCACAGTCTTCACCCTTGGTGTTCATCTGAACATAGTTGGCTGCATTCCAGATCTTGTTACAGAAGTTTCGGTAACCTTCCAGGCGCTTCATATCCCAGTTGATGTCACGGCCGGTGGAAGCCAGTGAATATAGGGTGTAACGCAGGGCATCCGTACCGTGCGCCGCGATACCTTCAGAGAA
The DNA here is from genome assembly GCF_049310125.1 of Endozoicomonas sp. ALB032. Taxonomy (NCBI): domain Bacteria; kingdom Pseudomonadati; phylum Pseudomonadota; class Gammaproteobacteria; order Oceanospirillales; family Endozoicomonadaceae; genus Endozoicomonas; species Endozoicomonas sp. ALB032. The sequence goes on along the minus strand of NZ_JBLYNW010000001.1, from coordinate 5,976,128 downwards.
GGTTTTACGGGTTCGTTTTTCAATTTTTGCCGCCAGCTGTGGCTGCATCATATTGCCGGTGCGTTTTGCAACCAGATCTTCCAGGCCGATGCCGTCGATCATATCCAGCGGGTCCAGTACGTTACCTTTGGACTTGGACATCTTGTCGCCATTCTCATCTCGAATCAGACCGGTCATGTAGATATACTTGAACGGTACCTGGGGGTTGCCGTCTTCATCTTTGATGAAATGCATGGTCATCATGATCATCCTGGCAACCCAGAAGAAAATGATGTCAAAACCGGACACCAGAACATCTGTCGGGTGGAAGGTTTTCAGGCGCCCGGTGTTTTCAGGCCAGCCCAGGGTGGCAAAAGTCCAGAGGGCAGAAGAGAACCAGGTATCCAGTACGTCGTCTTCCTGTTTAAGGCTGACTTCGGCCGGGATGTTGTTTTCCTGTCGTACGTCTTCTTCACTGCGGCCTACATAAACATTGCCCTCTTCATCGTACCAGGCAGGAATGCGGTGGCCCCACCAGAGCTGGCGGGAAATACACCAGTCCTGAATGTCCTGCATCCAGGAGAAATACATGTTTTCGTATTGTTTGGGGACAAACTGAATGCGGCCATCTTTGACGGCTTCAATGGCGGGTTTTGCCATAGGCCCGGCACGGACAAACCACTGGTCCGTCAGCAGAGGTTCAATAACAACGTCAGAACGGTCACCGTAAGGCACCATCAGTTCGTGATCTTTAACTTCTTCCAGCAGCCCGACCGCTTCAAAGTCGGCGATAATGGCCTTACGAGCAGCAAAACGCTCCATGCCACGGTATTTCTCGGGGATGGGGGCTTCCATGTCGTGATTGCTGGAACCATCAATGTTGAAAACTTCACCCTGTTCACTGATATGACCTTCCAGAGTCATGACATTAATCATGGGCAGACCGCAGCGCTTGCCGACCTCGTTATCGTTGAAGTCGTGAGCCGGAGTGATTTTTACACAACCTGTGCCTTTTTCCATGTCAGCATGTTCATCGGCAACGATAGGAATACGACGGTTGACCAGTGGCAGGATAATGTCTTTTCCGATCAGGGCCTTGTAGCGCTCGTCTGCGGCATTAACGGCAACACCTGTGTCACCCAGCATGGTTTCGGGACGGGTTGTGGCTACGACAATGTAGTTTTTGCCTTCAGCGGTTTTTTCGCCGTCAGCCAGAGGATAACGCAGGTGCCACATGTGCCCTTTGATTTCCTTGTTCAGCACTTCCAGGTCAGAGATGGCGGTATGAAGTTTGGGGTCCCAGTTGACCAGGCGCTTGCCACGATAGATCAGATCGTCTTCATAAAGGCGAACGAAGACTTCCTGAACGGCTTTGTAGAAGCCTTTATCCATGGTGAAACGTTCATTGTTCCAGTCAACAGAGGCTCCAAGACGACGCAGCTGACGGGTGATGTGACCGCCGGAATCTTCTTTCCATTCCCAGATCTTGTCGGTAAAAGCTTCACGGCCATAATCGTGACGTGTCTTGCCTTCTTCCGCCTGGACTTTACGCTCTACCACCATCTGTGTGGCAATACCGGCATGGTCAGTACCCACCTGCCAAAGAGTATTGCTGCCTTTCATGCGCTGGTAACGAATCAGGGCGTCCATAATGGAGTCCTGAAAAGCGTGACCCATGTGCAGACTGCCGGTGACATTGGGCGGTGGAATCATGATGGAGTAGGGAGAACCTTCGCCGGAGGGGGCAAAGTAGCCTTTTTCTTCCCAAGTCTGATACCAGCTGCGCTCAATCGCGTGAGGGTTAAACGTTTTTTCCATAACTACAGAGTTCTGACAGGTTCTGATCTAAACGACGCAGTATACACGGAACCGACAGGGCAGTGTTAATAGGAGAAGCCACCTGTCTGAATGATATCGGACGTTAATCCGATAGACCGTCGGGCATCTGATCGAGAAGGTGATCCAGATAGTTGTTAAGCTCACGGTTCAGCTGAGCCTCGACCCTGACCAGCTCTTCATCGATGATCTCCTGAATCAGCAGTCGGGCCTGTTTGCGTAGCCGGGTTTTCAGTTCAGACTCCGTGACACCGGGGTTAAGCAGGGGGCTTAGAATAGGCGGTTCCTGCGAGTTATTCTGTTGATAATCACCGGTGACATTCAGAACTGTGACGGTCTGTCTGGCCCCTTCATGCTCAGCAAGGTCGGTAAGAACAGGAATGTGTTGGTTGAGATGATCATTGCGGTCTATCTCTTCCTTCAGTAGGCTTTTTAATCTTTCCTGTTCATTCAGCAGACCTTTCGTTTTTTTCTGACTCATATTTTCTACCTGCTCATTTTTTTTGCCAGCGGATGGCTTTTTGCCAGCTAATGGCTTCAATCCCGGATTTGATGGGTTTCCGGCTGGATGCCATCCGCAACATAAGTCCTGAATTTTTCACGGAGAACCTCAACCGGGCCCGGACTCTGGTCAACAATTTCACAAGTTCGGACAAAATTTTTGTAAAAGTTCGGAATTTGGCTGGACAGATTGATCAGCAGGGTGTTGTCGTGCAACGATTCCGGTGGTTTATATCCCAGCGTGATTGGCGCTATTACTGCTTCGCTGTTGATGATCTGGTGTGGCAGAAAACTGTCCTCACGCCACTCCCAGAGCAGTCGGTCCAGAGTTTCGCACTGGATGTCATTATCCGTATGAATATGTACAGGCATACCACTCCGCCATGCCTTGTCGGTCAGTCGACAGGCGAACTTTTTAACGGCTTGGGCAGACTGCTGTTGCAGTAAATAGAAGGTAACTCGAGACATGACGTTGAGTGTAATGGGAAATGATGCTGGTTTAAAGGTCGTTAACTGTCAACGCTTGGGTTAGCTGCGCGCCGAAGGCGCGTCGGGTGGAGCCCTTAAGGACGGAGCCTACTCCACCACTTGTCAGGTAGCCTGGTTATTGGCGGGAAAGGAAGGTCTGGAGCATTTCTTTGATTTCACTGATTTCAGAGCCTTGCCGGTCAACTTTCTGTTCGAGGCCGTCAAAACGGACTTTAACCTCATGAACCTCATGTTCGAGGCCGGCAAACCGCTGATTAACTTCATGTCTGAATTGACTGTGTTCTTTTTCTTGCTGGTCAAACCTTTGGTGCATTTCACCACGGGTCTGACCCAAACCATCAACTACGTCAGTCAAGGTGTTGCGAATATGATTAATCTCTGTCGGCTGAGGCTTTGCTCTTGTATTCACTGGCATAACTCCAATCAATATGAGTGAATGACACAGATTAGCAGAGATTTACGGCAAGACACCTGACAGCGGCTTCACGAATGTTGCGTTGATGATTTTCGGAAACAGGGGTTGTGAGCCTCCAAAGATCCACAACCCTGAGAATATTACAGCTGGTTCAGCAGATATTGAATCAGCATGGGTACAGGGCGACCGGTAGCGCCTTTGGCTTTACCGGAGTTCCATCCCGTTCCGGCGATGTCCAGATGAGCCCACGGGTAGCTTTCTGTAAAGCGCGCCAGGAAGCAGGCCGCAGTGATGGTGCCAGCCGCACGGCCACCGATGTTGGCCATATCAGCAAAGTTGGAATCCAGCTGGGCCTGATACTCTTCACCCATTGGCAGCTGCCAGGCCAGATCGGAAGCGTCTTTGGAAGCTTTCAGCAGTGCTTCGGTCAGCTCATCATTGTTGCTCAGAAGACCGGTGGTGTGGTGACCCAGTGCAATGACACAGGCACCTGTGAGAGTGGCAACATCGATCACTGCTTTTGGCTTGTAACGCTCGGCGTAAGTCAGAGCATCGCAGAGTACCAGTCGGCCTTCGGCGTCAGTATTAAGGATTTCAATGGTCTGGCCCGACATTGAAGTGACGATGTCTCCCGGACGGGTAGCGTTGCCACTGGGCATATTCTCGGCGGCGGCAACCATGCCTACAACGTTGATGGGCAGGTTCAATGCCAGAATGGTCTGCATGGCGCCAAAAATGCTGGCTGCACCACACATGTCGAATTTCATCTCGTCCATGGCTGCACCGGGCTTCAGGGAAATACCACCGGTATCGAAGGTAATGCCTTTGCCCAGAAGTACAACGGGCTTCTCACCGCGCTTGCCACCTTTGTAGTCCATCAGGATCAATTTGGATTCCTGGTCTGAACCCTGGCCTACGGAAAGTAGGGAGTTCATACCCAGATCGGACATCTGTTTTTCACCCAAAATCTTGGCAGTCATCCTGGCATGGGATTTTGCCAGAGCTTTAGCCTGATCTGCCAGATAAGTCGGGTGGCAGATATTGCCCGGCAGGTTGCCCAGAGTACGAGCCAGGTTACGACCTTCACCAATGGCTTGACTTTCAGCAATAGCTTGATTCAGAGATTTTGCCTGCTTGCGATCAGCCAGAAAGGTGACCTTCTTCAGTACCAGTGCATCGGCGCTTTTACTCTTGAATTCGTCGAACTGGTAGAACGCATATACAATGGCTTCTACCAGCTGACGTACTTTCCAGCTATGGTCCTTGCCGTGCACATTGATATCTTCCAGGGATACCAGGGCGTCTTTGACAGAGGTAGCTTTCAGTTCACCAGCAACGGCTCTGGCCAGTTTGATGAATTCACTTTCCTTGAGGGCGGCTTTTCCTTCGCCGGTCGCACAGAGCAGAATCCGCTCAGAGGGCAATTCCGGAACATGCTGGAGCAACAGGGTCTGACCTGCCTTGTACTTGAGGTCGCCTCGTTTAAGGATGCTGTTGATGGCACCCTTGCTGGCTTCGTTTACGGCTGCGGCTGCGGCGGTAAGCTCTTTCTTCTGCACACCCAATACCAGGCAGGCAGTTTTCTGCTTCTCTACCGCTCCGCTTTTTACGATAAATTGCATGGTTGCTCCCATAGGACACTTGTCCGGTTCTAACTCTCGGGGATGACCCGATTTCCTGTTAATCTTTCTGACAAATTCCTGATAAATACTCCTAATCGGGCTTGTGGCTCTGGTAACCAGGAGTCGGGATTTCGAGGGAACCGACGGACACCTGAGTCAGCCCTGAATGCCCCTGGGGGACACACCCTTTTTTAGCAAAAGGCACGTAAATGACGAGACTTCTTTCATCCGGGCTATAAACTCGAAGAGGTTTGTTGGATAATTGTCAGATCGGGTATTTGAACAGAGCTTGCACGAGAAGTGAATTCCCGCAAGGCTTTCAGAGATAGATTTTAGTCCGTTTATTGTATCAATGTGTCGACAACTGATTTTTCGGGCAGAAAAATCATGTTTTGATGGTCGACAAATGGTCAGGATTACTGTCTGTCTTGAAGCGTCATACTTACCGGAACTCTCGGGTAAGTGAGTTTTACTTTTATGAACTATCGGAAACAGTAACTCAAGATCATGCCTTCGATCCTTTTTCGATACCTGGCCAAAGAAATGCTCAAGGTCACATTTGCTGTGACCGGCGTTGTGCTCCTGATTATCATGAGTGGCCGTTTTGTGAACTATCTTGCGCAGGCTGCCAATGGCACGCTGAACGCCGATATCCTTTTTGCCATTATGGGCTACAGAATGCCCGAATTCCTGGTAATGATTATTCCCCTGGGGCTGTTTCTGGGCATTATCATGGCATATGGCAGGCTCTATGTAGAAAATGAAATGACGGTTATGGGGGCCTGTGGTGTCAGTCAGGGCCATCTGCTGCGCATGACCATGATTCCGGCGCTGGGCGTTATGCTAGTGGTGGCTCTTCTAAGTATTCTGGTCGCCCCCTGGGGGATAAAGAAGGTAGAAACCATTCTTCATCAGCAGGATTCCATGACTGAGTTCGACACCCTGGTACCGGGTCGTTTTCAAAAGTTTGAGGGGGCAAATCGGGTTACTTACACCGAATCGCTGACGGATGACAATCAACAGATGGAGAAGGTGTTTATTGCTCACCAGTCATCCGGGCGGGGCAGTTCAGAGATGTCTCTGGTGCTGGCAGAGCGTGGTCGTATATCTACCACAGAGGAAGCCGGTCAGCGCTATCTTATCCTGAGTGATGGTTATCGCTACGATCTGACACCCGGTGGCAAAAAAGTCAGGGTGACTCAGTATGGAACCTATGGCGTCCGAATGGAAGAGAATGCAGTCGCAGATGAAATCAGCAAAGAGCAGGCGCTGCCGACTTCTACATTGTTAGGCTCTGATAATCCCACCTATATAGCTGAGTTGCAGTGGCGTATCTCACTGCCATTATTGATTCCAATTATTGTGTTGCTGGCTGTACCGCTCTCAAAAGTGAGCCCCAGACAAGGACGCTTCGTCAAACTCTTGCCCGGTGTATTGCTCTATCTGCTGTATCTGGCGTTACTGATTTCAACCCGTGGAATGGTTGATGATGGTCGCCTTTCTCCAAAGGTCGGTGTCTGGTGGGTGCATGGGGTTTATCTGCTGCTTGGATTGGTCGTTTATTTTCAGGAGCCTTTGCGGGTCATGATTGCCAAAAGGAAAGTTGCTCATGCGTAAGCTGGACCGTTACATCGCATGGAACGTATTGGCTTCCATGGTCGTGGTGCTTTTGATTCTGGTGGCGCTGGAATCCATGTTCGCGTTTTTGGGCGAGCTGGATAATATTCGTGGCAATTATCAGATGGTGGATGCGGTCGTCTATATTTTGCTTCTCATCCCCAAGAAGATTTATGAGTTCATCCCGGTGTCAGCCTTGATTGGATGTCTTGCTGGCCTCGGCAGTATGGCCTCAAACAGCGAGCTGGTGGTCATGAGAGCCGCAGGTGTTTCGCTGTGGCGGATGGTCTGGTCTGTGATGAAGCCGGCCCTGGTGCTGATTTTCATAGGCATCGTATTGGGTGAATATGTGGCGCCCGCCACAGAGCAGATTGCTGAAAGCCGGAAGAATATCGCCCGATCCCACAATGGCGAGTATTCCGGAGAAGGGGTCTGGCATCGTGAAGGCAATGAATTTATGTATTTTAATGCCGTTGAGCCAAATGGTGTGCTCTACGGTGTGAGTCGATATGTTTTTGATGATGATATGAGACTCAAGGAGAGTTCGTTTGCCAGAAGGGCGATCTATCAACAGGACCACTGGCTGCTTGAGGATGTCACCCTCAGTCGTATGGAAGGCGATAAAGTCGTTTCAGAAACAGTGAATACAGAGCCCTGGGATACCAACCTGACAACAACGCTTTTGAAAGTGGTGGTGGTTAAGCCCGATGGCTTGTCTATATCAGGCCTGAATACTTATACCCGTTATCTGGAAGAGCAGGGACTGGATACGGGTGAATATGCGCTGGCGTTCTGGACAAAAGCACTGCAACCCTTGTCTATTTTCTCCCTGGTGCTGGTGGGAATCTCTTTTGTCTTTGGTCCTCTGCGCTCGGTCAGTATGGGGCTGAGAATCTTTTCGGGCGTGATTACCGGGGTTGTATTTATGATTGTGCAGAACCTGCTGGGGCCTTCCAGCCTGGTGTTTGGTTTTCCGCCAGTCTTCTCTGTTCTGCTGCCGGTTCTGATCTGTATTGGTATAGGGTCATTGTTGCTACACCGGGCTGCCTGATGACAGAGTGCTGTCTTATTTCGGAAGATGGCTGGCTGTATTGAGAGAGTATGAATGGTGTTAAATCCAGGTGCCTGAGGCAGTCATTGAGCTAACATAGGCTGACTGCCTGTGATTTATCCGGTCAGGACTTTTGTTTAGGAATATACAGCGTTCTGGATCGGGACAAGCGATCTTGCCAGCTGAGATGTTCCCGATCCCAGAGACACCAGAAGACTCCCAGTCCGCAGAGTAACAGGGCAGGGATAGCGGTCAGTGTGCGAATCAGACATTGGCCGATAGAGATATAACCTCCTTCCCGATCCACAATCTGAATATTCCAGGCCTGCATGCCCAGTGTCTGGCCACGACGAGTCCAGAAAAAGGCAAAGAAGCTGAAAATACTCAGAAAAAGCGCAGCGTAAAAGAAAGGTCCGCCAATGGATTGTCCGTTCTCTGTCATGGCCTTGAGTTCTTCAGCGCCATATACCTTCATCTGAATGCCCAGGTTGATAAAACCCACCAGAAACATAATGGCCAAAACCAGAAAACTGTCGTAGATCATGGCAGCCAGTCGCCGCCAAACGGGTGCGGGTTGAGCCTGCTTCTTTTGAGATGTGCCTGACATAAAAACTCCTGTAACAGGCTGCGGAGTTTATCAGTTTCTATCTTGTTGGGCAGCTATGGCATAACAGGATTCAACCAGTGCCAATTAAGTTCCGGGTGTGTTATTGATCATAAGGGCTTTATAACGAGTTGGAGGTTTTGTGCATCTTGCCTGTCAATCAAACAGTGAACCCTGTTGATCCGGTAAGCCACCTTCGAGATCTAGTAGCTTTTGTTTAGCCGGTTTACCGCCGGCATAACCTTGAAGTTCACCGTTGCTGGCAATAACCCGGTGGCAAGGAATCAGTATTGAAATGCCGTTTGCACCATTGGCATTGGCTACGGCTCTCAGGGCGTTCCTGTCTCCCATGGATTCTGCCAGTCCGGCATAGGTGGTGGTCTCTCCATAGGGAATATCCATAAGAGCTTGCCAAACCTGCTTTTGAAAGGCAGTGCCAACCAGAAGCAGAGGCACTGAAAAGCTATTCCGCTCTTTACGAAAATACGCTTCCAACTGCTGTCGGGTGAGTGCCATCACTTCGTTGTCCTGCTCGACATACTCTGCTTTGAGCCCATTTCTGACACGCGCGTCAACTTGCAATCTTTTCTTTCGATAGCGCCAGTCACACAGGCAGAGCTGCTGGTCATAGGTGCCCAGCATCAGCTCACCAACGGGGGATTTGTAGTATTGGATGTTGATGGTGTTCATGGTGAAGGTTTATAACATATTTTGAGCTGAGGTTGTTTGGTTGAGGTGGAAAATATGTCACTGGCTTGCTCCTATGCTTCGCACTGGAGTATATACATCCCGATAAGCGGACCCCGAAACTCAAGACAAAGTGCTGGTTTCCAGGTCTGGAACCAAAGGGCCTGAAGGCGAGGAAACCAGGATTTTTTGGTAGCCTCCATACCATGGGAACAAGCTAAAAAACTGGGTGCATAATATTCGCCAAGAAAATTAATTCCCTGGAAGTTACTGCTAGGAGCCTGACCGAGAATAGACTGCCCTACTGCGGCGCCAGCAAATTGGTCTGTAAATCCGCTTTTGTTCGTCAAATAGCTCGCTATTCTCCTCACAAAACCGAATTTTCATCCTCAATTTTCTGCCGTCCTCGCTACGGGCGCTATTCTCGGTCAGGCTCCTAGAATGTTGAGGCTGTGTAGATGTGCAGAATTGTGTTTTAAATATATAGAGGAAATACACGCTACTGGCCCGTTGTAGAATGTTTACGGGCTTATTCGGGAGTGAATTATGATTAAAGAAGATTATTTAAAGCATATTGAAGTTGATCAGGCAAAACGTTTTGGAAAACCTTGTATAAAAGGGACCCGAATAACGGTTACAGACATACTGGAAATGCTGGCAAGTGGTATGACGCAAGCAGAAATACTTGATGAACACCCTAATCTTCTGGCTGAACATATTAAGGCTGCATTGCTCTACGCAGCCAATCAACTATCTGGTGCCGCCTGATGCTATTGTTGGATGAAACCCTTTCACCAAAACTTGTTGCCAGAATCAATGATACATACCCCGGAAGCTTGCATGTTTTGGATTCAAAGCTGGATAACTCACCTGATATTGAAATCTGGTGTTATGCAAAAAAACAGCAGTTAACCATTGTCACCAAAGACAAAGATTTTCTTCGCTATGCAATTCAGTATGGCCATCCACCAAAATTGGTTTATCTGACAACAGGAAATGCAAAACTGGCTGTTATAGAAGCCATTCTTTTAGAAAATGAAGCGATCATAAAATCATTTGCCACATTGGACAAAGAAGGTGTCTTGAAAATGGGCTAGTGATACAAAAGTTTAGCCACTACCTTACAGGTAAATTATCATGCTACATAGATTCTGCTTCAGCTCCCACTTAAGAGCGACGCATTGTAGGTCTGTCGTGCGCAGGACTGACTTTGTCATGCCAAAGGTCATATCCACCTGAAGCAGAATCTTTGACTGCACTTTTTACCCCCCCCCATATCTTCTCTATCTTTTGGCCCGTATCCAAGCTCCTGTCTGAGAGTGCATTTGGGACTAAGAGAGTGAAAATTATAAGACCGGCCTCAACTTGCTGAATTTATTAATTACAAACAGCTCTCAATTATTTGAAGTCAGTCTTATCATGTCGTTCAGGCAACTGTTCCTCGGGTTCTCCCCAGGTTCTGTTGACCATCTTGCCGCGTTTAACTGCGGGTCGTGAAGCCATCTGTTCTGCCCAGCGTTTAACGTTTTTATAAGAGTCCACGCTCAAAAACTCTGCCGCGTTGTACAGCTGACCCAAGACCAAAGCACCGTACCAGGGCCAGATAGCGATATCGGCGATGGAGTATTCATTGCCTGCGATATAATTGTTTTTCGCCAGTTGCTTATCCAGTACATCCAGCTGGCGTTTTACTTCCATGGTGTAACGATTAATCGGGTATTCAAATTTCTCGGGTGCATAGGTATAAAAATGGCCAAAGCCTCCACCTAAAAAGGGTGCACTGCCCATCTGCCAGAATAACCAGGACATGATTTCTGCACGACCCTCTTTTTGCGGCAAAAATTCGCCAAACTTTTCTGCCAGGTGAACCAGAATGGCACCGGATTCAAAAATACGAACCGGCTTCTCGCCACTGTTATCGATCAATGCCGGAATCTTCGAATTGGGGTTGATATCGACAAACCCGCTACCGAATTGCTCCCCTTCCATGATCTTGATTGGATAAGCATCATATTCGGCTTTATCAATGCCTTTCTCTAACAACTCTTCGAACATGATGGTGACTTTTACTCCGTTGGGAGTGGCTAGTGAGTAAAGCTGGAAACGATGCTCTCCCCTGGGCAGTTCTTTATCGTGTGTTTTACCAGATACCGGACGATTGATATTGGCAAATTGACCGCCGGATTCATCGTCCCAGGTCCAGACCGCCGGAGGGGTGTATTTGTCTTGTTCGCTCATGTTCTAAATCCTCAGATTAGTGGACCCATACTAGCTTTGAATGCTTTTCTTGAACAGACAGTGCAGCGGATAAGGCTATTTCACAGAGTGAGCAGGGGTTATACCGCAATTTGTCGGTTGCTGCCCGGGAATTGGAATTTTTTTTCGTTCTCATTGTCAAAAGGTAAAAAGGACATTTTGATAAGGGTGCGCATATATGGATGTAACAGGCAAAAATACCAATACCATGACCGGATCTGGCCTAATTTCCAAAGCCAGTGATAGTGAAGGAATAGGGAATTATAAATCGCTCTCAGTAAGATCCACTGAAGGCAACGAGAGACTCTTCAATCCTGGCAATGTTGTATCTGGCAACACCGGAGTATCTGGAACCGGATTTCAACGCATTGACAGCTCGTTTAATCTTACCGACTGTAATGTCAGTCATCCCAAGCCTTGCAGCCCGAAAACCATCGGTATAGAAGGTGGGGCAGAAGACAACCACAAAGTAGCACCCGGTTCTGGCCATGGTCAGGTAAAGCAAAAAAAGTTGCTGGAATTACTTACTTCAGAAAATGTTAACGAACAATGTGTAAAAGAAGAATTAGAGAAACTTGTCCAACAATTTGATAAATTACATGTCGGTATCAGTTTAATGGATGAAGTCAATGAGCTGAAAAAAGAGATTAAGGAATATATTGATACGGGTACTTGCAGCTACATAGGGAAAGAATTTGAAACTATAAATGATGCTCAATCAAGAAAAAAAATAGCGGATAAAATTAAAAAAATAGTACGGGATATCGCTATTTGGTCGGGGGTCGAAAAAGACAATCTGAAAGTGCTCACCTATATTATTGAACAAGGGGTTCCTATCGAAAGAAAAACTGGCTGTATTGATCTTGATCCTGAGTCTACTGTATACCTCCCTTTTGACACGATGAGAAAGCTGGTAGATAACTGCAAGCCAGACTTTCCAGATCTGTTATTTGTCAAGGGTATTTTTGCTGATGCTGATCCTCGCTTTGACGTTCTTTCCGAGGAGATTTTAACTTCCAGATACATTAAAGATGAATTATTTCAGCAGGCAATCGCACAATCAATACCAACGGTTTCATTTAGAAGGTTAATGATTTTTTTTAACTACCTTCGTCGTAAATGTAATGCCAGAGACATGATTAAAGACCTTAATAGGCATAGTTTCGAAAATCACCGCATTACCAATTGTCACAGGATGGAAAGATACAGTAAAAGCATAATAATGGTATTTGTTCTTGAAGCCATGGCTCAACAATCACAAAAAGAAGCAAAGGAAGAAGTCTGTAATCTTATTGGATCATTTTATCAGGATGAGCAGCAGATGATTGCAATGATTGCACTTTTGGGAGGACTGCACCAATGCTCCGAACTATTGACTGAAATGGGTATTACCGTCTCCAGGCAGGCGTTTAAAAAAGCCTCGGTTAATCTTGAAAATTCTCCTTTTCTTATGGCTAAAGAGGCGGGTCTGACGAATGAACGACTGTTTGCCAATACAGTGAATCGAATAGCTCCGTTTTTATGGTCCTTGCCCAATAAATTCGGGCTATATCTGCACCAGGAACACTGGCTTTTAGATAAAAAATCACTGTCGTTTATTCATCTTGTCATGGATCAATTGTCGATTTGTCAGGAGGGGAGTTATGAATCGAAAAATGGTTTAGCGCCGAAGCATGGAGCAGCATTGGTTCCGGGAGATGTAAGCCTGTGGGCAGCAAAAATTTTTAAGGGAATGAGTGATGCTACTTTGACAAACAGTGCAGGTCTTTTACAGGAAGATGCCCGCTATAGTGAGACATGGAACATCTTAATCAGCCAGGTTAAATGCTGCAATGGTCTGGCCCGTTCCGATGATTTCAAGAAATTCATGGACTGGCTTTTGATGGATGGTTTGTCATGGGTACGGGGGGAATCGAAATACCGTGAGAAAGAGGCACCCTTTACAACCAGACTGAAAAGTTACCGACCGGACTTGTGGCCGGACCCGGGTAATGAGGATTCGACAACATCACCGGCATTATGTGATCAACTTGAAACATATAGCAATCGTGTCACTAACTTACATTTTAACTTCATTGAATCATTTCTACGGCTTGCCCCTCCAGGCCATCGAATTTATGTTCTAAATAACTGGTTAAACAATCCTGATTGCGCAAAGCAGCGGGAAACCCTGTTTTGCAGATCTGTTCATCCCCTCAATACTATGGGAAGTCCTAACATTTGGCAGTTGTTGTTATCACTGGATAAAGATTATCAGCCACAGGGAAATCAGTTTGAACATGATTGGCAAAAACTGGACAATCCACAGCAATGGACAGCGCCCCCTCCGATAACATCGTTAATAGGCAAGTCTATCGAGGTGTATGGGCGTACGCTCGTCATTCAGCGAACGGACGGTGACTGGGATTATCTGAAATTTCTCAGTGATACGGAAAAGCCTGAAGAACTGGCAAAAGAGGGTAATAAAATCAGCCTGATGGCAACCATAGCCAGCCAGCATGGTTTGAAAAGTTCAATTCCCGATGTGGTCGGCAGATATCGCTGGGAAAATGTGCAGACTGGTCTGACGACATTAATACCTCCCACCATAAAGACCAAACTGGAGGAAAAGTGTCGCTACATTGATGACAAGACAGGTTATTGTCTACATCTGAAATCAACCAAAGATGCGCCTTATCATTTATACCCTTATGTTCTTGATCCAGTAACAAAGGCGGATCAGATTTTCGAGGGACTCTATAAGTATGCACACGATTGCGGCGTTTTATTCAGTTGCGGATTATATGTTCCAGAGGTAATGGCGGCTGACCATGATTCTGTGACGAACCGAAAGCACCATGTGCTTTCGTCTTATGTGAATGCCTCTAGCGAGGGGAGGATGCTCCAGTGGAAAAAAGCCTCAGAACATCCCAATGTGGGTCCCGTAGGCATGCGGGACTCCGGTGATACGAAAAGTATGCATGAGCTGGGTGAAGATTATTTTTTCTCCAGCAGGTGTCAGAAATTTCTTGATTTTGAAAAATCAGAGGATCGGGCCAAGGTGGCCTTTTCTGAACTGGCAAAAAATGCCCAGGGGCTGGTATTGCAGTATGCTCTCTGTTTTCAAATACAGTTCGACTCTGGCAATAGAGAGTCCACACTCAATCATGAGCATAAAATAAAGGTAATGCTGGCTACCCTGTTTCACAAGGCGTTTCCCCGATTCACAGAAGAGTGCACGGTTCAGGCCATGGACGAAGATGGGTTGCTGTCCCAGGCTGTTAGAGAGATTGTCTACTGGTGTAGTCATGACGCCAGATTCGTTAACGATATCAAACATAACGTTATACCGAAATCGACCTACCCAGACTGTCCAGAAACGACCAATATCTTTGATTATTGCACATTGGAACCTCGTGAGCTGGTCCCCGGTGTTGGTTTTGTTACACGGGATAACCAGCCAAACCTTGGCGTTTCTTTTGGTGTCAATCCATTGGTTACGCTGAATGCAGTGATTGTAAAGCTACTGGCCAGGGGCGCTCTGACCTCTCTGTGAGTTTAATCTTTTCAGGATAAACTCACCACTGGATTAATGAGTGCTGATATCGTAGCCCCATACCAGCTTTGAAGGCTTTTCTTGAACAGAGAGTGAAGCGGATAAGGCTATTTCACAGAGGAAACCGGGGTTATACCGCAATTGTCGGTTGTGGCCCGGGAATTGGAATTTTTTTTCGTTCTCATTGTCAAAAGGTACAAAGGACATTTTGATAAGGGTGCGCATATATGGATGTAACAGGCAAAAATACCAATACCATGACTGGATCTGGCCTAATTTCCGAAGCCAGTGATAGTGAAGGAATAGGGAATTATAAATCGCTGACAGTAAGATCCACTGAAGGCAAAGAGAGACGCTTCAATCCTGCCAATGTTGTATCTGGCAACACCGGAGTATCTGGGCCCCGATTTCAACGCATTGACAACTCACCTGATCTTACCGACTACAGTGTCAGTCATTCCACAGTTTACAGTCCGAAAAACATCGATATAGAAGTTGGGGCCGAAGGCAACCAGAAAGTAGCCCCCAGCTCTGGTCATGGTCAGCTAGAGCAAGCAAAGTTGCTGGAATTACTGACTTCAGAACATGATAAAGAAGAATGTGTAAAAGACGAATTTGAGAAACTTTTCCAACAATTTGATAAATTACATGTCAATATCAGTCTAATGGATAAAGTTAATGAGCTGAAAAGAGAGGTTAAAGAATACTTTGATAATGATACTTACATCGTTGGCAGGTATAAATTTGAAATTACAAGCGGTATTGAATCAAGGAAAAAAATAGCGGTTGATGTTCAAACAATAGCACGGGATATTGCTACATGGGCCGGGGTCGAAAAAAACAATCTGAAAGTACTTACCTATATTATTGAGCAAGGGTTCCCCATCAATCCTCTATCCAGCTGTCTTGATTTTGACCTTGAAACTACCGTATACCTCCCTTTTGATACGATGAGAAAGCTGGTCGATAACTGCGAAGATCATTGCCCGGACCTGTTATTTGTCAAGGGTGCTTTTTCTGATCCGGACTCTCGCTTTGACCTTCTTTCAGAGGAGATTCTAAATTCCCGATCCATTGATGGTATGTTATTTCAGGAAGTAATTGCACAATCAATACCAAAGGTTTCATTGGCCAGATTAATGATTTTCTTTAATTACCTCCGTCGTGGATGCAATAGCAGAAACATAATCAGAGACTTGAATGAACATCAATTTCGATACCACCGATTTACTACTAGAAGAGAGATTCACAGATACAAAAAAAACATAATAATGGTGTTTGTTATTGAAGCTATTGCACAACAATCACAAAAAGAAGCCCGCAAACTTATTGTTTCATTTTCTCAGGAAGAACAGAAGCTGATTGCAATGATTGCTGTTTTAGGAGGACTTTACCAATGCTCCGAGTTATTGACTGAAATGGGTGTTACCGTCTCCAGGCAGGCGTTTAAAGACGTATCGGTTAATCTTAATAAATCTCCTTTTCTTATGGCCAAAGAGGCTGGTTTGACCAATGAGCGCTTGTTTGTCAATACAGTCAATCGAATAGCTCCGTTTTTATGGACCTTGCCCGACCAATTCGGAATGCAGATGCACGAGGAACACCTGTATTCAGAGAAGGATGAGCTGCCATTTATCCATCTTGTCATGGAACAAATGTCCATTTGCCATAAGGGGAGTTATGGATCGGAAAATGGGTTATGGGCGTATCATGGGAAATCTTTGGATCTGAGAGATGTAAGCTTGTGGGCAGCAAAAATCTTTAAGGGAATTAATGATACTATTTTGGCAAACAGTGCAGGTCTTTTACAGGAAGATGTCCAGTATAGTCAGACATGGAACACCCTTATCAGCCAGGTCAAATGCTGCAATGGCCTCACCCATCCTGATGATTTCAGGAAATTCATGGACTGGCTTTTGCTGGATGGCCTGTCATGGGTTCGATCGGAATTGCGCTACCGTGAGGCTGAGGCAAAGTTTACAACCAGGCTGAAAAGTTACCGTCCAGACCTGTGGCCGGACCCGGGCAATGAGGCTTCGGCAACACCACCAAGATCATATGCATATACTCAACTTGTAACGTACACCACTGGCGTCACTAACTTACATTTTGACATCATTGAATCATTTCTGCGGCTTGCTCCTCCAGGCCATCGAATCCATGTGCTAAATAACTGGTTAAACAATCCTGATTGTGCAAAACAGCGGGAAGCCTTGTTTTGCAGAACTGCTTACCCCCTCAATGTTGTGGGAAGTCCTAACATTTGGCAGTTACTGTTATCACTGGATAAAGATTATCAGCCACAGGAAAATCAGTATGATAATGATTGGCAAAAACTGGACAATCCGCAGCAGTGGTCAGACCCTCCCCCGACAGCATCGTTGATGGGTCAATCTATCGAGGTGTGCGGGCGAACGCTGGTCATTCAGCGAACGGATGGTGGCTGGGATTATCTGAAATTTCTCAGCGATACAGAAAAACCGGAAGAACTGGCAAAAGAGGGTAATAAAATCAGCCTGATGGCAACCATAGCCAGCCAGCATGGCTTGAAAAGCTCAATTCCTGAAGTGGTCGGCAGATATCGCTGGGAAAATGTGCAGACTGACCTGACGACATTAATATCTCCCACCATAAAGGCAAAACTGGAGGAAAAGTGTCGCTACATTGATGACAAGACAGGTTATTGTCTTCATCTGAAATCAACCAAAGATGCGCCTTATCATTTATACCCTTATTTGCTTGATCCAGTAACAAAGGCGGATCAGATTTTCGAGGGACTCTATAAGTATGCCCATGATTGCGGTGTTTTATTCAGTTGCGGATTATATACCCCAGAGGTAATGGCGGCTGACCATGATTCAGTGACGAACCGGAAGCACCATGTTCTTTCCTCTTATGTCGATGCCTCCAGCGAGGGGAGGATGCTTCAGTGGAAAAAAGCGTCAGAACATCCCAATGTGGGTCCAGTGGGTATGCGGGATTCCGGTGATACGAAAAGTATGCATGAGCTGGGTGAAGATTATTTTTTTTCCAGCAGATGTCAGAAATTTCTTGATTTTGAAAAGTCAGAGGATCGGGCCAAGGTGGCCTTTTCTGAACTGGCAAAAAATGCCCAAGGGCTGGTATTGCAATATGCTCTCTGTTTTCAAAATCAGTTCGACTCTGGCAATAGGGAGTCCACACTTAATCATGAGCATAAAATAAAGGCGATTCTTGTTACTCTGTTTCAGAAGGCGTTTCCCCGATTCACAGAAGAGTGTGCGGCTCAGGCAATGGATGAAGATGGTCTGCTGTCACAGGCTGTCAGAGAGGTTATCTACTGGTGCGGTTATGACGGCAGATTTGTTAACGACATTAAACATAATGTTATACCGAAGTTGACCTACCCAGACTGTCCTGAAACGACCAATATCTTTGATTTCTTCATATTTGAACCTCGTGAGCTGGTCCCCGGTGTTGGTTTTGTTACGCGGGATAACCAGCCAAACCTTGGCATTTCTTTTGGTGTCAATCCATTGGTTACGCTGAATGCAGTGATTGTAAAGCTACTGGTCAGGGGAGCTCTGACCTCTCTGTGAGTTAATCTTTCAGGATAAACTTACCACCGGATTAATGAGTGCTGCTATCAGTAGCCCCATACCAGTTTTGAATGTTTTTCTTGAAAGAGGGAACAGGGGTTATATCGCAATTGTCGGTTGTGGCCCGGGAATTGGAATTTTTTTTCGTTCTCATTGTCAAAAGTAGAAAGGACATTTTGATAAGGTTGCGCAAATATGGATGTAACAGAAAAAAATACCAATACCATGACCGGATCTGGCCTAATTTCCGAGGTCAGTGATAGTGAAGGAATAGGGAACTATAAATCGCTGACAGTAAGACCCACTGAAGGCAAAGAGATATACTTCAATCCTGCCAATGTTGTATCTGGCAACACCGGAGTATCTGGGCCCCAATTTCAACGCATTGACAACTCACCTGATCTTGCCGGCTACAGTGTCAGTCATTCCACACTTCACAGTTCGAAAAACATCGATATAGAAGTTGGGGCCGAAGGCAACCAGAAAGGAGCCCCCAGCTCTGTACATGGTCAGCTAGAGCAAAAAAAGTTGCTGGAATTACTGACTTCAGAACATGATAAAGAAGAATGTGTAAAAGAAGAATTTGAGAAGCTTTTCCAACAATTTGATAAATTACATGTCAATATCAGTCTAATGGATAAAGTTAATGAGCTGAAAAGAGAGGTTAAAGAATATTTTGATAATGATACTTACATCGTTAACAGGAATAAATCGGAAATTACAAGCGGTATCGAATCAAGGAAAAAAATAGCGGTTGATGTTCAAACAATAGCACGGGATATTGCTATTTGGGCCGGGGTCGAAAAAAACAATCTGAAAGTACTTAGCTATATTATTGAGCAAGGGTTCCCCATCAATCCTCTATCCAGCAGTCTTGATTTTGACCGTGAAACTACCGTATACCTCCCTTTTGATACGATGATAAAGCTGGTCGATAACTGCGAAGATCATTGCCCGGACCTGTTGTTTGTCAAGGGTGCTTTTGCTGATCCGGACTCTCGCTTTGACCTTCTTTCCGAGGAGATTCTAAATTCCCGATCCATTGATGGTATGTTATTTCAGGAAGTAATTGCACAATCAATACCAAAGGTTTCATTGGCCAGGTTAATGATTTTCTTTAAGTACCTCCGCCGTGGATGCAATACCAGAATGATGGTTAGAGACCTGAATGAGCATCAATTTCGATTCCACCGAATTTCTAATAGGAGACAGATTCACAGATACAAAAAAAGCATGATAATGGTATTTGTTCTTGAAGCTATTGCACAACAATCGCAAAAAGAAGCCCGCAAACTTATTGTTTCATTTTGTCAGGAAGAACAGAAGCTGATTGCAATGATTGCTGTATTGGGAGGACTTCACCAATGCTCCGAATTATTGACTGAAATGGGTGTTACCGTCTCTATACAGGCGTTCAAAGACGCATCGGTTAATCTTAATAAATCTCCTTTTCTTATGGCCAAAGAAGCTGGTTTGACCAATGAACGATTGTTTGTCAATACGGTAAATCGAGTAGCTCCGTTTTTATGGACCTTGCCCAATGAATCCGGAATGCAGATGCACGAGGAAGAGCTGAATTCAGAGAAGTATGAGCTGCCATTTATCCATCTTGTCATGGAACAAATACCCATTTGCCATAAGGGGAGTTATGGATCGGAAAATGGATTATGTGCGGATCATGGGAAATATTTGGATCTGAAATATGTAAGCCTGTGGGCGGCAAAAATTTTTACCCTAATGAATGATACCGTTTCGGTAAACAGTGTAGGTCTTTTACAGAAAGATGATCATTATAGTGATAGATGGAACACCCTGATTAGCCAGGTCAAATGCTGCAATGGCCTCAACCATGCCAATGATTTCAGGAAATTCATGGATTGGCTTTTGATGGATGGCCTGTCATGGATTCGATCGGATTCGTACTTCCGTGAGTGTGATGCAAAGTTTACAACCAGGCTGAAAAGTTACCGTCCGGACCTGTGGCCGGACCCAGGCAATGAGGCTTCGGCAAGACCACCAAGTTCATCTGCATATAATCGATTTGTAGCGTACACCGGCGTCACTTACTTACATTTTAATATCATTGAACTATTTCTACGGCTTGCCCCTCCAGGCCATCGAATTTACGTGCTAAATAACTGGTTAAACCATCCTGATTGCGAAAAACAGCGGGAAACCCTGTTTTGCAGATCTGTTCATCCCCTCAATACTATGGGAAGTCCTAACATTTGGCAGTTGTTGTTATCACTGGATAAAGATTATCAGCCACAGGAAAATCAGTTTGATAATGATTGGCAAAAACTGGACAATTCGCAGCAGTGGTCAGACCCTCCCCCGACAGCATCATTGATGGGTCAATCTATCGAGGTGTGCGGGCGAACGCTGGTCATTCAGCGAACGGATGGCGGCTGGGATTATTTGAAATTTCTCAGTGATACGGAAAAGCCGGAAGAACTGGCAAAAGAGGGTAATAAAATCAGCCTGATGGCAACCATAGCTAGCCAGCATGGCTTGAAAAGCTCAATTCCTGAAGTGGTCGGCAGATATCGCTGGGAAAATGTGCAGACTGATCTGGCGACATTAATTTCTCCCACCATAAAGGCAAAACTGGAGGAAAAGTGTCGCTACATTGATGACAAGACAGGTTATTGTCTGCACCTGAAATCAACCAAAGATGCGCCTTATCATTTATACCCTTATGTGCTTGATCCAGTAACAAAGGCGGATCAGATTTTCGAGGGACTCTATAAGTATGCCCATGATTGCGGTGTGTTATTCAGTTGCGGATTATATGCCCCAGAGGTAATGGCGGCTGACCATGATTCAGTGACGAACCGAAAGCACTATGTTCTTTCCTCTTATGTCGATGCCTCTAGCGAGGGTAGGATGCTTCAGTGGAAAAAAGCGTCAGAACATCCCAATGTGGGTCCCGTAGGCATGCGGGATTCTGGTGATACGAAAAGTATGCATGAGCTGGGTGAAGATTATTTTTTCTCCACCAGGTGTCAGAAATTTCTTGATTTTGAAAAATCAGAGGATCGGGCCAAGGTGGCTTTTTCTGAACTGGCAAAAAATGCCCAGGGGCTGGTATTGCAATATGCTCTCTGTTTTCAAAAACAGTTCGACTCTGGCAATAGGGAATCCACAGTCAATCATGAGCATAAAATAAAGGCGATTCTGGCTACTCTGTTTCACAAGGCGTTTCCCCAATTCACAGAAGAGTCCATAGGGCAGGCCATGGATGAGAATGGGTTGCTGTCACAGGCTGTTAGAGAGCTTATCTACTGGTGTGGTCATGACGCCAGATTCGTTAACGATATAAAACAGAACGTTATACCGAAATCAACCTACCCAGACTGTCCAGAAACGACCAATATCTTTGATTTCCACATAATGGAATCTCGTGAGCTGGTCCCCGGCGTTGGCTTCGCTACAAGGGATAATCAGCCAAACCTTGGCATTTCTTTTGGTGTCAATCCATTGGTTACGCTGAATGCAGTGATTGTAACTGCCTTTCACCACCCCGATTGATATTTGCCTAAAATCTGTTGTCAAAGAAATAAACAGACATTCAGGTGCACCAACATGCCTCAAGCTCAATACCAGTCTAAGAACCTCAACCACCTTGGCTTGGTTGCCGCTATGTGTCGGGAGTTAAAGATAGCCGAATACATTGATGCCCGTATCACAAATGACTCCGATGTTCGTAATGTCACTATTGGACAAGCTGTAGTTGCAATGATCATCAATGGCTTGGGCTTTACGGGGCAAACTCTGTACATGCTCCCTGAGTTTTTTGAGGATAAGCCGATTGACCGCCTTATCGGGGAAGATATACAGGCTGAACACTTGAACGACAAGGTACTTGGTCGGGCTCTCGACAGTTTGTACGACGCTGGTGTTAGCGACTTGTATCTCAATCTGGCCGTCAAGGTCGTCAATCATCTGAAACTTCCTTGCAAGGCATTAAATCTGGATGGCACCAGCTTTCATGTGGATGGAGTCTATAACAGTCATGACAATCCAGACGACTTAAATTGTATTCATATCTGCCAAGGTTACAGCCGTGACCACCGGCCTGACCTGAATCAGGTAGTCTTGCAGTTAATGACTGAAAATCAGGCGGGCATCCCTGTGTTTATGGCCCCTGCCAGCGGTAATGTAAACGACAAAACCTGTTTTCAGGAAATTATCAAAAATCATCTGTCATGTTTTAAGGCCGCTTTGAATAGCCGCTATCTGGTTGCTGATGCTGCCATGTATGTTGCAGAAACCCTTCAGTTGCTTGATGAGCAAAAGCAGCTGTTTATCTCCCGGGTGCCCCTGAACATCAAGGAGGCAAAGGAGCTGGTCTGCAAAGCGCCAACCATGTCGCTGGTGCCTGTTGAAGGCTATGAAGATTACTACTCAGCTGAAGTGCCTTCCTGCTACGGAGGGGTTCAGCAACGATGGTTCCTGTTTCTCAACAAAAAGCGCGGGCTTAGTGAACGGAAAACATTGACCCGAAAGATGCAAAAGCAGTCACTGAAAGAGGCCCGTGATCTGGAGAAGCTGAGCAAAAAGGCCTTTTTGTGCCGGGACGATGCATTGAAGGCTTTTGCCTTGTGGCAGAAACAATCGAGACTTTGCCAAAGCGAAACAGAGCCAGAGGTTATCCGTAAACCCTGCTATTCGGGCAAAGGAAGACCATCGCCGGATAGCAAGCCTGATCACTTCGAGTACTTTGTGCAGGCTGAGTGCTTTGTTTCCTGCGAGAAAAGGGAGCATGCAGAAGCCTCACTGGGTTGTTTTATCCTAAGCACCAATGAACTGGATAAAAATAGTTTGAATGCCTCTGAGCTGCTGTCTACTTATAAGTCGCAACAAAAAGTTGAAGGCGGCTTTCGGTTCCTGAAGAGCCCGGACTTTCTGGTCTCTTCGCTCTATCTGAAGAAAGCGGAACGTATTGAAGCCCTGTTAATGGTGATGACTCTATGCCTGATGGTCTATGCTGCTATCCAGCACAGAATCAGGCAGGAACTGAAAAAGCAAAGTCGTGTATTTCCAGACCAGAAAAAAAAGCCCTGCCAGAACCCAACAGCAAGATGGGTATTTTTCTGTTTCCAGGGGCTTAGTGTATTAACGGTCAATAATCAGGAGGAACATGTGATTGGCTTGAAGGAAAGGCAGTGGACGATCATTCAAATTTTGGGCATTTTTTACGAGTCCATGTATTCCTGATAGGGGTGGTGAAAGGCGGTTGTAAAGCTACTGGCCAAAGGAGCCCTGAGTTCTCTGTGAGTTCAATCTTTCAGGATAAACTCATTAGTGCATTACTGAGTGCTCCTATCAGTACAGAAGCCCCACACCAGCTTTGAATATCTTTCGCGAATAGATATTAAAGCAGATGAAACTACTGCATGGATCGAATGCCCAAACGGAAACTATCTTCAGCTGCCGGTATCATTCCCGTCTTTGATGATCGTCAGAGTAATATAGCCCAAGTCGACACCGAACTTGGTCATGATGGATTCATTGATGATGACTTTATCGCTGACCAGGTACATTTTGTCGTCTATCGACACTTCGAGAGGTTCACCCTTGTAGAAGATGTTCAGTACATACGCCATAAATAAGGCATTGCCAGATGTTTTCACAGGCACGGCTTCTTTAACGTCTCCTGCACTGGCCAGGTAGCTGCCCTTGCCATCCGGTGTGAATGTCCAGATACGTTTTTGTTTTTCACCGTCGTCAAAAATAAAATCCTCATCCAGAGTGCCAATCCCCTCTTCGTCCCAGCTCCCTGTCATGGTGGCGTTAAAGTAGCGTATTACCTCGCCGCTTCGATTCTTCAGAATCCCGTGGGCTGTCAGAGGACCATTGAAAAACTCCGGTAATGAGAGAGTGGGTTGGTTATCTTGATATTGGCTGATATCGACGGAGCTGCAGCCAAATAAAAACAGAACCATCAGCAGAGTGCTAATTCGCAACATAACTAATCTCTTGGTTTTTAATAGGTGTATGGAATTGATAGCGAATAGTGACGTCTTGATAATCACCGTTCTTATCGCTGATATTAGAGCGGCCAGAGAAAATCATCAGCTTTTGGCTTTGCTTGTCATAGCTGAGTGTAAGTGACGACGAGAGCATGCGATATAACCAGCTGTCTGCGGCAATATTGAAGCAAATATGAGTCTTTTTCAGGTCTTTCTTGCATTCAACTGTTTTTATGCGGAGATCGATTTTTCGTTGGTGGCTTGGTATCAGGTATTGAATCACTGTTTCTTTTTCTGCTATGAGGGCGTCCCAGTTTAAACGAATGTAGTGATCGAAGCCGGCATCGATCACCAGGTCAGGGGAAAAGGCAATGTCTGATTGTTGAGTGTCTGCACCGAAGCTTGTTCTGTAAGAAACTTTGATTGCATCGTCCACGAACTCGGTTTTGATCAGTTCTCCATTACGCTGATTTGTCTGGATGATATCAGGCGCAATATAGCTATCGCTGTAGTCGATGGTTTTGCTGGCGAAAATACTTCCGTCAGTCTCTTTATAAACAACATGATGAGACAGGAAGTCCGGGAATGTGTGCTCTTCAGTGTATGCCAGTTGTTGTGTTCCCGAATGATATGCATACCCGATAACTGCCGGATGATCTGCTTGAGCGAACGGAGAGAGTAGTAGAACCGGGCTGAATATAATGATCGATTTTGGGGTTAAAGACGCTAGCATAAGGATTGTTCCTGTTTTCTTGTTGTATGGCCAATCAGAGTCAATAAAACAGCCCAGACCAAGCCTTCCAGCAGCAGTAGCCTTTCCATGGGGATCAAAAGCTGAGCCCCTGATAATTTAATGCCTGCCCAATAACTGAATGGCACAACCAGCAAGCCCACCAATGGAGGTAACCAGAAGGTCTTAAATACCCAACTCATCGAATGTTTAAGAGTAGTCGCGAACGCAACCCACAAAACGCATAGCCAGATAGGAATAAGAAAATGATCAGTACTCTGATACTCAATCCATCCTGCATTCATAATTAAAGTGTCAGCAACGATACCAACGACTGGTACGGCAAAGATCAGTCGTAACTCCTGTGCGTCCGGTTTCATTAGCGTGAAGTGCATAACAAGCAAGAAGAGTAATGCCAATAGCGCATACAGATTGTCACCTTGCACAGCAATAAACCAAACCAGCTGAAACAACACGGCGTTAAGGACTAATAAACGCTTGCTTACTTTAGCCATAATATATTGACCCTGCCTGCATCAATCGCCGCTC
Source organism: Endozoicomonas sp. ALB032 (assembly GCF_049310125.1). Taxonomy (NCBI): domain Bacteria; kingdom Pseudomonadati; phylum Pseudomonadota; class Gammaproteobacteria; order Oceanospirillales; family Endozoicomonadaceae; genus Endozoicomonas; species Endozoicomonas sp. ALB032. Next base: position 5,950,704 of record NZ_JBLYNW010000001.1, on the reverse strand, counting down.
CGGTAACCCATATAACTTCACTCCTTGTCGTGCCTGCCAGCCAATGTATTGTTATGCCTTTTTCTACGTATAGGCGTGGTGAATGGATCACGAAAAATATAAGACAGCCATAAATAGGCACTGCTACCTACCCTTCAATAGAGAATACTGGCACAATGTCGCTCAATAGAATGTATTCACTCAAGCAGGAAGCTATTGAGCCAAAGGGATAAGTGCTCTTCAGCTGTCTCGGGGAGGTCCCCGTGCGGTAGCGTGCCTGTTATATTTTGCACAAAGGACTCTTTACTGCGTGGCCACCACGGTTTAGCACATGAGTGTAGATCTGGGTTGTCTTCAGGTCTTTGTGTCCAAGAAGCTCCTGAACCGTTCGAATATCGTAGCCATCATCAAGCAAATGCGTGGCAAAAGAATGTCTGAAAGTATGGCAGCTTCCTTTCTTTTCTATACCGGATAACTCAATGGCTCGTTTTACTGCTCGTTGCAAAGTACTGTCATCAATATGATGGCGTCGCTCATGTCCATCCCTTGGATCGATTGAACGCTTGTGAGAACAAAATAGATACTGCCAATGAAGGCTTTTTGCTTCAGATGGGTATTTTTTTGCCAGAGAATCCGGCATCCATACTTCACCAAAACCGGCCTCTTTATCCATGATATGGAGAAGGCGAACCTCGCTTATGCGAGCTTTTAGCTCAGGAATAAGCTGGTCTGGCAAGATGGTTACCCGGTCCTTATTGCCTTTACCACTGCGAACAATAATGGCCATACGGTTGAAATCAATGTCCTTAATACGCAGGCGAAGGCACTCCATTAGCCGCAACCCGGAACCATACATCAGTTGAACCGGTAACTTGTGTGTAGGGCTGATCACTGTGAAAATTGCATTCACTTCATGTCGTTCAAACACCACAGGAATCTTTGTGGCCTTTTTGGCTTTGACCAGATTGCTGACATCCCCCAAAGGTCTACCTAAAACTTGTTTGTATAAAAAGTTCAGAGCATTCAATGCCTGGTTTTGTGTTGAAGTCGCAACCCGACGCTGAACGGCAAGATAAGTCAAAAATTGTCTGACATGATCAGGCCCTAAATACTGAGGATGCTTCATGTGTTGATAACGAATGAAGTACTTGATCCAATAACAATAGGACTGTTCAGTTTTATAGCTATAGCGCTTCACTCTGAGGGTGTTGCGTACATCAGTCATAAAAGGAGATGGCATGGTAAACTCAAAAGCTGTTTATTTGTACAGTATTATTGAAGAAAATACCAAAAATGCAAATAACTCACTTGCGTCCTATTCGGGGCGGTATGTAAAATGGCCCATAGTCTGTTGATAATTAATGATTTTTTGACAGATTGAAAAGTCGGGATATATCTCAAGCGAGTTAATATTTCTTGATTTAGGGGGATATGCCGCGTGTGAGTGTAATATCTAATATCACTTGCTTGAGATCTAATAGCTGTTATGGCTCTCAGTGCAATATCAAACTATTCAAATTAAATAAGTGTTAATAGCAAGTATATTCAGTAACAAGAATATAATTTTTTATTTAAATCTTGAAGCCTTAATAAATGTCATAAGTTATCAAGTTAAGTTTATGTATTAAAAGCCAGCTATTTTCTTGTATCTGAAGCAAAGTTGGCATTTTAATATACGTATTATTGTACTCAAATGAATTTGTTATCGGATATTTATTATAGGTAAAAATACTGTGTCAATTCTATTCGGATTCTTACTATCCTTCTTGATCCCTTTATTTTTGGCCAAAGAATATAAAATGTTAACCATGTTTTTAAGTCTTATTGTATTCCATACTCTTTGTTTTTTATATATTTATTATAATCTGGGGCCAGCTAATGGCTACTTAATTGCTTTTGTACAAATACCTTCAGCTTTTATCTCTATTTTTGGAATGTTGTTAGGGCATGTTTCAAAAAGAAACTACTTTGCTGAGAAAGGTGAAACCAATAAACACGAGCCATAACAAGTGCGTGGAATACGTTCCGCCCTTTCAGGGCGCCACCCGACGCGCCTACGGCGCGCGGTTCACGCAGGCGTTAGGCCGCTACCTCGTTATCCGGTTTTGCTGCCAAGTAAGTGTTGCAGGCGAAGTTGATTGCATGGCAAGCGAACAGGTAATGGAAAGTGTATTCCTCGAAATCCCAGCTCCAGTCACAGCTGTCAACACCACTAATATTCAGAGAGCGCATAAAATCGACAGCGCCGTACTCGTCTTCTTCGGTGCTTTCGAGAGCTTCAAGGGCTTCCTGAACTTCTTCCTTATCAACGTAATCTGCACACTCTTCTGAAAGGAGCGGCTCTAGCTTTTCTTTGATGTATTTTTCGAACTTCTCGAAATTGAACTCTCTATACCCACCGCCAAAAAGCGTTTCGGCTTTTATTTTTTCACTCCAGTAACTGGGGTTAACTCCTTCTCCTTTGAAGAAATACATCATGTCTTCGATACGACTGAAAACAAATGTCCCCATATCGCCGGAAATGCAAAGATGATTCGGCCAAGTGGTAATGAAGAAATGTCCATCCCATCTACCATTATTTGTGAATTTCAAATAGCGATGGAGACCGTTATCGAGGATTACTTCCATTTTGTAATCCCGATCATTTAAATATTTCTCAGCCTGCTCGTAGTTATTCATTGTTTTACCTGTAGTTTGTTCGTTATCGCAGCCTAACAACCCGCTCAACAGGGACGCACATACTGTGCGCCCGTCAGCTTTGCGGTTAGGTGCTGTATTTAGCCTTGGTGACAACCACCTTTCCATCATCATTTGTAAAGCCTTCCAGCTCACAGCCATAGTCTCCATCTTTGCTGCCGGGATCAGTACCGATAGTCCTTGGCTTTATCTCATCACCAATCCACAGGAAGTCTTCTCTCTTTTTATTGCCATGTCCAGCACAAAGGAACACGTCTTGATCTGCCATGTATTGAGCCACTACAGGGGCAGACTGGTAAGACTTCAGCATTCCGCTATAGAAGGCGTGGTTTGTATATTTCTGGCTCCAGTCAATACTCATAGTTCTCTCCAAGAGATCGTGCCATGCACCTAACAAACGCTTCCAATTCGTTCCATTCCGCTGCGCTCCATTCCACCGGATGCGCCTGTCGGCGCACCGTTGAAGCTGAGGGTTAGCAGGCAGCAATAATAGAGAGTTTCTGGTTGTGAAAAGACCAGTTTTCAAAAAGAGTTTTTGGGTTCACTGTCTATGGTGGGTTTCGAGTTAGAACCTCCCAGCAAAAAGACACTGTTACACTAACTTTTCAGTAGTTCTCAGCAGTTCATGTCTGCTGGTGTGAAGTCTGTCGCTGAAAAATCTGCGGTGTATCGTTGGGCATGTCAGCGTTGGTTTTCAGTTTATCGGTACTTTTTGCTCAGTGGCCCTATGCCAGTTCAAAGTTGCATCAGCTTCTTTATCGCCTGGAAGCTTTTAAATATCAGAGATTGTGCGCTTCAATCAGTTCAGCAAGAAAGCTGCTAAACCTCTGCATCATTCACCATTTGCCCTTGCGGGTGGGCTGCCATGCTAACAAGTTGCTGGTGTCGCCCCTGAAGGGGCTGGGTCACCGCTGTGCGGCGCCCCACAGCATGGCGTTAGCAGGCAGCAATAATAGAGAGTTTCTGGTTGTGAAAAGACCAGTTTTCAAAAAGAGTTTTTGGGTTCACTGTCTATGGTGGGTTTCGAGTTAGAACCTCCCAGCAAAAAGACACTGTTACACTAACTTTTCAGTAGTTCTCAGCAGTTCATGTCTGCTGGTGTGAAGTCTGTCGCTGAAAAATCTGCGGTGTATCGTTGGGCATGTCAGCGTTGGTTTTCAGTTTATCGGTACTTTTTGCTCAGTGGCCCTATGTCAGTTCAAAGTTGCATCAGCTTCTTTATCGCCTGGAAGCTTTTAAATATCAGAGATTGTGCGCTTCAATCAGTTCAGCAAGAAAGCTGCTAAACCTCTACATCATTCACCATTTGCCCTTGCGGGTGGGCTGCCATGCTAACAAGTTGCTGGTGTCGCCCCTAAAGGGGCTGGGACACCGCTGTGCGGCGCCCCACAGCATGGCGTTAGGCGCCACTTCCAGTATCGAGTATATTATGAATAAGTTGTATTTTTTGGATGGTGATAAAGAATTAGTTACCGAAATCTTAGTTATGGCTGATTATGAAGTATCAACTTGGGATCATGAAGGAGCTGCTTTCTGCATGTCAGAATTGGACGTCTCAAAAGAGTTGCTAGATATGATTGAAAAATGGGAAAGGGATTATTTATTAATCCCAAAATATCCAAATGAAACCAATATTAAATTTGATGAAGAAAAATTTAATCAAGACGGGCTTAATATTTCAATAATGATCAAAGATTTTGTGGGAGATTCGGTGAAGGTATTTTATTCGGATTTACGAGGCAATAAAATTGAAATAGAAAGAGCTAGCTTTTAGATAAAGGTCTTTAACTCTCATTATTGAGTATTCAGTAATGTATGTTATTTTTTGTTCAATATTTGCATTTGTTGCAATTCAGTTAGGTTTGTTTGCTGAAAGTCAGCGGGGAATTTTCGGTAAAGAGTCTGGAAACCTATTGTTAGGTGTTGAGTTTGCTCTTTTATTTTTGACATGTCTGGTTGCATTTCTGTTCATTACACAGAAAAAAAAGTTGGGCATAGCAGTTGGGTTATTGTCGTTCTCATTGCTATTTGCTTTTTTAGGTTGGTTTGTTTTACCACAAAATTCTTGGGAAAGAGCATACGATAGAGTCTATGAATGGGAGCAAGTCATAGATAACTATAACTTTAAGTTGCGTTATTCAAATCGTTCAAACGAAGAAGTATCTCTTCATTTGAGAAGGTTAAATGAAGAACTAAATGCAAGGCAGCTAGAATTACAGGCAGCTGAAGTAAGGTTCAACGGTGAGCCTGAATATTTTCAGTCAAAGACTATTTCGTGGTTCTTATGGTTCGATGCACTGATATTTGCATTAGCTGCTGCGTTCTCATTCCAGCGCCTAACAAATGCTTCCAGTTCGTTCCGGGGCTAAAGCCCCTCCACCCGACGCGCCTGCGACGCGCGGCTGAAGCAGGCGTTAGCTGCACTCAGTACAACATTTCACATTACATTCAAAATTCACAAATTATGAAACTTGTTCTCAACGAAAAGCCAAACAAAGAAGATATTTCAGAAATACGAAATGCATTGAAAGAGTATAATCGCCCCTATCTTGAAGGTGTAAAGGATGAAGATGTAGTTTGCTACTACGATGGAATTGATGACAAAAAAATAGCTGGAATTTCGGGACGTATTAAAGGCAGATGGCTTTCAGTTGATTACCTTTGGGTATCAGAATCACAAAAAGGAAAAGGGCTTGGGTCTAAGTTACTTTTAGAGCTTGAGTCTCATGCCAGAAAGCAAGGGTGCCATTCTGTTATGCTTCATACTGCGAGTTTTCAAGCTGAACCATTCTACAAGAAACATGGTTATGAAACGCGAATGATTCTAGATAACTATGCAGATAATACAGATGTGTATTACATGACCAAAAAATTGTAACTGGTAAATATAATATTTTTTCAGAGAAAGACCTTGGCATATCATCAAAGTAAGCATACGAAATATTCTTAAGTAATGAGCTATAAAGTTGAGTTAGTCCCAGCTGTAACTGAGGACAAAGAAACAGTAAAAGGGCTGTTTCATTACTATATCTATGAAATGTCTGATTTCTTAAACCTATCTCCTTCACAGAGTGGGAAGTTTGAGTTTCCCCAAGGCATCATAGATAGTTATTGGAGTAGTGATGACCATTTCCCCTTTCTAGTTTTATGTAATGGAGAAATAGCAGGATTTTCACTTTTAAGAAGGTATCCACCAGATAAGTCTTGGTTCGATATAGGTCAATTTTTTGTCCTAAAAAAATTCAAGGGCCAAGGTGTTGGAAGGAAAGCCTTTGAACTTTCAGTTTCTAAGTTTCCCGGGCGGTGGATAACACGAGTATTAACTAAAAACAAAAAAGCATTAGCTTTTTGGACTTCTGTTATAGGAAAAACTACAAAGAACAACTTCGTCCTTAAGAGGGAAGTTGACGTAGACTTAGAGATGGATTTCTTCCGGTATACCATAACCAGCAGCTAACAAGTGGTTCCAAGGGACGCCTACGGCGCCCCTGAACCAGGCGTTAGGTGGCTTAGTCGGCGTCTATATCCAAGTCGAAGTCGGCCAGAGTTTCATAGTCACAAAGGTTTATCGCTTTGATTATTCGTTTAGCCAGATCGACTCTATCCTTTTCCAAGGCTTCTTCGATAAGCCCTAGCCTCTTAATTTCGTGATCTATCGACCATGCAGTGATAGCCCAAGGCTTGCCATCTGGTGATTCGAAATAGTTTCTTATTCTAGCCTTCTCCGCCTCAAACGCTTTTTGGTCGTTCACTGTGTAAACAATAGTTAAATGTGTGTCTTTTATTTCCATGTCTTTAATCCTGTCTTTAATCCTGTGTTTATCGCCACCTAACAACACGCCAGTCTGGGACACACATACTGTGCGCCCGTCAGCTTTGAGGTTAGCCGGCAGCAGTATGAAAGTTTTTTCTATTTTTCCAATAGATGAGTCACGAACCAAAATCTACGCCAGCAATCAGTCTGGTCAATTCCAGTTTTGAGTAATTCTCAGTAATGCATGTCTGTAGATTCTGTGTCAGTCGATGAAAAATCTGCGGTGTCTTGTTGGGCATGTCAGCGTGGGTTCACGGTGTTTATGAGTATTTGGTCCGGCGCACTAAACCAGTTAAAAGTTGTATCAGCATTGGCGTTGCCTGCAAGTTTTCCAGCGGTAACTTTTATGCACTTCAATCGGTGCAGCAGGTGCAGGTTTTACTGAAACTCCTCTGCATCTATCAACATTGTCCCAGGCGGCAGGGCTGCCGGGCTAACAAATACAGGCAAAGGGATGGCTCACTGCGTTCGCCACCCTTGCTGCCAGCGTTAGGTGCTGCCAAATATCCAACACCGAGTTGTATGAGAATAAAAACAGATAGAACAGTGATTGAAGTCCTTGGCAAAGAAGAGTCCGAGTTAATGCTGAAATATCACTTAGAAAATAAAGAGCATCTTGAACAGTGGGAACCAACGAGAAAACACGACTATTTTACGTTGCATAATTTTTCACAAATGCTCAGTGATAATCACAGGTTTCTTGACAATAAAACAGCAGTTAAACTTGCGGCTTTAACTCCCGACAGAAATGAGATTATTGGCGTTTGTAACTTCACAAACATTGTCTTTGGCCCATTTCAAGCCTGCAATCTAGGGTATTCCATTGCTGCAAAACATCAAGGTAAAGGGTTAATGACGGAGATTTTAACTTCAGCAATTGATCAAATATTTCGTGAGTTCAATCTCCACAGGATTATGGCAAACTATATTCCAACAAACGCCAGAAGTGCAGCCGTATTGAATAAGTTGGGCTTTGAGCGTGAGGGACTTGCAAAGTCGTATTTACAGATTGCGGGTAAATGGCAAGATCATATTCTCACATCTAAAATAAACCCTCAGCACTAGGCACCTAACAAGTTGCTGGTGTCGCCCCTAAAGGGGCTGGGACGCCGCCTGCGGCGGCGCCCCACAGCATGGCGTTAGCAGGCAGCAATAATAGAGAGTTTCTGGTTGTGAAAAGACCGGTTTTCAAAAAGAGCTTTTGGGTTCACTATCTATGGTGGGTTTCGAGTTAGAACCTCCCAGCAAAAAGACACTGTTACACTAACTTTTCAGTAGTTCTCAGCAGTTCATGTCTGCTGGTGTGAAGTCTGTCGCTGAAAAATCTGCGGTGTATCGTTGGGCATGTCAGCGTTGGTTTTCAGTTTATCGGTACTTTTTGCTCAGTGGCCCTATGCCAGTTCAAAGTTGCATCAGCTTCTTTATCGCCTGGAAGCTTTTAAATATCAGAGATTGTGCGCTTCAATCAGTTCAGCAAGAAAGCTGCTAATCCTCTGCATCATTCACCATTTGCCCTTGCGGATGGGCTGCCATGCTAACAAGTTGCTGGTGTCGCCCTTAAAGGGGCAGGGACGCCGCTGTGCGGCGCCCCACAGCATGGCGTTAGGTGTCTTTAATCTTTTCATTAATCTTTTCAATCTTATGTAGTTCAGTTTGTAATAACTCACACCAGACCACGCAAGGATTATTAGTTTTTGAAAATTGATACCAAGGCCCGTATGTCCCGATATAAAACAGCTCATGCTGTCCTTTAAACCTGTATCTTTCGCCCAGCTTCATTTCCACGTCCAGTTCCTATAATGTGCTCACCTAACAACTCGCTCGGCTGGGACTGCTACGCAGCCCGTCAGCTATGCGGTTAGCAGGCAGCAATAGTAGAGAGTTTCTGGTTGTGAAAAGACCAGTTTTCAAAAAGAGTTTTTGGGTTCACTATCTATGGTGGGTTTCGAGTTAGAACCTCCCAGCAAAAAGACACTGTTACACTAACTTTTCAGTAGTTCTCAGCAGTTCATGTCTGCTGGTGTGAAGTCTGTCGCTGAAAAATCTGCGGTGTATCGTTGGGCATGTCAGCGTTGGTTTTCAGTTTATCGGTACTTTTTGCTCAGTGGCCCTATGCCAGTTCAAAGTTGCATCAGCTTCTTTATCGCCTGGAAGCTTTTAAATATCAGAGATTGTGCGCTTCAATCAGTTCAGCAAGAAAGCTGCTAATCCTCTGCATCATTCACCATTTGCCCTTGCGGGTGGGCTGCCATGCTAACAAGTTGCTGGTGTCGCCCCTAAAGGGGCTGGGACGCCGCTGTGCGGCGCCCCACAGCATGGCGTTAGCAGGCAGCAATAATAGAGAGTTTCTGGTTGTGAAAAGACCAGTTTTCAAAAAGAGTTTTTGGGTTCACTATCTATGGTGGGTTTCGAGTTAGAACCTCCCAGCAAAAAGACACTGTTACACTAACTTTTCAGTAGTTCTCAGCAGTTCATGTCTGCTGGTGTGAAGTCTGTCGCTGAAAAATCTGCGGTGTATCGTTGGGCATGTCAGCGTTGGTTTTCAGTTTATCGGTACTTTTTGCTCAGTGGCCCTATGCCAGTTCAAAGTTGCATCAGCTTCTTTATCGCCTGGAAGCTTTTAAATATCAGAGATTGTGCGCTTCAATCAGTTCAGCAAGAAAGCTGCTAATCCTCTGCATCATTCACCATTTGCCCTTGCGGGTGGGCTGCCATGCTAACAAGTTGCTGGTGTCGCCCCTAAAGGGGCTGGGACGCCGCTGTGCGGCGCCCCACAGCATGGCGTTAGCAGGCAGCAATAATAGAGAGTTTCTGGTTGTGAAAAGACCAGTTTTCAAAAAGAGCTTTTGGGTTCACTGTCTATGGTGGGTTTCGAGTTAGAACCTCCCAGCAAAAAGACACTGTTACACTAACTTTTCAGTAGTTCTCAGCAGTTCATGTCTGCTGGTGTGAAGTCTGTCGCTGAAAAATCTGCGGTGTATCGTTGGGCATGTCAGCGTTGGTTTTCAGTTTATCGGTACTTTTTGCTCAGTGGCCCTATGCCAGTTCAAAGTTGCATCAGCTTCTTTATCGCCTGGAAGCTTTTAAATATCAGAGATTGTGCGCTTCAATCAGTTCAGCAAGAAAGCTGCTAATCCTCTGCATCATTCACCATTTGCCCTTGCGGGTGGGCTGCCATGCTAACAAGTTGCTGGTGTCGCCCCTAAAGGGGCTGGGACGCCGCTGTGCGGCGCCCCACAGCATGGCGTTAGGCCGCTTCATTAAGCATCGTACATAAGTAAGCGTTCAAGCAGGGTATAGACTCCCCCTACTTATCGAGATCGGATTTTAACGGATTGGCCCCGAATTTCTCTTTCCAGATTCGTGGGATTAGCTCCCGGATATCTCGAGCCGGATGGTAACTGATGCGCTGAAGCACATCGACGAAGTACTTGTATGGATCAATGCCTGCAAGAAGACAACTGACGATTAACGTCTGGAACACGGCAACATTGTCTGCTCCTTCTTCTGTCCAGCAAAAAAGCCAGTTTTTTCTCCCCATCGGGATACACCTGAGACTTCGCTCCAGGTGATTCGTATCAATGGCGACATCCGGATTATCCAGATAAAGCCGTAGCTCTTTTTCCCGTTTGTTCACGTAGCCAAGAGCCTTGCTCAATGGGTTGCTTTTCACCAGATTCAGGCGACGAAGTTGTTCTTCATGCCAGTTAAAGAACTGATCAACCAGTGGCTTGCCATTCTGTTGGCGGTATTCCCGCTTTGCTTCGCCTTGCAGCTCAGCTTTGCGGATTTCGTCTTCGACTTGATAGATCGCACCTATGCAGTCCAGCGCCTCTTTTGCGGCTTCTGGCTCGACCTCTTGTGACTTAACGAAGTATCTCCTGCTATGTGTCCAGCACTGGGCATGGATGATTTTGGGGTATTTCATGCACAGGCGGTCGTATTCCGAATAACCATCGGTCAGCAAGACCCCCTTATACTCTTTCAGATAAGGTTCTACGACCCTGCCAGAACGAGTGGTGGAGAAAGTAAAAGCTATCTCATTCTGGTCTCCGTAAAAACACCAGAAGTAGCCTCTTTGCATCTTGCCCTTGCTTTTACGGCCCGCTTTTCCGGGCGTTTCATCCAGAGTGAGGACACGACTTTCCAGACAGCTGTTGAGCACTTCGTCAGCGATGGGTTTGAGTAAGTGCCCGGCACGCTGCTCAAGATGTGTCAGGGTTCCACGGCTGATAGTAATACCACTGGACTCAAGTTTCTGATGCTGGCGGTAAAGCGGTGCGTGAAAGCGGTACTTCTCTACCAGCAGACCTGCGATAAAGCTGACATCGGCAAAGCTGCGATCAAATAATCCTGATGGTGCGGCTACCGTTGTTAGCGTCTGGCTGGGCTTATGGCGAACGACTTCGCGCTGATATTTCAGGATGACATAGCTGGCAGGGCGCTGCGCCAGCCGATAGGTGTACTTGTAGTCAATGATTTCGTACTGGTCTGCGTCTTCACCCTTCATTTCTGCAGCAGGCATCGGGATGAGTTCAACCGGTACATCTTCAGTAAAGCGCAGCCCCTGATCGGTCACACAGTCTTCAGGGCGATTCTTTTTCCGCCGTTCGTAAGTGATGGTTTCTGTGGGAGTTTCCTGCTCTTCAGGCTTGTCCTGAAGGATTTCTCCCAGCGCCAGCTGGTCCGGATTCTCAATCAGGCGCTTTTCGGATTTTTCACCAAATAGCTGATGTTTAAACCAGGCCAGCTGATGTTTAAGAGAAGCTATTTCCTGATCACGCTCCGACAGCAAGACCAGGATCTGCTGGAGCAGGTCCTGGTCAGTGGTGCCGGGGGTCGAAACAGGTAATTTCATGGCGGTTAAAGATAGACCTTTGACTCTCCTTTTGTGTAACGGGACGGTTGATGTTTGTAGCGTTTATATTGCTGAACGCAGCGGGTATCAATGCCTTCAAGGATGAGCTTCAGATCTGTCCACGCCATTGTTTGCTTGATGGATTTGCCTGCATGAGTATGAAACTGACCCTGTTCCAGTCGTTTGCTCCAGATACAGTATCCACTGCGATCAAAATACAGCACCTTGCACTGGGTTTGTTTGCGGTTGATGAAGACAAACAGCTGGCCGCTGAGTGGGTCTTCTTCAAGTTTGTTTCTCACCAGGGCAGACAGGCCGTCGTAGGATTTACGCATGTCGGTGGGCCGGTTGTAGAGCCAGATCCGAACCTGAGATTCTGGAAAAAACATGATCAGCGACGCATACGAAGAATAACACCACCGGGCAGCTCAAGTTCCAACTGCCAGTTTAAGCTGGCTGGAGGTTCAGTCAGCCCGTTTGGGACTTCAACCCATTCCGGGGCAGAAGCCTGAGCGATATCAAAGGAGTCAGTGTTGTCGTTATCCCTGAGTTTGCGCTTCCAGTTTGTGAATGTTGCCAGGCTTATGTTTTGAGTTTGGCAAAAAGCTTTCTGGCTCAAGCCACTGGCTATTTGCTGATCAATGATCTGTTGCCACTGCTCAGGGTTGAGACGGGTAAAGGGTTTTGTCAGTTGCTTCACGTTAGGTATCTCCTGCGTTGTTTGCAGGGGAAAGGCTGGCAGTCAGGTTGTGATTTTTGAAGACGTCCTCAAATGAGCGGTTACGTACATAACTCATCTTACAGAACACATTCAGTGGAAAAATCAATAACAGATCAAAAATGGAATTATGCGCATCTGACATTTATGACAGGTGCTAGGCCCTTTGATGGCGTGGAGATGATTCTAGAAAATATGGTTTCAAACTTAAGAAGTGTAACGGCTCATCCTGATGGTTCTTATAGTGAAACTAAAAACACTATTGCAAGAAATGCTATCAGTGACACAGCAATAATTATGTCTTACTCACTTCTTGAAGGCTTTTTCTCTGAAGAATATGCATTTTATATAAAGAAAGAAAAACCAAAAAAATTAAGTGCAATGATAAACGAACTCCTTCATACACATAGTATATCTATCAAAGAGTGGCGGGAACGAAGGAAAAAGGTAGATATGGTTCGAGAACTGAGAAATGCTGTAGCTCACAATAATGGTATCTTAGAAAAAAATATTAATATTGAGAAATATGAGAACGTATTCGGGGAAAATATTTTCTCAGTAAGTGAAAAGTATCCTCGTCTTTCAGTAGATGGTTCTCTTTCTCTTGTCAGAGAATTTCGAAGCATTGCAAATGAATATGCAGAAGCAGTGTTCACGCAGCCTAACAAGTAAATCCAGGTGACGCCTACGGCGCACCTGATTTAGGCGTTAGCAGGCAGCAATAATAGAGAGTTTCTGGTTGTGAAAAGACCAGTTTTCAAAAAGAGTTTTTGGGTTCACTGTCTATGGTGGGTTTCGAGTTAGAACCTCCCAGCAAAAAGACACTGTTACACTAACTTTTCAGTAGTTCTCAGCAATTCATGTCTGCTGGTGTGAAGTCTGTCGCTGAAAAATCTGCGGTGTATCGTTGGGCATGTCAGCGTTGGTTTTCAGTTTATCGGTACTTTTTGCTCAGTGGCCCTATGCCAGTTCAAAGTTGCATCAGCTTCTTTATCGCCTGGAAGCTTTTAAATATCAGAGATTGTGCGCTTCAATCAGTTCAGCAAGAAAGCTGCTAATCCTCTGCATCATTCACCATTTGCCCTTGCGGGTGGGCTGCCATGCTAACAAGTTGCTGGTGTCGCCCCTAAAGGGGCTGGGACGCCGCTGTGCGGCGCCCCACAGCATGGCGTTAGCAGGCAGCAATAATAGAGAGTTACTGGTTGTGAAAAGACCAGTTTTCAAAAAGAGCTTTTGGGATCACTGTCTATGGTGGGTTTCGAGTTAGAACCTCCCAGCAAAAAGACACTGTTACACTAACTTTTCAGTAGTTCTCAGCAGTTCATGTCTGCTGGTGTGAAGTCTGTCGCTGAAAAATCTGCGGTGTATCGTTGGGCATGTCAGCGTTGGTTTTCAGTTTATCGGTACTTTTTGCTCAGTGGCCCTATGCCAGTTCAAAGTTGCATCAGCTTCTTTATTGCCTGGAAGCTTTTAAATATCAGAGATTGTGCGCTTCAATCAGTTCAGCAAGAAAGCTGCTAATCCTCTGCATCATTCACCATTTGCCCTTGCGGGTGGGCTGCCATGCTAACAAGTTGCTGGTGTCGCCCCTAAAGGGGCTGGGACGCCGCTGTGCGGCGCCCCACAGCATGGCGTTAAATGGCTCAATATAGAAATGGAGTTCACATGCCTAATTGGCTAGCAGTATTTTTGACAGTCCTTGCACTATCAAAGAGGACTCAATGGGCTATTACTCTTGGCATAGTATTTTTCATTGGAATTAATCTTCTTGGAGGTTATTTTGTTGGTAATCTTTCACTTGAAGGACAGTTCGTTGGAATCGAGAACATAATAAGAGACAAGCTATTAAAACGATATGATAAATTTGCCCTGGTTGCTTTAGTCTCATTTTGGATAGTTGCATATAAATGCTACCAGAAAGATAAGAAAAGATTTTGGTAAATTATTCGAGGATCATATGATGCTAGGAGCGTTTACAATATTCATAGTTCATATAATAATGATTTATGGATATTCTATCATGGTCGTTAAAATCAAAAATCCATACCTAATGCTTGTGGCAGCAATGGCTTTTCTGTCATATTTTGCACTAATGAGCTTTGATCTTGAAAAGTACGCTTCAGTACTTGGTTTTTACGCAAGTGAATTAGGAAATTTGCTAGGGGTGGTTCTAGCCGTAGTTACTGGTGGGCTAGCTTCAATAGCTCTATCAGAGATTCGAAACCGCCATTTAACAAAGGGCTCAAGTTCGCTCCGGGGCTAAAGCCCCTCCGCCCGACGCGCCTTCGGCGCGCGGCTTAGCCCGGCTTTAGCAGGCAGCAATAATAGAGAGTTTCTGGTTGTGAAAAGACCAGTTTTCAAAAAGAGCTTTTGGGTTCACTGTCTATGGTGGGTTTCGAGTTAGAACCTCCCAGCAAAAAGACACTGTTACACTAACTTTTCAGTAGTTCTCAGCAGTTCATGTCTGCTGGTGTGAAGTCTGTCGCTGAAAAATCTGCGGTGTATCGTTGGGCATGTCAGCGTTGGTTTTCAGTTTATCGGTACTTTTTGCTCAGTGGCCCTATGCCAGTTCAAAGTTGCATCAGCTTCTTTATCGCCTGGAAGCTTTTAAATATCAGAGATTGTGCGCTTCAATCAGTTCAGCAAGAAAGCTGCTAATCCTCTGCATCATTCACCATTTGCCCTTGCGGGTGGGCTGCCATGCTAACAAGTTGCTGGTGTCGCCCCTAAAGGGGCTGGGACGCCGCTGTGCGGCGCCCCACAGCATGGCGTTATGCCGCGTGGGAGAGTTTAGGCACTAAGAAATCGGGCTAAATTCTTTTCGAGTTTGGGCTGTAATATCTGCAACTGGTATTGTCAGTATTGCGCGGGAGAGCGGGTATTTTCACTGCATAGGGCCCCAAGTTTCCGGCTTCCCACTATCGCGCATTTACACCCAATTCGGGCTTTTACAAACATCTGGTTAATCAGCTACTGTTCAAAATCGTGCTCCAAAGCTCAGGTGCAAAGGGCTCAGGCATTCCTTCAAATCTGGCCAATTTCCCATCATTCAGTCATTTTTTGCATTTTCAACGCATCGCGCAGAAGTTATAGTGTTTGTCTTAATTTTAGCTGTTCAGGCAGTATATCGTGGCGCCGCATAACAAGGCGCTGCAACCGACTGTCAAACCTGTCTCTCGTTTTGCTTGCGCAAAACTAGCACCATGTTTGCCAGCGGCTGAGCGTGGCGTTAGCCGGCAGCAGTATGAAAGTTTTTTCTATTTTTCCAATGGATGAATCACGAACCAAAATTTACGCCAGCAACCAGTCTGGTCAATTCCAGTTCTGAGTAATTCTCAGTAATGCATGTCTGTAGATTCTGTGTCAGTCGATGAAAAATCTGCGGTGTCTTGTTGGGCATGTCAGCGTGGGTTCACGGTGTTTATGAGTATTTGGTCCGGCGCACTAAACCAGTTAAAAGTTGTATCAGCATTGGCCTTGCCTGCAAGTTTTCCAGCGGTAACTTTTATGCACTTCAATCGGTGCAGCAGGTGCAGGTTTTACTGAAACTCCTCTGCATCTATCAACATTGTCCCAGGCGGCAGGGCTGCCGGGCTAACAAATACAGGCAAAGGGATGGCTCACTGCGTTCGCCACCCTTGCTGCCAGCGTTAACTCTACATTCGAAGTCTAAAAAAAGGAATTTACGTGAGCACTTTAGTTGAGGCATTCAATCTATCAAATCAGGATCTTGTCCTTTTGTGGACTTGCCCGCTTATTGCTAGCATCTCAAGTTTAATTCGAGCCTGGACTAGTGAGCTTGATCTAACCAAACCACCAGCTTTTGAAGCGGCTCCTGTCGAATTGCCTGAAGCGAGAACAAAACAGACTAAGGAAAATAGCCGTGCAAGAGGTTATTGGGTGGGCGGTATGTTTCTAGCCGGGCTAGGAATAGGCTTCGGTTTAGCGTTTCTGTTTTTGGGCTCAATTCAACCGACTCCCGGTGCCGTTGGTCGCATATGGTTTCTATCCCTTATTCTGGGCTTCACAACGCCGGTAGTACTTAAGAAAATCGATGGCAAGGTTAGCAAAGCATTGGATGAGGGCATCGATAAAACTTAAATCCCGAGTTAACAAAGCAATCTACCGGACATCCACTGCGTCGCTTAAAGTGTGCTTAAATAGCACACTTTAACCAACTCCGTTCCTACCGGTAATTGCGGCGTTATGTTTTCAAAGTAAACCTATGACTACAATCGTAAAAATAATTGGTGCGCTGGCAATCATTGCTGCTGCATCAGGCCTCTGGATGACTTTCTTTACAGAGCTTTCTGGTCCAGGTGGCAAAACTGCGTTAGCAAGTATGTACACATTCCAATTAATCATTAGTTCGTTTCTAATTTATGGAGCACACCTTAAAAAAGTAGGCAGTGATCTTGCTCAAAAAGTATATCCGTCAAGCATTGCAGCCATGGCGTTATATACAGCATTTGCTTATCGGTGGTTTAGCCATGGAATATAAACATAACAAGGCCAGCCAGCATCGCTCCCTGCGGTCGCTGGACCTCGTTTCACTCGGCCGCTGCTGGCGGCGTTAGCTGCGTTCAACCATCGAGTTTTTATGCTTAACGGAAAAAATATCAAATTACGTGTGATACGAGAGCAAGACATAGATCAATTAGCAGAGTTATCTGGAAATATTGAAAGCCTTGGCGAATATCTACCCACATTAATGGTTTCTGCGGCAGACTTGAGGAAAGAGCTTCATAAAAGTGGATTCCTTTCAGAATCATTATCGAAATTTATCATTGCAGATAAACACGAAAATATTATCGGCTCTACTTGGGCCTTTAAATCAGTTCCATACTTCGATGCCTTAGAGGTCGGATACCACATATTCAGTAAAGAAGATCGTGGAAAAGGTTTTGCTACAGAAGCGCTCCTTTTGCTCACTAACTATCTATTTCAATCAAAACAAGTAAACCGGATTGAATTGCGTATTTCAACGAAAAATATCGCCTCAGAGAAGGTCGCGAAAAATGTTGGTTTTGTACACGAAGGAACCAATAGAGAAGCTGCTTTTTCCATGGGCAAACTTCACGACATGCATATATATGCACTCATTCGTAGTGAGTGGCTGGCCAACCATGCAAGCAGCTAACAAGTTGCTGGTGTCGCCCCTAAAGGGGCTGGGACGCCTACGGCGCCCCACAGCATGGCGTTAGATTCACTCTTCAACTTCAGAGTGCTTCATAGCTTCAATGCTCTTTAGAAACTCATCTCCCTTCTTTCGTATTTCAGTCCTTCGCTTTTTGGCTAATTCAAGAAAAGGCTGGAATGCAAATGAAACCACATGAAACAGAGTTCCTGTATTTTCATATTCCCCATGCTCTTCGCTCAAGGCATAAAATCGCCAATCGTGTCCGACTTTTGAAAGCTGGACTTCCTCACAGTATTCATGCAAAAACCAAAGCATGGCGGAAAGATCAAAACCCGCATAAGTTCCTGACATTATTTATTCTCCAGTTCTGTGCAATCGTAAATCTAACAACACGCTCAACAGGGACAACTACGTTGCCCGTCAGCTTTGGGGTTAAATTTCTCCAACCATCAATATCGAGTTGTATAAATGGTAGAAAATCCAAAAGTATTTATTTCATACTCTCATGACAATGAAGAGCATAAGGAATGGGTTTGCAGGCTTGCAACTGAACTGATGGGTAAAGGTATTGAAACCTTGCTTGATCAGTGGGATTTAGAGCTGGGAGCTAACCTTCCAAAGTTTATGGAACACGGTCTTACTGACTCGGATCGTGTTCTTGTTATATGTACTGATCCCTATATTGACAAGTCAAATGAGGGTGTTGGTGGCGTAGGTTATGAAAACAATATTTTAACCGCCAGCCTGCTAATGAATCAGCAAACCACGAAGTTCATTCCTGTGGTTAGGAATGTTACAAAAGCAATGAAAACACCTATTTGCTTAGCAAGTCGGATGTATATTGATTTTTCTGATGATAATGAATTTGAGAACTCTCTTAATCAACTGATTCATGAAGTTTACGGCCTAAAAATCAAGCCAAAACCAAAACTTGGTGAAAATCCGTTTAAAAAAAAAGACCCTAGACCAACCTTAAACGAGTCAAGTACATCATTCTTTTCGATGCGGTTTAGTTCAGCGTTTCCTGGCGTGAGAGGTGTTGAGTGGTTTGATGGAGAAAACGCAGCGAAAAGACTGGAAATTCTTTTAAAAGAGCCTCTCGACTTCTCGAATGCCACACCTATTTGGTGGTGGGGTTATGGTGATCTTCACATTAAAAAATTCAAAGTTATAAGTGATAACTTTGTACGTATGGACATAGATGAGCTTAAGATTAAGAAAATTGCCGCTGTCAACAAAGGCTCATACTATCAATCATTCGTCTATGTTGAAGCTGAAGCGATGGAGCCAACAGGGCTCTACAATACAGAACACCTTGAAGATTCAAGAGAACAGTTAGGGTATTGTTCAGAAGAGTTCGCCATCTTCAAAGATCGATTGATCTCTAGGGCTGATTATGATGATGGAGCAACAGTAATTGATAATGTTCCAGTAGAGCTTAACGGTGAGGCTGAACTGAGATGTCGGTATATCACTCCTTACAATTTTATTATTGCGCCTCAAGCATCGCCTATAAATAATCACCATTTTGATCGTCAGCGTAGAGTTTACCTCAAAGCCATAATGCAAGACTCAAGTCAAATCGATGATCTTGCAGATATAGTTATCAAACTCCCAAAAAATCGAGACTGAAATTTAACGAATAAGGATAGATTGCGCCCAGCCGCAATCTTATCCTGTTGTTGCACAAGCCCAGGTTGAATTCTGGTAAGAAAGGTCTATTGAAGTTTACTTATCTGGCGGACCTTGAATCAAAACGTTTTTTCTGAACGCTATTTATTCAGGATGAGTGTCTCCAGACCACTGCATTACGGTAGTCTTGGATATGTCGGATCTGTCTGGCTGAGCTTACATTTTCTCCTTGCTTGTGAATGGCGGTGTTTGTTGATGTGACAATAGCTCAGGTCGGTTTCAGGAAACTGAACGCAATGTGTTTCATAGACTCACCGCAACGCCTGCATGTGAATTTCGGGCGAATGACGGGTTCGACTGCTTTCACCATCACATTTAAAACCAGTTGCACCAGTGATAATTGTTTTTTTGCGTTACTGTGTAAAAATCCGTAATCCCGCGATCGTCGAAGTCGCCTGGGTAATACATGTTTCAGTACCAGCCACAGGAAGTCTTCTCCTGGCAGGGTTCGCTTCTCCTTTTTGCCTGTTTCACTGTTGAGGTAAGAAAAGGTCACCTTTCCTCGTTTGCTGGTCAGGATGTTGTTGTCACTGATCACGCCTCGGTACAGATAGCGGGATAGATATTCAAGTGCTGGTAATCCTTTGCCTACCCGTTTGCAATTGACGACCCACTCATTGGGCAGCCTTGTTTTCAGGCTCGGAGATAGTAGTCCCTGTTCGTCCAGGGCGCGAAGGAGTTTGGCTCGAAAGACCATGGCCAGGTTCTTGCCATTGAACAAATAGTTGCCTGTGAGTTTGCGCCACTCTTTTCGTCGGGTATTGATGCCGCCACCTGGCACGACAAAGTGTATATGGGGATGGTAATCCAGCCGTCGGCTATGAGTGTGCAGAACGCCGGTCATTCCCAGGTCTGCATCCAGTTTTTTGGAATTGCTGCCAAATTCTTTCAGGGTGTCAGCTGCCGTTCTGAACAGTAAATCGTACACCTGTCGTTGATGTTGCCACGCCAGGTTTCGAAGTTGCGCTGGCAAGGTGAAGGTCACCATAAAGTATTCAACGGGCAGTAGTTTCTGTCTTTGCCGCTGCAGCCACTCGCTGGTATCGGTGTTCTGGCAGCGGTTGCAGTGGCGATGCCCGCAGGACATGGGCTTTTGATCCCGTGTCCCGCAGCCGTTGCATTCCAGCAAGGTCATACCGGCTGCCGACGTTCGACAGTGCTGTATCGCTTGCAGTGCTTTGATATGGCCAGGTAAAAGACATTGACTGTATTTTTCCAGAAACCGATCACCGTATTGCGCTGCTATATGGGAAAGCTTCATTGATCATCTCCTTTCAGCTTGAGTTCATTGATCAGATGATTCATCACTTTCCTGGTATTAAGTTGGGCGGTTTCTGTTAATTGGGTATAGATAGCGGTGGTTTTTGGGCACATGTGCCCGAGCAGTGTCTGAATAGCCCTGAGACTTAAACCCTGTTCAAGAAGGTGCGTGGCAAAGCTGTGTCGTAAACTGTGAGGGCTGACCTTTTTATTAATCCTGCATTCTTCAACCAGCTGTCTCATGGCTTTCTGGGTGCAGGAACGGCTCATGGGCTGAGTCGCCCGGTGCCGTTGCTGTGCGCTCTGGCCTTCAGGAAAAAGAAACTTTGGGTTTCGGTGAGTGGCCCAATAGCGGCGCAGGGCCTTAAGTGTTCGACTGGGAAGATCAACATAGCGATCCTTGCCGCCTTTGCAGTTGCGCAAATGGGCTCTCATGAGTTCGGAATCAATGTCGGCAATGGTCAGGTTCAGGCCTTCGGCCAGCCTTAAGCCCATGCTGTAAAGTGTCAACAGAATGGTGTAATAGCGCAGTTTCCGTGCAGTATTGAGCAGTCGTTCTACCTCTGCAGGCGTCAGGATAACGGGCAGTCGCTTGACGGTCGGTGGTTTGATGATTTCAACAAAGTCCCAGTGTTTGCCCAGAACATGTTTCCAGAAAAACTGCAGGCCATTACGATCGGTTTTGACCGTGCTCCAGGAATGGCTTTCCACCAGGGCGGCAAAATAGGTTTTTAAATCCTCAGGGCTGAGTCTGTCAGGACAACGATCAAAGAAGGTTGCCAGCCGCCGAATTGGTCTGCTGTATAGATCAATGGTTGATTTTCTTTTGCCCTGAAGTTTCAGGGTGGTGATGTGTTTTTGATACAGTTTGTCAAACCGGATTTGCTCAGAACGTTCCATGTTGCTTCCTTATATAAGCCGCGCCGGAGTGGTACGGATATCAGGAAGTATTGGCAATGTTGGGGTGGCTGGGATGAACGGTATTTTTTTGCCGCGTTAGCGGCTTGGTTCAACAATTGCATCCAGGGGACGCCTACGGCGCCCCTGACGCAGGCGTTATGTTGCAGCAGGCAAGCTCATCACAAGTTTCAGGGAACTATTTCTTGCGATAGTTATCAAATATGATAACCTTTGTGTATGAAGTGGCGAATCACGTTTTACAGCAAGAAGATAGAGGAAGAGACACTGAGCTTTCCTGAAGGAATCTTGGCTAACTTCATCCATATAGCTGAAATGATTGAAGAATATGGTCCTGCACTCGGTAAACCATACACAGCTCCGATGGGTGATGGTCTCTTCGAAATTAGAGCAAAAGGCAAAGAAGGCATAGGTCGTTCTCTGTTTTGTCAGATAAAGGGGCAAGAGGTAGTCATCCTCAACTCCTTCATTAAGAAAACTCAGAAAACATCCAAGAAAGAGCTGGATCTTGCCAAAAAGAGGATGAAGGAGGTCAAAAAATGACAAGACCAACATTTTCTGATTTTAAGAAGAAGGCTCTCAAAAATCCAAATGTGAGAGCAGAGTACGAAGAGTTAGAGCTTGCCTATCAATTACGGAAACAGCTTATAGCACTTCGTAAAGAAGCAGGGTTAACCCAAGAAGAAATGGCGGAAATTTTGCATACGCAAAAGAGTAATATATCCCGCTTGGAGAATGTTAATTCAAAAACTTCTCCAAAATTGTCAACCATCGAAGATTATGCAAAAGCAATTGGGTACAAAGTAAAAATTAGTTTTGTCCCACAAGCTGCAACATAACGAATAAGGATAGATTGCGCCCAGCCGCAATCTTATCCTGTTGTTGCACAAGCCCAGGTTGAATTCTGGTAAGAAAGGTCTATTGAAGTTTACTTATCTGGCGGACCTTGAATCAAAACGTTTTTTCTGAACGCTATTTATTCAGGATGAGTGTCTCCAGACCACTGCATTACGGTAGTCTTGGATATGTCGGATCTGTCTGGCTGAGCTTACATTTTCTCCTTGCTTGTGAATGGCGGTGTTTGTTGATGTGACAATAGCTCAGGTCGGTTTCAGGAAACTGAACGCAATGTGTTTCATAGACTCACCGCAACGCCTGCATGTGAATTTCGGGCGAATGACGGGTTCGACTGCTTTCACCATCACATTTAAAACCAGTTGCACCAGTGATAATTGTTTTTTTGCGTTACTGTGTAAAAATCCGTAATCCCGCGATCGTCGAAGTCGCCTGGGTAATACATGTTTCAGTACCAGCCACAGGAAGTCTTCTCCTGGCAGGGTTCGCTTCTCCTTTTTGCCTGTTTCACTGTTGAGGTAAGAAAAGGTCACCTTTCCTCGTTTGCTGGTCAGGATGTTGTTGTCACTGATCACGCCTCGGTACAGATAGCGGGATAGATATTCAAGTGCTGGTAATCCTTTGCCTACCCGTTTGCAATTGACGACCCACTCATTGGGCAGCCTTGTTTTCAGGCTCGGAGATAGTAGTCCCTGTTCGTCCAGGGCGCGAAGGAGTTTGGCTCGAAAGACCATGGCCAGGTTCTTGCCATTGAACAAATAGTTGCCTGTGAGTTTGCGCCACTCTTTTCGTCGGGTATTGATGCCGCCACCTGGCACGACAAAGTGTATATGGGGATGGTAATCCAGCCGTCGGCTATGAGTGTGCAGAACGCCGGTCATTCCCAGGTCTGCATCCAGTTTTTTGGAATTGCTGCCAAATTCTTTCAGGGTGTCAGCTGCCGTTCTGAACAGTAAATCGTACACCTGTCGTTGATGTTGCCACGCCAGGTTTCGAAGTTGCGCTGGCAAGGTGAAGGTCACCATAAAGTATTCAACGGGCAGTAGTTTCTGTCTTTGCCGCTGCAGCCACTCGCTGGTATCGGTGTTCTGGCAGCGGTTGCAGTGGCGATGCCCGCAGGACATGGGCTTTTGATCCCGTGTCCCGCAGCCGTTGCATTCCAGCAAGGTCATACCGGCTGCCGACGTTCGACAGTGCTGTATCGCTTGCAGTGCTTTGATATGGCCAGGTAAAAGACATTGACTGTATTTTTCCAGAAACCGATCACCGTATTGCGCTGCTATATGGGAAAGCTTCATTGATCATCTCCTTTCAGCTTGAGTTCATTGATCAGATGATTCATCACTTTCCTGGTATTAAGTTGGGCGGTTTCTGTTAATTGGGTATAGATAGCGGTGGTTTTTGGGCACATGTGCCCGAGCAGTGTCTGAATAGCCCTGAGACTTAAACCCTGTTCAAGAAGGTGCGTGGCAAAGCTGTGTCGTAAACTGTGAGGGCTGACCTTTTTATTAATCCTGCATTCTTCAACCAGCTGTCTCATGGCTTTCTGGGTGCAGGAACGGCTCATGGGCTGAGTCGCCCGGTGCCGTTGCTGTGCGCTCTGGCCTTCAGGAAAAAGAAACTTTGGGTTTCGGTGAGTGGCCCAATAGCGGCGCAGGGCCTTAAGTGTTCGACTGGGAAGATCAACATAGCGATCCTTGCCGCCTTTGCAGTTGCGCAAATGGGCTCTCATGAGTTCGGAATCAATGTCGGCAATGGTCAGGTTCAGGCCTTCGGCCAGCCTTAAGCCCATGCTGTAAAGTGTCAACAGAATGGTGTAATAGCGCAGTTTCCGTGCAGTATTGAGCAGTCGTTCTACCTCTGCAGGCGTCAGGATAACGGGCAGTCGCTTGACGGTCGGTGGTTTGATGATTTCAACAAAGTCCCAGTGTTTGCCCAGAACATGTTTCCAGAAAAACTGCAGGCCATTACGATCGGTTTTGACCGTGCTCCAGGAATGGCTTTCCACCAGGGCGGCAAAATAGGTTTTTAAATCCTCAGGGCTGAGTCTGTCAGGACAACGATCAAAGAAGGTTGCCAGCCGCCGAATTGGTCTGCTGTATAGATCAATGGTTGATTTTCTTTTGCCCTGAAGTTTCAGGGTGGTGATGTGTTTTTGATACAGTTTGTCAAACCGGATTTGCTCAGAACGTTCCATGTTGCTTCCTTATATAAGCCGCGCCGGAGTGGTACGGATATCAGGAAGTATTGGCAATGTTGGGGTGGCTGGGATGAACGGTATTTTTTTGCCGCGTTAGCGGCTTGGTTCAACAATTGCATCCAGGGGACGCCTACGGCGCCCCTGACGCAGGCGTTATGTTGCAGCAGGCAAGCTCATCACAAGTTTCAGGGAACTATTTCTTGCGATAGTTATCAAATATGATAACCTTTGTGTATGAAGTGGCGAATCACGTTTTACAGCAAGAAGATAGAGGAAGAGACACTGAGCTTTCCTGAAGGAATCTTGGCTAACTTCATCCATATAGCTGAAATGATTGAAGAATATGGTCCTGCACTCGGTAAACCATACACAGCTCCGATGGGTGATGGTCTCTTCGAAATTAGAGCAAAAGGCAAAGAAGGCATAGGTCGTTCTCTGTTTTGTCAGATAAAGGGGCAAGAGGTAGTCATCCTCAACTCCTTCATTAAGAAAACTCAGAAAACATCCAAGAAAGAGCTGGATCTTGCCAAAAAGAGGATGAAGGAGGTCAAAAAATGACAAGACCAACATTTTCTGATTTTAAGAAGAAGGCTCTCAAAAATCCAAATGTGAGAGCAGAGTACGAAGAGTTAGAGCTTGCCTATCAATTACGGAAACAGCTTATAGCACTTCGTAAAGAAGCAGGGTTAACCCAAGAAGAAATGGCGGAAATTTTGCATACGCAAAAGAGTAATATATCCCGCTTGGAGAATGTTAATTCAAAAACTTCTCCAAAATTGTCAACCATCGAAGATTATGCAAAAGCAATTGGGTACAAAGTAAAAATTAGTTTTGTCCCACAAGCTGCAACATAACGAATAAGGATAGATTGCGCCCAGCCGCAATCTTATCCTGTTGTTGCACAAGCCCAGGTTGAATTCTGGTAAGAAAGGTCTATTGAAGTTTACTTATCTGGCGGACCTTGAATCAAAACGTTTTTTCTGAACGCTATTTATTCAGGATGAGTGTCTCCAGACCACTGCATTACGGTAGTCTTGGATATGTCGGATCTGTCTGGCTGAGCTTACATTTTCTCCTTGCTTGTGAATGGCGGTGTTTGTTGATGTGACAATAGCTCAGGTCGGTTTCAGGAAACTGAACGCAATGTGTTTCATAGACTCACCGCAACGCCTGCATGTGAATTTCGGGCGAATGACGGGTTCGACTGCTTTCACCATCACATTTAAAACCAGTTGCACCAGTGATAATTGTTTTTTTGCGTTACTGTGTAAAAATCCGTAATCCCGCGATCGTCGAAGTCGCCTGGGTAATACATGTTTCAGTACCAGCCACAGGAAGTCTTCTCCTGGCAGGGTTCGCTTCTCCTTTTTGCCTGTTTCACTGTTGAGGTAAGAAAAGGTCACCTTTCCTCGTTTGCTGGTCAGGATGTTGTTGTCACTGATCACGCCTCGGTACAGATAGCGGGATAGATATTCAAGTGCTGGTAATCCTTTGCCTACCCGTTTGCAATTGACGACCCACTCATTGGGCAGCCTTGTTTTCAGGCTCGGAGATAGTAGTCCCTGTTCGTCCAGGGCGCGAAGGAGTTTGGCTCGAAAGACCATGGCCAGGTTCTTGCCATTGAACAAATAGTTGCCTGTGAGTTTGCGCCACTCTTTTCGTCGGGTATTGATGCCGCCACCTGGCACGACAAAGTGTATATGGGGATGGTAATCCAGCCGTCGGCTATGAGTGTGCAGAACGCCGGTCATTCCCAGGTCTGCATCCAGTTTTTTGGAATTGCTGCCAAATTCTTTCAGGGTGTCAGCTGCCGTTCTGAACAGTAAATCGTACACCTGTCGTTGATGTTGCCACGCCAGGTTTCGAAGTTGCGCTGGCAAGGTGAAGGTCACCATAAAGTATTCAACGGGCAGTAGTTTCTGTCTTTGCCGCTGCAGCCACTCGCTGGTATCGGTGTTCTGGCAGCGGTTGCAGTGGCGATGCCCGCAGGACATGGGCTTTTGATCCCGTGTCCCGCAGCCGTTGCATTCCAGCAAGGTCATACCGGCTGCCGACGTTCGACAGTGCTGTATCGCTTGCAGTGCTTTGATATGGCCAGGTAAAAGACATTGACTGTATTTTTCCAGAAACCGATCACCGTATTGCGCTGCTATATGGGAAAGCTTCATTGATCATCTCCTTTCAGCTTGAGTTCATTGATCAGATGATTCATCACTTTCCTGGTATTAAGTTGGGCGGTTTCTGTTAATTGGGTATAGATAGCGGTGGTTTTTGGGCACATGTGCCCGAGCATGAGTTCGGAATCAATGTCGGCAATGGTCAGGTTCAGGCCTTCGGCCAGCCTTAAGCCCATGCTGTAAAGTGTCAACAGAATGGTGTAATAGCGCAGTTTCCGTGCAGTATTGAGCAGTCGTTCTACCTCTGCAGGCGTCAGGATAACGGGCAGTCGCTTGACGGTCGGTGGTTTGATGATTTCAACAAAGTCCCAGTGTTTGCCCAGAACATGTTTCCAGAAAAACTGCAGGCCATTACGATCGGTTTTGACCGTGCTCCAGGAATGGCTTTCCACCAGGGCGGCAAAATAGGTTTTTAAATCCTCAGGGCTGAGTCTGTCAGGACAACGATCAAAGAAGGTTGCCAGCCGCCGAATTGGTCTGCTGTATAGATCAATGGTTGATTTTCTTTTGCCCTGAAGTTTCAGTGTGGTGATGTGTTTTTGATACAGTTTGTCAAACCGGATTTGCTCAGAACGTTCCATGTTGCTTCCTTATATAAGCCGCGCCGGAGTGGTGCGGATATCAGGAAGTATTGGCAATGTTGGGGTGGCTGGGATGAACGGTATTTTTTTGCCGCGTTAGCGGCTTGGTTCAACAAAGCAATCAAGTTCGTCCCGGCCTTCGGCCTCCACCTGACCTCGCCTGTGGCTCAGCGGCTTATTGCGGCGTTATGCCTCAAATCACAAAAACAAATAAGCATGTCTCGACGTGAGGATGTAGATCAGCTGATCTAGCTCGCTAAGCAAAATCGTAGCTATTGCTAACCCCAGAGCCGAAGCAGAAAGAGTTAGATTTAAAATCATTTTTAGATCTTTTTCTATCATTAAAAGTACATCTGAAATTTCGATTGAAAGCGAACTCATTTTTACAATGTAATTAATATTTTCTCCTATAAGAATTGTTGCTTTTCTAATTAACTCAGGTGAATTTGCTACTGTAACACCTGCTAAATATCCAATAGATCCACCGAGGGCGGCTAATAAAGCATTTGCTGTTGTAATTGTGTTGTAATAACTATCACTTCGATTTATTAAAGTGGGCAAAAATAAGCAGGCGAAAGCAAGACCTACGTACTGCTTATAATCAGTTAGTTTTGATGTGAAGTTCTCAATCACTCCAATATCGTAAAATTCATTGTTAGCAGAGACGTTAATAGAATTTATAGTTATCAGAATACTGAATAAATAAATTTTTAGCTGTGTCTTCATACCAACTTTCAACCTTCGAAAATATATCGAAGTATAGGCATAACAAAAATTTCCAGGGGACTGCGCCTGCGGCGCATGCCCAGAACATGTTTCCAGAAAAACTGCAGGCCATTACGATCGGTTTTGACTGTGCTCCAGGAGTGGCTTTCCACCAGGGCGGCAAAATAGGTTTTTAAATCCTCAGGGCTGAGTCTGTCAGGACAACGATCAAAGAAGGTTTCCAGCCGCCCAATTGGCCTGCTGTATAGATCAATGGTTGATTTTCTTTTGCCCTGAAGTTTCAGGGTGGTGATGTGTTTTTGATACAGTTTGTCAAACCGGATTTGCTCAGAACGTTCCATGCTGCTTCCTTATATAAGCCGCGCCGGAGTGGTACGGATATCAGGAAGTATTGGCAATGTTGGGGTGGCTGGGATGAACGGTATTTTTTTGCCGCGTTAGCGGCTATTGGTAATGTTTTAAGCTGCCCTCAAAAAATCGTTTCATTGTATACCCTTCTGGAGGAGACACTTGATTCTCGCCTTGTGGGTATATATTAATAATCAAGTCTGTTTCATTAGCAGATTCTGTAAATACCAAATCATCTGTTAAATAGTTCTCAGTATTAGCAGTTAATTGTAATAAAGGAATTTGTATTGCTTGGCTGCCTGCGAGCCCTGTCAAAATATTCTGATCAAGATAATTCAAAAAATCACTCGAGAAAAATAATATAAGTGGATGAACTCCTGGGATTTGACAGCCAGATTGATAAAGCAGGTTGTCTTGATTTAGATGAGAAAAAACCACTTGCCAATCCATCATGTCAATAGCTGGCGTTCTTAACAATAAACTAGGTGCGTTAGCGAATGATAAAGTAAAATTCTTAGAATATTCGCGTTCAGCAGTCATACTCATAATTCCTGTCCTGTACAAAGAACGCGAAAAATTCTCTAGAGCTGTAAAGAAGGAATGTGTCCCCAGCCTGCCCCTTACTGTATCTGATAGTAATGATCTGACAATAATTTTATCGGGGACTATATTTCTAGTCCTAGATGCTTGATGATTATATTTGGCTGTGATTTCAAGTACTGGTATTTTGTCAGATTTAATGATTATTCTTTCAAATGCTGCTTCAGGTTTTAGTACAATAAAAAGCAGTAAGGTTAATGTGCAAAGCCTAAAATATTTCATTTCGTTTTGAAAACGCCATAACAAGAAGTAGGTTTTAATATAGTTCATACTTAAATAGCTGCCATATTAGTTATAAAGTAATTCTCGTTCAGAATAACCGCCGCATAACGAATAAGGACAGATTGCGCGCATATTCGCTACTCCTGAAATAATGTTGAAGTGGTTGTAGTATTCCACAGCTCTAACACTTTACACGCCTTGAGACGTGTAAATGTTAATTTTTACTAACTGTGTAGGCTCAGGCAGACAGTGAACTGAATATTCCTTTAAGTATTATATTAAACGAATTTCAAAGGCGAAGTTTGCGAACAGCATCGATCATGTTTATATCTTGAACAAGTAAACGACAGTGGAAGTCAGGGGTGCCAAGGGATTTAGTTCTGCTTTTTTTATACTCTCGCAAACATTTTTAGCTATGAATTTATGTAATCAGTTATATACCTTTACAAGCTCTGGTACTAAAGGGGAATATTTTTTCCTTGCCAACTTACACGACCCTAGATCGTATAAGTAGCGGGATCTGCTGGTAGTATTCACGTACTCAGAGTGT
Organism: Endozoicomonas sp. ALB032; assembly: GCF_049310125.1. Classification (NCBI taxonomy): domain Bacteria; kingdom Pseudomonadati; phylum Pseudomonadota; class Gammaproteobacteria; order Oceanospirillales; family Endozoicomonadaceae; genus Endozoicomonas; species Endozoicomonas sp. ALB032. Next base: position 5,921,369 of record NZ_JBLYNW010000001.1, on the reverse strand, counting down.
AAGTATTGGCATGAAGTGATAGCTTCGTTTATCTTATGCCTAAACTCAGAGTTCAATTCGTAGTAGATAAGCTTATGAAAACCGCTCGGGTATTTGCTTTACTTGCCAGCTTATCGACTGCTACAGACAGTTTCGCTGTACAGTTTCAAGATGAGGAGCAGACAATAAGTTGGGCGAAAACCCTATCAATTTGGGGACTCTATACTGGCATATTTTGTCACTGTTATCTTGCTACAGACGGGCTCGATGAACAACATAGAGGAATAAATATTGGTTTTCTCTACACTCCTGTAACTCTTGGAACAATTGGCTACAACATCGGGTGTCTAATAGACTACCTTGCTGAATAGAGAGTAATAAAAAAACGGTAATCTTCACAAAGAACAATGAACGACAAGCAAGCATGTTGGAAAAGAAGCGATTCTAAAGCAAAGTACTTCCTAACTGGTTAACGCAGATAACGAATAAGGATAGATTGTGCCCAGCCGCAATCTTATCCTGTTGTTGCACAAGCCCGGGTTGAATTCTGGTAAGGAAGGTCTACTGAAGTTTACTTTTCTGGCGGACCTTGAATCAAAACGTTTTTTCTGAACGCTATTTATTCAGGATGAGTGTCTCCAGACCACTGCATTACGGTAGTCTTGGATATGTCGGATCTGGGAAGTCTTCTCCTGTGTCAACAGAATGGTGTAATCGGGCAGTTTCCGTGCAGTGTTGAGCAGTCGTTCTACCTCTGCAGGCGTCAGGATAACAGGCAGTCGCTTGACGGTCGGTGGTTTGATGATTTCAACAAAGTCCCAGTGTTTGCCCAGAACATGTTTCCAGAAAAACTGCAGGCCATTACGATCGGTTTTGACCGTGCTCCAGGAATGGCTTTCCACCAGGGCGGCAAAACAGGTTTTTAAATCCTCAGGGCTGAGTCTGTCAGGACAACGATCAAAGAAGGTTGCCAGCCGCCGAATTGGCCTGCTGTATAGATCAATGGTTGACTTTCTTTTGCCCTGAAGCTTCAGGGTGGTGATGTGTTTTTGATACAGTTTGTCAAACCGGATTTGCTCAGAACGTTCCATGTTGCTTCCTTATATAAGCCCCGCCGGAGTGGTGCGGATATCAGGAAGTATTGGCAATGTTGGGGTGGCTGGGATGAACGGTATTTTTTTGCCGCGTTAGCGGCTTGGTTCAACAAGAGCATCCATCGGCGCCAGCGGCACAGCCCCTGATTTTAGCGTTATGTGCTTCTGGTAAACCTATAGCTGATCAAAATATTTCAGTGGGTTATAATCAGTTGAGCTATTGAACTCAGGATTAATAAATGCCTACTATATCAATGTTTTATGGTCTGATTGTTCGAATGTATTACTTCGATAATCAGAAACACAATATGCCTCACATTCATGTTTTTTATCAGAATTTTGAGGCAATTATCGAAATTCCTACAGGCAAAATACTTGAAGGAAATCTCCCTAAGAACAAGCAAAAACTTGTTGATGCCTGGATAGAAATTCATAAAGAAAGTCTCATGGCTAACTGGGATTTAGCAATAAATGGAGACTCAGTATTCAAAATTGATCCCTTAAAATAGGTGTAAATATGAATCCTGCGGTGAAATCAGTACAAGCTTTAGAGAATTACAAACTCCATATTGAGTTTGAGAATGATGAAGTCAAAGAGTTTGACGTTTCTCCATACTTGGAAAAAGGTATTTTTGTAGAACTTAAAGATATTAATTACTTTAAGCAGGTAAGAGTTTCATTTGGTTCTATAGAATGGCCCAATGAGCAAGACTTCAGCAAAGATACTCTGTATCTTCTTAGCGTAACAATTCAGCCTTCCTCTCAAAGGCATTAATCGGCCACGCACATAACGAATAAGGATAGATTGCGCTCAGCCGCAATCTTATCCTGTTGTTGCACAAGCCCGGGTTGAATTCTGGTAAGGAAGGTCTACTGAAGTTTACTTTTCTGGCGGACCTTGAATCAAAACGTTTTTTCTGAACGCTATTTATTCAGGATGAGTGTCTCTAGACCACTGCATTACGGAAGTCTTGGATATGTCGGATCTGGGAAGTCTTCTCCTGTGTCAACAGAATGGTGTAATAGCGAAGTTTCCGTGCAGTATTGAGCAGTCGTTCTACCTCTGCAGGCGTCAGGATAACAGGCAGTCGCTTGACGGTCGGTGGTTTGATGATTTCAACAAAGTCCCAGTGTTTGCCCAGAACATGTTTCCAGAAAAACTGCAGGCCATTACGATCGGTTTTGACCGTGCTCCAATGGCTTTCCACCAGGGCGGCAAAACAGGTTTTTAAATCCTCAGGGCTGAGTCTGTCAGGACAACGATCAAAGAAGGTTGCCATCTGCTAACTATATTCGAGACACCCACGGGTATTGTCAGCTTCGCCAGTAAAACTCGTGGTGAAATACACCAAAGGTTCGATCAGCAAGAGAAACGTTTTGACTGTCAAGAAAGAGAGATTGCTGCACTGAAAGCAGACAGTGTAAGTACTCAGCCATACAGAATCGAATATTTCTGGCTTATTTGGCAGGTGCTCTGCAAGGCGCGACGACGGGAACATAGCAAGCTATGTGACCAGAATTGCAACGCAGTCAGAGTGCCTGAACAATAAGTCAGAAAATATGATTTCGTATGGTTGAGTACTTAGTGTTGAAAGCTGACAATGCGGAAATCAAAGAAGCCTTAAAGATCATTCTGTCCAGGGTTCCTGGGTAACCGCCGCATAACAGGCAAGTGAACGAGATAAGCTCGTTAAGCAAGAAGTTATGTGCCATAGGAAACGAGAGCAATCAATATGAACCGCCACTTCAGGTTAGTATTCAAAATCATGTTCGGTGTCTTGGCACTGGCTTTGATCCTGGGTGTTTTGATTTCAATAGTTGCACCATACTTTTTCTCGGTAGACGAAGTATATAATTGTCTGGATACAGGTGGTAGCTTTAATTACGATACATGTGTCTGTGATTATGAAAATAACCACCAGTTCAAGGCAGATCATCAATGCAAGTAACCATACAAAGACGGTTATCCGGGGCAATTTACTTCCTGTTAATCTCAGGGGCACTACGAGTAAATGGATTTGCGAGTTAGAACGACGTAGGAACTAAAGTCGAGTCATTGATCGGTTAACCGTTAACTCAAGAAGATTTATCTGTCTAGTGGTGAACAACTGGACAGAAAGATGAAAAATGATACTGTTAAGATATAAATGATTCGAATTTTAATAGATGGTGGTGTTTCAGGTTTTTGTGAAAGGAAAATACCTGAGGTCGCTCTCAATAAAGTATCAGTATGAACCTGGAAGGGGATATTTTCTTTGCAATTACCTTCTCTACAGGATACTCAGGCGCAGTCAAATTAATACACAAGGTAAACATGGATATTTCAGGAAAAAAACGATCTTCAATTAATACAATAGATGAATCTCTATCTGATAAAAAACTGAAAAACGGGTGTGATGAGAAGCCCAAGGAAAAAGTAATTCCTGATAAAAAGGCTGAACCAGATTATGGATTAGCACTGAAAGACAGGAAGATTAACGAAATATTTTCACTTGCTAGAGAAAAAAATAAAACTCTTTGTATTACACCAGAAAATCTATCTGAAAGAGGAGTAGTTATAGGCAATGAAGATGATCAGGAGTTAATGTTGAAAGTTGCAAATCTGATTTTCATGGCAATGAATAATACAGATAATCCTTTGTATACATATTCATCAGGAGGGAATACAGTAACAGCCAGAGATGAAGCTCATAGGATAAAGTCTCAGAACTCACTAGAATCTTATGATGAATTAGATCTTTTTATTATGCTTCATTCTGATGGAAAAAGACTAGATACAATGACATTAGTTTGCCATGAAGAACTTAATAGCACCTTTGAAAAGTATGGTGTTGTAATTCTAAATGGACTGAATCCAGATAAACATTCTACTTTAATGCTTGGCTGTGGTCATAAGAATGATCATTATAATCATTACGGTGTAGATACTTTAGATATAAGGGCACGTATTAAACCAGATGTTTTGTTACAATGGGGAGATAAAAGAGCAACTGAATATCTTAGTAGTCTCAATAAATATAAAGAAATTGTTGATGAAGGGCCTTTGTTTTTATTTATGAAATACTCTGATGAATATTTTTCAGCAGTAAGGTCATGTTTGGTTGCAAATGGTAAATTACGACTGCCAAGCTCTAACCTCGATGAAAGTAAAATTCCATTAGACTTTATAAAAGAAGATGTTTCGAAGAGAAATGATTTTGGTTCACGTCATTTTTGTACTACCTATATTTACTCCCCTCGTTGATAACGTCTAGCAAGTGATTAGGCTGCCAGCAGCTGATTATTTGCTGCTTGGGGGAAACAGTGAACCTCGACTCTGACCATTTAATATGAGTTCGTTGTTTAATATTTTGTTATGAAGTTTAACATTCTTGAGATTAATGCTAATGTCATCGGGAGGAGCGGATAACAGAGCCTTCCAGCTGACCCTACCCCTCCGTTTTGATTCATATACCTGGAATAACAGAACCTTGATATCTGACAGCAGTCCGATATGAAGTTGTTAAAGAAAATGACTCCTCTGCTTATAAAATACAAAGATCGTTATTCATCCGATGAATTTTCAAGGTTCTCAATCTACAGGTACTCATGTGAAGAGAAAGCTGCCCCATAATTTGATGTTATACTTTTTTCAATATTAGTTTTCGGTAATTTGTAATTTATCCATGTTAGGTTCACGCGAACGGTTCACTATTTTAAAGATTAAAATGGAAACGTGACGGAGTTCTTCGTTACCGGCATGAAGTAGGTAAAATAGGAACTGCCTTAGAGAATCAAGAGACAAGTTCGTGTCAAAGCCTCTTTCCTGGTCAATTCCATGAATTTGTACGACTGGCAAGGCAGCGAATGTATTCTGCAAAATGTTTATGTGCAACATAATAAATGGGTTGTCTTCTGTATAAAATGCAATAAATACTTGATTGTTTTGTAAGACTGCATTCATCAAAGTATCTAAAGAGTTATCAAAAACGGGTTGTTCTGATGTAATATCCGGAGGCCAAATACCACAAAAACCGAGCTCTTCACAGAGTTTGGCCAATCTCTGATTATTAGTAAGTTGCCTGTTTCTGGAAAGATTGGCCCAAGTCAGAGCAAAACGCCTTAATAAAAAATAACTGGAATCACTAATGAAATTTAGCTCAGTATGTTTTCGCTGGTTCACTCCAAAATCTTTTAGCAGTACTTCAAGTGTATTTCTTAGTTTAACGATTGGCGTTTGCAAATGGTCTGTTGTCATAAGCTGACCGGACCCGCTGTATCGGGTAGTCTCATCAGGGGGTGGATTTGAAGTAGTAGAGGCTAAAGCCATTTGTTGAGTTTGCGGGGCTTCCTGAACTTGCGGGGTTGGTGGGGCTTGTTGGATTGGAAGGATTTGCGGGATTGTTGGCGTTTGCGGGATTGCTGGCATTTGCGGGATTGCTGGCATTTGCGAGATTGTTGGCATTTGCTGGATTGATGGCATTTGCGGGATAGGCGTGATTTGGGGGATTGTTGGCATCTGCGTTTGAACAGATGTTTGGTGGGCCAGAAATGGAATGACTCGCAAAGAATTCAGAGCTGGTAAGCCTGCCCCTTTACAAGAAAAACTAAAATCGCGTGTTTCAATATTGAGTTCTAGATTTCCCATAGGAGAAGCCATTCTATTCTGAACGAACAGGGGGCAGAATGGGTATGTGCATCCATATCGTCCCATTGTAAAACTCATTGGGTAGCAACAATGAGGGCAGTCTATAGCGAGAACTTTAACAGAATAAAGAAGCATGAAAAAAACAACACATTCAATGTACTTTAGCTTTACAATAGTATCCATAAAAATGAGGCTCTGTGATTAGTATTTGCATATATTAGCACTTGAATTTTCACATAAGGGTTATTTTAAGTTTTGTTACTTCAATAGTTGTGAATAACAAAAAAAACCAGAGTTTTTTGCTCTCGCAGTGCCCCTGAGTTACGATGTAAGCGAGTTTTTTCTCTTTTGCCAGTGGTGAGTGACCGCTAATACCTATGTCAGCATTTTGTCCGATCAAAACCATTTCTGAGTAGCTCTTAGCAGATTACGTCCGTAAGTTACGAGCTGCTCAAATAACAGTCGTAGGTGTAGCGATGGGCGTTTGTATCCGATTGCTGTGGGTATTTGATCTGGTACTTTATTTCAGTTTAAAAGCTGCATCAGTATTGTCACCAAGGCTTCAACAGGCAAAGTTCAGGATTAATAAAAAGTACAGAAGCAATGATTGCAGGTTATGTGTTTCAATCAACATTATCCCTGACATTGGGGTTCCCACCACTTGATAAGTATCTGTCCTTATGTGTATTGTCGCTGAGACGGACAACAAAACTGATGATTATCAGCAGGAAGATTGTAAGTACTCAGCCATATGGAATCGAATATTTCCGGCTTATTGGGCAGGTGCTCTGCAAGGCGCAACGACGGGAACATAGCAAGCTATGTGACCAGAGTTGCAACGCAGTCAGAGTGCCTGAACAATAAGTCAGAAAATATGATTTCGTATGGTTGAATACTTATGCTGATCGCTCAATTGAAATCTGATTAGGCTCTACAAATGGTCAATATTCCTAACTATTTTGTTAGAAAAGGAACGAATCTGGAATGCAGCCATCTAACTATTCATTAAACCGGAGTTACGCAGATGAATTCTATGTGGAAAGTCGAATAAAGTCAGGATATTTGTCTAACTAAATTCCGAATCTGAAAATTATTGTTTTTAAGTCTTGGAGTACATAGTGGATAAACCGAGTTGTAGCTCTTCTTCCTCTCCTTACTATGGAGCACAAGAGCCTTATATCGTTGATCGCCCTGATGAGTCTAAATATCCTGATGATTCTAAATGTTTTGGAATGAAAATAGATGCAAAAACGACAAAAGTTAAGAAAAGAAAAGTAACAGAACAAGATAGACAAAAATATATTGAAGAAAGAAAAATAAAAAATAGAGTAGCAGCCGCATTGTCAAGAGGAAAGAAGGAAAAATACCTGGAAGGCTTGGAAAAAGAAGTTAAGACATTAACTCAAGAACTTAAAGAAAAGAATCAAAAAATACAATTATTATCTTGTGAATTGGAGGAGAAACATAAAAAAATTAATAGCCTTGAAGAAGAGTTAAAAAAGACTAGAGAAGAAAAGGAATATTTCAAAAATAACCTTTTTACATCTGCAAAAAATAAATAGAAAGTAAAATCAAAACCTTCTAACTGGTTTTCCTTTTGAAGGCGGCTCATAAGCTGGCTTTATGTTCTAATCAAATTCTGTGTTTCTATTTTGAGCCCAAGGCTGGGTGAATCGCGATATTGCCTCATCTAAGCCATATCGCTGGATCATATTGGAAAAAATAAAACCTATGGAAAAAGCACCAAACGCTGCTCCAAAAGTTGCCCCCAGAGTCCAACCAATTGATATTCCACTATCCAAAGTGCTGAGGGCAGCTGACATCTCAGATGATGTAGCAACAATAGATATTCCATAATCAGTGGCATGAATACCAAAACTATCTGAGGGCAATGAATTAAGAACATTAGCATCTTGAAGGAAACAGGCTCCTAAACCACCAAAAAAGCTACCCAATACTGCACCAGATAGTGTTACCGGTAAATTGTATGCTATTGCGGCCATCATCACTCGTGGAGTCAGTACATGACTAATGGGCACATCCCTCAGCACTAATAAGCGCCCTTCCTTTTTAAACACTTCTATGGCTGAACTTATGGGAACATATAGGGTATTTACTATGATCATTATTGCTAAAATGCATTTTAAATAAGTTTTCATATAAGAATTAATTATACTCTTTACCTACAACAAGTCTCAGTTTTAGCATAAAAAGTGCTTTCAGGTGAGGTCTTTGGTGACACCCACTGCAAATTTGAATCAAACGATATACGCTGCAAAATCATTCCTATGTATTTGGACTATTGTTATTCCTAATTTTTGGTTGTAACAGAGAATTTTCATGTGCAGTCGGTCGCTACGTAATTTTGTTCTATTCTCAACGTTGTCAATGCTTTGCATTTTAGGCAAGGCTGATATTCATGATATTTATATAAAGCACGGTTATAAAAATGTTCATTTATTTCATATCGTTCAATTTCCCTTCGTAAATGGTCTCATTGAATATTTAAATGTAATCTCCCACGACCTTTTGGTTCCAATGCTTGACTTTGTGGTTTCAAGTCAAACTGACCTCCGAGATCTGGAAGACTTAATCTATTTAGAAGAAGAACTTGCAACCACTTCCAGTGTTCACTCTGAAATACTTAGATGGCTTAATAAATGGTTGTTTTCTTATTAGTTTTGTTCCAGTCACGCATAATAAGCCCTCCATGAGGCTATAGCTGCGGGGCAGCCTCTGAAGGAGGCTTTATATTTTAAAAAAACAGGTAGATTAACATCGTCAATTGCAGTAACAATCTTGTCAGTTGTTTATGGAATAAATGAGAATATTTTGCATCTAAGCTATTAATAGTAAAATGAAAAGGAGATTGATTATGGATGCAATAAATTTATCTGGAATGAGTACGAATTGTCATTGCAATTCGAGTTTTTTGAAGCAGAAAGATAGCACCGAAAAACAAATCCCGAGCACTACTCGGTTGACTCAAAATAAACCGATCAGTGAATATTCAGTAGCCAAGGATTCAAAAGATTCCTTGTTTGGGGGGGCAAAAAGTGTCAGCTTTCAGGAAGTACTGGATAATTTTGAAAAAGAGCATGGACAATATGGTGATACTAACTTTATTGCCAAAAACTATATCAAGACAGCACACAGAGAAATTGTTTTACCAAATCATGGAGGTTGGCTATTCGCAGAACTTCCATTTGAAACAGCCATGAAAGTATTATTGCCAGGGCACACGCATGATGGTGAGCGAAAAACCCTTCTTCCAGAGTGTGGTCTAACAGCTAAAGATGCAGCAAATAGTTATAAAGTTTGGACTGAACAAGATAAGCATAATAATCCGTTATGCTCAGGGTCTCTAAATTATCATTTAGGAAAAGACCCTGCTGAAAAGCCAATCTTTTTAACAGTAGAGCCCATCGATATTCGTTACGATTATGGAAAAATCATAGACGATCCTAAACTTGCTGAGGGAAGATTAGTTCATCTGGATGGTTTGCATCGTTTGGTGTCATTAGCAATAAAAGATGACCCGAAAAGCACTATTCCTGCTTTTATTGCATGCAAAAAAACAGCAAAGAAAATTGATGGTTTAGGGGTAATTAGCGGAAGTGGTATCGAGAACAACTAATAAAACTTAATCTGACAAAGAATCTCAGAGGACTGCGCTTTCGGCGCAGTCCCTGAGTTCGGAATTATATTCTAAAGCTCATCTTTAAAGGGGGCATCTTTTTTCATTACAGTAAAGGGGTCATCTTTTTTCATTACAGTGCAGCTTTTATAACTCCCCTTTTTATACTCAATCATACCAATAGAATAAGTTTCATTAATTAACGGCTGAATATTTAAATTGTAAGCTGCTGTCAAAACCTTTGTAGGTAAGTCTTTATTATCAAATTCTTTAGAGTCATCTAAATCGGTTAATAGCAGCATTTTTTGTGTGCTGATTTTATCTTTTCGATCAATGGCATCTATATAAAACCATAATTTATAATACTGGTAATCAATTACTTTATTGTTAGCTTTATCAAAAATTTGCAAAGAATATTGCCCGTATTCACCCGAGCGAAATTTTTCAACAATAATACCCTCCGATAAAGGTACGTAAAAAAAATGATCTTGTGAATATTCAAGTTTGGATTGATATGTAAATAATACATTACAAAAAAAGTCAGTTTTATCTTCATGTCCTTGCCATTCTCCCATGAAAGAGGGTTCAGAGGAAAATGCAGAACAGCCAAAAAACAAAAGCGATAGTGCAGATACTTTTTTAGACAACATAATACACAAGCTCGTGTCAGTGAATTGTCAGTCTATATCCTGGAAAAACGAATATAGACATTGAGAGAATATATACGATATTTCGAGGTTGGTCTGTTATGCTTGGATTTTTTTAAACGACACTGGGTTGTTTGAAAGATGGTCTGACCAAGTAAGACAAAAAAGTCTACCTTAGAGTGTTACCAAACCTATGGATGTAGATTACGAAATGCTACTAATGCTTTCATTAGCCGCTTCGTTTTCCATCTCGATAATTACAAACATAGGTTCTATATAGTTATTGACTTTTTTGATTTTGGTTATATAAATTATTTTTATCCAGAAGAAAGGCCCGAGAGCATGAAGCGATTTATCTGGTTAGTGTCAGTCTTGTGTATATTGACACTGCCCCGTACAGTGTGTTCTGGAGATAACAGATTTTCCGATTTACTGCCTTTAACAGCATTCCAGCTCTCTCAAATGCTCCGAGTCTTTATAGAAGGAACATTACCGAGATACCTTTTGAATCTAAAACAGGTTAGAGTATGGTCGTTTAACAGGGATCACTACTCATCCGATGGCAGAGTTGACGAACAGACTGTAGATGGAGTTTTGACTGTGACTGCCAGCTTTCGAACTCCTCTGTTAGATGTTGATGTTGGTCCACAACCCCAGTCCTTAAAATCCTATGCTGTGAGTGCCATCATTAACGCCTCCTTTTTATCTATTTTGCCATTATTGACTGAGTATTTTAGAGTTCATTTTAACCCTGATAAAAATTACTATCTGGGCCGGGCCAATATTGAACGCAGCCAAGGATCAGCAGCGGACGCTGACCCTGACGATTCTGGTGATGAGTTTGATCAGAATCCTGATCTCAGCAATGATGAAGGCGAAGCTGCAGCTGCAGAAATAGATAATGGGGCCAGAGCAATCCGCCGAAAATGTGGATGTTTTGAATGTTCAAATACTGTTTGTGATCCTGTATTCGAATCTCCACAATATTGGCATGCTCATCTGCTCAGTGACAGGGAACAAGGCACTATCACCTATGAAGCCACATTCTATTATTCAGGGTTCCTTAAACCTGTCTCTATTGCAGAGTCGTGTGGAGAACCAGGCTCTAAACAAAAGGATCGAGACGAGTGGCAAAGTGAGGAAGATGACGAAGCCCTGATTACACAGACACGTCAATGTATTGATCTATATGATGAAGGTCTTGATAAAGGGCTGAGTAAGCATCTGTTTTCTAACTCTGACCCCTCATGTCAGGAAATATGTCACCCCTTTTTGATTCATGACTCCCAATAACAGAGAAAGGATTAGCGTAATTGTGTTAGCTGACAGCTAACTCAGTTAATCATGAATTTTTTCAGAACTTGCTTCGATCAGTTAAAGCCTCTTCATCACCATTGATCCAGGCACTTCAGGGCTTTAATGTTAGTTTATATAGGATGGTAGTTTTTTTGAATCTAGTTCCTGTTCTTCAAATCTGATCTGCGCTTCGTATGATTCGTACTCATCTTTAAACATCAGAGTTTGCAGAAAATAACTAAATATTTCTGTGCGATCTGATGATTTTGCTGTTCTTGAGTGGGTTAAAATATCTTTAGAAAAATCATCTAAATTCAACGATGAAATAAAATTTTCGATTTCAGACTCACTCATGTTTTGTATTAAACAACTCCAGGTTGGTGCCAACCTTACTAAACCAGCTCCCCATGCAGTAAAGCCGGTATAACAACATTCTGAATTAAAATAGAAGGCCGAGCCATCAATCAATTCACCAAATACATGCCATATGTTGTCAGCTCGTGGACCTATCCAAACATAAGAAATAACGAATTTTATGTTTTCTATTGCGATACTCACCAGAGGTTTATACTCAATCATTCCAGGCATTGGTACGCCCCTGATATGATCATTGATCTCCTGATCATCATCAAAGTCATCTTCATACTCACTAAACCAATATGTAAAAGCTCTGTAGTCATGCCAACCTTGTTCCTGGTCTTCGCACTCACGCCATAAAGCAGGAGGAATATAGTCAATATTTAAAGCATTAACTTTATCGCACAAATCGTTTTTTATATGCATACTAACGCTTTGATATACCCCAATATTAAGCGCTTCCATTAGAGATAAAAGATCTTTAGCAGAAAGATAACATAGGATTAATACCCTGATTTCATACAGGTTTAATATTCGAAGATCACCTGCATGAACCTTTGTTGTCGCATTTAAAGCTAAAGCTGTTGTAAGAATTACAAATATAAAATATGACCGTATATTAATAAGCATTATCATTATCCTTATTGAATTGAGCTTTCGAGTATAGCCTCCTAGTTAAGTGACTGGAGTAAATTCCACTCTGAAAGTCTTCAACCGACGCACCTGAGGGGCTCGGCTTGCCCTTTCGTTATGCTCTGGCATTGAAACTTCAGCTGAATAATACACTCTGATGATTTGGAATGGGTTGATCTATAATTGTTTCGTCAAACTTTAGGTTTAGTACCTTATTAGATACGTGGGTCTGTTTTATGAAAAAGCTAATTTCATGTCTATTCATTTCCGCCTTTCTTCTTACCGGTTGCAGTTCGAACAGCCCGGAAGAACAAGATTTCCAACCTTTGGTTGGATCTGATCGGGACGAGCACGGGTGCATTGGTTCTGCCGGCTATCTTTGGTGTAAGCGCACAAACAGCTGTGAGAGACCCTGGGAGCTCGCAAAAAAAGCTGGATTTGAAAACTCGGAAAAGGGCTTTTCAAACTATTGCAAACAGCCGCAAAATCAATAAATCTGAACTTGTCCGGAAATACCTGCGTTTTTCAAGATTAAGAGATACGCCACGAATAATGGTAACGTCCAGACACTCCGGCAGGTAGACCAATCTGCTGATGGTCCACCGACTTCGCCAATGAAGAGCAGAGTCAGACACTGACCAGGCAATCGAAGCTTGGCTGCGGGCCTGTCTGGGACAAATATCCTAACACAACCGGCACCCATGGTTAGTATTATTGACTTGAGGAGGATGCAAACTTTTCCTGGCTCGACAAGTGCCATTGACACAATGCCCTATGAACAATCTCCATAGGTATAAACTCCTGCTCAAGTCTCCCTTTTTCGTGGAGCCTGAGAGCTGTCAGGAATTTCTGTTCTTCATCCTTCAGTGCTGTAGAGTCTTCATTTACCGATGGGTTTGGCTCTGCAACTGCTTTATTTTCCTCGTACTGATTGAACAGCGCCTGATTCATTAAAATTGCCGAAAGCTCTGGATGATATTTGCGTGCCCTGGCCAGCATGGTCAGTCCCCAGGTGTCCATATCACCCCAGTAAGCCAGGGCTTTCGACGATAGCCAGGCAGCTTGCATCCATGACAGGTTAAGCCCTGCGCCCAGAATGGCAATGGTATTGGACAGTGCAGGTAACAGGTGCAGGCATTGTTCGTTTTCCACAATCAGGATATTGTCGGCCGGTAAAGGGGTGGTGACGAGTTCCTGATCTCTGACCCTCAGCTGTTTGAAAGGCAACAGTGCCCCATCAAGGTCTGCGATTAATAACCAATGGTGACTGTCGTCCGGAGCGTCAAGAAACTCCTCAAGCCCCAGTCTGCTTGCCAACCCATCAAACCGGATGTCCAGCAGTTGCCGGATCAGCAGGTGATTGCGCTCGAAAAATTTGGTGTCGGTATTGGCCACCCCGAGAGAGCGCAGTGGCACGCCCTGGGCAAAACCAGGTGTGAGGATCATGGCCAACCTGGCGGCTTTGATCACTTCGTCTGCCGGTTTGGCCAGCCAGCGTTTCTGGCGTACGAAGTATGGATGAAAAATCGGGTCTACCTGACTGATGATGGTCAGTAGTTGTTGATATTCATGTTTGCTGTTTTTACAACCACTTGCTTCAATCCATTCACTGGGTTTTGACAGCACCCAGTAGGCAGGAACCTCAATAGAGGCGGCAGCTCCCCGATAGTTAACCGGAGTCCACACTACTTCACCGATGTTTATTTGCCGCCATTGCTGGAAGTGCTGCCTGATTTTGTCCGGCTGCTGGTTGATGACCTGCGATGTTGGCCTGCCAATTCTGATTTTCAGGGGCCAGCTGTCCGCCATCAGCAGGCGTGTTTCCCTGATGTTGGCGTTATTCCACTGTCTGGTCAGCTCCCGAGCTATGTCATCTGTTGATTTCATGATTGGCTGGCTCATCTGTAGCAACAGGTGATTGGCTTGCGATCAGGCTTTTTTTGTTGGCGTGTTGTGCAAGGGTTTCCCAACGCATGGGCGTCAGCGTGGCTTTCATCCCTTTACGGTGAACCAGAATGGCTGATCGGGTATGTGCCCGTAGCAGGCGGATCTCTTTATTGGGTGTGACAAACAGTGGGTGAAGACCAAACTCATTGAGGGCAGAGATTATTCTGCCTGCCACTGCCTGGGAGCTTTTGGAGAAAGCTTCATCAAGTACAATTGTTCCAAATAATGGGCGAGCCGCACCTGCAGGACAGAGTGCATAGCTCAGGGAAGCGGTCAGAATGTAGCTGGCCAGGATTTCTTTTTCACCGCCACTGCCACTCTGGGAGCCTTTAAGCCGTTCAATAATGGTGTGATCCGTACGGTCGCATACTTCTACCGTGAACTGTAGCCGATAGCGGGGATCAAGCAGTGCCCGGGCCCCCAGAGTTCTACGATTGTCACTGGCCTCCCGCAGTAAACTCACCATGTTCACCAGGGCCTGGTAATGGCTTTCACCATCGTCGTCTTTCAGGGAGGCTGCCCGCAGATGGCGACGGGCCGACTCCAAAGTGCGCAGACTCTCATGGACGACGCGCTGGGGTTTTAACTGAAGATATTGCCCGGGCTTGAAATCCACCCGTTGCAGGGTACGGTTCAAGTCTTCAATGCGCTCTTCCACCTGACTGACTTCGTTATCAATAGCATTCAGCAGCTGTGTGACACCCTGATCAGAGGATTGGTTAAGGTAGTTTTTAAAACGCTTCTGTTTCTCTGGTAACGCTTCTTCGGTCAGAACTTTCAGTCGTTCGAGGTATTGAGGCATATCCATTAGCTCGGTGCCCGCTTCACTGAGGGCGCCGGTATCCTGTTTCTGGGCCTCGTTCATTTGCCGGATCAGTTTTCCTTCGGTGGTTTTTATTGTCTCCTGCAGCTCCTTAATTCGGGTCGTTGACTTGTTCTGGGCGTCTTTTTCCCGGTCGGGCAGGTCGTCAGGGTTAACTGCAGAGAGATCAGGCAGTCGTCTTGGGGCCAGTTCCATTTGCTCATTGGTCAGGCCAGGACCAATGGCCGAAAATGCTTTGCTCTTTTTCTGCTCGGCAGCGTTCAGTTGATTGTCCAGTGCACCCAGTTGTCGCCCTTTCGCATCTATTTGTGCCTGTACTTCCCTCTTTGCTGCTCTGACCTGATCCAGCTCCACTTTGGCTTTGGCGGCATCGGAATCGGGTGCTAACAGGGTGGCCAGCTGTTGCTTAAGATGGCTCAGTTGCTGTTCGTATTCCGGCAGGTTGATCTCTTCAAAGCTAATCTCTGATAGCCTGCTTAATAACTCTAGCTTTTGTTGTATCGCCTGTTTCTGCCCCTCGGCTTCTGTATATTTCTGATTGAAGTGCTTTTCTTCCTGCCGCAGTGTCTGAATTTCTGTCTCCAGACTGGCGAGACGATCGCGGTTGTCAAAGCCGGTCATCCAGTTCTCATGCAGGGAGCGTTGATCCTGCTTTTCATAGCGACCGCCGGAGCCAGACATCAAGCCCTGTTGGGTCATGGCGTGGGGGGTTATTTTTAACTGGTCCGGTGAGTCGACACAATGACGATCAATACTGGCCAGAAGCATTTTTAGTGCTTCCCGGTGAGAGTGGTCTTTAAAGTTGAGTTTGCGGGTAAAACCATCGTCATAAAACCGGGGTTGTGTATCCGGTTTCCTGGCATCCTGCAGTCGCACATGGACCCGGTTATGGCGACTGTTGATCCAGCGAAGTGCCGCTTTCATATGCTCTGAAGGGACCAGAATCCGCTCCCGATGGCTGCCAATGGCACGCTCAATCGCTCCGCGCCACGCTTTTTCTTCAGCCTTGACTTCTACCAGCTCTGCCACAAAAGGCAGGGATTCCTCTTGTAGCTGCAGTGCTTCAGCCAGATCGCTACGAAAGCTCTGCAGTGATCCCTTAATATTGGAGCCGGGTCTGGCTTTAACACTGTCGTATTCCTTACTGGCTTCTGTCAGCTGCTTTTCTCTGGATACCAGCTCAAATCCCAGTTCTTTTACTTCGTTTTCCCGTTGTTCTGCCTTTAACTGCAATTCTTGTTGCTGCTGGTCTATCTGCTGTTGGTTGGCGGTGAGTGCTTTTGCCGACAGGGTGTCATCAAGGTTGAGATTACGGGCCAGTTTCTGGTAATTGTTGGCTCGTTGACGACAATTGTCGGTCAGTCTTTCGTGCTGTTCAATTTCACGGCCTAAGGACTCGATGCTGGCCCCTCCCGCCTTCAGATAGACTTCATTTAACCGGTCTTCCTGATCCTGAAGCTGGTTATGTTGCTTCTGACCCGTTTCAATGGCGCTACGGACATCGGCTATTGATGTGTTCAATGCCTCAATCCTGGCTGTCCAGAGTTGGTGGCCTGCTATAGCAAACCAGATGGGAATAATGCCCGACAGTTCCTGCTGCTCGGATAGCTTAAGTGTCTGCTTCTGATAGTCTTTATTGAGACTCAACAAGGGCTGGAGTGAGCTCTGCTGACGGCGGGCAGTGTTCAGCTCTTCATGGATGATGGCAAGATCATCAAATTCCGTAGCCACTTCACCGGCCCGCACAAACATTGAACGGTCTTCAAGTACCAGCTCCCGGAATATCTCGTCAACGCTGTTCAGTTGTTTCAGACCTGCTGCGCGGTTCAGCAGCGGAAAGGCATTTTTACCCACTTCAAAAAAGCGCTGAATCTTATCCAGGTAAGCTCTTTTACTGTCAAACAGTTTTAGATCGGGCGTACTGCGCTCAAACTGCCTCAGTGCGCGTTTACCGCCTTCGTGCAGTCGGGTCAGCCACTCCTCCAGGGTTTGATCGTTGCGTTGGCTAAATAGCCAGAGTCTTTTCAGGTCTGTGGAAGCATTGCCTGGCACATCAATCCAGAACAGACCGCCAATCTGCACCACCTGATCGCGGTGTTCAAAGCGGGCTGCCAACCCGGTGATGGTCCTACCGGGGCGGGCGATATGGTTATTATCGCCAGAGTTGTTACCGGCACCTGTCACCCCGCGAACGTAGGAGATCAGATCCCGGTCGCTTTCGTGCCCGCCAGTGGAGGCCAGATTGTATTTGGGTTGAGCGACGATCAAGGTCATCAGGGCATCAACCAATGTGGTTTTACCACTGCCTGTTGGGCCAATAATAGCGGTGCCATTCAGGTCAAACGTAGCCTGGTTGTTTCCCTGGAACGGTCCCCAGTTATAGAGGCTCAGTTCCTTCAGAACAAAAGCGGTGTCCGGTTGATCTGTTGCTTGAAAAAGATCAATGCTTTTTGTCGGGCTATTCTTGTTTTTCGGTGGAAGAGCGTCGTCGTGTTGTGAATTGTTAAGGTCACTCATGGCTTACTGCTCTGCCTCATCACGGACAATGGTCGTGGAAACGTCATCAGACGGACTGTGTAATTGTTTGAAGTGGTTCAACAAGGTTTGTAGGCTCTCAGGATTCGCCAGATGTGTGATGATGGGTCGAATGGTTACTGTTTGCTGTTTGTCGTCTACTGAAACCAGTCCGTGGATGGAGAGTTTGTCCAGCAGATTATCCAGTCGCTTGCGTTCACGGGAGTCGCTCCCCATATCACCCAGGTAGACCTGAAGCTGGGAAAGCAGTTCTTCAATGTCAACCCGTGCATCACTGGCACCAATCCCGGCTTCTTGTTCATGGGCGATATACTGTTGTCGCAGTATGGCGATCAGGAGAGATTGTTCCATAGTAATCCGTTGTCGCCTGACCAGTGGATGTGTCCATTCATCACTGTCTGCCCCGTCTTCTTCCTGGTTTTGCCAGAGGTCGCTAACCACCAGAAATGCAAGGCCACGGATATCATCAATGGTGAGTTTCAGATCCAGAGGTTCCAGAATTTGATTGATCTGCTCCCGGGAGACGACGGACTGTTGATAGAGATTGGGTCGACGGCTGGCTTCAAGATAACCGAATTTCATCAGCTCCTGTACAGCCTTCTTTATGTTTTTAGCCGTTACTGTGGTGGAGTTTTCATGCTGCTGGCTGGTGGACTGGTCTTCTGGAACATCTGCCGGGGGCTGCTGTTTCTGCGTCCCGGAAGCAATCAGTTGGTCAAAAAAATCGCTCATAGTTTTACAGTTCCCAATTAATGGCGGACAGGGTTTCCCCTTCCAGATTAGCTTTTGGCAGATAGAATCGGAGCCAATGTCCATCGCGGTCCTGAATATCCAGTTGCTCCTCATCCTGATCGATAATCAGTTCCGCTTCCCTGGCCATGCTTAACCAGAGTGCCAGGGTTTCCAGGTCGTGCGTCGGGGGCAGGTGTTCTGCCAGCTCGGCGATGGTCATGGGGGTGCCCCGGCGCTTTAACAGGGCAATGGTCTGTTCCAGAAGGGCTTCTCTGTCCAGACCATCAAAGGCGTCCCAGAAATCATCGTCCAGTTCATTCAGATCGACGGCACCTTGAGTGAGCAATAGCTCCCGGGACTCCAGCTGCTCAAGGGATTTGAACGTCAGTCGTTCAATCAGAGGCAGTCCGGATAGGGGGATTGCCAGCGGCTTGAATGGCGCGGGGGCGCGTCGTAATTTCTGGCTCTGCCAATCCAGATTCAATGCGCTTTCCATAATGTCATTCAGCAGTTGGCCCACACGATGATGCTCGGCTGCCAGTCCGGATTTCAGAAAACCTTTCACATCCCGTTCGCTGCGGGCCCTGGCACGAATTACATATTCGGACTCCCGGACCAGGCCGGAGGTGAGCCAGCGCAGTTCAGTGGACTGCTGTTGCGTCAGGGCCTTGCGGCAGGGGGCACTGCCAAGAATACTCCGTAATTGATGCTTCATATTCTCCAGCTCAACCGAGTGGCTTAGCTGCTGATAAAAGCCGTGGAAAACCTGGCCTTCGGGTGTGTTAAGGAGATGGTCGTGGCTATCGAGCAGGCGGTCGACGATCTCTCCCCGGTGGTGCTGTTCACTGATAATGGATTGGCGGAGGTGACGATCTGCCTCCCGATAGGAATCTTCAACTCTGCGAAAGTCCGACTTCAGTGTCATGGCCAGGTTATAAACTTCCCGTATATTTTCCACTGCAGATGGCCCGTCAAGCACTTTAAACTCACCACGATTAACCCGTTCCAGCTCCTGTTGCAGTGCCTCGATCTGTCGTTTCAGTGCATTTGCCCGGCTTTTCTGATCGGGGTTCAGCTTGGCTTCAAGATTATCGATCTCCCGTTGGACAGTGGCCAGACGGGAAGCAGTAGACGTCATAATGCGGTTATCCATGCCGTCAATAAACTCCATGGCCTGTTGCAGGGCGTCCGTAGCAAACAGCTGACCTTCCCGTTCTACGATCAGCTTGCGTCGACGCCACTCTCTCATCTCCTTTTTGGCTAACAACAGAAAGTCTTCGGTATCGATATCGAACTCATCGTGATTGACAAACTGGCTGAGAATTTCGGCCAGAACGTGGAGGGCTTCTTCTTCTGAAACTGCCTCCCGTTCCTGCTCGAACAGAGTCTTAAGGCAACTGATCATCAAGGGGCCACGTCGGGATGCCAGCAGCTGCCAGGCTGGATTCTGGTTGCGGGCCAGCACAAGGTCGTTGCTGAGTTTACTATCGGGGGAGAGCATTTTTGTAGTCCCGTCAGGTGCTGGAATAGGGGCTGTTTTTATGATAGTTGGCGATATTATCGGACTACAGAACTTTTTAAAAGCTCATCGTCTTGATATGTCCTTTCCCTTTCCTTGACGATAGTTGCTAACAAAAGCCCTGAATTTTGATGCGGAGTTTTTCAACAAGGTTTGCAGGTTCTCGGGATTCGCTCCCCATATCCTTTAAATCAGTGGTTGCCGACAGGCAATCCACTGGTTTTGTTGTTAAGTGGCGTGTTACTTGCTGGCCAGGTGGTTCACGATCTGGATCAGAAGTTCTTCGCTCTTGTCGAAACGACGATCAACCGCTTTGAACTTCTCATCAACCGCTTTGAACTTCTCCCGTTGTTCATTGAGGATCAGAGAGACAACCCCGTGAGTAGTTTCAAGAGTTTTGTTGTTTTCTCGGAAGGCATACTCAAGGTGTTCAACCTTTTGCTCTAGCCTGGTAACTCTTGCCTCTAGCGACATAGGTACTACCCATTTTTATTGAATGAGCCATCAGAATAGCAGACTTTGAGAGATGGTACAGAGACACCTGACATCCAGACAGACTTGAAACTGGGAAAGCAGTTTTTCAATATCAATCTGTGCATCACTGGCACTAATTCCGGTTTCTTGGCCCGTATAAAACTGTCGAGTAGGCTAATTTTGATCACATGTATGCCTATTCATCAAACAAAGCATTCTTAAGTCATCAGTTAGCTGGTGATATATGACTTATCAATCCTTTGAAAATGACCAGATCATTGATACCGAACGGGGCGCATAATTGTTCCGTTCCACCTGCCATAATTCAGGGTATCTTGAACGGTAGCCAGAACACTACATGAGATTCATGGATTCATACTTCCCAATCAGTTCATTAATATTATTATGTTTCCAATAGTCATTACCAATATGGAGTTTTATTGAATTAGATCCAAGATCACCTGTAAACGTAATGATCGTTTCTCCATTTTTCGACTCCATTTTAACCCTGCCATTCTTTGAACTGGCCAAGGGAATAAGTACTCAACCATACGAAATCATATTTTCTGACTCATTGTTCAGGCACTCGCGGCAACTGCTCCTGCGTTGCTCTAGCTCCTGCATCCATGCAGTCGTGATGCGTTGCAACTCTGGTCACATAGCTTGCTATGTTGCCGTCGTTGCGCCTTGCAGAGCACCTGCCCAATAAGCCAGAAATATTCGATTCCGTATGGCTGAGTACTTAATACTAACACCAACAAATTCTGTGGTTGGGATAATATTGATGCGGCATTTCAACAAATCTTTAAAAACCAGACATCCGACAATTTTATTTTTTGTATCGCTGGCATCCACTTTCAGGCGCACAGAAGGGTGATGTATTTTTTCCAAACGAGCTATCCTTGCACCTTTGAAGTCGAAAGAGTAAGGCGGTTTTCTATGCTTGTTAACTGTAAAGCCCCGGAGATCGGAATGCCCTTCATGGCGAATGGATTTCAAGGTTGATGGCTGGGTGTCCTGATTTTGCACTTCATAAATATCATTCATTCGTCCTCCAGTTCCCACCCTGTATCATATCTATCCAGCGTATCAAGGTATTGTCTCAGCTCGGAGATTTTTTGTTCAATTGCTTCTCTTTCACTGGGGAATTTTTCTTTGTACCTAGGAAGATGTGCCAATGTAAAGTGTGTCACAGCTTGAATTGTAACTTTATCGCCTTTTGACCAGTTATTGTTGAGGGGATGGGTGAGTAAGTCATTAGCGACTTGCAGCACTTCATCGAGGCTCAGTGAGAGACAACCAGGAGCCTGCTTCTTCATCTGATTAACATGATCCCCGTAATACAAACTAACGGTTCTTTCCTGAAAAGACCGAAGACAATACCCCCTGTTTTCTGGCCAGCAATGAGAAAGTTTGTTACTAATATCACTGGTTTTAACCTCCATGCTACCAGCAAAAGCATGTCCGGCTTCTTCAGCAGTTGACTGGGGTACATCCACTTCTTGAGGTGGAGTATTGGTTCGAAATAAGCTAATCATTCCTGTTCTCCTCTTTGTCAGCGTATAAATTTGAGATTTTCTAACACATATATATTTTGACCAAGAAATCAGAAAATAGTTCAAGTGACCCACCTGAATGCTCAAGAAATTACTGAACATCTAAAGAATCTAGAGCCAGAATAACCAGACCGGCTTCTATCAGCAGCTGAGCCACTCGATTGAGCTGGAAAATATGAACCATCAATTACGGAGTATTCTTGGCAATTCCGCCTCCCGCAAGACCCTGACACAACAGCAGTCCGCCGAACTGTGCTGGCTCATCTCCAGCCTGGTCCGGGAGTCCGAATAGGTGATTCGTGCCAGGGCCCGCAGCGAACGGGATATGAAAAGGTTTCTGAAATCCGGACTGGCAGCCGAGCATCATCCTGTGGGACAACTGCTGAATGACATTTTGTAAAGCGCATTGAATCTGGATTGGGCGAGCCAGTAATTACGACGCAGCCTCGCGCCGTTCAAACCGCTGGCTATCCCCTCATCCGAACTGCCCCTGATCGAAAGACTGACGTTCAAATCCCTTGAACAGCTGGAGTCCCGGGAGCTTATGCTCACTCAAAGTGCCGTAGATCTGAATGAACTGGACGATGATTTCTGGGACGCCTTTGATGGTCTTGACAGAAAAGCGTTACTGTGAAGGGACCATTGCCTTCTTAAAGCGTAGGGGCACATCCATGACCATCGCTGAACAGGCGGAACACCAGCCCCCAACTCACGACCTGGAAACCCTGGCACTCTGGTTAAGCATGACAAGGAAGCGGAACTGATTATCGATCAGGATTAAGCATTTAGAAGTCATTCTCGATAGATTGCAGGCTTTCGATAAAATTCCACGGTCTATGGTAATGATCGATAGTGAGTATTTGATGAGTGCCGAGGTAGTTACCGAAAGTGATGAAAAGAAGATCAATAAATATTGAACTTTCAGTCAATTTACTTGCTCAATGTTTATTGAACTGAATGTTGTCAAAATTAAATCTTAAATAGGACTCTCACCCCATTGGCTGATATTGGGTAAGTAATGAAAAGTAGTATTATCAATGAATCCACTTAGTAATAGTGTTGGCCAGTCCGGTTGCAGTGGTGGTTATAGCAATTCAGATGACGGATTGCCCCATAAAAATGAAAGCGCAGGCTCATACGTCAATCGCTCCGTTTCTCGTCAAAATCAGGACATCCAGCCTTCAATACAGAAACCCACTGGGCATGAAGAGCATTCTGATCGAGAGGGCTATTCCGATGCCGGAGGCTTTAGTGTTTTCAAGCATGAAGCACCACCTCTCTATTTTGGACACGACATAGTCAGAGCGGCAAGGATAGCTCGTTTGGAAAAATTACATCACCCTTCTGTACATCTGAAAGTGGATAGCTATCTTAAAAAGACAGTTGTCGGATGTCTGGATTTTAAAGAATTGTTGAAAGGCCGCATCGAAATTCTCCCAACCATATCAGGTTCTGGATTTAATGCTCATCCTTTGGGCGGTTCAAAGGATCGCAAGGTTGAAATGCAGTGGGGAAATGGTGAAACGATTATTAAGTTTATAGGTGACCATGGAATTGAGCCAACAAAGCTCCATATTGGTAATGACTATTGGAAGTATAATGACATTAAATTACTGATTGAAACGTATAAATCCAAGAACCTCATGTAGTTTTCTGGACCATCCAGTAGGTCATTTGAACTATTTTCTGATTTATTGGTCGAAACAACAGAGTTTAGAAAATCTCTAATTTATACAATCAAAAAAGGGAAAAAAAGGAATGAACAGTATACCTCAAATCAGTACTGCAACTTCAGCAGTAAGCGGTTTGCCGCCAACAGATGATGAAGAAGTCGTCCGTGCTTTTGATGATAACAAGGAGGTTAAACCCAGTGATATTGGTAATGAACTTTCTCAACGTTGGCCAGAAAATGCAGGGTGTCTTCTTCAGGAAAGAAGCGTTGCTTTGTTTTGTGGGGATCGGGTCAAACAGATGCGTAGAGAAATCGAAGCTTTCTTGAGGTCTCTCGACTCTAATCATCATGGTTACTTTACAACCAAGTTCTATGATTTGCTAAAAGTTGCTGATGACACACTCTCTCACCCCCTCAACCAGGACTGGTCAAAGATTGATGCAGATATGATGAGTGGCCTGGCACATATGATAATTGCCCATCTTATTCATTATGGCAACGAACTCCCTAGTGAAAGAGTAATCATTGAACATAAAATAGAAGAGCTGAGACAATACATTGATACGATAAAACGTAACACTGTTGAAACCAGTGTATGAATGGGCTTACTTCTGGTACCGGTGGGCGGACTCGAACCGCCACGCCCGCAAAGGCGGGGGATTTTGAATCCCCTATGTCTACCAATTCCATCACACCGGCACTGTTTTCAGGACTGGGCTGTCCCGAGAAGATGTGGCGTAGTATACATAAGCCCGAATCGTTTTCAACAGCCGTTTTGCCCTGAGAGCTGGTATTCGGTATTTCTGATTATTTTTTCTTCCTTACGTAGTAACTGAAACCAAAGTGCATAGAATGTCGCCTGACAGAGTTGGAGTTTTACAGTATATTGTCCTGCTTTTTTTGAGAAATGGCCCTGTTTGCCCGTACTCGTGATTCGAATCGGTTGAGCTGTCTAAGGCTGTTTAGTTTTCAAGTACCAGGTCACACACCCACTATGCGCGTCAGTGATTTTGATTTTGAGCTGCCCGACGAACAGATTGCCCGGTTTCCTGCCAGGGAACGAACCGGTAGTCGTCTGTTGCGGCTTGATGGTCCGACAGAAACCATTACCCATGGGCAGTTTGCCGATGTAGAAAGTCTTCTGGAGCCCGGCGATCTACTGGTTATGAACAACACCCGGGTGATTCCTGCGAGGCTGTTTGGCCAAAAGGAGACCGGTGGTAAACTGGAAGTTTTGATAGAACGTGTTTTGGAAGAACGAAAAGTTTTAGCGCACATACGTTCCAGTAAAGCGCCTAAGCCCGGCAGCCGTATCTTTCTGGCTGATGGTTGTGTGCAAGCAGAAGTGACAGGTCGGCAGGGGGCTCTGTTTCTCATTGACTTTGATATGCCCGTGCTGCCTCAGTTACAAGAGCATGGTCATATGCCGCTTCCTCCCTACATCGACCGTGAAGATGGTAGTGCGGATCGTCTGAGGTACCAGACGGTGTTTGCTCAAAAAGACGGTGCTGTGGCAGCGCCAACGGCCGGCCTGCATTTTGACGAAGCCATGTTACAACGCCTGAAAAATAAAGGTGTTGAGCAGGCTTTTGTTACTTTACACGTAGGTTCTGGCACTTTTCAGCCAGTGCGGGTTGAGCATATCGCCGACCATGAAATGCATTCTGAGTACATAGAGGTGCCGGAAGAAGTCTGCGAAGCAGTCAATGCCGCTCGTGCCCGGGGTAGCAAAGTGGTGGCTGTAGGGACTACATCGGTACGTTCCCTGGAGTCAGCGTCCAGAGATGGGGAAATCAAACCCTTCTTCGGTGATACCGATATCTTTATTTTCCCGGGTTATGAATTCCGTTCTGTAGATGCAATGATCACGAACTTCCACCTTCCACAGTCAACATTGCTGATGCTGGTCAGTGCCTTTTCAGGCAAAGACGCCATACTTCGGGCTTATAACGAGGCGGTGAAAGAAGGCTATCGATTCTTCAGTTATGGCGATGCCATGTGGCTGACCCGCAAAGCCTGAATATGAAAGTCGGTCGTCGGGCTTGAAAAAAACGGATCCGTTCCCACCTTAAACTTGATTTTATTTTAGATATGACTCCGACGAATGCAGTCTGCTGTGTCGTCTGAATTGAGAGGCTCATGAGTAGAGAAGAGTGCTTCATGCAGTTCCAGGAGCTCGCCACTGATGGTGAAGCTCGACGTGGACGGCTGACCTTTCCCCGTGGCACGGTTGAAACGCCCTGTTTTATGCCCGTTGGTACCTATGGCACCGTTAAAGGTATGATGCCCAGGGATATTGCCGACACCGGCGCGGAGATTATTCTCGGGAATACTTTCCATCTGATGTTGCGTCCCGGCACTGAAATTATCCGTGAGCATGGGGATCTGCACGATTTCAATCAATGGCAGGGGCCGATTCTGACCGACTCGGGTGGTTTTCAGGTTTTCAGTCTGGGCAAATTGCGCAAGATCACTGAAGAAGGTGTTTCTTTCAAGTCGCCTGTGGATGGTTCTCCTGTATTCCTGAGCCCGGAAGTCTCTATGCAGGTTCAGCGTGAGCTGGGTTCAGATATTGTCATGATCTTTGACGAGTGTACCGATGGCGAGGCTTCTGAAAAGGAAGCAGAAGCGTCCATGGAGTTGTCCCTTCGTTGGGCCAAGCGCTCCAAACAGGCTCATGGCGACAGTCCTTCGGCTCTGTTTGGGATTATCCAGGGCGGCATGTTTGAGCATCTGCGCGATCGTTCTCTGGAAGGGTTGACCGAGATTGGCTTCGATGGTTATGCCATTGGCGGTCTATCTGTGGGTGAGACCAAGGCGGATATGATGCGTATTCTGTCGCATATTACCAATAAGGTGCCCGAAGGTTATCCACGTTACCTGATGGGCGTAGGCAAGCCGGAAGATATTGTTGAAGCCGTACGCCGTGGTGTGGATATGTTTGACTGTGTGATGCCGACCCGAAATGCCCGCAACGGCCATCTTTTTGTAGACGAAGGTGTCATTAAAATTCGTAATGCCGTTCATAAGCGGGATAACCGGTCATTGGAAGAGGGTTGCGACTGCTATACTTGCCAGAATTTCAGTCGCTCCTATCTGCATCATCTGGACAAATGTGGCGAGATCCTGGGCTGTATGCTCAATACAATCCACAATCTTCGCTACTACCAGAGGGTCATGGCAGGTTTGCGAGACGCCATTGAACAAGGTAAATTGGACGACTTTGTCGAAGAGTTCTACCGAAAGCGTGGTCAGGCAGTGCCGGTACTTTAATTGGTCGGTAGGATCCTGTTTTTGATCTAACGGAATTTAACTGTGTATTGTTTTAAGGAGCATTTGAATGATCCCATTCATCAGTCCGGCATTTGCTGAAGCAGCTGGAGCAGCCCCAGCGGGTCCTGGCATGTACGGTCAGCTGATCATGCTGGGTGGTTTTGTCCTGATTTTCTGGCTGCTGATCTGGCGCCCACAGTCCAAGCGGGCCAAGGAGCACAAAAACCTGCTCAGCAATCTGTCAAAGGGGGATGAGGTCGTGACCACTGGTGGTATCGTTGGTAAGGTCGTAAACACTACCGATGAGTTTATTACCTTGAAGGTTGCTGAGAACATCGAACTGAATTTCCAAAAATCTTCAGTAGCTGCTTCTCTACCCAAGGGCACTATTAAAGCTATTCAGTGATAGTTATGAGCTAATTAACAGCCATGAGCTGTGGAAATTGTTTTTCTGAATCGTTGATGATGAAAAATTTTTTCAAGATAAAAAGCGTGACCGGGAATCGAGGATGGTTTCCGGTTATTTCTGGAGAAACGGACTTTGCCTGAGCATCAGGGAGAGTTTTGTTCCTTGAACAGGCTTCTGATCCAGGCATTTAAAATTTAGAACAGGAACCGGTGGGCCATGCTCAATCGATATCCGCTGTGGAAGTACCTGCTGATTGCAATCATCGTTGCCCTTGGCTTTGTGTACGCTCTGCCCAACTTGTACCCCGATGACCCTGCTATTCAGATATCGGGCGCCAGTTCATCTGAAACCATCAATGCTGGTGTGCAGGATAAGGCACAAAAAGCGCTTGCTGAGGCCAATATTGAGGTTAAGGCCAGTGATAATAATAACGATGCCTTGTTGATTCGACTGAAGCATGCTGATCAGCAGCAGTTGGCTAAATCGGTGATTAAGGATGCCCTGGGCGATGACTACATCGTAGCGCTCAATCTGGCTCCGACGACACCAGAATGGCTGACATCCATGGGCGCCTACCCCATGAAGCTGGGTCTCGATTTGTCTGGCGGTGTGCATTTCCAGCTGGAGGTGGATACGGATCGGGCTGTTAAGACCAAGCTGGATATTTCCAATACTGAAATTCGTGCACTGCTCCGAAAGGAAAGGTTGCGCTATCGCACTATGCCTGATCGTGTTGACGGTGCCCGTCAGCTGGCATTCCTGGATGAAGCAACCCGTGACAAGGCAGAGCGTCTGATCAAGCGCGAGTTTCCTGATTTGCTGGTAGAGGCTGAAGACCTGGGGGAGCGTTATGCTGTTTCCTATCGCTACTCCGAACAGTATATTCGTGAACTGGAGGATTATGCGGTCAAGCAAAACCTGACGACTGTTCGTAACCGTGTTAACGAGTTGGGTGTTTCTGAACCTCTGGTGCAGCGTCAGGGGCGTAATAGCATTGTTGTTGAGCTTCCGGGTGTTCAGGACACCGCAGAAGCCAAGCGTATTCTCGGTAAAACCGCTAACCTCGAGTTTCGTCTTGAGGCGCTGCCAAATGCTTCCCGCAGTAATTCGGAGGCTTTCAATTACCAGGGGCGTACTGTTAACCTGGAGCGCGACATAATTATCACCGGTGAGCGAGTTTCCAGTGCTCAGTCGAACTTTGATACCGAAAGTGGTCAGCCTCAGGTAAATATTAGTCTGGACAGTACCGGTGGCAAGAAGATGAATAACGCCACGCGGAATAATGTCGGGCGCAGCATGGCGGTCATCTTTATTGAGCAGAAGCCTGTCACTCGAACCGAATCCCGTGAAATTGACGGAAACCTGATCAAAGTTAAAGTGCCCGGTTTCCGTGAAGAAAAACGAGTGATCAGTCTGGCTACTATTCAGTCGGCACTGGGTAACCAGTTCCGTATTACTGGTCTGGATTCTTCGGGTGAAGCCTCTGAGCTGGCCCTGTTACTGAGAGCTGGCTCCCTGGCGGCGCCAATGTATTTTGTTGAAGAGCGAACAGTCGGCCCAAGCCTGGGTGCCGAGAATATCAAAATGGGGTTGGACTCCACTCTGATGGGATTGGGTCTTGTCGTCATGTTTATGGTGGTGGTCTACCGGGTTTTTGGTTTGCTGGCGAATATTGCCCTGGCAATCAACCTGATGCTGTTGATTGCTGTCATGAGTATCTTTGGTGCTACCCTGACAATGCCCGGTATTGCCGGTATCGTTCTGACACTGGGTATGGCGGTGGATGCCAACGTGCTGGTGTTCTCGCGTATTCGAGAGGAGATTAAGCTGGGGCGTCCGGTACAGCGTGCGATTCATGATGGTTATGACCGTGCTTTTGTATCAATTTTTGATGGTAATATTACTACGCTTTTGGTCGGTCTGATTCTCTTTGCCGTGGGAACCGGTCCAATCAAGGGCTTCGCTGTGACTCTGTCTATCGGTATCGTCACATCCATGTTCACCGCGATTATGGTGACCCGCTCACTGGTGAATCTGGTGTACGGCGGACGTCGTGATCTGAAGAAACTGAGTATCTGAGGTGGTCACAATGGCAGACAAGAAAGCAGCCTTGAGCGAAAAAGCAGCCTTGAGCGATAAAACCATTAATTTTATGAAGTTGCGTACCTACGCAACTATTCTTTCCGTTGTGATGATCCTGGGCTCCCTGGCTTCCCTGGCCACTAAAGGAATTAACTGGGGTCTGGATTTTACCGGCGGTACCTTGATCGAGCTGGTTTATGATCAGCCTGCTAACACGGAAGAGATTCGTAACCAGCTGGGTGAGGCTGGTTATAATGACGCCGTCGTGCAGGAGTTCGGTTCTGTACGTGACATTCTGGTTCGTATTCCCGGTGATGATCCGGCTCTGGGCCATAATATTGCCAGGCTGCTGGATCAGAATCACGATGGTAGCGTTGTCGTCAAGCGAGTAGAGTTTGTTGGTCCTCAGGTAGGTGAGAGACTGAGAGAGCAGGGTGGCCTGGGGATGCTGATGGCTCTGGGTATGGTTATGCTTTATATCGCTTTTCGATTCCAGTTCAAATTTTCTGTCGGTGCCGTTCTGGCGTTGACCCATGACACCATTATCGTTCTGGGATTGTTCTCCTTTATGCAATTGCAGTTCGACCTCACCGTTCTGGCGGCGATACTGGCGGTTATTGGTTACTCGTTGAACGATACCATTATTGTGTACGACAGAATTCGTGAAAACTTCAGGAAACTGAGGAAGGGTGATGCGGATGAAATCATCAATGTTTCCCTGACTCAGACACTGGGCCGGACATTAGCAACCTCGGGTACTACCTTGATGGTACTGCTCTCGCTGTACCTGTTTGGTGGTGAGATGATCAATGGTTTTGCCACAGCGCTGATTGTAGGTATTGGTGTGGGTACTTATTCCTCCATCTATATTGCCTCCAATCTGCTGATCTACATGAAGATCAGTCGTGAAGACCTGATTGTTCCTGTTAAGGAAGATGACGCTGATCACAGACCCTGATGGTTGTCGTCAACAGGTGTCTTTATTGAGACACCTGTCAGTCTGATGAAGAACCGGCCGTATAAAGGCCGGTTTTTTTTGCGCTCTGACTCAATATTTTAAATCTTGTCACGCTGCATAAAAAGCAATCTGTGCAATGGCTTTGGTTCAGGTCCCAAATATTATTAAACTGTTTGTACTACCGCGTTGAGGTGTCAGTATGCTGAGTCAGAATAATACTGCTCTGGTTGTTGTTGATGTTCAGGGTAAGCTTGCCACATTGATGTATAAGCAGGAGAAAATGCATGACGCTCTGGTGAAAATGATCAAAGGGGTTCGAATGCTGAATTTGCCTGTTTTATGGCTGGAGCAGTTGCCCGAAAAATTGGGACGAACGACTCCAGAAATTGCAGATGAGTTGGAGGGTGTGGCCCCCATAGCCAAGACAACATTCAGTGGTTGTGGGCAGCAAAAGTTTATGGATTCATTGATGGCAACTGGAAAAACATGCATTTTACTGGCAGGTATTGAGACTCATATTTGTGTCTATCAGACGGCTCTGGATTTAATGGCTTCAGGCTACGAAGTCGAAATAGTGGCTGATGCGACTTCATCCAGATCTAAGCACAGCAAGCGACTGGCGTTAGATAAATTGGCACGCAAGGGTGTTGAGATGACCAATGTTGAAATGGCACTGTTTGAACTGATGAAAACCGCCGGGAGTGATGTTTTTCGAGACGTGGCGAAACTGGTGAAATGACTTTGCCTGAAAAGCGAGCCTTAGCCCGGAAGGGTAAGGCTCTAGGAGCCTGACCGAGAATAGCGCCCGTAGCGAGGACGGCAGAAAATTGAGGATGAAAATTCGGTTTTGTGAGGAGAATAGCGAGCTATTTGACGAACAAAAGCGGATTTTCAGACCAATTTGCTGCCGCCGCAGTAGGGCAGACTATTCTCGGTCAGGCTCCTAGGAGGTTAGCGTCCCATGTTTTCGTGGGCAAATGGGCGAATACGTTGCAGTACTTCCTTGAAGCATTTGGGGTTGGCGGCAACGACCTGTCCCTTGTCCAGGAAGTCGTGTCTGCCATTGAAATCGCTGCACAGACCACCGGCTTCCTGGATTAATAGTATGCCAGCTGCCATGTCATATTTCTGCAGACCGAATTCCCAGAATGCGTCCAGACGGCCGCAGGCAACGTAGGCCAGATCCAGTGCAGCAGCCCCTGCGCGACGAATGCCGGCGGTATCGCCCAGTAAGGTGCGCATCATGTTCAGGTAGCCATCCAGATAGTTCAGGTTGTTGCCGGAGAAAGGGATGCCTGTCCCGATTAATGCACCTTCAAGGCTTTTGCGACTGCTTACGCGAATGCGTTTGCTGTTCATTGTGGCGCCTTGTCCACGACTCGCGCAAAATGCTTCGTCACGAATGGGGTCAAGCACAACAGCGTGTTCAATGCGGCCGCGATATTGACAGGCGATGGAAATAGCAAAAGTGGGGATGCCACGGATGAAGTTGGTGGTGCCATCCAGTGGGTCAATGATCCAGAGGTAGTCCTTACCTTCACCTTTTCCTTCAATAGTACCGGACTCTTCACCAAAGAATCCGTGGTCGGGGTACGCCTTCTTTAATGCGCCGATAATGGTTTTCTCGGAAGCTCTGTCGACTTCAGTGACAAAGTCGTTCCGGTCTTTTGCCTGCACCTTGAGACTCTCGAGGTCTTGATGGGCGTGAAGGATGATTTCGGCGGCCGAGCGAGCTGCTCGCAAGGCCATATTCACCATGGGTTGCATAGGCTGGACTACGTCTGACTGTGAAAGATCGAAATGCTGACCGAGGGGGTCGGCAGCCTGGTACAGACTGGTTTCCTACACGGAAAATAAAGTTCCGGGTATTGGGCCAGTGACTGGGAAAACAAGCGGTGGAGTATAACAGTGTTATTTAAGGCTGGAAACCTTTCATTGTGCTTGTGTGTAGTCTCTGATTTAACGCTGATGATCAGGATGGAGGTATTGGTTGTTAACTATATCGGTTTTAAGGCCAATCGAAGCTTCCCTTACGTGGCTGTCAGTCATTGTTTGGGTTAAACTCGTCGGCTTGATCGTATATATCATAAAAATCATCCGTTACAGATTTTGGATGGGTTTTATGGCATTTAATGAGCTTCTGGCTCCTTGTTTTTGGTGCAAACGAGATATCCCCCAGTGAGTGACGCAGTCGCAATTGAGCCTTTGGTGCTCGACAATATTTCCATTGTTCTGATTAATACCACTCATCCCGGTAATATCGGGGCGGCAGCAAGGGCTATGAAGACCATGGGGCTTAGTAAGCTGGTGTTGGTGGAGCCGCAGGAGTTTCCTTCAGACAAGGCTAGTGCGCTGGCTTCCGGAGCGGATGATCTGCTGGCTCATGCCAGCGTGGTGAGTACTTTGGAAGAGGCAGTAGCTGACTGTCACTTTGTGGTCGGTACCAGTGCCAGAGTCAGAGGGGTGTCACTCCCTCTCGTTGATCCACGCGCCTGCGCTAACCAGATTCTTTCTGAAGCGAGTTCAGGAAATATTGCTATGGTTTTTGGCAGGGAGGATCGCGGAATGACTAATGAAGAATTACAGATGTGTCATCTTCAGGTGCATGTTCCGACCAATCCGGATTTCAGCTCGCTGAACCTCGGAGCTGCTGTCCAGGTTATGACCTATGAGTTGAGAATGGCATGGCTGGCTATAACTCGGGGTGAAGTTCCGCTACCTTCACCGCGAACCCATGAGCTGGCATCCCAGGATGATGTAGAGCGTTTTTATGAGCATTTATATAAGACGCTGATTCAAATCGGCTTTCTTGAGCACAGTAGTCATGAGAAGATTATGGCCAAGCTCAGGCGAATGTACGGTCGCATTCGTCCAGATCGCGTCGAGCTGAGTATCCTTAGAGGCATTTTGTCAGAGACCGGGAAGTTTGCAGGTTGTTCCGGCAGAACTGAAGAGGCTGAGGAGACTCAAAAGAAGTAAAAATGTACATTCAATAATAACAACAGCACCCAGAAAACAAGTGACGAATTGACCCATGTTTGAACGTTTAAAAGAAGACATAAGAACGGTCATGGTGCGTGATCCGGCTGCCCGGAGCACCTTTGAAGTTCTTACCAACTATCCGGGGCTTCATGCTTTGTTGTTGCATCGTGCAGCGCATAAAATCTGGAAGTCCGGTTTCTGCTGGTTGGGCCGATCGCTGTCTACATTCAGTCGCTGGTTAACTGGTATAGAAATACATCCTGGTGCCAGCATTGGTCGACGTTTTTTTATAGATCATGGAATGGGTGTGGTGATCGGCGAAACGGCCATCATTCATGACGATGTGACTCTCTATCACGGTGTGACGCTGGGAGGGACTTCGCCGAATAGAGGTAAAAATCACCCTTCGAATCAGGGTAAGCGTCATCCGACACTTATGGAGGGAGTTGTGGTTGGTGCAGGTGCCAAGGTGTTGGGTCCCTTTATTGTTGGCGCAAATGCCAAAATTGGTTCCAACTCGGTGGTGGTTCGTGAAGTGCCTGAAGGTGCTACGGTGGTTGGCATACCGGGGCGTATCGTCAAAAAGCGTGAAGAAGTGGATTCTCGGCGCCAGAAAATGGCGGAAAAGATAGGTTTTGATGCCTATGCAGTGACAGAAGATATGCCGGATCCTACCGCAAACGCTATATCTGCGATGCTGGATCATATGCAGGCAGTGGATAGTCGTATAGAAGAGCTCTGTATGACGCTCAGGGAGCGTGGGCTTGATTGTGGTGACAAGCAGCTGCCTGAATTAAGAAAAGAAGATTTTGCCAGCGTAAAATCAGGCACGGAGGGTGAAGTGCTTACGCATCCATAATTTGCTTGGATGCGGGGTGCTGCTTGTATACAATAGCGTCGGCTTGCAGGTCGCTGAGTTTTTTTAATGGTGCTTTCGTTAGTAACGTTTCCAGATGGTTGAGCAACAGGTCCTTAATTCAGATGATCTTTTTCGGTTGGCTTGATCTCGACTTCGCCTGATCCCTCTCTGAACCCCTCTCCTCGCAATGGCTGGCTTAAGGCCAAAGCAGGGCTCTCGGACTATTATTTATAATACTTGACTAAATTACTAGGGTATTTCATAATTCGCACGAATACTGATCCTGTGATGGTTTTATTGCGTATGCAGGATAGAGCTGCTGTCTGGACAAGCAGCAAAAACAGTAGATTGGATTCTTTTGATAACACCGGCTCTGGTCGGCTAGTTCGGAGATATTGCCAGCATGCGATTAACAACGAAAGGGCGTTATGCCGTGACCGCTATGTTGGATCTGGCTCTTCATGCTGGAGAAGGGCCTATAGCACTGGCTGATATTTCCGATCGTCAGGGTATCTCTCTATCCTACCTGGAGCAGCTGTTTTCTCGTCTCCGTAAGGGAGACCTGGTATTCAGTGTTCGGGGGCCCGGAGGTGGTTACCGCCTGAGTCGTGATATTGATGAAATCTATGTGGCAGAAGTGATTGATGCGGTTAATGAGTCGGTTGATGCCACACGATGTCATGGCAGTGGTTCCTGCCAGAAAGGGGCTAAATGCCTTACCCATGACCTCTGGCATGATCTTAGCCAGCAGATCCACGAATTCCTCAGTGGTATCAGTCTTGCTGAACTCGTAGCCAGACGTGAAGTTCAGAGTGTTGCGATCCGTCAGGATGAGCAGCAGGGACTGAAAAACAAGAGCGCGATCAATAGCCTTCTTTGATGAGGGAGGGCAGTTGATCGCAGGGACAAACAGCCTTGAGTGACTCGAACAACACCAATGTCCGAGCGCCTGGAGATGTACGGGATGAAACTACCTATATACCTGGATTATTCAGCAACAACACCCTGTGATCCGCGTGTTGCTGAGAAGATGAGTCAATGCCTGTTGTCTGAAGGCAATTTCGGTAATCCTGCATCCCGTTCACATGTATTTGGCTGGAAGGCAGAAGAAGCCGTTGAAAATGCTCGTAGACAGGTTGCGGATCTGTTGAATGCTGACCCCCGTGAAATTGTCTGGACTTCAGGTGCCACAGAGTCTGACAATCTCGCCATTAAAGGCGTAGCGCACTTTTACAGCAAGAAGGGTAAGCACGTCATTACTTCCAGGATTGAACACAAGGCGGTTCTGGATGCCTGTCGTCAGTTAGAGCGTGAAGGCTATGAGGTGACTTACCTCGAGCCAGATTCTCAGGGGATGATTACACCCGAGCAGGTAAGCAGTGCATTGCGTGAAGACACTGTTCTGGTCAGTCTCATGCACGTCAATAATGAAATTGGTGTGGTCACAGATATCGCAGCCATTGGCGAAATTACCCGAGCCAACAAGGTTTTGTTCCACGTTGATGCTTCGCAGAGTGCGGGTAAGCTGCCTATTGACCTGGCCAGTCTCAAAGTGGATCTGATGTCTTTATCGGCTCACAAAATGTATGGCCCTAAAGGTGTGGGCGTGCTGTACGTGCGTCGTAAGCCGCGCGTTCGTATCGAGGCTCAAATTCATGGTGGCGGTCATGAGCGTGGAATGCGTTCAGGTACTCTTGCTACACACCAGCTCGTCGGCATGGGTGAAGCTTGTCGTATCGCCAAAGAAGAGATGGCTGTTGATAACGAGCACAGCCTGAAGCTGCGTCAGCGCTTTATGAACAGTATTGCAGATATGGAAGAAGTCCATGTCAATGGCAGTCTTGAACACCGTGTTGCCGGTAATCTCAATATCAGCTTTGCCTTCGTAGAAGGTGAGTCCCTGATTATGTCTCTGAAAGATATTGCTGTCTCTTCCGGGTCGGCCTGTACTTCAGCCAGTCTGGAACCGTCTTATGTGCTGCGTGCGCTGGGCGTCAGCGATGAGCTGGCACACAGTTCCCTGCGTTTCAGCTTTGGTCGTTTCACAACCGCTGAAGAGGTAGATCATGCCGTTGCCCAGGTAAGAGAGGCTGTAGGAAAACTGCGTGAACTTTCACCTCTTTGGGACATGTACAAGGATGGCGTAGATCTGAGCACTGTTCAGTGGGTAGCACACTAATATCGAACCGGGTGGGAGGAAAATATCATGGCATACAGTGAAAAAGTAATCGATCACTACGAGAATCCCCGTAATGTCGGCAAACTAGACGACAAATCTGACAAGGTAGGTACGGGTATGGTCGGTGCGCCCGCCTGTGGTGATGTAATGCGTCTTCAGATTCAGGTTAGCGATGAGGGTGTGATTGAAGATGCTCGCTTCAAAACCTATGGATGTGGTTCTGCTATTGCCTCCAGCTCTCTGGCAACAGAGTGGATGAAAGGCAAGACGCTGGATCAGGCAGCAGAAATTAGAAACACAGATATTGCTGAAGAGTTGGCGCTTCCCCCTGTGAAGATCCACTGTTCAGTGTTGGCTGAAGATGCAATCAAGGCTGCAATCGACGATTATCGTACCAAACACGGCGGGTCATAAGGTTGGTGATATTCCATTGACCTGCTGGATTTATGTATTGAGTTGGAGTATTTCATGGCGATCACCATGACGAAAGCCGCAGCCCGGCATGTAAGGGATCAGCTGAAGAAGCGCGGCAGGGGTCTCGGTATTCGTGTAGCGGTGCGAACTTCTGGCTGTTCGGGCATGGCTTATGTGCTGGAGTTCGTGGATGAAACTGCCAAAGACGAGCTGTCTTTTAAAAGTCAGGGTGTCTACATATACTCGGATCAGAAGAGTCTGGTCTACCTTGATGGCACTGAGCTTGATTTTGTCAGGGAAGGTTTGAACGAGGGTTTTCAATTCAACAACCCCAATGCAGCCAGCGAGTGTGGTTGTGGTGAGAGCTTTAACGTTTGAACTTTGACGTACAGTGATACCCATGCAGCCTGACCCTCGTTCCTTTTACAATGCATTAAAAAGTCTTTTATCACGTGAGTGGTGAAAGACTTTTTGACATTGAGAGAGAGTTGTAATAAAGGCTGCGTAATGAATAAGTTTCGGGATTTCTGGTATTTTATTTGTTGATGGAATTCCGGCCTTCACCTATTTGGAATGTTCGGTATCGTGGTCGATTTAACCAAGAATTTTTTCGAGTTGTTTCAGTTGCCTGTCGAATTTCAGGTCGATCAGGCGTTGTTATCCGAGCGATATCGCGAATTGCAAAAGTCGGTTCATCCTGACCGGTTTG
Organism: Endozoicomonas sp. ALB032; assembly: GCF_049310125.1. Taxonomy (NCBI): domain Bacteria; kingdom Pseudomonadati; phylum Pseudomonadota; class Gammaproteobacteria; order Oceanospirillales; family Endozoicomonadaceae; genus Endozoicomonas; species Endozoicomonas sp. ALB032. The sequence goes on along the minus strand of NZ_JBLYNW010000001.1, from coordinate 5,883,976 downwards.
CCGGGGAAGATGAGCGTCAGCAAAGGTTGGCGGTTCAGTATGCGGCCTATGTTAATGAAGGGCTCGAAACACTGAAGTTGCCTCTCAATCGCTCACTTTACCTACTGGATCTGGCTGGCCATTCTGTTGATCTTGAAAATAATACGATTATGGACACGGCCTTCCTGATGGAGCAGATGGAGCTGAGAGAAGCTGTCAGCGAAATTCGTGAACATCAGGATCCTAAGTCTGAACTGGATCGGCTGATGGCTCAGGTGGACCAATCTGTAACGGATTATCAAAACGAATTTGCCTCTCTCTGGCAAAAGGGCGATGAGGCTTCTCTGGAGCAGGCTGCGGCTGTCGTTCAAAAAATGCAATTCATGGTTAAGCTGTCTATCGAACTGGAACAGCTGGAAGCCGAGCTCCTGGATGATTGAGAATCGAATATGGCACTTCTTCAGATATCTGAACCCGGGCAGGCTCCGGAACCTCATCAGCAAAAACGTGCAGTAGGCATCGATCTGGGAACGACCAACTCCCTGGTAGCGACCATTCGATCCGGCTCTGTGGAAACATTACCGGATCACGAAGGCCATCATATTCTGCCCTCAATAGTCCGATACGCAGACCAGGGTATCGAGGTGGGGCTGGCTGCGAAACCCTACGTCGTAGAGGATTCCCTGAATACCATTGTCTCAGTTAAGCGACTGATGGGGCGCGGTCTGGAAGATGTCAGCACACTGGGTGAGGTGATGCCTTATCACTTCACACAATCAGAAAGCAGTATGCCTTTGATAGAAACCCGTCGGGGTGCTGTCAGTCCGGTTGAAGTGTCTGCTGAAATTCTTCGTTCATTATCAGAGCGTGCCAGGGAAAGCCTGGGTGGTGAGCTGGATGGTGCGGTCATTACCGTGCCTGCTTATTTTGATGATGCACAACGACAGGCAACTAAATATGCAGCCAGGCTGGCAGGTTTACATGTATACCGTCTTTTGAATGAGCCCACTGCAGCTGCTGTTGCCTACGGACTGGATGACGGGGCTGAAGGGGTTATTGCTGTCTTTGACCTGGGTGGTGGTACCTTCGATATTTCTGTTCTCAGGTTGAAGAAAGGCGTGTTTGAAGTCATGGCTACGGGTGGAGATACAGCCCTGGGTGGTGATGATTTTGACAAAGCCGTTGCCCATTGGATTCTGGAGTCTGCTTCTGTTTCTGAAGCGGAACTTGACAGCGGGCTTTTCAGGGCCGTAATGACAGAGGCCTGCAGGGCTAAAGAAGCCCTGACTGACCTGGATAGCGTCCCCGTCGCCTTTGCTGGCTGGCAGGGTGAGCTGAGCCGTGTTCAGTTTAATGGGCTGGTTAAGCCACTGGTTTCCAGAACCATCAGAGCATTCAAACGAACCCTGCGTGATGCAGGCGTTAAGGCGGCTGACATTCGTGAAGTGGTTATGGTGGGTGGTTCTACCCGTGTACCCTTTGTTCGAGAGTCTGTGGCTGAATTTGTCGGCAAGCAACCCCTGACGTCTATTGATCCGGATCGGGTTGTAGCAATGGGCGCTGCGCAACAGGCCAATGTTCTGGCAGGGAACAAGTCTGCTGAAGAAATGTTGCTGCTGGATGTTATTCCTCTTTCGCTCGGTCTGGAGACCATGGGCGGATTGATGGAAAAAGTCATTCACAGAAATACCACTATTCCGGTCAGTAGGGCCCAGGAGTTTACAACCTATAAAGAAGGCCAGGCCGCAATGGCCATACAGGTTCTGCAAGGTGAGCGGGAGCTGGTGAGTGATAATCGTTCGCTGGCTCGCTTCGAGTTGCGCGGTATTCCACCACTGCCTGCCGGTGCTGCCAAGATTCGTGTGACTTTCCAGGTTGACGCGGACGGCCTGCTGGATGTTTCAGCGGAAGAAATGGCTACGGGTGTTAAAAGCAGTGTACAGGTCAAGCCCTCATTTGGTCTGACCGATGATGAAATCGCCCGTATGCTGAAAGAGTCCGTGAGTAGTGCTGTTGAAGACAGGGATGCCAGAAAACTGAGGGAGCAGGAAGTAGAGGCTGATCGTTTGACAGAAGCTCTGACAACGGCACTTAAAGCCGACGGGCGTGAACTGCTGAGTGAAGATGAATTTAACCGCCTGGTGGCTGATCTGGAACAACTCGGAACTGTAAGGCGTCTGGGGGATGCCGATGCCATCAAGCTTGAAATAGAACGTATCAGTAAGGCCACTGATGAGTTTGCTGCCCGTCGAATGAATTCGGGTATACGAAAAGCACTCTCGGGTCATAAGATTGACGAATTCAAGGAGTCCTGAACAATGCCGCAAATCGTATTTCTGCCCCATGATGAAATCTGTCCGGAAGGGGCTGTGATTGAAGCTGAGGCGGGGGTGACCGTATGTGATGCGGCTCTGGCTAATGGTATTGAGATTGAGCATGCCTGCGAAAAGTCCTGTGCCTGTACCACCTGTCATGTTGTTGTTCGTGAAGGTTTTGACAGTATGGAAGAAGCTGATGAGCTGGAAGAAGATCTGCTCGACAAGGCCTGGGGTCTGGAGCCTGAATCTCGTTTGAGCTGTCAGGCGGTGGTTGCTGAAGAGGATCTGGTGGTAGAAATACCCAGGTACACGCTAAACCAGGTGTCAGAGAAACACTGATCCTGATGTGTTTTCGCTACAGAGGCTCCAATGAGTCTCTTTCTTTCCATAGAGTGGATCATCGAATAGGAGGAAGAAAGGCAATGAGATGGACAGATGTTTTCGACATTGCTGCTGAGCTGGTCGATGCCCATCCGGATGTTGATCCAAAATTTGTCAATTTTGTTGATCTGAGAGGCTGGGTGATGGCTCTGGAAGATTTTGATGATGATCCAGAGCGTTGTGGGGAAAAGATTCTGGAAGCAATTCAGGCGGCCTGGATAGAAGAGCATGAGTGATCAGCCCGATGAGAGCTTTTAGCAATGATTCTTAGGGTAGACATTAAGCCCCACCCACAGCACAAAGTCCTAATCTTGTACGCCCCGAACAACCATCTCGTGCAGGGTGTTCACGTCTCGCATTATCTGCCCAGAAGTCCAGCAGCTTCCTTGTATGTGAGAGCAGAGACTTTCCTGCATTCATCAGGGATAAAATGACATTACCAAACAGCCGGGTTCCACTTTTCATCGCCTTATGCGTCGAGATTTCTTCAATGGCTCCACTTTCGTAGAGGTTCGCCTGAGCAGCATGGGCAAGATACCTTTTCAACGTCACAACCACGAAGGACATCAGAATCAGGCTAAACACCAGTGTCGCTGATTTAGTGTTAAAACGATGCCACCCTGAATAGGACTTGATCTCTTTGAAGATAAGCTCTATTTGCCATCGTAGACGATAGGCCTGAAGTACTTCACTCAGGGTGAACTCAACCCGGTTAAGGTTGCTTACAACGAATACCCATTTCAGTTTCCTGTCATTCCAGCGGACAACCAAACGATATGGCCAGGCTTTGAATCCTGGCCATTCTACATCCAGGTCGAGGCATTGATCTTTAGGGAAGCCAGACAACACCTCCTTAAGTTTTTTCCCTTTGTAGCGATTGAGATTTTTGCCATCCTCCCGTACTGCGCTGAGTATCGTCGGGTTGATACTCTGAGGTGCCTTGCAGATAAAAGACCCCTCCCGATCATCAATGGCAGCAAAGCGTTCCAACTCAAAATAACCGGCATCGATCAGCATCAGGATATTGGCCATGGAGGTTGGCAGTGGTGGCAGACAGTCTCTTTCTGAACGGGTATCTTCAGTGAGCTGCACGCGCACCAGATTGTTGGTAAGAAGATCCATTGTCGTATGAAGTTCGACAGCAGCAGGACTGACCGTTGAGAACCTGCCGGGAAATGTTTCCTTTAGGGCATCGTAGACAGCTTGCGATGAGCCGTCATGAATCAGAATGTGCTCAAACTCTGAAAATGGACTGTCCTCATCAAACGCCATGACTTTGCGCGAAAAGATTTCCAGACACTGCAACCATAGCCAGAGGACAAGAGCAGGCATCGCGTCTTTTTTAGCTTGATTTGCCCAGGAACGATAGGAGACATTCAGCCCCGTCAACTCATTAAATTTTCGGTGGAGATCGGCTTGAGTATCGCAGCTTCCATCACCAGCGAGGGCAGCAATCAGTGAAAGGATAAAGTCCAAGGGGCGGATATCTCGCTGTCGTATAGTAAAACCAAGCTGCTCCGCCATGCTGAGGAGTTCAGACCGGTCGAAACACGTCAGCAGTTTTTTTCAACTAGTCTACTATTTGCGATACTCATCTTGTTCAGCCTTGATACTTTTCGCGAAGCTTTATTTTGGCTGTTCAAGGTGAGTTCTGCCGCTAGAAATGAATCTTTTTTGAGCTTAATGTCTACCCTAAGAGCAATGATTGATTCTATTCTTCCAGTTAACGATAGTTAAGGTCTTCAGGGTGAAGTATCTGCCCGATAAAGAGTATTCTCTCTGTTTTCTTATGTCGTAATATATAAAGAAATGGCCTGTTAAAATTAATTTTGATATTATTTCTGATACCATCGACAAACATAGTTTGAGTGACTGCTGAAGCTTCAGTTCCTAATTCGTTGACTTTTATGGCGCAATTTTGTTGAACACCGCTTAAAAAGATCTCTTTCGAAGAACCCACTAGCATGCCACCTAAATTGACTCTGCCTTGCTCAAACAAACATCCCAGACCCGTGTTTTGTAAGGCGGAATACAAGTCACTTTTGGAACGGGTCTCAAAAGCGGGTAAAGTAAGATCCACTTCTGGTACAGTTTGTATTGACGCAAGTAAATTGGCCATTAATCCAGTGGATATTCCTGAAACTGCTGTTCCTTCCGGGGGTAAAACCAGAACCATTTCATAGTTACCCCGGTAGGGAACCGTTACTGCTTGCCACTCATTGTGGGTAGCGTACCCTGTGTGTTGTATTTCCTGATGTAAAACTCTTCTGAGATGCACTCTTCCGTTTGCTAAAGTAAACATTCCTCCTTCCTGTTTACGATAAAAAGGTTGTTTCCACAGCCCTCTGAAGTAAACAGAATTGATGAGAATAAGTGCAGTCTCTGTGTTCCAATCATCAGCATTGCAAAAAGATCGAATCATGCCATGGGTTAAATAGCAGAACTCTTCGTTAAGATACCTTGCGAGTGCTTTCACGGATGGTCTGTTAGTAAAGTCTATATTCTCATGAACAATCGTATTCATCTTTTCAGCTTCCCTTCGATAGGTATCCTGAAGCTGGTGTCGGGAGGCCAATAATAAAGCGTTAGCTACAGAATAGACCTCGCCTCGCCCTGAACCGGCACATGGTTCTTCTGTTGTGGTGGGGAAAGCACAGCTTTCCAGAAATTTTGCGAGCAACTCCCGGGTGGTACCAGAGGCTCCCGCGAGTAGGGCCGACAGGGCGTGAAAAAGGCTGTCAGGGGAAAAAACAAAATTTGAATCTGGATGGGCCTGAGCTGCCAACATAAAAAGTCGCATCACCACTTCCACTTGTTGGGAGTGTTGTGTTGCTGGTTGAGTTACTGGATCTGGTGTCGTGCAGCTGGCGATAGGCGGATTGGCAGTTGGCAAGGACTTAGCTGGATAGTTAGCTGCCGGGTGGCAAACTGGGCAGACCAGAAAGACATCATCATTGAAAGCAGACATACACTCCTCGCATGTTTGGGGGGCGGCCCGAAGCGGAGGTGATGTTAATAAGAAACACAATGTCAATAGTGAAAGCTGTATTGCAGCGCATCGAGAGGAACGGTTGCTCAACTTATTTGTTAAAGTCAATTTTATGCCTGCCTTAGTGAGTGAGTTATTAAGCTTGAATAAATAGAAATGTTATGGCACTTGCGGGAGTGCGTAAGAATTGTAGACACACATTAGCTGCACTGCTGATCTCTCAAATGAGACAAGCGTGGTATTGGCGTTTTGAAATGCAATGATATGAGTTTGTTTTTTCTCTTGTATGATTTTTACGGATATGACTGACACAGGGATAGTGATCGTTTACAATGCCGACCAAGCTTCCCCAATGACTGGAGGTGGCGCATTGAATTATAAACTTGACCCTTAATGGGCCAATAAAAGAACATTTGGAGAGTGTAATGGCCGTAGAGCGCACTTTATCAATTATCAAGCCTGATGCCGTTGCTAAAAATGTCATCGGCGAGATATTTAGCCGCTTTGAAAAAGCCGGCCTGAAAGTTGTCGGAACCTGCATGGTTCATCTGAGCAAAGAGAAGGCAGAAGGTTTTTATGCAGAGCATAAAGAGCGTCCTTTCTTTAAGGATCTGGTCGCTTTCATGACGTCGGGTCCGGTCGTTGTGTCGGTTCTGGAAGGTGAGAATGCGGTCGCTCATCACCGTGAGCTGATGGGCGCTACCAACCCGGCCGAAGCCGCTGCGGGAACTATCCGTGCCGATTTTGCTCAGACTATTGATGAAAATGCAGTGCATGGTTCGGATTCTCCGGCTTCTGCTGCCAGAGAAGTGTCCTACTTCTTTGAAGATGCAGACGTTTGTCCTCGCACCCGATAATGACATAACGGGGCATTCTTTCTGCAACCTGAAATCAGGGGTAGGCGTATGCCCTGTATTTTTATCTATAAAAATGCCGTGGCTATTGTGGTTTAATAGCGCTCATGTTTTTATCGTGAATCATTTTTCATTGGCTCAGTGTCGACGACTTTTCTCTATAGTCAATCATGGCAGTTAGTGAGAATGCAGCCATTTCAGGTTTGCATTAAATTCCGGCGAGGGATAATGCGAGTCCACCCCATGGCTGTTGGGCGGCTTATAGCGCTCATGGCTTTTTGAGGTATTAAGAATGTCAGAATTAATCACCGTAAGCGCTGAGGCCGGTGAGGTTCAAAACACACCTGTTAACCTGTTGGATCTGTCCCGCAGCAAGATGGTGGATTTTTTTCTCAGCATAGGTGAAAAGAAGTTTCGTGCTGAGCAGATGCTCAAGTGGATTCACCACTTCGGCGTCGATAATTTTGATGAAATGACCAATATCAGCAAAACTCTCAGGCAAAAGCTGAAAGAGGTGGCTGAAATTCGTGGTCCCCAAGTCGTCAGTAGCCAGTTTTCTGAAGATGGTACCTGCAAGTGGGTGGTCAGAGTCGCTTCGGGCAGTTGTGTCGAGACAGTCTATATACCGGAAGGAAAGCGCGGCACCCTCTGTGTATCCTCCCAGGCAGGGTGTTCACTGGACTGCAGTTTCTGCTCCACCGGTAAACAGGGTTTTAACTCCGATCTCACTGTGGCGGAAATTATCGGTCAGGTCTGGATTGCCGCGCGTCACTTTAATAATGTTCCCGCAAAGAAAGATCGTTCTATCACCAACGTCGTAATGATGGGGATGGGTGAGCCTCTGATGAACTTTGACAATGTCGTTGATGCCATGAACCTGATGATGGATGACCTGGGTTATGGCCTGTCCAAGCGCAGAGTAACACTGAGTACTTCGGGGGTTGTTCCCGCCCTGCGTAAACTGGGTGAGGTGACCGATGTGTCACTGGCAGTGTCGCTTCATGCAGCTAACGATGAATTGAGAAATGTGCTGGTTCCGATTAACCGTAAGTATCCGTTGTCAGACTTGCTGGATGCGATCGAGCAATATATGAGTGGGCTTCCAGACAAACGTGTCGTAACCATTGAATATACGCTGCTGGCGGGAGTGAATGATCAGCCTGAGCATTCCATTGAGCTGATTCAGTTGTTGAAGAATGTCCCCTGTAAAATCAACCTGATCCCCTTTAATCCGTTCCCGCATTCCGGTTATGAACGCCCCAGCAACAATGCTGTACGTCGCTTCCAGGAACAACTTCAGGAAGCCGGCTTTAATGTCACCGTGCGCAAGACTCGTGGTGACGATATTGATGCTGCCTGTGGCCAGCTGGTGGGGCAGGTTGCAGACAAAACACGAAGAAGTGAACGCTATATCGCTGCTCGTCAGGTAAATGTTGGCTGATCAGAGTATCCGGTTTCCAATTCATTGATTCTGGTAAAAGCCTGTTTGAGCTGAAAATTATGACCGCAGGGGCCAGATTTCTGTGGCCTCGACTATCCCGGTTCACTTACTATGTTCAAAATAATTAAAAAACGGGGAGAAGTATGATCGCAAAACTGGGAATCAGTGCAGTTTTGTTCAGTATCATCCTGAGTGGTTGTGTGACAACCGGCGGGCCTGAACCCGTCAATGAAGGTGAAGCTGTCCGTAGCTACCTTGAACTGGCCAGGGGGTATGTGCAACAGGGTCTAACCGAAAAGGCAGTCAAGCCGATTAATCGGGCGTTGGAGATCCAGCCCCGATCAGCCGATGCCTTCGGCATGCTTGGGTTGGTTTATCAGCTTCAGGGAGAAGCCAGCCTGGCAGAGACATCTTTCAGGAAAGCCCTGTCTTTTAATCCTGACTCTTCTGAAATCCACAATAACTTTGGTGTATTTCTCTTCAGTCAGAACCGCCTGAGTGAGGCTTACCGTGAATTTGAGCAAGCCGCCGGTGACGTTCGTTACAGTAGCCGCAGCCGAGCTTATGAAAACCTGGGGCTGGTGGCATTAAAACAAGGCCGACGATCTCTGGCTGCAGAGCATTTTGACAAAGCTCTGAAACTGAACAGTAATTTACCTCGTGCAAGTCTGGAATTAGCGGCGATACTTGAAGAGCAAGGCCAGTTTCGTGAAGCCTGGAAGTACTATCAGGTCTTTACCCGTCTTTCCCGTCAGAATGAGCGATCCCTGAGGCTGGGGGTTCGCTTGGCCAGAGTTAATGGCGATCAGGATGCTGCAGCCAGTTATTCTTTGCAATTAGGGCGTTTATTCCCTTCTTCCACTGGAGAGGGAGTGCGGAGTAGAAGCGGTTATGAGTACTGATGAGCAAAACAGCCAGGAAGACCAGGAGGAGGCTTCTGCTGTCGCTCCTGGTCAGTTACTGAGTGCTGGAAGGCAAAAAGCAGGTCTTTCAATAGGTGAGACAGCAGACCTTTTGAAATTGCCAGAGTCTTATATTCTGGCGTTGGAAAGTAATGAGTTTGAGACACTGCCAGGTCTGGTTTTTGCCCGGGGGTACGTCAGACGCTATGCCCGGGCTCTAGGATTGGATGGTGATGAACTGGTGGATCACTTTGATCGTTTCACCGGGCACAGTGGCGCCGAAACCCCTCATTTGAAAGCAGGTGCTCCATTGACAACCTGGCGTCCAATGTCTTCTTTTTTTGCCTGGGGAGCAAGCCTTCTCACGGTTATTCTGGTGGGGGCGGGCAGTTATTATGGATGGAATCTGGACAAACGTTCTGCTTCGCAATCGGAAGTGATTTTTCGGCAGCAGCCCTCCGTTGTTATCGAGTCGTCAGAAGATGTTTCTGAAGCAGAAAAAGTGATGCCCGTGCAGGTTGACTTTGATGATTCTGAAATGGAAGTGACAGAGCCTGAGAACGAATCAGAAAATGATGATATACCTGCGGTTGGTCAGGACAGTGAAGAACCTCTTGGTCAAACTGAACGGGTTCTTCCCGAAGTAGGCAGTTCTCTTTCCGATGTTGACGGCTCTCTCTCTGGTGCTGAGGGCTCTCTCTCCGACAATGGCTCCCCTGTCAGGCTGGCTATTGACTTTGTTGAGGACTGCTGGATTGAAGTCAAGGATATGAGTGGTCGTGCTCTCTATACCGATGTTCAGAGGGCAGGCTCAAACCTGGAGCTTGAAGTACCCTCATCCGTTCAGGTCCGCTTTGGGAATGTGAAAGGTGTGGCGGATCTAAAATTTGATGGCAAAAAAGTCGCGGTCAAGACGTCTGGCTCGGGTCGCAGGGTAGCAAGCCTGTTACTGAAAGCTGGCTGATTGAGAATCCGGTTCTGCGACAAGCCAGTCTGCCTATACTCAGGGCCCCGGAAAAGTTATAGTTGGCGCTTTTGTCGTTGGAATAAGCCTTTTTGAGCAATTCTTGCCGGTTGATAGTAATGCTTCAGGCATTATCTGCCATTATTACCTGCTCACCAACGTTCATTTAGAGGATTGAGAGGGCGTCAGAACTTGGCAAAGCAACTTCAAGCCATTCGCGGGATGAATGACATCCTGCCAGATCAGAGTCCTGCCTGGCAGTACCTGGAGTCCAGACTCCGTAACCTGATGGCGACTTACAGTTATCGCGAAATCAGGATGCCTGTGGTTGAGCCCGGTCCACTATTTAGCCGGGGCATCGGTGCAGGTACAGATATTGTAGAAAAGGAAATGTACACCTTCGAGGACCGCAACGGCGAGAGTCTCTCTCTGCGTCCCGAGGGGACAGCCGGTTGTGTTCGAGCCGGTATCCAGCACGGTTTGCTCTATAACCAGACACAAAGACTCTGGACTATGGGGCCTATGTTCCGTTATGAGCGTCCACAGAAAGGTCGTTATCGTCAGTTTCATCAGTTTAGTGTTGAAACCTTCGGCATGGCTGGCCCCGACATTGACTCGGAACTTATATTGTTGACTGCCAGACTCTGGAAAGAGTTGGGTATTGATCAGCATGTGCGTCTGGAACTCAATACTCTGGGTACGTTGGAAGCTCGGCAGAATTATCGTGAGGCTCTGGTCGAGTATTTATCCCGCTTCGAACAGGAATTGGATGAAGACAGTCGGAATCGTCTGGGTATCAATCCTCTGAGAATTCTGGACAGTAAAGATAAACGCACCCGGGAAATTGTTGCGGATGCACCGGTATTGCACGATTATCTGGACGCTGAATCGGCCGAACATTTTGAAACCCTGAAAAGTATTCTTGATGCGGCAGGGATTTCTTATGTCGTTAATCCACGTCTGGTGCGCGGGCTGGATTACTATAGCCGGACCGTGTTTGAATGGATAACAGACAGTCTTGGCGCACAGGGAACCGTTTGCGGTGGTGGCCGTTACGATGCTCTGGTTGAACTGCTGGGTGGCAAGCCAACCCCGGCAGTAGGATTTGCCATGGGGCTGGAACGCCTGGTACTGATGCTGGAAACGTTGAATCTGATTCCCGAGTCGGTTCAAAAGACAGTTGATGTCGCTGTGGTCACCCGTGGAGAGGGTGTCAGTGCTAAAGCTCTGCCCCTGATTGAGCAAATAAGAACAGCGGTTCCGGATGTGCGCATTCTGGTCAATTGCGGTGGAGGCTTTAAAGGACAGATGAAAAGGGCCTTTAACAGCGGAGCTGACTTCGCCTTCATCATTGGAGAAGATGAGTTGGCCAGTCAGTCGGTAACCGTTAAGTCTCTGTCAATAGATGGTGAGCAGGAAAGCATGGATATTCCTGCTGTGGTTGAATTTTTGAAAAAGCGAATTCAGGAGTAAAGAGTGAGCCGTACAGATGAAGAAGAAGTAGAACTGCTTAAGAACCTCTGGCAGGAATACGGCAAGCCGGTTGTTGCTGGCGTTGCTATCACTGTCGTAGCTATTTTCGGCTACAAGGCTTACCAGAAGAATCAGCTGGAAACGGCAGCTGCTTCATCACAGCTTTATCAGAGCCTTCTGGAAGTCACTACTCAGGGGCAGTCGCTGTCAGAGCAACAGAAATCCACCGTTAAACACGTGGTGGAAACTCTGCAGTCTGATTACGAGAGCTCTGATTATGCGGCTCTTGCAACACTGCTTCAGGCCCGTGAACAGGTTCTGGATAATGATCTTGATGGTGCCCGTTCTTCCCTTGAATGGGTGCTGGCTCAAAAGCCCGATCTGGAAATTGAGCTGGTGACTCGTGCCCGACTGGCGCGAGTGATGCTGAGCCAGTCTGACGATAACGCACAAGCGGCGCTGGATGTTTTGGCCAAAGCCGATTCGGAAGCCGGTTTTGTAGCGACTATCGAGTCCGTTCGAGGCGATGCACATCTGGCAATGGGTCAGAGAGACAAAGCACGTGAATCCTATGAAAAGGCACTGGAAGCTGCCCGTACTAACGGAGAGTCCCGGCCTCTGCTGCAGTTCAAACTGGATGATCTGGCAGCTAACGTAAAAGAGGGCTAATGGATGGAGAGGATAATAAGATCACTGCTGATCGTTTCCCTGACGCTGGGGCTGGCTTCCTGTAGCCTGTTTTCCGATGACGAGGATATAGTACGCAAACCAAAGACCCTCACCGGGTTTGAGCCGGATATTGAATTGCAAGAGGTCTGGTCCAGAAGTATCGGTAAAGGTGTCGAAGACAGCTATGAGCGACTGGTGCCTTCTGTGTCAGGCGATGTGATTTATGCTGCAGGCGCTCAGGGTGATGTCATTGCCCTGAACCTTGAGACTGGTAAGGAGATTTGGAAGAAAAGTCTGGAATTAGCTGTCGGTGGTGGCATTACTGCTGACTTCGGGATACTGCTTCTGGGAACCCTGGATGGGCATGTCATTGCCCTGAAAGAGGAAGATGGCAGTGAGCTCTGGAAAGCCAGAGTAAGCAGTGAAGTGATTTCTTCTCCCCAAACCAACGGTCGTGTCGTCATGGTTCAGAGTATTGACGATACGATTACGGCTCTCGATGCTGAAACCGGCAAGGAGCTTTGGCATCAGGAAAACCTGCAACCTGCACTGACTTTGAGAGGCTCCAGTACGCCGCTTATTGAAGGCGAAGCGGTGTTTGTTGGGCTCTCCAATGGTGAGGCGAAGGCATTCAGGGTGAATGATGGTGGTCCTCTCTGGAACAGTCGGGTTTCTATTCCGAAAGGTTCTTCCGAGCTGGAAAGAATGGTCGACATTAAGGCGGAGCCACTGATCGTAGGTGACAACCTGTTTATGGTCAGCTTTCAGGGTAATGTAGCTGCCATGGATATGTACAGTGGCCGTGTACGCTGGAGTCGGGAATTATCCAGCTACAAGTCGATTGCAGAAGGTTTCGGCTCCCTGTATCTGACGGATGACAGCAGTTATGTCAGTTCTCTGGATCAGCGCAGTGGTGCGGTCAGCTGGAGGCAGGATAAGCTGGAATATCGTTTGCTGACAGCGCCAACGACATACAGCAGCTATGTAGCTGTGGCTGATCTGGAAGGCTATGTTCATCTATTGTCTCAGGTTGATGGTGTTATGGCAGGTCGGTTCAAGGCCAGTTCATCAGCGATCAAAGCCCCTCCTGTGGTATCGGGTGACTTCCTCTTTGTGCTCAGTGCCGAAGGTACTTTGACTGCGCTCAACCAAAAATAATTTGCTGAATCAAACAGTGACTTTGGCAAAGGATTAAAGTCGGGCTGAATCTTGGAAGGTTCAGCCCTTTTTCTGTTATTTGAATGCTGGGAATCTGTTGCAATTGACCCGTCAAGGTCTGTCAGGACAGATTTCATGACAGACTGCTCCCACTTAAACGGCAGTTTGTCTGTAACTGGTTTAAAGTTTTGGGGGTATTCAATAGCCCCAGTGGAATGAAGTGTATGGTTCCTGTAATTGCCCTGGTGGGGCGTCCCAATGTTGGCAAGTCTACGCTGTTTAATCGTCTGACTCGCTCTCGTGATGCTCTGGTTGCCAATGTAGCCGGTCTTACCCGTGATCGTAAATACGGGGAAGGCAGAATGGGCTCCAGACCTTATATTGTTGTTGATACCGGTGGAATCAGCGGTGATGAGGAAGGCATTGATTCAGCTATGGCTGAACAGTCCCTGGCGGCCATCCGGGAAGCTGATATTGTTCTGTTCCTGGTCGATGCCAGAGCCGGATTGACTGCCGCTGATGAAATGATTGCTGGTCATCTGCGTAAGCAGAACAAGCAGTACCATCTGGTGCTTAACAAGACGGATACCGTTGATGCTGATCAGGCAGAAGCCGATTTTGCCATTCTTGGCTTTGGTGAAGCCTTCCATATTGCTGCTGTTCATGGCCGTGGTGTCAAAGGCATGATTGAAGGCGTTCTCGAAGAAGTGATGGGGCCAGAGTCCGATGAGTTTGAAGAAGATGAAGACGACCCGGAAACGGTCAAGGCCAGAGGTATCAGGATTGGCATTGTAGGACGACCCAATGTGGGTAAGTCGACACTGGTCAATCGTTTGCTGGGGGAAGAACGTGTTGTCGTTTATGATCAGGCCGGAACAACCCGCGACAGTGTTTACATACCTTATGAACGCTGGGGTCAGGATTACACTTTGATCGATACGGCAGGTGTTCGCCGCCGTGGTAAAGTCCATGAAGTGGCTGAAAAGTTCTCAGTAATTAAAACCCTTCAGGCTATTGAAGATGCCAATGTTGTGGTACTGGTTGTGGATGCCAGAGAAGGAATTGTGGAACAGGATCTGCATCTGCTGGGCTTTGTGCTGGAAGCTGGTCGTGCCGTTGTGATAGCCGTAAACAAGTGGGACGGCATGAAAGAAGAAGAGCGAAAAAAGGTTAAAGAAGAACTGTCCAGAAGGTTGGAGTTCATCAATTTTGCCCGTATTCACATGATCTCTGCCAAGCACGGAACCAATGTCGGTCATCTCTATGATTCTATTGATGAAGCCTATGAGTGTGCTACTCGCAAGCTGTCCACCAACCAGCTTACCCGAATTTTGGAAGATGCGACCAAGATTCACCAGCCACCGATGGTTCGAAACCGTCGTATCAAATTAAGGTACTGTCATGCGGGTGCCATGAATCCACCGACTATCATTATTCATGGTAATCAGACGGAAGAAGTTCCTGCTTCCTATAAGCGCTATTTGGAAAATACCTTCAGAAAGGTGCTAAAGATCATGGGAACACCCATTCGGATTGAATTCCGTTCTTCAGAAAACCCTTATGCAGAACGCAAAGCGGTTCACAAGAAGAGCTCTGGGGGTGAGCGGAAGGTAACTCACAAGCGTCGTGTTATTGAACTGAAAGGCAAGAGGAAGGATGATAAAAAGAAAAAACAAAAATCTCGCCGCTAGATAGACTACGTGGGCTGATAAAAAGCTGGGTGCAAGCGTTGCACTCAGGCCCATTCTCTTCAGTATTAAATGGATTTGCATCTGTAACATTCCGATTAACGACGATTTTCTCTCCTTTAGGGGGGCAAATCTTATAGCTGCCAGTAAATTAAACAGTTGTTTGAAAATGGTTATGCTGTACATTGGTACTTACTATGATTTGAGATTGCATTGACATGAATAGCGATGAGCAGATAGTAAGCATTGTTCAGCAGTTTTTCCAAGCAGTTCCCCATTGTCGTGTATTGGAGATGAAGCCGGAGCATGCCTCTTCTGAAGGTGTTGTCATTAACATGCCGTTTAGTGACGAACTGGAAGCCAACCCGGGAAGTGGAATCATTCATTCAGGTGCGATAACAACCCTGATGGATAGCGCTTTCGGTATAGCCGCCTGTATAAGTCTGCCAGGCTTTGAGACTTGTCCTACCATTGACCTGCGAATTGATCATCTGGGTTTTCCGGCTCCTTTCAAGCCGGTTCGCTGCTTTGCTGAAGCCTATCGGGTTACTAAAACCGTTGTCTTTACAAGAGGGGTAGTCTATCAGGGCAATCGTGACGAGCCTTTTGCGCACGGCGTGGGAACCTTTATGAGATCCGGGCGAACCTTGAGCCAAATGGCTAAGGGGTTGGCAAAATGAAGATTCAGAACGACTTTCGTGAGGTTCTGCTTCAGGCCAGAGCGACCAGTGATTACAGTTATCTGACGGAGCTCTTGCCCTACGCCAGGAAAATTGGCATGAGTTGCCAGTCTCTGGGTGATGATGCCCTTTTTGTTCTGCCTGAAAACAGAGATAACACGGGTAATCCGGTGTTACCAGCACTCCATGGTGGTGTGCTGGGTGGTTTTATGGAAATGTCGGCAGCCATTCACTTGATGTTGTTTATGGATGAGCCAAAAATTGCCAAGATTGTGGATTTTTCTATTGATTATTTAAGAAGCGCAAAAATTCAGGATGTTTTTGCAGAATGCGATGTGGTGAGACAGGGTAGCCGGATCGCCAATGTTGCGATCACCGCCTGGCAGAGCCGCAGGGAAATACCGGTGGCAACAGCAAGAGCACACTTTCGGCTTGATAGCTTATAAGTACTCAACCATACGAAATCATATTTTCTGACTTATTGTTCAGGCACTCGCGGCAACTGCTCCTGCGTTGCTCTAGCTCCTGCATCCATGCAGTCGTGATGCGTTGCAACTCTGGTCACATAGCATGCTATGTTCCCGTCGTTGCGCCTTGCAGAGCACCTACCCAATAAGCCAGAAATATTCGATTCCGTATGGCCGAGTATTTAGAACCTGATCTCATGAGCTCGGGCATGACTGCAATTCATGCCTGAGTGATGCTTTCCTGAATACTTCCTGATACATTTCCCGACAATTTTGTACAGATGCAGAGAAGCTCATGAGCGGAACCTTTGATTTAGCGATTTATGATGCACAGAGTCTTGCCGGGGAAGCAGTCTTGGCTATTCTGGAAGAGAGCCATTTAACCCCCGGAGTTGTCTATCCGCTGACAGGGCCTGAAGAGTCCAATACGCCTGGAGATGAGACTACAGTAGCTTTCAAAGGCGCTGAAGTCGATGTGATTAGTGCGTTGACGTTTCATTATGCCGATGCCGATCTTCTGATTATACCCGCTGGCTCACAAATTAATCCTGAGGTTCTGAATCTGGCCAGTGAGTGTGGCTGTCGTGTAGTTAATGGTGCTATTGGTGCCGAGGCCGAGATGTACCTGCCGGGTCTGTCTGATGCTGCGGAACTGTCAGGCTTGCAGGAGATCGCAATTCCTGCCAGTCCTGCTGCCCTGATGCTTCAGGTCATGAAGCCGCTTCAAGATGCAGTCGGCATTGATTCTATCAATGTCATGGCCAGCCTTTCACTGGCTGAAACTGGTCAGAGAGGGATTGAAGAATTGCGTGGGCAAACAATTGATTTGCTCAGTGGCAAGCCGGTGAAGAAAAAGCTTTTTGAGCAGCGAATTGCTTTCAATGTCCTGCCGCACGTGGGTGTCGTCACTGAGGCAGGTTTTACATTACCGGAGCGAATGATTGCTAAAGAACTCATGAAAGGGCTGGATCAGGATGATCTCAGGGTCAGTGCTACCTGTGTGCGTGTGCCTGTATTCTTTGGTGACAGCCTCGCAGTTCACCTGGATCTGGACCGTCCAGTTGATGAGCAGACTGTCAGGGATCTCCTTGCAGGGGTTGCTGGTATTGAGTTGGCGGCCGATGATGAAATGCCTTCTGTTGAAACCGTGGCAGGAAAAGATGCCATTGTCGTTGGTCGGATTCGTCAAAATCCGGATCATGCCGATCAAATATGTCTCTGGATTGTTGCTGATCCGGTGCGATGTGGCGCATTTCAGGCATTGGCAGTGGCAGAGATATTGCTAAAAGACTTTTTAAAATGATAACTTAGCTTAGAATAGTGACAGTTCCTTATTGAAATTGTCAGAATAATAAAAATTTTATCCTGAAGCCTTGCTTTGACTAGAGCAGCGTGGGGCTTCAGGTAATCAGGAACTGTTAGCCGTACCGGTTTTATGGCTATGAGTGATCATAGCTTTTGGTGTATTCCATGTTGGAGTACAGATTGGGCACCTGTCTTCTGTTTGAGGGTGCAGCACACATCTGGAAAGCTGTTTGTTATAAAAAGTGTCGTCAAAGAAAACCTCATGCCCCGAAAGGCGGGGGTTGAGAATAGTTGACGACCTGAATTGTTCAGTTTTTAACTCGGTTCTGCTTCTGGCTGTCGATGTAAGGTGTGTTTACGGGCGGGTTTTCTGATTCGTGCAGATAACAAGGACTCATAATGAAACTGCAAAAGCTTGTAGCAGCTATGGTCATATCAGGAGCAATGGGTTCCGGTCTGGCGAATGCACTGGGGTTGGGTGAAGTGCGCTTGAATTCTGCGCTCAATCAACCGCTGGATGCCGAGATTGAATTGCTGCAAGTCAGAGAGTTGACCCGGAACGAGATTCTGCCCAATCTTGCCAGTCGTGCAGATTTTCAACGGGCGGGGCTCGACAGGCCTTTCAGTCTGACTGGCCTGAATTTTAAAACCATTCTGAGAGAGGACGGTACGGGCTATATTCATGTCACCAGCAGTCAGGCGGTTCGTGAGCCCTTCCTTAATTTTCTGCTGGAAGTGCACTGGCCCAGTGGTCGCTTGCTCCGGGAATACACCATGCTGCTGGATCCGCCTGCCTTTAGCCAGGAGGTAGCGGCTCCGGTAAATCCTGCTTCTACCCAGACATACAACAGTGGTTTTCCTGAGCCTTCACGTGGTCAGAGTGTGAATCCGTTCGATCAGAGAGGGTACTCTGAGAGTCAATCTTCATCCTACCAGCCAGAAGAATCATCCAGGCCGATCCAGGTCAATCCGGTCAGGGAAGAGCCTGTTCGCACCGGTGTCCGTAGCTATTCTGGACCAGGCCAGCGAGATACTTATGAAGTGCAGCCTAATGATAGTCTCTGGAATATTGCCAGAAGTGTCAGGCCTGCCAGTGATCTGAGTATTCAGCAGACGATGCTGGCTCTGCAGAAAAAGAATTCACAAGCCTTTGTTCAAAATAACATCAACCGTCTTAAAAAAGGACAGGTGTTGCGCTTGCCTGACAGAGATGAAATTGCACAAGTGAGCTTTCAGGATGCTGTTAGTGAAGTGGCTCGACAGAATCGTGAGTGGCAGGCTCGTCTGGAGCAACTGGATGCAACACGACGCAGCTCAGCCGAGTCGGGTGGAGAAGGTGCTGGAAACAATGGGCGTTTGTCGATTGTTGCCACAGATAATAGCTCCGGTGCGGGCAGTGATCTGGGAAGAGGGTCTGCAGACACGGCAACCACGGCGCTTCAGAATGAGTTGGCAATGACTCGTGAGAAGATGGATAACCTGACTCGCGAGAATGAAGAGCTTAAAAGCCGTTTAAAAGATCTCGACGATCAGATCAGTACCCTGAAAAGACTGATAGATCTGAAAGATGATCAGATGGCCGCACTGACACAACAGCCTGCCGGGACACCGGCGCAAATAGCGCCGGAAACCAGGCCGCTTCCTGTGGCTGAGCAACCAGTACCAGAATCTGAGCCTGGCTTCCTGAGCTTCCTGTTTGGTCACCCTCTTTATCTGGTCTTGTCAGCTCTGCTGCCATTAGGTCTGATTGCGGCCCTGTTAGTTTACCGACGTCGCAAGCAGGAAGAAGAGGACGAGATCGAAGTTGAGGAAGCGTCCAGCCTGGAGCCGATGTCGCTGATTCCTGATGAACCTCAACAGGATGATCAGGAAGAGTTCGAGCTGGATGAGACACTCGAAATCGATGAAGACAGTCTGCTTGAAGATGAAGAGCCAGAAGAGACGACTCAGCAGACCGAGGATGCAATCAGTGAAGCCGATATCTATATTGCCTACGGCAGATTTCCGCAAGCTGTTGAGCTTCTGGAAAAAGCCATTGCAAATGAGCCGGATCGTTCGGATCTGAGACTCAAGCTGCTGGAAGTTCATGCTGAAAATAATGATCTGGATAACTTTAAGGCAGCTCTGGCAGGTGTTGAGTCGCTGGATGATCAGGATGCCCTGCGTCAGGCTGATGCCTATAAAGCCCGGTTCCCGGCTGAAGCTTTCTTTGGAGATGTTACTCAACAAGCGGCTACTGAAGAGGCAGATGACGATTTTGAGCAATTCGACCTGAATGAAGCACTCAACGATGAAAGCGATGTTGATTCTGATGGCGAGCTGGGTGATTTGGAGTTTGATCTGGATGACCTGGAGTTCAATGATGAGCCTGCTGAGTCGGCTGATGATCTGGACTTCCAGCTGGATGATCTTGATCTGGAGCCAGAACAGGGCGAAGACGATACTTCTGAGGCACTTGAAGAACTGGAGCTGCCTTCAGAATCGGACGTAGCTGCTCAGGAAGCGGTTCCTGCTCCAGGCGATAATCTTGATGATCTGGAGCTTGAACTGGATGAACGCTATGCCGATGATGACGAACAGTCGCTGAGCTTCGATGATGGCCTGCCTGACCTGGAGTCGGTTCTGGAAGACGATGATCTGGAGTTCCTTTCTGATGACGATGAAGCAGCAACCAAGTTGGATTTGGCAAGGGCCTACATTGACATGGGTGATATAGAAGGTGCCAGGGACATTCTGCAGGAGGTGCTTGAGTCTGGCTCTGATGAGCAGAAGCAGGAAGCTCAGGCACTGATGGAGCATGCGGTTTAACATTCCCCAGCCTCAATTCAATAAGTACCTGGCCAGAATATGCGAAACCAACTGGTTAGGTACTTAAAGCCCGGAATGGTTCACATCGGGCTTTTTTTTAGCCATCGGAATCAGGGTTGAAGCAACAGGCGACGAGTGTCTGTCAGAAGTTTAACCAGCATTGCAGCAAAGGCAAAAAAACAGACATTTTTTGCCCTGTTAAAAAATCCAGATAATATTTGAGCTGCCTGTTCATTCTGGAAGTGTCTTTTAATAGAGGCTGAAAGCTGGATCACTCTTTGCTTTCTTCTGAAGGGTTTAAGTCATTTTCATTCTGCTTTGTATCAGGAAGTTGCTTGCCTTTTCGATGCGCTTCTGTCTGATAGGGCAGCTGTTCACAGTTCTCGAAGGTTGTTCCACATGACTGTTGTTGATCATCCTCTCCGAGCGCTGGCTCATCATAAGTTTGTGACCCTGTGTGGAATCTTTTTTTGTGACGCTTGAGGGCTGAAGCGCTGACTGAGACCCGATCGCATCGGTGCTCCTTGCCATCCGCCCTGACCACTGTCTCATTACAATGGTGTTGCTCGAAGAGACTGGATCTTCTTCTATTCAGACTGCTGACGGTGCTATGTAAGCGCTTGGGTTGCTTCTTGTAGGCTCTTCTTTGCTCCTGCGGTTCATTTTCCGGCTTGATAAACGATGCTGTAAGGGCGTACGGCTGAAGATCGTGCAGGGCTTGAATGAGATCACCCATTCGTGCGTATTGCTTGCTTTGTTCTGGTGTCACTGCAGTTTGGTTTGTTGGAGTTTCTGCGGCATTCAGCGACCTCTCTTCTGATGACTCGCCGCTATCAGATGATTGTCGTAGTTTACAAACGCCATTACAGGAGTCGACGTGACAATTTAAACCCAAAGTGTGCTGTTGTTGTTCGGGGCCTTTGTTGCCGTCACCGGAGCCCGAACGGTAGGTGAGAGTGGCTTTAAGCAGCGTGGTTGAATGAGAGGCTTGCTGACCGGGTGATGCTGATGGCTGGTTTGGTTCCTGGCTTTTTTGTTGACTTTGTTGTTGACCACGTCCGGGGAGCATCATCGTGGTGATCACAAACGGATCATCCTGACTTGCCTGCAGTTGCCCTATCGGATTGAATAGCGGTGAATCGGTGTTCCAATAGCTTTGCAAAAGTGAGCCGACAGCGACAAGCGCTTCTGCAGGTACCCCTGAATAAGGTTTGGCGCTCAGCATAGCATCACTGGTGGTTATAATCAGTTCGTAAGCAACCAGAAAATGAGTGGCGTAAATCAATTTCCACGAGATCGACTCAAATAAGGAGGTTTTTACCCCGCAGCCAAGTCTGTCTGCTTTCTCTTCTGGCGGCAAAATTGCTTCTGCATAGTCGTTTATATCAGTAAGGTATGACGGGGTGCTCATTAAGGTGTGCGGGTCTTGCAGTATAGAAAAGCTGCCTGTTGGAGAGCTTTCATCCTGCTGCAACTCGACAACAAAGCCTCTTTTAAATGATTCGGCCTGGCAAATAGCGGGCAATGAGAGTAACAGCAGCATAAGACCTGCAGAGAGTGGTTTTCTGAAAACTCTGTCATTGCATCTATTGGAGAGTAGGTTCTTCAAAAATCTATCCTTACATCTATTTGTGTTTTTGTAGGGAGTAAAGATAGACCAGGAAAGTGACGCATCTGGAAAAGAAACGTGTTTTTCATTCGAGTACCAAAAATTGCGTCTCAGTGTCTAAAAACCAGGCGGACCCTATGTTTATTCGGCTTGCTGCCCTACCAATTGTTTCTGCCTCCTGATAAATTTCCCTCCTTTTAGTGGCTGTTGTAAAACTCTGGCACCTATGCTCAAAGGCTCTCCTGGTCCCAGCGTGGAAATGAGTTATTGGAGTTTTGCAGCAGCCTCTTTAATGGATGGAGTGAGTATTTTTCATGCCGCGATTAGCTGCCAGTGTTCAATACGATGGTTCCCGTTACCATGGTTGGCAGAGTCTGAAGTCAGGGCTTCCCTCGGTTCAGGCTGCTGTAGAAAAGGCGTTGTCGAACGTAGCCAATCATCCTGTCTCTGTCGTTTGTGCAGGAAGGACGGATGCCGGGGTGCATGGTTGCAACCAGATTATTCATTTTGATACTGAGTCCGTTCGTAGTGGTTATGGTTGGACATTTGGAGGGAATACCAACCTGCCGGATGACATCTCCTTCAACTGGGTTCAGCCTGTCAGTGAAGACTTTCATGCCCGCTATTCTGCACTGTGGCGCAGATATCGCTATGTGATTCTTAATCGACCGGTGAGACCCGCTCACCTGCCTAAAGGTGTCACCTTTTACTACCGGCCACTGGATGTAGAGTTGATGAATATTGCCGGGCAGCAGCTTATTGGTGAGCATGATTTTGATGCTTATCGGGCGGTACAGTGTCAGGCGAAACATGCGGTTCGTGAAATTCAGCATCTGAATGTCTACAGACATGGCGATATGGTGGTGATTGATGTCAGGGCGAATGCTTTTCTTCATCATATGGTAAGAAACATCACGGGTGTTCTTCTGGAAATTGGTGCGGGCAGAAAACCACCGGTCTGGGCAAAAGAAGTGCTGGAGGCCCGAAAACGTTCTGAAGGAGGTACTACAGCCAAGCCCCATGGTCTTTATTTTGTTGATGTGGGTTATCCGGCAGATTTCGAATTGCCAAAAAGTGAACCGAATCCTTTCTTCGTAGCCTCGACGCTGCCCTGGTGACCTGAAAGTCACTTGACAATCGGGCTGGCAAGAGGTCTTTTTATTATATAAAGCATTTGTCTTTATCGATTGATATTTTTATAGCCAAGGAAATAGGCAACCAGGGATGGATTATGAGAAAACGACATCGGTCTACAGCAGGCTTTATCGTCTGTGTTTTAGCAAAATCGTCGTAAACCCTCGCCCAATCGAGGGTGTCGCAAAAGGGTATGGTCAGCAGGATATATCAAGATTGTCGTTCCCGCGCAGGCGGGAACCCACCACGAGCAGTGGATCTCCGCCTTCGCGGAGATGACGGTTTGAAGCTTGAAGCGTTTTAATTGACCTTTTGCGACACCCTCAATCGGGTGGGGATATAAGACGGGAACTCAGAGCGTTCCGCCTGCAAGCTGGTACGCAGTCAATTGAAATAACCTGTAATAAGTATATTATTTCAGGCATTGTAATAATGAGCACTTACTTGTAAAGAGTTATGTTGAAAGCCACTAAAGTACGCATCTACCCAACACCAGAGCAGGCGGATTTTTTAAACCGTCAATTTGGTGCTGTGCGTAAGGTTTGGAATAAAGCTCTGGTCATCAAGAATCATTACTACAAGGTGCGAGAGCAGAACCTTGCCCCGAAAAAAGACTTGAAACCCTTGTTGGTAATTGCCAAGAAAAGCCGAAAGTACTCATGGTTGAAAGAAGCTGATTCGGTTGCCTTGCAGCAGTCCATTATCAATCTGGACAAGGCATTTCAGAACTTCTTTAATCCGAAGCTGCAAGCTCGTTTTCCTCGTTTCAAGTCAAAGCATGGTAAGCAAAGCAGCTACCATTGCACTTCTGTTTCCACAGGTGACGACTGGATCAAAGTACCCAAGTGCGCGCCAATTAAAGCAAGGATACACCGGGAGATTAACGGACAAATCAAGTCGATTACCCTAAGCAAAACACCGACAGGTAAGTTTTACGCTTCTGTACTGGCTGAAGATGCTAAGCCTGAAACAAAACCAATAACCGATCTTCAAGGCTCTCACATAGTTGGTGTAGACGTCGGTTTGACAGACATTGCCATTACCAGCACTGGGTCAAAAATCAGTAATCCACGGTTCATAGAAAAGGCCCAACGCAACCTGAAGCGAAAACAGAAAAAACTATCACGATGCAAAAGAGGCTCTAAAGGCAGAGCCAAAGCCAGATTATTGGTAGCAAAAGCGCATGAGCGTGTCACTTTTGCCCGTAATGATTTTCAGCACAAACTGTCCAGACAACTCATTGACGAAAACCAAGCGGTGATTGTGGAGACGCTGAAGGTCAAGAACATGCTCAAGAACCATTGCCTTGCCCGATCCATTGCTGATGCAGGTTGGCACTCCCTTGTGACTAAGCTCGACTACAAAGCAAAACAGGCCGGTAAACATCTGGTGAAAATTGACCAGTGGTTTGCCTCATCAAAAACCTGTTCCTGCTGCGGTCGCAAGCGAGAGGAAATGCCGCTCAAAACTAGATCATGGACGTGTGAATGCGGTGCTTCCCATGATCGGGATATTAACGCCGCTATCAACATAAAACATCAAGGCATTTTGAAGTTAAAGGCGGAAGGTCTGTCCGTCTCTGCTGATGGAGGCAAGCGTAAATCCGGCACATTGCTGGTTGCTGCCTGAGAAGTCAGAAGCCTCGCCCGACAGGGCGGGGAGCAGTCACCAGTGGAAGGATGGTCTATTCCCGTTCTTGTGATCAGAGCAGACTGCAGGACTGGGAGGTAGATGAAGAGGAGGTGGTTTCTCTAGAAGGCAGAACGCTGAATGTTTTCAGATGGCGCAAAGAGTTCTATCCGGTAGCGTCTGAGCGCAGATTCGGAATACTTTATCCTGTTCAGTACCTGCAGCAACGTTTGAGTTTTCAGTTTCGAGGTAGTCGCTACTGTCTGATATTGAACAATAACAAGCGCTTTGAAAGTCTTTCCTGGGAGCAATGTCTGCAATCTGTCGAAACCCGCTGGTTATTTGATCTGCCACCCTATCCTGGTGAGGATGTCTTGGTAGGTTTAGCAGGAACAGTAATCAAGATGGTGTTCGTGATGATATTGAGCGGTTTATTGAGAAAGCATTAAATCCAGTTTGTGGGTAGTGACAGTCTCTATCGATATTATGATGTACCTGAGAGCGTTTACCAGGATTTGCTGTCTGCCGAATCTGTCGGTCGCTATTACAATCTGGCCATCAGAGGACAGTACCCTTCCAGGCGTTTGAATTGAAATAAGCTTTACTCTTGATTTGGCTCTTGTCTCTTCACTATGAGACAAGGGTCGGCTGTTTCTGCTAACATCCACGTTCTGCTTTCTGATCCTGTTTAATTTCCTTCTCCTTGAGGAGGGGTATGGAAGCATCCTGTTCAATGACTCCCATCGCTCACTCATCAAAGAAGCCGTATTTAACCGGTTTGTCTGATGACCGGGAGAGTTCACTGTTATCGAATGCTTTAGGCGTTCTTTACTGGAAATAGGCACATACGGGAGAGGTATCGTTGAAGACTCGGATCAAGGTCTGTGGAGTCACCTCTGTAGAAGAAGCACTTGAAGCGGTTAATGCGGGTGCCGATGCATTGGGTTTGGTGTTTTATGCACCCAGCAAGCGGTTTGTGTCCGTTGGTAAGGCTCGAGAAATTGCCAGTGCGGTCCCACCCTTCATCACTCTGGTGGGTTTGTTTGTTGACGCTGAGGAAGCGGTTATCCGGAACGTTCTGGATCAGGTCCCCCTGGATCTGTTGCAGTTTCATGGCAATGAGACCGATCAGGAGTGTGAGCGATGGCGAAGAAGATATATCAAGGCACTCAGAGTACGTCCCGGGACGTCTGTTGAGGAAAGTGCTGCCGCTTATCCCGGTGCCAGTGGTCTGCTTTTGGATTCTTATCGTAAAGGTATACCCGGTGGAACCGGTGAGGCCTTCGACTGGCAGCTGATACCCGACAGTCTGGATAAGCCTGTTATTCTGGCGGGTGGCCTGAATCCTGAGAACGTTTCGCAAGCCATAGAACAGGTTGCGCCCTTTGCTGTCGATGTCAGCAGTGGTGTAGAGAATGACAGGGGTAAAGACCCCGAAAAGATGAAAGCCTTTGTCGAGGCGGTAAAACAATGACTGTAGATTATAAAAAGTTGCACGAACTGCCGGATGAATCCGGCCATTTTGGTCGTTTTGGTGGACGTTATGTGGCTGAAACGCTCATGTGTGTCCTTGAAGAGCTGGAATCGACCTACAAGAAGCTTTGGAATGATCCGGATTTTCAGGCTGATTTTGACCGTGATCTGGCTCATTACGTAGGCAGGCCTTCACCGCTCTATCATGCTGAGCGGTGGTCTGAAAGTCTGGGTGGTGCTCAAATCTACCTGAAACGTGAAGATCTGAATCATACCGGTGCCCACAAGATCAATCATGCCATTGGTCAGGCTCTGCTGGCCAAACATATGGGAAAAAAGCGGATTATTGCTGAAACCGGTGCCGGTCAGCACGGTGTGGCTACCGCTACTGTTGCTGCCAGACTGGGTCTGGAGTGCATCGTTTACATGGGCGCTAAAGACGTAAAACGACAGGCGCTGAATGTCTACCGAATGAAGCTGCTTGGGGCCACTGTGGTACCGGTCGAGAGCGGCTCTCAAACACTGAAAGATGCCATCAACGAAGCACTGCGTGACTGGGTAACCCGTCCTGAAGAAACCTTCTATATTCTGGGAACGGTTTGTGGTCCACATCCGTATCCGGAAATGGTGCGTAATTTTCAGAGTGTTATTGGTCGTGAGGCTCGCAGGCAATGTCTGGAAATGACTCAGCGTCTGCCTGATGCGCTGGTGGCCTGTGTGGGGGGTGGCTCTAATGCTATGGGATTGTTCTATGAATTCCTGCCGGATGAAGACGTCAAAATCTACGGTGTTGAGGCCGGTGGTCACGGTGTTGAGTCTGGAGAGCATGCCGCAAGAATGTCTGGTGAAAGACAGGGCGTTTTCCAGGGGCAGCGCAGTTTCCTGATGTGTGACGACGATGGTCAGATAACTGAGAGCTATTCTGTATCGGCTGGACTGGATTATCCGGGAGTAGGGCCAGAGCACAGTCATCTCAGAACTGTGGGTCGTGCAGAGTATCCTTGCGTGACAGATGATGAGGCCCTGGCGGCATTCAGAAGCCTGACACGTATGGAAGGTATTATGCCGGCGCTTGAGAGTTCTCATGCCCTGGCTTTTGTTGAGCAGCTGGCTCCCACCATGGCAAAGGATCAGATTATTCTTGTCAATCTGTCTGGTCGGGGTGACAAGGATATTCACACCGTGGCCGAGATTGATGGACTTACGTTCTAAGCATTCAAGGAGAAATCATTATGAGAATTAAAACATGCTTTGAGCGATTGTCTTCAGAAGGTCACAAGGCTCTGATGCCTTACATAACAGCGGGTGATCCGGCCAGTAAGACCGTAGACGTTATGCACAAGATGGTAGCCAGTGGTGCTAACCTGATTGAGCTTGGGTTTCCGTTCTCTGACCCCATGGCGGACGGGCCGGTGATTGCAGAGGCTCACGAGCGGGCATTATCACAAGGTGTTACATTGAATGACGTTTTTTCAATGGTAACTCGCTTCAGGGAAAACGATAATAATACACCGATTGTCCTGATGGGCTACCTGAACCCGGTTGAAATCATGGGTTATGAGGCGTTTGCTACCCGGGCAGCTGAAGCCGGTGTAGACGGTGTACTGATTGTTGATCTGCCTGCGGAGTTTGCCGGTGATCTGGTTGAGCATTTAAAGCCCAGACAGATTGATATGATCAACCTGATTACGCCGACTACCACCGATGAGCGTATTCAAAAGATCTGTTCTGTTGCTTCAGGGTTCGTATATTACGTTTCTGTAAAGGGAGTCACAGGCTCGAACAAGCTGGATCTGGACAGCGTTCAGTCCAGAGTGGCTCACATCAAAGGGTTTACCGATCTGCCTGTAGGGGTAGGATTTGGTATTCGTGATGGTGAGTCTGCCGCCGCCATTTCTTCGGTTGCGGATGGTGTGGTAGTAGGGTCCCTGCTGGTCTCTGAGCTGGCTAATTATGAAAGCCAGGGGGATGGTGCTATCGACCGGGTTTCTGACCATCTGGAAGCCATGCGTCAGGCAATGGATAAAGGTTAACCCAATGAATTAAGGCGATAGAAAATGGGGGATTGCCCTGAATATTCAGGTGCCCCCTTTCAGTCTTGCTAACAGACAGGAAGCGTGAATGAGTAACTGGCTAGTCGACAAACTGATACCTTCGCTGTCACGCTCTGCGAGTCAGCAGAAGAGCAGCAATGTGCCAGAAGGATTGTGGCGCAAGTGTGTTAAGTGTGAGTCGGTATTGTATCGTCCAGAGCTTGAGAGAAATTTATACGTTTGTCCAAAATGTAATCATCACATGCGCATCGGTGCCCGAAAGCGTCTGCAGTATTTTCTGGATAAAAACAGCACAGAAGAGCTGTTCTCTGAGATAGAGCCTGTCGATAAGCTCAAGTTCCGGGATTCAAAGAAATACAAGGATCGCCTGTCATCGGCCCAAAAGCAGACGGGGGAAAAAGATGCTCTGGTGGCCATGAAGGGCCAGCTTGATGGCTTGCCTGTGGTCGCTGTGGCATTTGAATTCAGCTTTATGGGTGGGTCAATGGGTTCTGTTGTTGGCGAGAAGTTTGCCCGTGCGGCAGAGCTGAGCCTGGAACTCAAGATTCCTTTTGTGTGTTTTTCTGCCAGTGGCGGCGCTCGTATGCAGGAAGCCTTGTTCTCCCTGATGCAGATGGCTAAAACCAGTGCGGCACTGGAGCGTATGAAACAACGCGCGGTACCTTATTTCTCAGTGTTGACAGATCCAGTTTATGGCGGTGTGTCTGCCTCTCTGGCAATGTTGGGTGATGTGAATATTGCCGAGCCTGGCGCCTTGATCGGTTTTGCCGGTCCACGGGTAATCGAACAGACCGTTCGTGAAAAGTTGCCGGAAGGCTTCCAGCGCAGCGAGTTTCTGCTAGAGCATGGTGCCATCGATATGATTGTTGATCGAGGCGATATGCGTTCGACGATTGCTCGACTTTGTAGAAAAATGCAGGGGATGGGCCCTGCGCCCGCTGAGCCGGATTCAGACTTTAGTACAGTTGAGGAAGAGGTGATTTCAGCGGCTGGGTGAGGTGTGATTAGAATAAAGAAAATCATGCCTTCCTTGAGGGAGGGAGTTGAAAGTCTCTAGTAATGAATCGATAAGCTAGTCTGGCCAAAATTCATCATTGATCACCTGTTCAAAGCGCCACTCGCATTGTGTTGGGAATGTGGCTTCTTGCAGGCCCGTTTCCTTGAATGCTGTGATCTTCGCAGCGTTATAAGCTTCAGCAAAGATCTCAGGGAATTTGGGTTTGAGTCCGGGGTTTTCCTTGATGAGTTTTTTCAGACGGTACCGTTGTTCTTCAACTGAGCCTTGCCAATATGTGCTCCTGTTTACGGGTTGATATTTCCACTTCAAAAGATGTATTAGCAATACGTCCAGTCGATGACTAAGCTGGCGATATTCACTTCTGCCCATGCTTTCGATTTCCTCGAGAATGTTATCCAAATCCAGTTCTCCCAGTCGACCCTGACGGATTAAGTTGGCTTGTTGCTGCGTCCAGCTATAAAAATCAGTTTCGTAAAGCTGCTGAGTCATCGAATTGCCTCATAAAGGATTCATCCAGAGCAAGATATAGAATGATTTGGGCAAATATGCAACCATTCGTCCTTCACGATGTACTACCAAGGAATCCCTGCATGACATACCAGCAAAACAGTCAGCCTCCCTTCGAGCAGCTGTCTGATTGGCTTGACTGGTTGGAAAACACCCGGCCTGAACACGAAATGGAACTTGGATTGGACAGAATCAGAAAGGTGGCCGAAAGACTGGATCTTATCAAACCCGCTCCGCTCGTAATCACGGTAGGTGGTACCAATGGCAAGGGATCAACGGTCGCTATTCTAGAGTCCATTCTCCTGGCGGCTGGTTATAAGGTCGGCGTTTACACCTCTCCGCATCTACGCAGATTTAATGAGCGAATTAAAGTTAATCGTGTTGAAGCGAGCGATGCAAGCCTCTGTGACTCTTTTCAAAAAGTAAATGACGGGCTGGGTGGTGACTGGCTATCCTATTTCGAGTTCGCAGTCCTGTTGGCCGTCGATGTGTTCAGGAAAGAAAAAGTAGATATCGCTCTCATGGAAGTTGGACTTGGCGGTCGTCTCGATGCCACCAACATGATTGAGCCCGATATTTCAATTATTACAACAGTAGGGTTGGATCATCAGGACTGGCTGGGTTACAGTATTGAAGCGATAGCAAAAGAAAAAGCAGGAATTTTTCGCTCTGAAAAACCAGCAATATTTGGTGGTGTGGAGACACCAAACAGTATCGTCGATCAAGCTGTCAGACTGGAGTCAGCTCTTTACAGAAGAGATAAAGAGTTCGAGTTAACAGAAGAAGACAGAACATGGAGTTGGAAAGGTTTGAACAAAACGGGTGATTGTATTGATTATGTTGACCTCCCTGTGCCTGCGTTAGTCATTGATAACGCTGCTACTGCTCTGCAAGCGATTCAGTTTTTACCTGAAGTGGTAAGCCGTGATGCCATCGTAGAAGGTTTAAAAGCATCGCACCTCCCTGGTCGCTATGAAAAAGTCCTTGAGACTAATAAAAGCGGGGAGGAAGTTCAGATTGTTTTCGATGTTGCTCATAATCCCCAGGCAGCAGCAAAGCTGGCGGAGTGCCTGAAGTCAGACCCGGTATCAGGGAAGACTCGTGCACTGATAGCTATCTATAAAGACAAGGATTATCACGGAGTGATTGAGTCACTGTCTGAAGTGGTAGATGAGTGGGTTGTTGCTGATTTCGACTCACCCAGAGCACTTAATAAAGCCGATCTCAGTGAAGCAGTGGCCAGATATTCTGGTCTGCCTGTCATCGCTGACAATGCAGAACAAGGTTTCCAGCAACTTAAAGAAGAGTCAACAGCCAGTGACAGAGTGCTTGTTGTTGGTTCATTTTTGACGGTTGGTGCAATTTTGAGCATTGACAGTTAGGTATTCCTTTTTAAATAAGAATTCTGGCATGAGTGTTACGTGCTCATGGGTATTTTTATAAAAATATTTGTATTTAGACGTGTGTTTTGGGTGACAGGTACTTGTCAGTGTATGTATAACTGGTACTCTTGTTGTGCTACTTCATGACATCTAGAGAAGGCTCTTGGCTAACGGTTGCCTGGTTTTTGCGTGCCCGTCAGTGGTTGTGTGGTGAATAAAAATTAGACGGTTTTTAAGCTGCTTTTCAGAGGGAGGTGTTATCTGGAGGGCGGTAGCGTTTCTAAAAACAATGATTGAGAGAGAGCACAGTGCGATTGACTGAATCGTAGCAGCAAGCCATTGTGACTTTTATTCGACAGATTGATACTGATCGTTTTGCCTGTATTAGTGACATTCGTTACAAAAAATATTCCGCCTGATTGATACTATTGACCTTGATGATGTCGGCACCATCAGAGACAGAATCAACTGTTGCAGCTACACTCACCCTGCTGGATATTGCTTGAACGGGTATGAAAAGACTGCCTGTGGTATGAGCCCTGAAAATTCCGGAATGCTTGCTTAATAGATAATAGCGAGAGGTCAATACCATTGAGAATCACAAGCGAACATGCAGACCATATTTGCAACGTGCTTCAGCATTACTTTGATGCAAAAACTGATATCTGGCTTTTTGGCTCCAGAGTTGATGATAATCAGCGTGGCGGTGATATTGACCTCTATATAGAAACCGACCTGCAAAGTCCGGAAGCGGTTTTTGATGCTAAACTCCATAGCCTGGTGGACATCAAGCAGCACATCGGTGACCAGAAAATTGACCTGGTTATTTATCGACGAGGAAAACACCGAGAAGCGATTCATCATGAAGCCAGAAATACCGGGATTCAACTGAGTGGCAGCAGAGCAGGGTAAGGAATGAGTAGCGGTAGACAATTTGTAGACGTCATTGGGCGCACTCTTTGGATTTGTGACCGTCATGCTTTGCGCCTTGAGTGGGTGATGGGCGAAGTGAAAAGATTGTAACAAAGGTGATAAAGAGCCGGTGTCTGATATAAAAGCGATGGTTGAGGGAGTGCCCAGTGCGGCTGAGTGAATCTGAGCGTAAAGCTATTGTGTCAGCTATTCAGCAGTTTGACCCAGATGCCGAAATTTGGCTTTTTGGTTCAAGGGTTGATGATCAGGTCAGAGGTGGGGATATAGACTTACTGATTCTTTCAGATAAGTTGAATCCTGACGATAAAATGAGGATCAGGTTGGCGCTCTACGAAAAGCTGGGTGAGCAGAAAATAGACTTGGTCATTGCCGCTGATGATTCCGATCCGTTTACTCGAATAGCATTGGCTGAAGGTGTTTCTCTGTGAGTGAAGGTAAAGTCGGCAAGCAACAAGTAGCAATAAAAGAAGACCAGTTCTTGTTATTGCAGCAGCAGCTGGAAAGCATGAGGCAGATGGAGGAGTTGCTCAAATGGTCTTTGGCTCGCTGAAAGACTGTAAATCTAGAAAAGGGAAGTATGCCAGACCTTGAAGATCTGGAAAAATTTGAATCCCTCACCGCTCGCTTTGCTCGTTTTAACGACATCTTACTACAAAAAATATTCCGTTTGATCGACGTCATAGACGTGGAGCACGGGGGTACCGTTCGCGACAGAATCAACCGCGCTGAGAAAAAAGGTCTGATTGATAACACCATTGAATTTATAGAAATTCGTGAGCTTAGAAACAGTATTGCCCATGAATACCAGCCGGAGGCTTTGAGCCGGATTTTTTCCAAAGTTCTCACATTTACGCCAGTTTTGCTTGATGTTGCTGAAAAGGTTAGGGGGTATTGTCGGCGGTATGGTGGTGGTTAGTGCTATGCAATACTCTGATTCAACTGCATAAATAGACGATATCTCCCTTGAAAGTCACCGTTTGGATACGGTGCCATTTTCCGGATTAAGGAAAATCATGAAACTTCTAATCGTTTTTGGTACACGTCCTGAAGCCATTAAAATGGCGCCTGTCGTCAAAGCATTATATTCACATCCCAAAATTGAAGCCCGAGTTTGTGTGACAGCACAACATCGGGAAATGCTTGACCAAGTATTGAAGCTATTTGAAATAGAGCCAGATTATGATCTAAATGTCATGCTGCCGGGCCAATCACTGACGGATATAACCAGCAATATTCTAAAAGGTATGGAATCCGTTCTCCACGAGTGTAAGCCAGATGCAGTCTTGGTACACGGTGATACTACAACAACTTTGGCTACTTCATTAGCTGCATTTTATCAGCAAATACCCGTGGGGCACGTTGAAGCAGGCCTCAGAACCGGAGATTTGTATTCACCGTGGCCAGAGGAGGCGAACCGAAAAATTACCGGAGCACTTGCAAAATGGCACTTTGCGCCCACCGAAAGTGCAAAAGCTAATTTGCTGACCGAGAACATTGCGGAAGAGAATATTCTGATTACCGGTAATACAGTCATTGATGCGCTGTTGGAGGTAAAAAATAAACTGGAAAATGATCATGAGCTTAAATCATGTTTCTCTGATCAGTTTGCTTTTATTGCCGACAATTCCAGGATTATTCTGGTTACCGGACATCGCAGGGAAAGTTTTGGTGATGGCTTCGAGCGCATTTGTGAAGCACTGGCAGTAATAGCCAAGCAGGAACCCGACGTACAGATCATTTACCCGGTACATTTGAATCCAAATGTCAGGGAACCCGTTAATCGGTTGTTGAGTGATATTGATAATATCTATTTGATTGAACCATTGGACTATTTGCCTTTTGTTTGGTTAATGAACCGTTCGGATATTATCCTGACCGATTCTGGTGGAATTCAGGAAGAGTCTCCGTCCCTTGGTAAGCCAGTATTGGTAATGCGTGACACAACAGAGCGTCCAGAGGCAGTAACGGCAGGTACCGTTAAATTAGTCGGAACGGATTCCTCAAAAATTATTGAAACCATCACTACTTTGCTGAATGACAGCAAAATCTACGAAAAAATGAGCAAAGCCCAGAACCCTTACGGGGATGGTAAAGCCAGCGACAGAATTATCGGTCATCTGATCAATTCATAATTCACATCTTCTTTTTTGCTGCCATATTGCGGCATTTCGTGTGGGCTGGTTTAGGACAAAAGTTACCCATTCCTGGATATAAAAACAATGCATGACTCAACATTTAAAACTGTTTCAGTAATAGGTCTCGGTTATATAGGCCTACCTACAGCGGCCATGTTTGCTTCCCGCAAGATGAACGTTATCGGGGTAGACGTGAACCAGCTGGCCGTTGACACCATCAACGACGGTAAAATCCATATTGTTGAGCCCGACCTGGACATGCTGGTGAGTGCAGCTGTTACTGCTGGTTATCTGCGGGCAACAATAACACCGGAACCTGCTGATGCTTTTCTGGTGGCAGTACCGACTCCTTTCAAAGAGGGTTATGAGCCAGACCTTTCTTATATTGAATCGGCAACTAAAGCCATTGCTCCGGTACTTAAAAAAGGCGACTTGGTTGTGCTGGAATCCACTTCACCGGTGGGTGCCACAGAACAAATGGCGAATTGGATAGCAGAAGCCAGACCAGATCTACTGGTACCACTTAATGAAAAGCAGAGTGGTGACTTGTTTATCGCCCATTGCCCTGAACGGGTTTTGCCGGGTTACGTGGTAAAAGAACTGGTAGAAAACGACAGAGTTATTGGTGGCATAAATAGAGCGAGTTCGGAAAAAGCTATAGAACTCTACCGTGCGTTTGTAATGGGTGAATGTATTACTACCACAGCCCGAACTGCTGAAATGGCCAAACTCACAGAGAATGCCAGTAGAGATGTAGGCATAGCTTTTGCCAACGAACTTTCAATAATCTGCGATGAGCTGGATATCAACGTCTGGGAATTGATCGCTTTGGCTAACCGACACCCAAGGGTGAATATACTTCAGCCCGGTCCGGGGGTGGGGGGGCACTGTATTGCTGTTGATCCATGGTTTATTGTTAGTAAAACGCCGGAAACAGCTAAATTGATCCGACAGGCAAGAGTAGTAAACGAAAATAAACCGGCTTGGGTCATTGAAAAAGTAAAAGAGAAGGTGGATCAGTTTCTGGCAGACCATCCCGGAAAAAAAATGGTTGAGGTCACCATTGCCTGTTTTGGTTTGGCCTTTAAGCCTGATATTGATGATTTGCGAGAAAGCCCGGCGCTGCAAATTACTAGAGAGTTAGTTAACAGCCTGAATTGTAAGATTGTTGCTGTGGAGCCAAATGTTGATAGTTTGAATGAAGACTTTGAACTGGTGAATCTGGATACTGCTTTTGCTAAAGCTGATGTTTATGTTTTGTTGGTTGATCATTATCAATTTAAGAAATTCAGACCGTCAGTTACATACATCGTTGATACTAAAGGATTCTGGTAATTAACATTGTTGAGAATGGGTGATGATTAAATATTTATTATATGAGAAGAATCTCCTGATATTAAGTTGAAATTTAAATGATATTAAAAACATTGAGTCTCATGCAGCGGGCTGTAAAAAAACCTCTGCCTGTTTTATTTTTTAGATTCAAGCAAAGTTTTCAGTTACAGTGGCTGCACTATTCTAGTGGGTGGAAAAAAATAGTAGTAAGATGCGAGCGTCTGTCAAAACATGATATATGCTCAGATCCTATAATACTGAATAAGAAAATACCTTTATTAAATGAGAATCAGAAAATTTTTTTGAAGGAAATTACCCAAAATGTATTAAAATCTAAATTCGATATTTTTGGTAACGCCGCGCCTGATCTCAGTGTTTGCAATTTTTCAGAGGATTGGCGTTTTGGCTATCAATGGAAACCAACATACTTCAAAAACTATTCCTTCTACGAAGAAAAAAGTATCGCATACGATGTTAAGTTTCCATGGGAGCTATCCAGACTTTATTATTTAGTGCCAGTAATGGCTTGGCAAACAATCAATGGTGCAGATAAATCAATTTTAGTATGGGTTTTTAATTTGTTGAGTCGATGGAGACAAGAAAATCCTTTGGCTGGTAGCGTGAATTGGTATCCGATGGAAGCTTCCATGCGCTTGATTAACTTGGCCTTCATTTATGATTTTGTGTTGTTGTTATTTGAACAAAAAGAAAATGGGTCAAGAAAAGAGCTCATAAAAATACATAAAATATTGCTCGTTATGATACGAGAACATAGTGAGTTTGTCTGGATTAATAGAGAGTTTACTGATGTTCGTGGTAATCACTTTACGGCAAATCTTGTGGCTTTGTTGTATGGCTTTTTGATACTTAATAAATATTCTGAAGCATCTCATAAATGGTATCGATACGTTGAAAGCTGGCTAGAGAAGGAGGTTTTTCTTCAGTTTTTACCTGATGGGGTCAATTTTGAAAAATCATGTGGTTATCATAAGCTGGTCACTGAATTGTTTGTACTGGCTGCTATAGCTTTAGAAAAATATGGCGCCCCCCTGACTAGAAAAGCGCATCATCGCTTAAAAAAAGCAGCTTTTTTTAGTCAAAGTATCACACGTGCAGATGGTTTAGGCGCAAACTTCGGAGATAATGACGATGCAGTGGCTTTACCATTTGTATTTGAAAGTCCACGAAGTCACGGATCAGTAGTCGAACTCACCAGATCATGGCTAAAAAAACCTATTGGTACGACTATTTATAACGATGCTGATAATCTAGCTGCACTTTTTATAGTAGGGGAAGTTGAAAGTTATGGTAAGAAAGCATCTGGTGTTGAGGTATTAGAATTTCCTGAAGGTGGATATACAATCGTTCGGAACAAAAGTAACGACTTTTTCTTTATGGTCGATGTTGGCGAAGTTGGAATGAATGGTCGAGGTGGTCATGGACATAATGACTTACTGTCTTTTGAGCTTTGTATAGATGGATTAAATGTTGTTATTGACCCTGGATGTCCTGGCTATACTGCAGATCTAGTTAAAAAGGAGCGATACCGTAGTACATCTAAACATTCAACTATTCAACTGTACAATAAAGAAATTGCCTGTATCACAGGGTATTGGACCATTGAAAATGATGCTTTACCAAAAAATGTAACAGTAACAAAAAGTCAATATGGTGCTGTTATAAGCGCAGGCCACAATGGTTATTGTCGAATAGAACATGGTAGTTATATTGCTCGGCGTTTTACTGTCGATGCACTCATGCAAAGCCTCATCATAGATGATGAAATTACTGTGCCAAGCGACGATGTAAAGGCGTGTTGGCATTACCCGCTTGGGGATTGTAAGAATCTCAGTGTTGTCAATAATTATATGGCTTTTGGCAGTAATGATATTAAAATCGAAATGGTTGGTGATTTACCTTTTACTGAATTAAAAGAACCTTTTAGTACTGGGTATGGAATAGAAAAAGAAGGTTCAGTGATTTATACCGAAACTGGCTTAGCATCAGACAAAAATTACTTTCGGTTCTGTATTAGGAAATCTCTTGAGAAAGTTTGAACATGAAGCAAGTTTTTCTTTCAGGTCAAGGTCAGGTTGATGTCATAGAAGCGCCTGTCCCTCAAAAATTACGTGGCGGGATACTCGTTCGGAATGCATTCTCTCTGATCAGTACAGGGACAGAAGGTGCTGCCGTAACTCAGAGCACTGGTGTTAAAGGACTATACGAAAAGGCCATAAACTCAAGTGATAAGCTTGGGCAGGTTTGGAATATGGCTCAGAATCTGGGTTTAAGTAATACTGTAGAGCTGATTAAAAATAAGTTAGGGGATTATACGCCACTAGGCTATTGCTCATCTGGTGTTGTACTAGAGGTTGAAAATGAAGAGCTTGGCTTTAAGGTAGGGCAACGTGTTGCTTGTATGGGTACCGGTTTTGCCAATCATGCCGAATATGTAGCTATTCCCAGAAACCTTGCTGTAGTTGTTCCTGACTCCGTTCCATTAGAGCAAGCTGCTTTTTCCGCCATAGCATGTATTGGCATGCAAGGTATTAGGCGATTAGAGCTTTCACCCGGCGAGTCTGTTGCTATTGTGGGACTTGGCCTAATTGGTCAGATAACTCTTAGACTAGCAACAGCAATGGGATACCGTGCTTATGGTTTTGACATCGATGACAAACGAGTTAATCAGGCAGCTAAATACGGTAATGCAGTCACAGTTATAAATTCTGCAACCACAGATCCGGTTGCTGAAATAGCTTCTCTAACAGTCAACGCTGGTATAGATGGTGTTGTACTTTGCGCTTCATCAAAATCCAATGTTTTAATAAATCAGACATTTGAAATGTGTCGCAGACGTGGCAGGGTGTCTGTTGTTGGTGATATAGGGCTGGGCCTTCAGAGAGCGAAAATGTATGCCAAAGAACTAGAAGTTCGCTTATCTTGTTCCTATGGTGTTGGTCGCTATGATAGAGAATATGAATTAGAAGGACATGATTACCCATTACCCTACGTTCGTTGGACTGAAAGGCGAAATCTTGAGTTCTTTATAAATCTATTAGCTGAAGGTAGGCTGGACCTATCAGATCTTATTACTTCTAAGATTGGAATCGGTGAGGCAAAACAAGCATATTCACTAGTTAAATCGGGAGGTGGTTCTGTTTATGGTGTTTTGTTGGATTACCTTTTGCCTGAAAAACCAGAATTACCTACCCATTTTGATACGATAAAATATGAAGTGGAGTCAACGAATAAAAAAAAATTGGATGTAGGTTTAATCGGTGTTGGTGCTTATGCAAGAAATATACATGTACCTAACCTTCTTAAAATTAGTGATGTCGAAATAAGAGCGGTTGCCAGTAAAACCGGAAGCTCAGCAGCAGTGACTGCAAAGAAAGTGAAAGCATCTTATGCTACTTCTAATATCAATAAAATTTTGGAAGACGAAGATATTGATGCTGTTGTTATCTCAACTCGTCATTCTAGTCATGCAGAGTTGGTCATTAAAGCTCTAAAGTCAGGAAAAGATGTTTTCGTAGAAAAGCCTATGGCGACAAAAACTACGGACTGTTTGCGTATTATTGATGCACAAAATGAATCAAAGAGAATAGTACGGGTGGGTTTCAACCGTCGTTTTTCACCTATGTTAATAAATATGAAGAAGGCAGTAGGTGCTGGGCAAAAGGTTTTGAATGCACGGATAAATGTTGGAAATATAGGGCAGCATTGGTCGAATACTTTGTCCGAAGGTGGGCGCTTAGTTGGCGAAGGTGTACATTTCTTTGATCTTGCCACTTGGTTGATGGATAGTAAACCGGTTGCAATAAGTGCTCAGTTTGTAGGTGAGCCAGGTCCACTTAATCCTGATGCAAGCATTTCTATTCGCTATGAAAATGGTTCTGTAGCCAATATAAATTACGTCACATTGGGTAATGTTTCGCAGGGAAAAGAGTTTTTTGAATTGTATGGGAATGGTCGAAGTGTTGTCATTAATGATTACAAAAATATAAATGCTTTTGGATGCAGGGTGGAAAAAAAACGCAGCTATCAAGACAATAAAGGCCAAAAGGAAGCCATGGAAGATTTTGTGGTTTCAGCTAAGTCAGGCCATCTTGGGCAAGGTGCAGATGCTTTAGCCGGGCTTTGGGCCACGGCTATATCAGAGGCTGCTATTGTTTCAGGAAAAACTGGTACAACAATTATTCTTGCTGATTTTATTGAACGTCAAAGAATCATGGAATCCGATGCCGAGCAAACATCTGCTGGTGATTGTTAAGGAGAGCAGTAAAAGATGTGTGGTATTCTCGGTATTATTAATTTAGAAAACCGCAGACCCATCGGTGCTGAATTATTGGCAGACATGGCGAAATCTATGGCGCACCGCGGACCTGATGGTGAAAGCGTTTGGGTTCAGGAAAATAGGCAATGTGCTTTAGCACATCGCCGCTTGGCTATTTTGGATTTGACAGAAGCTGGCCGTCAACCAATGGGAACTCCGGATGAAAAAATATGGATTACCTTTAATGGTGAGATTTATAATTATCCATCATTGAGAAAACAGTTGGAGGGTAGAGGTTATCATTTTCGTTCTAACTCTGATACGGAGGCAATCTTATATCTTTACCAAGAGTATGGTGAACGATTTTATGAATATTTAGATGGTGACTTTGGCATCGGTCTTTGGGATTGCAATAAACAACGATTGATTCTTACTCGTGATCGTGCAGGGGTTAAGCCTGTTTATTATACCTATGCGGATGGTCGTTTTATTTTTTCTTCAGAGATAAAGGCCATACTTAAATATCCTGGTATAAATAAACAGATCGACTCTGATTCGCTTTACCACTACCTGACCTATCTGGTGGTGCCGCCTCCTAAAACTTTGCTGAAGGGTATCTGTAAGTTAGAGGCAGCGAGTAGATTAACTTTACTACCTTCTAAAGGTAATCAGCCTAAGGTTGAGAAATATTGGTTGCCACTGCCCCAAGTGGAGCATAATCGGAGCTTTGAAAGTTTTGATGAAGAGCTGGCTTCATTATTTTCATCATCGGTCAAGAAGCGACTGATGGCAGATGTCCCCGTGGGGGTACTTTTCTCGGGTGGTGTTGATTCCACGTTAAATCTCTGCTCCTTCGGCGAATTGATTGCACCGGAGCGGGTAAAAACATTTACTGTAGGTATGAATGATTCTGGAAACTTTCATGACGATTCTGCCATTGCCCGTGAAATGGCGTGTCGACTTGGCAGTAATCATCATGAGGTGCGTATTTCACAGACAGATTTGATAACTGCAGCAGGGAAGCTCGCCCACTTGCAGGATGAGCCAGTTTCAGACCCAGTTGCTGTGCCGCTGTATTTTGTGACTAAGCTTGCGAAGGAGCAGGGCGTTACAGTACTGCAGGCAGGTGAAGGGGCGGATGAATTATTTTGTGGTTACAGTAACTACCGTCGGTTTTTAAATCATCATAGTCGACTATGGAATCCCTTATCAAAACTACCACGCTGGGTCAGTGGCATGGCTGGTGACGCTCTTTCTTTAAGCAACTCACCACGATTCCGAAAAATCAGAGATGTACTTGAGCGCCGTGCCAGAGGGCAGGAGCTTTTTATGTCGTCTGCTGTTGCTTACTATGAACTGGAAAAACAAGCTATTTTGTCATCGGATTTACGACATTCTATGCGAGGGGTTGATTCCTTTGATGTAGTAGCACCTTATTATGAAATAATTGATCAATTGTGCCCTGAGTCCAGTTTTCTGCAAAAGATGACATTTATCGAATTGCAATTACGCCTGCCTGAGCTGCTTCTTATGCGTGCTGATAAAATGTCAATGGCTAATTCAGTGGAGATACGTGTACCTTTTCTGGATCGAGATCTTATGGATTTTGCCATGCGAGTGCCTGATACTTACAAGTTACGGGATGGCATTTCGAAAGAACCAATCAAACGACTTGCTACAAGGTACGTACCGACTCAGGATATTTATCGACCCAAGACAGGTTTTGGTGTTCCTATTCAGCAATGGTTTAAGGGCGAGTTGGGTGATGCGCTACGTGACATGTTGAGTTCAGATAGGGTTGTTGATGAGTTATTCGACAGTAATGTCATTCACCACCAGTTAAAACATGGTTTACGTACAGTTAACGAAGCTTTTCAGTTATGGGTTATCTATAATTTTTTAGTCTGGCATCAAGGAATCATGCGGGAATGAGTGGTACCGTTCAGAAACAGCTAGCAATCAACCTCGGCTTTACCTTGGTAAAGAGTATTTTTATTCTGCTTAGTTTCCGACTTGCGGATATGATGCTCAGTGCTCAAATGATGGGACTTGTATTGCTTTTTCGTAGGCAGGGAGCTTTATGGAGTAATCTTGCACAGCTGGGTTTTTCTCAGATTCTACTTAAGTATTATGTGAGTTCCGATAATAAGGAAAAGCAGTCACAACTTTGGTCAATATTGCTGCGCTTGCTTGCAGTCGTGCTAACAGGTCTGATACTTGCCTGTATAATATTTGCAGAACAAATTAACCCTTGGCTCTTTCCAGCAGCGCCAACGTCTGTTTCAGCCGTATTTGGTCTTTATGTCGCTGGCTTGGCACTTGGTTTTTTGGCAAATTCATCTTGGCTCTCTGAATTCAGGTTCGTCGAAGCGAATCTTATTGATTGGTACCATGGCAGCTTACTTTTTGTTGTTTGTTTATTGATTGGTAGCAAGCTTGAAATAGATGTATTCAGTCTGCTGTTAGCAGGCTTCACTATTGTGGCTTCACTTTTTTCACTCTGGTTTTTTGCTCGACGGATGGGCTATCAGCGCAAGTTATTTGGCTACGATAGTTGGTCCCTGGAAAAAAAAATTTGTCACTACGGTTTTAGCCGTGCATTAACTGCTTATGTCGATATGGCTACCTTAGTCATTGGACCGTGGTTTTTACGTGATGAGCCTGCTCAGGCTGCACAATTTATTGCGGCTTACACTGTACTTCGCATTGCCCAAACTCTTGTGTTACCTATTGCACAAGTTTTGGTTTTGAGGGCTAATAGCCAGCTCTATAACAAAAAAAAAGAGAAGCGGCGTATACTTTTAATGGCTATTATTGTGTTCATATTATCCTGGTTTGGTGTAGCGTTGTATTACCAACTGGGCGATGTATTGATTGCGATTTGGCTACCAAGTTCTAGCACAGAAGTTATGAGCATATTAGATGAATTAATGCCCTACATGCCGGCAATATGTATGTTCTATGGGTTAAGAAATTTCATAGATATTAACTATTCACAACCATGGAATTTGTTGGCATTGCTTTTTTCACTACTTGCTTTTTTGATTTCATTTTATCTTAATGATGGTTCGGTTTTTTCTTCTGTGTTAGAAGCAAGTAGAAGTATGTTTCTGGTTTACTATATTTATTCGGGTTTTTTTATATATAAGCTTTGGAGATAGCATATTTTGGAATATATGTTGCTTTTTTTTTTGCCCCTTTGGCTATTTTTATTGATTATTAGTAATTTTTTAAAAAATCCATTTGTTATATTTTTTTCTTTTTGCCAGTTTATATTCATTGGATTTGGTCTTGTATTTTTTGGTTATTCTGATAAAGAATATTTGAGTTATTTGTTTCCAAGTTTTGATTTTTCTGGGTTAAGTGACTGGCACTTTATAAAGGCGAGTTTTATCGTTTTTTTGGGGACATTTGTTGTAGTTGCACTCTCATTTCCGTTGGGTATGAATGTTAAGTCTGTCAGAGCAAATGAGCTGAACTATAAGGTAGACAACATTAGAAAATACTTGTTTTTGTTTCTATCTCTTCTTGTTGTATGGTGTTGTTTTATATTTGTTGTAGACAACCTATTGCCAATGTTTCAGCTTTTATATGCTTCAAGCAATAGTGATTTATCATCTGCGCTAGATATGAGAGTTGCAGCTACATCAAATTATTTTCTTATCTTGGTTGTATACAATCTTGCTCCTGCATTGGCTTTAGTTTCACTTATCGTATACCGTGAGAATAAAACAATTATAAATGGATTTGTTTTTTATACTTTGATTTTTTTAGTTTTTTTATGTTTGCTATTGACCTTTCAAAAAAGACCTTTAATTGTTTTTTTAGGTGCTGTAATTGTTGCATTTCAGCTTTCTAGCGTTAATGAAATTAATATTTCATCTATTTCTTATATTCATATTTTAAGGGGTATATGGAAATATATTTTATTATTATTGCTCCTACTTATAGGTTTGTATTATTTTTATACGGCATATCGTTTTGAACTTGATAATTCCTCTATGTTAATAAAACTTCTGGAGGTTGTCGGATCAAGGATTTTTGGGAGATTATCATTACCTGCCGCTATGTATGTTGATTACTTTCCTCGAATTGATGATTTTTATGGACTTTCAAATGTTGGATTGTTTTCACGAATCTTTGATAGTGAATTATTTAGAGATACGACAAGAGTTTTCTTATATTATTCGACTTCGGGTTTGGATGGAAGTGTTGCAGCTTCTGTATTTATCGATGCGTATGGACAAGGTGGTTGGCTCTTTGTGTTATTTTACAGTTTGGTTGTGACCTTTATTTTAAATTTATTAAACCTTTTGTTTTTTAAAGAAAGAAATGGGTTGTCCAAAGTTTTACTGTTCCTGTTTAGCTGTATTTTTATTTACTATCTGAGTCAAGCAAGTTTATTTAGATCTATGCTTGGTTATGGTGGTATTATTTATTTCTTGGTTTGGTTTGTTTCTTTAAAAAGGCGGAGTATATTAATTGGCAGTTAAACTTATTTGTTTTCTTTCATCAATGCATCCCCCTTATGATAAACGAGTATTTGATAAGGAAGCTGTTTATCTGTCAGATACTGGGTTTACGGTTAGTCATATTTGTCCAGGGAAATCGCAAGTGGCGAAGGTAGTAAAGGGGGTAAGAATTCAGACCTATACTCCACCATCAGGTATCCTTGGTAGATTAAAACAATTAACCAACCTTTATCGTATAGCCAAAGCTGAAAATGCAGATGTGTATCATTGCAATGAGGTTGACTCTTGGTTTATTGGGGTATTACTTAAAATATTTCATGGTAAACAATGTGTTTTTGATGTACATGAACACTACCCAAGCACCTTTGCTCAAAGTCGTTTTCCTATTTGGCTACAACCCTTGGTTTCATCTGCTGTAAAGCTGGTATTCAGATGTTTAACACCATTCACTGACCGCATTGTCCTTGCCAAGCGCTCTGTGTCAGATGATTTTCATTTAGCTGCTGATAAGAAAGTTCTGGTTCAAAATTTTACGCCACTGTCTGGTCTGAATTTTTCCACTGATGAAGTGCATTTTGAGGAAAAAGCTATATACACAATGGTGCATCTTGGTTTACTCAACAAAAATCGTGGTTGGCCTCAAATAATAGATGCAATGGC
Source organism: Endozoicomonas sp. ALB032 (assembly GCF_049310125.1). NCBI lineage: Bacteria > Pseudomonadati > Pseudomonadota > Gammaproteobacteria > Oceanospirillales > Endozoicomonadaceae > Endozoicomonas > Endozoicomonas sp. ALB032. Next base: position 5,839,283 of record NZ_JBLYNW010000001.1, on the reverse strand, counting down.
TACAATGAAGCATCATAACCTACACTTGTTAGTGATCGGTGAAATTAATGATGGTAGTCGTTCTGAGTTTGAGCAGCGAGTCATAGAGTTAGGTTTGAGTAACCGGGTTCGCATAATGGATTGGATGCCTTTTGAGCGGGCTTTTTCTTATCTATTGAAAGCCGATATAGGCATAATTGGTTTTCAGCCGGGTATATTGAATCATGTTTACGCCATGCCTCATAAGATGTTTGACTACATGGCTGCGGGACTTGCCGTATTGTTGCCTGATTTTGCGGTAGAGGTTGCGCCGATTGTTGCTGAGACTGGCTGCGGTCTACTCATTGACTCGGCAGACCATAACGATATAGCAGCGAAACTGGATACAATGCTTGATAATCCAGAATCTATTCGCTTAATGGGCATTAAAGGTAAAGAGGCTGTTAAATCACGCTATAACTGGGAACTTGAAGTTGCCAAACTAATTGAGATGTATAAAGGGTTAGAGCAGAGCAGGTAGCTGTAAAAAATATTACCTGAATTAGGATTACTTTCTTTTGATGTATATGCCTTTTCCTACCAACTGTTCCATTGAGTGAATTAAAGTTGAAACAAATCCTCCAAAACATGTCCACCGGTGAAACCACACTAGTTGAAACACCATCACCCAAATCTAAAAGCGGCCAGCTATTAATACAAAGTAAAACATCGCTAATTTCTGCTGGCACGGAACGTATGCTAGTTGAATTCGGTCAGGCCAACCTGTTAGAAAAAGCACGACAGCAGCCAGATAAAGTAAAAATGGTGATTGAAAAAGTGCGTACCGATGGTTTGGCTACCACACTGGACGCTGTCAAGTCAAAGCTGGATCAGCCATTGCCATTGGGCTATTGCCATACTGGTGTTGTGCTTGAAACGGGCAATGGTGTTAGAGGGTTTTCTATTGGTGACCGAGTGGTCAGTAATGGCCCCCATGCAGATATTGTGCGGGTACCACAAAACCTGTGTGCAAAGATTCCAGATAATGTAGACGATGAATCGGCAGCCTTTACCGTCCTTGCAGCGATTGGCTTACAAGGCGTTCGACTGGCCCAACCAACTCTGGGTGAATGCGTGGTGGTAACTGGCCTTGGTCTAATTGGTTTGGTGACGGTACAGCTGCTTCGTGCCCAAGGTTGTCGGGTATTGGGTGTTGATTTTGATGAAGATAAATTGGCGCTGGCTCGGTTGTTTGGTGCTGAAACGGTTAATCTTGCTCAAGGTGAAGACCCAGTTGCGGCAGGTATGGCGTTTTCCCGGGGTAAAGGCGTGGATGCCGTATTGGTTACAGCCAGTACCAAATCTAATGATCCAGTGACTCAAGCTGCACGCATGAGTCGTAAGCGTGGCCGCATTATTTTGGTAGGGGTTACCGGCCTTAATCTGAGTCGGGCGGCCTTTTATGAAAAAGAGCTCATTTTTCAGGTTTCCTGCTCTTACGGCCCTGGTCGTTACGATAGCAACTATGAAGAAAAGGGGCAGGACTATCCAATGGGCTTTGTCCGATGGACGGAGCAGCGTAACTTTGAAGCCATTCTGGATATGATGGCGGATGAGCGGCTGGATATGAAACCATTGATCTCCCATCGGTTTGCATTTAATGATGCCCTTAAAGCCTACCAAACCTTAACGGATGAACCGAAGACATTGGGTATTCTTTTGCAGTATCCCAAGCAATCGGTTGATGCATTGCGGGTTGATCGAGTAGCACTGTCTAATAAAACACCTGCTTATCTCACCACTGATCCTGTATGTGGGTTTATTGGAGCTGGCAATTATGCATCACGTATTCTTATCCCTGCGTTTGATAAAGCCAGGGCAAAATTTCACACTATTGTCACTAGCGGTGGTGTAAGTGGTGTTCATCATGGCAAGAAGGCCGGTTTTACTGAGGCTTCCACCTCTGTTGATGACATGCTGGCTAATCCTGCTATTAATACCGTCACCATTGTCACTCAGCATAACAGCCATGCTGCTTTTGTTACTGAGGCTTTGCAAGCAGGCAAAAATGTGTTTGTAGAAAAGCCACTGGCTCTCAATCATGATGAGATCGACGGTATAGTTGAAGCGCTGGGCGTAGCGGAAATTCAGCCGCGTTTGATGGTTGGTTATAATCGACGCTTCTCCCCACAGATTCAGAAAATGAAAACTCTGTTGGATGCTATAAAAGAACCCAAATCTTTTATAATGACCATGAATGCGGGAGCTATTCCGGCTGATCACTGGACTCAGGATCCAGCTGTCGGTGGTGGTCGTATATTAGGTGAAGCCTGTCACTATATTGATCTAATGCGGTACCTCGCGGGCAGTCCTATAACCAGTTATCAAGCCACCCAGGTTGGTAACGTGCCTTCGGTGGCGATTCGGGAAGACAAAGCAGCTATTATGTTGAATTTTGCTGATGGCTCTTTTGGCGTGATTCACTACCTCGCTAATGGTGGCAGCAGTTTCCCTAAAGAGCGTATTGAGGTGTTTGCCGCCGGCGCAACCCTTCAGATTGATAATTTTCGCAAGATGACCGGTTTTGAATGGCCGAGCTTTAAAAAGATGAATCTTAGTAAACAGGATAAAGGTCAAAAAGCTTGTGTTGAGGCATTTCTGAGAGCCATTCGTGAAGGCAAACCTTCGCCAATTCCAATGGAAGAAATTATTGAGGTGGCACGTGTAGCTGTTGATGTGGCTGATTACCTGCGTGAGGGCTGAGACACTTCGGAATTATCAGACATTCGCACTAATTGTCTTATTTCAGCAACGTTTAATTGAAAAGTGCGTTAAATTTTTTTCTGAGTCGAAATTATCTGAAATGAGTTTCAATAAATTAGCAGGTTGAAACTGTAAGGTATCATTTTCTTTGTAGAGCTCTTTCTACAGGTTCGCTATATGATTTAGAAAATATTAGAGATTAAAACTATGAAAATAACATTAATTTCACATGCATGTATTGTAATTCATACTGAAGACATAAAAATATTAACTGATCCATGGCTTTTTGGTACAGCCTTTAATGATTCTTGGTCATTAAAACCTCAAGCATCGAAAGAATCGTTAGACTATGAAAATATAGACTATTTATGGATTTCACATGAACATCCTGACCACTTTCACATCCCAACACTTAAAACTTTACCAGAATCTTTTAAAAATAAAGTTACAGTTCTTTATCAGAAGAATAACTCAAATAAAATGATAAAAGCATTGAAGGGCTTTGGGTTTAATAGTTTTGAAATATTGCCTCACCGTGAAATTGTTAAGCTTTCAGATCAAACAAAAGTCTATTGCTATCAAGTAGGAGGTATGGACTCTGCACTTGGTGTTATGGCTGACGAGGAAGTGATTTTTAATATCAATGATTCTGAACTAAACCAAAGAGATTGCAACATTGTGAAAGGTGATATTGGTTCACCTGATGTGGTGCTTAACCAATTCTCAATTGCTGGCTATTCTGGACAGGCAGACAGGGGTAACCACCTTCCACTAATGGCGAAAAATACTCTGATAAACTGCTCTAATAATCATATTGATCTAGGGGCTTCTGTCACTATACCTTTCGCCAGCTTGGTGTACTTCTGTAAAGATGATAATGCCTATATGAACAATTATCACAATTCACCATTAGATTTTTGCGAACACATGATGAGCAAGTCGTTAGACTACACCCTCTTATATCCTGGTGATACATATACGCTTGGCATGGCATTTAACAATGTAGCTAGTAAAAAAAAATACGAAGCACTTGAAAGTAACTTTGACAATACTTTTGAAACGTCAGCATTAAAATCTATTGAGGCTATTAGAGAGGCTTTTAATGAAAGGTTTAAGCAGATAAAGTACGACTTTTCTAGTTTGTTTAGGTTTATTCTTAAACCTGTCACTGTAGAAATTAATGATATATCAAAGAAAGTAGAGTTTAGCTTCAAGGATGGTACTTTTAGTGAGCTAAATACGACAGATGAATGTGATCTTGTAATTAATAGTCAGCCACTTTGGTTTGCATTTAAATTTCCTTTTGGAATTCAGACCTTAGGGGTGTCTGCAAGATATACTTTAAATAAGAACGAAAAAAATTGGAAATATTATAGAGTGCTTTGTTCGCTCAATAACGCCGAAATATATCTATCATGGAAGTTTTTTAATAAATCAAATTTACAATGGCTGGCTGCTAGGTTTAGCGGAATAATGAATCAGTTAATTTATCAACTAAAGAGAATGTAGAAGTTGACTAATATAACAAGTTCAACTCTCAGGTCTAAAAGAGCTGCGACTGTGTTTGAGATGTTAGCTATTTCACCAATATCTAGACTGCATATTTCATTTCTGGTAGTTCATTCTACCCACCGGATCAATGGCTGGTTAAAAATACATTGATTTTGCCTTTATCGGCAGCCCCATTTGGCAAGTATGTAGGCGCTGCTGGAACCGATGAAAGCTTCAAAAATTTTAATTATGACCATGAGTACCGGTGCCATTCCCGTTGGTCACTGGACACAGGATCCGACAGTCGGTGGTGGTCGTATTATTGGTGAAACCTGTCACTATATCGACCTGATGCGCTTTCTGGTGGGTAGCCCGATTACCGGCTTCAACGCCGACATGATGTGGGATGTGCCAGGCGTTGAAGTACGAGAAGACAAGGCCAGTATTACCCTGAGTTTTGCGGATGGTTCTTTTGGCACTATTCTTTACTTGGCAAATGGTGGCAAGAGCTTCCCTAAAGAGCGGATTGAGGTTTTTTGTAACGATGCAGTGTTGCAGCTGGATAACTTTCGTCGACTGAATAGCTTCGGCTGGCCCGGTTTCAAGGGTCTAAAGCTGATGCAGCAGGATAAGGGGCAGAAGGCTTGCGCCAAGGCGTTTGTTGATGCCATTCGGCAGGGTGCACCATCGCCGATTCCATTCGAAGAAGTGATAGAAGTGGCTCGTGTGTCCATTGAAGTTGCACAATCTTTACGCGGGTAATTTTTTTACTAACCACGAATGATACGAAGTTTTATTCTTTTAAGCTTCGTGCACTTCGTGACCTTAGTGGTTCCAAAAACAAAACCAATGAGTTTCGCTCTTGTTGAAAACCAGTACTTTTTACCGCTATTTCCATACGCTAAGGCATCTTAAGCCTGTTCAGTTTTATGGCCGACTCGGTCATCTTTTGCATAAAATCCGTCTGGATACCCGATCGGCACCACTATGCCGACCGTTGGCTTCAGATGGTCAATGGCACCTTCCTGCACAGATCAGAGCCTCCATTCTGAATCTTGAAACTTTTCACTTTTTAAATGAAACCCATACCCTGTCTTCTGCCAGTGACTGGAATAACCCGAAATGGGAAAAGCTATGGCTATACAACCTCCATTACTTTGATGATCTGAATGCTGAAGATGCAGAATTACGTTTGCCCTGGCATGCAGAGCTGATTGAACGATGGATTAAGGAAAACCCGGCACCTATAGGGAATGGCTGGGAACCTTATCCATTATCGCTGCGGATAGTTAACTGGGTGAAATTCTTTCTGCGAATTTCAGCGAATCAGCCACAGAAAAAACACTGGCTTGATAGTCTGGCATTGCAGGCTCGGGTTTTGATGCAAAAACTAGAGCACCATCTACTGGGTAATCATTTGTTTGCAAATGCCAAGGCTCTGGTATTTGTTGGCCTCTATTTTCAGGGGGCTGAGGCAGAAAAATGGTTGCAGACTGGTTTGGCAATTTTGCAGCGGGAAGTTCCTGAACAGGTTTTAGACGATGGTGGTAACTTTGAACTGTCCCCGATGTATCACAGCATTATGCTGATGGATATGCTGGACCTGATCAACATCAGCCAGTGTTACTCAGCAACAACAGTGCAACCTTTTATTAACGGTTGGCAGCAATATGCTGAAAATATGGTTACATGGCTGCAAGCCATGTGTCATCCGGATGGTGATATTGCTTTTTTTAATGATGCAGCCGTGGGGATTGCTGCCTCACTGAAAACTATGTCTAGTTATGCCAGATCATTAGGTATTGCTACTAAAAGTTATTCAATACAGTCTTCTGCTAAACCGCAGTTATTAAAGCTTAAACATCTAAAGGCTTCTGGCTACGTGCGTCTTGAAAATAAACGGGCAGTGGCTTTTCTGGATCTGGCAAAAGTGGGGCCTGACTATATTCCAGGCCATGCCCATGCCGATACGCTGTCGTTTGAGTTATCCCTGTTTGGTCATCGTGTGTTCGTTAATTCTGGCACTTCCTGCTACGGCTTGGGTGATGAACGCATGAGGCAACGTGGCACTGCTGCTCACAATACCGTGGTGATTGATGACCAGAATTCCTCCGAAGTATGGAGTGGCTTCCGGGTAGCTCGCAGGGCTTACCCTGGGCAGCCTTTCTTTTCACTAGAACCGGAATCATATCGAGTGAGCTGTAGCCACAACGGTTACCGCTGGCTAAAGGGTAAGCCTTTGCATTCCAGAGAGTGGGCCTTGACGGCTCGAACCTTTTCGATAAAAGATCGTATCACTGGCAAGTTTCAAAAGGCGGAAGCCCGTTTCCATTTGCATCCGGATATTCGCTGTGCTGAACGCGAAGAGTGTTTAGTGCTCACCCTACCTGGAGGGCATGAAGTGCTGGTACATAATCAGAGCAGCAAACGCAGGATAGAACAAACTAGTTGGCATCCAGAGTTTGGCCTTTCTATACCAAATCTTTGCCTGATTTTTGAGTTTGTAAATAGCGAATGTGTAGTAAAACTTGATTATTAGCATTCAGCAGCGCGGAATAATTGAGTGTTCTGTTTGGCTATAACCATGTTTGCAAACAGCGGTGAACCACAGCCCAATTCCGTGAAAAGCTTTCTTTGTTTCATATATTTTCGGATTTAACAACTTTTTCTATTCTAGGTTTTAAGTGAAGGTTTTAATTTTTTCGTTTTATTACCAACCGGATTTGTGCGCTGGTTCTTTTCGTTGTACTGCCCTGGTCGAGCAACTGAGTCCGTTAGTTACTGAGATTGAAGTCATAACAACCATGCCTAATCGTTATGCTTCGTTTGGTGTCGATGCGCCACCAGTTGAGCGTAATGGAAATGTAACAGTCCGACGCATCCCCCTACCTGCCCACAAAAGTGGGATGTTTGATCAGATGAAGGCTTTTATTACATACTGCCGGGCTGCTTTAGGTTTAGTCAGTGGAAAGCAATACGATATTGTCTTTTCAACATCTTCAAGACTCTTTACAGCATTTTTGGGAGCGATTGTTGCCAGCAGATCTAAAACACCACTTTATCTGGATATTCGTGACATCTTCGTAGACACACTCAATGATGTGCTTTCTCCGAAAATCTTGTGGCTTGCTGGTCCGGTAACGTCAATTGTTGAGCATTTCACCTTTAGCCGTGCAGAACGTATCAATCTCGTCTCGAAAGGTTTTTCTGTTTACTTTCAGAAGCGGTACACAACCATTGAATATCGTTGGTTTACAAATGGTATCGATGATGAGTTCTTGCGTGTAGTTCCGGATACAATACAGCGTCGGGGTTCCAATACTGAAATTACCATACTTTATGCGGGCAATATTGGTGAAGGTCAGGGCCTTCATACTATTGTACCTTTTTTGGCAAAAAAATTAGATACTAACGTTAAGTTCCGGATTATTGGTGATGGCGGTAGAAAACAACAGTTGATTGATGAATTGGAAAATTGCAATGTGAAAAATGTCACGCTTCTCCCCCCTGTTAACCGGGAGCTACTTATTGCTGAGTATATGAATGCAGATGTGTTATTCCTTCACTTGAATGATTATCCGGCATTCAAGAAAGTTCTACCCTCTAAGATATTTGAGTACGCTGCCTCAGGGAAACCTATATTAGCAGGTGTCTCTGGATATTCTGCTGATTTCCTTACAACGGAAGTCAATAATTGTGCAGTATTTTATCCGTCTGATACACAACAGGCTGTTGAAGCTTTTGCAGGGCTTAAGTTAACTACAACACCAAGAACAACATTTACAGAAAAATATGCGCGACGAGCGATTATGAAAGCGATGGCATTAGATATTGTTGAATTTGGCAGCAGCAATGCGGGAGAGGTTCCAATAGCCTACTCACCTTGCGATGAGAGAAGACGAGTGTCGTATCCGAAGAAATGACGGATCAGAAATTCTGGCAGGCTATAGACATATTACTGTCAATCTGCTGAACAATACGAAAACCTTCAAAGCAGGCGTGAAGAGAAAATAAAAGAAAGCTGCTATGAGTACACGATATCTCACTGAAGAGCCTGCTGGGAACGAGCTACATGATTTTTCCGTGGTTAGAACGGTTGAGATGAGTAGATGATCTTTGAATATATTCGCAACAAAGAAGCAGAAGAGAAACGGTAGGAGCAAATGAAGCTTTCTAGCGTTAAGCTAACCACCCCCTTTCTGAAGGGCCTTCACAATCCCGCCTGCATTACAGGTGATTCTGTTTAAGTTTTATGAGTTTAGAAATGAAAAAGTTTAATTTTTAATGAATTTTATTTCTATTCGTTATTTGAGAGCTCCAATTTGACGATTTTAATAACGGGTGCCAGTGGTTTTGTTGGTCAGTCTCTGCAAGCTCAGCTGGCGGAAAAATCATACAATTATAAAGCAGCTTTTCGTAAACTACCATCTGTCTCTGATGAAGATGCCATTGCTGTTGGTTCAATCGATGCTTCTACTGATTGGTCTGTAGCATTGCAAGGAATAGATGTTGTTGTTCATCTTGCTGCTCGTGCACATATCATGAAGGACGAAGTCACTGAATCAATAACAGAATATCGCCGGGTCAACACCGATGGAGCATTGAATTTAGCAAGACAGTCTGCATCTGCTGGAGTAAAGCGCTTCATATTCATAAGTTCAATAAAAGTCAATGGTGAAACAACTTCTGGTGCTTCAGCATTTACGGAACAGCATAGCCCTCTAACTCAAGATGCATATGGTATTTCAAAAAAGGAAGCTGAAGATGGGTTACGTAAAATAGCTTTGGAAACTGCTATGGAGGTTGTAATTATTCGTCCTCCTCTTGTTTATGGTGCAAACGTAAAAGCTAACTTTCTAGATTTAATAAAGCTTGCTGATACAAAAATTCCACTTCCTTTTAGCATGATTAAAAATATGCGCAGTATGGTGTATGTTGAAAATCTTGTAGACTTTATAATCACCTGTATTGAGCACCCCATGGCGGCAAATCAAACTTACCTTATCTCTGATGGAAAAGATGTCTCATTGTCAGAGTTAATAAAAATGATGCGATATTCACTTAGAAAGCCAATAAGACTGTTTCCAATTCCAGGGTTCACTTTTCGTTTTTCAGGTGCTCTAACTAGGAAAAGCTCAATTGTTGATCGATTGATAGGTGATTTACAAGTAGATTCTTCAAAGGCAGAGAAAACGTTGTCGTGGAAGCCACCTTATACAGTTCAACAAGGTATAGATGCGACAGTGGCTAATTATATTAAAGGTAAAAAGTCTGGAGGTAATGGTTAAGGTGTACCGTTTTTTGGATTTTACTTTAGCAATTTTTGGATTGGTCTTTGGCTTACCAATCATGCTACTAATTTATATCATAGGTCTATTTGATACAGGTTCACCTTTATTTCGTCAGGAAAGAGTGGGGTGCAAAAAAAAGCCTTTTATATTGATTAAATTCAGGACAATGAGTTTAGAAACTGCCTCAGTGGCTAGCCATCTTGCCTCTACAAGTTCTATAACCCGACTTGGTAAGTTCCTTAGAAAAACGAAATTGGATGAACTGCCACAGCTATGGAATGTCCTGAAAGGTGAAATGAGTCTGGTCGGTCCAAGACCCAACTTATTTAATCAGAAGGAGCTTATTGAACATCGTGATGGATTAGGAGTTTACAATGTGAGGCCTGGAATTACAGGTTTAGCCCAAGTTTCGGATATTGACATGTCGACGCCTGAGTTATTGGCTAAAACAGATGCGGAAATGGTTAAAGGTATGTCTTTTTCTAACTACTTTCGATATATTTTCATGACTCTGGCTGGACGTGGTCAGGGTGATAGAGTAAATCAGTCTAAATGATAGAGTTTTGATAAAGTAATTTAAGTTTTACTTCAGGTTACACATGCGCAAGACACTGCTCTCACTCCCACGCTCAGGCAAACGGCTGGTGACATTGCTATTCGATTCAATAGCAATAATCTTCTGTCTATGGATGGCGTTCTATATTCGCCTGAATATGGTGGACTCGTTCACTCAATATTATCCTGCATTCATCATTGCTGTAGTAGTCACCTTGCCCTTCCTGGTTAAGATGGGACTTTATCGGGCTGTCCTCCGGTACATGGGCTCAGACTCTCTTATCGTTATCTTTAAAGCCTGTTCCTATGCTGCTATCTGCCTGATGTTGGCTGGGTTTCTTTCCGGTCAGGCTCATCTTCCCCGGTCCATTCCCTTTATATATTGGCTCCTGTTGCTACCGACAATGATTATCTCTCGCTATTTGATCAGAAGCTGGTTATTAGAGGAATCCATAGCAGATATTTTCCCTGAATTTTTCCCTCGCAGGCAGCGTCACTCGCGCAGGGGAATTCCTGTAGCCATCTATGGCGCAGGCGCTGCGGGTGTCCAGGTGATGTCCGCTTTAGATCGGGGGATTGAATACCAGCCAGTCGCTTTTTTAGATGACAAAAAGGACAATGCTGGTCGTGCTATTCAAGGGAGGCGCATTTACCGACCCTTAAGTTTCGAGCAGATGGTTCAGGAGACAGGTGTTCAGGAGGTGTTACTGGCTATACCTTCTGCGAGCAGGCAAAGGCGAAAAAAGATCGTTCAGACTCTTGAACAACATGGTCTACCTATTCGAACTATACCCGCTATGGCTGACCTGGCCAGCGGCCGCATGAAAATGCAGGAAATTCAGCCAGTTGATATTGGTGATGTGCTCGGAAGAGACGAGGTAGAGCCAAGGCAAGAGCTTTTGGAGAAATGTATCACCGGTAAGGTTGTCATGGTGACTGGGGCAGGAGGTTCTATCGGTTCTGAACTCTGTCGTCAGATTCTTAAAAAGAAACCTTTATGTCTTGTGCTATATGAGCACAGTGAGTTTAGCTTATATTCTGTCGAACAGGATTTAATTAAGACGCAAAATAGTTCCAATGACTTTAAAGCGGTTCAGATAGCAGCAGTACTCGGTTCGGTGAATAATCCGGAGCGTTTAATTGAAACCTTGCGAAGATTCGCTGTGAATACGGTTTATCATGCTGCTGCCTATAAACACGTGCCTATCGTTGAACAAAATATTGAAGAAGGTTTACGCAATAATACTTTGGGTACGCTTTATACGGCACAAGCCGCCATTGTTGCTCAGGTAGAACGTTTTGTTCTTATATCTACCGATAAGGCAGTACGTCCCACAAATGTTATGGGTGCCTCGAAGCGTCTGGCAGAAATGGCTTTGCAGGGATTGGCTGATGAAAGTTCGGTGAATCTGTTCCATTCCGACAGGTTTGGCTTTAGGCCAGAAACAAAAATACCCGTTAATACCTGTTTTACAATGGTGCGGTTTGGAAATGTATTGGGCTCGAGTGGTTCAGTGATCCCAGCGTTTCGCGAACAGATCCGGGTCGGTGGCCCTGTGACGGTGACTCACCCAGACATTAATCGTTATTTTATGACGATTCCTGAGGCTGCACTTTTGGTGATTCAGGCCGGTGCGATGGCCAGCGGAGGGGAGGTCTTTGTGCTGGATATGGGGAAGCCTGTCAAAATAGCCAATCTGGCAAAGCGTATGATTAATTTATCTGGCTTAACCCTGAAGGATGAAAGTAACCCTGAAGGCGATATTGAAATTGTCTACACAGGACTACGCCCGGGTGAAAAGCTCTATGAAGAACTGCTGATTGGAGACAATGTGACAGGTACCAGTCATCCTAAAATCAGTATGGCTATGGAAAGCAAAGAATTATGGAGTAACTATAGGCTGGCTCTGGAAACTGTTTTCGAAGTAGCAAGAAATGGGCGTTTTACCGATCTGAGAAATCTGCTTTCCAGCTGTGTGAATGGTTTTAATCCAACTTCTGATGTGGTGGATTGGATGGATCAGTCCAGACAAGCTGAATCAAAACCAGAGCGAGGAGTTTTGAACTACCATTGAGTTGTCGTTTGCTATGATTTCTGCTTGATCCCTGTCTATATTGAACGGCTCATAGTTCTGAAACGATCGGTGAGCCAGATGCAAAATGCTATGAAAAATCCACTGTTATCCGTTGATGAATATATAGAGTCTGAAAAGACGGCTGAATCGAAAAGCGAGTATATCAATGGATATGTCTTTGCCATGGTGGGTGGCAGTCGAAAGCATAACTTGCTAACGGTTTCTCTTGCCACAAGACTTCATCAGCATCTATCGGGCACTGGTTGTGATGTCTTTGCTTCTGACATGAAAGTCAGTGCAGGTTCTGAAAGCGATAATATTTTCTTTTACCCTAACATAATGGTGTCGTGTGGAAGTGGCTCTGGCGATGATTATGTTGAGGAGAATCCAAAGCTGATTATTGAGATCCTTTCGAAATCTACAGAACAGCAGGATCGTTTTGCCAAACGTGAGGCATATACTCAAATAGCAACTCTGGAAGAATGCATGCTGGTTTCTCAATATGAGTTTCTGGTGGATCTATACCGACGGGAAGGAGGACAATGGTATACACAGCATTACAGAGAAGGAGACTCTTTGCTGTTGCGTTCAGTCGGTCTCGAACTTTCTGTTCTGGATATCTACAAGGATATTAGAAGAGTTGAGCATTAAGGCCAGAATTCCGGATCCACTGCCTGCTCATAACTCCAGGGGCATTCTTTTGGGAAAGTAGTGGAGGGGAGTTCTGTTTCATCTGAGGCATCTTCCATAGCGTCGGAGTAGGCTTCAAGCAGAATTTCTGGCAGCTTGCCTTTCAGTCCTGGATTTTTTCTTAGAATCCGTCTGATCTGCTTGCGTTGCTCCCGGATAGTCCTTTCCCAGCTGTGGCCGGTTTGTCTTTTTTCAGGCTGGTACCGCCATTTCAACAAATACATGAAAAGCAAACATATTCTGGATTCCAATGCCCTGTAGTCACTGCGCCCCATGCTTTCGATTTCCTCCAGGATATTTTCCAGATCGAGTTCTGCGAGTCGACCCTCACGGATCAGTTTTGCCTGTCTCTGGGTCCAGCTGTAAAAGTCGGTATCGTATAAATCACGCACAAAGATCACCTGCTGTTTTTATAAGATTTCATAGTCACCTTTCAGTTTATATTATTGCCTGGAGAATTATCAGGGCCAGAACTCGGTGCTCATAGCTTGCTCATAGCTCCAGGGACGCTCTTTGGGGAAGGTTGAGGGTGATAGTCCAGTTTCTTCAGCAGCATCTTCGACGGCTCTTTTATAAGCGACAGGGAGCATGGCATCAATTTTGTTTTTCAGACCCGGCGAATCCTGGAGAATTCGTCGTGCCTGCTTTCGTTGCTCACGAATGGTGCGTTCCCAACTGTGACCCATCTGCCTTTTTTCTGGCTGGTACTCCCATTTCAACAAGTGCATGAACAGTATTTCCAGCCGGGATTGTAAGGCTCTGTAGTCACTGCGGCCCATACTCTCAATTTCCTCAAGGATATTTTCCAGATCGAGTTCTGCGAGGCGACCTTCACGGATCAGTTTTGCCTGCCTCTGGGTCCAGCTATAAAAGTCGGTATCGTACAAGTCACGCATATAGGCCACCTGCTTTGTCCATTATCACACTTTCCTACAGTCTATCTTACCTACTTTGTACCTTACGAATCTAAACTGCACCAACAACGATAGTGCAAGTTTCATTTACAGGGCTGTGCCTAGTTTAATGAAGAGTCATTAGGTGATACTGGTTGCAGCCATGAGTGCACTCAATACTTCGGCTCGTTTTGTTCTGAAATTTATACTCGAAGTCATCAATCCGAAAGGCTCCTGACGGTTTGTTTTGCTCTTGACTTTTTGTTGTCAGAGCCTGAAGAAATAGTTTTATTCATGCTTTTATCGAACTTCAGCGTAAGACCCCCACCGAAATGGGTGGGGGATGTAAGCTCGGCAGTTGCCACAGAGAGCCAAGCGACTATAATTAGTCGCATACTGGAGAGCAATTATTGTGGCTCAGAAAAAGAACATTGAAAAACTGAAGGAAGGCCCGAACACCTTTCCATGGAAAGATGTCTGCTCACTATTGAATTATTTTGGCTACAAGCAGGAGGAAAAGGCTGGCTCACGGGTACGATTTTACAACAAAAACACGAAACGAATGATAAGACTGCACAGGCCACACCCGGACAAAAATCTGAAAGGGGGAGCCCTGAAGGCACTTATTGAGTTTCTGGATAACGAGGGGCATCTGTCATGACTCAATACCTCAAATACAAGGGCTATCAAGGCACAATAGAGCCACAGATTGATGATGGTACGCTGTTTGGCAAAGTAGCCTTTATCCGAGATCTGATTACTTATGGAGCGGACACGCTGCCAAAGCTGATAGAGGAATTTCAGCAGTCAGTAGATGACTACCTGAAAGACTGTGAGGAACTAGGCAAAACCCCTGATAAACCATTCAAGGGCTCGCTGAATGTTCGCGTCGGTGAGGAACTTCACAAGGCCATGGCCATAGCCATCCTCGAAGCACCACTTAATCACACAAGGCCAAAGTCTATCAATGCGTTCATTTGTGAGGCGATAGAGGAAAAGCTAAGCAGGGAAAGAAGCAAAGGGATTAGCACCGACACGATTAATTAATTATCGAATGAGCGTAAAAACCCGTCCCTTAGGACGGGGCGGACATCAAGTTTCATTTATAGGGCTGGGCGTAGTTTAATACAGAGTCAGAAGGTGATACTGGTTGCAGCCATGAGTGCACTCAATACTCCGGCTCGTTTTGTTCTGAAATTTATACTCGAAGTCATCAATCCGAAAGGCTCCTGAGGGTTTGTTTTACTCTTGACTTTTTGTTGTCAGAGCCTGAAGAAATAGTTTTGTTCATGCTTATATATTGTCAAAACATTGGCTTCGCTGTCTGAGTACTTATTTTGGAGACTGTCCCGACTTCTTTATAAAATCAGTCGTTTACACCAAATGGCTCTGTCATAGTCATAGTTTTTTTTCAATGCGTTTGGTTTTTTTTTAAAATCCGTCTAGAACTGAAAATAACGGTTTTAGAAATATCTAAAGCCAAACTCAAATAATCAATAAGGAAGTTTGATTATGAATAATTTTTTCCCAGCTATCGCTCTTTCCAGTCTTTTGATGTTCTCTGCAGGCTCATTTGCCAATAGCGACGAAAAAGAATGGGTCGTTAATGTCAACACAGCCACTGTTCAGGAACTGGACGAAAAGCTTATAGGTGTAGGTCGACGAACAGCAGAAGAGATAGTAAAACACCGAAAAGCCCATGGTCCTTACAAGAATATGGATGACCTGGATCAGGTGAAGTTCATCGGTGAAGCCTTTATGAAGAAAAACGAATCCAGAATAATTTTTGAAGAGTAGGAATAATACACACAAAAAAGCCCGTCCATAGAGACGGGCTTTTTTGTGTGTTGAGTAGCTGTTCCAAAACCGATAATCTGACCCGAATAAAGACTAATGCAGGAGTTTTCCTTTGACGTTTACCTGGATCGACTGGGTCATTGTGGCCATAGTGGCTGTGTCCTCTCTTATCAGCCTTAAACGTGGCTTTTTTAAGGAAGTTCTTTCTCTTCTGACTTGGGTAGTGGCCATTTTTGTGGCCTGGACTTTTAATGGCAGTGTTGCCAGCTTGTTGACCCAGTATGTAGAGACCCCATCTGTTAGAGTAATTTCCGCATCAATCCTGCTTTTCGTCGCAACTCTACTGGTGGGGGGGTTAGTGAATCGTTTGTTTGCAGAATTGGTAGAAGCCACTGGCCTTACTGGGACTGACAGGGTGTTGGGTATGGTTTTCGGAGGACTCAGAGGCTGCCTGCTTGTAGTGCTTGTGGTGGGACTAATGACATTTGCCCCATTAGAGAATGACGAAGCATGGCAAGATTCGGTATTATTGCCCC
This sequence comes from Endozoicomonas sp. ALB032, assembly GCF_049310125.1. Lineage (NCBI taxonomy): Bacteria > Pseudomonadati > Pseudomonadota > Gammaproteobacteria > Oceanospirillales > Endozoicomonadaceae > Endozoicomonas > Endozoicomonas sp. ALB032. Next base: position 5,823,234 of record NZ_JBLYNW010000001.1, on the reverse strand, counting down.
ACTTTTTGCTGCTTGCAGACTGGTCCAGGCAAACAGTGGTCCAGTGGGTTGAACCATTGATGCAAGCCGGTTGAAATAATCTCTGAAAGCTTCCCGGGAACAGGCAAACGTCCAGGGAGTGCTTTCAATGAACTTTTGAGAAAAAACAGGCTCTAAAGCCAACCAAAAGCATAAAATGCGGGGAGAGCCGATTTTCAGGTTACCCTGCCATAGCTTTAGAGCCGCTGATCCAGCCTGAGGATGTGATAAATGTGTGGAATTGTCGGTATTTCGGCGACAGTGAATGTTAACCAGCTGTTGTTCGATGCGCTGACCGTGCTTCAGCACAGGGGGCAGGACGCAGCCGGAATGGTCACTTTGGGGGGAGGGCATTTTTATCTGAGAAAAGATAACGGGCTGGTCCGTGATGTCTTCAGAACCCGGCATATGAAAAAACTGGTAGGGAATATGGGCATCGCTCATGTTCGGTATCCTACTGCAGGGACTTCGAGCTCAGCCGAAGCCCAGCCATTCTATGTGAACTCTCCCTACGGGGTTGCCCTTGCCCATAACGGGAATCTCACCAATGCCCAGAGCATCAAGCAAGAGCTCTTTGAAGCAGATCTTCGTCATATCAATACCAGCTCTGATTCAGAGATTCTGTTGAATGTCTTTGCCCATGAACTGGAGCAGTCTGGCAAGTTGCAGCCCAGTCCGGAAGATTTTTTTCAGGCGGTTCGTCGCGTCTATGAGCGTTGTGAAGGAGGTTATGCTGTCGTTGCTATGATCAATGGTCACGGTATCATTGGTTTTCGTGATCCTTATGGTATCCGCCCCCTGATTTACGGTAAGCGAGAAAGCGAGAAAGGTACAGAGTATATGATGGCTTCTGAATCCGTCGCTCTGAGTGCCTCTGGTTTTGAAGTGATCCGTGACGTTGAACCAGGCGAAGCCGTATTTATAGACTCAAACAATCAGCTGCACACTTTCCAGTGTGTCGAGGGCACCAAGCACCCATGTATGTTTGAATACGTCTATCTCGCTCGGCCTGACTCAATTGTGGACGGTATTTCGGTCTATCAGGCGCATCAGAGAATGGGGCAGATCCTGGCCAACAAGATTCTCAGAGAGTGGCCAGAGCACGATATCGATGTGGTCATGCCTATTCCTGACACCAGCCGAACATCGGCACTGGAGATTGCCAACCGGTTGGGGCTTCCTTACAAAGAAGGCTTTGTTAAAAACCGTTATATCGGTCGAACCTTTATCATGCCTGGTCAGGAGGTCCGCAAGAAGTCCGTTCGTCAAAAACTCAGTGCTATACGTCAGGAATTTGAAGGCAAGAATGTGCTGTTGGTGGATGACTCTATCGTCAGGGGCACAACCTGTCAGCAGATCATCGAGATGGCCAGAGACAGTGGTGCAAAGAAAGTCTATTTTAGCTCTGCTGCCCCTGCGATTCGTTACCCCAATGTTTACGGGATCGATATGCCGACATCAGAAGAACTCATAGCCTACAATCGGACAGATAAGGAAATTGAGCAGGAAATCGGGGCAGATCGTCTGATCTTCCAGGATTTGGATGATCTAAAGAAAATTGTTTCTTCGTTGAATCCCGAGATTACCGACTTCGACTGTTCTGTTTTTGATGGTAAATACATTGCTGGCGGTATCGACAGTGAATACCTCAGTCGTCTTGCTGCCAGCAGGAACGAACAAACCCGGGCGAATAAAGGAAGTGATTCGATCATTGACCTTCACAATGATGAAGAGCTTGCCTGATTTATCCCTCAACAGCGCCAGTTACCATAGTCAAGCCCCTGTTAGCTTTGCTAACAGGGGCTAAGCTGGGTCTGGTTTAGATACAGTTTCATACCTCAAATCTTTCATCCTCAGCCCAATCTCAAGATCACAAGCCAAAGTTGCCAATTTCAGGCTTAACAATGCCTGTTCTTTCTGCTTCACTACTTTTCCCGCCGCCCCTTTAGCCTCCTCTCCCAACAAAAAGATATTGCTTATTTCCTGATGTTCCAGAATCAGGGAGGTCGCTCCCTTATCGCCTACGCCCTGAACGCCGGGCACATCGCCCACACCGGCAATTGCCCAGAACTGGGTTAGCTTTTCAGCCCCGAAGCCGTAAAGGTTCTGTACACTCTCTCCCTGATAATCAATCTTCTGGAAATGATCACGCAGTTTTATCTGCGGAACATTCAACAGTTGCAGGAAAATACGGTCGGTTGAAAGGATGGTGGTTTCGGCGTTGGCTTTTGATGCCTTGGAGGCTATAGCGGCAATGACATCATCCGCTTCCAGACCTGTTTTTCTGAATGTTTTTACCCCCATTTTCAGAAAAGCTCTGTTAAAGTCGCCCAGTCTTTTTCTCAGTGCTTCGGGCATGGGCTTGCGACCCTTTTTATAGTCAGGAAAAAGCTCATGTCGCCAGGTCGGAGGGTTGCCATCAAAAACCATCAGGCAATGCGTTGGCGATGTTTCCTTAATGGCCCGAGTTAGCGAAGCAATGGTAGCTGAAATTGCTCCGTCTATCTGGCTGTTTTCATCCGGGGCCCTGACAGCAGCGTGTACTCTTCGGATAAGATTCAGAGCATCAATCAAAAGCAGGTGAGGGCGCATTCTGTTTTTCCTGAACAGCCATGGATGTATAAATCAACACTAAACATTTAATAATCGTGTTCCCAGATTACCACATTCAGGGGCCGGGAATTTTCTTTTATCTTTCTAAAACCGAGCAGTGAGGGTGGTTATTTCTACTGTCAACTGCCGGTTTTTTTCGCTATCTTTGGCATCTCAGCCATCCGGGATATGTCAGACTCAAGGTTCTTTCAGGCCGGGTAGAAAACCTCAGCATGACATATAATCGAAGCCTTGGAATTGTAGGCTCAGAAACAGCCATGAGTGAAAAAAAATGCAGCGTAATATCTGAATAGCAGAACAAAATATTATTCATGGTAAACTGCCCTCAGCGGTACAAAGGACCAGAAATGAAAGACAACGAATTGAGTAATCAGGATCAATGGGCGTTTGAAACTCAGGCTATCAGGACTGGCGTCATACGCAGTGGTGAAAGAGAGCACAGCGAAGCTATTTATCTGACTTCCAGCTTCACTTATGACAGTGCTGAGCAGGCTCAGGCTGTTTTTGCCGGAGATGAACAGGGCAATGTTTATTCACGGTATACCAACCCCTCAGTAAAAATGTTTGAAGAGCGTATGGCGGCCCTTGAAGGGGGAGAGTTGGCCTGTGCCGCCTCTTCAGGCATGGCGGCTATCCTGGGTATGTGCATGGGGTTGTTGAAAGCCGGTGATCATGTGATTTGCTCTCGCAGTGTTTTTGGTACGACGGTCACCATATTTGCCAAATACCTGGGCAAATTTGGCGTAGAAACCACTTTTGTTGATTTCACGGATTACCAGCAGTGGCGAGATGCAATGCGTCCTGAAACACGTCTTTTATTTCTGGAAACGCCTTCAAACCCTCTGGGCGAAGTAGTGGATCTGGAAATCATGGCCGCCATTGCTCATGAGAATGATGCTTTATTGATGGTAGATAACTGCTTCTGTACACCGGCTCTGCAGCAGCCTCTGAAGCTTGGGGCAGATATTGTCGTCCACTCTACCACCAAGTTTATCGACGGTCAGGGACGCTGCATGGGGGGAGTAGCTGTCGGCAGCAAGGAACTGATCAGTGAGATGCATCTCTGGCAACGAGCGGCTGGTGCTTCAATGAGTCCTTTTAATGCCTGGAATTTCTACAAGTCCCTTGAAACACTTAATCTCAGGGTCAATGCTCATTGCCGCAATGCAATGGCTCTGGCCCAATGGCTGGAAGCGCATCCTGCTGTTGAAAAGGTTCACTACAGTGGTCTTGAGTCTCATCCCGGTCATAGTTTGGCAAAACGGCAGCAGAAAGCCTTTGGCGGTGTTCTTGCCTTTGAAGTCAAAGGCGGTCGAGAGCAGGCCTGGAAAGTGATGGATGCGGTAACCTTTATTTCCAGAACCGCTAATCTGGGTGATACCCGCACAACGATCACCCATCCGGCCACCACAACGCACTGTCGTCTTTCTGATGAAGACAAAGCAAGAGCCGGTATTACCGAAAATCTGATCAGGGTGGCTGTAGGCCTTGAGAACCTTGAAGATCTCAAGGCTGATCTGGAAAAAGGATTAGCTCAACTTTAAATAAGCCCCCCGGAACAGAAAAGGAATTCTGTTCTTTTGTGTCGATTGACCGATAAAACAGCCTTGAGTACAAAAAAGCAAAGTCTTCAAAATAATAAGAATGGTTCCCAATCAATGAATGAAGTCAATCAATGTATTCATGCGCTGAATACGATTATCCGTGGCAAGGATCAGGAAATTCGGCTTGCGGTATGTTGTCTTCTTGCCCGGGGCCACCTGCTCATCGAAGATCTGCCCGGCATGGGTAAAACAACGCTGGTTCATGCACTGGCGCGGGTCATGGGGTTAGATTATCAGCGAGTGCAGTTTACCAGTGATTTGCTACCTGCTGATATTATCGGGGTCACTGTTTTTGATAAAAATAGTGCCAGCTTTGCTTTTCACCCCGGGCCGGTTTTTTCCCGGCTGTTGCTGGCGGATGAAATCAACAGGGCTTCACCCAGAACGCAAAGTGCCTTGCTTGAAGCCATGGAGGAGCGTCAGGTTTCGGTAGATGGTCAGCCGCACTCCCTGCCCGAACCTTTTTTCGTGGTGGCCACCCAGAATCCTGTCTATCAGGAAGGCACTTTTCCCCTGCCAGAATCCCAGCTTGACCGATTCTTGATGAGATTAGAGTTGGGCTATCCCGACCCTGAATCAGAGAAAGCCATTTTGAAAGGCGAAGCCGGCAGGGCAGAACTGAATGCACTGCCTGTCATCTTTAATGCAGATCAATTGATCAAGGCTCAGAATGCATCAGCCCGGGTACATGTCGGGGAGATGTTATTGGATTATGTCATGAGGCTGATTTCTCGTACCAGGGAGGCGGGTTGCTTCCATGTTGGACTCTCGCCACGGGCGGGACTGGCGTTAATGGCGGCTGCAAAAGCCTGGGCCTGGATGGAAGGTCGGGACTATGTTATTCCCGAGGATATTCAGGCTGTGTTTGTCTCTGTTGCCGATCACCGATTACAAGCAAAGGAAAAAGGTCAATCGGTCAGGGAGTTGCTGACTAGCACTCAAGTGATGGGTTAACGGGTATGTCAGAAGGCGCTGTAAAACGGCGATATCGTCAATGGCTGGATCGACGGATTCCTCCGGCTGCCCGGGTGACTCTGGATCAAAAACGGATATTTATCCTGCCCACAAAAGGGGGCTACACATGGCTGTTTGTTGCTGCCCTTATTTTTATTCTTGCTGCCAATTATGCTAACAGTCTGGCGTTTGGTCTGTCCTTTTTTATGGTCAGTCTGTTTATGCTGTCCATTCTTCATACCTGGAGAAATCTGGCGGGCATCACTCTGATTTCAAAGTCTGCCGGTTCGGGACATGTTGGGGACCTGATACCCGTTCATCTGCAATTGCAGACAGGTGGGCGGGGTCGGCAATCTGTGAGATTAGGCTGGCCCGAAAATGAGCAAGTGACCTATTCATTCGAAACGGATCTGGACGTGAGTCTGAGGGTAAAAGCAACATCCAGAGGCTGGTTTCGTCCGGGAAGGATGAGACTCGAGAGCCTGTATCCTCTGGGATTTTGCAGGGCCTGGAGCTGGGTTGAACTTGAAATGCAGACACTGATCTATCCCCGACCTGATTACACCCACCCTGTTCCAAGCCTACTGGGCGCGGGGGAGGAAACCGGTGTCCAAACACGATCAGGGCAGGATGATTTTGCCGGCTTTCGCCGCTTTAAAGAGACGGATCTTGCGGGTCATGTTGACTGGAAAGGGTATGCGAGAACCAGTGAGCTGAATACCAAGCTGTTTGAAGAGCCTATTGGTCATCAGGTTAAGCTCTCCCTGGAGCATAATCCCGGCGTAAGTCTTGAAGATAAACTGTCTGTTCTGGCTGGATGGTGTCTGAGATGCGAAGCCACTAACAAACCTTTCAGCTTGTCTGTTCCCGGGACAGAGTTGGCAGCCGATGGAGGGCGCAAGCATTTAAAACAGTGCCTTGAGACTTTGGCTCTATTTGCTTCTGGCTCTGACAGGGCTTCGGGCAGTGTAAAGTCAGGAGGTGGTCGTGCTGAGTAATGCTCAGGTGAGCAGAACCTCAACACTGTGGTTAACTGCAGCCCTTCTGTCAGTCCTGTTGCCCATTTGGAAGCAAGTTCCGACGCTGATTATTTTACTGGGTTGTCTTTCAGCAGGCTGGCGGATTACTATTTTGCTGGGTAGAGGGCAGTGGCCACCTTTTTTGTTGCGTCTGGGACTGATTCTGATTGCACTGGTTACGGTGATAGTCAGTTTCAGGCCGTTGATATCTCTGGAATCATCGGTCTCTGTTCTGGCAGCAGGGTATGCACTCAAACTGTTGGAAATGAGAAGCCAGCGTGATGCGCTTATTGTGGTTTACATCGGCTATTTTCTGGTGGCGACAGCCGTTCTTTTCTCCCAGTCGTTACTACAAACACTCTACCTGATGTTTTGTCTGGTGATGTTGATCGCTGCCCAGCAGGGCTTGTTCCGATCAACGAATGCGGCACCTGTTGTTTCCAGTATAAGGTTTGCAGGCCTCCTTGTTTTGCAGGCAGCTCCTTTAACCATTCTCCTGTTTGTCCTGGTGCCACGGATGGGGCCGCTCTGGTCAGTACCCCTTCCCGATAATAGTGCCAGAACTGGCTTAACCGATGCCATGACGCCAGGCGATATAGCAAGACTCAGTCGTTCAGATGAGCTGGTGTTTCGGGCACGCTTTGCTGGTGATGTACCACCACCTCGGCAAAGATACTGGCGGGCTGTGGTTCTGGATCAGTTTGATGGCAAGACCTGGAAGCAAACGGACAAGCCTTTTTCTGTTGCCGCCATGTCGCAGAAAGATTGGGTCAGCAGGCAACCTGAAATTGAAGGCTGGTGGAAGAATCGTCAGGGAAGCTATCAATATGAAGTGATGATGGAGCCTAGCGGAAAACCATGGATGTATACATTGGGAGCTGCTGGCACAGTGGCTGAAAACAGCTTTTTATACAGGACAATGAGACTGGCATCGGAACGACCGATTGACAGCCGATTGTTGTACTCACTGGATGGGATGTTGCCTCAGGCTCGATCTGTCTTAATGCCTGACTGGCTTGCTGCCTTGAATACTCAGATTCCGGATTTTGGAAATGACCGGAGTCGACAATATGCCCTCAGGCTGTTCAACCAGGCAGGTCAGGATCCCGTCAAAATGGCGGCTCGATTGCTGTCGCTGTTCCGTCTGGATGATTTCTACTACACCGTTGCACCGCCTTTGTACGATCAAAACTCTACGATTGATGAATTTCTGTTTGAAGGTAGGCGAGGTTTTTGTGCCCATTATGCCGGAGCATTCGTTTATCTGATGAGGGCTGCGGGTGTTCCGGCCAGGGTCATCGGCGGTTATCAGGGTGGAGAGTTTAAGGAAGCTGATAACCTGATTCAGGTTCGGCAGTTCGATGCTCATGCCTGGGCTGAAATCTGGGTGGCAGGGCAGGGCTGGCAGAGGTTTGATCCAACTGCTGCAGTTTCACCCCAGCGCATAGAGGCGGGTCTGGAAGCGGCTATTGGCAGCTCCGGAACTTTTTTGCCAGACAGTCCTTTGTCTCTCTATCGTTACCGTGATTCAGGCATTATTAACAGAGTCAGGCTGGCCTTTGAGAAGGCAGAATATCAATGGCAGAGATCGGTCGTGAATTTCAAGCAGGATCAGCAGGAAGCGTTTCTGAGAAGCCTGTTGGGTGATGAAGATTTTTATTGGCGACAAGGGGTGGCTCTGACGATAGGGGTAAGCGTGATACTGGCCATACTGTCCCTGACTTTACTGTATCGCCGACAGACTCTGCCTCCGCTTCAGAAACTCTATGCTCGCTTCCTGAAAAAAATGGCCAGAAGAGGCTTTGTTCCTCGAAAGGGTGAAGCAGAGTTGAGTTTTGCCCGTCGTATTTCCCAATCGGATGACTCGCTTGCAGAACCTGTAATGTCGTTTTGTGAGGCTTATATGCGAGCGGCTTACGGAGAAAAACATTCGGAAATGGACGAGTTGAAGCGGCTTTTGGCTAATTTTTAGGGCTAGATGATTTCTCGTTTAGGTGGCTTTGGCATCTTCTGGCTCAGATAATGGTTAATATATCGCTGGGTTTCCTGACCTTTTTCAGTGCCGGGGCAAACCAGATACACTTTTGGCGGTTTGGTTTCATAAGGGTGACTGCTCATGTATCGGCTGATGGCTACACAAACAATGGTCGCTGCTCTTTGTGGGGAAAGGTTCATTTCAGAACTGAAAATGGGGATGGCTATGCTCGACAGATTTTTCCTGTGAGCGGCTTCGATGGTGGATTGGTAGGCGGCGACCAACTCTGAATTAATATTCCCGGAATCGACATGTGGAAGCATGGCATGAACCATGTGACTGAAGCCCCTGTCCTGCAGTGCAGGGCTGGGTGCAATGACGGCCAGTCCTGGTTGCACCTTTTTAATAGCTTCCAAAAAACCTTTTTTTGCCAAACCGGTATCAATTTCGGAAAGCTGCTTCAGTAAAACCGTCTCATTTTTTGATCCCTTGGGGGTGTACGGGCAGGCAATGGCTTGAATAGGCGGGGTTTGTAATTCATTCATTCGGCTGATATCCCCGGACATCAAAAAGACCTCTTTTCCTAGCAGTTGGTCAGCAGGTATTCTGACATCCGTTTGCATCAGAGTGTCCGTAGATGGTTGTGCTGAAGCAGTGATAAGAAGCTCAAGAGGCCTGACAAAATCGGCAAGTTTGTGAGCCTCTCCAGCAGGATGCCTCAGAGTCAGATCATTCAAAACAGCTGGCCAGTTAGCGGCGCCCACCTGGTTCACAAGTTTGGAAAAAGCCTGCATGTCTTCCAGCGTTCCCTGTTTGTAGGTTTTGATTTGAAGGCGCCTGGCTTGGGTTAGCAGTTTGTTCTGAAGTTCAGATAAAAGGTCCGTCTCTACAGTGACTGAGCTGACATCAATACCAATACGGGCAAAGTCATTCCTGAAGTGTTGAGCGGCTCTATTAATCCGGGATCTGGGATTATCATGGCGTTTGATGTCTCGAAGTCTTATGCGCGAATAAGGGTTGTCGCCCCTGGCTCTGGCTTCCTGGAGCAGGGCGGCAGGGTCTTCCAGTACCCGGGTTTTCCGGTTCCAGGTAAAGGCTGAGCGCAGTTTGTGTTTTACCCAGCTTTTGAAAATCTGCCAGTTGGATGCCGAACTGAACACGTCAGACGTTGGAATCATGCATAAGCCAGAAAATCTACTGATAGTCTTCAGTATAATCAGTTCATTCCTGATCTGGATTTACAAGGCTAAAAGGTATCTGGCAAGGCTGGCTGACAACGTCAGCCGGATAAGTTATCGACTTTCTGACGAGTCTTTCTGCTGGCTGGAAATAGGCTGTCAATTTTCCCACTCTGGCAACCAGGCTTAGTAAAAAAAATCCCCGCACAATGGCGGCTGTCGCAAAACTCTCTCCAGCGTGGGAACGAGTTGACTCCCGTCATTCCCGGCTTCATTCTCGTCATTCCTGGTTTCATTCTCGTCATTCCCGGTTTCATTCTCGTCATTCCCGCGAAGGCGGGAATCCACACTGACTCACCACCAGAACCATACTGCCCGGTGCCCACCTGGCCTTGTCATCCCCGAGAAGGCAGAGATCCACCGTTGGCGCTGGATTCCCGCCTTCGCGGGAATGACGAGCTTAGAACGTGGGAACGAGTTGTTAAAAAAATCCCCGCACAATAGCGGGGATTTCAGGTGGACAATCAGGTTACTGATCAGCTTGCTTTGGCGATAACATCATCAGCTGCCTTCTGGTAGGACTCTACCTGATCAAAGTTCAGGTAACGGTAGACTTCACTGGACATGGAATCCAGATTTTGAGCGTATTCCATGTACTCATCAGCTGTAGGAATCTTACCCAGAATCGCGCCAACAGAAGCCAGCTCGGCAGAGCACAGGTATACGTTAGCCCCGTCACCGAGACGGTTCGGGAAGTTACGGGTAGACGTTGACAGTACTGTAGCACCGGGTTCTACCCGTGCCTGGTTACCCATACACAGTGAGCAACCCGGGATTTCGGTACGTACACCGCTGTCCTGATAGATGTTGTAATAGCCTTCTTCTTCCAGTTGGGCCTTGTCCATCTTGGTGGGAGGAGACATCCAGAAGCGGGTTTGCAGAGGGGCCTTGTTCTGCTCCAGCAGTTTACCGGCTGCACGGAAGTGACCGATGTTGGTCATGCAGGAACCCAGGAAAACTTCGTCAATCTTGTCGCCAGCCACGTCAGACAGTGTACGGGCATCGTCCGGATCGTTGGGAGCACACAGGATAGGCTCTTTGATTTCAGACAGGTCGATTTCAATCACTTCAGCGTACTCTGCGTCAGCATCAGCGCGCATCATAACCGGGTTGGCTAGCCACTCTTCCATCTTGCGGGCACGGCGCTCCAGAGTACGAGGGTCGCCGTAACCTTCGCTGATCATCCAGCGCAGCATAGTCACATTCGACTTCAGGTACTCAGCAATGGACTCTTCAGACAGAGTGATAGTACAACCTGCAGCGGAACGTTCAGCAGAAGCGTCTGACAGTTCGAAGGCTTGCTCGGCTGTCAGGCTTTCCAGACCTTCGATTTCCAGGATGCGACCGGAGAAGGCATTTTTCTTGCCTTTCTTCTCAACGGTCAGCAGGCCTTGCTTGATACCGTACAGTGGAATGGCGTGAACCAGATCACGCAGAGTGATGCCGGGTTGCATTTCGCCTTTGAAACGAACCAGAATGGACTCCGGCATATCCAGAGGCATAACACCGGTGGCCGCAGCAAAGGCGACCAGACCGGAACCGGCAGGGAAGGAAATACCCAGTGGGAAACGGGTATGAGAGTCACCCCCTGTACCCACAGTGTCTGGCAGCAGCATACGGTTTAGCCAGCTGTGGATGATACCGTCACCCGGGCGCAGAGATACACCACCGCGGTTCATAATGAAGTCTGGCAGAGTGTGGTGAGTTTCAACATCAACCGGCTTTGGATAAGCCGCCGTGTGACAGAAAGACTGCATCACCAGGTCGGCAGAGAAGCCCAGGCAGGCCAGATCTTTCAGCTCATCACGGGTCATTGGGCCCGTGGTGTCCTGAGAACCGACGGTGGTCATTTTTGGCTCACAGTAAGTACCGGGACGAACGCCTTCAACACCACAGGCTTTACCGACCATTTTCTGAGCCAGGGTAAAGCCTTTCTCGGAGGCTTCAGGAGCAACAGGGCGACGGAATATCTCGGAATGTCCCAGACCCAGAGCTTCACGGGCGCGGTCGGTCAAGCCACGACCAATGATCAGGTTAATACGGCCGCCAGCTTGTACTTCGTCCAGGATGACATCGGATTTGAAGCCAAATTCAGACAGTACTTCACCGGATTCGGACAGGATTTTGCCGTCGTATGGACGGATCTCGATCACATCACCCATGCCCAACTTATCAACGGGGGCTTCGAAAACCAGTGCGCCAGCATCTTCCATCGTGTTGAAGAAGATGGGTGCTACTTTTCCGCCAATACAGATACCGCCTGCACGCTTGTTAGGTACGCCCGGAATATCATCACCGAAGAACCAGAGTACAGAGTTGGTCGCGGATTTACGGGAAGAGCCGGTACCTACTACGTCGCCCACAAAAGCAACGGGCAGGCCTTTGGCCTTGATGTCGTCGATCTGCTTCAGAGGGCCGGTAACACCGTGCTCTTCAGGTTCCAGACCGTCGCGGGTCATTTTGTACATGGCTCGGGCATGAACTGGAATGTCTGGTCGAGACCAGGCATCAGGGGCAGGAGAAAGGTCGTCGGTGTTGGTTTCACCGGACACTTTGAAGACGGCAACCTTGATGCTTTCCTGAACCGCTTGACGCTGGGTGAACCATTCGGCGTCTGCCCAGGACTTCAGGACAGCTTTAGCATGGGCGTTTCCGGCCTTGCTTTTCTCTTCGATGTCGTGGAAAGCATCAAACACCAACAGGGTGCTTTTCAGTTGTTCTGCGGCCAGCTCTGCCAGTTCGGTGCTGTCCAGCAGTTCAACCAGCGTCTCAATGTTGTAGCCACCATGCATCAGGCCCAGCAGTTCAACCGCTTTTTTCTTGTCCAACAGTGGGGATTCTGCCTCACCTGTAGCAATGGCAGACAGGAACCCGGCTTTCACATAGGCAGCTTCGTCCACGCCGGGCGGAATGCGGTTTTCCAGCAGGTCCAGCAGATACTCTTCTTCACCGGCGGGTGGGTTTTTCAGCAAGGCTACCAGTCCGGTGACTTGCTCAGCGCTTAATGGCTTTGGTGGGACACCTTCTGCTGCACGCTCTTCGACATGTTTTCTGTAGGCTTCTAGCACGGATCAACCCTCATCATCTGTGCGGCCTGCCCGTTCACCCTTGCTGTAATGTTTACAGTGATGGGGCGGACAGTTGCTGATGTTCCTGTGAATATAGGTCCTGCACGGTATGGCTGGGCGGGTAAAGAAGAAAGCTCTGCCGGATACTTCTGCTCCTCCTCTAGAACAGGAGTTTACTTTAGATCACTTTCATGCCCATGACGATGTGTGCAGGCATCGTAAACCGGTCGGAATTATTCTGTATAGATTAGCAGTGAAAAGAACTGTAACCTTCGCTTATTCAGCCAACCGGCGGCGCGGGCAGTATAGCGGATAGCGTTATTCAAGTTAAGGGAAGCCCGCAATCTTTGATATAAATTTGGTGAATACTGGTTGAATCGGTCGGAAAAGCCCTTGTTGCGCCGGTTTTTTTCGTATATCGCTGATTATTACCGCAAATAATGAATGCCATCTGGTCTGAATGAACTTCGATGTCTATTCATTGAAATGACTTAACCCAACTGATCAAGTGATCGGTTTAAGTAGGTCAAGTTCCCATAAAGGTGGGGCAGGGGCATTAGAATATGATGCACTATGATGCCATTATTGTGGGTATGGGGATTATGGGATGCGCTGTTGCAGCCCGACTGACCCAAGCTGGTTTAAGTGTGCTTTGTCTGGAGCAATATGAGTTAGGTAATAAAAGAAACAGTTCTCACGGCCAGACCAGACTCTTTCGACTCTCTTATTTTGAAGACTCTCGCTACGTTCCCCTGCTTAAAGAAGCTCTGGTCGACTGGCAGGATATCAATCGTGTTACAGACGGGAAGATACTCTCTCTGAACGGGCTGCTAATTGCTGGTGATCTGATGTCAAGCCAGACTTTAAAGGGAGTTTTAAGCAGTGCCTCTGAGTATGATCTGGACGTTAATATCCTGAAAGGCAGTGAATGCAGCGAACTTGTTTCCGGTCTGAAAGTCCCTTCAGTCTGGACAGGCATACTGGACCGGCAAGCCGGGTTTTTGGATCTTGATAAGTCATTGCAATATTTCCTTGAAGTATTGAGAAGTCACTCAGGTCAGATACTGGAGAACACTTTAATGGAGTCATTTAAGGAGCATGATAGTGGTGTTGAGGTTACAACCAGTAAAGATGTTTTTTCCTGTTCACACCTGGTCGTAACCGCAGGCTCCTGGCTGAACAGCATTGTCGGTGGAAAGTATCCGCTGGAAATTGAGATGAATCTTCAGTATTGGTTTAAGAGCAGAAACAGTGAGAATTTGTCAGCGGATGCGCCAGCTTTTGCCTTCGACACTCCCGATGGATTTTATTATGGTGTGCCTCAATATGGTGCTGAGCGACTGGTGAAGATTGGCAGACACAAAACGGGTTTTCTGTTGGATAATCCTGAACAGTTGCTTCAAGATTCTCGCAGAAACCTTTCAGAGATCCAGTCAGTTATTGAAAAGTATTTGCCAGGGGTGGTGCCTGAAGTTATCAGGGAAGAGCCATGTCTTTACACTAATAGTCCCGATGGGCATTTCATTATGGAGGCATTACCAGATCACCAGAGAGTCATTGTAGCAGGGGGCTTTTCAGGTCATGGCTTCAAGTTTGCCCCTGTGGTGGGGAGTATTATCAGAAAAATGGTTTTGGAGGAGCCACTGCCTGAAGTATTGGAGCTTTTTAAGCACTCAAGGTTTCAGAATATGTAAAGAAGCAAAAATAAACTATGGCGCTTTGTTTATTTATGAGAAAGGCAGTTATGTGCTTAGATCTTTAACAACCCTTAGACTTCCTTTTTTCCATAGTTCAAAAGTATCTAATATTGATTCAAGATCCTGAATGTAAATATCTTCCTTAGAAAGCTTGCTAATGTATTTTCCATTACCGATATAAACCACACTATGAAAAACTAAAGGTTTTCTTTCAGTGTGGGAAGTATTGTTTGTTATTTGCACAATGTCTCCAAAGTCTAAATCCTTTTCTCCAGTAAATTCATAAATTTTTATGTTCGAAAGCGATTCGTAAAAAGAATCATGAGTGTTATCTCTCGTAGATATTAAAACTGAAAGCCCAAAGCTCAAATAATAAGCAAAGTCGTGACATACACCCTCTATTTTTGATTTATCATCTGGATAGAAAACAGTGCAAACATTTCTAAAGCCTTTTGTTATGATGTCAGAGAGTCTCTTTATTAATTGTTGGTTTTTCTCTTCTTGTTGTCCTGCACAATGTTCTATAAAAATCTCATCATTTTCTGAAACGGAGTCACAACCTGAGGCTTTGTCAATATGGTAATAAGTCTTGCCGTTTAGAATAAATGGATAGACTTTAAAGTCTCCCATATTGTCTCTATTAGTTACTTTATATTGGCATATCTCCAGTTTTCGATTTACTGGCTGATCAGTTTGAGAGATGGATGGGATGTCCATTGCTGGTTGAATTGATGCCGTGCTATTTTGAAATGGTTGCATGGTTCTTCCTTGATAACAGATTGAATGATTAATTAAATCTGTATAAAAAGAAGATGTCACTAACATTCGAGTCAGCGAATATAACAAAGAACTAAAGGGAACATCGGTTATGTCATACTTCGTCTTTGGGATGATTCGGTGGGTCGTGCTATCTGGATTTGTATTCTTCTGGAAGGGAATGATGATCGGCCGGGAACCAGCCGATCATTTGTGCTGGTGGTTTCAGAGACCTTTGATTTTGTCGTAAGTCTTGTAGAGAACGGCTTCTTCTTTGGAAATTCGCTTGCTTAACGCCCTGATGATATTGTTGCAGTCCTGCTGAAAGTTTTCGATGGTATTATCACCATTTTCATAAAGGTTGAAAAAAATCATCACTTTGGCAGAAATCTTATCCATATCAAGCGCGTAGTCAGTCAGAGTCGACTTCAGGCTTTCATCGTTCTCAGCGGCTTCTCTTAATACGGGATACAGGAGCTTATCTTCTTTGTTTAAATGTGCCAGTAGTATTTTTTTGGCGGACAGTATTAAATCCCGACCTTTCTGGTTACCAATGCCAATATCACGTGCTTGTAAAAGTAAGTCACTGATTTGCACATGTTCGCTTTTGAATTCCTCAATTAACTGAGACATTTTTGTTCGCTCCCTGAACATAATGGTTACTAATAGTTTAGGAGGTGATTGCCAGATTTGTCTCAAATCATTAATTATTTACCGTTATGTGTGACTGACTTACCATCCGGGAGTTTTTCGTGGGGGCGTTATCTGTTATTGCCCAGACTCTTCGAGCTGCATGACGATAAGAACTCGTGCAGATATAATGTGGAAATTTCAACCACAACTTCTGGGATGAGCCAATGACAACGGCAAAAGATACTGTTTGGGGTATGAACCCTGATCCTGCGATGGCCAGGCAGCTTGCCGTTCGTGATATTCCTTCCCTGGTTTATGACGCTGTCAACCTTGAAGGGGTTGCGATGACTCTTCCAGAAATTCAAACATTATTAGATGGGATTACTGTTGGAGGCCATAAAATAAGTGACCAGAATATGGCTCTACATCAGGCAGAGGCTTGGAAATATTTGTTTGCTCTGGCTGCTGAAGGAAAGTTCTCTTTTTCCAAAGACGTTGCCTTGGCAATTCACAAGATTGCGGGTAAAGCAGAAGCTCTGGTGTGGGGGGCTTTTCGAACTGGTAACGTCACGATAAGTGGATCAGCATACGAACCTCCCTCGCCCAATGAGCTGGATAACGTCTGGGCTGAGATTGAGTCGGAAATCGCTACCTGTAACGATGTTTATGATATGGCATTTACCGCTTTTTTGAGAATGGCGAGAGCACAGTTCTTCTGGGATGTGAATAAGCGTATGGGGCGATTTATGATGAACGGTATTTTGCTTTCTCATGGGTTTCCCATTGTCAATGTTCCAGCAAAACGTCAGAAAGAGTTTAACCAGTTGATGCTTGATTTCTATGCAACGGCAGACACAATCCTGATGAATACATTTCTGAGATCGTGCCTTAATGAGAAAATTATTGAAAATTTCAAATCCGATCCATCGAACGGCTAAAAAAAATTCATGGGATTGCCTTTGGATGAGGCATTAAATGGTTGGGTAAGAGTCATTGTGCTAAAAAAGGAGAAAGCGAAGATGTAAGTACTCAACCATACGAAATCATATTTTCTGACTTATTGTTCAGGCACTCTGACCGCGTTGCAACTCTGGTCACATAGCTTGCTATGTTCCCGTCGTTGCGCCTTGCAGAGCACCTGCCCAATAAGCCAGAAATATTCGATTCCGTATGGCTGAGTACTTATCACTTCGCTTTCCAGAGCTACTTTTTTAGCTTTCGCTTTCGATCTCGTAACAGGGGACATAATGACTGCCCGGCAGCTTCATTCTGAATTGTTCTACAAAAGACTGAAGCAGGCTATCGACCTGTTTCATCAATTCAGGCTCTCCCTTCAATTGATAGGGGCCTTTTGCCCTGATCTGGCAAACGCCTTCTTCTTTTATATTGCCTGCCACAATACCTGACATGGCGCGTCGAAGATTGGCCGCCAGAATATGGGGAGGCAGCTGGGTATTTAACTCGAGGTTCGCCATGTTTTCATGGGTTGGGTCAAAGGGGGTTTGAAAGTCCTCGTCAATTTGAAGCAACCAGTTAAAGTAGTAGGCGTCGCCATGCTTTCTGCGATAGCGCGTAACCTGCTCCAGTCCACTTCTCATCACCCGGCTGACTTCCAGCGGATCATCAATAATAATCTGGTAGCGTGACTGGGCTTCTTCCCCCAGTGTGTTGCCGATAAATTCATCAATTTTTTCAAAATATTCTCTGGCGGCTTCTGGCCCTGTAAAAACCAGTGGGAAAGGGATTTCCCTGTTGGCAGGGTTGAGTAAAATGCCGAGAATATAGAGAATTTCCTCACAGGTTCCCGGTCCACCCGGAAAAACGGTGATACCATGACCCAGACGAACAAAGGCCTCCAGACGCTTTTCAATATCCGGCAGGATAATCAACTCGTTGACAATAGGATTGGGGGATTCGGCCGCAATAATGCCAGGCTCTGTTAAACCGATGAATCGTCCACGGGACATTCGCTGTTTGGCATGACCGATATAAGCCCCTTTCATGGGGCCCTTCATGGCACCCGGACCACAACCTGTGCAAATGTTCATGCTTCTCAGGCCCAGCTGGTAACCCACTTTCTTGGTATATTCATATTCATGTCGGGCAATGGAGTGTCCGCCCCAGCAAACCACAATACTGGGAACCTGTTGGGTAATAAAAGCGTCAGCGTGTCTGAGAATCTGGAAAACCAGATGCGTGATATCCGTGGAACTGTTTACAGCAAAGCGCGGGTCTTCTGTGATGCGAGACGACACATAAAGTATATCTCTGAGGACAGAAAACAGGTTTTCCCGAACGCCGCGAATCAGTTTTCCAGCAACAAAGGCGTCGGCAGGAGCATTAATTAATTCCAGTTTTAGTCCGCGGTGTTCCTGAACAATACGAATGTCGAAATCCTGGTATTGCTCCATGATTTCTTCGGTGTCATCACCTTCCTGTTCACAGTTGAGTATGGCCAGGGCGCACTGCCGGAACAAACGATGCAACCCTTTCTGACTGGTGTCCTGAAGGCTGCTGACCTCATGGTTTGAGAGAACACGCATGGAGCCTACAGGGTTAACAATAGTGGAAACAGTATTTCTGGCGGTCATGGCACCCCCTGGTTTTTTTTATCGTGAAAATCGTCCAGCGATTTGGATAGCAAAGTGGTTCTGACCTTGTGGCCATGTTATTTAATCGGCCACAGTCTGATTATATGTGGATATAAGACATTTTTTCAGTCTTGACGGATTGTCCATCCTCTGACAAATTGGGAGTGTTAACACCTTGTTGAGAGCCGAATGGTTGACTCACTGGCTCACATTTCATTTCGGCTCTTTCAGGCTTTGCCAGAGGTAGTGAAAATGGCTAAACAAAGAGTAGTGGGCTATCTGAATCATCACCATGTGACCTTTTCAACCCATCGCCAGCCATCCGCTTTTACGGCTTAGGAAGTTGCCGAACAGGCACAGATCAGTGGTCATAATTTGGCCAAAACAGTGATGATATCTCTGAACTTTTGATACTGGGTTGGCAAGACTTTCAGGAGCTCGTGCATCCGGTTGTGCTCTCGAAGAGACAGAGAGATACGATTGCGTGAAAATGTCTCACGGTAAAATAAAACGAATATCCGGAGCCTGGTATTTATGCCATCTAACCCAGAACTGCAGCCTGCATCAGAAAAGGTCATTATTGTCGATGAAAGTAACCAGGTGCTTGGTGCTTTACCCAGAAGCCAGATGAGAGAAAAGAAACTTTGCCACCGGGCTACTTACGTCTTTGTTTTTAACAGTAAAGGGCAGCTCTACGTTCAGGAAAGGACGTTGAGCAAGGATATTTACCCGGGTTATTTTGAGCCGGCAACGGGAGGCGTAGTCGCTGAAGGTGAGAGTTATGACGTGGCTGCCGTCAGGGAACTGGCGGAAGAGCTTGGCATAGAAGACACACCTTTGGAGCCTCTGTTTCACTTTTACTTTCAGAATGATGACTGCAAGGTTTGGGGGAGGGTCTACAGCTGTCAATATGAGGGGGAGCTGAGGTTGCAGGAAGAAGAAGTGGCAAGGGTAATCATGGAGTCGCCTGAAGAGATTCGGTCAAACCGCTTCAACCGGACATACACACCAGACAGTCTCGTGGCTCTTGAACGTTTGATGAATCTCTATGGTGACAGAGAAATATCTGCCTGAACTTTCCGGTCAAATCGACATCATCTTAAGTATTGAGGCCCACTCACGCTTGAGCCCCGGGTCAAGAAAACCTTTCGAAGATCTGGAAAATACAGGTTGGCTAAGCAGCGATGCATAGCTTGAGAAAGAGTTTGAAAGCAAGAAGTTCTCTTCTTCCAGATGGCCCGTTTCATCGGTTGGAGAGATCTTTATTTCCTTATCTTCATCATCGATTGCTATAGGCAAGTCTTCATTGAAGGCAGTGGACTTTTGATCAATCGTTGGGTTGTAGGGTGTATCCAAAGCATCGAAAAACTCATCATCTTCTTTCATGCCAGATATTGTCTCAGAGGCCGTGTTGTTTTCGATGCTGGTTTCGGCAACCGGGCCTTGAGATGTCAGCATGGTCAGCAGGTTGGGCTCAACAGGTCCCCTTACTTTTATCAGTAATTCCATAACCCGATCAACCTGCTGATTTGCATCCTGAATCTTCTTCAGCAGCAGAGGTTTGCTTAAGTAGGCTGACTCATCAGTTCGGGCAGTTTTCAGATGCTGTTCAACCTGATTCAGGATTCTCACGCGATCATTCAGACTCAGCGCTTCTCCCTTTTGAAGGTTAAACAGCTTATTGACTGCTTTCACGAAAGAAGCCTTTTTTTCCTCTGTCATCAAAAGATCTTCTGTGAAAATCCCTGCAAGTTCCGGATGGGGTTCTTCTGTAACAAGATCAGCCAGGACGGAAATAGCTGCCTTTCTCATGACCTCCGGGGTTGTGGGAGTCTCTATCAAATGCCTGAGGCGACGAACTTCCTTTTCTAACGTTACACCTTCAGCTAGCTCATCCCTTACCGCCAACTCCACTTTCACCTTAAGAGCTGATGGGTTGCCCTGCCTGATACCAAGGTCAAGCATTCTTGCAGCCTGTCTGGGATCCCCTGACTCAATCAAAAGGTCAGCGGCTTCTTTAAAGCGACCATGCTTGATCAGCAGGATTTTAAGATAATTCAGAGTGCTATGAGCTTGAATGTTGTCATCTGCCCAGAGGTTTTGAAGAAGAGTCTGTATCGGAAAGTGTTCCAGTGAGCGGGCAACGATGTCCGGATGGCTTTGGTCAAGCAGGTTTAATAATGAGATGAGATGATGAGGGTCTGCAAAGTAGGGATGGTGACTGACCAAGTCTTGAATAAGATCATTCAGCTGCTTTGTTTTATAGAGATTGTTTATATTGCAGTCGATAAGCAGCTTGATCACTTCTTCTGCTTTTTTCGGATTGGATTTATAGGCAAACTCGGCTAAGCGGAAGGCAATGGCTTTTTCCTCGGGCGTGTTTTTAGGGAGGTTTTTTGCCAGATGGATCAGCCATTCAGTGTCAGTCACCAGTTTACTGGCATTTTCGATGTCTTTTCTTTTCAACAGCTGTCTGTATAGCTCAAAGGCTTTCTGTCGTTCAACGACAATCAGCCTGTGTGCGACACTCTCAAGCCATAGCCATTGCTCATCATCTGCTTCTGCAGCTTCCCTGGCATAGAAAGCTTCAGGGATAGCCTGCAGGGCGATCATGCAGTCACTTTCATGCTTAAATCTTTCCTGATCCCGGACAAAGCGGAGCAGGATCCGGCAGGCGGCCTCGTCACCTCTTGCCGCTTCTATGCAACGTTTTTCCATTAATCTTGGCACCATCCTTACTGGCTGGGCTAAAGCCTGGTCTTCTGAGATGATGTCACTGAGCACTCTACTGAAGGCATCGGGTACAATGAGTACACCCTCTTCTTTTTTGAGTGCTTCTATATGCTGGTGGTGAAGTGCAGGTGACGCTTCATCTGACGTATTGCCTGATTGAGATTGCTCTGGTATTGGAGCATCTTGAGTGTGCATCTGATTCAGTCGCTCATAGGTGACCTGATCGTGATCTTCTATTCTGGTTGCCGGTTTTCCAGGGAGCAGACCGGGTATCTCGATTTTGCATGCGATAAATTCAAACGGCCAGCCTATTTGCAGTCCTGTTCCACCTTCGTAGGGAACCAGGCGTGTTTCTTTGGCTGTTAGCGCTTTTTTTACTAACCACCCAGCCAGGCTTCCACCTGAAACTCTGATACCGTGTTTCAAATCTTTTATCCTGACTTCGCCGTGCTGCATAAAAGCGAAGATATCGAGATGAACAGGTTTTGAGAAGAGAGGAGCTAATAGCCAACCAATGTAGGGGATGTTTCGAATGGTTTTGGGGTGAATGATCAGTGAGCTGTTGAAGGTTCCATTATGAGTATCATCGAAGTGCTGAATGTTGACTTTCTTAACCTCCAGCAGGGCAGGCCGGGCTGACTCGTTGACAAGCTTTAACGCATCGAAAGCAAGTATGGATGTTTGTTTTGTTGAAGCTTTAAGCAGATCGAGAGGTTTGCAAAAGCGGACGCCTTTCATGGTCAGCTTTCCTCTCTCATAACCTACTATGCAGTCTGATTCTTTTGAAGGGTCAGGTACTGCCGTCAGCTCTTCATAAGAGTCCAGATTTTCATATCGGACTTCAACTCTTTCAGCGGAAAGTTGCACCGCTGTTCGATCCTCGGAAGAGGAAATGAATGAGTTTTTCAATAGTTGGGAGATGCTGATATCGGTGCCGACTGAGATAGTCGTGTTCTCGAGTCTGATTTGCAACGTCAGTGGAGGTTTATCTTTAACCGGAATTTCAACCGTACAGGAAAGATCCCCTACTTCAAAATGGTTTTTTGTGGCTTGTCCATTGATTAAATAGCTCTCTGATGCCTGGACGACTCTTTTCGAGTCGAAGTTCAGCGCTGTAATTCTAACGGGCAGATCATCGCCATTCTTTATGAGTATCTCATTAAAGTTGAATGGAGTTTGCTCTCCGTCGACAATGACCGCCGTATAACTGCACAGCAAGTCATATAATAAAGAGCGCCACTGGCGTCTTTCATCCTCACGGCTGATCTCAATGCCAGCCTGATGATTGACGAAATTATCAAGCTTTGATGCGACTTTCTCGAAACCTGCACCAGGAAGGTTCGCCAGTGCTCCGACAGCTCTGCCTGGAAGATCTTTCAGTAAACCAAGGTAACCGGTCTGCTTTTCCGCTTCTTCAGGTTCAAAATCCTTAGTAGGAGGGAGTGTCGAGTTTTTCTTGCCGATGTAACTTTTGTACCATCGCCGGAAGAACCAGGGGCGTCTTTCAGCTTTTCGCTCATTAATCTGAGGGGATTGAGGTGCCCGTTGATCAGATGATTCGTGGCTCAATTGACTACTGGTGTTTGTCTCACTGATTTGTCTGCCCAGATGGTCCTGTCCAGTGAGTGGAGAAGAGGGCGGATTACGATCGCCAGAAGATCTGGAAGAAGGGGGCGAGTTGTTGCTGCCAGGTGTAAGAGGTGATGACATGTCGCTGCAGTCCGTTATGAGCTTTCGGGTTCATCAGCATTTCAGTATTTATTAACACAGCTTAGCTGATAGCAATAGAGCTTGGCAGCTTGGTTGAGGCGGTAGGAGAAATTGTGTTTTTGCGCTGCTAAAAAGTGTCGAATGAATGGCAGACTGTCAAAGGAAATGGCTGGCATTTTGCGGCGTGACGAAAATTGACTTAAAAAAAAAATCTTATGCTTCAAAATTCTTGATTGCAGATGGACAGCAATCTTTAAGAAGTCAATACTTAGTTCGCTCACTAATGTGTCCTAACGGGGGTCTCCCTCGTTGTTAGAGCATTGAATCATGTGCCGCCCCCTAAGGGGCGGCACAGTTCGTTGTGGGGAAAGAAATTTCCAAGTCCGGGTCGATCTGATTGAACTCAACGCTTTCTCACAGGCTTTTTACGTGCAGTTTTCTTTGTGCTTTTCTTTACAGGCGATGTCTTTACAGGCGATGTCTTTTCAGGAAATGCTGCTTGGCGCACATCTTCGAAGGTTGTGGCAAAGTGAATGGTCATATCTTCTCGAATATAATCCGGCAGTTCATCGTAATCTCTTCGGCATTCTTCCGGAATGATCAGGGTATGAATACCTTGTCGTTTGGCGGCTATGACTTTTTCCCTGACCCCGCCAACAGCCAGAACTTTTCCGGTTAGAGTCAGCTCTCCGGTCATGGCTAGAGAGGCGGGCTTTTTGCTCGTGGCAAGAGATAATAGTGCGGTTGCCATGGTAATCCCGGCTGAAGGACCGTCTTTGGGAGTTGCGCCTTCAGGCACATGAAGATGGATAAAGGCTTTTTCAAAATAGGCTTCCGGAATGCCTAATTTTTCAGCCTGGCTTGAAACAAAGCTATAAGCTATTTCAGCAGACTCCTTCATGACATCCCCCAACTTACCGGTCAGTTTGAAGCCAGCTCGCTGATGATGAATAAGGCTGGCTTCTACTGGCAGGGTTGCGCCTCCCATGGCAGTCCAGGCCAGACCTGTCACTACACCAATGCCTTCAATGCGCTTCTCTTTTCTGAAGTAAGGTGCACCCAGATAGTCAGATAGATTCCTGGTAGTCACACTGAGACTCTTACCGGTGCCTTCAAGCAGTTGAACAACGACTTTGCGAATAATTTTATGAAGCAGTTTTTCAAGGTTTCTCACGCCAGCTTCCCTGGCATAGCCCTCAATGACTGCCTTAAGAGTGAGGTCGGAGAGCCTGATCTGGCTCTTTTTTAAACCCGACTGTTTCAACAGTTTTGGCCACAGGTGATTTTTGGCGATAGCCATTTTTTCTTCTGTGATATAGCCTGAAAGTCTTATGACATCCATTCGATCCAGAAGAGGGCCGGGAATCGTGTCCAATTGATTGGCAGTACTGATAAACAGCACTTTTGAAAGATCGATTCTCATGTCCAGATAGTGATCGAGAAACTCACTGTTTTGTTCCGGGTCGAGCACTTCCAGCATTGCGGATGCGGGGTCTCCACGATAAGAGGCACCGATTTTGTCAATTTCATCCAGCATGATAACGGGATTGGCAACATCGACTTCCTTAAGGGCCTGAACCAGTTTGCCCGGCAGTGCACCGATATAGGTCCGGCGATGACCTTTAATTTCTGCTTCATCCCTCATGCCGCCCAGGCTGAAACGATAAAACTTTCTGCCTAAAGCACGGGCGACGGATCGTCCTATGGACGTCTTACCAACGCCGGGAGGGCCTGCCAGTAACATGATAGTGCCTGATATTTCCTGTTTGTAAGCACCAACAGCCAGAAACTCGATGATTCGGTCTTTGACGTCTTCAAGCCCATCATGATCTGCATTTAAAATTTCTCTGGCATGGGCAAGATCAAATATGTCTTCGGAGTATTTGCCCCAGGGTACCGAGGTAGCCCAGTCAAGATAGTTCCGGCAGATGGCATATTCAGGGGAGCCCACTTCGAGAATCGAGAGCTTTTTCATCTCGTCATTGATCTTTTTAAGGGGCGTTTCCGGAATAGCCAGCTCGGCAATCCGTTTTTCAAATGCCTCAATTTCAGCCGTTCTGTCGTCTTTCGAAATGCCAAGCTCTTTCTGAATGACTTTCAGCTGTTCTTTTAGAAAAAATTCACGTTGATGCTTGCTGATCTTGCGGTTCACCTCAGCGTTAATCTCACCCTGAAGGCGGGCCACTTCCTGTTCCTTGCGGATGAGAATCAATACTTTCTCCATTCGACGCTGAACAGAGAATGTTTCAAGGACTTCCTGCAACTCCTTACCCGGCGCAGTGGTGATGGCGGCTGCAAAGTCCGCCAGTGGGGACGGGTCTTTTGGACTGAATCGATTGAGGTAATTTTTCAGTTCTTCGCTGTAGAGCGGGTTCAGCGGGATTAATTCTTTGATGGCCTGAATCAGTGCCAGTGCGTAGGCTTTGATTTCATCGGTGTCATCTTCGATATTGTCAGGGTACTCTACCTGAACCAGGTAGGGTGGGCGTTTTCGAAGCCATTGCTTGATACGAAAGCGCTGCATGCCCAGAGCGATGAACTGGATCTGGTCGCCTTCCGGAAGGATATTATGAATTCTTACGGTGCAGCCCACCTGCGGGAAATCTCCCGGACTGACTACATGGCCAGCTCCTGTCATGCCAGCAACATAACTAAGTCCCACTACTTTATGTGGGCTCTGGGCGACCCGATGAAGTGTTTCTTCCCACTCCTGACTACTGAATACCAGAGGTTGAACCTGTGCCGGGAAAAACGGCCGGTTTGAGACAGGGATGAGGTAAAGCTTGTCAGGCAGAGCGTGTTCCGGGAGCACCAGTCCGGTACCCATATCCTCTACCTGTTCATCAGCTGAAATAACTTCGGGTTCCTGATTGTCCTGATCTGTCATAGTCTTTTCGGATAACGTCTCGGAATGAATAGTAAGCGGATAATGACTATCTGGAGTCATCTCCAGTGATTTCAATAGGCGATGTAATTAAGTATGGTTGAGTAAAATCTGCGTGCCACTCAACTGACGCGATCAAGGGAGTTAATAATATGAAAAGTTTTCAGGAAGTTTTGGGTTTCTGGTTTGAAGGTGAACCCCTTGGCGATGTGCAAATGTCTCGCTGGTGGAAGAAAAGTGAGGCTCAGGATCAGCAGATCCGCAATCAATTTGCTGGCTTGCCGGAGGCGATAGAGTCCGGAGAGTGCGACGAGTGGCTGGAATCCGCTGAAGGGCGGTTGGCAGCGATTATTGCGCTGGATCAGTTTCCCCGGAATATGTTCCGGGGCGATCCCAGATCCTTTCAGTACGATCATACTGCTCTGACGATTTCCAGAGAGGGTGTAGAGCTGGGTCAGCTGGATCAGCTGACAGAGCTGCAACAGGCTTTTTTTGTCATGCCTTTCATGCACAGTGAGTCGCTTGAAGATCAGGAGCAATGTGTGAGGCTGTTTGAGAGCATTCTTGGCGGGGCTGGAGATGGCTATCAACAATACCTCGCAGGTTCACTGGATTTTGCTGTCAGACATCGTGATATTGTTGCCAGATTTGGACGCTTTCCTCATCGCAACAGCCTGCTGGAACGTGAGAGTACCGATGAAGAATTGAGCTTTCTTCAGCAGCCTGGATCATCTTTCTGAGCTTTTTTCGCCATGTCCGTGGTAAAAATGGGAATAAAGTATCAGCTGCTGTAATATGTCGCGACAAACAATAATAATACCCAAAGGATACTTATGAAAAAGTTGTTTATTGTCGCATTTGGGATGGCCCTCTGGCAGTCAGCTCAGGCTCTTTCGATGAAGGGTGTGGAGATCCCTGATGTTGTGAAGTCAGACGACACTGTTTTGCAACTTCAGGGTGCAGCAGTTCGAACATGGTATTTGGTGGTAGACGGTTACATTGGTGCACTCTATCTTGAAAACCCCACCACTGACGTATCCCGCATACTCTCTGAAGAAAGTTATCAGAGAATGAGCTTCACCATTCTGTTATCGAAAATGAGTGCGAGACGTATGGCCAATGCCTTTTACGAAGCGATTCAGATTAATACATCTGAGGAAGAGCAGAAGGAGCTGGAAAAAGGTATCGCTCAGTTTATGGGCATGATTGATGGTACTCTGAGCAAAGGAGAATCTGGAACCTTTGAATACATCCCTGGTAAGGGAGCCAGAGTCATTATTGCCGGGGAGGAAAAGGGGATCATACCCGGCAAGAAACTATTCAACGCAATACTTAAAGTTTGGATTGGTGAAACCCCGCCCAACCAGAAGTTTAAGGAAGGTATTCTGGGTTTGAATGCCAAGGGGTAGGGCTTTTCACAAGATAGAGCTTTTCACAAGATAGTGCTTTTCACAATAGGTTGCTTTCGGTTTTGTCTTCGGGGCTGCTCACAAGGCCACTTTCATCCGCTGCTAATGTCGAAACTAACCGGTCAGGTATTTATGACCTGAATTCAAGCAATGTTTTTCTCTTCTCAGCCGATGCATGGATAGAGGTGTCTTCGATCAGCCAAGAGGAGAAACTGATGAGTAAGTCTATAGAAAAAGCCGTTCTCACCATGACTGAATCGACCCAGGGGGAATATGTTATCCGGGTAACCCAGGGTAGCACGATTCTCTTTGGGGATGTCATTCTCCGCCTGCCAGCGGGTTTGGGAGAGTCGCTAAAAAGTGATCTGGCTTCAGTCATGGCCAATGCTGTCCTGAGGCACATCAGTAGTGCTGACAAAGAAGCTATCCGCGAAGTTGAAGGCCTCTTCCTCGAGTGGGGATGCTTTGATATTGCGGATGATAGCTGCATCTAACTGAATTAATATTCCCCCCCCCATACATCTTGCCTTCTCAGGTTAGAGGTGCCTGTCACAGAAGTGCAATCACGAGTCCAAATGTTCAGGGTGGTATTTTTTGTCCTCTCTTGCAGTAGAATGTTTGAGAGTCGGTCAGTTCTGTCGGATACTGGCTGTATTGTATCGCTGTTCTGCCGTAATCGTTTCAGTGCGATGAAGTGCAGACGAAGTGCAGATGTATTGTACAATGGAGCTTTTTGCCGTATGTGCATTTAGCATCAACAAAAACAAGAGATTACCATGTCTGATCAAGTTAGTATTGTCATCGTTTCAGCTTCACGTACTCCCATGGGAGGTTTCCAGGGGAGCCTTTCAGACGTCTCAGCGCCTGAACTGGGCGCTGTTGCTATCCGTTCTGCCCTTGAGAAAAGTGGCCTTTCTCCCTCCGATATCTCTGAAGTTCTGATGGGCTGTGTGTTGCCTGCAGGCTGTCGTCAGTCTCCCGCCAGACAGGCAGCCAGAGGAGCAGGTCTGCCGGACTCTACTTGCACGACAACTGTCAATAAAGTGTGTGGCTCAGGCATGAAAACCGTCATGATGGGCGCGGATCAGCTAAAATTGGGCGAGGCTGACGCCGTGGTTGCAGGCGGTATGGAGAGTATGACGAATGCGCCCTACTTTCTGGAAAAAGCTCGCTCAGGTTTGAGATTAGGGCACGGAGAGATTAAAGATCACATGTTCACTGACGGGCTGGAAGATGCCTATGAAGGCCAGGCCATGGGCGTTTTTGCCGAGCAAACCGCCAAACGATTTGAAGTATCCAGAGAATCGATGGATGACTACGCTCTGGAATCACTGAGAAGAGCCCTGGCTGCCAATGAGGAAGGGGCATTCGCAGATGAAATTGCTCCGGTGGAAACACGTCGTAATGGTCAAGTTACGGTGGATGAACAGCCCGGCAAGGCCCGTCCTGAAAAGATTCGGCAGCTGAGACCCGCGTTCGAGAAGGACGGGTCTGTCACAGCAGCAAACTCCAGCTCTATTTCCGACGGTGCGGCGGCCCTCGTTTTGATGCGTGAAGAAGATGCTTTGGCCAAAGGTTTGGCACCTGTTGCACGCATCAAAGGCTATCAGAGCCATGCCCAGTTACCGGCGGAGTTTACTATTGCCCCCATTGCTGCTATCAGTAAATTGCTGGAAAAGGTGGATTGGCAGGCAGAAGATGTAGACTTGTTTGAAATCAATGAAGCTTTTGCGGTTGTCACCATGGCGTGCATGCAAGAGCTGGGTCTGGATCACAGCAAGGTCAACGTCTACGGTGGCGCCTGTGCGCTGGGCCATCCACTGGGAGCCAGTGGCGCCCGAATTATTGTGACGCTTCTTAATGCCCTGAAAAAGAAGGGGGGCAGCAAAGGTGTTGCATCCCTCTGTATTGGTGGTGGTGAAGCTACTGCTATCGCACTTGAGCTTATTTAATGTGTCTTGAGCTCAGGATTTTTGACGACTTGGTCGTTTATTAATCGCCACAAGCAAAAGGAGTCTGTAATGGTTTTCTGAAGTCCGGCAGGCTCCTGAGGCTTACAAACAATAAGAGGCCGTTAATGAACTTTACCCTGACAGAAGATCAAATCGCTTTCCGTGATCTTGCCGCCCAGTTTTCCCGGCAAGAGCTGTTACCCCATGCGGCTGACTGGGATAGAGATAGCACTTTTCCCGTTGAGACCCTCAGAAGAGCTGGCAAACTGGGATTTTTATCCCTGTATGCACCTGAATCAATGGGGGGGATGGGGTTATCACGGCTCGACTCAAGTCTGGTTTTCGAACAGCTTGCCATGGGATGTACGTCAACCACGGCTTATATGACCATCCATAACATGGTCGTCTGGATGGTAGGACTGGCTGCCAGCGATGAGGTGCTGTCCGAGTGGAGTGAGGCTCTGGTGACGGGTGAAAAACTGGCTTCTTATTGCCTGACAGAACCGGGTTCCGGGAGTGATGCTGCTTCTCTGAAAACCCGTGCCGTCAGGGAAGGAGACGAGTATATCCTTTCCGGTTCGAAAATGTTTATTTCAGGTGCGGGCAGCACCAGTCTGCTGTTGGTCATGGCCCGAACGGGGCAAGAGGGTCCAAAAGGTATCTCTGCTTTTGCGGTTCCTGCCGACAGTGAAGGAATTACTTATGGTCGTAACGAAAAGAAAATGGGTTGGAAAAGTCAGCCAACCCGGCTGGTAAGTTTTGACAATGTCAGGATTCCCGCCAGCTCTCTTCTGGGTATGGAGGGAGAAGGCTTCACTCTTGCTATGAAAGGTCTGGATGGTGGTCGAATTAACATAGCCACCTGCTCTGTCGGTACTGCTCAGCAGGCGCTGAATACTGCCAGAGAATACCTTAGGGAGCGTAAGCAATTTGGAAAAGCCCTGGCCGAGTTCCAGGCCTTGCAGTTCCGGCTGGCCGATATGGCCACAGAGTTGACGGCAGCCAGACAGATGGTCAGGCTCGCAGCTTTCAAGCTGGATCAAAAAGACCCTGAAGCCACTGCCTATTGTGCTATGGCGAAACGTTTTGCCACAGATGTTGGTTTTAAAATCTGTGATGAGGCGCTGCAACTCCATGGGGGTTATGGTTACATCAATGAGTATCCTCTTGAGCGGCATGTCAGAGATACCCGGGTGCACCAGATTCTGGAAGGGACCAATGAGATAATGAGACTGATCATTGCCCGTAGAATTCTGGCTGATGAATACGCAGGACTGGAATGAACTATGTCTGATCTT
This sequence comes from Endozoicomonas sp. ALB032, assembly GCF_049310125.1. Lineage (NCBI taxonomy): Bacteria > Pseudomonadati > Pseudomonadota > Gammaproteobacteria > Oceanospirillales > Endozoicomonadaceae > Endozoicomonas > Endozoicomonas sp. ALB032. The sequence goes on along the minus strand of NZ_JBLYNW010000001.1, from coordinate 5,793,082 downwards.
TTGAAGCTTTCTCTCGAAGGCCATATCGCCACCATCCAACTGAATAACCCGCCGGCCAACACCTGGACACTGGAAAGTCTGAAGCTCCTTCAAGAGATGGTTGATGAATTGAATGAAAATCCGAGGGTCACCGCCCTGATTATTTTCTCTGAAGAAGAAAGATTTTTCAGTGCCGGAGCCGATCTTAAGCTGTTTGCCGATGTTTCGCCTGAGCAGGCCCGGCCCATGGCAGAAGCATTTGGCATGGCTTTTGAGACACTGACAGAATTTAAGGGCATCTCTATTGCAGCAATCAATGGGTTTGCCCTGGGGGGTGGGCTTGAAGTGGCGCTGGCCTGTGATCTGAGAGTGGCTGAAAGACAGGCCTTGTTGGGGCTGCCAGAAGCATCAGTGGGTCTGCTGCCTTGTGCAGGCGGTACTCAGAATTTAATGTGGCTGGTGGGCGAAGCCTGGACCAAGCGGATAATATTGCTGGGTGAGAAAGTGGACGCAGAGAAAGCCTGTCAGATTGGTCTGGTGGAAGAAGTCGTAGAGCAGGGGCAGTCCTGTTCAATGGCTCGGGAGCTTGCTGAAAAGGTGAGTCAGCAAAGCCCTGATTCTGTTGTCGCCAGTAAAAAGCTGATTCAAATGAATCGGCTTTCCTCAAGCAATAGGTACGCTGTTGAGCGAGATCTGTTCCTGAAGTTGTTTAAAGGTCAGAATCAAAATGAAGGTGTTAAGGCTTTTCTGGAAAAGCGCTCACCTGATTGGCGCTACGAGTAAAGCCAAACCCGGCTTGGCCGGGTTGCTATTTGAGTGTCAGTCGTTGCGAAACAGTGTTTGTACCAGGTGGAAGCCGAATTGAGTTCTGACCGGGCCATGAACCTTAAGAACTTCTTTTCGGAACACCACCTGGTCAAAGGCTTTTACCATTTGTCCCTGACGAAACTCTCCAAGGTCTCCTCCCTTCTTGCCAGAGGGGCACTGGGAGTATTTTTTGGCCAGCTGGCCAAAGTCAGCCCCTTTGTCCAGCTGTTTTTTGAGCTTTTCTGCTTCTTCCTGCGTTTTAACCAGGATGTGTCTGGCACCGGCAGTCGCCATAAGATTACTCCTGAGTGGTTGAATTTTGGTTAGTGGCCGTTTTGCAAGTGTCACTTTGAGCGGGTTGTCCGGTCACTACCAGTTTGAGTTGCCCCACAAAGACTCGTTCGTTCTTTTTCTGGCGAGTCAGTTGTCTCTGATACAGAAGAATTTCGGCGTTGACAGCTTCTTTCAGTTTGACTTTGCCGGCAGGTTTGCCATTCAGGTCGACGCGGTTTCTGCCTTCCTTGATCGATGATAGGTAGCGATCCTGCTGAGTAAAGAGTTTCAGGGCTTTTTTGATGGTGCTGGCCGGAAATTCACCGGTCTGATTCATTTCATTATGGATGCCGACTTTAAGGGGGCGCGGTGAAGCCACCCGAAAGGCTTCAGGCCAGCGTTCCCTGATCAGGCGGAGTGCTTCAGAACTGGATATTTCATCTCTATCGTTAGCTGAAGTCTGTTCATCAGAAGAAGAAAGGTTACTGCATTGAGTATCTGCCCTTGAAATAGTCAGATCTTCTCTTTCTGCATTGTGCATATTGTGCTCATGACTGATTACTTGGGATGTTTGTTCTGTGCAATTGTACTGCATTGTGGACTTCTAATGATATGTTTTGAAACCGAACACTTGTGTCGTTTATTAATGAATATCAAGGGCTTTAGATTTCAATACACCAAAGCTGATCATTTCAAGAGCCTTTTCGTGTGTCGATCTCAAGTAGACTGGAGGGGCGACGCCGACTTCATAGGCTTGTATCCACCTCTGTGCACAAAGACACCATTGGTCGCCTTCTTTGAGTCCGGGAAAACGGTAGGCCTGATTGGGGGTAATCAGGTCGTTACCCTGTTCGAGGGAAAACTCCAGGAAATCCTTAGTGACTCTGGCGCAGACAACGTGCTGTCCAATGTCATTCTTGTCAGTATGGCAATACCCATCCCGGTAGATTCCGGTAACAGGATCAAGGCAACAGGGTTGAAGAGGTTCCCCGAGAACATTTTTTTGATCAGAAGCCGATGTGCTCATGCCGTTTTCCGCAGACAGTCCTGAGGTGAGAGTTAACAGCAGGTTGCTTCGGCAGTCAATGAAGAATTTTCAGTAATACCAATCGTGCTTTCTAACTCCCGTGATGAGCATGGAGATTTGAGCCTTAAGACAAGGCGGCGTGAGGAGTCATAGCCTTAGCTATGGCGACGATCGCCAACGCAGGATTAAGGCTCAAATCTTCAGCGCAATAGGGAGTTAGAAAGTTCGATTGGTATAAGATCCTGACGGTAAAGAGAGGAGTATCAGGACCTTGATTCTTATTGCTGTTTGTAGACACAGTCGTTTACTTTGTTAAGGCATCACTGCTTGTATCAAGGTCTGATAGAGGTGTGGTTTTTTGCCTGTTTGAGAGTCATTTGCAGGGCCTGTTCTCTTGGCAGGACTTTATAAATACTTCTCAGATATTCGGCTTCAAGCGCTAAAGAGTCTTTAGCGTTTAAAGAGCCTTCTGTCTTGACAGTTTCTTCTAATCTGAGGTTGTTGATTTCTTGATGTTTTTCTTTCAGCTGCACATTGGCTCTGAGGTATTTCAGATAAGCTTCCATGTGACTTTGTTCAGGTTTGCTCATTCTTGTTCCAAATCGCCTTGGTCGAAAAGTGCGTGTTTAGCTAAAAAGTGATCTGTTCGAGCTAAACGTACTTTCAACATTAAAAATAACGAATCCTATTCACCTGTTGTCCTGACATCTTGCTTCGGACGGGCTGCTCTTTGTCGGAAGGTAGCATGCATAGTGCGTGCCAATGATAGGGGGGATGGGTATTAATACCTATTCTGGTGCGTTTCCTTTACGTGGGGTGAGTGCTTAAGTGGCTTTTTTTGAGTTGTTCTTCGTAGTGCTACGTTACGATTGGGATCGCGGGTTACACATTGTTCCGGGGTGAATCCCGTCGGCGAGTGCTTTTTCTCATTGGTTTGACAGATTTTTGTCACTCGAAGCTCAGGGGTAACCACCCATTAATGAAATCTGCTCTTTGTCGGCCAGCCAGGCCTCCTCTTTGCCTGATCGTTTGTAGCGCTCTTTAGTCTTCATATAGCTACCAATTTTGTTTCCCCAGACATTCTCTGTCTCCAGAGCGCAGCTGAAAACGAGGATATTATGCATAGATGGGTTGTCATGCTGATTGGGTTCACGCTTTATGCCAAGGCCGATAATACTGCTTATATCAACTGGATTGCCGGTTTACCAGAACAGGGTATTCCTGTGGAGGACCCGGACTGGCAGCGCCTGGTTGCCAGTCCTTCTTCTGCAGCACTTCAACAAATAGTTCGTCGGTACGCTTTGTATGTTGATAGAGGGCGTCTTGATAAAAGATTGTTTCAGCCAGGCTGGCAGATAGATGACCAGCCACGTAAAGAAAAAGATCAATCGCAACGCTATTCCATTGATGACCTTAAGGGTCTTGAGCCTGACCTTCCCCAATATCGTGCTTTGATCAACAGTCTGAAAAAACTCAAGAACTGGAGCCTGGTGGCTGCTCAGGAATTTCCGGATGATCTGATTTTCTTCAAAGACGATCGGCACTCTGCTGTTGTCCGCCTGAATCAGTGGTTGATGGATCTGGACCTTGCAGAGCATTTGGAAGGAAGTGTTTACACTCAAGCGCATAAGGATGTCCTGACGCAAGTACAGCTTCAGTTTGATCTGATGCCGGATGGCAGGCTGGGGGTCATGACGCGTCAGGCATTGTTAGCCATAACTCACGAAAGAATCAGAACGCTTAAGGCTAATCTTGAGCGTCTTCGCTGGTTGCCATCGACACTGCCATACCCTCACATTCGTGTGGATATTGCGGGTTTCAATGTTGCCTGGGTCAAGAATAAAACCAATCAGAAGATTCATAAGGCGATCGTTGGAATGCGTCATAAGCAGACGCCGGTTTTCAATGATCAGGTCGAAAGTGTGACATTCAATCCCGTCTGGAAAGTTCCTCATTCTATAGCCGCCCATTCGATGTTAAGGGCTGAAAGGAAAGAACCGGGATTTTTAAAGCGTGAAGGTTTCGTCGTCTATGAAAGCTGGGAGGACCGGGCACCTGCTGTTGCTATCGATAAAGTCAATTGGCGATCCTTGACGCCCGGAACATTTCGTTACCGGCTTGAGCAGCAACCCGGTGAGAAAAACCGATTAGGGCGCTTTAAGCTGGATCTGCCGAATCCGTTCGGTGTCTATCTCCACGATACGGATAAGCCTGAGCTGTTTGCAGAGGAAAGGAGGATGTTTAGTTCAGGCTGTACCCGGGTTGAAGGGATTGCCGATTTGATCCAAACCATCTTTCATCAGCAATCTATGGCGTGGGTGCACAAAACCACCCCTGGAGAGCTGACGTACAAAAGAATGCTTTTCCAGCCTGTGCCTATCTATTTTGTTTACTTTACAGCCTGGCCCGATGAATCGGGCAGAGTCCGGTTCAGAGAAGATATCTATCAGCAGGACGCTGCCATGACCAGCTGGTTTTGAACATCTGGCAGAGAGACACTATAAGTAGTTGACGGAGTAGGGCGTTTTGTGGAAAATGCGCTGCATCCAGACGAGACGTCTGTTTTTTTGGTGGGCCCTGTCGGTCCCCTCGCAATGATCAGCTGTGAACCCCGCCAGGCCCGGAAGGGAGCAACGGTAGCAGTGACATCATGTGCCGGGGTGTGGCTGGTGGGGTTTGCCTCCATCTGTATTGCCCTGTCCTTGAAATATCCTTATCAGATCCCTGTGAATCGTGCATTCTTTCGCTTTCTTGGTTAGCATAGAGTCCTCAGTTTCAGTTACCGGTATTTAAGCTTTTCAATGAGCTATCAGGTTCTTGCACGCAAATGGCGACCCCGTTCTTTTAAAGAGCTGGTGGGCCAGACTCACGTATTACAGGCTCTGGTCAATGCGTTGGACCAGGATCGGCTGCATCATGCTTATCTGTTCACGGGCACACGAGGCGTGGGTAAGACAACGATTGCCAGAATTCTTGCCAAGTGCCTTAACTGTGAAACAGGTGTCAGCTCTACTCCCTGTGGGCAGTGCGCTGCCTGTTGCGAAATTGATGAAGGTCGTTTTGTTGATCTTATTGAAGTGGATGCTGCTTCCAGAACCAAGGTGGAAGATACCAGGGAGCTGCTTGATAATGTCCAGTACGCTCCTACCAGAGGGCGTTATAAGGTTTATCTGATTGACGAAGTGCACATGCTCTCGGTGCACAGTTTTAATGCGTTGCTAAAAACCCTGGAAGAACCACCTCCCCATGTAAAGTTCCTGTTGGCTACCACTGATCCTCAGAAGTTACCGGTAACCATCCTGTCGCGATGTCTACAGTTTGGGCTGAAAAATATGACGCCGGAAAGGATTGTCGGTCACCTGGAAAATATTCTCGGCCAGGAAGCTATCCCTTTTGAAGGTCCGGCCCTCTGGCAGCTGGCCAGAGCAGCCGATGGCAGTATGAGGGACTCTCTGAGCCTGACCGATCAGGCCATCGCATTCGGTAATGGTCAGGTAACCGAGCAGGAAGTCAGTGCCATGCTCGGTACCATTGATCAGGGCCAGGTCATGAAGATGGTCAGGGCACTTTCTTCGGGTGGGGCTCCTGAAGTCCTGGCCGCTGTTGCCAGCCTGGCTGAACATGCACCGGACTATGGGGCAGTGCTGGACGATATGCTTTCCATGCTGCATCGGATTGCCATTGCCCAGGCAGTTCCAGAGGCAGTGGACAATAGTCAGGGTGATCGTGAGCAGGTTCTGGAGCTGGCGGGTAATATGCTGGCTGAAAACGTTCAGCTCTATTATCAGGTCGGTCTGGTCGGGAAAAAAGATCTTCCGCTGGCGCCGGATCCACGGGGCGGCTTCGAAATGGCTCTCTTGAGAATGCTGGCATTCAGACCTGAGCCTGTTGCCATTCAGGTGCCACAAAGTGCCCGGCGTGAAGTGGAGGCTCAGTCAACAGAGGCTTCAGAACCTGTTGTATCATCTCCTGATCCGGAACCTGAGCCTGCTGCAGTATTGCAGTCCGAAAATCAGCAGCAGAGGGATACTGAAACAAGCGAGCCTGAAAGTCCTCTGTCATCGCCTGTGACTGAAGAATATCAACCTCAGGCCTCAGCTGAGCGGCCTGTTACCGCTATTACAGAAAATTTCTTGCCGGAAGATTTTTCTCCTTCAACGCCATCCAGTCTGGAGCCAGCTCAGGTATGCGGGCCTGATCAAAATGTCGATGAAGAAGTTCCGCCAACGGTTGAAGCTTCTCAGAAACAGCAAGTGGAGGAGGATGGAGTTCCGCCATCGGTATCCACTTATGAAGCTTATGCATCTGAGCAGGCATCAAGAGAGACGGTCGCTCAGCCAGAGCCAGAGTCAGCACAGGTGATAGAAGAACCTGTTCAGAGTTCTGCTCCTGAAGAAAGAATTTCTTTTGCTGATCTGAATGTTCAGTCCTGGGTGCCTGTTTTTAGAAGTCTTCCTCTGGGTGGTGTGACCCGAACGATTGCCTCTCACTGTGAGTATGTCAGTCATTCAGCAGGTAGAGTCGATCTGCGACTGGATAGTGGCAGAAGTACTTTGTACAACGACATGCATCGGCAAAGGGTTGAGAAAGCGCTGAGCGACTATTTTGATCAGCCGCTCAGGGTTCAGGTGGAAATTGGTCAGGTTCAGGCAGAAACGCCTGCCGCCTGGCGAGAGCGCAAAATGGCTGAACGAATGGCTGATGCTCGCTCCAGTATTTTTAATGATCAGCATGTGCAAAGTCTGATTGATAAATTTTCTGCTGTCGTCATCGAAGACAGTATTCAGCCAGTTGGCAATGTCGTTAAGTGATGAATAGCCGGGTATTTCAATCATCCGGCGGTTGTATTTGTGTTTAGTTCGTCGCTTTTAATAAGCCAAAAGATAACGTAAAGGAGTTTTTATGTTTAAGGGCGGTATGGGTAACCTGATGAAGCAGGCCCAGAAAATGCAGGAAGACATGCAGCGTATCCAGGAAGAGCTGGCGAACGCTGAAGTGACTGGTGAGTCTGGTGCCGGTCTGGTGAAAGTGATTATGAACGGTCGTCATGATGTCAAGGATGTCCAAATCGATCCAAGCCTGATGCAAGAAGACAAGGAAATGCTGGAAGATTTGCTGGCGGCAGCAGTGAATGATGCGGTGCGTAAAGTAGAAGAAAACAGCAAGGATAAAATGAGTGGTCTGACCGCTGGTATGGGTCTGCCGCCTGGCTTCAAGATGCCTTTTTAAGCGTCATTTTCTTGCAGCAGGCTATTCGTTCAAAACACCTTTGGACAGTCATTGGCTACCAGGGTCTACTTAAGGTGAGTGGGCCCTGACCGGAATTTGAGTGCATTTATGTTCAGTCCTCTGATCAAGGAATTGATAGAATCCCTGCGTTGTTTGCCCGGGGTGGGGCCCAGGTCATCCCAAAGAATGGCGTTGCATCTATTGGAAAAAGACCGGGAGGGTGCACTTCGGCTGGCTAAAGCTCTCACCGAAGCAGCAGAAGGGGTTGGGCGCTGCAAGTCTTGCAGAACATTATGTGAGAGTGAATTGTGTGATATTTGCAGTCATCCGGGTCGCGAGAAATCAACACTTTGTGTGGTAGAAAACCCTTCTGATGTAATGGCCCTGGAACAGGCCGGTGGCTATTCCGGACGCTATTTTGTTCTTATGGGACACCTTTCACCGATCGATGGAGTTGGTCCTGACGAAATCGGTGTGACCGACTTGCTGGAGCGAGTGTCCGATTTTCAGGTTAAAGAAGTCATTTTGGCAACTAACCCGACGGTTGAGGGTGAAGCCACGGCTCACTTTATTGCAGAAGAGCTCAAAAATATGGGCGTTGAAGCCAGCCGGATAGCACATGGTGTGCCGTTGGGTGGTGAGCTGGAATACGTTGACGGCGGCACTCTGGCCCACGCATTGGCAGGCCGACGAAAGCTTGAACTATAAAGCAGCAGAGGCCAGGAGATGTCCTGGTTTACTTAGGACAAAAGTACTGAATTCGATTTACAAGGCCCGTGGTTTTCGCTTCACCTGTTCGTATTCGGGTGTACTGGTCCGTCGTCATCCAGTCAATGGTTTTCTGTGTGCCTGGTAAAGAATCCGGAAAATAAGTGTTGATATAGAGGGTGAAGCCGCCATTATCTGTACCAAAAGCGGTTTGCCAGCTTGTGTCACTATCGAGCTGCACTCGATAAAAGCAATTTCTGCTGAAGCTGCTGGCCTGAAGCTTTCTGCCTCTGGCTTCATGAATCACTTTTTTAGTTGAATCCGAATCAGGAAACTCTTTCCATTCAATATTTTGACACTGGCTCAGTATTGTATGGGTCGGCACTTTGCTGGCTTGTCCATCCGCTTTCTGAACAAGGGTAGTATTTTTTCTGTCCGACTGAATATGGGCTTTCAGTACGGTTTTCTGGTCGCCGAAGTCTTCGGGTATCAGTTCAAGCCGGGTTTTGTTGTAACAGGTGGACAGGTAATTGTAAAAAGCCTGTTCTTCATTGATCCAATGGAAACAGTCAGGATTAAAGCTGCTGTTGCTGTTGAGATCTAATTTCTCTGGAACAGAAGGGCACCATCTGCGAATGGATTCAAAGCCAAGAGGTTTTTCACTGGTGCCGTCACTGCTTTCAACGATCAGAGTGTTTTTCTGTGCGGCAGAAATTTTGAGTATATAAGTCTCGGCATTTTCCAGGCTGCCGTAGGGGGTAAGCAAGAGAGCATCTTTATTGACGGCGGCTGCAAAGAACCAGGCTTGATCGAACTCAACCTGATAGTGGCAATTAGGGTTGAAATCCTCCGGGGTGTCTGTTGCTACATCCACCCAGGGAGATTCCAGAGGCATCCAGGCAGCAAAAAATCCAAAAATTGTCGATAAGCCAACAGCCATTGGAATACACCATAACACTATGATGTATCCATTCTAGTTATTGTTTTAGAAGGCTGCCGACTAAGTGATTACCAGTTGTAGCCAAATGTCACCGAATGAAAATCAATGGATTCATTCATGCTGTGCAGTCCGGCATTGGAGTAATGGAACCAGCCATAGCTGAGTTCAAATTGCTGATTAGCTCCAAATTCAATACCTGCCATGAGCCGGATCTCGAATTGGGAGTGACCGCCCATATTAATAGGTGATCTCTTTTCTTTCTCCAAATCTTGTTCAGACAGGTAGGCGGCACCCACCCCAAGATCTATAAACGGACGCACGCTGGCGTTGGGGAGAAATCCCATTCTTAATACCGGCGAAAAACTAATAGTAGTTACTTTGTCTTTGCCGTCAGGACTGGGATTGTCACTGGCCGAGAGATTACTTTTCCATGAGCTGGCAGCCAATTCAAAATAGCTGCTGAGTACAATGCTATCAGACTGATAAAAGTCCTTTTTCCAGTCCCAGGTGATGCCCAGGCGCAGATTGGTGTAATCCGCTGAACGACCTGAAACAAGGTCAAGGTACTGGCCATAGCTAACATTGATACCATCTGGAACAAAGTCCTCTGCGTGAACGCTCTGTGTTTGGATCAGCAGCGACGCTGATAAGCACAGGCTGGCAATAGCACTCTTCATATACTTCCCCTTGATATTATTCTCTTAGTGGTTTCCACGCATTAGCTATCGGCCGATAAAAATGAAACTTTATGAGAGATTTTCAGACAGCTTATTGCCGGGGGGATTTGATGAGAGAAGAGGGCTAAAATCCTTTGCGCATTGGTCACGCAGACTTGTTTGTAATAAAGAGTAGTTCTTCCACAACTGTTCTCAACTGGCTGGACATTTCAAGTGACTAACAGGAATCTCCCACCGATATTAGGTAGAGAAGGGTGTTGAGCAGAGGTGTATACAAAGAGAAGGAGAGCCCTAAATGAATATGGCTCGGGTGGTCAATGCTGCTCTACGCAGCACTGCTATAAGAGGAGGGCAGGGGTTTGGCTTGTTCAGAGATCAGGACAGGCGCTTGTTCTGATGGTCTGAATGTTGAAGTGGGTTTCAGAAATTCTTCGTAAAAGCGCAGACTGCTATCACAGGTAAGCCGGTAGTATTTGAAAAAACTGCCATTGATCTGGGTTTTCTGAAACAGGTAGGAATGCAGTTGTTTGAATAAATGACGGTCAACAGGCTCCGGACTTTTCCAGAATGACTCCAGAGATCCCTGATGGGTAATGCCGTCGATATCATAAAAAGCTCGTCCCATGACCTTGGTAGGCAGGTGGTGCAGAAGGGCGGAGATCCCAACGGTACTGTTAACGGTTACTACGCCACAGGTGTGATGATATAAATCGGGTAAAGGGATGTCGTGGCAGTACAGCACTCTGTCCTGGATGCCCAGATTTGTTGCCAGGTCTTCAATAAACTGCCCGTATTCTGTGTAGCCCCTGTCCATCGGGTGGTGTTTGAAGCACAACACCTTGTCTAAATCTGCATGCTTCCAGAAGGAGACTATGACTTCCTGAATAAAAGCTTTCACTGACTCATAAGGAGAGTGAAAAATCATCTGGGAGTCGTCGTGAACTTGCAGCGGAACCAGATAAAATCTCTGATCAAACTCATTATCCAGACGAAATTGCGTTTGCTTGTCATAACTTTTAAACAGCAGTTTTCTGGCAAACCCTCTCAACCAGTAAAAGCCTTCTTTGACCGGATTAGTAGCCCTGTGATGCCTGTACTCAGAAAATTCATCCCTTGAGAAAGAACTGGCCCAATAATAAAAAGCAGCGTAGAGGGTCCTTCGTTTCATGGTGCCGCCGATTGTCTGGCTGGATTTAGCTGAGCATGGCGTTATTCTCTCCAGGCTTTCACGGCTGAGATCCATCTGGCTCAGTGAATTAACGCCTCCGGACTCCAGTGTAATGGTATCAGGTCGTAAGTAACCTTCTTCGAAGACACAAAATTGAACCCCCAATGCATCACAGACCGGCTTTGCAGTTCTGTGATAATAACGGCAGTCACCAAGGAGAAAAACGGCTTCGATACGATGTTCGGTGAGGTACTGTTCAAGAAAAGCGGCCCAGTCAGCTGGTTTTCCCTTGTAGTGGGTCTGAACATTAGCCCATGAAAAAAACCGGTCGCCGCCATTAAAGTTGATTTTGTGGGTGGTGTAACCCGCTCTGGAAAAGGTGCGTGCCAGCCGCTTGAAAAATGGCCCCAGTGGGCCTTGAAGAAAAAGTACGGCAGATTTGGTCATAGCCTAAATCCGATCCTTGTGTATGACCTTGGTCGCTTATCGGTGGTTGTGTGTTGTGCAAATCCTAGCATAAGCCAGTCTAAAAATATAACTGAATGTAATTGAATTGCCGTAGCAAGCAAACTGGTTTGGGTTTTAATATGGTTGCCTTAAACAATACTAGGTTCTGCATTGGGAAGGCTATACGTATAGTACGTGGTAATGATTAAACTCACCTTAACACTGGGTCCTGAAGTGGTTAAACAATTTAAAGTTGATGCAGCCAGCCAACAGAGCCTGTCCAGGCAGGTAGAAAATTGCCTGAGATCACTGTCAATGTCTTGAGAGCGCGATGAGATAAAGTCAGAGGGAGAGTGAGAGGTTGCAGAGCTGTCAGGAGTGATATGCGAGAACGATTCGATCATTCTCATCATGCTATCTGCCAGCGCAAGAGGCACATAACCATGGTCTGACAACAGGGAAAACGAGTCCCGACTTCCCTGAGGGATGCCCAACTGTTTCAGGCGAATTACCCGGTTCGCCAGGTCCAGTGCGGCCTGTGATGCTCGCTGGATATTTAAAATAATGGAGTCCTGGCGGGTAAAATTCGTCGTCAACTCATCTTCGTACCCGACATACTCTTCTTCGATACGGGCAAGGCACCGTTGAATAATACTGTATTTGTTCAGAATCACATCATCCATTTTTAATCCTGCTCAATAAGTCATTAATAATCTCGCGGCGATCTTCCTGAAGTTGCTGATAGTGTGAAAAAACATGCGTTTCAAACAGGTCGCATGCCATTTCATCTATCCTGGCCATCCAAACACCATGCTGAAATACTTCTTTCTGGAGCACGGTAGTCGCGCCTTTCAAGTCAATCAGGTCAACATACTTACCAAAGTGGCAAGCGAGCTCCTGTGCTTTATCCCACAAAAGTTGTTGGGAGGTTTTTCCGGATATAAAGACCGCCAAATCTATATCGCTTCCAGCTGTGGCGTGCCCAGTCGCCTGGCTGCCATACAAAACGACTCCCAGCAAAGTTTTACCAAATGCCGCTCTAAGTGACTCTTCGATATAGGAAGCATCCAAATCTGCGTGCATACTTTCTCTTTGAGTGATGTTTGAACCATTAGAATAACACTGCTCAAAGCAAATTGGACATAATACAGTGGGCAGATGGTTAAGTTGACACTGGTTCTCTTGCCTTTTTCAGGCCCTGTTGGCCCCTGCGTGGGAAACCGGACTTTATATTAAGGTGAAGAGGAGAAACCCCGGAAGGAATCAGCAGTATTTGATAGAGATTACAGTTGCCTTAGATGATTGATATTAATGGCCATTACTTCGTGATATGCAAAGTTGTTATAAGCTCTCAGATCATCTGTTAAAATTAAATATTTCAAACTCTTTGCTGCTAAAATGATGGATGTATCAGTAATCCCAATATGGTTAAAGCCATATGTACTAATCACTTCATCTTTATGAATATATTCTTCATTCACTAAATAGAGTGTTGGGAGAATTGAATCTAAAAAGACCTTGAATCTGTGTTCAGGTATTTTTTCCAGAAAATTCCAGGCTTCAGCTAAAACCTGAGGAGTAACGACAATTTTTGAAAACTGAGACACATAACCATTAAGCCAATGGAAAACTTGTTCAGAATACATTGTGGTACGTTTGAACTTTGGTACATATGTAGGTTGATATTTACCAATTAGATATAGAATAAGTAAATTGGTATCCAAGAATGCACCACCGTTCCTGTACTCTATCAATAAATCAGTGAGCATTGTGAAATACTAGATTTTACGAATTTTCATAGATATTACTTCACCTGTGTTAGCATCGACTTTAAATATTTTATAGCTTGTTACTTTATTTCCTATGCTTCCAAGTGCGTAAGAATCAGACATACCAAGAGTAATTAACCAAAAACCATCTTCCAGTTCAACTTCCTCAATTGACAATCTTACCCTCTCTGATGACACATCTTCGAAATACTTTGCTGCTGCTTGAGCCGCTTCTTTTGGGCTAATAGCCATTATATTTTCCCATAGATTATTAATGTTGAGCAGAATAGCGAAGAATCTACTTAAAAACCAGCATCCTCTTTAAGTTGATTAGAGAACTCATCTACATACCCAAAAATAGCTGGCTTTGCAACTTTGGAGCTGAATATGCAGAGGATCTCATACACTGAACAGTTGATTAAGTTAAGTTTTCTGGCTACAACATGGCCCTTCAGGAGGGAATCGTGAATACCAATTCAGCTATCTCAGAGAATGCCACTGAATGTATAAGGAATATCTAACTAAACAGAGCCTCTATTAAATAGCCCACCTTTCGTCGTTTTCTGCTCAACCATCGGTTTATAAAGTGCCCACTCTCTGATGTTGAACAACGTTCTTGCTCGATAGCAGCAATAACCCTCTCTGGTGTCGTATACCTTCGGGTTTGCCAGTTGATATACATGGGGTAATAACAGTGCGCAAAATAGATCAGTTCCTCCAGGTTTCTCGTACGATAACGCCTGTTGCTGGTTAAATGATCAACGGTCACCCCCCATCCCCCATAAAAAGGCTGGCCCCAGCAGTGAACTGTTTTTCCGAGTGTCAGGGCTTCAAAACCTGCCAGAGAGGTCATGACGTGCAACTCATCACATTGCTCTATGCAATCAAAAATATCACCATTCGCCACAACATGGTCAACCCAGTTCAATGCCAGACTGTCAGGAATATGTCCCTCTCTTCCTGCTAAAAGAACATCAGGGTGAGGCTTGTAAACAATAAAAGCATCAGGCGCACAGGTTCTGACTGCCTTGATCAATTCAAGATTGGATGAGATCTCGGGGCTGCCCCATTGAATGGAAGCATCGCTGTCCACCTGACCGGTAATCAGTATCTTGCGCTGATCCGTTCTGGCTGACGCAAACAAGGATTGTTCTGAACCTTGCAGATTATATTTGCTGATTCTTTGCTCTTTCAGCGTTTTACGCAAAGCTTTCGCCTGTTCGAGCTGCTTATCATTGAGCTCAATGGTATTGATCGCAGTTTCAAGATCAGAAGGTCGTGAAGCATCAAAATAGATACCCGTCTGATCCAGAATCAATGAACTGGGTCTTCGCAGGTCTGCGCCGAGACCTACTGAACGAATAAATGCGTCTTCTGCTCTGAAAAGCTTAATATTTGATGGAGGTTTATAATCATGATGTTTAGCTCCCCAAACCAGAACACCATCTCCTGATTTAGCCTTTGCTTCAGCCTGCTGAACTGATTTTACAAACTGAACCTTCTCTGAAATTGCCCGGGTAAAACTCTTTAAAAAGGCTCTTTTCCATAGGCTGAAGCCAACCGCATAGAGTGTTTTGACGGGTTGGCAGCGTGATCTTCTCTGCAGGGGGATAAGTTCAAGAATAGCTTCCAGCTCACACCGTTCAAACGTTTCCGGATCGATATAACGAGTGTATTTCAGGCAGGCAGCAGCAAAGAGGCTTTCAATAGTATGCACTTGTTTTCGACGAGGGCAGGGAACTCGGTCATCGGTTAACCCCCAGCCACTGTAAAAGGGGACACCAAAACAAACGACATTCTTCTTGTGCCAGAGTGCTTCAAAGCCTAATTGAGAGGTAACAACGTAGACTTTTTCAAAATAGGGGAAAAGCGACTGGGCATTAACCTTGTCGGCAAGAATGCGTATTCTGGGATTATCAGGAAGATTGCTGCCGAGATAGCCCTTTTTGGTACCCAGAACAACATCGGGATGAACTTTTATCCAGACTTCAGAATCCGGATTCTCAGCAAGAGCTGCATTCAGCATTTTATTAAAGCTGGAGTCATCGGCTAACCCAAATTTGACGGAACAGTCCCCGTAAGTCTGATCAACCACAAGAATACGTTTCTGCTCTCCAGCTTCAGGCTTCCAGCTATCAACTGGCTCATGATTATATTTAGTGATTTTGTTTTCAGTAATCAGAGCCAGAAGGTTTGAAGACCGCTCTTTTAATGCTGAGCTGAACCAGTCTGGATGATTCAGAAGATCTTCAATATCTGAAGGGCCGGTAGCATCGTAATAAATGCCCCGTTTATCAACGATCAAAGCAAAGCGTTTGTCACCCAGGGCAGGGTGGCCCAGGTAGCTGATAAAGCCGTCTTCAAGGTGCCAATAAGGTACCTGGTGTTTTTCTGCAAGTTTTACAGCTTGTTGTGTGTTGGCTTTTTTACCCCAGCCCAGAACAACGTGAGATGGCTGTATTTTTGTGTAAGGCTTTTTCTTCTCTATGTCATTGCACTGTAAGAGAGCTTTTAGTTCTCTGGCGTCACTGATCCCTTGAGAAAGGGTGATAAAAGCTGGTTTTGGTTTTGGAGAAGACGGCAAGGTAGTCACTGATAGTTGATTGGAATAAATAACCTGGAATCTGAAAATCGACAGGTCTAAAGTGAAAATGTGTAAGACAATGTGTAACTATGGGTGTTACAAGACCTGCCTGCGGTACCTACCTCTCCAAAATCAGAGGTTTTGCCTTATTATCAATATGAGCCTTCAAAGGCTCATGAGTGATTGTTCCATAATCCACTACATCAAACAAATAAGGTGTTGGAAGTTCATCCAGAGCCGCAGCAATACGAGCTACTGTGTGAGGGTTATCGTTGGTTAACCAAATTACGATATCAACATCAGATCCTGCCCGATATGTGCCCATAGCACGGGAACCAAAAATAGCCGCCCGACTGATTTCAGTGAAGCCGGACAAGCAGGCAATAATTTGTTGCAGGGTTGCTTCAGGAAGCCCAAACATCAGGGTGTCACTCGCCCGGTAAAGTAATCTGACAGCGCCACTAAAGCTGGGTGATAACTGCGCTGTATAGCCTTGGCAGCTTGTTGCGCCTTCTGGTTGTCATAGGCATGACTCATGGTATTACGGGCTTCCAGCATATCTATCCATAACTGGCCATCTGATATTATCTGCTGTTGAAATGCCTGCTTAATAACCTGTCTGGGCGACGGTTGAACCTCGATACCCTCATAGTTCAGGTAGTCTTTCAGTACTTTCCAGCCAAGCTCCCAACTGAACTTGAAAGACTGGATCAGGGCGATTCGATATAAAATATCTTCGGGTGCTGCCTGAACAGCAGCTACAGCGGAGTCCAGAACAGCAAGGGCATTCTGATAGTTCTCGAAGCGCTGTTTCCAGCGATTATCAGGCGTTGGGGTCATGTGGATAAATCAGCAATGATAAAAGGATTAAAATAACAGAAAAACGTACATCAGGTGAATTTTTGGATTGTGGTGCGCAAGAACGGTTACCCGAAGCAGCTCTGGTTATTAAACGTCTTATAAGGCAGCACAGAGCCGCAATGATTGGCTCAGTTCTGCAAGAGGTGCTAACTTGTTCAAACGATGACGAACATTATCACCATCCAAGACGTAGGTATGATAACCCTGTCCATGCAGGAGACCGTCAACTGCGTTGGCAACGGTAGACTTACCTGAGCCACTCAGGCCAGTGAACCGGATCAGGCAGGGCTTTTGTGATTTCAGGTTCGAACGTGCTTCTCTGGAAACCCTGTGACTATGCCAGGCAATATTTTCTATAAGACGAAGCTCCGGCTTCGGAGGCTGTAACATGGCAAAATCATGAAAGTGCCAGTTCAGCAAGAGCCTGAGCGGGGAAGTGTGTACTCTTTGAATTCGACACTGATTTTCTCATCGTAACATCAAACTTCCAGTTAAGCTTATACTCGATGTGCTAATGTTTCCCGACCGGCCTTACCCGATTGCTCTGTCGTTAAGTCTGCCAGGCTGATGAAAGAGCAGGGGAGGGGGTTAATCTTTCCCTGTCTTCAAACCAGGCAAAGCTCTTGATAACAGGATTTAATATTAGTTTTAAAAGACTCTGGTATCGCAGACCAGGACAGTGCCTGCACAATTATGGGAATGTTGGAGTCACGTAAGGCTTCATTAAACGCCGCTAGCTGAGCGAAACTATCATTCTCATCTTGCTCATCAGGAAAGTGAACGACAATGTCCAGGTCACTGGCATCATAATTAGTACCTTTTACACGGCTTCCATAAGCCCATAGCATGGTACCAACGGGGAATATCTGCGATGCCAGATCACAGACGGACTTGCGATCTTTTTCTCGTAAATCAATCATCTCTGACTCTTCCTAGATGCTGCACTATAGCTTTCTCCAAGGTAATGGCATCAGCGATAAAACCTGGCAGCAACGTTAGCGTGTATTCAGCAAATTTCTTACCATAATCGTGGGCCGTGTTACTACGATTATCCCGATAAATCAACCAGCGTTCGGTTTCCTCAACAGACAAAAGGCTATGTTGCCCCGCCTGCCTGAAGACTTCTTTGAACACAAGGCGATTTATCGCCTTGGGGCTATGAGCAAAATCCTTCAGACACTTGCGGAGAAGTTTACCAGCCTGTTCGAGGATGATTTCAAACTCTTTCACACAGGCTGAACGGTACATATCGTACTCTATACTGTCTTCTTCACAGCCGAGTAAACGGTTATAAGCAGTATCCAGTGTCTTGATGCAACGAGAAAAAAAAGTAGTGTCTATAGTCATGTGTCTTACTGACAATTGATATTTAGACCATCATATCTCAGAAATTTGATTAGTACAGTCAGTGAAGCTTATTCTCGATGTGTCAATATTCCCGGATGGCCTCACCAATTGTTCAGCAGTTAGCTCTTCAGAGCTGATGTAATGGTGAATGCAGACATCATTCAGGCTCACTAGCTCACTCTCAAGTTATCACCGATAAATTACAACCCAATAATTACGACACATTCAAGTCAATCAAAAAGGCAGGGAGGAATCCGGAGTATAACAGAGTTAAAGGATGTCAAGAATCAAGATCTGACTCTGCTTTCTTCTCATTCGCTACGCTACCTGATTAAAATCAATGCGTTCAAGGCTTGCTGTATCGACCACTTGCCTGGCTTTCCACAAGTCAAAGCTTTCCTGAAGTGTCATCCAGCTTTCAGCAGAACCACCCAGTACTTGGGACAATCGAATGGCCATTTCCGGTGAAACACCTGCTTTTTCATTCAACAAACGATTGAAAGTACTTCTGGCCACGCCCAGTTGGTCGGCAATTCTGTTAGCGGTCATTGAGGTGAACGGCTCAATGTAGGTACGGTAGATCAATGCCCCCGGGTGAGGTGGGTTAAATGGTTGTATAGCCATCAGTGGTAATCCTCATAGTTTACGATATAGGCATCACCGTCTTTAAATTCAAACACAATGCGGCGGTTACCTGAGACGTTTACGGCTCAAACACATGACACCGGTTTTGTGTTGCCGGGTCTCACCACACGGGTTTCTCCGAGTTTCTTTTCTTGGTTACGCGGCATCAAACCTGACTAGCTTACCTGCCTTATCCAGTTTCTCATGCAAGCTACCTGGACTCAGCTAAAAACCGTTAGGCCAGCACAAAGCGCCCAACTCAAGGAAAAAACGGCAAAAATACTGTGAACTCTCCAAGGGTAATGTCATAGCTGTTTTTTTAGACAGCAACGGAGAAAAATCCATCACTCCGTGGGAACCATCAGAGAAAGAAAGTCGAATTTCTTTATCGTATAACCACTCAGCTTTTATCAATTTAATCATAATCAGCTCCCGGAATACGCTCTGGCGGCTGAAGCTCCACTGCTTTTTGCCAGTTATCAAATAGTGCTGTTTTATGGTCACCAGACCAGTCAGATACCAACCTTGCGGCCTTCTTTGGAAGATGGCCATTGAGAACTGTACCATCATTAATACACACCAAAGCCTCGTGACCTTGGGCTGAAGGTTAGATACCTCCGACTACCAATTTATGTCCTGGCTTGCCATGTGATGTCGATTTTACGATGCTGTATCATACAATCTTTGAGATAGAGGTTGATCAGACTTTGATAAGGTACACCCGTTTCTTCTGCCATTTTTTTGAAATATTCAATCACATCTTCACTAAGGCGCATTGTTACTGATTTTTTCAGCTTTGAAGCGTAAGGGTTTCTGCGGGCTTTCATTTTTGAAAAATCATATTCATCTTTCATGATAAGTTCCCTTCATAATAACTGCGCTCAGTATTAGTGGCTTTCCTTGCTGAGATAATACGGATGGTCTCACCATCGTCTCTCTCGCAATGACATACCAGTAAAACACGGGATTGTTGACTCACACCAACCATTAAAAATCTATCTTCGACCTCAGAACTTTCCTCGTCATAAAACTGAATAGCATATTCATCATAAAATATACTTTTTGCCTCCTCGAAGGAGATTCCGTGCTTTTTTCGGTTGGATCGGTTTTTAGTCTGATCCCATTCAAATTTTATCATATGTACAGTGTATGTACGTGCTGGGATCTGTCAAGTTTTATTGAGGCGTGACGCGCAGCAGATCATGCAATTGCCTCCTCACAAGGACTTCAGCGAGAGAGCCTGTACTCATATTGGCAATAGCTCTTGCCTTGAGGGAAGCAGGGTAGCGGGTGATGTTCATGAGCCTTAACAAGCTGATGGCCACGCTGGAAAAAACACAAGAGGAAAACTGGCTTGAAAGATAAGTGCAGCAACTGATGTATTCAAGTTGGCTGATACTGGATGAAATCAGTTACTTTCTCATGCATCAGGATGAAGCGTCCGTGATACAGGACTCATTAATGCATTACGCAACCACTCAGAATTATCAAGGGTCAAAGCTACTGTGAAGGAGAAACGAAAAGCAGGACTTCTGAAAGACTCTTCTGGAAAGAAGTAAACAACTGAAAGAAAAAGGAATGAACTTAACCGTTGAGTTGAGGTCAAAAACACTGCTTAAAACGGGTCACCGCAAAGCGGTGGAAGAAGATCATTTCAAAGGGGAGTTAACATCGCAGCCAATCAGTTATCTTGTGCCAGAAAAAGGGTAAGGGAGTCACTGTTATTGAATTGAAGTTTGGAAATGCATATCCAACAACTAACTGTTTAAAATCTGAAAAGATCAAACCGCTTCGTTCAGAGTAGGGCTTGAAGATTCCACAGCCAGGATTAGTTGGTTTGCATTGGTCAGCATATCTTGTTTATCCAACTTTATAAGATGTTCAATAGCCTCAATCCATGAATCCACCCTGTCATCAACAACTAAGCCTGCGTTACTTTCTTGTATCTTGTTCGACAAAGGAAAGCGAGTAGAGTATATACCCACAGCATTCTGACGACAGATATCAAGCATTTTAGTATGAGATCGGGAATGATTGAACGATGTGTCCATCAGAGGTGCCAGACCAATATCCATGGTTCTTGATGCAGTCATGGTGAGATAGTCTGGCCAGGGCATGGGATGGAGGATCTGCACACGGGGTATACCTCTTGCTGCTTTATACAGTGAATGGTCACCGATGAGTTCAAACCAGGTATTCAGGTTGCGTGACTGGACTTTTCTGATAACGCTTAAAACAAAACTCCAATCTTCCTTATGAGAGCTGCTACCGTGATAAAAACATCGAACTAAAGGCAGTCTTTCTGTTTCTATCTGGGTGGGAGAGAGAACAGCTTCTGCCGGTAACTGATATTTTTCTGCCAAGTGAGTTGTGGAAACCCAGATCCTGTCACACACCTTAGTAAGCAGAGGTTTTGCTTTTTTGTACCAGGAAGAAAGACGTCTGCGATAAGAGCTTGGCAGCGTGTCATCAAGATGAGCACCCGGCATATCGTCGTCAATAAACCAAATCACACCAGTTGGCATAACAGTGGCATTAATAAGGTATTTTAAAATATTGAGAGGAACATCTCTGACCAAAATGATCAGGCAACCGGTAGTGATTGAATTGGATAGCTGTGCCTGAAAGTCATCGCGGCTAATATCAATTTCGGTATATTTTTGAACCTGATGATTTCTATTGCGAAAGTAGAAGTCAATTGTTGGGGAAATGGACTTACCAACGACAACGATTTCCCCATTCCATTTTTCAGAATATTTCTTTCTCGTTCTGAACAGACTTGGCTTGGATCTAAATCTGGCTAGCATAAGTTATATTCTGAGAGAGAAGTCTTCTTTTGTGTGAGTCAGGTTAGGATTATAGTAAGGGTCTGACTCTATTTTACCCTTCCATTTTCTCTTCATATAAGCGAACTCTTTTTCAAATCGAGCTTTTTTTTCAGGGGTGTCATCCAGACCGCGACTAATCGATTCATGGTGATAGAGTTCTGCATAGGGCGTCCATAAATTTCTATAGCCCGCTTCCCGAACTTTTAAACAGAAATCAACGTCATTGAAAGCGACTTTGAGATGGTCTTCATCCAGGCCATTAACTTCCAGATAAATATCTTTGCGGACAACTAAAGCTGCAGCAGTAACGGCTGAAAGGTTCTGAACACAATTCAAGCGATTCATATGACCCTTCTGGCTGCGCTTAAAGTGCTTGTGAGAGTGTCCGGCAACACCACCAAGACCACAGATGACGCCTGCATGTTGAATAGTATCATTTGCATAGTACAGTTTTGCGCCGACACAACCAATTTCGGGTCGTATGGCTTGTGATACCATTTCTGTTAACCAGTTACCTGAAATGACTTCAATGTCGTTATTGATTAAACCAATCACGGAACCAGTGGCATGCGTAACGCCATAGTTGTTTATGGCTGAATAATTAAAAGGCTGGTCGTAATCGATAATCTTTATTTTCTCGTGATTCTTTATCTCTTCGAAGTAGCTCAGCGTATCGGTACAAGTTGTTTGATTGTTCAGGATTATAATTTCAAAATCGGTGTAGGTGGTATTTTTCAGGATACTTTCTACACATTGACTGAGTATGTCAAAACCATCTCTTGTTGGGATAAGCAGACTAACTTTAGGTAATGTCGTAGGCAGTGGCCATTGAATCTTATGTGCACCTTTGTAAGATTCTACTTTGATATCGGGATTTATTTTTGAAAAATGATCCCTAATGCAGCTTAATCTAGCTGTAGGTTCAACACTGCTACCATCTCTAGACAGATTATGAGCAAGAATATGGGGAACATGTGTAACTTGGTTCGGCTTGAGGCTACATGCTTGTTCTAACAGGAATTTATATACTCCCAGCCCAATGTTGTCTGTCTTTATTAAAGAAGTCGAATCTATAAAATCCTTTCTGAATGTCACAAAACCAGAAATATAGTCTTGTGCGTAAAACAGATCAGGTGACCAATCTGGCTTCAAATTAGGAGAACTGTGCATTCCTTTCTCTAATAGATCTTCGTCTGTATAGATGACTAATGATTCAGTATTATTATTTATGCTTTTTAAAATAAAATAAACGGCATGCTCGCTAAGAAAGTAAGGCTTATTAATAAATGTAATGTACTTTCCTTTTGCGGAAGATATTAGCTCGTTTTTTGTGTATGATTCGTTCTTTAGATCGAATAATTTGATGTTTTTTGAATTTTTTAAATTATCAAGATTTATAGGGTTTAAATCTTTAATTTGAGCGGTGCTGATAATAACTTCAAAGCATCTGTGAGTCTGATTATTTAATGAGTCTAAAATGCTGGAAATATAAGGCGATCTTAAAACCGAGCTGTCTAGTATGATAGAAATTATCTCAGAAGAATGAATATTTTTATTTTCTTCTGATAATGTTCTTGTTAGGTAAAGCTTTCTCCACTCATGATAACTTATCACCTCTTGATTTCGTAGAAAGCATAGCTCATATTTTTCTTTTAGATCCTGAATGGACTCATTGAGATATTGTTTTCCAAGTATACTACTGACTTTTTTTCTCATAAACTTTTCTGCATATGAGGATGTCAGTTTTGATAATTCAAAATCCTCTATTGTAAATTGAAACTGCTCATTACTGGGATCAAAACGGATTGAGGTGGGTTTTTCTGAAAAGTAACATATTTTTTTAAAAAGAGATCCTGATTTTAAAGGTAGTCGGATAGCTGTGCTTTCACTCATACCCGTTCCATAATTTACATAAAGCTTGGCATCCAATCTGGGAATAGAGGCCTTTACTTTAAGTGTTAGCATGTACCAGCCTTTAGGCATGGAGCCATAGCGCTTCAAAATAAAGGCAGGATCTTTATCAATAGCTCTCCACTCATAGTCTGAAGACTTTTCCAAGTCGGAAAATGGAATAAGAGAAAAGTTCATCTTTCTCTCCAGCCATCGGCCTGCTTCACCTGTAAGGGAGAGTAAGCCTTTAAAGTGCTTGAACGCAGAATTCCTGGTTTGGTGGTATCTACTTAGTAAAAGCTTATATTCAATGTTTTTTACCTCACTTCGAACGTCCTGATAAAAGCGATCCATACTATCATCAATTTCATCATTCATGTCGTGGGCCTTAAAAAAGCCATCTTTTCTCAATTCATTGACGGTAGCTCTACCTCGTCGCTGTTTGCGAGTCTTGAACTCTTCAAAAGACTTAACAACGTAGTGGTTTATACGGACGGGTGACCAGTCAATAGTTTCACTGGAACCATGACGGTTTCTCTCATAAAAGCTGAAGGTTTCTCCAGTGATTTTTACATACTCACCTTTTGATAAAGCAACCTTATGAGGATTAAGGAACTGTTCGCAGTAATCGGGCTTTACCAGAGTTTTTATATGCCGGTTGACACCTGTCGACTGCTTGGCTCTGTATTTGAAACGCTCAATAACCGGTTCATCTATATACTTTTCGTGACCGGAAGAGCCAAAGATTGCCCAGTTCAGTGCAATGGCACCTATAGAATTGTTATGTAGTAAAGGTGTTAAGTTTTTCTTAAGAGAAACCCCTTCTTCAGGAACTATAAACTCATCGGCATCAATAAAAGCCAACAGGTCTACAAGATGACCATACTCTCTCAGTATGAGGTTATAAGCAGGGACCTGTGGCCCCTGCTCATTTTTTGTAGGATAGGCAATACGAGTGATATAGCCTGCCTGATCCAGATCTTTCAGAAGCTCGGTTGAGCCATCATCACTGATGTTATCAGCAATGAAGAACTGATCGACTCCGATCAAGCGATGAAAAGCCAGCCATTCGAGAATATAAGGCTTTTCATTTTTAAATATCGCAGCTATACCTAATTTCATATCTACTGTTGTGAATACCAGCTTTAAAGTGAAAGTTAACACGTTTCCAGGAGCGATTTCAGATACTCTCTGAACACAGCATTTAGTTCAGGATGCCGTAAAGCATATTCAACATTTGCTTTCATATGACCCAGTTTACTTCCGCAGTCGTAACGGGTACCGTCGAACTCATAAGCGTAAATATTCTCTTCTTCGAGCAGAGCCGCAATAGCATCAGTTAACTGTATTTCACCACCTGCACCGCGAGTTGTATTTTCAAGAAGTTCAAAAATTCGCGGCTGCAACACATAGCGACCGACAATCGATAAATTGGAAGGCGCTTTTTCAACAGGGGGCTTTTCAACCACACCTTTGAGCCGATAGAGACGATCACTCAGTTTAATGGGATCAATGACACCGTATTTATTCACACACTCTTTGGGCACTTGCTCTACGGCTACGACTGAGCATTTATCTTCCTGTGCCATTCCTACCATCGTATTCAGGCAGGGCGTCTTTGGGCAGTGAATCATATCGTCAGCTAATAAAACCGTGAAAGGTTCATTGCCTACGATATCTTTTGCACAAAGCACGGCATGGCCTAATCCCAGGGCCTCTTGCTGGCGTACGTAAAAACAGTTTACACCCTTTGGAAGTATGCCTTTAACAATCTCAAGCAGCTCATTTTTACCCGCTTGCTCAAGCTTGTACTCTAGCTCAAAATTTTTATCAAAATGATCTTCAATAGATCGTTTGGTCCAGGAAGTGACGAAAATCAGGTCAGTGATACCTGCAGCGATCGCTTCTTCAACGGCATATTGAATTAAGGGCTTATCCACTACGGGGAGCATTTCCTTTGGGCAAGCTTTAGTTGCTGGCAGAAAGCGAGTGCCCATACCCGCTACAGGAAATACGGCTTTTTTGATTTTTGAATTCATAAAACTAGAAGGCTGTCAGGAATCAGGATAGTTAAGGCTTTGTTTAGTCAGAGCCAAAAAGGTCACGAGTATAAACTTTGTCTGCTACGTCAGCTAACTCATCGACCATACGGTTTGAGACGATAACGTCAGAAATATTTTTAAACTCGGTAATGTCTTTCACCACTTTTGAGTGAAAAAACTCTTCTTCTAGCAAAACCGGTTCATAAACAACGACTTCAATACCTTTAGCTTTTATACGTTTCATTACACCCTGAATAGATGAAGCGCGAAAGTTATCAGAGCCTGCTTTCATAATCAAACGGTAGATACCTACTACTTTGGGGGCTTTTTTGATTATGGATTCAGCAATGTAATCTTTTCGGGTTGTATTGGCATCAACAATAGCCCGGATAATATTATTGGGTACATCTTGATAGTTAGCCAAAAGTTGCCTGGTATCTTTTGGCAGGCAGTAACCGCCGTAGCCAAATGAGGGGTTGTTGTAGTGCTTACCGATTCTTGGGTCCAGTCCTACGCCATCAATAATCTGACGTGCATCCAAGCCATGGGTTTCTGCATAGGTATCCAGTTCGTTAAAGTATGCAACACGCATCGCTAAATAGGTATTGGAAAATAACTTTACTGCTTCTGCCTCTGTTGAGTTGGTAAACAAAAGGGGTATGTCTTGCTTAACAGCACCTTGAATCAGCAACTCTGCAAAACGTTCTGCTCTTTCAGAGCATTCACCTAAAATGATTCGTGACGGATAGAGGTTATCGTGCAGTGCTTTCCCTTCCCGTAAGAATTCAGGCGAGAAAATAATATTTTTACAGTTCAGTTTGTCTTTGATTCTCTCCGTATAACCAACAGGTACGGTGGACTTAATCACCATAACTGCTTCCGGATTGATAGCGATGACAGTTTTTATCACAGCTTCCACAGAACTGGTATCAAAAAAATTGGTTTCAGGGTTGTAATCTGTAGGCGTAGCAATGATAACAAAGTCAGCATTCTCATAAGCCTCTCTGGGGTCTGTTGTCGCTCGCAGATTCAGAGCTTTGTTAGCCAGAAAATCCTCGATCTCGGCATCAACGATAGGCGACATCCTGTCGTTAATCATATCGACCCTGCGGGGTACAATATCGATGGCTTTGACTTCATTATTTTGGGCAAGAAGTACGGCGTTGGACAATCCAACATAACCGGTGCCTGCAACTGCTATTTTCATTGACATAAGATTTAATATTTATAGATGAGTGAATATTATTGAACACTCATTATTATGAGAAAAATTACTTAGAGTTAAGATGCCAACCAACCGGAATAGATTGTGTCCAACTGCTGGCAGAATATATTGGAAGAAAATGTTTCGGTTACTTTTTTGATGCCCGCTAAACCCAGTGCTCTTCTATGTTCGGAGCAGCGCGCCAGGAGCTCTGCACGTTTCAATAAGCCATCAATATCGCCCAGATGAACAAGGTAACCATTGACACCATTATCAATAAGTTCCGGGATGGCTCCCCAGCGATAGCCTATAACAGGTCGTCCAGACGCCATGGCCTCGGCAATGGTGCGTCCAAATGATTCTTGAAAGGTTGAGAGGTTTAAAACAACATCTGCATTTTCAAGTGCTTCATTGGGTGTTTGTGCATAGCCATGGTACACAAGATTATCTGGTTTATTTTTAGAGTAAAGTCTGGCCCCAGTGTATTCATTCTCAGGGCCTATCAACACAAATTGAGCATTTTTGATGTTGTTTTCAGCCCTCCTGGCAAGCTGCATAAAATCATCAATTCCCTTTTTAGGTATATTGCTACTGATCAGAGCAAAACGAACCGTTTTATTATTGGATGGTGCATAAGGAATTGTGCATTCATCAACCGTATTGTATAACAGCTGACTTCTATCTTCAGAGCCGACAAAGCGGGCAGTACAGAGCGAATTAACGATAAAACCATCTGCCCACTTGTTAATATTGAATTTGATTCTTTCAGGATTAGAGCCAAGAGCTTCGCAGAGATCATGATCCAGCTCCGGTAGTTCTCTCACATGCATAAGACCGGGTATACCCGATTCTCTTGCGGCCATTAACGGCTCCCTGAGGACCAGTGTATTGGCATGAAGCAGATTGACTTTGTATTGTTGAATGACAGCTTTAAATTGATCAACCGACTCTCTATTTACGGGTCTCTTTTCATGCCACCATAAATAGGGCATGACAATAATGTAACTTGCAAAGCCCTTCAAGGCATCCAGATACTCAGGGCTGCCTGCTTCAGGAAGAGTTATAATCAGGCGGTAATCATTGATGCTGATAGCCTTGGCCAAATCGAGAAAGCTGCGTTCTGCTCCAAAGAGCGTTTTTCCGGCGGCATGAGCACAGAGTAAAACGGTTGGTTTGTCAGTAGATACAACCTGACTACCCTTATGAACAGGGTATAACGCTTTGCCAAAATATAAACCCGGTCGTTGAATGGATTCCGGGGCAGTGAAAGCTCTCTGCACCGGGTTGAACTCCATATACAACGAGCTGTCTTTTTTTGCCCGCAGATGCCAGCTTCGAGCAGCATCCATATAATCCTTACGAAGACCACCGAACTGTGTTCGCCAGTGAGTCTCGGAGGTGCCCGTCAGACTATTCTCTGAGCATCTGCCAAACGATAATGGAACGCCTGGCAACACTTCATACAGGCTGTTATCGCCATACTCACTGGCGATACGATAGTAGTACTCAGTGTCTGCATTGATGGAAACTCTATCCCAGTAGCCCAGCTGTTCGAAAACCGATCGATGAAACATCAATGATGAAACGTTGCGATGTACCCAACTGGATTCCTGGCGCCAGGAACCAAAGACAAGCTCACCAGAACAACGAGCCCAGTGCGAAGTAGTCGCTTTAATGACGGAGGACTTTTTAAAAGCTTGAACCTGATATTCGATTTTCTGGCAATGAGACCAGTCATCACTGTCATGGGTGGTTATATAGTCGCCACGGGCAACTTTAATGCCTGTATTTCTTGCAGCATAGGCCCCCTGATTGCAATGTTGCTGAATGACTTTAACTCTTTTGTCCCGTTCAGAAAATAATTCAGCAATTCTCTGCGAACCATCGGTGCTGCAATCATCGACAATAAGAATCTCAAGGTTCTGATGGGTCTGATTGAGCAAAGATTCAATCGCTGTCGGAAGTGTTTTTTCAGCATTGAAAACAGGAACGATCACCGTGACCAATGGCTGTTCAGTACATTGATACACAAAACTGGATTTTGTAGTTAAATTATCAAGGTCCAAACCCCTGTTAATGCTCTTGTAGTCGGGCACCAGCAATTTATTTAATCGATACAAGCGCACCAATGAAGATAGACCATCCCTTTTACTGTTCTGGTCTGTCTGCTCAAGAGAGCACTGCATTAATGCAATATCCGGTTGATGCTTTAACGACTTCTGAAGTTTATTCAGTAACTCTCTGGCCGAAGAAATATCACCACATTCCAGAAGTACGCAGAATATCAGTATGAAAGGGCCATCATGAGCCAGAAAATCTTCACGTGCCTTCTGGTAGTCGTTACTTTGAATGGATTTCAGCAAGGATTTTGCAACAGGCAGAGCTGCTTGCCATTGTCCCTGGCTTGCATACCATCTCGTAAGAGCCCAGTGTGAGTAAAGCCTTTCCGCATCGCAACCATGGTTTAATAGTTGACCCAGCTTTTTAAGGCTTGAATCAACATGATCAGTCTTATTCCATAACTGCTTTTCAATTTCTATGGCTTGCAGTGATCTTGGCAGTCTGCCTTCATTTTTTCCGTATCGAAGAAAATGTAACAGTGGGTTTATGCCTGATGCTTTAACGTCAGGGTTGTTTTCCAGATACCACTCAATGGAGAAACGAGGGGAGGGGGAATAGCCCTTGAGCCAGCCTATTGTGCAGAAGTGCTCAAGGGCTGTTAAATCATCATCACCCTCCTTGAGGTATTTCTCCTGGTAGGCCTTTTGATCGAAATAATCTGAGGTCTTTATTAGTTGGATGTCTTGCATAATTCTAAAAACAAAAGAATACAGGCAGATCTTATCATCAAGGAATTTGAATTTTTCAGGCCATGTAAACCAGATGCACATTCAGCATCAAGGGTTCACCCTGATCAATGAATTCGCTGGATCAGTTGCAACAGATGATCTACATTGGAAGTTCAACGGAGTTAAACATTAAGAGGTCATCATGGAAAACCTTTATAAGTCCGACTATCACGGCTGGATCGCACGGCAACGTGAACTGCTGAAAAACAACAGGCTTAACGAACTGGATATACCCAACCTGCTAGAGGCAATGGAACAGGAAATGGGGAACAACTATCATACCCTTGAGTCACATCTGAAGATTCTTTTGTTGCATCTGCTGAAATACCAACATCAGGTAGAGGTTATCAATCCGGTATTGCCGGAGCCGTATAATTGTCGTGAATGGTTTGCAAGCATAGACAGGGCCAGGGATGATATAAGGTCGTTACTTCGCAGAAACCCATCTCTGAAACGAGAGACCGGCGTAACACTCTGTGAGGTTTATCCCAGTGCCAAGCGCATGGCCATTAAAGAAATGAACCGCTACGTGCAGAAGCATCAGCAGCTCGATAATAACAGTTACCCACCCGAGTGCCCATGGATCTTCGAGCAAGTGATTGAGGATGACTGGCTACCCTGCGATTAAGTCGGCTACTTTGTAGTTTTACCCGTTTTGGACGAAGCGACGACTTAATTAGAATTGTTTGACATATGTCATGATAGGTCGTTTTGAATTATTGGCCCGTAGTTTTAAAGTCAAGGTACTCTTGTGGTACACCGCAAAAAATCACTTCCTCCGAGGCAATAAGGTCATAACCCACAAAAGCCCCTCTAGAAATCAACAGGTTGTATAAAGGAGCAACGTATAACTCAGACTTTTCCCACTCAGACTCTGGTCTTGAGGCATATTCCAGATAGATCTCTTTAAAGTCACTCATATTGGAGAAGTAATAAAGCCCAGTACAACAGAGATCAGAGATTGGACTTTTCTCAGTCGTTTTTGTCACTCTCTGTGGTTGGGACTCATCAAGTTTGATAAATGACCAGTTATCACCTTCACCTCTAAATACCTCAAGGTAGCCATCCAGCTCTTCAAGATTATCAGGGTAGGTAAAACCGGGTCTGAAGGTATCAATATTAAATATCGTAATAGATTCCTGAGAATTTATCTCCTTCAGAGCAAGATAGACTGTCTCGGCCTGGCCTCTCGTCTCTTCACCCAGTACATGAATTTTATAGGCACTGATACCCAGCTGTTCTAGTTCATCTCGTACAAAGTTAGCCGTACCATACACATCCCTGATGATAAACAGGAACGTTTCTGTCTCAAAATACTGTCTGAAACTCTCGACTGCATGTCTGAAGAGGCTTTTGCCATGAGCCTCAAGCATGTATTTAGGCTGCTCATAGCCTGCTTTGAAAAATCGGGAACTTAAACCCGCCATAGGCATGACAATCATGCAGCCTCCTCAAATCGTACGTTGCCACTCTCTATCAGCATGCGATACAGACGTAATGCATTGGCAATCATTGCCATTTGCCCTATAGGACGATCCGAATGCAGTGGCAGCATGGAGAGGAACAGGTGAATCGTGATAGCCAGAATTTGTTTTTCAGTTTTTGGCTGTTGATGAAAGAAGTTCTTCCGGAATGTTTCCTGAATCTCCAGAAGGCGCTCCGCATCAGGAAAATTCAGATAAAACTCACCGGCTTCAGGCCTGGATTCGAGTTCAAACCGTTGTGCAATAATCAAGTCATAAAGACCAATCACCGAGTGATAGAGCTTGGCGATGTCATAGCGACGGTCACCATAAATCGTGAGATTACCTTCATTGTCTAGGCCCCTCGGGTCAATCAGTTTGATTGCCTGCACTCTGGAGTCGTAGAGGATGTTACTAAAGCAGAAATCACCGTGGGCCACTCCAACATCACCTGGCACCGCGCGCTCAATCAGTTGGGCCGTTTCATGAGCGATATCCAGCAAAGAGGGTAGAGCTGCACCATTGAATGTAAGAGTTTTATTGAGGTCAAAGTCTCTTTGAGCCGCAAAGTCCTCTAGCCGAGTTAACGTTTTTGGCAGGTACAAACTATCCAACTGCTCTGGAGCAATGGCCTTCAGTGGTTGATGGCCTTTGAAAGCCACACTTACTTCTTGGCAGGCTTGAAAGATCTGATGCCAGACACTGCCAGGCAGTCTGCCATAAACAAACATATCGTTCAGGGGCAGCAGGTAGAGATATTCCAGGGAATAGGTGGCCAGTTCGTCTTCGGTACGATCGCTGACCAAATGTGGCGTAAAAATTCTAAGCTCTTCTGGAAGGGTCTTAAACCAGTTCGCTTCAGCCTGCATCTTCAGTCGCTTTTTACTGGCTTTCTCAACAACGCGAGGTGTGATGGACATCTCGTTAAACTCGCGCTGAGTAGTGATCAGGGTTCTGGAACGGAAAAAGGTATTGATATGACCAAAGTCAAACCATTCACATCTCTCAATACCTTTTAACGGGCACATATGGCTGTAATATTTCAGGCCAGCAATAAAATCACCGCTATTTTTTACAATGCCCTGAATGAACTTTTGCGGCTGATTGAATGAGAAATAACCTGATAAAATCCACTCATCATCCCCTGCCCAGGCATCTTCAATAGCGCCATTGACCAGATTACCCCGGGAAACCGTGGCCCGGTGATAATAGCCCTGATTTTGGGCAATAGACACCGAATCCAACAGGCTAAAATCCATACCACGGATCAGTGTGTCGCCGTGCAGGATTTGCAAGTTATCATAACGTTTGCCAGTACTGTTCCAGCAATACAGAACCGATTCGCCAAGGGTCAGACCTTCAGGCACGGGCAAAATACTGACACCGTATTGTTCGAGCAATGTCAGGTCATGGCGTTCAAGTAGGTAGCCTTCCGGAATGGAAAGGTAGATATCCGAAGATACCTGCGCCAATTGTTCCAGCTGGTAAATAAACAGTCGTTGATTCCCGACTGGTAAGAAAGCAGGTGGGAGCTGGCCAATCTCAGAAACAAGATCCTGAGAAACATAAGCCCCTGATGTAATTAAAAACATATTACTGCTGGCTCCTGAATTCGACTTCCTTATCCAGAAGCTCGTTAATTTCATCTAACGACAGTCGGGAAAATTCACTGGGTCTGATAGCGCGATCATCAATATAGAAACCTTCATGGCCACACCAAGGTTTGCCGACTATGATTTCATCGTATGGTACTTGGTGTTTATTGAGCCATTCTATGATGGTTGGTAATGTGTGGATGTTGATTTTTCCTATATTACCGCCGTATGTACGCATATTTCTCGCCGTAAAAATTATTACTTCATAACCTTTTCTTTTAAATTTATTGAGATTTTCAATAACCATTTTATTAGGCAGTGCTTCATTGTAATTATTTGCAACGTTAAATGATAATGTATTGTCAAGATCAACTATTAGTTTTTTCATTTAAGTGATTTTATTAATTTAAATTTAAGTTAAAGTATTTAGAGTTAAAGCCTTTATATCAACCGATTAGTTTTCCGAGTAGTATTGGAAAACTAATAACCCTATGGGATTAAAGCAAAATTTAATCCGAACGGGATAGGCTGTTAGTGAAAAATAATGTACTAGCAATACGGCTAGGGTACTCGAAAATAATTGATGTTAAAAGACCAGTGTGCAGGTGTTGTTATTAACTCAATGAGACTGAAATAACTCACTTTTCTATTTTGTTTATGATTGGTCAATAAAGCTGCAGGTTAGTGTTAAAGGTTAATCTCAGAAATATTATGCAAAATTTTATCAGTCATAATTTTCTCAGAATTTAAAAACTCAAACAAATCATTCAAACTAAATTTTAACTCTGAAAGCAAGAATTTTAGCTGTCTTATTATATATTCTCTTCTATTAACACTTATTCTTTTATAGATGGCAGAAGATAGGTCAGCAAGCAATAAAAACCTTAATGCTTTGTAATATTCGCCTTTTTCAATTTCGTTTATATGTGACTTTATAAACCAGGCATTATTTATTTCGTTGGGTAAGTTTAGGCTAAGAAAATCACTTTCATTCATAGTGTTGTAAATGCTGTCAAGAATTTTATTTTCCCCTTTTATTTCATCATATGAAATAAGTTTCTGATTTTCGAAACCTGATGGTGTTATTGCTACTGGCTTGACTTGCTCTAGTTCATTGCTTTCCAGGTGAAAATATAAGTCATTATGAATATATCTCCACTCTTTCAACATTGATTTATAAAATAGTAAGGTATAGATGTCGATCGATTTAGAGCTTCCATATGCCATTACATCATTGGTGTAGTTTTTATGATTGGAATTTAAGGGTAAATAAATTTTACCTTCTACAGCATTATTCTTAGCTATTTCAGAGAAATTCAATTTTAGATTCAAATCTGGCCTGCTTACAACTACTAAGTCGAACTGCTTATTACGATCACGCTCAATTTTTTTCTTTATTTCGTTTGCTCGCCATCTTTTATATAACATTTTTTTGGAATTCCTTCCATTTAAATGAGCAGGAAGTTCCAAGTCTAAAATTTGATCCTCAATATCTATTATTGAATTGGGAAACAGGTTCCGAATTGTAGTTTCAACATCAAGATCATTATATTTTAACCGTTGATATGTTTTTGGCAGCTCTTTCCATAAATTTTGATGATAAAAGCTAGTTGGAATAGTGAAAGATAAGTTTCTTTCGAATATTCTAGCTAGTTGAGGAAAGTCAAGTGGACCTTCAACTTTTGATGACGCATTTTTCCACAAGCTAAATATACAAGTGATTTCAACATTGCTAGGCACCTGTGTCAGCTGCTTAGCCAAATCATTCATTGATTCAAGCTGGCCTCTAGCCTGCCCACTGATGCAAATACACAATCTCATTTATTTCACCTTCAAAAATCTTAACAGAACATCCAATTAAATAAGAAAACCCCGAGTTTATGACTACCCTCTTTTATACCAAGGCTACGCTGGCAGTAGAATAAAGGACCATCGTAAACTTTTTTGTCTATTTTTGGTACAACAACAATCTTGAAAAAACAGTGGCTGAGCAAATATGACTCAGAGGGCTACCGGTTATTGAAAGAGTTAGGTTTACGGCCTAAGAATTTCCCATATTTTAAATAGTGTTCTTTTGCTGTGAGCTTGCTTTTTAAAACATCGGGATATTTATTTAGATAGTAATGCTCGTCAAACTCATCTTCAGTATTGAATTGTTTTTTTTTATTTTTATATTTTGCAAGTTCAAGTTCTAGGCTGGTAATATACTCCAATAGCCTATTTTGCTCAGCGTAATAAAGCTCAATTTCTTCTATTGCCTGTTCAAATTTAAATATCATTAATTCCATTTCATCAGTCACAGTTCAATCCTCAACAAAATCGTTCAGTCTTTTAAAAATAGCTCTTCCAGAATATTTCCTTTTATGAATAGAAACGTAAAAAAGATTTATAGTATACTCAGTCTTTGAATTGATAATTGATTTAATGTTTTCTGCAGTTCTTCCAAAATAGGAGTCAAATGCTGGTAGATTGCTACCTTTCAATCTATCACTCTTGAGTATTTTTTGAAACTTATAGTGTTTTATTGGAATGATAATATTTTTATTTTCAAAAAAATCTTCTGATGTAAATTGGTAATCTGCATAGCCTAACGCATGAAAACCCTGATTGAATTTGACTTTTTTATTAAACTTCAATACTGGAAATTTTCTCAGTGAGTCAATTGTGCCATAAAACCTGTATCTAAAATCAAACTCAAATGATTTAGCCCAGTTATGCGAAAAACCCCACTTTATACTCGGTATATTTTGATAGTTATATTTTTCTGTAGCACTTCTCCAAAAATGATGATTCATTTTTGATAGAAAATTTTCGTCGGTTATTTCAGTCTTACCACTAGGCAACATTTCAATCAGAATGCCACCTGAATAAAGTAGATCTTTATTTTCCAGATTATCAATGAGTTCATTAACATTACTAAAGCCTGAGCTTTTCAAGTCCAAAAACTCGTCACTATCAATTGTTAAAATCCATGAGTTTTCATTTTGATACAAACTACACAAAATCTTAATCCAATGAACCTTGAATAGTTTAAAGTTACCTATTCTTGGTTTGAAAACGAAGACATCATCAAATGGTAATTCTTTAGATATTTCACTACTTGATTGGTCATCAACAATTATAAATCTTTTAATGCCCATTGATTTGTAATGACGATACCAAGCGTTTAGATATTGAAAGTCATCTTTAATTACGGAATATACTGTAGGCACATTTGAGAGTTCAGGATAGCCAGAACTTGTTAAGAAAAACGCTATTCTTC
Organism: Endozoicomonas sp. ALB032; assembly: GCF_049310125.1. Lineage (NCBI taxonomy): Bacteria > Pseudomonadati > Pseudomonadota > Gammaproteobacteria > Oceanospirillales > Endozoicomonadaceae > Endozoicomonas > Endozoicomonas sp. ALB032. The sequence goes on along the minus strand of NZ_JBLYNW010000001.1, from coordinate 5,757,509 downwards.
CCAACTCGTGCAAATTGTCAAGTTGGAATGTTTTTTCTTGCTCTTGCTGTAATTTAAAATGAAATTCTTTTTTTGCTTTATCATTATTTGATATTTTATACATCGAATAATATGCATTGATATTTTGATATATATTTAGTTTTGGATCTTTTTCCGCATATCCTTCACCTCGGGGGAGTAGTGGCGGAATAATAGAACCAAAATCTACTTCTTTAATTTCAATTTTTTTAAGCAATGATACGCTCTTAAAATGCTTCGCATAACCCGAAAGTTCAAATATATTTACGTTAGGCTTGGTTACAAAGATAATATTCTCGTTCTCTAATACATTAAGAATTAGGGCCATTTCATCAAATTGACGAGGATATAGCTCAGAAATATAACCGTATTTTTTATAATGCTTATTGGAAACAATTACTCTTCCTGAAGTACCGTCACCCCATTGCCCTGTAAAAAGATGAATTAAGTACTCATGCTTTTTATCTTGACATAACTTCAAGCTCTCACTTACTTCTTCTTCTGTGAGGTAATTGTCACCATCAAGACTTGCATAGTATTTAGAACCCAGAAAGCCTTTAAATGAATTTTTTGCCCAACAAAAATGCCAGAATGGTAAAGTTGGTCTTTTATTTAGTTTCAACAATCCTTGAGCTATCTCTTGATTGAATTTGTTTGAAATCCAATTAAAAAGCACATCATCACTATCAAAGCAGTTAACTACTAATTCAGTTTGTTCTGAAAAACTTTTGATTATACTGATGTTATGTGGAAGTGTGGCTTTTAGATCATCACTCCTATTCATGACTGGAATACAGTATGAAATAGTTTTCACTCTAAGTTTACCTCAAAAAAAATTGAATATTCTTTATATTTATTTAGATATTATTAATTAACTATTTGTCTCAATAAAATCAGATTTTTATTCATATGCATCTTTCAATATGCGGCCTTCATTGCGACCAAACTGGATATAATGGAGTAATGGATTTAATCCGGCTTCTTTAACATCCTGATAGGTGTTTAGATACCAGCTGCTATTAAAGCCCGGTGATGGGTTATGGTTATTTTCGGCACCCATCATCAGGTAGTGAGCAATAGCCCCCGCTTTATATTTCGCTGCTGCCGGGTAAGTCTTTGTGTACCACTGAATATCGAATAAACCAGAATGTTCTATCAGTTCGATCCTTTCTTTCAGCTTTGCTTTTGCAGCCTGTCTTTTCCCTAGTACTTTAAAGCCTTGGGATAACCGTTTCTTACCAGCCGCTTTTTTCTTCGTTTTTTCTTCAACACTGGTAACAGTTTGCCGTTTGATTTGCTGCTCTTTCTCTTCCAGCATCGAAGTCAGCATAGCCAGTTCATCAAAACGCTGTTGCAGAGACTGCTCCAGTCGGCGGTTCTCCTGCTTTAGCTCTTCTATGGTCAAAGCTGCCTGTTTCTGATCCGCTTCTAACAACTGGTTATTCTGTTCCAGCCGTTTAATTAACTTATCCTGTTCTATCAATTTCTGGGTTGCGCCGGTCAGCTCCACCCCTGCCTTTTGATTATTACCCTGTTCGTTTTTTAATTGTTCAGTCAGTTTTTTGATTTCCGCTAAACGGGCTTTATTGGCCTCTGTCAGGGAGTGTTCCAGCGCCTGTTGCAGTTTTTTTTGCTCAACCCTGGCTGCCTCTAGTTCGGCTTCTGTCTCATTAAGCAATGTAGTCAGTTTGGCCAGTTCATCAAATCGTAAACTGATTGAATCTTCAAGAGCTTGCTTTTCTTCACTCTTTTTTGAATCTTGCCGTTTCAATTGCGCAACATCAACCTCTAATGTCTCAATTTTTCTCTGACTGTTATGAGATTCATTTCTGAATGATGTGAGTTGTTTTTCGATAGCTGATTTCTCGTCAGCCAAGATTTTTAGATTTTCTTTAATATCAGTTCTATCTTTCTCGGCTATCTTAAGTTGAGCAATGGCAGCTGTTTTTTCTTTATCAATTAATAGCAGCTTTTCTTGTTGCTGAAGAATCTCATTGTTGAGTTTAATTACCCTTGATTTATTGCTCTGACTTAACCAGCTATCATAACAGGCTCTGCCTAGTCTTCTGTATACGTCATGTAGAACTCGATTACCAGAGTTGTTCGATCCACGATTACAGAGTGATTGCACTCTGGCCGTTTGCTCCTGACCAAAAGCAACGAGCAATAGCCCATTACCATGAGTGAATTCAAAAGTGGGGTAGGTGTCTTTCAGTTTTCTGCAAATCGGTTTGAGCTCTTTTTTCTGACTGCCGTGAACCAGGACAACGGATTTTTCTGACAGTTTTTTTTGCCATTTATCCATCAATTCTTTATCGAATAAAATAGCGTTATTGTATTTTAACAGAAAAAGATCAATAGAATTATCGTCATATTCATTAATGAGTTCTTTACCGGAGTCTTTAGAAATTAATGAAAACTCTTGATAATGTTCATGATTATAGTCATTGATTTTTTGATAATCATCAAAGTTACTGCTCACTGTAGCATGGCAGAGTGTTTCAAGATTTAGTTTGTCCACTGCCTGACATAATGCAAAATAAGAGCTGGCAGCCGACATTTCTGTTTCGAGAATTCTTGCAGGCTCAAGAGCTTCTGTCAGCCAGAAATAAAAGGGTATATGTTCCAGCCATTCTGATTCTTCCAGGTATCTTGGTCGCCAGAACATAGCTTTGGAGGATAATGTGGGCAAAATGCTATTGCTGGTATCAATTATATTTTTTAATTCGGTCATGGTTGATTAGCTTCAGAACTGAAATGGTAATATTTGGGAAAAGTGTTTTATGGCTGAAAAGGTATTCTTCTTGAAAGACGTACGCACATTAAACAACTAAAGGCTTAATGCCACAGCGGTACTCATAGCAATCTAATAAATAACTTTCATCATATCATTGCTATATTGCATGTTTTTTAAATCGGCTTGTGGTACAGCAAGAATTTTATCGTAGGGTTTAACGTCATATATGGCAATGCTTCCGCTAAAGCAGCAATCGTTATACTGAATTCCTGAAATAGTGCTGTCACTTTGTAGTATCAGAACGAGTGGTCGGCTTTTTTGAGGGTTACATGCTGCTGCAGGCTATAGATTTTCAGGAGTGGCATTATTTTCCCTGCTCCCGTCAATAAGAGCCAGCCACCAATCTTGATTATTCAAATACCATTCAACGGTTTTTCGAATACCTGTTTCAAATGATTCTTTAGGCTCATAACCCAACTCTGAACGTGTTTTTGCTGCATCAATAGCGTAACGGCGGTCATGACCCGGTCGGTCTTTAACGTATTGGATCAGTGATTCTGAGTTGCCAGCTATTGCGGACTTTGCGGTTGGGTAGCGTTCCTTGAGCTGGAAGCCCGAGGCTGGAAGCTGGAAGCTTTCATCCATCAGTTTGCAGATCAGTCTGACTATATCGATGTTATGCCATTCGTTGTGGCCGCCGATATTGTAGTTTTCGCCAACTTTGCCTTTGTTCAGAACCAGATCAATTCCGCGGGCATGATCTTCTACATAAAGCCAGTCGCGGATTTGTTTGCCGTCGCCGTATATGGGGAGTGCTTTATCGTGCAAGATATTTGTGATCACCAGAGGGATCAGCTTTTCCGGGAAATGATAAGGTCCGTAATTATTTGAGCAATTACTAATAGTGGACTTTAACCCGTAAGTTTCCTGATAGGACCGAACCAGGTGGTCACTGCCAGCTTTACTGGCTGCATAAGGTGAGTTCGGGGCATAAGCAGTCTTTTCGGTAAAGGCTGGGTCACCTAACGACAGAGTGCCATATACCTCATCAGTAGATACATGGTGAAAACGATGCTCTTTACCTTTTAACAGGTCTTCGTCCAACCACACTTTTTTTGCCGCTTTGAGCAGGCTGTGGGTTCCTATAATGTTCGTTTCAAGGAATGCATCAGGAGCCGTTATGGAGCGGTCTACATGGGATTCAGCTGCAAAGTGGACCAGAGTGTCGATTTTATGGTTTCTCAGTAATCCTTCTACCCGTTCTGTATCCAATATATTCCCATGCACAAAGGTATAGTTGGGGTGCTCTTTAATGGGGTCAAGACTGGCAAGATTTCCTGCATAAGTCAGGGCATCAAGAACTACGATGTTATGCTCGGGGTATTGCTCTATCCAGTACTGGACAAAGTTTGAGCCAATAAAACCGGCACCACCGGTGACTAATAGTGATTTCATGAAACTGGTTTGTCTGACTTAAGCTCTGTTAGCACGCACCTGAGAGCACTTCGCCAATGCTCAATTGGAAGCTCTAACTGAGAGTAGGTCGGTTGTTTGTCCAAAACACTGTATCCAGGGCGTTCAGCCGGAGTGGGGTAGGCAGAAGCGGGTATTGGTTTTATCGGGATACTTTTTTGTAGGATGTCCAGCGTCAGGGCTTCTTCCTGTATGGCTATAGCGAAGTCGTACCAGCTTGCGACACCGGCGTCGGTCCAGTGGAGGATAGCTGGAAGCTGGAAGCCGGGCAGAGAATTGTTCCCGACATTCTCTGCATTCCCATTATCCCTGGCGGTCAAAGCTTGAAGTTTTTTTAATGATTGCCAGCAGCACAGTGCCAGAGACTTGGCCGAGGTAGGTGTGCCAATTTGGTCAAAAACAATACCCAGCTGATCTTTTTCTTGCATCAGTCTTAGCATGGTTTTTACAAAATTATTACCGTGAGACGAATAGACCCAGGCTGTGCGAATAATAACGGCCTTGTTTCCAAGTATCCTGAGAACCTGTTTTTCGCCCTGAAGCTTACTCTCTCCATAGACACTGACAGGGTTGGTTTTGTCAGTCACTTTATAGGGAGTTGATTGAGAACCATCAAAAACAAAGTCAGTAGAGAGCTGAATCATCGGGATGTCATGCTTTGAGCAAGCTTCAGCCAGGAAAGCGGCACCGTTGTTATTTACTGCGAAAGCTGCATCACTATCCGTCTCCGCTTTATCAACCGCAGTATAAGCCGCTGCATTGACTACCGCTTCAGGCTGATGAGCATCAAAGTAAGCATGAACAGATTCTTGAGATGTAATATCCAGTTGACCCCGATCAGCGCATAACAGACCTATACCGCAAGGCACAGTCCTCTGCAATTCGTAGCCCAATTGCCCATTGGCACCCGTAATTAGCACGCCCATCTTCAGACTTCTCTTACCCAACTTCCAGGCCGAAAATTGTTCCCGACATTTTCGGCACTTCCACAATCCCTGGCAGTCGCTTCCAGTTTCCAGCTTCCGGCCTCAGAAAACGCTATAGCATTCTCGTCCTTGCCAGACAGCAGAGGCTGTTCGCCATTGAGCAACGGCCATTCAATCGCCAGATCAGGATCGTTCCATGCAATGCTCAGATCATACTCAGGCGCGTAATAATCTGTGCATTTGTAAACGAAGTCAGCACTTGCGCTGGTGACATAAAAGCCGTGAGCAAAACCTTCGGGTACCCAGAGCATACGCTTGTTTTTGGCGGATAGAAAAACGCCATGCCACTGGCCGTAGGTCAGTGAATCTTTTCTCAAGTCGACCACTACATCATAGACTTCGCCCTGTATAACACGTACCAGTTTGCCCTGGGTATGTTGTGTTTGAATATGGAGTCCCCTGAGGATGCCCTGTTTGGAACGACTGTGATTATCCTGAACAAAATGGGCAGGAAGGCCAAGTTCCTCGAACTTTCTGGACTGCCAGGTTTCCATGAAGAAACCTCGTTCATCACCAAACACCTGCGGCTCAATGACTTTAAGCCCTTCAATGCCTGTTTCCAATGCTTTCACTATTATGATACCTCAGGCAACTTCGGTCTTATGTTGTTCGAACCAATTGATGCCTTCCAGTTCTTCGATGATATTCATAAGATAAACACCGTATCCGCTTTTACGCAGTGGACCGGCTATTTCAAACAATTGTTCTGCACTAATGTAGCCCATTCTGTAGGCGATTTCTTCAGGGCAGGCAATCTTTAAACCTTGTCTGGATTCGATAGTTTCTATGTATGTAGCAGCATTAAGAAGGCTTTGGTGAGTACCGGTGTCCAGCCAGGTTGAGCCTCGGCCAATGGTAGTGACATTCAGGTTGCCTTCCTTAAGGTAGCAATCGATGACAGAGGTGATTTCCAGTTCACCGCGTGCTGAAGGTTTTATCGATTTAGCAAAATCCACGACCCGGTTGTCGAAGAAGTATAAACCTGTTGCTGCATAATTCGACTTGGGGTCAGAAGGTTTTTCTTCAATGGACAAGGCTTTGTTGTTTTCATCCAGCTCAATAACACCATAATCCTGAGGGTTGCTGACCCGATAACCAAAGATTGTTGCCCCCTGTTGTTTGTCAGCCTTTTGAAGCAGACTGGAAAACTGGTGACCGTAGAACAGGTTATCACCCAGTATCATGGCGCAATCAGTTGAACCAATAAACTCTTCTGCCAATATAAAGGCCTGAGCGAGACCATCAGGTGAAGGTTGATTCAGGTATTCAAGTTGAAGACCCCACTGTGAGCCATCACCTAGCAGTTCTTTAAAGCGATGCTGCTCTTGAGGTGTGGTGATAATCATTATTTCAGTAATACCTGACAGCATTAATGTTGCCAGTGGGTAATAGATCATGGGTTTGTCGTAAACCGGCATTAGCTGTTTGCTGACAACACGGGTTAAAGGATAAAGGCGAGTGCCAGAGCCTCCAGCCAGGATAATACCTTTTCTATTTGATTTTCCCATCTTGGATCCTGATTGCAGGTTATTAGAGACTTAATCGGGCCTGCTGGCTGATCTCTTTCCTGACCAACTCTATGATGTCGTCTTTCTGTTTCGGACTGATTCTCAATGGCCACCACCTAACTTTATATTGTGGAGCCTGAGTATGTAGGCTTTGATCCGATCGGTGATTTTAATCAGTTCGGGAGCGACAGCTCATGCCATGTTGAGCGCTTCAGCCCGCTGTGATTCACTTTGAAACCAGTATGCTGCCAAGAGTGCCAACTTATCAGTATCTCCGAAAAGCATTGCCCGATAGGCGGGGGCTGTCAGCTCTGATAAAAAAGCTTTCCCACCCGCTGAATATGCTCAACCAGCGCCGGGTTATCAATGTCTTCCAGAATCGAGAGATCAAAACTGTAAGGCAATAGCAGGTTATCCAATGCATCATCAATTTTGAACAGCAGGTTTAAATCCAGTGTTTCACCCTCTGCAGCCACCAGGGTTAGATCAATATCTGAGCCTGTGCGGTAGTTTCCTTTTGCCCTGGAACCATAAATAATGGCGCTCCCAACTTGCTGGTGTCGGTTTAATACGTCTTGAATGGCTTCAATGGTTTTATCACTTAAGCCAAATTTCATGAGTTATCGTCACCTAGCAGCCTGTCGGACTTAAGACTGTCCTACTGCGGTTGCAATAAATTGGTCTAAAAATCCCTGTTTCTTCGTCAAATAGCTCGCTATTCTCCTCAGAAACAGAGATTTTTATCCTCAATTTCTTGCAATCCTCGCTACGGACGCCTAAGTCCGACAGGCTCCTAGCCTTTTTAACATCTGCTCCAGTGCTTTGAATTCAAAAAAATACTGGCTGATGATATTTTCATAGATTTCCTGAGCAACTTCTTCCCGATAGGTGTGAGATGTCAGGTTTCTGCTTTTAATCATACTCATCCAGATTTCACCCTGCTCTATAAGCCCTTCTTTGAAGGCGAGGCGAGTGACGTCCCTGGAACCGTAAATTCTTTCAGCCCCGCGCTCAATCAAAAAGCCTTTCAGGGTATTGCAGGCCAACTCATGGGTAAACTCAAAGACTTTGATCAAACCCAGTTTTTCAAGCTCACTCAACACACGATGGTTGGCCAGACTGACAGCTGCCTGCAATCGGCCTAAGGCACGCTGGTAGTTATCAAATCGTTGCTTCCAGCGACTATCTTGTTGCTTTTCCATCCTGTTATTTCAGTGATCTGGTTGAATCAGGCTAAAGGCTGGCAGTCTTGATGCTTTTCTGTCAAAGGTCCAGGTCTTTTTGCATTGATGACTGAGGTTATAGTGGCCAATCATTGCATCTGCAAAGTCATACCCTTGTTCATAGTCATCCAGTGCAGCTATGACCGCTTGCCGGTCATCGGTGACAACGCCCTGTTGGCAAATAAAAGCCTTTAATATCTCGCACTGTCGTAACCGCTTGACCTGATAGAAATGACTGAGTCCCCATACCGTTTCTACCAGCAGCACGATGGGGGAGAGATAAACCTTCGGCATTCCGATAAACAGTGACAGTGCCTGTTGGTACTGCTGCAGGTCATCTTTGACCAGGAAGCGGATAAGTACATTTGTATCAATCCCTTCCATTGTCAAGCTCCTTGTTCTGCCCCCAATCCTTAGTGGCGCCCTCCTTGATAGCGGATTCCATATCTTCAAGGGATGCCCGGCGTCCGCCCACATCGTCGGCAAGGCAACCGGCCAGGTGGGTAATATCCTGTTTCATGGGTACCAGGGTGATTACCCCGTCTTTTTCTAAAAACAGCACCTTATCGCCCGGTTCCAACTGGAATTTCTCCCGCAAGGCGCTGGGGATGGTCACTTGTCCCTTGGTGGTAATAGAGCTGCTGGCCATGGCTGACTTCCCGAAAATAAAGGCATTACTCAAAGTAATACCTGGAGGTCTACGTGTCAAAGGGCGCAAGCCGATGTTTGCCCCTCAGTGGATACCATGTCATTTAGGAACATTATTTCACCATAGACTCTCACCAGAACGGTATTGTTTCGCATATACATGGACATTTATCAATAAAGCAAAGGTTGCACTGAAATTACCAGGATTAACCGTACAAACAGACGACGGATTGATTATATATTAACCAGTCATTTGCACACCATTCCATTAATAATCATTAGCCCCAGCTATTGACTGGATACTACTGGAAAGGTGAGTGTCAAAACCGGTTCTGTTAATGATGATTTGCCAATGCACCATGATGCACTATTATCACATTCATGATGTATCAAACTAAAAAAAGGGCTTAAACCATGAGAACAACACTGGATCTAGAGCCGGGCTTGCTTGCTCAGCTCAAGGAGCAAGCCGCCAGGGAGCGCACAACCGTGAGCCAGTTGGCAAACCAACTCATTCGCATGGCTATTTCCACACAGCAGAATAAACCGGAGCAGGTGCCTTTCCAGTGGCATGTGGCAGAAAATGGCAAACCTGCCGATGGTTTTGATCCATCGGATCGCAGCTACCTTGATGACCTGGCTTAATGCCCTATGAATTGAGCGGAATAAGCCATGAAGCTGATTGATACCAATATTCTTGTCTACGCCAGCATTCCCTTTTTTGATGAGCACAAGGTAGCCAGGGGGCTCCTGGAGCAGGTTGCTTCGCAGAAAACCCGCCACTGCATTACCTGGATCAATATCTTTGAATATATGAGAGTGGTCACCCATCCAAAGCTAATCAAGCCGAAGCCACTGGGCATTGAACAAGCACTTGCCAATATAAAGAATCTTCTTGATCAGCCAGTGGTATCCCGGATTGATCCGGGCCCTGACCATTTGCAGTATTTTACAGAAATTATCCAACAAGTGGCGCCTGTCAGAGGTAACTTTGTTCACGATTGTCGTATTGCAGCAGTGATGAAAGAGCATAGTGTCCGTGAGATTATTACCCGGGATACCGATTTTATGAAAATCCCCGGTTTTTCTGTGACTAACCCTTTTGATTGATGAGGTACCTCAGCATCGAACGCAGGCAAATTTCTGCCCGGAAAAGCCATACAATGGATTTTACCCACATTACCAGTCATTCCGATTTGATCGGCTTTTCTACGGATAAGCATGAAAGGTTACTACCTAAAGTAATACCCTTTCATAACCGCAAAAAAGTGCTACAGCCTCAACACCACCGCCGCACTCATAGCCACCTGATAAATGACCTGCATAATATCACTGGTATATTGCATGGTTTTTTCATCGACCTGTGGCATCACCAGGATTTCGTCTCCGGGTTTAACGTCGTATTTCGCTAAACCACTACTGAACAGACCATCGTTGTATTCAATGCGAGAAATCGTTCCATCCTGATGCAGGACCAGCACTCGGGATTGATCGGCTTTTTGAGAGTAGCCCCCTGCTGCGGAAACGTAGTCGTTGATGGTTTTTTCATTATCAAAGACCATGGCATTGGGGAACATGACTTCGCCATGCACCTGAACCAGAACGGTGTCATTAGGAATAACGATTCTATCCTGGTCTTTCAGCATGACATCCATGCGGGTTTTATTCTGGCCCAGCAGCACCTGACCACGAGGGACTGCCTGTCTGGCTCTTTCTACAAATTGCAGGATCGATTGTGCATCGGCCTTTCTCAAGTTGGCTTCGCCTATGCTTTTGCTTCGTGCCGAGAGTGCCGCTTGCTCAAGCTGTTTTAGCTGCACATCAAGCATGGCTTTCTGGCGTTTTGCTACAGACTCTCTGAAGAGTTGCATGGCTTCCATATTGGACCGGTCGTTAGGGGAGAGCCGGGCCATCAGATCTTTAATGGTGCTGCCGTAAGGAAGGATATAAATAGCCTGACCGTTGTGTTCCCCCTCGACTGATACACTGATGGTTCCCGGCATTTTGTCAGAAACAACGGTGACTTCATCGCCACTATGAAGTTGCACGTCCGCTGTTTTGGCAATAGACAGGTATTCCACGTTGCGCTTGGCCATCTGGTTTCTGGCAATCCGAACGTGGGTGGCTTCGGGTAATACACCGACCATATCCAGAGCGTCTTTCAGAGCCGTCTGGCCGTTCGCGAATTCGATCTGAACCGGGTTTTCAACCAGTCCATCAAAAGCGGCTACCCCTTGTCGTGTGTTGACAACCAGAGTGTCACCGTCGCCCAGTTGAACTTGTTCAATGGTACCTGTAAGAAGAAACTCATAGAGGTTAAAAATGGTTCGGGTCTTGCCGTTGCGTTTTAGCTCAACGTTCAGATAACTACCAGACTCTGGACGTATACCACCGGCTTTTGCCAGAAAGGCCAGTATTGAATCCGATGAAAAGCCGCCATAAAGACCGGGTGATTGAACAAAACCGGTGACAAACAGTTTAACCGGTTCTGCTGCATTCAGGCTGGAGTAGACGTTGACATTTTTTTGGTAAACACTGCGAACTTTTTTCTCGATAACCTGGTTCAGGTCTTTGTTGGCAACACCTTGCAGCTTTACGGGTCCTACCTGTGGAATAAAGACATTACCTTGTGCATCGACCGTAAGTTCTACGGCCACTTCATAAGCTCCCCACATTTGCAGGGTTACTCTGTCGCCAATGGCCAGAGTGTACTCAGGGTTGAAGCCTTTAAACTCGGCCTGTTTGAACCCTTCAAATAAATTTTGACCGAATACCGGATGTTGCTTGACGGTTTCAACCAGTTCCGGGCCTACTGTTTCCGTTTCAGTAGATTCGGGGATCGGTGTGTTTGCGTAAGCAGCCACACTCAGCATGAGTGCAGCTGTTGATGAGATGAGTTGTTGTTTCATAAATTCATAGTCTGGGAAATCAGGAATGCTTTAACGATGCTGTTTTCTTGATCTTTCGTCAATCACGATGCTCATGGATAGTGGCGCGAATCATTCGTGCCAGAGCAAATATCATCAGCAAAATCAGCAGTATGTTGATAAGTGAGTAGGCCACCCTGGGGTATTTGGCATCCTGCGCCTGGTATGGACTGCTGACGACGACCAGCTGCTTTAATTTTCGGCTTGCCTCTGTGCGTGTTGTTTCCAGGGCAACCAGTGCCGACGTATAGGCCTGGGTAGCCAGCTCCAGATCCAGTTGTAACTCTTGTTGTTGAGCAGCAAGTTCGTTCAGCGAAGTAGCATCACTATCGACCAGCTTGTCCTTTTCTGTGGTGATCTGAGATTGAAGAGCACTGATCCGTTGTTTTAATGCAATGACTTGAGCTGAGTTTTCGTTCAGGTAAGACGTCAGGGTCTGTAACTCGGTCTGGCTTCTGATCAGTTCAGCCTGAAGTTCATTCATTATGCCGCTCAGTGCAGCTCCTTGCTCTTCGACGCTCAGTAATCCGGTTTCGTTCTGGAAGTTTAATAACCTTCGTGTGAAGTCCTTCAGTCTTTGTTCCGCCCGCTCGACTTCGGAACGTACAAAGGTTAATTGTTCATTGGCCAGGTTGTGACTAATGTCATTAACAAAGCTCTCGCTCTTTAAAAGAATCAGGTCGGTGACTTTTTTGGTGTATTCAGGCTCAAATCCCTGAACCTCCATATCCAGCATGCCATTGGTATCGTTGTATCGCACATTGATATGGCTGCGATAAAAGTCGAGAAAATCTTCCTGACTGGCAGATGGGGAAAGTCTGGAAATCCAGTCACCAGATTCAATGTAATGCTGTTTCAATGAAAGCTTTTGATCCAGGTGTTCCAGCATATCGGGCGACTGTATAAAGGTCTCCAGAATCTTCTGGTCATTGCTGGCTTGTGGTGTCACGCCAAACAGACTGAGGCCTTCAATAGAGCCGCCGCCTGAGTCACTTCGCTCAATAAGAAAGCTGGCTTCGGACACATATCGATCCGAAGCGATCAGGGTAAAGTATATTGCACAAAGTGCCCAGGGAATAAGAACAATAGCAGTAAACCACTGTCCGGTTTGATGAGTCAGAAGTGCTGACTTGAGCTTATGAGCAAGGTTAAGCTGTTTTAGCTTTTTCTTGATGGTGTATGCTGGAGTAACAGGTTTCTTGAGCTGTAATGGAGTTCGAAGTGACTCGCTTTTGCTGGCTGGTTTTTCTTCTTTAGGCGGTGTTTGAGGTGGTGCTTGAATAGTGTCTGGCATATCGAGAGGGTCAGGTAAATTACATGGAGTTATAGGCGGCAATGGCATCATCTATGCTGTTATGCACATGGATAGAGCCGTCTTTTATATAAATGCCAATGTCGCATTGCCGCTTTAGCTCATTAATGTTGTGTGAGACAAAAAGAAAATTGGCTATCCCTTTTTTGGCATCAAAGGTTTTGCGACATTTTTCCTTGAATCGCTTGTCACCTACTGCTGTAAGCTCATCAATCAGGTAGTAGTCAAAGTCAAAAGCCATACAGACGGCGAATGAGAATTTGGATCTCATTCCGGAAGAGTAGCTTTTGAGAGGCATTTCGAAAAAGTCATTCAGTTCAGAAAAGTTTTTGATGTACTCGATCTTATCCTTGATCTCATCTTTGTCTTTTCCGTAAATCCGGCAGATAAATTCGGCGTTCTCACGGCCCGTCATACTGCCCTGGTAGCCGGAAAGTCCCAGAGGCCATGAAACATTGCCTGCTATTTTGATACTGCCTTTGTTGGGGTGGTCGACACCGGCCAGCAGTCGCATTAGAGTGGACTTGCCACTTCCGTTGGCTCCAAACACTCCGATGTTTTTATCACCGGGCAAAACAAGGTCTACATCTTTTAGGATGTAGTGGCGGCCTTTGGGAGTCGGATAATACTTTGTGACGTTATTGAAGGTGATCACTGCGTCAGCATCCTGCGCCAGTTGGCCCGGAGCATCAGAAGGCCTAAAGTTAATGTTGTTAAGGCCCACATCTCCACGTATTCAAGGCTGAGCAGGCCTGTATCATAGTCGTATGAAAAACCTGAGCGCATAAATTCAAAAATATGGATCAGTGGATTCCAGAGCAATATTTCCTGTGCGGCAGAAGGCAGCTCGTTGATGGAGAAGAACGTGCCAGAGATGAACATGAGCGGTCTCAGTAGGGCGGGTATAAATTTTCCAGGCTCTGGGTGAAGCGTATTGATAACGCCGAAGATCAAGCCCAGCCCGAATGCAATGATGCTGAGCAAAAGGTAGGCGTACATGATGATCAAACTGTTTACCAGGTTGACTTCATAACCAACCCACCAGGTGATAAGAATTATCCCGGATAAGACAATAAAAGATGTTATAAATTCAAGTATGAAGCGGCTCAAAAAGGTGTCGAAGACTCTTACCTGACGGTATATGAGTAGATTTTTGTTGGCATTCACTGCGCTCAATGATTGCGTTATGACTTTCTTGAAATATAGAAAGGGGGCAATACCGGTGGCCAGAAATATGGGGATTTCAAGGCCTCCGACAGAGCTTCGTCCGCCGAAATAAAACAGCCCCATGAAAACGGCTATCTGCAGGACTGGTTCAATAAAGGCCCAGGCTATGCCCAGCCTGTATGCTCCAAAGCGAGTTTTAAGCTCGCGTGTGAGCAGCGCATGCAGTACAGCATACTGAATTTGTAGAGGTGATCTTGATTGCATCAGAAAAATAAGGTCAGCCAGTCTAGACCGTTAGTAGGTTTGAAGCATGGAGTTGCATCGATTTATATCCAGACACGCTACCGCCCTTCGAGATTTGCTGCATGAATTGTCATAGGACAGGTACGAGCACGCATATACTGAAACAGCGTGTTAGGAAATTTGGCTGAGTACTATAAGCTTTGTGTTTTATTCAGGTAATTGTGTATTGTTGCACTTGATTATTTCGTTTTTGTTACACCGATTATTGCGGCTATGTTCTTGTACAGGTGCGAAGACAAGGAAGGCAATAAACTCTAGGTATAAAGGCGTATCAGGTATCTCGACTGCTGTTGTTCATATTCATGCTTTGTTCATAAAATGTCTGGTTTTGTAGTCTTTTTGTAATTTATATGGCACTAATGTTTCATGCAATAGGTAGTATACCTGCTTGGAAAAATAAGAAAAGCATGATAATCGCCAATGTCCTATTATATTACCATGTTAGTGTATTTTAGTGTTTATCCAGTTATGAAAGACTTGGTGTAAGGTTAGTGTCGTTTAAAGAGTCGCCAGCATCGCGCAATCCAATCGCACTTTCTGTGCGGTAATGTCTGTGGTCATTTTGCTCAGCGGTGCTGGGTGATTTTTCGCCCTGGTTTCCTTGCTTTAGGCCCTCTATGTAACTGAGTTGCAGCTCTTCTTTTATCTGCTACGTTCCAATCTCGAATAAAAAACCATTGGGGTAAGTAGTGTGAGTCTTTTGGAGAGAGTCACGGCATTGGAAGAGCATCGTGAGCATTGGGGCGGTATTGAAGGCGCAACATAAGTCCTAGACATCCATTCCGATGCGTCGCTGGGCTCCGATAGGGAGTGGCCAGATGTACCTGAATCACTAGTCGAAAGCGCTGGGATAGCCAACATCTGGACTAAGGAGCTTGCGCACAAGTTTTGCTCTACTCAGGCTCTATCAGAAAAAAACGACATTCAGGCTAATGCATCGGGTCAACGAAAATAGTAATGATGCAGGGCTTGCGCACTATTTGACAGGTTGAGGTAGAGGTATATAATCCGGAACTTCCTAAAACTTATTAGCCTGATCCCTTCTCGCTTTACTTGAAAATTTCGAAGATACTCGTTCTTTGACGTCATGTGAACACGGCTTTAACGATATCCTTGTGATCGGTAATTTCGACATCATCACTAATGTCGGTATTTAGGGGAGGTTGGTAAAGAAAATAGGTTGGTTGCGAGCTTTTTGCGGAACTGTTCGGAGGCATGTCCTCGGATTATAAGTTCAAGCTAAGGATCAGCCATCTTTATCCTGGTTAATTTCTGGATTGCTTTACCCGCTGGGTAAAATCTGCTTTTCTCGAAGGCTCTGAAAGATGAAACCAGATTAAAATGATATCAATCAACGCAGACACACATTGCAACGATATTACTATCAACAAAATGAATAGTGATATCAATGGTCTTAGTATAATGGCTAAGGGGAGCGGTAATACGCTGCTTATTGAGTCAGGTGCCAAAATCAATAATCTCAAGATCGACCTTATTGGTGATCATAATAGTGTTATTATCAGAAAAGGTGCAATTTTCTTTGGGGGGAGCTTAAGTGTTTCTCACAAAGCTAGCGTTAATATTGGTCTCAGGTGCAGATTTGGAAACAGACTGGAATTAATCGCCGAAAAAGCATCCATAATCTTCGGTGACGATTGTATGTTAGCTGCCGGGGTTCAGCTCAGGACGACCGATTCTCATCCTATTTTTGATTTAGACAGCGATACAAAAATCAATCAATGCAAGAGTATTGAAGTGAGTGATTATTGCTGGATAGGAAAAAATGTGACTATCTTAAAAGGGGCGCAAATCCAACCATGCAGTAGTGTTGGCATTAACTCAACTGTTACAGGGAAAACTACACCGTTTTCGGTATGGGCCGGATCACCAGCGAAGCTGGTTAAAAGTGATGTCATCTGGTCAAGATTGAATAAAATTGATAGCTATCTTGATGAACCTATCATTGTAAGATATTTAAAAAAATATAAGGATCTCATTCCAGAAGGTTTACGCGACACTATTGTGAAAAAAATAGAAAGCTTCTAAAACACTGTGCTCAATATCTGAGCTAATGGTGAAAACGGCTTCTGTCGGGTAAATGTCATAATAGGTTGTGGCTACTGCATATAAAATATGTTTTGTGGTCAGACTTTATTGTGAGACTCCCTGTCTATTGGTTTTTGAGTCGATAATTGTTGCAAAATTTCTTAAAACTTTATACCTGGAGTCATTACAAAATCCTATTGGATCACTCATTAGCTTTTTCATTCTTTTTAACAATAATGGCCTGTTATCCGGTACTTTTGAAAAAGCTCCATCTGGCATATGACGATGTGGTAACAGGCCTTTATTTTTAAGAATCAGAAGCTCATTTAGTTTTATTTTTAATGCCTCCATATCAGGTGTTTTTACATTTTTTTCTAACCACTGTCGGTTAACCGAAGGCACATACCCAGTAGCCAGTTGATCAAAGGTTGCCAGGCATCCACTGCCTACAAAGCTTGCTGTATGTATATCTTTTCGTACCCCAAAATCACTTACAATGGCTGTTGGGATGCCACGAGCCATAGCCTCTATTGCGACAGTTGAACTGACAGTAATGCATAGGTCAGTGTGCTGAAGGATTTCTTCGACCGGTTCGTAGGTAAATCGCAAATTATCCGGAAATTTTAATTTCAGTAATTTTCTTATTCTTTCTAGATGCCATATTTGTTTATGAATTGTTCTACCGCCGAGTTTGCAGCGGGGCTTTATTAATATGGTTTTCTGAGGTTTTGATTTCGCTAAATGAACGAGTTTTTTTAATAAATAACATCTTTCGCGAAAATTCCTGGGCGCAACAAGCTGCTCAAAAAAAACTATATCTTTTTGTTTGTTGACGAAGTTATGTTTGATATTTAAAAGCTGAGGGTAGCCAAAACAAAAAGCGTTATCTGGTGAAAAAGCAAGCTCTTTCGATAATTCGATATATCTTTCGTAATCGTTGGGACAATTGAATAATATTAGATCAGACTGGACTCTGGATAAAATGGTTGCATCATCCCCCTCAATGTATCCAGAAAAACAACTAACAATCAGCTTTGAATGATTTTGTTCAAAAAAATTAATAAATTGTTTGTTGGTCAAGTTCTCAATCAAAATATCATTCTTGAAACAATCACCCAATGAATGTTTAATTGCATATTTCGATAAATTTAATGATGAGTATTTTTTAAGCAAATTGTATCAGCTGACGTTATATAAAATTTTAAAAAGATTAAATGAATAATCAAATTATGTATTCTTTTAATTTATTCAGATTGTAATCTGACTGCCCTTTGCAATTGACAAAAAAGTGATTGTCTCCATCGCTTGCCATCTCAGGCATGTTAACAATGTATTCGACAGTCTTTTTGTAATCATCGATATGATGAAATAACTTATTGCTGATGGCTTCTGAAAAATATTCCTTGGCATTTTCGCCATAGGCTAGGACTTTACAACCGAAAAAACTGGCTTCATATGCTACTGTAGAACTTTCAACAACTACCGCATAAGCCTGATTTAAGAGTTCATATATATTCTTTGAGGTGGTTTCTTGTATATCAAAAAAAGAATAACTAGAAAAATAGTCTGTATATTTTTCTATCAAATGATGACTTCGAGGATGCAGTCTCAAAGAGATCTGAAATTTATCCTGAAGATTATTGTCAATTATCGTATTAGCGGCCTTGGTTATCATTGATTTTGTATGGTTGTGAGTATATTGCTCAATAAATACAATATTCTTGATCTTTTTACCTTCTTTATTGCTTCCATTCTTATAGGAAAATAAGTCTAATTTCCCTCCTACTAGCACTTCTGGTGTTAAATCGTCTTTTACTGGCTTTATGTATTTTCTTGAAGACTCACCCCAGACCCAAAAAGTATCTGGTAAGATATCCTTTTGATGATCAAATTTTTTCAAGTTATAAAAGTTTGGCCCCAGAATCCCATGTTGTACTTCTACCGTTTTTATTCCCAGCTGTTTGCAGGCAATAACCGCAGCCAGGCGTTCAGAAGAATAAAAGCTGGTCAACATGAGAAGCTTAGGTGAGATGTTAGATAGAATATTTATGAAATTATCTGATCTTATAAATATGGATTTAATCCATCTATCAACATAATCGTAACTGAATGGGCATAATAATTTATTCTTCCTAATGAAAAAGAAGAGTTCTTTTAGTCCTCGTATGTTACGTTCTTTAAAATTATTGGGTATATATTTATCAATCGGTTTCTTATAGTACAATATGTCTCTTTCGAATTGGGTTTTTCTGAAACCGTTATCAAATGGAAGAATGCTTAACTGTGTAAACTCTGACATTTCATCTTGAAAAGGCTTAAAAAGCCTGTTCTCTGAAGAGCCTCTCTCATTTAAAACCAATGAATCAAGAGCTTCAAGAAAAATAATTTCATAATTATTGTTAAGGCAGCGTTTTTCTTTCGCTAATAGCAAATTATCACCAACCTCTTTTGCGAAGAGTTTGTTTTGACGAAATGAGGAATCACTATTAAAAACTGAATAAGTTTTTCTATTGGCCGAAGCCAATAGCCCAGCACTATCGAAAGACCACAGGTGAAGACCTGCTAGCAAGCACTTTACAGCGTTCCAGACATACCAGCCATTAAATCTTATGTTTTTTACATTGAACTCATGCTCAATTCGACTGATGTTTTCTTCAACAACTTTAGGGTTCAGTGAAAATGAGGCCATATTAAATAATTTCTAGCTTGTAGTTGATTTTAAGGCCGTACTTGTTTTCCATAAATAGTTTTTTCTCATATTGTTTTTTTGCCTGATTGCCAACTAAATTGCTATATAACATTCTACTTCTTGGGTTGACACCGTTACGTATTATATATTGCTTTAACCTGAATAAGCTTTTTTTAAAATTGCCACAATGATAATGGCATTCAGCAGACTTTATTCTTGATGATTTAGCTGCTTTATGGGTATTTATAATGTACTCATAATACTCCAAAGCTCGTTCAAAATTTCTAAGTGCATGATATGAATCACCTATCAATTCAACTGTATTTTTGCCATATTTATGCTCAATTTCATCATGTCTTTCTTTAGAGAAGAGTCTTACAACTTTATAAAAAGATCTCATTTTAAAAAGTTCTCTAGCAATATCAACTTTAAGGGACTCATGAATTTCATAAAAGCGTATAATTCTTTCAGCAGAGAAATTATTGTTAGCACTACGGTATACTTTTGAAAACTTTACAGCTAAAGGGAATGTTCTTGGACTAACTCTACAGGCTAGCTTAATGAGTCTTTCAGTGTTTACAGAGCTCTTACCAAAAAAAGAAAAATATTTCCTTATAAAAAAAGCTCTAACTCTAGAATATGGATTCAGCATTTACCAGGTCATCAATATTATCGATATCGATTGAAAATTTACGTTCCATGTCAAATGGAATGACCGGCTTTTCAAAGAGATCTAATCGTTTTATGAAGTTGATGCAATTTGATATATAGATTGCTCCATTAATTAAGTATGTTGACTCTAAACTTTGCCTTGGGGCTGTGAGGCTAGCCCAGTCAAAAACCGGTTCAATAAAACCATTCCGAAAATATAAGTTCTTTTGAATAGGGTGGTCTGTTTTGGTGACACTTACCAGGCTTTTAGCATTAGACGCATTGAATTTCTCCTTCGCGTCTTTAATGTGTGTAGCACTACGCAAAGGTGATGTTGGCTGCAAAAGTATAAAATGCGTCGTTTCTTTATTTTGATTTACAAGCTCTAACAAAGCATGTTTGACTACATCAAGACTGCTTGATAAATCTGTTGCCAGCTCATCTGGCCGGTCAATGACCTCAGCCCCCCAGGTCAAACTGACCTCTTTAATTTCGGAGCAATCTGTTGTTACAACAATATGCTCAAAGCATTGGCTTTCCAGTGCTGCTGTTATAGTGTGTGCAATCATTGGTTTACCAGCAAGGTCAAGCACATTCTTTCGGGGTAACCCTTTAGAGCCTCCTCTGGCAGTGATAATGGCGGTATAGGTATTTTTCTGCATCAGGCTACTTCCTTTATGGCAGTTGCCATTAATGAAAAGTCTACATCATTGAATAGTTTTTGGTCTGCAGCAGACCAGATTTCTTCTTTCTCTATAAGCGAGATGAACTTTTCTGTACTATTGCCATCACCAAAATAGCTGTCTCTTACGGTTTTTGTAAAGCGAGAGGCTTTTTGAATAGCTTTGTATATGTCTTCGCTATCGTAACCAGTATTGATAATGCTCTTTGCAAAATACCTTGCGTTCTGACGGTTACCTATATTAATTGATGGCATACCATAGAATGGTGTTTCACGAATGCCTGCGCTGGAGTTGCCAATTATGCACTCAGAATTCTTCAGTAACGTCAGAAATGACTCAAACCGGATAGAAGGGTAAATTCTAAAGTTTTCTCTGTACTTCAATCGATCATACTCTTTAAGAATATAATCTGAACCTTCATCATTATTGGGGTATACAACCACAAAGTTTTTTTGGCATTTCAATAAAGCGTCAACCATTGCTTTGGCATTGGCTGGCATATTATCAATATCAGTGGTTACCGGATGAAATAGAACAACGCTGTAATTTTCAAACGGGATGGAATAATGTTCCTTCACTATATCTAAATCAGGCAGGTCAGACGATAGCATGGCATCTATATCGGGTGAACCGATATTATGGATATATTCCTGTTTTTCTCCCATTTGGACCAACCGTTTTACTGCCTCATCATTACAAACCATATGTAAATGAGATAATTTAGAAACAGAATGACGAATAGATTCATCGATCGTACCAGATCGCTCACCACCCTCAATATGGCACACCAGTGTATTAGTAAGGGCTCCTACAATGGCGCCTGCAAGGGCTTCTACTCGATCACCGTGGATGACGAGCATGTCTGGCTTATTTTCATGAATGTAACGTGAGAGACCTTTAATGGTGCTAGCCAGAATCATCTCCATTCTGTCACCAACATGTTGATTCATAAATGTGTAAACAGACTTATAACCTGCGCTTACAACCTCTCTGGCAGTATAACCATAACGTTGTAGTGTATGCATGCCCGTAATAAATACTTGGCATTCAAACCTTTCATGATTTTCAGTAGCTAGCATTAAAGGCTTTATTTTACCATAATCAGCACGTGTGCCTGTGAGGAATAGTATTTTACGTTGCTCCATGACTTTTTTTTTCTGTTGAGAAGAGAACAGGAAGAGCTGACGAATGAACTTCGAAAGATCTTATGGGCAAGTTAATTTACATCTGACTTTTTAATATGTTCGTCAGAGCTGATGTTTCGTGTTGCGACTTTGCCTAGTAACGAATTGAAGTCCTCTGCTAGTATTTCACCAGTTCCAGGGCGCTTAACCCAGATGTTGTCTTTACTGAATAGATCACCTTCTCTGATATCTCTGATTGCAACAACTGTTGCGAATGCAAAATCTATAGTAGGTTGTTCTTCATTAATCGGTGTTTTTGTTCCGCCCAAAGTCTTGTGGATGATTTTAGATCCTAAGATTAGCTCAGACATGGTTTTTGAATCATTTGAACAAACAATATCTGGCCCTGGTCGATCCATTCTATCTGTAAAGTGTCTTTCAAGGACTTTGGCGCCCAGTGCTACGGCACCCAGACATGCATAATTATTAACAGTATGGTCTGACAGACCAATTACAGCATTCGGAAATGCAGATTGCATTTCGGTCATAGCACCCAGTCTGACTAATTCTGGTGGTGTTGGGTAGACGTTAGTGCAGTGTAATAATGAGTATGGTACGCCATGCTTTTCAAAAATAGAGACTGCTTTTTTAATACTTTCTATGGTATTCATTCCAGTGCTGAGTATTATAGGTTTACCAAATGAGGCAATATAATCAATTAATGGGTAGTTGTTGCACTCACCGGAACCAATCTTATAGGCAGGTATATCCATTCGTTTGAGTCTGTTCGCAGCTGCACGAGAGAAAGGTGTGCTAATAAAGATCATACCTTTACTTTCGACATATTCTTTAAGCTTGATTTCTTCCTCTTCATTGAGTGAGCATCTATCCATTATTTCGTATATAGAAACGTCTGCATTGCCAGGGATGACTTTTTTTGCCTCTGCACTCATTTCATCTTCAATGACATGGGTCTGGTGCTTAACCACTTCTACACCGGCTTCAGCTGCAGCATCTACCATCTCGAAGGCTGTTTTCAATGAGCCTTCGTGGTTGATTCCAATTTCAGCAATAACCAGTGGTTCGTCATTTGGACCAATTCGTCTGTTACCGATAAAAAATTCATTCATGTTGTATCTCTAAAAGTTTTGGCTGTTTTTAAGTGAGCTTTATTTAAAGTATCAAATACAGAATTTAGGGGTTAGATTGTGAATTTAGAATCCACTTTTAATATCACTGGTGTGATGCATGGTTTTCTGATCAGGCTTTTGTGCCATCAAATCTTCTGGTTCGCTATTGACTGAGATTAATGGATATTTGAGGGGGTTGTTCCCCAAGC
This sequence comes from Endozoicomonas sp. ALB032, assembly GCF_049310125.1. Classification (NCBI taxonomy): domain Bacteria; kingdom Pseudomonadati; phylum Pseudomonadota; class Gammaproteobacteria; order Oceanospirillales; family Endozoicomonadaceae; genus Endozoicomonas; species Endozoicomonas sp. ALB032. The sequence goes on along the minus strand of NZ_JBLYNW010000001.1, from coordinate 5,734,675 downwards.
TATAAGTAGATTTACGCTATGGTTCGTAATGATTTATATTCTGAAACGCTACCGCCCTTCGAGTTTTGCTTCGTGAGTTGTTGTAAGACTGACGCAAGCACGCATAGACTGAAACATCGAGATGGAAAATTTGGCTGAGTATTTTAAGATTTATCTTTTGATCAGGTTATTGTGTATTTTCAATACCTTGATCGGTTTTGTGCATCTGACCTACAGATATGATCTGAAACAACCAGATATCGAAAGCTGGCTGAGCATTTTAAGTTTTATGTTTTTTTTGAGTAATAGTGTATTTGCACACTTGATTTAAGGGTTACTACATTGCGTATTGCTGCTATGTTCCCGTAAAGGTGCGAATATAAGCTAGGTAATAAGTACCTTGTATAAAGGTGGAGAAGTATCGTGATCTCTATTATCTATATATATTTTGCACACGAAATTCAGAAGTCTTGTATTTCCCTGAAATCTATACTGTATTGATTTCCTATGCAATAAGTACTAGAACCTATCTCTGATTTGCCTTGCCTAAGTTTTGCTCACGACTTCGATCGCTAACCTTTCGACTGTTCGAAAGGGTTACAACTCCTTTTAATCTGCTATGCTCAGATCTCGAATAAAAAACCATTAATTGAAGTAGTATGAGTCTTGAGGCTAGAGCCACGGCATTGGAAAAGAATCGGGAGCATTGCGACAAGGTCCCTGTTGGTATTGAGGGCACTCTAGGGTTGATTCTCAGGGAACAGGAGGGGATGAAGTAAGAGATCACCGGGGTGAAGAAAGAGATGGACAGGCGCTTTAGTGAGCACGATCAGATACTCACTGGCCTCAAAAGCACAGTGGCCTGGATTCTGAGGTGGCAAATATGGGTGAGGGAAGAATTGGCGGATCACAGTAGACGCTTCGACAAAGTTGAAGAGCTGCTGGTCCAGATCGTCAACAACCTTGCCAGCAAGTAATCAACTTGTTTCCATGCATGGACCGATAGAGCCTTGAAGCGCACGAACAAGTCAAATCGCTAACGACCACTGATTATTTTCAGCCTTGAGCGTCAGCTGCTTGATGGCCTGTGCCTCTTCGCTCTGTGCAAGAAGGTTGAGGAAAAAGCTGATTTTGCTGCTCGTGTTTATGGTTTCCAGATAGATAGATCGAAGTACTGCGTCCGAGGTTCTTGGTATAGCGATTTGATCCTTCTCCCAGCGAGCAACTGTTTGGCTATTAACACCCAATATTTCCGCCATGTTTTTTTGAGACATGCCACACTCGATTCTCAAAAATCGCACCTCCTCACCCAGGAGCGGGGTTTTCTTTTCAGTAATATATTTGGCAATGATTCGGTGAAGACCATGAACATCTTCTACGCCCACATAAGTCTCACCATCTATGGTTTCAATATCGTACCCATCAGCAAGGTAAATGTAAGATAAACCACACTCTGTATAGTGATAATTCATATCTCAGTCCTTTATTCTCGCTGAATGTAAATTGTGCGCGGTTTTTTCGAACTTACCTGCGAATGATTATTTTGAAATTTGTCATCATGATAGACAGTTTTTTGAAATTCAGAGTGGGCAAAAGAGAAAAATTCAGGAGGGTGAAAAACTAATGAAAGACTTGCATGTCCCAGACGTGTCCCGCCCTGTTTTTTGAAATGGGCGAAAAACTCTGGAACACTTGGTATAACTGGTCGGAGCGAGAGGATTCGAACCTCCGACCCCCACAACCCCATTGTGGTGCGCTACCAGGCTGCGCTACGCTCCGACGTGCCGCTCTGTGCGGCGGAGCTGTATATTACCTTTCTAATGCGGATTTGCAAGTCTTAGTCTGATTTCCTTCTATAGCAACCACTATAACAACAATGGATTAGCGAACAGAAAATGAAGAAATGTTTACTTTTTCTCCGTGTCAGACTATAGCCTTAACGACGAATCCAGTAGGATAACGACCTCAATCATCTTTCTTATGGGTTAACGCCAGTGTTAAATGCAATCAAAAGGGTTCTGACGCTATCTTTTTTACTCTTTGCCAGTCAACTGCTGGCAGAGCAGAAAGCAACAGCTCCAGATAAACCTGCTTCAGAAGCTGTGCAGCCTGTTGATGTAGTGATCAAGACCAGCAAAGGTGATATGACAGTTCGCCTGAATCCCGAGAGGGCCCCCGCCACCGTAGAGAACTTTCTCGCTTATGTAGACCAAGGGTTCTATGAAGGTCTGGTTTTTCACCGAGTGATGCCTGGCTTTATGATTCAGGGCGGTGGCATGACCGCAGATATGAGTCAAAAGCCGACGGAGGCACCTATCACGAATGAGTCTGGTAATGGCCTCAGGAACAGTCGTGGCACTGTCGCTATGGCAAGAACCTCTGACCCGGACAGCGCTACCTCTCAGTTCTTCATTAATCTCGTTAATAATGATTTTTTGAATAATCGTCCGGGTCGTCCGGGCTATGCAGTGTTTGGAGAGGTGATTAAAGGTGACGAGGTTATGGATTCCATAGCTTCCGTGAAAACCGGGAATAGAGGGCCTCATGCAAATGTTCCTGTTGACCCGATCACCATTCTGGCAGTTGAAAGAGTCAGAACGGCACCCAATTAAGTAAAACAGCTATAAGCGTCGCTGTTACCCCAATAACTATCAGGTAAATAAGGTTCCATGAAGCGTTGGGCAAAAAATTGTCTGTTAATCATCTTGTTGCCGGTTATTACAGCCTGCGACAGCTTTTGGAATAGCAGGCTGGCATTAAAATCTGTTGATCAACCTGAGATGGAAGCATTGGTCCGGGAGCAGGGCTGGGTCCTGGTCGATGTTCGAGACAGTAACTGGTATAACGGATGGCCTTCGGGTAATGATCCGGATGGGGGGCATATTCCGGGTGCCCGAAACTTTGACCTGGCTTTGATGACAGCCGACCCTGAACCTGTTCAGAACCTTTTGGCCAGTAAGGGAATATCGCCTGACAACAATATCGTTGTTTATGGTCGCGACAAGCAGGATGCCCAGGTGCTCGCCCAGTGGCTGGTGGATGAGCAGGGCTTTAATGAGGATCGGATTCGTGTGTTTGAAGCAGGCTTTTCTTCCTGGCTGACCCAGGGTGGCAAGCCTGCCAAGTTGCCGGGTTATGAGCGACTGGTTACACCTGAGTGGCTGGATGAGCAGCTTAAGGTAAATTCCGATCTTATGGTACTGGATGTCTCCTGGGGCAGGGGGGCTCGCTATGTCGTTGAGCATATTCCCGGTGCCCTGCATGTTGAAACCGGCAGCCTGGAGTCGATTATCAAGGAGTCAAAAAAACTGGTGTCGGTCCTGCTCAGGCTGGGTATCACTAAAGATACGCCTATAGTCGTTTATGGCGATGATATGATTGCCGCTGCACGAGTTTTGTTTGTTCTTCAATATGCCGGTGTCAAAGATGTACGACTTCTCAATGGTGGACTTAAAGCCTGGACGGGTTCAGGCTTCCCGGTAGAAAGAGGCATTAACCACGCGACACCTGCCAGACAGTTTGGTAGCCGTATTCCTGCTGATTCTGAACTATGGATAGTTACGATGGCATTAGAAAAAATTGCGGCGGCAAATGGATAAAGTTGAGTCCATCCTGAGGCAGGCGGCTGAAAACAATCATCGTGCTCTATTGGTTTTATCCGGGACAGAAGTCTGGGCACAGCAGCAGGCTGAATGCCTGTTTCAAAATGCACTCCTGTGCTCAAATAATCCGGAGCTACAAGCTCTCTGGGTAGGTGAGCGCAAGCGGGGAAATGAAAGTTCGATCTCTGCATCTAAAGCTACAAGCTGGTTAGGGCGTGAGATTGACTTCCTGGTATTTAACGCCTTTTCCGGTTTTGATGTCGATGCCTTTGGTCAACTCAGTGGTGCTTTGAAAGGGGGAGGGCTTTTCGTACTTCTGGTGCCAGACCTGGATAACTGGCCAGATTACTGCGACCCGGACCATAAAAGACTTACTGTTTACCCCTATCAGCCTGAGCAGATCGGGGGGCTCTATCTGAAAAGGCTGGCAAACCTTATCAAGTCTGAAACGACGCTCTCTCTGTTATGCGAGAACAGCGATGCTCGATGGCAACAAACTGTTTGTTACACCGATTTATCTGATTCTTATCAAGCTGGATCAAAAGGCGACAGTGCTTGTAGAACATGGGATCAATCCGGGGCTGTTGAAGCTATTCTTCGCGTGGCAAAAGGCCATCGGCGTCGTCCATTAGTGCTGACTGCAGATCGTGGTCGGGGCAAGAGTGCTGCACTGGGTATTGCCTCCGCCCGCTTACTGCAATCGGGGCTTTCAAGGATATGGGTAACGGCCCCCTCTCTGACTTCTGCCGAAGTCGTCTTTAATACCGCTGAATCATTGCTTGATGGGTGTGAAGTCCACCGGGGAAAACTGCTTTGGGAAGGCAGTATACTTGAATTCAAAGCACCCGACGAACTCCTGCATCCTGATGATGACTCTGGTTGCGACCTAATGCTGGTCGATGAAGCCGCTGCTATCCCGGTGCCACTGTTGACCCAATTGTTAAGGAATCATTCCAGAATCGTTTTCTCATCCACCCAGCATGGCTATGAAGGAACGGGCAGGGGTTTTGCCATCAAGTTCAAGTCAACACTGTCTGAACTAACGCCAAAATGGCAGGGTCTGCATCTGAAACAGCCGATCCGTTGGGCTGGTAATGATCCTTTCGAGGCGTTTGTTTTCAGAGCGTTGATGCTGAATGCCTCACCTGTTTCGGAGGAAATGGTAGAGGGTGCAGGTATTGAGAACTGTTCATTTGATCGTCTTGAGTCGACTGAACTGATTCATGACGATCAGCTGCTGACGGATGTGTTTGGTCTGCTGGTATTCGCCCATTATCGAACCCGTCCTTTTGATCTCAGGCATTTACTGGATGGCCCGAATATCGAGGTGCACTGCCTCAGGTATCAGGAACGTGTCGTGGCAACGGCGTTAATGGCGCTGGAAGGTGGCATTGAAGACAACTTGCAGGAAGCGGTCTGGCTTGGGCAGCGCAGGGTTCGGGGTCATCTTATTCCACAGTCTCTCAGTAATCATTGTGGTTTTCCGGAGGCTTCAGGCTTTAAAGGTTTGAGGGTTATTCGAATTGCGGTACATCCTTCATTGCAGGGAAATGGGCTCGGCACTCATCTGTTGAAATGCATTGAAGAGCAGGCAAAGCTCAGAAAACTGGATTATCTGGGCAGTAGTTTTGGTGCAACCTCAGAACTGGCGTCTTTTTGGGGAGGTTCGGGCTATCTTCCTGTTCGAGTGGGTATTACCCGTGAAGCGGCCAGTGGCTGTCATTCAATGATGGTTTTGAAGTCACTGAATGAAGCATTTTGTCTTCTTGTTAAAGAAATGCAGTGTCGTTTTACCTCAGGTTTTCTGATCCAGCTGCCCGGGGTATTCAGAGAAATGACTCCTGATCTGGCTCGAGTGATACTTCGCTTGAGTCATTCAAACATTGAATTGGTTCTGGATCAGCGAGATCAGATGGATCTGAAATCTCTTGTCTGTTCGGATCGTCTGTTTGAAAGTTGTCTGCCTGCCATTCGCTCTCTCCTTTTATCAAAAATTTCTGACAGCTCTGTCTCTAAGGTCGCTTTGAATGTCTCAATAGCCAAAGTACTTCAGTTGAATGACTGGTCGGAGATAGCCAGGGCAAATGGCCTGACGGGCAGAAAGCAGGCCGTTCAATTTTTAAAGCAATGTGTCCGGGACTTATGTACGCAACAAAAAATCGCTGAAAGCCAGAGTAGCTCCCAGCTTTAAGGAGTCAATCAGAGAAATTTGAGCATTTAACCACGCCGCCAAAGTTCTCTTTCTTGCAAAGCTTAACGTTTCCGTTTTCAGAATCCAGAACCCATATTCTGTGATCCTGATCTTTACTCTGGACGGGGTAAGCTACAAACCTGCCTGTAATGATGCTTCTTAAAGAATCCGCCGCCCAAACTGCGCTACTGAATAAAGCGGCAGCCAAAATAATCATCAGATAGTTTTTTGGATAGCTCTTTTTCATAAATGATATTTCCTCAACTCTTGAAAATGGTTGACTTCAATGCAAACTGGTTAGGTACTTATATATAGACAACAAAAAAAAGTAATCGTTCACCGCTGAAAATCCAGTCTGCTGTAAAAGAGGTGTCTGGGAGAACGGGGCAATCCGTTGTTGAAGCCGGTCTGACAGGCAATAAGGAGGTTCGGTAATGACGGATAGACTTTCTCTATCAAACCGTTAAAAAATACTGATTTCAGGCATTACACTGACTCGTTTATAGTCAGTGGCATCCTTTTATATGAATTTGAATCCTGATTAGGGTTAGGTGGATTTTATGGATCGTTTTACCGTTTTTGGACGTCCGGGCTGTGGCTACTGTGTGCGGGCTAAAGAAGTACTGGAAAGCCGTGGACTGCCCATGCTGTATGTGGATATTCATGCGGAAGGTATCACCAAGGCAGATCTGGAAAAAACCGTTGGAAAGCCGGTTGAAACCGTGCCTCAGATCTTTCACGGTCAAAAGTACATTGGCGGTTACACAGAGTTGGCTGCCTATTTGAAAGAAGAGTTGGTGGAATCCCTGCAAGGCTGAGGTCAACAGCCAGCCGCTGCACCATTGCCAGCTGCTGCACAACCACTGCAACCAATGAGCCTTTGCGCTAGTGAAAGTGCCAGTTGATGATAAAGACGCTGACAATGGTGGTTATCAAACTGAGAAAGGTAATGATGTATTGTCGGGTGAAGGAACCCATCTCGGCTCGAGCATCGGTAATTTCAGCACGTACACCGGCTATCTCTTTATGCAGCTCAGTACGCACACCGGCTATTTCCCTATGCATCTCAGTACGCAAGGCACTGATATCCGAACTCAGTGACTGATAATTGCGCTCACTTTGCAGTTGTATCTGCATAATGGCTTCCTGCATGATCAGGATATCCTTTTTACTGGCATTGTATTCCGGATCAAGGGAAGCACTGACCTTACTGGCCAGTTCTTCATCAATGCCAATACGCTTGAGCTCTGAAAATAACGACTTTTCCATAACCACCCCGACAAAAACTGAAAAAGCAGCATAGATCAGGGATGACATTATGACCAGCTAGACCGCAGACCCAATTTTCCAACAGGCCGACGATGCCGAAAAAGAACGTCTGCGCAACCATTACCGGGATCAGAATCTGGCCCTTGCCATTGCCATGGAAAACCGGGCCGGAGCGAAAAGCATTTTTGATGAGCAGGCACGTTCAGGCATATTTATAAATTCGAGAGTGCGGGTTTTCCGAGATTTTCACCAGTCTGGTGTCACTGCGTGTGAGTCGCTCCTGTTTGGCAGAGGGGTCAAAAGGTTTGATCCGGTTGAACTCTGGTAATGGCTGGCCTTTTTCCAGCTGGACAAAAACAGGCAGGGGCGTATTGATCTGGCCAGGATAGAGTTTGCGAAAATCTTTATCCGTTTTTCTCAGTTGCTCAATATCCTTTGCCCAGGTCAGGTTGGCACGCAGATGAGGGCTCAGCATTCTTTTAATAATAACGGTCTCAGCGGCAGGCATCTGCTCAAGCATCTGGATGTCTGTCTGGATGGCGTTGGAAGTCAGGTATTTCTTGCGCAGGTGATCAATCGCCTCATTTGCAGAAAGCTTCACAGAGCCGCTGTGGTGGGCTGCCCAGCTGAAGCCAATGCGACGGGGTGGAGTCTCAAAGAGTTTTAGTTGACGGTAACTCTGGACGAAATGTATGTGGGCAAACTGCAAGCCGCCGAGCATTTTTTCCCTGATCTCGTCCGAGGTTTCTTCAATGGCCTCAATACTGTCTCCGTAGAGTTTCCTGAACTCGGACATAGCCTGTTTGAAGTTTTCCCGGGCTTCGTTAAGTTTTATACCCGTCTGCAGCGTTTCTTTGGCAATGCCAACTATTCCGGGCAGTCGGGCTGTTTCCTGTTTGTTTTGTTGATCGGTATAGATCAGTCGGGTGCTGGTTTCTGCCGCCAGAGCACGGTCATTCTTGTCTTCGTCCGGGGATTTCATAACCCAAACGGGCAGGAGCTGGTCATCATAGACCTGATCACGAAACTGTCTGTTGACGGTCACCATATGAATCAGGGTGTCTCTGACGGCAATCCTGGCCGCCGTCTTCTGACTCATGGTGACAGCCTTTCTATTGACCAGTTGGATTCTGTTCGTTTAAACAGGAAACGGTCGTGCAGACGATTGGGGCGCCCCTGCCAGAATTCTATGGCTTCAGGGATGATCCGATAGCCCCCCCAGAAATCCGGTAAAGGAACCTTGCCTTCCTTGAATTTTCTTTTCATTTCTTCCAGCTTCATCTCAAGCACTTTTCTGCCAGTGATGACTGAACTCTGCTGTGAAACCCAGGCTCCTAACTGGCTGCCGTGAGGGCGGCTGGCGAAATATTTTAGCGAGTCGGTTTTGGAAATCTTTTCGGCCCGACCCCGAACAGTGACCTGTCTTTCCAGGGCAACCCAGGGAAACATAATGGCTACATTGGGGTTGTCGGCAATGTCCTGAGCCTTGCGACTGCTGTAGTTGGTGAAAAAGACAAAGCCCTCGGGGCTTACGTATTTCAGCAGGACGGTGCGCAGGCTGGGTAAACCATCTCTGGATGTTGTTGCCAGGCTCATGGCGTTGGGTTCGGGCAGTTGTGCTTCGACCGCTTGTTGAAACCACAGGTCAAACTGTTGGAATGGATCGGGATCAAGAGAGTCCAGATCGAGACCCGCCTGAGTGTAATTCTCTCGCAGATGGCTGATATCCATGTTCATACTTCGCTGATGCAGTGAGTTTATTGTATATGAACCGGTCAGGTCGTGAAACCGCTGTCAAATCTGGTCAGTGGAGTTGTACTTAAGACCTGAATCCTTGCATTGGGCTTGTCGAAGTGCGATACCATTTTGGGTATTAATTAATAGAAAATGATTAACGACACCGTTAACCTAATGCCCTGATTACACGTGTTTTTTTAAAAGGCCGCATTTGTGAATAGGGTATTACTTTGTTTTTATTTGAAGTTCTGGTTTATTTCTCGTTGTGCGAGTTTTTATTGGTTGAAAGTACTGTGTTCATTGGTATTAATACGATTTGTTGAGCTGGTCTATATCAATGAGAATACAGCCTCTTGTTCAAGATTATAATAGTGTGTGGGGGCAGATGCTTGAAGGTGGAAGAGTTTCATCTCCGAGGGTTTTTCTCCGTCGATGCGGTGAACGGACCACAGAACTCACTTCATGCCCTGTCCCTTGAGGTAGGGTAATTGATTTAATCCAAGTCATTCTGACTGAAATTAAAGTCAAACATACTTAATACCTTAATCCTGTCTTTCCAATTCCTTTCAGAAGGGAAGGGCCCTCAGGCCTTTGGCTTCCTGTACTCTGAGAAAGGGCAAATGAAAAATACAAATACCTGGTTAGGTATTTAACTCTTGTTAAACAGGCTGGTTTTAATGAGCACAACGTCAACGGTCGCACCTTCTGCCAATGACGGCAAGAAGTCCATTATTGAAAGAATCGGAAAAAAAATACCTGACCCGGTCATCATCTTTATCTGGTTATTCGGCCTGACTCTGGCAGGTTCTTTCCTGATGGGAGGCCACAGCTTTGAAGTTATGGGCGCTGATGGTGGTCAGATTGTTCATACTGTCAAAAACATGCTGACCACAGAAAATGTCCGCTGGATGTTTGAAAATGCCATTCTGACAAACTGGTTGTCCTTTGGTCACGGCGTTCTTGGCATCATCCTGATTGTTATGTTGGGGGTCGGTGTTGCAGAAGACTCTGGTCTTCTATCCACCCTGATCAAGAAGGCCGGTCTTAAAGTGAACGATAAATACCTGCCTGCTTTGCTGGTATTCATTGGCATCATGAGCAGTGTAGCCACCGATGCCGGTTATCTGGTTCTGATTCCACTGGCAGGCCTTTTGTATGCGGGCCTCGGCAAGAATCCTCTGATTGGCATGGCGGCTGCGTTTGCCGGTGTCTCTGCCGGGTTCAGTGCGAATCTGCTGCCTGCTACTCCGGTGGATGTTATCGTTGGTGTCAATGCTCAGATTTTTGCTGAATCTCAGGGAGTGCCTTTCACTAACGCAGCCGGTGAAGCACTAACGCCTGCCACCATGCACTATTTCTTTATTTTTGCATCGACTTTTATCCTGGCGACTGTGGGTGCCTGGGTGACCCACAAGTTTGTTACTCCCAAACTTGAGAAAATGGATTATCAGATACCTGAAGATCTGGATATCACCAATTTCGAACTCACCAAAGCTGAGAACAAGGGCCTGAAGGCCGCATTTTTTGGCCTGCTGGTTTCCATTGCCATTATGACAGGTCTGGCAATGGGGCCGCTGGCTGAATACACCAATGAAGCCGGTAAGGTGGTCAACCCATTCCTTAATAACATCATCCTGATGATTACCATGACTTTCCTCATTGTGGGTGTTTGCTATGGCAAATCGACAGGTAAATTCAAGGTTATGCAGGATGTTATCAGTGCCATGGTCAAGCAGATGAATACTGTCGGCTATGTACTGGTGTTGACCTTCTTCTGCTACAACTTTCTGGCCCTGTTGAGCTTTACCGGACTGGGGACCTACATTACCTTTCTGGGAGCGAGTTTCCTTCAGTTCCTGGGGTTGGATAATTTCCCAATTCTCTTGATCATTGGCTTCATTATCACCACTGCAGTCATCAACCTGTTTGTCGGCGGCCTGACATCCAAGTGGATGCTGCTGGGTCCAATCTTCGTACCTATGCTCTACCAGGCTAACCCGGCGATGACTCCTGATCTGGTGGCCGCAGCATTTCGTGTTGCTGACTCTTCCACCAACATTATTACACCGATGATGACTTATGCGGGTGTTATTCTGGCCTTTATGAGGAAGTACAAGCCTGATCTGACCATTGGTGACATGATCGGAATCATGATGCCTTATTCCATTGCCTTTATCACTATCTGGACGACTGCATTGATAGGGTTCTTCGCCTTCAATATTCCCCTGGGCTTCTGATCCCTCAAAGAAGAAAACCAGCCTTCAGGGCTGGTTTTCTTTATTTTCAAATCTTCAGCGCAACAGGGCGTTAGAAAGTTTGATTGGTATAAGTACTCAACCATACGAAATCATATTTTCTGACTTATTGTTCAGGCACTCGCGGCAACTGCTCCTGCGTTGCTCTAGCTCCTGCATCCATGCAGTCGTGATGCGTTGCAACTCTGGTCACATAGCTTGCTATGTGCCCGTCGTTGCGCCTTGCAGAGCACCTGCCCAATAAGCCAGAAATATTCGATTCCGTGTGGCTGAGTACTTAATACTCGAACCTTTAATCCTTTCTGTGGTACAAGTGTAATTAGATTACGACTGCTACTTTTGTACTCTGGTTTAAAATCTTGACGAATAGAAAAATAGATATAAATACAGGCACCCTTTGTACGTGCGTCTATACGGACATCTTTGCGAACAGTAAAAGGATGGTAAATTGGCTGTCTCAGTGCTTGATAATTAGCCCTGTCTGCAGAAAGTATTCAGCTGGGATCAAGACCTTTAGAAGGTGTGGGAACTTTTATGCTACGAAAGCACATGTCTCTGATTGTGGGAGTGCTGGCAACGATACTGGCAAGTGGGTGTACAGTGACAGCTGAACGAGATGCAATGGAAAAAAGTCGGGTGGTGGTGAAAAGTCCAGCGGATGATCGGGACTATCGTTTTGTCGAGTTGGACAATGGTCTCAAGGCTCTTCTGATTTCTGATCCGGATACCGATAAGGCCGCTGCCGCAGTGGATGTGAAAGTGGGTAGTTTCCAGGACCCGGACAATCGTCTGGGGCTGGCTCATTTTCTTGAACATATGTTATTTCTGGGCAATGAAAAATACCCGGAAGTGGATGGGTATTTTGAATACATCCGTGCCAATGGCGGCAGTGCCAATGCCTATACGGCTGATACCCGAACCAATTATTTCTTCGATATTAACAGTGACAAGCTGAGACCTGCGCTGGATCAGCTGGCACAGTTTTTTGTCTCCCCTACGCTGGATCCTGCTTATGTTGATCGTGAGCGTAATGCCGTTGATTCAGAATATAAGCTTCATGCCAATGAAGATGGCTGGCGTCTGATGACAGCTCAGAACGCTACTTCAAATCCGGCTCATCCCCGCAGTCGTTTCAATATCGGTAGTCTGGAAACCCTTGCCAACGAAGACGGCAGGTCACTCTGGAAAGACCTTAAGAGGTTTCACGATGCCTACTATGTAGCGGAGAATATCGGCGTTGTTATCTATGGCAAGGAATCAACAGATGTTCTGGAAAATTGGTTAAAAGAGTCTTTTGCCGGAGTACCTGAAGGCCAGTCACCGGGCACTCATATTGGTCTTGCTCCCTATACACCTGAGCAGCTGGGTGTTCGTATTGATCTGGTACCTCTAAAAGACGTCCGGGTACTCTCTTTGAGCTTTCCAATGCCCAGTCAATATGAGAATTACCGCAAGAAGCCTCTGGGCTATCTGGCGAGAATACTGGGTTATGAAGGTGAGGGCAGTCTGCACAGTTATTTGAAGGAGCGTGGTCTGATAGAGTCGCTGTCTTCTTATTCCAGCCATTTACCCGGAGAGTTCAGTGAGTTCACGGTTCGAATGGAGTTGACTCCAAAAGGTCTGGAGCAGGTCGACGAGATGACTGCCCTGGTGTTTGATTATCTGGATCTGGTTCGCAAACAGGGTTTGGAGCTCCGGATATACGAGGAAGCTCGTCAGCTGGCAGAACTAGGATTCCGTTACCAGGAAGATGCCAATCCACAGCAGACCGCATCCGGACTGGCTTCTCGCATTCACGATATCCCGCCTCAGGATATTTTGCGGACCAGCTACCTCTACGAAGACTTTGATCGCGAGCTGATCAGTGATCTGCTTGATCAAATGAAGCCTTCGAACATGAGGCAGGTTGTTATTGCCAGAGGCATTGAAACGGATCAGGTCGAGCCCTATTTCAAGACTCATTACAGTATCAAACCTCTGTCTGATACCCTGGTGAAGCAACTTTTATCGCCTCAGGTTCATGCAGAAATGACCATTCCCGAGCCTAATGACTTTATTGCCCGGGATTTGAAGCTGCGTGAAAGCAGTTCCGGTGATAAGCCCGGGGTGTTACTGGAAGAGCCCGGCTTTCAAGTCTGGAGTATGACAGACAGCAGCTTTGAAGTGCCCAAAGCCAATGTTCGCATCAAGATATCCTCCGGGAAGGCTTCCGAAACAGAAGCCGATCTTGTAGAGATGCAACTCTACAGCGTCCTCCTGAGACGAAGTCTGAATGAATACGGCTACCCAGCCAAAGAAGCGGGCCTGAACTACGGTGTTTCATCCAGCCGGGAAGGGCTGACCATTGCGCTGTCTGGCTATCAGGATAAGCAGGAGCTTCTGCTAAAAGACATTCTCAAGGCCATCAGGCAGTTCAACCCCGATCAGGCCGGTTTTGACCAGGAGAAGGCGCTGCTGATCAGAAGGCTCAAAAACAAGCAGTTCCAGCCACCCTATCGACTGGGTATGGATCGTTTGAGCCAGGAACTTTATCCCACCTATCGTGACGATAAGACGTTACTGGTAGCCGCTGAAAAGGTGACCTTCAGTGATGTTAAACAGTTTGCCAGTGACTTCTATCGTTCGATTTATATCCAGATGCTGGTCCATGGAAACCACAGTTCACAAGAGGCTATGAAGCTGGCTGAGCTGGTGGAAAAAGCTTTGTTAACGAAAGACAACCGTGGCCGTCAATTCAGGCAGCCTCTTAATCTTCTGAAGGATAAGAAGCGCACCATCAAGACTGACTTTAACCACAATGACTCTCTCTATATCACTTACTACCAGCGCCCTGGTACTGATGACAGAGATCGTGCCGTGTACTCCCTGCTGGGCAGACTGCTGGCGACTCCCTTCTTCAACCAGTTGCGGACAGAGCAGCAGCTGGGATACATCGTCTTTGCCGGTCCCCGTCCTGTTGAACGTCATCCCGGCTTAATCTTTGTGGTGCAATCTCCCGTGCTCGGGCCGGAAGGTATCGAGGAGAAGGTAGAAGTCTTCCTGAAGGGCCAGAAAGAGAAGATAAAATCCCTGACCGATGAAGAGTTAGAGCAGTATCGTCAGGGCCTGTTGGGTGATCTTTTGAAAAAAGATGCCAACCTGGATGAACGCAGCTCCCGTTTCTGGCAATCCCTGGATGGTCGGGAAGCCGGTTTTGATTTCCAGAAGCTCATTGCTGAAGAAGTGAAGACCGTCTCTGTTGAAGAGATTCAGCAGGCGCTGGATACCGTTCTAGAAGATAAGGGAAGATTGACCGTTGAGTCTGTTGGCAAGGCCCAGACGGACCGGGAAAGCTGAGTTCTCGTATCCAGGCCAGACGATTTATCTGGTTTGGATTTATCTCAGAAAAATAATTGGCTATGGACTTTTCTTGCAGGTGTACTATTTTGTGTACATGCGAACACAATGGAGGCACACAATATGAATTCCACTATGACAATCAGGCTTGAAGACAGTCTCAAAGATCGTTTGGAAAAGCTTTCTGAGGCCATGCAAAGATCAAAATCCTTTCTCGCAGCGGAGGCAATCAAAGATTTTGTGGAACTCAATGAGTGGCAGGTGGATGAGATAAAGCTTGCTGTTAAGGAAGCAAATTCAGAAGAATTCGCTAGCGATCAAGAGGTTCAGGGGCTTTTTGATCGCTGGGGGCTAGAGAATGGAGATTAAGTGGCTTAGAAAAGCACTAGAAAGTCTGAATAATGAATTAGATTACATTTCACATGATGATCCAGCAGCGGCACAAAAAATTTTGGAGAGAATACACAAGGCCGTTTTAAGTCTTGCTGATAATCCTTCAGCGGGTCGAGCTGGAAGGGTTTCTGGGACAAGAGAGTTGGTTGTGCCAAACACAAGGTATGTTGTTCCTTATCGTGTTAGGCTCGACCTCGAGAGAGTAGAGATACTGAGGGTTTTCCATTGTTCACGCAGGCCACCCAAAAATTGGTAAAAATAGGTAAGAAGTAATTAGTGTCGCCAAATTATCCTCCACAGCCACACTTTTCTTAAACCCCACCTTAAGAATCTACCGGTTTTTCTGCCTGAAAGAAATGTCTCCCCGAAAGAGCGCCACTATCCCGCTGTGACAGCGTCTCTGATTTTGTCCGAAATCAGGGTTTTCTCACTTTGTTTATATCAGGCCTTATTACTGGCAGTTTGTTTGGTATGGACAGGCAGCTGCTGTTGCGATCAGCACTCTGGTATTTACCGGTGATCGTCGGCGGTGTTCTGGGTGCCATTACTCTGGTGGGGCTGGCAGGTATGCTCATTGGTACTGGCTTTGTTGAAGCGGTCTTCTATGTTGGATTACCCATCTTGGGTGGCGGTATGGGTGCTGGAGCTGTCCCGCTGGCAGAGATCTTTGCCAATATTCTGAACTCCGACGCTACGACGGTTTTGTCAAAAATGGTCCCGGCGGTTGTACTGGGTAATCTGGTCGCCATTATTGCAGCGGGGTTGCTGGAAAGGCTGGGTAAGATCAAGCCCGGTCTGACAGGCAATGGCAAACTGATGAAAAGTCAGAAGGCCACTCTCCATGAAGAGCCCCATGAAGAGCCCCATGAAGAGCCCCATGAAGAGCCCCATGAAGAGCCTCATGAAGAGCGCCATGAAGAGCGTCATGAAGATAAAGTCGAGCCTGTTCCCGATCTGGCGAAGATAGGGATCGGACTTTTTGTTGCGAGCGGTTTCTACGTTTTGGGTTATTTGCTCAGTCTGTTCATTTCTCTGCATCCTTACGCCTTAATGATTTTCTCTGTCGGCCTTGTCAAAGCGCTGGGAGTGTTTCCTTCCAGCGTTGAAGAAGGAGCTGCTCTGTGGGGCGATTTTATGGTGATGTCTCTTACGCCTGCTTTACTTGCCTGTATAGGAATAGGCTTTACGGATCTTCATCAGATTGCACAAGTGATCTCTTTGCAGTATTTCATTCTGGTAGTGACGACTGTCACAGGGGCCATACTGGGTGCAGGACTGGCTGGAAAAATACTGGGTTTTTATCCCATAGAAGCCTCTGTAACGGCGGGGCTGTGTATGGCAAATATGGGGGGAACCGGAGATGTGGCGGTATTATCAGCCAGCCGTCGTATGTATCTCATGCCTTATGCACAGGTCTCTTCAAGAATAGGAGGGGCCTTTATTTTGCTATCGGCAAATGCACTGGTGTGGTTGATGTAGATCAGATCAGGTTTGAAAAGCCCACGTTGGTCTCATATAGTGGATCAGTGAGAGAACTACCTATCCAGTGACCCTGGGTGAGCACAGAATAACGATTGAACGGTTTATCGCCGGTCATTGCAGGAGAAGAAGAAATGACCAAAAAGGTCCTATTTGACAGGCTCGATACAGCCTCCGGGCATAAAGTTGGTGTTATCACTCTGAATGCTGAGGGCAATCTTAACTCTCTCGACAAAGCGATGTTAGACAGCCTTTATGAACAATTCAGTGAATGGCAGGAAGACAACAAAATCGTCTGTATTTTTCTTCAGGGGGCTGGGGAAAAAGCGTTTTGTGCGGGTGGAGATGTCCGTTCTCTCAGGCAAAGTGTTCTTGATGGGGATACCAGTGCCCCGGGGCAGTTTTTTGAAAAAGAATACCGTCTTGACTACCTGATTCATACCTACCGAAAACCCGTGATCTGCTGGGGTAACGGAGTCATTATGGGGGGCGGTTTTGGCCTCATGGCCGGGGCAGACTTTCGTGTAGTGACCGACACTTCTGTTATGGCCATGCCTGAAATTACGATAGGACTTTATCCGGATGTCGGTGGTTCATGGATCTTGAATCGCCTGCCCGCAAAAATTGGTCTGTTTATGGCTTTGACCGGGTGTCGTTTAAATCCTGCGGATGCTATGTACCTGGGTCTGGCTAACCGATTTATTGATCATGCCTTTAGAAAAAATGTGCTGGAATCACTTCAGGAGGCTGACTGGTCCGGAGACCATTATCAGGTGACCTCTGATGTTGTTCAATATTATGCAGATAACAGTGCTGGCTGGTTGCCTTACTCCAAGATCAGGGAACACCGTGATTTAATAGCCCGAATGATGGACAAGTCAAACTTTTCGGCGATCATTGCTGATCTGAAAGCCCTGGAAACAGAAGACAGCTGGCTTGAGCAGGCACGTAATATAGCTCTGACGGGTTCGGCTCTGTCGGCTGTGGTTGCCTACGAGCAATTTAAAAAGAGTCGGCATGTCTCTTTGAAGGAAGTCTTTCAGAGTGAACTCTTGCTCTCCATCAACTGTGTGCTGAAAGGCGATTTTCAGGAAGGGGTCAGAGCGCTTCTGGTGGATAAGGATAATCAGCCACAATGGGCTTATCCAGTGATTGAAGAGGTTCCTCAGGAAAAAGTAGTCGAAATGTTTACCCCCCCCTGGGGAGAGTCAGCCAATCCATTGTCTAATCTCTGATGAATGTCGGTAGCAGGTTCCCATGTGGTGCGTGGGAGCCAGTTGAAATTGATTATTGCGATAAAATGTGATCCAGATTCATCGGAATGCGTAGGATGAGTGACGCATCTAATTGAGGCTTCTATGAAAATACTGGTTGCTGGTGGCAGTGGTGGAATTGGTCGGGCCTTTGTCGAAGAGATCGTGCATGAAATGCCAGAAGCGCAAGTACATGCCACTTTTTTCAGAAGCTCTCCGGATTCCAAAAACTCTCCAGAAAATAATAATT
Organism: Endozoicomonas sp. ALB032; assembly: GCF_049310125.1. Classification (NCBI taxonomy): domain Bacteria; kingdom Pseudomonadati; phylum Pseudomonadota; class Gammaproteobacteria; order Oceanospirillales; family Endozoicomonadaceae; genus Endozoicomonas; species Endozoicomonas sp. ALB032. The sequence continues at coordinate 5,716,931 of NZ_JBLYNW010000001.1, read as the reverse complement.
CCGTAAACTCCGTTCAATGGCACAGGTCAGACCTTACCGATGCCGATTCCGTTGAACAGCTTGCCGATAGCGTTGGGCCAATTGACTGGATTATCAATGCTTCGGGAATGCTGCATACTCCCACTCAGATGCCTGAAAAATCGATTACTCAGATAGATTCAGATTTTTTTCACAAAACAATGGCAGTGAATGTTCTGTCGACACTTTTTTTGGCCCGTTACTTCCTGAAAAATTTTAAGGGCAGTGAATGCCCCCGGTTTGTTGCACTGTCTGCAAGGGTGGGTAGTATTGAAGATAACAGGGTGGGGGGTTGGTACAGCTACAGGGCATCGAAATCGGCTCTTAATATGGTGTTGAAAACACTCAGCCATGAGTGGCGAAGAAAAAAGCCCGATGGTTGTATTGTGGCCATTCATCCCGGAACGGTAGATACTCAGCTTACCGAGCCATTTAAAAAAAATGTTCCACCGGAAAAGCTCTTCTCTTCGCAGCACTCAGCCCAGAGGATGTTGGAGGTGATTCTTCGTTTAACTTCTGAGCAGACTGGTCAGTTTCTGGCATACGACGGCTCCCTGATTCCCTGGTAGTTAATTAGTATTGATTTTCCCGGATAGTCAGAGGCATTCATAGTCAGAGGCATTGTTGGTCAGGTTACTTCATAAGAGAAGAGAGTGGCTGTTTCCAAAGCCTGCTTTGAAAAGAGAATACCAAAGCAGGCCCTGAATGCCAGCGTCAGCTAAGCATCGACAGGACAACTTCTGCAACAGCTTCTGAAGAAGCTGGATTTTGCCCAGTTACCAGTAAACCATCGGTAATACAGTAGGGTGACCAGTCATCTCCCTGGCTGTATTGGCCTCCCTTGTTTTTGAGCTCATCTTCCAGAAGAAAGGGAACCACATCGGTTAAACCTACAGCGGCCTCTTCGCTGTTGCTGAAACCGGTGACTCTCTTGCCACTGATCAGTGGTGTATTGTCTCCTTTCTTTGCATTCAGCAAAACGGCTGGTGCATGACATACGGCAGAGACAGGCTTCCCCTGTTTCGCGAATGCTTCTATCAGGGCTATAGAGTTTTTGTCATGGGCCAGATCCCATAAAGGGCCATGGCCACCCGGATAAAAGATGGCATCGTATTCGTCAGCAGACACCTCAGACAGCTTTAAGGTATTTGACAGTTTGTTTTTCAGGGCACCGTCCGAATCAAACCTTTTTGTGGCTGCAGTCTGAGAGTCCGGCTGGGCACTTTTAGGGTCAATGGGCGGCTGGCCACCCTTCGGGGATGCGAGGGTTACCTCGGCATTGTGATCCGCAAACACATAGTAGGGCGCTGCAAACTCCTCGATCCAGAAACCCGTTTTCTCACCTGTATCTCCCAGCTTGTCATGGGATGTCAGGACGAATAACACCTTCATAAGTTCATCTCCATATGGTCAGGCGGCATGCCTGAGAATTTTGGTGGCAACTTCAGGAGTAATATTCTGCTTTTCTCCCAGTGCAGTCATTTTGTGCCGTTTCAGCTGATCAACAAGGTCAGCGATGGCGCTTTCCTCAATGCCATAATCGGACAAACGCGTTTTAATACCCATCTGTTCAAAGAATTCGCGGGTTTTGCTGATGGCTGAATCCATCTTCTCCTGGTCGTTGCCTTCCTTAATACCCCAGATCCTGTCAGCATACTGAAGCAGCTTGGACGCTTTCTCTTCTCTCATGACATGCATCACTGAGGGGAGCACGATGGCCAGTGTCTGGGCATGGTCGAGGCCAAACAGGGCAGTGATCTCGTGGCCAATCATATGAGTAGACCAGTCATGGGGCACACCCACGCCAATCAGACCATTCAAGGCCTGATTTGCAGCCCACATGATGGTGGCTCTGGATTCATATTCCTGGGGTTGTTTGAGTACAACCGGGCCTTGCTCAATCAGGGTTAACAGCAAACCTTCGGCATAGCGATCCTGAACAGGGGCATTTTCGCGGGTCGTCAGATACTGCTCCATTACGTGGACAAAGGCGTCTACGACACCGTTAGCGGTCTGGCCTTGCGGAAGGCTATAAGTGGTTTCCGGATCCAGCACAGTAAATTGTGGAAAGACTTCGGGGCTGCTAAAAGCCAACTTGTCATTGGTGGCTCTGCGGGTAATAACTGACCCTGAGTTACTTTCCGAGCCTGTTGCCGGAAGGGTAAGAACGTTGCCAGCAGGTATGGCCTGATGAATCCTGGCGTGCTCACTGAGAATGGTCCAGGGATCTCCTTCAAATGGAATGGCTGCGGCAATAAACTTTGTGCCATCAATGACCGAGCCACCACCTACGGCCAACAAGAAATCAATGTTTTCCTGTTTTGCCAGAGCAACCGCTTCCATCAGTGTTTCAAAGGAAGGGTTAGGCTCAATACCGCCAAACTCGGTAATGGACGTATGCTCTTTCAGGGCTTCCCTGACTTGATCAAGAGTGCCGTTCTTTTTAATGCTACCACCGCCATAGGTGATCAGAATTCTGGCATTACGAGGGACTTCATCAGCAATACGGGCGATCATGCCTTTGCCAAAGTGAATGCGTGTTGGGTTGTGAAATGAAAAGTTTTTCATGATTAAACCTAATACTGATTAGCTGAGTTTAACGAGCATTTTGCCGGTATTAATGCCAGAGAAAAGCCCGAGAAAAGCTTCAGGGGCCTGCTCGATACCTTCAAAAACCGTTTCTTTCCAGGAGATCTTGCCTTCCTGTATCCAGTGGCCCATCTGTTGGACAAACTCGGGGTAATGCTCCCAATGTTCGAACACAATAAAGCCCTGCATTTTCAGTTTTTTTACAATTATCTGAGCCAGATTGGCTGGTCCGGGAACAGGAGCAGTTGAGTTGTATTGATCGATCATGCCGCATACAGCTATACGTCCATGATCGTTCATTAGATTGAGGGCGGCTTCAAGGTGCTGGCCGCCGACATTGTCAAAATAGACATCAATGCCTTCAGGGCAGGCTTCGGCAATGGCATTCGCCAGGTCAGGTACGGTCTTGTAATTGACCACTGCATCGACTTTCAATTCTTCCTGCAGGTAACGGGCCTTATCATCGGAGCCAACGCTGCCGGCAACATAACAACCCTTGAGCTTTGCAATCTGGCAGACGGTCGACCCTACTGCTCCGGATGCAGCAGAAACAAAAACACGGTCACCTTTTTTCAGTTCTGCAATTTGTGTTAATCCCACCCAGGCTGTCATGCCAGGCATACCCATTATTCCCAGGAAGGCCTGATCGTCAATCTCTGTCTGGGGTAGCAATTGAAGGTCTTTATCATCAGAAATGAAATACTCGCGCCAGCCTTTCATGCTGGAAACTTTGCTACCTGTCGGCAGGGATGGATTTCGTGACTCTATGACTTCGCCGATGGCTGCACCTTCGAGGGTGGCATCCAAAGCAAAGGGTGGCACATAGCTTTTGCGATCGACCATGCGTCCACGCATGTAGGGGTCAACAGACATCCAAAGGTTTTTAACCAGAACTTCACCCTCTTTCAGCTCTGCAACGGGCTGAGAAACCAGTTTGAAGCAGGTGCTGTCTGGCAAACCTTCGGGGCGTCTGGCAAGATGAATCTCGCAATTTTTCTCTATAAACATGAACGAATGTCCTGAAACAGATAGTTCAGGGGATAATTTATCGTTGTACTCAATATGACTCCAATGCATCATTGTTATATTGATCATGATTGTGAGTAATGAGTTTGCCTGTTGATAATCTCTCGTCTTCCGACTTAAATTTGCTGCCGGTGTTGCAGGTCCTGATGGAAGAGCGAAGTGTGACCCGTGCTGCTGGTCGATTAAATCTGACTCAGCCTGCCATCAGTCGAAGTCTGGCCAGACTTCGGGTACTTTTTGATGACCCTTTGTTCACCCGGACTCCCCAGGGGCTGGCACCGACACCACGGGCCCAGGGTATAGCCCTGGACTTGCAAAAATCATTGCAAGACATCAGCCAGTTAATTGAGCCTCCCCGTTTCATAGCGGCAGAGTCTGAGCACAGCTTTCGAATGGCCTCTTCAGATTATGGGGCTCACGTATTACTGCCTGAAGTCATCAGGAGGCTAAGTCGTGAGGCTCCGGGAATTTCGCTCGAAATTGTGCCCTGGCGTTCGCATTTGCTCCATGAGATGGATCAGCAGAATGTCGATCTGGCTGTCTGCTCTATCACCGACGCGCCGGCAATGATTCATGGGCGAGGAATAGGTCAGGACAAGTTTGCCTGTGTTGTCAGAGATTCACACCCTCTGCTGGAGCAGGGCATGGATATTGAGCGCTATGCCAGCCATTCCCACGCACTGATTACCATGGGGGGGGAGCGTAAGGGTGCTGTTGACTACCTGTTGGAAGAGCGGGGATTGTCCAGGCGAATTGCCCTGAGGGTGCCGCACTTTATTGCCGCACTGGCTCTGGTAGCCAATACCGATTATATATTGACAGCACCTTATGGGTTGGTGAGAAGCTGTGCCAGTCACTATGGATTGGCGATACTGCCTTTTCCCATGGAGCAAAAGCCTTTTACCTACTCAATCATCTGGCATGAGAGGTATATGAAAGAACCGGCTCATATCTGGTTCAGGCAGCTTGTTTATGAAGAGCTGACTCAAAAGATCAGTCGGCTTCAGCTTGAGTGCACGGTTTGAGCAGCTATGGTTGATAACGCAAATTTGAGAAGAAAAAATTCATTTCTTTGTTAATTTTCTGTCAATATAGGAAGCACACATAACAAACAGGGAGTGTTTGACATGAAGGCTAAAGGATTAGCACTGTTGCTGATTTTATTTCCATTGCATTTGATGGCTGAACAGGTGGTAGATAATAAACGCTGTTCATCAGGTCTGGCCATCTATATCGCAGGTGATTATGCCAAAGCGTTTGAGGTACTCAAAGTAGAAGCCGACAATGGGCTGGACTGTGCTCAGCATTGGGTGGCCAGAATGTACCAGATGGGTCATGGTATTCCCATGAACAAAGAGCTTTCTGAAACCTATTATAAATTGGCCGCCGGTCAGGGATTTGAACAGTCCATTTTGCAGCTTGAGTTGTTGAAGAACAATTGAGACGTGTTGCTGAAGAGTGTCTGGCGCAGCATAAGCATTTTCTCTGCAACAGTGATAGCACGGAGTTATTGAAATGAAAAAAGCCTCTGACCACTTTTTATGCTGGTCAGGGGCTTTTTTTAATGGCGGAGGGTCAGGGGGCGAGTCTGTCCAGCTATCTCAATAGCTTAGGGCAATAGTTGTAGAGTAATATCCTCCCCGTGACACACTGTCATCATGATACGTCGAATACCAGTCTTTAATAAGATGGTCGGGGTCGGTACGTATCCATAAAAAAGGTAATTCGCTATCTGCGTGCTTGTACCACCTTATGAGTGCCTTATGTCCATGGACATCACTGACAGTGAAATCGAACCAGGACTGATGCCATGCGCAGTGAACAATCGACGAGGAATAGTATATATGTGTCACTGCTCCCGGCGGAACCCGGGTTCTAAGTCCATTGAAACCAATATCATCCATAGGATTATCATCCATACACTTACCGTCATCCGTGTGGATGGCCCAGTAGTTGTTATCTGTATTGCTTTTAAAATATAAAACAGCGGTTTTTGCCTGTGCAGCCGAACAAATTACCAGTGCGACAATCAATACAGCACAGCGTACATATTCTTTCTGTATCATGGTATTGACTCCAAAGAACAGGTTCATTGGGAAAATTTAGCATAGGGTGATACAGAAGTATGAAGCCATTTTTGGGGGACCAGCGTTTTCTGACAGGTACGAAAATAAAAGGAAGATAAATTAAATATCTTCAAATTTAGGGTCTATTGTTATGTCTCAATTAATAAAGCCTGCAGGCAAATCCAATTATGAAAACAGCAAGATTTCTCACTATGACTCACCTGTTTCTCTTGTTCGTAGTGTCTGTCATTTTGCCGTTTGTTGCTCACAGTGCTGAATTTACCAACCTATTGAGCTGGACTGGCTGGTTGAGTTCCTCCAAAGCCATTAAAAAAAAGAGTGAGGCATCGGAAGGGATTAGCAAACTGTCATTTATAGGTGGCAGTCCGCCTCTCCATCTTAATTATGATCGCAAGGCGTTTGACGAGAACATCAAAACAATTTCTGAACTGGAGAACAATCAGCTTTATATCATCCTCAATGGCCAACCAGGCGACTTGTTTAATTTTTGTTTCAGGACGCCACCTGCATTTTCAACGGGAAACTTGCCTTACCCCCCGGTAATTGCAGAGGCTCTGACGGGCCAGGCTATGCCGGATATACAAAACGGGGGAGTGAGGCTGGTTCCATTGGCGCCAGACAGTGATCGCTGGCAACATGAGTACTCGGCCAGTTGGCGCTTGCCGACAGGTAATAAGTCGCTGGTTCTGGCCATTGAAAACAATGACAATGGATGGGTTTTAGAGCCGGAATGTAGCGGTATAGTTTCAGAAAGCACTGGTTTACCGTCGCCTTCGAGAAGCAATATGTATGGCAGTATTACTTACGGAAACAAAAAAGCATCATTTGTCGAAATTTTTTTCCGAAGCAAACAAACTGTTAAAAATGGCCCTGATTATCTTGATGACAAAACGCGTTTAGATGGCCCTTTTTTAATACCCGGAGCCGCTGATAATGCTGATAACAGCCAGCCATTCGCAAGCTCTTCTGGTGGTAGCGGTTTTGGCGGTGGTGATGATTTAGACGATTTATTCAAGAAAAGGCCGGGAAACGGGTTGGCTCCACTTTACTCTTTTGAATGGGTGAGTGAACTGGTCAGCAGAATGGTGCTGGTGCCTGTCCCTGATACTGACGGTCAGACTGTTAAAAAACAGGTCTGGGATAACCGGATTGTGCTTAAAATCAGGCAGGGTTGGAATGAGCAGGCGATCATAATTTCGCAGGAACTGTGGAACAGGATAAGGGCGGCAAATCTTGAACGGAGTTCAGAACTTTTTCTGACATTGTCTGGAAATCCCGCTAATCCGGAAGCTGCATTTGATCATTACCTGGGCAGCAACCCGGCACAATCGCTGCAACCAGAAGACTACAGTCGCTATGCAAAGCAAGAGTTCATCCTAAGTCCTAAACAATTACGAAGTGTATCTGTTTTTCCGGGCCATTGCCCCTCAGTGATCGGTTGCTCCGGAGAAACCGCTCAGGTTGAGAAGGCAATGGCTGACCTTAGTGTGAAACCACCGACCAATGCCCAATCTCAAAGAGGTTATGGTCGGCAAAATCAAGGCAGCCGCAGTGGAAGAAGGAGTGGAGGAGATGATGGGTCAGGAGGGTCACCCAACACCGGGTTATGCCAACATTGTAATAAACCTGCTGTAGCCTCCAATAAGTGTCTCAAATGCCTGAATCGTGAATCTCAACTCGATGAGCAGGAAGTGACTAAAGGATCGCCTCCTGTAATGAGAGGAGAAAAGAAAATACCGGAGCTTGTGGCAAAAGGTGTTGATAATTCAGCAGCGGCACATCCCTGGTATCAGTCATCAGAAACAAGCAAACTGAGCTCTGTAACTACGGACTCCGACGCTCACAGGAAAGATGTACAAAATGCCAGGCATCATTCTGACGGAAAGGGTTCGCAAGGAGACTGGGTGTTGGTCGCTGATTCACGGGCACGGAAAGGCAAAAAGAAAAAGCGCTCAGGTTTCGCGGGCAAGTCTGTTGCCGGGTATCCACCCTGTGCTGCCCGTCATCGTAATAACCCAAGTCCGGGTGCAGCTCAGGGGCAGCAGGCTTTGGTTGACATAGGACTTAAGTTCCGATATGGCAAGAACTCAACCCGGGCCGGCTTGCAGCTGACTGATTCTGGCAGAGGTGATACTTCCACTGGTTTTCAGTTAACTCCTGCAAAAGAAGGGGCAAAAGTAAAACTGAAATCTCTGCTGGAGAGACCCCGGTATGATACTCCGCTGATAGATATTGGTGCCAATCTGGTCGGGAATAGTAGGTTTCAAAACTTGCACGCAGTTGTTGCTGATGCTGCCCGTTCGGGGGTCGGCACTATAATTTTAACCGGTGCATCTATCCCGATATCCAGACAGACCCAAAATGAGGTCATGAAATGGGGGAAATCCTCCCCTGTGCCAGGCAAAGCAACCGATCAGGCAACAGCTATTGCCGATTCCTCTGATTCCTCTCGATGTTCTTTATACTACACTGTGGGTTGTCATCCTCACGATGCCAAAGACTTTTTAAAAGAGGGTGGCATCCCGGCGATGAGAAAAATGCTCAAGAAGGATCGCAATCGCTGCGTCGCAGTGGGTGAGTGCGGGCTTGATTACGATCGAAATTACTCGCCTGAGAAAGATCAAAAAGAAGCTTTTCGGCAGCAGCTGGCACTGGCTGTAGAAATGAAAAAACCGTTGTTTTTGCATGAGCGTGACGCTCATGACGATTTCAAGGAAATTCTGGTGGATTATATTGAGCAACTGCCCGCGAAAAAAATGGCCTGCGTTCACTGTTTCACCGGCAATAGCGAGGCTCTGCAAGATTACATCGATCTGGGGTGCTCTATTGGAATTACAGGATGGATTGCTGGTGGCTGCAACAGAGATCTGGTGGAAGCATTGCGTACTGTTGGATGGGATGTTCTGCGGGATCGTCTGATGATTGAGACTGATGCACCATTTTTATGCCCCTTCCAGGTGATGCCCCGAAAAGATAATCCTGTGAAGGGTAGTAAAAAAAGAGTTGATAATGTTCCTGCTAATCTGCCCTATGTGGTCCATGCACTGAGTGTAGTACTGGGTGTAGATGCTGAAGAGATTGCTGCTGCAACCACCCGTAATGCCAGGGAGATATTCACTCTATTTGATGATGATTGAAAAATTCCGAAGATCTGGAGTCTTAAATAAAGCGTTCAGATAAGGATGTCTGAAGCAATAAGGTTTCAAACAAATGAAACTCGCAAACAGACCAGCATGATTCCAGACGTTTTCGTGATAGATGGCGGTGGGTCAGAGATTCGAACTCTGGGTAGGCTATTAACCTACGCCGGTTTTCAAGACCGGTGCTTTCAACCACTCAGCCAACCCACCGTATCAGGTGAAAATTCACAGTAAAAGCAAGCTGTCACCCAAGTAACTGCCTACAGATATCTGATTTCAAAGGAAATTTAAATATGGCGGAGGGACAGGGATTCGAACCCTGGGTGGGCTATTAACCCACGCCGGTTTTCAAGACCGGTGCTTTCAACCGCTCAGCCATCCCTCCGCAGCAACGGGAATGAATATTACCTGAAAACGATCAACTGTCAAACCCTTGAAAACCAAAGGATATCTCCTGAATGGAAAAATATTTATGGCAAAGCATCGGAAAAAGTAACGATTGTTACGATTTTGTAACGCCATCAGGGTACTGTGGGCATCATGTAAAACGAAGTTTTGGATATAGCCGACATGTTCAGCTCTGGTATACTCCTTATATATCTCCCAACGTGAGGAATAAAAAGATGGAACGAAAATCTACCGTTATAGCGTCAAGGCCGACACAGGTTGGCAGCGGCATTGAGATCAACAGTGTTTTGCGCAACACCTACCTGTTGTTGGGTATGACACTGCTGTTCAGTGCTTTTACTGCTGGTGTGGCCATGGCACTGGAAATCAGCCGTATCACTGCCCTGGTGCTCAGCCTGGTAGGTTTTGGTCTGATTTTCGTTGTCAATAAAACCGCTGACTCAGGCAAAGGTCTGGTGGCTGTTTTTGCTTTCACCGGTGTTCTGGGCGCAGCCCTTGGCCCAATGCTGAACTTCTACCTGGCTCTGCCTAATGGTCCTTCTTTAGTGATGCAGGCTCTGGGTGGAACAGCCGTCGTATTCTTTGCCCTGTCAGCCTATGTGCTGGTTACCCGTAAAGACTTCTCATTTATGGGTGGTTTCCTTATGGTTGGCCTGATTGTGGCCGTAATCGCCAGTATCGCTCTGATCTTCTTCCAGATCCCGGCGGCATCTATGGCACTGTCTGCTGCCATTGTATTGCTGATGTCCGGTTTTATCCTGTTTGATACCAGCCGTATCATCCACGGCGGCGAAACTAACTATATCCGCGCTACCGTCTCTTTGTATCTGAATATCTACAATCTGTTTACGGCTCTGCTTTCTCTGCTGGGCATGTCTGACGACTAAGTATTCGATGGCCCATATAAATACCCCGGTATCCCCGGGGTATTTTTTTGTCGAAGGGAGTCTTTGAATGAAATACGCACTGGCTGTATACGGTGCCTCCGGCACCGGGCAGTCTTCACTGACAGCGCTTTCTTTTGCCAGGGCCCTGCTGGCTTGTGGCCATGAGATTATTCGGGTCTTTTTTTATCAGGAGGGTGTGCACAATGCTTCCAGCCTGGTTTCTCCACCACAGGATGAGGTGAATCTGCCAGAGCAATGGCAAAAGCTGATAACAGAGCAGGGTATTGATGCCGTTGTCTGCGTCGCAGCGGCTTTGCGCAGAGGTGTGGTGAATACTGAAGAAGCCGAAAGGTACGAACTGTCGGGAAGCAATCTCAGAGATGAGTACGATCTCTCGGGACTGGGTCAGTTAATTGAAGCGACGATTGTGGCCGATCGTCTGGTTACTTTTGGAGACTAAGCATGAGTCAATCCATTTGTATTATATCGACTCAGGCCCCTTACCGTGGTCAATTTGCCAAAGAAGCCCTGGACGCTGTGCTGGTTTCTGCATCCTATGAGATCCCAACCCGTCTGTTGCTGATGGGGGATGGTGTTTATCAGATCCTGGATGGGCAGTCTCCCGGACAGCTGCAAAGGAAAAAACTTTCAGCCCTTTTTCAATCCCTGGAGCTCTATGGCATTGAAACAGTTTATGTGGATGGAGAATCGCTGACAGAGCGTCACCTTGATCCAGAGCAGTTATTACCCCTGTACACACTTCTGGAAGGGGACGCGGTGGCCTCTTTCCTGGCACAGCAAGATAAGGTATTGAGTTTCTGATGGCTACTCTGCATACGGTCAATAAAACCGGACAACCCCTGGAGCTCTGCCTGAGAGCCCTTAATGCCGGTGACAGTGTTCTGCTTCTGGAAGAGGGCGTTTACGCTTTGTACGAAGCCAGTGATGTGTTATCAGATCTTCTCAGGCATGTAACCGTCTATGTGCTGGAGGCGGATGTACTGGCCCGGGGAATCACAAACAGAGACGATCTGGATATTGGTATGGTGGACCATCAGGGATTTGTTGAGCTGACGGAGGCCAACGACAAGGTGGTGAGCTGGTTTTAGAATATGTCGGATTTGAAGCTTGATAAAGACGGTTATCTGGTCAACCTCAGTGACTGGAATCCAGAGGTAGCGGGTCAGTTAGCGGCTGAAGACCATATTATTCTGACCGATGAGCACTGGGAAGTCCTTAATCTGCTCAGAGAGTATTATCAGCAATTTGAACACGCTCCCAGTCAAAGACCTTTTGTTAAGTATGTTGCCAACCAGCTGGGAAAAGAGAAGGGGAACAGTCTCTATCTGATGAAGCTGTTTCCCGGCAGTCCCGCCAAACTGGCTGCCAGAATTGCAGGTCTGCCCAGACCTACAAACTGTTTCTAGAACAGCCCGGCCTGTGTATCCCCACCACAAAACCGGGCTGTCCGGTCGACAGCCCTCCGGTAGCTTCAATTTGATTTAGCCGCCTGGCTGGAAGTTTATGAGGCACTGACATCCTTGCGATAGACATGCCAGCAAAACAGCCCCAGGTTATGTATTGCGACCTCAGATTTGATGTTTTCGTAGGATTTAATCCCCACGTCCTGTGACATGGGTTCAAGAGCCGAATGGAAGATATAATCCGGCGAGTATTGCCAGGGTGCTAAGGATATTTCCCGATCAAGCCTTTCTGTATTTATGGAGGTAAAAAACAGATAAATACCCTGCCGCGAAGGAAGTGTTGCCAGCAACTGGTTTAACCGGTAGATATCACCGTTTTCTGCGTTCATTTCTGCGGCTATTGCCTGGCGACGGGGTTCTGTCTCACGCTCCTCCAGCGTAATGCTTTGAGCGAGCGCGTGGTAATGTTTGGTGTACACCAGTTCCGGGGGAATATATTGCTGGGGTGAGGATGCGTGCGGGTCTTCGGTGATCAGGACAAAACAACCAGGATTGTTTTTTATGAGTGTGGTGAGATAAAAGTCAGTTTTCCCCTGTGCAATCTCTTTACAAAGTTGTACTTCTTCCGAAGGCAAGCCGGTATAAGGGTGTATAGCGGTAAACAAAGTGGTCGCAGGATTAGCGCCAGAAATTTCCTGAGCCGGGATTATGTTGATGGGCAGCGGGTCGTCACAGTAAGTTCCATCCTGCATAGCATAAGCATTTCCGATATCTACAGGAATTACTTTGATCTGGGGGTTCAGCTCTTTGAGATAGTTTTGCATTAACAGGGATATTTTTCCATAACCACAGCCAATATCAACAATGTATTCGATTTCGCTGTTTTTGCTTAAAAAATCAGCCAGAAAGCTGAAGTTATAGAGTTCCAAATGACTCCTGTTTGCCTCCAGGGCCTGATTAACAAATGATTGCGAAGTATCCAGTGTCATCAGTTGCTGGTTGCCAATCTGGACAGTTTTCGGTTCAGACGTACCGGATACATTGGCATAGCTCGCACAGCAATAACGCTGGGGATTATTATCCATATGCTCACATTCCCAGTAAGTTTCAGGTGACGACGCAGAATGAGGGTTCAAGCCAGTAATGGTTCGGCTTGATAGACTGGCGGCCTGTTGTTCCTGAATTCCATCGCCGTCGGTTTGCAATTGTGGGGCGATGTTATGTTTTTGCCTGACATGATCAGGTTTGTCAGGGGGAGTTTCTCTGGTAAATTCCTGTTGTGTCGTCGGAGCCTGTAAATTGGCAGTGTCCATACTTCTAATCATGACATTTCTCCTTGTCGATGAGTCATCAAAAAGATCAAACATTTTATTCAGCTTGGGCCGGTTTTAGTCTGTGCTTACATATTTAGACCAAAGTACTAGTTATTAGTTCAATCCATAAACCGGGCGTTGTTGACGGCTATTCCCAGGCCAGAGAGGGTGTCTGGCAGCTTCAATTTGAAGAGTAGGGCTCTTTCGCAGTTTCGCTGGTCACTTCTGAGGCACTGATGTCCTGACGATAAACATGCCAGCAACGCAGCTCCAGTCCATAATTTTCCAGGACAGATTTGATATGAGCGCGAGACCTGATTGCCTTATTGTCTAACCTTTTTCCCCAGAGATAAGCATTAAAAATGTAATCCGGCGTGAATAGCCTGGGTTTTAAGTCCATTTGCCGTTGTAATCTCTCTGTAATTGCAGAAGTCATAGCGAGATAATGACTCCGTTGCTCAGGAAGTTTTGCCAGAAACTGGTTTAACCGGTCAATATCACCATTTTCTGCATTCATCTCTGCAGCTTTTGCCTCTTGAAGGGATTTTGTCTCAATATCTTCCGACGAAACGCAATTCAGTAATGCATGGTAATGCTTGGTGTATACCAGTTCCGGGGGAATATAAAGCTGGGGTGAGGATGCATAGGGATCTTCGGTGGCCAGGACGAAACAACCGGGATTGTTTTTTATGAGTGTGGTGATGTAATACTCGGTTTCCCCCCTTACGATCTCCCCGGAGAGTTTTTCTTCTTCTGAAGGCGTGCCGGTAAAAGGATGTAAAACGGTAAACAAAGTGGTTGCCGGTGATGCGCCAGCAATTTCCTGGGCCGGGATTATGTTGATAGGCAGTGGCTTGTTGAAGAAAACTGCATAGGAACGACTGTAAAAATTTGCGATATCCACAGGAATCACTTTAATCTGACGTTCCAGCTCATTGAGATAGTTTTGCATTAACAGAGATATTTTTGCGTTACCGCAGCCAATATCAACGATGTATTTGATTCCGCTGTTTTTGTCCAAAAAATCAACCAGGAAGCTGAAGTTAAAGAGTTCCAAATACTCCCTGTCTGCCTCCTGGGTTGAATTAACAAATGATTGCGAAGTATCCAGTGTTATCAGCTTCTGGTTGCCGATCTGGGCAGTTTTCGGTTCAGCCGTACCCGATACATTGGCATGTCTCGCACAGCAATTGCGCCGGGGATTATTATCCATAAGGGTACAAGCATAGGAGCGAGTTTCAGGGTACGGCGCAGAATGAGGGTTTAAACCAGTAATGGTACGGCTTGAAAGACTGGCGGCCTGTTGTTCCTGAATTCCATCGACGTCGGTTTTTAATTGAGGCTCGATGTTATGTTTTTGCCTGACATGATCAGTTTTGTCAGGGGGAGTTTCTCTTGTAATTCCCTGTTCTGTTGTCGGAGCCTGGAAATTGGCAGTGTCCATACTTCTAATCATGACTATACTCCTTGTCGATGAGCATGTAATAAGACTACAAACGCTTACTCAGAATGAACTGGTTTAAAGGTTGTCCTTACTTTTCAGACCAGAATATCAATAGAGAGTTCCATTCATAAACCGGGCTGTCTATTAGTTTCAATTTAAAAAATCAGGGCTCTTTAGTGCCTTGCTCGGTAACTTCTGAGGTAGTAATATCCTGACGATAAACATGCCAGCAACGCATCTCTAAATTCTTTACTGCTAAGTCATATTTAATTCTAAGAAATGGTTTTACAGGCTCGAAAAGTCTCATCTGATCAAGATACGAATTGAAGATTTTCTCTGGCGAAAGTTGCTCAGGTTCTCCGGGTAAGTCCTTTTGCAACCTTATCCTGATTAGAGGGATCGAGTACAAATAAATATCCCGATTTCTAGTAGGAAATTTTGCCAGCAACTGGTTTAAACGGTAAATATCACCGTTTTCTGCATTTATCTCCGCAGCCTTTGCTTGACGATCAGACAATGTCTCATAATTGTGCGGCGAAAAGGCATTTGCGAATGCATGGTAATGTCTGGTGTACACCATTTCCGGGGGAATATAACGCTGGGGTGAAGATGCGTACGGATCTTCGGTGGTCAGTACAAAACAGCCGGGATTGTTTTTCAGGAGTGTGGTTAGGTAATAATCGGTTTTTCCCTGTGCAATTTCCCTGGTCAGTTGCTCTGCTTCCCGGTCCTCTTCGGTAAAAGGGCGTATGGCGGTAAACAAAGTGGTTGCTGGTGTAGCGCCAGCAATTTCCTGAGCCGGGATAATGTTGATGGGCAGTGGCTTGTTGTGGTTATATACATTGTCATAAGCATTGGCAATATCAACAGGAATCACTTTAATCTGAACTCCCTCTTCTTTGAGATAATTTTGCATTAACAGGGATTTTTTTCCGTCACCACAGCCAATATCAACAATGTATTTGATTTCGTTGTTTTTGTTCAAAAAATCAACCAGGTACCTGAAGTTATGGTGTTCCAAATCGTTCCTGTCTCCTTCCAGATCCGGATCAATAAATGATTGTGATGTATCCAGCGTTATCAGTTTCTGGTTGCCAATCTGGACAGTTTCCGGTCTAAACGTACGCGGTACATTGGCATAGGTCGCATAGTAGTTGCCCCAGGGGTTATTATCCATATGGGCTTCACGTCGACGCCTGGAACTACCTGGGTAGGGTTTGCGAGGAGTGTTCAGTTCTAAGGGACGTTCATCTTGTCCAACGTGTTCACTGGCCTCAGGGGCACTTTGGCTGTGCGAGGCTGTCTCAGAAGTCTTGCGTTTTTGTGATTCGCTGGGATCAAAACATTGCTTTAATACTTGTGAACTGTGTTTGTTTGCCAGTTTTTGCCTTGTCTGAGTTTTGCTGGTTACTTTTGCGTCTGCCTCGCGCGCATTGGGTAATGGGCTTTTTATATCTGCATTCAAATCAGTAACGGTTCGGCTTGAAAGATCAAGGCTCTGTTGTTGAATTTCGTTGCCGTCGGTTTTCAGATGAGGGGGGATGTCATGTTTTTGTACAACATCATCAGGTTTATCAGGGCGAGTTTCTTTAGTATTGCCCGGTAATGTCGTCGGAACGACAGAGTTTTCTATACCTCTAATCATGACTGTTCTCCTTGTCGATGAGCACGCAAAAAGTTTAAAAACGTTTATTCATTAATGGTCAGTGCTTATAGATTTAGACCAAGGTACAAGTTATTAGTTCAATCCATAAACCGAACTTTGTTCTGGGGGGCTGTATCCACAGGCTTCTGAGGTATTTATATCCTGACGAAAGACGTGCCAGCAACGCAGCTCCAATGCCTTTCTTTTTACGTCATATTGGATATCATCATAAGGTCTGACACCTTCGGTAAAGGACCTTTTATCAAGATATAACCTGAAGATTTCATCTGGCCAAAATCGATCGGGCTTTTTGACTATTTCCGGCTGTAATTGGTCTTTCAATGCAGAAATCTCAGCTTGATAGCTGTTCCGCATTTCAGGAAGTTTGGCCAGCAACTGGTTTAACCGGTGAATATCACTGCTTTGCGCATTCATTTCTGCAGCTTTTGCCTGACGAATGGCTTTCTCTGTCTCACAAGCCGCTGGAACAAGGAAGTTCGGGTATGCGTAGTAATGTTTGCTATACACCAGTTCCGGGGGAATATAATGCTGTGGTGAGGATACATAAGGATCTTCGGTGATCAGGACAAAACAGCCGGGATTATTTTTTATCAGTGTGGTGAGATAAAAGTCAGCGATCCCCTCTCTAATTTCCTTATTCAGTCTTCTTGCTCCTGAGCCTGAGCCGGTATAAGGGTGTGTGGCAGTAAACAAAGTGGTTGCGGGTGAAGCATTGGCAATTTCCTGGGCCGGGATCAGGTTGATGGGCAGTGCCCTGGCACCGTCAGCTTCATTGGCATAATCATTACGGACGTCCACAGGAATTACTTTGATCCGCAATCCCTTTTCATTGAGATAGTTTTGCATTAACAAGGATATTGTTCCGCGGTGACAGCCAATATCAACAATGTATTCAATTTGGTTGTTTTGGTATAAAAAATTAACCAGAAAGTCGAAGTGATACAATCCCAAAAAGCGCCTTTCTGCCGCCAGATCCGAATCAACAAATGGTTGCGAAGTATCCAGCGTGATCAGTTGCTGATTACCAATCCGGACTGTTTCCGGTGTAACTGTTTCCGGTAGATTGGCATAGGTAGCCGAGTAGTTCCCCCGGGGATTATTATCCATATAGACTGATGTACATCTGGAAGTACCGGGATATGGCCTGGAAGGAGTCTTCAAATCAGCAACGTTACGGCAGGAAAGACTGAAGACTTGTTGCTCGTGGATTTCGTTGCCATCGGTTTTCAGAAAAGGGTTGACCTCTTGTTTTTGCCTGCAATAAACAGGTTTGTCAGGGGGAGTTTTTTCAGTACTGAGCTGTTCTGTCGTCTTGACGTTTAAATGAGAAGTCTCCATATCTCTAATCACTATGGTTCTCCATGTTGATTAATAAGCAATAAGATCAAAAATCCTTATTCAGTTTGAACTGATAAAAGTTTTGCGTTTTCTCTTCAGACCAAAATATTAATACTGAGTTCCATTCATAAAGCGGACTGTCTGGTAGTTTGTCTGGTAGTTTCCATTTGAAAAATACGGCTCTTTAGCAGCCTGGCTGGAAACCTCTGAGGCATTGATATCCTGACGATAGACATGCCAGCAACGCATCTCCAATCCATTTTTTACCAGGTCATATTTAATATCACGGTATAACCTGAAACCCTTGGTAGATGCCATCTTGTCAAGATACAACTTGAAGATCTTGTCTGGCCTGGCTCGCTCAGGTTTTCCGGGCAATTCCACTTGTAATTTTTCTTTAATTGCAGGGATCGAGGCCAGGTAATGGGCCCGCTCTTCAGGAAGTTTTGCCAGCAAATGGTTTAACCGGTGAATATCACCTTTTTCTGCATTCATTCTCATGGCTTTTGCCTCTTGGTTGGGGTTTGTTTCATAATCATCCAGCTTCATGTCATTCGCGAATGCCTGATAATGTTTGGTGTAAACCAGCTCAGGAGGAATATAACGCTGGGGCGAGGAGAGGTAGGGATCTTCGGTTGCCAGGACAAAACAGCCGGGATTGTTTTTTATCAGCCTGGTGAGGTAATAGTCAGTCATCCCCTGTGCAATCTCCCTGCTCAGTTGCCTTGCTACTGAGCCAGAGTCAGTATAAGGGTGAATAGCAGTGAACAAAGTGGTTGCCGGTGAAGCGCCAGCAATTTCCTGGGCCGGTATCAGGTTGATGGGCAGTGTCGTGGCGACGTCAGATTTACCGGCATAAGCATTGCTGACATCCACAGGAATCACTTTGATTGGTAATGTCTTTTCGTTGAGATAGTTTTGCATTGACAGGGATGCTTCTGCATTACCACAGCCAATATCGACAATGTATTCGATGGTGTTGTTTTGGCGTAAAAAATCAGCCAGAAAACTGAAGTTATAAAGTTCCGAATCAATTCTGTCTTCCACCAGGGTTGGATCAACAAATGCTTGCGACCTATCCAGCGTAATCAGCCGCTGGTTGCCAATCTGGACAGTTTCCGGATTAACCGTAACGGGTACATTGGCATAGGTTGCAGAGAAATTGCTGCGGGGACTGTTATCCATAAAGGCAGACTCGTAACTGGAATGACCAGGGTATGGTCTGGAGGGAGCGATCTGCTGTGTGGCACGTCTGTCTTGTCCAATAGGTCCACTGGCCTCAGGGACGCTCTGGCAATGCCAAGCTGTCGCTAAAGTGGGTCGCTTCGCTGATATGGCGTTAAAAAGTGGCTCAAAATACCCATCTACTTCTTGTAAACGACGATTTTTACCCACTTTTTGCTTTGTCACAGCGTTGCTTGCTACTTTTTCGACAGTCTCTTGCAGAGAGGAGGGTGATGGACTGATTTCAGGGTTGTTTGAGTCCGAATTTAAATCAGTAATCACTCGGCTCGAAAGACTTATGGTTTGTCGTTGTTGAATTCCGTTGCCGTCGGTTTTCGGGGTGATGTTATTTTTTTGCGCAATATCATCAGGTTTGCCAGAGGTTTTTTTTTCTGTACTGCCCTGTTTTGCCGTCTGAATGGGAGAATTGGCTGTGCCCGTACTACGAATCATGACTAGTCTCCACGTCTATGCAACAAGATCAATAACTTTATTCACCTTGAACGGGTTAAAATTTGTAATTGTTTGTTTAGACCAAAATATCACCGCTTAGTTCAACTCAGGCTCTTCAGGGATAACTGTGCCGTTTGGGGCCTTCAATTTAAAAATCGGGCTTTTTTCGCCTACTGGCTTGCCACTTCTGAGGGATTGATAGCCTGACGATAGACATGCCAGCAAAGCATCTCCAATTGATTATTTTCTACTTCACGTTTGATACTTTCAAAAGTTCTGCCAACTTCCGTTAATAAGTCATTATTAATATGCAACTCAAAGATGACATCTGGCCAGAATTCAGAAGGCTTTCTGAGTATTTGCTGCTGTTGACAGCTGGTAATTTTATTGATCGAAGCCAGATAACTATCCCGCTGTTCAGGCAGTTTTGCCAGCAACTGGTTTAACCGGTAAATAGCACCATTTTCTGAATTCATTTCCGCAGCTTTCTCCTGACGAAGGGCCTTTGCCTCATCGGTCTCCGACGGAATCCTGTATACGAATGCCTGGTAATGTTTGGTGTACACGAGTTCCGGGGGAATATAACGCTGTGGAGAGGAGGCACAGCGGTCTTCGGTGGCCAGGACAAAACAGCCGGGATTGTTTTTTATGAGTGTGGTGATGTAATAGTCAGTTTTCCCCTGTGTAATGTCCCTGCTTAGCTTTATTACTTCATAGTCGAGGCCGGTAAAAGGGTGTATGGCGATAAACAAAGTGTTTACCGGTGTAGCGCCAACAATTTCCTGGGCCGCTATTATGTTGATGGGCAGTGACTTGATAGCTTCATCGTCGTGATAATTGTAAACATCTACAGGGATTACTTTGATCTTGAAATTCTTTTCGTTGAGAACGTTCTGCAGTAACAGGGATATTCCTCCGCTACCACAGCCAATATCAACAATGTATTCGATGGTTTTGTTTTTATCCAAAAAATCGAGCAGGTAGCTGAGGTTAAACTCCTCCCAATTGCTCCTGTCTGACTCCAGGTCTGGATCAACAAATGATTGTGAAGTATCCAGGGTCATCAGATTCTGGTTGCCAATCCGGACAGTTTCCGGCTCAACCTCAGCCGTTACATTGGCATGTCTCGCACAGTAATTGTGTCGGGTATTATTATCCATCAAGGCAAATACGCGTCTGTAACCGGAAGTATCAGGGTATGGCGTTAAGGGAGTGTTCTGCTGTGTGGGACGTTTATCTTGTCCAATGTGTTCACTGGTCTCAGGGACGCTCTGGTTGTGCAAGGTCATCTTAAAAGTTTTGCGCTTCTTTGGTACGTTGGGATCAAAACGTTCATTGACTTCTTGTGCACTGCGTTTGTTCGCCACTTTTGGCTCTGTCTCAGTTTTGCTGGCTACTTTTGCATCTGCCTCGCGCGGTTTGGGCAATGGGCTGGTGTCAGAGTTGTTTATACCTGAATTCAAATCAGTAACGGCTCGGCTTGAAAAATCGACAGTCCGTTGTTGAATTTCGTTACCGTCGGTTTTCAGATGAGGGGTAATGTCATGTTTTTGAGCAACATCATCAGGTTTACCAGGACGAGTTTCTTTCGTATTGCCCTGTTTTGCCGTCGGAACGAGAGAGTTGAAAGTGTCCATACCTCTGATCATGACTGTTCTCCTTGTCGATAAGTATGCAAAAGATTAAAAACGTTTATTCAGCTTGATCCGATAATGATCAGTGCTTATCTATTTGGACCAATGAACAAGTTAATGGTTCAATCCAAAACCGAACCCTATTCTAGGGGGCCAGCATCCATAGGATTTCTGAGAGCTATACATCCGAACCTGCCTGGTAGCTTCAATTTGAAAAAGGGGGTTCTTTAACAGCCTGGCCGGAAACTTCTGAGGCATTGATATCCTGACGATAGACATGCCAGCAACGCATCTCCAATCCATTTCTGGTGAGTTCATATTGGATGCTTTCGAAAGGTTCGATAGCTGCCTTAAATAATGTATCTTCAATATGCAACTTGAAGATGTTATCTGGCCAGAATTCCTCTGGCTCTTCGAGTATGTGCTCTTTTATATTATCTGTAATCTTGGAGATTGAAGCCAGATAACTATCCCGCTGTTCGGGAAGTTTTGCCAGCAACTGGTTTAACTGGCTAACATCACCGTTTTCTGAATTAATTTTTGCGGCTTTTTCCTGACGAACAGACATTGGCTCAGAACAGACCATGCCAAAGCAAATCGGGTAGGCATGGTAATGTTTTGTGTACACCAATTCCGGAGGAATATAACGCTGAGGGGAGGATGTGTGCAGATCTTCGGTGGCCAGGACAAAACAGCCGGGATTATTTTTTATCACTGTGGTGATGTAATACTCAGTTTTTCCCTGTGTAATCTCCCTGCTCAGTCTGTTTGCTGTAGACCCCAGCTCGGTAAAAGGGTGTATGGCGGTAAACAAGGTAGTTGCCGGTGAAGCACCAGCAATTTCCTGGGCCGGAATTAAGTTGAAGGGGATTGGTTTGTTGTCGTTATATTCAGTGTGAGAATTGTTGACATCCACAGGAACGACTTTGATCTTCGATCCAAGCGCCCTGAGGTGATTTTGCATTAACAGGGATATCTTTCCGTCACCACAGCCAATATCAACAATGTATTCAATTTTGTCGTTTTTTTTCAAAAAATCAACCAGGAAGTTGAAGTTAAATGAATCCAAAAAGCTTTTTTTCTCCGCCAGATCAGGATCAATAAATGATTGCGAAGGATCCAGTGTCATCAGTTCCTGACCACCAATTCGGACCGTTTCCGGTTTATCCTTATCCGATAGATGGGCATAGGTAGCAAAGTAATTGCCAATGGCATTATTATCCATAATGACATTAATCGATCTGGATGAACCGTAATAAGGTCTGGAAGGCGTCTTCAACTCAGTAACCGTTCGGCTTGAAAGATCGACGGTCTGTTGTTGAATTTCTTTGCTGTCGGTTTTCAGATAAGGGGTGATGTCATGTTTTTGCGTAACATCATCAGGTTTACCAGGGGGAGTTTCTTCAGTATTGCCCTGTATTGTCGTCGGAACGAGAGAGTTGAAAGTGTCCATACCTCTGATCATGACTGTTCTCCTTGTCGATGAGTATGCAAAAAGATTAAAAACGTTTATTCAGCTTGATCCGATAATGATCAGTGCTTATCTATTTAGACCAAG
Source organism: Endozoicomonas sp. ALB032 (assembly GCF_049310125.1). Classification (NCBI taxonomy): domain Bacteria; kingdom Pseudomonadati; phylum Pseudomonadota; class Gammaproteobacteria; order Oceanospirillales; family Endozoicomonadaceae; genus Endozoicomonas; species Endozoicomonas sp. ALB032. The sequence continues at coordinate 5,694,722 of NZ_JBLYNW010000001.1, read as the reverse complement.
GTACAAGTTTTTGGTTCAATCCATAAACCGAATCTTCTTCTGTGGGAGCTGCATTCACAGGGTTTCTGAGAGCTATACATCCGAACCTGTCTGGTAGCTTCAATTTGAGCAAGAGGGTTCTTTAACAGCCTGGCTGGCAACTTCTGAGGTATTGATATCCTGGCGATAAACATGCCAGCAAAGCATCTCCAATTTATTATTTTTTACTTCACATTTGATACTTCTGAGAGTTCTGCCAACTTCTTTAAACAGGTTGCCATTAAGATGCAACTTGAAGATGGCATCCGGCCAGAATTTAGAAGGCGTTCTGAGTATTCGCTGTTGTTCCCGACCTGTAATTTTGTCGATCGAAGCCAGATAACTCTGGCGCTGTTCAGGCAGTTTTGCCAGTAACTGGTTTAGCCGGTAGATATCACCGTTTTCTGAATTCATTTCCGCAGCTTTCGCCTGACGAAAGGTCCTGGCCTCATCGGTCTCCAACGGAATCCTGTATACGAATGCCTGATAATGTTTGGTGTACACCAGTTCCGGGGGAATATAACGCTGCGGTGAGGAGGCACAGCGGTCTTCGGTGGCCAGGACAAAACAGCCGGGATTGTTTTTTATGAGTGTGGTGATGTAATAGTCAGTTTTCCCCTGTGTAATGTCCCTGCTTAGCTCTCTTGATTCAGTGTAGAGGCCGGTAAAAGGGTGTATGGCGATAAACAGAGTGTTTGCCGGTGTAGCGCCAACAATTTCCTGGGCCGCTATTATGTTGATGGGCAGTGACTTGACAGCTTCATCGTCGTAATAATTGTAAACGTCTACGGGAATTACTTTGATCTTGAACTTCTCTTCGTTGAGAACGTTTTGTACTAACATGGATGTTTGTCCGCCACCACAGCCAATATCAACAATGTATTCGATGGTGTTGTTTTTACGTAAAAAGTCAATCAGGTAGTCGAAGTTAAACTCTTCCCAATTGCTCCTGTGTGACTCCAGGGCTTTGTCAACAAAGGGCTGCGAAGTATCCAGCGTCATCAGATTCTGGTTGCCAATCCGGACAGTTTCCGGTTCAACCGTCACCGGTACATTGGCATGTCTCGCGCGATAATTGCGCTGGATATCATTATCCATCAAGGTATATACGCGTCTGTAACCGGAAGTATCAGGGTATGGCGTGGAGGGAGTGATCTGCTGTGGGATATGTTTATCTTGTTCAATGTGTTCACTGGTCTCAGCGAGACTTTGGCTAAGTGATTGGCTAAGTGACTGGCTACATGACTGGCTACGTGAGGCTGTCGCAAAAGTGCGGGGCTTCTTAGCTGGTATGGTGGGTTCAGAATGCTCTTTTACTTCTTGTAAACGGCGCTTTTTCGCCACTTTTTGGTTCTTCATGAAGGCCGGTGGGCAGCTGTGTTCACAGTCTGAGGGACCTCTGGTAATGGGCTCGGTGCAAATATGACAATACTGGCGTTGCTGGTTTATCTGCTCTTGCCTTCCATTCCTTACGGTAGATGCTGTGCAGGGCTCCGGGGTTTGTTCTGAGCTGCGTTCTGAGTGACCCATTGCGTGAGTGTCAGAACCCGTTGATCCATCGTTTCTTTCATTATTTCCACCTGCAGGATTTAAGGGCCTTTGAGCACCAGAACGGATATTGGCATCCTGTTCAGGCCTCTCATGGGGATGAAAAGGCTGCTTGCGAATGAAGCGGTTCCATTCATGCCAGCCACCACCCGCTGGCAGCGACGGGCCGAAAATCTCCGGATACAGCGACTCAAGAAAACTTTGGCCATACTGACTGAACCTTAGGCAGGCTTCGAGCCTGCTGATGAATAACAGCTTGCCGTTTTGTTGGATGATGTATGACACTTGTCCATGACTGTCCTGCACATGAAAGGCTACCCCGTGAATGAGTGCGATAAATCTTAATAAAGGGTCATCAGATAACGAGTTCAGCAGCCATTGATTACCCCACCTGAAGACAGATCTGACACCGCCGGTATCACTGTAAACAGACTCAACGGCAATGAGTTGCGGCCAGTTTTCATCGGCCATATCGCTGACTTTCGCCACGGCAGGAAACTCCGCAGGCACAAGAGCCAGCGATTCTTCCTGATTAAGCCTTAGCCAGATTGAATCCTGAAATAAAACCGAAATGCCGGGCTCAGCGTAACGGATTGACAGGGGGAAGGGAGCAGGGAGGAGGCGGGTTAACGGTTTTTTTACCGGGTCAAGGTCATTGTTATCCGATCTGTCATGGCCATTGCTCGCAAAAAACCAGGGTCGGTGACAATGTTCAGTTGGATCAATGTATTTTACGACGTTGTTCAGATAAGACGGATTCTGTTCTGGCAACAGGTTCTTTGCTTCGGGAATATTCCGGTAAACAGTGGCCATCAAGGGTAGCAGCGAACTCAGTGAAATGGGCTCACTGAGACTACCCACAGCCATTGCCTGCTGTATTGTCGCCTGCATCATAAGACAGAATAAGAGCAGCCTGCAAATAGCCAGTGTGCAATGTATTTTGTTCATGTCACCCCAATATCTGTCTTTCACAATACCGGTCAGGAAGCCATTGATAAGTAACTATGACAGAACATAAAAATTATTGCCGATGGGCTCTCCGTAATACCAACTGTTCCATTACTTTCGTTGGCCAGATATGGATCAGCCCTAACGAATGCGATGCCGGATAAAGGGTAGACTATCTGACAGAGAGTCATCGCCAACAACAGGGCTTAATCTCAATTTATGCTTTCAAAAAAATCGGGCTGCCTTGTAGCTTCAATCTGAAAGTTAGGGCTCTTTCCCTGCCTGGCCGGAAACTTCTGAGGCATTGATATCCTGGCGATAGACATGCCAGCAATGCATCGCCAATCTATTTCTTTTTATCTCATCTTCGATGCTTTCGAATGTGATACATTCGGAAGATTTGTTAGTTGCCATGAATAATGTGTCATTAATATGCAAATTGAAGATATTATCTGGCCAGAATTTCTCTGGCTCTTTGAGTATGTAACTTTTTATTCGATCTGTAATTTGGGAGATCGAAGCCAGATAACCATCCCGCTGTTCGGGAAGTTTCGCCAGTAATTGGTTTAACCGGTGAATATTACCGTTTTCTGAGTTCATTTCTGCAGCTTTTTCCTGATAAAAAGGCACCCTGTCATCATCCTCCAGCCACTTTATCCAAAAGCTATTCGCGTAGGCGTGATAATGCTTGGTGTACACCAGTTCCGGGGGAATATAACGCTGGGGGGAGGATGAATTAGGGTCTTCGGTGGCCAGGACAAAACAGCCAGGATTGTTTTTTATGAGTGTAGTGATGTAATAGTCGGTTTTCCCCTGTGTAACCTCCCTGCTCAGTTCTTTTACTTCATCCACGAAGCCAGTAAAAGGGTGTATTGCGGTAAACAAAGTAGTTGCCGGTGTAGCGCCAACAATTTCCTGAGCCGGGATAATGTTAATGGGCAGTGGCTTGTCGTCGCAATATACATTGTCATAGGTATTGGCAATATCAACAGGAATCACTTTAATTTGAATTCCCTTTTCATTGAGATAGTTTTGCATTAACAGGGATATTTTTCCGTTATCACAGCCAATATCAACAATGTATTTGATTGAGCTGTTTTCGTTTAAAAAATCAACCAGAAAGCTGAAGTTATAGTATTCCAGATCTTCCCTCTTTGCCTCCAGATCCCGATCAACAAATGCTTGCGAAGTATCCAGCGTAATCAGTTGCTGGTTGCCAATCTGGACAGTTTCCGGTTCATTCCCAAGCGGTACATTGGCATAGCTCGCATAGTAGTTGCCCCGGGGGATATTATTCATATGCTCCCAATTCTTACGCTCGGAACTGCCCGTGTACTGTTTGGAAGGAGCATTCGTGGGTCGCTCCGCCAGGGGATGAAAAATTGCCACAAAATACTCATCTACTTCAAGTAAACGACGTTTTTTTGCCGCTTTTTGCCCTGTCTCAGTTTTGCTTGCTAATTTTGCGATTTCCTCCTGTGGAGGGGGCGGCGGGCTGATGTCAGAGTTGTTTGAGTCTGAATTCAAATCAGCAACCGTTCGGCTTGAAAGATTGACGGTCTGTTGTTGAATTTCGTTGCCGTCGGTTTTTAAATGAGGAGTGATGTCATGTTTTTGCGAAACATCATCAGGTTTACCAGCGGGAGTTTCTCTAGTGTTTCCCTGTATTGTCGTCGGAACGAGAGATTTGAGAGTGTTCATACTGTTAATCATGACTTTTCTCCTTGTCTATGAATAAGTACCTAACCAGTTGGTTTCGCATATTCTGGACGGCGGCTTTTTCCACCCTTCTGCGTTCCAACTTTGGTTGCGTAGCTATGGCTACGCGCCCGTCGTTGCGCCTTGAAGGATGAAAAAATCCACTCGCCAGAATATGCGAAACCAACTGGCCAGGTACTTATGCAATTAGATTAAAAACGTTTATTCAGCTTGTAATGATTAAAGTCTGTTCTTTTTTATTTAGACCAAAGTACCAGCTATTAGTTCAATCTATAAAATGAACCTTGTTACGGTGGGCTGCATCCAATACGAAGATACACTTGGTGAGGCTGTTCTGGTATCGAATAAAAGTTTCCTGAGTCTGAACTTCCTTATTTATCAGTTGTCAAAAAAAAGACAGCGTGCATTAAAAAAGCTGGCTGATGCTGGCAAGATTTTCAGGAGGGAAACAACAATGCTGCCAACAGGAGGGGCATCTTCCAATCCAGTAAACCTGAATGGTGTTGATAAAAATACATCTGAAAAGCATAATCCCGTAACAGTCCCCGCCACCGTAATACCCTCTGTCCAGAGCGTGGCATCAGGGCATTGTCAAAGCTCTGTGCCATCTGAAAGCTTACGCGCTACAAGAACAGTAAGACTGATCCAGGCTCGCTCCATTCTTGGTCATCCTTACTCCAGACCCGAAAGTAAAAAAGCACTCCCGGAATCATCTGGTAATGTGCTGATGCAACAAGTGATGATGGAGATGGCGGAACTGCAAGTCTCTTCGAAGGAGGCACCATGGCATCAGCGCAATCTTGCGGATAACTCCTCCCCGCAAGTCCTGATAAACCTGATAAGGCAGGGGGATACAGAAAGCGTAAAAGAATGCATTAGCAAAAACCCCCTTGCTTTAGCTATTAGAGATGAAGAAGGTAACTCCGTCCTGCATCTGGCGCTGCTACACGGCCATGATGATTTATCTCGGCTGTTGGTTAGTAGAGTTCAGCAGCTGTTGCAGGCAACAAATAATAACGGCGAACGACCTCTGCATATCGCAGCCAAAGAAGAACAAAATAATTTTTTGAGATTTTTTCTGGATAATTGCCCCAACTTGTCATTATTGGAAAAAGAACTGCTGGCAACAGACAAATCAGGAGCCACACCGGTTCATCTGGCAGCGCAACACGGCAATAAAGCCGGCCTAATGGCCATGCTTGAGTATGAAAGTATCCGGAATCTGTTTGTTGGCAATTATTCCCTTATTGGGTTGGCGATGGAAAATGGTCATAAGCAGTGTGCAGAAGTTATTATCAGCAGTGCAAAAAATGCGGGTACTTTTTTTCGACCCAATAGCCTTCTTCGCCATGCGGTAAAGTGTGGGCATTTGGATTGTGTAAAATGGCTCGTTCAAACCTGTCCAGATACTTTCACACCTGAAGAAGTTTATTTAAATGACTTGGAGCCGCTAACTCAGCTGGCTATAAAACGTGGCCATGATGAAATTCTAAAATATCTTCTCGAGCAGCCGTTCTTCATAAATCGACTGACGAAAATGGGATATGCCTCTGAATTTCAGAGTAAAGAAAATGGTATCTGTGCAAAACTGATCAGAGAGGCCCGGGAGAAAGTGAAGTTGCCGTTTTGCCCGGTGAAGAATTTCGAAAAAACGCTATTCCAACAGACCTTGCAGCAGGAAGAAGATAAAATTTTCAATAAAAATATCAGGGGAGAAAATTTATCGGATCAGCCCGATAACAGTTTTTCCGAGAGATCATTATCCGACAAATATTTGCCGCAGGTTAAAGCCTTGTTAAGTGGGTTACAGGAAATAGGGGTGTATGTACATTGTATCATTGAAGAAAATTTAGATAAAAAAGGTCAATTCATGTCTATGGGTGATACCGTGGCATCGGTTGGACTCATTAAAACCCTTGTTGACCTGGGCGCCAAAACTATTCATGCGCAATTGTCACCCCCGGATTACAGTGATTTCATTACACGACAAAAATTTAATCATAAAGAACAGGTAGGATACTTAAAGAAACAGCGAATAGCATTATCAATGTTGGCTTACTTGCTGCCAGGAATAAAGATTAATCAGGACATTCAGGAAATTTATATAAAAGACACCAGGGTTATCATTTCCAGCTGTAATCTTCGAAGCGAGAATAAAATCAATGCAGCCGTTACCCTTTCATTTTTTCGACCCGAAATGCTTTACTGGCAATTGGGATGCATACAAGAATCCTACATTACTTTAAAACCCTATCGTTTTTTCATTGAGCATGAAACGATGTATTTGGATACCAAAACATCGGTTAAAATGAATGATGAAAATAACGAATACTCTCTATGGTCACAGCCTTGCAACGTTTCGAAATCCACTTTCACCGATAAATCACCCACAACTTCCATTTACGACAAGGATGCAGTGTCTGATTGTAATATCGTCTCTTTGCATCTACCGGCAAACGCCATTATTCCCGGCGAAGATCTGCAACCACAGGGAACGGAAACAGCCATCGAATCCGTCGATAGCCATCGAGCAACATTAATCTCTGCTATTGATGATCTTTGTGATTTATCTGCCAACGAAAAAATACATATTGCGGTAGTTTATGGTTTGCACACTGTTCTGCGCCAGAATAAAGCAACGATACTAAGCAATTGGCTTAGTGCTATTAAAATAAATCAGGGTCAGGCAGCAGACGCCCTCCCGGTAGTGGTGACCACCACGGTCAGCGCTTTTAGGGATAAGGATAGAGAGGGAGATGAATATATGGATGAAAATGGAATGAGTTCGTTAAAAGAAATCACCAGAACCACGGGCTTTACACTGGTTGACTTTCGGGATCAGCAGGACCGGGCCTCTTTGATGGCCTCGGGCAGGAGCCAATGGTTACTGTGTCTTATGCCCAGTCTGCCGCAGCAAAGTTTCAATAAGCTGGTGCAAAGCACCCGGTTCCCGGTGTTAAGTGAAGGTGCCAATCTGACCACGACTCTGTTGCAAAGTGGCCAACCCCATCTTTCTCTCCTTCCCTATGGAAATACGCCAGTGGCCCAGGACATGGGAGTGCCACTGGAGGCTTTAAAGGCCCTGGCCTTTTCCTGCAAGCTACAGATGGAAAGGGAAGGCACCGGGATTGAAGTCCTTAAAAAGTTGTCCAATTTTGTCAGGGAAGGTCGCTATGCAGAGGCAGTTTCTTATATTGACAAGATAAAGACCAACGAGTTTGAATTTGAAAATGAGGCGTTGGATTTTGTATGGGCAGACCCCCAGCCATCGCCTTTGCAATTGCGGCCAGTCACCATTATGAGCCTGTTACATAAAGCAGAAAAACTGGGCGGGATTGAAAAAAAGGCGTTGCTCGCAGCGCTTGATCCTTCTGAGCAAGCCCTGGCTGATTATATTAATAGCTGCCTGGATAAGGACTCAATAACAAACCATCACTTCAGGCTGCAGCAAATGCATGTGAATAAGCCTTTCAATAACAAGGTGGTGGCAGCGCTGCTTCAATTTGGTCGCTATAAAAAACTGTTGCCTTGAGAGTAATCATGAAGCGGTTTACTGGTCTTTATGCCTATAAACGTCGGCTGACGTTCTTTACAGACCCCGAACTAATGCTAAGGTATCAAATTTTCACATAGGGAATCCCATCACCACCTAAACTGGAACAGAGACTCTTGTTCTTTTCGGAGATTTCCGATGTTCAGAAACCTTATCTGGATATTCCTGTTTTTTTCTTTCAGCGCCTTAGCAGAAAACACCACTAGCCAGTCCCTGCCAGCAACCGAGCTTGTTGCTTCACAGGCTTCGGTCATCAGCAATATTGAAGCTGCCAGCAAACGGGTGGTTCAGATGGAGGCCAACTGGGAGGATACCAGTTCTGAGATGACCCGCGATTTAATTCAGCAACAAGTCGTTTCCGATATTCGCACCACTACTGGTCTGGTTAATGATTTCCTTGACCAGGTTCAGGCTATTAATACCCCAGAGACCATAAAGCTGGGTGAAGAGGTGGTGAACGCAGAAAACCGCTTTTTTGAAGCCCGGCTAACCCCCGCCTCAACTGATCTGCGCAAACTGTTTGAACAATATGAGAAAGCCAGTGCCGATGAGCAGTTACTGGTGTTGTTCAACATCAACGACTTCTACGCCTACATAAACTGGCTGTTGAATGAACGGCTGGATAACCTGAAATTACTGAAAAGCTGGAAGGTCAATAGCGCCGCTGCGCAACAGCAACTTGACCGGGAGATAACCCTTTACGCTGAGTTTATGGCTACCTATCTCCGTAATAATAACCGCCAGAAAGAGTTGTTACAGACGGAGCTGAAATCCCTTCCTGCAGATGCCCGAAGTTCTTTGGAAAGTAAAATTGCCACTCAGGACCGTCTGGTTCGCAGTGCCGTGGCGAATCTGAAACAGATCGTGATAATGATGCAAGAACAGGGACTGCCGGTGGAACAGTATAATGAACTGATTTTCAAAACTACCGGTAATCTGGCAGAAGCCGTCGTTAACATCGAAACATTGCACACGGTCATTGCCGGACTCTGGGGTGATTTGATTCATTGGTTTAAATCCAATCTGGGCGGCATACTCTCCCGCCTCTTACTGTTTGTCGCTCTGATGGCAGTCACCATAATGCTATCTCGTCTGGTTCGGCGGGGGATATCCCGGGCCGTTACTCTAAAGAAAGCTCGTTTCAGTACATTGGTTCAGGATTTCTTTATCAGTGTTGGCGGTAACCTGGTGGTGGTTTTCGGCCTCCTGTTTGCCCTGGCACAGGTGGGACTGGATTTAACACCGGTACTGACCGGTCTGGGTGTGGCCGGTATCGTTATCGGTTTTGCCCTGCAGGATACCCTGTCCAATTTTGCCTCCGGTATGATGATCCTGATCTATCGCCCTTTTGATGTGGGTGACTATGTTGAGGCCGGAGGTGTTGCAGGCAAAGTGGGCAAAATGAGTCTGGTCAACACCACAATTCGCACTTTTGATAATCAGGTCTTTATGGTACCCAATGCCAAAATCTGGGGAGAAACCATTAAGAACATCACATCGGAGCGCATCCGCCGGGTCGATATGGTCTTTGGGGTTGCTTATGGAGACAATGTTGAGCAGGTTGAAAGCCTTCTTGAAGATATTGTCTGCAGCCACCAGAAAATACTGAAAACACCGGAGCACATCATTCGTCTGAATATTCTCAACGAGTCATCTGTGGATTTTGTGGTTCGTCCCTGGGTAAAAACTGACGACTACTGGGATGTATACTGGGACATCACCCGTGAGGTGAAAGTCCGGTTTGACCGGGAAGGTATCACCATTCCATTCCCGCAACGGGAGCTTCATTTTTATAGCAAGGCGCCAGCAGACCTGCCGGGCGAGCAGGTAACAGGCTGTCAGTGAGCAATTCTGTAGGCCATGGTTCAAACTCCTGAACCGAACACCTCCATTTAGCAATGAACTAAATCATTTCTTCGTTGTCAAAGATATTAGGACTTTAGTGTCATATTTATACAAGCACGCTCTCCTGAGATTACCTGAAATACTCTCAGGCAGGATTCAACGTGCTGACTAAATATGCTGACTTCAAAAAGGTATTAACAGCAAGCATAAGAAATGGAGGATAAGAAATATGTATACTGAACCTGCAAGCTTTCAACCCGGCACAAATCTCCAATTCCCGGCAGGAGAGTCTACTGAAAGAGTTTCTGAAGTAGGGAATACCAAAACATTTTTGGGTAACCCCTCAAGGCTTGTATCATCTTTGTCATTAGATTATGAAGATGATTCAAAACTTTTTAAACCAATCGATATCAATGGGAAACCGATACAGACAGCTATTACGTCCAGGTGTGTATTATCTTCTGGTGCGGAGTTCACTCATGACGACCCTAATGAAAAGGTGGATTCATGCGTGCAGAAGTCGAATATAATGAATGGGGGAAACGATGGTGTTGGAATTGGCGCAGGCTTTCCTGTCCTCTTTGACTCAATTTTTAAAAAAGTCTCATACCACGATAAGTGTGTTTTTAGAGATCATATCAAATCTTTACACCAGATAACCCCCCCTTACAACGCCTTCCCGAAAAGTCTCAGTACTAAACCCTTTGCTGAGCAGTTCGCCGAAAAAACAATTCACTGGCTCCAGCTTGTTAACACACCATACGATCAACGTGGCTCAGTCACGACAAGCTTTTGTCACCAAGCGGATAATTGTTGGGCAGAAGAAGAAAAACGTCTGGGTATTTTTTATCGGGAGGATTATCTGGCCCTCGAACTTCGCAAGCTGACAAAAAGTATCTACCTCGGGGCGCACTCACTACCGGAATATTTTGACACGATGAACAGGCGTAGCTTTGTAGCAAGGGATAATGGGCATAAACCAAGTGAGTGTCTGAATGCTTTTTTTCATGGCCCCACCACTGCAGACTGTGCAATGACCCTTTTGGCCTGTCAGTATCGGGCCATAGAAACCATCATTGGCACAGACGAATTCGACCGCATCTTTGGCGCACCGATCTCAAAGTTTAGAATTTCCTGCGACCTTTTCAGTCACATCAGCCATGTTTATGAATCCTTCCAAGAACTCGCAAAAGAAGGCGAATCTTTAAAACTGACCGATTTTAGCAACCCTCTCCATCATCTGTTTAATTATCTTGAGTTTTACAAAGGTTCAGGGAGCACTGAGCAGTCAGAACAGCAGATAAAAAAAGGTGATTTCCTCTATATTCAGGGCGTAGAGGGCTACGATTTGAAGCACGCAAATGGTCGTTCTGTCGGTTTCAATCTGGTATGCACCGGGCAAAACAGCAGCGGACAGAATCTCTATCTGGGGTTTGGTCCGGGTGTATTTGATGAGCCGAAAACCTACGATCAGGTCAAAAAAATACTGATTGATGGCTACAATAAACCACAGACTCCTGAGACAATTTTTGCCATTAAAGAGGGGAGAACGAACTATACAGAGCGGGCCAGCGATATCCTGCCCTATGACCACCCTATTGGTGGTATCCTTATTGCGGCTCGCTTTAATACTGAGTTCTGGGAATATTTTTTGTCCCAGTGCGATCAAGTCTGGCACCGTCAACCGCTTTTGTCTGTCACTGCGACTATGGAACCAAAGCCGGTGCATTACGGGTCAGAGCTCCACACTGAAAATCTTGATGCTGATATAGATCAATACAAACCCTATTCAACACAGCAGGAACTCATGCATGAGAAGGCCCTGAAGTTCACGCACGCTGTGATTAATAATCAGGGTGAAGCCCGGTGTAAAAAGTCCATGGGACTATTCCTGACCGGATCACCAGGAATAGGAAAAACACATCTTTGTGCAGCTGTTACCAAAAAAGCAGCCAAGTATGGTGTCAACACCCTGTATCTGGACGCAGATAAGTTAGGTGAGCTTTATCAGCACTTACAGGCTGATATAGTGCGATGGTATGTAAAGATCGACGAAATGCTTGCCGGTAAAGATTTGGTGGTCATCGATGATGCCCGCAGCGATGGCTTTAGCAAACAACTTCTGGCAAAAACAATGAAACATGTGATGAATTATGATAAGGCCATCATGGTCAGTTCAAATCATCATATTCCTGTCAAAGCTGCATTCCCTTGCAATATCGATCCCTTAACCGACTACGCACATAATTTTCTTTATCTGAGCGATTTGCAGGGAGACAGTCACCGTTCCCGATGGTGGCACAGCCCTGAAGTACAGGCTGCTGATGCAATATCGCAACTGGCTCAGTATCACGGCCGCAATGCGGCAGCAGTGATCACTGAACACGCAGTATCAATAGACGAATTGGTCAGAGTACTCAGTATTCCGGCCGAACAGATCCGCCAGGTGGGGAGCCCCTTTTTACCCGGAAGATATGTTGTAAGCCCGGATTACGATCTCAGAGATTTAACCAAAACACAGCATCAGGCTGTTTTTATGGAGTGTGATGTTACTGATGATGATACTCATATCAAGCAGTTCTTAAATGTTATTCAGAGAGTACACAACGAAGGCTTGAAGCTGGTGGTCAAAACCAATGACCGCTTATTATTGTTAAAATCTGTACGGGTTTTTTTAAATCAGCCATATTTATCTCTTAACTATAATGAGGTCTGTGTCAGGGAGCGGCTAGCGCATATGTTCCCGGACTTTGCGGAGTTCGGACTGCAGGACCAGCTCAAACAGCAAGTTTGCCGGGAGCGTTTGGTGGGAACCCATTCAGCAATGTGAAAAATCCGGATCGTGGCTCCTTCCAATCTAAAAAATAACTTGTGTCAGTTGAGCAAAAACGAATATTATTCGTTTTTATTTCCAAGTATTAGCGTCCTTATGTCCAGACAGCAGAAACGTATTCAGAGAGAAGCCGAGATCGTTGCTGCCACACTCCTTCTGATGAAAGAGAAAAGTTTCCTCGATCTGCGAATGTCCGATGTTGCCCAGGCGGCAGAGTGCTCCATGGGAGCCATCTATTCTCATTTCTCCAGTAAAGAAGATCTGCTTCTGGGGTGCGCTTATTTTCTGGCCCGGCAAAAAATTCAGGTCCTGCATCGTGTTCTGGATACGGATCTGGCTTCAGTCGAAAAGATGGTCATGATCTGTCTCTGCCTCTGGCAAGTGAATCAGGATAATCCGGAGCACTTTTCACTCAGTCAGCTGGCCATGAACCCGAGTATCTGGCAAAGAGCCTCTGCCAATCGCAGCAATGCCATGAATGAGTTGGGTAACTATATTGACAATCAGCTCAGGGCTCTGGTTCGGCTGACGCTTGTTGAGAATGGCTATGAAGACGTTTCTGATGCGCTGGTTGCTGAGCTGTTGATGGGGCTTTGGGGCTTGTCCTGCGGTCTTTATCAGATTAAGGAGTCAGGCTTTGGCGTTTTCAATGCAGACTTTCGAGAAGACGACGGAGTGGATCTGCACTTGTCAAATATTGAACGTTATCTGGCGGGTTGGAATCTTCATTCTGTCGTTCCCAGATCACGGCTTAATCAGCTGGTGGGCGTTGTGACTAGCTATACAGTCCTTGAAGCAGACTACTGAAAGTCTTACTTTAACACGGTTTGATTTGCCATTTCTGAAATGTGCAGCTGGCACAGAGTGTTTTTCTTTGCTTATTGCTGTTTATGTTGATCCCCTCACGCAGGGGATTTTTTAGGCTGTTTTGCGAATGATATTCGGGGTTGGGATGCCCTGTGTCCGCGAGGGAGAAAGTTTATGAAATCGATGTTCAGCCTGCCCAAAGGTAAGGCTTCAATCAATAACAACAAGTTGGGTTACTCGCCATTCCTTCTGACCTCACTGGTCGCTGCGGTTCTGGTTCTTTCAGGTTGCTCGCAGCCACAGGAAGAACAGAAAGTGGTGACTCGTCCAGTGAAGCTGTTCAAGGTGGAAGATTCCAATGCCGGCAACTTACGACAGTTTCCGGCCAAGGTCTATGCCAGCAAGGAAGCCGAGATTTCTTTCCGTATTCCCGGTGAACTGGTGGAGTTTCCTGTCAAACAGGCTGAAGAGGTTAAGAAAGGGCAGTTGCTGGCCAGGCTGGACGACCGTGATATTCGCAATGAGCTGGCTGCCCGACAGGCAGATTTTGATCTGGCAGAAACGGACAATAAACGGATTAAATCGCTCTATCAGAAAAAAGTGGTCTCTCAGTCCGAGCTGGATAACTCCAACGCCAAACTCAAGTCAGCCAGAGCCGCCCTGGAGTTGGCCAGGGATAAATTGAAGTACTCTGTACTCAAGGCGCCGTTTGATGGTCGGGTTGCCCAGACTCTGGTAGAGAATTATCAGTTTGTTCAGGCGCAGCAGGCCATTCTTATTCTGGAGGGCAGCAATACCCTGGATGTCAGTATTCAGGTTCCGGAGAGTATTGTCGCCAATGTCCGGGAAGAGGAGGTGGATTTCAGCTATCAGCCGACGGTCACTTTTGCCGGAAGACCCGGTACGGAATACAAAGTCAGTTACAAAGAGCACGCCACCAGAGTGAGCCCCGGTACCCAGTCCTATGAAGCCGTTTTCACCATGCCTATTCCTGAAGACTTAACGGTTTATCCCGGCATGGGCGCAACCCTGACAATGGATTTGGCAAAAGTTTCACCGGGAAGCAACGGCGGTCAGCACTTTATTGTGCCTCTGTCGGCGGTTTTGAAAGACAATACCAGCGGCAGGGAGCAGGTCTGGATATACGATGAGCATAATAACACCGTGAATCCGGTTGCAGTGACCACAGGTACCATTCTCCAGTCGGGTATCGAAGTCACTTCAGGGCTCAAAGAAGGTGAGCGCATTGTTTCAGCCGGTGTTAATCGGCTGCGCCCCGGCATGACTGTCAAGCCACTGCAGCGTGAGCGGGGGCTGTAAGCATGAATATTGCTGAGTATTCGATTCGAAACAAAGTGATCAGCTGGATGTTTGTGGTCCTGCTGCTGATTGGCGGTACGGTATCCTTCTTTGGTCTGGGCAAGTTGGAGTTCCCGGAATTTCCGATTCCCCAGGCGATGGTCAACACGGCGTATCCCGGAGCTTCACCCCAGCAGGTTGAAGAAGAGGTCACTTTACCTTTGGAACGGGCCATTCTGGAGATGGAATACGTGAAGAATATCGATTCTGTCTCCAGTGCCGGTCTCTCCCAGATCATGATAGAGCTGAAAGATGAGTTCACGGCCAGCGATCAGCCGCAAATATGGGATGAGCTTCGCAGTAAGGTCAATGATACCCAGTCGTCTATGCCTCCGGGTGTCTTGCCTTCGAGTGTCAATGATAACTTCAGTGATGTCTTTGGCATCATGCTGAACATCAGTGGCCGCGACTTTAATTATCGTGAGCTGGAAAGTTATGGCGACTTTCTTCAACGTGAACTCTCTCTGGTCGACGGCGTCAAGAAAGTCAGCCTGGCGGGTACGGTCGATGAACAGGTGGTTATTGAGATTTCTCAGCCCAAAGCCGCCGCCCTGGGTGTCGATCCGGCCTATATCTTCAGTTTGATCCAAAATCAGAATGTTGTGTCCAATGCCGGAAAGATGTTTATTGATGGCTTTTCGGTACGTATTCATCCCACGGGAGAGTTCAGGGACATCAGTGAGTTGAAAGAATTGCTGGTCAGTTCACCCGGCACCACTGAACTGATCTACCTGGGTGATATTGCTGATGTTCACACTACCTTTGATGACACGCCTCAAAACCT
Organism: Endozoicomonas sp. ALB032; assembly: GCF_049310125.1. Lineage (NCBI taxonomy): Bacteria > Pseudomonadati > Pseudomonadota > Gammaproteobacteria > Oceanospirillales > Endozoicomonadaceae > Endozoicomonas > Endozoicomonas sp. ALB032. The sequence continues at coordinate 5,679,308 of NZ_JBLYNW010000001.1, read as the reverse complement.
TTATCGAAGTAATGGTGAGCAGGCAATTTCTCTGGGCATCTCATTTGCCAAGGGCGTGAACGTAGTGGATGTGGGAGATGCCGTTAATGCCCGTCTGGCCGAACTGGAGTCAAGCCGGCCTGTAGGGATCGATGTTACCACTGTCTATGACCAGCCTGAAGTGGTCAGAGCTTCAGTAAATGGCTTTCTGATCAGTCTGGCTGAAGCTATTGCCATTGTCATAGTTGTCTTGCTGTTTGCCATGGGTCTGCGTTCCGGTCTGTTAATGGGTGGTATTCTGTTGCTGACCATTCTGGGCACTTTCATCGGCATGAACTTGCTGGGAGTCGATTTGCAGCTTATTTCACTCGGGGCATTGATCATTGCCCTGGGGATGCTGGTGGATAATGCTATTGTGGTCACCGAAGGGGTTCTGGTGGGTTTGCACAGAGGGCTTTCCCGAATGGACGCCATCAGGCAGGTGGTGGTTCAGAATCAGTGGCCTTTGCTGGGCGCGACAGTGATTGCCATTATCGCCTTTGCGCCCATTGGTCTGTCACCTGATACCACCGGTGATTTCATGGTTTCCCTGTTTCAGGTGCTGTTTTTGTCCCTGATGATCAGCTGGGTTCTGGCTCTCACTTTGACACCTTTTTTCTGTCATCTGGTATTCAAGGAACCGTCCGAGGCCATGGTGGGCAGTGAATCTGATCCCTATAAAGGCGCTCTGTTCTCTTTTTATCGCTGGTTTCTGAACAAAGCCCTGAAGCACAGAATTATTTCTCTGTTATTGACGGTGGCCGCTCTGGTCACGGCCATTGTCGGTTTTGGTTATGTTAAGCAGTCTTTCTTTCCTCCTTCAAATACACCGATCTTCTTTGTCGATGTCTGGATGCAGGAAGGCAGTGATATTCGTGCCACTGAAGAAGCCATCAAGCAACTTGAGCAGGATGTACTGACTTACGAGGGCGTCGTGAATGTCACTTCGGTGATGGGCAGGGGGGCTCAGCGTTTTATTCTGACATATGCTCCGGAAAAGAGTTACAGCAGCTACGGACAGCTGATTATCGAGGTCGATGAAAGGGATCGGATGAAAGCGCTGATTGGTCCCATGGAAAAGGCTATGAACGCCAAATACCCGGGCATTGAATTCAAGTTCAAGCTGTTGCAGAACGGTCCTTCACCCGCCGCCAACATAGAAGCAAGGTTCTACGGCTCAGACCCCGCTATTCTTCGGGAACTGGGCGCCAAAGCCATGGCCATCATGGAGGAAGAGCCCTCAGCCGTAGACGTGAGACAGTCCTGGAGAGAGCAGGTTACCATTGCCCGTCCTCAGTTTGATGAAGCGGCAGGCCGCCGAAGCGGTATTTCAAAACAGACGCTGGATGAAGCCTTGCTGGTGAACTTTACCGGCAAGCAGGTGGGTGTGTATCGGGATGGCAGTCATCTGTTGCCGATCATAGCCAGAGCTCCGGAGGAAGAACGCCTGAACGCCAATACCCTGACCGATCTTCAGGTATGGAGCCAGGAGCGTAATGCCTTTGTGCCAGTAGCTCAGGTCGTGAGCAGCTTCGAATCGGCTACAGAAAATCCGCTGATTGTGCGTCGTAACCTGAAGCGTGTTCTCACGGTCATGGCAGACGCAAGACCCTTCACAGGTGAAACCCCCGAATCGGTTCGATTGAGGCTCAAGGATAAAATTGAGTCCATCAGCCTGCCAGAAGGTTACACCCTGGAATGGGGCGGTGAATTCGAAATGTCCAGTAATGCCCAGGGCAGCATCTTTAAGTCATTGCCGATGGGTTACCTGATAATGTTTATTATTACGGTTTTGCTGTTCAGTACAGTTCGGCAGCCACTGGCTATCTGGTTTACCGTACCTCTGGGTGTCATCGGGGTGTCGGCAGGTTTGCTGTTACTGAATATGCCTTTCACATTCACAGCGCTGCTTGGTTTACTGAGTCTTTCAGGTATGTTGATCAAGAATGGCATTGTCCTGGTGGAACAAATCAACATTGAAGAAGAGAAAACCGGCAATCTTGCCAGGTCCATTGTTGATGCTTCTGTCAGCAGGGTACGCCCGGTTTGCATGGCTGCATTGACCACCATGCTGGGTATGATACCGCTGGTGTTTGATGCTTTCTTCAGTTCAATGGCGGTGACTATTATCTTTGGTCTCGGCTTTGCAACCGTTTTGACACTGATTGTACTGCCTGTGACTTATTCACTGCTTTACAGAGTTCGATACGACGGATAGGGCAGTTGCTGACAAAAAAACGAGCCGTGACTTTTATAAGCACGGCCCTTTTTTTATGGAGGATGTTCAGTTTTGAGTTACGACTGGTTCATGAATACTCTGGTCATTTCGAAGGGCGTAGTAATAAAGGTTGTTAAAAACCTCCGGATAATCCACACCAGCAAATTCCAGAATTTCAGCGAGCTGACGTGCAGTGTAACCCTGGCTCAGTAAAGTGCTCACGCTCCCCTGAAAATCTTCTTTCGACGTGATAAATGCCCGGTAGTACGGACGACCGGACACATCTATTAATCCCTGGGCATAAGATGGAATCAATTTCAGCATGGCGCTTTTCAGCGATTCAGGGTCGATCAGTGTACTGGATTCAACTCTGGTCAGGGATTCTGCCTGGTGGCAAGAGCGACGTTTGGCGGGATCGCTGGAGGGTTGAGGTGTCATTCTCTTGCAGGCCTTAATCTGCTGTTCGAGTTTGGGCATGATTTCAGTGGACTCCAGGGAAGGCGTAATCTGTCCTGACAGGCTTTTCTGGCTCCACTCGGCCAGTTTGTCCTGCATGCCATTTTTGATACTCAGGAGTGTCTCAGGTCCAAAACCTTCACGGCCCAGCCTCATCATCCACTGTGCCAACAGTGTCTCATTAATTTTTTCAACGGTATGACCCGGCTTTGCCAGCATCTCTTTCAGATAAGACAGGTAGAGGCTTCTGATTTGAAAACGATAGCCTTCTGTCACCATCCCACTGGGGCTGTTCAAATAAGCACTGGCCATCATTCCATAGCGCACCGCAGCAGAAACCAGTGGCAGAGGAGATTTATCTGAGAGTTCGGGTTGAGTGGCAGATTCAACGGTCATTTCAGCCTTTACGGGTTCAACCGGTTTTATAGGTTTTTGGTTAGCTTGTATGACAGGAGAGAGAACCAGAGCAAGGGAAAGCAAATACTTTTTATTCATCACATTATTCATCTGGACATCCATTAATCAGTTGCAGGGAGACGTTAGATTTGTATCGGCAAAAGTGGATAGGGATGAGGCTTGCGAAAGAGGTTTTTATTTATTTTTTTGTAAGGAGTGAACGAAGTATCGTTTTGTTGGTCTAACCTATATCTGGTTTTTTTTAGAGTGTTCAGATTAAATTATGTTGTTAAGAAATAGTCATAGAATTGCCGGTCTATCACTACTGGCCGTCACGCTGCTGCAGGCAGGCTGTGCAGGCAGGAATGCACATCCGGTTGCTGTACGACAGTACGGGGATATCAATCGCTCCTGTGCAGCTCTGGAAAACGAAATAGTCTTTATCGAGGAGGAAATCAGAAGGCTGGTTCCCAAGACCGATAAAACCGGTAAAAACGTAACCCTGGGGGTGGCCGGTGCGTTTCTCTTGGTTCCCTGGTTCTTTATGGACCTCAGTCAGGCAGAGCAGATTGAAATTAATGCCTTTCGTCAACGTTACAATTACCTGCTAGGTTTGGCACAGAATAAAAACTGTAGCAGCACTTCAAGAGTGCCCATTCCTGAATTCAGTAATTCCGGTTCAACCCGATAGCAAAAGCCATTCAACAACCGCAAATGCAGATTCAACGAGCGATGGATCTGCAAGTGCCGAGAAAAATACCCATCAACCCGATGAAGTGACAGCAGGGAATGATGAAAAATTCTGGAGAAAAAAGACAGGGTCATGATCAGGGAAGCCGGGAACCATTTCCCGGGCCCTTCTGATTGAAGCCAACCAGAGCTGACCAGGTGCCCGGAAAGCATAGCTTTCATCACTGTCATATCGGGTACTGAAATTAAATGACCGATCTGTTTCCCTGTCAGGTTCGTCGCCTTAATCAGACATTGTTTCTCGTAGGAGTTTGATTGCGGGACTTGCCACGGGTCTTTCCAGCATTGCGTTCGGTAGCAAAATTGACTCGAAGGGGTCTGCCATTCAATTCTTTACCATCCATAGTTAAAGCAGATTGAGCGTTATCACTTTCTGCAAAAGTAATAAATGCAAAACCTCTGGAGCGACCGGTTTCCCTGTCGGTAATCACGCGAATTTCATCGATCTCACCAAATTGCTCGAAGGCTTGCTGAAGGTCACTTTCATCACTGCTGAAAGGAAGGTTACCTATAAACAGTTTATTCTGTTGCATGGTAAATAGGTCTCCAATTATCCAAAGCTACTGTAACCCGGAATCGAGACACACAATTTGGCTCGAACAAGGCATTGGGCAGCATCATTATTTAAATTCAGGACGACATCTAAGGGCTTTCAGCAGAAACCCGGCAGAAACATTTTGATCTCTCTTGTTGTTATGAAGGGAGGGGCCAATGGCCTCTTTGCACAGGGTTTCCGGAATCATATCCTGAATGTTCTGGTTTTCGTGAACGGAGCACTCAGTGCAGCCAGACAGTCCATATTCTGACGTCATGAGTATCATTATTATCATGGCCTGTCAGCCAAGCCATGCATCCAGATTATAACCTCATTGCTTTATGTCAAGTATGAAGTTGAAACGGATGATATTTAGTGACATCAGTGAAGGTAAAGCTGCAAGGCTCAATAGCTTAATATCGAAAGATACTCTCTGTCGGGGATTTTGATACAGGAGCGACTCCTGAAATCATATGATCCTGATTTTTTTCTTGGCTTTCTGTTGTGTTATCTTCCACGAAGAGTGACACAAGAATCGAGACCAGCAGCGTCAACGGAAGCCCATTGAGCATTGGGCTGTTAATGAATCGGGACATTTCGGGGCTCATATTGATGAAAAAACTGGCGCTCAATGGATCAGCCAAAAACCGGGGGCGTATCCATGGTGAGCAGATGCGCGATGAAATCAGCGCAGTGCTGGATTACTACCGGTCACGTTTTCTTAGAGACAGGGAACGTTTACAGTCTCATCTTGATCTGCTGATGCAGAAAGTTCTGTCATTCAGACCGCACTATAAAGTGGAGATGGATGCTATTGCCGAAGCCGCAGACATTGAGCCTTTTTGGATTTATTGCATTAACGCCCGCAGTGAGCTTATGTCCTCGCCCATTGAGTGTTCTTCTGTCGCATTCCCAAGGCAGGGGCTGATAGGGCAAAACTGGGACTGGGCTGAAGCACTTGCAGGCAAGTTGGCCCTGGCAGATGTTGAACTCGAAAACGGTCATCGATTTCTGACCATGACCGAGCCGGGAATGCTGGCCAAAATCGGAATGAACTCTGCGGGGCTGGGCGTCTGTCTGAATATTCTGCCCGCCACTCGAAAACTGACCGGCTTACCTGTTCATATTTTACTGAGAGCATTGCTGGAATCTCAAAGCCTTCAGGAGGCCCGTTCCCTGATCGAGGCTCACGGGGCAGGCAAGGCCAGTCACATTATGGTCGCGGATAAAAATGAAACCATAGCGGTTGAGTTGGCACCTGATCAGCCCTGGTTCCAATCCACGGAACAGGCTACTTATCTGCATACCAATCATTACTTTCAGCCGGGCCAGGCCCAGCCAACTTCATCAAAGCCGTGTACTGAGACCCGGCTCAAACGGCTAGAGGATGGGTTACTGTATAACCCTCAACTGAACCTTAAGACCATGATGCAAATGCTTGATAATAATGAAAAACCTTTTCCGGTTCTCAGGCCCTACAGTTATCATGAGCTGACCGGAAATGCGGGAACTCTGGTGACCCTGATAATGAATCTTGGTAAACGACAAATGTTGTTGAGAGAGGGGCACGACCCTGAGCAGGGTTTTGAGAGTTACCGTCTGGCGTAATATTCAATGCTGGGACCCTGTGTGGGTTGCATGGTATCTTGAAATAAACCGTCAGCTGCTCTGCGCGCAGAGCAACTATTGATGAGACTGTCAGGAGATTAAACGGGAGTCGAATGTCCGAACCGATCACCAAGAAGCGTAAGCGAGCCGCAAAAGAAAAGCCGATGCTCAAAGCCATAACGGGTATTCGTGATGCGGACTCTGGCGCAGGGACTGAAGAAGCCAGTGCTCTGGTACTGAGACTGAGAGAAGCGGGTATGTTATTCCTGCTGGTGCTGGCTGCTTTTACTGCATTGGCGCTGTTTTCTTACAGCCCTACAGATCCCGGCTGGAGCTACGTGGGCCATGAAGGAGAAGTGGCAAACAGCACAGGCAGAGCGGGAGCCTGGTTCAGTGATGTCCTGTTTTCCCTGTTTGGTGTATTTGCCTGGTGGATACCGGTTCTGCTGGTCATCAAAACGGTGCTGGTTTTTCAATATCGATACAGTGCCTGGCGCTGGCAACCCGGCTGGTTTGTTATGCGCTCACTGGGATTACTGCTGGCTCTGGCTACAGGGGCAGCATTGGCTGCTATTCATCTGGAAACAGTCGGCAGAGGCTTGCCTGCCCGCAGCGGTGGTATTCTCGGTCGCATGATTATGGAACAGTCACTGCCTGTTTTTAATCTGGTCGGTAGCACATTGATTTTGCTGGCCATTTTTCTGGTGGGATTCACTTTATACACCCATCTGTCATGGTTTCAGGTTCTGGATACAATCGGGCGGTTATTAAAGATAACTTTTGCCAGAACAGGCAGGGGTATTATCCGGTTGGTTGCAATCATCCGGGCTCGCATCGCTGATTGGAAAGAGCTACGTGAAAGGGATCGTGAAGCCTTTCAAGCCGCTCAGCCTGAGCCGGAGCCTGCCGACTTTGCTCCAAGGCAGCGTCAGGAGCCTGTAGTGGTTCTCCCGGCTCCTGAGCCCGAATCAAAACCCACCAGACTCGGCAAAATTGCCGTGCCCGGGAAAAGCCCTTTAGCCGATATAGAAGATGCCATTGAAATACCGCCGGAAGGTGAACTACCCGGCGTGGGCTTACTCGACAAAATCAAAGATCATGGCAACGGTATTAACCAGGAAGAGCTGGACATTGTCTCCCGCCTGCTGGAAGCCAAGCTGGCAGACTTTGGTGTTAAAGCTGAAGTGGTCGCTGTGCATCCGGGTCCGGTGATTACCCGTTATGAGATTCAGCCTGCGCCCGGAGTCAAGGCCAGCAAGATTTCCAATCTGGCCAGGGATCTTGCCCGTTCTCTGGCTGTGGTCAGTGTCCGGGTGGTTGAAGTGATTCCTGGCAAGTCAGTGATGGGCATCGAAATTCCCAACGACGACCGGGAAACGGTGTTCTTTGCAGAATTGATTGCTTCCAGAGCTTACGAACAAGCCGCATCCCCTCTCAGTCTGGCGCTTGGACATGATATTGCCGGTCAGCCGGTGGTGGTAGATCTGGCAAGAATGCCGCACCTGCTGGTGGCAGGGACTACCGGTTCCGGTAAGTCGGTTGGCGTTAATGCCATGCTGCTCTCCATGCTCTTCAAATCCGGGCCGGAAGACGTTCGTCTGATTATGATTGACCCGAAAATGCTGGAACTGTCGATTTATGACGGTATTCCGCATTTGCTATCTCCCGTAGTGACCGACATGAAAGAAGCCGCCAACGCCCTGCGCTGGTGTGTGGCGGAAATGGAACGTCGCTACAAGCTGATGGCGGCTCTGGGGGTCAGGAATATTGCTGGCTACAACAAAAAGGTCAAAGATGCGGCGGCTACGGGCGAGCCTTTGCGTGATCCATTCCATGAAGCCATGACCCTTGGTGATCTGGCCCCTGAGCTTGAATCACTGCCGTTCATTGTCGTGGTGGTGGATGAGTTTGCTGACATGATGATGATTGTCGGTAAGAAAGTCGAAGAACTGATTGCCCGGATTGCCCAGAAAGCCCGTGCGGCGGGCATCCATTTGATACTGGCAACCCAGCGTCCTTCGGTGGATGTCATTACCGGCCTGATCAAAGCTAATGTTCCGACCCGAATCAGTTTCCAGGTGTCCAGTAAAATTGACTCCCGCACCATCATTGATCAGGGTGGGGCAGAACAATTGCTGGGTCATGGCGACATGCTCTACCTGCCGCCGGGAACCAGTGTTCCTATTCGTGTTCACGGTGCTTTTGTCAGCGATGATGAAGTGCACCGGGTGGTTGCTGACTGGAAGAAGCGGGGCAAACCTGATTATGTGGAAGCCGTTCTCAGTGGTGCCGATACGGCCTCTGACGGCAGTGCTTTCAGTGGTGGACTGGATGAAGATTCAGAGCAGGATGCCCTGTATGATGAAGCGGTCGCTTTTGTGACTGAAAGCCGCAGGGCGTCAATTTCGTCAGTGCAGCGTAAATTAAAGATCGGTTATAACCGCGCTGCGCGTATCATAGAAACTATGGAAGTAGCCGGTGTGGTGAGTCCGGCAGGTCATAATGGTAATCGTGAGGTGATCGCACCACCTCCCGTGAAGGGTTGAAGTTGAGTGTTTAATAAAATTTCCCAAGTGGTTGTAATTACTGCTATTTTCAATGTCTCAGCGCAGGTCATGGCTACCCCGCTGGAAAATGTTTCAGCCACTACCCTGAAGGCTCAACCAGTCAAGAAGCTGGATGTCAGCAAGGGGCTGAACGATGAGAAAGCCTCTCAGGCTCTCGCCAAAAAACTGCAGTCCATAAAAAGTCTGAGTGCTCATTTTCAACAGCAAGCGGTCTCTTCTGATGGTCGTACCAAGACAGAATCCGGGGAGATGCAAATGAAACGTCCTGATCTTTTTCGCTGGCTTACCAGGGAACCTTTTGAACAGGAGATCGTTGCCCAGGGCAATAAAGTCTGGATGGTAGACCCTGAACTCCAGCAGGTGATCATCCAGAAGCAGGATGCACGCAGGGCCAATACGCCAGCCAAACTGCTGACAGGGAATGCCCGTGAGTTGCTGAAACAGTACAAGGTTTCTGTCTATAGCAAGGATCGCAATGAGAGATTCACTCTGACACCCAGAGAGGAGTCAGACCTGTTTGAGAAGCTGGATATTGATTTTCGCCAGGGGAGGCTAAGCGCTATTGAGTTGTCTGATTCTCTGGGTGGCAAGCGCAGAATCCTGTTCTCCGGGGTGAAGGAAAACACTCAGTTGAATGACAGCCTGTTTGAGGTAAAACCTCCCAAAGGTTTTGATGTCATTGATGAGACCCAGGGTTAGCTGTGTATTCTGCCGGTTTGTTTGACGACGAGTCATCCCGATATGAGCCCCTTGCCGCGCGCATGAGGCCCCGCAATCTGGATGAGTACCTGGGACAGGAGCATATTCTGGCCAGGGGCAAACCTCTGCGTGAAGCTTTGCAGCAGGGTGCCATTCACTCCATGATTTTCTGGGGGCCACCGGGGGTCGGGAAAACAACCCTGGCCCGGTTGGTTGCCGGTGTCTGCGATGCCCACTTTGAAACACTGTCTGCGGTACTCTCTGGTGTCAAAGACATTCGGGCTGCGGTCGCCAGAGCCCGGGATGAGCAGATGACCCGTCAGCGCAAAACCATTTTGTTTGTGGATGAGGTGCATCGTTTTAACAAGTCCCAGCAGGACGCTTTTCTGCCCCATATTGAAGATGGCACTATCACATTTATCGGTGCTACTACCGAGAATCCTTCCTTTGAGTTGAACAACGCCTTGCTCTCAAGGGCCCGGGTTTATGTATTAAAACCGCTGACGGACGATGCGCTCAGAGAAGTGCTCCATCAGGCTCTGTCTGACGAACGGGGTTTTAAGGGCAGTCCTGTTTCACTGGAGCCTGAAGCTGAAGATATTCTGATTCGTTATGGCGATGGCGATGCCAGACGGGTTCTGAATACTCTGGAAGTAGCGGCAGATCTCAGTGAGGATGGCCAGATTAAAGTGGCAACGGTGACCGAGATTCTCGCCGACAGTGGCCGACGTTTCGATAAGGGCGGTGACGCATTTTACGATCAGATATCAGCCTTTCATAAATCCGTAAGAGGTTCTGATCCCGATGCCGCACTTTACTGGGCTGCCAGAATGGTGGATGGTGGCGCTGATCCACTCTATATCATTCGCAGACTGGTAGCGATTGCCAGTGAAGACATTGGCAATGCCGATCCAAGAGCGCTGGAGATGACCATGAATGCTTGGCAGGCTTATGAGCGGCTGGGCAGTCCGGAAGGGTTGCTGGCTCTGGCCCATGCCACGGTTTATTGTGCCTGTGCGCCCAAGAGTAACGCCGTCTATCTGGCCTGGAAGGCGGCGATGGCCGATGTCAAAGGAAACCCTTCCTTTGACGTTCCGCACCATCTCAGAAATGCTCCCACCCAGCTGATGGGATCCCTGGGCTACGGTTCTGAATACCGCTATGCTCATGACGAGCCCAATGCCTATGCAGCCGGTGAATGCTATTTTCCAGAGAATATGGAGGCCCGAAAGTACTACCAGCCTAATGATCGTGGGCTGGAAATCAAAATTCGCGAGAAGCTCGAGAAACTGGCACAATGGGATCAGCAGAGTCCTGTTCGCCGACGTCAGGAAGACTGACCCATACTGATTCTCGTAACAACTGAAAGATAGCCAGCATGGGGCCCGATGAACCTCACACATGATGAAGGTACTCTGCAAGCGCAAAGTTTCCCCGGGTATTTAAAATGAAGTTCTGGATATTCCTGTCCAGCCTGCTGATGTCAGGCATAACCCTTGCCGGTGAATATCGCACCTGCTCAATCAGTCATGGTCAGATCAGCCAATGTGGTGGCAAGTATACCGGTGCAGCGGTGATTGAAAATAATGGTGCCTACCGTCAGTGCGAAATCATTCAGGGAAGGGTTTCTGGTTGTGAACAAAAATACAGCGGGTCGGCTATTGTTCCGGATAAGGGTATTCACCGCCAATGTAAAATCACCACAGGGTCTGTTTCTTTCTGCAGTGACAGGTTCAGTGGGACGCTACCGGTTTACAGATAATACTCAAATCGCCTGAAAAACCATGATCGCTGCCGGATAGTCCGGCAGCTCTTTCACTATCTGGTGATCCAGCAGCTGCCACCGAGCCTGCTCACCTATTTCACAAAGCTGCGCAATACTTTCCGGGAAGTCGAACTGGCTGACGTGATCCAGAACAAGGTTCTGCCAGTCGCCCTGAAGTTCCGAAATACTTTTGAAGTACTGGCCAACTTTTTCGATGTATTGATCCCGACTCTGTTGATCAAGCCTGATGGCATCAATCATCACAAACAGGCTGTTGGGGTCTGCCTTGTTCCTGAGTTCCGAGAAAAGCGCCTGTTTTTCCGACAGGGAGCCATGATGAATGGCGAAACTGCTGAAGATCAGGTTGTAGGAGCCTCTGCCTGGCAGGGGTTCGAAAATATTACTGAGAAAGAACTGTGAATCAACACCGGGTTTTTGCATGTTTTCTTTGGCCATGGCTAAAACAGATTCAGCAAGATCGACTGCCGTGTAAGAGGTTAGCGATAGCTCTCTGGTCATCTCTGCTGCCAGTGACGCATCGCCACAGCCAAGATCAAGCAGATTTACTTTTTGATCGCCGTAGTGCTGCATGAGTTTACGGGTAGCAAGACGCATCAGCTGCTGGTGGCCCATGACATTGTTATCGACCAGCCAGCGGTAGCACTGCCATTGTTCATTAAAAATATCGACTTCTGAACGATGTTTCATCGGCTTACCGGGGTGTACTCTGATGATGGAATGAAAGACGGGAGACCCACTGTTATTGAAGCAGGTCAGAGATATCTGTCCAGTCGGCTGACCTGTTTGTCCCACTGCCAATGCCTGGGAGCTCGCGGAATCTGGAAAACATGGAATAAGGCGCACTTCCGCTGCAAATCAGAGCATCAGGCGCTGGTCGAGATCAACCTTGAAGCTCATGGTCGTCGATGACATCGATCATATAGAGCACATAAGAACCGCGTTGGCGATTCAAGCTGCAACAGTGAGCTTAACACCCAGTGATTTCAGCAGGCGGTGAACCGTATCCCAACGGGGCTGCACCCTGCCATTGAAGGTTTTGTAAAGGCTCTCCCGGCTCAGCCCGGTTTGTCTGGCCAATTGAGCGACCCCTTTTTTCTTAACCACATCACCCAGAGCCAGCACGAAAACAGCTGGGTCGTCGTCCAGATAAGCTTCAGCCAGAAAGTGTGCAATCTCGTCATCGGTTTCCAGCATTTCCACAGGGTTAAAAGGTTCAAGTTTCAGTGCCATCGTCATCCCTCATTTGTTCTATCAATGTGTGGGCTTTGAGAATATCCCGCTTTTGGCTACTTTTGTCGCCACCGCATAAGAGTACGATTAGCTGACGGTTCCGGATTGTGAAATAGAGGCGGTATCCTTTACCAACAAAAATTCTCATCTCACTGACCTGGTTTCCAACGGACTGGACATCTCCGAGATGGCCGACCCTGACCCGCTCAAGCCTTATGGCGATAGCCTCCGCCGCTTGGCGGTCTTTAAGGCCTTTGCGCCACTTCTGGAATACCTCTGTGGCCACTAAATCGTATTTCATAATTTTTAGACTGTAACCTATAGGATACATTTTTGCAAATTGCTCCGCCCTGAAGTGTCTGATTTTTTGGAACCTTTGGCGTGATTTTTGGCGAACCGTTCTGGCAGTTCAATTGAAGCAGGTCAGAGATATCTGTCCAGTCGGCTGACTTGTTTGTCCCACTGCCAATGCCAGGGAGCCCGTGTTATCTTGGCACAGATCAAACACTATTAGTCTGGTCACGCCGGACGTAGCAAAAGGGGCTACGGGCAGAACTGTGACCAGAAAACAAACAGGAATTATGATGCAAGCTACACACTGGATAGCCGTCGCTGCGGGTGGTGCACTGGGAGCCCTTCTCAGAGCATTTGTCTATGAGCTGTTTGTGCTGACCCGTAATCCTCATCTGCATCATTTTCCGACGCTGACGGTTAACCTGGTGGGATCAGTTATCATGGGAGTTTGCTGGTACCTGCTGACAGAAAAAGCCATGTTATCACCCACCTGGAAGGTCTTTGTGATGACCGGTTTTCTGGGCGCACTGACCACTTTCTCAACCTTCTCTCTGGATCTGATGAGATTGCTTCAATCCGATCAGCTTCTGACTGCCCTGGCCTATGGGCTTGGCAGTGTTCTTGTTTGCCTGCTGGGAACCTGGCTGGGTTATCAGGGGGTCCGCTGGGCGCTTTAGAACCTGGATACAGGCTCAACCGTTTATCGCTATTTCTGCACCTGCCAGTAGATTGTCCTATGCTTCCGGGGTTTGTTAAGGAAAATATTCTTTAAAGAAAAGGAGGTATAGGATGTATCTTTTTCGAATAATTAGTTCCGTTTTTGTCAGTCTTGTGTTGGTTGCTTCCTGTTGGGGCAGTGTTGATTCACCTGAGCAGAAAGCGCTCAGGTACGCCCGGGAAAATCTCAACAGACTCTATTTTGACTACGTCTTTGCAGAAGAAAACGAGAAGCTGTTAAAAGCCATCATGGTTTCTGTAAGGCGACTTTATGACCACTATGAGCTGGATCATTGGCTGGAAGGCCACTCTGCAACAGGCAATCAGACCGAAGCCCGACAGCAGCTTCTCACCGGGCTGGTCCAGCAGGCAACCCGGCATACTATCGCAAAAATCAATGGTGACGAGGAGCTGGATGGCAGTGATCGTTCCATGTTTCATCTCCTGGAGGCAGTCAGCAATGCGCCATCCATGCGGGAATCCCAGGATGTTGCTCACTGGTTCCACACCCGGCCCTTACTGCTTCAGGGGGTTCTGGCTGAAGATCGCATGGATTCCATGGAAAGCCTGATTCAGGAGGCTGTGCAAAACAGTTTCAGAGAATTCCCGTCCAACCAGCTTTCCCGGGAGCAATTAGCTCAGCAAATCGGTTTTATTCTCCTGGAAATGCAGGAGCGTTTTCTGCGTGGCAAGGTGCTTCGTTCTCTAAGCCACAAGGTAGATCGGCAAAAGCAGAACCCGAAGATTGCCAGAGACCCGGCATTTAGCATTTACCTGTCCCTGCTGACTAAAACCTTTAACAGTCATCCCACCCTCTGGCATACAGACAGCAAACGTCGTCAGTATCAGGAAAATCTCTCCGCGCTGTTTATGAAAGCCACAGATCGTGAAGATTATGGTCATGAGTGGTACCAGCAGATCCGCAGGATTCTGGCTGTTGAAAAGATGGTGCCTGTTACACCACCACCGCCGCCCGTTCAGAATCCGGGCAGCCATCACAATCGGCATGAAAGTAATGGGGAAGCCTGGTATCAACCCACTGTGTTAAAAGCAGCGCTTGGGATGGGGGCTATGCTTGGCGTGTTGACCTGCGCTGCGGTTTACATGGCGATCTCCTTCGAATATGACACAGAATCGGGCATCGACAAACCCGGGCGGAAAGGTCCCCAGGGAAGGAACTTGAGACCTAACAGCGCTGAAGGGAAGCAGGTCAGTTTCATGCAGTCTCCACAGCCAAGGCTATACATCTATTCGTGGGAAGAAGGCGATATCTGGGCAGTAGAAGAGGAAAGACGCCTGAGAAGACAGGAGGAAGAGGCTAAAAGACAAGCCACTCAATCAACTCATCATCAAGACGGGTCAGGGGAGGCATTTGGCTCCATTTTCAGTCCTCCAGGCAGCGGTAATGGCGGCAGTGGTTATGGCAGCTCTGGTGGTTATGGCAGCTTTGGTGGTTATGACAGCTTTGGTACACCCTCTACTGAACAAGTTCAGAGTCGGGATGCGGTCTGGGAATGAAGTCATGTATCTGTTTGATTCTACGTCTGTGTGCCCGACATTGTTCCTGTCTGCCTGCCGGGAGCCAGTCTGGGTTATCAGGGTATCCGGCCGCTCTTTAAACCGAACGCAGCCTGAGCCAATAATTTTTTCAGAACCTGCAAGATGGTTGTCCTATGCTTTCTGAATTTGTCAGGGCGCAGGGGTGCCGGATGTTTTTTTTTCGCGGTTTGTGGTCCGTGTTTTTCAGTCTGATGCTGGTAGTTTCCTGTTGGGGCAGCGTTGATTCACCCGGAGAGAAAGCTGCCAGGAATGCCCGGGACAATATTAACAGACTCTATTTCGATTACGTCTTTGCAGAAGAAAATGAGAGGCTGTTAAAAGCCATCATGGTTTCAGTGCGGCGAATCTATGACCGCGATGAGTTGGATAAGAGGCTGGAATGTCAGACTGCATCTGGCTATCAGACAGAAGCCCGACAGCAGCTACTCACCGAGCTGGTTCAACAGGCCACCCGCCATGCTATTGCGAAAATCAATGGTAACGATGACACGGAAGACAGTTATCTTCCCATGTTTCATATTCTGCAGGCACTGAGCAATGCGCCATCCATGCAGGAATCCCTGGATGTTGCTCATTGGTTCCAGACCAGGCCGGTGATGCTTAAGGGGGTTCTGGCTGAAGATCGTATGGACTCCATGGAGAGCCTGATTCAGGAGGCTGTGCAGAACAGTTTTAAAGAATTCCCGTCTGACCCGCTTACCCGGGAACAGTTAGCCCGGCAACTCGGTTTTATCCTGGTTGAAATGCAGGAGCTGTTTCTTCGGGGCAAGGCGCTTCGTTTACTCAGTTACAAGGTAGACAAGCAAAAAAAGAACCCGCAGATTGCCAGAGACCCTGCATTTACCATTTACCTGTCCCTGCTGACGGAAGCCTTTAACAAGCATCCTACTCTCTGGCATACCGACAGCAAACGTCGTCATTATCAGGAAGACCTCTCCGCCCTGTTTATGAAAGCCGCTGATCGTGAAGGTTATGGCAATGAATGGTACCAGCAGATTCGCAGGATTCTCGATGGTAAAAAGCCAGTGCCTGTTACCCGACCAACGCCCGCTCAGAAACCGCACAGGCATTACTACCGGGATGATGATGAGTGGGAAGGCTGGTTTGAACTCACTCCCTTTAGAGTGGTGCTTGGGATGAGTGTTATGTTTGGCGCATTTGTCACCACCATGATCTGTCTGGGAATGTCTGAACATGAAGCTGAGCAGGGCAGGCAGGAGCGGCGGCAGGAGGAGAATCTGCAAAGGAAATTGGGCAAAACACTCAACAAACCCGGGCGGGAAGATCCGCAGGGAAGGGACTGGAAACCCAACGAAACTGACAGGAAGGAAGTCAAAGAAGCTGCGGAAGGCTTTGAAGAAAAGATCATAAAAAATGTACTGATCCAGGCTGGGGTTCTGAATCCCCTTTTCTGTAACATGGACATAGCTGATATCTACATGCAGATATCGCTGACAGAGCTCTACAGGTATTTAAGGAAAGAACGCTATATCTGGACAGAAAAAGATGAAATTCGCCGACAAAGGGAGCAGGAAGAATATAAAGAACGCCGCAGAAAAGAGCAGGAACAGGCTAATGAAAGAGCCTGGACGTCCTCATACGCTGAAACAACCTCGCAACAAAACGGGTCGGAGTCTTCATCGAGCTTCACTTATAATTTTCTAAGCAGTGATGACGACAGTGGTTATGTCAGCTTTGGTACTGCCACTGCCACTGAGGTACAGGGACGGGATGCGGACTGGAATTGAGGTCATTTATGTGCCTGATTCCATGTTTGGAGGCCCGGCAGTGTCCTCATTTGCCTGCCGGGAACGTCTCAATCTGAACCATTAATTAGTTTTTCGGCACCTGCCAGTGGATTGTCCTATGCTCCCTGAATTTGTCAGGACATTGGGGTGGCGGATGTTTATTTTCTGCGGTTTATGGTCTGTGTTTTTGAATCTGATGCTGGTGGCCACCTGTTGGGGCAGTGTTGAATCACTCGAACGGACAGCTCTCATAGATGTCCATTACGACATCAACGGTCTTTATTTTGGTCACGTCTTTGCCGAAGAAAATAACAGGCTGTTAGAAGCCATTATGGTTTCAGTACGGAAAGTTTATGACCGCTATGAGCTGTATCAGTGGCCGGAAAGTCATTTTGCTCCTGACAATCAGACAGAGCACCGGCGGCAGCTGCTCACCAGACTTGTCCAGCAGGCTACCCGCCATACTATTGCGAAAATCACTGGTAACGATGATATAGATGACAGTTACCGGGACCGTTCCATGTTTCATCTCCTGCAGGCATTCAGTGGTTCTCCTGCCATGGAGGAATCCCGGGATGTTATTCATTGGTATCGAAACCAGCCGGTGTTGCTTCAGGGGGTGCCGGCTGAAGATCGCAGGGACTCCATGGAGAGCCTGATTCAGGAGGCGGTACAGAACAGTTTCAGAGAATTTCCGTCCAACCCATTTTCCCGGAAACAGTTAGCCCGGCAACTCGGTTTTATTCTGCTGGAAATGCAGGAGCTTTTTCTCCGTGGCAGGGGGCTCCGGTCTCTCAGCTACGAGATAGAGCAGCAAAAACAGAACCCGAAGATTGCCGGTGATCCTGCATTTATTCTTTATCTTTCCTTTTTGACTGAACTTTTTAACAGCCATGAAGCCCTCTGGCATAGAAAGAGCCTGGGGAGCAAATGGCGTCAGTATCAGGAAGACCTCTACGCCCTGTTTATGAAAGCCGCTCATCATGAAAATTATGGTATTGAGCGGTACCAGCGGGTTCGCAGAATTCTGGATGGTGAAAAGCTGCTCCATGAAAAGCCGGCCAGGAAATACTACTCGTACTGGAATGACATCAAATACTACCTGTACTGCATTGAAGTGGGCCCAAGGGAGAAATTTACCCTTTGGCTTGTGGTTGATTGGCTGATGATCGTTATTGTGGAAGATTTTGCGTACCGTATACGCCTTCACCAAGGGCAATTCTAATGATTTTGTCTGCACCCACTAGTCGATTGTCCTATGCTTTCTGAATTTGTCAGGGCATAGGGGGGCGGGTGCTTCTTTTTCGTGGTTTATGGTCTCTGCTTTTCAGTCTGATGCTGGTGGCTTCCTGTCGGGGTAGTGTTGAGTCAGTCGGGCGGAAAGCTCTCATAGATGTCCAGTACGACATAAGCAATCTCTATTTTGGTTACGTCTTTGCCGGAGAAAATAAGATGCTGCTAGAAACCATCATGGTTTCCGCACGGAAAGTCTATGACCGCGATGAGCAGTATCAGTCGCTGGAAAGTCATTTTACTCCAGACAGTCAGAAAGAAGATCGGCAGCGGCTGCTTACCAGTCTTGTTCAGGAGGCCATCCGTCATACTATTGCAAAAGTCACCGGTGACAATGGTATGGATGATAGTCGCCCTTGCAGTCCCTCGTTTCATTTTCTGCAGGTATTCAATAGTATTCCTGCTCTGGAGGAATCCCGGGATGTTATTGATTGGTATCAAAATCAGCCGGTGTTGCTTCAGGGGATTCTGGCTGAAGATCGTACGGACTCCATGGAGAACCTGATTCAGGAGGCGGTAAAGAACAGTTTCAGAGAATTCCCGTCTCACCCACTTACCTGGGAACAGTTATTATCAAGATTTGTGGTGAAGAGGGCATTCTATTTTGAGCCACTTACCCGGGTACAGTTAGCCTGGCAACTCGGCTATATTCTGCTGGAAATGCAGGAGCTTTTTCTCCGTGGCAGGGCGCTCCGGTCTCTCAGCTACAAGATAGAGCAGCAAAAACAGAACCCGGAGATTGCCAATGATCCTGCATTCACTCTTTATCTTTCCTTTTTGACTGAGCTGTTTAACAGCAATGACACCCTCTGGCATATAGAGAGCCTGGGGAGCAAATGGCTTAAGTTTCAGGGAGGCCTCTCCGTCCTGTTTTCGCAAGCCGCTAATCATGAAAATTATGGTTTGGAGTTTTACAAGCTGGTTCGCAGAATTCTGGATAGTGGAAAGCTATTCAATAATAAGCCGGTCAATAATAAGCCGGTCAATAAAAAGCCGGTCAATAAAGAGCCAGTCAGGAAAGACTACGTGAACATGATCAGCGATTTACTGGATCGAAAGATCGGACTTGAGCTGATTGCTATTTTTAGCATGCTGATGATCAACGCGGTGGCTCATCTTTTGAGAACTGCACATGTATATGAAATGTTTGTACCAAGGGTATGAGTAGCTGTTTGAGGATAGGCTGCAAAGGACATCAGGCAGAGCGCTCAACCTAATTTACCAGCTTCAGTTGGGATTTTTTGACTCGTTCCCATGCTCCAGCGTGGAAACGAGTTGTTGGGGTTTATTTTAATGACTTTTTCAGCCTCCTAGGAGCCTGACCGAGAACAGCGCAACCAGACCAACAGAAGTTTTCCCAAATCTTAAAATGAGCAAAAAATATCCAATTATTAGTGGGATTTTGCTCATTTTTGCATATTTATGCCTTCTCACAGCCTCTATGCTGCCTTTTTAGCCTCTTTCAAATCTTCAAGACGGATTGACCTCGTGGAAGCCGCTTTTACAAATTTTTTGATATTATGCGCAGTGCATACCAGTGAAAATTCCGCTGAAACTTTTTCTTTGCCGCGGAGACTGAACCCTCGGAAACCAGATTCTTTTATCTGTCCAAATGGTGGCTCCGCAATAACTTTACGACGCTCATATATGGCTTTCGCACCGGCTGTCTCCATTTTCTTATTCATAGCCTGACGTGCTTTTTCAAACTTATCGGTACGGATAACCCTGCCAGCCTCTTTCTTTGAATCACTGCAATTCCGACGATAAGGGCATTCCCTGCATACCGTCTTGTTTGCCCGGTAGCTTTTTCTTTTGCTTTTGCTGGCCGGGTTCGTTACCAGCTTTTCCCCTGCCGGACAGATAAATACATCAGCTTCGGAATCATACGCAAAATCCGCTTTGACAAACTTCCTGTCAGAGCTTTCAAGGTCGTCAGCGGCAGGCTTCTCCGCCTTGTCGGTTGCGATATAGGCATCAATCTCATGTCGCTCGACTGTATGTAAGTTTGACCCTGAAAAGTAACCATTATCCATACTCCACTTATCTACAGCC
This sequence comes from Endozoicomonas sp. ALB032, assembly GCF_049310125.1. Taxonomy (NCBI): domain Bacteria; kingdom Pseudomonadati; phylum Pseudomonadota; class Gammaproteobacteria; order Oceanospirillales; family Endozoicomonadaceae; genus Endozoicomonas; species Endozoicomonas sp. ALB032. The sequence goes on along the minus strand of NZ_JBLYNW010000001.1, from coordinate 5,659,381 downwards.
GCGCCATCAGTGGCTCCTGATAATGCCCTCAGCGCCGGCTCCACTTCCTGTACATCGTTGGCGTGTTGGCTGACATGCTGGCCAACAATGATCTGGTTATCGGAATCAACTGTAATTTGAGCATTGTAGCTGTACTCACAATACCCCTTCTTGCTCATCACGCGGGCATCGTGATCTGCAAAACTGATCTGCTTTTTGTCGTCTATTGGTTTGTCTGGATTTAAAGCTTTTTCACGTTCTTCAAGTGCTTTCTTGGCCTCTTTGATTTTTTTCAGGCGCTCTTCTTTAAACTGGAGGTCTTCAGGAATGCTGTAACCATTGGTTGCTTTGTAGGCGTCATCTTCTTCCTGATCACACTGACTGGCTTTTTTGATCAGCTCATCCACTTCGGCACTGAGTTCTGCCTCTTTCGCTTTGAGCCTCCCGTAGCTCATGGCCTTGTGTTTTGAGCTGTTGGCTTTGAACTTGGAGCCGTCCAGGCTGATATGACCCAGTGATGCCATTTTGAGTTCAATGGCCAGTTTGACTGACTGTTTGAAGCAGTCATGGAAAAACGACAGATTATCCTTACGAAAGTCACCAAGAACCCTGAAATTCGGGCAGTTCATTTGTGAGATATACATGAACGCCAAGTCTTGTCGACACCGTCGCTCAATCTCACGGGAACTGAAAACACCATGGCTGTATGCGTAGATCAGAATAGCGACAATGAGCTTTGGAGGGTATGCGTGCTGACCAAGGTGGTGATATTTTTTTTCGACTTCAGACGTATTAATGTTCTGAAAAATGCTTTCATAAATAAAACAATCATGATCTTTGGGAAGCAAATCGAAAACGTTGGTTGGGAACAGCAGATGCTGATCAAACTCAACAGGACTGTCCTTAAACTTTGGTGGTGGTGACATTTGGCATAATCAGAGTTGGTTTAAGGCTTATCATAACAGATAAGCCTATTCTCGGTCAGGCTCCTAGTTGATTGTCCTATGCTTTGTAAATTTTTCAGGAAATAGGGGGGCAGATGCTTCTTTTTCGTAGTTTATGGTTTCTGTTTTTTAATCTTATGCTGGTGGCTTCCTGTTGGAGCAGTGTTGAGTCACCCGAGCAGAAAGCTCACAGGAATGCCCGGCTCAGTGTCAACGGCCTCTATTTTAGTTTCGTCTTTGCCGAAGAAAATAAAAGGCTGTTAGAAGCCATCATGGTTTCAGTGCGGCAAGTCTATGACTACTATTATCAGGATCTTTGGTCGGAAGGTCACTCTGCAACAGAGAATCGGACAGAAGCCCGACAGCAACTTCTCACCAACCTCATCCAGCAGGCTATCCGGCATACTACTTCGAAAGTCATTGGTAGCGAAAAGGTGGTTGACAGTCACCCAGACTGTTCCATGTTCCATCTCCTGCAGGCATTCAGTAATGCTCCTGCCATGGAGGAATCCGGGGATGTCGTTCATTGGTATCGAACCCGGCCTGTGTTGCTTCAGGGGGTCGTCGCTGAAGATCGTATGGACTCTATGGAGAGCCTGATTCAGGAGGCTGTGCAGAACAGTTTCAGAGAATTCCCGTCTAACCCGGTTTCCCGGGAACAGTTAGCCCGGCAACTGGGTTTTATAGTGGTGGAAATGCAGGAGCTTTTTCTCCGTGGTAAGGCGCTCCGTTCTCTTAGCCACACGGTGAACCGCTTCAAACGGATACCGGAGATTGCCAGTGATCCTTCATTTGCTTTTTTTCTTTCCTTTTTGACTGAACGGTTTAACAGCCATGACACCCTCTGGCATACAGAGAGCGGGGGGAGCAAATGGCGTCAGTATCAGGAAGACCTCTCCGCTCTGTTTATGAAAGCTGCTGATCATGAAGATTATGGTATTGAGTGGTACCAGCAGATTCGCAGGGTTCTGGATGAAGAAAAACCGGTCAGTGAAGAGCCTTTCGGGGCTGACAATGATTGGGAACATTGGATCAAACCTGTGATCATGATTCCGTTTTCCTTGGTGGTCATCTTCACGGTGGTATCAATAGTGAAAGATATATGTGAACCGGAACCTCCGCGAAGAAGAGCTAAAAGAGGATAGGCTGCAAACGTCAGCCAGGGCCCCCGTTTCGCTAAACAATTTCCACAATTAAACGTTCTGCCCTGAATTCATTGGTTTTTTCTCTGCAGCTGCCATTACCTTGTTCTATGCTTCCTTAATTTGTCAGGACACAGGGGTGTTGGATGCTTGTTTTTCGTGGTTTTCTGTTTTTGTTTCTCAGTATGATAGCGGCGGCTTCCAGCTGGAGCAGTGTTGAGTCAATCGAGCAGAAAGCTGAGAGGAATGCCCGGAAGAACCTCAACAATCTCTATTTTGACTATGTCTTTGCCAAAGAAAATGAGGGGCTGTTAAAAGCCATGATGGTATCTGTCCGGCAAATCTATGACCTTTATAAGCCGAATCAGTGGCCGCAAGACCAACTGGTTCCAGACAATCAGAAAGAAGCTCGACAGCAGTTTCTTACCAGACTCGTCCAGCAGGCTGCCCGCCACACTATTGCGAAAGTTAACGATAAATTGGACGACAGTGACCCGGACCGTCCCATGTTTCATCTCCTGCAGGCATTCAGCGATGCTCCCGACATGAAGGAATCTCAGGATGTCGTTCACTGGTCTCAAACCTATCCGGTCATGCTTCAGGGGGTGATGGCTGAAGATCGTCTGGACTCCATGGAGAGTCTGATTGAGGAGGCTGTGCAGAACAGCTTCAGAGAATTTCCCACCAACCCGCTTTCCCCGGAGCAGTCAGCCCGGCAACTCGGTTTTATTCTGCTGGAAATGCAGGAGCTTTTTCTCCGTGGCAAGGCGCTTCGTTCGCTTAGCTTTAAGGTAGACAAGCAAAAACAGAACCCACGGATTGCCAGAGACCCTGCATTTAACATTTACCTGACCATCCTGACTGAAGACTTTAATAATCATCCCACCCTCTGGCATAAAGACAGCAAACGTCGTGACTATCAGGAAAACCTCTCTGCCCTGTTTATGGAAGCGGCTGACCGTCAGGATTATGGTCTTGGGTGGTATCAGCAGGTTCGCAGAATTCTGGATGGTGAAAAACGGGTCAGTAAAAAGCTGGTCAGTAAAAAGCCGATCAGGCAAAGCCATCAGGATGACAATAACTGTGAACGCTGGTTTAAAATTGGGGTGATCGCTTCGGCAGGCGGCATGGTCATCAGCATGATCAGCATAATGGCCTTTTTGATGGTCGATGAATATAAAATGGAACGCAAGTGGCGGCAAGAGGAAAAGCTGCGAAAGAAGCTGGGCAGAGCACTCAACAAGCCCTGGCGGAAGGATCCGAAAGGAAGGGACTGGACACCTAACAGAAGGGACAGGAAGAAGGTAAGAGATATCATCGAAGGCTTTGATCGAAAGATTTGGGAAAAAGTCATGATCAGAGCCGGGGTTCTGGATCCCCATTTCTGTGACATGGATCTGGATGATCTCTATATGCAGTGGTCGCTGGCAGATCTTTATAGCCATTTGAGACAAGAAGAATATATCCTGACAAGAGAAGATAAAATACGTCATGAACAGCAGCGGCAAGAAGCGGCTGAAAGAGCCAGAGCAGCCGCCTACACTGCAACAACCCATCAACAAAATAAGCGCAATACCCTATCCAATTCCGGCTTCAGTTGGGATTCTTCAGACAACGATGGTGGTTTTGGCTTTTCCAGCTGGGATACACCGACCACTCTTTCAGTTCAGGGTCTGGAGGCTAGCTGGGATTGATTATTTAAAGCTTTGTCAGCTGATTTATTTCAGTAAACAATTTCCGCCATTAAAGGTTCTGGCCATGGATTCATTGTTTTTATTCCGCAGCAACCACAGTTGCTTGTCCTATACTTTCTAAATTTGCCGTTTGACAGGGAGGTCAGATGTTTTTTCTTCGAGAATTATTGTTTGTGTTTCTCAGCTTGCTGCTGGTGGCTTCCTGTTGGGGCAGTGCTGAGTCACCCGAGCAGAAAGCCGCCAGGAATGTTCGGGATAACCTGAATAGTCTCTATTTTGATTACGTGTTTGCCGAAGAAAATGAGAAGCTGTTAAAAGCCATCATGGTTTCGGTTCGGCGAGTCTATGAGCAGGATCAGGAGGCGCAGGACCGCTTTTTCCCAGGCAGTCAGACAGAAAACCGACAGCAGTTTCTGACCAGACTCGTCCAGCAGGCTGTCCGGCATACTATTTCGAAAGTCACCGCTAGCGACAATCCGGACCACCCTATGTTTCACCTTCTGCTCAACAAAGCACCTGGCATGGAAGAATCCCCGGATGTTGCCCGTTGGTATCGAACGCGACCTGTGTTGCTTCAGGGGGTCTCGGCTGAAGACCGAACGGACTCAATAGAGAGCCTGATTGAGGAGGCAGTGCAGAACAGTTTCAGAGAGTTTCCGTCCAACCCGCTTTCCAAGGAAGAGTTATCCCGGCAGCTCGGTTTTATTCTGGTAGAAATGCAGGAGCTTTTTCTCCGTGGCAAGGCGCTTCGTCATCTCAGCTACAGGGTCGATGAGCAAAAACAGGACCCGGAGATTGCCAGAGACCCAGCCTTTGTTCTTTACGTTTCCTCTTTGACTGAACTGTTTAACAGCCATTCCACCCTCTGGCGTACAGACAGTGAACGTCGTCATTATCAAGAAGATCTTTCCGCCCTGTTTATGGACGCCGCTGGTCTTGAAGGTTATGGCACTGAATGGTACCAGCAGGTTCACAGAGTTCTGGAGGGTAAAAAGCCGGTCACCTACCACCCACGCAGTGGTTATAACCTTGATGGTCTCAATTATAAAGTACTGTTCCTTTCAGGCGCCTTGCTCGGAGGTTTTTTAACCGGCGTGATGGGTATAGTCATTGCTCATGGCCAGAGGCTATCACAAAGAGAGCAATGGACATGGGAGATTGAACAGGCGGAGGAGTTGCAAAGAAAGTTAGGCAAGGCACTCGAGCTGGAAGATCAGGAAGGAAGGGACCGGGAGCCTGACAGGAGAGACAGGAAAAAGATCGGAGAGATTATGGAAGGCTTTGATAGAAGGGTTACGGAGAAAGTACTGATCAGGTCCGGGGCTCTGGATCCCTATTCCTGTAACGTGGATATTAATCTCAGCATGCAGATATCGCTGATAAAGCTATACGACTATTTGAAGGAACGCAGGTATCTCTTGACAAAAGAAGAGAAAAGACGCCGGGAGATGGAGATGGAGATGGAGATGATGCAGGAAGAGGCGGATGAAAGGGCCCGAACAGCCACCTGCAGCGGAACTAGCCATCAGCAGGGGAGGGCGACCACACATTCACCCTCCAGTAGTTCTTCAAGTCAGCAAAAAGCAAGTGGCTGTTCCAGCTGGCGTACCCCAAGGACTTCTGAGGTTCAGTGTCGCAAGGCGACCTGGAGCTGAATGGCACCATTAAAAAGACTCCCCAATAAACAATTTCCGCAATTAAAGAACCTGCCCCTTGTGAATTTACAGACTTTCCTTATTATTGATGTTTCACGGAGATCTGCTCAGGATCTCTGCGCTCGTCCTGGTTCAGGACCCTCAGAATTGTTCAAGACATAAGGTTACGGAATTCACATGCTGGATCCCAAATACGTTCGCAGCCACCTCGATGAAGTGGCTGCCTTGCTTCGTAAAAAGCATTTCGAGCTGGATGTAGAGCGACTAAACGCTTTGGAAGAGCGTCGCAAGTCCCTGCAGATTCGCACCGAACAGCTTCAGAGCGAACGTAGATCCGGGTCGAAGGAGTTCGGCAAGATCAAATCCCGGGGCGGTGATATCTCCGAACTCAAGGCTCGTATGGACCAGCTCTCTGCGGAGGTGAAAGAGTCCGAGCATGAACTGTCAGCCCTGCAGGTAGAACTGAATGACTTGTTACTGGGGGTTCCCAATCTGCCCCATGAATCAGTACCGGAAGGAGCTGATGAAGAAGACAATGTTGAAGTGCGTCGCTGGGGGACCCCGACTGATTTCCAGTTTGACATTAAGGATCACGTTGATCTGGGTGAGCCCCTGGGTCTGGACTTTGAAACCGGCACCAAACTGTCTGGTGCACGTTTTACACTGATGCGTGGTGGCATTGCCCGACTGCATCGTGCCCTGGCTCAGTTTATGCTGGATGTTCAGGTTCAGGAACATGGTTATGAAGAGGTCAATACACCGGCTCTGGTTCATGATACCGCTCTGCTGGGGACTGGACAGCTGCCAAAGTTCAGTGAAGATCTGTTCAAGACCGAATGCGCTGAAGCTGAGAAACCTTTCTACCTGATTCCAACCTCCGAAGTGACCCTGACTAACGTCGTGCGCGAAAGCATTCTGGATGCCACTGAACTGCCACTGAAACTGACGGCACACTCTTGCTGTTTTCGCAGCGAAGCAGGCAGCCATGGTCGTGATACCCGTGGCCTGATCCGCCAGCATCAGTTTGAGAAAGTGGAAATGGTTCAGGTAGTGCATCCGGAAAAGTCGTTCGAGGCCCTGGAAGCCATGACCGGTCATGCTGAGGCTATTCTGCAGAAACTGGGACTGCCTTATCGCGTAGTCGCGCTCTGCGGCGGTGATCTTGGCTTTGGTGCCGCCAAAACTTACGATCTGGAAGTCTGGCTGCCGGGTCAGGGCAAGTACCGTGAGATTTCTTCTGTCAGTAACTGTCTGGATTTCCAGGCTCGCCGCATGCTGGCCCGTTTCCGTAATCCCGAAACCGGCAAGCCGGAACTGCTGCATACCCTCAATGGTTCGGGTCTGGCAGTGGGCAGAACGCTGGTGGCTGTTCTGGAAAATTATCAGAATGAAGACGGCTCCATTACTATCCCGGAAGTGCTTCAGCCTTACATGGGTGGCGTCACTGTCCTGGGCAGATAGTTCTGAAACAGATAGTTCTGAAACCAGAGCACCTTCAGGTGCTCTGGGTCACAGGCTCCGAGACCAGGTTCTTCAACCACCGTCGTGAGAATACTCTGAACAACACCATCATAGCCTTAAACAGCTCTTCAAACAGGCTGAAAATAAACACCAGGTACAGCGGCAGTCCCCAGTGCGCTGCGAGCCAGGCCATGGGGATGCCAATCCCCCACATGGCAAAGGTGCTGATGATAGCGGTGGCTTTGACATCGCCGCCACTTCTCAGCAGACCAAGAATTCCCATCAGGTTGATAACCCGGATACATAAGCCCACACTGGCTACGATCATTGCCTCCTCGGCCATAGTCATGGTAGGGCCTTCAAAGTTTCCGAACAGGGTGACTACATCCGTCCGGAAAACGATCAGCAGAGTACCAATAAATAGCGCAATAAAGGGTGACATGATCAGCATCATCCAACCCTGTCGCCAGGCTCTCTCAAAACGGCAGGCTCCCAGTTCCTGACCCAGAATAATAGAGCCGCCCACACCGAATCCGAGAAACAGTGAAATCAGGATGGCCTCGATAGAGGAGATCGCTGACATGACTGCAAGCTCATTGACACCAATACCGGCATAGATGACGCTGTATATAATCAGACCAAAAGCCCAGGAACCGTCCTGGAGCACGATGGGAACACTGACTTTGAAATAGCGAATCAGCTCTTTCGTTTTCAGGCCCAACTCTAAATCCTGTTTTTCGGGAATCAGGTAGCTTCTGAATTGTTTGATGTACCAGAGCAGAAGGACTGTCTGGAAGAGTCTGGACAGGGTTGTTCCCCAGGCCGATCCGGCAACGCCCAGTTCCGGGAATCCAAAGTGCCCAAAAATCAGCACGTAATTCAGGAATACATTCACCAGAATGGCATAAAAGCCAATGAGGGTGGGTGTTCTGGCATCGCCAGATGCTCTCATCGCGGCTTCCAAAGGTACGACAATTGCCGCACAGATAATCGAAGGGGCGGTAATCAGGAGGTATTCAATAGCCAGTCGGGTTAGCTCAGGGTCGCGGGTTGAAAGCCCGATCACGACATCAGGCAGCAGCATGTAAAAGGCCACGATAGGTACCGTGATGAGTACTGAGGTCAGCAGCGATTGCACCAGCGTTCTTCGCAAGCCCGCAGGATCGCCCGAGCCGATAAACTGTGAGGCCAGAATACTCATACCGCTACCCAGAGAGGCAGTCAGAATCAGGTTAAAGAAAAAGATTCGGTTTCCCAGGCCCACCGCAGCAACGGCTGTCTCACCCAGCTGACCGACCATCAGAATATCGATGAGTCCGAGCAGGGAAAACATCATGGATTGCAGGGAAACAGGCAGGGCGAGGCGCCAGAGTTTATGAAAAAACTCCCTGTCCGCACTAAAACTTAGTGAAGCGGATGTATTCATGCAGTTCCTGATAAAAAGGGTATTAAGTACTCAACCCTACGAAATCATATTTTCTGACTTATTGCTCAGGCACTCGCGGCAACTGCTCCTGCGTTGCTCTAGCTCCTGCATCCATGCAGTCGTGATGCGTTGCAACTCTGGTCACATAGCTTGCTATGTTCCCGTCGTTGCGCCTTGCAGAGCACCTGCCCAATAAGCCAGAAATATTCGATTCCGTATGGCTGAGTACTTAGACTGTTCTAGATTCAGTCTTGAATTATTCGGCGTAGATTATATGAACTAAAGTATCGCTCATCTGCTGGGAAATACCGAACTCTGAAGTGAGACAACCAGGCATTGGATTTTAAGGCTTTAAAAGAGGGTATAAGGATCAAATTTATTCTTATTAAAGGATAAGCATTCACTGGTATAATGCCGGACAATGAGAGGAACAGGTTCAGTATCAGGTTAAGCCGCTGAAAAAACCGTTTCCCGGATACAATAATGATAACTGAAAGAGAGTCGTCCGAGTGGATTATTTGCCATTATTCCTCGAAGTTCGTGATCGTCCCTGTCTTCTCGTTGGGGGGGGGGACATTGCCTTGCGCAAAGCCAGATTACTGTCTGATGCGGGTGCGATGATTCAGCTGGTAGCGCCCGAAATTCACCCGGACCTGATGACATTGATCAATGCCGGAGATCATCAGTTCCGGCAGAAAGCCTTTGAGCTTTCTGACTTGAAAGGCGTTTGTCTCGTGATTGCAGCAACCGATGATCCTGAAGTGAACTCGGAAGTGGCCCGGCAGGCAAAGCTGCAAAATTTGTTTGTCAATGTCGTCGATGACGCTCAATCCGGTAATGCCGTAATGCCTTCTATTGTGGATCGCTCACCGGTTATGGTGGCTTTCTCAACGGGAGGAAAAGCACCTGTTTTAGCGCGAATGCTGCGACAGCGATTGGAATCCATCTTGCCGGCGGGCTATGGCCGTCTGGCCGAAATGGCGGGGCAGTTTCGTGCAGAAGTGTCCCGGAAATTCAGCCATATTAATGATCGCAGATATTTCTGGGAGCGCGTGTTAACCGGGAGCGCTGCGGAAAAAGCCATTTCCGGTGATGTTGAAGCAGCCCAACGTTTAATGGCAGAAGAGCTGGCCAGCTCCGAACCGGTAACGACCGGGGAAGTCTATCTGGTGGGTGGTGGGCCAGGCGACCCGGACCTGCTGACATTCAAAGCGCTGAGGTTGATGCAGCAGGCTGATGTCGTGTTGCATGACCGACTGGTTTCAGAACAGGTATTGTCACTCTGTCGTCGGGATGCGGATTACATTTACGTAGGCAAGAAGCGCGATCGACACACCCGCCCCCAGGAAGAAATTAATCAGCTACTGGTGGATCTGGCAAAAGAAGGTAAGCGGGTGTTGCGTCTAAAAGGAGGAGATCCATTTATTTTTGGTCGGGGAGGTGAAGAGATTGACTCTCTGGCTGAAGAGAATATTCCTTTTCAGGTGGTGCCGGGTGTTACGGCGGCATCCGGCTGTGCCAGTTATGCGGGCATTCCCCTGACGCACAGAGATCATGCTCAGTCTGTAAGGTTTGTAACCGGTCATCTTAAAGACGACAGCTATAACCTGAACTGGCAAGAAATGGTTGACACTTCCCAGACTCTGGTTTTCTACATGGGTCTGATGGGGCTGCCACGAATCTGTGAAGAGTTACACAAACACGGGCGCAGTTCAGACACACCCATTGCTTTGATTGAGAAAGGAACCACCCAGAAACAAAGGGTATTCACCGGAACTCTGGAGACGATCTGCAGTATTGTTGAAGGGAATGCTGTAAAGGCACCCACTCTGATAATTGTTGGCGATGTGGTGCAGCTCCACGACAAGCTTAAGTGGTTTAATCCTCAAACTTCTTAGTTCAAACAATACATCCCCCACCCACTGCATTCCCGCCCTTTGCGCGGGAATGCATCAGGTTATAAGTTCGACAATATGGCCAGAGTGGCCATGACACCCAGAGCAGTCGTCACTGCGGCTTTACCTGCTGATGAAGTGGGCAGGACTGTCATATTTGTAGTTGATGAAGTGGGTACGACGGTCATATTTGTATTTGATGAAGTTGGGAGTGCTGTGGTCGTAACTGTGTTTGATAAATTGGAGGCCGCTGCCGAACTCATATTGACGGCATTGAAGAAGGCTGCGAAACCTGCAGCTGAGTCAAGGGGCGGACTGACTGGCTGGCAGACTTCTGAAACAAAGAAGAGCTCACCTTCGAGGTTGACCAGCCCGGCGCAGGCAGTGGCCGTGGAAGCATTCATGGCGGTCCAGATATTCACGGTTGTTTGAGTGGGAATTGGCCAGACACTGGGTGAACTTACAACTTTTTCGCACAGTTTTTGTTTTTCCGCGTCGTCCAGTGTTATGTGTGCTGCTTTCAAGCTGAAGCGTTTCAGAGGTTGCCACCATGGTTTGACTGCCTGAAGGTGGTTACAAACCAAATTCAGAGCAAGCAGTCCACTGACGGTCAGAGCGGTCTGTGTTGTTTTGATCTGATTACCAATCAGGTAAAAAAGAGGAAACTTTGTTTCCTTATCTGCGGTACCAACAAGTACAAACCCTCCCTTGCGAAGAGGGTCGAGTCGTGTGATACCCTCATTGGAAATATCAACAGTGTTTTTGAACACATCCATGGTGATTCTGGGGCCTAGTCTGAACTCTCCCGCCTCTGCCATATCGCCCCGGAATGTGTTCCCAGTCACAGTCAATAACCTGGACTGGTACTTGATGGCGGGAAGATTGATTAATATTCCCTGATCGGGAATAAGATTGGAAAGAATGCCGTTGTGAAGCCCGGTGTATTTTTTCCCAATGACCGTGTTATTGGCGAACTGTAGACCTGGACCTCGATACCAATAAGTGGCGGATAAATTCAAAGGTAACTTGCAATCCAGGTTAACTGCTGCCCGAACAGGAAGATGGAATACGTTTTCTTCTAATATCAGTCTGCGGTTATAACACTCTGCAAAAACAATGGAGTCAATTTTGGGGAGGTTATTCTCCCAGGTTGGCCGGAAAGTAATGTGTCGTATATTACTTTTTCTTCTTTCTTCGAAGAGGAAGTTATCAGGGGCTCCAATCCTGATCATACTACTGCCTGTAAATCCTGGCCGATTCTCGATAACGATTTCATGATCGACCTCGGCAGGTCCAAGAATGTCCTGACCGTCTTTCAAACGAATTTCACCGTCAATAAAGTATTTAGCGGTAATTTTACCAGGCGCCGAGGTCGTTGACGGAGGCGGCATCGCTGTGGTGCTATTTGACTGAACCATTGAGGAAGAGGTCATATTCATCGAAGAGCTGGTGGTGACATTGGCAGTGGTTGGGGCAGTGGTTGAGGTCTGCACGGTTTCGGAGGAGAGCAAAATAACAGTGTTCTCGGGAATCCGTTCGATCAGCTTGTTTAAATTCTCTGTCGGGTCAGCTTTGAGAACAATACACTGTCGATTGTAAACAAGGTCGCTATAAAGGTTCACTACTGCATCAACCCCTGAAAGACGGTCGCACAATTCAGTCGGAAGGAGGGGGGGAGCAGAAGGGGTTACACTGGGTGATCGAGTTGTGTTCTGTGCCTGCAGAATCAGAGCCTGTGACAGGAGTACAAGAGCGATTAAGCAGGTTGAATAATACTGTAGCTTGGTCATGTTAAGGACTCCCGATAAGCCTAGGAGCCTGACCGAGAATAGACTGCCCTACTGCGGCGGCAGCAAATTGGTCTGAAAATCCGCTTTTGTTCGTCAAATAGCTCGCTATTCTCCTCACAAAACCGAATTTTCATCCTCAATTTTCTGCCGTCCTCGCTACGGGCGCTATTCTCGGTCAGGCTCCTAGATAGGAAGCCTAGACTCCGCATTTATACTTATCCATTAATATGGTTAAGATGTTTCAGGAAAAACAGTTGGATTTTTCTTACTACCCTCTCTTCAGTGCTCTTGCCCGGACAGCCAGCCCGGACTCCAGAGCTATTTCATATCACTCGTTTTGCCCTCGACGGGAATGTCTATCTCCCGAGATGATGTGCGGATTCCCGGGCCGGGACCACCCATAGTACCTGAAAGCACGGGAATCAGAATAAACGCAGGGTACATTTATGTCAGGGCCTGGTTGCATAAGACTATAGATTCAACAATACAGCCAGAGTGGTTATAACACCCAAAGCAGTCGTCGCGGCGGTTAAACCTGCAGTTGAAGTGGTCACAAAATCAGAGTCGTCTATACCTGCTGATGTGGTGTCAATAACAGCAGGGGCAGCAACTGTCGGGCAGTTTGCATCATTATCAAAGTAGAGCTGACCCTGGATATTGGTCAGCCCGGTCAGAACAGAAGCTGTGGAATAATTGATGGGAGTCCAGGTATTCACGATCTGGTTGAGTGTCGGTCTACTGGTCGTTGCCATGCCGGCGGTTGAACTCACGGATCTTTGGCACTCAGTTCCGAGCGGTATGGGGTCAACTGCTATCACTGGATGAAATTCGCTGTATTGGTTCCACAGAGCCGTTCCCAGAAAGTCGTTACAGGCCAGGGCCAGTCCAATGCTGTAAGAGATGTTTATATTTTTCGTTGTGACGTAGATATAATTACCAGCCAGTTTAAAGCGAGAAACTTTACCGCCAAACCGATCACCTATAAGAGCGAATCCCCCTCGTCGGCCTGCATATCCTGTTGCAATTTCGTAACGCGTTATGCCTTCAGTATCAATGGTAACCGTGTTTCTGAAGATATCAATACTGTTTTCGGGCCCAAGCTGAATCTCAGCCAATTGTGAGGTTTTGCCCCGGACTGTGTTCTCAATTATTTCGAGTTTGTTTGACTGTCTGGTGATGTTACCAAGATTAATGATTATTGCTGCCTCGGGAATCATACTGTGCTGTGTTGTGCGGATGGTTTCACCTATGACCTCGTTCTTGGCGAAACGCAAGCCTGGACCCGTTTGCAAATTGTTGGCGGATGCATCCAGAGATGTAGAGCATCTCATGTCGACTGCGGCAAAGGTAGGGAGATATAAAACGTTGTTTTCTATAGCCAGTGTCCGGTTATAACAGTTTGTGTGAAAAATAGAGTAGATTGGATTATCGGGATTAGCTCCGGTTGGCCGGAAAGTTATGTGTTTTATATGATTGTCTATTGTTTCGCTAAAATTGAATCCGCCATTGTATTCAACTCCAACCTCGATCATGTTTCTGTCTGCAAAACCTGGATGAAGCTTGATAACAATTTCATAACCGTCATCAGCAGCCCCGATGATGTCCTGACCGTTCTTCAAAGTTATTGCATTGGCGATAAGATATTCAACAGTGGGCTTACCTGTCACGGGGGCAACGGTTGGAGAAGTTGTTTTGGAGGAAAGCAAGATAATGGTGTTATCAGGAATCCGTTTAATCAACTCACTTAAATCATCTGCAGGGTCGGCACTGAGAACAACGCACTGTCGTCCGCTAACAAGACCAGGGTACTGCTTAAGCCGTTGTTCAACCCCAGTCGTTTGACCTCTGAGAGAGCTACATAATTCCCTTGGAGGGGGAGTTGCAGTAGTAGGAGCTGCAGTTGACGATTGAGCTGTAGCTGTCGATTGAGCTGTAGCTGTCGATTGAACTCCAGCTGTCGATTGAACTGCGGCTGACGATTGAACTGCGGCTGACGATTGAACTGCGGCTGACGATTGAACTGCGGCTGTCGATTGAACTTCGGCTGTCGATTGAACTGCGGCGAACGGTTGAACTGCGGCGAACGGTTGAACTGCGGCTGTCGTTTGAACTGAGGCTGTCGGTTCAACTGCCGTTGTCAATTGAACTGTGGTTGTTGGATGAACTGAGGTTGTCGATTCAGCTGCCGCTGTCGGTTGAAGTGCTGCTGTCGGTTGAGCTGTGGTTGTTGGATGAACTGCGGTTGTAGGTTGAGTCGTGTTTTGAGCCTGAAGGTTCAGGGGCAGTAACAGAAATACAGGAGCGATGAACAGGGCCGAATGGTGCCACAACTTAATCATTTTCAGGACTCCTTGGAAAAGTCGTTAGGAAGACTAGACGCTGTGTTTATACTTATCCATTAATGTGATGATGGTGTTGCAAGAAAATAGATGGATCTTTTTGTCAATCCTCTCTTTAGTGCTGCTAATCAGAGTATTAGCCTTGATTCCTGAGCCTTTCATATACAGGGTGCGGGCATGCTCTTTTAACCGAGGAATCAGCTCAGGCTATAGATTCAACACTATGGCCAGAGAAGCTATGACCCCCAAAGCATTGGTCACTGGAGTTGTACCCGCTGATGAAGCAAAGGATTGAGGCTCTGTCATGCAGACAGCTGAGTCAAAGTAGAACTGACCCTCGACGTTGGTCAGTCCAGTCAAAGCAGTGGCTTTGGAATCATTGAAGGGAGTCCAGGTATTCACGATCTGGCAAAGTGTCGATGCATTGGTCGTTGCCATGCCGACGGTTGAACTCACAGACCTTGGGCACTCATCTGCCAGTGGCAATGGATCAACGGCTTTCAGGGGGAAATCTTCGTTGTCTACTTTCCACAAAGTCATTCCCAGAAAGTGGTTACAGGCCAGCGCCAGATCAAGCTTGTCATAGATAGTTAAAGCTGTCGTTGTGACGTTGATGTTGTTACCAGCCAGATTAATGAGAGGCGCTTTTCTATAGGCAGAAACGAAAAGACCTTTTAAAGCGAACCCTCCTTCAATTCCTGTACGAATTTCGCCAGGTGTCTTGTCTTTATTATCAATATCAACAGTGTTTCTGAAGATATTAATATTGCTTCCGGATCCAATTGCAATCTGAGCCAATTCCGAGATTTTGCCCCGGAATGTGTTACCAATTATTTCGAGTTTGTTTGACAGGTTATTGATGTTGCGAAGATTAATGAATATTGCTTTCTCGGGAATCATACTGAGTTTTGTTGTGTGGATGGTTTGACCAATGACATGATTATCAGCGAAACGTAAGCCCGGGCTCGTGTGCAAATCACTGGTGGATGCATCCAGATTCGCAGAACAATTAATGTTAACTGCGGCCCGGACAGGGAGATAAAAAACGTTGTTCTCTATAGATAATGTCCCAGAATAGCAGTTTGTGTGGACAATAGCGTCAGTTTGAGTATCTGGATTAACTCCGGTTGGCTGGAAAGTAATGTGTTTTATATGACTGTCTGCTGTTTCTCCAAAATTGAATTCGTCATCGTAGTGAACGCCAACTCCGATCATGTATTTACTTGTAAAGTTATCATGAAGCTTGATAACAATTTCAAAACCGTCATCAGCAGCCCCGATGATGTCCTGACCGCTCTTCAAAACGATTGCATTGGCGATAAAATATTCAACAGTGGGCTTACCTGTCACGGGGGCAACGGTTGGAGAAGTTGTTTTGGAGGAAAGCAAGATAACGGTGTTATCAGGAATCTGTTTTATCAACTCACTTAAATCATCTGCAGGGTCGGCACTGAGAACAACGCACTGTCGTTCGCTAACAAGATCACTGTCGTCGATAAGCCGTTGTTGAACCCCCGTCGTTTGGCCTCTGAGAGAGCTACATAATTCCGTTGGAAGGGAAGTTGCGGTAGCGGCATTTACCAGGCAAAACGATAAATCCAACGCATCCCGAAATTCAGTTCTCGAAGAGCAATTGGCTGTTAACACACGTGGGTCTGCATTTTGGCAAAAAAGTTGATCATTGGGGATAGATCCAAAATTCCTTATATTGCCATTGACATAGCTGTTCACCGCATTGGTCTTGGTAACCTTTGTTCCACTATTTCCCCCAGCCCCGATCCCGGCTTTTGAAAATCCACGCTTGGTGGCTCCGACATGGCTGTTCACCGCCATGGTGTTGGCAACCTTTCCTGTATTTGTAACAAACGCCCCCCCGATGCCGGCGTCTGCATACCAACCCTCGGTTTTGGCATTGCTGTTCACCGCAGTGGTTTTGTCAACCGTACCGTGAACCTCCCCCCCACCGATGCCGGCATCTGCATTCGAACCCGAGGTTTTGACCGAGCTTTTCACCGCCGTGGTGCTGTCAACCTTTCCCCGGTAATACAACAACCCCCCTCCGATGCCGGCTTCTGCTTGATTACCCTCGGTTTTGACATGGCTGTTCACCGCCGTGGTGTTGACAACCGTTCCTTTAACCACCCCCCCACCGATGCCGGCGCATGCCTTGAAATTCTTGGTTTCGACCCTGCTGTAAACCGCAGTGGTGTTGGCAACCGTTCCTTCAACCCACCCCCCCCCGATGCCGGCATGTGCATGCTGACCCGAGGTTGTGACACTGCTGTTCACCGCCATGGTGTTGGCAACCTTTCCTGTATCTGTAACATACCCCCCCCCGATGCCGGCGTTTGAATCCGAAGCCTTGAGTAAGACATGGCAGTTCACCGCCGTGGTGTTGTCAACCATTCCTTTAACCACCCCGCCCCCGATGCCGACGCGCACACGCCTCCCCCCTGGGTTGTCAATACGAACATCTTTCGCCCGGATATTACTGACTTTGCCAGTATCATCAACAACACAGGCTGCTAACCCGGTCGTCTTCCAGGAAGTTATATTGGCACCCGTAAAGTGAAGGTTCCTGATGCTGCCTTTCAGAGTGTCTATAAAACAGTCAGACAGGCCGCTGATGGTACGGCACTGCCCATAGTACTCCCCGGTGAATGGATGGGTATCATTGCCAATGGATTGATAGTCTTTAGTGACAACAATATCCGCTGTCTGTTGATAGGTACCGTTTAGTGGATATTCTCGACCAATCTTGCTCAGGTCTTCTGCATCATTAATCTTTATGGGGGCTGTTAACGCTGTAGTGGGTGTAGATTGAATGGTCAGGGCCAGTAACAGAAATTCAGGAGCAATGAACAGGACCGAATAGTGCCGCAACTTAATCATTTTCAGGTCTCCTTGAAAAGCCGACAGAAAGCCTAGTCGCTGTGTTTATAGTTATCCACTAATAGGATTAAGGTGTTGCAAGAAAACAGATGGGTCTTTCTGTCAATCCTCTCTTTAGTGCTGCTACTCAGGGTATTAGCCATGACTCCTGAGCCGCTCATATAAGTACCTAACCAGTTGGTTTCGCATATTCTGGACGGCGGCTTTTTCCATCCTTCTGCGTTCCAACTCTGGTTGCGTAGCTATGGCTACGCGCCCGTCGTTGCGCCTTGAAGGATGAAAAAATCCACTCGCCAGAATATGCGAAACCAACTGGCCAGGTACTTACAGGGCAAGGGCGTTGCAACAGCCTCTTTATAAACGAGGGGATGAAACACTCAGGCTATAGATTCAACAATATGGCCAGAGAGGCTATGACCCCCAGAGCATTGGTCACTGGGATTGTATCCGCCGATGAAGTGGAAACCGGGTTGATATTGAAAGTCGCATTGGTAGTCGCATTGGTAATAGACGCTATGACCCCCAGAGCATTGGTCACTGGGATTGTATCCGCCGATGAAGTGGAAACCGGGTTGATATTGAAAGTCGCATTGGTAATAGATGCAGAGGACTGAGGGTCTCTCATGCAAACAGCTGAGTCAAAGTAGAACTGACCCTCGACGTTGGTCAGTCCAGTCAAAGCAGTGGCTTTGGAATCATTGATAGGAGTCCAGCTATTCACGATCTGGCAAAGTGTCGGTGCACTGGTCGTTGCCATGCCGACGGTTGAACTCACAGACCTTGGGCACTTATCTGCCAGTGGCAATGGATCAACGGCTTTCAGGGGGAAATATTCGTTGTCTACTTTCCACAAAGTCATTCCCCGAAAGTGGTTACAGGTCAGTGCCAGATCAAGCTTGTCATAGATAGTTAAAGCTGTCCTTGTGACGTTGATATTGTTACCAACCAGATTAATGAGAGGAGCTTTTCTATGGGCAAAAACGAAAAGACCTTTTAAAGCGAACCCACCCCTTCGGGTTTCAATTCCTGTACGGATTTCGCTACGTGTCTTGCCTTTATTATCAATATCAACAGTGTTTCTGAAGATATTAATATTGCTTCCGGATCCAATTGCAATGTCAGCCAATTCCGAGATTTTGCCCCGGAATGTGTTACCAATTATTTCGAGTTTGTTTGACAGGTTATTGATGTTGCGAAGATTAATGAATATTGCTTCCTCGGGAATCATACTGAGTTTTGTTGTGCGGATGGTTTCACCAATGACCTTGTTATTAGCGAAACGTAAGCCCGGACCCGTGTGCAAATCACTGGTGGATGCATCCAGATTCGCAGAACAACTAATGTTAACTGCGGCCCAGACAGGGAGATAAAAAACGTTGTTCTCTATAGATAATGACCGATAATAGCAGTTTGTGTGGACAATATCGTCAGTTTGAGTATCTGGATTAACTCCAGTTGGCCGGAAAGTAATATGTTTTATATGATTGTCTGCTGTTTCTCCAAAATTGAATTTGTCATCGTAGTCAACGCCAACCCCGATCATGTATCTATTTTTAAAGTTATCATGGAGCTTGATAACAATTTCATAACCGTCATCGGCAGCCCCGATGAGGTCCTGACCGTTCTTCAGAGTTATTGCATTGGCGATAAGATATTCAGCAGTGGGCTTACCTGTCACGGGGGCAACGGTTGGAGAAGTTGTTTTGGAGGAAAGCAAGATAACGGTGTTATCAGGAATCTGTTTTATCAACTCACTTAAATCATCTGCAGGGTCGGCACTGAGAACAACGCACTGTCGTCCGCTAACAAGATCACTGTCCTCGAGCCGTTGTTGGACCCCCGTCGTTTGACCTCTGAGAGAGCTGCATAATTCCGTTGGATGGGGAGTTGCAGTAGTAGGAGCTGCAGTTGACGATTGAGCTGTAACTGTCGATTGTACAGCGGCGGACGGTTGAACTCTAGCTGTCGGTTGCACTGCGGCTGTTTGTTCAACTGCGGCTGACGATTGAACTGCGGTTGTCGGTTCAACTGCGGCTGACGATTGAACTGCGGTTGTCGGTTCAACTGCGGCTGACGATTGAACTGCGGTTGTCGGTTCAACTGCGGCTGACGATTGAACTGCGGTTGTCGGTTCAACTGCGGCTGACGATTGAACTGCGGTTGTCGGTTCAACTGCGGCTGACGATTGAACTGCGGTTGTCGGTTCAACTGCGGCTGACGATTGAACTGCGGTTGTCGGTTCAACTGCGGCTGACGATTGAACTGCGGTTGTCGATTGAACTGCGGCTGACGATTGAACTGCGGTTGTCGGTTCAACTGCGGCTGACGATTGAACTGCGGTTGTCGGTTCAACTGCGGCTGACGATTGAACTGCGGTTGTCGGTTCAACTGCGGCTGACGATTGAACTGCGGTTGTCGGTTCAACTGCGGCTGACGATTGAACTGCGGTTGTCGGTTCAACTGCGGCTGACGATTGAACTGCGGTTGTCGGTTCAACTGCGGCTGACGATTGAACTGCGGTTGTCGGTTCAACTGCGGCTGACGATTGAACTGCGGTTGTCGGTTCAACTGCGGCTGACGATTGAACTGCGGTTGTCGGTTCAACTGCGGCTGACGATTGAACTGTGGTTGTCGGTTCAACTGCGGCTGACGATTGAACTGTGGTTGTCGGTTCAACTGCGGCTGACGATTGAACTGCGGTTGTCGGTTCAACTGCGGCTGACGATTGAACTGTGGTTGTCGGTTCAACTGCGGCTGACGATTGAACTGTGGCTGTCGATTGAACTCCAGCTGTCGATTGAACTGCGGCTGTAAGTTGAGTCGTGTTCTGAGCCTGAAGGTTCAGAGGCAGTAAAAGAAATACAGGTGCGATGGACAGGGACGAATAGTGCCGCAACTTAATCATTTTCAGGACTCCTTGGAAAGTCGATAGGAAGCCTAGTCGCTGTGTTTATAATTATCCATTAATAGGATTAAGGCGTTGCAAGAAAATAGATCGATCTTTCTGTCTGTTCTCTCTTAAGTTTCTGTTATTCAGGGTGTTTGCTCTGACTCCTGAGCCATTTATATACAGGGTTTTGCAACAACCTGTTTAAACCGAAAGGATGAATCAGTTCATGTCTATAGTTTCAACAATATGGCCAGAGTGACTATGACACCCAAACCATTGGTCACTGCGGTGGTACCTGATGATGAAGTGGGAACCGGACTGGTACTGGTACTGAAAGTCGTATTGGCAATAGAAGAAGAGGACTGAGCGTCTGCCATGCAAGCAGCTGAGTTAATGTAGAACTGACCCTCGACGTTGGTCAGTCCAGTTAAAGCAGTCACTGTAGAATCATTAATAGCAGTCCAGGTATTCACGATTTGGCAGAATGCAGGCAAACTCCCAGTTGCCATGCCAATAGTTGAAGTCGCTGGGCTTCCGCACTTATCTGCCAGTGTCAATGGGTCAACGGCTTTCAGGCTGTGTTTTGTAAGTTGTCGCCACGGACTGCCAGCCTGCAGGTGGTTACAGGCCAGAGCCAGTTTAATGGTGTCAATAACGACTATAGCTGCTGCTGAGCCCCGGATCTGATTGCCTGCAAAATTATAAAGAGGAGGTTCTTCAATCTTACTGGTATGACCTATGAGAATGAATCCCCCTTGTATTAATTTTCCTCGACCAGAAGCTTCCTTGTAGGTCTTGCCGACATTGGAAATATCGACCCTGTTTCTGAAAACATCCATACTGGTTCCGGCTCCAAGCATTATTTCACCCGCTCCTGCCATTGTATTTTGAAATATGTTCCCTATGGCAGCGACCCTCTGTGTCTGGTTCTTGATGGATTGAAGATGAATACGTATCCCTCTCTCGGGAGTTAATTCGTCTATCTGCATTGGGATAGTGTTACCTATAACTGTGTTATTGACAAACATCAGGCTCGGGCCCGGACGACTGTCATTTTGGGCCGCATTCAGGTGTTCTCTACACTCAAAGTTAACCGCAGACTTATAAGGAAGATAGAATACATTGTTGTCTAAAATCAGTCTCCGGTTAAAGCACTCTGCTAAAACAATGTCATTAATGGGCCTGGGTAGCTTAGGTCCGGTTGGCAGGAAAGTAACGTGTCTTATATGACTGTCTTCTGTTTCTCCAAACTGGAAGTTGTCAGTGATTCCAACCCTGACCATCTGTGTATCTGTATAACTTGCGTTATTCTTGATGACGATTTCAAAACCGTCATTAGCGGCCCCAAGAATGTCCTGACCGTCTTTCAAAACGATTTCACTGCCAATGAGGTAGTCAATCGGGGTTATGCCCGAGGCAGGGGCAGGGGTGACCGATGGTATAGGCGTCGTTAGGTTAGTGACAGCCTCTGAGGAGAGCAGTATCACGGTGTTTTCAGGAAGCCGGTTTATCAACTGAGCTAAATCTTTTGTCGAATTGGCACCGATAACAATGCATTGCCGCCCGCTGACAAGGCTACTGTAGAGGTTTAGCCGTTGTTGAACCCCTGTCGTTTGTCCTGACAAAGAGTCGCACAGTACCCTTGCAGGATCATTGGCTGGAGTCTGAGCCTGCAGACTCAGAGTCAGTATCAGGCATACAGTGACGATTGATCGCGCAAAATAAAGTAGCCACTTAATCATTATCTGGACACCGCATAAAAGGCGATAGTAAGCCTGGACTCTGTATTAATACTTATTCATTAACGAGACCAGAGTGTTTTTATAGAATAGGTGATCTTTTCTGTCTATTGTTCCTCTGGTGCTTTTGGCCAGAGTTGAAGTCCTGACTTCTGAGCCATTCACAGGCGGCGTTTTGCAACGGCCTTTGTAAACCGAAGGGATGAATTAGCTCAGGTTATGGAGTCAATAAAATGGCCAGAGTTGTTATGACAGCCAAGCCAGTAGTCAACAGGGTTGTAACTTCTGAAGAACTGGCGATCGCGCCGTTAATGCAAGTCGTGTCAGTAATAGCAGCAGGGGATGCGGTTGCTGCCTGGCAGCTGTACGACTCAAACAGGAACTGGCCTTCGACGTTGATCAGTCCGCTGCAGGCAGTCGCCGTGGAGCCATTTATAGCCGTCCAGGTATTCATGATATGACCGATTGAAAACGGAATAGATGTTGCCATGACAGCTGCAGAGCCTGAAGTGGGCATTGCAACGGTTGAACTGACGAAGCCCTGGCACTCACCTGCCAGTCCAGGTTCTAATGGATCTTCAGCTTTCAGGATGAATTGCGGTTGAAGTTGTTGCCAGGGTTTAACTGCCTGCAGTTGATTACAAGCCAGAGCCAGCGCAAGGGGTGTGCTGACGGCTATAGCCGTCCCTGTTACATAGATCTTATTGCCGACCAGATTAAAGAGAGGACGTTCTGCGTCGGTATCTGCAAAACCAGTAAGAACAAAACCTCGTTGAGGTTGTCCTTCGGCAATGTAAATCACCAGTGTATTTCTGAAAACATCCATACTGGCTCCGGGTCCAAGATTAAACTCACCTGCGTCTGCCATTTCGCCCACGAACCGATTCCCAATAACTGCGACCCTCTTTGAATGGTTCATGATGTTGGGAAGATTAATATAGACCCCTTCCTCGGGAATAGTACCGTGGTGCATCGCACTGGTGGGGTCAACTCTGAGCGTGTTATTTTCGAACAGCAGACCCGGGCCGGGCCGTGTGGTATTGTCCGATGCATTCAGGGGTTCTTTGCAATCAATATAAACTGCAGCCAATTCAGGAAGAAAGAAAACGTTGTTTTCTACAATCAATCTCCGGTTATAGCACTCTGCGAAAACAATGGTGTTAACCGGCCTGTGGTGCTTAGGTCCGGTGGTCTGGAAAGTAATGTGTTTTATATGACTGTCTCTTGTTTTTTCAAACTGAAAGTTGTCAGTGGTTCCAGCCCTGATCATCTCTTTCTTTTTATAATTTGAATGAAACGTAATGACGATTATAAAACCGTCATCAGCAGCCCCGAGAATGTCGTGACCGTCCTTTAAAACTATCTCTCTGCCGATAAAGTACTTAACCGGGATTATACCTGTCGCTGGGGTAACGGTCGGGGCCGTGGTATTGGAAGAGAGCAATATAACGGTGTTTTCGGGAATCTGTTTTATCCGCTCACTTAAATCATCTGCAGGGTTGGCCGTGAGAACAATACACTGTCGTCCGCTGACAAGTTTACTGTACTGGTTTAGTCGTTGCCTAACCCCCGTCGTCTGTTCTTTAAGACTGTTGCACGCGCTTGGAAGGCTCGTTGTGGCTGAAGATTGAGTCGTTATCCGGGCCTTTAAACTCAAAGTATGAAACAGGAATACAGGGGCGATTAACCAGATCGTATAATGCTGCAACTTAGTCATTTTATGAGCCCTTTTAAAAGAGTGGATAGGAAGTCCGGGCGCTGCGTTTAAACTTGCCGTCAGTCTGTGCTCCTGATGGGACCTGCCGAGCCTGAAAGCAAGAGAGCCAGAGTAAGTGAATTCATGCCTCTGGCTTTTAAACCGAAGGGACGGATTCTCTCGGGTTACAGATTCAACAATAGTGTCAGGGTGGTTATGACACCCAAACCCGTTGTTACTGAGGTTGTAGCTGTTGATGAATCGGGGTCTATGTCAGCGGCAGGCCTACTGCTGTTGCCTGGAGATAGTGTAGTTGTTTTCAGGCAGTCTTCCCGGCCAAAGAAGAACTGTCCTTCAAAGTTGGTCAGTCCACTCAGGGCCTTGATCCTGCAGTCACTGATGGCTGTCCAGCTATTCTCGATCTGGCTGATTGTATAGGAACCGGTAGTGGGTGTTGGCATAACTAAGGTTGAACTCACGAAGTTTTTGCACTTACTTCCAAGTGGAAATGGATCAGCGGCTTTCAGGGTGAATTCTTTGTATAGTTGTCGCCAAGGGCTGGATCCCTGCAGGTGGTTACAAGCCAGGGCCAGTTCAAGGGGTGGACTGACGGCCAGAGCCATTCCTGTTACCCGGATCTGGTTGCCTGCCAAATTATAGAGTGGACGTTCTGCATCACTTTCTGAATGACCTTTGAGAACGAAACCACTCCTTTGTGTTATTCGAAGGCCAGTGGTGTCGCGAACAGTGGGGCCAGCATTGGTAATGTTGACCGTGTTTCTGAAGACATCCATACTGGTTCCGGGTCCAAGTTCAAACTGACCTGCATCTGCTATTACGCCCAGAATTGTGTTCCCGGTAAGCGCGACTCTCTTTGACTGATTCTTGATGGCAGGAAGATTAATAAATATTCCTTCCCTGGGAATGGTGATTCTGTTGTCTATTGTGCTGATGATCTTACCGATAACTATGTTCTTGGTGAACAGCAAGCCAGGGCCCTGCTGCGAGTCACTGTCAGACGCATCCAGACTTTTTTTGCAATCAAGATCAACCGCAGACCAGTCAGGAAGATGAAATACATTGTCTTCTATAATCAGTCTCCGGTTATAGCACTCTGCGAAAAGAATGGTGTTAACGGGGTGCTGGTCCAGAGGCCCGGTCGGAAGGAAGGTAAGATGACTCAGACGATTTTCATGAGTTTTGCCAAAATGGAAGTTGTCAGTGGTTCCAACCCTGACCATATTTTTATCCCGAAAACGTTCCCAAAGCGAAATAACGATTTCAAAACCGTCATCAGCAGCCCCAAGAATGAACTGACCGTTCTTCAAAACTATTTCATTCCTAATATAATAGTGAATCCGGGTTTTACCCGTCACAGAGGGAGTGGTTGGCACAGAGGGGGTGGTTGGTGAAAACGTGTGTGAGGAAAGCAGTATAACTCTGTCATCCGGAAGCTGTTTTATCAACTCACTTAAATCTTCTGCAGGGTTAGCGCTGAGAACCGTGCAATGTCGTCCGCGAATCAGGTTGCCGTATTGGGCCACCCGTTGCTTAACCCCCGTCGTATGCTTCAACGCAGGCAATAGGACAGAGTCGCACTCGATCGGGTCAAGTTTATTAGGGCGATGAGCGCCCGGAACCTCCTGGTTCAGAGCCTGTAACAGAAACAAAGGAGTAATCAACCAGACCAGATAATGTTGCAGTTTGATCATGCTGGGTCATACTCCTGAACGCTGCAATTTTACTCATCTATTAATCAAAACCGGTTGCCACGCTTGCGTAGGGATGAATAAGCTCAGGTCAAGGAGATAACAATACGGCCAGAGTGGTTATGATTCCCAGGCCAGAAGTAGTCAACAGATTTGTGCCCGCTGACGAAGTGGGGACCATAGAGGTAATGATAGTCTTGACGGTATCATGAGTCCTGCTGTTAATGGATATCGTATCGGTAATAAAAAAAGCGTGGGTCATGGCAACTGTCAGGCAGTCTTCTCTGTTAAAGAAGAACTGACCTTCGAAGTTGAACAATCCGCTGCAGGCGTTGGCGGTGGAATCATGGATGGCGGTCCAGGTGTTCCTGATCTGGTTGATTGTATAGGATTTGTGTGTTGGCATGACAACGGTTGAGTATGGAGTTGGCCAGTCAAAGGTTGAGTTTGGTGTCGGCGTGCCAATGGTTGATTCCAGACCTGACATGACAGAGGTTGAGTTTGGAGTTGACATGCCAACGGTTGATCCCGGACTTGGCATGACAGAGGTTGAGTTTGGAGTTGACATGCCAACGGTTGATCCCGGACTTGGCATGACAGAGGTTGAGTTTGGAGTTGACATGCCAACGGTTGATCCCGGACTTGGCATGACAGAGGTTGAGTCTGGAGTTGACACGCCAACGGTTGATTCCAGACCTGGCACGACAGAGGTTGAGTTTGGAGCTGACATGCCAACGGTTGATTCCAGACCTGGCATGACAGAGGTTGAGTTTGGAGTTGACACGCCAACGGTTGATCCCAGACCCGGCACGACAGAGGTTGAGTTTAGCGTTGACACGCCAACGGTTGATTCCAGACCTGGCATGACAGACGTTGAGTTTGGCGTTGACATGTCAACGGTTGATACTGGAGCCTGTCTGGAAACGGTTGAGTCAGGAGTGAGCATGGCAATGGATGAACTCATCACACTTGGGCACTCTTTTCCCAGTGGCAATGGATTAGCAGATTTCAGGCTGAATTCTGGTTGAAGTTGTAACCAGGGACTGATTGCCCGCAGGTGATTGCAAGCCAGGGCCAGTTCAAGGGGGCCTCTGACGGTTATGGCGGCTGTTGTTGTCTTAATCTCATTGCCCGCCAGATTAAAGCGAGCAGGCTCTGAGTCGCTGTCTTTGTGACGTATGAGAGCAAAGCCTCCCAGCAATGATTGTCGTTGTCGACGGGCGCTGCGAAGTGTGATACCGATATTGGAAATGTAGACCCTGTTTCTGAAGACATCTAAATGGGCACCGGGTCCAAGAACAAATTCACCGGCTTCAGCCATTCTGCCCAGGAATCTGTTCCCAATAACCTTGAGCCTCTTTGACTGGTTCTGGATGGCTGGAAGGTTAATGTGTATCCCTTCCTCGGCAAAAAAGAGGCCGAACCGCGTTCTGATACCACTACCGATGATCAAATTATTCGCGAACAGGAGGCCCGGGCCCGGGTGATCATCATTGGCGGATGCATCCAGAGGTTCTTTGCAATCAAGGTCAACTGCCGTCCAATAAGGAAGAGAAAACTGGTTGTTTTCTATAATCAGATTTCGGTTATAGCACTCTGCTTTAACAATTGCGTGTACTTGGCTGCGGTACCCGTGGCCTTTTGGCGTGAAAGTAACGTGCCTTATATGACTGCTTCTTGTTTTTTCAAACTGGAAGTTGTCACGGGTTCCAACCCTGACCATAAATTGCTTTTTATAACTTTGCTTAGGCGTAATGACTATTTCAAAACCTTTATCAGCTGCCCCAATAATGTCCTGACCGTCCTTCAAAACGATTTCACTATCAATAAGGTAGATAATCAGGGTATTACCTGTTGGGGGGATAACGGGTTGAATCGTCGTACGGGACGAGAGCAGTATGACAGTATTTTCAGGAATTTGATTGATCAGCTGAGCGGTATCCACCGTTGGGTCTGAAGTGAGAACAACACACTGTCGTCTACGAATAAATTCACTATTGTCGTCAAGCCATTGATGAACCCCCGTCGTTTGTCCTGAAAGAGAGGCGCAGTCTGTTGGAAGTGGCGGCTGAGTCGCTTGAGCTTCCGGATTCAGAGCCTGTAAAAGGAATACAGGAACGATTAAACGGGCTAAATAATACTGTGACTTGTTCATATTAAGGACTACTACCGATAAATCTAGATAGGAAGCCTAGACTCTGCATTTACAATTAGCCATCAGTCTCTTTGCCGGAGACATGACTTCAGATTAGTTTTTTAACAAAAGGAATAAAGAGGTCACGACGCCTAAAGCCGTTGCTGCGAGGTTTGTGCCCTCCGATGAAGGGGTAGATGGTGTGGTGGCAGGAGCAGAGGTCGAATTGATTGCCGGGCAGACTAGCGGGTCAAAGTTGAACTGACCATCGACGTAGGACAGTCCACTCAAGGCAGAAGCTGTGGAATTATTGATGGCAGTCCAGGTATTGACAATCTGACAGAGTCTGGGCGGCCGGGTCATTGCCATGGCAACGGTTGAATTTACCGAACTTTCGCACTCACCTGCCAGTGGTAACGGATCAGCAGCTTTGACGGGGTGTTGTTGTTTGTCTTGTTGCCAGGGTTTATAGGCCCGCAGGCGGTTACATGCCAGGGCCAGTTCAAGTTTTGCCTCGACACTTATAGCGGTGTCTGTTACATAAATCTGGTTGCCTGCCAGATTATAGAGAGGCGGTTCTGAAGCGCGTTCACTATGACCAATAAGAATGAAACCACCTTTTAGTATTTTTCCTCCTAAATTCATTTCTCTATGTGTCAAGCCTGAGTTGTCAATATCGATAATATTTCTGAAGATATCCATACTGCTTCCGGGTCCAAGACCAAAGCGACCCATGCTTCCCATCTTTCCCCGGGAAGTGTTCTCAATAACACTGACCCTCCCGGACTGGTTCTCGATGCCACGAAGATAGATTTTTAACGCATGCAGAGGGATACGCATGTGACCGTGAGCGTTGATTGAGTCGGCCAGTACTGTGTTATTGATGAAGTGCAGACCAGGGCCCGGACGCAAATGATTGGCAGCTGCATCGAGAGGTTCTGTGCACTCAAGTCTGACTCCGATCCAGTTTGGGAGATAAAATACGTTGTTGTCCAGAAACAATCTGCGGTTAGAGCACTGAGCGAAGATAATCGTGTGAATGGGTGAGCTGTTGTCAGGTAGAATGGGTTGGAACGTAATGTGCTTTATATGACTGTCTCTTGTTTCTCCAAACTGAAAATCATCATAGGAACCCATCTTGAGCATATAATTTTGTCGGAAACTTGGCCAAGGCGAAATAACGATTTCAAAACCGTCATCAGCAGCCCCTATAATATCCTTACCACTTTTTATAAGTATTGGACTGTCAATGAAGTAGTTAACCGGTTTTTTACTTGTTGAAGGGGTCATGAAGGGAGTAGGCGTCACTCCATGGATAATGTTGGAGGAGAGCAGTATCACGCTGTTTTCAGGAGCTCGATTAATCAGCTCTGCGGTATCTTCTATCGGATCGGCACTGAGGACAATGCACTGTCGTCCACGAACAAGGTCATTATACTGGTTGAGCCGTTGCTGAACCCCCGTCGTTTGTCCTGTAAGAGTGTCACACAATGTTGATGGCAAGGATGTTGTGGTTGCAGGCTGAGTTGTCTGGGCGAACAGGCTCAGGGCTTGTATCAGAAATGCAGTAACGATTAACCGAGCTGTAGAACGCTGCAACTTAATCATTTTCAGGGTTCCTCGGGAAGGTCGTTAAAAAGCCTAGACGCTGTATTTGTAGTTATCCATTGGTCTGTGTTGAGAAAGTACAACTTGTTTCCATGCTCTGCTTATCCGAAAACCGGTCTCAATAACTTGAGATAGCCTGTTGTTTCAAACTCCGGATCCCATAGAGCCTGAAAGGGAACCAGAGTTTTCTAAAAGCCTGCCTGAACCGGAAGGGTGAATCAGCTCAGATTAATTAGTGCACATCAAAGCCACGAGGGTCAGGAGAAAACACACACTAAAAAATTGGACGGTATGCTCTGGTAATCTACCGCAGTTCATGCAGATACTTTCAGTGGTAGTGCTACTGTCAGTTTTATTATTACTGCCAGTTTTAGTGGAACTGTCAGTTTTGCGGGTTCTGGAAACAAAGGATCGAGTGAAGGACTGGCAGTTTTCTGAGTCATAGAAGAGCTGGCCTACATAGTTTTCCAAACCGGAGCAAGCCGTATCAGAGGAATAATGTGTCGCCGTCCAGGTATTATCAGCCCGGTTGTTTTTATGTGGAGTTGGCATAACATCGTTTGAACTCACAAGGTTTTCACACTGTCTTCCAATATCACCAAATGTTGCAGGGAGTGCCTTGAATTTGTATTGCGGTTGCATTTGCCACCATGCATTGAAGGCTTGCAGCTGGTTGCAAGACATAGACAGTTCAATCAGTCCCCCGATAGTTATAGCTGTTGCTGTCACCTGGATCTTATTGCCAACCACATTAAAGAGAGGCGTTTTTGCACTGATATCGGTATGACCTAAAAGAGCAAAACCACCTCTGCGGTAAGCGGGGCGACCAATGCTGCCGTAATTGCGAATATCAACCGTGTTTTTGAAAATCTTTATATCGCTTCCGGAGCCAGGTTTAAACGCACCTGCCTCTGCCATTTTGCCCCGGATTGTGTTCCCGGTAACAGTTAATGCCTCTTGCTGATTTCTGATGGCAGGCAAATTAATAGATAGGCCTATTTCGGGAACAAGCGTTTTGGTGAGCTTTTTGAAGTTTGTACCTATGAGTGTGTTTCCGGCGAACAGCAGGCCCGGCCCCTGGTGTTTGTCATTGTCTGATGCATCCAGAGATTCTTTACAATCAAGGACAAGTGAAGCCCGGAGAGGAAGGTGAAATACGTTTTCTTTTAAAATGAGTTTCCGGTTATAGCATTCTGCGAAAACAATGGAGTCAATTGAGGGGGAGCCATTTTCCCGATTGGGCTGGAAAGTAAGGTGTCTGATGTGACTGTCTTCGGTTTCGTCAAACCGGAAGTTGTCAGTGGTTCCGACCTTAACGAAATGTTTATCTACAAATCCCGGCCGATCTCTGATGACGATTTCATGGCCATCATCAGCCGCCCCAAGAATGACTTGACCGTTTTTTAGACGTATTTCACTGCCAATAAGGTACTCAACCCGGACTTTGCTCGAGACAGGGTAACCTGATGGAGAAGGCGTCTTCACAGCAGTTTCGGAGGAGAGCAGTATCACGGTGTTTTCAGGAATTTGATTGATCAGCTGATCTGCATCCACTGTCGGGTCGGCACTGAGAACAGCGCACTGCCGACCGCGAACGAGGCTTTTATGCTCGATAAGGCGACTCTGAACCCCTGACGTCTGCCCCGAAATAGCCTCGCAGGACATCGTCGGAGGGGGTGTTGAAGGAGAAGGGGGTTCGGGTATAGTCGATTGAGTTGTCGTTTGGGCATGGAGACCCAGAGCCTTTATAAGAAACACAGGCGCGATTAATCGGGTTAAATTATGAATCACTTTAAAAACTTCCGGAAATCCTAAAATAAGGAAGCCTAGACTCTGCATTTATAACTATCCATTAATATTATTCGATCTCATGTAATTCGATCATGAAAAAATTGGCAAGAACGTATCGGTTCCCAGGTTGCGGCTCACAGGGCCTGAAAGCATGGGAGCCAGGGTTCTGCAATGCTGTTTTGCGGGGAATGATGGTGTCAAAAGGATCAATTAACTGAGGTTACAGATTCAACCATATGGCCAGACTAGCCAAAACACCCAAACCAGTAATCTTTGCGGTTGTTCCCGCTGCTTTAGTTGGGGCCAGAAGGGAACTGGATGTTGTATCAGCAACAGAGACAGAAGAAGCAGAAGCAGAAGCATAACGTAGAGTGAATGGTTGGCAGATTTCTGAGTAAAAAAAGAACTGACTCTTGGAGTTAACCAGACCGGCACAGGCAGTGGACGAGGAATTGTTTATGGGAGTCCAGGTATTTGCAAACCGGATGCTTCCATGTGTAGTGGGAGTTGGTATGGCAACCGTTGAATTTACAGCGGGAGTTGACATGACAGTCGTTGGGCCCACAAGGCTACCGCACACTCCTGACACTTTTTCCAAAGGTGCCGGCATTGCTCTAATGCTGGATTGTTTTAAGGGTTGCCACCATGGATTGAAGGCCTGCAGTTGGTTACAAGCCAGAGTCAGTCTAATGTGTCCCCTGACGTTTATAGCGGTCTGTGTTACCTTGATTTGATTGCCTGCCAGGAAAAAAACAGGCAGTTTTGAAGGGCTATGTGCAGGCCCAACCAGAACGAAACCTCCTTTGCGAGCAGAGCTTCGAATTGTGAGGCCAGCATTGAATATATTGACAATGTTATTGAAGACATTGATTTTAGATCCGGGTGCAAGTCTGAACTCAGCCGCTTGTGCAATATAGTACTCAAATGTGTTGCCAATAACCGATAGTCGATCTGACTGGTTAATAATAGAAGGAAGATTAATAAATATCCCTTGTTCCTGAGTAACAAGGTAATAACTATTGTCCGTAATCCAGCGGTATCTTCCTCCAGAGATTTTGTTATTAACGAACAGCAAGTTTGGGCCCGGGTTCCGGGTTGAGTCAGAGGCATCGGAGGATTTTTTGCAATCAAGAGTGAAGGCGGCCCTTGCAGGACTTATGAATAGGTTATCTTCTACGATCAGCTTCCGGTTGAAGCACTCTGCAAAAACAATGGAGTCAATGGGATGGTGAAAACTTTTCTGCCATGGCGAGAAAGCAAGGTGTCTTATATGGCTGTCTTTCGTTTCTTCAGTTTTGAAGCTTTCAGGGTATCCAACTCTGAGTATGTGTTGTTTGTATTCAAAATATGACCGATCCCTGATGACAATCTCAAAACCGTCATCAGCCGCTCCAATAATGTCCTGACCGTTTTTCAAAACTATTTCAGTGTCAACAAAGTACACAGCCGGCGTTTTATCTGTCACGGGGAAAGGGGACGGAGAAAGTGTCGCGCCAGGTGCAGTGGCGGAGGAGAGCAAGATAACGGTGTTCTCCGGGATCTTTTTTACCAACCTACCTAAATCCTCTGATGGGTCGACACTGAGAACAACGCACTGTTTTCCATTAACAAGTTCTCTGTATTGCTTCAGCCGTTGCTCAACCCCTGACGTCTGTCCCATGAGAGTGTTGCAAGGTGATATCTGAAGGCATGATATATAAGAATAGACTATCGGCACATGGGCCTGAAGAATCAGAGCTTGCAAAAGGAATAAAGGCGCGATCAATCTGGTCAGATAATCTGGCAGCTTGTTCATGTTTCGGGCTCTTTAGGGATATCTGTGGGTCATTGAACCCACAAGACCTGAAAGCACCTGAACCAGAGTTTTGCAACAGACGCTATGTGGGGAATGATCGCCTCGAAAGAATTCGCTCAGGTTATAGATTCAACCATATGGCCAACGTAGCCAAAACACTCAAACCAGTAATCTCTGCGGTTGTTCCCGCTGCCGTAGTTGGGACCAAAAGGGAACCGGACGTTGTATTAGCAACAGAAGCAGAAGCCAGAGTGAATAGTTGGCAGATTTCTTTACGAAAAAAGAACTGACCCTCGAAGTTAACCAGACCGGTACAGGGAGTTGACGAGGAATCGTTTATGGGAGTCCAGGTATTTGCAAACCGGGTGCTTCCATGTGTAGTGGGCGTTGGTATGGCAATCGTTGAATTTACAGCGGGAGTTGACATGACAAGGGTTGAATTTGGAGTGGGAGTTGACATGACAGCGTTTGAATCTGGAATGGGAGTTGACATGGCAAGGGTTGCATTCGGACTGGAAGCCGACATAACAGCGGATGTTGACATGACAGCCGTTAAATCTGGAGTGGGGGTTGACATAACAAAGGTTGAATTTGTACCAGATATTGGCATGACAGAAGTTGGACCCACAAGGCTACTGCACACTCCTGACACCTGTCCCAAAGGTGCTGGCATTGCTTTAATGCTGAATTGTTTTAAGGGTTGCCGCCACGGGTTGACGGCCCGCAGGTGGTTACAAACCAGAGTCAGTCCAAGCTGTCCCCTGACGGTTATAGCGGTTCGTGTTACCTTGATTTGATTGCCAGCCAGGAAAAAAACAGGCAGCTTTGCAAGGTCATATGTTGGCCCAACCAGAACGAAACCTCCTTTTTGAGTGGTGCTGCGAGTTATGGGGCCAACATTGGATATATTGATAATGTTATTGAAGACATTGATTTTAGATCCGGGGGCAAGTCTGAACTCAGCCGCTTCTGCAATATCGTCCTCAAATCTGTTTCCAATAACCGATAGCCGACCTGACTGGTTAATGACAGAAGGAAGATTAATAAATATTCCTTGTTCCTGAATAACATGGGAATAAATTCTGTCCATAATCGAGGTGTATTTTCCTCCATAGATTTTGTTATTAGCGAACTGCAGGTGTGGGCCAGGGGGGTGGGTTGGGTCAGAGGCATCGGAAAATTCTTTGCACTCAAGCTTGAAGGCGGCCTTTGCAGGAGTGCGGAATAGGTTATCTTCTATGATCAGCTTCCGGTTGAAGCACTCTGCAGAAATAATAGAGTCAAGGGGAAGGCGTGGATTATTCAGTGATGGCCAGAAAGTAAGGTGTCTTATATGGCTGTCTTTGGTTTCGTCAGGTTTGAAGCTTTTAGGGTATCCAACTTTAAGTAAGTGTTTGTGATTGAAAGTTGACCGATCCCTGATGACAATCTCAAAGCCGTCATCAGCTGCTCCAATAATGGACTGACCGTCTTTCAAAACTATTTCACTGTCAACAAAATACTCAACCGAGGTTTCAGCTGCCTGGGTAGCGGGAGAAAGCGTTGCGCTGGGTGCAATACTGGATGCGGGGGTAGCGGGAGAAAGCGTTGCGCTGGGTGCAGTTTTGGAGGAGAGGAAGATAAAGGTGTCCTTTGGAATCTGTTTTATTAAATCACCTAAATCCTTTGAAGGGTCGTGATCGAGAACAATGCACTCTTCTCCATTAACCAGTTTCCTGTATAGATTTAGCCGTTTTTCAACCCCACTCGTTTGTCCCGTGAGAGTGTCGCATGTCGAAAGGCTTGATGTAGTAGGAGAGACTGTCGGCATCTGGGCCTGAAGAATCAGAGCTTGCAAAAGGAATAAAGGCGCGATCAATCGGGCCAGATAATATTGCTGCTTGATCATGTTCCCGGCTCCTGGCGAGTCTAGATAGGAAGCCTAGACGCTCCATTAATAGTTGGCCATTATCAGGTATTAAGAAAATAAACAGGACTTCCCTTTAATCGTTCCCATGTTCCCGGAATGCCTGCGAGGATAAACAGGCTCTGGTTATAGATTCAACAATATGGCCAGAGTGGTCATGATGCCCAGAGGGGTTGCCACTGTAGCTGTAATTGTTGATGAGGGAGGGACTGCTGTCGTGCTGGTACCGGGAGCAGAATGGGAAATGACAGGCTGGCAGACTTCTGTAGCAAACAAAAACCGACCCTCGAAGTTGACCAGACCCTTACAGGCAGTGAAGAAGGAACCGTTGATGGCAGTCCAGGTATTGGCAAACCGGCTGCTTATTGCAGGTGGAATGGATGTTGACCTGTCATGGGCTGAACCTGAAGAAGTGGGCCTGACAGTCGTTGAACTCACTATGTCATTGCACCATTCTGGTTCTCTTCCCGAGGGCAATGGCAGTGCTTTCAGGCTGAATTGTTTTTGGGGTTGCCACCATGGATTAACTGCCTGCAGGTGATTACAAGCCATTATCAGGCCGAGCTGCCCCCTTACGATGATAGCTGTCCGTGTTACCCTGATCTGATTGTCAGCCAGTAAAAAAACAGGGGGGATTTCCGTGTTATCTGCAGGCCCCGCGAGAACGAACCCCCCTTTGCGAACAGAGTTGTGCTCTGTGTCGCCCTCATTGGAAATGCTGATAGTGTTATTGAAGACCTCCATGCGGGTCCCGGGTCCAAGCGTGAACTCAGCCGCTTCTGCAATATAACCTTCGAATATATTCCCGGAAACAGCTATCTTGTCCTGCTGATTCATGATGCCAGTAAGATTAATAAACAGGCCTTGGTCGGGAATAACATAGGGAAAAAGTTTGTCGCTAATCGAGTCGAACTTTTCACCGATGATCCTGTTATCTGCAAACTGCAACTCTGGGCCCTGGAGCCATTTGACAGATGCATCCAGATTTTTTTCGCAAGCAATAATAACGGCGGCCCGGAAAGGAGGCTTATGTAAATCATTTACATCAATAATTTCGGCCAGGACAGGGGGATAAAATACATTTTTTTCTACAATCAGTTTTCGGTTATAACACTCTGCGTAAATAATGGATTTAATGGAGTCGCGCTTTTTTTTTCGGGTGGGCCGAAAAGTAATGTGTTTTATATTGCTGTCGTCTGTATGGGCGGGCTGAAAGTTAGCAGATCCAAACCTGAGCAGATATTTGCCTTCAAATACTGGCCGATCCCTGATGACGATCTCAAAGCCGTCATCAGCTGCGCCAATAATGTTCTGACCATTCTTTAAATGTATTTCATGGTCAGCAAAGTACACAACCGGCGTTTTGCCCGTCAAAGAGGTAGCTGTTGGCGAGGGTGTCACGATAGGGTCAGTATTGGATGAGAACAATATGACGGTGTTCTCAGGAAACTGCTCTATTAACTCACTTAAATCTTTTAAGGGGTTGGCACTGAGAATAACGCACTGCTGTCCCTTAACAAGTTTCCTGTGCTGGTTCAGTCGTTTTTGTACTCCTTTCGTCTGCAGTGCAAGATTCGTCGGCTTCAGAAGATCGTCGCAGGGTGTCGTCTTATTTATGGCAGAAGGGGTTGCTGTTGAAGATTGTAATCTTGTTTGAGCCTGGGTATTCAGGGCCTGAAACAGTAATACAGGCACAATTAAACGTGCCAGATATTGCTGTAGCTTCATCATGCTCTGAACTCCTGAGAAATTTACCGAAGCCTAGACGCTACATGTATGGTTAGCCATTGATCGAGGTTAAGAAAACGGTGCGGTTTTCCAGCCACTCCAGCCACCGACCGGCACATCTGTTCTGTATTTCTTACAGGTTCGAACAGCAAAGCCTGTGCTTTGGCCTTATCCATTGTCCATCTGGGCAATTTGTGAAAAAAGATCTATGTCAATAGCCAGATATAATAAGACAAATGTCGTTCTTAAAATGGGGCTCCAGCCCATTTTTGGTGCGTTTCATTAGCTGACAAATCAACCTCTACTCTGGAGCCTGAAAGTCTTGTCGGTTATTGTGGCTTTGGTGCATGAAAATCTACAAATTCATCTTTCCCTAAAGCCGTTCAATGTAAAAAATCCCACATCTATTTCAAACTATTTTAATTGTTGAAAATATTTTTCCTAACTTATTAACTATCAGTTTTTATAACTGAAGTTACACGACTAATTACTCAAACATTCTGTCATTGAAGATGCGTTTGGTTTTTTATTAATTTTTATAGATATGGCTTACTAATTATTATGAAAAGTTCATGTGCAACTATTTGTTATCCGTCGTATAAAATTCGATGTTTTTTATCGGTTTTTTTTCTGGCATTCTGCGCTCTGTCTCTTTCCGCTTATAGTGTCGGCAGTGGCGCTTCCCCAGACACGACTACGCCCCCACCAGACACCCCGACTGATACGACTGCTCCCTCACCTGATAATCTGACTGACACGACTGCTCCTCCACAAAGCACTCCGACCGGCCTGTTACCAAACAGTACTTCACCAGAGGCGATGACCAATCCCTGCAATAGCTTAAGTCATGAGCCTATTGCCTTTAAGGCCTGTAACGACTTCCTTAACAATGAAAAAGCTTCGCGGGGGCGTTTTTCTACGGCTGTGGTGGTCAGTAATGCCAGGGAACTGGATGAAGCCGTTACCGGCAAGTTCCCGGAAGGCAATCCGGATGCCAGCAGACTGGTTGTATTAAAAAATGAAGAATATCGCATCACCCGAGCACTGGATATTTCTCACAAAATAGCCTTGGTCGGAACCGTTAAAGACAACAAGTATCCAGTTATTCGTATCCATGATGAGTTCAAATCTGAAAACAATTCTATCGCTTATCTCCATCATGACTCGAAGGTAGCTGAAACCGGCTTCTACAGTTATCACATTCACTGGATCGCCAACCTCCCCTCTCCTGAAAACAATGGAGTCATTTATAGCGATTCCTATCGAGGTGAATTGCGGATTTATGAAAACAAATTCTCGGATGAATCATGGCAATGGACCAATCATTTTATTCAGTTAAAAAATGCCATTGGCGATGCGCTTATAGGAAACAACCATTTTGAAACCGATTATTTAACCGCCTCAGCTATTATGGCCCGTTGCGAGAGCACCCTTTGCAAAGGCGCAGAATCACAGCTGGAAGTTGTCAACAACCATTTTTATAGCAAGTTTACCAACAGCAGCGACCAACTGAAATTATTAGACGTTCTGGGTTACATGCGCTTCACGATCGCTGATAACCGGCAGGAGAACGAAGACGCAGCAGGCACCATTTATATAAAGGACCATCGCAATATAAAACACATGGCTGGTTACGTAAGGAATAACGTTGCCCATAAAGATGCACCTGAGCTTCAGCGCAGAATTATCGTCGAGTCTTCCCACTCTGCCGATCATGATCTGAGGGTTACCGGTGAGCTTATTGTTCGCGACAATGATCACTACACTTTTCATGAAGCCGGACTTCCCCCGAGATTTATTGATTACTTCCCGGGCAAACAGGTTATTATGCCTTCACAGACAACTGCAGCGTCATCGACGGTAAAAGCGGCCTCATCAGTCAGTGTGTCTCCTGATGCCATTACGCCAACCGGTTCACTGATAGCTGCCACCGCCTCTGTTCGCCCGCTGCCTGCAAAAACGGAACCCTGTAACGATATCCGGGATCATCCAACCGCATTTGCTACTTGTAAGGCATTTCTGCAAAACGAACTGGCCTCGGGGCCTGCTGCCAATAAGCCTGCCTTTTCACATGCCTTTGTGGTTGCAACGGTTGCGGAGCTGCTCAAGGCCATCAATAAAACGATTGGCGAGGATGGCAGGGCTATTCGCGGTAGAATTATTTTATTGAAACCGGGTGATTATGAACTGCCAGGGGAGATGAGAATCAGTCAGCGGACTGCAATGGTTGGTTTAGAAGGTAGAGCTGTTGGGCTGCCTGTAATAAAGCCATCGGGTCATCACTTCTATAGTCCCAGCCATAGAGGAAACCCTTCATTGCTGTACCTGAGTACTAGCCACGATTCTTCGGATGCCGGTTTTTACAGTTGGAATCTGGAGTGGCAAACCCAGCGGCCTTTCAGTTCTGATGGACATCCATTTAAATCTCATATCTCTGCAAAAAGTTATAGCGGGGATATACGGATTTACCAAAACCGCTTCAGTCATTATGAATCAAGGATCCGGTCTGAACATGCTGTAGCACTGGAAGATAACCCGGGTTATAAGTATTACATTGGTCATAGTACGTTTGATTCATCGTTAACACCGGTTAGTGTGATCAGGTCCAGTGCCAGCGCAAATCCTCAGGCTGCTATTGAG
Source organism: Endozoicomonas sp. ALB032 (assembly GCF_049310125.1). NCBI lineage: Bacteria > Pseudomonadati > Pseudomonadota > Gammaproteobacteria > Oceanospirillales > Endozoicomonadaceae > Endozoicomonas > Endozoicomonas sp. ALB032. Next base: position 5,620,528 of record NZ_JBLYNW010000001.1, on the reverse strand, counting down.
GTCGACAGTAATGTTTTCGCTACTGCCCGTAGTACGGATCTTTCGCAACCCAGTGCTATCGCTCTTTCTGATTACCAACACCTGAAAATTAACAACAACCTTCAGGCAGACCGTCATGCTGCAGGTGCGATAAAGCTTAAATTTGCAAATTACCAGCATATCGAAAGTGCTTCCATAAAAAACAATACCGCCAACAAAGATGCACCGGAAGATGCAAGAGTTATTGAGCTAAAACTTGAGAAGAGCCTTTTTGACCCTGCAAAGGTATACGGTGATGTGAATGTATACAGAAATGATTACTATGGGTTAAAGATTCTGGATTTTACTAATTATAGCTACACTGCAGGCCTTGAAGTGTCTACTTCAACGCCAACTTCGCTGACGCCTTCGCAGTCTATTCAGACTGCCTCGGTAACGGACAGCTATAAACCCTTTGAGTTGGGTGCAAACAAAACCACTGTCGTATCATCTGCCACAGCGAGCTTGACACCGACCACTTCCCCCGTGTTCAGCAGCCTATGTGATCAGCGGACCGATGCAGACAAGGCTCAGCTCTGTCAGCAACTTCTGAATGAGCTTCAGAAAGAGGGGGTAAAGACTACGTTTTCTGAAGTAGTGATTGTAAAAAACATCGGGGAACTGCTCTACGCTGTAGACACGGCTTCAGAGTCTGGCAAGGTTATTTTGCTTGAAGCAGGCAGTTATGAACTGAATAGGCCACTGCGTATGCTCTGGCCCGTGGCACTGGTCGGTGTTGGCAATACGGTGATTAAGCAATCCATTGATTATCCTGCCGAGGCAGAATCACTGGTTCTGCTGGATAGTAACAGTTCAGCTCAGGGTTTCTTCAGCAAAGGTATAACCTGGGATATTTCCGCTGTAGACAATATCCGGGGCAAGCCTCTCTACACGGCAGTCAAGGCGGTCGACTATCGTGGAAAACTCCTGATGAGTAGTGATGAGTTTCAATATAACGTCAACAGGGAGAACGAAAAAGCACCTTCACACTATGTTGAGGTACAGGGCTCATCAGGTGATGTGATAATTACTGGCAGTACGTTTTTTTCCGGAGGTCTGAAAAAAGCCGCCATTTATGCCGATTGTAAAGATTGCCTGGAAGAAGTCCAGAAGATGGATATTTCCGGTAATCGCTTTACAGACTCAAATTCTGGCGAGTCTGCACCGGCTGCCATTGATGTTCGTCACTACAGAATCCTGAAAGTTCATGACAACGTCCAGGAGACCGAGTCTGTTTCGGTGAACATCAATGTTGAATTGCCAAATAACAGGGGCGGTATCTTTGCTCTTATCGTTGACAACATTGCCATGGGTTCAGCTATTGACGAGAAGAAAACCATTGACGTCACGGTTGGCAGACTGGCTAAAGAGCCTGCCAGAATTGATGGCCTGGTTCGGGTGTGCAGTAACCGTTACTTCTCCGTTAACCTTGATGAAGTACCTTCTAATGTTGTCGAGTTTGCTGAGGGTAATTGCAGCGCTTTGCCCGATATTCAGGCCTTGAGGGGGGCACCGACACCTTCACACAATGGTCTGAGCACGGGCCAATGGGTCGGCATAGGTTTGGCTTTCGGTGCAGCTGCTGTATACGGCGGGTGTGGTCTCTATGGTCTTACCAATCTGCCTGGACATGGGAGAGCCTGGTCATTCTTTATCTTACCCAAAACCCTTGCACTGGCTGCCACTGCAAAAGTGCTTGCATGGTGTAACCAACGCAAATGGGGCAGTTTAAGTGAGGATGATGATACAGTTAGTTTTTCGCCATCTGCGGGCGTAGAAATGAAAACAGGCTTGACGAAAGATCCTGAAATGAATTTGGGCGAAAGCGAAGGTGATCAATTCCCTTTGATTGAAAATCCGATAATGGAACCTGAGCTGTAAGTTTGTTTGAGAGGGTTTTAAAAGCCCTCTCAATCAAACGTAAAGGTTCAGTGGGACTCATTTTTGGCGTAATGCTCAATATGTTTTGTGAACTTATCATGCCGATCCAGAAACGAATCGTAAGCATGTTTGGCTGGAAGCGTGATGACTTTGCCGGTATGGGACAAACCGCTGATAAACTTTCCGGCAAGCGTCACCGGGTCTTTGCTGACCTTATAATGGGTTACCTTCTCGTGGGCGCTGGCCAGATTTTCTCTGGGAATGTCTGATAAAGCTGCACGACTCAGCTCCGCACTTGAGAAGCAAACCGCTTCGACCGGAGGCACCATGGAGAGTGCTGCATAGCTTGCTTCGGCTCCTCCTTTGGAATGGCCATTGAGTTTCAGAGAAAAAGGCTCGCCTTCAGGCGTTGCAGGCAGATTTTTCATAAGACTGGCGGTCAGGGCTTTGGCTTGTTTATAGCTGTCAGGGATGCCTTTTCCCGTGAGATTCTTGAGATTGGCTTGCCATTGCTTACCTGAAAACTGCATGTTTTTTCTCGAACGTTCGATTAGCCCTCCTGCTGCCAGTCCCGATGTCGTGCCGCCAAACACCAGACGGACTTCCTTACGTTCAGGATTGGTAAGAACGTAAGCCGTGAGTCCTGTTTTCTTGTCATACAGGAATCCGGGTTCCTTGGTGCTGAGGGTCACTCCTGTCTCATCGGAAATCAGTTTTGCGATATCCTCAGAAGGTTGCCATTGAGCGGCAAAATCCTCTTTCTCTGGTTTGTGAATGTCACCGGCTTCACTGATTTTCTCAAGTGAGCGATGGTAGGGGTAAGCGGCCAACTGTGCATCAATGGCCATAGATCTGAGAACTCTGGGTTCTGTGGGCGGTTTACTGTTCATGGCCAGTTTTTTGATTTCCCGCTGCTCGAGTTTCACAGGGGCATCGTTTTTAAGAGTGGCTTTTTGGGGGGAATATTTGCCCATGGACTTGGAAATTTTGACTTTCCACCGGCCAAACACACCTGTTTTCTGAGACTTATCGAACTGTTTTTCAGAAATAGGCTTGAATTGAGTCGCTTGTGTATCGAGTCTGGATCTATCCATGATGATCTGATTCTTATGCCTGTTGTGAAACTTTTCAACTCAGCTCTCAAAGCAGAGTGTCTTTCCTCAGTATAGGGGGCGTATTCAAAGTCTGGTAACACTGCTTTTTCTCGGCGGGTCAGTCAAGTATTCGGTACAGGTGCCAGCTTTGAACCCAGCCTTCCGGATTGGAGGCGTAGAAGCCACCAATATCAGGATTGACGAGTGTTATCCGGGAAGGGTGGAGGACAGGAATCAGTGGTAATTCTCTGGCCAGAATAGCTTCGGCATTCTGATAGTTCGGTAAACGGGCTACAGTGGTTTTCTTGCTTGCAGCCAGGGAAAGTTCCCTGAGATAGGCTGGATCCCTGAAGGGGCCAAAGAATTGACTTTCGGTTAGAGGAATCAGGAACGCCGTGGCATCATTGTAGTCAGCTAACCACTCAAACCATGCCAGCTCGTAGTCTCCTTTGGATATATGCTCGAGGTAACTACCCCATTCCTCACTCTTACTGCTCAGGGATGTGCCCAGAGTGCTGTTAATCTGGTGGCAGATCTCTGGCAGAATATCCAGAGAATCGTACCTTGGGCTTGATAATACAGTTAGTTTTATATCACTCCCTTTAATGCCTGATTCAGCCAGTAACTTGATGGCCTGTTCCCTGCGATCCGGATTATCGAGCAGTCTTTTGCAGTTAGCCGGGTCCGGGTTGAAGCCCCGGGTATGGGGAGGCACAAAACTGCACGCTGGTGTGGTATGACTGTGGGGGTATATCTTCTTGACCAGCGCATTCCTGTCAATAGCCATCGATAGAGCCTGCCTTGCTTTTAAATTATGCAGGACCGTTACCTTCGGGCTGACCATCAGGCTGGCGGTGGCAAGAACCTGATCTTCAAACACAGACACAGGGTGCTTTTTCTTCAATTCCTGAATATGCAGCGCTGGCAATTGAGCCGTTACATCCAGTACGTGATTCTCAAATTGTTCTATTTGACGATGGACGGATGGAATAATCTGGTAATTGACCCGTTGCAGGTCAGTATCCAGATGACGGAAATAATGGGGGTTGCTGCTTAATTCTATACGGGTTTCAGGGATCACTTGACGAATTTTGAAGGGACCGTTGGTGACCGGAATGGTTGAGGTATCGCCCTTGAGATTACTCTTATGGACAGGCAGAAAGCTGGGAAAGGTCATCAGGTCCAGAAAATAAGGAGTGGGCTGATCCAGTTCGATAATGACTTTATCGTCGTATGCCTTCACCGCCAGGGCATCAAGATCGCCATTCAGAGCCTGCTCGGCTCCTTTTATTTTAGCGACTTTCAAGTACCAGCGGTAGGTGGCTCGACGTTCAGGATCGGCCAGTGCCCTGAAGCTGCGGGCAAAGTCTTCAGCCGTGAGGGCACTGCCATCTGACCATTTCAGATTTTTTCTGATGATAAAGGTATATCGGGTGCCGTCAGGGGCGCGTTCAACATCGCTGGCCACTCCGGGCACGGGTTCACCGTTTTTGTTCTGCACCATTAACCCTTCAAAAACATCCTTGAGCACCTGGGCGTTGGGTGAGCCGCCAAAATAGTGGGGGTGCAGGGATTTTGGGTTGGCCAGCAGACCCCTCTCAAGGGGCAAAGAGAAAACCTGCATGGAAGCAGTGAAGGCCAACAGGAAGCAGGGCAGGGTAAGGAGAGCTCTACGCAGCCAGCCACGAACCCTGAATGTAAGGGGCTTGAATATAAAGGACATTTAGGAGGTCAGATCAAAAAACTACACGAATCTTCTGTATAGCTTATTCATAAAGCTTCTGCCGAAAAAAGTCAGTAAGATGCGTCTGGTTTTCCATGGTAAAGGCTTTTTTGATGGCTAGCAGCCTGTCGGACTTAAGCGTCCGTAGCGAGGATTGCAAGAAATTGAGGATAAAAATCTCTGTTTCTGAGGAGAATAGCGAGCTATTTGACGAAGAAACAGGGATTTTTAGACCAATTTATTGCAACCGCAGTAGGACAGTCTTAAGTCCGACAGGCTGCTAGGCTCAACCACTGGGCAGACTTCTATATTGATCTATCCTTCCTCTCTGGAAATCAGAAGGCAAGGATAAAATTATTAAACACTCCCGTTTTGCAATACTGCTGTTATTGTCGTTGTCTGTCATCTGCCTGGCCAAACCGTTGAACGGGGGTTTTATTGTCGAGCTTGATAGACCTGACAGTTACGAGATGGAAGCGCCTCCCGTTGAGTCGACCTCCTTGCAATGGCCTTACGTCAGGAATCTGCTGGTTGCTTATGAACTGATCCTGACACCCAAAGACAAGCCTCTAAGCGCCATCCCCTATTCTCTAGAAGCAGCTATCGCCGTTGGCTGGCTTTTAAAAAGCTCTTGGAACCGGGATTCACCTCTGTTTAACCCGATTGAACAACAAGAAGTGTCTCAAAATCACCCGTTTGCGGTCAGCATTACGGTGCCAGGTTCTGAACAGGACCAACCACAGGGGCAACCTCCAGAATCATCCGGCCACCAGGCAATACAGTTCACTACCCACCCTTTGGGCTATTTAACCCATTTGCTCTACTCTGACTCTGGCAAAGGTAACGAAGAACCACAACAACACTCACATACTTTGGGCTTAAATTGTTTCGTCCACCCCTGTAATGGCGTTTGTCGATTTAGACAATCTTCCGGTTCAACCGATGGTAAAGTGCAGAATTGTGAAGAAAGTTCTACAGACAAAACGGGTAAAACATCCGAAAAAAGCTTCTCCCACCATTTGGCAAGGAGACATTGTTATCGATGTAACTCTCTGGACGGGGTCGCCTCAGACGGGGTCGCCTCAGACGGGGTCGCCTCAGACGGGGTCGCCTCAGCCTCAATAGCTACAGTGACAGACGCTATAAACACTACTGCCGGGCGATTAGCCTGCAATGTGATAGTCTTCGAAAAGGATGGCCATCTGCGACAATGCGGGAAGGTCTGTAAAAACGAAAAAAGACTATCGTGTCACAAAAGCAAATGCCATACCGGGGAAAAAACCTGTGACGTGATGGTGATCGGGGAGGATAACCAGTCGCAGCCATGTGGAACCTTCTTCAAGAATGCCGGAGCCCTGTCGGTTCACAAAGCCAGAGTCCATGGCAATCAACGAATCTGTAAATTGACCATACTCGGGAAGGGTGGCCAGCTGCGGCCTTGCGAGAAAGTCTTCAAGAACAATCGATCTTTTGCGACGCACAAATACAAATTCCACACCGGGCAAAAAACCTGTGACTTGATGGTGACCGGGGAGGGTAGCCAGCAGCGGCCATGTGGGGCAGTCTGCAAGAATGCCCAAGACCTGATGATCCACAAAAGAAATGGACACACCAAGCAAGCAAGCTGTGACCTGATTGTGGTCTCGGAAGATGGCCAGAAGCGGTCATGCGCGTTTGTCGGCAAGAATCCTCAGGCTCTGAGGTCTCACAGAAGCAAAATCCACAGTGGAAAACGAACCTGTGACGTAACCGTGATCGGTGAGAATGGCCAGCAGCAATCATGTGCAAAGGTCTGCAGGAATGCTGGAGCCCTGACGGATCACAAGAGAATTGACCACAGCGGGCAACAAACCTGTTACTACACAGTGGTCGGAGAGGGTGGTCAGCGTTGGCCATGCGGAAAGATCTGCAAGAATACAAAAGCCCTGTTGGACCACAAAAGGGCACATCGAAAACACAAGACTGTTGATATGAACCAGCACGTCGACCAGGGTTCCCAAAAAAGTAAAGTGAAGAAATAACGATCAAAAGTGATTGAGTTTTCACTGCTACTTTGTTTGGTTTTTGGCTCGCTGAACAAAAAAGTGTTTTCCTGAAATCAAGGTCAAGATACCGCCAAGTATCATCAGTGAAGACAGAACAAGTCTCATAGATAAGGTCTCGTTGGTAAACAACACACCTCCTATTGCGGCAATAACAGGAACGAGCAATTGCACGACAGCCGATTGTGTGCCAGAAAGCCCCGCCAGCGCGATATACCAGATCATGTAACCAATCCCCGATGTGACGCCACCAGATACCACTGCCAATATGACACCTTCGGTGGACAAGCGGCTGTCCTGAATGGATACAAGCCCCAAAATCAATACAAATGGTAGCGTACGAACAAAATTATAAGTGGTGTCTCCCAGCGGATTTTGTGAGCCCCTGCCAGCAAGCGTATAGAAGCCCCAGGCTACGCCGGAGACAGTCATCAGGATAAATCCCGTCAGTGACGGCGTGGACAAACCGGGTATTACCAGATAAACAAAACCCAGAAATGCAATAAAAGCACCCAACCACTCAACAGGTAAAAGTTTTTTTCCTGTAACAAGCTCAGCAACAATAATCGTAATTTGTACCGAAGCGAACAAGATTAATGCCCCTGTTCCCGTATTCAGAGAGAGGTAGGCAAAAGAAAAAGCGATGGCGTAAAGAAATAACATGAAGGAAGCTTTCCAGCTCCCTTTTGATGTTGAAACGCAATTGAATCGGGATAACTTGAGTATCAGCAGCAATACCAAAACGCCGCTAAGTAATCGAATCCACGTAAAGCTAACGGCGTCAATCTCGTTATCACCCAAAGCCAATCTGCACAGAATGGAATTTCCCGCGAATGCTATGAGGGCCAGGCTCGTTAACCAAATGGTTTTCATTTCAAGAGGTAATTGCAGCGAAAGGTAATTCTACGACCAGCATTCGGAAAGAATGCTGGCTGGGATGACGAGAAAGATCAACTGAGTGCTGCTTCCATTCGATCCAGGGCTTTTTCCAGGGCTTCATCACTGGTGGCGTAGGATAGACGCATACAGCCTTCCATGCCAAAGGCTGAGCCCGGTACCAGGGCAACGCCTTTTTCCAGGAGCATCTCTGCCAGTTGGGTGTCTTTTTCAAAGCCCAGCTTCTGCATGGCTTCGCTGAAATCAGGGAAGGTATAGAAAGTACCGTCGCTTTCAATGGTGGTAACACCAGGCAGCTTCTTCAGACGACCTACGACATAGTCATGACGCTTTTTGAAAGAGACTAGCATCTCTTTTACACACTCCTGTGAACCGGCCAGAGCTTCAGTCGCCGCAGCCTGGGCAACAGAGCAGGGGTTGGAGGTACTCTGTGACTGAATCTTTTTCATGTTTTTGATCAGCCAGGCGGGTCCACCGGCATAACCAATACGCCATCCGGTCATGGAGTAAGCCTTGGATACACCGTTCAGAACAATTGTTCTGTCGTACAGTTCCGGGCAGGCCATCAGGATGTTGCAGAAAGGCTCATCACTCCAGAGGATGTGCTCGTACATATCATCAGTAGCCACCATAACATGGGGGTGTTTCAGCAGAACAGCGGCCAGACCTTCCAGCTCTTTGCGGGTGTAGGCTGTACCGGACGGGTTGGAGGGGCTGTTCAGAACTACCAGCCTGGTTTTTGTTGTAATGGCCGAATCCAGAAGTTCCGGAGTCAGTTTGAAACGGTTCTCAAGGTTGCCCTTGACGATCACCGGGACACCTTCAGCAATAGTGACCATATCCGGGTAGGAAACCCAGTAAGGGGCAGGAATAACGACCTCATCACCCTTATTGATCAGTGCCAGACAGAGATTGAAGAAGCTCTGTTTACCACCGGAGGAAACCAGAATCTGGTCTGGCGCATATTCGTGACCATTGTCGCGCCTGAACTTATCGATAATGGCCTGTTTCAGTTCTACAGTACCGTCAACGGCAGTGTACTTGGTTTTTCCTTCGTTAATGGCCCTGATCGCAGCAGCCTTGATGTGATCAGGGGTATCGAAGTCGGGTTCACCGGCACCCAGGCCAATAATGTCGTGTCCGGCGGCGCGAAGTTCAGCGGCTCGGGCAGTGACTGCCATGGTAGGTGATGGTTTGACCATCTGAACGCGGTGGGAAGGTTGACCAGTCACGATGTTCCTCGTTAATCGTTTTTCAAACCCGTATAAAGTCAGACAATCTGGCGCAATGCTCAGCCAGTGTCCTGACTGATACTGATTCCGGTGCGAATCTTATAAGGTTGACAAGCTGACTTGTCAGGGAATCACGCATCAGCAATGCGCATCATACACAAGCCCTCTTCACTGCGCCATCTGAAAACGGAAGTCTGGTTACATTTTTGCGACACACCGATGGTGGTTGCTTTTCCTGATTAAGTGCAGTGTTCTCTGGCTGCATTTCCTGTCCTGGGCTGTTTATAATCAACAAATAATTTAAGCGCTTCTGCCAGTGGATACGTATGGGAAAGACATTCAAGGTATCATCAAAATTTCAGCCTTCCGGAGATCAGCCTGAAGCCATTGAAAAGCTGCTGTCCGGCATTCATTCGGGACTGGCCTGCCAGACATTGCTGGGGGTGACCGGTTCAGGGAAAACCTTCACCATTGCCAATGTCATTGAAAAGCTGCAAAGACCCGCTATTGTTATGGCCCATAACAAGACTTTGGCTGCCCAGCTGTATGGCGAGTTCAAGGAGTTTTTCCCTGGCAATGCGGTTGAGTATTTTGTTTCCTACTACGATTATTACCAGCCTGAAGCATACGTGCCCAGTTCGGACACCTTTATCGAGAAAGATGCCTCGGTCAATGAGCACATTGAGCAGATGAGACTTTCGGCCACTAAAGCGTTGATGGAAAGGGAAGATGCCATTATTGTTGCGACGGTTTCAGCGATTTACGGTCTGGGTGATCCCAAATCTTACCTGAAGATGATGTTGCATATTTCCCGGGGTGAAATGATTGACCAGCGGGAGGTTTTGCGCAGGTTGGCCGAGCTGCAATATACCCGCAACGATACAGAATTGAAAAGGGCTACTTATCGTGTTCGTGGTGATGTCATTGATATCTTCCCGGCAGAATCTGAAAAAGAAGCCATCAGGCTGGAGCTGTTTGATGAAGAGGTGGAGGAAATCAGTGAATTTGATCCTCTGACCGGCGAAGTGCTCAGAAAACTGCCCCGGGTGACTATTTACCCCAAGACTCACTATGTCACACCTCGTCAGACCATCATTGAAGCCACAGAAGCTATCAAAGACGAAATGGTTGAACGTCTGGAAGTGCTCAGAAATAACAATAAGCTGGTGGAAGCACAGCGTCTGGAGCAGAGGGTCAAGTACGATGTGGAAATGATGCTGGAGCTGGGCTACTGCACGGGTATCGAAAACTATTCCCGCTATCTCTCAGGCACTCAACCCGGCGAAGCACCACCGACACTGTTTGATTATATTCCTGACAATGCCTTGTGTGTGATTGACGAATCACACGTCACGGTGCCCCAGGTGGGTGGGATGTACAAAGGCGACCGTTCTCGTAAGGAGACCCTTGTGGAGTATGGCTTCAGACTGCCTTCTGCGCTGGATAACCGGCCCCTGAAGTTTGAAGAGTGGGAAGGACGACGCCCGCAAACTATTTTTGTTTCCGCGACTCCCGGTCCTTATGAAGCAGAACATCAGGGACAGATAGTGGATCAGGTGGTTCGACCCACCGGGCTGGTTGATCCGGAGATTGAAGTTCGTCCTGCCACGACCCAGGTGGATGATCTGTTGACTGAGCTTAATAAAACCGTGGCTAAAGGCGACAGGGTTCTGGTAACGACCCTGACCAAGCGCATGGCGGAAGATTTAACCGATTATCTCCATGAAAACGGTGTTCGCTGTCGCTATTTGCATTCTGGTATCGATACAGTAGAGCGGGTTGAGATCATTCGTGATCTGCGGATCGGGACGTTTGACGTGCTGGTAGGCATTAACCTGTTGAGAGAAGGTCTCGATATGCCGGAAGTTTCGTTGGTGGCTATTCTTGATGCCGACAAGGAAGGTTTCCTGCGTTCTGATCGCTCTCTGATTCAGACCATTGGTCGTGCAGCCCGTAATATTAATGGTAAGGCTATTCTCTACGCCGACAAAATCACGGGCTCAATGCAGCGGGCGATTGATGAAACCGAACGTCGCCGAAAAAAACAGCTTGCCTACAACGAAGAGCACGGGATTACCCCGAAGAGTGTCCATAAATCGGTTGCGGATATTCTTGAAGGCGCAGTCATTCCCGGCAAGAAGAAAGGGCAGCCCAGTCGCAAGGTTGCTGAGCCGAAAGCGGACTATCACCATGAGATGTCGGCTCAGGAACTGGCTAAAGAGATCAGTAAGCTGGAAAACAAGATGATGGAACATGCCCGCAATCTGGAGTTTGAAGAAGCGGCAGCTGTCCGTGATCAGGTGGCCAGGCTCAGGGATCGGGTATTGAAATGATTTGACTCTCTTCCTAAGCCAGCCCAGCAGCGATTGTCTGTGGGGATCAGCGTTCTGACGCACCGGTATTAAGCCCGGTGCGACGGGTATTAATGGATAAAATTGTGAGAAAAAGCCTCAGCCATATCCATTGTAACGAGCAGTTGACCATTGTGGTTTGAAACAGTTTGTAATTCAGCTCTGACCGTCTCACCACCATTATCTATAAATACTTCTTTTACCGGGAAGTTGGGGGTATCAAAGCTGGCCAGCTGAATATTACCAACATATACATTGAATCGTTTAGTAGCGCCACTGACAGACCAGCTTAAATGAGCTTTACCGTGAATGGCACTTGCACCTCTGTTGATTGGGATGATGCTGTTGGTACTTTTTTTCTGATTTGAAAATGCAGTCTGAGTTATCTGGAAATAGTGTGGCTGATTGAAAAGTGTCAAGGTTACATATTGCCCCTTGTCAGCACCCATCAAAGAAATCTTGATTTCATTACTTCCACTTTTAATGTCAGAGCTGATAGTCAATAGACCAGCCCCGGCATAAAAATCATGACGAGTCAGGCTCTGTGGTCTATTGATTACAGAAATGATCTTGCTATTGTGTGAGTGACTTTTTATTTGTTTAAAGCTCTTTAGTTTTCCATTAACCGATTTTCTTTCCGTCACTGTGGTAGTGGTGCTCTGAAAGATAGTAGCCTTGACTAAAAAACCACTTGCTTGAGCTTTTCTTTTCTCTTCCTCAATGTCAAATGCTTGTGCTTTAATAGCACCGATGCTTGAAGAAAAAACAAAAAGAAATAAGAAGGCGGTTTTTAAACGAAGTTTTTTATTAATTAGTAACATGTTTCTCTCCTAAATCAGTTAATTGATACGAAAATATATCCTTCTGGATAAAAATTAATTTTTCTGAAGGGATGATTAGTTCACCTACATAATACTTTGACTTGAAAAATGAGAAATAGTTCAAAAGTACCAGGTCAGGGAATGATGCGAAGGGACGCCTCAAAAAAATTGCCGACTGCCTGCTGGCGGTAAAAGGGCAAAAAAATGAACGTTTTTTGCACAGAAATCTGGACTGATTTTCAGCTATATCCATGCTCTGTTTTGTACATATTTTAACCAAGCTGATGTTCAGCTAAGCGCCTGATTTTCTTTTAGATTAATCGGGAATCGGGGGTTGCATTTTTCAGCAGCGTTGATACTATACGCAGCAACTTCAGGCGGTTAGCTCAGCTGGTTAGAGCGTTACGTTGACATCGTAAAGGTCGCTGGTTCGACTCCAGTACCGCCTACCATATAAGTGATTGATCTCACCAACGAAAAGCCCATTTTTTACAGTGGGCTTTTTTTGCGTCGTAAAAAAACGATCAAATCTCCAAACCTTCCAAGCTCAGTTCAGCTTCTACAGACTCGTATCTGATCTCGTGTCCTTCCTGGTATTCCGTCGTCATTTTTCCAGTTGAGTGGCCCATGTACATCTGAACATAGCTACTTTCAGGTCCCTGTTTTTCTGCCGGTCCGACTCGGAAACCTGGAGAACGCCATGAACGAAGAAGTCCAATATCTTCATGCTCACCACGGGAGTTGGAAAACACGATTGGTGTTACAACTCCGATTAAATGGTTACGGCTATTCAATAACGACAAAAAATACCAGGGACCAAGGAACTGAAAGAGTTAACGCAAGTCAAACAAGCACAATCAGCCGATCAGGAATAAATATTATGAACAGAATCACAAGCTCTTCTAGCCAATATTACCAGCCCGCTACTGAATACATGCAAGAGGACGAATGTACTATTTGTAAATTCTGTTTTGCAGGAAAAAAAGTATCGGTTACCAAATGCAACCATTATTTTCATACATCTTGTCTGGAAACCTGGCTACAGCGTGGAGATCAATGTCCTTTGTGTAGAACTCCCCTCAAAGATAGGACAATCCAGCAAGAGGACTCACCTGTTGATGCCTTGATGGCAGCTTATAGCTTCACACCTATCCAGCATCCGGAGGACCCTGACACTGATCACTCGCAAGCGCTAAATGTGTTGATTGGAGCTGATAACTTTAGATTTAACAGGCACCCGGAGGACCCTGACCTTAATCGCTCGGAAGGGCTAAATATGTTGATTGAAATTGGCCGCAGCCTGGGGAATGGCGGTAGAACGCAGGCCAGCGGACTTTAAGCTTTGAGATAAGAGCTTGCTCCTGTTGTTGTATCTCCTACTCATATATACTTTGAGTCGAAAAATGATGACTAGTTCAAAAGTACCAGTTCAGAGAGTGTTGATGCCAAGGGACGTCTCAAAGAATTGCCAACGAGATTATAAATGAGTTGGTCAGATAGTCTGGAGTGACATAAGTTCAGAGTTCAGTGAGTTTTTGAATACATCGAAAAACATTTATTTTCCAATGAACTTTAAAGAGAAGTAATGCTCTGATGTTATAAATTGAATTTGAATTATCAGGTATATAATGTGGACAGAATACCGACAAATTGTTTAAGACAAGAAATTTTATCATTGATAACCTGTCAAGAGCTGCTGAATTTATGTTGAAAAATGGGATTCAAAACAAGGATCTTTTTGATAATGATGTCGTGTATTTTTTCAATCAGGGAGTTTTGAAATTCATAGACTTTAACAGTGCATGTTTTGACATTCCTGCCGAGAAAAATGAAATCATGAAAAATATCGGATTAATTGTTCTTTATTGTAAATTGAAAGAATCTCATGAGTGCAAAGAGAGTGTTACTTATAAATGCAAAGCCTGCTATCAGGTTGATGACAAGCTTAAAGATAAAGTTGAACTTGATAAAATCATAGATGAAACAATGCGGGGAAGCGGTTCTTTAAATACATTGATCAAAAGCTTAATAAAATTTGACCCTGCTTCCCCAATAGACCCTTCACAAGTATACAGCTCACTTGGATTAAAAGAGGCTCTCCCGCAATTGACTCGCACCTGACGACTGGTTCAGGTGCGCACGGCGGCCTCCAGAATATGGGAACGAATTGAGACAAGGTGAAAGTTCAGCACTATCACTCCGACAGCCTCTGACCCTGTTTTTTGTCGTCACTGATATGGAAGATATCAATCTTACCCTGAATAATGAAACCGGTGAGGTTTGGGTGGAAAAAGTTGGTAAAAAACTTCATTGCAAAGTATCAGACAATATGGCTCAGTTTCTAACAATGCTGAGCCTTGCAAAGCGGCCAGCGTGCAATAAGGTTTCTTGAGTTGCTCTGATGTCAGATACCGAAGGAATCCAGGACTGCTTCAATGTCTTTCAGTGTTTAAAAATACACTCTGCCCTGAACTTTTTTATATATTGACGGTCAAAGTTATTGAGTGAGTTTCATTAATTTTTAGAAAGTTCCATTAATTGTTAAAGGGGGAGTTATGTCTGATTCGAGATATTTTATGCGTGCTTGTTCTGCTCTTCTGTCTTTCTTGTTGCTGGTTATTTCGGGGTTGGTTCTGGCGGATGAAGCTGTTCAGGACTATCGCAGTCTGTTGGCGGAATATCATATAGAGATCAACGACGATCTGAGTTACACCCGTATTGTAACCTTTGAGTATCAGGTGTTGACTCCTGCAGGTGCTGAGGAGTTGCAGGAATACCACTACAGTTATTTTTCCGAGAATGAATCCCTGAAGGTTCTGGAAGCTTCGATTACCCATCCGGATGGTAAGGTGTTCCCTGTTGAAAAAGATAATATTTATGAACAGGATCTGGGAGGGCGTGATCAGGAGCGGCGTTCCAGGGAAGTCGTGGTGATTTTCTCCCGGTTGACACCAGGCAGCACCATGAAACTGAAGTTTGAGCATGTGGTGAACAAGGACAGCCCCATGGGCTTTAACATGGTGCTGCAACCCGAATTGGAACTGGAACAAAAGAAATTGGCAGCTACCATTGTGCTGCCTGAAAACAAACCCATGAAATGGGGGAGCAGAGGCAATTTCTCTGTTAAAGAGCTTTGGAAAGGCAAGCGTAAAGAGTTGACGGTCAGCCTTGAAAACTTCCCTTATCAGGAGATGGAGCCAAATATGGTCAGCCCGGATGATGTGCTGCCCATGTTTGCGATAACCTCTCTGAAAAGCTGGGAAGAGATCGGCCAGATATACTACGAAAGTAGTCTGAACAGACAGGCTGACAGTGAAGAAATCCGTCAGTTGGCTGAAGAGATCACCCGCGGAGCCAGGCATCCACGGGAGGAGGCAGAACTCATCTATAACTGGGTGGCCCAAAATATTAATTACCTGTCTCTGAGCTACAACCTTGAAGATACGCTGGTCCCTCACCCGGTGGAAGAGATTCTTCTTCATGGTTATGGCGACTGCAAAGATCAGGCTCTGTTGTTGCAGGCATTGTTAAAAGCCCGTGGTATAGAGTCAAAGTCGGCATTGGTCAGCTGGGATAACAGCTATAAGGATTGGCCGGTACCGACTTCCATGCAGTTTAATCATGCGCTGTTATACATTCCTGAAATGAACACCTGGCTCAATCCCGTTTCACCCCTGTCTCCATTCGGATCACTGGATTACAGTCTTTCGGGCAAGCGAGTGGTGCTGGCCAGCCCTGAAGGTGAAACTCAATTTCTTCCCGTCATGCAACCGGATCAGAACCGTTATTGGGTAAAAAACCAGTCGGTGCTGTCCGGGAATGGATTTTTGAGAGGAGAGAGTAAAGTCACCGGGACTGGAACCATCGGAGAAGAGATTCGCGAGCTGCTGGCAGCCAGTGGCAGCGGTGAATGGAAGGCCAGTAATCTGCTGGCGGACACCCTGATCGGCGGTTTTGGCTCTATCTCTCAGGGTGCGTCTGCTTATGATCTGAAAACACAGCCCGCCTATAAGGGTAAATGGCACAGCCCTCACGCTTTTGAACTGGGCAAGGAAGGATTTATCACCACTGCACCAGGGCTGGATTTTCAAGATGTGCTGGCGCTGAGAACCTATCTGGTGGATGGAGAGCGCAAGTACCCGTTTACGGTCGGACCCCGGCATTATCATTGGGAGCACCGAATGAAACTCCCCAAAAATTATAAAGTCACCCGGCTTCCGGAAAATTTGAAGGTGGATAATCAGGCCGGCACTTACAGCAGTCATTACAGGATGGAGGGTAATACTCTGGTTGTGAAGCGGCAGATCGTCATTAAGAAAAACCTCTATCAACCCGGTGAATACCCTGAATTCGAGCGGTTGGCCTACCTGGCTATTAATGATCGCCGTGCCGTCATTGCTTTGAAGCGACGCTGAGCTTCAATCATAAGGTGCTGTCAGGCTGTTGCTCTGGACTGGCATCAATAAATGCATTGAGTTCATTACAGTGCTGGTGGATCCTCTGGATTTTTGGATAATCCCTTAATGGCACGTTAAACCGCAAGGCATTGTAGACCTGAGGTATCAGACAGATGTCGGCCAGGGTAGGGGTGTCTCCGATACAGAAAGGGTCATCCCCCAATTGCTGCTCACAGGCATCAAAACCTGTTTTTATCCAGTGCTGGTACCATTGGTTTTTTTGCTCGTCACTGATTGCAAATTCTGACTTCAGATATTTTAGTGTTCTCAGATTATTCAGAGGATGGATATCGCAGCTGATGATATTGGCCAGACTTCGAATCCGGGCTTTCTGCCAGGCATCACCGGGAATAATGGCTGGTTCCGGACAGGTTTCTTCAAGCCATTCCATGATAGCCATGGACTGAATCAGCCTGTTATTGCCGACTTCCAGTGCCGGTACCAGTCCCTGGGGTTGAATGTTTTTATATTTATCCTTTGTCTGTTCTGACTTCAACAGGTTAACCGGAACCAGTTCGTAATCCACCCCTTTCAGGTTCAGGGCAATCCTGACCCGGTAAGCCGCTGAAGATCGGAAGTAGCTGTATAGCTTCATTGTGTTATCCCTTTGCTGGCAGAAGAGTGGCCGAGACTTCACCAAAGCCGATTCTGGCCGTGCCTTCTTTCTCGCACCAGCCTCTCATGATCACGGTATCTCCGTCCTGCAGGAACCTTCTTTGTTCACCATTGGTCAGGTTTATAGCCTCCTTACCACCCCGGGTCAGCTCCAGCAGTGAGCCTGCTTCCTCTGGCCTGGGGCCTGACTGGGTACCCGTTCCCAGCAAATCGCCGGATTGCAGGTTACAACCATTACTGGCGTGATGAGCCACCATCTGGCCCACACTCCAGTAAGAATGTTTGAAGCTGGATTGAGACAGCTTTTCCATGCTTTGTTGAGAACCTTTCATGGCGGGTGTTTGCAGGAGGACTTCCAGCTGAATGTCCAGAGCGCCCAGACGAGTGTTTTCTTCCGAGCTCAAATAAGGCAGAGGTTGTGGATCATCGGCAGGACGAAGATAACTGGTTCGATATGGAGCCAGTGCTTCCAGCGTCACGATCCAGGGCGAAATAGTGGAGGCAAAGCTTTTGGCCAGAAACGGTCCCAGGGGCTGGTATTCCCAGGCCTGAATGTCTCGTGCAGACCAATCATTGAGAAGACACAGGCCAAATACATGCTGATCGGTCTTATCCAACGCAATAGGGTCACCCAAAGGGTTGCCCTGACCGATGAAAATGCCCATTTCAAGCTCATAGTCCAGTCGTTTACAGGGACCAAAGGAAGGTTGTTCTGCGTCCGGTGCTTTGGTTTGACCAACCGGACGGTGAAAAGTTTGTCCTGAAACCCCAATGGATGAGGCCCTGCCGTGGTAGCCAATGGGCACCCACTTATAGTTGGGTAGCAGAGGATTGTCGGGTCTGAACAGTGAACCTACGGCTGTAGCGTGATAGATAGAGGAATAGAAGTCCGTGTAATCCCGAATCTGGCAGGGCAGGGCGAATTCGGCTTTGTTCATGGTGATCAGACAGGGCTTCAGTTGGCTCTCCAGTTCCGAGCCTGTTCTCAGTGCTCTGGACAGGCTGAGCCTGAGAGCGCTCCAGTATTCAAAGCCCAACTCCATCAGGGGCGTTAAATTTTCCTGGGCACAGGCTGTCAGTGCCACGGCTGCCTTGCCGTCAAATGGCTTCAGTGCGTCCGTTGCCTTCAGGTCCAGAATCTGGTTGCCAATGGCTACGCCACAGCGGAAAGGCTCACTGCCTGTGCGAAAAACAGCAAAAGGCAGATTCTGAATGGTAAAGTCGGCATCCAATTTGTTGGCACAAATTACCCAGCTGGTTAGATTAACGTCATGGGTCTCGTTCATTGAAATCATTGGTCATCCTGAATGCATCAAGAAGCAGGGTACCAGCAACTGCAAACAGCCTATCTGGCACGCGTGATTTTTGTTGTTAATGACTGTCTGACTTAAGGCTTCTGACTGGGATCAAAATGCTTCTTCAGGCCAGACCAGCATTTAAGATAGTCTTTTTGTCGCAGGTTGCTCTCCATGGCAAATTTTGAGGGTACGTAGACATATCGGGATTCAAACATGAACGCCAGAGTGTTTTCATAACGCACGGGCTTCAGCTCCGCTTCGCTGGCTTTCCTGAATACCTCCGCCTCGGGACCGTGGGGTGACATACAGTTATGCAGACTGCTGCCACCGGGTACAAACCCTTTTTCCTTGGCGTCGTAAACACCCTGAATCAGCCCCATAAACTCACTCATAATATTGCGGTGATACCAAGGGGGGCGGAAGGTGTTTTCAGCCACCATCCAGCGGGGAGGGAAGATGACAAAATCCAGGTTGGCTACGCCGGGTGAGTGAGATTGGGAGGTCAGAACCGTAAAGATAGAGGGGTCCGGATGGTCATAGCTCACCGTATTGATGACATTGAAACGGGACAGCTCGTATTTATAGGGTGCCGAAGTTCCCACCCAGGCAACGACATCCAGGGGTGAGTGATCGAGCTCACAGGCATAAAGGTGACCAGCAAATTTAGCGATCAGTTCGAAGTTACCTTCTTCGTCTTCATACCAGGCAACGGGGTATTGGAAATCCCGGTCATTGGCGAAGCCATTGGCGCCTGCCGGGCCGCGTTCCGGCAGTGTCAGAGGGGCTCCATAGTTTTCGCAGAGATAACCAATGGCCTGACTCTCCAGAAGATCCACTCTGAATTTCATACCTCGCGGAATCACGGCGATATCTCCCGGGCTAACCTGTAATCGACCCAGTTCGGTACAGATCATCAGAGCGCCTGACTGTGGCACAATCAGCAGCTCGCCATCGGCATTATAAAAAAAACGCTTTTCCATGCTCTGGTTAGCGGCGTACAGATGAATGGCACTACCGATCTGTGTAATGGCTTTACCATTAGCCGCAAGGGTAGTCAGACCACTGATAAAATCAGTCGGTTGTTTCGGAGCGGGCAGTGGGTCCCAACGAAGCGGACTTGGCACAGGCGGCAGGTCTGTCAGGGGGGCGGTTTCCAGCAGGGGATTGTTCTCCCAGGGCTGGAAGTCTCCCTGAACAACAGAGGGGCGGATTCGATAAGTCCAGGTCCGGCGGTTCTGGTGTTTGGGGGCTGTGAAGGCCGTGGAGGAAAACTGTTCACAATAGAGCCCGTAAGCCACTTTCTGAGGGTTGAAGCAGGCCTTGGGCAGGGCACCGAGTAATGCCTCTGTTTCGTGTTCGTTACCAAAGCCCGTCTGGTATTCAAGATCGTCAGGTAATGTCATCAAACTGAACCTATCGTTTTTCTTATTTCCAAGCCTAATTGCCGGGTAAGGATGAAAGCTGTTTGTCGAGGTCCTGAATTGTTTCCATTTTTAGCCAGTCCTGAGAGTTTGTCCATAAGGATTCTGGATTTTTAATCTCCCGGCGCTGCTGCGACAGTGTTAAATCCGGCTCCTTCAGGGCTCTCTCTTTATCACAAGTCCTGTGAGCTTTTCTCTCCACGGCTTACCTTCATGACGACAGAAGTCGTGTGTGCAACAGGTCAATTAAACAAGGTGTGCAAATAATCCAAAGGGGCATAGAGTTTCTGCCATTGGTTACGGACTGTTTCGGTGAAACTTTCTTCAAGTGAGTAACCATAAACAGCATTGTTTGAAACGCCATTGATCAGAGCGATTGTCAATGCAGGAACCAGGGTAAAAGCGACGTTTTTCAATAAATGGTTTGAGTCCAGGTTTGATTTTTGACTCGACAGAAGAAACATGACGACGGCCCCGACTGTACTTCCGCAATCACCTGAATGCGGGATACTGGTTTCAATTTTTCCTAGAGAGAAGGCCAGAGTATAGAATGCGATAACGGACAAGACTGGGTCAGAGATCCAGAAAGCTACTGCTCCGATGGCTCCGATTGTGGCAACGGCCCTTGTTCCGGCTAATTCTTTGGTTGCGGTCAAAGCTTTTGCTCCTGCTTCCACCTCGACTGCATGAGCATCGTCTGAATTATATGTTGACATATAGATTTTTGACATCACTGAATGTGCCATCAAGTTAGACAGCACATAAGCAAAGATTGCATTAAGAGTAGAGCCTCTGGCGGCCAACCGCTCATAAACTATTGCCCCGACCATCAAGCCTGTGATGGATTTCAAGATGGCATATTCAAGAAGGGTAATTTTTTCAGGCTTGATTGAACGAATGTCACGGTCCCTTAAATCCTTTATGGTCTCAGCTTCGGCTACTGTTCTTGCCATTACCTCATGGGTAAAGTATGCGATTGTTATGGGTATAAAATAAGGGTCGTCAGTCGTGTATGCTCTGAAACCAACGAATCCTGTTCCTACATATCGCAGCGGTTGCCACAGGGGCCGCCGAAGGGACCAGTACGGCGATACGTGTCCGACTAAAGCAACCTCAGTGGAGGTAATAACGGCTGCCAGTTGATTACAAAAAGATGATTTGACCTCTTGTAACTCATTTTGCTGTGTGCCAGACAGGCCAGATCGGCCTGTGAGGGTAGATACCAGCTCGGGTGATCTGCAGATGCCGTACCAGAATCCGTAATTGATCAAAGTGGAAACGGCCAGCCCGGAACTGCTACTGACCAGTTTCAGGCTATCTTCAACTAACGAAGCATTATTGTAATGGCTCAATAAGTTAAATTGTTCTTCTTTCGATAGATCTGAATGAGCGACTGAACCTATAGATAACAAGCACGACAACAGTGCTGATATCTTACACAGTGTTTCCATTGTTCATATCCTTAATTGGGGTAACTGATTTATTGTCAGGAAATGTCAGGCTGAACCTTTTCGTACCGGGAATTAGTACCAAACGAACTTTCTAACTCCCTATTGCGCTGAAGAATTGAGCCTTAATCCTGCGTTGGCGATCGTCGCCATAGCTAAGGCTAAGACTCCTCACGCCGCCTTGTTTTAAGGCTCAAATCTCCATGCTCATCACGGGAGCTAGCAGCCTGTCGGACTTAAGACTGTCCTACTGCGGTTGCAATAAATTGGTCTAAAAATCCCTGTTTCTTCGTCAAATAGCTCGCTATTCTCCTCAGAAACAGAGATTTTTATCCTCAATTTCTTGCAATCCTCGCTACGGACGCTTAAGTCCGACAGGCTGCTAGAAAGCACGATTGGTATAACTGCTTTTTTGTGGTTGTTTTTTGCAGTTGTGTATACCTGACCAGTTCACAGAGGAAGCTATCACCAGGCCCCAGCCCTCTGGACTTTGCTGTTTCCACGGGAGTTTATAGTTCAGCAGTGGAATTTTCGCCATTTATTAGATTCATCGAGTGAGTGTATAACCCCGTATTCTTAGAGGTCGCTGCAAAGCTTGAGGTTTCTCCATTTTTAGCCAGTCCTGAGAGTTTATACCAATCGAGCTTTCTAACTCCCTGTTGCGCTGAAGATTTGAGCCTAAATCCTGCGTTGGCGATCGTCGCCTTGTCTTAAGGCTGAAATCTCCATGCTCATCATGGGAGTTAGAAAGCACGATGGGTATTATTCGTACAGATGACCAATTTTTCCTCTCCCGGAGATATTGCGGCAATGTTAATATCTCTCAGAATCTGATTGACCGAATAGACAACGTTTGAGAACTGACTTGCCAAATACCCAGCCTGTACGCAAAGGCTTTCTTCTTAGCCGACATAGCCAGGACCGCAGAGGACAGACGGAAGTTGTTTTGTGGGTTGTCACTGATGATGGTCCTGCAAAGCTGGTGGTTGAAGGGGAGCGTCCCGTCTGTTTTGTTGTTTCCTCGAGGTTTGAGCCGCTAAAGAGTGAGTTTTTCAGGAGTTATCCAACGATTGAGGCAAAGCCTTTACCTCTGAAGAACTTTCGTCATGAGCCAGTCACCGCCCTTTATAGTCAAAACGTGAACCAATCGTTCCAGGTGCATGATTATTTTCGTACCAGAGGCATAGAGTTACTGGAAGCCGATGTCAGGCTGGCAGACCGGTTTCTGATGGAGCGTTTTGTTTACGGTGGCATGGCATTCACGGGTGATTTGGTGCAGAAGTCAGGCTATCAGGAATACCGCAAGGTGCGAATTCGTCCTGCTGAGTTTAATCCCGACTTCAAGGTGGTCTCCCTGGATATTGAATGTTCCGAGCGAGGTGAACTTTACTCCATTGGACTTTTGGCCGGGGACTTTCAACGGGTCATCATGGTGGGCGATCAGGAGCCGGTTGACTGGATACATTGGGTTGCTGATGAGAGAGCGCTTCTGGAGGCACTTGAAGTGACGCTCGGAACTCTGGACCCCGACATAGTGATTGGCTGGAATGTCATTAATTTTGATTTTCGGCTGCTGCTTAAACGGGCAGAACGCCATGGCATGTCGTTGAAACTGGGCAGGGGGCAACAGGCAGCCAGCTGGAGAAGTCGCAGGGGTGATAGTGGGCAGGGGTTTATTACCCTGCCGGGTCGAATGGTCATTGACGGCATTGAGGCATTAAAGGCGGCCACTTATCAGTTTGACAGCTTTAGTCTGGAGTTTGTGGCACAGACGCTTCTGGGCAAAGGTAAGGCGACAGAAGACGTAGATAACCGGATGGCTATCATTAATCATGACTTTCACCATAACAAGGAAAAACTGGCCCGTTACAACCTGCAGGACTGCCGACTGGTTGCAGAGATTTTTCAACACACCAACATCCTTGATTACCTGAGATTACGCAGTCATCTGACCGGGCTGGAGCTTGATCGTATGGGCGGCTCTGTCCAGGCATTCACCAATCTTTATATGCCCCGGTTGCACAGGGCTGGTTATGTGGCTCCGAATTTACCGGAAGGCGGAGGGCTGGCCAGTCCGGGGGGGTATGTTATGGATTCCATACCAGGACTCTATCGCAATGTCATCGTTCTGGATTTCAAGAGCCTCTATCCTTCGATCATCAGAACCTTCAAAATCGATCCACTGGGACTGGTGGAAGGTCTGCAGGAACCGGAAGGGGCGATTCCCGGTTTTCGTGGCGGCCTGTTCTCCCGTGACCGGCACTTTCTTCCAGATATTATTGCTTCTTTCTGGGCCCAACGGGATGAGGCCAAGAAGCAAAAGGATGCTGCCCGCTCCCAGGCGCTGAAGATTATTATGAATTCCTTTTATGGCGTGCTGGGCTCAGGTGGATGTCGTTTCTACGATACCCGGCTGGCCAGCTCCATTACCCTGCGAGGGCATGAAATCATGCAGCAGACGGCCCGCTGGATAGAAGAGCAGGGCTATCAGGTGATTTATGGCGATACCGATTCTACGTTCGTGCTCCTGAATGAAGCCTATTCCGATGAACAGGCCAGGTCCACCGGGAAAGAACTGGAGCGGCTGATTAATGAACGCTGGACAGCCAAATTAAAAGAGGATTATCAACTGGACTCGGCACTGGAGCTTGAGTTTGAAACCTGTTACCGAAGGTTTCTGATGCCGACCATTCGTGGCGCGGATACCGGCAGTAAAAAACGCTACGCCGGCATTACAGCCACTGCCAGCGGGCAGCAACTGGTATTCAAGGGGCTGGAAACGGTCCGTTCTGACTGGACGGCACTGGCAAAATATTTTCAAACAGAACTGTTCTCGTTGGTGTTTAACGATCAATCTCCGGAAAACCTGGTCAGGGAGACTGTGCAGAAAACACTGGCCGGAGAGTGGGATGACAAACTGGTGTACCGAAAGCGACTGCGGCGTAATCTCAGGGACTATGTTAAAAACATTCCTCCCCAGGTCAGGGCAGCCAGAAAAGCCGATGAGATCAATCAGTCACTGGGAAAACCACTAAAGTACCAGCGAAAAGGCTGGATTCAATACCTGATCACCGTCAACGGCCCTGAGCCGCTGGAATATCGCACCAGCCCCATTGATTATCAACATTACATCGACAAGCAGCTAAAGCCGGTGGCAGAGGGTGTTCTTCCGTTTATAAATCTTGATTTTAATACCTTGATTGACGAACAGATGGGACTGTTTTGACGGTTCAACCCGTCGTGCCAGACTGGGCCTTAAGTACCTAACCAGTTGGTTTCGCATATTCTGGACGGCGGCTTTTTCCATCCTTCTGCGTTCCAACTCTGGTTGCGTAGCTATGGCTACGCGCCCGTCGTTGCGCCTTGAAGGATGAAAAAATCCACTCGCCAGAATATGCGAAACCAACTGGCCAGGTACTTAGGTCGTCTCTCGCCTAAACTGCCTGTCAGTTAAACAAGGTACACAAATAATCCAAAGGATTATGAAATTTCTTCCATTGGTTACGTACTGTTTCGGTGAAACTTTCTTCAAGTGAGTAGCCATAAACCGCATTGTTTGAAAAGCCATTGATCAAAGCGAGAGTCAATGCGGGAGCCAGAGTAAGAGCAACGTTTTTCAATAAATGGCCTGAGTCCAGTGCTGAGCGTTGATGACTGAGAAGAGCCAAGACCAGGTTTCCGGCCATCAATCCTCCCACCATTCCAACAGTGATGTCGCTTCTTCTAGCACAAGGAGAAATCAAAATCGCGGTGTAAACTACCATGGCGATGCTCGACAATAGATCTTTTGATATGTGCGCGGCCCTTACGCCTCCGGATATGGCTGTAGCCCATGATCCAGCCAAGGCTCCGACTCCTGTTCCAGCCAGGACATCTGCTCCTGCTTCTGTCCAGACGCTATCATCACAGTTTGAATTGTATTTTGAAAGAAGGCTTATTGCTGATAATCCCTCTACCAATGCGTGGGATATTATGTAACCAAAGATTGCTTTTGCGTGTGAGCCATCTCTGGCGATCATCATGTCATAGACTATCGACCCGACCGTCATGGCAGCGACTGATGACAACATGGAATATTCACTTTCAGCATAATCCAGAGGATGGGTTGTGCTTCTGTCCTGATACCTTGAGCTCCGGATAGCAGTGGCTCCGGCTACCGTTCTTGCTACTACCTCATGGGTAAAGTAACTCGCAGTCACTATGGGCATAAGATAAGGATTGCTGTTAGTGTATGCTGCATAACCACTGTAGGCTGTTCCGGCATATCGCAATGTCTGCCACCAGGGTTGCTTAAGGGGCCAGGATGATAGGTGCCCGGCTAAAGCGACCTCGGTGGAAGTGATAACGGCTGCGAGTTGATTACAAAAAGATGATTTGACCTTTTGTAGCTCATTTTGCTCTGTGCATGACAGATCAAAGCGACCTGCAAGGGCAGAGACTACCTCGGGTGATTTGCAGATGCCGTACCAGAATCCATAATTGATCACGGTGGAAATGGCCAGGCCGGAGCTGCTGGTTGCCAGCTTCAGGCTGTCTTCAACCAACGATGTATTACTGTAGTGGCTCAATAATTTAAATTGTTCTTCTTTTGATAGGCCTGAATGAGCGACTGAACATAAAAATAATAAGCACGAGAAAAGCGCTGTTAGTTGACCGGATATTTTCATTATTGAAATCCATAATCAGGGTATCTGATTTGCTATGAAGCAAATGACCAGTCAAATCTTTCCTGCCAGTATTAACCTGCTTGTTTTTTATAGCATCCATAATGAGGTTCAAGGGTGACAGATGCTTAATATACGACCGCATTTGGCTGGTCTTTGCAGATACGAGAGTTCGATCAGCATATACAGGAAGCTGCAGTGCCTGACCTTTTATTGTTTACGGGAGAATTTATAGTACAGCAAATGAACTTTCGCTATTCAGTAACGGTCATTGTTTGGCGATTCACGAAATAAACTAGTCTCTCGCATCTAACCTAACCATTTGTTAATTAAACAAGGTGTACAAATAATCCAAAGGAGCATGAAATTTCTTCCATTGGTTACGAGTTGTTTCGGTCAAAGTGTCCTCAAGTGAGTAACCGTAAACCGCATAGTTTGAAATGCCATTGATCAGGACGATTGTCAGTGCAGGATACAGGGTAATAGCAATGTTTCTTAATAAATGGTTTGAGTCCAGCTCTAAGCTTTGTTTAAACAGAATTATCAGGACTGTGAGTCCGGTTCCAGCTCCGGCCATAGCTCCAAGTAGGACTTCGTCTTCAACTCCGGATAAAAATTCAGTTTTACTGAGTGACAAGGTCATATAACCCACTACGACTGTGGACAATGTCAGGTCAAAGAATCCAGCATAGAAGGCTCCGGTCAAGGCTAGGGCCATTGATCCAGCCAAGGCGCCGGCTAAGGTTTCTGCGTCTGCTTCCAGCTCGAATGCATGGGCACCGCCTGAATTAGAAGCTGAAAAATGGCTTTCGGGTAGTAATAATTCTATCAATGCAGAAAACGCAAGATAAGCAGAGATGGCTTTACCCGTTGAAGAGCCTGCGGCGAGAAACTGGCGATAAAACATTGCTCCAAACATCACGCAGGTGATTGATTTCACTAAGGCATATTCACTGCAGGTATAATTTTCGGGTTGGATTGGAGGTCTGTCCAGGGTCCTTAAAGCCAGTGTAGTCGTAGCTCCGGCTACCGTTCTCGCCACTATTTCATGGGTAAAGTAAGTCGCAGTCATTATGGGTATAAAACGAGTGTCGCATTTTGTGTATGCTAAATAACCAGTGTATGCGGTTCCAACAAATCGCAGTGGCCGCCACCAGGGCCGCTTAAGGGGCCAAAGCGATACCTGACCTGCTAATGCAACCTCAGTGGAGGTGGTGACGGCTGCGAGTTGATGACAAAAAGAAGATTTGAGCTCCTGGAACTCATTTCGCTCTGGGAGATTCAGGCCAGGGCGACCCGTGAGGGAAGAGACCAGCTCAGGTGATTTGCACAAGATGCCGTACCATAATCCATAATTGATCACAGTGGAAATGGCCAGGCCGGAGCTGCTGGTTGCCAGCTTCAGGCTGTCTTCAAACAACGATGTATTACTGTAGTGGCTCAAAAATTTAAATTGTTCTTCTTTTGATGTGCCTGAATGAGCGGCTGAACATAAAAATAACAAGCAAGAGAACAGCGTTGTTAGTTGACCGGATATTTTCATTATTGAAGTCCCTAATCAGGGTAAATGATTTGTGATAAGCAAATGACCAGTCAAACCTTAACTACCAGAATTAACCTGTTTCTTTTATAGCTTCCAGCATTAGGCTTAAGGGCGACAGATGCTTAATATATGCCGTCTTTTGGGTGGTCTTTGTTGTGTCTCGCCCTGTAACGTTTCGTGAAGATTTTATAGTGCAACGATTGAATTTTCGCCATTCACTAGCGGAAATTGTATCAGCGATACACGAGCTGAAATCTAACTGGCTGTCTCTCGCATCTAACTATTTGTCAATTAAACAAGGTGTACAGATAATCCAAAGGAGCATGAAACTTCTTCCATTGGTTACGGACTGTTTCGTTGAAACTTTCTTCAAGTGAGTAACCATAAATCGCATTGTTTGAAAAGCCATTGATCAGAGCGAGAGTCAATGCGGGAGCCAGAGTAAGAGCAACGTTTTTCAATAAATGACCTGAGTCCAGTGCTGAGCGTTGATGACTGAGAAGAGCCAAGACCAGGTTTCCGGCCATCAATCCTCCCACCATTCCAACAATGGTGTCCCTTCCTCTAGAATAAGGAGAAACCAAAATCGCGGTGTAAACTACTATGGCGGCGCTCGGTAATAGATCAGATGTGTGCGCGACCCTTACGCCTCCGGATATGGCTGTAGCCCATGATCCAGCTAAGGCTCCTACTCCTGTTCCAGCCAAGACATCTGCTCCTGCTTCTGTCCAAACGCTGGCAACACCGTTTGAATTGTGTTTTGAAAGAGGGTTTATTGCTGATAATCCCTCTACCAATGCGTGGGATATTATGTAAGCAAAGATTGCTTTTGCGTGTGAGACATCTCTGGCGATCATCATGTCATAGACTATCGACCCGACCATCATGCCAGCAACTGCTGACAACATGGAATATTCACTTTGTGCATAATCCAGAGGTTGGGTTGTGCTTCTGTCCTGATACCTTGAGCTCCGGATAGAAGTGGCTCCGGCTACCCTTCTTGCCACTACCTCATGGGTAAAGTAACCCGCAGTCACTATGGGTATAAGATAAGGATTGCTGTTAGTGTATGCTGCATAACCACTGTAGGCTGTTCCGGCATACCGCAATGTCTGCCACCAGGGATGCTTAAGGTGCCAGGGTGATACGTGCCCGGCTAAAGCGACCTCGGTGGAAGTGATAACGGCTGCGAGTTGATTACAAAAAGATGATTTGACCTCTTGTAGCTCATTTTGCTCTGTGCCTGACAGATCAAAGCGACCTGCAAGGGCAGAGACCACCTCGGGTGATTTGCAGATGCCGTACCAGAATCCATAATTGATCACAGTGGAAATGGCCAGCCCGGAGCTGCTGGTTGCCAGTTTCAGACTGTCTTCAACTAACGATGTATTACTGTAGTGGCTCAGTAATTTAAATTGTTCTTCTCTTGATATACCTGAATGAGCGACTGAACATAAAAATAACAAGCACGAGAACAGCGTTGTTAGTTGACCGGAAGTTTTCATTATTGAAGTCCTTAATCAGGGTAAATGATTTGTGATAAGCAAATGACCAGTCAAACCTTAACTACCAGAATTAACCTGTTTCTTTTATAGCATCCGGTATCTTCCTGGCCCTTTGGGGCTTACACGGCATTAGTTGTTCACTATTCTTGTTTATTTTCGGCATTCACTAGGAGCCTGACCGAGAATAGACTACCCTACTGCGGCGGCAGCAAATTGGTCTGAAAATCCGCTTTTGTTCGTCAAATAGCTCGCTATTCTCCTCACAAAACCGAATTTTCATCCTCAATTTTCTGCCGTCCTCGCTACGGGCGCTATTCTCGGTCAGGCTCCTAGCGGAAATTGCTCAGCGACACACGAGCTAAAATCTAATTAGCTGTCTCTCGCATCTAACTATTTGTCAATTAAACAAGGTGTACAGATAATCCAAAGGAGCATGAAACTTCTTCCATTGTTTACGGACTGTTTCGGTGAAACTTTCTTCAAGTGAGTAACCATAAACACGATGGTTTGAAAAACCATTGATCGCAGCGATTGCCAGTGCAGGACCCAGAGGAGCGATGTTTTTCAATAAATGTTTTGGGTCCAGTTGTGAGTGTTGCAGCATCATAAGTCCAATGATTTGTGTTCCGGCTAGCAATCCGACGAAGGCTCCAACACAGACTTCCGGAACTATGGGGACGGCTGAGACCAGAGTGAAAAGTGTGATTCCTTCGAAGATTAAATTTGAGCGCTCAGCAGACATCATTATGGCTGCGGCCATGGCTGCAGCTAATGATCCAGCTATGGCTCCGGCTTCGGCCAGTGCTTCTGCCCCTGCCTCGATTCTATCAGTATCGTCTGAATTAAGTGTTGAAAAAGAGCTTCTTGTAAATATTCTCTTTGTCAATTCAGACGATATCAGGTAAGCACCGATCGCTTGCGCCGTTGTAAAACCTCCGGCGAGCATAGCGTCGTAGACTACTACCCCGACCATCAGACCCGCCATTGATGACAACAAAGTATATTCACTACGGACATAATCCAAAGGTTGGCTCGTGCCTCTGTCCTGCTGCCTTAAAGCCTGGATGGCATAGGTTCCGGCTACCGTTCTTACAACGACCTCATGGGTAAAGTATGCCGCAGTGACCACGGGCATAAGAAAAGGGGGATTGCAGGTAGTGTATGTTTTGTAACCAACGTATGCAGTTCCCGGAAATCGCAGCGGCTGCCACCAATCCAGCGCAAGGGGCCAGGCCGATACGCGTCCGGCCAATGCAACCTCAGTGGAAGTGATAACGGCTGCAAGTTGATAACAAAAAAGTGATTTAAATTTTTGCAGCTCATTTTGCTCTGTACCAGACGGATCAGAGCGACTCGCAAGGGCAGAGACCAGCTCGGGTGATCTGCAGAGGCTGTACCAGAATCCGTAACTGATCACGGTGGAAACGGCCAGCCCGGAACCACTACTGAACAGTTTCAGGCTGTCTTCGACTAACGATGCATTATTATTGTAGTGGCTTAATAAGTTAAATTGCTCTTCTCTGGTTAAACTTGAATGAGCGACCGAACATAAAGATAATAAGCACGAAAATAATGGAATTAGCCTACCGAACGTTTTCATTCTTGGTGTCCATAAACAGGGTAACTGGAACTGATGTGTTACAGGCATTTCCTGTTCTCTCAGGGTGTTACTTATAGAACAGCAGTGGAATTTTCGCCAACCATTGAGTGGTTCCCGGGTTCAGGAAATAAAGTGTCCAATGCAACTTGCTGATGGTAAAAGGTATGACAAAGATAGTGCGATTGACTTCACTCTGTCAATGAAACAAGGTGTACAAGTAATCCAAAGGAGCATGAAATTTCTTCCATTGGTTCTGGGCTGTTTCGGTGAAACTTTCTTCAAGTGAATAACCAAAAACAGCATGGTTTGAAACGCCATTGATCAGAGCGAGTGTTAATGCAGGAGCCAGGGTAACAGCGACGTTTCTCATTAAATGCCTTGAGTCCAGTTCCCGGCTTTGTTGCAATAGAAATTGCAAGAGTACGGCTCCGACTGTCATTCCGACTTCGGCTTTAAGTCCAATAAAACTGTCTATGTGTCCAATTTCAGATTCAGGACTGGCCAGGGTTATGGTAACAAGTGTGTTTACTTTCAAGAATAGATCTGATCTGCACCAAACAGCCATGGCTCCGCTTATGGCTACAGCCATTGTTCCCGCTATGGCTCCGGTTCCGGCCGCTGCCATGGTTACTGCTTCTTCCACAACTGCATGACCACTGCCTGAGTCAAGAACTAAAAGAGAGCTTAATGTTGATATTGTCTTCATCATTGAAGCAGATATCATGTAAGCAAAGGCTGCTTTCACAGGTGATAATCCTATGTCGAGCATCTTTTTATAGACTATTGCCCCGACCATCAGGCCAGCGATTGATGACAACAATTTATATTCAATACGGGCATAATTTAGCGATTGTGTTGTGCCTGTGTCCTGATTCCTTAAAGTTCGGATGGTAAGGGCTCTGGCTAAGGTTCTGGCCATTACCTCATGGGTAAAGTAAGCCGAAGTCACTATCGCAACACGATAAGGATCCTGGTTAGTGTATGTTTGATAACCAACGTATGCTGTTCCTACAAACCGCAGTGGCTGCCACCATGGCAGCTCAAGGGGCCGGGGCGATATGTGCCCGGCTAAGGCAACCTCAGTGGAGGTGATAATGGCTGCAAGCTGGTTACAAAAAGATGATCTGACCTCTTGTAACTCATTTTCGTCAGAGCCTGACAGGCCAAAGCGACCCGTAAGGGGAGATATCAGCTCGGGTGATTTGCAGATGCTGTACCAGAATCCATAATTGATAACAGTAGAAACTGCGAGCCTGGAACTGCTGGTCACCAGTTCCAGGCTATCTTCAACTAAGGATGCATTATTGTAGTGGCTCAACAAGTTAAATTGTTCTTCTTTTGATCTGCCTGAATGAGCGACTGAACATAAAAATAATAAGCACGAGAAGAGTATTGTTAGTTTACCGAATGTCTTCATTATTGAAGTCCTTAATTGGAGTAACTGATTTGTTATAAGACCAGTCAAAGCTTAACTGTCCGAATTAATCTGTTTCTTTTATAGCATCCATTATGAGGTTCAGGGGCGACAGATCTATCTATACACCGCGCTTTAGAGAGGAATATTAATAAAAGTGGCTGAGTGTTTTTGCTGGTTCGTTATTCAAAGAGAAAAGTTAAACACAATCCGCTGCTTCCCGAAGCATTCAAAGCAACTTGAGCAGGTTCAGAACCTGCTCACTCCTGTTGAATCTTTTTACACTTTGTTGTTTTTAAACAGGATTGCAAAGTTGTTGCCAATGACTTTAACCGTTGGCTATCTCTCGCTTCAACTATCTGTTAATTAAAAAAGCTGTACAAATAATCAAGGGGAGCATAAAATTTCTGCAATTGGCTACGGGCTGTTTCGGATAAAGTTTCTTCAAGTGGGTAACCATAAACGACATTGTTTGAAACGCCATTGATCAGAGCGATAGCCAATGCAGGAGCCAGGGAAATCGCAAGATTGCTTAATAAATGCCTTGAATCCAGTTTTGACCTTTGCAGCTTCTGAAGTTCAATGATTCCCGTTGAGACTGCTGTCCCGGTTACCAACCCGGCCAAGATTTTGTAATCAGCTGCAATTCCCCACATCGGAAAAGCCGTGGCCACGATGGCAAGAGTGATGAACTGATTAAGTGAGCTCCCAACCCACATCATTCCGGACATGGTTGTGGCAAATGACCCAGCTAAGACTGCGTTTCCAGCCAGGCTTTCTGCTTCTGCCCCTGTCCCGACAAAATCAAAAGAGCCTGAATTGAGTGCTGAAAAAGAGCTAATGGCTAATATTTTCAGTGTCAATGTAGCGGAGATAATGCAGGCAAAAGCAGCTTTTACCGCTGAAACATCTTTGGCAAGCATCTGTTCGTAAACGATAGTACCGACCATCAATCCAGCGAGTGTTGACAACATGGAATATTCCCTGCGAGCATAATCCAAAGGCCAGACTGTTCCCTGATTCCTTAAAGTTTGGATAGCAGCGGCTCCTGCTACTGTTCTCATCACTACCTCGTTGGTAAAGAAAGCCAAAGTTGTTAAAGGTACATGATAAGGCTCCTGTTGAGTGTATGCTTTATATCCAATGTAGGCCGTTCCCATGTATCGCAGCGGTTGCCACCAGGGCTGCTCATGGGGCCAGAGCGAAAGTTGTCCGGCTAAAGCAATCTCAGCAGAGGTAATAACGGTTGCGAGTTGATTGCAAAAAGATGATTTGATTTCTTGTAACTCAATTTCTTCTGTGCCGGACAGGCCAAAGCGACCTGCAACGGCAGAGACCAGCTCGGGTGATTTGCAGATGCTGTACCAGAATCCGTGATTGATCACGGTGGAAACGGCTACCTTGGAAGTGCTGCCAACCAATTTCAGGCTGTCCTCTACTAATGATGTATTATCGTAATGGCTCAATAAGTTGAATTTTTCTTCTTTCGATATGTCTGAATGAGCTCCCGGGCATATAAATAATAAGCACGAGAATAGCGGTATTAGTTTAGTGAATGTTTTCATTATTGATGTCCTTAATTAAATTTTCTGGTTTGTTATAAGCTAATGACACGTCAAAAAATACCTGCCAGAATTAACCAGTTTCTTAAATTAAATCCAGTATGAGATTCTTGAGTGACAGATGCTCTCTATATGCCCTCCTTTGGCTGACCTTAATAGTTGTAAGAACTTGTTTGTCATACAAATGAACCAGTGTTGCTGTTACTGGCTCTTTGGGCTTTTCTATCTGAGTAATATTTTATAGTACAGCATTGGAGTTGTCTCCACTCATTATCATAATTAATTCTTCTGGTGTCTGACCTGAAAGAAATATTCACCCGGAACCAAAAAAAGTTTTTTTCAGAAATAAGTGGGCGTGCGTATTAGTCAAAGCCGCCAGGGCGCTTTTATTGAATCGCTCAAACGAAGAAAAGTCAGCTGACATTTAAAGTCATTCAGACGCAATACGAGGAGTTCATAGTAACTCAAAAAGTTTCAGAGTCTGCTTATTCTTTTCATAAGACAGTCTGCCGGGTTGATCCAGTTATTGTCAATTAAATATGGTGTACAAATAATCTAAAGGGTCATAAAGTTTCTGCAATTGATTACGGGCTGTTTCGGATAAACTTTCTTCAAGTGGGTAACCATAAACTGCATGGTTTGAAAGGCCATTAATCAGAGCGATTGACAGTGCAGGTGCCAGGATAACAGCGGCGTATCTCGGTAAATGCCTTGAGTTCAGTTCCCGGCCCTGTTTCCAGAGAAACACCTCGAAAATGGGCCCGACGAAGCTTCCGGCTATGGCGCTAAAATAGACTCTGTATCCAACTTTAGGTATAGAGCGAGTGAAGGTGCTAACTGCGGTTACAGTCAAGACAACATTTGATCTGCTCCTAACATGGCCGGTTAAGATTGCGGCTGTGGCCATTGACCCAGCTAAGGCCCCGGCCCCGGCTAAGGCTGCTGTTCCTGTATCGTTTTTATTGCCAACGCCTGAATTTAACGCTGAAAAAGAGCTAAATGATGATATTGTCTCTGCCAATATAGAAGATAACACGAAAGCAAAGATTGCATTCGCAGGTGTATAACCTCTATCGATTGCCTTGTCATAGGCTATCATGCCAACGATCGTGCCAGCGATTGATGACAACATGGTATATTCACTACGGGCATAATCCAAAGATTGGATTGTATCATTGCCCTGAGACCTTAAACCCCTGATAGCATGGGCTCCGGCAAATGTTCTTGTTATTATCTCATTGGTAAAGTATGCGAAGGGTGTTATGGCCGCAAGATGAGGTACCTCTTCAGTGCCTGCTTTATAAACACTGTATGCTGTTCCTGCAAATCGCATTGGCTGCCACCAGGGCGGCTCAACGGGCCAGGGCGATATGTGTCCGGCTAAAGCAACCTCAGCAGAAGTCATAAGCGCTGCGAGTTGCTTACAAAAAGATGATCTGATCTCTTGTAACTCATTTTCTTGTGGGCCTGACAGGCCAAAGCGACCCGCAAGGGCAATGACCACCTCAGGTGATCTGCAGATGCCGTACCAGAATCCATAATTGATCGCGGTAGAAACTGCCAGCCCGGAACCGCTGGTTACCAGTTTCAGACCGTCTTCAACTAAAGATGCGTTATTGTAGTGGCTCAATAAGTTGAATTGTTCTTCTCTCGATACGTCTGAATGAGCGGCTGAACTTATAAATAATAAGCATGAGCATAGCGATATGAGTTTAATGGTTGTTTTCATTGTTTATGTCCTTATTAAGTGTGACTGATTTGTTATTAGTAAATGACCAGTCAAACCTTAAATACCAGAAGCATCCTGTTTCTTTAATTACATCCGGTATAAGGGTTATAAGTGGCAGATGCTTTATATTCACCCTCCTATGGCTGAACTTTCCAGTTAAGAAACCTGTTTGGCACATGCAGGAGCCTGCCATGCGTTCTCAGCACTATGGGCTTTACTAATTCAACAGGGATTTATAGTACAATAATGGATCTTTCGCCATTTATTGTCAGGAGTTGACTGTTCTGCCAATGCCCATTGATAGTCTCCCGAATCAGCTATCTGTCAGTTAAACAAGGTGTGCAGATAACGCAAAGGAGCATGAAATTTCTGCCATTGGTTTCGGATAGTTTCTGTCAAACTTTCTTCAAGCGTGTAACCATAAAGAATATTCTTTGAAAAACCATTCATCAGAGCGATTCCCAATGCAGGAGATATGGTAACAGCAATGTTTCTCCATAAATGGTTTGAGTCCAGAACGAAGCTTTGTATCACCAGAAGCTGCTTGTATCCGGTTCCGGCTATGATTCCGGCAAGCACTGCGTCTTTGGCTATGAATTGAAACTTGGTCATAGATATGAACAGCTTGGCGAATGTGATTAGGGACGCGTACACATCTGATGACAACCCAACAGTTGCGACTCCGGTTATGCCTGTGGCTAGTGAACCCGTTATGGCTCCAATTCCGGCTATGGCTTTTGCTTCTGCCTCGACTGAATCAACAGCGCCTGAATTATGTGCTGAAGAAGAGCCTATTGCTAATACTTGCTCTATCAATAAAGCCGATATCAGGTATGCAGAGATTGCATCTAAAGTTGTAGCTCCTCTGCTGACCATCCTGTTATAAGCTGCTGTCCCGACCATCGTGCCTGCCATTGTTGACAAGAAGGAATATTCACTACGGGCATAATCTAAAGGTTCGATTTTGCCTCTATCCTGATACCTTAAAGCACGTGCAGCGTAGATTGCGGCTACCGTTCTTGCCATTACCTCATGGGTTAAGTAAGCAGCAGTCGTTGTGAGCCCATAATATGGATCCTGGTCAGTGTACACCAGATAAGCGCTGTATGCTGTTGCTACAAACCGCAGCGGCTGCCACCAGGGTGTCTCAGGCGGCCAGAGCGATACGTGTCCTGCTAATGCAATCTCAGTGGAAGTGACAACGGCTGCGAGTTGATTGCAAAAGGAGGATTTGAACTCCAGTTGCTCATTTTGCTCTGTGCCTGACAGATCGGAGCGACCCACAAGGGCAGAGATCACTTCGGGTGATCTGCAGATGCTGTACCATAATCCATAATTGATCACGGTGGAAATCACCAGCCCGGAACTGCTGGTTGCCAGTTTCAGGCCATCTTCAACTGACGTTGTATTGCTGTAGTGGCTCAATAAGTTTAATTGTTCTTGTTTTGATATGCCCGAATAGGCGATTGAACATAAAAATTGCAAGCACAAAAACAGTGGTAGTGATTTACCGGATGCTTTCATTATTTACGCCCTTAATTCGGGTAGTCGGTTTTGATATAAACAAAATACCAGACTGACCCTACCTATCGTGAGTACACGGTTACTTTGATTACATCCAGCATAAGTACCTAACCAGTTGGTTTCGCATATTCTGGACGGCGGCTTTTTCCACCCTTCTGCGTTCCAACTCTGGTTGCGTAGCTATGGCTACGCGCCCGTCGTCGCGCCTTGTAGGATGAAAAAATCCACTCGCCAGAATATGCGAAACCAACTGGCCAGGTACTTAAGGTTCATGGGCGACAGATGCTTTATATGTCCCCCTGGTTTGGCTTATATTTCTGTTGCGAAAAGCTGATCGGTATGCACTAGCAGCCTGTAATGCGCCAGCTTTTGGCCACTTCTGTTTTTCAGAAGGATTTATAGTACAGCAATGTCATTTTCTCCATTCATTGGCATGAGGCTGAGTTGCTCAAGCATAGAAAAAAGTCAGCTGACATGTAACTTTGCGAAGCGTTCAGAGCAGCTCGAACATATGCAGAACCTGCTGATTGCGGGCAAACCTTTTTACGCTATTCTCGCTGTCAAACAGGATGACAAAGTTAGTGTCGTTGACTTCAATGACTTTACCCTTCCCGAAAATGCTGTGTTTCAACCTCCGGTTAAGTTGCCATGGGGCATTTTCCGGTACTTCCCTGCGTAAGATGTTTTGTCGTGCTGACAAATAGGCCGGACTGTGAGACGAAGCGGAAGGCTTTGAGCGATGCTTTTCTGCCAGTGAAGGGATGGTTTCAATCCTTTGTGCCAGGTTCGGCTTTATTGCCTGAAAGTATCGACGTGCTGCTTTACTCAGGCCATTTTTCTTGAGTTGGTTGACCAGTTCATCCTCTGAGGCCTGGTTGAGTGACTGGCAAACGGATTTGACGTGAGGGACCTGCATCTCTTTCAGGAACTGGCTGATCTGTTGTGAGCCGTTATCCATCCAGCTTTTGGCTTTGGGCTGGAGAGATCCGTTGCTGGTAAACAGGTAGAGTTTTTCTCTGGCACGAGTCATGGCTACGTAGAGCAGTCGACGTTCACTTTCCAGATCTTCGCTGCTGCCCGGGGTCAGTTCATCTTCTCTTTTGAACGGCCAGTATTTTGAGGTCAGTCCCGGAATCAATACTGTCGACCATTCCAGCCCTTTAGCCCGGTGGCAGGAGCTGATCACGATCTGTTCGGTTCCGTGAGCGGTCTGTTGTCCCGAGGTTCTGGATGGTGTTTTCTGTTTGGATCTCAATTCATCCAGATGCAGGCAGCTTTCCCTGACGGTCAGGTTCATTTTTCTCAGATAGCTGAGGAATCCATCGATGGCCAGCAGTTGCTCTTCCGTTCTCTGATCATTAAGGCTCATGGATTGCAGGCTTTCCCTGAGCTCTGTGCGTTGAATGTAGCCTTGCAGTAATTCAGCAGCAGGTTGCTGATCGGATGTCTTTTCCAACAACTGTAATATCTCACCCCTGTCGTAAAGCTTCTGACCCTGATAATCACTGATTCCTGAAACTTTGCCGGCTAGCTGACCCAATTCTTTTCCCCATTGCTGATCCTGTTCCTGAAGGCGGGCAACCAGTTGTTTTAACAGGGCTGCTTTAACGCCCAGGTGAGGGAGGGTAAACAGCGAAGTCAATATCTCGGAACGAACGGCAGGGTTCAGGTGCTGCAACTCGCCTGAGGCCATTCTGAGGGCTGCGATCAAGGCTGATATTTCAGGACGGTCAAACAGGGAAGGGCCTTCACACTGGTAAGACAGACCGTTTGCCAGCAGTCTCAGCTCCAATGGGACGGATTGTGCCCAGACCCTCAAAAGCACAGCAATCCGGGAGTCGGAGTTGGAAATATGTTGCTGGATAGTGGCCAATACCCGTTCGGTATCTTCGCCTGCCCCTTGCGAGATTGAGATACTCGAATCCGGGTTGTCCGGGTGGGCAATACAGATCACATCTTTTCTGTTTTTGTTACGACTGATCAAGTGACTGGCTGCCATGGCGATCTCGTGGCCATAGCGAAAAGTATGAGGCAGAGTCAACTCGTGAACGGCATCGGTGCTGGCGTAATCCGCTTCGAAATGCCGGAGAATATTATGGATATTGGCTCCGGCAAATTCATAAATGGTTTGATCAGGATCGCCCACGGCAATCATTTTTGCCCGTTCACCAGCGATGATACGGGTCAACCGGTGTTGCAGGGTCGAAGTGTCTTGATATTCATCTACTATGATTCGATCTATTTTGTTGGTGATGCGGGGGATGACATCCGGGTTGGCTTCTATCAAACAGACTGTGTCGTATAACATATCCGTGAAGGTTATTCTCCGATGCTGGTGGCGCCACTGTTCAAAGGCCTCAAAGAGTTCCACCAGAAATCGAAAATAATCAGGATAGTCTGCCTGTTCCAGAACTCCGCAGGGGGCGTTAAGACTGGCTTTAACGTTATCGATAAAACTGCTGGCCACTTCAATGTAACGGGCGCTGTCTGCTTTGATCCGGTCTTGCAGTACGTCAGGTGCCAGTGCCAGCAGCAGTTCCCGGACTTTCAGTTCGATCTCTTTCTCTGTCAGGGGGCGGTGATTGTAGGTTGCTCTCAATCCCCAGCCTTCCAGCGACTTCAGAAGTTTCAGGCCTGTTGAGTGATAGGTCCGGACTATCGGAAGTGTCGGCCACTGTCGACAGCGCTTTCGAAGCTTGCGGGTAAAGTCCAGCTGGGCTGATTTGTTAAACATCATGACCATGATGCGTCGGGGAGGAACCCCCTGGTTCAGCAACTCATGAATGAGAAAGGAGAGGGTGGTGGTCTTACCTGAACCGGCCACGGCTATGCAAAGGGCATGTCCATCTACATGCCGGGTTACCCTCTGTTGAGGGCCGGTCAGTTCCATACAATCAATACGCCAGTGGGGATCTATCGGACAGAGTAATCATAGTATCAGATAATGGTCTCAGGAGTGCATACTTATGAATACTTTATCGAACCAGATTTTCTACAGGCTTCACACCTTTCAAAACTGAAGATCAAAACGCAGGTCTAATCCCGAGGCTTCAAAGTCGCCATCGCCGATTCCGTCATAATAGGCTGAACAATAAAAACTGACACCGTTGCTGCTGTATAGGTTAATGCCGGTCTTGAGCATTGCTCTAAAACCCTCACCAGCCAGGCCGGATGAACCGGACGGAACTGGTGCAGAGTTTTTTTGTTTGAAGGTCCAGATTCCCTCAAACGTGAGAAAGGGTGACAGACGAGTGTCCGTGGACATTTTGAAGTCTTTTCTGACCGTTGGTCCAAACTGAAAAATGCCGGTTTCGACTTCAACCGAAGAAATGGCTACGTTCAACGAATCCAGATAGTCATCACTTTTTTCCTTGTAGTAGGACAGTCTTGCCTCTGGCGTGATTCGAGTTTCCTGTATCTGCCAGGTTCCGATCAGCGCAGCAGTTGCGAGCCAGCGTTCAGAATCAAACGAATCCCGATAGGTGCCAAAGGGTGAAATCCTGTTCTCTACTTTACCCCAACCAGCACGGGCATCGACATAGAAATTGTCTGACAGCTCTGTGGTCAAATACGGAGAGACCAGAAACCCAACACCTTCTGCTTCACTACCAGGGACTAAATACTCTAAGTCCGTCCAGTCACCCTGAACGGAAAGACCAACAAGAAGCTTTGGCTGGAACAAATAATCCATACCAATATGAAGAACTCCGAAACTGCCATCACCTTCTTTGTAATTGAACCTGCTGATTTGTCCCTCGGTCCAAACGTCGAACTTAAAAGGGATCTCAGAGTTGGCTGCAAGCATAATCTGTTTGCCAACTGCGGTTGGGAATTGTGGTCGAGGGTCTGGATTTTCGAGAGAGCGATGAAGGTCATCCAGAGACAGCCCTGTTTTTGAAACTGAGGACGATCTACCGACCCGCTGGTCAGACCCTAATGTCGCGATCAATACATCGATATTTGCAAGAACCTGCTGAAGATTAGCGTGTAAACCAGGTGAGTACGCATGCGAATGCGCATTGCTTCTGCTGTAGGCAAAACTGAACCGATCTGCTCCGAGGCACGCTGAGAATGGCAAGCTCCCGGCATTGAATGCAAAGCCGAAACCTTCGATGCCAGAAGTTCCTGGCATGCTATTTTCCAGTCTGTTGATGCGCCGGACGACATCGGGTTGGTGTTGCAGGATCAGCCTGGACCGCGCCTCTAGAAATTGCTCTATCTGATGCGTTGTGGCGCGCCGCGAGTCCTTCACATCAATCGTGCAAACAATCGATTCCGCAGAGGTAAGCAAGAGCGTACCAGTTTGTTTTTGTACGTCCAGAACGCCTGAGGGATTGTCGCATGTAGCACCTTCTACCCCGATACCATCCGGTGCCGAAAAGTTTATGGGATAACTGCCGGGAGGCAAAGGAATGGCTCCGGAACTGCCCGATCCGGATTTGACCGGAATGGCAGTGTTCAAGTCAGGAGCTGACGACCGAATAAAGAAAGTACCGTCGACGTCAGACCGGATCACAAGTGTTACCGAGCCAAGTGGTGAAGCCGAGACGATTACATCAAAGCTACAGGTCGCGACGTTACCCGCATGATCTGTTGCAGTATCCGTAAGGGTCGTTACTCCCAATGGAAAAGCGCTTCCGCTGTTTAAGCCGACAGTAGGGCTCGATGTTTGTGTTGGTGTCACCGGGCCATCTTCATCGTCTGTTGCAGTGGGTGAGGTAAATGTTACGACGGCTGAGGTCTCACCTGCTGGGGCGGTTTTGTATATGTTTGAAGGAACCCCCGAAAAAACGGGTGCGGTCTTGTCAACATGTGGTGAAGTCGTAACGACCACACCAAAACTGTAGGCCGCTATGTTACCCGTCCGATCTGTCGCGGTATACGTAAGGGTCGTTACACCCAGTGGAAAGGCGCTTCCGCTGTTCAATCCGGGAGTAGGGCTGGAGGTTAGTGTTGGTGTCACAGGGCCATCGGTATTGTCTGTTGCAGTGGGTGACGCAAACGTAACGACGTATGACGTCTGTCCCGCCGGAGCGGTTACGTAAATGTCAGAGGGAACTCCCGAAAAAACCGGCGCAGTAATGTCAAATCTGCCACCATTTGCGACAAATGGCGTTATCTCCTCCGAGCCAGAAGGGACCGAGAAATTCAAGTTGACAATTTGTCCGTTGTCCTGAGTGTAGTCGTGATTGATAGTGCAAGAGCCGAGGTCTGGATTGCATTCGTAAAAGAAGCCCGGTCTGAAATGGGTAGGTGCGACGCAACCTTGTCCCGCGCAGCTGCCTGAATAGTCGGAGATATTAAAATTGGGCACACCTGCTTCACCAAAGCCGATAAAAACCCGCTTGCTTTGCAAAC
Source organism: Endozoicomonas sp. ALB032 (assembly GCF_049310125.1). Lineage (NCBI taxonomy): Bacteria > Pseudomonadati > Pseudomonadota > Gammaproteobacteria > Oceanospirillales > Endozoicomonadaceae > Endozoicomonas > Endozoicomonas sp. ALB032. The sequence continues at coordinate 5,578,331 of NZ_JBLYNW010000001.1, read as the reverse complement.
GATTGATGACAGAAAACCCGTTGTTCGGATGTGCAGCCCCATTGAAAATGCAACTACTGGGTGATGTCGTGTAATCTCCTTCGGCCAGATCACCAAAGGAAGGTAGTCTTGGACAGGCTACCTGGGCCGTCGAAATCCGGGGTTCTAATAATCCAATTAAGGTGAGAAAGGCGAGAACCAGAAAGCGTTCTGAACAGTATCCCATGATGAGATCCAATTCTTAAGAAATCATTTAGTGGACAGAATCAAGTTGTCTTTCATTACATCAGAATATCATCAACATCAGATTCTAGTCAGAGAGCAGATTTGTAGCAATTTTGCAGGTTGCCGGAGTCGTCGGCAGATTGAGTGAAATCTTTGTATCCGTTTACAGGCGAATTCTACGGGACATAGGGTGTGTCATTATTATGTTTTTATTCGGTAATTACTTTCTATTAAAGCCAATAAATATATAAGTATAATGCCCCAAAAATCCGTTTTAAGGTGACCATCCCCGTGCAACACATGCTTATAAGTCTCTTGGGAATCGCAGTCCTATTGGGTATTGCAATATTATTATCGGACAACCGCAGAGCGATAAAGTTGCGAACCGTGGGTGGGGCATTTGCTATTCAGGCGGGTATCGGCGCATTCGTTCTTTATATCCCTGCCGGACAATACATTCTGGAAGCCATTACCAACGGCGTTAATGCTGTTATGGGATATGCTAACAGTGGTATTGGTTTCCTGTTTGGAGGACTGGCCAGCTTCAAGCTTGGCTTTATCTTCTTTGTCCATGTTCTCTCTGTCATTATCTTCTTTGCTGCTCTGGTGGCAGTGCTGTATTACCTGGGGATCATGCAGCTTGTCATCAAACTGTTTGGCGGCGCTCTGCACAAATTACTGGGCACCAGTCGCACAGAATCGCTCTCAGCTGCTGCTAACGTTTTTGTTGGTCAGACTGAAGCACCTCTGATGGTTCGTCCTTTCATCAGCCGTATGACTCAGTCCGAACTGTTTGCCGTTATGGTGGGCGGTCTGGCGTCTGTTGCCGGTGCAGTTATGGTGGGTTACGCCAGTATGGGGGTTGAGCTTAAGTACCTGATTGCTGCCAGTTTCATGGCGGCTCCGGGTGGCCTTTTGATGGCAAAAATTATCAAGCCTGAGACCGAGACACCTCATGATGACGTAGACGACATTGACGAGGAGGGCTCTGAAGAAAAGCCAGCTAATATTTTTGATGCTGCTGCTTCGGGTGCTGCCAGTGGTCTCAAACTGGCTGCCATGATTGGTGCCATGTTGCTGGCTTTCATCTCCCTGATTGCCATGCTTAACGGTTTGCTGGGTTGGGCTGGTGGCTGGTTGGGTTATCCTGACCTGACCATAGAACTGATCCTGGGTTATGCCTTCTCTCCTCTGGCTTACCTGATCGGCGTACCCTGGTCTGAAGCTCTGACTGCAGGCAGCTTCCTGGGTCAGAAAGTGATCGTTAACGAGTTTGTTGCTTTCAGCAGTCTGGCTAACTACGTCGATGCTGAAGCGGCAGCCAAGGCCGGTGTTGCCTTGTTGTCTGATCGTTCTCAGGCAATTCTGACCTTTGCCCTCTGTGGCTTCGCCAACATTTCATCCATTGCTATTCTGCTGGGTGGTCTGGGCTCTATGGCGCCTGACCGTCGTCAGGACATCGCCCGCTTTGGTTTGAAAGCGGTGGTAGCGGGTACACTCTCTAACCTGATGAGTGCCACTATTGCCGGTCTGTTCCTGGCCTTGGCCGTTTGAAGTCCGTTATTGGGTGAGTCGTAGTCAACGGCTCATTCAATTCTTCCTGACTGAGTCTGCTATTTTCTATATTTTCTCTTCTATTGATTGGGTTTTCAGGGCTAACATTCAGCTATTTCAAATGGGCTACAAGACCCCCTCTGATTCTCAGACCATGACGATTCTCCATCTGCTGTCGGGCCTAACCTGCTGGACCAGGTGCAGTCCGGAACGGGAAGGGCAAAGAATCCTGTTTGCCAATAAAGCAGAAATTGATGCCGAATCAATAGGTCGCATCGAAATCTATGACAGTGACTCGACTGTGGATATACCTGAGGGTGTGCCGCGCGAGAAAAGGCAGGGCAAGAAAAAGTCGGGTGAGAAAAAGCAGAAAGCCGGGGGACGCATGAAAAGAAGGAGTGATCACTACCTGTGCCCTTGCTCGATGAAACTACGAAACTTCTACCTTGAAATGTTCTGTTTTGTAGAGGTTTTTTTCAAAGGAAGATATATCCGGGGGTTTGCGTTTTCCCAGTCTGGAGCTATAACGACAGTTGCGCCATCTAGTTCGTAAGTTTCTTGTTTCAAGCAACTAGCAACTGTTGAGGGAAACGCTATGTCTGCAAGCCATTCCCCGGGTGTCGGTGAGCCATGTGCGGTAAGAGGCTCGGTCCTGTCCTACCGGGACGACCCCTTCCAGTCGCCGCTGGAAGAGTGTGTCGTCCACGAGCCCGACGGTGTGATAGTGATGCAGGACGGAAAGATCTCAGCTTTTGGTCCTGCTGATCAGGTCCTGCCCTCTTTGCCCGAGGGCATAGAAGTCACTAACTACAGAGATTCCCTGATTGTCCCCGGTTTCATTGACTGCCACGTGCACTACCCGCAGACGGAAATCATTGGTGCGTATGGCAAGCAGTTGCTCGACTGGCTGAATAAATACACCTTTGTTGCCGAGCAAAACTTCAGGGACAAGGCGCATGCCCTGGAAGTCGCGAAAGTGTTCCTGCAAGAGGGTTTGCGCAGTGGCACGACCACCTCCTGTGTCTTCTGCACCGTAGACCCGGTGTCGGTGGATGCTTTCTTCGAGGAATCCGAGAAGCTGGGGATGCGCAATATCGCAGGTAAGGTGTTGATGGACCGCAACGCGCCCCCGGAACTGATGGACACGGCGCAGAACGGCTACGACCAGACCAAGGAACTGATCGCCCGATGGCATAACAGGGGGCGCAGCCTCTACTGTGTTACGCCGCGTTTCGCTCCAACCAGTACTCCTGAGCAGATGGATATGACCGGGGCTGTATGGAAAGAGCACCCCGGTACTTATTTGCAAAGCCATGTGTCGGAGAATCTGGGCGAGATTGAGTGGGTCAGGGAACTGTACCCAGCGCGTACCGGGTATCTGGACGTATACCACTATTACGGGCAGCTGGGTGAGCGCAGCATTCTTGGCCACGGTGTCCATTTGACTGAAGAGGAATTTCAGATCCTGCACGATACCGGAACGGCGATTTCCCACTGCCCAACTTCCAACCTGTTCCTGGGCAGTGGCCTGTTCAGCGTGGAAACTGCCATGGACAGCAAGCGGCCGATTCGGGTCGGTTTGGCAACCGACCTCGGTGCTGGCACCAATTTCTCCCAGTTAGTCACCATGAACGAGGCTTACAAGGTCGCGCAAATGGGTGGTTATTCCCTGAGTGCCCATCACGCTTATTACCTGGCAACCCGTGGCGCTGCCAATGCCCTGTACCTTGATGACAAGATCGGCAGCATTGCGGTCGGGATGGAGGCAGACATTGCGGTGTTGGATCTAAAGGCAACCCCGTTGATGGATTATCGCCTGAAGTACGCAAACGACCTGGACGAGGTTTTGTTTGTGCTCATGACACTGGGCGATGATCGTACTGCACGTGCGACCTACGTCAACGGCAATTGCGTGTACCAGCGAGTAGCCAGTGAGACACAAGCATGACATGAAATGAAATAGCTCTCCATCAAACCTGGCCAGACAGGAGTATCAGCATGAGTAGGCAAAGCACCCTGGGTGGCGGACAGGCCTGGATCAACTGGCTACTGGCAACCGCTTTTGTCGTTTTTGTTTTCACCTTCCAGACGGGCTATGCCATCACCAGCGTGGGCATGCAGGAAGATCTTTCGCTGACGGTGGCCCAGGTGGGCTTGATTGGCTCTATCTATACCTGGGCATTTGCCGTGGTGCAGTTCTCCAGTGGCTCTATCCTGGATCGCTTCGGCATTCGCTGGGTCTTGCCCATCGCAGCGGGCTTTGTCTCGGTCGGGGGGTTAATTTTTGCCAATGCGGATGGCCCCAAAGTATTGGTATTGGGGCAGGTGCTGATGGCCTTGGGTGCATCCTTCGGCTTTGTCGGGGCCGGCTTTACCGGAGGGAGCTGGTTCGGTGCTGCCAAGTACGGAATTATGTTCTGCTGGGTACAGTTTGTGGCGTCCGCCGCAGCAATTATTGGCCAGCGTGTGCTGGGCAGCCTGGTACAGGAATTACCCTGGAACACCGTATTGAATGGCCTTGCACTGGGCGGAACAGCTCTGACGGCAGTTATGTTTATCGTGATGCGAGATCCGACACGGAAGGATCAGCACCTCATTCCCTGGGAGGGGGGACGTAAATTCCTGCACGATGTGGTGCATGCGATCAACGAGGTGGCATCCATCCCGGACAGTTGGATCAACGCTCTCATTGGTGGTGCGACTTTCGGTACCATGCTGTCTATGGGGGTGGTTTGGGGTCCCAAGTACCTGATGGTCGCGGGTATGGGGCAGACTGACGCGTTTTTCACCAGCTCAATGATGTGGGGTGGACTCGCACTGGGCGCGCCGGTTTGGGGTTGGCTCTCAGACACTTTCCGTAGCCGCAGGAAAACCATGTTCATTGGCTGCTTTCTCCAGCTACTCACCATTCTATTCATTCTGTTAAATCCCTCCATGTCACCGCAACAAGCGAATATCTTCTTCTTCGCCTGGGGATGGATGGCTGGTGCGTCCATGCTGAACTTTCCGATTGCTGCGGAGTTGGTGGAGCCACACCTCATTGGCACCTCGGCCGCCGTTGTGAATGCGGTGCAGTTCATTGTGGGCGGTATCATCATGGCAATTCCTGGTCGGGTCCTGTCGGGCTCAGGGCTGGTGGCGCGGATAGCTGATATAGAAGGAGATGCCGCGCAAACCGTCGTCAACTATCAATGGGCCCTGGTGTGTATTCCGCTAATCCTGGCTCTGGCGTGTTTCCTATTCCTGTTCCTGCGAGAGACTTACCCCCACGAAAGCCAGGCCTAGCAGCCTGTCGGACTTAAGCGTCCGTAGCGAGGATTGCAAGAAATTGAGGATAAAAATCTATGTTTCTGAGGAGAATAGCGAGCTATTTGACGAAGAAACAGGGATTTTTAGACCAATTTATTGCAACCGCACGACTGCATGGATGCAGGAGCTAGAGCAACGCAGGAGCAGTTGCCGCGTAGGACAGTCTTAAGTCCGACAGGCTGCTAGGAGCCTGACCGAGAATAGACTGCCCTACTGCGGCGGCAGCAAATTGGTCTGAAAATCCGCTTTTGTTCGTCAAATAGCTCGCTATTCTCCTCACAAAACCGAATTTTCATCCTCAATTTTCTGCCGTCCTCGCTACGGGCGCTATTCTCGGTCAGGCTCCTAGTCAGGGTGTTTAATGCCAGAGCGGCCGTTACGGTAGATTATTCAATGAACAAAAGAATCAGCAATTGCGTTGCGATTAACCTGTTGAGTTTTAACCTGTCGCAGGGGGGGGGGCAAAGTCCGGATATTTGATTACCAGTCCAATGAAGTGCAGCACCACTTCGTTCGCTATGAGATACCGTTTCTGAATGAGCCCAAGGAAGAGAATGGCTATGTGTGAACCAGCGTAAAGACGGCTGGCTAGCTATGAACTTTTTTATCCGTTGACTGTCCAAGGACATAGTTTTTCAAGAATGTTATGTTGTTATGAGTTACGGATTAGCACTAACAAACTTTGCTCCGGCCAGTTTGGGCGCTTCGGGCAGAGAGGGATTGCAGCCATCACAGTATGGTACCTCAGGTGCAAAGACCCATGAGGCAACAACAAAGAGTTCATCTACCTTAGACCCGAATGCTGCATTTTTCACAAAAAGCGCACTGTCTCAGAATGATATGGGTACTCTGACATACTTTTTTTTAGACATCCCTTGTCGTAGAGTAATGAGTTCTCTATCAGACAGGGGAAAGCCGGGCGGAATACTTTAATCAGATTCAGGAAGTTTGCTCAATTCCTGTCTGATAAGTGATGCAGAATCGGTAGTGGAACTTTGGGCGATCGCTTTATCCAATCATAATTAACGGGTGTGTTCATGCAGGAACGAGGGCAAGTTGCAGCCTGGGGTATCATTACCACGGTGCTCCTGATTCATTTAACCATGGCATCCGGAGTGCCACTGGGTGTTGATGAAGCTCACTATGCACTTTATGCCCTTCATCCGGCCCTGAGTTATTTTGATCATCCACCTATGGTGGGCTGGTTACAACTTCTGGTAGCACCGCTGGGGTACGATGAATTTACAGTCAGGCTTGTCCCTGCGATTCTTTATGCGTTAAGCAGTTATCTGGCATTCAGGGTCAGCAGGATACTTTTTCCTGATGGTCCGGTCTGGATCGGACTGGTGGCAGTCTTTCTGATCAATACGGCACCTATTCTGCAGCTGATGGGGTGGGGGCTGGTACCTGATCTGCCCCTGATGGTCTTTGGTCTCTTGTCGCTGGAATTGATTTACCGCATCCACCATGACAATTGTTTACCTTATTGGCTGGCTCTGGGTATCGTCTTTGGTTTGGCGGGGTTGAGCAAATATACGGCGGTATTCCTGCCCCTGGGCATGATACTTTTCATGATTCAGTATCAGGGACTGAGATGGCTTCGACAGGCCGGTCCATGGTTGGCAGCTTCGATAGCACTGGTGTTGATTTCTCCTGTACTCCTCTGGAATGCTGACAACGATTGGGCATCTCTGGCTTACCAGTTTAATCGTGGTGTCGGGGTTGAGGAGTGGTCATTAAAAGAGGCTCTGGTCATGCAATTGGCGCAAATGCTTCTCTATTCCTTACTGGCTTATGTTGCCGCCATAGCGGCGATTTTTTCACTGATCAGGAAACGAATCCCGGAGCGCCACAGGGCATCCTCCTGGCTGATTATCTGGAGTGCTGTGCCGTTATTGGCTGTGACCAGCTGGTCTGCCGGTGATGGTACAGTTTTGCCTAACTGGCCAGCCCTGGGCTGGACACTACTGGCGCCTTTGTCGGCCTATTGGATCTGCCAGGGCTGGTCCCGTTTGTGGGTGAAAGGTCTGGCTGTTTTTTCTTCCATCCTGTCAATGGGACTGATTGGCTTTGTGTTTTTCTTTCTGGCCTTTATGCCTCTTTCTACTTTCCCTTTTATGACCTCAGCCATCAAGGACCTGGTGGGCTGGAAAACAGCGGCTGAACAGGCTCAGTTATTGAAACAGAAGTGGCAGAAAGAAGAAGGAGTAGAACCGGTTCTGATGGTCGATAACTGGACCAAGGCCAGTCGCATAGCCTGGTATGCCTACCCTGAACCCGTGCAACTGCTGACCGATCGATTAACCCAGTTTGATTTCTGGCACGGCAAACCAGAATCCGGTAGTTATGGTCTGCTGGTACGCGATAAGAAATCAGCCCCTGAAAGTGGCCGTCTTAAAATACAGAACTTTTCCTGTATACTGGTCGATGAGACAGAATCCGGGCTGGACACTATTACGGTTAATCGATTCCAGTTTTATCGGTGTCAGGCCGCTCAGTAACTGAGGTTTTATTTAAAGCCTCATCCCTGGTCTATTGATGGGGTTTTTGTGCTTTTCTGTACGGCTTGCCTTTAACATTGATTTCATCAGTTTTTTTATTCTGTCTTTGCATATTCTTCTGTTTGCTGTAACTTGGTTTTTAGTGTTGGATAAATTCATCTGTTCATGATGAATCATCATTTTTATCGCTGAAAGCTGTTTTGACAGGGTTTCGAGGTTATATAAGGAATGTCCGATTTGCTCGGAGTCGATTCTGGCCGGTCTCGCTCAACAATCTATAAAGCCAGCTGCTTTCTGTTTCCCTTCGTGGCGCTGTTTTCAGTCACAGCGGTCAATCATTCAGTTTTTTATCAGGTCAATGACTGGGGTGTTGAGTCGCCCGCTGCTGTTTTCTGGGTGTTATTAACCAACCTGGGGGATGGCTTTTTCCTGTTTCCTCTGGCTATGTTGTTGTTTTATAAAAAGCCGGACAAACAGCTGGCGATTATTTTTACCATGTTGGTGGGTGACTTTTTATTGAGTGGTGGTAAAGCTCTTCTTCCCTTCTCACGTCCGGTCGGCGAGCTGGGGCTTGAAGCCGTTAATGTCCTGGGGCCTGTTTTAAAAACAGATACCATGCCTTCGGGGCATACCGGTACGGTTTTTCTTTTGGTTGGACTTTCGTTTCTTTATTTGAATTCACTCACTCAATACCTGCTTCTTTCGATTGCAATTCTTTCTGCAATCTCACGCATTGTTGTCGGGGCTCATTGGCCGTTTGATATTTTTCTGGGCGCCTGGGTGGGTATTCTTGCTGCTGTGACAGGGGACTTCCTCGCCAGTAAAGTGGCATCTGGCCTTAAGAGTCGGATGGTCTTTATTCTTCTGGGTTTGTTGTGCGTGGCTGTATTGCCATTCTACGACAATGGATTCCGCTCTTATAAAGTGATTATGTATTTACAATTTGTACTTGCGTTGCTGGCTCTGGTTTTATCCGCTCACTGTATGTTCTCTCTTTATCAGGACGAGCTGGAAGCTCGCATGAAACAATCAGGAACCCTGTTGAACAAGCTATTTATGACAGGGCAGAGACTGACCAAGTTCGGCATGGTAGGAACCAGTGGATTCTTGGTGGATATGGGTTTTTACACTCTCTCAGTGCAGTGGCTGGGAGTGCCTCACTTGCTGGCAAGAGGTGGTTCCTATTGGGTCGCTGCCAGCTGGAACTGGTTCTGGAATCGTACTTTTACTTTTTCCCATGTCCCCAAAGAGAAAAAACTGAAACAGTGGAGTAAATATCTGACTATGTGTATGGTCAGTTTTATCCCTAACTGGGGAACTTATTATTTATTAACGTCCTTTGTACCTTTCTTTACGGAATACAAACAGCTGGCACTGATATCCGGTGTTTTGGCGGGCATGTTATTTAATTTCACCATAGCAACGGTATTTGTTTTTTCAGGACAAAAGTCCAATGTAGCTAAGGGGGCCAACCTGTGAAAGTAGATACTATGCGATGGGTTGATCATTATGTGGGTGTTCCACTCTGTCTTCTTTTAAAACTGGTTTTCTGGCCTTTTGACTGGATTCATAAGGGGCAGAAGACGGTTTCTAACAATGTACTGTTGATTGAGTTGTCTGAAATGGGCAGTGCTATTCTGGCTGACCCTTCCATGCGCTGGCTGAAGGGACAGGGCAAAACCCTGCATTTTGTCATTTTTGAGAAAAATGCGACCAGCCTGCAGTTATTAAATACCATTCATCGGGACAATATTTTCCTGATTAAACCGGATAATTTATTCAGCCTGGCAATCAGTAGCCTTAAATTCCTGATCTGGTGTCGGAAAAAGAAAATTGATACGGTGATTGATCTGGAGTTGTTCTCACGTTTTACAGCCATTCTGAGTCGACTCTGCGGTGCCAGCAATCGGACAGGTTTTGATCGGGTTCATGAAGAGGGTCTGTACCGGGGTAATTACTTAACTCACCCGGTGATGTATAACCCATACAGCCATATTTCGAAAAACTTTATGACTCTGGTGAGGGCTTCTCAAAATACACCTTATCAGCCTTATCAGAAAGAGCTATTTGATGAGTCAATTCAACTGGCCAGAGCAGAAGTAAGCAGTGATCTGAGATCATCGGTGATCACCAAGCTGAAATCGCTTTATGTCGGTTTTGAACCGGGTGTTCAGCGTCTGGTGCTTGTGAACCCTAATGCCAGTGACCTGCTCCCCCAGAGACGATGGATGAAAGATCGTTACGTTGACGTTATTCGGACTTTGCTGGCCGAGTACTCAGATATTCTGGTGGTCATTACCGGTGCTCCGGCAGAACGTCCAGAAGCTGAAATTCTCAGACAGCGGGTGAAACATGAACGCTGTCTCAACAGTGCCGGTGCTTTTGAGTTTAAGGAGCTGGTTCCCCTTTACTCTCTCTCTGAACTGATGTTGTCCAATGATTCCGGACCTCCTCATTTTGCTTCCGTCACAGAACTGAAAACCTTCGTGATATTCGGCCCGGAAACACCCGCACTTTACGGTGCCCTCGGGAATTCAACTCCGATCTATGCCGGATTGCCCTGTTCGCCCTGTGTCAGTGCCGCGAATCACAGGAAGACCAGTTGCAACGATAACCAGTGTCTGAAAGCCATTGACTCCCGACAAGTACTGGATTTACTCAGGCCAGTGCTGGATAACAGCCTGATCTTGAAAGCAGGTTAGGGTTCGGGAGAAAGGATTCTCTAATTGCAACCGGTCATTACCAGAGCATGTGTTACACTAAATTTTAATAAAGTATCTTTTTCGATTATCGACGAGAGTTCAAGGATGAACCTGACAACAAGGATTCTTCGCTCACGCAAGGAAAAGCGTTATTCCCAACAAGTTTTGGCTGATCTGATCGGTGTCTCCCGAAGTGCTCTGGCTCAATGGGAAACCGAAATGAGCAGTCCCAGTCTTGAAAATCTCCGCAAAATGGCTGAGCTTCTGGAAGTTTCATTTGAATGGTTGGCGACAGGCAGGGGGAATCAGTACCTGACTTCACCTGCAGATACCATCTGCGACACTCAAGTCGATGATGAGATCATTCGCAGCCTGAACAGAATGAACCTGAAGAAAAAGCGGGCCATTCTTAATGTCATGAGAGCCATGGGGTGATCGGCTTCAGAGGCTCATATTCTCACTTCATATGCTCGGAGGTGAGTTGTTAAAAAGTTAATTTTATTTCCGTTTTTTGCCGTTGCAGCCACAGGTGCAAATGCCAAAGTGACATTTGAAGGCTCATTGGGTGTCTTAAGTGGAGAGGCGACCGAGTTAGTCTATATCGACGGGGAACGAGCCAGCCAACTCGATTGGGAAACTTACAATGCCCCTGTTATCAAGCTAGGTGCAATTTGGGATTTAGACCCAAGATGGACATTTAATGCAGACTACTGGATGACACTGACGCACGGCAATGGCTATTTGACAGATAGGGACTGGGAGTCAGGAATAGCTGAACCATCTGACATATCAAAACACCCTCACACAAAAACAACCAAGGCCTCTGCAATAGATCTAAGTGCTTCTTATTGGCTGCTTTCAAAAAGCGATTATAAAGTAGGCGTTACTGGCGGCCTGTTTGGTCAAAAAATGCACTATGAGGCACGTGGAGGTTCATATAATTACGATTTCGGTGAGGATGTAGGTACTATACCTCATGACACTCTTGGAGTTTCATACCAGCAAATATTTTTAACGTTATATCTGGGGTTGAGTGGAGACTACAGAGTCGGAAAATCTCAGTATGGTGCCCAAATAAAATGGAGCCCTCTGGTTAAAGCTGAAGATTTCGATACGCACCATCTTATAGATACGACTTATGACGGCAAAGGTAGTGGCCATTCAACTTACGGCTCTTTATCGTTTAATTACGCCTATCAACTAAGTCCGAGGATGAAAATTTACAGTGAATATACTTTCACAAAATTTTCTGAGAAAAACATTAATCTCAAGATCGATGATGGTTCTGAAACATTCTATTTGAAAGACGGAGGCGGAGCAGCCAACGAAAGTTCATTAATATCGGTTGGACTAAAGTACAGCTTCTGATAGCTTGTATACTTGCTTGATAAAAGGCGCTGAAAAGCGCCTTTTCAATAACCATGCATCAAACAACTATTTTTGGCTGCAATGAAAGAGGCTCACTGAAGACCTGTCAGAACAAAAGCCTTATTGGCATTGTCCAGACAGGTCCTCTCCATTTTGCTTTGATCGAGCCGGTTTGGGTAGTGACGCGGTAGACAACTTTGTGTTGTCTGGTTATTTCACCACTTCCCGCAGTTTGTTTCCCGGTTTGAATTGCGGCAATTTACAGGCGGGTATATGAATTTCCTGGCCTGTTTGCGGGTTCCTTCCCTTGCGCGCCGCTCGATCCACCACTGAAAAAGTTCCAAACCCGATCAGCTGCACGATATCCCCTTTTGCAAGGGTATCCTGGGTATTTTGAATGAAGGCATTGACGGCCTGCTCCGCCTTGTTCTTTGAAAGGTTGGATTGCTCTGCGACCTTTTCAACAAGTTCTTTCTTGTTCATAGCGCGTCTCGACAATGATTACCTGTGGGTGAGAAGGAATACCCACCCGGAGCAACTCTGGATGGGCGACGGGCATCTCTGGTATCAGACGTACTCAGGATGAAGGATAGAGGCCATATTGCTGTTCCTCATAATTCACAACCAGAAGCGGCTGATGTGTGGGGTCCGGATAGTTGATGGTGCAAGCCGGATCATCGACGGACCGACAATTGCAATGGCTGTCGCTGGTATCCTGTTTATGGCGGATGAATATCTGGTCAATCAGATCTTTTCTGCCTGCCTGCTTCAGGGTACAGAGCAGGGCAGGCAGTTCCGGGGCGCTGACATAATTTGCGTAATCAATAGTGGTGGTCAGGGCAGGGCTTTGCAGAAGTTCGTGAGCCGTGTGCAGCCTTATGGGGAATACAGGCTGGTGACTGGTGGAAATATCCGACAGTTCCCTCTGAAAAACGGGTCTGGTTCGATCAACGACGATCTGAGCTCCGAACTGTCTGGCAGACATTCCAGTGTCAGGGTCTTCAACCCCATGTGTTGTGATAGGGGTTACTACTGAATCTTCGTTGGCCATCAGTTTCCTCAGCAAATTCAATGCGGCGTTTTACAAAATTGGAAGCCGCCTAATCAGGAATTAAGACCGATGGATTCCAGTTTTGGTCACAGGCTGTCTGTTCTTGGTCAGTTTCCTACTATTCAGGCTTCTCTCAGAGCAGAACGACGGATCGGCTTAAGCAAGTAATCCGGAACCGATATTCTTCTGTGGAAGTGCCAACGCTGGTCTGCATTCCAGAAATAATCGGTAACGGGTTCTCGGAAGTGCCCGGATGGTTTTTTTTCGTTCTAACCCGAACAATATAGAAGCTCTTGCCGTTTTCGTCCCGAATCGTGTCGGCACTGACGTGTTCCACTGTGCTTTGGAGGCTACCATAAATGACAAAAATATAGGCAGTCACCTTGACAATGGCATTGAGCCAAGCCTGATAAGAGCAATGTATCCGGGGCCTATCCGTACCTTAATCCTATGAAGCTACTTTCTCGCTGCCTGACGGGCCTGACAGAAAGTAGCAGTCAGGAATCTGGTCAGGCTTCCAGCTCACGCTCCAGCGGCAGCATGTGGTGTCTGGATTGAACCGCAAGCAGGTCACAGTCGATATTGCTGGCCAACTTCTCAGCCGTATTGCCCAGGGTCAGTCCACTGAGGCCTGAACGGGCATTGGTGCCCATGATCAGCAGTGATACCGCCAGCTCACGGGTCAGGTCCGGAATCATGGTCTCCGCTGGTGCAGTGATCAGGTGGATAGCGTCCTCGGTAATCCCGTAATCTTTGGCAAAATGCTGACAATTCTGAAGGTAACGCTCCTCATTGGTCTGACCGTCACCCTTGTCGGATACTGCCAGCATTATGGTGGGGTAGGCAGAAGCCAGATGCAGCTGTGCATCAAAATAGTCTCTGACCACTCTGGCATTTTCCATGATGGCCTTATTCAGCTGTTGATGGTCGGCATCTCCGGGATCGGCCTTAATGGCCGCGAGCATAGGCTCATTTTCCCACGGACGATCATGACGAACCAGAAGGACCGGAACCCGGCTTTTTCTCAGTAAAGCCCAATCTGTAGGCGTAGAGAAAGGCTTTTCCATAAAGCTTTCCTGCCGGAAATCCTTGATAACCAGATGACTGCGTTCCATCTGTCTGACATGGATAATGGTGTCGAGAAGGTTATTTCGCCACGACTCCTGACTGGTGACTTCTATACCGTCGGCCTCGACATTTTTGCTAAGTGTAGAGAGTACCTCAGCAGACGTTGCGTCAGGTTTGGGGTTCGGAGCCAGAATATGAAGACTGCAATGGGCTGCCCTGGCCAGTTGGGTGGCTCGATTGAGTGCGACATGACGGGCTTTGCGAGTATCAACAATAACGAGTATTCGTTGTATTCCTTGCATGGCCTGCTCCTTTATACCTTAAGAATTTCTATAACCCTGAGGGGGTCTAACTCTAACTGTTTTTTTTATAGACTAATGGGATCGAACTGAATAGCCCGATGAGGAAAAATGATCTGCATTAATATCGTTAACTTGTTAATCAGAAATTTGTGACGATGGCTCTATTAACAGGCATCAACCCATGACAGCATTCAGCTTTAAAGGTAAGGTAGTGCCGGAATTTTTACCCTTATTCAAACTTAATCAGGGTCGTTTACCAGGACCTGGTTGTTTGGATTTTGTTGCTAAGAGACATAGAAATAATGAGTGACCAGAGCCTGACCGAACTTTTTCCTGAACTGGATGCTTTTTTACCCTGTGTGACGCCAGATGAATGGATTGCAGAAGCGCTGAAAAATCAGGATATTCTGCTGATTGATCACGCTAATTGTGAGCTATAAAAATTTACTACTTATCGCGTTTATTTCTATATTAAAATTACGGATAGTATCCGGAACGATCATTTAGGTCAGTTCTATGGATAAACAAAAGAAGTACGCTATAAGCTATATCCGGTTCTCTAGTATAGGCCAGCAGCAAGGCTCGTCGACCGCCCGCCAGACTCAGATGCGTGAGGATTGGCTCAGTCAGAATCTCGATTACGAATTGCTTGAGGGTTTCGAAGACCTCGGCGTCAGTGCATATCGTGGACGCCACCTTGAGCAGGGCGAGTTGGGTGAGCTTTTGGAGTTCGTGAAATCTCGCAAGCTGCCTATCGGTTCTGTCGTCTTGGTTGAGTCGATTGACAGGATTGGTCGGATGGAGAACCTTACGCTCATAAACCTTATCAGCAACATCGTAGAATTTATCGACATTCTCACACTCGAGGATGGTATCAGATACTCCAAACAGTCACTCAACAAAGATCCAAGTCAGCTTTACATACTTGTAGGGAAAATCCAGATGGCAGGTAACTACTCAGATAACCTGTCCAGAAGGATTGGTGCATCGTGGGATAGGCGTCAGGTTATCGCTAAAGCTGGTGGCGCAATCAAAGTTAAGACGCCTTTTTACTTGGATACCGAAAACAATCTGAACGAAAAAGCTCCTGTCATGCGTAGGATGATTGATCTATATTTGGAAGGACATGGCGACAGACGCATAGCAGCTACGATAAAAGATGAATTCGATATTGCATTTCGTGAGTCTACTATCAAGCGAGGATTTCAGAATAAAGCGTTATATGGAACATGGACAGTGAAAGGACAAGATTATCCAAACGTCTTTGAGCCATTGATCACGGAAGAGGAGTATTGGACGCTTCAGGCGATAGTCAAAGATAGAAGTCGAGTGACTAAGAATCGAACTGGACATCTACTCTCAGGGTTGGTCGTCTGTCGGCATTGCGGATACAAGTATTCCGTGAGCAGGAATAAAAACGCTCGTACGGCTTTTATATGCTCAGGGAGTAAAGTCATGAAGATTGGCTGCCATAACAGGAAGGCGATTCCTGAGGCGGTGCTGATGTTCATATTCGAGATGACAAAGTACAAGCCCTACAATCGTATACTGCAAAAGCAAATCGATGATGAGGTGAATAGCGACCTCCTTGTGGTCAACGCTCAGATTGAAGATATTGATTCCAAGATAGCCAAACTCCAAAAGCTGGCTCTGCTGACTGATGATATTGAATCCCTGGCTGATCAGATCAATGAGCTAAAGGCTCGCAGGTCGGAGTTGAATGAATCCAAAAGCAACCAAGCAGATAGACGTAGTAGAGCATCCAAACTGTATTTCGATGGGAATATTACCGAGGCGCTTCAGATAGTTGGTTATCAGATCATGGGTGGTGATGATAAGGTTTTCGAATGTGAGGGGATGCGATTTTCTTACGATGGTTATAAGCGAATAGGGAAGAGTACCACAGTTTACATCGTCAACGATCAGGAGTTGGTCTATACGGTGAAGGATGGAGTATACAAATTTGATATGCCGGATGTCTTCATTCCAGAGATACCTTATAACAATTAGTTGTCGTTTTGAAAGGGAGCCCTCCGAAGAGGGCCTGCCAGCATCAAGCTAAATGCTCTTCGAATGTCGGGTATCGCTTGTAGTTTGCAAATCCCCAATACTCGTCAGGCTCAGCTGGAACTTTTTCTATATCACAGAAATAAATATCAGTAAGATATTTATGCCGCTTCCATACGGATGGACGACGGTCTCCAGCTTTTTTTAACTCATCGTATGCCAGCATGAGTAGTACTGAGTCTACATAAGCATCCAACGCTTCGGTTATTTTTGGTGCATTCCTGAATGATGCAGATTGGTTAGCATCAAGAACATAGACGTGATAGACATCATACGCTGTTCCTATATCTAACTGCACGAGAAGCAGACGAAAGCCATCAACTCGTAGAATTACGATTTGGTGGTATGTACCCGTTTTGCTCCATACGCCCGACCATCTCTCAACATTCATTCTACTGATTATGTTATCAGGCAAAGCCCTTAACGTAATCGGTGCGCAGTGCTGAATAACCTCTTCGATTTGCTTATGAGTCAGTTTGGTTGTGTTAAACATATTGGTCTCCTTTTTTTCCGCGTCAGCTACCAGCCAATCCAGCAGCCTGCGGTTTTTTTGGAGACGTTGTGATCTTAACAATTCCAGATACATAATGAATAAGTATTCTACGCAGACATTTAACCAATCCAGAAATTTAGTATCCTAAACGTATGGTTTGATCACGAAATGAAGCGTTGTCTCTCCAGCGTTGAGTATCGGATGCTCTCTACTCAATCAACGAGAGAGCATCATGAAAATAAATACCGATCATTCGAAGCATCTCCAACTCAATAAGCGTTTCATGAACAGATTTGGAATGCTTGGAGTCCAAATGGAAGGTTTATACTATTCCACTGCCGATAAGCTGACAGATGATTATCGAGGCGGCTCATGGAATTTTCAGGAAGTTCCAAAATCAAAAGCGACTTGGCTTTGTTTGGATAGCGACCAATCATTTAGAGTGAATGCGTTCAATGGCAATGAGGTTAAATGTAATGCTATTGTTCTATCGATGAGCATTACCTTAATCATGTATAGCAATCTGTCATTTCAGTTACACGAGAAGGGCAACCCGCTTTATGAATTGATAGCTTCTGATTTCCATGATATGAGATTGCACTTTATGGATAATTTATCTGATTCAGATGCACAGAAGCTACTTCGCATTATAGATTGATCTTCAGGCTCCGATTCTGGAGCCGTCAATCCCACATCAGAGTTGTTTTAAAAGTCAACCCTATACAATCTATCATCTCAAGTCGAACGACGCTCATAGTCCGTATTACCCTCGTTGACCTTATCAATGGATTGATGGATGCTACCCCGCAGCCGGTCATGTGATCAGCTTTTTGCTATTAGGAGGAACTATGGAATGAATGATAACAGAGTCAAAGTTGGAGTGAGTAAATCACTCCTCACGGAAATACATAAAATGTTTCCATCCAACACTGCCACCAGTTCACTGCAACGTGCGCTGGTATTTCTTATTGAAAACTCTGACGAAGTGGCCCAACTGGTGGCCCAACGGGGATATAACGATGAAACAGAACATAAGCAATAAACAGAAGTGGATTACTTACGGCCATCTCCTTCAGGGATTATTCCCGAAGAATCAATTGAGTAACGTCCAAATAAAAATGGATGAGTCGTTCTCGCTCCGAGATAATGGATCATTCCATTATGTAGGTGAGTGGTATGGCGTCCCTGCCAAACAAAATCACAGACAGAGGTTCTTCAAGCGTGATTTCTCAAACAAATACGCACACAAGCTGTTTGATAATATGAAGAACAAACGTGGTGGTAAGGATGACCTGTTTGGAAATTTCGATGATGTCAAGTTCGGCACATTCAAGAATACTAACGTTAAGCCTAATCAATATACAGCTCAGCTGACTGATGCTTGGTGGTGGACTGATGGTAAGTATATTGTCGTATGTTACGAAAGAGGCCATCACATCAGAGACGAGCATGATCCAATCAAGATCATGAAGACTGTTACTCGTGTTCACTGGGACATCCATCCTATAAAATGGTAATACCAGCTCAGGCCGCATATTTAAAGGCTTTGAGCGTGATTTTATATTGAAAATGGTTTCGTTGATCAAGCTGGTATTACTTTCGATTTGGTAATACCAGCTCAGGCCGCATTCTCTCGTTTCGATGGTAATACCAGCTCAGGCCGCATATTTAGCGGCTTTGAGCGTGATTTTATATTGAAAATGGTTTCGCCCTTATAATAATACTAATACCGCTTCAGTTAAGAGAGAGCTAAAAACATTTAGAGATCAACATCAAAATTCAAAAAAAACTAACGTAGTGTTTGTTGACGTTAAGAAAAATCTCCGATTTTTTAGTCAACGAACTTTCGAATATATTGAAATGAATTTTTGAAATAATTGCTAAATCATCGGAGATGATTTTTAACGCAATTATTTACATTTTCAATGTGAGCCTATATTGATATATCTTTTCGTTGATTGTTGTATAGCTAACCATCATTGAGGGATGATCGGATTTCATCCGTTGTCGTCGAACGCAGTGAGATGACAAACGGCCATTGGAGAAAGAAAATGTTTATAAGAGATATTGCAAAAGAACTAAATATTCCAGTAGAGCAACTGTTGATTATGTTACGTTATAAGAACGTGATTAGCCTAAGAGATGGTAAGTGGATTCTATCGGAGAGATTTTCTGATATGGGATCAATAGAGAATAATCATCAAACTTATACCAGAGAATCAGCTGATAAGATAAAGGCGTTGTGGAATAGTATACCAACTGACATCAGAGAACTATTTGGAAAAGAAATGGATTTAAGTCATCCAGAATCAAGTAATGTATTCTCTGCTGCTATGGATGTACTTTCAAATAAATGAAGTTGATCTGAACATCTGAATCAAGGATCGTATCATTTCAAAAGCTTTATTAGGAGAAGTAAAATGGGTTGGAGAATAGACGTCATCAAGAATGACATCAAGAATGCAAGTATCTGGGACAAGATCGGTTTCGTAGTCGTTGCTATTCTATTCGGCATGCTTATATTTATCTAATACAAGATTATATTCAATTCTAACAAGCGTAAGCCGCTCTCTAAGACGTTTTTAGTTTAAAGTAGTAAGTCTATCGTCTCAAATTAAAAACGTCTTAGAACGCGTTATAATCGAGTTTAAGCTACCCTCACTTTAAATAATTCATCCCCATCAAAATAGCTCCAATTCTCAAAGCCGATTTCACGTAAAGTGCCCTATGCAGTATTTGCAGGTTTGAACGATGCCCCACCATAGGATAGGGAAGTGAATAAAATATAAAACTTTTGCTGAGTTATCAAAAAAAACGCGACCCGCATATTATGCAACCTCTGACGATGCCCGACCATAAGATAGGGAAAGCGAAATATATCTGTCGTCTATCCCGCATAAATAGTGTATCGGATATACAAGATAGAAGATAGGGAAGAGCTTGTTCTTGCTTTTTTTGATAACTCGGCAATTTAATTTAAACAAATCCAATCTCAAGAGGAGATCATCCTCATTATCAATAACCCGTGTGAGGAAATTATGATCCACAGAAAACCCAACCAAACAATAATTCAGAAGATCCGAGCATATATGCTCAGAAACAAAATTGATTACAACGGATTCCTGCAACACCTCGAGCTCAGGAATAAAAAGTCGATGTATACATCCATTGGTCTAACCCCTCAAACATTCGAGCATATACTCGATTGTCCTGAACATTTTAATCCTGAGAAGTGGAAAGCTACCAATAAACAAATCTCTTCTGACAGACGAGCAGCGACAGCTATGATCGAGCATGAAGAATTGAAGCCTTTCGTTGAAGCATTGCCTGATATTGAGGATAGGGTGAACTCAGGAATCCAGTTCTTCGATAGAGTTGAGATTACACATCCGGAATTATCCAAAAAGCTTTTCTGGATTGATGCATATACAAGATTGGATCTCAAGAAGGTTGATATGTGTGAACTGGCATTCATTCTGAGCGGAATTACTAATGGCAAGATTCACACATGGTTAAGACACAAACCAGAACGCGTTGATCATACGTTATATCTGATAAGCCTTTTCCGAGGCGTTAATTGCGTGGAATGAATATGAGATATAAACCCAATAAGCCGACAGCCTTGCAAAACAGAATCAATAACTTAGCCCAATACCAAGGCCATGCTCCAGCCTTTAAAACGGCTGAAGAACTCGTTGATGATCACATCAAAAATATAAAAGCTGACTTGCATCCAGCATTAGCAGAATTGTTAGATATCAACGAAAGGCTACCTGATGAACAAATGTGGATGCTTAATGACAAGATATTCAGACGATTCTTGGATGGGCATAGTTTAGAAGACGTCAGCAACAAGTATCCAAATGTTAACGTAAAAAGACTCAAGTGGCTGAGACATAAAGCTAAAGAATATTTGTGTGAACGTCCAATCGACGTGGAAAAGAATTTAAAACGTGAGCTGGATGATTGGATCAAACAATTTATAGGAGAGAACAAATGAAAGTAATACTGAACGCTAACGAAGCTATGGATCTGACTGATATGATGGCCAACATGCTATGTCGTATCGATGAGTTGGAGCTGGAGAATAAAACACTGTCCTCGAAGAACCGTGAGCTGACTGAAATAGCAGAAGGCCAATCGGAATTGATTGATCATTTGCTATCAGAATTGAATGGCGAAGAGATGGGACATGAAGTCGTCGAGATTCATCTTGATGATGAGAATAGCGACGAAGAGCTTGAAGCTGTGATTAGCGCGATTCTGGGCGGATTCCGAAAAGAAAGCCAGTACTAAGGGAGTAGATATGGATAATATGGATTACATTAAAATCCCGGATTGGGAGAATGCTCAGAGAGTATTCAAATCCGTTGTATTGATTCCTGGAGTTCCAGATTGGCATAACGATATCTACTCAGCTGAAGTTGTAAAACAAGCTCGTGATGAATATTTGCAAACTGCACAATCGTGGGCCATTCAGCACGGCAATAATATTGAAGACGGAGTTGGCATTGAATGGTTAGCTCATGAAATTACAGAAGAGCCGGTCAAAATGCCCAACGGAAATATTCTTCCCGCTCAATCATGGGTCGCAACAGGCCGTGTATTAAATGAAGAAATTTGGAAGGCAATGCAGTCAGGTGAACTCACTGGCCTAAGCATTAAAAGTTCGGCAATAGTGGAGGACATCATGGAAAAGTCAAGACTGCACGCCAAAGCGAATAAAGTTATTGAGGCTGCCAAACGCAAAACTCAATTAGAGAAAAGTGTTGAATTACAGAAATCAGTTGAACTGATTGAGAATAACAAGGACCTGTTGAAACTCCTTGATATGCTCTACAGCCAGATGGCAGATGGACAAAGTACTCAAGTGGAAATCAGCCAGCCAGTTGATTCTGAAATCAAAAATTACGATGACTATCTGAACGATGAATTAGCAGCAATGCAAAAAGGTAATATGTCTGCTGATGAACTGTATCAGTGTTTGACTGTTATGCTGTTCGAACTTCCACCTCGTCAGACCGAACTGTTATTGAAGACGTTCATCGAGATGGCTGAAGTAATGGCAAGCCAGCCATACCAATCAGGTAGCGCGTCTGCTGCTATCGAAGAGGGTGCTGCTGATATCACTCCTCCACCAGTTCAGGTCGAGAAGTCAACGATTCCGCCAAAGGCGATGGAATACTTGATCGAAAAAGAAAAACGTCGTCAGCTCGCTAAAGAAACAACTCCTGTTGAAAAGGCCAAATCCAAGGAGCCTACATTCGAGGAGCGTGTTGAAGTGCTCGCTAAGAGTATCCAACAAGAGCCTGCATTCCGAGGCCAACATCTTGCACTATGCAGAGTAGAGGCCAGAACCAGAATTAAGAATGGAGGTTGATAATGGCAATAGTACAAGACTTCGATACTTCCGATGATAGCATAATTGATACGGCTGCGATCGGATCAGGATTATCGGTCTGGTCCGGGTTCGTTAGTAATCTGAAGGATACAGACGTACCGGAACTCATCAACTTACGACAGAGATCCAGGACTTTTAATAAGATGGTCAATAGTCCATACATCGCCAGCATGATTCAAGCTCAAGTTGGAGTGTTACGGACTGCTGAATATCAACTCCTGCCAGCTAACGATTCCGAAGAAGCCAGAAAGGTGATGGAGTTTGTTAAGCAAAATCTGGATGATATGAGTGTAGCGTTCGACGACTACCTCACCGAGATCATCAGGAACTTTTTGGTATATGGATTCGCCTTAGTTGTACCTGAATATAAATTGAGGAGAGGACCGGAGCATGATGATAGTATGTTTTACTCCGAGTATGCTGATAAGAAAATCGGCTGGCGACACTGGACAATCATCGATCCACAATCGATCTATAAATGGTTGATACCAGATTGTGGCACTGGACCTCTTGAGGGAGCAGTAATTCAGCTATTTAATGGTGACACATCCGTTATCGACAAGAAGCGTTTTGAAATTGTTCAGGCTATCCCTTCAGCAACCAACCCTGAAGGCGGCCCACCACCATTAGCAGCTTGTTATGAGCCGTGGTTTACTGAACGTAGACTGGCACAGATTAGCGCGGTAGGTTACGAGCGCGATCTTTCAGGCATCCCCGTGGCAAGAGCCCCACAAGATTTCCTCAAGGAAAACGCGTCTCCTGATCAGAAAGCGGCAGTATTGTATCTCAAGAATATTATTACTCAGCTCAAGCGTAACCATCAAACGGGACTGTTATTGCCCAGTGATACGAATGAGCAGGGCAAGCATATCATGGATGTGGAATTAATGAGTTCCAGCGGAAGTGGTCCAGCCTTTGAATCAATCCTCAATGAGAGGCGAGAGAAAAAGTTGGAATGCCTATCCACTGGTATGCTTGCATTCACTGGACTTGGCACGATGACCAATTCAGGTAGTTATGCCTTGGGCGACGTTCACAGTCAGTTGTATATCAAAACGATGGGGATGTACGTCCGGACACTGGAAACGAGTTTGAATCGGATGATCAAAACTCTGATCAAGATTAATAAGTTCGACATGTCATTGCTTCCGCAGTTGAAGTTCGAACAGCTCGAAATGTCGAGCCTGACAGAATTTGCGAACGGTCTGAAAGCAATGATCGATTCCGGTGCTGTTGAATTGTCAGAACAGTTGTCCGATAGAGTACGCCAGCGATTCAATATCCCTAAGAGCGATGGAGTTGATATGACACCAGTCGATTTAGGAGACGTTGATGATCTCAATGAACTTGAGCGCATTCAGGATGAGTTGATCGATGAAGAGTTAAATGCACCAAAGACTCTCGCTGAGGTTGCCGGATTATACAACATCTGAGGAATAGCTATGAAAAAACTATTGATGGGCTGCCTTATGGCGGCCTCTCTATCTGTCAACGCCAATGAACCTTCAAATCAATGCAAAGTTGATATTCCTTACGCAGGGCTAAGGTTGACGCTAACCGAAGTGATGTTGAATGATCTTCAAGCAAACATCCACGAAATGGAATTGAAGTTGAAAGAATTCAAAAAGGCCATGAAAGAGTTGGAGGAGTTGAAAGATGACGGAGAGTTACGACGAGATACTGGACGATCTGATTGATGCTGCTGAAGATGATCTTGAGCTGATTTACGATGAGCCAGAAGAACTCAAAGAGGACAACTTCTCACTATTCCAAGTTGCATTGATTGGAGTTGGAGGGTTTCTACTTCTTGAGCTAACTAAGGAATTGAATCGGATCGGTAAAAAGCATAAAGCTACCATTAATCCAACTCCAGCTAATAAGAATCAACTGAAAAAGGTCACAGACTACCTTTCCAAAAACGTACTACCTATCAATGAAATGAATCAGGTAAAACGTTTACTCAGTCAGTCTAATGTAGGAAAGTCTAATAAGCTGAAGTTGCTGAGTACTTATCTTGGTATGACTCCGAAAGTAGCGAAACAGCATACGAAAGCATTACAGAAGCTAATCACTGAAGGCGCTGGTGTTAATAAGGTAGTAGCTGAGATGCAACGTCGATCTACCAACCAAATTAATAAACGTCGTAAACTACAGAGGCACGTCGAGAAAAAGCGTATTCAAGAACTTGCACGTAGGGGTGCGATTATGCAATTGAAACAGCAACGTAAGATAGCGGATGCTCCTGTATACAAGAGATGGGATTCAACTTTGGATACTAAGACCTCTGATTTCTGTAATGGAATGCATGGAGAGGTTAGAGAGTTGAATGGTACGTTTGATGGGTATCAAGCTCCACCTGTCCCCACACATTATTGTAGGAGCGTTTTGGAATACTTCCAAATCATTGACGGAAAAGAAGTTGTTATTGACGTTTGAGTATTCATCCCCAAGCATCCTCTATCGGGGTGCTTCAAGATGGGTGCTTGTGCGAAGTATTCATCAATGCGCTTGTAGTTCTTCTGGAACATGACAGGTGTGATTGCAATACGAGTTCCCCGGACCAACTGAGTGGCGCCTCCTCGCCATTCTTCAACTCGGTTGGTTCCGGTTTTATTAATGGGCATTCGGTTGAACTTGTGGTTGGGTTCATTTATCTGTTCCCGAACGAGTGCCCATTAACCTACGTCTATTAATAGTGTGGATGTAGGGTCTTATTTCTCCTATTGGCTCCATTCCTTTTCCCATTCGGGATGGAGTCCTTTTTAAAGTGCATTCGGTGAGTGGTCTTCAACGCTCATCACTCTTTACTCCGTCCAAGACGAGTGCACTTTAACGATTCCACTTATCATAGTTGGCCGAGTGGAATCGAAACGGTAAGATCGATTCTGGCCCATTCCTGGGCCTTTTTAAATCCCAGTCATTATTATCAAGCGCATTGGATTGTTCCTGTGACTGGGTCTTTCTGGTGCGCTTTACAATAAAAGGAGAACCAAAATGTCATTATTACGTTTCAAACTCGAACACCTCAAGTCAGGTGATCTCGACAAGTTACTTCAGGAACTCAAGTTAATCAAAGTAGCCAGTATTTATGGCGGCATCCATAACGGCGAAAAATTCAACGGCACCATTAGTCTTGATGAAAAGATCCTCGCTAACGGACATTTGAATGTAGAGATCATCGATTTCGATGCGTTCATGCAAAAGATCGCTCCATACTGTGTAGATCGTCATGGCCGATTTCCACGCATTCAATTGAAAGGTATTGACGTTGAAAAGTATCTTCCAGCACCAAAGGAAGCTGAACCAGAACCGGAAATTGTTCATGTTAGCCGGGAGACGCTCATAGAGATGCTGGACGATTTGATCAATGAGCACTTTTATGGCTCTAAGCAACACGATCGGGAAATTCTGACAACCATGCTGGAGCTCGATCTTCCAATCAGCTACTTATTGGATAAATAACAAAACGTCGATGGTTATCATCGGATCATTTACACAAGGAGAAAAATATGAATTTACAAACTTGGCAATCACAATATGTCGCAGAAGGTTCCATCATTGAGTTGATGGAACGACTGAACGCTTTCGTTAAAGCAGGTTCAAAACACGGTACCGTTGACGACGAAGATAATGTGTTTCTGGGCGCTCATGCATTGGTGCCTTATTTAAAAAGCAATGAAGCATGGCCGCCACAACCGGAACGCATGCAAATCACTAATGTTGTAGGATTCATGGCAGCAATTGAACCCTACGTCGAGAAAGTTGGTAATAAATATAGGATTGTGGATTGATATGAATTTAAGACAGTTCGAAAATCAAAACGTTCTTTCAGCCGATGATGATAAGACTCTCCGACTAATCGATTTACTTGATGAACTTGAAGTATACGATATGGCGGGTCCACACGGATCGATGGATGAAAATCGAAACATCTGGAAAGGATGTAAATCGAAGGTTTCATATCTGGGCGACGTTGAACAACGTGATCCGATGCTAATGCCTATCACTGATCTTAATGGATTTCTGGAGGCTATCAAACCATTCTGTAAACAGGATACGAACGAAAGTGTACAGGATCGCGTGGAATATCTCTCTGGGTTCCGCATCACTGATCTCGATGGACTTCTGGAGGCCATCAAGCCCTTCTGTAAACAGGATACGAACGAGTTAGAAGGGAAGTAATTACTTCCCTTTAATGAAGGGCACAGCTCAGAAGTATTCCCATAAATTACTTTGAACACTGGATTCCACCAGTGATTCTGCGCGTCTGGAGTAAATTATGACAAAAATAAAATTACAGGACCGTACTCGGATTGAAGCTAAGCATTGGAGAGCTATCCGAACAATCATAGACAATGATTTCGAGAGTGATTTGCTCAAGCAGTTAAAGAAGACAGTGACAGCATATCAATTTGAAAGGATAATCCTGCTGTCCACATTGATACAGAAATGCGAAAGCGCTTCCAATAAATTCACCCGTATCAATCACTTTCAACTCCACTTTGAGGATTGTCCAATAATCTGGACGCATTACGATGATAAGCATTTATTCAGCGAAGATACTAACGACTATATGCTTATCGCTCCTCAAAAAGGAGCCCAATATGAATACTTGAACAATAACATTCCGACATATGTATGGGGCACTCGCCAGATCAACTACATTCGTAATCACACTAAGATGTGCGGGAATGGCGGTGCAGCAGGAACCGGCAAGACTTATAGTCTGTTGGTCAACGCACTGAAGTATATCTGTTGGGACGATTACCTTCAGGTGTTCTTCCGTGAACAATATAAAGACGTTATGTCGACTTTCGAAGAGGGGCGTATTGTTTATCGTCAGCTGATTAACAACGGTGATTTAGATGAAATTAAGGGCGAGATTACATGCCCTATGTTCAATTCGAAGATCGAATTCAGTTACATCAATGAGCAGAACTATCTCAGCTTACAGGGCCGACAATTAGGTTCGGTTACATTTGAAGAAATCTGTCAACTGGAGAAGGCTCCAGTATTTTATGCGATTGGTCGTAACCGCTATCCACACAAAAACAAAGCGATTGCCGATAAGTTGACCTACGTTAATTACTCCTGTAACCCAGATCCACATCATTTCTTGAAAGATATGCTTGAAGCTGGAGAATTCCTCAATCACGAGGGTCAGGTTAAGGATTCTTGGAATGGCAAGAAGATGTATTTCATTCACGCCAACGAAGAATTTGATATGGATGAGGATGCAGACATCCTCCAATCGAGACACTCTAAAACGAATGCACTCGGTGACTACATCACCAAGCCTGTATCATTCAAGTTCTATCGTGGCCACTTGCACGAGAATCTTTATCTTGCTTCAACGGACTATGAATCGACTCTCAGTATGGGCACAGCATCTCAAAGGAAGGCTCTATTAGAAGGAAGCTGGAATCAATGTGATAATCCGAACTCACTATACGATGCCAAGAACTTCGCTGATAATCGAATTCAGGAGATTGACCGTTCTGAAGTAGGCCGATGCATCGTATCCGTTGACCCTGCTATGACGTCTGCTAACTCAAACGCAAAAGGTAAACGTTTACCTGATAGTGCTGGCATTGTTGCTTTGGCTCGGACAGTCGGCGATGGTGATGAAGCAAAAGGAATTATCTTAGCTGATAGAACCAGTGTCGGTAAAAAGGTCGACGATTATCTAAAGGATGCTTGCATCCTTTATAGAGAAGTCGGTGCTGACATGATGTTGGTGGAGTCTAATCAAGGATCTGAGCTATTAACCTACGCTATCCAACAAATCGACCCTGATATTAACGCTAAGCTCCATTATACCAGTGACAGTAAGGAAGCGAGAGCTCGGAGTATCACGCCACTATACAGTGCCAATCGTATAAGTCATATGGGCTACCTCCAAGACTTAGAAGATGAAATGATTGCATTCGATCCAGATAAGATTAGAAAGCAAGGGAGTCCAGGTCGATTGGATGCATTGTCTCATGGTTTGAGGGAACTGTTTGCTGATCTCTTGAAGCAGAAGACTATCAAGAACCTCAGCGTTGAATCAATGTTCATACCACCAAGTGACAACAGAGACAGCTTCAGCCTTGGTAATGGATACAATCCCTTTGATCCTAATGCCGACTCTCAACCGACTCCGAAGCAGCAAACTATGGCTGCTCAGAACGAGGATGGAAAGATCGAGTTGGAGCTGATGCAAAAGGTTCGCTGGTACGAAGCTCAATTGAAACGTTTTCCTGACAGAAAGCAATATTTAATTCCAACCATTCAGAAGCGGAAACAGAAACTAAAAGATCATCAGAATAAAGCTAACACGCCGATCTGGTGGATGGCGGATTTAATTTAACTCGCCAGTGCTCTCCGAAGCTGAATTGTAGGAAGATGTACTCATCACTTGAGGAGAGCACAAATGAAAACCACATTCGTAGTTACTGAACAGAAACGTTTCACTGAAACAGCCGAGACGCCAACATACGATTCACATTATGTAATCGAGCCCGGTGAGTATCCGGTGAATACGTATCGAAATACTGATGGATCGACGTTCCGTAAGGTCGTTATCCCTATAGAGTTTTATCGTTCCACTGGTTATGGTGGCGAACGTAGCGAGGTGTGGGGCGATACAGTCGAAATTGCATTGAATCGTTTGGAAGCTCATCGTGTAGGCATTCTTGTTGAATCTGATCAGGAGATTTGAAATGGAAATCGTTATCGGAATAGTAATCATCATCTTGGTATTGGTTATATTGTTCAAGGTGTGGATGATTCCTTTCAAGATCGCCAAAGACTGTAATAGTCCATACGCTAACCATATTCAATGGATCAGCATCATCGCTATTTTCTTTTGGCCACTGTGGATTGCTGGATTAGCTTGGGCGTTATTTGAACGTCGTCACATGAATCAATAAAGCAATCAAATCAATTCAAGCCTCCATTTGGAGGCTTTTCTTTATGGAGGGTAATATGATCCCATACACAATTAACTCAGAGCGCAGGCATCGTTGGAGTGAAGAAGAAGATGATATCCTGCTTCAAGTATTTAATGACATGATGGAGGCTGGTAAAGAGATTGATCGCATCCCACTTGATGTTGAGATTATCATGGCAGCTCGTTGTCAATTAGCAAGATCGTTCGCGTCAATTCAAAGTCGTATGCAACGGTTGATCGGTTGTGCAAGAAATAGATAATCGTTGTCTTAATCTATACTCGGCCTCTTTTGGCCCTTTTGTTATTCTACCCGGTTCAATTGATAATTTTCACATAACAACACCTTCCCATTAATTTTATAAGAGGGATTTCAACTAATAGGAGAAGTATATGCGTACAATAAAAGAAGATGCAACTAATGATATAGACGAAATGAAAGCTATAAGAGATCAAGGAATAGATTATTACATAGAGTCGGTAGCAAGAAGGATGTTAATAGATAGAGAAAACCGAGATAAAGAATATGAGCGTACAGAGAATAATGATAGGCGTTGCTGAATAAGACGCTCCGTCAGCGTCGCTTATTATCGGGCTTTTTATTTTTGGAATATCGGAAATCGATACGGAAATAATATAGTGTTGGTAATAGTGGCAATCAATTGAATTTATCGGCTCGTATTCCCGCATAAATAGTAGGGATGCCGGATAATCGGAAAAGTTCGCAAAAGCGCCACTGCCAATCCCAACAATCCCAACAATCCAGCCCAAAAGGAGGTCCATATGGCCAACCCAAATCCAAACCCAGCCACTCAATTCACAAGCGATAGAGCCAAAGAGGCCGGTGGCACAAGCTATTACAAGAAACGTTACCATGAGCTCCAGCAAGCTCACGAAGAGCTCCAAGTTAAGTATGAACAAGACGTAGCCAAGTTGAAGATGAAGTTAGCGGAATCAGAATTGAAGTTAGCTAAGAAGACATTAGAAATGACTCCAGAGCAACGTGTGTTATCGTCAACGAAGGTAGATCCACTGCAACTGACCATCAATCGGTATAATGAGTTGCTGGAGTTAGACGAGGACGAGCTTAGTGGCAATCCTCAGTATAGGAAAGAGTTATCGCAGTTAACAGAAACGTTGATAGCTTACATTCCTAAGGCTAAGCAAACGCAGTCAGTAACAGAGGATGCAGTATCGGAAGATGACTCTGATGATTCGATTGATGCCATCCTTGCTAAATTCAAATAAGAATTGGAGGTATCATGGATCAAACAACCAGTTTTGAGCTATGGCAGATCATGTGTATGCGTATGCTGACTATATTGGACGATATTATTATGCGGGATTACTTTGCGCCCTGGAGCAATCTGATGATTGAGAGTGGCATCAATCCCGACGATAAAGAGTTGGAAACTAGGTATCTGGAAGCTGAGCGCAGATTAGAAGAGATAGCCGATGAGTACGACCATCTCAAGAAGCAGTTCGACGACTACATCAACGGATCAGCTCGCGGTGAGTGCGGATAATCTTAGCATTGATAGGCTTCATTGCCTTTATCCGTTCTTTGACTGAAAGCTCAATCACCTTATCATACTCATCCTCGGCCCACTGCAATAGCCGGGGAGTTGCTTTGTACCAAGCAGGTACGCAGAGTCGGAAGGTTGGATCGTTTCGATGCATAATAATACTCCTGTGTAGTTAATAGAAGCTGAGCAGCCTTACAAAACTTACTCAGCGACTATATTATCCTGTCAGCGTCTCTTATCAGACAACGACCACATCCAGCCTCTTGCTGGATTTTTTTTCTTAGTTGGTTCCCCCAGGAAAATCGAACAACTCGATCTAATCGGAAATGATTCTCTGTTAGAAGTATTACCGAACAAGACTAATTCTTACTAGGAATCGCAGCTCCCAACGCCTCCAAACAATTCCAGCCAGTGAAACGGAATACCTCTAACTGGAATAGTCGTAATCCCGATAACAAAAACTTATAAGCACCAATCGTGCTGGATAGAGATCGCTTTCGCTGTAGGTTTGAACGAGCTGAAAATACATGATTTTGTGATTCCTATAACAAAAACTTATATAGTGCAGTTAATGCAAGAAGTTACATTACTATTTTTAAACGTCACCCGTTGATCGAATCTAATAGAAGATGGATAGTAGGCTTAAATCAACGAGGATATTGATATGAGAGCTGAACCAATCATCAACCGGAAACTAAGATCAGACTTCCTGAAGTCATTGAAGTCTCATAGTCATCGAGCTTACACATTAACGATGATGCAGTTAGCTTCTGGATTAAGGATCGGGGACTTGCTCTGTCTGGAATGGAAACAGCTGTCATTTGAAGATGATGCTGCCTATCTGGAAGAGATAGTTGAACGTAAACGTAAGAAGGTTCAGGTCGGTATACTATTCACCGGAGAATCGTTCAGCGCCCTCAAAGAATTGAAAAAAATGTATCCGGGAACCGAGTATGTATTCGGTGTGATTAGAAAGGATGTAGAAAAACCTATTAGCTGGCAGGGCATTGATAGATTCATCAAGCGAGCTAAGAGTGAGGTCGGTATTGAATTTGCTGTATCATCTCACACAAACAGAAAGGTAGTATCGTTTGAATGTTGGTTAGCGGGAATGGATGAGAAGGATATCCAGATAGCCTACAGGCATTCTAACGTCGAACAGACGAGATTCTATATGAGCAATCAGAAGTATCATAGACAAGCTATGGCAAGAAGCGTATCGATTGGTATAGATGGAGTGCAAGCTCATTTGATTACTGCAAGGGACTTGGCAAGAAAGGATGCTGAGGCTGATAGGAAAATGGTATGAAATTAAGCATTGACAAAAAATCGTCGGATTTCAAACCACTGAAAAAATCTCACCTCCATATGAGTAGGGAAAAATCGTCGGATTTTGAACCACTGAAAAAATTTCACCTCCATATGAGTAGTGGATTTCCACCATAACCTCCCTCCGTTAATGTAACTCATTCTCATCCACAATTGACTCCAATATTTCAATCAAAAGGTCAATGGTGGGTTTCCACCTTTTGTACTCCTCCTACCATTCCGACCAAAAGGTCAACAGCTCCAAAAAAATAAATTGGCCCAGTTGAATTGGCCCACAAATTGGTATCTCAAATCTAAGTCAATTATCTACTATACCCATGTGGCCAAATCAACAGCTCCAACAAAATAAATATTAATCGTTGAATTGGCCAACAAATTGGTATCTCAAATCTAAGTCAATTATCCCCCATAATCCATTGGGCAAATCAACAGCTCCAACAAAATAAATTTGGGCCGTTGATCTCTGTCGGAAAATGATTTAGCAAATCGGTATTCAAAATAAACGTCTCTAAACGATTTACCAAAAAGTCAACAGCACAAAAATCCAGAAATTGATAATCGACGGTATCTCGGTATCAGACTTTGAATGAACGTGTATATCAATCTAAATATATTTTCAGTGGTTATACCTGCTGCGTAGCAATCGGCTTTTAAACACGTTTAAAACAAGAGCTAACTCATTGTACTACTAATGTTGTCAAATCGCTTTAAATATGGGAGGCGACAGCTTAGAACCGGGTCCTTCTATATAGGTAAAAAGTTTTAAATTATTTGGAGCAATCCGTTGTCGACTGGAATGGATGGTTGGATAGTGTACTCAAGTTAAAAAAAACCACAGAGACATCCAAATGTATAAGGAATTGAAAATCAAAAACGAAGTAACATTCATCAGAAAGAATGACCAAATCACTCTGGCCGATGAATTTAGCCAAGAGATTGTTGTATTTTTCGAAGACAAAGAATTTCTTGAGAGTGTATGGACATTATGTTTGGAAGTGTGTGATTTGGAGAACATGCCAAGCAAGACTGTCGGTCAACAAGAATTGATTGATGAGCTTTGGGACACACTCGATGACGTGTTCGGTGAGTTTGGATTTGATGAATAATTAATTGGGATTGGTTGACCAATCTCTGGATTGGTTGGAAGATGGCCATATCACTTGAGGAGAAAAACAAATGTTAGAGATCATAATTTTAATATTCATGTTAGTTGTCGCGTTTTATTTCGTGTTCTATCCATATGCCATTGCTCAACCAACTGAAAAGTGTAGATTAGTTTTCTGGTTGAATATAGCCAGCTTGGTCGTGTGGCCATTATGGATTGTAGCTTTTGCTGTAGCTGTAATCGCGAGAAATAAATTTGATAAGAACGTTGCCCAATCATAGGATTGGTTGGAAGATAGCCATATCAATTAACGGAGAGACCGAAATGACACAAGCACACATCAAGCATCTGAAAGAAGTCATCAACCTGCTGATCGAACGTGACTATGACTTTGAATACAAGTCAGAGGGATACATTATAGATGTGTTCAATGTATGCGAGATTCAATTTGTTGGATTTGACATATACGTGAATGATGGCTATTCAAGCTTCCAATCATTGAAGAATAGTTGGCTGACTGGATTCTGAGTGAAATTATTCGATGGGATGCGTTGTCCCATCCGATAATTCCATTGGATAATGGGCCATATCAATTGGAGAGCAGTTATGAACTTTGAAATTGAAATGGAAGAAGCGATTGAAATGGGTGTCACTATTATCACCCAACGGCAATACAGTGAAGCTCTGAAGCGTATACAGGAAGTTGAAAAGAGAATTCAACACGCTGATGAATTGGAAATGATTGACTTGGAAACCTATCACTTTGTTCTGGAAGATGCCATTCGTGAATACGAAGATAAAGTAATGGCTGATTTCAATCAACTTGATAATGAAGATTTATTTGGACCGTTTGAATAATTGTTGTCCACCTGACCAATCTATTGGATAGTGTACTCAAGTTAAACGAAACCACGGAAATACAGAAATGAAATACTCAATCGAATTCAAAGCTGAAGTTGTTAAAGCTGCTCAAGATGCTGAAGTTAAAGACGTTGCTAAGCAATACGGCATCGATCCAAGAACCGTTAAACGTTGGATTCAAGCTGCTCAAGATGCTGAAGTTGAAGAAGTGGTTAGCTCCAATGAAGTAGAAGAAGTGTGTGGTCGATTCTGTAGTCACGAACAGATGGTTGTCATTATCCAGAAATTGGAGATGGGCTCCAAGCTGAGTCGATTGAAAGCATTGTTCAAGTTGATGGCTGAACAGTTGATCGAATGTGAACGTGGTGTACTCAGAAAGGTTGTGATGGAACAGTTTGAAATGTCAAAGCATGCTG
The DNA here is from genome assembly GCF_049310125.1 of Endozoicomonas sp. ALB032. NCBI lineage: Bacteria > Pseudomonadati > Pseudomonadota > Gammaproteobacteria > Oceanospirillales > Endozoicomonadaceae > Endozoicomonas > Endozoicomonas sp. ALB032. The sequence goes on along the minus strand of NZ_JBLYNW010000001.1, from coordinate 5,544,143 downwards.
TGGTTTCTTATTTCCATACTCATGCACGTGAAGAGTACAACGCTTATAAAGCAGCTATCGCTTAATCAATCAAAAGTCAACAAGGCCCACTTCGGTGGGCTTTTTTATGTATGGTGATAATCCACTACTGAAATCCTGTGCCCTTCTGAATGTATATCGTTGATGCTACCCATAGTAATTAAGCAGTTGGGTAGGTAGTCATGAACATTCAAACAATCATCAAAGGAGTTGCTTTCGGAGCATTGATTCTGGCTGCTGTTCCATCCTTTGGAGCCACTCAAGGTAAAGTCGGAGACACTTCATCATTCGGTATCACTTTGAACATCCAACCAAAACCTCAATTAGAAGTTAAAGGCCAATCTGTTGTCAATCAAGATAAAAGCAGGTGGGAAGTCCAAACAGTTGAATACGAAGTGTCCGAAACACACGATGAATCTTGGTTCAAAAAATATAAGATCATCAGTGCCCAGTGATTAGTAATTGTTGGATAGTAGCCATATCACTTGAGGAGAGAGACAAATGATTGCTAACCAAACTGACTACAACAAAGCAATAGCCACACTAAACGAATTGAAAGATGAACTGTATAAGGCCACCGACGATTCAGTGATTGATGATCTGGTTGAAATGATTGATGAGATGGAAGCTGCTATCCGTGACTACGAGAATGATGTGTTAATGAGAGCTCAGTGGAATCGTTAACAATCGATCCAATCATTCAATCAGGCGCGGCCCTGCCAAGCCGCTAATAAACAAGCCCACCATAGAGTGGGCTTTTTTGTGTCTGCTGGCTCGGACTAAATAGGAATTAGTTCGATTAACGCATCAGTTTGATTGATCATGGATATTGATAAATAAAATCGTGTTGGCCTGTAGATTATACAGTTGAGATGGTGTATTTTGCATATGTCCAACTTATCCACTCTCCCCACAATCTGGATTTATTATACGCCAATTGGCTTCTATATTATTTTCCCTTCCCCTTCCCCTTCCCGGCCCATTTTTTTTATTTTTTTTTGAATTCGATACGGTTTTCGCGTGACGTTCGAAAAAAACGAACGTGAGTGAGTTTCTTGATCCACTATCCCGTTTTCCGGCGATCGAAGAAGTGGGAAAAAACACTTTCTCTCTAACCTCGATTGCCTGTGCCCTTGATTTAGAAGATGTAGGAAAATCTACTTAACAAATCAAGGGTACGAAAATGAACAGACAACAACTCTACAAACAAACTCACTCTCATCTTTCCCTCCAAGGCGATAAAAATTTCTGCGGACCATTAGCATTGGCAGCTGTTTTTGATGCTGATGTCGATCAGGTTAATTCTGCACTGATACGCTCAGGCTCTCGCGTAAAAGGGAAGGGCACCAATATGTGGAATGTCCTATCGACTATGCAGAAAGAAGGAGCCGTCGAGTGCATTCAGGATGTTTACGAATCAGGCCACAAAACGATAACTTCAGCAACAAGAGCCCTTCCCACTGGACGCTATCTTATTTTGGTAAGGAATCACGTTCTGGCATTGATTGATGGCGAAGTCCAGGATTGGTCTGCTGGCAGTAAACATCGTGTGGAAGCAATCTATAAGGTCATAGGAACTACATCACTGTTTGAATGTGGTGCTGATAAGATTGAAACAACGATTAATAAACCTACGTTCAATGGCTCCAAAGTTAATTATGTGTGTGATCTACTCCGGTGGGCGACAGCTACTAATTATGTTTTCAAGAGGGGTGAGCTCATTAATAACATTCATGAGACTACAGGCTTATCCAAAGTCGGTATCCGATCGTATTTGAATGGTTTATGCAAGGCCCAATATCAAGAATACAAATCAAACGTTCTCCTCTGAATTGAATTATCGGATAGTGTACTCAATTCAAACGCAAACGAGAGAATCAAATGCACTTTTATCGAGACATGATCCGTACTTCTGCTAAGACTCCGATCAGTCCAACATCATCGGTTCAGGTGGAGAGAACAGTTAATTTTCGTAAGATCAGTTCGAACAAAAAGTTGGCCTTTATCGAGGTTCGTACAACAATAACATCAAAGTATTTGGGTGGCTTGATTACTCGAACCAAGACGAATGTCACTCGTGATGTAAAGGAAGTGTACGTCAACTATTAATGTCAAGTGGCCGCGATAATCGCGGCCTCTTTCGAAATGAGGTTAATAATGTATTCAAGTAGAGTCATAGAGCCAACGTCCAAATGGCGTGGAAGTTATAATCGAACCAAAAAGAGTATCCAATCTTCCATGTGTCGCGATGACAGAGCACGTCGCCGGAGACTTTATCAACGTTCGAATCAATTGATGGAGCTTGCTGCCTCGATTCCAATCGAAGTTTCCAAGATTGATCTGCCCTGCGAATCCGATCGTGATAACGTAAATCACATAAGGCACCATGCAGTTCTTGTAGGTGGCCGTTCATATGATGACGCTTCTAACCAATTCTACAGAAGTCACTCTGCCTTTATGTATCTTAGGAATAGGATATTGAGGATGATATCTGATGTGTATCCAGATCTCGCGAAAGAGTGTCAGAGACAAATTATGTAGATCCCGTTGTCTTCTGAATCATGAAGATAGATTGTGTACGCAAACATCAAGAGAGATAAATCATGTTTAAAAAGTTACTGGCCGCTTCTTTGATGACCGTTACAATGGCTGCCAACTCAACCAGCATATCCCCAATATCCTATGGCTTCTCGAAAGACGTTGAAGCTGGATCTGATCGTTACATAGAAATGATGATGGAAGCTATTAGCAGTTCTCCGGTTCGTACGGTTCCGATTACAGCTGGCAATTTGAATAACAGTGCTGGTGAATTTGAAATTTTGGTTGATGGCGAAGTAATCAAGAGGATTCATTTGGAGAGTAAGCAGACCAGATTGATCCAAGTACCAGTTCAGATTGATAAACCGAATTCTCCGCAGTCCTTCAATATTTGCGTATTAAGTGCTGATAGCGGGACGATGTTAAGGGCCCAAGTGTGCATGAAGGCTGTTTTGGCTTGGGTTCAATAAGCGTTGTCTGTACTTTCTGATTCAAGGAAGGTACTGGAAACGAAATCGGGATTACGAAATGAAAACTAAAATCATAGCGGGAATACTTCTAAGTCTTCCACTAATTGTAAACGCATCATCCTCATTCAGGGATTCGGATGGGATGAGTTGTTCGAGTGATGATCAACCATATGAATTGGAACTGTATGCAGAAGGGAGTAATTACGATAACGATTACAATGCTGGGGATAATTTCTCCTCCGATATGAGCGACGACAGATCCGTTGGGGTTAAATTGACTTATAAGTTCGGTCAGCGTGTTCCAGATTGTTCCATTCTTTATGAGTACGCTATGGAGCGTAAGAGATTAGAGTTGGAAGAAATGAAAGCTAAGCTGAAATTGCTTCAGGGTGCCAGTAAGCTGGATTGGGCCTCCTCAATGGAATAAAAGATGAAAACGCGTACAAGCTCCTTAGTTGGGGCTTTTCGTGGTACCAGAGATTGGTAAATAAAGTTTCAAAATAAATTGAAATTAAGCGTTTACCTGAAACTGATTCGGAAAGATAGTAAACGCAAGTTCAAAACGAACTAATTGAATTAACCAAAACCGAAAGGTGATATAAATGAAAACCTCTATTGTTGCTGCTGCCATCGCCCTTACTGTTGCTGCTGGTACTGCTCAAGCTGCTATGTCGGGCGGTACGAGTACTTTTGAGTTCAATGCCACGGCGAAAGAGATGTGTGGTATGGAAGTGAAGGAAGCTACCGGCGATATAACCTTTAACGGCAAAGGTGACGATACCGCCGCAGCAGTATTCAGGATCGTTGGTAATAATACGACCAACACTGAGTTCACTGTAACAAAAACTGACACTAAGAGGGGCGATAACGTCGTTTGGCATGGGTCCGATTTATCTCTTCTTGCTGAGTACACGCATACGGGCGGCAGTTCAATTGACAAGTTATATAATGGCAGTAGTACCAATACAAAGGTAGCGGCCGTGAAGCCGAATACTGATATTAAATTGTTCGCTTACTTCGTTAATCCTGAAAATACATATGATCCAATAAGCTATACCGCAGAGCAAACTATTACTGCTACCTGCAACTAACTCTCCCTCCTGAGCCCTTCGGGGCTCTTCCTTCTCTGGACTCCCAAATGAAACAATCGACCAGAGCCATCATCGCAAGTCTTCTATTCATTGCACCTCACGTCCTCGCTAATGAAGTTAATCTGACATTCACCGGAAGAGTCCCAAGGACTTGTGGACTTCGTGCGTTTCGTTCAGGTCGATCCAGAGGGAAGTTCACTCTACTGGATGGAAATATAATTGACTTGCTTGTGGAACAAAACTTCGAAGGTGATTCGACCTTAACGTTTAGCGAGTTCGACAACGAAAACGCTTCTTTGCTCGTTAATGACGGTCAGACGGTTAATTCTAACGGCGGTAATATAATTGTTGAAGGTAATAAGCCTTACCAATTAACAGCCAATGGAGATGTTCAATCAACGATGACTCTCCAATGTAAATAGTTGTCTGAAACAGAATTATTGAAGACGACAGATTCACAATCAAAAGGTGATAATAATGAAAAACGTAATGCTGTTAACCGCTGGTGCTGTTATCGGTTTTGTAAGTTTCAATGCATTTGCTGCTCCAGAAAGTGTTGTGCGACTTAACTTCTCTGGAACTGTTCCTGTTACTTGTGGCATCGAGATTACTGACACTGGCGACGGTGGGATTCGTTTTGGTGTTGATGGAGTCAGTAATACAACGAAGTTTACTACTTATTCCAATTACAGCGGTGAAGTAGCGGGATCGGGAATGGGTAAATTGAAATTCAGCGAGATCATAACCTCGGGCGGTATCCTTGATTACATTACCGGAGAACACTACGAAGCCAATAACGTTTATTTTAATCTGAAAGGGAAGCAAAGTAATAATGTTGCTATCAACCCAGTACAGATTGATGCAGCTTCGGATAACACTTTTGTGGATGTTACGACGGGCTCGACGTTGGAACTGGCGGCATATGCGATTCCGTTAATTAAGATGACAAGCGGTGACACAAACATGTCGATCAAGGTGGAATACGATTGTACTATGATCTAATCCGTTGACCTTCAATGGGGGTAGCAAGGAAGCTAATCCCTAAATTCAGAGGAAAACAAAATGTTCAAATCAATTATCACTTCGATCATTTTTGCTCTTGCATTCTCAGGTGTCGCCTCCGCTTCTGACGTTCGTATTTATGAAACTGGTAAAACGACTCGAGTTGAAACTGAAAACGGTTCATATCGAATCAAGGACGGGCATTCAACCAGTAAAAGTTCAACCTACTACATTGAAGATGATAAAGGGAATCGAACCAGAGTTAAGGTCCAAGATTGCGGATATAAGAAGCAATGCATCACCGATGACAAGGGCAATAGGACAACAATTAAAGATCATCGTTGATCCATTTAGAAAATGGTTGGAAGGTCTTATTACCAACTAAGGAGAATTTAAAGTGAATAGAAAAGATTTGGAGACATCGCTCAAAGCATCTCAAGCTGGCGAACTCTCATTAAAAGAAGCCATCGAGATATTCAACGAATTGACTGGCTCCAATTTCAAGAGAATCGGAAGTAAAGCTGAGACCAATCAGAAGGTAGCCAAGCTGATTGAAGAACGTCTGGCTGAAGATGAACCAGTATCCACTGGAGATGATGTCGAGGTCCCCGATACTCCTAAAGTGGACAGGCGTCGAGGTCCCCGTACCGAGCCAAGAAAAAAGAGTTGGGCTCCCAACGCTCCAGAGGATTATGAATTCCCCGAGGATGCACCTAAGTACAATACGCAACTGCATACGATCACTGGATTCATTAAGGAAGTGTATTCATGGTCCACAGCGCAAAGGTACGTCTGGCCTAAGACGAAGTTTCAGTCGTATCTGATGGAACAGACGGGCAGCTCCAAATATTCCATTAACAGCATGGCTGCAAGCTCCTCTGTCCATGCGAGCCACAAAGTTCCGTATATGGAAATGACTGTGGAAGTGCAAGCCGAGCTACTCGAAAAGAAAGATTGATCTCTCCTGCGCCCCACTCGAGGGCGCTTACTGGTTCATGTCAATAGTAAACATACCCACAAAAAACCTTCTTTAGAGCTTCTCGTTAAGTCTAATCCTGTAGCCAAATTTAAGGCTTATCGGACTATTGAACTATCGTCTAATCCCGTTGCAGTGAAAAATACATAGTATCAATGGGCGCGGATTCAAGTCAGACTATGCAGCTGAAGTCACCTTGAAGAGTAGAGCAATGTTCCATAGTGCCCAACAGATAATGAAGAGTGTTTACGATCACTTTTATGGTCTGACTGTAAATGGCGTGATACCTATTGATCTCCGCGCTCCAGCTTTGGTGGGGACAGTGCAGGATGACCCTTTCGACTGCCTTATTCACCAAGAAATTCAGCAAGCGTTCCCAGATTTAGAAGTCACCAGTTCGGGTAAGTTGACCACACCAGATATCATTATCCGAGATAGGCGGTCTGGCGTGATTGTTGGGATCGAAGTGAAGAAATTGATACAGAAAGCCAATGGCACCGACTCTCGCGGTTTGACGATGGATTACAATAGCTGCTTGCCGTGTGGCACAGCCATGATAAAAGTTGGGAACAGCACTGTAGATATTCCTTGCTACTACTTATATGCTCTTCTGAGCAACGATAGCTCTAGCATTGTAACCTTCATCCTGATGCACGGTGACTTCATAAATTACGATTTTGACCTTCACAAGCAAGCCAAAGTTGCTAACCAATCAGAGTATCATCATGGTCCATATGGTGAGGGATCAGTTCGCCATAGAGCTATGTATACATACCCGAATCCACTGAATTACAAGCTGACTTGCTTTCACACCAGAAAAGTTTTTGTGGGGAAGCAGTATGATTGTTCCACTTTAGGGATTTCGCATTTAGCCACAGAGGAAGTGTCTCGAGTTGATGTTCAAGGTAATGTTTTCTTATACAACATCATCGATAACGGTAAGCAGGTTTCCACAGCACCACCTGTAGCAATTCAAGATATTTTCGCTGACTGTAAGACTCGAAAGGCCAAAAAAAGAACATCGGCATCTATGCCAGTACTGAGTGCATAACTTTGAAACACGTTATTGAAACAGACTTTCCATTCGAAAAGATCGATCCTATAGCTGAGAACGAAAGCTACCGAAAGGAGATCAATCGACCCATCTATCATATTCACAAGTGGTGGGCAAAGCGCTTGGGGAGCGTTTTTCGCTCCATCGTCTCAGGGGCTCTGACTGAAGGTGAGTGGGTAGATTTCCATGCTCGCCAGAAGCACTCAGGTAAAGTTGTTCTTGATCCGTTCATGGGGTCAGGGACGACGTTGGGTGAAGCTGCAAAATTGGGTGCTAATGTCATTGGCTGCGACGTGAACCCTGTTAGTACGTTCATGGTTTCACAGGCATTGACCAGAGTAGATCCACTGGAGCTAGAGAACGAATTCAAGCTGATTGAAAGGGACATCAAGAAAAGCATTTTGCATTACTACACTACTACGGTGCCGAACTCTAGCAAGCCTACGCAAGCTCTATATTATTTTTGGGTAAAGGTGGTCACAACTCCATCAGCTGAAGAAATTCCACTGTTTTCGAGCTACGTATTCAGTAAAAACGCCTACCCAAGCAAGAAACCAGATTCACAAATTTGGTGTCCTTCATGCGAGTCCATCTTTGTAGAAAAATACAACAGTACAGAGGTTGAATGCCCTTGCTGTTCGCACGAATTCAACCCCCAGGCAGGCCCAGCTAGAGGGGCAAAGGTCGTTGACTCAGAAGGCAATGAATACAAGATCAAAGACTTAATAGCTAACTCTGGTAAGCCTCCCAGTCATAAGCTATATGCTGTGATGGCTCTTGATGAAGCAGGCAATAAGGTTTACATCAAGCCAACAGAATTTGATTTTAATCTTCTGGCGGAGGCTCGTGATCGCCTCGCAGAGCTTGAAGGCGTATTGCCCTTGCCGACTATGATGGTCCGTCCCGGTCATAATACGGATCAGGCTAGAGGTTATAACTACAACTCGTGGCGAGTTTTTTTCAATGATCGGCAGTTACTCTGTCTAGGTTTGCTTCTTGAGAGAATACTAAAGATAGAAAGTAAGGTTGTCCGTGACCACTTCGTATGCCTCTTCAGTGGCACACTTGAGTTCAACAACTTGTTCTGTAGTTTCAAGGGCGAGGGCACTGGTGCTGTTCGGCATATGTTCTCCAATCATATTCTGAAACCTGAGAGGACTCCTCTTGAAAACAGTGTATGGGGTACGCCTAAGAGCAGTGGCACTTTTTCCACTCTGTTCAAGAGCAGACTGATAAAGGCCAAAACATATCTGGATAAGCCCTTTGAGATTTCTTTGAATACACGTGGAAGCGGTCGTGCCTCAGAGAAAGTGGTTTGTAGCGATCCTATAGATGTTACCGTTACTAGCTCTTGGGACGAGTTTTGTTCTGCAAGGCAGGGAGCTTTGGTGCTAAACGGAGATAGTTCTACTTTGCCTATCCCTGATGCTTCCGTTGATGCTGTGGTAACTGACCCGCCTTATTTTGATTTCGTTCATTATAGTGAGCTGAGTGACTTTTTCTATGCTTGGCTGACTAACGCTTTAGGTGGTGAATATGGATATCTCAATAGAGTAGATTCTTCGCATGAAAATGAGGTCCAGGATAAAGACTGTGGCAGCTTTACTCGAAAAATCCGTAGTATTTTTCAGGAGTGTAACCGCGTCTTGAAAGAGGATGGGCTTCTTTGCTTCAGCTACCATCACTCCAACATTGATGGTTGGATGGCTATCTACAATGCTGTAACCGGGGCTGGTTTTGATATTGTTGCGGCACATCCGGTAAAGGCAGAAATGTCTGTAGCAAGTCCTAAAAGTGCAGCCAAAGATCCCATTAATATTGATGCGATTTTGGTTTGCAAGAAAGAAGTTGAAGCTCCAGTCATCGTCGAACCCAAAAGAGAGATTCAGCGCCGCTTCAATGATTATACTGATCGATTTGATGAGGTTGGCCGTAGTCTCAGTTCTGGTGATCGATTTGTGATTGCATGTTCCCAAGCAATAGTTGTTGCCTCCTGTTCACGACTGAGTAGTGAAATGACTGTTGGCTTAATCGAGTGGGCCATTGCTGAATGTGCATCGGCAAAAACAACCATACAGTCAACAGCGATGAAAATAGTGAAGTCGCTGCCTGCTCTGGACATCTGACCGATTTATCTGCATATTGGCACGGCACTGCTTCGTCAGTGTCATCCTCTTTTAGGTATCAGAATTATGAATAGACCTTTCCTATTTCAGAATAACATGCCAACTGGGTATGTAAACCAGCATCAATATCAGCCTCAGTCGATATTTGATGAACTGAAGAATTTCAAGTATGAGATGGAAGCTCACGAAAAACATAAATCCACTCTAGATCAGATCATACCAAATCTGATTAAGATTGATGCTCGCTTGAATAGAATGAACGATGAACCTGTGGTTGGTGACCCACTTAAAGTAGCGCGTGAGTATGTTGATACCATAGTTTATCTAGCAAAGTTCTGTGAAAATTATCTTGAGCAGTCTGAACAAATTGCAAGTCTGCGTTCAGGCTTCATAGATGCTGGCTTAAAACGTTGTAACTTTCTTGATAAGTTGAATACTGAAACCCTAGAACTGCAAGCATATGAGTTCTTTGCTAAAGAAGGTTCTTTGTGGAATCCATATACAAATTGCTCGGCTAGGGAGCACGGTTTCTTCAATGAACAAGAGCTTGATGAGTTTTTCATGAAGAACAAAAAGTGCTTTCTCGAGCTATTCGAGGAGCATGTGAGTCTTCGATATTCTATTCAGGAATCAACGCTTTCGGGATTCATGACTCCTGAATATGGTACACTGGTCTCGCGACATAAAGATGTAATGGAACTTTATGATAACCTAAAAAGCCTTTAAGGAGTGGCTCTCTCAGGAGGAAGCATGAAGAGAGTTTTAGTGGTGCTGATGACTATAGAGGTCGAAGAGAGAGGTGCGGTCCAATGGGCCGCACCTCGCTTTAGTTTAGAAAAAATATCCTACCTAGCTGAAAGTTCTGACCGTTCAATAGTTAACTCCACATCCAGCTTCTCACAGATGGCAGGCAGTACCTGATGTATAAGCCTCAAATTTGTCAGAATCTCATTCATGTAGACATCTGGATGTATTCTGTCATCGTTAAATCCAAATGCTTCCGCCTCTGCCTCGTGAACCAAAGAGCCGGGATCACGCGAGATGAGATGGTATAATTCAGCTTTTAGTGGGTGTCCAGCTTTTACGGCTTGTCTCTTTATTTCGTTAATTAGTTTTTCAGAATACTTTTCTGTCTTATATCGGAAATCATTGTAGTTTGTCAGTAATTCATTTTCTTTTCCTATTTTGGTTAGAGCAAGAGGAGGCAAACAAAACTCTAATTCACGACAATCTTCAAATAGTCCAAGTTCATCATCATAAGTAATGTCTGAAACGAATGCAGCATAAAAATCATATAATTGAGCCCAAGCAATAAGTAATTCATATATAAGACTTGAATACGGATTAACCCTGATAAGGGAGTCAAAAAGCTCTTCATTTTCGTCGTAGTCCATTGAATAATCAAAATCAATGTCTGCTGGAAACGTCTTCGGTATCTCAATCCCTGCTTCGGTTAGACTTCGAAGGACGTAGAATAACAGTAACCCCATATCATCATCGAAAGGCTGAGTGTTATAGTTACACTCCGCATTTTCCTCGGCCATTTCAGCCAAATATTCAACCAGCGTGTACCACTTATTGGCCTCCTTTACGCCCCCTGTCCAATAAACCACATCTGGATCTAGCTGATCGAGATCCAAAATACCCTTAATTTTTTCACTCATATCGCGGGACATATATTCATCCGCTTTCCACTTAGTGATTTGTGCAGGTGACACGCCGAGCCTTAACGCCAGCTCTTTCTGAGTTATCTGGAGATCTTTGAGTGCTAACTTGATCAGATTTGAAGACATGATGGCTACCTCATAAATTTTGTTAGTAAACATATACCCTTGTTTTACATAACAAGATAGCTGTCGGTTTACTAAAATGCAATAAATATTTAGTAAATATCTCGTACGGATTAATGGTCTAAGGCTAAGAGAGTGAAGTTCGCCAACGACGAGAGAAATCTCTTTGCAGCGAGGGTTTTCTGATCTGAAGGCTCAGAAGTGTGGTAGATGATTTATCTGTCTAAATTTAATTTGTTAGGTTATAATTCTATTTGATATGTCGTTTGATAGGTTCAATCCTCTATTTCCACATCAAGCTTAGTACAATCCCATATTAAATACACATATGCATTATCGCTACGATGGCTCCACGGCTACTTAAAGGAGTCTTGTGGGGTGTTTTGTGAAATTTTATATCAGGGGAAGGCTATTCGTTTTGAGGGACAGACGAAAAGAAGCCTGAGGGATCAGATCGGGTTGCACTTTGAACGCTTGGGTCTGAAGCTCAATCTGACGGGTACCGATACAGGAGTAATGGGACTGTTATCTGGTCATCGGAAGGAGTACAAGGGAATCACTGTATTGAGTTACTCTTATGTATCATCTGAGAAAAAAGTCACGCCGAGAAACACATTAACGCCTGAAGTTGCTAGCAAACGTTTGATTGAGCTGGGTATTCCGCAGGATGTGGTGGAGGACTGCCGCTCGAAGTGGCCACCAAATTTAACATCGGTAACAAAGGCACAATATCCTTGCACTCAATGCCTCAAAACGAGGCAAACTACTTATCAAGCTATTTTTACTGGAAAAAACAGAATCTGCATTGATTGCGTGAGGCTCAACAATAGGAAAAGGGGTGAAGCAAACCACCGGCGGCTTAATTCGGAAAAATCGTTAACGTTTGAGTTGATCAAATACGTCAATGCTCGTGAAGCGTATTATCGTTGCAATATCCACGGAATAGAGTTTAGGGGCAGACCCACTAATATTGATGTCCAAAACACAAACTCCTGCCCGACATGCAAGAGAATCAGGCGAGGACTTGGTGAGGACAAAATCCTCAATGACTCAGCCTATAGGGCAAGAGTGGAGAAGAATAGAGCTACACACAGAGACAGGGTTCAGTGTCTACTGTCAGAGTTGCCTCCTTCAAGCGAATTTGAAGTGTTAGTTGATGGTGACTCATTTCGAGCCTCTTATTGGTTTTTATATGCAGATACTCTCAGTAGCATTGATTCCATTAATAATATGGCCAAGTGCACAGTTGGTTATTGGCTGAACGGGAACTTAATACATGATAAGCAGCGCATTTGTGTGAGTGAGGAGAGGTTTTATGGTGGTTTTGGCGTTCTTGAATATATAGCTCAACGACTGGATATAGATTTCTCTGAACTTACTGAAAAGAGTCGGGAGAGCAGCACCGAAAGGATATGCACAATAGCAAAATACATAAAAGAAAATGGAATAAAAGAAATATAGAGAGACTAATCCCTTCGTGCCTCCCGTTCGTGTGTTTTTATTACGCATCCATTGCAATGTCAAATCAAAATCTTTTTGGTGAAATAAGTATAGATACGCATTAAGGTTGTCTGCCTGAAGATGGAACAATGACACATTTCAAAAATCCTCTAATAGCCAAAGGTGTATCGATGAATTCCAATGATGATCTCGATGATCTCCTTCAGCAGGCTCAAGATACAATTCAGCCATCTGAAAACGATGTATATGACGACTCTTTCGAACCGGATCATAGTAAACAGCCACACGAGTGGCGTGATGAGTTGATCGCTACGAGCAAAGGCAAGTTGTTAAACAAAGGATACGGTTTCTGGTTTCAGGGGCAGGCTGCTCCAGTAAAAATCCAAATTGCAGATACACAGTACCAGCAGGTATGTGGAACCAATCCAAGATTATCCGTTTTTAGTGATAAGCATGATGATCCTAAATTGGCCAAAGTCCTTGAAAAGTATGGACTTCAGGTGGTTTATAGTCGTGGGTACGCAGTAAGTGGTTTCGATTTTCGTGATAGGAGAAGTGTAGAATCGTTGATTAGGGCACTGACTCATATTGTGATTGACTACGCAAAAATGTGATGGCGGTTTCGGTTGTGCTTTTCGATCGTATGTCAGTCTGAGCCGAAGACTTCAAAAATGCACTTTCACTGCTGAGTGAGCGCATATATGCTTGGAGCCCAGAGGAGGGGCTCCATGACTGATACACAGCAATTACTTGATCCAATACTTGAATTCCTACCCTGCGAAACGCCTGAAGAGTGGATCGCTGAAGCCATCAAGCCTGAAAATCTACCGACACTGCTTATCGACCACTGTAATAATGAACTCAAGGCCGCTCAGTCTGCAATGTCTATAGCGGGTCGATATAGGAGTGGGAGTGCATCTAAGCAATCGGAAGTAAAACGAAACTGTGAAAAAAAAGCGGCTTCCACTGCCTTGAACCTGATGTATCGCTACACCGGGCATTTTCAGTTGCTCAACAAAATGTCGCGCCTGGCTCGTGAGGAGTTGAGGCATTTTGAACAAGTTCTGACCATTATCAAAAAACGGGATATTCCTTATGGAACCCTGTCAGCTTCACGTTATGCCGGAGCGCTAAGAAAGCACGTAAGAACCTGGGAGCCCGCTCGAATGGTGGACACCTTGATTATTGGTGCTTACATTGAAGCCCGCTCCTGTGAACGATTTCACAAGCTGGCCCCATATCTTGATGATGAGCTGAAGAAGTTTTACCTGTCACTGCTCAAGTCGGAAGGTCGACATTTCAAAGATTACCTGACTCTGGCAGAAAGTCTTTCAGAAGAATCCATAGAAGAGCGAGTGGCTTTTTTTGCCAAAGTAGAACGGGAAGCCATTGAGTCCGCTGATGAAACCTTCCGTTTTCACAGTGGCGTTCCGGCCACTGCCTGAAATGTAGCCAATCAGGGAATGGTAGATCAGCTTCGTAGTCTATAATCGAATACTTAGTGGGTTTACCCTGTGCTGTAAATTTTTTATTTATCTCAATAGCTGTTGCGTAAAGTGCTTTCAACTGACTCTATTCTTACGGCTTCTCATCTCTGATTTCCCACCTTCATTCTGATTCAGTTTGACTGGGATACTGGTTTTCGGGAGATATGCAATGCCCCTGCTGAAAAGAAAATCACTGCTGCTGATCGTTTTTTTTTCTGGAGCTGGACAGTTATTTTCCAGTTCTTCTCTATCGATTCTTGACCCAGAGGGTCCGTCGAATAGTTTCAATGCTCTGATACGAGAGGTCAGGCCAAACTTCTGGGGGAACTGGGATCTGGATCTTGCCATTAAGCCGGGTGCGATCGGTGTGATTGATACTGATACTGGAACATTTCATTCTGCAGGGCAGCAGATTTCCAAAATCTCTGTGGCTTCCGGTGACATTTCTGAACAGCTGAAAATATCGACTTCTCATGTTAAAGGCCCTCAGGTAGCCTCATTTCCAATGAATGATCAGTCATCAAAAGCGAGCGTAAATACGGACCTTAAATGGCAGTTCAGCAAACGGGGAGCGATGATGGCTCAATGGGATCTGGTAAAGGAGGATAGTTTGAAGGAGCCATTTCGGGTTATCAATGAGAATATGGATTTCTTGAAATCAGTCGCTGCAGATATGGAGATGTATGATCCTGGAGCCGATGCCATTTCCCAGGGGTTTGGAGTGGTAACCAGTGTGCTTCTGGCAAAAAGCGGGATGAATGTTGCGTCACTCTCAGACTCTTCCCAGTGGAGTATTACCGGCAAGGCCAGCAATTTACAGAGCATGCTGGGGCATGGTTCTGCAAAGGCATCATACTCCAGCGCCGGGGGTGATACTGATGTAATCAGCACTATCTGGCCCAGTCAACCAAACACCACAACTGAAGATCTTGTTCCTGTTGCATACACCTTTGCGTCGATTAGTGGCAAGCAGGTCATTCCTTACTGGATGGAAGAGATTGAAGCTTTTCAAATCATCTTCGAAAACAAGGGGAGTTACTTTATCAAGGCAACCTTAAAGTTCCAGACTCCGGAAGGTGAGAAGGAGCTGCATCAGGATATTGTTGGTTTTATGACCAGAACTATGGAGGGTATTCCATTGAATGCAACAGAACTGGCCCTGAAAATGGAGTTTGTTGATGCAATACCCAGCACCACAGAATTCTATCATTGGGATACGCCGCTGGGCAGGTGGTCTTCAGGGAAAAGACATGTCGAGATTAACGGGTGGTGGCCATGGCAGCCTTCATTTGTTGTTCGGGAGGATCATATGACTACAACGTCAATGGGAATCCTGAAGGACGAATGATAATCCATAAGAAGCCATCATCGCTATTGGAAGATGGATAGATAGCAGTAGGTGCCGGGTCGGTATTATCTCAACTTACAGGAGTGGCTCGATACAGAAAGCGTCCATTTTCAGTCCTGATTCGTCACAGGTCAGCACCCAACCCTGCCGGTCCCAATCGCCAAGTACAATCCGTTTTCCGGTACCTGAAGCCAGTTCGACTTCATGGGTATCCGGGCGATGAGTGTGACCATGAATCAGCGTTTTGACTTGATACTTGTCCATTACCCGAACCACCTCCTCCGGAGTGACATCCATGATGGCCAGAGACTTCGTGGATTTGGCTTTTTTGCTGTTGCTGCGTAATTTTTGAGCCAGTTTTTTCCGGTAACTCCGTGGAGTGAGGCGAAGTATGCCCAGAACCAGAGGGTTGCGGATAATCTTGCGGTAGCGAAGGTATTGCGTGTCACCCGTGCAGAGCAGGTCACCGTGCATCAGCAGAACCGTCTCGCCATTCAGGTCAATGACGCAGGGGTCATTGAGCCAGGTGGCTCCGGTCATTCTCAGGAAATCCTTGCCGATGGCAAAGTCACGATTACCTGCCATCACAAACAGTGGCTTGCCTGAATCAGAGTAGGCTTTGAGTTGACGGGCTATGTCATGATGAAAGGGTTCCATGGCGTCGTCGCCCACCCAGTATTCAAAGAAATCGCCCAGAATGTAAAGAGCATCTGATTGAGAAGCCTGCTCCTGCATGAAAGAAGTGAACGCCCGGACAATGTCCGGGCGTTCGGGTGTCAGATGCAGGTCAGAAATGAACTGTATGTTCATTCAATCGGCTTCCTATTCGACGACAGCAGACTCAATCAACACGTCATCTTCAGGAACATCCTGATGACCGGCCCGGAAGGTGGTTTTAGCCGCCTTGATCTTGTTCACAATATCCATACCTTCAGTGACCTGACCAAATACGCAATAGCCCCAGCCATCCGGCGTCTTGGAGGTGTGGTTAAGGAAATGGTTGTCAGAAACATTGATAAAGAATTGCGATGAAGCTGAATGTGGGTCCATCGTCCTGGCCATGGCAATAGTGCCAATGGTGTTTTTCAGGCCGTTGTCTGCTTCGTTTTCGATAGGTGTCTGTGTCTCTTTTTGAAGCATACCTGGCTCAAAACCACCGCCCTGGATCATAAAACCATCAATGACCCTGTGGAAGATGGTACCGTCAAAGTGGCCACTCTTTACATATTCCAGAAAGTTAGCCACAGTTTTGGGGGCTTTTTCAGCGTCCAGTTCCAGTTTGATATCGCCAAAATTGGTGTGCAGTACAACCATAGGGTTACCGTAATCTCTGTTCAGATGATCCGCGAACGGAAAACCTCCAATTCTAGGTGGTTATGAGACAGGTGTAAAAGGTCAGAGTGGAATAAACAGCGATGGGTGACTTAATCAAGCTGCTTGAGATGCAGGAAACTATTTACAGAAACCGCAAGCCAAAAGTCGGTCTGACCTGTACCCTTCGACGGGAAAATGTTAGTCTCAGGCGTTAACCAAACAGCCATGGGCGATTGAAAAGTCTATTATCGCTCTGGATGGCAAAAGATTTTTTTACGGTAAAATAATGCATTCCCTCTAGAGCATGGGCGGGTCAGATCCTGAACGGTCTGATGTCTCCGGGCTTCTGTATCAGAGAGGGCTTTCTCTTCCAAGACGCTGGTTGCAATGAGCACAACAGACACTTCATCCAACAAACCATCAAAATCCGGTAATTTCCTTGAGCAGATCATTGAAAAGGATCTGGCTGCAGGTCTGGTTCAATCGGTTCAGACCCGATTTCCGCCGGAGCCCAACGGCTTTCTGCATATTGGACACGCCACCTCCATCTGTCTGAACTTTGGATTGGCTGAGCAATTCAATGGCCAATGTAACCTGAGGTTTGATGATACGAATCCCGAAAAAGAGGAGCAGATGTATGTCGATGCCATTCAGGAAGATGTTCGCTGGTTGGGTTTCAAGTGGAGCGGAGAGGTTCGCTATGCTTCCAGCTACTTTGATCAGTTTTACGAATGGGCTCTCTACCTGATCAAAGAAGGAAAGGCCTATGTGGATCATCAGGACGCCGAGTCCATGGCTAAAAACCGGGGTGACTTTAATACCCCTGGCGTTGAAACGGAATGCCGCAAGCGGTCTGTAGAAGAGAATCTGGCAGAGTTTGAAAAGATGCGTGCCGGTGAGTATGAAGAAGGTCAGTGCAGCCTGAGGGCCAGGATTGATCTACAGAACCCCAACATGAATATGCGTGATCCGATTCTTTACCGTATCCGCAAGGTGCCTCACCACCAGACGGGTGATAAGTGGTGTATCTATCCAAGCTATGACTTTGCCCATGGTCAGGAAGATGCCATTGAAGGGGTAACGCACTCGATCTGTACACTGGAATTTCAGGACCACCGTCCGTTATACGACTGGTTTATCGAGAACCTGCCGGTGCCATCAAGGCCGAGACAATTCGAGTTTGCCAGAACGAACCTGAACTACACCGTCACCAGCAAGCGAAAACTGAAGCGACTGGTGGATGAAGGTATCGTAGAAGGGTGGGACGACCCCCGTATGCCTACCGTGTCCGGTATGCGTCGGCGTGGGTACACACCGGCTTCTATTCGCAAATTCTCCGATATGGTGGGCGTCAGTCGTTCCGACGGTATTGCTGATGTTTCCATGCTGGAGCATGCGATCCGTGACGATCTGAACAACAACGCAGCACGTGCCATGGCGGTTATCAATCCGCTGAAAGTCGTGATTACCAATCTGCCTGAAGGCGAGGTACAGGAAATGACCGCAGCGGCACACCCTAACAAGCCTGAGTTGGGTGAGCGTAAACTGCCGTTTACACGTGAACTGTATATTGATCGTTCAGATTTTACTGAAGACACCACTCTGTCACGCAAAAAATTCAAGCGACTGGTGTCGGGTGAGTACGTGCGCCTGCGCAGTGCCTATGTCATCAAATCAGACCAGGTAATTAAAGATGAACAGGGCAAAATCACTGAGATTCACTGCAGCTATGTACCCGGTACAGTGGGAGAAAACCCTCCTGAAGGTATTAAACCTCGTGGTGTGATTCATTGGGTGTCAGCGAGCCATGGCAAGCAGGCAGAAATCCGTAAGTACGATCGCCTGTTTAATAACCCTGCTCCAGACAAGGGTGATGAAGACTTTATGGCTCATGTGAATCCGTCTTCCCTGGAAGTGGTGACAGGCTGGGTTGAACCCTCTCTGGTAGAAGCGAAGCCGGAACAGGGCTTTCAGTTCGAGAGGGAAGGGTATTTTGTCGCCGATCGACGTGAACACTGTTCTGAAAAACCCGTGTTCAATATGACGATTGGTCTCAAGGATACCTGGGCCAGTAAAGTCTGACGAGTGGAATCAAGCTCTCCCATTTCAGGGAGAGCATACAGCCTGGATCATCGGGCTACAGGACAAAGAACGTGTTGCAGATATACAACTCCCTGACCAGAACCAAAGAAGCCTTTAAACCACTGAATGAAAATCATGTGCGGATGTACGTCTGTGGTATGACAGTTTATGACCTGTGCCATATTGGTCATGCCAGAACGGTTACGGCTTTTGATGTGGTCTCCCGTTACCTGAGAGCTAAAGGCTACAACCTGACTTACATTCGCAATATCACTGATATTGATGACAAGATCATTCGTCGCGCCACTGATAATGGTGAAACTATTGACGTGCTGACAGATCGTATGATCGCCGCCATGCGTGAAGACTTTAAACGTCTCGGCAATCTGGAGCCTGATCAGGAACCCAGGGCGACCGAGCACGTGGAAGGTATGATCGAAATGATCAGTGACCTGGTTGAGAAAGGCTTTGCCTATGCACCGGGCAATGGCGACGTTTACTTCCGGGTTCGCAAATTCGATGGCTATGGCAAGCTGTCTGGAAAAATTCTGAAAGAACTGGAAGCCGGTGCCCGTATCGAAGTCGATGAGCAGAAAGAAGACCCTATGGACTTTGTGCTCTGGAAGGGAGCTAAAGAAGGTGAGCCAAGTTGGGCCTCACCCTGGGGTAATGGCCGTCCTGGCTGGCATATAGAGTGCTCGGTTATGGGTAAGTGCTGCCTGGGAGAAACCTTTGATATTCACGGCGGCGGTTCAGATCTCAAGTTCCCTCATCATGAAAACGAGATTGCCCAGAGTGAAGCGGCCAACGGTCAGACCTTCGTGAATACCTGGATGCACTCAGGTGCCATTCGCATTGATAATGTGAAAATGTCCAAGAGCCTGGGTAACTTCTTTACGATTCGTGAGGTGCTGGATAAGTACCCGGACGAAGTCGTGCGTTATTTCCTGATTTCCAGTCATTACCGCAGTCCGGTTAATTACTCGGAAGATAGTCTGAAAGAGGCGTCTATTCGCCTTGAGCGTCTATACACTGCACTGAAAGGACTGGATGTGGCTGGTGTCACTGCGGCTGAAGGCACTCGTTTTGAAGAAAAGTTCATGGCTTCCATGGATGACGACTTTAATACACCGGAAGCATTGGCGTCCCTGTTTGAACTGGTACGTGAGCTGAATACCATTCGTGCCGAAGATGAGCAGAAAGCCATGCCGCTGGCAGCTTTGCTGGTCAAACTGGGTGGCATCCTGGGTATTCTGCAAGGTGATGCCGAGTCTTTCCTGAAGTCCGGAGCCGATGTCGATGAAGCCTGGATTGAAGCAATGATTCAGAAGCGCAAAGATGCCAAGAAGGCTCGTGACTTTGCTGAAGCGGATCGTATCCGTGAGGAGCTGGCCAGTCAGGGTATTATCCTGCAGGACAGTCGGGAAGGAACCACCTGGCGTATTGAGCGCTGATAGACTTTTCAGGACCTGGAGTCTTCAGGTCCTGCCAAACCTCAAGAATTTTTACTCCTGTTGCCAAAAATTAAGCCCTAATATCTGCCCTTCAATGAAAAATACTGGCACAATGTCGCTCAATAGAACCTGTTTACTCATCCAACCAGAATGCCATTGAGCCAAGGGATATGTGCTTGTCTGCTGTTTCGGCAGATTTAACTCTCAGGGCGGTAGCGTGCTTCTTGTATTTTGCGACAAGGGCTTTTTACTGTATGAGCACACGGGTTTGTCATATCAATGTAGATCCGGTTGTCTTTTTGTTAAAGAAACCGTCAGCTTGATTTTAAAGCTATAGCCCCTCACTCTCAGAGTTTTGTCTGCTTCAGTCATAAAAGCAGATGGCATGGTAAACTCAATAACTGTTATTTTGTACAGTGTTATTGAAAAAATACCAAAAATGCAAATAACTCACTCGCGGCCTATTCGGTACGGTAGGTAGAACAGCTCGTAGTCTGTTGATAATTAATGACTTTTTGACGGATTGAAAAAACGGGATATATCTCGAGTGCGTTGATTTTCTCTGATTTGGGGGGATATGGCGCGTGTGAGTGTAATATCTGATATCACTCGTTTGAGTTTTAATAGCTGTTACATTTCTAGGAGAAAAATGTGCCAAAGATTTTAATTCTGTTACTGTCCATTACTCTAGCCTCGTGTGCTTCAGTACCCGCAAACTTTGGGCCACCATCGCCCACATCAAAGATAGGACTTTTCCTCTTAATTGATGACTATCCAAAACACGAGCACGTAGGCAACACTATTTTCCAAAATAAAGAAGTGAATGCCTCCTCTGATACAGATTTCAAACAGAAATATTATGAGAAAATAGCAGAGATTTTTGCGGTGAAAAACTATGAGCTGGTGAAGCTAAAGGAAAATGAAGACCTGTACGAAAAGAGATTCAGCTTATTCTCTTACGCATCGAGCAATATTTACTTCAAGAGCGATGTTAAATCGGTCTTCAATCAGGTTGCTGTTGAGAACGGGCTAGATTTCATTATTGTGGTTCATCCGCTAAACGGGCCAGCATGGCCTAATTCCAGTGCATATATCGATGGCTACGGCTTATATACTGGCTGCAAGTTTGGAAGCTGTACCGCAGAAGCTTTAGATCATGTTAGTGCTCGATTTTACGATGTAAAGAATCAGTCATCCCTTAAACCTATGGGTTTTAGGTACTATCAACGTCCCACAATACCCGAAATTAATCCATCAAAAAGCATCGAATCTATTACGAGCGAAGAAATAGACCTAGCTGCTACAAAAGCACTTGAGAAATTTATGGGGCAATTTAGGGGTATGGCACAGGCATCTGGTTTTGTGCAGTAAAAAATTTAACAAGGCCAGCCAGAGGGACCAAAAAACCGCCGCTTCGCTCTGGTTTTTCGGCCCCTGCTGGCGGCGTTAGGTTTTTAGATCAACATCGAGTTTAAATTTAAGATCAGATATGAATGAAGTTATCAGACTTATTAAGCCTGGATTCAGGGACAGCTTTGAATCTTACTGGGCAATGCATTTTTGCTCTGTTTTAGAAACACTATATGAGCACAAGCAACTTCAATTTAATATTAAAAAAAGCATACCGCAGGAACATCCTCGCACACTAGCAAATTTCAATGCACATACAGAACAAATGTTTCTCTCAAGAATAAGAAACAATATATATAATTGGGGGTTACAATATTTCCTTTGTCATTATCTTATGAGCGCAGAAGGGAAACCTGTCTTTGACTCCTTGATGAGTGAAATCTCCAATAATTATGGTTTTGATTTGAAAAGAAACTTTCATTCTTATGGGGTTTTTGTATGCGGCATAGATTCTTACAGTGGTGCTAATTTTCTTAATGCTACAACTGCCGAAATTTTTGGATACAATGAAAAAACGATTTCTAATGTGTACGAGGATATAAAGTATGTTGACTTGTGCTTCATTATCAATAGGTTTCAAGGTGACACCTTAAATACAGCAATTTTGGGTGAGGTCGAGGGTAACAATGCGGTCAAGTTGAATCGTGAAAACTTCTGGAATAAAAAGTCTAGCTTCTGCAGTTTCGGAATTGGAGTTGGTAAAATAGACAGTGATATGGAGTTGGTTAACTTAAGGGCTGAATCTGGAATCAAAACAGTTCTTACTCTTGGCTCACAGTTTGACGTAATTGAAGACTTCAAAATAGCCATTGGTATTCTTGAAACTTTTTTCTCAATAACTCCTAACCACAGACTGCAATTTGTCGCGGGCCAAAAGGAAGTTGTTGATATTATCCGTTATTTTTGGGACAAACCCATTACTGACCTGATCGAAACATTACGAGCGAAAGTATCTAGAGTTGAAACAGCAAGCATCGGGACAAATGCTCTCTCAGTCTCGTCAGTACCTACAATAAAAACCTAATCGGGTAAGAGCTGGTCTTTCTCCAGCTCTCCCCACACCACCCGGCATGCGGGTCCGCACCGGGCGGTTCACCTAGGATAGTGAAACCTAATCCATAAGTCTTTCAGCGAAACAAGCCCAAGTTTTGCGAGGTAACTGTCGTTGAGTGCCTGCTGTGTTGCAAAGGTTTTGCTTAACCGGTAATACCCTTTGCTACTGATTGCGATCCCGGCGGCTTTGATGTGATCAACGCCCAACCTGACCAAATTTCGATAGCGGGTTTTCGGTTTACGCCACTGCTTGATAAAACAGCAGCGGATACGCCGACGTATCCATTGGTCCAGTAGCGGAATAGGACGGTAATATTCGGTTATTCTGAAATAACCCATCCAGCCCCTGATATATTCGGTAAGCTTTCGCAAACGGTAGCCCATTGATACACCCCAGCTGCGGCTGGTGAGTTTAAGGACTTGCCGCCTGAAGCAGCGCAGGCTCTTCTCTGTCCACCGGATTTTCTTACCTGTAAAGGTGAAACTCAGGAACTCTGCTTTGGTGGCTTTCACCACCTCGCTTTTGGTCGGATTTACCGTTAATTTCAGCCTTCGTTCAAGGTAACGGGTAATGCTATCCATCACTCGCTCCCCTGATCGTTGACTGCCAACGAGTATCACAAAATCATCACAGTAACGTGCGAAGCAATGACCCCGGTATTCCAGTTCCTTGTCCAGATCGTCGAGAAGTACATTTGACAGTAGCGGCGAAAGAGGGCCGCCTTGTGGCACACCTACCCGAGTCGGGTAGCATTGCCCATCAATCATGACGCCAGCACGAAGGTAGCGGCCTATCAGTTTTAATAGACACTTGTCGTTAATCTTACGAGAGACTCTCGACATAAGGACATCATGGCTGACGGTATCAAAGAATTTACTCAGATCAACGTCAACTGCCTGATGCAGCCCCTGTTTGATATAGCGTTTAACCTGTTGCACGGCATCTTGTGCAGATCTTCCCGGTCTGTAACCAAAGCTGCTGTTTGAAAATCCGGGATCAAAGATAGGGGTTAACACCTGCACTATGGCCTGTTGTATGACCCTATCCTGAACGGTAGGAATTCCAAGCAACCTTTCTCCTCCATCGGGTTTCTCAATGACAGCCCGAAGCACCGGAGACGGTTTATATGTTCCATCCAGTAAGGCTTGGCGCACTGAAGGCCAATGCTGTTTAGCAAAGTCAGGGTAGGCCTCAATGGTGACTCCATCAATGCCGGGAGCGCCCTTGTTGCTTCTGACCTGTTTCCATGCCTTCAGTAAGTTGGCAGGTTCCAGTGCATAACTTAGTAGATTGTGGTTCAAAGCTGGTTAAAGATTCTGTCGCCAGATACAGTGTTTCGCCGTTCGGCTGCACTGCTCCGAGGGAATCAGTCTCCTCTTTGTCTTCGGTGTTCAGTCCTTCGCTGACGACTTCCGGTCAGTTAATGACTTCTGTCGAACAGCTACTATGACGTCTGCTGACTTCTACCCAAAACACAGACAGGATTACTCCTGAATGCGCTACCGTGTTTCATCGAGTTCGCTCATTCCGGTTGATGAAGCCAGAATGCCAGACCTGTTGAACCAGTGGTCAAACTGGATATTATTCACGGTCGCCGGTTGGGCAGACCTCCCCGAATAAGAGCATGGACTGTCAGTACACAACCGCTGCATTTACCGTATCTCTCAAACCAGAGGGCTTTGTGATCTTGTGCTCACTCGCCCACAAGACTCGGCCTTGTATGCAGTTTCTGTCCGTCGGCTCGCACTTTTGCGCTCAGGCTTCCTCCGCACAATTCCTCGCGGAATTGCACTTGCCGTCGGCTAATGGTTATCATCGGTTGGCTTATTGGGCGCAAGATCCGATGCTGGTTTACCCATAGGGGACTTTCACCCCATAAGTTCATGCCCATGTCGGGCGTACAATCGGGTAAGGACTGGTCTTTCTCCAGCCCTCCCCACAGCACCCGGCATGCGGGTCCGCACCGGGCGGTTCACCGAGGATAGTGAAACCTGATCCATAACTCTTTCAGGGAAACAAGCCCAATATTTGCAAGATAACTGTCGTTGAGTGCCTGCTGTGTTGCAAAGGTTTTGCTCAACCGATAATACCCTTTGCTGCTGGCTGCAATCGAAGCGGCCTTGATATGATCAACGCCTAACTTGACTAAATTTCGATAACGGGTTTTCGGCTTGCGCCACTGCTTAATAAAACAGCAACGGATGCGCCGACGTATCCATTGATCCAGCAGCGGTATAGGACTGTAATATTCGGTTATTCTGAAATAACCCATCCAGCCCCGGATATATTCGGCAAGCTTTCGCAGGCGGTAGCCCATCGAGACTCCCCAGCTGCGGCTGGTGAGTTTGATGATTGTCCGCTTAAAGCGAAGCAGGCTTTTCTGTGACCAGCGGATTCTCTTCCCTGTGAAGGTAAAACTCAGGAACTCGACCTCAGTGGATTGCACCACCTTGCTTTTGGTCAGGTTGATTGTCAGTTTCAGTCGACGCTCAAGGTATCGGGTGATACTTTCCATCACCCTTTCCCCTGCCCGTTGGCTGTGAACCAATATCAAGAAGTCATCGCAGTATCTTGCGAAACCGTGACCCCGGTATTCCAGTTCCTTGTCCAGGTCATCAAGAAGTACATTCGACAGCAGCGGTGAAAGTGGACCGCCTTGTGGCATACCCACCCGTGTCGGGTAGCATTGCCCATCAATCATGACGCCAGCACGGAGGTAGCAACCAATCAGTTTTAGCAGACGCTTGTCGTTAATCTTACGAGCGACTCTCGACATGAGTACATCATGGCTGACGGTATCAAAGAACTGACTCAGATCAACGTCAACCGCCTGATGCAGCCCCTGTTTGATATAGCGTTTAACCTGTTGCACAGCATCATGTGCAGATCTTCCCGGTCTGTAACCAAAGCTGCTGTTTGAAAATCCGGGATCAAAGATGGGGGTTAACACCTGCACTATGGCCTGTTGTATAACCCTATCCTGAACGGTAGGAATTCCAAGCAACCTTTCTCCTCCATCGGGTTTCTCAATGACAGCCCGAAGCACCGGAGACGGTTTATATGTTCCATCCAGTAAGGCTTGGCGCACTGAAGGCCAATGCTGTTTAGCAAAGTCAGGGTAGGCATCAATGGTGACTCCATCAATACCGGGAGCACCTTTGTTGCTTCTGACCTGTTTCCATGCCTTCAGTAAGTTGGCAGGCTCCAGTGCACAACTTAGTAGATCGTGGTTCAAAGCTGGTTAAAGATTCTGTCGCCAGACACAGTGTTTCGCCGGACGGCTGCACTGCGCTGAGGGAATCAGTCTCCTCTTTGTCATCGGTGTTCAGTCCTTCGCTGACGACTCCTGTCGAACAACTACGCGGTAACTGCTCCTGCGTTACTCTAGCTCCTGCATCCATGCAATCGTATGACGTCTGCTGACTTCTGTTCAATCACCACACAGGATTACTCCTTTGGGCGCTATTGGTTGTCATCGGGTTTGCTCGAACAGGGTGATGAATCTTGCTCGCCGAGCCTGTTGTAACCAGTGGCTGAGAACTGGGAATAACCAATCGCATGTTGAACAGACCTCCCCGGATAAGAACATGAACTGTCAGTGCACAACCGCCGCATTTACCGTGTCTCTCAAACCAGAGGGCTTTGTGATCATTGGCTCACTCGCCCACGAGACTCGGCCTTGTATGCGATTTCTGTCCGTCGGCTCGCACCTTTGCAGTCAGACTGCCTCCGCACAATCCCTCGCGGGATTGCACTTGCCTTAAGCTAGTGGTTATCATCGGTTGGCTTATTAGGCGCAAGATCCGATGCTGGTTTACCCACAGGGGACTTTCACCCCATAAGTTCATGCCCATGCCGGGCGTACCAAGTAAATCCAGGTGACGCCTACGGCGCACCTGATTTAGGCGTTAGGTGCCTACTCGAGTCTTCCGCAAAATTCCTGTAAAATCCTGAATTTTAGAAACGCAGTTACGGAGCTTTAGTGAAAAAGGACGAACGGATCATCCAGTTTTTTGATCTTCAATTATATGGAAGAACTCGTGCCCGTGACATCCGGCACAACCTTGCTTCACCTCGAAGCCTTGATCAGCTTATGCAAGATTTTTGGGCGATAAGAGAAGCCAACAAAGCAAGGAAGAAGGTCGATGCTCGTTCTAAGCTTGAGTTCCGCTTGGAGCATATGGAAGAGCTTGATGATGCTTGGATGCTTCTGGTCAATGTCGTGGATACTGAAGCTGCTCATCCTGTTACGAATAAAGTTGGAGGTACTGACAGCGATCGTGAAGTCATAGAGTTAGGAGAGGACAGAGGGTTAGAGTCATCTTCACATATTCTCATCTATAAGGCTGCTGATGCAGCTGCAAAGCATGTTACCTTGATTGAGAAAAATCCCTCTCTACCATTTGCAAAAGCCTTGGCATTTCTGAACCATCTATCACGTGTTGCAGCAAAGCACTTCTCTGATGATTACAGGCAACCGCATCCGTCAGGTGTCAGCAACAAGACTATCAACACATATTGCGTACTTTCCATCTATGGTCATCCTTCAGATGAATTTCGCGAAGAGGTTGAGTCGGGAGTGCTAACAGACATCCGCTTAACAAGTGATGCAAATATCGTTCGGGGCTATGATTCTGAACGGCATGCAGAGCTTATCGGCACTGAAGTAAGGATGAAAGTGGGTCGTATAGATGTTGCACTATCTGGTGGCAACTGGAGCCACATTCAGAAGGCACTGCAACATGCAAATGATCTTGAGTCACCATTTGTACGCATACAATTTACAGGAGAAACCGGATCAAGCCATACAGCTACACTAAGCACTGACACAGGTTTGCTGTACCAAGCCGATAAGTACATAAAGAAAAGAAAGATAAATGATCTTGGTAATAACTTAAAAACTGCCTTTCCTGTAATACATGGGGGCATAAAACAGAAAATGCTGGAGTTACTGGAATGATCAGGAAATTCAAAGAAATGAGGTTGATTTTTTATCAATTGGCAAGACCTCTTTCGTATCTTCGTATCAAACACGAAGATAAATGGATTTACGATTGGTTGGTTCCACTGATCTTGTCAGCGGCTACTATTTTTCTATTTTATAAATTTATACCCACTGCTGAAATTGTTTCAAAAGATGGTGTGATTAGCCAAATAGCTGATTTCATTGCAAATTTGCCCGGATTTTTTATCGCTGCATTAGCGGCTGTTGCAACATTTAATAAAAATGATATTGACGAGCTAATGGCAAATCCTCCAAAGATTGAAATTCTCCATCATGGAAATCCATTAATGGTGGAAATGACAAGACGTCGATTTTTATGTGTGCTTTTTTCATATTTAACTGCTGTAAGTATTTTAATCGTACTCGGTGCAAGGATAGCTTTAAATTTAACTATACCAAGTGAGTATTATGTCATTTTCTCTTGGCTAGGAATTACTGTCTTTATTTATGCTGTCTGGCAAATGATTACTGCCACTCTTCTTGGGCTGTATTATCTTGGCGAAAGGTTACATAGCCCACAGTAAAACGGCACCTAACAAATGCTTCCAGTTCGTTCCGGGGCTTCGCCCCTCCACCCGACGCCGCCGTCGGCGGCGCGGCTGAAGCAGGCGTTAGCAGGCAGCAATAATAGAGAGTTTCTGGTTGTGAAAAGACCAGTTTTCAAAAAGAGTTTTTGGGTTCACTATCTATGGTGGGTTTCGAGTTAGAACCTCCCAGCAAAAAGACACTGTTACACTAACTTTTCAGTAGTTCTCAGCAGTTCATGTCTGCTGGTGTGAAGTCTGTCGCTGAAAAATCTGCGGTGTATCGTTGGGCATGTCAGCGTTGGTTTTCAGTTTATCGGTACTTTTTGCTCAGTGGCCCTATGCCAGTTCAAAGTTGCATCAGCTTCTTTATCGCCTGGAAGCTTTTAAATATCAGAGATTGTGCGCTTCAATCAGTTCAGCAAGAAAGCTGCTAAACCTCTGCATCATTCACCATTTGTCCTTGCGGGTGGGCTGCCATGCTAACAAGTTGCTGGTGTCGCCCCTGAAGGGGCTGGGACGCCGCTGTGCGGCGCCCCACAGCATGGCGTTAGGTTCTACGGAAGTTCTATGCAGAAAATGTCACATAGGTTAACGGAAGAGCTAAAGAGATTGTCACATGAGAATCATGACAATTGCGTCAGTTGTGGTTACGAATTTGTTGACGGAGATACTTCTCATTCTGGATATGATGAAAACGAAGAGCCTCTTTATGTATGTGATAGTTGCGCCTCCGCTCTAAAAGAAACCGCAGTTCGCCATCGCTTCTCACATCGCCCTTATGAACTTTCACAAAGTAATAGTTCCTTGTGGCGCTATATGGATTTCACTAAATATGTCAGCCTGCTTTCAACCTCAGGTCTTTATTTTGCCCGAGCTGATACTTTTGAAGACCCTTTTGAAGGTGCTAAAGGGATCATTGAAAATAAAGAAAAGTGGGATGAGCACTACTTAGATTTCTTCAGGCGCATGATGAGAAACCCGCCTGAAGGAGTTGAGTGGGATCAGTCTGAAGAGCACATTGAAAAAGAAGCTCAGAGGCTACTAAAAGAGATGGAGGCTGGGGGGCATTCTCATAGGGAAAGGGTTTATATAAGTTGCTGGCATGAGAATGAACATGAATCTGAAGCAATGTGGCGCTTATATTCAAGCTTTCTTGATAATGCTATAGCCATCAGGACTACATATTCTTCACTATATAAAGCCCTCGGTAAGAATTCATCAATCTCAATAGGTAAAGTAAAATATATAGACTTCAGTAAAAGTTATGCTGGGCCAAACGACTCCTTCTGGCGTAAGCGAAAATCTTTCGAGCATGAGAGAGAGGTGCGAGCAATTATTCACGATTATGAAAGCGAAGAGTCAGGGAAGATTGTGGACTGCGACCTGAATACTTTGATTGAAGAAGTTATTGTCTCACCAACAGCACCGCCTTGGTTTGTGAGTTTACTTAACGATGTAAATAGCAAATTCGGATTGAATATTAATGTCAGTCAGTCCAAGTTAAATGAAGTGCCATTTTTCTAATGAAAGAACCTAACAAGTCAATTAACTACGCGCCTTCGGCGCCGGACACAGCAAAGCTGTGCCGGTTATTGAGGCGTTAGCAGGCAGCAATAATAGAGAGTTTCTGGTTGTGAAAAGACCGGTTTTCAAAAAGAGCTTTTGGGTTCACTATCTATGGTGGGTTTCGAGTTAGAACCTCCCAGCAAAAAGACACTGTTACACTAACTTTTCAGTAGTTCTCAGCAGTTCATGTCTGCTGGTGTGAAGTCTGTCGCTGAAAAAATCTGCGGTGTATCGTTGGGCATGTCAGCGTTGGTTTTCAGTTTATCGGTACTTTTTGCTCAGTGGCCCTATGCCAGTTCAAAGTTGCATCAGCTTCTTTATCGCCTGGAAGCTTTTAAATATCAGAGATTGTGCGCTTCAATCAGTTCAGCAAGAAAGCTGCTAATCCTCTGCATCATTCACCATTTGCCCTTGCGGATGGGCTGCCATGCTAACAAGTTGCTGGTGTCGCCCTTAAAGGGGCAGGGACGCCGCTGTGCGGCGCCCCACAGCATGGCGTTATAAGGCATAGTCGAAGAATGTTGAAAACGGAAAGATTATTGCTTCGTCAATGGTCAGAGAATGATTTTCTCCCATTCGCTGAAATGTGCGGAGACAAAGAAGTAATGGAGCATTTTCCAAAACTCCAAACTCAAGAGGAAAGCTTCGAAATGGGGAGAAAAATCTTGTCCCTTATCAATGAACGAGGCTGGGGTTTCTGGGCAGTAGAGGTTCCTAATCAGCATAAATTTATTGGCTTTGTTGGTTTGCATACACCAACAAATAAAATGCCGTTTTCGCCTTGCGTAGAAATCGGTTGGCGGTTATCAAAACATTATTGGGGCAAAGGCTACGCAACCGAGGCTGCCAAAGAAGCACTAAAATATGCGTTCAATACGTTAAATCTAAATGAGGTGGTCTCATTTACCACATTAGCCAATGATCGCTCCAAAGCCGTTATGCAAAAAATCGGCATGCACAACAGCAACCAAAAATTTATGCACCCAGACATTGAAGTTTCGCATCCGCAATGTGAGCATGTGTTATACAAAATTAGTAAATCAACATGGCAGCAAAATGCCTTATAACAAGTGGCGGCAATTCGCACCCTTCGGGTGCCGGACTCAGCACTGCGTGCTTCGCCGTTGCGCCAGGCGTTAGGTGTGCTCATACATCACAGTTAAGAGGCAGAAATAATGATAAGAGAAGTCGAGGACGGTGATATTCAACGGATTGTAGAAATCTATAATCACTATGTAAGGAACACTGCATTTACGTTTGAAGAAGAAGAGGTTTCATTGTCTGATGTTGATTTAAGAGTTAAGAAAATCAAATCAAATGGGTTACCTTGGCTTGTTTTAATAAATGATTCAGATGTGGTCGGTTATGCTTATGCTTCAAAATGGCATGATCGTAGTGCATACCGTTTCTCAGTAGAAGCTACTATTTATCTCGATCCGAACTTTCAAAGTAACGGACTTGGCAGTACATTGTATAAACAGTTATTAAATGAATTACAGAGTAAAAAAATTAAAACAGTTATTGGCTGTATAACATTACCAAATGAAAAAAGTATTGCCTTACATGAAAAGCTAGGAATGAATAAAGTTGCTCATTTTAAAAAAGTTGGTTTTAAGTTCAATCAGTGGCAGGATGTCGGCTATTGGCAAATAATCATGCGCACCTAACAAGTGTGTGGTGTCGGCAGCAAGCTGCCTTGGACGCCGCCTACGGCGGCGCCCCACACGCAGGCGTTAGCAGGCAGCAATAATAGAGAGTTTCTGGTTGTGAAAAGACCAGTTTTCAAAAAGAGCTTTTGGGTTCACTGCCTATGGTGGGTTTCGAGTTAGAACCTTCCAGCAAAAAGACACTGTTACACTAACTTTTCAGTAGTTCTCAGCAGCTCATGTCTGCTGGTGTGAATTCTGTCGCTGGAAAATCTGCGGTGTATCGTTGGGCATGTCAGCGTTGGTTTTCAGTTTATCGGTACTTTTTGCTCAGTGGCCCTATGCCAGTTCAAAGTTGCATCAGCTTCTTTATCGCCTGGAAGCTTTTAAATATCAGAGATTGTGCGCTTCAATCAGTTCAGCAAGAAAGCTGCTAAACCTCTGCATCATTCACCATTTGCCCTTGCGGGTGGGCTGCCATGCTAACAAGTCGCTGGTGTCGCCCCTAAAGGGGCTGGGACGCCGCTGTGCGGCGCCTCACAGCATGGCGTTATGTGCATAAGTTGCTTGAAATTTAAACAACAGCCCCAATAGATAGTTTTTAAGCATCTTAAGGGCTATTAGTATGTCAAAAATATATAGAAGTGTTAGTCATGTAGATGGCTGGCAAGGTTTACCCCAATATGAGATTAAAGGAAGCGAAATCTTTCGGTCCGTATCGCATGTGGACGGTTGGTTAGGTTTACCTCAATATGAAATTAAGGGTAATGAGATTTTCCGGTCAGTTTCACATGTGGATGGTTGGCTAGGTTTACCTCAATATGAAATTAAAGGGAATGAAATCCATCGGACAGTTTCCCACGAAGACGGCTGGTTAGGACTAGCCCAATACGAAATACGGTCCACATAGCCGCACATAACAAGGGCAGGCAACGGACCTCCGCCAATCGCCTCCGGCCGCTGCTGCCGGCGTTATGTGCCAAATCAAGTTAAGTTACTATGAATGAGATCCACTTTCTTAACATAGATCTAGATATCGAATCGTCGATTGATATATCTCCCATCATCGAGGAATGGGGGGAGCGTGTTTGCGTGTTTCGTAATGAAGAGATTGATGGTATTTATTATGGATCCTTTGAAACAGCCTGTAGCGGGATCGATGAGATAATTGCTGAGTATGTTTCTTTAATTGATGGTTTGTCCAAATCATCAAGAGATATCTGGGACAAAGCACTAAGGAGAGATTTTGACTTTGGCTATGAAAGTGGGACTACACCAAATAACTTTCATTCAAGAATAGAGTCAGATGCAATAAAAAAATTGGCTGGGGTCGGCGGTAGTGTTGTTGTTACTATTTATCCAGTACCCGGCACATAACAAGTGCAGGCAACGGACCGCCAATTTTGTCTGCCGATGCTGCAGGCGTTAGCCGGCAGCAGTGTGCAAGTTTTTTCTATTTTTTTAGTGGACGAGTCACGAACCAAAATCCATGCTAGCAACCAGCCTGTTCAAATCCAGTTCTGAGTAGTTCTCAGCAGTGCATGTCTTTGGGTTCTGTGTCAGTCGCTATGAAATCTGCGGTGTCTTGTTGGGCATGTCAGCGTGGGTTCACGGTGTTTATGAGTATTTGGTCCGGCGCACTAAACCAGTTAAAAGTTGTATCAGCATTGGCGTTACCTGCAAGTTTTCCAGCGGTAACTTTTATGCTCTTCAATCGGTGCTGCAGGTGCAGGTTTTACTGAAGCTCCTCTGCAATAATCAACATTGTCCCAGGCGGCAGGGCTGCCGGGCTAACAAATACAGGCAAAGGGATGGCTCACTGCGTTCGCCACCCTTGCTGCCAGCGTTAGGGCGCTACACCAGCTCAAGAACTAGTAAATACATTAAAACCAGTGTATATTCATCCAGTTAAATAGGAGGGTGTGCATTAGTGGTCGAACGAAGAAACAGAAGCAGTTTAAATGTTTTTGAACGGGCTGGAGCGTTCCTTGATGGAGCATTTTATAGCCTTGCGACCCCTATTGGTGCCTTTATCATGACATTGGGAGGCGCATTCCTTGGCTCTTATGACCACAGTAAGGCATGGGCTGTTGTGGACTCTAGTGCTAGTTTTATAGCGTATCTACTGACGAACCCTTACGCAGCTTTTATCGTTGGTTTTCCTCTAACGGTGTTCGGTGCCAAAGGTGTGTACGATGAAAAGAAACAACTGACCAAAGAAAACGATCAGTTGCGCCAAGAAAATATTAAGGTAAAAGATCTTGAGGCTGAATTGGAAGCCTCTCAAGAGGATGGACAAAGCCTTCGCTCTGATATTTACCGTGTCCATCAAGACCTTGTTGGAACATGGTTAAAAGGTGTGTCTAAACAAATTAACTTGGACTCCTATTCTAGGGTTTCAATTTACTATGAAAACCGAGAAAGCTTTTATCTGTTATCAAGGTATTCAATAAATCCTAAGCTTGCTAAAGTGCATAAACCAAAGTTTGGACTAAACGAGGGTGTTATTAGTCAGGCTTGGCAGCATGGCGAGCACTCTGAAGATAATAGCCCTGAGTTTGCTTCAGACAAAGATGGATACTTTGAGTATATGATGCAAAATTATAGCTATAGCCGTGAAATTCTTGAATCTATTAATATGAAAAGCTGTAGGTATTTTGCAGTGGCTATAACTGAAGCTGGAGATAACATTGGAGTGATACTTTTTGAAAGCGAAAGAAAAGATTCATTTCCTAATGAAGTTAAAATACAAATAAGGGATTATTGCAGTGATTATCAAAGCCATCTTTGTAACTTTGTAAAAGATGGTATTTTGTATGATAAATCAATTGATTCTAACAAAGCACCAGCGACAGTCGATAATGATGCTGATGTATTGAATATGTTGGGAGGCTTAAAGTGACTAGGTTACAGAATATAATTGCTTACTTTTGCACCCAATATCCACATAAAGGTGAGCTATCTAAAGCTAGGCTGACAAAACTAGTTTATTTGGCTGACTGGTTTAGTGCTTTAGCAGATGAAAAACAGTTAACATCAATTAAGTGGCTGTTTAATCACTATGGGCCATATGTTGATGATGTTTTCAATGCAGTAAAAACTGGCGATGGTTTTACAATTGCGCACGAAAAAACCATGTATGGCTCTGATAAGCTTTTGATTGGGTTTGATGGTAATATTGAGCCTGTTGAACTATCTCCTAGAGATAAGCAGATATTAGATGCTGTAATCACTAAAACAAAAACATTATATTTCAATGATTTTACAGACTATGTCTATTCAACTTTCCCTGTCGTATCTAAGGATAGATATTCCTATCTTGATCTCGTAGGTCTAGCTCAAAAATACAAGGTAGAAAGCACCCTAACAAATGGTTCCAGGTGACGCCTACGGCGCACCTGATGCAAGCGTTATGTGCCAAATCAAGTTAAGTTAATATGAATGAGATCCACTTTCTTAACATAGATCTAGATATCGAATCGTCGATTGATATATCTCCCATCATCAAGGAATGGGGAGAGCGTATTTGCGTGTTTCGTAATGAAGAGATTGATGGTATTTACTATGGATCCTTTGAAACAGCCTGTAGCGGGATCGATGAGATAATTGCTGAGTATGTTTCTTTAATTGATGGTTTGTCCAAATCATCAAGAGATATCTGGGACAAAGCACTAAGGAGAGATTTTGACTTTGGCTATGAAAGTGGCCCCACAGCATGGCGTTATACGGCAGAAAAAATCAAAGAGCTATACCACAAGAGAGTTTTTATAGTGAAGTTAGAAAACGTTGTTCCTTGGGGACGTACACTCGAAGAGTATGAATTGATGTTTTCTTTGAGTGATAAGGATAAAAGAAAGAAAATACTTGGCTGTGGGGATGGGCCAGCAAGCTTTAACATGGAAATCAAAAAGCTTGGAGGTAGTGTAGTTTCAGTTGATCCGATATATCAGTTTTCAAAGTCTCAGATAATCACAAGAATCAAAGAAGTTCGTTCCCTTATTATGGAACAAATATATCTAAATAAAAATGAATATGTTTGGAAAAATATCAAATCTCCTGAAATGTTAGAGTCAGTAAGAATGTCAGCAATGAATGCATTCCTTAGTGATTACGATAGTGGTAGACTTGATAGTAGGTATATTTATGCTTCATTGCCAAACTTACCTTTCCAAAACAATGAGTTTGATTTAGCAGTTTGCTCACATTTTCTATTTCTTTACAGTGAACACTTTTCTGAATCGCAGCATATCGAATCGATACTTGAATTAACTAGAATTGCAAGAGAAGTAAGAATTTATCCATTACTAACATTGGATGGTAAAGAATCAAAGCATTTGCCGGTAGTAATAGAACATTTAAGGAAAAATGGAATTGAAGCTTCTCTCAAAGAAGTCAGCTATGAGTTTCAAAAGGGAGCAACTCA
The DNA here is from genome assembly GCF_049310125.1 of Endozoicomonas sp. ALB032. Taxonomy (NCBI): domain Bacteria; kingdom Pseudomonadati; phylum Pseudomonadota; class Gammaproteobacteria; order Oceanospirillales; family Endozoicomonadaceae; genus Endozoicomonas; species Endozoicomonas sp. ALB032. The sequence goes on along the minus strand of NZ_JBLYNW010000001.1, from coordinate 5,508,301 downwards.
GATGCTAATCGTGAGAAGCCGTATAACAAAGCCCTAGAGTACGTTCCTCCCTAAAGGGCTCCACCCGATGCTGCCTTCGGCGCGCGGCTCAGGGCGGCGTTATGCGCTTCGATTCATCATAAATCATAACGTTGATACCATTTTATGATACTATGCTCTATAGTGCCTTCTATGAATGCTAAACACCGTAAAACGCTCACAGCGATATTCAAAGATCCAACCCCAAAACAGTTGGAATGGAAGGCTATAGAAGCCCTCTTGATTGCTGTCGGAGCTGATATTATCGAGGGGCGCGGGTCACGTGTAAGATTCTATAAAGATGGGGAAATCGGAACTTTTCATAGACCGCACCCAAAAAAAGAGGCAAAGCCCTATCAGGTTAAAGATGCACGAGATTTTCTAACTAGAATTGGAGTTAAACCATGAACACAATGACATACAAAGGCTATGCAGCTAGCATAGAATACAGTGACGATGATGAATGCTTTATTGGTCATATCGCAGGCATTAAAGATCGAGTTGGTTTTCATGGTGAGTCAGTAACAGAATTAAAAGATGCTTTTCACGACGCAGTTGAAGATTATCTCGAAACTTGTGCCTCTGTGGGCAAAGAGCCTCAGAAACCATACTCTGGAAAATTGATGCTACGTATTCCACCAGAACTTCATGCAACCATTGCAACAGCAGCTCAGGTTAGCGGTCAAAGTATCAACCAATGGATTTCAAGAGCCTTAGTTCAAGCTTCTCGCATATAAACCAGCGCATAACAAGTGCGTGGTGTCGCCAGCAAGCTGGCTGGGACTGCCGCCTGCGGCGTCAGCCCCACACGCAGGCGTTATGCCTTTAATCCTCAACAGTGCTATTACCACTATTATCTCTGGTACATATTCTTACTCGATATTCTTACTCGCACACATCCATCTTTTGATTCAGTAGTTATTTGTGTAACAGAGTTGCCATGGTTTATTTGCTGCAAAGTTGCTGTTTGATCTTCTGAAGGTAAACTAATTTGAATAGGATCTCCCTCCTGTGTGCCATAAATGAAAATTCCTTCTCCACGCTGTTGAAGCTGAATAGAAATTCCACTGCTATGTGACAAATCTGGCATTGGAGGCATTGGAGGCATTAGAGGCATTGGAGGCATTGGAGGCATTGGAGGCATTGGAGGCATTGGAGGCATTGGAGGCATTAGAGGCATTGGAGGCATTGAGGGTATTGGAGGCATTGAGGGCGTTGCCGGTAAAAATTGTGCCGACATTGATAACCCATGTGCTCCAAATGTGTATGGAGCATATCGTTGACGACGTGAATGTCGTGGGTGACGTGATTCTTCATGGTTAGACATTACACAAATAACATCAACGCATTTATCATGCTCTTCAGTACTGTACTCTGGAGTATGAATACAAGCTTTCTGCATGCAATTCGGGCATGTATCATGGGCCTCAAACCAAGGGGCTATACAAGTGGCATGATATAAATGCCCACAACAAAGTTGTTGTACATTGTCACTATCTTCTAAAACTTCCAGGCATAAAGAGCAAGCCTCTTGCGCTAATGCTTGTAGAGGGATTATGAATAAAGATACGGTCAACAACTTAAAGATAAAAATTTTGTTCATGATGGAAGTCTATGCGCCTCAGCCCAGCTCAGTATAGGCATAAATCGGGTAAGGACTGGTCTTTCTCCAGCCCTCCCCACAGCACCCGGCATGCGGGTCCGCACCGGGCGGTTCACCGAGGATAGTGAAACCTGATCCATAACTCTTTCAGGGAAACAAGCCCAATATTTGCAAGATAACTGTCGTTGAGTGCCTGCTGTGTTGCAAAGGTTTTGCTCAACCGATAATACCCTTTGCTGCTGGCTGCAATCGAAGCGGCCTTGATATGATCAACGCCTAACTTGACTAAATTTCGATAACGGGTTTTCGGCTTGCGCCACTGCTTAATAAAACAGCAACGGATGCGCCGACGTATCCATTGATCCAGCAGCGGTATAGGACGGTAATATTCGGTTATTCTGAAATAACCCATCCAGCCCCGGATATATTCGGCAAGCTTTCGCAGGCGGTAGCCCATCGAGACTCCCCAGCTGCGGCTGGTGAGTTTGATGATTTTCCGCTTAAAGCGAAGCAGGCTTTTCTGTGACCAGCGGACTCTCTTCCCTGTGAAGGTAAAACTCAGGAACTCGACCTCAGTGGATTTCACCACCTTGCTTTTGGTCGGGTTGATTGTCAGTTTCAGTCGACGCTCAAGGTACCGGGTGATGCTTTCCATCACCCTTTCCCCTGCCCGTTGGCTGTGAACCACTATCACGAAGTCATCGCAATATCTTGCGAAACAGTGACCCCGATATTCCAGTTCCTTGTCCAGGTCATCAAGAAGTACATTCGACAGCAGCGGTGAAAGTGGACCGCCTTGTGGCATACCCACCCGTGTCGGGTAGCATTGCCCATCAATCATGACGCCAGCACGGAGGTAGCAACCAATCAGTTTTAGAAGACGCTTGTCGTTAATCTTACGGGCGACTCTCGACATGAGTACATCATGGCTGACGGTATCAAAGAACTGACTCAGATCAACGTCAACCGCCTGATGCAGCCCCTGTTTGATATAGCGTTTAACCTGTTGCACAGCATCATGTGCAGATCTTCCCGGTCTGTAACCAAAGCTGCTGTTTGAAAATCCGAGATCAAAGATGGGGGTTAACACCTGCACTATGGCCTGTTGTATAACCCTATCCTGAACGGTAGGAATTCCAAGCAACCTTTCTCCTCTATCGGGTTTCTCAATGACAGCCCGAAGCACCGGAGACGGTTTATATGTTCCATCCAGTAAGGCTTGGCGCACTGAAGGCCAATGCTGTTTAGCAAAGTCAGGGTAGGCCTCAATGGTGACTCCATCAATACCGGGAGCACCTTTGTTGCTTCTGACCTGTTTCCATGCCTTCAATAAGTTGGCAGGCTCCAGTGCACAACTTAGTAGATCGTGGTTCAAAGCTGGTTAAAGATTCTGTCGCCAGACACAGTGTTTCGCCGGACGGCTGCACTGCGCTGAGGGAATCAGTCTCCTCTTTGTCATCGGTGTTCAGTCCTTCGCTGACGATTCCTGTCGAACAACTACGCGGTAACTGCTCCTGCGTTACTCTAGCTCCTGCATCCATGCAATCGTATGACGTCTGCTGACTTCTGTTCAATCACCACACAGGATTACTCCTTTGGGCGCTATTGGTTGTCATCGGGTTTGCTCGAACAGGGTGATGAATCTTGCTCGCCGAGCCTGTTGTAACTAGTGGCTGAGAACTGGGAATAACCAATCGCATGTTGAACAGACCTCGCCGGATAAGAACATGAACTGTCAGTGCACAACCGCCGCATTTACCGTGTCTCTCAAACCAGAGGGCTTTGTGATCATTGGCTCACTCGCCCACGAGACTCGGCCTTGTATGCGATTTCTGGGGGACGCCCAGTCTACGTCGGCTCGCACCTTTGCAGTCAGACTGCCTCCGCACAATCCTTCGCGGGATTGCAATTGCCTTAAGCTAGTGGTTATCATCGGTTGGCTTATTAGGCGCAAGATCCGATGCTGGTTTACCCACAGGGGACTTTCACCCCATAAGTTCATGCCCATGCCGGGCGTACCAAGTGCTTCAGGTGAAGCCTATGGTGTACCTGATGCAGGCGTCAGCTGCTAAGAGTAAATATGCACATTCCATCAAAATTTAAAGAAGAAAACTTGGATAAATTGTATGAGTTTATTCAAGAGCATCCGCTTGGCACTCTAATAGTTTCAGCTGAAAATACTTTGGATGCTGACCATATTCCGTTTTATCTTCAGAAACGAAAGAATGCACAGGTAATACTTCAAAGCCATATTGCAAAAGTAAACCCTTTATGGAAAAAGGTCTCAGACGGTCAGGAGGTTCTGCTTATCTTTCATGGACCAAACGCTTATATCAGCCCGAATTTATATCCATCAAAGAAAGAAACGGGTAAAGTCGTTCCAACATGGAATTACTCTGTCGTACACGTTAGAGGTCGAATTTTTTTCAGACATGAAAGTGACTGGATTATTCAGCTGCTCAACAATATTTCTGACTTTCATGAACTAAACCAAACCCTTCCTTGGTCAGTTTCAGATACTCCGTTTGAGTTCACTAAAAAACTGATAAATGCTGTTGTTGGTTTGGAGGTCGTTATTGATGATATAGTTGGTAACTTCAAGTTAAGTCAAAATAAAACAGCATCAGACTATTCAGGTGTCGTAAACGGTTTGGCGGCTTCAGAAAACAATACAGATATTTCTGTGTCCAAAAAAATGCAACAATCAGAACGCAGCTAACTGTCTGGGACGCAGCCTGCAAGCGTTAGCCGTCATAATAACATCGAGAAGTATCGTAATGTCAGGAATAGTAGATCTTGGAAAACTTCTGGAAAGTATGAACCCAGTGCTAGTTGAGGATGAATTTGTATTTTGCAATGTATCAGGTCAACTGTCCGAGTATATTAATTTAAACCCTCTTGCTACTTTCAATGAATCAGAGGGCTTAACATTGGTTTTACCAAAAAAATCTGCTGAAAGTGCTGGCATTAGTTTTGAAAATACCTACAAGCAAATCACTTTAACTGTGCATTCAAGCTTGGAGGCTGTTGGCTTAACAGCAGCAATATCAAACAAACTTGCGTCAAAAGGTGTCAGTGCAAATGTAATTGCAGCATATTTTCATGATCATGTTTTTGTTCAATCTGAAAAAGCTCACGCCGCATTAGCTGCTTTGCACGAAATATCGGGGAAAAACGGCTAACAAGCACATGGTGTCGCCAGCAAGCTGGCTGGGTCGCCTACGGCGCCCCACATGTAGGCGGTTATGTGGCACAAATCAACAATTGAGTAAAACGAGAAAAATATGAGAACTATTGGTCTGCTTGGAGGAATGAGTTGGGAATCTACCGCAAGCTATTACAAAGCAATAAATGAAGGTATCAAAGAAGTACTTGGTGGCTTACATTCCGCCAAAATCTGCCTCTATAGTGTTGACTTTGATGAAATAGAAAAGCTGCAACATTCTGGTTGCTGGGATAAGACAGGAAAAATTCTTTCTCAAGCCGCTCAATCAGTTGAAGCGGGTGGAGCTGATTTTATCCTCATCTGTACAAATACAATGCACAAGGTTTCAGAAGAGATTCAATCTTCTATTTCAATACCACTTGTTCATATTGCAGACGCAACCGCAGAAAAACTTATCACTGATGGAATAAAGCGGGTTGGTTTGCTTGGTACAAAATTCACAATGGAGCAAGATTTTTACAAAAATCGAGTTTCAGAAAATTATGGTATAGAGGTTATTGTTCCAAACGATCAAGATCAAAACATTATTCATCAAGTAATTTACAATGAGCTGTGCCTTGGTGAAATTAATGATGAATCGAGAGAAAAATATCTCGAAATTATCAGCAACTTATATTCGCAAGGAGCAGAAGCGGTAATTCTTGGTTGTACTGAAATTGCGTTGCTTGTTCAACAGCAGCATACAAATATCCCGCTATACGACACAACACAAATTCATGCAGCACAAGCTGTGAAGTTGGCAACCAGTCAAAGTGCCGCATAACAAGTGCGTGGTGTCGGCAGCAAGCTTCCTGGGACGCCGCTTGCAGCGGTGCCGCACAGGCAGGCGTTATGCCCTTATACCAAGAAAACAAATTACAATCTGACCGGTGAGAAAAATATAATGGCTAAAAAAGAATCACTCCTAAAACTCATAGAGATCATTGAGTCCCACAAGGCAAACCGAACAGATATGATGTTCAGAAATTATTTTTCTTTAGCATGTCATTTATCCCTTCAAGGGAAAGACGAAGCTTCGAGAAAAGTTCTCAGGAGCCTTTTTGATTGGCTTGGATATGAGAATAGGAAAACATATTTCAATAACATAATTCACACACTCCCACAATACGCTGAAGATTATGCTTGGGAAATATCAGCAAATTGTGAATTTAATGAGTTAGTTCAGGAAATTACTAGAAGCAAAGAACCAGCATAAGTTAAAAAAAGGCAAGCAATGAAAGTGGTTTCTATAGATACTGCCAAGCATTACAAATGGGGCGAAAAGTGTGATGGTTGGCATCTCGTAAAGTCTGCCATGCTCAGTGTAATCCAAGAGCGTGTTCCCAGTGGCTGTAGTGAAATTCGACATTTTCACCAAAAGTCAGAGCAGTTTTTCTACATATTATCTGGTAACGCAGTTATTGAAGCTGATGGAGTGGTTCATTCGTTGATTACAGGACAAGGCTTGCATATTCCGGCTAAAGTCCCACATCAGCTTAAAAATACAAGCTCTCAAGATTTGGTTTTTGTTGTCACATCTGTTCCGCCGAGTCATGGTGATCGTATCGAAGCACGGGCATAACGAATAAGGATAGATTGCGCCGAGCCGCAATCTTATCCTGTTGTTGCACAAGCCCGGGTTGAATTCTGGTAAGAAAGGTCTATTGAAGTTTACTTTTCTGGCGGACCTTGAATCAAAACGTTTTTTCTGAACGCTATTTATTCAGGATGAGTGTCTCCAGACCACTGCATTACGGTAGTCTTGGATATGTCGGATCTGTCTGGCTGGGCTTACATTTCCTCCTTGCTTGTGAATGGCGGTTTTTGTTGATGTGGCAATAGCTCAGGTCGGTTTCAGGAAACTGAACGCAATGTGTTTCATAGACTCACCGCAACGCCTGCATGTGAATTTCGGGCGAATCACGGGTTCGAATGCTTTGACCATCACATTTAAAACCAGTTGCACCAGTGATAATTGTTTTTTTGCGTTGCTGTAAAAATCCGTAATCCCGCGATCGTCGAAGTCGCCTGGGTAATACATGTTTCAGTACCAGCCACAGGAAGTCTTCTCCTGTGTCAACAGAATGGTGTAATAGCGCAGTTTCCGTGCAGTATTGAGCAGTCGTTCTACCTCTGCAGGCTTCAGGATAACGGGCAGTCGCTTGACGGTCGGTGGTTTGATGATTTCAACAAAGCCACAGGGTTTCCCAGAACATGTTTCCAGAAAAACTGCAGGCCATTACAATCGGTTTTGACCTTGCTCCAGGAATGGCTTTCCAGAAGGGCGGCAAAATAGGTTTTTAAATCCTCAGGGCTGAGTCTGTCAGGAGAACGATCAAAGAAGGTTGCCAGCCGCCGAATTGGCCTGCTGTATAGATCAATGGTTGATTTTCTTTTGCCCTGAAGCTTCAGGGTGGTGATGTGTTTTTGATACAGTTTGTCAAACCGGATTTGCTCAGAACGTTCCATGTTGCTTCCTTATATAAGCCGCGCCGGAGTGGTACGGATATCAGGAAGTATTGGCAATGTTGGGGTGGCTGGGATGAACGGTATTTTTTTGCCGCGTTAGCGGCTTGGTTCAACAACAACGATCATGGTGTATCAAACAGACGCATGAAAAAAATTCAGGTGACGCCTACAGCACACCTGATTTAGGCGTTATGTTGCATACAAATCAAAGGAATCATTCATCAAATGGACTTTCTCCCCAAAGTGTTGGAAGCAGAGAGATTAATTCTCAGACAATTCGAAGACGGTGATTGGGTTGATTTGCACAAATATTATTGTGACTCAGTAGCTACAAAATTCACAACTGGTCGCTCTTTTACAGAGGGTGAAACATGGAGAGCTATGGCAGGAATGATTGGCCATTGGCAACTACGAAGTTATGGCCCTTATGCTGTTGTAGAAAAGTCCAGTAACGCTGTACTGGGTCCAGTAGGCTTCTGGTATCCTAACGACTGGCCATCTCCAGAAATAAAGTGGGCACTGGCTCCGGAGTTCTGGGGACATGGCTTTGCAAAGGAGGCAACTCTGATTGTTCAAGCAACTGGCAAAAAAATTATGCCAGATTTGTCTTTGATAAGTTTTATTCATTCAGAGAACTTGGCATCAATAAAGCTAGCGAAATCTGTAGGTGCAAATCTCGAAAAAGAAACAGAGTTCAGAGGTGGGCTCTGGCAAATCTACCGCCATCCACATGCAACATAACAATTACAGGCAAAGGGATGGCTCACTGCGTTCGCAACACTTGCTGCAAGCGTTATGCTACGTACGTTTATAATAATAGGATTTAATATGTTAGATAAACTAAACAACAAAGTACTAATAATATGTTCATTGATATCTACATGCATTATGTTTTCAATTGTCATGTTTTATGTAAATCCATTAATTGATGGTAAAAATGGGTTTGAAGTTATTGGCTTGCAGCTGGCTTTTAATAAATCGGTTGGTATCGAGTTGGTGAGACATTGGGGGGATTCTGGTATAAACAATTTTAAATCATTGATATTTACTGACTATATCTATGCTGTATCTTACTCTTTGTTTTTTTCATCATTATTGTCATTTCTTATTTTCAAGAACAACAAATCTAAGCACTTTTCTTATACTTGGGTTGTATACCTAGCTTTTCTAGCAGGAATACTCGATTGCATTGAAAACACTATTGAACTTCGTTTTTTAGAAAATACTGCAATTTTTTCGGATGATATATTTTTAATCCATTCTTGGCTTGCTGTTTTTAAGTGGGCCACCCTTCCAGTCATATTAGGCTATGTTTTAGTTTTGTCTGTGCCGAAAAAAAATACTATGACGATAGAAAAAGCATAACAAGGCCAGTCAGTCGGAATCGCTACGCTCTCCGCTGCTGGCGGCGTTAAACCGCATTACCTATCATTGACATACTATAAATGATATATATACTATATTTGGTATGTGGGAAATATACGAACATAAGAAATTGGCTGGTCAGCTTCGAAAAATTCCGAAGGATGTCTTGCAAAGGTATGAATAATGGAAGGATATCGTAATGATCTCAGGCCCTGGAGGCCTAAAACAGATTCGTGGGTTTAATGATGAGGCCCTACGTGGAGAGTGGAAGGGCTTTCGATCATCACGCCTAAATATGCGATATAGAGTGATTTACAAAGTTGAGAAAGACAATGTTCTTGTGCAGGTCGTAAAAGTAACTCCACACGACTACAGGAGAAAATGAAATGAGCGAATACAGGAAAGCTAAACGTCATGTAGAGGTGTCAGTGGGCGATTCGGTTCGGATTGTACGAGAGCTTCAAGAGCTCAGTCAGAATGAACTTGCGGAAATAACTGGGATACCGCAGTCTACACTTTCTGCAATCGAAAATAATCGAGTCAATCTTGGAGTTGAAAGGGCCAAGATCTTAGCTCGTGCTTTAAAATGTCATCCAGCCGTTCTAGTCTTTCCTGGTTGGGATATTAATCAAGAATCAGCGGCTTAATTGCTTTATATCTCAAACATGGCTTTCAAGCATTACATCAAGCAGAGCAGAATTCTGTAACAACAACGATCATGGTGTATCAAACAGACGCATAAAAAAATTCAGGTGACGCCTACAGCACACCTGATTTAGGCGTTATGTTGCATACAAATCAAAGGAGTCATTCATCAAATGGACTTTTTTGTCCCCAAAGTGTTGGAAACAGAGAGATTAATTCTCAGACAATTCGAAGACGGTGATTGGGTTGATTTGCACAAATATTATTGTGACTCAGTAGCTACAAAATTCACAACTGGTCGCTCTTTTACAGAGGGTGAAACATGGAGAGCTATGGCAGGAATGATTGGCCATTGGCAACTACGAGGTTATGGCCCTTATGCTGTTGTAGAAAAGTCCAGTAACGCTGTACTGGGTCCAGTAGGCTTCTGGTATCCTAACGACTGGCCATCTCCAGAAATAAAGTGGGCACTGGCTCCGGAGTTCTGGGGACATGGCTTTGCAAAGGAGGCAACTCTGATTGTTCAAGCAACTGGCAAAAAATATATGCCAGATTTGTCTTTGATAAGTTTTATTCATTCAGAGAACTTGGCATCAATAAAGCTAGCGAAATCTGTAGGTGCAAATCTCGAAAAAGAAACAGAGTTCAGAGGTGGGCTCTGGCAAATCTACCGCCATCCACATGCAACATAACAGTTACAGGCAAAGGGATGGCTCACTGCGTTCGCCACCCTTGCTGCAAGCGTTAGCCCTCCTAAATCTAGCTAAGATCAATCCCTTGACTTTATTTGGCTCCAGAGTAAACTTAAAATCAATAAATTGATCTTATAGTAATTTTCATGTTAACTATATCTGGCAATGAAATAATAAAGCGCCTCTACTTTGATAACCCATGGTGGGAAACCTCCAATATTGAATCTAGGTACCAAAATTATCCCAAGAGGTTTTACTTTACTCCTTTCTTTGAATTGGTTAGAGAGTCATCTATAAATAGAGCTGCTGTCTTAATGGGGCCTAGACGAGTTGGTAAAACTGTTATGGTTTACCATACAATTGGAAAGTTACTTGAAGAAGGTGTTAGTCCGACCAGCATTCTTTATGTTTCTTTGGAAACACCTATATATACGGGTCTTTCGCTTGAACAAATTTTAAATTTTTTTAATGAAGAATTTAAGCATAAGAGAGATAGCAAACTCTATATAATTTTTGATGAGATACAATATCTTCCAAACTGGGAAGTTCATTTAAAATCACTTGTTGATTCATATGCATCTCATAAGTATATTGCCACAGGTTCAGCCGCTGCTGCTCTTAAATTGAAAAGCCGTGAATCAGGTGCAGGTCGGTTCACAGAGTTTCATCTCCCATCTCTAACATTCGCTGAGTACATTTCGTTTATCAATAAGTCAGATAAACTCATGAGCTATGATGATGAATTTTGGGAAGCATTAGATATAGAAGAACTAAACAAAGAGTTTGTAAACTATCTTAACTATGGTGGTTATCCTGAAGCTGTATTTTCATCATTGATACAAGAAGACAGCTCTAGATATATAAAGAGTGACATAATTGATAAAGTGCTTTTAAGAGACTTACCAAGTCTTTATGGGATAAATGATGTTCAAGAATTGAATAAACTTTTTAATGCTATAGCCTATAACACAGGTAATGAAATAACTTTAGAGTCATTGTCAAAGTCGTCAGGTGTTTCAAAAAATACCATAAAAAAATATATTGAGTATTTAGAAGCTGCTTTTCTAATAAAGATTATTCATCGTGTAGATATTAGTGCAAAAAAATTCAAAAGGGCAACAACGTTTAAGGTATATCTTACAAACCCTTCAATGAGGGCCGCTCTTTTTGGCCCTGTGGAGGGAAACCATGAAGCAATGGGAACCTTGACAGAAACAGCAATCTTCAGTCAGTGGGTACATAATCCCAATATAGAAAACTTACACTATGCTCGTTGGAAGGCAGGCGAAGTTGATATTGTGTGGTTAAATCTTGCAACTCAAAAGCCTTACTGGTGTGTTGAAGTAAAGTGGTCTGATTTACCATGCTCTGACTCTAGAGTTCTAAAGGGGATTATCGCATTTATAAAGCAGCATGATTTAGATGATGGCTTAGTAACCACAAAAACAATAACTCAGAAACAAACCGTTGATGGTGTTAAGCTACGATATAGGCCTAGTGCTGCTTACGCATACACCTTGGGGGCAAATATACTCGGAGGGCTAAATCGGGTAGCCGGAGGATACTAACCTCCAACCCCCACCCCACGTAGCGTGCGGATCCGTACCGGGCGGTTCACCGAGGATGTTGAAACCTGATCCATAAGTCTTTCAGAGAAACAAGCCCAAGGTTTGCAAGAAAGCTGTCGTTCAATGCCTGCTGCACTGCAAAGGTTTTGGCCAACCGGTAATACCCTTTGCTACTGGCTGCGATCGAGGCGGCTTTGATATGGTCAACGTCTAACTTGATCAGATTTATATAACGGGTTTCCGGCTTACGCCACTGCTTGATAAAACAGCAACGGATGCGCCAACGTATTCATTGATCCAGTTGCGGTATGGGGCGGTAATATCCGTTTATCCTGAAATAACCCATCCAGCCCCGGATATATTCGGCATGCTTTCGTAGTCGGTAATCCATTGACACTCCCCAGCTGCGACTGGTGAGTTTGAATATCTTCCGTTTGAAGCGTTGCAAGCTCTTCTCTGACCAGAGGATTCGCTTCCCTGTGAAGGTAAAACTCAGGAACTCGGCTTCAGTGGCTTTCACCACTTTGCTTTTGGTGGCGTTGACGGTAAGCGTTCAAGCAGGGTATAGACTCCCCCTACTTATCGAGATCGGATTTTAACGGATTGGCCCCGAATTTCTCTTTCCAGATTCGTGGGATTAGCTCCCGGATATCTCGAGCCGGATGGTAACTGATGCGCTGAAGCACATCGACGAAGTACTTGTATGGATCAATGCCTGCAAGAAGACAACTGACGATTAACGTCTGGAACACGGCAACATTGTCTGCTCCTTCTTCTGTCCAGCAAAAAAGCCAGTTTTTTCTCCCCATCGGGATACACCTGAGACTTCGCTCCAGGTGATTCGTATCAATGGCGACATCCGGATTATCCAGATAAAGCCGTAGCTCTTTTTCCCGTTTGTTCACGTAGCCAAGAGCCTTGCTCAATGGGTTGCTTTTCACCAGATTCAGGCGACGAAGTTGTTCTTCATGCCAGTTAAAGAACTGATCAACCAGTGGCTTGCCATTCTGTTGGCGGTATTCCCGCTTTGCTTCGCCTTGCAGCTCAGCTTTGCGGATTTCGTCTTCGACTTGATAGATCGCACCTATGCAGTCCAGCGCCTCTTTTGCGGCTTCTGGCTCGACCTCTTGTGACTTAACGAAGTATCTCCTGCTATGTGTCCAGCACTGGGCATGGATGATTTTGGGGTATTTCATGCACAGGCGGTCGTATTCCGAATAACCATCGGTCAGCAAGACCCCCTTATACTCTTTCAGATAAGGTTCTACGACCCTGCCAGAACGAGTGGTGGAGAAAGTAAAAGCTATCTCATTCTGGTCTCCGTAAAAACACCAGAAGTAGCCTCTTTGCATCTTGCCCTTGCTTTTACGGCCCGCTTTTCCGGGCGTTTCATCCAGAGTGAGGACACGACTTTCCAGACAGCTGTTGAGCACTTCGTCAGCGATGGGTTTGAGTAAGTGCCCGGCACGCTGCTCAAGATGTGTCAGGGTTCCACGGCTGATAGTAATACCACTGGACTCAAGTTTCTGATGCTGGCGGTAAAGCGGTGCGTGAAAGCGGTACTTCTCTACCAGCAGACCTGCGATAAAGCTGACATCGGCAAAGCTGCGATCAAATAATCCTGATGGTGCGGCTACCGTTGTTAGCGTCTGGCTGGGCTTATGGCGAACGACTTCGCGCTGATATTTCAGGATGACATAGCTGGCAGGGCGCTGCGCCAGCCGATAGGTGTACTTGTAGTCAATGATTTCGTACTGGTCTGCGTCTTCACCCTTCATTTCTGCAGCAGGCATCGGGATGAGTTCAACCGGTACATCTTCAGTAAAGCGCAGCCCCTGATCGGTCACACAGTCTTCAGGGCGATTCTTTTTCCGCCGTTCGTAAGTGATGGTTTCTGTGGGAGTTTCCTGCTCTTCAGGCTTGTCCTGAAGGATTTCTCCCAGCGCCAGCTGGTCCGGATTCTCAATCAGGCGCTTTTCGGATTTTTCACCAAATAGCTGATGTTTAAACCAGGCCAGCTGATGTTTAAGAGAAGCTATTTCCTGATCACGCTCCGACAGCAAGACCAGGATCTGCTGGAGCAGGTCCTGGTCAGTGGTGCCGGGGGTCGAAACAGGTAATTTCATGGCGGTTAAAGATAGACCTTTGACTCTCCTTTTGTGTAACGGGACGGTTGATGTTTGTAGCGTTTATATTGCTGAACGCAGCGGGTATCAATGCCTTCAAGGATGAGCTTCAGATCTGTCCACGCCATTGTTTGCTTGATGGATTTGCCTGCATGAGTATGAAACTGACCCTGTTCCAGTCGTTTGCTCCAGATACAGTATCCACTGCGATCAAAATACAGCACCTTGCACTGGGTTTGTTTGCGGTTGATGAAGACAAACAGCTGGCCGCTGAGTGGGTCTTCTTCAAGTTTGTTTCTCACCAGGGCAGACAGGCCGTCGTAGGATTTACGCATGTCGGTGGGCCGGTTGTAGAGCCAGATCCGAACCTGAGATTCTGGAAAAAACATGATCAGCGACGCATACGAAGAATAACACCACCGGGCAGCTCAAGTTCCAACTGCCAGTTTAAGCTGGCTGGAGGTTCAGTCAGCCCGTTTGGGACTTCAACCCATTCCGGGGCAGAAGCCTGAGCGATATCAAAGGAGTCAGTGTTGTCGTTATCCCTGAGTTTGCGCTTCCAGTTTGTGAATGTTGCCAGGCTTATGTTTTGAGTTTGGCAAAAAGCTTTCTGGCTCAAGCCACTGGCTATTTGCTGATCAATGATCTGTTGCCACTGCTCAGGGTTGAGACGGGTAAAGGGTTTTGTCAGTTGCTTCACGTTAGGTATCTCCTGCGTTGTTTGCAGGGGAAAGGCTGGCAGTCAGGTTGTGATTTTTGAAGACGTCCTCAAATGAGCGGTTACCGTTGACGGTCAGTTTTAATGGGCGCTCAAGGTAACGGGTGAAACAGTGGCCCCGGTATTCCAGTTCCTTGTCCGGGTCGTCGAGAAGTACATTGGACAGCAGCGGTGAAAGAGGACCGCCCTGTGGCATGCCTACCCGGGTAGGGTAGCATTGCCCATCGATCATGAAACCAGCGCGGAGGAAGCGGCCAATCAGTTTTAACAGGCGCTTGTCGTGAATCTTACGAGAGACTCTTGACATGAGTACATCGTGGCTGACGGTATCAAAGAATTTACTCAGATCAACGTCAACTGCCTGATGTAGCCCCTGTTTGATATAGCGTTTAACCTGTTGCACGGCATCTTGTGCAGACTTTCCTGGTCTGTAGCCAAAGCTGCTGTTGGAGAATCCGGGGTCAAAGATTGGGGTCAACACCTGCACTCTGGCCTCTTGTATAACCCTGTCCTGAACCGTTGGAATGCTCAGCAGCCGTTCTCCTCCACCGGGCTTTTCAATAACAACTCGAAGAACCGGAGATGGCTTATATGTTTCATCCAGTATGGCTTGGCGCACTGAAGGCCAGTGCTGTTTGGCAAGGTCAGGGTAAGCCTCAATGACGACGCCATCGATACCGTTGGCAGTAATGGAAAGGTTAGATATGGTCAGGCAAGCATCAAACTTTGAGCATCCAGCCTAACCTGTTGGCCACAAACTCAGAGAGCACGGATTAAACAATCACGTTGGGCAGCAACCGCCTTTTAACAAGTGCAGTCAAAGGGAGGCTCACTGTGTTCGCGCCCTTGCTGCAGGCGTTATCAGTAGGGATACATTATGAGTAAATCAACGTTTGAAAAAACATCGATCGGTTCGGCTTTTGAAAGCCTTTTTGTTTTCCTGGTTGCGGGAATGCTATTGGTTGTTCTGGGTGGCTGTTTTGTAGATCTTAGTGGGGACTTGCCAGGTTGGTACTTAAATTTGATTCAAGAACCTATCTCGATCGGATACTTCTTTATATTGAGTATTCTAAGTCTATTGGCTACTGCTTTAGTTACTTGGGGAGGGACTAAGAACCATAATGAAAAGTGGTGGTTCCGGTAACTTTCAAGGTAGATGTCGCCTCAACTTATGCAGCTAAATCACAATGCTGCTGATTCTCTGATCGCTCAGGGTTAAGCCACACCTCTACCGGTAATTGCCAGTTTCTGGTTTCACGGCTTCCCCATCGCTCAGGGTGTTGCTCTTTTGCTTTACGGTAAACTCTTTCACGATTCAGAACCTTTTTCTGAGCCTTCCCTGTGTGTCTGTCGTAGGGGGTCTGGAACTTGATGCCACTGTGCTTATGCTCCATGTTGTACCAGTTTACGAACCCATACACCCACTCTCTGGCTGACTCCAGACTGGCGAAGTGATTCGGATACCCGGGACGATATTTCATGGTTCTGAAGCCTGACTCTGAGTATGAGTTATCGTTACTCACGCGTGGCCTGCTGAACGATGTCTGTACACCCAGCTGCTGAAGAGTACTCAGCATGGTCGCCCCTTTCATTGGGCTGCCATTATCGGAGTGCAGAACCAGTGGTTGCTCCTGAAGGCTGATTTTATTCTGCATGAAGGCTTTGCGGATCATCTGAGCAGCCAGATCAGAGGACTCCCTTTCATGGACTTCCCAGGTCACAATCATGCGGCTATAGACGTCCAGAACCAAATAGAGATAATAATATTTACCCCTGATGGGCGACCCCAAGAATGTTATATCCCACGACCAGAGCTGATTCGGTGCCGTAGCCCGATGCGATGTTGGCTTCCGCTTTGCGGGCTTCTGACTGCGACCGCGGTGATGCTGTTGATTATGGGCCTTCAGCACTCGATAAAAGCTTGACTCAGAAGCTATATAAACACCTTCGTCGGCCAGTGTCGGTACAATCTGGCATGGCGACTTACTTTTGAATCGCTCGCTGTTACAGACTTTCAGAATCTCGTTTTGCTCACTCTTGGTTAGTTGGTTGGCAGGCATTGGCCGGTCTGCGTATTGACGCTGATCTTCCCGCACCTGTTCTACATCTTTTTGCCAGCGCTGAACCGTGCGTATCGACAGGTTGAGCGCAGCACAGGCTTTCACTTTACGTGCACCCTGTGAAACAGCTTCCTGGATTAAAGCAACGGCTTCCTTGCGATCAGGGAGAGGAATCAATCGTCCTCGCGCTCCCCCCAGATCGCGTTTGCCTTTTTTGTTAGAACCAACAGTGCTGCGGTTTCAGCAAGTGCTTTGTCTTTGCGTTTGAGTTCTTTTTCCAGTTTCTGGATGCGCTTCTTGTCATCTCGTCTGGCAGCGGCCTGTACCTGACGGGATTCAGCAGGCTTTGTGCTGCCTGCGATAAAATCAGCTTTCCACTGCTGCAGGTCTTCATAGTAGAGACCCTTCTTACGACAGTATTCGGATAGCTCTGTTGTGTTCATGTTGGCGGTTTCCATCAGAACCGCGAACTTGTTTTCAGCACTCCACTGCTGAGGATTCTTACCATCACCGGGCACGACTACACCTTGCGCTTTTGCCTGTTTGCGCCAAGTATACAGGGTCGCATCAGTAATGCCGGTTTCTCTTTTAAGCTGAGCCACGGAAACATTATTTGGCGGCATCATCTTCTGGATAATGGACTCTTTCATTTCTTTGGAGTAGCGAGTCATAACAGCCTCTTTCTAAATGCTCTCAGTTATTGAGAGTCATGAATCAAAAGAGGCGACATCTATTCTGACACAGAGGGGTTCGAAAAAATCTTTTTGGCTCCTTGTAGAGCAGGAATAAGTTGCGGCTTTATCGCAAGCGGTATGCTCGTTGGTATTGGGTTAGGATTGTTCATAGTTACCCGTGGGGTGCCTGATTCAGAACTCGCAAATACCTCACTAGCTTTTATTGCGTTGGGTGTATACTGCTTTGCTGTAGCTTATCCTATAGCACTGCTGATGCTTTACTTGATCAATCAGGATGCAAAACATAACTTTGTAATCGATCTGTTTGGTGCTCTATACATAGCTTTAGTAATCTTTGCAGGCTTCATGTTTAAAGAATATATGGATTGGGTTGGTTTGGGGGCGTGCTTTGCAATATTAATTATTTATGCATTTGTAGGTCGAATATGGTTGCGCAAAACTGATAACAAATAAATCAGCCTGTTGCCTGGCGGCACAGGTTATTAAGGCGTTAGGTGCTCACAACTTCACATCGCGCAATGGCTCTGCTATCAGAGGAAATTCAGAAATTACCTTCTTGTCCATCGTGAACAGTTTTGTCCCAAGGTTCATAGCCAAAGAAACATATTCGCAGTCGTATGCTGAGCAGTTGCTCTGATTTACAAGAGATAACACGTTCAGTGATTTGATGTCATATTCATTACCAGACATTAATGTTTCAGCTTCATTCTGTATCTGGAGAGCTTTGTCGTAGGTAACAAGCTCCTTTCTCAGATAGAGTGCTAAAACATTTCTAAATTCGCTACGCCAGAGGTGAGGAGCAACCCACAACGGGTCAATTTCGAGAAGCTTTTCCGCATGCGGGGTGTATTTCGTTGGCAAGTACAAATAAACGAGTACATTGGTATCAACAACAATCATGCTCTGCCTTTATTAATCGCATCTTGGATATCGTCAATATCAACCAGATTGGCATCAATCCCTCTACGTAGCTCTCTGGCACGCTGCAAGTGCTCGGAAGGGTTCACTCGCTTAGGCAAAAGCATTTGCTCAAGACAATGAATTAACTCACTATTTATGCTTCTGTGGTGGGCGGAAGCCGCTTCTTTCAACCTGTTATAAAGAGTTTCGGGTATGTTTTTAACCGTAATGGCTGGCATTGCTTAACCTCCTGAAATGTCATAATGGTTTCATTATGGTTGCAAAGTGTCAATCAGTCAAACAACGCACCAAAATCGGGTAGCCGCAGGTCTCTAACCTCCAGCCCCCATACCACCACGGCGTGCGGATCCGCACCGGGCGGTTCACCGAGGATGGTGAAACCTGATCCATAAGTCTTTCAGAGAAACAAGTCCAAGGTTTGCAAGAAAGCTGTCGTTCAATGCCTGCTGCACTGCAAAGGTTTTGGCCAACCGGTAATACCCTTTGCTACTGGCTGCGATCGAGGCGGCTTTGACATGGTCAACGCCTAACTTGATCAGATTTATATAAGAGGTTTCCGGCTTACGCCACTGCTTGATAAAACAGCAACGGATGCGCCGACGTATCCATTGATCCAGTTGCGGTATGGGGCGGTAATATTCGGTTATCCTAAAATAACCCATCCAGCCCCTGATATATTCGGCAAGCTTTCGTAGTCGGTAATCCATTGACACTCCCAGCTGCGACTGGTGAGTTTGAGTATCTTCCGTTTGAAGCGTTGCAGGCTCTTCTTACGAGAGACTCTTGACATGAGTACATCGTGGCTGACGGTATCAAAGAATTTACTCAGATCAACGTCAACTGCCTGATTTAGCCCCTGTTTGATATAGCGTTTAACCTGTTGCACAGCATCTCGTGCAGACTTTCCTGGTCTTTAGCCAAAGCTGCTGTTGGAGAATCCGGGGTCAAAGATCGGGGTCAACACCTGCACTATGGCCTGTTATATAACCCTGTCCTGAACCGTTGGAATGCCCAGCAACCGTTCTCCTCCATCGGGCTTCTCAATAACAACCTGAAGAACCGGAGATGGCCTATATGTTCCATCCAGTATGGCTTGGCGCACGTCAGTGCACAAAGCTTCCGCGTCCTGCATCCATGCAGACGACCGCCGCATTTACCGTATCTCTCAAACCAGAAGGCTTTTTGACCTTTGGCTCACTTGCCCACGAGAGTCGGCCTTGTATGCGATTTCTGGGGGACGCCCAGTCTACGTCGGCTCGCACCTATGCAGCCTAGACTGCCTCCGCACAATCCCTCGCGGGATTGCACTTGCCTTAAGCTAGTGGTTATCATCGGTTGGCTTATTAGGCGCAAGATTCGATGCTGGTTTACTCACAGGGGACTTTCACTCCATAAGTTTATGCCCATGCCGGGCGTACCAAGTGGTTCCAGGTGACGCCTACGGCGCAGCTGAACCAAGCGTTAGGCACTTCAATCAATATGCTCAACTGACATAAAATCAGCTTTATTTAAAGCTAAGCTTTTTTTCATGTTGGTACATTCAGAGTTTTGTGTAATACTGCCATCTTTAAAGGTAAGCCCGCTGAGACTGGGTGTTTCTCTGAGCGCAGACATCGAATATAAAAATTGTTTTTTATGAAGAGCAACGTCAGTCGTATCTACATTATGCCTTGTTAAAACTTTCCCTAAGAAATCAGAAAGCTTTGCTCTATTTACTTTGATATGGCAGTGCCAACCGTCTAACTTGTGATTTTTACTAGTAGGATTTTCTGGCTTATGTAACTCTGCTTTATGGTCTGGATGATAACTAAAAATCATACTTCCACTATCATAACCCAATGCATTTTGACATTCTCCAAAGCTAAAAAAAATTTTACCTGGAGGATAATATATTGTTAATACATCTTGCTGAGCAGCCTCTCTTTCCGTTAGCTTTACAGCTGAAATGAAAGCTTGGCTTTTAGGAAAATAAGTAAAGCTCAGCGATGTACTGGTTATAGATTTACTAGCAAATTTACCTGACGAAAGGTTTTCTTGGTTTGATGCGTCTTGCGGACTTGGTTGTAATAAGTTTACCTGATCTATTCCTTGCACTTTATCCTCCTTAATAATCAATTTAATTACTAATCTGACAATGCTGCTGCCAAGTAGTTCTACCAATACAAACATGTGTGTTAGCAATACTAACTATTCGAGACCAGTGCATAAATCGGGTAAGGACTGGTCTTTCTCCGTAACCTTGAATGTCTTTTCCAGGTGAGGCTTGAGGCCATATGCATGCCATATCCGGCGAACACTTCTCTCACTGATACCGCTAACAGCAGCCATAGTTCGGGTGCTCCAGTGAGTGGCATTTTCCGGAAGGGTGTTTGTGGTCAGACTCACAATCTCAGCAGCATCAATCTGCTTTTTACGGCCACTGCGAGCTCGATCCTGTTCAATCCCGGAGAAGCCTTCCTGGGCATATCGGTCACGCCAGCGGCTGACCTGATGACGACCGATCTTCAGTATTTGCGCAATCTCAAGATTGCTTTTTCCTTCTGCAGCGAGAAGAACAATCTGAGCACGGCGGGCCAGGCGAACAGGGCAAGTATTTGACGAAGTAATCTTTCTGAGTCGTACTTCTTCAGAAGCATCAAGTATTATCTCTGTGGCAACTCGCATAGTAAAAACAGGCAGTGGTTGGAATAACATCCATAGTAGACCGTTAGGAGTCTTTATGTATTTTTAATTAGGTCGCACTACACTAGTTCCGACAGCTTCATGCCGTCGTACTTTCCGTCATAAACTTTCATGTGGCAGTCACGACAGACCGGTATTTGCTTCCGGTTGATTTGCGCCATTACCTTGCTAAAGCCTTTGGCTTCCTGACCCATCTTGCGGGTATGCCGGACATGATGCATCTCAATATCATCGGGTTTACCGCAAATTGCACAGTGACACCCCAGCTTGCTCCTTGTTCGCTGGTTTATTCGCTTCAGGTACAATTTCTCAGGATCAAGACCTTTGCCGCTGACATTAAATGCTTTTTGGTTCACCTTCAGGGACAGGTTATTGCCGTATCCATTAAAATTAACCTGTCGTATACCATCTTTAGTTGTCTTCAAGGCTGTAATCTTACCGTTGCCTTTCTTCAAAACTTGCCGGGTTGAACAGCGCCTGCTGCTCGCTAATGTATGCATCAGTGATCTTTGAAGCGTGTATACCATCCAGCTCATTTTTGACCTGTTGGCAGCGAAAGAGTAATAGTTTAGAACTTCTCCCAAGACCGAGTTGTAGTACATGACTATTTCCCATTCCTGTCTCGGGATTAAATCTCTACGCGCTTTTCCCTTAAAAGACCCTTTCTTAGCAAATCCATCCTCAACCAGTTTGCCCATCAGCTCCATGATCGGAGCTTCGAGCCTTATGGTGCCCGCACCAGTACGTGCAAGTGTTGCCCGTTTCGCATGGCCACTTTTATGTTTGGAAGTGTGCCCCTTGGGATCGGATTTAATATACGTCCCAAGAAATTTCACTTTTGCCTTGTCGGGTCTGGCGATCATGGCGGATGAAACAACCCTACAAGTGCTGAAAGAACCAGGGCGAGAGGCGGCCAGCAAGTCGTATATGTGGCTATATCGCAATGGTGCTTACAGTAAACCCATTGTCATCTACGAATACCAGCAGGGGCGTGGATCTGAACATTTTAGCTGACTATCAGGGGACTCTGCACTGCGATGGCTACGCCATAGAACAGAGAGTGCGGGACAAAACACCGGATGAGCGACGCCTGGCGAGGCAAAACGACGCCGGTCCGGTGATGGACAAAATCAAGGTTTGGCTGGAAAAACAGGCGCTGAATGTCACCCCCAAAAGCAAGCTGGGTGAGGCGATTCGCTAAATGCAGAACCAGTGGACGTACCTTGTTCGCTAACTGGACAATGGTCTTGTGGGCATTGACAACAACGCATCAGAACGGGCGATCAAACCCTTCGTGATGGGGCACAAAGGCTGGCTATTCTCAGACAGTATTGCTGGTGCACGCAGCAGTGCGGTTCTGTACACACTGGTGTATGCACAAGCCTGTCAGTCTGCTGTTTCTAGAGATCCTCATGACCTGTGATCAGCTAAAGCGGGTTGGTCGTGAGATGTTTGCTATTGATGGTCGTAAAATGTCGTCCAATGCCCGCAAGGAATGGAGTGGGACACATAACATAAGGAACTGCCCAGTAAACAGAAAAAGCTCGAGCAGATGATCGCCCATCTGATGAAAAAGCATCAGAAGCACGACGTTCAGGAAGCACAGAACGAGCAGTATCGTGAGGGCGATGAGAAGCGTATTCAGACTCTGCGTATGGTAGCAATCTCCTTTTTCTACAGATTCGTTATGCTTTTATGAAGGAAATTGAAAATGCAAAAATATGTGTCAAACTGCCTATGTATTTCTCGCTCTTTGTGATGGTGAGATGATGTTCTTGGAACCTAGCAGCCTGTCGGACTTAAGACTGTTCTACTGCGGTTGCAATAAATTGGTCTAAAAATCTCTGTTTCTTCGTCAAATAGCTCGCTATTCTCCTCAGAAACAGAGATTTTTATCCTTAATTTCTTGCAATCCTCGCTACGGACGCTTAAGTCCGACAGGCTCCTAGGCTATTGAGGTGAAGTATGAAGGTTCGGAGTATTAATGAATGTCGGCTTGTGCAATCTATTGCAATCTCTCTTTTTTCCTGTTCAGTGTGTATGGCTAATCCTGTACCAACATTGAGTGACAAAAATGGAACTGAACCGACGGTTGATATTGAGTCATTTTCCCGGCTAGTGGATGATAAAAGTGCTGACGACGTGCTGGAGTTAGCCAAGAAATATAATGTCCCCATTTATGAGGGGGAAATATTACTTGATGAGGTGACAGGCAATATTTCATTAGAGACCAAACCATATGATATGAGTCTTGACTCACATGATGATAAAGCAAATGAAACGCGAGGGTTAGATAGAGAAAGAAGATCTATCGATAGTACTGATAGCAATAATGGGGATTGTCATCTTGAAGATCTTGAATTCGATGTGTCGAAATTTGATATTTTGAAGGGTGATATCAGCGAATTCTGGAGCGCAAAAAGAATAAACATCAAGCAGGCTGTTGGCAGTTGCTCTAATATAGATTCCATGAGAAAGGCCAGGCAGCACACTATCGCCAAGCAAAAATTATACGAGCAAAACCACCTTGTACAGCCAGCAAGGTGCGTACCAATCAGTTTTAAAAAACGAGCCTTCGTAGTCAAGAATAGCCAGGGACATTTATCTATTGTGGAATTGAGAAAATTTATCGCAACTGAAGCTGGGTGTCGTTAGAAAAAGAACGTATATTAAACGCATTTTTCGGACAAGGTGTTACAATAAAATCCAGTTGACGTCAACGGCACATATAGTTTTGTGCGTGTGTGCCGGGCATAGCGCTTAACTTGAGACATGAAAGTCCTCTTACCAGTTATTGGCAGAGTCGAAGGTTAGCGAAAGGGCACGGGCGTTGTCGTGTTGAGTGAGTTTGAGACCTTTTTTATCGGTCAGGTGAAACCTGTGAACCGGAATGCTACGGCTTTCATATCGCAGCCACAGGTTCTGCAGGCGTGTTTGGGTCGGATGACGGGTTACAGAGGTTCCAGCATGACTTTCAAGATCAGCTGAATCAGGTAAGTCTGCCTCTCCCGACAGTACAGGAATCCGTAGTCACGGACTCGTCTCAACCCTCTGGGCAGAAAATGTTGTAAAACCAGCCAGATAAAGTCTTCTCCTTTTATGGTTCGCTGCTCCATTGCACCGGTTTTACTGTTCCGGTAGATGAAAGTCACTTGTCCGTCATCATGACCTGTAATCTGCCGGTCAGTGAGAACGTCCCGGTAGAGATCTCTGGACAAGTATTACAAAGCAGGTTCGCCTTTTCCGACGTGCTGACAATTCACCACCCAGAGTTCGGGCGATGACTTTTTGAGCGTTGGTATCAGTAAACCCGCTTCTTTCGAGGCTTTCAACAATCGTCCCCGGAAGACTCTGGCCAGGTTGTTACTGTTGAACAGGTATTTACCCTTGAGCTTTCGCCATTCACGACGGCGGGTATTAATACCACCATCCGGAACTACAAAGTGCACATGAGGGTGATATCACGGCACTGGTAGGCAAGTGCATTTCTCATGGCTCTTTGGGGTAACGAGCGATTCATCGGCTTTTGTGCCAGGTGTTTTTCTGCTTTATCCCGGTCTTGTGGAAAAACCCAACGTGGATTTCGGTGGGTTTTCCAATGGGTTCTCAGGGCCCCGAGTGCTTGGGTTGGCAGTGGGACCTAACGATCTTTACCGCCTTTGCACTGTCTTAAATGAACACTCATTCTGTCTGAGTCAACATCGTTGACAGTGAGGCTCAATGCCTCTCCTAACCTCAGTCCCGAACTGTAAGTAACGAGAATAAAGTTTTTGAATATTGGATTCCTGGCAGCTGTTGAGCAGCCGGGCGGTCTCTGCTGAAGTCAGGATATCCGGCAGTCGCCTGACTGAGAGAGGCTTGAAGATATCAATGAATTTCCACGGTTTGTTGATCACATGTCCATAGTAGAACTGGATACCGTTGCGATCTGTTTTTAATATACTCCATGAGTGGCTTTCGATCAGATCCGCAAAATAGGTTTTAAGGTCATCCGTGTTGAGTGCATCGAGGCAGCAGTTAAAATAGCTGGCAAGACGTCTAACGGGCGGCTGTAGAGATCAATGGTGGGCTTGCTTTTGCTTTGTAGTTTGAGTGCGGTCAGGTGTTTTTGGTAAAGTTCTTCGAACTGTTTTTTTCGATTGAATTCATGTTTGGTATTCCTGTTATTCAGACACATCAGAATTGATGTGGTATCAGGAATTATTAGGCAATATTGTAAGTTTTTTTTCCGTGTAGCGGCTTGGTTCAACAACAGGCTCAACTGGGACGTACATATTGTGCGCCCGTCAGTTTTTCGGTTTTGCGCTGCCAGCAATCAGTTAAAGCCAGTTAGACGGGTAGGTTTTGGTCTATGATTATTTTCTTATTAATCACTTGAATGATGACTTAAAAGTGAAAAAGTTACTAAAGACAGTATGTTTATTCTATTGTTTCTCAGACTGTGCCTGCTCACAGACTGGAAAAGGTTTCATTGATGTTTTTTCAAACTCTTCAATTGTTCCAAATATTTTAAAATATTTAAGCTTTCAAGGCATTTCTTCATTTCGAACTGCGGTTGGTTGTGACTCATCTCTTTTGGGTTTGTCTGAATTAATACAAAGCTCGGGTCTACATGTAATAAGAACTATAAGTCGAAATAGGTGGCTGAATTACGCGTATTCTTCCTATTTAAGTGAAGATGGGGATTGGGAAGTGCGTGGAACACCTCAAGCAGGAATGCTGGAGTATTCTACAGACAGGGAGTTTGAAATTAAAAAAGTGATTTCATATTCAGAAGGTGAAAGAGATGAAGCTCCATGGGTCATGTTTGGGGAACTACATGATGGCTCAGTATTTTACTTTATTGCTAGCTGTGATTATACTGGTTTTGATTGCCAAGGAAGTGGAGTGATAACGTATGCGCCAAGTTGGGTCAACTTACTCAATAATCTTAGCCCTCGCGCACTAAATTACCTGATTAGCAATTTAAATACATCTGATGAGTTTATTGTCCTCCTTCTAAAAAACAAAGACTGCCCTGAAATACTTATACGTCTTTTTATTCAGGCACTTTATCAAAAAACGTAATAATTCATTCAAGTACGATCATGCGCATAAAAAATTTCCAGCAGACTACGCCTGCGGCGGAGCAGTTGAAAATGACGTGTGTGCCGAGCATGGCACTTAACTTGGGAGGTGAAAGTCCTCTGACCAGGTATTCGCAGAGCCGAAGGTTGGCGAAAGGGCATGGGCGTTGTCGTGAGGCGGGTTCTACGCGACCGGTCTACGCGACCCGGTCTACGCGACCCGGTCTACGCGACCCGGTCTACGCGACCCGGTCTACGCGACCCGGTCTACGCGACCCGGTCTAAAGGAAGCTCGATGCAATACTCAAAGATGTCTCTTATTTTAAACAGGTCAGAGTAGCTTTTAGCTCAGTAGAATGGCCTAATGATCAAGATTTCAGCAAGGATACTCTTTATCTTCTCGGCGTTTCAGTGAGTTCAGCTCAAAGAAAACATTGACAACGCACCTTAAAAGAGAATCCGGCGGCGCTAGATGCACCGCCGCTTATAGGCTAGGCGTTAGATGCTCAAACCGAGCAAGGAGACTGGTATGAAAATCGAAGAAAAGGGAGTTATACCTGATTCAATTTTTTGGGTAGGAATTGGTAATATTTCGATATACTTGATCATATATTTTCTCGGGTGCTTAAATTCTGGATGGACATGTTCTGGTGATAGCATGGGCGGAATAATGATGGTTTACGCATTGACCATTTTTATTCCTCAGTTTCTACTGTTTATTTTCTTAACAATCTACTTTATTCGTAAATTAACTTGTATATTCAGAAAAGAAGAAAATGAACGACCAAGTAGAAGAGACTGGAGAAAGTTCATAATCTATTCTTCGTTATCAATGTTTGCTTATTTTATAGGGTGATTATTACTCCATATCTTAAACATAAAGTTTCAACAAAACCATGAGTTTGCGAATAGATATTATTCATAATTTTTATTAAACATTTCAAGAGCAGATCTAGCAAAATCGCCGTAAACCCTCGTCCAATCGAGGGTGTCGTAAAAGCCAAAATTCAAATACAGTAAAGCTCTCTCCTTTGCAAAGTATGAGGCTTTACTGAGTTTCTTTTCCGACTGACCCATTTTCTATCAAGTAACCAATATTTTTCAAAAAGCCAACAGAGAAGCTTGTTTAGCCACAAAATAGCGTAAATAACGGCTTTTACAGCCCTGCTCAGGTTGTAAGCCAGCAGATGCAAGCCAAACACCAATTTAACGTTCTCAAGCCCACTGCGACGGAAGCGACTTAACCCCTGTATCTCAAGAAAATCCATGGTTATGGCGGCGGAAAGTTGCTACAACGAATGGAGAAGATCAAAAAAGAAACGCTGAAACGACTTTGGTCGGTATTTATGTGAACAGCTTGCCCCGCCAGAGGCGCCTGCAGTGTTCTGAACGGTTCTCAGGCTGCTAATAAGCCAGAATGGAAAAATACAAATTAACCGCGAATCTGAAGATCAGTACTCGCTAATAACAGTAACCGCAGGTTTACGGCTTTGTTTTTGGGTTTTTCTAAAGGCTCGTTAGCTGTTCTCTCCACATCTCAAAATACGACATAATTGAGACAAACTAGAAATATTGAGTTAGAATATCTCAATATCACACTTTTTTGAGATATATTATGTTCAAGGCACCACCACCTGAAGGCCTAAATCCAAATGTATTTGAGGAAATCTCCCAATATAGTCCAGAGAAATTTGGAGATTATCTTAGTTATTACAAGCCCTTAGATGGAAAAGGTCGCTATTTACCCTTTGATGAATTCCGATATCGAGTAAAGAAAGGCTTAGATGTAGCTATTGCATGGTCCTTAACAAAACTGTCTAGAAACAGCCAGTATGTAAACTTGCTGCCTGTAGGTGAACCAACCGGACTATGTAGCCTAATACTTACGCCATCGATTCAAAAAACGATCTCACACACTGATCGGAACGCAACTACAGCTGCACTAGAGTGGATGAGTAGCAAAATTGGGGAAGAGCAACATTTTGAATATCTTCTAAATGATCTCATTGAAGATGAAGCAATTAGTAGTAGCCAGTTGGAAGGGGCAGCTACAACGACTCTTGTAGCAAAAGACATGCTCAAGAGAAAGAGAAAACCAAGAACATCAGATGAAAAAATG
Organism: Endozoicomonas sp. ALB032; assembly: GCF_049310125.1. Classification (NCBI taxonomy): domain Bacteria; kingdom Pseudomonadati; phylum Pseudomonadota; class Gammaproteobacteria; order Oceanospirillales; family Endozoicomonadaceae; genus Endozoicomonas; species Endozoicomonas sp. ALB032. Next base: position 5,480,349 of record NZ_JBLYNW010000001.1, on the reverse strand, counting down.
ATTCTTGGAAACTATAAAATGATGAGATTTGCATGGGACAATAGAGATGAGCCTCTGACTATTGATTTGATATGTGACATGCACAGGATTGGTGTCAGTGACATTGATGATGATAAATATACGCCAGGTGTATTTAGACAAACTGATGATGTTGTCGTTGTAGATAGTGATGGTGAAACCGTCCATACACCGCCTTCTCATAAAGGGATAAAGAAACGGTTTAAACTTTTATGCGACTGGATAAATCAATGTCATGATGATGAGGATAGCTCAGACTACCTCCATCCACTAGTCAAGGCAATTTCATTGCACTTTTCGATTGGTTTTGAGCATCCATTTCGAGATGGAAACGGAAGAGTTGCCCGATCATTATTTTATTGGTTCATGTTCAAAAATGATTATGCAGCATTCAGATATATTGCAATAAGTGTTTTACTAAGAGCTGCTCCTGTAAAATATGGAATGTCATATTTATATACTGAGACGGATGATATGGACTTAACATATTTTATCGAATATCAGTGTGGAATTATTCATAAAGCAATAAATAATTTCAAAGAAGCATATAAAAAAGCATTAGATGATATTGAAAGTTTCAATCAATGGATTTGGTCTTCAGGACTTTATAAAAAGCTATCAGAAAAACAGAGGGTTGTGTTTCAGGTGGCAAAGAGTGGTACAGCAAGTGTCTTCACAGCATCTAGTGTAAGAGACAATCTTGGTTGCTCGTATAATACTGCTTCAACTGTACTAAACGGACTAGTTGATCTAAATATTTTTGAAAAAAAGAAACACGGTAGAGAGTGGCTTTTCTACATGATGGATAAAAATTCTATTCAGAAAAAATGGAGAACGCAGCTAACAAAAAAAACCAGGTGACACCTACGGCATACCAGATTTTAGTGTGTGTGCCGAGCATGGCACTTAACTTGAGAGGTGAAGTCCTCTTACCAGGTATTCGCTGCCAAAGGTTAGCGAAAGGGCAAGGGCGTTGTCGCGAGGCAGGGTCTGCGCGACCCGACCTGCGCGACCCGATCTGCGCGACCCGATCTGAACAAAGCTCAACGCAAAATCGCGGGACGACGAACAGCAACCCAATATGAGATGTGACGTATTCGCGGCCAGTGGGCACGTGATCATTAACCGCTCCATCTGCAATCTTTTGTTCATTTTTGATGGGCGGTTACTGGGAAATCTATACTTCGATCTTTCATGGGCATTACAACAATGATGAAACCGGTCGTTTAGCCTACGATCCAACCATGCTTTTAAAGGTGGTGTTGTTCGCCTATTCCCGATCCTCTCGCTCCATTTCATCCAATGTTTCCTGAAGCCAGCGTTTAGAACGATCATTAATATCTTCCTCGGAGAGAGCCGAATCTGTCTTCCTGATAGAATTACCAATAATTGTAATTGCTTCTTGCTCTGGTTGAGGACGTAATTCTGAAGGTACTCTGTTCCTATGGAGAGACTCGATGTGTTCTGTTAATAACAAATCTTCATTTGTGACTACAAGACAGTCACCAGGTTGTGCAAAAATTTTATACGTAACTGCTAGAAGTAATAGAACTATACGTTTAGTAATCATTTCAATATTCAGCTTTAAATAGTACGTTTTGTTCGGACAGTATAGGCATAATAGCTGTTAGCAGGCAGATGTATGATAGTTTTTCCGCTTTGTCAGTAGTTAAGTAATGTACCAAAAAAAGTGCCGACAATAAGTTCGATCAAAACCTGTTCGGAGTATTTTTTAGCGGTAGATGCCTGCTGGTTTTGAGCCAGTCTCCAATGATTCTTTAGTGTAATCTTGTGTCTGTCAGCGTTGGTTCCCAGTTTTTATAAGTACTTGGTCTGGTGCTCTATTACACTTTAGAGTAGTGTCATTATTGGTGTTGCCTGAAGGGTGTTAACTCCGTTTTGAATGACCTTCACCCACTGATTTGAGATGACCCGCTTTCTGTCGTGTTTTTGAGCTCGACTTAACAGTTAAGTTCAGGATCATTCTTTATCCGATTATTTATTTCGGTTGAGCCATTCAAAAGTGCAGTCTGTATGCTCCATAAATTAATGACCTTTATAGGTCGGCATTGATTTTAAATCAGGAAAGATGAGTTCGCATATTTAATAAGAGGGATGTAGAGATAGCAGTTGTGCTTATCTTATTTTTCTAACGGTTTCTCAGGTTTCATCCGGATACCCATACTCTGAGCAATAAAGATGGATATAATCTGAAATAGCCTCTATTTGTTCGTAATTTTCAAAAAAAGGGTTGGTCAGAACCTGTGACACATAAAGCTGAACGACTGGGTAAAGCTCAATGCAATCTTGAATTAAACGAGCTAAGTAAACGTTGTTGAACCAAACTAGCTCAAGAAATACTAGAATCGCCTGCTCCACAGTTGCTCCTTTTTTTACTTATTAAGTTTTATGTAGCTAAAGGATTTACGAATTTATTTTTTATAATGCAACAATAGCATAAAGAGTTTAAAGAGCAATGGCACCTTTAGGGATGAATGCAACCAGCCACTAATAAAAATCAAAATCAGTATGCCGGTTTCTTAAATCGTTAGCTTTTAGTTCAGGGACTAACTTTTCTGGCAAGCACATTTTTCGCCAAAATCCTTTGTGGCTTTAGTTTGATTTTGTCCAAATTTAGACAAACTCTAAGCCTTTGGCACATGGTTTTAATTTTAACTCTTTTCTTTGCTCAGTAGTGAATGGCCATATGGTTAATGGAGAAAGAAATTTCACCATTTCTGCATGATAGCTTTCACTCTTGCCGCTGCCTTGTGGGGGAATTTGTTCACATTCGCCATGTAATGGGCTTTCCCCATCTTGGAGTGCCAGGGAACTCCGCCAGCAAACTTGTGTGGTACGGATCACCGCAAACAGTCTACATGTGTCCTTGCTGTCTCTGCATACCACCTGATAAGCCGTTAAGGTGTTGGCAATATTCTTCAGAATAACGAGGCACGATACCTGCCTACTGCCTACTGCCTACTGCCTACTGTTGACTTCTGGACATGGCCTGATCGATGTGACACTACATCACCCGCCCGAGGTGAATAAAAACATGCAAGGCAGGGTAAAAAAATGTCCGGAAAATCCTTGCCACATCAAGTTTTTCAGACAGGCACTGAATAGATGGGAATAAATAAAGCATTTTCAAATTTAAGGTCTATTGTTATGCCTCGTTGATAAGATCTTTAGGCAAATCCAATCATGAAAACAGTAAAACTTCTGACTATGATTCGCTTGTTTATGTTATTCATTCTGGCTGTGACTTTTCCTCTTGTTGGTCACAGTGCTGCTTTTTCCAACCTGTTGAGCTGGACAGCTTGGATGAGTTCCTCCAAAGCCATTGAAAAAAGGAGTGAGACATTGGAGGGGATTAGCAAACTGTCGTTTATAGGGCACAGTCCGCCGCTTCATCTCACTTATGATAGCAAGTCAAATGTCGAGATCGATAAAACAATTTCTGAACTGGATAATAATCAGCTTTATATCATTTTGAATGGCCTACCAAATGACTGGTTTGTTTTTTGTTTCAGGACACCTCCAGTATTCTCGTCGGAGAATATTCCTTCTCCTCCGGTAATTACAAAGTCTTTAACGGATAAGGGTTTGCCCGATATACAAGACGTGAGATTGAGACTGTTGGCATCGACACCAGGTACTGGTCGCTGGCAGTATGAGTACACGGCCCGATGGCGTTTGCCCGCAGGTAATCACTCGCTGGTTCTGGCCGTTGAAAATAATGGTAATGAATGGCTTATAGAACCGGAATGTAGTGGTATTCTTTCAGAACTCACCCGTTCTCCGTCGCCTTTGAGAAGCAATACTTTCGATGGCAAAAAAGCATCATTTGTTGATATTTTTTATCGTAATAAACAGGCTGTAAGAAATGAGCCTGTCAGTTCTGACGACAATAGCCGTACCAGTGGGCCTTTAGCAATATCTGCAGCACCTGATACTATCGATAACAGCGAATCATTCACAAGGTCTGGTGGTGGCGGTTTTGGTGGTGATGATTTAGACGATTTATTCAAGAAAAGGCCGGGAAATGGGTTAACGCCTCTTTACTCTTTTGAATGGATGAGTGACCTGGTCAGCAGAATAATCCTTGTACCTGTCCCTGACGCTGATGGCGAAACCGTAAAAAAACAGATTTGGGATACCCGGATTCTTCTCAAAATCAAACAGGGTTGGAATGAGCAGGCGATTATTATTTCGCAGGAACTCTGGCGTAAAATAAAGGGTGCAAATTTTGAAAGGAGTACGGGACTTTTTCTGGCATTGTCCAGAAATCCCGATAATCCGGAAGTTGCATTCGATCACTACCTGAGCAGTAACCCGGCACAACCCTTACAGGCAGAAGACTATCGTCGCTATACGCAGCAAGATTTTATTTTAAGTCCCAAACAATTACTTAGTGTGTCTGTTTTTCCGGGCCATTGCCCCACTGGGATCGGTTGCTCTGGAGGAACCGGTCAGGTTGAAAAGGAGATGGCAGACCTTGGCGCGAAACCTCCCGGCTATAGCCAATCTCAAAGAGACGATGATCGGCACCATCAAGGAAGCCAAGGTAGAAGAGGGAGTGGGGGAGATGATGGATCCGGTAGATCACCAATCAGTGGACTATGCAAAAATTGCAATAAGCCTGTTGTTGCCTTCAATAAATGCCGTGAATGCCTGAATCGTGAATCTAATTTATTTGAGCAGGTAGCTAATAAAGAGCTCTCCTCTTCAACAGATCAAAATAGCGAAATGCCACTGTCTGAAGCAAAAGATTTTAATGCTTTAGCAATTGATGTATTTCAGTGGTTTCAAACTTTGAGATCAAATGAAAAGGAGGCAATACATTATTTTCACCATAATGACTACTATAATCTACCAGAGCTTTATAAGCTTTTATCTCATCGCTTTTATTTAGACAAGAATAATCTAAGTAAATTTCATTCAAAATGGGTTGAATTTACAAAAGGAAATCTGGCACTTTACTCCCTTATTTCAGAAGTCGGTGAATTGGCTAAATCCCAGGGAGTCGATGATTATGTTGAGGTGATGAGAATTATACAAGCGCTCGCATTAAAAAGGGAGGTATATGAGAACGAAATTTCTTTAACACTATTCAGAAGCAAATTGATAAACTATCTAGCGAGCAATAATCTTTTGGTATCTGATGAATCGGATCAAATTTATTATTCAAGATTGCATTGCCATAAGAAAGCAGAATTGATTAATTTTATTTATCAGTTATTTAAATTGACTGTTCCCTTGGTAAAAGAAGAAACTGTACCATTGGGATATGAAGTAATGGTAATGTTAAATAGCTTTGCCAGAGAGATTTATGCTGAGTTTTTTTTTGGTCTTCCGGATGTTGATGATGACGGTTTATTCGACGTTATTATGTGGGGTTATGCAAATCACAATCAATATTCTTTTCTAACTCCAAACAACAGGGATAATTTTCTTGAGGTTAACAGTCATCAATCACTTCAAAATCTGGCATTGTTTGTTTCTGCTGATGGATCATCAAATGCTGAAGAAGTTAGCACTATGTTTACGGCTTTGGCTATTGTAAAATCAATGTTTTCAGAACGTTTGACAAAAGTTTTTCCGGAGCATGCTCTTTTAATAAAAGGTATTCCCTATAAGCAACTTGATTTTTTAAGGACTTTTACTTCTAAAGCCAGAGAGCAGCTTTTTGAAGTGCTAAAACTTAGTGGGGAAGAAAAAAAAGATGAATTCATACGTAGTATGCTTTTGATCTTTGGTATGGTTCCAAAAGAACTATCTGATGAATTGTCTAAAGAATCGGATTCCGAACTTTATCCATTATCGCAAGTTGCTTCTCACGCAGTAGCACATCCTCAGCATCTGTCATCAAAAATAAGAATACCGCAGTCTGTAAGTTTGGACTTTGCTTTACCACAAGGGGTACTCCAGAATATTGGATTTAAGCTGGACGAAGATTGGGAAAATTTTGCCAAAAGCTCTTTCCTTAGTAATGCTGATGTAAGAAAGATTGATGCTGATAACGAGAGAGTTGAAGATAAGGCAATGGCAATGCTAGAACTATGGCAACAATTGAAAGTCCGAATTACCTTTGTAGATTTACTGATTGTTCTTGAAAACATCGGACGAGATGATCTTGTAGACGATATAATGGAACTTTATGCTCTTTGAAATCATTAACTTTTTTATCGAAAGTCGTCTCAATTCAGTGATTTTGGAGCATTTTATGGCAGCGGTAAAACAACAGTGGGCATCAACAGTCGGGACAGCCAATTTTGGTATTTTCATCTAACCATGTGATCTGTTTCTGAGGTGTTTCATAAAATTTAGTGCACCGCGAAAAACCACGTCCCATGGACGTGGTCATGAATTGTTGGCTCTGCCTGCAATGAACGGAGCTACCCATGCTACAGCGAGGCATAAGGCTCATGCCCATTGATTTTGGCAGTTTTGGGACAGAGTGACGCGGTCGTTTATAGTAGCCCGACTGTGCAATTCAATAGTGTTTCTGAGAAATATCAGAATAGGTGAGAATAAATGCCGGTCACAGTGCCACCCATATCAAATGGAGTTCAGGACTTTTTCTGACATTGTCCAGAAATCCCGATAATCCGGAAGCTGCATTTGAACAGTACCTGAGCAGTAACCCGGCACAACCTTTACAAGCAGAAGACTATCCTCATTATGCAAAACAAGAATTCATTTTAAGTCCTAAACAATTACTTAGTGTGTCTTTTTTCCCAGGCTTCGTTCCCAACGGGACGAGCCACTCCGGGGGAAGCAGTCAGGCTCAAAAGCAAATGACAAACCTTAGTGAAACCCCACCCGCCGACACCCAATTTAAAAAAGACTATGGTCGTCAAAATCGGGGCAGCCGTGATGGTGGAGGGAGTGGGGGAGACGATGGTTCAGGTGGATCACCAAACAGTGGGTTATGTCAAGTTTGTAAAAAACCGGTACCAGCTTTCAATAACTGCAAAGAATGTCTGGATCGTGAACCCAGTGTAGCTGAGCAGGAACTGACTAAAGAACTGCCTTCTGTAATAAGACAAGATAGAAAAACAGCTGTATCAGGAACAAAAAATGCTGACACATCAGCAATCCATGTATTTCAATGGTTCAGAACTTTAAAATTAAAGGATAGGCAGAGAGGAAATTGCTTTCACGAAAATGATTGCTATAAACTTCCACAACTTTATAATCTTTTAACTCAAAGTTTTATGTCAGATAAAAATACGCTTAGTAAGTTTCATTCGCATTGGGCTAGGTTCTTAAATTACAGTATGTCGATTTACGAGCTTATTTCAGAAGTCGGTAGATTGGCAAAATTAAAGGGAATTGAAGATTATGTTGAGGTAACAAGGGCAGTTAAAGTACTTGCTTTTTATAGGGATGAGTTTGAGAACGAAACTAGTTTTAATAAATTCGGAAACGACTTGCTGAACTGCCTAACGAGTAATAATATTATTGCCTCTGATGACTAAGAACAAGTTTTTTATTCAGGGCTGGATCGACAAAAGAAAGTAGCGTTAATTAAATTTCTTTATTGTAGCAGAACAGGAACTCCTGAATATTGGTTCTAAACTTGACATCGATTGGCAAAAATTTGCAAAAAATACGGGTGTTCTCAGTGACGATCAACTAAGAAGTATTAATGTTGATAACGCTAGATTTGATGATAAAGTAAAGGCAATGATGGAAAAATGGAAACGAATGAAAGGCTGGATTACCTTCAATGACTTACTGGATGTTCTTGCAGAAATCGAACGATATGATCTTATAACCGAACTAATAGATCGTTATCATCTTTAACACTATAGACTTTATACCTGGTTCCTGAGAGAAGTAAAATGGGTATCCCTATATTTGACTAATCGACTTGATATAATAATCTTTTCCTGCTTCCGATTTTTACCGCTTTATCAGGAAATCCCATTACTCGAACTCGTAGCAGCCTATTTTAACTGATTCAGCTACTGCCTGAGCGCTCAACCAACAACACCTACCCCGCAAGGCTTGGGTGGGGTTTATTAAAAATTCTGGTTTGATCTTCATTGGCAACAGGTGTTCCACATTCACGTCTTTTTCCGGGGCCGACAGAGTTGTCAACATAGTGACAGAAGAGTGATGCGACGTTTATAGTAACTTGGCTGCGAATTTTAAAGGTTTTTTCGATAGATATCAGAACAGGTGAGAAAAAATAAAACAACTTCAAATTTAAGGTCTATTGTTATCCCTGCTTAATAAAATTTGTAGGCAAACCCAATTATGAAAACGGCAAGGCTTCTCGCTATGACACGCCTGTTTCTTTTATTCATCCTGTCTGTCATTTTACCATTTGCTGGTCACAGTTTTGCTTATAGTAACCTGGTGCGCTGGCCAGATTGGGGGAGTTCTTCCAAAGACATTGTGAAGCGGGGCGAGGTATCAGGGATAATTAACAAACTGTCGTTTATCGGGAGCAATCCGCCCCTTCTTCTTACTTATCATCGCAAGATGCTTGAAGAGAGCGGTCAAACAGTTTCTGAACTGGAGAACAATCAGCTTTATATTATCCTCGATAGCCAACCGGGCGACCTGTTTAATTTTTGTTTCAGGACGCCCCCCGCATCTTCGACTGGAAATTTTCCCTCCCCTCCTGTAATTAAGAAGACTGTATCTCATCAGGGTATGACGGATATACAAAATGGAAGAATGAGACGGGTCGAATCGGCACCAGACAGTGGTTTCCGGCAGCATGAGTACTCGGCCAGATGGCGTTTACCGGCAGGTAATCAGTCTTTGGTTCTGGCCATTGAAGACAATGATAATGGGTGGGTTATAGAACCGGAATGTAGCGGTATTTTTTCAGAAAGCGCTGCTTTTAAGTCGTCATCGGGCAGCAGCACATTCGATAGCAAAAAAGCATCATTTGTCGATATTTTTTACCTTAATAAACAGGCTGTAAAACATGGGCCTGATATTCCTGAAGGCAGCAGCCGTTTCAGTGGGCCTTTTGCGATACCCGGAGCCTCTGATACTGCTGATAACAGCGAGCCATACATAAGCTCTGGCGGTGGTAGTTTTGGTGGTGGCGATAATTTAGACGATTTATTCAAGAAAAAGCCAGGAAATGGGATGGCTCCTCTTTACTCTTTCGAAGTAACGAGTGAGCCATTCAGTAGAATGATCCTGATGCCTGTTCCTGGCGCAGTCGGCCAGACCGCAAAAAAACAGATTTGGGATAACCGGATTGTGCTCAAAATCAAGCAGGGTTGGAATGAGCAGGCGATCATTATTTCGCAGGAACTTTGGAATAAGATAAGGGGGGCAAATCTTGAAAGGAGTTCAGGGCTTTTTCTGGCGTTGTCCAGAAATCCTGATAATCCTGAAGCTGCATTTTATCATTACCTGAGCAGTCACCCAGCACAGCCTTTGCAGGCAGAAGACTATCGTCGTTATGCACAGCAAGAGTTCATTTTAAGTCCCAAACAATTACGCAGCGTGACCGTTTTTCCGGGTACTGTTCCTACAGGGATAGGCCATTCTGGAGGAACCGGAACCAGTCAGGCTGAAAATCAAAAGGGTGACGTTAATAGGACTCCGCCTACCAATACGCAGTTTCAAAGTGGCGATGGTCATCAAGATCAAGGCAGCAGAGGTGGAAGTGGGAGTGGAGGAGACGATGGGTCAGATGGATCACCAGACAGTGGGTTATGCCAAAATTGTAATAAACCGGTACTGGCTTTCGATAAATGCAAAGAATGTCTGGATCGTGAATCCAGTGTACTTGAGCAGGATCCGATTGAAGAACTGCTTCCTGCAATAAGACAATATGAGGGAAAGCCTGTGTCAGGAGCCAGTGTTGTTGAGCTGGTATCGACTGGAGAACTGCTTCCTGCAATAAGTCAAAATAGGGAAGTACCTGTATCAGGAACAAAAGATGCTGATACTTCAGCAATCCAGGTATTTGAATGGTTCAAAATGTTGGAATCAAATGAAAGTCAGAGAGAAGATTGTTTTCGCATTAATGATTACTATAAGTTCCCAGAGCTTTATAGACTTTTAACTCAAAGTTTTATGTCAGATAAAAATACGCTACGTAAATTTCATTCGAAATGGGTTGAGTTTTTAAATGGCAGTCTATCTCTTTATCACCTTATTTCAGATGTGGGGGAATTGGCAAAATCTCAGGGAATTGAAGATTATGTTGAAGTGGCAAAAATTGTTAAAGCACTTGCTGTTTACAGGGATGACTTTGAGAACGAAATCGGTTTGAAACAATTCAGAAACGAATTGCTGAACTACTTAATGAGAAATGATTTTTTCGCTTCTGATGACCCAGGTAAAGTTTTTTATCCAGGATTAGGTCGCCAGGAAAAAGCAGAGTTAATTAATAATATTTATCAGATATTTGAAAAAACGAGTCGACCTCTACAGAGTGAAAGATTTCCATCGAGATTTACAACAATATCAATGTTAAATAAATTTGCCAGAGATGTTTATGCTAAGTATGGTTTTGGTCTTCCGGATCTGGAAATGGAATATGAGGACACACCAGGAATTCTTATGTGGGGCTGTGGGAGTAGTGGTGAATATTCTTTTATTACTCCATATAACAAAGATTTTATAAGTGGAATCATTAGTCAATCACTTCATATGCTGGCATTAGGAGTTACTGCCAATGAATATTTGGATTTTGGTGCTGTTGAAGCTATGATTACCGCCTTTGTTCTTATAGGATCAATGCACGGACAACGTTTAAATGATATGTTCCCTGAATATGCCAGTTTTACGAAAGATTTACCCAGTGAGCAACTTGAGCTTTTAAGCGCTTTTAGCATTAAAGCCCATGAAGCGCTTGTTAAGGTTCTGGAACAGGCTGGATCAGAAAAAAAAGACAAATTTATACGTAGTATGTTTATGATCTTTGGTATGGTTCCTGAGAAGCTATCGGATGAGCTGTTAGATGAATCATTGGATCCCGAACCTGTTCCGTTAACGCAAGCCGCTGCACATGCAGACGCATATCCACAGGATCATGAATCAGAAATAAGCGCGCTACAGCCTCTAACCTTGAATTCTGATACAGCGGAAATCCTGGATGTGTGTTCCAGACTCGATATCGATTGTTCCTCATTTGTCAAAAAAAGCACACCACAGTCTGTAACTTTGGACTCTACCGTAGCCAAGAGGAACTCTTGAATATTGGTTTTAAAATAGATATTGATTGGCAAAAATTTGCCAGAAATACCGGTGTTCTTAATGAAAAACATATAATAGAGATTGATAAAGCTAACGTTGGGTTTGATGATAAGGCAGGGGCAATGATGGAAAAATGGAAAAGCATGAAATTTCGGATTACCTTCAATGACTTGCTGGATGTTTTTGCACTAATCGGACGATTTGATCTTATAACCGAGGTAGTAGATCGTTATCATTTGTGAAATTGTTGACTTTTTATCCGGCTGGCTCCCCAAGAGAACTAAAATGGCTATCCCTGTATTTGGCTAATCGACCGGATATAATAATCTTCTCCTGCTTCCGATTTTTACTGCTGTAGCAGGAGATCCCATTACTCGAACCCGCAGCAGCCTGATTTGACTGATTCAGGTACTGCCTGAGCTGTCAAGCAACAACATTGATTTTGTTAGTTTAGGGGCAAAGTGATGGCGACGTTTAATAGTAGTTTGGCTGCTAATTTTAAAGGTTTTTTCGAGAAATATCAGAAAAGATGGGAATAGATAAAACAACTTCAAATTTAGGGTCTATTGTTATCCCTCCTCAATAAAATTTGTAGGCAAAACTCATTATGAAAACGGCAAGGATTTTCGCTATGACTCGCTTGTTTCTGTTGTTCATTCTGTCTTTTATTTTGCCACTTGCAGGTCACAGTTCTGCTTATACCAGCCTGTTGACTTGGCCAGATTGGGGGAGTTCTCCCAAAGACACTGAGAAGTGGGGTGAGGCATCAGGAGAGATTAACAAACTGTCGTTTATAGGGAGCAATCCGCCCCTCCTTCTTACTTATGATCGCAAGACGCTTGAAGAGAGCGGTAAAACAGTTTCTGAACTGGAGAAAAATCAGCTTTACATCATCCTCGATAGCCAACCGGGTGACCTGTTTAATTTTTGTTTCAGGACGCCTCCTGCATTATCGACAGGAAATTTTCCCTCCCCTCCTGTCATTAAAAAACCTCTAACGGGTCAGGGTATGATGGATATACAAAATGGGAGAATGAGACGGGTCGAATCGGCACAAGACAGTGGTTTCCGGCAGCATGAGTACTCGGCCAGATGGCGTTTACCGGCAGGTAATCAGTCTTTGGTTCTGGCCATCGAAGACAATGGTAATGGATGGGTTATTGAACCGGAATGTAGCGGTATTCTTTCAGAAAACGCTGCTTTAAAGTCGTCATCGGGCAGCAACGCATCTGATAGCAAAAAAGCATCATTTGTCGATATTTTTTACCGTAATAAACAACCTGTACAAAATGGGCCTGGTAAGCCTGATGGCAGCAGCCGTTTCAGTGGGCCTTTTGCAATACCCGGAACCTCTGAGACTGCGGATAACAGCGAGCCTTACATAAGCTCTGGTGGTGGCGGTTTTGGTGGTGGCGATGATTTAGGTGATTTATTCAAGAAAAAGCCAGGAAATGGGATGGCTCCCCTTTACTCTTTTGAATTAACGAGTCAGCCGGTCAGTAGAATGATCCTGGTGCCTGTCGCCGGCGGGCAGACCGTAAAAAAACAAATTTGGGATACCCGGATTGTGCTCAAAATCAAACGGGGTTGGAATGAGCAGGTGATAATTATTTCGCAGGAACTTTGGAATAAGATAAGGGGTGCAAATCTTGAAAGGAGTTCAGGGCTTTTTCTGGCATTGTCCAAAAATCCCGATAATCCGGAAGTTGCATTTGAGCATTTCCTGAGCAGTCAACCGGCACAGCCGTTACAAACGGAAGACTATCGTCGTTATGCACAGCACGAGTTTATTTTAAGTCCCAAACAATTACGCAGCGTGACCGTTTTTCCGGGCCATGTCCCCACCGGGATCAGCCGCTCCGGGGGAAGCAGTGAGGCTGAAAAACAAATGGCCGACCTTAGTGAAACCCCACCTGCCAATACCCGGTTTAAACAAGACAATGGTCGTGAAAGTCAAGGTAGCCGAGGTGGAAATGGGAGTGGGGGCGACGATGGGTCAGGTGGATCTTCAAACAATGGGTTATGCCAAAATTGTAATAAACCGGTATTAGCTTTCAATAAATGTAAAGAATGTCTGGATCGTGAGTCTTGTGTACTTGAGCAGGAACCGGCTAAAAAACGGCTTCCTTTAGTAGGAAGAGTTAGGAAAATACGAGCGTCAGGAATCAAAGTGGTAGAACAGGAGGCGACTGAAGAACAGCCTCTTGCCACTAGACAAGATAGAGAAATACCGGTGTCAGGAACAAAAGATGCTGATACTTCAGCACTCGAGGTATTCCAATGGTTCAAAAATTTGAAATTAAATGAAAGGCGCAGAGCAAATCTTTTTCACACTAATGATCACTATATTTTCCCAGAAATTTATAACCTTTTAACTCATAGTTTTTTTTCAGACAAAAAAACTCTTAGTGATTTTCATTCGAAATGGATTCGTTTTGTAAAGAACAACTTGTCACTTTATGATCTTATTTCAGATGTTGGTGAGTTGGCAACATCGCAGGGAGTCGAAGAGCATCTCGAGGTGACGAGAATTATTATAGCGCTTGCATTATATAGAAATGTATATATAGACGAAGTTGCGCTGGTGCGATTCAAAAACGAATTGCTGAACAGCCTGGTGGATAATAATCTTTTGATATCTGATGACTCAGACCAAGTTTTTTATTCAGGGTTAGTTCGCGAAAAGAAAGTGGTGCTAATTAATTCTATTTATCAGCTTTTTAAAAAGACGGGGCGTCTACTACAAGAAGAAACTGTTCCGTCGGGATTTAAAACAATAGAAATGTTAAATAAATTAGCCAGAGATGTTTATGCTAAGTATATTTTTGGTTTTCCGGTTATTGATGGCCGAGGGTTTGACATTATTATGTGGGGCTATCCGAGCCAAGGTCAATATTCTTTTATTACTCCATCTAACAAAAATAATTTGCTTGAAATGCCTGATCATCAAACACTTCAGGGACTAGCATTAAATGTTTCTGGCGATGGATCATCAAAATGTGAAGATGTTAGGGGCATGTTTACTGCTTTAGTTCTTATAAGATCAATGTTATCGTATCGTTTAAGTGGTATATTTCCTGAACATAGTCTTTTGGCTGAAGAGCTACCCAGTAAAGAACTTGAGCTTTTGATGGATTTTACCCTTAAAGCCAGAGAAAAGCTTGTTGAGGCATTGGAGCTTAGTGAGCCAGAAGAAAGAGACGAATTCATTCGTAGTATGTTTTTGATCTTTGGTATGGTACCCAAAGAATTATCTGATCTATTGTCTTGGGAAGTTAATCACGAATTTTTTCCGTTAACGCAAGCCGCTGAGTATGTATCGAAACATCCGCGGTATCATCCATTTAAAACAGGCACTCCACAGGCGGTAATTATGAAAGCTCCTTTACCACTGGGAGAATTGCTGAATATTGGTCTTAAACTAGGCAAAGATTGGAAGAATTTTGCCAGACAAACGGGGGTTTTTAGTAATCACAACCTAAGGAGTATTGATGATGATATCGATGAAGATGATGGAAAGGCAATGGAAATGCTGGAACGATGGAAAAAAAGGAAAGTTGGACTTACCTTTAAAGACTTACTGCTTGTTCTTGAAAAAATAAAACGAAATGATCTCAAGCGCGAAGTAATGGATCGTTATGGTCTTTGAAACTATTGGCTTTTCAGCTTGTTCCCATGCTTTTTGGCTCTGTAGCTTGTAGCGTGGGAACGAGTTGTTGTAGTTTTGTGACAGTCTTCAGAACACGGGGTTAAGCGGCATATCTGATAAAGAATCTGAATGTTTTTGTCAGGATTTCTTGCGAAGATGTTAGTAAGAATATTGAACAAATATCAAAACTGAGACTCTTAAATAGTCTGAGATGAAAGAGTTAGAGGGTTATACAATGTACTCAAACATAAATATGGAGGCTAGTGGCTCCTTTGCTGCTACAAATAATTGTCCAAATAACCAGGCAAAAGAGCCGGTAACGTATCAGGGTCATACCCTAGTCAGTGTGGAGTCTGTAGTCGGCTCTGATTTACCAGGGGTGAGTGCCTGTCAGCAAACCTCCATCAGGTTAAGAAAATACACCGCTTATGATCATCCTTTAAGTCATGTCTTTAAACATATTCAAGATGTTATTTCAAAAAAATATGGAATCACTGTTGGAATCAATAAAGACAGGCTTGTTTTTGATTTAACTAAAAAAATCAATGAAGAACAGGATCTGCTTTTAGAATTTGGTGAATATCATCCTTTAGTCTTAAGTGCCTTCAATGGTACGGATATTCCTGATTTAATCAGAGCTGAAAGGCTAATTCCTATTGTTCTGAAAGGTGATAGTAAAAGTCAATTCATTTTAGAGTTTAAGTATTTTCCTGGGGCCTACGTGCATACTCTTTATGGAGAAGAGACGCCACTTAAAACACTATCTATTATGCCCTTTTATAATCCTGAAGCATTAAACGATGTTGATAGTTCTATGTTAAGGCTGGATATGTTTGATGTGGGGTTCATAGATGGCTCGCCACGATACATTTTTACTACAGGCATTTACCCCTGCATTTGTGTTGCTTTTTTTGATAAATCTCTAAATAAGGTGCTACTTTGTCACTTCGCTGGTACAGATTTTTTATCTGAAAAACTATCAGAAATTTTTGATTTTTGCGATCAGCAGAAAATGAAAAGCCTTGAATGCCATATTGTTGGTGGAGAATGTGAGTTTCTAGGTCAGAAATACGGTTTTTTAGATTTAATTGACTTTATATCCGCAAAAGGTGTTCCCATAAAACAGATGTTTGTTGGTGATAGTAAAGACCGTCCAAAATCGGTAGTTATAGACACCAGGGATATGAGCTTGTATGGGCTTCCTTTTAGTGATCTTGATTTTCCTGCAAGCAGCCAAGACATGTATGTATCGAAAAAGAAACTTAGGCGTATAGCAAAGATGCCTCTCATAACGAAGAATCATAGCCTTTCATTATTAACGGCTGGTCTGGATGCCTGATTTAAACTGAAACGAGTGGAAAGGGCAGCCTTCGTGACACAGTATGTTCAAAGACTGGAGGGTATTGTCGGCCTTTCTTGCAATGTTGTTAGTAATAAAAGTGAACGATTCTCGAAATAAAGTCTCTAAAATAACTGAGTGATTTAAGATTGAGGAATTATATATGGACCCAAGAACAGGCTTGCATGAAAGCTGTGTGTTTGCTTCCATAGATCACACTTCAAACAACCAAATTAAAGAGCAGGGAAATAATAAGGGGCATACTGTTTTGAGTGTTATGCCTCTGGTTTCGTCTGGTTCCTATGGGATGAGTGCCTGTCAGAAAACTCCTGTCAGTTTAAGAAAATACACCGCTTATGATCATCCTGGGAAACAAGTCTTTAAACACATACAAGATGTTTTTTTAGAAAAAACCGGAATCCCTGTTGTCGTCAATAAAGGAAGGCTTGCTTTTGATTTAACTGAAAAAATCATTGATGATCAGGATGGCTTTTTTACATGCTCAGGGTGTTATGCTAAATTAGGACATCTATTTGATGGCACAGATATCCCTGATTTAATTAGATCTGAAAGACTAATTCCTGTTGTTCAGAAAGGTGATAGTGAAAATCAAATGCTTTTAGAGTTTAAGCATTTTCCTACTGCCTATGTCCATACTCTATATGGAGAAGAGACGACTCTTAAAACACTACCAATTGCACCTTTTTATAATTCTCAAGCTTTAAATGACGTTAATACTTCGATGCTGAGGGTAGATGCGTTTGAAGTGGGGTTTAGCGATGGCTCACCACGATACATTTTTACTACAGGTCTTTACCCCTGCATTTGTGTCGCTTTTTTTGATAAATCTCAAAATAAAGTGGTACTTTGTCACTTTGGTGGAACAAGTATTTCACCCAAAAATCTATCAGAGATCTTTGATTTTTGTGATGAGCAAAAAATGAAAAGCCTTGAGTGTCACATTGTAGGCGGTCAATATAATTATCTAGGTCAGAAAAACGGTTTTTTAACTTTGATAGATTATATATCTTCAAAAGACGTACCCATAAACCAGATGTTTGTAGGAGATACCAAAGATCGCCCAAAATCTATAGTCATAGATACCAGAGACATGAACTTGTATAAGCTTCCTTTTTGTGAACTTGATTTTCCAGTAAGCCACTATGAAATGGATTCAACAAAGGAAAAGTTCAGGCATATGGCAACGATGCGTCTCATAACAAAAAAACACAGTCTTTCATTATTGACAGCTGGTTTGGATTCCTGAAGTGAATTGAAACTGATACAAGTCAAAAGGGCACCCTTAGTGGCACGCTAAGGATAAAAAAACTGGAGGTGTAACTATGTCAGACATAGTTGCAAAGTTGTTCGTAATGAGCGTGAACGACTGCCGAAATCAAGTCGCTAAAGTAGCCGAGTAGTTTAAGGAATTGTATTATGGACCCAAAAGTAGGCCTGGATGCAGACCTTGTTTTTACTTCTATAAAACACACTTCAAATAACCAGTTAAAAGAACAGGTAACACATCAGGGGTATTCTGTTGCGAGTGTCGAGCCTGTAATCTCCCATGGCGATCAGGGGATGAGGGGTTATCAACAAACACCTGTCAGTTTAAGAAAATACTCTGCTGATGATGATCGTAGAAGTCATCTATTCAAAAAGATTCACGATATTGTTTCAGGAAAAAAAGGAATTACTGTTAGCATGAATAAAGATAGGCTTATTTTTGATTTGACTAAAAGAAATAATGTGAATCAGGACAACTATTTTAAAGATGGTGAATATCACGCTTTAATCGGAAATGCATTCGAAGGTACAGATATCCCTGATATAATCAGAGCGGAAAGGCTGATTCCTATTGCTCGGAAAGGCTATAAGGAGAAACAATTAACTGTAGAGCTCAAGGTTGCTCCTGAGGCCTACGTCCATACTTTGTATGGTCAGGAAGTGCTACTTGAAACGAAGCCTTTTACCCCTTTTTATAATCCCCGGGCATTAAGGGGTGCTGATACCTCTATGTTAAGAGTCAATATGGATGAATTGGGGTTCACAGATGGTTCGCCACGATATATATTTACCACGGCTCTCGCTCCCTGCATTTGTCTTGCTCTTTTTGACGGGTCTCAAAGTAAAGTGCTACTTGGTCATTTTGGGGCTGCTGATTTTTCATATGAAAAGCTGTCAGATATTTACGAGTTTTGTGATCAACAACAAATGAGAAGCCTCGAGTGTCATATTGTCGGTGGCTGGTATCAATATTTAGGTATGGAAAACGGTTTTTTGAGCTTGATCGATTTTGTATCTTCAAAAGGTATTCCCATAAAACAGTTATTTGTCGGTGACACCCCAGATCGTCCAATGTCCGTAGTTGTAGATACTAAGGATATGAGTCTGTACGGGCTTCCTTTCAAAAGCCTGGACTTTCCGACAAGTATTGTAGAAAGGTTCAGAGCAAAGAAAGAACTCAAGCGCTTAGCCAAATTGTTTCTCCTGACAAAAGATCATAGCCTTTCACTATACACATCTGGTTTGGATGCCTGATGCGAGTTAAAAGTGAAGTGCGAAATAAGGACATTGATACAGAGTAAAGAAGCTCCGGCCTGTTTAACGGAGCTTTTCAAACGTTGCGCGGTCAGTCGTGGAGGTGTTCCGCTGCGTAAAGTGTGTTTTCCAGCAGAGTGGCCACGGTCATCGGGCCCACACCGCCTGGTACAGGCGTGATCCAACTGGCTCTCTGCTGTGCCGTTTCGAACTCGATATCACCTACCAGTCGACCGTCGTCCATACGGTTAATGCCGATGTCGATGACTATTGCACCTTCTTTAACCCATTCACCTTTGACCAGTCCTGGTTTGCCAACGGCAACCACCAGAATCTCGGCTCCGCCTACAACCTCTTTGAGGTCGTGGGTAAAGCGATGAGCTGTTGTTGTTGTGCAGCCTGCCAACAGTAATTCCATGGTCATGGGGCGGCCAACGATGTTGGATGCGCCAACGATCACTGCATTTTTGCCGCGAATGGCTTCACCGGTACTCTCCAGCAGGGTCATAACACCTTTTGGTGTGCAGGGGCGCAGCATTGGGATGCGTTGAACCAGACGGCCAATATTATAAGGGTGGAAACCATCTACGTCTTTGTCAGGACGAATGCGTTCTAATACAGGGTCGCAGTTGATGTGCTCTGGCAGTGGCAGCTGAACCAGGATGCCATCAATGGCCGGGTCCTCATTCAGCTGGTCAATAAGGCCCAAAAGGTCTGCTTCGCTGGTAGAAGCAGGCAGGTCATGAGAAACAGAGTGAAAGCCAACACGTTCACAGTCACTTCTTTTTTTGCCTACGTATACCTGGGAGGCAGGGTCGTCACCCAGCAGAACGACAGCAAGACCCGGTACCCTGAGTCCCTGTACAATCCGTTGTTTGACGCGTTCAGCAATGGAATCTTTCAGTTTTTCGGCAATGGCCTTGCCGTCAATGATTCTAGCGGTCATGGTTCTTGGTGGATGCCTGTTAAGCGGACGAGTTGCCCATTTTATCATGGAAGTTCTTTATTGTTCATGAATTGAATAGGTCGAAGATACCTATAGCTATTAGATGGAGTTCTCCTGGAGTGCCGAATGACCCGGGTGATTGTTTTCGGCTCAAAAAATGAACGTTTCGAGTCTGGTCAGTCTGGTACTCCTGTGTTAGATTGTTTGCCGTTGGAAGCAAGGCGGAGCTCAAGTCCGGCGACTCGTTGATGGCTCAGATGATTGAATTAAATCGACGTTGACGAGACACTCTCTTCTGGGTAATATTCGCCGCGCTGCAACGATCAGCACATTGGATTAACAGAAAGTTATCCATAACTCGGGGTATAGCGCAGTCTGGTAGCGCGCCTGCTTTGGGAGCAGGATGTCGGGAGTTCGAATCTCTCTACCCCGACCAGATTAATCACTGGTTAAAATGTTCTTAATGTTTAGACGAGTGATGACTTATGATGCGCCCGTAGCTCAGCTGGATAGAGCATCCGCCTTCTAAGCGGATGGTCGCAGGTTCGAATCCTGCCGGGCGCGCCATAATTAACTGTCTCGAAGAGTCGGTTATTGCTGGTGGGCGTAGCTCAGTTGGTAGAGCCCCGGATTGTGATTCCGGTGGTCGTGGGTTCGAACCCCATCGTCCACCCCAGTATGAAAAAAGGGTTTAAGCCCGATATTTGGTTTGTCAAGAGTTAAGCAGCATCAGTAAAGTGCTGTAAGCGGATGTGGTGGAATTGGTAGACACGCTGGATTTAGGTTCCAGTGCCGTGAGGCGTGAGAGTTCGAGTCTCTCCATCCGCACCAGTGAACGATACGGGGATAAGCTTGCTTATCCCCGTTTTTGTATTGGAGAAATAGCCTGTTTGAGCCGGGCATTCTCTCTGCAACTAGTCCGCAGTCCCAGCTCGCTGGTGAGGCGTGAGAGGGGCAGGGGTCTGTTTGTATGATCCGGGGTGCAACCTATAAGTACTTTTGCTAGTCTATGCGCCTTTGTTCCATACGTACTGCAACTCAGGTTTTATTGAGGAACGCAAATGCAAGTCTCCGTAGAAACGACTTCCGGTCTGGAGCGTCGCCTGACAATTACAATCCCAGCCGACAAGATCGATGGGGAAATCAACAAGCGACTGCAGGATCTGTCTCGTCGTGTTCGCCTGGATGGTTTCCGTCCCGGCAAAGTGCCTATGAAGGTCGTTAAGCGTCGCTATGGCCTGGGTGCACGTCAGGAAGTGCTCGGTGAGCAGATGCAACAGGCGTTTGTAGAAGCGATAACCCAGGAAAATTTGAATCCTGCAGGTGCGCCCCGTGTTGAACCCAAGAATGACGAAGAAGGCAAGGATTTTGAATTCGTAGCCATCTTCGAGGTTTATCCGGAGATTGTAGTGGGTGACTTCGCAGGTGTTGAAGTTGAGCGCCCGGTCGCTGAAGTTTGCGATGCTGATATCGATGAAATGGTAGAAACTCTGCGTGCTCAGAGCAAAACCTTTGAAGATGTAGAGCGTGCTGCTGAACTGGGTGACCAGATCGTATTTGATTACGTGGGTTCCTTTGCTTCAGGAGAGAAAGACGGTGAAGAGTTTGACGGCGGCAAGGCTGAGAATGCCACTCTGGAGCTGGGCTCTGGTCAGATGATTCCGGGCTTTGAAGACGGTCTGGTTGGTGTTTCAGTCGGTGAAGAGAAGACGCTGGAACTGACCTTCCCGGAAGACTACCACGCTGAAGAGCTGAAAGGGCAAGCCGTTAAGTTTGCCTGCAAAGTGCACCAGGTGCAGGCTGCCACTCTGCCAGAACTTGATGAGGCATTCTTTGAGCGTTTCGGCGTAGCTGGGGGTGGCGAAGAAGCTTTCCGCACTGAAGTTCGCAAGAATATGGAGCGTGAACTGCGTCAGGCTATAAAGAGCAAGGTTAAGAATCAGGTAATGGACGGTCTGCTGACTACTCACGAGATTGAGGTTCCTTCGCCACTGGTAACTCAGGAAATCGACCGCATGCGTGAACAGGCTGTTCAACGCTTTGGTGGTGCTCAGGGTGGTTTCGATCCCAGGCAGTTGCCTGCTGAACTGTTTGAAAAAGATGCCAGGAAGCGTGTAGCTCTGGGTCTGCTGATTGGTGAAATCGTCAAGCAGCGCGAAATCAAGGTTGATGACGATCGCGTTCGCGCCATGATTGAAGAAATGGCCTCTGCTTACCAGACACCACAGCAGGTTATCGACTGGTACTACAGCAACGAAGAGCAGCTCTCTGAAGTGAAGTATGTTGTTCTGGAAGAGCAGGTAGTAGATACTGTTCTGGAAGCAGCCAAGGTTTCTGATAGCGAATGCAGCTACCAGGATGCAATCAAGCCAGCTGCTCCTGCTGAAGAAGCCGAAGCTTCCGAAGAACAGCTGGCCTGATCAGGGCGTCGTCTAAGGTTTTGACGCGCGCTGCCGTATTAACGCCTTGTGTGCGTCGATAATGTTAGTCACTGTATCACTACAGTGGTTAAACCATGACACGTTTCGCGACCCGCTCTATGCGGGTCGTTCCTCTTCGACTTGGCAAGGAGTTAAGACAGGACATGTCCAGACTGATCGAAACGCAATCCGTGGCAATCACCAATTCCGGCCTGGTTCCAATTGTCGTTGAGCAGTCCGCCAGAGGTGAGCGTTCTTACGACATATACTCAAGGCTACTCAAGGAAAGAGTTATCTTCCTGGTGGGTCAGGTTGAGGATCACATGGCCAATCTGGTTGTGGCTCAGCTACTGTTTCTTGAGTCAGAGAATCCAGACAAGGATATCCATCTCTATATCAATTCTCCGGGTGGGTCGGTTACTGCCGGTATGTCTATTTACGACACCATGCAGTTTATTAAACCGGATGTTTCAACCATGTGTATCGGGCAGGCCTGTAGCATGGGCTCACTGCTTCTGGCGGCAGGTGCTAACGGAAAACGTTATGCACTGCCTCACTCCAGAGTGATGATTCATCAGCCGCTGGGTGGTTTTCAGGGACAGGCGTCTGATATTGCTATTCACGCCCAGGAAATCATGACCATCAAGGAACGTTTGAATCATGTGCTGGCCAAGCATACCGGACAGCCCATGGAAGTGGTTGAGAAAGATACTGACCGTGATAACTTTATGAGTGCCGAACAGGCAATGGAATACGGCCTGATTGACAAGGTTCTGAGTAGTCGCATTCCGACTGACAAGTAAAAGCGTGGAGTTTGAACGAAAATAGCCTCGAGCTGTCTATTCTTGTTCAGACTCCCGAGTACCATCTGGCAGAAACAGATTAAAATCAGGCAAAGGTGGACAGTGAGTGCTTTTGTGGAGGCAGTCTCAGTATTGGTAACAGATTGCCCCAATGTGAAGGAGTAAATTGAATCCATGACAGTTTCTGCCTGAGGCATGAAAAATAGGTCTGACTAACCTCTCGTAGACCATTTTTCTGTAATTTCTCCTGTTTGACACTTGAAAATACGTCCCAATGCCTGCATCTTGTTTTTATGACAGGTGTTGTTCCTCCAACAGGTAATCGAATGACCGACGAAACTAGCGGCAAGGGTGAAGATAACGGCAAGTTGCTGTACTGCTCTTTCTGCGGAAAAAGTCAGCATGAGGTGCGCAAGCTCATTGCCGGCCCTTCCGTATTTATTTGCGATGAGTGTGTTGATCTGTGCAACGACATCATCCGTGAAGAAATTCAGGACAGTGAAACAGAGACTTCCTCTGACAAGCTGCCGACACCCCGGGAAATCAAGGATATTCTCGACGAATATGTGATCGGTCAACCGCGCGCTAAGAAAGTGTTGTCGGTTGCTGTATACAACCACTACAAGCGCCTGCGATATGGCGATAAGAAAAAAGATGATGTAGAGCTGGGCAAGAGTAATATCATGCTGCTCGGGCCTACCGGCAGTGGTAAGACATTGCTGGCCGAGACACTGGCAAGGCTGCTAAATGTGCCCTTTACTATTGCCGATGCCACCACTCTGACCGAAGCAGGTTATGTGGGTGAAGATGTTGAAAATATCATTCAGAAGCTGCTACAGAAGTGTGACTACGATGTAGAGAAGGCCCAGGTGGGCATTGTTTATATTGATGAAATTGACAAGATTTCCAGAAAGTCTGACAACCCCTCAATTACCCGTGATGTATCCGGTGAAGGTGTTCAGCAAGCCCTGCTCAAGTTGATTGAAGGTACCGTTGCTTCCGTTCCGCCACAAGGTGGTCGCAAGCATCCTCAGCAGGAGTTTCTGCAGGTAGATACCTCCAATATCCTGTTTATCTGTGGTGGTGCCTTTGCCGGTCTGGATAAAGTGATTCGGGACCGCACTGATAAAGGTGGTATTGGTTTCTCGGCGGAAGTGAAGAGCAAGGATAGCAAGAAGGATCTGAGTGAAATCTTTAAAGAGGTTGAACCGGAAGATCTGGTTAAGTTTGGTCTGATTCCGGAGTTTATTGGTCGTCTGCCAGTGATTGCCACGCTGGAAGAACTGGATGAAGCTGCTCTGGTTCAGATTCTGACCGAACCAAAGAATGCTCTGACCAAGCAGTATTCAAAGCTCTTCGAAATGGAAGATGTCGATGTCGACTTCCGTGAAGACGCTCTGCGTGCAGTGGCTAAGAAAGCTATGGAACGAAAGACGGGTGCCCGTGGTCTAAGGTCCATTCTCGAAGGTGTTTTGCTGGACTCCATGTACGACATACCGTCAGAGAGGACGGTTTCCAAAGTGGTCATTGACGCTTCCGTGATTGAAGGCAAGTCTGAACCGCTTATGATTTATGAAAACACTGGAGCACAGATGGCAGCATCTGACGACAGTTGACTATAAGTTCGCATTTTTACAGAACCGGGAACCCTGTCAAATGGCAGGGTTTCTTTTTCCTGGGAGCAAATCCACAACCGACCAAAATAGCGGGATTCTGGTAAAACGCTTATTGCTTTATTTTTTCAGTGTTGGATTACATAGGCCCAGCTCTGATGGGGATGACAGAAAAATACAAGAGATACATTGCTCTTGACAGACTTCAAAAACTGTTACATTAACGAATTTGGTCAGCGTTATTGTGGTACTAAGGTCTATAAATTTTACTTGCCGGGTGGGTAGAGAGTCTTGTAAAAAATCAGATCAGTGGCTGTATAGAGAATTGATCGAAAGAAGTTGCGAAGATAAGCTTCTCAATCATGAAAATCTACCACAGTTGGAAGCAATAAACACTATTGTAATTTCCACAAAAAAGAAGCATCTTAAACCTTAAGCCAACGGTGCTGCACGTTTACAGGATGTTGCCCGTTGTGAGCCGTTCCGGAACATTATAATACCGGAGTCATGTAAGTAGAAATGCCGTAAGGGGACTGAGTCATGGATAAAAACGATACTTTGCATCTGTCAGAGCCCTTTGAGCTGCCATTGCTGCCTCTCAGGGATGTGGTGGTGTATCCGCACATGGTGATACCGCTTTTTGTCGGGCGTGAGAAATCCATACAGGCCCTTGACCTTGCCATGGAGCAAGATAAGAAGATTCTTTTGGTGGCCCAGAAAAATGCCCAGGTCGATGATCCGGTCGTAGACGATATTTTTCAGGTGGGCACACTTGCCAGCATTTTACAGCTTCTAAAGTTACCCGATGGTACCGTCAAAGTTTTGGTTGAAGGTGAGGGCCGTGTCACTATCAATCGTTTGGATGAAAGTAATGATTATGTTACGGCGGAAGTTCAGGAATTCATTGAGCAGGAAGTCAGTGAGCGCGAGTCGGAAGTTCTGACCCGGTCATTAATGTCCCAGTTTGAACAGTATGTTCAACTGAGCAAGAAAGTGCCTTCTGATGTACTGACGTCCCTGACAGGAATCAATGTGCCCTCCAAGCTGGTTGACACTGTCGCCGCTCACATGCCCATGAAGATTGAGGACAAGCAGAAAGTGCTTGAAGTCGAAGATTTGGGTGAGCGGCTGGAATACCTGATCGGTATTATGCAGGGTGAGCTGGATTTTCTGCAGGTTGAAAAGAAGATTCGTGGCCGTGTCAAAAAACAGATGGAGCGCAGTCAGCGTGAGTACTATCTGAATGAGCAGATGAAGGCTATCCAGAAAGAATTGGGTGATATGGATGAGACGCCTAATGAGTTGGAAGAGCTGAAACAGAAGATTGATGATGCAGGTATGCCTGTCGAGGCGAAAGAGAAGGCCATAGCAGAGCTCAGCAAGCTCAAGATGATGTCGCCAATGTCCGCTGAAGCGACTGTGGTCCGTGGTTATATCGACTGGATGATTGCTGTACCCTGGAAAAAGCGCAGCAAAGTTCGTCATGACATGAGGCGTGCTCAGGATATTCTTGAAGCAGAACACTATGGTCTGGAAGAGGTGAAGGAGCGTATTCTGGAATACCTGGCAGTACAGAAACGTGTTCGCAAGATAAAAGGTCCTGTTCTGTGTCTGGTGGGACCTCCCGGTGTTGGTAAAACCTCTTTGGGCGAGTCGATTGCCAGGGCTACTAATCGTAAGTTTGTTCGTATGGCTCTCGGTGGTGTTCGTGATGAAGCGGAGATCCGTGGCCACAGAAGAACTTATATTGGTTCCATGCCCGGCAAGCTGATACAGAAAATGGCCAAGTCCGAAGTGCGTAACCCGCTTTTCCTGTTGGATGAAATTGACAAGATGGGTTCTGATATGAGGGGCGATCCTTCTTCAGCTTTGTTGGAGGTGCTGGATCCCGAGCAGAACAACTCATTCAACGATCACTATCTGGAAGTCGACTATGACCTCTCTGATGTCATGTTTGTTTGTACCTCCAACTCCATGGATATCCCGGCACCACTGCTTGATCGTATGGAAGTGATCCGGATTCCGGGTTACACCGAAGATGAAAAAGTGAATATTGCCCAGCGTTATCTCGTCACCAAGCAGATCAAGAACAGTGGTCTCAAGGCTGGTGAGCTGGAGTTTGAGGAAGACGCCATACGTGATGTCATCCGTTACTTCACTCGGGAAGCAGGCGTCCGGGGGCTGGAAAGGGAAATTGCCAAAATTTGCCGTAAGGCGGTTAAGGATGAAGCACTTTCTGCTCAAGAGCGTTACGATA
The DNA here is from genome assembly GCF_049310125.1 of Endozoicomonas sp. ALB032. Lineage (NCBI taxonomy): Bacteria > Pseudomonadati > Pseudomonadota > Gammaproteobacteria > Oceanospirillales > Endozoicomonadaceae > Endozoicomonas > Endozoicomonas sp. ALB032. The sequence continues at coordinate 5,453,579 of NZ_JBLYNW010000001.1, read as the reverse complement.
CAGTGACCCCTGAATCACTGGAATATTTCCTGGGGGTTCGCAAGTTCAGCTTTGGTAAGGCGGAAGATCAGGATCAGGTGGGTCAGGTAACCGGACTGGCCTGGACCCAGGTTGGCGGTGAGCTGCTGACTATTGAGTCAATGGCGGTGCCTGGGAAAGGGCAGATTACCAAGACGGGTTCTCTTGGGGATGTTATGCAGGAGTCTATCCAGGCTGCCCTGACTGTCGTTCGTAGCAGAGCCCATTCACTGGGAATTCCTCAGGATTTCCACCAGAAGAATGATCTGCACATTCACGTTCCTGAGGGAGCTACGCCCAAGGATGGTCCAAGTGCCGGTATCGGCATGTGCACAGCTCTGGTTTCTGTACTGACTGATATTCCAGTCAAGGCCGATGTTGCCATGACCGGGGAAATCACTCTGAGAGGGCAGGTGCTGGCCATTGGTGGTTTGAAAGAGAAGCTTTTGGCGGCACATCGAGGTGGTATCAAGACGGTCGTTATTCCGGAAGAGAATCGCCGGGATCTGAAAGAGATTCCGGAGAATATCAAGGAAGACCTTACGATCGTGCCGGTGAAGTGGATTGATGAAGTGCTGGAGATTGCCTTGCAGTATATGCCAACTGCTGACAATGAAGAGCCTATTAAGGATCTTGAAACCGAGGCTGCATCTGGTAGGAGACGTTTAATCAAGACCCATTGAGCATACTGATCCTATTAAAACAACAGGCTGGTACAAGAGTACTGGCCTTTTTTTTGGAGTTAGTGCGCAGAGGCAGTATTGGCGGTTGTTGCCGCTGTTGACAGTTCCCATAAGGCATTGGTATAAACAGCGTCTGCTGTTAAGTAGGCTCTTGTGGGTTTTAGGAGCCTGAGAATTATCCGTTTCGGATACAATCTGCAACTCGTTTGATGCTGTTTCGCTTTTTTGCCCTGTTCAATTCTTTCAGATGGAAAGTCAGAGGGTATTTCGAAGTCGTTGTGGCCGTTCTGTAATAAACGGGGAGCTGTTGTTAACTGTTTGATTGGAACATACGATCAGATTAGGCAGAAAACGGCAGAAATTACCGGGTAACCTGCGCTATCGCTTGAGTTTTCAGCTAAAATCACGCAGCATAGCAAAGCACCCGTCAGGTATGGTATCTGGGGCAGTCAGACTGTCTTCAGTACCAACAAGCTATTTTTGGTTATAGCTATTTTTGGCTATAAAAGCATCGTACAAAGAAGGGGAATAGAGTGAACAAGTCCGAGCTGATTGAAGCAATTGCGGCATCTGCTGACCTTCCCAAGGCTGCCGCTGGTCGTGCCCTGGACGCCATGATTAACTCTGTCACCAATGCACTTAAAGATGGTGAACAGGTCGTCCTGGTTGGTTTTGGTACATTCGCTGTTAAAGAGCGTGCGGCTCGAACTGGCCGTAACCCTCAAACCGGTGAGCCTATTGAGATTGCTGCTTCCAAGATCCCTAGCTTCAAGGCTGGTAAAGCTCTCAAGGATGCGGTTAACAGCTGATAGCGCGCCTGGGATGAAGTCCTGAGACTTCAACAAACCACAAAGGAACTGTGGCAAGAATCTGCAGTTGTTTTCAAAAAGGCTGTTAATTTTTTGCTGCTTTCCGAAAAGGCGCATCTTAAGATGCGCTTTTTTTGTTGGTGAAGCCTGAAATTCTGAAACTCCGTTTTACGGGTCAGGGGATAAAGGTCATACCAGCAGCACCTGACACTACGTCTCAAGAGCTCATTCTCAAGAGCTTACAGAGAGGTAAGTGATGTCATCGTAACAGGGCTCGAACATCAGGTTCGTGTCTCTATGAATATAAAGCTAAAGCGAGCCCGGAACCTGAGGTTAGTATGCTCCAATCAATGAGGGATAAGGCAAAGAGCTGGGTAACATTTGTTGTTGTCGGCATCATTGCTTTTATGATGGCGATTACCGGCCTGGAAACACTGGCGCCGAATCCTAATAATCCTAACGTTGCTAGCGTTAACGGTGAAGATATCACCCGTGCCCAGTTGACACAGTCGCTGGAGCAACAGAGAAGAATGCTTATTCAGCAGATGGGTGATCAGTTTGATCCATCCCTGATTGATGAAAAACAGCTCAGGGAGTCTGTTCTTCAATCTCTGATTGATCGCAGTCTGCTGCTGCAGGAAGCCAAAAATGGTGGTATGGGTTTAGGTCAGAAAGAACTGGATGCCATGATCGTTCGTATGCCTGAATTTCAACAGGACGGTAAATTCGACCAGGATCGCTTCATGATGATGGTCCGCAGTTTGGGTATGTCTCCAGCTCAGTTCCGTGTGCTTTTGAGTGACGAAACAGTTTTGCAGCAAATTCAGACCGGTGTTGCAGGTTCCGAGTTTGTCACCCAGTCAGAGATTAACAGGCTGACTGCCCTGGAAAGCCAGAAGCGTGAGATAACCTGGCTGACACTGGATGTTGCAAAAGTTCGTGACAGTATTGAACCGACTGAAGATCAGGTTAAATCCTACTACGAAGCCCACCGTGATCAGTACATGACATCAGAGCAGGTTGAGATCAGTTTCGTAGAAATGGATAGGGCTTCCATGGTTGAGGATCTTGAAGTCGATGAGCAGGCTGTCAAAGATGAATACCAGCGTCGACTCCAGGACATCGAAGAGAATGCCGCTGATACACAAACAGTGTCCACTATTTTGATTCAGACCGGTGATCAGCGCTCACTGGAAGAAGCTCGTAAAATTGCTGCAGAAGTAGAGTCCAGGCTGAAGGCGGGTGAAGCTTTTGCCAGGCTGGCAGAAGAGTACTCGGACGATCCCGTAACCTCTGCCAAAGGCGGTGATATGGGGCAGGTTCAACCAGGCATCTTTGGTGATACTTTTGATGAAACGGTGGCCTCTCTTGAGCCAGGACAGGTTTCAAGGCCAGTTGAAACTGACTTTGGAGTCCAGATCATCAAATTAACTTCTCGCGAGAAGCCCGTCATTCCGAGCTTTGATGAACTGAAAGATGAAATTGCTACCGGGCTTAAGGCTCAGGAAGCCGAAACCATTTATCTGGAAAAAACCCGTAAGCTGGCGGATATCAGCTTCGAAGCATCTGATCTGGCCCAACCGGCAGAACAGCTGGGCCTGACCATCCAGACGGCAGGTCCTTTTACTCGCCAGGGTGGAAGCACCGATGTAACTTCAAACGCTAAAGTTATTGCAGCTGCCTTCAGTGATGATGTGCTTGAACTGGGTGCCAACAGTGAACTGATTGAGCTGTCTCCAGAAAAGGCCATGGTTCTTAGAGTTAAAAAGCACCTTAAACCAGAATTGCGTCCGATGGCTGAAGTGCAGGACAGCATTGTACAGGCTCTCAAGATTGAAGAAGCACGAGAGCAGCTGGTCAAGAGGGCAGAAGCTCTGCAGGCAAAACTGGTGGCCGGCGACACGGTTAAGCAGGTAGCTGAATCTGAGGGTCTGAACTGGACTGAGGCCAAGACGATTGCCAGAAGAGAGCAGGGCGTTCCTCAACCCCTTCTGATTGAATCTTTCAAAATGCCTCATCCTGAAGACGGGAAGTCGAGCTATGCTTCAGTCGAATTGTCCAATGGTGATATCGCTGTTGTTGCCCTTAGTAAAGTAGTTGAAGGTAAGCCACTCGAGGCAGATACTGCCAGTAATCGAATGATGGCGAGCTACATCGCTAACGGTAATGGACGTAACCTCTTTACCGAGTACCTCAAGAGCCTGAAGGAAACCGCAAAGGTTAAGATCACTAAACAAGAAGAGTGATCTCAGGTTAACCCAATCCGAATGGCAGCCATAAACCCCGGTTTTTATCGGGGTTTATTTTTTCTGGCCGATTACGGCACGCAGCGCCAACTGGCGCTGTTCCAGTCCGCATAGTGGCGACTATCCATTTTCGTACCAAACAGAAAGCGGAATATCTGTCGGAGCAGGTCATACAACGTTTAAAAGACTGTGGTCTGACATTGCATCCGGAAAAGACAAAGCTGGTCCAGGTGACTTTGTTAAGAAAATGGTACAAAAATTATTCTAGCCGTATGATCACTCATCATGAAGTATAAAAAGCAGCCTTCGAATTGCTCTTTAGATATATTAATTGAATAACGCTTGATATTGTCCAACAGGCAATGTGTAATGCTTTCGTTATGTTCAATTAAATCAGTTTCTGATGCATGATATAGGAATGTTCTGTTTGACAGCATTAAATCTACATCATGCCTGGTTAGCCCTCGTGGTTTGTTTTCTTTAGAGTTGTTTTCTACTGTTAGTAATACAATATAATTTTTTATTTGAGCTGATTTGGTTTGTCTGGAAAGTTGATCGAATGTTGAATAAATTGTAGATGATGCTCCTGAATAATTAATAATCTTGGCAATGTCTTCCTGTCTATTAATGTAAGTGTCTTGCTGCTCTACATTATCAATCAAGATAGACAAATCCTCCTCGTTCATCCGAATAGCTTCATTGATTGGAACCACTAATGATGAATTGACACTGAATTCTGGTGGTACGTCTAATTCAGCATTTGCTCCTGGTGGCGGGAACCTTAGATTCCTGGTTGCTCGCAATACTAAGGAAAATCCTCTACGACAGCCATAGAGGATAGTTACAGGAAGGGCTGCAATTGAAATACCTGTGACTGCTGTTGCTGCACCAATGGTAAGAAAAGTGCCGCCTATTAAAATACTAACACCTGCCAGTGTTGGAATTGATCTGATTGTTGCTCGCCAGCCATGGTATGTTGTTTGAACGCCATTACTTACAACGGTAAGTTGTGCCCCTGTTTCAGAAGTTGAATATCTATATTCAGAAGTTGAATATCTATAGTTAAATTCAAATGAATAAGAACGCTCGGAAGAGGCTAAAGCCAAGAGAAACGATATTATATAAAACAGCTTTATCGTAGAGTGAGTGGTTGTTTTCATTGACTCAACCTATGCATTAGAAATTTCATTTAAGGTAGAGTCGTTTTTGTCTTTTGTCACGTAACGAGTCTGTAGAAAAAACATCTCAAAGGCTGCTATCTCCAAGAGACTCACTTTAATATTCATTTAATCCTGTTTCAGATATTCAGTTACTGACTTTTTTCTGGTTTTTCAGGGTAAGTTCGGTCGGTCTGATTTCCTGCCTATGACCAAGCGGTGGTTCCGACGTCACCAGTCGTTTGCCGTAAAAAAACCGAGGGGCACCCGGTTACTGCTGATGAAGGCTTCTTTATAAGTCCAGACGCTATAGGCTGGCTGTAGCCTGTGAAGTCAGAAACCTCCCATGACAAGGCGGAGAGCGTCACAGCAGGTATTGTAAATACCTGAATTTCCATTAATAAATGCTTATTATTCTGGCGGTAAATGAGGGCAGGGGATCTGAAGCAGTTGAGTATTTTCATCAACATACCATTCTATTTGACCGTTTTTGGTGCTCAGTTTCACTGTAACTTCTGGTTCTGTTGCTGCAACGATGTCCCGTTTCAGATCTTTCATGGAAACAATGGATCTGCCGGAAATTTGATATGTTTCCAGTCCCATAATCCCGGCACCTTTTGCTCCCAGTGAATAGGGTGGTTTGCTGGCGATCATTGTGTAATCAACGGCAAGGTCACCGTCTGCCAGTAGTGTGACGGTTATCTGGTGGTTATCGTCAGCGTCCCTGCCCATAGGATTCAGCAGGAAGGGAGTCACCTTAAACAGTCGATAAGTCTCAAGTTTGGTCTGGTAAGCAGCAAAAGTCTGGGTCAAAAGTTTTGACAGAGTCCTGGCAGCACGCATGTCGCCAAGAAAACGCATCAGTTGAGTGACTTCCAGCGTATGTCCGATACGAGAAAAAGTTTGATCCTTTCTTCGCTTTTTGCTGCCGGTAGCTACCTTGAACTGATAGTCTGTTCGCGGGCGGTCCTTTTCAAATTGGGTCAGCATTTCTTCGGAATCGTTAATACTGTTCAGAATGACTTGCCACTCTTTCGTCATGTTTTCTTTTATGCCCAGAAATTCCGGGGAAACAGGCATGTCATGGTTAAGACCATACTTTAACGCCACGGGTAATCTTTTTGTTAATTCGCCTGTGATATGGCTCAGCCATTTTTCTGAAGGCTCCCCGATCATTTGGCGGGTGTCAGAAGAAACACTGGGTACTGAACAGGCATCGTGTATTTCCTCAACGAGAGCAAACAGGTGTGATAGACCTTTGTCGTAGGAAAAAATTTCCGTTCCTGAAGCCACTTGGACCAGCAATGTGGGAATGTCTGCAACGTAGAAATTTCTTAAATTTCTATCAGAATTATTGAATCGTTCAACCCTCTGTACAATAAAAGTCATATCCTGATGAAATGTTTGTTGCCAGGGAGTGTTCTGAATTCCATGGATAGGTTGATCATTCGCCAGGTGCCGGGCGATAAGGGTAAAAAGCTGGCTCTGCATGCTCATTTGTTCGGGGGCCTGAATCAGCAGTCCCATGATGTAATGATTAAGTCTCTCCTGAGTCAACTGCTGTTGTTGAATATCGGACAACATTGCTGCCAGCATCTTTTTAGTGCTTTCATCCAGGGAGGCTGAACTCCACGACACAAGGCACTCTATCAAGTCCGGCTGAATGGGATTTGAAGTTTCTGCGGCTTGCAGTTGCTGCTCCAGGGTCTTTCCGGCCTGAAATGCTTTTACAAAACGCTTGATGGACTGCTCTAGTCCATCAAAGTACTGAATTCCGGGTAGGAGAGTCAGGTTAATCAAATGGTTTTCATCCAAGGGTTCACAAAGCTGACTCTTCAAAGGTTCATCGACCTGTTGCGACAGGGACTGACAGAAGTGTTCCAGCTTTTGTAATGTCATCAGGCCTGTTTGTTCAGACACCAGCGCCTTAACCGGTCGGGACCTGCGGGTTCGTTCCATCAGTTCAATATGGTCGAGCGTGATATCGACTGAAACCAGTGTGTAACTGTTGTCTTCTTCCCGATGGATAAAGCCCATCTGGCTGAGCTCATTGTTGGTAAAAAGTGGTGCTTCTTCTGTTCTGGCAGGATAAACACAGTGAAACACAAACCCCTGATCAAGTTTTCCACCGTCGTTTAACCAGATTCGACCAAACTCAACCGGGTCTGTACAGGCGAGATAGCGATCAAGCAGGAACAGCTTTCTGTTATTCACTTTTGATGCGAAGAATCCTGAAGGCTTCAGTGAGTTAACCTGACCAGAAGCCATTCCAAGCTTTGTTAATACAAAGGCTACTTTGCTGCGCAGCTGATTTTTGTCTGCATAAAAGTCCGAATAGTGCTGTTCCAGAGACGCTACAAATTGATTCAGTTCACGCTGCCAGAGCTTTTTGTGGCGCAACTGCAGTAGTTCCTCTCCCTGACCTCTGGCAGTCACTTGCCAGTGTGCCAGGGTTTTTGCAGAAAAGGGCTGAACTGTCGGGAGCGTATTTTGTGTGGGCAGACTCCTGACCTTATGACCCAGCCAGAAACCGGAGAGACGGCCAAGTCCACTGTGCAGAGAGCGATAGACTGAGCTGACAAAACTGGGTATCCGCATACCGGCTTAATCTTCCATGAAGAGGCTGATGGGGGGCTGTGTAAACTTTAACCTATCATAAAAAGCCAGAGAAACATGAGTTGTTAAGCCAGTTTGTATGCGCCAAACCCTTGTCAATTATTGGGGGACGCTCCCTCTCCGGTCGGAATTGGTATACCGATTGAGAATTAGTTTTCCAGCTCGAGCATCCAGTCACCTGGTATCCAAAAGTCGTCCAGATCCAGTGATAATACCGGGCGATCACCCTGATCAGACAAGGCCCTGGCATCTTTAAAGGCTTCAAGGCAGTCATCTTCGAGAATTGGGCCAATCAACTCAGGCCGGTATTTGTTGTCTTTTCCTGCCCGGTCGAGAATTTCGACGGCTTCGAATCCGAAAGAGCAATCCCAGAGTTCTTTGAGGCTGATTCTTGAAGCGCCGTAGGCGATTCTGGCAATGTTGATATCGTGCATATTGCACCAGAGAATCGTCGACATGGCTGCGCAGTCCGGCTCGGTATTGGTCAGCAGAATCAGCTCCTGATCCCGGCGGACATGATAGTTCTGTGCCAATGCATGAAGGGCCAGACCTTCAGCGCTGAACAGGGGACTGATATGCCGGGCATAAGCGGCAGTCACCAGAATCTGGCCGCAGGGGTCCAGGATGCAGCAGGAAAAAGGTGCTACGGGGTTGGCATTGATGCCAAGCTCGATCAGCTCTCCCATCATTTCTTCGTACTCTTGCATAACCGTTCTCCGGACGGGTTGAAATCATCAAGAGAGACACAGGCTATTTGTCATGTCCCAATTGTTAAGCGGAAAAGAGCCTGAATAAAGCGGAAAAAACTGCCAAATTTATAGTTCCATTTGTCATCTCCATCAAGGTATTGCGACCATTTCTTCGAAAAGTGCAATGTCCACAAAGCGCAGTATATTCCGGGTACAATTTTCTCATGTCACAGCAGTGCGATTCTGTACACACTGGTGGAAACCGCCATTGCCAGAGTGTTCTATACAGTAGCCGGTGCTAGCATGCTGTTACTGCACGGCTTTATCAAAAAGTCGGATAAAACCCCGACAAACGATCTTAAGCTGGCAAAAACGCGCCGTGATGACGTGCTAAGGGAACAGAAAGGAGGTAGTGATGAGTGATCCCCATATTGGCAGCAGTTTCGACGACTTCCTGGAAGAAGAGGGCTTGCTGCCCGAATGCCAGGCAGAGGCCATAAAGCGAGTACCTGGAAAAAGAGAAGTCCAACAAATCAACCTTTGCCCGCCGCCTGGGTACCAGCCGTTCACAACTGGATCGGCTTCTTGATCCCAACAGCACCAGCCTGAATCTGAAAACACTGGCGAATGCCGCTCAGGTGATGGGGAGAAAGCTGGAGTTGAGGATTGTTTGATTTGCCCGGCTTCGCCAACCCTTAGCCAGATTGACGGCAGATGCTTTAATGGGCTTCTTTTCTGGTAAGGTCTGCAAGTCAATGATCTGGTACTGGAACACCCGTTGACATCCTCCCACAGATAAAGAGGGTGTCGCAAAACTCCAACAGCTCGTCCCCGTGCTCTGAGGTCGTCATTCCCGCGAAGGCGGGAATCCAGCGCCAACGGTGGATCTCTGCCTTCTCGGGGATGACAAGGCCAGGGGGGCACCGGGCAGTATGGTTCTGGTGGTGAGTCAGTGTGGATTCCCGCCTTCGCGGGAATGACGAGAATGAAGTTGGGAATGACGAGAATGAAGTCGGGAATGACGAGAATGAAGTCGGGAATGACGAGAGTCAACTCGTTCCCATGCTGGAGAGAGTTTTGTGAGAGAGTTTTGTGACACCCTCAGAGCGTGGGAACGAGTCGTAAAATACGTGGCCCGAAGGAGAAAAGGAATAGTGAAGCTCCCAATACTTGGCTGTCTCTCAATTGAGAGACATACTAAATAAACATCACTTAAAAAGGATATTTGTTATGGCTCATACATCAATGTTGCACGTCCGTGTAGATTCTGCTTTAAAAACAGAAGCGACCGAAAAGCTGGCCAACTTCGGCTTAACCCTGTCTGATGCGGTTCGGATCCTGCTGACCCGGATAACCAAAGAAGGTGGCCTGCCCGTCGGCCTTACCAGTGACCCTGAAGCGCATGATGCCTGGTTCCGGGAGCGGGTTAAGGAAGCCTTGAACTCTGAAGATGTTTTATCCCATAACCAGGTTATGGATGAAGCCCAAGCCTTGATCGAAAGGAAAAAACAACGTGCATAAATTGGAGCGGTTGGGCCTTGCTCGTAACGACCTTTTGACCATTGTTGATTACACTCCGATGATAACTTAGAGACGGCCCCTCGACTCAAGGACGACATTCAGGCCAAAGCTGAAAAGCTTATGGATTTTCCCAAAATTGGCAGGGTAGGCCGGGTTGTAGGTACAAGGGAGTTAGTGGCTTGGGGAAATTACATTATTGTGTACAAGGTAAGTGAAACCACCATTCGGATACTTCGCATTTTGCATGCCGCACAGCAATGGCCACTGTCGAAATAGGGGTTATGACCGTTAGCGTACGTTTTCGTTCCGGCTCCAGACCTCTGACAGCGAGATCGATATGGCGTTGTCGAAGGTGTCCATTGCCAAGCTGATTGAATGATGGGTTTATGGCCATCAGTGCGCAGGATGATATTGATCTCTTCGCTATACCCAAGCTGTTCTAACAAGTCGAAATAAAGCCGGGTTCCGGGAATAAAATCCCTCAGTCCTTCAGGCAGTCTCAGGGCGGGAAGTGCCATCAGGCTCTAGTGTCAGGTCTGGAAAAGAATCCAGGGCAGCCGTTTTTTTTTGCTGCTAGTTGTCGTCAAAGCTGTAACCGCCTTCACCTCCGGTAAGAATGGTTTCTTCTGAAGGTGACGGTGAGGGTGTTAGTCCTCAATCTATATCCCTGCCCATTTGAGGTATCACAAAACTCTGTTTCCCATATTTTCAGGCCCTATGTGTCCCAGCATTTTTGCTAATGCACTACATTCTATGAAATGCCTAAGGTATAGAGGAGCAATCCATGTCAGTAAATGTGATGACAAGACCATCGTGGCGATGTGAAAAAAATCATCTCCTGTCCGGATGTATTCTTACTTTAACGGCACTGATACTGCCTCTGTCAGGCCTGAGTCTGGAGATCTTATCTGATGAGGTGGTTGAACCTGCAAGCTGTCTCAATCAGGAGCCGGACTTTCTCAGTCGGCTGAAGCATAATCAAAGATATTTCCTGTTCTGTCATGTTCCTGCCTCGGACTGGAAGGTTTTTCGTGATGACATCATTGATGATGAATCTTTAAACGTGGAAGCGGAACAGCTGGTTGAGAAAATCAGCAATAATGACTTTATATTACCGGCCTCTGGCACTGAAAATTCTGAAGTCAAAAATGATGACGCAGTGCTGGAAAAAATGTTCGACCTTCTGGTCTACATTCATATTCACCTTGCCGGTCAACTCACCACTGACAACCTTTTGAATGCCTGGATCACCCAGTTGCTTCCAGCTGCTCAGTTTGGTTCTGCATCAATAAGCAAGCTTGATTCTGTTAGTGATGGCTCTTTTCAGGGTGTCCAGGTTAACCTTGATGAGCGCTATCGGAAAGCTTTCCTCAAATCAGCAACGCGTGTTGACCGGTGCCCTCATGGGGGTTCTGAAAAAGCGGCAGCGGTTTTAACCCGGCTTCGGATTTTGGACAGAAATTCAGAGCCGTTTATCTATGATCGAGAAAAAAACCTGGTGCAGATACCTATCATGGCAAAAGTCTGGGCTGATATTGCCGAACATAATCGATTACATTTCTATCATGAGACCTTCGGACAATCACCGGAAAAACCTGTTCTTTTTCTCGGCGCGCCCGATATAAAAGCGCTCTATAAGCTTCGCAAAAATGGCCTGCACCCGGTGACACTTTTCCACCCAAAACTCAGCGAGCCGTCTCTGACACCTGACGACTGTTATGCGGGCCCGGCTATGTCTGCCTGGCACGATATGAGCTACATCATACTGTTATCGACACTGTCCAATGACATTAAGCAGCACAGCTATGAACTCTACAATTCATTGACGCAACTGGGACAGGAATTACAAACGGGTACTCCATCATCTCCCGGGAATGCTTTTTTCCTGGCGCACTATTTAGAAGCCATGGATCGGTTATCCAGGACAACGGACTGGAATAAAGACCTGGCATTCTTATTGAGGGGACTGTTCAAATATAAGCCTTTTTTTGAGGGGGAGTCTGTTAACATCAGTGACTCCACTTATTTCGATATTCTTGAAATCGGGCATCACAACCATGCTATTGGTGATGAGCGCGATGATTTAATGAAGCTGTTATCGTTAATGATGAATGCCAAGACTGAGCTTCAAGAAGCCTATTGGGGCTTGGCCGGTCATTATTATGTCTTCACACACATGGACAAATGGTTAGGGCGTGGAAACAGCAAGGAGCTTGGGCTGGTTCCGCAAACTCTGGTGGAGGTCTGGAGAGCAGTGCGTCAGTAAATTTGTTTCACAAAGGCAGCGCCGTAGTGGATTTAACCGAGGCCAGGGCCAGGGCTGTCTTGACATGACTGACGCCGGGCAGGGTCAGAAGCTCTTTCATGATAAATTCATTCAGAGCCTGACTGTTGGCTGCCATGACTTTTAACAGATAGTCTCCATCGCCGGTTATCGAGTGGCACTCCAGTATCTGATCCATATGTAAGATGGAGGTCTGAAAACTTTCAGCAGAGTGCTTGCCATGGGTTTCCAGTGTCACAGTGACAAAAGCCGAGACATCCAGACCCAGGGCTTCGGGGTTTAGTTGTGCCACCTGCTTCCTGATGTAGCCCAGCTTTTTCAGGCGGCTAATGCGTCTGGAGCATTGGGAGCTGGACAGGTTTACCTTGTTAGCCAAGTCTGCCAGAGAGACTCCATCTTCCTTCTGCAGACTATCCAGAAGACTTACGTCGTACTTATCCAGAGATTCAGTCATCATGAACAAGGCCCTGATATGCAATCAAATTGCATGATGTTGTTTTATTGCTTTTTATGTCGCAACCATTTTGCATGACCACCCTTTTATACTGTATTTACTATGGAAATGCAGCACTTTCAATGGCCGATACCGCTTGGTTATGGTTGGTGAGTTCTTCTCCCTGACACCTTTCAGATTATTGGCAATCTTGAGCTGAACTAACAAGAAGCTAATAGACGTCTGATTTGCCAAGGTTGGCCGATAGATAGAATAGCGGACTTTAAAGGGAAAGTTAGCCCGAATTCGTCCATAAAATGAGGGTAATTTATGAAAGGCATTGGCCATTCTGCAAAGGTTTCTGATATTAATCCCATGGGGACTGATGGCTTTGAATTTGTAGAGTTTGCCTCTGCAGAGCCCGCTGCGCTCCATGAGTTCTTCGCAAGCCTCGGTTTTCACGCATCTGCTCATCATAAAACCAGGGATATTGCTCTTTACAAACAAGGCGACATTCAACTTCTGGTAAATGGTGATGCCAGCAGTTTTGGTCGTCGTTTCTATGAAAAACATGGTCCCTGTGCCTGTTCTTTTGGTATCCGTGTGGCAGACGCTGAGTATGCACTGGAGCGAGCCCTGAGTCTGGGTGCAGAGCAGGGCGAATCTGAATATTCGGTCGATGGTCGTGAAATCCCCTGCATTGTTGGTGTTGGCGGCGCTTTGCTTTACCTGGTTGAGCGTTATGGGTCGGCAGGCACCATTTATGACAGCGATTTTGAGTTTGTTCAGGATCAGACAGAAAAACCTGAAGTCGGTCTGGAAATACTGGATCATCTGACCCACAACGTGGCACGTGGCAACATGGATCACTGGGCTGGTTTTTATGAAAGGCTTTTTAATTTCCGCGAGATTCGCTACTTTGATATTGAGGGCAAGCTGACGGGGCTCAAGTCCAGGGCCATGACCAGCCCCTGCGGCAAGGTCAGAATTCCCATCAATGAATCTTCTGATGATAAAAGCCAGATAGAAGAATATCTTGAGCAATACAAGGGCGAGGGTATTCAACATATTGCCCTGACAGCCGGAAATATTTATGAAGCGGTAGACAGAATGAGGGGTTTGGGGGTTAAGTTTATGTCGCCGCCACCGGATACTTACTACGAAATGCTGGGTGAGCGTCTGCCATGGCACGGGGAAGTGGTTGAAGACCTGAAAACCAGAGCTATTCTGATGGATGGTGCTCCCACTTCAGACGGCGGTTTGCTGCTACAAATCTTTACCGAAACCGCCATCGGACCGATCTTTTTTGAGATCATCCAGCGTAAGGGCGACGAAGGTTTCGGAGAGGGTAACTTTAAGGCTCTGTTCGAAAGCATGGAGAGGGATCAGATTCGTCGTGGTGTTTTGCAGGAAGAATGACTTTTCTTGCATCTCTCAGATCAGGCTGTCTGTTTTCGGACAGCCTCCAGGCTGTGAAAATGGCTATGGCGATTGCTTTTTTCACAGCAAAAGGAATTTCAGATTGAAGAAGCCCACACAGTATACAGCCCGAAAGCCTGATGAAAAGGGTTTTATCGAGTATCCCGCCGAAGAGCATGAAACCTGGCGAATACTCTATGAACGTCAGATCTGGGCGGTCGAAAAGAGAGCCTGTCCCGAGTATATCAGGGGGCTGGGGATTCTTGGTCTTTCTGCTGAGCAAATCCCTCAGCTCAATGACATCAGTGAGAAGCTGCTTGAATGCACCGGTTGGTCGGTGGCCAGAGTTCCAGCTCTTATCTCCTTTGACCGTTTCTTTGAATTATTGGCCAATCGTCGTTTTCCGGTGGCTACTTTTATCCGCACCCGTGAAGAGCTGGATTATCTTGAGGAACCGGATATCTTCCATGAAATATTTGGACACTGTCCTTTATTGACGAACCCCGATTTTGCGAAATTTACTGAAACCTATGGTCAGTTGGGACTCAGAGCAAGCAAAGAAGAAAGAGTTTATCTGGCAAGGCTGTACTGGTTGACCGTGGAGTTTGGCCTGGTCATGACAGATGAAGGGTTGAGAATATATGGAGGAGGTATTCTCTCCAGCTTCAGGGAAACGGTCTACGCTGTCGAAAGTGAGGATCCTGAGCGTCTGTCCTTTGATTTGATGACGGCTTTGAGAACTCCCTACCGGATCGATATTCTTCAGCCGGTCTACTTTATTATCCAGTCCCTTTCAGAGTTACACAGTCTGACAGAAATGGATCTGATGGCAAAAGTACATGAAGCCATGAAGCTGGGACTATTAACCTCAAAATTCGCCCCCAAGAGTGCCTGAGCCTATTGTCGCTGGTGCGGGGATCTGGTTGCTTTACCTTTAATATCCTGATAATTTTTCGGCATTCTCGGGCTGTTCGGTGAATGGATAAAACTGCCTGAAAACTTTTGTGATGAGACCGACAGGCTCCTGACCATAATTTATGGCGAAAATAATGACACACTGTCGTGGAAGATAGAGAGGCTGACAAGAGAGAGCTATGGAGCCTAGAGACATTGAAATCAGTATCGGGCGGATGAACTTCTCCGGTCAGGAATGGGGCGACCCGCAAGGAAAGCCCCTGATTGCCCTGCATGGTTGGCTGGACAACGCCGCCAGTTTTACTCCTCTGGCTCCCTTTCTGAAAGATGTGCGTTTGATTGCTATTGATCAGGCCGGACATGGGCGTTCCTCCCATCGACCCGATGAACTGGATTATTCCATCTGGCACTACGTCGAAGATCTGGTTGGAATCGCTGATAGCCTGGATTTGGAATCCTTCAGTTTAATCGGGCACTCAATGGGAGCCATTGTTTCGGTGATGGCTTCAGCCATTCTGGGGGATCGGATTGAGAAAGCGATTTTGCTGGATGGGCTTTTTCCCATGCCCAGAAAACCTGAAGATACTCCCAGTGCCCTGGCGGCCTACATTCAGGAACGAAAATCCTTTCGAAAAGGCAAGCCAGTAAATCGTTACCGCTCTTTGGAGCATGCTATTCGTGTACGTTGTCTGGGACAATTTCCAGTATCGCGGGACTCTTCCGCATTGCTGGTGGAGCGAGCGTTATTTCAGGACGGTGATGCCTGGACCTGGCGAACCGATCCACGTCTGAAGTTGCCTTCTCCCACTCGTTTTACAGAAGATCAGGCGCTGGCCTTTGCAGAACAGATGAGCTGTGATGCACACATGCTTTACGCAAAAGAAGGTTATGTTGATGCTTTGATTGAGCCATACCGTGAACGTCTTGATAATGTCCGGTTTTATCCGATGCCAGGCTCCCACCACTTTCATATGGACGGGGAGACGGATTCTGTAGCCACCATAGTGAACACTGTTATGAGTTCTTGACTCTGTCTGGCGGGCCAGGCACCTGAAAGGTACTTATATCCGATAAAAAAGCGGTACTTCATTGGTCGGGATTGAAATGCAAATCATAGCCATTTTTCATTCTTTGTTAAGACGAACACTTACTTTAACATTGGCAGGTGGCCTTATTGCCTCTGCTACTCTAATTGCTGATGAAATAGTCCCGTTTCCCAATGCCACTCTCAACCTTGAATTCGAACAGCAGGTGACCAGCTATCCGGTCATCAGTAGCCCAATGAAAAAGGTGAATGGTGTCGTGACTGCCGATTCAGAGCAGTGGCTTGATGGCTCTCTCAATCGAAAACTCTACCAGCTGCCCAGTGGTAAAAGCAGTGACGAAGCCTATCGATTTTTTACCGATCAGTTTGAAAAACTGGGTGTCACCTCTGTATACAGCTGCGAACGTTTCAGCTGTGGGGCCAGCAATTTCTGGGCGAATAATGTTTTTGATGTAGCTCGTTTGTATGGACTTGATAAGACTCAAGCCTATTTTCTGGGTGAAAAGCAAGTCGATGGCAAGACCGTTTATTATCTGACCTATACGGTTCGCAGAGGCGACAAAAGAGAGTACGCCCTGGTCGATATCTTCACTGCAGGCAAAACAAAAGTAGTGAGGAATAACCAGGTTGTCATGACCACCTTGCCGACCAGTTCATCTACCCTGGCCCGTTCAGAAGCCTACAAGTCTCTGCTTAAGGCTTTTGAAAACCAGACCAGAGCCTTATTGATTACGGTCGAGTCAGCTTCGGCTGAAAGAGTCTCTGAGGTGGACAGTCTCAGCAGGCGGTTGCAACAATTCAAAAGCCTCCTTCAATCCAGACTGAGGGAAGACGCTATTGGCTCCAGTCGTTTCCGGATTCAGTGGATTGTTGGAGATCAGGAAGAGGCAATGATGCATTGGCAGTTGCTTCAATAGAGTAACTTGATAGCCATCATAGCGTCTTCCTCCATCGGGAAGTCAGCCATTAAACACTTTCCAAAGCAACAGGCTTGCTTCTGACTCCTGAAAAAATAACGTGCTCATAAGGTTCCATTAGACGCACCATACGGTACGTCACGCCATTCTTTGGAAGAACGTTGTCCGGAGCGCCTACCAGCAATTGCAATGACTGATTGGCACAGAGTTCTTCCAGAGTCTGGAGTGCCCGGGCATCCAGTCGCGCCGCCTCATCAAGGAACAGCAGGCGATTGGCTGCATGGCCGTTTCCTTCACGGTTCTGGGATTCCCAGGAGTGCAGCACCATGGTGAGTACGGCCAAACCTGTGCCTATGGCTTCACCGGTAGACAGGTTGGTCGGATTGGCTGCTTCAAACTGGCTGCTACCTGCGCGTTGAATCAGAATGTTAAGTTTGATGTACTCGCGATAATCGAGCAGCTTCTCCCCGGTAATGGTGCCACCAGTTTCCCGTTTGAATATTGCCGCAAGGGCATCTTCAACGGTCATTTCAGGCTGTTTGAAAAGATCGCCATAGAACTGGCTTTGCAGGGCATCCAGTACCTTTTTGAAGCTCTCAATCTCCTGCACTTCGATTTTGA
The DNA here is from genome assembly GCF_049310125.1 of Endozoicomonas sp. ALB032. Taxonomy (NCBI): domain Bacteria; kingdom Pseudomonadati; phylum Pseudomonadota; class Gammaproteobacteria; order Oceanospirillales; family Endozoicomonadaceae; genus Endozoicomonas; species Endozoicomonas sp. ALB032. The sequence goes on along the minus strand of NZ_JBLYNW010000001.1, from coordinate 5,436,206 downwards.
TAGAGCGGATGGTGCCAAAGTGAACGCTGGACAACGCAGAGTTAAGTTGAAAAATCTGCTTCCGCTGTCTGTTAATACTGCGTTGAATGTTCTGGCCCATGTATTCCGATTCAGCAAGGAACTGCTCTTCTGCGTCCTTGAGTCGCTCTTCCAGTCGAACCAGATGTTCTTCAAGTTGTTCCAGTGCCTGTCTGGGGTCATCAGAGTTGGAAATGGTTTTATCCATTCGCTCTGCCAGTAGTTGCTGGGCATAAAGAACACATTCAAACAGGTCGGGCAAGTCGGAAGCACTGGCTTGGGACAAGCGTCTGAGCAGGGTATTTTCAGGTTCAGACTTGAGAGCCTGTTCCAATCTCGCCCGGGCGGTTGAAATATTTTCTTTTAACGCTTCATTACTCTCATGGAGTAATTGCTGAGAGTGCAGCCGACTCATTAAACCGGACTGACTGGCACGCTCCTCAATCGCTGCCCACTGTTGCTTTGCTGTCTCGCACCTTGGGGTAATAGATTGAATGTCTTTCTGCAGGGCTTCTAAATGATCCTGTAGTTTATTCAGCTCTGAGCGACGTTCCGTGACTGACTGGAACAGGGTATTGTGTTTTGGCTCAAGGTCTTTCAGTTGCCGGATGACCTCGTCCAAGCGAGCTTTCATCTGCTCTGTCAGTGTTTCATGCCAATCCAGTGGGATGCCTTTGATCTCGTTTTCTTTGAGCAGGAGCTGACCTTCATTGTGTTGCAGTACGCTCTTATCGGCAGACATATTACTGTTAAGAGCCTGCAGCTGATCCTTAAGGAGTTCGAGTTCTCTCTGTTGGACCTGTTTTCTGGAGTCTTTTTCTTCCCATTCCCGTTTCAGGGATTCTCTCAAAGAGCTGGTTTCGTTCTGACGATGGACTGAGTTTTTAAAGCGCAGGTTTGGCAGGGTCTGTTCTGTGCGCTGGAGCAGATCAATAGTCTTACCTGACTCGGCTATCTGGTTGCCGAGTTTATCAAGACTGGCCTTGAAGACTTCAATGTCTTCAGCCGGAGGGGTATCAAGGTATAAACGACTGCTTTCCAGTTGACTGATATTTTCAGAATGTATTTTGATCCATTCGGCGGCTTCGAGGCACTGAGTCTGCCGGGACTCCAGACTCTCCACTGTCATGGCAAGATCGACTTCATCAAGAACAGTGGCATTGGATTGTTGAGAGGCCAGAAAAGAGACAACATGGTTAAGCGTTTTTAACTCTGTATCTTTCTGAGTCCGGGTGGCCTGAGACGATGTGAGCTGGTTTTGACAGTCTTCAATGCTTACGGCCAGTGACTGGAGGTCAGGCTCCTCCTGGCCAATCCACTGCGATAAAGGTGCCATCCTGTCGAGCAGAGTAAACTGTTTTTCAAGTTTCCTGCGGTTGACGGCCAGCGTTTGTCTCTCATCGAGAATGTTTTCTTCCCGTTCAATGAGTCTTGCTCTCTCTTTCTCGCGGGCCAGTTTACCGAGAGTAGGAAATTCAGGTTCCTTGCTGAGACGGGAAATGTTCTTTGAAAGATTCACCAGTACACTGCCGTCTTCATCCTGATGTAACGGTGATTCAATGAAGAGGTCTTCAGAAAAGCTGGTGCTCGAATCACCCTCAAGCAACCAGACATCGTCAGGGCGATCAGTTTCCTGTCTGATCAGTGCCGCTGCCTTCTCAACATCCTTTACCAGTAGCGCATTGCGTAAGGGACCCATTTTGGCTTCCAGCCAGGCGGCTTCTGCCAGTGAAATCTCATCTTCATCAAAGAACTGGCTTACCAGCTGACCCTTTGTCAATTCCGCCAGTCTTTGCAGCTGGATCTGCTCTTTTGAATCGCAGATTTCAAGCCCTTTCAACCTGAGTCTCAGGGTGCTCAGTTCGGTCTCAAGCCCAAGGTCCTGACGATGGCAGATATTCTGCTGTTCGGTCAATGTATAGCGAAGAGTACTCAGCTCCTCCGGCTGTTCTAATTGAATATCGTCGTTTGGCTCAAACAGCTGTTGTTTGAGACTTTCATATTCCAGCCATTGGGTATGATCTTTTTGCTTTTGTAAACGCTGTTGTTCCAGCTGCTGCTGCTTCACTTTCAGGTCCTGAATGGCATCGGAAAGTGTACTCAGTTGTTCACTGATCAGGGCTTTGTCCGTCTCTCCCTGCTTCAGGTGAGTCAGCCATTGTGCATGGTTTGTTATGGCATGGTTGAAGGGGGAGGGTAGTCTGGCGATGCCTTCTTTAAGTCGTTGTTGTTCTGCCAGTTTGCGTTGTGTTAATTCCAGCCTGTCCTTTATAACCTTTATTTGACGTGTATCATGCTCTTTTGAGCGCTTTACCTGAATCCACTTGTCTGATAACTGGCCGACATTGGCGGTAGACACTTCACTGTTTTCAAGGAGAGACAGGATCGGTAGACACTGATCAAAGTGATGTCTGATATTTTCCATCTGCTCCAGCAGGGGCCGTTTAACATGATACTCTGCTGAGAGTTCGCTGCGCTGCGCAATCGTCTGCTGAAGAATCTGACTGAGGTTTTTTTCACTCAGGGTCGCATCCGACAGATGGCTGCGACACTCTTCAAGGCTGGCTAAAGCCTGATTATAGAGTCCGGCTTTACGGGCTTCTTCAGAATAAGCATCTTCAGCGTCAGCCAGCTGTTTAACGAGTGATCGAACGTCCTCTTCTATTTGTTCCAGTTGCTGGTTTTGTTGCTGTTTTTGAGCTTCCAGTATTTCAAGTTGTTCGTTCTGTTGTTGCAGGCGTTCATGAATATTGTCATTTTCTTGTTTCAGCAGTCTGGACTCAGTGTGGATTCGGTCCAGTGTTTCGGCCTGTTCCTTTTGAGTACGGGCCATGGTTTCATGAGTCTGGAGCTGTTCCCTGGTACTTTCCAGTTGCTCTATTTCAAGCTCAATTGCGCTGATTTGCTGTCGTTGAGCTGTGATATCTGACTCAGTGCGCTCAGTCTGGTTCTGGCAATCAATCAGCGACTGCTCAAGTTGGACCTGAAGTCTCTGTGCCAATGCTATGATGTTTTCGCCCAGTTTGTAGCTTGAATCCAGTAACTCTTTAATCAGCTCCCGTTTTTCACGGGTATGGTGAATACTGTCCCGTGTTTTGCGAGTTTCCTGCAAAGCATTCTGCATGGAACCGACCGACTTTTTAACATTTTCTTCCGATGTTAGCAGGTAGTCCCGGAGCCCTTTTTGCATTTCAGAAGAAAGGCCACCATACAGGCTGGTTTCCAACATTCGATAATAACGCTGGCGGTCTCTGATGTTTTCCATTCTGCGGGGAATGATCCGGCACTGAAATTGCCAGTCCATAAACTGGCCGAGAGATTTGAAGCGTTTCAGTGTTCCGCCCTGAATGGCAATCTGATTTGAAAGGGCGTTTCCTTCCAGGGCATCGTAACGATTCTCACCCGCAGGACTCATCATCAGATCTTTTACTGATATGTCTTGGTCTATGCCCGAAATGGCAAACATTTTCAGCTCGACTCTGGGCTTTCCAAGGCGCTTTAGCTGGACGACGGCGATGACACGTTCACCGTTGTACAGGGTGTAATCCACCAGAGAATAACAGGTGCCTTTGTCAATGCGTCCCCAGATACCATTATCGCTGCGATCCTGACCGCTGTCGGAGTTGTTTCTTAATCTTACCAGACGATTGTCTGGTACCCGGTTAACCAGCAGTGCGCCCATAATGGTCGTTTTGCCGGCCCCATTATGGCCAATCAGGTTGCTCATCCACTGGTGCAATGAGAGAGTTTTAAAGAATATCCCTCGAAAGTTGACCAGCGTCAGACTGTTAATCTGCGTACGTGTCTGACTCATGCTTCGACTTCCTTAATCTCTTCATTGCCTTCAACGGAACCTTTGTTTTCTGCTGCCGGTTCGTCGCTGTTTAGTGTTTCATCCGTTACTGATTCGTCTGCCACTTCTTCGTCTGCCTCCAGAGAAATAGAACCGGATTGCACCAGCTTTTCCAGACTTTCCCGGGTCATTTGGCTGCTTCTTACAGGTTCAATAAAGCGCATCAGGGGGGATTGGGTCTGAACTCTGTCTGCTTTTATGCCATCCATGCGGATCATGCCGAGCTTCGCCAGTTGCCGCAGTGACCTCTTGAGGGTTTCCATAGCTTTTTCACGATCCAGCTGGGTATCGATTTTCTTTCTGTCCAGCAATCGTGCCAGCCGCTTGTCGTCTACAAGCATCCGTAAACGTTCAAACAAAGAATCCGCGTGAATCCAGCCGCCGCCTTCGAGCTGTTCCGGGTCAAGGTGATACAAGGCCAAAAGCTGGCCCAGAACCATGCTGAGTTCGTCGAGCTTTTTAGAGCGAATCAGATTTTTGTTGCCCAGTTTTGGCTGCAGGTAATAATAGTCTTCCTGAGCACAAATCAGATCTATACCATAACGCTGGTAATGCCCGTCAAGCCAGGTTTCGCCTGCCTGTAACATGCTATAGAGATGGGTATGTCTGGCATCAATATGCTCACCCCGGCGCAGTCGGCTGTCCAGCTCGGGAAAGAGATCGTCGTTTATGACATCGGCCAGAGTCTGGTAGGGGTTGTTAGCATTCAAGCGAAGATTCTCTCTCTGATGTGATGGGTTTTGTTAGCTCTAATTGCAGGTGTTCGGCTTCGAGGTTGGGCATGATTTGGTGCCAGAAACTTTCAGGAATATCCTGAGCATTACGGAAATGGCCCAGTCTGGTCATGGCTTCGAACAGCCAGCCCGCAGATTGCAAAAAATCGGTCATGGGTAGGGTGTTGGCAAGTTCGCTTAAGGCTTCCTCATAGGAGGGAAGATAGCCTTTGTCAGAAACCCGTGTTTTTAGCCATTGAGCGATCGCTGTTTTACGGCTTTCAAGATCGTCCATGTCGGTCATGCTCTCTTCATCCATGATGACCCGGGACTGAGTGGTTTCAGGCTGGGGCGCATCAATTTCTCTCAGTCGAAGTAAAGGAGCGTCGCTGCAAAGATTGAGATACCAGGGGTTCTGATCATACTGTTGAATGGCGTCCAGCGTTCTTTCCATCAGGGCTTTGCGTTCATCCATGTTGATAAACTGGCGGATATATTGATGGGCGCGTTGATGGAAACTTTCCCAGTGTGCCAGTCTTTCTCCGCTCCAGTGCTCAATGCGATCAAGGTGTTGCTCGAGTCTGAACACCGAGTGGGCTGCAAGATGTCTATTCGCTGTTTCGCAGGTCTGGGAAATGGCTTCCAGAAGTTGTCTCAGGTCATGACAGGAGGCCAGCAACAGTTGTTGAAGATCCTGTAATCGGTCCTGGGTATCATTCAGAAGGTGTTCACACTGTGTCATGGCATTTTGCCAGTCTTGCTTCAGCAAGGCGACGACGTCAGACCGTGTTTCTATGGCTTCCTGGTCCAGTTGTCTCTGTCTATGATCAATCGCGGTGACGAGTTGCTGTACAGTGACATCCAAGGGTGCTTCGATTTGAAGACGCCAGTACTGATCGTTACCATCATTGATAGCAGCATCCCTGATCTCCCGCAGGTGGCTGGCGACTGTCATAAACAGTGTGCTCAATGCGGTATGGGAGGCGTCAAAGCCTGTGCAGATGGATTCAACGATTTGTTCTGAAACGGGAGGAAGCAGGTAAGCGTGCTGTTTTTCACCGATACCCTCCAGACAGATCAGCAGGTTTTGATCCATCATTCGACGAATAGTTTCATTGCAGCGTCGTTCAGATGTGACGGAATCACTGTCTATACGGTGTTTATCAACCTGTTCATAGACGATATGAAGCTCTGCTTCGCTGAACTCTGGCTGAGATTCCTGATCTCTCCAGTATCTCAGGGTAGCAAGAAATGCAAGCTCTGCGGGTTGCAGGTTAAGTTTTTGACCGCTGGTTAAAATGTTGCTGATCAGTGAAGGAATATCACGAGATGCCGTCAATCCGCACTCCCTAGCTGCTTAATGTGAAAATAAATGTTATGCCACGCTGAATCTGTGATTGAGATGGCATTGATAGAGTCAAGGCACGATTATGGAAAACCAAACGAGTCTCGTAAAGTAGAATTGATAAGCAGTAAGAAATGCAGTAAATAATACTGTGCAAACAGAGGTAGTTAGTCAGGAAAACGGGCACTGAAATACGGGCAACTGACAATAGGGAATGCTGAACAATTTGACTAAGTAACTGGTTAGGTACTTAAAGTAAGCCCCGGGTTTTACGGCGCTTTGTCACGACCGGTTATCTGCTTGGTAGCAGAGCTTTTTAAGAGGGTGGCCCGGCTTTTCAGGGCTGCCCTTGCTCTCTGTCAGTAACCTGTTCTTTTCTGCGAGTTTGTTTTCTTTTCTGCGTTTGTTAAGCTCTTTCCTAAGGTAAAACAGATCTGGGTGTTATGAAAACGCATAGTCAACGTTTGCTTCCTGGCGATGATCTCTATTTCGAACTCCTGACCCTTGCCAAGGAATGGCCTGCAGCCTTTCTGTTATCCTGCGTGGGAAGTCTGAAAGTGTTGTCGCTCAGATTGGCCGGAGCAGAGCAGGAGAAGATACTTCAGGGCCCCTTCGAAATTCTTTCTCTTTCTGGCACCTGTTGTCCATCAGGGCTCCATTTGCATATCTGTGTGGCGGACAAGGAAGGGCGTGTTTTTGGTGGTCACTTAAAACCGGGGTCGATTATTGAAACCACAGCAGAAATAGTTGTGGGTATTCTTGACGATACCTGTTTCACCCGGGAAGCAGATGATGAAACAGGTTATCTGGAGCTGGTGGTCAAAAAGGCTTCGCAGGCCAGTTCCTGATCAATTTTCGTCTGATGTTGGCTTGCTCTTCACTCGATAAATCACCAATGTGCTTACCGGCATAATCGCTGTAGATGGTAACAAGTCGACGTGTATTTAATGGGTTGGGAATGATCATATACTGACGGCCAAACCTGTCTTTATTGGCTGCCACGGATGCTTTCAGGTCCGGGTCAAAGCCATTTTCTTCAAGGCCAAAGTCAGAGAGTGTGTCACCAATATAAAGTGCGATCTGATGTTTTTTTCTATCAACCTGTCCGCTGGTGATCGCATGTCGCTGAGAAGTTTTTGTGCAGTTCTTCAGCTCGACCTCAGTGCAGTGTTCACCTTTTAATAAAACGTGGGTTTCGTCTGCATCGGGGTAGCCAAGCTCCCTTAATTTCCTGACCGTAAGCGTTTCTATGTCTTTCTTGTTGCCCTGCCGACCAGACGACACTGGTGTTTCGGAGACATAAAAGATATCAAATCCTTTTTCCTTTGCGCCAGCAAGAAACTCGGGAGCTCCGGGGGTTGGCTTTGCATTTTTTTGTTGTTCAAGGTGCCAGTTAAACAGATTCTGTTCTGATCCTGGTGCAGGTAGGTTCAGGTCAGGATTTTGGGGGGTGTATTGTAATATGGTACCGTTGATGTTCACGACAATAGCAGGGTTCTCCATGGTTTTCTGATTCATTTTTGCCAATATTCTTGTGGATTGATTGTAAGCCTGATGCGTCAGGGCATGATAATCCGCTGATGAGTTCATCCACAGCATTGCATTAATGTTGTGCAGTGCAAATGTTGGGTCCTGTATCTGCGCGAAGTGAGAATAGTTCAGCGCATTCAATTTGGCATCGTGCTTCTCATCAGGAGACAGCTGGTTGAAGTTCACCGTCACCACAGCATGCTCCCAGCTTCCATAGACAAGGTTGGGAAAAAAGATCCAATCTTTGCCGAATCTGCTTCGGTTTTGCTGAACCCACTGTTGTCTCCTGTTGAAGTGATGGCCTTCCACATCTGCCAGATCATCCAGCTGGTCACCCAGAAGCATCAGTACGTGATAGCCCTTGTCTCTGATTTTCTGACGTTGGTTCTCTTTACTTAATGTTCTATTGTCTGTTTGCTGAAAGAGTAGATAATCAGCTCCTTTGATCGGGAATCCCAAGCGTTTTAGTTTGGCCAGGGAAAGTTCCTTGGCTTCATTAAAACGAGCGCTGACATAGAAGATGTCTATCCCCTGGTTATCAACCTCATTCAGAAAGTCTAAGGCACCGGGCAAGGCTTCCATCTTCTGATCTTTCCACCAGGCTAAAGTAGCATCGACGTTTCTTGCACCGTCGGTCCCCACCATACTTGAGAAATAGGTGGTGCCCTCGATCAAAGTGTCATCAATATCAGTCACTATCGCTGCACGCTTGCCTTTCGGTAGTTGATTCAGTGCGTTGCTGAGGTTGTCTCTGGCCATGTTAAAAGACTGGTACACCAGTGCTTCATATTCCGGTGAGTGTTGTTGCCAATTGGACGCAACGACTTTTTCTTCATTCAATTCTCTCTGGGAATAATCATCAGGACGTGCTGACAATGCAGATGTGTATGCTGCCATTATGAGCAGGATTGAAGTTTGAGCTATGGCCATGAATTCCTCTGTCTGATCGATTTATCGGCGGGCTTCGAGGATAAAATCTAGTCGAGGTTTCAGGGAAGGCGTGTTTTTTTGTAACGGGTTGTTTGCTGACAAGGTAAATAATGACCCACCGTTTAAGTGGGTCACACGGCGATGTCAGAGTGTTGCAATGTTCTCTGGATCACCCGGAAGCTGGGCATGAAAGGCTTTGCCGCTGACTGAGTGACTGTCGTCTCCCATCAGATACAGATAGACTGGCATAATATCTTCAGGCGTCGGACGACTCATCGGGTCCTCTCCGGGGTAAGCAGAAGCTCTCATGGCTGTGCGGGTGCCTCCGGGATTAATCGTGTTGACTCTTACCTGACTGAGGCCGTCCTCTTCGTCGGCCATGACCTGCATAAGCCCTTCGGTAGCAAATTTCGAAATGCTATAGGCTCCCCAGTGAGCGCGCCCTTTATGGCCAACGCTGGATGAAGTGAAGGCAATAGAACCCGATTCAGCCTTGCGGAGCAGGGGGATTAGTTCTCTGGAGAGCAGAAAGGGGGCGGTCACATTAACGTGCATGACCTCATTCCATTTGTCCAGATCGAACTGTGCAATGGTCTTGAGTTCGCCCAACAGACCTGCATTGTGCAGAAGCCCGTCCAGTCTGCCAAATTCTTTGTTCAGAGTTTCCGCCAGGTTGGCATAGTCCTGTTCAGAGGCTCCGGCGAGGTTCATGGGGTAAATAGCTGCCTGGGGCCAGCCATTTTTTTCAATCTCGTCATAGACCTGTTCAAGCTTGCTGATGGTTCTGCCCAGCAGAATGACGGTTGCGCCGTGGCGTGCAAAGGTCAGGGCTGCCGTACGGCCAATACCACTGCCTGCACCGGTGACCAGGATGATTTTGTCCCGGAGGAGGTTGTCGGGTGCGGTATATTCAAACATGCGTTGCTCTCCGTGGCAGCTGCCACTTATACTTTTCCAGCAGCGGAAGAATCTCTTCTGCGGACGAAACCTTGTAATCAGCGTGCCATTGATCCGGTGTATCTATGGGGCTGATAAAACCATAGAGTGCCGCAATAGTCACCATTCCTGCATTTCTGCCAGCCTCGATATCACGCAAATGATCACCTATATAAATGCACTTTGCCGGGTTGGCATCTGTTTGCTGGCAAGCTACCAGCAAAGCTTCCGGGTTGGGCTTGGTCTGTTTGACATGGTCTGGACAGATCAATGTTTTTGAACGCTGGCTCAAGCCAGCCTGATCCAATAAGATTTTTGCATAAGCTGAAGGTTTATTGGTGACGACTCCCCAGGGAATGGTTTTGTCATCCAGAGTATCCAGCAGCATTGGCATTCCGTCGTACAGTTTTGCAGCCTTTTCCCTGCGATCATTGTTGATATATTCATTGTATTCTTCAAGAAGCCTGGTTCTGAGGCTTTCGAGCTTCGGATCAGGTGGCTCTATACCATAGGCAAGTTGAACAAGCTTTCTTGAGCCTTCCGAAACATGGCTTCGAATCAGTTCACTATCAATCGCTGGCATATTGTCGTCTGCCAGCATTTTGTTAACGGTGAAAATAAAGTCTTCCGAGGTGTCCAGCAATGTGCCGTCCAGATCAAAAAAAATACCTTCAATGGCGTTCGTTTGGCTCATCGGGATTCTCATTGGGGCTCTGGTTTGCTGCCGTAGATCAGGTAATTAACGTCAGTGTCTGACTTCTTGAGGGAATAAACGCCAGTAAACGGGTTGAAAACCATGCCTGTCATGTCGTGTACTTCTAGATCGGTCTGGCGCATCCAGCTACAGAGTTCATGGGGTTTAATGAATTTACTGTGCTCATGTGTACCCCTGGGTAGCATTTTTAGAACATACTCGGCTCCGACAATGGCAAATAGCCAGGATTTGGTGTTGCGGTTTATCGTAGCAAAGAAGATCTTTCCGCCGGGTTTGAGCAGCTTTTCACAGGCGCGAATAACGGATGCAGGTTCGGGAACGTGTTCCAGCATTTCAAGGCAGGTGACAACATCAAAGGTGCCGGGCATCTCTTCTGCCAGCTCTTCCACCGGAATTTTACGATAATTGACTTCGACTTCACTTTCCATGCTGTGCAGGCGAGCTACAGAAAGTGGCGCGTCGCCCATGTCGATGCCAGTCACCTCTGCGCCGCGAAGTGCCATGGATTCGCTGAGAATGCCGCCACCACAGCCAACGTCCAGTACTTTTTTTCCGGCCAGACCCACTCGCTCGTCGATGTAGTTGAGGCGCAGCGGATTGATTTCGTGCAGTGGCTTGAATTCACCCTCCATGTCCCACCAACGGCTGGCCAACTCTTCAAATTTAGCAATTTCGGCTGGATCGACGTTTTGCACTGGGCGTGGTTCGTCCTGGTTTGCAGTCATAGTGTCCAGATTCTCATGCGGTTGTGTTGAATGTGCGCCGGGAAGCGGGTCTCTCTGAAAACCGCTTTATGCGAAGAATAACGCAAAAAACCAATTTCGAGAGTCGGTTGATTTCCGAAAGTAACAGCGCAGTTTGTATTCTTGTCTGCATTATACAGACAGAGTTATCAGAGTTAAGTATTCCTGTTATCCGGATACTAAAGAGTTACTATGTCGTACTTCTGTGTCATTTTTTATTCACAAATATTGTTGTCAACGCATAGACTTGCTCGCAGTAGGGCTGGCAGCTGTGGTATTATTTCCTACTTAATATGAAAAAAGTAGCCATGCCCTTTTTATCGTTAAATTCATTTCAACGCTCCTTTCTATTCAGACAGGAACTGAATGATTGCTTCCACATGGCTGCGTGTTGATTGAATTGTTCGGGTTTCCGGCCTTCCGGGTTGAGAAAGGGTGCTGACTGGTATCCGTTGGGCGCAAGCTAAAGGACGACTGGGTTTACATGACTGATATCGCCAAAGAGATTCTTCCGGTAAACATCGAAGACGAACTCAAGCAGTCCTATCTGGACTATGCCATGAGTGTCATCGTCGGGCGGGCACTGCCCGATGTACGTGACGGACTCAAGCCGGTCCATCGGCGAGTTCTCTTCGCAATGAACGAGCTGGGCAATGATTGGAATAAGCCCTACAAAAAATCAGCTCGTGTGGTGGGTGATGTGATCGGTAAATATCATCCCCACGGTGACTCTGCAGTATATGACACCATTGTTCGTATGGCTCAGCCATTCTCTCTGCGATATATGCTGGTAGACGGGCAGGGTAACTTTGGTTCCGTGGATGGTGACTCTGCAGCGGCCATGCGTTATACCGAAATCCGGATGCAGAAGATCAGTCATGACATCATGGCTGACCTGGATAAGGAAACGGTCGATTACGTGCCTAACTATGATGGCACGGAACAGATCCCTGCTGTTATGCCTACCCGCATTCCCAATCTCCTGGTGAATGGCGCTGCCGGTATTGCCGTCGGTATGGCAACCAATATACCTCCTCATAATCTGACTGAAGTGGTCAAAGGTTGTCTGGCGCTTATTGATGATGAGAGTCTGTCTGTTGATGACCTGATGGAATACATTCCGGGTCCGGATTTCCCGACGGCTGGCATTATTAATGGTCGTGCGGGCATTTTGCAGGCCTATCGAACCGGGCGTGGTCGCATCTATATTCGTGCCCGAGCGGATATTGAGCACGATGAGAAGAGAAACAAAAGTACCATCATTGTTACCGAGCTTCCTTATCAGCTGAATAAGGCCCGGCTGATTGAAAAGATCGCCGAGCTGGTTAAAGACAAGAAAATTGAGGGCATTTCCGAGCTGCGCGACGAGTCCGATAAAGACGGTATGCGGGTCGTGATTGAGCTGCGTCGTGGCGAGGTGGCTGACGTAGTACTCAACAACCTCTATGCCCAAACCCAGCTTGAAAGCGTATTTGGTATCAACAATGTTGCGCTGGTGGATGGTCAGCCAAAACTCCTGAATCTCAAGGAGATGCTGGAAGCCTTCATTCGCCACCGTCGTGAAGTGGTGACCCGCAGAACCGTTTATGAGCTGCGAAAAGCGCGTGAGCGGGGTCATTTGCTGGAAGGTCTGGCCGTAGCGCTTTCCAATATTGATCCGGTAATTGCCTTGATCAAGGATTCTCCAACGCCTGCAGAAGCTAAAGAGAAACTGGTGGCTCAAGGGTGGCAGCCCGGTCACGTGCTGGAAATGGCAGAGCGTGCCGGAGCCGATGCCTGTCGACCTGAAGAATTACCTGCAGAGTTTGGCATGAGAGAGGATGGTCTCTACTATTTGTCCCCGGCTCAGGCTCAGGCAATTATGGACATGCGTCTGCACAGACTGACTGGCCTGGAGCATGAAAAACTGCTCAGTGAATACCGCGAGCTGCTGGAAAAAATTGCCGAGTTACTACTCATTCTTTCCAGCTCTGAGCGTTTGATGGAAGTCATCCGCGAAGAGATGGAAAAAGTGGTTGAAGAGTATGGCGATGAGCGTCGCACTGAAATCACCAGTTCACGCCGGGATCTGACCGTTGAAGATCTGATTTCTGAAGAAGACATGGTCGTCACTCTGTCTCATGGTGGTTATGCAAAAACCACATCGCTCGACACCTACCAGGCACAGCGCCGTGGTGGTCGGGGTAAGTCTGCCGCTTCGGTAAAAGACGAAGATTATGTTGAACATATGTTGGTGGCCAATACCCATACCCAGATTCTTTGTTTCTCCAGCAGGGGTAAGGTCTATTGGTTGAAGGTCTATCAGATTCCGGAAGCTGGCCGTACTTCACGTGGCCGCCCAATTGTGAATATCCTGCCTCTGGAAGAGGATGAGCGGATTACGGCGATGCTGCCTGTAGAAGAGTATACCGAAGGTCACTTTGTCTTTATGGCAACGGCTGCGGGAACGGTTAAGAAGACGCCTCTGGAGCAGTTTTCCCGTCCAAGAACCAGTGGTCTGATTGCCCTGGGTCTTGATGAAGGCGATACTCTTGTGGGTGCTGAAATTACTACCGGTGAGAAACAGGTTATGCTGCTTTCCAACGCCGGAAAAGCGATCCGCTTCGAAGAGACTGACGTGCGCGCCATGGGCAGAACTGCCAGAGGTGTGCGTGGTGTCAAGTTACAGGATGCACAAAGAGTTATCTCTCTGATTATTCCCGAAAACGACACCCAGATTCTGACCGTCAGTCAGAATGGTTTCGGTAAACGTACGGCGGTAGAAGATTTCAGAATCACCGGGCGTGGTGGTCAAGGGGTTATTTCCATGCAATGTACCGATCGGAACGGTGAGCTGGTTGGTGCTATTCAGGTGCAGGATGGAGAAGAGATCATGTTGATCTCTGATCAGGGGACCCTGGTGAGAACCCGTGTCGATGAAATATCTGTCATGAGTCGTAATACCCAGGGTGTTACCCTGATCAAGGTTCAGGAAGGCGAGAAGCTGGTCGGTGTTGCCAGGGTTGAGGAGCCGGAAGAGCCAGAGTATTCAGCTGAGGGCAATGAAACCGAAGAGGCTGGGGAAGAAACCTCTCAGGCCGAACCTGATGAAGGGCAGGAAGGCTGATTCTGTATTCCATAATTTAACGCCAGCATCATGCTGGCGTTTTACTTGCCGGGATGTAATTTATCCCTGAGATGCAGGAGCAATTTCAGCGGCAGTTACGCATTTCTGAATCGACGAGTCTGGCTGTATGGGAGGATGGTATGAACAATCTATTGGCAAAAACACTGGCTGACCCAAAAGGGCATACCTATAACTTTTCGGCGGGTCCGGCGCCTTTGCCAAAGTCGGTGCTTGAGCGTGCTCGTGATGAGCTGCTGGACTACAACCGTGAAGGGGCTTCCATTATGGAAGTCAGTCACAGAGGGAAATCCTTTCTCAAAGTCGCAGAGCAGGCGGAGCAAAATCTGCGTGAGCTTTTGAAGATTCCTGAAAACTACAAGGTTCTGTTTTTACAGGGGGGTGCCCGTGGGCAGTTTGCTGCCGTCCCGCTGAATCTGAGAGGTGAGAAAAATAGCGCCGACTATGTCAATAGTGGGTACTGGGCTCAATCAGCTATCAAGGAAGCTCAGCGTTATTTGAATGTCAATGTTATTGCTGACGGTAAGGGAGCTTCATTCCATACCATGCCGGAAGAAAGTGAATGGCGCTTCAGTTCAGATGCGGCTTATGTCCATTACACGCCAAACGAAACTATTGGTGGTCTTGAATTTCCGTTTATACCGGATTCAGTGGATGTCCCGCTGGTAGCAGATATGTCATCCAATATCCTGTCCGGGCCTGTTGATGTCGGCCGTTTTGGGGTTATCTATGCCGGTGCCCAGAAAAATATTGGTCCGGCAGGATTGACAGTGGTCATCGTGCGTGACGATCTCCTGGGTCGAGGACATTCCAGTTGTCCTGCTGTTTTTGATTATCGAGTGCAGGCGGACAAGGATTCCATGTACAACACCCCGCCAACCTTTGCCTGGTATCTGGCCGGTCTGGTGTTTGAGTGGCTGAAGGAGCAGGGGGGGCTGGAGGTGATCGACCAGGTCAATGCCCGCAAATCCGGCAAGCTTTACCAGGTGATTGATGAGTCCGGTTTTTATCACAACAAGGTGGACCCTCGATGGCGTTCAAGAATGAATGTACCCTTTACACTGACTGACCCTGAGTTGGACAAAGTCTTTTTGGCAGAGTCTGAAAAGAATGGCTTTCTTTACCTTAAGGGTCACAAGGCAGTAGGCGGTATGCGGGCCAGTATTTATAATGCAGTACCGGAAGAGCATGTCGATGCGTTGATTGCTTTTATGCGTGAATTCGAAAGAAAATTTGGATAACAAATTCTTGATCCGTTGCAATCTCAATCACAAAGCTCGCAGGATTGCCAGCCGCTGATTGCACGGCTCTGGTCATTACAGTTAAACGCAGAGAACATTATGACAGATGATAAGTTGAAGGGGTTGCGGACAAAAATTGACAAACTTGACCAGGATATTCTGAAGCTGATCAGTGAGCGTGCACGCTGCGCTCAGGAAGTGGCCAGGGTCAAGCAGACTGAAGACGCTGCGGCAGTATTTTATCGCCCGGAACGTGAAGCCCAGGTTTTGCGTCGGGTGATGGAACGGAACAATGGTCCACTGGACGATGAAGAAATGGCTCGATTGTTCAGGGAGATTATGTCAGCCTGTCTGGCCCTTGAGGAGCCCGTCCGAGTGGCATTTCTTGGTCCGGAAGGCACCTTTACCCAACAGGCGGCCTTGAAGCACTTTGGCCATTCAGCGATTTCTGTCCCTATGGCAGCGATTGATGAGGTATTCAGGGAGGTGACGGCTGGAGCTGTAAGCTACGGTGTTGTGCCTGTTGAGAATTCAACGGAAGGCGTGGTCAGTCATACTCTGGACAGCTTCATGGATTCATCTCTGAAAATCTGTGGTGAAGTTGTATTGAGAATTCATCAGCACCTGCTGGTTTCTGAAAACACTCGTCGTGACAATATTACCCGTATTTACTCCCACGCCCAGTCACTGGCACAGTGTCGTAAATGGCTGGATGCTCACTGGCCAATGGCCGAAAGAGTAGCGGTCAGCTCCAATGCGGAGGCGGCCAAGCGTATCAGGGGTGAATGGAACTCTGCGGCCATTGCTGGTGATATGGCTGCTGACATTTATGGTCTGGAAAAAATCTCTGAGAAAATCGAGGATCAACCCGACAATTCCACTCGCTTCCTGATTATTGGTCATCAGGATGTGCCCGTCAGCGGTGAAGACAAAACCTCAATTGTCGTCAGCATGAGAAACCAGTCCGGTGCTCTGCATTCGATTCTTGAAGCGTTCGATGTTCATGATGTGGATCTCACCCGAGTGGAAACCCGTCCATCCCGTACCGGCATCTGGAACTATGTCTTTTTCATTGATTTTGAAGGTCATCAAGACGATCCGGTTATCCAGAAAGTGCTGGGAAAGTTGGCTGACAGAGTGAATGACCTCCGTGTTCTGGGCTCTTATCCGAAGGGTGTTCTTTAACAAAACAGCCATGCGCGATTGAAGCAATTTTTCGTCCCTGCCTCTGGAGGCTGTCTAAAAGCCCTGGTTTCAGTGTGGGGACGAGTAGATGGTGAATATACAGGTGAAACATGGGTTGTGATTTTACAAAGCTTGCCGTACCGGGAATACGTGCCCTGAATCCTTATCTTCCCGGAAAGCCTGTGGAAGAGCTGGCGCGCGAACAGGGTCTGGATGCCAGCAGTATTGTTAAGCTGGCCAGCAATGAGAATCCTCTTGGGGCGGCTCAGTCTTCTTGTGAAGCCATTGCCGCAATGATGGCCGAGCTGGCCCGATACCCGGACAGCAGTCTTTACAATCTGCGTGATACTCTCTGCAGAAAGCTGGCGGTTGATCCTGATCAGATAACCTTTGGTAACGGTTCCAATGATGTTCTGGTTCTGTTGGCGCAGTGCTACCTGAAAGAAGGATTCTCAGCCGTGTTCTCTGAATACGCCTTTGCGGTTTATCCCATTGCAGTTCAGGCGAGCGGGGCTGAAAGCATTGTGGTTCCGGCTAAAAACTGGGGGCATGATCTGGAAGCGATGGCCAAAGCGGTTCGTTCTGATACCCGTATCGTATTTCTGGCTAATCCTAATAATCCGACAGGTACCCGTTTTTCAGAAACAGAGTTGCGTGCCTTTCTGGGTAAACTAGCTGAAGGGGTTATTGTTGTTCTGGATGAAGCTTACTTTGAGTATGTCATGGAGAGTGATTACCCGGATGGTATTGCGCTGCTGAAAGAATACCCCAATCTTGTAGTGGTCAGAACATTCTCAAAAGCCTACGGTCTGGCGGGTGGTCGAATCGGTTATTCTGTTTCAAGCGCTGAAATAGCCTCTATTATCAACCGATTACGACAGCCTTTTAATGTTAATAATCTTGTTGAGGCGGCAGCGGTTGCTGTTCTTAATGACGAAGAATACCTGAACCGTTCCAGACAGGTTAACCAGGATGGAATGGCTCAGATTGAAGCGGGTCTGAAGTCCATGAATATTGATTACATTCCATCCAATGGCAACTTCATTACTTTTGATGCTGGCATGGAAGGTGTGGAGTGTTATCAGCGCTTACTCAAACAGGGCGTCATTGTTAGACCTCTTGGCAATTATGGAATGCCGGGGCACCTCCGGGTTTCCGTTGGTCTGGAAGAAGAGAACCGTCGTTTTCTGGAAGCACTGTCCGCTCTTAAACAGTCTTGAGTGATAACAGCCCTGAGCGAAATACAGCCCTGAGCGAAATACAGCCCTGTACGATAGTTATTAGTCTGAAGAGGCTGTCGCCATTTTCATTCGACAGACATTTGAAAGTGGTTTTTGAAAAAGGTTGAACGTGTAGTGATAGAGCAAAACAAGACCGGTACCCCACTGAATATTCTGGTGGTCGGGCTGGGCCTTATTGGAGGATCATTTGCAGCTTCCCTCAGAGAGTGCAGTGAAAACTTTCATCTGATGGGTTTTGATCTCAAGGGCGAAAACATCGAAGCAGCCCTTTCCCTGGGAATCGTGGCAGAAGGTTGTACAGATTTTGAATCCGCCGTCAGCAAGGCTGATGTTATCCTGCTATCAGTTCCCATGCTGGCTATGCCAAAATTACTCCGGCAACTTAAGGGTCTCGATCTCACTGACAAAGTGATGACGGATGTGGGTAGTTGCAAAGGCGTACTGGTCCAGGCTGCCCGGGAAATATTTGACTGTGTACCTGAGAATCTGGTGCCGGGTCATCCCATCGCCGGTTCCGAAAAAAGCGGAGTCACTGCTGCCAGGGCCGGACTGTTCAAGAATCATAAGGTGATCCTGACACCGCTGGAGAACACTGATACTGCCGCTTTATCCCTCGTCAGGCATCTCTGGCAATGCTGTGGTGCCCAGGTCAACGCTATGGATTTTCGGCGTCACGATGAAGTGCTGGCAATGACGAGCCATTTGCCTCATCTCCTGGCGTTTTCACTGGTGGATACGCTGGCGGGCAATCCTGAAAATCAGGATATCTTTCGTTACGCCGCCGGAGGGTTTAGAGACTTTACCCGCATTGCTGGCAGTGATCCGATCATGTGGCACGATATTGCTCTGGGTAATAGCGAGGCTATTATTTCCTCGCTGGATCAGTTTTCTGAGGGCTTGACTCATCTTCGTCAAGCCATCGTTGAGAAAGACAGCAAAGGGATACTGGCGAGTTTTGAGCGAGCCCAGTCTGCACGGCAGCACTTTGCCAGTATTCTGGAAAAAAGAGCCCGTATGAATACCCTTGATGAGAATCAGGTTGATTCCCTAAGCTGAGATTCGTATTCCGGATTGTGCCAGTGTGGTCACATCCTTAGCTAACTTCGTCAACCCGGCTTTCGATGCGGGTCTGGCGCTCTCTACAGAAGGTATTCAAGCGTGAGAGATATTGATATGTCTGCAGCGACAGAAGTAATTCTTAATTACTTCATGGATTAGAGAGTCAGTCAATGAAAACTTCTTCATATATAAGCGTGCCGGTCGTAACTATTGATGGTCCCAGCGGTTCCGGGAAAGGAACGGTTGCGGCTCTGCTGGCGAAAGAGTTTGACTGGCATCTGCTCGACAGTGGTGCTTTGTATCGACTGACGGCGCTGGCGGCCATGAATCACGGGGTGGATTTTTCCGATGAAAATTCACTGGAAGTTTTAGCAGGTCACCTGGATGTGCAATTTGAACCGGGTGCTGATGGTGAAGGTCTGAAAATCGTTCTTGAGGGTGAGCGCGTTGGCGCTAATCTGAGGACCGAAGAGGTGGGAGCCAAAGCTTCTCAGGTGGCGGCTTTGCCGGGTGTCAGGAAGGCTCTTTTGAGGCGTCAGCAGGACTTTGCAGAAGCTCCGGGTCTGGTTGCCGATGGAAGGGATATGGGAACTGTGGTATTCCCCCATGCTAACGTCAAAGTTTACCTTACAGCCAGTCCGGAAGAGCGGGCGAAACGCCGTCAAAATCAGTTGCAACAGAAAGGTATTGATGCTAGCTTTGACCAGCTTTTAGCTGACATTCTTGCCAGGGACGAGCGTGACATGAATCGCGATGTCGCCCCGCTGAAACCCGCCGATGATGCTATTGTTCTGGACAGCACCAGATTGAGTATTCAGGAAGTCTTCAGTCGTGTAGTGGATGTCATGCGACAGAATGGCCTGATCTGATTAACGTTAATCATTTCGGAACCTGCTGGTTGTTGAGGAGCTCGACAGCCTGTTTATATCGAGGTGGTCTGACCGACTTCCGGAAAGACCGGCGTGAATAGCCGTGTGGTGCAGATTGCCAGTTACAACCATACGGTGTTTTTTGAAAAACAACCCACACTGACTGGCGGTGTGGCCAGCATGCGATCGGTAGTCACTGCTTTTCTGAGGTGGTGTTGATTGAAGTGCTGATTGATAGGAATGACCATGAGCGAAAGCTTTGCTGAACTGTTTGAAGAAAGCCTGAAAGATATCGAAATGAAGCCGGGCGCTATTGTTAGCGGTCAGGTTGTCGATATCGACAGCGACTGGGTTACTGTCCACGCAGGCCTGAAGTCTGAAGGTGTTATCCCAAAAGCTCAGTTCCTGAACGAACAGGGTGAACTGACCATCGCTGTCGGCGACGAAGTTCAGGTTGCTCTTGACGCGGTTGAAGATGGTTTCGGTGAAACCCGTCTTTCCCGTGAAAAAGCCAAGCGTATGGAAGCTTGGGGCGAACTCGAAAAAGCCTTCGAAGCTGAAGAGATCGTTAAAGGTGTTATTTCCGGTAAGGTCAAGGGTGGCTTTACTGTTGACGTTAACACTATTCGTGCCTTCCTGCCTGGCTCTCTGGTTGACGTGCGTCCGGTTCGTGACACAGCTCACCTGGAAGGCAAAGAGCTGGAATTCAAGGTTATCAAGCTGGACCAGAAACGTAACAACGTAGTCGTTTCCCGTCGCAGCGTTCTAGAAGCTGAAAACAGCGCTGAGCGCGAGCAGCTGCTGGAGTCTCTGCAGGAAGGTCTGGAAGTTAAAGGTATCGTCAAGAACCTGACCGACTACGGTGCATTCGTTGATCTGGGCGGTGTTGACGGTCTGCTGCATATTACTGATATGGCCTGGAAGCGCATCAAGCATCCAAGCGAGATTGTGAACGTTGGTGACGAAATCAACGTCAAGGTTCTGAAGTTTGACCGCGACCGTAACCGCGTATCCCTGGGTCTGAAGCAGCTGGGTGAAGATCCTTGGGTGGCTATCACCAAACGCTTCCCTGAAGGTACCCGTGTTTCCGGTCGAATCACTAACCTGACCGACTACGGCTGCTTTGTTGAGCTGGAAGAAGGTGTTGAGGGTCTGGTTCACGTTTCTGAAATGGACTGGACTAACAAGAACATCCACCCATCCAAGGTGGTTGCTCTGGGTGATGAAGTTGAAGTTCAGGTTCTGGACATCGACGAAGAGCGTCGTCGTATCTCTCTGGGTATCAAGCAGTGCAAGCAGAACCCATGGGAAGAGTTCTCCGGTTCCTTCAACAAGGGCGACAAACTGGCTGGTAAGATCAAGTCTATCACTGACTTCGGTATCTTCATTGGTCTGGATGGCGGCATCGACGGTCTGGTTCACCTGTCTGATATCTCCTGGAATGAAACTGGCGAAGAAGCTGTTCGCAAGTACCGTAAAGGTGACGAAGTTGAAGCTGTTATCCTGGCGATCGACGCTGAGCGTGAGCGTATCTCTTTGGGTATCAAGCAACTGTCCGAAGATCCATTCAACTCTTTCGCTGGCCTGAATGAAAAAGGTTCCATCGTTAAGGGTGTGATCAAGGAAGTGACAGCCAAGGCAGCTACCGTAGAACTGGCTGAAGACGTTCTGGCTACTCTGAAAGCTTCTGAAATCAGTGTTGATCGCGTTGAAGACGCTACCAACGTCCTGAAAGAAGGCGAAGAAGTAGAAGCCCGCATCATCAGTATCGATCGTAAGAACCGCAATATCTCCCTGTCCATCAAGGCGAAGGATCAGGCTGAAGAGAAAGCGGCCATGAAAGAACTGCGTGCGAAGCAGGAAGACGAGACTTCCGGCCCTACCACCATCGGTGACCTGATCAAGGCTCAGATGGAAAACAAGTAATACTTGTTGGAGAAAGCTTCTGATGAAGCTTTCTTTTACCATAAAAAAAACCGCAGCCCGAGCTGCGGTTTTTTTTATGGTAATCAATAGGTTGCTTGATTTATTGAATCGGGTTGGCTAGGGTAGGAATTATCTGTAATCCCTGTCAGGTTCGGGGCTGCCTGAATTATCGGGTGTCCGGCTAATGAGATACTTGGCCGTTCCAGGCTACGACTGTTTAATGTCTTGTTTATCTCCTGATCAGGGTGCAGCGTCTGTAACGATACTGATACTTCAGTGTCACCCAAGGGTGCAGGGATAGGAAGAACGACAATGACCCGATCAGAATTGATAGAACGACTGACCGATCTGCAAGATCAGTTGTCGGTGAAGGATGTAGAGCTGGCCATCAAATCTATTCTTGAGCAGATGTCACATTCTCTTTCCTGTGGAACAAGGGTGGAAATCAGAGGGTTTGGCAGTTTTTCCCTGCACTACAGGGCTCCCAGGGTGGGGCGAAATCCCAAGACCGGTGACTCTGTTGTTCTGAATGGAAAATACGTTCCTCATTTCAAGCCGGGCAAAGATATGCGGGATCGTGTTAACAGTAGCCTTAAGAATCTGAAATCTTGATTTTTCCACTGTTGTTAAGCTCTGTTCAATTGTGACTCGGAATCGGATCGTAAATAAGTCATCACTGGAGTTTGATCGAATATGGTCTCTCATTTGAGTATCTGGCTGAAGCGGCTGGTAATACTGTTGGGCAGTCTCCTCCTGCTGATTATTCTCGTCAATTTTATTGTCGCTAACCCACAATTGGTGAGATTCGACCTGGCTGGTTTTTTATTGCCAGAAGTGAAGGTGTCTTCTGTCGTCGTTATCTCCTTCATAATGGGCGGGCTATTCGGGCTGCTGGTCTCACTGGTGGCTATGACCCGGCTGAGGTTGGCCAATGCCAGTTTTAAGCGTAAGCTGGGCCGACGTGATGCAGAAATACAAAAACTCAGAGCGAATGCCTTGCAAGGATTAACCTGATGCCCGATGTTGCACTGCTGGCGCTGATTATGGTGGCAATGCTGGCAGGATATCTTCTCGGACGTGCTGAAAAAAAGAAAAAAAAAGACCACTTCCCCGGGCGACCCCTCTCTAAAGAGTATTTTGTGGGGTTGAACTATCTGTTAAATGAGCAGACGGATGAGGCCATTGAGACCTTTATCAGAGCGCTGGATATTAATAATGATACTGTCGATACCTATCTTGCCCTGGGTAGCCTGTTTTGTCGTAAAGGAGAGGTGGATAAATCGATTCGGGTGCATCAGGATCTTTTGGCCCGACCCAGTCTGACCCCCCTTCAATCCATTCGTGTTCGGCTGGAGCTGGCCAAGGACTACATGACTGCAGGATTATTTGATCGCGCCGAAGCCATGCTGGTCGATCTTTCCAGTCAAAATCATGAATATAGAGTGGATGCGCTTGAACAACTTCTGAAAATCTATGAGAGAGAGAAAGAGTGGCAGCAGGCCGTTGAGATTGCAGAATCCCTCCGTAAATTGTCAGGTGAGCACTATGCCTCCAGGCTGGCTCATTTGTACTGTGAGTTAGCCGAAGAAAAACTGCTTCACAATGATCGATCGGGGGCCAGAAAGTTCATCAGAACAGCATTTTCCAGGGATAAGAACTGTGTCAGGGCCAGTTTGATACTGGGCCAGATAGAGATGGAGGAAGGCCGCGACAGAGAAGCCGTTAAGGCTCTCCAGAAGGTGTCCATTCAGGATAATCGTTACGTGCCACTGACTCTGGAAATGCTTGAAACTGTCTGTCACCGAAGTCATCAGCAGCGTGCTCTGGGCAGCTATCTGGCACGGTGTCTCAATGAGAAGTCGGGTACAGCTATTATATTGGCCATGACGGCTCAGTTAATGAACAGTCGTGATGAAGTGTCTGCCATGGAATTTTTAACCATTCAGTTGCGACGGCAACCTTCTCTCAGGGGGTTGAATGCCTTGATCAATATTCAGTTAAATCATTCCTCTGACCCCTCTCTGACCAGTATCAAACTGTTGAAAGAGGTCACAGACCAGATGTTGCTTGAAAAGCCTGTTTACCAGTGCTTCAGCTGTGGCTTTTCCGGCAAAGAGATGCATTGGCATTGTCCGGGTTGTGATGGCTGGGGAACTCTGGCACCCATTCAGGGCGTAGAAGGGGAGTAATATCCCCATTTGTTTGTTTTACTGAGTGTTCTTGTCTAGACCTGTTTATAGAGCCTTCTTAGTATATCTTCCAAATTTCAGGATGCAGCGTGGGAGGCAGACAGGAAGTTAAGGATGT
Source organism: Endozoicomonas sp. ALB032 (assembly GCF_049310125.1). NCBI lineage: Bacteria > Pseudomonadati > Pseudomonadota > Gammaproteobacteria > Oceanospirillales > Endozoicomonadaceae > Endozoicomonas > Endozoicomonas sp. ALB032. Next base: position 5,412,471 of record NZ_JBLYNW010000001.1, on the reverse strand, counting down.
CTCCGATGAGAAAAAGAATAATCAGTTTTACCGCAGTGACCCTGCTGGCTCTTTCTGCCCCTGTTTTTGCCGACAAAGCCCCATCTCGATTGAAAGTAAAAATGAATATTGCCACTCTTCAGGAACTGGATGAAGCCAGGGTTCAAGTGCGCCATACACTGGCAGAGAAGATTGTCGGAGACAGAGAAAATAATGGCCCCCTGAGCTGAAAGTTAAATTGATTTTCAAGATGCCACAGTATGACCATTTAATATTTTCGTACTCATTTAGCAGATATTTCTTTTTGATATTTTGAAAAAATCTATATGAATTAAAAATTAATATTTCTGAAACTACGATATTAATGAGTTCGATTGTTAATTGAAATAATTCTCATTTAGGTCTAGTATTCCGCTTGCTTTTCAATCTGTTGTTGTCTTTCCATGAACCGCCTCAGGTTACTCTTTTCACTACATCATCAGATGTATCAGGAAGCACTCTCTCCCGCTTGCTGTTCGTTCCGGGAGGAGGCTTGGGAGATTGTGATGACGGTCACTTTAGGGGATCTCCGGACAGGAGAGGAAGCTCGGGTCTTCGCTTTCAGGGAAGCAGGCTCAGCCTATCGTCGTAAGCTTCTGGCCATGGGCCTGACGCCTGGAACCTGTTTCAGAGTATGCCGGGTCGCGCCTCTGGGTGACCCTATTCAGCTCCAGGTTCGGGGATTTCAACTCAGTCTGCGTCGTCACGAAGCGGCAGCCGTTGAAGTGACTCGTCTATGAACGAACATGTGTTTGCGATTGTAGGCAACCCTAATTGCGGCAAAACCACTTTATTCAACAGTTTGACGGGGGCCAGTCAGCATGTAGGCAATTGGCCTGGTGTTACTGTAGAAAAGCGCAGTGGCCGCTATGAGTATAAAAGCCAGCTCGTTGAAGTGGTTGACCTGCCTGGTACCTATTGTCTGGACGTGGTTGATGATCAGGTATCGATGGATGAGCGCATTGCCCGTGACTTTATCCTTGCCCGTGAAGCTGAGTTGATCGTCAACGTTGTCGATGCTGCAAATATTGAGCGTAACCTGTATCTGACCACACAGCTGTTGGATATGGGACTCCCCGTTCTTGTTGTCCTCAACATGATGGATGTTGCCAGGGACAAAGGTCTCAAGATCAATGCTGAAAAGCTGTCCGAACAGCTCGGTTGCCCTGTTCATGCCATGATAGCCTCCAGAAACAAAGGAACACCGGGGCTCAAGGATCTTATTAATCAATGCTTTTTTAAAGGAGTTGAACCGGCAAAGCCGCAATATCTGGGAAGCGTTCTGGAAGAATCTGTTACTTGCCTGCAGGCACGTGTTGCCAGTGAGATTGAAGATCGCTCAATTGCACGTTGGGTGTCGCTTAAATTACTGGAGGGCGAGGCCGGTTTTGTTGACCAGGTTTCTCAGGGTCTGTTGGAGGCTGCGGTTTTGGCGCGATCCCAACTTGAGGACGCCTATGATGCAGAGATGGATATCCTGGTGGCAAACGGTCGTTATGAAAGCATCAGCCTCATCATGAAGGATACTGTCAAAAGCATGGGGAATGTAAGTCAAGGTCTTACTGAGCGTGTCGACCGCATTGTCCTGAATCGACTGGTGGGGTTGCCGGTTTTCTTTGGTGTTATGTATCTGATGTTCATGTTCTCTGTGAACATAGGCAGTGCTTTTATAGACTTTTTCGATATTCTCTCAGGCACTTTCTTTGTCGATGGTGTGAGCCATCTGCTTGAAAGTATCGATGCGCCGGACTGGATTATTGCGCTGCTGGCCAAAGGTGTCGGTGGCGGTATCCAGACTGTCTCTACCTTCATACCGGTAATTGCTTTTCTGTTCCTGTTCCTTTCAGTACTGGAGGATTCAGGTTATATGGCCAGAGCCGCCTTTGTTATGGACAGGGCAATGCGTTTTCTGGGTCTTCCCGGAAAGGCTTTTGTGCCTATGTTGGTTGGGTTTGGCTGTAACGTACCGGCCATTATGGCGACCCGGACGCTGGAAAATCAGCAGGACCGGATGCTGACCATTGCCATGGCGCCTTTTATGTCCTGTGGTGCGCGTCTTCCTGTTTATGCGTTATTTGCTGCGGCCTTCTTTCCCGGTTTCGGCCAGAATGTGGTTTTTACACTCTACCTGACGGGTATTCTGGCTGCGGTGGTAACGGGTTTGATGCTGAAGAAGAGTCTCTTCAGTGGAGAGGTTACACCTTTTGTTATGGAGTTACCTAACTATCACAGGCCGTCAGTCAAGCATGTACTGCTGAGAACCTGGAGCCGACTGAAAGCCTTCTTGTTCAGGGCAGGTAAAGCCATAGTTCTCGTAGTAATGATACTCAATACCCTGAACTCTGTAGGAACTGACGGCAGTTTTGGCCATGAAGACACCCGGTCATCAGCGCTCAGTAAAATAGGTCAAACCATTTCACCTGCTTTTGCTCCCATGGGTATGTCAGAAGATAACTGGCCAGCGGCTGTTGGCCTGTTCACAGGCATTCTGGCAAAAGAGGCGGTGGTTGGCACGCTAAACTCCATGTACACCTCCATCGCTGAGCAGGAGAATGGCACTCAAGCCCAAGCCCATAATTTTGACTTTATGTCTGGTTTTAAGGAGGCCATGGCAACCATTCCTGTCAATCTTTCAGAGGTGGTATCTTCTCTGGCAGATCCTCTTGGACTCAGTGTTGGTGATTTGAGTAATCTGGAATCAGTAGCGCAGGACCAGGCAGTGGAAGTTTCCACCTTCGCGGTCATGCAAAGACTGTTCATCAGTGATGCGGCTGTCGTCGCTTATCTCCTGATGATCCTGCTCTACACACCCTGTGTTGCAGCCCTGGGGGCTATTTATCGGGAATCAGGCCTTCGCTGGACATTCTTTGTGGCGGGCTGGACTTTCTTCATGGGATATTCAGTGGCTACTCTATACTACCAGCTGTCCCGAATCACTATTCAACCACTGACATCCCTGAGCTGGCTGTCCATTATAATACTGGCCATGGCTCTGGTGTTTCTGCTACTCAGGAGGGCAGGGCAGAGATTGCTATTCACTTCAGAAGATTTACCCGCTGAAACACTCAGAAGCTCTTCAGGAAGCCATTGATGCTGCTATCAATCAGAGATTTTCTGTCAGAAAAAGGTATCTGTACTTTGGCTGAACTGAGTCAGCATTTTGAAGTAGACCCTGAAGCCATGCAGGCCATGCTGAGTCACTGGGTCAGGAAAGGAAAAGTGGTGGAGGAGTCATCCGGCTGCAAACAGGGGTGTGTCAGTTGTGGGCCTGAACAATTGATTGTCTATCGTTGGTTAAGCTCGAGTCACTACGATCTCATTCCTGTCTGTGTTCAGAGTGATTAACCCGATATCGATAGACTGGGCTAAGGTATAAATCGTTAGCCTTATTCGTACGTTCAGGCTGCCATCCCGGTAGCCTGAATGTGTGGCTGACGATGTAACAGCCATCCTTAAGTTTCTCCTTGAATGCCCCGGATAACTTTTCCATAGCGCCCGGATAGAGATAGCATACGACCAATCCGGCTTCTTCCCATTGATGTTGAAAAATATCCTGCTGAATGATGATGACATTTTTTAGATGGCTGCAGCGTATTCGGCTGATCCAGTAGGGGAGGGGAGAACGTTCAATTCCGAAGATGATGCGGTCAGGATAGGCATTTGCCAACACTGAAATCAGAGAACCAAAACCACAGCCCAGTTCATAAATGTTGCCATCGACCCTTGAAGGCAGGGTTTCCAGTAGTTTTACTCTTACCTTGCCAGAGGAGGGTGTTGGAGTGATGCCCAAACGCAGGCTCCAAAAGACAATGGTCGTAGTTATCAGGCAGCCTGCAAAAAAGATCAGAATCAGAATTGTGTGTTCAAAGTTAATCATTCCCTTAAAGAACTTTATTACCCGCCAGGTTTTTATATTGCTCTTTATTTGACGCTTTGATCAAGTTCTGGCTGGACAGTTTTGCTGTATGAACTAGCTTACAAACAGAGTCTCAAGTCAAGTAGTGCGATGAATAGTGCAATAAACAGTGCGATATATAGTGCGATAAACAGTACGTTGAGAAAATTGGCGATCACTGGCGTTTTCTCATTGGTCACAATCGTCATTTGGCCTCTCTATGCAGCCGAACCTGTCCCGTCTATTGAAAGTCTGGATGCAGGCTTCCAAAAACTGCAATCAGTACTTGGGCGGTATGAGCCGATGCATGCCAGGCAGTTCCGTATCATTATTGACAAGGAGTATAAAAATAAACCTGTCGAAAATGAGCCAGAAACACTGACCATCTCTAAGGGTGAGGTGCTCATTGGTAATCCTTATCGAATGGCGGATGGCATCGCTTTTGATACGATTGAAGCCATCAGGAATACGTTTTACGAAATTAATAAACATGATCAGCGCAAGAAAAAGTTTCGTGAGCACCGCTATCTGGCGATTCGCTACGTATTAAGAATAGATGCCGAACATCAATGGCATTTTGAAAGCAGTGTACTGTCCCACAGTGATCCTGCCGTGGTGGAGTCCCATGCCCTTACAGGCAATGTCGACTGGCTGAAAAACGGCTTTGAGCTGACAGGTTTTACCTCGGGTGTTGCATACACAGCGGGAGTTAAGCCTTTGCCCATAGCGGTCTATGCTCAATTAAAATTTATACGTGCCGGTGATGAATTGTATATTGATGATCGATGGCAGGATTATAAAATGACCAAAGGTCCCAATGGCAAGCTACTGCCATTCCCGGATTTCAATCAGCCCGTCGGGCGCCCTCAGTCCTGGTACAGTCGGGAAGCTTCTTACTATGAATAAAAGCCCGTCGTCGTCTATCGCGATGCACTTTGGCTGCCAGATGGTTTGGGAGCATAGTTGGCTTATATTTGCGCCACCGACTTTGCTGGTTTGATTTTTTTGGGTGTTTGCAACAGAGTGACATTTTCCTGATTTTGACCAAAAATATTCGCTCTTTAAAAAGATGTTAAAAATCATATGGTTATAAATGGCTCAAAAAATTGGGGTGAATTTGATATTTATTCCTAAGTTGCTGTTATATAAGTGGTTTGATGCTTTATACTCTGGTTCACTGCCGTGCAGGCAGCTTAGAAATTGAGGGAGTTTTTTAATTAGATCATCTGTCAGTTCACTGCCGTGCAGGCAGCTTAGAAAATGATGATGTGTCTGGGTACGCCTTCATTAATGTTCACTGCCGTGCAGGCAGCTTAGAAAGTCTGCCGGAGAGTTCCGGGCAACGATCCGGGCGTTCACTGCCGTGCAGGCAGCTTAGAAAAAGGTGAAAAGGAGCCACGTTTACCGGACTTCGTTCACTGCCGTGCAGGCAGCTTAGAAATTATCGGTTAATCATTATCTAGGAGTAAAAATTGTTCACTGCCGTGCAGGCAGCTTAGAAATGGCCATTATATAGACCGCAAGCAAAATCAGTGTTCACTGCCGTGCAGGCAGCTTAGAAAAGAGACGAAAATCGTCGAGAAATTCAGGAAGTGTTCACTGCCGTGCAGGCAGCTTAGAAATGATAGCCAGTATCAGGCATGAGCTGGAAGGGGTTCACTGCCGTGCAGGCAGCTTAGAAACAGAGGCAAATACAACGGCAAAAAGATCCAGGGTTCACTGCCGTGCAGGCAGCTTAGAAACGTCGCCCGTCGCCCAGTGGCAACCGGTAAACGTTCACTGCCGTGCAGGCAGCTTAGAAAAATATAGGGGACTGGTTCGTACGTGACTCACGGTTCACTGCCGTGCAGGCAGCTTAGAAAGTCACTCCTTTTTTCAAAATAACTATCAAGAAGTTCACTGCCGTGCAGGCAGCTTAGAAAACCGGACCCGCTCGCCCTGGCCGGGGCTTCATGTTCACTGCCGTGCAGGCAGCTTAGAAATTTAGAGAGCAATTCCAAATCGTCCAGATCTTCGTTCACTGCCGTGCAGGCAGCTTAGAAAGCTCATTGTTGATGCTATTCAGTGGGATGGACGTTCACTGCCGTGCAGGCAGCTTAGAAAAACAGTAGCAACTAACCCCTTTATCACCTGCCGTTCACTGCCGTGCAGGCAGCTTAGAAAGCAAATATTTTGCTGCAAAAACCAACGGTTACCGTTCACTGCCGTGCAGGCAGCTTAGAAACATATTTAATACATACCATAATGATTACCTCTGTTCACTGCCGTGCAGGCAGCTTAGAAATGGTGGAAAAACTCTGAAGATTTATGGGCAAACGTTCACTGCCGTGCAGGCAGCTTAGAAAAGAACCGCCTCACGACATCCAGCACCGCCATCGTTCACTGCCGTGCAGGCAGCTTAGAAAATGGCGGATAACTGCACCGCTTGCTGTGATGAGTTCACTGCCGTGCAGGCAGCTTAGAAAATACATCCACCCACGCTACCGCCATCCAGCCCGTTCACTGCCGTGCAGGCAGCTTAGAAAACTAATTGACCCTGCTACTCAGATTAGAGCGAGTTCACTGCCGTGCAGGCAGCTTAGAAAAGTGACCACATGACGGGCATTGGTAAGTTTCATGTTCACTGCCGTGCAGGCAGCTTAGAAAGCAACGAAAAACACAGCCAGATCACATACGGTGTTCACTGCCGTGCAGGCAGCTTAGAAAGTTAAAACTTCGTCCGTACCTGTTTGGCAATAGTTCACTGCCGTGCAGGCAGCTTAGAAAAGGCTCTGGAAAAATTGCCATCAACCTGACGGGTTCACTGCCGTGCAGGCAGCTTAGAAATTGCAGCCAATGTTTGCAGGAGAAATAACCAAGTTCACTGCCGTGCAGGCAGCTTAGAAAGTCAATAGTCATGTTCTGTACCACCATCACCGGTTCACTGCCGTGCAGGCAGCTTAGAAAACCGGTATCACTTGCACCGCCTTTTCTTTACCGTTCACTGCCGTGCAGGCAGCTTAGAAAAAGAACAGATTAAGTTCACTCCCTGGGTCATAGTTCACTGCCGTGCAGGCAGCTTAGAAAAATGATATTGACTGCCCCAGTAATTTTAAACGGTTCACTGCCGTGCAGGCAGCTTAGAAAGTGGTCTGATAGGCGCTTTTGAACTCTTGAATGTTCACTGCCGTGCAGGCAGCTTAGAAATTTCTCTCACTGCTCAGAATGCGATGGCCGAAGTTCACTGCCGTGCAGGCAGCTTAGAAATCATTGGTTTGACGTGGGATCGGGTCCACTTTGTTCACTGCCGTGCAGGCAGCTTAGAAAGACAATAAAATATGGGCTTCCACTATCTTTTAGTTCACTGCCGTGCAGGCAGCTTAGAAAAACAGGGTTGGCAGCCATGGTTAAGCATATAAGTTCACTGCCGTGCAGGCAGCTTAGAAAAGAACAATACTGGTCAGTTTCACAACTAGAACGTTCACTGCCGTGCAGGCAGCTTAGAAATGTCCTGGGAAAATGCCGGTGCGTGAGCTCTCATTCACTGCCGTGCAGGCAGCTTAGAAACTTGTTTTGAGTCTGCCAAGGCGATGGTAGATGTTCACTGCCGTGCAGGCAGCTTAGAAATGTCAAGCCCCACCCAAAACCACAATCCTCGGGTTCACTGCCGTGCAGGCAGCTTAGAAAAGTTCCACCATCGTGCTTTTGCTCATGGTAGGGTTCACTGCCGTGCAGGCAGCTTAGAAAATGTGACTCCCTCACTTCGAACCACCAGAGAAGTTCACTGCCGTGCAGGCAGCTTAGAAAATGTGACTCCCTCACTTCGAACCACCAGAGAAGTTCACTGCCGTGCAGGCAGCTTAGAAACGAGTGAGTAATGCTCCAGGTAGCCTTTTACGCGTTCACTGCCGTGCAGGCAGCTTAGAAAGTATCAAACGGCTTGTGTCTGATATTAATTACGTTCACTGCCGTGCAGGCAGCTTAGAAAAGACCAGTTCCAGCCAAGGCCATTTTCAGACAGTTCACTGCCGTGCAGGCAGCTTAGAAAGCCGAACCATCATCCATATCCACTTCAGGATCGTTCACTGCCGTGCAGGCAGCTTAGAAATGAATAAACATAATCTGAGACAATATCGAATGGTTCACTGCCGTGCAGGCAGCTTAGAAAAAATTATTAGATTTATGTGAGACTGGCGGCAAGTTCACTGCCGTGCAGGCAGCTTAGAAAATGCTACGCATGAGCTGTAGAAAGATCAGTGTGTTCACTGCCGTGCAGGCAGCTTAGAAACATCTCTTCCAAGTAGCCTTTGGCTCGCTCGTGTTCACTGCTGTGCAGGCAGCTTAGAAAAGCTCGGTGAGTATGAACATGAGCCAGATGAGGTTCACTGCCGTGCAGGCAGCTTAGAAAGAAAATATTTATTCAGGAGTTGAATATATGGAGTTCACTGCCGTGCAGGCAGCTTAGAAAAGCCAGGTCTTGGGGCTTTTTAACAGCTGTTTGTTCACTGCCGTGCAGGCAGCTTAGAAATTCCGGGTCTGGCCTGTGCTTATGGTGTCTACGTTCACTGCCGTGCAGGCAGCTTAGAAAAGAGGCAGCGGTTTCATAAAGGACTGTGAAAAGTTCACTGCCGTGCAGGCAGCTTAGAAAGACAGCCGTTATAACGGGCTCTACGCAAATATGTTCACTGCCGTGCAGGCAGCTTAGAAATGCTTCTTCGGAAATGGCGGAGACTTCGCCGAGTTCACTGCCGTGCAGGCAGCTTAGAAATTGAATGGTAAAAAGGCTAACGTCATCAGACCGTTCACTGCCGTGCAGGCAGCTTAGAAAAACGCTCGCCACATTCGTGCACAAAATCCAAGGTTCACTGCCGTGCAGGCAGCTTAGAAAAGTGTCGCCAGACCGGCCCACGTATTTTTTTGTTCACTGCCGTGCAGGCAGCTTAGAAAATGACCAATATCACCCGACCATAATCAGGATGGTTCACTGCCGTGCAGGCAGCTTAGAAAAATAAACGAGCAAACACCCAATCAACAAAAGAGTTCACTGCCGTGCAGGCAGCTTAGAAATTTCCTGCTATGACCAGTCATAGCAGTACAAAGTTCACTGCCGTGCAGGCAGCTTAGAAAATGAATCCATCCAGTAAGAATCTCGGTCATTAGTTCACTGCCGTGCAGGCAGCTTAGAAAGCTCAACAATACTTGCAGCAACTTCAGCCGGAGTTCACTGCCGTGCAAGCAGCTTAGAAAGTTTTAAAGCGTTTCTGAGGGTCTACGTGCCAGTTCACTGCCGTGCAGGCAGCTTAGAAAATTCGGCAATGTCAGAGGCTATTATGTCGTGAGTTCACTGCCGTGCAGGCAGCTTAGAAAATAGTCAGGAGTCGTGCCCGGTTTAACTCCAGGTTCACTGCCGTGCAGGCAGCTTAGAAAGAAATGTTCGGTCATGTCGGTTGGTTCGTCACGTTCACTGCCGTGCAGGCAGCTTAGAAATGATGGCCGTCCATTTTATTCAGTTCGTTGATGTTCACTGCCGTGCAGGCAGCTCAGAAAGTGATAATAGCGGCGCAATCCCTGTTGGTAGCGTTCACTGCCGTGCAGGCAGCTTAGAAAAACACGTTCTATCATGAACTGCGGAGTATGTTTGTTCACTGCCGTGCAGGCAGCTTAGAAAGCCGATACCAGCGGCTCCCTATCAGTGTTAAAGTTCACTGCCGTGCAGGCAGCTTAGAAAGTTAGCCCGACCGATAGCGGTTTGTTTAGTGAGTTCACTGCCGTGCAGAGGGCAGGCAGCTTAGAAAATTTGTAGCCATTAGGTCGACCAATCGCCGTTTGTTCACTGCCGTGCAGGCAGCTTAGAAAGCTCCCGAATGTCTTCTGCAGATAACGTCTTCCGTTCACTGCCGTGCAGGCAGCTCAGAAAATTAAAAGGAGGAATGTTAGTTGATGAAAGCTGTTCACTGCCGTGCAGGCAGCTTAGAAACTTTCCGAGCTGGCCAAGTCGGTTCAGACAGCGTTCACTGCCGCACAGGCAGCTTAGAAAACGGGCACCAGCACATAACTGACCCCGCCCGAAGTTAACTGCCGCACAGGCAGCTTAGAAATTTGGACACCTGCCTTTATCCGAACTTAAGCCGTTCATTGTCGCAGAAGCAGTGAACAAAAAAATTCGAGTTAAGCGAGTTTTGAGACTTTACTATGCTGCCTGCCTGTGCGGCAGTGAACCGTCGAACTTTAAAAAACGTTACAACAATAACTTATGAATAATTGAGCGGTTAACCCAATAATCTAGGTGTATTTTGTAACTGTTTGATTTATATAATATTTTTAAAGGCAGTTAAATAAAGGGTCAAAAATGAGGTAAAGCACCTCCCTTTGACAGTCCGTATAAATTAAATGTTGTCCCATTCATCATGACATTCTGGGTAAACTCACCTCCAATGAAGAGTTTGAAACGCTTTTTCTTGCTCAAGCTCTTCATCCATATGAATGGTGCTTTGCTGTATTGAGGTTGTAGATGCTTCCTCTCTTCCATCGCCTGTTCAAAGCTGGTGCCACTGCGTTTTGCCGCCCGCCGAGCCAAGCGCTCAATATTAGACTTAAACTGCAGCCGTTGGAAAATGACATAGTCTTTGATACCGTCAGGCACTGGCTTTATGGGTGACAGGTGAACGTAGTCCCTGAGCCTGTTCAACGATTGTGTCATATTAAGCTCGACTAACTGACTTTCGTTTATGGCAAATGCCCTCAACTTTCGACCCAGCCTGTGCTGTTCATCACTGAATTCCGGGAAGGCAATGCCAACGGATGAACTTCCATCAGCATTCTGTTGGTCAACCAGAGCCAGATGCACCTGCTGAAAGATCTTCTCCCAAAGAAAGTGATGGCCAATTTCTTCATTAGGGATAAGTGTTAGCTCAATATAATGCTTCATCATCCCCCCTTATGAATCAGCTTTTCTGCTAAATACACCACCACGGATCAGATTAGCTAATACATAATTTTTCTGATTTTCAGTGATCAGTTTGTCGTTAACCCAGTTAAGCATTAGGGTATAGAGATCGGTCTTACTTTTTCGATAAGCTTGGGCTTGCTGTGTAACAGCGCCATAAGGCTCAACAGCGATGGGGAAATCAGCCGGTGTTTGGTCTGTTCCATACCAGTCATCAATAGTGCGAATGGCATTGCCGACTTTTACGCTGTGCAATGCGGCACAGTTGCCAAGTTTAAAAAGCACTTTTTTCTTTTCGCCCATATTCATTTCCTGAGAAGGGAATACGTGCTGACCAACCCCTTGTTTGACAAAAGCATTGACGGTTAAGCAGACAAAATGATCGTCATTATTCAAGCCGACGTACATAGCACTGGCAATTTGCGATAAATCTTCATTCTCCCGTTGAGAGTTGAAGTCATTAAGCGGGAAGTCATAACCATTGAATGTTTTTGGAGATTCGTCACCCACACGGATTTGTACTGATATTTTCTCTGCACAAACACGGTTACGCCAGAGAAAACGGCCACTGGCTATGTTATAGGCATAGCGGAAAGCCAGCTCTTTTAGTCCATCAGATTTGTATTCTTTGGTTTTTTTGATAATGGCATTGGTAAATTCAGGATCGTTACAGCCAAAAGGTACACCAATTCCACCAACGACTCTCAGGGAGAAGCTGACCTTTAATGTATCCTTGTCATGGGGCAGGTTAGCATCATCATTATCAGATGACACAGGGTTTGGTTTGACTTTGTCGGCATCTTTAGTGCCAAAAGCGCTTTGAGTAGAGCGGTTTTTTCTTTGGGTGATGGTAATTTCAGACCAAAGCTTATCATCATCTTTATCCTTCCAATTACCCGCCATCATCAGGGCATCCGATGTTTCCAGCTTGCGTTCAAAAGCCAACATGCTCGGTAGTTTAATACTCATTCTTCTATCCTTTTTAGACCAGTTCATCTTCAGGGTTGTCGTATATCGCCAGAATCTGGTCGTCCAGATTTCCTGTGCTGGCAATAGTTTGTTGTGTTGTTTGTCTGCATAAGTACCAGCCATCTTCATACTGATAATGCCAAAGGCTGGCAGTAATATCCCCCTCTTCCCGGAAATGGTGAACGCCTTTCCATTCCCCCACTGAGTGGACGGACTCCACAAAACAGACCGGGGTTTCTGCATCACGGGTATTCAAAATTTCATTGTTGTCATAGACCGGTGAAATTGCTTTGTAACCCGTCATTATTGGTACAAGATAACCGCCTTCGGGTTTGGCCTGGTAACTCCAGTCTGCGGGGGTTTTGGCATCGGGCGCTATGTACTGTGCCCACTGTTGCAGTAAATGTTTATGCTCTTTACTGTCTTGTAGGTCAGAGAAAAAGGCTTTGAGTAAATCGGGAATCTCGCCCTCGTGAGTGGTCTCTAAATGCTTATTCCAGCACTCATAAAGCCCCTCGATGTCCTCGCCTGTTTTTGCCCGATCTTTGAGATATGTATTAATCAGGTTCGATTGGGGGCGGGCACGCTGTTTGAGTGCCGAAAAGTCCAGCCAGGCGTCGATTTGTTCAGTTTCTGGATTTTCCTCAAGGCATTTCTGGTAATGTTCAGCTAATGCTCCGGATCGGTCCATCAGGGCAAAGCCAGGCAACAATTGTCGTTTTAGTCGGTAAAAGTCATTGCTGTCGGTTAAATCAAAAAGGGCAACAGCGCCTATCTTCCAAATAGAGCCGCCAGCTAAACGCTGCCTGAGACACTGACCTTTGACCCATTCCAGCCATTCATTGGTCCGGCGTCCGGGAAGCCCCTCCACTGCGATTAACAATGACACCATCATATTCATCTTACCTTCTTCAATGATTGAAGGAGAACTGCCTTTGGCGACATTTTCGGCATCTTTCTCTAAATAGGCCGGATTTTTGCTTTGCAGAAAGCGGTCATTGTAGTTGCCATAGGTATGCACATGGTGTTCATGAGCAAAAACACTGCAGCCCTCTAACTTAAGATTGGAAAAACTTGAGCAAGCGTGTTTTCGAGCTAGATTATGGGAGAAGCCCAGAAAATGGGTGATGGCTGGAAACCCCCAAGTAAATCCGGCAATGGTATTGGCATTTTCTACCTTAATCCGGTTGATTAGTAGATACAGGCTCATGCATCGCCCCTCGGTTTTTGTTTGAATTTCACCTCTAGAGCAGGCGTTAGTTCTCGCAAAGCATCAGCCATTAGTAGAGTCCATAGCTTCCGGTGTGCAGGTTGTGGCGTGAACTGCTTATCTTTACCCGGTAGCTTGCTGTTTAACCAGACGGCAAAATCTTGGCTGATAACCTCTTGCCAATTGCTGCCTTTTCTTGCGGCTTGAAACGCTTCATCTTCTCGATAAGGGTCGAGAAAATACTGGTGCGCCTGTTTGAGTTTGATATCTGGTACATTGCTCCAGCCTGCTGGGAGTTTTTGAACTTCCTGCACGTAAAAAAGCACTGTATCTATAATGTGTTGCCCCCATTTAATCAGCCATTGCCTTTTTTGGGGATCACGAATACTGAGATCAAGACGTTCATTACGCATTAAAAAATTACGTAAGTATTCAATGTCGTCTCTTACTTCTCTGGCATGGATGCCCTGAAACAAAGATGAATGGTAAATGGGAGGTTTTAAATTACTTTTCCAGACAGGTGGTTGGCAAGAGAGCAACCTGATGGCGCCTCGACGCTTGCCATTGAGTGTAGTCGCATTTTGCGGCTGACTCTGAGTAGTCATTAGTTTGTTGACATCTGGAATCCAAAAGGTATTTCCTTCTGCGTATTTATTATTTTTTCTTGCTTTGTCTATTGACTTTTTGTCATTTTGGGCATCTTTGGAAAAGTGTGAATCGTATATCTTCTGAGCCAGTGATGATGATTTTAGCACACTCAATAAGTGGTATTTCTGGGGCTCTATGGGAAAGTATATTTGCTTCAACAAGGTGTCTGTTCTGGGTATTTGTGCCAGAACATCACGATACTTGCTTAACCAGGTGTTGAGTTCTTCAGGGCTTTCAGCAAAATGGTCCAATTCCGCATTACCGGTGTCGTAGATTGCATCAAACAGGTAAGTCTCGTTGTGCCTCAGCAGCAAAAACTTAATCTGCCTTGAGAATTTTGCATCTACGTAGGTGCCATCTACGATTTTGCGCTTTAAGCTACTGGTCGTTAAATAGCCCTCTTTTTGATTGTTTGAATAATCCAGTATGGATGAGCCAGAACTTTTTGAGTGTGACAGTTTGGCGGCGTGGGTTGCAGGCATGACACCACCACTGAGCTCCACTGACCGACATATCCAGATATTGTAAAAATCAGTTTTGTTGTTAATGCGCTGCAGCGGTAGCGAAAAGTCGCTGATCCATTCTTTTTCAAGAAGCTGTTGGTAGGCCTTTTCAAATAAGGGCCTGTTTTTACTGGTTGGTGGTTTTTTGTTAATGGGTTGGATAAGACGTTTAAATTCTCTTTGATCCTCTTGAGAGACTGTGACTAAACCTAATTGTTTAGAGAGGAATATCGCTACCAGCTCATCAATGTAGAGCTGCTGGTTGCCATGTTCTTTCAGGTCATCAATATAGTGCTTGATAACCTTATGCCAGCTGTTTAATTTTTCTACCATTCTCTTATTCCCGCCGGTAAAGCCCTAATTGATGATGATAATCATAATCATGCATATTTTCTTGCATCTCTGGAGCGCGTAGCTCCCCGAAATTCCAGCTAACTTGCGGCAAGTCCATGCCCAGATCGCTGGCCAGTGTTTGATATATGGCTTCTGGCGTCTGATCGAACCAGAAGTGCATACCTTGACCCAATATGACCGGTGTTGCCGTTTCGATGCCCAGGTTATCTCCAAACTTTGGTGGCTTGGCTGCTTCATTATACCAGCGCCAATAGGAGGTACTATGGTAATCATCAAGCCACAAGTAATAGGCCTCATCTTTTTGAGACTGACGGAACCTTTGCTGGCGCTGAACTTCGCCGCACCAGTAGGGTTTTATGAGCTGTTCGCTATCCCACCAGAACTTCGCTCTCTTTTCTCCGGAAAATAGCTGCCAGGCCAATGCTTTATGTTCAAGGCCATTCAGATTGGTGTATTTACCATCCTGGTCGCGATTGTTGTCTTTTCTATCGGGTAACGTAATTCTGGGGATGGCATTGATTGACTGGTATTGGCAAGCATCTAACAGCTTGCTCAAGTGCGTTGAGGCCAGTTGCATCTTCCTGGTCTCGAAGCCGGGGCGTTCAAAACATACTTCCTTATTTCCCAGTGCCTTGTAGTTCTGGTCCAACAGTATGACATTAGGGGATTTGGGATAAATCTTCCGATGTCGTAAAACCCGCCCTGCTAATTGAATGATGGAGCGCATGGAACTGGGTTCAACAATGGCCCAATCGTAATCGTGGTCTCGCCCAACTTCTGCAACCGGCGATGCCAGCACCACGAAAATATGGTGATGTTGGCTATGTCGCTCCATAACACGACAGACAGAACTGCCTGGAGCCCAAATTGCGTCGGGATTTTTCCGATTCAATATTGCATCAAGGTGCTGTTCAATAAAATTACGAATCGCCAGTGGGTAGCGGCTGTGATAGACGCATAGATGAACACAGGTATCGCCCGCCGTATAAGTGGCAGGTGCATCCATCGCAAACAGCTTTTTGGCAACACGTACCAGCGGATCAATATTGGCCATTCTCACCAGGCCAATAGAAAGACTTTGGTTGTCTTTAGTGACGCAGTGATGCCGATGTAGATGAGTCATTTGCGTGTAAACAGAAGCGGCTAATGCGTCAGATGGGCTGGTTGCTGAGCCAGAATCAATCAGTGCAATATCACCCCATTGTTTGTGAGTTTTGCCGGGGGCAGAGTGAGCAGCTAAACGTTTAACGCGGGGTTTGATGAAGCGATTATGCTTTGCTTTATAATCCTCTAAGCTGCTGATCAGGCAATGCTCATTATCAGATGTCGCGAATTCATCAAACCAGCCACAACAAATTTCACCCTTCCAGGCAGGGATATTCGCCATGGCATACTGTTTCCATCCGTTTCGGTAGGATTCAAACAATGCGTAAGCCAGCGCCGGAGGCAGGGTTGCCGTTGAAAGCAGAACCCGGCTGCCGAGCATACCTGCCCAGTGAACAAGACGACAAAGTGCAGGTAAATCGCCCTGGCTAAAGTCGTCTGGTTCATCCAGTATCAGGTCAGACGTAAGAAGCCGTAGCATGGCCGCCGTTTGTCGGCCTCCTCGTGTGCCTTCGGTGGCTGAGATTAGATGGTCAATGGTACATACCAGTGCAGGTGCATAAAGTAGTTTATCAATCCGTTTATCTTTTTCTGTCCATTCACTCAGGCTGTGACTGGTATCTCCGGTGTAATGGACATAAGCCTCTTTATCAAGAGCCTCATCCGCTGACTCGCTGCCGGTTCCATTTTCCTTTTCGGCACTCTTTTGATTGGAATAATCAAAAAGCTGTGTGATAGCAGTACCACCAACAGCAATGGCTAAATTTTCATCATTCAGGCCAAGTTCTGTTTTGAAAGACTGGCCTGTTTGCAAAGTCAGCGTGCGCAAACCGAGCGCAACACTGAAGCGAGTGCGACCGGTTTCCTGCCCCAGTGCATACATAATTTTGGCATTGCTGATGGTTTTTCCATAACCGGTCGATGCCATATTGACGCCGAAAAAACCATTGATAACCGTTTCTTTGGCAAGTTTTTTGGCCAGTTTGACGGCACCATCCTGCCAGCCGAATTTTCCTTTGAACTCTTTTTTGACCTTATCTGTAAGAGCGGAAATATCTTGAAGATTCGGTAAACTGTGATTCAAGCTAATCAGGGCTTTGGTGATTTTACGACTGTGGTGAGCAACTCCAATCAAATGCTCATCGAGCTTTTGCTTGAAGCCTTTGCGATGATCTTCTTTGCCGTAGGTGTTGGCATAAACACGGTAATTCTGACTCTGCCATTCGGTTGTTATTTCTTGCTGTGAGTAATAGCGATCTGCCAACATCATACAGAGCCGGGCCAGATGGCTGGTAAATAGGTTGTTGTGAAGGTAATCTGCTTGTTCGTTATACCATTGGGGAAAGTGCTTCAGGGTGTTTGTCGCAATATCCGATGCTCGACAACGCCATTTGAAGCTGTGGTAGGGCAATGCCTTCTCGGCGAATGTCCAGTTCTCTTCAATGCGACTCTTTTGGTCATAATCTTCGCACTGATACGAATTCCAGCGAGCATAAAATGCACTATCTAACCAGTCCTTAATCTTATCCAATGCTGGTGCTGTGAAGTTATTCTGCCATGCCGGTGCTAAGGGTAAGCGATGGTGGGATACAATAATCCAGGCAACCAACTGGGCAAACGAAGGCAAGCTTAACAGTGGATGTTCACCAAAAGCTTTATCAATTCCATCCCTGAAGCATTGACCAATACTATCAAGGTCGATTTCGCTTAGCTCTACAAGCCATTGACGGTCAGTCTTATCCGCAACGAAGGTCTGAAAAAGCCGGAGCGAAATCCATTCATGGCGATAAGGTTCAGCGATGGGCGTTTTTTTATCTGGATTGATTTTATCCTGAAAGAGAGTATTGGCTTTGCCGAAATCATGGAACAATCCGGCAATCTGGGCTGCACAAGAGATAGTATTGATCGTTGACCAGTAGTGCTGGTCAGCGTACTGGCTTGTAGGAGATTCAGTAATATTGACTGGTACGATACCTTGAGAGTTAAACTTTTCCTTTTGCCCTACCACCCAAACCAACTCACTACGCGACCGAGACCGAATCCAGTGGCAACTGACGGCAGTACTCTTAGTCGCTGTTTTGCGCAGCAGTTTTTTAACGGCGTTTAATCCTTCCTGAGTAATAATGGTTTGCCAGGTGTTGTCGCCAATTCGGTCTGCAAAAGCATCCAGAACCCGTCGTGTTTTTTTCAGAGCATTTTTTTCACACTGGGAGACAAAGGTGACCATCATGGCTGCTTACTCCCAGTCATCTTTCAGGGCTATGGCTTTTACCTGATCAAACATAAAATCCAGGGCCTTATGATCAGTAAATGCCTGCAAGCACTGTTGCCGGAACTCTTGCTCTGTGGCGTCTTCCTTTGCACAGATAAACGACCAGGGAAGAACCAGTGTATCCTTGATGAGATCAGCTACGTCGAATACCAGGGCTCCCCGGCGGGTTTTGCCGTGCATCACTGCAAAACCGTGGGGGATGCCTAATACCCAAAGCGTGGTTGCTGCCAGTCCGTAAGCCAGATAATTACCATGATTCAAAAATGTATTGGCCTGATCTTCTGCGCTGCGTTCACGAGTAAATGAACCATAACCGGTTTGCCGTGCTGCAAACTTATAAAGCGTCTTGGTCAGCCGTGCCTCTGCCTGTAGTAAATCATTGACTGTTAATACCTTGTTGATTGTGCTCTCAGTAGTCTCAAGGTCAGGCTTTATGCTATCAATGAGAAAGCCTTCATTTTTGAGGTCTCGGTCTTTGCTCCAAATTGTTTTCATAAACTGAATTCTGGCGAGCTGCATTTGTTTGGCTGCTTGTAATCTTTTCTGGTCATCAAACCAGAACTGCATCCAGCCCTGCATGTATTCTGTGGGGCGATATTCACTTTGTGGCGTTAACCATTCCACCTCATTGGCCATCAACAGGGGCGTTCCACCGCCACCACAAAAACCAATTAACACACCGGCAGAAGCCAGCATACGAGCAGCGGCCTGAGTAATAGAGGTTCCGTTGCCCAATAGCAGGCAAGTGGTGTTGGCAATGGGAATATTCCAGTAGTGGTTGTTATTTTTTGCTTCGGTGAGATACAGCACCCGGCCATCTTTCTGCATGATCCGGCATTTTTCCAGATAATAGATATTGGCTCTTTTTGAGTGCAGAATAGCCTTGAGATCAGTCAATATATCCATTGCATAATACTCCTTTTCTGAACCATGGCTTTCGTTTAAACGCATTAAATTCAGATTTAAAAAAATAGGTAGGATTGGTTGGCTGTCGTATTTCAACGAGCTTGGGAATTGATAAAAGAGGGCTTTCAAGCCCTCCCGGATCGGTCGATCAGATATCAATCACGTCAAAAGGCACTAATGGATTAACATCCGCCTCATAATCAACGCCTTCAACACCAAAACCAAAGAGTTTCAGGAACTCTTCCTTGTATTCAACGTAATCAGTCAGCTCGGCCAGGTTTTCGTTGGTCAGTGCTGGCCAGAGTGCCTGACAGTGTGATTGAATATCATCTCTCAGCTCCCAGTCATCCAGGCGCAGGCGATTGGTGTCGTCCACTGCCGGAGCCTGGCCGTCTTCTCTGTGAAGGCGATCACGGAACATTCGGTTGATCTGCTCGATGCAGCCTTCATGAACACCTTCTTCGCGCATCTTTTTGAAGACCATGGCGATATAGAGAGGCATTACCGGAATGGCGGAGCTGGCCTGGGTAACGACGCTCTTCAGTACTGCGATGTTGGCTGAACCATTCAGGCTCTTGAGTTGTTTATCAATGGCGTGGGCGGCACGGTCGAGATCCTTTTTGGCTTGACCCAATGCACCTTCCCAGTAAATAGGCCAGGTAAGTTCGGTACCAATATAGCTATAGGCCACAGTTTTACAGCCTTCTGCCAGGACATCGGCTTCTGAAAGAGCTTTTATCCAGAGTTCCCAGTCTTCACCCCCCATTACCGTCACCGTTGCTGCTACTTCTTCTTCGGTCGCAGGCTCAACAGAGGCTTCAAACAGTTGATCTTTGTTGGTGTCGACGGCAGTCGCCTTATAAGGCTGTCCCATAGGCTTGAGTACGGAACGGATCACTTCACCACTGTCAGGCAGTTTACGGACGGGAGAAGCCAGGGAATAAACTACCAGATCGATCTGGCCCAGATCTTCCTTGATCAGTTCGATTGTTTTGGTTTTGGCTTCGTGACTGAATGCATCTCCGTTCAGGCTTTTTGCATAGAGACCTGCTTCATGGGCCAGCTTTTCGAAAGCGGCAGAATTGTACCAACCTGCCGTACCGGGTTTTTTTTCGGTCGCAGGCTTTTCAAAGAAAACACCGATAGTGGCCGCGCCTGAACCAAAAGCCGCAGTAATTCGAGAGGCAAGGCCGTAACCACTGGAAGCACCAATAACCAGGACCCGCTTGGGACCCCCGGCCACTTCACCCTGAGCCCTGGTATAAGCGATCTGCTCTTTAACGTTCTGCTCACACCCGACAGGGTGGGTCGTTGTGCAGATAAATCCGCGAATCCTTGGCTTGATAATCATCTTTGGCTCCGGTTAACGATAAGAGACGGCACTCGGTTCACTGTGCCATAACAGTCGAGTAAAGCTTATCCAAAACCGGCAGGGTGGAAAAGGCGCAGGCGGTATAGATCAGTCGGTATATTGATACGAAATGTATCAAGAGCTCTCAAGATAGAAAAGTTTGTCCCGAACACTGCGCTTAAAGTCGCTTGGCGTGAGCTGGAAGTGTTTCTGAAACAGTCGGCTGAAATAGTCAGGGTCTGTGTATCCGGCCTGGTAGGCTGCTTCCCTGATTGAAAGGTCGGTACTTTTCAGGAGATCCGAGGCCAGTGTCAATCTCATTCGCTGAATATAAGCGGTGGGGGAGAAGCCCGTTGCTTCCTTGAATCTTCTGTGCAGCGTTCTTCGTGTCAAGCCTGAAGCTGCTACCAGGTTTTCCATCTCAATAGCTTCACAATAATGCTGCCTTATCCATTCCTGAAGCCGGACGATGATTTCATCGTTATGAGCGGTTGTGTGATCTTCGGCGAACAGCATCTGATCCATAGGTCGACGAATTTCGTGGGAGAACTGCTGCTCGACCTTATGGGCAATTTGTTCTCCCATGCTCAGCTTAATAAGGTGAACCATAAGATCGGCAACCGAGTTGACACTTCCGGCACAGAATATTCTGCCCGAGCGGGTAATCAGGTGGTGGGGTTTAAAATCAACCTTGGGATAGTGTCGCTTTAATCGTTCAAGAAAATACCAGTGAGTCGCTGCGGGCTGGTGATTCAATAAACCTGTTTCGGCCATAAATGTGACCCCGGTTGCTGCTACGCAGAAGGTAGCGCCCTGCTGATGCTGATACCTTAGCCATTTCACCATTGCTCTGGATTGTTTGACCACGGGTAGGGGATTGCGCCAAAGGCCGGGCACAATGACAAGGTCTCCGGGACCTGTTTCAGGAAAGGTCACTTCCGGTGTCAGAGGAATTCTGCTCATGCTGATGATCGGGTTAAGTTGCTCAGCACAGAAACAGACTTCGACGTCTGGATACTGATGTCTCAGTCGACTATAGGTGACTCCTGCCTGGATCATTTCAAGGGGTAAACTGATGCTGGTAGACAGCATATGATCCACAAGGGGAATCAGAACTCTATTCAGTGAAAGCGTTTTCTGTACCAATGCACCGGCCTGTGAATTCGATGGTATGGCGTAATAATCAGGTATATTGGCGTAAATGTACAGATGAGTTGATGAATGTCCTATTAAACTACCGCTATATCTTTTCTCTAAATGGAGTTGTTACCGTGAGCAGATTGCCGGTCATTGTCGCGCAGGGAGGCATCAGCCCGGCGGGACGAAGTTCAGGGTTTCATGGCTATCATCGCCTGATATTTGATCAATTGGGTGCTCAGCAACAGCAGAAAACATTGTCTGCTATCGCACGACTCAGGGGGTTGGATAAAGACACTCCGGCAGACACCATTCTTTCAGGTACTTTGATCAGGCAGCTGGAAACCAATCTGTTTGATAATAACGCTCTCTATTATCACCAGCCCCTCAAAGCCGACAAGGGGTCCGAGCTGATTCTGCCCAAGTGCAGGTTGCCCAAGCCATTGCCGGAAAACTGGCAGGTGGAAGCACTGAATGATGGTCGAAATGTCAGAGTTTGTTTTTCTGGTCTGCAAACCCTGATGTTGCCTTCAACAAGGGCTGGTTCGGTCAATGCTGCTGGTCAGTTACCCAGCGGTTTTGATCCTGCTGCGCTCTATCAGTCGAGACATCATCCCCGCTCACTGGCTATGACGGTTTATGGTGCGTCAGATGCCTTGCAATCCTCAGGTTTGGAGTGGCAGCTCTTAAAAGAGAATTTGTCTCCCGAACAGATTGCTGTCTATTCTGGCAGTGCCATGAGCCAGCTCGACTATAACGGCTATGGCGGTATGCTGAAAGCCCGCCTGATGGGTAAGAGAGTTAGTTCCAAGCAATGTCCACTGGGCTTTGCTGAAATGTCTGCTGACTTTATCAATGCTTATATCCTGGGTTCACTGGGTAATACCGGCACTTCAATGGGAGCCTGTGCGACCTTGCTTTATAACCTGCAGCTGGCAGTAAACGACATTCGTTCCGGCAAGCGCCGTGTGGTGATTGTTGGCAACAGTGAGGCACCGGTCATTCCTGAAATCATGGATGGCTATAGCACCATGGGAGCTCTGGCTACGGATGATGCTTTGAGGAAGCTTGATGGTCTTGACGATCTTACCAACCCCGATTGGCGTAATGCCTGTCGTCCTTTTGCAGAGAGTGCCGGTTTTACCATTGCCGAGTCTTCTCAATACTTTGTCTTGATGGATGATGGACTGGCGCTGGAGACCGGTGCTGAAATTCTCGGGGCGGTGGCTGATGTTTTTGTGAACGCAGACGGCTATAAGAAATCCATTTCAGCGCCCGGTGCCGGCAACTATCTGACCCTTGCCAGGGCTGCCGCTCTCGGCAGGGCCATTCTGGGAGAGGACGCTCTGCGACAGAGAAGTTTTGTTCAGGCTCACGGTACCGGTACCCCACAGAACCGGGTGACTGAATCCCGCATCCTCAATGAAACGGCTCGTCATTTTGGTATGAATAACTGGCCTGTCACTGCAGTTAAGAGCTATCTGGGTCACTCTATTGGTGCGGCTGCCGGTGATCAGCTAATGTCGACACTGGGTGTCTGGCATCAGGGCATTATTCCCGGAATCAGAACCATTTCCGGCATTGCTGAAGACGTTCATCATTCACACCTTGATATCAGTATGAATCACAAACAGATGGACCCATCACAGATGGCCATGTCGCTGATCAATGCCAAAGGTTTTGGGGGCAACAACGCTACGGCACTGGTTCTGAGTCCTGATATAACCCGTGAGATGTTAAAAGCCAGACACGGCGAGCAGGCACTTTCATCCTGGCAGCAGTGCTACGAAACTACGTTCCGCCGTCAGGAAGAGTATGAGTCTGCACAGCTGTCTGGCCAGGCGGAGCCTATTTATCTATTTGGTGAAGGGGTTCTTGGAGAAGACGATCTGGAGTACACCGACCAATCCATTAAGGTACCCGGTTTCGGCCACCCGGTGAATCTGGAAGTAGATAATCCTTTCTGGTCTTTTTGATCTTGGAAGCCTGATGAAGTGGGGGCACCACCTTTCCAGCCCGGGACATAAGAAGAGTTAATGTATCCCGTTATTCGGCTGCACTGGATGATATTATTGAGTCATACCCGAGCAAACGTTCAGTTGATTTATGGTCTATTTTACGGGCATGTTCTTCAAAAGCTTTACATCATTATCCGGGCTGGTCATTGAGTTATGTATAAAGGTAGACTCAATCAGTCCTCAGTATCTCATTAAAGGGAGAAAGTCATAATGAGAACCAGACTCAAACTGACCGGAATACTGATTAGCTCTATTGTTCTTACTGGCATGGCTGCCAGTATGGTAACGGCAGATGAAGATGAACAGGCAGGAAGAGTGGAAGTCAGTCACGCCAACAGTACTCATTTAACGCTTTACCCGGACAAAACCCTGGTTCGTCAGCAGTTCAAAGTGCTTCCCGGATCGGATGGGAGCCTGGTCGTCGAAGGCATGGCCGATGACTGGGAAGATGACAGCCTTGAGCTGGAATACATCAAAGACAAACAAGGTCTGGTGCCCGATAGCCTCACTTGGCACAGAGGTGGGCTGGACCGGGATCATCTATACAACAGGTTGGTCGGCAAGTCGGTTGAACTCGTAGGGGGAGGGCTGAACGTTCCGGTACAGGGTGTGTTGCTCTCCTATGACAGTGGAATGGGTCTGGTCCAGGGCAGTAATGGTCGACAATACCTGGTGGACTGGAACGATCCGCAGGGTATCAGGCTGGCTTCGCGCGAACAGGTTTTTCTGGAAAAAGACTATCAGACTCGTCTGATAGCACGCTTCCCGGATCTGGAAGGTACCGACCAGTTACGTCTTTCTTACATCACGCCTTCCATTCGCTATTCAAGCCATTATCGAATGACTCTTGATGATGATGGAAAGGCTCGTATTGAGCTGACGGCGCTGTTAAACAACAACACAGAAACCGATTACAACAACGCAGATATCAAGCTGGTGGCCGGTGATATGGGGCGACCCAACGTGGGCTATGCCCATAAAATGGTGAGGGCGAATGCTGCCAGTCCCATGCCCGGTCAGGAAAATCAGCGGGTGGGTGAAGTCATGGTCATACCCTTGCCGAAGGATCAAACGAAACTGACCCCGTTCTCCTGGCAACAGATGACGCTCTACAAGGAAGATCAGATAGCACTCGATCATTACTATCAGCTGGATGTCAATGGACGTTCATATTCGGGCAGAGGTTCAGATCTGCAAAGACCCAGACTGAATTATCGCTTTAAGGCAGGGCGCGATCTTCCTGCGGGTGAGGTGAGAATTCTTGAGTCTACCGGCGACGGCACTGTGATTATCAGTGGTAATGCCATGATTCCCCAGACCACCAAAGGGGATTATGCCCATCTTGCTATGGGCGAAGCTCTGACTGTGAGGGTTGAGAGAAAGCGTGTTGACAGTCAGCAGCGCGAGAAGGAGCTGATCAGTCGCTGGCAGGCCGTCGTATTCAATGACAGTGATGAAGAGGTGACCTTGATGATGACAGATCGCGATCATTCTCTGATTAAGTTGGAAGATGTGAAAGGCGGTACTCTGGAGCAGACTGACACCATCAAAGTCAAAGTTCCCGCAAAAAGCAAGAAAACGTATACATATACCTCGGTATACACTCGGTAATACCGTTCAGGTCAGAAGTCTGAAGGCAATAGTTGTTCAGGCTTCTGGCAAAATAAAATGCAACTTACTACAGATCAAAGGCTCATGCTCAATTATCCATCCATTGTAGTTCTGACTGGTGCCGGTATTTCTGCCGAGTCGGGTATTCGAACCTTCAGGGGCAGTGATGGCCTTTGGGAAAACCATTCGATTGAAGATGTCGCCACGCCGGAAGGTTATTATCGCAATCCGGCCCTGGTGCAGGCTTTCTATAATGACAGGCGACAACGACTGAGTGAAGTGGTTTGTAATGCTGCTCATAAGGCTCTTTCAGACTTTGAAAAGTCTTTTGATGGTGAGTTTCTGCTGGTAACCCAAAACGTGGATGATCTGCATTCCCGGGCGGGCAGTCAGAACCTGATTCACATGCATGGTGAGCTTTATAAAGCGAGTTGTCAGGATACAGAGCAGGTTTTCGAGTGGTATGAGGATCTGACTACCGAAACACTCTGCCCCTGTTGTCAAATGGCGGGCAATTTGCGGCCTCATATCGTCTGGTTTGGTGAAATGCCCCTGGAGATGGATCGTATCTACAAAGCTTTGTCGCAGTGTGATCTTTTTGTATCCATCGGAACTTCAGGTAATGTTTATCCGGCTGCTGGCTTTTTTGAAGAAGCCAAAGCTGCGGGTGCCGAAACTGTAGAGTTGAATCTTGAGCCCGGCTCCAACGCCTCCCGGTTTGATCGAAGTCTAAGCGGTCCTGCTACTGAATTGGTTCCTGAATTCTTTAATACTTTGTTGGAATAGATGTACGGCAATATTTTCCTATCTCAAATTTTTCGATGCCCTGCATGTTATGCTTCTTCTCAATTGGAGAAAGCGGAGTGTGTTTTTTTTGGCAGTTCGTGCTTCTGTTCCGAAGAGGAATTTTTTACTTTTGGGGTATTATCCAAAGGCGACAGTTTGTCTGAGTGGTCAGGCTTGTAATCTGAATGCAATGGGTCAACGCCATCAGACGCGTGTTGAGATACAGCGGCTGCAGAACAGCCAGAGACTGCCTCTTCCCTAAAGTCACCGACGAATATAGCAGCTCTTTTACCAGCGCGCCTTTCACCAAGCGTTTGACCAGTAGCCGGAAAGGCAACAAAATTGAAGAGTTCAGGGTTGATACTGTTATACCTTGTAAACAGATGCTTCAAAACATCTTTAGTGAAGACGCTGCTGAGACAGCCTGAATATTCAAATTCAATCCTGATAATAGGTTTGTCCGATGTACGCTCCGATACTGTTCGTTTGACAAAAAGAGACTGTCCATCTGCAGACCAGCTGAACGAGGCTTTTTCCAGAGACTCAGGGGGAAACCATACCATTGGAACAGCATCAAATCGGTAAGTAACCGAGGTACCGGGCAGGCCAACAGAGACAACAGAGGTAGTACCTTTGATTTCGGGCGGATGAACAAGAATATTCAGCGATGATAAGAAGAAATTTTGCTTGGCTTTACCTTTAAATGACTTCACGTAGCTGAGGTAACCTGCATTCCTGTAATTAGCAGTAGCGTGGTAATCATGGTCAACGATCCACAGATACTCAGGGAACAAATCTGCCGGTGCCTGCGCCATAACCGCTCGAACCGTTGTCATAACAATCAGAAAAATAACAGTTTGTCGCACCAGAAATACCTGCTTGTTTATAACAAACGGTAACTATAGACGCTCAAAATGGTTCTGCAGACAACCTTGATCGGAAAATAAAAAATAAAGGGCAATCACAAGCTAAAGGCATTAAAGGAAGGACCAACAGCTGTCACCAATTCATCATGAAACTGACACCCTTGTAACATCACTGTGTCTTATTTCTTACATACCCTGTGCTCGCAAAATAACCCATAACAAACGGGAGTCCTTGTGAGAGTTCTGAGTTTTATACCACTGATTGTTTTTTCACTATTGCTGAGTGGCTGTGACGATGAAACAGAAACCGCCAATGGTGACAATAATACCAGTGAATACCACTGCCCAGTTGAATAAATAGTAAAGGCAATCAGCTAATTATGAAAAAAGCGTTGAGTCGTCGTAAATTTTTAAAAGCGTCAGGTATCGGTTTAACTGGAGTGACAGCATCAGGGTTGCTTCCACCTTCAATTGTGAAGGCTTTATCCATTCCGGCAAATAATGTCCATGGCAACATCAATGATGTCGAGCATGTGGTTATATTGATGCAGGAAAACCGGGCTTTTGACCACTATTTTGGAACCTTGGCAGGGGTTCGTGGTTTTGCTGATCGCCATCCTGTTCCTACGGTGTATGGCAATGTCTGGAAGCAAAAATATAAGCAACGAAATAATGAACGCTTTATTTATCCCTATCATCTGGATGCGGAACAGGGTAATGCCCAGCGGGTGAATGGTACGCCACACACTTTTCCGGATGCCCATGAAGCCTGGGATCACGGGCGCATGAGCGATTGGCCAACCTATAAAGAAGATCAGTCGATGGGTTACTACACAGAGGCTGAATTACCTTTTCAATTTGCCCTGGCCGATGCTTTTACTGTCTGTGATGAATACTACTGCTCATTCCATGG
Organism: Endozoicomonas sp. ALB032; assembly: GCF_049310125.1. Lineage (NCBI taxonomy): Bacteria > Pseudomonadati > Pseudomonadota > Gammaproteobacteria > Oceanospirillales > Endozoicomonadaceae > Endozoicomonas > Endozoicomonas sp. ALB032. The sequence goes on along the minus strand of NZ_JBLYNW010000001.1, from coordinate 5,384,985 downwards.
GGGAACTAACCCTAACCGGCTGTATCATTGGACGGGTATCAATCATCACGAACTGGACCCTAACCCACCTGCCATTTTTAATGATTATGATAGTCTGGGCTCGTCCAGTGAAGGGTATACATGGACAACCTATCCCGAGCGTCTGGAGCAGGCGGGTGTCAGTTGGAGGATTTATCAGAACTTACCTGATAATTTTACAGACAACCCTCTGGCCGGTTTTAGACAGTACCGGGAAGCCAATGAATCAAAAGGCAATCAATCCAATGGTAAGCCTTATCCCGAATGGTCAGAAGACGATGACAACATAAGCCCTTTGCTGAAAGGCGTCGCCAATACCATGGCTGACGGTGGCTTTTTGGAAAGTCTTAAAAATGATATTGAAAACAAAACTTTGCCACAAGTGTCATGGATTATTGCGCCAGCAACTTATTCCGAGCACCCGGGACCTTCGTCACCGGTACAGGGAGGCTGGTATACACAGGAAGTTCTGGATGCATTAACCAGTGACCCGGACACCTGGAGTAAAACAGTCCTGATTATCAATTTTGATGAAAATGATGGTTTCTTTGATCATATGCCTCCACCTTGCCCGCCTTCCCTGAGTGAGGGAGCTTTTCATGGTGAAAGTACTGTTGATACAACCGGAGAGTATCATACTGAAAATCAGGCTTATGGTCCGGGTCCAAGAGTTCCGGCATTGATTGTTTCTCCGTGGAGCCGGGGAGGCTGGGTGAACTCACAGGTGTTCGATCATACGTCGGTGTTACAGTTTCTGGAGAAGCGTTTTGGAGTGATCGAAGAGAATATTACGCCTTTTCGCCGTGCGGTTTGCGGTAATTTATTATCGGCGTTTAATTTTGAAAACCCTAATGACGAGCCATTGCCATCGCTACCGGAAATGACTAAGTCCGAGGCTGATACCATAAGATTCTTCCAACAACTATTGCCACAGATTAATCCTCCGGCTGAAGATGACCAGCTACCGCCCGCTGCGGATGCAGGTATCCGGCCTTCAAGAGCTCTTCCTTATGAGCTGCACGTCAACGCTTTGGTCGATATTGATCAGTATTCCGTTGTTCTGACTATGACCAACAGTGGACAGCAGGGCGCGGTGATTCATGTCTATGATCAACTGAATCTGGAAGAGATACCTAAGCGTTTTGTCATTGGAGCCGGAGATACCGTACGGGCTACATGGCCGACATCTCTCGACAATAAGTATGACTTGTGGGTGCTCTCTGCTAACGGTTTTCATCGTCAGTTTAAGGGAACCTGCGAGCAGGAACATAACCAGGAAGTCTCCGTATGTTATGGAGTTAACAAGGAAACGCCGTCGGTTCTTGTCAAGCTGGAAAATCTTGCAGATACAGAGAAGCGTGTAACTGTAGACTTCTCAGCCTACGAGCCAGGTAATCAAAAGACTGTCACTCTGGCAGCCGGTGAAAAATCGTCTGTTGAGCAGTTTATCAAGCCTGCATCCAACTGGTATGAGCTGGAAGTCAGTGTTGAAGGAAGTGACACGTTCAGACGTTATTGTGGCAGGGTTGAAAATGGCACTCATGGCGTTTCAGACCCTCTGATGGGGTCATAAAACTTCTGAAAATTCAGAGGGTGCCCAAAGTGATGGGGGATACCAATCGAACTTTCTAACTTCCTATTGCGCTGAAGATTTGAGCCTTAATCCTGCGTTGGCGATCGTCGCCATAGTTAAGGCTATGACTCCTCACGCCGCCTTGTCTCAAGGCTCAAATCTCCATGCTCATCATGGCAGTTAGCAAGCACGATTGGTATAACCTTTGTTTTTAGCCACATTGGCTGTCAGTCTGGGAGGTTTGGCTCATGATGGATATTTTGAGGCAGGATGACTATGGAAAAATAACTGGCCAGATGAAATGATAACCCTTAGTAATACTTTTTTAGACACTATCTGCAGGACATTCTATTGAGCCCTTCAACATGTCAGCTTCCGGATGGTCTGGTTGATGCAATGCGACATTTCAGTGCAATTGATGCCATCTATCTATACGGTTCACGGGCAAAAGGGAATGCCAGGGACGACAGCGACTGGGATCTTGCTGTTATTTATACAGATTATGAAACCGATCTTCTGGAACGTGCCGTCCGGCCACAAATGATGGAAGCCGAGCTAGAGCGGCTGTACCCCGAGCTTGAACTCAGTGTTGTTGATCTTCGAGAGGTACCTGTGCCTCTGCAATGGAATATTATTCAGGGTATGAAACTGTTTGACCGCTATGTTCCGGCCGTTCGCCGTCTTGAGCATGCCATTATTTCTGCCTGGGAAAAAGACTATGAACGATAAAGCGTACGAACAGGAAATTGAGAATGTTCAGCAGGAGATGATACTTATTCTTGATGAGCTTCATGATGATCTTGGCAGCTGGAGAGCCAGGGACATGCTGGCTGCCCAGAGAGCATTACAAATTCTGATTGAGTCGCTGATTGGCTTATCCCGATATGTTTATCAGGAAAAATTCGGAGTTAAAGTCACAAAATCCCGGGCGGCAATCGATGGTTTAGAGAAGCGGAACGCTTTAACTCGACAGGATTACGACACAGCGATGAAGATGATCGGTTTTCGAAATGTACTAGTGCATGACTATCTTGACGTCAATCGCAATATTCTTGAAGCCATTATAAAGAATAAGTTTTATCGTGATATTCAAAGGATTACTCTTCATATACAGTCTCTTTTGTAATATTTATCTGCTACCTGCAGTGCTACCTGCATGACATCCATAAACCTTCGTTTCCATAAACCTTCGTTTTCAACTGACTCACGGGTTTGGTGAGGGCTGCCCAGACTGAGGCCGGATGATCAGAACCATAGTACCTTAGTCAATTACCCTGAAATCTTCACGAGTACCGCTATTCCAAGGAATACTGGAAATTTGAAAGGTTCGTCAGGGTCAGTCAGAAGAAGCTGAAGAAGACTTTTTACTTGACGGTTTACTTGGTCGCTGAAATGGATGGGTTCACTGGCAAGTGCTTCGTTGAGAGTCTGCTCAATCGCTTTTAAGTATGAAGGCGATAATATGGTGTTGAGTCGCCGGCATCGTCGGCCTGACGCAATGCTTGATAATGGGTATTTTGTTGGTCACGAATGATGGTTTCTACGGGCAAAAAAGCCATCGGCTCAGCAATGGCATCACGGATGGAAGGTCGCAACGGCGTAAAAAGCCCTTGCTACACAAGAGTTTCAGGCAAAAAGAAACCCGCGACTCTGGGGGAAGAGTACGCGGGCTAAGACCATTTTAGGAGTGAAACATAGGTACACAATGCAAGTATCAAGGCCACTTAAGTCAGCAGCCCAGACTGATTGATCGTAGGGGGAAGTCGACCGGATCAGTAGAAGTAATTATGGTGCAGATTCTTCTCGCGTCCACTGAGCTATAAGATCAATTCTGAATAATCAGCTTTTTTATTACTCTTGAATGATTTGATGCCTCTCAGTTTATTCACCAGGCGTCAGTTCAAAGTGTTTCTGTTGTCCAGAGTCTCTGAGCCTGAGCCACTGTTTAATCCTATCTGCTGCAGTTCTTTCACCTCATCAGGGGTGATATAAAGATCTCCTTCCTTACCTTCCAGAGCGCCATGGCCATGCCAGGGAAGCAGTTTGTAGTCCGAATGGTGGGTATAATCGAGAAAGGGGTATTTAATGATCTGGAAATAGGGAGAGTAGTCAAAGTCACTGGGTGTGCAGAGTTTGGGATTGCGCTGAAACAGCTGAACACCATTTTCTCCATTCATTTTCACTAGAGGCAAAATCGGGAAGTGAATAAAACTGAATGCCTCGGCAATCATACTGGAGCAAACAGTTTTGGTTTCATCTCCGGGTGAATGTTGAAATAAAGTGGAACGCCAGCGCCTGGGCATTATGGAATAAGGGAAGAAAAAGCGGGCCAGGTCCAATATATGGCGCACGTTGTAATCAAGACCCAAACGGCTGACAGCATAGTGAATGACCTGCTGGCTGTCGGAATAGTTTAATCCATTGGGTCGACAAATTCTCAGGTGTTCACCTTCATAGCGGCTTAAAGGGTGTACGACTGTTCCAAATCCAAGCTCACTCTCAATGATAAGTTGATCATCCGGAGAGCCGTCATAAGACTCTTTAACGGTCTGTCGAATACGGTCGTCTTCTATATCATGCAGGCGGCCAACATAAAGCATGGCATGGGACCAGGGGCTCTGGGTGATCTGTTTGATGACATTGCTGACTCGAGATTTACCTTCAACGAGCACTACATCGCAGGGCTTAAGCTCATGGCGGATTCTTTCGAAATCACAGAGAGGTCGGTTGTTGTCTTCAGGCTGTTGCATGAGCCATTTGGTGAGTAAGCCAGCGAGTGATTTGAAGAGCTGCATTGTTTTTCCCTGTCGTTCTTCGACTATGCACTTCTCCATAACTTCAGTGCTTCAACTTAAATAGTAGCATTTGTCATATCCCTGATAGGGTCATGGGTGACTTCTAATCTCGATCTTGCGAACTATCCTTTCTGGATCGATCGATTGTCCGGCAGAGATAAATCAGACGGCGTCCTCATTAAGACGATATAATGTCTTTGTTGCATCCGTGTTTCATTCGAGTACTGACGTTTCGCCAGAACAATGACAACAGACTGAGGGGCCGAATTATGAGTGATCAATCCATATCACCCGGACAGCTGGCTGAGAGCATGAAGCCTCTCCTGAAACAGCAGGGGTTACCTCCTGTTCATTCATGGAATCCCGATTTTTGTGGGGATATAGACATGAAAATCTGTCGGGATGGCAGTTGGCTCTACATGGGATCACCCATAGCCAGAGAGTCCATGGTTAAACTGTTTTCTAACATTCTCAGGCATGATGAGGATGACTGTTTTTATCTGGTGACCCCGGTAGAGAAGGTGAGAATCCAGGTAGAAGATGCTCCGTTTGTGGCTGTCTCCGTTGAAAATAATGACAATGGCCTGACTTTCACTACTAACGTAGGTGATAAAGTGACTCTGGATCGAGAGCATCCTTTGTGGGTGAATATTGATTCGTCGACGGGAGAGCCTTCACCGTACATCAGAGTCAGGGCTCAGCTGGATGCTCTGGTTCATCGTAACGTCTTCTATCAACTCATTGAGATGGCAGAAGAAAAATCTACGGAGCATGATGATGTAGAGTTGTGCCTCAACAGTCACGGTCAAACTTTCACCATTGGCAGTATAAAACCTGAATACTGATCCGGGATGGGAGGCAATAAATCTGCCTGAGCATCCATAAAACAGAAAAGGAGCCTGATGGCTCCTTTTCTGTGTAACCCGAGCTACATGTTCGGGTAATTAGGGCCGCCGGTACCTTCCGGAGCTACCCAGGTAATGTTCTGAGCAGGGTCCTTGATGTCACAGGTTTTACAGTGAACACAGTTTTGACTGTTGATCTGGAAGCGTTGTTCGCCGGACGTTTCCTCTTCGACAATTTCATAGACACCAGCCGGACAGTAACGCTGAGCAGGCTCGTCGTATTTTGGCAGATTATCTTTCAGAGGAATCGATGCGTCCGCCAGTTTCAGGTGGCAGGGCTGGTCTTCTTCATGGTTGGTGTTGGACAGGAACACAGAACTCAGGCGATCAAAGCTGATGACTCCATCCGGTTTTGGGTAATCAATCTTCTTGCTATCAGCGGCTGGTTTCAGGGTTGCATAGTCGGGTGTTTTATCATGCAGGGTAAACGGCAGCTTGCCGCCAAAAATATTCTGGTCGACAAAAGCAAAGCCGGCACCCACAAAATTGCCCCACTTATGCATGGCCGGTCCAAAGTTTCTCTGTGCCTTAAGCTCTTCACCCAGCCAGGAGTTTTCAAAAGCCCGGGCGTAAGAGGTGAGATCTTCACCACCTTCGGAACCAGTGCTGATTGACTTGAAAACTTCTTCAGCCGCCAACATGCCGGACTTCATGGCCGTATGAGAGCCCTTGATTTTGGCACCGTTCATGGTGCCGGCATCACAACCGATCAGAATGCCACCGGCAAAGGTCATTTTTGGCAGCGACTGAGGTCCACCTTTAGCAAGGGCGCGGGCACCGTAAGAAACCCGTTTGCCTCCCTCTAGGAATTTCTTGATGGTTGGGCTCTGTTTATAACGCTGGAACTCTTCAAACGGACTGATGTGGGGGTTGGAGTAACTCAGGTCGGTAATGAGACCCAGAACGACCTGATTGTTTTCAATGTGGTAAAGAAAGCCACCACCGGTTGAGCCGCTTTCAGTCAGAGGCCAGCCAGCGGTGTGCACTACCAGGCCCTGAGAGTGGTTCTCTGGAGCTATATCCCACAACTCCTTGATGCCTATACCGTAATGCTGAGGGTCTTTACCTTCGTCCAGATTAAAACGGCTGATAATTTCTTTGCCCAGTTGACCACGACAGCCCTCTGAGAAAAGGGTGTATTTGGCGTGCAGTTCCATGCCAGGCATGTAACTGTCTTTTTTCTCGCCATTGGCAGAGATGCCCATGTCACCAGTAGCAACCCCTTTAACACTGCCATCTTCGTTGAACAGAATTTCGTTGGCAGCAAAGCCTGGGAAAACTTCTACACCCATGCTTTCTGCCTGCTCGGCCAGCCAGCGGCAGAGGTTACCCAGGCTGATGATGTAATTGCCTTCGTTGTGCATGGTCTTGGGTACAAAGACCCCCGGCACTTTCAGAGCCTTTTCCTGAGAACTCAACCAGTAGATATCGTCGGATGCGACAGCGGTATTCAGTGGCGCACCTTTTTCTTTCCAGTCAGGAAACAGTTCATTCAGAGCAGTGGGTTCGAATACGGCGCCGGACAGGATGTGTGCTCCTACCTCTGATCCTTTCTCAACGACGCAGACAGAGAGTTCCTGACCCGCTTCCTGTGACAGTTGCATAAGACGACATGCTGCAGACAAACCGGATGGACCAGCGCCCACAATTACCACGTCGAATGGCATAGACTCGCGTTCCAAAATGAATCCCCTCCCTCACCGAGTTATCATATGGTGATTTTCATACACTATTTTTTATCTGATGACGCTTTAACTTTTCCGGTTAAATTTTCCGGCTGCCGTTGTCAGAAGAATCTGCCAGCATGAAAATCAAACAGTTGTTTGAATTTTTTTCTGCATTATACTGTCTCATACGCAAATAACCAGCATTCGCTGAGTCGGAGTCCGTTCGACGCAGAAGAGTGTCAGGTGGCTTTCTGCCAATGAGATGCCTCTGAGGCAGTTTGCAGAATATGCGATAATGTTCGGGTGCTCTAATAAAAGGCACTGGTCAGACAAATTGTTCATAAAACTGCTTGATAATCATCAATCTTGAACATAGGTTTGAACCCTTATTGACGTGCTGTTAGACTGCCCACACAGCAGTGATGTGAAACAATGATAACAATTGATGCTCCGCGCGATGTTTTCGGAGATTTCATGCCCTGCCTCACAACCAAGTATCCAGTCATAGTATAAATAAGGAAGGCTGCGAACCCATGAAAATTCTTGTAGCCGTTAAGAGAGTCATCGACTATAACGTCAAGGTTCGTGTAAAAGCGGACCATAGTGATGTCGATCTGACGAACGTAAAAATGGCCATCAACCCTTTCTGTGAAATTGCTGTTGAAGAAGCGGTGAGACTGAAGGAAAAGGGTGTTGCAAGTGAAATCGTTGTCGTATCTCTCGGTACCAAAGAGAGTCAGGAGCAAATACGCACCGCTCTGGCTCTGGGTGCTGATCGCGGCATTCTGGTAGAAACCGAAGAAAAGCTCGGTTCTCTGTCTGTTGCCAAACTGCTGAAAGCCATTGTTGATGAAGAAAAGCCAGATCTGGTGATTCTGGGTAAACAGTCCATCGACAGTGATAACAACCAAACCGGTCAGATGCTGGCGGCACTGTCTGGTCTTCCTCAGGGTACTTTCGCCTCTGAAGTGACTGTAGAAGATGGTAAGGCCTGTGTCACTCGTGAAGTTGACGGTGGTCTGCAGACTGTTTCCCTGTCACTGCCCGCTATCGTGACGACTGACCTGCGCTTGAATGAGCCTCGTTATGCTTCCCTCCCTAACATCATGAAGGCCAAGCGTAAACCTCTGGACGTCAAAACACCTGCAGATCTGGGTGTTGAGGTAACTTCCTCCCTGAACACACTGAAAGTTGAGCCGCCCGCCGAGCGCAGTGCCGGTATCCGTGTGGGCAGTGTTGATGAACTGATCGAAAAACTGAAAACAGAAGCGAAGGTAATCTAATGGCTATTCTCGTAGTTGCAGAACATGATAATGCAGCCTTGGGCGCAGCCACTCTGAATACTGTAGCGGCTGCCCGCCAAATAGGCGATGATGTTCATGTATTAGTCGCCGGGTCCGGATGTGGTTCTGTTGCCGAAGCAGCATCAGCCGTTGAAGGTATCAACAAGGTTATGGTTGTGGACAACGCCGCCTATGAGCATCAGCTGGCAGAAAATGTCAGTTTGCTGGTTGCTGAGCTGGGCAAAGGCTATAGCCATATTCTGAGTGCTGCCAGCACCAGCGGTAAAAACTATATGCCTCGTGTTGCTGCTCTGCTGGATGTTGATCAGATTTCTGACATTATCCGCGTAGATAATGCTGACACTTTTGCCCGTCCTATCTATGCCGGTAACGCCATCGCAACAGTACAGAGTGGTGCTCCTGTGAAGGTTATCACCGTTCGTGGTACCGGCTTTGATCCTGTCGCCGCTACAGGTGGCAGTGCAGCTGTTGAACAGTTGGATATTGCCCACGATGCAGGTATTTCTTCTTTTGTCAGTGAAGAAATGGCCAAGTCTGATCGCCCTGAGCTGGGTGGTGCCAAAATCGTAGTATCCGGTGGTCGTGGTATGGGTAATGGAGAAAACTTCGAAATCCTGTACAAACTGGCTGACAAGCTGGGTGCTGCCGTAGGAGCTTCTCGTGCTGCGGTGGACGCAGGCTTTGTTCCTAATGACATGCAGGTCGGTCAGACCGGCAAGATTGTTGCTCCCAACCTCTATGTTGCTGTAGGTATTTCCGGTGCGATCCAGCACCTGGCAGGTATGAAAGACTCTAAAGTCATTGTTGCCATCAACAAGGACGAAGAAGCGCCTATCTTCCAGGTAGCCGACTATGGTCTGGTAGCAGATCTGTTTGAAGCTGTACCAGAGCTGGAAGGCAAGCTCTGATTTCAGAGTCTGATGTTGCTATCAGGCTGGTAGCATAATAAGCCTGCTGTACGGTATTATTCGTGCACAGGCTTTTTTGGTGGCATTGGAATGATTTACCATCAGGGAAGTAAGAGACGGATTAGGAAAATAACAACTATAAAGATGCAGGTTGGAGTGTTTCATGATTCGCGTACTGATTGCTGACGATCATGATCTGGTGAGAACGGGGCTATCCCGTATGCTTTCTGATGTACAGGAGCTGGTCATTGTCGGAGAGGCCAGCAGTGGGGAAGAAGCCATTGAGAAATGTCGAAGCCTGAAGCCTCAGGTTGTCTTGATGGATGTTCGTATGCCAGGCATTGGTGGTTTGGAAGCCACCCGCAGAATTAATCAGTCATTCCCGGGAATTCAGGTCATTGCTGTCACCGTCTGCAATGATGAGCTTTATCCTGCCAAGCTGATGGAAGCCGGTGCAGCCGGGTACGTGACCAAAGGCATCAGTATCGACGAGATGGTGACCACCATCAAGTCAGTGGTCGTTGGCAAGCGTTGCATTAGCCCTGATATTGCACAGCAAATGGCACTGAAATCGTTACGTCCTTCCTCCGGCTCCCCCTTTGAAAAACTTTCCAGCCGGGAAATGCAGATATGCCTGATGATCGTCAACTGTGAAAAGGTGCAAACTATTTCAGACAAGCTGTGTCTGAGTAGTAAAACGGTGAACAGTTATCGCTACCGTATTTTTGAGAAGCTACAAATAAACAGTGATGTGGAGTTAACTCATCTGGCCATTCGATGTGGCCTGATTGAAGTGGGGCAGGATATTGTTTCTGTCTAATCAGCCGTATGCTCTGAACTAAAGTTTCAGTAGGTCTCTGGGTTAGTTTGTCAGTATACTGTTCGAAATTAATCGACAGTATTAACACTCCATGACAGGCTCAATGGTTCAGGGTGAAGAAAAAGAGCGCTTCGATCACAAGGCTTTTCTAAAACAGGCGCCCAGACAACCGGGTGTCTATGACATGCGGGACAATCTCGGGAATACCCTCTATATCGGTAAGGCGAAAAATCTTAAAAACCGTCTTTCCAGTTACTTTCGTCCTACTGGTCTGACCACCAAAACCATGGCACTGGTCAGCAAGATACACACTATAGAGGTTACCATTACCAACTCCGAGTTGGAGGCTCTGCTGTTGGAGCAAAACCTCATCAAGGACCGGAAGCCGCCTTACAATATCCTTCTCAGAGACGATAAGTCCTATCCCTTTATTTATCTTTCTTTAGAAGATGAATACCCTCGCATTGGCTATCAGAGAGGTCGGAGTAAAAGCAAGAAAGGCTTGTTTTTTGGCCCTTATCCCAGTGGCGGTGCCGTGCGGGAAAGTCTGAATCTACTGCAAAAGGTGTTCAAAGTCAGGCAGTGCGAGAACAGTTATTTTCGCAATAGAAGCCGTCCCTGTCTCCAGCACCAGATTCAACGCTGTAAGGCTCCGTGTGTCAATCTGGTCAGGCCGGAAGAGTATCAGCAAGATGTGCAGGATACTCGTCAGTTTCTGGAAGGAAAGAGTCAACAACTCATCCGTAAACTGATCAAGAGAATGGAGAATGAGGCTGAAGCATTGAGGTTTGAAGAGGCAGCTGAAATTCGGGATCAGATCAGCCAGCTCAGACATGTCCAGGAGCAGCAGTCGGTGAACCGCAGCACCGGCGATGCTGACATAGTCGGTTACAGCAACCAGATGGGTAAGGTCTGTTTTGCGGTACTTTTTTTCCGCAATGGTCAGCTATTGGGTCACAAGAGCTATTTTCCGAACTTCAGACTGGATCTTCAGCCGGAAGATCACCTGTCAGAATTTCTGGCCCAATTTTATATCAAGCTCGCCAACAGTCGCAATTTTCCCTCTGAGATTATCCTGCCCATTGCCATGGAGGATTGTCAGGTGCTAGAGCAGGGAATAAGTCAGTTGTCGGGTAAAAGTGTCAAAATCAAGCATCGGGTGAGGGGAGAGCGGCAGGACTGGTTGAAGCTGGCAGAAAAAAATGCACAGATGAGCCTTCAGTCTGAGCTGGCCGGGAAAACTCACCAGCGCAAGCGCACGGAACAATTGGGTAAGCTGCTGAAGCTGAAAGAACCTTTAGCCCGGTTTGAATGTTTTGATATCAGTCATACCATGGGAGAAGCAACTGTTGCCTCCTGTGTTGTTTTTAATCAGGATGGGCCTGATAAAAGCCAGTATCGGCGTTTCGACATAACAGGCATTGAGCCCGGTGATGATTATGCAGCCATGAAGAAAGCCTTACATAAGCGTTATAAAGGCTTGGCTGAGCATCCAGAGAACACACCTGGTCTGATATTGATTGATGGCGGTAAGGGGCAGTTGAGGGTGGCAGAGGAAGTCATGTACGATTTGTCTCTGCAACATATTCCTTTATTGGGTGTCGCTAAAGGAGTTTCCAGAAAACCAGGTCTTGAAACACTCATCTATAAGGGCAGGGAGCTAGCTGCACTGGAACAAGATGGCGCTCTGCTACTGATTCAACATATACGAGACGAGGCACACAGGTTTGCCATTACCGGCCACCGGCAGAAGCGCAGTGTTGCCAGAAAGCGATCAACTCTGGAAGATATTCCGGGCATTGGTGCCAAACGCCGTTCTGCATTGCTCAAGTTCTTCGGAGGGCGTCATGGCGTAATGAATGCACCAGTAGATGAGTTGGCAAAAGTCGAGGGAATCAGTCAGAACCTGGCAGAGCAAATACATGCTCATTTACATGGTTCCTAGGAGGCCGAAATTGACAGGCTTCTGGATTCGGGTTTGTACTCTGTCTCCTGACTGTGTAACTTATGCGGCTGTAAATACTTTCAACGACAGTCTGTCGGGTCTCCATCTGCACCAGACCATTCGAGGTTGTATGGGGGCTCTTATACAAAGATCTCAGCACTGTTTTCACATCATGGTTAGTTATCTGTTGCTATGAATATTCCAAATACTTTGACGATGCTACGCGTTGTTCTGGTTCCTTTTCTGGTCTTGATTTTCTACCTGCCCATTGAGATGCGTTACACCCTTTGTGCAGGCATCTTTGCAGCAGCTGCTGTCACTGACTGGTTTGACGGATATCTTGCCAGGCGCTGGAATCAGACCACACCCTTCGGGGCTTTTTTTGATCCTGTAGCAGACAAAATCATGGTTGCAACAGCGTTGTGTCTGCTGGTCGACGAATTCAGGGCAGCCTGGATGACCATACCCGCTGTTATCATTATTGGTCGGGAAATCGTTATTTCTGCTCTGCGTGAATGGATGGCCGAAATAGGAAAGCGTACCAGTGTGGCGGTGAATATGATCGGAAAATTTAAAACGGTCGGGCAAATGATGGCGATTACCTTGTTACTGCTTGCACCTGCTCCCCTGGAATCCATGATTGGTTATATTGGTTTGGCACTGCTTTACATTTCTGCGATCCTCACACTCTGGTCCATGTACGTATACCTTCATGCGGCATGGCCTGATCTGACACCATTCTCTAGGGCTGAAAGCTAATTCGTTGCTCCAATCTATTGACAGCAGACGAAATATTCTTAAACTACGCAGCATCTTCGACGGAGACGAAGCCCAAACGCTTCAAGCACTGACGAATACAAATGCGGGAATAGCTCGGTAGGTAGAGCACAACCTTGCCAAGGTTGGGGTCGCCTCAGAGTTAAAGAGTGAGTCTCGTTTCCTGCTCCGGACTTTGAAGAAGTCCTAAATTATCTTCATTGCGGGAATAGCTCGGTAGGTAGAGCACAACCTTGCCAAGGTTGGGGTCGCCTCAGAGTTAAAGAGTGAGTCTCGTTTCCTGCTCCGGACTTTGAAGAAGTCCTAAATTATCTTCATTGCGGGAATAGCTCAGTTGGTAGAGCACAACCTTGCCAAGGTTGGGGTCGCCTCAGAGTTAAAGAGTGAGTCTCGTTTCCTGCTCCGGACTTTGAAGAAGTCCTAAATTATCTTCATTGCGGGAATAGCTCAGTTGGTAGAGCACAACCTTGCCAAGGTTGGGGTCGCCTCAGAGTTAAAGAGTGAGTCTCGTTTCCTGCTCCGGACTTTGAAGAAGTCCTAAATTATCTTCATTGCGGGAATAGCTCAGTTGGTAGAGCACAACCTTGCCAAGGTTGGGGTCGCGAGTTCGAGTCTCGTTTCCCGCTCCAGTTCAATTACAGATAAGTCTGCGAGCTGAGAAAGGTTGGGTTCGTCTATACATGGCAGTGGCGAAACCCGTTCCCGATCCAGTCTCTCAAGAGATAAAAGGCGAGTTAGCAAAGCGGTTATGCAGTGGACTGCAACTCCATTTAGACCGGTTCGACTCCGGTACTCGCCTCCAAATTCAAAAAAACAGGTAACTAGCCTGTTTTTTTTCGGCTTGAATAGATAAGCTATTTATTTAGCCCGGGTGGTGAAATTGGTAGACACAGCAGACTTAAAATCTGCCGATCGTTAAGATCGTGCCGGTTCGATTCCGGCTCCGGGCACCAACTCCAAAAAGTCTTCCAGAAATGGGAGGCTTTTTTTTGTGGTGCGCCGAGTATGGCGCGTAGCGCCAAACGGCGCTGTACCAGTACGCGTGGTGGCGGCTGGATGACTTGGAGGTGAAAGTCCTCTATCAGCCCGGCAAGGGGAATGATTAGCCGAACGGCAAGGGTGTCCATCGTGAGGTGGAATCTGAAGAAAGCTGAAGGCAAAACACTGACCCGACGAACAGGAATCGCATAGTAGGCGGTCGCAGTGGGTAAGAAGGCCATTATCTTCAAAGCCCAATACTTGCATGGAAACTGCGGACGTAGATGCGGCGGGTATAAGTGGGAAGGTCACGCGCATTACCTCGGGAGATCTGTTCTCCTGCCTCAGGCTACCGGCATCGTGAGGTGTTGGGATGGGAAAACAGAAGTCAGCAGACGCCATAGTAGGTTTGTTGCCGCAAACTGAAGGGCTGAACCTGTAAATGATGTGAAGTAAGCGATCTCTGCTTGTTTAGAACAGATGCTCGAAAGAGGCCTTTAAATCCGAAAAAAAACAAATAAGACATCCAGATTCATAAAGAGCTTGCCCAGCGAGCAATAATCTGGCGGATCTTCCTCTTCATCTGGACCGGAAAACCACATAGAAGATATTGTTAGTGACTTTTAGAGCAAAGCGAAAGAAATAGAGAAATTAGGATAGAGAAATTAGGACACCCAAATATGGAGGGCGGTGTTTGTCAACAAAGATGTTGCCTCAACTTATGCAGCTAAATCACAATGCTGCTGATTCTCTGATCGCTCAGGGTTAAGTCATACCTCTAGCGGTAATTTCCAGTTTCTGGTTATACGACTTCAGCAACGCTCAGGGTGTTGCTCTTTTGCTTTACGGTAAACTCTTTCACGATTCAGACCCTTTTTTTGAGCCTTCCTTGTGTGTCTGTCGTAACTTGATGCCACTGTGCTTATGCTCCATGTTGTACCAGTTTACGAACCCATACACCCACTCTCTGGCTGACTCCAGACTGGAGAAGTGATTCGGATAGCCGGGTGGGTATTTCATGATTTTGAAGTCTGATTCCGGGTTTGAGTTATCGTCACTCACACGTGGCCTGCTGAACGATGTCTGTGCACCCAGCTGCTGAAGAGTACTCAGTATGGTCGCCCCCTTCATCAGACTACCATTATCCGAGTGCAGGACCAGCGGTTGTTCCTGAAGGCTGATCTTATGATGCATGAAAGCTTTGCGGATCATCTGAGCAGACAGATCAGAGGACTCCCTCTGATGGACTTCCCAACTCTCAATCATGCGGCTATAGACGTCCAGAACCAAATAGTTTTTGTTAGGCATCCTTACATCTCTGTCAGTAACAATATTGAACTTAATAAAGAACTAAAGAACTAAAGGACGACTAAGAGGACTAAAATACATGAATCCAGTAACCACAAGCTCTAGCTTACTTGGCAAACACTCTAATATTGATCAAGAAAAAGCTCAAAGTATACAAGATACTACAGCAAGAAAAATACCTGAATTTGAAAGTGCTACACCAGAAGGAAAGCACATAGCACAAAGAGGGGTTGAGTGGCTTAATTATGGCGATCCGAAAATTTGGGATCTTGAATTTGAAAATGCAGTAACAAACGCAGTGGATAGTATTAAAAAAAATGACCTGAAATCATCAAACATTATTGAGCATTTTGAAAAAACAAGAAAACATATAGCGCTCAAAAGAAATAATGAGAAATTCAACCTATTTGGTTTGCGTAGAGATTTAAATACAGGGGGTGCTTTATTTAATAATAAATCGTGTTATACAAAAATAAACCGTAAAAGTAAGGCATATGGCTATGCACTGGAACGGGCTGTAAAGATTCCATATGACAAAAAACACTTTTTCAATTTGATCAGTGACGACGGATTATTATGGGCAAGAAAACATTTTTATGGCGGTGGTGCTACGGGTGAATTGAGATATGGCTTGGTTCATGGCCACATAGATGATACGCCAATTCCATTAACGCAGTATGTTTTTTGCCCTAGAGAATCTGGCAATAGAAGATATGAAAGCGAAAGATGGTTTGGAGTGGGCGATGATGATTATATTGGAGATAATCAAGAATCTGGTCTTTGGCTACACACTGGTAGGGAACAAATACCCATCGTGCTAGAGCATGTAAGAAATTTAATAGATAAAGCCATAAGCGGTGATCTAAGTGTTATTCCAAGAATACACTGGTGGTACGTTCACCTTGCTCCAACCTGCAGAGGCTCTGGGGGAATAGCAGAGATGTTAACAAATACATTGTGTCGGCTCCACGGTATTGACTTGCCAGCTTGGAAAAAGGGTATTGCACCATCTGTAGAAGTGCTTCTTGAGCCTAATGAAGAAAAGTTTTGCTCTAACTACCGTCTATTGTTTGAGCAAGGTGAAAAGAAACTCAAAGAAGTATTCCAGCCTGAATTAGATGCCTAATCGGGAAAGGGCAGAGTCTCACAACTCTGCTCCTCCCACAACACCGGCCATACGGATCACGTAGCTAAAAAAATGCCTCGTCAGCAAAATCTGTGGGGCATTTCTGGGTATTCCGGAGCCATTCCGGTAGTATCCGGCCACTGATTCCGGTAAATCCAGCCACCCCTTTTCTGACCAGTGGCGCAGTCCTATTTTTCACCGCTACCCTCAAACTTGAGACCTCTTCAAGGACGAGCGGATAGCATCATGAAGAGACTGCCCATGCGCAAGATTCGTGAAGTACTCAGACTCAAATTCGAGCACCTCCTCAGCGAGCGGAAAATCGCTAACAGCTGTAATATTTCCCGAGCAACCGTAAGTGACTATCTGGGACGCTTTGCCGTGTCGGGGTTGACTTGGCCACTACCAACGTTCCTACTACCAACGTTCCTAGCATAAAGGGCGTCATACCACCGAGCCAGGGCATATGCCTGAAAAACACCGAAAGTATGCCGAATGGACGCCTGAGCGACTGCAAAACAGGGGGCAAGGACAGGTCCGGAAACAGAAGCAGTCATCCGTCGCATCCTCTCAACCCGTCGACATCCAGAGCAAAGTGACCGCAGTTGCCTCGGCATCATGAAGTTAGGTTAAGGCTATGGTCATGACCGGTTGGAAAACGCCCGCCGTCGTGCACTGTATGCAGATACCTGCTCCTACCGAAGCATTGAGTCCATCCTGAAAAACAATCTGGATCAACAGTCGTTGTCAGAGCTGGAGCCTGATGAAGTGCTGCCGGATGACCATGAGAACCTGCGCGGCTCAGACTACTACCAATAACAGTTAACAAAGGGATAAGAATCATGTTACTCAATCCTACCCTGGAAAAGCTTCAGACTCTCAAGCTAACAGGCATGTTGGAAACTGGGCTCCCCTTCAGGCTCATTTCATATTGGAAGAGACTAAACTGGCAAGATCCAAATATAAGTCCTAAGCTCCATTCCGATGCGTCGCTGCGCTCCGATGAGGGAGGTGGCCGGATGCTACCGGATTGAGTGGCCGAATGCTCTGGAATAGCCAGGGTTGACAGGTTTGGCCGAAACGCCACTGATAAAGGCTGCTTTCCATTGCTGTATTTGTTCAGCAAAAAGGCCTTTCTTACGACAGTATTCGGCCATTTCTGCTTTATATAACGCCGCCGTTTCAATGATCACGGCTAATTGGTTTTCCGGTGTCCACTGATCTGGATTTTTTCCGTTGCCTGGCACAGGTATTCCTTGAGATAAAGCTTTCTTTCGCCAAGTGTACAGAGTCACATCGGGGATACCAGTATCACGTACCAGCTGAGAAACTGGCGCATTATTATTGGGGGGCATCATCATCTGAATGATGGACTCTTTGAGCTCTTCTGAATAGCGAGCCATTGATCACTCAGTGCCCGCCCCCTGTTTAGGTTTCTAAATTCAGGAGAGGCGACAACTATGCTGGCACAGGGGGGATTTGGATATTCAGGTATGCTCAAATTTATATGTTAAGTGAGGTTTTTCAGTGGAAAAAAGTTTGTTGCAGACATTGTTAATTTCTATTTTGATTACCACTGGAACGGTTAAAGGAGCTACTCTCCCAAATGCTCCGCCTGGGCCATTATCTATAGTTCTCGGTGACGGTTTCATTATTGTTGAGGCCGATATGATTTTATCGATCCATGGTTTTACTCCATTTTTTGATTCCCAAAAAGGCTCGGTACTCCTTATTTCTGACATTAACAAGAAAAATATCATCAGACTTCGGGCAGATGCTCACCAGTCCCTGGTTGTGACTGATATTTCAGATAATCAGATACCTATTGATTTGCAGGCTCTGGCAAAAAAGAAGAAGGTTTTTTTTGCGCCTGTTGATGCTTCAACTGATATTAAAAAAACAGGGCAGCATTTTTCAGGTATTACTATAACGGCAAAAGAATGGCCGACTGGTTTAAATCAAAAGGGCAGTCAGCAAGAATACTATTCAGGCAGCCTGACTCCGGGTCAGGCTATTTTTTCTCTTTCAGGTCTTGGCGATCAGGGAAAGACACTCTTACCGACAAATTATGGACTACCGGGAATAAACGACAACAAAGCGTTACGCTCTGACTTTCTGGATTATCCGTTAACGCCAGCTTTTCTGGAAGTGACGGCCTATATCAATTATAACAACTACCCAGATACTGGAGATATCAATGACACTATGATTCTGCTGAGGTTTTTGGCGGAGAAATCGCCCACAGCAACCACTTTTTATTCTTTGTTGCACGCAATGTTTCCTGACAACCTTGCTGGGAAAGATGAGTTTATGAAAAGATTCTGCAAGAAAGATCAATCGCTAAAGCTGAAAAAACTTTATAACTATTTGGTAGCCAAAAAGCAAAGAGAAATAAGCAATGCGCCCCAATCCACTGAAGGTGCAACCGGGGGAGCTTCGGCGGTGTTGACAGAGTCTGAAAACGCAGTAACAGCACTGGGTTATATGATTGCCAATCAAATTAGAAGTGGGCATCAAAGAAACAGAAATGACGAGATCAATGCTGTCCTGGAACGTTTCCTTGCACCGGTAGCCGTTCTGCCTGTTCAAAAACCATCTGCCTCCCAACGGGGTGTACCTGTCTGGAGGGGCGGTGCAAATACCGTTTCTGTTGATGATGGTTCTGCAGGAGGTACTTTAATGCTTACTCGCCAGGGTGCAGAAACGATACCAAGGGGTGAGCTACGGGGACTCCAGTGTGCTGTGCAGCGTGCCACCGGGGTAGATATGGAACTGTCAGATGAAGGTGAAGATGAGGCTGCAGCTGAGCCACTGTATGACCAGGCCACTTCTGGCGATGAACCTCTGCCCCTGCAATGCTGTCGTTCCGGAAATATTGAGGCGCTGTCTGACTGGCTTGACCGGGAATCCGAGCTGGCCGGTCAAAGCTTCTACTCAGCGTTTTATGGTGGCTATGTCACGCTGCTGCATATCGCTGTCCAGGCCGGCAATGAGGCGTGTGTACAGATGCTTATTGACCATCACTCTGATGTCAATGCCGTCTCGTCTTCAGGCGCGACGCCCCTGCATTTTGCTGCCGAATTTGGCCAGGAGCAGTGTGTCAGGACATTGGTCTGCAATGGTGCCAATATCAATATCCGGGACAGTATGGGCAGGTCGCCCCTGCACAGCGCTGCCCTGCATGGTCAGGTGAAGTGCGTGGAACGTTTTCTTGAATTCAAGGCGATTGGCAATGAAATTGACCATTTTGAAACCACTCCCCTGCATCTCGCAGCTATGATGGGGCACGATGCGTGTGTGGCAGCCCTGCTCTTCATCGGGCCCAGACAGAAACGGGAGAGGAGTTGGGTGAGGCATGAAGAGAACATAGATGCCACCCGTGATCACCACCATACGGCACTGCACCTTGCCGTTCTCAATGGTCATGGCAAGTGTGCTCAAATCCTGCTGGATCACGGAGCCGATATCAATGCCCTGCTGGACAAGGGCAAGACGCTCTTGCATGTTCTCACCCGAAGTGGCCCCATTAATTCCCTGCAAGTACTGCTTGACAGAGGGTTAGCTGTCGATGCCAAAGACGACAATGGCTGGACAGCCCTGCACGTTGCCGCCTTTACTGGCCGTATGGACTTTCTGGAACTGTTGCTCAAGCACAATGCCAGCCTGCTGGATGCCACGGACAACGGCGGCTCTACGCCCCTACATATGGCAGCCCTGGCTGGCAACGCCCGGTGCGTGGAGTGGCTGCTGCACCGACAGGCAAACGTCAATTGCAGAAACAACAGAAACTTGTCGCCACTGAGCAGCGCTGCCCATCAAGGGTATCCGGAGTGTGTAAAGCTTTTACTCGCTCATGGTGCCGGGTTTATTGAAGCCACCACAGAGCCTGGCTGGTCACCCCTGCACAGTGCCACAGATCAGGGACATGTTGAATGTGTGGAACTTTTGCTTGGCGCCGGGCATGAGGTCAATGCGGCCACCTCTGACGGTATGACTGCTCTTCACAGAGCCACCTTAACTCCCCAGCGAAACTCCGTGGATATCCTGCTCAAATACGGTGCCAACATCCAGGCCCTTACAGAGGGCAATAATACCCCCCTCCATAATACCCTCATGTTCGACAGCGTGGAGTATCTGCTGGCCTTGATCAGGCAAGGGGCTGATATCAATGCCAGGACCCTTTATGGCTTGACGCCCCTGCATATTGCTGCCCGGGAAGGGAGTGTAAAGTGTCTGAAAGTCTTGCTTGAACACCAGGCGCTGATCGTTAGCTCCCAACGAGGAGGGGGATGGACGCCCATGCATTTTGCCAGCAAAAATGATCACAGTGAATGTCTTCGGTTACTGATGATGGACAAAAGGGTGAGCATCAATCCCGTGGATGAGGCAGGCTTTACCCCCCTGCACATCGCTGCTCAGTTTGGCAGGGTTCGTTGTATGGCTGTGTTGTTGAATGCTAAAGACCATGTGCATATTAATTTAAGGAGTAACAGGCATTGGAGCCCTCTGCATTTGGCCGCACAATTTGGCCAGTTGGAGTGTGTTCAACTCCTTTTGGCTTATAAAGCAGATATTAATATCAGGAATGTACAGGGCCTGACTCCCCTGCACCTGGCCGTCATGAACGGTCACGTGCAGTGTGTGCAAGTCCTGATCGATAACAATGCCAATATCAGTGCCACGGATAGCGGTGGATTTTCGCCCGGGTTCTACGCTGCCCGACATGGTCATTCTGCCTGCCTGGAACTGTTGATTGATAAGCAGACAAAGTCCGGTATTTCCGTCAATGAGTTAAAGGGAGGGGAATCGCTCTTGCATCACGCGGCCCAGTGTAGCCGAATCGACTGTGCTCAAGTCCTTATTAACAGCGGGGCAGATGTTAATATCGCTTCACCTGAAGGCTTGACCCCGCTGCACAAGGCCATGAAGCGGGACATGGCAAAGACTGCACAATTCCTGATCCATAACGGGGCAAATATCGATGCTACCAGCAGCATGGGCCGGACGGTGCTGCATCATGCTGTCATGTTAAATGCCATTCGGTCTCTGTCTGTCCTGATCGACAGCGGCGCTGATATCCATGCCAGGGATTGCCATGGCCAGACACCCCTGGACCTGGCCAGGAGGAAAAAACGTGAGCAGCTGATATTGATGCTTGAGAAGGCAGAAGCAAACCTGGGCAACACTCCCGACACAGCAGGGCCATGATCCTTCGTTCTTTTTGCTATGGATTTTCGCTTTGCTATCCAGGCTGGCGGTCACCACATAGCGGCCATCGACACTGAAGGTAGCTGAGTACTTATAGCTCGATGTTTGCGCAGAGCATATTTGTATGGAGAGGACCGTTTTTGTGATATAGTTACTGTAATAATTATTACGGTAACTTTTGATGATATTCTATAATCGAGAAGATGAGCTTGAACAGCTCCGTGAGTGGAGTGAACTAGCCTCTAAAGGAACGGCCCACCTGACAACTGTAGTAGGAAGGCGCCGGGTCGGTAAAACAGCGCTGTTAAATAAAACCTTTCCTCAGCGCAATACTTCTGCAGCCTCTATCTATCTGTTCGTATCCAGAAAGCAGGAGTCATTGCTGTGCGAGGAGTTTGTCGAGCAAATCAGAACGGTCTTAAATATTCCCATATTTGGTCAGCCTGCACGTCTTCGGGAAGTCATGGAAATCCTGTTGCAGTTCAGCATCACAACGCCGGTTACCGTCATACTGGATGAATTTCAGGATATCCAGCGGGTTAATCGGGCGTTTTTTTCCGAACTTCAGGATTTATGGGATCGATACAGACAACAGAGTCGTATGCACCTGGTCTGCTGTGGCTCTTTATACAGCCTTATGACCCGGTTGTTTCAGGATGGACGAGAGCCCTTGTTTGGTCGTGCCGATCATCGCATCAACCTTCAGCCGTTGCGTTGTCGCTATATCGCCCAGATGCTGAATGACCGACAGGAGTTTGCACCTGAAAAACTTCTGCAGTGGTACATGCTCAGTGGCGGTGTTCCTAAATATCTGGAGTGGCTGTTTAACATAGATCCTGCAACCGACCTTTGGTCGCAGCTGATTAACGCACACAGTCTGGTCATTGAGGAAGGGCATTATCGTCTGGCTGAAGAGTTCGGACCTGAACATGGTACCTATTTTTCCATACTGGCTGCTATTGCTTCCGGGAGTACGAGCCGACCTGAAATAGAATCTTTGCTGGGTATTTCCGTGGGGCCACAGCTTGATCGCCTGGAAAATGAATTTGATATCATCAGCCGAAACCGACCAGTGTTGTCTAAACCGGGAACCCGGTTGGTTAAATATCGTATTGCCGATGCTTTCCTGGCCTTTTGGTTTCGCTTTATTTATAAGCACCGTAGCGCAGTGGAGATTGGCAACTTTCCGTTTATCCATAAAGTCATTGAGCGTGATTACCCGACCTGGAGTGGTCACTGGCTGAAACAAATCGTCAGGGAAGTGATTGCGGAAACTGGCGAGTACAATATCGTCGGCAGTTACTGGGAGAGAGGGAACCAGAATGAAATTGATCTTGTCGCGGTCAATGAACTGGATAAAAAAGTCCTGATTGCTGAAATCAAGCGTAACCCGAAAAATATCCGAAAAACGCATTTACAGGAAAAAGCCATCAAGTTGGTGCAGCAACTGAAGGGGTATGAAATTGAGTACAGGGGCTTTTCTCTGGACGATCTGGCAGATTGGTTTTGACAGGATTGCTCTGCCATGACGGTTCTGTCCGACGGGTCAACAGGCGACGCTACGCGCATGAAAAGGATTTTTCCTTATCAAGTCCCGTGAAATTCGCGCAGGGCGTGATTGAAAAATCATGGCTAATATTACTGCCCAGACGGACTCCGAACACAGGCACCCTGAAAGTACCCGGAAAACAGGTGAAGCTGGCAACGTTCAAATTTTTTGATCACAACAGGATTACCACTAATTCTGTAAGTAACTGGAATATCCAGGATTAATTTTCCGGCTCCGGGCACCAACTCCAAAAAGTCTTCCAGAAATGGGAGGCTTTTTTTGTACCTGTTACTCACGTTTTCTCACTATTAGATTTTGCTCCTTGTAGATTTCTTTGTCATATTTTTGCTGATCTACCCGATTTCACTTCGGGGGAATCACTGCTTCAGCAACTGACTTCTTGACCTCGAGGAGGAATGCATTTGAGTCATATCCCTTGTCAGCAAGAACGGAGTCCGCTGAAAATCACTCTATCAGAGCATTTGCCTGTCCGTATTCTGATGCTTGTCCAGCCGTGAGAATGAAGCGAAGAGGATTACCAAGCGCATCCGTCGCAACGTGGATCCTGGTTGTTAAACCGTAAACGCCAAACAAACCCACGTACTTCAGAATCAAACTCCAGCCTGAAATGATAAGCCTCCCAAGAAAACGGAGGCCGGTATGGCAAAAAACTCACCCGAGCACAATGAATGGCAAGAACGCATCCAGGCCTGGCAGGCGTCGGGACTGTCCCAGAATGCCTGGTGCAAGCAGCACGACATCCGGGTATCCAAATTTGGATACTGGAAACGAAAGCTGGAAAAAACCTCTAGGAGCCTGACCGAGAATAGCGCCCGTAGCGAGGACGGCAGAAAATTGAGGATGAAAATTCGGTTTTGTGAGGATTGCGCCTTGCAAGCGCGTAAAATCTTGTGGCCTGAAATGGTCATCGCGGTAAAGCTGTGGTCGGCAGCCGTGTACCGAGTCTTGCGTGGTAGAAGGTAACGACTACTGCGAAGCGTAGACAGGGTGATAACAGGCCGTAACGTCTGCTAAGGGATAATTAGCCCCGAAATTGAACGTGGTTGAAGTAGCTGACCTTCTTTCTCAATGGGGAAAGCGGAAGTCGGGAGCTCCGCTAATGACAAGGCATCCCGACTGCTTCCGGGGTTCGTACCCACGGCATGTTATCGAATGATTTTACGTGAACAAGGGAGATCCTGAACGTTCAGGCGGAGCCTGTAGGGTCCGACGAGCCTGTAAAGCAAGAACGACTTGATGACGTTCAGGAAGTCAGACCAGCTGATAGTACTCCGAGGCGGGGAGAGCCCGTCACATGGGGAAGCGGCTGGCGGTATTTGAGCCTTTCCAGGGAAACATGGGCTCCACATCTGAGGGAGTTACGGTCTTTTACGCAGTGAGAAGGTAAACCAGCCATGGCAACGGGACTGGAGAGGGTAGCAGCGAAAGCCCGGAGTTATCCGAAACTTCGCTTTACAAGTCTGGCACATCATATTACCCCGGCGAGCCTGTGTATGAATCTGAACAAGATTCCACACAACACATCGCCCGGAGTCGATGGGCTGACTGTCGAAGAGACAAAGAAAGACTTTAAGCGGTGGTTGGAACAGACACTGACGTCTATCCATCGGCAAGGCTACAAGGCACCGCCGGTCAAAAGGGCATGGATACCCAAGCCGGGAAAAAAGGAAAAGCGCCCTCTGGGTGTTCCCTGCATCAATGACCGGGCTTTGCAGCGAAGTGTTGCTGATGTGCTGAATGCTATTTATGAGCAGGACTTTTTGCCCTGTTCCATGGGTGGCAGGCCACGACTGGGAGCGCACCATGCCCTGTCCACTTTTAACGAGGTGGTTTCAGGCCGAAAGGTCAGCTGGGTGCTGGAAGCGGACTTGAAGAACTTCTTTGGGAGTCTTGACCATGGATGGCTGCTTCGTTTTGTGGAACACCGGGTCGGTGATCCCAGAATCCTGAACCTTATACGGCGCTGGTTGAAAGCCGGGGTGATGGAGGCCGGGGAGTTGCAAGAGTGTGAAGAAGGTACGCCTCAGGGTGGGCCGATCAGCGTAGTTCTGAGCAACCTGTACCTGCATTATGTACTTGACCTCTGGTTCGAGTGCATGGTCAAGCCTCGGCTAAAAGGCGAGGCATGGCTGATCAGGTACATTGATGACTTTGTGGTGTGTTTTCAGTATCGCAGTGATGCGGAGCGGTTCATGAATGTGCTGCCACAGCGACTGGAGAAGTTTGCGTTGAAACTGGAGCGGGATAAAACCCGGTTAGTCAGGTTCGGACGTTTTGCCAGTCGTGGGGGAAGACGACCGGAAACGGTTTACTTCCTTGGCTTTACGCACTACTGCACAAGGAATCTGAAAGGAAACTTCATGGTGGGAAGGAGAACGGAAAAATCCCGCCTAAGACGCAGCATAGCCAAACTGAAGGAACTGCTGAGACGAATACGCCATGAACCGCTGCACGAACAAGTGACAGCGATCAATCGACGGTTGAGAGGGCATTATGCGTATTACGGTCTGGGAGGAAACTTCCGAAGTATGGAGAAGCTTTACCGGTTTGTTGACCGCTACTGGTACAAGATGCTGTGTAGCCGATGCCGGAAAGGCAAGATTCCATGGGAAAAGTACCATAACCTCAAGCAGCTTCTGCCGCTACAGAAACCGAGGATAATGCTGCCTTTTATGGCAATGAAATCCATGGCTGTGCTGTGAGTCAAATATCGAAGAGCCCGGTGCGGGAAATCCGCACGCCGGGATCTGAGGGGGTTGGAGCTACAATTGGTAGCTCCTTCTACCCGGTGAATAGCGAGCTATTTGACGAACAAAAGCGGATTTTCAGACCAATTTGCTGCCGCCGCAGTAGGGCAGTCTATTCTCGGTCTAATGGGATGGTCCGCCCCTCCTAAACGGCTTCAAATGAGCCAAAATGGAGTTAACCATTTAAACAGGATTAACCGGAGCGAACCACCCATGACTATTTCAGTACTTGGTATCGATATTGGCAAGAACAACTTTCACCTGTTTGGTGTTGATGACCAGGGTAGCAAAGTCATCAGAAAGAAGTTGTCCAGGAAGAACCTTTTGGAGTACGTGGCAAATCTGGAGCCATGCATTATCGCTATGGAAGCTTGTGGTGGTGCTCACTATTTGGCTCGGTTATTCAAGAACTATGGGCATACTGTCAAGCTGATTTCACCTCAATTTGTCAAGCCTTATGTCAAGACCAACAAAAATGACTACAACGATGCTGAAGCGATTGCAGAAGCAGCTTCACGGCCCAGCATGCGTTTTGTACCTGTTAAAACGTCAGAGCAGCAGGCCTGGCAACTTCTGCACCGCTATCGTCAACAAGCGGTTGATCAGAGAACTGCCCTGGTTAACCAGATCCGGGGGTCACTATTGGAAGAAGGTATTGTGGTTGCCCAGGGTATTGGTAAAGTTCGTGCACAGCTTCCACGAATTCTGGAAGATGCTGAAAATGGACTCCATTCGCTGACTCGTGAGCTGCTACATGGTTTATCAGAAGAGTTGGCCAGTCTTGACAAGCGTATTCAACAGTATGACCAGAAAATTCAGGAGCTGGCTGAAAACGACGACGAATGTCGTCGAATGATGACTATGCCGGGTATCGGAGCCATCACTGCCACAGCATTGAAGGCAGCCGTTGGTGATGCGACGTATTTTAAATCTGGTCGACACCTTGCCGCATGGTTGGGATTAGTTCCAAGACAGCATTCCACAGGCGGTAAGTCAGTCCTGCTGGGCATCAGTAAACGGGGTGATAAATACCTGCGCACATTATTGATACACGGCGCACGTTCGGTACTCCACTGCCTCAAAAATAAGGATGACCGCTGTAAAAAATGGGTTAGCCAACTTAATGAGCGCAGCAATCACAACGTTGCCGCCGTTGGTCTGGCTAATAAAATGGCTCGGATTGTCTGGGTCATCATGACCCGAAATGAAGTTTACAAGGCTGCATAATGAGGTAAAGGCGGCAGCGGCAAAGTAAAGCATAAGCTTAATCAAAGGGGAACCCCCCCCGCAGATTGCGATGAGCATGTACAGTTGATGGCAAACAGGTAAAAACCGGCAACCTGAAACCTGATAGGAGTCTTGGCCCTTGAGGCCGTCGGACTGATAAGGCCAGGTTGCGCGGATACCCATCAGGGCCAGAGGGTTAGACCTCATGAATAGGCCGTATATATGATTGCAGTTATCTTTGTTTGCTAATTAACAAAACAGGCTCTTGCAAAACGGGGCGGACCATATAAGGCTCCTAGCAGCCTGCCGTCCTCGCTACGGGCGCTATTCTCGGTCTAAGGCTCCTAGATCACTTTCAGGTGTCTTTCCGGTCAGGTGTCTGATGTTTTTATCTGTTCGGTCGGCCTCCTGGAGGGAGTCTGTTCGCTTACTTCTGTTCAACTCTACGTTTCGAACTGATATTTTTTTCCAGGTCTAAACGTAGGATTTTATGCCTTGAAGCTTGCTCAGGTTTTCAGTCCAGACCGAGCGCTACAAGCTATACTGCATCGTCGCTTCTATCGTATCTCTCAGGTCTTCTAAAGCCTGCTGTGTGTATGAATATCATGAAAACAATTGCCTTGGTACATACCTGCTTCAGTATTTTTTACTGCCTGAAGGTTTTTCCGAGTCTAACTGCTACGGCAGCGCTACCCGCTGTAAATAAGCAGGCGGCGTAAGTGTTAATTCATCAGAGGTTATTTATTATGAGACTGCACAACTACAAAACATTTTTCTATTGTTTGTTATTGCTAATTTTATCTGCTCAAAGCTTTGCCGAAGAAAATACGCAGGGCAACGCTTTCGAAAATCTTGTTTACTTTCAACCCCGGATTTACATTGCAGAAAAGGCTCAACCTTGTATTGGGGTGCGGGTTTCAAAAAAGCATATTTTTACCTCGCCATCCTGCGCCAAGCAAATACTCGCGCTATTCATGCAAGCCGTTGACATAAATGTACTGAGTCCCGGTAGCGTGAAGCTTGGCCATATTCAAACTTCACATAATCGGTCGGCTACAGCAGGTCTCCTGTCTATAGATCTTTATGCTGATAACTTGCCCTATCAACCGCCTGTATTGAGTACCGTTAATGTTACAAATGGAATTGAGCTAACGGCTTATTACATGCAACAAGGCGATGAAGAGATGAATGTTACAAAGCATTATTTTATCTTTGATAGCCAGCAAAATTCCGGAGTGCAAACAATGATCAAGCTGCCATCGGATATCAGTATCCCTGATGGGGCTCCGGTTAGACTAAGAAACCAGCTGTTCTGCGTAGTGGTAAGCGATACTTGCATCAGGTCATCCTACTTATTAAACGCTTCTGCAAAAGACTATGACCCCGGATGTCCAAGGGCTAACGATACTTATTATTTTCATTGCCGAGAAAGGGGGATGTACAATTGTAGTGAAGTTATATCACCAGAAGGTGTTGCAGGTCTTGATGTAAATGGGTCATGCGTTAACCCCAAGTCAAAAGAGCAGTGTACATTCAACTCTTCGTACGCTTTTAATTCTGATGAAATGGATTATGAGAGGAAGGGTGATTTTATTACATGCAAATCTTGTTCAGCCCAGTATACGTGGTCTAATTCGTCGTTGACCGGCAGCAAATCTGTGATTTGCAGACCCAAAGGCTGTATGCCAGGTTGTAAAGGTAAACCTGATCCAAAGCATTCTGGCAAAAAAACTGCTGACTCCATCGGAGAAGGAATAGCTGGAGAAGTTGCAGCGTTTGTTTTAATTGGTGTGATTGCTTCTGTGGGCTACCTGATTTACAAACTCTACCACAGGGCAAATTATCAGAGTTTGTAGTTCGGCGGCAGGTGCCCAGCTGATGACCCTGCCATGTTATTAAAGGCGGTTCTGTTCGCCTATTCCACAGCATAACTTCCAGTCCCCGGATTGCCAGGGCTTGTCAGGAAAACGTGATATTCATGGCGCTGTTTGCTGACGAGCGTTGCTGTAACCGGCTCTCATCTTCATTCGCGTAAGACCTTCAACGAGCTTGGGGGGCTTACGCGAATTAAGGATGAAGATGCCAAGAATCTGTTGCTCGAAGTTCACAGAACCAACCAGGGGCTACCAATGAGAATAATAGGGCAGGGTGATTGTTTTCTTCTTTTTAGCCGAGGTGAGCCTGACGCCGCTGCGGTGGTTGGTATCAACAAGTGTGAACATGGCCAGGAGTATTGGGTAAATACGGAGGAGCACAAATTCTTCTGGCATCAAACTTACTTTGATGTCATCGAACCTGCTGACACATTCATAGTAAACAGCCAATGGCGTAGGCTATACATACCGGGGCGCAGGGCTAAAATGTGGATGCTGCGGTGATGATCTGACACGATAAGAACTTTTGGCTGGCGCATTGCTGAAGTGCGTTGTTAAAGGTACAACCAGACGAAAAAAAACGCCAATCTTGCGATTGACGTTTCCAGAGAAGCTTCGAAATGGCGTCAGCCTGTTGTTGGCCTTCCTTGCATGCATCTTGCAAGCAAGTCCTTTGCTCCCCCTTTGTCCATTGGTTGTAGTTTCTCAAACCTGTCCGGTTTTCATCATCTGTGGTTATACCTGAATTTCTACGGCCAACCTGGTTCGATCCGGCTAATTTATGCTGAAAGTGGTCAGGTGCCTTCACCAGTTGCATTAAAAAGAGTATGAAAGTACCTGGGACAGGTCTGTTGAATGCTTGCTTCTGTCATATCTCTGCGTGATTTACCTGCGGTGTGGGGAATTGCCTGCTCATCAGCAGCTTTGCTTGCTACTTTTTTGACACCCTCCTGAGCACTTGAGTTCTGGAAGATAGCAAAGAAGTCCATCCAGAATCGTGTCGTCACGGAGCTTTTTCAGGAATGATCTGCCCGCCCTTTTCTATTCACCCCTTAACTCTGTGACATAAGACAGAATTTTACTGCGCAACCAGCAGTTGGTTTTGCTATTCCGGACCCGGCTATGGGCTAGCAATTTGTAGTTAATGGGCAAAGAACGAAACGGTATTTTCATGATCTGTAAACCAAATTGTTGAGAAAACATCTTTGCCAGACTGCTGCTCATAGTGCCAATACTTTCACTACTGGCTACCAGAGCCATTAACGCAAGCAGGGAGTCACACTCAGCCATAACCTTCCTTGGTTGCAGGGGCTCTTGCGTAAAAGAGTCTGCCAAAAATGTATTTTCACGCCTTAGTTTCAACGTTATATGTTTTTCCTGATAAAACTGCTCAGCTGTAACGCTTCCCTGGATTCTGGGGTGGGATTGGCTGGCAATCAGGCAGATCTGGTCAGTAAACAAAGGCTGGGAAAAATAAGATAAGGTGGAGACATGAGCAAAATCTATTGCTAAATCCGCTTGCCGTAAATTGAGCTTATCAAGTAACTCTTCCTCAGTGGTCGGTGTTGGGAAAAGCACTATTTCCCGGTTTTCCAATGTTGAGTCAGCTTCAATCTTGGGGAGCAGTACCAGCATTACGGGCTCTGGGGTATACACGATGAACCGGCGCTTTCCATGATGGCTGAGTCCCTGCATATCAATGAGAGTATTGTTTATAGTTTCCAGGGCGGGCTCAATCTGGCGGGCTATTTCGTGGGCAAAATCCGTTGGCGCAATGCCTCGGCCATCACGAACAAACAGGGTATCTCCCAATTGGTTTTGCATTCTCTTTAATGCGCCACTGACGCCGGGCTGGGTTAGCTCCATAACCTCAGCCGCCACTGTGATTGATTGATAGCGATAGACCGCCAGAAAAACTCGCAGGAGATTAAGGTCGAACTTTGATGCTTTCATCAATATATAACCAGCAGTGATGATTAAACTAAAAAATCGTAAATTTATCATTATGAATTTAGCCATTAAAGTGATCGAGTCTTCAGTTCAACTGTGAATAAGGACCACTATGAAACCGACACAGACTCTATCAGCTATTACCCTTGCTATTCTTGCGTCGTTTAATGCAAGTGCTGAATATACCAGCCTCGAGGACTATCAGGGCAAACCTGCCACTGCCCATACTGAACAGGCAAACCAGAATCTGGCAAAAAACCTGCCATGGAAAGATGTATCCGCTTTTGAACGTACCCGCAAAGGGCTGATCGCAGAATTTGGCAATCATGCTGCGGGAGAGCTGAAAAATCGTTTTCAGTACATGACGGATATGTCGATTGACGAAATACCTGCCACGGTGAATCCGTCTATCTGGCGTCAGGGTATGCTGAATTATACGGCGGGTGGCTTGTATCAGGTGACGGATGGTGTCTATCAGATTCGCGGGGCTGATCTATCCAATATGACCATTTATCGATCCAAAAACGGCTATGTCATTCATGATCCGTTGTTGTCCCGGGAAGCGGCTGCAGCTGCCTGGGATTTTGCCAAAACACACCTGCCTGATATCAATGGTGAGCATAAAATTACCGGGATGATTTACTCCCATATGCATGCTGATCACTTTGGTGGTTCCAGGGGTGTCTATGAGTCCGGCAACTTCGCCGAAGGCGCACAAATCTACGCGCCAAAAGATTTCATCAAAGAGCTGGCTGACGAAAACGTCATCGCCGGTACTGCTATGGGCCGCCGGGCAAACTATCAGTATGGAACAACGTTAACCAATAGTACCAAAGGCATCGTTGACAATGCTCTGGGGTTGGGTACGTCAAGGGGCGAGGTCACTCTTGTGGCGCCTACGACAGAAATTACGTCACGTGAAAAAGTGATTAATATTGATGGCCTGGAGTTTCATGCCATAAATATGCCGGGCGCTGAAGCACCTGCGGAAATGGTGCTCTATGTTCCGCAATACCGCTCACTCAATACCGCTGAGCTCACTTATGACGGCATGCATAACATCTACACTTTCCGGGGAGCAAAAGTTCGTGATGCTCTGGTCTGGACCAAGTATCTGACTGAACTGAAAATGCGTTTTGTGGATTCCGGAATGGTTGACAGTATTCACGCTGCACACTCGGCACCAGTCTGGAATGATCCCGCCACTGAAAACAACGAAATTGCCGAGTATATGACCCTGCAGCGGGATAACTATGGCTTTATTCACAATCAGGCCATGCGCCTGGCCAACCATGGCACCACTATTAACGACGTAGGTCGTGAAATTGAGAAGCTGGTGCCAGAGGTTCAAAAGCAGACCTGGCACACCAATGGCTACCACGGTTCATACAGTCACAACGCTCGCGCGGTGGTCAATTTATATCTTGGTTATCACGATATGAACCCGGTAAACACCAACCCGCTTGAAACCAGAGACAAGTCCTGTGTTTATGTGGATGCAGCGGGTGCAGAGGCACTTTATAGCGCAGGAGTTTCACACTTCAATAACGGGCAATATCAAGAAGCATCCCAGCTGTTCAACGATCTGGTGCAATGTCACCCGGATAATCTGGATTATCGCTATGCACTGGCTGACAGCTTTGAGCAACAGGGTTATCAGTCAGAAACCATGGCGTGGCGCAACTCCTACCTGCAAGGTGCAGTGGAGTTGAGAACCGGAGAGATCAAACCATCCATTAAGCTGGCCTCTGCCGATGTTATTGCTAATACGCCAACAGGCATGTTTCTTGACTTTCTGGCGGTTCGCCTCAATGCCGAAAAAGCGGAGCAGGCGGGTTTAGACTTTAGTTTTGGCCTTTATCACCCGGACTTGGAGCAGCGCTTTTTTGGTGAAGTTTCAAACGCCAATATGAGTAATATAGAAGTGGAAACACTGCCGGAGACTGATGTTGAACTGGTCATTCAAAAAACTGACCTGACAAAAATGGCGCTGGGTCAAACTTCCCTGACAACCCTCCTGAAGTCAGGTGATGCTGAGATCAAAGGCAACGCAGAGCTGATAGAAAAGCTGTCAGCAACTCTGGATGACTTTGACGGAATGTTTGAGATCATTCCAATGCCTGCCAGCTAATGACTTTCTTTGAATGATTTTTTGGTTGGGATGAACGACAGTAGTCATCTCAACCTTTTTTTCTATTTACAAACTTTATCCGGATCTTTTAGTGAAAAAAATTCCTCCACACGCATTTGCAGACGCCATTGACTATGACATGTGACTGTCGTGGCAGAAGAGCTGCAGGATATGTCTGATCCTCTGGCGGTCCAGACACAGGTTGGTGCTAGCATCGCAGAGTCCGATATCAGGATCTAATGGATTACAAAGCGGCTGTAGGTGCTATAAGACTTTCAGCTTTGGATGAGTTATCAGCCTTGTCACATGCGCATAAGCCGGAGTTATGTGGGGCGGCCCGCCGTTGACAATCATCATCAGGGGCTGCGAATTGGCTCAGGATTACTAAAGAACGTCATGCTGCGTAAATGCCAAACACATTGCTGACTTATTTCCTCAATGATCGCTGGCGCAGTCTGGTTTGGCCTTGCTGAAGTGTTTACATGGAACGGAATAAGCGACTTTTGGAACACATATCGCTTTGGTGATTGACCCGGTTATGGCTATTGCTCCGTCACGACAAGAGAACATTCCGGTAGTTGATATGTAGCGTCTGATCATTTACGAGCGACCTGATACCGGGTACTGCGACCACCACCCGGCAATTTCTCAATACATCCTTTATTCAATAAATAAGACAAATGTCGGGTAGCTGTTGCCTTGCTGACTTTTGCCACCTTCTGGTATTGCGATGCACTGATCCCGGATTCAAACCCTTTCTCCCCGCCGTCGAGTAGCCGGTTAAGTACTTTGATCTGCTCATCGGAAAGCCCCGTATCGTGAAATGCCTGCCAGAACCGCGTTTTGTGTAGTGTACGATCAATCTTTCTCAACGAGGCTTTGATCGTTTCATCGAGCATTTGTAAAAACCAGAGCAGCCAGTGGGTGATGTCCACCTTCCCACGCTGGGATTGTTCCAGGATCTGATAATACGCTTTGCGATTATCCAGAATCGCGCTGGACACAGCGTAGAGCCGGATGCTTTGGGCATCGGCTTGTGCCAGGGCCAGGTCGGTAATAGCCCGGGTTAATCGCCCATTACCATCATCAAAAGGATGCAGTGTCACAAACCAGAAATGACTGATGGCAGCACGAAGCAGGGGATCACACTTTGGATCGTTTCTGCTCTGGTTAAACCAGTCAAAGAATCGCTCCAGCTCTGAGGTCAATACACTTCTTGGCGGTGCTTCAAAATGAACGGTGGGCCGATCAATACGTCCGGACACCACCTGCATGGGTTCATCGCTCCTTAACTGACCTGCCTGAACCTTGTGAAAGGTAAACTCTGTATTGGGAAACAGCCAGCGGTGCCATTGGAAAAGACGATCCAGACTCAGAGGGTCATCCAGGTTAGTGATTGCATCCAGCATCATTTCTGCCAACCCTTCGGTTCGCTCGGAAGTCGGGTAGGCAGTGTCATCAGTACCTTTGAGATTCAGGCGTTTCGCCAGTGATGACCGGACAGACTGGGCATTAAGGCGTTCACCTTCGATGGCAGAAGAGGTGATGATGTTTTCCAGCAGGGTGTCCAGTGCAGAGGCTTCTGCTTTATCACTCTGGGTAGCGCTGGCTTTTCCTAACAGGACTCCCAGGCTGAAGCGAACTTCTCTGAGTAGAGGTAACACAGCCTCTTCCTGCCAGTGAAACTGTGGCCAGTCTTTGTTTTGCCAGATCCACAGCGTTGGTGAATAATCGGTCATTTACGGGTTTACCCAAGATAGTGAGCCGGTTGTGAATCTTAATCGACTCAAATTATGAGCTAAATAGTAGTATTAATTGGCTCAAACAACAAGATTACAGGGTCAATCAAAACTACTGAACACAACATCAGTCACAACTAATTCCGTAAATCTGCAAAAACGGATTGTTCGGATATACTAAAAGATCCCGTCAGAAACTATGGGAATATCGATTATTAACTCAGAATAAAGTCCGGGAATCATTTAAATGCGAGCATCACAATCAAATCCTTTAGTCATTGATAGCGTTTCTATTCCCGGAGGTGGAATTCTGGGCATGGCCGTTGCACCCGGTAAGAAGGGGCAGTCAATGTTTGGAGAGGACTGGAACCGGGATCTGGCTACAGACATTACCACTATAAAAAAATGGGGCGCAGTGCTGGTGATCTCTCTGATTGAAGAACATGAGTTCCACATGCTGGGTATCGATGAGCTTGAAGATGAGGTTAACAAAGCAGGTATGTATTGGCTGCATTTGCCGATAAAAGATTTCTCCATTCCTGATGCCCGATTTGAACAGCATTGGCAGCAGTCTGTTAATACGATTTATCGTTGCCTGGACCAGGGGAAGAAAGTATTGGTTCATTGTCGTGGAGGGCTTGGGCGCACCGGACTGTTGGTTGCCAGACTGCTAATGGCCTATGGTGCATCATCTGATGAGGCTATTTCAAATGTACGAAAAGCCAGGATCGGAGCCATAGAAACCAGGGAACAGGAAGATTACGTGCGGTCTATGCCCTCGGGCAATCACCCTGTCAACACTAAAGCAAAAAAAGTTTAACAAGCCGCACAAGAAAACACTGTCTCATTCAATGCTTTCTGGTGCAGCCTGATATCGCTGCGACCACGATGTTTATCTTTACGGTTATAAGTACTCAACCATACGAAATCATATTTTCTGACTTATTGTTCAGGCACTCGCGGCAACTGCTCCTGCGTTGCTCTAGCTCCTGCATCCATGCAGTCGTGATGCGTTGCAACTCTGGTCACATAGCTTGCTATGTTCCCGTCGTTGCGCCTTGCAGAGCACCTGCCCAATAAGCCAGAAATATTCGATTCCGTATGGCTGAGTACTTAGCGGTTTTTCAGCTCTTCCCGACGTTGGCGAAACATAGGGCCTTGCATCAGTTTCAGCACCGCCGAAGGCGAGTGCTTACGAGCGTTTTTTTGCTTTTTCATTGTTCGGTCTCCTGAATGTTGTTGGTATCTTTCCATTCCGGCCTTGAATGTTGCATTCATTCTGGTAATACACGTTGCGCACTGCAAACCTGGATTCATGGTTTCAGGTTTCAATCACTCGGTAACTCCAGACCATTGCTACTTCTCTTTTTTCCTAGCCTTTCACATTAACGATCTGTCGCAGTGTGCACACGACCTCAACCAGATCGTTCTGCAGGCTCATGACCTTATCGATATTTTTGTAAGCGGCGGGAATTTCATCCAGTACGCCTTTGTCCTTTCTGCACTCTATGCCCTGTGTCTGATCTTCAAGATCACGAACAGAGAAGGTTTTTTTGGCAGCGGTACGGGACATGCTCCGTCCAGCTCCGTGAGCGCAGCTGCAAAATGCTTCGGGATTGCCTCTGCCACGGATAATGTAAGACCTGGCTCCCATAGAGCCGGGTATAATGCCCAGTTCGTTGTTTCTGGCCCGGATGGCTCCTTTACGAGTTACCCAGACTTGCTGGCCATCATGCAGCTCCTGCTCAACAAAGTTGTGGTGGCAGTTAATAGCTTCATTGATGACGGTGAACGGTTTCAGATGCTGGTGCAATACGTTGAGAATACTGTTCATCATGTGTTCCCGGTTCAGCAGGGCGTAGTTTTGTGCCCATGCCACGGCTTCAACGTAATCATCAAAGTGGTCCGAGCCTTCCTTCAGGTAGCCGAGGTCTCTGTCGGGCAGATGAATCTGCTGCCTTTCCATGTCTTTTCGAGCCAGATGAATAAAGTACTGACCTATCTGGTTACCGATACCCCGGCTTCCGGAATGCAACATTACCCATACGTTGTCGTGTTCATCCAGGCACAGTTCAATAAAGTGATTGCCAGAACCCAGACTGCCCATCTGACGAACAAACTTGTCCCGATTGCCTCTACGAACAATATCCGGATGCTTTTCCAGAATACGTTGCAAGCCATGAGCAACAGATGAATCTCCGGCTATTTGCGCTTCTTTATGCTGTCCGCCGGCTCCAAGGGGAATAGCCTTTTCAATATCATGCCGGATGGCCAGAAGGTTGTCCGGCAGATCAGAGGCTTTCAGTGATAACTGAACCGCATTCATGCCACAGCCTATATCGACGCCAACTGCGGCAGGAATAATGGCTTCTGTGGTAGCAATAACCGATCCTATTGTTGCACCTTTGCCCAGATGGATATCAGGCATGCCAGCCACATGTTTGTGAATAAAGGGCAGGCTGGCGACTTTACGCATCTGTTCAAGTGCCTGTGGGCTGACCTCATCCGTCCAAATCTTAACTGGCTTTTGGCTATCGGTACCCTCTAGCAAAGTAATCACTGGCATGATGTTGCACCTCTCTTATTTTTTTCAGCGGTATGGTCCAAAATTTTATGGAGCAGGTGATTGATGGTCTCAAATGATCCCACAGTCGTTTGCTGGCTGCCCTTGAAGGCTTCCAGCGCAGAGAGTTGTGACTCCATGAATTCATTCAGTCCCAGCATAGCCTGAATGGTTTTCGTCTCGCTACTCCCCAGGCGCAGCTCCCGGATTCAATGGCATAGTGAATAATGACGTTGTGGTCTTTAATACGTTCTAAAATCTCATCTCTCATATTGCGCTCCCTGAAAGTTGATGGCTTGCTCATTGATTGTTTCAGATGTACTGAATGGTTAGACCAAATGCCGTGCCAATAAGTTCATTATGAGCTGAAAAAAAATAAGGCACTGATATGTAGAGGTTTAATTTTAAGCTATCCTCAAGTTCTCCAGTGTTTCTGTGACGACAGGACAGGTTACCTTCCCTTTGACGTTTATCTTCCCGTACCTGTTCTTCATTTTTTGCCAGCGCTGAACCCTGTGTATCGACAGGTTGAGCCTGGCGTGGGCCTTCACAGTACAAGTTCCCTTTGCCTTGTTTGTCAGAACTAACAGAGCCGATGGATTCTTACCATCAACGGGCACGAGTATACCTTGCACTTTTGTCTGTTTGCGTCAAGTATACAGAGCTGCATCAGTAATGCCGGTTTCTCTTTTTTAAGCTGAGCCACGAAAACATTACTGGCTAGGAGCCTGACCGAGAATAGTCTGCCCTATGCGGCAACTGCTCCTGCGTTGCTCTAGCTCCTGCATCCATGCAGTCGTCGGCAACTGCTCCTGCGTTGCTCTAGCTCCTGCATCCATGCAGTCGTCGGCAACTGCTCCTGCGTTGCTCTAGCTCCTGCATCCATGCAGTCGTCGGCAACTGCTCCTGCGTTGCTCTAGCTCCTGCATCCATGCAGTCGTGCGGCGGCAGTAAATTGGTCTGAAAATCCGCTTTTGTTCGTCAAATAGCTCGCTATTCTCCTCACAAAACCGAATTTTCATCCTCAATTTTCTGCCGTCCTCGCTACGGGGTCGCCTAGACGGGCGCTATTCTCGGTCAGGCTCCTGGCAGCCTGTCGGACTTAAGACTGTCCTACTGCGGTTGCAATAAATTGGTCTAAAAATCTCTGTTTCTTCGTCAAATAGCTCGCTATTCTCCTCAGAAACAGAGATTTTTATCCTCAATTTCTTGCAATCCTCGCTACGGACGCTTAAGTCCGACAGGCTGCTAGCATCACCTTCTGGAAAATGGGTTCTTCCATTTTTTGCAGCAGCGAGCCAAAACAGTCTCTTTTTATCTGCTCTCACTTATTGAAAGTCATGTATCAAAAGAGGCGATATCTATCCTGACGTAGGGGTTACCTATATGTCATTTATTTATGAAGCTAAAATATTATTCTACCGCTTTAGAGTATTAGTTACGCTAACATTCATATTTTTAGATGTATGTCCCAGCTCTATGGCGGGGTCAGATCTGATGCCTCCCCCACCCACGATATCCTCATCAGGAGGAGCAAGCGGCGGTGATGATCGTGACCCATGTCACTGGCAGAAACGCTGGGTGAAAATTGGTCAACAAACATTTTATGTGCATGCCGAAGATGAAGAACTCCTTCAGCAGCTTTCACAACAACTTGAGCAGATGCGAAATGCTGGGATGCTTATCCCCTATAGCATCAATCGGGGAGCCAATCTCTTTCCAGGTGAATGGATACCGCAAGCAATAAGAAGACTGATGGTACGCTATCCAAATGGAGTGACTATTTTTTCAGCCAGTGTCTGTTTTGCCGGAATGATAGCTTATTGCAGATATAATGGAATCAGTGGCACGTTAAGTCCAATACTGCAAGGTGCCGGCTCGGCCACTTTTGCACACATGATGTTTTTTGTAAATCTATGCCCTTCTTACTTACAGCGACCATTAATAGTTGGTTCTATAGGTGCGTCTGTCACTAATACGATTTGTAGAAATGCCATTGCTCATCATCGTTCACTATTAAATGCACGCAGGACTACAGTTATAAATCCTCAAGTTATTTTTCTGGAGCTACGGGAAGGCCAAATTCAAATGTTGAATGCTGATCAAGATGTAATTGTGCAAGCACAAGCAATAAGACCGGATGATGAACACAATATTGATGATAGATTACTTACTCATACCCGAACTTTAATAAGAACATCGCTAAACTATTTTTGGCAAACATATCATTGGCTTATGCACCTTTATTTCCGTTATCGATAATTGATGTTTCAAGGAACATAACCGCCTGCTTCAGCCGAGCGCTGGCAGGCGACTAAAAGTCATACACGACCACCAATGTGTAACTTACGGGAAAATTCTACCTATACCACGACTGGATCAATGGATACGCCAGCATATCCAGACGGACGCTAAAGTCCGACAGCCTCCTGGAGACCTTCGAAAACCCGATTTATGTCGCGTTTATAGACTACCTTTTTGAATTTATAGTATGAAAGGTTGAGGTGAGGTCGTTATGCACTATTTTGGGCTGGTTTTTCTAATTGTCTACTCCAGTTGCATTTTTGCATTAGATAGACAAAAGCGATACACAGAACCCACTCAAGTTGTTGCACCTGGCTTGCTACCTTGGGTTGTTAAAATGACAAATACCGGTGGCACTTTTACTGGAGTATTGATATCAGACAGACATATAGTAACGGTTGCTCATGCGTTAGATTCTTTTCCAGATGCTGACTGCCTTAAGGCTCATTTTAAAAATGCTTTGACTCCATTTTCGGTTAAAGCAAGCAGATATATATTGTACTCGAAATTTGATTCTTCACGAATTATTTATAATTATGACTTTGCGATAGTTGAGCTAGATCAAAAAATTTTTCTGGATGAGAAAGGTATAAAGCTACCCTTAATCGATAATAAAACATATTTAATAAATGATTTATATAAAATCAATCCCATTTACGCTGCTGCTTATTCAGATCACGATGCCTTGAAGAAAGTGATTCTTACATGGTTATCAGTTAAGAATTCAGTTTATGAGTTAAATTATGCTGGTTATGCAGAAAATGGCAATTCCGGAGGCCCCCTATTCTACAGCATGAACGGTACTGCATATTTATTAGGATTACTTGACGCAAGCGCTGGCGTGGCTGGTGGCGTAATTATCTTCGAAACCCTATCAAAATATCTTGATTTTATCGTAGATAATACCAGTTTAAAAAAGTCTCAAAAAGATAATTGGAAGGATGTTATTTGTATTTTTGACATTACTGTTGGCATTGGAGCTGGTGTTGTTGGCACTCTTCTTGGAATAACAGCCATTCTATATGTAAGTAGAAAGCTCAAAGAAACCCGCATGACAGGAGAAACAATATAATTGGGATAGGGCAGAGTCTCACAACTCTGCATCTCACTGACCAGGATCAATGCAGATCACCCAGGGATTATGGGAAAGAAAAGGCGTGTTAAACCGCTTTCAATAAATGCACACCGTCGGGCAATTATTATGTTCATGTTCACCTTCTTACGGGTATAGGGGATGCCTGCAAACAGGGCAGTGTTTTAACCTGTTTTGAACCATCGCAAGGCCGCACTCCCCGTGGACCTGGTGGGAGCAGGGAAGGACAAAACGGCTGCCGGGGACCTCTTCCAGACAGATGCAGCAGGTTTCGCGCCCTGAGATTTGCCGGCAT
This sequence comes from Endozoicomonas sp. ALB032, assembly GCF_049310125.1. Lineage (NCBI taxonomy): Bacteria > Pseudomonadati > Pseudomonadota > Gammaproteobacteria > Oceanospirillales > Endozoicomonadaceae > Endozoicomonas > Endozoicomonas sp. ALB032. Next base: position 5,344,160 of record NZ_JBLYNW010000001.1, on the reverse strand, counting down.
TTGTGCGTGCTTTGTAAATTTATATCAAGGCAAAGGTTGCAAACATCACAGTGAAAGAGTTTATCCTTGCTCCTATGGCAAGCATCACATTTATCGCAGTGGAACATGGATCTTTCGCTAGAGGTAAAGAGTTTGCAACGTGCACAGAAATATTCCGACATTTGCTGGTGGCAGCCAGGGCATTTCTGGGAGTTTTCTGTAATGTCCCCCTCATATTTGCAGAGAGAACATTGAAACTGTTTTGCATCAAACGGCAGTTTATTCGTAACCTCGCATAGATCACTTTCGTTATGACATCTATGGCAGGGGAAATAGAATCTGCAGCAGTCAAATTTCAGAAGGCAGAGTCTGTAGTAATGAAAACAGAGCGACATTGGTTTTTTTTGTACAGATGTCGTCGACTGTGCCTTCGACGGGCTGGTCGTTGAAATCGGTTGCTGCTCTCCATGGGGCATATCGTCTACTGATGGTAGCTCTGAATGCTCATTGGATGAGTTTGTCGCCTCATACGAAGGGGTTGCAAGCTCATTGTGAGTGCCCGACTGCTGGTAAGAACCACTATGCCCGGCACCATTGCTTCCCATCGGCGGGCTGGCGGCTGTCATAGGTTCTTGCGCCCAATGGGGCATAGCGTTTAATGATTCTCGTAGCTCTCTGAGCACATACTGCGCCTTTTCAAGTTGTTTACTAAAGCATTCGTTTTCAGCCTGCAGGTAGCTCACGCAGCTCCGTAATCCCTGGTTATCTGTATTTAACGCTTGATTCTGCCTTCTTAACCCTTCAGCATCCATTCTTAACTCTCGATTCTCTTTGCTTAGCCCTTTAACTTTTTCAGTTAACTCTTCAATCTGTTGTCTTTTATTTTCTTGTTTTTCCTGAGCTCCTCTTTTCAGCTCAACTTCGATTCTTAGCCTGCTGTACTCATTTAAAACAGTTTCCAGCTTTTCTAAACCACAATTGATAGTTTGAAATTCTTGATTGTTGGGGCTGTCGCCTGCATTAGATGGATTTCCCGGAGTAATCGCTGGGGTATCTGAAAGTAGTCCGTGGGTATACTTCATCGGTGCAGGCAGGGATGGTTGGGAATAAGGTTGCCGAGTGAGAAGGGAGTTGTCGACAAAGCCAGAGGCTATTGTTCTGTTAGAAGTGCTGTCTCTACTAATGATTGCAGCCCCTTGCAGTGGAGGCTGCTGTGGTAAAGTGTAAGTTTTTAACTGAATCAACAGTCGATTTAAGAAATGTTTTAATTCATGAAACGATGGGTGTTGAGGGAATTGTGTAACGGTATATAAAAAAGAGGTGGAAAGTGTAAATGACTGTGCGCCAATAAGAATATCTAGCCTTACTTCCGGATCTGATATTTGTCCTAGCGGATAAAGAATAAGTTCAAGTGGGTTGGAACGGAGCAGGAACAATTGAACGAAGTACTCTGCAAAGCAACATTTTTCAAATTGTCCTATAGGTGGCTGTTGGCTGGATTGGTTGACTCTGTGGATTATATCCCGAACAATTTTATACAAAATGATCAGGTTCTTGTTTCCAGCTTCGGACAGAGTCCGGTCAGGTGGAATTATCGGCTGGAGTTCAGACGGAATGTTAACATCATCCAAAGTCCGTGTTTTATCACTGGTGGCTTCTATCAGCTGTTCGATAAAACGGTTGCGCGTTGAGTTTTCGTAGAAGGAACGCTGCAGCTTCAATATCGCCTCAAGGGGCGTGAGACTAATGCCCTCGGTGTTTGTGCTTTTTGTTTCCAAAACCTGCAAACGCAGAGGCATGTTCAGCTCAACCAGTATTTGCCTCAGCTTAAAAACGGCATCGGGATCGTCGCTTTCAATGATGGCTACAAGTTGCTTCGCCAGTACCTGAAGGTCTTGAGTCCTGCTGTTTTTTTCACTTTCTTTTCCATTGTCGTCTTTTCTGTTATTACCATCTCCACTGCTATCATTGTCTTCTCGCTGTGAATTGCGCTCCTGATCTTCAGGGGCACCTTTTTTTTCTTTTTGATGGTCGTTATTTTCGTTCTTTAGTGATTTATCTTGTACCTTATCCGATGACTCCCCATCCCCATTACCTGCCTTTAATACATCAGCATGATCTGTCTTCAAGGCAGTGTACTCAAGAAATAGTTTTAGACAGTCAAGCTGCCACTGAAGGCTCTCGCTGGCTGGGCAAGTAGTGGCGGCACGCTGGAAGAGGGTGTTCCAGAAATTAACATCGGTCAGTTGTTCTATATTCAGGAAGTTAAGCCAACCAACGGGTATAACGGCCTCACTGGAAGAGCCGTCGGCATTGACGCGTGTCATTTTCAGACGCGCCGGGGATCGCTGTTCCGCAAACGAGACAGAATCCTTGCCTATGGACATCAGCCAGTTGATGACGGGTTTCAGGATAACCAGGTCAATTTCGAAGAATCCCGATGGTCTTCCCCCTCCGCCTCCCGGGGGGGGAGGCGAATAGAAGAAGCCTCCATTACCGCCACCGGTAAAATCGGTGTTGCCAGCGAACCCGGCTCCTTTCAATGTGATTGTGTTATTTTGGTTTTGCCCGATTTTCAGCCCAATGTCGGGCAGGTTGTCGGGATAGAGCAGAAGGGTCAGCGGGCTAGCCTGGGTTTTGTCGTTCAGCGGTTGATCGGTGGTTACAGAAATAAGCTCTGGTCTGTCCGCCGTCGTGGATTTCAAGCGAACCAGTGCGCTATTCTCAGAGGCACCTTGTGAGAGAGGCCGGAAGACGGGTGTTTGCTTCTCATTTGGAAGCACTAGCTTATAGCAATAGTCACTCAAGTCGTTCGTGACCCATATTGCGATACTGTTCAAATCAGTTGGTACCACAGGTGCCTTAAAGCAAAGGATGCTGTTTCGGTCATTGAAGCTTTCCGAAAGCAGCAAACTCACTTGCCAATGACTCACATCCCGGGGATCTGTATCGTCGCTGATTTCAATCTGAACTCTTTGTCCATCGGGATTATGTCGGTCGATGATGGTTGAAGAATAGACTGATGGCACAACTACGATAGTTATCAGAGAAACAACAAATGCTATGAATAAACGACAAATTTGCATTCGAATCCCTCAAAAAAGGCTGTGTCAATAATATCAATTCCATTCTTTTCGCCTGATAGCAAACGGCAGGACAATCCGTTTTGACTTTCTGTTCTGGAAAAATAAAGGAACATCATTGGTTGATTTCATTATTTGTTGTAGAAACAGAGAATAGCCAAAAATTTCTGAATCGCTAAACGGTTAATTGTCTTGTGCCAGAGTGCTTTTCGCTGAATCAACCTCTTTGCCAGAAAAATACTTGTCTATCTGGCCAGTTAAGTATTTACAACGGGTTTTTCGGATGAGCTTTCTATTCAATCAGTCTTCCTTCCATAACTCAGTGATTGTTGCCTTGTGACCACCCATCGCCATGGGACCTCTGCCGGCGGTCAACACAAAGCGACTATCGTTGCTGAAGGAGGCTGGTTTTATCGGACCACCATGTCGGATGGTGACTTCATGTTTCCATGTTGCATCGCCCCTACGGCTATAGATTTTCGCCCTTCTATCTACACCAGCGGTTAACACAAAGCGGCTATCGGGGCTGAAGGTGGCTGATATCACTGGGTCATAATGGCGGATGATGGTTTCTTCTTCCCATAATCCATCATCCGTCAGGCTATAGATTTTTGCTTTACCATCTTCACTGGCGGTTATTACATAACGGCTATTGGCGCTGAAGGTGGCTGAGTTAATCATACCTTTATGGTGAATGGTGGCATCTTCTTTCCATGAGCCATCATCTTTCAGACCATAGATTTTCGCCTTTCTATCATCACTGGCGGTCACCAGATGGTGGCTATCGGCACTGAAGCTGGCTGAATTGACCGTCTTATCATGGGTAATGATGACACTTTCTTTCCATAAACCATCGCTCCACTGGCCAGTGATTTTTACCTCGTTATCCTTACCGACAGTCACAATATGGCTGCCATCAGCACTGAAGCTAGCTGATTTGACCGGAGTATTATGGCGAATGGTCATTTCTTCTTGCCATGATCCATCGTTTTTCTGAGCAAAGATTTTCGCAGTATGATCCTCACTGGCGGTCACCAGATGGAGGCTATCTGCACTGAAGATGGCTGAGTTGACAGTGTTGTCATGGACAATGATGGCTTTTTCTTTCCAGACTTGATCGGCTCGCTTGCCAGCTACTGTCACCCGATTTTTGTTTTTTATAGTTACAAAAAGCTGACCATCGGCATTAATTTCAACGACTCTCTCCCTTTGCCCATTAGATACAGTCAGTACATGGTTGCCATCGGCACTGAAGGAGGCTGATTCGATCGAACCACTATGGTGAATAGTGGCTTCTGTTTCCCAGGTTCCATCGTCCTTTTGGCCAGTAATTTTCGCCCTGTGATGCCTGCCGACAGTGACCACATGTCGTCCATCCTGACTGAAGGAGGCTGATTTGATCGGACCATAGTGGCTGATAGTGACTTCTTCTTGCCATGATCCATCCGCCTGGTAGCCATAGATTTTTGCCGTTCCATCGTCACTGGCGGTTATTACCAGGTGGCCATTGCTGCTGAAGACGGCGGAGTTGATCTTATATTTATGGATAATCTCAGCTTTTATAACCGGATGAATTATTTTTCGCAGGATACTTACATACTGTAAATCATCCGATGCCTGGCTGTTATGTCTGCAAAGTTGGACAAAATGATATAAGACTCCATGACATGCTTCTGCTTTATTCCATTCGTTCACTGCTCTGGCAGCAATATCTAATGAGTAACAACCGTCGTATTTATCCAATAGCCCATTTAAGTCTTTAAGTTTGTTCCTTAAGCTAATCAATTCTGCGCGACAAACAGGGCAGGTTTTAACTGTCCTGTTTCGCAGTCTGGTTTGCAGCCACTGATACAAACAATGCACGTGAAAAAGGTGTTTACATGGCGTTTTCATTATACTTGCCGTGTGTGACCCATAACAGACTGAACAATTCTCGTCAGTAACTTGCGCTTGTTCCAGTTTGAATGCACTGTCGCTGAAAGCACTAATGTTGATTAAAGCATTCAATGCTGTTTTTTCAGTGACATCGGAGGTTCTACCCTCACTAACAGAAGATGATACACTTCCCCGGCGAGCTCGCTTTGGTGGTGGCGAGTATGAACCTGAAATGCTGGAGTTATTATTAATTCCGTCCATGTCTGGCTCCTCCAAAGTTAGCGTTTATTTCCGGTTAGCAAAGACAGTAAACATTGATTCTGTAAATCAGAATGGGTTTTAGCATGAAAGTTCATAACATCTTGTTTAGCGCAACGGATAAAGTTTCTTTCAGCACCTACAGGGTGATGTTATCCAGTGACAGCAGACAAAAAATGATGTCTCCGCAGTTCAGTGATTTTTACCATGCCATACTCGCTGGAGGTGATCACCTGGCTGCCATCAGCGCTAAAGGTGGCCGATGAGAGCCAGTCATCATGAACAATGGTGGCTTTTTCTGACCAGGACCCATCATCTTGCTGACCAATGATTTTTGCCGTTTTATCAAGGCTGGCAGTCACCAGATGGCGGCCATCAGGGCTGAAGTTGGCTGATATGACGTGACTCTTATGGGAAAAGGTGGTTTTTACTTTCCACGAGCCATTGGCTTTTCTGCGGTAAATTTTTACTCTGTGATCGTAGCCGACAGTCACCAGATGGTGGTTATCGGTGCTGAATCTGGCGGATTTGACCCAGTGTTGAATGGTGGTATTTTTTTTCCATGATCCATCGGCCTCCTTGCCATAGATTTTCGCCTTCCGATCAGGAGTGTTGGCGATCACATTGCCAGTGTCGGCTCTGAAGATGGCTGACAAGACGTTACTAACATGGGTAATGGTATCTTTTTCTTCCCATGATCCATCGTACTTCTGGCTATGGATTGTCACCGTGTTATCAGAGGCGGTTAATACATGGCAGCCATCGATGCTGAAAATGGCATCATAGAAAAAAGTCTCATTGGGAAGGGTGGCCGTTAGCTCCCATGATCCATCGTTCTTTCGACTATGGATTTTCGCTGTATAATCCCAACTGGCGGTCAGGATATTTCGACCATTGCTGCTAAAGCTGGCTGATTTGACGATACCATTATGGTGAATGAGGGTGTTTGGCTCCCATGATTCATCACAACTCAGATCATATATCTTCGCCGTACCATCCGAACTGGCGGTGACTGCATGATGACCATCGGGGCTGAAAATCGCTGATCTGACCCGTCCTTCATGGGCAATGGTGGTATTTTTTTCCCATGTTCCATCAGGCTTATGGCCGTAGATTTTTGCCGTATTGTCTCCATTGGCGGTCACCAGATAGCGGCCATCGGCACTGAGTGCGGCCGAGTAGACTACATTGATGCTTCCCATTCGGATGAGATCGTCAATGTTGGCTTTAGTAACCAATTCAAAGGTATCACATTCAGACATCAGCTTAGCCTTGGTGAAAAATAACAGACCAGGTAAATAAACACTCGTCGGTCGGCGATCTGCGAGTGAATCGGCTAACGCTTTATTATTCGAAAATGACTCAAACCATGCACGGAGTTGATCCTTGTTTTTTGTACTGAGGGTCATCCTTAGTTGCTGCTGATGTGCTGAAGTAAACTGGCGATACCAGGCTTTTGCCAGAGCGTTATCTTGCTTGATAACGTCGCGAAGACGGGTAGATACCTTTTGTAAACTGCGAATATCCCGAAGTTTCAAATGGCAAAAAATCATGGAAAGTGTATCTGAGGCCAAATCCTGTAATGAAAGTTTTTGCTTTTCTTTCTTGTCAGCTACTGTGATGGACCTACCCTGATGGTCAGCCGTTAGTGCCAGCGCTCTGGCTCTGGCTCGCGTCAGTGGAGGTTCAAAACCGGAATTATTGATTCCATGCATGTCTGGATCCTACAAAGTGGGTGTTTAATCTCGATCATCAGGGAGGTTTAAAAATTATTTAGTTAGTCAGAGACATTTCCAGAATGAAAGTTCATAACAGGTTGGTTAGTGAAACTGACAAAATGACTTTCGGCCCATGCAGAATAGTGTCACCCACTGACTGCAGACAATAAATGATTCCTGCGTAGTTCAGTGATTTTTACTATGCCATCCTCACTGGAGCTGATCACCTGACTGCCATCGGCATTAAAGGAGGCCGATGAGAGCCAGTCATGATGAACAATGGTGGCTTTTTCTGACCATGAGCCATCGTCCTGCTGACCAATGATTTTCGCCGTTTTGTCCCGGCTGGCAGTCACCAGATGGCGGCCATCAGGGCTGAAGGTGGCTGAAATGACGGTACTCGTATGGGAAAAGGTGGCTTTTTCTTGCCACAAGCCATTGGCTTTTCTGCCGTAAATTTTTACTTTGTAATCGTTGCCGGCAGTCACCAGATGTCGGCTGTCGGGGCTGAAGGTGATCGAGCTGACAGCTTCCCCTTGATTGAAGGCACTTTCTTCCCATGACCCATCGGCCCTCTTGCCATAGATTTTCGCCTTGCCATCCAAACCGGCAGTGGCCGCAAAGCCATTATCGGCACTGAAGGTGGCTGACATGACAAAACCATTATGGGGAATGATATCTTTTTCTTCCCATGATCCATCGTACTTCTGGCTATGGATTTTCACCGTTTTATCAGAGGTGGTTAATACATGGCAGCCATCGATGCTGAAAATGGCTGAATGCACAAAAGACCGATTGGGAAGGGTGGCCGCTAACTCCCATGATCCATCGTTCTTGCGGCTATGGATTTTCGCTGTGCCATCCCAGCTGGCGGTCAAGACATGTCGACCATTGGTGCTGAAGCTAGCTGAGTTCACGATACCATGATGGTGAATGAGGGTGTTTGGCTCCCATGATTCATCACAACTCAGACCATATATCTTCGCCACATGATCCGAACTGGCGGTGACTAAATGATGACCATTGGGACTGAAAATCGCTGATTTGACCCGTCCGTCATGGGGAATGGAGGTTTTTTTTTCCCATGTTCCATCAGGCTTGTGGTCATATATTTTTGCCGTTCGGTCGCCATTGGCGGTGACCAAATAGCGGCCATCGGCACTGAGTGCGGCCGAGTGGACTGTATTGATGCGTCTAATTCGGGTGAGATCGTCAATACTAGTGGCTGAGTTGTCTTTATAATTTTTGTCAATGATGGCTTTAGTGACTAATTCAAAGGTGTCACATTCAGACATCAGCTTTGCTCTGGTGAAAAATACCAGACCAGGTAAATAAAGACTCATCGACCGGCGATCTGCAAGTGAATCGGTTAACGCTTTATTATTCGAAAATGACTCAAACCATGCACGGAGTTGATTCTTGTTTTTTGTACTGATGGTCATTCTTAATTGATGCTGATGTGCTGAAGTAAACTGGCGATACCAGGCTTTAGCCAAAGCGTTATCCTGTTTGATAACGTCACGAAGGCGGGTAGATACCTTTTGTAAACTGCGAATATCCCGAAGTTTCAAATGGCAAAAAATCATGGAGAGTGTACCTGAGGCTAAATCTTGCAATGAAAGCTTTTGCTTTTCTTGCTTCTCAGCAACAGAGACGGACCTGCCCGCATTGTTACCCGTTAGTGCCAGTGCTCTGGTCTGGGCTCGCTTCAGTGGTGGTTCAAAACCGGAATTATTGATTCCATGCATGTCAGGATCCTGCAAAGCGGGTGTTTGTTCTTGATCACCGGCGAGGGTTAAAAATTGTTTAGTTAGTCAGAGGCATTTCCAGAATGAAAGTTCATAACAGGCTGGTTAGTAAAACTAACAAAATGACGTTCAGTGCCTGCAAGATGGTGTCACTCAGTGACAGCAGACCATGAATGATTCCTTTGCAGTTCAGTGATTTTTACTATGCCATCCGAACAAGAGGTGATCACCTGACTGCCATCAGCGCTAAAGGTGGCCGATGTGACGAAGTCATCATGGGCAATGGTGGCTTTTTCTAACCATGTCCCATCATCCTGCTGACCAATAATTTTCACAGTTTTCTCATAGTAGGCAGTAGTCAGCAGATGGCGACCTTCAGGACTGAAGGTGACTGATGAGACCGCCCTGCCATGGGAAAAGGTGGCTTTTATTTCCCAAAAGCCATCAGCTTTTCGGCCGTAGATTTTCGTGCCATCGCTGCTGCCAGTGGCTAGATGTCGGCCATCAGGACTGAAGTTAGCCGATTTGACCAGATTCCTGTGTTGAATGATTTTATTTTCTTCCCATGATCCATTGGCCTTCTTGCTGAAGATTCTCGCCTTGCAATCCTTACTGGTGGTGACCACATAGCCACCATCGGCGCTGAAGGCGGCTGACATGACAGAACTATCATGGGGAATGGCATCCTTTTCTTCCCATGATTCATCAGCCCTCTGACTATAGATTTTTGCGGTATTATCCCAACAGGTGGTTATCAGATGGCAGCCATCGTTGCTGAGGGCTGCTGATTCGAGACGAAATCCTAGGGAAAGTATGGCTGTTAATTTCCATGATCCATCGCGCTTGTGGCTATGGATCTTCACCTCTCCGTCGAGACTGCCGGTCAATACATGTCGGCCATCGGTGCTGAAGGCGGCTGAATGGATCTGATAATAATGGAGAATGATGATTTTTCGTTTCCATGATTCATCGCACCCCAGATCATATATCTCTGCCGTGCAGCCCGCACTGGTGGTGACTAAATGATGACCATTGGGACTGAAAATCGCTGATTCGACCAGTCCGCTATGGGGCAGGGAGGTTTTTTTTTCCCATGTTCCATCAGCCTTTTGGCCGTAGATTTTTGCCGTTTTGTCGCCATTGGCGGTGACCAGATAGCGGCCATCGGCACTGAGGGCCGCCGTGCTAACTCGATTGCGGTTTAATATACGAAGGTATTCAGCAATGCAGTTCGCTGAGTTGGTATCATAAGTTTTGTCAATGGTGGCTTTAGTGACTGATTCAAATGTTTCACATTGAGACATCAGTTTAGCCCTGGTGAAAAATAATACCGGTGAATAAACACTCGTCGGCTGGCGATCAGTGAGTGACTCGAGTAACGCCTGATCATTGGAAAACGGCTCAAACCATGCACGGAGTTGATTCTCGGTTTTTGTAGTGAGGGTCATCGTGAGTTGATTCTGGTGTGCTGAAGAAAACTGGCAATACCAGGCTTTTGCCAGAGTGTTATCTTCCTTGATAACGTCGCGAAGGCGGGTACATACCTTTTGTAAACTGCGAATATCCCGAAGTTTCAAATGACAAAAAATCATGGAAAGTGTATCTGAGGCTAAATCTTGCAATGAAAGTTTTTGCTTTTCTTTCTTGTCAGCTTCAGTGATGGACCTACCCTCGAGGTTACCTGTTGGTGTTAGTGATAGAGCTTGAGCTTGTTTTAGTGGTGGTTCAATAACGGAATTATTATTTATTCCATGCATGTCTGAATCCTGCAAAGTTGGTGTTTATTTTCGATCACCAGGGAGCTTTAAAAATTATTCAGTCAGATAAAGTTCCAGAATGAAAGTTCATAACAAGTTGGTAAGTACAACTAACAAAATTTCTTTCGGCACACTCAAGATGGTGTTACTCACTGACAGCAGACCATGAATGATTCCTTCGCAGTTCAGTGATTTTCACTATACCGTCCCGACTGGAGGTGACTACCTGACTGCCATCAGCGTTAAAGGTGGCCGATGAGATCCAGGCATCATGGGCGATGGTGGCTTTTTCTGACCATGAGCCATCATGCTGCTGACCAATGATTTTCACCGTTTTTTTGTGGCTGGCAGTAGTCACTATATGAAGACCATCAGGACTGAAGGTGGCTGATGTGTCCCAACCAGTATGGGGAAAGGTGGTTTTTTCTGCCCATGAGCCATTGGCTTTCAGGCCGTAGATTTTTAATGTGCCATCATTGCTGGCAGTGACTACGTGGCGGCCATCGAGGCTGAAGGTGGCAGAGTTGACTCTTATCCTGTGTTCAATGATGGTATTTTCTTCCCAGGATCCATCGGCGCTCTTGCCATAGATTTTCGCCTTGCCATCCAGACTGGCAGTGACCACATAGCTACCATCGGCGTTGAAGGTGGCTGAAATGACACCTCTATCATGGGGAATGACACCTTTTTCTTGCCATGATCCATCGCCCCTCTGGCTATGGATTTTCGCCGTCTTATCCCAACAGACGGTCACCACATGGCAGCCATCGGTGCTGAAAGTGGCTGACTCGACAAGATCATTATGGGGAAGGGTGGCCGTTAATTCCCATGATCCATTATCTTTCTGGCTATGGATTTTCGCTGTTTGATCCCAACTGGCAGTCACCAGATGTCGACCATCGGTGCTGAAGTTGGCTGATCTGATGAATCCATCATGAATAATGGTGGTTTTTGGTTCCCATGGTTCATCACACTCCAGATCATATACCTTCGCTCTGTTATGACTGGCGGTGACCAGGTAGTGACTATCGAGGCTGAAAATCGCTGATTTGACCCATCCTTCATGAGGAATGGTTGTTTTTATTTCCCATGATCCATCAGGCTTGTGGCCATATATTTTTGCCGTCTTGTCCGCATTGGCGGTAACCAGATAGCGGCCATCAGCACTGAGGGCCGCTGAGTCGACTTCATTTTCATGCACCATACGGATGCGATCATTTAATGAGGTGGCTGAGTTGGCTTTGTAAGTTTTGTCAATGGTGGCTTTGGTGACTAATTCAAAGGTTTCACATTTAGACATCAGCTCAGCCCTGGTGAAAAATAACAAAGCAGGTGAATAAACACTCATCGGCTGGCGCTCTGTGAGTGACTCGACTAACGCTCTATTATTCGTAAATGACTCAAACCAGGCACGGAGTTGATCCTTGTTTTTTGTACTGAGGGCCATCCTGAGTTGCTGCTGGTGTGCTGAAGTAAACTGGCGATACCAGGCTTTTGCCAGAGTGTTATCTTGCTTGATAACGTCGCGAAGGCGGGTAGATACCTTTTGTAAACTGCGAATATCCCGAAGTTTCAAATGGCAAAAAATCATGGAAAGTGTATCTGAGGCTAAATCCTGCAATGAAAGTTTTTGCTTTTCTTTCGTGTCAGCCAGAGTGATGGACCTGCCCGCATGGTTACCCGCCTGTGCCAGCGCTCTGGCTCGGGCTCGCGTCAGTGGTGGTTCAAAACCGGAATTATTGATTCCATGCATGTCTGGATCCTGCAAAGCGGGTGTTTATTCTCGATCACCGGGGAGGGTTAAAAATTGTTTAGTTAGTCAGAGATATTTCCGGAATGAAAGTTCATAACAGGTTGGTTAGTAAAACTAACAAAATGACTTTCAGTACCTGCAAGATAGTGTCACTCAGTGACAGCAGACCATGAATGCTTCCTTCGCAGTTCAGTGATTTTTACGATGCCGTCCCGACTGGAGGTGACCACCTGACTGCCATCAGCGCTAAAGGTGGCCGATGAGATCCAGTCATCATGGGCGATGGTGGCTTTTTCTGACCATGTCCCATCATGCTGCTGACCAATGATTTTCACCGTTTTCCTGTAGCTGGCAGTAGTCACTATGTGGAGACCATCAGGACTGAAGGTGGCCGATGTGACCAAACCAGTGTGGAGAAAGGTGGTTTTTTCTGCCCATGAGCCATTGGCTTTCAGGCCGTAGATTTTTAATGTGCCATCATCGCTGGCAGTGACTACGTGGCGGCCATCGAGGCTGAAGCTGGCCGAGTTGACTATTAGCCTGTGTTCAATGATGGTATTTTCTTCCCAGGATCCATCGGCGCTCTTGCCATAGATTTTCGCCTTGCCATCCAGACTGGCGGTGACCACATAGCTACCATCGGCGTTGAAGGTGGCTGACATGACAGCTCTATCATGGGGAATGACACCTTTTTTTTCCCATGATCCATCGCCCTTCTGGCTAAGGATTTTCGCCTTCTTATGCTGACAGACGGTCACCACATGGCAGACATCGGTGCTGAAAGTGACTGAATGGACAGAATCGTTATAGGGAAGGGTAAGGGTGGCCGTTAATTCCCATGATTCATCCTCTTTCTGGCTATGGATTTTCGTTGTGCCATCACGACTGGCGGTCACCACATGTCGACTATCGGAACTGAAAGCGGCTGATATGACGAAATTACCATGGGAAATGGTGGTGTTTGGTTCCCATGATTCATTGCACCCCCGATCATAGATTTTCGCAGTGTGATCTCCACTGGCGGTGACTACGTGGTGACTATCGGGGCTGAAAATCGCTGATTTGACACATCCTTCATGAGGAATGGTTGTTTTTATTTCCCATGATCCATCAGGCTTGTGGCCATAGATTTTTGCCGTCTTGTCTGCATTGGCGGTAACCAGATAGCGGCCATCAGCACTGAGGGCCGCTGAGTTGACTTCATTTTCATACATCATACGGATGCGATCATTTAATGAGGTGGCTGAGTTGGCTTTATAAGTTTTGTCAATGATGGCTTTGGTGACTAATTCAAAGGTTTCACATTTAGACATCAGCTCAGCCCTGGTGAAAAATAACAAAGCAGGTGAATAAACACTCATCGGCTGGCGATCTGTGAGTGACTCGACTAACGCTCTATTATTCGAAAATGACTCAAACCAGGCACGGAGTTGATCCTTGTTTTTTGTACTGAGAGCCATCCTGAGTTGCTGCTGATGTGCTGAAGTAAACTGGCGATACCAGGCTTTTGCCAGAGCGTTATCTTGCTTGATAACGTCGCGAAGGCGGGTAGATAGCTTTTGTAAACTGCGAATATCCCGAAGTTTCAAATGGCAAAAAATCATGGAAAGTGTATCTGAGGCTAAATCTTGTAATGAAAGTTTTTGCTTTTCTTTCTTGTCAGCAAGAGTGATGGTCCTGCCAGCATGGTTACCCGCCACTGCCAGCACTCTGGCTCGGGCTCGCGTCAGTGGTGGTTCATAACCGGAACTATTGATTCCATGCATGTCTGGATCCTGCAAAGCTGGTGTTTATTCTCGATCATCAGGGAGGGTTAAAAATTGTTTAGTTAGTCAGAGACATTTCCGGAATGAAAGTTCATAACAGGTTGGTTAGTAAAACTAACAAAATGACTTTCAGTACCTGCAAGATAGTGTCACTCAGTGACAGCAGACCATGAATGCTTCCTTCGCAGTTCAGTGATTTTTACGATGCCGTCCCGACTGGAGGTGACCACCTGACTGCCATCAGCGTTAAAGGTGGCCGATGAGATCCAGTCATCATGGGTGATGGTGGCTTTTTCTATCCATGTCCCATCATCTTGCTGACCAATAATTTTCACAGTGTTGTCATAGCAGGCAGTAGTCAGCATATGGCGGCCCTCAGGGCTAAAGGTGGCTGATAAGGTCCAATCCCCATAGGACTCATAGAAAAAGGTGGCTTTTTTTTTCCACAAGCCGTTGGCTTTTCTGCCGTAAATTTTCACTTTGTTATCGTTGTCGGTAATCAACAGGTGGCGGCCATCGTTGCTGAACCTGGCTGATCTGACAATTCCCCAGTGTTGAATGGTGGTATTTTTTTTCCATGATCCATCGGCCTTCTGACCATAGATTTTCGCCTTCCATTCCAGACCAGTGGCAACCAAATAGTGGCCCTCGGCGCTAAAGGTGGCTGACAGGACATCACCAACATGAGGAATGGCATCTTTTTCTTCCCATGATCCATCGTCCTTCTGGCTATGGATTTTCACCGTATTATCAGAGGTGGTTAACACATGGCAGCCATCGATGCTGAAAATGGCTGAAGCGCCAGCAGTTTTATGGGGCAGGGTGGCCGTTAGCTCCCATGATCCATCGTCCTTCCGGCTATGGATTTTCGCTGTGCCATTCCAACTGGTGGTCACGACATGTCGACTATTGGCGCTGAAGTTGGCTGATTTGATGTCACCATTATGGGAAATGATGGTGTTTGGCTCCCATGTTTCGTCGCACCTCAGATTGTATATCGTCACCGTGCCACCCGAACTGGCAGTTACCAGATGGTGACCATCAGAGCTGAAAATCGCTGATTTGATCTCTCTGACATGGGGAATGATGGTTTTTTTTTCCCATGTTCCATCAGGCTTATGGCTGTAGATTTTTACCGTATTGTCGCCATTGGTGGTCACCAGAAAGCGGCCATCGACACTGAGTGCGGCCGAGTGGACTCTATTGTTTCGTCTAATTCGGATGGGATCGATAATGCTGTTGGATGAGTGGGTTTTATAAGTTTTGTCAAGGGTGGCTTTAGTGACTAATTCAAAGGTATCACATACGGACATCAGCTTAGCCTTGGTGAAAAATAACAGACCAGGTGAATAAAGTCTCATCGACCGACGGTCTGTGAGAGATTCGACTAACGCTCTATTATTCGTAAATGACTCAAACCAGGCACGGAGTTGATCCTTGTTTTTTGTACTGAGGGCCATCCTGAGTTGCTGCTGGTGTGCTGAAGTAAACTGGCGATACCAGGCTTTTGCCAGAGCGTTATCTTGCTCAATAACGTCGCGAAGGCGGGTAGATACCTTTTGTAAACTGCGAATATCCCGAAGTTTCAAATGGCAAAAAATCATGGAAAGTGTATCTGAGGCTAAATCCTGCAATGAAAGTTTTTGCTTTTCTTTCGTGTCAGCCAGAGTGATGGACCTGCCCGCATGGTTACCCGCCTGTGCCAGCGCTCTGGCTCGGGCTCGCGTCAGTGGTGGTTCAAAACCGGAATTATTGATTCCATGCATGTCTGGATCCTGCAAAGCGGGTGTTTATTATCGATCACCTGGAAGATTTGAAAATTATTTAGTTAGTCAGAGACAGTTCCGGAATGAAAGTTCATACCAGGTTGGTAAGTACAGCTAACAAAATGACTTTCGTCGCGTGCCGGATGGTGTCACTCAGTGACAGCAGACCATGAATGATTCCTCCGTAGTTCAGTGATTTTTACTATGCCATCCTCGCTGGATGTGATCACCTGGCTACCGTCGGCGCTAAAGGTGGCCGATGTGAGCCAGCCTTCATGGACAATGGTGGCCTTTTCTAACCATGAGCCATCATCCTGCTGACCAATGATTTTCGCCGTATTGTCCATGCTGGCAGTCACCAGATGACGGCCATCAGGGCTGAAGGTGGCCGAGAAGACCCGACCCTTATGGAAAAAGGTGCCTTTTTCTTTCCAAAAGCCATTGGCTGTTTTACCGTAAATTTTCACTTTACAATCATTGCTGGCAGTGACTAAATGGCGGCCATCGGGGCTGAAGCTGGTCGAGTTGATAAAATCACCGTGTTGAATGATGCCGCTTTTTGCCCATGATCCGTCGGCCTTTTTCTCATAGATTACCGCTTTGCGATCCGGACTGACGATGACCACAGAGCCGCCATTGGCACTAAAGGTGGCTGAAATGATACTACCGTCATGAGGAATGGCATCTTTTTCTTCCCATGATTCAGCGTCCTTCTGGCCAATGATTTTCAACGTCTTATCCTTACCGGCGGCTACCACATAACAACCATCGGTGCTGAAATTGGCTGAATAGATAGCATTCTTATAAAAAAAGCTGGCTGATAACTTCCATGATCCCTCACCTTTCTTACTAAGGATTTTCACTTTACCATCCAGACTGGAGGTGACCAGATGTTGGCTATCGGTGCTGAAGGTGGCTGACCTGATGTACCCATTATGAACAATGGTGGTTTTTGGTTCCCATGATTGATCACATCCCAGATTATATATCTTCGCTGCACAATGACGATTGACGGTGACTAAATGGTGACTATTGGGGCTGAAAATGGCTGGTTGGAAATTGCTTTCATGAGGAAAAG
Organism: Endozoicomonas sp. ALB032; assembly: GCF_049310125.1. NCBI lineage: Bacteria > Pseudomonadati > Pseudomonadota > Gammaproteobacteria > Oceanospirillales > Endozoicomonadaceae > Endozoicomonas > Endozoicomonas sp. ALB032. The sequence continues at coordinate 5,327,379 of NZ_JBLYNW010000001.1, read as the reverse complement.
AGGTTTCTAGTTCCCATGTTTTATCAGGATTTTGGCGGTAGATTTTTGCCCTATGGTCGCCATTGGTGGTTGCCAGATAGCAGCCATCGGCACTGAGGGCCGCTGATTTGACCTTGTTGAGACTTGCGTTAGCGTTGGGGTTTTGTAGGCTGATGGCTGGGTTGATTTCATGAGTTTTGTCAATGGTGGCTTTAGTAACTAATTCAAAGGTTTTACATTTAGACATCAGCTCAGTCCGGGCGAAAAATAATAGTGCAGGTAAATAAATATTCGTCGGCTGGAGATCCAGGAGTGACTCGACTAACGCCTTATTATTTGAAAACGACTCAAGCCACTCACGGCGTTGATTCTTATCTTTTGCGCTGATGGTCATCCTCAGTTGATTCTGTTGTGCTGAAGAAAACTGGCGATACCAGGCTTTTTCCAGAGCGTTATTTTCCTTGATTGTGTCGCGAAGACGAGTACATACCTTTTGTAAACTGCGAATATCCCGAAGTTTCAAATGGCAAAAAATCATGGAAAGTGTATCTGAGTCTAAATCTTGCAATGAAAGTTTTTGCTTTTCTTGCTCGTCAGCTTCAGTGATGGACCTGCCCTCGTGGTTACCCGTTGGTGTTAGCGATAGAGCTTGCACTGATGGTGGTTCAATAACGGAATTATTATTTATTTCATGCATATCTTGATCCTGTAAAGCGGGTGTTTATTCTCGATCGCCAGGGCGGTTAAAAAGTTATTTAGTTAGAGACAGTTCCAGAATGAAAGTTCAAGACGGGCTGGTCAGTGAAACTAACAAAATGACTTTTGGTGGATGCAGGATGGTGTTACTGAGATAGCGTCACTCAGTGACAGCAGACAATAAATGATTCCTTTGCAGTTCAGTGATTCTCACCGTGCCGTCCTCACTGGATGTGATTACCTGGCTGCCGTCGGCGCTAAAGTTGGCCGATGAGAGCCAGTCATCATGGACAATGGCGGCTTTTTCTGACCATGACCCATCATCCTGCTGACCAATGATTTTCGCCGTTTTGTCATAGCTGGCAGTCACCAGATGGCGGCCATCAGGGCTGAAGGTGGCTGATATGACCAGACTCCTATGGGAAAAGGTAGCTTTTTCTTCCCATAAGCCATTGGCTTTTCTGTCGTAAATTTTTACTGTGTGATCATAGCTGGCAGTCACCAGATGTCGGCCATCGGGGCTGAAGTTGGCCGACTTGACAGGTCCCCTGTGTCGAATGACGGCATTTTCTGCCCATGATCCATCAGTCTTCTTGCTGTAAATGATCGCCTTGCAATCGACAATACTGGCAGTGGCTACACAGTCACCATCGGCGCTGAAGGTGGCTGAGATGACACTGCCACCATGTTGAATGACATCTTTTACTTCCCATGATGGATTGTCCTTCTGGCGATGGATTTTCACTGTCCTATCCTGACAGGCGATTAACGCGTAGCAGCCATCGGTGCTGAAAGTGGCTGAATAGATATCACAATGATGGGAAAAGATGACTGATAACACCCATGATCCATCATCTTTTTGGCTACTGATTTTAACTGTGTTATCCAAACTGGTGGTCACGATATGTCGACCATCGTTGCTGAAGGTGGCTGATCTGATGAGATCATAATGAGTAATGGTGGCTTTTGGTTCCCATGATTCATTGCATCCCAGAGCATAAATCTTCGCTGTGCCATCACCACTGAAGCTCACTGCATGGTGACTATCGGGGCTGAAATTCGCTGATTTGACCCATCCTTCATGAGGAATGGTTGTTTTTATTTCCCATGATCCATCAGGCTTGTGGCCGTAGATTTTTGCCGTATTGTCGCCATTGGCCGTGACCAGGTAGCGGCCATCACTACTGAGGGCGGCTGAATTGACTCTATTGAGGTGTTCCAGGTGGATACGATCGACTAATTGAAGGTCTGGGTTGGGTTTATATATTTTGTCAATGGTGGCATTAGTGACTAATTCAAATCTTTCACATTTGGACATCAGCTCAGCCCTGCTGAAAAATAACAGAGCTGCTAGATAAACGCTCGTCGGCTGCCGATCTGAGAGTGACTCGAGTAACGCCTGATCATTCGAAAACGACTTAAACCAGGCTCGGAGTTGATTCTTATCTTTTCCAGCGATGGTCATCCTTAGTTGAGACTGGTGTTCTGAAGAAAACTGGCAAAACCAGGCTTTTGCCAGAGCGTTATCTTCTTTGATAGTGTCGCGAAGGCGGGTAGATACCTTTTGTAAACTGCGAATATCCCGAAGTTTCAAATGGCAAAAAATTAAGGACAGTGTCTCTGAGGGTAAATCCTGTAATGAAAGTTTTTGCTTTTCTTTCGTGTCAGCTATAGAGGTGGACCTGCCCGCGTAGTTACCCGTTAGTGCCGGGGCTTTGGTTGGAGCTGGCGTCGGTGGTGGTTCAAAACCGGAATTATTGATTCCATTCATGTCTGGATCCTGCAAAGCTGTTGTTTATTCTCGATCGTCAGGGCGGTTTAAAAATTATTTAGTGAGCAGAGACATTTCCAGAATGAAAGTTCAAAACAGGCTGGTCAGTGAAACTAACAAAATGACTTTCGGTGCATGCGCAATGGTGTTGATGAGATAGCGTCACTCAGTGACAGCAGACAATAGATGATTCCTTCGCAGTTCAGTGATTCTCACTATGCCGTCCTCACTGGATGTGATCACCTGACTGCCATCGGCGTTAAAGGTGGCCGATAAGATAGGGCCATCATGAACAATCCTGGCCTTTTCTAACCATGTGCCATCATCCTGCTGACCAATGATTTTCGCCGTCTTGTCCCTGCTCGCAGTCACCAGATGACGGCCATCTGGGCTGAAGGTGGCTGATAAGGCACAATGCTTATGGGAAAAGGTGGCTTTTTCTTCCCATAAACCATTGGCTTTTCTGCTGCAAATTTTCACTGTGCCATCCTGGCAGGCAATCACCAAGTGATGGCCATCGGGGCTGAAGGTGGCTGATCTGAGAGGTTTCTCGTGTCGAATGATGGTGTTTTTTTCCCATGATACATCGGACTTCTTCTCATAGATTTTCGCAGTGTGATCCACACTGGCAGTCACCAAATAGTGGCCATTGGGACTGAAGGTGGCTGAGCAGACAAGCTCATTATGGGGAATGACATCTATTTCTTCCCACAGTTCATCGACCACCTGTTTATGGATTTTCGCAGTATTATCATAACTGGCGGTTACCACATAGCGGCCATCGGTGCTGAAACTGGCTGACCAGACAGCTCTTTTATGGCGAAGGGTAGCGGTTAATTTCCATGAACCATCGCGTTTTTGGCTATGGATTTTCGCTGTTCGGTCGCCACTGGCGGTCACTACATGTTGGCAATCGGTGCTGAAGGCAGCTGACAGGATGGGACTACCATGGGCAATGGTGGTGTTTGGTTCCCATGATTCATTGCGCACCAGATCATATATCTTGGCCCTGCCATCCAGACTGGCTGTCACTAGATGTTGGCTGTCGTTGCTGAAGGTCGCTAATTGGACCCAGAAGTCATAGGGAATGCTGGTTTCTTTGTCCCATGTTTCATCAGCCTTTTGGCCGTAGATTTTTGCCGTATGGTCTTCATTGGCGGTGACCAGGTATCGGCCATCAGCACTGAGTTTTGCTGAGTACACATCACACTTTATGTCAATGGAGGCCTTAGTGACTAATTCAAAGGTTTCACATTGAGACATCAGCTTAGCCCTGGTGAAAAATAATAAAGCAGGTGAATAAACACTCGTCAGCTGGCGATCTGTGAGTGACTTGATTAACGCCTGATCATTGGAAAACGACTCAAACCAGGCTCGGAGTTGATTTTTATCTTTGCTGGTGATGGTCATCCCCAGTTGATTCTGGTGTGGTGATGAAAACTGGCGATACCAGGCTTTTGCCAGTGTGTTATCTTCTTTGATAACTTCCCGAAGGCGGGTACATACCTTTTGTAAACTGCGAATATCCCGAAGTTTCAAATGGCAAAAAATCATGGAAAGTGTATCTGAGTCTAAATCTTGCAATGAAAGATTTTGCTTTTCTTGCTTGTCAGCTTCAGTGATGGACCTGGCCGCGTGGTGACCCGCTGATCTTAGCGATAGAGCTTGAACTTGCGTCAGTGGTTGCTCAAAACCGGAATTATTGATTCCATCCATGTCTGTATCCTGCAAAGCTGGTGTTTATTCTCGATTATTAGGGGATTTTGAAAATTATTTAGTTAGTCAGAGACAGTTCCGGGATGAAAGTTCATAACAGGTTGGTAAGTAAAACTGACAAAATGACTTTTTGTGCATGCTGAATGGTGTCACTCAGTGACAGCAGGCGATAAATAATTCCTCCGTAGTTCAGTAATTTTCACTATGCCATCTTCACTGGATGTGATCACCTGACTGGCATCGGCGCTAAAGGTGGCCGATGAGATCCAGTCATTATGGGCAATGTTGGCTTTTTCTAACCATGAGCCATCATCCTGTTGACCAATGATTTTCGCCGTTTTACAAAACACGACAGTAGTCACTAGATGGCGGCTATCAGGACTGAAGTTGGCTGACAAGAGCCAAAGCTTATGGGGAAAGGAGGCTTTTTCTTCCCATAAGCCATCGACTTTTCGGCCGTAAATTTTCACTGTGCGATCTCTGCTGGTAGTCGCCAGATGGCGGCTATCGGGGCTGAAAGTGCCCGAGTTGACAGTATCTTTGTGTTGTATAGTGGTATTTTTTATCCATGATCCATCGGACTTCTTCTCATAGATTTTCGCTTTGTAATCCATACTGGCGGTGACCAGATAGCGACCATCGGCGCTGAAGGCGGCTGACAGGACAGTCGCCTCATGGGGAAAAACCTTTTTTTCTGTCCATGATCCATCGGTCTGCTGACTATGGATTTTCGCAGTGTTATCGTAACTGGCGGTAACCACATGGCAGCCATCGGTGCTGAAACTGGCCGAATAGAGCGATTTCTCATGAGGAAGGATGGCTGTTAACTGCCAGGAACCATCGCGCTTTTGGCTATGGATCTTCGCCGTTCCGTCCATACTGGCGGTCAACACATGTTGGCTATCGGTGCTGAAGGAAGCTGATCTGATGTGATTTTCATGGGAAATGGTGGTGTTTGGTTCCCATGATTCATTGCATCCCAGGTCACATATCTTTGCCATGTCATTACTAATGACGGTGACTAAATGATGACTATCGGGGCTGAAAATTGCTGATTTGACATGGCCTTCATGAGGAATGGTGGTTTTAATTTCCCATGTTCCATCAGGGTTTTGACTGTAGATTTTTGCCGTATTGTCTCCATTGGCGGTGACCAGATAACGGCCATCGCTGCTGAGGGCGGCTGAATTGACTTTACTGAGCTGTCCCAGGCGGATGCGATTAATAATGCCGGTGGCTGAGTTGGTTTTGTAAGTTTTATCAATGGTAGCTTTAGTGACTAATTCAAAGGTTTTACAGTTCGACATCAGCTCTGCCTTGGTGAAAAATAACAGAGCAGGTAAATAAACACTCGTTGGTCGGCGATTCGTAAGCGACTCGATGAACGCCTGATCATTGGAAAACGATTCAAACCAGGCACGCAGTTGATTCTTATTTTTTACAGTGATGGTCATCCTTAGTTGAGACTGATGTTGAGGAGAAAACTGGCGATACCAGGCTTTTGCCAGTGTCTTATCTTCTCTGATAACGTCGCGAAGACGGGTACAGACCTTCTGTAAACTGCGAATATCCCGAAGTTTCAAATGGCAAAAGATCAGGGACAGTGTATCTGAGGCCAAATCCTGCAATGAATGTTTTTGCTTTTCTTTCTTGTCAGCTACAGCGATGGATCTGCCTGCATGGATACCCGTTGGTGTTAGCGATAGAGCCTGCGTCAGTGGTGGTTCAATACCGGGCTTATTATTTATTCCATGCATGCCTGGTTCCTGAAAAGTTGTTATTTATCTACGATCAGCAAGGACGTTTAAAAATTATTTAGTCAGTCAGAGACAGTTTCAGAGTGAAAGTTCATAACAGGCTGGTCAGTGAAATTAACAAAATGACTTTCGGTACATTCAAAAGGGTGTCACTCAGTGACAGCAGACAATAAATGATTTCTCCGTAATTCAGTGATTTTCACTATGCCATCTTTACTGGATGTGATCACCTGACTGCCATCGGCGCTGAAGCTGGCCGATGTGATAAAGTCATCATGGACAATGTTGGCTTTTTCTAACCATGAGCCATTATCCTGCTGACCAATGATTTTTGCCGTTTTACAACGCTTGTAAATTGACACCAGGTGGCGGCCATCAGGGCTGAAGCTGGCTGACAATACTTCATCATCATGGAAAAAAATGGCTTTTACTTTCCATACACCATTGGCGTTTCGACCGTAGATATTTACTGTGCCAAAGTTGCTGCCGGTCACTAAATGGCGGCTATCGGGGCTGAAGGTGGCCGATTTGTTAACGTTGTTGTATAGAGTGAGGGTATTTTCTTTCCATGATCCATCGGGCTTCTTCTCAAAGAGTTTCGTCCTGCAATCCATACTGGCGGTGACCAAATAGCAACCATTGGGGCTGAAATTGGCTGAAATGACTTTACCACTATGGGGAATGGAATCTGTTTCTTCCCATGATCCATCCGCCTTCTGGCTATGAATTTCCACCGTTTTATTAAAAGAGGTGGTGACCACATGGCAGCCATCATCGCTGAAGTTGGCTGAGTTGTAGGCTTTCCTGAGGGTGGCCGTTAATTGCCACGATCCATCATCCTTCCGGCTAAGGATTTTCCCTGTCTCATCACAACCGGTGATCACCGCATGACGACTATCAGTGCTGAAGGTGGCTGAATTGATGAGAGCACCATGGCGAAAGGTGGTGTTTGGTTCCCATGATTCATCCCATGCCAGATCATATATCTTCGCCGCATTAAAACTTACGATTAATAGATGGTGACTATCGGGGCTGAAAATGGCTGATACAACCGGTTTGTCATGGGGAATAGTGGTTTTTATTTCCCATATTCCATCAGCCTTGAGGCCGTAGATTTTTGCCGTACGGTCTCCATTAGCTGTGACCAGATAGCGGCTATCAGCACTGAGAGCGGCTGAGTTAACCCTATTGAGCTCTGGCCTATTCAAGGGACCGGCAATGGGGGGGGATGAGTTCGCTTTATAAGTTTTGTCAATGGTGGCTCTGGTGACTAATTCATAGGTTTTACATTGAGACATCAGCTCAGCCCTGGTGAAAAATAATAGAGCGGGTGAATAAACACTCGTCGGCTCGCGCTCTGTGAGTGACTGGAGTAACGCCTGATCATCGGAAAAGGACTCAAACCAGGCTCGGAGTTGATTCTTATCTTTAATGGTGAGGGGCATTCTCAGTTGATTCTGGTGTGATGAAGAAAACTGGCGAAACCAGGCTTTTGCCAGAGCCTTGTCTTCTTTGATCAGGTCGCGAAGGCGGGTACATACCTTTTGTAAACTGCGAATATCCCGAAGTTTCAAATGGCGAAAAATCAGGGACAGTGTATCTGAGGTTAAATCCTGAAATGAATATTTTATTTCCTTGTCAGATACAGTAACGGACCTGCCCGCACTGTTATCCGTTGTTGTTAGCGATAGAGCTTGTGTTAGTGGTGATTCAGTAACGCGATTTTTATTTATTCCATTCATGACTGGCTCTTGCAAAGTTGCTTTTTATCGTTGATCAACAAGGGCAGTTAAAAAATATTCAGTCAGTTAGAGAAAATTTCAGAATGAACGTTCATAACAGGCTGATCAGTGGAACTAACAAAATGCCTTTCGGTGCATGCAGAAAGATGTCACTCAGTGACAGCAGACAATGAATGATTTCTCCGTAATTCAGTGATTTTCACTATGCCATCCATACTGGATGTGATCACCTGGCTGCCATCGGCGCTGAAGCTGGCCGATGAAACAGAGTCATCATGGAAAATGTTGGCTTTTTCTAACCATGAGCCATCATCCTGCTGACCAATGATTTTCGCCGTTCCGTCCTTGCTTGCAGTCACCACATGACGGCCGTCAGGGCTGAAGGTGGCTGAAAAGACCCAATCATCATGGAAAAAAGAGGCTTTTTCTTCCCATAAGCCATCGGCTTTTCGGCCGTAAATTTTCACGGTTTGATCTCTTCTGGCCGTCACTAAATGACGGCCATCGGGGCTGAAGGTGGCGGATTTGACATATTTAGTGTGTTGAATGAAGGTATTTTCTTCCCATGATCCATCGGATTTCTTCTCATAGATTCTTGCCTTGCAATCATTCATACCGACGGTAACCACATAGCGATCATCGGCGCTGAAGGCGGCTGACAGGATAGCCTCCTCATGGGGAAAAACTTCTTTTTCTTCCCATAATCTGCCGTTCTGGCTGTAGATTTTCGCGGTTTTATCCCTGCAGGCAATTAGCAAATGGCGGCCATCGGTGCTGAAAATGGCTGAATGGATAGCATCGTAATGGGCAAGGATGGCAGTTGAATTCCATGATCCATCATCCTTCTGACTGTAGATTTTTGCTGTGTGATCCAAACTGGCGGTTACTACATGTCGACTATCGGTGCTGAAAGTGGCAGAAGAGATTGGATTATCATGGCGAATGGTGGCCTTTGGTTGCCATGTTTCATTAGATCCCAGGTCAAATACCTTCACCATGCCATAGCCATACGAACTGACGATCACCAGATGGTGACCATCGGGACTGAAAATTGCTGATACGACCTGTCTATCAAGAGGAATGGTGGTTTTAATTTCCCATGTTCCATCCGTCTTGTGGCCGTAGATTTTTGCTGTATTGTCGCCATTGGCGGTTACCAGATAGCGGCCATCAGCACTGAGGTCGGCTGAGTGGACTCTATTGTCAGCTTCCATAATCATGAGCTCGTCAGAGCTGGTGTCTGAGTTGGCTTTATAAATTTTGTCAATGGTGGCTTTTCTGACTAATTCAAAGGTTTTACATTGAGACATCAGCTTAGCCCTGGTGAAAAATAATAGAGCAGGTGAATAAACACTCGTCGGCTCGCGCTCTGTAAGTGACCGGAGTAACGCCTTATCATTGGAAAACAACTCAAACCAGGCTCGGAGTTGATTCTTGTCTTTTATGGAGAGGGTCATCTTCAGTTGATTCTGGTGTGCCGAAGAAAACTGGCGATACCAGGCTTTTGCCAGAGCGCTATCTTCTTTGATCACGTCGCGAAGGCGGGTACAAACCTTTTGTAAACTGCGAATATCCCGAAGTTTCAAATGGCGAAAAATCAGGGACAGCGTATCTGAGGTTAAATCCTGAAATGAAGATTTTTTTTCCTCGTCAGATACAGTAATGGACCAGCCTGCACTGTTACCCGTTGGTGTTAGCGATAGAACTTGAGTTTGCGTTATTGGCGGTTCAATAACGGGTTTATTATCTATTCCATGCATGAAGGGCTCCTGCAAAGTTGTTATTTGTCTTTGATCAACAAGGACGTTTAGAAATTTTTAGTCAGTCAGAGACAGTTTTAGAATGAAAGTTCAAAACAGGTTGGTAAGTACAACTAACAAAATGATTTTTGGTGCATGCAGGATAGTGCTACTGAGATAGTGTCACTCAGTGACAACAGACAATAAATGATTCCTCCGTAATTCAGTGATTTTCACTTTTATTGCTCACTGTTGAAGGCTGCCCGATGGTTGGGCTCCATAGTCTTCAAGAAGTTTCTTGCAGTCTGTGCAGATAAGCTGCATAGCATAGTCGAGAGCCGTCCTGCCATATTTATCCTTCTCTTTGGCTACTAAGCGGTCAAAGTCCAGCAATTTCTGGATGACCTCTGGATGGCCACAATTAGCAGCTGTGTGGAGAGCCGTTTTGCCATTGTTGTCCTTCTCTTTGGTCAGTGAGCGGTCAAATTCCAGCAATGTCTGGATGGCCACTGTGTTGCCACGAAAAGCAGCATTGTGGAGAGCCGTTTTGCCATCGTTGTCCCTCTCTTTGGCCAGTGAGGGGGCAATTTTCAGCAATTTGTGGATGGTCTCTGAGGGGCCTTCATAAGCAGCTTTGTGGAGAGCCGTTTCGCCAAAGATATTCTTCTCTTTGACCAGGGAGGGGTCAAAGTTCAGCAATGTCTGGATGACCTCTGTCTGGCCTTCCGAAGCAGCCAGGTGAAGAGCCGTTTCGCGATCAATCTTCTCTTTGGCCAGGGAGGGGTAAAAGTCCAGCATTCTCTTGATGAATTTTGTGTTGCCATTGCGAACAGCAGTATGCAAATCCCGAAGGTGCTTGATTCGGTCACTGTCCGACAATACCTTGGCCTTGACGGCCTCTGTGTGGCCTTGACCGGTAGCAAAGTGGGGTGATTTTGCTCCATCAGACGACGAGCTTTTTTCTTCTGGCTTCAATTCAGGTCGAACATCAAACACTTTCGTCACAACAATCTCAGGCAATCGGATGGTTGTTAACTGATTGGCTGAAATACTCTTGCGACAGAGAGAACACTCTTTTTTGTCTTCTACCCAACGGGTAATGCAATCTTTATGGAAGAGTTGGCCGCAACAGGGAGTGGCCGCAACATGTTCGACCATTGCCTCCATGCAAATTGGACACTCCATGTGAGCCACTGCGTCTGAAAGCTCCTGAGTTGATGGCGATGAAGCAATTTCAGATGACGTGGGTTTTTGATTGAATATCGGCTCAAGCAGCCCCAGAACCTGTTTGAGTTTCAGGTCTTTTTCAAGGTAAGGAGATACACGAGCATAATCGTATAAAGGCCGCCAGCTAAGTTCGCCTACGAGATTTTTATCAAGCAGCTCATTGGCCACAGCATCTGATAAACCATGCAAAAGCCAGGAAAAAATAGTACCGGCGCCGATACCTCGATCAACCAATATATGAAAAGGCGTACAACCAGCAATATTGGCTTCTGATAGCATGGCTGGCGTAATGGTTTCAGCATTGCGTTCAAAGAATGCTGCAATCTCTTCAGGTGAGCTGTTTCTTGCTATTTCGTGTAACTGGTTTTTACCACTGGCGACAGTGACTATGGATTTTTCTGTGATGCTTTTTTCTCGCTCTTCCTTCAACCAGTCAAGTCGATGTGACCTGACTTGAAACAGCCTGGCCTGTTGAAACAGCTCGTCCCAGCTGAGTTCAGGGTTAGTCTCCAAAAGTGTTTTTAGAAGCTGGTCATGCTTATGCTCAAGGTCAGCCCGCAACCAAGACGATGCAGCTGCAGGAGAAGTATGCTGTAAAAACATCTGAGATACAGAGACACCGGCATGGTTGGTTGTTAATCCTATGAGATAATCAAAGTAAACCCTGCCCAGAAATGCTTTGGTCAGTGAGATATTACCTCTGGCAAAGAGAAGATGCAGCGGGGTATAGCCATCAATGGCTCGTTTTTTGCGTAACACCTTAGAGTCAAGGTAAATGCGACAGCCTTCAATAAGCCGTTGAATGGTAGATGGATAAGCCTGACCAAACAGTATGTGCAGTGGCGTTTCGCCATTATGGGCTTCAGCCTCCAGCATAGCACCGGTCATCAGGGAATAATTCTGGTCAATAAAATTATAAATCAGCGTGTTACTGCAACTGGCAAAAAGAATATGCAGCAGGTTTGCGCCACTGAAATTCTGCATTGCCAGATCCTGGCGAACAGGTCTGCCTGTCTGATTTTGTAATCTTTGAAACACTCCCTCCACTGCCCGGAAGAAATTCCGGTGATAAAGAATATGAAGCGGAGTTGAACCTCGGCGGTTCTGCCGGGCCTGCAATTCCCAGGTAATCATCTTGCCATTAGATTGAATGGTTTCCATGATGTCCTGTTCCGACTGATATTGAAACAGGTAGTGTGCTGATGTCCAGCCGTCATTGTCTGGAAGCTGTATCAGTTCAGCGGTTACCCAATGCTTGAAACGCTGCAGAAACGACCGGATGACTGCCGGTGAAGTATATTGAGCCAGATCGTGAAGCACGGTTCTGTGGTTACGATCTGTCTGATTTATATCCTCAGCGACTATCGGTAAATCGAATTGTTGTAACAGGTCGAGCAGGGTTTCTTCGGTTCCGAAACGAATCATGAAACGGAACAGAGTCAGAGTATTGTCCATTGAAGGTGTTCCCGGTACTTGCCCTCTGTACCGAGTGCACTGACTTTGGGTATGGCTTTTTAGCATTACTTGGCGTGCGTCAAGGGTACCTGCAATGGGTCTGAATTGTTGACACTGATCGCATGTTATCCGGTGCCTTTCTGCGTGAGGCAGTACTTCCTGAAGCAGAAACCCGCTTTGTTCGCAATCCACACAAGATAGCCTTAAACCGGCTTCTGACGCAGGCCTGTCCAGATTCGCTAACACCTGTCGTTTGCTGACGTGATATTCGGTTTGATGCAGTATGACGGTGTAATACTCATCATCCCCGGACAATGCATTATGAGTGTAATCGGTACGTTTGTTATCAGGTTCTGGATAATTCTGCTCTGGCTGGTTTTGTTGTTTTTCATTGTTGTGTGTCTGGCGGCCTGAATAGCGCTGTTTGTTGCCTTTATTCACTGCGGGATTTTGTGAACTTGTGCTTTCGGAGTTTCCCAGCTGTATGGTTCCGGGGGGTGTCTGAGTCTTGGTCTGTCTTCTAAAGGTGCGTTCCAGTTCCGAGTATTCAAACTCAAGACTGAACTCAGTATCTGGAAGTTCCAACACGATAGCCAGTTGCTTTCGGAGGGATTTAAGGATTTCTTCAGATAATGGGTTGGGTAGTTCATCTGAGTCTGCTGTCAGCTCCAGAAGCTGTTGTATCAGATGCTCCCTGCCACTGAGTTTGGGTGCGAGCCAGTGTAAAAGCGCCCGTGTATTAAGCAGCTTATCCGCCAGTTCCCGGGATTCAGCCAGGCTGATTTGGAAGGTAAGCGGCGGCGAATCGCCGAACCGCACAACCATCGTTACTCCTTCGGGCTGAGTATTGGTAAGCCAGTGGTACACCCCGACAAAGGGCAGATAATCACGCCAGTTAGCAGGCAGGCTCAGAGTGGGCAGGAGAATCAGGTCGACCATCATTTTGTCAGGTACGGGCATAAAGGGCGGTCGTTTGAAATCGTTGTCATCGTCAGTGTCGTAGCCACCACCTGAAGGGCTTTGAAACAACACAGGCTTGATTGGCATATCGGCGGGAGGAATTGCCCCGGCATTTTGAGTATTGAGCGTTTTTTCTACTCGTCCATCTACCACTAAAAAAGGCCTTTTTGAACGCAGATATTGCCCTGATGTGAATGGATACGGGTGATTAAAAGACTCCGGGCAAGGCTGGCTTTCTTTAATCGTCATTCTGCCCGTTCGCTCACTCAACGTAAGCACATAAAGGTGGGTTGATTTATCATTATCAGAAAAGGGGAAAGGTACAACAGCACTGGCTTGATAAGTAAAGCCCTGAGCGTTTAAGCCTTGTGCACAGACAATGAATGGCTGGTCGATCTGCCCGAAAATAGTAACTTCGCCAGTAAAAGACTGTGTTCGTGTGCTCTGAGTTTTTGTAGCAACACTTACCGACCTGGCTCGAACGGATATAGAGGCATCACTTTGTTGGTTTACAGGCAACTGCCATTCCAAATATTCACCAGTGGCCACTTCAGGATTTGTGAAAAAGGAAATTACTGTTGCTACAAATGATACAGTCGACAGCTGTAGAAAGGTGTAAAAGATGTACATTGCCAAAGAGTTTAGGTTGCTGAGTTTATACAGGGTAGTCTGTTTTGTTGATACTGAGAATTGGAATAAGCCTTGTGAGGCTGTCGCAAAACTCCAACAACTCGTTCCCATGCTCCGAGGTTGTCGAAAAACCCTGGTTCCCCTCCCGTCATTCCCGGCTAGACTCCCGTCATTCCCGGCTAGACTCCCGTCATTCCCGGCTAGACTCCCGTCATTCCCGGCTAGACTCACGTCATTCCCGGCTAGACTCCCGTCATTCCCGGCTAGACTCACGTCATTCCCGCGAAGGCGGGAATCCACACTGAATCACCACCAGAACCATACTGCCCGGTGCCCCTGGCCTTTTCATCCGCGAGAAGGCAGAGGCCCACTGTTGGCGCTGGATTCCCGCCTTCGCGGGAATGACGACCTCAGAGCTTGGGAACGAGGGCTGTATGGATATCAAGGCTTAGCTGCACTAGTCTCTTCCAAAATTGATGCAGTTATTTTTCGGCGTGCTACCTGAAGACTAAAGTCGAGAAACGTTGGTGAAAAGGCGTTTATTAAGGATGGGGAGGTCAAAGGTACTGCGACGGGTTTGGCGCAGTATGAGGGCGAGGTTTGAAATAATCAAGAATCGGTTCTCCGCGCAATTTTATTGCTCACTGTTGAAGGCTGCCCGATGGTTGGGCTCCATAGTCTTCAAGAAGTTTCTTGCACTTTCTGTGGCCACACTTGATAGCAAAGTCGAGAGCCGTTTTGCCATCGTTGTCCTTTTCTTTGGCCAGGGAGCGGTCAAAGTTCAGCAATGTCCGAATGTCCGCTGTGCATCCCTCACGAGCAGCTTTGTGGAGAGCGGTTTCGCCGTAGTTATCCTTCTCTTTAGCCAGCGAGCGGTCAAACTTCAGCAATGTCTGGATAACCACTGTATGGCCCCAAAAATTAGAAACAGCTTTGTGAAGAGCCGTATTGCCATAATAATCCTTCTCTTTGGCCAGAGAACGGTCAAACTTCAGCAATGTCCGGGTGGCCTTTAAGTGGCCACATTCAGAAGCGAAGTGGAGAGCCGTACAGCCATAGTTATCCTTCTCTTTGGCCAGTGAGGGGTCAAAGTTCAGCAATGTCTGGATGGCCTCTGTGTGGCCGTTATAAGCAGCTAAGTGGAGAGCCGTACAGCCATAGTTATCCTTCTTTTTGGCCAGTGAGGGGTCAAAGTTCAGCAATGTCTGGATGGTTTCTAGTTGGCCATTACGAGCAGCTGAGTGGAGAGCCGTCGAGCCATCGTTAGCCTTCTCTTTGGCCAGGGAGGGATCAACCTTCAGCGATTCCCTGATCAACCATGTGTTGCCATTGCGGGCAGCAACGTTAAAATCCCAAAAGCGGATGAATCGGTCAATGTCCGACAATACCTTGGCTTCGACGGTGTCTGTTTGGCCTTGACCAGTAGCCAAGTGGGGTAATGGTGTATCGCCCATCTTATCTGTCGTTTCTAATTGCATACCGGCTTTAAAGTCAGGTTCAACACCAAAGGCAAAACCTTTTGCTCCATCAGGCGACGAGCTTTTTTCTTCTGGCTTCACTTTAGGCTGAGCATCAAACCCTTTCGGAACAACAATATTAGGCAGTCGGATGGTTGTTAATTGATTGGCTGAAATACTCTCGCGACAGAGAGAACACTCTTTTTTGTCTTCTACCCAACGGGTAATGCAATCTTTATGGAAGAGTTGACCGCAACAGGGAGTGGCCGCAACATTTTCGACCATTGCCTCCATACAAATTGGACACTCCATATGAGCCTCTGCGTCTGAAAACTCCTGAGTTGATGGCGATGAAGCAATTTCAGATGATGTGGGTTTTTGATTGAATATCGGCTTAAGCAGGCCCAGAACCTGTTTGAGTTTCAGGTCTTTTTCAAGATAAGGAGATACACGAGCGTAATCGTATAAGTGCCGCCAGCTAAGTTCGGCAAAGAGATTTTTATCAAGCAGCTCAACGGTCACAGCATCTGATAAACCATGCGAAAGCCAAGACAAAATAGTACCGGCGCTGATACCTCGAACAACCAATATATGAAAAGGCGTAATACCAGCAGTATTGGCTTTTGATAGCATGGCTGGCGTGATGGTTTCAGCATTGCGTTCGAAGATTGCTGCAATCTCTTCAGGTGAGCTGTTTCTTGCTATTACGTGTAACTGGTTTTCACCACTGGCGACAGTGACTATGGATTTTTCTGTGATGCTTAAAACCTCTGAAGATTTTTCAGCACTTGCAATGGAGACTTCCGAAGTCGTTGCTTTCTCCGGTACAAGCAGCGGCGGAGCGGATGGCCCATGAGCAAGCCTTGTCGAACCCAAAGGTTCTGAAAGCGGTGCCGAAAATCCAACAAATGATGGTTCAAGTTTTTCTCGCTCTACCTTCAACCAGTCAAGTCGATGTGACCTGACCTGAAGCTGCCCGGCCCGTTGAAACAGCTCGTCCCAGCTGAGTTCAGGGTTAGTCTCCAAAAGTGTTTTTAGAAGCTGCTTATGCACATGCACAAGGGTAGCCCGCAACCAGGTCGATGCAGCTGCAGGAGAAGCATGCTGCAACAACATCTGAAGTACAGAGACACCGGCATGGTTGGTTGTTAGTCCTGTGAGATAATTAAAGTCAAAGCTGTCCAGAAATGCTTTAGTCAGTGAGATATCACCTCTGGCAAAGAGAAGATGCAGCAGGGTATAGCCATCAATGGCTCGTTTTCTGCTTAACACCTGAGAGTCAAGGTAATTTTTATAGAGGTCAATAAGCCGTTGAATGGCAGATGAAGAACCCTGCTCAAACAGTATGTGCAGAGGCGTTTCGCCATTATGGGCTACATCCCCCAGCATAAAACCGGTCTTCAGGTAATTCCGGTCAATAAAATGATAAATCAGCGGGGTACTGCCACTGGCAAAAAGAATATGCAGCAGGTTCACGCCACTGAAATCCTTCACTGCCAGATCCTGGCTAACAGGTCTGCCTGTCTGATTTTGTAATCTTTGAAACACTTCCGCCACTGCCCGGAAGAAATGCCGGTGATAAAGAATATGAAGCAGGGTTGAACCTTGGTGGTTTCGCCGGGACTGCAATTCCCAGGTAATCATCTTGCCATTAGATTGAATGGTTTCAGTGATGGCTTGTTCTGACTGATATTGAAACAGGTAGTGTGCTGAAGTCCAGCCGTAATTGTCTGGAAGCTGTATTAGTTCTGCTGTTACCCAATGTTTGAAACGCTGAAGAAACGATCGGATGACTGCCGGTGAAGTATATTGAGCCAGATCGTGAAGCACGGTTCTGTGGTTACGATCGGTCTGATTTAAATCCTCAGCGACTATCGGTAAATCGAATTGTTGTAACAGGTCGAGCAGGGTTTTTTCCGTTCCGAAACGAATCATGAAACGGAACAGAGTCAGAGTATTGTCCATTAAAGGTGCTCCCAGTACCTGCCCTCTGTAGCGAGTACACTGACTTTGGGTATGGTTTTGTAGCATTATTTGGCGCGCATCAAGGGTACCTGCAATGGGTCTGAATTGTTGACACCGATCGCATGTTATCCGGTGCCTTTCTGCGTGAGGCAGTACTTCCTGAAGCAGAAACCCGCTTTGTTCGCAATCCACACAAGATAGCCTTAAACCGGCTTCTGACGCAGGCCTGTCCAGATTCGCTAACACCTGTCGTTTGCTGACGTGATATTCGGTTTGATGCAGTATGACGGTGTAATAGTCAACAGCCCCGGACAATGCATTATGAGTGTAATCGGTACCTTTGTTATCAGGTTCTGGATAATTCTGCTCTGGCTGGTTTTGTTGTTTTTCATTGTTGTGTGTCTGGCGGCCTGAATAACGCTGTTTGTTGCCTTTATTCACTGCGGGATTTTGTGAACTTGTGCTTTCGGAGTTTCCCAGCTGTATGGTTCCGGGGGGTGTCTGAGTCTTGGTCTGTCTTCTAAAGGTGCGTTCCAGTTCCGAGTATTCAAACTCAAGACTGAACTCAGTATCGGGTAGTTCCAACACGATAGCCAGTTGCTTTCGGAGGGATTTAAGAATTGCTTCAGATAATGGGTTGGGTAGTTCATCTGAGTCTGCTGTCAGCTCCAGAAGTTGTTGTATCAGATGCTCCCTGCCACTGAGTTTGGGTGCGAGCCAGTGTAAAAGTGCCCGTGTATTAAGCAGCTTATCCGCCAGTTCCCGGGATTCAGCCAGGCTGATTTGGAAGGTAAGCGGCGGCGAATCGCCGAACCGCACAACCATCGTTACTCCTTCGGGCTGTGTATTGGTAAGCCAGTGGTACACCCCGACAAAGGGCAGATAATCACGCCAGTTAGCAGGCAGGCTGAGAGTGGGCAGGAGAAGCAGGTCGACCATCATTTTGTCAGGCACGGGCATAAAGGGCGGACGTTTGAAATCGTTGAAATCGTCAGTGTCGTAGCCACCACCTGAAGGGCTTAGAAACAACACAGGCTTGATTGGCATATCGGCGGGAGGAATTGCCCCGGCATTTTGAGTATTGAGCGTTTTTTCTACTCGTCCACCTACCACTAAAAAAGGCCTTTTTGAACGCAGATATTTCCCTGATGTGAATGGATACGGGTGATTAAAAGACTCCGGGCAAGGCTGGCTTTCTTTAATCGTCATTCTGCCCGTTTGCTCACTCAACCTGAGCACATAAAGATGGGTTGATTTATCACTATCAGAAAAGGGGAAAGGTACAACAGCACTGGCTTCATAAGTAAAGCCCTGAGCGTTTAAGCCTTGTGCACAGACGATAAATGGCTGGTCGATCTGCCCGAAAACAGTGACTTCGCCAGTAAAAGGCTGCGTTCGTGTGCCCTGAGTTTTTTTAGCAACACTTACCGACCTGGCTCGAACGGATATAGAGGCATCACTTTGTTGGTTTACAGGCAACTGCCATTCCAAATATTCACCAGTGGCCACTTCAGGATTTGTGAAAAAGGAAATTACTGTTGCTACAAATGCTACATTGGACAACTGTAGAAAGGTGTAAAAGCTGTACATTGCCTGATCGGTTAGGTTGCTGAATTTATTCAAGGTAGTCTGTTTTGCTGAGACTGAGAATTGGAATAAGCCTTGTGAGGCTGTCGCAAAACTCTAACAACTCGTCCCCTCGCTTCGTGGGTGTCGCAAAACTCCAACAGCTCTTTCCCATGCTCTGAGGTCGTCATTCCCGCGAAGGCGGGAATCCAGCGCCAACGGTGGATCTCTGACTTCTCGGGGATGACAAGGCCAGGGGGGCACCGGGCAGTATGGTTCTGGTGGTGAGTCAGTGTGGATTCCCGCCTTCGCGGGAATGACGGGAATGACGGGAATGACGGGAATGACGGGAATGACGGGAATGAAGTCGGGAATGACGGGAGTCAACTCGTTCCCTCACTCTGTGGGTGTCGCAAAACTCCAACAGCTCGTTCCCATGCTCTGAGGTCGTCATTCCCGCGAAGGCGGGAATCCAGCGCCAACGGTGGATCTCTGACTTCTCGGGGATGACAAGGCCAGGGGGGCTCCGGGCAGTATGGTTCTGGTGGTGAGTCAGTGTGGATTCCCGCCTTCGCGGGAATGACGGGAATGAGGCCGGGAATGACGGGAATGAGGCCGGGAATGACGGGAATGAAGCCGGGAATGACGGGAGTCAACTCGTTCCCTCACTCTGTGGGTGTCGCAAAACTCCATCGCAAAACTCCAACATGGGTCTCGCAAAACTCCAACATCAACTCTTTCCCATGCTCTGAGGTCGTCATTCCCGCGAAGGCGGGAATCCAGCGCCAACGGTGGATCTCTGACTTCTCGGGGATGACAAGGCCAGGGGGGCTCCGGGCAGTATGGTTCTGGTGGTGAGTCAGTGTGGATTCCCGCCTTCGCGGGAATGACGGGAATGAGGCCGGGAATGACGGGAATGAAGCCGGGAATGACGGGAGTCAACTCGTTCCCTCACTCTGTGGGTGTCGCAAAACTCCATCGCAAAACTCCAACATGGGTGTCGCAAAACTCCAACATCAACTCTTTCCCATGCTCTGAGGTCGTCATTCCCACGAAGGCGGGAATCCAGCGCCAACGGTGGATCTCTGACTTCTCGGGGATGACAAGGCCAGGGGGGCACCGGGCAGTATGGTTCTGGTGGTGGGTCAGTGTGGATTCCCGCCTTCGCGGGAATGACGGGAATGAAGGCGGGAATGACGGGAATGAAATCGGGAATGACGGGAATGACGGGAATGACGGGAATGACGGGAATGACGGGAATGACGGGAATGACGGGAATGAAGCCGGGAATGACGGGAGTCAACTCGTTCCCTTGCTCCGTGGGTGTCGTAAAACTCTAAAACTCAATGCAGGATGGTGTCACTCAGTGACAGCAGACAATAAATGATGCCTCCGTAATTCAGTGATTTTCACTATGCCATCCTCACTGGATGTGATCACCTGACTGCCATCGGCGCTAAAGGCGGCCGATGAGATAGTGTCACTATGGACAATGTTGGCTTTTTCTAACCATGTCCCATCATTCTGCTGACCAATGATTTTCGCCGTTTTGTCATAGCTGGCAGTCACCAAATGGCGGCCATCAGGGCTGAAGGTGGCTGAGAAGACCGAACTCTTATGAGAAAAGGTGGCTTTTTCTTCCCACAAGCCATCGGCTTTTCGGACGTAAATTTTCACTGTGTTATCTGCTCTGGTCGTCACTAGATGACGGCCATCGGGGCTGAAGGAGGCCGATTTGACAGCGTTAATGGGTTGAATGAAGACATTCTCTTCCCATGATCCATCGGACTTTTTCTCATAGATTTTCGCCTTGCCATCATACATAGTGACGGTGACCACACAACGATCATCGGCGCTGAAGGCAGCTGACAGGACTGTCTCCTCATGGGGAAAAACCTCTTTTTCTTCCCATAATTCATCGGCGCTCTGGCTATAGATTTTCGCCGTTTTATCGCCGCAGCCGATTAGCAAATGGCGGCCATCGGTGCTGAAAATGGCTGAAAGGACAGAACCGTGATGGGGAAGGGTGGTTGTTAACTTCCATGTTCCATCATCCTTCTGACTGTATATTTTTGCTGTTTTATCAAAACTGGCGGTCACGACATGTCGACTATCGGTGCTGAAGGTGACTGAACAGAGTGGACTTTCATTGCAAATGGTGGCGCTTAGTTTCCATGATTCATCAGATCCCAGGTCACATAGCCACACGGTGCCATGCATACTGCCGAGGACCAGATGGTGACTATCGGGACTGAAAGTGGCTGATTTGACCGGTCTGTGTAGAGGAATGGTGGTTTTAATTTCCCATGTTCCATCTGACTTGTAGTCGTAGATTTTTACTGTGTTGTCGCCATTGGCGGTGGCCAGATAGCGGCCATCAGCACTGAGATCAGCAGAGTGGACTTTATTGTGAACTTCCATAGACATGAGCTCGTCAAAGCTGGTGGCTGAGTTGGTTTTATAAATTTTGTCAATGGTGGCTTTTGTGACTAATTCAAAGGTTTTACATTGAGACATCAGCTCAGCCTTTGAGAAAAATAATAGAGCAGGTGAATAAACACTCGTTGGCTCGCGCTCTCTGAGGGACTGGAGTAACGCCTTATCATTGGAAAACGACTCAAACCAGGCTCGGAGTTGATTCTTGTCTTTTCTGTTGATCGTCATCCTCAGTTGATTCTGGTGTGCTGGAGAAAACTGGCGATACCAGGCTTTTGCCAGTGCGTTATCTTCTTTGATCTCGTCGCGAAGGCGGGTACATACCTTTTGTAAACTGCGAATATCCCGAAGTTTCAAATGGCGAAAAATCACGGACAGTGTATTTGAGGTTAAATCCAGAAATGAAGATTTTTTTTCCTTGTCAGATACGGTAATGGACCAGCCCGCACTGTTACCCGTTGGTGTTAGCGATAGAGCTTGAGTTATTGGTGCTTCAATAGCGGATTTATTATTTATTCCATGCATGACGGGTTCCTGCTTATCTTTGATCAACAAGGACGGTTAAAACTATTTAGTCAGTCAGAGACAATTTCAGAATGAAAGTTCAAAACAGGTTGGTCAGTGAAACTAACAAAATGAATTTCGGCACATGCAGGATAGTGCTGTTGAGACAGTGTTATTGAGACAGTGTCACTCAGTGACAGCAGACAATAAATGATTCCCCCGTAGTTCACTGATTTTCACTATGCCATCGAAACCGGATGTGATCACCTGGCTGCCATCGTCGCTAAAGGTGGCCGATGTGACCTCGTCATCATGGACAATGGTGGCTTTTTCTAACCATGTACCATCATCCTGCTGACCAATGACTTTCGCCGTTTTGTCCTCGCTGGCAGTCACCACATGGCGGCTATCAGGGCTGAAGGTGGCAGATATGACGAAATCCTTATGGGAAAAGATGGCTCTTTTTTCCCATAAGCCATCGGCTTTTCGGCTGTATATTCTCACTGTGCCATCGTTGCTGGCAGTGACAAGATGGCGGCCATCGGGGCTGAAGTTAGCTGAGTTGACAATTTTCCTATGTTCAATGATGGTATTTATTTTCCATGATCCATCGGCCTTCTTGCTAAAGATTTTCGCCATGCAATAATCCACACCGGCGGTGGCCACATAGCGACCATCAGGGCTGATGGTGGCGGTGGGTGACATGTCACCATCATTAATGGGAATAACATCTTTTTTTTCCCATGACCCATCGTCCTTCCGGCTGAAGATTTTCACCGTTCCATCGCAACAGGCGGTTACCAGATAGCAGCCATCATTGCTGAAAGAGGCTGATGAGACAGTATTTTCATGGGAAAGGGTGGTGGTTAACTGCCATGATCCATCGCGTTTTTTGCTATGGATTTTCGCCGCCTGGCGGCTACCGGCGGTCACCACGTGCTGGCTATCGGGGCTGAAGGTGGCTGAGTTGACGTAAAGATCATCGAGAGTGGTGATCTTTGGTTCCCATGATTCATCGCCCAGATCATATATTTCCGCCGTGTTCATCGAACTGGAGGTCAGTACATGGTGACTATCGGGGCTGAAAACCACTGATTCGACCCTTTCATCATAATGGGGAATGGTGATTTTTATTTCCCATGTTCCATCAGCCTTGTGTTCGTAGATTTTTGCTGTGTTGTCGCCATTGGCGGTGGCCAGGTAGCGGCCGTCAGCACTGAGTGCGGCTGAAATGACTCGATTGTGAAATGCCATATCTGAAATATTGGCAGAGAGATCATAGGAGTCGGCTTTATAAGTTTTGTCAATGGTGGCGATAGTGACCAATTCAAAGGTTTCACATTGAGACATCAGCTCAGCCCTGATGAAAAATAGTAGAGCAGACGAATAAAGGCCTGTGGGCTGGCGTTCTGTAAGTGAATTGAGTAACGCCTGATCATTGGTAAACGACTCAAACCAGGCTCGGAGTTGATTCTTGTCTTTTCGGGTGAGGATCACCCTCAGCTGATTCAGGTGTGCTGGAGATAGCTGTCGATACCAGGCTTTTGCCAGAGCGTTGTCTTCTTTGATAACGTCGCGAAGGCGGGTACATACCTGTTGTAAACTGCGAATATCCCGAACTTTCAAATGGCGAAAAATCAGGGACAGTGTATCTGAGGTTAAACCCTGAAATGAAGATTTTTGTTCCTTGTCAGATACAGTAATGGACCAGACCGCACTTTTTCCCATTGGTGTTAGCGATAGAGCTTGAGTTTGCGCTATTGGCGGTTCAATAAAGGAATTATTTATTTCATACATGACTGCTTCCTGTAAAGTTGTTATTTATCTTTGATCAACAAAGGCGTTTAAAAATCATCAACAATAATCAGAGAGAATTTCTGAACGAAAGTTCAAAACAGCTTGGTCAGTGAAATTAACAAAAGTTCTTTCGGCACGTGCAGGATAGTTCTATTAAGATAGCGTCACGCAGTGACAGCAGACAATGAATGATTCCTCCGTAGTTCAGTGATTTTCACCACGCCATCCAGGCTGGATGTGATCACCTGGCTGCCATCGGCGCTAAAGGTGGCCGATGTGATAATGTCACTGTGGACAATGTTGGCTTTTTCTGACCATGACCCGTCGTCCTGCTGACCCATGATTTTCGCCGTTTTGTCATAGCTTTTAGTCACCACATGGCGGCCATCAGGGCTGAACTTGGCTGATGTGACCCAACCCTCATGGGAAAAGGTGGCTTTTTCTTCCCAAAAGCCATCGGCTTTTCTGTCGTAAATTTTCACTGTGCAATCTTTGCTGGCGGTCACTACATGACGGCTATCGGGGCTGAAAACGGCGGATTGGACAGTTTTCCTGTGTTCAATTATGGTATTTTCTTTCCATGATCCATCGGCTTTCTTCTCACAGATTTTCGCATTGCAATCATCACTGGCGGTAACCAAATAGCAACCATCGGCGCTGAAGGTGGCTGACATGACAGAAGAATTATGAGTAATGACACCTTTTCCTTCCCATAATCTATCGTCTCTCTGGCTAAGGATTATTGCCACTTTATCGTGACAGCCCAATACCAGATGGCGGGCATCGGTGCTGAAAAAGGCTGAATAGACAGGTCTGTAATGGGGAAGGGTGGCTCTTAACTGCCATGATCTGTCATCGTCGTTTCGGCTGTGGATTTTCGTTACGCCATCATAACTGGCGGTCAAGATATGTCGACTGTCGGTGCTGAAGCTGGCTGAAGTGATGCCACCACCATGGGAAATGGTAGTGTTTGGTTGCCATGATTCATCGCACTCCCGAACATATATCTGTACCGTGCCATTATCACTGGCAGTAAGTAGATGGTGACTATCGGGGCTGAAAATCGCTGACTTGACCCATTCGTTATGGGGAGTGGAGGTTTTTTTTTCCCAGGTTCCATCAGACTTTTGGCAGTAGATTATTGCCGTATAGTCTCCATTGACGGTAACCAGATAGTGTTCATCAGCACTGAGGGCGGTAGAGTAGACTTTACTGAGTTGTCTCATATAGAGGCGGTCGCCCCTGTCGGCAGCCGGGTTGGGTTTATTCGTTTTGTCAATGGTGGCTTTTGTGACTAATTCAAAGGTTTTACATTGAGACATCAGCTCAGCCCTGATGAAAAATAATAGAGCAGGTGAATAAACACTCGTGGTCTGGCGATCTGAGAGTGACTCGAGAAACGCCCTATCATTCGTAAACGACTCAAACCAGGCTCGGAGTTGATTCTTGTCTTTTCTGGTGATGGCCATCTTCAGTTGATTCTGGTGTGCTGAAGAAAACTGTCGAAACCAGGCTTTTGCCAGTGTGTTATCTTCTTTGATCAGGTCTCGAAGTCGGGTACATACCTTTTGTAAACTGCGAATATCCCGAAGTTTCAAATGACGAAAAATCAGGGACAGCGTATTTGAGTTTAAATTCTGAAATGAAGATTGTTTTTCCTTGTCAGATTCAGTAATGGACCAGCCCGCATGGTTACCCATTGGTGTGAGAGATGGAGCTTGAACTTGCTTTAGTGGTGGTTCAGTAACAGCATTATTATCTATTCCATGCATGACGGGTTCCTCCGTAGTTCAGTGATTTTCACCACGCCATCCACACTGGATGTGATTACCTGGCTGCCATCGGCGCTAAAGGTGGCCGATGAGATAGCGGCATCATGGACAATGTTGGCTTTTTCTAACCAGGTACCATCATCCTGCTGACCAATGATTGTCGCCGCTTTACAATGCAAGGTAGTTGTCACCAGGTGGCGGCCATCAGGGCTGAAGGTGGCTGACATGGCCAAAAAATTATTGTCAAAGGAGGCTTTTTCTTCCCATAAGCCTTTGGCTTTTCTGCCGTAGATTCTCACTGTGCCATCGAAGATGGTAGTCACGACATGACGGCCATCGGGGCTGAAGGTAGCTGAGTTGACACCATTTCTGTGTTGACTGATGGTGTTTATTTTCCATGATCCATCGGACTTCTTCCTATAGATGTTCACTGTGCCATCGAGGCTGGCTGTGACCACAGAGTTACCAGCGGGGCTGAAGTCGGCTGACATGACAGCACCTTCATGGGGAAAAACCTTTTTTTTTTCCCATAATCTATCGTCTCTCTGGCTATAGATTCTTGCCGTTTTACTCCCGCAGGCGGTTACCACATGGCGGCCATCGCTGCTGAAAGTGGCTGAATAGACAGAATAATTATGGGAAAAGGTAACTGTTAACTCCCATGATCCATCATCTTTCCGGCTATGAATTTTCACTGTTTTATCATAACTGGCAGTCACGACATGACGACTATCGGTGCTGAAGGTGGCTGAACTGATCTGATGATCATGGAGAATGTTGATGTTTGGTTTCCATAACTCATTGCATCCCAGGCCACATATCTTCGCCCTGTGATTCGAGACGGTTACCAGATGGTGACTATCGGGGCTGAAAATCGCTGATCTGACTGAACTGCCATGGGGGATGGAGGTTGTTCTTTCCCATATTCCATCAGCCTTTTGGCGGTAGATATGTGCCGCATTGTCGCCATTGGTGGTGATCAGGTAGCGGCCATCGGCACTGAGAGCGGCAGATTCGACTTTATTGAGTTTTCTTAAATAGTCGGTGTCGTCAATGCCGGTGGCTGAGTCGACTTTACAAATTTTGTCAATCGTGGCTTTTGTGACTAATTCAAAGGTTTCACATTGAGACATCAGCTCAGCCCTGGTGAAAAATAATAGGGCAGGTGAATAAACGCTCGTGGGCTGGCGATCTGAGAGTGACTCGAGAAACGCCTGATCATTGGAAAACGACTCAAACCAGGCTCGGAGTTGATTATTATCTTTTCCGGTGATGGCCATCTTCAGTTGATTCTGGTGTGCTGAAGAAAACTGTCGAAACCAGGCTTTTGCCAGAGCGTTATCTTCCTTGATTAGGTCACGAAGGCGGGTACATACCTTTTGTAAACTGCGAATATCCCGAAGTTTCAAATGACGAAAAATCCGGGACAGCGTATCTGAGGTTAAATCCTGAAATGAAGATTTCTTTTCCTCATCAGTTACAGTGATGGACCTGCCAGCATGGTTACCCGTTAGCGATAGAGTTTGAGTTTGCGTTATTGGTGGTTTAATAACGGAATCGTTATTTATTTGATGCATGACTGGTTCCTGCAAAGTTGTTATTTATCCTTGATCAACAGGGGCGTTAAAAATTGTTTAGTCAGTCAGAGACAATTACAGAATGAAAGTTCAGAACAGGTTGGTAAGTGCAACTAACAAAATGCCTTTCGGCACATGCATGAAGGTGTTACTCAGCGACAGCAGGCAATAAATGATTCTTGCGTAGTTCAGTGATTTTCACTATGCCATCGAAACCGGATGTGATCACCTGGCTGCCATCGGCGCTAAAGGTGGCCGATGTGACGAAGTCATCATGGACGATGTTGGCTTTTTCTAACCATGAGCCATCATCCTGCTGACCAATGATTTTCGCCGTTTTACCGAAGAAGGTATTAGTCACCACATGGCAGCCATCGGGGCTGAAGGTGGCTGATTCGACAAGCCCGCTATAGGAAAAAGTGGCTTTTTCTTCCCAGAAGTCATTGGCTTTTCTGCCATAAATTTTAACTGTGCGATCGTTGCTGGCAGTCACTACGTGGCGGCCATCAGGGCTGAAGGTGGCCGAGCTGAGATGACCACCGTGTTGAATGACGGTATTTTCTACCCATGATCCATCGCACTTCTTGCCATAGATTTTCGCCTTGCAATCGGTACTGGCGATGATCACATAGCAACCATCGGCGCTGAAGGTCGCTAACTCGACAACACTATCATGGGAAATGATATCTTTTTGTTCCCAGGATCCATCGGCCTTCTGGCTATGGATTTTCACCGTCTTATCCTGACAGGCAGTTATCAGACAGCCATCAACGCTGAAAGTGGCTGAAAGGACGGCGTTCTGACGGGGAAGTTTAGTTGTTAACTCCCATGATCCATGATCCTTCAGGCTATGAATTTGTGCTGTGTAATCAAAACTGACAGTCGCGACATGTCGACTATCGGTACTGAAGGTGGCTGATTTGATCTTATGACCATGGAGAATGGTGGTGTTTTGTTCCCATGATTCATTGCATCCCAGATCATATATCATTGCCTTGGCATCACTGGTGATGACAACATGGCGACTATCGGGGCTGAAAATCGCTGATCTGGTGTCTCCGTAGTGGTGAATGATGGTTTTTATTTCCCATGTTCCATCAGCCTTGCAGCCGTAGATTTTTGCCGAACAGTCTCTATTGGCGGTGAGCAGATAGCGGCCATCAGCACTGAGGGCGGCTGAGTCGACTCTGCTGAGGTGTGCCATATGAAGGCGCTCAATTTCGCTGCTGGCTGAGTTGGGTTTATAAGTTTTGTCAATGGTGGATTGAGTGACCAATTCAAATGTTTTACATTGACACATCATCTCAACCCTGTTGAAAAATAACAGGCTAGCTGAATAAACACTCGTCGTCTGGCGATCTGTGAGTGACTCGAGTAATACCTGATCATTGGAAAACGACTCAAACCAGGCTCGGAGTTGATTCTTGTCTTTTCTGTTGATGGACATCCTCAGTTGATTCTGGTGTGCTGAAGAAAACTGGCGAAACCAGGCTTTTGCCAGAGCGTTATCTTCTTTGATCAGGTCGCGAAAGCGGGTACATACCTTTTGTAAACTGCGAATATCCCGAAGTTTCAAATGGCGAAAAATCAGGGACAGTGTCTCTGAGGCTAAATGCTGCAATGAAGGTTTCTTTTCCTCATCAGTTACAGTAATGGACCTGCCCGCATGGTTACCCGTTGGTGTTAGCGATAGAGCTTCGATTTGCGGTAGTGGTGGTTCATTAACGGAATCATTATTTATTCCATGCATGACGGGTTCCAGCAAAGTTGTTATTTATCTTTGATCAACAAGGACGGTTCAAAATTATTTAGTCAGTCAGAGACAATTTCAGAATGAAAGTTCATAACAGGTTGGTCAGTGAAACTAACAAAATTTCTTTCGGCGCATGTAGGAAGTTGTTACTCAGCAACAGCAGACAATAAATGATTCCTCCGAAGTTCAGTGATTTTCACTGTGCCATCGAAACCGGATGTGATCACCTGGCTGCCATCGGCGCTAAAGGTGGCCGATGTGACCCAGTCATCATGGACAATGTTGGCTTTTTCTGACCATGTGCCATCATCCTGTTGACCAATGATTTTCGCCGTTTTACTGGAGAAGATAGTAGTCACCACATGGCAGCCATCGGGGCTGAAGGTGGCTGATAAGACAAACCCGCTATAGGAAAAGGTGGCTTTTTCTTCCCAGACGTCATTGGCTTTTCTGCCATAAATTTTAACTGTGCGATCGTCGCTGGCAGTCACTACGTGGCGGCCATCGGGGCTGAAGGTGGCCGAGTTGAGATAATCACCGTGTTGAATGACGGTATTTTCTACCCATGATCCATCGTACTTCTTGCCATAGATTTTCGCCTTGCAATCGGTACTGGCAATGATCACATAGCAACCATCGGCGCTGAAGGTCGCTAACTCGACAACACTATCATGGGAAATGATATCTTTTTGTTCCCAGGATCCATCGCCCTTCTGGCTATAGATTATCACCGTCTTATCCTGACAGGCAGTTACCAAATGACAGCCATCAATGCTGAAAATGGCTGAAAGGAAGGCATTGTGACGGGGAAGGGTGGCTGTTAACTGCCATGATCCATCATCTTTCTGGCTATGGATTTTCGCTGTGTTAGCCAAACTGGTGATCAAGACATGTCGACTATCGGTGCTGAAGGTGGCTGATTTGATCTTACGATCATGGAAAATGGTGGTGTTTTGTTCCCATGATTCATTGCATCCCAGATCATATATCATTGCCTTGGCATCACTGGTGATAACAGCATGGCGACTATCGGGGCTGAAAATCGCTGATCTGGTGTGTCCGTAGTGGCGAATGATGGTTTTTATTTCCCATGTTCCATCAGCCTTGCAGCCGTAGATTTTTGCCGAACAGTCTTTATTGGCGGTGAGCAGATAGCGGCCATCAGCACTGAGAGCGGCTGAGTCGACTCCGCTGAGGTGTACCATACGGAGGCGATCAACTTCGCTGGTGGCTGAGTTGGGTTTATAAGTTTTGTCAATGGTGGATTGAGTGACCAATTCAAATGTTTTACATTGACACATCATCTCAACCCTGTTGAAAAATAACAGGCTAGCTGAATAAACACTCGTCGTCTGGCGATCTGTGAGTGACTCGAGTAATACCTGATCATTGGAAAACGACTCAAACCAGGCTCGGAGTTGATTCTTGTCTTTTCTGTTGATGGACATCCTCAGTTGATTCTGGTGTGCTGAAGAAAACTGGCGAAACCAGGCTTTTGCCAGAGCGTTATCTTCTTTGATCAGGTCGCGAAAGCGGGTACATACCTTTTGTAAACTGCGAATATCCCGAAGTTTCAAATGGCGAAAAATCAGGGGCAGTGTCTCTGAGGCTAAATGCTGCAATGAAGGTTTCTTTTCCTCATCAGTTACAGTAATGGACCTGCCCGCATGGTTACCCGTTGGTGTTAGCGATAGAGCTTCGACTTGCGGTAGTGGTGGTTCATTAACGGAATCATTATTTATTCCATGCATGACGGGTTCCAGCAAAGTTGTTATTTATCTTTGATCAACAAGGACGGTTCAAAATTATTTAGTCAGTCAGAGACAATTTCAGAATGAAAGTTCATAACAGGTTGGTCAGTGAAACTAACAAAATTTCTTTCGGCGCATGTAGGAAGTTGTTACTCAGCAACAGCAGACAATAAATGATTCCTCCGTAATTCAGTGATTTTTACTACGCCATCCAGGCTGGTTGTGATCACCTGGCTGCCATCGGCGCTAAAGGTGGCCGATGAGATAGTGTCGTCATGGACAATGTTGGCTTTTTCTGACCATGAACCATCATCCTGCTGACCAATGATTTTTGCCGTTTTACAATACGAGGGCGTTGTCACAAGGTGGCGGCCATCAGGGCTGAAGTAGGCTGATTCGACCGAATGCTTATGGGAAAAGGTGGCTTTTTCTTCCCAAAAGCCATCGGCTTTTCTGTCGTAAATTTTCACTGTACGATCTTTACTGGCGGTCACTACATGACGGCTATCGGGGCTGAAAACGGCCGAGTTGACAGTTTTCCTGTGTTGAATGATGCTATTTTCTTCCCATGATCCATCGGCTTTCTTCTCACAGATTTTCGCATTGCCATCAGCACTGGCTGTAACCAAATAGCAACCATCGACACTGAAGGTGGCTGACATGACAGGAGCATTATGAGTAATGACACCTTCTACTTCCCATAATCTATCGTCTCTCTGGCTAAGGATTTTTGCCATTTTATCGTCGCAGGCGGTCACAACATGGCGGGCATCGGTGCTGAAAAAGGCTGAATAGACAGGTATGTAATCGGGAAGGGGAAGAGTGGCTGTTAACTGCCATGATCTATCATCGTCGTTCCGGCTATGGATTTGCGTTGTGCCATCATAACAGGCGGTCAAGACATGTCGACTGTCGGTGCTGAAGCTGGCTGACTGGATGCCTGCATCATGGGAAATGGTAGTGTTTGGTTGCCATGATTCATCGTACTCCCGATTAACTATCTTTACTGTGTAATCAGCACCGGCAGTCAGTAGATGGTGACTATCGGGGCTAAAAATCGCTGATTTGACCCATCTGTTATGGGTAATGGAGGTTATTTTTCCCCAGGTTCCATCAGCCTTTTGGCGGTAGATTTTTGCCGTATGGTCGCCATTGGCGGTGACCAGATAGCGGCCATCGGCACTGAGGTCTGCTGAGTAGACTTTACACTTTAGACTAATGGTGGCTTTAGAGACTAATTCAAAGGTTTTACATTGAGACATCAGCTCAGCCCTGGTGAAAAATAATAGAGCAGGTGAATAGACGCTCGTCGGCTGACGATCTGTGAGAGACTTGAGTAACGCCTGATCATTCGTAAACGACTCAAACCAGGCTCGGAGTTGATTATTATCTTTTCCGGTGATGGCCATCCTCAGTTGATTCTGGTGTGCTGAAGAAAACTGGCGAAACCAGGCTTTTGCCAGTGTGTTATCTTCTTTGATCAGGTCACGAAGGCGAGTGCATACCTTTTGTAAACTGCGAATATCCCGAAGTTTCAGATGGCGAAAAATCAGGGACAGCGTATCTGAGCTTAAATCCTGAAATGAAGATTTTTTTTCCTTGTCAGGGACAGTAATAGACCTGCCCGCACTATTACCGGTTGGTGTTAGCGATAGAGCTTCGATTTGCGGTAGTGGTGGTTCATTAACGGAATCATTATTTATTCCATGCATGACGGGTTCCTGCAAAGTTGTTATTTATCTTTGATCAACAAGGAGGTTTCAAAATTATTTAGTAGTCAGAGACAATTTCAGAATGAAAGTTCATAACAGGTTGGTCAGTGAAACTAACAAAATTTCTTTCGGTACATTCAGGATGGTGCCACTCAGTGACATCAAACAATATATGATTCCTCCGAAGTTCAGTGATTTTCACTATGCCATCCAGACTGGCTGTGATCACCAGGCTACCATCGGCGCTGAAGGTGGCCGATATGATCCTTTCATCATGGGTAATGGAGGCTTTTTCTGACCATGACCCATCATCCCGCTGACCAACGATGATCGCCGTTTTGTGATAAAACACCATATGTCGGCCATCAGGGCTGAAGGTGGCTGATAAGCCCAGGAACTGACAGAGTGTCGCAAAACCTTTGGTTCCCACGCTCTGGCGTGGAAACCCATACCTTATCTTACCAGGGCGAAAGGTGGTTTCTCTTTCCCAGGTGCCACTGGCTGTTCTGTCGTAAATTCTCACTGTGCCATCGTCGCTGGCAGTCACTAAATGGCGGCTATCGGGGCTGAAGGTGGCCGAGTGGACAGTTTCCCTGTGTTCAATGATGAAATTTTCTTCCCATGATCCATCTTCCTTCTTGGTATAGATTTTCGCCTTGCCATCCTGACTGGCGGTGACCACATAGTTACCATCGGCGCTGAAGGTGGCTGACAGGACAGCCTCTCTATGGGGAATGGCTTTTTTTACTTTCCATGATCCGTTCTTCTGGCTGTAGATTCTCGCCGAGTGATCCCAGCAGGCAGTGACCAGATGACTGCCATCGGTGCTGAAACTGGCTGAAAAGACTGCATCGTTATGGGGAAGGGTGGCCGTTAACTGCCATGATCCATCATCTTTCTGGCTATGGATTTTCACTGTTTTATCGCAACTGGCGGTCACCAGCTGTCGGCTATCGGTGCTGAAGGTGGCTGATCTGACGGAAGCATAATGGCGAATGGTGGTGTTTGGTTCCCATGATTCATCGCACCTCAGATCATATATCTTCGCCTTGCCACTCCCGCCGGCAGTAACCAGATGTTGAGTATTGGGGCTGAAAGTTACTGATCCGACCCCTCCACCATGAGGAATGATGGTTTTTATTTCCCATGTTCCATCAGGCTTGTGGCCGTAGATTTTTGCTGTACAGTCTCCATTGCCGGTGACCAGATAGCGGCCATCAGCACTGAGGCAGGCTGAGTAGATTTTATTCTTGTGTGGTATATCGTCGCGTTCTTCATCGCTGGTGGCTGAGTTTGCTTTATACGTTTTGTCAATGGTGGCTTTAGTGACTGGTTCAAAGGTTTCACATTGAGACATCAGCTCTGCTCTGGTGAAAAATAATAGAGCAGGTGAATAAACACTTGTGGGCTGGCGATCTGTGAGAGACTTGAGTAACGCCTGATCATTAGAAAATAATTCAAACCAGGCCCGGAGTTGATTCTTGTCTTTTGTGTTGATGGACATCCTCAGTTGATTCTGGTGTGCTGAAGAAAACTGTCGAAACCAGGCTTTTGCCAGTGTGTTATCTTCTTTGATAACGTCGCGAAGGCGGGTACATACCTTTTGTAAACTGCGAATATCCCGAAGTTTCAAATGGCGAAAAATCAGGGACAGCGTATCTGAGGCTAAATCCTGAAATGAAGATTTTTTTTCCTTGTCAGTTACAGCAACAGACCTGCCCGCACTATTACCGGTTGGTGTTAGCGATAGAGTTTGGGTTTGCGTTATTGGTGGTTTAATAACGGAATCATTATTTATTACATGCATGACTGTTCCTGCAAAGTTGTTATTTATCCTTAATTAACAGGGGTGTTTAAAAATTATCTAGTCAGTCAGACACAGTTTCAGAATGAAAGTTCAGAACAGGTTGGTAAGTGCAACTAACAAAATGACTTTCGGTGCATGCAGGATAGTGTGATTGAGATAGTGTGATTGAGATAGTGTCACTCAGTGACAGCAGACAATAAATTATTCCTGCGCAGTTCAGTGATTTTCACTATGCCATTCCAACTGGCGGTGACCACATGGCTGCCATCGGCGCTAAAGGTGGCCGATAAGACCCAGTCGTCATGGGCAATGGTGGCTTTTTCTGACCAGGAACCATCATCCTGCTGACCAATGATTTTCGCCGTTTTGTCATGACTGGCAGTCACCAGATGGCGGCCATCAGGGCTGAAGGTGGCTGATAAGACCGAATTCTTATGGGAAAAGGTGGCTTTTTCTTCCCAAAAACCATCGGTTTTTCGGCCATATATTTTCACTGTGCCGTCGTTGCTGGCAGTCACCAGATGGCGGCCATCGGGACTGAAGCTGGCCGAGTTGACAGTTTGCGTGTGTTGAATAATGGTATTTTCCTGCCATGATTCATCGGTTTTCTTCTCATAGATTTTCGCCTTGTAATCCATACTGGCGCTGACCACATAGCAACCATCGCTACTGAAGCTGGCTGACAGGACGGCACGATCATGGGGAATGGCATCTTTTTCCTCCCAGGGTCGATCAGCCCTCTGGCTATAGATCTTCGTCGTCTTATCGTTACAGGCGGTTACCAAATGGCTGCCATCGGTGCTGAAAGTGGCTGAACGGACTGAAGAGTTATGGGGAAGGGTGGCTGTTAACTGCCATGATCCATCGTCCTTCCGGCTATGGATTTTCGTTGTGTTATCCGAACCGGCGGTCACCAGATGACGGCAATCGCTGCTGAAGCTGGCTGAATTGATGAGACCATCATGGCGAATGATGGTGTTTGGTTGCCATGATTGATCGCACCCCAGATCATATATCCTCGCCTTTCCATTCAAACTGACGGTGACTAAATGCTGACTATCGGGGCTGAAAAGGGCTAACTCGACCCATGCGTCATGGGCAAGGGTGGTTGTTTTTTCCCAGGTTCCATCAGGCTTTTGGCCGTATATTTTCGCCGTTTTGTCGCCATTGGCGGTGACCAGATACTGGCCATCGGCACTGAGGTCGATTGAGTTGACTTGATTGAGGCCTGCTAAACGGTTGCATTCCTCAGTGCTGCTGGCTGAGTTGGCTTTATACGTTTTATCAATGGTGGCTTTAGTCAATAATTTAAACGTTTCACATTCAGACATCAGCTTAGCCCTGGTGAAAAATAACAGACCGGCTGAATAAACACTCTTCGGCCGGCAATTTGTGAGTGACTTGACTAATGCCCTGTCATTCGAAAACGACCTGAGCCACGCACGGAGTTGATGCTTGTTTTTTGTCCTGATGCTCATCCTTAGTTGTTGCTGGTGTGGTAAAGAAAACTGGCGATACCAGGCTTTTACCAGAGCCTTATCTTCTTTAATGACGTCGCGAAGGCGGGTACATACCTTTTGTAAACTGCGAATATCCCGAAGTTTTAAATGGCGAAAAATCAGGGAAAGTGTATCTGAGGCTAAATCCTGCAATGAAACTGTTTTTTTTTTCTTATCAGTTACAGTGATGGGCCTGTACCCATGGTTACCCGTTAGTGCGAGCGATTGATCTTGCGTTAGTGGTGGTTTAATACCGGGATTGTTATTTATTCTTTGCATCTCTGGTTCCTGCAAGTGCTATTTATCTCCGATCAACAAGAACGTTTAAAAAATTAATAAGTACCTGGTTAGGTACTTACGTCAGTTGGAGACATTTTCAGAATGAAAGTTCATAACAGGTTGTTAAGTGCAACTAACAAAATTTCTTTCGACACATGCAAGAGGCTGTCACTCAGTGACAGCAGGCAATGAACGATTCTTTCGTAGTTCAGTGATAATCACTGTGCCATCCTCACTGGCT
This sequence comes from Endozoicomonas sp. ALB032, assembly GCF_049310125.1. Classification (NCBI taxonomy): domain Bacteria; kingdom Pseudomonadati; phylum Pseudomonadota; class Gammaproteobacteria; order Oceanospirillales; family Endozoicomonadaceae; genus Endozoicomonas; species Endozoicomonas sp. ALB032. The sequence goes on along the minus strand of NZ_JBLYNW010000001.1, from coordinate 5,291,591 downwards.
GTGATCACCTGGCTGCAATCGGTGCTAAAGGCGGCCGATGAGATCTTGCCATCATGGGTAATGGTGGCTTTTTCTAACCATGACCCGTCATCCTGCTGAGCGATGATTTTCACTGTTTTGTCTCTGCTGGCAGTCACCAGATGGCGACCGTCAGGACTGAAGGTCGCTGATAAGGCCCAATTCTTATGGGAAAAGGTGGCTTTCTCTTCCCAAAGGCCATTGGCTTTTCGACCGTAGATTTTCACCGTGCCATCGTTGCTGGCAGTGGCTAGATGGCGGCCATCGGGGCTAAAAGTGGCTGTGTTGACGACTCTGGTGTGTTCAATGGTGGTAATTTTTTTCCATGATCCGTCGGCCTTCTTGATAAAGATTCTTGCCTTGCAATCCCTACTGGCGGTGACCAGATAGCGGCCATTGGGGCTGAACCTGGCTGATATGACAATACCTTTATGGGGAATGGAGTCTTTTTCTTGCCATGATAATCCATCAGCACTCAGGCTATGAATTTTCACCGTTTTATTGTGACAGCCTGTTACCAGATGGCAGTCATCAGTGCTGAAAGTGGCTGAATAGACACTGGACCAATGGGGAAGGATGGCTTTATATTTCCATGATCCATCATCCTTCAGGCTATAGATTTTCGCAGTGCAATCCCAACTGGCGGTCACCACATGTCGACTATTGGTACTGAAGGCGGCTGATTTGATGACTCCACTATGGAGAATGGTGGTTTTTGGTTCCCATGACCCATCGCACCCCAGAGCACATATCTTCGCCGTGTAATTCAAACAGATCGTTAATAAATGTTGACTATCGGGGCTGAAAATGACTGAAACGACCCGGTTTTCATGGGGAATAGTGGTGTTTATTTCCCATATTCCATCCGCATTGCGGGCGTAGATTTTTACCCTATAGTCTCCATTGGTGGTAACCAGATAGCGGCCATCAGCACTGAGGGCGGCTGAATACACTTTAGTGAGGATTTCTATCGGCAGGTGATCAGGGGTGTCGATGGCTGAGTTGGCATGATAAGTTTTATCAAAGGTGGCTTTAGTGACCAGTTCATAGCTTTCACATTTAGACATCAGCTCAGCCCTGGTGAAAAATAACAGAGCAGATAAATAAACACTTTCTGGTCGGCAATCTGCGAGCGAATTGAGTAACGCCTGATCATTAGAAAACGACTCAAGCCAGGCACGGAGTTGATCCTTGTCTTTTGCATTAATGATCATCCTCAGTTGATTCTGGTGTGGTGATGAAAACTCGCTAAACCAGGCTTTTGCCAGAGTGTTATCTGCTTTAATAAGGTCGCGAAGGCGGACGCATACCTTTTGTAAACTGCGAATATCCCGAAGTTCCAAATGGCAAAAAATCATGGATAGTGTATCTGAGGATAAAGCCAGCAATGAAGATTGTTGTCTTATTTTCTTATCGGCTACAGAGACGGACCTACCCGCATTCCTGCCCACTGGTGCTAACAATCGATCTCGGGCTCGCTTTAGTCGAGGTTTAATACCGGGATTATTATTTATTCCATGCATGACTGTTTCCCACAAGGTTGATATTTATCCTTGATTAACAAGAACGGTTAAAAATCATTTATTTAGTTGGAGACAGTTTCGGAACGAAAGTTCATAACAGGTTGTTAAGTGCAACTGACAAAGTTTCTTTCGGTGCATGCAGGAGGGTGTCTTTTGGTGACAGCAGACAACGAATGATACCAAAGCAGTTCGGTGATTCTCACGCTGGCATCCCAACCTGCGGTGATCACACGATGGCCATCGTCGTTAAAAGTCGCTGATGATATCCAGTTAAAATGGGCAATGCTGGCTATTTCTGACCATGAGCCATCGGCCTTCTGAGCAATGATTTTGGCCGTTGAGTCACTGCTGGCAGTCACAATATGGCGGCCATCAGGGCTGAAGATGGCTGATATGACCCAGGCCCTATGATAAAAGATGGCTTTTATTTCCCATGAGCCATCGGACTTTCTGCCGTAAATTTTCACTGTGTCATCTTTGCTGGCAGTGACTACATGACGGCTGTCCGGGCTGAAGTTGGCTATCTTGACATGATCCTTGTGGTCAATGATGGCCTTTAGTTCCCATAAACCTTTGTCGTTCTTACCGCAGATTTTCGCGGTGTGATCCCTGCTGGCAGTGACCACATAGCGGTTATCGAGACTGAAGCTGGCTGAATTGACTATGTCATTATGGTGAATGATGGCTTCTAATTTCCATGGTCCATTGTCCTTCCGGGAATGGATTTTCGCTGTTTTATCCCAACTGGCGGTGACCACATGGCGGCCATCGCTGCTGAAGGTAGCTGATTGGACAAAATCATCATGGCAAAAGGTGGCTGTTAATTGCCATGATCCATCGTCCTTCTGGCTATGGATTTTCGCTGTCTTGTCCCAACTGGCGGTCAACACGTGGCGGCTATCGGCACTGAAGGTGGCTGATTGCACCGAATACTCATGGGTAATGATGGCTTTTTGTGTCCATGATTTATCGCACCCCAGACCATATATTTTTGTCGTACCATCATAACAGGCAGTCACCAGATGCTGACTATCGGGACTGAAACTGACTGAGTTGAGCTCACGGTTGTGTGAAATGAGGCCTTTTTGTGTCCATGATCCATTGGCCTCCTTGCCGTAGATTCTCACTATATTACTGGCGCTGGCCAGATGGCGGCCATCGGCACTGAGGGCGGCTGAGTTGATAGTTCTCTCTTCCTCGATGATGGAATTTGTTACCAGTTTAAACCTTTCATCATGAGACATCAGCTTAGCCCTGGTGAAATACAAGAGAGCAGGAAAATAAACACTTTCCCGTCGCCCCACCAGTGAATTGACTAACTCTTTGTCATTCGAAAACGACTGCAACCAATCACGGAGCTGATAGTCATTTTTTCTGCTGATGGTCATGCTCAGTTGATGCTGATGGGGTGAAGGAAACCGGCGATACCAGGCTTTTGCCAGAGCGTTATCCTGTTCGACAAGATCGCGAAGGTAGATACATACCTGTTGTAAACTGCGAATATCCCTAAGCTTCAAATAACGAAAAACCCTGGAAAGAGATAATAAGGATAAATGCTGCAGTGAAGGTTTTTCATTTTTTTCTGTGTCAGTCAGACTGATGGTTCTGCCCGCACGGGTAGCCGCATCTGTTCTTGATTGAGCTTGCACAGGTGGTGAATAAAAGCCTTCAATGCTGGAGTTATTACCTATCCCATTCATGGTTTGTTCCCAGAGACTGAGTATTTATCCTTGATTAACAATTACCATTGAGCTGGTTAATTGCCGAATGGCGTCTCTCAGTGAACAGCATTCAATTATTTCTCTGAAGTTCATTGATTTGCACTGTTCCATCCCAACTGGCGGTTACCACATAGCGATTATCGGCGCTAAAGTTGGCTGTCGTAATCCTGTCATAATCGCTGATGCTGGCTCTTTCTGACCATGACCCATCGATCGCCTGAGCAATAATTTTTACTATACCGTTATCGCAAGCCGTCGCTATAAGTTGGCCATCAAGGCTGAAGGTGGCAGAACACACAGCGTCAGAATGTTCAATCACGGCTTTTATTTGCCATGATTCATTAGCGTCCAGGTAGTAAATTTTCACTGTACCATCATGACTGGCAGTCACTATATGGCGGCTATCGGGGCTGAAGGCAGCTGAGTTGACAGAATCCTCGTGGTCAATGGTGGCTATTTGTACCCATAATCCATTGCTATCCCTGGTAAAGATTTTCGCCTCTTTGTCTCTGCTGGCAGTCACTACATAGCGGTCATCGGGGCTGAAGCTGACTGAATTGATCGTTTTTTTATGGGAAATGATACCTTCTAAGTCCCAGGATCCATCGGTCTTCCGGCTATGGATGTTCGCTGTGTGATTCCCCCAGGTGATTACCAAATGGTTGCCATCGGTGCTGAAGGTGGCAGATATCTCATTGGCGTCATCGGCCCTCATGAATTTACATGATTCGATAGGATCCCGGGAAAGGCTGGCTGTTACTGCCCATGATCCATCGTCCATCCGGCTATGGATTTTCGCTGTGTGATCCCGAAAGACGGTTATCACATGGCAGCCATCGCTGCTGAAAGCGGCTGATTGGACAATACCATCATTGCGCAGGGTGAGGGTGGTTGATAATGCCCATGATTCATCGGACCCCAGGCTATATATTTTCGCCGTGCAATCGCTGCTGATTGTTAGCAAATGCAGACCATCAGGGCTGAACATGGGTGGTTTGACCCTGCAGTTATGGGGAATGCTGGTTTTTTTTACCCATGATCCAACACTCTTATGGTCATAGATAGTTGCCTCATGGTTATCATTGGCAGTCACAAGATGACGGCCATCGACGCTGAGGGCGGCTGAGTTGATCAAACTATTTTCGTGAATAGTGGCTTCTGTATTCAGATTAAATGTTTCACATTGAGACATTAGCCGGGTTCTGGTGAAATATAACAGCGCAGGCGAATAATCGCTCTCCAGCGAGAGATTTGCCATTGACTCGGCTAACGCCTTATCTTCCATAAAGGGCTTCAACCAATCACGAATTTGATTCCTGTCTTTTGCATTGATGGCCGTATTCAGTTGCTGCTGGTGTGCTGAAGAAAACTGGCTATACCAGGCTTTTGCCAGAGCATTCTGTTCTTTGAAAGCCGTTCCAAGGCGCTCGCGTGTCAGTGTTGTATTGTCAATATCTCTAAGCTGCAAACAGCGAAAAATCATGGAAGGTGAGAATAAAGACAGTAGTGATGGTCTTTGCTTTTTTTCCTCACCAGCAACAGTGACGCTCCTGCCCGCGCTGTCATTCGCTGGTGTTGCCAGTCGAGCTAGCTTTGGTGGTGAGACCGGACCTTCAACGAAGGGATTATTATCTATTCCGTGCATGTCTGACTCCTGAAAAATTTGGAATTATCTTCGTCCAATAGAGACGTTCGAAAGTTAATCATTCAGGTTAGAAACTGTTTCGGAATGATAAGTTCAAAACATTGTGTTAAGTGCAACTAACAAAGTTTCTGTCTTTTCGCCTGCGCAGAAAGATGTCAGACAATGACAGCAGGTAATGAATCATTCATCCGTAGTTCAGTGATTTGCACCTCACAGTCCCTGCCGGCAGTAATCACTTGGCTGCCATCGGCGCTGAAGGTAGCATATAAGACGTTGCCTTTGTGGTAAATTCTGGCTTTTTCTGACCATGATCCATCGTCGTTCTGGCCGATGATTTTCGCCGTTCCGTCCCAGCTGGCAGTGACCAGGTGGCGGCTATCAGGGCTGAAGCTGGCTGAATTGACCCCATCGTCATGGTTAAAGGTGGCTTTTTTTATCCATTTTTCATCAGCGTTCAGGTAATAGATTTTCACCGTGCAGTCGTTACTGGCAGTGAGCACGTAATGGCCATCGGGACTGAAGTTGGCTGACTTGACAGCACAATCGTGTTCAATGGTGATTTCTGGCAGCCATGACCCATCGGCCTGCCTGCCATAGATTTTCGCTGTGAAATCACGGCTGGCGGTCACGATATAGTGACTGTCCGGGCTGAAGTTGCCCGTGTAGACGAGACTTTTATGGGGAATGATACCTTTCACTTCCCATGATCCATCGGTCTTCTGACTGTGTATTTTTGCTGTGTAATCAAAACCCGCTGTGACCAGATGGCAGCCATCGGCGCTGAGGGCGGCTGATTCGATACGTGCATTATGGGAAAGGGTGGTTGGTAATTCCCATGATCCATCGTCTTTCAGGCCATGGATCATCGTCGTTCCGTCCCTGCTGGTAGTCAAGACATGGCGCTCATCGGCAATGAAGCTTAATGAATGACGATTATTTGCAAGGGTCGCTTTATGTTTCCATGACCCATCAGCCTCCTTGTCATAGATTTTCACTGTGCCATCGCTACAGGCGGTCAACACACGGTCACCATCGAGGCTAAAAATAACTGAGTTGACCCAGTCCTCATGGGGAATGGTGGTTATATTTTCCCATGATCCGTCAGTCTTATAAACGTAGATTTGCGGCGTTCTTTCTCTTGGGTCTTCAGCGACGGTTACCATATGGCGGCCGTCAACACTGAGGAGAGCTGTTCTGATAGCCCTGTCTTCCTTGATGGTGGCTTTATTAACCAATTTAAAGGTTTTACACTCGGACATCAGCCTGGTCTTGGTGAAATATAACCGTGCAGGTAAATAAACACTCTCAGGTTTGCAATCTTTGAACGACGTCAGTACCGCCTCATCATTAGTAAATGACTGCAACCAGGCACGGAGTTGATTCCCATTTTTTGTATTGATGGTTTTCCTGAGTTGATACTGGTGTGGTGAAGAAAACTGTCGATACCAGGCTTTTGCCAGAGCGTTATCTTCGTTGATAAGGTCGCGAAAGCGGGTACATACTTTTGTTAAGCTGCTAACATCCCGAAACTTCAAATGAGAAAAAATCATGGAAAGTGATAATGAAGATAAAACCTGCAATGAAGGTTTATTCTCGATTTCCTTGTCGGGTTCAGTGACGATCCTGCCCGCGCAGATAACCTTTGGTGTTTCCAAACGAACTTGCCCGGGTGGTGGTGAGTGTGAACCTTCAGGGCTCGATTTATTATCTATTCCATGCATATTTTGTTTCCCTGAAAGTGAATACTTATCCCTGATTGGCAAAGACGTCCAATATTGATTCAGGTAGTTAGAATCGGATTTAGAGGGAAAGTTCATGACATGTTGTTTAGTTCAACTAACAAAAACAGGACTCTGATTCCGGACAATGGTTAATAATTTCTATCTTTCAACACAGGCAGAATGGCGTCACTCAGTGACGCTAAACAATGAATGATTCTTCCGCAGTTCAGTGATTTTGACCGAGCGGTTGCTGGCGACGCTTACCACATATTGGCCATCGGTGCTGAAGCTGGCTGAGTTGATCCAGCAGCCATCCTTGTGGGAAATGCAGGCTTTTTCTAACCATGTCCCATCGTCCTTTTTGCCAATGATTTTCGCTGTTCCGTCATTGCCTGCGGTCACTACATTCCGGCCATCAGGGCTGAAAATGCCTGAGAAGACTCCCTGTTCATGGACAATGTTGGCTTCTGGCTGCCATGATCCATCGGCTCTCTGGCTATGGATTTTTACCGTGCCTTCCAAACTGGCAGTTACCACATAGCGGCTATCGGGGCTGAAGTTGGCTGTGAGCACACGGCTAATATGGTGAATGGTGTCTTCTGGTTCCCATGACCCATCGGCCTTTTGGCCATTGATTTTTGCCGTTTTATCCATACTGGCGGTCACCACATGGCGGCCATCGGGACTGAAGGCGGCTGAGATGACCATATCAAAATGGGGAATGGTAGTTTTTTCTCGCCATGATCCATCGGTCTGCTGAGTATGGATTTTCGCCGTGTCAACTAAACACGCGGTTATTAGGTGGTAGCCATCGGGGCTGAAAGTAGCAAATATGATCGGACTGTTCGTGAGTATAGTGGCTTCACTTTCCCAGGACCCATCGTCCTTGAGGCCATAGATTTTCGCCGACATATCGGAACTGGCGGTCACCACACGGCGGCCATCGGTGCTGAAGGTGGCTGATTGGACTTTTTTGGTATGGGAAATGCGGCCCACTGGTTCCCAGGACCTGTCGGCCTTAAGGCCGTAAATTATAGCCGTGCCATCTTTACTGGCAGTCACCACATGGTCACCAGAGGGGCTGAAGCTGGCAGAAGTGACCGCTTTGGCATGAGGAAAGATGGCCTCTGGTTGCCATGATCCGTCAGGCTTATTGACGAAGATTTTTGCTGAGTCATTAATACAGGTGGTGATCATATGGCGGCCATCAACACTGAGGCTGGCTGAAGTTACCTGTTCATTTTTCTTAATCTTTGATGCTGTAACTAATTTAAACGTTTTACATTCAGACATCAGTTTACTCTTGGTGAAAAAAAACAGAGCCGGTACATAAACTTCCTCCGGGTTGCGGTCTGCCAGTGATTTCACCAGTGCCTGATCACTGGTAAACGACTCAAACCAATCATAAAGTTGATTCTTGTTTTTTGCAGTCATAGACATCTTCAGTTGGTACTGGTGTGACGAAGAAAACCGACGATACCAGGCTTTTGCCAGAGCATTATCTTCTTTGACAACCTTGTGAAGGAAGTTACATACCTGTTCTAAACTGCGGATATCCCGGAGCTGCAGATAACGAAAAATCCTGGAAAATGCTAATGAGGGTAATTTCCGCAATGAAGGTTGATCCTCCATTTTCTCGTCAGGTACCCTGATACTCCTGCCCGCATAGGTACCCCTTGGTGTTTCCATACGAACTTGCTCAGGTGGTAAGAGCGAAACTTGAGTTCTGGCGTTATTATCTGTTCCATTCATATTTTTTTCTCTGAAAGCAGGTAGCTATCCTCGATGAGCAACGATGTTCAATATTCATCCAGCTGCTTAGAGTTGGTTTTAGAATGAAAGTTCATGACATCTGGTGAAGTTTCTCGTCATTCCCGCGAAAGCGGGAATCCACACTGACTCACCACCAGAACCATACTGCCCGGTGCCCCCCGGCCTTGTCATCCCCGAGAAGGCAGAGACCCACTGTTGGCGCTGGATTCCCGCCTTCGCGGGAATGACGACTTCAGAGCGTGAGAACGAGCTGTTGAAGTTTTGCGACACCCTCTTGAGTAAGAAAAATCACAAGATGGTACAGATACGCTGAAGAAGGGGTGGGGCAGCAGGCAATAAATCACTCCACTGTAGTTCAGTGATTATCACCTTGTTGCCACCAGCGGTCACCACATGACTGCCACCGTCGCTAAAACTGGCTGACATAACCCGGTATCCATGGGAAATGCGGGCTTTTTCTAACCATGACCCATCGCGCTGCAGACCAATGATTTTCGCTGTGCCATCATTACTGGCGGTCACCAAATGGCGGCCATCAGGGCTGAAGGCCGCTGAGCTGACAGGATCATTATGTTTAAAGGTGGCTTTTATTACCCATGATCCATTGTTTTTCTGGCGATGGATTTTCACTGTATTATCCCAACTGGTGGTGACCACATGGTGGTTATCGGGGCTGAAGGTGGCTGATAGAACCGTGTGATCATGGGAAATACAGGCTATTTCTAACCATGAGCCATCGGGCTGCTGACTAATGATTTTCGCCGTGCCATCTTCGCTGGCAGTCACCAGGTGGCGGCCATCAGGGCTGAAGGTGGCTGAACTGACACGATTCTGATGGTTAAAAGTGAAGGCTGCTTCTTCCCATGATCCATCGGTTTTCTGGCGATGTATTTTCACTGTCTTGTCCCAACTGGCGGTGGCTACATGGTGGCCATCGGGGCTCAAGTTGCCTGAGTAAACAGCTTCATTATGGAAAAATGTGGCTGTCAATTGCCATGATCCATCGTCCTTCCGGCTATGGATTTGCGCCGTTCTGTCCGAACTGTTGGTTATCACATGGCGGCCATTGCTGCTAAAGCTGGCTGCCAGAACCGAGTCATTATGGAAAATGCAGGCTTTTTCTGACCATGATCCATCGCACCCCAGACGGTATATTTTCGCTGTGCCATCCCAACTGGCGGTTAACACTTGCTCCCCATCGGGGCTGAAAATAGCTGAGACGACCCTTCTTCCATGGGGAATGGTGGTGTTTGTTTCCCATGATCCATCAGCCATGCGGCGGTAGATTTTTGCTGTATAATCGAAACTGGCGATTAACAGATGGCGGCCATCGACACTGAGGGCGGCTGAGTCGACACATTCATTTGCGTGAATGGTATCTTTTCTCACCAAATTAAATATTTTATATTCGGACATCAGCCTGGCTCTGGTGAAATATAACTGAGCAGGCACAGAAGCCCCCACCGGGTTGAGGTCTGTGAGTGACTTCAACAACGCCTGATTATTTGTGAACGACTCTAACCAATCACGGAGTTGAGTACCATCTTTTGTTTTGATGGCTGCCCTTAGTTGATACTGCTGTGCTGAAGGAAACCGACGGTACCAGGCTTTTGCCAGAGCCTTATCCTCTTTGACAGCCTCGTGAAGAAAGGTACAGGTACGTTCTATGCTGCGGATATCCCTAAGCTCCAAATAGGAAAAAATCATGGAAAGTGATAATGGGGATAAAAACTGCAATGAAGGTTTATCCTTTCTTTTCTGGTCAGGTACCCTGACCCTCCTGTCTGCATGGTTACCCTCTGGTGTTTGCAATTGAGCTCGCTTGGGAGGCGAGTGTGAAACTTCAATTCTGGGGTTATTGTCTATTCCATTCATATTTTTTTCTCTGAAAGCAGGTACGTATCCTCAATGAGCAGCGACGTTTAATATTGATCCAGCGGTTTAGAATCGGTTTTAGAATGAAAGTTCATGACATGTTGTTAAGTGCAGCTAACAAAATTTATTTTTTTCAACACAGGCCGTATGGTGTCACTCATTGACCACCCGTGTTGAGTAAGAAAAATCACAAGATTGTACAGATACGCTGAAGAAGGGGTGGGGCAGCAGGCAATAAATCACTCCACTGTAGTTCAGTGATTATCGCCGTGTTGTCACCAGCGGTCACCACATGACTGCCATCGTCGCTAAAACAGGCTGATATAACCCAGTATCCATGGGAAATGCAGGCTTTTTCTAACCATGAGCCATCGAGCTGCAGACCAATGATTTTCGCTGTGCCATCATCACTGGCGGTCACCAAATGGCGGCCATCAGGGCTGAAGGTCGCTGAGGTGACAGGATCCTCATGTTTAAAGATGGCTTTTTCTACCCATTTTCCATTATTTTTCTGGCCGTAGATTTTCACTTTGCAATCACTGCAGGTCACCAAATGACGGCAGTCGGGGCTGAAGCTGGCTGATAGAACCTTCTTATCATGGGAAAAGCAGGCTATTTCTAACCATGAGCCATCGGGCTGCTGGCTGATGATTTTTGCTGTGCCATCGTCGCTGGCGGTCACCAGATGGTGGCCATCAGGGCTGAAGGCGGCTGAACTGACTCGATCCTGATGGTAAAAAGTGAAGACTGCTTCTTCCCATGATCCATCGGTCTTCTGGCGATGGATTTTCGCTGTCTTGTCCCAACTGGCGGTGACCAGATGGTGGCCATCGGGGCTCAGGTTACCTGAGTAAACAGCATTATCATGGAAAAATGTGGCTGTCAATTGCCATGATCCATCGTCCTTCCGGCTATGGATTTGCGCCGTTTTATCCGAGCTGTTGGTTATCACATGGCGGCCATTGGCGCTAAAGCTGGCTTTTATAACCGAGCCATTATGGAAAATGCAGGCTTTTTCTGACCATGACCCATCGCACCCCAGACGGTATATTTTTGCTGTGTCATCCCAACTGGCGGTTAAAACTTGCTCCCCATCGGGGCTGAAAATAGCTGTGCGGATCCTTCTTCCATGGGGAATGATGGTGTTTGTTTCCCATGATCCATCAGCCATGCGGCGGTAGATTTTTGCTGCATAATCGCAGTTGGCGATTAACAGATGGCGGCCATCGACACTGAGGACGGCTGAGTCGACTGATTCATTTTCGTAAATGGTGTCTTTTCTCACCAAATTAAATATTTTATATTCGGACATCAGCCTGGCTCTGGTGAAATATAACTGAGCAGGCACAGAAACCCCCACCGGGTTGAGGCCTGTGAGTGACTTCAACAACGCCTGATTATTCGTGAACGACTTTAACCAATCACGGAGTTGAGTAGCATCTTTTGTTTTGATGGCTGTTCTTAGTTGATACTGCTGTGGTGAAGGAAACCGACGATACCAGGCTTTTGCCAGAGCGTTATCCTTTTTGACAGCCGTGCGAAGGATGGTACAGGTAAGTTCCAGGCTGCGGATATCTCTAAACTCCAAATAGGAAAAAATCATGGAAAGTGGTAATGGGGTTAAAGCCTGCAATGAAGGTTTATCTTCTATTTTCTGGTCAGGTACCCTGACGCTCCTGTCTGCATGGTTACCCTCTGGTGTTTGCAAATGAGCTCGTTTAGGAGGCGAGTGTGAAACTTCAATTCTGGGGTTATTGTCTATTCCATTCATATTTTTTTCTCTGAAAGCAGGTACGTATCCTCAATGAGCAGCGACGTTTAATATTGATCCAGCTAGAATCCAACCATTGACCACCCTGTTGAGTAAGAAAAATCACAAGATTGTACAGGTACGCTGTAAAAGGGGTGGGGCAGGCAATAAATCACTCCGCTTTAGTTCAGTGATTTTCACCATGTGGCCACCAGCGGTCAGCACATGACTGCCATCGTCGCTAAAGCTGGCTGATAGAACCCAGCCATCATGGGAAATGCAGGCTTTTTCTACCCATGACCCATCGGGCAGCTGACCAATGATTTTCGCCGTGCCGTCGTCACTGGCGGTCACGAAATGGAGGCCATCAAGGCTGAAGGCGGCTGACCTGACGCGACCCTTATGGTGAATGATGGCTTTTACTAGCCATGATCCATTGTCTTTCCGGGCGTAGATTTTCACTGTGCCATCATAGCCGACAGTCACCAAATGACGGCAGTCGGGACTGAAGGTGGCTGATTCGACAATAGCATTATGGAGAAATATGGCGGTTAATTCCCATGAACCATTGTCTCTGCGGCTATGGATTTTTACAGTGCAATCACTACTGGTGGTCACGAGATGGCGGTTATCAGGGCTGAAGGTGGCTGATAAGACACTACTCTCATGGTCAATGATGGCTTCTTCTTCCCATGATCCATCGGTCTTCCGGGCAAGGATTTTCGCCGTACTATCCCAACTGGCGGTGACTGCATAGCGGCTATCAGGGCTGAAGCTGGCCGATTCGACACCATCATTATGGGAAAATGTGGCTGTCAATTGCCATGATCCATCGTCTATCTGGCTATGGATTTGCACCTTTCCATCCGAACTGTGGGTTATCACATGTTGGCTATCGGCGCTAAAGTTGGCTGATAGAACCATGGTATCATGGGAAATGATGGCTTTTGGTTGCCATGATTCATCCAGTTTCCATGCTTCTTCGTACCCCAAACTATATATTTTTGCTGTGCCATCGCGGCTGGCGGTCAACACATGCTTCCCGTCGAGGCTGAAAATAGCTGAGTAGACAAAGCTTTTATGGGAAATGGTGGTTACTTTTTCCCATGATCCATCAGTCATGTGGCGATAGATTTTTGCCTTGTTTTGGTAATTGACGGCTACCAGATAGCGGCCGTCGGAACTGAGTGCGGCTGAGGCGATACGTTTTTTTCCGTGAATGGTGGCTTTTGTCAGCAAATTAAATGTTTTACATTCGGACATCAGCCTGATTTTGGTGGAATATAACCGGGCAGGGAAACAACTATCCTCGCGATCGAGATTTATGAGTGACTCCACCAACGCCCGGTCATTCGAGAACGACTCTAACCAATCACGAAGTTGATTATCATCTTTTGTTTTGATGGCAGTGCCTAGTCGACACTGCTGTGCTGAAGAAAACCGACGATACCAGTCTTTTGCCAGAGCCTTATCAGCTATGACAGTCTCGCGAAGGGGGGGACAAACCCGTTCTGAACTGCGGATATCCCGAGGCTCCAAATCGTGAAGAATCATGGCAGATGATGACGGGGATATAACTGATAATGAAGGTTTTTCTTTTTCTTCCCAGTCAGATACCGTGATGCTCCTTCCTGCCCTTGTAATCGCTGATGTTTCCAATCGAGCTCGTTTGGGTGGTGGCGAGTGAGGGCCTTGAACGATGGAGCTATTGTCTATTTTATTCATGTTTTGTTCCTTGAAAGTGAGTATTTCATCCTTGATAAGCAAGGGGCGCTATAGTTGATACTTGAATTTAGATTCGATTTTTGCAGGGAAGTTCATAACAGGTTGATAAGTAAAACCAACAAAATTTTATTATCTGACACTGGCAGAATGGCTGATTTCCAGGATGGTGCGTAACTTGAGTTATTTAAATCAGCTCATTTTTTGTATTTTCGGAGGTGTGGCTCCGTCAGTCGAGGTGTTAGTGAACGGACGCTTAGATGATTTCATTGTATTCCCACTATTTGTTGGGAAAGCACCGGCTGTTGAAACAACATCGGACAGAAATTCGACAATTGTATGAGCACCTTTTTTTCTTGCATAATCTAATGGACTATCACCTTCAGTTGTTAACTGGTCAAGAGTGAAGTCAGATCGTTTTAATAGTAATTGGATGAAACTTAGTGAATCAGACTCAATAGCTGCCATCAGTACAGTTTTTTTGCAGCCTTTTTTCTGAAGAAGTGTTTTTCTATTGCTGATCGCCTCTTCAACTTTTTCACGTGCTTTATCATTATTGTGAGAAGTTTTATTGTACTCGCCAATTAATGCCACAATGTCATCTCCGTGAAATTCAACTCCCACTCTTGTATCTTTCAGATTATCTGCCAATGTCTCTATGTCACAAAATTGCTTCTCGTTTAGCCTCCTCTTTATAAAGCTACGTACTGTTATATCGCGTTTAATGGGCTGATCAATATTGGCACCCAGATTGATTAGTTTGTTAATAATCTCATAGCTTGTTGAATCAATTCTTCTCTGACGGGCAATATGGCATAATGCGGTCTTGCCCCGAAAGTCTTTAGCATCAACGCAGAGTTTATGACAATCTAATAGGGACTTAATTATCTCAGTAAAATCACTATTGGTATTCTTGTCTTTGCTTTTCTTGAAACAGTCAATAGCTACTTGGAGCGCTGTTTTTCCTTTGAGGCCGGGAGCATTGATATCTTGTTTTTCTATTAATATCCTGACAACCTTCACGGCAGTATTCTGGATAGCATAAATAAGTGGTGTTTCATTGTTGGCTTTTAAATTATTAATACCTAGGCGATTTATCATTATTTTCATCAGATCTGGTGTGTCGGTTTGGATAATCGACGTTAATAATCTTTCTTTGTAGTTATCTTTCAGATCACTAGCCTTGAGTGACAGCATCTCTTTTCTTATTATTTCATAAGCTTCGAACCGATCCATGTTGGGAAGTCTGTTTAGTTTGGCAATCGATGGTATTAATGGAAATCGGCCATTTCTAAAGTCTTCCAGATTATCTGCCAATGCCTCTATATCATAAAATTGCTCCTTATTTAGCCTCCCCTTTATAAAGTTACGTACTGTTATATCGCGTATAATGGGCTGATCAATATTGGCACCCAGATTGATTAGTTTGTTAATAATCTCAAGGCTTGTTGAATCAATTATTTTCTGAAGGGCAGTATGACATAATGCGGTCATACCCTCAGAGTCCTTAGCATCAACGCAGAGTTTATGACAATCTAATATGAACTGAATTATCCTAGTAAAATCACTAATAGAATTACGATCGGTAATCATATCTTTCCTTTTCTTGTAACAGTAAATAGCTACTTGGAGTGGTGTTTTTCCTTCGAGGCCGGGAGCATTGATATCTTGTATTTCTATTAATATCCTGACAACGTCCACGGCAGCATTCTGGATAGCATAAATAAGCGGTGTTTCATTGTTGACTTTTAAATTATTAATACCCAGGCGATTTATCATTATTTTCAGCATATCTGATGAGTCGGTTTGGATAATCGACATTAATAATCTTTCTTTGTGGTTATCTTTCAGGTCACTAGCCTTGAGTGCCAGCATCTCTTTACTTATTTTTTCACGAGCTTTGAGTTCATACCAGTTGGGAATTTTGTTTATGTTGGCGATCGATTCTATTAAAGAGTCAATAGTTAATTCATGGCTAATACCCTTTTGACTTCTGGAGTTCTCTGTTTTCTCGACATCCCATAAGTTTTTTATGTGATCGATAATACGGAGTCCATTGCTTAAAATGCAGGAATATAAATCGCTATTCTTACCAGAACATCTATCAGGATGAAAATATTTTGTTAACGTTTTAATAATGTACTCTACATTTAAATTGTCTGCATTTTGATCAATCTTCAATATGTTGGCTAACAGAAACTTGAATATTTTTTTTTCGTTATAAGTTATTGTAACTTCGTTCTCAATTTTATTTAAAATTGATTCTATGAAGTTTTCGACACCTTTAAGTTCTCTTAAAGATTCTTTTAAATTGATCCTCTTTGATCTATGTTCCTTGTTGAGTTCTTCTAAAGCGTCTTGTATTTCTATTGAATCAGCAATATTACTCTCTATCGTTCTGCAGAAATTTTCGGCATGCTTGTTTAATCCATCAAAAAAATCAGAGGTTTGAGCAAGGGTGGGTAATATATGAATGAATTCGATAGTTCTTTTATTGATAGGTGGGTCATTCGGAAGTTTATTGGAAAATTTAAGGCTCTGCTGACTATAAACTTCCATAAGTCTAATTTTTAAAAAGCGTCCCACAGATCTGCTGTTGCCTGAATGAATCAGGCAGCCACCTGTGTTATGTTCGTCAAACAGAACCTTTGAAATCAAACCAAGCGCTTCCATGTTCATAGTTATGTACTTCCTTTCATTAATTTTTTGTAAATGGTTTTTAGACTTTATTATTGATTAGGTCATCCGTTAGACTTTTACTTCTACTAAAAGTTCAATTAAGAGAATTTTGACTCGTGCCCACGGACCAGAGAGGCTGTCGCAAAACACTGGTTCCCATGCTTTTAGACCCTGTGGGTCCCAGCGTGGGAACCCATACCCAGCTCGCGCTGCAGAGTCCGCTTTTCATGGCAGGTATGCATTCCCACGCAGGGCGAGGGTGTTGCAAAACTTCAACAGCTCGTTCTCGCGCTCTGAAGTCGTCATTCCCGCGAAGGCGGGAATCCAGCGCCAACGGTGGATCTCTGCCTTCTCCGGGATCAAGGCCAGGGGTACACCGGGCAGTATGGTTCTGGTGGTGAGTCAGTGTGGATTCCCGCCTTCGCGGGAATGACGAGAATGAAGCCGGGAATGACGAGAATGAAGCCGGGAATGACGGGAGTCAACTCGTTCCCAGGCTGGAGAGAGTTTTGCGACACCCTCTCCAGCGTGGGAACGAGCCATGTCACCTATAGTGACTGATTTTCAGGATGTGGCGTAACTTGAGTTATTTAAATCAGCTCATTTTTTGTATTTTCGGAGTTGTGGCTCCGTCAGTCGAGGTGTTATTGAACGGACTATTTGATGATTGCATTGTATTCCCACCATTTGTTGGGAAAGCACCGGTTGTTAAAACAACATCGGACAGAAATTCGACAATTGTGTGAGCACCTTTTTTTCTTGCATAATCTAATGGACTATCACCTTCAGTTGTTAACTGGTCAAGAGTGAAATCAGATCGTTTTAATAGTAATTGGATGAAACTTAGTGCGTCAGACTCAATAGCTGCCATCAGTACAGTCTTTTTGCAGCCTTTTTTCTGTAGAAGTGTTTTTCTATTGCTGATCGCCTCTTCAACTTTTTCACGTGCTTTATCATTATTGTGATAAGTTTTATTGTACTCGCCAATTAATGCCACAATGTCATCTCCGTGAAATTCAACTCCCACTCTTATATCTTTCAGATTATCTGCCAATGTCTCTATATCATAAAATTTCGTCTTATTTATCTTCCCTTTTAAAAAACTACGTACTGTTATATCGTGTTTAATGGGCTGATCAATATTGGCACCCAGATTGATTAGTTTGTTAATAATCTCAAGGCTTGTTAAATCAATCTTTATCTGCAAGGCAATATGGCCTAATGCGGTCTTACCCTCAGAGTCCTGAGCATCAACGCAGAGTTTATGAGAATCTAATATGGACTTAATTATCTCAGTAAAATCACTATTGGCATTCCTATCTTTGCTTTTCTTGTAACAGCCAATAGCTACTTGGAGTGGTGTTTTTCCTTCGAGGCCGAGAGCATTGACATCTTCTTTTTCTATTAATATCTTGATAACCTTCACGGCTGCATTCTGGATAGCATAAATAAGCGGTGTTTCATTGTTGACTTTTAAATTATTAATACCTAGGCGATTTATCATTATTTTCATCAGATCTGATGAGTCGGCTTGGATAATCGACATTAATAATCTTTCTTTGTAGTTATCTTTCAGATCACTAGCCTTGAGTGCCAGCATCTCTTTTCTTATTATTTCAGAAGCTTCGAATCGATCTATACTGGAAAGTTTTTTTAGGTTGGCAATCGATGGTATCAATGGAAACCGGCCATTTCTGAAGTCTTCCAGATTATCTACCAATGTTTCTATGTCACAAAATTGCTTCTCGTTTAGCCTCCTCTTTATAAAGCTACGTACTGTTATATCGCGTATAATGCACTGATCTATATTGGCACCCAGATTGATTAGTTTGTTAATAATCTCAAGGCTTGTTGAATCAATTTCTTTCTGAAGGGCAATATGGCATAATGCGGTCTTGCCCTCAAAGTCTTTAGCATCAACGCAGAGTTTATGACAATCTAATAGGGACTGAATTATCTCAGTAAAATCACTATTGGCATTCTTATCTTTGCTTTTCTTGTAACAGTGAATAGCTACTTGGAGTGGTGTTATTCTTTCGAGGCCGGGAGCATTGATATCTTCTTTTTCTATTAATATCTTGATAGCCTCCACGGCAGTATTCTGGATAGCATAAATAAGCGGTGTTTCATTGTTGACTTTTAAATTATTAATACTCAAGCGATTTATCATTATTTCCATCAAATCTGATGAGTCGGCTTGGATAATCGACATAAATAATCTTTCTTTGTCGTTATCTTTCAGATCACTAGCCTTGATTTCCAGTATCTCTTTTCTTATTTTTTCATAAGCTTCGAATCGATGCATACTGGAAAGTTTTTTTAGGTTGGCAATCGATTCTATCAAAGAGTCAATAGTTAATTCATGGCTAATACCCTTCTGACTTCTGGAATTCTCTGTTTTTTCGACATCCCATAAAATTTTTATGTGATCGATAATACGGAGTCCATTGCTTAAAATGCAGGAATATAAATCACTATTCTTACCAGAACATCTATCAGGATGAAAATATTTTGTTAACGTTTTAATAATGTAATTTACATTTGAATTGTCTGTATTTTGATCAATCTTCAGTATATTGGCTAACAAAAACTTGAATATTTCTTTTTCGTTATCAGTTATTGTAAATCCGTTCTCAACTTTATTTAGAATTGATTTCATAAAGTTTCCAACACCTTTAAGTTCCCTTAAAGATTCTTTTAAATTGATCCTCTTCGATCTATGTTCCTTGTTGAGCTCTTCTAGAGCGTCTTGTATTTCTATTGAATCAGCAATATTACTCTCTATCGTTCTGCAGAAATTTTCGGCATGCCTGTTTAATCCATCAAAAAAATCAGAGGTTTGAGCAAGGGTGGGTAATATATGAATGAATTCGATAGTTCTTTCATTGATAGGTGTGTCATTCGGAAGTTTATTGGAAAATTTAAGGCTCTGCTGACTATAAACTTCCATAAGTCTAATTTTTAAAAAGCGTCCCACAGATCTGCTGTTGCCTGAATGAATCAGGCAGCCACCTGTGTTATGTTCGTCAAACAGAACCTTTGAAATCAAACCAAGCGCTTCCATGTTCATAGTTATGTACTTCCTTTCATTAATTTTTTGTAAATGGTTTTTAGACTTTATTATTGATTAGGTCATCCGTTAGACTTTTACTTCTACTAAAAGTTCAATTAAGAGAATTTTGACTCGTGCCCACGGACCAGAGAGGCTGTCGCAAAACACTGGTTCCCACGCTTTTAGACCCTGTGGGTCCCAGCGTGGGAACCCATACCCAGCTCGCGCTGCAGAGTCCGTTTCTCATGGCAGGTATGCATTCCCACGTAGGGCGAGTGTGTTGCAAAACTTCAACAGCTCGTTCTCACGCTCTGAAGTCGTCATTCCCGCGAAGGCGGGAATCCAGCGCCAACGGTGGATCTCTGCCTTCTCCGGGATGACAAGGCCAGGGGTACACCGGGCAGTACGGTTCTGGTGGTGAGTCAGTGTGGATTCCCGCCTTCGCGGGAATGACGAGAATGAAGCCGGGAATGACGAGAATGAAGCCGGGAATGACGGGAGTCAACTCGTTCCCAGGCTGGAGAGAGTTTTGCGACACCCTCTCCAGCGTGGGAACGAGCCATGTCACCTATAGTGACTGATTTTCAGGATGATGCGTACTTGAGTTAGTTAAATCAGCTCATTTTTTGTATTTTCGGAGGTGTGGCTCCGTCAGTGGAGGTGTTAGTGAATGGACTATTTGATGACTGCTTTGTATTCCCACTATTTGTTGGGAAAGCACCGGTTGTTGAAACAACATCGGACAGAAATTCGACAATTGTATGAGCACCTTTTTTTCTTGCATAATCTAATGGACTATCACCTTCAGTTGTTAGCTGGTCAAGACTGAAATCAGATCGTTTTAATAGTAATTGAATGAAACTTAGTGCGTTAGACTCAATAGCTGCCATCAGTACAGTTTTTTTGCAGTCTTTTTTCTGAAGAAGTGTTTTTCTATTGCTGATCGCCTCTTCAACTTTTTTACGTGCTTTATCATTATTGTGAGAAGTTTTATTGTACTCGTCAATTAATGCCACAATCTCATCTCCGTGAAATTCAACTCCCACTCTTAAATCTTACAGATTATCTGCCAATGTCTCAATATCATAAAATTTATTCTTATTTATCTTCCCTTTTAAAAAGCTACGTACTGTTATATCGGGCATAATGGGCTGATCAATATTGGCACCCAGACTGATTAGTTTTTTTATAATCAGAAGGCTATTTGGATCAATTTTTTCCTGAAAAGCAATATGGCATAATGCGGTTTTACCATCAGAGTCCTTAGCATCAACAGAGAGTTTATGATAATCTGATATGAACAGAATTATCGCAGGTAAACAACTAGTGAAAATCTGATCTTTCTTTTTCTTGTAACAGTCAATGGCTATTTGGAGCGGTGTTTTTCCTTCGAGGCTGAGAGCATTGATATCTTCTTTTTCTATTAATATCTTGACAATCTCCACGGCAGAATTCTGGATGGCATAAATAAGCGGTGTTTCATTGTTTATTTTTAAATTATTAATACCTAGGAGATTTATCATTATTTTCAGCAGCGACGATGAATCGGTTTGGATGATCGTCATTAATAATTCTTCTTTGTGGTTATCTTTCAGATCACTAGCTTTGAGTGCCAGCATCTCTTTTTTTATTTTTTCATAAGTTTTGAGTCGATAGCAGTTGTCAATTTTGTTTAGGTTGGCAATCGATTCTATCAAAGAGTCAATAGTTAATTCATGGCTAATACCCTTCTGACTTCTGGAATTCTCTGTTTTGTCGACATTCCATAAATTATTTATCTGTTTGATAATATCGAATCCATTGCTTAAAATGCAGGAATATAAATCACTATTCTTACCAAGACATTTGTCAGGATGTAAATATCTTATCAACGTTCTAATAATGTACTCTACATCTGAATTATCTGTATTTTGGTCAATCTTTAATATGTTGGATAACAGAAACTTGTATATTTTTTTTTCATTATCAGTTATTGTAACTCTGTCATAAATTTTATTTATAATTGATTTTATGAAATTTCCGACACCTTTAAGTTCCTTTAAAGATTCTTTTAAATTGATCCTCTTCGATCTATGTTGCTTGTTGAGTTCTTCTAGAGCGTCTTGTATTTCTATTGAATCAGCAATATTACTCTCTATCGTTCTGCAGAAATTTTCGGCATGCCTGTTTAATCTATCAAAAAAATCGGAGGTTTGAGCAAGGGTGGGCAATATATGAATGAATTCAACAGTTCTTTCATTGATAGGTGTGTCATTCGGAAATTTATTGGAAGATTTAAGGCTCTGCTGATTATAAACTTCCATAAGTTTGATTTTTAAATCGGGTCCCACAGATGTGCCATTGCCTGAATGCATCAAGTAGCCACCTCTGTCATGTACGTCAAACAGGACCTTTGAAATGTAACCAATCGCTTCCATGTTCATAGTTATGTACTCCCTTGTATTAATTTTTTGCAAATAGCTTTTAGACTTTATTATTGATTAGGTTATTAAGTTAGACTTTTGCTTGTACTAAAAGTTCAATTAAGAGCATTTTGATTCCTTCCCACGCTCCAGAGGCTGTCGCAATGACCTGCATATGCTCTCCACATATGCTCTGGTAGGATTTAGCTCAGTAGAACTCTTAATATGAGCTAAAATATTGGATGTCCCACACATGTTATATGCACATACGCTAAGTACTCAGCCATACGGAATCGAATATTTCTGGCTTATTGGGTAGGTGCTCTGCAAGGCGCAACGACGGGAACATAGCAAGTATGTGACCAGAGTTGCAACGCATCACGACTGCATGGATGCAGGAGCTAGAGCAACGCAGGAGCAGTTGCCGCGAGTGCCTGAACAGTAAGTCAGAAAATATGATTTCGTATGGTTGAGTACTTATGCTTCGGGCGAGGTCGCGTTTGACTTAGACAGAGCCGTATCGTCATATGGCAGTGTGGTAAGTAATAGCGAGGGTGAAATCATGAAATTAATTATCTCCTTTTTAACTTCTCTGCTGCTATTTTTTCCGTTTTCTTTGTTTGCTGATTCTTTTGCATTGCACAATCCAGATGAATACACCATAGAAGTATTTGATGGGGATTCAGTCGTATACGACAGGCATGACAGAAGCGTCTATTTTGGGGTAAACCCTAAAACCAATTACTACACAGTAAAAGTAGATAAGTTCCCAACTCCTATAAATGTAAAATTAAACAGTTCTTTAAATCAAAAGTACTATGAAGGAGGTTGTAATTATACCTTTACACTTAGCAAAGAACTTGGTTGGGAATTTACAGGCTCTGCTTTCCCTTGCACAGAAGGTCAGCATCATTTTTACCCTGTATTTACCGTCCGAAACGATTCGAATGTCCCAGGTGATCCAACTAAAAAAGGAATCAATGTCTACCCAGCGATTGCTGCAACTAAAGACGATTTTGCCACTGATCACCTACGGGGGGTTCTCGAACCAGGAGACTCCAGACTGATTACTGAAGACAATATTATATTAGTGAACTTAGGTATAAAAATTGGTTCAAATATACAAATAGGATTTTTTGATCCTGAAATTCCTGGCTATATAGCTTGTGGGGATGATGTAATGACTTATAAGGGTCGATATACATTCACACTGACGAAAGCTAAAAAGTGTGTTATTACAAAAAGTATTGACCAGGCAAAAGCTGACTGATTATTGGAATGCGTTTGACTCCTTCCCACGCAGAGCGTGGGAAGGAGTTGTTGGGCTTTTGCGACAACCTCTCCAGCATGGGAAGGAGCCATAGCTAAATAACCAGAAGCACCCTGTTTTATTGCATCGAACTCAGTTTTGAGCAGTCAGGAACTTCTGCCTCCAAGCCAACAATCATTTCAAGTCAGAGCAGTAAGTTGCCTCGTTCCATCCTCACTGGTGGTCTCCAGGATGCGGCCATCGTAGTAGAAGATTAATGATTCGATCGGCCCATCGTGGTCAATGGTGATTTGTTTTGACCATGATCCGTTGGCCACCTCGCAATAGACTTTGGCCGTGTGATCGTCACTGGCGGTCACCACATGTTTGTCATCAGCGCTGAAGGTGGCTATTCCGATTTTGGCACTGTGGTAAATAGTGGCTTTTACTGCCCATGATCCGTCGACAGTCAACCCAAAAATATTTGCTGTGTGATCGTCACTGGTGGTCAGCAGATGCCTGTCATCAGAGCTAAAGGTGACTGATCTGATGTTGTCATCATGGTAAATGCAGGCTTTTTCTATCCATGATCCATCTGCCTGCAGGTCAAAAATTTTTGCCGTGTAATCGTCACTGATGGTCACCAGATGCTTGTTATCATTGCTAAAGGTGGCTGATCTGATCTTGTCACCATGGCAAATACCGGTTTTTTCTGTCCATGATCCGTCTGCCTGCAGGTCAAAAATTTTTGCCGTGTAATCGTTACTGATGGTTACCAGATGGAGACCATTGAGGCTTAAGGTGGCTGAGCTGACAGGACCTGTAGTGGGAACGGTGGACTCTGCTAGTGATCCATCGGCCTGCCGATTATAGATCTTCGCGCAGCCATCGGCACTGACGGCCACCGAACGGTGGAGACCAATGCTTCCTTCGCCTTGAGTATGGTAGCTTTGCTGTTGCAAACTCTCATAACGCTCCATACAAAATTGTCTCAGTTCAACTGCAGTAACAACCTTTCCGAAACCAACACCTGTTGATGCGCTCTGCGGCTGAGCAGGTTTTGTTGAGTGTAAGTCCGGAAGTCCGTTAGCACCGGGAGCGCTATTTAAGTTATTCATATCATGTTCCTTTTTATTAAGTTGGATTTATCCTTCATTGCATAGATATTGTATTGAAGGTCATCCAATATTGATTTTCTCCATTTATTGGGAGTTCCTTTCAGGATAAAAGTTCATAACATTGTCGTAAGTGCAGTTAACAAGAAAACAGGACTCTGATTCGAAAAATGATCAATAAGTACTCAGTCATACGAAATCGAATATTTCTGGCTTATTGGGCAGGTGCTCTGCAAGGCGCAACGACGGGAACATAGCAAGCTATGTGACCAGAGTTGCAACGCAGCACGACTGCATGGATGCTGGAGCTAGAGCAACGCAGGAGCAGTTGCCGCGAGTGCCTGAACAATAAGTCAGAAAATATGATTTCGTATGGTTGAGTACTTAAGACTGAGTTTTTAAATGTCTTTTTAAAGTGAAGAGTTTAAGGCCCTGGCATGAAAAGCGATATGATCGCTGATAAAACTGGCTATATAGAAATAGCTATGGTCATAGCCTTCATCCATCGATAGCTGGATGGGGTAATTCACCTTATCACACGCCGACTTGAAATGATTTGTCAGTAATTGCTGCTGCAAGAAATTGTCCGACAGACCCTGATTAATCATAATAGGCAAAACACGATCGTATGCCTGATTCGCAATTAATACAGTGGCGTCGTAGGCAAGCCATGCGTCCTGGTTGTGCCCTAAATAATAAGTAAATGCCTTTTGTCCCCATGGGCACTGACTGGGGTTTACGATCGGCGCAAAAGCCGAAATTGACTCATAATGATTGGCATTGTTCAGACCAATCACCAAGGCGCCGTGGCCACCCATAGAATGCCCTGAGATTGATTTTTTACCAGTAACGGGAAAGTTAGCCTCGATCAGGGCTGGAAGTTCGTGCACCACATAATCGTACATCTGATAGTGCTCAGCCCATGGCTGCTCTGTTGCATTGACATAGAAACCGGCCCCTGAACCCAAATCCCAGGCGCCTTCGGAATCGTCTGCCACAGCCTCTCCACGAGGGCTGGTATCTGGACAAACAATAGCAACACCATGTTCTTGCGCAAACTGTTGGGCGCCCGCTTTTGTCACAAAGTTCTGATCCGTACAGGTAAGACCTGACAGCCAATACAGAACCGGAACCTTTTCGGATTCGGCTTTACTGGGTAAATAAATCGAGAACTGCATAGTGCAGCGGGTAGTGTCAGCTTCATGCTCATACTGCAGTTGAACGCCACCAAAGCATTTAACACGAGATAATTCTTTCATAGCTGGTTTTGTCTGTTGATTCACTTAAAAAGTTACCTGGCGAGTGAGTAGAATTCACGAGCCTCATTCACTCATTTGTCAATATTCGATGACAGTGCGAATCGATTTACCTTCATGCATCAGCTCAAAGGCTATATTAATGTCTTCTAACGGCATTGTATGGGTGACCATTTCGTCGACTTTAATTTCACCTGCCATATATTTTTCAACATACTCTGGCAGTTGCGTCCGCCCTTTAACCCCGCCAAAGGCGCTGCCGCGCCAGACACGGCCTGTGACTAATTGAAAGGGACGGGTACTGATTTCCTGACCAGCGCCAGCGACACCAATAATCGTCGACTCACCCCAACCTTTATGACAGCACTCCAGGGCGCTTCTCATGGTTTCAGTTCGACCGATGCACTCGAATGAGTAATCTACTCCGCCCCCGGTGAGTTCCACAATCACATCCTGAATCGGTTTATCGTAATCTTTTGGATTGATGCAATCGGTGGCACCAAGGTCTTTGGCCATTTGAAATTTATCGGGATTAATATCCACCACTAAAATGCGTGCGGCTTTGGCCATCACAGCGCCCTGAACTGCCGACAGGCCAACACCGCCCAAACCAAATATAGCCACCGTAGCTCCCTCTTCCACCTTAGCTGTATTCAGAACAGCACCAATACCGGTAGACACTCCACAAGCTAACAAACAGACTTTATCCAATGGTGCGGCCTGATTGATTTTTGCCACGGCAATTTCAGGTAATACCGTATGCTCTGCAAAGGTTGATGTACCCATAAAGTGATAAATGGGCTGCCCATCTTTTGAAAAACGCGAGGTTCCATCCGGCATCAGGCCTTTGCCCTGAGTTTCACGAATGGCCTGACAGAGATTGGTTTTACCAGAGGTACAAAATTTACATTCGCCGCATTCCGGAGTGTATAGCGGGATAACGTGATCACCCACCGCGACGGATGTAACTCCTTCTCCTACGGCTTCTACAACACCTGCACCCTCATGACCCAATATACAGGGAAAGATACCCTCAGGGTCCTCGCCACTCAGGGTAAAGGCATCGGTGTGACATACGCCGGATGCTGTTAATTTTACCAGGACTTCGCCAGCCTGGGGTTCTTGAAGGTCAACTTCCTCAATAGTGAGAGGCTTGCCTGGCCCCCAGGCGACAGCTGCACGTGTTTTCATGGTTATACCTTTTTAAGTTGGACAATAAGTACTCAACCATACGAAATCATATTTTCTGACTTATTGTTCAGGTACTCTGACTGCGTTGCAACTCTGGTCACATAGCTTGCTATGTTCCCGTCGTTGCGCCTTGCAGAGCACCTGCCCAATAAGCCAGAAATATTCGATTCCGTATGGCTGAGTACTTAACTGAAACTACCTGGCTTTTCTCAAACTGCTGCCGAGCTCAGCAAAATTGTAATGAGAATGAATCCTGAAATGAAGGTTTTTCCTTTTTTTCTTGTAGAGTGATGGGTCCACTCTCACTGGTTTGCTGTATTCAGTCAGAATTACTTCGGGAACACGACTTATATTTGGAAATCGTATACTTCGAAAAACATCTCATATTTTGGATCAATGCCTAAGTATCTTCTTGAAGCTGAGAATATTCTAAAGTAAGGACGATCATCCGAATTGCCTAAGGTTGAAAACAATGTAGGCAAAATCTTCTGGTTAAAAATAGCTTTAGAGCAGGATTTGTTTTTTCTTGTTTTTATTATTTTATTAAATGATGGTTCGATTTTATTTAAATCTTCTGTCATTTTTTTTATTTCATCTTCCCTTTCTTTAGAAAAAAGTGATGGCAAATTATTCTCCTGATAAAACAAAATCATATCATTGGTTTTTTTTAAGCTTTTTTTATTTTTGACTATTGTTGAAGAGTCACCATTCAGCCATTGATCAAGACTAAACGCGTCTACCATCGACTGTAAGATATGGAATCTGTTGTTTTTCCTCAGAATAACAAATTCATGAGAATATACTTTCACATTATCGTTTATGTAACTGATTCTGTGTGAAAAAGCATAATTATTTTCTGGATTGCCATTGATGTATTCCTTGTATAATTGTTGTTCGCCAAACATGAAGGTATGAGTTACTGAATACTTTTCTTTAGAGAGATGTTTTTCAAGAACTGATACCGTTGTGTGGCATATATTTTTATCTTTTAGTTCATTAATACTCAACTCTAATGGAGATAAGGTGGCAGCTCTTGCTTCTGCCTGAGGTTTTTCAGATAAACATTGTGTGTCTGCAGTCGATGTTTCAGAAGTAGCATGAGATAACAATCTACTGTCTTCCTTTACCTCATTATGAAGTGAGACACATCTTGAAAAGACAGAGGTGGCTTCATTTAAAGCTTCCTTAACAAGCTGTGATTTTTTCTCCGGAGCAATTGATTGGGCTGCACCTTCTGAGGGAGGAATATTGACTGACAAAAGTTCACTCTTGTTATGTACACTGATGTCTCTACCCATACTGACAACAGTTGGTGTTTCTGATGGCGGTTGATTAGATGTTAATGGGGTGGAGCTGTCAATACTGGATTTGTTATTTATTCCGTTCATGCTTTCATCTCTTTAAGTAAGTATTTGTCCTCAATTAGGGGCTAAATCCTTTCCACCTGTCACAGCTAAATCGGCATAGAGAGGCAACCAAAAGGATCAGTAATTTACTCTAAACGGTATTTGTTTTGAATAATATTCAGGCGCTAATCTAACGATCCTTATTGATTCTGAAGGGTATGTCTCCAGAGCAGCAGGTAAAGATTGGAAAAATATATCAATCGGACCATGCTTACTTATACATCTTCCACCTCCGATATAAAACAGACTATGAATCAATTTTTCATTTGAAAATAATTGCAGAATATCTCCGATGCATAGTTTTGTTTTGTCATCTGTATGAATGGAAGCAAAAGGAAGTTTTTCATACCACCCATTGAATTTTATATCCTTTTGTTTATCCATACCAAATGCCAAATAATTTACAAGCTGGTGACAGAAACCGTGAGAATCAATTTCTTTATTTTCAAGAGGAAAAACCGTTTTGCAAACATTCTCAAAGCCCTTTGTAAAGAGACAGGACAGCCTGCTTTTTATTTGATTCAAATAACATGAATCAATATTTGCTTCCTCAGTTAAAGGCAAAGAAACCAAACATTCTTCCTTTAAAATAGGGGTATTAGCTGGCACTTTATAATGTTTGACTCCATTCAAAGTAAAAGGTAAAAGTTTAAGCTTCCAATACACAAGAGTTTCTTCAGCGTAGAGTTCTGGATTGTCAATTTGTTCAAAAAAGATTGTTCCATCGCATTTTTGGTTAGCATATAATATTTCCGTGTGGTGCTCTTCATCAAGGAACAAAAGTTTATTGGTGGAGTCAATCTTTCTTTCTGATAATGATTTCCCTTCAACCTGCGATGGCTGGCTTTGATCAGCTTTTAAGTGATGAGTTGCTAATTCTTTTGGTGCTGACTCTCTAGTGTCTGAAATGCCTATTTGCGCTAAAGCAGGGGCAAGTTGTAAGTTTGTTTCTGTCACTGGGTTCATTGTCATACAGTCCGTGATATTTTTGTAAGTTCCCGATCAGCTGGCTTCGCCTTCCTGGAAGGCGGCTTTTTCATCCTACTGCATTTCAGGCTTGGTTGTATTGACAGATAAAACGAACAGTAATTCATTATTTTGTTAATTAATACTAACCATAAAGTAAGCCAGAATAACAAAGAGTGGCATAGAAAGGATGACAGTTGCGCCGTTACTGATGACCCAGAGCATAAGCAACCTGTTTGCCATATAATGGGCACAAGTACGATCGCAATGGATTACTCACGGTATGTTTGAAACCATAGATGCTCTCAAAGCCCAATTGGATGCCCTCAGGCCCCTGCCAAAAAACAGTGTCCAGTCGCTCCATGAAGCAATGATGCTTGAGTGGACTTATCATTCCAATGCGATAGAGGGTAATACCTTGACTCTCAAGGAAACCAAGGTGGTTCTTGAGGGTATTACTGTTGGCGGCAAGTCAATCAGGGAGCATTTTGAAGCCATTAATCACCGGGAGGCCATTGAGTGGGTAGAGTCTGTAATCGCAAGAGATGAGCCATTCAGTGAACGACTGATTAAGTCTATTCATCAGTTGCTATTAAAAAATATTGATAACACTAATGCGGGTTGCTATCGACAGGAAAATGTAATGATTGCAGGTGCTCAACACATACCTCCTGAACACCTGCACTTGCAGTCGTTAATGACGGAACTGGTGGATGGCTATGAAAATCACTATGAAAATCAGGATTACCATCCTGTTGAGAGGGCAGCGAGGCTGCATGTTGATTTTGTAGGAATTCATCCTTTTGTCGATGGCAATGGCCGTACAGCCCGCTTGCTGATGAACTTTGACTTAATGAGCAGTGGTTACCCCGTCATTATCAGAGCGGAAAATCGTCTTGCTTATTATGAAGCTTTGGATAAAGCTCATACCAGCCTGTGCTATCAAGACTTCATAGCAATGGTCGTTGAAGCAGAGGAGGACGCTTTTAAACGTTATCTGAGCATTGTTAGTTGAATTTGCCACAGCCAAAGCTCCCGGACATAAATGATGGAGCATAACCATAAAACCAGGCTCCATCATTCTTCTGAAACACCCGGAAATCTGAATCCCTTCAGTCTTCGTAGTTCTGGAATACCAGACAAGCGTTGGTGCCACCAAAACCGAAGCTGTTAGACATGATGCGGTTCAGTTTCTGCTCGCGAGCTTTACCGACCAGAATGGGCAGATCTCTGGCTTCCTCGTCCAGGGTCTCTATGTTGGCTGAAGCCGCGATGAAGTTGTGTTTCATCATCAGCAGACAGTAGATCGCTTCCTGGACACCAGCCGCTCCCAGAGAGTGACCGGAGAGGGACTTGGTGGAGCTGATGGCAGGCATTGTGTCACCAAAGACTTCTTTCAGTGCTTTCAGTTCTGCTACATCACCAACGGGAGTAGATGTACCGTGGGTATTGATGTAATCGACAGGACCGGCAACCGTTTCCAGAGCCAGACGCATGCAACGGGAAGCCCCTTCACCGGAAGGAGCAACCATGTCATAACCGTCAGAAGTAGCACCGTAACCCACGACTTCTGCATAAATTTTGGCACCACGGGCTTTGGCGTGCTCCAGTTCTTCCAGAACCACCATGCCACCACCGCCGGCAATGACAAATCCGTCCCGGTCAGCATCGTAAGCTCGGGAAGCTTTGTCCGGGCTGTCGTTGTACTTGCAACTCAGTGCGCCCATAGCGTCGAACAGGCCGGTCTGTGACCAGTGCTCTTCTTCACCACCGCCAGCAAAGACAACATTCTGTTTGCCCAGCTGGATCTGTTCAACCGCACTACCGATGCAGTGAGCACTGGTAGCACAGGCAGAAGTAATGGAGTAATTGACGCCTTTGATCTTGAATGGGGTCGCCAGACAGGCAGATACTGTGCTGCCCATCGTTCGGGTGACACGGTATGGGCCTACACGCTTGACACCTTTTTCACGCATGATGTCAGCGGCCTCGACAATGTTTTCGGATGAGGCGCCACCGGATGCAGCAATCAGGCCAGTTCTTGGGTTGGAAACCTGTTCTTCTGACAGGCCAGAATCTTCAATTGCCTGCTTCATGGCGATGTAGGCGTAAGAAGCCGCCATACCCATAAAACGCTGGGTTTTACGATCAATATGCTCGCTAAGGTCAATGTCGACAGTGCCGGAAACCTGGCTGCGAAAGCCTTTTTCAGCGTAGCTTTCGTTAAAGCTGATACCGGATTTTCCCTGTTTGAGACTGTCGGCCACGTCACTCTGGGTGTTTCCCAGGCAGGAGGTAATGCCGATCCCTGTAACTACAACACGTTTCATTAATCTAAACCTGAATTATCCGAATGAATCAGAATGCGTCGGTGCTCTGGAAAAGGCCTACCCGGAGCCCATCGGCAGTATAAATCTCACGTCCATCGACACTGACAGTTCCATCAGCAATACCCAGCGCCAGTTTGCGACTGATAATACGCTTGATATTGATCTGGTAGGTCACTTTCTTATTAGTTGGCAGAATCTGGCCGGTGAATTTGACTTCACCGCTGCCCAGCGCCCTGCCACGACCGGGATTACCCATCCAGCCCAGATAGAAACCGACCAGCTGCCACATAGCGTCCAGACCCAGGCAACCAGGCATAACCGGGTCGCCCGGAAAGTGACAGTCGAAGAACCAAAGGTCTGGAGTGATATCCAGCTCGGCAACGATTTCGCCCTTACCGTATTTACCGCCTTCCTCAGAGATCCGAACGATACGGTCCAGCATCAGCATGTTGGGTGCTGGCAGTTGGGCATTGCCTGGCCCGAAAAGCTCACCCTGTGAACAGCGGAGCAGGTCGTCTTTATCGAAGGATTGTTGCTTCATTCGTTCATTATTCCTGGAAAATGACATGGTCGCCCGATAAGGCAGGGGTGACACGGGTACATCGACTCCCTTTCTGGCTGATCACTGATCACGGGAATTCATTACTATCGTTCCGGCGTGCACTATACCACCGGTCTCAGACTGTCATCATCGAATTCTGTTGAAATTAACAAAAAAACAACAGATGTGGCAGCTCTCGTGACATTTAATCAAGATCTGACCTTAATGGTCAGGGTTTTTTGTGCCTTGAAAAACGCAATACCGACTTATGCACTAACTTATGTACTTAGCCCATGCTATAAACGTTTCAGGTATTGTATTATTTGTTCGAATCATTTTTCCCCGGCTTGAGGCTGAAAAGATGATTCTTGACTCATGGCCTGCCCAATAGGCTGATTTGCACCAGATCAAGAGAAATAAAGCCGAAATTATAATGATGACGCCGAATAACGATAGCAAGCAGTATACCATAGCCATCCTGGGTGGAGGCAGCTTTGGTACGGCACTGTCTGATATATCAGCTCACAACGGCCATCAGGTTAAACTCTGGATGCGCAGTGATGAGCAGGTAAAGGGGATTAACCGGGATCATATTAATCATCGCTATCTGCCGGATTTTACTATTCATCCTTCGGTTCAGGCTTGTACTGATATCAAGGCTGCAGTCTCATCTGCAGATCTTGTCCTGATTGCCATTCCCAGCAAATCCTTCCGTTCAGTGGTTCAGATGGCGGGCGATGCACTGGAAGGCAAAATGGTAATAAGTACCACCAAGGGGATCGAACCGGTCACCTTTGACCTGATGAGTGAAATTCTGAATGAGGAACTTGACTCAGCCAGAGTGGGTGTTCTCAGTGGCCCCAACCTGGCCAGGGAAATTATCGCCAAAGCAGTGACGGCGACCGTGATTGCCAGTGAAGATAACGAGTTGTGTGAGATAGTACAAAAGGTGCTGCATTCGGATTACTTCAGAGTCTATTCCAATCGGGATGTCTATGGCGTTGAACTGGCCGGTGCCCTGAAAAATATTTATGCCATTGTCTCGGGTATCGGGGCGGCCATGGGTATGGGTGAAAATACCAAGAGTATGCTTATAACCCGCAGTTTGGCAGAAATGAGTCGTTTTGCTGTCAAGCTTGGTGCGGACCCTATGACTTTTCTCGGACTGTCCGGGGTAGGGGATCTGGTCGCCACCTGTACTTCCAGTCTCAGCCGTAATTTCAGGGTTGGTTATGCTCTGGGTCAGGGGAAAACCCTGGAAGAAGCTGAAGCTGAACTGGGTCAGGTCGCAGAGGGGGTTAATACCTTACAGCAGGTCAGGCAAAAAGCGGTTGAGCTGGAAGTCTATATGCCGATTGTTGAAGCATTGCATATGGTCATCTTCAAAGAGTTTGATGTCAATCAGCTGGTGCGCGGTATGATGCTTCGAGAACAGAAAACTGATGTCGAATTTATGGTCAGATGAAGGGCTGGAGGGCTTTCCTTCCTTAATATTGTCAATTAATGACGCATATCCATTAACAAAAACGGCGAGGGTTTTTTTATGGATGAGAAAGTGTTAGATAATCTGAAATCAGAGTCCCGATGGCTCAGGCTGTTGTTCATGGTGTTGTTTTACATGCTGGCCCATATTGTCGGGTTGCTGATTCTATTGATTGCCATTATTCAGGTGATTCACGGGTTTATTAAATCTGAACCGAATTCACGGTTGCTGGATTTCTCAGCCGGGCTGAATCAATATTTTTATCAGATTATCCAGTTTGTTACTTATAACGCCGACACCAAGCCTTACCCATTCAGTGACTGGCCCGGAGAGAAAGAGCCTGTCAGTGATGAGAAAGATGCCTGAATTCGTGTTGAGATGTTGTCGAAGGAGCCAGAAATCCGGACTTTCACAGGGTGTCAGGATGTAGCTGTTTTTGTATCCAAAATTGTATATATTCAGTCGTATATCAGCTCATTTAAACAAACAGGTATCTAATCATGAAACTGATCATAATGCGTCATGGGCAAGCCAGTTGGTCAGCGCCAAATGATCAGGAAAGACCTTTAACGGGCATGGGTCAGCAAGAAGTGCTCAGCACAGCTTCGAAGCTGACCCATCTTGGCATTAACAGGATACTGGCCAGTCCTTATCTCAGGGCTCAGCAGTCCGGCAGGATTCTGGCAGAAACGCTGGGCTGCTCCCTGGAAACAATGGATTGCATTACTCCAGACGACGATCCGATGGCTGTTATCTCAGAACTGCCTGCTCAGGGAAATATCGTTCTTGCCAGTCATATGCCTCTTGTCGGCGCTTTAACCGGACTGCTCTGCGAAGGATCAATTCATCAGGGACCCGGCTTTATGACTGGCAATGCAGCTGTACTGGAAATGGAGCTTCCCGGTCCGGGATTGGCAACATTGGTTGAGATGGTCGTGCCCTGAAAACATTCCATTCTTCGCCACTTTGGCTAATCTTTCTCCAGGCCGCTTTGGTTAAACCGCTTTGTTCGAAACAATGGCAAAGAACAGCCGACCGCAAAACAAATATAGCCTTATCGTGAACTGTGGATTTTTGCCTGGATTTTTTGGCTCGAAACACTTAAGCAGGTATGCTTGGTGGCACTTTTAATCCTGTGTTATCGCAGTTGCAGGACGTTGAAAAGGACAGGTTAACTCGAGAATGCCATTACTAAGATTTGACAATATAAACCTTGCCTATGGCGATCATCCCCTGATGGATGGCGCTGAGTTTCAGATACGTAAAGGTGAACGGGTCTGTTTGCTGGGACGTAATGGTGCTGGCAAGTCCACCATGATGAAATTGGTATCCGGCAAAATCGATGCAGATGATGGCAGCATCTGGCGAAAGCCGGGTATGCGTATTGGCGTTCTGAACCAGGATCTTCCTGAGCAGGATGAGAAAAAAGTTTACGATGTCGTGGCTTCCGGCCTTGAACAAGTGGGCGATTGGATCAGTCAGTTTCACGAATTGTCCCAGAATATTCAGTCGGATGAAGATATAAAAGCTCTGGAAAAAGTTCAGCAAAAGCTGGAAACTGCCGATGGCTGGAGTCTACAGCAGAAGGTAGACACAGTGATTCAGAAACTGGGTCTGCCGGAAGAGAAGAAAATGAAGGAACTCTCCGGTGGCTGGCGCAGAAGGGTAGAGTTGGCAAGGGCACTGGTGTGTGAACCTGATCTGTTATTGCTGGACGAACCCACTAACCATCTTGATGTTGTTGCCATTGACTGGCTTGAGAAGCAGCTGCTTGATTTTCAGGGCGCTCTTCTGTTTATCACCCACGATCGTTCATTCCTGCAGTCTCTCGCTACCCGGATTGTCGAGCTCGATCGGGGTATCCTGACCAGTTGGGACTGTGATTATAAAACTTACCTGGACAGAAAAGCCCATGCACTGGAAGTGGAAGCGGAACAGAATGCGCTTTTCGATAAAAAGCTGGCTCAGGAAGAAGCCTGGATTCGCCAGGGTATCAAAGCACGAAGAACCCGTAATGAAGGCCGTGTCAGAGCGTTGAAAGTGCTTCGAAATGAAAGAATGGAGCGCCGGGTAGTTCAAGGTAAGGCAAGCTTCTCTCTGGAGCAGGGCGGTAGTTCCGGTAAGCTGGTGATGGAAGCCAGGGGTATTTCAAAGTCCTGGGAAGGTCGGCACATTATTAAAGATTTTGATCTCAGGGTGATCCGGGGCGACAAGATCGGATTGATTGGCGCCAACGGTGCTGGCAAATCAACATTATTAAGTATTTTGCTGGGGCAACTTCAACCTGAATCCGGTTCTATCAAGGAAGGCACCAAGCTGGAAGTAGCCTACTTTGACCAGTTGAGAAATCAACTGGATCTTGAAAAAACGGTCATAGATAACGTGGCTGAAGGCCGTGAGAGCATCATGATTAACGGAGCCAGCCGGCACGTGATCAGCTATCTCGGAGATTTCCTGTTCCCCGCTAACCGTTGTCGTGTTCCTGTAAAGGCTTTGTCTGGCGGAGAGCGAAATCGTTTGCTGCTGGCAAGGTTGTTCAGTAAGCCCGCTAACCTGCTGGTCATGGATGAGCCAACCAACGATCTGGACGTCGAAACGCTTGAGCTCCTTGAGTCATTACTGGTGGACTTTGAGGGTACGGTGCTGCTGGTCAGCCATGATCGTGAATTTCTCGATAATGTGGTTTCCAGTACCCTCGTATTCCAGCCTGACGGCAGGATTAAAGAGTATGTGGGTGGTTTTGAAGATTGGCTCAGACAGGGAGGCGAGGTCAGTCAACTGGTTGCGCAAGCGCAAACCAGCAAGCCAGAAAAGAAGGCTGAACCTGAACCCGGCATTCAA
Organism: Endozoicomonas sp. ALB032; assembly: GCF_049310125.1. NCBI lineage: Bacteria > Pseudomonadati > Pseudomonadota > Gammaproteobacteria > Oceanospirillales > Endozoicomonadaceae > Endozoicomonas > Endozoicomonas sp. ALB032. Next base: position 5,255,332 of record NZ_JBLYNW010000001.1, on the reverse strand, counting down.
TCCCGGTCGGAACCGAAAAAGAAAAAACTCAGTTACAAGCTTCAGCGTGAACTGGATGCTTTGCCGGGAGAGCTTGAAACGTTAGAAGAAGAGTTGATTCAGCTGGAAGAAACTGTCGCCGATCCTGTCTTTTATCAGAGTGATCAGGAAATTGTTCAAACCACTCTCGCACGTTTGGAAGCCGTCAATCAGGATATTGAAGAGAAGATGCAGCGTTGGGAAGAACTCGAAAATATGAGTTGAAAACCTTCGGTATTAAGTGGGGAGTTAGCAGTCGTTAATGTGCAGTCCTATATCTGCCAGCATTTCACTCACAGCTTCTGTTCTTATTTATGTGGCCGGTGCAGAACATCGGCTATGGTTCTGCCCAGGCTGGTTTTTTCTGCAATGATCAAACGCATCAGGTTAACAAAAGTTACTTTAGATCAATGGCTGACTATGATTACTTGCGAAGCGTTTGAAAATATTGCTGCCCTTTCTTAAGGATTTGAACCAGCTCATTCACACTGTAAGCATCGAATTTATTAATATCATCAATTATGGTGGGTGAAAAACCTTCTCGCAGAAGGAGTCCGTTCAGCAGAATACAGCCGATGGTTCTGGCATTCCCATCTCTGAAAGGGTGGGTATGCTGAAGATTCCGACATAGTTCAACAATGGCATGAATAATTGCATCCTGTCGCCGTTGGCTGTCAGTTTCAGTTATTTCTTGCAACTTTTTCTCAAAGGTTTGGCAATAATTTTTTGATAACTCCATACCTTTGTGATCTTTATAATCAAAATCAACAAGATATGTATCAGAATTCAGCCTTTCTATTTTTGGAAAATTGTTCACACTAGCCAGTCTCGTTATTTCTTCTAAACCATCCTCTGTCAAGTTTATGCCTCTTTTATAGAAAACGCTGCCTTCGTTCCAGGAGATGTCTTTAATGGCCACATCTTCATTGCTTGACAAAACCCCGGATGTTGTCAAAGTATGAATGGCTTCAATTTTACTGTAATCCAGGGGTTTATTAGCCAATATATTACCAACTTCTTTAAAGGCTCTTAGCATAGCGGCTGCGTACCCGGGCTCATCCTCATAACAAAACAGCCCTAAACCGTACTCTTTCGAGTGATCCTCATCAATAAAAAGCCGGTACAGCTCTTCCACAGGAAAGCCTTTGCACTGTTCTGTGTGATCCAGCATGGTCTGCACTTCTTCAGTCTCCTCAGAAGCACGGCAAATACCCTTTAAAAGGTGATATAACCGCAAAGAGAAGCGCTTTTCACCTTTTTCGTGTTCAATAAGAGATTGTCGAATTTCTTCAATACTCATTTCTGAAAGAAGAAGGGCGCAAGCCTTACGTGTAAAAGCCCCAACCTTCTTATAATAATTAAAATAATTAGGCAGTTGGTCTATAGCGCTGACCAAGTCTTCACATTTACTCAGAGTGCTGTTTTCATTCCACTGAAACATGGGTACTGATTCAAAATGGCTGAGCCAGCCGTCCAGTCTCGCAAGAAAGTATGCATAATAAGTATGCCTCCGCCCTTGAACAACCGTTGCTACTCTTCCCAGATTAAATGCAGCTTTACAGTCGTTCACTATTTTTTCAAAACTGCGATCATTCTGTTTAAAATTATCGTGAGATAATCTGGTTATTTTTCTGGCATGTAACAGGGTATCAGGAGTTTGTGATGGATCCGGGTACAAGTGTCTCTTTTCGGTAGAAGGACATCTGCCAAAAACAAATCGTGACTGTTCTTTCGAGCCAAACAGATAGCGGTCTTTATCGCTCAAATCGTCTAATGGATGAATCATATTCCTGAGTGCAGTAGCAAAATAAGAAGGTATCATTGGGTAGTTCGTTGTTATTTTCTGAAGTACTTGTCTATCAATTTATTGATTTTTCTGTGATTCTGTCAAGAAAACTTAAGAAGTTACAGCCCGTCAACCAGACAGCTCAAGGTCTCCGGTCAGGGCAGATACTTATGATTCAATATACGTTCAGCAATGATAGCAGGTACTCCATAAGCCTCGAGCTATCAATTAACTTGAACAATTCACCAAACCGTTATTTAAGAAAGCACGATGGGTAAGAGCTGAGGTTACAGACGACAATATACCGGTGAGTGTCAGTTCAGATATTGGTGACTAAAGCTTAAAATTGAGCATTGCTGTGATCCTTGGACTACTTTATGAGGGGCGTTTAAAGACTAAGGGAAGCAGAATGATCAGTAACTCGCTGTCTCAGTTAACGAAAACAACAAGGTCCTCGAAATATCCCCATCGAAGTAAGACTAATCAGCTATTCGCAGCCTCCCTTGGTCTCGTTATCATGGCTTGCCCTTACTCAAAACTGCTGGCAGCAAACCCTTTGTTTACGCCGTTCGATGAAAGATTTGTTGAAGAAAAGGGGGCCAAGGCGTCTGACTACTTATCCGCTTTAATTAACCATAATGCCCTTACGGGTAGGTTTCCTTTCATCACCCCTAATGATACTGATTTTATCTTTGCCATGAACTCCGGGAATGAGCATGGCATAAATAAGAGAAAGGGCCGGAAAAAACCGCAGGGAGCTGGAGCACCGCAGATGCAGCCATTAATGAACTTTCCACTCCGGCCAATGTCCCGTGCACAGATCGCTGAAATTATCCGGAAATTGAATTCAGGCCTCTCAGAAGACACCATAACCACTCTGTTGAACAATATTCCGGAAATGCCTCCCGGTGATAACCTGACCATTGCAGGCTTGATTGAGCAAGTGAAGATGAGTCTTCAAATTAACATTGACCAAAATCATAATGCAATCCTGGAAACTCTATCTTATATTCAGGGGACCCAGTCCCCTGTTAATCCGAGCAATTCAGAACATCAACAGCGCCTTGCCTGTTTTTTGCTGGCTTACTATGCAGCCATAAATTCAAGCAGTGCTTCCCCTCAAAGTGCCCATGCTTTTTTTACTTCATTTCTGCTTCATGCCGCTGATATGGCTGGAATGTCTGGATTCCTCCACCATCTGCACATAGCTCAACTGTTAGGTAGAAATAAACCGATAAAAGATAAAGCTTCTTTAAAAGAAAATGTTGCAATATCATCTTTGGTATTCTCTGGTCTGAAAGTCTTGGAAACAGAACGCATCAAGTTTTTTCAACAAGTGCTGGATCCCTCAGAGTCTGAGCAATCCAGTATATCAGTCGATGCATTACTAAGAGACTCAGCCAAACTGCTGAACGATGGCATCGACAGGAACGGAATGTCGAGTCATAAGCGACAGCTAAAATCATCCGAACGAATGTTGGAACTAATAGAAGAATATGGTGAAGATAGACCTGAATTAATAGCCTGGAACTATCATTTCCTGAATTTGGTTGATGTCGTATGTCTGGTTCTTAACCCTTTCGCGCCACAATGTGAATATCCGAATGTAAATATTGAAGATATAGAGGATTATTTTAGAAAATCAGGTAAGGATACGACCTTTTATTCCGGTAGAGACAAAAGAAGGGATTTGTTTGAAGAATTCAAAAAAGTATCAATGGAAGTGATGCATGATCAAAACAATCAAGATGTTAAAGCATTTAAGAAATTGTTTTTATACATAAAAATATATGTAGCGCAACAATTGCACTTAACTTTTACTGATGAAAATGATTGCGACACCATAGAGGAAACCCTTGCTATTGGATTCAGGGCTCTATTGGAACAATCATATGATTTATTGGCACTGCTTCCTGATAAAGCTATTGGTTCCAATGATACTGTGCAGGTTGATGAAGTCATGCATGATGAGGCAGCTAAGGAACATGAAGGAACAGAGCTTAGTGAAGAAGAGAAGAGAAAAAGAAACCAGAAAAAACGAATAAAGTACTTAAAAGAACTCGTCGAATGGCTTGAATATTACTTTGGTACTAGTCAAATGGTTCCTGATCCTGCTGACAGTAGTGAATCTGAAAAAAATGATACTGACAGTAGTGATCTTGACAGTAGTGATTTTGACAGTAACCCTGACTGGACTGATTCAGACGGGAGCGATATTGATACACCGAAGCTGTAACTCAGTAAGTCAAATGTTCGCAAGTACGAAAAAAAGATAACAGGCTGTCAGCGGTCTGCGCAATGCAGGAGCTGTTACCGTGAAGGACTGGCTTAAAACAAGCTCCTGAAACATAAATCTGAGTGTAGTTGTGATCCCTGGTCTACTTTTCTAGGAGGCTGACCGAGAATAGACTGCCCTACTGCGGCGGCAGCAAATTGGTCTGAAAATCCGCTTTTGTTCGTCAAATAGCTCGCTATTCTCCTCACAAAACCGAATTTTCATCCTCAATTTTCTGCCGTCCTCGCTACGGGCGCTATTCTCGGTCAGCCTCCTAGCAGCCTGTCGGACTTAAGCGTCCGTAGCGAGGATTGCAAGAAATTGAGGATAAAAATCTCTGTTTCTGAGGAGAATAGCGAGCTATTTGACGAAGAAACAGAGATTTTTAGACCAATTAGTAGTGATTCGAGGAGTTGCTCTGACGGGAGCGATTCTGAACTTGCTACGGGGTCGCCTAGATGGGGTCGCCTAGATGGGGTCGCCGAGACGGGGTCGCCGAGACGGGGTCGCCGAGACGGGGTCGCCGAGACGGACGCTTAAGCCCGACAGTCTCCCAGAGACGACAATGAACCGATGAGTGTCAGATCTGATATTCGTGATCAGAATTGAGCATTATTACCATCCCTGGTCTACTTTATATGGGGTCCTTAAACCTTTAAGTAACTAGAATGATCAGCTACTCCATTTTTGAATTCTCAAAAACAACAAGGCTATCAATCACCCATCGTACCAGGGCTAATCAGCTAGTCGCAGGCTCCTTTGGTATTATTATGGCTTGCCACTGCTCAATATTGCTGGCAACAAACCCTATATTAACGCCGGTTGATGAAAGATTTTTTTTAGAAAAGGGAACAAAAGAGTCTGACTTTCTATCTGATTTGATTAACCATAATTCACTTACAGGGAGGTTTCCTTTAGTCACCCCAAATGATACCAATCTTATCTTTGCCATCAACATCGGGAATGAGCCAGACGTCAATGAAAGTGAGGTTCAGGAACAACCGCAGGGAGCTGTAGCACTGTATATGCAGCCTTTGATGAACTTTTCGCTCCCGCCAATGTCCCGTGAACAAATTGCTGAAATTATCCGAAAATTGAATGTAGGACTTTCAGAAGACACAGTAACTACACTGTTGAACAATATTCCGGAAATGCCCCCCGGTGATAACCCGACCATTGCCAGCATGATTGAGCAAGTGAAGGCTAGTCTTAACGTTGACGTTAACCAAAATCAGAATGCAATCATAATAGCCCTGTCTTATACCCAGGGTGCCGGGTCTCCTGTCAATCCTTTTAATCCGCATGACATGGAGAACCTCGCCTATTTGCTGATGGCTTACTATGCAGCCATAAATTCAAGTAGTGTTTCCCCTCAAAGGGCTCGTACTTTTTTTACTTCATTCCTGCTTCACGCTGCTGAAATGGCTGGAATATCAAGACTCCACTGGCATAAAGATCTACTGTTAGGTAATGGTAAACCGATAAAAGATAAAAATGTTTTAAAAGAAAATGTTGCAAAATCATCTTCAGTCTTTTCTGGTATCAGATCTTTAGAAGCAGAGCGCATTAAGCTATTGGAACAATTGAAGGATCCCTTAGAATCTGAGCAACCCAATGTACCAGTCGAGGCATTACTGAGAGACACTGCTAAATTACTCAACCATAATATTGATAGTTACAGAATACCGATGTATAAGCGACAGCAAACATCAGCTGAGCACATGCTGGAGCTAATACAAGAATATGGTGGCGAAGAACCTGAATTAGTGGTTTGGGGAAATCAGTACCTGAATCTGATTGATGTCATTAGCCCAATGCTTGACCCTTTCGATCCAGAAGAGAGAGGCGTGATTACAAATATTTTTAACATGGAGGAATATTTCAAAAAAACAGGTAAAAAGACAACCTTTTATAATTATAAGAGTAAAAAAAGGAAATTACTTAAAGAAATCAAACAAGCAATGGCAGTTGAATTTTTTGGCCAGGAAAATCCAGGCTCTAAATCATTTCTAAAAGTGTTGGTACAGATGAAGTTTTATATATGCCAACAATTACAAGTGGCTTTTCCAGATGAAAATGAATTTCAAGTCATACAGGAAACCATCACTAAAGGATTTAAGGCCCTGCAGTTGCAATCATATGATTTAGTGGAAGCGCTTGACAGGTCTATCAGGTCTGATGTCGCTGAGCCAGCTGACGATACCATGCAAGACCAGGCAGTAAGCGGACAAGAAGACAAAGAGCTTAGCAAAGAAGAGACTAAGAGGAAAAGGAAACGCCTGAAAAAACGGTTAAATCACTTGGATGAATTCGTGCAATGGCTCGATTATTTCTATGGTAGAAGTCTCTCTGTTCCTTATCATTGTTGGAGTAGTGATTCTGATAGTGAGGATTCCAGAAATTATCCTGACAGCAGTGGTTCTGACAAGGATGATGTTGACAAGCCACAAGGTGTAATTCGGTAAGTAAAATGTTCTCAAGTAAGAAAAAATTTCCTTTTTCCAGTAAACATTTGTCGTGTTCCTGTTAAGGCATTGACCGCTGGAGAACTCAGCCGCTTGCTGGCTGGCAAGACTGTTCGGGAGGTCAGTCAATCTGTTGGCCATAAACGAGGCTGCAACGAACTGGATGTTGAAATGCTTGAGCTGCCCGGGCCACTGCTGAAATTCTGGAATCAGGTAAAGTACGCTCTATGGAGAGCAGGTCGTTAGAATCAGACCACGACAATGAACCGGTGAGTGTCAGGTCTGATATTCGTGACCAGAATCGGGCATTATTGCGATCGTTGGTCTACTTTACGAGGGTTCTTCAAACCTTTAGGAAGTAGAATGATCAGCCAGTCCATTTCTCAATTATCAAAAACAACAAGGCTATCAATATTTACCCATCGTACCAGGGCGAGTCAGCTAGTCGCAGGTTCACTCGGTATTATTATGGCTTGCCACTGCTCAACATTGCTGGCAGCAAACCCTTTATTAACGCCGGTGGATGAAAGATTTTTTGCAGGAAAGGGAACAAAAGAGTCTGACTTTCTATCCGATTTGATTAATCATAATGCTCTTACAGGGAGGTTTCCCTTAGCCACCCCGAATGATACCAATCTTATCTTTGCCATGAATACCGGGTATGAACAAGACGTCAATGAGAGTGAGGTTCAAGAGCAACCGCAGGGAGCTGAAGCACCGCAGATGCAGCCTTTGATGAACCTTTCGCTGCCGCCAATGTCCCGCGAACAAATTGCAGAAATTATCCGTAAATTGAATTCAGGCCTCTCAGAAGACACTCTAACCACGCTGTTGAACAACATTCCGGAAATGCCTCCGGGTAATAATCTAACCATTGCAACTATGATTGAGCAAGTAAAGGCCAGTCTTCACGTTGACCTTGATGAAAATCAGAATGCAATTATGAAAACTCTATCTTATATCCTGGGTACCCTGTCTCCTGTCGATCTTAACAATTCACAACAACAAGAGAGCTTTGCGTATTTGCTGGTGGCTTACTATGCAGCCATAAATTCAAGTGGAGCTTCCTCTCAAAGAGCCCATGTTTTTTTTACTTCATTCCTGCTTCACGCTGCTGAAATAGCTGGACTATCCAGACTCCACTGGCATAAAGAGGTACTGTTAGGTAAACGTAAACCGATAGAAGATAAAAATGTTTTAAAAGAAAATGTTGCGAAATCATTTTCAGTCTTTTCTGGTCTGAAATTTTTTGAAACAGAACGCATTAAGCTTTTGCAACAATTGGAGAATCCCTTAGAGTCTGGACAACCCGATAATGTATCAGTCGTTGGATTATTAAGCGGCGCTTTTAAACTGCTTAACCATGACATTGACAAGCACGGAATGCCGAAATATGTACGACAGCGAAGATCAGCTGAGCATATGCTGGATCTAATACGAGCATATGGTGGCGTAAGACCTGAATTAGTGGCTTGGGGCAATCAGTACTTGAATCTGATTGATATCATAAGCCTGATGGTTGACCCTTTCGATCATCCGGAGTGTTGGGACGTGATTGCAGACATTGCTAACATAGAGAAATATTTCAAAGCATCAGGTAAAAAGACAACCTTTTATAACAGTGAGCGCAAAAAAAAGAAATTGTTTAAAGAAATAAAAAAAGGAATAGCAGAGAAAATCATTGACTTGGGAAGTCTGGAACCTAGAACATTTTTAAAGCTGTTGGTACATATCAAATATTATATATGCCAACAATTACATGTAGATTTTCCTGATGAAAATGATTCTTTCGTCATACTGGCAACCCTCACTACAGGATTTAAGGCTCTGGTGGTGCAATCACTGAATTTATCGGAACTGCCTCCTGATACAACTATTGGTGCTGATGACGCTGAACAGGCTAACGAAGCCATGGATGACGAGGCAGCAAAGTTAGAGAAAAAAGACCTGATGAAACGTCTGGAGTTATTGAATGAATTCTCGAAATGGCTCGACTATTTAATTGGTTGGAGTACGGAGGTTTCTGAATTCAATTACGAGAGTGAATCTGAAAGAAGTGATACTGATAGTAGTGATTACAAAAGTTATTCTGACGGGAGTGATTCTGAACAGGATTATTGACACAGCAGAAGGTGTAAATCCCACGCAGCAACTGCTCCTGCGTTGCTCTGGCTCCTGCATTCATGCATCGGTTCGGTTGCGATAATTGGTCTGAAAATTTCTCGTAATCCTCGCTGCGGGGGGCCCAGACGGGGTCGCCCAGACGGGGTCGCCCAGACGGGGTCGCCCAGACGGGGTCGCCCAGACGGGGTCGCCCAGACGGATGCTGAAGTCCGACAGGCTCCCAAAGACGACAATGAACCGGTGAGTGTCAGATCTGATATTCGTGACCAGAATCGGGCATTATTGCGATCTCTGGTCTACTTTACGAGGGTTCCTCAAACCTTTAGGAAGTAGAATGGTCAGCCAGTCCATTTCTCAATTATCAAAAACAACAAGGCTATCAATATTGACCCATTGTACCAGGGCGAGTCAGCTAGTCGCCGGTTCCCTTGGTATTATCATGGCTTGCCCCTGTATGGCATTGCTGGCGGCAAATCCTTTATTAACACCGGTGGATGAAATATTTTTTGAAGGAAAGGGAACAAAAGAGTCCGACTTTCTACCCGACTTGATTAACCATAATGCTCTTACGGGGAGGTTTACCTTAATCAACCCAAATGATACCCATCTTATCTTTGCCATGAACACCGGGAATGAACAAGACGTCAATGAGATTGAGGTTCAGGGAGAACCGCAGGGAGCTGAAGCACCGCAGATGCAACCTTTGATGAACCTTTCGCTGCCGCCAATGTCCCGTGAACAAATTGCAGAAATTATCCGCAAATTAAATTCAGGCCTCTCAGAAGACACTTTAACCACGCTGTTGAACAAGATTCCGGAAATGCCCCCGGGTAATAATCTCACCATTGCAAGCATGATTGAGCAAGTCAAGGCTAGTCTTCACGTCGACCTTGATCAAAATCAGAATGCAATCATGGAGGCTCTATCTTATCTCCAAGTTACCCTGTCGCCTGTCGATCTTAACAATTCGCAACAACAAGAGAGCCTCGCGTATTTGCTGTTGGCTTACTATGCAGCCATAAATTCAAGCGGAGCTTCCTCTCAAAGGGCCCATGTTTTTTTACTTCATTCCTGCTTCACGCTGCTGAAATAGCTGGAATATCCAGACTTCACTGGCATAAAGATGAGCTGTTAGGTAAAAGTAAACCGATAAAAGATAAAAATGTTTTAAAAGAAAATGTTACAAAATCGTCTTCAGTCTTTTCTGGTCTGAAATCTTTTGATACAGAACGCATGAAACTTTTGCAGCAATTGGAGGTTCCCTTAGAGTCTGGGCAATCCAATATTGTATCAGTCGATTTATTATTAATAGACGCTGCCAAACTGCTCAACAATAACATTAATAGTCATAGAATAGCGATCTATAAGCGACAGCAAAGATCAGCTGATCATATGCTGGAGCTAATACAAGAGCATGGTAATGAAGAACCTGAATTAGTGGCTTGGGGTAATCAGTTCTTGAAACTGATTGATGTCATAAGTCTGATGCTCGACCCTTTCGATCAATCAAGGTATTCACACGTAGAAACAGATATTGTTAATATAAAGAAATATTTCAGAGCATCAGGAAAAACGACAACCTTTTATAACTATGAGCGCAAAGAAAAGGCATTATTTAAAAAAATCGAGATTTGGATAACTCTAACATTCACTTCTTTGGGAAATCTGGAACCTGAATTATTTCGAAAACTATTGGTACACATCAAATATTATATAAACCAACAATTACACAGAGCTTTTCCTGATCAAAATGATTATTGCGTCATACTGGAAATCCTCATCGTCGGATTTAAGGATCTGGTGTTTCAATCATTTGAATTATGGGAACTGCTTCCTGGCACAACTATTGGCTTGCTTCCAACTTTTGTCTCTCATGACTCTGAACAAGTTAATGAAACCATGGACGAGGCAGCAAAGTTACAGAGAAAAGAACTGAGAAAACGTCTACGTGACAAGACAGCAAAGTTACAGAAAAGAGATCTGATAAAACGTGTATATTATTTGATGAAATTCACGGAGTGGCTCGATTATTTAAAGAAGATGCGAACAAGTCCTCAACCATGAGATAGTATTTTTATTAAGTCGGGAGTCAACAGTCAGCAGCGTGCAGTCTTAAGAACAGATATCTGCTAAATGTTAACTCACCACTTCTGTTCTTACTTATGGTTGTTATTTTTACCCACTCTCACCGCCAGAACGTCACAGCCCGCACCATGCAGAATGCTGGTTGATGTTGAGCCGAGGATCAGGGCCAGACCGTGTCTGCCGTGGCTTCCAACAACGATCAGGTCAACGTCTGATTCGTCAGCGATGCGATGTACTTCTCTTTCCGGGCGGCCATAAACGACATGCTGTTCGCCCTTGTCCAGATTAATACTCTCTGCCAAACGCGAAATACGCTCTCTGGCCTGCTGGGTGATTTCATCCTGAAGGGTTGTGAGGTCCAGTGGGATATCACTGCCATAAGCCACACTCAGTGGTTCAACCACATGCACCAGTGTCAGTCTTGCCTGGTAGGTTTCTGCAAGAGACTTTGCTTTATCCAGAACATCGTCTGCCTCGTCAGACAGGTCAATAGCAACGAGTATATGGTTATATTGACTCATAGACCGTCTCTCTCTTCCCGGTGTTTTTCAGAGAAATGCAGCTCAATCCAGTTTCGTAGCCATTTTTATCATCTGAGCCGGTGAGCTGCATTTCCGGATCATGGCTATGCACTATAACCACTACAGCTACAATACCGCTGCATAAAGTTGCGATATGAGGTTGTGACATAAAGTGGCGATTTACTGCAGGCATCATAGACCAAACGCCTATATTGTATGGCTGTAAATGGAGTTGTCCAAGTAAATTTGCAATGGGTATTTGTTATGAATCAGTATTTTTGCGGATATATTGGTGTTCATTTCCTTGACATTGATAAAAAATTCAAAGAAGGTAGGCTCAAAAATTCAAACGGTTGTATGAATTTCTGGCGAACACAGTCTGAGATGTATTCATCAGGAGTCTTACTGAGAATAATCTGCCATTTTCGTTAAAGGCACTATTTTCAGTCAGACTTCTGGCGCCATTTGTTCAGACGTCAGTTATCAGGACAACCTTTTTCAATCCGTCCGGAGAGAGATAAATGATATATCAGGGGAAAGCGTTCAAGGTTCTGGCACTTGAAAGCGGCATCGCTGAGTTGAGATTTGACCTGGATGGGGAGTCGGTGAACAAGTTCAACCGGCTTGCCATTGAAGATCTTAATGCTGCAGTCCAGGCCATCAAGTCGGACGGCACCATTAAGGGTGTCGTTCTTACCAGTGGCAAGGAAGGCGTTTTCATTGTTGGTGCTGATATCAAGGAGTTCACTTCCAACTTCCGTCAGGAAGAGAGTGAACTGATGGAGATGGTCATGGGCGTAAACCAGACCTTCAGCAGTTTTGAAGATCTGGATATGCCGACCGTTGCCGCCATCAATGGCAGCGCTCTGGGTGGTGGTTTTGAGATCTGCCTGTGTGCTGACTATCGTGTTCTGTCCAACAAAGGCGGTGTCGGCCTGCCTGAAGTTAAACTCGGTATCTACCCGGGATGGGGTGGGACTGTCCGTTTGCCACGTTTGATCGGTGTTGATAACGCGATCGAGTGGATTGCTGCCGGTCGTGAACAGAAGCCTGATGCAGCTCTGAAAGTGGGTGCTGTAGACGCAGTCGTTGAAACCGAAAAGCTGGTGGACTCAGCGGTAGCTATCATCAAACGCTGCCTGGCAGGTGAGCTGGATTACAATGCCCGTAAGGATGAAAAGCGTTCACCTCTCAAGCTGCCTTTGCTGGAATCGCTGATGGCTTTTGAAACAGCTACGGCGGTTGTCAAGCAGCAAGCGGGCCCTCACATGCCAGCACCTGTGGCTTCTGTCAAAGCGATCAAAAAGCATGCCGAGCTGCCAAGAGACGAAGCCCTGAAAGTGGAAGCTGAAGGTTTCGTCAAGTTGGCCAAGACGCCTGTGTCTGACGTCCTGGTGGGTCTGTTTCTGAACGACCAGATGCTCAAGAAGAAGACCAAGGAGCTGACCAAAAAGGCAGGTAAAGTTGAGAAAGCCGCTGTTCTGGGCGCCGGCATCATGGGTGGTGGTATTGCATACCAATCTGCTTATAAAGGCACTCCCATCCTGATGAAAGACATCGCTCAGGAAGGTCTGAATCTGGGGTTGAGCGAGGCCAGCAAGCTGCTGTCCAAGCGAGTGGCCCGTGGTCGTATGGACCCTCTGAAAATGGGAGAGGTTCTTAATCACATTGTTCCAACTCTGTCGTACAGTGAGTTTGGTGATGTTGATGTCGTTGTCGAAGCCGTTGTCGAAAACGTCAATGTTAAGAGGGCAGTCCTGGGCGAAGTAGAAAATCACGTCAGTGAGGACGCTGTTCTGGCCTCCAATACTTCAACCATTTCAATAACAGAGCTGGCTAAGGATCTGAAAAGACCCGAAAAATTCTGTGGCATGCACTTCTTCAACCCGGTTCACGCAATGCCTCTGGTGGAAGTGATTCGTGGTGAGAAGACCAGCGAAGAAACGGTGGCAACGGTTGTTGCTTATGCCAAGAAGATGGGTAAGGTTCCTATCGTTGTTAATGACTGCCCCGGGTTCCTGGTTAACCGGGTGCTGTTCCCGTACTTTGGTGGTTTCGCCGCGCTGGTGAAAGACGGTGCCGACTTCCAGCAAGTCGATAAAGTCATGGAGAAGTTTGGCTGGCCAATGGGTCCGGCTTACCTGCTTGACGTAGTGGGTATCGATACTGGCTCTCATGCGGAAAAAGTGATGGCTGAAGGTTTCCCCGACCGTATGTCCCGTGACTGGAAGAGTGCCATTGACGTGATGTTCGAGAATGGGCGTTACGGACAAAAAAACAATGTCGGCTTCTACAAGTACGAGCAGGACAAGAAAGGTAAGCCCAAAAAGGTGGTCGACGAAGCGGCTTATGAGCTTCTCTCTGAAGTGGCTGGTGAAAGTCGTGAGTTTGAGACTCAGGAAATTATTGATCGCATGATGATTCCACTGTGTATGGAAACCGTTCGTACACTGGAAGACGGCATTGTTGATACAGCTGCTGAGGCTGACCTGGCTCTGCTCAACGGCATCGGCTTTCCGGTTTTCCGAGGCGGCGCCCTGAAGTACATCGATAGCATGGGTGTCGACAAATTCGTTGAACTGGCTGATCAGTACGCTCACATCAGTCCTCTGTATCAGCCTACTGAAAAGCTGCGGGAAATGGCCCGTGAAGGCAAGACGTTTTACGGCGCGTAAACAGCCTTGAGCGACAAAAAAATGGTTAATCACGAGCAACAGATTTAAGAGAGAATTGACTATGAGCCTTAATCCGAGAGACGCCGTAATTGTTGACTTTGGGCGGACCCCTATGGGTCGCTCAAAGGGTGGCATGTACCGAAATGTCCGTGCCGATGACCTGTCTGCCAACCTTATCACCGGAGTATTGAACCGTAATCCCGGTGTTAACCCTGAAGAAGTTGAAGACGTGATCTGGGGCTGTGTCAACCAGACTCTGGAGCAGGGTTGGAACGTCGCCCGTATGGCGTCTTTGATGACTCCCATTCCTCATACTTCATCAGCCCAGACTGTCAGCCGTCTTTGTGGTTCTTCCATGAGCGCACTGCACACCGCTGCTCAGGCTATTCAAACCGGTAACGGTGATGTCTTTGTTGTAGGTGGTGTTGAGCACATGGGCCATGTGGGTATGATGCACGGAGTGGATCCTAACCCGCGCTTGTCCAAGTACGCTGCCAAAGCTGCTGGTATGATGGGTCTGACTGCAGAAATGCTGGGGTTGATGCACGGCATTACTCGTGAAGCCCAGGATGAATTTGGTGTGAGGTCTCACATGAGAGCCTGGGAAGCGACCAAAGCCGGTCAGTTTAAAGATGAGATCATCCCTATGCAGGGACATGATGATGATGGCAATCTGGCCGTTTTCACCGAAGATCAGACGATTCGTCCTGAAACCACACTCGAAGGACTGGCGCAGTTGAAGCCTGCCTTTAACCCGAAAGGGACAGTGACAGCCGGAACGTCTTCCCAGATTACCGATGGTGCTTCCTGCATGATTGTTATGTCTGCACAGCGTGCACAGGACCTGGGTCTTCAGCCAATGGCTGTGATTCGTTCCATGGCAGTTGCCGGTGTTGATCCGTCCATCATGGGCTATGGTCCTGTGCCCAGCACCAAGAAAGCTCTCGAGCGTGCAGGACTGACTATCGATGACATTGATCATGTTGAGTTGAATGAAGCCTTTGCTGCTCAGGCTCTGCCTGTCCTGAAAGACCTGAATCTGCTCGACAAGATGGATGAGAAGGTGAATCTGCACGGTGGCGCTATTGCCCTGGGTCACCCCTTCGGATGCTCTGGTGCCCGCATCTCCGGTACTCTGCTGAATGTAATGAAGCAGAACAATGGTACGCTCGGTGTAGCAACCATGTGTGTAGGTCTGGGTCAGGGTATTACTACGGTATTTGAACGTCTGTAAGGCGTCGGCCTTTGCCAGACGGGTTCCTGTCTGGCTTATCCTGCCTGAAAGTACTCGCCCCGGAATTCTATTCCGGGGTATTCCTTTTTGATGCATTTTTATGCAGAGATTCTGCTTCGAAAATGAGTATATTTTTCAGTGTCTGCATAAGTTATTTTGTCGGTAAAACCCGACATTTTTTCCCGTCAATGATCATCATGAAATCTGTCAGGCTTCACAGTAATTAAATAATCTTTTGATATTCAAGGATATTATTGCTTATAACTGGCTGGATTAATCATTGAGGCTGTGAAACGATAAATAAGAGGGTCGTTCGAGAAAAATTCAGGATCATTGCAGGGTTTTCCTTGACCGATGTTTTTCTTGACCTTATATATTGAAACAATTTTCAATTCCCGACCTTTCTTGTTTTGGTCGCAGACAGCACTGAGTGTTTTATGATCTTTTTTCCAGGCTGGTCAGCATAACCGGAACAATGGAGCTGATTACAGGACGTGTAAGGTAGCATGGGTAAATCTTTAGTTATCGTCGAGTCGCCGGCCAAGGCGAAGACAATAAACAAATATCTGGGCAAGGACTTTGTTGTTAAGTCCAGTGTTGGTCACATTCGTGATTTGCCCACCGCAGGTGGCTCCAGGAAGCCTGTGGACCCCAAAGCTCGGGCAAAGGCTGCTGCTGAGACACGTAAGCTATCTCCTGAGCAGAAAATCATCCATAAGAAGCGCAAAGCCAAAGAACAGCTGATTGAAAGAATGGGCATCGACCCTGAAAAAGGCTGGCAGGCACGTTACGAGATACTGCCCGGCAAAGAGAAGGTGGTTGACGAGCTGCGTCGACTTGCAGCATCGGCTGACACAATTTACCTCGCAACCGATTTGGATCGTGAGGGAGAGGCCATCGCATGGCATCTTCAGGAAGCCATTGGGGGGGAGCCTGGTCGTTATAGGCGGGTAGTCTTCAACGAAATTACCAGGAATGCCATCCAGGAAGCCTTCAAAGAGCCCGGCTCTCTCAATATTGACCGGGTCAATGCCCAGCAGGCAAGGCGATTCCTCGATCGTGTAGTAGGTTATATGGTTTCTCCTCTGCTCTGGGCTAAAATTGCCCGTGGCCTGTCAGCAGGGCGGGTGCAGTCAGTAGCGGTTAAGTTGATTGTTGAGCGCGAGCGTGAAGTCAGAAGCTTTATCCCGGAAGAGTACTGGGAAGTTTACGCTGACCTGGCTACGGAAAATGGAGAAGTTATCCGTTTTCAGGTGGCCAAAGAAGCTGGCGATGCCTTCAGACCTGTCAGTGAGGCTGCCACCGGAGTTGTTCTTGAAAAGCTGAGACAGGCTGATTACAAGCTGACCGTGCGTGAAGACAAACCGACCCGAAGTCGTCCTTCTGCACCCTTCATTACCTCAACCCTGCAGCAGGCGGCCAGTACGCGTCTGGGATTCAGTGTCAAGAAGACCATGATGATGGCCCAACGTCTTTATGAAGCGGGTCACATCACCTACATGCGTACTGACTCGACCAATCTGAGTCAGGAAGCGGTGGAGAGTGCCCGGGAATTTATCGATGGTACGTTCGGCTCAAGGTATCTGCCTGAAAATCCGAACCGGTATTCCAGTAAAGAAGGCGCTCAGGAGGCTCACGAAGCAATACGTCCTTCCTCTGTGACTGCTGAGCCAGGCTCTATTTCCGGTCTTGAGAAGGATGCAGAGCGGCTCTATGAACTGATCTGGAGACAGTTTGTTGCCTGTCAGATGACGCCTGCGGAGTACCTGAGTACGTCCCTGACAGTTCGGGTGGACGACTTTGATCTCAAGGCGAGGGGCAGAACCCTCAAGTTTGATGGTTACACCCGGGTTATGGCAGCCATAGCCAAAAAGGGTGAAGACATCATTCTGCCGGCTCTGGAAAAAGGTGATCCGCTGGATCTGAAAAAACTGGACCCGAAACAGCTGTTTACAAAACCGCCGGCCCGTTTCAGTGAAGCGGCTCTGGTAAAAGAGCTTGAGAAGCGTGGCATTGGCAGGCCCTCGACTTACGCTTCCATCATTTCGACGATTCAGGATCGCGGTTATGTTTCCCTGAAAAATCGTCGTTTCTATGCCGAGAAAATGGGCGATATTGTCACAGACCGGCTGGTTGAGAACTTCCATGATCTCATGGATTACAACTTTACCGCCAAGATGGAGTCCAATCTCGATGTAGTGGCTGAAGGTGGTGAGAACTGGAAAGATCTGCTGGACAGTTTCTACAGTGATTTCAGCAGCAAGCTGGAGCAGGCTGAAGACGACAGCGACGGTATGCGATCCAATGACCCTTCTCCTACCGATATCAAATGTCCTGATTGTGGCAGGGATATGATGATTCGCACGGCCAGTACGGGAGTATTTCTGGGGTGCTCCGGCTACTCGCTCCCGCCCAGGGAGCGTTGTAAATGTACCATTAATCTGGTGCCCGGCGAAGAAGTTGAAGATGCTGACGACGAGAATGCAGAAGTCAACGCCTTGCGGGCTATGCATCGTTGTCCCAAGTGTTCTACGGCAATGGAAAGCTACCTGATTGATGAGCAGCGTAAGCTTCATGTCTGTGGTAATAACCCGGACTGCTCTGGCTATGAAGTGGAAAAAGGTCAGTTCAAACTCAAGGGTTATGATGGTCCCGTGCTTGAATGTGACAAGTGCGGTTCTGAGATGCAGCTCAAATCCGGACGCTTTGGTAAATACTTTGGTTGTACCAACAGCGAGTGTAAAAACACCCGTAAGCTCTTGAAAAGCGGGGAAGCGGCTCCCCCCAAAATGGATCCGGTACCCATGCCTGAGCTCAAATGTCTGAAAGTGGATGATCATTATATTCTCAGAGATGGTGCCTCAGGTCTTTTTCTGGCGGCCAGTCAGTTCCCAAAGAACCGTGAGACCCGTGCTCCTCTGGTCAGTGAACTGATCCCGCATCAGGCGGCTATTGATCCAAAGTATCATTATCTTCTGGATGCACCGAGACAGGATGCTGATGGTAATCCCGCAATCATTCGCTACAGTCGCAAAACCAGGACTCAGTATGTTATGACTGAGTCTGAAGGTAAGGCGACAGGGTGGAGTGCTACCTTCCAGGACGGCAGGTGGGAAGAAAAAGTCACCAGGAAGCGTAAAAAATCCTGACCTGGCCTCGTCACAAACAAGACCTTCACAGAGATCCGTGGAGGTCTTTTTATTTTTGAGAAAGATTATGTCTGAGCAGTGGCGTTCCCATACCAACAAAAAATTACACTATGCCCGTTTACAGCTGGATGCCTGGGAAAGAGCAGAAGCTTTTGAGCAGGAGGCTTTTCGAGAGGCATTTCTGATGCATGCCAGTCAAGCCTATTCCTCGATGCTGGCGGAGATATTGTCTCCCTACGGTGAGCAGCTGACCCGGTTGCTGTCTCTGGAAGATGCTTGCAGATTGATGGATGAGCAACCTGCAGAAGTGTCTGAACTCGAGCAGTTAAAGCAGCTGGAGTCATCGGACAGTTGGCTGGCAGATTTACTTAAAGCTTATGACGATATTTTTAATGCTAATGGTAATATACAATCATATTCAAGTAATAGCAGTATGATTATGATTGCTTCGGATACCAGTGAAGTCACCAAAGGTATTAAGACGCCAGAAAGTGCCAAGAGTATTCTTGCCTCCCTCAAGGAGTTGGTAGGGCACTTTAGAAATTTCAATCTTGAATGGTGATTAGATTTTTTAGATCTGATTCATGACTCATAATAGTGTGCCTGGATTGATTCAAACCGTGCATGATTGTGGGAATGTTTAGAACTCTGTTGTTTATGGCTGTTGTTCAATTTGATCAGAGGTATCTTATGACTAAGATCATGCTGTGCTGTTCGGCAGGTATGTCTACCAGCATGTTGGTGGAGAAAATGCGCGAAGCAGCTGAAAGTCGGAGTGAAGAAGTCGAGGTTGAAGCCTTCGGCGCTAGTCATTTCGATGAACAGGTAGCCTGTTTCGATGTTGTTCTGCTGGGTCCTCAGGTTAAATATATGTTGAATGATCTCAAGCTGCGTGCTGCCGAATATGCTGTTCCGGTTGAGGCGATCAGCCCTGTTGATTATGGCACGATGAATGGTGCGAAAGTATTGGGCTTTGCTCTGTCGCTAACAGCCTGATTAATTCCAGTTTATCGTGTGTATGCTGCAATACGGGGGCAAAAGCTGCAGCTCTTTTAAGGGTTTTTACTTTCCAGTCTGCAATAACACTTTGCATTACTCTCTACTGACCTATTGCATCATAAGTCACAATGCTGCATGATTTCTCCCTCTTATACGCTATTTATGGAACGAAATATGGCTGCATCGTTTTTGGAAATTGTGGAACTTCCAACAGGAGAGATTGTTCTGCGAAGCAGTGACGACGAGGGTGAGCCCCTGCTGACTATGAAATTTTCAGAGGAAGCCAAACAGTATCTTGAAGGGGACCATTTGCAAGTGGCAAAGGTCATGTTTGATGCTGGCATGCGTGAAGTTGCTGAACTCACTCGTCCGCAATCCTCTGAAGAAGAGATTCCTGAGAACAGAGTACTGCACTGACTCTATTTTCATGGAAATGACAGGCATCATGCAACCTGTCTACTGCGAATAGCCAGCCCCTGACACTGTCCATTCCTGGCTGCGCTTTCAAGCCTACTTAGCCACCCTTTATCCAAATGCCCCAGCCAGCTGATGACAGTGTGGCTGGTTCCGGATGCCAGCGCTTTCCTGGTGAGTTCCAATGTCTGATTAATATTGTTGGAGCTAAAGATTTGCACCTTGTCATGATTTAAGTCGCAATTCTTTAACCAGTGCAGGGTTCTGGTGTCATCTGCCAGAATCAGGGTCAACCAACGTTCACTGTCAGTGGACAGCTGACTGAGCATGGGCGTCAGGAGTTGTTCTGCCTGCCAGGGTTGACCTGAAAGAATGAGTTCATTAATACTGGGCTTCAGAGACTTTTCAGTTTTTCCTGATAAAGTCTTTTCTAGGCACGAGGGGTTAATGCAGACTGTATTGGTCTGGTAGCTTGGGGCTGAAAAATTGTGCCTTTCACTGCTGGTTCGGTACAGCATAAATTCTTCCTTCTGGCATAGCCCGGACGCTGTTTGTTATTCGCACTTCAGCGTAGTGGGCCTTTAACAACAGCTGCCTGTTGTGAGTACTGTCTCTGGTAATGGTCAGGCTCATCTTATTCCGTCTCAGGACTGATTTCTGATGACTCCGACGCTTAAACCTTCGATGGCAAAGGCATCCTGAGTGAGATCAACGACTATGGTTTCGAACTCGTCGTTTTCCGGATGCAGCAATACTTTGTTTTTCTGTTTCTCGAATCTTTTTACGGTGACATCATCTTCAATCCGGGCGACGACAACCTGACCGTTTCGAACATCTGTTGTCTTGTGAACGGCCAGCAGGTCACCATCAAGAATCCCGATGTCCTTCATGCTCATTCCTTTTACCCTTAACAGGAAGTCTGCCGATGGGGTGAAGAAAGCGGGATTGAGCATCAGGTGGTCTTCGATATGTTCCTGGGCGAGGATCGGGTTCCCGGCAGCAACTTGTCCGATAATCGGAAGGCCTTCAGGCTGGCTGTCCGGAATACGGATACCGCGGGAGGCGCCGGGGGTAATCTCGATAGCGCCTTTACGGGCCAGTGCCCTGAGATGTTCTTCGGCAGCATTGGGTGAGCGAAAGCCGAAGGTCTTGGCGATTTCGGCTCTGGTGGGTGGGAAACCTGTCTCGTCAATATGAGATTTGATCAGGTCCAGTATCTCGGATTGCCGTTTAGTCAGTTTGATCATGGTCTCTCAATCTGTTTTTTTATACAGTATCTGTGATTATATACAGTATTCTTGTGGTGGCAAGTTATTATCCAGGCTGCGACGATAAGCAAAAAATGACAAGAGGGTCGTCAATGGTGCAGGTGAGGCATGCTTTGCCACCATAGTGATGAGTTGTTGGCTGAAATTCGCAAGCTGAGTCCCTGAAGCTTTTTTTAATAAAAAATCCGGAGGTGGTTAATCTCCGGATTTGGCATTTTATTTATGATTGTGTAGAAGTTAATTTCTTCCGCAGTGCATCCCAGGCATCATTTGAAACTTCTACTTCAAAGCCATCAAAACCATGCCAAACTTTAACAAAATCTACATGTTTGTAATCAAGCCATTCTAATATTCTTTCTCTGATATCAAGGGCATTATCCTTACTACCAGTATGGATAGCTAATCTGGATTTAACTGCTTTGGCACTTTTGATATTAAAATCCTCTTTCGGATCAAACTTATGGTATATTAGTTTACTCACATCAATAGATTCATCATCTGGTAACATATATTTTATAGAGTTAATAGTTTCTTCAATAATTTTTTCGTCTTTTTTGGGTTCATCTATTTTTCTGTAATTTTTATAATTTTCGATAGGAGTCATTTTGCTATCAGCTGTCAAGTCATTTGGTTTCAAACTTTTATCAGATTTCAAATCATTAGATTTCAAGCTTTCAGCTGAGTCATTCCCGGCCGCATAAAATTCTAAAAAGCTGCCATCCTTAATCAGCATCTCCACCAACCGATTGCCTTGTCCATCTACAATGGCAATGTAACCAGGGGAGACAAAATGAAAGTGTGGTGGTTTTTTTGTACCGAAGCCTCTGAGTGTTCTTGTTGCGGCAGTGGCAACTTGACCATAAGCTCCCTCTTCATTAATGGATACTCTGGTCTTCTGAAGAATTTCCAGATCACAATTTGAGGGATGGCCTAATCTTGTTAAATCTTCAGACCTTATGACATCGGCTCCAAATGTCTGAGAAATTTTGTCGAGTAAATTAGTGTCACAACTGCCGTCTATTTTTATCCTGGGTAGCATTAGATCCATCTCTTTTTTACGGCCATTTAATCCGTCAATCAGGTGATTGATTGTATCAGAATCAAGGTTGTTAATCCCTGTCGGACTGTCACCAGGGGTTATTATTGCGACTAATTTAAGATCTTCACCATTCACTGATCGGAAATTTTTGCCAATGGCGCCAAATTTTCCATTATCAAAAAATTGCACGTTTTCAGTTGACTTCATCATCTTGACGTTTTCAATCATACTTCCGTCTGCGCAGATAAATTTGCCCGAGGCCGTTTTTTCTTTAGAAAATGGCCTCTCCCAGATACCCTCGAATTCCATCACATTGCCAATTACCGTTGTAATCAGTTCTCGTCGAGTTTTACAATGACCATGAAACAACTTATTGATTTTTCCATGAGTCTTCTCTTTCACGAAGTCTTCTGCGATGTCGGCCAGGCACCTGTCCTGGTCAGGACGGTCCAGCTTTTCGGTTCGATAACATACAGACAGTATCTGATCAAGATGCTCGTTTATGACGGCAGAGTCAGAACCTATAAAGTTAGCGCAAGAGAGTGCCTTCTGTATCTGATACGGATCCTTGGCGTAAGCATGGTTAATGCTGAATTCGCCTAGTTTTTTATGGATCTCAATCTCCATCTCATCAGTTAACTCTTCTTTAGAGATACCCAGGATCGATGCCTTTCTGGCTTTATCATCCATACTCGCCAGAAGCATACCCAGAACCGGAGCCAGGCTGGTAGAAGACACTACCTTGCTTTTATTGTCCCTGTCGTCTAAGGCGTTCAGAATTCCTAATGACACTTTATCAATCAATTTTTTTACAAGATATGAAGCCTGTGAGGTGGCTTTGAAGGATGTGTTTCGCAGATTTAGCGGTTGCGATGACAATGAAAATTGTCTGAATGAATGTCCAATAGGGTGCATAATATTTTCTCCTAACTCTGATAATAATTAATTTTTTATTCAGGACAAACATACTGCTTCCATGTTTGCGGACAGCGCATGCTTTTCAAATAGCCGTAAATTCTGTGTTATGTAGTATTACTATGAGTTAAGTATTTGCTTTCGCATTAATCACTAACTGGTTAGTTAGTTACGATAACATCTTGTTTCCTGCCATAAAGGCTCGTTACCATGGTGGATTTATCTCTGTCCAAAGTACCGCCATAAAACTTAACTTGTCTATCTGTCCATATTATGGGGGCTACGATACTTTTAGGCTTTTGTTAAAAAAATCCGGAGGTGATTAAACTCCGGATTTGGCCTTTTGTTTATGATTGTCCAGAAGTTATTTTAGCAATCATTTTATGCCAGGTATTATTATTAACTATTATTTCAACAGGATTATCTCTTTCATAAATCTTAACAGCAGATCTATATTCTTCTCCTATGGATTCTAATATTCTTTCTTTAAGATCTTTAGCGTCATCCGAAGAAAAGAATTCGAGTGTTAAAATTTTATCATCTGCCATAGCGCTTTTAATTTCAAGTTTCCCATCCGGATCATAATAGTCTTTTATAAAATTACTCACATTTACAGTTTCAAAAAAGTCAAAAGATAACCGTTTTATTGCAGATAAGTCTTCTTGTACCAGCCTTATTTTTGTGGGCAAATCGATTTTAGGCTCTGTATTATAGTCACTATCAGGCATATCATCTTCACTATCAGACATGTCAAAATCGTAATAACCTGACTGGTTGTCAGAGCTCTGTTTTCCAGCGGGTGTGATTTCAGGTGTACCGCCAAGCTCAAAAAAGCTGCCATCCTTAATCACCATCTCAAGCAACCGATTACCTTGTCCATCGACAATGGCAATGTATCCAGGGTAATTAAACTCAAAGCTGGGACGAGAGGATGGGTCCCTGAGAGTAGTTGTTGCGGCAGTGGCCACTGTACCATAAGCTCCCTTTTCACCAATGGATACTTTGGTCTTCTGTAGTATCTCCAGATCACCGTCTGATGAATCGCCTAATCTTGTTAAATCAGCGGCCTTTATTATGTTGGTTCCAAATACCTCAGAAATTTTGTCGAGTAACCTGGTATCACAACTATTCTCTATTTTTATTTTCGGAAGTCTTAGATCCATCTTCACTTTACGATCATTTAATCTTTCAATCAGATGATTAATGGTTTCAGAGTCAAGTTTATTAATCACTTCAGGATCTTCAAAGTGTGGTTGTATTGCAACTAATTTAAGGTCTTCTCCATTCAAGGATTGGAATTCTTTACCAATGGCATCAAATTCACTGGTCTCAACAAATTGAAGCTCTTCAGTTGAAGACATCATCTTGACGTTTCTAATAAAACTTCCATTTGCGCAATTAAATGGGCGGTGGACCGTTTTGTCTTCAGAGAATTCATCTTTCCAAATACCGTCGAATTCCATCACATGACCTATCACCGCTTTAATTAGTTCTCGTCGAGCTTTAGAATGACCATGAAACAACTTTTCGATTTTTCCATTGGTCTTCTCTTTCACGTAATTTTCTGCGACATCGGCCAGGCACCTGTCATGGTCATGACATTCCAGTTTTTCGGTGTGATAACATTCAGACAGTGTCTGATTAAGCTTCTCATTCCCGAGGGCAGAGGTAGAACCTATGAAGTTACTGCAAGAGAGTGCCTGTTTCTGATCCGGATCCTTGGCGTAAGGATGGTTAACGCTGAATTCACCTAGTTTTTTATGGATCTCAGTTTCCATTTTATCAGTTAAGTCTTCTTTAGAGATACCCAAAACCGATGCCTTTCTGGCTTTATCATCCATACTCGCCAGAAGCATACCCAGAACCGGAGCCAGGCTGGTAGAAGACACTACCTTGCTTTTATCGTCCCTGGCGTCTGCAGCGTTCAGAATTCCTAATGACACTTTATCAATCAGTTTTTTAACAAGATATGAAGCCTGTGAGGTGGTTTTGAAGGATGTGTTTCGAACATTTAGTAGTTGCGATGACAATGATAATTGTCTTAATGAATGTCTAATAGGTCCCATTATATTTTCTCCTAACTCTGATAAAAATTTATTTTTATTCAGGACAAACATACTGCTTCCATGTTTGCGGACAGCGCATGCTTTTCAAATAGCCGTAAATTCTGTGTTATGTAGCATTACTATGAGTTAAGTATTTGCTTTCGCATTAATCACTAACTGGTTAGTTAGTTACGATAACATCTTGTTTCCTGCCATAGAGGCCGTTACCACGGTGGATTTATCTCTGTCCAAAGTACTGCTATAAAACTTAACTTGTCTATCTGTCCATATTATGGGGGCTACGATACTTTTAGGCTTTTTTTAATAAAAAAGTCCGGAGGTGATTATACTCCGGATTTGCCTTTTTGTTTATGATTGCCCAGAAGTTATTCTATGAATCATTTTTTCCCAAGCATCAGTTGAAATATGTACTTGAAGAGGATAAGCGTTGATAGAAGATTCATATTCTTTTCCAATGGATTCTAATATTCTTTCTTTAAGATCTTTAGCGTCACGCAGAGAAGAGATTTTGATAGTTAAACGTTCATTATCTGCCTTAGCGCTTTGAATATCAAGCTTCCCATTCGGATTATAATAGTTATTTATAAAAGTACTCACATCTACACTTTCAGTAAGATCAAAAGATAACTGTGTTATCACAGATAAGTCTTTTTGTACCATCTTTGTTTTTGTGGGTAAATCGATTTGACTGCTTTGATCATCGTCACTATCAGACATATCATCATCACTATCAGATATACCAAAGCTCTGTTTTTCAGCGGGTATGATTACAGGTGTACCGTCAAGTTCTAAAAAGCTGCCATCCTTAATCACCATCTCAAGCAACCGATTACCTTGACTATCTACAATGGCAATGTAGCCAGGGCAATCAAAATCAAAGCTGGGATGCTCAGAGGATTTGTCCCTAAGAGTAGTTGTTGCGACAGTGGCGACTGTACCATAAGCTCCCTCTTCACCAATAGATACTTTGGTCTTCTGAAGTATTTCCAGATCACAGTATGATGAATCGCCTAATCTTGTTAAATCACCAGCCGTTATTATGTTGGTTCCAAATACCTCAGAAATTTTTTCGAGTAACCTGGTATCACAACAATTATCTAATTTTATTTTCGGAAGTCTTAGATCCATCTTTACTTTATGATCATTTAATCTTTCAATCAGATGATTAATGGTTTCAGAGTCAAGTTTGTTAATCGCTTTAGGATCTTTAAAGCGTGGTTTAATTGCAACTAATTTAAGGTCTTCTCCATTCACGGATTGGAATTCTTTGCCTATGGCATCAAAGGCACGGGTATTAGCAAATTGAAGCTCTTCAGTCGACCTCATCGTCTTGACGTTTGTAATAAAACTTCCATCTGCGCAATAAAATGGCCGGTTGACCGTTTTGTCTTTAGAAAATTTGTCTTTCCAGATACCCTCGAATTCCATCACATTACCTATTACCGCTGTAATTAGTTCTCGTCGATCTTTAGAGTGACCATGAAACAACTTTTCGATTTTTCCATTGGTCTTCCATTTCACGAAGGCTTCTGCGACGTCAGCCAGGAACTTGTTATGGCCATCACATTTCAGCTTTTCGGTTTGATAACATGCAGACAGTATCTGATTAAGCTTCTCATTAATGACGGCAGAGGCAGAACCTATAAAGTTAGTGCTAGAGAGTGCTTGTTTCTCATTACTATAAGGGTGGTTTACACTGAATTCACCGAGTTTTTTATGGATCTGAGACTCTAGCTCATCAGTTAATTCTTCTTCAGGGATACCCAGAACTGCTGCTTTCCTGGCTTTATCATCTATACACGCCAGAAGCATTCCCAAAACCGGAGCCAGGCTGGTAGAAGACACTACCTTGCTTTCGTCGTCCCTGACACCTTTGGCGCTGAGGATGCCTAATGACACTTTGTCCAGCAGTTTTTTAACAATATCAGAAGCTTGTGAGGTAGTCTGTAAGGATGTGTCTGGCAGATTAAATGGCTGCCACTGCGCCGTATTCATAGAAGTTCTCATTGATTCCATAGCCTTCTCTCCTTTACTTTATACAAATTAATTAGCGAGAATAAACTCACTGCTTCCATGCTGAGGTAATAGCCATAAATGCCAAGCTTCAGCCTTGCCCTTAATACTTGATATTTAAGTATTTTCTTTCTCAGAAATCACTGACCGGTTAGTTAGTTACGATAACACCTTGTTCCCTGCAATAGAGCCTGGTTGCCATAGTGGAGGTATCTCTGCCCGAAAAACTTTAATTGTCCGTCTGTCCATCCTATGGGGCCACTATAGTTTAAGCTTTTGTTAATAAAAAATCCGGAGGTGGTTAATCTCCGGATTTGGCATTGTATTGATTCATGATTGATTAGAAGTTAACTTATTGCGCAGTGCTTCCCAAGCTTCAAAAGAAACCTCTAATTCAAAAGGAGAATTTTGACCGAGTATCCTAACAAATTTGCTATGTTCATCTCCAATTGATTTTAATATTCTTTCTCTAAGCTCTATAACTTCATCCTTAGAAGACATATTGAGTGTTAGCTGCATATGATCTGCCACATCGATCCGAACATCAAACTCGCTATTCGGATTATAGTGGTGTTGTATTAAAGTACTAATCCTATCCATCGAAGTTAGATCGGTTACATCTTTCTCAATTGTGAATTGATTATCAGATGTATAAACTTTGCTATCAGGCATATCATAATCGTTAAGAGTTTCCAGATTATCAGAGCTCTGTTTTTCAGCAGTTGTAATTATAGGATTATCTTTGCTATCAGAAATATAAGAATCGGTAGGTCCTGAAGTTATTTTATCAATCATTTTTTTCCAGGGATTAGTTAGAACATCTACTTGAATAGGTTTAGCTCTTTCATAAATCTTAACAGAATCAATATATTCTTTTCCAATGGATTCTAATATTCTTTCCCTGATATCTTTAGCGTTATCAAAAGAAGATGTTGTTATTTTTAACCTGCGATTATCTGCCTTAGCGCTTTTAATATCAAGCTTTCCATCCGGATTATAATAGTCTTTTATGAAAGTGCTCACATCTACAGTTTCAAGAGGGTCAAAAGATAAGCGTGTTATTGCAGATAAGTCTTTTTTCACCAGTTTTGTTTTTTTGGATAAATCTATTTCACTGCGATCCACTGGTTCTGGATCATCTTTGCTATAAGAACTATCATCTTCGCTATCAGAAATATAAGAACTGATAAATCCAGAAGTTATTTGATCAATCATTTTTTTCCAAGGATTAATTAAAACACTTACTTCAATAGGAGTAGCTCTTTCGTGAATATTAACATAGCAACTATAGCCTTCTCCAATGCATTTTAATATTCTTTTCTTGATATCTTTAGCGTCATCGAAAGAAGATGTTGTCATATTTAGCCTGTGATTATCTGCCTTAGCGCTTTTAATATCAAGCTTTCCATCCGGATTATAACAGTCTTTTATAAAAGCACTCACATCTATAGTTTCAAGAGGGTCAAAAGATAAGCGTGTTATTGCAGATAAGTCTTTTTCTACCAGCTTTATTTTTGTGGGTAAATCTATTTTACTGCGATGCACTGGTTCTTGATCATCTTCGCTATAAAAACTATCATCTTCGCTATAAAAACTATCATCTTCGCTATCAGATATATAAAAACTGTTAAAACTTGCCAGATTATTAGAGCCTGATTCTCCATCGGTGGAGATTATAGGGTCACCAACACACTCCAAAAAGCTGCCATCCTTAATGACCAGCTCAATCAACCGATTACCTTTTTTGTCTAAAATGGCAATGTAGCCAGGGCAGTCAAAATCAAAGCGAGGTTTTTCGCACCTTGTTTGAATTTGTGCAACAGTCGCCATCGCACAGCTGGCACCTTTTTCATCAACAGAAAATATGATTTTCTGAAGCATCTCCAGATTATCATCTGCCGAAATGCCTAATTTTGTTAGATCTCCCGCTACTATGTCAGTTCCAAATACCTTACATATTTTCTTGAGTAACTGAGTGTCACAACTGTCCATGTTTATTTTGGGTAGCGTTAGCGTATATTCCGCTTGTCTATGATTTAATTGTTCAGTTAACTCGTTAATCGTGTCAGAATCAAGTTTATCAATCGCTGTGGCACTTTTATTATGCGGCTTTATTGCGACCAGTTTAAGATCTTCTCCATTCACAGATTGGAATTCCTTTGCGATGGCACGAAATCTCCTGTTAGAAGCACATTGAACCGTTTCAGTTTTAGACATCATCTTGACGTTATCAATACAAGTTCCATTTGCACATAGAAAACGTCCAGCAGCCGTTTCATCTGGAGAAAAACTATCCTCCCAGACAGCCCGGCAATCTATTACATTACCAATTACTGCTTTAACTTCGTTCAACCCATCAAACAACTTTTCTATTTTTCCTTTGGTTTTATCCTTAACAAAAGCTTCTGTGACATCAGCTACGTCCCAGAAAGCACCTTCCAGCTTTTGGGTTAGATAACATTCAGAGAGTATTTTTTCAAACTGCTCAAATCTGACGCAAAAGGCAGAAGCAATAAAGTTAGCGCAAGAGATCAACTGATCAGGATGGCTTCCGTAAGGGTGGTCTTTGCTGAATTCACCGAGTTTTTTATGGATTTCAGTCTCCAGCTCATCAGTTAAGGATTCTTCGGGGATTTCCAGAATCAATGCCTTTTTGGCTTTATCATCCATACACAACAGAAGCATACCCAGTACTGGAGCCAGGCTGACAGAAGAGATCACCTTGCTTTTGTGGTCCTTGGCATCCTGAGTACATAAGATCCCGATTGACACTTTATTTATCAGTTTTTTAACAATATCTGAAGCCTGTGAGGTGATCTCAAAGGATGTTGCTGGCATATCAGATGGCTGCCATTGCATTGCCTGGCTTGAAGTTCTAATTGTTCCGGTTGGGGTAAATGAGTGCATAGTATTCTCTCCTTTGGTTGATACAAAGTAGTGAGAATAAACTCACTGCTTCCATGCTATTGCAAATAGTCATAAATGATGAATTACAGCATTGCCATTAGTACTTGATATTTAAGTATTTCCTTTCTCAGAAAACACTGACGGGTTAGTTATTTACGATAACACCTTATTCCCTGCAATAGAGCCCGGTTGTCATAGTGGAGGTATCTCTGCCCGAAAACTTTAATTGTCCGTTTGTCTAACCTGTGGGGGCAACTACAGGTTAAGCTTTTGTTAAAAAAAACCGGAGATGGTTAATCTCCGGATTTGGCATTTTATTTATGAATGTGTAGATTTTAACTTCTTAAACAGTGCATCCCATGCGTCAAATGAAACTTCTACATGAGAGCCATCAGAGATCTCGAAAACTTTAACAAAACATTCATGTTTGTAATCCAGCCATTCTGATATTTTATCTTTGATTTTAATAGCGTCTTCCTTGGTACGAGTTTTGATAGATAAATCAGATCTACCTGAATAGGCACTTTCGATATTAAACTCCCCATTCGGATCAAAGCTATGACGTATTAGAGGACTCGCATCAATACTTTTGATTTTTGTTTTATCAGATAAGTGCTCTATTATAGAGTCAATAGTAGCTTTACCGCTTTTTCCGCGTTTTTTGGAAGCAAGCTTTTTCTTACCATTTGTATTGGTTTCGATTTTAGCTCTTTTGCTTTCAGCTTTACAGTCATCAGTGTTCAAACTTTCAGAAGAAATGGTCTCGGCCGGAGCAAATTCAAAAAAGCGACCATCTTTAATGATCAACTCAACCAACCGATTTTCATTTTCGTCTACAATGGCAATGTAACCAGGACAGACAAAGTCAAAGCTACCTACTTTGGGTAAGCACCTTACAGAAATTTTTTCATCACTCAAAAGCTTGTTCTGAGCACCTTCTTCATCAATGGATAGTACAGTCTTCTGAAGAATACTCAGATTACTATTTTCCGGTTTGCCTAATTTTGATAAGTCTTGTGCGACTATTACGTCGGTTCCAAATGCCTCGCAAATTATCTTGAGTAATTGAATATCACAACTTTCTACTACGTTTATTTTAGGTAGCGTTATATTAAATATCGCTTTATTATGTCTTGTATCGCTAATCAGATCAGTGATTATTTTGGAACTAAGGTAGTTAATTGCTGTTGCACTTTCTTCGCGGGGTGATATCGCAACAAATCTAAGGTTTTCTCCATTCACAGATCGGAAATTTTTGGCTATGGCGCCAAATGTTCTGTTATAGGAATAGTGGCAATTTTCCCACATCTGCATCATCTTTACGTCATTAATATGAGTTCCATCTGCGCAAAGAAAATTGCCCGGGACTGTATCATTTGGAGAAAATGCTTTCTCCCAGTTACAATCGAATTGTATCACGCTACCAATGGCCGCTTTAATGTTATCCCGCTCAGTTTCAGGATAACAATCAAACAAGTTTTTAATTTTTCCATTGGTTTTCTCATTAATGTAACTTCCTGCGACGCGTGCTACGGAGCTGTCATGACAGTCGAGCTTTTCAGTTTGATAACATTCAGACAGCCTCTGATCAAGCTGCTCATCCCTGGTGGCATCTTCAGTAGCCATAAAGCCAGCGCAAGAGACTGCCTGTTTCTGATCAGGATCCTTACTATAAGCGTGTTTTACGCTGAATTCACCGAGTTTATTATGGATTGCATTCTCCAGGTCATCAGTTAAGGTATCTACGGGAATGTCCAGAATCAATGCCTTCCTTTTTTTATCATCCATACTCGCCAGAAGCATGCCCAGAACCGGTGCCAGGCTGGTAGCAGACACTACCTTGCTTTTGTCGTCATTGACGGCCTTAGGCAGGATTTTGAGTGACAGCTTTCTGATCAGTTTTGTAACAATATTAGAAGCCTTTTCGGAGACCTCCAGGGAGTTAACTGGCGGTTGTGATGTCTGCCATTGCATTGGTTCGGTTGATTGTCTGATAGGTTGCATAGTCTACTCTCCCTTTCTTGATAAAAATTAATTAGTGAGAATAAACTCACTGCTTCCATGCTGAGCAAATAGCCATAAATCCCGGGTTACAGTATTACCCTTGGTACTTGATATTTAATTATTTCTTTTCTCAGAAATCACTGACCGGTTAGTTACGATAACACTTTGTTTCCTGCAATAGAGGCTCGTTATCGTGGCAGATGTTTCTCTTTCCGAAGTTCTGCCATAAAATTTAACTTATCTATTTTCCAAATTATGGAGTCTGGTTTGCTTTCAGGCTTATGTTAATAAAAATATCCGGAGGTGATTAAAAACCGGATTTGGCTCTTTGTTTATGATTGTCCAGAGGTTATTTTAGCCACTTAATTAGCATTATATTTATTCACGATTTGCTAGCAGTTAACTTTTTCAGCAGAGCATCCCATGCATTAGATTGAACTTCAACTCTAAAATATTCGATAAAATCTTCAAGCCTAAGTAAATCCTCATATTCTTCTCCAATTAATTCTAATATTCTTTTTTTAAGCTTTTTGGCGTCATCCAAAGAAACGACATCGATATCTATTTCGGGTAAGCACTTTACCCGAGCGTTAATAATTTCAAGCTCTTCATCCTGGTTAAATCTATGTTGTATTAAAATAGTCATATCACCATAGCGAAGAGGGTTGGAAAGAAACTCATTGATTCTGGTTTCAATAGCGTCTTCAATATTTTTTATATTATTTGCGCTTTTTTGAACTGCGTACCATCTGGCATCAAATGTATAGTTTCTTTTGGGAGTTAGATCATCATCGCTATCAGAGTCATCAAAGCTATCAAACATCAGGTCGTCAGAGTCCGGGTTTTCC
This sequence comes from Endozoicomonas sp. ALB032, assembly GCF_049310125.1. Classification (NCBI taxonomy): domain Bacteria; kingdom Pseudomonadati; phylum Pseudomonadota; class Gammaproteobacteria; order Oceanospirillales; family Endozoicomonadaceae; genus Endozoicomonas; species Endozoicomonas sp. ALB032. The sequence continues at coordinate 5,222,527 of NZ_JBLYNW010000001.1, read as the reverse complement.
ACTGTTTCCAAAAATCTGTCATCCTTAATGACCAAATCAAGCAACCGATTACCTTCTGAGTCTACAATGCCAATGTAGCCAGGGCAGAGAAATTCAAAGTCAGGGGTTTCAGGATCGTCTTTTACGGTGGTTTTTTCGGTATTGGTAACTGGGTTGCAAGCATCTTGTTCATCAACGGTTACTGTAATCTTCTGAATCATATTTAAATTTTGGTCTGCCTGTTCGCCTAATTTTGATAAATCTCCTGCTACTAATGTGTTGATTTCACATGCCTGATGAATTCTTTTGAATAATTGGTTTTCACAAGTTTCCATGTTTATTTTTGGTAGCTTTACGTTTAATGTCATTTTATTATCATTTAATCTTTTAATCAGGTGATCAATTGTTTCAGAATCAAGGAATGTAATTGCGGACGTAGATTCAACACGCGGTTTTATTGCGACCAATCTAAGGTTTTCTCCATTTATAGATTTTAACTCTTTGGCAATGGCAATGAATTGTCCGTTGTCAGCAATTGGAAAATTATCAGTTGTACTCATCATCTTAACTTTCTTTAAATCAATTTCAGTTGTACATATAAAATTGCCCGTGGTGATTTTATCTGAAGATGCACTTGTCTCCCAGATGCCCTGGAAATCGAAACTCATCGCATTGACTATGGCTGCTGTAATTTCATGCCGTTGAGCTTCAGAATAACCATCAAACAAGCTGTTAATTTTGCCATTGGATTTCTCATTAATGTAAGTTTCTGTAACGTCCGCTACGCAACTGACAGGACTGACATGACACTCCAGTTTTTCGGTTTGATAACATTCAGACAGCCTCTTTTCAAACTGCTTATCCCTGGTGGCATCTTTAGTCGCTATAAAGTTAGTGCAAGAGATTGCCTGTTTTTGATCAGGATGCTTAACGTAAGCGTGGTTTACACTGAGCTGGCCGAGTTTTTTGTGGATTTCAGTCTCCAGCTCATCCGTTAAGGCTTCTACGGGGATTCCCAGAATCATTGCCTTCTTGTCTTTATCATCCATGCTCGCCAGAAGCATGCCAAGACTGGCAGCCAGGCCAACAGAAGACAGCGCTATACTTGATTTGCCGGTAAAGTCCAGAATCGAGATTTTTACTCTATCCAGCAGATTTTTAACGACGTCGGAAGCCACTACGGTGATCTTGGAGGATGTGTCTGGCAGGTTTAATGGCTGCGCTGGCAGTGAGGTTTGTTCTATTGAATATCCGAGAGGTTGCATAGGCTAAACTCCTTTCCTGATGACTAAATAGTGAGTGAACTCAATGCGTCCACGCTTTGATATAGCTGTAAATCGTGAGTCAGGATGCAGCCATTCACATCTAATAGTTAACAATTTGTTTTCACAAATCACTAACCGGTTAGTCAGTTACGATAACGCCTTGCTCCCTGCAATAAAGTGGTGCGTTTGAATGCAGAAGACCTTCTATATCTTTTTAAAAATAATTTTTATATGTTTTTTTTCTCTATCCATTCCTGCGGCTTTTGTGGTATCTCCTGCTTTTAACCACAGTCCAGTAAGCAGCAGCTCATTCGTATACAGTCGCAATATAATTAGTGCCCGTCCGAAAACCCTCAAATACTTGAAAATAGCGGCTTATAGCCTAATTTAAGGAACGAAGGTTTTCCACAACAGGACGTTCCCGAACTTATGCGCCAGACCATTAATCCACAAATGCAGCTTGACGAGGTTGATATCTCTGCCATTACATTCAATCTCAGGTCAAGGGATGACACTCCCCGCTTGCTCCTGGCATTGCAATATATCTGGACAAATATCGAGTTGAGGAATCAGGTTTTTCACGTGCTTCAGGGTATGATAGCTGCCGACCAAGGTAACGGGCGTCCCGGAATGGATCCCTGGAGGGTGTTGGTTTTTGGCGCCTTGCGGCTGGTCATTAACTGCGACTACGACCGGCTTCTTGAGCTGGCTAACGAGCATGGAACTCACCGAAAGATTCCAGGCCATGGGTCTTAGTGAACACCAGTACAAACTGCAAACCCTGCAAGACAACATCTCATTGTTCACACCGGAAATTCTGGACCAGAACAATCAGGTCGTCGTCAATGCTGGCCGTGAATTGGTAAAAAAAAGAAGAGAGGCCACGCGCCCGCGCTGACTCGATCGTCGTAAAAACCAATGTTCACTTTCCGACGGATATCAACCTGCTCAGAGATGCTATTTGCAAGTTGATAGAGTGGGCAACCACTTTGTTTTCGGAGCAGCATGAAAGCCTGTGGCGACAGAGCCGCTGAACAGAAATAAACCAAAAAGTAGCACCCACAGATGAGTAGGCTGAATTTTAAACAAAAATTTTTGCTGCTGCCTACTGAATCGAATCATTTGTGGGTTTTCGGGCAGGCACTACATGGAGTCTGAAAAGGTAATTGTTATGAACAACCTCTTTTTAAAAAATATTTTTATATGTATTTTTTCTCTATCTGTTTCAGCGGTTTTTGCAGATCTTCCTGTTTTTAACCGCATTCCAGTAAGCAGCAGCAATATGGGTGACCTTCCCGGTAGGCGACTTTATTTGAAAATTTATGGACCAGAAATGGCTAAAGGAAAGACATTACTACACAACTTCGGTAATACGCAGTATTACGGCGAGATAAAAATTGGATCTGACGATCAGGTATTTAAAGTTCTTTTAGATACCGGATCAAGTTATATCTGGGTTCCTGGTACAACATGTGGTTCTAACAGCTGCTCTGACAAAAAACGTTTTGATCCACAAAGCAGCAGCTCGTTTGTACGCACTAGCCACAGACTGAACCTAAGTTACGCCAGAGGTAAAATATCTGGTATCTTCGGTTATGATGATATTACTCTCGGTGGCATAAAGGTAGTATCTCAGGGATTTGCTGTAGCCGACGTTATTTCAGATGATATCGAGGACCATCCGTTCGATGGCGTTTTAGGCTTGGGCTTTAAGAGCAATAGTATCATCCCATCATGGTTAGACAATGCCCTAAAACAGGGTTTGATCGATAAAGCTGTCTTTTCGTTCTACCTGTCCCAAAAAACCAACAAGGGCGGTAGTGTTATGATTATCGGTGAGCCCGACCCTTTCTATTATCAGGGGCCTATATACTGGCACTCCCTGATAGCTATCGATGGTGAACATCCTTATTACGATATTTCTTTTGACGGCATCTCAGTCGGAGCAAAAAATATTCTCCTAAGCTGTCAAGAAAGACAATGCAAAGCCCATATTGATACAGGGGCACTTTATATTTATGGGCCAGAAAAAGACGTCGAATCCATTCTTGAATCTCTTGATGTGAAATCAGATTGCTCAAACGTCAGCCAACTTCCACCTCTGAAGGTCTCCATTGGTGGCCATATCTATGAGGTTCCCCCACAAATTTATGTAGTCAAAGAGCAAAACTGCTTTGGAATGGTTGAATGTCATGCTGGAATTGACGAAATGCCCGGAATTAATAATGAATCTTGGATCCTTGGAAATCCATTCATGAGAGCGTTTTACACCGTTTTCGATAAAACAGATGATCGGATTGGTTTTGCCAAGTTACATGACAGGCTCAATGAACCAAAAACACTCAGGGCATTATACTGATTAATCAGATAGTTTTCGTACAAAAACATTACCCAATGAAAATCATGGTCATGAATCCATTAATTTATTATCTGGTTCGAGCTGAACCTCAAATGACCGTCTAAAATCAAGGAGGTTTTTTTTATCTACATAGAGTCTGAAAAGGTAATCGCTATGAGAATCATCTTTTTAAATAACATTCGTATATGCGTTTTTTTTCTATCTATTTCAGCGGCTTTTGCAGAACTTCCTGTTTTCAACCATTATCCAGTGACCAACAACAGTATGGATGATCTTGCGGGCAAGCGATTCTACTGTAACCGCTCATTTGAGGACGTCTTCAAAAATCACAACCTGACTGCCAGCCTTTCCCCTGCAAACAACGCAGGAGATACCTAACGTGAAGCAACTGACAAAACCCTTTACCCGTCTCAACCCTGAGCAGTGGCAACAGATCATTGATCAGCAAATAGCCAGTGGCTTGAGCCAGAAAGCTTTTTGCCAAACTCAAAACATAAGCCTGGCAACATTCACAAACTGGAAGCGCAAACTCAGGGATAACGACAACACTGACTCCTTTGATATCGCTCAGGCTTCTGCCCCGGAATGGGTTGAAGTCCCAAACGGGCTGACTGAACCTCCAGCCAGCTTAAACTGGCAGTTGGAACTTGAGCTGCCCGGTGGTGTTATTCTTCGTATGCGTCGCTGATCATGTTTTTTCCAGAATCTCAGGTTCGGATCTGGCTCTACAACCGGCCCACCGACATGCGTAAATCCTACGACGGCCTGTCTGCCCTGGTGAGAAACAAACTTGAAGAAGACCCACTCAGCGGCCAGCTGTTTGTCTTCATCAACCGCAAACAAACCCAGTGCAAGGTGCTGTATTTTGATCGCAGTGGATACTGTATCTGGAGCAAACGACTGGAACAGGGTCAGTTTCATACTCATGCAGGCAAATCCATCAAGCAAACAATGGCGTGGACAGATCTGAAGCTCATCCTTGAAGGCATTGATACCCGCTGCGTTCAGCAATATAAACGCTACAAACATCAACCGTCCCGTTACACAAAAGGAGAGTCAAAGGTCTATCTTTAACCGCCATGAAATTACCTGTTTCGACCCCCGGCACCACTGACCAGGACCTGCTCCAGCAGATCCTGGTCTTGCTGTCGGAGCGTGATCAGGAAATAGCTTCTCTTAAACATCAGCTGGCCTGGTTTAAACATCAGCTATTTGGTGAAAAATCCGAAAAGCGCCTGATTGAGAATCCGGACCAGCTGGCGCTGGGAGAAATCCTTCAGGACAAGCCTGAAGAGCAGGAAACTCCCACAGAAACCATCACTTACGAACGGCGGAAAAAGAATCGCCCTGAAGACTGTGTGACCGATCAGGGGCTGCGCTTTACTGAAGATGTACCGGTTGAACTCATCCCGATGCCTGCTGCAGAAATGAAGGGTGAAGACGCAGACCAGTACGAAATCATTGACTACAAGTACACCTATCGGCTGGCGCAGCGCCCTGCCAGCTATGTCATCCTGAAATATCAGCGCGAAGTCGTTCGCCATAAGCCCAGCCAGACGCTAACAACGGTAGCCGCACCATCAGGATTATTTGATCGCAGCTTTGCCGATGTCAGCTTTATCGCAGGTCTGCTGGTAGAGAAGTACCGCTTTCACGCACCGCTTTACCGCCAGCATCAGAAACTTGAGTCCAGTGGTATTACTATCAGCCGTGGAACCCTGACACATCTTGAGCAGCGTGCCGGGCACTTACTCAAACCCATCGCTGACGAAGTGCTCAACAGCTGTCTGGAAAGTCGTGTCCTCACTCTGGATGAAACGCCCGGAAAAGCGGGCCGTAAAAGCAAGGGCAAGATGCAAAGAGGCTACTTCTGGTGTTTTTACGGAGACCAGAATGAGATAGCTTTTACTTTCTCCACCACTCGTTCTGGCAGGGTCGTAGAACCTTATCTGAAAGAGTATAAGGGGGTCTTGCTGACCGATGGTTATTCGGAATACGACCGCCTGTGCATGAAATACCCCAAAATCATCCATGCCCAGTGCTGGACACATAGCAGGAGATACTTCGTTAAGTCACAAGAGGTCGAGCCAGAAGCCGCAAAAGAGGCGCTGGACTGCATAGGTGCGATCTATCAAGTCGAAGACGAAATCCGCAAAGCTGAGCTGCAAGGCGAAGCAAAGCGGGAATACCGCCAACAGAATGGCAAGCCACTGGTTGATCAGTTCTTTAACTGGCATGAAGAACAACTTCGTCGCCTGAATCTGGTGAAAAGCAACCCATTGAGCAAGGCTCTTGGCTACGTGAACAAACGGGAAAAAGAGCTACGGCTTTATCTGGATAATCCGGATGTCGCCATTGATACGAATCACCTGGAGCGAAGTCTCAGGTGTATCCCGATGGGGAGAAAAAACTGGCTTTTTTGCTGGACAGAAGAAGGAGCAGACAATGTTGCCGTGTTCCAGACGTTAATCGTCAGTTGTCTTCTTGCAGGCATTGATCCATACAAGTACTTCGTCGATGTGCTTCAGCGCATCAGTTACCATCCGGCTCGAGATATCCGGGAGCTAATCCCACGAATCTGGAAAGAGAAATTCGGGGCCAATCCGTTAAAATCCGATCTCGATAAGTAGGGGGAGTCTATACCCTGCTTGAACGCTTACATTCTACTTAGGGTAGACATTAAGCCCCACCCACGGCACAAAGACCTAATCTTGTAGCCCTGAACAACCATCTCGTGCAGGGTGTTCACGTTTCGCATTATCTGTCCAGAAGTTGAGCAGCTTCCTTGTATGTGAAAGCAGAGACTTTCCTGCCGCCTTTCACCACCCCTATCAGGAATACATGGACTCGTAAAAAATGCCCAAAATTTGAATCCGACATTCACCACCCCCATTAGGAATAAATCGATTGGTAAATAGACCCTAAAATAAAAATGATTGTCGACTGGCTTTCCGTGATGCCTACCACATATTTCTCCGTCCCGTTGATAGCCCAAACATGAATGCCCTCAAAGCAAGAGCTTTCCCGTATTCCTTGCTATGCAGGACTTGACTTAAATTATTGATTTATTTTCTTGACATTAGCTCCACCATAGGGTCGTGTTGTAGAGGGTAAGCTAAAGGGTATGCAAGGTCGTCCAGAGCATTGGCTTGAAGTGTTGACTTGAAGTCGACTCAAGCTGCAGCAGCCTTGACAGTTCGGGGCCAGATACGTAGGTTCTACACAGTCGTTTAATAAACTTATAAAATTCTTTGTACCATGGCACAACTTTCAACTGTCGAAAGAATTCTGGATTCAGCCGAACTGCTCTTCGCTGAACATGGCTTCTCAGAGACTTCCTTAAGAACCATTACAAAACAGGCAGGGGTTAATCTGGCTGCAGTGAACTATCACTTTGGTTCCAAAAAAGCGCTGATACAGGCGGTTTTTGCCCGTTTTCTGGACCCCTTTATGAAAGGGCTGGATACCACTCTGGATGAGTGGTCCGATCAGAGTGAGCCACCTGATCTTGAGGCTGTGCTTGAGATACTTGTTGACCATATTCTTGCTGTAAAACCCAGAAGGCCCGATGACATCTCTATTTTTATGAAACTCATGGGGCTGGCTTTCACACAGAACCAGGGGCATTTGAAGCGTTATCTGACGGAAACTTATGGAACCGTCTTCAGCCGATACTTTGAGTTGTTGTTCAGGGCCTGTCCTGACCTTCCGATAGCCGATAAATTCTGGCGTACCTATTTCAGTCTTGGCTCTGCTGTCTTTTCCGTATCTGGCGCCGATGCACTTCTCTCCATTGCCCAGAGAGATTATGACATTGATGACAATCTTGAGAACATTATGAGAAGAATGGTGCCATTTATGGCAGCTGGTCTGCGTGCTCATGCCACCTATAAGAATGGTCGATAATGTTTATTCGAGTTGCTGGCTCTCGAGCCTGAGCCAAAGCGAAACCAGTCAATACGAGATTCATCTGTGCACATTAATGTTAGAATTGCCTCGCAGACTCTGGAGCTGCTGCAAAAGGGTGCAGAAACGATTTGTTACTCTGTATCCACCGCCAGTAAAGGAACAGGGCAGCAGGAAGGTAGCTGGCAGACTCCACTGGGGCGTCATATTATTCGTGCGAAAATCGGTAAGGGCCTCCCTCTCCATGCGGTTTTTGTGGGAAGGCGATACACGGGTGAGATCTATTCACCCGAACTATTACAACAATACTCTGAACGTCGGGACTGGATTTTAAGCAGAATTCTCTGGTTAAGCGGTCTTGAACCCGGCTACAACCGTCTGGGAAAGGTCGATACCATGCGACGCTACATCTATATCCACGGATCACCCGATACCGCTGTGATGGGCGAGCCGGGTTCAAGAGGCTGTATCAGGATGCATGGTCGTGACATGATTGATTTATTTGACCGGGTTCTTCCGGGAACTACTATTGATATTCTGCCAAAGTAGTTTTATCGCATTCAGACGGGTCAGGAGAGCAAGAAAAGTATGTACAGGCATGATCATAACAATGCGAAAAATAATGGCGTTCTGATAATCGACCTTGAAGGTCAGACCCTCCAGCCTGAAGAGCGGGAATTACTCCTGCATCCCGGTGTTGTCGGCGTGTTGTTTTTTGCCCGGAATTTTCACGATCGTAAACAGTTGTGTGATCTGGTCAGAGACATAAGAAGCATCAGACAAAACCTGATTCTGATGGTGGATCAGGAAGGTGGCAGGGTTCAGCGTTTCAGAAACGATTTTACCCGTTTGCCGCCTGCAGAGCGTTATGCCAGCTATTTCAAATGTGATCCCCAGAAAGCCCTGGAGTTGGTTGAGGATTGTGGCTGGCTTATGGCTGAAGAAATACTCTCCTGCGACCTTGACATGAGTCTGGCTCCGGTCCTGGATCTTAATCTGGGTCTTACAGATATAGTGGGCGACCGTGCCTTCGGCTGTGAGCCAGAAACCGTCATTAAACTGGCCGGTGCATGGTTCAGTGGTGTCCGTGAATCAGGAATGCCCTGTATAGGTAAACATTTTCCCGGTCATGGCAGTGTTAACGAAGATTCTCACCTGACCCTGCCCAGGGATAGTCGTGCGCTGGATGCCATCCAGCAGCAAGATATGGTGCCATTCAAAGCTCTGATAGAGCAGGGCATAGAAGCGATTATGCCCGCTCACATTGTTTTTCCTGAAGTAGATGATCAGCCTTGTGGTTTTTCATCAATCTGGTTGAAAGACATCCTTAGAGAACAGATCGGCTTTAATGGCTTAGTGATCAGTGACTGTCTGACCATGGAGGGTGCAGCTTCAGCCGGAAGTTACACTGTCCGGGTCGAAAAAGCCTTGAATGCGGGTTGTGATTTATTGTTATTAAGCAGCAGGGAGGGTGTCCGGGAAGTTCTGCCCTGGCTTGAACGGTCTTCTTTCTCTACGCCTGATCTTTCATCTCTTCAGGCCCGTGGCGGTCGAGCTCTGGAAGAGCTGGTGACCATGGATCGCTATCTTAGTTGCAAGGACAGACTGGATTATCTTTCTGAACGATTTAACTGATCTGCCATAAAACGTCCATAGAATGATTTCAACCTTGTGGGAATGAAATCATTCTCAGTGTTAAGTGTCCCGTTTTCTATCCGGAAGTCTGATAATGTCTCTTTCTCACCCTTTTTTTCATGAACTGGATATTCCTCAATGGGTTATTCAGGCCGTTATTGTCCTGTTGATTTCAGGCGTTATCCATCTGATCTTGTCCAGAGTGTTTGCTCATCTTTCCAGAGATGGTCGTGCAGCCCTTACCCCTTGGAATGATGCCGTTATCAGGGGACTGAGAACCCCTGTGATCCTGCTGATCTGGGTTATTGGTTTCTGCTGGGTTGTTGGTGTAGCTGCCAAGGCTACGGATTCTGAGTTAATTGATGGTCTGAATAATCTCAGGGATGTCATTATCCTGACTCTGGCGGGTTGGAGCATTATCCGTTTCATTCGTCAGCTGGAGCGAAACTTTCTGAATCCTGAACTGGCAGGCGATCGGTCTAATGATCCAACGACTGTAGTAGCGATTGGCAGATTAAGCAGAATTGTGGTCATCATCATCTGTTTTCTGACTGTATTACAGTCACTTGGCTACAGTATCTCAGGTCTTTTGGCATTTGGTGGTGTGGGAGGTTTGGCAGTCGGTTTTGCCGCTAAGGATATGCTGGCCAATTTCTTTGGTGGTCTGATGATTTACCTGAATAAACCCTTCCGGGTTGGTGACTGGATTCGTTCGCCGGATAGAAACATTGAAGGCACTGTGGAATACATTGGCTGGAGAGAAACCCGCATCAAGACATTTGATAAGCGACCACTCTACGTTCCCAACGCCACTTTCAACAGCATTTCTGTTGAGAATCCATCGCGAATGGAAAATAGAAGGATCAAGGAAACTGTTGGCCTGAGGTATCAGGATGGCCAGAAGGTGGAGGTGATCGTCGAGGAAATACGGCAGTATCTGAACGACAACGATGAAATCGCCAGCGATAAGACTCTTCTCGTATCGCTCAATGCCTTTGGACCCTCCAGCCTCGATATTTTAGTCTATTGCTTTACATGTACCAGAGACTGGGCAGAGTACCTCAGGGTTAAACAGGATGTCCTGGTCAGGATAATGGCTATTATCCATTCTCATGGTGCTGATATTGCCTTCCCGACCCGGACGCTTGATGTCCCGCAAGAGTGGCTCGGCAAGTTGAAACAGACACCGGCAAAAACGGCTGAACGAGCTATGATAGATTGATTTCAACCCTTCAGTGTTGAAATCAAAGTATGTTCGTCCAGCTTTTATCCCTTGAGGATAATTTCAATGGTCTGAATATAACCGGGAAGGCGATGGCCGATATCTCCTTTACCGTGGGGTTTTCTTGTGCGAGGAGCAGGCAATGTTTTGGGAGGGTCTTCTTAAAGGGGAGAATGTCGATTTAGTGACAGCGCTTGTGGCTGCTGTTATCGTTTCCTGGTTCAGCCACTTCCTTCTCAGTCGGTGGGCTCAATCTGAGAATCAATCGGTGAGAGCCTGTCTGGCCTCAGCTTTTCGTCCTCCGTTGTTGCTTCTTCCGTGGTTGTTATGTTTTTTTTACCTCGCTCACTGGTTTGTTGATCATAGTGAAGAAGAAGGCCATGACTGGCTGGCCACATCAGAAGCTGTCTGCTCAGTATTACTTCCACTCTGGCTTCTGCTGAGACTCATCAGGCAGTTACCGAACATTGCCGAGATCTCGGGCGTTCAAGATAAAGATCTCGACCTGGCCAGAACCCTGTCACGGTTTTTTCATATCGTTCTGATTGTTCTGGCGGTGATGATTCTGGCGCAAAAGTTGGGCTATTCGCTCTCCGCGCTGCTGACTTTTGGTGGCGTAGGCGGCTTGATTGTGGGTATGGCTGCCAGGGAATGGTTGGCCAACTTCTTTGGTGGTTTGATGTTAATGCTGGATAAACCCTTTAAAGAAGGCGATTGGGTTCGTTCTCCGGACCGACAGATAGAAGGCCATGTAGAACATATTGGCTGGCGCTTGACCCAGATAAGAAATTTTGATCGCAGACCCGTGTTTGTCCCGAACTCGGTCTTCACCAGTATCGTTTTGGAAAATCCATCCAGAATGCGTAACCGCCGGGTTGTTGAAAACTTTGGTATTCGCTACGAGGATCTGGACAAGATCCCCGCCGTCATGAATCAGATCACGACAGAATTTCTTCAGCATCCCGAGCTGGATTGTTCGGAGCCCCACTATGCAAGGTTTCTTAAATATGGGGATTCATCACTGGAGTGTCAGGTCCGGGTGCATGTCATTCCCAAGGGCAGAGTGGACTTTGTCAGGGTCCAGGAAAGCATCATGTTGATCATTGCTTCTGCAGTGCAAAAAGCAGGAGCGGAGTTCGCCTATCCGGTGATGAAAGTGATTCATAAAGCGAATGCTGAACCAGAGTCAGGTAACTCACCCGATAATGATAGCCACTGATTAAGATGAAATAAGGCCCGGCCGATAAAGGCTGAATGAATATTCTTATCGTTGAAGATGCTCGTGACCAGCGTTTGATGCTCTCCGTGGTATTGAAAAAGCAGGGGCACCAGGTACTCGAGGCCGAGAATGGTAGACAGGCTCTGGAGATTCTGCGGGAACATCAGGATGTCAGAATTATCATCAGCGATTGGATGATGCCTGAGATGGATGGTCTGGAACTGCTCAGGCAGACCCGAAAAACAGATCTTGGACGTTATATTTATTTTATCCTGCTCACCGGTAATGCAGATCATAAGGCAGTTGTTGAAGGCATGAATGACGGGGCGGATGATTTTCTTGCCAAGCCGGTTAATTTTGATGAATTGGCTGCCCGCCTGAAAGCAGGGATTCGTATCATCGAACTTGAGAGGCAGCTCGAGCTGCAAAATACACGCCTGGTTGAAGCGATTCAGACCGTTGAAAAAGATCTTGAATCGGCGGCCAAAGCCCAGGAAGTTTTGCTGGCTCAACCGGCGACCATACAACATGTTTCTTTTGACTGGTTTTTCCAGCCCAGCAAAATACTGGGCGGGGACATGTTTGGTTATCAGGCTATTGATGGTGAAACCTTAGGGTTCTATCAACTGGACGTGGCCGGGCATGGTATTCCCTCAGCGCTCTTTTCATTTACTCTGAATAATATTCTCTCAGAAACATCGGGCAGAGGCTCCATCGTCAGGGAAACATTGGATTATGAGCCATTCAATAAGGTGCGTGCGCCCGAACAAGTTCTGGCCTCACTGAACAGGCGGTTTCAGCTGACACCGGAATCGATGCTTTATTTCACCATTGCCTATGGACTTATCAATAGTCGCACAGGTCAAGTCACATTATCCCAGGCGGGTCATCCGCAACCCTTATGGATTCATCGTGATAAAGCCATTGTAGAGCCCGTTGCGGGTGGAGGCGTGCCCATCGGTATGATGCCGGATATGGAATACACCTCCTGCACTTTGCAGTTTCAGCCGGGTGACCGTCTGTTTCTCTATTCTGACGGCGTCACAGAATGCGAAAACACTGAAGGTCAACAGTTTGGTGAGGCCCGTTTGCTGCAATGCCTGCAAGATACTTTAGATGACGATTTAAAATCAGTTGTTGACCAGGTAGAGAAAAATGTCAGAGACTGGAGTGAGCTGGACCGTTTCGATGACGATGTGACCTACCTGTTACTGGAATGGAAACCCTGAAAGCCAGGAGGATGGCATGGCGTTTGAACACTACGAGGAAGGCCAGATTACAGTGGTCCGGATTGATGAGTCCCGTCTCGATGCTTCCGTTGCCGAAGCGTTTAAAACCTATGTGTTTGATCTGATTGAAGAGGGCAAATCCGAGCTGATTGTCGATCTTGCCGAAGTGCGTTTTATGGACAGCACAGGCTTGAGCGTGCTGGTAGCGGGTCTTAAGAAATTGTCGGGTAACGGGTCACTCGGTCTGGCTTCTGCACAGCCTGCGGTACAAGATCTGTTTGATCTAACGTCCATGGATAAATTGTTCAAACTCCATGGTTCAGTGGCTGAGGCTGTTAAAGGGAGCTGACATGTCACAGGTGCTGAAGCTGGAAATCGACAGCCAGTTATCCAATACAACGCTGGTGGCTATGGCGGTCAGAGGTGTCTGTGCCATGACCACTCTCTCTCCTGTTGAAATTAATCGGCTAGAGCTTTGTCTGGTAGAGATTGTCAACAATGCCATTGAGCATGCTTACGAAAATGAAGCGGGCCATCCGGTGGAAGTGTGTATCAATCTGGACAAGACCATGATGAATATTTCTGTTAGCGACTGGGGACACAGTATTCCGGACGATGTCATGCAGAATAAGACTGAAATGGTCGTTGATCCTGAGCATCCTGAAGCCTGGTTGTGCAGTGGCCGTGGTCTACACATTGTGAACAAGCTGATGGATCAGGTGACCTATGAGTCAAACCAGGACAAGAACAGCTTTATCATGAAAAAAGAGCTGCGCCACTGACAGCTCTTTTTATACCAATCGAACTTTCCACGCCGCCTTGTCTCGGGTTAGAAAGCACGATGGGTATTACTCCGAATCAGCTGCCTTCCTGATCGACAATTCCGGGTAGTATCCCTGGCTCCGGGCTTTTTTCCTGGTCAGCTTCCATTTCAGGTAGCAAAGGTTTATCCGGCTTTTTATAGGGCGTCAGTTTGAACAGAACACCGATGACCGGGCTGTCCAGGTACTGAACCTCATCACTGTTTTTGATTCTGCGACTTTCCTGCAAATGAAAATTACGGGAAATCTTCATGGGCTGACCGTCAGGTGCCCTGACCAGTTGCAGATTTTTATCCAGGGTTGGTTTCTTTTGAGACTCCGGGTGCGGCTGAACATTCTCCATGTTTTTTGCCAGTGCTTCCCATGCCAGTTCGCTGTACCAGAGATTAACTTTTACATGCAGATAACGACTGGAGCTGATCGTAACGGTACCTTCCAACATACTGGGTTTTTTACTTTGTGTGTTGTAGTTGCCTATCCTGATTGGCCTCGAACTTTTGCCTTCCCTGAGCGGCATCAGCCAGGCTTTTTGATCGAGAATCCGGTAGCCACCATTTTTGGACAGGGCACTGCTTTCACTTTGCAACAAGTGTGATGGGTAGGGCAGGGACACAAAGGCATCCCGCTCCAGATCTGTTGCAGGCTTTTTGTCAGGACGATCCAGAAAGTCAGTGAGATCAGAAGAGGTTCCTTTTGCGTCTGTCCCGGAGTTGTAGGATTTTAGCTTAATGGCGTCAGCGGGAAGAGGGTGAGCGGTAATACCAGGCCATTTCTCATTGTCACTCGTACTCTGCTCGTTCAAAAATACAATCATGTCAGCCTGGTACCACTGAGTATCCTCACTGGCAATGGCCGTTATGGAGACTGTGCCCAGAAGTAGGGTACCGATCGCTTTTTGAATCATGCCGAAGGTGACATTGTGATTAACAGTCGTTTTTTTCAGCTCAAGGCGTTTCATAAAATCCCTGCTTAATCCTGAAACTCTTTGACCTTCAGTCTGGTGTGCAGCGGTGCGCCAGTGCTGAGGTATCTGAACAGTGGGCTTCAAAAGTGTGGTCATGCCGTTTCGTAAACAGTTTTAGAGGACTCAGAGCCATATGAAGCAGACATTGATCGAAAAGACGCATGACTGCTTCTCACTCTTATGGGGCCAGTCGATCCAGTAGTTGCTCAAGCAGCTTGAATCGTGCTTCGCCTTTTTCCATGGAGCCACTGTACTTCAACACGCTGCTACCTTCCAGTTTGTATAGGTGCGGCTCAGATTGAATCAGCTGAATGATCGCAATGGGGTCAATGTCCGGTTGACTGTTAAATTCGATTCGGGCACTGCTGGCACCGGCATCAATTTTAATGATACCCATTTTCTCGGCTCTTAACCTGAGACGGGTCTGCCGAAAGAGGTTCTTGGTCTGTTCCGGCAACAGGCCGAATCGGTCAATCAGTTCAACCTGAAGGTTTTTCAGATCTTCGTCGTTTTTCGCTGCAGCAATTCGTTTATAGAGAATCAGTCGGTTATGAACATCATGAATATAGTCCTCCGGAAGCAGTGCGGGTAACCGCAGGTTCACATCGCTGCCTTGCTGTAAAGGTTTGTCCAGGTCCGGTGTTTCACCTTTTCGGATCGCTTCCACTGCTTTCTCAAGCATTTCGGTATAGAGTGTAAAGCCAACATTCTGAATCTGCCCACTCTGATCTTCACCCAGCAACTCACCCGCTCCCCGTATTTCCAGGTCATTGGATGCCAGCATAAAGCCAGCTCCCAGGTCCTGGGCTTCGGCAATGGCTTCCAGTCTTTTCAGAGCATCCCTGGTCATGGATTTTGGTGAAGGTGTCAAGAGATAAGCATAGGCTTGATGATGAGATCGACCGACCCGACCTCTCAACTGGTGCAATTGTGCCAAGCCAAACTTGTCCGATCGGTGGATGATAATGGTATTGGCATTCGGTATATCAATACCTGTCTCAATGATGGTAGTACAGACCAGGATATTATGTCGTTTGTGATAGAAGTCGGACATGACCTGCTCCAGCTCTCTTTCACGCATCTGACCGTGACCGACGGCAATACGTGCCTCAGGAATAAGCTCCCGCAAATCAGCAGCCGCTTTCTCGATACTGGAAACTTCGTTGTGCAGGTAATAGACCTGACCGCCGCGCAATAGCTCACGCAGAATGGCTTCTTTGACCAGTAATTGATCGTTTTGTCGAACAAAGGTTTTAACTGACAGCCGTCGTGCAGGTGGCGTGGCTATGATTGACAGGTCGCGAATACCCGACATTGCCATATTAAGTGTCCGTGGGATCGGGGTAGCCGTCAGAGTCAGAATATCAACTTCGGAACGCAGGGATTTCAGCATTTCCTTGTGCCTGACTCCGAAGCGGTGCTCCTCATCAATAATCAACAGGCCCAGATTTTTGAACTTGAAATCACCCTGAATCAGTTTGTGGGTACCAATAATGATATCCAGTTTGCCTTCTGCGACTTTCTCCCTGAGTCCTTGAATTTGCTTTGCCGATTTGAAACGTGAGGCTACGTCGATTTCAACGGGCCAGTCGGCAAAACGGTCACGAAAGCTTTCGTAATGCTGCTGAGCCAGCAGGGTGGTCGGGACCAGGATCGCTATTTGCTTGCCACTTTGGACTGCCAGAAAGGCTGCTCTCATAGCCACTTCTGTCTTGCCAAAACCGACATCACCACAGACCAGTCGGTCCATGGGTTTACCCTCAGACATGTCTTTTATGACATTGATAATTGCCTGCTGTTGGTCCGGTGTTTCCTCAAACGGAAAGCCGGCCGTGAATGCATGATACTGTTGATCCGGTGCCGAAAAGGCAAAGCCCATTCTGGCTTCTCGTCGGGCGTAGATATCCAGTAGCTCCGCTGCAGCATCTCTGGCCTTCTCAGCCGCTTTGCGACGAGCCCTGGACCATTGTTCGCTGCCAAGACGGTGCAGAGGAGCAAGCTCATCATCCGTGCCGGTGTAACGGGCAATAAGATGCAGAGAAGCGACAGGAATGTAGAGTTTAGCTTCGCTGGCGTATTCCAGGGTCAGGAATTCGGTTTCCTGATCATCAACGGACAGGGTTTGAAGACCACGATAGCGTCCTACGCCATGATCAATATGGACCACTGGAGCACCTTCTCTCAGCTCGGTCAGGTTACGGATGGTTTGATCGGTATCGGTCTGGGTATCGCCTTTTCGCCTGCGGCGCTGCATAACTCTCTGGCCCAGAAGCAGGGATTCCGGAATTAGGGCAATATTCAGATCTTTGAGAAAGAATCCTGATGCTAAAGTACCCAGGGTAATCCCCAGCGTCTCTTTTCTGCTCAGGAAGGTATCCCAGCTGTTGAATGTATCGGGGCGAATATCGGACTGGGCCAGCATTTCCAGCAGGACTTCCCTGCGACCCGCGCTCTCGGTCACCAGAAGAACCCTTGGTCCTGACTCGATCAGGTCTTCAAGAGGCTTTAAAGGGTGGTCGGCTCGGGCATTCAGGGTCAGCTCAGGTAATGACTGGTGATCAAGGTTGAAGCTGTCCGGGGCATCAACATGCTCAGCTGACAGGATAATACGCGGGTATTGTTTCAGAGCCCGGTTGATTTCTTCTGAAGGCATTAAAACCTTTGCGGGAGGCAGAAGCGGGTGGTGTTTATCGACTTTCCGGTTTTCGTAGCGATCCGTCAGATCCTGCCAGAAGTGTTCAATCGCTTCCTGCACGCCCTGATATTGAATGATCGTTGTGTCAGTGGACAAATGATCAAACAGCGTGGCTGTCTTTTCGAAAAACAGGGGCAGGTAGTATTCAATACCCGGGCTTGCCATTCCCTGTCCTATGTCCTGATACACGGGACACTCACGGTGATCCACATCAAACGCTTCTCTGAACAGACTGCGGAAGCGATCTCTGGAGGTCTTGTCCATTGGGAATTCATGACCTGGAAGCAGTTCTATATGATCAACCTGTTCTATGGAGCGCTGGCTTTCCGGATCAAAAATTCGCAGGGTATCGATTTCATCATCAAACAGGTCAATCCGGTAGGGGGTATCGGAACCCATGGGGAAGATATCCATGAGCGACCCCCGAATTGCGAACTCACCATGCTCGTAGACTGTTTCAACACAACGATAACCCGCCTGTTCCAGTTGTTGCCTTTTCTCGGCAAGTACAAAGGTTTCACCCCGCTTCAAAACCAGACAGTTGGATTCCAGATAATCCCGGGGACAGAGTCGGTGCAGCAGGGTGGAAACCGAGATGATCAGCAGGGTCTTTTCGCTGCGAGGCAGTCGATACAGGGTTTTCAGCCGCTGGGAAATGATGTCCTGATGGGGAGAAAAAGCATCGTAGGGCAGTATCTCCCAGTCGGGAAAGTGCAGAATCCGGGTGGACCGATCACCTTTTAGGAAGAAACTCAGTTCTTCTTCAAGGGCATTGGCCTGAGCGGAATCCGGGGTAATAACCAGAAGCGGCCTGCGGGTTGACCGGGCGGCACTGGCTATGGCGTATGAGCTTGTTGACTGGCTTAAATGACCCCAGAAGGTTTTATGCCCCGGAGTCTCTGGAAGCTGGAAAGAAGATGATTTCAAGTTGGCCTGCGACATGAAAGGTGGTTTGTTCTTTATACGCTAGACCCGCAATTGTAGCTGCTCGGGGCGCCAGATACCATGCACTGGCGCAGCAACAGTCTTTTATGTATCGAAAGAATGATTAAACGCAGTGTTAAAGTTTGTTGTACTTTGTTGCCAAGTGGAGGTGAACTCTGGATAATAGCCCCAGAGCCGAAAGGCCAAAAAACGCAGACCAATGTTGTTTGAAGTAATCTGTCGGTTGCTTTCGGGTAACAGTCTGCCAGAAGTAAACAGCCTTGAGCTGATTGACAGCCTTGAGTGCATAAAAATTACAGGATTGGAACCGTGGGAAAAGACCATTTTCAGGACTGGAGAGAACGTGAAGCCTTAGCCGAATCCATGATTCCATTGATCGGCCGCTTGTATCGCGAAAACAACGTTGTGACCTCAATCTATGGCCGCTCAATCATCAACCGTTCTGTGATTGACATCCTTAAATCTCACAAATACGTCCGCCAGGTAGAAGGTTCTGCCCTCTGTGTCCGTCAGACATTCCCTGTCATTGAATTGCTGAGCAAGCTGAACCTGGCTCCGGGCAGAATTGATATTGGTAAGCTGGCATCCGGCTACGAAAAAAGTGAAGGCAAGCAAACCCTGGAAGCGTACGTTCGCAGTCAGGTCTCCGGGCTCGTGGATGGCAAGAATGGCAATGGCCATGACGATAAAGATGTCGTTCTCTACGGCTTTGGTCGTATTGGTCGACTCATGGCTCGAATTCTTGTTGAACGAGCAGGTGGTTCCGGCCTGAATTTGAGAGCGGTTGTCGTTCGCAAGGGCAAAGCGGAAAACGATCTGCAAAAGCGTGCCAGTCTGCTGAGACGTGACTCGGTCCACGGTTCATTCAATGGCACCATCAGTGTGGATGAAGAGAACAATATCATCTACGCCAACGGTGTGGCGATCCGGTTTATCTATGCCAACTCTCCGGATTCCATCGACTACACAAGCTACGGTATTAACAACGCCATCATCGTAGACAATACCGGTGTATGGCGTGATCAGGAAGGTCTGAGTCAACACCTTCAGTCTAACGGAGCTTCCAGGGTTCTGCTGACTGCCCCGGGCAAGGGCGATCTGAAAAATGTTGTGTTTGGTGTCAACCACAACATCATCAATGATGAAGATCAGATTATTTCTGCTGCGTCCTGTACCACCAATGCGATCACACCCGTACTGAAAGCGATCTGCGACAAATTTGGTGTTGAGAATGGCCATGTGGAAACCGTTCACTCCTACACCAATGACCAGAACCTGATTGATAACTACCATAAAGGTTCCCGCCGTGGTCGCAGTGCTGCCCTGAACATGGTGATCACTGAAACCGGAGCTGCAAAGGCCGTCTCAAAGGCGCTGCCTCAGTTGCAGGGTAAGTTGACCGGTAATGCCATTCGGGTTCCGACTCCCAACGTATCCATGGCTATCCTGAACCTGAATCTGTCCAAAGACACTACCGTTGAAGAGCTTAACAGCTATCTCCGCGAGATGGCGCTGTTCTCTGATCTCAAGAAGCAGATCGATTACGTGACCTCTTTTGAAGCGGTATCCAGTGACTTTGTCGGTAACCGTAATGCGGGTATTGTTGACAGTCAGGCCACCATTGTTGATGGCAACCGCTGCGTACTCTACGTTTGGTATGACAACGAATTTGGTTACAGCTGCCAGGTCAATCGTATTCTGCAACACATGACCGGTAATCACCACAAGACCCTGCCTCTTCAATAACAGGCATTAGTCTATCGTCCTGAAAAAGCTCATCTGATGAGTTTTTTCAGGGGGTGCAGTGTATTTCCGAGGTACAGTAACTGTGCTGTACCACACCTTTAGCGTCCACGGAATTCAACCGTACGTCAAACCCCCATAGCAGGTGCAGGTGTTTGAGAATTTCCATAGCAGTTCCTGCGTGAAGGTTCTGACCTAGGTGCATGGAATGAATCAGGGTCAGCGAGCGGTCTCCTCTTACATCAACATCATAAACCTGGATATTAGGCTCCTGATTACCCAGATTGTATTGATTGGACAATGCCTCCCTGAGTGCTTTGTAACCTGACTCATCGTGTATGGCGCTGACTTCCAGGAAGGCTTTTTTGTGGTCGTCATCAATGCAAAATAACTTCATATCCCGCATCACTTTGGGTGAAAGGAACTGGAGTATAAAACTCTCGTCCTTGTATTGAACCATGGCGTGATGGATAGCTTTCAGCCAGTCACTGCCCGCCAGGTCAGGAAACCAGAGCCGGTCCTCTTCAGTAGGGTGCTCGCATATCCGGCGAATGTCCCGGTAGATATTAAAGCCCAGGGTATAAGGATTAATGCCGGAATAGCGTGGATCATCAAAATCCGGCTGAAACACGACATTACTGTGGGAATGCAGAAACTCGAGTATGTAGCCTTCGTTTATCAGACCTTCCCGGAAGAGCTGATGCATCAGTGTGTAATGCCAGAAGCTGGCCCAGCCTTCATTCATGACCTGGGTCTGTCGCTGAGGATAAAAATACTGGGCTATCTTACGGACAATTCGAATCAGTTCCCGCTGCCAGGTTTTTAACAGTGGGGCGTTTTTTTCAATAAAGTAGAGAATGTTTTCTTCCGGCTCCGGAGGGAAACGTCTTCTCAATTTGGCAGGGTCTTCCTTTTTGGTCGGGACCGTACGCCAGAGGTCATTGATATTTCTCTGGATATATTCTTCTCTTTCCCGTGCCTGATTTTTTTCCATTTCTGCAGAAATAGCAGAAGGGCGCATATATCGATTGACCCCCTGGTTCATCAGCGCATGACAGGCATCAAGCATCTCTTCAACGGCATCCACACTGTATTTCTCTTCGCACTGATAAATGTAGTTCCTGGCAAACAATAAATAATCGACAATCGAGTCTGCATTGGTCCACTGGCGAAAGAGGTAGTTGCCTTTGAAAAAAGAGTTGTGACCATAACAGGCATGGGCAATCACCAGCGCCTGCATGGCCATGGAATTTTCTTCCATCAGGTAGGCAATGCAGGGGTTAGAGTTTATGACGATTTCATAGGCCAGGCCCATGTGGCCGCGCTGATAGTTTTGAAGGTTGGTGAGAAATTTTTTGCCAAAACTCCAGTGATGGTACATCAGGGGCATGCCTACTGAAGCGTAGGCATCAATCATCTGTTCCGAATTAATGACTTCGATCTGGTTCGGGTAAGTATCAAGCTTAAATTTTTCTGCCAGCTGACCAATGGCCCTGTCATAAGCATGAAGCAATTCGAAGGTCCATTCGGAACCGGTTGAAAGGTACTGGCGAGTCATGGCTATTCCACTTTCTTTTCGAAAAGACGTCGGAAGACCGGATAGATATTGCTCTGGTCACGAATCTGCTGCTGGGCAAACTGTTCACTGAAGTTTTTTTCGATGTCTTTGTAGGTATGCCAGAGGTTCTGATGCCGGTTGGCGATTTCTACGTAGGCGAAATACTGGACCAGAGGCAGAAGCTTCCGGGTAATGGCGTCATGACAGAGTGGGTTATCGCTGTCCCAGTTATCGCCATCTGAGGCCTGAGCAACATAAATATTCCATTTTGCCGATGGATAACGATCATCAATGATCTGCCTGGCTAGCACCAGTGCTGAAGAGACAATGGTACCTCCCGTTTCTCTGGCGTAAAAAAAATCCTGTTCGTTACATTCTCGTGCTTGGGAATGATGTCTTATAAAAACCACTTCAGTGGCTTCATAATTTCTTTCCAGAAACAGGTAAAGCAAAAGAAAAAACCGCTTGGCGATATCCTTGATCTCCCGGGTCATGGAACCCGAGACATCCATGATACAGATCATAACGGCTTTGCTGGAAGGTTGTGGCACCCTCACCAGATTGTTAAAGCGCAGATCAAAGTCGTCAATAAACGGCAACCGACGCAGCTTTTTGTTCAATTCAGTGATTTGATGGCGAAGCGCCTCTTCCTTCTCCCTGTCACGACCACCTGGTTGTACCTCAAGCTCCCTGAGTTGACGCTTCAACTCCCTGATCAATTTGCGTTCCTTGCCAAAAAGGGCAATTCTGCGGGCATTAGCGGCCCTGAGTGAACGCACGACATTCAACCGGTCAGGAGAGCCAAACAAGGTGAATCCGGCACGCCTGAGAGAGTATTCGGTGGTGTCCATCAGGTTTTTCCTGATCAGGTTGGGCAGCTTCAGATCTTCAAAGAGATACTGAAGAAATTCATCCCGGTTGATCTGGAAGACAAAGTCATCAATGCCCGAACCCTGATGACTGGCTTCGCCTTCACCTGCCCCCTGACCCTGACTACCCTCTGGGCGCTTGAACCTGTCACCTGAGTGGAACTCTTTGTTGCCGGGATGAACATGTTGTCTGCGACCATTATCGCCATGATGAAAGACCGGTTCTGATACATCCTTCCTGGGAATAGTGACATCCGTACCACGCTCCATATCGGTAATCGAGCGTTGGTTGATTTGCTTCTTTACAGACTCTTTGATGGTGTTTTTGTACCGTCGCAGAAAGCGTTGACGGTTAACGGTACTTTTTTTGCCGCTGTTCAGGCGTCGATCAATGATGATACTCATGACGGTCACTTGCCGGGCTACTGGGACTTTCTGACCCTGATGTACCATTCAGACAGCAGCCTGACCTGCTTTTCGGTGTAGCCATGTTGGACCATGCGGTCTACAAAGTCGGCATGTTTCTTCTGGTCGTCATGAGAAGCCTTGGCGTTGAAAGAGATGACCGGCAGCAGATCTTCTGTGTTGGAGAACATCTTTTTCTCAATCACGGCTCTCATCTTCTCATAACTGAGCCAGATAGGATTCTTGCCCTGCATGTCAGCTCTGGCCCTGAGCACAAAATTCACCACCTCGTTGCGAAAGTCTTTCGGGTTGGCTATGCCCGCTGGCTTCTCAATTTTTTCCAGCTCATCATTCAGTGCCTTACGGTCAAGAATCTGCCCGGTATCCGGGTCCCTGAACTCCTGATCCTGAATCCAGAAATCCGCGTAGGTAATGTAGCGATCAAATATGTTCTGGCCATACTCAGAATAGGACTCCAGATAAGCCGTCTGTATTTCCTTACCCAGAAACTCAACGTATCTTGGCGTCAGATACTCCTTGAGAAAGCCGATGTAACGCTCTTCCAACGCTTCAGGGAACTGTTGTTGTTCAATCTGCTGTTCAAGAACGTACAACAGGTGAACCGGGTTAGCTGCTATTTCGGTAGGGTCAAAATTAAAGACCTTTGAGAGAATCTTGAAAGCAAAACGAGTTGATAATCCTTCCATGCCCTCGTCAACGCCAGCGGCATCCTTGTATTCCTGGAGCGATTTGGCGTTGGGATCCGTGTCTTTGAGATTCTCGCCGTCATAAACCCGCATCTTCGAGTAAATGGAAGAATTCTCCGGATCAACAATTCGCGACAAAACGCTGAATTGAGCAAGCATCCGCAATGTGTCCGGGGCACAGGGGGCCTTGTTCAGAGAGCTGTGCTCAAGTAACTTCTGATAAATTTTTATCTCTTCACTCATACGGGTGCAGTAGGGCACTTTGATTATATTGACGCGATCAATAAAAGCTTCATTGGTTTTGTTGTTTCTGAATGCCTGCCACTCCGATTCGTTCGAGTGAGCAAGAATAATGCCTTCGTAAGGAATGGAGCCAAGACCTTCTGTGCTGTTGTAATTCCCTTCCTGGGTGGCTGTCAGTAAAGGGTGGAGTACCTTGATGGGCGCCTTGAACATTTCGACAAATTCCATAACGCCCTGGTTGGCTCTGCAGAGCGCCCCCGAGAAGCTATAGGCATCCGGATCATCCTGGGAATACTCTTCCAGTTGTCGTATATCTACCTTGCCTACCAGACTGGAAATATCCTGATTGTTTTCATCGCCGGGTTCGGTTTTGGCAACGGCAATCTGCTTCAGTCGGTCAGGGTAGAGTTTGACGACTCTGAATCGGGTAATATCACCCTTGTATTCCTCAAGGCGCTTAACAGCCCATGGGGACATAATGTAGCGCAGACAGCGACCGGGTATACCGAATTCTTTCGCCAGCAGCTCTCCGTCCTGCTCCGGGTTGAAAAGACCCAGCGGTGATTCGAACACCGGTGACCCCTTGATGGCATAGAAGGGCACTTTTTCTATCAGTTCTTTCAGTTTTTCTGCCAGAGACGACTTACCACCGCCCACCGGGCCAAGCAGGTAGAGAATCTGCTTTTTCTCTTCCAGTCCCTGGGCGGCGTACTGGAAGTAAGAAACAATCTGTTCAATGGCTTCTTCCATACCAAAGAAGCCATCAAACGCCGGATATCGTTTGATCAGCTTATTGGAGAAAATTCTGCTGAGCCTCGGGTTTCTGGAAGTATCGATAAGCTCCGGCTCACCAATGGCCTCAAGAATACGCTCGGCGGCGCTGGCGTAGGTTCCGGGTTCATTCTTGCACAGTTCCAGGAAAGCCTGAAGGCTCATCTCTTCTTCCTGGGTCAGGTCATATCTTTGCTGGTAATGTTCAAACAGGGACATGCTGCTTACTCCGACGGGATTCGTCTGCAGGTGAAGTGAAGATAGTTGAAAAGCCAGTGATGACAATGAATCAGGGAGTGAAGTATTTCATCTTCTTCATAAAAGAACGATGAAATACTCTCAGAATGCAGACTGTTTTTCCTGTCAGGAATCAGCGCCGCTGATGACTTTCGAAGGCGGCTTCAAGCAGCTCGCGGGTGTATCCTGTTTGCGGATGGTGAAAGATCTGTTCAGTTGATCCCTGTTCAATAATCTCACCGTCTTTCATCACCAGAATCCTGTGGCTCATAGCTTTCACTACAGCAAGGTCATGGCTGATAAAAATATAGCTCAGGTTGTATTTTTTCTGCAGGTCTCTCAACAGCTCAATCACCTGAGACTGGACAGTCCTGTCCAGCGCCGAAGTGGGCTCATCAAGAATAATCAGCCCGGGTTTCAGAACCAGGGCCCTGGCTATGGCAATACGCTGTCTCTGTCCGCCAGAAAACTCATGGGGATAACGGTGCCGCCATTGAGGGTTAAGACCGACTTCTGTCATGGCTTTTATGATCAGATGGTCCCGTTCACTGTTGCTGGCCAGCTGGTGGATATCGAGTCCTTCGCCAATGATATCGGCTATGGTCATTCTCGGACTCAGACTGCCATAGGGGTCCTGAAAAACAACCTGCATCTGTCGTCGGTATGGACGACACTGTTTCTGGTTCAGGAGGTGGAGGGCTTCACCTTCAAAGTAGATCTGACCCTGACTTTCCTGCAACTTCAGCAGGGCCATGCCCAATGTGGTTTTTCCAGAACCGGATTCACCGACAATACCCAGTGTTTCACCTTTTGCAACTGAGATGGAAAGATCGGTGACGGCTTTGATATGGTCAACCGTTCTTCGAAAGAATCCGGCTTTGACTGGAAACCAGACCCTGATGTCCTGTCCTTCGATAACCTTATGTTGCTCATCAGAGACAGGAGCAGGAGCCCCTGAAGGCTCAGCATTGAGCAGCTCTCTCGTATAAGGATGTTTTGGCTGATTAAAAACCGCTTCTGTGGCACCGGTTTCCACCAGTTCTCCATCTTTCATGACGCAAATTCGATGGGAAACATGATGGATCAGGTTGAGGTCATGGCTGATAAATAAAATAGCCATACCCATTTTCTGCTGCAACTCTGCCAACAGTGTCAGGATTTGCCTCTGGACGGTGACATCCAGTGCCGTGGTGGGCTCATCAGCGATAAGGACCTTTGGCTCGCAGGCCAGTGCCATGGCAATCATGGCTCTTTGGCGCTGGCCACCGGACAATTCGTGAGGATAGGCTGAAAGCTTTTTGGCGGGCTCCTGAATGCCCACCAGTTCAAGCAGCTCCAAAGCCCGCTGACTGGCAGATTGAGGGCGCATTCCCAGATGCAGACTGAGAACTTCGCAGATCTGCTTCTCTATGGTATGCAGTGGATTGAGAGCGGTCATGGGCTCCTGGAAAATCATACCAATCTGATGACCCCGAACGCCTCGCATTTCTCTTTCTGACAGAGCCAACAGGTTTTTGCCAGCAAACACTATCTCGCCCTGGTGACTGGCATTTTCAGGAAGCAGTTGCAGTATGCTCAGAGCTGTAATGGATTTACCTGAGCCGGACTCACCCACCAGACCCAGCGTCTCTCCGGGAAACAGTTCAAAACTGACGTTTTTTACCGCATCGCTGCTGCCACCGCTCTGGTTGAAGCGGACTTTCAGGTCTTTGATTTGGAGCAGGGAACTTGTCATCGCTTAGTGACCTGTAACGTATTTGCGTGGATCCAGAGCGTCGCGGGTGGCTTCCCCGATAAACACCAGCAGGGTCAGCATCACTGACATTACCATGAAGGCTGTAATGCCCAGCCATGGCGCTTGAAGATTGTTCTTACCCTGGGCGATCAGCTCACCCAGTGAAGGTGATCCGGCTGGCAGACCAAAACCCAGGAAGTCCAGAGAAGTCAGGGTGGTAATGGCTCCGGTCAGAATAAAGGGCATAAAGGTGACTGTTGCAATCATGGCGTTGGGCAGAATGTGACGAAACATTAACCGGCTATCGGTCATCCCCAGGGCTCTGGCTGCACGGACATATTCAAGGTTTCGACCACGCAGAAATTCGGCACGGACCACATCCACCAGTGCCATCCATGAAAACAGCAGCATAATACCCAGCAGCCACCAGAAGCCGGGCTCGACAAAGCTGGAAAGAATGATCAGCAGATACAGGCTGGGCATACCTGACCAGACTTCAATAAATCGTTGTCCTATAAGATCAGTTCGTCCGCCGTAAAATCCCTGTATGGCGCCTACGGCAACCCCTATGACGGAGCTGAAAAGCGTCAGAATCAGACCAAAAAGTACGGATATTCTGAAACCATAAATAACCCTTGCCAATACATCTCTGCCCTGGTCATCGGTGCCCAGAATATTGTCAAACGTGGGAGGTGCCGGAGCAACTCGGGCATAGTTGATAGTATCGTAGCTGTAATGAATCGGTGGCCACAACATCCATCCATGGGGTTCAATCAACTCTTTTGCGTAGTCCTGGCGGTAATCCATTTCCAGTTCAAACTCGCCACCAAAGGTTGTCTCAGGGTAGATATGTAAAATGGGGGTATAGATTTCACCCTTGAAATAAACCAGAAGGGGCTTGTCGTTGGCGATAAATTCGGCAAATAACGTAGTGAAAAACAGGAAACCGAAAATCCAGAGTGAGTAATAGCCCCGCCGATTACTTTTGAAACTTTGCCAGCGTCGCCGGTTGAGCGGGCTTATACGGGAAGGCTTTATGCTTTGAGACGATGCCATATTAGTCCCTCGCCTCGAAGTCAATTCTTGGGTCGACCAGCATGTAGGTCAGATCTCCCAGCAGTTTTACCACCATGCCTATGAGAGTGAAGATAAAGAGAGATCCGAAGACCACAGGGTAATCGCGATTAATGGCGGCTTCGTAGCCGAGCAGGCCCAGTCCATCCAGTGAAAAAATAATTTCAATCAGCAATGAGCTGGTGAACAGTATGCCAATCAGGGCCGCAGGAAATCCGGATATCACCAGCAGCATGGCGTTTCTGAAAACATGTCCGTACAGCACCTGGTTATCATCCAGACCCTTGGCGCGGGCTGTCTGCACATACTGGCGATGAATTTCATCGAGAAAAGAGTTTTTGGTCAGCATCGTTAATGTTGCAAAACCACCAATAACAATGCAAAAAACCGGGAGAACCATATGCCAGGCGTAGTCTGCCAGTTTGCCGATCAGACTGAGCTGATCAAAGTTTTCCGAAGTTAACCCACGCAGTGGGAAGAAGTTCCAGTAACTGCCACCGGCAAACAGAACAATAAGCAGGATGGCCAGCAGAAAGCTGGGAATGGCATAGCCTGTGGTAATAACAGCGCTGGTCCAGACATCGAAGTGGCTACCGTGCTTTATTGCTTTTCGAATGCCCATGGGAATGGAGATCAGATAGATCAGCAGTGTGCTCCATAAACCCAGAGAGATTGAGACAGGTAACTTTTCCTTGATGAGGTCAATGACTTTCGCATCCCTGAAAAAGGAGTCGCCAAACTCAAATTGAGCGTAGTTGACAACCATTTGTAAAAAGCGCTCGTAGGCGGGTTTGTCAAAACCGTAAAGCTTTTCGATGTCTTTGATGAGTTCCGGGTCCAGTCCCCGCCGTCCCCGATACTCACCGGATTCGTCCACACTCAATTGTTGAATCTCGGCACTGCTGGAGCCTCCGATACGACTGGTGGCATTGATTTCAAAACCTTCCAGTTTGGCAATCATTTGCTCAACAGGGCCACCCGGTGCAGCCTGAATGATGACAAAGTTCAGAAGCAGGATGCCAAACAGTGTCGGAATCATTAACGCCAGACGGCGTAGAATATAGCTTTTCATAATTCAGTTGCGACGTTTTGAACGACGGATGACCCATCCCAGAAACAGGATGACCAGTAGAATGCCGACAGGCCAAAGTGGTATGCCTTTATTTTCTTCATTTTTTTCTTCGCCATCGGCGGTCGCGTCTGAAGAAGCCCTGATGGTTGTCGGTTCTATCCACCAGGAGTCCAGGTCCAACTGATAAAGAGGTTCCTGATCAGGACGGCTGAGAGGGTGTTTAAGGGGCTTCCAGTAGGCAACCCGGTTACTGGCCAGATACCATTGGGGGATCATGTATTGATTCCAGAGCAGCACCCGATCCAGAGCCTTAACGGCGGCGACCAGATCCTCTCTGGAGTCGGCATTGATTAATTCCCTGATCAGGCCATCAACCACCGGGTTTTTAATCCCTATCAGGTTTCGACTGCCTGGCAGATCCGCTGATTCGCTGCCCCAGAAGTCCCGTTGCTCGTTTCCGGGCGAACTGGATTGGGGAATGCGACTGACCAGCATATCGAAGTCGAAGCTTCTGAGGCGGTTTATGTATTGTGAAATATCCACGATTCGCAGGTTGGCATCGATGCCCATGGCTTCAAGGTTTTTCTTCATTGGCAGGGCCACTTTCTCCATGCTTGAATCATACAGAAGAATTTCGAATTCAAAGGGCTTGCCGTTTTTCCGGAGCGAGCCATTTTCCAGATTCCAGCCCGCCTGTTCCATCAGGGACAGAGCTTCGCTCAGCTGATTGCGGATTCTGCCACTGCCATCGGTGACGGGCAGTTTGAAGGGTTGGGTAAATAACTCGGCGGGGAGTTGATCTCGCCAGGGCTCAAGGTAGGCCAATTCTTTACCTTCAGGAATGCCGGTTGCTTCCATATCAGAGTTGGCAAAATAACTCTGTGTCCGGGTGTAACTGTTATAGAACAGATTCTTGTTAAGCCATTGGAAGTCCATGGCGTAATTCAACGCTTTTCGAACTCTGACGTCCTTGAAAATATCTCTGCGCAGGTTAAAGACAAACCCCTGCATACCCTGAGGGGCTTTGGTTGGGATGGATTCCTGAATCAGGTCACCTTTTTTAACTGCCGAAGTGTCATAGGCGGTGGCCCAGTTTCTGGCAATATTTTCAAAGCGGAGATCGTACTCCCCGGCTTTCAATGCTTGCAGTGATACGTTGGCATCCCGGTAATAGTCATAACGACGCTCATCAACGTTATAGCGACCTTTGTTGACCGGCAAATCCTTACCCCAGTAATCAACAACTCTCTCGTAAACAATACTGCGACCCGGCTCGGCAGAATGGATTTTGTATGGGCCGCTGCCCAGAGGGTGAGTCAGGTTGCCCTCTTCGAAGTTATTCGACTCTTTTTCCCAGAAGTGTTTTGGAAGAACCGGGAGTTGGGAAATGATCAGGGGAAGTTCAGGATTACGGTTGTGTTTGAAAACGAAGCGCACACTGCGTTTGGACAGGGCTTCAGCCTTGGCAATATCGCCGTAATATGCCCGGTAAAACGGTGAGCCTTTGTCCCTGAGCAGTTCAAAACTGTAAACCACATCTTCGGCAGTTACAGGCTGTCCGTCGTGAAACCGGGCTTTTGCATTCAAGTGGAAAGTGATGCCGCTGTTATCAACGGCGGGCTCTGCATATTCAGCTACCAGGGCGTACATGGAGAAAGGTTCATCGGCACTGCTGGTCATCAGAGTATCGTAAATCAAGCCTAATCCCGCAGCCGGAGTTCCTTTTTCTATATAGGGGTTCAGGCTGTCAAAAGTCCCCATGCTGGCCATTCGCAAGGTTCCACCCTTGGGTGCATCGGGGTTCACGTAGTCAAAATGTTTGAAATCTTTTGAGTATTTGCTGTCACCGTAAAGGGAGAGGGAAGGGAGTTTATTAACTGCGTCCTCTGCTTTTACCGTTACAGGCATCACAGACAGGGAAAGCAAGAGGGTCGCAATGGGGAGGGACTGGAAAATCGTTGTCTTCAACGATCTTTTTATCATCACTGTATGATTCATGGTTAGCCTGGATCGCATTGTTATAACTTTTGCCTCAAAACTATAGTCGGCTCCCTGACTACAGGTATTGCTTCTTGCGGAGTTGTTCCGATTTCTGACAATATTGTAAACACCTATCAAACCTGACAGGCAAGGTCTAATTCATCATAAAAAGGTCATTAATACTTTTAGATGACGGTAAAAGTTGATCTGAAGCAATTAAAATACCTGTGTTGCTTCAGAATCAACACCTACAAACATGTAACCAGAGAGTTCCTGATTGTTAGTATCGCAATGTACCCTGTCTCCCAAGCGGTTAATCTACTTTCTTCAGTATTGAACCAGCATTAGCTCTGGCTGATGGTGGTTTATTCGTTTGATACCACCATGTACTCAGGTCAAGAGCATAAAGCGGCGTCGTCTCAGGATGCTTCAGAGTATCCCGGTACAGAACGTTCCAGGAAGGTGAGTACCAGAGAGGCAGTGAGTAGTGTCCCCACAGCAGAACTCTGTCCAGGGCATGAACCATTGAAAGCAGTTCTTTACGGCTGGTGGCTGATGGAATCAATTGAGCTATGTGATCGACCACCGGTGAATGAACACCCGACAGGTTTCTGGTTCCTGGTTGATCAACGGTTTCCGATCCCCAGAAGGATACCTGTTCGGTGCCTGGTGATGCAGTATGTCGATAGACATGCAGTACCAGTTCAAAATCCAGTTCACGGAGTCTGGCTACCATCTGGAGTGGGTCTATACGATGAACATTTAAGGTAATACCAAGACGACTCAGACCGTCCTTGATGGAAAGCAGAACTTTTTCATGTTCTTCAGTGGCTACCAGTGCGTTCAGGACCAGTGGTTCCCCCATGGCATTAACTTGTTGATTATCTTTTATTTCCCAGCCTGCCTGTTTTAATAACCTGAGTGCGCTTGCCATACTCAATCGGTCGCCCGATGCCAGTCGGCTATCAGGTACTTTGAAGGGTTCATGGAAGAGGGCTTCAGGCAGTTGTTGCTGAAAGGGGTTCAGCCATTTCAGTTCTTCAGGTGAGGGAATTCCACTGGCTGCTAGTTCAGAGCCTGCAAAAAAGCTTTCAGCAGGTCGATACATTCCAAAGAAAAGGTGGTCGTTGATCTGCCTGAAATCAAAAGCATATCCCAGACTTTCCCTGACTCTGGCATCTTTTAGAAAAGGTCGCCGGGTATTGTAGGCTAACGTCAGGGTTTGGGGGTTATGGTTCTTTATGACTTCTTGTACCAGACGATATTTTTTAATTCGGTTCTCGCTCAGCTGGGTATTCCAGATGGTTGGGTCTGTAATCAGTCTGAAGTCATATTGATTGCTGAACATCGCTTCTAACAGCACAGATTCGTTTCCGTAATATTCGAACAGCATGCGGTCAAAATTATACCGACCCCGGTTTACAGCCAGGTCTTGTGC
Organism: Endozoicomonas sp. ALB032; assembly: GCF_049310125.1. Lineage (NCBI taxonomy): Bacteria > Pseudomonadati > Pseudomonadota > Gammaproteobacteria > Oceanospirillales > Endozoicomonadaceae > Endozoicomonas > Endozoicomonas sp. ALB032. The sequence goes on along the minus strand of NZ_JBLYNW010000001.1, from coordinate 5,190,456 downwards.
CCAGTAATCTTCGTCTCTTTTATAACTGATGGATCGTCCGGGATTGATTTTATCGACTTGGTAAGGACCGCTGGTGACGGGGACTTCAAATCCGGAGGGCGGAAAATGTCTGTCTTTCCAGTAGTGTTCTGGAAGTATAGGCATTTGCCCCAGGATTAGAGGCAGCTCCCGGTTTTTGTTGTTTTTAAAGGTAAATAGTACCCTCATAGGCGCTGTGACTTCAGCTTTCTCGATATCATCATAGAAGTGGCGGTAGAAGGTTGAGCCTTTCTCCCTCAGAAGATCAAACGAGAATTTCACATCACTGGCTGACACCTTATGGCCATCATTAAAGCGAGCTTTGGGATTAATATGATAGGCAACCCAGCGGTTATCAGGGTCCAATTCTATGAACTGGGCAATCAAACCGTATTTACTTAAAGGCTCGTCCCAGGATCTTTGCAGCAGGCTGTCGTAGAGCAAGTCGCTGCCAGCCGCAGCCGAACCGCGATCTACAAAAGGTGTAAGACTGTCAAACTGGCCGGTCACGGCCTGTCTGAATTCACCGCCTTTTGGTGCGTCCGGGTTGGCATAGTCAAAGTGTTCAAAACCCTTATGGTACTTTGGTTCACCATAGAGACTTATGGCATGCTTCAGAGGAATGTTTTCTGCTCCCCATACCAAAGAGGACGTTACTATCAAAAATATTCCCGCAACAAGGCGTTTCATTTTGGTTCTTTCTCCCACCAGATGCTGAGGTCCACAGAGCCGTAAAGACCTCCGTTGTCAGGATAGTTGTAGTGGCTTCTGTATGCTACCCGCCAGTAACGATGGTAGAGCTGGGGAATGGTGTAATTTTCCCAGAGCAGGATGCGATCCATAGCTCTGGTGGCGGCCTGCAACTGGTTGATGGATTCAGCCTTGATAATAGACTCAATCATGGCGTCAACCGCAGGGTGATTGACACCTGCGAGGTTCTGCGTGCCCTGTTGATTGGCAGTACTGCTGCTCCAGTATTCTCTTTGTTCGTTGCCAGGCACATCAGGCTGGTGGAAGGTTCTGAGCAGCATATCATAATCCTGATTGCGCACTCTTCGAATGTACTGAGAGACATCCAGCGAGGTGATCTGCATTTCAATGCCGAGCATTTCCAGATTACTTTTGAACGGTATAGCAACACGTTCCTGTTCTGGCACCGCCAGCATCAATTCGAACCTGAGTGGCTCACCGGTTTCCTTGTTGACCCTTTTGCCGTTTTTGAGTTCCCAGCCAGCCTGTTTCAGAAGTCTATTAGCATAACTGAGCTGTTTTCGGATATTGCCAGTGCCATCTGTTTGTACACCAGTCCAGGGTTGTTTAAACAGCTTCTCAGGAAGTATGTCCCGATAAGGTTCAAGCAGTTGGGCTTCAGCTCTATCGGGTATGCCTGAGTGGGCAAAATCCGAGTTGGCAAACAGGCTTTCGGGTGCTGAATAAATGCCATAAAGAAGATTGGCGTTGGTCCAGGCTACATCGTAACCCTGACTGATGGCTTCTCTGACCCGTTGATCGTTAAAAGGGTATTTTCGACTGTTAAAGATAAAGGACTGAACCTGAAAGCTCTTGCGAGGGTAATTTTTCTTGATGATTTTCCCGCTCTCCAGGTCCTTACCCTTATAGGCATAAGTCCAGTTTTTGGCCAGATTCTCTATCCGGATATCGTAGTGTCCACTGAGAAAAGCCTCGAGAGAGAGCGTGGAGTTCCTGAAATACTCCAGTCTGATCTGCTTAAAGTTATTCCGGCCAATATTCACAGGCAGCTTCTGAGCCCAGTAATCCTCATTTCGCTCAAGAAAAACGGTCTGGCCAAGCTCATAGTGTTTGATGCTGTAAGCCCCTGAGCTGACAGGAATGTGGATCTTAGTGTCAACATCTTCAGACTTTGTCCAGTAATTACTGTGAATTATGGGTAGCTGGGCCAGTCGAAAAGGCAGCTTTTTGTCTTCGGGGACATTCAGGGTCAGTTTTACCCGGTTTCCGGGTTCAACTTCTATTTGATTAACATCCTTCAACAGGAGCTTGAAGTTGGAGAAGTCGCCATTTTTATATTGAAAAAATGTATCCCTCACAGTTTCGGCAGTAATCGGGTTGCCGTCGGAAAAACGGGCTTTCGGGTTAATAACGAAACGTACCCAGCGATTATCATCCGGGTATTCGATACGTTCGGCAATCATTGGATAAAGACTGCCGGGCTCATCCCGGCTGGCAAACATCAGGCTGTCGTAAATGTAGCCACCAACGGCAGCAGGCACACCTTTGGAACTTAAGAGATCAAAGGTATCGTAAGTGCCTAGAACCGCCAGTCTGACCTTACCCTGACGGGGAGCATCAGGATTGACATAGGAAAAGTGTTGAAAGTCGGCAGGATATTTGGGAGTGCCGATCAGGCTGATGGCATGACCTGTGCGATAGGATTCCTGAACACTGGCCAGTACAGAAGGATAAAACCAGGAAATGTTCAGCGCCATAAGAGTTCTTGCCCATCGTTTGATCGTCATTTTTTTCCTTGTTGTTGAAGGGCTTTAGAGGCTGGTTTCATCCACCATGAAGTGAGACGAATACCAAAGGGTGGAAAAGTGTCAGGAGGTTGCACATGCTGCCAATGAGCGATTCTTATAAAACGCCCCTGCCAATTGGGAATGAAGTAATATTCCCAGAGCAAGAGACGATTCAGAGCCTGCATAGCAGTATAAAGAGCCTCTGCGTTGTTGGCTGACAGCGCATGATCAATTAAGCCATCGACGGCCGGGTTATGAATCCCGGCCAGATTGCGGCTGCCTTCAGTGTCCGCAGACTCCGAGTGAAATAACCCTTTAAGGTCTTCGCCGGGAAGAAAAGGCACCGTCAGGGTTGTTTGAACCATATCAAAATCCCTTTGACGCAGTCTTCGCTGATATTGGCTCAGGTCTATGGCTCGAAAATCCATTTTGATTCCCACGCTGGCGAGGTTGACCGCAAAAGGAAGTATGTAACGATCAGCCAGTTTTGAGTAGTGAAGAAATGTAAAGTGAAAGGGTTCATTCCGGGCGCTTAATAATCGCCCCTGATGATAATGCCAGCCAGCCTCTTTCAGGAGTTTCAGGGCCTGTCTTCGCTGGCTTGTGATATTCCCATCGCCGTTTGTTTTTGGGAGTTCAAAAGGGTGGGAATAGAGCCCCGGTGGCACTATCGACTGAAAAGCTTCAAACAGTTCCAGCTCTTTCTCTGACGGGACCGCAGATGTATTATTCTCATGAGCGCCAAAGAAACCGGTGGTGCGGACATAGGCGTTATGGAAGAGGTTTGTTGAAGACCATTCCCAGTCGAATAACAGGCTGATAGCCTGCCTGACTCTTCGATCCTGAAACAGTGGGGATCTGAGATTAAAGACAAAGAACCTTCTGCCATAATGCATCTTGTCAGGAATGTTCAGTCTGGTCGCTTTACCTTGTTGCATGGCTGGAAAGACATAAGCTGTTTCCCAGTTTTTCGCCTCGCCTTCATAGTGGACATCGGTCTCCCCGTTCTTAAAAGCCTGAAAGCTGACATGACGGTCACGGTAGAAATTCAGAGTAACTTTATCAAAATTATAAAGCCCCTTATTAACGGGAAGATCTTCCCCCCAGTAGTCTGGCACTCGTTCAAAGACGATCGTTGACCCCGGATTGACCCTGGAAATCTTATAAGGACCACTGAGTAAGGGTGGGACCAGTGTGGTTTTTTCAAAATCACGATTCTGCCAGTAATGCTTTGGTAAGACAGGCAGCTCGCTGAGTTTAATTGGGAGCGCTTTAGAAGATGAGGGTTTCAGATAGAAGTGGATAATGTAGTGATCTTCGATTTGGATGCGTTCAACTTGCTCTAGTGTCAGTTTGAAGTTTGGGTGCCCGTGTTCCAGCAGTATTTGATAGGAAAACTCTACATCTTCCGTGGTAATGGGATGCTGGTCATGAAAACGGGCATTTGTTCTCAGCTTGAATGAGAGCTTATGTTTTTCCGTATCATAAGCTACCGCTTCGGCGATTAAACCATAGGCTGTATTTTTATGTTCCATGGAGGGGGCGTAAGGACCAGTGCCCACCATCAGGGGTTCGTTCAGCTCCAGAAAGCCAAACCTGAAAGTATTATTCGCCTGCGAGGGGGCTATTCCTCTGGCACTGTATGGATTCAGAGTATTAAAGGTTCCAAGGGCTGCTAATCGCAGATGACCACCTTTGGGCGCTGCGGGATTGACGTACCGGAAGTGTTTGAAATCTTTCTTATACAGAGGCTTGTCCATGATGGACAGATAATGTTGCCATTGCTCACCCGCAGCTATTGCGTGCATACCCTGCCAATAGAGCAGAAGAGAGAGCGTCAGTCGTTTCAATGATGCTTCCTGGTATTGTTAATCCGAATGAATATAGCATCGACAGGATAGGGGAGTGGTTTATAGAGAAAAATATCAGACCCGTTCAAAACCGGGTCTGAGCATTATGAATTTATCATTCGTAAGCGCGGGTCACATCAACATAGAGAGTCAATTGTTGACCAGGCTGCAGGTATTTGCTGTCAAAGGTATTCCAGGTTCTGATCTGGGCTACGGCGACATTGAACTTGTCAGCGATTCTGGACAGGGAGTCACCATTGCGAACCTTGTAATTGACCCTGCGAACAACACCGTCCTGGGGCGCATTGGTTTTGGTCCACACCACCAGTGTCTGTCCGATCCTGAGATTGTCTCTGGGTGACATACTGTTCCAGCGAGCCAGTTCCTGGACACCGGTATTGTACTTTTTGGCTATGCTCCAGAAGCTGTCTCCGGATTTAACAGAGTGATTCAGTTTGTGTCGTCCGGCACGCTGAGTGTTTTGCTTGGCAATACGGCGCTGCGGCGCTGTCAGGGCATACTCTTCCTTCTCTTTGACAGCGACGGGAATTAAAAGACTTTGACCAACCCGGATCAAGTCTGTTTCCATTTTGTTCGCTTCCTTGATGAGCCCGGGCTTGGTATTAAAAGTATTGGCAATCCTGATCAGGCTATCACCAGACTTCACTGAGTAGCGCTGCCATTGCATACGTTTTTCCGCCGGCAATTGAGCCAGTTCAGTCCGGAAGGATTCGGCTTTGGCAACAGGCACCAGAAGGTGGTGTGGACCAGAAGGAGGGGTGGACCAGCGATTAATCCCGGGATTCAGGCGATATAACTCATTCAGAGTAACGCCAGCCAAATTGGCCGCTTTGGCCATATCCAGCTGGCCACCGGTTTCAACCTTGGCAAAATGAGGTTTGTTAGGAATTGACTTTAGCTTGATACCGTATTTGGCCGGATCACGAACGATCTTGCCCAGGGCGATCAGCTTTGGAACATAGGCAGTGGTTTCTCTTGGCAGGTCAAGATGCCAGAAGCGGGTGGATTTACCCCGCCTTTCGTTCTTGTTGACCGCATTCATGACTCGCCCTGGCCCAGAGTTGAAAGCAGCCAGTGCTAATTCCCAGTCGTCAAACATTTCGTGCAGACTGACCATATAGTCCAGAGCTGCACGGGTGGCCTCAACCACATCACGACGACCGTCATACCACCAGTTCTGCTCCAGTCCGTAATGTTCTCCGGTAGCTGGCATGAATTGCCATAAGCCGGATGCCCCTGCATGGGAATAAGCAAATGGATCGAAGGCACTCTCTACTATGGGCATTAATGCCAGCTCCAGGGGGACGCCACGTTTCTCAGCTTCTATCAGGATGAAATAGAAATAGGGACTGGCGCGATCAGAAACGCGGTCAAAGTAGCCCTGGTTTTTCTTGTACCAGCGTAATTCTGCCAATACCCGGGGATGATTATTATCCAGGTCCATAGCGAGACCCCGACGAGTTCTATCCCACAGGTCGGTCAATGGTTTTTTGGCCAGTTGATCCTTAAGTGTTTTTTTGGCCGTTTTCCCTTTGGCAACTTTTTGCTCAACTTTGACTGGTGGAGTACCTGCCTGCTCTGGAGAATGACTCTGACAGCTTGTTAGAGTCATTATGAGTGTGGCGGCACTCAAGACTCGAATCAGGGGTTTAACTTCAGGTCCGGTATAGCGACCAGACGTTTGCTCTGTAATCAAAGGTTCAGACATAAAAACTATATTTATCTTGAAGGAACACAGGGGTTATCGTCATCAAAAGTGATCCTTCCAATGACGCAATGCTCCAAATACCTCTGAATCGTTTGACAGAGGGGCATTTGGGGCGTGCTCCTTAACAGCAGTAATGACACTATTCTGGTCAGTACGCATGAATGGATTAATGGTAAATTCCAGCTTGAGGCTAGAGGGCAGGCTTGGCCTGTTCTGCTCGCGAAGCCGGATGACTTTGTTGCGATACTCCTTAATAGAGTGGTTGTCGGGTTCAACGGTCTGGGCAAAGGCAAGATTTGCCAGAGTGTATTCGTGTGCACAATATACCCGGGTGTTTTCGGGTAGAGCGCGGAGTTTATTGAATGAGCTCTGCATTTGTTCAGCAGTCCCTTCAAACAGTCGGCCACAGCCGGCTGAAAAGAGGGTGTCGCCACAGAATAGAATGGGATCATCCTGATCAGGATTAGCGAAATAGGCAATATGATCGAGCGTGTGTCCCGGTGTTTTCAAAATACTGAATTCAGTACCGAGCACTGCCAGTGTCTCTGTGCCATCCAGGGTGTGGGTAATGCCGGAAATTGCCGAATTATCAGGGCCATAGACTGGAACGCTACGGTTTTTTGTTAACGTTTCTATGCCGTTTGTATGATCCCAGTGATGATGGGTAATCAAAATGCCCGACAATTCCAGATCAAGTCTATCCAGTGCTTTCTCGACCACGCTAGCGTCACCCGGATCAACGACCAGACTTTGTTGACTGCAATCTTCAGAGAGCAGCCAGATGTAGTTATCTTGAAAAGCCGGGATAGCTTGAATGTGGATCATAGGACATTCTGTCGGATAATGGTCAATAACATTCTAATGCCTGTAATGGACAAAAAACCATTTTTACAAATTTTGCGTGTAAAGTCTGTACTATTTTCTTTACGATTGTCATAGGGGATGACACCGATGCTGGTTGAATCCTGCCGTGCCCGATAAGATGTGTATTTGAGCAGGACAACAATCTGGCTCGAGGTTTTTGCTGATTTCACTGCAGCATACACGGAAAAAGCCTGATGCAATGGTTTAAAAAAACGACCAGACCTGAAATGCCTCAAAAGTTGCAGGCCCTGCAGGGTTGGATGCAATCCGGTGCAGGAGAGTTTGTCCTTGAGACAGAACGCTGTCACATAGAACATGAGTTAAAGTATATCTTTGGTTATCATGCTGTTGAATTATCGGTATCTCCGACTGCGGCTCTGTTGTCAGAGTCCCAGGTAAGTCGAAACTTTCAGTTTCACCCCTTAAACTCTGAGCCGACGTCTTCGTTGTTGCTTGATCCTTATCACTGGCCGATAGCTCCGGGCAGCCTTGACCTGGTCCTGCTGCATCATATGGTAGAAGTGTCTGATCGCCCGCACCGACTTCTCAGCGAAGCGGGGCATACCATCATCCCCGGAGGGAAGATGATGGTAGTAGGTTTTAACCCTCTGAGTCTCTGCAACATCAAGCGTATGATACTTCCGGGTTATCGAAGGTTGTTCAGTGGTGTCCAGTTCATTAGTCCAAGTCGGATGAAGGACTGGTTAACCTTGCTGGGGTTCAGTGTTGAGAAAGTGATTCATGGTGCTTACCTGTTCCCTTCTACCCACTCAGCCATGGGCTTGAAGTCGGAATTGATTGAACAACGCTGTCGTAGTTGGATGCTGCCTTTTGGCAGTTTTTACATCATAGTTGCCACCCGGGAAGTGGCAGGCATGACACCCATCAAGCCTGTCTGGTCCTCCGTGGGGCAATCCCTGGTCGGAAAACCGATTACAGGGTCCAGTCGATTGGGAGATAATCGTTGAGCAAGCTCGTTGAGCTTTTTACAGATGGTGCCTGTAAAGGAAACCCCGGCCCCGGTGGTTGGGGTGTCATTCTGCGTTACGGTACTGCTGAAAAAGGATTGTATGGTGGCGAGAAAGAAACCACCAATAACCGCATGGAATTGATGGCCGCCATTGTCGGATTGGAAACATTAACCCGGGCCTGCGAGGTGCGTGTCACAACCGATTCCCAATATGTACGCAAGGGTATAACAGAGTGGTTGTCCGGCTGGAAACGCAAAGGCTGGAAAACAGCGGCGGGTAAACCTGTAAAAAACCAAGATTTATGGGAACGGCTTGATGCCCAGAATACTCATCATAAGATTGAGTGGTGCTGGGTAAAAGGGCATGCCGGACACCGGGAAAATGAAATGGCGGATGAACTCGCCTGTCGTGGTGCTCAAGAGATTATTGAAGGTAAGAAGCAATGAACCGCCAGATCATAATGGATACGGAAACCACCGGGATAGACCCTTCGCAGGGCCACAGGATTGTCGAAATCGGTTGTGTGGAGATGATTGACCGTAAGCTGACGGGTAATACTTATCATGTCTACATCAATCCTGAGCGGCATATGGATGATGAGGTTATCCAGGTGCATGGTATTACCAACGAATTTGTTCAGGACAAACCACTCTTTGCTGCAGTGGCCAAAGATTTTCTGGATTTTATCAAAGATGCTGAGCTGATTGCGCATAATGCCCCCTTTGATATTAACTTTCTCAACCATGAGCTAAAGTGGCTGGATCCCGCCTTTGGGCAGGTTGAGGACTACAGTAAAATTACCGACTCTCTGGCTATAGCCAGAAAGAAGCACCCTGGTCAGAAAAATAACCTGGATGCACTTTGCAAACGTTATTTTATCGATAACTCGGCTCGTACCTTCCATGGTGCGCTCCTTGACTCTGAGATATTGGCTGAAGTCTACCTTGCCATGACGGGTGGTCAGACTTCTCTGCTTCTGGGAGGAACCGGAGAGGGGACTGATGATGTAACGGTTATCAGACGTCTATCTTTGGACAGACCCGCCTTGAAAATCATCAAACCGACCGATGCTGAATTACAGTTGCATCAGGAAAAACTGGAAAAGATAGGCCAGCAGAATTGGTAATTGCTACCAGTTTGCAATGACCGACTGACCATTAACTCATCATCGAAAGCAGTGACATACATGCACCAATACCAACCTGCAAACGGCTGGACCCCGGAAGGGGGTAATGCTGATCGTTATCTAATTCTGTCTGGTCATGACATCCTGATGAATTCCGAGGGGGAGTTCCTCTGGGAGAAACACCCCTGGATGGATAACCACGAATCAATCAGAACTGGAAATCTGGACGAATATTCGGTGTCGGTTATAAAAACAGACCGAATTCCTGAAGAGGGGAGTGCTGTTAATGCCCGACAATATATGGCGATGCAACCTGAATCAATGGTGGCGTTATACAGTCACGCCGCTCAAATCCTGAGATCCAGAAAAGACCACCAATTCTGTGGCCGCTGTGGTAGTCCATGCATGTCAAGCGAAGGGGATTGGTCAATGGTTTGTTCAGCCTGCGAAATGACTTACTATCCAAGGATATCTCCGTGCATCATAGTTCTTGTTCATAAAGGGGATGAAGTACTGCTTGTTCAACATCAGCGACATTTGCGTGATACAACAATGCATACGGTCATCGCGGGCTTTGTCGAGCCGGGCGAGAGTGCTGAGGAAGCTGTAATAAGAGAGATCAGGGAGGAAGTGGGTCTGGAGGTCGGTGAAATAAAGTACCAACTCAGTCAGAGCTGGCCCTTTCCCCATGCCTTGATGCTGGGCTATCACGCTGAATATAAATCAGGTGAGATTAAGCTTGAAGAGGCAGAGCTGGTGAGTGCCGAATGGTTCCTTAGAGATGATCTGCCGGACATTCCACCGAAATTCACAATATCCAGGATGTTGATAGATATTTAATATTATACAATCATATGTTTTGTTGTGTTTAAAAATTTGGCTCCGTGCAAATTCTACCACTCAAAAAATACGGAACACATGGTCATCAAAACGACTGTCTCTGCCTTTGTGTGACCAGTCAAATGACCTACGGCAGAGCCGGAGGCCATCAGCTGATGTTCTCAAAAACTGGTCGCTGGAGATCACTCAAGCCGCAGGTAAGCAGATGGCCAACCAAGCATTAGTTGGACTTTTCACATTCTCTTTTTCAGGTATCCTTAAGCACTCATATTGAAATGAATTATTGGAGGCTCTCTTGGAGTATCTGGCGGAATACGGCTTATTCCTTGCCAAAGTGGTCACATTTGTTGTGGCACTGCTGATCATCATTGTTGCGGCAGCTGCAATGGGACAAAAATCCAAAAAGATCAGTAAAGGGCATCTTGAAATCAAGAAACTGAATGAACACTATCAGCATCTGAAGGATGATCTTCAGCATGCGACGCTCGACAAGGAAGGGCTGAAGCAGCTGGCAAAGGAAAAAAAGAAAGCCGACAAGGAAAAGAAAAAGGATAAAGAAAAGCAAGTAAAACCACGTCTGTATGTCCTTGATTTTCACGGCGATATGAAAGCTTCTGCAGTCAAGTCTCTTCGTGAAGAGATCACTGCAGTACTGTCTGTTATCACAGACAAGGATGAAGTACTTCTGAAGCTGGAAAGTGCGGGAGGTATGGTACATGCCTATGGTCTTGCAGCTTCCCAGCTACAACGTATTAGGGATCGTGGTATTAATTTCACTATTGCAGTCGATAAAGTGGCTGCCAGTGGCGGTTATATGATGGCCTGTACGGCTAATCAGATTGTTGCTGCGCCTTTTGCCGTGATTGGTTCCATAGGTGTGATGGCTCAGCTGCCCAATATCAATAAATTGCTTAAAAAGCATGATGTTGATATTGAACTGCACACTGCCGGTGAATTTAAACGCACTCTGACGGTTCTTGGCGAAAACACTGAAAAGGGGCGTGATAAGTTCAAGCAGGATATCCAGGACACTCATGAGCTGTTCAAAGAGTTTATCAAGGAGGAACGTGAGCAGGTCAACGTAGAAGAGGTCGCTACCGGTGAAATCTGGTATGGCCGTCAGGCGATTGAGAAAAACCTGATTGATCTGGTCATGACCAGTGATGAGTATATCTATAGCAGGGTAGACTCCTCAGACATTATTCAGGTCACTTATGAAGTGAAGAAAGGAATGGCCAGTAAACTGGGCTTGGCTGCTGAAACGACTCTGGACAATGCCTTCGGAAAAATCTGGGAAAGATTGTCTCAGGGTCGATACTTTTCTTAACTGCTCAAAGTGATATCTGGATAGTTCCCATGCTCTAGCGTGGGAACGAGTTGACTCCCGTCATTCCCGACTTCATTCTCGTCATTCCCGCGAAGGCGGGAATCCACACAGACTCACCACCAGAACCATACTGCCCGATGCCCCCTTGGCCTTGTCATCCCCGAGAAGGCAGAGATCCACCGTTGGCGCTGGATTCCCGCCTTCGCGGGAATGACGACCTCAGAGCATGGGAACGAGTTGTAGTGTTATCTGGATGGGAGAACCCCGTATTGTGCGGTTTTTTTTGTTTTAGTCTCTTCTCAGCTTTTCCGATACCGCTATGGGTGATTCATAGTTAAACACCACCACGTAGGAAGAGATGATCAACGTTAATATGGCAGTTGCCTGGACGACGTGAGCTGCGATCTCTCCCATCAACATCTGCCCCGCTGCCAGTACTGCAATCAGAATAGAAAACTCACTGGTCTGGCCCAATCTGAAACCGACTTCCCATGCCGTTGATTTGTTCTCATTGGCACTCAGTAAGATACCAAATGTGGCAGGTTTCAGAAGCAGACAAATAACGGTCATGATAACCGCAGGCAGCCACACATCTCCGAACAGATTGAGGTTAAAGCTGGCACCGATTGAGAAGAAGAACAGAACCAGAAAAAAATCCCGCAAAGGCTTGAGATTAATGGCTATGTACTGAGAAATCGGGCTGGTAGCAATGCTGACCCCGGCAATAAAGGCACCAATTTCATAGGAAAGATTCAAGGCATGGGCCAGTTCAGCGAAGCCAAGACACCAGCCAATGGCTAAGAGGAACATGTATTCATGAAACCGGTCGAAGCGTGCCATCAATGGCAGCAGAGCATAACGAACAGCCAAAAAAGCCGCAGCTATGATCATAGGAAGTGCGGCGAGAGCCATCAGAACATCCATTTTACTGTTGGCAAATCCACCATCAAAGTTGTACAGCAGCAGGAGAACCAGAATCGCCAGCAGATCCTGCAAAAGCAGCAGACTGACAAGAATTTCGCCTGTATGTTTGTGATGCAGTACCGTGGTTGGCAATAATTTGATACCAATAATGGTACTGGAGAACATCATTGTCGCACCGGTTATGACGGCTTCTTTTTGGCTGAAACCAAATGCCAGTCCCAGTCCATAACCGGTTAGTGCAAATATGATCGAACTGATTAATCCTACCGTAGCTGTTTTCTTGAGCAGATGACCAAGGTGAGCGGGCTGCATATCCAGTCCGAGCAAAAACAGCAGGAATATAATTCCGACGTGGGCAATATCATTTAAAAGCCCGGTATCCGTAACCATTTCCATGCCATAGGGGCCCAGAAAGGCACCCAGTACGATGTAGGCGACCAGGAGAGGTTGACGTGTAAACAGCGCAGCAGTAGCAAGTATTGCAGCACCACTGAAGATAAGGAAGAAAGAGAAGAGCAGGGAACCACTTTCCATTAGACTCGCCAGATAAATGATTGTTTATAAAAGGGCTATTCCAGCCCGCATTTTGCTTGAAGCTAAAAGGCCAAGTATATACCCAAGGCTGTGAGTCCGGTAAACAAGAGAAGGGTAGGGCCGCTGACAGCAGCCCTTAACAAGTTGGATCTGGCTCTTCTAAGATGCCTGTCTTTTTCTGTAGAGAGGTTCAGGATCATCAGTGCTTCCCTGATACCTTAGGGTAAAAGTGTCCAATGCCTTGATAGCATCTTCTGCTTTCTGGTCTTCTCTGAGGTAATAACTTGAAAAGCCACACCGCTGCAACATGAAAATCTGATCGATAAGCACGTCACCCACGGCTCTGATATCTCCTTTGTAATGATAACGGTCCCTGAGGATGCGGCACAGGGAGTAGCCTCTACCATCAATAAACTTGGGAAAATTAATGGTAATCAGGTCGAAGCTGGACAGTATGTCAGCATAATTTTCAACTTCGTCATCACTATCAAGGAACAAGCCGGTTGGTTGCTGCTTTTGTTCAAGCAGTTTCTTATATTGATCGAGTTCCTTAGCTGGAATCAGCAGTGTCCCTGCAAATACCTGATCTGCAGATTCTGAATCCAGAATCCGGTAATCATCCTCAAAAACTTCGCTATTTTTAAGCAGCCTGGGCATACACACGCTCCTTGAAAGGGGTTATGCCAATGCGCTGGCAGGTATCGATAAACAGTTCATCTTCATGACGCTGCTCTATGTAAACACTGAGGATCTTCTCCAGCACGTCAGGAATTTCTTCACGCTTGAATGAAGGTCCAATAATCTTGCCCAGGGCAGCTTCTTTTGAAGCAGAGCCACCGACCTGAACCTGATAATATTCAATGCCTTTTCTGTCGACACCCAGAATACCTATATGACCCACATGGTGATGGGCACAGGCATTCATGCAACCTGAAATGTTCAGGTCCAGCTCACCGACGTCATGCAGATAGTCAATATCGTCGAACTTGCGCTGAATTTCCTCTGCCAGAGGAATAGATCGAGCATTGGCCAGTGCACAGAAATCACCACCCGGGCAGCAGATCACATCGGTTAACAGGCCACGATTGGCCGTCCCCAAGCCAACAGCTGACAATTTTTCCCAAAGTTCAATCAGTGCCGTTTGTTCCACGTCAGCGAATATCAGATTCTGCTCGTGGCTAACTCTGAGCTCTCCCAGGCTGTAATGATCGGCAAGATCAGCAATAACATCCAGCTGTTCTGCAGATACATCACCAGGAGCATCCCCGGTAGCTTTCAAAGTCAGGGTGACGGCACAGTAACCTGGTTTCTTATGGGGAAACACATTCTGTTTCAGCCAGGAATGGAAACCTGTCGGCGCTTTCAAAGCCAGATCATTAAAGTCCTGATCCACCAGTCCCTTGTATTCTGGATCAACAAAGTGCTGGCTGACACGCTTTATCTCAGCTTCAGGCAGAAGGGATGCGGAATCTTTGATCTGCTCCCATTCTGATTCCACTTTCTCTGTGAACACTTCAGGTGTCATGGCTTTTACAAGAATCTTGATGCGCGCCTTGTATTTGTTGTCACGACGGCCATAGCGGTTGTAAACCCTCAGAATGGCATCCAGATAGGTCAATAAATGTTCAGCCTCTATGGACTCTCTGATGACACTGGCGACCATGGGAGTTCGTCCCAGTCCACCACCGGCCAGTATCTTGAATCGCACATTGCCGCTCTCATTTCGAAAGGCATGGACGCCAATGTCATGAACCATGGTAGCTGCACGATCTTCTTCAGAACCACAAACGGCGATTTTGAATTTACGGGGCAAAAAGGCAAATTCCGGGTGGAATGTTGACCATTGACGGATGATTTCAGACCAGGGTCTTGGGTCTACAATTTCATCTCGTGCAATACCGGCAAACTGATCAGTCGTCGTGTTACGAATGCAGGCACCACTGGTCTGCACAGCATGCATCTCAACTTCCGCAAGATCAGCCAGGATATCAGGAACCTGCTCAAGCAGAGGCCAGTTCAACTGTACGTTCTGGCGGGTAGTGAAGTGCACATAGCCCTTATCATATTTGCGCGAAATTTCAGAAAGTCTTCTAACCTGGCGGGTATTCAACATGCCGTACGGGATTGCGATCCGCAGCATGGGAGCAAAACGCTGAATATAGAGGCCATTCTGCAGACGCAGGGGTAAAAACTCGTCCTCTGCGATCTCACCGGCGAGGTAACGTCGAGTCTGCTCTCTGAACTGACTCACTCTTTCGTCGACGATGCGTTGATCGTACTCATCGTATTTATACATGGGAATAATTTTTCTAAATGGGTTGGCGAGCTATCCAGAGGCCTGACTATATCAGGCTTCTGGAAATCTGTTTCAGGCTCGATGCAGATTCCAGCTACGACCGAGAGTAGACAAGATAACAGTATTTTTGTATTTAGTAATAAAAAATTTTTTTATATAACTAGATGAAAACTGCATATCCGAAGAAATCCATGTATTCGGGAGACTGAATAGGTCGCTTTGCTTAAGTGCCACAAACACATTATTCCAGATAAACTTTTCAATCAAGACTTATGGCGCGGAAAAGGATCATTGAGCAGTTGCCCGAAAAGCGATAATCAGCTAGCTTGGAGGAGCACCATCGAATAACTGATTGAGGGAATGAGAAATGTCTCAGGGAAAGCCCATGAAAGACAGTACTGTTGATGCCATTGCAGCTGTTTCGATAGTAATGCTGATTGTTGTTACTGCTGTATACTGGGTCAGCCATCAATAAGCTACCCAGACTGACTGAGCACCAGTTTCACCAACATTACCAGGATCAGAATAAAAACAAGCGTTCCCACAATACCGGCGATGATGAAGTGCGCCGGACGTCCCTGCGAAAAATCACGCGCCCTGTTTTTTTCACTCTGCACACCAAACGCAGACGCTAAGGCGCTCTGCAGCGTTGACAGGAAGCCAGTGCCCTTTGCCATGATAATTCCCCGTTTCGTGAGTTCGTCTCATTTATTACATGCCAGTGATGAAGTCGCAAGTGATATGACAGGAGAAAAATTAACAAAGCGTGATAATCTTAAAAATCACCTCAAGGTAGACGTGTGAAAGTAGAGTTCAGACAATGTCATAAAAGTTGTAGTCGCCCAAATCATGAGATATTTTGCATAGCGATTGGTGAATCCGCTCGCAAATGTCTTACTGAATGAGTAGTTGCTGTAACTCATAAAAAGAGAGCCAGCCATTAACGCTGAATAGCGGGTAAAGTCACTGGCCCCCTGAGCCACCAGATATTTATCGGCACCATCAACCAATGCATACCCGGCTCCTTTTATGTAATGTCCACCGCATACAGTCATTCCAAGGCTATTAAACGCTTTTCCTATGGCAGCCTGTGTTATGGCTGACGGGATATAGGAAAGGCCAGATGTCACTTTTTTGGCCGGTTCCAGACTGGTGGCAGGAACAATGGTTATATCAGCTTCACCCAGAATACGATGGAAGAACAGTTGAATGCAGGCACCATTGACACTGATCGAGCAGGAGAGGAAGTGATCTGCCGGTACCGCCTTCAATATATTATTGGCATAGGTATTACCCGTAAAGGCAGTGACCATTAACTTTGTTCCATAGGGAAGGGCTGTAACTAAACTGGTGAACAGCGAGGATTTCATTTTATTAATCTCGCTATCGGTCTCTTTGGCAAATATTTTCTTCTCAGCAACCTCATTAATCGCTTTGGTCGCAATATTCGCAAACAGCTTCCACGTATAGAATATCCGCACATCAGACTCAGACATCTCTTTCTTGTTTAGAACCAGGCCCAGATTATCCCGATAATGTAAATAGGTGCAAAAAATAGCAAGAGACAAAGTGTAACCGCTGGCATCTATCTGAGGTGTGATGTAAGACCAATTATGATCTCTGATCAAAAGCGGTATTATATCCCCCAATGCCAGAGCTTCTGCCAGTATTTGAGCGTTGGCGAAATGTCCATAATATCCGTCACTGGTATCAACAGGTCCCGAGCTGAAGAGCAGGGAATTGAAAAGTTTGAGAAGAACAGTCAGTGATTTACCGGTGTAATAAACAATGTTATTCCTTATGACCAGACTGTCTCCATTCTCCTTATTTTGATAAACATGGACTTTTTCCAGCCAGTCCGTACCAAGTTCAGGCAGATCTGACTCCTGAAATAAAGCCGTTTTTGTTTCCGAATCAGTAGCGGTAGGACAATCCATTTTCGCAGTACAATGTAACTGGGCATCTTTTTCTAATGATGAATGTTCAGAGCCTGAGGATACTTCGGCTGGCTTTATCTGCGTAAGTACCGTAAAGCGCACAATCTCTGTCAGCTGCTTTGAAGTTCCCTGTTGATTGAAAAGGTAAATCTCAACATCACACTTGAGTCTCTGCTGATTACAGGGTGCCCGAATTTCGTGATCCAGACTTCTTGCCTTTAACAAGCCAGGTAATGTCACCTCGAGATATTCTCTTGCCTCTTCCGAATACATATCCGGTAACTCAGTTATGATAAATTCTACGGACTCCTGCTCTTGTATAGCATCAACACCAAAGTGCTGCTGAAACCAGGCAGCGTGTACATCGATTCCCGTTTCAAAACCCGGAGCCGGAGCAGTATGAGGATCACGCAACTTCGAGTTTGTTTGGCCAACACAGAGAGAAGTGAAGCAAGCAGATAAAACCAAAAAAATTAACTGTTTGAGCATTAATTGCATAGAGCATCCTTTAATAATAAAAACACCTGAAAGCTTGAGGGGTTTGATAACTGAGACCTTAAGGTCTTGGCTTACAGGCATAGTCATAATTTCCCATCACGGTATGACCAAGTGCCAGTACCTTTCCTGCAGTCGGATAAGAATGACTTACCAGTGCAGAGCCCGTTTCGTAGATCATGATTAACCCGGAGCCCTGGAGTATGTACATCATCATCGATCCGGGGAAGTATCGGAGGTTGAGGTAAAGCGAACCTGCCGTAATAGCGCCTCCCATGGCGAGCCCTGCCGTATCTTTAGCAATCGGATGGTCGAACAGGTTTCGACCCAGAGTGATCGCCATTTCAGTGTTGACCAGACCCGCTGCTTCTAGAGCATTCACAAGATAGACCCAGGGCAAACCACTGGATAATTTCAATAAGGCCAGACCGCTCATGCTGGCCATAGAAACAGAAGCTAACCCTTTACATAAAACCAGTTTTTCTGACTCCCCATAGTGGGCATGAGGTAAAACATGATCAAAGTTTGCCATACAGTAATTCTCAAGAGAGCCAATGGTTTCATAAGCGGCACTGATCATCAGGCCGCCCGATAGGGATACGTGGTAGTATTTTCGACCGACATAACGAGCCATCGCCAATGAATACTGCTCAATATCTTTGGCGTTTATACCTTCCATGGCTGCTGAGTTGAGCAGACCCGTGTTTACCACCCCAGCCAGAAGGACAACGTAGATGGTTGTTACATCTCTTGATGCTGCCGCAGTCGCTTCGTAACTTGTAAAGCCTTTACTCAGGTAGATATTTTTTAATTGAGTTCTCAGGGCTGATGCCATATTGCTGGTGACACCAATGGATTTAGCTCCGATGGCGAAATTTTCCAGCATATTCACTCCGGGTCCCGGAGATGGATTGTTGGCATTATAAAATTCAGCGAATAAATTAAGGCCAACAAATGACAGGCCCGTCAGGACGTAACCGGCTGAAGGTTCTTCCTTATAACGCTGAGTCTCGTTGCTTTCTGTCGTTTTTATTTGGTCTAACACCTTTTCGACTTCGCGGTATTCTGCAACAGGTAGAGCGTATTCGTTGGTGAAGCTGGTCTGAGGGATGGACCAGGAAAGAATGGTGACCAGATTCAACAGAAAAACAGGCTTGTGCCAGTAATTATGAGGATCAACTCCGCCTGCTATTGAATTGGTAAAAGCTGATCCCAACAATGCGAAACCACCAAACTTGATTAATGAGGCGGATGGAAGACTGTTAAAATAATTAAAATTAGTCTCGTAGTCATTGCAGAAAAAAGGTTCTTGCTGCTGGATCAGGGTAGTATTCTGAGGAACTTCTTCTCTGGAAACAATCGGATGTCCTTCCATGCCGGAGAAGTAGGGTGGCAAGTAAAATTCAAGAAAGATGGCGTGACTGTTTAAGGGCTTTATGGTCAGAATCAACATCAGCAAAAAACACGAACTGAGGGACAGCCGAATCGATCGAATGACCATAGTATTCACCTATTTTAATATTATAAAAGTTTTTGTTAACGCCCTGTTTTACACAGAAGTCCTTTCGAAAATTCATTATAGTGTCTGTTTGAATAATTATTAGGTTATTCTTGTATCATATTGAAATTAATGGAGTTCTTTTTATTATATAAATGGTGACTGTTATCTCAGGCAGTTATCTCACACTGAAAAAAGCTAAATGTTTCGGAAGGGTTTTGAGAATGTGGCAGCCCGTATTTCAGGACTGCCAAAATATCAGATAAGGTTCTTTTCAGATTGCTGCATAGGTGCAAGAGGCCCGGTCAGAATAACAATATCGTCTTGTTCGAGGGCATCCACTTCTTCCGGATCCAGACTTTGGCCGTCCCGTTTTACTTCAACAACAGAAACATCGTCTTCAAGCGGTAAATCACGGGGATTCAATCCTTCACAGGTATTACCCCGGCAAACGTTAACAGCATGCCGTAAAGAAGTTTCCTCGCTGTCTCCCATAACATCTTCATAGCCGGGATAGTAACCATTGAGAATATCGTATTGTTGTTCTCTGGCTTTATGGATCTTGTCTCTGACCTGATTACGATCTATGCCCAGCATTAACAGAACATGCTTGACGATCAACAAACTGGATTCGAGCACTTCAGGAATAACGGCTGTGGCACCGGCCTTTTTGAGTGAGTCTGTCAGACTGTCATCCTGGGTTCTGACCAGAATGGGAATATCCTGATAATGGGAACGAATTGTTTTGACAATCTCCAGGGCATTTTCACTGCGATCGATACAGACAATGACTTGCCTGGCGCGTTTCAAACCAACTGACTCCAGAAGCTCCAAACGACGCGAGTCTCCATAAAAGACAGGTTCGCCTGCAAGTCCGGCTTCATGAACATGTAAGGGGTCATTATCTACTGCTACAAAGGCCAGCTTTTCCTGCCCCAGGAATCGGCTTATTGTCTGTCCCACACGGCCGTAGCCGCAAATGAGGGTATGCTGTCTGATGTGGGAGACCTGCTGCTCAATATCGCCCTGATCAATTTGGGACTGTATAGCCTCCTGTTTCTTATATAAAAGATTGACAATTTTGCTGCTGTTTCTGATGAGCAATGGCGCCAGAATCATGGATAGAATAGTGATGGCCAGCACCACGGAAGCTCTTTCTCCCTCCGTTTGGCCATATTGAGTAGCCAGAGCAATGAGGGCAAAACAGAATTCCCCCCCCTGAGCCAGAGCCAGACCGGTTTTGAGTGAAGTGCTTTTTTTCTCTCTGAGCACCCTTGCCAGTAGCGTAATGATACCCAGTTTGAAGATGACCAGACCCACTGTACCCAGGATAATCGCTGGCCAGAAATTCAGCAGGATATTCAGATCCAGCATCAGCCCGACGGAGACAAAGAACAGTCCCAGTAAAATATCCCGGAAAGGTCGGATATCCGCTTCCACCTGATGCTTATAGTTACTCTCACCCATCATCATGCCAGCAATAAAACCACCCAGAGCCATGGACAAACCCAGAACATGGGTTAACCAGGCCGCCATCAGAGCAACCATGAGAGCGGTTAATACAAATAACTCTTCAGAGCGGGCCCTCGCGACTTCGTTGAAGACTCTGGGCAAAATCCATTTACCAACGGCCATCATGAGAAGGACAAAAAGCAGGCCCTTGGCCAGAGCCATGCTAATGGTGGTGAAGACTGATTTGTCTCCCGCCCCCGCCAGGGCTGGAACCAGAATCAGGAACAGAACTGCGGCAATGTCCTGGAACAGCAGCACACCAATCGCCATCTGGCCCTGACGACTGCGAATTTCATTGCTCTGGGTCAACTCTTTGGAAACAATCGCAGTAGAAGATAAAGCAAGAGCTGCTGCGACGATCAAAGCTTCTTTTACTGATGTTCCAACCACCAGCAAAACCGCAAAGATTCCTGCCCCACACAAGAGGACCTGCCCGCCCCCAAGCCCAAACACTTCCCGCTTCATGGACTTAATTCGTTTAAGCGAAAACTCCAGACCAAGAGTAAACAGCAGGAAGACCACGCCAATTTCTGCCAGCAAGCTGATATCAAAGCTATGATCGATCAAGCCGGTAGCGGTGGGGCCAAGCACGATACCCACCGCCAGATAGCCAAGGCTTTCGGGCAGATTCAGGCGATGAAACAGAGCAATGGCTCCCACGGAGAGAGCCAGAATTAACATCAATTGATTGAAAAAAGTAAAGTCCATCGTTTATAGGGCCTGGTTATTCTTTTTACAGTGAAAATACAGCTCTCTAGCAAAATTTTGGGGTGAGCTAAATGAACGGTTACAATTGTATCCGACTTAGCCTCCCGCTGTTCAGGAAAACTTGTGCTGCACTTATCTTTCTATACCACATCTGGTTGCCATCTGTGTGATCATGTTGAAGAGTTCCTTATAATTCTCGGCCAACATCCCCAACTTCATAGTCAATTCTGTTGGTCGGCGGTTGAAATCAGCGTATCTGACGATTTGATTGAACGATATGGTGTCCGAATCCCGGTGATCGCTACCGAAGAGGGTGACGAGATAGGCTGGCCGTTTGAAATGGAAGAGCTCGGAGAATGGATCTATAACCACCTGACTGAGCATTCATCCCGGAGTTGATGGCTTCTTAGTCAGGCTCCTAGGATTTTTATTACAGATTCAGTATTCTGAAACTAGGGAAACAGTTTACACAACATTGATGGATCGTATGTCTACAGCCTTTAAAAAAATCTCTGACAGCCATGAAAAGTTAATGAAGCTCGCTTCAATGGCCTCAGTCACAACTGCCGCCATCCTCTTATTCGTTAAAATTGCCGCCTGGTTTATGACCGGTTCTCTGAGTGTTCTGGCAACACTGCTGGATTCTGTCATGGATGTGGTTGCCTCGGTGATCACACTCGTGGCAGTCAAAATTTCCCTCGAACCTGCCGATAAAGAGCATCGATTTGGCCATGGCAAAGCTGAGTATCTGGCTGTTCTGGCTCAATCTGCTTTTATTTCTGGCTCGGCCATTATTTTGTTTCTCAGCGCAACTGACCAGCTGTTAGGAGAGGAAGGCAGCGTTGACAATGAAACAGTGGGCATGACCGTCATGCTTTTCTCGATCGTGGTGACTCTCATACTTCTGTCTATACAAAACTATGTTGTGAAGAAAACCGGATCTGCTGCCATTGCTGCAGACTCCGCACATTACCGGGTCGACCTGCTCACCAATGCCTCTGTTATTATTGCGCTCTATGGTGCCAGTCAGGGTTACTTCTATCTTGATCCGGGATTTGCTCTCCTGATATCGATTTATATGCTGGTCAGTGTTGGCAAAATGGCATGGCATGCGGTTCAACAGCTTATGGACCATTCATTGCCAGAGCAGCAGGTTCAGGACATTGAACGCATTGTGCTGGCTATTGAAGGGGTTCTTGGCATCCATGAGATGAGAACCCGTATTTCTGGTCGGGTTCCCTTTATCCAGATGCACATCGACCTTGATGGTGATCAGAGCTTGCACGAAGCTCATGATATTGGTCAGGCAGCGGAAGATGCCATTATGGCGTTCCTTCCCAATGCCGACGTCATTGTTCATCTGGATCCAAATTGAAAAAGCTAGTGCACCCAAGCCTTGATATTCATAGAGCCCACTCGTTCCTGGAGGTAACCCATCAATTATATTGAAACCGGCTACGGGAATGACTGACTTGCTAAAATAAGTCACTGTGAGAACCAATGCGAGCCAATTGCAGTTTTCTATCGTGGATGCGGTAGATCAATACCAAATCGGGTTTGATATGGCAGTCCCGGAAGCCGAGCCAGTCGCCAACCAATGCATGATCCATATGGCGGGCATCCAGCGTTTGGCCTCGCTGTAAAGTACCAATAACATCACCTACGGCAATAATATCTGCAATGGCCAGTTTGGTGATCTTTTTAAAGTCCTTCTTAAACTGATTGGAATATTCCAGGCTATACATCATTTACCTTGCCATCAGTCAGCTCATTCATTAAAACACTGACGGATTCGGCGCTTTGACCTTTGCCTTCATACAGTTCTTTCATTGCAGCCACCGAGGTTTTGTTGGGCTTCTGAACTCGCAGTTCAAAGGGGATTCCACCGTGATTGATTACCGCTTTGGCAAAGAGATTAATAGCCTGAGAAGTACTTAAACCAACAGCTTCGCAGATATTAGTAAAGGCGGCCTTGGTATCGTGATCGATACGGGCACTGAGCATTTCCTGCTTCATGTTTTACTCTCTATAAGTCAAATATGTATTACATTGCTATACATTGTACAACGAATTGTAGAAAGATATCGGCGATATTCAAGTGCAGTTGATGTCGCTTCCCTGGCTAAAAAAAGGAAATCCGGTCAAGGAAACCCGCCCTGAAGAGGTTGTCGCAAAACTCCAACCACTCTGCGCGGGAAGGCAAATGTAGAGTTACCGCTTCACCAGTCCGAAAAAGCTACTGGCCGTTTCTGATGTCTCTCTGGCCACTTGTTCATAGGTTTTTCCCGTTTGCTCGGCAATGGTTTTCACTACCCAGGACAAAAAGGCAGGCTCATTCCTCCTGCTCTTTGGTTTTTTGTCCATGCTTCTGGGCAGAAGCCAGGGGGCATCAGTTTCTATCATCAGGCGATTTGCCGGAATCTCTTTCAGTAATGAATGCAGGTGCGTACCACGCCTTTCATCACAAACCCAGCCGGTTATGCCAATGTGCAGATCCAGATCAAGGTATTGATAGAGCGCTTTTTTGTCGGCTGTAAAACAATGCACAACCAGCCCATCAAGATGATCTCTGAACTCTCTGGCAATGGCTGTAAAACGCTCAGCTGCATCGCGTTCATGGCAGAAAGCAGGAAGACCTGCTTCAACGGCCAGCTGTAACTGTTGCTGAAAAACGGTTTCCTGAATCGGTCTGGGTGAAAAATCCCGATTAAAGTCCAGACCCATTTCACCCGCAGCAACTACTGGCGGTGCCTGAAACAGCTCTTTCAGGACTTTGTAACAGGACTCTGTGGCATTTTTTGCATCGTGCGGATGAATACCAGCCGTTGAGTAGCAGTAATCGGAATACTTTTCGGCCAGTTCCAATGCCTGCTGAGACTCAACAACAGAGGTTCCTGTAAGAACCATCGTATTCACGCCTGCTTTAACGGCACGCGCCACGACTTCATCCCGATCCTCTGAAAATTGCTTATCGGTGAGGTTCACACCGATGTCCACCAGATTAGGGTTCATAAAACCTCGAAGTTACAGGTAAAAATCTGGTACATTCTCTCCAAAATAAGGTGGGCATGGCAATCGGGCTATGCGCTCAATCTTTAAATTCATAGTGAGACTTTAATGACTCATTCTTCCCTGACTGTGTCCCATCTTGCCATTCACCCGGTGAAGTCACTCAAGAAGATTTCAGTCGATCAGGCTGTTATTGATCCTATGGGATTTATTAATGATCGACGCTGGCTGGTCGTCGAGCCCGATGGCAAATTTATGACCCAGCGCCATTATCCAAAAATGGCATTGATTGCTGCCATTCCAGACGAAGGTGGATTGAACCTGTCTGCACCGGGCATGTCTGATCTCATCATTAAAGACCCGGAGCAAGCGTCTGCAGCCTCGCAAAAGCCTGTTGTGGTTTGGAAAGATGAAATGCAGGCGCTTGATGCGGGCGATGCCGCATCCCGATGGCTCACGGAATGTCTTGGCTTGCCATGCAGAATGGTTAAGTTCTCAAATCAGGTGCATCGTCAGGTGGATCTTCGTTTTGCCAATGAGGGCGACTGCACGGCTTTTGCTGATGGTTTCCCTTTTCTTCTGACCACAGAAGCTTCATTGCAGGAGCTTAACAGCCGCCTTGATACTCCGGTCACCATGGACCGTTTCAGACCCAATATTGTCGTTCAGGGCAACGAGGCTTATGCAGAAGATCGTTGGAAAAGAATCAAAATAGGTGAGGTGGTTTTCCGTGTCGCCAAGCCTTGCAGTCGATGTGTCATGACAACGGTTGATCCGGCAACAGGCGCCAAGACAGGAAAAGATCCGCTATTGACATTGTCAGGTTACAGAAGAACGGAGATGGGCGTCATTTTTGGACAAAACCTGATCCATGAATCAGAAGGCATTATCCGATTGGGCGACACCGTTGAGATTATCGAATAGTCTCAAAGAGCATTATAAAAATACTCTAGCCTCTTGATATAAGAGGCTATTTTGCATCAGATAACAATCAAACGTCGAATTCTACCCAGAGAGGAGCATGATCTGAAGGCTTCTCAAGACCACGAATATCGTAATCAATGCCCGTTGCTTTGCAGTGCGTCATCAAAGAGTCCGTTGCGATAACACCATCTATTCGAAGACCTCGTTTGGGCTCACGATCAAATCCACGACTGCGGTAGTCAAACCAGCTGTAAAGTTCTTCGCTGTTCTTTTCAGGGCACACACGAAAGCAATCATTGAAGCCCCAGGCCAGAAGACGATCAAACCACTCTCTTTCTTCCGGCAGGAAACTGCATTTTCCAGTCCTTAGCCAGCGCTTTGCATTATCGGGACCGATACCAATGTCAGTATCCGTGTGGGAGATATTAAAGTCGCCCATAACCAGCAGAGGTTGACCCGGTGAATACTCTTTTTCCAGAGTGCTCATCAGATCCTGATAAAAAGCCTGCTTGGCTGGAAACTTGGTAGGGTGATCACGGCTCTCGCCCTGAGGGAAATAACCATTAATGACGGTAAAGGATTGGCCACTGTCGGTCTGGTATTCTCCGGTGATAAGACGCCTTTGGGCGTCAGGGCCATCGTTTTTGAAACCTTTCTCAACCCGGACAGGCTTTTTACGGCTCATTAAGGCAACACCATAGTGTGTTTTCTGTCCAAAATACTCAACATGATAACCCAGGGCTTCAATGGCCTCGACCGGGAAATCTTCATCAGTGACTTTGATCTCCTGCAGTCCAATGACCTCCGGCTGATGCTTTTCGATCAGTGCCTTGAGTTGATGCAGACGAACACGGATTCCATTGACATTGAATGTAATGACTTTCATAACCTTGAAACGGCTTCCTTAGGTGGTATCAGCTGCATCATAGCCGAAAAGCTCCAGGGTTATAAGCTGAAGAATCAGGGCCAAAGGTCAGAGAAGTGCAAATATATCAGCCTTTGCTTGCTGCTCAATGGTCAGCTTTTATATAGTTTCCTTTAAAGAATCGTA
The DNA here is from genome assembly GCF_049310125.1 of Endozoicomonas sp. ALB032. NCBI lineage: Bacteria > Pseudomonadati > Pseudomonadota > Gammaproteobacteria > Oceanospirillales > Endozoicomonadaceae > Endozoicomonas > Endozoicomonas sp. ALB032. The sequence goes on along the minus strand of NZ_JBLYNW010000001.1, from coordinate 5,164,345 downwards.
CAAGGTCGTACGACATCTCAGGAACCATCACGACACATTGCGAACACTCTATGCCTGACATTAATCGATCCTGGATCCTTGCTGGAGGAATGGCTGGGCTTTTAGGAATCTATCTGCTGACCGCAGATGTGACTTCCATGTCCGATACCGGTAGATCCTCATCTGTGGCGAAAAACAGGCCTGTTGCTGAATTACCACTGACCAGAGTCTCAGCCAAAGTTTTTCCTGTTGAATCCATTCATCGTACGCTTAGCTTATTTGGCGAAACCCAGCCCGACAGGATCGTGACGATCAGTGCAGAAATCTCTGCCAGAGTGCTAGTCGCAACCGGCCAGAAAGGGCAGCTCATGAAAAGTGGAGAAGCTATCGTCACTTTGAAAGAGGGGGCATTACCGGCCCAGATTGCCACTGCCAAAGCCAGAGTCCGAAAAGCTGAGCTGGACTATGAATCAGCACTGTCACTGAAAAGTAAAAACCTGATTGCTGAGAATGATTTGCCACGACTGGAAGTGGACCTGAGCGAAGCGCGATCAGCGCTTGCAACGCTTGAAATTGATTTCGATAACACCCGAATCCGTGCTCCGGTAACCGGCATTCTGAATGACCGGTTTGTTGAGCAGGGTGATTATATTGAAACAGGGAAACCCGTCGCCGAGATACTCGATCTTGATCCTCTGGTGGTTGCCGTTGATGTTCCCCAGTCACATATTGCTGCAGTTACCCTGGGTGATAGCGCGGATATTCGTTTTGCTTCCGGTGAAACAGTCTCTGCAAAAGTTCGCAACATTGCCCGTCTGGCGGAATCGGGCACCCGAACCTTTAAGGTAGAACTCAGTCTGCCCAATGCAGCTATGGAGACACCGGCCGGTTTGAGTGTTGAGGCTGAACTTCAACTGGAACAAGTTGAAGCCATCAAGGCTTCACCGGCCTTATTAAGTCTGGATGAGACCGGTAACCCCGGCATCAAATGGGTGGATGAACAGGATCAGGTGCACTTCACTGCCGTTGATATTGTCAAATCTGAAGCCAGCGGTATCTGGCTTGGCGGTATTCCTGCCAGTGCCAGACTCATCACCAGAGGACAGGGTTTTGTCAGGGAAGGGGACCGGGTGATGGTTGAACTGGAGCAGGCTCTTGCGGCTAAAGGAGACAAGCTTGCAGGGGATACACCATGAGCAGCCTGATTGGCCTGTCGCTGGATCGCAGTCGTACAGTTCTGATGATGTTTATTCTGATTCTTATTTCGGGGATGGTCTCCTACCTGACGATTCCCAGAGAATCTTCGCCTGATATTCCTATTCCCTTCGTATATGTTTCCGTCAGCTACGAAGGCATTTCACCGGAAGATTCAGAAAGATTACTGATTCTGCCTCTGGAAAAAGAGCTCCAGGGACTTGAAGGCGTCAAGGAACTCTCTGCAACGGCTTCACAATCTCATGCCTCTGTCACACTTGAGTTTGAGGCTGGTATGGAGCTTGATAAAGCGCTTGCCGATGTCCGCGACAAGGTGAACCTGGCAAAAAGCAAGCTGCCAGATGGAACCGATGAGCCCGTCATTGAACAAATTACCATGGCCAGCGTAAACCCTGTGATGACTGCTATTCTCTCGGGCCATCTTCCTGAAAGAACCATGGTAAAGATTGCCCGAGCCCTGAAGGATGAGTTGGAAGCCCGCAAGGCGATTCTGGAAGTAGATATCGCTGGTGACAGGGAAGAAGTCGTAGACGTTATTATCGACCCTATGAAGCTGGAAAGTTATGGTCTGGTGCCTGCCGATGTCATTAACCTGGTTTCTCAGAATAATCAGCTGGTCGCTGCTGGCAGCATGGATACCGGCCAGGGTAGTTACTCTGTTAAAGTCCCTGCCGTTTACAAAACCCCGGCAGATATTCTTTCCCAACCAGTAAAAGTAGAAGAGAACCGGGTAGTGACCTTTGCAGATGTCGCTACCGTCCTGAGTACGTTTAAAGAGGGCGGAGGCTATGCCCGCCTGAACGGCGAAAACAGTATTGCCCTGGAAATAAAAAAGCGCCCCGGTGAGAACATTATCGAAGCCATTGAAGTGGCAAAAACTATCATCAATCATGGTATTGCAGCCGGACCCGAGACGTTGAAAGTGGATTACGTGGGTGATCAGTCCGAAGAAATAAAAAGGATGCTGACTGACTTGCAGAACAACGTCCTGTCTGCAGTGATTCTCGTTGTTATCATTATTATTGGTGCCCTGGGGGCTCGCAGTGCCTTTCTGGTGGGCATCGCAATACCCGGTTCATTCCTGTCGGGCATTCTGATTCTGGAGATTATGGGTCTGACCATTAATATGGTCGTGCTTTTCTCGCTGATTATGGCGGTAGGTATGCTGGTTGATGGCGCTATTGTTGTCACAGAATATGCAGACAGGAGAATGGGGGAGGGGATTCATCGCCAACAGGCCTATCTCGAAGCCTCTCGCAAAATGGCCTGGCCCATCACCGCCTCCACAGCCACAACACTGGCAGCATTCTTTCCACTGATGTTCTGGCCGGGAATGATGGGGGAGTTTATGAAGTACTTGCCCCTGACTCTGATTGCAACACTGGCTTCTTCACTGATCATGGCCCTGATTTTCATCCCGACGCTGGGTGCCATGATTGGCAAACCCCGCTCACTGGGGGCTGGAGAAAAAGCATCCATGCAGGCTGTTGAGTCAGGCGAATTTGATCAGACCACCGGATTCACCGGACGATATGTTTCAGTTTTAGCCCGCGCGATAGACAACCCTGGCAAGATGTTACTTTTTACCTGCATCACGGTAGCGCTGATTTTTACTCTTTTTATCAAGACTTCCCGTGGTGTTGAATTCTTCCCTGATGTAGATACTGATGCCATTATCATTACCGTAAAAGTGAACTCAGGGAACCTTTCCGTTGACGAAAAAGATGCCCTGATGGCAAACATAGAAGCCCGCCTGCTGGATCTGCCTGGCATGGAGACACTCTATGCCAGAACCGGAGATAACCAGGTTGTAGGGACCTTAAGAATCAATCTTGAAGACTGGCAGTACCGTGACACAACCTTGACCATAGCCCGGGATGCTGAACAAAGATTGTCAGCATTCTCAGGGCTGGACATAGCCGTTGAACGTGTCAAGGATGGTCCTCCCGGCAGCAAGCCGCTGGAGCTGATTGTCAGGGCCGACAATCTCGACACTCTATACAATGCAGTAGCTAAAGCAAGAAACCTGCTCGAGAATCTGGGTTCTTTTACCAATATTGAAGATTCAGGGCCAGCACCCGGTTACGAGTGGCGTCTGAGTATTGATCGTGCTGAAGCTGCCCGATATGGAGCCGACGTTACAACAACCGGTAGTATGGTAAGAATGGTGACATCCGGATTAACAGTGGGGTCCTATCGCCCTGACGATTCCGACGATGAGGTGGATATACGCATCCGTTACCCTGAAAGTGAACGACATCTGGAAAGTATTGACCAGCTTCGTCTAATGACTTCTTCCGGGCTGGTGCCCATCAGTAACTTTACAGAGCGAGAAGTCACCAGCAAGCTCGATAATATCAAGCGCATAGACGGTAAACGAAGCATCACTCTTTCAGCTGATCTGGTTGCTGGAGAGCTGCTTTCACAACAAATTCCGTTATTGACCCAAGCGTTAGCAGCGGCCAATTTTGGCGATGGTGTCAGCTTTGACTTTAAGGGCGAGGAAGAGGACCAGAAAGAGAGCGGACAATTCCTGATGCAAGCATTCAGCGTCGCACTGTTTGTCATGGCCATGATCCTGGTCACCCAGTTCAACAGTTTCTATCAGGCTGCATTAATTATGTCAGCCGTGATATTGGCCACCGGTGGCGTCTTCCTGGGACTGATGATCACCGGTCAGAGCTTTGGCATCGTTATGTGTGGCATCGGCATTATTGCCCTGGCGGGGATTGTCGTGAATAACAATATTGTTTTGATCGATACTTTCAATAGTCTTAAAAGAGAAGGGCACAGTGTACGAGAAGCGATTCTCAGAACTGGCGCTCAGCGTCTCAGGCCCGTTATGCTGACAACCATCACGACCGTATTGGGCCTGATGCCCATGGTATTGTCGATGAACATCAATATGTTTGATCATTCCATCGAGATTGGAGCACCCTCCACCCAGATGTGGAATCAGCTGGCGACCTCAATAGCAGGGGGGCTGACCTTTGCCACTCTGTTAACACTGCTGGTGACCCCCTGCCTGCTGATGATCTCCGGGAAATGGCGAACTCGTTCATTTCGCTGATCTCTCAAAAGGGCATAATGCTTACTGTTGAACATTATGCCCTTCTGGCATCTAAGCCTGCAATTTGGATAAATCGCATCTCTATATCTATACACTTTCATGCTCGAAAACAGCCGCAATTGCTTCAGATCGTTGATCGAAAGGCATTTGCTCAATGGTTTGAAGCTCCCTGTTTTTAACAGAGTCAATCACCGCAGTGGAAGTCGGCTCTTCTGTCGCCTCATGTCCCATGGCTCGAATACGTTCAAAGGTTTTCTCCATGCTTGCCTGATGCGTCTCTTTTAAATGGGCTTGCAGCTCGCGCTTCTGACCAAAATTAGTCCGACAGGCAAGGCAGAATGTCTTATGGAGGTATAACCCCTTCATTTTCCTTTTATCCAGGGGAATGAAGTTGTTATCCTTTCCAGCTGCCAGGTCATGAAGGTGTTTATTAAATGATTCAATATTGTGATAGACCTCCTGACATGGAATTGCCTTAAATGACTTAGGCGTTGCAGACTGCAGAGTGTCCGGTTTAAACAGTGATCTTGTCTCTTGTGGCTTTTTCTGCAAATAGCTAACAGCAGCAGCTGCCTGTTCCGGGTTTTTATCAAACCAGTCAAGGATTTTAGTAGTGCTTATTCGGGAGGCCGGATTGTCAGCATGGTGTTTATAAAGTTGTTGGAGCACTTTATTATATTTCAGTTGCCCGGCAGGTAGTGCTGAATGTCGGTGACGTCGTTGTTTTTTTGCGGGAGAGTTTACTTTTTTACGAAATACTTCGGTTATAAACTTGCGCTGGTCCTTATCAATCACGAATTCTGAGCGGTGTTTTTTCTCACACTGGCTTCCATCCGTGAGCATGTGCTCAAAAACAGTGATTTTAGCTGGATGGGGGAGGGTGCTTTTATCAGGATCAACAGGGGACTTTGTGCGTTTTCTGTAATTTGGGTTGTGCCTCTGTGCTGCGGGAATGGCTATTTGCTTACCTTCGACCAACACAGGAGTGCCTTCTGTACAGAAATTTTTAGCATAAAAATCCTTAACGCTTTTAGCAATTCTTTGTTTCAGGACGTGATCTCTGTGTTTGTTCTCTCTTATGGCAAGTCTCCGGTTCAAGCCATCTCGACATTCACAAAGATAACGGGTTGCTTCGCAAACAGTACACGTTGAACAGCGGCAAGTAATAAATTTACTTTGTTGTTCCCTCAGTTTTTCGTGCTCATCGGCCAGATCTGAAGGCTCCGAATCCTGTGTCAGTGTCAAGTCTTCCAATAGTTTTGGAATGGCAGTGCTCTCAGCATAAGCGCGGCTCATTTTCCAGTACCGTTGCTCAGCAATGGGTAATTCATCAAATACCTTAAGCAACTGGCTCAACTGCAAAGCCGTTACTTTAAAGGGAATAGGGATGCCAATATGTTGTTCAATGGCCAGTTTTTGTTCCTTAAGGTGACTAATGTATTGTTTGCGCTCTCGATAATATTCTTCTCCGTAGCTGATATTGCCCTGATTATCCTTTGTTACTGCAAATCCCTGCTCTTTGAACTGCTTTTTAATGAGTTTAGATTTCTCTTTTTTAATCTGCTTTGTCGTAGTTTTAATGGCCTCAATGAACCCTTGTCTGGCTTTCAGTCGTCTTTGTTCTTTTTGGAATGCTTTGAATTCTTCTGTTCCTAAAAACAGTTTCTGATTGTTGGGATTAGTATAAAACTGAGACAGTATTTCTTTTACTTGCGGAATAGGAGGTAACGTTTTCCATTCAGCCAGTTGTATTGGACGCGCCAACTGTTTAGTGGTGCTGTCGAAATAGTCTCCATTAGCAATCTCTTCACTGAGTGCATTACTTCTCCAGCTGACCACTGATCTATAGTTCATCAGGTAGTTATAAATGCCATCAAGGTAATGTAAGGTAAGGGCAATATTAGGGATGATCTCGGCCTCGACCGCTTTGCAAACCTTATCTTGCTGGGTTGGATCCTGCCACTGAGAATACAGGGGAGTCAGTTTATCGGTCTCGTCAATAAAGGCCCTGCCAATCATCAACTGAAAGGTTTCAAGTTTATGATCAGTCCATAACGATGGGTTTGCTACCAGCATAAAAGCAAAAGCGCCGATATCATAAGTCGATGAGATGCCTTTTTTCAGCTCCCGTTGAATGACTTTTTCGAATTGTTCTTTTCGACTGGCTCCTTCGTCTTCGTATGCGAAGGTATTGTCAGATATTTCCTTGGTAAAGAAAATCAGCAGATGGCAGACTCTGTTCATAGTGCATGCATTGTTCTTATCCACAGCACCGAACCAGATGTCTTTGACCAGACGGAAAAATGCCAGATATCCTAACGGTGATGGTGCACCCCTATAGCTTCGATAGTGGTCGGAGCAAACCTCCGACGTAGAATCGAAGTTAAACTTCACGTCACCTTTTAACACCAGTTCTGGCCAGTTTCTTTTAATATATCGAGCTTGCTCTTTGAGTTCAGGAGGCCAACCGTCGACAATGGTTGCAATTTCCTCACTATTGGGCCACAAGGTGGCATAGTGTTTGTCAAGTTTCTCGGCTACATCATTATTGACTGACTCTGCAAATTTTGTCAGTGCCTCGGCCAGCCGGGCTTTACCCTGAACGCCTGGTGTCCGTTTAATAGCTTCACTGAGCTGGTCAAAAAGAGGAAAACGACCAGTGCGCGAGCCCGAATCCAAAAAGTGGGATATAGCTTCATAGGTGGGGGTAATGTTTCTCTCTTGAAGTGTTTTCTCTGCTGCACTGATTTCTCGTTGTGAAAATCCCCGAATCTTCAAACTCTGTATTTCAAGTGGCTCTGTTGTAGAGGTATTTCGTGAGTGAAAAGTACTGGTTATTGATGCAGAATCCTCCTCCGAGTCACTCAGACCCACTAACCAGAACCTTTCATTCTGATCGGTTGTACTTCGATTTAGCGTCGATGAAATATCCATTTAAATTTTCTCCAATCTTTAACTGCCTCTGTTAATGACCAAAGTGGGCAACACTCAAAGAATTGCTGGTAACCCTCTGTGAAAAAAGCCATAAAACTGCAGAGTGGCCATAATAGCGAAGTTGAATTACCCTCTATGGGTACTTGTAAATATTGACCAGTGAATTAAACAAAAGTTCCATAAAATGAATAAAATAAAAGTTCCATTTTCTCCAATCTTTATTCAGGCCGGATCGTTATCAGTGGGCTGGCTCGGGCTACTCTCACTGTCACCCGGAGGCTTGCCACTCAAGTTAAGCTGCAGTTTTTCGGCCAATTCATGTTTACGCATCAACTCCCACACTTTTACCTGAGCCTGGTCAAAGTCAAAATTGCCAGATGGCTCACATTGTGCTGCCTCGTCGGCATCTTGCCCTTTATTTCTCAGAGCCAGCAGCCGTGCTTCAGCCACACAGTACCGTCCAGCTGCCTGTTCACAAAGACTCAGGGTCAGGTCAAGGTTGGGAATAGTCGAAGCTCCAAATTCATTAAGCGGGTTTCTCGACCTTAGCGCTTCCAGCATAGAGCATGCTTGCGTCTTTTTTTCATAGGTCTGTTCTTTCAGCGAGCTTGCAAGCCCTATGATAATATTTTGGCATTCACTAACACTCAGCGTGAACGGGCCTTCGTTCAAAATGTCTCGGAATAATCCTTCCGCATGTCTGAAATTTTGTTTTTCTAGTTCTATGAAAGCTTCACGCATTCTATCTTTAGCGGTAGTCTTGTTTTTACTTGTTACGGGATCTGTTGTGAAATCTGCTCGATTGACTCCTTTCCTGACGTAGATTTGCACCTGCGTACAGCTTAACAAAGTCCCTCGCATAAGAGTTTTATCACGCAATTCATAGTTTTCTCTGAGAAACTCTATTGTCTCTTTTGACACAGACAAAAAATGATCCTGTTGGTCGTCATCTTCGACAATAATGAGAACAACCACTTTATTTAATGCTTCCGATTCAGTGTATTTTTTTACTAGAGGAAAGCTAATACGATGCCCCGGCAAGTCAGGGAAACTCATAAATAATACTGAGTTCTTATCAAAAAATAAGGGAGTAATATCATCGCCCGTCAAATCCTTATCATTTACCTTCAGAAAAGGAGAAAGAGCTTTCTCTGCTAAGCCATGATCTTCTTTATCGTAGAGACTTCTGGCAGGTGAATAGTCGTAAGGTCTCACAGTAAAGCCTGCCATGGCAAATAGCGCACTGTGATAACAAAAAGGCCCTGAGCCCGCATCAATGATAACATTGTCTTTTGGATCCAGATTTAAGTTGTCCTCCAGAAAACAGCGAATCTCATCAAACTCGGACGGCAATAATGGAGCATATGTTACTATGTCCCCAGCTAAAAGAGCTTTACGTTCAGCCATAAACTTATGATATTGGATTAATCCAACTATTGAGTCTTCTGAAATATCACAAATATCACGGCATTCGCCCGGTCTATTGCTAACCTCAAACTTCTTGCCGGGATGAGCTTCCGCCTTAGAGATTTCTTGCCAGTAAATAAGACCAATACTACTGACATCAGTAAAATCCAGTTTTGGTTTGCGTTCAGCCGCTTTACAAGCATTTACATCGAAAGCAACTGCTCTGGAGGAAATTTCGATCTCTTTCTGTCTTGTTACAGGGTCAGGTGTGAAATCTGCTTGATTCATTCCAGATGGCTCACCGCTGACAGGCCTTACGGTTTTGCATGAAGCATTGCCATAATTCTCATTACCATCGTTTTTAGCACTATAACCAGACTGGCTTGGTCCCGGATTACATGAGGTGTTAGTTAATCTGTCCATCGTTTTATTCTCTTGGCTTTATCCATGATGAAGGAAAGTTACCCTCTACAGGTACTTACGCTTGTTGACCAGTGAATAAAAAAAAAGTTCCGTAAAACAAAGGAAAAGGGTCTTGAATCTTGAATAGTTCCAAGGAAAAAGTATCTTACGTGCAGGTAAATTTGCTTTAGGTGCACATTGCGGCTACATGACTCGAAATTTATAGAATATGAACCTTGATGCGGAGGAAGGAGGAAAGCTCCATAAGCCAGCGTAAGTTGAAAGCCTCATTATATATTTAACATAATATATATTATGCGCAATTGAAGGATATCAAGAAGTCATCAATAGATGACTGCCCGGAGGTGTTTCTCTGAGGATGTCGAAGATATCCGGCGTTAAAATATAGCGACCAATAGCTTGATCATTTCACCGCTGATAACCCCATATTTGCAGGCCTCTTCGGCAGGCACTTCCGCGATGGCGACAATACTGCAACGGAACTGTTTGTACAGGTTAACCATCTGGGACAGAACACCTTTTCCATCAAGGTTGATACAGAGGTCGTCGGCTAAGACGACAGCGAACGGCTCATCTCCAATCAAAGTTTCTCCGGTCAGAATGGCATGACCCAGTCCTTTCATTTCACGCTGACGTGTATAGGAGAATGTACATTCGTCCATCAAACCCCGAATACCCGAAAGGGTTTGTTCCCTGGATCTGATGTTCCAGTTCATAATTTATATTAAAGTGGTCGTCCAAAGCCCGTTTACCACGTCCTGTAACGATGCAAATCTCATGCAAATCACCTTGCAGGGCTTCATCAACGCCGTACTCAATAAGGGGTTTGTTTACGATAGGCATCATTTCCTTGGGCATGGATTTGGTCGCAGGCAGAAAGCGTGTCCCGTAACCAGCAGCAGGAAAAAGGCATTTTTTGATCATGGATTAATAGTAGCCTTACTTGTTTCAAAGCGTAACAGCTATGCTACCTTTGCATTAAAATAGACGACCTGACTCTTAAAATTTGCCAGATCAGTATAAAACTGTCTAATATTTGTTCTGGTACCTCTGTTGTTGCACCCGTTGTGCAGTATGCTTTAGAGGCCGAAAAATAAGAAGTATACGACGCCTTAAGTTCACAGCGCGCCCATAACCTAACCTAAAGGTAGATTAATAATGACATTAAAAGGTCTGATTAAACTTACCCACCTGCTTCAGGAATACCCACTTACCATTATCCAATGGCAGATCCTGCTGGTAGTGGCTGAGAATCCTGGCGAAACCATAACTGACCTGGTGAATGCTGAAAAACTGACCTGTGGCACACCCAGCGATATTGCTGTCAGTGTGAAGCGTCTGGGCGAAGGCCGCCATGACCGCCCTGGTCTGGGTCTGATCAAAAAGGCTCAACATGAGGACGACGGTCGTTATTTCAAACTAACCTTAACTCCCAAAGGTAAAAAGCTGGTCGAAAAAGTAAAATCCAAAGCTCGCTATATTAAGTGACCCTCCCTTTGGGCTCAGGAATGCTGCTAGCGGGTATATTAGCAAGTACGACTTTCCAGCTTGAGCCCTTACTGCGGTTTATATTGCGCCCGACTCTGATGGTTGTACCGGACGCATCGTTCTACCTGCTATAAAGTCACTCTTCAGATAGCCCCGAACAACGAATCGTTGAAAGGGTAAATTATTTCGGTTTTGCTACCCAGGCTGTGCACCAACCACCCTCCTCTACTCTGCGACCAGCAAAAAGTGTACAGCCATTATTCTTACTAGCCTCAAAGAACATACAGTTTTTGCAGATATCCCCTTCCTTATATTTTGGATTGCCCTTGGCCTCAGAAGCCTCCTTCACGTAGTTGAGAGCTTTTGCCTGTGGATCGTCTTCCTGAACTTCACCAGCGGCTGCTGGTTCCGCAACAGTATCCATGGCAACCAGTGGGATTAAGGTGCAAGCCAACCCAAGCTGCATAAACTTTCTTCTATCCATTTTCAGTCCTCATCGTATGTCATTCATCAAAATAGTTTTGTACGCATTCAGATTTAAAGCAGATCTTTAGAATTTTCGCAAAAACTATTACTTACTACCGGTAAGTTCAGTTACCGGTAGTAGATAAAGAACTTTAATACTATTAATACCAGTATTATAATACTGGTATTAATAGTATGTTCCCGGGTAAAAAATCATGGATAACAAAGCCAATAGCGAGAACCAGAAGGAAATTCAGCGCAGAGAGCTGGTTTTCAGAGTCCTCGACGATCTCAAGACCAGAGGAGAACGAATTAATGCCGATAAACTGGCCCGCATTGCCAAAATGGGGAAACAAACGGTTTTGCCCTATTACAATGAGTGGCGCTTTCTGGATGACGCCCAGAAAGAGACAAACGAAGAGCTACCTGCTGATCTTGTGCGTGTTCTGAAACGCTCTCTAATCCAATGGAAACATGATGCAACCGCCTTGCAGCGTGACTTTGAAGATCAAGCCAATCAGGAAATTGACGAGCTACAACAGGTAGTACAGCAGTTCTCTGAAGAACGACTGGCCCTGAAACACCAACTGGAGCAACTAACGGCTGAAAATGAGGTGCTACAAGAAAATGGAAAGAAGCTGATTCAGCAACAATCAGAGCATGAGAAAAGCATCATTCAATTGAAGGAACAGCTAAACGCAGAGATCGAAAAAAATAACAAGCATGAAGAAACTCTGGCTTGCAATAAAAAAGAACATACCAATGCCCTCTCCTCTCTAGAGACTAAGCTCGACAGTCAGTACCAGGCACAAATCAACCACTGGATCAAAACCGTAGACAGTGAACGTCGGCTAAGAACAGATATTGAATCCAAGCTGGAGAAACAGAAAGAATACGGATTGGCTGCCGAGAGGGCGCACAATGAAATTCAATATCGATTGGAAGCCAAGTCTAAAGCCCATTTGGAAGCTTGCGAAGAGAGGAATCATTACAAAGCCATTGTTAAAGAATCAGATCCGCAACTTCAGGCTATTAAAGAGCTGGCACTACTTATGAACCTGCCTGTTGAAGCCATTACCAGCGCAGTGCGACAGCTTATGGATACAGAACAAAAGGCCCGACATAACGAGGATGTCATCAAAGAGTCCAGAAGGCATCAAGCTGACCTTGAGCAAAAGAACCGGGAGCTACAGGAAGAACTTGATTCAACAAAAGCACTGGAGCGCGAAGTTGAACGACTTAAAGGCTATAACGATGCTCTAAAGCTGTCTATTGAACAAAGCAAAGAGAGCAGGCCATGAGTTTACCAGCGCTCTCAAAACTTCTGCTACTTCCCGGGGGCAACCATCCAAACCATCAGTCCGACTTATCGTCGTTCAATACTGATATGACCGGCGCTGTCAATGACAGTGAGATTCTTACTTTGTTTCTGAACAAATCTGCAGCCCGCTCCAGCGAGACGCTCAGACGCTATGAAAGAGAAATCCTGCGTTTCAGCGCCTGGTTGTATCAGGATATGGGGGCAACTTATAAAGAGGTTCGGCTGAAGCATCTTCAGATGTATCTTCATCATGTACAAAATCTGCCAGATCGCTGGCTAAAGAAAGGTATTATCCCAGGACAACCAGAAAGAATACTGTTTAAGGCATCCATCAAGCCCGGAAAAAGCACTGATCAGGTCATAGACGTACTCTCATCTTTCTTTTCTTTTCTGGAGAAAAATCGATACACACCGGGCAACCCGGCTGTTTCATTGATTCGTTCCGGCGAAAAGCTCGCCAGGGGCACTTCTATTGTCCGCTTTTTTCATGAAGAAGAATGGCAGCATTTACTGAACTGCCTTGAGCTGCAAAGGCATAGTGAGCGCATCTCTGAATCAGAGTTAGCAAGAACACGCTACATCATTATGCTGGGCTACAGTCTCGGACTTCGAGAGTCTGAACTGACCGGACATAGCTGTAATGATATTCACCCGGATATTGAAGGCGGCTATTTTCTCAGTATTCTGGGGAAGGGTCGAAAACGTCGTCAGCTGCCACTGAATAACAAGCTTATTGAAGAGATCAAGGCGTTCAGGCAAAGGTTTCACTATGAAGGCCTGTTGGGGGACGACTTCCCATTAGCTCCCAGAACACGCAAAATTCAGGGCAAAATGGGCGGACTTTCCTCCAGAGGATTACGTTTCTGGTGGCAGAGCTTTATGGACTTCTGCGCTTATCAAGCAAACGGGATGGCTATCAGGGCAAGTCGTTTCAAGGCTATGCCTTTCCACGCTCTGCGACATACTGCATTGACACACCTTGCCCGTCAGATGGACATAGAAGATTTGGCCATTTTTGCAGGTCATGACTCGATCAATACCACCAGCCAGTACTACCACACTGAAGCCAAGAGATTGAAGCAAATGACTGCAACCCATTTTCTCTGAATCATCAACAGCTTTAACCTGCTCCTGCTAAAGTTATTGAGTAAGCATCACATGGCCAGGGAAGGACATGAATTTCTGCAAGAGCTGTCGAAAGCCAATCCACGGAAATGGTCTGGAAGCCCTTGGTAGTCATTGGCACACACATTGTTTTAACTGTCGAACCTGCAAAAAACCGCTTTTGAACAAACCGTTTGTTGGCTTTAATGGCCGTCCTTTTCATCCAAGATGCCTGAAATGCCCCGGATGCCGGAAGACCATCAAAGATAAATACATAGAAAACGATGGTATGCCCTGGCATCTGGACTGCTACCTGAAGCAGCATCATCCCCCCTGTGCTGTCTGCCGCAAACCCCTCGGTGAACAATATTTGATGGATTTTTGGGGCAATACCTTCTGCGAGACCCATCAGGACTACACCAATTGTTCAAGTTGCGGCCGCATAGTCTGCAAAAACATCACCGATGGCGGCATGTCTTTCCCGGACGGTCTGGTGATCTGCAACCTCTGCAATCTTCACGGTGTAGTTTCTCAGGAAGAAGGGGACAGAATCATGGAGCAGATGCGCTCTGCCCTCTCCTCTGTAGGATTGAATTTGCATCAATCCAAAACCCCACTGACACTGTGCGGTCGTGATGAACTCAGGGAAGCCAGCCGACATAACTTTCATAATGAAAGGCCAATACTGGGTCTGGCACGATGGAGTATCTCTACGAAAGCCAATGGTCAGGTCATTGCCCGAGAGTTCAACGATATTCTGATCCAGAGACATCTGCCAGAAGAACATTTCCGGACCGTAGCCATCCATGAATTAACCCATGCCTGGTTCTTCTACAACAACTATCGCGACCTACCACTGGAAGTTGAAGAAGGTATCTGTGTCATGATGGAGTACATATGGTTGAAAAGTCAGGATACAAAGGACGCAGAATTCCGGAGAATGGCGATAGAAAACAGCGATGATCCTGTCTACGGCCTTGGTTTTCAGAAGGCCAAAGCTTCACTGAAATTAATGCCTTTGAAAACACTGCTGCAATTCATCAAAGAACGGAAAACGTTCCCTACCCGTTGGAGCGCATTCTTTTATCATTAAGTCAGGACAAAAAAAAACAGATGTCGTTCTATACACCATTGTCGGGAGTCCGTGCACAGTCTGATTGGATAAGTATAAATACAACACCTAGACTTCCTACCGACTTCACCAGTCCCAAGCTCTAAGGATAGTGGTTAAAACAGTGTATTGAGGGTTAATTACAGTGCTGCTATCAAGAAACCGTCCATTAACATTGTCTAGGCGGTGAACTCTACTGCCGCAAGGCTAGGACGGTGTGTAAGCACCAAAAATAGAGTGATGGCTTGCTCTAACGGTCTGGGCGACCCCAGCAAGTCAACATTCCTCTTCGCACTAGAAGTACGGGGTATCCAGTTGAGGAAAATCGATGATCAAGCAGCAACATTATCTGGCTCAGTTAATCGCTTCTGTATTCCTTTTACAACCCTTGAGCCTTCAGGCTCAATCCACAACTTCTCTTGCTTCAACAGTCCCTACAACGGTAATGTGTGAATCCCTCAGAGGGCAAACAGCGGGGGTTGATAAACGACTGGACGAATACAGTAATCTTGTTCGCGGGCGAAACTGTACCTTGCTCAATGCCGATCAGACAAGAGATATGGCTGAGTTGATCAACCGGATTCCTGAGAACACCGTGATACTGCTTTCCTCCAACACTGCTACTCCTACAATGACACCTTCCCCATCAACAGCTTCCCCTCTGCCTGATAAAATCTCAGTTAAGTACGGCATTGAAAATTATATAGTTTTGAAGGATGGCCAGGACATTATTGGTGCTGCCGATGAAGGTTTTGAAATCGTCATTACGCTTCGGCCAAATTATCGTCATTTTGGTATGATCTGGGTTGGAGCTACTGATAACTTCAATTTTGGAGAAACAAAAGACAGTCATATAAGCCATATTACTTTCCTGCCAAGTAGACCTAAGTTCGCCCGGTCGGATATCTTCATTGTTTTAGCTGCGTGCTCTAACCGGAGGCTGATTGTCGAAAACAACGTATTCCATCTCCCTAAATGGGCTGCAGTTGATCTTGATTGCAGAGAATCTCTGGATGCATCGATTGACCCCACTCAATCTGGCCCGGGTCTGAGGTTTGCCAATAACACGGTCATAGGTGATACCCTCAACGTGCCGATTACCGACGCTATTCCCGGGGAAGCGGTGTTTATTCATCTTCCTGCCATCAAGAACCAGTCGCAAAGACTGGAGATTATCGGGAACACATTGCAGGGCAAAATGGCCGACGCAGCTGAGTTTATTCTTGGATCCGGAACCCGTGTGAATATCTTCAGAAACAAAGTCAACATCTCTAATAGTGGCTTCGCACCCCGAGATGGCCACGGGTTACGAACACCAGGGAGAGGAGGCTTCGTTCTTACAGGTCATACAGAGAACAATGCCGAACGTCCCCTTTTTAACCTGGCAGGCAATCAGATTCAGGTGACAGCGACCGCTTTAATCGTCAAAGCACCACTTGAACTGGCCTTTGCCTGTAATCACCTGCAAGGAGACAGTCCGTGGCGACAAATCGAGGAACAATTCAGCCTGAAAGCGGCTGATCCGTTCCTGTTGAGAAATGAGTGCGAAAGGTTGACACCCAGCTCATCCGTTGTCACGGCATCACCTGCCCCCTACGCCATCAACCAGACCATCAACACCTGGACAGCCATCAAAGGTTCCACAGCGACTGCCTGCAGCGGACTGATCAATCTCGAAGATCATTTATACTTCGACTCGGAAGTCTGCCCGGTAAACATGACAAACTACGCTTTTGTTAACAACGCAGTATCCAGTACCTTTTCAAATTCAAGCTCCATTATTAATTCAAGCTACGTTATCAATTCAAGTTCCATTATTAATTCAAGCTCCATTATTAATTCAAGTTCCATTATTAATTCAAGCTCCATTATTAATTCAAGTTCCATTATTAATTCAAGTTCCATTATTAATTCAAGTTACAGTATGGATTCGAGTATCAGCAAGGTACCCACTTCATCTGTGGGTAAAGCCATAGTCGATACTGGTTTCGGTATTATAATCACACTGGCTCTATTACTGATTCTATAATCTGCATCGAGACAAGACTTAGTCTCATCCTTCTGGTCGTTCTGTCAGACTTACAGTCTAAATCGTTAAGCCAGCCGAAGTAACTTTCATAATGAAAGGCCGATACTGGGTCTGACCCGATGGAGCACCTCTACAACAGCCAATGGTCAGGTGATAGCCAGAGAGTTCAACGATATTCTGATCCAGAGGCATCTTCCAGAAGAACATTTCCGAACCGTAGCCATCCATGAATTAACCCATGCCTGGTTCTTCTACAACAACTATCGCGACCTGCTAGGAGCCTGACCGAGAATAGACTGCCCTACGCGGCAACTGCTCCTGCGTTGCTCTAGCTCCTGCATCCATGCAGTCGTGCGGCAGCAGCAAATTGGTCTGAAAATCCGCTTTTGTTCGTCAAATAGCTCGCTATTCTCCTCACAAACCCGAATTTTCATCCTCAATTTTCTGCCGTCCTCGCTACGGGGTCGCCTAGACGGGCGCTATTCTCGGTCTAATGGGATGGTCCGCCCCTCCTAAACGGCTTCAAATGAGCCAAAATGGAGTTAACCATTTAAACAGGATTAACCGGAGCGAACCACCCATGACTATTTCAGTACTTGGTATCGATATTGGCAAGAACAACTTTCACCTGTTTGGTGTTGATGACCAGGGTAGCAAAGTCATCAGAAAGAAGTTGTCCAGGAAGAACCTTTTGGAGTACGTGGCAAATCTGGAGCCATGCATTATCGCTATGGAAGCTTGTGGTGGTGCTCACTATTTGGCTCGGTTATTCAAGAACTATGGGCATACTGTCAAGCTGATTTCACCTCAATTTGTCAAGCCTTATGTCAAGACCAACAAAAATGACTACAACGATGCTGAAGCGATTGCAGAAGCAGCTTCACGGCCCAGCATGCGTTTTGTACCTGTTAAAACGTCAGATCAGCAGGCCTGGCAACTTCTGCACCGCTATCGTCAACAAGCGGTTGATCAGAGAACTGCCCTGGTTAACCAGATCCGGGGGTCACTATTGGAAGAAGGTATTGTGGTTGCCCAGGGTATTGGTAAAGTTCGTGCACAGCTTCCACGAATTCTGGAAGATGCTGAAAATGGACTCCATTCGCTGACTCGTGAGCTGCTACATGGTTTATCAGAAGAGTTGGCCAGTCTTGACAAGCGTATTCAACAGTATGACCAGAAAATTCAGGAGCTGGCTGAAAACGACGACGAATGTCGTCGAATGATGACTATGCCGGGTATCGGAGCCATCACTGCCACAGCATTGAAGGCAGCCGTTGGTGATGCGACGTATTTTAAATCTGGTCGACACCTTGCCGCATGGTTGGGATTAGTTCCAAGACAGCATTCCACAGGCGGTAAGTCAGTCCTGCTGGGCATCAGTAAACGGGGTGATAAATACCTGCGCACATTATTGATACACGGCGCACGTTCGGTACTCCACTGCCTCAAAAATAAGGATGACCGCTGTAAAAAATGGGTTAGCCAACTTAATGAGCGCAGCAATCACAACGTTGCCGCCGTTGGTCTGGCTAATAAAATGGCTCGGATTGTCTGGGTCATCATGACCCGAAATGAAGTTTACAAGGCTGCATAATGAGGTAAAGGCGGCAGCGGCAAAGTAAAGCATAAGCTTAATCAAAGGGGAACCCCCCCGCAGATTGCGATGAGCATGTACAGTTGATGGCAAACAGGTAAAAACCGGCAACCTGAAACCTGATAGGAGTCTTGGCCCTTGAGGCCGTCGGACTGATAAGGCCAGGTTGCGCGGATACCCATCAGGGCCAGAGGGTTAGACCTCATGAATAGGCCGTATATATGATTGCAGTTATCTTTGTTTGCTAATTAACAAAACAGGCTCTTGCAAAACGGGGCGGACCATATATGACTCGTGAGCTGCTACATGGTTTATCAGAAGAGTTGGCCAGTCTTGACAAGCGTATTCAACAGTATGACCAGAAAATTCAGGAGCTGGCTGAAAACGACGACGAATGTCGTCGAATGATGACTATGCCGGGTATCGGAGCCATCACTGCCACAGCATTGAAGGCAGCCATTGGTGATGCGACGTATTTGAAATCTGGTCGACACCTTGCCGCATGGATGGGATTAGTTCCAAGACAGCATTCCACAGGCGGTAAGTCAGTCCTGCTGGGCATCAGTAAACGGGGTGATAAATACCTGCGCACATTATTGATACACGGCGCACGTTCGGTACTCCACTGCCTCAAAAATAAGGATGACCGCTGCAAAAAATGGGTTAGCCAACTTAATGAGCGCAGCAATCACAACGTTGCCGCCGTTGGTCTGGCTAATAAAATGGCTCGGATTGTCTGGGTCATCATGACCCGAAATGAAGTTTACAAGGCTGCATAATGAAGTAAAGGAGGCAGCGGCAAAGTAAAGCATAAGCTTAATCAAAGGGGCCCCCCCCCCGCAGATTGCGATGAGCATGTACAGTTGATGGCAAACAGGTAAAAACCGGCAACCTGAAACCTGATAGGAGTCTTGGCCCTTGAGGCCGTCGGACTGATAAGGCCAGGTTGCGCGGATACCCATCAGGGCCAGAGGGTTAGACCTCATGAATAGGCCGTATATATGATTGCAGTTATCTTTGTTTGCTAATTAACAAAACAGGCTCTTGCAAAACGGGGCGGACCATATAGGCTCCTAGGGGTTGAAGAAGGCATGTGTGTCATGATGGAGTAAGTACCTGGCCAGTTGGTTTCGCATATTCTGGCGAGTGGATTTTTTCGTCCTTCAAGGCGCAACGACGGGCGCGTAGCCATAGCTACGCAACCAGAGCTGGAACGCAGAAGGATGGAAAAAGCCGCCGTCCAGAATATGCGAAACCAGAGCTGGAACGCAGAAGGATGGAAAAAGCCGCCGTCCAGAATATGCGAAACCAACTGGTTAGGTACTTATATCTGGTTGAAAAATCAGGATACAAAAGACGCAGAATTCCGCAGAGCAGCAATAGAAAACAGTGACGATCCTGTTTACGGCCTCGGCTACAAGAAGGCCAGGGCTTCCCTGAAATTAATGCCCTTGAAAACCCTGCTGCAATTTATCAAGGAACGGAAAGAGTTCCCAAGCCGCTGGGCTGCTTTCTTTTACCACTAAGTTAGTGGCCAACGCCTCTTGAACTCATCATAAGCCTGGAAAATAGATAATCAACTGACATGCTCCGGCATCGAAGCCCCATATATTTTGCCATGGGTGAAAGATTAGATTCTTAAAAAAGAGAATGGAGGCGAGTACCGGAGTCGAACCGGTCTAAATGGAGTTGCAGTCCACTGCATAACCGCTTTGCTAACTCGCCGTAATGGATCGATTTTCAGATAAAAGTCTTTAAAACCAACAACTTCCAAAATGTTGAAGTATTTTATGAGAGAACACGCCAAATGACAATGCTTTTTTAAGGCAATATTTGAACCCGACATATCGGGCGCAGAAGCAGGCTGTCAGGCAGAGGTGGGATCTGCCTGGTCCAGATCCCCTGCATCGAGCGAAATGGTATGGCGGCTATCAAGGCAATCACTGCTGCTCGTCTGGCTATGCCTGTTGACGGTACTCACACGGTATCACTCGATAGCTGCATCGAAACCATATATCGCACCGGTCTTGATCTGCGGGCCAAATATCTTGAAACCCCAATGAGAGGTTCGGCTATATACGCCAGGAAAGTGAAAGAATATAACGCGATTGTCGCTTGACTCTTTAGGCTGCAGCCTTCTGCGACTTACATCATTCTGAAGTTCAGATCAAACAATATCCAGATGGTCCCACCCACCATAATGAAAATCAGAACTCCGGCAAAAAACAGCGCTGTCAGATAGTCTCTGCCCGTACGCCTGAGGGTGATGTTTAAAAAAAAACGCAAGTGAACCAGCACCTGAATCAAGGCACACAGTGCAATAATGGCAAACAGTATTTTGGCCGGGAAAGCTGAGGACCAGACGACCCAGAAAGGGATGACCGTCAGAACGATCGCCAGAACGAACCCTGCTAGATAGTCCTTCAGGCTATGTTCATATGCTTGCACGGCTACCTCCTATATGAACACCGGTAGGTAAACGACAGAAAAGATCCCTATCCAGACAATATCCAGAAAATGCCAGAATAAACCGAGGCGATACAACCTGGAGCAGACCTGGGGCGTCAACCCTTTCATAAAAACCTGCGACACCATCATCAGGATGCCAAGCATGGCAATGCTCACATGGATGCCATGGGTAGCAACCAGTGTAAAAAAAGACGACAAGTAACCACTGATTTGAGGCCCACCCCCCTCTCCGATCATTTCTGCAAATTCGGCGATTTCCAGAGAAACAAAAGTGACACCAAAAACGAGGGTAATGATTAACCAAAGCATTACAGTCGGTCGTTTTTTATGCATAGCTGCCAACCAGGCAAAACCAAATGTGACACTGGAGATCAACAGGCAGGCGGTTTCAAGAAAGACATGTTTGAGATCGAAAAGTTCAATGGGCTCAGGTCCGTTGGCAGTATTTCTGAACATACTGACATAGGTTGCAAAAAGCAGCGCGAAGATAACCGCATCCGTCATCAGATAGAGCCAGAAACCGAATTCCCGGTTATCAAGGTACTCTTCAAGATGTTCAGCCATGGCTTGTTGGAGCGCATTCTGATTCATACAGGCCCTCCTCTGGGTGAGAGACTTTCAGCAGACATTAACTGAGCCTTTCGTTTGCTCTCAATGGCCATGACAGCTTCTGATGTAAAGATCTCCTCTTCATGATCATTAGAACTTCTAACGATCAATACTGTTACCGCACCGACCATGGCGAGGATGGCCAACCACCATAAATACCAGACGAAAGCAAACCCTACTAAAAATCCAAACAAACCAATATAAACGCCAGCTCCGGTATTAGCGGGCATTATGATGGCGCTGTATTGATCAGGAAAATAATAGGCTTCCCCTTTTTTTTTCATTTCCCAGAAGGCATCGACAGAGTTGACTTTGGGTATCACAGCAAAGTTATAGGGTGCTGCCGGTGAGGAGGTGGCCCACTCAAGAGTTCTGCCATTCCATGGATCACCGGTTAGATCCCGATGTTGATTACGGTCTCTGACACTAACGTAAAACTGCATAAAGACACTGTAAATGCCAACCAGTACAAAACATGCGCCTGCAAAAGCCACCAGCAGAAAAGGTTGCCAATCAGGCTGGGTGTATTGTTCAAGCCTCCTTGTCATACCCAGAAGCCCAAGGGCGTAGAGTGGCATAAAGGCGAGATAGAAACCGATCAACCAGCAGGAAAACACCATCTTGCCCCAGAACTCATTAAGTCTGAAGCCAAAGACCTTGGGGAACCAGAACTGAGTGCCTGCAAAGTAACCAAACAAGGCGCCGGGTATCAGCATGTTATGAAAGTGCGCTACTAAAAAGGTGGTGTTATGCATCTGGTAGTCTACCGGAGGAATTGCCAGCAAGACTCCGGTAATACCCCCTATTACAAAGGTAATAATAAAACCGATGGTAAACAGCATAGCGGGATGAAAAACAATCCGCCCCCTGATCATAGTAAAGAGCCAGTCAAATATTTTAACGCCTGTGGGAACAGCAATAATCATTGTGGCAATACCGAATATGGCGTTGACGTTTGGACTGGAGCCCATAGTAAAGAAATGATGCAACCATACTGTAAACGACAAAAGTCCTATAGCCATGGTGGCGTAGACTAACGAATGATAACCAAACAGCCTTTTCCCGGAAAACACAGCGGTTACTTCAGAGAATACACCGAAAGCAGGCAGAATCAGAATGTAGACTTCAGGGTGTCCCCAGATCCAGATCAGGTTGGCAAAGTTCATCATATTGCCACCCAGCTCATTGGTAAAAAAGTGCATCCCCACAGTCCGGTCCAGCCCCAGTAGAGCCGCCACTACGGTCAGGGCAGGAAAAGCAAACGCCATCAGAATACTGGTGCAGAGTGTGGTCCAGACAAACAATGGCATCTGCATCAATTTCATGCCAGGAGCCCGGCATCTTAAAATGGTCGTTATAAAGTTAATTCCGGTCATCGTACTGCCCACACCACTGACAAGCAGTGCCCAAATCCAGTAATCGACACCAACTCCCGGACTGAAACCAATACCTGAATAAGGTGGATACCCGGTCCAGCCCGCTGTCGAGAACTTGCCCAGAACCAGGGAAATTCCCACCAACCCGGCACCTGCAGCAGTCAGCCATAAACTGACCGAATTCATGAAGGGAAAAGCCACATCTCTGGCGCCAATCTGCTGGGGAACAACGATATTGATCAGGCCAGTAAGAAACGGCATGGCCATAAAAAAGATCATGATAGTGCCATGGGTAGTAAAAATTTGCTCAAAATGCTCTGGCGGCAAATACCCATCATTGTTGAGAGCAATCGCTTGCTGGGTTCGCATCATGACGGCTTCAATAACCCCACGGACAAGCATGACCAGTGCCAGCAAGATATACATGACCCCGATTCGCTTATGATCGACACTGGTCAGCCATTCTTCCCACAAATATCGCCACTTGCCTGCCCAGGTCACGGCCAGAGCCGTCAAAAGCACAGCCATCACGGTAACAAGAGCGCCTCCCATAGCAACCGAGCTATAGAACGGCAGTGCATCAATGGTCAATCTGCCTAACATGGCTTACTCCAGACTTCCGGTTTTTTGCAGGGGTAAGGCACCGCTTGCTCCGGTGTATTTAGCAATGATTCGACTGAACAGCTCCGGTTCAACCCAGGAGTAGTACTCTACCGGGTACTTTGTTTCCGGCCTGAGGAGCTTCTGATAACTCATTGAGTCCAGTCGTTTGTTTGCTTTTTTGACGTTATCAAGCCATTGTGTAAAGTCACTTTCAGAGAGTGATTGAACGTCAAACACCATATGAGGAAAGCCCCGGCCACTGAACTGGGTATTTCTTCCAGTAAAACGACCTGGCTCGAAGGCTTTGAGGTTCAGATGAGTGGTCATCCCGGCCATGGCATAAATTTGGCCACCCAGCGCAGGGATAATGAAGGATGTCATGACCGTGTCTGAAGTAATTTCAATATTAACGGGTCTGTCACTGGGAAAAGCCAGTTCATTGACTACCGCTACCTGCTGGTCCGGGTAGATAAATAGCCACTTCCAGTTCTGAGCCACTGCCTGAACCCTGAACGTTTTCTCATCACTGACCAGAGGTTTGTAGGGGTCGAGTTGGTAGGTGTAAATCACAACAAGAACACCGATCACAACGATAATGACCAGTGGACCGGCCCAGATAAACAGTTCAACGAAAATGGATTTGTGCCAGTCTGGCCGATAGGCCCCTTTGCCATTGGCTCGATAACGCCAGCATGACCAGAAAGTGATCAGGTAAACGGGCAGCAAAGTAAAAAGCATGATGGCTGTCGCGAGGAATAACAGATTCCGCTCGGTTTCAGCAACCGGACCTTTTGGATAAAGAATGGGAGATGACTGCATGCTGCAGCCAGAAATGAGAAGAATCGCTAACAGGACAGTCAGCCATTTTGACAAAAATACGGTACGGACGGACTTCATGAAAGAATGCCACTGTCACAGGGAACTGGTGAGAAAAACCCGTTTCAGCCTTAATACAGCGTAGATCAAAACTGGAAACAATGAACTGAACTGGCAGTAATTTTGTCAAGTTAGCCCTAAGTCTAATCGATCAAGGTCGTATACTGCTCAAGGAGTCCTCTCCACTATTCTGAGTGCGAACATTGTAATGACTAAACGAATGGAGGGACCAAAGGTACGAGGGAGGTGTCGCTTATGAATCAACCGACCGAATGATAACGAACCGGTTATCTAACTTACGAAACAGGACCAAAACAGCATTAAAAAACTCTACAATCAAACAGGGATTAAAACGAACAGGGAGGTATCGTTTATGAAAGTAGAAGGACAACAACTATCTGGAAGACCGTATCAGTCTGAGACTGACAACCTTCCGCAAACCGCCAGTGGTCGTACCTATAATCGGGACGTTCACTCCAGATCCAGTCTGGACAGCCTGCTTTATATACTGGCGGAGTTTCTTGAAGACATGGCTCTGGAGTTTAAGCCTATCAGCAACTATCTGTGTCAGGTGTTAACACTTGAGAACTTTATAAAAGCCGCCAATAAACTCAGACATGAGGCAGAACAGGCCAGTATTGATGTCAAAATGAACAATACGGACTCAAAATTCAAGCGCCTTGAATTGAAAGCTAGAAAAGAGATGAACGAGTTCAGGCACGATGTCAAAAACCGATGGTCAGAATTGAGGCATGACTTTAAGGCAGGGTGGAAAAAACTGGACAAGTGACAGTTGAGAGCTGGAACTTAGATTAAGCTCCAGCTCCAATATTTGTTAGCCTGCCATTTCTAACAGGAGTTTGTTCAAACGCTGAACGTAGCTGGCAGGATCATCCAGCTGGCCACCTGCAGCCAGCTTGGCCTGATCAAAGACCACACGACACAGATCAGCAAAACGATCTTCATCTGCTTCCTGGTCCAAACGGTTAATCAGAGGGTGCTCAGGATTGATCTCAAAGATAGGCTTGGATTCAGGCATGGCCTGACCCGCAGCTTCCATGATCTTACGCATTTGGGCGCCCATATCCTGTTCACCTACGACCAAACAGGCGGGTGAATCCGTCAGACGGTGCGTTACACGGACTTCTTCAACCTGGTCCAACAGGGCATCCTTGATGCGCTTGAGCAGATCTTCTTTCTCCTTGGCACTTTCTTCCAGGGCTTTCTTGTCGCCTTCATCGTCCAGTTGACCCAGATCCAGGTCACCACGTGCGATGTCTGCAAACTGTTTGCCATCGAATTCGTTCAGATGCGACATCAGCCACTCATCGACACGGTCGCTCAGCAGAAGAACTTCGATTCCCTTCTTCCTGAACACTTCCAGGTGAGGACTGTTGGCCGCCGCATTGTGGGTTTCTGCAGTGATGTAGTAGATCTTGTCCTGACCTTCCTTGATTCTGGAAACATAGCCTTCCAGAGATTGGTCCTGGTCACTACCCTTGCTCTCGGTAGAAGCAAAACGCAGGAGTTTGGCAACTTTCTCACGGTTTGCGAAGTCCTCAGCAGGGCCTTCTTTTAATACCTGACCAAACTCTTTCCAGAACTCTGCATACTGCTCTTCTTCCTTCTTGGCCATTTTTTCCAGCATGTCCAAAACACGCTTGGTCAATGCGGCTTTCATGCTGTCGACAGCAGGGTCTTTCTGAAGGATTTCACGCGATACGTTCAAGGAGAGATCGTTAGAATCCACCACACCCTTAATGAAACGCAGGTACATGGGCAGGAATTCATCGGCCTGATCCATGATGAATACGCGCTGAACGTAGAGCTTCAGGCCTTTCTGCATATCACGATTATAAAGATCGAAGGGAGCTTTGGCAGGAATGAACAACAGGCTGTTGTATTCCAGCTTGCCTTCAACACGGTTATGACTCCACTTTATAGGGTCAGCAAAGTCATGACTGATGTGTTTGTAGAACTCTTTGTACTCTTCATCAGTAATATCAGAACGGGAGCGAGTCCACAGGGCCTTTGCGGTATTAACCGTTTCCCACTCAGGCGCCTTGTCTTCCTCCTTTTCCTCTTCTTCTGAAGGCATCTCTTGCTTGACCATCAGAATTGGCATGGAGATATGGTCAGAATACTTGCGAACAATGTTGCGCAGACGCCAGCCGTCAGCAAACTCTTCGGCATCGTCCTTCAGGTGCAGGATGATGGAGGTGCCACGTTTTTCTTTGCTGATCCCTTCAACGGTGAATTCACCGGAGCCGTCGGATACCCAACGGACGGCTTGCTCAGCCGGTGCATCCGCCTTGCGGGTTTCAACGGTGACCTTATCAGCGACAATAAAGGCAGAGTAAAAACCGACGCCGAACTGACCAATCAGCTGAGAGTCTTTCTTCTGGTCACCGGTCAGCTGTTGCAGGAAGTCAGCGGTGCCGGACTTAGCAATGGTACCCAGGTGAGCAATAACATCCTCACGGTTCATACCAATGCCGTTATCAGCGACGGTAACGGTTTTTGCTTCCTTGTCAAAATCAACACGAATATCCAGATTGGGATCACTTTCCAGCAAACCATCATTATGCAACGCTTCAAAGCGCAGTTTGTCAGCAGCATCTGAAGCGTTAGAGATCAACTCCCGCAGAAAGATTTCGCGATTGGAGTACAGGGAGTGGATCATGAGGTGAAGAAGTTGCTTGACCTCGGTTTGGAAACCCAGTGTTTCTTTTTTGGCTTCTGCAGTCATTTGGCCCTCTACATTGTTTTCTGCCAGTGGCCGTCGTTCAGAACCTTCTCATGAGCGATCAGCCTGATCATAAATTGCTTTGAAACTAATGTGGGGACAGGCTTTTTGATTTCAAGGCAGAATTCGAGAATTTTATGAATATTCTTTTGCCTGCTACTCCTTAGCAGTATCAGAGAGCGTATCAAGCACTTTGGAATGAAACTCCCGACGGTACAGAATAACCACCACCATGACCGTGCTGATGATAAAAAGAGAAGGATGAATAAACCAGGACAATGTGGCCAGAGAAAAATAATAGGCCCGCAGGCCGTAGTTAAAGTGGTTGGCGGCCAGCGTCATGATAAAGCCCACCTTGTCCGCAAATACTTTCTGTTCCGTTTTATTACCACTGATATCCTGCATCAGAGGGGCACTCCCCATAAGAACACAGGTAAAGTTATAGAGTCTGAGACTCCAGGTAAACTCAAAAAAGGTATACACAAATATAACCAGCATGACCAAAACCTTCAGTTCCCAGAGTTCACGGGTATTGGTCGTCACAAAAGGCATAGCCGACAGAACGCCGACCGCTTCTTCTGATGCTGCAATTCCGGTGATCAGGCCCGCCATAACCAGAATACTGGTGGAAGCAAAGAAACTGACAGATGCCCGAAGGCTGGCGAGCAGACTGGCATCGGCTATCCGGTTATCCCTGCCAAGCAGCCGATACATCCAGTCTCGTCTGTAGAGTGCCAGAACGCTGGCCAGACATGCCGTTGCCTGCCCCCTTCGATAGGCAAAAATGGTATAGCCTACCCACAGTAAAATCAGTGACAGGAGTGCCAGCCAGTCAAACCAGGAGGCAACCCCAGATAGATTGACCATAGTCCGTCCTCTTGGGTTATTGTTGTCATTCGATAAAGCAGTATCTTCTATCTACCCCGATAGCCATGACTGCGAAGGCAATACCTGCCTCATGCCGGGAAAAGATCAAATTGCCGGAAACATATGCTAAAGTGGCCTCAAGTTAAGACTCTGGATTGCTTCAGGCGTAATATTCACGGGTTAACACCTGCATCAATATAGACTATTGTTTCAGTTTTTATCGGCCGACATCCCGGGATCAACCACCTGATTTTTTCTTATCGGCTATTTTCCTCCAGCTCTGGCTTAGCCCGGTGCCATCGTCAACAGGAGAAAGGATGACAAGTTCGCAATTTATTCTAGGCTGGACAATCTACCTGGCAGGTGCAATGGGTTGTCTGGTGTCGCTTATTATGATTACCGGAAGACTGCCTGCGCGCTTGAAGTGGGTACTGCGTTTTACAGCTGCTGCCCTGCTTTGCACACCCTGGTGGATAACCAGAGGCTCTGATCTGTTGTCTCCCGCGCTGTTTACAATGATATACGATGGCATGACCCACGGTTTTGAAGCCATGTCCAGAACAGGAATGATCATTGTGTTCGCCGCTGGATTAGCGGCCCTGATTGCCTTTGTCCTGCCCGTAAAGAAGTCAAACACAGACAAGAAAAAAACTGAGCGAGCTCCGAAACCCTCTGGTAGCGAGATACGATCCAAAAGGCAGGAACCCACCTGCTGACAGTTTTGTGAACCAACGGAACAAACAATGCCAAGAAACAATACTAACGGACAGTTGAGATGTGTGAACTGCTGGGCATGAGCGCCAACACACCGACCGACATTTGCTTCAGCTTCAGTGGTTTGATGCAGAGAGGCGGACGCACCGGTCCCCACAGTGATGGCTGGGGTATCGTCTTTTATGAAGGGGCGGGAGTACGTGAGTTTCGCGACCCCCATCCGAGCTGTGAGTCAGAAATCGCCAAACTGGTCAGGAATTATCCGATCAAGAGCGATATTGTGATCAGCCATATCCGTCAGGCGAATGCCGGACGGGTTTCTCTGGAAAACACCCACCCTTTTACCCGGGAGTTCTGGGGACGAAACTGGACCTTTGCCCATAATGGCCAGCTTAAAGGGATCAAGAAAAAACCGCTTTGCTATTACCGTCCGGTGGGCACCACTGACAGCGAATATGCTTTCTGCTGGTTAATGAGCCAGCTCAGGGAACGCTTTCCTAAACCCCCTGCACGGGCTGCAACCCTGCACCGCTACATTCATAAGCTGGCGTTGGAATTAAGAAAGCTGGGGGTGTTCAATATGTTATTAACGGATTCAAAACATCTTTATTGCTTCTGCTCGACCAAATTAAGCTGGATTACCCGAAAAGCACCTTTTGAAAAAGCGACTCTGAAGGATGATTCATTGAGTGTTGATTTTAAGCAGGTGACAACTAAAAACGATATTGTCACTGTAGTCGCCACCGAACCTCTGACCACCAATGAGAGCTGGAACATTATGAAGTCCGGAGAATTTATTGCATTCCGGGAAGGCCAGGTTCACTACCGTCATGAGTGAATAATGAATCGGGATGCCTTATTACTCCTTAATATCGCTCCAGCGAATTTCTCCGGAGCGAATTCTCTGTGCCGACATGTAGTAAACCAGTTGACCTGCTTTTACTCGCTGATCACCATTGGGGTTGAGAACCAGATCATCACCGGTGGCCGTCTCAGCGACTCCCAGAACAATAGCTTCATGCTGTTTTTTCATAAATTCCAGCAATCGATTGAACCTTACTCCCTCAAAATCTTCAGGGACTTTAACGCTGTATTGTGTGGGGCCAATCAACGTTGACAGAAGCTGCCCCTGGATTCGAGAAGAACCAGGGTCCTGAGCCGATCGCACCAGCATCTCCATGGAAATACTGGTATGACACTCCACTTGCGGACAATGGGACTTGAGCAGTTTGACCATATGTTCATGCTCAAACCAGGCCACAATATGAGCGGTTTTCGTCATTGCTGTTACGGTCAGGCAACTGGTCAGTGTTTTGTCATCGTTGGAGCGGTAAATGATGACCCGGTCGGCAGAAGTCACTCCGGCCCTGCTAAGCAGTTCATAATCACTCAGACTCTTGCCCTGAATAAACAAAACCTGATCAGGAAAAGGGTTGTCCATCTCTTCTGTGGCACAGAGCACTACCTTACGATCTTCTCTGCGGATATCACCGAAAATCAGTTCGATCATTCTGGCTGTCCTTTCAGGATGCCAGCCCAAAATCACTATATGCCCGGCCAATGCTGAATAATCGCCTTTCCCCTTCATGCCTTTTCTCCATAACTCGACAAAAAATGAAGACAGTTTGCCGAGAAAGCCGGCAAAAATCACCAAACCGCCCGGCATTACCAAAAGTGAAGCAGTCATTTTTCCGCCCGCTGTTTCTGGGGTGAAATCGCCATAACCCACCGTGGTTGCCGTGGCCACAAAATAATAAAACCAGATCTCCGGAGAAGTCAGTTCCTGTTCTCCGGACAGCCACATTAACAACCAGCTGCCAAAAAACAACAGCAGCAAAACAACAAGCAGTGCCAGCCAACTCAACTTCATCAGATTCTGAGTGATAAAGTGCAGGCTTGTTTTTATCGGCCCCACAGTTTGTTCTCCATGGTCAGTTATGTCTGTCAATCAGAAGTACCATCCCATCTGCACCAGTGACGATGACTGAGCAGCCTTTCTCAAGGTCTCCGGGCGCTTTGACGGACCAGAGGGTATCACCAACCCTGATCTTTCCCTGCCCACCGGGCAGGTCATTTTCCAGAACCAGCACCCGGCCGATCAATTGAGCAGAACGCTGATTTAACTGAGGGTAATCACTTTTTTCATTCACCCGACGGAAAAATTTCCAGTAAGCCACCGTAAAGATCAGGCTGCTCAATGCAAACCACACCAGTTGCCAGGCCCAACTGGTTTCAGGCAGCAGCCACACCAACGCTGCCAGTAGGAGAGCCGCTGCAGCACTGCCAAGAAGGAAGCCTCCTGCCCCAAGAGCTTCCAGACCCAGGCACAGGAACGCAACAATCAACCAATGCCAGGGTTGCAAAGTATTGAGAAAGTCCATTGATATACCAGATCCTGTCAGGGTGTTTTCTTCAAGCCATCGAAGAGTTCTTTAATACCCGCCAGCGAGCCAATCACATTGCCTGCTTCCAGTGGCATCATGATGGTCTTGCTGTTTTCCGCCGCCGCAACAGATTGCAAGGCATCCACGTATTTTTGCGCAACAAAATAATTGATAGCCCGGGCATCTCCATTAGCAATAGCCTGGGAAACGACTTCAGTCGCCCGCGCTTCTGCTTCTGCCAGCCTTTCCCTGGCCTCAGCTTCTCTCTTGGCTGCTTCCAGCTCACCCTCTGCCTGTAGAATTTGAGCCTGTTTTTCACCTTCTGCTACTTTGATAGCCGCTTCCCGGCTACCCTCTGCTTCAAGTATCTGAGCCCTTTTCTCCCGCTCCGCTTTCATTTGACGGGCCATGGACTCCACCAGATCATTAGGAGGAGCTATGTCCCGAATCTCGATGCGAGTCACTTTCACTCCCCATGGACTGGTAGCTTCATCCACTTTGAGGAGCAGCATGTTGTTAATACGGTCACGGTTGGACAACATCTCATCCAGCTCCATGGAACCGAGAACCGCACGAATGTTTGTCATCACCAGATTCTGCATAGCCCGATAGAGTTCATTGACTTCATAGGACGCACGAACAGCATCCTGAACCTGGTAAAAACAAACGGCATCTGTCGTTACTTGGGCATTATCGGAGGAGATAATTTCTTGTGAAGGTATATCAAGAACCTGCTCCATCATATTGATTTTTTTACCAATCCTGTCAACAACAGGCACTATGACATGCAGGCCGGGAGACAGTGTTCGGGTGTACTTACCAAAACGTTCTACGGTGAAATGAAAGCCCTGTGGAACCATTCTGACACCAGTACCTATCAGCACAGCGATCAGGACTACCAATGCAATGGCTGTAATCTCAAAACCCATTTAGTCACTCCTTAGCCTGAAAAGTAGAATCAATTCAGCGGACAGTCTGACAGAAAAAATCAACAATGTCCTAAATCTGTCGTAGCCTCTGTAAAAGTCACAGAGATCATGGAAAGATAGTCATCGTTGATCGGACAAAATATCAAATAAGTATTCACAGCAGCTACAAACCTCGTTAGAGTGCTGACAGAACTCTAACGCCAACAAATCCGATTGTGATCATGAAATTCGATTCTACCGACAATTATATTGCAACCAGCGAACTGAAAACTGCTGTGAACGCGGCCATTGCCTTGCAACGCCCTCTTCTGATCAAGGGCGAACCCGGAACCGGAAAAACCATGCTTGCAGAAGAAGTAGCAGAATCCCTGGGCAAACGACTTTTGCAGTGGAACATCAAATCCACCACCAAGGCCCAACAGGGATTGTATGAGTACGATGCTGTTTCAAGATTGCGCGACTCTCAGCTGGGCGATGAAAAAGTACACGATATCGGCAATTACATCGTCAAAGGTAAATTGTGGGAAGCCTTTGAAGCCGATGAACAGGTGGTTCTGCTGATTGATGAAATCGACAAGGCTGATATCGAGTTCCCCAACGATTTGCTTCAGGAACTGGATAAGATGGAGTTCTTTGTTTACGAGACCCGGAAAATGGTTAAGGCTCGACAGCGGCCCATCGTGATCATCACCAGTAACAATGAAAAAGAACTGCCCGATGCCTTTCTCAGACGCTGTTTCTTCCACTACATCCGTTTCCCTGATCCGGCGACCATGAAGCAGATTGTCGATGTTCACTTTCCCACCCTGAAGCAGGGGCTGGTTTCCGAAGCTTTGCAGATGTTCTTTGAATTAAGGGATATCCCCGGCCTGAAGAAAAAGCCTTCTACCTCTGAGCTGATAGACTGGCTCAAGCTATTGAACTCTGACGACATACCAGTCGATGTGCTAAGAAACAGCGATGCTCGCAGTGCTATACCGCCACTCTACGGAGCCCTGGTTAAAAACGAACAGGATATTCATTTACTGGAACGGCTCGCCTTCATGACTCGTCGATAAGGTGAACCGATGCTGACTAACTTTTTCGATACGGTTCGCGCCTTTGGTGTCCCGGCCAGTACCCGGGAGTACCTTGACTTGCTCAGGGCTATGCAGGCTCATGTAGTCTTCGCGGATAACGAAGCATTTTACCAACTATCCAGAGCCATACTGGTCAAGGATGAACGTCACTACGACCGCTTCGATAAAGCCTGCAAAGCTTTTTTTGACGGCATTGAGAGCGTTGAAGATCTGCTTGAAGCCACTATACCGGAAGATTGGCTCAGAAAAGAATTCATCAATCAGCTCAGCGAAGAAGAGCGGGAAAAGCTCAAGGCACTCGGCAGCCTTGAAGAATTGATGGAGACACTGAAGCAGCGTCTGCAGGAGCAAAAAGAACGTCATGCCGGGGGGAATAAATGGCTTGGCACTGGCGGCACATCCCCTTTTGGTGCCTATGGTAACAATCCAATGGGGGTTCGTATTGGCCAACACGAGAGCAGAAACCGGAGCGCCACCAAAGTCTGGGATAAACGGGAATTCCAGAACCTGGATGACAATGAAAGACTGGGCAGTCGCAATATGAAAATGGCCCTGCGCAGACTCAGAAAATTCGCACGACAGGGGGTTCCGGATCAGCTGGATCTCGATGACACCATTCGATCCACAGCCAATAAAGGGTTGCTGGACATAAAAATGGTTCCGCAAAGGCGTAATTCAGCGAAAGTACTGCTTTTTATGGATATCGGTGGCTCCATGGATGCTCACGTCAAAGACTGTGAAGCACTCTTTTCCTGTGCACGCTCTGAATTCAAGCATATGGAGTTTTTCTACTTCCATAACTATCTCTATGAATGGGTCTGGAAAAACAACGTCCGACGACAAAGTGAAAAAACCGAAACCTGGGACATCGTTCATCGCTTTGGTAAAGACTACAAAGTGATTTTTGTTGGAGATGCCCAGATGTCACCTTATGAAATCACCTCACCGGGCGGAAGCGTTGAACACTGGAATGAAGAACCGGGGCACACCTGGATGCAGCGTGTTCTGGATCATTTTGATAATGCTATCTGGTTGAACCCCATCAATAAAGACAGCTGGTTTTTCACCCATTCTACAAAGATCATCCATGAACAGCTGGAGGGCAGAATGTTCCCTCTGACGGTGAAGGGTCTGGAAGAGGGTATGAAAGAGTTGTCTACTAAAAGCTGAGTTATGAAAACAGTCAAGGTTATAGAAGATTATCAGGCCTGCTACCCGGACCCAGTGACTTTCAGTGAAGGTGACAGTCTGATATTAGGTAAAAGTGATGATGAGTTTCCCGGATGGATCTGGGTCACAACTGGATCGGGCAAAGAAGGCTGGACTCCCCTGCCTCTGATAAGACGTTTGAACCAGAAACACGGGATTGCATTAGAGGACTTTAGCGCCAGGAAACTCAGTGTGAAAGCGGGTGAAAATTTGAGAATCATGCGTGAGATTAACGCTTGGGCCTGGGTAGAAAACCAACAGAAACAGACGGGCTGGGTGCCTATATCCAAATTCGCTGAATACCGTCATGAAAGTGATTAATAATGTCACTTTCAACCACTGAAAACAGTCAATGTCCCCTGTGCAGTGCCTTATCCAGAGACTTTGCCAGCGATAAAAGAAGAGATTATTTCAGATGTTCTGATTGCTCACTGGTTTTTGCTGATAAAAAAAGCTGGCCAACGCCTGAGCTGGAACGCTCAGAATATGAGCTTCATACAAACAATGCCTTTGAGCCGGGATATCGAAAATTTCTTTCAAGGGTGACAGAGCCGTTGAAAGGCAGGATATCTTTGGATGCACAGGGACTGGACTTTGGCTGCGGGCCTGGCCCCACACTTTCTTTGATGATGGCTGAAGCTGGTTGGCCTATGGCTCTGTATGACCCCTTTTTCCATTCGGATCAAAGCGCTCTGGAAAAAACGTACGATTTTATCACAGTCACTGAAGTCATAGAACACATCCATCAACCGGATGTATGGTTGCCGAAACTCTGGAGTATGATCAGACCCGGCGGGACACTGGCATTCATGACCAAAATGGTGATAGATCAGGAAGCCTTTTGCAGATGGCATTACAAGAATGATCCTACCCATGTCTGTTTTTACTCAATAGAAACCTTTCAGCACCTTGCTGAACAATGGCAGGCAGTGCTCAGTTTTGAAGCCCGGGATGTTATATTTTTCTATAAATTAATGCATTAAACAGTGGGATTACTATAAAGCAATCAAAAAAAATCTCGGAACTGCGTAAGAAGTATTTGGGATTATCTTGCAAGTTGGTAAGTACGAAAGGCTCATTATTTCAGTATGCCAGGCACGGGTGAGCGAGGATGGAAAGAGTGTCTAAAAAAACGATCCCTTGACTGCAGGCGAACACAAAAATAGTAAAATCGTCTATCGCAGCCCGCCAAAGTTCTACTTGTTCTTATGAGCCTTATCAGCGTGACTCCGTTGAGCAACGACCTTGGCAAAGCGCAGAGAAATCCTTTTGCATTTACAACACCGACCGACCTCTTCCTGTTGAAGTTCATTTAGATAGGTATTAATGAAATCCTCATTCATTGTTTTTTAGAATACCCTCAAGGACTTTCATGGCTGATAGTCATCAAATAACTACTCTGTAGCCCTACATTAACCCTGAGGGTGTTTCATGACAACTGACGGCTTCGTTGTTGTTTGATTGCATTGAAGCAGACCAACATTCTGTTGCAAATTCGATCACCACCCTGGCAAGTTTTTATTCTTGCTTGATCGCTACCAGGTATGCCTTAGATAAAAATTTTCTCTGACGGTTATAAAACACACCCATGTTCTGGTTCAATCAGCCAACGCAGAGATAATCATAGCTGGATATCGTCCGACACCTGTTTGACCTGTAATAGCTCGAACAATCGATCCGTTTCCTGAGTGAGATGACGATCTCTGGCCATGACTCCTGACCCTTGTTCAGACTCATGAGTCCCCCAGGCAACCGTTACCTTGCCC
Source organism: Endozoicomonas sp. ALB032 (assembly GCF_049310125.1). Lineage (NCBI taxonomy): Bacteria > Pseudomonadati > Pseudomonadota > Gammaproteobacteria > Oceanospirillales > Endozoicomonadaceae > Endozoicomonas > Endozoicomonas sp. ALB032. The sequence goes on along the minus strand of NZ_JBLYNW010000001.1, from coordinate 5,128,578 downwards.
CATTCAATAATCATTCTTGGGTGATGTACGTAGGACTCCGCCAGTCCCGCCACCGCATTAAGAAAACAGAGAGACTTCGAATACTTTTTGAAGGTATAGGACTTCTCAAGGTGATCAACGCCTTCATACTGACACAACGACCAGTTACTCATATATTATCCTCCTGGTGGCTTATTACCCTACCTGACAGGCACGGCAAGAAAGCACTCTGATGGTACAGACAGAGTTTATACAGACCCCACGAAAGGATAAATGAATTTTGGGCTTTGATCGAACCTCCTTTACCAGGAAATGGCAACTGGATGAATAAACGTGCTAATCAGCAAGGGCTATACAGTATATATCTTTTCAAGACATAACTGCCTGATGGCTTGAGCCTCATATCCATACGCTGCACAGCCTGCTGCACACTACAAGAGCCTTTTACAAGCTCTCTTCGCTTTCTTCCTGATCAACCTTTTCAGCCTGAAGTTGCTCCAGCTCCTGCTTACTGGCATTGAGCTGCTGAGTGAGCTGCTTCTGCTTGGTTTTCAGTGTCCCGTTCTCTGTCGTCAGAGTCCGGTTCTGCTCCTGCAGACGTTTGATCTGTTTCTTCATACGATCAGGATTGCTGGCTCGCAGCGTTTTCAGCTCGTTATCAGCGCTCTTGACCTGCTTGTTCAGCTTTTCAGCCTTCTGCTCAGCCGCATCAAGCCGTGACTTCAGCTGAGTCACTTCTTTATCGTGCTGATCAGTGATATCAAGGAGAGCTTGCAGGCGCTGTTGCTCAATAACGTCCAGTTCTTCATTTTTAAAGAAACGGCCTCCCGCGCTCAGGGTACCCATATTAATTACCTACCTCCGAAAAGAGTTTGAAGTGATGACAACAGGAAGCTGCCCTTGCCAGCGCAGGGCATCCACACATGTATGGGGGATATTTGATAATGAGATCAATTGTTCTTCATTCAATGGCTGGCAAAAGCAGACTGACTTTAGACGGAGGCAAGTTTATTACACTTACTTCCCCTAGGAAAGCGCAATTTACACAATTTTTTGCAATGCTGCCAGTTTATTTGCTCATTCTGACAGCATTATTGGTCAATCAGGCTTCTGGTATGGCCTCCAGTGTTTTAATCAGGTAGTTCCAGAAATTTCCAACCGCCGGAATATGGACCTTTTCATCCGGTGAATGGGGGAACCGAATGGTTGGGCCAAAAGAAATCATGTCCCAGTTTGGGTAAACACCACCCAGTAACCCACACTCCAGGCCAGCATGAATGACTTTGATCTCAGGCTCGTAACCGAACACCTGTTCATGAATATCCTTCATGGTTTTCAAAATAGTAGACTCAGCATTGGGCCTCCATCCGGGGTAACCCCCCTGCTTTTTGACTTCTGCTCCGATTAACCGATAAAGACCGGCAATACTCTCGGCATGTTCTTCCCTGGCACTGTTAATAAGGCTTCGTACCATGTTTTCTATGGTAATCCGACCCTCCTTTATCTTGATGACGGCCAGGTTATTTGATGTTTCCACCACCCCTTCAACACTCAGACTCATCCGGTGGACGCCATTTGGAGATACATGCAGGGTGTTCATCAGCTGACTTTGTGCTTCCGGGGTCATAGCCTTCCGAACAGATTCTGAGACCTGCATAACAAGACTCAGATCTGGCTCTGCTTCTGACAGCTCTGTACGAAATACATTCAGATACTCATCAACTATTCGGGCAGCTTCTTCGCGACTACTTAGAGGGATAGCTACCTGAGCAAAGGCTTCTCTCGGGATTGCATTTCTGAGTGAACCGCCGGAATATTCTGTCAGTCTGGCACCTATTCCAGACAAGGCTTTCAGTAGCCTCACCATCAGCTTGTTGGCATTACCCCGCTGCAGTTTGATATCAATACCGGAATGACCGCCTTTCAAGCCTTTCAAAGCAAGAGTGAAACTGCTATATCCTTCCTCCAAAGACTCTTCCTGGTAACTGTGAGAAACACAAACATCGACACCACCAGCACAGCCAACATAGAGCTCTCCTTCATCTTCAGAGTCCATGTTCAGCATGATCTCACCCTTCAGCAAACCAGGCTTAAGACCGTGAGCTCCGGTCATCCCACTCTCTTCATCAATGGTAAACAGAGCTTCAACAGGACCATGGGGAATATCCGTCGACTCAAGCACCGCCATAGCCGCTGCAACACCAATACCATTATCGGCTCCCAGAGTGGTTCCTTCCGCAGTAACCCAATCGCCATCAACGTACGCCCTGATAGGATCTTTAGTAAAATCATGTTCTGTATCTGCGTTTTTTTGAGGCACCATGTCCAGGTGACTCTGGAGAACAACGCCACGGCGGTTTTCCATACCCGGAGTAGCTGGCTTGCGAATGATCACGTTGCCGACTTCGTCTATCAGGGTATCCAGACCAAGATTCTCGCCAAACTCCTTTACGTAGGCACGCACAGCATCTTCATGCCTGGAGGGGCGGGGAATCTTGCAAAGTGCCTGAAAGTGTCGCCAAATAGGTTGAGGGGATAATTCAACAAGCTGGGTCACAGCTATCTCCTGTTGATGGGGGGGGGAAAGAGTCTATGAAAATAGCCCCTGCGAGAACGAACGCCCATTAGTGAATACACTAATCAAAAACCGAGATTGCCGTATTCACTAACAGTAAAACCGAAAACCTGATCTATTTTTTAACCCGGCTGCCCAGATAATGCGCAAAACCATTCCTTTACTAGATCCCGATAGACCTCAATTTCCTGCTGCTCATGAGGCTCTGGATTACCCTGATGGCCTATTGGCTATGGGTGGCAACCTTGCCCCTGAAACACTGACTGACGCATACAAGAGGGGCATCTTCCCCTGGTTCAACGAAGGCGAACCCATTCTCTGGTGGTCTCCTAACCCAAGAATGGTGCTTTATCCAGAGTATCTGCACATAAGCCGCTCCATGAAGCGTTTTCTAAAAAAGCACTCTTATAGAGTGAGTTTTGATGAAGCCTTCAGTGAAGTCATGACTGCCTGCTCGTCGCCCCGGAAAAATCAGGATGGCACATGGATCATCAAAGAAATGAAAGAAGCCTATACTGCCCTTTTTAAAGAGGGTCTGGCTCATTCGGTGGAAGTCTGGTCAGGCGATAAGCTGGTGGGCGGGCTTTATGGCGTCACGATTGACAAAGTATTCTTTGGAGAATCCATGTTCAGTTTCGAAACCAATACTTCAAAACTTGCAATGATTATGTTGTGCAAAGAGTTGCTGAATAGAAACTTCCATCTGATCGATTGCCAGATACACAGCCCCCACCTGGAGTCACTGGGCGCGAGAATGATAAGCCGGGATGCATTTCTCAAGGCATTGAAAGACGGTTGCCGAACGCCTGCAACCAGTGCACACTGGAATTAGACAGGGCAATGGACGGCCAAAGCTGATGAGCGCACTTAAAGATCTTAAATTTTACGCAACCCAGCCACACAACTGCAGCTACCTGGAGGATAAGCAGGCTATAACATTATTTATGGATCCCGACAAAGACTTGGATCCAGCTCTTTATCGGCATTTGGCCGACATTGGATTTCGAAGAAGCGGTCGACACGTATACAGACCTCACTGTCAGGGCTGCAACGCTTGCATTCCGGCCAGAGTGGTTGCCAAGAGTTTCGAACCCAGACGCAAGCACAGAAAGCTATTAAAAAAAAATCGGGATATCCTGGTCACCCGATCCGAAGCTGAATACGATGAAGAAACCTATCAGCTTTACAAAAAATACATCTCCATACAGCATCGCGATGGCGATATGTACCCTCCCTCAATGGAGCAATTCCAATCCTTTTTGGTAGGTTGCCCTGAATTCTGTTGCTACTACAAATTCTGGCTGGACGAAAAACTCGTGGCTGTTGCAGTCACCGACGAGCTGTCAAATGGACTCTCTGCAATTTATACCTTTTATGACCCTGAAGTCAGCAAAACCAGAAGTCTGGGCAGTTACTGCATTCTCTGGCAGATAGAGGAAGCCAAAAAACTGGGGCTCAAGCACCTTCACCTGGGCTATTGGATCAAGGACTGCAAAAAAATGAGTTACAAAATTCAATACCGTCCTCTGGAAGTCTATGTTAACAACCGCTGGGTTACTTTGAGGTAGTCGTCCTGATATATACTGTAACTGATTATTCAGACAGGGTTAATCAGCTACAGCGACATTAACTCCCAGTTAATTCACCGTATTATCTGGTCAATCAGGATTTGATGGGGATCGAAAGTGATGACAGAGAATGTTTTTATATGGATAAAGGCCGGTTCACTTTGCTTTAAAGCTGGTTTTCAGGCAGAATGCCTGCCAGATTTATTCAGCTAACGCTCTATTCCTGAGGTCAAACTTTATATGGCGAAAGAAGAAAGTCTTGAAATGGAAGGCACTGTCATTGACACCCTGCCTAATACTATGTTCCGTGTAGAACTGGAGAACGGTCACGTTGTGACCGCACATATTTCAGGCAAAATGCGTAAAAACTACATCCGCATTCTGACAGGTGATAAAGTCAAAGTTGAACTGACTCCTTATGACCTGACCAAAGGCCGTATCACATACCGTTCCCGCTGACAGGGGCCTCTTGCCCCTGTCCCTCTCCTGGCTTTTTTTCAGCCCTGCTCACCATCCACAACTTCAAGATCCGAAGTCAGGCTTTTGGCAGGTTCGAATTTCAGGAACAGCCCTCCTTTCTTGACCGTCACGCGGACAAAGCCACCACTCTCAGACAGCTTGCCAAAAAGGATCTGTTCCGCCAGGGGCTTCTTGAGATGCTCCTGAATAACACGCCCCATAGGACGAGCCCCCATCATCCGATCATAACCTTTCTCTGCCAGCCACTCTCGTGCCTTATCATCAACGTCAATCTGAACCATTCTCTCATCCAGCTGCGCCTGAAGCTCTGTAAGGAACTTATCGACAACATGCTTGATAGTATCCTCGGTCAATGAGTCAAAGGGAATGATGGAGTCAAGACGGTTCCTGAATTCCGGTGTAAAGGTTTTCTTAATGGCTTCCATACCGTCTGTCGTATGATCCTGCTCAGTGAAACCAATAGAAGTACGCGTCATGCTTTCAGCACCAGCATTGGTCGTCATGATCAGAATAACATTTCTAAAGTCAGCTTTACGACCATTGTTGTCTGTCAGAGTGCCGTGATCCATCACCTGCAAAAGCAGGTTAAATACATCCGGATGCCCTTTCTCAATTTCGTCCAGCAACAAGACACAATGGGGTGTCTTGTTGATCGCTTCTGTCAAAAGTCCTCCCTGGTCATAACCGACATAGCCAGGAGGTGCACCTATCAGCCTGGAAACTGTATGAGCTTCCATGTACTCGGACATGTCAAAACGGACCAGCTCAACCCCCATGGACTTGGCTAACTGACGACAAACTTCCGTTTTGCCGACACCTGTTGGCCCAGAGAACAGGAAAGCACCCACCGGCTTGTCAGGCGCCTTCAAACCAGCACGCGACAATTTAATCGCAGTTGAAAGAGAAACAATGGCTTCGTCCTGGCCGAAGACCACCATTTTGAGATTCCTCTCAAGCTTGGAAAGTAACTCTTTATCAGAAGAAGAAACAGACTTAGGTGGAATCCGGGCAATCTTGGCGACAATACTTTCAACGTCGCCCACCTCAATGATCTTCTTGCGCTCATTCTCTGGTAAAAGACGCTGATAAGCACCAGCCTCATCAATAACGTCAATCGCTTTGTCAGGCATATGACGATCGTTGATATAGCGATTAGCTAACTCTGCTGCAGCTTTCAGGGCATCATCCTTATATTCAATGGTGTGATGCTCTTCAAAGCGACTCTTGAGACCACGAAGAATATCAATGGTATCGTCAACACTCGGTTCACTGATATCCACTTTCTGGAAACGACGAGCCAGGGCACGATCTTTTTCGAAAATACCACGAAACTCTTGAAAGGTCGTTGAACCTATGCAACGAAGATCGCCAGAAGTCAGCAGTGGCTTTAAAAGATTAGAAGCATCCATAACACCACCGGATGCAGCACCGGCACCAATAATAGTGTGAATCTCATCAATGAAGAGAATGGCGTTATCGAGCTTTTTAAGTTCGCTGAGCAACTTTTTGAATCGCTTCTCAAAATCACCACGGTATTTGGTTCCAGCCAGCAACGAACCAAGATCCAGAGAATACACAACCGCTTTGGAGAGTACTTCAGGTACTTCTCCGTCCACTATTCTTTTTGCCAGACCTTCAGCAACGGCTGTTTTCCCAACACCGGCTTCACCCACCAGCAGAGGATTATTCTTACGACGTCGCGTCAATATCTGGGATACCCGCTCAACCTCTTCTGCCCGACCTACCAGTGGATCAATCTTACCTATACGGGCCTGTTCGTTCAGGTTAGTGGCATAATTTTTAAGGGGGTCTTGACCGGCTGCCTCAGAGTCAGTGCTTTCCTCCATAAGCTCTCCACCCAACTCTTCCAACTCATTGCCCGGCATTTTGGAAATTCCGTGAGCGATATAGTTGACGACATCTATGCGGGCAACGTCCTGCTGCTTCAGAAAATAAACGGCCTGACTTTCTTGCTCACTGAAGATTGCAACCAGAACATTAGCACCGGTGACTTCTTTTTTTCCTGAGCTTTGCACATGAAATACAGCGCGTTGCAGAACTCTCTGAAACCCGAGAGTGGGTTGGGTCTCTCGCTCGGTATCGTTGGCAGGTATTAAAGGGGTTGTTGAATCAACAAAATCAATCAGTTCCCTGCGCAGCTTTTCGGTTTCTACACCACAAGCTAGAAGTACTCGGGAAGCGGATTCATTATCAAGCAGTGCCAGAAGCAGATGTTCCACGGTCATGAATTCATGTCGCTTGCTTCTTACATCACGGAAAGCACTGTTAAGAGTCAGTTCGAGGTCTTTATTGAGCATATGATATTACCCTGAGAACACTAATCGGCCTTAATTGTTTTGCACAACAGGGGATGCTGGAATTCTCTGGAGTACTCGTTGACTTGCTGGGCTTTAGTTTCAGCAACATCTTTGCTGAACAATCCACATACAGCCTTGCCTTGCGTATGAACCATCAGCATGATTTGTGTTGCCTGTTCACTACTCATGCTGAAAAACTTCTCCAGGACCTCAACCACAAAATCCATCGGTGTAAAATCATCATTCAAGAGCAGAACCTGATACATAGCGGGCGGTTTGACTCTGGCTTTAGCTGGTGCCAGAGCGATATCATGATCGCCTTCCTGCTCTATCCCTTCATTCTCTAAGCTTAGACGAAGCCACTCAAAGTTACTCATGTATTGATGAACTGCTATCTGCTGCATTGCACTCGCTTCCAGGTGAATTTACAGCTGAATTAACCAGGCTCTGGACTGCCTGTAACCAGGTGTCGATGACGAAAAACGTCAAAAGCACTACACCCTGAATACCATTCTAAACACGCTGAGAGCAAAGAAAAACAATTTACATCACTCGTCACTTCAAAAGCTATTGATTTCATGGATACCATCGACTGACAACCGAAATAAAATAGCAAAAGAATCAGAAAAATAATCATTTGATCTGACAAGCAAGAAAATGACCACAGAACAAGCCTGCAGCCATTCTTGATGGGTAAAAATGCCCGGAAATTAAATCATGCCATCAATTGCCGCATTAAAGGTAGTGCTTGGACGCATAGCTTCAGTGGCTTTAGCTGGAGTGGGCTCATAATAGCCACCCAGATCAACAGCCCCCCCCTGACAATCTGCCAGTTCCGAGACAATCTGACCTTCTTTCTCGACCAGCTCCTTTGCCAGACCGGAAAACTTGCTGCTGAGTTCCTGGTCTACTTGCTGAGCCGCCAGAGCTTCTGCCCAGAACTGAGCCAGATAGAAATGACTACCACGGTTGTCCAGCTCTTTCACCCTTCGGGAAGGAGACTTGTTAGCATCCAGATATTGGCCAATAGCAGCGTTCAATGTGTCAGCCAGAATCTGGGCCCTGGCATTCCCAGTCTTAACGGCAATATCTTCAAGCGATACAGCGATAGCCAGAAATTCACCCAGAGAATCCCAACGTAAATGATTCTCTTTAACAAACTGTTGAACGTGCTTGGGAGCTGAACCACCAGCACCAGTTTCGAACAGACCTCCGCCAGCCAGCAGAGGGACAATAGAGAGCATTTTAGCACTGGTACCCAGCTCCAGAATCGGGAACAGGTCAGTCAGGTAATCACGCAGAACGTTTCCGGTCACGGAAATGGCATCTTTACCTGCCCGAATCGTTTCCATACTCAGACGGCAAGCGTCCACCGGAGAAAGAATACGGATATCCAGACCCTCGGTATTGTGGAACTTCAGGTATTCGTTGACCTTGGCAATCAGGTTGGCATCGTGGGCACGATTTTCGTCCAGCCAGAAAAGAGTCAGAGCCCCTGTTGCCCGGGCACGGTTAACGGCCAGCTTGACCCAATCGCGAATTGGCGCGTCCTTGGTCTGACACATTCTCCAGATGTCACCCTCTTCAACATTGTGCTCAAACACAGTACTGCCAGACTCTTCTACAACACGGATAATGCCGTTTGCAGGAGCCTTGAAGGTTTTGTCATGAGAACCATACTCTTCAGCTTTCTGAGCCATCAGGCCTACGTTGGAAACATTACCCATAGTAGTGACATCGAATGCACCGTTCTCCTTACAAAAATCGATGACTTCCTGATAAACAGCTGCATAGCAACGATCAGGAATCATGGCTTTGGTGTCATGCAGCTTTCCGTCAGGCCCCCACATTTGGCCCGAGGAACGCAAAGCGGCAGGCATAGATGCATCGATAATGACATCGTTCGGTACATGCAGGTTGGTAATACCCTTATCGGAGTCCACCATCGCCAGCTCAGGACGAGTCTTGTATACGGCCTGAATATCCGCCTTTACTTCATCCTTCTGCTCAGCAGGCAGTTTGGCAATCTTAGCATAAACGTCACCCAGACCATTGTCCGGATCGACGCCCAGATCTGAAAATAGAGAAGCGTGTTTCTCAAACACGTCTTCAAAGAAGACTGTGACAGCATGACCAAACATGATCGGGTCAGAAACCTTCATCATTGTTGCTTTCAGGTGCAGGGAGAGCAGAACATTCTGCTCTTTAGCTTCCTGAGCAGAAGCTTCGTAGAATGCCCTCAAAGCTTTCACATTCATGACAGCGCTATCAATAACTTCACCGGCCAACAAGCTCGTACTCGGTTTTAGCACCGAAACAGATCCATCGCTGCCAACAAACTCGATTCTTACATCCGTAGCCTCGGGCATGACTGCTGACTGCTCACTGGAGTAGAAGTCACCGCTGTACATATGAGCAACGTGAGATTTGGAATCTGCAGTCCAGACACCCATAGAGTGAGGATGCTTCTTCGCAAACTCTTTTACGGGAGCCGCAACACGGCGATCAGAGTTACCCTCTCGAAGAACCGGGTTTACCGCACTACCAAGCACTTTGGCATAACGAGCCTTGATGACTTCTTCTTCAGGATTCCCGGGTTCTACAGGAAAATCAGGAATGTCATAACCGTGTTCTTGTAGCTCTTTGATCGCATCTGTCAGTTGCGGGATAGAAGCACTGATGTTAGGCAACTTGATGATGTTTGCCTGAGGCGTCTTAGCCAGCATACCCAACTCAGACAGAGCATCACTTTGCTTTTGTGCTGCACTCAACTTCTCAGGGAAATTAGCTATGATTCGACCAGCCAGTGAAATATCCTTGGTTTCAACGGCTACGTCTGCGGCTCGGGTAAAAGCCTTGAGAATAGGGAGCAGTGAATAGGTGGCTAAGGCGGGAGCTTCGTCAGTAATAGTGTAAATAATTCTGGTTGTATCTGTTGTCATGTTATCTCCAAAAAACAACTGGCTGTGGTGCCTCTGCGGAGGGGTTTAAGTGGAGTTTGACGACCACTATTTATCACTTTATTTGCACAGCCCCGTAACGCTTTTGACGTTATCGCCTATAAGATATACCAATGTGCGTAAGGAATAAATGTAGTTTTGCTACACAATCTTCTGTTTGCATATCGAAATACTCTATAGAACTGAATTAGCCAGACAGGTACAATGCCCTGCTTCCCGATTCAGCCATACAGTAACTATGATAGACTCTTGTGCCACTTTTTCTGACGAAAACCCTCAAGACACCCGTGTAATCGTGGGTATGTCCGGAGGTGTTGATTCCTCGGTATCTGCACTTCTGCTCAAACAGCAGGGTTACCAGGTAGAAGGTTTGTTCATGAAAAACTGGGAGGAAGATGATGGCACTGAATACTGCACTGCCATGACCGATCTGGAAGATGCTCAGGCCGTTTGCGACAAAATTGGTATTAAACTCCATAAAGCCAATTTTGCTGCTGAATACTGGGATAATGTCTTTGAGCATTTCTTGCAGGAATACAAGGCCGGACGCACCCCCAACCCCGACATTCTCTGCAATAAGGAAATCAAGTTCAAGGCTTTTCTGGATTATGCCCTGACACTGGAAGCTGACTGTATCGCCATGGGCCACTACGCCCGCAGAGACAACATTAATGACCGGGCTTGCCTCAAAAAGGGTCTTGACCCCAATAAAGACCAGAGCTACTTCCTGCATCAGGTCGGAACCGAACAACTGGCCAGAACTTTGTTCCCAGTGGGTGAAATAGCAAAGCCCGAAGTTCGGCGCATAGCAGAAGAACACGATTTGATCACCCACAACAAGAAAGACAGCACAGGTATCTGCTTTATTGGTGAGCGCCGTTTTCGTGATTTCCTGAAGCAGTATCTTCCGGCCCAGCCTGGCGACATTGCGACCGATCAGGGCACAGTTATTGGCGAGCATTCAGGCTTGATGTACCATACCATCGGCCAAAGGCAGGGTCTTGGTATTGGTGGACTGAAAGGCGCTTCAGAATCGCCCTGGTATGTTGTTGAGAAAGATCTTGAGAACAATCAACTGATCGTTGCTCAGGGCAATAGTCACCCCTTGCTGTTCTCTGAAGCCCTGACCGCTTCTGAAATATTCTGGATCTCCGGCTCAGCGCCGGAAATGCCAGCCAGCCTGACCGCCAAGATCCGCTATCGACAACAGGATCAGGCCTGCCGCCTTGAGCGAACACCAGACGGGAGATATCTTGTGGTCTTTGACGAACCTCAGAGGGCGGTCACTCCGGGGCAGTCTGTTGTTTTCTACCAGAATGATATTTGTCTGGGCGGTGGAGTTATTGAAACCAGACATCACTCTCTGAGTGAGGCTCAGATTCAATAAGACATCAATCAGTTCGCTCAACTCTCCACAACCGGGAGCAGACAACCTTCCGAAAAGAGAAAGCATAAGTAAGGTAGAGAAACTCAGGTGCAATACACAGCAAAGGAACAGGCAGCTGCCCTCTCAGCGATTTTTCAGGCTGCTGGCCTTGTAGAACGTCTGGCCAAGAGCGGGCAAATCAGTGAAGGGCCACTCGAACCACTGATTGGCAGCCTGTTTGTCATCTCTCCTGATCGCGTTGAGGATGTCTTCAATGGTTACGACAGCCTGCTCACTGGCAGAAAAATACTGAAAGATGTCCTGCAACGTCAGGCCGACGCGATCCAGGCCGACACCGTTCGTTATGCCCTGACCCTGATACATCTGGAACGCAAACTTTCCCGAAATCGTGACATGCTGAATGAGATCTCCCAGCGCCTGCAACGCTGCAGGGAACAGGCCGACCACTTTGGCATCCTCCATGAAAATGTTATTGCCAGCCTTGCCGGTATTTACCTCGACACCATCAGCACCTTTAAGACAAGAGTGCAAGTTTCAGGCGACCTCCAACATCTTCAGAATCAGGGCAATGCTGACAAGATACGCGCCATTTTGTTTGCCGGGATACGGGCTGCCATTCTCTGGCGCCAGACAGGTGGCAGCCGCTGGCAGTTATTACTTAGCCGAAAAAAGTTATTGAACGGCTTGAATCAGCTTTAAACCAAATCATCCACCCTGCATCCAAAGCCTTTTTCCGGTATGATGCGCCCTTTCTATGAGCATAAGGCATGTTAAACATGGAGCTGTCTGCACTGACTGCTGTTTCCCCCGTCGACGGTCGCTATGGGGACAAGACCCAAAGCCTGAGAAGCATTTTCAGTGAGTATGGTCTGATCCGCTTTCGAGTGACCGTTGAAGTTAAATGGTTACAGGCACTGGCCAGCCACCCCGAAATCATCGAAGTTCCTGAACTATCCAAGGGTGCTAACGTCCTCTTAGACCGGCTGGTCGACAACTTTTCCCTTGAGGATGCCCAGCGCGTCAAGGAAATTGAGCGCACCACGAACCATGATGTCAAGGCCGTTGAGTACTTGATCAAGGAAAAAATACAGGATAACGGTGAGCTGGCTACTATCAGTGAGTTTGTTCACTTTGCCTGTACTTCCGAGGACATTAACAACCTGTCTCACGGGCTGATGTTGAAGACTGGCATTGAACAGGCGGTACTTCCGCCCATGCATCAGATCATCAAGGAAATCGAAAGTCTTGCTCATCAGCACAGCGATCAGTCAATGCTGTCCCGTACTCACGGACAAACAGCCTCCCCTACCACGCTGGGCAAAGAGATGGCAAACGTTGCTTACCGTCTGCGCCGTCAGGTTCAGCAAATCAACCGAATTACTCCACTAGGCAAAATCAACGGTGCCGTTGGTAACTACAATGCTCACCTGTCCGCTTACCCTGAAATTGACTGGCAGCAACATGCTGAAAAGTTTGTCACCAGTCTGGGTCTGGAATGGAACCCCTACACCACCCAGATTGAACCTCACGACTACATCGCTGAACTATTTGATGCCATTTGCCGTTTCAACACTGTCTTGATCGATTTTGATCGTGATATTTGGGGCTATATCTCCCAGGGATACTTTAAACAGAAAACTGTGGCCGGCGAAGTAGGCTCTTCCACCATGCCTCACAAAGTTAATCCGATTGACTTTGAAAACTCCGAAGGCAACCTCGGTATTGCTAATGCCGTTATGCAGCATCTGGCTATGAAATTGCCTGTTTCCCGATGGCAGCGCGACCTGACAGACTCAACCGTTCTGCGCAACCTGGGAGCGGGTCTGGGTTACAGCCTGATTGCTTATGCATCGACTCTGAAAGGTATCAGCAAGCTACAGATCAATGCCGAACGCCTGAATGAAGACCTGGATAATGCCTGGGAAGTTCTGGCGGAGCCCATCCAGACAGTTATGCGCCGATACGGTATTGAGCAGCCTTACGAAAAGCTCAAGGCTCTGACTCGTGGTCAGGAAGGCATCACCCAGGCGACTCTGGAGGCCTTTATTGACAACCTGAACATGCCTGCCGGGGTAAAAGCTGAACTTAAGAAGCTGACACCCGCGAATTATGTGGGCAACGCCGCTTCTCAAGCTAGAGCGATCTAACCTGACGATAGCGAAGCGAGCAAATCGCTTCAAGACAACAAAGCCCTCAATTGAGGGCTTTATTCATTACCATTCAGTTATTTCATTTTGCAGTGGCTTTAAATTCACGCCTTCTTGCATGCAGTACCGGTTCGGTATATCCATTAGGCTGCTGACAACCTTTCAGGACCAGCTCGCACGCTGCTTTAAAAGCAACACTGGCATCATAATCGGGAGCCATAGGTCGGTATTCAGGATCCCCGGCATTCTGCTCATCAACCACCTTTGCCATACGCTTCATGGCATCCATCACCTGCTCCTCAGAACAGACACCATGCCTCATCCAGTTGGCCATATGCTGACTGGAGATACGCAGCGTTGCGCGATCCTCCATCAAGCCAACATTGTGGATGTCAGGAACTTTTGAACAACCCACACCTTGATCCACCCATCGAACAACATAACCGAGAATACCTTGAGCATTGTTGTCCAGCTCTTGCTGAATCACATCTTCAGTCAGAGAAGCCCTGTCGTGCAGCAAAGGAATAGTCAGAAGATCATCCAGACTCGCTCTTTGACGCTCAGCTATAGATTCCTGAACTTCAAGAACATTTACGGAATGATAATGAGTAGAGTGCAGTGTCGCGGCATTAGGTGAAGGCACCCAGGCGGTATTCGCTCCTGACTGGGGATGCCCGATTTTAGTCGCCAGCATCTTGGCCATCTCATCCGGCATAGCCCACATACCTTTACCAATCTGAGCACGACCGGCCAAACCACAGTCAAGTCCTACCTCAACATTCTGGTCCTCGTAAGCATTGATCCAGGCGGACTGTTTCATTTCGCCTTTTGGAATCATCGGACCAGCTTCCATGCTGGTGTGTATTTCATCTCCAGTACGATCAAGGAAACCTGTATTAATGAAGACAACGCGATCTCTGGCCGCCCGGATACAGGCTTTGAGATTGACAGAAGTACGACGCTCTTCGTCCATTATGCCAACCTTCAGGGTATTTTTCTCAAGACCCAGAACATCTTCAATCTTGCCAAACAGCTTATTAGTAAAGTCTACCTCTTCTGGCCCGTGCATTTTTGGCTTAACAATATAAACACTGCCGGTACGGGAGTTTCTCATGCCGTCCTGTTTTTTCAGGTCATGCATGGCAATCAGCGAAGTAAACATTCCATCCATAATGCCTTCTGGAATTTCATTTCCCTGACGATCCAGAATGGCATCAGTAGTCATCAGATGCCCGACATTTCGAACAAACATCAGACTCCGGCCATGCAGAGAAAACGCTTCACCTGCGGGGGATGTATAGTTACGATCAGCAACCAGCTGACGGGTTAAGGTTTTATCACCTTTAATGAATGTGTCCTGCAGGTCTGCCTTCATTAATCCGAGCCAGTTTCGATAAACCAACGCTTTATCTTCAGCGTCGACGGCAGCCACAGAATCTTCACAGTCCATAATAGTTGTCAGAGCTGCCTCTACCACCAGATCCTTCACTCCGGCCGCATCAGCCTTTCCTATAGGAGATTGACGGTCAATTTGAATCTCAATATGAAGGCCATTATTTTTGATCAGAACACTGTCAGGCGCTTTTTCACTGCCTGTATACCCAACAAACTTTTCAGGTTGGGCCAGCGCCGTGACGCTGCCGTCTTCCAAAGAGAGAGCCAATTCTCCTTCCTTGATAGCATAACCAGCCACCCTGGAATGACTTCCTTTAGCCAGAGGCGCCGCCTGATTAAGCAATGCCTTACCAAAAGCGATGACTTTCTGTCCACGCACAGGGTTATAGCCCTTACCACGCTCAGCACCATCACTTTCAGGAATAGCGTCAGTACCATACAAAGCATCATAAAGACTTCCCCAACGAGCGTTCGCTGCGTTAAGGGCAAAACGGGCATTCATCACTGGTACAACCAGCTGAGGTCCCGCCTGGGAGGAAATTTCTGTATCAACATTTTCCGTCGTAATCTTAAAGCCTTCGCCCTCAGATTGCAGGTAACCGATTTCCAACAGAAACTGTTTATAGGCAGAAGGATCATGAGGCTGCTGTTTATGCTCTTTATGCCACTGATCAATTTGATTTTGCAGAGCCTCCCGCCTCTGCAACAGAGACCTGTTCTCAAGGACGCACTCATCCAGAACACCCTCAAAACCTGACCAGAAGACCTCTGGAGTCACTCCAGTGCCCTCAATAGCTTCAACCAAGAGATTGTGGATAGGGGCTGCTATCTGCAAACCTCCGATCTGAATACGATCAGCCATATGCCTTCCTTCTACACGCTTTTATCTTCAATTCGCGTAAGACCACCACCGAACCAGGTGGAGATGTAAGCGGGGCTTGCGAAGAGCAAGCCTGTGAACTATTTTTTCTGCTTCTGTCAGACCTGCCGTGGGGCTCACGGGATGTTAAGTCTGCAGAGTTGGTTTGAGACCCTGGAAGCAAACTTGATTAGCCCAATAAAAGCTCCCTCTGGGAGAGTTTTACGCAGTAACCAAGATTACACCCTGAGCAGCGAACCATGTAACAGAAACCTGTCAGGTGACCAACAGGGAACCCTCACCGAAATAAGGTGGGGGACAATGCCAATGTTGAGATGGACCGCCTGATTTTCACCAAAAAATCCGACAGCTCAAGTCTGGCACTATTCTGTTTGAACCGACAGGTGATGACCAATTCAACTCAGTTATATATGATATTTTTTCAATAAATAGCAATTATTAACAAAGCTTATGCACAGAAAAGCCGCACAACGGCGGCTTTTCTGGATTCTGAAACTCAATCGTCCGGATGTGATTCCTGCTTTTGCTCAGCGATGATCAGGTAGTAACTTTCTGATATATTTTCAATACATTCATCAGCCACAGGGTAAAGCGTGTGCTCTGTGCTCAGTTGTGTTAACCAGTTCATTTTATCTTACCTTCCGGTGGGTCTCGTTTGGGTATTATCAGGACTTCGACAGGCAAAGCACTTAGCTACCCGCCATCGCTCAAAGGCAATCAGAGATTAACACTAGTTAACACAACTTTCTAGATAGATAGACCACTTATTTCACATAAATTATCATTTGTTATCAAACAGGGTCGTCACCCGGCTTGGTTTGTTGTGTAGTAGCTTTGATGACCTGCCGTAGCCAGTTATGCCCGGCGTCGTGATGCAACAACGGACTCCATGCCATACGAAGCTGGATTGGGGGGATCTCAAACGGCGGCGGCAAAACCACCAGCTCATCTTCATGGCGGTGCAATTCAGCCAACTTACTGGGCAGAGTCGCAATAAGGTCATTTTGGGATGAGAGCAGCATGGCTACCTGGTAATGTCTCGTCAGGACCCTGATGTCACGTTTGTGACCAATAGCCGACAACGCCTCATCAACCCATCCGAGTTGCTGAACATCTTTTGGGTCAATACCCACCCCGACACCCATACCTGTCTTACTTGCCCATATATGCTGCGCGGAAAGATAACTATCAAGGGTGAAATTACCAATAACCGGATTGTCGCGACTCAGGACACAGGAAAAAGAGTCCTCCCAGATCAATGACTGGTGAAAAGATTGCGGCATATGACTGAAACGGTTAATGGCCATATCAACACGACCATGCTCCACATCATGAAAGGTCACATCGCTGGGCGTGAGAATATCGAGAGTAATCCCCGGAGCCTCAGCTCTGAGCTTTTTCAGCACCATGGGAATGACAGTGGATTCTGAATAATCACTGGCCATAACACGAAACACCCTGGAACTCTCTCCAGGATTAAAGGCATCCCTGGGCAGAAGAGCCTGCTCCAAAAGTTTCAAAGCGTCTGCAATCTGGGGTTTCAGGGCAAGAGCCCTCTCTGTTGGAGACATGCCTTCACTGGTTCTTACCAGCAGAGGGTCATTAAACAAACTCCTGAGTCTTTTCAACCCGTTACTCATCGCTGGCTGGGTTATGCCCAGTTGCTCAGCCGCTTTAGTGACACTTCTTTCACGCAGAAGCACATCCAGATACACTAGCAGGTTCAGATCAACACGAGCCAAGTTCATATTTTTTGTTTACATCCTGAAGCGGTTCGCCAGATGGCCAAGAATAGTTATCCCCCTGCTGCAAAGTCAAACAATCCTCTGATCCTGAAAAACGCCCCATTTATTGCTATAAGCAGCAGCAAGCTCTTTGAATGACACTTCAGGACACCTGAATCCAGAGAATACTGCTTTAAAGCTTCCGGAAGTCTTGTGACATTAACTTTCCGGTTATAAAGAAGAGTTTTTCAGTAAAAGAGCCAACTATGTAGTGGCAAGGGAAGGATATTGTGACATTTTTGATGAGAATATTCACTATAACCATAATAAATTATCAAGTTTGTTATCTTTTGTTATAGATTGAAATTGCCTTGACAAACAACCGTTTGATTTTCAGGAGAGGCGATACAATGTCAACTTATAATCGCGCTGAAGAGATTGCCCGTATCGAACAGGACTGGTCAGAAAATCCTCGTTGGGCCAATGTAAAACGCACCTACAAAGCTGAGGATGTCGTCCGTCTGCGCGGTTCCATTAAGGTAGAAAATACCTTTGCACAAATGGGAGCAGAGAAACTCTGGACTCTACTCTATGAAAACAAGTCACGCAAGGGTTACGTAAACAGTCTGGGGTCTCTGACAGGGGGTCAGGCACTGCAGCAAGTTAAAGCGGGACTGGAAGCCGTTTACCTGTCTGGCTGGCAGGTGGCTGCCGACAATAATTCGGCCAGCTCCATGTACCCCGATCAATCTCTCTATCCGGTAGATTCGGTACCGGCGTTAATCGAAAGAATGAACAACAGCTTCATGAGAGCAGATCAGATCCAATGGAAAAATGGTATCGAACCAGGCGATACAGGATACAGAGATATGTTCGCTCCCATCATTGCCGATGGTGAAGATGGCTTTGGTGGAGTCCGTAACACTTACGAGCTGATGAAAAGCATGATCGAAGCTGGCGCTGCGGGTGTTCACTTTGAAGACCAGCTGGCTTCTGTCAAAAAGTGCGGACACATGGGAGGAAAAGTTCTTGTTCCTACCCAGGAAGCTGTTGACAAACTGATTTCTGCTCGACTGGCCGCAGATGTCGCTGGAGTTCCGACTTTGCTTATGGCAAGAACCGATGCCAGCACAGCTGATCTGATCACCTCTGATATCGATGACTATGATCAGCCTTTCCTGACCGGCGAGAGAACCAAAGAAGGCTTCTATCGCACCCGCAAGGGTATTGAACAGGCGATTGCCCGGGGACTGGCTTACGCACCTTTTGCCGACCTGCTCTGGTATGAATCAGAGACACCGGATCTGGACGAAGCAAGAACCTTTGCCCAGGCTATTCGTTCCGAATACCCGAATCAACTACTGGCTTATAACTGCTCTTCATCCTTTAACTGGAAAAAGAACATGGACGATAAAACCATTGCCCGCTTCCAGGATGAACTAAGTGAGATGGGTTACAAATTCCAGTTCATCACACTGGCAGGTATCCACAGTATGTGGCACAACATGTTTGATCTGGCTTATCACTACGGTAAGGGAGAGGGCATGAAACATTACGCAGAAATGGTTCAGCAACCCGAGCAGGCTGCATTTGAACGAGGCTACACCTTTTCATGCCCTCAGAAAGAAGTTGGGACAGGATACTTTGACCACATCACACACGTGATCCAGAAGAACCGATAGTGCCTTAATTGATTGTGGGAAATTTTGGAGCTTTCTGACAAATTTTAGTACCTGTAACAGCTCTTCATCTTCAACAGATGAAGAGCTGTTTCTTATTGCACGCCATTTTCCATACCGATAGGAACTCCCGCCCCCTTCATTGTGTCTATTCTGTACTGAGTTGTACAAAATGGAACCTCTATGCCTATCCCTGACTTAAAAACCCTGAAGGAAATCTATCAAAGCCTGCAGAGCTACACTCGAAAGACACCTATGATTCCCAGTGAAGAACTGGGAGCCAGGGTCCAAGGCAAAGTATTTGTGAAAGCTGAGTCTCTGCAAAAAACCGGCGCGTTTAAATTCAGGGGAGCCCTCTACAGACTACTAAAACTCACTAAACACGAGAAATCACGAGGCGTTATTGCTTATTCTTCCGGCAACTTTGCCAGAGGACTGGCTGCAGCAGGCGAGATATTGGGCATTGATGTTCACCTTGTTATGCCCGCTGATGCCCCGAAGAACAAGATAGAAAGTGCCCGCGCCCATGGTGCAGACGTTAAACTCTGTTACCAATCCGAACCATCCAGAGAGGAGGCAGCCGCCGCAGAGGCCGTTAGACTTTCCCGGCAGCATGACTACTCTCTGCTTCACCCTTTTGATGATGCTACTCTGATTCAGGGTCAGTCAGCTGTCGCCATGGAAGCTTCCGAACAACTTGAACAGATGGGAGAGACCTGCCATTTCCTGTTATGCCCGACCGGTGGCGGTAGCCTGGCCGCCGGTTCGAGCATGGTTTTTAATACTGTGAACTACCCTGATACCCAAGTGCTGGCTATTGAACCCTCCGGGTACGAAGGAATGACTTTGTCGATTGAAGAGGGGCAGCGCGCCAGAGCAGATGGCAAACTATTCAGCTCCTGTGATGCCCTTCAAGCTTTAAGCCCGGGGGAAAAGAATCTCTCAATCATACAGAATTCAAAGGTCGCCGGCCTGGCCGTTGATGAAGAGTTTGTTCACGAAGGCATACGATTTGCGGCTTCCAAACTGAAGCTAATCCTCGAGCCCAGTGGCGCTATTGGACTCGGGGCACTATTGCAGCACTCAGAAAAGTTCAGGGGAAAAACAACTGTAATCATCGCTTCAGGCGGAAACATTGATATTGAAAAATACGCCATGATCATTCATCGATGACCCAATCATCCTTTCGTGTGGTCTAACAGCAGGCTTTTTTCAACCCTCCTTCAAGATTGCGTCATATCAACTGCTCTCGGGAGAAAAGAATTCCATTATTATCGGCGTAAACATAGCCCTCAGGTACAAAATCAACACCGTGAAAAGAGACGACCAGATTGCTTTCACCCACGCCTTTTTTATCTGTCTTCATGGGATGACAGCCCAGCGCCTGAACACCCAGCGGTAAATCGGCAATAATATCGACATCCCTGATGCAGCCATAAATAATAATGCCTGCCCAACCGTTTTCAACGGCACGCTCTGCCAGCATATCGCCCAACATGGCCTTGCGCATGGAACCACCGCCATCAACCACTAACACTCTGCCTTCTCCCGGCTGCCCTACCCACTCACGAACCAGAGAATTATCTTCAAAACACTTCAAGGTCACGACCTGTCCATGAAAAGCATTAACGCCACCAAAGTTTCTGAAACCCGGTTCAACAACGGAGATCTTTTCAGGAAAATCATCACAAAGATCCGGGGTAGTAAACTGAGTCATTCTTTTTTCCTTCTTTTATGAACAAGGTTTGCCGACAAAAAGTGTACAGGAATCAATGAAGTGAAGAAGACAAAGGAAGTGAATAGTGAATATAAAGAGAAATGATGAAGCCCGCATTACGGGCTTCATTTAGGGTTCATCGCTATTGAGACTCATTGTCAGCAAGGTACAGCCAGGTTTCCAGCACAGAATCCGGATTAAGAGATACAGTCTCTATACCCTCTTCCATCAACCATTTGGCGAAGTCAGGATGGTCACTCGGACCCTGTCCACAGATACCCACATACTTACCCTGCCTTCTACAAGCCTGAATAGCCATCGACAATAACTGCTTGATAGCAGGATTACGCTCATCAAAGAGATGGGCTATCAGGCCAGAATCCCTGTCCAGACCCAATGTCAGCTGAGTCATATCATTAGAGCCAATGGAGAAACCATCAAAGTATTGCAGGAAGTCATCGGCCATCAACGCATTAGAAGGCAACTCGCACATCATGATGACTCGAAGACCGTTTTCACCTCGCTTCAGGCCAAACTTCTCCATGATGGAAACGACCTGACCCGCTTCTTCCGGGGTTCTGACAAAAGGTACCATCAGCTCAACATTGGTCAGCCCCATTTCATCACGCACCCGCTTCATAGCCCGGCATTCGAGTTCGAAACAATCCTGAAAATCTTCAGAAATATAGCGTGATGCCCCCCGGAAACCCAACATTGGGTTCTCTTCATTGGGCTCATAGAGGTGACCACCCACCAGATTGAAGTACTCATTAGACTTGAAGTCAGACAGACGAACAATGACCTTTTCCGGTGCAAAGGCGGCCGCAATGGTGGAGACTCCCTCAACCAGTTTTTCAACATAAAAGTCTACCGGACTGCTGTAGCCTGATATGCGCTCACCTACCTGTCGCTTCACATCCACAGGCAGCTTGTCAAAATTCAGCAGGGCTTTCGGATGCACACCAATCATTTTGTTGATGATGAATTCAAGTCTTGCCAGACCTACACCTTTGTTGGGTGTACGAGAGAAACTGAAAGCACGATCCGGATTACCTACGTTCATCATCAGCTTGAAAGGCAACTCCGGCATGACATCCAGATCACGAACCTTGTGCTCGAAGTTTAAAAGGCCCTCGTATATAAAACCGGTATCCCCTTCTGCACAAGAAACGGTTACAGGAGTACCTTCCCTGAGCCTGAAGGTCGCATCGCCACAACCCACAACCGCAGGAATACCCAACTCACGAGCAATAATGGCTGCATGACAGGTTCTGCCACCCCGGTTAGTCACGATGGCAGAAGCCCGCTTCATAACTGGTTCCCAATCAGGATCAGTCATATCAGTGACCAGAACATCGCCTTCCTGAACCTTGTCCATCTCATCAATATCTTCGATCAGGCGAACTCTACCCTGACCGATTTTCTGGCCAATACTGCGACCTTCAGCCAGCAATTCGCCCTTCTCTTTAAGGATGAAGCTTTCCAGCTTTCTGCCACTGCTCTGGCTTTGTACAGTTTCAGGACGAGCCTGAACAATGTAGAGCTGCTGATCATCACCATCTTTAGCCCATTCAACATCCATTGGACAACCGTAATGCGCTTCAATAGCCATGGCCTGACGGCACAACTCAGTGACATCCTCATCGTTGATTGAAAACTGCCCTCTGGCATCCAGATCCACATCTACCGTTTCTACCGAACGACCTGCCGAACCGCTGTGGCCATAGATCATCTTGATCGCCTTGCTGCCCAGAGTACGTCTCAGAATACCGGGACGTCCAGCTTTGACAGCAGGCTTATAGACGTAAAATTCATCCGGATTAACAGCACCCTGAACAACTGTCTCACCCAAACCGTAAGAAGCCGTAATAAACACGGCCTGATCAAAACCGGACTCTGTATCCAGAGAGAACAGAACCCCGGAAGAACCGGTCTCGCTGCGCACCATTCTCTGAATACCGGCAGACAGTGCTACATTCCTGTGATCAAAGCCCTGATGAACACGGTAAGCAATAGCACGATCGTTAAAGAGCGAGGCAAACACTTCGCGAACAGCAATCAGCACGTTTTTTGCACCGCGAATATTCAGAAAAGTCTCTTGTTGACCTGCAAAAGAGGCATCGGGAAGGTCTTCCGCAGTCGCTGACGAGCGGACCGCTACTGGCAGGTCATCACTCCCGGAAAGAGACTGGTAAGCTTTAATAATGGACTCTTCCAGTTCCGGCCTGAAAGGTTCCTCCATAATCCAGCGACGGATTTTAGCGCCAGCAGTGGTCAGCGCCCGTATATCATTGATGTCCAGGTCATCCAACAGGCTATGAATTCTTTGATAAAGTCCGTTGCCATCGAGAAAGTCCCGATAAGCCTCGGCCGTTGTTGCAAAACCACCCGGGACTTTTACCCCGGCCTTGCTTAAGCCACTGATCATCTCGCCTAAAGAGGCGTTCTTGCCGCCGACTTTTTCGACGTCTCCCATGCCCAGAGTCTCCAGGCCTACTACAAAATTATTCAAAGCAGCATTCCCCGCTCTTTTCTATCTGCTTATGGCTGTTTCGGTTAGCCAGGCGTGCTTGTATGCTTATGGCCAACTCTTGGCTTTTTTGTACAAAAGACAAACGTCTGTTATACCAGATTCAGTCCAGCCTATCGCTTCCGTGTTACGGTAGGTACACTATGTTAGATTTTGTTATAAAATGAAATACCTTGAAGGAAAAAAAGTGAAAAGAACGGCAATTTTCGTCTCAGATGGCACAGGAATCACTGCAGAGTCGTTCGGACAGAGTCTCCTCGCGCAGTTTGAAGGCTATGAGTTTCAACATGTTACCTTCCCTTATATAGATTCCACTGTAAAAACCATTCAGCTGATTGAAAAGATTCACAGCATTCACAAAGTAGAACAGATAAGACCTGTCGTCTTCATGACAGTTCTGAATGAAGACGTCAGTCGCATACTCCACACCAGTGGTGCTTATATAATAGACCTCTTCGAAACTTTTCTGCCGGGTCTTGAGCATGAGTTCGGCCAACACCCCCTCTATAGAACGGGCAAAAAACGTTCCACAACTCACAGCCACATTTACCACCGACGTATAGAAGCTGTTCAGTTCGCTCTTGATAATGATGACGGTGCAAAAACAAGAAATTATGACAAGGCAGATATTATTCTGCTGGGGGCCTCCAGAAGTGGTAAAACCCCGTCCTGCATTTACCTGGGCCTGCAGTTTGGCATATTCGCAGCGAACTATCCGATCACAGAAGAAGACCTGGATGAACCGCTCAGGCTCCCCAAACCCTTGCAGCCACATAGGGACAAATTGTTTGGCCTGACGATTCATCCCGGTCGTCTGGCTGGTATTCGCCACGAAAGACGGCCAAACTCACGCTATTCATCCAGCCAGCAATGTCAGTTTGAAATCCATACGATTGAGCAGATTTATCGCAAGGAACGTATTCCCTACATCAACAGTACTGATTACTCTGTTGAAGAAATTTCTACTCGTATTATGGATCTTGCTCACCTCAAACGACGGCTGAAGTAACATTCGATGGAGTTTTGATTGTCAAATTAAAAAGAATCCCCGGGGACTCTTACCCAGCCTTCCATCAGAACCCGGGCACTGCGGCTCATAATAGCTTTTTTCGCTGTCCAGTCTCCCTTTTCCAGGGCAGCTTCCGCGCCAACTCGCAAGACGCCAGAAGGGTGCCCGAAACGAACCGTATTGCGTTCACCACCACCTGCAGCCAGGTTTACCAATGTTCCGGGAATAGCGGCTGCAGTGGCGACGGCTACTGCGGCAGTTCCCATCATGGCGTGGTGAAGCTTGCCCATGGATAAGGCTCTCACCAATAGATCAATATCATCCATTTTGATCTCTTTACCACTGGATGTGGTATATGGGGCAGGCCTGGCGACAAAAGCAACCTTGGGAGTGTGCTGACGTTTTGCAGCTCCATCTACATGGTCAATGAGCCCCATCCGGACAGCACCATGAGCACGAATGGTTTCAAAACGTGCCACTGCCTCTTCATCACCATTGATGGCTTCCTGCAACTCGACTCCGGAGTAACCCAGCTCTTGCGCATTCAGGAAAATGGTTGGAATACCCGCATTAATCAACGTAGCTTTCAGCGTCCCACTCTCTATAACATGAGAGGGAACTTCCAGATCATCAATCAGGTTACCCGTTGGGAACATAACGCCATCGCCGTCGGCTGGATCAAGAAACTCCAACTGAATTTCTGCCGCCGGAAAGGTCACACCATCCAGCTCAAAGTCCCCAGTCTCCTGAACCTCCCCATTGATGACAGGCACATGGGCAACAATGGTCTTTTTGATGTTGGACTGCCAGATGCGCACCATGGAAACACCATTCTCCGGAACACGGCGGGGATCAACCAGACCTCTACTGATGGCAAAAGCACCGACAGCACCAGTCAGGTTGCCACAGTTGCCACTCCAGTCTATGAAAGGCTTATCAATGGAAACTTGGCCGAACAGGTAATCCACATCGTGATCTGGCTGACGGCTTTTAGAAAGAATGACAATTTTACTGGTACTCGAAGTAGCCCCGCCCATTCCATCAGTGTGCTTTTCATAAGGATCGGGACTGCCAATCACCCGCAGCAACAGGTTATCCCGGACTTCGCCGGGAATCTGCGCCCGCTCAGGGAGGTCCTCCAGAGTGAAGAAGACTCCTTTACTGGTGCCACCCCGAATATAACTGGCTGGTATCCTGATCTGAGGCACATGCGACATTCTTATTTGCCCTCCAGAAAGTCTTTGGCAAATCGCTGTAGTACACCACCAGCAGCGTATACAGAAACTTCTTCTTGTGTATCAAGGCGACAGGTCACAGTTACTTCCAAGGTTTCACCATTGGCACGATGAATCAGCAGCGTCAGATTCGCTCGTGGAGCAGGCTCACCCAGAACATCATAAGTTTCAGTACCGTCCAGACCCAGAGTTTTACGGGTAGTGCCATCCTTGAATTCAAGTGGCAGAACCCCCATACCCACCAGGTTGGTCCTGTGGATACGTTCAAAACCTTCAGCCACAATAGCTTCAACGCCGGCAAGACGAACCCCTTTCGCAGCCCAGTCACGGGACGACCCCTGGCCATAGTCGGCACCCGCAACAATAACCAGTGGTTGCTTGCGATTCATGTAGGTTTCAATCGCTTCCCACATACGGGTTTCTTTACCTTCAGGCTCAATACGGGCAAGGGAACCCTGTTTCACCGCGCCTCTGTCATCCAGACACATTTCGTTGAGCAGTTTCGGATTAGCAAAGGTCGCTCGCTGCGCGGTCAAATGGTCACCACGGTGTGTGGCATAGGAGTTGTAATCTTCTTCAGGCAATCCCATTTTCGCCAGATATTCACCAGCCGCAGAACTCGCCAGAATGGCATTCGATGGTGACAGGTGATCGGTAGTAATGTTGTCACCCAAAAGTGCCAGAGGACGCATACCCTTCAGTGTTCGCTCACCAGTCAGCGCTCCTTCCCAGTAAGGAGGGCGACGGATATAAGTACTCATTGGACGCCAGTCGTAAAGCGGACTACTGGCTTCTTCTACCCTATCCAGATCAAACATAGGGATGTAAACTTCGTTAAACTGCTCTGGTTTCACATTTTCAGCAACGATCGCATCAATATCTTCATCACTTGGCCAGATGTCTTTCAGAGTGACGACATTGCCGTATTTATCTGTCCCGAGTGCATCTTTTTCTATATCAAAACGAACAGTACCGGCAATGGCATATGCCACTACCAGAGGCGGAGAAGCCAGAAAGGCCTGCTTTGCATAGGGGTGGATACGGCCGTCAAAGTTTCGGTTACCAGATAATACCGCTGTAGAGTAGAGGTCGCGATCAATCAATTCTTTCTGGATGTCCGGGTCCAGGGCACCACTCATACCGTTACAGGTCGTACAGGCATAAGCGACAATTCCAAAACCCAGTTTCTCAAGCTCAGGCAATAAACCAGAGGCTTCAAGATAGAGTCTGGCAACTTTGGAGCCTGGCGCAAAAGAGGATTTAACCCAGTGCTTGCGCACCAGACCCAGTTCATTCGCCTTTTTGGCAACAAGGCCCGCAGCCACAACATTGCGAGGGTTGCTGGTATTAGTACAGCTGGTGATCGCAGCAATGATCACTGCACCATCGGGCAGAAGACCGGCTTTTTCTTCGGCCTGAGCTTTGTCCAGATTTACAGCAATGCCACGCTTGGCCAGCTCAGAGGTGGGCAGACGACGATGAGGGTTTGATGGCCCCGCCATATTACGAACAACAGTGGACAGGTCAAACCTGAGTACACGCTCATATTCAGCAGTTTTCAAATCATCAGCCCAGAGCCCGGTTGTCCTGGCATAATTTTCAACCAGCGTCACCTGCTCCGGCTCACGCCCTGTAAGCTTTAGATAGTCGATGGTTTGCTCATCAATGTAAAACATGCTCGCAGAAGCACCAAACTCCGGTGTCATATTGGAAATAGTGGCACGGTCACCAATAGTCAGATCCGCAGCACCTTCACCAAAGAACTCGAGGTAAGAAGAAACAACACGCTCATTACGCAGGAACTCTGTTATGGCCAGAACAATATCGGTTGCGGTAATACCGGGCTGGCGCTTGCCTGATAGCTCAACACCAATAATCTCTGGAAGACGCATCATGGAAGGACGCCCGAGCATAACCGTTTCAGCTTCCAGCCCACCAACACCCATTGCAATAACACCCAAAGCATCAACATGAGGCGTATGGCTGTCTGTACCCACACAGGTGTCCGGATAAGCGACACCATCACGGGCCTGAATCACCGGAGACATTTTCTCCAGATTAATCTGGTGCATGATGCCGTTACCCGCCGGGATAACATCAACATTTTTAAAAGCCGTTTTGGTCCACTCAATAAAATGAAAGCGATCCTCATTACGACGATCTTCAATGGCACGGTTCTTTTCAAAAGCTTGCGGATCATAGCCTCCGAACTCTACAGCAAGAGAGTGGTCAACAATCAACTGCGTGGGAACAACCGGATTAACCTCGGCAGGATCACCTCCCTGTTCGGCAATCGCATCACGCAGGCCAGCCAGATCAACCAGAGCCGTCTGGCCGAGAATGTCATGACACACGACACGGGCTGGATACCAGGGAAAATCAAGCTCACGCTTACGTTCTATGATTTGCTTCAGGGCGTCCGTCAGGGTTTCGGGGTCACAGCGACGAACGAGCTGCTCAGCCAGAACCCGGGAAGTATATGGCAAAGTTGCGTAGGCACCAGACTGGATCGCTTCGACGGCTGCACGAGTATCAAAATAATCCAGCTGAGTTCCCCGTAATGGTTTGCGATAGGCAATGTTCATAACTTCAGGCCTTCTGTTTTATAAACGGTCTTCGATCGCAACCCACTCGGCAGTTTCCGGACCTGTGTAGTCAGCAGAAGGACGGATAATACGATTATTGGCACGTTGCTCCATAACGTGTGCCGTCCAGCCAGAAACACGTGAACAAACAAAGATTGGTGTAAACAGCTTGGTTGGAATACCCATAAAGTGATAAGCAGAAGCGTGAAAGAAGTCAGCGTTACAGAACAATTTCTTCTCGCGCCACATGACCGCTTCAACACGCTCGGAAACAGTATACAAGTACTCATCGCCAACCTGCTGAGACAATTTTCTGGACCACTCTTTAATAATGGCGTTACGAGGGTCAGACTCACGGTAAATTGCATGGCCAAAGCCCATAATCTTATCCTTACGAGCCAGCATGGTCATGATGCTTCGTTCTGCCTCATCGGCAGAGCGCCAGTTCTCTATCATAGCCATGGCAGCTTCGTTCGCACCGCCATGCAGAGGTCCACGCAAAGAACCAATCGCAGCCGTTACACAGCTGTGAACGTCAGAAAGTGTGGAAGCACAGACACGGCCGGTGAAGGTGGAAGCATTAAATTCATGCTCGGCGTACAGGATCAGGGAAGCGTGCATTACCTTTACGTGCAGAGGTTCTGGCTTGCTGTCATGCAAAGTCCACAGGAACTGTTCAGCAATGGAATCAGCTTCGGTATCTACATTAATACGAATGCCTTTATGACTGTAGTTGTACCAATAATTGATCATGCCTGGGAAGATGGCCAGCATACGATCGATGTGATCCAGTTGTTCGGAGAAACTATGCTCAGTCTCCAGATTACCCAACACTGAACAACCGGTTCGCATAACGTCCATTGGGTGCGCACCCGCAGGAACCTGCTCTAATACCACCTTCAGGGCATCAGGCAGTGAACGCATCCCTTTCAGACGGGTTTTATAGGCTTCCAGCTCGGACTGATTGGGCAGCTTGCCGTAAAGCAGCAGATAAGCCACTTCTTCAAACTGAGCCTTGTCAGCCAGTTCCTTGATATCATAACCGCGATAAGTCAGACCTGAACCAGTTTTACCAACGGTGCAGAGTGCAGTTTCACCAGCAGACTGACCACGCAGGCCAGCACCACCGGGCTTCTTAATGGAAAGCGTCTTTTCTGCCACGATCGTTCTCCGTTCTTCTTATTGAATAGGTGTCATCACTAAGGATTCAGAAATTCTTCGGTCTTAACCAGTCGCTCACGTTCCTGAAACGTCATCATGCCATTGGCAATGGCACCGCTGTTGCCGTCACGCTTAATGACTTCAAGCACTTCACGCATAGCAGTCACTGCAGCTCTCTGCAGATCGGAAGGAATGATGATCAGTTGATAGCCCATTGCTTTAAGATCTTCTGTAGGTACCAGCGGTGTCTTGCCACTGTAGAACATATTGATCAGTTTCGGGCCAGGTGCCTGTCTCGCGATCTCTTCTATCTGCTTAATAGTCTGGGGAGCTTCGACGAACAACATATCTGCTCCCGCATCAACATAGGCCTTGACCCGTTCGATTGCATCGTCAAAGCCGGTTACCGCAATAGCATCCGTTCGCGCTATGACAGTGACATTACCGGCGTATTTGGCAGCAATGGAAACTTTCCTGCACATTTCTTCACTGGACACCAGAGACTTGCCATCCAGATGCCCGCAACGCTTTGGAAATTCCTGATCTTCCAGGTGAAAGCCACACACTCCGGCGCTTCTGAAAAGTTCTACGGTGCGTCTGACATTTACTTCGTTACCGAAACCGGTATCCGCATCGGCAATCACGGGAAGTGAAGTGGCTTCACAGATTTGACGGACACGTTCGACCACTTCAGTCAAGGTCAGCAGACCAATATCGGGAACACCTGTGCTTCGAGCTATAGCACCACCACTTCCATACAGTGCAGAAAAGCCCGCTTCTTCACCCAGACGAGCAGAGATACCATCGTATACACCAGGCGCGGTAACAATGCCCTCTTTAGCGATCAGTCGACCAAGGGCGTTGTTTTTATCACTCATTTCACGTCCTCTATTTATCCAGAAAAAATATTTTGCCCCTGGGGCAAAGGTTATTTCATTCGTTCATGCTGGTGATTGGAGTCAATGAATTGTTCAATTTCTTTTCTGGCCCGGACAATATGACGGCGCATCAACATTTCGGCCAACTCACCATCACGGTCTTTCAGAGCCCTGAAGATCATCTGATGCTCAGTCAACGCTTCTTCAGGACGAGCAGGACGACCTGAAGTTTTTCGGTACATTTGAATCAGATGATAGAGCTCATCACAGAGCGAACGTATCAGCCTCTGATTGCAGGAACCATGGATCACACGGTAATGAAAATCCAGATCACCCTCCTGATCAATGTATGACTGGCCACTGTGCTCATTAATATGGCTGGCATGTGTTTCAAGCAGGAATTCGAGATCCAGCAGTTGTTGATCGGACATATGGATTGCTGCCAATCGAGCCGCCATGCCCTCAAGCGCTTCCCGAACGGCAAAAATTTCTGACAACTCATTCTGGCTAAGAGTGACTACCCTGGCACCCACATGAGGAGCACGAACAACGAGACCGGCAGCTTCAAGTTTCAAGAGCGCTTCTCGAAGAGGACCACGCCCGACACCGTACTTTCTTGAAAGCTCTGGCTCTGAGATTCTGCTGCCCTGACTTAAACGACCCGAAGTAATATCTCCGATCAGCAGGCCCATCACCTCTTGCGACTGAGTCCCAACACGAACCGGGTCCTTGTTTGCGAACTTTTCTGGCATAAGAATTGTTTACAATATTCTTTTTTTAAGCCATTTATACATTAGTAATGCTTCAAAATACAGATTATTGTTAACAATCTGAAAATTGGCAAAAATTTTTGCAATATATATTGCTTTCAACTGAATTAAGACTAATTTCTTAGAACCTGACCGGCCTTTGAAAACAGTAATCCTGAACAATAAAACACCAGAAAAGTCCGTAGCGCCAACAATACTCTGAAGGTAAAATGCGCCTCTGATCTGACCCGGGATTTTTATGCCTTTTATGAAAGAGCTATTCATCGTTGAACTGGACTACCTGAGTGACTCCAGCCCTTATTTCGAGCCTTTTATCAAGCAACCCTGGGCATGTTATCTGGACAGCTGCTCTTCCTCTTCCTTGAAAGAGCAGCACAATCGCTATGACATCATCACTGCTGATCCCTGGGCCGTCGTCACTGTAGACAACCACTACCGCATAAAGACCATCAATCGTCTATCCGGTGAAAGTCGGGTTGAGAGCGATCGGTCCCCTTTCAAGATTCTGGATAATTTACTCGCAACCATGTCGGAAGTAGAACACTCTGAATTACCCTTCACGGGTGGCGCCATGGGATTTTGGGGCTACGAGCTTTGCGGTTTGAGTGAGCCGGAAAGGATTCAGTTTCGACAGCTGGAAACGCCTTTAATGAGCGTAGGTCTTTATCATTGGGCCATTATTTCCGACCACCATCAACAAAAAACCGTCTTTTTCAGTCACCCTGATATGCCAGAGAGTAACCGGGAAAGTATTCTTGCTCTCATCCATAACAAAGCAGGCCTCGAGGATTCATCGCCATTTCAGTTGCAGGAAAAATTTTCTACTACCATCAGCGAATCAGAGTATGAATCCGCCTTCAATAAAGTTCAGGACTACATACTTGCAGGTGATACCTATGAAGTAAATCTGACACAGGAATTTACCAGTCGATTCAATGGCGATTGCTGGCAGGCATACAAACATCTCAGGAAAGTGAGTCCAGCGCCCTATTCTGCTTACCTGTCTCATCTCGATGTCACTGTTCTGAGCCACTCGCCAGAACGTTTTATAAAAGTGACTGATTCCAAAGTAGAAACTCACCCCATAAAAGGTACAAGACCCAGAGGTGAAACACCTGAAGAAGATCTTACCCATGCTGAAGAATTATTGGCTAGCGAAAAAGATCGCTCTGAGAATCTGATGATTGTTGACCTGTTGAGAAACGATCTCGGTAAAGTCTGCAAGCCCGGAAGCATAAACGTTCCCAGACTGTTTGAGCTGGAAAGTTATGCTAATGTTCATCACCTGGTCAGCACCGTGACCGGTGAACTGAGTCAGGAACACAGCATTCTCGAACTGATGGAAGGTGCCTTCCCGGGTGGTTCAGTCACCGGCGCCCCAAAAATCAGGTCCATGGAAATCATTCGTGAACTTGAAGCTGTCGCCAGAAACGTATACTGCGGCGCTATTGGCTATATCAGCTGTAACAACAAGATGGACACCAGCATTACCATCAGGACTCTGGTTGCTCATAATCAAAAGCTTCGCTGCTGGGGTGGAGGTGCCATTGTTGCAGATTCAGACTGTCACCAAGAATATCAGGAATCCATAACCAAGGTAAAAAACCTGATGACAGCTCTCGAAACTTTCTTTGAATAAATAACCACGAGCGAAGAAAAAACAACGTTTTCATAATAAAATAAACCGCAAACCAGCCACAGGAGTCTCTTGATGAAAATCACCATGGTCAAAAAAATAATGGCGGACGGTAGCCCCTGCAAAAAATGCAGTGAAGTTCTGGAGCGACTACAAAGCTCCGGTCACCTTGAAAAAATTGACCAGGTACTGATTGCCAAGGAAGGTGAAACTTCGAGCGAGGGTGCACTTCTGGCCGATCACTACCAGGTAGACAAGGCCCCGTTTTTTGTCGTTGAGGAAGACGGTCAGGAACCGAGAGTCTACACCGTTTACTTCAAGCTGGTGAAGGAAGTGCTGAATCGGCAGGCTGCGTAATGCAGCCGCCACTTCAAAGGAAATAAAAGTCAGTGATCGGGTAGCTGAACACCAGAGAACAGTTCATCTACCTCGGCTTTGTTATGTCTTGAAATCGCTTCCTGCACAACCTCTTTCGTCAAATGTGGCGCAAAATGCTGGATGAAGTCATACATAAATCCGCGCAGGAAGGTCCCTCTTCTGAAACCAATCTTGGTGACACTGGGTTCAAACAGGTGATCCGCATTCAGGGGAACCAGGTCGGAATCCAGCTCTGGGTCATAGGCCATCTTCGCAACAATCCCCACACCCAGCTTTAATCTTACATAGGTTTTAATGACATCAGCATCGGTTGCCGTGAAGACAACTCTGGGCGACAAGCCTTCATTCATAAAAGCCTCATCCAGCTTGGAACGACCTGTAAAACCAAATACATAAGTCACCAAAGGATGTCGGGCAACATCCTGAAGTGTCAGTTCAGATATTTGTGCCAGCGGATGATCTTTCGGGACAAGCACACAGCGATTCCAGCGATAGCAGGGCATCATCACCAGATCGTTAAAGAGTTCGAGCGCTTCGGTCGCAATGGCAAAATCGACAACACCGTCAGCGGCCATCTCGGCAATCTGGATCGGAGCACCCTGATGCATGTGCAGGGACACATCTGGATACTGGGAAATAAAGTTATTGATGATGTCAGGCAGCGCGTAACGTGCCTGGGTATGAGTCGTAGCAATGGACAGAGAGCCTTTACGTTCATCACTGAACTCTTGTGCCACCTGTTTGATGCTTTCGACTTTTCTTAGAATTTCACCCGCAGTTTCTATAATTTTTTCACCAGCCGGGGTGATTCGGGTCAGATGTTTACCGCTGCGGGCAAACACCTCAACACCCAGTTCATCTTCAAGCAGACGAATCTGTTTGCTGATACCAGGTTGCGAGGTATATAAACTCTGCGCTGTGGCGGATACATTGAGATCATGGTGAGCGACCTCCCAGATATAGCGCAGTTGTTGCAGCTTCATTGATGGCCTCCGGTCGAGCTAACGTCTACCCATAGCGTGAAAAAATACAAGCACTCTTAGTTCATAGCGGCATAAGAGAATATCATTTAATTACTTCCAAGAATACAAGCCGGTCGCTACAGTTACCAGTGAATCATGCAGCTTTAATCATGATTTCAAACATCGCCTGAGCTACTTATAACTTTAGACCATATTTTATGGACACATTGCTCTACATTTCAGCGGGTGCCAGCGTGGGCTTTGCCGTTGGCTTAACCGGCATAGGAGGCGGGTCACTGATGACTCCGCTACTCCTTTTATTTGGATTTCCGGCTCACATAGCAATAGGTACAGACCTGTTGTATGCCGCCCTGACCAAAGTCAGTGGCGTCTGGGTTCATCATCGACAAAATAGTGTTAACTGGCGACTCGTCAAACTACTGTGTATGGGAAGTATCCCAGCGACTGTGGCTACTATATTCCTGTTGAAATATCTTTTCACTGGAAGCGATCATTATAGCCCGATACTTACTACCTGCCTTGGCTTTATGCTTACCTTAACAGCACTGGTGCTTATATTTAGCAACAAATTGAAAAAAATGCAGTTTTACAACAGAAAAGTGCTGTCTGGAAACAGACTGAAGTACTTTACCGTATTTATGGGGATGGTCCTGGGCGTTCTGGTCACCCTGTCATCTGTAGGAGCCGGGGCACTGGGAACAGCAATTCTCTTACTGATATACCCTGCACTGGTTTCTGTAAGAGTAGTCGGCACTGAATTGGCACATGCAGTACCACTAACCCTCGTTGCCGGGATAGGTCATACCTTGCTGGGCAATGTTGATTTTAACCTTCTGGGAGCGCTGATGATTGGTTCACTCCCAGCCATTTATCTGGGCACTAAAGTTGGCAAATACATGCCAGAGAACATAATGCGTATGATTCTGGCTACTATTCTGCTGGTGCTGGGTATTCGTTACCTAATGTAAACCAGCAAGATTTCACAATAGTAGCAACGACTTAAATTAAGCAAAATTATTATTCACAGGGTTGTAGCAGCCAAAGTTCTTGATTAGAGTGAATCACCGTCGCTGAACTCTGCAAGCCCGACTTATACATACCCGGGCGAGCAATCTAAGGCGCAAACCCGGAAGGGAGTAATAATCAAAGTTGAGAGCGCAACAAATGGCCGCATTACCGATTGAAAACCTGAACATTGAATCTCAGGACTTACTGATCACTCCAGAGCAGCTGAAAAAGGAAATTCCCCTGAGCGAAGCAGCTGAGCGAACCGTTTCCGAAGGCCGTGAAGTTATTCGCAATATTCTCGATGGCAAGGATCATCGTCTTTTTGTTGTGGTAGGCCCCTGCTCTATCCATGATGTTGATGCGGCCATGGATTATGCCGGACGTCTAAAGAAACTGGCAGATGAGCTTAGCGACACTCTCTATCTGGTCATGCGCGTCTATTTCGAAAAGCCACGCACCACTGTTGGCTGGAAAGGTCTGATTAACGACCCACACCTCAATGACACCTTCAAGATTGAAGAAGGTCTGCACACTGGCCGTCGCCTGCTGATGGATGTTGCCGAGCTTGGTATGCCTTCTGCCACCGAAGCTCTGGATCCTATCTCCCCACAATACCTGCAGGATCTGGTATCCTGGTCTGCTATTGGTGCCCGGACCACTGAATCCCAGACCCACCGTGAAATGGCCAGTGGTTTGTCTTCGGCTGTGGGTTTCAAAAACGGTACCGATGGTGGCTTGGAAGTAGCGATCAACGCTCTGAACTCAGTATCCAATCCTCATCGTTTTCTGGGTATTGATGGCTATGGACAGGTAGCTGTCACGCGTACCAAGGGGAACCAATATGGTCACATTGTTCTGCGCGGTGGTAACGGCAAGCCCAACTATGACTCTGTCAGCATAACTCTTTGCGAGCAGGAGCTTGAGAATGCCGGCATCAAGCCAAACGTTATGGTTGATTGCTCTCACGCTAACTCTAACAAAGACCCGGCGCTTCAGCCTTTGGTCATGGAAAACGTGACTAATCAGATTATCGAAGGCAACAAATCTGTTGTGGGCCTCATGATAGAAAGCAACATTGGCTGGGGTGCCCAGAAAGTGCCTGCAAACCTTGAAGACTTGAAATACGGTGTATCGATTACCGATGCCTGCATTGACTGGGAAACTACAGAGAAAAGCCTGCGTGATATGAGGGAGAAGTTAAAAAACCTACTTCCTGCAAGAATTGCAGAATAATTAACAGTCTGACACGGTCAGTTTATGACTGTGTCAGCATCCTTTAAAACAAATCGAATTGATGTCCTTGTGTGACCTCTTTAGTTCCAAGTATATCTATCTCTCTCTGTCAGACCAGATAATAGGTCCATTTGTGATTCTGGCACATCCACACAAACTTCATCGGGAAAACTGGAAGAAATCAACCGCTTTTTTGGCATATTACTGATTCTTCTAGCCAGGATAGCAGCACAAATCGGGCAAACTTCCGGCAGCAAGTGATTGGTCAGCACTTTATAGTGGTGCGCACCGTGTAACACTTCTGTACACAGTGTGCGGTCCGCGCGAGATTCAATATCAAGGTTGGCTTCTACCAAGTGTGTACACTGGGAGCCGCAAGATTGGATGATCTTGGCAACGAAGAAATTTGACAGTATGACTTGCTTATACCGTTTCACAGGTTCTTTATTTACTGGAAAAACCAGAAACACTACGAAAAAGGGCACATTATGATATACGTTTATGGCCAACTGTCATACACCCTAAAACCAACATAGGTAAAAATACAGCAAAAGGCTCTGCGCTTTTGTTATGAACTCTGGTTACAAGATCCAGGACCGAAATTGTCATCAAAGTCAATGGAAAGGCTTGTATTGTATCTTGTTGATAAACCAGATTTTGT
Organism: Endozoicomonas sp. ALB032; assembly: GCF_049310125.1. Classification (NCBI taxonomy): domain Bacteria; kingdom Pseudomonadati; phylum Pseudomonadota; class Gammaproteobacteria; order Oceanospirillales; family Endozoicomonadaceae; genus Endozoicomonas; species Endozoicomonas sp. ALB032. Next base: position 5,091,702 of record NZ_JBLYNW010000001.1, on the reverse strand, counting down.
TTCCCTCCGGCGTCCTGACCAGTACTTCATCGTCAACCTGCTTACCGATTAAAGCCCTGGCCATGGGTGAATCAACGGTTATGTGCCCTCGCTTGACGTCAATTTCATCAGACCCCACAATCCGGCATTGGAGCACTTCTCCTTCCTCATTCTCGACTTCCACCCAGGCACCAAAAAAAGCCTTGCCCTCCTGCTCAGGTGAATAATCCACCACTTTGATAACATCAAGCCGCCTGGTGAGAAAGCGAATTCTTCGATCAATTTCTCTCAGCAGTCTTTTCCCTTCCTTATACTCTGCATTCTCACTTCGGTCACCCAACGCCGCAGCTTCAGAAACTGCCTGAGTCACTTTCGGTCTCTTATGCCGCCAGAGGTCATGCAGCTCTTTTTCAAGCTTGTCTTTGCCTGCCTGTGTAATGAGATTTGACTTCATTTAATGCCAATCCAGTGAAATCCAGTTTTTTTATAGAAAAAAATGAGTTAACCCAACATCCTAATCAAAGATAGAAATCAATCAAGGCACTGTTTTAGCAATATCATCCAGCACAGTCATTTTATTTACATTTTCATCTATGGTGTGAATATTGATCAATCAAGGACGATTACCATGAAAGCCCTTCCTACACCCGGTCTAGCCCAACCAACCAATAAATTACCCACACTGGAAAAACAATATAAAGAAAGTTGGTTCTACGCATTTTTGCGAAATATCAAACTTGAAGAAGCTGCACCAAAAAAAAGGAACACAGGATACAGGAGCCAGCTATTTACCAAGCCTTGTTGAGGCAGATGGAAAAACATTCAAAGCCTATTCGGGATCACCCGCAGCACTGGTCTGCCCTAAGGCCTGAGAGTCCTTAAAACCATTTACAGACAAAATAAAACCCGTTTTGTAATGTCTGGTTTACATCCATAGCAAAAGTTTTGCCCACGGCTGTGTCAGTAAAGAATGTATTGTTGAAGATAATAACCAGATTAGATTCGATGGTTTTGACATGGCAACCGAACATCAGGACAGTGCTGCACTTCATGATAAATCCATGATGAACCGGGTAAAATACTTTTCTGAAACGATCTTTAACGTTCCTCATCCAGAACTTTTGCCACCAGAAGCTTTCTCCCACGAAAAGGTTATGAGACAGCTGGTGATATCTCGGCGCTGGGTGTCACTATGGCTTCTATGAGACAGCTGGTGATATCTCGGCGCTGGGTGTCACTATGGCTTCTATGGCTCATTGTATTGCTCCTGGAGAGTGCCAGAGCATTACTGATGGACACATAGTTGAGACCCTGCAAAACACCGGTAAGCTGAAGACTTCCAGAAAGGCCATCGTTGATTATGCCGAAACATTAAAAGATGCCTGTAATAAAACATTAGAAAGAGAGACTCGATCCGGGCATCGTTTCATGATTTTAGAACTCTTGCCTAAGCTACTGGAAGCCAATCCAGAGAAGAGATATACAGCCGGGCAAGCTCTGAACCATCGTTGTTTCAAAGAGGAATTAGACAACCCCATTACTGTCAGATAATTGCTTGATTGCCATACCCTCCCAGACAAATGTGGACTGATTAACACTCAGTCCCTCTTTTTTTTTATATGAGTTTCAAAGTTCGAACGAAGCCTCACTTCAATTAATAGCAATAAATATGATTGTATATTGTACATACATTGAAAAATGATGCTGATTCGCTATTTCTACCATTTTCCAGCGCAAAAAAAACCGGTTTATGGAAAGAATGGACTCGCTTATAGGAGTGCCATTAGTCTATAAACCGGCTCTTAAGACAGACAGCCTTTTACTTGAAGTAGGCATTCTCGGTAATGCTGTGATCTGTCACATCCCTGACGCCTTTCAACTCAGGAATTCGTTCAATCAGAGTTTTCTCGACACCGTCTTTCAAAGTCAGATCTACTGCACTGCAGCCCTGGCAACCACCACCAAACTGCAAAACAGCAACATCCTCATCAATCTCAACCAGAGAAACAACACCACCGTGAGAAGCCAGCCCCGGATTGATTTCGGTCTGTAGGAAATAGTTGATTTTCTCGTCCAGTGGACTGTCTTCACTGACTTGGGGCAATTTGGCATTCGGCGCTTTGATAGTCAGCTGGCCACCCAGTTTATCTTCGGAGAAATCAACAACAGCGTCTTCCAGGTACTGTTCACTTTTTCCTTCTACATGGCAATTGAAGTATTCCAGCTCAAGAATCAGATCTCCTTCCTTTTCCTCTCCGGGTTTGCAGTAGGCAAGGCAGGTTTCAGCATAAGGAGTACCGGGCTGGGTAACGAACAGGCGCACCCCAATACCCTCCACATTCTGTTTCTCCAACAGGGTGGCAAGGTACTTTTGTGCTGCTTCCGCAAATGTAATCTTCAACTCAAGAACCCTCTCAACATTCTGTCGACATTCTATGCCATTCAGCGTTATGTTGAAATCCCCAGTGGGCTAGTCAGGTATTAAAGACTTGTGCTTCAACGATGGCAGGTTACACCCCATTGCTGTACTTGTCTCTTTAGTGCTTCGTGAGCCCCCAGTCTTATGTGAAATTATACGATTGTTACCCTGTTCAAAAGCCTGTACCCTTCGCGCTCTTTTTCCAGGTTAAAGGGGAATTTTGCCTAAAAATAAGGGCCAATTAATTCCTTCGAACCTTTCGAACTTATCCCTTCCAGCATAAATTTCAGTAGAACGAGTCGCAGCCATGAGCTCATTAGATATAGAAAAACACTCCACTACTGTCCTGATGATACTGACAGTGTTTGCCATTGTTGGTCCAGTCTCTATCGATATCTATTCACCTTCTCTCCCGGCTATAACAGAATATTTTGGCAGTAACAGTGCTACAACCCAGTGGAGTATCGGTATTTTTATGCTGGGTTTTTCGATATCGATGCTCATAGTGGGCCCACTGGCTGACCGCCTGGGTCGTAAAAAGACCCTGATGCTGGGTTATACCCTCTACCTGCTTGCCACTGCTGCCACCCTGTTGACCAATCACATTGGTCTATTCATAGCTGCACGCTTTGCCCAGGCCGTATTTGGTTGCTTTGGTACTGCCGTTGCCCGAATTTTGGCCAAAGATTATTTCCGAGAGAAAATGGAAGTAAGGATGTTGTCCTATATCAGCGCCTGCCTGACACTGGTCCCTATGCTGGCTCCCATCGCAGGTGGATTTATTCAAGAATATGCAGGCTGGAAGTACAACATTCTGGCCATGGGCGCTATGGCCATTATTGCGATGATGAGCCTGCTATTTATCCCTGAAAAACATCAAATCCCCAGGCGCGTTGGCCACCCTATTCTCTCAGGCTATAAAGACGTATTAACTGACTGGCGCTATCTGCGGTTCACTATCGCTGCCGGCACAGCCTTCTCTGGCGCTTTTGTTTTTGTCGCCGGTGGTCCTTTTGTAATGATCAGCCAATTAGGCCTGGCTCCAAAATTTTATGGATTCCTTTTTGCGATAGCCATTGCGGGCTACCTTTTCAGTGCAACCTATGGCCCCAAATTGAATGACCGGTTAGGACGTGAGAAAAGCACTCGACTTGCCTGGATCACTCTGGCTGCAGGTGCAAACATTTCCTTTGCCACTGCCTGGTGGAGTCATGGCAGCTCTATTCCGGGTTATATGTTTGGTATGGTTGTCTTTGAGCTGGGACTGGGTCTCTTTATGCCCCTATGCCAGGCCAGAGCCACCGAACATATGATTAACAATGCAGGCACCGCTGCCGGACTGATCTTCTTCATAGAAATGCTACTGGCTACAATAGTCAGTGGTTTGGTGGGTTCACTGCCACAAATGGGAACAGTGACGCTTGCCAGTGTAACTCTGGTTGCCACCCTGGTTGCTGGGTTTTGCCTTCAAAACAATAGCCACGACAATATTCAGGCTTCAGCATAAGCATCCCGATTTTCAAAACAGTAAAGGAGGAGCCGAGAGTCTTTAGCAATTCCGTCGCGAATGCCAGCTCCACCCTTGTCACAATAAATCATTAAATAAAGCAGTGATTTTTCCAGGCTTGATCACAATAAAATCGTTATCCGCAACATTCTGTTGTCGTTTGGCAAGCTGTAGATCTTCCGGCGGCTGCAACATCGGCTCGTTGGTGAGCATAAAGCTGCCCCAATGCATCGCCAGCGATAAGCGCGAGCCAACATCCTTATGAATGCGCACCGCCTCTTGTGGGTTAACGTGGATTTCTTTCATAAACCAGCGTGGTTCATAGGCCCCAATGGGCACCATGGCCATATCCATATAGCCAAAGTGATCACCAATAGCCTTAAAGTCTGAGCTGTAGCCAGTGTCTCCAGCAAAATAAAAGCGTTTACCCGGTTTCGCAAATACTGAAGGCGCTTCAAATACCCACCCACACCAGAGCGTTCGGTCAGGAAAGATGGAACGGCCACTAAAGTGTTGGCATGGCACTGCCGTGAACGTCCAGCCACGATGGGTATGCGATTCCCACCAATCCAGTTCAACCCAATTATCAATTCCCCGCCTGCTGAACCAATGGCCTAATCCGAGTGGCAACATAAATAACGGCGGGTTGTGTTTCTGCCTTTTCTGGATCGTCAACACAGATTGTCGATCCAGATGATCGAAGTGATCGTGGGAAATCAATATCACATCAACATGAGGTAGGGCATTAATATCTATCGCAGGAGGTGAATAACGCTTTGGCCCAGCCCACTGCACTGGCGATGCTCGTTCAGAAAAGTGAGGATCAGTAATAATATTCATGCCCTGATGACGAATCAAAAAAGTCGCATGACCAATCCAACTTGTCAGCGATTTATCCGAGTACTCAAAGACCGAATGATCATCTTCCACAATAGGAATCGAAACTTTTTCCGGTAATTTTTCAAATAACTTCCATTTTAAAATTTTCCATAACGAACGGTGATGCATTTGCATCTTGTCATTATTGCGAAAGCCACCGCTTGGGAGGTGATGTTTTTTAGAAAGGGTCACGGGTCTTCCTCATAATCAATCAGTCACATTGACGCAGTGCAGGCCCGCAAATAAATTTTGGTATCGCCGCACGGCCATAACTTTGTTTACTGACAATCTTTAACTCATCATCAAACACAAAATAATCCATACCCTCCCAGTGAAACGACCTACCAAAACGCAGCTTAATCAGTGAGGCAATAACCTTCTGGCTAAACGACATACCTGCCACTGGCAGCATATCATGCTGACCCTACAATCCAAAACTGGCTGTTTTATTGTCTTCATCAACCAACATACTTTTTTTCAATAAAGGTTAATTTTCCGTACATACCGCTAAACACTGATTTGATGGCGTTACGAACCTTCTGTTTACCTCGGGCAGTATGACCATTCATTTATCGGAATTCACACTCGTCAGCGAAATGCTCTGTAACCCGATCAAGACGCTGATTCGAAAACGCATCGTTGAAGGTGTTCAGTAAACTGCGTATATCATTCGCCATTTCTAAGTTGTCCATGCCATCCATTCAGCCCATAGGGTTTATCAAATACCACCCACCAGGTAAAGGTACTTGGCTGGCGCACGCGAAAGTGTTCACGGGTCACTTTGACAGGCTCAGGTTGGTATTCTCTACCCATTAAAATAACAGTAAAAAATGGGAAAAATATCATGAATAATGCAGTGATCACGGATAACTGCAATGGTGTTGGTTTCGCTGCGGCACAGCACTTCTGTAATGGGGATTATCGTGTGTTAGTGATTGCCATGACACCGAAAAAGCTGGGGTAGGGTCACGCCCTTTTATCAGGCAGGTGCAATGGGTAAACAATGATCGCTGATATTAAGCCTCAGCAATTTTACCCTTATTCAAGCTGCCACTGCAGGTATTAACAACAAATGCCCACAATTGAAGAACTGGCCCTGATGACGGATTCATGAGTGGCCATCCCCGGTCTTACCCGGAGGCGCAAAACCCGCGTCATTTATTCAACCAAAGTAAGCGAAAATTCACTATATTGGCACGATTTTAGGCTATTGACTGTTTAAGCTCGCCAATATTTTATTCGATCGTGGTATGGGATTGAACGTCGTTATGCCGACAACGGTATCATAGTCGACCTTGCATTTTACTTACTTTTTCTATGAATATGTGTGATTTGAAGTACACACTCTGTGGCGCATTTCTGATACCATCGCTCTCCTGAAAATACCTACAAGCAGCCGTGAACCGTCAAACTGAAACCTTGACGGCCTGTTTCATGGCAATAGAGAGAACTGGCCCGGAATCTGTACCCATGCCTAACAGTCAAGAAAGAGCACACTTTCCAAGAGCAAACCTTCTTAAAGAGCAATTGGAGAAACGGATTCTGATCCTTGACGGTGCCATGGGCACCATGATTCAAGGCTATAAGCTGGATGAAGAAGATTACCGTGGAGAACGTTTTGCTGATCACAGCTGTGACCTCAAGGGCAATAATGACCTTCTCTCTCTGACACGCCCTGAGATCATCAAGGAGATTTACCAGTCTTACCTGGATGCCGGAGCTGACATTCTGGAAACCAATACCTTTAACGCTACAACCATTGCCATGGCTGACTACGAGATGGAACATCTGGTCCCGGAGATCAACCGGGAGTCAGCCCGTATAGCCAGAGAAGTGGCTGATGTAGCCACTGCTCAAAACCCTGATAAGCCCCGTTTTGTAGCAGGGGTGCTAGGCCCAACGAACAGAACCGCTTCCATTTCGCCTGACGTCAACAACCCGGGCTATCGCAATACCAGCTTTGAAGCATTGGCTATGGCCTACAAAGAAGCAGCCCTTGCCCTGATAGAGGGGGGGTCCGATATTATTCTGATCGAAACCATTTTCGATACGCTCAATGCCAAAGCCGCTATCTTTGCTGTAAAAGAACTGTTCGACGAACTGGGCTATGAACTGCCCATCATGATTTCAGGCACCATTACCGATGCCTCTGGTCGTACCCTTTCCGGCCAGACCACAGAAGCTTTCTGGAACTCTATTCAACACGCCAATCCTATTTCTGTAGGCCTGAACTGTGCACTGGGTGCCAGTGAGCTGCGTCCGTACCTGGAAGAATTGTCCAACATTGCCAACACTTTTATCAGTGCACACCCTAATGCTGGCCTGCCTAATGCGTTTGGAGAGTACGATCAAACTCCGGATGAAATGGCAGACATTGTTGCCGAATTTGCTGAATCTGGCCTGGTGAACATTATTGGTGGTTGCTGCGGCAGTACTCCGGCTCATATCAAGGCAATTGCTGATAGAATGACGTCTATCGAAAGACGACAGATCCCAGAAATTCCTGTCGCCTGTCGGCTCAGCGGTCTTGAACCCTTCAATATTTTTGCAGACTCGCTGTTTGTCAACGTGGGTGAGCGTTGTAATGTAACCGGCTCTGCCCGCTTCAAACGCCTGATTATTGAAGAAGATTACGACACAGCTCTGGACGTTGGTCGTCAGCAGGTTGAAAACGGAGCCCAGGTCATCGACATCAACATGGATGAAGGGATGCTGGATGCCAAAAAGGCTATCACTACTTTCCTGAATCTGGTGGCCTCTGAGCCGGACATCTCCAAAGTGCCGGTCATGGTGGACTCATCTAAATGGGATGTCATCGAAGCCGGTCTGCAATGCATTCAGGGTAAAGGCATTGTTAACTCCATCAGCCTGAAAGAAGGCGAAGAGGCTTTCCGCCATCAGGCAAGGCTATGTCGTAATTACGGTGCTGCTGTTGTGGTGATGGCTTTTGACGAGACCGGTCAGGCTGACACCGAAGCCCGCAAAATAGAAATCTGTAAGCGTTCTTACGACATTCTGGTTAATGAAGTGGGCTTCCCGCCCCAGGACATTATTTTTGACCCGAATATCTTTGCTGTGGCTACCGGTATTGATGAGCACAACAATTATGCGGTGGACTTCATCAATGCGACTCGCTACATCAGGAAAAACCTGCCCCATGCCATGATCTCTGGCGGCGTTAGTAACGTTTCCTTCTCGTTCCGGGGTAACAACCCGGTCAGGGAAGCGATTCATGCTGTCTTCCTGTATCACGCCATCAAAGGTGGCCTGACTATGGGTATTGTCAATGCCGGACAGCTGGAAATTTACGAGGAAATCCCCAAAGAGCTGCGTGAACGGGTTGAAGATGTCATTCTCAACCGCAATAACGAAGCCACAGAAGCCTTGCTGGCCATTGCAGAGGACTATCGCGGTGGCGGCACCGGCCAGAAAAAAGTAGAAGATCTTTCCTGGCGTGAGCAGGATGTCAACAAGCGTCTTGAACATGCTCTCGTGAAAGGGATAACCACCTACATTGTTGAAGACACCGAAGAAGCTCGTCAACAGGCAGATCGCCCCATTCATGTCATCGAAGGTCCATTAATGGAGGGCATGAATGTAGTCGGCGATCTGTTTGGAGCCGGTAAAATGTTTCTACCCCAGGTCGTCAAAAGTGCCCGGGTTATGAAACAGGCCGTTGCCCACCTGATTCCTTTCATTGAAGAAGAGAAAGACGGCGACGTTCAGTCCAACGGCAAGATACTAATGGCTACCGTTAAAGGCGATGTACACGACATTGGCAAAAATATTGTTGGTGTTGTGCTGGCCTGTAATAACTTCGAGGTCATCGATCTTGGTGTTATGGTGCCCTGCGAAAAAATCCTGCAGGTAGCCAGAGAAGAAAACGTGGACATCATTGGCCTCAGCGGTTTGATCACACCGTCTCTCGACGAAATGGTACATGTCGCCAGTGAGATGCAACGCCAGGACATCCACTTGCCCCTGTTAATCGGCGGTGCAACCACTTCCAGAGCTCATACAGCGGTTAAGATAGAGCCACAGTTTCAGAATGATATAGCGCTTTATGTGACCGATGCATCCCGCAGTGTCGGCATTGCGACTCGACTGATGAGTAAACAATTAAAACCGGCACTGATCGAGGAAACGCGTGCCGAGTACGAAAAAATTCGGGTACGCCACGAGAAGCGCAGTAATAAGCGACAACTACTGACTTATCAGGAAGCCGTTGATAATCGTTTTGATGCAGGCTGGAACAACTATCAACCTCCAGTTCCAACCTTCACAGGTGTAAAAGTCTTTGAAGATTACCCACTGGAAAAACTGGTGGATTACATCGACTGGACACCTTTTTTCATCACCTGGGATCTGGCGGGAAAATATCCGAATATTCTGGAAGATGAAATTGTCGGTGAAGCAGCCACCAACCTTTACAATGATGCCAGGGCCATGTTGAAAGATCTTGTTGAGAACAAGAAGATGGGTGCTCGTGCAGCTATTGGCTTCTGGCCGACGTTCCAGGTAAACAACGATGACCTTGAGGTTTATAGCGACGAAAGTCGCTCTGAAGTCAAAGTCATGCTTCATCATCTTCGTCAACAGAACCCGAGACCGGATGATAAGCCAAACTACTGCCTGTCAGACTTTGTGGCGCCAAAAGCCACTGGCCTGAAAGACTATGTGGGTGGTTTTATCACTACGGCGGGGATTGGTGCAGATGAATTGGCCAAAACCTATGAAGACAAGGGTGATGACTACAACAGTATCATGGTAAAAGCGCTTGCTGATCGTCTGGCAGAAGCCTTTGCCGAGCATATGCACGAAAAAGTTCGCAAGAAATTCTGGTGCTACGCTCCACATGAAGCCTTGAGTAATGAAGAACTGATTAAGGAAAAGTACACCGGCATCCGCCCTGCCCCCGGCTACCCAGCCTGTCCGGACCATACAGAAAAAACAGCACTGTTTGAGCTGCTCAATGGAGAGGTAAATACCGGAGTCAACCTGACAGAACACTTTGCCATGATGCCTGCTGCCAGTGTCAGTGGATGGTACTTCTCTCACCCGGAATCCAAATACTTTGGTCTGGGTAAGATCGCCAGGGACCAGCTCGCTTCTTACGCTGAGCGAAAAGGCATAAGTCTGGAAGAAGCCGAACGCTGGTTGCGCCCAAACCTTGAATAAGTCAGGGCTTATTGAATCAGGCAGGAATAGATCTCTGCTACCAAAGATCTGTTCCTGCCACTGAAATGTTTAATACATTGAACCGCTTTTCCAGCAAGTCTTCAGCACGGGAATATTCTCATTAGAACCCAGCCTGGGATCTCTGCTGCAAGATAAAAAGCATTCAGTTCTGGCGTGACACAGGCACTTCTAAACACATACAATCTAACAGAAACATCTAAAAAGCCTGAGGTTTGCTTGAAACAGCGCGTAACTACCATACTGAAATTGAGCACCCCTATCATCATAGCGATGCTGTCTCAAAGCCTCTTGAATCTTGTCGACGCTGCCCTGGTTGGGCCCTTGGGAAAAGAAGCACTTGCTGCGGTAGGTGCCGCCAGTTACGCAAACTTTGTCGCACTCTCCCTTGTTGCAGGACTCTCCGCCGGTGTACAAGCTCAGGTAGCTCGCAGATTAGGTGCTGGCCATAGCCTTCACTGTGCGACACCCGTCAACCATGGCATCATCATCGCACTATACTTTGCCCTACCTGTCAGTCTCATCTTGATGGTGTTAGCCCCCTGGATATTGCAAATTTTTAACCAGGGTGAACTAGTGCATGACACTGCCGTTAGCTATTTTCGCATTCGCGTCATGTCTCTGACTGCCGCCGCTCTTTGCCTGTCTTTTAGAGGTTACTGGAATGGCACTGGCAGACCTTCAGGGTTTCTGCGCATTCTGGTCATCTCCCACCTCTTCAATGCGCTGGTAAGTTTCTGCCTTATCTACGGCATAGGTCCATTACCAGCAATGGGTGTGGCCGGTGCGGCGCTTGGCACTTTCCTGGCTATGTACCTCGCCGCCATGCTGAATATGTTCAGCCTTATGGGGATCGCCAGAGAACAGGGATTCATGGACTTCAGATTTTTAATAAAGCGTGACTTCAGGCAGACCATTCGACTGATTCGACTGGCTGTTCCGGACTCTCTGCAACAGTTGCTGTTCTCTTTTGGCTTTATGGTGCTGTTTGCTATCATTGCCCGGATGGGTACCGGTGAGCTGGCCGTAGCTCATGTTCTTATGAATATTTCCCTGCTATTAATTTTACCGGGTATGGGTATGGGTATGGCCGCTAATACTCTGGTGAGTCAGAGCCTGGGAGCCGGCAAACCCGATAAAGCCTGGCGCTGGGGCTGGGATATTGTCAAGGTGGCTGCCAGTGTGCTGCTGTTCCTGAGCCTTCCATTACTTATTGCTCCAGAGCTCCTGCTGAGCCTCTTTCTCCACCAGGAATCTCTTGTCGAAATGGGAAAAATTCCTCTTCAGCTGACCGGTATGAGCATCTTCCTTGATGCAGCCTCTCTGGTATTCACCCAAGCCCTTTTGGGTGCTGGTGCAAATCGCACTGTACTGGGCATAAGAGCCGCCGGACAGTGGTTAATCCTGCTGCCACTATGCTGGCTGGTTGGTCCTGTACTCGGGCTTGGACTGACTGCAGTCTGGCTGGTTCAGACGTTGCAGAGACTGATCAGCTCCATGGCTTTTGTCATGGTCTGGCAAACCCGCAAGTGGGAAAGAGTCACTGTTTAGCAGGTGAGTTGATAGCTTATGGTAGCTCTTTTCCCGCCATGACAGCATTCTGTCGTCATATCCACGCAATATACGAACAGGGCAACAGAATGTGTCATTCGAAAAAATAACAGAACGATAAGTTTGACACTCTATTAAATATCCAGTCTAAGGACTGGTACCATGATCGAGATTATTGTTATCCATCAGGTTATTAAGAATATCAGCATCACTGCCGCCCAGGGCGAACAGGTCAACTTCCTTGAAAGTGACTTTCTTCGTGACATCGCCATTGGCCGTGTCACTGATTTCCATCACGGTATCATTGCCGCTGGCAACAAAATGGAAATGCTCATCAAGGCTGTCACTTGGATCCACCAGAATATCATCCAGCTTCAACACGTCGCCTTCATCGGTGTTGAAATCGGTAATAATCAGCTCGGCAGGGTTTTGCGCAGTGCCGGTGGCATTAAAATCAAAGATATCAGCCCCCAGGCCGCCAGAAGCAGTGACATCGTCATGGTCAATGGTGAAAATATCATCCCCGATATCGCCAATCAGAGTATCCAAACCGGCACTGGAACTATGGTCAAAGCCTGCCACCCGGTCACTGATGGTGACCACATCATTACCACTGCTGTCACTCAGGCTACTGCCGGTGTAACTGAACAATAACTGTTCTGAACCGTCAATCTGGGCACCATCAAAAGTCACGGTAACTTCTTGACCGCTTATGGCAACTCCAGTCACCAGACGTGCACTGCCGTCAATTTGAACGGTAAAGTCAGAGTTCGAGGGCGAGCCGGAAATGGCTTCGGAGAAGCCCAGCACCAGTTCATTACTGGACGCCAGGGATGAGGTTAAATCAGGTGCTTTCAAATCCGCCTGAGTCACGCTGCCTGCAGAAAGCGCGTCGGTGGTAGACTCATTACCAGCCAGATCCTTTATAAATCCGGCGGAGACATCCAGCGTATCATCGCTATAATCACCACCGGAGTTGGTTTCAATACTATCAGCTTTGGCCGCTGCCAACTCAATAACGAGTTTGTTGTTATCCAACACTTTGGCGGACAGTACATCATCTTCAGTGAAGCTCTCGGTCAATGATCCATTGACCTTGTAACTGATCTTGCTCCAGTCCAGCACCAGCCTTAACTCAGCACTGTCAGCGGCGGTGTTGCCACTTAAAATATCATTGAAGTTTGAACCCGACAGCTCTAGCTGATTGGTATCGGGGTCATAACTGGCCGATGCAATGGTGGTAAGAGGAGCGGTCGTATCAATAATCAGATCTGAACTGTTGTTATCCAGAGAACCTGCTCCTGAAGGCGGTGTCAGGGTTATGTTTCGATCTGAGTTGACACTGACCTCACCACTAGACCATCCGTAACTATCAGGTTCCTTAAACACCGTGTCAATCGGGTTGGACGCCGCAAGGGAAATACTGCCACTGACGTTGTCACCACTTTGAATAGTGTATCGGAACAAAAAGCTGTTATTGTATTCACTGGTCGGGTGGGCTGAAGTATCAAGTACCGCTGAACGCTGAACGCCACCAATATCAAATCTCAGTTCTGGGGTTGTACTGTAATTCAGTTTAACGACATGGTTAAAGTCCACTTGAATCAGCAGCTCTTCACCCGCCTTGTAAGTATCGTTATTTGAAACAACACGGATATCAGTAATTTCATTATTCTGAATGGATGATTTCCCTCCAGAATCCAAATGGTGCAGCACCTCCATATCCAAACCATTTTGTGGGGATGAAAAAGCATAATCGTTTCCTGCACGATCGACCAAAAAGCCTTCCTCAACATGCACTACGAGCTTATCAGGCCAGTCGGTATAACCCCGGAAATTTTCTTTAAAGGACTCGCCACCTTCCTGGGTCAGCTCTATATTCATCTCATACTGAATGGAATTGTGCCGTGAAAAACTGTCCGTCGCAAAATCCCCATCCTTGAAGTAATGCCGATCACCCGTATCTTTATTTTCGACATACAGCTTACTCCAGTCCGGAGTCATCTGACTAACTTCGTTTGAATTAAGCGTATTAAAGCCATCCGAATAAATAAATATTGCACCTGGGTGGCCGCTATTACCTGCCCATATATTGACGGCACCCAGACCAGGCAAAGAAGGATCAGTGGTATCAATTTCAAGTGCAGCATTGCTCGCCAGAGAATTAACATCTGCTCCAGTTGGTAGCGAACTGACATCAACAGAATTACCGGCGAGGTCTGTAATGCTGCCATTTGACAAATCCAGACTGCTGACATCCAGGTCAGAGCTATCCTCACCGCTGCCAACCGTGTAATTGAACACCAGCTTATCTGTTCCGGCACCACTGGAGTAGGTGGCCTGACCTCCGGTATCCAGGTTAAGGGCTGGAATTCCTGTAATATCAACAGCTTCGGTAAAAGATACCTCGATCTGAACCACCTTGCCTTCATTGTAAGGGCCATCCGAGGTCAGGCTGTCGACTGAGGTAATTTCTGGAGCATTAACGTCAATGATGGCATTGCCTGTCTGGGCCAGGGCATCGTTACTGTTAACCGAAGGCAGCGTGGTCAGCATGTTATTCCCTGCGGAGTCAAAGACCATGACTCCAGCAGGTATGGTCAGTGCCGTATCCGAGGCATAGTTAAGCCCCAGGGTGTTTTCACTGTTGCCCGAGCCAACGGTATAGACAAACCTCAATGTATCGGTACCTGCACCACTGTCAAAGGTGGCCACAGCGCCGTTATCAAGTGTCAGGGTTGGGTAGGTGCTGGCATCAGAGGCGTCAATACCAGTGATGGACACAGACTCACTCAGCTGGATAAGAATGACCACCTCATCGCCATTAATAAATCGACCAGGATCTTCAAAACTTACCTGCACCACTGTCGGAGCAGCAATATCGGCGTAATCCAGGGTCAGGTCACTGACTGCCGCTGCCCCTTCGTTACCCGCCAGATCCCTCAGGAATCCCGCCTGGATATCAACACCGTCCTCCGAGCCCTTGTAGCCAAAAATACCCTCAAGTTCAGCAGCCTTGGCGTCAGTCAACTGGATCGACAGGGTATCCGTTCCCGCCAGACGGGCAACCGTCACATCACTGGCAGAGAAGCTGACGTTTTGTGTGATACCGTCATCCTTGTCGATATCAATCACCAGCTTGCTCCAGTCCAGCCTGCCTGAAAGATCGGCGGTGGCACTTTCGCTGTTGTTCAGCAGTTGATCAAAGTCCGCTCCCTTCAGCAGGAGCTGATTGTTGTTTTCATCGTAGGCGGCACTGGTGATGGTGGTGGTAGCTGCATCTGTGTCAATAACAATGTCACTGCTACCTGCCAGTGATTCAGTGCTGGCGGTTCCGGGCAATGTCAGGCTGACGCTGCTGCCAGCACCGTTGACCAGGGAACTCACAGCCGGCGAACCTGAAACGCCGTTACTGAATGTCAGGGAACTGGTATCACGATAGTTAAGGTCATCAATGTTTTCCCCGGCACTCACGGTATGGCGGAACACAAACTCCCTGGTGCCATCACCGGAGACATAAACGGCATTACCCCCATAAGGATCGGCCGGGAGGGTCGGCTGCCTGTCATTGAGCAACAACAAGAGAGGATCATTGTTGGCGTCGTAATTTTGCAGCGAGACCTTTTCACTGAACCGAACGCGAATCAGAATCTCATCACCGGCCTGATAGCTTCCGTCTACGGTATCGGAGGAAACATTAAGAACCGTAGCGCCGTTGCTGGTGACAGTGACCGCCTGATCAGCAAGGGCATCGGTAGTAGATCGGTTGCCCGCCCGGTCAGCCATAAAGCCTTGACTGATGTCCAGTGCTGTATCACCTGATACGGTACTGAAACCGTTGTTGTCCAGTACCTTGTTGACGCCTTCATCAATGACAATCTCAAGCCGGTTGTTGTGAATCTCTACTGAACCAATATCGGAGGCGTCAAGACTGACACTTTCAAAGCTACCATCAGGCTGTTTCAGTTTTATAGACAGCTTGCTCCAGTCAAACCGTGACAGCTCGTCTCCTGTCAGGCTCAGGCCAACGGATTCGCCACTGCCCAGTAACGCATCAAAACCACTGCCATTGATGGTCAGCTTTTGATCATTGGCGCCTTCGGGAGCCAGAGTCACCCCGGTAATCGACACATCAGGGGCGGAGCCATCAATCAAGATATCCGCCGTACTGGCCAGTGAATCGCTATTGGCGGCAACAGGTACTGTCAGCACAGCGGCGTTGCCCGAGAGGTCTTTAATCGTGCCACCATTAAGCTGCAAGGCACTGGCACTGAGCACATCCAGGTCAGGCGCCTCATCTCCTGGCTGAACGGTGTACTCAAACACCAGCTCCTGAGTGCCAGACCCGGAACTGAACCGGGCAGCAGAGATATTGTCACCAGTGCCCAACAACAGTACCGGCGTACCCGTCACCTCCACGGCCTCATCAAAGCTCACCTGCAAACGGATAACGGAACCCGTTGCGTATTCCCCATCCGCTGTCAGGCTGGTGACACCGCTGATAGAAGGTGCAATACCATCAGGAGGCAGTATGAAGATCTCCACGCCAGCGCTGTTGCCATCGTTCATGGTGTTACCAGCCGCATCCTGGAAGAAGCCATCACTGGTAATCCGGATCAGATCCTGACCTTCCTCGTTACCATAGCCTGAAGTGGCACGCATGCTGGCAAGCTTGTTACTGCTGATCTTGATGTTCAATTGTTGATCGTTCACGGCCAGAGCGGATTCAATATCAGCAGCGCTAAAGCTGATATCTGTGTTACTACCGCTATTGTCTACAACCCGCCATGAAAGTTTTGACCAGTCCAGTCTGCCAGTCAGATCGGTATCGGTAGACTCACCTGGTGACAGCAGTGAGCTGAAACCATCGCCGGAGAGCGTCAGAATGCCCGCTGAACTGGCTGAGCTGCTGCTGAGCCCTACGGTAGGAGACACCGTATCAATCCTGATGTCGTTTTGTTGAGCCAGGGCTCCGGCTTCATTCAGCTCAGGCAGGAGCAAGTCTGCGTTGTTACCTAAAAGGTCGGCAATCGTACCGCCACCAAGATCCAGTGCAGAGGTAGATAATGCATTGAGGTCGGCAGACTCATCAGGGTTAGCCACCGTGTAGGTAAATGACAGGACATTCGTTCCTGTCCCACCGCTGTAGGTAGCAAGGCGATCAATGGTTCCTGTTTCCAGCTGCAGGGTTGGGTTCCCTGTCACCTGAACTGGCTCAGAAAACTCTACTTTGACGGTAATGGTGTCACCATCGCGATACCACTGATCGGCGTCATCACTGTAAAGGCGCACGACTTCCGGGTTACCACCGCTGTTGGTCACGTTGTCGACGGAGAAGCTGGATATCGAAGAAGTGTCATTGCCGACAAGGTCTTCCAGGCGATCATTGTCCAGAGCACTGCCCGCAGCGGGCGGAGTGTAATCCAGAGTCACCGACTGGCCATCGGTAATCGCTTTGGAGAGCGTCAGGGTCAGTTGCTGGCCGTTGATGGCAAGGCTACTGACCGATTCACTTTGCCCATCTACGACAATACTGAACAGGGAGGGGTTGATGGTGGCATTACCATTCAATGCCTCACTGAAGGTTAATGTCACAGTGTTACCATCCACCTCGGCGGTGGAAAGGCTGGGCGAAATCGTATCCGTGATATTGGTGACGGTCACGTCGCCATGATTGAGGGCAGCGGCATCAAAGCCTCGCAAGTCTTCGACCCGGTCGTTGTTACTACTGCTGTCAGCACTGGACGGACTGTAACTGAAGGTCACCGACTCCCCGTCTGCCACAGGACTGGTCAGCTGCACCGTCACCTGATTGCCACTGATCGAGGCACTGCTGATCGACCTGCTGGCACCCGCCGCTTCAACATCCAGAATACCGGTCAGGCTGACACTCTCGTTCAGATCCTCCGAGTAAGTCAGGATGAGGGTATCACCGTCTACCACAGCATTGTTGAGTGTGGGTACCGAGGTGTCGGTATTATTCTCAACCAGAGCACTAGTGAAATCACTGCTATCATTGCCCTGGGCATCTTGAATGGGACCACCCCCATTATTGCTGGCATCCACCACGCTATAGGACAGCTGAACGATATCTGAATCGCCAACCGGGCTGTCCAGGGTCAATGTCATTCGGCTACCGGAAATGCTGACGTTTGATACCGTGCGGCTGCCGCCACCCACCAGAGACAGAGTGAAGGCGCTGTTGTCAGGAACGCTGCCAGGGTCAAGTGCTTCGTTATACTCAACGATCAGCTGGTCACCCTCTACGGTCATATTCTGGCGGACTGCTGCTGAAACATCAGGTGTCACCGTGGCTGAAAAACCGCTCAATGCCGCAAACGGGTTGATCCCTACCTGTTCCTGAAGAACATTACTGCCCGGTGTGTAATCAAGCGTCAAATTGCCCGAGGGACTGACCGCAGTGTCAAGACTGAGGCGAATCTGGGTATCGTTGAGGTAGGAGATGTTTAGAACATTGACAGCACTACCATCAATGGCTACATCAAAGTCAGCCAGATCAGGGGTGCTGTCCCTGTCCATATTTTCACTAAAAGTCAGCACCAGATTCTGGGTATTGGCCACGATTTCAGCAGAGGACAGGGTGGGAGCAGTACCGGAGAACATGACGGTTGAATTATCCGTTGTGACATTGCCAGCACTGTCAGTCTGGGTAACGGTAATATCGAGCTGGCCGTCAGACAGAGCACTGACATCCAGTTCGCTACCCGCCAAACTCCAGGTGCCATCCAGTCTAACCGTGACGGTGGCGGAAACAGTCGCAGCTGATGTGTCTTCAATTTCGACCTGAATGGAAGCACCAGGCTCACCAACACCGGAAACGAGAACGGCACCTTCTTCGGCAGCGCTGATCTGGTTGTCACCCATTATGTTGTTATCAATGGCAATGGTTCGGGCAAGGGTGAGCTGACCATCGCTCAGTAGCTGCTCAATAATTTCCTGGTCCGTATTACCCAGCGGCGAGAGATCTGTGTTTTCCAGCACAATCTGCTGTATTACATCACCACCGGCAACAACGCTGACATCAATGATGGTATCACTGCCTTCTGTGCGGAAATGAATAAACTGATCTGCGGTGGTATTTTCCTCGCCACTGAGAAGGGAGTGCAAATCGAGAATGTCACCACCGGCACCGACGGAAAAATCGGTAATGCGGTCAATGGCCGGATCACCGGCCGAGCCACCATCGCCAGCCTGCCAGACAAAACGATCCTGACCACTACCACCCGTTAACCAATCATCGCCCTCACCACCAGTGAGCACATCCGCACCTGCATCACCATACATAAAGTCAGTGTTGTTGCCGCCTGTTACGGTATTATCCTGAGCGTCACCACGGCTAACATTTGCACTATAAGTGGTCGCAGAACTGGCAATACCACCTGCTTCCGTAGAGGTAACACTGATATTCAGCGGATCACCATCGTTCAGTGTTAACGAGGGCGTGAAACTCCAGTTACCATCACTGCCAACCGATGCACTGTAATTGTTACCATTAATAGTGAAATTCAGGACGGCATCTGGTTGACCGGTACCTGTGATTACAGGCTGGAAACTGCCATCCAGCATCACCGAATCAATTTTAGGCGGTGTATAAAAGTCAATGGTATGGGCGCTGCTCTCCAGTGCACCATCACTCACTTTGAAACCTATACTGCCATGGTGGCTACCGTTAATGCTGGCATCTGCAGTAAACACCAAGTTGGGGATATCTCCGGCACTGATCACCTGGTTAACGGAGACAGCACTGCCGTTCAACGTCAGGCTCCCCGTAGTGGGCAGTGACGTAAAGGTAATGGAAGCAAGGCTATCCCCGGAATCCACATCGCTGAATCCGAATTCTGCATTGGTAAAGGTATGCTGTCCCGCCTCACTGAGACTTAGGTTATTATCCGCAGCAGTAGGTGCATCGTTGGTGCCGTTAATGGTGATAACAATATCGTGGGTAGTGCCATCCAGGGACTTCACCGTCACCGTCTCGGTCAGGGTGTCACCATCCCCCAGGGCCTGAATGTCGGCCTGGCTGTTGCTCGCCGAATAGCTCCAGCTGCCGTCGCTGGCCATAGTCAATGAACCGTAGCTGCCGGTGACGGTCTCTGGGGTGAAACTGGCTTCACCACCATCAACATCAGTGACAGTCAGACTGCCAGAAGTCGTCAGCGTGTTACCAGCATCCTCAGTGACACTGCCGGTATCAGCGCCGGTAATCACCGCCGCGTCGTTGGTGCCATTGATGGTGATAACAATGTTGTGGGTAGTGCCATCCAGGGACTTGACCGTCAAAGTCTCGGTCAAGGTGTCGCCATCCCCCAGAGCCTGAATGTCGGCCTGACTGTTGCTCGCCGAATAGCTCCAGCTGCCGTCGCTGGCCATAGTCAATGAACCGTAGCTGCCGGTGACGGTCTCTGCAGTGAAACTGGCCTCGCCGCCATCAACATCGGTGACAGCCAAGCTGCCGGAAGTCATCAGGGTGTTGCCCGCGTCCTCAGTGACACTGCCTGTGTCAGCACCAGTGATCACCGCCGCATCGTTGGTGCCGTTGATGGTGATAACAATATTATGGGTAGTGCCATCCAGGGACTGCACGGTGATGGTCTCGGTCAAGGTGTCGCCATCCCCCAGGGCCTGAATGTCGGCATGGCTGTTACTGGCCGAATAGCTCCAGCTGCCGTCGCTGGCCATAGTCAATGAACCGTAGCTGCCGGTGACGGTCTCTGCGGTGAAACTGGCTTCACCACCATCAACATCGGTGACAGTCAGGCTGCCGGAAGTCGTCAGGGTGTTGCCCGCGTCCTCAGTAACACTACCGGTATCAGCGCCGGTAATCACCGCCGCGTCGTTGGTGCCGTTGATGGTGATAACAATATTATGGGTAGTGCCATCCATGGACTGCACGGTGATGGTCTCGGTCAAGGTGTCGCCATCCCCCAGGGCCTGAATATCAGCATGGCTGTTACTGGCCGAATAGCTCCAGCTGCCGTCGCTGGCCATAGTCAATGAACCATAGCTGCCGGTGACGGTCTCTGCGGTGAAACTGGCTTCACCACCATCAACATCGGTGACCGTCAGGCTGCCGGAAGTCGTCAGGGTGTTGCCAGCATCCTCAGTGACACTGCCGGTATCAGCACCAGTGATCACCGCCGCATCGTTGGTGCCGTTGATGGTGATAACAATATTATGGGTAGTGCCATCCAGGGACTGCACGGTGATGGTCTCGGTCAAGGTGTCGCCATCCCCCAGGGCCTGAATATCAGCATGGCTGTTACTGGCCGAATAGCTCCAGCTGCCGTCGCTGGCCATAGTCAATGAACCGTAGCTGCCGGTGACGGTCTCTGCGGTGAAACTGGCTTCACCACCATCAACATCGGTGACAGTCAGGCTGCCGGAAGTCGTCAGGGTGTTGCCCGCGTCCTCAGTAACACTACCGGTATCAGCGCCGGTAATCACCGCCGCGTCGTTGGTGCCGTTGATGGTGATAACAATATTATGGGTAGTGCCATCCAGGGACTGCACGGTGATGGTCTCGGTCAAGGTGTCGCCATCCCCCAGGGCCTGAATGTCGGCATGGCTGTTACCGGCCGAATAGCTCCAGCTGCCGTCGCTGGCCATAGTCAATGAACCGTAGCTGCCGGTGACGGTCTCTGCAGTGAAACTGGCCTCGCCGCCATCAACATCGGTGACAGCCAAGCTGCCGGAAGTCATCAGGGTGTTGCCAGCATCTTCGGTAACACTGCCGGTATCAGCGCCGGTGATTACCGCCGCATCGTTGGTGCCGTTAATGGTGATAACAATATCGTGGGTAGTGCCATCTTGGGACTTGACTTTCACTGTCTCAGTCAAGGTGTCACCATCCCCCAGAGACTGGATAGCTGATAGACTGTTATCCGCTGAATAGCTCCAGCTACCGCTGCCATCAATGGTCAATGAACCGTAACTGCCGGTGATGGTCTCTGCAGTGAAACTGGCTTCACCGCCATCAACATCGGTAACAGTCAGACTGCCGGAAGTCATCAGGGTGTTGCCAGCGTCCTCAGTAACACTGCCGGTATCAGCGCCGGTGATTACCGCCGCGTCGTTGGTGCCGTTAATGGTGATAACAATATCTTGGGTAGTGCCATCCAGGGACTTGACTGTCACCGTCTCGGTCAGGGTGTCACCATCCCCCAGGGTCTGGATAGCCGATAGACTGTTATCCGCCGAATAGCTCCAGCTGCCGCTGCCATCAATGGTCAATGAACCGTAGCTACCGGTGACGGTCTCCGCAGTGAAACTGGCTTCACCGCCATCAACATCGGTAACAGTCAGACTGCCGGAAGTCATCAGGGTGTTGCCAGCGTCCTCAGTAACATTGCCAGTATCAGCGCCGGTGATCACCGCCGTGTCGTTGGTGCCGTTAATTGTGATAACAATATCGTGGGTAGTGCCATCTAGGGACTTGACTGTCACCGTCTCGGTCAGGGTGTCACCATCACCCAGGGTCTGGATAGCCGATAGACTGTTATCCGCCGAATAGCTCCAGCTACCACTGCCATCAATGGTCAATGAACCGTAGCTGCCGGTGACGGTCTCTGGGGTGAAACTGGCTTCACCGCCATCAACATCGGTGACAGACAGAATACCGGAAGTCATCAGAGTGTTGCCAGCGTCCTCAGTAACACTGCCGGTATCAGCGCCGGTGATCACCGCCGTGTCGTTGGTGCCGTCAATGGTGATAACAATATCGTGGGTAGTGCCATCCAGAGACTTGACTGTCACAGTCTCCGTCAAGGTGCCACCATCTCCCAGAGCCTGGATGTCAGCATTGCTGTTACTGGCCGAATAGCTCCAGCTACCACTGCCATCAATGGTCAATGAACCGTAGCTGCCGGTGACGGTCTCTGGGGTGAAACTGGCCTCACCGCCATCAACATCGGTAACAGTCAGGCTGCCGGAGGTCATCAGGGTATTGCTGGAGTCCTCAGTAACACTGCCGGTATCAGCGCCGGTGATCACTGCCGCGTCGTTGGTGCCGTTAATGGTAATAACAATATTGTGGGTAGTGCCATCCAAGGACTTCACGGTGACAGTATCGGTCAGGGTGTCACCATCCCCCAGAGCCTGAATGTCGGCCTGACTGTTGCTAGCCGAATAGCTCCAGCTGCCGTCGCTAGCCATAGTCAATGAACCGTAGCTGCCGGTGACGGTCTCTGGGGTGAAACTGGCTTCACCACTATCGACGTCGGTGACAGTCAGACTGCCAGAAGCCATCAGGGTGTTGCTCGCATCCTCAGTGACGCTGCCGGTGTCAGTACCGGTGATCACCGCAGCATCGTTGGTACCGTTGATGGTGATAACAATATCGTGGGTAGTGCCATCCAGGGACTGCACCGTGACAGTATCGGTCAGAGTGTCGCCATCCCCCAGGGCCTGAATGTCGGCCTGACTGCTGCTGGCCGAATAGCTCCAGCTGCCGTCGCTAGCCATAGTCAATGAACCGTAGCTGCCGGTGACGGTCTCTGGGGTGAAACTGGCTTCACCACTATCGACGTCGGTAACAGTCAGACTGCCAGAAGCCATCAGGGTGTTGCTCGCATCCTCAGTGACGCTGCCGGTATCAGCGCCGGTGATCACCGCAGCATCGTTGGTACCGTTGATGGTGATAACAATATCGTGGGTAGTGCCATCCGGGGACTTCACCGTGACAGTATCGGTCAGAGTGTCGCCATCCCCCAGGGCCTGAATGTCGGCCTTACTGTTGCTGGCCGAATAGCTCCAGCTGCCGTCGCTAGCCATAGTCAATGAACCGTAGCTGCCGGTGACGGTCTCTGGGGTGAAACTGGCCTCACCGCCATCAACATCGGTAACAGTCAGGCTGCCGGAGGTCATCAGGGTATTGCTGGAGTCCTCAGTAACACTGCCGGTATCAGCGCCGGTGATCACTGCCGAGTCGTTGGTGCCGTTAATGGTAATAACAATATTGTGGGTAGTGCCATCCAAGGACTTCACGGTGACAGTATCGGTCAGGGTGTCACCATCCCCCAGAGCCTGAATGTCAGCCTGACTATTGCTGGCCGAATAGCTCCAGCTGCCGTCGCTGGCCATAGTCAATGAACCGTAGCTGCCGGTGACGGTCTCTGGGGTGAAACTGGCTTCACCACTATCGACGTCGGTAACAGTCAGACTGCCAGAAGCCATCAGGGTGTTGCTCGCATCCTCAGTGACACTGCCGGTATCATCGCCGGTGATCACCGCCGCGTCGTTGGCGCCGTTAATAGTGATAACAATATCGTGGGTAGTGCCATCCAGGGACTTGACTGTCAAAGTCTCAGTCAAGGTGTCACCAACCTCCAGGGCCTGAATGTCAGCATGGCTGTTGCTCGCCGAATAGCTCCAGCTGCCACTGCCATCAATGGTCAATGAACCGTAGCTGCCGGTGACGGTCTCTGGGGTGAAACTGGCTTCACCGCCATCAACATCGGAGACAGACAGACTACCGGAAGTCATCAGAGTGTTGCCAGCGTCCTCAGTAACACTGCCGGTATCAGCGCCGGTGATCACCGCTGCGTCGTTGGTGCCGTTAATGGTGATAACAATATCGTGGGTAGTGCCATCCAGGGACTTGACTGTCACCGTCTCCGTCAAGGTGTCACCATCCCCCAGAGACTGGATAGCTGATAGACTGTTATCCGCCGAATAGCTCCAGCTACCACTGCCATCAATGGTCAATGAACCGTAGCTGCCAGTGACGGTCTCTGGGGTGAAACTGGCTTCACCGCCATCAACATCGGTGACAGACAGAATACCGGAAGTCATCAGAGTGTTGCCAGCGTCCTCAGTAACACTGCCGGTATCAGCGCCGGTGATTACCGCCGCGTCGTTGGTACCGTTAATGGTGATAACAATATCATGGGTAGTGCCATCCAGGGACTTGACTGTCACTGTCTCAGTCAAGGTGTCACCATCCCCCAATGACTGGATAGCCGATAGACTGTTATCCGCTGAATAGCTCCAGCTACCGCTGCCATCAATGGTCAATGAACCGTAACTGCCGGTGATAGTCTCTGCAGTGAAACTGGCTTCACCGCCATCAACATCGGTAACAGTCAGACTGCCGGAAGTCATCAGGGTGTTGCCAGCATCTTCGGTAACACTGCCGGTATCAGCGCCGGTGATTACCGCCGCGTCGTTGGTGCCGTTAATGGTGATAACAATATCGTGGGTAGTGCCATCCAGGGACTTGACTGTCACCGTCTCAGTCAAGGTGTCACCATCCCCCAAGGTCTGGATAGCCGATAGACTGTTATCCGCCGAATAGCTCCAGCTACCGCTGCCATCAATGGTCAGTGAACCGTAGCTACCGGTGACGGTCTCCGCAGTGAAACTGGCTTCACCACCATCGACATCGGTAACAGTCAGACTGCCAGAAGTCATCAGGGTGTTGCCAGCGTCCTCAGTAACATTGCCGGTATCAGCGCCGGTGATCACCGCCGTGTCGTTGGTGCCGTTAATGGTGATAACAATATCGTGGGTAGTGCCATCCAGGGACTTGACTGTCACCGTCTCAGTCAAAGTGTCACCATCCCCCAAGGTCTGGATAGCCGATAGACTGTTATCCGCCGAATAGCTCCAGCTACCACTGCCATCAATAGTCAATGAACCGTAGCTACCGGTGACGGTCTCTGGGGTGAAACTGGCTTCACCGCCATCAACATCGGTGACAGACAGAATACCGGAAGTCATCAGGGTGTTGCCAGCATCTTCGGTAACACTGCCGGTATCAGCGCCGGTGATTACCGCCGCGTCGTTAGTGCCGTTAATGGTGATAACAATATCGTGGGTAGTGCCATCCAGGGACTTGACTGTCACTGTCTCGGTCAGGGTGTCACCATCCCCCAAGGTCTGGATAGCCGATAGACTGTTATCCGCTGAATAGCTCCAGCTACCGCTGCCATCAATGGTCAATGAACCGTAACTGCCGGTGATGGTCTCTGCAGTGAAACTGGCTTCACCGCCATCAACATCGGTAACAGTCAGACTGCCGGAAGTCATCAGGGTGTTGCCAGCGTCCTCAGTAACACTGCCAGTATCAGCGCCGGTGATCACCGCCGCGTCGTTGGTGCCGTTAATGGTGATAACAATATCTTGGGTAGTGCCATCCAGGGACTTGACTGTCACTGTCTCAGTCAAGGTGTCACCATCACCCAGTGACTGGATAGCTGATAGACTGTTATCCGCCGAATAGCTCCAGCTACCGCTGCCATCAATGGTCAATGAACCGTAACTGCCAGTGATGGTCTCTGGGGTGAAACTGGCTTCACCGCCATCAACATCGGTAACAGTCAGACTGCCGGAAGTCATCAGGGTGTTGCCAGCGTCCTCAGTAACACTGCCGGTATCAGCGCCGGTGATCACCGCCGTGTCGTTGGTGCCGTTAATGGTGATAACAATATCGTGGGTAGTGCCATCCAGGGACTTGACTGTCACAGTCTCCGTCAAGGTGCCACCATCTCCCAGAGCCTGGATGTCAGCATTGCTGTTACTGGCCGAATAGCTCCAGCTACCACTGCCATCAATGGTCAATGAACCGTAGCTACCGGTGACGGTCTCCGCAGTGAAACTGGCTTCACCACCGTCGACATCGGTAACAGTCAGACTGCCAGAAGTCATCAGAGTGTTGCCAGCGTCCTCAGTAACACTGCCGGTATCAGCGCCGGTGATCACCGCCGTGTCGTTGGTGCCGTTAATGGTGATAACAATATCGTGGGTAGTGCCATCCAGGGACTTGACTGTCACCGTCTCAGTCAAGGTGTCACCATCCCCCAAGGTCTGGATAGCCGATAGACTGTTATCCGCCGAATAGCTCCAGCTACCGCTGCCATCAATGGTCAATGAACCGTAACTGCCGGTGATGGTCTCTGCAGTGAAACTGGCTTCACCGCCATCAACATCGGTAACAGTCAGACTGCCGGAAGTCATCAGGGTGTTGCCAGCATCTTCGGTAACACTGCCGGTATCAGCGCCGGTGATTACCGCCGCGTCGTTGGTGCCGTTAATGGTGATAACAATATCGTGGGTAGTGCCATCCAGGGACTTGACTGTCACTGTCTCAGTCAAGGTGTCACCATCCCCCAATGACTGGATAGCCGATAGACTGTTATCCGCTGAATAGCTCCAGCTACCGCTGCCATCAATGGTCAATGAACCGTAACTGCCGGTGATGGTCTCTGCAGTGAAACTGGCTTCACCGCCATCAACATCGGTAACAGTCAGACTGCCGGAAGTCATCAGGGTGTTGCCAGCGTCCTCAGTAACACTGCCAGTATCAGCGCCGGTGATCACCGCCGCGTCGTTGGTGCCGTTAATGGTGATAACAATATCTTGGGTAGTGCCATCCAGGGACTTGACTGTCACTGTCTCAGTCAAGGTGTCACCATCACCCAGTGACTGGATAGCTGATAGACTGTTATCCGCCGAATAGCTCCAGCTACCGCTGCCATCAATGGTCAATGAACCGTAACTGCCAGTGATGGTCTCTGGGGTGAAACTGGCTTCACCGCCATCAACATCGGTAACAGTCAGACTGCCGGAAGTCATCAGGGTGTTGCCAGCGTCCTCAGTAACACTGCCGGTATCAGCGCCGGTGATCACCGCCGTGTCGTTGGTGCCGTTAATGGTGATAACAATATCGTGGGTAGTGCCATCCAGGGACTTGACTGTCACAGTCTCCGTCAAGGTGCCACCATCTCCCAGAGCCTGGATGTCAGCATTGCTGTTACTGGCCGAATAGCTCCAGCTACCACTGCCATCAATGGTCAATGAACCGTAGCTACCGGTGACGGTCTCCGCAGTGAAACTGGCTTCACCACCATCGACATCGGTAACAGTCAGACTGCCAGAAGTCATCAGGGTGTTGCCAGCGTCCTCAGTAACACTGCCGGTATCAGCGCCGGTGATCACCGCTGTGTCGTTGGTGCCGTTAATGGTGATAACAATATCGTGGGTAGTGCCATCCAGGGACTTGACTGTCACCGTCTCAGTCAAGGTGTCACCATCCCCCAAGGTCTGGATAGCCGATAGACTGTTATCCGCCGAATAGCTCCAGCTACCACTGCCATCAATAGTCAATGAACCGTAGCTACCGGTGACGGTCTCTGGGGTGAAACTGGCTTCACCGCCATCAACATCGGTGACAGACAGAATACCGGAAGTCATCAGAGTGTTGCCAGCGTCCTCAGTAACACTGCCGGTATCAGCGCCGGTGATCACCGCCGTGTCGTTGGTTCCGGTCAGGGTGATAGTCACCTGCTGATCGACAGTACCGCCTTCGCCGTCGTCAACAGTGACGGTATAAGTCTGGGTCAGAGTCTGACCGGCACCCAGATAATCGACGTCAGCATCATCAACACTGAAACTCCAGTCGATCCGGCCGCTGCCGTCACCCTGAGTATCGTCCGCCACGGTAGCCGTCAGGCTGCCCAAATAACCATTAGCCCCGGCTCTAACACTGACACTCTGCTGATCACTCAGATCGACATCGGCAATAGTGAAGGAGCCGCTGTCGGTCAGGGTGTTACTGTTCTCACCGGCGCCACCGTCGAAAATCTCGGTGACTGTACCGGAGACATCGGTGGCACTGCTGATGGTAGGCGCATCGTTGGTTCCAGTCAGGGTGATAGTCACCTGCTGATCGACAGTACCGCCTTCGCCATCATCAACAGTCACGGTGTAGGTTTGGGTCAGGGTCTGGCCGACACCCAGATAATCGACGTCAGCATCATCAACACTGAAGCTCCAGTCGATCCGGCCGCTGCCGTCGCCCTGGGTGTCGTCCGCCACAGTAGCCGTCAGGCTGCCCAGATAACCATTAGCCCCGGCACTGACACTGACACTCTGCTGATCACTCAGATCGACATCGGCAATAGTGAACGAGCCGCTGTCGGTCAGGGTGTTACTGTTCTCACCGGCGCCACCGTCGACAATCTCGGTGACTGTACCGGAGACATCAGTGGCGCTGCTGATGGTAGGCGCATCGTTGGTTCCGGTCAGGGTGATAGTCACCTGCTGATCGACAGTACCGCCTTCGCCATCATCAACAGTCACGGTGTAGGTTTGGGTCAGGGTCTGGCCGACACCCAGATAATCGACGTCGGCATCATCAACACTGAAGCTCCAGTCGATCCGGCCGCTGCCGCCACCCTGAGTGTCGTCCGCCACAGTAGCCGTCAGGCTGCCCAGATAACCATTAGCCCCGGCACTGACGCTGACGGTCTGCTGGTCACTCAGATCGACATCAGCAATGGTGAACGAGCCAGTGTCGGTCAGGCTGTTGCTGTTTTCACCGGCACCCCCGTCGACAATCTCGGTGACTGCACCGGCAACATCGGTGGCACTGGTAATAGTAGGTGCGTCGTTGGTGCCGGTCAGGGTGATAGTCACCTGCTGATCAACGGTACCGCCTTCGCCATCGTCAACTGTGACGGTGTAGGTCTGAGTCAGAGTCTGACCGGCGCCCAGGTAATCGATGTCGGCATCATCAACACTGAAACTCCAGTCAATCCGACCGCTGCCGTCGCCCTGGGTGTCATCTGCCACAGTGGCCGTCAGGCTGCCCAGATAACCATTGGCCCCGGCACTGACGCTGACAGTCTGCTGGTCACTCAGATCGACATCAGCAATGGTGAACGAGCCAGTATCACTCAGGCTGTTGCTGTTTTCACCGGCACCCCCGTCGACAATCTCGGTGACTGCACCGGCAACATCGGTGGCACTGGTAATAGTAGGTGCGTCGTTGGTGCCGGTCAGGGTGATAGTCACCTGCTGATCAACGGTACCGCCTTCGCCATCGTCAACTGTGACAGTGTAGGTCTGGGTCAGAGTCTGACCGGCGCCCAGATAATCGATGTCGGCATCATCAACACTGAAACTCCAGTCAATCCGACCGCTGCCGTCGCCCTGGGTGTCATCTGCCACGCTAGCCGTCAGGCTGCCCAGATAACCATTGGCCCCGGCACTGACGCTGACAGTCTGCTGGTCACTCAGATCGACATCAGCAACGGTGAACGAGCCAGTGTCGGTCAGGCTGTTGCTGTTTTCACCGGCACCCCCGTCGACAATCTCGGTGACTGCACCGGCAACATCGGTGGCACTGGCAATAGTAGGTGCATCATTGGTGCCGGTCAGGGTGATAGTCACCTGCTGATCAACGGTACCGCCTTCGCCATCGTCAACTGTGACGGTGTAGGTTTGGGTCAGAGTCTGACCGGCGCCCAGGTAATCGATGTCGGCATCATCAACACTGAAACTCCAGTCAATCCGACCGCTACCGTCGCCCTGGGTGTCATCTGCCACGCTAGCCGTCAGGCTGCCCACATAACCATTGGCCCCGGCACTGACGCTGACAGTCTGCTGGTCACTCAGATCGACATCAGCAATGGTGAACGAGCCAGTGTCGGTCAGGCTGTTGCTGTTTTCACCGGCACCCCCGTCGACAATCTCGGTGACTGCACCGGCAACATCGGTGGCACTGGTAATAGTAGGTGCGTCGTTGGTGCCGGTCAGGGTGATAGTCACCTGCTGATCAACGGTACCGCCTTCACCATCGTCAACTGTGACGGTGTAGGTCTGAGTCAGAGTCTGACCGGCGCCCAGGTAATCGATGTCGGCATCATCAACGCTGAAACTCCAGTCAATCCGACCGCTGCCGTCGCCCTGGGTGTCATCCGCCACGGTGGCCGTCAGGCTGCCCAGATAACCATTAGCCCCGGCACTGACGCTGACAGTCTGCTGGTCACTCAGATCGACATCAGCAATGGTGAACGAGCCAGTGTCGGTCAGGCTGTTGCTGTTTTCACCGGCACCCCCGTCGACAATCTCGGTGACTGCACCGGCAACATCAGTGGCATTGCTAATAGTGGGAGCGTCGTTGAGGCCTTCAATGGTTATTGAAGCACTCTGGCTAACCGTTCCCCCATGACCATCGTCAACTTCGTAGCTGTAATCAATTCTTTCTGATTCCCCTGCCGCCAAATAGTTATAAGCGGACGAATCCAGAGACAGGCTGTTACCATCCTCCGAGATACTGATGCCAACCGGATCACCGGCGGTGAGTCGGAGGTTCACAACATCTAAGGTGTCGGTCTGATCAACATCAGTACTACCTGCCAACAAATCAATACTCTTTGATGGCGCATTCTGGTTAGTCCTCAATAAAATTGCATTTTGAACTACCGGGTCATCATTACTTCCTGCCAGGGTGATGCTGGCGGTTTGGGTCGTAAAATCTCCCTGTGAATCCGATACTTGATATTCGTAGGTGATGATTTCCATCTCGCCAACGGCTAGGTACTTATAAGCTTCCGGATCAATAACCAGCTCTGATCCTTCTTCGGTCACACTGACGCCAGCTTCGTTACCAGAAACCAGACGAAGGCTGGTAACAGACAATTCATCGTCCAGATCCTTATCACTGGCTTTTTGTAAAAGATCCAGACTAATGCCAGAGTCATTCTGATTTAGATCAAGAACAATCGGAGCCTCTACTTCAGGCGTATCGTTGACACCTTCTATCGTGATGCCTACGGATGCCTGACTTCTGTTTCCCTGTGAATTGATAACCTCAAAAACAAAAGTAACAGTCTGGCTTTCACCCTTTGCCAGATAGTCAAAGTCTGCTCCAGGCTTGAACTCAAAAGAGCCATCACCACTTATATTTATTGAACCTGCTTCCGTTGCAGAAACCAGAGAGTACGTCAATGCTCCGCCAGCACCACCACTATTATCTGTCGCAGAAAGCTGTCCCTGAAGGATCGGTGAATCTTCATTACCATCCATTGACAATGCCTGAGCGACAGGCTGGTACGAAATAACGACAGGCTCTGGAGTCTCCGATTCTTTCTCAGATTCTTGTTGTTGAACAACTGCGTTAGTGACAGACCTGCTGCTGGCAGTCAGGATCTCAGAAGACTCGGTAATGGATTCCTCATCTAACTGGTCATCAGTTTCAAGCGTGATAACAGGGATATCTGATGGGGCAAGCCTGGGTTCTGTCTGGTCAGGACTTCTCTCTTCGGAGGTATCTTCTTTTGCCGCTGAAGCTTCTGTTGGAGAACCGGGATCTGCTCCTTCAGCAACAGCGTCCCGAATCTCTTCATCAGCCAGCTCTTCCTCGGCCTGTTCTTCATCGATATCAGTATCCTGACCGGACAGCACACTGTCTGTAAGAGTAAGTGGCTGCTGACCACTGAGTTCCAGAACCTGATTATTCGATGTTGTAATGACAACGAGATCACCATTTTCTGAAACGACCCGATCATTAAGAAAAACTTTGTCCCCTGGCTCTAGAACTATTTGGGTTCCATCCGGCTTTATGGCGATCACTTTACCAGACGCTGCTGAGATCTCACCAATAGCAGGTGCAGAGTTTCCTGAGCTTGAATTCATATTTCTGTACTCTCTGAATCCTGAGGGAAAAGAGGAAACTCGATCCAAGTGCTGTGCAGCCAACTCAAGCACAGAATAAGGCGAGTTCCCTTCGCTCTTATATTCACGAAAAACAGTTTATAGTTTATTAATTTCAGGGTAGACAGAATAAAGCAGCTTTGTTGCAATGCTCCGACATTCAGCTTTTAAATCTCTTTAAGAGGTCTTTATAGCAGAGGTTACACCTTCGTAACTATGCACCTATAGGCAAGTTAACAACTTTTAAACGACTTCTTATTGAAGATAGAATCATTTTTAATAAATAAAGTTCATCTGGGAAAT
Source organism: Endozoicomonas sp. ALB032 (assembly GCF_049310125.1). Classification (NCBI taxonomy): domain Bacteria; kingdom Pseudomonadati; phylum Pseudomonadota; class Gammaproteobacteria; order Oceanospirillales; family Endozoicomonadaceae; genus Endozoicomonas; species Endozoicomonas sp. ALB032. The sequence continues at coordinate 5,059,414 of NZ_JBLYNW010000001.1, read as the reverse complement.
TGATATGATTTCTCACTACTGTCCGGCTAAACATACCCAAGCTCCAGCCCCCTGATTCATGAGTAAATTGACTCTCATTTTCTCAGTTGGATCATTGAATAACTCCATCAAAGAACGGCGGCTGATCAGATTAGGGCTGATTCTCCATGCTATTTGTTGTAAGTAGAACTTGAAAGCCGTTGTATTCTGAGCAACGCGTAACAAAAGTGAATCACTTTCAGCTCAGAGCCAAAATTTATATGGCAAGGCTAAAAGCTTCTCTGAGGCACTTGAAAGAGGTTGCTAACTGCGTAACTTGAGTTGTTTAAATAGTCAAGCATTGATAAATCAATGAGTTAAGAGATACAGAATGGCGGTGAGGGAGGGATTCGAACCCTCGATACGGCTACAAACCGTATACTCCCTTAGCAGGGGAGCGCCTTCAGCCTCTCGGCCACCTCACCGTCATATTCTTTGTTTTGATGGGGTTACCCAACTTTCAAATTGGCGCGTCCGGGAGGATTCGAACCTCCGACCGCCTGGTTCGTAGCCAGGTACTCTATCCAGCTGAGCTACGGACGCTCATATTTGAAAACTTCTTAAATGGCGCGCTCGGGAGGATTCGAACCTCCGACCGCCTGGTTCGTAGCCAGGTACTCTATCCAGCTGAGCTACGAGCGCGTAATACTAACTTGTTCACTGGCGGTGAGGGAGGGATTCGAACCCTCGATACGGCTACAAACCGTATACTCCCTTAGCAGGGGAGCGCCTTCAGCCTCTCGGCCACCTCACCGGTACAACTTATACTAGCGACACTTGCCGTTTTAATGAGTGGCGCGCTCGGGAGGATTCGAACCTCCGACCGCCTGGTTCGTAGCCAGGTACTCTATCCAGCTGAGCTACGAGCACGCTGCATCAACGGGAGCGAACTATAGAGATTTAACCCCGAGGAGTCAACGGTATTGTGGCAATTTTCACATTTGAACAACAACGCACAACAACAAAAAAGCCCCACACAGGCAGGGCTAAAAAAGTTCAGGTCCAACTAAAGAGGCAGGTGGTTAGACGTTAGTTTGCAACCAATCAAAAATCATAACGGATAGTTGCATTCAAGCTATCCGCCTTGAAGTCCCCCATCCAGTTATTGTCATAATGCAGACTCAAGCTCAGGTTGTTTTCCATTTTGTAGTTAACACCCAAACCGGCCAGGAAGCGATTTTGCTCACGTTCAGCACCCGTGAATGTCAAGGTTTTACCGCCTTGAAGGATTGTCACCGTTGCTTCAGGCTTTTCATCCTTAAAGTCATGGTAACCCATCAGAACAAACTCAGGTTGGAGAATACCTCGACCCAACTCGAAATCACCCATAAGCTTCAAACCTGCACCCAGTTCCATGACTTCGAATTCCTTCATCTTACGCTTCTGAGCCCAGTCACCTGTTTGCTTTTCAGTGAGATCATCAAATTTAACACTGTTATAGCCAAAGGTGACCTGAGGCTGAAGAACCCACTGATTTATCTGATAGTTATAGCCAGCTACTAAACGTGCCCCCCAGACAGTGCTATCGGCTTCGCCTCTGTAAGCAGTCTTTTCCAGCTGAACTTTACGCTTGTATTCATTGACTCCCTTACCATAACTGAACATTGAGTCCAGGAAGTAATTATTTTGATTCCATCCAGTATAAAGGGTGCCCATATAAGTATCGGTCGCTGTTTCACGATGTATGTCGTTAGTTTCAACCTTTGTATTACCATAAGTGAAGGCAAAACCGACCGTCATCTGATCATTAAGCGTGGTATCAGCACCAAGAGTGACTCCATTAACTCTGGCTTGATAACCTTTTAGAACTTCATCATTATCAAGCTTTCCGTTATTGAAAATATACTCGGCCCAAAACCCCTGAGACTGATACATATCGCCAGCATTAACTCCAGTACGGTTACTGTTGAGACGACGACCAATCGACTCATTAACTTTATTTTGCAAAGTTACAGAAGCACGACCCACTGCGTTATTGAGATCGGGCAACTGCTGGTCAGCAAACAACTTGATGTCCTGCTGCTCCGCCATTGTTACAAGGTTGAACATAGACTGTGATGAAACCATATTGTCAGTAGACAATGCCGATTCATAGGTAGCAATGTACATTTTTGCCTGATCTTCAGACAGACTATATTGAGAGCGCAATTTCTGAACCGGATTGTCATCATACTTCACATTAATAGAGTATACAGACTTGCCAGTCTTCTCACTCTTCGCAAATCCACTGTCTGAAGCATCAATGAATACGGTACCTGTATCGGGAGCAACAAAGCTACCCTCTACTTTATCGGCCTCAATAACTGCAATCGAAGTAGTCAAAGGCTTACCAGACTTGGCTTCTTCATAAAGATTTTTGGCATTTTCAAAACGTTTCTTACTGTCAATGCTATTGGTCAAATCAAGTTTGATCTGGTTCTGCCCCTGCAACTTCAAAGAACCATCAACACTGACATAGGGGACAGACGACAGTGATTTATCATCACCATCCACGACAAGGAACAGGTTAGCACCTTTCTCAAGTGTTTTACCCTTCGTTGCCAATAATGAAGGTGCTGACTCAAGAACAGGGGTATTTTTCTCATCCAGCTTGCTTTGCTTAAACGTCTTAAAGAGTTTCAAACTACCTTTGGAATCGACAACCAAAGGAGCAACCACTTTGACCTGCTTGAGTTCAGTAGATTGAAAGATAGGCATTTGAGACTTTTTAGTAGCTACCCTATCCAAAGTTCTCAGCTCAGTAGTGCCGGGCTTAACATCAATCTGACCCGTTACAAGCACTTCCTTTAGGTGCCCTCGCTCTTTCCCATCAACAACGCCGCCAATCTCACCACCCTTCAAAGTACCTTTTTTCAGAGTAACTGTTGAACCAGTGAAGCGTTCAGGATCTTTCTCATCGCCATTTTCAGCAGCAAAGCCTTGTAGGCTACCTTCTAAAGTACCACCGTCCAAAATAAAGTGTCTGAAACCATGAATATCCTTGGACACTTCCTGCCCGACAGCCAGAGTTACATCTGCGTCTCTACTAACGAAAACAGGCTGCGCATCATTAGACATTGATCGAACGGTCGCTTTTCCTCTCAGGTCAAACGAGACCAGTGGCCTTTCGAGCGTGCTGACTTCGTCGGCATACAGTTGACCATCTTCAACCAGAACTTTCTCAATATCAGTAAGGCTGACGTGTGAGACAGAGCCTTTCCTAACCTCAAACACATCAAGTACATCTTCAGCTTCAACATCAACAACGTGCTCTGCAAAACCATCAATGGAGCCTTCCATTGCTTTCTGAGCATTAAGACCTTTAACGGGAACAGCCTTGATTTCAGTAAGCCTAATTGAATTTGGCTGTTTCATTTTCCTAGTGTTGTCATTACCTTCTAACTCATCAGAAATAATGCTTTCCAGAGCAATCTTGTTCTCTTCCTGCATACTCAGATGAGTATTACTCAGAACGATATTCTGACCAGCCACAACGCCTTTTCCAGCATTTGCTGTATCGTCGGACCCTGCATCAACAGTTATATCACTGTCTGTGATAGTGACATTAGCGGATGCTGGAGTAACACCATCTTCCGCAACACCGATTTGTCGAACAACCAACCTGGAGCCTTTGATCTCTATATCTTCATAGCCTTTCAGATTGACAGTACCTTTTTTAGCCCCATCGATAACTGCTACCGCAGCTTTTCGTGCAATTGGCTTATGGACCTTTTTACCATGCTTATTCATGGCTTCTTCCATAATTTCCAATTGCTCTGGTAGTACTCCTACCAAGTCTAAAAAAGTATCAACAGTCTTGGTTTTTTTTCCGTCAACTTCGACATCAACACCCGTTACATCATCAACACCTTTCAGATAGATGATCGTAGATCGGATAGCACCATCTTTTGCGATACGTACCGATGTACCTTCTTTGGCAACAAATGCATCAAGTGCTCGTTCACTTGTGCCGAAACCTTCATGCACCGCACTGGATCTCCCAGAAAGAACAACTGTGCCGTATGCCTTAACATCAGCCTCGTCTTCAGTTGCAGCTGATGCTACCACTGGTACTCTTTCTCCCTCTTTAAAACCACTGCTGACATCCGCCAGTTCCAACACTCTGGTTTTAAAGCCCAGCCCGGTCACTTTACCATTGCCATTTGTCTTTAATTCAAAGACTTCTTCAACATTGGTCAGCTTTTCAAGAACTGTTTTTCTGACACCCCCGTCAGATAAATCGATACCTTTCAGTATGATTGCATCCGGAGCCACCTTAACCTTTTTCGTTTTCCTGGTAGATTCATCCACAACTTCTTTTTCAACGAGAATGGCATCACGAAGTGCTAAATTTTCAAGTTCTACCAATCTTTTAACGTAGGCGTTCCTGGCTTCATTAAGGCTTTGACCGTCTTTTTTAAAAAGGTGTTTACCAAGCCCATAATCTTGACCACTAAAGCTCGATTGCGTCTCTGCTGCACCCAAAGACTCAAGTGCACTATGCGCTCTCCCCAAAACGGCCCTTTCCCGCTTAACCAAAGACTCTGACTCTTTTGGCTTGCGATCATCGGCAGATACACTTCTTTCACTTAACAATAAAAAATCAGGTGCATCTATTTCAAGCTGCTTCCAGAAACTGGCATTGATGAATAAACGCTCTGCATCTGTTTGTTTTTCATCATGTTTAACTTTATAGACTTCATAACGTTTAACTGCCTTATCAGCCTGTTTAATCAGTGGATCATCAGAAAGCATTTCATTCCTAACTTTTACCATTCCGGAAAGATCTACTTTTTCAACTGTTTTAAAGAAATCTTTGTTATTCACGAGGAATTGAGCCTGTGAACATTTACTATAACCCCCAAGAGCCGTGACCACGGCTATGGAAAGCAGTGTCTTATTAAACACCTGAACCTGTCTCATTACTGCAACTCCAACCTCTTTTCTGGATGTTCTTTTCGTTGAACTTTCTCATTTATGAGTTTTCAAATTAACGGACATATCAGACATAGGAGCCTGAAGGCAAGGTATCGTACAGATGGCAACAAGTAATATTAAATACTTTTTCAGAATTAAAAGTGATATTAATTTTTCTATAGATTCTATAGATATAAAGATTCTTTCTTTTAGAAACCTGCAACTAACCCCCAGCGCCTATTAATTAAAACATTGGTAAATTTTTCGTATATGTTTTAACAAACACAACAGTATCAATCAAAAACTGCCAGGTTAAGTCACTATATTAGGGAGCTAAGCTTCCGATAAATAAAAATGTACATTAGTTCTAAAAAATACTTGCCTATGAAGCACATTCTTTTAATACTTTCTTTCAGCCTTATTTTCTCTGGCTGTCACTCCCCTGCTCCTTTTAATACCACTACCACACAACTTCTGGCCAACTCGAAAAAACTGTCCTCTGTGGAAATATCCACTTCAACCCACACCCTCAAGGCATGGCTATCTGAAAACGCCAGAAAAGAAAGATTAAGGGTCTATATAGAAGGAGATGGTAAAGCCTGGCTAAAGAGGGGTACACCCTCTTCCGACCCAACACCGGTCAATAGACTGGTTCATAGCCTTATGTTGAAGGATCCATACTCCGATATCGCTTATCTGGGCAGACCTTGCCAGTACATCATGACCAAGTTCTGCAATAAATCAGTCTGGACTTTTGGCCGCTACGACAAGGCTTCTCTGACAAGCATTAACGAGGCTTTAGATTATTTGAAGAAAAAGGGTAATTATAGAGAACTCGAGTTGATTGGTTACTCAGGAGGGGCCACTCTGGCTCTGTTATCAGCGGCCCAAAGGGATGACGTGGCCTCAATCTTGACGGTGGCTGGCAACCTCGACCCGTTTTTCACCAACCAGTTTCATAAAGTCAGCCCAATGCCTTCTGCTCTGAACCCGTTAGATTTTCGAGATAAACTCAGAGACATTCCTCAAAGACATTTTTATGGCAGCAAAGACCCCATAATCCCCTATCAAATTTCAAAGCATTATCGAAATTCACTGAGCAACGATAAGTGTATTTCAATCGTTAGAGTTGAAGGAGCATCACATCACAAAGGTTGGAGCAGAGCATGGAGCAGATTGATAACAACCAGCCTGCCCTGTGATCTTAATGAGAAAGGAAACATTAAAGAATCTGGCGGTGAGGGAGGGATTCGAACCCTCGATACGGCTACAAACCGTATACTCCCTTAGCAGGGGAGCGCCTTCAGCCTCTCGGCCACCTCACCGCATGCGCAATTAATACTACTGTTCGCACCCTGGAATGCAAGCTTTTTCTTCTTACTTACGACCAGAGACTTTTATAAAGGTTCTAAAGTTTGTCACCTTATCGGCAAACGCATTATCGCTCCTTAATCGAGACATTTTTCATAGATAAAAAAATACCCGGGCTGTTAGCCGGGTATTTTTCACTGAATTCGGTGTTAAAACCAGATACTCAGTAAGGCTCAGAGGCAGACGGAACACCCCCGTGCTCTTTCTCTTTCTGAATTCTCTGGTAGATCTCTTCACGATGAACGGCAACTTCTTTTGGCGCATTGACTCCAATACGCACCTGGTTACCTTTAACGCCCAGCACAGTGACAGTGACCTCGTCCCCGACCATCAGGGTCTCTCCTACGCGGCGAGTCAGAATCAGCATTACAATCTCCTTATTTACATCTCTGTAAGTCAACGACCGTCAATCCTGAGCACGGTGATGCTTTGCTTGATTGACCTTAGCCCCAAATACGGGAACACTTTCTCAGCAAGGCAGCTACTGCCAGATCACCGTTTCATGCTTGAGAAGCTCTCAGCCAACAGAGTCTAGCCACCGAACCCAACATTTCCATGCGTATTTTTACTAGCAGAGAAATGTAGTCATCAAAAAAATCACATTTTGTAAGTTTTTAACAGGCACAACCCATTCTAGTTGAAGAATCCATGCCTGACGGGAATGACGGTGTATTTGTCCGATATTCCTCCTGACTGTTGATCAAACCAGTCTCAGAGCCATTCGGGTTTAGCACGTTGAACTGCAGCATTCCCTTTTCAAGATACCCTACTCAACCTTAGACTTCGCTACTCTCTACAGGTTCCCTATCCAGTTCAAATACAGAGTGAAGAGCCCTTACAGCCAACTCGAGATACTTCTCTGCGATAATAACGGAAACTTTGATTTCAGAAGTTGAGATGATCTGAATATTGATACCTTCTGCAGCCAGAGCCTGAAACATCCGGGTGGCGACACCTGCGTGGGATCTCATACCCACACCGACGATAGAAACTTTAGCGATTTTTTCATCACCGTCATATTCGCGTGCACCCAATTCCTTACAGACTTTGGCACAAACATCAAGAGTGTTCTGATAATCATTACGGTGCACAGTAAAGGTAAAATCAGTGGTACGATCATCTGACACGTTCTGAACAATCATATCCACTTCAATGTTGGCCTGACTGACAGGACCCAATATTCGGGATGCGACACCTGGAATGTCAGGTACACCTTTAATAGTAACTTTCGCTTCATCCCTGTTAAAGGCTATACCAGATACTACCGGTGATTCCATAGCTACATCCTCATCGTCGATCGTAATTAGAGTTCCGGGGCCTTCCTGCATGGAATGCAGTACCCTCAGTTTGACATTATATTTTCCAGCGAACTCAACCGCCCGAATCTGCAAAACTTTTGAACCCAGACTGGCCATTTCCAGCATCTCTTCAAAAGTAATCTTGTCCAGTCTTCTTGCCCCCTCCACAACTCGTGGATCGGTTGTATAAACACCGTCGACATCTGTATAAATCTGACACTCATCTGCCTCAAGAGCAGCTGCCAAAGCAACGGCTGTAGTATCGGAGCCGCCTCTTCCAAGAGTTGTAACATTGCCTTCAGCATCACACCCCTGAAAGCCAGCGACGATCACTACACGACCCTGATCAAGGTCAGCCCGCACCTTCTCTGTATCTATATGCTGTATACGAGCTTTTGTGTGAGCCTGATCCGTAACAATGGAAACCTGACTACCGTTATAAGAACGGGCAGGACAGTTACGCTCATTAAGAGCCATTGCCAGAAGGGCTATTGTGACCTGCTCACCGGTGGAAAGCAGAACATCCATCTCTCTGGGTGTGGGTTGTTTTTGAATACTGGACGCAAGATCAGTCAGTCGATTGGTCTCGCCACTCATTGCTGAGACAACGACAACGACATCATGCCCCTTATCCCTGAACCCTTTCACCTTGTCAGCTACTCCCTGGATGCGATCCAGGCCCCCAACAGAGGTGCCGCCAAATTTTTGTACTAACAGCGCCATGTTTATATCGTTCTACGTCAATCAGCCAACGCCGGAATTTAACACGAATAGCTTTATTAAAAAAAGCTTACGATAAAAAAACGAGCCATATGGCTCGTTTTTTTATCAGGGTAAATCGATCACATTACAGACGTTCTTGTAACCATGGTACTATAGATTCAAGCGCTTCTTTGATTTTGGAAGCATCTGAACCACCACCCTGAGCAAAGTCTGGACGACCTCCACCACGACCATTGACCTGACTGGCAACCATTTTCAACAAGTCACCCGCCTTCACCCTATCAGTAAGATCTTTGGTTACTCCCGCTACCAGAGGGAACTTAGAGTGGCCAGGGACAGCCAGAAATACGATACCGGTCTGGAGCTTACCTTTCAGCTGATCGACCATGTCACGGAGAGACTTAGGGTCTACTCCCTCTAACTCAGTAGCCAGCAACTTCACACCATCGACATCAATTGTCCTGGACAGAAGGTCAGCACTGTCGGCAGAGGCCAGCTTCTGTTGAAGTTTATGAAGCTCTTTCTCAAGTTCTTTATTCCGATCGAGAAGAGAAGAAACTTTATCTTGTAAATTGTCCTGAGAACCTTTTACCAGACTTGCGACCGATTTCAGGGTATCTTCCAGTTTTTCCTGATAATCAATCGCAGCTACACCTGTTACAGCCTCAATGCGTCGCACACCCGCTGCAATACCGGACTCAGAAATAATTCTGAATGAACCGATATCACCCGTACGACTAACGTGAGTACCCCCGCAGAGTTCAACAGAGAAGCCTTCAGAACCCATAGAAAGCACGCGAACCTCTACACCGTACTTTTCACCAAACAGAGCCATTGCGCCTTTAGCCTGAGCAGCTTTCATATCTAACAGCTCGGTTTTCACCTGACTATTATTACGGATCTGCTGATTAACCAGTCTCTCTATAGCCCGGAGTTCTTCTGGCTTAACCCCTTCAAAGTGGGAAAAGTCAAAGCGAAGTTTGTCATGATCTACCAGAGAGCCTTTTTGAGTAACATGCTCACCCAGAACCTTGCGAAGTGCAGCATGAAGCAAATGGGTGGCAGAGTGATTCTGCTCCGTTGCCTTTCGGGCTTCAACATCAACGTAGGCACTCACAATATCACCAACTTTTAATTTACCCTGGGATACTTCTGAGATATGAAGATGACTGTCGCCCTGTTTCTGAGTGTCCAGCACTTTAACCTCGCCACCCTCAAACCTGAGCGAGCCGCTATCACCCACCTGACCACCAGATTCTGCATAAAAAGGTGTTGACTGCAGAACGACCGTCGCCTGTTGACCTTCAGAAATAAAATCAACTGACTGTCCATCAACAAACAGAGCAGTGACTTCAGCTCCGTCCTGAAGACTTTCATAGCCCGTGAAATCAGTAGCTCCCTCAATAACCAACTGTTCGCTGTAGTCCACGCCAAATTTGCTGGCTGCGCGGGCCCTTTCTCGCTGAGCCTCAAGTAACTGCTCGAAACCTTCTTCATCTACCGCCAGCTTACGCTCTCTGGCAATGTCACTGGTCAGATCAACGGGGAAACCATAGGTATCGTAAAGCGTGAACACTACATCACCAGGAATAACACTATCCTCAAGCCCCTGGAGCTTGCCTTCCAGCAGTTTCATTCCCTTATCGAGCGTTTTAGCAAACTGCTCTTCTTCCTGTAGCAATATTCTCTCTATCTGCGCCTGATTTTTTGCAAGATCAGGATAAGCATCACCCATCTCACGCACCAGAGAAGCTACCAGCTTATAGAAGAACGACCCAGTAGCTCCCAATTTGTGTCCATGGCGACATGCGCGACGGATGATACGTCTGAGTGTGTATCCGCGACTTTCGTTAGACGGCACGACGCCATCGGAAATGATAAATGAGCTTGAACGGATATGATCGGCAATAACGCGCAGTGAAGCTTCTGGTGTTGGTACACCACCCAGAATTCCGGAAGCATCATTCAACAGGTTCTGGAAGATATCAATATCATAGTTACTATGCCCTCCCTGCATAATCGCAGAAATCCTTTCCAGCCCCATACCTGTATCCACCGATGGCTTGGGCAAAGGTTCCATCAGTCCATCCACCTGACGGTTGTATTGCATGAAGACAATGTTCCAGATTTCAATAAAACGATCGCCATCTTCGTCCGGAGTTCCGGGTCGACCACCCCAGATATGATCACCGTGATCATAGAAGACTTCTGTGCAAGGTCCGCAAGGACCGGTATCTCCCATCTGCCAGAAGTTGTCAGAGGCGTACGGAGCTCCTTTGTTGTCACCAATACGAATGATATTTTCAGCAGCAACACCGATCTCATTAAGCCAGATGTCATAAGCCTCATCGTCTGATTCATAAACCGTAACGCAGAGACGCTCAACGGGCAGTTGCAGTTTTTCAGTCAGGAAAGTCCAGGCAAAACGAATGGCGTCCTGCTTGAAATAGTCACCAAAGCTGAAGTTACCCAGCATTTCAAAAAAGGTGTGATGACGGGCAGTGTAGCCCACATTTTCAAGATCATTGTGCTTACCACCAGCACGAACACACTTTTGGGACGAGGTTGCTCGTGTATATGCTCGCTGTTCCCTGCCGAGGAATGCTTCCTTAAACTGGTTCATACCTGCATTGGTGAACAGCAGGGTTGGATCGTCGTGAGGCACCAGAGAACTACTGGGTACGACTTCATGCCCATTTTCTCTGAAGTATTCAAGAAAAGCAGAGCGAATCTCAGCACTTTTCATATATTTCACACGAGTCATACAAGTCTTCCAAACGGGAGATTAAACAGCAATCTATAAAAGACGGACATTATATAGAAGGGAAAGAAAAACAGCCATGCAGACTCTGTTTAAGTTAAATGTTGTTCATATGGGCTAAGTTAAAAATAGCTGCTTTAGACAATTTGAAATCTGAAGACTGGTAAAGCCTCTCTGCGCCAGAAACCGATACTGTTTAGATCTTTCCCCCGCTCCAGCGGGCAAGTTATTACCAAATTTGCGACACCTACTGGATCTTGCCATCTCCAGCCAGACATCATCGTCCTCAAACAGAAAAGATGAGATTACTTGATCAGCAAGGCCTTTCCTGCGCAAATCAGAGCGTATTCTGACGGGGCCATATCCTTTTTCTGTTTTTGAACGAACATAACTCTCGATAAAGCGCTCATCACTTTGGAGACCTTCGTCTTGCAATCTCTCAAGTGCAGGAACCACATCAAAATCAGGGTAACGCCGACTGAGCTTTTGCTGAAGCTCCTGAAAACTGTGTTCACGGCGTGCCAGCAAATCCATGCCAGCACGGCGAATATCTTTGTCAAAGACTTCCAAAACTTATTCCGTCAGAAGTTCATCCTGATGCTTTGCATCTGATTTTGCAGAGGCTTCAGACCCAGGTTCTGCAGAACCCAACAATTCAGCTCGAATCTGTGCTTCTATCTCTTCAGCAATCTTTGGATTGTCGGTCAGATATTGAGCAGCATTGGCCTTACCCTGACCAATTTTCGTACCTTTGTAGGAGTACCAGGCGCCGGATTTCTCGACCAACTTCTGTTTAACGCCCGAGTCAATCACTTCACCCATGTGATAAATACCCTGACCGTAAAGAATCTGGAACTCAGCCTGACGGAAGGGAGGAGAAACCTTGTTCTTGACCACCTTGACCCGGGTTTCATTACCAGTAATTTCATCACCCTGCTTCACTGCACCGGTTCTGCGAATATCCAGACGAACAGAAGAATAGAACTTAAGAGCATTACCACCCGTGGTAGTCTCGGGGTTACCAAACATTACACCAATCTTCATACGAATCTGATTGATGAAAATAACCAAACAGTTTGCCTGTTTGATAGAACCCGTGATTTTTCGCAGAGCCTGAGACATCAAGCGTGCCTGAAGGCCGACATGAGAGTCACCCATATCCCCCTCGATTTCAGCTTTGGGAACCAGAGCCGCAACGGAGTCTACAACAATGACATCAACCGCACCGGAACGAACCAACATGTCCGTAATTTCCAGTGCCTGCTCTCCGGTATCAGGCTGCGAAACGTAGAGGTCATCAACATCCACACCCAGCTTGCCAGCGTACTGAGGATCCAGAGCGTGCTCAGCATCTACGAAAGCACAGGTAGCACCCTGCTTCTGAGCTTCTGCAATTACACTGAGCGTCAGTGTGGTCTTGCCAGAAGATTCAGGACCAAAAATCTCAACTACACGACCCTTTGGTAGCCCCCCTATTCCCAACGCTATGTCCAGTTGTAATGAGCCTGTAGAGATAGCTGGAATGGCTTCCTGCTTCTGGTCACCCATGCGCATGACCGTTCCTTTACCAAACTGGCGGTCAATCTGACCCAGAGCCGCCGTTAATGCTTTCTTTCTGTTCTCATCCATTATTCAAATCCACCCTTTTAGTACAGGCCACTATTCTTTAAGTATTCAAATCTTTAGATACTGTATATTTAAACACTATCTGTATATTTGTCCAGCATTTATCTGGAAATTCTATCCGCCAGTTTAATCAAGCCGTCCAGAGCGACATCAACGGCCTGTCTTCTCACTTGCTCCCTGTCTCCGGAAAAGTGAAAGACCTCAGTCGTTACCTGATCGTTAAAACACCAGCCAACCCATACTGTACCCACCGGCTTTTCATCAGTCCCACCTTCAGGGCCAGCAACGCCAGAAATGGAAACACTCAAGGGTACAGAAAGGCGCTTGACAGCACCCAATGCCATGCTTTCCACAACAGGCTGACTGACAGCACCGTAACGATCAATCAGCGCAACAGGCACACCCAGAAACTTGTGTTTCATAGCATTGGAGTAGCTGACAATGGCGCCTTCAAACCAGGATGAACTACCGGCAAGAGAAGTAAAAACCTGACTGAGCCAGCCACCAGTACAGGATTCAGCAGCAGCCACTTTCAAGTTTCCAGCCTGAAGTTTTCCAGCCAGCAGCAGCAGCTTTTTGTCAAAATCTCCGGACATCAATTTCGCCTCTGGGTCAAATAGGAAGAGTTTTTTTGAATCGGGTCAGACATACATTCAACTGCCCGCAGCTGCCAATAGCTAAAGATAAACCATTGTTGCCATGAAAACAGCCAGCTTTTCATAGTAAAATGACAGATTGTTTGTCAGCAACCTGAATTCAAGGCTTACCCTCATCTATGAGCCAGCGCAAAGACACCCAGAGTCAGCATACACCAATGATGCAGCAATACCTGCGAATCAAACAGAAGCACCGGGAGCACCTGGTATTCTATCGCATGGGAGATTTTTACGAGCTCTTCTATGACGATGCCCGTAAAGCTGCGGAGTTATTGGATATAACCTTGACAACCCGTGGACAGTCCGCCGGTGAGCCCATTCCCATGTCAGGTATCCCTTACCATGCTGTAGAGGGTTACCTGGCTCGCCTGGTCAGACTGCGCGTTTCTGTCGCCATTTGCGAGCAAGTTGGCGACCCGGCTTCATCAAAAGGCCCTGTTGAAAGAAAAGTCGTCCGGATCCTGACCCCTGGTACAGTGAGTGACGAAGCACTGCTGGACGAACAGCAGGACAATCTTCTGACCGCACTGACCCGATCAGAAAATCGATATGGAATAGCCTCTCTGGATATCAGCAGTGGTCAATTTACAGCAGTAGAAGTCGAGGGTGAAGAAGCGCTGATGGCAGAAGTTGAGCGTATCAACCCTGCCGAAATTCTCATCAATGACAGTGTTGAATGGCCAGTCCGAATTGTTGAACGTCCGGGGACAATCAAGCGCCCGCCCTGGGACTTTGATCGTGACAGCGCCTATGAAGGATTAACCCGTCAGTTTCAAACCAAAAACCTGCAAGGATTCGACTGCGAATCATTAACAGTCGGTCTGGAGGTGGCAGGCTGTCTGTTGCAATACGCCAAGGAAACACAGAGAACTGCCCTGCCCCACATTCGAAGCATCCGGCAGGAAGTTCGCGAAGAAAGCGTAGTCCTTGACGCAGCCAGCCGAAAAAACCTGGAACTAACCCAGAACCTCAATGGTGGCCGGGATCACACACTTTTGTCAGTACTTGATAAAACAGCGACCGCTATGGGCAGCCGATTACTTTCAAGATGGCTGAATCGCCCCCTGAGAAATCTTTATAAGTTACAAAAACGCCAATCCATTCTCTCAACAATAAAATCTGGCTATTACTTCGAGCAGATTCAACCCTTGCTTCGCGGCATTGGCGATATTGAGCGTATTCTTGCCAGAGTAGCATTAAAATCAGCCCGTCCAAGAGATTTGGCTCGTCTGAGAGATGCTCTAAATCAGCTGCCTGAGCTGCAATCCATTCTCAAAACGATCGACAATGAGGACATTCATAAGCTGGCTGAAGCCATCAGTGAACACCCTCAGGTTACAGATCTACTGAGCCGGGCCATTATCGAAAATCCGCCCGTCATCATCAGAGACGGCGGCGTCATTGCGGAGGGCTTTGACACAGAACTGGATGAGTTTCGTGCTCTCAGTCAGAACGCAGGCGATTATCTTGTTGAACTGGAAAAAAGAGAGAAGGAGAAAACAGGGCTACCTAGCCTGAAGGTCGGCTTTAACAGGGTTCATGGCTATTACATTGAACTCAGCCGAAGAGAGTCTGAAGACGCTCCGGTAGACTACATACGTCGCCAGACACTGAAAAATACAGAACGTTTCATCACACCGGAATTAAAAGAGTTCGAAGATAAGGCTCTGTCCAGCAAAAGCAGAGCGCTTTCCAGGGAGAAAGCACTTTACGACGAATTACTGGTTAATCTTCTGGAAGCACTGGGCCCTCTTCAGGAAACAGCCATGAGCATCTCTGAACTGGACGTTCTGAACAACTTGTCAGAAAGAGCTGAGACTCTGAACTTCTGCCAGCCAGAACTGAGCCCGGATCCTGGCATTCATATTGAAGATGGTCGCCACCCGGTTGTCGAACAGGTGTTAACTGAGCCCTTTGTCGCCAACAATGTAGACCTGCATGCAACAAAAAGAATGCTTGTTATCACTGGCCCAAACATGGGTGGTAAATCGACCTATATGAGGCAAACGGCACTGATCGTCTTATTAGCCCACGTAGGGAGTTTTGTTCCTGCCAACCACGCAAAAATTGGTCTGGTAGACAGAATATTCACCCGAATAGGCTCATCCGATGACCTGGCCGGGGGACGATCCACGTTTATGGTGGAAATGACTGAAACAGCCAATATTCTGCATAACGCCTCAGCAAGCAGTCTGGTTTTGATGGATGAAGTGGGTCGGGGAACCAGCACATTCGATGGCTTGTCACTGGCCTGGGCCTGCGCTCATCACCTGGCCGACACCGTCAAGGCATTCACACTGTTCGCCACTCACTATTTTGAGCTGACTCAACTACCAGACGAGTGCAGCTCAGTTGCCAACGTTCATCTGAATGCTACAGAACACGACGATAAAATTGTATTTTTGCACTCGGTTCAGGATGGCCCTGCCAGCCAGAGTTACGGTTTACAAGTGGCTCAGCTAGCTGGCGTCCCGAGAAATGTAGTCTCTCAGGCGCGATCCAGGTTGCAACAATTGGAAGAAGGCTCAACTGATCAGGCTATGCGACAGCCCCCAAAACAGGCCAAAAAGGGTTGTCATGAGAACCCGACTCAGGCAGATATGTTTGCAGCTTCACAACCACATCCGGCCGTCGAAGCACTCAAAGATCTCAACCCTGACAACCTGTCACCCCGTCAGGCTCTCGGGTTGCTGTACGACCTCAAGTCACTGATTGCGCAAAACTGACTATGCTCATAACTGGTTAAACTACTACCTTAGAAACAATACTGGTAGACTTGTCGCCTCGACTGGTTAGGCCTTGCGTCAAACCAGTCAGGGATATGCGATTGGAAATGTCATTCCTGATGGTGACATTTCATGAATGTATTGTGACTGACTTATCATCAGCCTGAACAAACGGAGTGTAACCATCATGACTTTCGTAGTGGGTGAAAACTGCATAAAGTGCAAATACACCGATTGCGTGGAAGTGTGTCCCGTAGATTGTTTTTACGAAGGACCCAACTTTCTGGTCATCCACCCGGACGAATGTATCGACTGCGCCCTCTGTGAGCCTGAGTGCCCAGCCAATGCGATCTTCTCCGAGGATGAGGTACCGGAAGATCAGCAGGAGTTTATTGAACTCAACGCCGTACTTGCTGACGTCTGGGATAACATTACAGAAAAAACAGATGCACTCCCCGACGCGGAAAAATGGGATGGCGTTAAAGGTAAGCTTGAACATCTGGAACGATAGAACCAAGAAGATCACTATAGGAAAAGTGTGCAGAACGACCTTGATTACTGCTTTCAATGATTCGGGCGTTAACTCTTTCCCAAACAAAAAGCCATGACCCCAAGATCATGGCTTTTTTATTATCAAGGCACTGCTATCAGCTAAAAAGAGACTCCCCGGACAACCCCTGTTTCTCAAGGATCGAGCGCAATCGCTTAAGAGCCTCAACCTGTATTTGCCTGACTCGCTCTCTTGTCAAACCAATTTCCTTACCCACTTCTTCAAGGGTACTGGTTTCGTAGCCCCTTAAACCAAACCTTCTGGCCACCACTTCACGCTGCTTTTCAGAAAGCTCTCCCAGCCACTTGTCCAAACTGTCATTAAGATCAAGATCCTGAAGCAATTCCGCTGGATCAGACTCCTTCTCATCAGAGATGGTATCAAGGATGGACTTATCAGAATCCGGACCCAATGGGGTATCAACAGAAGTGACACGCTCATTAAGCCCCAGCATCCTTTTAACGTCATCGACTGGTTTATCCAGCAGTTGCGCAATTTCTTCCGGGGTAGGATCATGGTCCAGCTTTTGAGTCAGCTCTCGAGCCGCCCTGAGGTAAACATTGAGTTCCTTGACCACATGAATAGGCAGACGAATGGTGCGCGTCTGATTCATGATGGCCCGCTCAATTGTCTGACGAATCCACCAGGTGGCGTATGTTGAAAAACGGAACCCACGCTCAGGATCGAATTTTTCAACCGCCCTGATGAGACCCAGATTTCCTTCTTCAATAAGATCCAGTAGTGTCAGTCCACGATTCACATACCGCCTTGAGATCTTCACAACCAGGCGCAAGTTACTTTCAATCATACGACGCCTGCCCGCTTCAACACCTCGACGGGCAAGACGCGCATAATGCACCTCTTCCTCTGGTGTTAGCAGAGGTGAAAAGCCTATCTCGTTGAGGTAGAGCTGAGTGGCATCAATGGATTTATAGAAACCGTCATCATCACGACGGGCCCTACTGTAATCTGACGCGCTCGGTGTAAGTGTCTGCTGTGCAGGCTCTTTCTCTTCAACTTCTTCATTTTGATTGAGATCAGAGTCCAACACGTTATCAATTTCACTCTTTCCCTGGGTAAAATCCTCAGCAAAATTATTTTGCTCTGAGTCTTCCCTCTTTGCTGCCATAAGAGTCAGTCCTATCCGAAAGCCCCACTGTCTGTCGAACAACCAACTGAGAGTTGAGTCGACACCCGTGAGATCCCTCTACCGACACCGCAGAATGAAATCAGCGTACAGGCAGGAATCGCATCGGGTCGACCGGTTTGCCATTATGCCGAATTTCAAAATGCAGCTTAGGCTCTGTCGTTCCTGTAGAACCTATTTCGGCTATCTTCTGGCCTGCTTTAACTGAGTCTCCTTCACGCACAAGCAACTCCTTATTGTGAGCGTAAGCGCTCAGATAGCTGTTGTTATGTTTCATAATGATCAGCTTGCCATAGCCAGCGAGCTCACTACCCGCGTAAACCACCTCACCAGCGGCAGCTGCACTTACAGGCTCTCCCAATTTGCCTCTGATATCAATCCCTTTATTCAGCCCATTGCCGTTGTGGTATCCCTGTACCACTTTTCCATTGGCCGGCCAGCGCCAACTTGAAATACTGGATGATCGTTCTACCTTCACAGGCATTTTTACTGTTGTTTTTTTAACCGCAGCAGACTTGGATGAAATGGTTGTGCTCTTTATTACAGGACCTGGAGAGTGAGATACATAGCTCGAGGAAGTCAAATTGATATGTTGGCCCGGAAAGATCGTGTAAGGTGAACGTATTCCATTGACAGCAGCTAACTCTTTGTAATCTCTACTATAAAGCCAAGCTATTGAAAAAAGAGTTTCGCCGCCACGGACAATATGACTACCACTAACTACTTTGGGGGGTAACCTGAGCTCTTTAACCTGAACTGAGGAAGGGTCATGAGAACACCCTGACAGTAACAGAGTCAATACTATCCAACCGAATATTCTTGAGCAAACACTCAAATTAATTTCTTGCCCAAGACGATCACCTGTCATTGACTCTGCTCCATACTCAGCCTCCGAGGCACGTCCCACAATATAATAAATTAGGATATATTTAAATTTTCTTAATCTAAAAAAATATATCAAAAAAAGTGATAACGCCTATATCTCAGCGCAGTTTACCTACAAAGGATCATCAGTACCGAAACATTCTTTTCATATCAGCCACCTTCCAGACTGTCTGTCAGGAATGTATTTAGTTCGTGAGACCAGGACACCAACACACAATTCTGCAAAGAATCTTTAGAACAGCCGGGAGCAGCAACCAACCCTTGACAACTATTAAGAATTAATTGCTCACTTATGCAGCAAGAGAGCCCAATAGTTAATTTTCAGTAAAACGATTACTGAATTTCTCAAGCAGAACAACCAGCAAAATACCTGAGAACATTAAAGTAATGGATGGCAACAGGTAAGCCGACTGACCAGAAAGCGCTTCATACGTCCAGGGAGAAATATTTCTTTCCAGGAAGGGAACTTCCTGCCCCGAACTGTTTATTCTCGTTTCCAGGGTTTCTTTCCACGGCCATACTTTTCCCAAGGCACCGAGCATCAGCCCTGTCAGATAAGACAGAGTCAGATCACGATGCTGCTTTAACAACCAGGAGAGGATATGAGAAAATGTCAGCAACCCGACAATGCATCCAGATCCAAAAATCACCAGCAACAGAATATCCAGATCTTTCACGGCAGCCAAAACAGCAGGGTATAATCCCATCAATAACAGGATAAAACTGCCAGAAATGCCCGGCAAAATCATCGCAGAAATAGCAATGCAACCAGCAAAGAACAACATCAGATAAGAAGGAGTCAGAGATGTAGGCGTCAGCGTCCCGATAAAATAGGAGACACCACAGCCAAGCATAAGAAGTATCATAGAAGCGACAGTCCAATGCTTTATCTGTTTTAGCATATGAATCCCTGAAATCAATATCAGACCAAAGAGGAAAGACCATATGAGTTCCGGGTAACTTTCCAGCAGGTACGTAATAAGATGCGAAAAACTCACTATACTAATCAACACACCGCCAAACAGCAGAACCAGAAAACTCCCATCTATATGCTTCCAGCATTCAGCAACCCCTCCGGATTTGAGCTTGACCAGCAAACCGGGATTGATACTCTTCAAAGCATTTAACAGACGATCATAGACACCAGTGATAAAAGCAATAGTACCTCCTGAAACCCCGGGAACAACATCGGCAGCCCCCATCGCCACCCCCTTGAGCAGAATACCCAGACTTTCTTTCATCTTTGACATAATCCAACCTGTCTTATTCTGTAATGCATAAATCAGCAAGAGACCCGTTTATCTTTTAAGAGCGACCCGACTGGTTTTCATTCTTGAGATACAAAGGAGTGTATTACTTCTGAATCCCATCCAGTAATGGCACAAACCGCACAGCTTCAAGCATTTCTTTCTTGAAGGTATCTCCCTGACGGGTGATCCGCAATAAATCCTGAACACTGCGACCTCCAACAGGAACGATGAGACGACCATTATCTTCGGACAACTGCTGTAATAGCTCTTCAGGTATCTGATCCGGGGCAGCTGTCACAATGATTCCATCAAAGGGGCTCATGACTGACCAACCCATACCACCGTCGCTAAGTTTAAACTGAGCATTGTGAATAGAAAGTGCTTTAAGCAATTTCTTCGCTCGTTCATGGAGGGGTTTGATACGCTCAACGGAGTATATTTTTTTTACCAGCGGCGATAGGACCGCTGTCTGGTAACCAGAACCCGTGCCTATTTCAAGTACTCTGTTGAGTGGACCTGCTGCCATGAGAGCCTCTGTCATTCTGGCCACAATATACGGCTGCGACAGTGTCTGCCCGAAACCAATAGGCAAGGCAGTATCTTCATAAGCTCTGTGGGATAGCGCTTCGTCCACAAACAGATGTCTCGGTGTATGTCGAATGACCTCCAGAACCTCGACAGAGTCAATCCCCTGATCTGAAAGTCGATGGATAAGACGCTCCCGGGTTCTCCGGGAGGTCATTCCTATACCATGAATATCAACCTCTTTCATATCATCTGCCCAGCCATTCACTGAGCGCAGAGAGCGTTGCATGATGAGTCTGGTCGTACTGAAGGGGTGTTACTGAGACTAAACCTTCAGCAATTGCATGGAAATCAGTACCCTCACCCGCGTCCTGTTCTTTACCAACAGGAGCAATCCAATAGACATGCTTTCCCCTGGGGTCCAATACTTTAACAGGTTTTTCAGGCCTTTCCCTGTGCCCCAAACGAGTCACTGCCAGCCCCTGGAGCTTTTCATAAGGCCTATCGGGCACATTAACATTTAAAATGGTTCTTTCTGGCAGAGATAATTGCTCAAGTCTGGGGATCAATTCTCTGACCACCCTTCCTGCTGTGATGAAGCCTTGTTCACTTTTGCCACAGGCAGACACAGCAATGGCAGGTAAGCCCATGAAACGACCTTCCATAGCAGCACCTACTGTCCCTGAATAAAGAACATCATCACCCAGGTTGGGGCCATGATTGATGCCTGAAACAACAATATCCGGCTCTTGTTCCAACAGCGCATTGACCGCCAAATGAACGCAATCAGCCGGAGTTCCATCAACACTGTTGAAACCATTGGAATGCTCAGTCACCCTCAGGGGACGACCCAGGGTCAATGAACTGCTCAAGCCCGAACTGTTCCTATCAGGAGCAAAGACAATTCTCTCACCCAGGCCATCGAGCGAACTGTACAGGGTGGATAACCCAGTAGCTAAAACACCATCATCGTTACTGAGCAGTATTCTCACCGAAACATCCTTCTATACATTCTAAAGCTTCCCTCAATACTGCTGTTGCAAAACAGCCTTTTGGAAGAGAAAATTGAAGTTGAACACAATCATCTGATAACCATTTCCAGCTCATAGCTGCAGGTATCAGACGGATGGCCCTTCTCTCCTGCTTTATACCTGCCTGCTCCAAACCTTCACACAACAACAGGTTGCGTGCAGAAATCTCTTCTTCCATCTTTCTGCAATCCGATCCTGAAAGCAACTCCCCTCGACCCCAGAGAGGCGCGGTCAATGAGACTTCTCCCGATTCAATTCTTGTCATCAGGTCCTGGTCATGGTCCCGCAGAATTAAACTACCACTGTCCTGAAAACCGGGTACATCTCCTTCAAGGTAGCGGGTCCAGTTGTGCTGACTGACACGCTCAGAAACGACCTGATTAAATATCCAGGAACGTGCTGCAGACAAATACATTGCGCGTTTGTTTCTGTGAGCCTTGAAACTGTCGGTAAACATCAGCAATGCCCGATCAACATTAGCGCCCTCATGACCAAAGCGTTGCTCTCCAAAATAGTTGGGCACACCTTGACCGGCGATCAACTTCAAGCGTTCTTCCAGCAGCACCTGCGGCACATTTACATGCCTTAAAGTGATGATAAAGTGATTACCTTTCAATGCTCCGGTCTTGAGCTTTTTACCATGTCGGGTCGCGGCAATTATAAGCAAAGATTCGCTATTCAGCTGCGACCATTCCGGGGAGTCCTGCCCGGGCAGCCAGACACTAAACCACTGACGTGTAACACCATGGCGATCCTTTCGTCCTGCATAGCTGACTGCAGAGCGTTTTACACCAGCGAATCTGGAAAGCCGCCCTGCTACCCAATCGGTATTTTCTCCGGTTTTCTGAACATTGACATAGGCATGCTCCCCTTCACCTTCCGGAAGAAAGGGCAGCTCTTCTTCAACGATGAAATCCTCAGGCAGAGACTTGAAAGCGCACTGCCCCAGTGGACCACCCCAGCAATAAGACCAGGATGGTGTGTAAGAAATTTGATTCATTAAACAATAATCTTTCGGGTATAGCGCAAACGGATCAACAAAAAAGGCCTTTGCTATGAGTCAGAAGCACCACCGCATGAACTGCTATACCTTCTTTTCTCCCGGTATAGCCCAACTTCTCAGTTGTCGTTGCTTTTACATTGACAGCTTCAGTTTCGATCTGAAGATCTCTGGAGATATTTTCTTTCATGGCAGGAATATAAGCAGCCATTTTTGGTGTCTGGGCAACAATAGTGCTGTCGACGTTGACTACCTGGTAGCCATTCTCATGAATCAATGTCACCACATGCTTGAGAAGCTGTCGGCTGTCGATTCCCTTATACCTTGGATCTGTATCCGGAAAATGCTGACCGATATCACCCAGAGCAGCCGCTCCCAGTAATGCATCACAAACGGCATGAAGGAGAACATCGCCATCAGAATGGGCTAAAAGCTTATGGCTGTGTTCAATAGTGACCCCGCCCAACACAATGCTGGCATCAGCCGCCACTTCATCGGAAAAGCGGTGCACATCAAAACCGTGACCAATTCGCATCATACTGTCTCAATCAGTTTATCTTGCTGTTGTATGTAGAGGGCTGCAAGTGTCAAATCAGCGCTACGGGTCACCTTGATATTATCGCTGTGCCCTTCGATCATCAGCGGCTTGAATCCAGCGTATTCAATAGCACTGGCTTCATCCGTGACGGGCATTCCGTCATCCAGCGCTTTTTTGAGTGCATCGTAAAGCAGCTTCATTCGAAACATCTGCGGGGTCAGGGCATGCCAAAGCTCATCCCGATCCACGGTCTCAGTCACTTCGCCAGAAGAAGAAGTGCGCTTCATAGTATCTCTGACAGGCATTCCCAACAAACCGCCGGTGGCGTGGCCAGCTAACTGTTTCACAAGCCACTCCAGATCGGAATGACGAATACAAGGTCTGGCCACATCATGCACCATCACCCAATCCTCGGCATCTGCCAACTCGGACAAAGCCTTCAGCCCATTCAAGACGGAATGGTAACGCTCATCCCCTCCCTGCACCAACATAATTCGCGAATCCCGCAACATCTCAATATTTTTGTAGTACTCATCTTCAGCACCAATCACAACAATCAGTTTCTCCAACACAGAAAAACCCAGCAGACGTTCAAGGGTGTGTTCTATTAAGGTGCGACCATGAATCTCAAGATACTGCTTGGGGATTGTACTCTGCATTCTACGCCCCACTCCAGCGGCAGGAACAATTGCCCAAAAACGGGGCTCAAGAGGGATACTCGTACTCACATTGTCACCTACGAAAGGTCATAAGGAACCTTTTGCAAACAGAATATGTTTCAGTCTGTTATAAATCTGAAACGCCACTTAAATAGCCGATCAGGAACCTGCCCCGATCTATAAAATAGCTGCAATGATGAGCGTTGTGGAATTTTTTGCCCGGTATTGAGCCAGCATTAAAGTAGCTGGAACACTCAGTCATATATCAGATAAAACGTTTCATCTTTCTTGATCATCCCCAAATCAAGACGTGCGTGCTCTTCCAGGGTTTGCAAACCGTTTTGCAGCTCAATAACTTCGGTAGCGAGCAAGCGGTTTCGCCGATACAAGCGCTCGTTTTCCCGCTCCTGCTGCTCAATCTGTTTTTTGATCGCTACCATTTCGGCCACACTTCCCTCTCCCGTCCAGAGTTGAATCTGAAGGACCAACAGTGCCAGAAGAAGTAATGTATGCACCAGCTTTAGCATCTGAATCTCTCATTGTTTCCAGCCATTGAGTCTATCAAAGCCTGTAAAATGTGCCCACGATGAAAACAGAAAAAACTAGAATACCCGAAAAGTGATCATAAAAATAAAAGCAAAGGCTCGTTACACAGAACAAAGGGAGACATTAAAAGCCTCCCTTTATTGACGCGCTAATCAAACAACCTGTCAGGCACGCTTGAATTCAGCGAGACCACGATATGGAGCTTTTGTACCCAGCTCTTCTTCAATACGGAGCAGCTGGTTGTACTTGGAAATACGGTCAGAACGGCACAGAGAACCGGTCTTGATCTGACCTGCAGCAGTTCCCACAGCCAGATCTGCAATAGTAGCGTCTTCTGTTTCACCGGAACGGTGAGAGATCACCGCAGTGTATCCAGCATCTTTGGCCATCTTGATGGCCTCCAGCGTTTCAGTCAGGGAACCAATCTGGTTGAACTTGATCAGGATAGAGTTAGCGATACCTTTCTCAATACCTTCCTTGAGAATCCTGGTATTGGTTACAAACAGGTCATCACCAACAATCTGGATCTTATCGCCCAGAATTTCAGTCTGATATTTGAAACCGTCCCAATCAGACTCGTCCAGACCATCCTCGATAGAGATAATCGGGTACTCTTCACAAAGATTGGCCAGGTAGTCAGAAAACTCATTGGAAGAGAAAATTTTGCCTTCACCCTTCATATTATATTGGCCGTCAACATAGAATTCTGATGCCGCACAGTCCATCGCCAAAGTAATATCAGTACCCAGCTTGTAGCCAGCTGCTTCAACTGCTTCTTTAATGACAGCCAGCGCGTCAGCATTAGAAGCGAGATTGGGCGCGAAACCACCTTCATCACCTACCGCAGTATTCAAGCCTTTGGCAGACAGAACTTTCTTCAGGGCATGAAATACCTCAGCACCCATGCGCAAACCTTCAGCAAAAGTCCTGGCAGCGACTGGCTGGATCATGAACTCCTGAATATCGACGTTGTTGTCAGCGTGCTCACCACCGTTGAGAATGTTCATCATAGGAACCGGCATGGTGAACTGGCCAGAAGTGCCGTTCAGGTCAGCAATATGCTGGTAGAGAGGTATTTTCTTATCTGCAGCAGCGGCTTTTGCTGCGGCCAGGGATACTGCAAGAATGGCATTGGCGCCCAGAACACTCTTGTTCTCGGTACCATCCAGCTCAATCATGGCCGCATCCAGTCCACGCTGATCAGCGGCATCACACCCCAGCAGAGCTTCACGGATAGGTCCATTGATGTTGCCCACAGCCTTCAGGACCCCCTTACCCAGGTAGCGAGATTTGTCTCCATCACGCAGCTCCAGAGCTTCACGGGAACCGGTAGAGGCTCCGGATGGTGCAGCAGCACGCCCCATGGCACCCGATTCCAGAATGACATCGGCTTCTACGGTTGGGTTACCGCGAGAATCCATGATTTCGCGGCCTTTGATTTCAACAATTTTTGCCATAATAGCTTTCTCTCTACACAAATGCCGATAGACGATGAAAAGTACGTTGCTTCACTCTTGTTGCACAGAAAGACAAAAATACTTTTCACAACACCATGTCTATGAAGGGAAATATACCTGACCTGACCGGGCAGTGAGGAATCTTACTGTAGACCGATGAAGTCTGAGATCCAGATCTTCCCAACCCAACCATCTCAGCCCGATTAGATAATAATACTGATTCAATTTTCCAGTGCCATTATCCAATTGGACTGTTTTTAGCTTCCCAGACGCTGCAGTGCGGACACTATACCAACTCCCGGCGGGTTATCAACTATTGCACACAGCAACACCGAAAGCGCAAAGATTAAACTTGAATTCAATGGAAGCCCTTGATATCACAGTGATGAAAAACGGATAACAATGAGCGAATGAAGCTTGATAAAAAAACGAACCCCAGCCTCTTAAAGACAGAACCCTTTGCCGCCATCAAAGAGATTATTTTTGACAAAAAAAACCGCCGGAATTCGGCGGTTTTCTTACATCGAACGGAACACTCAATGGGTATCCAGCTCGGGCATTGACTTAACAAGATCGTCAATAGCCTTCACCTGTACCAGAAAGCCTTCCAACTGAGAGAGACGCAGCGCTGAGGGACCATCACAACGAGCTGCATCCGGATCAGGATGGGCTTCCAGGAAAAGACCTGCCAAACGGGTCGACATACCGGCCAGAGACAGCTCAGTCACCTGATGACGACGACCGCCGGAAGCCGCTCCCATTGGATCTCTGCACTGTAGTGCATGTGTTGCATCAAAAATAACGGGAGACTGGCCACTCACCTCTTTCATGGTACGAAAGCCCAGCATATCAACCACCAGGTTGTCGTAACCATAAGAAGATCCACGTTCACAGAGAATAACCTGCTCATTGCCCGCCTCAGCAAACTTGTCGACAATATTACCCATCTGCGAAGGACTCAGAAACTGAGGCTTCTTGATGTTGATCACAGCACCGGTTTTGGCCATGGCAAACACGAGATCGGTTTGACGCGCCAGAAAAGCTGGCAACTGAATAACATCAACCACTTCAGCTACCGGTTGGCACTGATAAACTTCATGAACATCGGTGATCAACGGCATTCCGAACGTCTCCTTCAGCTCCTGAAAGATCTTCAGACCTTCTTCCATGCCCGGCCCACGATAAGAGTGGATGGAAGAACGGTTCGCCTTGTCAAAGGAAGCCTTGAAAATATAAGGAATACCCAGCTTCTCTGTAACAGCAACATAGTGCTCTGCTATTTTCATAGCCATGTCACGAGACTCGAGCACATTCATGCCACCAAACAGCACGAACGGCTTGTCGTTAGCTACCTGAAGAGAGCCTACAGAGACTGCTTTCTGTTCAGACATACGCGCCCTTAATCCTGTTTAGCCTGATAGTTTAAAGCCGCTTCAATGAATGACTTGAAGAGCGGATGCCCATCCCTCGGCGTAGAAGTAAACTCGGGATGAAACTGGCAGGCCACAAACCAGGGGTGCTCCTTGACTTCTACCATTTCAACCAGAGCATTGTCTTCAGAGCGCCCGGAAATAACCAGACCAGCATCCTGGAGCGTTTCGAGGTAATTGTTATTGACCTCATAACGATGACGGTGCCGCTCAATAATAATGTCTTTAGCGTAAGCAGAGTGAGCCTGTGTACCAGAGATGAGGTTACACTTCTGGGCCCCCAACCTCATAGTTCCCCCCAGATCGGACGCTTCGGTGCGAGTTTCTAAAGCACCATCGGAAGCCAACCACTCAGTAATCAGACCTATCACCGGATGCTCGGAGTTTTGATCAAACTCTGAGCTGTTGGCTCCTTCCAGACCTGCCTTGTTACGAGCGTATTCAATAACAGCGACCTGCATACCCAGACAGATACCCAAATAGGGAATCTTGTTCTCACGAGCATGACGAACCGCCTGAACCTTGCCTTCCACACCGCGATGTCCAAATCCACCAGGCACCAGAATCGCACTGACACCTTCCAGACGACTCAGCCCCTCCTGCTCAAGCAGTTCGGAATCAACATAACGGATATTGACCTTGGTACGAGTTTTCAATCCGGCATGGCGAACCGCTTCAATCAGGGATTTATAAGCATCCAGAAGCTCCATATATTTGCCCACCATGGCAATAGTCACTTCCTTTTGCGGGTGGGTGTCACGATCCACAACATCTGCCCACTCAGACAAATCTGCAGCCGGAGCATCCAAACCAAACTTGTCGACAACAATCTGGTCCAGTCCCTGCTCATGGAGCATCTGGGGAATGCGGTAGATAGTATCTGCATCTTCCAGAGAGATAACCGCACGCTCTTCAACGTTAGTAAACAGGGAGATCTTGCGACGGGCAGAGGCTTCAATAAACTGTTCGCTTCGGCAAACCAGAATGTCTGGCTGAAGACCAATGGATCGTAGCTCTTTAACAGAGTGTTGGGTAGGCTTGGTCTTGGTTTCGCCCGCAGTCTTGATAAAGGGCACCAGGGTCAGGTGCATCAGCAAAGCACGGGAAGAACCCAGCTCAACTTTCAACTGGCGGATCGCTTCCAGGAATGGCTGAGACTCAATGTCACCCACAGTTCCACCAATTTCAACCATAGCTATATCTGCGTCACCAGCCCCCTGAACAACGCGACGTTTGATTTCATCGGTAATGTGGGGAATAACCTGAACCGTACCGCCCAGATAATCACCACGACGTTCTTTACGAAGAACGTCCTGATAGACTCGACCCGTGGTAAAGTTGTTGCCCTGCTTCATGGTGGTGCGCACAAAACGCTCATAATGGCCCAGGTCGAGGTCGGTCTCCGCACCATCTTCAGTAACAAACACTTCACCATGTTGGAACGGGCTCATGGTGCCAGGATCAACGTTGATATAAGGATCCAGTTTGAGCATCGTCACCTTAAGACCGCGTGCCTCAAGGATAGCTGCGAGGGAAGCTGAAGCGATGCCTTTGCCCAATGAGGAAACAACACCACCCGTGACGAAAATATAACGCGTCATTGTTATCTGCTGACTCTTAAATGCGGGAAAAAAATGAATACTCAAGATGGGAGATCAGGATACCAAAATCACTGCTAAACGTAAAACACATACTGAGAAAATGCCTAGAAAGTTTGGTTTAAGTCCTGCTGTCCAGACTCAGTCATCGGGACACCAGGACAGGCGTCTGCCAGCACCGGGCTCACAGGCGTACGTGTCTGTGACAAAAACCCCTGGTAACGCCACCAGCTGATCCCCATGAAAAACAAATGGAACAGACTCCCTGACCCAGGGGGGAACTTTGTAGTCCTGCAACCAACGTTTGATCGTCTTACGGCCGTCACGACCTTTCACAGCGACTTTTAGCCCCGCAGGCAGCTCAGAACGAAACAATATACGCAATGCCGTTTCCGGGAGCCGGACATCCCCTCCCTCTTCCAGCGCTAAACGCCCCCCCGAAAAAGGCAGCTTGATGACTTGCTCCGCACGCCACTGCCAGTCAAAACCTTCTCTCTCAATAGGCTCAGGTTTACGAAGCAGCACCAGCTTTCCTGCAAAGCGGCGTAACTGAAAAGCACCTATTAAGACAACAGGCTCAGCATCCTCTGCCGCTTCAATCAAATCTGTGAACAGAGCGTTCAGTCGGATTCTGTCTGGCATTTGGACCTGATGAGAGGCCAGCCAATAGCGAACCACTCTCCGGGCTGCAAGACCATTAATAAGCTTGAGCGCCTCCAGATCTAAAACGCTGCGTTCACCCCAAAGTCGGGATGGCGGTGCTTGAATAATCGGCCGGGCATAGTGCTCTGTTTGCTCAAGGAGCATCTGATTTAGTTCAGAAACATCCTCGGAAAACTGTGCCAGCCGGGCTGCAACACCTGGCCAGACGGCCTCAATCTGCGGCATCAGATTTTGCCTCAGGAAATTACGCCGAAACCTCTGATCCTGGTTGGATTCATCTTCGACAAACACCAA
This sequence comes from Endozoicomonas sp. ALB032, assembly GCF_049310125.1. Lineage (NCBI taxonomy): Bacteria > Pseudomonadati > Pseudomonadota > Gammaproteobacteria > Oceanospirillales > Endozoicomonadaceae > Endozoicomonas > Endozoicomonas sp. ALB032. The sequence goes on along the minus strand of NZ_JBLYNW010000001.1, from coordinate 5,029,766 downwards.
ACCATAATTTTTCGCATAGTTTTCAATGGCTTGCCTGGAAACATTAAGCAGAGGTCTTAGCAAGACTCCACCACCTAACCCTCTTGAAACGGGCATACCGGCCACACCATCCAACCCGCTGCCTCGCAGCAATCGAAAAAGCACTGTTTCCGCCTGATCATCCTGATGATGACCCATCAACAGACAACCACCATCAGGCAGACGGTCTTCAAAAACGGCATAGCGTGCTTCACGGCCCTGTCGTTCAATATCCGAGGATGACTCAATAGCAACTTTGACCACCTCCAGAGGAACCTGCCATTGTTCACAAAGGGACAGGCAATGCTCTGCCCATGAGTCGGCGTTCTCACTGAGCCCGTGATGAATATGAACTGCCGAGAGAGACTTAATCTTCCCCTGTTCACGAAGAGACACCGATAAATGAAGAAGAACGGTAGAATCCAATCCACCGCTAAACGCCACTAAAACTGGCTTCCCTGCAATGCCTCTGATTTGCTCAGAAAGATGCTCTGTTAAGGAGAAAAATCTTTCGTCACTGGATGAAATGAAAGACTTTTTCAATCGTCGATTCTTTTCGAAAGGCTGATCCGCCATCAGACAGCGCCGTAATCCCTGATGCGCTGGTAACGACTTTCTATCAATTCATCAGCGGCCATTGTCTCCAGCTTCCGGAGTTCCTCCTCCAGGGCAACACCCAGTGTAGAAGCCATCACTTCTGGCTGACTGTGAGCACCACCCAGAGGCTCCATGACCAGACGATCAATGAGTCCCAACTCCATCAGCCGGGATGCAGTTACACCCATGGCTTCTGCGGCTGTGGAAGCATATTCAGACTTTTTCCAGAGAATCGATGCACAGCCCTCCGGAGAGATCACCGAGTAGATGGAGTTCTGCAACATCAGCAGCTGGTCACAGACACCAATAGCCAGCGCGCCACCGGAGCCCCCCTCTCCGATAACAGTAGAGATAATGGGCACTTTCAGGCGAGACATAACGGCCAGATTGTAGGCAATGGCCTCACTCTGTCCACGCTCTTCCGCGCCAATTCCCGGATAAGCACCCGGCGTGTCGATAAAAGTCATGATGGGCATTTTGAAGCGCTCGGCCATCTCCATGAGCCGACAGGCCTTCCGGTAGCCTTCGGGCTTGGGCATACCAAAATTACGAAGCACTTTGTCCTTGATTTCACGGCCTTTCTGATGACCCATGACCATCACCGGACGACCATTGAATCGGGCAATGCCACCGATAATTGAAGGATCATCTGCAAAGTGACGATCACCATGCAGCTCATCAAACTCGGTAAAGAGATGTTGAATATAATCCAGAGTGTAAGGACGACGCGGATGTCTTGAAAGCTGAACTACCTGCCAGGCAGACAGATCAGAAAAAATCTGCTCAGTCAGGGTCTTGCACTTTTCTTGCAGGCGGCTGACTTCATCAGTAATGTTCAGTTCGGCATCGGTGCCAACCAGTCTTAGCTCTTCGATCTTGGCTTCCAACTCAGCAATCGGCTGTTCAAAATCCAGATAATTCGGGTTCATAGATTCCACTTCAAGAGTTCCGCATCAGCTGAAAAATACGTAAAAGCGATCAATATGTCGAGTTAATAAGAGTAAGCGTCTGTTACTGATACTCTACTTTGGCGGACTCTTTGCCCAGCCATTGCCTTAAACCCATCACCAGGTCATCACTGGGACTAACATTCCATTTTTCGCCCAGCCGGATACTGGCCGAAGCATCGTCACTGGTGTAGTTGACCTGCACCGGGAGCTGACCCGGATGCTGTCTGAGCAAGCCGGACATTTTGGCATGAAACGCATTGTCCACCTGCCCACTGCTTAAATCCACCAGCAGCCTGCGGGCATAGTAACTTCGGGCATCAATCAGGTTGAGAGCTTTCTTGGCTCTGACCTTGAGGCTACCAGAGTAGTCATCAAAGCTGACCTCCCCTTCAAAGACAATCACCGTATCCATCTTGATGAGCGCCTGACACTGCTCAAAAACATCGGCAAAGATCGATACTTCGATTCGGCCAGTACGATCATCCAATGTCACAAAACACATTTTGTCGCCGCGTTTGTTATTCATGGTCCTCATGGCCACCACCAGGCCTGCTATGTTTTGACTTTCGCCTCTGGCTGGCTGAAGGTCCCGGATACGGTTGCGAATAAAGTGTTTGATCTCCTGCTCATATTCATCAATGGGATGACCGGTCAGGTACAGACCCAGAGTGTCTTTTTCGCCACTCAGCCGAACTTTATCGGCCCACTCTTCGACATTGCCGTACTTATCGTAGACATCCTCTTCACCGGCGGGCACCAGTGCACCGAACAGATCACCATGGCCAGAGTCAAAACTCTTGGCGGCCTGGTCTGCCGCTTTCATGGCTTCAGATTGGCTGGACTCCAACACCGCGCGGTTAAAATTGTATCGGGCCTTTTTACCCGGTGCAGGCCCCAGCAGATCAAGGGCACCGGAACGAATCAAAGCCTCCAGAACCCGTTTATTGATACTCTTGGCATCAACACGTTCACAAAAATCAAAGAGGTCCTTGAATGGACCGCCTGAGTTTCTGGCTTCAACAATGGATTCGATAGGCCCCTCACCAACGCCCTTGATGGCACCCAGACCATAAACAATATGCCCGTCGTCATTCACGCCAAACATATAGTCACCACTGTTTACATCCGGTGGCAGCAGCGTAAGTTCCATTTCCCGACACTCTTCAATAAACGTCACAACCTTGTCGGTATTCTGCATATCGGAACTCATGACCGCCGCCATAAATTCTGCCGGGTAATGGGCTTTCAGCCAAAGCGTCTGATAAGAGACCAGGGCATAGGCAGCCGAGTGAGATTTGTTAAAGCCGTAACCGGCAAATTTCTCCACAAGGTCGAAGATTTTCATCGCCAGCTCGCCATCAATCCCCTGTTTGATAGCCCCTTCTTCAAAGACTGCTCTCTGCTTGGCCATCTCTTCGGGTTTTTTCTTACCCATGGCTCGACGAAGCATATCCGCACCACCCAGGGTATAACCTGCCAGCACCTGAGCGATCTGCATGACCTGCTCCTGATACAGGATGATGCCATAGGTAGGCTGCAGAATCGGCTGAAGCCACTCGTGCTGATATTGAGCATCCGGATAGGACAACTCTTCCCGGCCATGCTTACGATTAATGAAGTTATCTACCATGCCCGATTGCAGAGGCCCCGGGCGAAAAAGGGCCACGAGAGCGATGATATCCTCAAAACAATCGGGCTGAAGACGCTTGATCAGATCCTTCATGCCCCGGGACTCAAGCTGGAAAACCGCAGTGGTCTCAGCCCGCTTGAGCATGTCGTAGGAGAACTTGTCCTCCAGATCGATCATCATGATGTCAAGCTCATCCTCGCCACGTTGCTGGCGGCGGGGGTTGATCATTTTCAACGCCCAGTCAATGATGGTCAGAGTTCTCAGCCCCAGAAAGTCAAACTTCACCAGACCAGCAGACTCAACATCATTTTTATCAAACTGGGTAACAACACCGCCACCGGCTTCATCACAGTAAAGCGGTGCAAAATCGGTCAGTTTGGTCGGTGCTATGACGACACCGCCAGCGTGCTTACCGACATTGCGGGTAACTCCTTCAAGTTTGAGCGCCATATCCCAGATTTCCTTGCCATCTTCATCGATATCAAGAAAATCCCTGATAGTAGCTTCCTGCTCGTAAGCTTTACCGAGGGTCATACCGATCTCGAAGGGAATCATTTTCGAGAGCCGGTCTGCAAGACCGTAGGACTTGCCCTGGACCCTGGCTACATCCCTGACCACCGCCTTAGCAGCCATGGTACCGAAAGTAATGATCTGGGAGACCGCATCACGACCATAGGTTCTGGCGACATAGTCAATCACCCTGTCTCTGCCATCCATACAGAAGTCGACATCAAAGTCAGGCATGGACACCCGCTCCGGATTCAGGAATCGCTCGAACAGCAGGTCATACTGAATAGGGTCAAGGTCGGTAATTTTTTGCGCGTAGGCCACCAGTGAACCAGCACCGGAACCACGCCCCGGCCCGACCGGTATGCCGTTACTTTTAGACCACTGGATAAAATCCATTACGATCAGGAAATAGCCCGGAAATCCCATCTGGAGAATAATATCCAGTTCGAAATCGAGACGATCCCGATACACTTTTTCTTTACTGACATAGTCAGAATCAGCAGGGTCCAGAATAGTTTGCAAACGTTCAGTCAAACCATCATGGGAAAACTTCCTGAAAAAGGCATCCATCGTCATCCCCTCAGGGATGGGAAATTCTGGCAGAAAGTACTCGCCCAGATGCACATAAACCGAGCAGCGCCGGGCAATTTCCACTGAATTTTCAAGCGCTTCAGGGATATCGGAGAAGAGTTCACACATCTCTTCTTCCGTTTTCAGATACTGCTCTTCGCTGTATCTTTTGACCCTGCGCGGGTCGTCCAGGGTTGAACTTTCACCGATACACACCCGGGCTTCGTGGGCTTCGAAGTCTTCTTTATTGATGAACATGACATCGTTGGTGGCCACTACCGGGCAATCGTATTTTTCAGCCAGCGCGACGGAGCCATGCAGGCAATCCTCATCACCCGCTCGGGATGTTCTGTGCAGCTCAAGATAGTAACGCCCCGGAAAAGCTTCCATCCATTCAGTCAAAAGCTCACCCGCCAGCGCTTCATTGCCATTAAGAATGGCCTGACCTACATCCCCTTCTCTGGCACCTGATAGCGCTATCAGGCCTTCAGATTTTTCCTGAATCCATTCTCTTTTGACAATGGCTTTGCCATGCTGCTGATTCTCCAGAAAGGACCGGGAAATCAGCTCTGTGAGGTTTCTATAGCCCTTCTCATTCATAGAAAGCAATACAAGTCTCACAGGCTCAAGAGCCGGATCAGAATGCGTAACCCATAAGTCAGCGCCACTGATCGGTTTAATACCCGCCCCCTGGGCACTGTTATAAAACTTTACCAGCGAGCAAAGGTTCGACTGATCAGTAACGGCCACCGCAGGAAAACCCAGCTCTCCCGCTGCCTTAATCAGTGGCTTGATGCGAACCAGGCCATCGCTCAGGGAAAATTCTGTATGAAGTCTCAGATGTATGAAACGTGCAGGCATGAGAGAAGGTAGACCGATTGATGGTGATTTTTAATTCTAACAACGGAGCCATGTTAACTGCCAGCTCGTTATAACCCCGATGCCTCCAATGCATCACGGACAGGCTTGAACGAACGACGATGGATAGGCGTCGCCCCAAGCTTTTTCAGGGCATCCATATGAACTCTGGTTGGATAACCTTTGTGACCGGCAATCCCGTAACCGGGATAGTGCTTTTCCAACTCAACCATTTCACGATCACGTGTTACTTTTGCCAGAATAGAAGCTGCCCCAATCTCCGGAACAGAACCATCACCTTTCACCACAGCCTCAGCAGGACAGGGCAGATCAGGACAACGATTACCATCGATCAGGGCCAGTTCCGGCTTCACTGAAAGGCCTGCAACCGCTCTCTGCATGGCCAGCATAGTGGCATGAAGAATATTCAGTTCATCGATCTCATGAACTTCAGCCCTGCCGATGGACCAGGCCAGTGCTTTCTCTTTGATTTCTTCAAAGAGCGCATCACGTTTCTTTTCAGACAGTTTCTTGGAATCATTAAGCCCGGCTATGGGATTATCAGGGTCCAGAATGACAGCGGCGGTCACCACCGGACCGCAGAGTGGGCCCCGACCCACCTCGTCGACACCACAAACCTGTGTAACGGTCTCGGGGACAGCAAAAAAACCCAGCTCATTTTGTTGCATCGTATTTTCCTACTACCGACATCACCGCATCATAGGCCAGAGCACTGGCATCACGTTTGAGGGTTTTATGAATCGCTGTAAATTCCTGAACCAGATGACTTCGCCACTCCTGATCGTCTAATGCCCTGGCCATGGCTTCATGAAGCTTTTCAGAGGTCGCATCGTCTTGCAGCAGCTCAGGTACACAGGGCTCGCTCGCCAACAAATTCGGCAGGCCAACATGTTCAACTTTTACCAAACGGCTGAGAATCGCAAAACTCAGTGACGCCATTCGATAGCTGATCACCATGGGCCTCTTATGTAAAGCTGCCTCCAGAGTAGCCGTTCCTGAAGCGATCAAAATCGCATTGGCTGCCGCCATCATCTCAGAAGTTTTACCGACGGCAACCGTGACATTCAGATCTGGAAAATCTTCCAGCATGGGTAGCAACTGCAACTTTCTCTTTTCATTGGCACAGGGAATGACGAACCGAATATCGGGATGGTCTTTCTTTAGCAGGCGCGCAGTGTTTAAAAAAAGCTCCCCCAAACGGGATACTTCAGCTTTTCGACTGCCCGGCAATAAGGCGACCACAAGCCCTTCTTCATCCATTCCCAGTGAGCGCCGAGCTGCAACCGCGTCCGGCTCCCAGGCCACTTGATCGGCCAGCGGATGACCAACAAAAGTGACCGGAACCCCATGCCCCTGATAGTAATCTGCCTCAAACGGGAGAAGCGCGAGCATATGATCAACGGCACACCGAATTTTCTTCAATCGGCCTTCTCGCCATGCCCAAACCTGAGGACTTACATAATGAACTGTAGGTATCTCATTGGATTTAAGGTACTTTTCCAAAGCCAAGTTAAAGTCAGGCGCATCAATCCCGATAAAAACGTCTGGTTTTTCTGCCATGAAAGTTTCTTTCAGCTGCTTGCGAATCCCTAATAGCTCTCTCAGCCGCCCCAGCACCTCAACAAGCCCCATTACTGAAAGCCTCTCCATGGGGAAAAGACTCTCAAACCCTTCAGCGATCATCATTGGACCACCAATCCCATAGCATCGGGCATCGGGGTGATGGCATTTGATCTTTCTGATCAGCGCTGCTCCCAGCAGATCACCCGAGGCCTCCCCGGCCACCAGAGCAAATGACAGTGTTCTGGACATTCCTATTTACCGTGAAAAATATGTGGCTGGCAGGGAAAGACTGACTTCGAAAATCAGCGCGTGATACCTCGGGTTGACGCTTTCAAAGAGTCAATAAGCAACTGGATTTGGGGCTGTTTTTTCATGGATTCAAGCCTGTCCAGTGCCTCATTAGTCCGCAGACCCTGCCGGTAGATCAACTTGTAACATTGACGCAATTCACGGATCAGTTCCGAACTGTAACCACGACGCCTCATCCCCTCAAAATTCATGCCGTGAGCCTTGGCCGGGTTACCACTGACCATCACGAATGCAGGAACATCCTTGAAGAGAGCTGTATGAGCAGCACTCATACTGAAATCACCAATAACACAAAACTGATGCACGGTGGTGAACCCTCCCAGGATGACCCCATCACCAATCCTGACATGACCGGCCAGCGTAGCGTTATTGGCCAGGATAATGTTATTACCAACGATGCAGTCATGGGCCACATGAACGTAGGCCATCAACAGGTTATTGCTGCCAATGCGGGTAATCGAATTATCCTGGGAAGTCCCCCGATGAATAGTACAACCCTCACGGATCACATTATTGTCACCCATTTCAAGCCAGGTCGTTTCGCCTGCGTACTTCAGGTCCTGACAATCTTCACCAACACTGGCGAACTGGAAAATGCGGTTATTTCTGCCTATTTTGGTGTGCCCCTTGACAACAGCATGGGCATGAATTTCTGTTCCAGAGTCAATTTCAACGTTTGCACCAACAATGGCATAGGGTCCGACCTTTACGTCCGGTGCCAAAGCAGCACGCGGATCAATAATGGCTGTCGGATGGATCAATTCATCCAGAACAGCATTTGATTCTTGGCTGGAACGGGAATCAATCAAGACTATAGTTCCTTTCTTGCACAGGTTATTTCAGCACAGCGGGCTATCTTACCATCAACCTCCCCCTGACAGGAGAACTTCCAGACATTTCTTTTCATGGCCAGAAATTAAGCCCTCAGCAAAACCTGATCACTGGGCATGACAGGATGATCAGGAAATACAGCAAGAGACTGATAAACCAGCCTCTTGCTGATAGATACCGAACGTGCGGCACATCAAACGGGTTTCATTCTTCGAGTCGGCGCTCGCACCGTTTAAGTCGTTTGGCCATATCATCAAGTCTCCTGAAGCGGACCGCGTTCTTTCTCCACTCCCCCGCATCCATGATGCCTGTCCCGGATGCATAGGCACCAGAACGGGATATGGATTTGGTAACCATTGCCATTCCAGAGAGATGAACATGATCAGCAATGGTGATATGACCCGCAAGACCCGAAGCACCAGCAATGGTGCAATATTCACCAACCCTGGTACTACCGGAAATACCGACATTGGCAGCAATAGCAGTGTGCTTTCCTATTATCACGTTATGAGCGATCTGCACAAGATTGTCGATTCTGACTCCGTCGTGTATCACCGTGTCCCCCAATGCGCCTCGATCAATACAGGTGCAGGAACCAATCTCTACATTGTTACCGATAACTACTCCACCGATCTGGGCTATTTTATGCCACTGCCCGTCCAATCGGGCGTTGCCAAAGCCATCGGCCCCGATAACAGCATTAGCATGAATAATACTGCGCTCACCAATAAAGACACCGTGACAGACTGAAACATTTCGACAAATATGACTGTTCTTACCGATCACAGTGTCATGACCAATCACAGCACCGGCATCAATTCGAACACCCTCAGAGATCTGAACTCCGGACTCAATCACTACTTTTGGGCCTATTGCGGCCGTTGGATGAATCGCGGCGTCTGAAGCAATAACTGCGGAGGAATGGATACCTTCAGGCAACCCCTTATCAGTATCAAACAGATGAGAAAGAGAAGCATACCCCAGATAAGGATTATCCAGAATCAATGCATTCCCGGCCCAGGCTTCAGCCTGAGCGGGTGCCAGAATAACGGCACTGGCCCCTGTAGTCTCCAGGTAGCGAGCGTAGGCGGGATTCGCTAAAAAGGCCAGCTCACCAGCAACAGCATCCTGAAGGGTATTCAGGCCAGAGATACACTCCTCACCATCACCCTTGAGTTCAGCAGCCACTCTGTCAGCCAGCTCAGACAAGGTAAAGGAAAAAGACTGTTTCATGAATTACTTCAACTTATTCATGCGCTCAATCACCTTACGGGTGATATCAAAACCAGGCTTAACGAAACGCGTAGCACCACGCTCCAGAACCAGATCATAGTCCTGCTCTTTAGACACTTCCTCAATCGCTTTATCAAGCTTCGGTCTCAGCTTACCCAGTTCGGTCTGGTCAGAACGGGCTTTTTCGCTTCGCAGCTGTCGATCTTGCAGTTGCAGATCTTCAAACTTACGCTTGATCTGGACCTGACGATTCTCACGCTGACCCTCGGTTAAAGTAGGACCATCTTTCTGCAGCTTTTGCTCCATTACTCTGATTTCTTCCTGCAGTGCTTTGAGCTGTTTGATTTTAGGAGCAAACATCTTTTCAGCTTCTTTGGCATATTTTTTGGCAGCGTCTGACTCCAGAACAGCCATCTCAGAATCCACAACAGCGATTTTTTGTGCCTGAGCCAATGGAGATAACAGCAGCAGAGCAACAAACGCCAATTTGATCGATTTCAAGTTCTTTCTCCTGAATAAAAACGCAAAGTCCAAAACAGAGTATACCTTTGTATACCAGAAACTCTCTAAAGCCTGAAACAATCACCTGATAAATTCTGAAACAGCTTCAAAGCTTTCCTAAAGCCACATGCGAGAACGCACTAATTATAATGAAATGGTATTATATCGCATCTATTTATACTGCTCTGCTTGTATAGAATCAGTAAAAACTGATTCTTTCTCCTGGCAAAAAAAGTGGGCATTCATCATATATAAAACCATCCTTCGGTATTATCGAATCGCAGGAATAATCAGGTGGAAATCAGAGCCGAAAACTGCTGAGGAAACACTCGCTCAACCTGTATGATTGTATTGGCTTCTGAAAATCTTATTGAGAGCTGCTAATGCCAGAAGCAGCCCTCAATAAAATCACGAGAGGTTTTAGAAAGGCGTACCCAGGGAGAACGCAAACACCTGAGTCTCGTCCTCTCCCTCGGGATTAAGTGCTTTGGCCAGACTAAAGGTCAGCGGTCCGAGTGGAGTAATCCAGGTCAGGCCCACGCCCACACTGTAACGAAGCGAACCAAAATCAGGCTTCGAGCAATCCTTGATATCACCGCTGGGACAATTGGTATCAAAGACATTACCGTAATCAAAGAACAGACTGGTTCTGAGCGAACGCTGATCTTTCACAAAAGGCAGAGGGAAGAGCACTTCAGCGGTACCCTCGAAGACAAAATCACCACCAATGGCGTTGTAATCATTGTCTGTCCGCTCTTTGGCCTTAGGACCCAGGGAGTTATCTTTATAGCCACGAACAGAGCCAAAGCCACCCGCATAGAAATGCTCGAAGAAAGGTATGTCGGTGGTATCACCATAGGCACCGATATAACCGATTCTGGTAGAGACGCGCCCTGTCAGCGAGTCGGTAAACGGATAGAAGTACTGGCCACGATAAACCAGCTTGTAAAAGCTGACATCCGACCCCGGAATAGTCACCTGCGCCGATGCACTTTGAGAGTAACCCCGTGTCGGCAGCAGGCCCCGATTCAATTCATTTTCGGACCAACTCAGCGTTGTCTTGACGTTTGTGAAACTATCACCATTCTCCTTCAGATAATTGAGAATATAATCCGGCGTTTCTGAACCCGTTGTAATACTGGTATCGTCAATACCCAATCCCATACTGATTGTCTGAGTTTCCGAAATCGGGTAACCAAAGTTAACATTGGCACCGGTTGTATCTGCAGCATAGTTCGAGATATCAGTATCACTGTAATCATAAGAACGGTGATACAAGTTGAAACCACGGCTGACACCATCAACGGTGAAATACGGATCAGTAAAGCTGAAGTTATAGAGCTGACTGACATCACTTTTGTTCAGACCTACAGACACCTTGTTACCGGTCCCCAGGAAATTGTTCTGACTGATAGAGCCGCCCAAAAGCAGGCCGTCAGACTGAGAGAAACCCACACTGGCTGATATACTGCCCGAAGGCTGCTCTTCAACGGTGTAGTTCACGTCAATCAGGTCACTGGTTCCGGGAACCGGTGGTGTTTCAACATTGACTGACTTAAAGAAACCCAGACGTTCCAGACGCACCTTGGATTGCTCAATCTTCTGAGTGTTCGCAGAAGCACCCTCCATCTGGCGCATCTCACGACGCAGAACTTCATCTTCGGTTTTGGTATTCCCGGTGAAGTTGATCCTGCGAACATAAGCACGTTTACCAGGATCAACAAAAAATGTCAGGGAAACGGTTTTCTTTTCGTGATCCGGAGTCGGTATACCTGTCACATTGGCAAAGGTATAACCTTCATTACCCAGGCGCCTGCTCAGAATTTCTTCTGTCGTCGTAATCACCCGACGGGAAAACACTTGTTCCGGTCTGGCCAGCAACAAGCTTTTGGCCTCTTCTTCAGAGATAATCAAGTCGCCCGCCAGCTTGACATCACTGATTGAGTATTTATCACCTTCATCAATATTAACAGTGATAAAAACACTCTGTTTGTCAGGACTAATCGAAACCTGAGTGGAGCGAATATTAAAGTTGATGTAGCCTCGATCCAGATAGTAAGAGCGCAGACGCTCCAGATCACCCGAGAGTTTTTCCCGGGAATACTTATCACTGGAGCCAAAGAACGAGAGCCAGTGCGACTCTTTGAGTTCAAACAAACCCAGTACATCTTCCTGAGGGAAAACCGTATTACCAACGACATTGATATGTCGGATGGTCGCTACCTTGCCTTCTTTGACATTGATAGTCAGCTTGACCCGGTTACGGGGCTGAGCTTCAACATCAGCGGTAATACTGGCTCCATAACGACCCTGAGCAACATATTGACGCTCCAGTTCAAGTCGAATAGCCTCCAGGGTAGCCTGCTGAAAAATCTCACCTTCAGCCAGACCTGACTTACTCAGCCCCTGCTTGAGATCATCCGTTTTGATGGCTTTGTTACCCTTAATTACAATTTCACTGATTGAAGGTCGCTCAATAACCGAAATGACCAGAATATCACCGTCTCTGGCCATTTGAATATCTTTGAAATACCCCGTGCGGAACAGAGATTTAGCTGCACTGGAAATCTGCACAGATTCAATATCATCCCCAACCTCTATGGGCAATGCATTAAATACTGTACCGGCTGAAACCCTCTGAAGGCCATCAATCCGGATATCAGACACTACAAAAGCATTAGCGCCTGACGCATAGGCCATCGAGCCAATCAGCAGAGACAACAGTGATCGCTTCATGGAATCCGTTCTTAGTCCGTGTTCATTTTTCACTCTGGGTAGTCGCATCAGAAAAGCCGGCTTATGTCATTATAAAGAGCCAGCATCATTACACTGACCACCAGAGTCACCCCAATTTTCAACCCAACCATCTGAGCCTTTTCAGACAGAGGTTTCCCTCTGACCCACTCCACCAGATAAAACAACAGGTGTCCTCCATCCAGTACAGGAATGGGCAGTAAATTCAAAACCCCAAGGCTGACACTCAACATGGACAAGAAATAGAGAAAATTCTCCAGTCCTGATTGCAGGGACGCGCCAGCCACTTTAGCAATGGTAATAGGGCCGCTCAAGTTTTTTACCGAAACCAGCCCGACAACCATCTTCCACAGCGACTCAAGCGTCATTCCTGTCAAAGCTGACGTTGCCTGAATAGCTTTGGGCACTGCGGAGAGCGGGTTAAACTGCAAGGTCCTGACCATATCGTCAGGCCAGGAGACCGACTGAACACCAGCACCAATATAACCCACAGATTGACCTTCCACCTCTTTCTCACCAGGCGTAATGGTAAGACTTTGGAGACTGCCGTTACGCTCAACGTCTAACTGCAGTGTTTTACCAGAGTGACTACGAATCAGGTTAACCCATGCCAGCCAATCCTGTACAGGCTCACCATTGGTTTTAAGAATTTTATCTCCGGGCTGGAGGCCTGCCTGCTCAGCAGCACCGCCCGGAACAACCTGACCGATAACAGCAGGTAGTTGTGGTGAGTAAGGTACAATCCCCAGTGCCCTGACGGGATTCAGATCCTCCTGACCTACCAGCCAGTTATGCAGGGGCACCTGCCTGATGACTTCAGTGCCTTCAGGCTTTTGACCAGGGATTCCGGGCCTGACCACGATTTCAACAGAGCGATTGTCGCCAATAAACGACAAAAGCTCCATAGTCACCTGTTGCCATCCGGGTGTATCTGTTGAGTCAATTCTTAAAATCTCATCACCGGGCTGAATACCGGCTATTGCAGCAGGAGAATCAGGCAATACTTTTTCAACCTGCGGCAGCACAGTCTTTACACCCAAAACATACATTAACCACAGTGCCGCTATTGCCAGCAGGAAATTAGCGATCGGACCCGCAGCCACAATCGCTATCCGGGACAGGACAGGCTTGTTGTTAAAAGCGAAGGCTCTTTCCGATTCAGGTACAGGCCCCTCCCGCTCATCCAGCATCTTGACATAACCGCCAAGGGGGATGGCTGCAATTACGTATTCAGTCCCCTGACGATCAGTTCGCTTCCAGAGCGGCTTACCAAAACCTACGGAAAAGCGAAGAACCTTGACACCACAACGACGGGCCACCCAGAAGTGGCCAAACTCATGGATACTGACAAGAATTCCTAACGTTATGACAAAAGCCAAAAACGTTTGCAAAGTTCCAAATATCATTTCGCGCTACCCAACCTCCGGTACGCCTGCCTGCCTGCTTTGACCTTGAACTCGCAGACAGCAGTGGTTGACAGAGTTTTATGATTCAATGTACGACTGTAAATAGAATATCGCCAGAATGACAGTAAATATATGTATTTAAGCCATGACAGCATCAAGCTGTCTTGTGCCACTGTTCAATCTGGGTTCTGGCCTGCAACCTGGCCTTTCGGTCAGCATCCAGCACCTGCTCAATATCACCTGCACTGAACACCTGAAGCGCCTGAAGCGTGGCATCAATGACTTCCGGGATACGATCAAAACGTAGATGATCACCCAGGAAGGCTTCCACAGCCGTCTCATTGGCTGCATTTAACATAGCGGCTGCAGTCCCACCGGTAGTTGCAGCATCCTGAGCCAGCTGCAAACATCTGAAACGTTGCATACAGGGCTTCTGAAAATCCAGTCTGCCAATATCGGCCAGAGAAAGCGGCTCCACACCGGATTGCACGCGCTCAGGCCAGGCCATTGCATGAGCAATCGGTGTGCGCATATCCGGATTGCCCATTTGTGCCAGAACTGAGCCATCCTCATAATCCACCAGAGAATGAATGATACTCTGCGGATGAATCAGCACCTCGACCTGGGAGGGACGAGCACCAAAGAGCCAGCAAGCTTCAATAAACTCAAGCCCCTTGTTCATCATGGTGGCCGAGTCTACTGAAATCTTTCGCCCCATGCTCCAGTTCGGATGAGCACATGCCTGGGCTGGTGTAACAGCAGGTAGAGTGTCTACCGGTGCATCCCTGAAAGGCCCACCCGAAGCGGTTAATAGAATTCTGCGAACCCCAACCCCCTGAAGACCTTCACTATAACCATGGGGAAGACACTGAAAGATAGCATTGTGCTCACTATCAATTGGCAACAGCTGGGCACCAGACTCTTTTACCGAATCCATAAAGAGCGCCCCGGTCATAACCAGCGCCTCTTTGTTTGCCAGCAAGACTTTCTTACCTGCCTTGACAGCGGCCAGAGTAGGCAGCAGACCTGCGGCTCCGACAATAGCAGCCATGACGATATCGATGTCTGAATCAGCAGCCATCAGAGCGACTGACCGACTACCACCAAGAACCTCTGTTTTAATCCCTTCAGCTTTTACCGATGCTCGCAACTGATCGGCAACAGCAGGATCTGACATGACAGCGAAGTCCGGCTTAAACGCCCTCACCTGCTCCAACATCGCATCATGACTTCGACATGCGACCAGCGACCTGACTCTGTAACGATCATTGTTTCGAGCAATGACGTCCAAAGTGCTTTTTCCGATAGACCCGGTTGAACCCAGGACACAAACCTGTTGCATGCTTAACTCCCTCCGACAATCAGAGCCAGAGTAAAGACCGGCACAGCCGCCGTCAGGCTGTCTATTCGATCCAGCACCCCACCATGACCTGGCAGTAAATTACTACTGTCCTTAATACCGCGCTCACGCTTGAGCATACTTTCAAAAAGATCACCCAATACGGAAACCAGAACAACAGCAACTGAAAGTACCAAAAGACCCAGCCCACGAGCTAAAGAAAGGTCAAAATACAAGCCCACACAGGCCGCCACCAGTAACGACATTAGTAGCCCACCGACCAATCCTTCAACCGTTTTCTTGGGGCTCACCCTCTCGGCGAGCTTGTGACGACCAAGATTCTTACCGGCAAAGTAGGCACCTATATCGGCTGCCCAGACAAGCAGAAACACCAGAATAATGGTCCAGCCATGCTGATCATGGAGTTTAAGTTTTGAGAGTGCAAACCAGGCTGGAACCAAGGTCAACACACCCATCACCAGCCTGAGCAATCGACTCTGACAGAAACGGGCAGAGGCCGGATAACTCTTCACCAGAGCAAATGCCAGCAGCCACCAGATAACAGACACTGTCAGCAGTGCATAGGCCGACATATCTTTCACAAACCAGCAGACCCCAGCGATCAGCAACACATAAACCACCCGGGCAAAAACATCTTTAAAGCCGGACAAATTAGCCCATTCCCAGGCTCCCAGCATGATAACCAGGGCAATCAGGACTGAAAAAGCGGTGGGAGGAAGAAAAATAACACTGCTCAGGGCCAATACTGCCAGAACTACAGCAGTTAGAATTCTCTGTTTTAACACGTAGCCTCAGCCTCCACCTGCTCACTGGTCTTGCCAAATCGTCTCTGGCGATTGACATAAGCCAGGAGCGCACGCTCAAACTCCCTGCGATCGAAATCCGGCCACAAGGTTTTGGTAAAATAAAATTCGCTGTAGGCACACTGCCATAAAAGAAAGTTACTGATACGCTGTTCACCACTGGTTCTGATGAGTAGATCAGGCTCGGGTATACCCACTGTACTCAAATGCTGACCAATTAACGACTCATCAACCTGGTCAGCGGATATCTCCCCCTGCTCTACCATGTTAGCCACTTTGCGGGCAGACTGGGCAATATCCCACATTCCTCCGTAATTGGCAGCAATCACCAGAGTCACTTTCGCTTCGTCAGCAGTCAAAGCTTCTGCTTCAGCAATATGTTCCTGTATGTCCGGACTAAAACGACTAATGTCGCCTATAATTTTCAGTCTGATATTATTTTTCTTGAGCTTAGCGGTTTCCTTGCGCAGCGTTCTCAGAAACAACTCCATCAAGCCATCCACTTCACTCTTCGGCCGGTTCCAGTTTTCACTGCTGAAAGCGAAAAGAGTCAGAACTTCAATACCTGCTTCACCGCAGGCTTCAATCACTTCTCTGACTGCTTTCAGACCCGCTCGATGGCCGGCAAGACTCGGAAGCAGTCGCCGTTTCGCCCAGCGGTTATTTCCATCCAGAATGATGGCCACATGGCGGGGCAACTTCTGAACTGGTACTTCCTTAAGGCTGCCGATTTCCTCTTGCGATTTCATGGCCATTCACTATTTTGTTGATCTGAAAATACAATTTATTTGCAGCACTCCGGAAGCGTTCACTGCAAATTGTAAACGCCAGCAAAGTGCCACTCCTAACACCTCAGAACAGATACACAAATCCACCTGAGAAACACCATCCCTGATCAAATGAGACATTAAGAGGAGCGATCAAACAGCCATGTTAAGGAAACACAGCCATGCCAATGACACAGAGCTGACGACAACACCACAATAACCACATTTGCAATTAAAGTGAGACTGCTATATCCAGATTGACACAGATTGATTTTCTTCGCTCATGACTGTCTATAACCAATCAATTAGAAGATGAAGCGCTCAAACTTCCATCAGGTCCTTTTCCTTGCTGGCCAACGCCGCATCTACTGCCGCAATGTATTTATCAGTTACCTTCTGGATATCGTCCTGTGCACGACGCTCATCGTCTTCACTGATTTCTTTTTCCTTTTCCAGCTCCTTGATATCGGCCAGCGCATCACGACGAATATTGCGAATAGCAATTTTAGCGTTTTCAGCCTCCTGACGTGCCTGACGGGTGTAGCCCTTCCGGGTTTCTTCAGTCAGGGGAGGCAGAGGGATACGAATCACTTCACCGGCAGTGGAAGGATTCAGACCCAGATCAGATTTCAGGATCGCTTTTTCTACATCAGGAACCATCTGCTTTTCCCAGACGCGGACAGCCAGAGTCCTGGCATCTTCAGTAGAAATGTTAGACACCTGGCTCAATGGCGTCTCGGAGCCATAATAAGAGACCCTGACACTATCGAGCAGACTCGGGTGAGCGCGGCCAGTACGAATTTTGGCAAATGCACTGTCCAGAGAGTCAACACTCTTGCTCATGCGCTCCTGCGCATCTTGCTTAATTTCTTCAATCATTTTCCACCCCACTCACCAGTGTTCCTTCTTCGCCACCTACCACTGCATTGAGCAGAGCACCGGATTTATTCATATTGAAAACCCGAACGGGCATCTGCTGATCACGGACCAGACAGATCGCAGTCAAATCCATTACGCCGAGTTTGCGCTCGAGCACATCATCATAGGTCAGGGATTCAAATTTTACTGCATCAGAATGTTTAACCGGATCCTTGTCATAGATACCGTCAACCTTGGTTGCTTTCAGCACAACATCGGACTCAACCTCAATACCGCGAAGGCAGGCTGCAGAGTCTGTTGTAAAGAAAGGATTGCCGGTACCCGCTGAAAAAATCACTACATCGCCACCATTGAGGTAGCGCATTGCACGACGATGGTCATAGTGCTCTACAACACCATCCATCGGAATGGAAGACATGACCCGGGTGTTGATGTTTGAACGCTCAAGGGCATCACGCATAGCCAGAGCATTCATAACTGTGGCCAGCATCCCCATATGGTCACCAGTCACACGGTCAAGGCCAGCGGCACTCAGCGCTGCGCCACGAAAAAGGTTTCCACCACCGATCACGATACCGACCTGAACGCCGATACCGACCAGCTGGCCAATTTCCAGAGCCATTCTGTCAAGAACACTGGGATCAATGCCAAAGTCCCCCGCTCCCTGAAGGGCCTCGCCACTGAGCTTAAGCAAAATGCGCTTGTATTTCGGTTGTCGATCATTTGCCGGCATATTCAGCTTTCCAATTCAGAGTTAGGCGAAGGCGCGCCTGTCCCCGATAACCTGCCGACTCACCCCACATCCTGCCAAATGAGCTTTCTGCACTGTCAGCAGCTCAAAAGCGGCCGTTTACATACAACCTTGCAGCAGTGCATCATTGCTCAGATACCAGAACACGGGTAAACCTGCAGACCCGCTGAACAGGCTCAGTCAAGCCTGTTCAGCTAACAGGTCAGGCACCATCCATTAACCAGTAATAACCAGTATCAGGATCAGAGTCCAGCCTGAGCGCGAACTTCAGCAGCGAAGTCCACTTCTTCTTTCTCGATACCCTCGCCAACTTCGTAACGAACGAAGCCAGTGATAGTTGCCCCAGCTTTCTTGGCCAGAGCACCTACCTTGACATCAGGGTCTTTAACAAAAGGCTGTTCAGTAAGACTGTTTTCAGCCAGGAACTTGTTGATACGACCAGCAATCATCTTTTCGATAATTTCAGCTGGTTTACCAGACTGCTCTGCCTGAGCCTTGAAGATTTCCTTCTCTTTTTCAACCAGCTCAGCAGGCATGTCGCCCTTGTTAACCACCTGAGGGTTAACAGCAGCAACGTGCATAGCTACATCACGAGCCAGCTCGGAGCTGCCACCGTCAAGGCTAACCAGAACAGCAATACGCTTGTTACCGTGAACGTATGCGTCAATCACGCCACCTTCTACGATTTCAATACGACGGACACCGATGTTTTCACCGATCTTCTGTACCAGCGCCAGGCGTGCTTCTTCCAGTTCACCTTCCATCAATTTGGCTACGTCAGCTTCCTTACGGTCAAAAGCAGCGTCTAACACTGTCTGAACGTAACCCAGGAAGTTGTCATCACGAGCAACAAAGTCGGTCTCGGAGTTAACTTCAACCATTACACCGAAGCTTCCATCTTCAGCAACTTTGGTAGCGACAATACCTTCAGCTGCGGTACGACCTGCTTTCTTGGCGGCTTTAGCCTGACCAGATTTACGCAGCTCTTCAATCGCCTTTTCAATATCACCTTCTGAAGCAACCAGAGCCTTTTTGCACTCCATCATGCCCAGGCCAGTGCGTTCACGCAGTTCCTTAACCAGTGCTGCAGTAATTGCTGCCATGGTGGGTTCCTCTCGCAAATATTCAATAAGGGATTCAGGGCAGCCTTGAGCTTAGTTGTTTAGCGCTTCAAGCTTATGACATACAAAATAGGCTTGTGCATACTGAAGCTCCTGTCAATGACCACCCCAAAGTGACAAACGCTCTTTTAAATCTGAAAAAGGGGGCCACGCCCCCTTTTCGCAACGACCAGAAGATTAAGCTTCCTTAGTGTCTTCCTGGCCGTCTTCAGCCTTGGCTTCAGCTGCTTCTGTAGTTTCTGCAGCTTCAGCTGCTTCTGCAGCTTCTACTTCAACTTCTACAAACTCGCTTTCAGCGCCTGTGTTGGCAGCGGAACGACCTTCAAGAACAACATCAGCAGCAGCTTTAATGTATAACTGAATAGCGCGAATCGCATCATCGTTACCAGGGATAACGTAGTCAACACCTTCAGGACTGGAGTTGGTGTCAACGATACCGATGACAGGGATGCCCAGCTTATTGGCTTCCTGGATAGCGATGCGCTCGTGCTCGACATCGATAACAAACAGTGCGTCTGGCAGACCACCCATTTCCTTGATACCACCCAGAGAGCGATCCAGCTTTTCCAAATCACGACGGCGCATCAGGGCTTCTTTTTTGGTCAGCTTTTCGAAAGTGCCATCTTCAGCCTGAGCTTCCAGGTCACGCAGACGACGTACAGACTGACGAATGGTCTTGTAGTTGGTCAGCATACCACCCAACCAGCGATGTGCTACGAAAGGCATGCTGCAGCGAGCAGCTTCTTCACGAATGATCTTACCGGCGGCACGCTTGGTACCAACAAACAGAATCTTGTTCTTACCTTCGGCCAGCTTGCGAATGAAGCTCATCGCTTCATTAAAGGCAGGCATGGTGTGCTCAAGGTTGATGATATGAATCTTGTTACGAGCACCAAAGATGAATTTATTCATCTTCGGGTTCCAGAAACGAGTCTGGTGACCAAAATGCACGCCCGCCTTGAGCATGTCACGCATGGTGACTTGAGCCATGAGAATTCTCCTGTTACAGGGTTAGGCCTCCACACACCCCATGAGTTCGACCCAACGATCAGCTCTCGCTGACTGCACTCGGGCACCCTGAATCATGTGTCGGTGTATGTGAGTTCTGTTTACAAAATCAAATAGTAACCTCGCAATCAGGTGACCCTGAACACGAGGACGCAATTTTATACCACAATCTTATGATGATTCAAAGTCGACAGATTTCTTTGCAGGAGGATTCTTTATACAGTTGAAGCCAGTTCCAGTTAACAATAACCAACTCTCTCTTCTTTTCTGTTAGAATTTCAGCAATGAATCCATAAAGCCCCTGGGAAGCTACCGAAGCAGACCGTCATAAGTGATCAAAACGACCTTGTTAACCCGTCATCAAAGATCACTCACTATAGAGCACTCTCGGTATTTCCTGCGCCTGACAAAGAATATTTGAAATGAACGTTACGATCAAAACCCCTGAAGATATTGAAAAAATGCGCATCGCCGGCAAGCTGGCTGCCGAAGTACTGGAGATGATCACCCCCCACGTAAAACCTGGCATTACTACTGGCGAACTTGATCGTATCTGTCACGACTACATCGTTAATGAACAGCAGGCTATTCCAGCCCCCCTGAACTATGGTGCTGCACCCGGTCGCCCCGGTTTTCCAAAATCCATATGCACCTCTCTGAACCATGTTGTCTGTCACGGCATTCCCAATGACAAGAAGACCCTCAAGAACGGCGATATGCTCAACATCGACATTACTGTTATCAAAGACGGTTACCACGGTGACACCAGCAAGATGTTCCTGATCGGCAACGTCCAGCCCTATGCAGAAAAATTAGTCAATGTCACACAGGAATGTCTCTACAAGGGCATCGAGATCGTCAAACCCGGTGTAAGGTTGAGTGATATTGGCCGGGTCATCGCCCAGCATGCTCACGCCAACCACTACTCTGTGGTTGAAGAGTTTTGCGGCCACGGCATCGGAAAGGTCTTCCATGAAGATCCTCAGGTACTTCATTACGATGGTTATGGCGATCATAACGATTATGTTCTGCGGGAAGGCATGACATTCACTATTGAACCCATGATCAATGCCGGCAAGAAGTTCACCAAACTCCTGGGAGATGGCTGGACTGCGGTCACCAAGGATCGTCGCCCTTCAGCCCAGTGGGAGCACACCATTCTTGTTACCGCTGATGGCGTCGAGGTACTGACTCTCAGAAGTGAAGAAACGCTTCCTTTTTGACCCCTGAATGGCTCGCACGTTTTATCTATAGAATCTGATCTGTAGAATTTCGCCTTCAAAGAAGCGCGAGCCGTTTTTTTTAGCGACGGAGTGCCAGGAGAATAATCTATTATGAATCACGCAAACCCAAAGATTCCGAATCAGCTTGAAGCCCAGCTGTTTGATAAAAACTCGTTTGTTACCGCCCTCAGCAATCAGCCTTCCATCCCTCTTTACAAAGACACCATCCAGTCTGGCAGAGATATGCTGAACCGATGGTTCAGGAAAAAAGTCAATATTGATCAGCTGGTATACAGTCATACTTGGCTTATCGATCAAATTCTTATCACAGTATGGGAACAATCTGCCTGGGACGATTCTGAACACATCAGCCTGCTTGCAGTAGGAGGCTATGGTCGGGGCGAGCTTCATCCTGGCTCCGATATCGACATTCTGATTCTTCTGGAGAATGACGAGTACCAGACCCACCAGACAGAAATCGAAACTTTTTTGACGACATTGTGGGACATTGGCCTGAAAGTAGGCTCCAGTGTGCGGTCCATAAAAGAATGCGCCGAACAGGCCAGAGACGATCTGACCATCATCACTAACCTGATGGAAGCACGCCCCCTCTGTGATCCTGAAAATCTCAACAAGCAACTTCAGGAAAAGATCAGCGTCCACCATATGTGGCCCAGCAATCAGTACCTTCAGGCCAAATTTGACGAACAGAAAGCCCGACACAAAAAGTATGCTGACACCGCGTATAGCCTGGAGCCCAACATAAAAGGCTCACCCGGCGGCATCCGTGATTTGCACATGCTGGGTTGGACCGCAAGACGTCATTTCGGTACCCAGGACCCGATCAAACTGATGGCTTTGAATTTTTTGACAGAAGCCGAATACGAACAACTCATCCGCTGCCGGGCATTTTTGTGGAAGATACGATGGGCACTGCATACACTGGCCGGCCGGGGCGAAGACAGACTCCTGTTTGACCACCAGCGATCACTGGCTGAACAGTTTGGCTACCGGGACCAACCTGGCTCACTGGCGGTAGAACAGTTCATGCAAAGCTACTTCCGCACGGTTCTGATTGTTGGCCAGTTCAAAGACCTGATCCTCCAGAATTTTGATGACAAGATTCTGAATGCGGACAAACCGCAGACCGTAACGGCTATCAATGATCGATTCCAGATACGCAATCAGTACATTGAAGTTACTCATGACCGGGTATTCGCTGAGCACCCGCCAGCTATTCTGGAAATGTTTGTCCTCATGACCCGCGACCCCGATATTCTCGGCCCAAGGGCTGAGACCATCCGGTTGCTGCGCGATATTCGTCACACCGTTGACAGTCAGTTCAGAAAAGACCCAAGGTGCGCAAAATTATTCCTTCAGCTTTTGCAGGCACCCTATGGATTAACCATCAGTCTCAGAAGAATGGCTCGCTATGGCATCCTTGGCCGCTACCTGCCAGAGTTTGGTCGCATTATTGGCCAGATGCAGTTTGACCTGTTCCACACCTATACAGTCGATGCGCATACTCTGTTGCTGATCAAGCACCTGCGTAGCTTTCGCTACGAAGAAAACAAGCAGCGCTACCCTATTGCCTCTCGAATCATACATGACATCAAAAAACCAGAGTTACTCTATGTCGCCGGCCTTTATCATGACATCGGTAAAGGGCGTGGAGGTGATCACTCTCAGCTGGGTGCCGTTGATGCCGAAGTATTCTGCCGAAGACACGGCCTGCGTCGTGTAGATACCAAACTCATTGTCTGGCTGGTACGCGAGCACCTCACCCTGTCGACCACGGCCCAGAAAAAAGACCTGTCGGACCCGGAAGTCATTCAGGATTTCGCACGTAAAGTGGGCAATCTGAACAACCTGAACCATCTTTACCTGCTCACTGTTGCCGACATTAATGCTACCAACCCTGAGTTGTGGAATGGCTGGCGATCTTCTTTATTACAACAGCTGTATAGCCAGACCCGCCTGGTCCTGGAGCACGGCATAGAGAATATGCCTGACAGTGATGAAAGACTGCTGGACATTCAGCAGGAGACTCTCGCACTGCTGGCTGATGACAACCTGGACATGCAATCGATTCAGTCACTCTGGAACACTCTGGATGACGACTACTTTTCCCGTCATGACCCCCATGAAATCGCCTGGCATACGAAGGGAATTCTCGCTCACCAGGAGCAGCAGCCCCTGATACTGACCCGGGAAACAGACACTGACAGGGAGCACAGTGGTTCTCAAATTTTTGTTTATGCGCCTGACCGCCCCAATCTCTTTGCTGCAACGGTGGCCGGACTTGACTCCCTGCACATCAGTATCCAGGACGCAAGAATCATTACCTCCAGTGAACAGTTCAGTCTCGATACTTATACCGTATTAGAAGAAGACGGTTCAGCCATAGGTAACAATGAGTCTCGCATTGTGCAGATACAGAGTTACCTGCAAGATATTCTCAGCGATTCGGGGCAAATGCCCGTTGCTGCCCAGAGACGCACCCCCAGACAACTTCGGCACTTCGCCAAAGAACCTCTGATCACCATCAGCAACTTACCCGGCATTAAAAAGACACTGCTGGAGATCAGGGCAACCGACAGACCCGGACTTTTGGCCAGAGTCGTAAGGACTTTCGTGGAACTGGAGCTGCAAGTCCATAATGCCAAGGTTGCTACCTTTGGTGAAAAACTCGAAGACAGCTTCTTTATCACGGATAAAAACCATCAGCCCATCAGTGATCCTGATGTTGCCGAGCATATCTGCCTGACTCTGAAGCAGATTCTGCAACAGGCCTCTGAACAGGATGTCATCCGCTTTCAGAAACCATAAGTTCTTAGCCAGGCCGATCGGGGACTTCAAGCTGTTTATGACTCTTGAGTCCCTTTATGGCTGTACCAAAAAACACCGGAGCCAGGAAAGCATTAACAACACCTGCAAAGTGTTGCATAGTCGGAAATATTCTAAATAAAAAACATCTTTTTTCAGTGGCTTAACTATTTTTAAGCTTTTGATTAACAGGTGTGATGATGAAAAAACTATATCTTATCCGGGTATCGTTCAGTTTTGTCATTACTGTGTTGCTCCTGCTGACCCCACCAGCTTCGGTTGCAGAGCATTTCCTACTTGTTTTTCAGAGTCCGCAGACCATCGTCAGAGTCCACCTCTCTGTACCCCTTGATACAGAAGCAGCTCAAGCATCGGTAGAACAAGGATTACAAGAACAACCCTCTGGATTGTTACCCAGTGAAGATCAGAAATATACAACAGTAGGTGGCTTGCCAATTTCTGAACCGGCGCCTTCTCCCCCCTCGGTCCGGCCCTCTGATTTTACATCAGGTGCTAATGATGAAAATCAGGAACCTGGTGCAATTGGAGGCATGCCGGAATCCACCGAAAGTCAGTTCTCTGATTTGACTTACATTATTAACGATGAAGGCCAGAACCTGGGAGGCCTTCCTTCACCCGTTTCACTGCATTTCATTGATCCTCATGACGGGACTGCATCAACTTCTTCCCTACCCTTAACAACTCAACCAACTGCTGCATCGAAAGAATATATCCGTCCGCTGCAAACCAAAAGTGCAAGCGTTTCCTCCTGGCTGGAAAGAGTAGAGGATGACGGTGGTGCATTTTTTTTTGAAGGTTCTCCAGATCAGCTGGATGAATTTGTCGTTCTGTTCGCCAGTCTGGTTGCTACGGAAGCTAAAGAAATGCATTCCTGTCAGCCGTTCACCCGGCTCCGCAGCTACATATGTGACTCGGATGTAAATCCGCGCTGGTATCGGGGAAGGATTGCGGTTCTCACTGAGTCAATCGCTATAGCGGCAGTTACCAGTGTTGGATTTAGTATGGGAATCCCTGCCTTGGGAGGCACATGTCTGAGTACCGGAATCTGTATTCCTCCCAGCATTTTAATGTTAAGCCGTGCCTGGTTTCCAAACCGGTTTCAGGTGAGTTTCACATTTCGATCGGATAATTTACTCATGAGTGAGGAAATCAATCATTTGCAGCAGATAGTGAATTTACTGCAGTGCACAGGAGGCTTTAATCTGGTGTCATTTCATTTCAACGAGCGGACCTCCATCCAGACACTGAGATTTATAGTCCAGGTACCTGATACAGTGCATGCTGGCAATCTCCGCGGCTTGCTTGAAAGGCACAATCAGCAATTAACAAATCCGTTTCAAATAAAGGTATCTGCCATTGGCGAGCCAACAACACACCCTGTTGGTCTTCTGGAAACCAGCCTCTAGAGCACAGATTAACTTTATATCCGTTATTTCGGACTACAGAAGCCTGGTATCAAAACGCTGTAAGAGAGAAGAAATAACATACTCAAAAACCCCTTCGCCAAATTAACAAACAAACTGTTATGAGAAACATAAAAACCACCTGCTCAACTCAAACGCTCTTTATTAAAATTATTATAAAAAGCAGAATACGTGGTTTTTTTTGAAAATCTGTATATCTTCACATCAAAATCATTCAGTAGAAATACAATAAAAAAATTCAAAGAATTCAAATACGCCGACTAGAATATGGGACTAGAAAAACATAGCAATTGAACATTGAAGCATAAGCACAAAATTTGATAGCAAAAATAGAGTCCAATCCACCTAAACAGTTGACAACCTGCCACCTTGAAGATTGAAAAAAAACCATGGTCGTATAATTCTCAAAACAACATTAGTCTCTGATTACGGAACAAGACGCACAATAACAAAAGAGTATTTCCCGGATCAATCAGTCTACTTTGGGTGCAAGCAAACTCGAGCACAGTCCCCACCCGATACAAGTCTAAAAAGTAGTTCAACACGTCAGTTAGTCAAATATATGGATACTTTTTCCTTCTCTATTTTAAAGTCACCCGGTCAAAGAATTCCCCGAACGTTTCTCTGTTTTTCTTTGTTTTTCTTTGTTTCCTTGTTAGTAAAATTTGTGGACACCCCTTTATTTTATATTTTATAGACAGAAATATTCTAAATAAAAAGCATCTTTTTCCAGCGGCTTAACTATTTTAAAAACGTCTGGTAATCAGGTGCAATAATGTTTGAGTCTTTAAAAGACACATTATGGCGATTTTTTTATTACCCCTTACAGTTTGCAGACAACACCATCAACAATCATGGAGGAGTGTTTTCGGGCAAGCATTAATTGAATGCATTTTCTGTTTTTTCGGGAAGGCTTAGTTACTCGCCGGGTCTTTATTCTGCCCTGGAGCAGCTCTCCCTTTCATTCTTATCTAATTCACTGTGCAGATTGGAAATGCGTTTCCGGCTATTAAGCTGGAGGAGTAATTATGAAAAAACTTTGTAGTGTTAAGGTGTTGTGCAGCTTTGTCGTTGCACTGATCTTTCTGCTGACCACCATGGTTTCAATGGCCGATAATTACGTGCTTAACTTTAAAACCTCACAAACACACGTCAAAGTATACCTGTCTATTGATCCTGAAACTAACACTGATGGAGCACCAGAAGAGCAAGCCACGGCCACCGGGATGTCCCCCGATGATGTGAGTGGAAGCCATGAACATAAGACAGTTGGAGGGTTACCAATTTCTGGGCCGCCACCTTCTGTCCAGAGCCAGCCTCGCGATTTGACATCGATAGGCAGTGATGGAGACCGTGAACCTGAAACAGTAGATGGCATTATACAGGGACTGCTATCTGATTTGACAATGGTTGAACATGCTATAGATCAGGAACTTGGAGCAACAGGCGGCCCGCCAGTTTCTCCCCAGACTCAGCCCCTTGATTTAAGATCTACTGGCATTGATTTAGATCAGCAGCCCGGAGCAGTCAGGCGCTGGCCTGCGTCTTCGCCAGTTTCAGTGACTATTATTGACTCTATCGACGCAGCTGATTCCACTTCAGCTGCCCAACCCTTAACCAATCAACCTGATGATGCGTCGGTGCATTCAGTCCACTATCTGAAAACAGGGAGTTCAATCGTCTATGCCTGGTTGGAAAGAGGAGAGGTAAGCGGCGGCAACCGGTTTCATATTTCTGCCAATGAACTTAAAGCCTTTGTCCGGATGTTTGCCAGTCTGGTTGCTATGAAAGTCAACAAAATGCGAAGCTGGAAGCCCTTTCCACGTTTCAGCACCTACGTCTTTAACTCCGAGGCAAATCCGACCTGGTCATGTGGAAAGTTTGCGGTGCTCTCGACGTTTCTTGCGGCAGCGGCAGGTACGGGCACTGGATTTGGTACGGGAGTCTCTGGATTAGCTTACGGATCTCTGGTCGCAGGGGGGGTCTTTACTCCTCTGTGTACCTGTTTTTTCAGCCATACACGTTTTCCAAACCCGTTTCAGGTGAGCTTCACTTTCAGTTCAAACCAGTTGCTTATCAGTCAGGAAATCTATGATTTTCAGCAAATTGTGAATATTCTACAGTGCTCGGGAGGTTATGAATTGGTATCGTTCAGTTTGGATGAGCAAAACGCCAGCCAGACACTGACGTTCAATGTCCGCGTGCCAGATAACGTGGATGCCAAACAGTTCCAAAACTGGCTGGAAAGTAAGAATCAGCAATTAGCTAATCCGTTTCAAATAAAAGTCTCTTCCATGGGCAAATCCGAAACCACGCTATAGGGCTAAGGTTGAATTTATCCGCAGCCGACAGATTAATCCTCATCTAAACATCCCCCCACTGATTCAAAGAAATCAGCGGGGGATTGTCTTTGCAGCTACTTTTTCACGATTTCGTAGTGGTTCCTGCCTGCTTCGTCACAGATGCCAATGAGCCTGCTCAAAAGGCCAGCAGGTCACGTCCTGACGCTCAGCCTATTGTAAGTACCTAACCAGTTGGTTTCGCATATTCTGGACGGCGGCTTTTTCCATCCTTCTGCGTTACAACTCTGGTTGCGTAGCTATGGCCACGCGTCCGTCGTTGCGCCTTGAAGGATGAAAAAATCCACTCGCCAGAATATGCGAAACCAACTGGCCAGGTACTTAACGGGTGCCTTTTGAAAGAGTTTGGGTGATGGTATTGCCGGGTGGCAGTATATTGCGCTTTTTCAGTACTTTCTTACTTATCTCAGCTTTGCTCTCTGCTTTTGCGACACCCTGGGAACTCTTACGCGATAAAAAACATCTTTTTCCAGTGGCTTAACTATTTTAAGACTTCTGATTAACAGGTGTGATTATGAAAAAATTTTTAATCATCGAAGCATTGTTCCATTTTGTCACTACAACAGTGTTTCTGACAGCTCCCATGGTTTTAGCAGCCGATGACTACGTGCTTAATTTCAAAACTTCAAAGACTCTCGTCAAAGTCTATTTATCTATAGACCCTGACAGAAAAACCGATGAAGTATCGCAAGCATGCGGGCTACAAGGGCATTCCTTTGTGTTACCAAACGTTGATAACAGTGCGAGTCGAAATTCCAAAAAGGCTGAAGGGTTACCAATTTTTAATTCGCCATTTTCCCGGGTTCACGCTCCTGGGATGACACCCTTTTATAATGATGAGACCGAGGAGCGAGGCGCCGTTGGGGGCCTGCCAATTGCAGTATCTTTATTCGAGCTTGAGTTTGAGTTTGATTCCGATGACGAAGATGAATCCTCTCCTCCAGCTCAACCCTTAACCACTCAACCCGTTGCAGTTTCAACCCATTCTATCCAAAATCTGCAAACTGGAAGAGCCTCGGTTTCCGCCTGGCTGGAAAGAGTAGAGATGGCCGATGACGCCCCGTCAATTCATGTTCCTTCAACCCAGCTCAATGCGTTTGTCCGTGTCTTCGCCAGGTTGGTTGCTATGGAACCTAAAGAAATGAATACCTACC
The DNA here is from genome assembly GCF_049310125.1 of Endozoicomonas sp. ALB032. Lineage (NCBI taxonomy): Bacteria > Pseudomonadati > Pseudomonadota > Gammaproteobacteria > Oceanospirillales > Endozoicomonadaceae > Endozoicomonas > Endozoicomonas sp. ALB032. The sequence goes on along the minus strand of NZ_JBLYNW010000001.1, from coordinate 5,000,318 downwards.
AGCCTTTCACACGGTGTGGCATCTTTGTATGTGACTCGACCGCAAATCGGATTTGGAAATATGGAAAGTTTGTGCCTTTCTTTGCGTTGATTTTGACAGCAGCAAGTTCCAGTGCTGCATTTGCTGAGGGAGCTCCTATTCTTGCTGCCGTATCCCTGGCCGCAGGGCTACTCATCACCTCTGCCTCTACCTTATTCTATAGTCTTACCCACTTTCCAAATCAGTTTCAGGTCAACTTCACATTTAGCTCGAACAATTTCGAAATCTGTAATTTGCAGCGAATAGCGATCATGCTGAAATATTCGGGAGGTTACGAATTGGTATCGTACATTCTGGACGATCAACACGATAGCCAGACACTGAGGTTTAATGTCCGGATGCCGGACGCAGTAGATGCCAACCAGTTAAAAGCCTGGCTCGAAAGTCATAATCATCACTGGGCCAGCCCTTTCCAGATAGGGGTCTCCGACATCAGCAGACCAAACTATATGGGTGAGCGGGAATCCAGACTTTAGAATTCAGTTTGAATTTATGGGCGGAAAACAGGACGGTTGTTGTCTCATCGCAACCGTCTTTTATCGATACAAGGTGGCCTATTGACAGAAAACAAGCAGGACGCGCCCTACAAGAGGTGTTGAAAAACGACCATAAAGGAACATCACAACCGATCTAAAGAGCCTCGATATCTTTGTTAAAAAGTCTAACAAAATACTTTATTTACTATGGTCAAAGGGAATGACTGGTTAATAGTTGTCATAGTCGGAAATGTTCTAAATAAAACCCCATTTTTTCCATAGGCTTAACTATTTTAAAATTTCTGATTAACAGGTGTAGTTATGAAAAAAATTTCGAGCATCAAGAGATTGTGTAGTTTTTTCACTGCACTCCTATTCCTGCTGACCCCCACAATTTCAGTCGCAGATAATTTCGTGCTTAATTTCAAAACCTCACGGGCACTCGTCAAAGTTTATCTGTCCGTAGAGTCTGACACAAAAACCGTCGCTGATGACCTAACCCCAGCCCCCGGATCACAGGGAGACTACTCTGAGTTACCAACCCATGAAAATACTGAAAGCCAGAGATCTGACATGGTTGGCGGGTTACCCGTTACCGGACGGATCCCTTCTGCCCAGAGTCATTCCAGTGGCTTGACATCGGCGGCTGACGATACGGGTCAGGAACAGGGAGCTGTTGGGGGAGTGCCGACTTCTCCGGCAAATGGTGCGGTTTCCTTACCAGTCTCAGTGTCTTTCTTTGATTCTGATAACAGGGCTGAATCCACCACTCCCGAACAGCCCCTGACCAGTCAGCCTGCTGCTATGTCGAGACGTTCCGCTGAATTTCTACCCACCGGAAGTGCCTCTGTTTCCGCCTGGCTGGAAAGAGAAGACCGTGGCGCTGGTGAACCGTTTGTACATATTAATGAAAACCAGCTGAAAACGTTTATCCACGTATTCGCCAGGCTGGTGGCCATGAAAGCCGACGAAATGTATTCCACCCCGCCTTTCTCCCGGCCTCACTGTGTATCAGACCCGGAAGCCATAGAGCCCGACCATCAGCTCAGCTGCTTATGTGGTAACTACATATGTAACTCGGAAGTAAATCCGTCATGGTCATATATGAAGTATGCGGTTGCGCTTACGTTTCTCGCGACAGGGGCTGTTTCAGGAGTTGGATTTGGTATAGGGATTCCAGAGCTGGGAGGCGGATGCCTGGGTGCAGGACTGATCGCTTTAGGTCTGGAAGGCCTTTTCTTTAGTCATACCACCTTTCCAAAAGAGTTTCAGGTCAGCTTCACGTATAACTCAAGTAATCTGGAAATCGATACTTTGCAGCATATGTTGCCCATACTGCAATACTCTGGAAGTTATGAGTTGCTCTCATTCAGTTTGAACGAACAAAACGCCAGCCATACATTGAGTTTCAGGCTATGGGTGACGAAGGCTGTGAATGCCGAGAAGCTAACAAACTGGCTCGATACTCGTAATCAGCAATTGGCTAATCCTTTTGAGATAGAGATCTCTTCTATCGGCGAGCAGGCAGATAAGGAGCCGGTAGATAAGGAGCCGGTAGATAAAGAGCAAACAGATGGCGCGCAGGCAGATGATGAGTCGGCAGATAACAAGCAGCCAGCAGATCAGCCAGCAGATAACAAGCAGGCAGAAGATCGGCCAGCAGATAACAAGCAGGCAGAAAATCAGTCGGCAGATAACGAGCTGATGGATAAAGTCGAAAAGGAAACCGAACTATAGGGCTCATTAACTTTATACAAGGCGGCAGGCCGGGTAGCTTTCCTATCGCAACAATGCATAGCGATAAAGCTGGCCTGCCGAAAGAAAATGAGTTAGACATGTCCCACAGCAGATACTGAAAAACGACCAGAAAGTAAAATTACAGCCTGATTTGAGTCACTTTGTATTTTTTCTCCATCTACAGCTACTCAGCGGGAATGGCTGATTGAGAGTTTTTACATTCAGATATCATCTAAGTAAAAAGCATCTTTTTTCATTGACCTAACTATTCTGAAGCTTCTGACTAAAAAGGTATGATTATGAAGAAAAAATGCCGCAATGCTCAGTTGCTTATTATTTGATCGGATTTCGTTTTGACAGGGAGCGCAAAAGCCAGACACTGATGCTTAATGTCCGAATGCCAACCAGCTAAGAGACTGGCTCGAAAGTTATAATCAGCAATCAACCAATCCCTTTCGGATAGAGGTCACCTCCATGATGCGAAGATCTGAACATACAGGCGATGAAAGAACCCGCTTATAGAGCCTGGGCTGAACTGTCTCACTATTGCTGACAGGTAAAAAGCCTTATAAAGCATATCACCAGACTCTGGTGGACAAATGCCTTGCCTCCACCAGAGCCAGATCACTGCTGGACTAAGGTACATCGATCTGTACAATAGAGCGACCCTTCTTAAAGGAGCCTGATGGACTTAGACGATTTCAGCCAATTCCGGGAAGCCTGAGTCCAACAGACGCCAAGTACCAGATTTGCTATCAGAGTCTTTTATGATCAACGCCTATCACCGTGATACTGAGCAGTACTGCATCACCCGTATACAGACCGATGTGGCGCTTCCTGAAAATACACTCTGGCTGGACCTTGTTGAACTGGACGAAAACGAGGATGACTGGCTGAAACAGGAGTGCCCGGGATTTATAGAAGACGAAGATGCACTGTACGAGATTGAAGCCTCATCACGATTTTTTGAAAGTGAGACAGGTTTTCATATTCGTTCCTTATTCCCTCATCAGGCAGGCCAGGAATTTCGAAGCATCAACGTTGCTTTCAACCTTCGTGACGACCAGTTGGTCACCCTACAGGATGAGCCTACCGCCCTGTTCCGACTGATGAGAAATTATCTGAAACTGCAACACATAAAGGCACGAACACCGATCGATATCTTGATCGCATTGTTTGACACTAAAGTTCAGTTTCTAGCTGACACTCTGGAAGAAGTTTACGAAAATCTCGAAGCCACCAGTCAACATGCTCTTTCTGACGATGATACTGATGTTGATGACCTGTTGAAAAATATTACCCTGCAGGAAGATATAAACGGCAAAGTTCGTCTTAATCTACTGGACAGCCAGCGCTGCCTCAGATACATACTGAAAAACTGCCGTCACAAGCTGGATGACGGACAGGTTGACCAGGTGCGAGACATTCTTCGTGATATTGACTCTCTGACACCCCACACTGGCTTTCTCTTTGATAAAATCAACTTCCTGATGGACGCCACCATGGGTTTCATCAATCTGGAACAGAACAATATCATTAAGATATTTTCCGTAGCCGCCGTGATGTTTCTGCCGCCGACCCTGATTGCCAGCATCTATGGTATGAACTTCAAGGTAATGCCTGAACTCAGTAGCAGTTGGGGATACCCTCTGGCCCTGATTCTGATGCTGGCAAGCGCTCTTGGCACTTATTTTTTCTTTAAACGAAAAGGCTGGCTATAAGTAACCGAACAGAGTAAAGCCTGCCCATATGCCAGGCTTTACTCTCCTCTGCGAAACGTCAGTTTAACAGCAAAAGATTGCTCACCCTGCTCAAAACTGATCCTGGCATTGTGCAGCTCAGCGACCACCTTGACCAGCGACAAACCCAACCCATGACCAGGAGTTGTTCGACTCTGATCAAGCCGGTACAGCCTCTGGAATACCTTTTCCTGCTCTGATTCCGGAATACCTGCCCCCTGATCAATAACTGATACTGAATCCTGATCAATACGAATTTTGACCTCGCCTTTTTCAGGAGAGTACTTGATTGCATTCTCCACCAGGTTAAACAGGATTCTAAACAGCAACTGGTGACTCCCCCGAACAACCAGAGGCTGCTGCACTTCAAGTATTAGAGACTGCTCACAGGCTTCTGCCAAAGGCTCCGCCAGTTCAACCACTTCGTAGCCTATTTCTTTCAGGTCACAACGGACAAACTCAAGATCCCCCTGCCCATATTCCAGTTTCGTGAGTTCAAGCATGGCATTGAAGGTATGCAGGATCGTATCAAGCTCAGTCTGGGCCTCAAGAATATCCTCAACACCAGCACCGCCATTTCGCAAGTATCCATCCAGCTTGATCCTCAGTCGGGATAAAGGTGTTCTGAGATCATGAGCAATACTGCTGGTTACCGATGCAATGGCTTCTACTGAGTCTTCGATCTGCGCAAGCATTTGATTGATATGACCAGCCAACTCATCAAACTCATCGCCCTTATCAGTGACTTTAACTCTGGCTGCTAACTGACCTTCACCGACTTTTGCAGTCACTTTATTGATAGCGCGAAGACGAGCCAATATTTTTTTTGAAAATAAAAACCCGGTCACCAGTCCTACCAGCAAAACCAATACCATAGCGGCATAAAGTGCCAGAGTGAAACGAGAAGCAAACAGGTTAAAGTCTGAAGAGTTGTAGGCCAGCACCAGGGGACCCCAGCGACTGTTAATACGACTCCCCCGCACTTTCTGGAAGCGACCGTCTCCCAGAACCGAATCTCCCAGTATCCAGAAACTGCCCGTCGCTGGTGACAGGGGGACGGTTTCAGGCAGATAATTCAAATTACCCAGATAGCCTTCGGCGCTTTTAAAAACCACCAGCACTTGCCGGTTATTTTCAGCCATCTGACTTACAACCGCGCTGAATTCACTTTCTGAATGGCTTCTGGCCAAAGATGCCAGAGAATTGAGCTGTTCCAGAACAAATTGATCCTGTCGTTTCTGATAGAACCCCAGACTGTAGTCTTTCACTAACCACAGGGCTGATCCGCAGAGTACCAGGACAATAGCTGTATGCAGCAAGGTATAGCGCAGCAGTGAGGATGCCCGTAACCGACCCAGAGGGTCAAGCTGACTCACGGAGAACATAACCTGCCCCTCTCACAGTGTGAATCAGGGATGCTCCTCCGGCAGTATCCAGCTTTTTCCTCAATTTAGCGACATGAACATCAATAATGTTGCTGCCCGGATCAAAGTGATAATCCCACACAGACTCAAACAGCATGGTTCTGGAAATCACCTGATCCTGATGCTCCAGGAGAAAGCGAAGAAGCTGGAACTCTCTTGGCTGAAGGTTCACCTCAACCCTGTTTTTGACCACACGCCTGGATAATAGATCTACTTCGAGATCGGAAATAACAAGAGTATTTTTAGCTTCTTTACTGTGCCCTCTGCGAGTCAGAATTTCTGCCCGAACCAGAAGTTCCCCAAAAGAGAAAGGCTTGCAAAGGTAATCATCCCCTCCCTGCTTCAAGCCTTTAATGCGTTCATCAACGCCATCAAGAGCGCTGAGAATGATTACCGGTGTCTGGTTTTCAGAAGCTCTCAGTGCCGCCAGCACCTTGAGCCCTTCCATCTGGGGTAGCATACGATCCAGAACAATGATGTCATAGCTCTCGCCTGATGCCAGAAACAGACCATCCCGGCCATTGTCAGCCACATCCACGGTCCAGCCATGCTCCATGAATCCCTTGGCAATGTATTCACGGGTTGTCCGGTCGTCCTCAACCACTAGCAACTTCATATCATCACACCTATTCCGTTCCGACCATGGAAGGGAATCAAAAGCCTGATCATTTTTGGGTCACCGGAATCGGCCTGCCAGACTGAAGATCAACAATCACCTTGCGCACGCCTTTATCCGTCAACAACTCAATTTCAAAAAATACAATACCCTTCTCCTGTTCAAGCTCTGCTTCCATCAGCTGCCCCGGAACAATCTTTTTCGCTTCATCAATGGCTTTCTTCAAAGTCATGCCACTGTTCATTAACAGCTGGTACTTTTTACGTTTCAACTTTTTGCTGGAAAGCCTGTCTTTTTCGTCCAGCCAGACCTTTCCCGAGTCAGCATCCATAATTACTTCCAACTCAACGCTGTCTTCTGGATCAACAATGGCAAACTCATAAACCATTCTACCGTCTTCATCATCGATGCCAAATTCGCTGAGATGCCCGGAATAGCGGTCGGAAATTTTCGCAATGGCCTGTTCGGGTTTGATTTTGGCATTTTCGATAGCCAGCTGAAGCAGGACATTCTCCTGGCTTGCCAGAGCAGCGGTTGATACCAGAAAAAGGCCCAGAATGGCCTCTTTTAAAAGCCTCATGACACTTACCTGTATGAAATCAGTGAATAATCGCAAAGGATAGTGACTCTACAATGAAGACCCAATGAGCATAAGATTAACAAAAGTTAATCTTATGCTCATCTCGAATAATGACCGAGCAAAACTCGGACCGGACTACCACTTTCTGAAATTGAGTCCATACTTCCTATTCATTACAAAAAAATCGTTCATCTCCCAGGATTGAGCATGGACGTCCGTTTCTGACCAGATAACATTCAATCAAGGCAGAACCTTACGCATGAAGCAACGATTAAGTCTTCAGAACATCATTGGTATGGGTTTTATGACCTTCGCCATGTTTCTTGGCGCGGGCAATCTCATATTTCCTCCATTGGCGGGGCAGCTGGCTGGCACCCACGTCTGGCTTGCTGCTGCCGGTTTTCTGGTCACCGGAGTGCTTCTCCCTTTGTTAGCTGTGGTCATGATTTCCCGAGTTGGCGGCGGCTTCAACGAGATCACCGGTGAACTGCCACGCAACATGATTGCATTGATGGGTTGCTGCATTTATATCATTGTTGTCCCGATATACGGTGTCCCGAGAACCGGCCTTGTTGCCTATGAAATCGGAATAATCCCGTTTCTGAAAGAGCCCGACAGCACTTCCAGACTGGCATACAGCATCATTTTCTTTGGCACTGCCTGGTATCTCAGCCTCTATCCGGGAAAATTACTTGAATCCGTAGGCAAGATCATCACACCGGCCCTCATCCTCTTGCTGATGATTCTCGGTATATCTCCCCTCATCTCCCCTCTGGGAGAAGCCGGTGAACCTATGAACGGATATGCAGAAAATCCTTTCTTTAGTGGATTCCTTGAAGGCTATATGACGATGGATGCTCTGGCTGCACTGCTGTTCGGCATTGTCATCATTACCAACCTTAAATCTCACGGTATTACCGCACCCGACGCCCTGGCCAGATATTCTGTCATAACGGCCTGTCTAGCAGCTTTCGGACTGGCTCTGGTCTACCTGTCCCTCTTCAATCTGGGTGCTCAAAGTCACGGAATCATTGCCCACCCAAACAACGGCGGCCAGATTCTTTCTGTTTATGTCAACAGACTGTTTGGTTTCTATGGCAATGTTCTGCTTGCAACGGTTGTGACACTGGCGTGCCTGACTACCGCAATTGGATTGATCACTGCTGCTTCGGAGTATTTCTGTGATCTCTCCGGGAAACTCAATTACAAGGTACTTGTGGCGACCATCAGTCTCTCCTGCATGATGTTTGCCAACTTTAATCTCAACCAGATGATCGAACTGTTTATTCCTGTTTTACTGGTACTCTACCCGGTCTCTATTGCCCTGATTCTCCTGGGACTGATCAAAAGCCTGCTACCCAATCCTCAGCTGGTCTACAGAGCCACGCTCCTGGTCACCTTTATACTCAGTCTGGTCGATGCCAGTAAGGGTTTGAACCATCCAATTACACAAAAGCTTCTGGTACCTCTTGAGTCACTACCAGGGTACGACTTTAATTTAAGCTGGGTTGCCCCCTCTGTGGTGACTATTGTTCTTACCTGCCTGATCGGGAAACGCGTTACCCCTTCATAGCCTGCTCACAAGGCCAGACTTCTTGGCAAGTCACCAAACATCAAGTAAGCTGCTCGGCTTGCGATAGACTATCGCGGCTACCATTCACTCATTTTATGTAAAAATAAGTAGCTTACCCATGACCCGTTTTCCGGCATTACCCGCGCTTATCCTGGCGATATCCGCTTTGACTGGCTGCCAGGTGCTACAAAAACCTGCTCAAACTACGGACAGTCAAAAGACCTCCAGGACAGAAACCGAGGCGCCCGACTCAAAACAGAAGACAGAAGAATTACAAACTTTTAAACCTTCCAAGCCTCTTCATCCGGATACCATTTCTGTTAAACAGCAACTGGTTCAAACCCCCGCCCGTGTTGGCGGAAAACTGGTGTTGGGTTTTGCAGAGATAGGCACTCTCACAGAATACGGTCTGAAAATGAATGCCAAGATCGATACCGGTGCAGGACGCTCGTCGATTGATGCCAGAAACATTAAGAACTTTGAACGGGATGGTAAAAAGTGGGTTCGCTTTGACCTCCCCAGAACCAGCAAGGGCAATGTCACTCTGGAACTCCCCGTCAAAGACACTGTCTTGATCAAGGTTCCGGGCGGTGAAGAGTCCCAGACCCGTTATGTCGTCAATATAAACGTCAAGGTCGGCGATATTACCCAGAACCTGGATGTCTCACTGAACGACAGGGAAAGTTTTGAATTCCCACTGCTCATTGGTCGGGATTTTCTCAAAGACATGGCCATAGCCAATGTTGGCAAGAAATACATCGCAACCGAGAAAGTCCTGGATACCTTGACCGTTAAGCTCCCGACTGGCGGCAACCTGAGTATCAAGAAACAGATTGACAAGCCTGTCGACGTCAGTGGTCTTGCTTTGTTTGGAGAGCTTGAAGAGGTTCGTATCAAAGGATTCAAGAACCCATTCAAGGCACGTATTGATACAGGTGCCAAAACGTCTTCCATTGATGCAACCGATATTGAATACTTCACAAAAAATGGCGAAGAGTGGGTTCGTTTCAAGATCGTCAATGGTGACAACAGCCGGACCTTTGAGCGCAAAGTCCATCGTGAAGTTTCAATCAAACGTCACGGCGGTCTGGCAAACCAGAGCCGGGTTACTGTCTTTATTCCCATAACTTTGGGAAAGATTTCCAAAAATGTTGAATTTACGCTGACCAATCGCACTGGCTACGAGCATCCGATTCTTATCGGTGAAAGACTCCTGAGCAATACGGCTCTGGTTGATGTTGCCCAGCAAAATATTGCTGAGAAAAAGAAGTGAGGTTTTGAATGAAAGGACGTTTTCAACTCAGTCTGGCGGTGGTCATTTTGATCGCGGCAGGTTTGGGCCTGACTTTATACAAACACTTTGCCCTGGGGTTTCCCTTAACCCGGGGAGAAACTACCACCGTCTGGAGTGTTGAAGCTGAAATACAGTTCAAGGCCGACGGTGGACCCGCCAAGGCATCCCTGACCTTACCCGATCAACAATCCGGCTTCCGTATTCTGAATGAATCCTTTGCTTCTCCGGGTTATGGCATCAACCAGTATGATGATGAAGGACAACGTCGTGCAGAGTGGAGCATTCGCAAGGCCAGTGGCAAACAAAGCCTGTTTTACAAGGTGAGTCTGCATCCGGATCGACAACTGGTGGAACCTCTGGCCCCTCCTGTTGAAGAAAACAACGACACCCTGAAGGCCAAACCGTCCCTGCCGGAACCTTATCAGACTGCAGCAGACTCACTGCTGGAACAGGTGAAAGAACGCTCTGCTGATAGTCGAAGTTTCACAGGCACCCTGATCAAGGAATTTATTGCCCAACAGCCCAGTCAGAATACCAACATGCTGCTTAGCATGATTGATAGCCGTGCTGAGCTCACCAATCTGCTGATCGAGATGCTCTCCATGGCCGATATACCGGCCCGGGTTGTTCGAGGCCTTTACCTCGAAGACGGCAGACGTCGTCAGCCCATAGTAGAGATGCTGGAAGTCTACACCAATGATGGTTGGTTACTCTTTGATCCTGAAACCGGAGCATCCGGAAACCCGGAAAACTTCTTCCTCTGGCAACGAGGTGGTAAATCCCTGTTGGATGTCATGGGTGGCACAGCGTCCCGGGTCTCTTTTTCGATGATTTCCCAGAACGAGCCAACAAGGGATCTGGCCATTGAAACGTCCCGGGCTGACAATGCAGCACTGGTCGATTTCTCTATCTACGCCCTGCCTCTGGAAGTCCAGAATGCCTTCAAGAGCATTCTGCTAATTCCGATTGGCACCCTGGTCGTATTGATCATGCGTATCCTGGTCGGCCTGAGAACATCAGGAACCTTTATGCCGGTCCTGATCTCCGTGGCCTTCCTGGAAACCCAGTTACTGCCTGGTTTGATTATCTTTGTCACCATAGTTTCCATCGGCCTCTGGATTCGCTCGATATTGAGTCAACTCAATATGCTCCTTGTCGCCCGACTGGCGGCGGTGATCATTGTCGTCATAGGCATAATGGGCGTTATGAGCGTACTCACCTGGAAGATGGGGATTACCCAGGCCCTGACCGTGACCTTCTTCCCAATGATTATTCTGGCGTGGACCATTGAGAGAATGTCTATCCTCTGGGAAGAAGAAGGCCCCAAAGACGTACTGATTGAAGGCTCTGGTAGTCTGCTGGTGGCCACTATGAGTTACCTGCTAATGTCCAACCCACTGGTTGAGCACCTGACCTATAACTTTCCGGAGCTGCTATTGACCGTTCTGGGTCTGACCCTCATGCTGGGTCAATACACCGGTTACCGTCTGTTGGAACTTCGTCGCTTCAAGCCTCTGGTTGGAGGTTAACCCATGGAGTTCATCAAACGATTTTTTCGCAGTTTTGCCAGTCCATCCAGCCTCCACGAGGCCGGGATTCTCAGCATGAACATGCGGAACCTCGATTATGTTATCAAATATAATCCCCGCAAACTGCTACCTCAGGTGGACGATAAGCTCACTACCAAAAGGATGGCAGAAAAAGCCAATGTAGACGTCCCTGAACTGCTGGGTGTTGTCGAATACCAGCACGACATTAAAGATCTGGGTACCCTGCTTGAAGAACACAACAGTTTCGTGATCAAGCCCGCCCAGGGCAGTGGCGGTAAAGGCATTCTGGTCATCGTGGGTCGCGACGGTCCACGTTATGTAAAAGCCAGCGGCGACACTCTGGAATTTGAAGACATCAACCGACATGTTTCCAACATTCTGGGTGGCCTTTACAGTCTCGGAGGCAAAAGTGATGTAGCCATGATCGAGAGCCTGATCGTGGCAGACCCGGTATTTAATGATTACAGCTTTGAAGGTGTGCCGGACATTCGTATGATTGTTTTCCGGGGCTTTCCGGTGATGGGCATGCTGCGTCTGGCCACCCGGGCTTCTGATGGTAAAGCCAACCTTCACCAGGGAGCCGTTGGAGTGGGTCTGGACATTGCCTCTGGCAAAAGCCTCAGAGCCGTCCAGTTTGATCTGCCGATTGACAGGCACCCTGACACGGGTCACAGCTTTGAAAAACTGGCAGTACCTCACTGGGACAAACTGCTCAAGTTGACATCAGCCTGTTATGACATGACAGGATTGGGTTATCTGGGCGTGGACATTGTCCTGGATGAGAGGGATGGTCCACTGATCCTTGAACTCAATGCCCGACCCGGCCTGGCTATCCAGATCGCCAATAACTGCGGCATCCAGCCCCGTCTGGAGCTGATTGAGTCTCTGCCCAACTGGACTATGCCTATTAACGAGAAAGTCACTTTTTCTAAAGAGCACTTTGCAATGTAATTTCCACTACATCAGGACTCGACGTCCTGATGTACACTCGTTGCACCAGTGACAAGCAACGTCACTGTCGAAGTTAAATTAGTGACGAATCCGCTCTGCCACCTTGGCCTGCACACCTTGTCTGTGTCACAATCATTTACAGGGTAAATAGATTTAACAGACGACCCTTTGAAGGAAGAGTGAAAAGCTGTCAATTCGTCATGGAGGACTGCCTGAATTGCGGGTTCTATTGACCTTCTCAACCTGTTCGCAAAGAGCAGTCATTTTCATCAGGGCTCTGGTGCTTCTGCTGATCTTTTTTGTCAGCCAGGCTACCCACGGGACTTCCGTTGCAGAATCTTCACCGTCTGGACCGGTTAAACTGGTCAGCTTCCTGACTTCGGTTCCTGCTCCGGAAGCGATCCTGAGCGGAAAACAGCCCGGCACCAGTGATCGCTGGTACAAACTCCGCCTGACATTGAATCATTCTCTTAATTCAGACTGGTTGCTGGTATTCAGAAGGACTCCCCACAAGAAACTTGATGTCTTCACACCTTCTGAAAAGGGTTATCGGATCACTTCATTGGGTATTGGCAGTCAAAGCCGCAAGTCAGACCCAAGAGTTCTGAAACTCCGGCTACCTGGGAACAAAACCCACGACATTTATATACGTGTGGACAGCTCAGAACCAAACAGGTTGAACCCTCACCTTTGGCCACAATCACTCTACATGCTGGATGAATACAAGAATCAGGCCTTGTCAGCTTCACTGCTGGCACTGCTTCTGCTCTTTCTGATCGTTACAGCGGCTGTAATGATCTACACCCGGCACCCTTCCTACCTGTTGCTTACTGCACACCTGCTGGCCACCACGACGCTGATCGTATTTTACCAAGGCGACATTTTCTGGATAATTAACGGGTCCTGGGACCCCGAATTCTGGGTGCTGATCATGACGGTCATCAGCCTTGTCTCGGCCCTGGGCTGTTACAAGAACCTCGGTTTGCTGGCACTCTATAATCCCAAAACAGACAGACTTATGCTCTGGCTTAGCTGCCTGTCGGTCGGACTGGTTCTCAGCTTCTTCGCCACAGAGAAAACCCTGCTTCTCAATGCGGCATTTTTAATGATCGCAGTGTCCGCAGTCCTGCTCATTGCCAGCCTTCTGACTATTTTTTCGCAGGGTGTCAGACCCGCCAAACTGGCGTTACCGGTCATGCTCACACTGTTCTTTGCCCTATTTAGCAGCTGGGCCTCAAAAGAGTGGCCCAGAGTCATTCCCAGTCAGGCCGAACTGGCATTAATTGCTCTCCAATCCATGCTAATTAACGGTCTTTACTGGATTAACCGCAAACACAAGAATCGCCAGGCTATCTCTATCAATCTGGTTAACAGCCAATTTGATAAACGACGAGTCTTTGATTCAGCCCTTCGCAAACATCTTCAGGCACCCAGCAATGCACTAATGGATGAAAAGACCATTCGACAGCGCATTCTGGCAACTCTGGATGCGATAATACCCGATACACCCTCTATGATACTGATTAAGAATAAAGACCAGTGGGATGTCAGCAGCCATTACCCTAAAGCAGCCCAGATTCTAACAAACAGTATTGACAGTATTGAAGATGAGCTGATGAACATCATTACCTCGGAACAAAAGCACCATATCCGGCTTGAAGATCGAAACGGCGTTAAATACTGGATATTTCTGCTTCACAGTGAAGAAAACCACCATAGTCTGCTGGTGGTCTCACCGGGAAGCCAACCCAACAGACCTTTGAAGTGGCAACAGATAACCGACATCAGCAACCATGCGCGAACCCTGTTTCAGGCCAATCAGCAGACTCGATTCTGGAAACTGCAGGCCAGCCTTGATTCACTGACGGGTCTTCTGAATCGGAGAGCTTTTGTCAATGAGGCTTCAGAACTGCTTCACCGCCCTGATTCCGCAAAGTCCCAATCCTGTCTGATTTTCATAGATATCGATGATTTCAAACAGATCAATGATCGTTTCGGTCACCCGGCGGGTGACAAGGTTCTCTCTGACCTTGCCTGTCAACTAAGGAAAGATCTTCGTCAAGAGGACCTGATTGCCCGCTATGGCGGCGAAGAATTTGTTGTTCTCCTGCCCAACACAGATGCTGTCAGGGGCGTAAAGATCGCTGAGCGACTCAGGAACTCGGCATTACTCTACAAGGGAGGTCCTGTTCCCCTGAGCCTCAGCCTGGGCATTGCTGCCACCGGTCCGCAGACCGACACTCTCGACAAAATACTTAAAGAGGCAGACGACGCTTTATACCAGGCCAAGCATCTGGGTAAGAACAGAGTCTGTCGGGCACCTTCCTGTGCAGATATTCGACTATCGGTTGGTGAACCAGACAAAGTTGGACAGCCTGCGCGAGAAGAGATTACAAAACGCTTATCCTGAAACGTAAATCTACATATACTACACCGTCACACTGAGGCTTTAGAATATAGTACTCATCTCCTACCGAAAAAAACGTAATATACGACAATGACCGCTCTTTTCAGTCGCTGGAGACGGCAACGGAATGACGCAGACCTGCAGCTTGAAGAACGAAATTTAAGCTGGCTGGAGAAAGTGGCACGCGCTCCTCACCAGGAGCCCTGGAGTGTCACCATACTGCAGTACGCCTGGACTGCCGGTCCGGTCACACTTCTGGCCGCCTTTGCAGGCTACTATATTGGTTACGGCACCATGATGCCTTTGGACAAAACCCTGTATTTTGTTGGCTATTCTATTGTTGCCATTGGTCTGGGTCTGTTCACCAAGCTAATTTACGACGTTACCCACGGCCGACGGATCAATCAAGACAAAAACAACCTGCTCAGCATCATCGACCGAATTCCCGAAATCATTTACATGGTGCGTGATCTGACCCAACGTAATATGACCGAAGATGCACGTCGCATCCACTCTGCCGGTATTCTCTTGCAAAAGTTCGATCTTGGTCCGGAATGGATATCAACAGCCATCGAAGATATTACGGGTGACCCCGATCTGGCCCGCAAGGCCGAACAGATTGAAATATTTCGCAGGGCTGGCCTTTATCACAGAATGCATGACATTGTTCACGAAGTCTCTGATGACACAGAGCGTTATCAAAACGAACTCAAAGAACTTCACCCACGCATAGCCAAAGCGCTCAAAAACAGGTTAAGCGGGATCGTGGCCAGACCCCATGAAGGGCAACCCAGGGAGCCTCTGTTTATTGAGCGGATTCTCACTGCCAGCGAGCGAGATAATGAAGAATTGATGACCCTTCACGATGTCGAGGAAATACTCATATTATGCTTCGAGCTGATTTGCGGGCGCAAAATTTCCTGGCTGAAAATTGAGTATACCGGTCGCTGGGATCTGGCCAAGGCTTTGGACAGGCTCGAGGAAGAACGCAATGATTTCCGGATCAGCCGGGCCAGGGTGTACTCACGCCTCAAGGCTCTGGCAACCTGGCTCCATAATGTTGATATCCAGAATGACATTATTACCGATCACGGCCTGAGCCCCCGGAATTTGCTGGCGGCAGTCAGGGAGTCACTTGACACTCTCAGTTTGCAGGTTCGCCAGGCCAGGGACCTGACCCATAAAACCGGCAAACACGTTAAGGCCCTGAACATAAAACGCAAACAACTCGATAAAGCCATTCAACTCTACAATGAAGCTCACCGCGCCTACCTGAAACAGGGACGGGACAGCGACAAACTCAAACGCGCCCTGAAGTACTGGCAAAAACTCTCCACACTCCATCAGCACAACCCTGAAGAGAACTTAAAACGCAGCCTGACTATTTCAGAGCAGAGTATCGAACTGGACGATGACACCAGAATGGAGGTTGCCAACCGTCTGGAAGCGTTTTCAAAGGAAACCCGCTTGAGAAAAGATAGCCATCGAGTCCACTCCCTGTCGCCTGCACGGAGATACCTGACAGAAACACGTGCCAGGGAGGTGGCCATCGAGGTGGCAACTATTCTAGACCCCTACATACATCTTCATGACCCACAGATTCAGAGGGCTATTGAGAGTTCCAATGCTTCCAGCCTGGCTTTTCTTGAGCCCGGTATGAGCGCCAGGACCAAGGCAGCGCTGGGAGAAGCTTTGGCCGCAGATGTTGATAAAAACCTCTCGGCCAGTGCCGAGAAACTGGCCCAAAACCTGATCCGTTACTATCGCGTCCCCCTGAGTGAGAGAACCATTAACTTCCTGGTACACACCTATCAGGCCGATTTGAAACGATTACAGTTCATTGCCCAGTTCGAGAGCCCTATGAGCGCTCGCTATTCACGGGATAATATTTCGCCCATCGAAGTTCCCCCTGCCAGTAACAAATGGCACATTGACTTATACAACGCCAATAAAGTCATCAGCAAATACAGCTCTGCCAGAAGCCATGGCTGAGTCACCTCTCAGCCCATCCTGATAACAATCAACCGAGCAAATATTTTCTATATGCCAATCAGAAATACTGATAGACAGATATTACATCCATCAGCATTCCTTATAGCCAAAAATCCACTTTACATTTCGAATGTTTCGTTTTTACACAGTGATTTATTCTTTATATTCAAACAAAAAACATTTATATCCCTAAAAAAAACCTGGATAACAATATATTTTAAACATTTTTGATGAAGATCAAACTTTGCGTCCTACTGTAGTTCATATATGTAACAAATCCGAGTAACATGTCCACAAATCTGTTTAACCAGCCACAGATTGATCCAGACCCATCTAAAACTCGTATATACCGGCGCACCGGCCAGATACATGCATTTAGCATGTATCTATTATCCAGAATGCGCGGTAACTGCAGCACAAAAAGGACCTCTGTGGCAGCATGCATTTTCTGATTTTCAGTACGGATTTGATTTAACACTGTCATAAACGAGGAGCACCATGATTACAGACGAAATCATCGACCTGTCGCGATTCCAGTTCGCGATGACAGCACTCTATCACTTCCTCTTTGTGCCGCTGACCCTGGGCATGACCTTCATTCTGGCGATCATGGAGTCGGTTTATGTTATGACCGGCAAACAAGTCTATCGGGATATGACCAAATTCTGGGGTAAATTGTTCGGTATTAACTTTGCACTCGGCGTTGCTACCGGCCTCACCATGGAATTTCAGTTCGGAACCAACTGGTCATACTACTCCCATTATGTTGGTGACATTTTTGGTGCTCCACTGGCCATTGAAGCCCTGATGGCCTTCTTCCTCGAATCAACGTTTGTCGGCATGTTCTTCTTCGGCTGGGACCGACTCAGTAAAGTTCAGCATCTGGCTTGTACCTGGCTCATGGCTATAGGTACTAACCTATCGGCCATGTGGATACTGATTGCTAACGCCTGGATGCAGAACCCGGTAGGTGCAGAGTTCAATTATGAAACCATGCGCATGGAAATGACCAACTTTGCTGACCTGATTCTGAACCCTGTAGCCCAGGTGAAATTTATTCATACGGTTTCTGCCGGTTATACAACAGGTGCCATCTTTGTACTGTCTATCAGTGCCTGGTACATGCTTAAAGGCCGTGATATAGGTTTCGCTCGTCGTTCATTTGCGGTGGCCGCAGGCTTTGGTCTGGCATCCATCCTCTCTACGCTTCTGCTTGGCGATGAATCCGGTTATGAACTGGGTGACGTACAGCAGGTCAAGCTGGCAGCGATCGAGGCCGAGTGGGACACCGAACCTGCACCGGCCGCTTTTACTGTTTTTGGACTCCCCAACCAGGAAGAGCAGAAAACAGATTACGCGATCAAAATCCCTTACGTCATGGGCATAATCGCAACCCGCTCAACAAACACAGAAGTACTGGGTATCAAAGATCTGATCGACGACAAGATTCAGAGAATCAACAATGGTATCAAAGCCTACGAACTGCTTGAAAAACTTAAAAATGGTGAAGATACACCCGACAATCGTCGCGAGTTTGATAAAGTCGTGGATGACCTGGGCTATGGCTTGTTGCTCAGCCGCTATACCGACGACATTCGAAGCGCGACACCCCAAATGGTTCGGCAGGCTGCAGAAGAGGCTATTCCGACCGTGTGGCCACTGTTTTTCTCTTTCAGAATCATGGTAGGTCTCGGTGTTGTGATGCTCCTGCTGCTTGTAACCGCCTTCTACAAGACGGCCCGCAGAACTGAGTACAATAGTCCAAAATTCCTCAAACTCTGTTTCTATGCGTTGCCACTGCCATTCATTGCCAGTGAAATGGGATGGTTCGTTGCTGAGTTTGGTCGTCAACCCTGGTCGATCTCAGGCATTCTGCCTACCTACCTGTCTGCTTCTACCCGGACAGAAGCTGACCTCTGGCTCAGCATCATTGGTTTTACTGCGCTCTACAGTATCTGCATCATTATCGAAATTTACCTGATCGTTAAATATGCCCGCAAAGGCCCTAGCAGCCTGCACACTGGCCGCTACCACTTTGAACGCAATCGTACCGACGATATGGCTCAGGCATAAAAGGAGGCCCTTATGGACTACGAAGTTCTCAAATTCATCTGGTGGGTTCTGATCGGAGTCCTGTTCATTGGCTTTGCCATAATGGACGGGTACGATCTGGGGACCGCCAACCTGCTGCCTTTCATGAGCAAAACTGACGAAGAACGTCGTATCATGATCAATGCCGTCGCCCCTCACTGGGACGGCAACCAGGTTTGGCTGATCACTTCAGGTGGCGCACTGTTTGCGGCGTGGCCTATCGTTTATGCCACAGCTTTCTCTGGCTTCTACTGGGCCATGCTGCTGGTTCTGTTCGCACTGATTGTCCGTCCGCTGGCCTTTGATTATCGCTCCAAGGTTAAACCCGAGCAGACAAAGTACTGTGACTGGGGTCTCTTTATCAGCGGCATCGTACCTTCTCTGGTATTCGGCGTAGCCTTTGGCAACCTGTTCCTGGGCTTTGGTTTTAATCTGGATGACACAATGCGCTCCAGTTTTACTCAGGGTTTCTTCTCATTGTTGAACCCCTTTGCCCTTCTTTGTGGTGTTGTCAGTGTCTCTATGCTAACCATGCAGGGATCTGTATGGCAAAGCATGCGCTCTGGTAGCCCAATCAAAGAGCGTGCGACCATTGTCGCCCGCATCTCTGCCCTTGCGACCATTGTCACCTTTGCACTCGCGGGTGTCTGGGTAGCTAACCTGCCCGGCTTTGAGGTCGTCAGCGGTCTGGTTATGAATGGCGAAGCCAACCCTCTGGTCAAAACAGTTCACATAGCTGACGCAGGCATCTGGTTGGCTAATTACACCAAGTACCCGGTTATGCTGATTGCACCGGTCATGGGTTTTGCTGGCGCCATTGGTGTCTTCCTGCTGGCCAACAGCCGTCTGCACGGCCTGGCCTTTACCTGCAGTTCAATCACCCAGGCAGGCATTATCATGACAGCCGGCTTCTCACTGTTTCCATTTATTCTGCCGTCCAGCACCCACCCTAACGTTAGCCTGACACTGTGGGATGCAACGTCCAGTTACCTGACGCTGGGAATTATGACAGTGGTTGCCATGATATTTGTTCCCATCATTCTGGGATACACCATCTGGTGTTTCTACAAATTGTGGGGTCGTATGACAGCAGAACACCTTAACGAAAACACCCACTCACTTTACTAAGGAGGGCAGACTATGTGGTATTTTGCCTGGATTCTGGGCGTACTCCTTGCGTGTGCCTTTGGTATCATCAATGTCATGTGGTATGAGTTTCATGATATGGGATTTGATAATGATATCAATGATTTAGATGACTAGGGCAGGTGTTTGGGAGTAAAATTTTGTTACTCCCAAGCTCATTTTTTGTTCCCGAACATGCTCAATAAGAAGCAACAATTCCGAATCGTGCCTTGTGGCAAGATTTAGTTGCTCAGGAAGAAAACGCCACTCTACAGCAAAAAAGCAGTGAGTGGCGTTTTAGTTTCAGTGCAGCAGCCAGTCCCTGGTCAAAGCGAACAGAGAAGATTTCAGCTGATACAACTGCTCAATCATCAGGCTTTTTGGGAACAGCTCTTCTGGTAGCTGAATACTGATCCCCAGCCCCATAACATCTATCCCTGAGTACTCACAACGTTTCACCAGGTCAACCACCGCATCATAGTGGTCAATATCCGGTGCTCCATCAGTAATCATCAGAATCAAGCGCCTTTCGGCATTTGATAGACAAGTCTGATGCACTGCATACCACAACCCTGTGACCATGGGGGTTGAGTCATGGCTGTCCAGAGCAGAGAGTGTTCCTGCAATTCGTAGATTGGACCTGCCTTTCACCACCCCGATTGATATTTGCCTAAAATCTGTTGTCAAAGAAATAAACAGACATTCAGGTGCACCAACATGCCTCAAGCTCAATACCAGTCTAAGAACCTCAACCACCTTGGCTTGGTTGCCGCTATGTGTCGGGAGTTAAAGATAGCCGAATACATTGATGCCCGTATCACAAATGACTCCGATGTTCGTAATGTCACTATTGGACAAGCTGTAGTCGCAATGATCATCAATGGCTTGGGCTTTACGGGGCAAACTCTGTACATGCTCCCTGAGTTTTTTGAGGATAAGCCGATTGACCGCCTTATCGGGGAAGGTATATAGGCCGAACACTTGAACGACAAGGTACTTGGTCGGGCTCTCGACAGTTTGTACGACGCTGGTGTTAGCGACTTGTATCTCAATCTGGCCGTCAAGGTCGTCAATCATCTGAAACTTCCTTGCAAGGCATTAAATCTGGATGGCACCAGCTTTCATGTGGATGGAGTCTATAACAGTCATGACAATCCAGACGACTTAAATTGTATTCATATCTGCCAAGGTTACAGCCGTGACCACCGGCCTGACCTGAATCAGGTAGTCTTGCAGTTAATGACTGAAAATCAGGCGGGCATCCCTGTGTTTATGGCCCCTGCCAGCGGTAATGTAAACGACAAAACCTGTTTTCAGGAAATTATCAAAAATCATCTGTCATGTTTTAAGGCCGCTTTGAATAGCCGCTATCTGGTTGCTGATGCTGCCATGTATGTTGCAGAAACCCTTCAGTTGCTTGATGAGCAAAAGCAGCTGTTTATCTCCCGGGTGCCCCTGAACATCAAGGAGGCAAAGGAGCTGGTCTGCAAAGCGCCAACCGTGTCGCTGGTGCCTGTTGAAGGCTATGAAGATTACTACTCAGCTGAAGTGCCTTCCTGCTACGGAGGGGTTCAGCAACGATGGTTCCTGTTTCTCAACAAAAAGCGCGGGCTTAGTGAACGGAAAACATTGACCCGAAAGATGCAAAAGCAGTCACTGAAAGAGGCCCGTGATCTGGAGAAGCTGAGCAAAAAGGCCTTTTTGTGCCGGGACGATGCATTGAAGGCTTTTGCCTTGTGGCAGAAACAATCGAAACTTTGCCAAAGCGAAACAGAGCCAGAGGTTATCCGTAAACCCTGCTATTCGGGCAAAGGAAGACCATCGCCGGATAGCAAGCCTGATCACTTCGAGTACCTTGTGCAGGCTGAATGCTTTGTTTCCTGCGAGAAAAGGGAGCATGCAGAAGCCTCACTGGGTTGTTTTATCCTAAGCACGAATGAACTGGATAAAAATAGTTTGAATGCCTCTGAGCTGCTGTCTACTTATAAGTCGCAACAAAAAGTTGAAGGCGGCTTTCGGTTCCTGAAGAGCCCGGACTTTCTGGTCTCTTCGCTCTATCTGAAGAAAGCGGAACGTATTGAAGCCCTGTTAATGGTGATGACTCTATGCCTGATGGTCTACGCTGCTATCCAGCACAGAATCAGGCAGGAACTGAAAAAGCAAAGTCGTGTATTTCCAGACCAGAAAAAAAAGCCCTGCCAGAACCCAACAACAAGATGGGTATTTTTCTGTTTCCAGGGGCTTAGTGTATTAACGGTCAATAATCAGGAGGAACATGTGATTGGCTTGAAGGAAAGGCAGTGGACGATCATTCAAATTTTGGGCATTTTTTACGAGTCCATGTATTCCTGATAGGGGTGGTGAAAGGCGGCTATCAACAAGGCTGGATCAATAAAGATGACTTCCAGAAAACCAGAATCACCAATGAAACCTGGGATAAAGGTTTGCTAACTGAAAAAATAAATCTATTTAGCAAGCCTCACTTTAACCCTCACTAATACCCAATGTCATAGTCTGAATATTATGAATACTGAACTGATGCTCTTTGCCAAGTACGAGAAACCTTACGTCCGCCTCGAAGAGGTATGTGACGAGTTTTTTGGTTTATGTGAGAAAAAAGCTAAAGCAGCGGCAGCTTCCCAACAACTACCTGTACCGGTAGTGCGGCTGACTGAAAGTAGGAAGTCGCCGATGATGATTCGGTTGTCAGACTTGGCCAACTATCTTGATAATCGGCATCAAACCTATAGCAGTACTTGGGAAAAGGTTAGAGGAGTACGTTGATCAAAACAGCGCAGTTTATGATATTTAATATATTGACACCTTAGGTATTAATATCTGCATTTAGACAAACCTGTCTGTTTGGCATAAGATATAAATTAACACCTTGGGTATTAATATGTCATCTAAAATAAACTGGCTAATAAACCATACCTCTCCGGGCTCTCTGGTGCTCCAACAATGGCTGACGGAGAACGGTATACGTTATTCCCTAGCCCAGAAATATGCCAAAAGCGGCTGGTTGAAGAGACTCAGCTCTGGTGTCTACTATCGTCCGGAACCCAGTGGCAAGATCAAACCTGACTGGCCGGACGCATTGCAGGCTCTTACTCAACAGTTACAGTTGCCAATACACCTTGCAGGGCTTAGCAGTTTGACTCACCAGGGGCTTAGCCATTATCTGCAACTGAATTCAGAACAGGTCTGGGTTGGGACCAGAAGCAAGCAAATCCTGCCCAAATGGTTTCGGGAGTTTTCCGAACAGCCCTGGTTATATAGTGGTAACCAAAAGCTTTGTGAACTAACTGACAAAGATTTCACTACAGTAACCGTAAAAGGAAAGGAACTCAGAGCCAGTCGCCCGGAACTCGCAGCTTATGAAGTGGTCGATGCTATCGGGAAAAATATTCGTTTTGAACACGCCGCCAAATTATTTCAGGGTTTAGTTAACTTGAGCCCAAGAAAAGTGCAGTCACTTCTTAATCGCAGTAATGCTGTTCAGACCAACCGCATATTTCTCTTTCTGAGTGATTACTATGGCCATCAATGGTTTGGCCGTCTTGATGAATCTCAAATACAACTCGGTTCAGGTAAACGTCAAGTAGTGACTAACGGTCGATTCGACGAGCGTTACCAGATCACTGTTCCTCAATCTCTACACTACCCTGCATCGTAAAAGAAGATCAGACTAAAATGGACAAAAAATCCGTTTATTACCAACAGCTGTCCCTGTTGATCCAAATGCTGCCAGTTGTGGCAACCGAGCCTGTCTTCGCCCTGAAAGGCGGAACAGCCATCAATTTGTTTGTTCAGAATTTTCCTCGACTTTCTGTAGACATTGACCTTGCCTACCTTCCTCTCGAACCAAGGGATGAAGCACTGAAAAATGTTCGCTCAGCACTCGAACGTATAGCTGAGCGGATTAATACGCAGCCTTCAACCAGTGCAGTGCTTCAGGACAACCGACAAGACGAATTAAGAATTATTGTTACTACAGAATCCGCAACCATCAAAATCGAAGTCTCTCCTGTTGCCCGGGGTACACTGCATGACCCAGAGTTGCTGCCTGTGGTTGAGTCAGTAGAGGATGGATTTGGCTATGCTGAAATACCTGTTGTCAGTCAGGCCGATTTATATGGAGGAAAGCTTTGTGCTGCTATGGATCGCCAGCACCCACGAGACTTGTATGATGTACAGCGAATGCTAAATGCAGGTGGAATTTCCAGAGAGATATTTACTGGCTTTCTAACCTACACACTGAGCCATCCACGCCCCATACATGAAGTCATGTCACCACGCTGGAAAGAGTTGGAGCAAACGTTTTACGATGAGTTTGCCGGTATGACGAAAGAACCAGTGGAATTGAACGAACTAATAGAAACCCGTTCTCGTATGGTGGCAGCCTTGCAAGCTCACTTCACCGAGAGAGACCAGGATTTTCTATTATCTTTCAAACGAGGCAAGCCAGACTGGACACTGTTTGACGAGCCTTCTGCTGCAGAACTTCCGGCTATCCGCTGGAAGCTAAAGAATATTCAGCAGTTGTCAAAAAACAAAGACAAGCATCAGCAGCAGCTTGAAAAACTGGAGAATACACTGAAGCAGTGGCTACAGGTTTAGAAAATATGCACTGACCACAGCAGGCAGAACTTTAAGTTTCTTACTCCGTTCCCCATGAAAGCGACATCGAAGCCTTGAGCAACTGCCTGTTCACCAGCTCATTTTCAGCCCAGTAATTATTTTCTATTCTCTTGCACTGCCCCCATAAATCCGGTGGCTCTTTGTGCAAGAGGTGAGTATAGCGCCGCAGATGCTCCCAGGTTTTATGACCACTACGAAGTGCCACTTCAGGAATCGACATATTTTGCTCAAACAGCCTTGATACACCTTCGTGCCGAAAGGAATGAAACCGGATATCTGGAAACCCAAGCTCTTTCGTCCAATAGGAAAAGCGCACAGCGATAGATTTTGCCTTATAAGGAAATATCCGGTCTTCCCCCTCGAACTTTGGCTGCCTCTCAATAATTTCAAGACACTCAACAGGTATGGGCACTTTTTGATGGTTCCCGAATTTATTGTTGGGGTCTTTCCTGTCTTCAATGATCACAAGCCCATGCTCCATATCGAGCTGACTGTACTTGATGCTACAAACCTCTCCCTCACGAAAGGTGCTGTATATGCTGAACATCATGATGTGATGGTGAGGTATGGTTCCAGTTGGTTTGTTATAACCAGCCAGTAGTACCTGATATAGCTGAAGTATCTGTTCCTCAGTAGGCCGTATGTCGTGCCGTCGGGATTTTCCCACCAATCCGAGCTTCCAAAGCTCCTTCATCACTTCATCATTAATAAAACTCTTGAAGTAAATTCCTACCCTCTTTTGCCAGCTGACGGCACGCCTCAGTACAGAGACATATAAATGATTGGTCGATGGAGTAACCGTCTCCAGTCGTTCATCGAGGATTTTGATTAAATCCTGCTCGGTAATTTCATTTGACCTCTTCTCTGCCAGCCAGCTTTTCTCCCAAAATTTGATCGCCTGCATATCCCGATAGCTGATCTGCTTTTCTTCTGGCAGGGTACCCTGTTTTAGCCTGTAATGTTCAAGGTAAGATTTCAGGGTAATATCGCCGGTTCGAGACTGAGCCGCCTCGTACTTTGGTTCCTCTTTTTCCGCTTCTCTCAGCATTTCCTTTTCAACCTGTTTTGCCCAGGCACGTCCTGACGGCTTGTCCGGAAATGTCATCTGTTCTTTGGCTACGAAATGCTTTTTCATGACCTGAACGATGAACTTGTAAACAGTGCCTTTCTTCCGCTTTCGGGTGTCGCAATAGATACTCATCAGCATTACCTTTCAAGCAAGTTTTTGGGAGTAAATTTGGGAGTAAATGCTGATGAATTATAGGTGTTTCAAGGGGTTTTATAGTTCTCAACGGTAATCAGAATCGCAGTAAAACAAGAGGTTAGAGTGACAGGAAGGGGCGCTTAACTTGATGTGGTATGAGTTTCATGAGATGAATTTTGATAATGAAAACAAAGATTTAGAAGAATGATGTGAATTTTGGGGGCCAATTTCACTGGTCCCCAAGCTTAAAAAATCGGGTGTTATTGTGCCTGATGGTGGGCAAAAGGTTGCTTTCTGGAGGGCATTCCCTACCCGGTTTTGTTAACCCCGGAATGATAGAAGAATAGAAAAATCATAGAAAAATAGGATAGAAAAATCATCCTGAAAAATAGTGAAAAATAGGACATCCAAAAAAGAGAAACAGAAAAGGAAACAGTCTGACTGCTGTATCGTCCTAGGAGGCCGACCGAGAATAGCGCCCGTAGCGAGGACGGCAGAAAATTGAGGATGAAAATTCGGTTTTGTGAGGAGAATAGCGAGCTATTTGACGAACAAAAGCGGATTTTCAGACCAATTTGCTGCCGCCGCAGTAGGGCAGTCTATTCTCGGTCGGCCTCCTAGCAGAGGAAAATGCTAATAAACAAGCCGGGGAATGGGTCATGGTACCCCTTTTTGATGAGCTTTTGCCGGGAGCTTGAGGGTTCGCCCGTTGCAACTGATCAGCGGTATATGTCCTTCCAGGCATCTGATTCATGATAAGCTGACTGATACTGATAATCCTCCATAGCTGCTTTCAAATCAGCCACGGAAAACTCCATCAGCTGTTCAACATCTGCAGTAGGATGAGCAGAGTTTGCCCTTTGAGAAGTTTTAGAGTCCTCCTGTGGAGTCCCATTGTTACCGTCAAATTGTGCACCAAATTCTCTGGCGAGCCGACACTCTTGAGCAGATTGAACACTCTCAAAAAAGTTCCTGACACTTCTGGCATTAGCGAAATGTTCACCCTCTTGTTTTTTGATGTCTAATAATGTTTCTTTACAAATAGTGACGGCATCATCTGAGAGCTGATAACCGTTGTGATCACACATTTTCTGGAATATCTGGATTAACTGTTCATTTTTGTAATCATCAAAATGGATCTTTATTGGCACTCTGGATTTAAACCCCGGATTAGACTCAATCAATTGTTCCATCTGCTTATGATATCCAGCCAGGATGACTAATGTATTTATTTTAGGGTCTTCCAACATGACCAATATTTTTTCGATGGCTTCAGTGCCATAATCACGATCTGAACCGGGCTTGAAGAGACTGTATGCTTCATCGATGAACAGTACCCCGTTTTGTGCTGAATTAACCAGCGCCTCGGTTTTGATAGCCGTATGCCCAACATGTTCTCCAACCAGCCGGGATCGATCCGCTATAACGATTTTGTCTTCTTTTATTATTCCGAGTTCATACAAAATATTTGTTAACAGCCGAGAAGACATGGTTTTTCCTGTACCCGGATTACCTGTAAAGAGCATATGACCACGGGATAAATCCTTGCACTCCAGGCTGGCATTTCTCCGCATTTCTCGAACCATCATTTTTTGTTGTATTTTTTCGACGTGTCTTTTTAAGTTCTCTAAACCGACCATATTGTGCAACTTTTTGAGTGAGCCAGAGTCGACATGTTGTTGTCTTTCAAGTTGACCGCTTAACAGACGATATTCCGTGCGCAACCGGTTTATTTTTGGTTGAACGAAAAGTTTGTGGGTCAAGACACGAGTCAAGATCAGAGTACCTATTGATATAGCTACCGCTTTGCCTTCTCCAACATAGTTTCTGCTAATCTTCAATGCTTGCAGGCTAGTAGTAAGGCAAACTGTGCGAACAAGCCACTTTGAGACAGAAGTTTCACTGATTTCGTTTTCCAGTTTATCCAGCGTCTGCTCAAAATTCGGTGGTGAAACTGGTTTCAATCCATTACCACCCTGCCAGGTAATCGTGAACATAATTATCTCCTTTTGATACAGTATATTTATGCGAAGACCATGTTATCAATAAGGTCGGCCTTCGCATCATTTCCAGTTTAATTAATGTATACATAAGTGACAAGAATTGCAGTGACAATAATTACAATGACAAAGATTAATACACCTTCTAATTAACAGCCTGCGCAAAATCTTATTGAATTAATTAAATCGAATGACATTGACTGCATTATTTCTGACCATAGACCAGTGAGAAATCTCCTCTCGACAACCACATTGTTAGTTAAACAAACTAATTTGTTATGCCTATTGACATATTGAGCAGCACAGATGTCAGTTATGTGAGGATTTTTAGTCTTATGGTGTTGCAGTGCTATAACAGGGTGAGTCGTCCGGAAAAGGATCCAAACCGAATAGCGTGGTGTTTTATCCAAGCGGAGATTTTTGGATATCTGTTGACTGTCGAAAAGATGCAGAGCGCTCTATAGGGGGCTTTGTATTGGCAACGAATGATGTGGACGATAAGAAAAAATAGGACATCCACATTGAAAAAAAAGCAGGGAAAAACAGGACATCCATTAAAAAAAGAGCCTCGTCAGCAAAATCTGTGGGGCATTTCTGGTTCGGGCAGGTTGCCCAGTGCGTGATATAAAGCGATTTCTGCACATCTATAGGTTCTGAAACCATACGATTTTCTCGTAGTGAGTTTTATCTTGGTGTTCAGACCTTCCACAATTCCGCTGGAAAATGCTTTTTTTGCCCTGAACCAATTCAGGATCAGTGGTCTGTGTCGCCGAACAGTTTTAGCTACTTTCTTCATCGGTTCTATCTTTGACCGCATGACTCTTGTACACCACCGGTCCAGATACTTTCCTGCCCAGTGTGGTGATATGTAACTCCAGAACACTTGAAACTCCTCTCTGAGCAGATAGGCCCTGACACTTTTGAGATTATACTGAAGCACTGTATTTAACTTGATCTCTTCTTTCTCGGTCAGGTTTTCCTTCCGTTTCAGCAGACACCAACGGGTCTTTTTCAAAACAGGCTCATAGCCATCAGCCTGAAGCTGTTTGTGTTCTGATGCCCTGACCTCATCGATGGCCTTGTTCAGCATGGCCACAATGTGAAATCGATCCAGAATATGCAGCGCCTGATTGGCAAACTCGGCGATCGCCTTTACATAGGGCTTCCACATGTCAGAGCAGACATACCTCACCCGCTGTGTCCGAGTAGAAGAGGCCGTTGCCGACCTCAACCCTCGCAGACCCGGACGAGCGCAATTAACGCATCCGGTTCCTCACAATTATTGGTTCACTAGCCGACGACCATATGAATACCGATGATAGATTTTCGGCGGTGCCAAGGGGAAGCGATCCAGAAGCAGATTGAATTTCTCCCACGTGATATGGCTCTTCTGCGAACGCCGACTGAGCCACTTGTGCCAGATTTTCTTCACTCGATGTAGGATCGTACTTAACGCTTTGGCGTTGCCCGTTATTCCGAAGTATGCGTAGTGCCCCCGAAGCTTCCGGTTGAGCGCTATATATTGTTCACCCAATGACTTATGTCGGTATTTTTGACAGTATTGGTTGAACGACTTCAAAGTTCTGGCAATTCGCCCTTTTGCTGTTTTCTGGTAAACAACAGTATTCCCTCTACGGGAAGTTCCCCAGAAGTGGGTAAACCCGAGGAAGTCAAAGCTGACCGGATTGCCGTTGCGTTTGTTTTCTTTCCGGCAGTAAGGCCGAAAGTCAACGCATCGCGTTTTCTCCGGGTGCAGTGTAAGTCCAAAGCGTTCAAACCGCTTTGACAGCACTGCCTCAACCTTGTTGCAATCTTCATGAACCGAAAATACCATGACAAAGTCATCAGCAAATCTCGTCAGATTGCATCTTCCACGCATCCTTGGCTGGACTGTCTGAGTGAACCAGTTATCCAATACATAGTGAAGATAAATGTTGGCTAGTAGCGGTGAAATTACTCCGCCCTGTGGTGTTCCCTGCGTCGGGTAGACAAGCTCCCCAGACTCAAGAATACCTGCCTTCAACCATTTATCGATCAGTTTTCTTACTACGCCATCAGCCACTCGTCTGGCTAGAAACTGTCTTAGCTGACCATGGTCAATCGTATCGAAATACTTTTGTATGTCCACGTCCAGCACCCAGTAGGCACCATTTCTCATAATGTTTTCACGCAGACTACACAAGGCTTCATGTGACGACCTTTGTTTGCGAAAGCCAAAGGAGCCGTTATAGAAGTCTTGCTCGTAGATGGGTTCCAGTAGCATAACCACCGCTCTCTGAGCAATTTTGTCTTCGAAAGTGGGTATGCCCAAAGGCCGTTTCTGACCGTTTCCTTTATCGATGTAACTCCGCTTCACAGCGGGTGCTCGGTAGCGACCGGATTTGATACGATCCAACAGATTCAGGAGGTTATACTCCAGCTGTCGTTCATACATTTCAGCCGTCTGACCATCTACTCCTGTAGCGCCATCTTTACGGGTCAGTTGGTATGCCTGATAAAGCCACTGATAATCCATGTGATGATTGAGAGAAGTGAAAGCCATGGCCGGGTTGTCTCTGGCCAGTGTGGCTATCCGTTTCTGTTTCGTTGACACAAACACAGGTTTCTGAGCACCTCTTGTGTTTCCCACAAACGGGTCAATAACTATGATGTCCCCTTTCCTCGTCCGGGTCCTCCTGAGCAGAGTTCCCCGTTGTCATCAGTACTATGGGACACTAAGACTTCCAGTACCTACTGCCCGGTCACTTATGTATTCGCTTCCGGGTTCCTGCATGCTGCTTCATGTTTGCTTCATCGGGTTTAAAGCGATACCTGATGACCGGGTTCTGTTCAGCCATAGAACCAATGGCGATTACACCCAGGTCAATACTGGACCTCACAGGTTCCTGAGAAATCCATCCTGTACCTCTGCCCTGCTCTCCGATCCCGGTTAGGTTGATGTTGCCTTACCGTAGCGGCAAACCAATGCTGACCCCATTTCCTGAACAATGAAGTCCACCAACAATTGCAACATTTCGAGACTCAATCACATGGCTTTAGCACCCACTGTCTACGCTTCACAACCATCGTTACCGCTGGCTATGCAAGACTCGTTTCCGGCTGATGGTTAGTCTTTGCCGGGCAGGAGTTGAACCTGCTGGATTTCAATGAATGATTTCAGTTCATGGAACCTCCCACATTCTCAGGCTTCGCCTCATCCAACAACGCCTGACTTTTAAACCGCCCTTCCCAGAAGCGACCTTGGCAGCCATCTTCCTGGTTAGCCTCACGGGCAAGATATTCGTTCAGGCAACGCATGAACCAGCTGATATTCGTTAAACGATTTCGATACTCTTCAACAAATTCATCCAAACGAGCCAGTTCCGAATGACTCAACTGGTCAGCAGCAAGATATCTCTGAACCAGGAGCGGCCCTGTGAAAAGCCTTGTCCATCGACTCAAAATTTCATCTCGTGTCCACTCTCTGGCAGGCTTCTGATTGATATGCAAAACCACATGATGGTGATTCGACATAACCGCATAGGCGCAGACTTCTATAGAAAAGATTGAAACCAGTTCCCTGAGCTTATCTACAACCCACTGCCGACGGTGCTCATAGTTTTTGCCCGTTAAATGATCCTCTCCGCACAAATATGCTCTGCGTACGCATCGAGCTATAGAGTGATAATAAGGCGTGCAACCTGAGTCGATCAGAGAACTTCGCGCACGGGTCATAACCTCTCCTGCCGGAACTAAAAATCAGCGACAGGGAGCAAAATTAGACGAGCTGGCTTGTTTGTCAAATATAAGGATGTCCTATAATCACCCTATAATCATTACAATCATAGTGGCACACCAGTAACTGGCTATCTTAGAAGGATGATCTATAAAGAAGGTGTTTATAGGTAGTTTTTCATTTTAGGAAGGCATTTTGATGCATATGTTTAAAGCTACTGGAGTACTGCTACTAATTTTAGTTATATCTGTTAAAGCCAAATCTGACCCTCTGGAAATATACTCACACTACGGCTATGAAATAAATCCAACTCTTGTGTATTTGGTTATAAGCTATCCTTTCATTCACGGTCTTCTTGAGCATCTGTACGCGCTGTCAGATAACTTTATCTTTGCACTAATGCAGCTGGTTTACAGAAGTTCATCAGATGCTGTCGATGAAAGAAACATGATTAATATGGAAAGAAGGTTAGCCACTACATTAGATCGTAATAAAACTGTCAATTACTTCAAAGAGCGCTTATACAAAAATAAGTGGTGGGCTAAAAAAAAACTATAGCCACCTGAATCAGGTAGCTGGATGTCTCTACTCTCCAGCCCCCAAGCACATCGACATTCGGGTCCGCACCGGGGTAGGTTCATCGAGGATGGTTAAAGCTGATCCATAAGCCCTCCAGAGAAACAAGCCCAAGGTTTGCAAGACAAGAAAAGTGTCGTTCAATGCCTCGCTGTACAAGGTAGATGTCGCTTCGGCAATTCTACAGGCTATGGAAAATCTCAGAGAGCAGTACAGCCGTGTTGTTGATGGTTAAGCTTATGAGACTCCTGCCAATCAGGTGCAGCCAAAAGTCATCATTGAAGTAACCGCTCATTTGAGGACGTCTTCAAAAATCACAACCTGACTGCCAGCCTTTCCCCTGCAAACAACGCAGGAGATACCTAACGTGAAGCAACTGACAAAACCCTTTACCCGTCTCAACCCTGAGCAGTGGCAACAGATCATTGATCAGCAAATAGCCAGTGGCTTGAGCCAGAAAGCTTTTTGCCAAACTCAAAACATAAGCCTGGCAACATTCACAAACTGGAAGCGCAAACTCAGGGATAACGACAACACTGACTCCTTTGATATCGCTCAGGCTTCTGCCCCGGAATGGGTTGAAGTCCCAAACGGGCTGACTGAACCTCCAGCCAGCTTAAACTGGCAGTTGGAACTTGAGCTGCCCGGTGGTGTTATTCTTCGTATGCGTCGCTGATCATGTTTTTTCCAGAATCTCAGGTTCGGATCTGGCTCTACAACCGGCCCACCGACATGCGTAAATCCTACGACGGCCTGTCTGCCCTGGTGAGAAACAAACTTGAAGAAGACCCACTCAGCGGCCAGCTGTTTGTCTTCATCAACCGCAAACAAACCCAGTGCAAGGTGCTGTATTTTGATCGCAGTGGATACTGTATCTGGAGCAAACGACTGGAACAGGGTCAGTTTCATACTCATGCAGGCAAATCCATCAAGCAAACAATGGCGTGGACAGATCTGAAGCTCATCCTTGAAGGCATTGATACCCGCTGCGTTCAGCAATATAAACGCTACAAACATCAACCGTCCCGTTACACAAAAGGAGAGTCAAAGGTCTATCTTTAACCGCCATGAAATTACCTGTTTCGACCCCCGGCACCACTGACCAGGACCTGCTCCAGCAGATCCTGGTCTTGCTGTCGGAGCGTGATCAGGAAATAGCTTCTCTTAAACATCAGCTGGCCTGGTTTAAACATCAGCTATTTGGTGAAAAATCCGAAAAGCGCCTGATTGAGAATCCGGACCAGCTGGCGCTGGGAGAAATCCTTCAGGACAAGCCTGAAGAGCAGGAAACTCCCACAGAAACCATCACTTACGAACGGCGGAAAAAGAATCGCCCTGAAGACTGTGTGACCGATCAGGGGCTGCGCTTTACTGAAGATGTACCGGTTGAACTCATCCCGATGCCTGCTGCAGAAATGAAGGGTGAAGACGCAGACCAGTACGAAATCATTGACTACAAGTACACCTATCGGCTGGCGCAGCGCCCTGCCAGCTATGTCATCCTGAAATATCAGCGCGAAGTCGTTCGCCATAAGCCCAGCCAGACGCTAACAACGGTAGCCGCACCATCAGGATTATTTGATCGCAGCTTTGCCGATGTCAGCTTTATCGCAGGTCTGCTGGTAGAGAAGTACCGCTTTCACGCACCGCTTTACCGCCAGCATCAGAAACTTGAGTCCAGTGGTATTACTATCAGCCGTGGAACCCTGACACATCTTGAGCAGCGTGCCGGGCACTTACTCAAACCCATCGCTGACGAAGTGCTCAACAGCTGTCTGGAAAGTCGTGTCCTCACTCTGGATGAAACGCCCGGAAAAGCGGGCCGTAAAAGCAAGGGCAAGATGCAAAGAGGCTACTTCTGGTGTTTTTACGGAGACCAGAATGAGATAGCTTTTACTTTCTCCACCACTCGTTCTGGCAGGGTCGTAGAACCTTATCTGAAAGAGTATAAGGGGGTCTTGCTGACCGATGGTTATTCGGAATACGACCGCCTGTGCATGAAATACCCCAAAATCATCCATGCCCAGTGCTGGACACATAGCAGGAGATACTTCGTTAAGTCACAAGAGGTCGAGCCAGAAGCCGCAAAAGAGGCGCTGGACTGCATAGGTGCGATCTATCAAGTCGAAGACGAAATCCGCAAAGCTGAGCTGCAAGGCGAAGCAAAGCGGGAATACCGCCAACAGAATGGCAAGCCACTGGTTGATCAGTTCTTTAACTGGCATGAAGAACAACTTCGTCGCCTGAATCTGGTGAAAAGCAACCCATTGAGCAAGGCTCTTGGCTACGTGAACAAACGGGAAAAAGAGCTACGGCTTTATCTGGATAATCCGGATGTCGCCATTGATACGAATCACCTGGAGCGAAGTCTCAGGTGTATCCCGATGGGGAGAAAAAACTGGCTTTTTTGCTGGACAGAAGAAGGAGCAGACAATGTTGCCGTGTTCCAGACGTTAATCGTCAGTTGTCTTCTTGCAGGCATTGATCCATACAAGTACTTCGTCGATGTGCTTCAGCGCATCAGTTACCATCCGGCTCGAGATATCCGGGAGCTAATCCCACGAATCTGGAAAGAGAAATTCGGGGCCAATCCGTTAAAATCCGATCTCGATAAGTAGGGGGAGTCTATACCCTGCTTGAACGCTTACTCATTGAAGACTTTTGGCTGCGGCCATTTTTTTGAACCACCAAGGGTGTTCTTGTCTGTTGAATGGCGATCGCTGATGAGAGAGCTCCTGGTGGATGTGCCTGCAGATACGTCGATTTCAG
The DNA here is from genome assembly GCF_049310125.1 of Endozoicomonas sp. ALB032. NCBI lineage: Bacteria > Pseudomonadati > Pseudomonadota > Gammaproteobacteria > Oceanospirillales > Endozoicomonadaceae > Endozoicomonas > Endozoicomonas sp. ALB032. Next base: position 4,965,819 of record NZ_JBLYNW010000001.1, on the reverse strand, counting down.
CAAATACTCTGAGCTCTTTTATGCAGTTGGATTTAGCTAAGTAGAATTCTGAATATGAGCTAGTACATTGGATGTTCCACATATGCTTGTAACATTGGATGTCCCACATATGTCTGTTGGATGTCCCACATATGACTTGAGCTAGTACATTGGATGTCCCATATATGCTCTCTCAGTTATTGAGAGTCATGAATCAAAAGATGCGACATCTATCCTGACACAGAGGGTAAGTTAAACCTCTTGGTTCTTGGCGGAACCCTTGAGGTTAGCTACCGAAGCCTCGGTATGACCTATGCGAGTCTCCCCGGCATAGCCGGGGGTTTACCTAATGATTAATCAATTCTTGTATAATGTTCTATGTGATAAGTAATAGCGAGGGTCAAATCATGAAATCAATCATCTCCTTTTTAATTTCTCTGCTGCTATTTTTTTCGTTTTCTTTGTTTGCTGATTCTTTTGTATTCGACAATCCGGATGAATACACTATAGAAGTATTTGATGGAGATTCACTCATATACGACCAGCATGATAGAAGCATTTATCTTGATCGAAATCCTAAAACCAATTACTTCATAGTAAGAGTAGACAAGTTCACAACTCCTATAAATCTAGTATTAAACACTTCTTTAAATGAACAGTTCTATACAGGAGGTTGTAATTATAGCTTTACACTAAGTAAAAAAAATGGATGGGCTTTTGAGGGCAGTGATTTTCCTTGCACAAAAGGCCAGGACCATTTAAAAGTTGATGCTCCTTTATTTATCATCCGAAATGATTCGATTGACCCAAGTGATCCAACTAAAAAAGAAATCAATGTCTACCCAGCAATTGCCGCAACTAAAAACGGTTTTACCGCTGATAACCAACGAGGGTTTCTCTATCCAGGAGACACCAGACCTATTACTGAAGACAATATTATATTAATAAACTTAGGTATAAAACGTGGTTCAAACATACAATTAGGATTTTTTGATCCTGGCATTCCTGGCTATATAGTTTGTGGGGATGATGTAATGCCTTATACCGGTCGATATACATTCACACTGACAAAAGATAAAAAATGTATCATTGCAAAAAATATTAACCAGGTAAAAGCTTACTGATTATTGGAATGTTTAAAAATGGGAGTCTCAGTAATTTAGCTGTCTTCCGGTTGCACACCATATACAGCTGAACATAGGCTCCCATGTTTTGATCTGTATATTCTGTTGACATCAATTGCCATTTTTGATGGCCACCGGATTGATAGCTACAAGGTTTTCTCAAAACCGTCAACAGGTCAGGCAAAAGCCCGACCTGAATCAACGAACTTACTTTTTCATCCAGGCCTCGGACCAGTGTAAACCGGTTCCCGGAGCATAATACAAAGTAGACTGATTACACCAACCAGAGTAAGGGAAAGGCTTGCACTGATAGATCTCACCATCTGTGCCAAGGACAACTGAACCAGGCTGATAGCTACCTTTACCTTCCGGATACTTATATTCGTAATTCGGTGTCGGAGAGGGTGTGGGAACGTTATCTGCTTTTATGACGGAAGTGGATGCTGAGTGTTTAGTGTCAGGAGCCCAGATACGATTGCTGAACAGGTTGTCTTCATCATACATCAAATGATTCATCTCCTGATGCCAGATACCAATGAAGGCTTTACCCTGATTGCGATCATTCACCTTCAGTGCCAACTCTGTGGTCCAGAGGTTAAAGTCGGCATTGCTGCTGGTAATGGCAATCTGCTCATCCGCCACTTCTTTACCTGTGCCGTCAAAGAGTCGGAAGCGGACCCTATCACCAGCTTCAGCAATATCGTGCCCGGTACTCACATAGGTTCCAACATTCACCAGCTCAGGTGAAGGATCCGGATCTGGAGAAGGTGTTGGAGCTGGTGTCACCCCATCACTGCTGAAAGCAATGTCAGAACAGTTATAGAAGCCTTCTCCTGCAGGGTCAGCGCGTTGCCACCGCACATAAAGAATACCGGTACCGCTTCTTCCTTCGGGAATATTGATATCCATCTCGAAATACCCGTTCACTACGGGCAGGTCATCATGGCTGTTGATCAATTCGAGATCGGACCAGTGCAACCTTTGTAGGGAAGAATCAAATCCGGGTCTGGTCAAATAAATTCGCCAATAGCTGGGGTTGTGAGGTGCAGTTGCCCTGAATCTCAGTGTGTGTGTACCGGCAGACAATTCAGTCTTTTGCCATTGCGAGGACGGAATATCCATGCCCGCTTTAGCGGCAGAGCCAGCACTGCAAAGATTACCATCTGTCACAACCGAGCTGACAGCTGCGTTATTATTATAATCAATGACATTGGCAGCAAACTCATTTTTCTGCACAAAAGGGTATGTACCAGACTCCAGAAACGCAGCACGACAAGCTGCATTGGGAATCGTGGAGCCATCCTGATTACCCCAGTAACCCCCATCATCAGCACAGATTGTCTGCCTTGCTTTGGGAAATTCAGTCCAGCCATGACCAATAGCCATACTGGAAAACACTGCAGTGGCCAGCGATGCCAGCCCGACAAAAGAAGTTTTTATCATTTTTATTCTCATCTTTATTTTCTACCCAGACAAAAGCCATGGGATATAAATACGACTTTCAAATACTAATATTAAGACGATGACAATAAAACTTGCGGATAATACCTACTGAGAATTATTGTCAATACAGAATCCGCAACCATCAAAATAAAGTGATGCTGACCCTATTTTTGCCATGTCATTCTACCTCTCACTCTGAACCTCTCTCTCCAAAACAGACAGTTCACAGGTATCAGAATTATAGAGAAAAACATCCAGTTCAAGTCCTAACTTTTTTTTCACTAAGTTCCGGAACAACTTACAGTCTTCTGAAATATAATTAACAATGAGACTCGATAAACCTGCCTCAGTATTTTTTCCATATTTTTTTTCATATGATGATAAATTAACGACCATTCCAACAATGGATTTTTTCGAGTATGAAATAATAAGTTCGTTTTCTAGAGGGCATTTTTCCGAGTTATACTTTAGATCCAATGAATCTTGCAGTGCAGAAATGGACTCCTTTTTAAATTCATGACTCCCCGTTACCGTTCGGTAGTACCCTCCAAAACTGGTTTCCAGCTCAAAGTATTTTGCTTTTTTGGCTTGTTCATTTTTTAAAAAAAAGTTTAAGTCGAAGGCTTTCTCGGGTATTGAAACCCGAAGATCCTGACCTGTAAGCCTCGAGTAAATATTCTGTAGTGCAAAGTTAAAGTATGTGTCCAACATTAAAGAAACAACTTCTGCTCCGACATACTGTTTATCTATTATCTTTAAGAGCTCATCTTTTACAAATTCATGCTTGTTTATACTCCACTTACAAACTTCGCCCTGATTATCCAGTAATCGTGTATACACATCTTTCGAATATATAGCCTTTACTTCGCACTTATCACGCTCAAGAAGAAAACCAATATCTCTGAATAACTGAGTTGGAACATTGGGGGACATATAGCTTACTGATGACACTTGAATGCATTTTCTATGCTTTAGCTCATCCACCTCTAAACGTACTCTGTCATAGCCTGAACGCAGACCAGTTTTTCTAATTTCGAATCGCTTGGGATTTTCAAGCATTTTGGCAATAAGTTTTCCTTCCTTGAAGGCTTTTATAACTTTACTTTGTTTGTAAGCATTACTGTTACCAGGCAGCTTATCAGGCTTACCTACGGACAGTGCAGGCTGCCGTAATAAGGCAGTTTCATCTTGAAGCCATTCTGCATAAGGCTGTGTGGGTAAAAGTTGAGCATCTATATTTTTATGCGAAGGAGAGCTATGCTGCCTTGCAACAAAATATTCCTCTAATTTTTTTCTTGTCCTCATGATTCCTGGTTTGAATTTATCATCATCTTTAAGGACAAGGTTTTTAGGTGAAGGATCCACTGTCACAGGAGAGTATGCACTTCCATCTCTCGTTTGGGGCGGTGCCATAGTTGATACAGTTGATAATGGTTTGATAGATGAATCCATGATTAAGCCCTTTCTTGATAAAATGAATGTTTAGAGCCCTAGTCTTCAAGAAAAGTTCATAACAGCAACGACAGCACCCCTAACAAAATCCCTCAGAGACTGCCCGGTCACCTCGCTGGACCGCCAGAATCGAGCCTTTTTTGGCGTCTGACTGACAAATCTTTGCACTGCATGCCACAATTCTGTGACCATGATTAAGTCATGACTCCCAGAGCAGAGAGTATTTCGACAATTCTTTTACCAGGCCCCTTGACTGAAGCTGTACGATAAACTCCGAATGGTAACTCCAGACTCCATGAACAAAAGCTTCTGGAGCAGAGATATGCTTTAACAGAGAGCAGAGATTAGAAATACTTACCAATGACGCCTATTGTTCACATTTATACTTAAGTAGTACTTCAGTAGGTTATTTTTATCATGACTCCAATTTTTTATTTACCTCAATTCCGGAGAATAAAAAGCAGAAAAATACTTCTCTGTGTCCTGCTGTCTTTTTTTTTGTGCCTGCCGCTTTTTCTGCCTGGGAGTTTAAATATTCTCGTAGCCTGACGGAGTATTGCGATAAAGAAGGCACCAAACTGAAGGAGGACAGTCCCTATCAGTATTTCCTGTGCATCTCAAAAAAAAAGAACAAAGCATCTACGATTTCAAAAGCTGTGAGCCAGGTCATGCCTGTTCCGATGGTGGCTGTTCCAATCAACACACCGGGCGAACAACCAGGCTCTGATGACGCTGAAATTTATACGGGCTATACCGAAATTGTTATAACCAATACACTTGCCGCAACATCAACCTCTTCGTCTTTAACTGTTTTAGGCGCCATTAGCCTCAATAAAAGTCGTGTGGCCATCAGTGAAAGCGAGCTACCCACACAGGCTCCCCCTATAGCAATAAAAAATGCCTTAGAAACTTTCAGGCAATCCACTGTCTTTAGCGCAAATCCTGATGGAACTCCAATCTACTTTACAACTTCGGCTGTTCAGATGAACTCTGAAAGAGCCAGAACTATTCATGAAGAGATAGGAAAAATAGTAAAACACCTGGATGATCTTGATGAACTAAACGAAGAAATTCCACATTGGATCAGGAGAGTCTGGTTAATGATCCGAAGTTACTATCCGACTTTCACTCGATTCAGCCCTGCAGGGGCATTATTTGTTTCAATATTTTCACCGCTCTACACAAAGCCACTGGAAAACACTTTTACTGACTATATAGAACAACCTTCTTATAACTTCACAGGCTGCCGTGTTTTTGTCATTATCAACACTGAAAGGTTAATAAGGGATATGTACCAACAGGGCGTATTAATTTTTGATCCTAAAAATGGTTTTCCGCTATTGACCAGCGCCAATACGGTGAGAGAATTTGCTTTATCAGCCAACAAATCTGTGCACTCATTTAAGACTAAAGGCGAGTTCATTAGCTTTTCAGACAACTCACTCCAGTGTCAGTGCCCCATTTGCAGCAAAACAGGAAGGCATGCGGCCAGTGCATTTGGAGGCTGTCTGGTTGATGGAATAGTATTACCCAATGTCCTTTTCGTTAATGTCATAGATGAAGTGCGTAATCGACTTGACTCACCTATTGGCAATATATCAGAGATTGAAATGTATGTTCATAACATCTCTGACCCTCGCTTATTAGACCGACCTCTAAAAACCAGGCTCTATAATTTTGTAAATTTCAGTTCTTTTGATGACACGAATGAAAAATTCTTTGGGCGGCACTCCCCGTGCCAATGTGAAAGCTGTCCGAATGTACCGACTAAAGAGTCGGAAGCCTCTGCAGTTTTAGTGACTTTTATTGTGAACGGATTAGTCTTTGTTGCTGCAACAGCAATGGCTATAGCCTGCAACAATGGCCTGAGACGTGTAATCATACATGCCAGAGAACGGTAATCTAAGTACTCAACCATACGAAATCATATTTTCTGACTTATTGTTCAGGCACTCTGACTGCGTTGCAACTCTGGTCACATAGCTTGCTATGTTCCCGTCGTTGCGCCTTGCAGAGCACCTGCCCAATAAGCCAGAAATATTCGATTCCATATGGCTGAGTACTTACATATCTTTTCAGTCAGACTGCTGATGTTTGCCAGGTCGATTAGATAAAAAGGCCCTCCAGAGACACGATGCGGGTCATGTAATAGAGTGTTATTTAAATTGTTCAGGAGAATCAATCCCAAAATGATCATCAGGCAGAAGCCACTGAAGCTGCTCATCCGATACGGGTGGTTCAGAGTTTAAATTGTCTGTATGACCCAAAGTGCTTTGCATTCCTTCCAACAGCAATCCGAGGTCACTCTCGTTGACTATCATCATGCCCATTCCATAATTAGTGAACAAAGTGACCGTTTGATCATCATTTAAAGCAAGCAAAATCCAGATGTCAGAGTGAGGTTCTGGTAATTGATAGGTCGAGGTTCCATCTGATATATAAAAACGTCCCAGAAAGTTCCATCGTCCCTCTTGCAGGAATCTTAAAATCCAATCCTGCGGTTGCAGATACATCATAGTCCAACCCTGCGGATTGAGATATTGAGTAAGCCACTTCCATTTCCATGAACCTGTCATGTCAAGCACCGAGGATGGCACAACACAGGACTCAATATAAGAGCCAAATGTCATGTGCTCAGGAACAAAAAGATTGTCAATACTTTTCTCATCTCCCCTATCATAATCCAGTAAATAGCCATGCAATCGTTTGACCAGACTATTGTCCTCTTCCTGACGGGCCTGCTGTTGTCGCAGCATAATGTAATAGAGATAAGCAAAAAAACGCCTTTCATTCCTCAGTTGCTTCCAGTCATAGCTCGCCAGGTCAGCTTTTATTTCAATGGACAGCCAGCCAATTCTGATAAAGAAGGTTTTCTCAAGCCGATCTAAATCAACATCAGTGATCTCACCTGCCTCCATAAGGGCAAAAAAAACTGTCAGATCTTCCGGACTGAACAAGCTGGCATAGCCTTCACTATCTCCCCCGGGAAGGTTTCGGTGAATATGTCGCTGCATGAATTCAGATCTTTCTCTGAATGTTTGTATTTCATTGCTCAACCTCTCATTCAGCATGACTGGCTGACCTGTTAAACAGTTATTCGCAACGCTCAGTATATTTGCGTTCATTATGCTATCGTCGTCTGTTTTATCATTCAATAGCTCTACCAGCACTTCGCAGAACCCACGCAAACCCTGACTTGACATGTTAGAACTTGTTTCTAAACATCTGGCGCAAACGCCACCCACTGCCCCGAGGTTTGACAAATGTTGGCAGTCAGGACAACTGGCGTTAACCTTTGGCACAGACAGCGATAAAGTTACTAATAGTAATGCAGTGAAAAGTCGCAGCATACAAAGATGCTTAAATAGTCCTGCAGTTTCTCTCCAGGGCCGATTGTTAATGTTCGATTCAGATTGCACTTTATTGTCTCTATTGACCGGTTGAATAAACGGAAGAGTTTTAAGATTCCTGCCACGCTGGTTTGCAGTAAGAACCAGGCAAGGCAGACATGATAAATAATAACAACGATTTCCAACGGTCGCTCAAAGTTATCAACGCATTATAAAGCTCAGATGTGTTTTACGTGATGACAGTATAGTGAACTAGGACTTATGCGCCGCTTTCTAAATAAATTCAAGAACTTTACTGTTTTTTTCAATTGCTGACCTGACAAAGACTGTATCATTTTTAAGCTCATCATCCGCATAAATGAAAGCACGAGGATGCTTTTTAATTAATTTCAGCAAATACTTGCGATCATTCAATATCTCTTTACTGGCATATGATAAGAAACTAATGTCGTCGGCAATAACTCTTTGAATAAGGTGCTTATCGCTTCGGATTCTTTCACTTGCATCATTCAGAGCCATTGGGGACTTTGCGATAGCGGTCATTACAACCTCATCATTGTCCCGAAGTTCCGGGCTGGCATATTCCAGGTCGCCCGGATGTTCTTTAATGGTGAGTAATACAAAATCTTTATCACTTCGAACCCGTTGGCTGGCATAGGTCAGCCCATATTCCAGCAGGATGTTCCTGACCTTTTCTTTGTGATCCTGAAGCGATTGACCCGGTGAAACAATAAACTCCAGATTGTAAGTATGAGGTGGCTTGATAACAAAGTATTCATTTCTCAGATGGCTATAAAAATGCTCAAATAATGGGGTAGCTTTTCGGGAACCAACGAGTAGGAGATGAAATAAAAATTTCTTGCAGTTGTCCTCACCGATCCCTTCATTTATTAACATTTCCTGAGGATTCTCCTTTGATTCTGCCAACCGTAGACTGTCATCCATAAACTGCTTGTGGTGGCTGCTTAATAACTGGCACCAATCGGGAGCGCTGTGGAAAAATCTGAAATAGAACATTGAAAAAAGGCAATGCTGGAAGGCAAATCTATCAGCTTCTGCAAAAGAATCGCTATTAAGGCGTTGTGCAAGAAAGTTAAAGTTCCACTGATCTCCACCAAAAATGGTCGTATTGTGCCTCAAGTGAACTTCCACCTCATCAAGAGCATCATCTAACACTGCGATCAATTTCTCAAAGGCATCCTGCATAGTTTCAGTGGTTTTCATTCGGGGGCATTCGACGATAATTTCTCCCGCTACGGCATTGCTACTTAGCTTCATGCCATCAGCATTTTTATCCAGCTCGATCGCTTGTAATAACTGCACCAGAAACCACATACGCTTCAACCTGAAGGGTTGATCACTGCCATCAGGACTATAAAACTGGTCAGAGAATGTCAGCCGCAAGGTTCGTTTTTTTCCACCCTCTGCCTGTTCAAGTAACTCAATGATACCCACATGATTGCCAAAATTCAGGTTAACAATCACGGCATCAACCATATTGACGACAGTTGCATTAATCCGCATTTTTTCGATGGCTGCTTTGCAGGTCTGATTCAATAGCGCCGTTTTATCGCCCGGGGGTGAGCAATCAACATAGGTGACTTCCTGTTCAGTAGAGACTTTGCCCTGACCAGAAGCCAGAGAGACCATTGCCAACGCTTTTACAAAGCGCTGATGCAGGGCAAAAATCAGGTCATGGACACTCTGAACCTGTTCAGCCTCCAAGGGATGGAGTGCCTGGAGAGAAGATTGCAGATGATGGCAGGTGGCCATCCACTGACGAAACATGTCCGGACACAGTTTCAGTGCTTCACCCGCCTGCAGGGGAAGAATGATACGCTTTAACGCTGATCCGATGGTCTCTTTCAGCGTCCCGAAACGGTTAATCAGTTGTGGTAATTCATCGTGCAATGACTCGAGCTGGGGTGAAAGGTGCTCACCCGCCAGTAACAGGAATGCCCGGTAACCTCCCAACAGTGCTTCAGCTCCCTGAAGCAGCAGGGTTACGTCATCCTCTGTCTCTGACATTATCTTTAAGCGTTCTGGAGACATGCTTAGTTTTATTGGATCTGCAAGACAATCCAGTCCGCCGCCGGGGGCAAAGAATGCCAACAGGCGGGCATTTTGATCCACAAGCCATTGAAACCCGCTGGCAACTTCACGGAAGGTCCCTTCAGGGGGAGATAAATCATCCGCTGACTTGCCGATTCTTACTGATGACACATCAGAGAATCCAAAGGATTGGGTTCTGTGACTGACCAGTTTTCCAGTAAGGTCACCGTTAACAATAAACGCGCGGGGCATACCGTCAAAGCGGGCGCAGACCAGCGTGGCTTGTTGTTCATCCTGGCCCGTCAATGTCAGGCACTGGTCACCGGCCAGCATTAAAGGTATTTTTTTCTGTCTCAGGAGGATCGCAACATGATCATTGAATCCTCCAATAACAAAGACAAAACCCGCAATCCGCTTCAGGCAATCAGGCTCAAGCATCCAGTCTTCAGCGTGTCGTGCCACGACAATGGCGCCGTCTGGCATAGAGTCTGCCTTTTGTTTTTTGGCCAGCCAGAGTGGTCCGGTGCAATAGCCTTCGCTGATGCCCTCGCCACTGGCAAGGGTTTCTTCGGGTTCGGCCATGGCAAAATCCATGCCCCCGGAAAGTCGGGTAATTGGGCGCACCTGCAACAGGAACAGACGACCCTGTTGATCGATGCCAAACTCCACATCCACAGGACAGAGCAACAGGTCTTCAAGTATTGCCACTGCCTGCCTGAGTTCTGAAACCAGGTCATCACTGAGTCGTTCCCCAACACTGTCTGGTTTGCCAACGATATTATGAATCTCTGTTTCCGAATAGCCGTCGTTATCGCTATTCCTTTGCAAGATAAAGTGACTTGAGACCGTCCCGGGAAAGTAAGTCACCTGGTCAGCCCCTCCCCTTCGTTCAATATTGATGCGGTGAGGCATGTTAACGGACTTGCCAGCCACTGCGCCTCTGGGCTGACCGGATGAGTACTCAACCCTGATGGTATTATCCTGGAGTGATTGAAAGCTCATGGCTACACCGCCACATTGGCAGACAATACACTGTTGGATGATCAGTGCCATAGGTTCCGGTATACCCCCATGACAGACTCCAGGCCTGTAACCTGAAGCCATAACCTTAAGACAGGTGCGCAATACATCATCTTCTCCCTGAATTTCAGAAAGGTATTTGCCCGCCTGGACATCGCCGTAGTTGTCTTCATTGATACCAGAGCTGCGGACAATAACAGGCTGCGATAGGGATGGCCCGCCCAGTTCAAAGCGCAGATCCCTGATTTGTTGAGCCGTTTCTGAATCTTTTACCTGCTCGTAAAAGTCATGACTGGCAACAAATTTTGCCAGCCCTGTCAGCCAGTCAACCCATCTGGTAGGCTCTGAATCCAGCCAGCCAGTGAGGTGCTTCCTGATATCCACCAGGCTGGTTTCTGCCCCCAATTCAGCCACTATTTCAGGAAGGTACGGGGCTAAACGACGGTTATCCAGTGGCTGTTGTTCAAGAGCATTCGTCAAAGAGGCTGCAACACATCTGAAGGGTGGGACTGTCAGCCCTGCTTCCTGCATACGCTGTAAAAACATACCCTTGCCCCCGAGCTGTTGCCGGTCGGGGAGAGAATGGTCAGAAGAAACAGGAAAAGGTTTACGGCAGATGCGCTTGGCTAATGGTGTTGTCTCGGTCAGAGTGTCATGGGGATCAGTATCCTTTAAATATCTCTTGGATGGGCTTTTGGCCCCGTTATTTTGAGAGGGTTGAGTGGTCGGGCTTTGATAATCAGGACTGCCAAATTGAGGATTTAGCATCAAGATCTCCAATATAACGTCTAATGTTTGTCCATGACTTAATGGCTAATATCTGTGGTTTTCAGTGATCATGGTGCCAAAAAGTTGGAAAAGAAAATCATTCATCCCGATTGGACAGTAATATTTCTATAAAGTTCAACCGTTACAATGAAGTAGTTAATTTGGTCATTATCATAAGTACCTGGCCATCACCGGAGCTGATTGATAAGCAACAAAAAGATTTACGTGAAGAGCATGAATACGGGTTAACAATTCATGTTGAGGAATATAAAGGGGGCTCAATACCGACAGACCATCCATGGTCTGAATCGCTCGCAGATAGTACCGGCCTGTTACAGTTTCTACAGGCTGTCATCAGGACCCGTTAGGGGAGACTTTTATACTAAACGGATTAGCTAACTGTTGATTGCTGGTTTCGAGCAATCTTCTTAGCTGATCGGCATCCACGCAATCCGATACCTGGACATTAAACGTCAGTATCTGTCTTTCAACCTGTCGTTCAAAGGCTCTTAAATTGTAGCCACCCGAGCACTTCAGTAACTGCGCTATTTGCTGCAAAGCGTCGATTTCCTGAGTGATCGTCAAGCCGTTCCTGCTGAATGTGAAGCTCACCTGAAAATGATTTGGAAACTGGCTATGGCTAAAAAAAGAGATAGAGCCAAAAGTAGATAAACTTTCTGCTACTAACCATCCGAATTCCATGCCAGGTACCCCTGTACCAAGGTTGCCAGCAGTGCGTGCCGCTGTTGAAAGAGTCCTCAAAAAAATTGCAAACTTTCGACGCCACCCGCTTAGGTTTGTGAGCGAATCACATGTACAGCTGCCAGAGCTCACGGAAGGCTGATTGGCATAGATTAGGATCGGCTCCTCCATCAGATTGATAAGCGTCATAACGTAATTACGCAGCTCGCTTTCAGGTATTTCATGAGCCGGTAAATGTTCTATTTCTGTTGCTGTTTCTATGTCTGTTGCTGTATTAAAACTTGTCAACCAAGCCAAAACAGTAGTACTTCCGGTTGTCAGGGAACGAGTCCAGTCATTAATATAATCTATTAATGTCGTTATAACTGGCAAAGCAGCTGTTCCAATTGCCGGGTAAGCCGGTAAGCCACCAACGGCTCCACACTCTTCCTGAGGGACTGATGCGCTATCAGTCCTGCCAGATTCCCAGGGAGGCAAGTCATCAATGGTTCCGGATTCCCGATTTGCTCTGGATAACAACCCGGAGGATGGCTCTTGTGGCCCCTGCACTTGCGATGATCCATCGGTTTCTGTATCGGGCTCGACTGATAGCAATAGTCTGACGTATGACTTGGTGCCTTTAAGGTGAAGCAGGTAATATCCTGCTAATGAAGTCGTGGGCATCAGCAGGATTGCCAACACAGTGATAAAACTCCACAAGACTTTCAGGTTGCAATATTTTTTTATAACCTGCTTTTTCATAACCAGACCTGTTCATAACAAACCACTAAAAGTAGTTAAGCCACTTGATAACAGGTGGTCTTTACTTAGATTATTTTCGACTTAGAGAGGGTGCCCGCTCAACCCATAATGGTTTCGGCAATTTTCCGAAAAGACTTGGTCATATAGTTCTAAAAATACGGCGAGCCTGACCAGATCACCGCGCCTGAATCTTTTCAGAATCGCTTATCACCGGTGACATACAACCACAGCCCCCGCTGTCGTAGAGGATACTAATCCACGACAGGGGAACACTTTACACAAGCGATCAGTCCGAGCGCTTCGGCAATAGAAGCCAGAGAACGGTTTGTTTTCCTGATTTTTTTCTCGTAGTTAGTCCAGCAAGGTTAAAAGACAAAGAAAAACTCATTCATCCTTTACCCGCTGGCTGATGGAACTCAATTACATTGCTATCAGGATCACGGATAAAAAGCAGTATTGAGCCATTGTTTGTAGTAACAGGACCTTCTGTGATAGTGATTCCAAACGCCTGCAGCTGCTTCTGAACCTCATGGATATCATCCACTTCAAGCGCCATATGGGTATAGCCCGGGTGCTTTTGGTCAATATCCATCAGGATATTCTCTTGCGGCTGAACCGTTGCGTTCAGGATGAAGTTCAGGTTGACGCCACAGGGGTGCTCCATAATGGCAACCGGCTCTGGCCCCACAGGCCCTGCCAGAAACTGGAAACCGAGCTGCTGATAAAAGCTCCTGGTCGTCTGCAAATCGCTTACCCGAATGCCCACATGGTTAATTCTGCTGACTCTTATCATCACTCACCTCCGTCAGACCCATAAGTACTCAACCGGTCTGACTGTTGTTTAACAGCTGAATTCCTGTTAAGTACCTAACCAGTTGGTTTCGCATATTCTGGACGGCGGCTTTTTCCATCCTTCTACGTTACAACTCTGGTTGCGTAGCTATGGCTACGCGCCCGTCGTTGCGCCTTGAAGGATGAAAAAATCCACTCGCCAGAATATGCGAAACCAACTGGCCAGGTACTTATTACAATTTATCAATTCCACCCAGTCATGTACAAACCGAACGCTAAACAAACCATACCCTGACTTTAGAATTAATAATACCTGAATTATTAAGTACAACTCTACCTGCCTTTATTCATATAAAAGTACAAAATACTGAAATCGTTAACGAAACCATGCAACCAAAACATTATAATCCGGCACAAAGTTTTTCAAACATACCTGTATGTTTACCCATTATTAAAATCCTCAAAAAATATCTCACCAATGACTTGAGCTATCCTTAATTGCCTACATCGGCAAGTTGATTTTAATGAAAAACAGGTGATTGACAATGAAAATGCACGTCAGATCAATTATTTTTTTTCTACTATTATTGCTACCATTTTATTCGCATTCAAAAGATTTACACCTCAATTGGAAGCTGGAACACCATAATAATTTGCTACTAAGTGGTAAAACAGTAACAACCAACCAGGTAAGTCATAGCAATTCTTTAACAGGTTGGAATGATCACCCATCAGAGCTGGATATTTCCACTCCACCTTCTGTTTCTTGTTCAGGGGACAGTTTTGCCATTTATTATGACGTAGTCTCTTTTACTACTGTGAATTTTGATCAAAATAATCCAGGTTATACTGTGCCAAAGCTTTTTAATACTTTATTAGGCAATGGCAATGATCGTCTTGACCATAGTTTCAATACTCAATACACACTAAGAGGTCACACAACAAAAGCAAGTAACCTTGCTGAACTCTTTTGTTGCGTGCTCTGTCATCCTTTTTATCTGGGATTCAAGAAATGCTCAGCCAAAGTCTCACATGGATCTGACAATGAGCTGGCCAGAATCAAAGCATTGGAAGCAGCAATAGCAGCCGATTTTCCAGAGCATATCACTATTCATAAATGCGCTTTATATCATGGGGCTGTGGACAGTCATCATAAGATGCTTTCATCATCAAGCACAGAAGCTACAGACGCTAAGACTCATATATTTGATCTTTTCCTGAATACTCCGGAAACACAGCATTGGCTAATAGAGAATCTAAACCCAAAAACCAACCAGAGGTTAGAACTGATAATACCTGAGTTATTCAATACAGCAGCACCTGCTGCAATTCTTGTGCAAGAGAATAACGGGGAAACTAATGATGAAAGCCTGCAACCATCACATTTTTTATCATTAGATTTTACCAATGGAATTAAAGTACAATATCACCTTAATCGAGTCTCCGACATAGAGATTGAGGTACTAGCAATTGTGGTAAGCGCTGAGGGGTATACCCTCACACTCGTAGTTAATAATTATGATATTACAGCTAACCAACCTCCCCCACATTATGCGGCATTACCAAAAACCTGTAACTGTAACGGCGCATGTAATTGTGACCATTCAAGGGCAAATGATACTGATAATTCAGATAATCGGATTCATAGAATTAACATTATGAATCCTCGTATATTTTTTCCTCATACTCGTCTGTGAGGCTGAAAATGAGCGTCTCCGTTGGGCAGTGGACGTTGGCAACAATCTGCTTCCCAGCCCCCTGAGAGTCATTCAGATGGTAAAATGACCTGGCCAACTGAGCGAAATTAACAGCAACAGAGTCCCAGCAGTGACTCTGTTATGATGCTTTTGTCGAATCGTGCCATCTTTGTGTCAATTCGCTTCAAAACTGCCCCACATCAGTGAATACTCGCCCTTATTTATACCAGGCTGTCGCTCAAGACAATACGTCAGTTTCTACCTGATCGCCACTAGCAGCTCGCCGAAGATTTACATTTATACAAAGACGTCTATTGGTCGCTAGAAGAACTCATAAAAAAAGTTATATCAAATGTTTAAGCTATTCTAAGCTTCAAATGTCTGGAAATTGATATTCGTAAAAAATAGGTAGTTAGTAATGAATATAGACGTCAGATTAATTATTGTATTCTTTCTCTACTCGCTATCATTTTATTCCAACTCAAAAGACTTACACTTTAACTGGAATCTGGAGCTGAACGACAGGTTGCTGATAAGTGGTACAGCCACATCATCCCATCATTGTGGTCATAGAGAAGATTTAACAGAATGTAATTATGAAGACCTTACTCAATCGAAGACTGATTGCTCAGGGTATGATTTTTGCATCTATGAAGTAACTACTGTTACCTCTATAGAATTCAATCAGACTCAATCTTGTAATATTATACCAATGTTCTTTTACAGTTTGTTAGGAGATGGCTTCAATAGCCTTAAACATAGCTCCCTGACTTGTTATACACTTAGAAGTCAATCGCCAAAGACGACATCTTCAATTGCTGAACTGTTATATTCCACTTTCTGCACTCCCTGCTTCATGCCTGCTGAGCTGGTTTCTCAAGATTCGCAAATTCAGCAAGAAAGAGTGAAGGAGTTGAAAGCAGCAACACCAAACCATTTGCCAGATCATGTAACTATCCATAGCCGCTCAATATTATCTGAAACAGCTGTGTCAAATGATCGTCATACGTTTTTATTGTCAAATACAGAAGCTATAGACGATGATACCCATATATTTGATCTCTTCCTGAATAATCCGGAAACACAAAAATGGATAATAGCGCATCTAAATCTTAAAAACGGAATGATGTTACAACTGATAATACCCGGGCTATTCAATACAGCTTTACCCGCTATGATTTTTGTGCAGCATCAAACCAGTGAAGATAACAATGTAAGCCTGCAACCCTCACATTTTGTATCAATATATTTTCCTAACGAAGCCAGAGTGCAATACCACATTAAGAAATTATCCAATAATGATATACAGGTATTAGCAATTGTAGTTAGCTCTCATCTTTACACCCTGACATTCGCTATTGATAACTATGATATTTCAGCCAACCAGCCTCCTGCGTATTCTAACCAGGCAGAAGTAGCACCAGCAAACACCTGTCATTGCCGAGGAGCATGTAATTGTTCCAACCAAAGAAAAAATGATACAGATGAATCACAGGGCACAGAAGACTCAGATTATCAGAGTGACAGCATTATTGGTCATGTAATTTCAGGTCTGGAGCAGTTGAAGTGAACATCAGATTAAACTACTTATTCTCCTGTATATTTCTCAGACTTTATCATCTTGAAGCGGTCGAGAATAGGATTACCCGAAGCCGACTACATTCACGAAGACAGGTAAAAACACCCACATATCAGGTTGACAAAAAACTCTATACGTTTTTTTAGAGTTGTACAAGGACGTCTAATAGTTATTACAAGCTTCATGAAATTGTTATATGAAAGTTTTGTGCTACCTTTCACCTCTGATTTCTAAAATTCGATATGAGTGAAAAAACAGGTATTTAACAGTGAAAGAAAGCGCCAAATTAATGATTTTATTCTGTCTTATCTTGTTATCATCTTATTCAAACTCAGATGCCTTGCACTTTAAATGGAAGTTGGAGCATTTGGGTAGATTAGTACTCAACGGCACAGCCACATCATCCACTCATTCTAGTCATAGCGGGCCTACAAGAGAATGTTACTGGGATGATCCCACCAAAGGTTTTAGTGATCTATCCGGGGATTACATTCTCATTTATGAACTGCTTTCTTCGATCAATATAGAGTTTAATCAGCAGAACTCTGGAAATAATGTACCCGTTTTTTTTTATGAGTTGCTAGGAAATGGCCTTCATAACCTTCAACATAGCTTCCACACTCGTTACACACTAAGAGGTCAAATTGAAACCAGGAAATCCATGATTACTGAACTTATATTCTGTTTATTCTGTCCTTGTTTTTTTGTGGCTGGCAATGGGGATTATCAAGACTTGTTGGACGAAAAAGTAAGAGCGCTGGAAGCAGCCACACCAGAACATTTGCCAGAGCATGTAACTATTGACAGCCGCTCTCTATCTCATACAGCTGTGACCAATAATTATCAACAGTTTTTATCGTCAAACACAGAAGCCATAAATGATAACACCCGTATATTTGACCTTTTCCTGAATACTCCGGAAACTCAACGATGGATTATAGGGCATCTGGATTCAACGACCAACCATGTATTGGAATTGATAATTCCCGGATTAATCCGAACTGCTATACCAGCTACAGTTCTCGTGCAAGAGCAAGGCAGTGAAAACTTGCAAGCGTCACATTTTTTATCATTAAACTTTCTGACCGGTACTAGAGTGCAATATCACCTTAACAGGTTATCCAACAATCAAATTGAGGTACTGGCAATTGTTATTAGTTCTGCTGGTTACACTCTGACACTCGTTATTGATAATTATGATGTTATAGCAAACCAGCCTCCGCCACATTACACCGAGCTACCAATACAGTTACCATTACAACAAGCCTGTCATCATCATGGGGCATGTAATTGTGCAACTTCAAGAAATAATGATACCCATAATTCAAATTATCAGCGTGAAACCATAGGTGATAATGGCCAGGACATGCTCAATCATGCAGAAGTAATAGTGCCGCTGGGCACCCAGGAATCGCAAGATATGGATGGCAAACTCAATACGAAACTGTAATGAACATCAGGTTAAGCTGTTTCCACCCGTTCACATTTCTCAAGCATAATCGTTTTACCTCTGAGCAACAGGTAGTTAACAATGAAAACAAACGTCAGTGTAATAATTTTATTCTTTCTTTACTTGCTATCGTCTTATTCAAATGCAGAAGACTTGCACTTCAGATGGAAGTTGGAGCATCTGGGTCAACTTGTACTCAATGGTAAAGTCACATCATCCACTCACTCCGGTCATAGCGAAGCCACAAGAGAAGGCTATTGGGATGCCCTCACTAACTATTTGAGTGGTATTTCCGGAGATCATTTTGTTATTTACGATCTGCTCTCTGACACCAATATAGAATTTTACCCGCATGATCCGACCATTAATGTGCCCGATTTTTTTCATGGCTTATTAGGAAATGCCAGCCATGACCTTCTACACAGCTTTCATACTCGTTACACACTAAGAGGTCAAACAACAACCAAAACAGGATCTATTGCCCAATTATTATGTTGCATTTTCTGTCTTCCCTGTTTTTTGAGTAGCAAGATAATTAATCAAGACATTCTGGAGCAGGAAGCAAAACTGAGAGAGCTGGAAACAGCAACACCAGACCATTTGCCTGAACATGTCACGATCGATAGTCGCTCTATGGCTCATATAACTATGACCAGTCATTATGAAACGCTTTCGTCATCAAACACAGAAGTTATAGACGATGATATCCATATATTTGACCTTTTCCTGCGCAATCCGGAAACACAAAAATGGATAACAGGATATCTAAACTCGGAGACCTACCTGACGCATGAATTTATAATACCCGGGTTATTCAATACCGCCAGACCTGCTGAGGTTCTTGTGCAAGAGCGAGACAGTGAAAACGAGAGTGAAGATGATGACACCCTGAAACCAACAGATTTTGTATCATTATACTTTGATGACGGAACCGTCTTGCGATACCACCTCAAGAGATCACTCACCAATGACCTTCAGGTATTAGCGATTTCGGTTAGCTCTAATTATTATACCCTGTCGTTTGTTATTAATAATTATGATGCTTTAGCCAACCAACCTCCCCTGATTCTCTCTTTGGCGGAACTTAGATTCTTTGATCCCTGTGATTGTAGTGGAGCATGTAATTGTGCACTCCCAAGATATAATAATAGAGATGGCTCAAATTATGAGAGTGACACGCATTAGTGTTTATGTATTTTTTAGTGTGAAGCAGTCAAACTGACATCCGCTTAAGCTGCTTCCATCTGTTTATACTCCCACAAAGGCAGTTAAAAACACCTATACATTAAGTACCTAACCAGTTGCTTATGCTTACAAAAAAAACTCAAACGTTTTTCTTTTTTTAAACTAGTTTGAATACTTCACAACTAATGATAAAACTGTACTATAAACTGTGAGGTTTTCGTTGAATAAAACATTTCCTTCTTTCTCAAAAACTTTAACTCCGTCTTTTCTTCTGGCTGTTTCGATATCTCTGTCGACGAGCACCTATGGATTACCAAAGGACACATTGTGTGAAGAGTATGGAGAGCGCTTCAATTTGGCTAACTCACCCTCCAGTCGTGGAGGAGCCTATGGCGAGTGGATTGATAATAAATGCAACATCACTGTTCTTCCATTAAGCGAGCTCAACAGGAAGGTTTCTCTTGTAGATGCCAGACTCCCGATTGTTTTGAAACCATCTCCGGTTTCTGACTCGGGAGGCTCCATAGCCCGCGACCGTCAAAATCACAAAGAAGTAGATGTGTCATTTATTTCATTCGACAACATAGAACCCACCTCGCATACAGTCAAATATTATCCAATGTATTCTCCCAGTGCTAGCAATGATGGTTATTCTGATGGCTTAACACGGAAAGAACCCACCTTAATGGCAGCTCCGGGCTATGAAGAGGAAGTTCTTTTGGAACTGCCGGGCGATGTGATTATTGAAAATGGTTTCATCATCGATCGCTCTCAACTCAAACCCACCATCAGTGGCTGTTTCCATTCAGGTCTTGCCCTTTTTGGCGCATTGATTACTGGCGACGTTTCAGGTGTTGGCTTTTCAGATATAGGTCTTCCCGCATGCACTGGCTTATATATGGGAGGACCTGACTTCACAGCCCCTGTCAGCAAAATCCGACAGGCAACTAAAAAAGGTAACTCAAGAGGCAGTAACGGAAAAGCTGGCGCCAAAAGCAAGAAAAATGGAAATGGCCAGAAAGGTGGTAGCCATGGACGCAATGGAAAAAGTAGCAAAAATGGTAAAAACTCGGGTGCCAGTGGTGGTGCCGGTGGCGGCGAAGACCCCTTTCACAGCAATAAAGGCCTTCACTATATGACGGAGCCACTTTATAAGACGGTTGGTTATAGATGCCATAAAAAACCTGGCCAGTAAGAGACTGGAGAAAGGCTTTGATCGAACTTCAGCCTCGTCAAGATCACTCATAGGACAAATCAAAAAAGGAACAAGGTCCTTGTCAGATGATCAGAGAGCATTCATTCACAGTACTGAGCTCTATAGATCAATCAGTTATTTATTATAAGTACTCTGCCATACGGAATCGAATATTTCTGGCTTGTTGGGCAGGTGCTCTGCAAGGCGCAACGACGGGAACATAGCAAGCTATGTGACCAGAGTTGCAACGCAGCACGACTGCATGGATGCAGGAGCTAGAGCAACGCAGGAGCAGTTGCCGCGAGTGCCTGAACAATGAGTCAGAAAATATGATTTCGTATGGTTGAGTACTTAAAGTCCTTTTGATCCTGAAGCACTCTTCAATCGACGATATTGTTGAGTGCTTTTGATGAAAGTGTTAAAGGCCAAGCCATGTCAGTGACTTTAACATTATCTCAATAAGCCCCAAAACAGGGATTTTTGTTTAAATCCATGGCAGGATATCAAACAGGAAGAAACAACAAGAGTCTGACATTATGGAAAAAACAATTGCCACAGACCGGTTAATCCTCAGAGCCTTCACTCAGCAGGATGCTGACCAGGTACAGACACTGGCTGGAGAGGAGCAGGTAGCCAGACTGACCGAAAATATTCCCCACCCCTACCCGGACGGACTGGCAGAAAAATGGATTAAAGATCAAGAAAGCCTGAGAGAAACAAACAGCGCTTTTGTGTATGCCATCAAATTGAAATCATCAAGTACACTGATCGGAGCCATCGGATTGAATAACGCAACTCATACCGAGGCTAAATTAGGTTACTGGCTGGGTCTACCCTTCTGGGGGCAAGGGTATTGCTCAGAAGCCGGACAAGCACTGCTAAACCACGCCTTTGAACAGTTACCACTCAGCCAGATCCGGGCCAGGGCACTGACCAGGAACATAAAGTCCGAACAGGTTCTTTTAAGGCTCGGTTTTCGGTCCACTTCGGAAATTCTTGAAAAAGTAAAAGAGGACATGGATACGGTAAAGTATTATGTTCTGAACCGGAGTCATTCACGATGAGCCACCGAAACTAGTCAAGATCGTGATGCTCACCCGGCAGCCAGCGGATCACAGCATCAGCTTTGCAGATTAAATAACCATTCAGCAGTAAAAGAATAATTTATGGAAATAAAACTAGACGACCTACAGGGTCAGGAAATTGCCCATCTGCTCCAAGACCACCTGGATGATATGTATAGTCACTCACCGGCAGAAAGCGTTCATGCCCTCGATATTGAGAGGTTGCGTTCGCAAGACATAACCTTCTGGTCCGCCTGGATAAACCGCAACCTGGCAGGTTGTGGTGCATTAAAAGCCCTCTCGCCCTCTGAAGGCGAAATCAAATCCATGAAAACCTCATCTGGCTTTCTCAGAAGAGGTGTAGCTTCCGCCCTCTTAAAAAATATTCTCAGTGAGGCAGAACGAAGACAATATAAGACCGTGTACCTGGAAACAGGCTCCATGAATCACTTCAAACCGGCCTGTGAGCTTTATGAACGCTTTGGTTTCGAGCCCTGCGCACCTTTTGGAGATTATCACGAAGACCCCAACAGTCTTTTCTTTTCAAAAAAACTGTGAACCCATAGCGCCCGGAATTCTGAGTGAATACCGGGTGGCTGGTTGCCTGAATCTTTATCATACCCCTGGAACAACACATCTCTTTTACAGGCAGCAAGTAAACACAAAAATAATGCAAGACCCGTCGAGAGCTTTTTCTGGCACCTGTGAAACGATATGATTTTCCCCGAAAATCATCCGGATAATCATTATGAGATTGACTGAACAGGAACAACAGATCATCAAAAAGGTCATTCAAGGTTACGATGCAAAGTCAGTGATTCTATTGTTTGGTTCGCGTGCTGACAGCGGTAAGAAAGGCGGCGATATTGATCTGCTGGTAACTTCACAAACACTGGGCATTGTAGATAAACTCAATATTCTCGCTGATCTGCATGGTGAACTGGGTGAACAGAAAATCGATATTGTGTTAGACAACGATGGTTCCGGAAATTTTGCCAGATCAGTTCTCCCCACTGCGATTAAACTTTGAATAAATTGATCCGCCACAGGGTGACCCATGACTGATAAAATTGATCACTACCTGCATGACAAGCTGTCATAAGCCGTCATGGGTAGCCTTCTATACTGAGAGTGTCTTCTTTCAAAACACAATAAGGACAGCTCTACAGGGACTTAATCATGACCAGCAGCGTTGAAAACTGCCTCAATATACTTCGCCAGGACCTTCTTCAGGACATTCCCACAAGCCAGCAGACATCTGCGAATAAGCCTCTCTGGCTCGGAAGGCGTGTGGTCAGAAAAGTAAAGGGTTTCGGTCTTAAGCTGGCCGATATACTCAGGGGCCGGGGCTGGCTCAGTAATAAAAAGATCAATGAACGGGAAATTCGCGAATGCCGGTGGGCTCGAAGTGTTGCCGGGGCTGGACTGGTTGACCAGAATTTTTTTCCTGCCAACATTCCTCAACAGGAGCTTGTTGAGCGCACCCGCCTCGCCCGGGAACTCTGGCAAAAAGACCCGTACAGTTTTGCTCTCTGGTGCATTGAAAACGATCAACCTTTCCCGGAACACTTTCTGGAGGCAGAGCTTATCCCCTGGCAGATGGAGCAATTTGCCAGCCTGGGCCTTAATCGCAATCATGCGGCCCGCATGTCCCTGCGCCTGAGCATTGCAGTTAAGCTGCTGCATCCCTCTGAAGCCGCTGGTCAAAGGGAAAGCCTGTTAACCGTATTGCCCACAGATACCCCGGATGAGATTGAAAGAAAGGAGAAATATAACGAAAAACTTCTCAATCTCGATCATGATGAGGAATCAGCCGATATGTATCTGGACAGTTTTATTGGCAACTATACCCCCAGTGAACAGATCGAACTCCTGAAAGCCTGCCGGGATGAATTGGCGACCCACCCGGAAAGTCATCAGCTATCCGAGCAGAACCTGCTGAAAAAAGTGATCAGTGACCGTCAAAAACAGGAGACCGCTCAATTTCTAAGCGAGCGACAAGGCAGTGATGACAGTCTTGTCGACTTTGATACCGAACTGGACGAGAAAGGTCGTCCAAAAAAACCGTCATGACGATAACATTTGTGGACCATATAAGCCTCCTAGACAATACGTCCGCCATCCATTCGAATCACTCGGTCCATGCGCTCCAGCATGGCCTTCTTATGAGTAATCATAATGACGGTTTTATCCCGGTATGCGTCCAGAATCAGATTCATCAAATGATCCTCACTGACCGGGTCCAGACCTTCACTGGCTTCATCCATAATCAACACTTCACCCTTTTTCAAGAGTGCCCGGGCTATTGCGAGCCTGCGCTGCTCACCACCGGAGAGAGCGATCCCAGCCTGTCCCAACCATAGATCCAGCAGGTTCTGTTCACCCTCAGCCGCCGCAAGACGATCCAGGCCTACCACTTTGACAGTTTCCAGTAGCTCACTGTCTTGCGCTTCGGGTCGGGCCATTTTCAGATTTTGCCTCAGCGTCGTACTGAACACATGGGTTTGCTGGGGAATCACCGTTAATAATTGATAAAGTGAAGCCTCGGAATATTCATTAATAGCAATGCCGCCCAGCTCGATACTGCCCTCAAAACCCGGTAGCTGCCGGGTCAGGATACGGATCAGTGTCGATTTACCACAGCCCGTTTTACCCAGTAACGCCAAGTGCTGACCTGCCGGAACATCAAGACTGATGCCATCCAGAATCATCGGCCCCGCTGCCGAAATTCCCGCAGCTGCGGGGTATTGGAAACACAGATCCCGAAAAATGATATGACCCTTGAAGGCATCCGGAATGGTTTGATCACCAAACTCAATAGCTTCTTCTTCAAGGATCTCTGTCAGCCTCGCAGCGGCCAGTTGAGTGTTACCGAGAAACTGGAAAGCACCCGGCAGAGGCATCAACGCCTCAAAGCCTGCCAGTACTGCAAAGACGGACATAACCATCACTGGTCCGGAAATAACGCCTTGCTGGTATTCCCCTGCAGCAAGATAGAGCATTATGACCGCTGAAATACCAGCCCCAGCCACCATCAACGCACCACCTAGCCCCTCCAGCCTTGACATTTTTCTCTGGATATAACTCAAATTTTGCCCGGTAACATCGATACGCTCCCTCATCCGGAGTTCTGATCCATAAATTCTGGATTCGGCCATGCCCTGCAGATAATCCAGGGCTTTCTGTCTCAGCTCCCCCAGAAGTTTGCCCTGTGCCCGGCCACTCCTGAAACCCAGACGGTAGAACATCACCGGCAGAACGATCAACCAGACTCCCATCAGCAGCAGCGCCCCCTGAGCCAGAACAGGGCTAAAAAAGCTCAGCCCAAGAGAAAGCAGAATCACAACCAGCACCGCAGCAATAACCGGACTGAACAGTCTCAGATACAGCTGATCCAGGGCATCAACGTCCGCCACAAGGCGGTTCAGCAATTCAGCCTTACGATAACGTTTCAACTGAGTCAGAGAAAGTGGGAGCAGTTTTTCGAAAAACCAGCTTCTTAACCAGGCCAACAGTTTGAAGGTCGCATCGTGACTCACCAAACGTTCAAAGTAACGGGCAGCGGTACGACCGATTGAAAAACCTCTGACCCCGGCACCGGGAGAGAAGAAATCAAATCTCTGAGCGGTCACGACCGTCAGACCAGCCAAAGCTGTTGCCGTGATAAACCAGCCTGACAGTGCCAGCAACCCAAGACTGAACAACAAGGTTGCCAAAGCCAAAAACATACCCACAGACAGTGCCCCCCAGTGCCTGCGATAAAGCTTTAAATAAGGCAACAACTCACTCATCATCCAGACTCCCTGCTAAACCGGCCACAAAAGCTTGCACCACCGCAGACTGTTGCCTGAGGACACCGGGTTCACCATCAGCGACCAACTCCCCGTTTTCAAACATCAACACTCTGTCCATCGAATCTAACTGCTTGAGTCGGTGGGTGACAGTAATGACAGTGCATTGCGGATCGATGGCTTCCAGAGCATCCAGGACAAGACGCTCATTGTAGGCATCCAGGCTGGCCGTTGGCTCATCGAGAATTAACAGTTTTACCGGCTCGGCTATAGCTCTTGCCAAAGCTATCCGCTGTGCCTGCCCTACGGAAAGATTGCCTCCCTGTTCTTGCAGCAGACTGTTCAGCCCTTCCGGTAGCTGTTCGACAATCTCCATAGCCTGAGCCTTTGCCAGAGCCCGATTGACCTGAGATTCATCCAGATCCCGACCAAATGAAACATTTTCATAGACCGTGCCATGAATAATCAGGGGCTGTTGGCCCAGCCAGGCAATTCTTTTGCGCCAGTCATCCATTGACAGGCTGGAGAGGTCTTCACCTGCGGCTCTGATTTTACCCTGGTAGTTCCAGAACCCCATGAGGGTATTTACCAGGGTCGACTTACCTGCCCCGCTGGGGCCAATGATGGCCACTCGCTCGCCAGCTGCAATATCAAAAGAAACATCCCTGAGCAAAGCTCTGCCACAGGCACTGCCCTGAACCGTCAGACAATCAGCACTGAGTGAAACCGGCACGTCCATAGCCATTGAATTGCTGCCCTGATGCATCCCGGACTCTTTGCGCTCTAGCAGCTCAAGGATCAATTCTGCTGCACCCACCGCTTTTGACTTGGCGTGATAGTGCGTTCCCAGATCACGCAATGGCTGATAGAACTCAGGCGCCAGCAACAGCAGAAACAAGCCGGTATAGAGCGTGACCCCGGCACCATAACTGCCAAAATTCAGATAGCCCAGAAAGCTCATTCCCAGATAGACGGCGAGAATAGCAATGGAAACAGAAGCAAAAAACTCCAGCACCGTAGAAGACAGAAAGGCCAGTCGCAGTACCTGCATGGTTTTGTGTCGAAAGTCTTCACTGGCCGATTTCAGCGACTGGTGCTCATGATAGGTCCGCTGAAATAACCTCAGCGTTTCCATGCCCTGCAAACGATCAAGGAAAAAACCACCCAGTCGGTCCAAGGCCCGGAAATTCCGTCGATTCGCTTCGGCTGCCTTCATCCCGACCAAGGCCATAAATACAGGAATCAAAGGGGCTGTTCCCAGGAAAATCAGACCGGCAGTCCAGTTCACTGGAAAGGCCACGATGAGTATGACCAGCGGAACCAGAACTGCCAGAGCCATTTGCGGAATGTAACGGGCAACAAAGTCCTGTAACTCTTCCACCTGCTCTACCACCATGGTCGACCAGCTACCAGCTGGCTGCTCTGCAATGACAAGAGGGCCAAGAGCTTTCAGCTTATTGAGAATAGCTCCTCGAATAGTCTCCTTGACGATCAACCCGGCTCTGAACCCGGTGATCTCCCTGCCCCAATGACAGAGTGCCCGAAGCAGGATAATCATAGCCGTCAGAATCAGGTCATGGATCAAAGACTCCCTGACTGCGCCTTCCATTACGATCTGATGAATAATTTTCGCCAGCAACCCAGCCTGAGCCAGAAACAACAGACCATTGATCAAGCCCAGTATGATGGCTACCAGCAACCAGTTCCGGGTAGGACTGAGCTGGCCAATCAACCATTTATAAGCCTGCTTCTCCGTAATACGACTCATAGCAGAGGACACAACCTGAGGGGGAAAAGAAGACTATTCTATCTGAACTCGGGTGGTTATACAGTCAGGCAACAGTAAATTACCGTCACTCTTCAGATGGAATGGCAATAATTCAATCCGGTTTCACCCAACCGGTCGTAAGTTAAAACGACTCAACGTATAATGGCCTGCTTTTAACCCCTCTTCTCAGTGCTAATTCGGGTTACGATGCTGTCTAACATTCGCATTATTCTGATCAATACCTTTCATCCCGGAAACATTGGCTCCGCCGCCAGGGCCATGAAAACCATGGGACTCTCAAATCTTTGCCTGGTCTCCCCGCAACGATTCCCGGATCCGGATGCCGAATCCATGGCAGCAGGAGCCCAGAACGTTCTGGCGGCTGCCAGAGTATTTCAGACCCTGGATGAAGCAATTGCTGACTGCTCAATGGTAATAGGAACCAGTGCCCGCACCCGCAACCATACCTTTAACCGCCCCATGCTGACGGCTGAAGTTTGTGCCGACAAGCTGGTTGCTGAAGCGGCCCGAAATCCGGTGGCACTGGTTTTTGGTCAGGAGACTATGGGACTCACCAATCAAGAGCTGGAGAAATGTCATTATCATGTCTCCATTGATGCTAACCCTGAATACCCTGTGCTCAACGTGGCTTCTGCCATTCAGATTCTCTGCTACGACATTCGCAAGGCAGAATTGCGCAAGAGCCAGCCGGATTTCTCAGGCGACGAAGCAGAAGAATATCCACTGGCCCGTGAGCTTGAATATTTCTACGAGCACCTGGAAGAGACACTCAACAACATCAACTTTATTATCAAACAGCACCCTGGTCTGGTAATGACCCGCCTTCGTCGTCTGTATAACCGGGCCAGGCCTGAAGCCAAAGAACTGAATATGCTCAGAGGCATTCTTGCCGCTGTCCAAAAGTCAGTCAGCAGGGAAAATAGCCCCATCAAAAAAGACAACGAATGACGTTTTGCAGGTCAGTGACAGGCTCTTAGCGGCAGGCTGTTAAACAATGCCGCCTTGAGAGCAGCAGGAGCGGCAAATGAAGAACCTGTCAGCAATCGCCAGAATTTTTTAGGGTACTCTGTCATTTTTCGTGAATAGCCGGTCAGTCGATTTAAGGGAATATCTACACACTGGTCGCCATTGAGGTCATAACCAACGGGCTTACCTTCAGAATCATCAATACGGATGACTTCGTAGGCAGCCCGGGCGTAAGTATCAACAAAGGGATTATTAGCAACAAAGTGTTGCAACTCTGGTTCCACAGAGCCGACCGTGACTACATCATCCGCAAGAGAAAAGGTATTGATCATTCCTCTCCCGCCATTACCGGCTATGGTATAGACCTGTATACCCTGAGTGGTAAGTGCCTCCAGAGCCATTATAATCTGGTAAGTGGTTTTCCAGACTTCATCCGCCTGCCCCATCTCCCTAACTTTCTTCTTATACTCTCCTGCCCGCTGCAACTGAAGTGGCGCTTTGAATGTGCTGATCAACGTAGAAGACTCCCAGGAAAGAAGAACGGCATCAACGGGCTGTTTTTCGAAGCGAGCCAGAATATTCTGAAGGTTGACGAGGATTTCTGACATGGGCTTTTTCCCATCCAGAATCGGGTATTGGATAAACGTAATCTGAGGGTGAGACGCTATCATCCGAACCACATCACCATGATAAAAAGGCTCCCGACGTTCATCGTCGTCTAAGTCCATCATGCCATACAGCCAACCATGGAGAACTCGCTCTTCATCATTTTTAAAACCTTCGGCCGGAGGGAAAAAGCGATCGATGATCGCTACACGATAAACAGGTAACCGCACTTCGGCCTGAGTAAACAGACTCAACAGAACTATCGTAAAACCGGTAATCCATCGCATCGCAGCCTTTGCATCCTTTACTCATCCATCAGTAAAGTCATCGGCTTAAGGGCTTTTTTCTCAATGCGTGCTTATCAATAGAGAAGTGGGTTAACTCGAAACAAATGTTCAGGCACAATGTCCCTTCGTGAAAAACAGAACACCATGCTCGTCACCATAACTGCGTAATTAGAAGTAACCATTTAAGGAAAAAGAGTGTCCGAACAACGAGATTTCTCTGGCTTTGCATTGGGTATAATGGCCTTTACCATCTGGGGGCTGGTACCCATTTATTTCAAAGCTCTGGAACACGTACCTCCGCTGGAAGTATTGGGACACCGCGTATTCTGGTCAGCTTTATTGCTGCTGGCCCTACTGAAAATAACAGGTACGATTTCAGAGCTAAAGCAGATTTTCTCCAGTATCAAACTGTCGGGAACACTGACACTATCCGCTATTCTCGTTGGTGCAAACTGGTTGATCTTTATCTGGGGTGTGACCAATGACAGGATTCTTGAAACCAGTCTCGGTTATTACATCAACCCACTGTTTAATGTTCTTCTGGGCTATCTGTTTTTGAATGAAAAACTGTCACCGCTCAAACAGATTGCTATCCTGCTGGCTACTGTCGCTGTCATCTATCAGATACTGATGTTAGGTATTGTGCCCTGGGTTGCTTTTGCCCTGGCTATGTGTTTTGGCTTGTACGGACTGGTCAGGAAAAAGACTCAGGTGGAGGCTGTACCTGGCCTGGCTTTCGAAACTCTGATTCTGCTGCCAGTGACTCTGGGATATTTTTTCTGGCTCTACAAAAGTGGCAACCACAGTTTCCGTTTCTCGGACCCTCACACCAGTCTACTGTTGTCTCTGGCCGGATTGGTGACCACCGTCCCTCTGGTTTTGTTTATCACGGCGGCCAAAAAGCTGACATTAACCACAATCGGTATCCTGCAGTATCTTGGTCCATCCATTTCTTTTTTGGTTGGACTGTTCGTCTACAAAGAACAGGTGACTCAGGCTCAATTAATCACCTTTGGTCTGATCTGGCTGGCCCTGATTATTTTCACCTTTGATGGCTTGCGTAAAAAGTCATCTCCAATGAACCAGAAACCGAACTCAGTCAAGACTCAGAGCGCAGAGTAAATAACCCCCATTGCAATCGCGAGCCTGCCTGAGCAGGCTCATTTGCAATAGTATCAGGAAATTTACATCACTCCTGATTTTCCCATGACTGACTGCGAACGACCGCTTTCTTCCAACCGTCGTAAAGTTTCAGACGATCTTCATCGGACATCGACGGAGCATAGACTCGATCAACGGAAACCTTATCCTTTAACTCATCAGTGCTTTTCCAGAAACCAACGGCCAGGCCCGCAAGATAGGCCGAACCTGCGGCAGTGGATTCTACAACTGTCGGGCGAACCACTTCAGTGTCGAGAATGTCAGACTGGAACTGCATCAAAAAGTTATTGGCTACCGCACCACCGTCGACGCGCAACTGTTTCATTTCAATTCCGGAATCCTGTTCCATTGCGTCAATCAGATCACGGGACTGATAAGCAATGGCTTCCAGTGTTGCACGAACTATGTGGTTACGGTTAGCTCCCCGGGTCAGGCCAAAGATCGCACCACGCGCGTAGGGATCCCAGTAAGGGGCACCCAGACCTACAAAAGCAGGCACAACATAAACACCGTTAGTGTCGTCGACTTTATTGGCGAAATATTCCGTGTCGGCAGCATCACGGATCAGTCCCAGTTCATCACGAAGCCACTGAACTGAAGCACCACCCATAAATACGGCACCTTCCAGAGCGTATTGCACTTTGCCATCAATACCGAAAGCTATGGTGGTCAGTAAACCGTTTTCTGATTTGACCAGCTCACTCCCCGTATTCATCAGCAGGAAGCATCCTGTGCCATAGGTATTCTTGGCCATACCTTTTTCATGACACATCTGGCCGAACAGAGCCGCCTGCTGATCCCCCGCAATACCGGCTACAGGAATGCGGGTACCGCCTTTTCCACCAATGTTAGTCTGGCCATAAATTTCAGAGCTGGATTTCACTTCCGGTAACATAGAGGAAGGAATTCCCATAGCCTTCAGCAGGTTTTCGTCCCAGTCCAGTCTATTGATATCGTACAGCATGGTGCGCGAAGCATTAGAATAATCGGTGACATGGGCACGACCTTCGGTCAGCTTCCAGGTCAGCCAGGTATCGATAGTACCGAACAGCAGATCGCCGTTTTCAGCTTTTTCACGAGCACCTTCTACATTGTCCAGAATCCACTTGATTTTCGTTGCCGAAAAATAAGCATCCAGAACCAGACCGGTGGTTTCCCGGATATAGTTTTCCAGACCTTCTTTCTTCAGCTGCTCGCAGATTTCGGTTGTACGACGACACTGCCATACAATGGCGTTATAAACAGGGCGGCCAGTGTTCTTATCCCAAACGACAGTGGTTTCACGCTGATTGGTGATACCCAGAGCAGCGATTTCGTCAGAACGAATACCTGTTTTAGCCAGAACTTCCGTCAGCACAGAACTTTGGGTCGCCCAGATTTCCATCGGGTCGTGCTCAACCCAACCCGCCTGTGGGTAGTGCTGGGTAAATTCACGCTGTGAAGTTCCCACCATGTCACCGTCGTGATTAAAGATAATGGCTCGGGAGCTTGTAGTACCCTGGTCTAATGAAACAACGTATTTCTTCTCAGTCGTCATAATCAATCTTCTTTATCATTCAGCTCTGGGCTGATATCAGCAGTGCACCCAGTTAAGCCTGTTATACAAAACAGTGAAAAAGACCGCGCTTTCTATGTAACAGGGTGCGTAACGGGTTTTACTGTGTTATGTGGTTTTTATCTCTAATTGGCTCGATGTTGTCTCGGGCTCTAATTGTTTGCCTAACAGGTTAATGTAAATCCATGCGCCAGCCATTGCGCCGCCGATCGGAGCCACTATTGGTACCCAAAAATAGGGATTGGCTCGAGCGCCGGTCAGAGCCACTTCACCCCAACCTGCCATATAGGTGAACAGCTTGGGACCAAAATCCCGGGCAGGGTTCATGGCAAAACCAGTCAGTGGGCCAAAAGCAGAACCAATGGTCGCAATCAGCAAACCGATCAGGAGGGCAGACAGCGCACCATTGGAGTCACCATTGTTGTTATCACCAATAGCCAGAATAACCCCCATCAGCACTGCAGTAATCACAAACTCCACAGCAAATGCCTGCATATTGCTCAGGGCACTGTGCGCATAGGTGGAAAAGATACCCGCTGTGGCCAGGCTCTCTTCGGAACCACGGACGATACCTTGAGACAGTTCAAAATCGGCAAACAGATTACTATAAAGAAAATAAACCAATGCAGCGGAACAGAAAGCACCCAAAATCTGGGCAAGGATGTAAGGCACAACCTTGTGCTTTTCGAAACCTTTAAACACAGTCAATGCCAAAGTGACTGCCGGGTTCAGATGAGCGCCGGAAACACCACCGGTTACGTATATCGCCATAGAGACGCCCAGCCCCCAGACAATAGAAATTTCCAGCTGACCAAAATCCGCGCCTGCCAGAACCAATGCGGCAACACAGCCAACACCGAAGAAAATCAGAAGGCCAACGCCGATAAACTCAGCCAGACATTCACCAAAGAAAGATTTTCGCATAAAAATGAGCTCCGCCCACGTAGGTATACATTCAAGATATTAATTGCGAGGCCTTATAAAAACTTGTTTATTTTTAGCAGCCCCGACAGCGGGCAGATTATTTCAAACAACAACAAAACTCATCAACGCAAAACCATTGATTTAAGTCAACCAATGTTCAAACATGTTCGTTTTTTTTCTAATCAGGTCTATCACTCCGCGCATTATGTAAAGAGTCAAGCATCTTGCTCTGCTATTTTTTCAATGTCGTGCCTTTCGTGGGGCCAGGGTGGAAAAATGTCAATGTTATTTCTGCAAAGGGTCAAAAAAGCCCACTAACGAACTTTTCCCAGCTGCCAGTACGCTTCCATTTCTTCCAGTGTTAACTGATGAAACTCATGGCCTTCTTCAGCAGCCCTTAATTCCATGGTTCGAAAACGCTTCTCAAACTTGTCACTGGCTTTGCGCAATGACAAGTCCGCATCCACTGAAAGATGACGCGCAAGATTGACACAGGCAAACATCAGATCACCTATTTCTTCTGCAATCCGATCATTGCCCTGCTGTTCTCGCACAGCTTCACGTATTTCTTCCATTTCTTCCTGAATCTTGTCAAACACGGGTTCGACTTCTGGCCAGTCAAAACCGACCTTTGCAGCCGCTTTTTGCAGCTTGAACGCTCTTGTTAACGAGGGTAAAGCAGCCGGTAATTTTGACGGCATGGCCGACTCTGAAGTCTTCTCCCCCCTTGCCAGTTTCTCTTTCTGCTTGATCGCCTGCCAACTTTCAACGACTTGATCGGAAGTGGTGTCATCATTCGGCGACATTCTGGATTCCAGGGTTCCGTCAGGGAAAACATGGGGATGACGACGCACCATTTTCTCCACCAGACCAGCAGCGACCTGATGAAAATCAAAGAGCCCGGCCTCTTCTGCCATTCTTGAATGAAACACTACCTGAAACAGCAAATCACCGAGTTCTTCACGAAGGTTTTCAAAATCCTCGCTGGCAATGGCCTCCAGAACTTCACAGGTCTCTTCCAGTGTATAGGGGGCTATAGTCGTAAAGTTCTGCTCCAGATCCCAGGGGCAACCAGCTTCGGGGTCCCGAAGCCTGCTCATAAGATACAGCATATCCTCCAGGCTACTCTGACTCATCTGCCTTCCTTGCGATAACGCGCAACTTCGACCACGTTGGGCAGCTGATTGACTTTAGCCAGGACTTTACTCAGTTGCTGCAGACTCTGAACTTCAACCGTCAACAACATATTGGCAATGTTGTCTTCCTTGCTGGTTCGCGTCTGTACTGAGAGAACATTGACACGCTCATTAGCCAGAACAATGGTAATATCGCGCAGCAGCCCTGAGCGGTCATAGGCGGTGATGATAATTTCCACCGGGTACATGTATTCCGGAGAATAGCCCCAGTTCACCTCTATCAGTCTTTCCGGTTCCAGCTCCTGAAGATTCAGGGCGTTATTGCAGTCCTGTCGGTGAATGGTGACACCACGGCCGATCGTGATATAGCCTATGATGGGATCACCGGGCACCGGTTGACAGCAGCCGGCCATCTGGGTCATCAGATTACCCACCCCGTCAATGGTGATAGTACTGTCTGACACTTTTTCCTGAGGTGCCCGGGTACGTATCTCAAACTCTTTTTCTGCTTCCGGCTCCAGCTCTCTTTGAGCCAGGGCTACGGCCTGGGTGACACGATAATCGCCAGCTCCGATGGCTGCGTACATATCATCCATTTCCTTAAAGGGCGTCTGAGGCAGGAGATCGTTGAAATCAACGCCCGTCAGAGCCAGACGTTTGAGTTCAGCATTGAGCTGACTACTGCCATCAACAATATTGGAGTCGCGATCCTGCTTTTTCAGCCAGTTGGTAATTTTGGCTCTTGCCCGATTGGTATTGACATAACCGAGATCCGGGTTGAGCCAGTCACGACTGGGTTGAACATTGGGTCCGGTCAGAATTTCTACCTGATCTCCGGTTTTAAGATTGTGATTCAGAGGCACAATGCGGCCTCCCACCTTAGCGCCGCGACACTTCAAACCCACTTCTGAATGAATTCTGAAAGCAAAATCAATGGGCGTAGCACCCAAAGACAGATCCACTACATGACCTGCTTTTGTGAACACATAAATACGATCCGGCTCGACATCAGAACGCCACTCTTCAGCGATGCCTCCCAGATCACCCAACTCTTCATGCCACTCCATGACATTACGCAGCCAGTTGAGCTTTTCTTCATAACTGTCACTTTTGGTATTAACGTCGGTGCCCTTGTACTTCCAGTGGGCACAAACACCCAGCTCAGCTTCTTCATGCATCGCTTCGGTTCGAATCTGTACCTCAAGCGTTTTGCCTTCCGGTCCAAAGACCGCTGTGTGCAGGGAGCGATAACCATTCTCCTTGGGCGTTGCGATGTAATCATCGAATTCCTGAGGGATATGATTAAACAGAGAGTGCACAACACCCAGAGCCGCGTAGCAATCCCTGACCTCTCTGGTAATCACCCGAAAAGCACGAATGTCATAAAGGTCCCTGAAGTCCAGCCCCTTGCGTTTCATTTTTCGCCAGATGCTGTAGATATGTTTCGCGCGACCATAAACATTGGCTTCTATCTGAGCTTCACCCAGCGCTTGCCTGAGTTGATCGACAACATGGTCAATATATTGCTGGCGATCGGTTCTTTTCTCATCCAGCAGGCGGGCAATACGTTTGTAATCCTGAGGATTCAGATAGCGGAAGGAAAGATCTTCCAGCTCCCACTTGATATAACCGATACCCAGGCGGTGAGCCAGGGGGGCATAGATTTCAAAAACCTCACGGGCCACCCGGCGGCGCTTGTCTTTATCAGCATCTCTCAAAGCTCTGATGGCACAGGTACGCTCTGCCAGCTTGAGCAGTGCTACCCGAACATCGTCAATAATAGAAACCAGCATCTTGCGGACTTTTTCCAGCTGGTCCTGACTCTGATCCAGCACCTGGGTTCTGGCCGGGTTAAGGAGTTCACTGATGGCGGCCATACCCTGAACATCTTTAATCAGACGAACGACGGTCTTGCCGAAGTCTTCTTCCACCTGTTTCATGGACAGTCTGTGTTCACGAACAGCCCGATAGAGAGCAGCAGCCACCAGCGTTTCAGTATCCAGCCTCAGCTCTGCAAGGATTTCAACCATCTCAAGGCCGGTACGAAAACAACCCAAACCTGTAGGCCAGACAGTATCTGCCTGCTGACGAGCCTCAAGCTCGGCCCAACGACTGAGTTCACAGGCAGCCCTGAGGCGATCCGTTCCGGTCACACCAAAGCTTTCCTGCATACGCACCAGCCAGGCATCCAAATCGATGGAGCCATCAAAGCGAACGGGATGATCTTCTCTTACCTTTACCATGCAAGTTTTCCACTTATTTCTTCGGAGGCACTGCCTGAATGAAGGGATCTCCTGAATCAGGACTGTTTAAAAAGTGCCATGGATTCGACATGCCCGGTTTGCGGGAACATGTCCATCACGCCTAATCTGACCAGCTTGAACCCCTGTTGGGCCAGGGCTCCGGCATCTCTGGCCAGGGTTGCAGGGTTGCACGAGATATAAAGCAACCGATCGGGTATATGACCTTTCATGTGTTCAATAATTTCAATAGCACCGGTTCTGGGAGGGTCCAGCAACATGGCGTCGTAATGTTGATGCAACCAGCCCTCCCCTGACTTGTTCCCCTCAACCAGAGCAGCAAGGTTGGCCTGATAAAAGTGGGTGTTTTTCAGACCATTCAGACCGGCATTGAATGCAGCTCTCTCAACAGCCCCCGCACTGCCCTCGACACCAACGACAGAAGTTGTCTTTCTGGCCATTGCCAGAGAAAAATTGCCAAGACCACAAAAAAGATCCAGCACCCGGTCTTGCGGTGTCAATTCCAGCCAATCCAGAGCCTGTGCCACCATTTGACAATTAACAGGCCAGTTGACCTGGGTAAAGTCTGTTGGCCTGAACTGAAACCTAAGGTCCATCTCCGGTATCCGGTAATACAGCCAGGGATCAGCCACCGGAGAGTAGAGGCAACGGGTAAGCTTCTCATCCCCCATCAGGTACAGGTGCAATTGCTGCTCCCGGGCCATTGCTTCCAGCCTGTTCAAATCCTCGGGCGGCAACCCCCTGGTGTGTCTGAGCAGAATGGCGCGGCCGGAATCAGCCAGCAACAGTTCAGCATGACTGATCGCTTCTCGCTGGTTCAGTTCTGGTAAACAGTCTCGCAGCAACGCCGGTAGTGACTGCAAGGGTTCTGCCAGGACCGGACACTCACGAACATCGACAATCTGTTTACTGCTTCTCTCCCTGAACCCGAGTGATAAGTGGCCCTTCTTCCAAAGGATCGACAAACGGGCACGATAACGATAACCATAGGGTTGAGAAGCCAGAGGTTCAGCTATTGCCATGGGCGTCAGCGACGAAAACCGCTGCAACTGATCCAGTACAATACTTTGTTTGCCCTGAAGCTGGCCCTCATGGGACCAGTATTGCAGGCTGCAACCACCACAGACTTTAAAATGTCGGCAGGGAGGAGAGACGCGCTCATCTGAAGCAGACTCTATATCAGTGACCCGACCACTGCTGAAACGACGTCGATCTTCTGTCAGCAGGACCGAAACCTGCTCCCCGGGAAGCGCCCCATCGACAAAAAGGGTTTTGCCTTTTAATCGGGCAAGACCCCGACCATCATGGGAAAGACCCTGTACAAGAACTTCTCCAACGACCCGACGTCTGGCGCCCGGAGAAGCCTTCTGAGATCGCATGAAACTGTATCCTTCAGATTCAGAAATACACACGCAGCCTGTCAACGAAACAACACAGCCCCTCACAACAAGAAGCAGTGCCGGAGTGAATAATGCTGTATTTTCACGGGAATAGCTGCGTAAAAATTAATACCGTTGAGAATTGTACCTACAGCTGTATAAAATTTCAGTACTGGAGAGCAATGACTGTGTAAATGTTTTTTGAACCCGCTTTTAGACGACACAGTCAATGCGTTGATTCCCCTATCGGTTAAAGACGTTGGTAGAAAGATAACGATCACCCCGGTCACAGATAATGCAGACGATGGTGGCATTTTCCACTTCTTCAGCCAGTCTTAATGCTCCCGCGACAGAGCCACCGGAAGATACACCGCAGAATATACCTTCTTTTTTGGCCAGGGTTTTCATGGTTTCTTCGGCTTCGGACTGATGGATATCCATCACTCTGTCTACACGACTGTCATCGAATATTTCCGGCAGGTATTCCGGTCGCCAGCGCCGAATACCGGGAATGCTGGCTCCATCAGCAGGTTGCAGACCTACAATCTGGATATCCGGGTTCTGTTCTTTCAGGAACCTTGAGGTACCCATGATGGTGCCGGTAGTACCCATGGAGCTGACAAAGTGGGTGATCTCACCACCAGTCTGCTGCCAGATTTCAGGGCCGGTGCCTTTGTAATGCGCCAGAGGATTATCCTGATTAGCGAACTGGTTGAGCACTTTGCCCAGACCTTGCTTTTCCATTTCCAGCGCCAGATCCCGGGCCCCTTCCATACCCTCTTCCTTGCTCACCATTTTAAGCTCTGCACCATAAGCAGCCATGGCACCCTTGCGTTCTTCGCTCATGTTATCGGGCATGATCAGAATCATTCGATAACCCTTGATAGCAGCAGCCATGGCCAGGGCTATACCGGTGTTACCACTGGTCGCTTCGATCAGATTATCACCGGGCTGGATGACGCCCCTGGCTTGCGCCTCAGATATCATGGAGAGCGCAGGACGATCCTTGACCGATCCGGCGGGGTTATTTCCTTCCATCTTCAACAGAATAGTGTTCCCTCGCCCGGCAGAAAGCCTCTGCAGCCGAATAAGAGGAGTGTTGCCTACCAGCGACTCGATTGTGGGGTAATCCATACTCTCTAAACCAAAACTTCCTAAACCAAAACTTCCAAAACTGACACATAACTCTTATGATGCCCCCAGCATAAATGATAATAATCCAGTCTGTACAATTATTACTTATGAAAACATCTTTCCAGACTGTTCAGCGCAGGATTCTTGTTTTAGCACTGCTACCGGGCACACTCATCTCTGCCCTTACGTGCAGCCTCTATCTCTGGGCACATTTAGCCGGACTTGACCAGCAGCTGACCACGAAAGCCAGAGACATGACTCGCAAGCTGGCGACGCTTGTAGTTTATTCAATAGAAAGCGGTGAGATGCAGAACACCCGTGATCTGGCGGTCCGGATTCTGGATGATACTGATATCAGGGCAGTCAGCCTGCTCGATCGAAATGGCAGGGAATTACTTCATACCGGCCCCAACCTGCTCCCTGTAGGCATAGATCAACCACTTCCCGACGCTCTGACTCTTTTCACCACCCGGGATACCTTAAGAGCTATTACCCCCGTGGTTCGACTCAGTGGTGATTCAACTGAAACCCTTGGCTGGCTGCAGATTGAATACGCTTATTCGGAAACACGTATACAAAAACACAGAGCCACTCTTGTGGCCGTTATTCTGCTGGCTCTGGCTATTGGCATTGTCCTTTCTCTCTACATGAAGCTGTCCCGCTCCCTGATAAACCCCATGCGGGCCATCGCCGATGCTATGGATAAAATCGATGCAGATGATCAGGATAGCCGACTGGAAGCCTCTCCCGGGAGTCTCTACTTTACACTGGAGCTGGCTATCAACAGACTGCTCGAGCGGCTCACTCACTCCCGGGAGGTGTTGCAAAGAAGCGCTGACTTATCCACCAATGAATTACACGAAACTCTGGAAACCATAGAAATCCAGAATGTTGAGTTGGACCTGGCCCGAAAAGAAGCACTCGAAGCCTATAAGAGTAAAAGTGAATTCCTGGCCAATATGAGCCATGAAATTCGGACACCTCTAAACGGTATTTCCGGCTACACTGCCCTGCTGCTTGAAACGGAACTTAAATCACAGCAAAGGGAGTATCTGTGCACTATTGAGAAATCTGCCCAGGGTCTTATGACCATACTGAATGACATTCTCGACTTCTCCAGAATCGAGGCAGGCAAGCTCGAACTGGACAATCAGCAACTCAGTATCCGGGAAGTGATCGACGATGTCCTGGCTATTATGGCCCCTGCGGCACACCATAAATCGCTGGAACTGGTCAGTTTCATTTATGAAGATACTCCTGAAGATATCATTGGCGACAAGCTGCGGCTCTCCCAGATTCTGACCAACCTGGTAAGCAACGCCATCAAGTTCACCAATTACGGCAGTGTCGCCATTCGAGTCATGCTGGAGCAAGTGGATGACGCTGACATCCATACACTTAAGTTTACCGTCACAGATACTGGTTCAGGGCTGACGTCTGAACAGCACTCCCGCATTTTCAAATCTTTCTCTCAAGCTGACTCCAGCAGAACACGACAAGCCGGTGGTACTGGTTTGGGACTCGCCATCAGCAAAAGTCTTGTCGAACAGATGCAGGGGGAAATCGGACTCGATTCTGATCTGGGCAGAGGCTCTACTTTCTGGTTTACCATTCGAGTCCGCTCGATAAAAGATGAGAGCCTTCTGTTTAAGCCGGAGCCCTTACCCGGCTGCCGTCATGTATTACTTTACGAGCCTCAGGAACTCTCCAGGCTTTCCATAGGGCATCAGGCACAGAGCCTGGGATTAAAAGTCACTTCTTTTCAGTCTTTGTCAGAACTGCAGACTTACGTTGAAACTCATAACAACCATGACCTGCTTCTGCTGAGCCAGGGTGACGATCATCTGCAGCGCACCCTAAAAATCGCCGTAAACTATCTCCAGCAAAGCCCGGTTCTGATTCTTGCCGTGGCCGGTAGCAGCAACCTGCTGGATACTCTGCCCTCAGGGATTCACTGCCTCCTTAAACCCGTAGCCAGAAACAAGCTCTTGCGGGCGATTAAAGGGATGACTTCGAACCCCGCCCCCGGAGCCGATGTCATGCGACCTGCCAAAGCAGTGTTTGAAAAAAAACTGGATATCCTGATCGTGGATGATAATGAGGTCAACCTTAAGCTATTGGAAACCATTCTGTTAAAAATGGATCAGTCTGTAGTCACTGCCAAAAATGGTTTTGAAGCCATTGAATGTTGCCATCAGAAAATCTTCGACCTGATACTGATGGATGTTCAGATGCCTGAGATTGATGGCTTGGAAACGACTCGTCGAATCAGAAATATCAACACTATTTACAACCGTATTCCTATTATTGCAGTGACTGCCCACGCACTGCCTGAAGAACGCAAGCAGATCCTGCAAAGCGGGATGGACGACTATATGACCAAGCCCGTCAACACCCGTCAGCTGGTCTCTACCATCAGTCACTGGACAGGCAATTCAGTGCAGGCACCGGATGACCCGACTGAAGAGAGCCTATCCGTTCAGCTAGAGGCTGACTCCTCACCAATAGACGTGGAGAAGAGCATACAACTGGCAGCCGGCAACCGGGAACTGGCCAGAGAAATGCTGGACATGCTACTTGATGGTTTGCCAGAGGATTTGCAGACCATCGAAGAGAGCTTCCGAAACCATCTCCATGAGCCGTTACTGGATCGGGTTCACAGACTTCACGGAGCTTGCCGATATTGCGCGGCACCAAAACTTCTGAAAGCCTGTCTGGAGCTTGAAACCAGCCTCAAACAGAGTACCCACCTCAATTCAAGCCCTATTATTCATGGTGTTGAAGAAGTGATTAAAGCCATTAAAGAGCTTCTGGAATGGCAGCGGTCGAAGGAAGCAGTAGCTATTGCATGAGGGCTACCTGCTTCTGTTCCAGCCAGCCTTGTTGCGTCTTCGCTTAATTACGATCAGGCGGAACCTTCACGGGCACCAGCATTTTCTGCAGGTTTACCTTACCTTTCTCGTCATATCCCCTGAAGCGCTTCTCCTTAACCACCAGGCCCGCAATACATGACTGCAGTTGTGATCAGGCTTCCATACCCCGGGAAATGTGTCACTGCCAAGGCATTGGATAACTCGCTCTGGCCCGGGGCGACGGTGATAATGCTGTAGTATTCTCAGAATGGTCTCTTCGTTATCCATGGCATTAGGCAAAACCGGTGGTACTCTGAAGGGGTACTCTGAAGGCGTCGACGAGAAATTGCAACGCTTCTGGTTGTGCCAGGGAGGCAGGTTGCACAGATCGACAATGGCTGAGGCCAGGGGACCTTTGCAGTTCAACTATTTGTTGCTGCCCTACTTTGACTTTTTCTGGCCATCGCCGGTAAAAGGGCTTTTGACCACGCCGTTTCCAAAGTGCTTTAACCCAGTGGATATAATCATCTGCACTCAGCGTTCCCAGAGATTTCTCAATATATTCAGGGTGGGTGTCTGCTATTTTCGAAGGTCGCCCGGAAATTTCGCTACAACCCTCAAGAAACAGCTCTCATTCTGGTCTCTCTGTGCAAGCAGAGGCCTGATGTTGATTTATTGAAACTTTTTTCAAAAGTACCGGTCTCATATAAAGGTAATCAACGAAATCAAGGAAATTAAGGCTATGGATAGCATTCAACCAACAAGATCAGGCCCGACTGAGGACAAATCTGCCCGGTTGTCGGGTGGTCAGGCAGCGTATGCACTCAGCCGTTCTATCACTCCTAACGATCATGAGAGCCCTCCTCACAAGCAGCTGCGGTTAATGAAGGTTGATCCAGGTGAAGCTTTCCCGTCTTTTACTCCGCTATCCGCTCGTGGTATCGAATGCCCGGATACGAAAAATAGCAAGCCTGCCAGCCATGACTTGCCAGCTGACTTTTCAACTCTCATCAAAGACGAGCAAATCCGATCCTCTATAGGCGGCAAGGGATTGTTTCTGCACCGTATGCAACAGGCCGGGATTCCGGTTCCACGCTTCACGGTGGTTGACACAACCCTGATCGCCAGGCTCGAGCAACAGCCTTTCCCCGCAAAATGCCTGTTGCCCTTTTTGCCAGATATAGACACGCAGAGTCAGCAATCATTCAGCCTGGAACAACTGCGCACGATCGTTACCAAACTCCCCCACCCGCAACAATCAGAATGGCTTAAGGGTTTATCCGGGTTTATTGCCAGTGAGGATTTCTATCAACAAGTAGAAAATATCAGTGCTGCCCGGGGTATTCGCCATCGCTACTTCAGACTTCGGCAACAAGCCAGTGGAGCCTGTATCGTCCGCAGTTCCGGCGTCGATGAAGACCGCTTCGGCAACGCCCAGGCCGGTCGCTATGATTCCCGGGTTCATGGTGGCGGCGATATCCTGAAA
Organism: Endozoicomonas sp. ALB032; assembly: GCF_049310125.1. NCBI lineage: Bacteria > Pseudomonadati > Pseudomonadota > Gammaproteobacteria > Oceanospirillales > Endozoicomonadaceae > Endozoicomonas > Endozoicomonas sp. ALB032. Next base: position 4,922,899 of record NZ_JBLYNW010000001.1, on the reverse strand, counting down.
ACCTGCCTGCAAGTCCTGTCATCCGCCTACCGGCCTGAAGTCTGCCCGAACGGACAGGTAAAGCCCATGGCGCTGGTCCTGCAGCAGTGCATCCATTGCCTGCTGGGGGGCGCAGTGATCAGCCACTCAACACTACAGGACAATACCATTGAGGTGGAATATGCACTGGGTCAACCCCGGGGGGCGGTCTCCGGAACCACAGGTATCCGCCCCCATCGCTATTCGATCAAGCGCAGTGATGACGAAAACAGTCAACCAGATCGGCAATTTACCCCGGGTGATGTTACGACACAGTTTGTCCTGGAAAAAATCACCGATGAAGAGACCGGTGAAGCGGGTTATATCGAACGCAGCAAGACGGCAACCACCGATGCAAAAGACATCATGCTCTCTGACAAGATATTGCAAGAACTGCAGAAAAACATAGAAAAGCTCGAAGATATGTTCTGTTGCCCGGTCGATGCTGAGTTCGGCGTGGATGGCGATCTGCAACTCCACCTGTTCCAGAGTCGACCAGTGACTCAGCTGCCGGGCAGTACCCGTTTCTCTGCACCTGCGCCAGCCCGGCCACTGGCTGAAGGAATCATGGTCAGTGAAGGTTGCTGCAGTGGTGTGGCCCTGGCAGTCACCGAACCGGTCAGCGCAGAACAGATTCCACCCGGTGCCATTCTGTTTGCCAATCACGCCAGTGACTGGATGCTGGCACCTGATATTTTAAAACGTCTGGGCGGCTGTGTGTTCAAACAAGGGGGAACCAACGATCATGTTGCCATCACCCTGCGTCAAGCGGGTATACCCTGTCTGTTGGCTGGTTGTCAGTATTCTGAGGCATTAAGACAGAGCAGCGGACAACAGGTAACACTGGTGGCAGGCAGTTTTGCCGACAGCCCCGGAGCCTGTTTGCTGACCGGCGACCAGTCTGCCTACTGGCAGGCCAATAGCAGGACTTCTGGTGAGGATATCATAAGCCGACCCTCAAGCTGTCTCACAGAACCGCCCGACTTCACCAGAGTCGACACAGGTTTTGACTGGCTGAACCGCCAGAATAATCGCTTGCTGGACTACTTTCATGCCGACAGACTACTAAACCACTGCCTTGCTCCGGGTCGAAGCAAGGCAATGAGTATGTCAGCAAACCGAACGGATCTATTACTGGAACTCGGTACGGAGACTCTTCTTCTGCAGAACGATTTGCAGCAATTTCTAACCGGTTATGAGCGCTTTTTATATCTGGCTGCAGGCTCTGAATCAGGCGCCCTATCTTCCGGAGTCCAGCCCTTTGTCAATGAACTCACAGCACTCAAAAAACAATGTAAACACCTGGAGGATGCCATTAATGATCTCTGCTCAAAAGTGCTCTTGCCGCTGGCTACAGGAGGAGAATTGCCCACCCGGCGGACGAATTTAGGACAATGGCTGAAAGATTGCCAGTCCTTGCTGGATAAACTGCAAAAACTGACCCAGCCCAGAGAAGTGTGCGATATCCATTCTGCTCATGACCTGATTTACTGGTTTCATCGGCGATTTGTCAGCGCTCTCGCCCCGGTGGCCGAAGCATCCGGCCAAGGTAAAATTACCGAAATTACAGAAAAGAGAATCCTGATTGATATACTCCCCCGTGGCGTTTCCGGACTATTAAACGACAATTGCATCTCGGTACTGAGCAAACTTAACGTAGCCAGTCTTCGCATGCTTAATATGATGGATGCCGCCTTGATTAGTGCAACACTCGGAGTACATGCCTGCACCATAACCATGCTGGAACAGGCCGAGGGTGGCAAGGGCCGGACACTCCGCCTCGACATCTCAGATAAGTTTTCCCAAAATCTGCATTTACAGGGCAAACTGAAGCGTTTCTGGTTTTTGGTCCAGACACTGCGCTGCACATCAATTGATAGCAATTCACGGCCAATGGCAATCAGTTTCAATCAAAGTGCGGGAAAAATGACCATAGAATACACTCAGGTTGATACAAAACCAGCATTGCAAGATGGCTTTGTGAAATTGGTGACCATTCTGTCAGGACTCACCTGCATGGATATATCAATCAACAAATTTAATCCCGGTGACACTTCTGAAAAGTGGTATTTTGAAACACTGGTTAAAAAGTGCCAAAACGGGCTGGACGAACCTGAAAACAACTGGATATACAAACATTGTCTGGTACTGGATGCAATCAATAACCGTGATATGTCGGATTCTTGTAATTATGATTATACGTTCTTTGATTATCTGGAAAGCGAACACAGACTCTTCTTTAAAATGGCCAAAAAAGCTCGCCAGCAGCGTATGAGAATTAATACTGTGAATCGAAATAGAGAACTTCGCGAGATCTTGGCCGCAGAGACCAAACACCTTAAGCCGGATGATGCCGCAAGAATAATAAAAGAACTGTTAGCTCACATGGCCATTGGAGGCCTATCGACACCCACTTTTATTGAACTCTTGCGTGAGGACTTTAATTTAGATGACGACAGGGCTCAGGTTAGATTCCTTGTTCGCCATAACCCAAGAGTATTTAAATATATTGCCGACCGATTTAAGAATGATAGTGAAATAGCTGAATCTGCAATAGAACAGCAAGGAGATTTATTAGAGTATGCCAGCAATCACCTCAAAAATAATAAATCGCTAGTGATGATTGCCGTCAATAATTGTGGTAGAGCCATCGAATATGCCAGTACAGATCTCAAAAATGACCCCGCTGTGGTTTTGTCAGCTACCAGAAACCATGTTTTTGCCTTTTACTATGCCGGACAGACAGTAAAAAACAATGAAGCCCTGTTGAGGAAAATCATTAAGGAAAAACCGAAAGCCATGTACTTTGCTACTGAATCTCTTAAAAATGACAAGGATTTTGTCCTGCCTCTGCTCTCTCGATATCCCCGCGTTTACGAAAACCTTAGCGACAAACTGAAATCTGATCCGGACATCCAGGCTGCAGTGCAAAGGATGGAAGTCTCATACTGATCCAAATCTCTGCATCCCGTGCACTACAAAGACTGCCTGCTTCATAGCCAGCTCAGTGGATGCGAGTCGCACACCTCAATTAAGCCCGGACTGATTAGTTGAAACTTTTTTCAAAAGCACTGGTCGAAATTAACCAGGATTATGGAAATCACAGTCATGGAAAACACTCAGCTAACAACATCGGGCCTTGCTTCACTCAAACCTGCCCGTAAGCCAAACTGCGACAGAGCATCTGCATTCGCTCGTTCTGTTATTTCTGCCAGACAAGACTCCTCTCCTTGCATGAAGGATAATTCAGACAAAACTCATCTCTCTTGTCCTGAACTCACTGCTCGTGATATCAAACTTCCGAATACGGATAACCGCAGGCCCGTCAGCTATGACTTGCAGCCTGTCACCTTGCCTAGCAGCAATGACAGGCAAACCCGGGCCTTTATGGGCGGCAAGGGGCTGTTTCTGCAGCGTATGCAGCAGGCCAGAATCCCGGTTCCACCCTTCACTGTGGTTGACACAACCCTGATCGCCAGGCTGGAGCAACAGACTTTCCCCGCAAAATGCCTGTTGCCCTTTTTGCCAGATATTGACACCCGGAGCCAGGAATCATTCAGCCTGGAACAACTGCGCACGATCGTTACCAAACTCCCCCATCAGCAACAATCAGAATGGCTTGAGGGGTTATCCGGATTTATTGCCAGTGAGGATTTCTATCGACAGATCAAAAATATCAGTGTTGCCCGGGACATTCGCCATTGCTTCTTTATGCTCCGGCAACAAGCCAGCGAAGCCTGCATCATTCGCAGTTCCGGCGTCGATGAAGACCGCTTCGGCAATGCCCAGGCCGGTCGCTATGATTCCCGGGTTCATGGTAGCGGCGATATCCTGCAAACCTGCCTGCAAGTCCTGTCGTCCGCCTACCGGCCTGAAGTCTGCCCGAACGGGCAGGTAAAACCCATGGCGCTGATCCTGCAACAGTGCATTCATTGTCAGCTGGGGGGTGTAGTGATCAGCCACTCAACCTTACAGGACGATACCATTCAGGTGGAATTTGCTCCGGGTCAACCCCGGGGGGTGGTCTCCGGGAATACAGGCATCCGCCCTCATCGCTACAGGATCAGGCGCAGTGATGACGAAAACAGTCAACCAGATCGGCAATTTACCGCTGGAGAAGTTATCACACAGTTTGTACTGGAAAAAATCCCCGGTGAAGCGGGTTATATCGAGCAGAGCACCTCGGCAACCTCGGATGCAAAAGACATGACGCTCTCTGACGAGATATTGCAACAGCTGCAGAAATACATAAAAAAGCTGGAAAATATGTTCTGTTGCCCGGTCGATATTGAGTTCGGCGTGGATGGCGATCAACAACTCCACGTGTTCCAGTGCCGACCAGTGACCCAGCTGCCGGGCAGTACCCGTTTCTCTGCACCAGCACCCGCCCTGCCAATGGCTGAAGGAATCATGGTGAGTGAAGGTTGCTGTAGTAGTGTGGCCATGGAAGTCACCGAACCGCTCAGCGCAGAACAGATTCCACCCGGAACCCTTCTGTTTGCCAATCACGCCAGTGACTGGATGCTGGCACCCGATATTTTAGAACGTCTGGGCGGCTGCGTGTTCAGACAAGGGGGGACCAACGATCATGTTGCCATCACCCTGCGCCAGGCGGGTGTACCCTGTCTGTTGGCTGGTTGTCAGTATTCTGAGGCATTAAGACAGAGCAGCGGACAACAGGTAACACTGGTGGCAGGCAGTTTTGCCGGCAGCCCAGGAGCCTGTTTGCTAACCGGCGACCAGTCTGCCTTCTGGCAGGCCAACAGCATCACTTCCGGCCAGGATATCATCGGCTTACCCGCAACCACTCCTGTAGAACCGCCCGACTTCACCAGAGTCGACGAAGGTTTTGCCTGGCTGAATCGCCAGAATAACCGGTTGCTGGACTACTTTCGCGCTGACCGGTTACTAAGCCACTGCCTTGGACCAGGGCGAAGCAAGGCGATCAGTATGTCAGCAAACCGATCGGATCTGTTACTACAACTTGGCATGGAGATTCATTTTCTGCAGGACGATTTGCAACGATTTATAACCGGTTATAAGCGTTTTTTAGATCTGGCCATTGGGTCTACAGCGGGCTCGATAGTCAGTTACTTTATCGATGAACTCCCGCTCCTTAAAAAACAATGGCGCTACCTGAAGGATGCTATTGGTGACCTGTACTCAGAAGTGGTCACGCCGCTGGCCAGCAAAGGAGAATTGCCCAGACGACGGACGAATTTCAGACAATGGCTGAGAGATTGCCAGACCTTGCTGGATAAATTGCAAAAACTGAACCAGCCCGGAAGAATGAGCGATATCCATTCTGCCCACGACCTGATCTATTGGCTTCATCGGCGATTTGTCAGTGCTCTTGCCCCGGTGGCTGAAGCATCCGGTCAGGGACAAATTACCGATATTACATTATATGGAACGCTGATTGATATACTCCCCCAGGGAGTTCCCGGACTATTAAACGACGATTGCCTCTCAGTACTGAGCAAACTTTTTGTAGTAGAGCTAGACATGCTAAATATGGCGGATGCCGCTTTTGTTAATGCAACCCTCGGAGTGCACGTCTGCACCATAACCATGCTGGAAGAGGCTGAGGGAGGCAAGGGCCGAACACTCCGCCTTGACATCTCGGACAAATTTTCCCAAGACGAGAAAAACAAGCACTTACAAGGTAAATTGAAGCGTTTCTGGTTTTTGGTCCAGACGCTCCGTTGCGCATCAATTGATAGCAGTTCACGGCCAATGGCGATCAGTTTCAATCAAAGCGCGGGGAAAATGATCATAGAGTATACCCAGGTTAATTCCACACAAGCATTACAGAAAGCCTTTGTGAAATTGGTGAACATTCTGTCCGGGCTCACCTCCATGGATATATCAATCAACCAATCTAATTTCAGTAAAAATACTGACAAATGGTATTTTGAAACGCTGATTAAAAGGTGTCAAAACGGGCTGGACGAACCAGTAAATAACCGGACGTTCAAACATTGCCTGGTATTGGATGCAATCAATGACAGAGATGCTGCTTATTGGCATCATGAATATACTTTCCTCGATTATCTGGATAGCGAATACAAGCTGTTTTTTGATATGGCCAATAAAGCTTGTCATTGTATTAAGGCAACTGAAGATCCGAACAAAAATTCAGAACTTCGGCAAATATTTAATGCTGATACCAAACACCTTGAGCCGAATGATGCCGCAAGAATAATAAAAGAACTGTTACTTTCCATGGCCATTGCAAGCGACTCGCCATTGCAGGACGCTTGCATTGAACTTCTGCGTGAGGACTTTGATTTAGATCATGACAGAGATCTGGTGCTTTTTCTGGTTCGGCAAAACCCATGGATATTTGAAGATGTCGCCGACCTATTCAAGGATGATATTGACATAGCTAAAACGGCCATAGAGCAGGAAGGTGATTTATTAGCCTTTGCCAGCGAACGTCTCAAAAACAATACATCGCTGGTATCGCTTGCCGTCAATAATCATTGATTGTGCTCTCCACTCTGCCAGTAAAGATCTCAAAAATGACAATGATGTGATTCTGTCAGCTACCAGAAGAAATATTTATTCCTTTGACTATGCCAGGTCGTTAGCAAAAAACATTGAAGCCCTGTTGAGGATAAGACTGACGGATAGTTGAAACTTTTTTCAAAAACACCAGTCAAATATAGAAAGGATTATGGAGATCACAGTCATGGAAAACACTCAGCTAACAACATCGGGCTTAGCATTACCCACATCTGCCTGTTCGCCAAAATGCGAAAAAGCATCTGCATCTGCATTCGCTCGTTCTGTTATTTCTGCCAAGCAAGATTTCCCACCCTGCATGAAGGATAATTCAGACAAAACTGTCCTCTCTTGTCCTCAACTACCTGCTAGTGATATCAAACTTCCGAATACGGATAACCGCAGGCCTGCCAGCCATGACTTGTCCAGCTTGCAAGCCAACAATGACCGGGCCTTTGTGGGCGGCAAGGGACTGTTTCTGCACCATATGCAGCAGGCCGGGATCCCGGTTCCACCCTTCACTGTGGTTGACACTGCTCTGGTCGCCAGGCTGGAGCAACAGCCTTTCCCCAAAAAATGCCTGTTGCCCTTTTTGCCACACATAAACATGCGGAGCCAGAAATCATTCAGTCTGGAACAATTGCGCACGATCGTTACCAAACTCCCCCATCCGCAACAATCAGAATGGCTCAAGGGGCTATCCGGATTTATTGCCAGTGAGGATTTCTATCAACAGGTCAAAAAAACCAGTGCTGCCAGGGAGATTCACCATTGCTACACCCTACTTCGGCAACAAGCCAGGGGAGCCTGCATCGTCCGAAGTTCCGGCGTCGATGAAGACCGCTTCGGCAATGCCCAGGCCGGTCGCTATGATTCCCGGGTTCATGGTGGCGGCGATATCCTGAAAACCTGCTTGCAAGTCCTGTCATCCGCCTACCGGCCTGAGGTCTGCCCGAACGGACAGGTAAAACCCATGGCGCTGGTCCTGCAGCAGTGCATCCATTGTCGGCTGGGGGGTGTAGTGATCAGCCACTCAACGTTGGAAGACGATGCCATGGAGCTGGAATTTGCACAGGGGCAACCACGGGGGGCCGTCTCCGGAAATGCAGGCATCCGCCCTCATCGCTATACGATCAGGCGCAGTGATGACGAAAACAGCCAACCGGATCGGCAATTTACCCCGGGAGACGTTAGCAGCCAGTTTGTTCTGAAAAAAATCACCGGTGGAGAGGGTTATGTTGAAGAGTGCATTGCGACAACCGGCAATGCAAAAGACATCAGGCTTACTGACAAGATATTGCAACAAGTCCAGAAGTATATAGAACAGCTGGAAAATATGTTCTATTGCCCGGTGGATGTGGAGTTCGGTGTCGATCACCAGGGGAATGTCTTCGTCTTCCAGTGTCGGCCAGTGACCCAGCTGCCGGGCAGTACCCGTTTCTGTGCAGCCGCTCCCTCCCTGCCTCTGGCTGAAGGAACCCTGGTCAGTGAAGGTTATTGCAGTGGCCTTGCCCTGGTGGTTAACGAGCCGGTCAGCGCGGAACAGATTCCGCCCGGTAGCATTCTGCTTGCCAATCACGGCAGTGACTGGATGCTGGCACCGGATATTTTAAAACGTCTGGGCGGCTGCGTGTTCAAACAGGGAGGAACCAACGATCATATTGCCATCACCCTGCGTCAGGCGGGTATACCCTGTCTGGTGGCTGGTTCTCAATATTCTGAGGCAGCCAGCGGGCAACAGGTCACACTGGTGGCAGGCAGTTTTTCCGGCAGCCCCGGAGCCTATTTGCTGACAGGCGACCAGTCTGCCTTCTGGGAGGCCAATAGTACCCATTCCGGACAGGAGACCGTCAGCTCACCCGCAACAGGTGCTGCAGAACCCCCGGACTTCACCCGGGTCGACGAAGGCTTTGGCTGGCTGAATCGCCAGAATAACCGCTTGCTGGATTATTTTCTCCCTGACCGAATACTAAGTCACTGCCTTGGCCCGAGGCAGAGCAAGGCCGTCAGCATGTCAGCAAACCGATCGGATCTGTTGCAACAGCTTGGCATGGAGATTCGGCTGTTGCAGGATGATTTGCAACTGTTTGTATCCGGTTATACGCGCTTTTTAGATCTGGCCAAAGTGTCTCAATCCGATAAAGCACACATTAAAGTGCGAACCTTTTGCAATGAAATCCAGCTCCTTGAAAAACAATGCAAGAGCCTGAAAGATGCCATTGATAACCTGTGTTCAAAAGTGGTCATACCGCTGACCACTGGCCTGAAAGTATCCAGCCAGCCTGCGAATTTCAGACAATGGCTGAAGGATTGCCAGACCTTGCGGGATAAATTGCAAACACTGACCCAGCCCAAGCAAGTGACAGCTATCCATTCTGCTCATGACCTGATTTACTGGCTTCATAAGCGATTTGTTAAAGCTCTTGCCCCGGTGGCTAAAGCATCAGGACAGGGAGAAATTACCAAATTTGCTAAAAAGAGATCGCTGATTGATATGCGCCCCCCAGGCGCTTACGGACTATTAAACCACCGTTGCATCTCGTTACTGGAGGATATTCCCGGATTGAAGCTAAGTGTGCTTAACATGGCGGATGCTGCTTTTGCCACTATATCCTTGGGAGTACACGTCTGCACCATAACCATGCTGGAACAGGCCGAGGGAGGCAAGGGCCGTACACTCCGCCTCGACATCTCGGACGATTTTTCCCAAGACCAGAGAAACATACACCTACAGGGTAAATTGAAGCGTTTCTGGTTTTTGGTCCAGACACTCCGCTGTGCATCGATTGATGAAAATTCACGGCCAATGGCGATCTGCTTCAATCAAAGCACGGGTAAAATAACCATAGAGTGCAATCAGGTTGATTCCACATCAGCATTACAGGAGGCCTCTGTGAAATTGTTGGTTATTCTGTCAGCACTGCGCGACATGGATATGTCAATCAACAATTCTTCTCAGGGTGCAATTGCTGATCGGTGGAATTTTGAAACACTGGTTAAAAGGTGCCAAAACGGACTGGACGATCCCTTAAATAAGTCGACATACAAACAATGCCTGGTATTGGATGCAATCATAAGAAATGAGACAAGCTTCAAAAATTACGTGCTATTGGATTCAATCTCAGGGGGCGGGGATGATGACTTCGACGATCGTCCAAGCCACTCCAGACCTGATGATGTTTCGCTCCTTGATTTTCTGGAAAGTGAATACAGGCTCTTTTATGAAATGGGCAAAGGAATCGGTGCCTGGTTTCAGAGAACTAAGGACCTGAATAACCATTCGGAACTTCGCCAAATCATTACCACTGCTACCAGCCACCTTGAGCCGAAGGCTGCACAAGGAATTATAAAAGAACTGTTATTTTGTATGGCTAGTCTGGATGATTGGCGGCGCATAGATGATGTTGCTATTAAACTCTTGCGTGAGGACTTTGATCTGGATAAGGATAGAGGACTGGTGCTTCTGCTGGTTAAGCAAAATCCAAAGATATTTGCATCTCTCGATGACAAATTGAAGGATGATGTTGACATCGCTAAAACTGCAATAGAACAAAATCCATATTTTTTAAAATATGCCAGCGATCGTCTCAGAAATGATAGAACGCTGGTAAAGATTGCCGTCAAAAAAGATGGTGATGCAATCAGGTATGCCAGTAGCAAGCTCAAGAATGACCACGAGGTGGTTCTGTTGGCCACGAAAAAGAATGCGTATGCCCTTTTTCATGCCGGGAAGACAGCAATAAACGATGAAGCCTTGTTGAGGATTATCATTAAGGAACAACCCATGGCCATCGTATTCTCTAATAAGTCCGTCAAAAATGACAAGAAGCTTATTCTCCCACTGCTCTCACGAGAGCCTGACATCTATAAATATCTCAGCAACAGACTGAAATCTGATCCGGATATTCTGGCTGCTGCCGGGCAACGGAGTCAAGGCTCTTCGTGTGTAATCCTCTGACTCTGACTTTCACCTTCTGAGTGCGCTTTTGTGAACTGATGGGGTGCAGATAAAGACGCCCGGTACCGGAATGTCGCCCCGAAGGTCGCCCGGAAATTTCGCTAGAACCCTCAAGAAACACCTCTCATTCTGGTCTCTCTGTGCAAGAGGAGGCCTGATGTTCATTTATTGAAACTTTTTTCAAAAGTAAGGGTCTTATTTCAAAGAAATCAAGGAAATCCAGGAAATCAAGGCTATGGAGAGTATTCAACCCACAAAATCAGGTCCGGCTGAGGACAAATCTGCCCGGTTATCGGGTGATCAGGCAGCGTACGCACTCAACCGTTCTGTCACTCCTTACGATCAAGAGAGCCCTTCTCGCAAGCAGCTGCAGTTAATGAAGGTTTATCCAGGTAAAGCTTTCCCGTCTTTTACTCCGCTACCCGCTCGTGGTGTCGAACATCCGGTTACGAAAAATAGCAAGCCTGCCAACCATGACTTGCCACCTGACATTTCTACTCTCATCACAGACGAGCAAATCCGATCCTCTTTTGGCGGCAAAGGATTGTTTCTGCAGCGTATGCAGCAGGCCGGTATCCCGGTTCCACCCTTCACTGTGGTTGACACAACCCTGGTCGCCAGACTGGAGCAACAGTCTTTCCCAGCAAAATGCCTGTTGCCCTTTTTGCCAGATATTGACTCGCGGGGTCAGGAATCATTCAGTCTGGAACAATTGCGCAGGACTGTTACCGAACTCCCCCATCTGCAACAATCAGAATGGCTCAAGGGGTTATCCGGGTTTATTGCCAGTGAGGATTTCTATCAACTCGTCAAAAATATCAGTGCTGCCCGGGATATTCGCCATTGCTTCTTCAGGCTCCGGCAACAAGCCGGGGAAGCCTGCATCGTCCGCAGTTCCGGCGTCGATGAAGACCGCTTCGGCAACGCCCAGGCCGGTCGCTATGATTCCCGGGTTCATGGTGGCGGCGATATCCTGAAAACCTGCCTGCAAGTCCTGTCCTCCGCCTACCGACCTGAAGTCTGTCCAAACGGACAGGTAAAACCCATGGCGCTGGTCCTGCAGGAGTGTATTCATTGTCAGCTGGGGGGTGTAGTGATCAGCCACTCAACGTTACAGGACGATACCATTCAGGTGGAATTTGCACCAGGTCAACCCCGGGGGGCGGTCTCCGGAAATACAGGTATCCAACCCCATCGCTATACGATCAGGCGCAGTCATGACGAAAACAGTCAACCGGATCGGCAATTTACCGCTGGAGACGTTACCACTCAGTTTGTTCTGGAAAAAATCACCGGTGAAGAGACCGGCGAAGCAGGTTATATCGAACAAAGCACGACGGCATCCCCGGATGCAAAAGACATCATGCTCTCTGACGAGATATTGCAAAAACTGCAGCAATACACAGAACAGCTGGAAGATATGTTCTGTTGCCCGGTCGATATTGAGTTCGGCGTGGATGGCGATCAGCAACTCTACGTGTTCCAGTGCCGACCAGTGACCCAGCTGCCGGGCAGTACCCGTTTCTCTGCACCTGTGCCAACCCTGCCACTGGCTGAAGGAATCATGGTCAGTGAAGGTTGCTGCAGTGGTGTAGCCATGGCGGTCACCGAACCGGTCAAGGCAGAACAGATTCCGCCCGGAACCCTTCTGTTTGCCAATCACGCCAGTGACTGGATGCTGGCACCCGATATTTTAAAACGTCTGGGCGGCTGCGTGTTCAACCAGGGGGGAACCAACGATCATGTTGCCATCACCCTGCGCCAGGCGGGTATACCCTGTCTGTTGGCTGGTTCTCAGTATCCTGAGGCATTAAGACAGAGCAGCGGACAACAGGTAACACTGGTGGCAGGGAGTTTTGCCGACAGCCCCGGAGCCTGTTTGCTAAACGGCGACCAGTCTGCCTTCTGGCAGGCCCATAGCACCAGTTCCAGACAGGATATCATCAGCTCACCCGCAACCGGTGCTGCTGAGCCACCGAACTTCAACCGAGTCGACGAAGGTTTTGACTGGCTGAATCGCCAAAATACCCGGTTGCTGGACTATTTTCACCCTGACCGGTTAGCAGGCTTCTGCCTTGGCCCGGGGCGAAGTAAGGCCGTCAGCATGTCAGCAAACCGATCGAAACTATTAAAACAGCTTGGCATCGAGATTCAGCAGCTACAAGAGGATTTACAACGGTTTGTATCCGGTTATCAGAACTTTTTAACGCTGGCCACAGCGTCTGAATCGAATGCAATAGCAGCCGAAGTCCAACCCTTTACCGAGGAACTCTCATCCCTTGAAACACAAAGCAATTGCCTGAAAGATGCCATTGCTAACCTGCGCTCAAAAGTGGTCATACCGCTGACCAGCGACCAGGAAGTACCGGACCAGTCTGCGAATTTCAGACAGTGGCTGAGAGATTGCCAGGCCTTGCTGGATAAATTGCAAAAACTGAACCAGCCAGAAGAAGTGCGCGATATCCGCTCTGCCCACGACCTGATTTACTGGCTTCATCAGCGATTTGTTAGCGCTCTCGCCCCGGTGGCAGCAGCATCAGGGCAGGGACAAATCACCAAAATCACAGAAAATAGAACACTGATTGACATACTCCCCCAAGGAGTTCCCGGACTATTAAACGACAATTGCCTTTTTGTACTGAGAAGACTTGGCATAGTAAAGCTACGCATGCTTAATATGGTGGATGCCGCTTTTATTAATGCAACCCTCGGAGTGCACATCTGCACCATAGCAATGCTGGAACAGGCCGAGGGAGGTAAGGGCCGTACACTTCGGCTCGACATCTCTGATCGTTTTTCCCAAGACGAGGAAAAAAAACACCTACAGGGCAAATTGAAACGTTTCTGGCTTTTGGTCCAGACACTACGTTGTGCATCAATTGATAAAAGTTCACGACCAATGGCGATCAGTTTCAATCAAAACGCGGGGAAAATGATCATAGAATACACCCAGGTTGATACCACCTTAGCGTTACAGAATGGCTTTGTGAAATTGATCACTGTCCTGAGAGGACTGCCCTCGATGGATATATCAATCAACAATTTTAATCGCGGAAATAATACCGATAAGTGGTATTTTGAAACACTGGTTAAAAAGTGCCAAAACGGGTTGAACGACGACCTGAATAGCTGGATATTCAAACATTGCCTGGTATTGGATGTCATCAAAAGCCGCCATATACCCTCATACTACTATGACTTTGCGTTCCTTGATTTTCTGGACGGCGAATACAGGTTCTTCCATGAAATGGTCCAACAAGTTGATGATTTTCTTAACACAACTCAAGGCCCGGATAGAAGTTCAAATCTTCGTCAAATCCTGACCGCTGCTACCGGACACCTTCAGCCGAATTATGCTGCAAGAATAACAAAAGAACTGCTAGCTCACATGGCCATTGAAACCCACTCTCCAAAGATTTTTATTTTACTCCTGCGTGAGAACTTTGATATAGATCACGACAGGAATCTGGTGCTTTTCCTGGTGCAACAAAACCCAAATGTATTCAGATATATCTCCGACGAATTCAAGGATGATATTGAAATAGCCAAATCTGCAATAGGACAGCAAGGGCTGTCATTAAAATATGCCAGCGCTCGTTTCAAAAAGGATAGAGTGCTGGTAATGCTTGCCATTAAAAGTGATGGCTGTGCACTAAAGTATGCCGGTACGGATCTCAAAAATGACCCTGATGTGGTTATGGCGGCTACCAGAAGGCATTTTGATGCCTTTCACTATGCCGGGCAGACAGTAAAAAACAATAAAACCCTCTTGAGAATACTCATTGAAGAAAACCCTAAGGTCATGGACTTTGCTCCTGAGTCCCTTAAAAACGACAAGGACTTTGTTCTGCCACTGCTCTCAAGGGATGTCCGCATTTACGAATACCTTGGCGAGGAACTGAAATCTGATCCGGATATTCAGGCTGCAGCCCGGAACCAGGACGCTTGATTCAGGCAATAGAGCAATAGGCACAACTTATGAGGCTGGCTGTGCCTATTCCAGCCAGCCTTGTTGCGTCTTCGCTTCATTCCTTATACGGCAAAACACTAACATCACGATCAGGAACAACCTTCACGGGCACCCGCATTTCCTGCAGCTTTACCTTACCTTTCTTGTCATATCCCCTGAAACGTTTCTCATTAACCACCGCAAATCCTCTTTTCTCAAGCGCTCTTTTTGCCTTACGTGATTTCAGGGTTTCCTGGGTTAATGTGCCGAGGCTCATGAGTATCCCTTTGGATTGCAGTCGTTGCACCTCCTGAACGATGGCCTCTTGTGTTTCAGTGCTCAGTAATCTGAAGCCATGGCGACACTGCATCTTTTCCAGACGGGTCATTCTTTCAGGCACCCTGACTTGTCTGAGATCATGAAAACTGTTGTGGATGCCACGGGTAATCCCCTTTTTCTGGTCAGTCTTGCACTCTGTATGGTCAGGGCTGGAACAGGTGTTAATGCCTGCACGGCTGGCAATATAGCGCCGGACGTTATCATCCAGGTATTTTTCCATGTTCTGCAGAGGCAGGGGCGTGTGTTCAAATTTATCGGTGATAGCGGTCCTGTCAGGCTGGAGCTGGAAAGTTTGAACATAGGGAACCGTCCGCAGGTCTTTGCTGTCACTGCCAGTGACTTGTAGCAGATCAGCAGCACCGTGCATGGCGGCTTCCAGTTGCTGTTGCAAGTCCGGTTTCAGGGCAGGACCATGGGTGAAATTCCGGGTCAGTTGCGACGGCAGATCCAGACGCGATGGGTCAAACTGTCTGGGCTTTTGTCGGTCTTTGAAGAGTCCCGGGAACGAGGCATCAACCCCGCTGAATCGGATAAAGTCCATGCGGTCGGCAAAGCGCAATACATGCAGATAACCGCGAACCTGTGTGGACAGATTCTGGTCGCTCTTACCCTGTAGGTCGTCTTCCTTGCGGGCCAGTGCTTCGGCAATATCATTCAGCTGATGTTGTGGGTACTGCCCCTTCAGATCCCGCTTGAAATAGGAAGCCGCCCTGTCTTCTTCATCCTCTTTGGGGACATCTTCTGCAGCGGCATCATGATAGATGATCGCCAACGACAACAGGTTCTTTTCAGATTCAGAGAAACGCATCAGATCGGATTTCTCCAGCAACTCGATGTACCACAACAGATTGTTCCGGGCCCGCAATACATGACTGCAGTTGTGATCAGGCTTCCATACCCCGGGCAATGTGTCACTGCCAAGGCATTGGATGACTCGCTCAGGACCGGGGCGACGGTAATAATGCTGCAGTATTTTCAAAATGGTCTCTTCGTTATCCCTGGCATTGGGCAAAACCGGTGGAACGCTGAAGGCGTCAACGAGAAATTGCAACTCCTCTGGTTGCGTCAGGGAGGCAGGTTGGGCAGATCGACAGTCGCTGAGGCCGAGGGACTTTTGCAGTTCGACTATTTGTTGTTGCTCTGCTTTGACTTTTTCTGGCCATTGCTGGTAAAAGGGCTGTTTATCTCGGCATTTCCAGAGTGCTTTAATCCAGATGATATAGTCATCTGCACTCAGCTTTCCCAAGGATTCTTTGATGCCTTTAGGGCCGGTGTCAGCTATTTCTTTTCTCACGGCGCTTAATGTTTGCTCATTGGGCTTGCCAAAATGAAACAGTGCTAACAAATAATTCCTAAGTTGGTTAAAGGGATGATGTCCCTCAAAAGGTCGTTGAAGGACAAGGTAAAACGCTTCCTGCAGTTGTGCTGAACTGAGTCTCAGACAACGCTGATGAAACTCCAGCATCACAGCCGGATCATTGCAAGATGGGTGGCAAAGTATCATAGACCGTAAATCAATACCCTTGTAGGATAATCCCAACGCCTTCAGATGGCGGCAAAGCCTTATTGAATAAAAATCCTGTAGAATGTTGTTGGCGGTTTTCTCATTAACAGACACTCCGCATTTGGCCAGATCAGTGGCTAATTGGACAAAAATAGCTTCCTGTTTAGCTGTCCAGCTCATACACTGGTCTTCGTCAGCTGCTGTCTCTCTGTGAAGATGGTCGTAAAGACATAATTCGCCTGCTGATTCGATCAACACATCAAATAGTGTTTGGTATTCTCCTTCGTAAAATACTTTCTTTTGTACAGGGAAACCCTGGTCTATTAATTTCCGTAAGCGTTGATGAGTGGAGGAATCCGGGTTCGTTACCAGTTTCATAATGTCCTCAACCTGAACCGGATGCCGCTGTGTTGGCAGATACTGTTGATTCAGAATTTCTGCTTTTAACGGCAATGGCAGAAGATTCAATAACATCATCAAGATCTCTTCAGAAATGTTATGGGATATCGCAAAATTTCTGAGCCTGGCTTCATTAAGCGTTAACAGATGATCACTGGGGAGTTCATCCTCAAAATAAACCTCTGCAGAACCGCCTTGCCTGGAAAACACCAGCCAGGGCAATGGGTCTATGCCTAAAGCCTCCTCTAATTGGTGTTTATCCTGCAAATGATCGGTAATACTTTTGGCAATGTTCTCTTTGATCGTGAAAAAACACTTGATGTGTGATTTTGTATAGCCGGTGGTTAGCCATTCTGCAGGGTTTCTTAACTTTTCATTATCTTTTTCCCTGAATTCGGGCGCTTTGAATGTGCCGTTCGGTCGCAGTTCACCTGACGTAGACTTCCTGTATACACTACAGAGCCGGTCAGCTTGCTCGAGCTTTTTCAATCTCAGTGAACTGTGGTCAGGGAGGCATTTAGTAGAAAGTTCATCCGGCTTTAAACCCCTGAACTGTAAATGAGCTGTAACAGCATGATTTTTATAAGCAGCGAGCGTATCGGGTTTTAGAATGCCAACTGTGACATCTTTCGTTGGGGGTAATAAAGAAGGCACATCTTCGATAATCAGGTTGACCGGTCTTGGTGCTTTTGGATACTCGTCGTTATGGTCATGATAAACCGACTCTTTTTCGAATCTTGTATAACATGATTCCGAGTCGCACGCCCGAATCTGTCGAGCCCCCAAAGTGCCGACCTTCAGGGCTGCGTGCAATTCCTGTCTTAGCTGCTCTCTGCTACCCGGGGACAGGCAGTGTGCAGTGTTTGAATTTTTGCCAGATTGCGCCGAACAACTCTCAGGATTCGTAAACGATACTGTCGAGAGTGGATTTCCTGTTGTTGGTAATGAATCCATATCAATAACCCCTGGAGTAATTGCAAAATCATTGTGATGTCCGGATTAGAATTACCCCACTCGTATTGCCACCCTGATGTTCCTGAAGCAAGGAAGCGTTAAACATAGAGATAAACCCGACGTCATTCCTGAGCCGCTGGTGAGTCACTGCTGACGATGAATACCTGACTTCATCGGGATGATGGTGTTGGTATTAAGGTTCTTTTAAAAACGGCACTATAGTTTCTGACTTTTTTACATCAAAAAAGTTCCTGCAGCTTAAACCCGGACTGACGATTAGTTGAAACTTTTTTCAAAAACACCGGTCAGATGTGAGAAGAATTATAGAGATCACAGTCATGGAAAAGGCTCAACCAACAACACCAGGCTTAACTTCACTGAAACCTGCCCGTAAGCCAGACTGCAACAGAGCATCTGCATTCGCTCGTTCTGTTATTTCTGCCAGGCAAGACTCTCCTCCTGACATGGGGCACTGGACGGATAATTCAGACAAAACGCTTCTCTCTTGTCCTCAACTACCTGCTCGTAATATCAAACTTCCGAATACGGATAACCACAGACCTACCGGCCATGACTTGCAGCTTGACACCTTGTCAGTCACCGATGACAGGCAAACCCGGGCCTTTATGGGCGGCAAGGGACTGTTTCTGCAGCGTATGCAGCAGGCCAGTATCCCGGTTCCACCCTTTACTGTGGTTGACACAACCCTGGTCGCCAGGCTGGAGCAACAGCCTTTCCCCGCAAAATGCCTGTTGCACTTTTTGCCAGATATTGACACCCGGAGCCAGGAATCTTTCAGCCTGGAACAATTGCGCACAATCATTAGCGAACTCCCCCATCCGCAACAATCAGAATGGCTGAAGGGGTTATCCGGATTTATTGCCAGTGAGGACTTCTATCAACAGGTCAAATATGTCAGTGCTGCCGAGGATATTCGTCATCGCTACTTCATGCTTCAGCAACAAGCCAGCGAAGCCTGCATCGTTCGCAGTTCCGGTGTCGATGAAGACCGCTTCGGCAACGCCCAGGCCGGTCGCTATGATTCCCGGGTTCATGGTGGCGGCGATATCCTGAAAACCTGCCTGCAAGTCCTGTCCTCCGCCTACCGGCCTGAAGTCTGTCCAAACGGACAGGTAAAACCCATGGCGCTGGTCATGCAGGAGTGCATTCATTGCCAGCTGGGGGGCGTAGTGATCAGCCACTCAACCTTACAGGACGATACCATTCAGGTGGAATTTGCTCCGGGTCAACCCCGGGGGGCGGTCTCCGGACGTACAGGCATCTGCCCTCATCGCTTCAGGATCAGGCGCAATGATGACGAAAACAGTCAACCGGATCGGCAATTTACCGCTGGAGACGTTACCACACAGTTTGTTCTGGAAAAAATCACCGACGAAGAGACCGATGAAACGGGTTATATCGAACAGAGCACCACGGCAACCACCGATGCAAAAGACATCATGCTTTCTGACAAGATATTGCAAAAACTGCAGGAATACACAGAACAGTTGGAAGATATGTTCTGTTGCCCGATGGATATTGAGTTCGGCGTGTCTATGTTAGGGCAATTGTACCTGTTCCAGTGTCGGCCAGTGACCCAGCTGCCGGGCAGTACCCGTTTCTCTGAACCAGCACCAGCCGTGTCGATGGCTGAAGGCATCATGGTCAGTGAAGGTTGCTGCAGTGGTTTGGCCCTGGCGGTCAACGAACCGGTCAACGCAGAACAGATCCCGTCCGGAACCCTTCTTTTTGCCAATCACGCCAGTGACTGGATGCTGGCACCCGATATTTTAAAACGTCTGGGCGGCTGTGTGTTCAAACAAGGGGGAACCAACGATCATGTTGCCATCACCCTGCGTCAGGCGGGTATACCCTGTCTGTTGGCTGGTTGTCAGTATTCTGAGGCATTAAGACAGAGCAGCGGACAACAGGTAACACTGGTGGCAGGCAGTTTTGCCGGCAGCCCCGGAGCCTGTTTGCTGACCGGCGACCAGTCTGCCTTCTGGCAGGCCAATAGCACCACTTCCGGTCAGGATATCGTCAGCTTACCCGCAAGCAGTCCTGCAGAACCACCCGAGTTCACCAGAGTCGATGAAGGTTTTGGCTGGCTGAATCGCCAGAATGACCGGTTGCTGGACTACTTTCGCGCTGACCGGTTACTTAGCCATTGCCTTGGACCAGGACGAAGCAAGGCAATCAGCATGTCAGCAAACCGATCGGATCTGTTATCACAACTTGGCAGGGAGATTCATCTTCTGCAGGGCGATCTGCAACAATTTTTATCCGGTTATCGGCGTTATTTAGATCTGGCCGTCGGGTCTGAAGCGGTTGCTATACCCTCCAAAATCCAGCCCTTTACCGATGAACTCCCGTACCTTGAAACACAATTGATAGACCTGGAGGATGCCATTGATGACCTTTACACAGAAGTGGTCACGCCGCTGGCTGGCAATGAAGAATTGCCCTCCCGGCGGACGGATTTCGGACAATGGCTGAGAGATTGCCAGACCTTGTTGGATACATTGCAAAAACTGAACCAGCCCAGTTATGAATGCGAAATCTGTACTGTCCACGACCTGATCTACTGGCTTCATCAGCAATTTGTCAACGCTCTCGCGCCGGTGGCTGGCGCATCCGGCCAGGGAAAAATTACCGAAGTTGAAGAAGACAAAACGCTGGTTGAGATACTCCCCCGGGGAGTTTCCGGACTATTAGACGACAATTGCATCTCGGTACTGGGCAAGCCTAGTTTATTTGAACTAAGCGTGCTGAATATGGTGGATGCCGCCTTTGTTAATGCAACTCTGGGAGTGCACATCTGTACCATAACCATGCTGGAACAGGCCGAGGGAGGCAAGGGCCGAACACTCCGCCTCAACATCTCAGATGATTTTTCCCAAGACAAGAAAAACGAGCACTTACAGGGTAAATTGAAGCGTTTCTGGTTTTTGGTCCAGACACTGCGTTGCGCATCATTAGATAAAAGTTCACGGCCAATGGCGATCAGCTTCAATCAAAGCGCGGGAAAAATGACCATAGAGTATACCCGGTTTGATTCCACACCAGCATTACAGAAGGCCTTTGTGGAATTGGTGAACATTCTGTCCGGGCTCACCTCCATGGATATATCAATCAACCAATTTAATTTCAGTAAAAATAACGACAAATGGTATTTTGAAACGCTGGTTAAAAGGTGTCAAAACGGGCTGGACGAACCTTTAAATAACTGGACGTTCAAACATTGCCTGGTATTGGATGCAATCAATGACAGGGAGGCAGATTATTGGAATCATGAATATACTTTCCTCGATTATCTGGATAGCGAATACAAGCTGTTTTTTGATATGGCCAGTAAAGCTTGTCATTTTATTGAGGCAACTGAAGATCCGAATAGAAATTCAGAACTTCGCCAAATATTTAATGCTGATACCAAACACCTTGAGCCGAATGATGCTGCAAGAATAATAAAGGAACTGCTCTGTAGCATGGCCATTGCAAGCGAATGGCAGGGGCGGGAAGCTTGCATTGAACTGCTGCGAGAGGACTTTGATTTAGATCATGACAGGGATCTGGTACTTTCGCTGGTTCAGCAAAGCCCGGAAATATTTAGTTTGATCGCCGACCTGTTTAAAGATGATACTGACATAGCGAAATCTGCCATAGAGCAGCAAGGAGATTTGTTAGCTTATGCCAGTGAACGTCTCAGAAATGACAAGTCGCTGGTAAAGCTTGCCATCAATAATTATGCGGATGCACTCAAATATGCCAGCACGGATCTCAGGAATGACCCGCAAGTGGTTTTGTTGGCTACCAGAAGCTATTTTCCTGCCTTTTACTATGCCGGACAGACAGCAAAAAACAACAAAGTCCTGTTGAGGACAATCATTGAGGAAAATCCTTTAGCCATGTTCTATGTCGCTGATTCCCTTAAAAATGACAAGGATTTTGTCCTGCCTCTGCTCTCACGAGTTCCCCAAATCTACGAATACCTTAGCGACAAACTGAAATCTGATCCGGATATTCAGTCTGCAGCTGAAAGGATGTAGTGGAATGGGTGACCATTCTGTCAGGTCTGACCTCCGTGGATATATAAATCAACCCATTTAATCCCAGTGAAAATACTGACAAATAGTATTTTGAAACGCTGATTAAACCGATGAAATTACTTCACTTTGGCGAAGGCGCTCGTAATGCTCAGATTCATCATATGAGGGTGGAGCATTCGTTCTGTTTTCATCCCGGGGGATGCTTGAACGCTGGTTTGCGCGTCGCTCTTGCTGAATATTAAGTGCTTCTTCAAGATCTCGTAATCGCTGACACTCTCTAGTAAAGGCTGCCTCGGCCAGAAAACCTGATTGCCCGCCAAGAATGAACCCGGTTGCCGCAGCACCCGCAAGCCCCAGAGGATGAAGTGACATTAGTTGCCCGGCAGCCAAACAGCAAACGATACCGGTAGAAATACCGATTGTCCTCATTAGTAAGCCCGGACCAAACCTTATTTCGACAGGATCATTATATTTCCAATCACGGGCATCCCAGAGGAAGTTTTCGGTGAGTGATTTTTTTACGGTCAGCCGCAGAAACCTGCCAACATTTGAATCCGTGCTTGAATCTGTTTGTGTGCCTCGGTCAATTGTTTGATGACTCGGTGCTTGAGTGTTTACATTCATAGTAAGGTACGTCCTGTTTCAAAATTATAAATCGTCCAAATTATCTTACCCTCACAGAGAATAAGTTTTACCGACACTTGTGATCATATATTTCACAAAATATTCAGCGAATATTTGTAGTATCAAGTAATCTGACAACGGAATTAAGCTGATTTCTTTAATCCCTGCGGCTTTAGACAGTGCCACTACAAAATAATTCCATTAATCATTTATCATTTCTAAACAGTCCGCATTCAAACCTGCCTGCAAGGTGTCAGTTTGTTGCGATTTTGCCTCGTCTCTTTATGAGGGCTGGCTGTATCTATTCCAGCCAGCCTTGTTGCTTGTTCGCTTCATTACGATCAGGCGGAACCTTCACAGGCACCAGCATTTCCTGCAGGTGTACTTTACCTTTCTCGTCATATCCCCTGAAGCGTTTCTCATTAACCACCGCAAATCCTCTTTGCTCAAGCGATCTTTTCGCCAGGGGTGATTTCAGGGTTTCCTGGGTTAATGTGCCGAGGCTCATGAGTATCCCTTCGGATTGCAGTCGTTGCACCTCCTGAACGATGGCCTCTTGTGTTTCAGTACTCAGTAATCTGAAACCGTGGCGACATTGCATTTTTTCCAGACGGGTCATTCTTTCAGGCACTCTGACTTGTCTGAGATCATGGAAACTGTTGTGGATGCCACGGGTAATCCCCTTTTGCTGGTCCGTTTTGCACTCTGTATGGTCAGGGCTGGAACAGGTGTTAATGCCTGCACGGCTGGCAATATAGCGCCGGACGTTATCATCCAGGTATTTTTCCATGTTCTGCAGAGGCAGGGGCGTCTGTTCAAATTTATCGGTGATAGCGGTCCTGTCAGGCTGGAGCCGGAAAGTTTGAACATAAGAAAGCGTCCGGAGGTCTTCATGATCACTGCCAGTGACCTGTAGCAGATCAGCAGCACCGTGCATGGCGGCTTCCAGTTGCTGTTGCAAGTCCGGTTTCAGGGCAGGATCAAGGCTGAAATTCCGGGTCAGTTGCGACGGCAGATCCAGGCGCGATGGGTCAAACTGCCAGAACTTCTGTCGTCCTGTCAAGAACCCCGGGAACGAGGCATCAACCCCGGTGAATCGGATAAAGTCCATGCGGTCAGCAAAGCGCAGTACATGCAGATAACCGCGAACCCGTGTGGAAATATTCTGGTCACTCTTACCCTCTACGTCATCTTCCTTGCGGGCCAGTGCTTCGGCAATATCATCCAGCTGATGTTGTGGGTACTGCCCCTTCAGATCCCGCTTGAAATAGCTGGCCGCCCTTTCTTCTTCATCCTCTTTGGGGACATTTTCTGCAGCGGCATCATGATAGATGATTGCCAATGACAACAGGTTCTTTTCAGGTTCAGAGAAATGCATCAGATCGAATTTCTCCAGCAACTCGATATACCACATCAGATTGTTCCGGGCCCGCAATACATGACTGCAGTTGTGATCAGGCTTCCATACCCCGGGCAATGTGTCACTGCCAAGGCATTGGATGACTCGCTCCGGTCCGGGACGTCGGTAATAATGCTGCAGTATTTTCAGAATGGTCTCCTCGTTATCCCTGGCATTGGGCAAAACCGGTGGTACGCCGAAGGCGTCGACGAGAAATTGCAACGCCTCTGGTTGCGTCAGGGAGGCGGATTGGACAGATCGACAGTCGGTGAGGCCGAGGGACTTTTGCAGTTTGACTATTTGTTGCTGCTCTGTTTTGACTTTTTCTGGCCATTGCCGGTAAAAGGACTCTTGATCTCGCCGCTCCCAGAGTGCTTTAACCCAGTGGATATAATCATCTGTGCTTAGCGTTCCCAGGGATTTTTTAATGCCGTTAGCGCTGGTGTCTGCTATTTTTTTTCTGATGGCGCTTAATGTTTGCTCATTGGGCTTGCCAAAATGAAACAACGCTAGTAAATATTTCTTAAGTTGTTTACAGGGATGATGTCCCTCAAAAGGTCTTCGAAGGACAAGGTGAAACGCTTCCTGCAGTTGTGCTGAGCTGAGTCTCTGGCAACGTTGATGAAACTCCAGCATCACAGCCGGATCGGTGATAGAGTCGTGATCAATCATTAAAGACCATAAATCTGTACCCTGGTAGGATACTCCCAATGCCTTCAAGTGGCAGAAAAGTCTTTTTGAATAAAATTCCTCTAAAAGCCTATTGGCGGTTTTCTCAGTAACAGGCACTCCGCATCTGGCCAGATCAGTGGATAATTGGATAAGGATATCTTCCTGATAATCTGCCCAGCTCAGGCACTGGAATTCGTCATTACCCGTCATTCTGTAAAGCTTATCGTTCCGCCAAGATACGGTTGCTGACTTGATCAATAAATCAAATATTGTTTGGTATTCTCCCCGGTAAAGTACTTTTTTTTGAACAGGGAAACCCTGGTCTATTAACTCCCGTAAGCGTTCACGAGTGAAGCAATCCGGATTCGTTACCAGTTTTATAATGTCCTGAGTTCGAAACTGCACCGTTGGCAGATGCTGTTGATTCAGGATTTCTGCTTTTAACGGCATTGGCAGAAGATTCAATAACCTCTTCAGGATCTCTTCAGAAATGTTATGGGATATCGCAAAATTACCAAGCTTGGTTTCATTAAGCGTTAACAGCTGATCACGGTGGAGTTCATCCTCAAAATAAACTTCTGCAGAACCGCCTTGCCGGGAATAAACCAGCCAGGGCAATGGGTCTATGCCAAAAGCCTCTTCTAATTGGTGTTTATCCTGCAAATGATCGCTAACACCTTTGGCAATGTTCTCTTTTACAGTCAGAAAACACTTGATTTGTGATTTTGTATACCCGGTGGTGAGCCATTCTGCAGGGCGTCTTAACTTTTCATTATCTTTTTCCCTGAATTCGGGCGGTTTGAATGTGCCGTTCGGCCGCAGTTCACCTGACGTAGATTCCCTATAGACACTACAGAGCCGGTCAGCTTGCTCGAGCTTTTTCAATCGCAGTGAACTGTGGTCAGGTAGGCATTTAGTAGACAGTTCATCTGGTTTTAACGTATTTTCCTCTAAAGAAAATGTGCCGGCATGATCTTTATAAGCAGCGAGCGTATCGGGTTTTAGAATGCCGACTATGACATCGTTTGGTCTTACTAACATCGAGGGTACGTCTTCGATAATCAGGTTGACAGGTCTTGGTGCTTTAGGAAGCTCGTCGTTATGGTCAAGATAAACCGACTCTCTTTCGAATCTTGTAAAACATGATTCCGAGTCGCACACCTCAATCTGTCGAGCACCGAAAGTGCCTGCCTTCAGAGCTGCCCGCAATTCCTGTCTTAGCTGCTCTTTACTACCCGGGGACAGGCAATGTGCAGTGTTTGAATTTTTGCCAGATTGCGCCGAACAACTCTCAGGGTTCGTAAACGATACTGTCGAGAGTGAATTTCCTGTTGTTGGTAATGAATCCATATCAATAATCCTTAGAGTCATTGGAAAGCCATTGTGATGTCCGGATTAGAATTACCTCACTCGTATTGCCGCCAGGAGCCTGACGATAAAATAACTGCCTTCATCGGGATGATGGTGTTGACATTAAGGTTCATTTAAAACCGGTATTGATGCTTTCTGACTTTTTTATATCCAAAAAGTTCCTGCCGCCTGGATCCGGACTGACGGGTAGTTGAAACTTTTTTCAAAAGCACCGGTCAAAGGTAAGAGGGATTAAGGAGATCACAGTCATGGAAAAGACTCAACCAACAACGACGGGCTTTACTTTGCCCGAATCTGCCAGTGAAGCAGACCGCTGCATCGGACGGGCATTCGCTCATTCTGTTATTTCTGCCGGGCAAGACTCCCCTCCTTGCGTGGGGCACATGACGGATGATTCAGATAAAACCGTTCTCTCTTATCCTCAACTACCTGATCGTGATATCAAACTTCCGAATACGGATATCTGCGGGTCTGCCAGCCATAACTTGCAACCTGCCACCTTGCCAGCCACCGATGACAGGCAATCCCGGGGCTTCGTGGGCGGCAAGGGCCTGTTTCTGCACCGTATGCAGCAAGCCGGGATCCCGGTTCCACCCTTCACGGTGGTTGACACAACCCTGATCGCCAGGCTGGAGCAACAGTCTTTTCCCGCAATATGCCTGTTGCCTTTTTTGCCAGATATTGGCACGCGGGGTCAGGCATCATTCAGCCTGGAACAATTGCGCACGATCGTTACCGAACTACCGCATCAGCAACAATCAAAATGGCTCAAGGGGTTATCCGAATTTATTGCCAGTGAGGATTTCTATCAACAGGTAGAAAATATCAGTGCTGCCCGATATATTCGTCATCGCTACTTCATGCTTCGTCAACAAGCCAGCGAAGCCTGCATCGTTCGCAGTTCCGGCGTCGATGAAGACTGCTTCGGCAATGCCCAGGCCGGTCGCTATGATTCCCGGGTTCATGGCGGCGGCGATATCCTGAAAACCTGCCTGCAAGTCCTGTCGTCCGGCTACCGACCTGAAGTCTGTCCAAATGGACAGGTAAAGCCCATGGCGCTGGTCCTGCAGCAGTGCATTCATTGCCAGCTAGGGGGCGTAGTGATCAGCCACTCAACACTACAGGACAATGCCATTCAGGTGGAATATGCTCTGGGTCAGCCGCGGGGGGCGGTCTCCGGAACAACAGGAATTCGCCCCCATCGCTATACAATCAGGCGCAGTGACGATAAAAACAGTCAACCAAATCGGCAATTTACCCCGGGTGATATTACGACACAGTTTGTCCTGGAAAAAATCACCGATGAAGAGACCGGTGAAGCGGGTTATATCGAACGGAGCAACACGGCAACTACTGATGCAAAAGACATCATGCTCTCTGACGAGATATTGCAAGAACTGCAGAAAAACATAGAAAAGCTGGAAGATATGTTCTGTTGCCCGGTCGATGCTGAGTTCGGCGTGGATGGCGATCTGCAACTCCACGTGTTCCAAAGTCGACCAGTGACCGAGCTGCCGGGCAGTACCCGTTTCTCTGCACCTGCGCCAACCCTGCCACTGGCTAAAGGAACCATGGTCAGTGAAGGTTGTTGCAGTGGTGTCGCCCTGATGGTCACCGAACCGGTCAATGCGGAACAGATTCCACCCGGTGCCATTCTGTTTGCCAATCACGCCAGTGACTGGATGCTGGCACCTGATATTTTAAAACGTCTGGGCGGCTGCGTGTTCAAACAGGGAGGAACCAATGATCATGTTGCCATCACCTTGCGACAGGCAGGTGTAAGCTGTCTGTTGGCTGGTTCTCAGTATTCTGAAGCATTAAGACAGAGCAGCGGACAACAGGTAACACTGGTGGCTGGCAGTTTTGTCGGCAGCCCCGGAGCCTGTTTGCTGTCAGGCGACCAGTCTGCCTATTGGCAGGCCAGGAGCACCACTTCCGGTCAGGATATCATCAGCTCAGCCGCAACCAGTCCTGCGGAACCACCCGACTTTACCCGTGTCGACGACGGTTTTGCCTGGCTGAATCGCCAGAATCACCGGTTGCTTGACTATTTTCACCCTGACCGTATAACAAGTCGCTGCCTTGGCCCGGGCCGAAGTAAGGCAGTCAGCATGTCAGCAAACCGATCGAAACTATTACAACAACTTGACCTTGAGATTCAGCAACTACAGAAGGATTTAGACCTGTTTGTCTCTGGTTATCAGCACTTTTTAGGTCTGGCCACAGCATCTGAATCAAATACTGCACCATCCAAAGTCAAACCCTTTACCGAGGTAACCCATCTCCTTGAAAAACACTGCAAAAGCCTGAAAGATGCCATTGATAAACTGCGCTTAAAGGTGGTCTTGCCGCTAACCACCGAGCTGGAATTACCCGACCAACCTGCGAATTTCAGACAGTGGCTAAGCGATTGCCAGACCTTGCAGGATAGATTGCAAAAACTGACCCGGCCCGAATTTATACTCAATATTAGTTCTGCCCACGACCTGGTTTACTGGCTTCATCAGCGATTCGTTGATGCACTCGCCCCGGTGGCAGAAGCATCAGGGCAGGGACAAATCACCAAAATTACAGACGCCAGAGTGCTGATTAATATACTCCCTCAGGGCGCTTTGGGACTATTAAACGACAAGTGCATGTCGGTAGCGAGCAAACTTCCCATAACAAGGCTACGCATGCTTAATATGGTGGATGCCGCTTTTGTCAGTGCGAAACTCGGAGTGCACGTCTGCACCATAAGCATGCTGGAAGAGGCCGAGGGAGGCAGGGGCCGTACACTCCGCCTCGACATCTCTGATAATTTTTCTGAAAACGGGTTCAACACACACTTACAGGGTAAATTGAAGCGTTTCTGGTTTTTGGTACAGACACTCCGCTGCGCATCGATTGATAGTCATTCACTGCCAATGGCAATCAGTTTCAATAAAAATGCATGGAAAATGACCATAGAATACACTCAGGTTGATTCAAAAAAAGCATTACAAGATAGTTTTGTGAAATTAGTGACTGTTCTGAGCGGACTGACCGACCTGGATATGTCAATCAACAAATTTAATCGTGGTGAAAATCTTGACGAATGGAATTTTGAAACGCTGGTTAAAAAGTCTCAAATCGGGCTGAGCGACTCTGTAAATAACTGGATATTCAAACATTGCCTGGTAGTGGATGTATTCGAAAGCCGTGACGTGCGTCGATGTTACAAAAACTATGCGTTCGTTGATTATCTGGACGACGAATGCAAGTTGTTACATGAAGTGGCCAAAAAAACTCATGAAACTCTTGAGGCATTTCGACCCTCGTACAGAAGTTCAGAACTTCGCAAAATGTTAGCCGATGCCAGCAAACGGCTCAAACCCGATGATGCGGCAAGAATAACAAAGGAACTGCTGACCCACATGGTCATTGAAGACTTCCACCCGGAGCTTACTTTTACACTCTTGCGTGAGGACTTTAATTTAGATCACGATAAGGATCTGGTGCTTTTCCTGATAGAACAAAACCCGATGTTATTCCGTTTTGTCTCCGACGCATTCAGGGATGATTTCGATATAGCCAATTCTGCAATAAGATCGCGAGGGCGGTTATTAAAATATGCCAGCGATCGTTTCAAAAAGGATAAATCTCTGGTAATGCATGCCATTAGTGATCCTGGCGGTATTTCGCTTGAGTATGCCAGTACCGATCTCAAGAATGACCCTGAAGTGGTTATGGCAGCTACCCGATATAATTATCATTCCTTTCAATATGCCGGGCAGACAGTAAAAAACAACGAATCCCTCTTGAGAGTCCTCATTGCAGAAAACCCTTTGGTCTTGATCTATGCAACTGAGTCCCTTAAAAATGACAAGGACTTTGTCCTGCCAGTGCTCTCAGGAAATACCCACATTTACGAAAATGTCCACATTTACAAATATCTCAGTGACAGACTGAAATCGGATCCGGATATTATGGCCGCAGCCGGGCACCCGATTAAAATTGAACCTGAAACCGCGAGTTCAGATCAGCCTGAAAAGCCGAAAGATAAAAAGCGTTCGTGTGTCATCCTGTGACTCTGATTTTCACCTTCTGAGTGCGCTTTTGTGAACTGATGTGGTGCAGACAAAGAGGCCCGATACCGGAATAAAGTAAGGCTCTCATTTCAAGGAGAGAAATCAAGGAGATTAAAGCTATGGAGAGCATTCAACCAACAAGATCAGGCCCGACTGAGGACAAATCCGCCAGGTTGTCGGCTGGTCAGGCAGCGTACGCACTCACCCGTTCTATCACTCCTAACGATCATGAGAGCCCTCCTCACAAGAAGCTGCGGTCAATGAAGGTTGATCCAGGTGAAGCTTTCCCGTCTTTTACTCCGCTATCCGCTCGTGGTATCAAACGCCCGGATACGAAAAATAGCAAGCCTGCCTGCCATGACTTGCCACCTGGCATTTCTACTCTCATCACAGACGAGCAAATCCGATCCTCTTTTGGCGGCAAGGGACTGTTTCTGCACCGTATGCAGCAGGCCAGGATACCGGTTCCACCCTTCACTGTGGTTGACACAGCCCTGATCGCCAGGCTCGAGCAACAGCCTTTCCCCACAAAATGCCTGTTGCCCTTTTTGCCAGATATTGACACGCGAAGTCAGGAATCATTCAGCCTGGAACAATTGCGCACGATCGTTACCGAACTACCGCATCAGCAACAATCAAAATGGCTCAAGGGGTTATCCGAATTTATTGCCAGTGAGGATTTCTATCAACAGGTAGAAAATATCAGTGCTGCCGAGGATATTCGTCATCGCTACTTTGTGCTTCAGCAACAAGCCAGCGAAGCCTGCATCGTCCGCAGTTCCGGCGTTGATGAAGACTGCTTCGGCAATGCCCAGGCCGGTCGCTATGATTCCCGGGTTCATGGTGGCGGCGATATCCTGAAAACCTGCCTGCAAGTCCTGTCCTCCGCCTACCGGCCTGAAGTCTGTCCAAACGGGCAAGTAAAGCCCATGGCGCTGGTGTTCCAGCAGTGCATTCATTGCCTGCTGGGGGGCGCAGTGATCAGCCACTCAACACTGCAGGACAATACCATTGAGGTGGAATATGCACTGGGTCAACCCCGGGGGGCGGTCTCCGGAACCACAGGTATCCGCCCCCATCGTTATTCGATCAAGCGCAGTGACGACAGAAACAGCCAACCAGATCGGCAATTTACCCCGGGTGATATTACGACACAGTTTGTCCTGGAAAAAATCACCGATGAAAAGACCGGTGAAGTGGGTTATATCGAACGCAGCAACACGGCAACCACCGATGCAAAAGAGATCATGCTCTCTGACGAGATATTGCAAGAACTGCAGAAAAACATAGAAAAGCTGGAAGATATGTTCTGTTGCCCGGTCGATGCTGAGTTCGGCGTGGATGGCGATCTGCAACTCCACGTGTTCCAGAGTCGACCAGTGACCGAGCTGCCGGGCAGTACCCGTTTCTCTGCACCTGCGCCAACCCTGCCACTGGCTAAAGGAACCATGGTCAGTGAAGGTTGTTGCAGTGGTGTCGCCCTGGCGGTCACCGAACCGGTCAACGCAGAACAGATTCCGCCCGGAACCCTTCTGTTTGCCAATCACGCCAGTGACTGGATGCTGGCGCCTGATATTTTAAAACGTCTGGGTGGCTGCGTGTTCAAACAGGGAGGAACTAACGATCATGTTGCCATCACCCTGCGTCAGGCGGGTATACCCTGTCTGTTGGCTGGTTGTCAGTATTTTGAGGCATTAAGACAGAGCAGCGGACAACAGGTAACACTGGTAGCAGGCAGTTTTGCCGGCAGCCCCGGAGCCTGTTTGCTGTCAGGCGACCAGTCTGCCTATTGGCAGGCCAGGAGCACCACTTCCGGTCAGGATATCGTCAGCTCAGCCGCAACCAGTCCTGCGGAACCACCCAACTTCACCCGTGTCGACGACGGTTTTGCCTGGCTGAACCGCCAGAATAACCGGTTGCTTGACTATTTCCACCCTGACCGTATAACAAGTCGCTGCCTTGGCCCGGGCCGAAGTAAGGCAGTCAGCATGTCAGCAAACCGATCGAAACTATTACAACAACTTGACATTGAGATTCAGCAACTACAGAAGGATTTAGACCTGTTTGTCTCTGGTTATCAGCACTTTTTAGGTCTGGCCACAGCATCTGAATCGAATACTGCACCATCCAAAGTCAAATCCTTTACCCAGAAAATCCGACTCCTTAAAATACAATGCAAAAGCCTGAAAGATGCCATTGATGAACTGCGCTTAAAGGTGGTCTTGCCGCTGACCACCGAGCTGGAATTACCCGACCAGCCCGCGAATTTCAGACAGTGGCTAAGCGATTGCCAGACCTTGCAGGATAGATTGCAAAAACTGACCCGGCCCATATCTGTGCTCAATATTAGTTCTGCCCACGACCTGGTTTATTGGCTTCATCAGCAATTCGTTCTTGCACTCCACTCGGTGGCAGAAGCATCAGGGCAGGGACAAATCACCAAAATTTCATACACCGAAGTGCTGATTAATATACTCCCCCAGGGCGCCTGGGGACTATTAAACGACAATTGCATGTCGGTACTGAGCAAACTTGCCACATTAAGGCTACGGATACTTAATATGGTGGATGCCGCTTTTGTCAGTGCAACACTCGGAGTACACGTCTGCACTATATCCATGCTGGAACAGGCCGAGGGAGGCAAGGGCCGTACACTCCGCCTCGACATCTCTGATACATTTTCCCAAGATGAGGAAAACACACACTTACAGGGTAAATTGAAGCGTTTCTGGTTTTTGATCCAGACACTGCGCTGCGCATCGATTGATAGTCATTCACTGCCAATGGCGATCAGTTTCAATAAAAATGCATGGAAAATGACCATAGAATACACTCAGGTTGATTCAAAAAAAGCATTACAAGAGGGCTTTGTGAAATTAGTGACTGTTCTGAGCGGACTGACCGACCTGGATATGTCAATCAACAAATTTAATCGTGGTGAAAATCTTGACGAATGGAATTTTGAAACGCTGGTTAAAAAGTCTCAAATCGGGCTGAGCGACTCTGTAAATAACTGGACATTCAAACATTGCCTGGTAGTGGATGTATTCGAAAGCCGCAACAGGAATCGATGTCACAAAAACTATGCGTTCGTTGATTATCTGGACGACGAATACAAGTTGTTACATGAACTAGCCAAAAATACTCATGAAACTCTTGAGGCATTTCAGGGCTCGTGCAGAAGTTCGGAACTTCGCCAAATGTTAGCCAACGCCAGCAAACGGCTCAAACCCGATGATGCGGAAAGAATAATAAAGGAACTGCTGACCCACATGGTCATTGAAGACTTCCACCCGGAGCTTACTTTTACACTCTTGCGTGAGGACTTTAATTTAGATCACGATAAGGATCTGGTGCTTTTCCTGATAGAACAAAACCCGATGTTATTCCGTTATGTCTCCGACGCATTCAGGGATGATTTCGAAATAGCCAAGTCTGCAATAGGATCGCGAGGGCGGTTATTAGAATATGCCAGCGATCGTCTCAAAAAGCATAAACCTCTGGTAATGCTTGCCATTAGTGATCCTGGCTGTGTTGCGCTTGAGTATGCCAGTACCGATCTCAAAAATACCCCAGATGTGGTTGTGGCAGCTACCCGATATAGTTTTCATTCCATAAAATATGCCGGGCAGACAGTAAAAAACAACGAATCCCTCTTGAGAGTGCTCATTGCAGAAAACCCTATGGTCTTGATCTATGCAACTGAGTCCCTTAAAAATGACAAGGACTTTGTCCTGCCAGTGCTCTTGGGAAATACCCGCACTTACGAAAATGCCGACATTTACAAATATCTCAGTGACAGACTGAAATCGGATCTGGATATTATGGCTGCAGCCGGACACCCGATTGAAGTTGAACCATAAACCGAAAGTTGAGATCAGCCTGAAAAGCCGAAAGATAAAAAGCGTTCGTGTGTCACCCTATGACTCTGATTTTCACCTTCTGAGTGCGCTTTCGTGAACTGATGTGGTGCAGACAAAGAGGCCCGGTACCGGAATAAAGTAAGGGTCTCATTTCAAGGAGAGAAATCAAGGAGATCAAAGCTATGGAGAGCATTCAACCAACAAGATCAGGCCCGACTGAGAAAAAAATTAAGACACCCATAAAGAAAAATTAAGACACCCATAAAAATGTCTCTTCAGGGGAAAAAAATAAGACATTCAAAAACTGTACTCCCAAAAAGGATCAGAAAAATCTATCTTCAAGTGAGAAAAAATTAAGACACCCTGAGAAAAAATTAAAAAATTAAGACACCCATAAAAATGTCTCTTCAGGGGAAAAAAATAAGACATTCAAAAATGTGTACTCCCAAAAAGGATCAGAAAAATCTATCTTCAAGTAGCGTATCAACGAACCACACAGCGCCACCCAAGGAACAGAGGCTGTTCAAGCCATAATTTAGACAATGCAAATTCATTCCGACATAAGTCGAAGAGAGATAAAGAGAGGGTCTTTGACGTCTTAACTGACTTCTACGCTAACCTGTCAGGTACAAACGACTGCAGGCGTTTAAACCTCGAAGCCACTTCTGTCCGGCTTCAAGTGCATAAGCCTTCATCGCCTTCAGACGGCCAACTGCCCGATAAAAACGATTATTCCATTGCATGGTTTTCAGCCACTCATCCGGATCAATTTCCAATCTTTCAAGAATCGGAGGGGTACACGACGGGATGGAACCTTTCTTGTCTGCCCTGACAATGCGGCCACTCCAGTCAACCAGTTCCAGATAGTCGTGAAGAAGGTACGGAAGGGCAACGTCCGTATTCTGGCCCTGCAAACAAAAAGGTTTCAGGGTCAGCGGCTGATTTTTAGTCTCAGAATGTGTAACCTGCTCTACGCGTTCCTGAATCGACGTGTAGTCTGATTCTTCCGGTGTTTCTACCTTTCCAGCCCGAATCGGATTCAAGTCAACGTAGGTCATGCAGGTCAGTAACGCTGCTTCGTCCAGCAATGCCTGGCTTTTAAAGCGTCCTTCCCAGAAGCGTCCTTTACACTGGTCTTCTTTGTTGGCCTCACGAGCAAGATGTTCATTCAGGCAGCGCATAAACCAGCTGATATCCGTTAAACGACGCCGGTATTCCTCAGCATATTCATCGATACGGGCCAATTCAGCTCTGCCCAGCTTGTCAGCGGCCAGATGCCTTTGCACCAGAAGCGGACCTCTGAACAAGGTCGTCCAACGGTGAAGCACTTGATTCCGTGACCAGCCTCTGGCAGATGACTGATTGATGTGCAAAACCACATGATAATGATTCGACATGATAGCGTAAGCACAGACTTCGATAGCAAAGACTGAAACCAGTTCCCGGAGTTTATCCACCACCCACTGACGGCGATGCTCGTAGTTCTTGCCAGTCAGGTGGTTCTCTCCACAGAGGTAAGCCTGACGAACACATCTTGCCATGCAGTGGTAATAAGGCGTTGTGCCGGGATCAATCAGGGTATTGCGAGCTTGGGCCATGAACTTACCTGTCTGGGTAAAAAATCAGTGATGGGTGAAAAAGTAGACCAGGTGGATGGTAAAGCAAATTTATGGGTGTCTTTTTGATTGGAACTTTTTTTATTTTGTTGCGTCTAAATTAGTACAGGACGCAGTTGTTCATTTTGAGCTGAAGCTCGCGGATTTTTCCGGGCTGCAACTCATCGAGCTCAAAAGGTGCCTGCAAATTCTGAGCAGTGACTACGGAATAACCCAACAACCAAGTAAAGGAGAATCTTATGAATAATTTTAACTCTTATGGAACTAATGAATTTACTGCGGGTCCTTACCAGAAGCAAATGATGTCAGATACGCAGTCAGTCATCACGAAAAGTTTTGATGACTATAAAGCCCCTCGCTTTATAGACACTTCTGATTATAGATATCGCTATGAGACTAGAGGATTGTCTTCATATTCTATTAAGACTTCTGATGATAATTCAGAAAACAATGATAATAAAATCTTACAATTGCATGTGGATGAACGTGAATGGATTGGGATCAATGAGAATGTTCAAGCTACAGAGATTTATGGTTGCTTGTTCGCCATTCATGTTCCTGATAATGCTGAATTCTATAATGCATGGCATTTTAACTCGGTGAACAAGGCAATTTTAGCCGACGATTTAATAGAAGCCATGTTCATGATGGAGAATCCTCTTGAAGTTAGATCAGCTTACCGCGAAGCTCAGTCCTGGCTAGAAATGCTGAGTCAATATCCCGGGACGAGCTATTTATGTGCCAATGACGACGTTACAGATAAGCTCAGGAGTGTTTTTCGTGTCAGTCCGGCTAATTTCACAAAAACTGGAGAATCAGTAGCTGTTGACGTCACATTTAATATTGCTACCCGAACCTTTGAGGTGAGACATTCTCTTGAAGTTGACGCCGCTGACAGTGAGCTTGAATCCGGAAAAGAAATGCTGCAAGAACATCTCGGGACCAGCCATTTATATGGCCCTAACGACGCTGGAGATGATCTGGAAGGGAATCCTTCTGATATTGATGCGGCTGTAGCAAAACCGGAGGACAGAGCTAACTCAGCCACGGAATAGATGGCATTGTTTGGGCCGCTCTTATTGATATCCTCCCCCAACCAGAGGCTGTCGTGAAACTCCAACAGCCCGTTCCCAGCCTGAAGAGAGTTTTGCGACATCGTCAGAACGTGGAAACGAGTGATAACAATCAGGGTTAGCACTCAAGGATAACAAAAGCGAGAGCATGCTCTGCTTCATCAGAGAGGCTCAGATGGATCGCTTTTATCCCCCTCTCTTTTTGAAGTTCCCGGGCGTAGTCCAAAAAACGCATACGAGGCGCGCCCCTCTCATCACTGAATGTCTCAAGATGCCGAAACGAAACCTTGCCTATGCCGGTTCCCAGAGCCTTGGAAGCGGCTTCCTTGGCCGCAAAGCGTTTGGCCAGCCAGGCTGCCTGCTGGGGGTGGGACGCAAAGATTTCCAGCTCGGAATCCGTAAGAATTCTGCGAGTAAAGGCCTCTGCCCGCCGCTCCAGGATTTTCCTGAATCGCGCAATACTGGCGATATCCGTGCCTATGCCTGCAATCATTTATGAAGAGAAGCTCTCAGCATTAAGGTCTTCATCTCTTTTACGGCAGTTTTCAATCCGCTAAAAAATGCCCGACCAATAATAGAATGACCAATATTCAATTCATTCATGCCATTGATAGCAGCAACAGGCTCCACGTTCTGATAGTTCAAACCATGCCCGGCATTCACTATTAAGCCTTTAGACAGGGCAAACTCAGTGGCTTTTTTCAGCCTGTCCAGCTCTGTCTGCATAGCTTCTGGTGTTTCTGCATCGGCGTATGCACCGGTATGTAATTCAATGACAGGCGCTCCCGCTTCCACAGAAGCTTCTATCTGCCCCAGATCCGGATCAATGAAAAGAGAAACTTCGATACCAGCCTTTGCCATTCGCGAGCAGGCAGAGGAGATGGAAGACATCTGTCCAACAATATCCAGCCCCCCTTCGGTGGTCAGCTCTTCGCGTTTTTCGGGTACCAGGCAAACCGCATGAGGCAGAACCTCTTCAGCAATGGCTAACATTTCTTCCGTAGCAGCCATCTCCAGATTCATACGGGTCTGAAGTACATGGCGAATCAGCCTGACATCCCGATCCAGAATATGACGGCGATCTTCACGCAAATGCAGAGTGATACCATCGGCTCCTGCCTGCTCCGCCTCAATGGCGGCCTGAACCGGATCAGGGTAAGTACCTCCCCGGGCCTGACGGATGGTTGCGATATGATCAATGTTCACACCCAGCAGGATGCGGTTGTGAGGAATCATGAGACAAACTTCTCCCTGGTACGGAAAAATTCCCGACTTTTCAGCGGCTTCTCTCCCACCAGAGGAACCAGTGCCAGACGGGTTAATCGTTTATAGCCCGGATAATGCCGAACCTTGTCAAAACGCCTCTCTGCCAGAGACAGCAGCAGATCTCCGGAAAAATAGTGGGACCGGTCTTTTTCCCTAAGCTCAAGAACAGGTATAAAACCCACTCCGGCTTTGAATTCATAAAGCAGATCGGGTTTTATGTCTGTCCCTGATGCAGCGTCAGAAGTCAATGACGGGGCGTAGCCAGTTATTTCCAGCAATTCAATCTCAAACACTCTCAACAAAGGTTGCAGAGGCGCTCCCGAAGTCAGTTGTTGCAGCACAGCACTGTACAGGTCGAACAACCCCTCAACATGCTGTCCTGGCAACACTGAACGCATCAAGAGTTCATTCAGATAAAAACCACAGTAGAGTGATTGTCCCTTCAGGTTTATGGCGGCAGCGGTTTCAAAGCTGTTGAGAGTTTTCAGTTCTGACCGCCCTCTCCAACTGACGAAGAGCCGGGTAAAGGGCTGAATAGCCCAGGAGCGGGATTTTGCCTGACGAACCCCTCTGATAACCATGGCAATACGGCCATGGTCTTTCACCAGGAATTCAGCAATAACAGAGCGCTCCTTGTAGGGTCTGCTGTGCAGCATCCAGGCTGCGCTCAGTTCATTCATCAGTCGAAGTCGTAGCCAAGGCTTTTCAGAGCCCTGTCATCGTCAGACCAGCCTCCCCTGACCTTAACCCAGAGATTCAACATGACCTTGCTGTCGAACATTTTTTCCATATCAATCCGGGCTTCCTGACCGATCTGTCTCAGTCTGGCACCCTTATCACCAATGACAATCGCCTTTTGACTGGAGCGTTCAACCAGAATCAGACCACTGATGACCAGCAATGGGCCTTTTGGACGCATTTCCTGCTTGAACTCTTCGATCTCAACCGTCATTTCGTAAGGCAGTTCGTCACCCAGCTGACGCATGATCTTTTCACGAATCAGCTCAGCGGCCATGAAGCGGGAACTGCGATCAGTGATCTGGTCTTCCGGGAAGAAGTGAATACTCTCAGGCATCAGATCAGCAATCAATTTTTCCAGTTCTTTCAGGTTATGACCGTGCAGAGCCGACACCGGAATAATAGCTTTAAAGTTCGCCTTATCAGAAACTTCCTGCATAAACTGCATCAGCTCTTCTTTGCGTTCCTTGAGACGATCGACCTTGTTCAGTACCAGAATAATCGGACACTTGGCATGACTGAGTTTAGTGAGCACGAGCTGGTCTTCTTCGGTCCAGGTCAAACGATCGACAACAAACACGACGGCATCAACACCGGTCAGAGCACTGCTGGCAGCACGGTTCATGTAACGGTTAATGGCCTTCTTTTCCACTTTGTGCATACCGGGGGTATCCACAAATATGGTTTGTACATTATCTTCCGTCTTTATACCAAGAACCTGGTGTCGTGTGGTCTGGGGACGGCGGGAGGTAATGGACAGCTTCTGTCCCAGAACATGGTTGAGCAGCGTTGATTTACCTACATTAGGGCGCCCGACAATTGCCACGTAGCCACATCGTTGACCTTCAGTCACTGCTTCAGATCCGGTCACGGCTGAAATCATTGATTATCTACTCGCAGTTTTTCCAATGCAAAACGGGCAGCTTGCTGCTCTGCCCCTCGACGACTGGGCCCCTGACCTTCAGTGGTTATGTCCAGACTTTCCAGCTCACAAACCACAGTGAACACCTGATCATGGGCATCACCTTCAATATTCAACACCCGATATTTTGGCAGAGGATTCTGACGAGCCTGAAGGAACTCTTGCAGACGGGTTTTAGGGTCCTTGTTCTGCTGATCGGTGACGGAGAGCCCTGCCAAACGATCAGTAAACCAGCTGCGAATACGCGCACGACAAGCCTCCATGCCAGCATCCAGATAGATAGCACCAATAATCGCTTCTACCGCATCCGCCAAAATGGATTCGCGACGATAACCACCACTCTTCAACTCACCCGAACCCAATCGCAGAGAGTCTCCCAACTGGAATTCACGGCCAATTTCAGCCAGTGTCGCTCCTCGTACCATACGAGCACGCAGTCGGCTTAGCTGGCCTTCCCGGGCATCAGGAAAACGCTCAAACAGAGCTTCTGCGATGACAAAGTTAACGATGGAATCCCCAAGGAATTCGAGTCGTTCATTATTACGACTGCCACAGCTCCTGTGGGTCAGAGCCAGCTCCAGCCGGTTACGATCAGAAAATGTATAGCCCAGCCGTCTTTCCAGCCGGGCAAGTTCATCAGTCTTCACTGAGTTTTAGCATTCCAGTTATGTTCAAAAGTTAATACAAGATCAGCGTTGTGCACCAGATGTACACGACGCTCATAATTGATTTCAACCGCCACCGACTGGCCCTTATTCCGAAGAACATTGGATTCTTCCCTGGCCAGCTGCACCCGGTTAGTCGAGAGCCCCTTATTTAGCCATTCTCTTACCTGCTGCACTCCCGCTTCTTTAATACCTGGCTTGGTATCCAAAGACGTCAGCACTTTCTTGATGGCATAATCATCCAGATAGACCGGTGTCACCTTGAGAGTCAACATGATCATAAAACCACCGACCAGTATAGCTACCAGCCAGCTCAAAGTACTCAGTCCTTTTTGTCTGTTTTTTGCAACGGTCATGATCCCTCCCGCCGGGCTATTATTGTCCGTTTTTTAAACCCCGGGACAACTCTGTCTCTGCTCACCATAACAGGCAGAGCCAAACCGAGAGAATAATTAATTTATTGTCCCATTATTCTTGAAACCGGGCAGCTGAGTCCAGCTCGGCCAGTGCATCCAGATATAAACGGCTTTACCGACAATATTCTTCTCAGGCACGGTTCCCCAATATCGACTGTCGTTACTGCGATCCCGGTTATCCCCCATCATAAAATACTGCCCTTGGGGAATGACCCAGATTCCTTCAGCTCGCAGACTTCTCACGCCCAGGTCCTTGCGAATCTCGAAGCTTTTATCATCAATGGTCTCTTCAAACAGCTGATAAGCTCGACTTTCATCCCTCAGTTGCGCGATGTATTTCTCGGGAACCGGCTTGCCATTGATGGTGAGTTTCTTGTTCAAATAGCGAATTTCATCTCCCGGTATACCAATCACCCGCTTGATAAAATTGATATTCGGATTTTGTGGCTCCTTGAAGACCATAACATCGCCACGCTCTGGCTCATTGATGGAGACAATTTTGGTACCAATGACCGGTAGACGAAGTCCGTATTCAAACTTGTTTACCAAAATAAAGTCTCCCACCTGCAGGGTAGGTATCATGGAACCGGAGGGAATCTGAAAGGGCTCAAAGAGAAAAGACCGGACCACCAGCACCAGAGCCAGAACCGGAAATATCGACTTCGAGGTCTCAATAATACTGGGCTCTTTCTCCAGACTGACCAGAGTCTCCTCGTCCGGCTCAGAACCCGAACTGGAGTTGAAGCTTTCTATGGCCGCCTTTCTTTTGGGCAATAGAACCAGCCTGTCAAACAGCGCAACCAGACCTGTAATAAAAACCGCCAGAACCAACAGCAGTGGAAAATTAATATCCATGGTTATTTGTTCTCAGATACCCGATCTTTTTTCTACCAAAATTGCTGCCAAGGCAGAATCTAAGCTGCCTCAACGGGATGTTTTTTCATATTCATGGGAAGCCCGCCTGTTATGACAGACTCTCCATTGAGTAACCCTGACACTTTTTATCAAAGGTCAGTTATTTATCTACCTTAAGCACAGCAAGAAAAGCTTCCTGAGGAATTTCAACCCGCCCCACCTGCTTCATCCGTTTCTTACCTGCTTTCTGCTTCTCAAGCAGCTTACGCTTACGAGAAGCATCACCACCGTAACATTTCGCAGTCACATTCTTGCGCAGCGCCTTAACAGTGGTCCGTGCACAGATCTGACCACCTACTGCAGCCTGAATGGCCACATCAAACATCTGGCGCGGGATAATCTCTTTCATCTTTTCAGCCAGTGAACGACCTCTGGAGACTGCATGATCTCTATGAGCAATCAGAGCCAGTGCATCAACTTTCTCACCATTGATCAGAATATCCAGCTTAACCATGTTGGCCGTTTCAAAACGATCAAAACTGTAGTCCAAAGACGCAAAACCGCGACTAACAGACTTCAGACGATCAAAAAAATCCAGAACCACCTCGTTCATAGGCATATCATAGGTTATTGCCACCTGGCTGCCAGTGAACTGCATGTCTTTCTGAACTCCCCGACGCTCAACACACAGGGAGATCACGTTACCCAGATAATCCTGGGGAACCAGAATATTTGCCTGAACGATGGGCTCCCTGATTTCCTGGATACCAGCTGGATCTGGTAGTTTGGATGGGTTATCAACCTCTACCAGATCGCCATTTTTCAGCTCTACTTGGTAGATAACCGTCGGTGCAGTAGTAATCAGATCCAGGTTATATTCACGTTCAAGTCGCTCCTGAATGATCTCCATATGCAGCATACCCAGGAAGCCACAGCGGAAACCAAAGCCCAGGGCATCACTGCTTTCAGGCTCGTAGAACAAAGAAGCATCATTAAGACTCAGTTTTTCCAGGGCTTCACGGAAAGACTCAAAGTCGTCAGAGCTGACCGGGAAAAGACCTGCATAAACTTGAGGTTTGACCTTCTGAAAACCTGGTAGTTCCTGAACACCCGGTGTTTTTGCCAGAGTCAGGGTATCGCCCACTGGTGCTCCATGAATGTCCTTGATGCCGGCGATAACATAGCCGACTTCACCCGCTTTCAGTTCACCAGTAGCATCCATCTTTGGAGAGAAGATACCCACATTATCTACGCCGTGGGTCTGGCCAGTCGATTTGACGAGCACCTTGTCACCTTTCTTCAAGGTACCGTTCTTGACACGGACCAGAGATACAATACCGAGATAATTATCAAACCATGAATCAATAATCAAGGCCTGCAACTCACCGTCGACATCACCTTCTGGAGCAGGAATAGTCTGAACCAGACGCTCAAGCACATCGTCAATACCCAGACCACTCTTGGCGGAGCAGCGTACTGCATCCAGGGCATCAATACCGATAATTTCTTCGATTTCCTGCGCAACTCGCTCAGGTTCTGCCTGAGGCAGATCCATTTTATTCAGCACGGGCATCACTTCCAGCCCTTGCTCGATTGCGGTGTAACAGTTTGCCACAGACTGAGCTTCAACGCCCTGAGCAGCATCCACTACCAACAGAGCACCTTCACAGGCAGAAAGAGAACGTGAAACTTCATAGGAAAAGTCTACGTGTCCGGGCGTATCAATGAAATTCAACTGGTAGGTGATACCGTCTTTAGCGGTATAGTCCAGAGTGACACTCTGCGCCTTGATGGTAATACCACGCTCACGCTCAAGTTCCATGGAGTCAAGAACCTGGGCTTGCATTTCACGATCACTTAACCCTCCGCAGGACTGGATAAAGCGATCTGCCAGCGTCGACTTACCGTGGTCGATATGGGCAATAATGGAGAAATTCCTGATATGACTTAAGTCGCTCACGATTGCATCACTACAAAAAATTTGTCCCCGTTCAGAGCTCAATCTCTTTCACGAGGACAGTTGTTCAGCTTGCAGGGTCTTCGCGAGCCTGAAACAAAGGCGCGAAGCTGCTGTAAATTCAGACGAAGTCTACAGCATCTGAAGATACAGATCACCCCTGAAGACCTGAAACCCCAACCAGAACTGAATTATTCGGTCAGCCGGAATGTGATGTAGCCTGACTGCCCACCACGAATTACCCTCATGGAAACCGAGCGATCTACAGGAAGATCAGCCACTACTTTGTTAAAGTCCTTAACTGATTGAATA
This sequence comes from Endozoicomonas sp. ALB032, assembly GCF_049310125.1. Lineage (NCBI taxonomy): Bacteria > Pseudomonadati > Pseudomonadota > Gammaproteobacteria > Oceanospirillales > Endozoicomonadaceae > Endozoicomonas > Endozoicomonas sp. ALB032. Next base: position 4,879,427 of record NZ_JBLYNW010000001.1, on the reverse strand, counting down.
CGGTCATTATTCAGATCTGTGATAACATCCCCTTTACGAAGACCAATGGATCGACCCACACCTGAAATCTCGCCAGTCACCACCACTCCTTTAACACTCTTTTCAAGGCGCAACTTGTTGCGATAGTCATCATTGAGGGCTTCGACCTGGATACCCAGACGGTTCTTTTTAATATCTATGCTTTGAGGACGTTCTGAGCCCTGCCCCTGCTCATCAGGCAACTCACCGACTTCCACCTTAATGATTTTTTTCTTGCCTTCACGAATCAGCTCAAGCGTTGCCTTGTCTTCCGACTTGATAACACCAATTGCCATGGGAAGAGCACCAGATCTCATGATCTCACGACCATTGACCCGGGTAATGATATCGCCTGGTTGCAACTTGGCTTTATCTGCAGGTCCACTGGGCACAATCTGACTGATCAGGGCCCCCATCGGCTTTTCAAGACCAAAAGACTCTGCCAGATCGCGATCCACCTCCTGAATAGCCACCCCCAGCCAGCCACGAGAGACATAGCCTTTATCCTTAAGCTGTTCAACAGCCCATTCAACATGGTCCGAAGGAATAGCGAAAGACAGCCCCATGAAACCACCGGAGCGGGTAAAAATCTGGGAATTGATACCAATCACTTCACCCTTCATGTTGAACAGCGGGCCACCGGAATTACCCGGGTTAATAGGCACATCTGTCTGAATGAATGGAACATAGGCGTCACTGGGCAGACTTCTGTCCAGAGCACTGACAATGCCTTTGGTGATGGAATACTCAAAGTTAAAGGGTGAACCAATAGCTGCCACCCATTGTCCCGGTTTAATATCTTCCGAATTACCCATCTTCACTGCGGGCAAATTGGCATCACTCTCAATTTTAAGCAACGCCAGATCAGAGCGCTTGTCGGCACCAATCAGTTTGGCCACCTTCTCACTGCGATCATGCAGTCTGACGATAATTTTATCTGCACCCTGCACCACATGATTGTTAGTAAGGATATAGCCATCATTAGAGATGATAAATCCGGAACCCAGGGACATGGGCTGCGGCTTACCAGAAGGCGCCTCAGGCATGGGTAAACCAAAATAGCGACGAAATATCTCGGGCAACTCTTCGCTGCCCGGACCATAAATCTGCCCACGCCCCTGTTTTGGGGTCGCAAGTGTGCTGATATTAACGACTGCGGGCGAGGCCTCTTCAAACAATCGGTCAAAGTCCGGTAACTCAGTGGCCTTAACCATTTGCAATGAAAGCAGCGAGAGACTCAGAAAATAAATAAAGTTCCTGAAGAGAAGGTTGACCCTGTTCATGAACCTGACTTCTCCTTACACCTTGTGATTAGAGACCCAAAATGGGTTTTGTGAATGAATGGTTATAACGTTTATTATGAAAAATATTCTGATGGCTAACTTTCCATATTCATTTTTCATGTTAAAAAACATTTTTCTTTGTTTTAAGCTGTTTATGCAGACCAGGACTGATCGATTGTGATTAGTTCAGGTCCGACCAACTTGCGGGGCATCACCTTTATCACCCTGACGCGACATTGGTCGCTGGCTGAATGACCCAGCATACGCACGGAAACAAACCCCGCAGCAAGGCCTGCCATAGCAGACAAGGCGGTAAAAAAATCATTCCAGCCAACAGCCGTGGCCAGCAAGAGTGCACCCATCATAGCTACCAATGGCATCAGATAAACCAGAAACGAGGCTCTCATCAACGCACTTTCAGGTATACCTATGATGACCTGATCATCCTCTTCAATAGAGAAGTCATTGATCGCCTGGATATACGACTGATGTTTATTGGAGCGATACTTCTCAAGCAGATTCTGACCACAGCCATTTCGTACACTGCAACTCGAACAGGTGCTTTTGCGAATGGTTTCTACCCAGACAGCCCCCTGCTCAATAGCCACAACCCTGCCTTCTTCCTCAATCATTTATCTGCCTTCCGACTCTGTTCCCTGGGGCGAACTGAAACCGCTATCCTCTCGGCCGTACCCAATGGAATCTCTCCCAAAACAGTGACATGAAAATACTTTTCACCGTTACGAAAGACTTTAGACACTGCTGCCATAGAACCGATCTGCTCAGTAGCCTGACTCAATACCCGGGTTTCATCCGGCTCAACAAATACTGAAAAACTGGCCAGTCCATCAGAAAAGTTCAGAGTATCCACCTTTTGATTACTGACAGCTGAGTTTCTACTGCTGTGGCCACGAGGCGAAAAGCCTTCAGGTATCCAGCCAGTTTCCCATTTCCATTCAGCCTTTTCAGGGACTGATTTACTGCTAAGTTTCACTACATTCTTGCCCGATGATTCAGGCAGTTTCCGTTTTAATCGCTCCAGCTCTTGCGAAGTCAACTCTTTCGGAAATTCAAGGCTGGTAAACTGCATTCTCTCGATGATCCTGCCTTCTTTGTCCACCATAACGGACTTGAGCAGCAGACCGGTTCGACGATCCAGCCATAATTGATAACCGTAACGGAAGCGGTCCGTTGGTACCACCAGCAGCTGAACGGCTTCCCTGCCAGCCACCCTGTCCAGTGCAGCTGGCTTCAGTTTGTAATGTTTGTCAAAATGACCGGAAGTAAAACGCCCCACCATAGGAACCAGAGACTCGTGCTCAAACCTTGCAGGCTCTCTTCCAGCGCTGGCAAAAGTGATATTGTTTCCCTGACGAACCATCTCTCTGGGCAATCCATCAAGGTAAGCAATACTCTCCAGCTCTTCTGACTTACCATTCACCTTCTGAAGCGTATGCGTAACTGCCAGGGTCTCAAGATTAGCACCCTGTTGGTAAACAAAGTGTCCGCGATAGGTAAGATTTTGAGTGGCCTGAATCATGGTTTCCATCCACTTTTCGGGCGTATCGGCAGGCTTGGATGACTGGCCGACAGGCTTAGATGACTGACCGACAGATTTAGATGACTGGTCGGCAGGTTTTGATGACGGATTGCCCGATTTTGATGACTCCCCGTCAGCAAAGGGACGACCCACTGTTACTACCAGCAAAACCAGCAGTAATGGCAGTAAACGCCCCCTGTTCAATCGAATTCCTTTCATAAACTCATTGTGATTCAAAAGTGGTCAAGCGTGCAAAAGGGAGGATTCCCTGTCCTGAATTCATGGCACTCATTTCAGCATGCTGAAGTGCATAAGCCCTGAAACGTTCCTTAATAGCCCTGTCTGCTAGGCTCTGGGCCTGAGCAAGTTGTTCCGGGGTAATGCTGTCATGCTGACGAGAGTTGTATCCCGCCTGGATCCCGGCAGCACCATAGCCATTATGCATGATCTGCACAGGCTGCAACAGTGTCGTTTGATCAGTTACCGATGTGACCAGAGGTAAAGCTTCCGGAGTGGTGTGGTAATTTTTTACACCCAGCAACACAGCCAATGCAACAGAAGCAGCTACCGCTAGTCGCCCCGCTTTAGACCACCAATGCCCAACACCCTTCAAGACGCTGTAACCGGTTACAGATCTTTCTTTAGCCAGAGAATGAGGTGGCTCAGCCTCCAGTTGGTCGCGAATACCGGCTGACAGATCGATATTCATAAATTCGTTGGTTTCTCGCCGCAGCGCGTCACCTGCTATCTGATACCTGCGAGCTTTGCCCCGTAGATCTTCATCGCTGCCGATATTATCAAGCACCCGCCGCAGTTCAAACTCTCCAGCTTCACCGTCCATCGCTGCTGACAGTGACTCATTCAACCTTTCCTGGGCATGATTGTGAGGTGTCTTCTCACTCATAGGCATACCTCCGGTCATCCGACCTGTCTGATACCCGATGCATCAAGTATCAACAATATCAATCAACATAACACGAAAATGATCACCATAAGGAAATCATTTTCTTCACTCATGGCCTTAACGGCCAGTTATGGACCGCGACGCAAAAGTGGCTCGACTTCCTTATCAATCGCCTCTCTGGCACGAAAGATTCTTGATCTTACCGTACCGACGGGACAATCCATAACATTAGCAATTTCGTCATAGCTGAGACCATCAAACTCCCTCAGCACGACAGCCGTTCGCAACTCATCCGGCAGACGACGGATTACATCATGGATAACCCGTTCAATCTCATCCCGGTAAAGATTTCTCTCGGGGGTATCAACCATTCGAAGAGACGTTGTAGTGTCCAGAAAATCTGCATCATGAACATCAATCTCAGACTCCGGAATCTTGCGCCCCCTGGAAACCAGATGATTCTTGGCAGTGTTCACAGCAATCCGGTACAGCCAGGTATAAAAAGAACTGTCGCCGCGAAACTTGTCTATTGCCCGATAGGCCTTAATAAACGTTTCCTGAGCTACATCCTGCACTTCCTGATAGTCAGTAATGTAACTACCTACCAGACCCAGTACACGATGCTGATACTTGAGAACCAGCATATCGAAAGCCGCTTTATCGCCCTTCTGAACGCGCTCAACGAGCTGCTTGTCCGCCTGTGGTTGTTCTACCATAGAGGGGGTCTCCCACTATTGCAGAAAACACATGGGCAAAAGGGAAAGGAATGGAAATATGAGACAGTCAGCTGACCGACCACAAATCGGCATCCCGGCTGACCAGACTCCCCCCCTTTCCACAAACACATGCTTGTGCTGTGAACTCTATTTTCTTCTATATAGACCATGTTTTGGCCAGAAAGTTCCCGAACTCATTCAAAAAAATTCACAGTATCGGCTGAAAACTGATTCGGACTATCACAGCGTACTATAGTGCTCGCCATAATTTCTATATACTAGATACCGATTTTTCAGTGTTTTATAACGCCGTACGTTGTGTCTGCTTTATATACCGCCAAAAGCGAAGACTGCATTACGAACCTCAGGGAGCGTAATGATTTTCACTGCAAAGGTGAGTGATATTCTCCGTACAGACCATCGGCAACCTATGACACAGCTTTAGATGGAAGTGAGTTTAACCGCCATGATTCTTAGTTCCAGTTTCACCTGTAAAACGACCATATTCACTTTATGTCCAGCTTCAGACACAGGAATCTCCACTGTCTATTGATGCCCAGTGGATAATTTCCCTGCCCGTGTTCATAATATTTTTCAGACCTGAGTCTGTCAGTGACAGACTCCCGGTACAGACCCAGCAGTCTGTTATAAAAGGATCAGAGAATATACATGCATCCAATACTTGACTATGACGTAGTAATCATTGGCAGTGGCGCAGCGGGACTGACACTAGCGCTGCACCTGGACAGCCAACTTCAAGTCGCCATTCTCAGTAAGGGTGAGCTAATGGCCGGCTCTTCAGCCGGGGCCCAGGGTGGTGTCGCTGCTGTTCTGGACACACAACAAGACAGCCTGGACAAACACATGGAAGACACACTTCTTGCAGGTGCAGGACTCTGCAGGGAGTCCACTGTCAGGCACGTTGTAGAACAGGGTAATGCCAGCATCCAGTGGCTGATTAACCAGGGTGTCCCCTTTACCCGTGATGAAGAAGATGAAAAAAACTTTAATTTTCACCTGACCCGTGAAGGCGGTCACAGCACCAGAAGAATTATTCATGCTGCCGATGCGACCGGCAGAGCCATTTCAGAAACCCTGATCGATAAAGCCAGAAAACAACCCAACATTCATCTCTATGAGCACCACCTAGCCATCGATGTCGTTGCTACCAACAAACTGGGCCTGGATGAGCAAAGGTGCGTCGGGGTCTATGTGCTGGATATTCGTTCAGACCAGGTAAAACTGTTCCGTGGACGTGCACAGGCTATTGCCAGTGGCGGAGCCAGCAAAGCCTATCTTTTTACCACTAACAGCGATGGTGCCAGCGGAGATGGTATTGCTATGGCCTGGCGTGCGGGCTGCCGGGTTGCCAATCTGGAGTTCAACCAGTTTCATCCCACCTGTCTATTCCATCCCAAGGCCAAATCCTTCCTGATATCTGAAGCGGTTCGAGGAGAAGGAGGTATGCTGGTTCGCCCTGATGGAACCCGCTTTATGGATGACTACGACCACCGTGGCGAGCTGGCGCCCCGGGATATTGTTGCCAGAGCCATCGATCATGAAATGAAAAAACTGGGTGCAGACTGTCTGTTTCTGGATATCAGTCACAAGCCACGGGATTTTATCAGATCCCACTTTCCGAATATTTATGAGCGGTGCCTGGAATACGGGATTGATATGACCCATGAACCTCTCCCCATCGTTCCGGCGGCTCACTACACCTGCGGCGGCATTCTTGTAGACCTTAACGGTCAAACGGACCTTCCGGGACTTTACGCCATCGGTGAATGTTCATTTACCGGCCTGCATGGTGCCAATCGTCTGGCCAGCAACTCACTGCTGGAATGTTTCGTCAGCGCCAGAAGTTGCGCTGAAGACATCAACCGCACCATCGCCGATCAACCTCCCTGCCCTGAAATCCCGGTGTGGGACGACAGTCTGGTGAGCGACTCTGATGAAAATGTTGTCATCTCACACAACTGGGACGAACTCAGACGCTTCATGTGGGACTACGTTGGCATTGTCAGAACGACCAAACGCCTGCTCAGAGCCAGAAACCGATCCAGATTGTTGCAGCATGAGATTCATGATTTTTACAGCAACTTCAAGATTAGCAATGACTTGATTGAATTGAGAAATCTGTCTCAGGTTGCGGAATTGATTATTGAATGCGCTCTCTCTCGGCAAGAGTCACGGGGATTGCATTTCAACCTGGACTTCCCGTTCACAGAGGATCACAGCAAGGAAACTACCCTGATACCGGAAAATTTTGTGCCGGAAAACGCAATTAAGTTTTAATACCTCCAAAGGGCTGAAATCCACAGACTCGCAGGCCAGACATTTTCTAAGCCCCGGGTTTCGGCTCTTTAGAAACAGGAGCATGGTTCCTTCTCTGTTCCGGCGCTATCAGCATCGCCCCAAGACAGCCGACAACCCCAGCGACCATCAGGTAAAATGCTGGAGCTGCCTGCAACTCTGTCACTCGAATCAACCCCATTGAGATAACCGGGCCAAATCCGGCAAAAATCATGGCAGCTATGTTGTAAACGAAAGCCACTCCGGTAAAACGAATGCCTACTGGAAAGGCCGATACCAGCAACAAAAAGGAAATAGCATCAATACTTCCCCATAAGATGGCTCCAATGAGAGCAGTCACCGGCAGATTCGCATCGCCAGAAGCATACCAATGAAAAAGTGGCCAGGCCATCACAACGATCAGAAAAGAAGACCCCAGCATCAGATAGCGCCTGTCTAACCGATCAGCCAGCCAGCCCGTCAGCAGGCACACAGGCACTCCGACAAACATACTGATCCCGTTGGCCACCGCCACTTCTCTGGCCGAATAATCAAGCAGCCCTGTCAGATAGCCAGGCATAAACAGTACCAGGATTGTCACAGCAACCAGCACCGGCATAACCAGCAGAAACCCGGTAAAAATTTTTGACTTGTATTGCTTGAAAAGGGTGCGCACTGGCACTCTCTCTGCTTCACCCCGAGCCAACAGCTGCCTGAAAGCTTCCGGCTCCACAAAATGTCTTCTGACGACATAACTGACAGCCCCAAGAGATCCACCCAGTATGAAGGGCACTCGCCAGCCCCAATCAATCATTTGCTCCACCGTCAACAGATAAACAAGACCCCCTTGCAGGCCAATACCCAGAAGAGTTCCAGTCATAGTGGTTGCACTCAGGATACTGACAGCAAAACCCTTTGATTGAGCAGGGACAGTTTCATAGAGATAAACGAAAGCACCACAGAGCTCACCTGCAAAAGAAAACCCTTGCAAAAAACGTAAAACAGCAAGGAGTACAGGTGCCAGCAGCCCCCACTGAGCGTAACCGGGTAGTAGGCCAATCAATAATGTTGAGATAGCCATTAAGAGAATGGTGACCGTAAAACTGGATTTACGGCTATGGCGATCTCCCCAGTGACTGAAGGCGATAGCCCCAAGTGGCCTGGAAATGTACCCAAACGCAAAAGTTACAAAGGTATTAATGAGTGAACTGGTAGTACCAGAAGCTGGAAAAAAAACCTGAGAGATATAGACTACCATGTACGCATACACAGTAAAGTCGAAGGCTTCAAGGAGTCCGCCCATTGATGTAATCGCTATTACCTTTTTCTGGGACAAAGCCATAGCTAACTCTCTGAAAAATTCATCAGTAATATTGCAAAAAAATGACTTAACTTAATCTCAATAGGTCTGCAAAAAAGCATCACATATCATCTATCCGCTTCTGGGAGCCCGTTTCAGAATAGCACCCGTCAAAAAGCCTCTCGGACTACTGTCCTACGCGGCAACGCAGGAGCAGTTGCCGCGTAGGACAGTCTGTGCCCGGTCAGGCTCCAGGTGCATCACCGATCGTTAGCCATAATCATAGACAGCTCTCTGAGACGTAAAGTAGGAGGCAGGAAGTCATGAAAGCCCACAGAAATCGCTGCCTCTATCAACTGGGCGATGGAATGCACATCAAACTTTTTCTTCAGATGCTCAATGTGGGACCGGATAGTGTTTTCAGACAGTGACAGAATGCCGGCAATTTGCTTGATCTGCTGATTACAGATCAGGAAGAACAACACCTCGGACTCTCTGGGACTCAGGTTGGGCATGACACCCACACGAAATGTTGACTGACCTCTGGCTCGACCGTCCAGCTTCATCAGACAGCGGATGTTCATGGCTGCTTTCATCCATGACTGCGTCACCGAATAACCATGGCTGAGCACACCGTCTACCTGGTGCAGATGGTTGTAGTGAGGTTTTTTCCTGGAAATGTAGGCAAACCAGCCATTTCCTCCCGGATGCACATTAAGGACAGTAATCTCTTTTTTTTCCCTGATACAAATGTTGTTCTGCTCCACAATCTGGTCAGCACAGCGAGAGAATATGGGTGCTGGAATCTCTGAAAACCGTTTTCCACAGAGTTTGTAGCGGCGTGGAATACCGTACAACCGAAGAGAGTGCTCATTCATATAGAACGCTCTGGCATGGCAATCATGCACACCCCAGGCCTGCATGCGGTCGTGCTCCATAAAATGCATAAAGTCACTGGAGAGTTCCGGAGCAGAAGGTAAGTTATCGATAGAGGTCATTTTGTTATCACAATCGGTATGACTCAATACACCAGGTTTGCTCCTGCCCACCGTGGCCAGGCATAAAAAATTACAATCTGGACAACACTCTGAAATACTCACCGAAAGCCAGCTCAAAGTGACAAGAGTCACAATCCATTCAGTTGCAATTCAAGGCAAACCCAACCTGCGAATGAACAAGGATAGACCAATATTGACCATCACTGTGCGATCGATCATATTTTTAAAAAATAAAGAACATAAGTACTCAACTATTTACCTGCTGTGGCACAATGAACTTTAATCAGTCCGTTTCGTAATCTTTCATTAGGGTTTTGACTGGACAGGTAAAAATGTGCTGCCTAAGCTTCCTTCTGCTCTTGGCATTCAAGCAAGCTATTGCGTCCAGAAAACAACCTTTGTTTTTGGCTTTTATCCTTTAAGATGGTTTTTATAATTCATGAAGATACTTTCAAGTCTGTTTCTAGCCTTGATGCTGCCTTTTTGCTCTTTTCTCCGGGCTGCGAATAATGAAATTTTTGACGACGGCCTGCCGCCATATAATCATAAAGCCAAAATTAAAGTCACAAAATTCATGAATGGCTACTTGATCACCACCTCTAAAAAAATATCTGTCTCCATAAATCCGTTGGCTAAGACCATGCAAGGGAGTCAACCAATAAACAAAATTGAGTCCAAAGTTCGCTTTCAGAATAAAGAGTCTAATTTTCTTTATTACACTCTCAGTGGGTATGCATTAAAGGAGCCTTTGTTCCATCTGGTTTTAATTGAAGAACCAGAAGACTCTTCAAAATTGTATCTTGGTTACTATGAAGAGGATGAAGACAGTGTTATTGATACCACTGTTTTAAGTTCAACTCCTGCGTCCATCTTTCTAAAAAACGTTCTGGAAAAGTCTGACACATCGGCTTCCAAAATCAATGGATTCAGCACCAATAAGACTGTTTTACCACCTCATTCAGGGCAGTCTGCAAACGACACCTTGATAAATACCAATCTTACTTCCAGGAATACCGCCGGGTTACAGGGTTTGATGCCGAAAGAGCCTGACCTTAAGCCCTTCAGACCCATACTAAGTCTGGAAAAAGGGCAGGATTATGCAATCGAAGTAGTCTGGAAATCAAAGGATGCAATAACGTCAGTTGTAATGTCTGACACCAGTAGTATGACGTTTACAGCAGCCAGTACTTCAGCAACCGTGTCTTCATCAATACACCCTTCACCAGTCCAGTCTTCATCAATATTGTCTTCGACAAAACAAATACAGCCAGTCCCATTGGCAGAAATTTCCGAAAATGTCGGCACAGAGATTATTATCAAAGATAAAGACGGGATGACTCTGGCAACATTAAACCTTGATCTGGAGCCGGGTTATTTTTCGCTCAGTGATGAAAACGGATATTTGCTAGAGTACGGAATTGATCGGTTCGGGATTCATCAGCTCACTAAAATTCAAACTCATATTGAATATGTGAAAAAAAACGGGTCTAATCCTGATCGGGAAAAACCTGAGCCTGACATCATGCGTAATTTTATTGCCGGACTTGTCGCATTTGGATTAGGCTGTGTTGGTTTGGCAGCATTTATAAACCATCGTAAGAATCGTTCCCCTGCGAGACTTGATGAAGTGCCTTTATAAAAAGACCCTGAGTTTATTTATACGCTCTCTTTTGCCAACGGTTGCAGCATTAGTGGCAATTACAGCTTTCATGTCCTCTATAACGAAATTTAACTGATTGTTTGGAGCAGTGAAACACCAGTATTCGTTATGGCAGCAATATAAGCAGATATTCGTCGCTGCGTTCATCAATAACTAAACACAGCGTCTACCTTGTGCAGATGGCTATGTCGAAAAACCAACCATTTCCTCCCGTATGCACATTCAGGACAATAATTTTTGACCCTGATACCAATGTCGTTCTGCTAAACAATCCGCTCAGAAGAGCGAGACAATATGGCTACTGGAATTTCTGTAAACCGTTTTCCGCAGAGCTTGTAGTGGTTTGGAATATCGTACAACCAGAGAGAGTGCTCATGTATTTTGATTGGACAGATAACAATGTGATATCGAATTTTCCTGCTACCATAAACACCTGACAAAACTATTATGTTCGGAAAATAAAATTTTCTTTGATTTTTTATCCTTCAGGTGCTTTGTAAAAATCATGAAGTTACTTTCTAGCCTTCTTTTATCCCTGACGCTGCCCTTTTGTTCTTCTCTTTGGGCTGTGAATGATGAGATCAGACCAGACGGTGTGTTTCCATACGATCCTCAGGAATACGCCGCTGACGAAGGAGTTGGTGCTGTTCCTGAAAGGGACAGAAGAGAAGCGCGAAGGGGCAGTGGATCCTCTGGAGGCGGCTCAAAGGGAAGCGGCTCAAAAGGAGGCGGCTACAAAGGAGGCGGCTACAAAGGAGGCAGCTACAAAGGAGGCGGCTACAAAGGAGGCAGTCATAAGGCGACAAACTACATAAAATCATTAGCATCAGGCGCCAAAGTCAAACTCACAAAATTCATGAAAGGTTACTCTCTGACCAACTCTAAAAAAATATCTGTCTCCGTAAACCCGATAGGCAGGTCCCTGAGGGGAAGTCAGCCAGTAAACAAAATTGAGTCCAAAGTCCAATTTCAAAGTAAAGAGTCTGGTTTTCTTTACTACACACTCAGGGGATATTTATTACGGAATACTTTGTTCCATATGGTTTTAATTGGAGACCCGGAAGATTCCTCAAAATTGCATCTTGGTTACTATGAAGAGGATGAAGACATTGTTATTGATACAGCTACTTCCAGTTCAACGGCTGCACCCATTTATTTGCAGAACGTTTTAAATAAGTCTGAAACGCCGGTTTCCAATGATTCTGAAACCAATAGCACGGTTTTACCACCTCATTCAGGTCAGACTTCAAACGACACTTTTATAAATGCTAATTTAACATCCCACAACACCACCAGATCGCTGGGTCTGATGCCAAAAAGACGTGAGCTTAAGCCCTTCAAACCCATTCTAAGTTTGGAAAAGGAGCAGGATTATTCAATCGAAGTCGTCTGGAAATCAAAGTCTGAAATAACGTCTGTTGCCATGTCTGACACCAGTACAATGACGTATACAACAATCAACCCTTCACCAACCCAGTCTTTATCACCACAGTCTTCATCAATAGCCTCTTCGAAGAGAGAAATACTGCCAGACGCCTCGGCCATTCCAGAAAATGTCGGCACACAGATCATTATCAAAGATAAAGAGGGGATGACTCTGGCAACATTAAACCTTGACCTGGAGCTGAGTTACTTTTCATTCAGTGATGAAAACGGATATTTGTTGGAGTACAGGATTGATGGGGACGGGATTCATCAGCTCACTAAAATTCATACCGAAACTGAATATGAGAATCAAGGCAGAATTGTTTTCACCTCTCAAGAAGGACCTGATGATACCAGTCTAATCGTGGTTGGCTCAGTGGTTGCTGGGCTTCTATTACTCTACGTCGGTGCACTCGCATTAATACACTATTATGAGAATCATTGGGAGAAGAGACCTTACGCAAATCCTTGAGTTTTTTTATACGCTTCTCATTTGCTCCAGTTGCAGCACTGATGGCAGTCTCTACTGTAATAGCTTTTTTAACGACATTTAACAGATAGTTTGGTGCACGGAAGCACCGGCATTCATCAATACTAAGCGCAACCTGAAATAAACACGAGTACCATTCATGCAATCGACGACTTCTTTATTGGACAAGTAAAAATATGCTGTCTAAGCTTCCCACCAGTCTGAGCATCCGGGTCAGCTGTTGTTTCCGGCGAACAACTTTTTCTTTTGGTTTTTAACCTCTTCAGCTGGTTACCATAATTTATGAAGATATTTTCAAGCCTGCTTTTGGCTCTGCTGCTCCCTTTTTGTTCTTCTCTTTGGGCTGGGAATGATAAGATCGGAGCAAATAGTTTGTTGCCATACGACTCTTATGAGTACGACGTTAATGAAGAAGGTGACGTTGTTTCTGAAAGGGACAAAAGGGAAGCGCGAAGAGATGGCGGCTCTTCAGGAGGCACTCACAAGCTAACAAACTACATAAATTCATTAGCATCAGGAGCCAGAATTAAACTCACAAAATTCTTGAAAGGTTACTCCCTGACTACCTCTAAAAAAATATCTGTCTCCGTAAACCCGCTGGGTAGGTCCATGCGGGGGAGTCAGCCAATTTACAAAATTGAGTCAAAAGTCCGCTTTCAAAGTAAGGAGTCTGATTTTCTTTACTACACACTCAGGGGGCATTCATTACAGGAGGTTTTGTTCCATCTGGTTTTAATTGAAAACCCGGTCGATTCCTCAAAATTGTATCTTGGCTACTATGAAGAGAGTGAAGACAGTGTTATAGATACAGCTGTTTCCAGTCCATCGGCTGCGCCGATCTGTTTGCAGAACGTTTTAAATAAGTCTGACTTACCGGTTTCAGTCACCAACGCTACTGACACTAATAGCACGATTCTAACACCTCATTCAGGCCAGTCTTCAAACAATACTTTTATAAATGCTAACTTGACTTCCCATAATAACACCGGGCCAGAGGGTTTGATCCCAAAAAGGGGTGAGTTTAAGCCCTTCAAACCTATTCTAAGCTTGGAAAAAAAGCTGGATTATTCGATTGAAGTCGTTTGGAAAGCAAGGGCTGAAAGAACCTCGGTTACCCTGTCTGACACTGGTCTAATGACGTATACAACAATCAACCCTTCTCCAATCCGGTCTTTATCAATATCCTCTTCAACAAGAGATATACTGCCAGACGCCTTAGCGGCCATTCCTGAAAATGTTGGTACAGAGATTATTACCAAAGATCAAGACGGGATGACTCTGGCAACGTTAAGTCTTGACCTGGAGCCGAATTACTTTTCGTTCAGTGACGAAAACGGATATTTGCTGGAGTACAGGATTGATGGCGATGGAATTCATCAGCTCACTGAAGTTCAGACCGATACTGAATATGTAAACAGAAATGGAAATAGAGACAGAAACGGAAATCTGGCAAAACCTGAACCTGCCTGCTCAATCCATTGTGCTTTGGCGTTAGTCGTCGCGATTGGTCTAGGTTGCATGGGTTTTGCAATAATGATAGTCAAGTATCAGGATCGTCGACTCGAGAGACAACATTATAGATTCCAGCGAAACCTGTTCGGTGAATAGCCCCCTATGATTCAGTGGCTGTCAATTTCTTCCTTCAGTCATCAACAGCAAGCGCAACCTCAAAGCATGCAGCGATTCAGGGTGATCAGAGTCTTTGAAAAAATTCACTGAATAATTTCGCTCATCCTCCCCACGAAATCTCAGACACATCAGCCATGGCAATACCAGCCATTCCCCCCTTGGTCGGCATGTCTGCCAACCTTTATGAGTCTCGATAAACCATCGATCTCCATGCCAGCGAATAGCCAGCACGATAGTGCCAATACTCTTTTTTAGCCGCAACAGATAATAATGAATGGCATAGGCATTCAGGCCTGCAAAAAACAACAGGGAGTAAGTAAAATCAAGAGAGGTGAAAAACAGTGCCAGACTGGCAAGCAGATAACAGAAAACAGCCAGTATGAAGTGACGAACAGAAAGGCCTGCCCGCACTTCAATCAGAGTATCATTGGATGCTAACCGCATTCTTCAAACCACTCGCTAAACCACTACGGGCATATTGCAGAACTTTGTCCACCATACTTGCCAGCCCAGGGTCCTGAGGACGACCTTCTCCCATAAACCAGGCAAACAGGTCCGGATCTTCGCAATCAATTAATTTCAAGTAGACAGACTGATCTTCCACAGAGAGTTTTTTAAAAACCTGATTGGTGAAGGGCTCGAGCAAGACATCCAGCTCCAGCATACCGCGTCGACTGTGCCATTGCAGGCGTCTGAAATCATCAGCGCTCAACATTATCGCAATACTCCCTTGATTGAGTTCGATAAACAGGAACAGAAAGTCTTGTCACAGGACCAGAAGCCTGTCTAAAAGTAGACAGGACAAGCATCTTGTTTCCAGCGACGAGTATTATACGGTTTAGTTAGAGTCCTGAATACTCTATATTATGACGACTAACATTCACCCGCCCTTATCTGTATCCATTGCCAGCCAGCGGGGATACTGAAATCAGCATACTTTCGAAACATTGCAGAGAATGGATCATGACTAACGATCAAGAAGAAAGATTCCAACAGTTTTTTACTGAACGGGGCGCTCGTTATGAAAACGGCAAACTGCTTGACTTTGGTGAGGCCTCTCCAGCAGCCGAACCGGAAAGCCCGATATTATCTGTTCTGGATCAAAAAGCACTTTTGCAGGTTTCTGGCCCGGATAGTCTGAAATTTCTCCAGGGACAACTCACTTGCAATCTTGATACGCTTGCGACTGACCAGTTTTGCGGGGGAGCGGCCTGCACCCCCAAAGGTAGAATGTTCACCAGCTTCAGACTGCTCATGGCCGGTGAAGATCAATTTATGATGGCTATGCATCAGGGGCTGGTTGAGAGCACCCGGACCGGCCTGGGAAAATACGCTGTTTTTTATAAAACCGAACTGACCCCTGACCAGAAGTATGTTTGTCTGGGGCTTTCCGGAAATGCTGTTGAAGAGAAAATTGCCAGTCTCTTTAATGATGTTCCCGATGGCAACAGCGCGCTCAATATTGATCAGCAGGGTTGGCTTCTGAATGTTTCCGGGAGCCTGAATCGTTTTGAACTCTGGATTACCTTCGAGCATCTGGCAACACTCTGGGACAAACTCACTGAGCAGTTCTCACCCGCAGGGCATCAGCACTGGCAGCTGCTGGACTGTCTCGCAGTCGAGCCCTGCCTGTCACCGGAAACCGCAAATAATTACATTCCGCAGCATCTCAACCTGCCCTCACTGAAAAGTGTCAGCTTCAGAAAAGGCTGCTACACCGGCCAGGAAATAGTTGCCCGCATGCAAAATCTGGGGCAGCTTAAGAGTCGTTGCTATCGCCTCAGCTCAGACCAACAGCTGAGGCTGGAACCTGATACGCACCTGTTCAATAGCACAGGCAAAGCTATAGGTGAAGTGATTGAAAGCGTTCAAACCGGACAGGGAACAGAGCTGCTGGCGGTGATTCGAGTTGAATCCGCCCAGAAAAATGATATTCGACTGGATGGCGGTGAAGGACAAAAACTCAATTGTCAGCCACTGCCTTACGAAGTGGATCCCAAACAGGAACTGCAATTTTAAAAAGTGTCTAACTGCCAGTGAACTCTAAGTACTCAGCCATACGGAATCGAATATTTCTGGCTTATTGGGCAGGTGCTCTGCAAGGCGCAATGACGGGAACATAGCAAGCTATGTGACCAGAGTTGCAACGCAGTCAGAGTGCCTGAACAATGAGTCAGAAAGTATGATTTCGTAGGGTTGAGTACTTAAACCAGGGTACCTGCACATTAACAGGAGGTACCTCTGGCTTCAGATGCTCAGAACACCATCAGCTGAATACTGAGCATTCATTCCCTTGAGCTATTCCCGACGAATAACCCATCGATAATATAAAACATTGTCGTTTGTCCTGAAACCTCCACAAGCCGGTAATCTGTGTTTTAAAGTAGCGCTACCGGCTGCAATAAACAAACAATCCAAAGATGTAAATTTCATATCGTTTTGGAAAACGTTTTAGCTTTATTTATGAAATTTCCGGTCTAGGATGAGTAGCGCCCTTAAAATGAATTGTCACGGCACGGATGCTTTTGTTTTAACTTTTAAAAATCAGGCAGAGTGCAGTTATGAACATTTCCAGATCCGGGTCAGGGGTCGTGATATTTTCAGCAATCTATGCCCTCTCTTGTCATGCTTTGCCCTCAGGTGGCTCAACGGACAGTTCCATCGTTAGAGAGGTTTCAAGTTGTTCTGAATTGACCCGTAGTGTCGACAGGGATGTGTGCAGTCGCCATTTACCTGCTTTTAAGGCGCTTATCAGGGAGAAGAACAATCAGGTATTTCTGTCAACATCTTCGCCAGGAACTTCTTCAGACGCTTCTTCAGGCATTCCCCCAACTTCTCCCCCAATGTCTGAGCCAATTCCTGAAACAATCAAGATAATAAAAATATCTGCGTCAACACAAAAACCGGGTCATGAGTTTTTTGAAACTTCGAATCCAACATTGTTTATCTTTGATGCAGAACGATCACCCGGTAAGGGACAAGCCGCCGTCTATGAATTACCACTGTCAGAATTCATAACTGGCGATGGCAAAAGAATCAACAGTTTTCATCTGCCGGATAACTCAGCTTTTGTGGGGAACAGTGCAGACATTCTGCCAGAATTTGTGATTGAGGGAGTTCTACAGAATCATTTTGTGATGTCGGCACCTCATCATGATTCTGTGTATTATCTGGCGAATATCAAAATTAATTCCAGAAACCCTCTGGATAAAAGCGTTTCAACAGCGACAGCTGCCACGGGACAGTCCGATACAATCCCGACCACACTGCGTTGTTCACCGACAGGCATTATGGATCTCAGGGGCGCGGGTATTTTCGTTGCAGACAACATCAGAGTGGTAGTGGTTCCTGCAGATAACGAAATGGGGATCAAACCGATATATCTCGGTTGTGCCTGTTATGATGGCAGGGGAACAGAGGCAAATTTCATCTATCGATTTATGCACTCTGAATTTGATCTTCTGCAAGACGTACAGAAATTAACAGGCATTCAAAGCGCTGCATTGAATGTTGAATGTTTTGAGCAAACAGGGCAAGTACACTTGACCCTGAAAAACACTAAAACCGTCATAGCTGTACCCACTGAAACTGACACACCCAGATCCGGGTCACTACCTGGATCGCAACAAAGCCGTAGTGTGTTGTTCTCCATGAACTTATGGCCCAGAGAAAATATTCTGAGCTTTGTCGATGCTACCTGTAACAGTGTCGTTGATCAGCATGATAATGATCTATCCATTGACTCAGCTCATCCAGCAGATCCCTATCACTATATGGGTGACGTTTTTGGCAGTAATAACTGTTCCAATATCAAAATGGTTAATGGACCCTTTGGATTAAAAAACAGAGAGCAGGCATGGGGTTGGATATCCGTAGACGACACTGATCAACACAGTTGTACGACTCTGTTTGAAAAGGTTTATCGAACAGGATTTGCCCCAGTGCGCACATGGGCCAGGGCGGGTTTTGATGTTAAGTGTGATTCTTCTGTGCCAACACCCGGTTCATCACCCGCATTCATTCCTGATGCAGGTGATACGGGCGCTATGTTTATGAATAATATTGAAACAGCAGAGTCACAAAGACTGGAAAGGTTAGCCACATGGGAAAAAGTAGGCTTAGGTGCTGGCTTCTCTATTTTGAATCAGGCTATAACTCAAACCTGGTTCCACCTTTCAAAACTTATCAAGCAGGCCTGGATAAGACATACCAGTCAGGTGTTAGCGGCGACATTGGGTTTGGGTCTTCCGGCTCTCCCGTTGTTACCGGAATGTATTATTGGATTGAGAAGAAAGTCAGGACATAACCCATCAGGGGATCCTGGTCTATTGAGACGTCCAGATCTATATCAACCAGGTAATTTATTAGCGACATCTTCCGTTACTCAAGGATCTTTTGCTGAATTAGCTGTTTCCATAGCGCATGATGGGCGTTGGCCCACCCACGACCATACTTCCATCACTGGTGAAGAACAGGCGGATCACTTTATTACCCGTGATGGGATAACCTTTGCGGGCACGCATTTGATCCTCGACTTTTGGGGAGCTGAAAAGCTGGATCACCCCGCTCTGATGGAACAAGCACTGCGTGATGCGGTTGCAAAGGCAGGTGCTACCTTGTTGCATATCCATCTTCATCGCTTCGAGCCCAATGGCGGCATTTCTGGCGTTGCAATACTGGCTGAGTCGCATATCAGTGTGCACACCTGGCCAGAGAGGGACTTCGCGGCGTTCGATATCTTTGTCTGTGGTGATGCTCAGCCAGGATTAGCGATTCCGGTCTTAAAGGCCGCCTTCAATCCTGACTCGGTTAATATGGTTGAGCACTTGCGCGGTCAGGTACTCAGCGAAAGTGAGTAAAGCATTTATCATTAAGCGAATACACCTGTGGGAAGTTTTTCAAAGAACCTTTTATAAGGTGCTGTGCCAATAATATCGCGTCAACAAAATGCACTTTGAAAGTAACGAACCGACTATAAATTCAATCGTCGGGAATTGCTGCATTTTCTTAATGCTCGATTTCTGACTGAAAATCCTCAAGAATCTGCTCAGCTACTTCAAAATCATAGACTCTGATGCTTTTCTGCAGTCTGTCCAGTTTCTGTTTGTCAACCTTACCGTTCAGTCCGCCAACCAGTTCAGACAGAGACTCTGATGCAGAAACATCGCCTTCCTGAAGTTGAGTGATCATGGAACTCATCAGAAAGGACAAGCGTTCAACCTCAACCATCCCTTCGCCTATCACTTCTTCTTCCGGGCCGTTCTCGACCAGCTGCTTAAGACTCTCCATCACTTTGTTAAAGGCATGCTCAAAACTTTCAATCAACGCTTTTGAAGGCAATTCATCCCGGTTTCTCAAGGCTGCCTCCAAACGAGCCGCAGTAATATGCAACTGTTCTGCCCCAAGGCTGCCTCCAGCCCCCTTAATGCCATGAACAATAAAACGGGCACCCTGCCAATCCCGTTTATCCAGACAATTCAAGAGCTTTTGCAAGTCTTCTCTCTGATCCAGATAAAAGTTCACTAGCAACTGCCGGTATAAATCGACATTTCCTCTAACCCGGTTCAGACCATTGTGGAGATGAATGCCTTCCAGTTTCTCAAGATCTTCTGCAAACGCTTTTTGCTCTGATGCACCCTTTGCAGCGAGGCTGGATGACTTTCCTCGTTCAGGCACCTGAAGCCAGCGACCTACCATTTCCTGCAACTCAGCAGGATTCAAAGGTTTGGAAATATGATCATTCATCCCCATCTGCAGGCAACGCTCACGGTCACCGGTCATAGCATGGGCCGTCATGGCAACAATCGGCAAATTTTTATCACCTGAATTTCGTCGTATGACTCTGGTTGCCTGATAACCATCCATCAGGGGCATCTGAATATCCATAAAGACCAGGTCAAAAGCTTTGGATTCAAGAATATCTACAGCCTCCTGACCATTATCTGCCAGGGTCACCTTCAGCCCCATACCTTCGAGCAGCTCACGGGCTACCTGCTGGTTAATCTCATTATCTTCCACCAGCAGAATATCACCATTCAACGTCTGCTTGCCGGCACTGCTGTCGATACCCTTGCGGCCGCCACCCGAGCTTTTATAATCAAGGGTGCGAAGAATGGTTTCTATCAACACAGAGCTGCTGGCAGGCTTGATCAGGAAAGCGTCTACCCTGCCAGAAGCCCTGATCATGACCTCTTCACGACCGTAAGCTGAAACCATGATCAATACGGGTGCAGAGTCGAGATTCATCGCTCTGATCTGCTCTGCCAGCTCAATGCCATCGGTATCTGGCATTCGCCAGTCCAACAGAGTCACAGTAACCGGATTATTCGAGTCAAGATTGTGCTCTCTCAGGATATTCAGAGCCGTTGAACTGTCACAGGCTTCCAGAGTTTCACAGCCAAAACTGTTGAGCTGACTAACCAGTATCTTCCGGGCCTCATCAGTGTCATCGACGACCAGCACTCGTGTGCCGACCAGCGCCTGATCATTAAGCCCAATCGGTACACCCAGACCCAGCTCAACATCAAATCTGAAGGTACTGCCCCGATCAATTTCGGACTCCACCTCAATATCACCATTCATCATATTGACCAGACTTCGACAGATGGCCAGACCGAGACCCGTACCCCCAAATTTACGGGTAGTGGAGCCATCAACCTGAGAGAAAGACTCAAACAGTCGGGCCTGATGTTCAGGACTGATACCGATACCGGTATCCTGTACTTCAAAACAGATTCTGGCAGTTTTTGAATTAAGCGACAGTAGTCTTACTGAAATTCTGACAGCCCCAACGTGGGTAAATTTCACAGCATTGTGAATCAGGTTAATCAATACCTGTCCAAGACGCAGAGGATCACCCCGGAGGTGGTCCGGAACATCCGGCGCAATATCGTAGCCAAGTTCAATCCCCTTCTCTTCTGCCCTTACGTTGGTAATGTCATAAACATTGTCAAAAACATCCTCCAGATTAAAGTCAATGGTCTCCATATTGAGCTTTCCGGCTTCAATTCTGGAAAAATCAAGGATGTCATTAATAATGCCTAGCAGAGCATGGGCAGAGGACTGGATCTTGGTGACATAATCCTGCTGCTTGTCAGACATATCTGTTTGCAACACCAGGTGGCTCAGGCCAATAATGGCATTCATTGGCGTACGGATTTCATGGCTCATATTGGCCAGGAAGTTACTTTTCGCCTGGTTAGCCTGATCTGCGGCTTCTTTGGCTTTATGAAGCGTTTCTTCAGCGTGCTTGCGGTCGGTGATGTCACGCCCGGTAGCAGAGAGATAACCTTCGCCTTCGTACTCCATATAGTTCGCCGTCACTTCAACCGGGAAAACCCTGCCATCATGGGTTTTGCGCAGGGTCTCATAAGTCATTGCCTTGCGCATGGTCAGCTGATCCCAGAGCCGCTCCCAGGAAGTTTCCGTCACCGCAGGATTGATATCCATGATGCTGAGTTCCATCACCTGTGCGGTGGTATAGCCCAGGGCGCGGCAAGAAGACTCATTCACATATTTATGGCTGCCATCATGGCGGAACCAGTGAATGAAGTCAGCAGCCCGATCCAGCGTGAAACGGGCCATTGAGAGTTCACGCTCACGTTCTTTCTGCTCGGTAATATCCACCATGGTGCCCACTGCTCGCAATGGATGACCACGACTATCCCGGAAAACAACCTTACCTTTGTTCCTGACCGTAGCGAAACTGCCATCCTTGCGTCTGATCCGGTATTCATAGACGAAGGCTTTATCCGAGTGAGCAAACTGGTCGTTAAAGAAATCTACGGTTGCAATCTTGTCATCTGAGTGGATCAGCCGACGCCAGCCCCCTGGGGTATTTATCAGCTCTCCGGCCTCATAGCCGAGCATACTTTGATATCGGGGACTGAAATAGATACGTTCATTAGCGACATCCCAGTCCCAGAGACCATCGGAAGCAGCATCCATCGCCAGCTGATAGCGCTCTTCACTGGACCTCAGGGCATCTTCGGAGAGTTGTCTTGAACGCGCAACAGCCACCAGTTCACTGGCCCTGCGCAGGAGATCCACTTCATCACTCAACAGTTCGTCTTCGGTCTGGCGATTGAGAAAAATGACCCCACCTATCTCTTCAGCGAATAGCCTCATGGCCACATGAATCCCTGCTACCACTCCGTCCTTACTGATGCTTCTCAAAGATTCGCTTTTGGCTAACTGTTCACTATCAACACTCAATTTCATTGTTGCTATACCATCTTCAGATGGCTGGCTTCCCTGACTGAGAGCACCCCGGAGCAACTCATTCAGGTCAGCCATTTTCAGAAATTTTCTGTCGGACCAGAAATGTTCAATGGCTGCATGTCCATCCGTTCTCGAATAAACCAGAGCTATGTCGTAACTCATAAAGACAGCCAATTTGCGAAGGAAGTACTGAACGGCCTCTTCAAGCGGTTTGTTAATGAACTTTCTGGAAATATCACTGAGCAGGCGGTCCAGATCTGAACGGGCTTTCAACTCTTCTTCGGCACGCTCCCTTTCACCGATTTCCAGAGTCAGCCTTCGGTTCCAATAAATAATGAGAATCAGCGTCACAAAAATCAGTAACAGCCCGATAAACAGTTCCTTGTTAGGCTGCCACCTCAGCTCAGTAATAGAGACCCAGCGACTGTTAATCTGCGACTTCTCTGCCTCAGTCAAACTGTCAACCGCTTTCTGTAGAATGGAACCCAGCATGGGCCAGTCATTGCGACTACCAAGAGCATATTCATATTCAAAACCTGCCTCACCCACCACGCGAAGATTGGTGACTTTGAGTCGATCAAGCTCAAAACTGGAAGCTGCAATGTCGGCAATCACCGCATCCAGAGCACCGCTGGAAACCCGACTGATACCACCACTGAGACTGGCCACCGGCTTGAAATTAATACCGGAATTTTTCGCTCTGAAATAATCAAGAGAAGCACTGCCAGGCACATAACCCACATCGTGTCCTCTCAGATCCCGAATATTTTCAATGGTTTTATCCGAGGTTCTGGCCAGAATCACGGAAGGCACCTTAAACAACGGGCTGGTGAAGTCCAGATAACGACTGCGCTCGTCTGTCTTCTGTGCCATGCCGAGCACATCGGTTTCGTGACGATAGGCACGACCCAGAGATTCGGTCCAGACCTTGGAGGGGTTAAGACGGAATGTTAAACCCAGACGATCTTCAAGAAGACGAATATAATCAACGGCTATGCCTTGATAATTCCCTTCTTCGTCCTGAAAAAGGAACGGAGGATGATCCGCCTGCACATCAATCTGGATAATACGATTCCTGTCCAGCCAGCGACGCTCCGCTTCGGTCAGGTTGACATTGGTAACGCCCTTGCCAAAATACCGGTTATCACTGTTAACAATCCAGCGCTCTTCAATCTTACGGTATTCTTCTGGCGAGATATCTCCCAGCCCAGTGTTGACCAGAGTAATCAGATCATCTGTTCTATCGGCGGCTACCCCGGCAGCAATCGCCTCATTCATATTGAAGTATTTGCCACTTTTGAGTTCACCGATCAGCCCCATAGCGCCCAAGGCAGACTCAACCACCACAGGCTCAGCCAGGAGCGCATCAATATCACCTTTAAACAGACTCTGGATCAGCTCAATGACATTATCACGGGTTACCACTATAACCCCCGGAAGCCACTTGTCGACAAATTCTTCATGACTGGAGTCTGTGACAACGCCCAGCCTTCTGCCTTCCAGATCAGGCCCAAGATCATTGAGAGTCTGGTTACTGCGATAGTAAATTCGTGAATTGATGCCATAGAATGGATTGGACATACGCATCCACTCACTGCGAGCCCGGGAGGGCGAAATGCTCCCGAGAACATCTACCTTGCCACTCTTCAGTGCCCGAATGATCTCTTTTTGTTCTCCCATTCTAAAGCGAACAGGCGTAGAAGTTTTTTCTGACCACTTTCGCCAGATGTCTACATACATACCTGCCGGTTTACCCAGCGCATTCACAAAAGACAGCGGCGACGAGGCTGATTCCAGAGCAATAACCAGTTTGCCAGAAGTCTGGCTATCATTCCCAAGCCAGTTCTCGAATACCAGACTCTTACGGTCCTGCGGTATCATTTCCATACCGCTTTCAATGATAGAACCCAGGGCAGAACGTTTTTTATTAATCCCGGCCAGAAGTGAAACAGAAGTATTCAAAGGCGATGCATAAGGCGAGTATTCGGAGCTGACCCCCCGACTTTCCAGATAATACCCCAATACATCTGCATTACCGGCAAACAGCGTCACCTTCCTGGCAGCAATGTCGTCAATCATTAAATGCTGATTGTCATACTCTTTCAGACGGACATCAGGAAACCGCTTAATGATCTTGTCTTTCAGATAGTCATTGTCCAGAATGGCCACCTGATGCTCTGACAACAGCTCCTCAATGGGCTTTGGGGTAATGTCGTTGCGGATAAACAAAGCCCTGCGACTCTGGAAGATCTCGCGGGTCATAACACCTATTTCGGTGACTTCATCTGCCGACCCAAGCAGAGCAATGACATCAATTTCATTATTTTTAAGTAGATCGATCGCCTGTTGTCGAGCCATGGGATAGAACTTGACGGGCACGCCAACCTGTTCAGACCACTCCCGCCAGAGGTCGAGTATCAGACCGTCCGGTTCACCGGCATCATTGGTGAAAGCCCAGGGCAGAGAGTCTTGCGTATAAGCAATTTTAAGAGGCTTGAAATAACTGGAGTCCGACTTGAGCCTGCTGTCATCAGCCCAGGCTGAAAACGACAAAGTACAGAAAAAAAGCAGGCTAACGAAGTAAAAAATCAGGCCACGTTTTCTTTTTATAGTGAAAACAGACTCTTCACCGAAGGCTTCCAGACTAACCAACGGTTCAGGACTGTTTTCACGCTCAAGGCTTTTTAGAGCGTATGACATAAGAGCTCGTTCTGGGTCTATATAGGACTTGGCACGAACATTTTACCTGTAATCAACGGCTATGCCACTGAGAGAAGTACGCAATTTCACAGACAAGAACCTAGAATAAATAGAGGTATACCCATTCCGGATGAATCATGGATATTGAAAAACGATCCCAACAGAGTCTTGATGAGAGTAAAAACTGCATTCTTGAGGCCCAAAACCTGATGGACAAAATGGCCGCCCTGCGAGGAAAGCTAAACATCCAGGAAGGCGCAGGCAGACGCTACCTGCAAAGAATCAAGCCTGATGAAGCCAGCCTGAAAACCGCTGAAAAGGAAATTGCCAGCCAATACACCGGAAAAAGCAGCAACCCGGAAAGGAAGAAAAAGAAGCACAAGAACCTTATGAATGCCCTGCACAGACATGGCAGAGCCTGATCAGGAACACAGGCAGATTGTGATTACTGCCTGAAAGCATTGTTTTTTAACTTAAAGTCTTGGTACTCCTCCATTTGTGTTGACATAACCCACCAGAACATGAAGAGTTAGAACCTTCATAGATACAGGCTGATTTTCCTTTCGTGTTCACTATTTATCACTCTAACCAGCTTGACCTGCTTAAAGACCTGCTGATTGATCTGATACAGCGGGATCCTCTTCCCAACCCACTGGAAGACGAACAGATTCTTGTTCAGAGCCCCGGCATGGCCCAGTGGCTTCGGCAGGAGCTGGCTCAATCCATGGGCATCGCGGCATCTCTCAATTTTCCGTTGCCAGCCAGTTTTCTCTGGGACATGTTCGTCAAGGTGTTACCGGATGTCCCGGGACGTTCAGCCTTCAATAAGGAAGCCATGACCTGGAAGCTGATGTCATTGCTGCCAGACATGCTGGAAGAAGGGGCCTTCAAGCCTCTCAGGCACTATCTGGCCGATGATAGCGACAGCGTGCGGTGTTACCAGCTGGCAGGCAAGGTAGCGGATATTTTTGACCAATATCTGGTCTATCGACCGGAATGGATCGCTGACTGGGAACAGGGAAAGGATAAGACAGCAAGAGATCAGCTCTGGCAGCCTATGCTCTGGCGAGCACTGGTCTCAAGAACGTCGGAAGCGGGCCAGTCACACTGGCATCGGGCCAATATGCATCAAAGTTTTTTGAGCGCATTGGAGAACGACTCTCATAAACACTTTCTTCACAAACAAGACCTGCCCCGCAGGTTATTTGTTTTCGGAATTTCCGCACTCCCCCCGCATTTTGTAGAAACCCTGAAAGCACTGGGTCAACAAACCGACGTCCATCTCATGGTCTGCAACCCCTGCCAATACTATTGGGGTGACGAGAAAGACCCTAAATACCTGGCCAAACTGGCAACCCGGCTCTTCAGTAAACAGGTCAGTCAATCGACGGCACATAAAGCTGAGGGCGCTTCACAACAGACTGACCTGTTCGAATCCCTGGTTGATGAGCAAAGCAACCCCCTGTTAGCCTCCGTGGGCAAGCTGGGCAGAGATTACATGCATCAGCTGCATGACCTGGACGCAACCGAGATCATGGCCTTTGTTGATGGTCAGGAAGATTCACTGCTGCACCGGATTCAGAAAGATATCCTGGACCTGACCGACAGAACTCTTGAAGGTCCCGTCACTATAGCCCCTGATGATCAGTCTCTGGTTTTCCATAACTGCCACAGTGCGCTCAGGGAAGTGGAAGTTCTTCATGACCAGTTGTTAAGACTGTTTGAACGAAATCCTGATCTCACACCCAGAGATGTTGTTGTCATGCTGCCTGATGTAGATCAATACAGCCCCTGGATTCAGGCTGTTTTTGGTGGACTGCCGGATCATCACAACAATCCACGCTATATCCCCTTTGCTATTTCAGATCGAAGCGCCCGCCAGGAGTTTCCTCTGCTGAAAGGCTTACTGGAGCTGCTTGACCTGGACAATCAGCGCTGTGGTGCCCAGGAAATGCTGGAATTGCTGGAAATTCCAGCCATTCAGAGACGCTTCCAGATTGATGAAAAGGGCTTTGAACTCCTGCGCCGATGGATCGCTGAATCAGGCATTCGTTGGGGATTAAGCCCTGAACACCAGAGTGGCTTTGGCGTCCCGCCAAGAGAAAGTAACTCCTGGCTCTTTGGCCTCAAGCGGATGCTGCTGGGTTATGCGCTGCCAGAAGATGCCGGACTTTTCTCGGGCATACTGTCACTGGATTCTTCACAGGGAATGAATGCGGTTCTGAGCGGAAAGTTGGCAGCTTTTGTTGAAGAAGCCTCTGAACTGATTCTGCAACTTAACGAATCTCGCTCCATTGAAAGCTGGACACTTTTTATCAATCAGATACTGGAAAACTTCTTTCAACCCGATGAAGAAGACGAATACGCACTGAAACTGGTCCGAAGCTCACTGGAACACCTGACAGAGCAAGTTCGGGATGCAGGTTATAGCGACAGGTTATCCCGGCCTGTCTTACTGGATTACCTGACAGAACGACTCACCAGCGAACGGAGCAGCCAGAAATTCCTTTCAGGCCGAGTCAATTTCTGCACCCTGATGCCCATGCGATCCATTCCTTTTAAAGTGGTGTGTCTGCTGGGTATGAATGACGGTGCTTATCCAAGAAGCATTGCTCCAGCCGGTTTTGACCTGATGACAGAAAGCCCCCGACGGGGTGATCGCTCTCGCCGTGAAGACGACCGTTACCTGTTTCTGGAAGCCCTGCTATCGGCCCGCCAGACTCTCTACATCAGTTATACGGGTCGAAGCATTAAAGACAACAGTGAACGCATACCCTCAGTACTGGTAACGGAACTGCAGGAATATTGCAGTCAGTTTTTCACCGATAGTGAAGCTTTTCAGAACCTGATCACAGAACACCGGCTACAACCCTTCAGTCAGGAGAACTTCACCCCGGACAGCGGTCTGTTCAGTTACGCCAAAGAGTGGTTACCGAATGCCAACAATCCTACTGAATCATCCGCTCCTTTTCTGGCTTCACCACTAAGCACTCGAGAAACGCCGGAAGCACTTGAAGTCCCGGAATTATTGAGATTCTTTCGTAATCCCAGCCAATATTTCTGTAACCGAAGATTAAAAGTTTTCTTCGAGCAGGAAGACACCCTGCTGGTGGAAACCGAACCTTTTGCCCTGGATGCACTGGACACCTATTGGCTCAAAACGTCCATGCTGGACACTCTTCTTGCAGATAACAGGCTGGACAGCCTCCGGGAAAAATTAAACGCCACTGGCACACTACCCCATGGTGCCTTTGGTGAGCTGCTTCTGGAAGACCAGCAGAATGCCGTCTCACCACTCGTGGAAAAGCTGAAAGATGCCACCCTTGCCCCCCTGGATGATGTTGAGGTTAATCTGTCAGTAGCCGGTATCAAGGTCACTGGCTGGCTGAAACAGCATTACTCATTTGCAGGTCAGAATTCCGGATTGCTGCGCTACCGGGCTGCAGGCCTTAAGGCAAAAGACAAACTCTTCGCCTGGATTGAACATCTCTTGTATTGCGCTTCCCTGGAAAGTGAATCACATAGCGGTGGCCATACCCGGTTGATGGGACTGGACGATGAGATCCTGTTTACCCCCATTGCCCGACAACAGGCCAGAGCCTACCTTGGCGATCTGGTGTCTCTCTACCTGCAGGGGCAAACCCGACCTGTTCCTTTCTTCCCAACCACCTCACAGGCGTGGCTGGAAAAAGAAGACGACGACGAAGAAAAAGCACGCAAAGCGGCTGAAACGGCCTTTTATGGGGGTTTTAAGATTCATGGCGAAGTTGAGAATGTTTACATTCACAGGACGTTTCCTGAACTGGAACCCATCTTTGACGAATTTACCAACCTGAGTCGTCTTATTCTTGAGCCCATGGCCCGGACGATAGAAGTGGTTTCAAAAGGAAGCCGCAAATGACTGATACCACTCAACAGCCTGCAGCGGAAAACCAGCCCATGGCAGAAATAGCCAATCCACCACTACAGCTGGATGCCCGAACCTTCCCCCTGCATGGAAACCGCTTGATCGAAGCCAGTGCAGGAACAGGCAAAACCTATACAATTGCCAACCTTTTTCTCAGGCTGGTCCTTGGCCACGGACCTGAGCATAACCATAAAATATCAGCCCACTGTCAGCCTTTAACAGTGGACCAGATCCTCGTAGTCACCTTCACCGAGGCAGCCACTGAAGAGCTGAGAGATCGAATCCGTGCCCGACTTCATCAGGCCAGAGAAGCGTTTGAAAAAGGTCTTAAGGATGATGACTTCATAGCAACACTGATGAACGACCTTGATCGTCACTCAGAAAGAGCACGACTATTGCTGGCCGCAGAGCGTCAGATGGATGAGGCAGCGGTATTCACCATACACGGCTTCTGTCAGAGAATGCTGAAACAACATGCCTTTGAAAGTGGTACGCTGTTTACTAATGAGTTAATTACCGACGAATCCCACCTGCTGGAGCAGTCAGCCGCAGACTTCTGGCGCACCGAACTTTACCCACTTGACAAGCCTCTGGCACGACTGGCGCGATCTGTCTGGAAAACCCCCGGCGGTCTGCTTAACGATCTGCGAGGGCTATTGGGTAAACCGGGGCTGCAAATCAAAACCGGTGCAATGCCTGATAACCTTGAACGTTTCAAGCAAAAGTTTGTTGAACCCGCTGTGGCCATCAGAAATTTATGGCGCGACGATCGCAATGCCATAGAAGATCAGCTGCTGTCTTGTGGTCTCAATAAACGAAGCAAACCTTTTACGCGAATAGCCAAAATGGCGGCTTTTGCCAACAGTGATGCCCTCTTCCCGGTTCTTGGCAAAAACGAGAGCTGGGAAATCTACGGCAGGGAGATTCTGGAAAAGGCCCTGTCCAAAAAAGGCCAACTGCCCGGGCACAAGGTCTTTGCTCTTATCGAAAAATTACTGGATCAGTCCACCAGCATTCAGAACGCCTTCAAAAGCATGATGCTGGCCAGAGCCCTGTCCAGCATTCAGCAGAGAAGCCACAGAATCAAAAACCAGAAGCATCAGATGTCTTTTAACGACCTTCTGACCCGACTCCATCAGGCACTGCATCAGGGTCACGGCGAACAGCTGGCAAACAGGCTGCGAATCCAGTTTCCGGTGGCCATGATCGATGAGTTTCAGGATACCGACCCACTGCAGTATGCTATTTTCAGCCGAATCTATCCCGGTCACTCAAGCCCCAACCGTGATGCCGGACTGTTTATGATCGGCGACCCGAAACAGGCTATCTACGCTTTCAGGGGCGCCGATATTTTCACTTACATGCAGGCCAGAAAGCAGGTTTCGGCACACTACTCACTGGATACCAACTGGCGCTCCAGCAGCAGCATGGTGCAGAGTGTGAACCGGATTTTTGAGCAGTGTCTGCAAACATCCACTGACAGAAGTCGCCCACCTTTTATCTACCAGGATATTCCCTTTTTATCCGTCAAACCCTCACCGAAAGCAGACCGTCAACGTCTGTTGGAAGCAAACTCTGAGGTTCCGGCTCTGACAATCTGGTGGCAGGATAATGAAGGTACTACGGTGGGCAAAACGGATTATGAGCAGATCATGACCCGGGCGACAGCCAGTGAAGTCAACCGATTGCTGAGCCAGGCTCAGGCTGCCATTCATTCAGACCAACAGCAAAAGTCTTTAAAAGCCGGAGATATTGCCATTCTGGTAAGAACTGGCCGACAAGGCCTGATGATCAGGGAAGCCCTGGCAAAACAGGGGATCCCCAGTGTTTATCTGAGCAGCAGTGACTCGGTGTTTACCTCAAATGAAGCGGTTGATGTGCTGAGAATTCTCACCGCCTGCCTCAATCCGGGCCACGACAGAACCTTGAGATCCGCCCTGGCAACGCCATTGTTGGATCTGACGGCTGAGGCCCTGGATGCACTGAATGAAAATGAGCTTGCCTGGGAAGAAGCCGTTGAAGAGTTTTCCAACTACCACCAAATCTGGATGAAGCAGGGTGTTCTGCCCATGCTCAGAGTCATGGTGCAAAAACGCAAACTGGCAGAAAAGCTGTTAGCAAAAGACCATGGCGAGCGACGCCTGACAGACCTGCTGCATGTGGGTGAGCTGCTGGCAGCAACCAGCCTTGAGCTGGAGAGCCCCCACGCTCTGCAGAGATGGCTGTCTGAACACATCAGCAAGCCGGACACCCATGCCGATGAGCAGCAGCTGCATCTTGAAAGCGAACGCAACCGGGTCCAGATTGTCACCATCCATAAATCCAAGGGGCTGGAATACCCTGTCGTGTTTTTGCCCCATATCTGCAGTTTCAGGGAAGCGGAAGAGCCGGTTTATCATGACAGCCAGCATACCACCTTAGACCTGTCTGGTGATGATCAGGCCCTGATTAAAGCCGATGAAGAAAGACTGGCTGAAGACATTCGATTGTTGTATGTAGCACTCACCCGTTCAGTTCATCGTTGCTACATGGGCATGGCTCCCGTCAAAAGTGGTTCGGGACGAAAAGGTGATCTGACCGATCTGCACAGAACTGCCATTGGCTGGTTGTTGAACGGCCCTGAAGAGCTTGATTATGCGACGCTGGAGCAACAACTGAAACATCTGGCCGAAAGCCACCCTGGCATTGCTTTCCAGCCCGTTGAAGACCTTCAGCTACCTCATTACCAGAGCGAATCTGAAGAGACTCCTCATCTTGTCGCAGAAGAGTTCAGGGGTGACATCCAGAAGGACTGGTGGGTCACCAGCTACTCCGCATTGTCCAGAACCTCGCAGTCTCATAAAAAAGAGCAGAGTCACCACAAAGCTCAGGAGCCTGATGCCTCTCTGGAAACAGCCGGTCTGGATATCGAAGTAATCAATGAGGCAGAAGCAGCTTTTAGCAATGAGCAAGAGCCCGAAGCGGAAACATTGGATATTTTCACATTTCCAAAAGGCGCTCGACCCGGTACCTTTCTGCACGCCCTGTTCGAAAACCTCGAAGATCTGACAGCAGATACACTGAATGACCTGCCCCGGGATTTATCTGGCTATGTGCTCGAACAATTGCAAATGGAAGGCTTTGATGAGAAGTGGTGCCCTACCCTCGAAAATATGCTTGATCATTGCCTGAAAGCACCATTGAACGACAACGGACTCACTTTGGGTGATCTGCCCAAGCGTTGCAAAAAAGTCGAGATGGAGTTTTATCTGCCGGTGAGCAGGCTCAGAGCCAGGGAACTAAACGCCATCCTGCAGTCAGAAGACAGACTGTCAGCCGAGGCGGGATTACTGGACTTTGTAACCGTGAAAGGCATGTTAAAAGGCTTTATCGATCTGACCTTTGAACAAGATGGCCGCTGGTATGTTCTCGATTACAAGTCAAACTGGCTGGGTGACCAGCTCGTCGATTACACCCGGGAGAACATGCAGAAAGTCATGATTGAGCACCGATACGATCTTCAATACCAGCTCTATTCACTGGCATTGCACAGGCTACTGAGTAGCAGGCTGCCAGATTATGACTTTGAGCAACATTTCGGGGGGGGTTATTACCTGTTTCTCAGGGGTATACGAAAAGATGAGCCAGGCCAGCCGGGCATTTTCCACTGTCGCCCCAGTAAAATCCTGATTGAAAAACTGGATCGTCTTTTTTATGGAGACTCTGCCCTAAGTGAAGAAGGCTCCACCAAAACCGGAGTCTCTTCATGATCAATGCCATTAAGCATCTTTACCAACAAGGCAAGATTCGCCCCCTGGATTACCAGTTTGCCCGTTTTATTCATGAACTGGACGACACGCCCTGTGTTGTAATGGTGGCAGCCCTCATCAGTCATGAGCTGGGTCGAGGCAACCTCTGTCTGGAGTTCAGTCATTTATTCCATAAGCCATTGTTCGAATTGAGTCTGGCAAACAGCAATGCACTCAGGGCTTTAGCAGACATTGACAATCAATCCGAAGACAAGCTGATCAGTCTTCTACTCTCAAGTCCGGTTATCAGCAAGGGTGAAACCAATTCGCCTCTGATTCTGGACGCTAAGCGACTCTATCTCTATCGATACTGGCAACATGAGTGTCTGGTTGCCCGACACCTGCTCAAAGAGGGAAAACAGTCAGAAGACTTTCAGGAAACCCGAGCCATTCTGGATCGGCTGTTTCAGCGAAACTATTCCGCTCTTCTTGAGAATCGTCCCGATACCAGCGATTCGAAAGCCCTCCAGGAATACCTCATAAAATGGCTCGATGTAGAATTTCCTGAGGCCATTGACTGGCAAGAATGTATCCAGACGCTGCTGTCTGCCAGAGAGACTGGAGACCTTAAGGTTTTCGATCAAACAATCCCGCAACACTATTGCCTGAACTGGCAGAAAGTTGCAGCGGCCATGGCAGCGACTCAACCCCTGGTCATCATCAGCGGTGGACCCGGTACAGGTAAAACAACAACGGTCACAAGACTGCTGGCCATGCTGGTTGAGAAAGGACTGAAGAGTGACAAAATACCGGACATCCGACTGGTGGCACCCACTGGTAAAGCCTCTGCCCGGCTCACTGAATCGATGGGGGGCGCCCTGCCCGCTCTTCACTGCAATGAAGAGGTGCGTAAGTTGATCCCAACTCAGGCAGGAACGATTCATCGGCTCTTGGGTGTTATCCCTAACCGCCCGGAATTTCGCCACAACGCCAACAACCCACTGCATCTGGATGTTCTGGTGGTGGATGAAGCCTCTATGGTTGATCTGACACTCATGCGTCAGCTGCTGGACGCACTGCCTGACCATGCCCGAGTTATTCTGCTGGGTGACAGAGATCAGCTGGCTTCTGTGGATGCTGGCAGTGTGCTGGGTGATATTTGTTCCGCTGCCGAAGGTGGTTACTCAAAGGCCCAGGCTAATACACTGGAACAATTAACCGGCTTTGATCTGAAATCATGGACAAGACGACAAATGTCCACAGTAAAAGAGAACGCTATGACAGCCTGTTTTTCAGAAAAAAGTCGGGCTATCAATGACCGCTTCTGTCAGCTTCAGAAAAGTTACCGATTTGATGACCGATCGGGCATAGGCACGCTGGCCAAAGCCGTCAACAAAGGCGACACCAGACTTATAAAGGAGATATTTCAGCAAACATTTGCTGATATTGCCCTGCACCCTGTAGACGATAGCAGCTACTCCCAACTGATGTCACTCTGTGCACAGGGCTATACCCCCTATCTTCAGGCCATTAATGATCAGCAAGATGAAAAAACAGTTCTCGCTGCCTTTAACCATTTACGCTTGCTCTGTGCATTGCGGGAAGGACGCTGGGGTGTTGAAGGACTCAATGATGGCATTCGCTCAGCTCTGGCAAGGAGCAACCTGATTCCATCAGAAGGCTTATGGTATCCGGGCCGCCCGGTTCTGATTACCCGAAATGCCCATGACCTCGGCCTGTACAACGGTGATATTGGCATTGCTCTTCCTGATTGCAATGGCCGCCTGAAAGTGGTCTTTGAATTACCCGACGGTAGCCTCAAACATCTATTGCCCAGTCGCTTGCCAGAGCACCAGACGGTCTTTGCCATGACCATACACAAAAGCCAGGGGTCAGAATTCCCCCACACCGTCATGGCACTTCCAGAACAGATGACACCGGTTCTTACCCGGGAACTGGTTTATACCGGCATCACCCGGGCCAAGGCCAGACTGGATCTGTTTGCACTGCCGCAGATTCTGGTCAAAGCCATTCAGCAGAAGACCCTGCGTTCATCAGGATTGAAAGACCGACTCATTAACCATTAAAGCCCCTGAAATTGCTGTTATGACCAAGAAAATCTACGTTATTTACACCGGCGGCACCATCGGCATGAAACCCACTGATTCGGGTTATGCCCCCTCTGGTAATATGCAGGCGCTTCTGGATGAAAAACTGCCTCCCCATGTCCGTCAGGGTCTGCCCGACTTTGACCTGGTGGAGTATGGGGAGTTGATCGACTCCAGTAATATCCGCCCAAAAAACTGGAAGCAGATAGCAACGGACATTGCTGATCACTATGAAAACTACGATGGTTTTGTGGTTCTGCACGGTACCGACACCATGGCATTTTCCAGCTCCATGCTGTCTTTTATGCTTCGCAATCTGGATAAACCGGTTGTCTTTACCGGCTCCCAGATCCCTCTGTGTGAACCTCGTAGTGACGGACTGGAAAACTTTGTCGGCGCCCTGAGTATCGCCGCTGATGAGCGCATCAATGAAGTATGCCTGTACTTTAACGGTCGTTTAATGCGCGGCAACCGGGCTCGCAAACAAAACGCCTATCTTTTTGATGCTTTTGACTCTCCCAACTTCCCCTGGTTGGGACGTGCCGATATCAATATCGAGATCAATGATCTACTGTTGTTGAAGCCTGAAAAAAAACCAGAATTTCATCTTGAATGCTCTGAAGATACCCAGGTCGGCATTGTGCAACTCTTCCCCGGTATCACAGCCCAGTGGCTGGAAGCGGCCCTGAACCAGCCTCAAAAAGCCTTTATCATAAGGACTTATGGCACAGGGAATGGCCCTGATGACGACCCGGCCCTGCTGAACGCACTGAAAAAGGCGACAGATGCCGGAAAAATCATCGTCAATCTGACCCAATGCCACAGGGGCGCTGTCCATCAAGGCAGTTATGCCGCAGGCTCTGCACTGGCCAAAGCGGGGGTAACTGGTGGTCTGGACACCACGACTGAAGCCATGTTCTGTAAGCTTCATCACTTACTGTCAAAAGGCCTCTCAACACAAGAGATCAGAGAACTGGTCGGAAAGAGTATTTCTGGTGAGCTGACGATCTGAAAAAAGATGAGGACTTTCGAGTCCTCATTCAGTCGCTATCATGGCAGCTGCCAGTCGATGGGCTGAACGCCTCTGGAAGTCAGATAATCATTAGCCTGCGAGAAAGGTCGGCTGCCAAAGAAGCCCCGATGTGCTGACAGTGGCGAAGGGTGCACAGTCTGCAATACCCGATGTTTGCTGCGGTCAATGAATTGCCCTTTACGCTGGGCATAACTACCCCAGAGGATAAACACCAGCCCTTCTCTCTTATTGTTCAGCTCTGCAATCACTCTGTCGGTAAACTGCTCCCAGCCTCGCTTTTGATGGGAAGCAGCCTGCTTGTGTTCAACAGTCAAGACGCTGTTGAGCAGCAAAACCCCTTGCTCAGCCCAGTGTTCCAGGCAACCGTGACTGGCTGGGGGAATCCCGAGATCATTTTGCAGCTCTTTGTACATATTGATCAGTGAAGGAGGAATACGAACATCTGGACGCACCGAGAAACTAAGTCCATGAGCCTGACCCGGGCCATGATAGGGGTCCTGTCCAAGAATCACCACCTTGACCTGTTCAAAAGGTGTCAGCTCCATAGCCCGAAAATATTCACTGCCCTTAGGATAAATCGTTTTACCAGCGGCCTTTTCATTCAACAGAAAGCTACGCAAAACCTGCATATACTCCTTGTTGAACTCACTCTGCAAATGAGACTTCCAGGAGGGCTCCAGTCTGATTTCCTGCATAGGACTTCCCCGGTTCTGTAAATATTAACAATAAGAGTTGAATGATAATCGAGTCAGCAAGTAACTGACCAGTTGGTTTTGCATATAGTGGCGAGTGGATTTCTTCATCCCTCGTGGCACAGCCACGGCCCCATAGCCAGGGCAGGTTAACAGAATTGAAACGCAGAAGGATCGATTAAGACGTCGCCCAGAGAGGCAGAACCAACAAGGCAGGCACTTATACATACGATTGATGTTAAACTGACTTGATAAAATAGTTTCGTACACCCGTTAGCAGAGAGGTGTACGGTATTTTTAACTTTACAGAATGCCTGTTGACAGTCCGTGATTAATCAATGTTTGAACATCAACATTATCTGGCGATGTAGTCTTTCTTTAATCGGTGTCATATCCAGTCCACCTTTCTGCAACAGCCCCTCATACTCAACCTGCGCAATGAACGAGGCAAGCAGTTGTGCATCGGTTTCTGGCTGTGAAGAGCCTGTGCGCCTGAAGAGTGAAGTCAGGCTGTTCAACAGATAGGTCTGATGTTTAAAAGCGATGGGACGCAGATTTTCATTTCTCAGGCACTCCAGCTGGAAAGCCCGCTCTGCGATCAGGTAATCACGATGCTCAGTCAGCTGGTTGCCAACATAATCAACGGCCAGATCCAGCATCTGATCAACAAACTGATCCCTGGAATCACTGGAGTCATCCAGCAGTGAAAGCGCTTTTTGCAGCTGATCATCAGACTCTTCCCAGAATGCCTTGAAAGTTTCAGCCCCCATTTCCACAAACAGGGTAAAGGTGTCTGTTATGAGGTCGGAAATATCTTTGAAGTAATAAGTAGTCGCAGAGAGAGGTACTTGAGCTTCTTTAGCGACTGCGCGGTGTCTTACACCACGAACGCCATCTCTTACTACGATTCTCAGTGCTGCCTCCAGTATGGTTCGACGGCGCTGTTCACTATTGGCCCGACTGGTTTTACGCCCTTGGTATTTCAGAGTTCCATTTCCGAGAGCTGCTCCTTCATTCCGGGCCATCTGCGTTAGGACGCAGTTTCTTTCGTCACTGTACGTTGCTTCCATGATTAAATGCCTTGCAGTTGCCTGTTAGTCTTAAGACGTTTGAAACCCTCGCTTGAAAGAGAGGTTTCAGCTACGCCAATCTTCTTGTACTTCAGCCTGAAAATGACGGTTAAAGTGTCATTGTCCAGGCTTGGTCAATGGCCGCTGAAGACTGGGCTGCAGGCTAGGAGGCAGACAGATCAACTGTCTGCCATGATTCCAGCCGGGATTACTGCTGGGGTCGCATGTGCGGGAACAACAGTACATCACGGATAGAAGGTGCATCAGTAAACAGCATGACCAGACGGTCTATGCCGATACCTTCGCCCGCCGTTGGCGGCAAACCGTACTCCAGAGCGTTGATGTAGTCTGCATCGAAATGCATGGCTTCATCATCACCAGCGTCTTTTTCTGTGACTTGCTGATGAAAACGCTCAGCCTGATCTTCAGAGTCGTTCAACTCGGAGAAACCATTGGCCACTTCACGACCGCCCACGAAAAACTCAAAGCGGTCAGAAATGAATGGATTGTCATCATTACGACGAGCCAGAGGCGAAACCTCTGTCGGGTATTCGGTAATGAATGTCGGATCCATCAGCCGGTGTTCAACCGTTTCCTCAAATATTTCGATCTGAACCTTGCCCAGGCCCCAGGTACCCTTGACCTCGATACCCAGCTTTTCCGCAACCCGGGTTGCTGAATCAATCGTATCGATGTCAGCAGCCTCAAGATCCGGATTGAAGTGCAGTATAGAATCGAAAACGGACATACGCACAAATG
Organism: Endozoicomonas sp. ALB032; assembly: GCF_049310125.1. Lineage (NCBI taxonomy): Bacteria > Pseudomonadati > Pseudomonadota > Gammaproteobacteria > Oceanospirillales > Endozoicomonadaceae > Endozoicomonas > Endozoicomonas sp. ALB032. The sequence goes on along the minus strand of NZ_JBLYNW010000001.1, from coordinate 4,840,952 downwards.
GCTTGCCGAAATCGATCTCCTTACCCTGGTAAGTCACTGAGGTTCCACCGGTCACGTCTTTTGCCAGACGCTTAAAGAGGGCTTCCGTGTGATCCATCATATCAATGTAGTCTGCGTAAGCCTGATAGAACTCAATCATCGTAAATTCAGGGTTATGACGTGTAGACAATCCTTCGTTACGAAAGTTCCGATTAATTTCAAACACCCGTTCAAATCCGCCCACCACCAGACGCTTCAAATAGAGCTCTGGAGCAATACGCAAGTACATATCAATATCCAGCGCATTATGATGAGTCACGAACGGACGAGCGCTTGCACCACCCGGTATCACCTGTAGCATCGGGGTTTCCACTTCCATGTAATCCTGCTCATGGAAATAGTCACGAATCACCTGAACAATACGGGAACGAACACGAAATGCTTCCCGGGACTCTTCGCGGGTAATCAGGTCCACATAACGCTGACGATAACGCATTTCGGTGTCGGTCAGCCCCTTGTGCTTCTCGGGCAATGGCCGCAGGGATTTGGTCAGCAACTCAACCTGCTCCATGTCGACATAAAGATCCCCCTTGCCGGAACGCTGCAGGGTGCCTTCAGCACCGATGATGTCACCCAGGTCCCAGGTCTTGGCTTCCTTCAGCACTTCTTTAGCCAGCACCTTGCGATTCACGTACACCTGGATACGACCAGACATATCCTGAATTTCCATGAATGCACCACGGTTCAGCATGATACGGCCAGCTATCTTGACCTTCTTTCCAGCTTCCAGCAGCGCTTCCTTGCTGGCATCTGCAAACTCTTTTTGAAGATCAGCAGCCAGTGCATCACGACGGAATTTGTTTGGAAAAGCGACCCGTTCCGCACGAATGGCAGTGAGTTTTTCTCGGCGAAGAGCTACCAGCCGGTTCTCTTCCTGGGTATCTAAGATCTGTTCTTCAGACATATTTTCTCCGGTTCAACCCCAGGGGGGCCGGGAGTTAACAGTTGCCTGCTACTCCTTTGCGTAAACTTTTGCGTAAACTGTTTTCTGCCAACGGCTGACTTTAAAGGCCTTTCTTGAGACTTGCCTCGATAAACTTATCGAGATCTCCGTCAAGAACGGCCTGGGTATTTCGGGTTTCCACGCTGGTTCTCAAATCCTTGATTCGGGAATCATCCAGAACGTAGGAACGAATCTGACTGCCCCAACCAATATCGGACTTGGAATCTTCCAGAGCCTGAGCGTCAGCACTGCGCTTCTGCATCTCCAGCTCATACAGCTTGGCTTTCAACTGCTGCATAGCCTTGTCCTTGTTCTGATGCTGGGAACGCTGATTCTGACATTGCACCACAATACCGGAAGGCTCGTGAGTAATACGAACCGCAGAATCGGTGGTGTTTACGTGCTGACCACCGGCGCCACTGGAGCGGTAGGTATCAATTCGAAGGTCGGCCGGATTAATCTCAATCTCAACATTATCGTCTATCTCCGGAGAGACAAAAACCGATGAGAAGGAGGTATGACGACGGTTACCAGAATCAAATGGAGACTTTCGTACCAGACGATGCACACCTGTTTCTGTTCTCAACCAGCCAAAAGCATATTCACCGGTAAACTGAACCGTGGCCGACTTGATACCCGCTACTTCGCCCGCAGACACTTCAATGATTTCTGTTTTGAAGCCTTTCTGCTCACCCCATCGCAGGTACATCCGCAACAGCATATTGGCCCAGTCCTGGGCCTCGGTACCACCGGAACCCGACTGAATGTCCAGATAGGCATTGTTGGGGTCCATTGCCCCGGAAAACATACGCCGGAATTCCAACTCTGCGAGTTTTTCGCCCAGCTGGTCCAGCTCTTCCACAACGCCTTCGACGCCGTCTTCGTCCTGCTCTTCCACCGACATTTCCAGCAGTTCAATGGAATCTTCCAGGCCTGATGTCAGCTGATCAATGGTAGCAACGATGCCTTCCAGCATGGAACGCTCTTTGCCCAGGGCCTGGGCACGCTCTGGCTGATTCCAGACATCCGGATCTTCAAGCTCCCGCTCTACTTCCTGCAGACGCTCACTCTTGTGAGCGTAGTCAAAGATACCCCCTAAGCACGTCAGTACGCGCTGTCAGATCCTTAATACGCTCCTTGATAGGGTTTACTTCAAGCATGGTTTATCGCTCAATATCGTTCAGTGTTCGATGAAAAATCGGGAAATATCACTTCGGCTGTCGGTATTGACCATGAGTAAGGCAAATGCCTGAACAGGAACAGAACCGGATGGCTTGCCCCGGGCAGTGACAGGAAAGAATGATTTCCACAATAAAAAACAGCCGACCATTCTACCTGATCAGCCCAAGTGTTGGAATGAGAGAAAAACAAAAGCCAACCCCCGAATGTCTGGTCAGGAGACTATTCAGGGAACATTTTCAGCATCTGGCAGTCAAATGTAATGAGAACAGAAAAAAAGCAACCAACAAGAGGTATACATCATGATCAAACAGAAATTGACGGCCCTGGCCCTGATACTGCCCCTGACCGCTGTAGCCCTGTCCGGCTTTGCTGATGAAGAAGAGCCAAAGCAGGATGAGAGCAATAAAAGCGAGAAGGTTCTGATCCTTCAAAGCCTGATGGCTAAAAATGAAGAGACAAACACCGAAGAAGAGTCTGCGGAGGATGAAAAACCATCGACAGAACAAAACAACCGTTTTGAGCTGCTGTAAAAAGATGGCGAAGCCGGAACAAAGTCAAAAGCTGGCATCCGGCAACTGCTTCTGCCGTCGATGAACCCCATCGACAGCAGAATCAACGCTCTCTGCAAGATTCAGAAAACTGCATGCTCTATGGCTCTTCTGAAAGGCGGCAGAGAGTCCAGAATCATACGACCATACCTGGCTGTGACCACTCTTCGATCCAGCAGGGTGATCTGGCCGGTATCCTGCTCTGTTCTTAACAAACGACCGCAGGCCTGTACCAGCTTGATGGCTGCATCAGGAACCGTTATTTCCATAAACGGATTCCGACCCTGAGCCTCAAGCCATTCTGACAGCGCCGATTCCACAGGATCATCGGGAACCGCAAAAGGAATTTTGGCGATAATAACATGCTCACAATATTCACCAGGCAGGTCGATCCCTTCCGCCAGACTGGCCAGACCGAAGAGAATACTGTCTTTGCCTTCATCAATATGCTTGCGATGCAGTTTCAGAAGTTCCGCCCGGGAATAATCATCCTGCAAAAGGATCTTCTTGCGCCAGGCATCATCGAGACCATAATGCACATCTTTCATCTGCTTGCGTGATGAAAAAAGTACCAATGTACCTTTTTGTCTGGTCATCAGATCGGGCAGCTTCTCAACGATTTCTTCCGTGTGCTCTTCACTCTGACGAGGATCAGACAACATACCCGGTACCACCAGCTGTGCAGCGAGACTGTGCTGAAAAGGGCTGGGAACCACAACGCAACGGGATTCAGACGGAACCCCTGAGCGCATACGGAAACGATTGAAGTTGCCCAATGCGGTGAGTGTGGCCGACGTAACAATCGATGCATAACCCGGATTCCAGAGCGTCTGCCAGAGTGTTGCCGAAGAAAGTATTGGGCTGCTGAAAACCTCCAGTTCCTCACCAAAGGGCCCTTCACTCCACTTCAGCCAGCGGGCACAGGGTGGCTCACCCTCAGGGTCTTTCATGGTGTAGGTCAACCAGAGCTTAAACTGGTTTTCCAGACGCATTTGCATTGCACCCATTTCCGGATACAGTTGCTCGGCCTGCCAACGGTCAATACCCGGGACATCACCGTCCATGGCATCGTCCAGTTCCCTGGTAATTTTTTCTACCATACCACTGCAGCGACTGAAAACGGCTTTGAGTACTTCAGCCTGCTGACGGAGTGCTTCAGGTATTTTCCCTTGCTCAAAGCGATAGACAGCAACCGTCGTATCACCCTGAATTCGAGGTTCAAAGGTTGCAACACCCTGTAACAGAGTATGGGTGTGACCCAGGGCATTCACCAGTTCATCAAACTCAGGCATGAGTTTTTCGAGTCTTTCACCCAACTCACCGGGCAAGGCGTTTTGGGACAGGGTTTTCTGTAGAGACTTACTGGCTTTCTCCAGCCAGCTGGCCGTTCCTTTTATTCTCGAATGACAGGCGAAATGATCGATCGCCTTGTCAGGCAGATGATGGCCCTCATCGAAGACGTAAACGGTATCTTTCGGATCAGGCAGAATAGCGCCACCGCCCAGGGCCAGATCAGCCAGCACCAGATCATGATTGGTTACCACCACATCGGCCTGTTCAAGATCTGCCCGGGCTTTATAGAAAGGACACTGATTGAAATAGCCACAGCGGCGGCCACTGCACTGGGAATGATCCGTGGTAATCATTCGCCATTGTTGATCTTCCAATGCATCGGGCCAGCTGTCGCGATCACCCTCCCAACTGGAAGCGGCAAAGTCTTCCAACATAGTTTGATAGAGCTTCAGGGAAGTCTCGTCCTGCGCCAGTGTGAAACCTTCTGCGGCAAACATATCCATTAATGAGGCCGTTGACTGCTCTTCCTGCAACAACCGATCAAGCTTGCTAAGACAAGCATACCGCCCACGACCCTTGGCCAGGGTAAAAGAGAACTTAAGTCCGGTTTTCAGGATAATATCGGGCAGGTCCTTGCCGATAATCTGCTCCTGCAGCGTCACAGTGGCTGTTGAGATTACCAGTCTTTTATCAGCAGCCTGCGCCATCACCACAGCAGGCAGAACATAGCCCACCGTTTTACCGGTACCGGTACCAGCCTCGACGACAATCACGGAAGGATCCGAGGTTCTGCGCCCTTCACTGTCGGTCTTGACCTCACCCAGGGAACGGGCGACTTCTGCAATCATCTGTTTCTGACCGGGCCGGGCCTTCAGCTTTTTGCTGGCCAGAAACGTGCTGTAAGCCTTCTGGATCTTTTTTTTCTGTGAATCTTCAAGCACTGTGCTGATCACCCACCGGCTGGGTTGGAATTTTTTTCATCAGACTCATCAGGTGAAAGCCGCCAAAGATCAGAATCATGTAGCGATCTTTCATGGACAGCGGCGCGCCCATAGCGGCAAAACGGCGACTGAAGAAGAAATGCTCTGCCGTGTGCAACAGCAGCAACAGGGGCGCAGCCCAATTCAATACGGACCCCATGGGTTCTGCCACGGGCACAAAGAGATTCCACAGTGCTGAAAGCCAGAATAAAACCACCACCGCTTTGCCAAAGCCCATGTATCTGATCCTGTAATTTAAGTAAAATGATATTCTATCGAAAACCCATCACTCCTGCTCGAAGAATTCTATGACTGAAAACAGCCCTGAGCTTAAAAACAGCCTTGAGCACAAACATCCTTATTCAGACGCCTCTATCAACCATTGCCCTTGTGGTTCAGGCCAAACCTATAAAGCATGCTGTGGCCCTTACCACTCGGGGCAAGCGGCTCCAACCGCAGAAGCCCTGATGCGTTCCCGCTTTTCAGCCTATTATCTTAAAAACACGGATTATCTGCTGGCCACCACCTGGCAGCGCCAGATCAATGGCTTGGATAAAGCCGACATTCACCGAGAGACAGACGCCACCCGGTGGACCCGACTGGACGTGGTCAGCACTGAAGCTGGCGGCAGTGCTGACAGCCGGGGAAAAGTGGAATTCAAAGCCTGGTTCCTGAACCCCGCCACCGGCAGGGAAGAAGCGCACCATGAGCACTCAGACTTCATCAGGGAACAGGGTCACTGGTATTTTATTTATCCGGATATACCTGCCAGACTGCCTGGAAGAAACGACCCTTGTCTCTGCGGCAGTGGCAAAAAATACAAAAAGTGCTGCGGTTGATTCTCTCTCAGCTTTATCAAAAGACAGCAAAATTTAATTAAGAGAGGTGAGGTGAAACTTGTTTTTAATTGCTAAACCTTCCGGTTCAACCTGCCAGTACACTGTCGTTCTTGTGTTGCTCTGTTTACTGTTGCTGCCCTTACAACTACTGGCTTTGACTTGTCACAAATGCGGCTTCAATTACAATCGAAAAGACTTCTCGTTCTGCCCAATGTGTGGGGAAGAAGCTGAAAATGAAGATCTTCTGCATCGCACAATGCCTTCCCAATCAGCAGCGCCAGTAAGTCCTGGTGCACAGGTGGATGAATCGCTGAGAAATCTGGAGTTTGCCGTAAATGTATTTAGCCGTGCAGCCCCCAATATTCCTGAAAATTTTGTATTATCCCCTGATAGTCTTTTTCAGACACTGGCATTGTTAGTATTAAATGCGGGTCCTGACGGTGCGATCGAGCAATGGCGTCAAAATTGTCTGAGTGAGGATCATTCTAAGCCATCCGGTGCAGCAGCCCATGAACAGAACAAAAACCCTTCTTCGATTATCTTGCTCGCAGCCAGTCAACCTGAGGCTGTGGCAGTTTATAGAGAGAGACTTAAACAAATACACGACGATTTTCGCGGTAAAATCAACTTGATGAGCCTCACGCCTATGCATGGCCTGGCCCAAGAGCTCAACGGACTATTTTGCCAATTAACCCATGGTATGGTGCACCGTTTATGCAGCCCCATCGCTTGGTCCTTATCAACATACATGGAACTCATGACTTCGATTTACTTCACAGGGCTGTTGGAAAGGTCTCGTGGGACCGAAAATGCAGCTTTATTTACCTTACCCGATGGTCAGGCAGCCGTTGTAGACAGAATTATGAATGGAGAAATCAATCCTTCCCGGTACGCACATCACAATGATTGGGAAGCAGTTACCTTTCCCTACCGGAGAGATGATGAAATAATTTTGGTCTTACCCCCGCCAGAAACAATGCTAAGAGCAGTCACATCAAAAATAATAACGGCATTATTTTCATCATTAGACTCCGACGAATCCTTTTCATCCAGCTTAACGATGACTCCCGGACTTCCACCCTCTAAAATTGCTAAGAACACTGACTTGAGCGAAGCTTTACGTCCATCAGGTTCAGGTTTACTTTCTGTTGTTACCACCGATCTGAGTTCAGGCGCTATGCCAGCTCTGTCGTTTCCTATGAATGCCTTTAGTAATCAAGAAGCCCCGGACGCAGCTCTAACCAATACTGATTCTAACAGAAACCGTGAAGGAGATAGAATACAATCAATCCGATTTGATCGACCCTTTCTTTATATATTGCGTAATAAAATAACAAAAAGAATCAACCTCATTGGCAGATACTTCTTTCCACCGGACTCAGGGACAAGCTCTTCAAGAAAAACAAAAAAACAAAAAAAACAACAAATAAAAAAATAAAAATAAAAATAAAAATCAAAAATAAGACACCCATAAAAAAAAGGCCTCGTCAGCAAAAAAAAATAAGACACCCATAAAACAAAAATAAGACACCCATAAAAAAAAGGCCTCGTCAGCAAAATCTGTGGGGCATTTCTGGTTCGAGAGCAACAAAAATAAGACACCCATAAAAAAAAGGCCTCGTCAGAAAAAAATAAGACACCCATAAAAAATGTCACTTCAAGGGAAAAAATAAAAAAATAAGACATTCAAAAATCTGTACTCCCAAAAAGGATCAGAAAAATCTATCTTCAAGTAGCGTATCAACGAGCCACACAGCGCCACCCAACGAACAGAGGCTGTTCAAGCCATAATTCAGACAATGCAAATTCATTCCGACATAAGTCGAAGAGAGATAAAGAGAGGGTCTTTGACGTCTTAACTGATTTCTACGCTAACCTGTCAGGTACAAACGACTGCAGGCGTTTAAACCTCGAAGCCACTTCTGTCCGGCTTCAAGTGCATAAGCCTTCATCGCCTCCAGACGGCCAACTGCCCGATAAAAACGATTATTCCATTGCATGGTTTTCAGCCACTCATCCGGATCAATTTCCAATCTTTCAAGAATAGGAGGGGTACACGACGGGATGGAACCTTTCTTGTCTGTCCTGACAATGCGGCCACTCCAGTCAACCAGTTCCAGATAGTCGTGAAGAAGGTATGGAAGGGCAACATCCGTATTCTGGCCCTGCAAACAAAAAGGTTTCAGGGTCAGCGGCTGATTTTTAGTCTCAGAGTGTGTAACCTGCTCCACGCGTTCCTGAATCGACGTGTAGTCTGATTCTTCCGGTGTTTCTACCTTACCAGCCCGAATCGGATTCAAGTCAACATAGGTCATACAGGTCAGTAACGCTGCTTCGTCCAGTAATGCCTGGCTTTTAAAGCGACCTTCCCAGAAGCGTCCTTTACATTCGTCTTCTTTGTTGGCCTCACGAGCAAGATATTCATTCAGGCAGCGCATAAACCAGCTGATATCCGTTAAACGACGCCGGTATTCCTCAGCATATTCATCAATACGGGACAACTCAGCGCTGCCCAGTTTGTCAGCGGCCAGATGCCTTTGCACCAAAAGCGGACCTCTGAACAAGGTCGTCCAACGGTGAAGCACTTGATTCCGTGACCAGCCTCTGGCAGATGACTGATTGATGTGCAAAACCACATGATAATGATTCGACATGATAGCGTAAGCACAGACTTCGATAGCAAAGACTGAAACCAGTTCCCGGAGTTTATCCACCACCCACTGACGGCGATGCTCGTAGTTCTTGCCAGTCAGGTGGTTCTCTCCACAGAGGTAAGCCTGACGAACACATCTTGCCATGCAGTGGTAATAAGGCGTTGAGCCGGGGTCAATCAGAGTATTGCGGGCCTGAGCCATGGACTCACCTGTTTGGGTAAAAAATCAGTGATGGGTGAAAAAGTAGACCAGGTGGATGGTAAAGCAAATTTATGGGTGTCTTTTTAATTTGGGTGTCTTTTTAATCGAGTCTTTCTTTTACGAGTCCATGTATTCCTGATAGGGGTGGTGAAAGGCGGATGTACTGGGCAAGCTGCCCGAACCAGAAATGCCCCACAGATTTTGCTGACGAGGCAACTTATTAAACTGACCGTCAAATCCAATGGCTATGTAATTACCCGACGAGTGGATTGAATTCTGGATGGGATACAACCAGGAAACTATCCTATATTGAATTTCAGATTTCGTATTCAGTTGATCGCATCCATAGGGCAAGGGTTCGGTAGACAGAGAGGTTATGGCAAGTAAAAAACCTTAAACCAAGGTAAGAAGGTACAGACGTGGTTTTGCTCAGTCATTTTTTCAATTCAGTCTGCCATTACAGGATCCTTCTGGTATTGCTCTGCTTATTCTATTTATCGTTGCCAGCCTCACACCTTCTGGCTGTGACTTGTGGAAATTGCGGTCTGGATTACGATGATGAAACCCTTTCATCCTGCCAAACACCGTCGTGTAACATAGAAGCTGAGAGTGAGCCCCCTCAACATGACACAGCACCTCCTGAAAGGGCAACACCAGTTAACCCTGATTCAAATCCTGTTGCACAAGTGGATGGATCCCAGGGAAATTTTGATTTTGCAATGAAGGTATTTTACCAGGCATCAGCAAATATCCTTAAAGATTTTGTCATGTCCCCTGACAGCCTTTTGCAGACAATGACGCTGTTACTGTTACAAGCGGGTACCAACAGTACGGACGAGCAATTGCGTCGAATTTATTGGCCAGGCTATGATTATGAGCCATCCGGTGCAGGCGCAACAGCCGGTGGAAAGAACAAAGACCCTTCTTCGATTATCATGCTCGCAGCCAGTCAACCTGAGGCTTTGGCAGTTTATAGAGAAAGACTTAAACAAGTCGACAATACTCCTGGTAATGTCGACTGCACCAATCGCGGACAAACCCAAACCCTTGGCCAACTGCTTAACAGACTATTTTGCCAATTAACCCATGGTATTGTTCAAGATTATTGCACTCCCGATGCTTACTCCTTTCAGTTATCTTTCTCCATAGAACACGCATGCTATTTATACTTCAGAGGGATGTGGAGAAAGTCTTTTGGGACCGATAGTGCCTATTTATTTAACTTACCCAATGATCAAGCAGACGCTTTAAAAAGAATTATCGAAGGAAAAACCAATCCTTCTCAATACGCACGTCACAATAATTGGAAAGCATTTAACTTTCCCTTCCGGGAAGACAATGAAATAATTTTGGTTTTACCACCGGCAGGGGTGTTTCTTTATGGGCTAAAGTGTAACATAATATCGGCCTTGGTATCCTCGTTCGACTCCAAGGAACCCTTTTCATCCAGTTCAACGACAACTACCGAATTCCCACCCTCTGAAGTTGATAAAAACACTGACTTGAGTGAAGCTCTAAGTCGATCGGGTTCAGGTTTACTTTCTATTGCTAGCAGTGATCTGGGCTCAGGAGCTATGCCAGATCTGACAGTTCGTTCGAATATGTTTAGTGAACAGGGAACCCGGGGCGCAGCTTTAACACACGCTGATTCTGACAGAAACCATGAGAGAGATACAATACAACCAATCCGGTTCGATCTGCCCTTTATTTATATCTTGCGTAATAGAATAACAAAAAGAATCATCTACATTGGTCGGTTATTTTATCCCAGAGACGCCTCATGATTGTGAACCCGCTGACCGGGATCAGGAGAGCCTCATAAATCCCTCGCTGATTTCCTCGCAAGCGAAGGTCAATGGGACTTCCAAAGATTTAATGAGGGATATAAGCAATCAAAAGACAATGGACATTTGCTTTATACGACGTCGACACTCTATGTCCTTCAAATTGTTTTAGTTTTTATCTGGACGCTGATCAGAAAACCACCCTATATTGGACTATGGATTTCACACTCGATTGAGTGTTCGGCAAAATAACGTTCCATAAAAAAACAGGAAGGTTATTCCAGCTCACCCTAAAACTTCAGGCAGCATGGTACAAGCGTGGTTTTACTCAGAAAATCTTCCGATCCAGACTGCCATTACAGAGTCGACCTGGTATTGGTCTGTTTACTCCACATATTCTTATTGCCTTCGCAACTTCTGGCTGTGACTTGTGAGCAATGCGGCTTCAATTACGATCAGGAAGACTTTAAATTTTGCCCAACAGCGTCATGTAATAGAGAAGCTGAGAGTCAGCCCCCTCAACATGACACAGCACCTCCCCAGGGGGCGACAGGAGTAAACCCTGATTCAGATCCTGGTGCGCAAGTGAATGGATCCCAGAGAAATCTTGATTATGCCATCAATGTACTTGGCCATGTTGCCGCAAATATTCATGGAGATTTTGTCATTTCCCCCGATGGCCTTTTTCAGACAGTGGCAATGTTGCTGCTACATGTGGGTGCTGACGGTGCGGCCGAGCAATTGCGTCAAATTTATGTGGGAGAGTATTCTTCTGAGCCAACCGGTGCAGCATCATCACGCGCTACAGAATCCGGACAGGAGAAAAACCGGAATATGACTGACTGGCTCGCAGCCAGTCAGCCTGATCCTCTGGCAATTTACAGAGAGAGACTTGAAGAAGCAAACCGCCATGCTCGTAGTAATGTCAACTTCACCAACCGTGGGCCTATAAAAAACTTAGCCCTGTTGCTCAACAGTCTATTTTGCCAGTTAACCAGCGGTATAATTCAACGTTTCTGCAACTCCAACGTCTGGCCCCGATCCTGGTCCACAGAACTCATAAGTGCTTATTACTTCATAGGGCTGCGTGAAAGGTCTTTTGGGACCCAAAATGCAGCAGGTTTATTTACCTCATTACCTAACGACCAGGCCGCCACTTTGCGTAGAATTGTGGATGAAGAAATCAGACCTTCCCAATACGCCCATCACAATGATTGGGAGGCATTTTCCTTTCCCTACCCCAACTGGGGAAATGAAGAAATGGTATTGATTATACCACCGGCAGGAATAGTGCTTTATGGACTAAGTTCAGAAATAATAAAGGCATTATTATCGTCATTAGACTCCGAAAAATCCATTTCAACGACAACTCACGGACTTCCACCCTCTCGCGTTGATACAAGCACTCACTTGAGCGAAGCTTTAAGTCGTTCAGGTTCAGGTTTACTTTCAGTTGTTACCAGTGATCTGAGTTCAGGAGCTATACCAACGATGCCTGCTCGTATGAATATGTATAGTGACCAGGCAGCCCCGGACGCAACCTTAACGCACACTGATTTTGAGAGAACACACGAGGGAGATACAATACGACCAATCCAATTTGATCGACCCTTTATTTATATCTTGCGTAATAGAATGACAAAAATAATCATCTATATTGGGCGGATATTTTATCTCAGAGACACTTCATGATCCTGAACCCGTTAATCGGGATCAGGAGATCCTCTTGGCTCCCTCGCTGATTTTGTATAAATTCAACACACTCTGATTTGAGACCAACCCTAAAATTAAGTCAACAAGGTACAAACGTGGTTTTACTGAGCAAATATTCCGATAGGGTCTGGCTTTCGATAAAGGCATTAACTCAAACAACTTTACATTCTCTTTTTACAAATACACTCAGCTTAGGAACCATGCTATCGGAGCCTGTACCTGTTTTAATTAATGTGTTTAATCAACACAGCGCCATAGAAGTTAACGAACAAGGAACCGAAGCTGCTGCTGTAACACACATCGGTTGTTCGAGAGGATTTAGTATGAATAGCCCTAAGCCCATTGAATTTACACGGCCATTTATTTATATATTGCGTAATAAAATAACAAAAAAATCATCTTCATCGGGCAAATACTTGATCCCCGGAAATCAGGAGCAGGTACTTCAGGATCGGGTACCCAGTAATCGGGGTTGGGGGAGCCTCACGACCCCCCACCCTTTGTTGCAAACGAAGAAGAATGTGGCTTAGAAAGATTTTAATCTTCATACTGATTTGTTTTTTTGGCGCCAACCAGGAAACCATCCTATATTGAGTGCCTGATTTAACACTAGGTTGACCATTCTGCAGGGTAGCGGTTCATAAGATAGGGACGATATTCCTAACCGAAGATTAAGACGACAAGGTACATACATGGCTTCACCAGGCAAGGCTTCCAATATAGCCAGGCAGTACAGGTCCGTTTCAGTGTTATCCTGTTTGTTCTGCTTCCTGTTCATACCCTCACAACTTCTGGCAGTGAACTGTATAAAGTGCGGTCGTAAGTACAGTGATGACTTATTTAAAGAATCTGAACCCTGCTATTTATGTCGAACAAAAGACGGTTCTGATTCTGCTGACGAGGGTCATGATTTAAATCCCGGTGCACAGGCAGATGAATCACACGGGACTCTGGGTCTTGCCATAGATATATTCAGGCGTGCAGCACAGGCAACTCCTGAAAATCTGGTCCTGTCCCCTGATGGCATTTTTCAGACACTGTCACTGTTACTGATGGGGGCCACTGATGAAACCCGGCAATTGCTTCAAAAGTGTCTGGGAGAGGATTATTCTGAGCCATCCGGTGCCACAGCATCAGGCGCGACAGCCTCTGGACAGGACCAATACTGTATTGCCAATTGCCTGCTTGTCTCCAATAGGCATACTCTTCAGGAAACTTATAAAAAAAAGCTTGAACAAATAAACGCCGATATTCGAGATAACGTCAACTTCTCCGACCGTGCATCATTACAAAGCCTTGCTCAAGAACTCAACGATCTATTTTGCCAATTAACCCATGGATTGGTTCGAGAATTTTGCCAGGACAATGATTGGCATTCCAATACTTCCATGGCACTCATAAATTCTGTTTACTTCAAAGGCCTCTGGGAAACGTTTTTCAGGAAACGAATTGGAGGATCAACATTTACTTTACCCGATAATCAAAGAGTTGTTTTAGACGGGTTTATGGATGGAACAATTAATGCTGACCAGGAGGCTGAATATAATGATTGGAGGGCAGCTGCCGTCCCCTACCAGGGAGATCATGAAATGATTTTGGTTTTACCCCCGGAAGGGATAATGCCCCACGAGGTATCGCCAGAAATAATAATGGCACTATTCTCATCATTAGACTCCAAAGAGCTATTATTTTCAAGCTCATCAGTTCCTCTTGGTCTTGGACTCCCGACTTTTAGTGTTGACTCGGACACTAAATTGATAAATACATTAGCTCAAACAACTTTACACTCTCTTTTTACAGGCACACTCAGCTTAGGATCTATGCTATCCAATCCAGCACCTGTTTTTATTAATATGTTTAATCAGCACAGCGTCATGGAAGTTGATGAACAAGGAACCGAAGCCGCAGCTGTAACACACGTCGGTTTTTTTACATCAACGGGTATGAGTTTTCCGAAGCCCATTAACTTTACACGACCATTCATTTATATATTGCGTAATAAAATAACAAAAAAAATCATCTTCATTGGACAGATACTTGATCCCCGGACTTGAAAGAAGACTCTTCAGGTTCGGGTCCCAATAATTGACATGGGGAGCCTCACGACTCCCCCTCACCCTTTCTTTGCAAGCCAGATGGAATAGTGTTCTCAGAGATTTTTGGGTAAATAGCCATCGATAGACATTAAATCTTTAATTTTTACAGCGTCAATTCCCTCGACCCTTGAGCAGGTTTAATTTTTCAGGCACTCACCAAAAAACCATCCTATATTGTACTACGGGTTCCATTCCCCACTCCTCAGGGCAACTGTCCGGTGAATAGGAAGGTCATCTTGTGACAATCCCTGAAATTGAGAAGTTACGAGGTGCCAACATGGCTCAAGTAATGAAATCTCCCGATATAGCCTTGCAGCACAGGCGCATTTTGCTCTTAGTCAGTTTGCTTTATTTCCTGTTGCTACCCTCACAACTCTGGGCTGCGCCCTATGACCACTTCGGCAACAACGAAAATCCTGGAAAATCTTCACCCTACCCGGTATTTCATGAAGAAGTTTCTGGCGACGAGCTTCAGGGTGACACGATGCCTTACCAATCAGTAACACCAGAAAACCCTGATTCAGATCCTGGTACACGAGCGGCTGAGTCCAAGCGGGATCTGGAGCTTGCCATAAGTGTATTTAGTCAGGCAGCAAAAGCAAAAGAAACTCCTGAAAATTTTCTTTTCTCCCCTGATGGCCTTTTTCGATCGCTGGTACCATTACTCATGGGGGCTTCTGGAGAAACCAGGCGATTGCTTCAAAGCTACATGGGAGATAACTATTCTGAGCCATCCCCTGCAGAAGCAACCACAACATCTTCTGCACAGGACGACTACTTCGTCTCGAACACTGTGCTCTTGTCCGAAGAACTTGAAATTAAGGAAGCTTATCGTGGGAGAGTTAAAGAAGTAAACCTCGATGTTCGTGAAAAAATCAGGTTCGACGACGGTAAATCTTTAGAAAGCCTTGCTGATGAGCTCAACGAACTATTTAGCAAATTAACCCATGGCATGATTCCAAAATTTTGCAGCCCCAGAGAATGGTCGGCAGATACCACCTTGGGACTCATAAGTTCTATTTACTTCAATGCGCTTTGGAGAGACTCTTTTCAAGTCGGAATGATAGGTTTATTTACTTTACCCGGCGTCGTCAACAAAGTCATTTTGGACAAATGGTTGCAGGGTGAAATCAGTTCCTCCCAATACACAAGTCACGAACATTGGCAAGCAGTCAAAGTTCCTTACCGGGGAACCCATGAAATGGTTTTAGTTTTACCTCCCGAAGGGATAATGCCCCATGAGATATCAGCAGAAATAATAATGACTTTATTTTCATCATTAAACTCCGAAGAATCATGTCCATCATGTTCAAAAATCTCTATTGGACTTCCACCCTTTAAAGTTGATTCGGACATGGAGTTGAGCAATTATTTAAGAGAAACACCTCTACGTCCTGTTTTTACAGGCGTCGTCTTTAGAGGAACCAGCCCCCTCGAATTAGGAGATATGCTATTATCCGATCCTCGAGCTGCTTCTATTAATTTTGTTCGTCAACATTGCGCAATTGAGGTTAATGAAGCTGGGACCCGAGCCGCAGCTGTCACACGCACCGGTACAACGAGATCGTTTGGAAGAGGAGGACATGATAGAAAATCCGTCCAATTTAATCGACCATTTCTTTATTTTTTGATTGATGAAGAAACAGGAAGAATCCTCTTTATTGGGCAGATACTTGACCCTCGAAGCACTTCAGGATCGGGTACCGGTAGCCATTAATCAGGTGAGCTGTTCAGTGAACAGGAAGGTCATCTTGAGACAACCCCTGAAATCAGTAAGTTATAAGGTGCCAGCATGGCTCAGGTAATTAAATCTCCCGATATAGCCTTGCAGCACAGGCGCATTCTGCTCTTGGTCAGTTTGCTTTGTTTCCTGTTGCTACCCTCACAACTCTGGGCTTTGACCAATGACAACTGCGGCATCAATCAGGATCGTGAAAAATTTTCAGCCTGCCCGGCGTTTCATGAAGAAGATTCTGACGACAAGCTTAAAGGTGACACAATGCCTGTCCAATCGGCAACACCAGAAAGCCCTGATTCGGATCCTGGTACACGGGCGGCTGAGTCCAAGGGGCATTTGGAGCTTGCTATAAGTGTATTTAATCAGGCAGCAAAAGTAACGCCTGAAAATTTTCTTATCTCCCCTGATGGCCTTTTTCGAGCTCTGGTACCATTACTCATGGGGGCTACTGGAGAAACCAGGCGGTTGCTTCAAAGCTACCTGGGAGATAATTATTCTGAGCCATCCCTTGCAGCAGCACCAACCGCAACATCTTCTGCTCAAGACGAATACTCCATCTCGAACACTATGCTCTTGTCCGATAGACTTGAACTTAAGGAAACTTATCGTGAGAGACTAAAAGATGTAAACGTCGATATTCGTGATAACATCAACTTCTTCGACCGTGTATCTTTAGAAAGCCTTGCAGATGAGCTCAACAAACTATTTAGCCAGTTAACCCATGGCATGGTTCCACAATTTTGCTACGCCGACCAATGGCCGCCAGATACCACCATGGCACTCATAAATTCTATTTACTTCAAAGGGCTTTGGGAAAGGTCTTTTAATGTCCGAAAAGCTAAATTTACTTTACCCGACGGTCAGAGAGTCAATTTGAACGAATTTATGGTGGGTGAAATCAGTTCCTCCCAGTACACAAATCACAATGATTGGGAAGCAGTCACCGTTCCTTACCAGGGAGCCCATGAAATGATTTTAGTTTTACCTCCCCAAGGGATAATGCCCCATGAGATATCAGCAGAAATAATAATGGCATTATTTTCATCATTAAACTCCGGGGAATCATGTCCATCATGTTCAAAAATCTCTATTGGACTTCCACCCTTTAAAGTGGATTCGGACATTGAGTTGAGCGATTTTTTACGTAAAACAGCTTTACACCCTCTTTTTACAAGACCCCTGGAATTAGGCGCTATGCTATCCAATCCTCTAGCTGTTTCTATTGATGAGGCTCATCAACATTGTGCGATTGAGCTTAATGAAAATGGGACCCGAGCCGCAGCTGTCACACACCTTATTTCTACGAGATCGACCAAGGACAATCAGAGAAAATCCGTCCAATTTAATCGACCATTTCTTTATGTATTGCATAATAAAATAACAAAAAGAATCCTCTTTATTGGGCAGACACTTGATCCTCGAAGCACTTCAGAATAGGGTACCGGTAGCCATTAATCAGGTAAGGGGAGCCTCAAGACTCCTCTCACCTTTAGTCGTTGGCAACGGGGGAGTCGTTTAATTGCGAGCAACCAGTTTCTTCACACACTCTGGTCCCTTGTTCGAAACATGATTCACCGTTCTGCCCACTTTATAAAAAGACAGTTTACTGACTGTCTCAGTCGGTTTGCCCAAACTCGACAGAACCGTCTTATAGCGCTCACCCAGCCACTCCCTGGCCTGTTTTTGTTGCAACAGAACCGGCATTCTCTCAGTCAGCGGTGTAATATCACTGATAGCAGGACGAGTAAGAATCGCGCAGGACTCGAAACTCAACTGGTCGTCCACAGGATAACTCTCCCAGAGACCGGCAAACAGGCACAAACCACCCGACTTTGGACGTATATACCATGGCTGACTGTGATCCCCTACCCTTTGCCAGTCGAACCAGCCATCGGCCAGAATCAGACAACGCTGCTTTCTGAGGGCACTACGAAACATTGGTTTATCGGCAGCGGTTTCGATTCTGGCATTGATCTGGGCTCTGGAAAAATCCTGCAGCCAGTGAGGAACCAGCCCCCACTTAACCCGCGCGGTTTCAAAACAGCCCTGCTCATTATTTTTGACAATAAGCACCTGTTCACCAGGCGCAACATTATAGGAGGGAATATTGACTTCCGTCTGGTGGATACCCAGACACCCCAGGTTGATCTGATCAGCCATCAGCGTGTAACGACCACACATAATCACTCTTCCTGAATGTGATCAGATTCTTCCAAAACGGGGGACGCCCTGAGGTAATCCTCGATCATTTCTTTAGCCAGACCGGCATCGTAATCGTCAACATAGAGAGCCAGCAGACCGGTAGCGGGTAGTTCACCCACGGCACCCGCCAGATAGCTACCTCCCAGATGGCAGGCAATGCCATGGCTCTCCAGAACATCCTTGAGGCATTGAGCCTCAAGGAGATTTTCAGGGCTGAATATCTTGATCATACTTTTAATAAAAACACGGCTATCGTCGTCAAGCAAGCTTACTTCAGGTAGACCGTCCTGATCTGGCTGACCAGCTCGTTCGCTTTAGCTCTCTGGGCAGGGTTGAGCAGTTCAGACAGCTCCTGCTTCTGTTTACGGGCCGCTGTCAGAAAGTCCCCCTCAGAATCTTCCAGACTCAGGGCAGTCCACATATAAGCAGCAATCAGGTTGCGGTCTGTGCCTGCCCCTTTATAATACGATTTCCCCAGTTCGTACTGAGCCTCCGCACTCTTGCCCTGTCGACCTGCGGCCCGTTCGATCAGTTGAAAACCTTTTTTGGGATCTTTAGCTACACCCCCCAGACCCTCTCGATAGGCCTTGCCCAACAAGAGTTCTGCCTGAACATTACCTTTGTTCGCCAGAGGCTCCAGCAGAGAAAGGGTTTGACTGGCATTTTCCGGCCTGACTTTACCAGCAACCAACAGGCTGCCGGCTTCAAGCACGGCCTGTTCGTCACCTGAGCTGGCCCGCTTCAACAGACTGGAAAAGTCAGCAGCCCAGCCACTCAGGGAAAACAGTAATGTAATGGCCAGCAGCCCACCCTGGCACTTTTTACTCAATAACATCTATTACCTCTAGCCATTTTGAGCAGTCGACTGCTCAATGATTTCATTTTTGAAACACTGATTTTTTCGATTGGGCAGAGTATACACACTCAAGGCAGGGAATTCTGCAAGGTTTCAATTATCACCAACTCAATAATCATTTAAATCCACATCAACAAACATTCATACGTCCAGCCATTCTCAAACCGTTACAAAGTGCCACAACCCGGCTACAGACCCTTTGTTTTAATAACTATATACTCGTGGTTTCACTCACTGCTGTTATAAAAGGCAACCACCCGAAACAGATGGAACGTTTTGAAGAGATCCGCCCCTATCACGATCAGGAAGTAAGGCCCGTCCTGGACCGCCTGTTGCAAGACCGTGAGCTTATTCAGGCACTGGTGCGTCATCAATACCCTGATATGCCTGCTTTCCTTAATGGTATTGCAGGCTGGCTGACAGCCATGGGATTGCGCTACAAACTGAAGAACATACATGACATTGATGGACTGCAACACGTCATTGAACCTTACCTGACCCGCGTCATTGAAGGCAGTACTTCCGGCATCAGCTTTTCCGGACTGGATCAGCTCAACAAAGAGCAGGTTTATCTGTTCCTGTCCAATCACCGGGACATTGTCATGGACCCGGCTTTTGTCAATCTGGCTGTTTACAAACAGGGCATGCAAACCGTTCGAATAGCCATTGGTGACAACCTGCTGCAAAGACCTTTTGTCAGCGATCTGATGCGTCTTAACAAAAGCTTTATCGTCAAACGCTCTGTGGAAGGCCGCCGGGAAAAACTCAGGTCTTATCAGACACTGTCAGCCTATATTCATCACTCCATAGATACCGGGCATCCCGTCTGGATCGCTCAAAGTGAAGGCCGGGCAAAAGACGGTGACGACAAAACCGACTCTGCTATCATCAAAATGCTCCACATGAGCCGAAAGGCTGCGGAAACCTCTTTTGCCGACAGCATTCGCTCCATGAACCTGGTACCGGTTTCGATTGCTTACGAATACGACCCCTGCGATATGGCCAAAGCCAGAGAACTCCACGCCACTGAAACCTGGGGTAATTACGAAAAATTTAAAGGAGAAGACCTGCAAAGCATAGTGACAGGCATCGAAGGCTTCAAAGGCAAGGTTCATGTGGCTTTCGGTACACCGCTGTTCGAGGAGTATGAAAATGCCAATCAGGTTGTTGAAGAGGTAGATCGTCAGGTTCATCAAAACTACCATCTGTTCGCTTCCAATCTGATTGCCTTTGATCGGCTCCGCAGTGGCTATCCCAATGTCACAGAGTGCACTTTAGAGGCTCTGTTTGAAAGGTTTTGCCCGGAAGAATCGCTCGACGATAAAGTCACAGACTTCAATGATCGCATAACCCAGTGCCCGGAGGCTCATCAACCCTGGTTCCTGAGGATGTACGCCAATCCTGTTATCAATCATTTTGCTGGAAAACGACATGTCTTTGCATAAGCTTTGTTTTTTTGTCCCTGAAAGTCATCTTGAATCAGTGAAGACTGCCGTCTTTGCTGCGGGTGCCGGTCGTTATGAAAAGTACGACAACTGTTGCTGGCAAACGTTAGGTCAGGGACAGTTCAGAGCGCTGGATGGCAGCGATCCTTTTATCGGTAGCCAGGGTAAGCTGGAAACCGTTCAGGAATTCAAGGTTGAAATGATCTGCGAGGACCAGTATCTGAAAGCCGCCATTGCAGCGTTGAAATCGGCACACCCTTATGAAGAGCCAGCCTTTGAAAGCTGGCCGCTTGGAGCCTGAGTCTAAAAGCCGGGAAACGCCTCACCGAGAAAACGAATAAAGTTTCTTTTAGCCTTGTGCTTTTCGCGCAGCTCTTCAAACCAATGACTGAATGCCTGCTGCTGATTCAGTCCAGTCAATATCTGCCGACACTCGGCCATTAGCTCGACCGCCTCTTTATAACTATTATTCGTTTTTTTCTGTAGACAAGCTTCAACCAGCTTCCCATAGAGAGCAAAAGAGCGTTCTCCATCCTGCCGAAAATGTTTCCTCAGCTCGTAGAGCAATGCCACATCCGGTTCTGCATCTGTAACCAGTTGCCAGGCCGACTCCAGATCAGACTCGGCAAGAAAAGTCATCATCAGTGTGTTTAACACACGGTGGTGGAGATACCCCTGAGTACTAACGACACGCTCTTTCATCCAGTCTATGGCTTTTTGCCGCCAGTCTTGCTGACTGTTCAGGTCTTGTGAAAGCTCCTGCAAATACTCAAAAGTGGACAGTGTTGGTGACTCTTTAAATTGCTCCCAAACATCCTGCAAAGCTTCAGAGCTTCGCCCCGTTTTCAAAAGCAGCAACTGTTGCAGTTCATGAATCTCAGCTGATTCACCGAAACGACTGCTCTGCCGAGCTCTATCAAGATAATTGTGGACTTCGTCATATTCATCCAGCTCCAGATAACAGCGCGCAATAACCAGATAGTCTTTCTCAGTCATGGCAATCTTTTTATAGAGCTGAATCAATGTCTTGTAGTCATTTTCCAGTTCGGGTTCGACTTGCAGGACACTGAGCAACCGGTCATAAATGAGGCGATCCCGCCAGTTATCACTTTTCAGCCTGGGTAACTCATCCCAACGAGCCCGGGCGATCTCCAGGAAAGTCTTCTGACACTCTGGCGTCATAACTTCACTGAAATCATCCGGGACGCGGCCATGCCATTCATCTTCATCCTTGAGCAGCAACTCCAACAGATGCTGAGCCTTGGACGCTTCAGACCAGTTCAGTGAAGCAAAGGCCTCAACATACATCCTCTGTAACTGAGCGACAGCCTCAAACCTGAAACCTCCGGAATCATCCACTGTCTCCAGCGCACGGACGATTCGTGACATAGCATAGTCCAGCAACGCCAACTGATCAGTAGCTGCCAGCTTTTTTAAAGGGGGTTCAAGATTAAAGAGAACCTGTTCGACATTGGCAAAATACTGCCTGACTTGAGCGTATCTAAAGTAATGTCGATTGTAGGGGATAGCGGCGGTTATTCGTTTACGGATGGTTTTTCGGTCCATAATGCCCAGAGCTGTTTCAGCCTTGAGCAACCAGTGCTCTCGCACTGAACGACTGGCGTCTATCATTTCAACAAAGTGCCCCACCAGTTCTTCTTTGGGCATCTGCAATAAATAAGCGGCCAATACGTCTGTGGCCTGTGCGCCTTTTTTCACCCGGGGAACAAAGACTTTATCTCGCAACACCATAGCCACAGCAACACAGTGTTTGCAAAAGTCGATGCCATCAGAAGCCGGACAGTTACAACTGCCGTCCAGGGCACTCTGGGTATAAACCAGATTGACCTGATAAACCTCGCTGCCCATAACACTGGCTGAAATCCTCTGGCCCCGGATCGTCAGGTCTGTAACCCGTCCTTCCTGGTAGTACCCCTTCCCCCGGGAAAAAGCTTTCTCGCCTGCCAGTTTCACTAACTGCTGATCGGTAATTTCCGGCTTGTCATTCACGCTGCTTCAACCTGATAAAATACCCCTGAAATTCAGGAAGCCACTCTACGGCCCGGCAGGGCAATATCTTCCATCCGCTGAGGGAAATCACCTGTCTGACGATCACTGAAGTAATGGCGAAGGGTGCGACTGATGGTGTTGAAAGCCAGCTGATCCCAGGGAATATCTTCTTCACTGAAAAGGGCCACTGCTTCACTTTCTTCACCGGCGCTGTATTCGGGTTTATCAAGATGAGCCAGAAAAAATACCGAGAGTTGGCTCACATGAACAATATTAAACAGGGTATATAGTGATTGCAGAGTAACCTCGGCTCCGGCCTCTTCCATGGTTTCCCGCAGGGCAGCCTGCTCAAGGGTTTCTCCCAGCTCCATAAAACCGCCGGGTAATGTCCAGTAACCCCTGCGTGGTTCGATAGAGCGTTTGCAAAGGAGCACTTTACCTTCATAGACTGGCAGACAACCGGCAACGATTAACGGATTTTGATAGTGAATTTTGCCACAGTTGTCACAAACATCACGTAACCGGTTATCGCCACAAGGAACTTTCTTACTGACCTTCGCACCACACTCACTGCAGAAATTCACTGTTTTTCCTTCTAACTATGAAAATCTTTCTTCACCTTAACCTGATTCATACCTGAAGTCACTTGAATCAGAGTTGGTGTAGAAAATGCCTATCATTTCTTTACCAGATGGATCATGCCGTAAAAAATATCTGTGTTATGATCTTTTCAAAGCCTGAAAAATTAGTGTTGCACCCACGGAAGCTTAGCTCTGCCTGGTGTTACTGGCAGTCTGGTACCCAAGGTCGATAACAATAATGTTCCAACGGCGCCTTTTTTCAATGTCACTATATTTTCTGAGCATCTGAATGTCGCCAAGAAAGCCAGAGATTCACTTGTTATATGTTGATTACAGATATAGAACGAAGACTCCACAAACATCAGCCAAGAAGTATAGACACTCCTCTACCGGAAGCCGCAGTATTGATACCTCTGGTGACTAATGGCCAGGGACAGGCCACCGAAATAATCCTTACCCGAAGGGCTTCGCACATGAACAAGCATAGCGGTGAAGTGGCGTTTCCCGGTGGCAAACGGGAAGATGACGATCATAATCTGATTCAGACCGCCCTGAGAGAATCCCAGGAAGAGATTGATCTGAACCCTGCTTCCGTCCATATATTGGGCACCATGGGTCCAGTTATTTCGCGCTTTGGCATCAAGGTGATCCCTGTCGTCGGTTCTGTACCGGAAAACCTGTCACTCAGCGCAAACATTGAAGAGCTGGACCGCATTTTTCACGTCCCACTGGAGTTTTTCACCAATCTGGACAACCTGCAGTTTCACCATTGGAGCATGAACGATAAAACCTACTCCATGCCCTCTTATCAATACGATGAATATCTGATCTGGGGATTGACGGCCATTATGCTGGTAGAATTTCTGAATGTGGGATTAAACACCACTATTCCACTGGATGCCCCTCAGTTCCATGCCAGCCACAGTTTTACGCAAAACCGCTAACTTTCGGATGGCCTGAGGTTAAAGTCCATTTTACAGAATAAGTGACTCAGGTTAAGCAGTGAAAATTTTCACTGCTTTTACTCGATTGTCCTTGACCTGCATAATCTCAAACCGGTATTCGCCTACTTTGAGACAGACACTGGACTCCGGTATAAACTGCATCATCTCGGTGATCAAACCGTTAATTGTTCTGGCATCCCCGGTGGGTAATTTCCAACCCAGAGAACGGTTAATATCTCTTATGGATGCAGAACCATCAATGATGTAAGTGCCGTCTTCCTGAGGGGTAATATCCTGGCTGGAGTCGGAAACATCGGTAGTAAAGTCACCCACAATTTCTTCCAGAATATCTTCCAGCGTCACCAGGCCCAGAACATCGCCATATTCATCGACTATCAGCGCTACACGCTCTTTTGACTTCTGGAAATTAAACAGCTGGGTATGCAGGGGAGTGCTTTCAGGAACATAATAAGGCTCTGTGGTTTCCTGCAGGAGAAGCGCTTTGTTGACTTCTTCCTGACTCAATAGTCGCGCCACCTTTCGCATATGCAACATGCCCACAAGATTGTTCACATCGCCACGATAGACTGGCAAGCGGGTGTGCTGACAGGCCCTTAACTGCTCCAGGATATCCTTGATGTCATCGTCAATATCAATTCCGAAAATTTCATTTCGGGGTACCATGATATCGTCTACCCGGACTTTCTCCAGATCCAGAATACCCAGCAACATTCCCCGTCTTTTCTGCGGCAACAACATGCCAGGGTCGGTCACAATGGTGCGCAGCTCTTCAGCGTTCAACTGATCCTCGGCAGCCTGACCGGGTTTGATACCAAAAGGTCTCAGCAGGAAACCACAGACCCAGTTTAAAACGACCACCATGGGATAGAAGAGTTTCAGCAGCGGCGTCAAAATAAAAGAGGCAGGAAAAGCAATCTTTTCAGGATAGAGCGCGGCAACTGTCTTGGGTGTTACCTCACCGAAAATCAGTACTGCCACCGTCAGACCCAGAGTAGCAATTGCAATACCGCTATCCCCCCAGAGCCTCACTGCCACCAGAGTGGCCAGGGCAGAAGCCAGGATATTGACAAAGTTGTTGCCAATCAGAATCACACCAATCAGTCTGTCGGGGCGTTCAAGCAGTTTATGAGTCCGCATGGCCGCTTTGTGATTCTTGCGAACCAGATGGCGAAGGCGATAACGGTTGATCGCCATCATGCCGGTTTCCGAACTGGAAAAAAAAGCCGACAGCAACATTAAAAGGGCCAATATGGTTAAAAGAAGACTGGTAGATGCTTCGCTCAAGGCTGAAATCGCTCGTTAAGATTCTGTTTATGAAAGCGCTGATTCTAACGTTTCATACTCTAAACCCCAAACACTTTTATCGCTCTTCCTGACTCAAATAGAGCAAGGTCAAAAAAAACAATGTGGCCACCCTGAAGCCTGGCTGAATACCACTCCAGCTGCGGGACTGCCAGGCCAGAAACCACTCTCCCGAAATTCCCATAAAGGCCAGAAACCAGAGCATGATGCCCAGAGTCAAACCCAGCAGAGCCAGACACTTGCTTTCATGGAAATTCTCACCGTGCAGATTGAAGAACATACAAGCGACACCCGTCCAACATAAAAGGGTTATAATGGCTTCAACAGCAATAATCAGGCTGTAAGCAATTTTCCAGACCATGGGATCATGAATTGCTCGCCATTCTGCCTGAGCATGGTTCCCGGTTGTATCCATACTCATCACATGCTGGACATAAAGGTAATTGCTCTGATAGTCCATCAGATTATTAAACACAACCAACGTACTAAATAGAGCAACACCCGCCGTCAAGAAAATTTTACTGAGCTTGGTGGCTATTATCATTTTCATAGCCATAAACAATAGACCGACTTACAGACATCTCAAGCTGCCGGAAAAAAAAAGAAGTACCAAGAGAGATTAAGAGGAGCAGGAAACAGAGTCTGCTCCGAAAAGGCTCATCTAACCAGGATAAAGTCAACAACCGTCCGCCAGCCAAAGTAAGCCACCAATAACAGGACAAAACCGGCAACCGTCCAACGCATGGCCTTTTGTCCTCGCCAGCCATTGACCCAGCGCCCAATCAGCAGTGTCGTAAACAGCACCCAGGCCACCAGAGAAAGCACTGTTTTGTGGAACATATCACTGGCAAACATATTATCGATATACAGGAAGCCTGAAATCAGCGAGAGGGTCAGCAGGATCACTCCTACAGATAGAAACTCGAACAGCAATTTTTCCATAGTCTGCAGGGGCGGCAGGGCTTTTAGCAGACGCTTTTGATTGTGACTCCTCAGCTGCTTCTCCTGATAGGCCAGTAGCAGTGACTGACACACGGCCACCATCAACAAACCATAGGCCAATACCGACAGCAGAACATGCACCACCATCAGGGTGGGTGAATGAAAAATGTGTTCCAACGGAGCCAGCCAGTCCGCCAGAACCGAGATGATGGTAAAAGGCAGAATCGTAACCAGCAGACTTTCAGAAGGCTTTCGCAAACTGCTGAGCAGTACTACCAGTGTGACTATCAGTGTCGTCAAAGAACCGATCGTGAGAATACCAAGGTTGGTCCCTTTATCGGTGTGAATAGAAAAATAGAGCGAAAAAGCATGTAAAGCAGCTCCGACTGTGGTTGCCAGCAACACCACCTTTCGAGCGCCACCGCGACCAGTAATTCTTCCCCATTGGCAGACCATTCCCACCGCATAAAAAATGATGGCACCGATGCTGACGAGCATGAAATTCATTGATTCTTTTATAACCTCCATCTGAAATTTTCCTGATGGCGAAACCGTCACAAAGCCACTTAGGAAGATGCAAACCAGAGCTTGCCATGTCCAAATCTACACAAGAACCACTTTGTTTTCATCCATCAAGTGGAAATACTGTCTCTGCCGGGACCCGATACTGCCCCTTTTGCGCTGGATTGGATATAATGACTGCCAATTACATACTTGCACCTTACTTCAAGGTATTTCCAAGGTAACTGGATGTTCGAGAATTTAACCGAACGCCTGTCGCAGACGCTTCGTAACGTCACCGGCAAGGCGAAACTGTCTGAAGACAATATTAAAGATACCCTGCGCGAGGTTCGCAAGGCTCTGTTGGAGGCTGACGTTGCGCTGCCGGTGGTCAAAGAGTTCATCAACCGGATCAGAGAGCGGGCGATTGGTCAGGAGGTACAGGCCAGCCTGAGCCCCGGCCAGGCCTTCGTCAAGATTGTTCAGGCAGAACTGATTTCGGTCATGGGCGAAGCCAATGACCAGCTGAACCTGTCGACCCAGCCACCTGCGGTCCTGCTGATGGCCGGTCTTCAGGGTGCCGGTAAAACCACCTCTGTGGCGAAACTGGGCAAGTTCCTCAAGGAACGCCACAAAAAATCTGTGATGGTCGTCAGTGCCGACATTTACCGTCCGGCAGCGATCAAGCAACTGGAAACGCTGGCGGGTGAAGTCGGCGTCGATTTCTTCCCATCCAGCAGCGAACAAAAACCCGTTGATATTGCCACAGCAGCCATTCAGGAAGCTCGCCTGAAGCATATTGACGTGGTCATTGTCGATACCGCCGGTCGTCTGCACATCGACAGCGATATGATGGCTGAAATCCAGGCATTGCACGGTGCCATTAATCCTGTCGAAACCCTGTTTGTGGTTGACGCCATGACCGGCCAGGATGCCGCCAATACCGCCAAAGCCTTTGGTGATGCGCTGCCCCTGACCGGTGTCATTCTGACCAAGGCAGATGGTGACGCACGCGGAGGTGCCGCCCTGTCAGTTCGCCATATTACCGGCAAGCCAATCAAGTTCATGGGTGTCGGTGAAAAGACAGACGCTCTGGACCCCTTCCACCCTGACCGTATCGCTTCCCGAATCCTGGGCATGGGTGACGTTCTCTCCCTGATTGAAGAAGCTGAACAGAAGCTCGACAAAAAGAAAGCCGACAAACTGGCCAGCAAACTGAAAAAGGGTAAAGGCTTTGACCTGGAAGACTTCCGTGACCAGCTTCAGCAGATGAAGAAAATGGGCGGCCTTGCAGGCGTTATGGACAAACTCCCCGGCATGCCGGGTATGCCAGCCAACATGCCCGGCCAGATGGACAACAGGATTTTTGTCCAGATGGAAGCAATCATCAACTCCATGACCCCGGCTGAACGTGCAAATCCGGATATTATGAACGGCTCTCGCAAGAAGCGCATTGCCTCAGGTTCCGGCACCCAGATCCAGGACATCAACCGTCTGATCAAGCAGCACAAGCAGATGAGCAAGATGATGAAGAAAGTCACCAAGAAAGGCGGCATGAGCAAGCTGATGCGCGGTCTGGGTGGCATGAAAGGTCAGATGCCCGGCGGCATGGGCGGTATGATGACTCCAGGCGGCGGCAAGAAGTTTCCTTTCTAAGCTCTTTTGAAGAGTGGTACCACTCGTTCCCACGCTCTGAGGGTGTCGCAAAACTTCAACAGCTCGTTCTCACGCTCTGAAGTCGTCATTCCCGCGAAGGCCGGAATCCAGCGCCAACGGTGGATCTCTGCCTTCTCGGGGATGACAAGGCCAGGGGGACACCGGGCATATTGTTCTGATGGAGAGTCACTGTGGATTCCCGCCTTCGCGGGAATGACGAGAATGAAGCCGACAATGACGAGAATGAAGTCGGCAATGACGGGAGTCAGCGCGTTCCCACGCCGGAGAGAGTTTTGCGACACCCTCGCTCTGCGTGGGAATGCATACCTACCCTAAAAAGCTGACTCTACAACGCGAGATAGGTATGGGTTCCCACGCTGGGACCCACAGGGCCTGAAAGCATGGAACCCAGAATTGTCCTGGTGCCAACGCCTCACTGACCAGCTGTAATCGTATTTCTTCATCGACCGTAATAAAAAACATGACTTTTCCTTTCTCATTCATGGATCAGGAAACGGTCGATTTTATATACGACAAACATCACCTATACCAGGTATTCAGGCTTTTCAGTCAACCCGGACAGTTTCAATAACATTAAGAATGGGCAATCTGAAAAGACTTTTTTAAAACTTGCGTGCAATATAAAAGTCATAACAAGCTCGTCGTTGTAGCTCACAATGCCTGCCCTCCTCTCATTCCATGAGACTTTCCGCAGCAAGATAAGTGTCAAGCATATTGTCAGCAGGACGGTTATTCCTTAGAATATGCGCCCTTCATGGCCCACTGTCGGTGTTCCATGAATCTGAAGGCTCCCGGAGCCCTCAGAGATAAGCGTTGCCGGACATCACGATTACAGGAAATTATTCCATGGTAACAATTCGTTTAGCTCGCGGCGGTTCCAAAAAGCGTCCGTTCTACCACCTGACTGTTGCTGACAGCCGTAAGGCTCAAGGTGGCCGTTTCATCGAGCGTGTAGGTTTCTTCAACCCTACTGCCCGTGGTCAGGAAGAGCGTCTGCGTGTGGATCAGGAGCGTGTTGAGTTCTGGCTGAGCCAGGGCGCTACCGTATCCGACCGCGTTAGCAAGCTGCTGAAAGACGCCAAAGCAGCCTGAGGTCAGATTTGAACAACCCTGAGCCGTTTAGAACAGCCCCGGGCCGTTTAAACAACCACCTCAAAAAGGAACAGAACCAGTGAAAAAAGCATCAGCAACCGCTCAACCCAAACAGGTTGTCCTCGGAAGTATTACTGGTGTGTACGGAGTAAAAGGCTGGGTGAAAGTGTATTCACACACCAATCCCATGACCAATATTCTGAACTACAAACACTGGATTTTGCGCCAGGATGGTCGCCAGCAGACCATTGAAGTCGATCAGGGCCGCCGTCAGGGCAAGGGACTGGTCGCACACATCGCCGGATGCGATGACCGGGATATCGCCCGCCAGTTCACTGGCTCAGAAATCCTCATCGCTGAGAGCGAACTGCCCCCACTGGCTGATGACGAGATATACTGGCATCAGCTTGAAGGTCTGGAAGTGAAAACCGCTGACGAGGCGGGCAAGGAGCTTCTGCTGGGCAAAGCCAGCCACCTGATGGAGACAGGAGCCAACGACGTATTGGTCATCAAAGCCTGCAAGGGCAGCATCGACCGACGCGAACGACTGGTCCCCTGGTTACTGGATCAGGTGATTATGGAAGTGAATCCGGAAGCAGGATTCATTCGGATTGACTGGGATCCGGAATTTTAACCGTTATGAGTGAAACTGACATGGACAGCCCTGGTCTGATTAAAAGCCCAGAGCCTGCGGACAGCCTTGAACCATTAAACAGCCCTGAGCCGTTAGACAGCCCTGAGCCGCAGAACAGCCATGAACAATCACCCGTAACAGCAGATATGTGGTTCGGTGTAGTCACCCTCTTCCCGGAAATGTTTCGGGCCATTACCGATCACGGCATATCCGGCCGTGCTGTAAAGGAGGGAATTGTCTCGGTAGAAACCTGGAATCCCAGGGACTTCACCCACGACAGACACCGGACTGTGGATGACCGACCTTACGGCGGTGGTCCCGGCATGTTGATGAAAATTCAACCTCTGCGTGACGCCATCCATGCAGCCAAGAAGGCTGCAGGAGCCGATGCCACGGTAGTATACCTGTCTCCCCAGGGACGCCTGCTTGACCAGGCCGGGGTTCAGGAGCTGGCCACCAGAAAGCGGCTTATTCTGGTATCGGGGCGGTATGAAGGTATTGATGAGCGTGTAATCAACGAAGAAGTCGACGAGGAATGGTCGATCGGTGATTACGTGTTAAGTGGTGGCGAACTCGCCTCCATGACTCTGATTGATGCAGTTTCACGCTTTGTACCGGGCACCCTGGGTCACAAGGATTCCGCATTAGAGGATTCCTTTGCTGATGGCCTGCTGGATTGTCCGCACTACACCCGCCCTGAGGTTTTCAAGGGGCAGAGAGTGCCGGAAGTCCTGTTGTCTGGGGATCATGCAAAAATTCGTGCATGGCGCCTCAAACAGGCACTGGGCAGAACCTGGTTGAGAAGACCGGACCTGTTGCAAGACAGAAAACTGACCCGTGAAGAGGAAAAACTGTTGTCTGAATTCATTCAGGAGCATCATTCTTCGGATAGCCACAGCAAGGCAGACTCGACGAGCGGAACACTTGACTAACGGGAGCAAGATTTAAAATGAGCAAGAACAGAATCATTGAAGCGCTCGAACAAGAGCAGATGACCAAGGAAATCCCGAGCTTCGGCCCTGGTGATACCCTGGTCGTACAAGTTAAGGTTAAAGAAGGTAACCGTGAGCGTCTGCAGGCGTTCGAAGGTGTCTGCATTGCCAAGCGTAATCGTGGCCTGAACTCCGCTTTCACCGTTCGCAAGATTTCCAGCGGTGTTGGCGTTGAGCGTGTTTTCCAGACATACAGCCCTCTGGTCGCTTCTATCAATGTGAAGCGTCGCGGTGACGTACGTCAAGCCAAGCTGTATTACCTGCGCGCTCTGAGCGGTAAAGCGGCTCGTATCAAGGAAAAGCTCAACTAAGGGACGCTTTTCGCCTCGCGCGGAAAAACTCTTTAGGGTTCTCCAAAACCCTGAGCATGACGCCCAGGGTCATAAAAGTTCTGACAATCCGGCAACCTTGTCAGTCCATAAAAAAAGCGACGAAAGTCGCTTTTTTTATGGCTTCAAAACAGAAAACAGCTTTTCATTTTCAGGCTTGTACTGTTTTCTTTACGATCCTTCCATATGCCGCAATAATGGAGACCTGAACCTGATATACAGATAATAATGGCCAATACCTCCATCGAACTGTTTCTCAACCACCTCTGGCTTGAGAAAGGCCTTAGCGAAAACACCCGCACGGCCTATAAAAGCGATATAGAACAATTCGCTTCCTGGCTTTCTCAGAACAGACTCACACTTGAGAAATCATCTACTTCGGACCTGAGAAACTATCTGGCCTGGCGACACCAGCAAAAGTTTCAACCCAGCTCAACAGCCAGAGCACTATCCAGCCTGCGTGGCTATTACCGTTACCTTTTAAGAGAAAACATGGTCAGTCAGGACATTACTCAAAATATTGAGATGCCCAAACAGGGACGGCCTCTGCCCAAATCCCTGACGGAGACTGACGTTGAAAACCTGCTTGCAGCCCCTGATCTTGATACCGATTTAGGAGTTAGAGATCGATGTATGCTGGAGCTACTTTACGCCTGCGGACTCAGAGTATCGGAGCTGGTCAACCTCAACCTGAATCAAATCAACCAAAGGCAGGGCATCGTTCGTATTCAGGGCAAGGGTAATAAAGAGAGGCTGGTGCCTATGGGTGAAGAGGCCCTGAACTGGCTTCACCTCTACCTGAAAGACAGCAGACCCTTTCTGATCAGTGACCCGGAGAATCGGGTACTGTTTCCCGGCCGAAACGGCAGCCCGATGACACGTCAGACCTTTTGGCACCGGATCAAACAACATGCCATAACAGCTAACATTCAAAGCACGGTTTCCCCCCACGTTCTTCGACACGCCTTTGCTACCCACCTGTTGAACCATGGAGCCGACCTCCGGGTGGTCCAACTGCTACTGGGACACAGCGACCTTTCAACGACCCAGATATATACCCATATTGCCCGGCAGCGGTTGAGCGAACTGCATGAATCTCACCATCCCAGAGGCTGAATGCAGGTTCAGCCTTTTTAAACAGTAAAATACAAGACTAAGCTTCATTTGACAGACACCCATTGAACATCCGAATCCGGCTTCATCAGACCCAAAAAAAACAGATATTAAGTATTTATAAGCATCACTATTTAGCAATTATAAGACCTACGCCTTTTAATTTAGCCATTCGGATTAAAATCAGAAAACATTGTGTAGGCTTGCGCTTTGAACTTACCGGATACCATCAGGCTCTACCTGAGACCCTGGGCAGTTACAGCACTGCTGCTTTTGCCTTCTGCCATCCTGTCAACAGCCCAGGCAGCTGACAGATATGAAAAGTTAGCTAACATGTGTCGTGCCTGCCATGGTCAGGATGGTAGTAATAAGTTCAATACCATCCCGAATCTCAAGTGGCAGAATCGCCAGTACCTTTTCGCTCAATTACAGGCTTTCAAAAGCGGGAAACGACAGGACATCACCATGACTAAAGTCGCTCAACTGTTAAGTGAAGAAGATATGCTGCGTCTGGCTGACTTTTTCTTCGAAGGCAAAAAGCCTTGAGCATACCCAAAGCCTCTGTAACCTGAACAAACCAGATGCCAAAAGGTTAACCGGATACCAGACAATGAACAGAAGAAAGTTTCTACAGCAGGCACTGACCGCATCCGCTGCTTCCATTCTGTCTGTGAGGTGGGTTTTTGCTCAAAACCGTCCCCCGGGTCTGGAGCCTGTTGACATCTCCACAATGAAATGGGTCAGGGCGGAAGATCTGCCAGATTATTACACGGTATTGAATACCAAGCCGTTAAATGCCCATCCTGCTGAGCATATGCTGGACCCGGCAGTCACACCGGCAAACATAGCCTTTACACGCTGGAATGGTCTGATGCCGGATTTCGACAAGATAGACCCGAAGACCTGGACCTTTACTGTCGACGGTGAATCCGTCGTCAAATCCAGGACTTATACCATTGATGAACTCAAAAGCAGGTTCAAACACCACAAACAGAACCTGGTTCTGGAATGTGGCGGCAATAGCCGTAAAAATTTTTTTCCCAACACCAAAGGCAACCAATGGAATAACGCTGCCGTTTTTTGCTCACAATGGACCGGCGTCCTGCTCAGCGATGTACTGAAAGACTGTGGCGTGAAAGACGACGCAGTTTACACCGGTAACCATGGGATTGATAAACAACTGAGCGGCACAGGACCTGCGATTTCGCGGGGTGTACCCATTGCCGCAGCCATGAATGATAACGCCCTGATCGCCTGGGCTATGAATGGCGAAGATATTCCATTTCGCCACGGTTTCCCCCTGCGCATTGTCTTTGCTGGCCGCCCGGCTTCTGTCTCCCAGAAGGCAGCCACAGGTATCAGTGTTCGTAACAAGGTGCATGATGGCGCCAAGATGGCAGCACCGGCCTATCAGGTTCCCAGATACCCTATAGCACCCGGAGAGAAAGTGCCCAATGAAGATTATGAAATTATCGAAGAGATGATCGTCAAATCTTTGATCACTTTCCCGCAGAGCGGGATTGAACTGTCACTGGGTAAAACCCAGGAAGTGAGGGGGCACGCCTGGGCCGGTTTGCGAAAAGTCGTCAAGGTTGAAGTCAGTTATGACTATGGTACTCGCTGGCATCAGGCCGAATTGAGTCAACCGGTCAACAAGGGTGCCTGGCAACAGTGGCGCATAAATCTGAAGCTGCCAGAGCAGGGTTACTACGAAATCTGGGCCAAAGCCACGGACAGTGAAGGAGATTCCCAGCCTGTGGTACAACCCCAGTGGAATCCGAAAGGCTACCTCTTCAATGGCTGTCACCGAATTGCTGTGAGGGTTGCCTGATGCCGGACTTAAAAAAGCTCAAAATATTGATAGTCTCGGCGTTACTTTGTGGAGCAAGCCTGGCCGCACCCGATGAAGTGCCAAAAAAAGAGTACCCGGTTGATCCCGGGTCCGGACTGATAATGGCTCCGGGCTGGGAGATGGTTAACGCTCAGTGTAACGTCTGCCATAGCAGTCTTATTATCAGCCAGAACAGTGGTGACAAAAAAGCCTGGCGTGAGACCCTGCAGTGGATGATAGATACCCAGGGACTCTGGGATCTTTCTGAAACCTGGGAACCGATCCTGGACTATCTCAGCACCAACTATGGTGTTGCAGATATTGATAGGGAGACTTTTCGAAGGCTCCCCCTGGACGCGGCATTAATGCCTCCACCCAGAAAGTAAAGACCCAACTCCGAACGGGTCACGGTTTATGTCGCCGCCTGTTAGAGCACTCACCACTCGTTCCCACGCTCTGAGGGTGTCGCAAAACACTGATTCCCACACTTTCAGGCCCTGTGGGTCCCAGCGTGGGAACGAGTTGTCTTCACTCCCGTCATTCCCGCGAAGGAGGCTGTCGTAGTCGGGCTGGTCTGTGACACCTTCATAATCGGCGAGGATGGCCAAATATGGCGATGCGGGGAGATCTTCCCGAATGCCAGTAGTTTGTCGGCTCACGAAAACGCAGAACACAGCGGGCGAAGAAGGTGCGACATAACCGTAACAGATACGGATGGCCAACAGAGGCTATGTTGGACGCTCTGCAGAAGTTCAAGAGACCTGACGGAACACAAAAGGAGATATCACAACCAACCAGTAGTCAATTTTCTGATTCATGGCAGCTAAAACTGACAATTCCAATAAAGTGTCTAAACTTCTGCCCCAGAACCTACGATCATATTGGCAGTAGCTACCTGACTTGCTTCACACTG
The DNA here is from genome assembly GCF_049310125.1 of Endozoicomonas sp. ALB032. Lineage (NCBI taxonomy): Bacteria > Pseudomonadati > Pseudomonadota > Gammaproteobacteria > Oceanospirillales > Endozoicomonadaceae > Endozoicomonas > Endozoicomonas sp. ALB032. Next base: position 4,805,557 of record NZ_JBLYNW010000001.1, on the reverse strand, counting down.
TCGGTCGAGAAAAAAACAATACCCAGGAGGATGACTCATGCGCCTAAGCACCCTGATCTTATCTGCCACTCTGGCGACTGCCCCCTTTTTGCGGGCTGAGCCATTAGCAGACCAGGTCACTCAAGAAGTACAAAATGCCATTACCAGTGAACTGAAAGGTCTGGATCCCAACATTCCCATTAAAAAGATTGAAAAGACTGGCTGGGAAGGCGTGTTCAGAATAACGCTGGAAGGCGGCAGCGTGATCCATTCCAATGAAACCGGCAAACTCCTGCTGCGTGGTGACATGCTGGAAATTAACAATGGCCAGATCGTTAACCTGACAGAAGAACTCCGTAATAAAGCCGTGGCAGACCAACTGAAGTCTCTGAAAAAAGAAGATCAGATTGTCTTTTCACCCGAAGAGGTCAAAGGCGTTGTTTATATCTTTACAGATACCGACTGTGGTTACTGCCGAAAGCTCCACCAGGAAGTGCCTGAACTCAATAATATGGGGATAGAAGTACGTTATCTGGCTTTCCCCAGAGGCGGAAAACAATCCCCCGCCTACGCCAAAATGGTTAATGCCTGGTGTTCACCTGAGAGAACGCAAGCCCTTTCAGAGCTGAAAAACGGCAAAGAGATTACTCATCAAGCTTCCAAAGAAGACAAAGATCAAACCCGATGCGAAGTTCTCGTTGAAGAGCAATTCGAGCAGGGCCTGAAGCTGGGTGTGAGCGGAACCCCTGCTCTGTTTCTTGAGAGCGGCAAAGCCATACCCGGTTACCGCCCAGCTGTGGAGCTTGCCAAAATTATGGGCATTACACCTCCTCCTGCCCCTGAACCAGCTCCTGACACTAAAGCTGACTCTGCGCCAAAGTCATAGAGTACTTCAGGGTGCGAACCTGCTTCGCACCTGCTTCCCAAATCAGTCATACCGCCATACATTAATAGCCTCTGATCGTCAGCAGGAACAGCGAAGAACCTGCAAACAGTTCGGGCAAACTATCGCTCTTAAGGCCGGTTTATGGCTATAATCCCCCATCCATTGATAATAAATCAGAGCGCTTTCTGTTTCTGAAAGCCGTCGACACAGACAGTGAGTTGAGATCAGCTCACGGGGGATAACAGTTTGAAACCGGTCAAAGTAGGAATATGTGGCCTGGGTACCGTAGGCAGCGGTACGTTTAATGTACTGACACGCAATGCCAGTAGCATTGCTGCACGAACTGGCAGACCCATTATTGTAGAGCAGATTGGTGCCCGTCGGGACAATCCTGCTGCTGATACCTCGACCACCCAAGTCACCCGTGACATCTTTGATGTCGCCCGTAATCCCGAAGTGGATATTCTTGTCGAAACCATTGGCGGATACGATGTTGCCAAGGAGTTGATTCTCACAGCGATCCAACACGGCAAACATGTTGTTACGGCCAACAAAGCGCTGATAGCCGAACATGGCAATGAGATCTTTCAGGCAGCCCGTGAAAAGAATGTCGTGGTTGCCTATGAAGCGGCAGTGGCTGGCGGCATCCCTGTCATCAAGTGCCTGAGAGAGGGTCTGGCAGGCAACCAGGTTAACTGGCTGGCCGGCATCATCAATGGAACCGGTAATTTTATTCTGACTGAAATGGGCGACAAAAATCGTTCATTTGAAGAAGTACTCGCCGAGGCCCAGGCCCTGGGGTACGCAGAAGCTGACCCCACCTTTGATGTAGAAGGCATTGATGCCTGCCACAAACTGACCATTATGGCTTCTATTGCCTTTGGTATCCCTCTGAACTTTGAGCGCGCCTATACAGAAGGTATCAGCCGTATAACTCCGGCCGATATTCAATACGCGCAAGAGCTGGGCTACCGCATAAAACATCTGGGCATTGCCCGACAGACTGATGAAGGCGTTGAACTCAGAGTTCATCCGACCCTGATTCCGGCTTCCCGACCACTGGCCAATATCAACGGCGTTCTGAACTCTGTTGTGATCAATGCAGATGCCATCGGTGAAACCATGATGGTGGGACCCGGTGCTGGCGCCGAGCCAACAGCCTCTTCTGTTGTTGCCGATATTATGGACATTGCCAGAGCACTGGCAACGCCAGAAGCAGCCCCTAACCCACTGGGTTTCTCCGAAGATCAGTTACAAAGCATTCCAGTTCTGGCCATCGGTGAAACACTGAGTCCCAATTATCTGCGCATCCATGCTGACGATCACCCTGGTGTCATGAATGCCATTACCCGGATTCTCAGTGACCGTGGGATCAATATGGATGCCATCACCCAAAAAGCGATCCGTGAAAGCGATGGCTTCGCTGACATTGTTATCCTGACCCAGACCATCAAAGAATCGGAGCTGGATAAGGCCATTGCCGAAATTGAAAGCCTGAGCGATATCCAGGCACCTGTCACACGCATTCGTGTTGAGACCATGGCTTGAAAACTGTCGTTTGTCAGACAGCTACTGATTAAGTCCTGAGTGCATAAGCCCCGGAAGGAGTGAGATTCAAGTCTCACCCTTCATGGGAAAGCAGCCATGAACTCATAAACAATAGATGGAATAGACCGTGAAATACATCAGTACCCGGGGACAGGGTGGAGAAAAGAGTTTTAAGGAAGTACTTCTGGCCGGTCTGGCCGAAGACGGTGGCTTGTACATCCCTGCCGAACTGCCCCAGTTTGATCAAGATAAAATCCGCTCACTGAGGGGCCTGCCTTACAACGAACTGGCCTTTGAAGTGATTAAACCTTTTGTGGCAGGTGAAATTCCTGACCCCAAACTGAAGGAAATGATTGATGACAGCTACGCAACCTTTGCTCATGAAGCAGTTGCACCGCTAACTCAACTAAAAAGTCACCAGTGGGTCATGGAGCTGTTCCACGGCCCTACCCTGGCTTTTAAAGATTTTGCCCTGCAACTGCTTGGCCGATTACTGGATTACACTCTTACCGAAAGAGGTGAACGTGCTGTCGTTCTGGGTGCCACCTCCGGTGACACAGGTTCGGCAGCTATCGAAGGCTGTCGGCACAGTAAAGCGCTGGATATTTTCATCCTTCACCCCTACCAGAGAGTCTCTGAAGTCCAGAGACGACAAATGACTACTATTTTGGACAGCAACGTCAACAATATCGCTGTTCAGGGTAACTTTGATGACTGTCAGGCGATGGTCAAACGGTGCTTTGCCGATCAGTCCTTCCTGCCAGACTCGCCAGGAAAAAAGACCCGCCTGGTGGCTGTCAACTCCATCAACTGGGCCCGCATCATGGCTCAGGTCGTATACTACTTCCATGCAGCATTGGAGTTGGGTGGCCCGGACAGAGAGGTTTCCTTCTCGGTACCCACCGGCAACTTCGGTGACATCTTCGCAGGTTACATCGCCCGGGGTATGGGACTGCCAATCAATAAGCTGATTGTTGCAACTAACCGTAACGATATTCTGCACCGCTTTTTCCAGAGCAACGATTACAGCAAACAAGGCCTCGAACACACCCTGTCGCCCAGTATGGATATTATGGTGTCAAGCAACTTTGAGCGCCTGCTGTTCGACCTTCAGGATCGTGATGGCCAGGCCCTTGCCGCACAGATGGCAGCCTTTGAAGAAACCGGCAAGCTCTCGGTTTCAGAACAGCGCTGGCAGAAAATCCGCGAGTTGTTCGACAGCAGTCGTAGTGCCGACCAGGATACCTGCAATGCCATCAAAGACCTGTTTGATCGCACTGAATACCTGGCCGACCCTCATACTATTACCGCTATCAGAGCACTGACAGAAGTTGAAACGGACAGCCGTGTTCCCAATGTCGTTCTGGCAACCGCTCACCCTGTGAAGTTTCCCGAAGCCATTGAAAAAGCCGGACTGGACGCCCCGGAGCTGCCACATCATCTGAAGGACCTTCTGGAACGTGAAGAGCGTTATGAGGTTCTGCCTGACGACCTGAACGCTGTGAAAAGCTTTATTCAGAATCATCTGGCACAATAAAGCTTACCGCAGGCAGCTTATCCTGAGCTGCCTGCTCTCATTTAGCCAATAACCCTCCTGTGCTCTGACGCTCTCTGTGATAGAGTAAACCGATACTTTTTACTGCAGACAGCCCAGAACTTCCATGCCGCTTCAGATCATTAGACGCACCAGCACCCCTCTCTCTTTAACTGATGGCATAGACCCGCTTCTCGCCCGAATATACAGTGCCCGGGGCATCAGCCACCCTTCGGAAATCAATCGTCAGCTAAAGGGTCTTCAGAGCTATAAAAGTCTCAAGGATATTGAAAAAGCAGCCAGTCTTCTGACTGACGCTGTTTATGGCCAGCAACGTATTTTAATCGTCGGAGACTTTGATTGTGACGGAGCCACCAGCAGTGCGCTGGGTGTCCTGGCCATGAGAGAAATGGGTGCAATAGTGGATTACCTGGTGCCTAACCGATTTGAATATGGTTATGGTCTGACACCGGAGATTGTTCAGGTCGCCAGACAATATCAGCCTGACGTTCTGGTCACCGTCGACAATGGCATCTCCAGCATAGAAGGCGTAGCAGCTGCAAAATCTCTGGGCTGGAAGGTCATCGTCACGGATCACCATCTGGCCGGCGAACAGATTCCTCAAGCCGACGCTATCGTCAACCCCAATCAGCCTGACTGCCCTTTCATCGGTAAAAATACCGCCGGGGTGGGCATTATTTTTTACGTCATGTGCGCACTGAGAACCGAGTTGCGCAGGCGGGGCTGGTTTGCAGGAAAAACCGAGTTCAACCCTTTTCAATTACTGGATCTCGTTGCCTTGGGTACCATTGCTGACGTTGTCAGTCTGGACGCCAACAATCGCATTCTCGCCTATCAGGGTCTGGCAAGAATTCGTGCTGGCCATTGTCGTCCGGGGATTCAGGCACTGATTGAGATCTCAGGCCGACAACAGTCACGCCTGACCTCTTCCGACCTGGGATTTGCCCTGGGACCTCGCCTCAATGCAGCGGGACGCCTGGATGACATGTCCACCGGTATCGAATTATTACTGACAGAGCGTATCGAGACAGCACGGGAACTGGCTGCTGAGCTGGACGGTCTTAACCGGGACAGAAAAGAGATTGAAGCAGGAATGCATGTAGAGGCCATGAGCCACTTGTCCAGCCTGAAACTGGATCAGCATTCCGACTTGCCCTGGGGGGTCAGTCTTTTCCGCGAAGGCTGGCATCAGGGTGTGGTAGGCATTCTGGCCTCAAGGGTGAAAGAGAAATTACACCGCCCGGTGATCGCCTTTGCAGAAGCCGACAATGACGAAATCAAAGGTTCGGCAAGGTCCATAAAAGGTTTGCACATGCGCGACGCTCTGGACAGTGTTGCCCGGGAAAACCCCGGCCTCATCATCAAATTCGGCGGTCATGCCATGGCAGCAGGTCTGAGCATTTATAAAAAAGATTTCGAGACGTTCGCGGCTGCTTTTGACCGGATTGTAAAACAGGAGCTCTCTGCTGAGCAGCTTGAAGCAGAGATCCATACCGATGGCGAACTGGGTGTCTCCGAGCTGACAATGGATACGGCTCAACTGCTACGCGATAGCGGGCCATGGGGACAGAATTTCCCGGAACCTTCATTCGATGGCCGGTTTCAGATCATTCAGCAGCGGCTGGTAGGCCAGAAACATCTGAAAATGGTGCTCAAGCTGCCTTCGTCAGAATATTATGTAGATGCCATTGCCTTCAACATTGACCCGGGGCAGTGGCCAAACCAGAACATAACAACCGTTAAAGCGGTTTATAAACTGGACATTAACGAGTTTCGGGGTCAACAGAGCCTTCAGTTGATTGTTGACCACCTTGAATCAGCCTGATAGCAGGGGGACTGCCCTCATTGGCATATCATTGTTCTTTGCAGGTTTCTCAACTATTTTAGTGACAAGATAACTCTTTCCAGAAGACACAAGAAAAATGACTGAGCCCCGAAATTTCAGTATTGCTGCCCCCCTGATTGTTTTAATCATTTCACTAGGTTTATTGATTCCCGGAATCACCCAACCCATGATCACACTTCAGGCGGATATGAACCGACAGGCCCTGGTCAAGGAAGGTCAAAAAATTATGGAACAACAGTCCATTCACCCGGCACTGCTGACTATGGCCAACCAGTTTCTCTCTAATCTGAAGGTGGAAGGCCAGAGCCGGGTTTATGACAAGACCCGAAGCATTCTTGGCACTGCCAGCGACCTCTGGAATTTTGGCTACAAATTTGTCGCCATTCTGATTCTTACCTTCAGTGTCCTGATACCTGCTATCAAAAGCTTACTCTTGCTGGCATCCTGTCACTCGCCATCACGAAGAGTTGCACTTAAAGTCAACGCTGCGCTCGGTAAATGGTCTATGGCAGACGTGTTCGCAATGGGGATCATCATTGCCATGCTGGCTGCCAACGCCACTGCGTCGGAAAGCGCTCTGCTGAATTTTCAGGCAGAACTGCACTGTGGATTCTATCTCTTTGTCGCCTACTGCCTGGTTTCAGGATTGACAGGGCAGCTGTTATTGAAAGAGCAGCCATAAACTGCTCAATCTTCCATCTCACTTACCTGAAGTTCCAGCGCATCAATCGAAATTTTAATTTCGGCCAGACAGATGATCAGGGAAATCAATAAAGCCAGCAGGCTTATACCAAAAATGATAAAACCCACCTGATATTGACCCAGGTGAAGAAGAAACATAACCAGAACACAGCAGATAAAGCTGACAATTCCAGCCCCCTGCATGTGTTTGATGAGTATCATTCGTCGCCTGAGGTTTTCCATCTGCCCTTTGATGTGAGGGTTATCCGGATGTTTCTTGAACTCACCGTGAAGATTTCTGATCAATGTAGCCAGCGCCAGAAACTTGTTGGTATAGGCAAGGAACAATAGAGAAATGGCCGGAAACAACAGGGCGGGAGTTGTCAGATTCAGCTCCATGGGACCTTATCAGAGTTTAAATATTGAGAGATGCCATACTATATCCTTCCACCCCTGCGTTCAAACAACTCCAATTGCTGCATCTGCCCCGAGGTTCTCAAATCCAGCAGCCTTACGCCAACACCCAGTAGACGAACAGGTTTATCCCCCCTTTGCCAGGCTCGAATCAGCAATGCCTGGAAGTGTGCCTCGGGTGCCAGATCATCGGACTCTATCATTTCCTCAAGTGTTGTCTGGGTGAAATCGTTGAACTTCACTTTTACAAACCGCTTGGTGACCGAATATTCATTCCTGATTGCCTGAAAACGTCGCGACAGATCCTCAACCAGGGGTTTTACCTGAGTCAGTATCGACTGTTCGTCCTGCAAATCTGCATCAAAAGTGTGCTCAACAGATAACGACTTCCGTCTTCTATCCAGCTCCAGTGCACGATTGTCCTCGCCTCTGGCAAGCTCCCAGAGGCGCTCGCCGAAACTGCCAAACCAACGACACAACTCAACCGGAGAGTATTGTCGCAACATGCCACAGGTCATAATCCCTTTGCTATGTAGCTTTTGAGCAGTGACCTTGCCGACACCGTGTATCTTCTCAACCGGTAATTCAAAAACAAAATCCTGAACCTGGTCGGGCGTGATCACACAAAGACCTTTTGGCTTGTTCCAGTCGGATGCCACCTTGGCCAGAAATTTGTTTGGAGCCACACCCACAGAGACAGAAATCCCCACCTCTTCCAGGACAGACTGCATAATCTCCCGGGCCATCAGCGTGCCACTGCCCTGGCAGTGACTGGAGTGGGAAACATCCAGATAGGCCTCATCCAGCGACAAGGGCTCAATCATCTCAGTGTAACGATGAAAAATGGCATGCATCTGCCGTGAAGCGGCTTTATAGACATCAAACCGGGCTGGCAAAATAATCAGATCAGGACAGAGCCTGAGTGCACGATAGGACGCCATAGCAGAATGCACGCCCGACTTTCGCGCCGCATAACTGCATGTGGCAATCACTCCTCGACGTTCAGCTTTACCCCCCACAGCAAAAGCCTTGCCTTTTAGCGTGGGGTCATCCCTCTCCTCTACAGAGCAGTAAAAGGCATCTGCATCAACATGGAGAATTTTTCTCTGAACAGATTGATTCGGTTCCTGCATGGTGTTATCGAAAAATAGTGCGAAAAAAATTGAAGCTGCCTGTAAAGACTAACGACAGGTGAAGCAGGAAACAATGATTTCTTAGTGACTTTTTATACAGCCTTGATCGGTCTCTTCACTCTGGACGAGGGTATCGCAAAACTCCAACAACTCGTACCCATGCTCTGGGGTCGTCATTCCCGCGAAGGCGGGAATCCAGCGCCAACGGTGGATCTCTGCCTTCTCGGGGATGATAAGGCCAGGGGGCACCAGGCGGTATGGTTCTGGTGGTAAGTCAGTGTGGATTCCCGCCTTCGCGGGAATGACGAGAATGAAGCCGGGAATGACGAGAATGAAGCCGGGAATGACGAGAATGAAGCCGGGAATGACGGGAGTCAACTCGTTCCCACGCTGGAGAGAGTTTTGCGACACCCTCTGGACATGTCTGACCTCAAAAATGTTCAGCAAAGTCTTAATGACGCAGAAAGATGCCATGTCACCCCAAGAGAGATGTCGCAACGCTGAATATTTAGGTATTTTCAAATGATCGATAAAAAACGAGGGAAATTTCCGGTCTGCTTCAGCCCGGTTCTATCCAGCAATCAGGAAAAACGACAATATTTTCACTGATCAGGGTTCTCAGAATAGATCAGACCTTATCTCCAGAAATAAGCAGAGTAATGATTTTTAGCCCGTTCGCTGGCATATTCCGGCCCATGCTCTCGCAAGACATTATTGAGCTTTTCTTTATTAACTGAAAGTGGCTGAACCGGTAGAAGATAAAACTCCAGTTTGTAGCTGAAGGATGGATTGATCACAAAGTAGTGGTTTTTATAGCCAAACAGCAACTCAACCACTTGAACAGCGTATTTGGGATGTAACAATACATAATGATGTAAGAACTCCCAGCGAATGTCCTCAGCGATCTCATCATTCAAGAACATCTCCCTCAGACTATCTACTGTTTTTTTCCCCTGAAATACTAACGAATTACACGAACCTAACTGCTGGGCCCAGCGAACAAACTGTTGCAGTCGGTTGCTTAATAACTGGCAGCATTCGCTAGAAATCCTGAACCCACCGCAGTAAAACATTGAGAAAAGGCAATGTTGAAAGGCAAATCTGTCAGCTGCTGTTGCAACATCGCGATTAAGGCGTTGTGCAAGCAAGTTGAAGTCCCACTGATCTCCTTCAAAAATACGTAAGTCCTCTAAATGTCTATCCAGATTATACATGGAATCTAACGCAATCATCAGTTTTTCAAAGGCATGCTGCATGGTTTGATGCAATTTCATTCGCGGGCATTCGACGACAATTTCACCCGCTATGGCATTGCAAGTTACCTTCATACCACCAGCATTTTTATTCAGTTCGATCGCTTTCAGCAACTGCACCAGAAACCACATACGCTTTAACTTGGCGCTGACATCGACACCATCATTGCCATCAAATTGGTCAGAAAACTTAAGCCGCAAGGTTCGTCCTTTTCCCCCCTCTGCGTTTTCCAGTAGCTCGATAAGGCACAGATGAACGCCAAGCTTCAGGTTAACAATCGTGGCACTGTCCATACTGAAGACAGTCCCCGTAGACCCGGAATTTTCAATGGATGATCTGTCGGACGGCCTCAGTAGCGATACTTTGTCACTCGGGGTCGTGCAGTCAACATAGGTGATTTTCTTTACTCTCGATACCCTGCCCTGAACCGAATCCAGAGCAATCGGAGCCAGCGCGTTTACGAAACGCTGATGCAAGGCAAAAATCAGTTCATGAATACTTCTGACCTGCTCAGCCTCTTTAAGATGCAGTGATTGCAGAACGGATTGTAGTTGCTGACAGTCTGCAACCCACTGACGGAAGGATCCCTGCCTTTTTTCAGCAGCTTTCAGGGGCAGCATAATAGCCTCCAGGCCTGACAGGACGCTCTCTTTGAGTGTCTTGAACCGTTTGATTAATTGTTGTGCTTCATCCTGCAAAGGTCTGACACTGCTTCTCCCCAGCTGCAAGAATGCATGGTAGCCATCCAGAAATGCTTCAGCCCCCTGAACCAGTTGATTTACCCTGACTCTGATCTCTGCCAGCAACTCTGCCCGTTGCGGCGACATGCTCAGTTTTATGGGATTTGCCAGACAATCCAGTCCGCCACCGGAGGCAAAAAATGCCAACAAACGGGCATTTTGATCCGTGAGCCACTGAAAACCGCTGGCGATATTAAGGAATGTGCCTTCAGGGGGGGACAAATCACTCCGTGACGGGACGGCTCCGGTGAGCGGCACATCAGAAAATGCAGAGGACAGACTTCTGTGACTGGCAAGTTTACCGCTAAGGTCACCGGCAACAATAAAGGCGCCAGGCTTTCCTTTGAAGCGGGCAAAGGCGAGCGTCGCCTGTTGGCCAACCTGAGCGGCCACGACCGCAAACTGTCCACCGGCCAGCATCAAGGTTTTTCCTTCCTGTTTCATAACAATCGCGACATGATCGTTGAAGCCTCCTTCGGCAAAGACAAACCCCCCTGCCCGCTTCAGGAACTCTGGCTCAAGCATCCAGTCTGCAGCGTGTTGGGCCACAACAATGGCACCCTCTGGCATAGAGTCCGCCGCTTGTTCTTCAGCCTGCCAGATTGTTCCGGTGCAATGGCCTTCGCTGACGCCCTGACCAACGGTCAGGGTCTTTTTGGGTATCGGCATCGCAAAATCCATGCCGCCAGAAAGCCGGGTAACAGGGCGCACCTGCAACAGGAACAAGTTACCCTGATGATCGATGGCAAACTCCACATCCACGGGGCAAAGCAACAGGTTCTCCAACTCCGTCACCGCCTGACTGAGTTTTACCACCAAATGATCACTGAGTTTATGAACACTGTCGTCTGATTGGTCGTCCGCATCATAAATTTCTGTTTCCAAATAGCCGTTATTGTTTTTGTGCAGGGCGAAGTGACTTGAAACCTTGCCGGAAAAGTATTGAAAGTGTTCAGCGCCTTCCTTGTGATAAATATCGATACGGTGGGGCGTATTACCGGACTGACCTGCCACTACGCCTCTGGGCTGACCCTTTGTGTACTCAATCCTGACGGTATCATTCTGAAAGGATTGAAAGCTCATGATGACTCCACCATATCGACAGTCAATACACTGTTGGATGATCAGCGCCATGGGTTGCGGTATGCCTTCGGGACAGACTTCAGGACGGTAACCTGAGGCCATGACCTTGAGACAGGTTCTGAAAACATCGCCTTCTGCCTGAATGACAGAGAGGTATTTGCCCGCCTGGGCATCGCCGTAGTTATCTTCATTGATGCCAGAACTGCGAACAATAACGGGCTGTGATGCAGAGAGTCGGTCCACCTGACGGTGAAGTTCCCTGATTTTTCGGGCCGCTTCAGAATCTTTAACCCGTTCGTAAAAGTCATCACTGGCAATAAATGTTGCCATACCTGACAGCCAGTCATCCCTTTTGGTTTGCTCTGAAGGCGGCAGGGTATTGAGGTATTCCCGGAGGTTCTTCAGGCTGGTCTTAGCCAGCGGTTCAGCAACAAACCCGGGCAAATAGTGATCTAACCGATGAGTATCGAGAGGGTGTTGTTCCAGCGCATTCATGATTTGAGCAGTCACACATTCGAAGGGCGGAACAGACAGACCGGCTGCTTTCATGCGCCACAAAAACATCCCCTTGCCCCCGAGCAGTTCCCGTTTGCAGGAAGAATGGTAAGCAGCCTGATCTGAAACAGCTGAATGACAGCTGCGCTTGACCAACAACCTTGGGTCGGGTGTACCACTGATATCAAGATTATCGAAATACCTTTTAGCTGGATGACCTGCCTCATTGGATCGAGTGCCAGCTCCGGTATTCTGAATTGAATTGGTTGTCAGGCTTTCAGGACATGATGCTCTGAAAGTAACATGATTCATTAGACATCCCTCTCATAATGTTCACCTGTGACTCAATAGCTGATGAGTCATTAATTAATTTCATTGGACATTGATATTTTTATAAAGTTCATGAAGTTTTCACGAAATTCGGGATTGCTTTGTTTCGCTGGCAAAGAATAAGGGAGAAATACTATCGGCAATTGCCATTTGCCAATTGAATAATCTCTTTATCGCTTCGGAGCCCTTCACCGGCATAACACAAAACTCCGGGAGATTCTGCGACAGCGGCAATAACGATATCTCTATCATTCCTCAGCACCTCATTCAAATATCTCAGTTCCATGGGATATTTTGAAATGACGGGTAATACAAAGTCTTTATCATTCCAGACTGCTTGGCTGGCATATTCCAATCCATGTTTGAGCAGGGCATTCCTGACCTTTTCTTTATGATCCCCAAGCGGTTGGCCTGGTGCTGCATAAAACTCCAATTCGTGACTGAACGATGGCTTGATAACAAAGTATTGATTTCCCAGGTCATACACTTGCTCAACCCATCTGGTAGCACTTTTAGGTTCGAATAATAAAAAATGATGTAACAGCTCCCTGCGGATGTCCTCACTCATCTCTTCAGTCATAAAGATGTCCTGCAGACTCTCTTCCGGTTCTCTATTAAAAAACAATGACCACTGATACGCACCTAACCGCCGGGCATGATGGGTAAGCTGTTGGTGGTGGTTGCTCAATAAACTGCAGAAAGCGGCAGTAGTGTAGCGACCACCCCTGAGCCAATAAAACATTACGAAAAGGCAATGTTGAAAAGCGAATCTATCTGCGTTTGTCACAACATCACGATCAAGACGTTGCGCAAGCAAGTTAAAGTCCCACTGACCGCCTTCAAAAATGGGAGAGCACTTCAACCGAATATCCATATTATACATAGCACGTAACACAATGATCAGTTTTTGAAAGGCATTCCGCATGGTTTTTGGTAATTTCATTCGGGAGCATTCGACAATAATCTCACCCGCAACTGCGTTGCAACTTAGCTTCATGCTGTCAGCATTTTGATCCAGTTTGATCTCTTTCAGTAATTGCGCCAGAAACCACATACGTCTGAACTTGCCGGATTTATCACGGTCATCAGGCCTGTCAAATTGATCAGAAAATGTCAGCCGCAAGGTTCGACCTTTCCCCCCCTCTGCACACTCAAGCAGCTCGATAAGGCCCACATGACTTCCAAGTTCCAGGTTAACAATCGAGGCTTCATTCATAATGATGACAGTCCCTATAAGCCTTAACTCTTCCATAAGTGCTCTGAGGACCGGACTCAATATCGGTGTTTTTTCACCCGGGATCGTGCAATCAACGTAGTTGATTGCCCTTTTCCTTGTCAGATTGCCCTGACCCGAGGCCGAAGTGACCGGTGCCAGCCCTTTTATGAAGCGCTGATGCAGGGCAAAAATAAGCTCATGGACACTCCGGACCTGCTCAGCCTCACCGGGGATGAGTGCCTTAAGACAGGATTGCAACTGATGGCAGTCTGTCACCCATTGACTAAAAATTACCGGGGATAGCTGTCTTTTTTCAGTAGTCTGCATTGGCAGGATGAAACGCTTTAACCCTGATCCGATGATCCGTTTCAGTGTTTCGAACCGGTTGCTCAGTTGCGGTAATTCTTCCTGCAGTGATTTGAGTTGAGGTGAATCGCTGTTACCCGCCAGCGACAAGAATGCCCTGTAGCCATCGAGCAGTTTTTCAGCCCCGTAAACCAACCGATTAACGGTGTCTCTGATCTCTTCCATAATCTTGAGTCGTTGCGGCGACATGCTCAGTTTTATCGGGTTTGCCAGACAATCCAAACCGCTGCCGGAGGCAAAAAATGACAGCAGCCGGGCATTTTGATCCGTGAGCCACTGAAAACCGCTGGCAACCTTAAGGAAAGTGCCTTCAGGGGGGGACAAATCATCCCGCGACGGGACGGCTTTGTGTAACTGCACATCAGCAAAAGCAGAGGCCAGGCTTCTATAACTGGCCAGTTTTCCGGTAAGGTCACCGGAAACAATAAAGGCACCCGGCTTACCCTTAAAGCGGGCGCAGGCCAGCGTCGCCTGTTGGCCTTCCCCGGCGGCTATGGCTGCAAACTTTTCACCGGCCAGCATTAACGTTTTTCCTCTCTCTTTCATGAGGATCGCTGCATGATCATTGAATCCTCCTTCAGCCATGAAAAAACCTCCCGCCCGCTCCAGAAACTCAGGCTTCAGCATCCACTCTTCAGCATGGTGGGCCACGACAATGGCTCCCTGTGGCATAGAGTCGGCCTGTTGTTGTTTGGCCAGCCAGAGGGGACCGGTGCAAAAGCCTTCGCTGACACCCTCGCCAATGGCCAGAGTCTCTTCGGGTACAGGCATGGCAAAATCCATACCACCAGAAAGTCGGGTAACAGGACGCACCTGTAACAGGAAAAGTTGACCCTGATGATCGATGGCAAACTCCAAATCCACGGGGCAGAGCAACAGGTCTTCCAGCGTTGTCACCGCTTCCATGAGCTCTGAAACCGTTTCATCACTGAGTTTCTGTCCGCCGTCGTCTGATTGAGCACCAGCATTATCAATTGCTACTTCCGAATAGCCGTTATTCTTCTTTTGCAGGACGAAATGACTTGAGATCGTGCCGACAAAGTATTGATAGCTGTCAGCTTCTTCTTTACGATCCTTGCGATAAATATCAATGCGGTGGGGCCTGTTACCGGACTGCCCTGCTACCACACCTCTGGGTTGACCTGGTGTGTACTCAACCCTGACGGTATCATCCTGAAAGGATTGAAAGCTCATGACGACGCCACCATATCGACAGTCAATACACTGTTGGATGATCAGCGCCATGGGTTGTGGAATGCCTTCGGGACAGACTTCAGGCCGATAACCTGAGGCCATGACCTTGAGACAGGTACTCAAAACATCGCCTTCTGCCTGAACGACAGAGAGGTATTTACCCGCCTGGGCATCGCCGTAGTTATCTTCGTTGATGCCGGAACTGCGGACAATCACGGGCTGTGATGCAGAGAGTCGGTCCACCTGACGGTGCAGCTCACTGATTTTTCGGGCCGCTTCAGAATCTTTAACCTGTTCGTAAAAGTCATCACTGGCAATAAATTCTGCCATACCTGACAGCCAGTCATCCCTCTTGGTTTGCTCTGAAGGCGCTAAGGTATTGAGGTATTCCCGGATGTTCTTCAGGCTGATCTCCTTCAGCGGTTCATCAACAAACCCGGGGAAATAGTGGTCTAAAACATGGGTATCGAGAGGGTGTTGTTCCAGTGCATTGATGATTTGAACAGTAACACATTCGAAGGGCGGAACAGACAGACCGGCTGCTTTCATGCGCCACAAAAACATCCCCTTGCCCCCGAGTAGTTCTCGTTTGCAGGGAGAATGGTCAGCAGCCTGATCTGAAACAGCTGAATGACAGTTGCGCCTGACCAGCAAGCTTGAGTCGGGCGTACCACGGGTATCAAGATTATCGAAATACCTTCTGGCTGGATGACCAGCCTCATTGGATCGAGTACCTGCTCCGGTATTCTGATCAGGATTGGTTGTCAGGCTTTCAGGACACGATGCTCTGAAAGTAACATGATTCATTAGACATCCCTCTCATAATGTTCACCTGTGACCCAATAGCTGATGAGTCAATTAATTACTGTCCTTGGACATTGATATTTTTATAAAGTTCAACCGTCGGCCAAAAGCACGCATTAGAAAAAAAGCCAATAAGCTGGCAAAACGGCTTGTGCCGGTCAACGATGTCAGAATTGATCAGACCTTATTCGCAGATTACTCGACGTATTCACGAACTTCGGGGTTTCTTTGTATTGCTGCCTCAATAAAATCCTCACCATCTTCAAATTCGAAAGCAACAAAATTGAAAACATCAGAATCCTGTTCAATCAAGTCCAGCATATAGTCACGATCCTTCAATAGCGTTTTATTGACATATCTCAAGATATTAAAATTGATAGCCACTAAGGTTTTAATTATGTTTTTATCGCTTCGGATTCTTTCACTGGCATATCTGAGGGCTGCCGGATAATTTTTGATAGCGGCCATTACAACTTCTTCATTATCCTGTGGTTTCGGGCTGGCGTATCGCAGTTGATAGCCTTCTTGGGTGACTGCAGCCAGAACGACCTCGTTATCACTCTTCAGTTCTTCACTCAAATGTATCAGATTATAGGGGTTTGATGAAATGGCTGCTAATGCAAGGTCTTTATCATTTCGAATCCGTTGGCTGGCATATTTCAATCCTCCCCTGAGCAAGACACTCCTGATCTTTTCTTCGAGATCCCCAAGCGACTGCGCCGGTGGAAAATAAAACTCCAGGCTGTAAAGATAGGACGGCTTGATCACGTAGTATTGATCTTTCAAATCAGGATACACAAGATCAACCCATCCCATAGCCTTACCGGGATGTAACAATAAAAAATGATGCAGCAGCTCCTTGCCGATGTCCTCAGCGTTTTTATCACTCATCAATACTTCCCGAAGATTGTCCTTCGAATTAATGAGCCGTCGACTATGATCAATAAAGTCTTGTTGATGACTGTTTAATAACTGGTAGCAACCGGGATTAATGCCATTTCTGTGACTATCAACCATTAAGAAAAGGCAATGTTGAAAAACGAATCTATTGGCTTCTGCCGAAAAATCGCTATCAAGGCGTTGTGCAAGCAAGTTAAAGCTCCACAGATCTTCTTCAAAAATGCTTCTTAGCTCTAAAAACTCATCCAGATCATAAATGACATCTAACGCCGTTATCAGCTTTAAAAAGGCATCCTGCATGATTTCAGGTGATGTCAATCGGGAGCATTCGACGATCATTTCTCCCGCTGCAGCGTTGCAACTCAGCTTCATGCTATCAGCATATTTATCCAGTTCGATCGCTTTCAATAACTGCGCCAGAAACCACATACGTTTCAACTTGCCGGGTGCATCACTGCCATTAGTGGCATAAAATTCCTCAGAAAATATCAGCCGCAAGGTCCGACCTTTTCCCCCGTCTGCGTTTTCAAGTAGCTCGATAAGGCTCTTGGTATCTTCTAAATCCAAATTAACAGTCAGGGTATTATCCATACGGATGACAGTCCCTTTAAGAAGCCTTAACTCTCTCAGACCTGCCCTGCAGGACGAACTCAATACCGGTGCTTTTTCACCCGAGCCATCCGTTGTCGTACAGTCAACATAGATCACGCCCTCGTCCATGGCCAGCATGCCCTGAGCCGAGACCGGAGTATCTGGTGCCCGGGACTTTACCAGGCACTCGTACAACGCAAGCATCAGGCCATTGACACTCAGGACCTCTCCAGTCTTCATGGGATAGAGTGCCTGAATACAGGATAGGATGACTTCTCTGTCATTCTTCAGTTCTTCACTCACGTATTCGAGATTGTATGGATGTACGGCAATGGCCGCTAATACCAGATCTTTATCATTTCGAACCCGTTGGCTGGCATATTTCAGTCCTCGCTTGCGCAAGACATTTTTAATCTTTTCCGTTTGATCCCCAGGCGACTGAACCGCTGGAACCTCAAAATTCTGGCTGTAACTGAGGGATGGATCGATAACAAAGTATTGATCTCTCAGGCTATATACATCCTCGTACAATGGAGTAGCCTTATTGGGCTCTAACAATAAAAGATGCTGTAAGAGTTCCCTGCGGTTGTCCTCAGCGATCCTGTCACTCATTAACACTTCCCGAAGATTGTCCTTTGATTGAGCTAACCGTCGACTATGATGAATAAACTTTTTTTGGTGTTGGCTCAATAACCGTTTTAATAACCGGAAGCAATCCTGAGTAATCCAATCCCCAATGCCATAAACCATTAAGAACAGGCAATGTTGAAAAGCAAATCTGTCGGCTTCAGCCGCAACATCGCTATCAAGGCGTTGTACTAACAAGTTAAAGCTCCACTGATCTCCTTCAAAGATGGCTGTCGACTTTAAGTCTATATCCAGATTCTTAATGACACGTAACGCCGTTATCAACTTTACAAAGGCATCCTGCATGATTTCACGTGATTCCATTCGCGGGCATTCAACAATCATTTCACCTGCTATGGCATTGCAACTTAGCTTCATGCTACCAGCGTGTTTATCCAGTTCGATCACTTTCAGCAAATGCGCCAGGAACCACATACGTTTCAATTTGCCGGGGGCATCACTGCCATCAGCCCTGACAAATTGGTCAGAAAATTTTAGTCTCAAGGTACGTCCTTTCCCCCCCTCTGCGTGTTCAAGCATCTCGATGATGCCCATGTGATGTCCTAACTCAAGGTTAACAATCAAAGCATCATCCATACTGACAACCGTCGCTGAACGCTTTGATTTTTTGAGGGATGCTTTGCAGGGGTAGCTCAATAGCTGTCCCATTTCATCGTCGCCACCCGGAGTCCTGCAATCAACATAGGTGATGTCCTTTTTCCTGGATATCCGGCCCTGACCCGAAGCCAGAGCGACCGGCGCCATTGCCTCTACAAAGCGCTGATGCAGGGTAAAAATCAGTTCATGGACACTTCGGACCTGCTCAGCCTCGCCGGGGTTGAGTTCTTGAAGACAGGATTGTAGCTGATGGCAGGCGGCCAGCCACTGGCGAAAAGTTCCGGCAGGTGCCAGGCCTTCTTCAACGGATTGCAGGGGCAGGATGATACCCTCTAGCCTTGACCAGATAATCTGTTTCAGCGTCCCGAAGCGGTCGATCAATTGCTGTGATTCTTCCCAGATTGACTTGAGCTGAGATGAATCACCGTCATCCGCCAGCCGCAGGATGGCCCGGTACCCCTCCAGCAAGGCCTCCGCCCCACAAATCAGGCGATTTATGCTGTCCCTGGTCTCTGACAATAGCTTTGATCGCTGCGGCGAAATACTCAGTTTGATTGGGTTTGCCAGACAATCCAGTCCGCCGCCGGTGGCAAAAAATGCCAACAGCCGGGCATTTTGATCCGTTAGCCATTTAAAACCGCTGGCCACCTGAGAGAATGTGCCTTCAGGGGGAGACAAATCATCCCGTGAGGGGACGGCTTTTGCTATCGGCACATCAGAAGCAGCAGAAGGCAGGCTTCTGTAACTGGCCAGTTTACCGGTCATGTCACCGCTCACGATGAAAGCACCGGGCTCACCGTTAAAGCAGGCACAGGCCAGTGTCGCCTGCTGCCCATTATGATTGACTACTGACGCATACTTTTTACCGGCAAGCATTAAAGCTATTTTTTTCTGTTTCATGAGGATCGCTACATGGTCATTGAATCCTCCTTCGGCAAAGACAAAACCCCCTGCTCGCTTCAGGAACTCAGGCTCAAGCATCCAGTCTTCAGCGTGCGGGGCCACGACAATAGCTCCGAACGGCATAGCGTCTGCCTCTGGTTTTTTGGCCAGCCAGATGGGGCCGGTGCAATAACCTTCGCTGACGCTCTCGCCAGTGGCCAGGGTCTCTTCGGGTATGGGCATGGCAAAAACCATGTCGCCGGAGAGTCGGGTAACAGGGCGTACCTGCAACAGGAATAGCTGTCCCTGATGATCGATAGCAAACTCCACATCCACGGGGCAGAGCAACAGGTTTTCCAGCTCTGTTACCGCCTCCCTGAGTTTTGAAACCCTGTCATCAGTGAGTGAATGCCCAGTGACCTTTGATTGCGGATTGGCATCATCAATTCTTGTTTCCGAATAGCCGTTATCATCCTTGTTCCTGTGCAGGATAAAGTGACTGGAGATGGTCCCGGGAAAGTATTGGTAGCTGTCAGTTTCTTCTTTAACACCCCCGCGATAAATATCAATGCGGTGAGGCCTGTTACCGGACCGCCCTGCCACCACGCCTCTGGGCTGACCCTGTGTATACTCAAGCCTGACGGTATTATCCAGATAAGATTGAAAGCTCATGGCGACACCACCATATTCGCAGTCAATGCACTGTTGGATGATCAGCGCCATAGGTTGTGGTATAGCTTCGGCGCAAACTTCAGGTTGGTAAGCTGAAGCCATGACCTTAAGGCAGGTTCGCAAAATATCCTCTTCTCCCTGAACTAAAGAGAGGTATTTGCCCGCCTGGGCATCGCCGTAATTATCTTCATTGACGCCAGAACTGCGGACAATTACGGGCTGCGATCTGGTGAGTCTGTCCAGCTCGGTGCGCAGATCCCTGATATTTTGGGCTGCTTCAGAATCTTTAACCTGTTGGTAATAATCATCACTGGCTACAAATTGTGCCAGACCCGCCAGCCAGTCATTCCTTTTGGTTTGCTCTGAGGGCGGCATGGCACTAAGGTATTCCCGGATGTTCTTCAGGCTGATCCCGGCATCCAGTTCAAGGTCAATCCCGGGGAGATAGCGGCCTGAAAGATGGCTATCCAGAGGGTGTTTGTCCAGAGGGTATTGTGCAAGCGCATTCATGACCCGGACTGTCACACATCGGAACGGTGGAACAGACAGACCGGCGCTCATCATGCGCTGCAAAAACATTCCCTTGCCCCCAAATTCTTCCCGTTTGGCGGATGAACGGTCAGCAGCCTGATCTGAGACAGCTGAACGGCAGGTGCGCTTGGCTAGCGGCGTCCGGTCCGGAACGTCACCGGGATGAAGATCACTGAAATGCCTTTTGTGTGAATGCTTAGCCTCATTATCCTGATCAGGAACAGTTGTCAGGCCACTGGGACCTGGTATGTCTGTAGCAGGAGGTAACATCAAAATATCCCTCTCAGGTTCTTATTCATCCATGACTTAATCGCTATGGCATAAAACGTTTGGTACTTTTGACAATGATATTTTTACGAAGTTCACCACTCAGGCTGAAGAGCACAACAGGAAAGCGGCAATAAGGTGTGGCAAGACGATTTGAACCAGTCAACGTTTTCAGAGCCAATCAGACCTTATCCGAAAGTTTCCTGATGTATTTAATAACTTTGGGGTTTCTGTGTCTTGCTGCCTCAATAAAATCCTTATCCTGTTTAAGCTCAAAAGCAACATATTTGAAAGCTCGATGATTTTTTGCAATTAAGTCCAGCATAAAATCGCGATCACTCAATACACTTTCACTGGCATATTCTGAGTATTGAATATCATTAGCCATTGCGATTTTAATAATATTTTGATTGCTTCGCATTTTTTCACTGACATACCTCAGAGCCTCTGGATATTGTTCGACAGCCGCCATTACCACCCTGACATTATTCTTAAGTTCTGGACTGGCATATTGCAGCTGATTGCCATCTCGAGTGACTGATGCCATGACGACATCAGTATCATCCCTCAGTTCTTCATTCACGTATTTCAGTTGTTCGGGATGTTTTGCAATGGCGGCTAATACAAGTTCTTTATCATTCAGAACCCGTTGGCTGGCATACATCAACCCATGCATGAGCAGGGCATTCCTGACCTTTTCTTTATGATCCCCGGACGGCTGTCCCGGTGGAGCATAAAACTCCAATCTGTAACTGCAGGATGGCTTGATCACAAAGTATTGATTTTCCAGGCCATACAGACGTTCAACCAATCGAGTGGCGTAACTGAAGTCGACCAATAAAAAATGATGCAGGAGTTCCCAGCGAGTGTCCTCAGCGATCTCATCACTCATTAACATTTCCCGCAGAATGTCCTCCGATTTTCGTCGCCAAAAAATTGCCCGCGTGCACTCACCTAACCGCTGTGCATGTTCAGTAAAACGTTGAAACTGATTGCTCAATAACCCCCGGCAAGCCGGAGTGATGCACCAACCTTGTTTGTAAAACATTAAGAAAAGGCAATGTTGAAAGGCGAATCTATCGGCTTCTGTCGCAACATCTCGATTAAGCCGTTCTACAAGCAAGCTAAAGTCCCACTGGCCTCCTTCAAAAATAACCCTTTTCCGAAACTTTTGATCCAGTTCAGCCATTGAACCTAACACAATGATCAGTTTTTCAAAGGCATGCTGCATGGTTTCACGTGATGCTATTCCCGTGCATTCAACAGTGATTTCACCTGCTACAGCATTGCCATTCACATGCATGCTATCGGCATCTTTGTTCAGCCCGATTGCTTTCAGTAACTGCACCAGAAACCATACACGAATAAACCTGCCGGTTTTTCCAACACCATCAGATATATTGAATTGGTCAGAAAATTTCAGCCGCAGAGTTCGTCCTTTACCTCCCTCTGCATTCTCAAGCAGCTCGATAAGAGCCAGGTGACATCCTAACTCGAGGTTAACAATCAAGGCTTCATCCATACTGATGACAGTCCCTGAAAGCCTCAACCTTTCCATGGATGCTTTGCCTGACAGTCCCAATAGCGATAACTCTCCGCCCGGAGTGGTAAAATCAAAATAGGTGATGTGCTCTTTTCTAGATATCTTGCCCTGAACAGAAGCCAGAGTGACGGGGGCCAGAGCCTCTACGAAACGTCGATGCAAGGCAAAAATAAGCTCATGGACACTCCGGACCTGTTCAGCCTGCTCAGGGTCCAGTGCCTGAAGACAGGATTGCAGCTGATGGCAATCTGCCACCCACTGACTCAGGATTCTCGGGGATACATCCCCTTCTTCAGCGGCCTGGATTGGCAGGATAATATTATCTAACCCTGATCCTATGGTCTGTTGCAGCGTCTTGAACCGTTTCCTCAGTTGCGGTAATTCATCCCGCAATGACATGGTCAGGTATGGTCGACTTTTTAGAGCCAGCCCCAGAAATGCCTTGTATCCAGCTAACAGTTCTTCAGATCCATGAATCAGCCGTTTCACGCTATCTCTGGTCTGTGCCAATAGTTTTAAGCGATCTGGCGACATGCTCAGTTTTACCGGGTTTGCCAGGCAATCCAGTCCACCACCGGAGGCAAAAAATGCCAAAAGCCTGGCATTTTGATCCGTTAGCCATTTGAATCCACTGCCGACATGACAGAACTTGCCCTCAGGAATTGATAAATCCTCCCAGGACGGAATTGCGTTCGCCAGGGGCTGATCAGAAAAAACACTGGCCAGGCTTCTGTGACTGACCAGCTTTTCTGTCATGTCACCGGCAACAATAAAGGCTCCGGGCTTGCCTTTAAAGCGACCGCAGGCCAGTGTCGTCTGTTGGCCATTGTCAGTGGCAAATACCGGACACTGATCATTAGCCCGCATCAGGCTTATTTTTTGCTGTTTCATGAGGATCGCTACATGATCATTGAATCCTGCTTTGGCAAAGACAAACCCCCTCACTTGCTTCAGGAACTCTGGCTCAAGCATCCAGTCTTCAGCGTGGTCGGCGACGACAATGGCGCCTTGTGGCATAGCGTCTTTTGCTCTTTTTTCAGCCCGCCAGAGGGGACCGGTGCAATAGCCTTCACTGATGCTGTCGCCAATGGCCAGGGTCTCTTCGGGTATGGGCATGGCAAAAACCATGTCGCCAGCGAGCCGGGTAACAGGGCGTACCTGCAGCAGGAACAGGCGCCCCTGATGATCAACGGCAAACTCCACATCCACAGGGCAAAGCAACAGGTTTTCCAGCTTTATCACCGCCTCCATGAGTTCTGAAACCGTTGCATCCGTGAGTTGCAGTCCACCGTCGTATGATTGAGCATCAACATTATCAGTTATTGTTTCCGAATAGCCGTTATTGTTCTTGTGCAAGACAAAGTGACTTGAGATTGTCCCGGGAAAGTATTGATAGCTGACAGCATCTTCTTTGCGATCCTTGCGATAAATGTCGATGCGGTGGGGCGTGTTACCGGTCTGCCCTGCCACCACGCCTCTGGGTTGACCCGATGTAAACTCTGCCCTGAGGGTATTATTCTGAAAAGATTGAAAGCTCATGGCGACTCCGCCGTATCGACAGTCAATGCACTGTTGGATGATCAGGGCCATAGGTTGCGGTATACCTTCGGAGCAGACTTCAGGCCGGTAAGCTGAAGCCATGACCTTAAGACAGGTTCGCAAAATATCCTCTTCTCCCTGAACTAAAGAGAGGTATTTGCCCGCCTGAGCGTCGCCGTAATTATCTTCATTGATGCCGGAACTGCGAACAATCATGGGCTGTGATGCAGAGAGTCCGCCCACCTGACTGTGCAGCCCCCTGATTTTTCCGGCCGCTTCAGAATCTTTAACCTGTTGATAATAGTCTTCGCTGGCAATAAATTCTGCCAGACCCGCCAGCCAGTTATTCCTTTTGGTCTGCTGTGAAGGTGGCAAGGCATTGAGGCATGCCCTGATGTTCGTCAGGCTGATCTCTTTCTCTGCTTCAAGTTCATATTCAATCATTGGCAGATAGCGGGCTAAAAGCCCGGTATCCAGAGAGTGTTGCTCAAGCGCGTTCATGATCCGGGCTGTCACACATTGAAATGGCGGAACAGACAAACCGGCTTTTTTCATGCGCCACAAAAACATTCCCTTACCCCCCAGTTCTTCGCGGTTGAGGGGAGTCGGATCTGAAACAGAAAAACAACAGTGACGTTTGGCTAAAGGCGTTTTGCTGATCGAAACGCCACTGGAATCAGAATCACAGAGATGCTTTTTGGGTGAACTATCAGTTCCTCTGGATGGACTACCAACCCGGTTATTCTGACTTGAATAAGCTGTCAGAAGTCCATCATTCGATTTATCAGAATTGACATTTAACATTAAGATATCCCTTTCGTGAATAACTGGCACACCAATAAAGTTCAACCTTCAGTCTGAAACAGGCACCAGTAAAAATGACAATAAGCCGTTAAGGTCAAGGTTGTCAGAATAGATCAGACCTGATTCACAAAATTATTGATCGTACCTAAAAGCAAAGTATTCATTTCGCAGCCGTTGACTGGCATATAGAAGCCCATTCCTCTGAAAGGCTTTCTCGACTTTCTCTTTATGCTCACTGAACAGCTGATCAGTTGAAACGACAAAATTCAACTGGTAATCTTCTGATGGTTTGATAATAAAACTTTTACCCTTCAAATGGGGATACACATCCTCAAACAACGGAGTCACCAATCCGGGATCTACTAATAAAGAATGATGCAAAAGTTCCCTGCGATTGGCCTCACCAATATCATCACTCAGCAGCACTTTTTCATAAGCATTCTCCAAATTAACTAACCGC
Source organism: Endozoicomonas sp. ALB032 (assembly GCF_049310125.1). Lineage (NCBI taxonomy): Bacteria > Pseudomonadati > Pseudomonadota > Gammaproteobacteria > Oceanospirillales > Endozoicomonadaceae > Endozoicomonas > Endozoicomonas sp. ALB032. The sequence goes on along the minus strand of NZ_JBLYNW010000001.1, from coordinate 4,780,599 downwards.
CGGGAATGATCAATAAATTGCATCTGCTGGTGGTTTAATAACCGGTAGCAACTGGGAAGAATGTCATATTGCTGACTAAGAGCCATTAAGAAAAGACAATGTTGAAAGGCGAATCTATCTGCTTCTGTCACAACATCACTATCAAGGCGTTGTGCAAGCAGGTTAAAGTTCCACTCAACCTCTTCAAAAATGCTTTTATCCTCTAAAAAAAGATCCAGATTCTGAACAGCAAGTAAAGCTGTTATCAGTTTTTCGAAAGCCTTCTGCATGGTTTCAGGTGATGTCATTCGGGGGCATTCGACGATAATCTGCCCTGCAACGGCGTTGCAGCTTAGCTTCATGCTATCAGCATTTTCGTCCAGTTCGATGGCTTTCAGTAACTGCACCAGAAACCACATACGTTTCAGCTTACCCGGTTCTTCACTACCATCCGATGGATGAAATGTGTCAGAAAATTTCAGCCGCAAGGTTCGTCCTTTCCCCCCCTCGGCCTTTTCAAGCAGCTCAATTAAGCCCCAGTGTTCGCCAAACTTCATGTTAACAATCAAGGCTCCCTCCATAGTGACGACCGTCGCATGACGCACTAATCTCTTGAGAGATGTTTTGCAGGACGTACTGATTAGCGGGACTGTTTCACCCGGGGTCGAGCACTCAACATAAGTGACGTTCTTATCCATAGATATCTTGCCCTGACCCGAGGTCAGTGTGACCGGTGCCAGCGCCTCTACAAAGCGCTTATGCAGGGCAAAAATCAGTTCATGGACACTTCGAACCTGCTCAGCTTCTCTGGGGTTGAGTGCTTGCAGACAAGATTGCAGCTGGTGGCAAGCAAACACCCACTGCCGAAACACTAACGGGGCAACCAGTCTTTCTTTAGCGGCTTGCATTGGCAGAATGACACTGTCTAACTTTGATTCCACGGTCTCTTTCAGCTCCACAAACCGTTCCCTCAGGAGTGGAAATTCATCCTGCAATAACTTGACATGGGGTGAATCTTTTTTCCCGGCCAGCCGCAAGAATGCCTGGTAGCCCTTCAACAGGGCTTCAGCTCCATAAATCAGCCTGTTAACCCTGTCTCTGGTCTCTGCCAGTAGCTCTGAACGTTGTGCCGACATGCTCAGTTTTATCGGGTTTGCCAGACAATCCAGTTCGCTGCCGAAGTTAAAGAATGACAGGAGCCGGGCGTTTTGGTCGGTGAGCCATTGAAAGGCACTGGTGACCCTGGAGAATGTGCCTGGAGGGGGGGACAAATCATCCCGTGACGGGAGAGTTTTTGCTAAGGGCATATCCGCAAAATCAGAGGACAGACTGCTGTGACACGCCAGTTTTTCGGTAAAGTCACCGGCGACAATAAAGGCGCCGGGCTTACCCCTGAAACGGGCACAGGCCAGCGTCGCCTGTTGGCCAACAAGAGTATCCATTGCCGCAAACTGACCAGCAACCAGCATCAAAGTTTTTCGTTTCTGTTTCATGAGAATGGCTACATGGTCATTGAATCCTCCTTCGAGAAGGACAAAACCCCCTGCCCGATCCAGGAACCCGGGCTCAAGCATCCAGTCTTCAGCGTGGTGGGCCACGACAATGGCTCTCTCTGGCATAGAGCCTGCCTGTCGTTTTTTGGCCAGCCAGATGGGTCCGGTACAGTAGCCTTCGCTGACGCTTTCGCCAATGGCCAGGGTCTGTTCGGGTATGGGCATGTTAAAATCCATGCCGCCAGAGAGTCGGGTAACAGGGCGCACCTGTAACAGGATCGGACGACCCTGACGATCGATGGCAAACTCCACATCCACTGGGCAGCACAACAGGTTTTCCAGTCTTGTCACATAGCCAATGAGTTTTGAAACCATGTCATCAGTGAGTGCATGTCTAGCGCCGTCGGATTGGGCATCGGCATCAAAAACCTCAGTTTCCGAATAACCGTTATCATTTTTTTTCAGGATAAAGTAACTGGAGATCGTCCCGGGAAAGTATCGGAAACTGTTAACTTCTTCTGTGCGATCCTCACGATAAATATCAATACGGTGGGGCCTGTTACCAGACTGCCCTGACACGACACCTTTGGGCTGACCATATGTGTACTCAAGCCTGACGGTATTCTCCTGAAAGGATTGATAACTCATGGCAACCCCGCCATATCGACAATCAATGCACTGTTGGATGATCAGTGCCATGGGTTGCGGTATGCCTTCGGAGCAGACTTCAGGCCGGTAAGCTGAAGCCATGACCTCAAGGCAGGTTCGCAATACATCCTCTTCTCCCTGAAGTTTCGAGAGGTATTTGCCCGCCTGGGCATCGCCATAGTTATCTTCATTAATGCCAGAACTGCGGACGATAAACGGCTGTGATGGGCAGAGTTTTTCCAGCAGACAGCGCAGGTCTCTGATTTCCCGGGCTGCTTCAGAATCTTTAACCTGTTGGTAACAGTCATCACTGGCAATAAATGTTGCCAGACCCGCCAGCCAGTCTTTCCTTTTGGCTTGCTCAGAAGGTGGCAAAGTAGTGACGTATTTCCTGATCTTCGACAGGCTGGTCTCTGCCTCCGGTTGATCAGGAATCCAGGGGAGATAGCGGGCCAGGCAGCGGCGATCCAGAGGCTCATGTTCAAGTGCATTCATGACCTGGATTGTCACACATTCAAAGGGTGGAACAGGCAGGTCGGCTTCCTTCATGCGCTGCAAAAACATTCCCTTACCCCCCAGCAGATGGCGGCTGGGGGGAGAATAGTCATCAGCCTGATCTGAAACAGGTGAACGGCAAAGACGGTCGGCTAACGATGTCTGGATGGGAAAGCTAGTGGAATCAGGATCACTGAAATACCTTTTGTGTGGACTCTCACCCCCGTCGAATAGACCCTCAGCCCCGGGAATCTGATTTGAATTGGTTGCCGGAGTCGGAGAATCTGCCCTTTGATAGCAAGTGGGTAACATCAAAATATCCCTCTCATGTTAATATTCATCCATGTGACTCAATGACTGGAAGGTCAATAAACCTTTGACAATAGTTTTTTTATAAAGTTCACCACTCAGGCTGAACCACGCAATAGGGGGAACAACAATGAGCTGTCAACACAGTTGGCACTGTTTAGCGTTGTCAGAATAAATGAAACCTTGTTCAGAGATTACTCGAGGTGTTGACTCACTTCGGGGTTTCTTTTTTTTGCTGCCTCAATAAAAGCCAAATTTTGTTTAAGCTCGGAGTCAACATAAATAAAAGCAGCAGAATCCTTTTGAATCAGGTCCAGCATATAATCACGATCCTTCAATACCGTATTGTTGACATACATCAGGCAATTAATATTGACAGCTATTAAGGTTTTAATAATGTTTTTATCGCTCCGAATTCTTTCACTGGCATATTGCAAAGCGCCTAAAGAATTTGTAACAGCGGCTACGACAACCTTCTCATCATCCTGAACTGTCGGGCTGGCATATTGCAGATGACAACCATCTTTAGTGATCGCAAGCATGACGACCTCTGCAACATTCTGCAACTCCTCACTGACATATTTCAGGCTATCCGGATGTATCGCAACAGTTGCCAATACAAGGTCTTTATCATTGCGAATCCGTTGGCTGGCATGTATCAGTCCATCCCTGAGCAAGAAATGCCTGAGCTGTTCTTTATTATCCCCAAGCGACTGAACCGGTGAGAAATCAAACTTCAGGCTGTAACTGCAGGATGGCTTGATCACAAAGTAATGATCTTTCAAATGGGGATACACAAGCTCGACCCATCGATTAGCCCTACCGGGATCTAACAATAAAAAATGATGCAGAAGTTCCCTGCAGATGTCCTCAGGAAGCTCATCACTAATTAACACTTCCCGAAGGTTGTCCTTTGATTTAACCAACCGATAACCATGATCAATAAACTGTTGTTGATGATTGTTTAATAACTGACAGCAATCGGGATCAATGCCATATTGGTAATTATCAATCATCAAGAAGAAGCAATGTTGAAAGGCGAATCTATTGGCTTCTGCCGCAACATCGCTATCAAGGCGTTGCGCAAGCGAGTTAAAGCACCACCGCCCCTCGTCGAAAATACTTATCGAGCCCAGGAGTATATCCAAAGAAATAACTGCTCTTAATGCCGTTATCAGTTTTACAAAGGCATCCTGCATGGCTTGAGGTGATGTTATTTGCGAGCATTCGACCATCACTTCCGCCGCTGCAGCGTTGCAAACAGACCTGATACTATCAGCATTTTCGCCCAGTTCAATAGCTTTCAGTAACTGCACCAGAAACCACATACGTTTTAACTTGCCAGGTGCATCACTGCAATCAATACAGGAAAATTTATCAGAAAACTTCAACCGCAAGGTACTTCCTTTTCCCTCATCTGCATTTTCAATCAGCTCGATTAAGCCCACAAGACCGAATAACTCAAAGTTAACAATCAGGTTATCATCCATACTGATCACAGTTCCTCTAAGAGGTCTTGATTCTCTGAGGGATGCTCTGCAGGACGGACTCAATACCTGTGCCTTTTCAGCCGTGCCACCCTGAGTCCTGCAATCAACATAGATGAAGTTCTCGTCTCTGGATAGCATGCCCAGAGCCGAGGCCGTGGTAACCAGTGTCCGGGCCTCTGTTAAGACCCAATGCAAGTTAAAAATCAGGTCATTGACACGGCGGACCTCCTCAGTCTTCAAAAGATTGAGAGTTTTAAAACAGCACAAGACGACTTGTTTATCATGCTTCAGTGCTTTACTCACATATTTCAGGTTGTATGGATTTGCGGCAATGGTTGCTAATACAAGGTCTTTATCATTTCGAACCCGTTGGCTGGCATATTCCAGTCCATGCTTCAAAAAGAAACTCTTGACCTTTTCTCTATCTTCCGGAAGTGACTGGGCTGGTGGAGCATTAATCCCCATCCTGTAGCTGCAGGATGACGTTTCAATAACATAGTATTGATCTCTCAAATCGGGATAAACACCCTCAACCAATGGAATAGCCTTTTGGGCATCTATCAATAACAGGTGATGTAAAAGCTCCCTGCGGGTGTCCTCACTGATCTCATCACTCATTAACACTTCCCGAAAATGCTCCTTCGGCTTTTTCCAGCACTCTTCTAACCGTTGAACATAATCAATAAATTGTTGGTGTTGTTTACTTAATAACTGACAACAATCGGGACTCATCCTGGAATAGTCATAAATCGTTGAGAAAAGACAATGTTGAAAGGCAAATCTATCGGCTTCTGTCGCTATATCTCTATCAAGACGTTGCGCAAGCAAGTCAAAATTCCACTGATCCCCTTCAAAAAGGGTGCAGTCCTTTAAATAAATATCTATATCCTGAATAGCATGCAAAGCTGTCATCAGTTTTACAAAGGCATCCTGCAGGGTTTGACGTAATGTCATTCGGGCGCATTCGACAATCATTTCTCCCGCTACGGCATTGCAACTGAGCTTCATATTACCAGCTTGTCCATCCAGATTGATCGCTCTCAGTAACTGCACCAGAAACCACATACGTTTCAACTTGCCGGGGCCATCACTGCCATCAGCTCTGGCAAACCGGTCAGAAAATTTCAGCCGCAGGGTACGTCCTTTGCCCCCCTCTGCGTTTTCAAGTAGTTCGATAAGGCCCACATGTTGTCCTAATTCAAGGTTAACAATCAAAGCATCATCCATAATGATGACAGTTCCTCGACACTCTGATCTTATCAGGGATACCTTGCAGGACCGATTAAATAGCGGTGCCTTTTCAAACGGGCCTCCTGGAGTCCTGCAATCTACATAAGTGACCGGCCACCCCCCGCTTATCCTGCCCTGACCCGAGGCCAGAGTGACCGGTGCCAGTGCCTTGACGAAGCGCTTATGCAAGGCAAAAATCAGTTCGTGGACACTTCTGACCTGCTCAGGCGTATTGGGGTTGAGTGCCTTAAGAGAGGATTGCAGCTGATGACAAGCTGCCAGCCACTGTCGAAAAACCCCCATGGATTTCTGACCTTCTCCACCGGCTTGCAGGGGAAGGATGAACGTTTCTGACACTGACTGGATGTTCCCTTTCAATGTCTCGAACCGATTGCTCAGTTGCGGTAATTCCTTCAGCCATGGCTGGACCTTGGAAGGATCCCTGTTAGCGGCCAGCTGCAGGAGTGACTTGTACCCATCCAGCAATGCTTCAGCCCCATAAATCAGCCGGTTTACACTGTCCCTGGTCCCTGCCAGCAATTTTGACCGTTGTGGCGACATGCTCAGTTTTATCGGGTTTGCCAGACAATCCAGTCCGCCGCCGGAGGCAAAAAATGCCAACAGGCGGGCGTTTTGATCTGTGAGCCACTGAAAACCACTGGTAACCTGATCGAATGTGCCTTCAGCGGGGGACAAATCCTCCCGTGACGGAACAGCGTTGGCTAACGGCACATCAGACACAGCAGAACAGAGACTTCTGTGACTGACCAGTTTTCCAGTAAGGTCACCAGCAACAATAAAGGCACCGGGCTTACCCTTAAAACAGCCGCAGGCCAGGGTCGCCTGTTGGCCGTCCTGAGCGACCACTGCCGTAAGCTGACCACCAGCCAGCAGCAACGTTTTTCCAGCCTGTTTCATAAGGATCGCTACATGATCATTGAATCCTCCTTCGGCAATGACAAATCCCCCTGCCTGCTTCAGGAACTCAGGCTCAAGCATCCAGTCTTCAGCGTGTCGGGCCACGACAATGGAACCCGCTGGCATAGAGTCTGCCTTTTGTTCCCTGGCCAGCCAGATGGGTCCGGTACAGAAGCCCTCGCTGACGCTCTCGCCAGAGGCAATGGTCTCTTCCGGTATGGGCATGGCGAAATCCATGCCGCCAGAGAGTCGGGTAACAGGACGCACCTGCAACAGGAACAGACGACCCTGGTGATCAATGGCAAACTCCGCATCCACAGGGCAGAGCAACAGGTCTTCCAGCTTTGCCACCACCTCCCTGAGTAATGAAACCATCTTATCGCTGAGTTGCCGTTCACCGTCGTCTGATTGAACGCCAACATTATCAATTCTTGTTTCCGAATAGCCGTTATTGTTCTTGTGCAGGATGAAGTGACTTGAGATCGTCCCGGGAAAGTATTGAACGTCTTCAGCGCCTGCCTTGCGATAAATATCGATACGGTGGGGCGTATTACCGAACTGTCCTGCTACTGCGCCCCTGGGCTGACCGGGTGTGAACTCAATCCTGACGGTATCATCCTGAAAGGATTGAAAGCTCATAATGACCCCGCCGTATTTGCAATCAATACACTGTTGGATAACCAGCGCCATGGGTTGCGGTACACCTTCGGAGCAGACTTCAGGCCGGTAAGCTGAAGCCATGACCTCAAGGCAGGTTCGCAATACATCCTCTTCTCCCTGAAGTTTCGAGAGGTATTTGCCCGCCTGGGCATTGCCGTAGTCATCTTCATTAACGCCAGAACTGCGGACAATAATCGGTTGTGACAGGGAGAGTTTGTCCAGCTGACGACGCAGGTCTCTGATTTGTTGGGCCGCTTCAGACTCTTTAACCTGTTGGTAATAGTCATCACTGGCAATAAATGTTGCCAGACCCGCCAGCCAGTCTTTCCTTTTGGCTTGCTCAGAAGGTGGCAAAGTAGCGACGTATTTCCTGATTTTCGACAGGCTGGTCTCTGCCTCCGGTTGATCAGGAATCCAAGGGAGATAGCAGGCCAGGCAGTGCCGATCCAGAGGCTGATGTTCCAGTGCATTCATCACCTGGGTTGTCACACATTTAAAAGGTGGAACACGCAGACCGGCTTCCTTCATGCGCTGCAAAAACATTCCCTTACCCCCAAGCTGATGGCGGCTGGGGGGAGAATAGTCATCAGCCTGATCTGAAACAGGTGAAGAGCAAAGACGATTGGCTAATGATGTCTGGACGGGAACGCTAGTGGGATCAGGATCACTGAAATACCTTTTGTGTTTACTCTCAGCCCCGTCGGATAGACCCTCAGCCCCGGGAATCTGATTTGAATTGGTTGCCGGAGTCGGAGAATCTGCCCTTTGAGAATAAGCGGGTAACATCAAAATATCCCTCTCATGTTAATATTCATCCATCTGACTCAATGACTGGAAGGTCAATAAACCTCAGACAATAGTTTTTTTATAAAGTTCACCACTCAGGCCGAACCAGGCAATAGGGGAAACAACAATGAGCTGTCAACACAGTTGGCACTGTTTAGCATTGTCAGAGTAAATAAAACCTTGTTCGGAGATTACTTGAGGTGTCGAATCACTTCGGGGTTTCTTTTTTTTGCTGCCTCAATAAAAGCCTTATATTGTTTAAGCTCATCAAACGCATACAAAAAAGCAAAAGAGTCCTGTTCAATTAAGTCCAACATATACTCCCGATCATTCAATAATGTTTTCCTGACGTTTTGTAGAATATCAATATTAACGGCTATCAGGTTTTTAATAATGTTTTTATCGCTTCGGATTCTTTCACTGGCATAAGACACAGGTCCTGAATAAGCTGCAACTGCAGCCCTGACAATCTCTTCATTGTCCCGAAGTCTCGGGCTGGCATATTTGAGATGTATACCATCCCGTTTGATTGCGACCATGACAATTTCATAATTATCCCGAAGTCTCGGGCTGGCAAATTCCAGATAACTGCCATGAACAGTGACTGCAGCCATGACAATTTCATAATTATCCTGAAGTTTCGGGCTGGCATATTTCAGAGAAGAGCCATTTTGAGTGACTGCAGCCATGACGACCACTTTATCATTCTTGAGTTTTTCACTCGCATATTTCAGGTTATCTGGATGTCTTGCAAGGGTCGCTAATACAAGGCTTTTATCATTTCGAACCTGCTGGCTGGCATATGTCAGCCCTTCCTTCACCACAACATTCCTGACCTTTTCTTTGTGATCGGGAAGCGCCTGCCCCGGTGGCACATCAAACATCAGCGTGTAATCCCATGATGGCTTAATAATATAGTATTGGCCTCTCAAACGAGGATAGACAAGCTCAAACAGTGGAGTCGCCTCATCGGGATTGAGCCATAAAAAATGATGCAGTACCTCCCTGCGGGTGTCCTCACCCACCTCATCACTCATTAACACTTCCGAAAAATTCTTCTCCGATCGAAAGAACCGCCGACTATGATTAATAAACTGCTGTTGATGGTCGCTTAAGAACGAGTAGCAAGCATCTGAAATACCGATCGCAGCGGAGTAATATAGTGTGCATAAGCCATGTTGAATTAAGCATTTTTGAAAGGCGAATCGATCGGCTTCTGTCACAACATCGCTATCAAGGCGTTGTGCAAGCAAATTAAAGCACCACTGATCTCCTTCAAAAAGGGCTATATTACGTATGTACAGATCCAGACTATAGGTTGAATACAATGCCATTATCAGTTTTTCAAAAGCCTGCTGCAGGATTTTACGTGATGACATTCGGGAGCATTCAACAATCATTTCACCCACTGCGGGATTGACACTGATCTTCATACCATCTGCCTCTTTATCCAGTTCAATTGCCTTCAGCAACCGCGCCAGAAACCACATACGCTTCAACTTGCCGGGTTGTTGATAGCCATCAGGGCTCCGAAACCGGTCTGAAAATCTAAGCCGCAAGGTTCTTTCTTTCCCTCCTTCTGCGCATTCAAGTGCCTCGATAAGGCCTAAATGATGCCCAAGCTCCAGATTAACCAACAAGGCATCATCCAGACTGACGACAGTTACCGGGTGCCTTGATTGTTCAAGCAATGCTTTGCCTGACTGCCTCAATAACGGCACCTTTCCATCTGAGCCACCCGGAGTCGTGCAATCGACATAGGTGATTTTCTTTTCTGTAGATATCCTGCCCTGTCCCGAAGCCAGAGTGACCGGTGCCAGTGCCTCTACAAAGCGCTGATGCAGGGCAAAAATCAGCTCATGGACACTTAGGACCTGCTCAGCTTTCCAGGGGTTGAGTGCCTGAAGATCGGATTGTAGCTTATGGCAATCGGCCAGCCATTGACGAAAGATACCGGGGAATGGCCGCCCTTCTTCAGCGGCTTGCATGGGCAGAATGACACTCTCCAGCCCTGATTGGATAGTCTTTTGCAACGTCTCAAACCGGCTGATCAGTTGCTGCAATTCATCCCGCAATAACTGAACCTCGGGCGAACCTTTCTCACCCGCCAGTTGTAAGAAGGCCCAGTAACCCTGCAACAGGGCTTCGGCCCCATAAACCAGCCGATTTACGCTGACTTTAGTCTCTGCCAGTATCCTGGATCGTTGTGGCGACATGCTGAGTTTTAGCGGGTTTGCCAAACCATCCAGTCCGCCACCAGGGGCAAAAAATGCCAGCAGGCGGGCATTTTGATCCGTGAGCCATTTGAAACCGCTGGCAACCTGAAGGAATGTACCTTCAGGAAAGGACAAATCATTCCGTGAGGGGACGGCTTTGGCTAGCGGCACATCAGAAACAGCTGAGGACAGGCTTCTGTGACTGGCCAATGTTCCGGTAAGGTCACCGGCAACAATAAAGGCTCCGGGCTTATCGTTAAAGCGGGCACAGGCCAGCGTCGCCTGTTGCCCAACCTGAGCTTCCACTGCCGCAAGCTGCCCACCGGCCAGCATCAACGTTTTTTGCTCTTGTTTCATAAGGATCGCAACATGATCATTGAATCCTCCATTGGCAATGACAAAACCACCAACCCGCTTCAGGAACCCGGGCTCAAGCATCCAGTCTTCAGCGTGTGGGGCCACGACAATGGCACCCTCTGGCATAGAGTCTGCCTTTTGTCGTCTGGCCAGCCAGAGCGTTCCGGTGCAAAAGCCTTCACTGACACCCGTACCTGTGGCAATGGTCTCTTCGGGTATGGACAGCGCAAAATCCATGCCGCCAGAGAGTCGGGTAACAGGGCGCACCTGCACCGGGAACAGCTGCCACTTACGATTGATGGCAAACTCGGCATCCACGGGGCAGAACAACAGGTTTTCCAGCGTTGTCGCCATCTCTCTGAGATCTGAGACCGTTTGATCACCAAGTAACTGTTCACCGTCGTCTGGCTGGGCACCGACATTATCAATTCTTGTTTCTGAATAACCGTGATTGTTTTTGTTCAGGACAAAGTGACTTGAAATCGTACCGGGAAAATATTGATAGCTGTCAGGGCCTTCCTCAGGAGAAATATCGATACGGTGAGGCGTGTTACCGGAGTGCCCCGCAACCACACCTCTGGGCTGACCCTGAGTAAACTCAACCCTGATGGTTCCATCCTGAAAAGATTGAAAGCTCATGACGACACCGCCGTATTGGCAGTCAATACACTCCTGGATGATCAGAGCCATGGGTTGTGGTATGCCTTCGGGGCAGACTTCAGGGCGGTAGCCTGAAGCCATGACTTTCAGACAGGTACGCAAAACATCGTCTTCTTCCTGAACCAAAGAGAGGTATTTGCCTGCCTGGGCATCGCCGTAATTATCTTCGTTGATGCCAGAACTGCGGACAATAATCGGTTGTGATAAAGAGAGATTGTCCAGCTGACGACGCAGGTCTGTGATTTGTTGGGCCGCTTCAGACTCTTTAACCTGCTGATAAAAGTCATCACTGGCAATAAATTCCGCCAGCCCCGTCAGCACCCCGGCTCTTTTGACGGGTTCTGAAGGTGGCAGAGTATTGAGGTATTCCCTGATGAGCGTCAGGCTGCTGTGCACACCCGGCTCATAGGCGATATCGGGAAGATAGCGAGTTAAAGAGTGAGGATCCAGAGGGTGTTGTTCAAGCGCATGAACGAGCTGAGTTGTCACACATCTGAACGCTGGAACACGCAGACCAGCTTCCTTCATGCGTTGCAAAAACAGTCCCTTACCCCCAAGCTGATGCCGGATGGGGGGAGAATAGTCATCAGCCTGATCTGAAACAGATGAACAGCAGGTGCGTTTGCTAAGGCACGTCGGGTCTGGAATGGAAGTGCTATCAAGATAACTGAAATATCTTTTGAGGTAATTAACAGCCCTGCCGTATAAACTACCAACCCTGCCGGATGAACTACCAGTCCCGGTAATCTCATCTGGATTCGTTGTTGGACTCCGAAGCGCTGACATTTGAGAATTAGCAGGTAACATCAAGATATCCCTCCCATGTTAATATTCATCCATGATTCATCTAGAAAAAACATCAATTAATCTTTTGACAATAATTTTTTTATAAAGTTCAACCTATACGATCCTTAAACACCGCTTTACTGACATATCTTAAGTTATCAAAACTGACAGCCATTAAGGCTTTGATAATGTTTTTTTATCGCTTCGAATTCTGTCACTGGCATATTTCAGGGCTGCTGAATCATGTTTGATAGCGGCTTTGACAACCTCTTCATTATCCCGCAGTTTGGTGCTGGCGTATTGCAGGCAACAACCATCTCCGGTGACTGCAGTGAGGACGACCTGTTTATCACTCCTCAGCTTTTCACTGACATATTTCAGGCTATACGGATGTATTGCAAGAGCCGCTAACATAAGGTCTTTGTCATTTCGAATTCGTTGGCTGGCACATTCTATGCCATGCTTGAGCAAGAAACTCCTGACCCTTTCTTTTTGCCCCCCGAGCAACGGCATCGGTGGCACATCAAACTCCAGACTGTAACTACAGGACCGTTTGATAACATAGTATTGATCTTTAAGATGAGGATACAAAAGCTCAACCCATTGACTGGCGTTACCAGGATATGACAATAAAAAATGATGTAATAGCTCCCTTAAGATATCTTCAGAGACCTGATCACTCATTAATAGTTCCCAAACATTGTCCTTCGATTTGACCAGACATCGACCTTGATCCATGAACTCTTGTTGATACTTGCTTAATAACGGGTAACACTCTGGAGCAATGCCATCTCGGATACTATTAACCATTGAGAAAAGGCAATGCTGAAAGGCGAATCTATTAGCTTCTGCCGAAGCATCGCTGTCAAGGCGCTGCGCAAGCCAGTTAAAGCTCCACCGACCTCCTTCAAACAGAGTTATCCGACTTAAGTATCGATCCAGACTAACTAATGAATATAATGCCTTGGTCAGTTTTACAAAGGCCTCCTGCATGTTTTCACGTGATCTCATGCGAGTGCATTCAACGATAATTTCACCCGCTACAGCGTTACAACTTGTCTTCATGCTACCCGCATTTTTATTGAGTTCGAACGCTTTCAGTAACTCCACCAGAAACCACATACGTTTTAATTTGCCGGGTGATTCACTGCCATCATCACTGTCAAAAGAGTCAGAAAATTTCAGCCGCAGGGTTCGTCCTTTCCCCCCCTCTGCACGATCAAGTAGCTCGATAAGACTCACATGAGTGCCTAACTTCAGGTTAACAATCAAGGCTTCATCCATACAGACGACAATCGCTTTACGAAACAATAATCCTTCGAGGGTTGCTTTGCAGGCTGGACTCAGTAGCGGTGCCGTTTCACTCGGAGTCCTGTGATCAATATAGGTGATGCGCTTTTCCCGAGAGACCCTGCCCTGACTCGAGGCAAGAGTGATCGGTGCAAGCGCATTTACGAAGCGCTGATGTACAGCAAAAATCAGTTCATGGACACTCTGTACCTGCTCAGCCCTCCAGGGGTTGAGAGCTTGAAGAAAGGATTGCAGCTGATCGCAGTCTGCCAGCCAATGACGAAACGTTACCGGAGATAGCTGCCCGTCTTCAGCAGCTTGCATTGGCATAATGATACTCTTCAAGCCGGATAGGATGGTCTGTTTCAGCATCTCAAAGCGGTTGGACAGGTGCAGAAATTCATCCAGCAATGGCTCAACCCGGGATGAACGGCTGTCGCCCGCCAGCCGCAGGAATGCCTCATAACCCTGCAACAGCTTTTCAGCTCCATAAATCAGTCGGCTTATGTTCTCTCTGGTGCCTACCAGTAACTCTGATCGTTGCGGCGACATGCTTAGTTTTATCGGGTTTTCCAGACAATCCAGTCCGCCGCCGGAGGCAAAAAATGCCAGCAGGCGAGCATTTTGATCCGTGAGCCATTGAAAACCGCTGGCGACCTGACAAAGTGTATCTTCAGAGGGAGACAAATCAGCCCGCGACGGGACGGCTTTTCCCGGCAGCACATCAGAGAAGGCAGAGGATAAATTTCTGTGACTGGCCAGTTTTCCGGCAAGGTCACCGACAACAATAAAGGCGCCGGGCTCACCATTAAAGCGAGCGCAGGCCAGCGTCGCCTGTTGGCCATCCTGAGCGATCACAGCTGCATACTCAGCACCGGCCCGCATCAAGGCTATTTTTTCCTGTTTCATAAGGATCGCTACATGATCATTGAAGCCTGCTTCGGCCAGCACAAAACCTCCTGCCCGTTTCAGGAAGCCAGGCTCAAGCATCCAGTCTTCTGCCTGCCGGGCGACGACAATGGCGCCCTTTGGCATAGAGTCTGCCTGTGTTTTTTTAGCCAACCAGAGTGGCCCGGTGCAGAAGCCTTCACTGATGCACTCGCCAATGGCCAGAGACTCTATGGGTATAGGCATGGCAAAATCCATGCCGCCAGAGAGTCGGGTAACAGGACGCACCTGCAACAGGAACAGGCTACCCTGATGATCGATAGCAAACTCCACATCCACGGGGCAGAGCAGCAGGTCTTCCAGTTTTGTCACCGCATCCCTGAGATCTGAAACCATTTTATCAGTGAGTTTTTGTCCACTGTCGTCTGATTGAGCATCGGCATTAGCAATGATTGTTTCCGAATAGCCGTTATTGTTCTTATGCAAGACAAAGTGACTGGAGATTGTTCCGGGAAAGTACTGATAGATGTGAGCTTCTTCTTTGTGATCTTCGCGATAAATATCAATGCGATGGGGCCGGTTACCGGACTGCCCTGCCACTGCGCCTCTGGGCTGACCACGTGTGTACTCAACCCTGATGGTATCTTCCTGAAAAGATTGAAAGCTCATGACGACACCGCCGTATCGGCAATCAATGCACTGTTGGATGATCAGTGCCATGGGTTGTGGTATACCTTCGGAACAGACTTCAGCCCGGTAACCTGAGGCCATGACCTTTAGGCAGGTGCGCAATACATCCTCTTCTCCCTGAACTTCCGAGAGGTATTTGCCCGCCTGGGCATCGCCGTAGTTATCTTCGTTGATGCCGGAACTGCGGACAATAACGGGTTGTGATCTGGAGAGTTTGTCCAGCTGATGGCGAAGAGTCCTGATGTGTCGGGCCGCTTCAGTATCTTTAACCTGTTCGTAATAGTCATCACTGGCAACAAATTGCGCCAGACCCAGCAGCCAGTTATCCCTTTTGCTTTGCTCTGAAGGCGGCAAGGCATTGAGGTGTTCACGGATGTTCTTGAGACAGGTCTCTGCCTTCAGTTCACGGTCAATCCCGGGGAGATAGCGGGCAAAGTTATCCAGAGGCTGTTGTTCAAGAGCACTCATGACTTGAGCAGTAACACATTCGAACGGTGGCACAGACAGACCGGCTTTCTTCATGCGCTGCAAATACATTCCTTTGCCACCAAGTTGTTCCCGGCTGGCGGCAGAACAGTCAGCAGCCTGGCCTGAAACAGGGGAACAGCAGGTGCGCTTGTTTAGCCACGTTGGGTCGGGAACGTCACTGAGATCAAGATGACTGAAATACCTTTTGGGGGAACTGGCAGCTCTGCTGGATGAACGACCAGCCCCGGTATTCTGCTCTGGGTTCGTTTTCGATATTTGAAGATCAATAGTTTCAGGCAACATCAAGATATCCCTCTCATTTATCCATAATTCAATGACTAACGCCTAAAAAATCGCTTATTACATATATGACAATTATTTTTTTATAAAGTTCACCACTCAGGCTGAACCAGGCAACAGGTAAACAACAATGAGCTATCAACACAGTTGGCACTGTTTAACGTTGTCTGAATAAACGCGTTAACTCTCTTAAGGGCGAGTCACCATAAGCTGGCCGTCGTCTCTCTTGACCACTATGAATTGCACAAAGGCAGTTCCTGCTGATGACTCATAGGGAATACCATTACCCAGGTCGTAGGCACTGACGGTAATTTTGCGTACCAGACATGCGCCTCGGGAAGGTGCAGTAAATGCCCCCCAGGGAGCGAGTGCATAGGTTTGTGTATCACAATCCCAAGCGGATCCGCCAATGTATTTGATTTCACCATATACATCGAGGTCAGTTTTATTAACGATATGGACATGAGACCAGGCAAAAACCTGAGTTGCAAACAGAAGCAATATGCCGGCGATCATGCTTCCTGACTGTTTTACCTTTAACATATTTCATAGCCTTAAGACTTAAATGACTGATTATATCACTCAGGCTTCTGACCCGCTCTCAGGGCAGTAAGTACCTGGCCAGTTGGTTTCGCATATTCTGGCGAGTGGATTTTTTCATCCTTCAAGGCGCAACGACGGGCGCGTAGCCATAGCTACGCAACCAGAGTTGGAACGCAGAAGGGTGGAAAAAGCCGCCGTCCAGAATATGCGAAACCAACTGGTTAGGTACTTATCCGTGCCGCCGTCTGCTTAAGCGACACACTGCAAACCAGAAACCACCAGACCGGGTTCATTCGCTAATGCGTTGCGTAAGGGAGGTGTTGACTCACTTCGGGGTTTCTTTTTTTTGCTGCCTCAATAAAAGCCTCATTCTGTTTAAGCTCGGGAGCAACAAAAATAAAAGCAGCAGAATCCTTTGCAATTAAGTCCAGCATGTACTCAGGATCCTCCAATATCGTTTTATTGACGTATATCAGGTTATTAACGTTGATAGCTATCAAGGTTTTAATAATGTTTTTATCGCTTCGAATTCTTTCACTGGCATATTTCAGAGCGCCTGAAGAATTTGTAACAGCGGCTATGACAACCTTCTCATCATCCTGAAGTGTCGGGCTGGCATATTGCAGATAACAACCATCTTTAGTGACTGTATGCATGACGACCTCAGCAACACTCTGCAGCTCCTCACCTACATATTCCAGGCTATGTGGATGTCTTGCAAGAGCCGCTATCACAAGGTCTTTATCATTGCGAATCCGTTGGCTGGCACATTTCAGTCCATCCCTGTGCAAGATATTCCTGACCCTTTCTTTATTATTACCAAGCGCCTGAACCGGTAAAAAATCAAACTTCGGGCTGTAACTGCAGGATGGCTTGATAACAAAGTAATGATCTTTCAAATGAGGATACACAAGATCAACCCATCGATTAGCCTCACCGGGATCTGACAATAAAAAATGATGCAGTAGCTCCCTGCGGGTGTCCTCAGGGAGTTCATTTCTCATTAATACGTCGCCAGGATTACCCTCCAATTTAAACAACCGATGACCATTATCAATAAACTGTTGTTGATGACTGCTTAATAACAAGTAGCAACTGAGATCAATGGCATATCGGTAACGTTCAGCCATTAAGAAAAGGCAATGTTGAAAGGCAAATTTATTGGCTTCTGCAGCAACATCGCTATCAAGGCGTTGCGCAAGCATGTTAAAGCTCCACTGACCCCCTTCAAAAACAGGTCTTGGGCCTAAAAACATATCCAAAGATCTAACAGCCTCTAATGCCCTTATCAGTTTCACAAAGGCACCCTGCATGACTTGAGTTGATGTTATTTGCGGGCATTCGACGATCACTTCAGCCGCTGCGGCGTTGCAACCAGGCTTCATGCTGGCAGCATTTTTATCCAGCTCTATCGCTTTCAGTAACTGCACCAGAAACCACATACGTTTTAACTTGCCAGGTGCATCACTACCATCAGAGTAGGAAAAATTGTCAGAAATTTTCAACCGCAAGGTACATTCTTTTTCCTCTTCTTCGTTTTTAAGTAGCTCGATAACGCCTACAAGATCGGTTATCTTAAAGTTAACAATCAAAGTATCATCCATACTGATAACAGTTCCTTCAAAAAGTGCTGATTCTCCAAGGACTGCTCTGCAGGACGGATTCAATAGCGTTGACTTTTCACCCGCGCCACCCGGAGTCGTGCAATCAACATATATGACCTTATCATCTCTGGATAGCATGCTCAGAGCTGAGGCCCTGGTAACCGGTCTCCGGGCCTCTGTCACGGACCTATACAAGTCAGAGATCAGGTGATTGACAATGCGTACCTCCTCAGTCTTCAAAAGATTGAGCGCTTTAAAACAGGTTAGAACGACTTCTTTATCACACTTCAGTTCTTCACTCACATATTTCAGGCTGTATGGATGTACGGCAATGGTCGCTAATACAAGATCTTTATCATTGCGAACCCGTTGGCTGGCATATTTCAGTCCCTGCCTGCGTAAAACATTCTTCACATTTTCTCTTTGAACCCCAAGGAACTGAATGGGTGAAACCTCGAAATTTACACTGCAACTGCAGGATGGATTGATAACAAAGTACTGATCTTCCAGCTCATACACCTCTTCAAACAATGGCGCAGCGTCATCAGGCTTTAACAATAAAAAATGCTGCAAGAGTTCCCTGCGGGTGTCCCCGGGGATCTTATCACTCATTAACGTTTCCAGAGGGGGGTGTATTGATTCAGCAAGCCGTCGACTATGACGAATAAACTGTTTTTGATGATTGTTTAAGAACTTTATTAATAATCGGTAACAATCCTCATTAACGTTATATTGAGCAGAATAAGCCATTAAGAAAAGGCAGTGTTGAAAAGCGAATCTATGGGCTTCTGTCGTAACATCGCTATCAACGCGTTGCATAAGGCTGTTAAAGCTCCACTGATCTCCATCAAAAATGGCTGCTGACTTTAAGTCCTCATCCAGGTTCTTAATGACAGATAATGCCGTTGTCAGTTTTACAAAAGCTGCCTGCATGATTTGATGTGATTTCATTCGGGGGTATTCGACAATCATTTCACCCGCTACGGCATTGCAACTGAACTTCATAGGACCCGCTTGTTCATCGAGATTGATCGTCTTCAGTAACTGCGTCAGAAACCACATACGTTTCAATTTGCCGGAACCATCACTGCCATCAGCTGTGGCAAACCGGTCAGAAAATTTCAGCCGCAGGGTACGTCCTTTCCCCCCTTCTGCTTCTTCAAGTAGCTCGATAAGGCCCACATGATGTCCCAGTTGAAGGTTAGCAATCAAAGCAGCATCCATAATGATGACAGTCGCTGCACACTCTGATCTTATGAGGGATGCATTGCAGGAGTGAGTGAATAGCGGTACCTTTTTAGCCGAGTCACCCGGAGTCCTGCAATCTACATAGGTGATGGGCCATATCCTGCTGATCTTGCCCTGACCCGAGGCCAGAGTAACCGGTGCCAGTGCCTTGACGAAGCGCTCATGCAAGGCAAAAATCAGTTCATGGAGACTTCGGAGCTGCTCGGGCGCATTGGGATTGAGTGCCTGAAGAGATGACTTTAGTTGCTGACACGCCGTCAACCAGTGTCGAAAAATGCCCATGGATTTCTGACCTTCTTCACCGACTTGCAGGGGAAGGAGCATCATTTCTAACTCTGATTGGATTTTCTCTTTCAACGTCTTGAACCGGCTGGTCAGTTCCGGTAATTCATTCAGCCATGGCCCGATTTCGGATGGGTCCTTTACGCTCGCAAGCTGCAGGAATGACTTGTACCCATTCAGCAATGCTTCAGCCCCATGAATCAGCCGGTTTACACTGTCCCTGGTCCCTGCCAGCAACTTTGAGCGTTGTGACGACATACTCAGTTTTATCGGGTTTGCCAGACAATCCAGTCCGCCGCCTGAGGCAAAAAATGCCAACAGGCGGGCGTTTTGATCTGTGAGCCACTGAAAACCGCTGGCAACCTGGTCGAATGTACCTTCAGCGGGGGACAAATCCTGCCGTGACGGAACGGCTTTGGTTAACGGCACCTCAGAAACAACAGAGGTCAGACTTCTGTAACTGGCCAGTTTTTCGCTAAGGTCACCAGCAGCAATAAAGGCTCCGGGATTACCTTTAAAGCGTGCACAGGCCAGCGTCGCCTGTTGCCCAACCTGAGCTTCCACTGCCGCAAGCTGCCCACCGGCCAGCATCAACGTTTTTCCTTCCTGTTTCATGAGGATTGCTACATGATCATTGAATCCTCCTTCGGCGATGACAAAGCCTCCTGCCTGCTTCAGGAACTCAGGCTCAAGCATCCAGTCTCCAGCGTGATGGGCCACGACAATGGCACTTTCTGGCATAGAGTCTGCCTCCTGTTCACTGGCCAGCCAGATGGGTCCGGTGCAGTAGCCTT
Organism: Endozoicomonas sp. ALB032; assembly: GCF_049310125.1. NCBI lineage: Bacteria > Pseudomonadati > Pseudomonadota > Gammaproteobacteria > Oceanospirillales > Endozoicomonadaceae > Endozoicomonas > Endozoicomonas sp. ALB032. Next base: position 4,760,465 of record NZ_JBLYNW010000001.1, on the reverse strand, counting down.
CGCTAACGCTCTCGCCAGAAGCAATGGTCTCTTCCGGTATGGGCATGGCGAAATCCATGTCGCCAGCGAGTCGGGTAACAGGGCGCACCTGCAACAGGAACAGGCAACCCCGGTGATCAATGGCAAACTCCGCATCCACGGGGCAGAGCAAAAGGTCTTCCAGTTTTGTCACCGCGTCCCTGAGATCTGAAAGCATTTTATCAGTGAGTTTCAGACCACCGTCGCCTGATTGAGCATCGACATTATCAATTCTTGTTTCCGAAAAGCCATTATTGTGCTTGTACAGGATGAAGTGACTTGAGATGGTCCCAGGGTAGTATTGAACGTCTTCGGCACCTTCCTTGCGATAAATATCGATGCGGTGGGGCGTATTACCGAATTGTCCTGCCACTACGCCTTTGGGCTGACCCTTTGTGTACTCAACCCTGACGGTTTTATCCTGAAAGGATTGAAAGCTCGTAAAGACCCCGCCGTATAGGCAATCAATGCACTGTTGGATAACCAGCGCCATGGGTTGTGGTATGCCTTCGGGACAGACTTCAGGCCGGTAACCCGAGGCCATGACCTTAAGACAGGTTCGCAAAATATCCTCTTCCCCCTGAACTAAAGAGAGGTATTTGCCCGCCTGGGCATCGCCGTAGTTATCTTCATTGATGCCGGAACTGCGAACAATTACGGGCTGTGAGTTGGAGACTTTGCCCAGCTGAGAGCGCAGAACCCTGATTTGTCGGGCTGCTTCAGAATCTTTAATCTGTTCGTAATAGTCATTACTGGCAATTAATTTCGCCATACCCGACAGCCATTCATCCCTTTTGGTTTGCTCTGAAGGCGGCAGGGCATTGAGGTATTTCCTGATGTTTGCCAGGCTGGTCCCCGCCTCCGGTTCATAAATAATTCCGGGGAAGTAGCAGTCTAAAAGATGGGCATCCAGAGGGTGTTGTTCAAGCGCATTCATGACTTGAGCACTAACACATTCGAAGGGCGGAACAGACAGACCGGCTGCTTTCATGCACAACAAAAACATTCCCTTGCCCCCGAACTGTTCCCGTTCGGAAGGAGAACAGCCAGCAGCCTGCTCTGAAACAGCTAAACGGCAGAGACGTTTGGTTAAAGGGGTTTCGCTGGTCGAAACGCCACGGGGTACAGGATTATCGAAATGCCTTTTGATTGCACTGCGAACCCTGTTGGATAGACTGCCAGCCCCGGTGTTCTGATTTGAACAGGTTCCCGGGCTTCGGGGATCTAATTTGCCAAAATTTTCAGGTAAAGGTAACATCGCGACATCCACGTCATACTAAGTACTCATACATAATTTAATTGCCAGAAATTCAATGTATCACCCTGTTCAGGCAATGATATTTTTATAAAGTTCCCCCCGTCAGACTGAAATACGAAATAAAAAGAATGCCAATAAGCTGGCAACAGGGTTTGCACTGACCAACTTTTCAGAGCCATTCAGACCTTATCCAAAAGCTCTCTGGTGTATTGAATAACTGCGGGATTTCTTTGTTTTGCTGCCTCGATAAAAGCCTTATTAAGTTTAAGCCCGGGAGCAGCAAATTCAAAAGCACGTGGATTTTGTTCAATAAAATCGAGCATAGAATGGTAATTATTCAACACCGTATTACTGGCATATGCGAGGTAATCAATATTATGAGCAATGACACTTTGAATAATGTTTTTATCACTTCGGATTTTTTCACTGGCATACCTCACAACTGCTGGACGCTTTGCGATAGCCGCTATCACCAGCTCATCATAATTTGGGAGTTCCGGGCTGACGCAGCTCATACAATAGCTCTTCTGAGTAACTGCGGCTAGGATGACATCTTTATCACTCTTCAGTTCTTCACCTACATATTTCAGGTTAAATGGATTTACTGCAATGGCTTCTAATACAAGGTCTTTATCATTTCGAACCCGTTGGCTGGCATATTCCAGCCCATCTTTCAGCAAAGCTTGCCTGACCTTTTCTTTAATATCCGAAAGCGACTGAACCGGTGGAACAACAAACGTCAGCGTGTAAGCGTGTGATGGCTTGATAATAAAGTATTGGCCTCTCAAATGGTGATAAAAATCCTCAACCGGGCCAACAGAGTAATAGGGATCTAGCAATAAAAAATGATGTAAGAGCTCCCTGCGCATGCTCTCATTCATGTCATCACTCATAAATATTTCCTTCAGACTCGCCTCCGGTTTTTTCCCTGAATAGACTAAAGACCGACACTCCCCTAATCGCTCAGTATGATGAACAAACTGTTGAAGATGGTTACTGAGTAACTGGCAACAAGCGGGACTCATCCAATAATCGTTCTTATAAAACATTGAAAAAAGGCAATGTTGAAAGGTGAATCTATCAGCTTCTGTCGCAACAACGGGATTAAGACGTTGTGCAAGCAAGTTAAAATCCCAATGAGGTTCTTCAAAAATGTCTTCGTAATCAAAGAGAATATCAAGATCAGTCATAGAATCTAAAACAAGCATCAGCTTTTCAAAGGCATACTGCATAGCTTGAGGTGATTGCATTCGCGTACATTCGACAATAACTTCACGCGCTACCGCATTGTAACTGAGCCTCATTGGATCAGCATTTTCATCCAGTTCGATGGCCTTCAGAAACTGTGTCAGAAACCAGACCCGCTGTAACTTGCCGGATTTATATAAGCCACCAGGTCTATCGAATTGGTCAGAAAATTTCAGCCGCAAGGTTCGTCCTTTCCCACCCTCTGCGTTTTCAAATAATTCAACAAGGCTGACATGAACGCCTAATCCCAGATTAACCAACAAGGCATCATCCATAATGACAACAGTCCCTGAAAGCTCTAATTCATTCATAATGGCTTTACCGGTTGGACTCAATAGCAACGCATTTTCATCAGGATTACCCTGGGTCGTGTAATCAACATAAGTGATTCGCTTTTCCCTGGATAACCGGCCCTGACCCGAGTCCAGAGTGATCGGTGCCAGTGCTTTTATAAAGCGCAGATGCAGCGCAAAAATCACTTCATGGACACTTTGGAACTGCTCAGCCTCCCTGGGATTGAGTGCTTGAAGACAAGATTGCAGTTGTTGGCAGGCTGACAGCCAATGACGAAACGATAACTGCCGTTCTTCATCGTCATCCTGGGGCAGGATGATAGCCTCCAGCAATGATTGGATGGTCTGTTTCAGTGTCTTGAACCGGTTGCTTAATAGTAGTACTTCATCCTGCAATAACTGAACCTCTGATGAACTGCTGTTACCCGCCAGCAGCAGGAATGCCCGGTACCCATCCAGCATTGCTTCAGCTCCATGAACCAGCCTGTTTACACTGTCTCTGATCTTTGCCAGTATCCCGGATCGTTGTCGAGACATGCTCAGTTTTACCGGATTTGCCAGACAATCCAGTCCGCCGCCGGAGGCAAACATTGCCAACAGACGGGCATTCTGATCTGTGAGCCATTGAAAACCGTCGGCAACCTGAAGGAATGTGCCTTCAGGGGGGGACAAATCATCCCGTGACGGGACGGCCTTTGCCAACGATAGATCAGAAAATGCAGAGGACAGGCTTCTGCAACTGGCCAGTTTTCCGCTAAGGTCACCGGCAACAATAAAGGCTCCGGGTTTTTCGTTAAAGCGGGCACAGGCCAGCGTCGCCTGTTGCCCAACCTGAGCGACCACTGCCGTAAACTGGCCACCGGCCAGCATCAAAGCTATTTCTGCCTGTTTCATGAAGATTGCTACGTGATCATTGAATCCTCCCTCAGCAATGACAAAACCACCAACCCTCTTCAGAAACTCAGGCCCAAGCATCCAGTCTTCAGCATGGTGGGCCACGACAATGGCTCCCTCTGGCATAGAGCCTGCCTCTGGCTGACTGGCCAACCAGAGTGGACCGGTGCAGAAGCCTTCGCTGACGCCCTCGCCAATGGCCAGGGTCTCTTCGGGTATGGACATGACAAAATCCATGCCACCAGAGAGGCGGGTAACAGGGCGCACCTGCAAAAGGAACAGACACCCCTGATGATCAATAGCAAACTCCACATCCACGGGGCAGAGTAATAAGTTTTCCAGCTCTGTCAGCCACTCCATGAGTGTCGAAACCGTGTCATCACTGAGTTGTTGTCCAACGTCGCCTGACTGGGCATCGGCATTATCAATTCTTGTTTCCGAATAGCCGTTATCGTTCTTTTGCAGGATGAAGCGACTTGAGATCGTCCCCGGAAAGTATTGAGAGCTGGCAGCTTCTTCTTCACGATCCTCGCGATAAATATCAATACGGTGGGGCCTGTTTCCGGACTGCCCTGCCACTGCGCCTCTGGGCTGACCCCGTGTGTACTCAATCCTGACGGTATCATCCTGAAAGGATTGAAAACTCATGGCGACTCCGCCATATCGACAATCAATGCACTGTTGGATAATGAGCGCCATGGGTTGCGGTATGCCTTCGGGACAGATTTCAGGCCGGCAAGCTGAAGCCATGACCTTGAGACAGGTTCGCAAAATATCTTCTTCTCCCTGAACCAAAGAGAGGTATTTGCCCGCCTGGGCATCGCCGTAATTATCCTCATTGATGCCAGAGCTGCGGACAATAACCGCTTGTGATGCAAGGAGTACACCCAGCTGACGGCGCAGACCAGCTATTTGTCGAGCCGCTTCAGAATCTTTAACCTGTTGGTAATAATCATTACTGGCAATAAATTCTGCCAGACCCGACAGCCAGTCATCCCTTTTGGTTTGCTCTGAAGGCGGCAAGGTATTGAGGTAGTCACGAATGTTCCTCAGGCTGTTCCCTGTGTCCCACTCATGGACAATCCCGGGAAAATAGCGGTCTAAAAGATGGCTATCCAGAGGGTGTTGTTCAAGCGCATTCATAACTTGAGCAGTCACACATTCGAAGGGCGGAACAGACAGACCAGCCTTTTTCATGCGCCACAAAAACATCCCCTTGCCCCCGAGTTGTTCCCGATTGTGAGGAGAATAGCCAGCAGTCTGATCTGCAACAGATGGACGGCAGTGACGCTTGGTCAGGGGAGTTTCGCTGGTCGCAACGCCACAGGGATAAGGATCACTGGAATGCCTTTTAGATAAACTGCTAATCCCCTTGGATGAACTGTCGGCACCAGCATCCCGATTTGGATCAGTTTTCGGGATTTGACCCTCTGAACGGCCAGAATGAGCAGGAAACATCAAGACTTCCCTCCGTTATTGATATTCATCCATGATTCAATCGCTGACGAATAAACAAATCCCTTTCTATTGACAATAATTTTTTTGTAAAGTTCAGCCTGAAGCACGCAATAGGATAAATAAGTACCTGGCCAGTTGGTTTCACATATTATGGCGAGTGGATTTTTTCATTCTTCAAGGCGCAACGACGGACGCGTAGCCTTAGCTACGCAACCAGCGTTGGAACGCAGAAGGATGGAAAAAGCCGCCGTCCAGAATATGTGAAACCAACTGGTTAGGTACTTAACAACTCGGTTTGCACTGGAGGGCGTTATCTGATGAGAAAATTATTGCTTGCCTGCTTAAAAAAACCGGTAGCAACTGGCTGATAATCAAGCTTAGAGGATGTTACACAGAATGCTATGGTCCTCAGCGTTTTCGGGCTGATTTTTCTGTTGTGAACTTGCACTCCCAGTACTCAGACACATTCTTAAAGTCTTCTCGGAGAGGTATTGAACAACATCAGGGTTCCTGTAGATTGCTGATCGGATAAAATCCCTATCGCGCCTGAGTTCATCAACAGCATAATTGAAAACACGACAATGATGTTCAATCAGGTTCAGCAGATACTCGCGATCACTCAGTATTCTTTTACTGGCACATTTTAAGTTCACAATATTATCATCGATAACCATTTTTATAATGTTTTTATCACTTCGGATTCGTTCACTTGCATACCTCAGCGCTGGTGGATAACTGGCGATAGCGGTCTTTACAATATTTTCATCATCCCGCATTTCCGGGCCAGCATCATCCAGCCAAATGCCATTCTCTTTGACTGCGGTCATGACGACCTCTTTATCATTCTTCATTTTTTCACTAGCAAACTCAAGGTCTCCTTGACGTTCTGCAATGATTGGTAATACCAGGTCTTTATCATTCCGAACCCGTTGACTGCCATATTGCAGTCCGTGCTTCAGCAAGGCTTTTTTGAATGTTTCTTTATCACCAGAAAGCCACAGATCCGGAGGGACTTCTAAACTTAGCCAGTAACTGTAGGATGATGGTTTTATAACATAGTATTTATCTCTCAAATCGGGATAAACATCCTCAACCAATAGAGCCGTTCTTCTGGCATCCAGGAATAACAAATGATGTAAAAATTCCCTGCGGGTTTCTTCAGTGATCTCATTGCTCATTAATATTTGCCGATAGTCGTCCTCCGATTTATTACGACACGATTTATTACGACACTCGGCAAACCGTTGGGCATAATTAATAAATTGCTGGTAGTGATCGGGTAATAACAGCAAATAATCAGGACTGTAGGAGAAATGCTCCTCATAATACATTGCGAAAAGGCAATGTTGAAAGGCGAACCTGTCAGCTTCTGCCGCAACATCGCCGCTCAGGCGTTGTGCCAGTGAGCTAAAGCTCCACTGATCTCCTTCAAAAATCTTAATGTACTGCATTTTACAATCCACATTACACATATCACGTAATACAATAATCAGTTTTTCAAAGGCATCCTGCATGTTTTCAGTTGCTTTTATTCGAGTGCATTCGACGATAATGCCTCCCGCTACCGCATTGCAAAACAGCTTCATGCTATCAGCATTTTCATCCAGTTGGAGCACTTTCAGTAACTGCACCAGAAACCACATACGCTTTAACTTGGCGGTTGTATCAACACCATCATCTTTATAAAACTGGTCAGAGAATTTCAGCCGTAAGGTTCGTTCTTTGCCTCCCTCTGCGCATTCAAGCAGCTCAATAAGGCACACATGACTTCCAAGCTTCAGGTTAACAATCAAGACATCATCCATGATGACGACAGTCCCTGAACAAGCAAACTTTTCAATTAATGCTTTCGAGGACGGCCTCAATAGCAGTGCCTTTTCTCCCGGGATGCACTGAGTTGTGTAATCAAGGTAGGTAATATTCGCTTCTTTTGATAGCTTGCCCTGACCGGAAAGCTGAGTGATCGGTGCCAGTGCAGATACAAAGCGCCAGTGCAAGGCAAAAATCAGCTCATGAACACTCCGGACCTGCTCAGCCTCTTTAGGATTCAGCGCTTGCAGAGAGGATTGCAGTTGCTGACAGGCAGTCAGCCATTGATGAAATGTTATCTGCCTGTTTTTACCATCATCCAGAAGCAGGATAATAGCCTCCAAACTGGATCGGATGGTTTGTTTCAGCGCCTCGAGCCGGTTGCACAATGTCGGTATTTCATCCCGCAATGACCGAACCTCGTAAGCACCTGTTTTTCCCGCCAGCAACAAGAACGCACGGTAGCCATCCAGAAAAGCTTCAGCCCCCTGAACCAGCCAATTTACCCTGACTCTGATCTCTGCCAGCAACTCTGAACGTTGTGGTGACATGCTCAGTTTTATGGGATTTGCCAGATAATCCAGTCCGCCACCAGAGGCAAAAAATGCCAACAAACGGGCATTTTGATCCGTGAGCCACTGAAAGCCGCTGGCGACATTAAGGAATGTGCCTTTAGGGGGGGACAAATCATCCCGTGACGGGACGGCTCTGAGCAGCGACACATCAGACAATGCAGAGGACTGGCTTCTGCGACTGGCAAGTTTTCCACTAAGGTCACCGACAACAACAAAGGCGCCAGGCTCACCTTTGAAGCGGGCAAAGGCCAGCGTCGCCTGTTGGCCAACCTGAGCGGCCACGACCGCGAACTGTCCACCGGCCAGCATCAAGGTTTTTCCTGCCTGTTTCATAAGGATCGCGACATGATCATTGAAGCCTCCTTCGGCAAAGACAAAACCCCCGGCCCGTTTCAGGAACCCTGGCTCAAGCATCCAGTCTGCAGCATGGTGGGCTAAGACAATGGCTCCCTCTGGCATAGAGTCTGCCGCTTGTTCTTCAGCCAGCCAGAGTGTTCCGGTGCAATGGCCTTCGCTGACACCCTCGCCAATGGCCAGGGTCTTTTTGGGTATAGGCACCGCAAAATCCATGCCGCCAGAAAGCCGGGTAACAGGGCGCACCTGCAACAGGAACAGGTTACCCAGATGATCGATGGCAAACTCCACATCCACCGGACAGAGCAACAGCTTTTCCAGCTCTGTCACCGCCTGACTGAGTTTTGCAACCAAATGATCACTGAGTTTATGAACACTGTCGTCTGATTGGGCGTCCGCATCATAAATTTCTGTTTCCAGATAGCCATCATTGTTTTTGTGCAGGACAAAGTGACTTGAGACCTTGCCGGGAAAGTATTGAAAGTTTTCAGCGCCTTCCTTGCGACAAATATTAATACGATGGGGCGTGTTACCGGACTGCCCTGCCACTATGCCTTTGGGCTGACCCTTTGTGTACTCAATCCTGATGGTATCATCCTGAAAAGATTGAAAGCTCATGACGACTCCACCATATCGACAGTCAATACACTGTTGGATGATCAGCGCCATGGGTTGCGGTATGCCTTCGGGACAGACTTCAGGCCGGTAACCTGAGGCCATGACCATGAGACAGGTTCTGAAAACATCGCCTCCTGCCTGAATGACAGAGAGGTATTTGCCTGCCTGGGCATCGCCGTAGTTATCTTCGTTGATGCCGGAACTGCGGACAATCACGGGCTGTGATCCAGAGAGTCGGTCCACCTGACGGAGCAGCTCCCGGATTTTTCGGGCCGCTTCAGAATCTTTAACCTGTTCGTAAAAGTCATCACTGGCAATAAATGTTGCCATAGCTGACAGCCAGTGATCCCTTTTGGATTGCTCTGAAGGCGGCAAGGTATTGAGGTATTCCCGGATGTTCCTGAGGCTGGTCTTTGCCAGCGGTTCATCAACAAACCCCTGGAAATAGTGGTCTAAAGCATGGGTATCGAGAGGGTGTTGTGCCAGCGCATTCATGATTTGAGCAGTCACACATTGGAAGGGCGGAACAGACAGGCCCGCTTCTTTCATGCGCTGCAAAAACATCCCCTTGCCGCCGAGTTGTTCCCGATTGGGAGGAGAATAGCCAGCAGTCTGATCTGCAACAGATGGACGACAATCACGCTTGGCCAGAGGAGTTTCCCTGGTCAGAGCGCCACAGGGACCGGGATCACTGAAACGCTTTTTGGATAGGCTGCGAGCCTCCCTGGATGGACCGCCAGCGTCGGCATTCCGATTTGGATCAGTTTTCAGGATTTGACCCTCTGAACGGCCAAAATTAGCATGAAACATCAAGATATCCCTCTATTATTAACATTCATCCATGGTTCAATGGCTGTGGCATTAATCAATTACTTTGTTTGGACAATACTATTTTTATAAAGTTCAGCCTGAAGCACGCAACAGGATAAATAACAACTCGGTTTGCACTGGAGGGCGTTATCTGATGAGAAAATTATTGCTTGCCTGCTTAAAAAAACCGGTAGCAACTGGCTGATAATCAGGCTTAGAGGATGTTACACAGAATGCTATGGTCCTCAGCGTTTTCGGGCTGATTTTTCTGTTGTGAACTTGCACTCCCAGTACTCAGACACATTCTTAAAGTCTTCTCGGAGAGGTATTGAACAACATCAGGGTTCCTGTAGATTGCTGATCGGATAAAATCCCTATCGCGCCTGAGTTCATCAACAGCATAATTGAAAACACGACAATGATGTTCAATCAGGTTCAGCAGATACTCGCGATCACTCAGTATTCTTTTACTGGCACATTTTAAGTTCACAATATTATCATCGATAACCATTTTTATAATGTTTTTGTCGCTTCGGATTCTTTCACTTGCAAAACTCAGCGCTGGTGGATAACTGGCGATAGCGGTCTTTACAATATTTTCATCATCCCGCATTTCCAGGCTGGCATATTTCAGCCAAATGCCGTCCTCTTTGATTGCAGTCATGACAACCTCTTTATCATTCTTCATTTTTTCACCAGCAAATTTAAGATTTTCTTGACGCTCTGCAATGATTGGTAATACCAGGTCTTTATCATTCCGAACCCGTTGACTGCCATATTGCAGTCCGTGCTTCAGCAAGGCTTTTTTGAATGTTTCTTTATCACCAGAAAGCCACAGATCCGGAGGGACTTCAAAACTTAGCCGGTAACTGTAGGATGATGGTTTTATAACATAGTATTTATCTCTCAAATCGGGATAAATATCTTCAACCAATGGAGCCGTTCTTTTGGCATCGAGGAATAACAAATGATGTAAAAATTCCCTGCGGGTTTTTTCAGTGATCTCATTGCTCATCAATATTTGCCGATAGTCGTCCTCCGATTTATTACGACACTCATCAAACCGTTGGGCATAATTAATAAATTGCTGGTAGTGATCGGGTAATAACAGCAAATAATCAGGACTGTAGGAGAAATGCTTCTCATAATACATTGCGAAAAGGCAATGTTGAAAGGCGAACCTGTCAGCTTCTGCCGCAACATCGCCAGTCAGGCGTTGTGCCAGTGAGCTAAAGTTCCACTGATCTCCTTCAAAAACCTCAATGTACTGCATTTTACAATCCACATCACACATATCACGTAATACAACAATCAGTTTTTCAAAGGCATCCTGCATGTTTTCAGTTGCTTTTATTCGAGTGCATTCGACGATAATGCCTCCCGCTACCGCATTGCAAAACAGCTTCATGCTATCAGCATTTTCATCCAGTTCGAGGGCTTTCAGTAACTGCACCAGAAACCACATACGCTTTAACTTGGCGGTTGTATCAACACCATCATCTTTATAAAACGGATCAGAGAATTTCAGCCGTAAGGTTCGTTCTTTGCCTCCCTCTGCGTATTCAAGCAGCTCAATAAGGCATACATGACTTCCAAGCTCCAGGTTAACAATCAAGACATCATCCATGATGACGACAGTCCCTGAACAAGCAAACTTTTCAATTAATGCTTTCGAGGACGGCCTCAATAGCAGTGCCTTTTCTCCCGGGTTGCACTGAGTTGTGTAATCAAGGTAGGTAATATTCGCTTCTTTTGATAGCTTGCCCTGACCGGAAAGCTGAGTGATCGGTGCCAGTGCATCTACAAAGCGCCAGTGCAAGGAAAAAATCAGCTCATGAACACTCCGGACCTGCTCAGCCTCTTTAGGATTCAGTGCTTGCAGAGAGGATTGCAGTTGCTGACAGGCAGTCAGCCATTGATGAAATGTTATCTGCCTGTTTTTACCATCATCCAGAAGCAGGATAATAGCCTCTAAACTGGATCGGATGGTCTGTTTCAGCGCCTCGAACCGGTTGCACAATGTCGGTATTTCATCCCGCAATAACCGAACCTCGTAAGCACCTGTTTTTCCCGCCAGCAACAAGAACGCACGGTAGCCATCCAGAAATGCTTCAGCCCCCTGAACCAACCGATTTACCCTGACTCTGATCTCTGCCAACAACTCTGAACGTTGTGTTGACATGCTCAGTTTTATGGGATTTGCCAGATAATCCAGTCCGCCACCAGAGGCAAAAAATGCCAACAAACGGGCATTTTGATCCGTGAGCCACTGAAAACCGCTAGCGACATTAAGGAATGTGCCTTCAGGGGGGGACAAATCATCCCGTGACGGGACGGCTCTGAGCAGCGACACATCAGAAAATGCAGAGGACAGGCTTCTGCGACTGGCAAGTTCGCCGCTAAGGTCACCGACAACAACAAAGGCGCCAGGCTCACCTTTGAAGCGGGCAAAGGCCAGCGTCGCCTGTTGGCCAACCTGAGCGGCCACGACCGCGAACTGTCCACCGGCCAGCATCAAGGTTTTTCCTGCCTGTTTCATAAGGATCGCGACATGATCATTGAAGCCTCCTTCGGCAAAGACAAAACCCCCTGCCCGCTTCAGGAACTCTGGCTCAAGCATCCAGTCTGCAGCATGGTGGGCCACGATAATGGCCCCCTCTGGCATGGAGTCTGCCGATTGTTCTTCAGCCAGCCAGAGTGTTCCTGTGCAATGGCCTTCGCTGACACCCTCACCAATGGTCAGGGTCTCTTTGGGTATTGGCATCGCAAAATCCATGCCGCCAGAAAGCCGGGTAACAGGGCGCACCTGCAACAGGAACAGGTTACCCAGATGATCGATGGCAAACTCCACATCCACCGGACAGAGCAACAGCTTTTCCAGCTCTGTCACCGCCTGACTGAGTTTTGCAACCAAATGATCACTGAGTTTATGCTCACTGTCGTCTGATTGGGCGTCCGCATCATAAATTTCTGTTTCCAGATAGCCATCATTGTTTTTGTGCAGGACAAAGTGACTGGAGACCTTCCCGGGAAAGTATTGATAACTGTCATTGCCTTCCCTACCCTTGCGAGAAATATCGATACGGTGGGGCGTGTTACCGGACTGTCCTGCCACTATGCCTCTGGGCTGACCCCGTGTGTACTCAATCCTGATGGTATCATCCTGAAAAGATTGAAAGCTCATGACGACTCCACCATATCGACAGTCAATACACTGTTGGATGATCAGCGCCATGGGTTGCGGTATGCCTTCGGGACAGACTTCAGGCCGGTAACCTGAGGCCATGACCATGAGACAGGTTCTGAAAACATCGCCTCCTGCCTGAATGACAGAAAGGTATTTACCCGCCTGGGCATCGCCGTAGTTATCTTCGTTGATGCCGGAACTGCGGACAATTACGGGCTGTGATCCAGAGAGTCGGTCCACCTGACGGTGCAGCTCCCGGATTTTTTGGGCCGCTTCAGAATCTTTCACCTGTTCGTAAAAGTCATCACTGGCAATAAATGCTGCCATAGCTGACAGCCAGTCATCCCTTTTGGTTTGCTCTGAAGGTGGCAAGGTATTGAGGTATTCCCGGATGTTCCTTAGGCTGGTCTTTGCCAGCGATTTATCAACAAACCTGGGGAAATAGTGGTCTAAAGCATGGGTATCGAGAGGGTGTTGTGCCAGCGCATTCATGATTTGGGCAGTCACACATTGGAAGGGCGGAACAGACAGGCCCGCTTCTTTCATGCGCTGCAAAAACATCCCCTTGCCGCCGAGTTGTTCCCGATTGGGAGGAGAATAGCCAGCAGTCTGATCTGCAACAGATGGACGACAATCACGCTTGGCCAGTGGAGTTTCGCTGGTCAGAGCGCCCGAGGGACCAAGATCACTGAAATGCCGCTGGGATAGGCTGCGAGCCTCGCTGGATGGACCGCCAGCGTCGGCATTTCGATTTGGATCAGTTTTCAGGATTTGACCCTCTGAACGGCCAAAATTAGCATGAAACATCAAGATATCCCTCTATTATTAACATTCATCCATGGTTCAATGGCTGTGGCATTAATCAATTACTTTGTTTGGACAATACTATTTTTATAAAGTTCAGCCTGAAGCACGCAATAGGATAAATAACAACTCGGTTTGCACTGGAGGGCGTTATCTGATGAGAAAATTGTTGCTTGCCTGCTTAAAAAAACCGGTAGCAACTGGCTGATAATCAGGCTTAGAGGATGTTACACAGAACGTTATGGTCCTCAGCGTTTTCGGGCTGATTTTTCTGTTGTGAACTTGCACTCCCAGTACTCAGACACATTCTTAAAGTCTCCGCAGAGAGGTATTGAACAACATCAGGGTTTCTGTGGATTGCTGATCGGATAAAATCCTTATCGCGTTTAAGTTCATTAGCAGCAGAGTCGAAAGCACGATAATTATGTTCAATCAAGTTCAGCAAATACTCGCGATCACTCCGTACTCTTTTACTGGCACATTGTAAGCAACAGATATCATCAACAATTGCCATTTGTATAATGTTTTTGTCGCTTCGGATTCTTTCACTTGCAAAACTCAGTGCTGGTGGATAACTGGCGATAGCGACCTTTACAATGTTTTCATCATCCCGCATTTCCGGGCTGGCATATCGCAGCCAAATGCCATGCTCTTTGACTGCAGTCATGACAACCTCTTTATCATTCTTCATTTTTTCACCAGCAAACTCAAGGTCTCCTTGACGTTCTGCAATGATTGGTAATACCAGGTCTTTATCATTCCGAACCCGCTGACTGCCATATTGCAGCCCGTGCTTCAGCAAGGCTTTTTTGAATGTTTCTTTATCATCAGAAAGCCACAGATCCGGAGGGACTTCAAAACTTAGCCGGTAACTGTAGGATGATGGTTTTATAACATAGTATTTATCTCTCAAATCGGGATAAACATCCTCAACCAATAGAGCCGTTCTTCTGGCATCCAGGAATAACAAATGATGTAAAAATTCCCTGCGGGTTTCTTCAGTGATCTCATTGCTCATTAATATTTGCCGATAGTCGTCCTCCGATTTATTACGACACGATTTATTACGACACTCGGCAAACCGTTGGGCATAATTAATAAATTGCTGGTAGTGATCGGGTAATAACAGCAAATAATCAGGACTGTAGGAGAAATGCTCCTCATAATACATTGCGAAAAGGCAATGTTGAAAGGCGAACCTGTCAGCTTCTGCCGCAACATCGCCAGTCAGGCGTTGTGCCAGTGAGCTAAAGCTCCACTGATCTCCTTCAAAAACCTTAATGTACTGCATTTTACAATCCACATTACACATAGCACGTAACACAATGATCAGTTTTTCAAAGGCATCCTGCATCTTTTCAGTTGATTTTATTCGAGTGCATTCGACGATAATGCCTCCCGCTACCGCATTGCAATACAGCTTTATGCTATCAGCATTTTCATCCAGTTCGAGGGCTTTCAATAACTGCACCAGAAACCACATACGCTTTAACTTGGCGGTTGTATCAACACCATCATCTTTATAAAACTGGTCAGAGAATTTCAGCCGTAAGGTTCGTTCTTTGCCTCCCTCTGCGCATTCAAGCAGCTCAATAAGGCACACATGACTTCCGAGCTTCAGGTTAACAATCAAGACATCATCCATAACGACCACAGTCCCATAACAACTACACTTTTCGATTAATGGTTTCGAGGACGGCCTCAATAGCGGTACCTTTTCTCCCGGGTTGCGCTGAGTTGTGTAATCAAGGTAGGTAATTTTGTTTTCTTTTGATAGCTTGCCCTGACCGGAAAGCTGAGTGATCGGTGCCAGTGCATCTACAAAGCGCCAGTGCAAGGCAAAAATCAGCTCATGAACACTCCTGACCTGCTCAGCCTCTTTAGGATTCAGTGCTTGCAGAGAGGATTGCAGTTGCTGACAGGCAGTCAGCCATTGATGAAATGTTATCTGCCTGTTTTTACCATCATCCAGAAGCAGGATGATAGCCTCTAAACTGGATCGGATGGTCTGTTTCAGCGCCTCGAACCGGTTGCTCAATGTCGGTATTTCATCCCGCAATGACCGAACCTCGTAAGCACCTGTTTTTCCCGCCAGCAACAAGAACGCATGGTAGCCATCCAGAAAAGCTTCAGCCCCCTGAACCAGCCAATTTACCCTGACTCTGATCTCTGCCAGCAACTCTGAACGTTGTGGTGACATGCTCAGTTTTATGGGATTTGCCAGATAATCCAGTCCGCCACCAGAGGCAAAAAATGCCAACAAACGGGCATTTTGATCCGTGAGCCACTGAAAACCGCTGGCGACATTAAGGAATGTGCCTTCAGGGGGGGACAAATCATCCCGTGACGGGACGGCTCTGAGCAGCGACACATCAGAAAATGCAGAGGACAGGCTTCTGCGACTGGCAAGTTTTCCACTAAGGTCAC
The DNA here is from genome assembly GCF_049310125.1 of Endozoicomonas sp. ALB032. NCBI lineage: Bacteria > Pseudomonadati > Pseudomonadota > Gammaproteobacteria > Oceanospirillales > Endozoicomonadaceae > Endozoicomonas > Endozoicomonas sp. ALB032. Next base: position 4,744,712 of record NZ_JBLYNW010000001.1, on the reverse strand, counting down.
CGACAACAACAAAGGCGCCAGGCTCACCTTTGAAGCGGGCAAAGGCCAGCGTCACCTGTTGGCCAACCTGAGCGGCCACGACCGCGAACTGTCCACCGGCGAGCATCAAGGTTTTTCCTGCCTGTTTCATAAGGATCGCGACATGATCATTGAAGCCTCCTTCGGCAAAGACAAAACCCCCTGCCCGCTTCAGGAACTCTGGCTCAAGCATCCAGTCTGCAGCATGGTGGGCTAAGACAATGGCTCCCTCTGGCATAGAGTCTGCCGCTTGTTCTTCAGCCAGCCAGAGTGTTCCGGTGCAATGCCCTTCGCTGACACCCTCGCCAATGGCCAGGGTCTTTTTGGGTATAGGCATCGCAAAATCCATGCCGCCAGAAAGCCGGGTAACAGGGCGCACCTGCAACAGGAACAGGTTACCCAGATGATCGATGGCAAACTCCACATCCACCGGACAGAGCAACAGCTTTTCCAGCTCTGTCACCGCCTGACTGAGTTTTGCAACCAAATGATCACTGAGTTTATGAACACTGTCGTCTGATTGGGCGTCCGCATCATAAATTTCTGTTTCCAGATAGCCATCATTGTTTTTGTGCAGGACAAAGTGACTTGAGACCTTGCCGGGAAAGTATTGAAAGTTTTCAGCGCCTTCCTTGCGACAAATATTAATACGATGGGGCGTGTTACCGGACTGCCCTGCCACTATGCCTTTGGGCTGACCCTTTGTGTACTCAATCCTGATGGTATCATCCTGAAAAGATTGAAAGCTCATGACGACTCCACCATATCGACAGTCAATACACTGTTGGATGATCAGCGCCATGGGTTGCGGTATGCCTTCGGGACAGACTTCAGGCCGGTAACCTGAGGCCATGACCATGAGACAGGTTCTGAAAACATCGCCTCCTGCCTGAATGACAGAGAGGTATTTGCCTGCCTGGGCATCGCCGTAGTTATCTTCGTTGATGCCGGAACTGCGGACAATCACGGGCTGTGATCCAGAGAGTCGGTCCACCTGACGGTGCAGCCCCCGGATTTTTTGGGCCGCTTCAGAATCTTTCACCTGTTCGTAAAAGTCATCACTGGCAATAAATGTTGCCATAGCTGACAGCCAGTCATCCCTTTTGGTTTGCTCTGAAGGTGGCAAGGTATTGAGGTATTCCCGGATGTTCCTGAGGCTGGTCTTTGCCAGCGGTTCATCAACAAACCCTTGGAAATAGTGGTCTAAAGCATGGGTATCGAGAGGGTGTTGTGCCAGCGCATTCATGATTTGAGCAGTCACACATTGGAAGGGCGGAACAGACAGGCCCGCTTCTTTCATGCGCTGCAAAAACATCCCCTTGCCGCCGAGTTGTTCCCGATTGGGAGGAGAATAGCCAGCAGTCTGATCTGCAACAGATGGACGACAATCACGCTTGGCCAGAGGAGTTTCGCTGGTCAGAGCGCCACAGGGACCGGGATCACTGAAACGCTTTTTGGGTAGGCTGCGAGCCTCCCTGGATGGACCGCCAGCGTCGGCATTCCGATTTGGATCAGTTTTCAGGACTTGACCCTCTGAACGGCCAAAATTAGCATGAAACATCAAGATATCCCTCTATTATTAACATTCATCCATGGTTCAATGGCTGTGGCATTAATCAATTACTTTGTTTCGACAATAATTTTTTTAAAAAGTTCAGCAATCAGCCTGAAACAAACAACAGAAAAAACAACAACACGGTTGGCACTGGCAGAAGTTGTCTGGATAAGTCAGACATTAATCGCAGATTATCTGAAGTATTCTCGAAGCTCGGGGCTTTTGAGGGTTGCTTCATCCATAAAAACCGGATCAGCTTTAAGCTCTGAAGCAGCATATCGGAAAGCTTGATGATTCTTTGCAATTAACTCCAGCATATATTCACGATCATTCAATAACGTTTCGCTGGCATAACACAGAGCTCTGGGATTTTTTTTGACAGCGGCCATGACTATAGCTCTATCATTCCTCAGCTCCTCGCTCAAATATTTGAGCTCTAAGGGATATTCTGAAATGAAGGGTAATACAGAGTCTTTATCATTCCAAACCCGCTGGCTGGCATAATCCAATCCATGTTCCAGCATGACATTCCTGACCTTTTCCTTATAGTCCCCAAACGGTTGACCTGGTGACAAATAAAACTCCAGTCTGTAACTGTAAGACGGCTTGATAACAAAGTATTGATTTCCCAAGACATACACTTGCTCAATGAATCTGGTAGCGCTTTTGGGCTCAAACAATAAATAGTGATGCAAGAGCTCCCTGCGGGTGTTCTCACTCATCTTATGACTCATTAAGATTTCCTGCAGACTCTCTTCCGGTGTTTCATGAAAAAACAATGACGACTGATACTCACCTAACCGCCGGGCATGATGGGCAAACTGCTGGTGATGGTCGCTCAATAACTGGCAGCAAACGGCAGTATAGTGCCAACCATTCCAATTCCGATAAGACATTACAAAAAGGCCATGTTGAAAGGCAAACCTATCGGCTTCTGTCGCAACATCACAATTAAGACGTTGCGCAAGCAGGTTAAAGTCCCACCGACCTCCTTCAAAAATGGGTCTGGAACGCAAATCAAGATCCAGATCAAACATAGCACGTAACACAATGATGAGTTTTTCAAAGGCATACTGCATGGTTTGACGTAATTTCATTCGGGAGCATTCGACGATCATTTCACCCGCTACGGCGTTGCAACTCAGCTTCATGGGATCAGCATTTTCATCCAGTTTGATTGCTTTCAGTAATTGCGCCAGAAACCACATACGCCTGAACTTGCCGGATTTATCAGCGTAACCAGTTCTGTTAAATTGGTCAGAAAATGTCAGCCGCAGGGTTCGTCCTTTCCCTCCCTCTGCCTGTTCAAGCAACTCGATAAGGCCCACATGACTGCCAAGTTTCAGGTTAACAATCAAGGCTTCATCCATGGTGATAACAGTCCCTGAAAGCTTTGACTCTGCAATAAGTACTTTGTCGGACGGCCTCAGCAGCGGTGCCTCTGCACCCAGTGTCGTGTAATCGACATAGGTGATTTCCCCTTTTCTGGACAGAATGCCCTGACCCGAGTCCAGAGTGACCGGAGCCAGCGCTTTTACGAAGCGCTGATGCAGGGCAAAAATCAGCTCATGGACACTTCGCACCTGCTCAGCGCTTTCGGGGTTGAGCGCTTGAAGACAGGATTGTAGCTGATGACAGTCTGCCACCCACTGACGAAAGCTTACCGGGGATACCTTCTCTTCTTCAGCGGCTTGCATGAGAAGAGTGATACGCTCTAACCCGGATTGAATGGTCTGTTTCAGCATCACGAACCGGTCGATCAGTTCTGGTAATTCATGCCGCAATGACTCGACTCTGTGTGAACTTTTCTTAACAGCCAGTTGCAAGAATGCCCCGTACCCATCCAGCAGCGCTTCAGCCCCATAAACCAGCCGATTTATGCTGTCCAGGGTCTCTGCCAGCAGCTTTGATCGTTGTGGTGACATGCTCAGTTTTACCGGGTTTGCCAGGCAATCCAGTCCGCCGCCGGAGGCAAAAAATGCCAACAGGCGGGCATTTTGATCCGTGAGCCACTGAAAACCGCTGGCGACCTGACGGAATGCGTCTTCAGAGAGGGACACATCATCCCATGACGGGACGGCTTTTTCTTGCGGCACATCAGAAACAGCAGAGGATAGACTTCCATGACTCACCAGCTTCCCGGTCATGTCACCGGCAACAATAAAGGCACCGGGCTTACCGTTAAAGCGGGCACAGGCCAGCGTCGCCTGATGGCCAACCTGAGCGGCCACAGACTCAAACTGATCACCGGCCAGCATCAGGGTTTTTCGTTGCTGTTTCATCAGGATCGCGACATGATCATTGAATCCTCCTGTGGCAGTAACAAAGCCTCCTGCCCGCTTCAGGAACCCGTGCTCAAGCATCCAGTTTTCAGCGTGTTGAGCCACGACAATAGCGCCCTCTGGCATGGAGTCTGCCGCTGATTCTTCAGCCAGCCAGAGTGGTCCCGTGCAATAGCCTTCGCTGACCCCCTCGCCAATGGCCAGGGTCTCTTCGGGTATGGGCATGGCGAAATCCAGGCCGCCGGAGAGTCGGGTGACAGGACGCACCTGCAACAGGAAAAGGCGACCCTGATGATTTATGGCAAACTCCACATCCACGGGGCAGAGCAACAGCTTTTCCAGCTTTGTCACCATCACCCTGAGGTCTGCAACCATGTCATCAGTGAGTTGTTGTTCAACGTCGTTTGATTGGGCATCGGCATCATCCATTCTTATTTCCGAATAGCCGTTATTGTCTTTACGCAGGATGTAATGACTTGAGATGGTCCCGGGAAAGTATTGATAGCTGTCGGCGCCTTCCTTGCGAAAAATATCAATACGATGGGGCCTGTTACCGGACTGCCCGGCCACTATCCCTCTGGGCTGCCCCCGTGTGAACTCAACCCTGACGGTATCATCATCAAAGGATTGAAAACTCATGGCGACTCCGCCGTGCAGGCAGTCAATACACTCCTGGATAATCAGCGCCATGGGTTGCGGTATGCCTTCGGAACAGACTTCAGGCCGGTAAGCTGAGGCCATAACCTTTAGACAGGTTCGCAAAATATCCTCATCTCCCTGAACTTCCGAAAGGTATTTGCCCGCCTGGGCGTCGCCGTAGTTATCTTCATTGATGCCGGAACTGCGGACAATAAGCGGCCCTGATGTTGATAGTCCGTGATCCCTGATGTGTTGGGCCGCTTCAGAATCTTTAACCTGCTCATAAAAGTCATCACTGGCAATAAAGTTCGCCAGACCCGCCAGCCAGCTGTCTCTTCTGGCTTGCTCTGAAGGCAGCATCGCATTGAGGCATTCCCTGATGTTTGCCAGACTGATCTCCGACTCCGGTTCATTGCCGATCCCGGGGAAATAGGGTTCCAGACGCTGGCTATCCAGAGGGTATTGTTCCAGCGCATTGGTGACCTGAGTTGTCACACACTGAAACGTCGGCACAGACAAACCGGCTGCTTTCATGCGCTGCAAAAACATTCCCTTGCCGCCCAATAGTGCCCGGTTGGCAACAGAACAATGAGCAGCCTGATCTGCGACAAGTGAGTGGCATTTGCGCCTGGCTAGTGACCTTGTATCGGGAATGACAACGGGTTCAATATCACCAAAATACCTATTGGCTGAACTATAAGCCTTAGTATTCTGATCGGGGGTTGCCAGACTTTGAGAATCTGATCTGCCAGTGGTTGCAGGCGGTAAAGGTAACATAAAGATATCCCTCTCATGTAAATCCATGATTCAACAGCGAGTCATTACCTTCACGTTCGACAATAAGGTTTTTATAAAGTTCCCCCGTCAACGCAGTAGAAAAACAGGGTTGGCACTGGTCAGCGTTGTCTGAATCGATCAGACCTTGTTCGCAGATTAAGTACTCAACCATACGAAATCATATTTTCTGACTTATTGTTCAGGCACTCGCGGCAACTGCTCCTGCGTTGCTCTAGTGCAGCTAAGCTCTGATATCCATACACCCCTCGTTCCCACGCAACAAAGGGTGTCGCAAAACCCTGGTTCACCTCCCGTCATTTCCGGCCTCACTCCCGTCATTCCCGCGAAGGCGGGAATCCACACAGACTCATCACCAGAACCATACTGCCCGGTGCCCCCCTGGCCTTTTCATCCGCGTGAAGGCAGAGACCCGCTGTTGGCGCTGGATTCCCGCCTTCGCGGGAATGACGACCACAGAGTATCGGAACGAGTGGGCTGTATGGATATCAAGGCTTGGCTGCACTAGCTCCTGCATCCATGCAGTCGTGATGCGTTGCAACTCTGGTCACATAGCTTGCTATGTTCCCGTCGTTGCGCCTTGCAGAGCACCTGACCAATTAGCCAGAAATATTCGATTCCGTATGGCTGAGTACTTATCTGAGGTATTTTCGAAGTTCGGGGTTTCTTTGTTTTGCTGCATTGATGAAAGCTTTATTATCTTTAAGCTCGGAAGTAGCATAATCGAAAGCTTCATGATTCTTTGCAATTAACTCCAACATATACTCAGGATCATTCAATATCGTTTCACTGGCAAAAAATAAGGGATTTATACTGTCAGCAATGGCCATTTGAATAATTTTTTTATCACTTCGGAGTCTTTTGCTGGCATAACAAAGAAGTCTGGGATCTTTTTTGACAGCGGCTATGACGACATCTCTATCATTCCTCAGCTCTTCACTCAAATATTGCAACTCCATGGGATATTCTGAAATGATGGGTAATACACAGTCTTTATCATTCCAAACCCGTTGGCTGGCATAATCCAATCCATGTTCCAGCAGGGCATTCCTGACCTTTTCCTTATGGTCACCGAACGGTTGATCTGGTGGCGCATAAAACTCCAGTCTGTAACTGTAAGACGGCTTGATAACAAAGTATTGATTTCCCAAGTCATACACTTGCTCAATGAATCTGGTAGCGTTTTTGGGCTTGACCAATAAATAGTGATGCAAGAGCTCCCTGCGAGTGTTCTCACTCATCTTATGACTCATTAAGATTTCCTGCAGACTCTCTTCTGGTTCTTTATATACTAACAATGACGATTGATACTTACCTAACCGCCGGACATGATGGGCAAACTGCTGGTGATGGTCGCTCAATAACTGGCAGCAAGCGGCAGTATTTTGCCAACCAGTCCAATTCCGATAAGACATTGCGAAAAGGCCATGTTGAAAGGCAAACCTGTCCGCTTCTGTCGCAACATCACGATCAAGGTGATGTGCAAGCAGGTTAAAGTCCCACTGGCCTCCTTCAAAAATGGGTCTGCCCTTCAACCAAATGTCCAGATTATACATAGCGCGTAACACAATGATCAGTTTTTCAAAGGCATCCTGCATGGTTTGACGTAATTTCATTCGGGAGCATTCTACGATCATTTCACCCGCTACGGCGTTGCAACACAGCTTCATGGGATCAGCATTTTCATTCAGTTTGATCTCTTTCAGTAATTGCGCCAGAAACCACATACGCCTGAACTTGCCGGATTTATCAGCGTAATCAGTTCTGTCAAATTGGTCAGAAAATGTCAGCCGCAGGGTTCGTCCTTTCCCCCCCTCTGCCTGTTCAAGCAACTCGATAAGGCCCACATGACTACCAAGTTTCAGGTTAACAATCAAGGCTTCATCCATGGTGATAACAGTCCCTGAAAGCTCTGACTCTGCAATAAGTACTTTGACGGACGGCCTCAGCAGCGGTGCCTCTGCACCCGGTGTCGTGTAATCGACATAGGTGATTTCCCCTTTTCTGGACAGAATGCCCTGACCCGAGTCCAGAGTGACCGGAGCCAGCGCTTTTACGAAGCGCTGATGCAGGGCAAAAATCAGCTCATGGACACTTCGCACCTGCTCAGCGCTTTCAGGGTTGAGCGCTTGAAGACAGGATTGTAGCTGATGACAGTCTGCCACCCACTGACGAAAGCTTACCGGGGATACCTTCTCTTCTTGAGCGGCTTGCATGAGAAGAGTGATACGCTCTAACCCGGATTCAATGGTCTGTTTCAACATCTCGAACCGGTTGCTCAGCAGCGGTAATTCTTGCCGCAATGACTCGACTCTGTCTGAACTTTGCTTAACAGCCAGTTGCAGGAATGCCCCGTACCCATCCAGCAGCGCTTGAGCCCCATGAACCAGTCGATTTACGCTGTCCAAGGTCTCTGCCAATAGCTTTGATCGTTGTGGTGACATGCTCAGTTTTACCGGGTTTGCCAGACAATCCAGCCCGCCGCCGGTGGCAAAAAATGCCAACAGGCGGGCATTTTGATCCGTGAGCCATTGAAATCCGCTGGCGACCTGACGGAGTGCGCCTTCTGAGAGGGACAATTCATCCCATGCAGGGATGGCTTTTGCCGAAGGTTCATCAGAAACAGCAGAGGATAGAATGCCGTGACTCAACAGTTTCCCGGTCATGTCACCGGCAACAATAAAGGCACCGGGCTTACCGTTAAAGCGGGCACAGGCCAGCGTCGCCTGTTGGCCAACCTGAGCGGCCACGGACTCAAACTGGTCACCGGCCAGCATCAGGGTTTTTCGTTGCTGTTTCATCAGGATCGCGACATGATCATTGAATCCGCCTGTGGCAGTAACAAAGCCTCCTGCCCGCTTCAGGAACCCGGGCTCAAGCATCCAGTCTTTAGCGTGTCGGGCCACGACTATGGCTCCCTCTGGCATAGAGTCTGCCGCTGATTCTTCAGCCAGCCAGAGTGGTCCGGTGCAATAGCCTTCGCTGACACCCTCGCCAATGGCCAGGGTCTCTTCGGGTATGGACATGGCGAAATCCAGGCCGCCGGAGAGTCGGGTGACAGGACGCACCTGCAACAGGAACAGACGACCCTGATAGTTTATGGCAAACTCCACATCCACCGGACAGAGCAACAACTTTTCCAGCTTTGTCAGCATCACCCTGAGGTCTGCAACCATGTCATCAGTGAGTTGTTGTTCAACGTCGTTTGATTGGGCATCGGCATCATCCATTCTTATTTCCGAATAGCCGTTATTGTCTTTACGCAGGATGTAATGACTTGAGATGGTCCCGGGAAAGTATTGATAGCTGTCGGCGCCTTCCTTGCGAAAAATATCAATACGATGGGGCCTGTTACCGGACTGCCCGGCCACTATCCCTCTGGGCTGCCCCCGTGTGAACTCAACCCTGACGGTATCATCATCAAAGGATTGAAAACTCATGGCGACTCCGCCGTGCAGGCAGTCAATACACTCCTGGATAATCAGCGCCATGGGTTGCGGTATGCCTTCGGAACAGACTTCAGGCCGGTAAGCTGAGGCCATAACCTTTAGACAGGTTCGCAAAACATCCTCATCTCCCTGAACTTCCGAAAGGTATTTGCCCGCCTGGGCGTCGCCGTAGTTATCTTCATTGATGCCGGAACTGCGGACAATAAGCGGCCCTGATGTTGATAGTCCGTGATCCCTGATGTGTTGGGCCGCTTCAGAATCTTTAACCTGCTCATAAAAGTCATCATTGGCAATAAAGTTCGCCAGACCCGCCAGCCAGCTGTCTCTTCTGGCTTGCTCTGAAGGCAGCATCGCATTGAGGCATTCCCTGATGTTTGCCAGACTGATCTCCGACTCCGGTTCATTGCCGATCCCGGGGAAATAGGGTTCCAGACGCTGGCTATCCAGAGGGTATTGTTCCAGCGCATTGGTGACCTGAGTTGTCACACACTGAAACGCCGGCACAGACAAACCGGCTGCTTTCATGCGCTGCAAAAACATTCCCTTGCCCCCAACTAGTGCCCGGTTGGCAGGAGAACAATGATCAGCCTGATCTTGAACAGGAGAACAGCATTTGCGCTTGGCTAGTGACCTTGTGTCGGGAACGCCAGTGGCTTCAGGATCACCAAGATACCTTTTGGCTGGACGATCAGCCTCAGTCTCATGATTGGGGTCAATTGCCAGACTTTGAAAATCTGATCTGCCAATGGTTGCAGGTGGTGAAGGTAACATAAAGGTATCCCTCTCACGTTAATATTCATCCATGATTCAACAGTGAGTCATTACCTTTGATTGGACCATAATGTTTTTATAAAGTTCCCCCGTCAGCTTTAAACAGGCAGTAGAAAAAACAACAACAGGGTTGGCACCGGTCAAGGTTGTCTGAACCGATCAGGCCTTATTCGTAGATTATCTGAGGAATTTATGAACTTTAGGGTTTCTTTGTTTTGCTGCATTGATAAAATCCCTATCATCTTTAAGCTCCGGAGCAGCATAACTGAAAGCTCCAGGATTTATTTCAATTAGTTCGAGCATATACTGGCGATCCATCAATACCTCTTTACTGACTACTCGTAAGTGACGGATACTATTAGCAGTGATCATTCGGATAATGTCTTTATCGCCTCGGAGTCTTTGGCTTGCAAAACGCAGAGATTTTGGATTCTTTGCGACAGCGGCCTTGATGACATCGCTGTCATCTCTCAGTTTCTTACTCAATTTTCGCAATTGTGCAGGATCTTTTGAAATGGCGGGTAATACAAAGTTTTTATCATTCCGAACCTGTTTACTGGCATATTCCAATCCATGTTTCAGCACGGCATTCCTGATCTTTTCTTTATGATCCCCAATTGGCTGGCCCGGTGATACATCAAACTCCAATTTGTCATTGCAAGATGGGCTGATAACAAAGTATTGATTTCCCAAGTCATACACTTGCTCAATCAATCGAGTAGCGATTTTGGGTTTGAGAAGTAAAACATGATTTAAGAGCTCTCTGCGGGTGTCCTCACTCATCTCATCACTCATCAAGATTTCCTGCGCAGTTTGTTCAGATTCTTCCCGACTTACCAATGACAAAAGATAAATACACAACCGATGAGCATAATCAACAAACTGTTGATGGTGTTTGCTCAATAACTGGCGCCAAGCGGCAGTTTTGTGCCAACCACTACTAGGCTCATAAGACATTAAGAAAAGGCCATGTTGAAAGGCGAATCTATCTGCTTCTGTCACAACATCATGATCAAGGCGTTGTGCAAGCACGTTAAAGTCCCAATGGCTTCCTTCAAAAATGGGTCTGCTCTGCAACCGAAAATCCAGATCACGCATCTCACTTAAGACAATGATCAGTTTTTCAAAGGCATACTGCATGGTTTTACGTAATTTTATTCGAGAGCATTCGACGATCATTTCACCCGCTACGGCGTTGCAACTCAGCTTCATGGGATCAGCATTTTCATCCAGTTTGATCTCTCTCAAAAATTGCGCCAGAAACCACATACGCCTGAACTTGCCGAAATTTTCAGCGTTATCATCTTTTTCAAATTGGTCAGAAAATGTCAACCGCAGGGTTCGTCCTTTCCCCCCCTCTGCGTGTTCAAGCAGCTCGATAAGGCTCACGTGACTGCCAAGATTCAGGTTAACAATCACAGCCTCATCCATAGTGATAACAGTCCCTCGACGCCTCAATGCTTTAATTAATGTTTTGCCATTCGGGCTCAGTATCGCTGCCTTCTCATCCAGGTTACCCCGAACTGTGCAATCAACGTAGTCAACGAAACCTTCCCTGGAAAGCCTGCCCTGGCCCGAGTCCAGAGTGACCGGTGCCAATGCCTCCACAAAACGCTGATGCAGGGCAAAAATCAGTTCATGGACACTTCGCACCTGTTCAGCGCTTTTAGGGTTGAGTGCTTGAAGACAGGATTGTAGCTGATGACAGTCTGCCAGCCACTGACGAAAGCTTACCGGGGATAACTTCTCTTCTTCGGCAGCTTGCATGGGAAGAGTGATACGCTCTAACCCGGATTGAATGGTCTGTTTCAACATCTCGAACCGGTTGCTCAGCAGCGGTAATTCTTGCCGCAATGACTCGACTCTGTCTGAACTTTGCTTAACAGCCAGTTGCAGGAATGCCCCGTACCCATCCAGCAGCGCTTGAGCCCCATGAACCAGTCGATTTACGCTGTCCAAGGTCTCTGCCAATAGCTTTGATCGTTGTGGTGACATGCTCAGTTTTACCGGGTTTGCCAGACAATCCAGCCCGCCGCCGGTGGCAAAAAATGCCAACAGGCGGGCATTTTGATCCGTGAGCCATTGAAATCCGCTGGCGACCTGACGGAGTGCGCCTTCTGAGAGGGACAATTCATCCCATGCAGGGATGGCTTTTGCCGAAGGTTCATCAGAAACAGCAGAGGATAGAATGCCGTGACTCAACAGTTTCCCGGTCATGTCACCGGCAACAATAAAGGCACCGGGCTTACCGTTAAAGCGGGCACAGGCCAGCGTCGCCTGTTGGCCAACCTGAGCGGCCACGGACTCAAACTGGTCACCGGCCAGCATCAGGGTTTTTCGTTGCTGTTTCATCAGGATCGCGACATGATCATTGAATCCGCCTGTGGCAGTAACAAAGCCTCCTGCCCGCTTCAGGAACCCGGGCTCAAGCATCCAGTCTTTAGCGTGTCGGGCCACGACTATGGCTCCCTCTGGCATAGAGTCTGCCGCTGATTCTTCAGCCAGCCAGAGTGGTCCGGTGCAATAGCCTTCGCTGACACCCTCGCCAATGGCCAGGGTCTCTTCGGGTATGGACATGGCGAAATCCAGGCCGCCGGAGAGTCGGGTGACAGGACGCACCTGCAACAGGAACAGACGACCCTGATAGTTTATGGCAAACTCCACATCCACCGGACAGAGCAACAACTTTTCCAGCTTTGTCAGCATCACCCTGAGGTCTGCAACCATGTCATCAGTGAGTTGTTGTTCAACGTCGTTTGATTGGGCATCGGCATCATCCATTCTTATTTCCGAATAGCCGTTATTGTCTTTACGCAGGATGTAATGACTTGAGATGGTCCCGGGAAAGTATTGATAGCTGTCGGCGCCTTCCTTGCGAAAAATATCAATACGATGGGGCCTGTTACCGGACTGCCCGGCCACTATCCCTCTGGGCTGCCCCCGTGTGAACTCAACCCTGACGGTATCATCATCAAAGGATTGAAAACTCATGGCGACTCCGCCGTGCAGGCAGTCAATACACTCCTGGATAATCAGCGCCATGGGTTGCGGTATGCCTTCGGAACAGACTTCAGGCCGGTAAGCTGAGGCCATAACCTTTAGACAGGTTCGCAAAATATCCTCATCTCCCTGAACTTCCGAAAGGTATTTGCCCGCCTGGGCGTCGCCGTAGTTATCTTCATTGATGCCGGAACTGCGGACAATAAGCGGCCCTGATGTTGATAGTCCGTGATCCCTGATGTGTTGGGCCGCTTCAGAATCTCTAACCTGCTCATAAAAGTCATCACTGGCAATAAAGTTCGCCAGACCTGCCAGCCAGCTGTCTCTTCTGGCTTGCTCTGAAGGCAGCATCGCATTGAGGCATTCCCTGATGTTTGCCAGACTGATATTTGCCTCCGGTTCATCGCCGATCCCGGGGAAATAGGGTTCCAGACGCTGGCTATCCAGAGGGTATTGTTCCAGCGCATTGGTGACCTGAGTTGTCACACACTGAAACGCCGGCACAGACAAACCGGCTGCTTTCATGCGCTGCAAAAACATTCCCTTGCCGCCCAGTAGTGCCCGGTTGGCAACAGAACAATGAGCAGCCTGATCTGCAACAGGTGAGTGGCATTTGCGCTTGGCTAGTGACGTTGCGTCGCAGTAGCCAATGGGTTCAAGATCACTGAAATACCTTTTGTATGAACTATCAGCCTTAATATTCTGATTGGGGACACTGGCCAGGCTTTGAAAATCTGATCTGCCAATTTTTTCAGGTGGTAAAGGTAACATAAAGATATCCTTCTCACGTTAATATTCATCCTTGAATCAACGACTGGTGATTATCTTTACGTTTGACAATCATGTTTTTATAAAGTTCCCCCGTCAGCTTCAGGCACGCAGTAGAAAAAACAACAGGGTTGGCACTGGTCCACATTTTCTGAATCGATCAGGCCTTGTTTGCAGATTATCTGAGGTATTCACGAAGTTCGGGGCTTCTTTGTTTTGCTGCATTGATAAAAGCTTCATTATCTTTAAGCTCGGAAGCAGCATAATGGAAAGCTTCATGATTCTTTGCAATTAACTCCAGCATATACTCAGGATCACTCAATACCGTATCACTGGCGAATGTTAAGGCATAAATGCCATCAGCAACTGCCAATCCAATAATGCTTTTATCGCTCCGAAGTCTTTTACTGGCATAACGCAAAGCTCCCGGATACTTTTCGACAGCGGCTATGACAATCTCTCTATCATCTCGCAACTTTTCACTCAAATATCGCAGCTCCATGGGATGTTCTGACATGACGGGTAATACAAAGTCTTTATCATTTCGAACCCGCTGGCTGGCACAGTCCAGACCATGTTTCAGCAAGGCACTCCTGAGCTTTTCTTTATGATCCCCGAGCGGTGGGCCCGGTGGCGCATAAAACTCCAATTTGTGTCTGAACGATGGATTGATAACAAAGCATTGATTTTCCAGGTTATACACTCGCTCAACCAATCGGGTGGCGCTTATGGGATTTAATAATAAAAAATGATGTAAGAGTTCCCTGCGGATATCCTCAGTTATCTCATCACTCATTAACATTTCCAGCAGGCTTTCCTCCGGTTTTTCCCGGAGAAATACTGAGTACTGACAGGCACCAAACCGCCGGGCATGATGAATAAACTGTTGGTAGTATTTGCTTAATAACCGGCAGCAAGCTGCTGTAATGTACCAACTCCCCCCACTCCGATAAGACATTACGAAAAGGCAATGTTGAAAGGCGAATCTATCCTCTTCTGTCGCAACATCACGACCAAGGCGCTGTGCAAGCCGGTTAAAGTCCCACTGGCCGCCTTCAAAAATAAGTTTATCCCCGAACTGACGATCGAGATTATACATAGCACGTAATACAATGATCAGATGTTCAAAGGCATACTGCATGGATTTACGTGATTTCATTCGGGGGCATTCGACGATCATTTCACCCGCTGCGGCGTTGCAACTCAGCTTCATGCTACCCGCATTTTCATCCAGTCTGATCTCTTTAAGAAGTTGCGCCAGAAACCACATACGCCTGAACTTGCCGGATCTACCATAGTCAAAAGGTCTATCAAATTTGTCAGAAAAGGTTAGCCGCAAGGTTCTTTCTTTACCTCCCTCTGCCTGTTCAAGTAGCTCGATCACGCCCACATGACTGCCAAGATTCAGGTTAACAATTATGGCTTCATCCATACTGATAACCGTCCCTGAGAGCCCCAACTCTTCCATGTATGCTCTGCCGGTCGGCCTCAATAGCGGTTCCTCATCACTTGAGGTTGTACAATCGACATAGGTAATTTTCCTTTCACTGGACAGTCGGCCCTGACCCGAGGCTATTGTGACCGGTGCCAGTGCCTTTACGAAGCGCTGATGCAGGGCAAAAATCAGCTCATGGACACTCCGGACCTGATCAGCCTGCTTGGGGTTAAGTGCCTGAAGGCAAGATTGCAGCTGCTGGCAGGCGGCCAGCCAGTGACGAAAAGCGCCCTTGGATTTCTGGTCTTCTTCACCGGCTTGCGAGGGGAGAATGATACTCTCCAAACCATATCGGATGGTCTTTTTCAGAGCCTCGAAGCGGTTGACCAGTTGCGGTAACTCTTCCCGCCATGACTTGAGCGGAGATAAATCACTGTTACCCGCCAGCCCCAGGAATGCCCGGTACCCAGCCAACAGTGACTGAGTCCCAAGCACCAGCCGATTGACGCTCTCCCTGGTCTCAGCCAGTAGCTTTGATCGTTGTGGCGACATGCTCAGTTTTATCGGGTTTGCCAGACAATCCAGTCCGCTGCCGGAGGCAAAAAATACCAACAGTCGGGCGTTTTGTTCCGTGAGCCATTTAAATCCGCTGGCAACCTCAAGGAATGTGCCTTCAGGGGGAGACAAATCCTCCCGTGACGGGATGGCCTTTGCCAGGGGTGCATCAGCAACAGCAGAGGCCAGGCTTCTGCGACTGGCCAGTTTTCCGGTAAGATCACCAACAACAATAAAGGCTCCGGGCTCACCGTTAAAGCGGGCGCAGGCCAGCGTCGCCTGCTGGCCATTCTGAGGGGCCAATGCCGCAAACTCTTCAGCGCACCGCATTAAGGTTATTTTTTCCTGTTTCATGAGGATCGCTACATGATCATTGAATCCCGCTTTTGCAAAGACAAAACCCCCTGCTTGCTTAAGGAACTCTGGCTCAAGCATCCACTCTTCAGCGTGGTCGGCCACGACAATGGCTCCCTTTGGCATAGAGTCAGCCGCTTGTTCCCGGGCCAGCCAAAGTGTTCCGGTGCAATAGCCTTCGCTGATGCCCTCACCAATGGTCAGAGTCTCTTTGGGTATGAGCATGGCAAAATCCATGCTGCCAGAGAGTCGGGTAACAGGGCGCACCTGTAACAGCAACAGGCAACCCCGGCGATCAATGGCAAACTCCACATCCACAGGACAGAGCAACAGGTCTTCCAGCTTTGTCACCGCCTCTATGAGTTCTGAAACCGTTTCATCAGTGAGTTTCTGTCCACCGTCGTCTGATTGAGCATTAACATTATCAATTGATATTTCCGAGTAGCCGTTGTTCTTTTTGTGCAGAACGAAATGACTTGAGATCGCCCCGACAAAGTATTGATAGCTGTCAGCTTCTTCTTTACGATCCTCGCGATAAATATCAATACGGTGGGGCCTGTTGCCGGACTGCCCTGCTACCACACCTTTGGGTTGACCGTATGTGTACTCAACCCTGACGGTATCATCCTGAAAAGATTGAAAGCTCATGACAACCCCGCCGTATTTGCAGTCAATACACTGCTGGATGATCAGTGCCATCGGTTTTGGTATGCCTTCGGGACAGACTTCAGGCCGATAAGCTGAAGCCATGACCTTAAGGCAGGTACTTAAAACATCCTCTTCTTCCTGAATTAAAGAAAGGTATTTGCCCGCCTGGGCATCGCCGTAGTTATCTTCATTAATGCCAGAGCTGCGCACAATCACGGGCTGTGATTTAGAAAGCTCTTCCAGCTGGCGGCGCAAAGCCCTGATTTGCCGGGCCGCGTCGGAATCTTTAACCTGTTGGTAATAGTCATCACTGGCAATAAATTGCGCCAGACCCACCAGCCATTCATCCCTTCTGGTTTGCTCTGAAGGCAGCAAGGCATTGATAGACTCCCGGATGCTTTTGACACTGGTTTCAGTCTGGGGTTCACAAACAAACTCAGGTAAATAACGGTCTAAAAGATGGGTATCCAAAGGGTGTTGTTCAAGCCCATTCATGATCTGGGCAGTAACACATTCAAAGGGCGGAACAGACAGACCGGCTTTTTTCATGCGCCGCAAAAACATTCCCTTGCCCCCAAATTGTTCCCGGTTGCCGGAAAAACAGTCAGCAGCCTGATCTGAATCAGGTGGACGGCAGGTGCGCTCGGTCAGTGACTTTGGATCGGGAACGACAGTGGTATCATGACCAGCCAAATAGCCTTCGGATGAACCATCAGCCCCTATGGATGGAATCGCAGTCCCGGCATTCTGATCCGGATTCGTTGTCAGGCTGTAAAGGTCTGATTTATCAACTAGAGCAGCAGGTAACATCAAGAAATCCCTCTCATATTAATATCCATCCCAGAGTTATCGGTTAGCATTGACATCCTCCCCGCCCTAAAGAGGGTGTCGCAAAACTCTGGTTCACATCTTCAGAGGGTGTCGCAAAACTCTCTCCAGCGTGGGAACGATTTGACTCCCGTCATTCCCGGCTTCATTCTCGTCATTCCCGGCTTCATTCTCGTCATTCCCGGCTTCATTCTCGTCATTCCCGGCTTCATTCTCGTCATTCCCGGCTTCATTCTCGTCATTCCCGGCTTCATTCTCGTCATTCCCGCGAAAGCGGGAATCCACACTGACTGACCACCAGAACCATACTGCCCGGTGCCCCCCTGGCCTTGTCATCCCCGAGAAGGCAGAGATCCACCGTTGGCGCTGGATTCCCGCCTTCGCGGGAATGACGACCTAAGAGCATGGGAACGAGCTGTTGGAGTTTTGCGACACCCTCTAAAGGACGGGGATTCCTACGGCTAGACGGTCATGCTCGACCGCAGTGTATAGCTAGACGGTCATGCTCGACCGCAGTGTATACCTTACCCTATAGCGGCATACACCTTATTCGACAATCTGCTCTACCTTTCGGATTGTCTAGGCGACCCCGTTAACAAACACGGGCAGAAAGCGGAAGGTATTTTACTTTTCCTGTCAGGTAGCGTAATCGCTAAAAACACCTGACGGATAGTAAAGTAGCACAAGGGGCTTGCTCTGCAAGCCGAGCTTTCATCCCCGTCATCAAAGTACGGGGTTTTACGCTCATTCGATAACTGCCTTTCACCACAGCGACTGATATTTACCTAAGTACCCGTCTGAGAACCTCAACCACCCTGGCTTGATTGCCACTATGGTGTCGGGAGTTAAAGATAGCCGAATATATTGATGCCCGTATCACAAATGACTTTGATGTTCGTAATGTCACTATTGGACAAGCTGTAGTTGCAATGATCATCAATGGCTTGGGCTCTACGGGGCAAACTCTGTACATAGTAGTAATTCATTGTTTACCGGCACTGAGTAGCGACATTCTGCCTATGCAGAAAGACGGACACTTTGCTCGTTTCGCTCAACAATAGAATGAACTTTCTTTTCAAAACCGACTCTAACCGACGAGATTATTGTTCGACATCCTTAACTATCGGGAATAAATATTTACTCTCGGGGAACCAGACATGAATGGAATAGATACTGACTTCAGTAGTGAAAGTCACAACTCACCACCACCCGGGCAAGAGGAATCGGCAACAACAACGGGCACCATTGCAGGCAGGAGTGTCACTGTAGCAATCAGGGAAAAAAAGGATAAACCCTCACTGCTGGACTTATCCTCATTACCCATGATTTTTCGCTGTCTGGAACTTCGGGATATCTGCCGTTTAAAACAGGTATGTACCCTCCTTCGCGATGCAATCAAAGAGGATAATGCTGAGGCAAAAGCCTGGTATCGCCGTTTTCCTTCCTCGCCCAGAGTCAGCTGAGGATAGCCATCAATACAAAAAATAAGGATCAACTTCGTGATTGGTTTGAATCGTTCACGAATGATCAGGCGTTGGTGAAGTCACTCACAGATCGCAACCCGGAGGGGGCTTATGTGCCTGCTCTGTTTTTTTTCACCAAAGCCAGGCTGATGGCTGAATGTAAAACATTTAAATTAGTCACAACAGCGACCATTCACGAACATAAAGCACTGATCTCAGCCAGCCTCAGTGTCGATGGCTGCCACTTGGTCACCGCCTGTCAAGATCACACAGCAAAAATCTACTTTCATAAGGATGCTGGATTGTGGGAACTAAAACTCGTCGTTCGCCATGCCCATTGGGTCAATTCAGCCACCTTCAGCCCCGATAGTCAGCATCTGGTGACTACCAGTTATGATGGCACGGCCTTAATTCACAGCCACAAGGCCGATGGGTCCTGGGAACTGGCGGGCATCATTGCTCATACTGATGATGTCGTCTCAGCCAGCTTCAGCGCTGATAGCCGCCATCTGGTGACTACCAGCAAAGATAAAACGGCAAAAGTCTATGGCTTCAGGGACGATGGATCATGGGAAAGCGAAGCTACTATCTTGCAGAAAAGTAAGATCAAATTTGCCAGCTTCAGCTCCGATGGCCAGCACCTGGTGACCGCCTGTAAAGATAAAACGGCAAAAATCCTTAGTCAGCAGGCCGATGAATCATGGTTAGAAAAAGTCAGCATCGACCATCATGGCAGCGTCCAATCAGCCACCTTCAGCCCCAATAGCCACCATCTAGTCACTACCAGTAAAGATGGCAAGGCTGTAATCTACGGTCATAAGGCCGATGGATCATGGCAACCAGAAGACACCATTCACCATACTGACTGTGTCTGCGATGCCAACTTTAGCCCCGATAGCCGTTATCTGGTAACTGCCAGTAGTGATAACGCGATAAAAATCTGTGCCCGGAAAACCGATGGATCATGGGAGCCTGTCGCCAACATCAGCCATGAAGACGAAGTCTTCTCAGCCACTTTCAGCCCTGATGGCCGTCATGTGGTGACTGGCAGTAGTGACGAAACAGCGAAAATAATTGGTCAGGAGGCCGATGGTACATGGTTAGAAAAAGCCAGCATTTCCCACCATAACAGCATTAACCCTCATGGTTGCTGCGTCACCTCAGCAGCCTTCAGTGCCGATGGCAGCCATGTAATCACCGCCGGTTCCGACGGCGCAGTCAAAATCACTGAACTACGGAGCAGTAATTCATTGTTTACCGTCACTGAGTAACGACATTCTGCCTATGCAGAAAGACGGACACTTTGCTCGTTTCGCTTAACAATAAGATGAACTTTCTTTTCAAAGCCGACTCTAACCAACGAGATTATTGTTCGACATCCTTAACTATCGAGAATAAATATTTACTCTCGGGTAACCAGGCATGAATGGAATAGATACTGACTTCAGTAGTGAAAGTCACACCTCACCACCACCCGGGCAAGAGGAATCGGCAACAACAACGGGCACCATTGCAGGCAGGAGTGTCACTGTAGCAATCAGGAAAAAAAAGGATAAACCCTCACTGCTGGACTTATCCTCATTACCCATAATTTTTCGCTGTCTGGAACTTCGGGATATCTGCCGTTTAAAACAGGTATGTACCCTCCTTCGCGATGCAATCAAAGAGGATAATGCTGAGGCAAAAGCCTGGTATCGCCGTTTTCCTTCCTCGCACCAGAGTCAGCTGAGGATAGCCATCAATACAAAAAATAAGGATCAACTTCGTGATTGGTTTGAATCGTTCACGAATGATCAGGCGTTGGTGAAGTCACTCACAGATCGCAACCCGGAGGGGGCTTATGTGCCTGCTCTGTTTTTTTTCACCAAAGCCAGGCTGATGGCTGAATGTAAAACATTTAAATTAGTCACAACATCGACCATTCACGAACATAAAGCACTGATCTCAGCCAGCCTCAGTGTCGATGGCTGCCACTTGGTCACCGCCTGTCAAGATCACACAGCAAAAATCTACTTTCATAAGGATGCTGGATTGTGGGAACTAAAACTCGTCGTTCGCCATGCCCATTGGGTCAATTCAGCCACCTTCAGCCCCGATAGTCAGCATCTGGTGACTACCAGTTATGATGGCACGGCCTTAATTCACAGCCACAAGGCCGATGGGTCCTGGGAACTGGCAGGCATCATTGCTCATACTGATGATGTCGTCTCAGCCAGCTTCAGCGCTGATAGCCGCCATCTGGTGACTGCCAGCAAAGATAAAACGGCAAAAGTCTATGGCTTCAGGGACGATGGATCATGGGAAAGCGAAGCTACTATCTTGCAGAAAAGTAAGATCAAATTTGCCAGCTTCAGCTCCGATGGCCAGCACCTGGTGACCGCCTGTAAAGATAAAACGGCAAAAATCCTTAGTCAGCAGGCCGATGAATCATGGTTAGAAAAAGTCAGCATCGACCATCATGGCAGCGTCCAATCAGCCACCTTCAGCCCCAATAGCCACCATCTAGTCACTACCAGTAAAGATGGCAAGGCTGTAATCTACGGTCATAAGGCCGATGGATCATGGCAACCAGAAGACACCATTCACCATACTGACCGTGTCTGCGATGCCAACTTTAGCCCCGATAGCCGTTATCTGGTAACTGCCAGTAGTGATAACACGATAAAAATCTGTGCCCGGAAAACCGATGGATCATGGAAACCTGTCGCCAACATCAGCCATGAAGACGCAGTCTTACTAGCCACTTTCAGCCCTGATGGCCGTCATGTGGTGACTGGCAGTGACGACGTAACAGCGAAAATAATTGGTCAGGAGGCCGATGGAACATGGTTAGAAAAAGCCAGCATTTCCCACAATAACAGCATTGACCCTGATGATGGCTGGATCACCTCAGCAGCCTTCAGCGCCGATGGCAGCCATGTGATCACCGCCGGTTCCGACGGCGCAGTCAAAATCACTGAACTACGGAGCAGTAATTCATTGTTTACCGTCACTGAGTAACGACATTCTGCCTATGCAGAAAGACGGACACTTTGCTCGTTTCGCTTAACAATAGGATGAACTTTCTTTTCAAAGCCGACTCTAACCAACGAGATTATTGTTCGACATCCTTAACTATCGAGAATAAATATTTACTCTCGGGGAACCAGGCATGAATGGAATAGATACTGACTTCAGTAGTGAAAGTCACACCTCACCACCACCCGGGCAAGAGGAATCGGCAACAACAACGGGCACCATTGCAGGCAGGAGTGTCACTGTAGCAATCAGGGAAAAAAAGGATAAACCCTCACTGCTGGACTTATCCTCATTACCCATAATTTTTCGCTGTCTGGAACTTCGGGATATCTGCCGTTTAAAACAGGTATGTACCCTCCTGCGCGATGCAATCAAAGAGGATAATGCTGAGGCAAAAGCCTGGTATCGCCGTTTTCCTTCCTCGCACCAGAATCAGCTGAGGATAGCCATCAATACAAAAAACAAGGATCAACTTCGTGATTGGTTTGAATCCTTCACGAATGATCAGGCGTTGGTGAAGTCACTCACAGATCGCAACCCGGAGGGGGCTTATGTGCCTGCTCTGTTTTTTTTCACCAAAGCCAGGCTGATGGCTGAATGCAAAACATTTAACTTAGTGACTAGATCAACCATCAAACTAAATAGCCGCATCGACTCGGCCAGTCTCAGTGTCGATGGCTGCCACCTGGTCATTACCCGTTACGATAACGACACAGCACAAATCTACGTTCACAAGGGTGCTGGCTTATGGGAAGTAAAAGACATCATTCACCATGCCGATTGGCTCAGATCAGCCACCTTCAGCCCCGATGGTCAGCATATGGTAACTGCCAGTACCGATGGCACGGCTGTAATCTGTGGCCATCAGGCCGATGGGTCCTGGGAAAGAGTAGGCTGCATTACCCATACTGCCCGTGTCAGCTCAGCCCGTTTCAGCACCGATGGTCGCCGTGTGGTAACCGCCAGTAGAGATAAAACGGCAAAAATCTATGGCCTCAGGGACGATGGATCATGGAAAAGTGAAGCCACTATCCAACAGGACAGTCCGATCAAAAGAGCCAGCTTCAGCTCCGATGGCCGCCATCTGGTTATAGCCAATAAGCATCGTACGGCAACAATCCTCAGCCAGCAGGCCGGTGAATCATGGTTAGAAAATACCAGCTTTGAACATGATAACAGCATCAAATCAGCGACCTTCAGCCCCGATGATCACTATATGGTGACCGCCAGTACCGATTACACGGTTGTAATCTTCGGTCATAAGGCCGATGGATCATGGGAACAAGAAGACACCATTCACCATAATTTCTGGGTCTACAAAGCCAACTTCAGCCCCGATAGCCGCTATCTGGTGACTGCCTGTGAGGATCGCAGGGCAAGAATCTATAGCCAGAAAGCCGGTGGGTCGTGGCAACAAGAAGCCAGCATTTTCCATGAAGGCGGAGTCATATCAGCCACTTTCAGCCCTGATGGCTGCCATGTGGTGACTGCCAGCAAAGACGGAACAGCGACAATAATTGGTCAGGAGACCGATGGGTCATGGTTAGAAAAAGCCCGCATTTCACACAAAAACGGCATTTTTTCTAATGATTGCGGTTTAAAATCAGCCGCCTTCAGCGCCGATGGTCGCTATGTGGTAACCGTCTCCAGGGACCGTTCGGTGAAAATCACTGAACTACGGAGTAATCATTAATGGCTCTCTAGGAGCCTCCTAGTGCATCAATAAATTACTTTCTTTTGACAGTACTGTTTTTATAAAGTTCACTCTTCAGCCTTAAGTTTGCCACGATACCTTGTCGAGACGATTGATGTCGGTGGCTGGAAAAAACTCCACCCAAACATGCCAAAACATGCCGGGCCGCAGGGCTTCAATCCGCATCAATCGGCCACGATCCGATCGGCCATTGAAGTCGATACGGGTGACAGACTGACCGCTGTCGTTGTACCAGGCCCCAAGACTTTCCAGTTTAGAATCGTATGCAATGACTACCGCTCGACCGCCAATCGTCACGTTGATGACATTATCCTGCTCAAACACAAAGTCCTCTGTATAGGCCACTGCATCACCATTTAGCGCGATACCCCATATATACGTCTTGTTAGGGAGCCGATCATCATAATGGGTCATATTATCGATAACAGGCGTGTTCTCACGAGCATGCCGACCGAGCAAGACAGCAAAGATCGAGTCGATACCGGCATCCAGCAAACGCAGAAACGGATTAGACACCGGCTTGTTCAGAAACACACGCCCATTTGGATAGGCCTTTTCAAAGGCGCGAAAACTCATGCGAAACGTTGGCCAAAGCGGCATGCCCTGGCGCTCGCAGGTCGAATGTCTGTCGGGCCGTCCATGACTGTTTGCAGACAAGTCGCAAACGCGCTGACCGAAAATATGCTGAATCGGCTCACGGGTTTGTTTGTCACGCATCACCAGGTTATTACCATGCTGTGCCAGCACGTCTAAATCGATAGGACGGCCATCCATTTCGGCCTTGAAGCCCAAACCCAGATTTGCCAGTGCGCAATAAGTCATGATCAAGCGCTTCTCGCCACCAAGACCTCTGGCACTGCTGGCCAGGTGCGGCCGACTCAAGTCGTAATCACTATGCGCAGCCGCTTCGCCATTGTTCTCGATCACCAGCATACTGGTGGAGGGATTGATAAAGTTGCGAGCCTTGTCGATGGAGTAATAGCTTGCAGTGCCTTGCTGATTGCGCAGGCCTATGTGAATCCAGACATAGGGAAAGCCATAGAACAATGTCACCAGTGCTGCCGCTGACCAGAAGGTCCAGCCGCTGCCGGCATCATACGTCAGATGACACAGGGCCATCAGCAACGCCAGACCAAGGCCGATCGCCATGAGGCGACGCTCCTGGCGAATCGCACGAAGGATGTTTTCTCGCTTAACCCTGATGAACGACTGACTGATATCACCCAGATCCCGAAACAGAATCGCACCAATAACCAAAGTGCCTGCCAGACTGAGCCAGAAGACCCACTGCCATAACATGATCCGAACCTCCGAGAGAACATGGTTGCCGCCGAAGAATTGACCGGATGTATAACAACCCCTGATGCTTTGCTTGTGCATTCTAGCGCATTATCGAACAGCAGATGCCGGAATTGCGGACAATAACCGACAGTGTCCTGGAGAGTTCGTCCCGCTGACAGCGCAAAGTGCTGACTTGCACTCTCAGTACTGAAGCACATTCTTAAAGTCGTATCGGACTTAAAGTCGTCTGGGAGACATATTCAACAACATCCGGGTTCCTGAAGATTGCTGACCTGATAAAATCCTTATCGTATCTAAGTTCATCAGCAGCATAGTCGAAAACATGATGATCACGTTCAATCAAGTTCAGCAAATACTCGCGATCACTCAGTACCTTTGTACTGGCACATCGTAAGTAAACAATATCATTATCGATAACTATTTTTATAATGTCTTTATCACTTCGGATTCTTTCACTTGCATATCTCAGCGCGGTTGGATAACTGGCGATAGCGGCCTTTACAATATTTTCATCATCCCGTATTTCCGGGCTGACATATTGCAGCCAATTGCCGTGCTTTTTGATTGCGGTCATGACAACCTCTTTATCATTCTTCATTTTTTCACCAGCAAACTCAAGGTTTTCTTGACGCTCTGCAATGATTGGTAATACCAGGTCTTTATCATTCCTGACCCGTTGACTGCCATATTGCAGTCCGTGCATCAGCAAGGTTTTTTTGAAAATTTCTTTATCATCAGAAAGCCACAGATCCGGAGGGATTTCAAAACTTGGCCTGTAACTGTAGGATGATGGTTTTATAACATAGTATTTATCTCTCAAATCGGGGTAAACATCCTCAACCAATGGAGCCGTTCTTTTGGCATCCAGGAATAACAAATGATGTAAAAATTCCCTGCGGGTTTCTTCAGTGATCTCATTGCTTATTAATATTTGCCGATAGTCGTCCTCCGATTTATCACGACACGATTTATCACGACACGATTTATCACGACACTCTGCAAACCGTTGGGC
Organism: Endozoicomonas sp. ALB032; assembly: GCF_049310125.1. Taxonomy (NCBI): domain Bacteria; kingdom Pseudomonadati; phylum Pseudomonadota; class Gammaproteobacteria; order Oceanospirillales; family Endozoicomonadaceae; genus Endozoicomonas; species Endozoicomonas sp. ALB032. Next base: position 4,719,106 of record NZ_JBLYNW010000001.1, on the reverse strand, counting down.
ATAATTAATAAATTGCTGGTAGTGTTCGGGTAATAAAAGCAAATAATCAGGACTGCAGGTGAAATGCTGCTCATAATACATTGCGAAAAGGCAATGTTGAAAGGCGAAGCTGTCAGCTTCTGCCGCAATATCGCCAGTCAGGCGTTGTGCAAGCAAGCTAAAGCTCCACTGATCTCCTTCAAAAACCTTAATGTACTGCATTTTACAATCCACATTACGCATATCACGTAACACAATGATCAGTTTTTCAAAGGCATCCTGCATGTTTTTAGTTGATTTCATTCGCGTGCATTCGACGGTAATGCCTCCGGCTACTGCATTGCAATTCAGCTTCATGCTATCAGCATTTTCATCCAGTTGGAGCACTTTCAATAACTGCACCAGAAGCCACATACGCTTTAACTTGGCGGTTTTACCAACACCATCATCTTTATAAAACTGGTCAGAGAATTTCAGCCGTAAGGTTCGTTCTTTGCCTCCCTCTGCGTATTCAAGCAGATCAATAAGGCACACATGACTTCCAAGCTTCAGGTTAACAATCAAGACATCATCCATAATGACCACAGTCCCATAACAATTAAGCTTTTCGATTAATGGCTTCGAGGACGGCCTCGATAGCGGCGCCTTTTCTCCCGGGTTGCGCTGAGTTGTGTAATCAAGGTAGGTAATTTTCTTTTCTTTTGATAGCTCGCCCTGACCGGAATGCTGACTGATCGGTGCCAGTGCATTTACGAAGCGCCGGTGCAAGGCAAAAATCAGCTCATGAACACTCCGGACCTGCTCAACCTCTTTAGGATTCAGTGCTTGCAAAGAGGATTTCAGTTGCTGACAGGCAGTCAGCCATTGATGAAATGTTATCTGCCTGTTTTTACCATTATCAAGAAGCAGGATGATAGTCTCTAACCCGGATCGGATGGTCTTTTTCAGCGCCTCGAACCGGTTGCTCAATGTCAGTATTTCATCCCGCAATGACCGAACCTCGAAAGTTTCCGAATAGCCGTTATTGTTTTTGTGCAGGACAAAGTAACTTGACACCTTGCCGGGAAAGTATTGAAAGTTTTCAGCGCCTTCCCTGCGACAAATATCGATACGGTGGGGCGTGTTACCGGACTGTCCTGCTACTGCTGCGCCTCTGGGCTGACCCAGTGTGTACTCAATCCTGACGGTATCATCCTGAAAGGATTGAAAGCTCATAACGACTCCACCATATCGACAATCAATACACTGTTGGATGATCAGCGCCATGGGTTGCGGTATGCCTTGGGGACAGACTTCAGGCCGGTAACCTGAGGCCATGACCTTAAGACAGGTTCTGAAAACATCGCCTCCTGCCTGAATGACAGAGAGGTATTTGCCTGCCTGGGCATCGCCGTAGTTATCTTCGTTGATACCGGAACTGCGGATAATCACGGGCTGTGATCCAGAGAGTCTGTCCACCTGACGGTGCAGCCCCCGGATTTTTCGGGCCGCTTCAGAATCTTTAACCTGTTCGTAATAGTCATCACTGGCAATCAATTTCGCCAGACCCGCCAGCCAGTCATCCCTTCTGTTTTAGACAGACTGGCTTCTTTCATGCGCTGCAAAAACATCCCCTTGCCCTCAAATTGTTCCCGGTTGCCGGAAAAACAATCAGCAGCCTGATCTGAAGCAGGTGAACCGCAGTTGCCCTCGGTTAGTGACTTTGGATCGGGAACGACAGTGGTATTATGACCAGCCAAATACCCTTTGGGTGAACCATTAACCCCAATGGATGGACTGGCAGTCACGGCATCCTGATCCGGATTCGTTGTCCGGCTATAAAGATCTGATATATCAACTAAAGCAGCAGTTATCACCAAGAAATCCCTCTCATGTTATTATCCATCCCATTACTAGGAGCCTGACCGAGAATAGCGCCCGTAGCGAGGACGGCAGAAAATTGAGGATGAAAATTCGGTTTTGTGAGGAGAATAGCGAGCTATTTGACGAACAAAAGCGGATTTTCAGACCAATTTGCTGCCGCCGCACGACTGCATGGATGCAGGAGCTAGAGCAACGCAGGAGCAGTTGCCGCGTAGGGCAGTCTATTCTCGGTCAGGCTCCTAGTGCATCAATTAATTAGTTTCTTTTGACAGCAGAATTTTTACAAAGTTCCCTCATCAGCCTGAAGTACGCAATAAGAAAAACAACAACAGGGTTTGCACCGGATGACATTGTCTGAATAGATCAAACCTTATTCGCAGATTATTCGAAGTATTCAGAAACCTCGGGGTTTCTTTTTATTGTGGCCTCGATAAAATCATCATTATCTTTAAGGCTGGATTCAAGCAATAACGATACAGATGACTCAGATTATCAGAGTGAAAACATGAGTGATCGTGTATTTTTTGGTCTAGAGCAATCAAAATGAACATCAGGTGTCAGAATCCTCAAAAAAAACAGTCATATAAACTGTGTGTGCTACTCTCAATCATTCACCGAAAATTGATATTAGTAAAAAACAGGTAATTAACGATGAAAATAGACATAAGATTAATCATTTTACTCTGTCTCTGCTTGCTATCATCTTATTCAAATTCAAATGACCTGCACTTTACATGGAAACTGGAGCGTTTAGGTCAATTAGTACTTGATGGTACAGCCACATCATCCGCTAATTTCAGTCACAATGGGAGAACAATAAATAGCTATTTGAATAACCCCACTAGCTTTTTTAGTTATATTTCCGGGGATCGTTTTGTCAATTATGACCTGACCTCTTCCGCTAATATAGAGCTTAATCAACATAACACGGCCAATCGTGTGCCAGCTTTTTTTAGTAGCTTATTAGGAAATGGCCAACATAACCTTCAGCATCGCTTACACACTCGTTACACACTAAGAAGTGAAACGAAAACAACAGCACGTAAATTTGCCCATATATTAAGCTTTTTTGCTATGCCTTTTATCTGGACTAGCAGGATGCTTTTTCAAAACTTACTAAATAGCGAAGAAAAGGTGAACGCGCTTGAAGCAGCAACGCCAACCACTTTACCAGAACATGTAAGTATCGATAGTCGCTCTATATCTGTATCTCGATCTCCTACAGATGAGACCGATAATGCTCAAACGCTTTTATCGTCAAGCACAAAAGCTATAGACGATAATAACCTTATATTTGACCTTTTCCTGAATAATCCAGAAACACGACAATGGATAATAGAGCATCTACTAAACTCTACGTCCTACGGTACGTTTAATTTGATAATACCTGAGTTATTCAATACAGTCAGACCTGCCAATATTATTGTGCATGAGAAAACCAGTGAAGATGATAGTGCAAACCTGCAACCATCAAATTTTTTATCATTATACTTTCAAAAAGGAACTGTCGTTCAATACCACCTTAGGAAATTACCCAACAATAACATTCAGATATTAGCGATTTCAGTTAACTCCAATTTTTATACCCTGACATTCTCCATCGATAATTATGATGCTGCAGCCAGAGCTAACCAACCCCCCGCACATTTTGCGGAATTCCCGGAAAACTGTAACTGTGGAGGAGCATGCAATTGTGCTACCTCAAGAAATAATGATACTCAGTTCAGCTTTGAAGCCATGAGAGCGACGATGCTCTGTTGGCAGATACTGAACGACAAAGATGGCAGGTTCAGTAAGAAGTTGTTTCGCGGCTTTTCACAAGACTTGCAGGACCGGGAAGCCAGGGACGATTTCAATATGGCGCTTTATCACTCTTTCTCGTCCATGCGTAATGACATAAGATCGCTCACACAAGATGATGTGAAAGAGATCCTGAAATGGCCGAAAAGGAAAGACAAGGATGACGAGCCCAATACCGAGCTGTAATGAACACCAGGTTAAGCTACTTCCACCAGTTCACATTTCTCAGGTGTCGTAGTTTTACCGCTGATCAGGAGGAAGTCCTGTTCACGGGTCGGGAAATTTATGCGCCACAAGTAAAAAAGGCTAAATTAGCCTTACCTGTTGTTTGAACTATGATGCAGCAGCCTCCTACTTTCAGGTATGCAATTATGCAATATGATCTCATCAAGGCATTTCTTGATGCCATTTCGACATTGACCAGCCATCAGATGAATATTCTCATCAAAGCCCTTTCTCCAGAGGTTGAGAACAAAACGCATAAGCCGAACCTGAGTAGTTGTTGAAGTTTTGCAACACCCTCTAAAAGTACAGGGTTTTACGCTCTTTCCGGTGAAAAATTGACGGCTTACTCAGAACCCGTAGCTGACTCTGGCAATAAAACCATAGGCCTTGAAGCTGTCCATCCAGTCATAGTGATAGCTGATGGTAAAGGCCAGGTTGCTGTGGCTCTCCATATTAATCACTGCATCGAACTGGTAACGGCTTTGTTCACGTTTGGCCCCGCTCATCAGAAAAGCATTGCCACCCTGGGCAAATTGCGCGGTCATGCTCACCGGGTCATCCTTGAAATCGTGGAAGGCCATCAGGCTGACTTCAGGTTTGACGGTCATACTGGCTGTGGTGATATCGCCCGACAGTTTCAGACCAGCGCCCAGTTCCAGTATCTCGTAAGTGTCGCTTTTGACTCTTGCAAACCGCAGGATATCTGACCAATCGTTAACGCTTGTCTCCCGGTAGTCGTCTGGCTTGATGCTGGCATAGTTGAAGGCCAGTTGTGGCAACCAGTGCCATTCTCCTGACTGACCCAATGGCATTTTATAGCCAGTCAGAAGACCAACATCCCACGAATTGAGATCATGTTTGGCCTTGATCTCATTGCCGACAACGTTACGTTTACCATCATTATTACTCCAGCTGTAACCTATACGGCCATCGACAAACACGGAGCCCTGCGCAAAGCTCGAATAGACGCTGAAGGTATGCCCTTCGGTATCAATCCTGCTGCTTGAGCCATCGGTCCCGTTAACATCACCCTTTGAGTAGGTATAGGCGACACCTAACGTCATGCGTTCATTCAGATCAGAGTCAACACCCATTGTGAAGCCGTGGGTTTTGGCTTCATAGCCGTTGTACCCGTCCTTTTTATCCTGCCTGGCATCCGTGTTGGCATACTGCATCCAGACATTACCGGAGGCAACCATATCACCCGCAGCAATACCGTTGCGAAGGCCAGTCTGTCGGGCGCCAACTGCAGTACGGGCCTGTCTGATCGAAGCGTTGGCAGAACTTATGGACGCACCGGACAGGTCCGGAGTCATCTGGTTGACAATTTTGGCGACTTCGGCAGTGTTGTTATTGATCATCTTGACCTGACTCAGGATCCAGTTATTCAATGGTTCACTGTCGTTTGATTGACGGGTAGTCAGTGCTATTTCAATCGCTTTCAAGGCTGAATCGTTGGCACCGCCGGATCTGGCAAGATCCGCAACAAATGTCGCTACATGGTAGCTGACAAGGAACAGCTGTCTGGCCGTCAGGCGAAGGTAGTAAAGGGTGTGAGGAGTGAATGAAGTCGTTACCAGGGAGGGCATTGTTTTAATGTCGCAGTCGCTTGATTGCATCAAAAGATATTCGGTGCTCTCACCGATATCCGGTTGATTATTCAGTAAAACACCGGCTTCAGGGCCGACTTCAATTCTGCTGGCTTTGATGTAAGGTGCTTTCAGGTCACGCAGTTCATCCAGAGTCACTACCAGTGTGCCCTCTTGCTTATAAAGACCTGCCACTTCCAAGGCACTGTCACGTCTGGACGACAGAGCTGCAGAAGGTGCCTTCGGGTATAAAGTACCGCCTTTGTTAATATGGACAGTTGTCTTGGCCAAGGCGGTTGAGGTATCAGATTCAGCTTCTGAAACAGATTGTAAAAATTTGACGGGAGTGACAGACAATTTCAGGTTTGAGGTCAGGGTCAGTTTGCCTGAAATGCTCACTGTTCCCATAGTCTCAATCAGCTGACCGCCGAATTGAGCCTCCGGACCACTGAAGGTCAGGGAGTCCAGCCCGATAATGTCGCCCTCTACGGTACTGTTCTGAACATCCAGACTGTCACCTTTACCCGGTAGGCTCCGGATGCTGCCAATGGTGCCAGCCTTAAGGACAATGTTGATGGGTGGGCGGTGACCCGTGTCATCAAACTTCATCTCCTTTATTGTGCCACGGGTGTTTAATGGTACTTTCTTGAAAAGTACCGCTGACTTAGTGAATTTAAGAGGTAATGTTAAAGCACCGCCAGCAGGGCCTGCGTCTCTGGTCGTTATAAGTCTGGCTGTACCGTCTTCAGTCACCGTGATGCTTAATGGGTTCTGTATTGCAATGGTTTCCCATTGTTTGCCTGTGATCGAGACATCATCTATGCCACTGACCGATCCAGTGATCTTGCCACCGCTGAGAAACAGACTATCGCCGTGGCCTTGTTGACCTTTAATGTTTTCGGTGATGCCATCGAGATGGTTCAGAAAGAGTTTCGGACGTGCGGAGTCTGGCCCTGAGAGATCGATTTCATGGATTTCACCGCCTTCATTATTGATAGCAAAGGCTGACCGATTAAATAAAGACTTTTTAAAGCCTAATACCAGACGATCAGTTCCTTTTTCAACCTTTGGGTCATCCGTGATTCTGTTAACGACAGCGCCTTTAACAAGGTTCACAATGTCAAGATTATCCATTCTCAAATAGCCCCATGTATCTCCCTGCACGATCAGGTTGTCAAAGCCGCTCTGTTCCCTGATAGTGCCTGCGACCATTACAAGAGTGTCGTTCATTCCAGGGCGTGCTTTTACAAGGTCAGCAGCTCCACCGGATTGGATAAATTGCAGTGAAGGGCGGTGGGCGTCGCTGGAAAAGTCCAGGCTTGCCAGTGTTCCATGGTTATCCACTTTAAAAAAATCGTTGTTGCTAAAGGTGCCGTTAAATGCCACAGCTAAGGTTTTATTGCCATAGGTGGAACGAGTATTGATGCTGCTGACCTGGGCATCAGGATTTATGGTTATGGAACTGGGGTTGTTGACTTGCCCTGACACCGACCAGGCATCTGCACTGTCCAGCAGGATGTGTCTGGCTCCTTGAAGCTTTCTGATCTGGGCTTCACCTTTCAGCCATAGATCTGCCTGTTTATCGGCATGACTGGTAATAATGACTGGATGATTCTTATCACTGATGATGCTCAGGGTCTCTTCTGGAACTGTTTCCTGATCTTTTTTGTCGTAAACACGGATCTGATGAATGGGGCTTTCCAGAGTCACTTGTCGTGTATTTGTGGCCCAGTCCAGAAAATCCCATTTTTTACCTGTTACCCTGATGGTATGGATGCTATCAACCGCTCTTTTTACTGAGCCGGAGTCCAGTATCAGTTCATCATTTTTATCAGAGCGACCTTTGATTTCTTTAACTATTTCACCGCCTTTCTGAGAGAGCTTTAAAGAAGGGCGCTGAGCATGAGCGGACAAGTCCAGGCTCTCCAGTGTTCCATAGTTATCCACTTTAAAGTCGTCGTCGGCATCAATATTTTTAAACACCAGAGCCAGAGATTGAGTCCCGAATCCGGAGTGGGTACTGATATTCTTGACCTGTGCACCCGGTCTTATGGTTATGGAGTCAGGGTTTAGTACTTGCCCCGTCACCGACCAGTCTTTAGCGCTGTCCAGCCAGATACCCCGGGCTCCTTCAAGATCGGTGATCCGGGCCTCACCTTGTAACCATAGATCGGTTTGTTTATCGGCATGACTGGTGATACTGACTGGATTGCTACGGGTGATGATGCCCAGAGTCGCTGCTGGCAACCCTTTTTTCCATTCCTCGTCTGTCTGCTCTCTCTGGTCTGAAACACGGATCCGCTGAATAGGGCTGTGCAGATCCACTTTGTGTGTGCCGGTGGCCCAATTCAGAAAAGTCCATTCCCGACCTGTTACCCTGATGGTATGAATATCATTAACCGCTTCTGTCAACGAACCCTTGTCAAGTATCAGTTCATCATTTTTATCAGAACGACCCTTGATTTCTTTTACTTCACCCCCTTTCAGAGAAAACTGCAATGGAGGGCGGTTAGCGTTACTGGAAAAGTCCAGGCTTCCCAGTGTTCCACTATTATCTACTTTAAAGACATTGTCGTCTGTGTAGGTGCCGTTAAATAACAGGGTTAAGGTTTTATCCGAGTTTCCCCTGTTTAAGTGGGTGGAGTGGGTATTGATACTGCTGACCTGTGCTTCAGGGCTTATGGTGATAGCATTGGAGTTGTAAACTGAGCCATTGACCGACCAGTCTTCAGCACTGTCAAGCAGGATATTTCGGACACCCTTAAGATCGCTGATGTTAGCTTTTCCCCGCAACCATAGATCCGTTTGTTGATCAGCATGACTGGTAATACTGACTGGACTGTTGCTGGTGATCAGGTTCAGAGTGGCGCCTGGCACGACTTCCTGTTGTTTCTTGTCGGAAACCCGGATCTGATGAACAGGGCTTTCCAGGATCACTTTTCGTGTGCCGACGGCCCAGTTCAGAAACGTCCATGCTTTACCCGTCACATTGATGGTACGGATATTATTAACTTCGCCTGTTACTGAGCCGGTGTTCAGTATAAGTTGATCATCCCGATCAGGATGACCCTTGATTACTCCCATCTCACCCCCTTTCAGAGAGAGCTGTAGAGGTGGTCGTTTAGCGCCGTTCGAAAAGTCCAGTCTCTCCAGTGTTCCGCGGTTATCTACTTTAAAAAAGTTATCGTCAGTGTAGGTGCCGTTAAATGTCAGGGATAACGTATTATCGCCGTGACTGGAGCGGGTATTGATGCTGCTGACCTTGGCATAGGGAGTTATGGTTATGGAGTCAGGGTTGGGGACTGATCCTGTCACTGACCAAACCTCAGCACTGTCCAGCAGAATATTCCTGACTCCATGAAGATCGCTGATCTGAGCTTTACCTCGCAACCACAGATCCGATTGTTGATCAGCATGGCTGGTGATACTGATTGGACTGTTGCTGTTGACCAGGCCCAGAGTGCTGCCTGGCAAGGTTCCCTGTTCTTTCTTGTCGGCAATACGAATCTGATGAACAGGGCTTTGCAGATCCACTTTCTGTGTGCCGGTAAGCCAATTCAGAACCGTCCACTCCCTACCTGTTACCCTGACGGTATGGATATTATCAACCGTTCCTTTCACTGAACCCGTCTTCAGTTCAAGTTCATCTTGTTTATCGGAACGACCTTTGATGGCTGCTGTTTGACCTTGTTGCAGAAACCACAGCCTGGGACGTTCAGCGTCACTCGAGAAGTCCAGACTCCCTAATTTCCCCTGATTATCCACTTTAATGAAGTCGTTGTTGGTATAGCTGCGGTTAAATGCCAGACTTAAAGCGCCACGGTCACTGCCACGGCTGGAGTGGGTATTGATGCTGTTGATCTGCGCACCGTCATTTATATTTATGGAATTGGGGTTGTACACTGGCCCTGTCGCTGACCAGGCGTCAGCATTGTCACTTGTTACCGTGATGGTAGAGATATCATTGACCGCTTCTGTTACTGACCCCTTATTCAGTACAAATTTATCATTTAGGTCAGAACGGCCCTTGATGGTTCCTGTTTCCCCCCCTTCCAGAAACAACAATAGAGGTTTTCGGTCGTCTTTTGACGATAGATCAATCGTCTTGATGATGCTCTCAGGCAAGCTATGAACAACCAGATCACGAGCAACCAAAGTTGATTGGCTGAACGACAAATAGAGTGATTTGGATTTGTTCGAGGGACGTTTAGTAGTTATCTCTTCAATCTGACCTCCTGAACCTGCTGTAATGGTGAGCAGGTCAGGCAAAGGTGCAACAGGCGAGACTGACCAGTTCCCGGAATGGTAAACAGCTATATGTTTTAGCTCCGGTAAATGATTAAGCTGAGCGCTACCGAAAAGGTTCAGACTCTCTACCTTCCCTCCCCCTTCAGTATTTATGTCCAGTTTGTTCTGGCTCTCACTTGTAGTAGCAAACCTTAAGGAAGCGTCAGGGGCTTCATGGGAGGATGCTATTGTATCGCTCACAAACAAGCTATTGATTTGACTGGATGTATCAAACCTTGTCGCCTCTGAAATCCAGCCACTCAGGCTCCAGCCTGATCCGGAAATCTTAATGGTGGAAAAGCCGGAAATATTGCCCTTTATGGATAATGTCGTATTTTTACCCGGAACTTCTTCAGGAAGAGCAATATAAAGAGTGTTGTCTTCGCCACCAGCACTCTCGATGTTTCCTGTTATGGATCCTCCGTGCAAATACAGAGGGGATTGACTTGCCTGCTCCATTTTAATGGCAGGCGACCCCTCAATGACGTATCCGGGTTTAATGCTAAGGCCTCTTGGAAAATTACCAGAATAAAGCAATCCGGTGCCAGTACCTCTTACGGTTCCCGCATTCACTAACTGACCATTGCCTGAGATTTTGATGCCAATGGCATTATCTTTGGTAAAGATATTACCACTGTTGTCTACTTTAGCTCGATGTGTGTCTGTGCTCATACCAACACTATCGTCGCCAGAAACGTTGATAGTGGCCCAGTTGGCAGCGGTGGAGGAGTAACCGACCGGGGGCGGGTTACTGGCATCGGCGGTTGCAGCCATACCATAATTGTTTTTGCCATTAACGTTGAGGGTGCCTCTATTGCGAACTTCTGCATTACCCTGTTCTACTCCGAAGTCGTGGACATTTTGATTTCTGGCTTTCATTCCATAGGACGGTTGGTCGCTTGAGGACTGGCTAGACAAGTTAAGAGTGCCACTGTTTGTACCCAAACCGTTGATAATGAGAAAGCCCATTGCGGGAGCGCTTAAAATATTAAAGGTTCCATTTATCTCATTAGCGGCCTCAGAAGCTTTGTGCGCAGCCTGAAAGGCTGTGGGTGCAGTTCGTCTCTTTATCCCCTGAATAGTGACTATGCCCTCGTTGCTGATAGTATCCCCATATTTGGTCAGGGCCATGACGACGTCTGCAGCGTAACCCTTCTTCTCCCGTGCACTGCTGAGTATGCCTTTGTTAGTGACTCTATTATTCATGCCTACAGCGCTGACGATCATATGAACCCCGGCCTGCACTTTATTGCCACTGGGTAATTCGCTCGTCAGAGAACCTTCGATGTTTAATGTTCCATTCACCATTTTTATGTAATTTATCCCGTCGGGTTTGGATGGATCAGCGGGACCTATGGTAACGGAACTATCTTTTGGGATGGATTCTACCCACTCTACAACTTTGGTTTTATGGGGGGGCCATTCCTTGGGGTCAAAGCGGCTGCCGCCGCTATCATCTCCCAAAACCCACCCGGAAATCACAGAAACAACGGCAAAAGCCAGAATAATCTTCGAGTAAAAAACATGAGGCCTGGGATGACTCATTGATAAACCTTCAAAAGTCATTGGAATATCAGCAGGAGGCGTATTATGGGAAAGAGGCGGCAGACAGTTTGGGAGAAACCACCGCTGAAAATCTGATTTGGCGTTCGAAAGACGACCGGAGCTTGACCACGCTCATTTTAGGTAATCAAAGGAATGTTTTGAAATACCCATTAATTTTAAAAAACAGGTTTTTAGCCCGAAAAACGACACAGTTTACGTATTCCGGGGCTGACTTTGATCCCTCATCTGCTGTTTAATAGCCCAGCTTCAAGTCATAATGAAGTGACTTGAGTGAATGTTGTCATGACGACATAGCTGCCATTCTTGGGCTCTTCACTCACATATTGGCGTTCTTTGGGATCTTCAGAGATAGTGAGTATAAAACTTTCTATCATTTCGAACCGCTTGGCTGGCATATTCCAGCCCATGCATTCGTATGGCATTCGCAATCTTTTCTTTGTGATCCCCAACCGGCAAACCCGGTGGCACATAAAACGCCAGACGCTCACTGAAGGAGGGCTTGATAACATAATATTGACCTTTCAATTGAGGATACATAATGTCAAAAAATGGCATAGCTGCTTCAGGATTTCTGAATAAAAAATGCTGCAACAGTTCCCTGCGGTTGTTATCACTGCGCTCATCACTCATTAAAAGCGCCTGAAGATCGTCCTTTGATTTTATCGCGCACCGGGATAAACGTTGAACATCATCAATAAACTGTTGGTATTGCTTGCTTAATAACGGGTAGCAAAGAGTAACTTTGTGTAAATAGGTATAACTGATTGAGAAAAGGCACCGTCGAAAGGCGAATCTATCGGCTTCTGTCGCAATATCGCGATCAAGCCGTTGTTCAAGCAAGTTAAAGTCCCACTGGTCCCCTTCAAAAATGGGTTTATCGTTCAAATTCATATCCACATCTTTAATATCACGTAACACTATGATTAGTTTTTGAAAGGCATTTTGCAGGGTTTCAGGTGATCTTATTCGGGGACATTCGATGATAACTTCACTGGCTACGGCATTGATACTTGTCTTTAAGCCATCGGTATTATTATCGAGTACTATCTCTTTCAGTAACTGCACCATAAACCACACACGCTTTAATTTGCCGACTGCAAAGTCCCATTCTTTACCAAAGGTGTCAGCAAATTTAAGCCGCAAGGTTCGTCCTTTGCCCCCTTCTGCATGTTCAAGCAGCTCAATAACACTCATATGATTGCCAAGCCTCAGGTTAACAATCAAGGCATCGTTCAGACTGACGACAGTGGCTGTAAAATTAAATTGTTCCATGGCTGCTGCTGCGGAAGGCGTCAGTAGCGGCGGCCTTTCACAAGGGGTCGTACAATCAACATAAGTGATATCCTTTCTCTTGGATATACTGCCTTGCCCCGAACCCAGAGTCACGGGAGCCAGCGCCTCGACAAAGCGCTGGTGCAGGGCAAAAATCAGGTCATGGACACTTTGGACCTGTTCCGCCTCCTTTGGGTTGAGTTTTTGCAAACAGGATTCCAGTTCCTTGCAATCTACCAGCCACTGACGAAATATTACCGGGGAAAGCCGCCCTTCTTCAGCGGTTTGTATTGCAGAAATGATACTCTCCAACTTTGATTCGATGGCCCGTTTCAATGCCTGGAATCGTCTGCTCAGTTGCGGGAATTCAACCCGCAACGAGTTGACCAGAGGCGAATCCGTTTTACCAGCCAGCCGCAAGAACGCCTGATACCCCTCCAACATGACTTCAGCCCCACGAATCAGCTGGTTTACGTCGTTCCTGATCTCTGCCAGTCGTTGCGATCGTGCTGGCGACATGCTCAGTTTTATGGGGTTTGCCAGACAACCCAATCGGCCATCGGAGGCAAAAAATGCCAACAAACGGGCATTTTGGTCTGTGAGCCAGTGAAAGCAGCTGGCGACCTGACGGAACTGGCATCTATGAGGGGACAGTTCATCCCTTGAAAGGCTGACTTCCTTCAGGGGCGCATTAGAAAAAGCTGAGGACAGGCTGCTGTGACTGGCCAGTTTTTCAGTAAAGTTACCGGCAACAATAAAGGCTCCGGGCTTACCCATGAAGCGGGCACAGGCCAGCGTCGCCTGTTCACCAACCTGAGCGGCCAACGCCGAATACTGGCCACTGGCCCGCATTAAAGTGACTTTTAGCTGTCTCATGAGGATCGCTACATGATCATTGAATCCGGCATAGGCAAAGACAAAGCCACCTGCCCGCTTCAGGAACCCGGACTCAAGCATCCAGTCTTTAGCCTGTTGAGCCACGACAATGGCGCCCTTTGGCATAGTGTCTGCCTGTCGTTCATTGGCCAGCCAGATTGGCCCTGTGCAATAGCCTTCGCTGATGCTCTCGCCAATGGCAAGACTCTCTTCGGGTATGGGCATGACAAAATCCATACCGCCCGAGAGCTGGGTAACAGGGCGCACCTGCAACAGGAATAAATTACCCTGATGATCGATGGCAAACTCGACATCCACGGGACAGAGCAACAGGTTTTCCAGCTCTGTCACCGCCTGGCTGAGTTTTGTAACCAAATGATCACTGAGTTTATGCCTGCCGTCGTCTGTTTGTGCGTCAGCATTCTGAATAGCTGTTTCTGAATAACCCTTGTTGTTTTTGTGCAAGACAAAGTGACTTGAGATCGTACCCGGAAAGTATTGAATGCTGTCAGCTCCTTCCACGCGAGAAATGTCAATGCGGTGAGGTGTGTTACCAGACTGCCCTGCCACTGCCCCCCTGGGTTGACCGGGTGTGTACTCAACCCTGATGGTACCATCCTGAAAAGATCGAAAACTCATGGCGACCCCGCCGTATTGGCAATCAATGCACTGCTGGATGATCAGCGCCATGGGTTGCGGTATGCCTTCGGGACAGACTTCAGGCCGGTAAGCTGAGGCCATGACCTTCAGGCAGGTACTTAAAACATCGTCTTCTTTCTGGACGACAGAGAGGTATTTGCCCGCCTGGGCATCGCCGTAGTTATCTTCGTTAATACCAGAGCTGCGGATAATAATCGGTTGAGAGGTGGGGCACCCGTCCAGCTGACGACGCAGATCCCTGATTTTTTGCGCCGCTTCAGAGTCTTTAACCTGTTGGTAATAGTCTTCACTGGCAATAAATTCCGCCAGACCTGCCAGCCAGTCATCCTTTTTGCTTTGCTCTGAAGGTGGCAAGGTATTAAGGTATTCCCGGATGTTCGTCAGGCTGGTCAGTGCATCGGGTTCATCAACATTCACAGGGAGATAGCGGACTAACAGCTGTCTATCCAGAGGGTGTTTTTCGAGCATACTTATGACCTGGGCTGTCACACATTCAAAGGGCGGAACAGACAGACCGGCTTTTTCCATGCGCATCAAAAACATCCCCTTGCCCCCCAATTGTTCCCGGTCGGAGAAAGAATGGTCAGCAGCCTGACCTGGAACCGGCGAACTACAAATGCGCTTGACCAGCAAAGTCGAGGCGGGAATACCGCTGGGATCAAGGGCACCGAAATATCTTTTAGGTGAATCACCAGCCCTATTGGATCGAGTGCCAGCCAGGGTATTCTGATTTGGATTTGTTATCGGGTTTTTAGGATCTGATGTCTCAGAAGTAGCACAATGCATAAAATATCCCTTTCATTATGTTCATCTATGAATCAACGGTTGATACGTTAATTGACTACTTTCTATAGACATTGATGTTTTTATAAAGTTCAACCGTACGGCTGAAGTGGTTAAAACGCCGTCTGCTGGCCAATACTGTCAGAGCCGGTCAGACCTTGTTGGCAGGGTATTTCGAAGAATTCAAAAACTGCCGGGTTTCTTATGGTTGCTGCATTGATAAAGTCATAATCCATTTGAAGCCTTGAAGCAGCAAATTCGAAAGCAAGACAGTTCTGCTCAATTAAGCCCAGCATGTACTCTCGATCATTCAGTAAGGTTTCACTGGCATAATATAAGCTACGAACATCACCAGAGCTTGCGAATTGTATAATTTTTTTATCGCCTCGTAATCTTTCACTGGCATGACGCAGGGCTTGCGGAAACGTCTCAACAGCGGCCATGACCACCGTTTCATCATCCCGAAGTGTTGCGCTGGCATATTCCAGCATACGACCATTCTGAGAGACTGCGGCCATGACGACCTCTTTATTGTCAAGAAGTTCCGGGCTGGTATATTGCAACTGTCTGGCCTTCTGAGTGACTGCGGCCATAACAACCTCTTTATCATTTTTCAGTTCTGTACTCACATATTTCAGGTCACCCGGATAAACTCTAATGGTGGGTAACACAACCTCTTTGTCACTTCGAACCCGTTGGCTGGCATATTTCAGCCCATGCAAGAGTAAGACATTCCTGACCTTTTCTTTATCATCCGGAACTGGCTGACCCGGAGGAATATCAAACTCCAGTCTGACATTAAAGGATGGTTTGATAACATAGTATTGACCTTCCAGATGGGGATACACATGGGCAAACAATGGCACAGCATGTTCCGGATGTATCAATAAAAGATGCTGTAATAGTTCCCTGCGGCTGTCGTCACCGATCTCATCACTCATTAACACTTTCTCAAGATGGCGCTCTGATTTACCTAAACGTCGACAATGATCTATAAACTGTCGTTGTTGCTGGTTGTTCAATAACTGGTCGCAGGGAATAAGGCATTTGTAAAAAATGTATAATTTCCAATCATAAAACATTGAGAAAAGACAATGATGAAAAGCGAATCTATCAGCTTCTGTGGTAATATCACGATTAAGGCGTTGTGCCAGCAGGTTAAAGTCCCACTGATCTCCTTCAAAGATGGGCAGGTCCGACAATTGTTGATCCAGATTATAGGTATTGTTTAATACAGTGATCAGTTTTTCAAAGGCACCCTGCAGGACTGGACGTGATTTTATTCGGGAGCATTCGACGATCATTTCACCTGCTACTTCGTTGCAGCTCAGCTTCATGCTCTGCGTATTTTCTCCCAGTTCGATCGCTCTCAGTAACTGTGCCAGAAACCACATGCGCTTTAACTTGCCGGGATTATAAAGACCTGATGCACGATGCTTACGAAATTTGTCAGAAAATTTCAGTCGCAAGGTTCGTCCTTTACCCCCCTCTGCCTGTTCGAGCAGTTCGACAAGGCCTACATGACTTCCTAATTTCAGGTTAACAATCAAGGCATCATTCATACTGATGACAGTCGCTTTATTCGCTGATTTTCCGATGGACTCCTTGCCGAACGGAGTCAATAGCGGTGCCTTTTCACCCGACTTACCCGGAGTGGTGCAATCAACAAAGGTGGCTTGCCCTTGTTTGGATAGCCTGCCCTGACCCGACCCCAAAGTGACCGCTGCCAGAGCCTCTACAAAGCGCTGATGCAGAGCAAAAATCAGTTCATGGACACTATGCACCTGCTCGGCCTTCCCGAAGTTGAGCGCTTGAAGACAGGATTGCAGCTGATGGCAGTCTGCCACCCACTGACGAAACATTAGCGGGGAAAGCTGCCCGTCTTCAGCAGCTTGCATTCGCATAATGATATTCTCCAAGCCGGATTGGATGGTCTGTTTCAGCGTCTCAAAGCGTTTGTTCAGTTGCGGTAATTCATCTCGCAATGTCTCAATCAGGGATGAACTGCTGTTGCCCGCCAGCTGCAGAAATGCCTGGTACACCTCCAACAGCTTTTCAGCGCCATAAATCAGTCGTTTTATGTTCTCTCTGGTCTCAGCCAGTAGCTCTGATCGTTGCCGCGACATGCTCAGTTTTATCGGGTTGGCCAGGCAATCCAGTCCACCACCGGAGGCAAAAAATGCCAACAGGCGGGCGTTTTGATCCGTCAGCCACTGAAAACAGTTGGCGACCTGGCGAAGTGTGTCTTCAGAGGGAGACAAATCATCCCGTGACGGGACGGCATTTCCCAGGGGCATATCTGAGAAGGCCGAGGATAAACTTCTGTGGCTGGCCAGTTTTTCGGTAAGGTCACCGGCAACAACAAAGGCTACGGGCTCACCGTTAAAGCGGGCGCAGGCCAGTGTCGTCTGTTGGCCTTTCTGAGCGGCCAATGCCGAAAACTGATCATCGGCCCGCATTAAGGTTATTTTTTCTTGCCTCATGAGGATCGCGACATGATCATTGAATCCTGCTTTGGCAAAGACAACCCCCCTCACTCGCTTCAGGAACTCAGGCTCAAGCATCCAATCTTCGGCATGGTCGGCCACGACAATGGCTCCTTCTGGCATTGAATCTACCGCTTGTTCTTCCGCCAGCCAGAGTGTACCGGTGCAATAGCCTTCGCTGATGCCCTGACCACTGGCCAGGGTCTCTTCTGGTATAGGCATGGCAAAATCCATGCCGCCAGAGAGTCGGGTAACGGGGCGTACCTGTAACAGGAACAGGCGACCCTGACGATCAATGGCAAACTCCACATCCACGGGGCAGAGCAACAGGTCTTCCAGCTTTGTCACCGCCTCCATGAGTTCTGAAACCGTTTCATCAGTGAGTTGCAGTCCACCGTCGCCTGATTGAGCATCAACATGATCAATTCTTACTTCCGAATAGCCGTTATTATTCTTGTGCAAGACAAAGTGACTTGAGAGGGTTCCGGGAAAGTATTGATAGCTGTGAACTTCTTCTTTGTGGCCCTTGCGATAAATATCGAGGCGGTGGGGCGTGTTACCGGACTGCCCGGCCACTACGCCCCTGGGTTGACCCAGTGTAAACTCTGCCCTGACAGTATTATCCTGAAAAGATTGAAAACTCATGGCGACCCCACCATATTGGCAGTCAATGCACTCCTGGATGATCAGCGCCATGGGTGGGGGTATGACTTCGGGACAGACTTCAGGCCGATAACCTGAGGCCATGACCTTAAGGCAGGTACGCAAAATATCCTCTTCTGCCTGCACTACCGAGAGGTATTTACCGGCCTGGGAATCGCCGTAGTTATCTTCGTTGATGCCTGAGCTGCGCACAATAACCGGCTGTGATGTGGAGAGTCGGTCCAGCTGACGGAGCAGACCTCTGATCTCCCGGGCCGCTTCAGAATCTTTGACCTGTTCGTAATAGTCATCACTGGCCACAAATTGCGCCAGACCCTGCAGCCACTTATCCCTTTTGCTTTGCTCTGAAGGCGGCAAGGCATTGAGGTGTTCACGGATGTTCTTCAGGCTGGTCTCAGCCTTCAGTTCGCGGTCAATCCCGGGAAGATAGCGGTCAAGTCTATCCAGAGGGTGTTGTTCAAGAGCATTCATGACTTGAGCAGTAACACACTCGAACGGTGGCACAGACAGACCGGCTTTCTTCATGCGCTGCAAAAACATTCCCTTGCCCCCAAATTGTTCCCGGTTGGAGGGGGAACAGTCAGCAGCCTGACCTGAATCAGCTGGACGGCAGGTGCGCCTGGCGAGCGACGCTGGGTTGGGAGCGCCACAGGGATCAGAATTGCCAAAATACCTTTTGGGAGAATCATCAGTCCCGATGGATGGACTACCATCCTGGATATTATGATTTGGAATCCTTGTCAGGCTTTTAGAATCTGACATCTCAGCAGTAGCAGGTAACATCAAGACATCCCTCACATGTTAAAATCATCCATGATTTAATCGCTAAAGTTCAATAGATTACTTTCTTTTGACAATGACATTGTTATAAAGTTCAACCGACAGCCTGAAGCTGACAATAGAAAAAAAGTAATGAGCTGGTAACAACCTTTGCACCGGTCAATGTCCCCGGAGTTGAAAAGAACTTAAGTACTCAACCTTACGAAATCATATTTTCTGACTTATTGTTCAGGCACTCGCGGCAACTGCTCCTGCGTTGCTCTGGCTCCTGCATCCATGCAGTCGTGATGCGTTGCAACTCTGGTCACATAGCTTGCTATGTTCCCGTCGTTGCGCCTTGCAGAGCACCTGCCCAATAAGCCAGAAATATTCGATTCCGGATGGCTGAGTACTTATTTGCAGATTACCCGACGTATTGACGAACTTCGGGGTTTCTGGAGATTGCTAAATTGATAAACTGAGTATCTTTTTGAAGGCTGTTAGTAATATTTGAGAAAGCAAATGAATCGATTGCAATCAAGTCCAGCAAAAACTCGCGATCATTTAATATCTGTTCACCGGCCCCTCTTAAATAATACATACTTTTAGCAACGGCTATTCGAACAATATTTTTATCGCTTCGCAATCTTTCACTGGCATACTCCAGGGCTCCGGCAGACTGTTTGACAGCAGCCATTACCACTTCCTCATTATCCTTAACTTTCTGGCTGGCGTATTGTAGCTGAGAACCATTCTGAGTGACTGATGCCATGACAATATCGCTGTCATTCCTCAACTCTTTACTGACATATTCCAGTTGTTCAGGATGTTTTAAAATGGCGGGCAACACAAGGTCTTTATCATTGAGAACCGCCTGGCTGGCATATTTCAACCCATGCTTGAGCAGGGCATTTTTGAACTTTTCTTTGTGCCCCCCAGATGGCTGACCTGGCGGAACATAAAACTTCAGACACGCACCGCAGGATGGTTTGATAACATAATGTTGACCTTTCAAGTGAGGATACATAATCTCAAAAAATGGCATAGCGGTTTTAGCATATGTCAATAAAAAATGCTGTAAGAGTTCAATACGAGTGCCCTCACCGATCTCATCACTCATTAACTTTTTCAGAAAATGGTCCGCCGATGTTCTCATGCACGTTTCCAAGCGTTGAACACAACGAATAAACTGCTGGTGTTGTTTACTTAATAAATGATAAAAACGCGGAACTCTATGTAAATAAGTTCTGGCAATTGAGAAAAGGCAGTCTTTAAAGGCAAATCGATCGGCTTCTGTGACAACATCGCTATCAAGGCGCTGTGCAAGTGTGTTAAAGCACCAGTGATCTTCTTCAAAAATGGCTCTGTCCAGAAAAACATCTAATTGATCAGTAGCACCTAGCACTGTTAGCAATTTTTCAAAGGCATACTGCATGTTTTTCGTTGATGTCATTCGGTGGCATTCAAGGATAATTTTTCCCGCTGCGGCGTTGCAACTGAGCTTCATGCTATCAGAATCTTTATCCAGTTCGATCACTTTCAGTAACTTGGCCAGAAACCACATACGCTTTAACTTGCCCGGTTGATCACTGCCATCAGGTTTCTGAAACTGGTCAGAAAATGTCATCCGCAAGGTTCGTCCTTTACCCCCCTCTGCGTGTTCAAGTAGTTCGATAACACTCATATGTTGACAGAGCGACAGGTTAACAATCAAGGCATCGTCCAAACTGACAACAGACCCTGAAAGCCATAATTTATTCAACATTGCTTTGCCGGCCGAGTTCAATAGCGGTGTCGCCTGACTGCGGGTCGTCCAATCAACATAGGTGATGTTATTTCCCTCAGATATCCTGCCCTGACACAAATCCCGAGTAACCGGCTCCAATGCCTCTACGAAACGCTGATGCAGGGCAAAAATCAGCTCATGGATACTACGGATCTGTTTAGCCTCATCAAGGTTGAATGCCTGAAGACAGTATTGCAGCTGATGGCAGTCTGCCACCCACTGACGAAACACTCCCGGGGATAACTGCCCTTTTTCAGCGGCTTGCAGTGGCAGAACGACACTCTTTAGCCCTGATTGAATGGTCTCTTTCAGCATCTCGAACCGGTTGTCCAGTTGCGATAATTCATCGCACCTTGACTTGACCTCGGATGAAGGCCATTTACCTGCCAACTGCAAGAAGGCCCGATACCCATCCAGCATTGCTTGAGCCCCATCAACCAGCCGATTTACACTGTCCTCAGTCTTTGTGAGTAGCTCTGATCGTTGTGGCGACATACTCAGTTTTACTGGGTTTGACAGATAATCCAGTCCACCGCCAGAAGCAAAAAATGCCAACAGCCGGGCATTTTGATCCGTGAGCCATTGAAAACCGCTGGCGACCTGATGGAATGTGCCTTCAGGTGGGGACAGATCCTCCCGGGACGGGGCAACTTTTGCAAACAGCGCATCAGAAACAGCTGAGACCAGACTTTTGTGACTGGCCAGTTTTCCGGCAATGTCACCGGCAACAATAAAGGCTCCGGGCTCACCGTTAAAGCGGGCGCAGGCCAGCGTCGCCTGTTGGCCATGGTGAGCGGCCAAGGCCAAATATTGGCCACCAGCCCGCATCAGGGTTATTTTTCTCTGCCTCATGACTATCGCGACATGATCATTGCATCCTGCTTCGGCCAGGACAAAACCCCCTGCCCGCTTCAGGAAGCCAGACCCAAGCATCCAGTCTTCAGCGTGGTGGGCCACGACAATGGCGCCCTCTGGCATAGATTCTGCGCGTTGTTTATTGGCCTGCCAGAGTGGTCCGGTACAGAAGCCTTCGCTGATACCCTCGCCAATGGCCAGGGTCTCTTCGGGTATGGACATGGCAAAAACCATATCGCCAGAGAGTCGGGTAACAGGGCGCACCTGCAAGATGAACAGACGACCCCAATGATCGATGGCGAACTCAACATCCACGGGGCAGAACAACAGGTTTTCCAGCTCTGTCACGATATTTCTGAGTTTTGAAATCATCTTATCAGTGAGTCGCTGCCCGCCGTCGTTTGATTGGACATCAGCGCCAGCAATTCTTTTTTCCGAATAACCGTTATTGTTCTTGTGCAGAATAAATTGGCTTGAGATCGTCCCGGCAAAGTATTGATAACTGTCAGCTCCTTCTCGACCCTCGCGAGAAATATCAATGCGGTGAGGCGTATTACCAGACTGCCCTGCCACCACACCTCTGGGTTGACCGGATGTGTACTCAACCATGAGGTTATCATTCTGAAAGGATTGAAAGCTCATGGCGACGCCGCCATACAGGCAGTCAATACACTGCTGGATGATCAGTGCCATGGGTTGCGGTATTCCTTCGGCACAGACTTCAGGCCGGTAGGCTGAGGCCATGACCTTAAGGCAGGTGCTTAAAACATCGTCTTCTTCCTGAACGACAGAGAGGTATTTGCCCGCCTGGGCATCGCCGTAGTTATCTTCATTGATGCCAGAGCTGCGAACAATCACGGGCTGTGATAGGGAGAATCCGTTCAACTCCTGGCGCAGATCCCTGATGTGTTGCGCCGCTTCAGAACCTTTAACCTGTTCGTAATAGTCATCACTGGCAATAAATTCTGCCAGACCCGCCAGCCAGTTATTCTTTTTGGTTTGCTCTGAAGCGGACAAGGTATTGAGATGTTCCCGGATGTTCGTCAGGCTGGTCTCTGCGCCCCATCCATGGGCGATCCCGGGGAGATAGCGGGCTAAACGATGGGGGTCCAGAGGCTGTTGTGCAAGCGCATTCATAACTTGAGCAGTGACACATTTGAAGGGTGGAACAGACAGACCGGCTTGCACCATGCGCAGCAAAAACATGCCCTTACCCCCAAATTGTTCCCTGTTGGCGCTAAAACAGTCAGCAGCCTGATCTGAAACAGGTGAACGGCAGGTGCGCTTGGTTAGCGACCTTGGATCGGGAACGCCACCGGGATCAAGATCCCTGAAGTGCCTTTTAGGCAATTCATTGACCTCAGTATTCTGATTGGGGTCGGTCGCCAGGTTTTGATGATTTGAAATTTCAACAGTAGCAGTAGCATTTAACATCAAGATATCCCTCTAATGATATTATTCATCCATGATTCAAGTGCAAACGTTTAAAGCGATTACCTGACATTTGACAATGAGACTTTGATAAAGTTCACCCGTCCGTCTGAAGCAGATAACAGGAAAAACGATAACGAGCTGTTGAGGTCAACATTTTCAGAATAGATCTGAACCTATTCCCGGAATCAGACCCATTTACCCAGTAAGGGGTTTCTCAGGGTTGCTTCATTGATAAAATCTGTATCAGTTTTAAGCTCCAGAGCTACATATTGGAAAGCCTGATAATTCTTTGCAATTAAGTCCAGCATGAACTCGCGATCACTCAATAAGGTCTCACAGCCATATTTTAAGACATTAACATTGACAGCCATTAAGCTTTCAATAGTGCTTTTATCGCTTCGGATTGTGTTACTGGCATAGGACAGAACTTTTGCCTCCTCTGCGGCAGAGGCCATGACAACATCTCTGTCATTGCGCAGCTCTGCACTCAAAAACTGCAGTTCTTCGGGATGTCGTGAAATAGCGGGTAATACAAAGTCTCTATCATTTCGGACACGTTGGCTGGCGTATCTCAGTCCGTACTTAAGCAAGGCATTATTAATCTCTTCTTTATGATCCCCAAGCGGTTGACCCGGTGGCACATAAAACTCCAGTCTGTAACTGTAAGATGGATTGATAACAAAGCATTGATTTTCCAAATCGTACAGTTGCTCAATCAATCGGGTAGCGTTTCTGGGATTTAATAATAAAAGATGATGTAAGAGCTCCGTACGAGTGTTCTCACTGATCTTCATTAACCTTTCCCTCATAGCGTCCCATGGATTCCCCCTGATAAACTTTGACCTCCGACACATACCCAAGCGCCGGGCATGATGAGCAAACTGTTGGTGGTGTGTGCTTAAAAACTGGCAGCACATAGCAGTAACGGACCAAATGCTCCCAGCCCGATAAGCCATTATGAAAAGGCAATGTTGGAAGGCGAATCTATCCGATTCTGTCGCAACATCACGATTAAGACGCTGTGCAAGCAGGTTAAAGTCCCACTGACCTCCTTCAAAAATGGGTCTGGAATTCAAATCAAGATCCAGATCAAACATAGCACGTAACACAATGATCAGTTTTGCAAAGGCATACTGCATGGTTTTACGTAATTTCATTCGGGGGCATTCGACGATCATTTCACCCGCTACGGCGTTGCAACTCAGCTTCATGTTATCGGCATCTTTATCCAGTTCAATCTCTCTCAATAATTGCGCCAGAAACCACATACGCCTGAACTTGCCGGGTCTGTCATAGTCATAGTTTGCATCAAATTTGTCTGAGAATGTCAGCCGCAAGGTTCGTCCTTTACCCCCATCTGCCTGTTCCAGTAGCTCGATAATGCCCACATGACTTCCCAGCTCCAGGTTAACAATCACGGCTTCATCCATACTGATGACGGTCCCGGAAAGCTCCAGCTCTTCCATAGAGACTTTATCGGAAATTCTCAATAGCGGTGCCTCTTCACCCGGTGTCGTACAATCGACATAGGTGATGTTTTTTTCCCCGGATATCCTGCCCTGACCCGAAGCCAGAGTGACCGGTGCCAATGCTTTTACAAAGCGCTGGTGCAGGGCAAAAATCAGTTCATGGACACTCCGCACCAGATCAGCCTCTTGTGGATTGAGCGCTTGAAGAAAGGATTTTAGCTGATGGCAGTCTGCTATCCACGGACGAAACATTCCCGGGGATAGCTGCCCGTCTTCAGCCACTTGCATGGGCTTAATGATTTTCTCCAGGCCGGACTGGATGGCCTGTTTCAACGCCTCGAAACGGTCGCTCAGTTCCAGCCATTCTTCCTGTAATTGCCTGACCTCAGGTGAACCGCGTTGTCCTGCCAGCTGCAAGAACGCCTGATAGCCAGCCAACAGAGCTTCAGCGCCATAAATCAGCCGATTTACGTCATTCCTGGTCTCAGCCAGTAACTTTGATCGTTGCGGCGACATACTCAATTTTATCGGGTTTACCAGATAATCCAGACCACTGCCGGGGGCAAAAAGTGCCAACAGCCGGGCATTTTGATCCGTGAGCCATTGAAAACCGCTGGCGACCTGACGGAATGTGCCTTCAGATGGAGACAAAGCTTCCCGGGACGGGAAGGCTTTTGTTGACGGTGCATCAGAAAATGCAGAGGACAGGCTTCTGTGACTGGCCAGTTCTTCGCTAAGGTCATCGGCAACAATAAAGGCTCTGGGCTTGCCTTTGAAGCGGCCACAGGCCAGCGTCGTCTGCTGGCCAACCCTGGCAGCCAGGGTATCAAACTGCCCGCCGGCCAGCATTAAGGGCTTTTTTTCCTGTCTCATGAGTATCGCCACATGATCATTGAATCCTCCTTCTGCAATGACAAAACCTCCTGCCCGCATCAGGAACCCGGACTCAAGCATCCAGTCTTCGGTATGCTGCGCCACAACAATGGCTTTATCTGGCATAGCGCCTGCCTCTTGTTTTTTGGCCAGCCAGAGTGGTCCGGTGCAATAGCCTTCGCTGATACCCTCGCCAATGGCCAGTGTCTTTTTGGGTATGGACATGGCAAAATCCATGCCGCCAGAGAGTTGCGTGATGGGGCGCACCTGCAACAGGAACAGGCGACCTTGGTTGTCTATAGCAAACTCCACATCTACGGGGCAGAGCAACAGGTTTTCCAGCTCTGTCACCGCCTTCCTGAGATCTGAAACCATTTCATCAGTGAGTTTCTGTCCACCGTCGTCTGACTGAGCAGCCACATGATCAATTCTTGTTTCCGAATAGCCGTTATTGTTCTTTTGCAGGATAAAGTGAATTGAGATCGTACCGGGAAAGTATTGAGAGCCTGCAGCTGCTTCTTTGCAATCCTCACGATAAATATCAATGCGATGGGGTGTGTTACCGGACTGCCCTGCCACAACACCTCTGGGTTGACCCCGTGTGTACTCAACCCTGACGGTATCATCCTGAAAAGATTGAAAGCTCATGGCGACACCACCGTATTGGCAATCAACGCAGTTTTGGATAATCAACGCCATGGGTTGCGGTATGCCTTCGGGACAAACTTCAGGCCGGTAACCTGAAGCCATGACCTTGAGGCAGGTTCGCAAAATATCCTCTTCTCCCTGAACTAAAGAGAGGTATTTGCCTGCCTGGGCATCGCCGTAGTTATCTTCATTGATGCCGGAACTGCGGACAATAATCGGCTGTGCCATGGAAAATCGGTCCAGCTGACGACGCAGATCCCTGATTTGCCGGGCCGCTTCAGAATCTTTAACCTGTTCGTAATAGTCATCACTGACAATAAATTCAGCCAAACCCGCCAGCCAGTCATTCCTTTTGGTTCGCTCTGAAGGCAGCAGGGTATTGAGGTATTCCCGGATGTTCGTCAGGCTGGTCCCGGCCTCCGGTTCACGGTCAACCTTCTGTAGATAGCGGTCTAAACGATGCCTGTCCAGAGGATGTTGATCAAAAGCATTCATGACTTGCGCAGTGACACATTTGAAGGGTGGAACAGGCAGATCAGCTTTCTTCATGCGCTGCAGAAACATCCCCTTACCCCCAACTTTTTCCCGGCCAAGGGGAAAACAGTCAGCAGCCTGATCTGAATCAGCTGGACAACAGGTGCGCCTGATAAGTGGCTCCGGGTCGGGAATGCCATCGGGATCAGAATGGCCGAGATACCTTTTGGGCACATCATCAGCCCCGATGGATGGACTGCCAGCCCGGGTATTATGATTTGGATTCGTTGTCAGACTCTGAGGATCTGACGTCTCAGAAATAACAGGTAACATCAGGATATCCCTCTCTAACGTTAACAATGATGTTTTTATAAAGTTCGCCAATCAGCCTGAAGCAAGCAAATTGATCAGGCTATGAAATAAGCTCTTGTAGGCTCATCAAAGTATTTAAAAGGTGAAAATCAGGCTCAGAGGATTTTACAAATAGCTATGGGCTTTGGTTTTTCAGGCTGCTGTTTGTATTACGAACCGGCAAATTCACTACTGTAGTATTTTTCTAAACTTTCCTCGTCTACGTGTTTAACAACACCCCGGTTCCTGTGGATTGCTGACCTGATAAAATCCATATCACGTTTAAGATTATGCGCAACAGATATGAAGGCACGGGAATTATGTGCAATTAAATCCAGCAAATACTTGCGATCATTCAATACCCTTTCACTGGCATAATATAAGTGGTCAATATGCTTATCAATTACCATTTGAATAATGTTTTTATCGCTTCGGATTCTTTCACTTGCATACCCGAGAGCCTCTGGATAATCGGTGATGGCAGCCTTTACAACCTCTTCATTATCTTTAATTTTCGGGCCAGCATATTGCAGATAAAAGCCATGTTGGTTGATTGCAGTCATGACGACCTTTTTACTATTCTTTAGTTTCTCACTGGCAAATTCAAGGCATTTGGGACGTGCTGCAATAATTGTTAATATCAGTTCTTTATCATTCCGAAGCTGTTGGCTGGCATATTGCAGTCCATGCTTCAGCAAGGCTTTTGTGATCTTTTCTCTATTATCCGCAAGCGACTGACCCGGTGGAACATCAAAACTTAGCCTGTAACTGTAGGAGAATGGTTTTAGAACATAGCATTGATGTCTCAAATCGGGATAAACATCCTCAATCAATGGAGCAGTCCTTTGGGCATCCAGGTATAACAGATGATGTAAAAGTTCCTTTCGGGTTTGCTCTGTGATTTCATTGCTCATTAATATTTCCCGAAAGTTGTCCTCAGTTTTATCACGAGACTCTTTATCACGAGACTCTTTATCACGAGACTCTTTATCACGAGACTCTTTATCACGACATTCTTCAAACCGTTTGGCATAATGAATAAACTGTCGGTGGTGGCTTGGTAATAACTTGAAACAATCGGGAGTGTAGTGGATACGCTTCTTATAATACATTGCGAAAAGGCAATGTTGAAAGGCGAA
This sequence comes from Endozoicomonas sp. ALB032, assembly GCF_049310125.1. Lineage (NCBI taxonomy): Bacteria > Pseudomonadati > Pseudomonadota > Gammaproteobacteria > Oceanospirillales > Endozoicomonadaceae > Endozoicomonas > Endozoicomonas sp. ALB032. The sequence goes on along the minus strand of NZ_JBLYNW010000001.1, from coordinate 4,691,269 downwards.
CCTGTCAGCTTCTGCCGTAATATCGCCATTAAGCCTTTGTGCCAGCAAGCTAAAGTTCCACTGATTGCTTTCAAAAAGGTCAATGTGCAGCATCTTACAATCCAAATCACACATACCACATAACACAGTGAGCAGTTTTTCAACGGCATCCTGCATAGTTTTAGTTGTTTTCATTCGAGTGCATTCGACGATAATTTCTCCCACTACCGCATTGCAACGCAGCTTCATGCTATCAGCATCTTTATCCAGTTCGAGCACTTTCAGTAACTGCACCAGAAGCCACATACGCTTTAACTTGGCAGCTGAATCAATACCATCATCTTTATAAAACTGGTCAGAGAATTTCAGCCGCAAGGTCCGTCCTTTACCCCCCTCTGCGTTTTCAAATAGCTCGATAAGACACAGATGACTTCCAAGCTTCAGGTTAACAATCAAAACGCCATCGGCAATGATGACCGTTCCTGAGCACCCTAACTTTTCAATTAATACTTTGCAGGACGGCTTCAATAGCGGCATCTTTTCATTCGGATTACCCGAAACCGCACAATCAACATATTTGATGCTCCCGCTACTGGATTGCCTGCCCTGACCCGAAGCCAGAGTAACCTTCGCCAGGGCACTTACAAAGCGCCGATGCAGGGCAAAAATCAGCTCATGGACACTCCGGATCTTCTCAGCCTTCTCAGGGTTGAGTGCCTGCAGACAGGATTTCAGCTGATGGCAGGCGTCCAGCCACTCAGGAAAAGTTACGGTGGATAACGGCCCTTCAACATCGGCTTTCAGAGGAAGCCTGATCGTTTCCAACATTGATCGGATGGTCTTTTTCAGTGTCTTGAAGCGCTTGTTTAATTGCGGTAATTCTGCCAGAAGTGGCTTGATCCAGGGTGAACTGCTGTCACCCGATAGCAGCAGGAAGGCCCGGTACCCCTCCAGCAGGACTTCAGCTCCATAGAGCAGGCGTTTTAAGTTGTACTTATTCTCTGCCAGTATTTCTGATCGTTGTGGCGACATACTTAGTTTTACCGGATTTTCCAGACAATCCAGTCCGCCTCCGGAGGCAAAAAATGCCAACAGACGGGCATTTTGATCCGTGAGCCATTGAAAACCGCTGGCGACCCGGTCGAATGTGCCTTCAGGTGGTGACAAATCCTCCCGTGACGGGACGGGTTTTGTTGTCAATGCATCAGAAACAGCTGAAGTCAGGCTTCTGTAATTGGCCAGTGTTTCGGCAATGTCGCCGGCAACAATAAAGGCACCGGGCTTATTTTTAAAACGGGCGCAGGCCAGCGTCGCCTGTTGACCATCCTGAGCGAACAATGCCGAATATTGGCCACCAGCCCGCATCAAGGTTATTTTTTTCTGTTTCATAAGGATTGCTACATGATCATTGAATCCTGCTTCGGCCAGCACAAAACCCCCAACCCGTTTCAGAAACTCAGGCACAAGCATCCAGTCTTCAGCGTGGTGGGCCACGACAATAGCTCCCTGTGGCATAGTGACTGCCTCTGGTTTTCTGGCCAGCCAGAGCGGTCCGGTGCAGAAGCCTTCGCTGATGCCCTCGCCAATGGCCAGGGTTTCTTTGGGTATGGGCATGGCAAAAACCATATCGCCAGAGAGTCGGGTAACAGGACGTACCTGCAACAGGAACAGGCGATCCCAATGATCGATGGCGAACTCGACATCCACGGGGCAGAACAACAGTTTTTCCAGCTTTTTCACCAGTTTCCTGAGTTTTGATACCATCTCATCACTGATTAGCTGCCCGCCGTCGTTTGCCTGGACATCGACAACATCCATTCTTTTTTCCGAATAACCGTTATTGTTGCTGTGCAGGGTAAACTGGCTTGAGATAGTCCCGGGAAAATATTGATAACTGTCAGCTCTTTTTCGACCCTTGCGAGCAATATCAATGCGGTGAGGCGTGTTACCAGACTGCCCTGCCACTGCACCTCTGGGTTGACCGGGTGTGAACTCAACACTGATGGTATCATCATCAAAAGATTTATAGCTCATGGCGACCCCGCCGCATCGGCAATGAATACACTGCTGGATGATCAGTGCCATGGGTTGTGGTATGCCTTCGGGACAGACTTCAGACCGGTAACCTGAGGCCATGACCTTAAGACAGGTACGCAAAATATCCTCATTTCCCTGAACCAGTGAAAGGTATTTGCCCGCCTGGGCATCGCCGTAGTTATCTTCATTGATGCCAGAACTGCGGACAATAACCGGCTGTGATATGTAGAGTCTGTCCAGCTCATGGCGCAGCCCCCTGATTTGCCGGGCCGCTTCAGAATCTTTAACCTGTTCGTAATAGTCATCACTGACAATAAATTCAGCCAGACCCACCAGCCAGTTGTTCCTTTTGGTTTGCTCTGAAGGCGGCAAGCTATTGAGGTATTCCCGAATGTTCGTCAGGCTGATCTCTGCCTCCGGATCATAAACAACCCCGGGGAAATAGCGGTCTAAAAGTCGGGTATCCAAAGGCTGTTGTTCAAGCGCATTCATGACCTGAGCAGTCACACATTCGAAGGGTGGAACAGGCAGATCGGCTTTCTTCATACGCTGCAAAAACATTCCCTTGCCGCCAACTTGTTCCCGGCTGCTGGGAAAACTGTCAGCCGCCTGATCTGAAACAGGTGAACGGCAGGAGCGCATGGTTAGCGACCTTGGCTCTGGAAAACTACGGGTGCCATGGTCACTAAAATGCTTTTTGGATGAACTACCAGCCCTGCTGGATGAACTTCCAGTCACCGTATTCTGATTTGAATTTGCTTTCGGAGTTTGAGCATCAAATGTAGTGGGAAACATCAAGATATCCTTCTTGTATTAACATTCATCCATTATTCACTAACAGCTAATTAATAAGCCTCTTTCTTTGACAATGATGTTTTTATAAAGTTCACCCGTCACCCGTCAGGCTAAAACACGCAAAAAAACAACAACAAGCCGACAACACAGCTTGCACTGACCAACCTTGTCTGAATCGATCAGTTTTAACTCGCAGGCTTCTCCACGTATCTTTGAACTTCGGCGTTTTTCCGGATTGCCACCTCAATAAAGGCCCTCTCACGAAGAAGCTCTTTGTAGGCATATTTAACAGCAAGAGCATTATCTTTAATTAAGGCCAGCATAGACTTGCGATCACTCAATATCGTGTCAGTGGCCCATGACAAGCGATTAATATCATCAGCAATCACCCTTTTAATAATGTTTATATCGCTTCTGATTCTCCAACTTGCAAAACGAAAAGCTTTCGGATGCGAAGCGAAAGCGGTCATTACAACTTCATCATCATCCTGCATTTCCTCGCCGGCATATGCCAATCCAATGCCATATTGAGTAACGACGGACATAACGATCTTTCTATCATTCCTCAGTTCTTCACTAGCATATGTCAGGTCACCCGGATGCACTTTAACCGTTGCCAATACCAGCTCTCTATCATCTCGAACCCGCCGACTGGCATATTTAAGCCCATGCTTCAGCAGATTTTTTTTAATCTCTTCTCTACCACCCGGAAACAACTGACCCGGTGAAACAGAAAACCTTAGCTCGTAGCTGTAAGCCGGGTCGATAATAAAGTAATCATTTCTCAAATTGGGATACTCATCTTCAACAAACCAAATAACCTCTTGGGGGTGTGATAATAAAAGATGATGTAACAATTCCCTGCGGATGTTTTCACCCATCTCATCACTCATTAGCACTTCCACAGGAGCCGAAAAAACTAACTCTCGACACTGATCAATAAACTGTTGTTGGTGATGGCTTAATAAATGATAGAAAACGGGGGTTGTTCGGTCTTCTCTATATAAATCACCGGCTATCAAGAACAGGATATGTTGAAAGGAGAATCTGTCAGTTTCAGTAACCGCATCACTATCGAGGCGTTGTGCCAGCATGTTAAAGTTCCACTGTTCTACTTCATCTCTTTCAAAAATAGCACTGTCCGCCAAGTAAAGATCCATATCACGAGAAGCACGTAACGCTGTCAACAGTTTTTCAAAGCCTTCCTGCATGGTTTCAGGTGATGCCATACGGGCACATTCGACGATCATGTCTCCAGCTATGGCGTTAAAACTAACCTTCATGGTTTCGCCCTCTTTATTCAGTCCGATCATTTTCAGTAACTGCACCAGAAACCACATACGTTTTAAAGCACCGGGATTGTCACTGCCATCAGGTTTATCAAACCTGTCGGAGAATTTCAGTCGCAGGGTATGGCCTTTCCCCCCTTCTGCGTCCCTGAATAGCTCAATAACGGCCACATGATAGCCAAGCTTCAGGTTAACAATCAAAGCATCATTCATACTGAGAACAGTCCCTCTGCGCCCTGATCGCTGGATCGATGTTTTGTCGCACGGTCTTAAGAGCGGTGCTTCTGCACCCGGAGTCGTGCAATCGACATAGGTGATCTTGTTTTCCGTAGATATCCGGCCCTGACCCGAAGCCAGAGCGACCGGTGCCAATGCCTCCACAAAACGCTGATGCAAGGCAAAAATAAGCTCATGAACACTCCGTACCTGCTCAGTCTCCCTGGGGTTAAGTGCCTGAAGAGAGAATTGCAGCTGGTGGCAGTTAGCCACCCACTGACGAAAAGCTCCCGTGGATAACTGCTCTTTTTCATCGGATTGCAGGGAACGGATGATCGTTTTTAACCCTGATAGGATGGTCTCTTTCAGCGTCGCGAAGCGGTTGATTAGCAGCTGCAATTCATTCAGCAATGGCTGCACCTTTTGTAAATCTTTGTCACCCGCCAGGTTCAGGAAGGCCCGGTAACCCTCCAACAGTGCATCGGCCCCATGAATCAGCTGATTGATCTTGTCACTGGTCTCTGCCAATAATTCTGAGCGTCGTGGCGACATGCTAAGTTTTATGGGGTTTGCCAAACAATCCAGTCCCCTGCCGGGGGCAAAGAATGCCAACAAACGGGCATTTTGATCCGTGAGCCATTCAAAACCGCTGGTGACCTGGCGGAATGTGCCTTCAGGGGGGGACAAATCATCCCTTAACGGGATGGCTTTTACTGACGGCAGATCAGCAACAGCAGAGGACAGGCTTCTGTGACTGGCAAGTTTTTCGCTCATGTCACCGGCAACAATGAAGGCTCCGGACTCACCTTTGAAGCGGGCGCAGGCCAATGTCGCCTGATGGCCATCCCGCTCGGCCAGGGTCGTAAACGCTTCGCCGGCCAGCATAAAGGGTATTTTTTTCTGTCTCATAAGGATGGCCATGTGGTCATTGAACGCACCTGAGGCAAAGACGACACCTCCAGCCCGATCCAGACATTTGGACGTAAGCATCCAGTCTTCAGCATGTCGGGCCACGAGAATGGCTCCCTCTGGCATAAAGCCTGCCTGTTGTTTTTTAGCCAGCCAGAGTGGTCCGGTGCAATAGCCTTCACTGATGCCCTCGCCACTGGCCAGGCTGTGTTCGGGCATGGGCATGGTAAAAACCATGTCGCCAGAGAGTTGGGTTATAGGGCGCACCTGCAACACGAACAGCCCCCCCTGATGATCGATAGCAAACTCTACATCCACGGGGCAGTGCAACAGGTCTTCCAGCTTTGCCACCACGTCCTTAAGTTTTGAGATTATGTCGTTACTGAGTATGTGGCCATTACTGAATTTTTGACCATCGTCGTCTGATAGCGCATCCCCATCATCAATTCTTATTTCCGAATAGCCGCAATTATCTGTGTTTTTGTGCAGAATGAAGTGGCTTGAAATCTTTCCGGGAAAGTATTGAACGTTTTCGGCGCCTTCTTTGCGAGAAATATCAATACGGTGGGGTGTGTTACCGGACTGTCCTGCCACTACCCCCCTTGGCTGACCGTGTGTGTACTCGACCCTGAGGGTATCATCATCAAAGGATTGAAAGCTCGTGGCGACTCCACCTTGCAGGCAGTTAATACACTCCTGGATAATCAGCGCCATGGGTTGCGGTATGCCTTCGGAACAGACTTCAGGCCGGTAAGCTGAGGCCATAACCTTAAGACAGGTTCGCAAAATATCCTCATCTCCCTGAACTTCCGAGAGGTATTTGCCTGCCTGGGCATCGCCGTAGTTGTCTTCATTAATGCCGGAACTGCGGACAATAAGCGGCCCGGATGTTGATAGTCCGTGATCTCTGATGTGTCGGGCCGCTTCAGAATCTTTAACCTGCTCATAAAAGTCATCACTGGCAATAAATTTCGCCAGACCTGCCAGCCAGCACTCTCTTCTGGTTTGCTCTGAAGGCAGCAACGCATTGAGGCGTTCCCTGATCTTTGCCAGACTGATCTCCGCCTCCGGTTCATCGCCGATCCCGGGGAAATAGGGTTCCAGACGCTGGCTATCCAGAGGGTGTTGTTCCAGCGCATTGGTGACCCGGGTTGTCACACACTGAAACGGTGGCACAGATACACCAGCTGCTTTCATGCGCTGCAAAAACATTCCCTTGCCGCCCAGTAATTCCCAGTTGGCAGGAGAACAATGAGCAGCCTGATCTGCAACAGGTGTGCTGCATTTGCGCTTGGCTAGTGGCGTTGCGTCGGGCTCGCCAATGGGTTCAGGGTCACCAAGATACATTTTGGCTAAACGATCAGCCAAAGTCTCCTGATCGGGGAGAGTTGCCAGGCTTTGAGAACCTGATCTGTCAATATTTACAAGTGGCAAAGGTAACATAAAGATATCCCTCTAACGTTAATATTCATCCATGATTCAACAGCGAGTCATTACCATTACTTTGACAAGAATATTTTTATAAAGTTCCACCATTGGCCTTAAGCACATAACTTGATCAGGATAAAAGATGAAGCATTCCGAACTTATGCGCCAGACCATTAATCCACAAATGCAGCTTGGCGAGGTTGATATCTCTGCCATTACATTCAATCTCAGATCAAGGGATGACATTCCCCGCTTGCTCCTGGCATTGCAATATATCTGGACAAATAAGAACTGGTACGTTGGGTAAAAGATTCAGACTACCAGTGTCAGCTGATTGTCCGTCGTGTATTGAGCCATGAAAGCATCCCTCATAATGAGAAGGTTTTTTCTTTGTTCGAACGTCATACCGAATGGATCAGCAAAGGTAAGGCTGGCACTCCTGTAGAGCTTGGCCTCAGAGTCTGCGTATTGCAGGATCAGTTTGGCTTTACCCTGCATCATCTGGTCATGGAAAAACGAGAGGTTATGACCCCCAAAGCATTGGTCACTGGAGTTGTATCCGCTGATGAAGCAGAGGATTAAGGCTCTGTCGTGCAAACAGCTGAGTCAAAGTAGAACTGACCCTCGACGTTGGTCAGTCCAGTCAAAGCAGTGGCTTTGGAATCATTGACAGGAGTACATCTATTCACGATCTGGCAAAGTGTCGGTGCACTGGTCGTTGCCGGGCCATGGGCTTTACTGTGAACACCAGTACAAACTGCAAACCCTGCAAGGGGTACTGCTCACATACCCTCGAAAAGTTCACTAGGAGCCTGACCGAGAATAGCGCCCGTCTAGGCGACCCCGTAGCGAGGACGGCAGAAAATTGAGGATGAAAATTCGGTTTTGTGAGGAGAATAGCGAGCTATTTGACGAACAAAAGCGGATTTACAGACCAATTTGCTGCCGCCGCACGACTGCATGGATGCAGGAGCTAGAGCAACGCAGGAGCAGTTGCCGTGTAGGGCAGTCTATTCTCGGTCTAACGGGATGGTCCGCCCCTCCTAAACGGCTTCAAATGAGCCAAAATGGAGTTAACCATTTAAACAGGATTAACCGGAGCGAACCACCCATGACTATTTCAGTACATGGTATCGATATTGGCAAGAACAACTTTCACCTGTTTGGTGTTGATGAGCAGGGTAGCAAAGTCATCAGAAAGAAGTTGTCCAGGAAGAACCTTCTGGAGTACGTGGCAAATCTGGAGCCATGCATTATCGCTATGGAAGCCTGTGGTGGTGCTCACTATTTGGCTCGGTTATTCAAGAACTATGGGCATACTGTCAAGCTGATTTCACCTAATTCTGGAAGATGCTGAAAATGGACTCCATTCGCTGACTCGTGAGCTGCTACATGGTTTATCAGAAGAGTTGGCCAGTCTTGACAAGCGTATTCAACAGTATGACCAGAAAATTCAGGAGCTGGCTGAAAACGACGACGAATGTCGTCGAATGATGACTATGCCGGGTATCGGAGCCATCACTGCCACTGCATTGAAGGCAGCCGTTGGTGATGCGACGTATTTTAAATCTGGTCGACACCTTGCCGCATGGTTGGGATTAGTTCCAAGACAGCATTCCACAGGCGGTAAGTCAGTCCTGCTGGGCATCAGTAAACGGGGTGATAAATACCTGCGCACATTATTGATACACGGCGCACGTTCGGTACTCCACTGCCTCAAAAATAAGGATGACCGCTGTAAAAAATGGGTTAGCCAACTTAATGAGCGCAGCAATCACAACGTTGCCGCCGTTGGTCTGGCTAATAAAATGGCTCGGATTGTCTGGGTCATCATGACCCGAAATGAAGTTTACAAGGCTGCATAATGAGGTAAAGGCGGCAGCGGCAAAGTAAAGCATAAGCTTAATCAAAGGGGAACCCCCCCGCAGATTGCGATGAGCATGCACAGTTGATGGCAAACAGGTAAAAACCGGCAACCTGAAACCTGATAGGAGTCTTGGCCCTTGAGGCCGTCGGACTGATAAGGCCAGGTTGCGCGGATACCCATCAGGGCCAGAGGGTTAGACCTCATGAATAGGCCGTATATATGATTGCAGTTATCTTTGTTTGCTAATTAACAAAACAGGCTCTTGCAAAACGGGGCGGACCATATAAGGCTCTTAGGCCAGCTTATTGGAGATCTGGGTTAGTATGTCTTCCATCTTGCCAAAACGTCGGTCCATCTTGTCAAAACGTTGGTCATGATTTTCTAAATTATCGTAGATTTGCATTAACAGGTCTTCCATCTTGTCAAAACGACGGTCATGATCGTCAAAACGCCCGTCATGTTCGGCCAAACGTTTGTCGATATTATCAAAACGACGGTCATGATCGTCAAAACGCCCGTCATGTTCGGTCAAACGTTTGTCGATATTATCAAAACGACGGTCATGATCGTCAAAACGCCGGTCATGATCTTTTAAATGATTGACGACCTGTATTAACACATTTTCCATATTGTCAGAACGTCGGTCCTGATGTTCTAAATAGGTTTCAATCCTGACAAAATGCTGGTCTACCTTCTTGAAACCTTGGTCAACTTTGTCAAAACGCTGCCCGATCGAGGTAAATTTCCGGTCATGTATCGTCAGGTGACGCTTTAATTCCTGATGAAAATTAAGCAAAAACGACAGGCTGTTGCTCAAGCTTCCGGTGGTTTTAAACCAGTTCTCTTGTTGTTCTTCCAGTACCGTGACTCTTGCCTCAAGGCTCATACTGCTTTCCTATGTGGTTTTTTGTTCGTCAGGTGAGCATAGCAGTTGAAAAGCAGGGTCAAGATTTTTATTTACAAACTGCCACCCCCCCCGTTCCCACGTTCTGCGTGGGAGTGCATACTGCGGGCTGGACACACTCCGATGCTGAAATATGGTAGCGAGTTGAAAGGGTACGGATATTAACCCTTAGCTACGTCGGCTTGTTGGGCAAGGTATTCATTCCCACGCTGGGACCCACAGGGCCTAAAAGCGTGGGAACGAGGGGGTATCACTCAGGCTATAGATTCAACAATATGGCCAGAGAGGTTATGACCCCCAAAGCATTGGTCACTGGAGTTGTATCCGCTGATGAAGCAGAGGATTAAGGCTCTGACGTGCAAACAGCTGAGTCAAAGTAGAACTGACCCTCGACGTTGGTCAGCCCAGTCAAAGCAGTGGCTTTGGAATCATTGATAGGAGTCCAGCTATTCACGATCTGGCAAAGTGTCGGTGCACTAGTCGTTGCCGGGCCGACGGTTGAACTCACAGACCTTGTGCACTCATCTGCCAGTGGCAATGGATCAACGGCTTTCAGGGGGAAACCTTCGTTGTCTACTTTCCACAAAGTCATTCCCTGAAAGTGGTTACAGGTCAGTGCCAGATCAAGCTTGTCATCGATAGTTAAAGCTGTCGTTGTGACGTTGATATTGTTACCAGCCAGATTGATTAGAGGAGCTTTTATATGGTCGACAAGATGAAGAGGGGCGCGAAAACCTTCTAAAGCGAACCCTCCCCTTCGGCTTTCAATTCCTGTAAGAATTTCGCTAAGTGTCTCGCCTTTATTGTCAATATCAACAGTGTTTCTGAAGATATTAATATTACTTCCGTATCCAATTTCAATATAAGCCAATTCCGAGATTCTGCCCTCGAATGTGTTACCAATTATTTCGAGTTTGTTTGACAGGTTATTGATGTAGGGAAGATTAATGAATATTGCTCTCTCTGGAATCATACTGAGTTTTGTTGTGCGGATGGTTTCACCAATAACCTTGTTATTAGCGAAACGTAAGCCCGGAACCGTGTGCAAATCACTGGTGGATGCATCCAGATTCGCAGAACAATTAATGTTAACTGCGGCCCGGTCAGGGAGATAAAAAACGTTGTTCTCTATAGATAGTGCCCCATAATAGCAGTTTGTGTGGACAATAGCGTGAGTTTGAGTATCTGGATTAACTCCGGTTGGCTGGAAAGTAATGTGTTTTATATGATTGTCTGCTGTTTCTCCAAAATTGAATTCGTCATAGTAGTGAACGCCAACCCCGATCATGTATCTACTTGTAAAGTTATCATGAAGCTTGATAACAATTTCAAAACCGTCATCAGCAGCCCCGATGATGTCCTGACCGTTCTTCAAAGTTATTGCATTGGAGATAAAATATTCAACAGTGGTCTTACCTGCCACGGGAGCAACGGTTGGAGAAGTTGTTTCGGAGGAAAGCAAGATAACAGTGTTATCAGGAATCTGTTTTATCAACTCACTTAAATCATCTGCAGGGTCGGCACTGAGAACAATGCACTGTCGTCCGCTAACGAGATCTTTGTATTGGTTAAGCCGTTGTAGAACCCCCATCGTTTGACCACTGAGAATCTCACATGGCGCTAGAAGGGAAGTTGCAGTAGTAGGAGCTGCAGTAGCATTCTGTTGATAGGTACCTACCGGGCAAGCATCACTGTACGACAAGTCCAATGCATCCAGAAATTCTGTTTGCGCAGAGCAATTGGCTGTTAACACCCATGGGTCGGCTTTTTGGCAAAAAAGTTGATCATTGGAGATAGATCCAGAATTCTTTTTATTGCCATTGACAAAGCTGTCCACCGCCGTGGTGTGGGCAACCGTTCCTCTACTTAAAAGCCCCCCCCCGATGTTGGCGTATGAGCCATAACCCGAGGTTGTGACATGGCTGTTCACCGCTGCGGTGTTGGCAACCGTTCCTTCAACTTCAACGCCTCCCCCCCCGATGCCGGCGTGTGCATAATTACCCGAGGTTGTGACATTGCTGTTCACCGCCGTGGTGTTGGCAACCGTTCCTTCATAAACTAACCCCCCCCCGATGCCGGCGAATACTTCGTAACCCGAGGTTGTGACACGGCTGTTCACCGCCGTGGTGTTGGCAACCGTTCCTCTAGCTCTTACTCCATCTCTTACGAGCCCACCCCCGATGCCGGCGTGTGCATAATTACTCGCGGTTGTGACATTGCTGTTCACCGCCGTGGTGTTGGCAACCGTTCCTCCATAAACGAACCCACCCCCGATGCCGGCGAGTGCATATTCACCCGAGGTTTCGACCTTGCTGTTCACCGCCGTGGTGTTGGCAACCGTTGCTTTATTACCAACAATTCCACCCCCGATGCCAGCGTATGCATGTTCACCCGAGGTTTCGACCGTGCTGTTCACCGCCTTGGTGTTGGTAATCATTCCTCCATCCTCAACCTGGCCCGCTCCAATGCCGGCGTCTGCATTGCCCGAGGTTGTGACACGGCTGTTCACCGCCGTGGTGTTGGCAACCGTTCCTAACCCCCCCCCTCCTCCATAAACGAACCCCCCCCCGATGCCGGCGAGTGCATATTCACCCGAGGCTTCGACCGTGCTGTTCACCGCCGTGGTGTTGGCAACCGTTCCTTCAACCCAGCCCCCCCCGATGCCGGCGAATGAACCATAATTCGAGGTTGTGACATGGCTGTTCACCGCCATGATGTTGGCAACCGTTCCTGCCTTTTCAACCTGCCCTCCCCCGATACCAGCGCCTGCACTCCGACCCGAGGTTTCGACCGTGCTGTTCACCGCCATGGCGTTGGTAACCATTCCTCCACCGTCAACCACCCCCGCCCCAATGCCGGCGTGTGCATTGTCACCCGAGGTGGAAATATGCACATTTTCGGCCCGGATATCACTGACTGTGCCATCGGCAGTACAGGCTGCCAACCCGGTCGTCTTCGCTGAATTTATATGGGTATCAGTAAAGCCAAGGTGAGTGATGTTGCCTTGTTTCAGAGTATCAACAAAACAGCCAGACAGGCCGCTGATGGTACGGCACTGCCCATCGTAATCGCCGGTGAATGGGTGGGTATCATTGCCAATGGATTGATAGTCTTTAGTGACAACAATATCCGCTGTCTGTTGATAGGTACCGTCCAGTGGATAGTCGGGATGTCGGCCAATCTTGCCCAGGTCTTCTGCATCATTAATCTTTATGGGTGTTGATGCTCTGGCGGCTGTTGTTGCTCTAGCGGTTGTCGATGCTGTAGCGGGTGTTGACTTTCTAGCGGCTGTTGATGCTGTAGTGGGTGTTGACTCTCTAGCGGTTGTTGATGCTGTAGCGGGTGTTGACTCTCTAGCGGCTGTTGATGCTGTAGCGGGTGTTGACTCTCTAGCGGCTGTTGATGCTGTAGCGGGTGTTGACTCTCTAGCGGTTGTTGATGCTGTAGCGGGTGTTGACTCTCTAGCGGTTGTTGATGCTATAGCGGCATTTACCGGACAAAACGATAAATCCAACGCATCCCGAAATACATTTCTCGGTGAGCAATTGGCTGTTAACACACGTAGGTCTGCTTTTTGGCAAAAAAGCGGGTCATTGGAGATAGATCCAAAATTCTTTTTATTGCCATTGACAAAGCTGTTCACCGCCGTGGTGTTGGCAACCGTTCCTCGAAAATTAACCAAGCCCCCTCCGATGCCGGCGTTTGCAGTATAATTCCCGGTTTCGACCGTGCTGTTCACCGCCGTGGTGTTGCCAACCGTTCCTTTAACGTACCCCCCCCCCGATGCCGGCGTGAGCATCCTCGCCCGAGGTTTCGACCCTGCTGTTCACCGCCGTGGTGTTGGCAACCGTTCCTCTAGGTCTAACCAACCCCCCCCCGATGCCGGCGTATGCATTTTCACCCCTGGTTGTGACATGGCTGTTCACCGCCGTGGTGTTGGCAACCGTTCCTCGAAAATTAACCAAGCCCCCTCCGATGCCGGCGTTTGCAGTATAATTCCCGGTTTCGACCGTGCTGTTCACCGCCGTGGTGTTGCCAACCGTTCCTTTAACGTACCCCCCCCCGATGCCGGCGTATGCATTGTAACCCGAGGTTGTGACATGGCTGTTCACCGCCTTGGTGTTGGCAACCGTTCCTCCACCGTTAACTCCCCCCCCCCCGATGCCGGCGTGTGCACGATAATCCCCGGTTTCGACCCTGCTGTTCACCGCCGTGGTGTTGCCAATCGTTCCGTAAACCAGCCCCCCCCCGATGCCGGCGATTCCATACCAACCCCTGGTTGTGACATTGCTGTTCACCGCCGTGGTGCTGCCAACCGTTCCTTTAACCAGCCCCCCCCCGATGCCAGCGAAACTTTTACGACCATTGGTGAGAATATGAACATCTTTCGCCCGGATATTACTGACTGTGCCAGTATCATCAACAACACAGGCTGCTAACCCGGTCGTCTTATGGGAAGTTATATTGGCACCAGTAAAGTGAAGGTGCCTGATGCTGCCTTTCAGAGTGTCAATAAAACAGTTAGACAGGCCGCTGATGGTACGGCACTGCCCATAGTACTCCCCGGTGAACGGATGGGTATCATTGCCAATGGATTGATAGTCTTTAGTGACAACAATATCCGCTGTCTGTTGATAGGTACCGTCCAGTGGATAGTCGCGATCACGACCAATCTTGCCCAGGTCTTCTGCATCATTAATCTCTATGGGGGCTGTTGACGCTGAAGTGGGTGTAGATTGAGTGGTCAGGGCCAGTAACAGAAATACAGGAGCGATGAACAGGTTCGAATAGTGCCGCAACTTAATCATTTTCAGGACTCCCTGGAAAAGTCGATAGGAAGCCTAGTCGCTGTGTTTATAGTTTTCCATTAATAGGTTTAAGGTGTTGCAAGAAAATAGATGGATCTTTTTGTCAATCCTCTCTTTAAGTACTGCTACTAAGGGTATTAGACATGACTCCTGAGCCGCTCATATAAGTACCTAACCAGTTGGTTTCGCATATTCTGGACGGCGGCTTTTTCCATCCTTCTGCGTTCCAACTCTGGTTGCGTAGCTATGGCTACGCGCCCGTCATTGCGCCTTGAAGGATGAAAAAATCCACTCGCCGGAATATGCGAAACCAACTGGCCAGGTACTTACAGGGCGAGTGCGTTGCAACAGCCTCTTTTAAACGAGGGGATGAATCAGCTCAGGCTATAGATTCAACAATATGGCCAGAGAGTCCATGACCCCCAAAGCATTAGTCACTGGGATTGTATCCGCTGATGAAGTGGAAACCGGGTTGATACTGAAAGCCGCATTGGTAGTTGCATTGCTGACACTCCCCGCCCTATCGGGCGAGGGTTCTTAGATCGCTCCAAGAACCTTCCTGCTTCGTCACGCCTTCCCTAGATAGATGGTTGCTTTCGCAGCCATCCCCGTTCCAGTCGCTCCACAGGCTAACCCCGCCAGCCCGGCGGTTTTGATATTCTTTGCTGCATTAATGTCCCGGTCGTGATGAGTGCGGCACTCTGGACACTCCCATTCACGAATAGACAACGGCAAGCTTTCATGGACAAACCCGCAGCCGGAGCAACGCTTGGTGCTTGGAAAGAACCGGTCAATCTGAACAACCTTTCTTTCTGCCCACTCCGCCTTGTATTGCAACTGTCGGACAAATTCTCCCCAGTTTGCATCGGCTATGTGCTTGGCCAGCTTTGGATTTTGAATCATACCCTTCACGTTCAGAGATTCTACGCAAACAAGCGGATGGCCGCCCCCTTGGTTCTCGTCTATAAATTCGCGGGATGCCTTGTGAGTAGCATCCATCCGGCAATCGGCAATTTTTGCATGAATGCGAGCAACCTTGAGCTTCGCTTTAGCTCTGTTGCTGCTGCCTTTCTGCTTTTTCGACAACTGACGCTGAAGGTAGGCGAGCTTTCGCTCGTAGCGTTTGGTGTGCCTTGGATTACCGGATTTTTCACCGTCTGAAGTGATGAACAGATCATTTAAGCCTAAATCAATGCCCACTGTCTTATTTCTAATAGGCATTGCTTTAGTTTCAAATTCGCACAGCATGGAAACAAAATACCGGCCTGCCCGATCTTTGCTGATAGTGACACTGGAAGGCTCAGAAGACAGTTCTCTGCTCCAGCGGATGTTCAGAGGCTCTTTGCTTTTGGCTATAAACAGGTGGCCGTTTTTAACGCTGAAAGCAGCCTTTGTCAGCCGCATACTTTGTCTTGAATGTCTTTTTTTGAACTTAGGGTATTTCGCCCTGCCAGCCCAAAAGTTCTTGAAGGCTTCCTGCTGATCCCTGAGTGTTTGCTGCAGGATGACACTGGATACATCTGCCAGAAATGGGAACTCTGTCTTGAGCGACACAAGCCGCTTTTCTGCCTCGGAATGGGAGATAGATTGCCCGTCTTTGTAGTAGGCATCAGTGCGAAAACGGAGGGTGTTGTTATAGACAAAACGGGCGCAACCAAACGACTGGGCAAGAAGTATTTCCTGTTCCGGCGTTGGGTAGAATCGTTCTTTGTAGGCACGTTTAGTTTTCATGGCAGGAATATTACAGAAACGATAAGCGCCTGTAAATAATTAAAGCTTCCGGTTCTGCAAGCCCTACACGGGCTTGTTGCTTATATCACCGCCCGATTGGGCGATGCTTTACGCAGGTTCAGGTAAATAATACCAGCTGCTGGGTAAGAGTCTGGATGGCCAAAATTTTCTATAAAGCCTATCCATTGCTGATTTAATCTTTCTAAATCAGATTTGCTTTTAACGATAATCTATTCAAGAGACATGATTTATCCCACATTGTTAATTATTTTTGGTTTTGCATCTTTTGAGATATACAGTACCCAGTCCACATGTGAAAAACTGCCGTCTGTTTGTATTCATCATGCTCATCCCTTTCCATCGGATATCTAACATGAGTCAGAGAGTTCATGAACTTTTCAAAGTCTTGTCTGATATGTTCACAAGACAGAAGCTCCGATATATCTGTATCAATGCGTTCTTTAGACATTGTTTGTTTACTCTCTAAATCAGTACTCAGCCTCTCTTTGGTGCCGAACAGCTAGTACCGTTGTTAGTTCGCCATCAGTACGATACAAGGCAACATAATCACTGCTACCAAAGTCAATCAGCCACTCCCTAAACTCAGGCTCCATGCCATCAACAGGCCGACCAACTTCAGGTTGATGGGCTAAAATTTTCACATTAGAACGGATTGTTTTGATAGCACGGCTGGCAGACTTTCCACCTTTGCTTGCCAGAAACCGATGAAGTCGCTGAACATCTCTAAGGGCAGAAGGTGACCATATCAATCGTGACACTTAGGAATCTCCGCATCTTCTCCGGCTTCAAGTTTGGCCAGCCATGCATCTGCCTCTTCAAGCGTCAGGTGCATGCCATTTTCCTGATAGGCTTCCCAAGCATTGAGAGCATCCTGCTTGAAGGCTTCTTTCTTTTCCTCACAAGCCACATAGTGACGAATTGCCTCACACATAATCCAGTGGGCTGATCGGTGTCTGGCTTCAGCCAAGTGCTGAACCCTCCTTTTCAAGTCTTCATCAAGTTTAACTGAGGTGGTGGCCATCCTCTTCTCCTTTGGTATTAAAAGGTGTTACCTATTAACACTGCACCACTACAACAGAAAGTAAAGAAAACCCTCGTTTTATTTACTTTTGTACTGGGTGACCAGAGTGAGCCTTTAAGTACCTGGCCAGTTGGTTTCGCATATTCTGGCGAGTGGATTTTTTCATCCTTCAAGGCGCAACGACGGGCGTCTAGGAGCCTGACCGAGAATAGCGCCCGTAGCGAGGACGGCAGAAAATTGAGGATGAAAATTCGGTTTTGTGAGGAGAATAGCGAGCTATTTGACGAACAAAAGCGGATTTTCAGACCAATTTGCTGCCGCCGCAGTAGGGCAGCTATTCTCGGTCAGGCTCCTAGCCATAGCCAGGCAACCAGAGTTGGAACGCAGAAGGATGGAAAAAGCCGCCGTCCAGAATATACGAAACCAACTGGTTAGCTACTTACCTTTGATTTGACAAGAGAATTTTTATAAAGTTCCGCCATTCGCTGCAAGCACAGAGCTTAATCAGGATAAAAGATGGAGCATTCCGAACTTCTTACTTGCGTATGTATTTAAGAACTTCGCAATTTCTTTGGACTGCTGCATCAACAAAGTCCTCATCCTCTTGAAGTCTGTAAGCAGCATATTCGAAAGCCAGAGGATATTCCTGAATTAAGTCCAGCATATACTCGCGATCATGAAATACCGCTCTATGGGCATGTCTTAAGTGAGTGATATCATCAGCTATCAAGATTTTAATCATGTTTTTATCGCTTCGAATTCTTGGACTTGCGTACTTAAAAGCGCCTGGATACTGTGCGATAGCAGCAATGACAACCTCATCATCATCCTGAAGTCCCGAGCTGGCATATTCCAGCAGACCGCCATCTCCAGTGACTGCGGCCAGGACGACCTCTTTATCAGCTTTCAGTTCTTCACTCAAATACTTCAGGTTATGCGGATGTGCTGCAGTGATGGCTAATACCAGATGTTTATCTTTTTGAGCCCGTTGGCTGGCGTATTCCAGCCCATATTTCAGAAAGAAACTCTTGACCTTTTCTCTATCTTCCGGAAGCGACTGACCTGATGGAACATCAAACTCCAGGCTATAACTGCAGGCTGATGGTTTTACAATATAGTATTGGTCTCTCAAATCGGGATAAACAGCCTCAACCAATGGCATAGCGTTTTGGGCATCTATCAATAACAGATGATGTAAAAGCTCCCTGCGGGTGTCCTCACTGATCTCATTACTCATTAACACTTCCCGAAAATGGTTCTCCGACTTTCTCCACCACTCTTCTAACCGTTGAACATAATCAATAAATTGTTGGTGTTGTTTACTTAATAACTGGCAACAATCGGGAGTCATCGTGGAATAGTCATAAATCGTTGAGAAAAGACAATGTTGAAAGGCAAATCTATCAGCTTCTGTGGCTGAGTCTCTATCAAGACGTTGCGCAAGCAAATCAAAATTCCACTGATCTCCTTCAAAAAGGCTGCAGTCCTCTAAATAAATATCCATATCCTGAATAGCATGCAAAGCTGTCATCAGTTTTTCAAAGGCATCCTGCATGGTTTGACGTGATGTCATTCGGGTGTATTCGACAATAATTTCTCCCGCTACGGCGTTGCTACTGAGCTTCATACCGGCAGCATTTTTATCCAGTTCGATCGTTTTCAGTAATTGCACCAGAAACCACATGCGTTTCAATTTGCCGGGTTTGTCAGTGCCATCAATGGCATCAAACTCGTCAGAAAATTTCAGCCGCAAGGTTCGTCCTTTAACTCCCTCTGCGTTTTCAAGTAGCTCGATAAGCGCCAGGTGATGTCCTAACTTAAGGTTCACAATCAAGGCATCATCCATACTGATGACCGTCGCCGGACGGGCTAATTTTTTGAGGGATGCCTTGCAGGAGGGACTCAATAGCGGAGGACTTTCACCCGAGCCAACCGGAGTCGTGCAATCAACATAAGCGACTTCTTCCTCCTTGAACGATCTGCCCTGTCCCGAGGCCAGAGTGACCGGAGCCAGTGCCTCTACAAAGCGCTTATGCAGGGCAAAAATCAGCTCATGGACACTGCGCACCTGCTCAGCCTCTGAAGGGTTGAGTGCCTGAAGACAGGATTGTAGCCGGTGGCAGGCGGCCAGCCACTGACGAAACGATATCTTCCCATCTTCACAGTCATCCAGTGGCAGGATGATAGCCTCCAGCTCTGCTCGGATAGTCTGTTTCAACGTCTCGAACCGGTTGATTAATAGCGGTAATTCATCCAGCAATCGCCCGACCTTGGGTGCCCTGCTGTTACGCGCCAGCAGCAAGAAGGCCAGGTAACCCTCCAACAGGGCTTTTGCGCCATAAATAAGCCGATTTACGCATTCCCTGGTCTCTGCCAGTATCTTTGCTCGTTGTGGCGACATACTCAGTTTTACCGGATTTGCCAGACAATCCAGGCCACTGCCCGGGGCGTAGAGCAGCAGCAGTCGGGCATTTTGATCTGTGAGCCACTTAAAGCCACTGGCGACCTGACGAAATGTGCCTTCAGGGGGGGACAAATCATCCTGTGTCGGGATGGTTTGCGGTAAGGTTTCATCGAAAAAAGCACTGGATGGCGTTCTGAAACTGGTCAGTTTTGCGCTGTGGTCACCGACAACAATAAAGGCACCGGGCGTCCCTTTAAAACGAGCGCAGGCCAGTGTAACCTGATGGCCGTCCTGAGCGGCTATGGCCGGGTACTGGCCAGCAGCCAGCATCAAAGTTTTTGCTTTCTGTCTCAGGAGGATCGCTACATGATCATTGAATCCTCCTTCATCAAAGACGAGCCCTCCTGCCCGCTTCAGGAACTCAGGCTCAAGCATCCACTCTTGCGCGTGGTGGGCCACGACAATGGCTCCCTCTGGCATCAAGTCTGCCTTTTGTTTTTTGGCTACCCAGAGTGGTCCGGTGCAATAGCCTTCGCTGACAACCTCGCCGATGGCCAGAGTCTCTTCGGGTATCGGCATGGCAAAACTCATGCCACCAGAGAGTCGGGTAACAGGGCGCACCTGCAACAGGAACAGGCGCCCCTTATGATCGATGGCAAACTCCATATCCACAGGACAGAGCAAGAGGTTTTCGAGCTTTGTCACCATCTCCCTGAGTGCTGAAACCCTGTCATCACTGAGTTGCTGACTGAAGTCGTCTGATTGAGTATCCGCATCATGAATTCTTATTTCTGAATAGCCGTTATTATTCGTGTTTTTGCGCAGGATGAAGCGACTTGAAATCGTTCCGGGAAAATAGTGAGCGCTGTCAACGCTTTCTTTGCGAGAAATATCGATGCGATGGGGCCTGTTACCGGACTGTCCTGTCACAACGCCTCTGGGCTGACCCGGTGTGTATTCGACCCTGAGGGTATCATCCTGAAAGGATTGAAAGCTCATGACGACCCCGCCATATTGGCAGTCAATGCACTGTTGGAGGATCAGCGCCATGGGGGGTGGTATAACTCCGGGACAGACTTCTGGCCGGTAACCTGAGGCCATAACCTCAAGGCAGGTTCGCACAACATCCTCTTCTCCCTGAACTTTCGAGAGGTATTTGCCCGCCTGGGCATCGCCGTAATTATCTTCGCTGATGCCAGAGCTGCGAACCATCACCGGCTGTGTCCATGGTCCGTCCAGCTGAGCACGCAGTTCCCCGATGTATCGGGCCGCTTCAGAATCTTTCACCTGTTCGTAAAAGTCATTACTGGCAATAAATTTCGCCAGACCCGCCAGCCCGATATCCCTTTTCACTTGTTCTGAAGATGGCAGGGCATTGAGGTATTTCCGGATGTTAATCAGGCTGGTCTGAGCCTTCTGTTGATGAACAATCCCCGGGAGACAGCGAGCAAGTTGATGGCTATCCAGAGGATATTGTTCAAGCGCATTCATGATTTGAGCAGTAACACACTTGAAGGGTGGAACAGGCAGACCTGCTGCCTTCATACGCTGCAAAAACATTCCCTTGCCCCCAAGCAGTGCCCGGTTGGGGCGAGACTGGTCAGCAGCCTGATTGAGTGGAACTGAAGTCTGTATACGACAGACACGATTGGCCAGTAGTGTCTGGCAGGGAATGGGACTGGCAACCAGATAACTGAAATATCTTTTGGCTAAAAGGTTAGCCCTGTTAACTGAACTGAGAGCCCCGGTAATCCGATTTGGAATGGTTGTCGGGATTTGCTGATTTGAACGATCAGAATTGGCATGTAACTGAGACATCCCTCTGATGTTTATGTTCAACCTCCGGGCTTGCATCTGCCAGCCCGTTGCCATACCGAGTGACCGCAGCCATGACGACGTACTTATCATTCTCTGGTTTTCCACTAATACCAATCGAACTTTCTAATTCCCTATTGCGCACTTCATTAACAGACAACATCTAGATTTCCCTCTCCCCCCTTTGACAATGGCGTTTTTATAAAGTTCACACGTCAGCTTCAAGCACGCATTAGAAAAAGCAACAACAGGCTGGCAACAGTGTTGGCACTGGTCAGCGTTGTCTGAATCAATCAGACCCTGTTTGCAGATTATCTGAGGTATTTACGAAGTTCGGGGTTTCTTTGTTTTGCGGCATTGATAAATTTTTTATCATCTTTAAGCTTTACAGCAGCATAATGGAAAGCCTGAGGATTTTTTGCAATTAAGTCGAGCATGCACTCGCGATCACTCAAAACTTTTTCGCTGGCAAATGATAGGGGATAAGTACTCTCAGCAATGGCCATTCGAATAATGTTTTTATCGTTTCGGAGTCTTTCACTGGCATAATTCAGAGCTAAGGGATTTTTTTCGACAGCGGCCATAACAATATCGCTGTCATCCCTCAGCTCCACACTCAAATATTGCAGTTGTTTGGGATGTTTTGAAATGGCGGGTAATACAAAGTCTCTATCATTGCGAACCCGTTGGCTGGCATATTCCAAACCATGCTTCAGCACGGCATTCCGGACCTTTTCTTTATGATCCCCGGACAGTGGCTGAGGTGACGCATAAAATTCCAATCTGTAACCGTAAGATGGCTTGATAACAAAGTATTGATCTCCCAGGTCATACAGTTGTTCAACCAATCGGGTAGCGCTTTTGGGATCGAATAATAAAAAATGATGTAAGAGTTCCTTGCGGATATCCTCACTCATCTCATCACTCATTAAGATTTCCCGCAGACTCTCTTTCGGTTTGTTCTTAAGCAACAACGACCACTGACACGCGCCCAACCGGCGGGCATGATGAGCAACCTCTTGCTGGTGTTTGCTTAACAGCCAGCAGAAAGCGGCAGTCGAGTATTGACCACCCGCAATCCGATAAAACATGACAAAAAGGCAATGTTGAAAGGCAAATCTATCCGCTCCTGTGGCAACATCACGTTCAAGGCGTTGTGCAAGCAGGTTAAAGTCCCACTGACTTCCTTCAAAAATGGGACTGCACTTCAAATGCAGATCCAGATCAGACATAGCAGGTAAGACAGTGATCAGTTTTTCAAAGGCATCCTGCATAGCTGGACGTGTTGTCATTCGGGAACATTCGACGATAATTTCACCCGCTACGGCGTTATAACTTAGCTTCATGTTATCAGGATTATCAGCCAGTTTGATCTCTCTCAGTAATTGCGCGAGAAACCACATACGCATTAACTTGCCGGATTTACCTGCGTAATCAGTGCTAACAAACTGGTCAGAAAATGTCAGCCGCAAGGTGCGTCCTTTCCCTCCCTCTGCGCGTTCAAGCAGTTCGATAAGGCTCACATGGCTGCCAAGATCCAGGTTAACAATCAAGGCTTCATCCATACTGATAAGAGTCCCTGAAAGCCCTGACTCTTCCATGAATGCTCTGCTGGACTGCCTCAACAGCGGCGCCTCTTCACCCTGGGTCGTGCAATCGACGTAGGTGATTTTCCTTTTTATGGACAGACTGTCCTGACCCCAGGCCAGAGTGACTGGTGCCAGCGCTTTCACGAAACGCTGATGCAGGGCAAAAATCAGCTCATGGACACTCCGGACCTGCTCAGCCTCCTCAGGGTTAAGTGTTTGAAGACAGGATTGTAGCCGACAACAGTCTGCTACCCACTGACGAAACATTACCGGGGATAGCTTCCCTTTTTCAGTGGCTTGCATGGGAAGAATAATACGTTTTAACCCGGATAGAATGGTCTTTTTCAACAGTGCGAACCGGTCGTTCAATTGCGGTACTTCTTGTCGCAATGACCTGACCCTGTGTGAACACCTCTTACCAGCCAGTTGCAAGAATGTCCCATACCCATCCAGCAGAGCTTGAGCCCCATCAACCAGCCGATTTACACTGTCGCAGGTCTCTGCCAGTCGCTTTGATCGTTGTGGCGACATACTCAGTTTTACCGGGTTTGCCAGACAGTCCAGCCCGCCGCCGGAGGCAAAGAATGCCAACAGCCGGGCATTTTGATCCGTGAGCCATTGAAAACCGCTGGCGACCGTATGGAATGTGTCGTCTGAGGGGGACAAATCATCCCGTGACGGGACGGCTTTTACTGGCGGCAGATCAGACAGGCTTCCATGACTCACCAGTTCCCCGGTAATGTCACCGGCAACAATAAAGGCTCCGGACTTTCCGTTAAAGTGGGCACAGGCCAGCGTCACCTGTTGGCCAGGCTTAGCGGCCACTGCCGCGAACTGACTAGCGGCCAGCATCAGGGCTTTTCGTTTCTGTTTCATGGCGATCGCTACATGATCATTGAACCCTCCTGTGGCAGTGACAAAGCCTCCTGCCCGCTTCAGGAACCCGGGCTCAAGCATCCAGTCTTCAGCGTGTCGGGCCACCACTATGGCTCCGTCTGGCATAGAGTCTGCCGCTGCTTCTTCAGCCAGCCAGAGCGGTCCGGTGCAATAGCCTTCGCTGACACCCTCGCCGATGGCCAGGGTCTCTTCGGGTATGGGCATGGCGAAATCCAGGCCACCAGAGAGTCGGGTGACAGGACGCACCTGCAACAGGAACAGACGACCCTGATAGTTTATGGCAAACTCCACATCCACCGGACAGAGCAACAACTTTTCCAGCTTTGTCAGCATCACCCTGAGGTCTGCAACCATGTCATCAGTGAGTTGTTGTTCAACGTCGTTTGATTGGGCATCGGCATCATCCATTCTTATTTCCGAATAGCCGTTATTGTCTTTACGCAGGATGTAATGACTTGAGATGGTCCCGGGAAAGTATTGATAGCTGTCGGCGCCTTCCTTGCGAAAAATATCAATACGATGGGGCCTGTTACCGGACTGCCCGGCCACTATCCCTCTGGGCTGCCCCCGTGTGAACTCAACCCTGACGGTATCATCATCAAAGGATTGAAAACTCATGGCGACTCCGCCGTGCAGACAGTCAATACACTCCTGGATAATCAGCGCCATGGGTTGCGGTATGCCTTCGGAACAGACTTCAGGCCGGTAAGCTGAGGCCATAACCTTTAGACAGGTTCGCAAAATATCCTCATCTCCCTGAACTTCCGAAAGGTATTTGCCCGCCTGGGCATCGCCGTAGTTATCTTCATTGATGCCGGAACTGCGGACAATAAGCGGCCCTGATGTTGATAGTCCGTGATCCCTGATCTGTCGGGCCGCTTCAGAATCTTTAACCTGCTCATAAAAGTCATCACTGGCAATAAAGTTCGCCAGACCTGCCAGCCAGCTGTCTCTTATGGTTTGCTCTGAAGGCAGCAACGCATTGAGGCGTTCCCTGATCTTCGCCAGACTGATCTTTGCCTCCGGTTCATTGCCGATCCCGGGAAAACAGGGTTCCAGACGCTGGCTATCCAGAGGGTATTGTTCCAGCGCATTGGTGACCTGAGTTGTCACACACTGAAACGCCGGCACAGACAAACCGGCTGCTTTCATACGCTGCAAAAACATTCCCTTGCCGCCAAGCAGTTCCCGGTTGGCAACAGAACAATGAGTAGCCTGATCTGCAACAGGTGAGCTGCATTTGCGCCTGGCTAGTGACCTAGTGTCGGGAACGCCAGCGGGTTCAGGATCACCAAGATACTTTTTGGCTGAACGATCAGCCTCAGTCTTATGATTGGGGACAATTGACAGACTTTGAAAATCTGATCTGCCAATGGTTGCAGGTGGTAAAGGTAACATAAAGGTATCCCTCTCACGTTAATATTCATCCATGAATCAACGACTGGTCGTTACCCTTACGTTTGACAATAATGTTTTTATAAAGTTCCCCCGTCAGCTTCAGGCACACAGTAGAAAAATAACAACAATGGGGTTGGCACTGGTCAACATTATCTGAATCGATCAGACCTGGTTCGCAGATTATCTGAGGAATTCATGAACTTCAGGGTTTCTTTGTTTTGCTGCATTGATGAAAGCTTTATTACCTTTAAGCTCGGAAGCAGCATAATTGAAAGCCTGAGGATTTATTTCAATTAATTCGAGCATACACTCGCGATCCTTCAAAATCTTTTCACTGGCCAATGATAAGCTGGAAATATTCTTAGCAATGGCCACTCGAATAACCTTTATATCCCCTCGGGCTCTCTCACCTGCATGAAACAGAAATATGGAAGACATTGCGATAGCGGCCTTGACGACATCGCTATCATTTCTCAGCTCCTCACTCAAATCTCGCAGTTGTAAGGGATCTTTTGTAATGGCGGGTAATACAAAGTATTTATCATTTCGAACCCGTTGACTGGCATATTCCAATCCATGCTTCAGCACGGCATTCCTGATCTTTTCTTTATGATCCTCAAGTGGCTGGCCCGGTGGTACATAAAACTCCAATTTGTAATTGCAAGATGGATTGATAACAAAGCATTGATATCCGATGTCATACACTTCCTCAATCAATCTAATAGTACTTATGGGATTAAATAATATAAAATGGTGCAAGAGTTCCCTGCGGGTCTGTTCACTCATCTCATCACTCATCAAGATTTCCCGCGCAGTTTCTTCAGGTTTTTCCCGACTTTTCAATGACAAACAATAAACACATAAGCGATGAGCATAATAAATAAACTGTTGATGGTATCTGCTTAATAACTCACAGCAAGGAGCAATATGGGACCACTCTCTTTTAGTCTGAAAAGACATTAAGAAAAGGCAACGTTGAAAGGCGAATCTATCCGCTTCTGTCGCAATATCACGATTAAGGCGCTGGGCAAGCAGGTCAAAGTCCCACTGGCCTCCTTCAAAAATGGGTCCGTAATTCAAACGAATATCCAAATTACTCAAAGCACATAACACAATCATCAGTTTTTTAAAGGCAGCCTGCATGGTTTGAGTTGATTTCATTCGGGGGCATTCGACGGTCATTATACCCGCAACAGCGTTGCAACTCAGCTTCATGCTATCAGCATTTTCATCCAGTTTGATCTCTCTCAATAATTGCGCCAGAAACCACATGCGCCGGAACTTGCCGGATATATCAAAATCATCAGATCTATCAAATTGATCAGAAAATGTCAGTCGCAAGGTTCGTTTTTTACCTCCCTCTGCGTGTTCAAGCAGCTCGACAAGGCTCATATGAGTGCCAAGCTTCAGGTTAACAATCAGAGCATCATCCATACTGACGACAGTCCCTGAGCGCCTTGATCCTTCAATGAATATTTTGTCGGACGGCTTCAATAACGGCGCCCCTGCGCCCGGACTCGTGCAATCAACATAGGTGATGTCGTTGATCGTAGATATCTCACCCTGACCCGAAGCCAGAGTGACCGGTGCCAGCGCTTTTACGAAACGCTGATGCAAGGCAAAAATCAGCTCATGAACACTTCGCACCTGCTCAGCGCTTTCAGGGTTGAGCGCTTGAAGACAGGATTGTAGCTGATGACAGTCTGCCAGCCACTGACGAAAGCTTACCGGGGATACCTTCTCTTCTTCGGCAGCTTGCATGGGAAGAGTGATACGCTCTAGCCCGGATTCAATGGTCTGTTTCAACATCTCGAACCGGTTGCTCAGCAGCGGTAATTCTTGCCGCAATGACTCGACTCTGTCTGAACTTTGCTTAACAGCCAGTTGCAGGAATGCCCCGTACCCATCCAGCAGCGCTTGAGCCCCATGAACCAGTCGATTTACGCTGTCCAAGGTCTCTGCCAATAGCTTTGATCGTTGTGGTGACATGCTCAGTTTTACCGGGTTTGCCAGACAATCCAGCCCGCCGCCGGTGGCAAAAAATGCCAACAGGCGGGCATTTTGATCCGTGAGCCATTGAAATCCGCTGGCGACCTGACGGAGTGCGCCTTCTGAGAGGGACAATTCATCCCATGCAGGGATGGCTTTTGCTGAAGGCTCATCAGAAACAGCAGAGGATAGAATGCCGTGACTCAACAGTTTCCCGGTCATGTCACCGGCAACAATAAAGGCACCGGGCTTACCGTTAAAGCGGGCACAGGCCAGCGTCGCCTGTTGGCCAACCTGAGCGGCCACGGACTCAAACTGGTCACCGGCCAGCATCAGGGTTTTTCGTTGCTGTTTCATCAGGATCGCGACATGATCATTGAATCCGCCTGTGGCAGTAACAAAGCCTCCTGCCCGCTTCAGGAACCCGGGCTCAAGCATCCAGTCTTTAGCGTGTCGGGCCACGACAATGGCTCCCTCTGGCATAGAGTCTGCCGCTGATTCTTCAGCCAGCCAGAGTGGTCCGGTGCAATAGCCTTCGCTGACACCCTCGCCAATGGCCAGGGTCTCTTCGGGTATGGGCATGGCGAAATCCAGGCCACCAGAGAGTCGGGTGACAGGACGCACCTGCAACAGGAACAGACGACCCTGATAGTTTATGGCAAACTCCACATCCACCGGACAGAGCAACAACTTTTCCAGCTTTGTCAGCATCACCCTGAGGTCTGCAACCATGTCATCAGTGAGTTGTTGTTCAACGTCGTTTGATTGGGCATCGGCATCATCCATTCTTATTTCCGAATAGCCGTTATTGTCTTTACGCAGGATGTAATGACTTGAGATGGTCCCGGGAAAGTATTGATAGCTGTCGGCGCCTTCCTTGCGAAAAATATCAATACGATGGGGCCTGTTACCGGACTGCCCGGCCACTATCCCTCTGGGCTGCCCCCGTGTGAACTCAACCCTGACGGTATCATCATCAAAGGATTGAAAACTCATGGCGACTCCGCCGTGCAGGCAGTCAATACACTCCTGGATAATCAGCGCCATGGGTTGCGGTATGCCTTCGGAACAGACTTCAGGCCGGTAAGCTGAGGCCATAACCTTTAGACAGGTTCGCAAAATATCCTCATCTCCCTGAACTTCCGAAAGGTATTTGCCCGCCTGGGCGTCGCCGTAGTTATCTTCATTGATGCCGGAACTGCGGACAATAAGCGGCCCTGATGTTGATAGTCCGTGATCCCTGATGTGTTGGGCCGCTTCAGAATCTCTAACCTGCTCATAAAAGTCATCACTGGCAATAAAGTTCGCCAGACCTGCCAGCCAGCTGTCTCTTCTGGCTTGCTCTGAAGGCAGCATCGCATTGAGGCATTCCCTGATGTTTGCCAGACTGATCTCCGCCTCCGGTTCATCGCCGATCCCGGGGAAATAGGGTTCCAGACGCTGGCTATCCAGAGGGTATTGTTCCAGCGCATTGGTGACCTGAGTTGTCACACACTGAAACGGTGGCACAGACAAACCGGCTGCTTTCATACGCTGCAAAAACATTCCCTTGCCCCCAACTAGTGCCCGGTTGGCAGGGGAACAATGATCAGCCTGATCTTGAACAGGAGAACAGCATTTGCGCTTGGCTAGTGACCTTGTGTCGGGAACGCCAGTGGCTTCAGGATCACCAAAATACCTTTTGGCTGAACGATCAGCCTCAGCCTTATGATTGGGGTCAATTGCCAGACTTTGAAAATCCGATCTGCCAATGGTTGCAGGTGGTAAAGGTAACATAAAGGTATCCCTCTCACGTTAATAATCATCCATGAATCAACGACTGGTCATTACCTTTACATTTGACAATAATATTTTTATAAAGTTCATAATTCAGGCTAAAAAATACCTGACGTATTTATCAACTTCGGGGTTTCCAAGCCTTGCTGAATCGATAAAAACCTGATCATTTTTAAGCCTGTAAGCCGCATGTTTGAAAGCTCCAGGATACTCTGCAATTAAGTCAAGCATATACTCGCGATCATTTAACAAGGTTTTACTGACATATCGCAAGTGACAAACGCCTTGTTTAATTACACTACTAATAATGCTTTTATCTCTTCGAATTCTTTCACTGGCATACTCCAGAGCATCTGGACTCTGTTTGATAGCGGCCTTGACAACGTCATCATCATCCTGAAGTTTCGAGCTGGCGTCGATCAGACAACAGCCTCTCTGAGTAACTGCGGCTATGACAACCTGTTTATCATTCCTCAGTTCCTGACTTGCATATTTCAGGTTAGATGGATGCCCTGTAACAGCTTCTAATACAAGCTCTTTATCACTTCGAATCCGTTGACTGACATATTCCAGTCCATCTTTCACCAGGGCTTTCTTCACCGTTCCTTTGATATCCGAAAGCGACTGAGACGGTGGAACATCAAATGTCAGCGTGTAATCCCGTGATGGTTTGATAATAAAGTATTGATCTCTCAAATGCGGATAAAAGTACTCAATCAGTCCTATAGAGTAATGGCGATTTGACAATAAAAAATGATGTAAGAGCTCCCTGCGGATATCCTCACTAATCTCAACACTCATTAAAATTTCCCTTAGACTATCCTCCGGTTTTTTCTTGGAATTTACTAACGCCAGACACTCCCCTAACTGCTCAGCATAATAAACAAACTGTTGAAGGTGGTTGCTTAGTAACTGGCAGCATTCGGGAACAAGACGGCATAAACGCAGATAATACATTGTGAAAAGACAATATTGAAAGGTGAATCTATCGGTTTCTGTCATAGCATCGGAATTAAGGCGTTGTGCAAGCAAGTTAAAATCCCAATGATTTTCTGCAAATGTCTTTCTGTCAGTAAAGAAAATATCAAGCTCAGACATATCACTTAACACAATCATCAGTTTTTCAAAGGCATCCTGCATGGCTTTGCATGATGTTATGCCGGAGTATTCGACGATAATTTCACCCGCCACGGCGTTACAACCCAGCTTCATGCTAACAGCCTCCTTACCCAGCTTGATCGTTTTCAGTAGCTGCACTAAAAACCACATACGTTTTAACTTACCGTGTTCATCACTGCCATCAGGGCTCCGAAACTGGTCAGAAAATTTCAGCCTCAAGGTTCGTCCTTTACCTCCCTCTGCGTTTTCAAGCAGCTCGACAAGGCTCATATGACTGCCAAGCTTCAGGTTAACAATCAAGGCAGTATCCATACTGATGACAGTCCCCAAGAGCCCTGATTCTTCAATGGATACTTTGTCGGACGGTCTCAATAACGGCGTCTTTGCGCCCGGTGTCGTGCAATCAACATAAGTGATGCCATTTGCCGTAGATACCTCACCCTGATCCGAAGCCAGAGTGACCGGTGCCAGTGCCTCCACAAAACGCTGATGCAAGGCAAAAATCAGCCCATGAACACTTCTCACCTGCTCAGCGCTTTTCGGGTTGAGTGCTTGAAGACAGGATTGTAGCTGATGACAGTCTGCCAGCCACTGACGAAAGCTTACCGGGGATACCTTCTCTTTTTCAGCGGCTTGCATGAGAGGAGTGATACGCTCTAACCCGGATTCAATGGTCTGTTTCAGCATCTCGAACCGGTTGCTCAGCTGCGGTAACTCTTGCCGCAATGACTCGACTCTGTCAGAACTTTGCTTAACAGCCAGTTGCAGGAATGCCTCGTACCCATCCAGCAGCGCCTGAGCCCCATGAACCAGTCGATTTACGCTGTCCAAGGTCTCTGCCAGTCGCTTTGATCGTTGTGGCGACATACTCAGTTTTACCGGATTTGCCAGACAGTCCAGCCCGCCGCCGGTGGCAAAAAATGCCAACAGCCGGGCATTTTGATCCGTGAGCCATTGAAAACCGCTGGCGACCGTATGGAATGTGTCGTCTGAGGGGGACAAATCATCCCGTGACGGGACGGCTTTTACTGGCGGCAGATCAGACAGGCTTCCATGACTCACCAGTTCCCCGGTAATGTCACCGGCAACAATAAAGGCTCCGGACTTTCCGTTAAAGTGGGCACAGGCCAGCGTCACCTGTTGGCCAGGCTTAGCGGCCACTGCCGCGAACTGACTAGCGGCCAGCATCAGGGCTTTTCGTTTCTGTTTCATGGCGATCGCTACATGATCATTGAACCCTCCTGTGGCAGTGACAAAGCCTCCTGCCCGCTTCAGGAACCCGGGCTCAAGCATCCAGTCTTCAGCGTGTCGGGCCACCACTATGGCTCCGTCTGGCATAGAGTCTGCCGCTGCCTCTTCAGCCAGCCAGAGCGGTCCGGTGCAATAGCCTTCGCTGACACCCTCGCCGATGGCCAGGGTCTCTTCGGGTATGGGCATGGCGAAATCCAGGCCGCCAGAGAGTCGGGTGACAGGACGCACCTGCAACAGAAACAGGCGACCTTGATGGTCTATGGCAAACTCCACATCCACGGGGCAGAGCAAAAGTTTTTCCAGCTCTGTCACCATCTGCCTGAGGTCTGAAACCATGTCATCAGTGAGTTGTTGCTCAACGTCGTTTGATTGGGCATCGGCATCATCAATTCTTGTTTCTGAATAGCCGTTATTGTTCTTTTGCAGGATAAAGTGACTCGAGATCGTCCCGGGAAAGAATTGAAAGCGGTCAGTTTCTTCTTTGCTATCCCCGCGATAAATATCGATGCGGTGGGGCCTGTTACCAGACTGCCCTGCCACTACGCCTCTGGGCTGCCCCATTGTGTACTCAACCCTGACGGTACCATCGTTAAAGGATTGAAAGCTCATGGCAACCCCGCCGTATTGGCAGTCAATGCACTGTTGGATGACCAGTGCCATGGGGGAGGGTATGCCTTCGGAACAGACTTCAGGTCGGTAAGCTGAAGCCATAACCCTGAGGCAGGTACGCAAAACATCCTCATCTCCCTGAACGTCCGAGAGGTATTTGCCCGCCTGGGCATCGCCGAAGTTATCTTCATTAATGCCGGAACTGCGGACAATAACCGGCTGTGATGTGCAGGTTCCATCCAGCTGACGACGCAGATCCCTGATTTTTTGAGCTGCTTCAGAATTTTTAACCTGTTCGTAACAGTCATCACTGGCAATAAATTCTGCCAGACCCGCCAACCATTCATCTCTTTTGGTTTGCTCCGAAGGTGGCAAGGCATTGAGGTATTCCCTGATCTTCGTCAGGCTGGTCTGTGCCTGCTGTCCGTGGTCAATCCCGGGAAGATAGTGGGATAAACGACGGGTATCCAGAGAATAACGTGCAAGAGCAGCCATGACCCCAGTTGTCACACATTGGAATGGCGGAACAGATAAACCGGTTTTGCTCATGCGCCACAAAAACATCCCCTTGCCTCCAAGTTGTTCGCGGAGTGTGTCAGCCTGATCTGAAACAGACAAACCACAGAGACGCCGGGATAAAGGAGTTTGAATGGATCGAATGCCAAAGGACTGAGGGTCACTGAAATACTTTTCGGGTGAACTATCAGCTCGGTTATTCTGATTGGGAATCTTTCTCAGGATTGGAGGCTTTGATGTACCAAAATCAGCATTTAACATTATGACATCTCTCTTATGTTAATGTTTTCTGTTGTTTATTAGCTGACCCCGGAGTTTTTTATGATCTTACGACCAATAAGTTAGCAACGCAGCTTGCACTGGTCAGTGCTGTCGGGACAGATCAGACATTATTTAAAAAATACCTGACGTATTTATCAACCTTGGGGTTTCTAAGGATTACTGAATCGATAAAATTCTGGTCACTTTTAAGCCCGGAAGCCACATATTGGAATGCTTCAGGATACTCTGCAATTAAGTCAAGCATATACTCGCGATCATTTAACAAAGTTTCACTGGCATCTTGCAAGTAAAAAACGCCATGTTTAATCACACTATTAATAATGCTTTTATCCCTTCGGATTCTTTCACTGGCAAACTCCAGAGCACCTGGATTCTGTTTGATAGCGGCTTTGATAACGTCATCATCATCCTGAAGTTTCGAGTTGACGTCAAACAGGAGACAGCCTCTCCGGGTGACTGCGGCTATGGCAACTTGTTTATCACCCCTCAGCTCCTTACCTGCATATTTCACGTCCGATGGATGCCCAGCCAGGGCTTCTAATACAAGCTCTTTATCACTTCGAATCCCTTGGCTGACATATTCCAGCCCACCCTTCACCAAGGCTTCCTTCAGCGTTCCTTTGATATCCAACAGCGACTGAGACGGTGGAACATCAAAGGTCAGCGTGTAATCGCGTGATGGTTTGATAATAAAGTATTGACCTCTCAAATCAGGATAAAAATACTCAATCAGTCCTATAGAGTAATGGCGTTCTGATAATAAAAAATGATGCAAGAGTTCCCTGCGGATATCCTCACTAATCTCAACACTCATTAAAATTTCCCTCAGACTGTCCTCCGGTTTTTTCTCGGAATAGACCAACGCGCAACACTTCCCCAACTGCTCAGCATAATAAACAAACTGTTGAAGGTGGTTGCTTAACAACTGGCAGCATTCGGGATTAATACGGCAAAAATCCCTCAGATAATACATTGTAAAAAGACAATATTGAAAAGTGAATCTGTCGGCTTCTGTCATAACTTCGGGATTAAGGCTTTGCGCTAGCAAGCTAAAGTCCCAATGATCTTCTGCAAATGTTTGCCTATCCCTGAAGAAAAAATCAAGCTCAGCCATACCATTTAACACAATCATCAGTTTTTCAAAGGCATCCTGCATGGCTTTACGTGATTTCATACCGGAGTATTCGACGATAATTTCACCCGCCACGGCGTTACAACCCAGCTTCATGCTATCAGCCTTTTCACCCAGGTTGATCACTTTCAGTAGCTGCACTAAAAACCACATACGCTTTAACTTACCATGCTCACCACTGCCATCAGGGCTCCGAAACCGGTCAGAAAATTTCAGCCGCAAGGTTCGTCCCTTACCCCCCTCTGTGTGTTCAAGCAGCTCGACAAGGCTCATATGACTTCCAAGCTTCAGGTTAACAATCAAGGCATCATCCATACTGACGACAGTTCCTGAAAGCTCTAAACCTTCTATGTACGCTTTGCCGGATGGTCTCAATAGCGGTGCCTCTGCACCCGGTGTCGTGCAATCGACAAAGATGATGTCATCTACCGTAGATACCTCACCCTGACCCGAAGCCAGAGTGACCGGTGCCAATGCCTCCACAAAACGCTGATGCAGGGCAAAAATCAGCTCATGGACACTTCGCACCTGCTCAGCCTTTCCAAGGTTAAGTGCTTGAAGACAGGATTGTAGCTGATGACAGTCTGCCACCCACTGACGAAAGGTTACGGGGGATACCTTCTCTCCTTCGGCAGCTTGCATGGGAAGAGTGATACGCTCTAACCCGAATTGAATGGTCCGTTTCAACCTCTCGAACCGGTTGCTCAGTTGCGGTAATTCATTCCGCAATGACTCGACGCGGTCTGAACTTCTCTCAACAGCCAGTTGCAGGAATGCCTTGTACCCATCCAGCAGTGCTTTAGCCCCATAAACCAGTCGATTTATGCTGTCACAGGTCTCTGCCAGTCGCTTTGATCGTTGTGGCGACATGCTCAGTTTTACCGGGTTTGCCAGACAATCCAGTCCGCCGCCGGAGGCAAAAAATGCCAACAGGCGGGCATTTTGATCCGTGAGCCATTGAAATCCGCTGGCGACCTGACGGAGTGCGCCTTCTGAGAGGGACAAATCATCCCATGAAGGGATGGCTTTTGCTGAAGGTTCATCAGAAGCAGCAGAGGATAGAATGCCGTGACTCAACAGTTTCCCGGTCATGTCACCGGCAACAATAAAGGCACCGGGCTTACCGTTAAAGCGGGCACAGGCCAGCGTCGCCTGTTGGCCAACCTGAGCGGCCACGGACTCAAACTGGTCACCGGCCAGCATCAGGGTTTTTCGTTGCTGTTTCATCAGGATCGCGACATGATCATTGAAGCCTCCAGTGGCCGTGACAAAGCCTCCTGCACGCTTCAGGAACCCGGGCTCAAGCATCCAGTCTTTAGCGTGTCGGGCCACGACAATGGCTCCCTCTGGCATAGAGCCTGCCGCTGGTTCTTCAGCCAGCCAGAGTGGTCCGGTGCAATAGCCTTCGCTGACGCCCTCGCCAGTGGCCAGAGTCTCTTCGGGTATGGGCATGGCGAAATCCAGGCCGCCAGAGAGTCGGGTGACAGGACGCACCTGCAACAGGAACAGACGACCCTGATGATCGATGGCAAACTCCATATCCACGGGGCACAGCAAAAGTTTTTCCAGCTCTGTCACCATCTGCCTGAGGTCTGCAACCATGTCATCAGTGAGTTGTTGCTCAACGTCGTTTGATTGGGCATCGGCATCATCCATTCTTGTTTCCGAATAGCCATTATCATTTTTGCGCAGGATGTAACGACTCGAGATCGTCCCGGGAAAGAATCGAAAGCTGTAAGTTTCTTCTTTGCTATCCCCGCGATAAATATCGATGCGGTGGGGCGTATTACCGGACTGCCCTGCCACTACACCTCTTGGCTGACCCATTGTGTACTCAACCCTGACGGTACCATCCTCAAAGGATTGAAAGCTCATGGCGACCCCGCCGTATTGGCAGTCAATGCACTCTTGGATGACCAGCGCCATGGGGGATGATATGCCTTCGGAACAGACTTCAGGTCGATAAGCTGAAGCCATAACCCTGAGGCAGGTACGCAAAACATCCTCATCTCCCTGAACTTCCGAGAGGTATTTACCCGCCTGAGCATCGCCGTAGTTATCTTCATTAATGCCGGAACTGCGGACAATAAAGGGCTGCGATTTGGAGGATCGGTCCAACTGTCGGCGCAGCCCCTTGATGTGTTGGGCCGCTTCAGAATCTTTAACCTGCTGGTAATAGTCATCACTGACAATAAATTGCACCAGACCCGCCAGCCAGTCATCCCTTTTGGTTTGCTCTGAAGGCAACAGGGTATTGAGGTATTCCCGGATTTTCTTCAGGCTGGTCTCCGTCGCCGGTTCATAAACAAACCCGGGGAAATAGCGCTCTAAAAGATGGCGCTCGAGAGGGTGTTGTTCAAGCGCATGCATGACTTGAGTCGTAACACATTCGAAGAGCGGAACAGACAGACCGGCTTCTTTCATGCGCAACAAAAACATCCCCTTGCCCCCGAGATGTTCCCGTTTGGAGGGAGAATAGCCAGCAGCCTGATCTGAAGCAGGGGAGCGGCAGGTGCGCCTGGTAAGCGACGTTGGATCGCGAACGCCACTGGGATCAAGATCACTGAAATGCCTTTCAATTGAACTGTTGACCTCAGTATTCTGATTGGGAACGGTTGCCAAGCTTTGAGAATTTGAAATGTCAAATCTAGTTGCAGGTAACATCAAGATATCCCTTTCATGTTATGTATTCATTTCGCACCCTTTGACTGGCACCCGAATCGAAGGCACCAGACTCATCATTAAAACGGGGGCAGACCAGCGTCAGGGTCCAGCATCAAAATTTTTCCTTTCTCTTTCATGAGGGTCGCTACAGTGTCAGTGATGAGTTCTGCTTTGGCCAGGACAAAGCCCCCTGCCCGTTTCAGGAACTCAGGCTCAAGCATCCAGTCTTCAATGTATGGGGCCGAGATCATGGCACCATCTGGCATAGATTCTGCCTCCCATTCTTTGGCCAACCAGATTGGCCTGGTGCACAAGCCTTCGCTGCCCCCCTCGCCGATGGCCAGGGACGCTTTGGAATGTTTAACCTGTTCGTAATAGTCATCACTGGCAACAGGTGGTGTCAGACCCTGGATATTGCGCTTGGATAGTGGCGTTGCTTCGGGAACACCAGTGGATTTAAGATCGCCGAAATGCCTTTTGTGTGAACTATCAGCCCCGGTATTCTGATCGGGGACAGTAGCCAGACTTTCAGAATCTGATCTGACAATGTTTGCAGGTGGTAAAGTGAACATAAAGACATCCCTCTCAGGTTAATATTCATCCATGACTCAATGGCGAGCCGCTATACCCATCGAACTTTCTAACGCCCTGCTGCACTGAAGATTTGAGCCTTAATCCTGCGTTGGCGATCGTCGCCTTGCCTTAAGGCTCAAATCTCCATGCTCATCACGGGCGTCAGAAAGCACGATTGGCATTACTTTAATTTGACAATCATGTTTTTATAAAGTTCCCCCCGCCAGCTTCAGGCACGCAGTAGTAAAAACAACAACAGGCTGGCAACAGGGTTTGCACCGGTAGAATTCGCAAATTCACTAATCAAATAAAAACCAGTATTCTTTTCGCACCCTTTGACTGGCATGTTTGATCTCATGCTTCAGCAAGGCTTTTTCGACTTTTTCTCTATTTTGCCGCCAAAGCGGCTGATCCGGTGAAACAGCAAACCTCAGTTCGTAACCTTGTGATGGTTCGACAACAAAGTATTTATCTCTCAAATGGGGATACACATCCTCAGTCAATTGACTAGCGATGCTGGGCTTATACGTTAAAAGATGATGAAAGAGTTTCCTGCGCGTGTCATCAGCAATCTTGTCATTCATTAAAACTTCCCGAAGCTGGCGCACTGGTTTACAATCGTACTCTGCCAAGCGGCGAGCTTGATCAATAAACTGTTGGTAGGGGTTGGTTAATAATCGGTAGCAATCTTCAGTGATGTAATTTCGTGTACCATGAACCAGTACGAAGAGGCATTGTTGAAAGACGAATCTATCAGTTTCTGTCGTAACATCGCCATTAAGGCGTTGTTCAAGCAAGTTAAAGTTCCACTGATCTCTTTCAAAAATGACTTTTCCATTTAAATATAAATCCAGATTGCTAATGACCTTTAATGTCGTCATCAGTTCTAAAATAATATCCTGCCTGGTTTTAACCAGTGGCATTCGAGCGCATTCGACAATAATTTCTCCCACTACGACATTGCAGCTTAGCTTCATAGCATCAGCATTTTTATCCAGTTCGATTGCTTTCAGTAACCGCGCCAGAAACCACATACGTTTTAACTTCCCAGGTGCATCACTGCCATCAGGGCTATAAAATTTGTCAGAGAATTTTAGCCGAACGGTTCGACCTTTTCCCCCCTCTGCATGCTCGAATAGCTCGATAACAGTCTTATGATCACCAAGATCCAGGGTAACAATAAAGGCATCATCCATACTGACGACAGTCGCTTCAGACTTTAACTCATTGATGGATGCAACGGTCGGGCTCAATAGCGGAGCCTCTTCACCCCAGGTCGTGCAATCAGCATAGGTGATGTCATTTATTTTAGATAGCCTGCCCTGACCCGAGTCCAGAGTAACCTGTCCCAACGCCTTTACGAAGCGCTGATGCAAAGCAAAAATCAGCTCATGGACACTCCGGACCCACTCAGCCTTACCAGGACTGAGTGCCTGAAGACAGGATTGTAGCTGATAACAGTCTGCCACCCACTGATGAAATATTCCCGGGGATAGCTGTCCTTTTTCGGAGGCTTGCATGGGAAGAGTGATACGCTTCAACCCGGATTGAATGGTCTTTTTCAGCTTCTCGAACCGATTGATCAGTTGCGGTACTTCATCCTGCAATGACACGACACTGTGTGAACGTCTCTCTCCAGCCAGTTGCAAGAATACACCGTACCCATCCAGCAGCGCTTCAGCCCCATGAACCAGTAGATTTACGCTGTCACAGGTCTCTGCCAGTCGCTTTGATCTTTGCGGCGACATGCTCAGTTTTACCGGGTTTGCCAGACAATCCAGTCCGCCGCCGGAGGCAAAAAATGCCAACAGGCGGGCATTTTGATCCGTGAGCCATTGAAAACCGCTCGCGACCTGACGGAGTGCGCCTTCCGGGAGGGACAAATCATCCCATGAAGGGATGGCCTTTGCTGGCGGCACATCAGAAACAGCAGAGGATAGACTTTGGTGACTCACCAGTTTCCCGGTCATGTCACCGACAACAATAAAGGCACCGGGCTTACCGTTAAAACGGGCACAGGCCAGCGTCGCCTTTTGGCCAACCTGAGCGACCACGGTCGCAAACTCGCCACCCGCCAGCATCAGGGTTTTTCGTTGCTGTTTCATCAGGATCGCTACATGATCATTGAAGCCTCCAGTGGCCGTGACAAAGCCTCCTGCACGCTTCAGGAACCCGGGCTCAAGCATCCAGTCTTGAGCGTGTCGGGCCACGACAATGGCTCCCTCTGGCATGGAGTCTGCCGCTGATTCTTGAGCCAGCCAGAGTGATCCGGTGCAGTAGCCTTCGCTGACACCTTCGCCGATGGCCAGGGTCTCTTCGGGTATGGGCATGGCAAAGTCGAGGCCGCCGGAGAGTCGGGTGACAGGGCGCACCTGCAACAGGAGCAGGCGGCCCTGATGGTCTACGGCAAACTCCACATCCACGGGGCAGAGCAACAGTTTTTCCAGCTTTGTCACCATCTCCTTCAGGTCTGAAATCATGCCATCAGTAAGTTGTTGTTCAACGTCGTTTGATTGGCTATCGCCATCATCAATTCTGATTTCCGAGTAGCCGTTATTGTCCTTATGCAGGATAAAGTGACTCGAGATCTTCCCGGGAAAGAATTGAAAGCTTTTAGTTTCTTCTTTGCTATCCCCGCGATAAATATCGATGCGGTGGGGCGTGTTGCCGGACTGCCCTGCTACTACGCCTTTGGGCTGACCCTTTGTGTACTCAACCCTGATGGTGGCATCCTCAAAGGATTGAAAGCTCATGGCGACCCCACCGTATTTGCAGTCAATGCATTGTTGGATGACCAGTGGCATGGGGGAGGGTACGCCTTCGGAACAGACTTCAGGCCGGTAAGCTGAAGCCATAATCTTGAGGCAGGTACGCACAATATCCTCTTCTCCCTGAACTTCTGAGCGGTATTTGCCCGCCTGGGCATCGCCGTAGTTATCTTCATTGATACCGGAACTGCGGACAATAACGGGCTTTGATTCGGAGGTTCGGTGCAACTGTCGGCACAGCTCCCTGATGTGTTCGGCCGCTTCAGAATCTTTAACCTGCTGGTAATAGTCATCACTGGCAATAAATTGTTCCAGACGCGCCAGCCAGTGATTCCTTTTGGTTTGCTCTGACGGCGGCAAGGCATTGAGGCATTGCCTGATGCTCGTCAGGCTGGGCTCTGCCTTCAGTACACAGCCAATCTCAGGGAGATAGCGGTCTAAACAATGGCTATCCAGAGGCTGTTGATCAAGGGCATTCATGACTTGAGCAGTAACACACTCAAACGCTGGAACAGACAGACCGGCTTTCTTCATGCGCCACAAAAACATTCCCTTGCCCCCAAGTTGCTCCCGGTCGCCGGGAGAACAGTCAGCAGCCGGTGAACGGCAACTGCGTTCGGCCAGTGGCGCTGGATCGACAACAACTCCGGGACTAACATTGCCGAAATGTCTTTTGGGTGAACTATTAGCCCCGTTATTCTGATTGGAATGAGTTGCCGGGCTTTGAGGATCCGTTTTTTTTAAAACAGTTGTATCTAACATCAACACACCGCCATTAAATAAATCGATTACTTAACTTTCGACAACGGTTTTTTTATAAAGTTCACCCATCGGCCTTAAGAAATACCACAACGCATTTCATCGACCCAAGTTGTCAGAGTCAATCTGATATTCTCCAAACGGCCCCCGATGTATCTAATAACTTTGGGATTTCTTAGCTTTGCTGCATCGATAAAAGTCTGATCATATATAAGCTCGAGAGCTGCATATTCGATAGCACCAGGATCCACTGCAATTAAGTCGAGCATATACTCGCGATCACTCAACAGGCTTTCCCCGACATCCATTAAACATTCAACATCTATAGCAACCAGCTCTTTAATAAAGTCTTTATCGCTTCGGATTCTTTCACTGGCAAACTGCAGAGATCTTGATTTTTTTTTGACAGCAGCCTTGACAACACCATAATCATCCTTGAATTTCGGTCGGAGGAATGCCAATTGAAAATCATAATTAGACACTAAGGCGATGGCGACATCTTTATCTTCCTTCAGTTCTTCACTAAAATGCTTCTGTTTTTCCGGACTTGTTATAATGGCTTCCAATACAAGTTCTTTATCACCTCGAATCCTTTGGCTGACGTCTTTCAGCCCATTCTTCACCAGGGCTTTGCTGACCTCTTCTTTAATATCCGAAAGAGACTGACTCGGTGGCACAGCAAACGTCGGCTTGAAATCGCGTGTTGGTTTGAGAATATAGTATTGATCTCTATAACGGTCATAAAAATCCTCAAACGGTGGAATAGAGTAATGGGCTTCTAACAAAAAAAAATGATGTATCAGCTGCCTGCGGGTGCTCTCACTCAACTCATCACTTCTGAATATCTCCCTCAGACTGTCCTGCGGTTTTTCCCCGCGAACGACTAATTTCCGACACTCATGTAACTGCTCAGCAAAATGAACAATCTGTTGAAGGTGGTTGTTTAATAACTGGCAGCAAGCGGGACTAATAGTAAGGCGGTCAACCTTCAGATAAGGTATTGCGAAAATGCAGTGTTGAAAATTGAATGCATCAGTGTCTATTGTAACATCGGGATTAAGGCGTTGCGCAAGCAGGTTAAAATCCCAACGAGTTTCCTCCAGAATAGCTGCTTTATGAAAGGCTAAATCGAAACCAAAGATAGCTTCCAGGACAATCATCAGTTTTTTAAAGGCAGCCTGCATATCTTCACGTGTTTTCATTCCCGGATATTCGACAATTAATTGTCGCGCCACGGGGTTGCAGGCGAGTTTCATGCCAGCAGCATTTTCATCCAGTTTGATCGCTTTCAGAAGCTGTGCCAGAAACCACACACGCTGAAACTTGCCATTATCAAAAGCTGCATCGAAGTTGTCAGAAAATTTCAGCCGCAAGGTTCGTCCTTTTCCACCCTCTGCGTTTTCAAGTAATTCGACAAGGCCCACATGATTCCCTCCCCCTAATATCAGATTAACGATCAATGCAGCATCCATACTGATGACAGTCGTGTCACGCGCCAATTGTTCGATGGATTCCTTGACGGACATACTCAGTAATGGTGCCCTTTCACCCGACATGTCCGGAGTTGTGCAATCAACATAGGTGATGCGTCCTCTGGAACCTGGCCCTTTACTAACACACTCTATAGATAGCCTGCCCTGACCCGACGCCAAAGTGACCGGTGCCAGGGCCGCTACGAAGCGCTGATGCAGAGCAAAAATCAACTCATGGACACTTCGGACCAGTCTGGCCTTGTCAGGCTCCAATGCCTGAAGACAGGATCGCAGCTGATGACAGTCTGCCAACCACTGACGAAAATCTCCCGGGCATGCCTGCCCTTTTTCAGCGGCTTGCATTGGCCGAATGATTCTCTTTAGCACTGGTTGAATGGTCCGTTTCAGCATTTCGAACCGGTTGATCAGTTGCTTGAATTCTTCCTTCTGTGGCTTCAGCTGAGATAGATCATCGTTACCCGCCAGACTGAGGAAAGCCCCATACCCATCCAGCAGTGCTTCAGCCCCACCAACCAGTCGAATTACGCTGTCCTGAGTCTTTGCGAGTAGCTCTGATCGTTGTGGCGACATGCTCAGTTTTACCGGGTTTGCCAGGCAATCCAGTCCGCCGCCGGGGGCAAACAATGCCAGCAGGCGGGCATTTTGATCCGAAAGCCATTGAAAAGCACTGGCCACCTGAAG
Organism: Endozoicomonas sp. ALB032; assembly: GCF_049310125.1. NCBI lineage: Bacteria > Pseudomonadati > Pseudomonadota > Gammaproteobacteria > Oceanospirillales > Endozoicomonadaceae > Endozoicomonas > Endozoicomonas sp. ALB032. Next base: position 4,648,549 of record NZ_JBLYNW010000001.1, on the reverse strand, counting down.
GAATGTGCCTTCAGGTGGGGTCAAATCATCCCTTGAGGGGACGGCCTCTGCTGAAGGTTCATCAGAAAATGCAGTAGACAGGCTTCTGTGACTGGCCAGCTTTCCGGAAAGGTCACCCGCAACGATAAAGGCTCCGGGCTCACCGTTAAAACGGGCGCAGGCCAGCGTCGCCTGTTGGCCACCCTGAGTGGCCAATGCCGCAAACTGTTCACCGGCCCGCATTAAGGGTACTTTCTCCTGTTTCAGGGAGATCGCTACATGATCATTGAACCCTGCTTCGGCCAGGACAAAACCCCCTGCCCGTTCCAGGAATTTGCGCTCAAGCATCCAATCTTCAGCGTGGTCAGCTACGACAATGGCTCCCTTCGGCATAGAGTCTGCCGCTTGTCGTTTGGCCAGCCAGAGTGGTCCGGTGCAGAAGCCTTCGCTGATGCCCTCACCAATGGCCAGAGCCTCTTCAGGTATGGGCATGGCAAAAACCATATCACCAGAAAGTTCGGTAACAGGGCGCACCTGCACCACGAAACAGCGACCCTCAGGGTCGATAGCAAACTCTGCATCCACGGGGCAGAGCAATAGATTTTCCAGCTTTGTCAGCGCCTTTCTGATTTTAGAAACCATTTTATCAGGGAGTCGCTGTCCACCTTCGTTTGATTGGACATCGGCATCAGCAATTCTTTTTTCCGAATAGCCGTTATTGTGCTTTTCCAGGATAAAGTGGCTTGAGATCGTCCCGGGAAAGTATTGAGAGCGGCCAGCCTCTTTTTTGCGATCCTCGCGAAAAATATCGATGCGGTGTGGTGTGTTACCAGACTGCCCTGCCACTGCGCCTCTGGGTTGACCGCGCGTGTACTCAAACCTGATGGTTTTATCCTGAAAGGATTGAAAAGTCGTGCCGACCCCACCATACAAGCAGTCAATACACTCCTGGATAATCAGCGCCATGGGTTGCGGTACACCTTCGGGGCAGACTTCAGGCCGGTAACCCGAGGCCATAACCTCAAGACAAGTAAGTAAAACATCGTCTTCATTCTGAACTTTAGAGAGGTATTTGCCCGCTTGGGCATCGCCGTAGTTATCTTCATTGATACCGGAACTGCGGACAATAACGGGCTTTGATTTGGAGGATCGGTCCAACTGTCGGCGCAGCTCCCTGATGTGTTGGGCCGCGTCAGAATCTTTAACCTGTTCGTAATAGTCATCACTGACAATAAATTCTGCCAGACCCGCCAACCAGTTATTCCTTTTGGTTTGCTCTGAAGGCGGCAAGGTATTGAGGTAATCCCGGATGTTCGTCAGGCTGGTCTCTGTGCCCCATTGAGGGTCGATCCCGGGGAGATAACGGGCTAAACGATGGCTATCCAGAGGGTGTTGTTCCAGAGCATTCATAACCTGGGCAGTAACACATTTGAAGGGGGGAACAGACAGACCGGCTTCTTTCATACGCTGCAAAAACATACCCTTGCCGCCGAGCTGTTCCCGGTTGCCAGGAGAACGGTCAGCAGCCTGACGTGAGCGGCAGGTGCGCCTGGTGAGTGACTTTGGATCGGGTACGCCATCGGGATCAAGAACACTGAAATACTTTTTTGCAGGTGCACGATTAACCTCAGCAACCTGATCGGATTGAGTTGTCGGGCTTTGACGATTTAACAGGCCACAAGTAAAGGTAGATAGTTGCATCAGGATTCCCCCCCTATGTTATTGTTCTTCCCCGATTTAATCGCTACTGCAAAGAACGATTACTTATATAACTTTCGACAATGATTTTTTTATAAAGTTCACCCGTCGTCCTGAAGTACGCAATTTGATCAGGATAAAGAATCCAGTCTTCTGAATGCCAATGAAAAGACTCTTGAGAAAATCCCGACAGGTTCCAAAAACCAAAGATCCAAACAACTGCGGCCGATACAAACATTGTTCAGGACACAGCCGGGACGTGATGTCAGGGTCGGCTTGCAAAACAATAACAACGGTCAGCCTCCATCACTGACCAGGTAATTGGCACTCTGAGTCCATGGAATACAAGATCATCATTGCAGACGACCACCCTCTGTTCAGGGCCGCATTACAGGCAGCTCTGCGTCAGGGGCTGGAAAATCCTGAAATTTATGAAGCCGGGTCCATCGCAGCCCTGCAGAATATCCTTGAACAGGTGCCATCGCCTGACTTGATCCTTCTTGATCTCAACATGCCGGGTGCTCATGGCCTTTCTGGTCTGATCTTTCTCAGGGGACAGTATCCGCAGGTCCCTGTTGTTATTGTTTCCGCTACTGAGGATGCCCAGATCATCCATCGCTCACTGCATCATGGCGCTCAGGGTTTTATCCCGAAATCCTCACCTCTGGATGTTCTGAAGAATGCCGTGTCTCAGGTGCTTGAGGGGAATACCTGGCTGCCAGAATCGCTACCCGAACTGCCAGAACAGGGACGGCTGTCCGAACTGGAAGAAAAGCTCGCCACACTGACGCCACAACAATTCAGAGTTCTGGGCATGATTAGTGAAGGTCTGTTGAACAAACAAATTGCTTACGAACTGGAAGTATCAGAAGCCACGATAAAGGCACATATCACAGCTATTTTCAAAAAACTGGGCGTTCGCAGCAGAACCCAGGCTGTGATTGCCATGAACGAGCTGGAAATTGATCAGCCTTTCGCAGGTGACAACGGCTCGTCTGCTGTCCCTCCTCCTGCTTAATCAACTCACGGTCAAATATAGCCCTGACGGATACAGGCGCTGTGAGCGATGAGAATAGAATTATGGTGACAAAGTCTGATTTCTTTATGGAAGTATCGCATTAAGATGACATTCAGACACCACAATGCTAAAAACTACAAACACCGTATCAATACACTGCCAGAAGAACAATCACAAGAACAATTAAAATAAACCAGGGATTCATTATGAACGAAGTGCGTGTGTACCCGGTAACTGAGGTCCAACGAGAGAATACATTGGCAGATAACAAACGTTATCTTGAGATGTACCAGCAATCAGTCGTCAGCCCCGAAAAGTTTTGGCGAGAGCATGGCAAGAGAATCCACTGGTTCACTCCATACACTCAGATCAGGAAGGTGTCGTTCGATCATGAAAATGTCGATATCAAATGGTTCTTCGACGGCACCACGAACGCCTCTTTCAACTGTCTGGATCGTCACCTCAACAAAAAAGCCGATCAGGTTGCCATCATCTGGGAACCGGATGAAGAAGGCGATGCCCCCAGAAAAGTGACATACCAGGAGCTTCACGAACAAGTTTGTCGGTTAGCCAATGGGCTTAAGAGTCAGGGCATTGGCAAAGGTGATGTTGTCGCCATATACATGCCAATGGTCATAGAGGCCACAGTGGCGATGCTGGCCTGTTCACGCATTGGCGCCATTCACTCAGTCATCTTCGGTGGCTTTTCACCCGAAGCCCTGGCGGGGAGAATAATCGACGCCAACGCCAGGCTGGTTATTACCGCTGATGAAGGCATTCGGGGTGGACGAAAAGTCCCTCTCAAAAAGAACGTTGATCAAGCTCTCGAAAACCCGGAAGTGACCAGCGTTGAAAAGGTCATTGTTTTGCGACACACCGGTGAAACGGTTTACTGGCAGGATGGTCGTGATCTGAGCTGGCAGGATCTGACGACCATGGCTTCACCTCACTGCACGCCTGAAGCGATGAACGCGGAAGACCCACTGTTTATACTCTACACTTCCGGCTCCACGGGCAAACCTAAAGGCATTCTTCACACCACTGGCGGTTATCTGGTTTATGCATCCATGACCCATCAGTATGTCTTTGACTATCGGGAGGGTGAAGTATTCTGGTGTAACGCTGACATTGGCTGGATTACAGGCCATACCTATGTCACCTATGGCCCACTTCTGAATGGCGCCACCATGGTTATGCACGAAGGTGTACCCAACTACCCGGCCTGCAACAGAGTCAGCAAGGTCATCGACAAACATCAGGTTAATATTCTTTACACCGCCCCCACGGCAATACGGGCGCTAATGGCTGAAGGTGATGCGGCTGTTGCAGACACTCATCGCTCCAGTCTCAGACTTCTGGGCACCGTAGGAGAACCGATCAACCCCGAGGCATGGAACTGGTACTACAAAACCATCGGCAATGAAAACTGCCCCATAGTAGATACCTGGTGGCAGACAGAAACGGGAGGGGCCATGCTGACACCTCTCCCCGGCGCCACCGATCTGAAACCCGGTTCTGCAACTCGCCCATTCTTCGGTATCAGACCCGCCCTGGTTGATAACGATGGTCGTATTCTCGAAGGCGAACAGGAAGGTAACCTGGTTATTCTCGATAGCTGGCCCGGACAAGCCCGGACCGTCTTTAATGACCATGAGCGCTTTGTTCAAACCTACTTCTCCAGCTTTAAGGGTATGTACACCACGGGTGATGGCGCCCGCAGGGATGATGATGGCTATTACTGGATCACGGGGCGTGTTGATGACGTTCTCAATGTCTCCGGTCACCGTATGGGTACTGCTGAAATTGAGTCCGCTCTGGTTTCTCATCATGATATTGCCGAAGCTGCTGTTGTTGGCTTCCCACACGATATCAAGGGGCAGGGAATATACGTCTACGTAACACTGATAGCCGAGTCTGAGTATTCAGAAGAGCTACAGAGTGAATTAAGACAGTGGGTTCGCAAGGAAATCGGCCCTATAGCCTCACCGGATATCATCCAGTGGGCTCCGGGACTCCCCAAAACCCGATCCGGCAAGATTATGCGCCGAATCCTGCGCAAAATTGCCTCAGGCGAGTATGAAAGTCTGGGAGATACATCGACACTGGCGGATCCTTCTGTTGTAGAAACGCTCATCAGGGACCGCGCATTAGCGGGCTGACCTTGTTCCCGGACTGAGATTTTAAACCCACAGAGAGCTCTGCATTCCGGAGCTCTTTGTCTCACCCTTGGTATAGTTATTAACCGCAGCATTTTAATCTTTTATTGACTTTAGGGATCATCGTCCATACTATGCGCTCCTCGTTGATGCGGGGTGGAGCAGCCTGGTAGCTCGTCGGGCTCATAACCCGAAGGTCGTCGGTTCGAATCCGGCCCCCGCTACCAACAACAACGACAGTTGATTACCAGAAAACTGTCGGACAGATTTCGGTGCGGGATGGAGCAGCCTGGTAGCTCGTCGGGCTCATAACCCGAAGGTCGTCGGTTCGAATCCGGCTCCCGCTACCAAGTTACAACGACAGTTGACCACCAGACAACTGTTGCACAGATTTCGGTGCGGGATGGAGCAGCCTGGTAGCTCGTCGGGCTCATAACCCGAAGGTCGTCGGTTCGAATCCGGCTCCCGCTACCAACTTACAACGACAGTTGACCACCAGACAACTGTTGCACAGATTTCGATGCGGGATGGAGCAGCCTGGTAGCTCGTCGGGCTCATAACCCGAAGGTCGTCGGTTCGAATCCGGCTCCCGCTACCAAATACAAGCCGGATTTTCCGGCTTTATTTTTTTTGCAGAAAAAACTTTTAATGCCTGCATCAGGCAGGGATAAAAGATTTCTCTTCCGTTCGTGACTGTTTGGGATCTCAATGCAGAAAAAAGAGGCCAGCTCACTCACAAAAACGGCACTTGTCGTTGAGGGCGGAGGAATGCGTGGTATATACTCCGCCGGCATTCTGGACGCCTTCATGGACAAACGCCATCGGCAGTTCAATGGCTTCTATGGAGCTTCGGCCGGTGCGCTCAACCTGGTTTCCTTTATTGCCGGTCAACGGGGTCGTAACCTCGACATCTACACAGGCGCCTGTCTGGAAACCCATTTCATCAGCCTCAAGCGCCACATGAAAGGCGGTAATCTGTTTGACCTCGACTGGCTGTTTGATCGCATCCAGAGACAGCACATGAATATTGACAAGTTTCGAAACCATCTTCGAGACAAAACATTCACGGTTGTTACCAGCTGCGCAAGTTCAGGTTACCCTATCTACCACAAGTTCGATGAATACTTTGAACTGGAACAACTGTTCACAGTTCTGAAGGCCTCCAGCGCACTTCCCATGATTTATCGTAGTACCATAACCATTAATGAAAGAAATCATGTAGATGGAAGTCTTGCCGACCCCCTGCCAGTTATGAAAGCTGCCGAGGATGGCTATGAACACATAGTTGTGTTGAGGAGTCGCGAAAGCCATTATCGCAAGAAGGCTTCGTCGAGCAATAGATTGCTGGCCTGGCAATTCCGAAAGCAACCTGAAGTGGCCGAGCTGATTCGCCAGCAGTACTCAATCTATAACGAAACTCTGGACAGCTTTGATCAGTTAAAACGTAATGGTATATCCATTACAGAAATTGCTCCGGATACTTCCCTGAGTTCAACCAGAAGCACGCGAGACCGTGCCAGACTGGTTTCCGACTATCACAAAGGCTATTCCGCAGGGTTTTCGTTCCTCCAACAGCTTAATCAGGCCTGACTGACCTGATCCTGGTGCTCATGCCGATTTACAAACTCTATAACATACTCTCTGGCTTTATTAACCATCCCTACTAGGCTTATGAATCTGTGGAACTGACGATTGTCTCAATCAGCTCGACAGGCTAAGCAGTGCCTGTTCTAAAACCGCCAGATTCAGAGCAGGTTGTATACTTGCATTCCGAAGGTTCAACCATAGAGGTTTCATTATGCCAAGGCAGATTCTCGTTCCGGTTGCTCATGGCTGTGAGGAAATTGAAGCCGTCACTATTATCGATACCCTTCGCAGGGCCGGAGCCCAGGTCTCTGTCGCTGCCTGCACTTCCGATGGCAATCTGGAAATTGAGGCATCCAGAGGTATCAAGCTGATAGCCGACGACCACATCGAAGTATTTCTCAATAAAAACTTCCACCTGATAGCCTTGCCCGGGGGCATGCCCGGGGCAGCCAACCTCAGAGACAACCCACACCTTACGGAACTTTTGCAACGGCAACACAAAGCCCAACGCTGGTACGCCGCTATCTGCGCCTCATCAGCCGTTGTACTGGCTCATCACTCACTTCTCGATAATGTGCGTGCTACCTGCTACCCCACTTTTTTTGATCAGCTTGAGGGGGCTCTGCCACAACCGGAAAGCCCGGTGGTCGTCGATCAGAAAAACCGGGTAATTACCGCTCAGGGGCCCGGCTGCGCCATGAATTTCAGCTTCGCTCTGATTGATGCGGTATACGGTAAAGACGCCTACCGTCCTATAGCCAAACAGATGCTGGCAGACTGGGCACTCTGAGCACAACATCCAGACAGTGGATGTTATGACATTAAGCTGCCATGAACAGCAGTGTATTTCGTTAAGCCTGAACTCAAAAAACTCAGCGCCCTCTTTCGTCCGGAAAAAGTATTCCCCAGTAAGCCACACCTCATAATGGCTTTCAGCTGCGCCGCAGGCGCTCTGAGGTAGAATTTTGTGTTTTATGTTCTTTCCAGGTGGTTAGTAAAACTCACACTTTATGAACTTTGGTTTGAGATCAGAGTCTAAATCATATATCTAATGATTAAAGGGTCTTGATATATGGATGGCATAGGAAAAGGAACTGATTTTCAAGTCGGAGTCATGAACAGCTCATTGCTCAGGTCATACAGAGATGAACCATTGTGGAATGGAATTCCTGTTTGCACAGTAAACTGTACAGAAAAACATATTTCATTTTGTCCAGACCACGAACACTCTACCCGCTTGTTCAATCGCTCAATTGAATTGTCTTTGAGTAATACTTGCATTGATTTCATCAAGTATTCTGTCGGAAACAAATGGCAGTTAATGGCATCATCTTTAGGTTTCACTGATACTGAAATTCAAGAACTTCAGTATACCTATCTCCGTGGAACCGAATCTCATCACAACAAGCTTCACTTTAAACTGCCTGACTTTGTTTTTTTAATTGAAGCTATGATACGAAAAGCACAAATTGATAAAAATATGGATTCAGAAGCTATCTTTAATGCTATCGAAAGAAGTGGGCATTTTAACAAAAAATCCTACCCATTTCGGGAAATACACAATCAAGAAAAAATCCAGACAAATCCTTTTCCTGATAAATCAGGCTGCTTTACATCATATATTTTTCTTATTTGGATTAAAAAAGATGAAAGCTCATTCGCTTTACCAAACACAACGGATTGCCCGGTAAAACAAAGATGTTATGACTGGGCTCAACACAATAACGATAAATTAGTTGTTTTATGGTACAGCTCATCAATGTTATATCGAAAAGAAGAAAAAAACACATTCTCAGATTTTCAAAGGAATATTTTATCTGATGGAATTAAAAATATATTGATCCTGGATATTGATAATATCAACTGGGGTGATGAGGAAAGATATACTTACTGGCATATAGGAAAATCCAGAATTTCTGAAACATTGGTTTTCAACAAGGAACTAGCGTTCAGTCAAGTTATAGATGGCTTAAGACCTGTGCTTTTATCAAAAGGAAGTTCTTATATAAAATCTGCGATGAGGGAATCACATATTCATGAAAAGCAAATTCCAACTATGGGGGCTTATTTTGATGTAGATTATATACCTGTCCCGTTCAAATCATTTTATCATCCCTATAGAAAGATTTGTAGAGACGGTACTTTTGATAAAATATTTTTTTTTGAAGGATCGCTTTCTATTAGTGGCATGGTGCCTAACAGCTTTCTTGCCACTTATGAAGATAATAATGATTTAATAACAGATTACCCAATGTGCGACGCATATGGAACCTTGTCTTTTTACGCGGATTACAGACCCCATCTTGTTGCAACAACCAGACTTTTCAGGATGTCTGATTGTATATATGATGACGATGGGCAATTACTGAAATGGGAAAGGCAAGCTACCTGGACTGAAAAATATTCAGACAAAACACTCTACAACAGCGCATCTAAAGATAAACCATCTTTACCTGACTACTTGGTAAAATACAAAGCATCAGGCAGCTCAGGATCTGACCCAATGGTGCAGGATTAATGTTGATTACATAGCGCCAAATTCAGCAGTAGAGCCACTTGCACTGTCTGCCGGAATTTTTACGGATTTGTTTTTCTCATATGCACCCTCATTTATGACAATGGTATGAAATTCAGGCTGGCCTTCAGCATTGATAAAATTCACTTCAACCCAACGCTGACCAAGTTATACCAGATTCGCTACAAAAATTGTCAATCTATCAACACTTTACTCTGAAGCCGTATCTTCTGATGCCTCAAGTAAATCTGAAAGTCATCGAAAACACTAATTACATAATCAATCATAAGCTTCCCTAAGCCAGGGATATATGGTTTGATTGAAAAAGAGGTTAGAAAAAGCAGGTAAGGACGCTTGCACTTATTAATAAAGCCTTGAGGTACTCATTATGGAAAGCGTAATCATTCTGTTCTTATGTGGACTGGCTCTCTATCAGTTGAGCCTGAGACAAGACAAAATGGCTGAACAGCTGATCGCTCAGACGTTTAACCGGTTTGAACGACGCTACAACGATATTACCTACTCCTGCCTGAACTCTACAGTTGTCAAAAAACAACTACATGGCTTCCCTGCAGTCCCCCTGGTACCATCTGTTAACTACACGGCCAGAGCCTTGTGTTATTCGGAGAATAAAAACTGGTTCTGGTTTGATGCCAGTATCCGCAACATGAAGCTCTACTCGACCAGCATCACTCCTGTTTCACAACCAGAAGCCTGCGATGCACTTAGCAATGATCCAGAGGTACTCAGCCAGTATTTTCCGGAGAATAAAGACAACGAATCCAAGGCTGAGACAAGTACCTGATAAACTATCTACTCAAAATATTTTCAGGTACTCATAAAAAAACCAGCGCAAAGCCGGTTTTTTTATGAGTACCTGAATGGATATCAGGAGTTTTTTTCCAGCTCTTCCTTACGCAAATCTTTCCTCAGAATTTTTCCGACCGGTGTCATGGGTAGCTCCTGACGGAATTCTATATCCTTGGGCACTTTGTATGCAGTCAGATGATCCCTGCAATAAGCCACCACATCTTCTTTCTTCAATTCGTCGTCTGCAGGAACCACAAACAACTTGATTCTCTCTCCGGTGACGTCATCAGGAATGCCGATGGCGGCACAATTCTCTACCCGGTCAAAGCTGGCCACTATATCCTCAATCTCGTTAGGGTAGACGTTAAAGCCGGAAACCAGGATCATATCCTTGATTCTGTCGACAATTTCAACAAAGCCGTCTTCTTTAATGACAGCCACGTCACCGGTTCTCAGCCAGCCATCCTCAGACAGCACCTCGGCAGTGGCTTCTGCCCTTTTCCAGTACCCCTGCATGACCTGGGGTCCTCGCACACACAGTTCCCCCCTCTCTCCTACGGCTTGAGCTTCGCCGCCATCATTAATCACTTTCAGTTCAGTACTGGGCAATGGCAGCCCGGCAGTGCCCAGCTGGGCAGTATCGCCAAAAGGATTCATGCAAACTGCTGGAGAGCACTCCGTCAAACCATAGGCTTCCGAGACATAACATCCGGTAAATTTCCGCCAGCGAATTCCGGTTTCTTTCTGCAAAGCCGTACCACCGGAAAGGGTGAGTTTTAGTTTACTGAAATCGCACCCCCTGAAGTCTGGGTGATTGAGCAAACTGACAAACAGCGTATTCAAACCAATGAAGCCAGTAAACTGCCAGGGCTTAATAAATTTGATAAAGGTTTTGGTATCCCTGGGATTGGCAATCAGGACATTCTGATTTCCCATATACGGCATGCAGAGCAGATGCACGGTAAACGCATAAATATGATAAAGAGGCAGTGGCGCCACGAGAATTTCATTGCCGAGCTGCTGTACCGGCTGACCACTTTCATCCAGCTGTGAGAGAGCTGACGCAGCCTGAAGCATATTGGCAATCAGGTTGCGTTGAGTCAGTACCGCCCCCTTCGCAACCCCTGTGGTTCCGCCCGTGTACTGGAAAACAGCAGGGTCCTCAGGTGCAGGAGGATTTTCAAGAGGTACAGCCTGAAAGGCTTCGCCTTTTGCCAGTGCATCCCTGAAAGACACCGCCTTTGGCAGATTAAAAGGCTCCACCATCTTCTTGACATGTTTTGCAGCAAAGTTAATCAGGGTACGTTTTGCAAATGGCAGCATGTCGGCCACGCGGGTTACAATCAGGTGCTCAATGCCGGTTTTTTCTACAACCTCTTCAACCAGATGGCCAAAGTTGTCCATAAACACCAAAGCTTTGGCACCGGAATCATTGAACTGATGCAACATTTCCCGATCGGTGTAAAGAGGGTTGGTATTAACTATGACAAGACCTGCTCTGATGGCTCCGTAGACGGCTATAGGATACTGAAGCAGATTCGGCATCTGGATGGCAATTCTGTCACCAGGCTTCAGGGATGTGTGCTCACGAAGATAGTTGGCAAACTGCTGACTGTAGCGGTCCAGATCACCGTAAGTCAGAGTATACCCAATACCTGTAAATGCCGGTCGGGAAGCATTTTTTTCAAGAAGCTCCTCTATAATCGCCAAAAGATTGGGGTAGCGATCGGGATCAATAGTTTCAGCAACGCCAGCCGGACGCTTATCGCTCCAGAAAGATGCTTCCATAAGTACCTGCTCTCTTCTTGTTATCATGCGACGACTTCTGGCGCACACAAGTGATCGTTCGCCTGCTGCCGCATACATCACCATTTATATAAGAGTGTTCGCACTTTTGGGTCTGGCCGACTTCTGTCGTCAACCGTCAACTACCAGCCCCATAGGCTCTTTGCTCTTACAGCCGCTTTGGCGCATTTGTAGGGTAAATACGCTAAAAATGCACCTGCACTCATATAGCCGCTAAGGGAGTTTTACCAGCTTTTCGTGGTTGATACTAACCTTATCAGCACTTTGTTCGAAGATGTAGACCAAATAAAGAACTCTGGAAAAGATAGGTAGTTTCACTTAACCTAGGATTTAAATCACCTGAAAATCAAAGTTTATAAAATCTTTATCAGGGGAAAGATAGCCCAAAAAAACCATTTCATTTTTTAAACTTAAGAACGATGAAATGAGATAGGCTCTGGGAAAGTGAAAATAACCATTAGCCCACGCAGAACCATCAGCTAAGGAAAGCATTTCGGGTAGACGGCCATGATCGAGTTTTACCTTAAAATACTCTCTGGCAATCACCAGGGGGCTGAAATTCCACTTGAACCCGGAAGCTACTCTCTGGGCAAAAGCGATCAGTCTGATCTGGTCCTGACCGATGAATCACTCAGTGATCTGGAACTTATAATAAACATCAGCCCGCAGGGTCAAATCAAAATATCCAGCCAGTCTAAAGACGGATTACTCTATAGTAACGGCCTGCCCCGGGGCTCAGAGCTAAACGCCAGTCATTTTGACATCATAACCTCCAGTCAACTGTTTTTTTCTCTGGGTCCTGTAGATGCGGACTGGCCCGATCAACCACTGCCAGAGCTTCAGAGACCTGACCCGGAACCGGAAGAACATCAGAACAAAGGCTCTGAGCAAGATGAAGATGATGAATTCCCCGATGCTCCAGACATCCTGACGGAGGATGGGGATGAAGAGCTTGACAGTGATGACCTCAATAACCTGAACAATGATCTGGATGACATTGACGACTCTCTGGCAGATGACGAAGAGGCTGAAGACGAATCAGAGGAGTTTGAGAACCCCCTGAAAAATATTGACCGGAAATGGCTGATAGGAATCCCGGCAGGCATATTTGCACTTTTCCTGCTTCTTATTATTTTACTTTCAGGTGGCTCTGACGAAGCGCCTCCTGAAATAAGCCATCTTGATCAGGCCAAAGAGATCCGCAATCGACTGAACCAGAAAAACATCAAACTGAAAGAGCTTCCTGACCAGAGCATCCTGATCTCTGGCTACACCCTGACAATGAGTGATAAACAGACAATCCAGCGTGAACTTCGTGAGCAGGGGATTCCTTTCAGCTCACAGCTGGTGGTCATGAGTGAATTAAGGGCTAATGCCGATGTGCTTTTAAAGAATCAGGGGCATACGTCTCTCAGTCTGGAGCTGGATAACTCGCCTGGTTCACTGGTTATGACCGGTTATGTTGCCTCCTCAGAAGAGCTTCAGAAAATCACTGCCGCTCTGAAACAGGAGGTTCACGGACTGGTTTCCATTGTCGATCAGGTAGAAAATCAGGCAGGTCGTCTTAACACGCTCAAGTCCATGCTCAGGGAGAAAGGCCTTAGCCCCCGCATACATTTGATACAAAAACCTAATCAAATCACTTTAGAAGGCCACCTCTTGGACGATGAACAAGTATATAACCTGAACGATGTGGTCACACGATTCAGAAAACAGTATGGCAATCAGCCCCAGCTGAAACTCGCTACCAAAACAGCTGGAGCACCTGCCAAAGTATTAAACACCCCACTGGCCCCTTCTCTGAAGATTCGGTCAGTGAGTATGGGAAGGGTGCCCTTTGTAACCATGGAAGATGGTGCCAAATACCTGATCGGCGCAAAGCTGGCCAACGGGTATATAATTGAAGATATTAATCTTGACTATCTTTTATTATCAAAAGGCACAGATCGGATCAAATATCGTCTTGGAGGCAACAGTGAAGGACCCACAAACCGACAATGAGAAAGTCCATCTCTCCGACCTCGAAGATCGCCTGATTCAGGACACTGACGGTGAGCTCAAGGAGCAGGTTCTGAAGGAATTGGTGGATGAAGCCTTGCGCCTGAAGTCGGAACGGGACAAAGGGCTTTCTCCTGATGAGTTTGAAATCAACGACAAGATGATCACTGCCCTGATCGCCGCTGCTGAAGTCGTTGACAAGACCTGGAATACTCATCACAAGAAACGCGCTGATTAAACACCTTCTGACAGCTACGTCCGACAGGGAGAGGGATCATGGCAGAGCAGAGAGCCAACCATTTAAACTTCGATCATGTACAGAACGTATTTGGTAAAACGGCCGAAAATCTTGATCAGGCCCTGAAAAGCAAAATATCGAGCATGGACCCGAACAATACCAAAGACATGGTGGAGTTTCAGGTTGAGTTCAATAAATACATGATTATTGAGGGTTTGAGATCCAGCATCATCAAATCCATCAAAGACACACTCCAGAGTATTATCCAGAAGTTGTAAGCCGGGTAAACAGCAAGAGGCCTGAAACATGACCGATGAAAAAATAATCAAAACCCTGGCAGATGTAGGCTTTATGGCCTCCAGCGTGGGTATGTCAAAACATGCTTTCGGTATTTTCAGCGCTCTGGAGAAAGCCAGACCTGAGAGCATCCTGCCTACTCTGGGCTTTGCCTTGACCTTCATTAATAAAAAGATGAATCAGGAAGCCCTCGAGATTCTTCATAAGGAAGCCATCCCAAAAGATCCTGACAACCCGACGGTTAAAGCCTTTATCGGTATGGCTCTGATGATGGAAGGAAGAAATAAGGAAAGTGAAGATTACCTGACCACGGCCAACAAAGAAGGTGACCAAGAGACCACCATCATGGCCAAAGAGCTATTGGAGAACATCAGAAAGGGTTAAGTCTTTCTCTCCCTGTCAGCCAACGCTTCCAAAACCCCATGCCTGAGCTCTTCAGGCATTCCTTCTCCCGCATTGATATGTTGCTCAAACCAACCTTCAATCATCTGCTGAAAGGCATTCAGGAATCGATCCCTGAGCTTGTGATCCGTCAGGCTGGCAATCAACTCTGACTGTTTTTCTATGGTATTTACAGAAAAGTAATGACGACTTATTTCATCCAAAGTTCCATCGTATCGCTGGACAAATACCCCGGTCTCTCCAAGCTTTCTGACAAATTCACGCTGCTCCAGAGCCAGCCACCCATCGGTCACCGACTCAGCCAGAGCACTGACCGGCTCCTGCCACGGAGCATCAAGCCAGCGCTGACTGACCTCGGCGGCCAGCGTGATGCGCCTTGCCAGACGCAGAAAATAACCTCTGCGGCGCTCTCTGGAAATATCCTGCAACTCTCTGGCGACATGAAGGTCACGAAACTGTTTGCGAGCCTCATTGAGATTCCAGCGCGGCTGATACCTCACCTCACAGCCTGCCATCGACTTCAGGTAATCACACCACTGCTGTGAATGTTGAGAAATAGCAGACACTGAACATCGAAAGCCTTCCACAAACGCCTTGCTATATTGAGAGGCCACTGACGGATGACGATTATCCAGAGAGTGTCGACCCTCTTCCATCAGCAGGTGATCCAGAAAAGGGGTGATTTTTTGCGGTTGTTCCGCCACCAGCTCACCATTTTCCAGTTTGACGGAACGGTAATGAGTCTGACAGGTATGGAAATTTTCCCAGATTTTCATCAAACCGGTCTGGCCCAGGCTGGAATCCCGAATGCCTCTTAAAAAACCCAGCTCGGGATTTTGCAACTCTGCCTGCAATTGCATAATCACAGCACTGTGCAGTGCTGTCTCAGCATCAATAAGGTAAGGCTTGTTACCATTGATATGAAGATTTTTGCTGTGAATATCTGCCAGACCCGACATAAGACAGAAGCCGCCCGCCACACCCATGCGACGATGGTAAGTTTCTGGATCATCACACTCAGAAAGAGTTTCCGGAGCAATAAACTCAACATAACCGTAGGAAGACTTATTCAATATCCTGAATACACCCAGAGCTTCCGAGTCCTGCAACCAGCCATTCAGTGACTGGGCCATGCTCCGCTTATCACCCAGTAATAACTGGTCAATGGCAAGATCCCTGAGTTTGTATACCAGGTGCTCACCATTGTTAAACGCCAACTGGTAAACGGGCGATCCAGCATCTGATTGCAAATGACGAATAGAAATCAGACCAGAAGCCAGTTTACGGCTCTCTCCAAGCTGAGGGCTCCCTGAAAAAAAGTAATGATTGATCTCTGACAAGTCCTGCTTTACCCGACTCAGCAATGAACGGATCACTCTGACTTGCTGGAAAAACTCTTTCTGAATGTTTCGATACCAGTGAGGATAGGCTTCAATCAGTGTCTCCATCCCTTTGGATTCCAGTAGCTTTAGCACTTCACCGTAGCTGGTCAATGTGTGATCTTCTGCAAACCAGCCAATGGCCTGCAGCAACCTGTCATCCATCCATTCAATGACTGACTGGGCAATGGATTGAATCAAGCTACTTTCTGAACCCTCTTCAGAACTATCAATGTCATTCACATAACTCTGAATGAGTTGGACGTATTGAGTGATAACGGGCTTGATCCATTTGGATCTCAGCTGCTCGGGAAAGACCAGGCCACACACCGGGCAGGGATCTTCAACCTTGAACCAGTCCGGTAATCCGGGGAAAGAGGGCTTGCGCCCCTCTGCCTCATCGGAAAAAGAGACCAGCTGATACTTCAACATCCAGGATAATAAAAATAATAAGGTCTGCCTTTCAGGAAACAGCTTCTGCATGTTGCTGACGCTTTGAGGTGTCACCAGTTTCCTGATCACCTCTCTTATTTCGTTTTTATCAAGGAGATGATTCAGCTGATTGAAAAAGAAACCTCTCTCCGACATCAACAAAACCCGGAGACCTCTGTCGGTGGCTACAAGGAAGTCCGTTTCCTGCAGAGCCACAGACGCATAATGCCCAAACACGTCCTGGTAGGGCATACCCACTGCCCTACCCTGATGATGTCGTATTCTTGATGCTTCCAGCCTCAAATCGTCTACCAGCCGGTGATACTGATCAATCAGCAAAGGCCAGCTGAAGGTTTCATTCACCCTCCGGATGGCCGCAGCGGACATCTCTTTCCGGATAGATTCATCCATTAATAATGTCGACAAGGCTGTTTTCAACGCTTCTATATCTACAGCGACTCCCTGAGCCTGAATCAGCTGAGCCTGAGTTTTGCTGACAAGGCTGAGAGAACGGGAAATAGCATCATGGTCAGCCGAGGTGGTTTTGATCAGGAAACCTTCCTGCCCGGAAACAATCAAGTCTCGATAACCATTCCAGTCTGAAAGAATCACCGGAATACCTGCCCTCATTGCTTCTAACGGAGCCAGCCCAAAGCTCTCCTGAACATTATCTGCAAGAGAAACAAACACATCCGCTTCAGCCAGCAACTGCTCCCGCTTCTCATCATCAACGGTGAGTTCAAAGCGAATACAATCTTCAAGATTAAACTCATAGGCCTGAGCCAGTAATGAGCGAACATATTCGCCGGAGGCATCACCAGCCCCGGCAATCACCAACTGAAACCGGGAAACGGTTCCTTCCTCAAACAGATCATTCAATGCCAGTAATAATGGATGAAGGTCCATTTTATCGGCTGCTGATAGCCTGCCAAGACAGAGTATCTGAAGCACATTACCTTCTCTGGAAGGGACAGCCTCTTGTCTGGCCGGCTCAATACCCAGCGGAATAAGACTCACCTGCCCACGATAAGGAACAGCCCTGCCCACAGTATCACTGACACTGGCACTGGCCGAAGAGATCAGACGCTTCATCACGGTTTTCTGAGCTGTGGAACTGCAGAGGATGGAGTCACAAGGTTTAACGGGAGAAAAGATCAAATCCCTGACCCGGGATAAACGGGCATCATCACTGAGACTGTGGGCCCTGCCAGTGATAGGGAATAAACTGGACGCATGTCTTTCTCGCAAAGTGGCGAGGTCTGATATATAGGGATCGCCGCAATGAAAAACGGTATAAGCATGTCTCTGAAAACAGGAAGGCAGATCGTGAACCGGCAGAATAGTGATGTTTTTACCCGCCCCATACTGGCGCAGGTATTCTTTCCAGTCTTGCCTGAAAGCAGGAATCTGCCCTTCATGAAGAAACAGATGCAGTTCGTTAAAACAGCTGTATCGAATCACCGCCTTCAAAAAAGCTTCATTGGCCTTACGAAGTCCGTTATACCCATCGTTTGAGTTCTCTGCCCAGGTGACAAGACAACCGAATAAAGAATGATTAGAAATCGGACTCATCATGGCATGATCATCGTTGGCATGGTCGGCATAACAGTCTGCTCCTGACCGACTTCTTTGAGGTAATACTCAAAGTTATTGGCAAACTCAGCCAGAGCTTCCTCAAGGAGGTTGTCATCCATCCCCTGAAGCGGGCGGGAGTAATGTAAAGCTAACGCATCTTTCTCAGGCTCTATGGACAAAATAACCCGCTGGGTAGTCGCCAGACCCACAGTTTTGGTCATCAGATTTCGGAGGATATTTTCCCGATCTTTTTCACCAGGTGGCAGCTGGGCAATGACGCCATGGATAAAGAATCGCCCATTGGCCTGAAAACAGGTGAACTCAATGCGGCTGTCGATGGTGAGGTAATAGCGGTTATCGCGAAAGTCCAGTTCACCCAGCTGATTATTGCGGGCAACGGCTTTCATAAGATTGTCGAAACTCATAGCTTCCCTGCTCCGGGTGAAGGCATCCATGCCTTCTGATGGGGTATTAATTACAGTTTACTATGAAATACTGTTTCGGCAGGTAGCGGAAAAAATCTCCCGGGATTATAACTTGTAAATACCGTCTGAGCTTATTCTGCCACCAGGTGATCTTCAGATTTGGCCATCTGCCCGGGGGACATCTTGCGAAAGACAAGCACAAGCAAAATAAAACCGGCTCCGGAAGCAAGAAAGCCCATTATTGAAGAATCCGTCAGCCCCATCACCAGATAGCCCAGCATAGCCACAACAGCAATACTGAGGGCATAAGGAAGCTGAGTCATGACATGATCAATGTGGTGACAGGAGGCCCCTGTAGACGACAGAATCGTAGTATCGGAAATCGGTGAGCAGTGATCGCCAAACACCGCACCGGCCAGAACAGCGGCCAACATCGGCAGAATCATGGCAATATCTGCTGCTGCAGCCATATCTCCCGCTATGGGCAACATGATGCCGAAAGTGCCCCAGCTGGTGCCGGTTGAGAAAGCCATAGCGCCGGAAACCACAAACAGGATCAGAGGTAAATAGCCAGTATCAATCTTCGAGCTGCTGACCAGGTGAGCCAGGTACTTGCCGGTTTCCAGAGAGCTGATGATATCCACCAGCACCCAGGCCAGCACCAGAATGTAAATGGCAGGCAGCATGGAGCGCGTACCTTCCACAATCGCCTTACCCCAGGTGGAGGCATCCAGATTATGGCTGAGCATTCTGATCGCCGTGACCAGAAGGCCAGCAAGACCACCATAGATAAGCGAATTGACCACATTGGTGTTTTCAAAAGCGCCCAGAATAGAGAATGGCGTACCGGCTTCCTGAAGCGCAGAAGCGCCCGTAGCAATCAGGGAAGCGGTCGTCGCGATCACCAGAGAGAGAACAGGAATCACAAGATCGGCAACTGTTCCTTTTTCACTGCTACTGATGGCCTCAGAAGATCCCGGAGGTGTCCCCTTTCGGCTGTCATACAGTTCACCGGCTCGAGCACGGCGCTCATGGGTCCGCATAGGACCGATGTTTAAATCCATGGCCGCAGTACAAAACACCAGTGCCAGAGCAAAGACAGCGTAGAGATTCATCGGCACCATACTGACAAAAGCACCAATAGCAGTGACATCGGTCACTTCATGGGCCACCAGAATAGTGCCAATCAGGGCAATGATGTAGGCACCCCAGCTGGAGACAGGTGTAATGACACAGACCGGTGCCGCCGTTGAGTCAATCAGGTAAGCCAGCTTGGCTCTGGAGACACCCTGACGATCTGTCATGGGACGACCAATATTGCCAACGGCCAGTGCATTGAAGTAATCATCAATAAAGATAATGATACCCAGCAGCACAGTCACCAGTTGTGATCCCTGCCGGGATTTTACTCTCTGACGAGCCCAGTCACCAAAGGCTCTGGCGCCACCAGAAACATCTATCAGAGTGGTAATGATGCCAAGTATCACCAGAAAGAACAGAATAAAGACAGTGCCTGTATTGAGACCATTATCCCAAAATATCCCGGCAAAACTGTTAAGCAGGTAAGAAAACGTTCTGCCGGCGCTGAAGTCAGTCAGCAGCAGCGTACCGGCAAGGATACCTGCGCCAAGAGAAAACAGGACGTGACGAGTCAGAATCGCCAGGATAATAGCCACTGCCGGAGCGACTAATGACAGGGATGATGTGCTGTAACTGAGTAATTCCATAAATACTGATCTTTTGGGTGAACACGTCCGGAGGGCAGAATATTCATGACTGCCGACTTTAAGCTTAATTCACGAGACAGGATCAGGAGGGCAATGGATTGAAGCAGAATACGACCGGATAGATCCCGTATCTGCCTGTTGCTGAGCAACCTGCCTTTAGGGCAAAGTCCTTCAGAAACGATTGTCCAGTAGCGCTCCACAGTAAAAACTGTGACAGTGATACACCTCTTCGATGTACCACCAGCAGATGAGTTTGACGACGACTCTGCTTCGGCACCTTTTCCTTTCATCCGGCTCTCTGTCCTGGTCAATCCAGGACATACGGAGTCACCCTGCTACGGATTACTGATAAACGGTGCGCCTCTACTTTTAGTCTTGATCCATGGATTCCAGAGATCAAGGCTGATTATTGTGGGAAATTCCTCTGCCATTTGCAGAGAAACACCCTTTCACTCATAACCGCTCTCTTACAGGCTCTGTAACCTGAAACGAACCCGGCTTATGGTGTTTATTAAGAGGATCACAGGCAGAAGTGTAGCGACAGCATCCTGTCACGTCACTCCTGCTGATGGGCGGTAATTATGCACATCGCTGGATGATTGACAATTGTGAGATTTAGCTAATGAAGTTTTTGCTCTCTACAAAAAATATTTTCCGGTTATTTAGCCTGTCAGGCATTCCACCTATACAGCAATTGATGTGCTTAGAACATAATTTTTATGTTTTTCGTTCTCAAGCTCAAAATAGGTCAAGCCAATTTCTTTGAACCCGTGTTTCTCATAAAACTTCAGTGCTCGTGTATTTTCATGAAATACAGTCAGCCACAATTGTTCGAGCCCAGCCGAGCTGCAAAATGTTAAGGCTTCTTGCAGAAGCTTGGAGCCCAAACCCTTTCCAGTGAAGCTCTCCTGAATATACAACCTGTCAAGTTCAGGTTTTTTGCTACCTGTAACAGGGCATCTAGCAGAAACGTTCAAAGAGAGATATCCTACCAAATGATCATCTTCGATGGCTATAAAGTAGACTTCATTTTCAGAGCTGAGCTTGATCTCAATATTTTGCTCTGTGAACTCACTCAATACGTACTGAGAAATGGATTTTCTAACCCCTCGTTTTGCGTAGGTATCGAGCCAAATCTGTATTGAAAGTGCTGCGATATCAGAACTGTCTTTAGTTTCTGCAATTCTTATCATTTTTCTTGATGTTCACTGTGATGTTGATTGTGGTTGGCTAGTACAACTCGCTCCCTCTCTGGAGTGGGTGTCACAAATCTCTGGTTCCCATGCCCCTGTGTCAGAAACCCATACGTTATATCAAGTTCTAGAGCCTTTTTTCAAGGGAGGTATGACTCGTTCCCACGCTCCAGCGTGGGAATGCATACCTGACTCACCATAACCGATCCACCTCCAACAAACCTTCAACGCCGACGTAATTACTTGCGCTGGAATAACGCCAGTACTCCGCCCTATCGACATAACCTCTTTTCACCGGGTTTTGATGAATATATTCAACTTTCTGTTTCATCATGCTTTCACTCTGGATTAACTCAGGATGTACACCTTCCTGCCAGAATTGATAGGCCCTGTCGCCCTTGTGTGCTTTTTTGTAGAAAGCCAGCTGATCCAGTAATGTTGTTACATTCCGCTCTGTCAACCATTTGAGCAGTTGTCTGGCTGTATATGCTTTGAATTTTGCTATGTCTCTATCCAGCTCTTGACTTTGAGCTAGAAGGTGAAGATGGTTTTCAAGAATCACATAAGCGTGTATTTTCATCCCCTGACTCATCATGTACCTCATTGAGTCGAGAAGTATGGCGACAGTCTCAGGTCTGGTAAAAACTGAGATCCAGTGCAAAACGGTTATTGTCATAAAATGAGGTTGGTCTGGCTCCGTAAATTTGTATCGACTTCTACCCATATTTAATTCCGAGTGAACTGTCAGTCTGATATGCATTCCCACGCTGGAGCGTGGGAACGAGCCAAAATGAGGTTGGTCTGGCTCCGTAAATTTGTATCGACTTCTACCCATATTTAATTCCGAGTGAACTGTCAGTCTGATATGCATTCCCACGCTGGAGCGTGGGAACGAGCCATAGTAAGGAATCTTTTGAAAGCTCTGTTTAGCTACTTCCGATGCTGCTTATGAGAATGCCCTACCCTATGATTTCTTCGGTTCCCAGGCTCCAGCCTGGGGACCAGACACAATTCACCGGGATTCATAATATCTATATGACAGCCCTTCCACTCTCCAGGGCTATCGCCCAGTCCAAGCGATTTCTCTGCTTTGCTGCCTGAACAGCATTCTCATATTTATATGGAATTCTCATATGTTCAACTTGCCAACCAGATGAAGTACTTTCAACAATGCAGTACGAAGCCAAATTGGAATAGTTTTCCATTTTGTGGGGAATTGGCTCATCATCAAAATAGGCGGGTAATCCGACGCTTCCGGGGTTTACAACAAGCTGGCCGTTACTGAGCTGCACAGAGCGTGGAATGTGGGTATGACCACATAAAATCAATGATTCTTTGACCCCTGCCAGTAATCCCAGGATTTCTGTATCTGATCTCACTCTGGCATAACCTTGAGCAACATCCTCAAGCATGTAGACCAGGTCATTGTCTGGAGTGCCGTGACAGATGAAAACATCATTATCCAGAGAT
This sequence comes from Endozoicomonas sp. ALB032, assembly GCF_049310125.1. NCBI lineage: Bacteria > Pseudomonadati > Pseudomonadota > Gammaproteobacteria > Oceanospirillales > Endozoicomonadaceae > Endozoicomonas > Endozoicomonas sp. ALB032. The sequence goes on along the minus strand of NZ_JBLYNW010000001.1, from coordinate 4,625,844 downwards.
TTTGCTTCTGGTAATCCCCTCATCCATTGGAGTGGCTCTTTACCCAATTCGGATAAGATAAACTGCATTGTTGGATTTGAAGAGATCTCTGATTCTGTAGCCTGATAAATTTGACGGTCCTGATTCCCTCGAATCGTTATTACTTCTTCTGTTTGGAGAAGATCATAAGTTTCTCTTGGAGCCAATGGGCCATATAAAATATCTCCAAGATTTATAAGGCCATCAACGCCTTTGCGTTTTGCATCCAAGAGAATGGCTTCCAGAGCCCATACATTGCTATGAATATCAGAAAGTACTGCAATTTTTTTCATATTCTTGGTTCTGCAATTTACTCAAATGTTTGATTTGGCCATGTAACAGCTTACTTGCCGACTCAGTTTCGCATAACACACTTAGTGTGAAAACCAGAGTTATTCGGCCCCCTGTGGAGCGTGAGAACAACTCAAAAAAAACGGCTCATCCTTCGACAAGCCACTCCATTTCACTTAACCGGTCAATCCGATGCTATTCCCACTCAATCGTCGCAGGTGGCTTGCTGGATACGTCGTAAGTCACCCGGGAAACATGCTCTATCTCGTTGATGATCCGGCTGGAAACCTTCTCCAACAGTTCATAAGGCAGGTGGGCCCAACGAGCCGTCATAAAGTCGATGGTTTCTACCGCGCGTAAAGCCACCACATACTCGTAACGACGACCGTCACCAACCACACCTACGGATTTAACCGGCAGGAAGACAGCAAAGGCCTGACTGGTCTTGTGATACCAGTCGGCTTTATGCAGTTCTTCAATAAAAATGGCATCTGCCTCACGGAGAATATCGCAGTACTCTTTCCTGACCTCTGCCAGTACCCTTACGCCCAGACCCGGGCCGGGGAATGGGTGGCGATAAACCATGTCATAGGGCAGTCCAAGCTCAAGACCAATCTTGCGCACCTCATCCTTGAACAGTTCACGCAGAGGCTCAACCAGCTCCATCGCCATATCTTCAGGTAAACCACCCACATTGTGGTGTGACTTGATAACATGGGCCTTGCCAGACTTGGCGCCTGCTGATTCGATTACATCAGGATAGATAGTGCCCTGAGCCAGGAACTGGACATTATCCAGGGCAGCAGCCTGCTGATCAAAGACTTCAATAAAGGTGTTACCGATAATTTTTCGCTTGGCCTCAGGGTCCTGAACACCTCTTAGCTTGTCCAGAAAAAGCTCTTCAGCATCAGCGCGAATAACACGTACCCCCATGTTCTCAGCGAACATGGCCATCACCTGATCACCTTCATTCAGACGCAGCAGACCATTATCGACAAAGACACAAACCAGCTGATCACCGATAGCCTTGTGCAACAGCGCTGCCACAACACTGGAATCCACACCGCCAGAAAGACCCAGCAGTACGGTTTTATCACCCACCTGTTCCCGAACGCGGGCAATGGCATCCTCAATAATTTGTCCCGGAGTCCAAAGCTTTTGGCAGCCGGCAATATCAATGACAAAACGTTCCAGGATGCGACCGCCCTGTTTGGTGTGAGTCACTTCGGGGTGAAACTGGACACCATAGTATTGCTTCTCTTCACAAGCTATGGCTGCAAAAGGACAGGAATCGGTAGAAGCCGCTACCACAAAGCCTTCAGGCAGCTGGGAAACCTTGTCGCCGTGGCTCATCCAGACATCCAGACTCAGACGACCCTGCTCATTCACATGGTCTTCAATGCCATCGAACAGTCTGACCTTGTTTTCCAGATTCACTTTGGCATAACCGAACTCACGCAGATTTGAGGTCGATACCTTGCCACCCATCTGCCCTGCCATAGTCTGCATGCCATAGCAGATACCCAACACAGGAACCCCCAGATCAAAAACAGCCTCCGGCGCGCGAGGCGAAGCATCACCGGTCACGGATTCAGGCCCACCGGAAAGAATCACCGCCCTCGGGGCAAACTCGACAATAGCCTGCTCATCCATATCATAGGGATGCAGCTCACAATAAACGCCTATCTCACGTACACGACGGGCGATCAGCTGTGTGTACTGGGAACCAAAATCCAGAATCAGAATTCGTTCGGCGTGGATATCCTCTAACATGTGTCTTCTCAAAATTAGATAACTGCTACGACAAGCAACAAGCGGTCTTCGAGGTGGATGAAGGCCTGTTACTGATACGACATTCGTTAAACTGCGGATGATAGAGCCAACAGTTCAAGGGATAATCAAATTAACCCACCCGGTAATTGGGTGCTTCTTTGGTAATGGTTACATCATGGACATGAGACTCTTTCATACCCGCATTGGTCACCCGAACGAACTCAGGCACCGTGCGCATGGTCTTCATATCTGCCGAGCCGGTGTATCCCATTGCAGCACGCAGACCGCCTACCATCTGATGGACAATGGCATTCAGCGGCCCTTTGTAGGGTACACGACCTTCAATACCTTCCGGGACCAGCTTCTCGGCACCGGCTTCCGCACTCTGGAAGTAACGATCACTGGAGCCGGAAGCCTGAGCCATGGCACCCAGGGAACCCATGCCACGATAGGCTTTGTAACTTCTGCCCTGATACAGTTCAACTTCGCCGGGAGCTTCCTCGGTACCTGCCAGCATACTTCCCAGCATGACCGCACTGGCACCCGCTACGATGGCTTTAGCCAGATCACCGGAGAAGCGAATCCCGCCGTCGGCAATCACCGGAATACCCGTTCCTTCCAAGGCTGCCACAACGTTGGCTACCGCAGAAATCTGCGGTACACCGATACCGGTCACGATGCGAGTAGTACAGATTGAGCCGGGACCGATACCCACTTTCACACCATCGGCACCTGCATCAGCCAGGGCCCTGGCTGCTGCACCGGTAGCAATATTACCGCCAACAACCTGAACCTGTGGATAGGTTTCCTTAACCCAGCGAACCCTCTCGATAACCCCTTTGGAGTGACCGTGAGCGGTATCAACGATCACAACGTCAACACCAGCATCGACCAGAGCAGCGACTCGCTCCGGGGTTTCAGGTCCGGTACCAACTGCCGCACCCACTCTCAGCTGACCATGGGAATCTTTACTGGCGTTAGGGTAGTCCTGGGCTTTCTTGATATCTTTTACGGTCATCATACCGACCAGATTAAACGCCTCATTAACCACCAGCACTTTCTCGATACGATGTTTATGAAGCAGCTTGCGAACGGCCTCCTGGTCAGTTCCTTCCTTCACAGTGACCAGTCTCTCTTTAGGGGTCATGATATCAGCCACAATCTTGTCCAGATTGGAGACAAAACGAACGTCACGGCTGGTGACAATACCGACCAGATCACTGCCATCCAGGACAGGAACTCCGGATATCTTATGACGACCGGTCAGTTCAAGAAGATCTCTGACCGACGCTGCCGAGTCAATCGTAATAGGGTCCTTGACCACACCACTTTCATGCTTTTTAACCTTGCGAACTTCATTAGCCTGTTGAGCAACAGTCATATTCTTGTGAATGATGCCAATCCCACCCTCCTGAGCCATGGCAATGGCCAGACGAGCCTCGGTCACGGTATCCATGGCTGCCGAGATCAGGGGGATTTTCAGCTCGATTTCGCGAGTCAGTTTTGTGGTCAGAGAAACATCTTTGGGGAGAACTTCTGAATATCCGGGCAGAAGCAGGACGTCATCGAAAGTGAGGGCTTCTTGGGCGATTCTCAGCATTACCTGTTACCGATCCGAGTGTATTGAGTGGATGGAAAGAATCTCGTGGATTATACATCAAGATCATTATCAATAAAACAGAAAATCCATTCAAATAGTTTGAATGCGCATACAAAAATACCAAGAGGCGGCTCAAGATCTTTTTCCCTTGAGAAATCAGGGTATAAGAGGGTAGCACCCCGGCAATATCAGCCGCGAACAGTACACAAACGGACACCGACTCAGATTTTGAGAATCCGGACTATCGGCTGGTCTGCTAAACAAGATAACCGACACAGTACATGAGTTTACGATTATTGATCATCACCCGAAGGTGTTGTTTCAAGAAACGTTTGGTATTTTCATCAGGATTTTTGCAAAGCTAAACGACTGACTGTTGCCTAAATTGAAAAGTGTCATCAATGCGTTAACCCCATTCTGGAAAAAGCAGACTCAGTGGACATCCCTTTGGTTACTTTTGACTCTGATGTTAATTCTGATATTCCAAAAACATGTATCGCAGCTCACAATAAAAAGACAGGACCAATGGCCCTTGAAACCTTAGCTGAGATCATTAGAGATCAGACAAGTTAGCCATTATTTTTCGCAATGCCTGCATTTCGTCTGCTACTAATTGCATTGAAAATTTTGTTAAGCAGATCAAAAAGAACTTCCCATCTATCGAGCTGATTAGTTTTCTTTATTCAAATAGAGAACCACAAAAAGTAATGAACCAGACAATGAAAACTGTTCTTATCAGTCCTGACCTGAAACCAATTTATGCCAGTAATAAGTGGTACTTATTCAGATGTAGCCAGTGCCAATCAAAGCCGATGACTGGCTGGAAAAATCAAGTTAGCTGGTTTTGATGTCGTTGATGCCGTCATTAACTTGGTTTTAACGTTCCGCAGGGACTCATTATTCAGGATACCCATCATAATGACTTCCTTGACCTTACGAACTTGAATATTGAGAAGGTAATCCATGTATCTCCAAAACTTGTAAACATTAGAAAAACACGCAGCCCTGAAAAAAATAATTTTATCAAGCCATCAGGTTAATAGATTACAAACTGTTAAAGAAAAAATATCCTCCTCCGGCTTTTCTATGACTACCGGCATTCACTAGCCGTTCTGACATCAATCGATTTATTCCTGATCGGGATGGTGAATATCACCGGTTCAAAACCAACACCCAAACTACATACAGAGCCAATCTTGCTACATCCTGAACCCACTGCTATTTTTTCTCAGACTCCATGGATATCAAAACAATACAGTCGGTAAAAATAAAAACTGTTATTTAACAGGTCAACTTTGATTGACAAATTAATAATTATCAAATGGGATCTACGGCAATTCTATGCTTGTTTGTCACAGAAGACTGTTAAAACTTCACTTAATTGCGCTGCTATTCGCGATTGAAATGAACGTACATTCAGGTCATGCCTCCAGCTACCAGAATGAACCTGGGTACAAGGCGCCAGAAATCCGCTTTTTAGGTCTCTACGCAGGATTTAAAGCCAATAACTTTCACCTCAAGCTGAGTAATCATTATCACGTAATACACGACGTTGGCACCCCCAAAAAGCTGTCCCTTTTTTTCAGGCATCAATGGTTGAGTCACCTGCCCGGCTTTCTGTTAGCAAAGCTGCTTCCTCCTTCAATCGTACCCTACCCTTCTTTCAGTCGCGGATTTCCCTCACTGTCCCGGGCTTTTGGTGATGCCCCCGATTGCAACCCTCATCCGGTGATGATCGATCACTCTTTGCTGAAAGGCCAACTGTCAATTCAAACCACTTGTATCGAAAATCATCCTGTCTGGCAGATTACGGCCTCACCCTCGACATCATCGTCAGAGACTCAGGCCGTCGAGGGTGATTCTCTGTCTGCCTGGCTGTCGCTTTGGAAACTACTAAACGACACCCATACCAGTACCCTTTACCTGCGTCCCTGGCGAGAAAGTCAGCAGAATCGCCTGCAGGCTATTATCTGCCAGACCAATCCGCTTACAGAGCATAAAAAGTGTCAGAGCGTTCTTATTGATTTCCCGCTGAATCACGCAAAACCCTGGCTATTGCCCGAACTGGCTGGAAAAGACAGTATCAGCGCTGACGGGCAAACCGCTCTGGACAGTAGTTATATCAAGCGGGTCAATCAGGCTATTGATTGCCTCTCTTCCCACGATAAGTTGTTTGGAGAATCCAATAAAAGCAAGCCAGCTGACAAAGAAAAAATACACGCTTGCCAAAATAAGCACTGGCTTTATCAGTGGTCAGATCAAAACTGGGTTTATCAACCTGGCATTCCCGAGACTGCAATAAACCCCGGCCCGGCACTCATGACCGGGAAGTACTTTAACCTCTGGGCACTGGAAAAGGTATCGCCCGGCAATGATACCTACCCGGCCTGGTCGAGATCTTCTTTGTTCATCGCCCGCAACGACAGACATCGGAAATACCATTTCTGGGGAGCAGGTGACCCGGTGCTGCTGATGCGGTTCGCTGATGCCCCTTATAATGTCGAGGATCATTACGCCGGTTGGGATGGACCAGAGGTTGGCACCCTGGTAGAAAGTGAGCATCTCAACCTGGCTGCCCTGCTTATGAGCACGGTGACCAATACGCCCTTTAATCTCTATCAGTGGCGGGGAATTCTCTCAGGGTTCACATCACCCATCCCGAAAAGCCTCAGTGCCCTGGTAAGGGAGCAGATTCTGAGCGACCCTGGTTCACTTTACCAGTTTGTTAAACGGCGGCCTGAGTTACTGAACAATGTGTTGACCTATTTAAACCGTGAGTTTCCGGGCCACCCTGTCCACTCATACTTTTCCGGTCGTGTATCACCTTTTTTTAGCCATCAAACAAACGGAAACCCATTGGCTTTGGTGCCCGAAACAAGCAACGCGTTCGACCGTTTTCTTACCCTTGCCCCCCCTCATCAATCAGATGCATCACTCCCTTCAACAGAGTTTGCTTCGGGCATAATGACTGTTTCTGGTATTCAAGGGAGTAGTGAGCCGCCTGTAGCCCAAGCCTGCCCAGCTTTTTGCTCTGACCAAAAAGCGCAACAAGGCGGCAACAGAAGTCAACGAAGTGCTAAATCGGACGCCAGGAAAAATAACGATAATGAGCCGCCACCACCGGACGGCAACCATCCGGTCACACCAGCAGACGCAGTGTACTCAGCCTCCCTGCTTAAACGTCTATTGTATTTGTACAGGTGCTCCGGTCTTCGGCCTGAAAGAGTGACTCAAAGATCAGACTTTCTTTCAGAACAGCTTGGTGTCACATCCAGGGAAAAATTTGAAACCCTGCTCCGTCTGTGCAAACCGTCCGATTGTGGAAGTGAAACATTATATAACCAGATGCTCCGGGGTTTTGACCCGAAAGACCAACAACACATGATGCTGGCATCAAAAGCTTTGCAAAATTCGATACAAGTCATCGTTCATGATGGTCAGGAATATCGCTGCTATGACCATGATAAAAACCACGATCATACTCCTCGTCGGCTTCTGGAAAGGCTTGAAGATCGCCATATCTTCCTGTTTCACAACAATCACGCTGTAAAACTGTCTTCTCACAGTGACAACAAACTATGGTTCACTCACTTCCTGACCAACTCCCGCTTAAATACTGAGGAAAGTGACTGGCTGGCAGCCAATTGGGTTGAAAAGGCTTTATGGGATCTGTTTCCACAATGGCAGAAAGATGTCTTATTATGCCGGGAAAGTCTTGAAAACCCATCCATAAAATTTGCCAGCGAAGCACTAAAACGGGCATTTACTTCACCTGCTGAATTCATGCGGGGAGGACACGAAAATAACCAGTTCAGGTTTTACAATAAATTAGGCCTTGTTTGCTACCCCTTCGAGGATACAGAGAACCCCGATGGAATGTTTTACATTAGTAAAAACGTGCTTGGAGCAGTGATTTTTTTCTGGGAAGACTCTGCCAGCAAATATATTTCCTTTATAGCGCCGGATCTCTCCACATCAGCAATAAACGACAAAATACAGTCTTTGGATACTCATTTAAAAGATTATTCCGAGGGTGCATTTTTAGTAAAAAAACAGGATATCCGCTATGTAATTCCTGCACTGATAGTGCTCGCACCTGTTTTTAGAAAAACCTATACAGAAGCCGAAAAAATTATATCCGATACTGAAGGTGCTCTCGTTTACGGTGGTTTAGCCAGGTGGCAACACCTCAGGTCATCGGTTAAACCCACTGAACTGGGCAAGGTACCTGTTACCAATGATATTGACCTGGCAGTCAAAGATACCACAAGCCTGGAAAACATTTCGGCTTCTATGGAGGCAAAGCTAAGAGGTGTCCTGCCTGGCACTACCGTTAGACGCAACAACATTTACGGTACGGTTTTAGACAGCCCAAAGATCTTGCAGCGCCAAGGGCTACTGCACACCTTAAAGATCAACTGCTTTCCCGATACGAACGAAGAAAACACCATCGGGTTCGCCAGTTACGAGGCGAAAAAATGGCGAATCTTATCAATCGATATTTCTGCCGGTCCTGAAGGGTATTTCGATTTCATACATGTAGAACCTTTTGCCACAGGCTCCAGACTGGCTATGCCAAACCTGCCCACAATGGTTGAAAAACTGTTGCAGGATACCCAACTCGATCAAACCTACCCGGGTATTGATTCAAAGCGACGGATGAAAAATGCTCAAAATGCATTAAAAATATTGCTATCAAGTGACACTGAGCAACAGGTACAGACAATGATTCAAAAGTCGGTATTCAGCAGCTCTTCAGAGTCATCCGGGTTACCGGAATTTCTGCATCCGTATATCAAGCCTGAACCCGAAAATGAACAGAAAAGCACTATTGAGTTAGAGAATAAGGCAGAGAATAAGGCAGAGAATGATGCGAATAATCAACATCCTTTAGTTGCTGCCAAAACCAAAACAACAACTCCCGCTGTCAATGAGCCTCTGAAAGACAATGTACCGGGACAGACAACTATTGCCGCACATGCTGCAATTGCCAGTACTGCTAATGTCAAAGGTACAGAATCGATAACTCATGATCCGACTTTAAATTCCCGTAGGAAGAAAAAGAAACAGAGACAAAAGCTGAAAAAAACGGTTCAGCCAAAAGCAGGCAACATTGCAACTGCGACAGACGAGGGCGATATCAAAGTAGAAGCCAGCCCTGATAATCAAAGCGCTACAGTAGTTCATAACAGCAAGACAACAGCCCCTGATACTACTGAACGCTCAAACAAAAGAAAGAAGGAAACCGTCGCCCAAAAGCCAATCTCGAATCTGATCGACTTAGAAACGGCACTGTCCTGGTCCGTAGAAATATCAAACTGGCTTAAGGAGATGGAATATAACTTTTCGGGAGAGCTAAACAAGGCAATAAAGACACGACATTGTGGTCCCACTGAAGAAAGGGAAGCCTCTGATGAAAACAAAGCCACAGCAGAAAAACCTGCCACCAATACAGAACTGGATACACTGCAAAATCAACTGCAGGAGGGAAAAGCAAAAATCTTGAAAATACTGGCCTGTACCGGGGCTTCTGCTGATACATCCGGATATCAACCTTTCATCACCATCAATCTGACTAATACCCTGAGTAGAGAGCAGCACATAGAGTTAAAACAGGCAGCTTATGAGGACCACTTTCCCTATGCCCAACTGGTTCAGGCGTTGTTCATTTTGAACAAAAAATTACCCTCTGGAAAATCAGAAGCACTTCAGATCTATGAACATGCCTTCGAGCTATTGTTACCGGCAGCTATTGCCGGTATACCACTTGCCTATCAATTATTAATCGCAATGCAATTGCACAGCCACCATCCGGCGGGCTGGCCCCAGATAGAACCTGTAAACCGATTGTTACGTAGTATGACTTCCAGAGAGACAAGCTTGAACCAGGTAAAGATTGAAGGCTTGTTGAATGGTGGATTTCTGGAACAGCTCTATCAGGATACAGATGTTACCGCCCTGTTAAAGATTGAGCAGGGTTTCGCCAAAGCGTCAGACCTCTCAGGCAGAGGCAGAGAAGTGAAGGCCATACTCAATGCCCTGAGAGAACCGGATACCCCCTCTACATTAAAAGCCCTGAAAGCTGTCCGCCCCGGAACCCGGGAACTGCAACAAACCATCGCTTCACTGAAACTGATTCTGGAAAGAAAAAAAGAACCAGCGGCAGGTCAGATACATAGTGAGCTTTGGGCCTGCACCCTCAACACCCTGCAGATCCAGGGAGCCTCCAGGAAAAAAACTCAGTTCATTGATATAACGAGTTTCCCGCAGGTGCTGGCGATGACTGACCTGAAAGTATTCACGGGCGCTGAGCGTACCGGACAATCGTTCAGAAGTAATCAACCCAAATTCATAGCTTTTTGGAAAATGAGTTTTTGGGAGGACTATCTCAAAGCTTCGTTGAGCAAAGACAGGAAGAATGAAAGGGAAGTATTTGAGGAGTATCATGACAAAATAGGCCATAAAGCGACTGATAAATTCAGGCCCTATTTAATTAACGACTGGATTCTTGCCCGATCTTTTCTGCTTTCAAGGAGCTTTGTTCAAACCAGAGAAGTTCCGGTTTCGATCTCCTCCACTCCACCAGTCATTTCGAAGCAAGTAACTTCTGGAACAGGCACAAATTCTGGAAAAACAAAAAACTCAGCCAGACCGTCAAAAGGACCAAAGCCAGGCATCAGAATATCAAAAGACCAATTCAATGAACACGCTCACATCCAGTATTTATTACAGCTGGATATCAATATTATTCAGGAAGTCAGATTTATTCAGGAAAACCCGGAAAATTTTTTGCAACAGGTAGAAAAGCAGATCTCTGCATTCAGAAGGTCTTTACTAAAAAACAAAAATCCAACAAACGAGCTGGGAATAGGATATTACTATTTTCTAAAGGCACTCGCACTGATGAGGGCAAAAGTGTCAGGTGATAACAGAACCATTGAATTGTCCTTTAGCCCGGAAGTCAGGCTCAACGCCAAAAACATAAAGGAAACTATTATACACTCTCAACATTTCTACTTCCCTTATGCAAGGATGCTCATGCTGTTTTTCGATTATGCTATTAAAGGAGAGCCTGACGTTAAATTACAAGCCTGTATCTCTGCATTCTCCGGGGTGTCACAGTCTATTGAGATTTTATTAGAAATGGAATCAGATTCAGCAGCTCTGGCCGGAATCTTACTCAAGTGGCTACTGCTGATTCCAAAGCCTTTCGAACTGAGACTGGCCCTTGCTGCAGATATTAACCTGAAAAACCCGCAAAGCAAGATTCCGGGCAGGATAACACCTTCCATACTTATAATCAGAGAGTTTTTGGATCAGCTTCCGCTAAAAAGCACTGATGACGCAGTTGATCTTGCCTTGAAGCGAATAAGCGAGATGTTTCTGAATATCCAACAGCTGCCAAAAGGACAGCACGAACAAATGCTGGCGGTAGCGGCATGTTTAGCGGCAACGGAAGCAGCGCAAATGGAATCGGCGGCAATGAAAGCGCATGAGGAAGCACAGAAGCGTGCAGATACAATCAAAATCAATGAAGCAGCGTTGGCATTTGTGGTAGCGAAAGCAGCAGCAAAAGAGGCATCGGAGGCTATAGCAGAAGTGGAAATGCGAATGGAAATAGAGGTAGGAGATGGTTCTAAAGCGGCAGCATCAGTGGCAGCTCAATCGGAACTGTCAACAGCGGCAATATTGAGACTGGAAGTGGCATCGGAGAAAGCAGTGGAAGCAGAAAAAGTAATGCAAGAGGAAGCGAAAAAGGAAGCAATATTAAAATTGGTGCTGCACTTTGCCACTGATCGAATAGACTTGCTTCACTTTAATAGCCTGGATTTATCCTCAGTTATCTTGCGTCTTACTGTGCCAGGCATTCTTTACGCAACCTCATTGGGATCCGCATTCCTCACCAAAAAAAAGGCGCAACTCGCTGAAGATATTAATCCAGAGAAGCGGGCAATTGCAGACATCATTAAACTTGCTTTTCATCTGATCGGTTCACCTGAAGAAGTAGAGCCCGTTTTTCCTCATCTTGAAGCCCTTCCCCTCGATACCCAAGTCAACTTAACCGCTAATCATTTTGGCCATGACATACAACTTCTAAAAAAATTAATTAGCTTATTCCCTGAACTGGCTGCCGAGAATAAGCTACAATGGTACAATATTTATTTGCTGATTCACGAGTACACGATCAGGCAGTTCGGTGGCAATGCAGAACAGGTAAAACAACTGCAGAATGATTCAGAAGATTGGAAAAAAACACGTAAATGGCTTGAAAACCATATATGGTATAAGCCATTCCAAACGGGTGATACTTATTTTACACCAAAGAACGTCGACTATGCTATTTTTGACACTACTTTGATTAAAGAGTTCAAAAGTGGGGACGAAAGAGCTTTTATTTTTGCTATTGAGCAAAGCAGCAGAGTTGGCTATCAGAAATTGTCACAACGGATAAACCAATATAAAGATAAAAATGACCCTGAATCAGTAGATATTTTAAGCTGGCTTCATTGCCTGGCTGGCTTGACACTTCTGGAGGCGGAAATAAGTTCTGATCACCAGCGGGTAATACTAAACGGCCACAAAAGAGTCCTGCGCATTGCTTATGATCATTTCTTCAAGTCACGTAAAATTGGCTTTCAATATGCTGGTTATCTGGAATCACTGGTACTTATGCGACTAATAAACCACTACCAGCATTATCAGGGCGAGACATCCGAAGCCTGGCAAACTGACTCGATCAACAAGCCTGTTACTGAATATGCATCGACCAAAAGACCGGAGGAAAAAATCTTTATTGAAGCGGATAAGATTGTTACGGAAGTTTTGCCTGGCTTGTTATCAAGCTCTATATTTGGTGTACGTTTTGCCGCTGAAACAGCCATCAGAATATTTACTGACAAACGCTTTAATCTTCTGCATATCCCACAGGCTGGCTGGCCGGCAATGATCATAAGACATCTTCTGGTTACCCCTGTAAATCATCACCTCCAGTTTCTGTTCAGCAATGGTGAGTCTGAAGCTGAAAAAGCGTTATTTCCCATGATAAGTGACCCAGACAGTATTGAAGGAATACTTATGAAACCACTGGAGGAAACAAGGCAGGTAACCATTCATGAAAGACTGAAAGATTATGGTATTTTCCTGGACAATGAAATCGAAAATAGCAACAGGCCAGAAAATATTAAAAAGTATTTAAGTCTTGTCAAGGCTTTTGTATTGGATAAACCAGAGGTTCTGAATACAGCATCCGAGGCAACAGCCTCTGATAGTGATCAATTCTCAGAGAATATTGCAAGCTATGAGTTAAGCCGTTATGACTATACAAAATTGTTTGAAGCACTTCAGGAAACACCACATCCTGAAACCGGTTTTGATGAATTCGTTTATAACCTGCCCCAGCTGGAATCTCACCCAAATTATGAGGCTATAAGCAATGCTCTTTTGAAGAAACATCGCACAAAGTCAGCCTTGGTTCACTATTATTTATGGGCTTATGAGACCCTCAATGATAACAGTGATAACGAGCGAGACCTGTTCTGGGATGGGATAATGACACAGGAGATTGAAAAAAATGAACCAATGAAAAGAGCTTTTCTTGCACTTCTGGCAACTGCCGATCTAACTGTTATGTATGAAGAGAAGCGGGAAGCCATGATTACCGCATTCAAACGATACAATATAGATATTGCTTCCTGGTTGGCCTTTTTACACTCGATTACAGCCACTTCCGCCTTCCTTCTGGGAGAGAAGCAAAAAGCAGATTTCCATTTCAAGCGTTTTTCAATACAAAAAGAAATATTACCTCAAACCGGATTAATATATTAAGTACCTAACCAGTAAGAGTACCAATAAGGCCAAATGCTTCGGTTCGACAACCCGGCACCGGGCATCCGGCAGATTAACGTATCACCTCTAAGAGTCTATTCGCACAGGTACAAAGCCATCAGGTTCATAGCTTATAAACTGACCGGAGATATTTATTCTCCGACTTTTCAAGAACTACCAGCGTTGACTGACCGGGATGGTGAATATCTCCGGTTCAAAACCAACACCCAAACTACATTCAGAGCCATCCTTGCTACATCCTGAACCCACTGCTATTTTTTCTCAGACTCCATGGATATCAAAACAATACAGTCGGTAAAAATAAAAACTGTTATTTAACAGGTCAACTTTGATTGACAAATTAATAATTATCAAATGGGATCTACGGCAATTCTATGCTTGTTTGTCACAGAAGACTGTTAAAACTTCTCTTAATTGCCCTGCTATTCATAATTGAAACGAACGTACAATCAGGTCATGCCTCCGGCTACCAGAATGAACCCGGGCACAAGGCACCAGAAATCCGCTTTTTGGGTCTCTACGCGGGATTTAAAGCCAATAATTTCCACCTCAAGCTAGGTAACCATTATCACGTAATACACGACGTTGGCACCCCCAAAAAGCTGTCCCTTTTTTTCCAGAATCAATGGTTGAGTCATCTGCCCGGGTTTCTGTTTGCAAAACTGCTTCCGCCTTCAATCATACCCTACCCTTCTTTCAGTCGCGGCTTCCCCTCACTGTCCCGGGCTTTTGGTGATGCCCCCGATTGCAATCTTCATCCGGTGATGATCGATCACTCTTTGCTGAAAAGCCGCTTATCAGTGCAAACCACTTGTATCGAAAATCATCCTGTATGGCAGATTACGGCTTCACCCTCGACATCATCGTCAGAGACTCAGGCCGTCGAGGGTGATTCTCTGTCTGCCTGGCTGTCGCTTTGGAAACTACTAAACGACACCCATACCAGTACCCTTTTCCTGCGCCCCTGGCGGGAAAGTCAGCAGAATCGCCTGCAGGCCATTATCTGCCAGACTAATCCGCTTACAGAGCATAAAAAGTGTCAGAGCGTTCTTATTGACTTCCCGCTGAATCACGCAAAACCCTGGCTATTGCCCGAACTGGCTAAAAAAGACATCATCAGCACTGACGGGCAAACCGCTTTGGACAGTCACTATATCAAGCGGGTCAATCAGGCTATTCACTGCCTCTCTTCCCACGATAAGTTGTTTGGAGAACCCAATAAAAGCAAGTCAGCTGACAAAGCAAAAGTACACGCCTGCCAGAATAATCACTGGCTTTATCAGTGGTCGGATCAAAGCTGGCTTTACCAACCGGGTATTCCCGAGACTGCGGTAGAACCCAGCCCGGCGCTCATGACCGGGAAGTACTTTAACCTCTGGGCACTGGAAAAAGTATCGCCTGGCAATGATACCTGTCCAGCCTGGTCAAGATCTTCTTTATTCATCGCCCGCAACGACAGACATCGGAAATACCATTTCTGGGGAGCAGGTGATCCGGTGCTGCTGATGCGGTTCGCTGATGCCCCTTATAATGTCGAGGATCACTACGCCGGTTGGGACGGACCTGAAATTGGCACCCTGGTAGAAAGTGAGCACCTTAACCTGGCCGCCCTGCTTATGAGCACGGTGACCAGTACGCCCTTTAATCTCTATCAATGGCGGGGAATTCTCTCAGGGTTCATATCCCCCATCCCCAAAAGCCTCAGTGCCCGGGTAAGGGAGCAGATTCTGAGCGACCCCGGTTCACTTTACCAGTTTGTTAAACGGCGGCCTGAGTTAATGAACAATGTGTTGACCTATTTAAACCGGGAGTTTCCGGGGCACCCTGTCCACTCACACTTTTCCGGTCGTGTATCACCTTATTTTAGCCATCAAACAAACGGAAACCCATTGGCTTTGGTGCCCCAAACAAGCAACGCATTCGACGGTTTTCATCCTCCTGCCATCCCTCATCAGCCAGATATGTCACTCCCCTCTATAGGGTTTGCATCAGGCATAATGACTGCTTCTGGTGTCCAGGGGAATAATGGACCGCCTGAATCTCAGTCCTCCCCGAGTAATCCCTCTGCACAAAAAGCCGAACAAAGTGGCAACAAAAGTAAACGAACTGCCAGCTCTGTCGGTAGGAACAATATTGACGACAATGAGCCACCACCACCGGGCGGCAAGCATCCGGTCACACCAGCAGACGCAGTGTACTCAACCTCCTTGCTTAAACATCTATTCTATTTGTACAGGCGCTCCGGACTTCGGCCTGAAAGAATGGCCCATAGATCAGACTTTCTTTCAGAACAGCTTGGTGTCACATCCAGGGAAAAATTTGAAACCCTGCTCCGTCTGTGCAAACCGTCCGATTGTGGAAGTGAAACATTATATAACCAGATGCTCCGGGGTTTTGACCCGAAAGACCAACAACACATGATGCTGGCATCAAAAGCTTTGCAAAATTCGATACAAGTCATCGTTCATGATGGTCAGGAATATCGCTGCTATGACCATGATAAAAACCACGATCATACTCCTCGTCGGCTTCTGGAAAGGCTTGAAGATCGCCATATCTTCCTGTTTCACAACAATCACGCTGTAAAACTGTCTTCTCACAGTGACAACAAACTATGGTTCACTCACTTCCTGACCAACTCCCGCTTAAATACTGAGGAAAGTGACTGGCTGGCAGCCAATTGGGTTGAAAAGGCTTTATGGGATCTGTTTCCACAATGGCAGAAAGATGTCTTATTATGCCGGGAAAGTCTTGAAAACCCATCCATAAAATTTGCCAGCGAAGCACTAAAACGGGCATTTACTTCACCTGCTGAATTCATGCGGGGAGGACACGAAAATAACCAGTTCAGGTTTTACAATAAATTAGGCCTTGTTTGCTACCCCTTCGAGGATACAGAGAACCCCGATGGAATGTTTTACATTAGTAAAAACGTGCTTGGAGCAGTGATTTTTTTCTGGGAAGACTCTGCCAGCAAATATATTTCCTTTATAGCGCCGGATCTCTCCACATCAGCAATAAACGACAAAATACAGTCTTTGGATACTCATTTAAAAGATTATTCCGAGGGTGCATTTTTAGTAAAAAAACAGGATATCCGCTATGTAATTCCTGCACTGATAGTGCTCGCACCTGTTTTTAGAAAAACCTATACAGAAGCCGAAAAAATTATATCCGATACTGAAGATGCTCTCGTTTACGGTGGTTTAGCCAGGTGGCAACACCTTACGTCATCGCTTAAACCCTCCGAACTGGGCAAAGTACCTGTTACCAATGATATTGACCTGGCAGTCACGGATATCAAAAGCCTGGAAAACATTTCGGCTTCTATAGAGAAAAAGCTAAGAGGCGTCCTGCCTGGCACTGCTGTTAGACGCAACAACATTCACACCTTAGTTCTAGCCAGCCCGGGAGAATTGCAGCACGGAGGGCTCCTGCACACCTTAAAGATCAATTGTTTTCCCGATACAAATGAAGAAAATACCATCCGGTTCGCCAGTTACGAGGCAAAAAAATGGCGAATCTTATCGATCGATATTTCTGCCGGTCCTGAAGGATATTTCGATTTCATACGTGTAGAACCTTTTGCCACGGGCTCCAAAATGGTTATGCAAAGCCTGCCCGCAATGGTTGAAAAACTGTTGCAGGATACACAACTTGATCAAACCTACCCGGGTATTGATTCAAAGCGACGGATGCAAAGTGCTCAAAATGCATTAAAAATATTGCTATCAAGTGACACTGAGCAACAGATACAGACAATTATTCAAAAGTCAGTATTCAGCCGTTTTTCAGAGTCGTCCAGGTTACCGGAATTTCTGCATCCTTATATCAGGCGTAAACCTGACAATGAACAGAAAAGCACTATTAAGGTAGAGAATAAGGCAGAAAATGATACGAATAATCAACATCCTTTAGTTGCTGCCAAAGCCAAAACAACAACACCCACTGTCGATGAGCCTCTGAAAGACAATGCACCAGGACAGACAACTATTGCCGCACATGCTGCATTTGCCAGTACTGCTAATGTCAAAGGTGCAGAATCGATAACCCATGATTCGGCTTTAAATTCCCGTAAGAAGAAAAAGAAACAGAGACAAAAGCTGAAAAAAACGGTTCAACCAAAAGCAGGCGACACTGCAACTACGCCAGACGAGGGCGATATCAAAGTAGAAGCCAGCCCTGATAATCAAAGCGCTACAGTAGTTCATAACAGCAAGACAACAGCACGTGATAATGCTGAACGCTCAAACAAAAGAAAGAAGGAAACCACCGCCCAAAAGCCAATCTCGAATCTGATCGATTTCGAAACGGCATTGTCCAGGTCCGTAGAAATATCAAACTGGCTTAAGGAGGTGGATTATAACTTTTCAGGAGAGTTGAATAGAGCAATAAAGACACAAAATTGCGATGCCACTGAAGAAAACAAAGCCACTACAGAAAATCCTGCGCTCGAAACAGAACTCGATACACTACAAAAACAACTGAAGGAAGGAAAGACAAAAACACTGCAAATACTGGCCAGTTCCGGAGCTTCTGCTGATACATCCGGAGACCAGCCGGTCATTACCATCAATCTGACTAATATCCCGGACAGTCAGCAACGCAGGCGTTTAGAGCAGGCGGCTTATGAGGACCACTTCCCCTATGCCCAACTGGTTCAGGCGTTGTTCATTTTGAACAAAAAATTACCCTCTGGAAAATCAGAAGCACTTCAGATCTATGAACATGCCTTCGAGCTATTGTTACCGGCAGCTATTGCCGGTATACCACTTGCCTATCAATTATTAATCGCAATGCAATTGCACAGCCACCATCCGGCGGGCTGGCCTCAGATAGAACCTGTAAATCGATTGTTGCGTAGTATGACTTCCAGAGAGACAAGCTTGAACCAGGTAAAGATTGAAGGCCTGTTGAATGGTGGATTTCTCGAACAGCTCTATCAGGATACAGATGTTACCGCCCTATCAAAGATTGAGCAGGGTTTAGCCAAAGAGTCAGAACTCTCAGGCAAAGGCAGAGAAGTGAAGGCCATACTCAATGCCCTGAGAGAACCGGATACACCCTCCACATTAACAGCCCTGAAAGCTGTTCGTCCCGGGTCTCGGGAACTGCAACAAACCATCGCTTCACTGAAACTGATTCTGGAAAGAAAAAAAGAACCAGCGGCAGGTCAGATACATAGTGAGCTTTGGATCTACACCCTCAACACCCTGCAGATTCAGGGTGCACCCAGGAAAAAATCTCAGTTCATTGATATAACGAGTTTCCCGCAGGTGCTGGCGATGACTGACCTGAAAGTATTCATGGGCACTGAGCGTACCGGACAATCGTTCAGAAGTCATCAACCCAAATTCATAGCTTTTTGGAAAATGAGCTTTTGGGAAGGCTATCTCAAAGCTTCATTGAGCAAGGACAGAAACAATGAAAAGGAAATGCTCTACGAATATCATGAAAAAATAAGGAATAAAGCGATTGAAAAGTCCAGATCTGATTTAATAAAAGACTGGGTTCTAGCTCGATCTTTGCTGCTGTCAAGAGATTTCATTCAAACCAAAGAGGTGACGGTTCCGGCTGCCACTAAACCAGCCACTTCAACTCAACTCACTTCGGCAACAGTTACAAATACTGAAAAAGCAAAAAAAACAATAAATGCCACCAGACGACGAACGGAGCTGAAGCCAGGCATCAGACCCTCTACAGAACAAGTCAATGAACAACTACATACACAGTATTTGTTGCAACTGGATAACAAGATTATTCAGGAAGTCAAATGTATTCATGAGAACCCGGAAGTTTTTTTGCAACAGGTGGAAAAGCACATTACTGCATTCAGAAAAGTTTTATTAAGAAATCATGACCATACAACAAACAAGCTTGGAATGGGTTATTACTATTTTCTGAAAGCACTGGCCATGTTAGGGGCCAAAATGTCGGATGACAACAAAACTATTGAGTTGTCCTTTAGTCCCGAAGTCAAGCTCAACGCCAAAAAGATAAAAGAGGCTATTGTATTGTCTAATAGTCATTTTTTCCCTTATGCCCCGATACTCTTGCTATTTTTTGAACATGGTATGGAAGGCAACCCCAGCGCAGTCACGCAAGCTCATCTCTCTGCATTCTCGGGGGTATCTCAGTCTATTGAGATTTTATTCGAATCGGACTCAGACTCAGCGGTTCAGGCCGGAATGTTACTCAAGTGGCTGGTGCTGATTCCAAGGACTTTCGAATTGAAACTGGCCTTTGATCCAGACACATACCTGAAAAACCCCCATAGCCAGATGCCGGGAAGGGTAACACCTTCCATAAGTGTACTCAGAGAGTTTCTGGAGCAGCTTTCAATAAAAGGCTCTGATGGAGCAGTTGATTTTGTTTTGAATCGAATGAGCCAGAAATTTAAAAATACCCGACATTTTTCAAAAATACAGTATGAACGAGTGTTAGTAAAACCGGAATCAACTGCAGCTGTGCTTACCGCAAAAGAGGCTAATGCAGCGGCAGAATTAGCCGTAAATGAAGAGCAAACGAAAGCGAGAGCGTTCAAGGAAGCGAAAGAGTTAGAGGAAGTGAAAGCAAAAACCTTATCGGCAGTGGATTTAACAGCGAAAGTGCAAGTACTAACAGCAAAAAAAGCAGCTCAAAAAGCAGCACAGGAAGCAAAAGCAAAACTGACAGCAGCAAAGAAAGCGATAGCGGCAGCTGAAGAGGCAGCGACAAAGAAAGCGATAGCGGCAGCTGAAGAGGCAGCGGCAGCTGAAGAGGCAACTAAAGTGAAAGCGGCAGAGAGGGCGGAAGCAACAATAAGATTGATACTGTACTTCGCAACCGGTCGAATGGAACTGTTGGATTTTGGTTGCCTGGATTTATCTCTGTACATCATTAACTTTTCTATATTCGGCTCTGAAGCAAACCCGGAGATTCCCATATTCCTTAGAAAAGCTCAGAGGACGCTCTCTAAAGATATTGACCGTCATAATCGGGCATTGGCAGATATTATAGAACTTGCTTTTTATCTGGTTGGTGCATCAACAGAAGCAGAGCCGACTCTCCCCCATCTTAAAGCCCTCCCCTTCGTTAACCAGGCTCGCTTAACATCCCTTCATTTTGGTCATGATGTACAACATCTGACAAAGTTAATTGGTTTTTCTCGTGAACTGGTTACCGAGGATAACACGTCGTATTGTTATAACACCCTTTCGCTGATACATCAGCATATCATCACGCTCATCGGTGGAAATGCAGAAAATGCACGAAAACTCCAGATTGATTCAGGTGATTGGGAAGAATTACGCAAAATATTTAAGCTCTTTATATGGCATAAGCCAGTAAAGGCTGTTGCACGTAATGTTCAATCAAAATTCATCGACTACTTTGTCTTTAACAGTGAAAATTTGAAAAGGTTCGCAGATGGAGACGAAAGTGCTTTTTTTCTTGCCATTGAACAAGCCAAACAAGCTGGCTATCAGAAATTAAAACAGAAGTTAAGTCTGTATGAAGATAAAATGGATTCCGAATCATTGCAGATGTCAGGCTGGCTTCATTGCCTGGCTGGATTGACGCTTCTGGAGGCAGAATTAAGATCTTTCCAAGAGCCGATAGTATTAACCAGTCGCAAAAGAGTTCTGCCCAGTGCACATGATCATTTCAGGAAAGCACGTCAACTTGGCTTCCCTTATGGTGGTTATCTGGAATCACTGGTGAGTATGCGGCTAAACAACTACCAGCATTATCAGACCGAAACATCAGAAGCCCTGCAAAAAGACTCGACCAATGGGCTTGTCATTCAATACGCATCGACCATAAAACCAGGGGAAAAGCTCTTTATTGAAGCGGGCAAAATTGTTACGGACACATTGCCCGGATTGTTATCAAGCTCTCTAATGGGTGTGAGTTTTGCTGCCGAAGCAGCCATAAGAGTATTTACTAATGAACGGTTTAATCTTCTGCATATTCCTCAGGCTGGTTGGTCAGCACTGATCACAAAGCAATTTTTGATTACCCCCGTAAACCATAACCTCCAATTTGTGTTCAATAATGATGGCACTGAAGTTGAAAAAGCGTTATTTCCCAGGATAATTGATCCAGACAGTATTGAAGGAATACTTCTGAAACCACTGGAAAAAACAAAGCATTTTTCCATTAAAAAAAGACCGAAACACTATGGTATTTGGCTGGATGGTGAAATCAAAAGTGGTGGCAGGTCAGAAAATATTAAAAAGTATTTAAGACTTGTCAAATCTTTTGTATTGGGTGAATCAGACGCACTGGATATATCATCAGAGGCAGCAGCTTCTGATGTTGAACAACTCTCAGAAAATACTGCAAGCTATGAGCTAAGCCGATATGATTATGCAACATCGTTTGAAGTACTGCGGGAAACACCAAAACCTGAAACCTATTTCGATGAGTTCGTTTATAACCTTCCCCGGCTGGAATCTCACCCAAATTATGAGGCTATAAGTAATGCTCTTTTGAAGAAACATCGCACAAAGTCAGCCCTGGTTCATTATTACTTATGGGCTTACGAGACCCTTAATGATCACTTTGATAACGAACGGGATCTGTTCTGGGATGAGATAATGACAAAGAAGATTGACGAAAATGAACCAATGAAACGTGCTTTCCTGGCAGTTCTGGCAACGTCCGACTTAACGGTTATGTACGATAAAAACCGGGAGGCCATGAACATTGCATTTCAAACGTATAATAGAGATCTTGCCTCCTGGCTGGCCTTTTTTCACAGGATCTCGGCCAATTCCGCCTTTATTCTGGGAGAGACACAAAAAGCAGATTTCCATCAAAAGCATTATGATAACCAAAAAGCAATATTACTTTATTCAGTACCTGACCCGTAAGATTACCAGAAAGACCAAAGGCTAAGTTAGCCTTATCTGTTGTTTGAACTATAATACAACGGTCTCCTACTGTAAGGGATGCCGTTATGCAATATGCTCTCTTCAAGTCATTTCTTGATGCCATTTCGACATTGACCAGCCATCAGAAGAATATTCTTAACAAAGCTCTTTCTCCAGAGGTTGAGACCAAGACGCATCAGCCGAACCTGAGCACCACCATTCAACAGAAATTCTCTGAGCACCCGAGGTGCCCTCATTGTGAAAGTGATCAGATAAAACGCTGGGGTAGCAGTGATGGCAAGCAGCGCTACCGTTGCAAGTCATGCCACAAAACATTTAATGCATTAACAGCAACCCCGTTAGCCCGGCTTCGACATCCTGAAAAGTGGCAGACTTATCTGAATGGAATGAGCCACTCCACAACCCTGCGAGTGGCAGCATCTGAATGTGGCGTCACTCTGCGCACCTCTTTCCGCTGGCGACACCGCTTCCTTGTCGTGCTGGAGGATGACCAAGGAAATGATCTGGGTGATATTGTTGAACTGGATGAAACATTTTTGCGTGAGTCCTTCAAAGGGCAGAGATCAGAGCTACCAAGACCAGCAAGACAAAGAGGTAATGATAAAAAAACGGATTGCCGCAAAATTCCCGTTTTGGTCGCAAGAGATCATTCCTCACGAACAGTTGATGGCATCCTCGCCAATGAAAGTGCATCGGAGATGCAGCAGCACCTCGAAGGCCATCTGTCTTCAAAAGCCATTCTGTGCGCTGAAGCCAGCCTGGCTCACGAAAAGCTGGCCAGAGACATGGAGCTGCCGTTGAAAGAGTTAGTGACCTCAGCCGGCCAGCACGTCATTGAAGGTGTGTTCCACATCCAGCATGTGAATGCTTACCACAGCCACTTGAAAGGATGGATTCATGGTGTTTTTCACGGGATTGCGACCAAATACTTGAAACATTATCTGGGCTGGCGGCGAGTGCTGACAGAGGCTACCGAGCTAACAGGTGAACGGCTTTCTGAAAAAATTGCGGGACACTGGTTCAAACAACAGATAAAAGCAACTTAGCCAAGACCAAATGTGTAAATTGAAGACTTGGGTTCAGTTTACGCTCATTATTTTCTATAAACGGCGATAGTTTTCTAACCAGTCAAATAAGGGATCTACAACCCAGCGTTCGGCAGAATTACATAAACCCCATTAAAAGCTATTCACGCAGATACAAAGCCACTCTTGCTACATCTTGGTCCCACTGCTATTTTTTCTCAGTCTCCGTAGAGATCAGAACAATTTATTCAATCAGTATCAATAAAAGCTGTTATTTAACAGGTCAACTCTGATTAACAAATTATCAAATGGGGTCTACGGCAGCTCTATGCCTGTTTGTCACAGAAGACTGTTAAAACTTCACTTAATTGCGCTGCTATTCGCGATTGAAATGAACGTACATTCAGGTCATGCCTCCAGCTACCAGAATGAACCTGGGTACAAGGCGCCAGAAATCCGCTTTTTAGGTCTCTACGCAGGATTTAAAGCCAATAACTTTCACCTCAAGCTGAGTAATCATTATCACGTAATACACGACGTTGGCACCCCCAAAAAGCTGTCCCTTTTTTTCAGGCATCAATGGTTGAGTCACCTGCCCGGCTTTCTGTTAGCAAAGCTGCTTCCTCCTTCAATCGTACCCTACCCTTCTTTCAGTCGCGGATTTCCCTCACTGTCCCGGGCTTTTGGTGATGCCCCCGATTGCAACCCTCATCCGGTGATGATCGATCACTCTTTGCTGAAAGGCCAACTGTCAATTCAAACCACTTGTATCGAAAATCATCCTGTCTGGCAGATTACGGCCTCACCCTCGACATCATCGTCAGAGACTCAGGCCGTCGAGGGTGATTCTCTGTCTGCCTGGCTGTCGCTTTGGAAACTACTAAACGACACCCATACCAGTACCCTTTACCTGCGTCCCTGGCGAGAAAGTCAGCAGAATCGCCTGCAGGCTATTATCTGCCAGACCAATCCGCTTACAGAGCATAAAAAGTGTCAGAGCGTTCTTATTGATTTCCCGCTGAATCACGCAAAACCCTGGCTATTGCCCGAACTGGCTGGAAAAGACAGTATCAGCGCTGACGGGCAAACCGCTCTGGACAGTAGTTATATCAAGCGGGTCAATCAGGCTATTGATTGCCTCTCTTCCCACGATAAGTTGTTTGGAGAATCCAATAAAAGCAAGCCAGCTGACAAAGAAAAAATACACGCTTGCCAAAATAAGCACTGGCTTTATCAGTGGTCAGATCAAAACTGGGTTTATCAACCTGGCATTCCCGAGACTGCAATAAACCCCGGCCCGGCACTCATGACCGGGAAGTACTTTAACCTCTGGGCACTGGAAAAGGTATCGCCCGGCAATGATACCTACCCGGCCTGGTCGAGATCTTCTTTGTTCATCGCCCGCAACGACAGACATCGGAAATACCATTTCTGGGGAGCAGGTGACCCGGTGCTGCTGATGCGGTTCGCTGATGCCCCTTATAATGTCGAGGATCATTACGCCGGTTGGGATGGACCAGAGATTGGCACCCTGGTAGAAAGTGAGCATCTCAACCTGGCTGCCCTGCTTATGAGCACGGTGACCAATACGCCCTTTAATCTCTATCAGTGGCGGGGAATTCTCTCAGGGTTCACATCACCCATCCCGAAAAGCCTCAGTGCCCTGGTAAGGGAGCAGATTCTGAGCGACCCTGGTTCACTTTACCAGTTTGTTAAACGGCGGCCTGAGTTACTGAACAATGTGCTGACCTATTTAAACCGTGAGTTTCCGGGGCACCCTGTCCACACATACTTTTCCGGTCGTGTTTCACCTTTTTTTAGCCATCAAACAAACGGAAAACCACTGACTTTGGTGCCCGAAACAAGCAACGCATTCGACGGTTTTCATCCTCCTGCCATCCCTCATCAACCAGATATGTCACTCCCCTCTATTGGGTTTGCATCAGGCATAATGACTGCTTCTGGTGTCCAGGGGAATAATGGACTGCCTGAATTCCAATCCTGCCCGGCTTTTTCCTCTGAACAAAAAGCGCAACAAAGCAGCAACAGAAGTCAACGAAGTGCTAAATCAAATGGTGAGAACAATATTGACGACAATGAGCCACCACCGGGCGGCAGCCATCGGGTCACACTGGCAAACGCAGTATCTTCGGCATCCTTGCTTAACCATCTATTGTATTTTTACCGGCGCTTCGAGCTCAGGCCCGGAAGAGTGATTGGTGTGTCCGATTTTCTTCAGGAAGAACTTGATATTAAATCCAGTGGAAGATTTGAAACATTGGTCAGTGAATGCCAACCACCTGACTGCGACAGTGAAACATTATATGACCAGATACTCCAGGGTTTTGATCCGAAAAACCAACAACACATGGAATTGGCATCAAAAGCCTTGCAAAATTCTATAAAGGTCATCGTGCCTGGTGGTCAGAAATATCGCTACTACAGCCATGATATAAACCATGCTCATACGCCTCAACAGCCTCTGGAGGAGTTTGAAGGTATTCATACGTTCCTCTTTAGCGAGAATCACGCGGTAAGACTGTCCCGTCACGATGACAACGACCTGTGGTTCAATCACTTCCTGAACCGCCCCCACTTAAGCAAACAGGAGAACAAATGGCTGCGAGGCAGTGAGTTTGAAAATGCGTTATGGGAGCTGTTTCCACAATGGCAAAAAGATATTTTATTATGCCGGGAAAGTCTTCAGTGCAACACTATAAAATCTGCCAGCAAGCAGCTAAAACAGGCGTTTACTGCACCCGATAAATTCATGCAGGGAGAATACGGACACAACCTATTCAGTTTTTACAACAAATTACGCCTTGTTTGTTACACGTTCGACGATACAGGGAACCCCGACGGAACATTTTACATCAGCAAAAACCTGCTTGGAGCAGTGATTTTTTTCTGGGAAGATTCTGCCAGTAAATATATCGCCCTTATAGCTCCGGATCTCTCGACATCAACAATAAACTACAAAATGCAATTTTTGGATATTCATGTAAAAGCTTATTACGAGGGAGCCTTTTTAGTAAAAAAACAGGATGTCCGCTATGTAATTCCTGCACTATTGGTGCTCGCACCTGTTTTTAGAAAAATCTATACAGAAATCTGGAGTGTTATATCAGATATTGATGGTGCTCTTGTTTATGGGGGTATAGCCAGGTGGCAACATCTTTCATTGTTGGTTAAGCCCACCGAACTTGGCAAGGTCCCTGTTATTAATGATATTGATTTGGCAGTTGAGGATATCAAAAGTCTGAAAACCATTTCAGCCGCTTTAGAGAAAAAGCTAAAAAGCACCCTGTCTGGCCCCATTGTTAGAAGCGGCAACATTCATGCTATGGCTCTAGCCAACCCAAAAGAATTGCAGCGCAAACGGCTACTGCATAACGTAAAGATCACCTGCCTTCACGATAAAAACAATGAAAAGACACTGGGGGACGTCCGTTACAAGACAAAAAAATGGCGAATCTTATCGATCGATATTTCTGCTGGCCCTGAAGGGTATTTCGATTTCACGCGTGTAGAACCTTTTGCCAGGAATTCCAAACTGCTTATGCCAAGCCTGTCCGCTATGGTTGAACAACTGCTTCAGGACACACAACCTGATCAAACCTACCCGGGTATTGTTGCAAATCGACGGGTGCAAAATGCCCGAAATGCATTGAAAATATTGCTATCAAGTGACGCTGAGCAACAGGTACAGACAATTATTCAACAGTCAGTGTTCAGCGGTTCTTCAGAATTATCCAGGTTACCGGAATTTCTGCATCCTTATATTAAGCCGCAGTCTTACAATGAACAGGAAAGCACTATCAAGGTAGAGAATAAGGCAGAAAACGATGCCAGAGATCAACACTCTACAGTTGCTCATGACAGTGAGGTGGTGGCACCTGATCCTGCTGAAGGGTCAAAAAAGGGAAAGAATAAAACCGCCGCACAAAAGCCAATCCCGAATAAGATCAATTTCGAATCTGCATTGTCACAGTCCGTAGAAATATCAGACTGGCTTAAGGAGATGGATTATAACTTTCCGGACGAGCTTAATAAGGCAATAAAGATGCAACATTGCGATGCCACAGGAGAAGGCGAAACCCCTGAAGAAAGCCCTGCGCGAGATACAGAACTCAATACACTGCAAAATCAGCTGGAAGACGGAAAAACAAAAACCCTGCAAATACTGGCCTGCTCCGGAGCTTCTGCAGATAAATCCGGTGACCAACCGGTCATCACCATCAATCTCGCTAATACCCCGGGCAGTCAGCAGCGCAGAGACTTGGAACAGGCCGCTTATGAGAGCCACTTCCCCTATGCACAACTGGTTCAGGCGTTGTTCATTTTGAACCAGAAACTCCCATCTGGAAAACCAGAAGTACTTCAGATCTATGAAAAAACCTTCGAGCTGCTGTTACCGGCAGCCATTGCCGGTATACCGCTTTCGTACCAATTATTAATCGGGATGCAATTACACAACCAACATCCGGCAGGCTGGCCCCAGATGGAACCTGTCAACCGGCTGTTACGCAGCATGGCTACCAGAGCGACAAGCTTCAACCAGATAAAGGTTGAAGGCCTGTTGAAAGGTGGATTTCTGGAGCAGCTCTATCAGGATACTGACGTCACTACCCTGACCAGGATTGAGCAGGGGTTAGCCAGAGAGTCAGACCTCTCAGACAGAGGCAGTCAAGTAAAGGCCATTGTCAATGCCCTGAGAGAACCGGATAACCCCTCCACACTAACAGCACTAAAGACAATCCACTTCGGGGCTCGGGAACTGGAACAAACCATCGGGTCGCTGATACTGATACTGGAGAGAAAAAAAGAACCCGCAGTCGGTCAGATTCACAGTGAACTTTGGTCGTACAGCCTCAACGCCCTGCAAATTAAGGGCGCCTCGAAAAAAAAACCTCAGTTCATGGATATATCTTATTTCCCAAACGTACTGGCCATGACTGATCTGAAAGCATTCATGGATACTGAGCAAACCGGACAACTGCTCAAATATCATCAACCCAGATTCATAGCCTTTTGGAAAATGGGTTTTTGGGAAAGCTATCTCAAAGCGTCGTTAAGCAAAGACAGCAAGGCTGAAAAGGAAATATTTGACGAGCATCATGACCAAATAAATAATAAGGCGATTAAAAAGTCCAGACCCGATTTAATAGAAGACTGGATTCTTGCCCGATCTTTGCTGCTTTCAAGAGACTTTATTCAAATCAAAGAAGTTCCGCCTCACCCTACTCCATCGACTTCGGCGCAACTAACGTCTGAAACAGATAAAAACCCTGAAAAAGCAAAAAAAACCGCAAACGCAGCCGGTCAAGCAACAGCACTGAAGCCAGGTATCCGACCCTCGGCAGGACCATTCAATCGGGAAGAACATCTCCAGAATTTGTTTCAACTGGATGACAAGATTATTCAGGAAGTCAAATTTATTCAGGAAAACCCGGCATTTTTTTTGCCGCAGGTGGAAAAGCAGATTTCTGTATTCAGAAGGGCTTTACTAAAAAATAAAAATCAGACAAACGAGCTGGGAATGGGTTATTACTATTTTCTAAAGGCACTGACACTGATGGGGGCAAAAATACCAGAGGATTACGAAACGATTGAGTTGCCCTTTAGCCCGGAAATTAAACTCAACGCCAAAAAGTTAAAAGAGACTATTGTGTTGACCGGTCACAAAAGTGCACTGGCCAGTGCTTATGATCATTTCATGAAAGCACGTCAACTCGGCTTCCCTTATGGTGGTTATCTGGAATCATTAGTGGCTATGCGGCTAGACGACTATCAGTATTATCAGGACGAGACATCAGAAGCCTGGCAAACAGACTTGGCCAATAAGCCTGTTATTCAATACTCATCGACCATAAAACCCGGGGAAAAGATCTTTATTGAAGCAGGTAAGATAGTTACGGACATTTTGCCCGGGCTATTAGCAAGCTCTCTACATGGTGTACGTTTTGCCACTGAAGCAGCCATCAGAGTCTTTACTAATGAACGGTTTAATCTTCTGCATATTCCTCAGGCTGGTTGGCCAGCACTGATGGCAAAGTTTTTTTTGATTAACCCCTTTGAACATAACATCCAATTTGTGTTCAGCAATGATGGCCCTGAAGTTGAAGAAGCGTTATTTTCCAGGATAGTTGACCCAGGCAGTATTGAAGGAATGCTTTTGAGGCCACTGGAGAAAAAAAGGGAATTTACAATTAAAGAAAGACCAAAACAATATTGTATTTGGCTGGACAGTGAAATCGAAAATAGTGACAGGCCAGAAAATATTAAAAAGTATTTAAGTCTTGTCAAAGCTTTTATATTGGACACATCAAAGGTGCAGACTACATCATCTGGGAAAACAGCTTCTGATATTGATAAATTGTTGGAGGATATTGCCAGCTATAAGCTAAGCCGGACAAAATTGTTTGAAGTGTTGAAGGAAACATCACATTCTGAAAACAATTTAGATGAATTCTTTTATAACTTGTCCTGGCACCAACCCCACCCGAATTGTATGGATTTAAGTTATGCTCTTTTGGAAAAACATCGCACAAATTCTGCCCTGGTTCACTATTATTTGTCGGCTTACGATACCATCACTGATAGCCGTTACAACGCACAGGTTCTGTTCTGGAACGCGATAATGAAACAGGCGATTGAAGAAAATGAACCAATGAGAGAGGCTTTTTTCGCACTTCTGGCAACCGCCGATCTGACGGTTATGTACGATGATAACCGGGAGGCCATGAGCATCACATTTAAACCATACAAAAAAGACCTTAATTCCTGGTTGTCTTTTTATCACTGTATGTCAGCCCAAATCGCCACTATTCTGGAAGAGGCGCAAAATACAGATTTCAATTCCACTTATTTTGAAGTCTCAAAAAAATATAAAATCATTAAGCACCGGATCCGTTGATTCTGTCGCATAGTGATTGAGTTTACTGCGTTGACCCGATGCTGTCAGTCTGGCCTCTGTAGACAAAGCCGCTCACTGCAGCAACATAAAAAAGTTATCACAAGATTCGCAGCCAGCAGCCAATCCGAACACGGAACCATTCTTGCTACATCCTGAACCCACTGCTATTTTTTCTCAGACTCCATAGAGGTTAGAACAATTCATTTAATCAGTATAAAAAAACTGTTGTTTAACAGGTCAACTCTGATTAACAAATGAAGTTATCGAATGGGATCTACGGTAATTCTATGCTTGTTTGTCACAGAAGACTGTTAAAACTTCTCTTAATTGCTCTGCTGTTCATAATTGAAATGAACGTACAATCAGGTCATGCCTCCGGCCACCAGAATGGACCCGGGTACAGCGCACCAGAAATCAGATTTTGGGATCTCTACGCCGGATTTAAGGCCAATAACTTTCACCTCAAGCTGGGTAATCATTATCACGTATTACACGACGTTGGCACCCCCAAAAAGCTGTCCCTTTTTTTCAGGCATCAATGGTTGAGTCAGCTGCCCGGGTTTCTGTTAGCAAAACTGCTTCCGCCTTCAACCGTACCCTACCCTTCTTTCAGTCGCGGCTTCCCCTCACTGTCCCGGGCTTTTGGTGATGCCCCCGATTGCAACCCTCATCCCGTGATGATCGATCACTCTTTGCTGAAAGGCCGACTGTCAGTACAAACTGCTTGTATCGAAAATCATCCTGTCTGGCAGATTACGGCCTCACCCTCAACATCATCGTCAGAGACTCAGGCCGTCGAGGGTGATTCTCTGTCTGCCTGGCTGTCGCTTTGGAAACTGCTAAACGACACACATACCAGTACCCTTTTCCTGCGTCCCTGGCGAGAAAGTCAGCAGAATCGCCTGCAGGCCATTATCTGCCAGACCAATCCGCTTACAGAGCATAAAAAGTGTCAGAGCGTTCTTATTGATTTCCCGCTGAATCACGCAAAACCCTGGCTATTGCCCGAACTGGCTGGAAAAGACAATATCAGCGCTGACGGGCAAACCGCTTTGGACAGTAGTTATATTAAGCCGGTCAATCAGGCTATTGATTGCCTCGCTTCCCACGATAAGTTGTTTGGAGAACCCAATAAAAGCAAGCCAGCTGACAAAGAAAAAATGCATGCTTGCCAAAATAATCACTGGCTTTATCAGTGGTCAGATCAAAACTGGGTTTATCAACCTGGCATTCCCGAGACTGCAATAAACCCCGGCCCGGCACTCATGACCGGGAAGTACTTTAACCTCTGGGCACTGGAAAAGGTATCGCCCGGCAATGATACCTACCCGGCCTGGTCGAGATCTTCTTTGTTCATCGCCCGCAACGACAGACATCGGAAATACCATTTCTGGGGAGCAGGTGACCCGGTGCTGCTGATGCGGTTCGCTGATGCCCCTTATAATGTCGAGGATCATTACGCCGGTTGGGATGGACCAGAGGTTGGCACCCTGGTAGAAAGTGAGCATCTCAACCTGGCTGCCCTGCTTATGAGCACGGTGACCAATACGCCCTTTAATCTCTATCAGTGGCGGGGAATTCTCTCAGGGTTCACATCACCCATCCCGAAAAGCCTCAGTGCCCTGGTAAGGGAGCAGATTCTGAGCGACCCTGGTTCACTTTACCAGTTTGTTAAACGGCGGCCTGAGTTACTGAACAATGTGTTGACCTATTTAAACCGTGAGTTTCCGGGCCACCCTGTCCACTCATACTTTTCCGGTCGTGTATCACCTTTTTTTAGCCATCAAACAAACGGAAACCCATTGGCTTTGGTGCCCGAAACAAGCAACGTGTTCGACGGCTTTAATCCTCCTGCCATCCCTCATCAGCCAGATATGTCACTCTCTTCTACAGGGTTTGTATCAGGCATAATGACTGCTTCTGGTGTCCAGGGAAATAATGGACCGCCTGAATCTCAGTCCTGCCCGAGTAATCCCTCTGCACAAAAAGCCGAACAAAGTGGCAACAAAAGTAGACGAACTGCGAGCCCTGACGGCAGGAATAATATTGACGATAATGAGCCGCCACCACCGGACGGCAGCCACCCGGTCACACTGGCAGACGCAGTAACATCAGAATCCTTGCTTAACCATCTATTGTATTTCTACGGGTGCGCTGGACTCCGGCCTGAAAAAATAGGCGATATATCGGATTTTCTTCCGGAACAGCTTGGTATCACATCCAATAAAAAATTTGAAACCCTGTTCCATCAATGCCAAATACCCGATTGCGATAGTGAAACATTATATAATCAGATGTTCTGGCGTTTTGACCCGAATAATCAACGACACATGATTCTGGCATCAAAAGCACTGGAAAACTCTATACGGATTTTTGTTTCTGATGGTCAGGGATATCACTCCCACAACTACCATGATCGTACGCCTCAACAACTGGACAAGTTTGAAGATGTCGTTACGTTTCTGTTTCACGAAAATCACGCTGTAAAACTGTCTCATCTCAGTGACAACAACCTGTGGTTCACCCACTTCCTGATCAGCTCCTGCTTGAATAAGCAGGAAAACGAATGGCTGCAAGACAGTGATTTTGAGAATGCATTATGGGAACTGTTTCCACAATGGCAAAAAGACATTTTGTTATGCCGGGAAAGTCTTCAGTGCAACGCCATAAAATCTACCAGCGAACAGCCAAAAGAGACGTCCATAAAATCTGCCAGCCAAGTGCTAAAACAGGCATTTACTGCACCCGATAAATTCCTGCGGGGAAAACAGGGACAGAACCTGTTCAGGTTTTATAATAAATTAGGTTTGGTTTGTTACCCGTTCGACGCTACAGAGAAACCCGATGGAACGTTTTACATTAGTAGAAACGTGCTTGGCGCGGTGATTTTCTTCTGGGAAGAATCTGCCAGTAAATATATCGCTTTTTTAGCACCTGATCTCTCCACATCAGCAATAAACAACGAAATGCAATCTTTGGATATTCATGTAAAAGCTTATTACGAGAGCGCATTTTTAGTAAAAAAACAGGATATCCGCTACGTAATTCCTGCACTATTGGTGCTCGCACCTGTTTTTAGAAAAACCTATACAGAAGTCGATAGAGTTATATCCGATATTGGAGATGTTCTTGTTTATGGTGGTTTGGCACGATGGCAACATCTTTCGTCATTGGTTGGCCCTACCGAACTTGGCAAGTTACCTGTTACCAATAATATTAATTTGGCAGTCGATAATATCAAAAGTCTGGAAACCATTTCGGCCTCTTTAGAGAAACAGCTAAGCAGCGCACTGGCTGGCACCGTCGTAACACGCAGCTACATTCATACTATGATTTTAGCTAACCCCAAAGAATTGCAGCACAGTCGGCTACTGCATAACGTAAAGATCAGCTGCACTCCCTGTAAAAACAATGAAAAGGCAATGGGGTTCGTCACTTGCAAGGCAAAAAAATGGCGAATCTTCTCGATCGATATTTCTGCTGGTCCTGAAGGCTATTTCGATTTCACCCGTGTAGAACCTTTTACCAGAGGTTCCAAACTGCTTATGCCAAGCCTGCCCGCTATGGTTAAAAAACTGCTTCAGGACACGCAACCTGATCAAACCTACCCGTGTATTAATGCAAATCGACGGATGCATAATGCTCAAAATGCATTAAAAATCTTGCTCGCGAGTGACACTGAGCAACAGGTTCAGGCGATTATTCAACAGTCACTGCTCAGCCGATCTTCAGAATCATCCGGGTTACCGGAATTTCTGCTTCCTTATATCAAGCCCGAACCTGACAAGGCACTGGAAAGCAATAGTGATATTGACGAACATGCAACAGTTTCTACTGCTAATTATGCCGAAGGTGCGGAGGCGATAACAAAAGATTCTTCTTTCAATTCCCATAAGAAGGAACAGAAACAACAAGAAATAAGCGACATTGCCACTGTGCCTGAAAAAAACGATATCACAGTAGAAGCAAGCCCTGATGATCAACGCTCTACAGTTGCTCATATTAGCGAGGCAGTGGCACCTGATACTGCTGAGCACTCAAATAAAGGAAAGAATAAAACCGCAGCCCAAAAGTCAATCTCGAATACGATCAATTTCGAAACAGCCTTATCTCAGTCCGTAGAAATATCAAACTGGCTTAAGGAGATGGATCATCGCTTTGCGGACGAGCTGAACAGGACAACAAAGACACAAGATTGCAAAGCCCCTGCAGAAAACCCTGCGCCCGATACAGAATTCGATACACTGCAAAAACAACTGCAGGACGGAAAAACAAAAACCCTGAAAATACTGGCCTGTTCCGGAGCATCTGCTGATACATCCACAGACCAACCGGTCATCACCATCGATCTGGCCCATACCCCGGGCAGTCAGCAGCGCAAAGGCCTAGAGCAGGCCGCTTATGAGAACCACTTCCCCTATGCGCAACTGGTTCAGGCGTTGTTCATTCTGAACCAGAAATGCCCTGCTGAAAAATCAGAAATACTGCAGATCTATGAGAAGGCTTTCGAGCTACTGTTACCGTCAGCCATTGCCGGTATACCGCTTGCCTACCAATTATTAATCGGAATGCAATTGCGCAACCAACATCCGGCAGGCTGGCCCCAGCTGGAACCTGTCAACCGGCTGTTACGCAGCATGGCTTCCAGAGCGACAAGCTTAACCCGGATAAAGGTTGAAGGCCTGTTGAGCGGTGGATTTCTAGAGCAGCTCTATCAGGATACAGACGCCATTACCCTGACCAGGATTGAGCAGGGGTTAGCCAAAGAGTCAGACCTCTCAGACAGAGGCAGAGAGGTGAAGCACATTGTCAGTGCCCTGAGAGAACCGAATACTGCGTCCATATTAACAGCCCTGAAAACAGTTCGACCCAGGGCTCGGGAGCTGCAACAAACCATCGGCTCACTGATACTGATACTGGAGAGAAAAAAAGAACCCGCAGTCGGTCAGATTCACAGTGAACTTTGGTCGTACAGTCTCAACGCCCTGCAAATTAAGGGCGCCTCGAAAAAAAAACCTCAGCACATGGATATATCTTATTTCCCACAGGTACTGGCCATGACTGACCTGAAAGCCTTCATGGATACTGAGCAAACCGGACAACTGCTCAAATATCATCAACCCAGATTCATAGCCTTTTGGAAAATGGGTTTTTGGGAAAGCTATCTCAAGGCTTCGTTAAGCAAAGACAGCAAGACTGAAAGGGAAATATTTGACGAGCATCATAACCAAATAAATAACAAGGCGATTAAAAAGTCCAGACTCGATTTAATAGAAGACTGGATTCTTGCCCGCTCTTTGCTGCTTTCAAGAGACTTTATTCAAATCAAAGAGGCTCCTGCCTGCCCCACTCCGGCGCAACTAACGTCTAAAACAGGTACACATTCTGAAAAAGCAAAAAGAATCGTAAATGCGGCCAGGCAGTCAAAAAAAATGAAGCCTGTTATCCGACCATCAACAGGACAACACAATGAACAAGTACATACCGGGTATTTACTTCAACTGGATAACAATATTATTCAGGAAGTCAGATTTATGCAGAAAAGCCCGAAATTATTTTTGCAACAGGTAGAAGAGCACATCACAGCATTCAGAGTAGCTCAGGTACAAAATGGCAATGATTCAACAAACACGCTGGGAATAGGTTATTACCACTTTTTGAAGGCACTGGCCTTGATAGGGGCCAAAATGTCAGATGACAACAAAACTATTGAGTTGTCCTTTGGACCGGGAGTCAAACTTAACGCGAAAAAGATAAAAGAGTCTATTTTAATCTCTAAAGAGTATTACTTCCCCTATGCTCCAATGCTCTCTCTGTTTTTTGAACATGGTATGGAAGAAAAGCTTAAAACACCAAAGCAGGCCCTCTACTCTGCATTCTCCGGGGTGTCACAGTCCATTGAGATTTTATTAGAATTGCAAACATATGCACCGGTTCTGTCCGGACTGTTACTCAAGTGGCTGATACTGATTCCAAAGACTTTCGAACTGAAACTGGCCTTTGATGCAGAGACTTACCTGAAAAACCCGCAAGTCAATATTCCGGGCAGGGTAACACCTTCCATTGGTTTACTCAGAGAGTTTCTGGAGCAGCTTCCGGTAAAAGGCTCTGATGGCGCAGTTGATGTTGTTTTGAATCGAATGGGTCAGCAATTTACCAATACCCGGCATCTGCAAAACGTACAGCATGAACAAGCGGAAGCGACTGAGTCCGTGTCAGCAGAAGCGGCTACGACAAGTGCAGCAGATGCCATAGCTGAATTAGCCATAGAGGTAGCGATAGCAGAAGCAAACTCGCACTTGTGCTCGAGCTCGTGCTCGTGTTCGAACTCGAACTCAACAGAAAACGCTATAGTGTTAGCGGAAGCAATAGCGGAATCGAAAGCAAACGTCAAAGCGAAAGCGATAGCCTTGGCGGAAGCGACAGAGAAAGTGACAGCAGAAACGAACTCGAACGCGACAGCGTTAGATAAAACGACAGCGGTAGTGGCAGCGTTAGATAAAGCGGCAGAGACAGGTAAAGCGGCAGCGATCACGGTTCTGGAAAGGTTAAAGGAAGCGAAAGCGAAAGCAATTAAGGAAACGATAGACGAAACGGTAAACGAGGCGGTCAAGGTAGCAGTAAAGGAAACGGCAGAGAGTAGAGCAGCAACATTAAGATTGGTACTGTACTTCGCTACTGGTCGAACGGAATTGATTGATTTTGTTTACCTGGATTTATCCACATTGACCATTGTTTTTTCTATAATTGGCTCTGAATCACACTCGGGACTCTTCGAGTACCTGAAAAAGGCTCATAGGCAGCTCTCTAAAGAGACTAATTTTGATGATCAGATGATGGCAGATATTATAGAACTTGCTTTTCATCTGGTTAGTGTATCATCAGAAACAAAGCCGACCCTTTCTTGTCTTAAAGCCCAACCCTTCAATGCCCAGGCCCTTTTAACCGCAATGCATTTCGGTCATAACTTACAACTTCTGACAAAATTAATCGGTTTTTCTCGCGAACTAGTTACCCAAGATACCAAATTGTATATTTACAACATTCTTTTGCTGGTTCACCAGTATATTCTCGAGCTTATCGGTGGAAATGCAGAAAAGGCAAAAAAACTTCAGGTTGACTCAGATGGTTGGCAAACACTACATACATGTTTTAGGAACTATGTATGGCATAAGCCAGTCAAGGCTGTTGCACATAATATGCAATCAAAAGTCATAGACCATGTTGTCTTTAACAGCGACAGCGTAAAAAATTTCACAGATGGAGACGAAAATACTTTTCTTGTTGCTATTGAGCAAGCCAGAAAAATTGGCTATCAAAAATTAAAACAGCAGTTAAACCAATATGAGGGAAAAGTGGATTCTCAATCTACAGCGATGTCAGGCTGGCTTCATTGCCTGGCTGGATTGACGCTTCTGAAGGCACAAACAAGTTCTGATGACCAGCGGGTAATATTGACCGGTCGCAAAAGAGTACTGACCATTGCTCATGAGCATTTCGCAAAAGCACGTCATCTCGGCTTCCCCTATGGAGGTTATCTGAAATCACTGGTGGACATGCGGCTAGACAACTACCAGTATTACCAGAACGAGACATCAGAAGCCTGGCAAAGAGATCTGACCAATAAGCCTGTTATTCAATACGCATCGATCAAAAAACCAGGGGATAAGATCTTTATAGACGCGGGTAAAATTGTCACGGACATCCTGCCCGGGCTATTATCAAGCTCTCTATATGGTGTACGTTTTGCCGTTGAAGCAGCCATCAGAATCTTTACTAATGAACGGTTTAATCTTCTGCATATGCCTCAAGCTGGTTGGCCGACACTGATCGCAAAGCACTTTTTAATTCTCCCCGTAAACCATAGCTTACAGTTTGTCTTCAACAATGATGTCACTGAAGTTGAAGAAGCGTTATTTCCAAGGATAAGTGATCCTGACAGTATTGAAAGAATACTTCTGGAACCAATGGAGAGAACCAGGCAATTTGCCACTGAAAAAAGACCAGAACAATATGGTATTTGGCTGGACAGTGAAATCGAAAATGGCGACAGGCCAGAAAGTATTAAAAAGTATTTAATCCTTGTCAAAGCTTTTTTATTAGATAAATCAGATCTGCTGGAAACACCGGCAACAGTTTCTGATAGTGATCAATTATCAGAGAGTACTGCAAGCTATAAGCTACGCCGACTTGACTATACAGCATTGTTGGAAGAACTACAGGAAACACCACAACCTGAAACCGGTTTGGATGAATTCGTTTATAACCTGCCCAGACTGGAGTCTCACCCAAATTACGAGGCTATCAGTAATGCTCTTTTGAAAAAACATCGCACAAAGTCAGCCCTGATTCACTATTATTTATGGGCTTACGAGATCCTCAATGATAGTCGTAACAACGAACGGTATTCGTTCTGGAATAGGATAATGACACAGAAGATTGAAGAAAATGAACCAATAAAAAAGGCTTTTTTCGCACTTCTTGCAACCGCTGATCTAACGGCTATGTACGATGATAACCGGGAGGCTATGTGCACCGCATTTAAAAAATACAAAAAAGATCTTAATTCCTGGTTGTCTTTATTTCACTGTATATCGGCTGAAATCGCCTCTTTTCTGGGAGACGACCTAAAGAAAGATCACCATTATCTCGAGTATTTTAGAGCCTTGACAGAATATTAAGTCATTAAGTAACAGCCCCCTTATTCTCATCTATCTGAATACCAACTTTTTCCATCCCTCTGCGTTCCAACTCAGTTTAATTGGCTGAAGCTATTCGCCTGTTGTTGTCACCAAAGCTATAAACGCCTTAAAGGATGAAAACCTTCTGAAAAATATTAGTGTTAGGCACCCTACGGTTGCCACTCATTTCAACTTCGACAGCCCAAAAGAATTCATCAATGAACATGAAACAAACTGACGTACGATTCTCAACGTATATCAATTTAGCAAATAGATTTTTGTCGTATAATTATTGAGTCTGCTGCTTTAACCCGAAGTTGCCAGCCTCACCTCCGGAAACAGAGCCGCTACCTTCAGCAGCAACATAAAAACGTTATCACAAGATTCGAAACCAGCAGCCAAACCGAACGCGGGACCATTCTTGCTACATCATGAACCCACTGCTATTTTTCCTCAGTCTCCATAGAGACCAGAACAATTCATTCAATCAGTATTAATAAAAACTGTTATTTAACAGGTCAACTCTGATTGACAAATTAATAATTATCAAATGGGATCTACGGCAATTCTATGCTTGTTTGTCACAGAAGACTGTTAAAACTTCTCTTAATTGCCCTGCTATTCATAATTGAAATGAACGTACAATCAGGTCATACCTCCGGCCACCAGAATGAACCCGGGCACAAGGCACCAGAAATCCGCTTTTTGGGTCTCTACGCCGGATTTAAAGCCAATAATTTCCACCTCAAGCTGGGTAACCATTATCACGTAATACACGACGTTGGCAGCCCCAAAAAGCTGTCCCTTTTTTTCCAGAATCAATGGTTGAGTCATCTGCCCGGGTTTCTGTTAGCAAAGCTGCTTCCTCCTTCAACCGTACCCTACCCTTCTTTCAGTCGCGGATTTCCCTCATTGTCCCGGGCTTTTGGTGATGCCCCCGATTGCAACCCTCATCCGGTGATGATCGATCACTCTTTGCTGAAAGGCCAACTGTCAATACAAACCACTTGTATCGAAAATCATCCTGTCTGGCAGATTACGGCCTCACCCTCGACATCATCGTCAGAGACTCAGGCCGTCGAGGGTGATTCTCTGTCTGCCTGGCTGTCGCTTTGGAAACTGCTAAACGACACCCATACCAGTACCCTTTTCCTGCGTCCCTGGCGAGAAAGTCAGCAGAATCGCCTGCAGGCCATTATCTGCCAGACCAATCCGCTTACAGAGCATAAAAAGTGTCAGAGCGTTCTTATTGATTTCCCGCTGAATCACGCAAAACCCTGGCTATTGCCCGAACTGGCTGGAAAAGACAGTATCAGCGCTGACGGGCAAACCGCTTTGGACAGTAGTTATATCAAGCGGGTCAATCAGGCTATTCACTGCCTCTCTTCCCACGATAAGTTGTTTGGAGAACCCAATAAAAGCAAGCCAGCTGACAAAGAAAAAATACACGCTTGCCAAAATAATCACTGGCTTTATCAGTGGTCAGATCAAAACTGGGTTTATCAACCTGGCATTCCCGAGACTGCAATAAACCCCGGTCCGGCACTCATGACCGGGAAGTACTTTAACCTCTGGGCACTGGAAAAGGTATCGCCCGGCAATGATACCTACCCGGCCTGGTCGAGATCTTCTTTGTTCATCGCCCGCAACGACAGACATCGGAAATACCATTTCTGGGGAGCAGGTGACCCGGTGCTGCTGATGCGGTTCGCTGATGCCCCTTATAATGTCGAGGATCATTACGCCGGTTGGGATGGACCAGAGATTGGCACCCTGGTAGAAAGTGAGCATCTCAACCTGGCTGCCCTGCTTATGAGCACGGTGACCAATACGCCCTTTAATCTCTATCAGTGGCGGGGAATTCTCTCAGGGTTCACATCACCCATCCCGAAAAGCCTCAGTGCCCTGGTAAGGGAGCAGATTCTGAGCGACCCTGGTTCACTTTACCAGTTTGTTAAACGGCGGCCTGAGTTACTGAACAATGTGTTGACCTATTTAAACCGTGAGTTTCCGGGCCACCCTGTCCACTCATACTTTTCCGGTCGTGTATCACCTTTTTTTAGCCATCAAACAAACGGAAACCCATTGGCTTTGGTGCCCGAAAAAAGCAACGTGTTCGACGGCTTTAATCCTCCTGCCATCCCTCATCAGCCAGATATGTCACTCTCTTCTACAGGGTTTGTATCAGGCATAATGACTGCTTCTGGTGTCCAGGGAAATAATGGACCGCCTGAATCTCAGTCCTGCCCGAGTAATCCCTCTGCACAAAAAGCCGAACAAAGTGGCAACAAAAGTAGACGAACTGCGAGCCCTGACGGCAGGAACAATATTGACGACAACGAGCCACCACCGGGCGGTAACCATCCGGTCACACCAGCAGACGCAGTGCACTCAACATCCTTGCTTAAACATCTATTGCATTTTTACAGACACTGCGGACTTTGGCCTGGAAGAGTAATCCATGGCTCGGATTTTCTTCCAGAGCACCTCGATATCACATCCAGTGAAAATTTTGAAACCCTGGCCCGTCAATGCCAACCACCTGACAGTGAAAGTGAAGCATTATATAACCAGATGCTCCGGGGTTTTGATCCAAAAAACCAACAACACCTGGTGCTGGCATCAAAAGCCCTGCAAAACTCTATACTGGCCATCGTTCCTGACGGTCAGAAATATCGCTGTTATAGCCATGATATAAAACATGATCACATGCCTCAACAACCTCTGGAAGGGCTTGAAGATTGTCATACGTTCCTGTTTCACGAGAATCACGCTGTAAGACTGTTTCATCACAGTGACAGCAACCTGTGGTTCACTCACTTCCTGATCCGACCCCAATTAAACGAAGAGGAAAACCAATGGCTGCAAGACAGTGAGTTTGAAAATGCTTTGTGGGAGTTGTTTCCACAATGGCAAAAAGACATTTTATTATGCCGGGAAAGTCTTCATTGCAACGCCATAAAATCTACCAGCGATCAGCTAAAAGAGGCGTCCATAAAATCGGCCAGCAAACAGCTAAAACAAGCGTTTACTGCACCCGATAGATTCATAGAGGGAGAACACGGACATAACCTACTCAGTTTTTACAATAAATTACGCCTTGTTTGTTACCTGTTCGATGATACAGAGACTATCGATGAAACTTTTTACATTAGCAAAAACCTGCTTGGAGCCGTGATTTTTTTCTGGGAAAACTCTGCCAGTAACTATATCGCCTTTATAGCTCCAGATCTCTCGGCATCAACGATAAACAACAAAATGAAATCTTTGGATAATCATTTAAAAGCCTGTTCCGAGGGCGCATTTTTAGTAAAAAAACAGGATATCCGCTATGTAATTCCTGCACTGTTGGTGCTCGCACCTGTTTTTAAAAAAACCCATGCAGAAATCGAAAGTGTTTTATCCGATACTGGAGATGCTCTTGTTTATGGGGGTTTAGCCAGGTCGCAACATCTTTCATCAGTGGTTAAACCCACCGAAATTGGCAAGATACCTGTTACCAATGATATTGAATTGGCAGTCAGGGATATCAAAAATCTGGAAACCATTTCGGAGTCTATAGAGAGTAAACTAAGAAGCGCTCTGTCTGGTACCATCGTTAGGCGCAGCAATATTCACACTATGGTTTTAAACCCAAAAAAATCGCAGCGCAGACGGCTAAGGAATACCGTAAAGATCAACGGCTATCCTGATAAAAACAATGAAAAGGCCATGGGGTTGAGCCGTTGCAAAGCAAAAGAGTGGCGAATCATATCAATCGATATTTCTGCCGGTCCTGACGGGTACTTCGATTTCATCCGTGTAGAACCTTTTGCCAAGGGTTCCAAACTGCTTATGCCAAGCCTGCCCGCTATAGTTGAAAAACTACTTCAGGACACGCAACTTGATCAAACTTACCCGGGTAGTAATGCAACAAAGCGACAGGCGCAAAATGCTCAAAATGTATTAAAGATCTTGCTCGCAAGTGACACTCAACGACAGGTTGAGGAGATTATTCAGCAGTCAGTGTTCAGCAGCTACTCAAAATCATCCAGGTTACCCGAATTTCTGATGCCTTATATCAAGCCACAACCTGACAACGAACAGGAAAGCACTATTAATGTAGAGAATAAGACAGAAAATGATGCGAGCGATGAACACTCTACAGTAGCTCATGACAGTAAGCCAGTGGCACCAGTCCTGGCTGAACATTCAAAAAAGAAAAAAAACGAAACCTCCGCCAAAAAGTCAATTTCCGATACGATCGATTTCGAAACGGCATTGTCTCAGTCCATAGAAATATCAAACTGGCTTAAGGAGATGGATTATAACTTCCCGAGTGAGCTGAATAGGGCAACAAAGGCACAAGATTGCGAAGGCTTTGAAGAAAACGAAGCCTCTAAAGAAAACCCTGCGTCCGATATAGAATTCAATACACTGCAAAATCAACTTAAGGAAGGAAAAACAAAAACCCTACAAATACTGTCTTGTTCAGGGGCTTCTGCAGATACATCCGGTGAGCAACCGGTCATCACCATCAATATGGCAAATACCCCGGACAGTCAGCAGCGCTCAGGGTTAGAACAGGCTGCTTATGAAAACCACTTTCCCTATGCACAACTGATTCAGGCGTTGTTCATTCTGAACCAAAAAATCCCATCCGGAAAACCGGAAGCACTTCAGATCTATGAAAATGCTTTCGAGCTGCTGTTACCGGCGGCCCTTGCCGGTATACCGCTTGCCTACCAATTATTAATCGCGATGCAATTACACAACCAACATCCGGCAGGCTGGTCCCAGATAGAACCTGTAAACCGGCTGTTACGCAGCATGACTTCCAGACAAACCAGCATCAATCAGGTGAAGGTTGAAGGCCTGTTGAGTGGTGGATTTCTGGAGCAGCTCTATCAGGATACAGACGTCACCACCCTGACCAGGATTGAGCAGGGCTTAGCCAAAGAGTCAGAACTCTCAGACAAAGGCAGAGAAGTGAAGCACATTGTCAATGCCCTGAGACAACCGGATACCCCCTCTATATTAACAGCCCTGAAAGCAGTTCATCCCAGGACTCGGGAGCTGCAACAAACCATCGGGTCACTGATACTGATACTTGAGAAAAAAAAAGAACCCGCAGTCGGTCAGATTCATAATGAACTTTGGTCGTACAGCCTCAACGCCCTGCAAATCAAGGGAGCCTTGAAAAAAAAATCTCAGGTCATTGATATATCGTGTTTCCCATATGTGCTGGCCATGACTGACCTGAAGGCATTCATGGATACTGAGCGCACCGGACAATTGCTCAAAAATCATCAACCCAGATTCATAGCCTTTTGGAAAGTGGGTTTTTGGGAAAGCTATCTCAAAACTTCGTTAAGCAAAGACAGCAAGACAGAAAAGGAAAGATTTGACCGGCATCATGAAAAAATAAGCAATAAAGCGATTAAAAAGTCCAGATCCAATTTAATAAAAGACTGGATTCTTGCCCGATCTTTTCTGCTTTCAAGAGATTTTATCCAAATCAAAAAGGTTCAGGCTTCCCCCACTCCATCCACTTTAACGCAGCTATCATCTGGAACAGCTACAAACTCTGAAAAAGCAAAAAGAACCGTAAATGCAGCCAGACAGTCAACAGAACTGAAGCCAGGCATTCAACCATCAAAAGGACTATTCAATGAACAACTACATAACCAGTATTTATTTCAGCTGGATAACAACATTATTCAGGAAGTCAGATTTATGCAGGAAAACCCGAAAAGATTTTTGCAACAGGTAGAAGACCGCATTACCGCATTCAGAAAGGCTCTGGTAAAAAATAGCAATAACTCAACAAACAAGCTGGGAACAGGTTATTACTATTTTCTGAAGGCACTGGCCATGATAGGGGCCAAAATGTCAG
Organism: Endozoicomonas sp. ALB032; assembly: GCF_049310125.1. Classification (NCBI taxonomy): domain Bacteria; kingdom Pseudomonadati; phylum Pseudomonadota; class Gammaproteobacteria; order Oceanospirillales; family Endozoicomonadaceae; genus Endozoicomonas; species Endozoicomonas sp. ALB032. Next base: position 4,580,943 of record NZ_JBLYNW010000001.1, on the reverse strand, counting down.
ATGACAACAAAACTATTGAACTGTCCTTTAGCCCGGAAGCCAGACTCAACGCGATAAAGATAAGGGAGTCTATTTTAGTGTCCAAAGATCTTAACTTCCCTTATGCCTCGATGCTCTTTCTGTTTTTTGAACATGGCATGGGAAGAAAGCCTAATCAAGTAATCCAGGCCTATTGCTCTGCATTCTCCGGGGTATCACAGTCTATTGAGTTTTTATTAGAATCGCGCGCAGATACACCGGTTCTGGCCGGACTATTACTCAAATGGCTGGTGCTGATTCCAAAGCCTTTCGCACTGAAACTGGCCTTTGATGCCGACACTTACCTCAAAAACCCGCAAAGCAAGATTCCAGGCAGGGTAACACCTTCTATACATATACTGAGAGAATTTCTGGAGGAGCTTCCGGTAAAAGGCCCTGGTGGTGCAGTTGATGTTGTATTGAATCGATTGAGCCAGCTATTTACAAATACCGCGTATCTGCTAAACGAACAGCATGAACAAGGGGAATCGTCTCAGTCAGCCTCAGTGGCAGCAATTGAGGCCAAGAAAGCGGCAGAAGAAGCCATAGTAGAAGTAGCCATAGCAGTAGCGGTAGCGGTAGCGAACGAGAACGAGAACGAGTTAGCGAACGAGATAGTAAAAGTGAAGGCGACCGCAAAAGAGAAAGCGATGGCGTTAACGAAAGCAACAAGGAAACTGACACTAATAACGAAGTCGAACGCTACAGGGTTGGAGATATCGACAGAGGTGGTAACGGCGATAGGTAAGCTGGTAGACGCAGGTAAAGCGGCAGCGAATACGATAATAGAAGTGTTAACGGACGAGAAAGCGAAAGCGGTAGAGGAAGCGGTAGAGGAGGCGATAGACGATACGCTAAGGGTAACGGTATTAGAGGCGGAAGAAAGAACAGAAGCAGCATTAAGATTGATACTTTACTTCGCCACTGACCGAACGGAATTGATTGATTTTATTTGCCTGGACCTATCCATATTGACCATTGTCTTTTCTATAATTGGCCCTGAATTAGACACGGAGCTCCCCATATACCTGAAAAAAGCCCAGAGGAATCTCTCTGAAGATAGTGAACCTGAAAATCGGGCAATGGCAGATGTTATAGAGCTTGCTTTTCATCTGGTTGGTGCATCACCAGAAGCAGAGCTGGCCCTCCCTCATCTTAAAACCCAATCCTTCGATAACCAGGCTCTCTTAACCGCTATGCATTTTGGTCATGACTTACAATTTTTGACAAAATTAATTGGTTTGTCTCGCGAACTGGTTACCGAAGATAGCCATTCGTTTTATAACATTCTTTTGCTGGTTCACCAGCATATTCTCACTCTTATCGGTGTAAATGCAGAAAAGGCAAAAAAACTCCAGGCTAACTCAATGGGCTGGAAAATATTAGGCACCGGGTTGAAGAACTCTGTATGGTATAAGCCGGTCAAGACTGCTTCCCATAATATGCAATCAAAAGTCATGGACTATGTTGTCTTTAAAAATGACAGCGTGAAAAAGTTCTGGGATGGAGACGAAAGTATTTTTATTCTTGCTACCGAGCAAGCCAGAAAAGTTGGCTATCGGAAATTAAAACAGCAGTTAAACCAATACGAGGGTAAATTGGATTATCAATCTTTACAGATGTCAGGCTGGCTTCATTGTCTAGCTGGATTGACACTTCTGGAAGCAAAAGTAAGTTCTGATCACCAGAAGATAATATTAACCGATCGCAAAAGCGTCCTGATCAGTGCTCATAATCATTTTATGAAAGCACGTGAAATTGGCTTTCATTATGGTGGTTATCTGGAATCTCTGGTATTTATGCGACTAGCAAACCACTACCAGTATTATCAGAACGAGACATCAGAAACCTGGCAAAAAGACTCAATCTATAAGCCTGTTATTCAATACACATCGACCAAAAGACCAGGAGAGAAGATTTTTATTGAAGCGGGAAAGATTGTTACGGAAATTTTGCCCGGTTTGCTGGCAAGTTCTTTACTTGGTGTACGTTTTTCGGCCGAAACAGCCATCAGAATCTTTACTGATAAACGGTTTAACCTTCTGCATATCCCACAGGCTGGTTGGCCGACAATGCTCACAAAGTACCTTTTGAGTTGCCCTGCAAACTATCGCATCCAGTTTCTGTTCAGCAATGACGGTCCTGAAGCTGAAAATGCGCTATTTCCCAGGACAAATGATCCAGACAGTATTGAGGGAATACTTCTGAAACCACTAGATAAAACAAGACAGGTATCCATTAGCGAAAGACCAGAGTATTATGGTATTTTTCTGGACAGTGAAATCGAGAATGGTGACAGGCCAGAAAGTATTAAAAAGTATTTAAGCCTTGTCAAAGCTTTTTTATTCAATAAATCAGATCTGTTGGATACACCATACGAGGCAACAGTTTCTGACAGTGATCAATTATCAGAGAGTATTGCAAGCTATAAGCTAAGCCGGTTCGACTATACAACATTGTTGAAAGAACAACAGGAAACACCACAACCTGAAACCGGTTTGGATGAATTCGTTTATAACCTCCCCAGGCTGGAATCTCACCCAAATTACGAGGCTATAACGAATGCTCTTTTGAATAAGCATCGTAAAAAGTCAGCCCTGATTCATTATTATTTATGGGCTTACGAGACCCTCAATGATAGCCTTGAAAACGAAAGGGATCTGTTCTGGAGTGAGATAATGACAAAGAAAATCGAAGAAAATAAACCAATGAAAAAAGCTTTCTTGGCACTTCTGGCAACCGCCGATCTAACGGTTATGTACGATGATAACCGGGAGGCAATGATCAATGCATTCAAACAATACAATATAGATCTTTCTAGCTGGCTGGCCTTTTTACACTCGATCTCAGCCACTTCCGCCTTATTTCTGGGCGAGAAGCAAAAGGCAGATTATCATTTCGAGCTTTTTGAAAAACTAAAAGGCATGTAACTTCATTAATTAACTAATCAGCAGGAATAGCAGGAAGACCAAATCCGTAAATTGAAGGCATGTGTTCAGTTTACGCTTAGCTACAAAGCCACTCTTGCTACATCCTGAACCCACTGCTATTTTTCCTCAGGCTCCATAGAGATCAGAACAATTCAATAAATAAAATCTGTTGTTTAACAGGTCAATTCTGATTAATAAATTAATAATCATCAGTTGGGATCTATGGCAACTCTATGCTCGTTTGTCACAGAAGACTGTTAAAACTTCTCTTTATTTCGCTGCTGTTCATGATTGCAATGAACGTACAAACAGGTCATGCCTCCGGCCACCAGAGTGAACCCGGATACAAGGCACCAGAAATCCGCTTTTTGGGTCTCTACGCCGGATTTAAAGCCAATAACTTTCACCTCAAGCTGGGTAACCATTATCACGTAATACACGACGTTGGCACCCCCAAAAAACTGTCCCTTTTTTTCAGGAATCAATGGTTGAGTCATCTGCCCGGGTTCCTGTTTGCAAAACTGCTTCCGCCTTCAATCATACCCTACCCTTCTTTCAGTCGCGGCTTCCCCTCACTGTCCCGGGCTTTTGGTGATGCCCCCGATTGCAATCCTCATCCGGTGATGATCGATCACTCTTTGCTGAAAAGCCGCTTATCAGTGCAAACCACTTGCATCGAAAATCATCCTGTATGGCAGATTACGGCTTCACCCTCGACATCATCGTCAGAGACTCAGGCCGTCGAGGGTGATTCTCTGTCTGCCTGGCTGTCGCTTTGGAAACTACTAAACGACACCCATACCAGTACCCTTTTCCTGCGCCCCTGGCGGGAAAGTCAGCAGAATCGCCTGCAGGCCATTATCTGCCAGACTAATCCGCTTACAGAGCATAAAAAGTGTCAGAGCGTTCTTATTGACTTCCCGCTGAATCACGCAAAACCCTGGCTATTGCCCGAACTGGCTAAAAAAGACATCATCAGCACTGACGGGCAAACCGCTTTGGACAGTGGCTATATCAAGCGGGTCAATCAGGCTATTCACTGCCTCTCTTCCCACGATAAGTTGTTTGGAGAACCCAATAAAAGCAAGACAACTGACAAAGAAAAAATTCACGCCTGCCAGAATAATCACTGGCTTTATCAATGGTCGGATCAAAGCTGGCTTTACCAACCGGGTATTCCCGAGACTGCGGTAGAACCCAGCCCGGCACTCATGAACGGGAAGTACTTTAACCTCTGGGCACTGGAAAAAGTATCGCCTGGCAATGATACCTGTCCAGCCTGGTCAAGATCTTCTTTATTCATCGCCCGCAACGACAGACATCGGAAATACCATTTCTGGGGAGCAGGTGATCCGGTGCTGCTGATGCGGTTCGCTGATGCCCCTTATAATGTCGAGGATCACTACGCCGGTTGGGACGGACCTGAAATTGGCACCCTGGTAGAAAGTGAGCACCTTAACCTGGCCGCCCTGCTTATGAGCACGGTGACCAGTACGCCCTTTAATCTCTATCAATGGCGGGGAATTCTCTCAGGGTTCATATCCCCCATCCCCAAAAGCCTCAGTGCCCGGGTAAGGGAGCAGATTCAGAGCGACCCCGGTTCACTTTACCAGTTTGTTAAACGGCGGCCTGAGTTACTGAACAATGTGCTGACCTATTTAAACCGGGAGTTTCCGGGGCACCCTGTCCACTCACACTTTTCCGGTCGTGTATCACCTTATTTTACCCGTCAAACAGACGGAAACCCACTGGCTTTGGTGCCCCAAACAAGCAACGCATTCGAGGGTTTTCATCCTCCTGCCATCCCTCATCAGCCAGATGTGTCACTCCCCTCTATGGGGTTTACATCAAACATAGTGACAGCTTCTGGTGTCCAGGGGAATAATGGACCGCCTGAATCTCAGTCCTCCCCGAGTAATCCCTCTGCACAAAAAGCCAAACAAAGTGGCAACAAAAGTAAACGAACTGCCAGCTCTGTCGGTAGGAACAATATTGACGACAATGAGCCACCACCACCGGGCGGCAAGCATCCGGTCACACCAGCAGACGCAGTACCCTCAGCATCCTTGCTTAAACATCTATTCTATTTGTACAGGCGCTCCGGACTTCGGCCTGAAAGAATGGCCCATAGATCGGACTTTCTTTCAGAACAGCTTGGTATCACATCCAGGGAAAAATTTGACACCCTGCTCCGTCTATGCAAACCACCCGACTGTGGCAGTGAAACATTATATAACCAGATGCTCCGGGGTTTTGATCCAAAAAACCAACAACACATGATGCTGGCATCCAAAGCACTGGAAAATTCTATACAGGTCATTGTTACTGATGGTCGGGGATATCTCTCCTATAGCTACCATGACCACACACCTCAAGAGCCTCTGGATGGGCTTGAAAATATCCATATGTTTCTGTTTCACGAGAATCACACGGTAAAACTCTCTCATCAAAGTGACAACACCCCCTGGTTCACTCACTTCCTGATCAGCTCCTACTTAAACAAGCAGGAAAACGAATGGCTGGAAGACAGTGCGTTTGAAAATGCTTTATGGGAACTGTTTCCACAATGGCAGAAGGATATTTTGTTATGCCGGGAAACGCTCCAGTGCAACGCCATAAAATCTGCCAGCGAACGGCTGGAGGAGGCGTCCATAAAATCTGCCAGCGAAATACTACAACAGGCGTTTACTGCACCCGATACATTCATGCAGGGAGATCTCGGACAGAACCTGTTCAGGTTTTACAATAAATTACGCCTTGTTTGTTACCCGTTCGACGATACAGAGAACCCTGATGGAACATTTTACGTTAGCAAAAACCTGCTTGGAGCAGTGGTTTTTTTCTGGGAAGAGTCTGCCAGTAAATACATCGCCTTTATAGCCCCTGATCTCTCCACATCTGCAATAAACGACAAAATACAGTCTTTGGATAATCATGTAAAAGATTATTCCGAGGGCGTATTTTTAGTAAAAAAACAGGATATCCGCTATGTGATTCCTGCACTCCTGGTGCTGGCACCTGTTTTTAGAAAAACCTATGCAGAAGCCGAGAGTATTATATCCGATACTGAAGATGCTCTTGTTTATGGGAGTTTAGCCAGATGGCAACATCTCTCGTCATTGTTTAAACCCACCGAACTGGTCAAGGTACCTGCTACCAATAATATTGATCTGGCAGTTGAGAATATTCAAAGTCTGGAAAAGATTTCGGCCTCCCTTGAGGAAAAGCTGACACGCGCCCTGCCTGGCACTACCGTGAGACGCAACAACTTTCACACCATAGCTTTAGCCAGCCCGAAAGAATTGCGGCGCACAGGGTTACTGCACACTTTAAAGATCCATTGCTTTCCCGATAACGGCAAAGAAAATACGATAAGATTCGCCGCTTGCAAGACCAAAAAATGGCGCATCTTATCGATCAATATTTCTGCCGGCCCTCAAGGGTATTTCGATTTCACCCGTGTAGAACCTTTTGCCAAGAGTTCCAGGCTACTTATGCCAAGCCTGCCCGCTATGGTTGAAAAACTGCTTCAGGACACACAACTTGATCAAACCTGCCCGGGCATTGATGCAAAGAAAAGGGGGCAAAATGCTCAAAATATATTAAAAATCTTGCTGGCGAGTGACACTGAGCAACAGGTTCAGGCGATTATTCAACAGTCACTGCTCAGCCGTTCTTCAGAAGCATCCGGGTTACCGGAATTTCTGCTTCCTTATATCAAGCCCGAACCTGACAAGGCACTGGAAAGCAATAGTGATATTGACGAACAGGCAACAGTTTCTACCGCTGCTCATGTCGAAGCTACAGAAGCGATAACAAAAGATTCTTCTTTCGATTCCCAAGAGAACAAACAGAAACAACAAGAAATAAGCGACATTGCCACGGTACCAGAAAAAAACGATATCACAGTAGAAGCAAGCGCTGATGATCAACGCTCTGTAGTTGCTGATAACAGTGAGGCAATGGCACCTGATCCTGCTGAACGCTCAAATAAAAGAAAGAATAACACCCCAGCCCAAAAGTCAATCTCGAATACGATCGATTTCGAAACGGCCTTGTCTCAGTCCGTAGAAATATCAAACTGGCTTAAGGAGATGGATCATAGCTTTGCGGACGAGCTGAACAGGGCAACAAAGACACAAGATTGCAAAGCCTCTGCAGAAAGCGAAGCCCCGACAGAAAATCCTGCGCCCGATAAAGAATCCAATACACTGCAAAAGCAACTGCATGACGGAAAAACAAAAACCCTGAAAACACTGGCCTGTTCCGGAGCATCGGCTGATACATCTACAGACCAGCCAGTCATCACCATCAACCTGGCCCATACCCCGGCCAAAAGCTTAGAACAGGCGGCTTATGAGAACCACTTTCCTTATGCGCAACTGGTTCAGGCGTTATTCATTCTGAACCAGAAATTCCCAGCTGGAAAATCAGAAGTATTGCAGATCTACGAAAAAACCTTCGAGCTACTGCTACCGGCAGCCATTGCCGGTATACCGCTTGCCTACCAATTATTAATCGGGATGCAATTGCGCAACCAACATCCGGCAGGCTGGCCTCAGATGGAACCTGTCAGCCGACTGTTACGCAGCATGGCTTCCAGAGCGACAAGCTTCAACCAGGTAAAAGTTGAAGGTCTATTGAAGGGTGGATTTCTGGAGCAGCTCTATCAGGATACAGACGCCATAACCCTGACCAGGATTGAGCAGGGGTTAGCCAAAGAGTCAGACCTGTCAGACAGAGGCAGAGAGGTAAAGGCCATTGTCAATGCCCTGAGAGAACCGGATACCACCTCGATATTAACATCCCTGAAAGCAGTGCGTCCCGGGGCTCGGGAGCTGCAACAAACCATCGGGTCGCTGATACTGATACTGGAGAAAAAACAAGAGCCTGCAACCAGTCAGATTCACAGTGAACTTTGGTCGTATAGCCTCAATGCCCTGCAAATTAAGGGAGCCTTGAAAAAAAAACCTCAGCACATGGATATATCTTATTTCCCACAGGTACTGGCCATGACTGACCTGAAAGCATTCATGGATACTGAGCAAACCGGACAACTGCTCAAATATCATCAACCCAGATTCATAGCCTTTTGGAAAATGGGTTTTTGGGAAAGCTATCTCAAGGCTTCGTTAAGCAAAGACAGCAAGAGTGAAAAGGAACTATTTGACGGGCATCATGACCAAATAAGTAATAAGGCGATTAAAAAGTCCAGACCCGATTTAATAAAAGACTGGATGCTTGCCCGCTCTTTGCTGCTTGCAAGAGACTTTATTCAAATCAAAGAGGTTCCGGCTTCCGCCACTCCGGCGCAACTAACGTCTGGAACGGGTACACATTCTGAAAAAGCAAAAAGAACCGTAAAAGCAGCCAGGCAACCAAAAGACCTGAGGCCTGGCATCCGACCATCAACAGGATCGCACAATGAACAATTATATATCCGGTATTTAGTACAACTGGATAACAATATTATTCAGGAACTCAGACTTATTCAGAGCAACCCGGAGAATTTTTTACAACAGGTAGAAGCTCACATCACTGCATTCAGAAAAGCTCTGGTAAGAAATGGCAACGATTTAACAGACAATCTGGGAATCGGTTATTACTATTTTCTGAAGGCACTGGCCATGATGGGGGCCAAAATGTCAGATGATGAAAAAACCATTGAGTTGTCTTTTACCCCTGAAGTCAAACTCAACGCTAAAAAGATAAAAGAGACTATTAGATTGTCTGATAAACATTTCTTCCCCTATGCCCCATTGCTCTTGCTGTTTTTTGAGCATGGCATGGGAGGAAATACTAATACAATAGCGAAGGCCCATTACTCTGCATTCTCCGGAGTGTCGCAGTCTATTGAGATTTTATTAGAATCGCTCTCAATCCCACAGGTTATGGCCGGACTATTACTCAAGTGGCTGATACTGATTCCAAAGCCTTTCAAACTGAAACTGGCCTTTGATGGAAACACCTACCTGAAAAGCCCGCAAAGCAATATTCTCGGCAGGGTAACACCTTCCATACGAATACTCAGAGAATTTATGGATCAGCTAACGGTAAAAGGCTCTGACGGCGCAGTTGATGTTGTTTTGAGTCGAATGGGCCAGAAACATACCATTACCCAGCATCTGCCAAACAAACAGAATGAAAAAGCGGAAAAGAAATCGGCTGCAGCCGAGTCAGGCAAAGCAGGAGTGGCTGGAGTACTGTTAGCCGCAACGAAAGAAGCTCTGAAAGCTTTAGAAGTAGCGAAAAATGCTTCGAAAGCAGCAGCAGTAGCTCTGGAGACAGCAAATGCAGAAGCGAGAGAGGCTTCGAGAGCGGCTGCAGTTGCCTTAGAGGTAGCGAATACAGAAGCGAAAGAGGCTTCGACAGCGGCAGCAGTAGCCTTAGAGATAGCGAATACAGAAGCGAGAGTATTAACGTTAAATACGGAGTTAGCAAAAGCTAAAGCGGAAGTGATAGCTGCAGAAAAAGCGCTGGCGGCAGCGAATTTGGAAACAGTAGAGACAGCGGAAGCAGAATTAAGATTGACACTTTACATCGCTACTGGCCGAACGGAACTGTTGGATTTTCATAGCCTGGATTTTTCGACATTGATCATTAACTTTTCTATATTAGGCTATGTTTCAGACTTGGAGGTTACCACATTCCTGAGACAGGTTCAGAGCGAGCTCACTAAAGATATTGATCCGGAGAGGCGGGCACTGGCAGATATTATAGAACTTGCTTTTTATCTGGTTCTGTATAATCCATCACCAGAAGAAGAGCCGGATCTCCATCATCTTAAGGCCCTTCCATTCTCTTCCCAGGCTAACATGACCATTCTTCATTTTGGTCATGACTTACGACTTCTGGCAAAAATAATTCATTTGCTTCCTGAAATAGCTGTCCACGATACCATGTCGTATTATTACAACACCTTTTTTCTGATTCACGAGTATATTCTCACGCTCATTGGTGGAAATGCAGAAAAGGCAAAAAAACTCCAGATTGATTCAGTTGGTTGGCAAACATTACACGATTGGTTTAGGCACTATACATGGTATAAGCCAGCAAATACTGTCGCAAGTCGTATTGAATCAAAAATCATGGAACAGGTTGTCTTTAACTATGACAGCTTGGAAATATTCATAGCTGGAAACGAAAGTATTTTTATTCTTGCTATTGAGCAAGCCAGAAAAGTTGGCTATCAGAAATTAAAACAGCAGTTAAACGAATATGATGGTAAATTGGATATTCAATCTGTACAGATGTCAGGCTGGCTTCATTGTCTGGCTGGATTGACGCTTCTGGAGGCACAAGTAAGTTCTGGCTTGCAGCGGGTAGTATTAAACGGACACACAAGCGTCCTGTCCAGTGCTGTTTATCATTTCGGAAGAGCACGTCAACATGGCTTTCCTTATGGTGGTTATCTGGAATCACTGGGGTTTATGCGGCTGTCAAACCACTTCCAGTATTATCAGGATGAGACTTCAGAAGCCTCGCGGACAGACTCCACCAATAACCCTGTTATTCAATACACATCGACCAAAAAACCAGGGGAAACGATCTTTGTTGAAGCAGGTAAAGTTGTTTACGATATTTTGCCCAGCTTATTAACAAGCTCTAGATTGGGTGTACGTTTTGCGGCTGAAGCAGCTATCAGACTCTTTACTGACAAGCGGTTTAATCTTCTGCAAACCCCTCAGGCCGGTTGGCCAGCACTGATCGCAAAGCATTTTTTGATTACCCCCGTAATCCATAACCTGCAATTTGTATTCAGCAATCATGGCCCGGAAGTTGAAGAAGCGTTATTTCCCGAGATAAGTAATCCTGACAGCATTGAGAGAATACTTCTGGAACCACTGGAGAAAACAAGGCATTTCCCCATTAAAAAAAGACCAAAACAATATGGTATTGCTCTGGACAACAAAATCAAAAGCAGTAGCAGGCCAGAAAATAGTAAAAAGTATTTGAGCCTTGTCAAAGCTTTTGTATTGGGTAAATCAGAGGTGCCGGATATATCATCCCTGACAACAACTTCTGATGTTGATCAATTATCAGAGAATATCACAAGCTATGAGCGAAGTCGGTTTGACTATACAACGTCGTTTGGATTGCTACATGAAACACCACAACCTGAAACCGGTTTGGATGAATTCGTTTTTAATCTGCCCCGGCTAAAATCTCACCCAAAGTATGAGGCTATCAGTAATGCTCTTTTGAAGAAACATCGTACAAAATCAGCCCTGATTCACTATTATTTATGGGCTTACGAGACCCTCGATAACAGCTATGACAACGAACGGCAGCTGTTCTGGGAAGAAATAATGACAAAGAAGATTGAAGAAAATGAATCAATGAAAAAAGCTTTCCTGACACTCCTGGCAACCGCCGACCTAACGGTTATGTACGATGATAACCGGGAGGCCATGAACACTGCATTCAAACAATACAATACCGATTTTGCTTCCTGGTTGGCCTTTTTTCACGGGATCTCGGCCACTTCCGCTTTTGCTCTGGGAGAGACACAAAAAGCAGACTTCCATCAAAAGCAATATAAAAACCAACAAAAAATATTACTTCATTCAGCACCTGGCTGGTTAAGAGCACTGGAAAGGCCAAATGAGTAAATTGAAGGCATGTGTTCAGTTTACGCTCAGCTACAAAGCCACTCTTGCTACATCCTGAACCCACTGCTATTTTTCCTCAGACTCCATAGAGATCAGAACAATTCAATAAATAAAAACTGTTGTTTAACGGGTCAACTCTGATTAATAAATTAATAATCATCAATTGGGATCTATGGCAACTCTATGCTTGTTTGTCACAGAAGACTGTCAAAACTTCTCTTTGTTTCGCTGCTGTTCATGATTGCAATGAACGTACAAACAGGTCATGCCTCCGGCCACCAGAGTGAACCCGGATACAAGGCACCAGAAATCCGCTTTTTGGGTCTCTACGCCGGATTTAAAGCCAATAACTTTCACCTCAAGCTGGGTAACCATTATCACGTAATACACGACGTTGGCACCCCCAAAAAACTGTCCCTTTTTTTCAGGAATCAATGGTTGAGTCATCTGCCCGGGTTCCTGTTTGCAAAACTGCTTCCGCCTTCAATCATACCCTACCCTTCTTTCAGTCGCGGCTTCCCCTCACTGTCCCGGGCTTTTGGTGATGCCCCCGATTGCAATCTTCATCCGGTGATGATCGATCACTCTTTGCTGAAAAGCCGCTTATCAGTGCAAACCACTTGCATCGAAAATCATCCTGTATGGCAGATTACGGCTTCACCCTCGACATCATCGTCAGAGACTCAGGCCGTCGAGGGTGATTCTCTGTCTGCCTGGCTGTCGCTTTGGAAACTACTAAACGACACCCATACCAGTACCCTTTTCCTGCGTCCCTGGCGGGAAAGTCAGCAGAATCGCCTGCAGGCCATTATCTGCCAGACTAATCCGCTTACAGAGCATAAAAAGTGTCAGAGCGTTCTTATTGACTTCCCGCTGAATCACGCAAAACCCTGGCTATTGCCCGAACTGGCTAAAAAAGACATCATCAGCACTGACGGGCAAACCGCTTTAGACAGTGGCTATATCAAGCGGGTCAATCAGGCTATTCACTGTCTCTCTTCCAACAATAAGTTGTTTGGAGAATCTAATAAAAGCAAGACAACTGACAAAGAAAAAATTCACGCCTGCCAGAATAATCACTGGCTTTATCAATGGTCGGATCAAAGCTGGCTTTACCAACCGGGTATTCCCGAGACTGCGGTAGAACCCAGCCCGGCACTCATGAACGGGAAGTACTTTAACCTCTGGGCACTGGAAAAAGTATCGCCTGGCAATGATACCTGTCCAGCCTGGTCAAGATCTTCTTTATTCATCGCCCGCAACGACAGACATCGGAAATACCATTTCTGGGGAGCAGGTGACCCGGTGCTGCTGATGCGGTTCGCTGATGCCCCTTATAATGTCGAGGATCATTACGCCGGTTGGGACGGACCTGAAATTGGCACCCTGGTAGAAAGTGAGCACCTTAACCTGGCCGCCCTGCTTATGAGCACGGTGACCAGTACGCCCTTTAATCTCTATCAATGGCGGGGAATTCTCTCAGGGTTCATATCCCCCATCCCCAAAAGCCTCAGTGCCCGGGTAAGGGAGCAGATTCAGAGCGACCCCGGTTCACTTTACCAGTTTGTTAAACGGCGGCCTGAGTTACTGAACAATGTGCTGACCTATTTAAACCGGGAGTTTCCGGGGCACCCTGTCCACTCACACTTTTCCGGTCGTGTATCACCTTATTTTACCCGTCAAACAGACGGAAACCCACTGGCTTTGGTGCCCCAAACAAGCAACGCATTCGACGGTTTTCATCCTCCTGCCATCCCTCATCAGCCAGATGTGTCACTCCCCTCTATGGGGTTTACATCAGACATAGTGACAGCTTCTGGTGTCCAGGGGAATAATGGACCGCCTGAATCTCAGTCCTCCCCGAGTAATCCCTCTGCACAAACAGCCGAACAAAGTGGCAACAAAAGTAAACGAACTGCCAGCTCTGTCGGTAGGAACAATATTGACGACAATGAGCCACCACCACCGGGCGGCAACCATCCGGCCACACCAGCAGACGCAGAACCCTCAGCATCCCTGCTTAGACATCTATTCTATTTGTACAGGCGCTCCGGACTTCGGCCTGAAAGAATGACCCATAGATCGGACTTTCTGTCAGAACAGCTTGGTATCACATCCAGGGAAAAATTTGAAACCCTGCTCCGTCTATGCAAACCACCCGACTGTTGCAGTGAAACATTATATAACCAGATGCTTCGGGGTTTTGATCCAAAAAACCAGCAACACATGATGCTGGCATCCAAAGCACTGGCAAATTCTATACAGGTCATTGTTACTGATGGTCGGGGATATCTCTCCCATAGCTACCATGACCACACCCCTCAAGAGCCTCTGGACGGGCTTGAAAATATCCATATGTTCCTGTTTCACGAGAATCACACGGTAAAACTGTCTCATCAAAGTGACAACGCCCCCTGGTTCACTCACTTCCTGATCAGCTCCTACCTGAACAAGCAGGAAAACGAATGGCTGGAAGACAGTACGCTTGAAAATGCTTTATGGGAACTGTTTCCACAATGGCAGAAGGATGTTTTGTTATGCCGGGAAACGCTCCAGTGCAACGCCATAAAATCTGCCAGCGAACGGCTGGAGGAGGCATCCACAAAATCTGCCAGCGCACTGCTGGAAGCGGCGTCCATACAATCTGCCAGCGAAATGCTACAACAGGCGTTTATTGCACCCGATAAATTCATGCTGGGAGATCTCGGACAGAACCTGTTCAGGTTTTACAATAAATTACGCCTTGTTTGTTACCCGTTCGACGATACAGAGAACCCTGACGGGACATTTTACGTTAGCAAAAACGTGCTTGGCGCAGTGGTTTTTTTCTGGGAAGAGTCTGCCAGTAAATACATCGCCTTTATAGCCCCTGATCTCTCCACATCTGCAATAAACGACAAAATACAGTCTTTGGATAATCATGTAAAAGATTATTCCGAGGGCGTATTTTTAGTAAAAAAACAGGATATCCGCTATGTGATTCCTGCACTCCTGGTGCTGGCACCTGTTTTTAGAAAAACCTATGCAGAAGCCGAGAGTATTATATCCGATACTGAAGATGCTCTTGTTTACGGGGGTTTAGCCAGATGGCAACATCTCGCGTCATTGTTTAAACCCACCGAACTGGGCAAGGTACCTGCTACCAATAATATTGATCTGGCAGTTGAGAATATTCAAAGTCTGGAAAAGATTTCGGCCTCCCTTGAGGAAAAGCTGACACGCGCCCTGCCTGGCACTACCGTGAGACGCAACAACTTTCACACCATAGCTTTAGCCAGCCCGAAAGAATTGCGGCGCATAGGGTTACTGCACACTTTAAAGATCCATTGCTTTCCCGATAACGGCAAAGAAAATACGATAAGATTCGCCGCTTGCAAGACCAAAAAATGGCGCATCTTATCGATCAATATTTCTGCCGGCCCTCAAGGGTATTTCGATTTCACCCGTGTAGAACCTTTTGCCAAGAGTTCCAGGCTACTTATGCCAAGCCTGCCCGCTATGGTTGAAAAACTGCTTCAGGACACGCAATTTGATCAAACCTACCCAAGCATTGATGCAAAAAGAAGGGGGCAAAATGCTCAAAATATATTAAAAATCTTGCTGACAAGTGACACTGAGCAACAGGTTCAGGCGATTATTCATGAGTCACTGCTCAGCCGTTCTTCAGAATCAACCGGGTTACCGGAATTTCTGCTTCCTTATGTCAAGCCCCAACCTGACAAGGCACTGGAAAGCAATAGTGATATTGACGAACATGCAACAGTTTCTACTGCTACTTATGTCGAAAGTGCAGAGGCGATAACAAAAGATGCTTCTTTCAATTCCCATGAGAAGAAACAGAAACAACAAGAAATAAGCGACATTGCCACGGTGCCAGAAAAAAACGCTATCACAGTAGAAGCAAGCCCTGATAATCAATGCTCTGTAGTTGCTGATAACAGTGAGGCAGTGGCACCTGATCCTGCTGAGCGCTCAAATAAAAGCAAGAATAAAACTGCAGCCCAAAAGTCAGTCCCGACTACGATCGATTTCGAAACAGCCTTGTCTCAGTCCGTAGAACTATCAAACTGGCTTAAGGAGATGGATCATAGTTTTCCGGACGAGCTGAACAGGGCAACAAAGACACAAGATTGCAAAGCCTCTGAAGAAAACCCTGCGCCCGGTACAGAATCCGATACACTGCAAAAGCAACTGCAGGACGGAAAAACAAAAACCCTGAAAATACTGGCCTGTTCCGGAGCCTCTGCTGATACATCCACAGACCAGCCAGTCATCACCATCAACCTGGCCAATACCCCGGGCAGTCAACAGCGCAAAGACTTAGAGCAGGCGGCTTATGAGAACCACTTCCCCTATGCGCAACTGGTTCAGGCGTTGTTCATTCTGAACCAGAAATTTCCATCTGGAAAATCAGAAATACTGCAGATCTATGAGAAGGCTTTCAAGCTGCTGTTACCGGCAGCCATCGCCGGTATACCGCTTGCCTACCAATTATTAATCGGGATGCAATTGCGCAACCAACATCCGGCAGGCTGGCCTCAGATGGAACCTGTCAGCCGACTGTTACGCAGCATGGCTTCCAGAGCGACAAGCTTCAACCAGGTAAAAGTTGAAGGTCTATTGAAGGGTGGATTTCTGGAGCAGCTCTATCAGGATACAGACACCATAACCCTGACCAGGATTGAGCAGGGGTTAGCCAAAGAGTCAGACCTGTCAGACAGAGGCAGAGAGGTAAAGGCCATTGTCAATGCCCTGAGAGAACCGGATACCACCTCGATATTAACATCCCTGAAAGCAGTGCGTCCCGGGGCTCGGGAGCTGCAACAAACCATCGGGTCGCTGATACTGATACTGGAGAAAAAACAAGAGCCTGCAACCAGTCAGATTCACAGTGAACTTTGGTCGTATAGCCTCAATGCCCTGCAAATTAAGGGAGCCTTGAAAAAAAAACCTCAGCACATGGATATATCTTATTTCCCACAGGTACTGGCCATGACTGACCTGAAAGCATTCATGGATACTGAGCAAACCGGACAACTGCTCAAATATCATCAACCCAGATTCATAGCCTTTTGGAAAATGGGTTTTTGGGAAAGCTATCTCAAGGCTTCGTTAAGCAAAGACAGCAAGAGTGAAAAGGAACTATTTGACGGGCATCATGACCAAATAAGTAATAAGGCGACTAAAAAGTCCAGACCCGATTTAATAAAAGACTGGATGCTTGCCCGCTCTTTGCTGCTTGCAAGAGACTTTATTCAAATCAAAAAGGTTCCGGTTTCCCCCACTCCGGCGCAACTAACCTCTGGAACAGGTACACATTCTGAAAAAGCAAAAAGAACCGTAAAAGCAGCCAGGCAACCAAAAGACCTGAGGCCTGGCATCCGACCGTCAACAGGACCATACGATGAACAAATTTATAACCAGTATTTATTACAACTGGATAACAATATTATTCAGGAACTCAGACTTATTCAGAGCAACCCGGAGAAATTTTTGCAACAGGCAGAAAAGCAAATCACTGCATTCCGAAAGGCAATAATAAGAAATGGTAACCATTTAACAAACAGACTGGGAATCGGTTATTACTATTTTATGAAGGCACTGGCCATGATGGGTGCCAAAATGTCAGATGACAACAAAACCATTGAGTTACCCTTTGGCCCGGAAGTGAAACTCAACGCCAAAAGGATAAACGAAACTATTTTATTGTCTGGTGATCATGGCTTCCCTTATGCCCCGATACTCTTGCTGTTTTTTGAATATGCTATGGAAATAGAGTCCAGTGCAACATCCAGAGCCATTTACTCTGCATTCTCCGGGGTGTCACAGTCTATTGAGATTTTATTAGAATCGGATTCAAACCTAATGGTTATGATCGGAGTATTGCTCAAGTGGCTGATACTGATTCCAAAGCCTTTCGAACTGAAACTGGCCTTTGGTACAGAGACTTATACGAAAAACCCGCAAAGCAATATTCCCGGCAGGGTAACAACTTCCATACGAATACTCAGAGAGTTTATGGAGCAGCTTCCGATAAAAGGCTCTGATGGTTCAGTTGATACTGTTTTGAGTCGAATGAACCAACAATATACTATTACCCAACATATGCGTAACGGACAGCATGAACGATCGCTGGTGAAAGCGGGAACAGCTGCGGCAGTGATAGCGACGTTGAGAGAGGCTGCGGCAGAGAGAGAGGCTTCGGCAGTTAGGGAAGCTGAGAATGCGGCAGCAGTAGCCATAGAGTTAGCAGATACAAAAGCGACAGCAGCAGCGATAGCGCTGGCAGAAGCTACAGTGGAAAAGAAACCTCAAAGGAGAGCGCCAGAGGAATCGGGAACGGTAGCGACAGCAATAGCGGAAACGAAAGCGGCAGTGACAGCGGCAGCGAAAGCAAAAGTAGTAGCGGAATCGAATGCGGCAGAGAAAGCAAAAGTAGCAGCGAAATCGAAAGCAGTAACAAAAGCGGCAGCGGAAGCAGAAGCAAAATTGCAAGCGGAAGCTGATAAGGAAGCAATATTAAGACTGATTCTCTACCTCGCTTCTGGTCGACCGGATTTGTTGGATTCTGATTATCTGGATTTATCTATGTTGACCATTTACTATTCAGTCTTCGGCCTGGCATCAGACTCGAACGTGTACGTATCCCTGAAAGAAGCTCAGGGCAAGCTCTCTAGTGATACTGATCCTGATATTCGGGTAATGGCAGATATTATAGAACTTGCTTTTTATCTGGTTAGTGAATCACCAGAAGCAGAGCCGGATCTCCCTCATCTTAAAGCTCTTCCCTTTGAAATCCAGGCCCGCACAACCGCACTTCATTTTGGTCACGACTTTCGACTTCTGAAAAAAATAATTCATTTGCTTCCCGAAATGACTGCCAACGATAAAGAATCCTACTGGTACAACACCTTTTTTCTGATTCACGAGTATATTCTCAGGCTCATTGGTGGAAATGCAGAAAAGGCAAAAAAACTCCAGATTAAGTCCTATGACTGGGAAACATTTCTCGCACGTTTTCAACACTTTGTATGGCATAAGCCAGTAAACACTATTGCAAGTCATATTGAATCAAGAATCATCGAACATATTGTCTTTAATCATGAACACTTGAAAATGTTCACAGCTGGAAACGAAAATATTTTTATTATAGCTATTCAACAAGCGAGAAAAGCTGGCTACGAGGAATTAAAACAGCAGTTAGAAGAATATGAAGATAGAATGGACTCTCAATCATCAGAGATGTCAGGCTGGCTTCATTGTCTGGCTGGCCTGACACTTCTGGAGGCACAAATAAATTTGGACTCTCAGCAGATAATATTAACCGGTCACAAAAGAGTTATGCTCAGCGCACATGCCCATTTCCAGAAAGCACGCCATCTCAACTTTCCTTATGCCGGTTATCTGGAATCACTAGTGGCTATGCGACTGGATAACTACCAGTATTACCAGGACGAGACATCAGAAGCCTGGCAAACAGACCTGGACAATAAGCCTGTTATTCAATACGCATCGGCCAGAAAACCAGGGGAAAAGATCTTTATTGAAGCGGGTAAGATTGTCACGGACATCTTGCCAGGGCTATTAGCAAGCTCTCTATATGGTGTAGGTTTTGCCGTTGAGGCAGCCATCAGAGTCTTTACTGATAAACGCTTTAATCTTTTGCATATCCCCCAGGCTGGTTGGCCAACACTGATCGCAAAGCATTTTTTGATTACCCCCATACACCATAACATCCAATTTGTGTTCAGCAATGATGTCCCTGAAGTTGAAGAAGCGTTATTCCAGAGTATAAGTGATCCTGAAAGTATTGAGCGAATACTTCTGGAACCACTGAAGAAAACAAGGCTTTTTCCCATTAACCAAAGAATAAAACAATATAGTTTTTGGCTGGACAGTGAAATCAAAAGTGGTGACAGGCCAAAAAATATTAAAAACTACTTAAGCCTTGTTAACGCTTTTTTGTCGGATAAATCGGAGGCGCCTGATACATCATCTGAGGCAACTGCTGCTGATATTGATCAATTACCAGAGACTATTGCCAGCTACGAGCTAAGCCGATATGACTATACAAACCTGTTTAAAGCACTGCGGGAAACACCACAACCTGACTCCAGTTTTGATGAATACGTTTATAACCTTCCGCAACTGAAATCGCACCCGTATTATGAAGCTATAAGTCATGTTCTTTTGAAAAAACATCGCACAAAGTCGGCCCTGATCCACTATTATTTTTGGGCGTACGAGACCCTCAATGATAGCTGTGACAACGAACGGGATCTGTTCTGGAATGGGATCATGAAACAGAAGATTGAAAAAGATGAAAAAATGAGAAGCGTTTTTTTGGCACTGCTGGCAACTGCCGATCTAACGCTTAAGTACGATGATAACCGGATGGCCGTGAGGACCGCATTCAAAAAATACAATCTGGAAATTAGTTTCTGGGTGACTTTTTTTCACATTTTCTCACGCGAAATCGAATTTTTTTTGCATAAATCAGAACATGGAAATGGCGATGGATGAGATGTGGATGTTTATTAAAAACCGAATGATAAGTACCTGGCCAGTTGGTTTCGCATATTCTGGCGAGTGGATTTTTTCATCCTTCAAGGCGCAACGACGGGCGCGTAGCCATAGCTACGCAACCAGAGTTGGAACGCAGAAGGGTGGAAAAAGCCGCCGTCCAGAATATGCGAAACCAACTGGTTAGGTACTTAATGTTCGGTCTTTAAAAAGTTGTTGATAATCTACTCAGTAAGAGTATCAGGAGGCCCGTGGCTGAAATACCCAACCTGACATCAATGATGTGTATAGTTTGCTCGGGAATAATCCGGTATATTGTTGTTCAGCCTTATCTCATCTCTCAAACACTGTAGCATCAACATTCTCATGCAAGGCCAGAATTTATTTCATGCTGAGCCGGGGTCTCCCGCTCAATCAGACAATCAGCGTCCTCTGACGGTAACAGAGCTGAACAGCCAAACCCGGAGAATGCTGGAAACGCGCTTCGCAAACGTCAGGGTGGAAGGCGAACTTTCCGGCCTTGCCCGACCCGGATCAGGACACTGGTACTTCACCCTTAAAGATGCCAATGCCCAGATTCGCTGTGCGATGTTCAAAAACCGCAATCGCAGCATTCGTTTTGTTCCGGCTGAAGGCATGCAACTGATTGTCAGGGGTCGGGTGAGCCTTTATGAGGGCCGGGGCGACTACCAGCTGATTGTCGATCACATGGAAGAAGGCGGTGCCGGTGCTCTTCAACGTGCTTTTGAGGCGCTTAAGCTGAAGCTGGACAACGAGGGTCTGTTCAATGCGGAGCGGAAAAGGCCCCTGCCTGCCCTGCCCTCCCATATTGGTGTTGTGACCTCTCCAACAGGCGCGGCTATCCGCGACATCCTGGCGGTATTAAAAAGACGCTTCCCCTCCATACCCATCACAGTCATTCCCAGTTCGGTTCAAGGGAAAGAAGCCGCCGACGAGCTGGTCAGAGGCATTGAAATGGCCAATCGCAGTGGGTTGTTTGACGTTTTGATTGTCGGTCGTGGGGGTGGTTCACTGGAAGACCTCTGGCCTTTCAATGAGGAAAGAGTCGCCAGAGCCATAGCGGCTTCTGAAGTTCCCGTGGTCAGTGCTGTGGGCCATGAAATTGATTTTACCATTGCTGATTTTGTCGCTGATTACCGGGCACCGACGCCATCGGCGGCGGCTGAAGTACTCAGTCCGGACCAACAGGATATTCTCAATAAGCTCGGTCTGCTGAATCGAAAGCTACAGACTCTGATGAAGCATCGTCTGCAGGCCCTGTCCCAGCGGCTTGATAACACCAGTCTGCGCCTGCGTCATCCGGGGGAACGCCTGAGAGAGCTCAACCAGCGGCTGAAAGATCTGGACATTCGTCTGCAACAATCGATGACCATAGCCCTTCAGGCTCAGGCTGCAAAGTATCAAAGGCTAAACGACAGGCTTTTACAGTCTTCACCTTCAAGACGCATTGAGCGGCTGCAAGGAGAGTTGAATCTGCTGAAAAGCCAGCTTGATTCATTTCTGCAGGTACTTTTAAAACAGAAAGAAAATCGCTTGAAACAACTGACAGGCATGCTGGATGCTGTCAGCCCTCTGGCAACCCTGTCTCGAGGCTACAGCATTGTCGCCAGAGGCGATGAATTTATTCGGGATGCCGGACAACTGACTGAAGGTGAACAGGTGACAGCCCGATTCAGCCAGGGTTCAGCAGACTGTCAGGTGATTAAGATTCACAAATCGTAGGCGTTTTGCAACACCTTCTTGATGAAAAAGATAAAGAAACACTCTTGTTTTCTTAATCTATCCTTCTTCTCTGTAAACCAGAGGGCAAGGATAGAATTATTAAACAATCACTTTTTGCGGCACTGCTGTTACTGTCGTTTTCTGTGGTCTGCCCATCAGTCACTGTAGACACAAACGGCAATGTAGGACCAGACTCATCACCTGATGACAAACGACACAAACCTGATAGTCAGGAAGTGCAAGCGAATCTTATAGAGTCAATTTCCTGGCCATGGCGTTACGCGACGAATCTGCTGGTTGCTTATGAGCTCATTCTGACTACCAGAGACGCCTCTCCAGGCTCAAACCCTCATTCACCCATAGCTGTAGAAGCAGTTTTCACTGTTGGCTGGCTTTTAAAAAGCTATTGGAATGCCAATTCACTACTGTTTAACCCAATTGAGCAACAAGAGGCGAGTCAAAATCACCGACTTGCTATCACCGCCGTGATGCCAGGCTCGGAACAAGGCCCACCTCCCTATCAACCATCAGAATCATCAGGCCAGGGTGCCCCACAAACCAGCACTTACACCACAGGCTATTTCACCAGTCTCCTGTTTTCTGACTCTGCCGACGGTGACGAGGGTCCTGAACAACACCTGCATACTTTGGGTTTAAATTGTTATATCTATCCCTGTAATGGTGTTTGTCGATTCCGACAATCTTCCGACCCATCCGATAGCGTAGAGCCAGGTTGTGAAGAAAGTTCGACATACGACACTGAAGAAACATCCGGAAAAAGTGCATGCTCCCACCTGGCCAGTAGACACTGTTATCGTTGCGGCCCTGTAGACGGGGTCGCCTTAGACGGGGTCGCCTTAGACGGGGTCGCCTTAGACGGGGTCGCCTTAGACGGGGTCGCCTTAGACGGGGTCGCCTTAGACGGGGTCGCAGACTCAACAGGTGCAGGGGCCGCCAGTACAATTGACACTACCGGGCGAGCAACCTGCAACGTAATCTTAGTCGGCGAGGATGGCCAACTGTGGCAATGCCGGAAAGTCTACAAGAATGAAAAAACACTTTTGTCTCACAAAAACCAATACCATAGCGGGCAAAAAACCTGTTACGTCACAATAGTCGGGGAGGATGGGCAGCCAAGGCCTTGCGGAATGGTCTGCCAGAATGTTGTAGCCCTCAAGTATCACAGGAGAAGCGTCCACACCAGGCAACAAACCTGTAACGAAACCATAGTTGGGCAAGATGGCCAGCACCGACCATGCGAAAAAAACTACAATAGTCTTCAAGCCCTGTCGAATCACAAAAACTTATACCACAGCGGGGAAAAAACCTGCGGCGTAAAAGTAGTCGGAAAGGATGGCCAGCCACGACCATGCGGAATGGTCTACAGAAGTGTTGGTGCCCTGTCGAGTCACAAAAGTAGATTCCATACCGGGCAAAAAACCTGTGTCATGATGGTGCTCGGGAAGAATGGCCGGTCGCAGCCATGCGGAACACTCTGCAGCAATGCTAAAGCCCTGTCAGCTCACAAAACCGCTCTCCATAGCAGGCAACGAACCTGTGACGTAACCGTGATCGGGGAAGATGGCCAGCCTCACCGATGCAGGACGCTCTGCAAAAGTTCTAAAGCCCTGACGGATCACAAAAGAACCTTCCATACTGGACAACAAACCTGTGACGCAACCTTAGTTGGGGAAGATGGCCAGAAGCGACTATGCGGGACAGTCTGCAAGAATGCTCAAACTCTGTCTAATCACAAATGCAGAATGCACAGCGGGAAACGAACTTGTGGAGTGACCATGGCCGGAGAGGACGGCCAGCAGCAGGCATGCGGAAAGGTCTACAAGAGTTATCAGGACCTGAGGAATCACATAAGAAAAGATCACACCGGGCAACAAACCTGTAAGGAAACTGTCATTGGGAAGGATGGGCAGCAGCGGCCGTGCGGGGCGGTGTATAAGAATGCTATGTGCCTGTCGAGTCACAAAAGCACATACCATAGCGGACCAAAAACTTGCGACTTAACACTCATCGGAGTGGATGGCCGACCATGGCCATGCAGAAAGCTCTTCAATAATTCCTATGCCCTATCGACCCACAAAAGAAGAGACCACAGCGAACCACAGACCTGCGATGTGACAGTGATCGGCGAGGATGGTCTGCAGAGACCATGCGGGACTGTCTGCAAGAGTGCTTTTGACCTGTCGAATCATAAAAGAAGACATCGAAAACGCCAGCTTGTTGATGTAAACCGGAACAATCACCTCAATCCTTGAAATGGCACCCGCCCTTGAGGGGGTATCGCAAAATTCCCTTGTCGCCAGAGGCGATGAATTTATTCGGGATGCCGGACAACTGACTGAAGGTGAACGGGTGACGGCCCGATTCAGCCAGGGTTCAGCAGACTGTCAGGTGATTGAGATCCACAAATCCTGGTTGTTGGCGTTTTACAACGCCTTCTTGATGAAAAAGATAAAGAAACACTCTTGTGTTCTTAATCTATCCTTCTTCTCTGTAAACCACAGGGCAAGGATAGAATTATTAAACACTCACTTTTTGCGGCACTGCTGTTACTGTCGTTTTCTGTCGTCTGCCAGACTAAAGCGTTGGCAAGACGTTTTGTTATCGAGGTTGAACAGAATGCAGATTTTCCCGATCATAACTTTTCTATAAAGCTTAACCGACCAACATTTTCAGGCAACCCATCAGACATTGTCGATACAAACGGCAATGTAGAGCCAGACTCATCAGCTGATATAAAACGACAAGTGCCTTACAGTCAAAAAATGAAAGCGACTCTTGTAGAGTCGATTTCGTGGCCATGGCTTTATGCGACGAATCTGCTGGTTGCTTGTGAGTTCATTCTGACCACCAGAGATGCCTCTCCAAGCTCAAACCCTTATTCATCCTTAGCTATAGAAGCAGTTATCACCGTTGGTTGGCTTTTAAAAAGCTATTGGAACGCCAATTCACTGCTGTTTAACTCTACTGAGCAACAGGAAGCGAGTGAAAATTACCGGCTTGCTATCACTGCTGTGATGCCAGGCTCTGAACAAGGCCAACCCTATTATCAAGCACCGGAATCATCAGGACGTGCTCCACAAGCCAGCACTTACAGCACAGGCTATTTCACCAGTCTTCTGTTTTCTGACTCTGCCGACGGTGACGAAGATCCTGAACAACACCTGCATACTTTGGGTTTAAATTGTTATACCTATCCCTGTAATGGTGTTTGTCGATTCCGACAATCTTCCGACTTATCCGACAGCATAGAGCCAGATTCTGAAGAAAGTTCGACATACGACACTGAAGAAACATCCGGAGAAAGTTCATGCTCCCACGTGGCCAATAAACACTGCTATCGTTGCAGCTCTGTAGACGGGGTCGCCTCAGACGGGGTCGCCTCAGACGGGGTCGCCTCAGACGGGGTCGCCTCAGACGGGGTCGCCTCAGACGGGGTCGCCTCAGACGGGGTCGCCTCAGACGGGGTCGCCTCAGACGGGGTCGCCTCAGACGGGGTCGCAGACTCAATAGGTTCAGCCGCAGCCGGTACAACTGAATATGACCGGCGAGCAACCTGCAACGTGATCTTAGTCGGCGAAGATGGCCAACTG
Source organism: Endozoicomonas sp. ALB032 (assembly GCF_049310125.1). Lineage (NCBI taxonomy): Bacteria > Pseudomonadati > Pseudomonadota > Gammaproteobacteria > Oceanospirillales > Endozoicomonadaceae > Endozoicomonas > Endozoicomonas sp. ALB032. Next base: position 4,555,506 of record NZ_JBLYNW010000001.1, on the reverse strand, counting down.
CGGCAATGCCGGAAGGTCTTTAAGAATCAAAAAATACTTTTGTCTCACAAAAACAGATACCATACCGGACAAAGAACCTGTGGCGTTACACTCGTCGGGGAGGATAGCCAGCCAGGGCCATGCGGAACGGTCTGCCAGAATGCTGCAGCTCTCGCGTATCACAAAAGAAGTGTCCACACCGGGCAACAAACCTGTAACCTGACCATGGTTGGGAAAGACCGCCAGCAGCGACCATGCGGAAAGTCTTACAACAGTCTTCAAGCCCTGTCGAATCACAAAAGCTTATGCCATAGCGGGGAAAAAATCTGTCACGTAAAAGTAGTCGGAAAGGATGGCCAGCCACAACCATGCGGAATGGTCTACCGAAATATTGGTGCCCTGTCGGATCACAAAAAAAGATGCCATACCGGGCAAAAAACCTGTGTCGTGATGGTGATCGGGAAGAATGGTCAGCCGCAGCCATGCGGGGCAGTCTGCAGCAATGCTAAAGCCCTGTCAGCTCACAAAAACAATCACCATAGCGGGCAACGAAGCTGTGGCGTAAACGTGATCGGGGACGATGGCAAGCCTCGCCGGTGCGGGGCGCACTGCAGAAATTCTAAAGCCCTGGCGGATCACAAAAGAACCTTCCATACTGGACAACAAACCTGTGACGCAACCCTAGTTGAGAAAGATGGCCAGAAGCGACTATGCGGGGTAGTCTGCAGAAACGCTCAAAAACTGTCGAGTCACAAAAGCAGATTCCACAGCGGGAAACGAATCTGTGGCGTGGCTGTGGCCGGAGAGGATGGCCAGCAGCAGCCATGCGGCAAGACCTACAAGAATTCTCAGGACCTGAGTGATCACATAAGAAGAGATCACACCAGGCAACAAACCTGTAAGGAAACTGTCATTGGGAAGGATGGGCAGCGGCGGCCATGCGGGTCGGTGTGTAAAAGTGCTTCAAGCCTGTCTATTCACAAAAGCACATACCATACCGGACCAAAAACCTGCAACCTGACACAAGTCGGTAAGGATGGCCGACCATGGCCATGCGAAAAGCTCTTCGATAATGCCAAAGCCCTGTCGAACCACAAAAGGAAAGACCACAGCGAACCACAAACCTGCGATATGACAGTGGTCTCAGAGGGTGGTCTGCAGAGACCATGCGGGACGGTCTGCAAGAACGCTTTTGACTTGACGAATCATAAAAGAATACATCGAAAACACAAGCTTGCTGATGTAAACCGGAACAATGACCTAACTCCTTGAAATCACCTCCTTGAAATGACACCCGCCCTTCAGAGGGTATCGCAAAACTCTCTCCGGCGTGGGAACGCGCTGACTCCCGTCATTGCCGGCTTCATTCTCGTCATTCCCGCGAAGGCGGGAATCCACACTGACTCTCCACCAGAACCATACTGCCCGGTGTCCCCCTGGCCTTGTCATCCCCGAGAAGGCAGAGATCCACCGTTGGCGCTGGATTCCCGCCTTCGCGGGAATGACGACTTCAGAGCGTGAGAACGAGCTGTTGAAGTTTTGCGACACCCTCTTAGGAGCCTGACCGAGAATAGCGCCCGTAGCGAGGACGGCAGAAAATTGAGGATGAAAATTCGGTTTTGTGAGGAGAATAGCGAGCTATTTGACGAACAAAAGCGGATTTTCAGACCAATTTGCTGCCGCCGCAGTAGGGCAGTCTATTCTCGGTCAGGCTCTTAGTGAAGAAGACACAAAAACACTCTTATTATCTTGATCTATCCTTCAACTCTTTAAACCGGAAGGCTGACCTGGAATGGTGCCCGTTCTCGCTACGGGCGGACCATATAAGCCTCCTGGAGAAGTGCTACCCGAAATTCTTGAAGAGTTTCGCCGAAACCCTGGGCAACAGAAGGACCCCACCAAGTAGCTCAACTCAGACATTTAGCAGATCGCCAGCCAGAAAACTGGCTGGCCAGAAGGATCAGAGCAAAATTCCCAACATCCGACGCAGAGGCTCTGCAGCCCCCCACAACAACTGGTCACCTACCGTAAAGGCAGACAGATATTCAGGACCCATATTCAATTTGCGAATACGACCCACAGGAATATCCAGACTGCCGGTCACCGCTGCCGGTGTCAGCTTCTCCATGGTCACCTCACGATCATTGGGAATCAGAGAAACCCAATCGTTGGCATTGGCAACAAGGCTTTCGATATCAGCTATTGGCACATTTTTGTTCAGCTTGATGGTCAACGCCTGACTGTGGCAACGCATGGCACCGACACGAACACAGACACCATCAACCGGCACCAGAGCCTGACCGTCCAGACCGAGAATCTTATTGGTCTCTGCCTGAGCTTTCCACTCCTCACGGCTCTGCCCGTTCTCCAGTTGACGATCAATGTAAGGAATCAGACTGCCTGCCAGAGGCACCCCGAACTCACTTTGTGGTAAATCCGAGCTGCGCAGCAGATCAGATGTCTTACGATCAATATCAAGAATGGCACTGGCTGGATCGGCCAGCTCCCGGGCAACGTTATCGCGAATCACACCCATCTGAGCGATCAATTCACGCATGTTTCGGGCACCGGCGCCACTGGCAGCCTGATAAGTCATGGCGCTGACCCAGTCCACCAGCCCCTCACGAAACAGACCACCAATGGCCATCAGCATCAGGCTGACAGTACAGTTACCACCGATAAAATTCCTGACACCGGCATCAATGGCCCGATCGATAACAGGACGATTGACCGGATCCAAAACAATAACACTGTCGTCCTTCATCCTCAGAGAAGAAGCGGCATCAATCCAGTAGCCGTGCCAACCACTGTCACGCAATGGCTGAATAACCTTATTGGTGTAATCGCCACCCTGACAGGAAATAATGATATCCATAGCGGCCAGCGCTTCAATTGAGTGAGCGTCCTGAAGCGCTGTAGCAGGTCTGCCCGCATCCTGACCTACGAGTGGACCAGGCTGACCCTGCTGGGAAGTGGTAAAGAAGACCGGGTCAATATTCGCAAAGTCGTTTTCTTCACGCATACGATCCATCAAAACCGAGCCGACCATTCCCCGCCAGCCAACAAAACCGACCTTTTTCATAACTAGCCTCCCTAAATGCTCAACCCTTCAAACAAGCCACTAAGGCATCGCCCATTTCAGAGGTGCTTACCTGTTTGCAACCTGCTGATGCAATATCTCCGGTACGCAGTCCCTGATCCAGAACATCGCTGACGGCTTTTTCAATCGCATCTGCCGCTGCAATTTCCCCCAGGGAGTATCGGAGCAGCATCGCCAGAGAAAGAATCTGAGCCAGCGGGTTCGCTTTACCCTGACCGGCAATGTCCGGGGCAGAACCATGCACAGGCTCATACATCCCCTGGTTGGCTTCGTTCAGGGAAGCCGATGGCAACATACCAATGGAGCCGGTCAACATAGCAGCACAGTCGCTGAGAATGTCGCCAAACATGTTGCCGGTGACCATTACATCAAACTGTTTGGGTTCACGCACCAGCTGCATTGCCGCATTATCAACATACATATGGCTCAGTTCCACATCGGTGTAGTCAGAGCCCATATCTGACACTATTTCACGCCAGAGAGCGGTCACTTCAAGCACATTGGATTTATCAACCGATGTCAGTCGACCACCACGCTTTTGAGCCGCTTCAAAAGCCACTTTGGCAATACGCTTGATTTCAGATTCACGGTAGACATAGGTGTTGTAACCTTCCCGCTCTCCGCTCTCGAGGGTACGAACACCTCTTGGCTCACCAAAGTAGATACCACCGGTCAGTTCACGGACGATCAGAATATCCAGACCCGCCACCCGTTCGTGCTTGAGACTGGATGCTTCTGCCAACTGGGGAAACAGCATTGCTGGTCGCAGATTGGCGAACAGTCCCATTTCGGAACGCAGCTTCAGCAGTCCACGCTCAGGACGGTTCATCATCGGCTGGTCATCCCACTTGGGACCACCCACAGAACCAAAGAGAATCGCGTCAGATTTTTTCGCTTCGGCCAGAGTCTCGTCGGTCAGGGGAACACCATGAACATCCAGCGAAGCACCACCCACCAGACCTTCACTGATTTCAATAGCCAACCCAAAGCGGGTTTTAACGACATCCAGAACTTTCAGCGCTTCTGCCACAATCTCAGGGCCAATGCCGTCACCGGGCAGGCATAAAATCTGTTTACTCACTTCCCTTTACCTCTCATTAAAAACAGTGTTTTGTAAGCTCGATTTGACACTGGGCAGGCTGTTGAAAAACTCCCCCAGGGCTCCGGCGGCTGTCACAAAAAGCTGATTCCCACGCTCTCAGGCCCTTTGGACCCCGGCGCGGGAGTGAGAGCTTTGCAATAGCCTCTGGTGTATGGGAGCAAGAGTCGACTTACTTTGTTATTTGTTAAACTGGCAAAATTTAATGAATAGCATCAAAAAGCCAGGGCTGACTGTTGCGATGGCGCCCTTCAAAGGCTTTGATCGCATCAGCGTCCTGCAATGTCAGACCTATGTCGTCCAGACCATTGAGCAGACAGTGACGTCTGAACTCATCAATCGAAAAGCTGAGTTCACTGCCATCAGGCTTGATCACTTTTTCACGTTCCAGATCCACGTTCAGCTGATAGCCTTCCTGCGCATCAATTTCACTGAACAGCTCGTCAACAGCCTCTTCCGAGAGAGTGATCGGCAGAATGCCATTTTTGAAACAGTTGTTGTAAAAAATATCAGCAAAGCTCGGCGCAATGACGCAGCGAAAACCAAAATCATCCAGAGCCCATGGAGCGTGCTCCCGACTGGAGCCACAACCAAAGTTTTGACGGGCGATCAGTACCGATGCCCCCTGATAACGATCCTGATTCAGCACAAAGTCAGGATTCACCGGACGCTTTGAACAATCCTGGCCGGGCTGGCCCTCATCAAGGTAGCGCAACTCATCAAACAGATTGGGACCAAAGCCACTGCGCTTGATGGACTTGAGAAACTGCTTGGGAATGATCATGTCGGTATCAACATTGGCACGATCAAGAGGTGCTACCAAACCTTTATGAATAGTAAATGCCTTCATGGTGTCTTAAGCCCCCTGCCCCATCATCTGACGCACATCAACAAAATGGCCGGTTACCGCAGCCGCTGCGGCCATAGCCGGGCTTACCAGATGGGTTCGACCACCAAAACCCTGACGACCTTCAAAATTGCGGTTTGAAGTGGATGCGCAATGCTCACCGGCACCCAGTTTGTCGGCATTCATGGCCAGACACATGGAGCAGCCCGGCTCACGCCATTGCAGACCGGCCGCTTCAAAGATTTTGTCCAACCCTTCATTTTCTGCCTGTTCTTTTACCAGACCCGAGCCCGGGACAACCAGAGCTTCCTTAACGGTGTCAGCTACCTTTCGACCTTTTACGACAGCAGCCGCCTCTCTGAGGTCTTCAATTCTGGAGTTAGTACAGGAACCAATGAAAACACGATCAACAGGGATATCCGTGATCGGCATGCCTGCTGTCAGCCCCATGTACTCGAGGGCTCTTGCATAACCTTCCGCATCTGCCGGGGACGGTACATTAGCATCCACAGGCAGAACCATTTCAGGTGAGGTACCCCAGGTCACCTGAGGTTTGATGTCTTCACCTTTTAAAACAACCACTTCATCAAAAACAGCATCAGCATCAGAGTGCAGATCGGACCAGGCCTCTACCGCCTTGTTCCAGAGCTCGCCTTTGGGTGCAAAAGGACGACCTTTTACATAATCGACCGTGGTCTGATCGACCGCAACCATACCTGCACGGGCACCTGCTTCAATAGCCATATTGCAGACAGTCATTCGACCTTCCATACTCATGGCTCGCAGAACGTCGCCACCAAATTCGACAGCAAAGCCGGTACCACCAGCGGTTCCGATCTTGCCAATAATGGCCAGAACCACGTCTTTCGGCGTAACACCCAAACCCAGCTCGCCATCAACACGCACCAGCATGTTTTTCATTTTCTTGGCAACCAGGCACTGGGTAGCCATGACGTGTTCGACTTCGGAGGTACCAATACCATGGGCCAGCGCGCCGAAAGCACCGTGAGTAGAGGTATGGGAATCACCACAGACTACGGTCATACCTGGCAGAGTTGCGCCCTGTTCAGGACCCACAACATGGACAATCCCCTGGCGGGTATCCATCATATCGAACTGGACGATATCGAAATCGTGGCAATTATCATCCAGCGTTTTAACCTGAATTTTCGAGATAGGATCTTCGATACCATCAATGCCGGTTTTGCGCTCATTAACGGTAGTTGGCACATTATGATCAGGCGTTGCCAGGTTGGCATCAATTCGCCAGGGTCGGCGGCCAGCAAGACGCAGACCTTCAAACGCCTGGGGAGAGGTGACTTCATGAAGTAGCTGTCGATCAATGTAGATCAAAGACGAACCATCGTCTCGTTGACGAACAAGGTGGTTGTCCCACAACTTGTCATAGAGCGTCTTACCTGCCATTGGTTGAATCCTCATTACAGCGTTTCCGTTTTATGGGTATCCTAGAACGACAGAACAGATTACTCAAATTCATCTTTTTCATGCTATTAATAACTATAAGTTATCAATCATTTACCCCTTACAAAAAACTGAACCATGGATATACCCAGCCTCACCGCATTTCTGACCGTTGCTGAGTGCAAGTCTTTCTCCCAGGCGGCAGAAAAGCTGCATTTAACCCAGCCGGCCGTCAGCAAGCGCATTGCTTCGCTTGAGAGCCAATTAGGCACCCAGTTATTTGATCGCATGGGTCGACAGATCAATTTGAACGAAGCTGGACGCATCCTTATGCCCAAAGCCAGACAAATGCTGGACTTGATGAAGGACTCCCGTCAGGAAATCAGTAACCTGAAGACTCAGGTAAAAGGGACTCTGGCCATAGCCACCAGTCACCATATAGGCTTACGCAGGCTCCCTGACATCTTGAGGGAATACTCCCGCCGCTACCCGGATGTCAAGCTCGACATTCGCTTTGTGGATTCGGAGGTGGCTTATGAAATGCTGAGTCGTGGTGAAATTGAATTCGGTATCGTAACACTCTCTCCTGACAACCCGGATCGATTTGAATCCCGTCTGGTCTGGAATGACCCGCTGATTTTTATGGCGGCCAGAGACCACCCCTTATCCAGCCTGAAAAAAGTCACCACCCAGCAGTTAAGTGAACATCAGGCAATTCTGCCAAGCTCAAACACATTCACTCACCGGCTGGTTCGCACACTGTTTGAAGAAGAAGGTCTGTCTTTGCAAACCACCATGTCTTCCAATTACCTCGAAACAATCCGTATGCTGGCTTCCATCGGCCTGGCATGGACCATTTTGCCCGCCTCGATGCTGGACGACGATCTCATTGCATTGAACACACAATGCCATACGCCTTCAAGAAAGTTGGGGTATATCATCCACAAAGAGCGAACCCTGTCGAATGCGGCCAATGCGCTTCTGGACCTTCTGAATCAGGAAACCGGCTGATCATTGTTATTCGCCAACTTGTCCCTATAATTCCACTATCGATTTCACTACCTTTCACAGAACTGACGGAGTGTTGTATGTTCAAGGCGCTGTTGCTGGAGCAGGAAGGCCAAGCCACTGTATCTTCTGTCCGGGAACTGGACGACAGTCGTTTACCCGAAGGGGAGGTCACGGTAGCCGTCGAATATTCCTCGCTGAACTATAAGGACGGTCTGGCCATCACTGGCAAGGGCAAGATTATCCGCAACTTTCCCATGGTACCGGGCATTGATTTTGCGGGTACAGTCATTAATTCTGACAATCCTGAATTTTCAGAAGGTGACAAAGTTATCCTCACCGGCTGGGGCGTGGGTGAAAACCACTGGGGTGGTATGTCTGAAAGAGCCAGGGTCAAAGCCAGTCAACTGGTAAAAATGCCAAAGGGACTCAACAGCCAGAAAGCCATGATGATCGGCACAGCAGGTCTGACAGCAATGTTGTGCGTAATGGCTCTGGAACACTCAGGTGTCACACCTGAAAAAGGTGAAATTCTGGTCACCGGTGCCAGTGGTGGCGTGGGCAGTACTTCTGTCGCCCTGCTGGCAAAATTGCATTACGATGTTGTCGCTGTATCAGGTCGTCCGGAAAACTCCGGCATGCTGGTCAACCTGGGAGCCAAACTGATCCTGCCAAGAAGCCGTTTTGAGGAGCCAGCCCGCCCGCTGGATAAACAAATGTGGGCGGGTGCAATTGATACGGTTGGCAGCAAGCTGCTCGCCAGGGTTCTCTCAGAAATGAACTATGGCGGTGCCGTTGCAGCCTGTGGACTGGCAGGAGGTTTTGACCTTCCGACTACGGTGATGCCATTCATCTTGAGGGGCGTAAACCTCCAGGGCGTCGACTCTGTGATGTGTCCAACAGAAAAACGTACTCAGGCCTGGGAGCGACTGGTGGACCTGTTACCTGCTGATTTTTACAACTCTGCCTGTCAGGAAGTGACACTGGAAGAAATTGCTGAGTACGCTGAAGCCATCACGGTGGGTCAGGTGACCGGTCGTGTGATCGTGAAAATCTAACCCGTTCTTTTTATAAGTCATTTTTATAAGCAGCCTTTACAAAAGGCATCGAATTTTTCGCTCTGCTGTTTTTCAGCTGACTCATTTTCTCATCCACTTGATGTTGTCGTGCTGTTCATGATCGCTCCATGAATCTTGCGGCAACATGCTTTCATGGCAAAAATTGAGGATACACTCATTGAAGCCATGTACTGGTATTAACCCCTAATTACTTCGAACCCTTTAAGTGCAATAGTTCGAGGTTTGACTGATTAAACAAAAACAACCATGAATTTGCGCCCCGTTCTGCTTGTCATAGGCCTGTTTCTGATGATGCTGTCAGTATTGATGCTACTGCCAGCCCTGCATGATTTCGTCATTGGCGAGGAAGGAATTTATTCATTCGGCTTGTCGGCCCTGATCACCCTGTTGGCAGGCGCACCACTTTACTACTTTTGTCGTGTACCTGTATTCAGCCTGCAACCAAGGCAAATATTTCTGCTGACCAACGCATCCTGGTTGACACTGAGTGCCTTCGCAGCTCTGCCTCTCTACATACAGCTGGATATCAGCTACACCGACGCATTCTTTGAAACCATGTCCGGGATTACAACCACCGGTTCTACCGTGCTCAGTGGACTTGACCAGATGAATACTGGGGTCCTGCTGTGGCGCTCTCTGCTTCAATGGCTCGGCGGCATTGGCTTTATTGTCCTGGCTGTAGCGGTACTGCCTTTTCTGAAAGTCGGTGGTATGCGTCTGTTCCAAAGCGAATCTTCCGACTGGTCAGACAAAGCCATGCCCCGTTCAGGCAGCATCGCCAAACGTATTGTTTGTATCTACTTGGGCATGACCATTTTTTGTGCGTATCTCTATTTTCTCGGAGGCATGCATGGCTTTGAAGCCATCAACCACGCCATGACCACGCTTTCCACCGGAGGCTACTCAACTTCCGACAGCTCCATGGGTCACTTCAAAAACCCCTTCATTCACTGGGTTGCTATAGTGTTCATGATTTTTGGATCGCTTCCCTTTGTCCTTTTTGTCAAATTTCTCAGGGGTGATTCTCAGTCTTTGTTGAGGGATAACCAGGTTCAGGCTTTTCTCAAATTCCTGCTCATACTCTGGGGCTTTTTGACTCTGCGACTGTTTATAAACAGTGATTATTCACTGCTCAAGTCTTTGACCCTGGTCGCCTTTAATACTACTTCTGTGATCACGACGACAGGTTTCGCATTGACTGACTACGAGTCATGGGGAGGGTTTGCAGCCGCCCTCTTCCTCTGCCTGACGGTCATTGGTGGCTGCTCAGGCTCCACAGCAGGAGGAATAAAGGTTTTCCGTTTTCAGATTGCAGCACGTTTGCTGGGCATTCAACTGAAACAACTGGCTCATCCGAGAGCCTGTTTTGTACAAAGCTACAACGGCCATCAAATCAGTAGCGACATATTGAGATCTCTGATCGCTTTCTGCTTCTTTTTCGCACTCCTGACCACTATTCTCACCCTGCTTTTGAGCTTTCTGGGGCTGGATCTTGTCACCAGTCTCAGTGGTGCATTGACAGCAGTTGCCAACGTAGGACCCGGACTTGGAGATATTATCGGACCTGCGGGCAACTTTTCATCACTGCCTGATGCCGCCAAATGGTTCCTGAGCGTGGGAATGCTGCTAGGCAGACTGGAAGTTATTACCGTTTTGGTACTCTTCACTCCAGCATTCTGGAAGCACTAGGAGCCTGACCGAGAATAGCGCCCGTAGCGAGGACGGCAGAAAATTGAGGATGAAAATTCGGTTTTGTGAGGAGAATAGCGAGCTATTTGACGAACAAAAGCGGATTTTCAGACCAATTTGCTGCCGCCGCAGTAGGGCAGTCTATTCTCGGTCAGGCTCCTAGCAGCCTGACCGAGAATAGGCTTATCTGTTATGATAAGCCTTAAACCAACTCTGATTATGCCAAATGTCACCACCACCAAAGTTTAAGGACAGTCCTGTTGAGTTTGATCAGCATCTGCTGTTCCCAACCAACGTTTTCGATTTGCTTCCCAAAGATCATGATTGTTTTATTTATGAAAGCATTTTTCAGAACATTAATACGTCTGAAGTCGAAAAAAAATATCACCACCTTGGTCAGCACGCATACCCTCCAAAGCTCATTGTCGCTATTCTGATCTACGCATACAGCCATGGTGTTTTCAGTTCCCGTGAGATTGAGCGACGGTGTCGACAAGACTTGGCGTTCATGTATATCTCACAAATGAACTGCCCGAATTTCAGGGTTCTTGGTGACTTTCGTAAGGATAATCTGTCGTTTTTCCATGACTGCTTCAAACAGTCAGTCAAACTGGCCATTGAACTCAAAATGGCATCACTGGGTCATATCAGCCTGGACGGCTCCAAGTTCAAAGCCAACAGCTCAAAACACAAGGCCATGAGCTACGGGAGGCTCAAAGCGAAAGAGGCAGAACTCAGTGCCGAAGTGGATGAGCTGATCAAAAAAGCCAGTCAGTGTGATCAGGAAGAAGATGACGCCTACAAAGCAACCAATGGTTACAGCATTCCTGAAGACCTCCAGTTTAAAGAAGAGCGCCTGAAAAAAATCAAAGAGGCCAAGAAAGCACTTGAAGAACGTGAAAAAGCTTTAAATCCAGACAAACCAATAGACGACAAAAAGCAGATCAGTTTTGCAGATCACGATGCCCGCATGATGAGCAAGAAGGGGTATTGTGAGTACAGCTACAATGCTCAAATTACAGTTGATTCCGATAACCAGATCATTGTTGGCCAGCATGTCAGCCAACACGCCAACGATGTACAGGAAGTGGAGCCGGCGCTGAGGGCATTATCAGGAGCCACTGATGGCGCGGCTGTAGATAAGTGGAGTATGGATAATGGTTACTTTTCAGGGTCAAACTTACATACAGTCGAGCGACATGAGATTGATGCCTATATCGCAACCGACAAGGCGGAGAAGCCTGCCGCTGACGACCTTGAAAGCTCTGACAGGAAGTTTGTCAAAGCGGATTTTGCGTATGATTCCGAAGCTGATGTATTTATCTGTCCGGCAGGGGAAAAGCTGGTAACGAACCCGGCCAGCAAAAGCAAAAGAAAAAGCTACCGGGCAAACAAGACGGTATGCAGGGAATGCCCTTATCGTCGGAATTGCAGTGATTCAAAGAAAGAGGCTGGCAGGGTTATCCGTACCGATAAGTTTGAAAAAGCACGTCAGGCTATGAATAAGAAAATGGAGACAGCCGGTGCGAAAGCCATATATGAGCGTCGTAAAGTTATTGCGGAGCCACCATTTGGACAGATAAAAGAATCTGGTTTCCGAGGGTTCAGTCTCCGCAGCAAAGAAAAAGTTTCAGCGGAATTTTCACTGGTATGCACTGCGCATAATATCAAAAAATTTGTAAAAGCGGCTTCCACGAGGTCAATCCGTCTTGAAGATTTGAAAGAGGCTAAAAAGGCAGCATAGAGGCTGTGAGAAGGCATAAATATGCAAAAATGAGCAAAATCCCACTAATAATTGGATATTTTTTGCTCATTTTAAGATTTGGGAAAACTTCTGTTGGTCTGGTTGCGCTATTCTCGGTCAGGCTCCTAGGAGCCTGACCGAGAATAGCGCCCGTCTAGGCGACCCCGTAGCGAGGACGCTTAAGTCCGACAGGCTGCTAGAAAACTGATATAAATCAAATAGTATTTATCGTTACTGCTGTAATATTCTTCGCCGCAAACGAAAGCATTGAAAGCAGGCTGCAACCTGTTTGATGCTAAATAAAATCAGCCATAAGCAGAAAGTGTCGTTTTTTGAACCGAGAAAACAGTCACTTCTATAATATGTATATTGCTTGCCAATGAATGATAATCCTCCGTCGCACCTTGTCAGCCTGATTCGTCAGCGCTCAAATAACCATTCCCGTCAAACGGCTATTCGTTTCTCTGAAAATCATCAATGGCAATCCATGAACTGGCAGCAGCTCGGAGAAAAGATCGATTGCGTTTCCCGCTCTCTGCTAACAGACAATCTGCCGATTCAGACTAATATCGGGATCTGGTCACAGAACCTTCCCGAATGGACTATTGCAGACCTTGGCATTTTGCAGACTCGCTGCGTCACTGTGCCCATTTACCCAACCAATACCGCTGAGCAGGCTCGCTACATTATTGAAGATGCCGGAATTTCCATTTTGTTTGTCGGCGAACAGGAGCAGTTCGATAGCGCGCTGAAGCTTCTGGACCATTGTGAATGTCTGGAGAAAGTTATTGTATTTGACTCCCGGACTAACCTGAAAGGCTGCGATAAAGCACTGTATTTCAGTGATTTTATGGCCAGTGCTCCCACTGAGTCCGAATTATTGACAGAACGCCTGAAAAATCAGGCTCTGGACGACCTCTACACCCTGATCTATACCTCGGGCACCACCGGTCAACCAAAAGGCGTTATGCTCGATTACAACAGCATCGGTGCATCGTTTGAGTCACATGATCTTCTGATTCATATTGACCATACCGATGTATCCATAGCGTTTTTGCCTCTGAGCCATATTTTTGAAAGGGCCTGGAGTTATTACGTTCTGACCCGGGGCGCTGTTAACTGCTACCTGAAAGATCCGACCAAAATTGCAGAAATATTGCCCACACTGAAGCCAACGGTGGTCTGTGCAGTACCACGCTTCTACGAGAAGATTTATACCGGCGTGAACACCATGGTACAAAAGGGCTCTCCGCTTAAGCGCTTTATTTTCAAGACGGCTATGAAAGTCGGTCTCACCACCATGGAATTGAAGCGCCAGGGCAAGACAGTACCCGGTTATCTGACAAGCCTGAACCAGCTGGCTGACAGAATGGTGTTCAGCAAAATCAAAGAAAAGCTGGGAGGGCGTATCCGTTTCATGCCCTGTGGTGGTGCCCGGCTGGATGACGAAATCAACCGTTTTTTCCATGCCCTTGGCATCAATGTCAAAGTGGGTTATGGCATGACTGAAACCACGGCAACTGTTACCTGCTTTCGCGATACGGGTTACCAGTTTGGCAGCTGCGGCTCACCGCTCCCCGGCACTCAGGTTAAAATCGGGCAGGAAGGCGAGATACTGGTGAAAGGCCAAACCGTCATGCGCGGCTACTACAAAAAGCCGGATGAAACAGCCAAAGCCTTTGATGCCGATGGCTGGCTAAAAACCGGCGATGCAGGTCTGATCGATGAGACAGGGCAGCTTCGCATCACCGAGCGCATCAAGGAGCTGATGAAAACGTCCAACGGCAAATATATTGCACCTCAATACATAGAAGGCACTTTGGGCAAGGATCGGTTTATTGAACAGGTTGCCATCATTGCTGATGCCAAAAACTATGTTTCTGCTTTGATAGTACCTGCTTTTGAAGCATTGGAAGAGTATGCAAAAAGCACTGACCTGAAATACGAAAACAAAATGGATCTGATCCGCAATGCGGATATCCGGGCTATGTTCCAGAAACGCCTGGATCACATTCAGAAAGAACTGGCCCGGTACGAGCAGGTTAAGAAATTCACTCTGCTGCCTCGTGAATTCTCCATCGAAACGGGAGAGATCACGCCAACACTGAAATTGCGCAGAAAGATTATCATGGAACGTTTCCGCAAGGAAATCGAAGCCATGTACCAACCGGTCACGTCACCCTGACACCAAGGCAGGCCATTCTCAAACCGGATGGCCTCTTAACTTAATGCTGCAGTGGAAAGCCCTACTTGGCTTATCAATATTAAATCGCCTATCCTTCCCTGCTTCAGTTTTATTAGCCTGTCAAAAGACTCTTCATTCATCTAAAGGTTTAAGTGCTCATGGAGCAATATAATTTCACCTATAACGATATCCATAACACCATTCGCGCCTCAGCGGAAAAGATCAGAGCCTCCGGATTTGAGCCTGATTATCTCCTGGCCATTGGTGGCGGTGGTCTGATTCCAGCACGCATCATGCGCACCTATATCAACAAACCGATTCTGATTGTATCCCTCTCCCGCTACAGTGACGAGACAGGTACGGCGCCATCAGAGACACCGGTCAAACTACAATGGCTGGAAACAGACACCAACCTGGATGGTAAAAAAGTTCTGGTCATTGATGAGGTCGATGATGAAAGAACCACTCTGCAGTTCACACTGAATCATCTGTACGACACACACCCTGAAACCGAGTTTGCTGCCTTCGTCGTGCACAATAAACTGAAAGAAAAGAAAGGCACACTGCCAGAGAGGCTGAACCACTTCTTCACTGGTGAGGACATCCACGACCACTGGATTAACTACGCCTGGGATGCTGAAGACATTGATCAGTTTGGCAAAAAGTAAGCCACTGAAAGCCGTTGAATACTCATAACACAACCCCCGACCCCTGACAGAGGGCCGGGGAACGGAACGGTTCAGGCCTGACCCTGAATAACCGGAGCCGGACTGACCACATCAGCATTCTGGGCACGTTGACGCATCAGGTGATCCATCAGGGTGATAGCCATCATGGCTTCAGCAATGGGTACAGCACGAATTCCGACACAGGGATCGTGACGTCCCTTTGTGACCACTTCAACAGGTTCGCCTTCCATATTGATGCTCTTGCCAGGCGCAGTCATGCTGGAAGTGGGTTTCAGGGCAATATGGGCAACAATATCCTGACCTGAGCTGATACCGCCAAGAACACCACCGGCTGAATTGGACAGGAAGCCTTCTGGCGTCAACTCATCACGATGCTCTGTTCCCTTCTGGGCTACAGAGTCGAAGCCATCGCCTATCTCAATACCTTTGACGGCATTAATGCTCATCAGAGAATGAGCCAGGTCGGCATCCAGACGATCAAAAACCGGTTCACCCAGTCCCGGCATCACACCTGTAGCCATCACGGTCACTTTGGCCCCGGTAGAATTACCATCACGACGCAAATCATCGATCAGTTTTTCCATGGCGGGCACTTTATCCGCATCCGGGCAGAAGAAAGGATTGTTGCGAACTTCATCCCAGTCAATCTTGTCGATACTGATCGTGCCCAGCTGGGACAGATAACCTTTAATTTCGATGCCCTGACTTTCCAGGTATTTCCGGGCAATCGCACCGGCTGCAACACGCATGGCGGTTTCACGAGCAGACGAGCGTCCGCCGCCACGGTAGTCACGAAAGCCGTATTTGTGGGTGTAGGTATAGTCAGCATGGCCAGGACGGAAACGATCCATGATATTGGAATAATCTTTGGAACGCTGATCCACATTTTCGATAAGCAAACCAATGGGGGTGCCGGTGGTTTTACCTTCAAAAACGCCGGACAGAATCCTGACCTGATCCGGCTCACGACGCTGCGTCGTATATTTAGAGGTACCGGGCTTGCGCAGATCGAGATCCTTTTGCAGATCGGCCTCACTCAGAGGTATGCCCGGAGGGCAGCCATCCACTATACACCCCAGGGCAATACCATGGGACTCACCAAAGGTCGTAACCCTGAAAACCTGGCCTATGCTGTTGCCTGCCATTTCAACTTCCCCCTCCTCTGACAGTTGTCCGTCGTTGCTCCCGTCAGGGATTTAATGCTCTACTGTGAAACCTTTTTCCAGAAAAAGGTTTCAGTCATTCATAGCTGTTTCAGCCTGCTTTCTTTGCTCACGGCTGCTAAACAGAGGCTGATATTTACGACAGCTTCCGGCATCCAGTATCAGGATGCCATGACCACCTGCCTCAAACTCCGGCCAGATAAACGGCACATCAGGATACTCATCTCTCAGGGCCCAATGACTGTTACCTACTTCCAGAACCAGCAAACCCTTTTCATCCAGAAAGTCTGCGGCACGCGCCAGAATAACGCGGGCCATATCCAAACCATCTTCTCCCGCTGCCAGACCGAGCTCCGGCTCGTGGCTGAACTCATCCGGAAAATCGACCATATCTTCAGCATCCACGTAGGGTGGATTGCTGACAATCAGCTGATACTTTGGCTTTTCCGGAGCATGATCGATCGCTTCAAAAAGATCAGAACGAATGGCCTGAACCCTGCCCCAGAGCTCATGACTGTCGATATTGATACCCGCCACTTCCAGAGCGTCTTCTGATATATCCAGTAAGTCGACTGTGGCTTGAGGAAACTCATGGGCCGCTGCAATACCAATACAGCCGGAACCTGAACAAAGATCCAGCACCCTTTCAACCCGGATGTCCATCAACCAGGGTTGAAACTGATGCTGAATCAGCTCGGCAATCGGTGAACGAGGTACCAACACTCGCTCATCAACGTAATAGGGTTGACCACAGAACCAGGCCTGATTGACAAGGTAAGCCAAGGGTTTGCGTTCTGAAATTCTGCGCTCGATCAGCCCTGCCACTCTCTCCTGCTCATTCAGGGAAAGTCGGCAGTCCATGTAGGGTTCCGGCAATTCCCAGGGCAGCTGTAGCACCTGAAACACCAGATGAAAAGCCTCATCCAGAGCATTATCACTTCCATGCCCGAAAAACAGCCCGGCTTCGTTAAATCGTGATGCTGCCCAGCGAATGAAGTCCCGGATACTGACCAGACCATCATAGGGCTTGATGGCTCTGTAGGACTTGCCGGTATGCGTGTCACTGATTTCAGTCACTCTCTCTCCTCTGGGTCACTTTCAGGATCTCCCCTGCAAAACCGCCATAAGGTAGCATATTCAGGCACAGGCAAAGAACCACTTTTTCGCCGCAAACGGCTCCGAACAGCTGCCACGGTATTAGTCAGACCACAATTAGGGTTAGAATACCTCTATTTCAGGCTACCGGGAGCCTGTTAAGTCTGTTTAAAAATGAGCGCAGAGTCATGACCGAAAACGATAACGACGATCAGGAAGGCCTGTTCAAAGAAGCCATGATGGACGTGCGGCCATTGAAGAAAACCAATCGCTCTGCTGAGCTCAAAAAACCAGCGACTAAAGTGCCCGACTGTACACTCAGAGCTCGTCGGCAGTCTGCTCAGATGGAAGACAAGCCGGGCGGAGCCGCTCTTTCGGAAGCCTGGGTTGAACCTATAGAACCAGAGCAAAAACTGGTATACAGCAGATCAGGCATTCAACATACCCGTATGCGCCAGTTACGCCAGGGATTACTGCCTATCCAGTATCAACTGGATCTCCACGGTTACAGGATCGAGGAAGCCAGAGAGCTGATTTCAGAGTTTCTATTGTTCTGCCGTAATGAAGGCATGCAATGCGTTCGAATTATCCATGGCAAATCACACCGCAGTACCAATCGCCAGAACACCCTGAAAAGTCATGTCAATCACTGGCTGCGACAGCTTCCGGAAGTCCTGGCATTTTGTTCAGCACCCCCTTCAGAAGGCGGGACCGGGTCGCTTCTTGTGCTTTTGAAGAGAAAAGCCTGATAACCCTTCACAAACACCTTCAGCACTCAGCCTCACTAATAGGTTGAGGTTTTTTTCAAACAGAGGAAACTTATGCTTCCAGGAGAATGGCAGACTCCTCCTGGTGACGGGATTCCCATTGATCCAGGGCATCAATAGCCAATTGTCTGCCCACAGCCGCGATCTCGTTAAAGCGATGGAATTCGTAGAACTGACAGATGTTTCGAGGCACATTGACCAAGACATCTGGCTGGTAGCCCGCCATTTTATATCGGGAAAGTGACTCCTGCATCACTTCCATGGATTGGTTGGAAATTTCCATCAGGCTCATGGAAGCACTGAGTTCATCCTGAGACTTTTTACTCTCATTGACACCTACAAACTTGTCAATAAGCCCGTCAAAAATGGATTTTTTCTCCTTCTCTCTCTCTTCAGCCCCGTCATTTTTCTGAAAAGGTTTGCCCAACAGATCAACAGCCACCACCATATCGGCCAGAGCGGACCCTGCAGGTGCCATTGGCAAAGGATTAAGCACACCGCCGTCTACCAGCACCTGACCATGTATTTCTACCGGACTGAACAAAGAAGGAATGGCACTGGAAGCACGAATAGCCGTCACCAGATCACCACGCTGGAACCAGATTTCCTTGCGATAAGTCAAACTGGTAGCCACCGCTGTATAAGGAATCGGCAGATCTTCTATACGACAGTCACCAATAATATCGCGCATGCGTTCAAAAAGACGGTCACCCTTGATGACGCCCGGACGCCCCAAAGAAATATCCAGCAAACGGATAATCTCGAACGAATCAAGGGTCTCGGCCCATTGACAGTACTCATTCAGTTTACCCGTAGCCCATAGACCACCGATCAGTGAGCCCATGGAAGAACCGGCTATAGCCGTAATTTTGTACCCTCTGGCCTCCAGCTCCCGAATGACCCCGACATGGGCATAACCCCGGGCACCACCACTGCCCAAGACCAGAGCTACTCTTTTTGTCATCGCTCTTGTGTCCTTTGAATTGCTTGCGTTGGGCAATAGCATGAACCCTGTCAGCCCTCAGGTCTATAGGGTCTGGATACTTTGAGTTATCGGTAATGACTGAAGTCAACCAGCACTCTGTTTCGATCCAGACAGCAGGTTTACTCAGACTGGTTTTTGTTTTTTTCCCGGGAGATGGCAAGGTATTGCGATGAGTATGGTCGAAACTGTCAGGCTAGCCTGCCCGCAATCTGAGCTACACTCAGCCCTGACTAAAGGAAGATGGAAATTTGAGTGCAAATTAAAACAGTGATCTTTCTTATAATCGGGACGCTCTTGATCTCTTTGGCAGTCAGTGGATTTGGTGATAGCCGTTTTCAAGGACGTCTGCTCATCGTCACAAACAGGGCGCTTGACCAGGAGGCTTATCTGATAACAAATTTTGTCTTCTTTGTGCCTGAAGACTCTCTGGCCTTGTTTGAAGAAATGCTGGTCGCTGCAAATGCTACCCACATTGGCAGGGTGCCAATAGACGAAGTTTCATTCAACTGTTATCTACTCAATCGCGATAACATTGAAACTCCCTCAACGGAACAAGGAAACTTCTTGTGCATCAGCCCTGCATTGCAACTGGATAGAACTGACAGTGACGAGGGTGACCTGGCTACAGGTAAGGTTTCTGAGGAAGCAGAGAAAAACGGCATGAGCTTCGCATTGCCAGAATGGCCCGCATTAATACCTGAACCCAACTTGCGATTATCAGGGGGAGGCTTTCCATTTGACCCACCACCGCCTTCTCCTCCTTTTATGCCGGGTATTCCTGCCAAGGGATTTTTTAATCTGCCCGACTGGCAGTTTGACTACCTATTAGCTTTGGCCCGGATCAGCCAGTGGCTGAAACAATGGCTTCATAATGGGTATCCCACCACTTCCGGTAAATCCCGACAATTCGTCAGGGCAACAGATTTATCTGCGGCTTTGGATGGAATTAAAAAGGCACACAATAAATCCTTATTCCGCCAAATGCCGTTAGATGCCTCAGAACTGCTTGCTCAACTTCCAGGGAAAGGTTTGTCCGGCTATTCGCAGATACATCAGTCAGAGACAGTTATGTTGTATCCCGTATTTATACTACCAAAGTCTGCGTCAAACAGCTTTGAAGAAGCGCAAGGGGTTGAATATGTTGGAAGAACTTGCAGCATATGTCTGACTAATTTTGAGGAATCTGACGACGTGGTGAAAACGTCATGTTCGCATTTGTTTCATATAGACTGTCTGAAACTGTGGTTAACGACAGAAATTGATGAGCGAACAGTTAATTCCTGCCCGGAATGTCGACATGATCAGGGCGCTTTACATGGTTTTTTGATCCATAAAGAAAACACTGTCAACCAAGAGAGACTAGTCAGCTTTGCTCGTATCGCACTCCAAGAGGTTGCTCAAATTGTAACGGAAATGCAGGCAGGGAGAAGAACCTGGCCTGAAGATGAAGAGTGTACCTATGCAAGGTTGAGCACTGCAATACGTAGCAATGATCCGGCCATTACTGAGCAGGCACGAGCACTTAGGCCATTGGTTAATTTTTACTCTGTGCAGCAGCTGATGTCACAACTGCGGGCAGGTAGAGGAACCTGGCCTGAAGATGACGAATATATCTATTTAAGGTTGGGTAGTGCAGAACGTCGCAATGATCCGGCTATTGCTTTGCAGGCACAGGCACTCAGGCCAATGGTTAATTTGCACTCTGTGCAGCATCTGGTGTCACAAATGCAGGATGGGAGAGGAACCTGGCCTGAAGATGACGAATATATCTATATAAGGTTGAGAGGTGCAGAACGCAGCAATGATCCGGCCATTGCTGAGCAGGCACAGGCACTCAGGCCATTGGTTAATTTGTACTCTGTGCAGCATCTGGTGTCAGAAATGCTGGCAGGAAGACGAACCTGGCCTGAAGATAACAAACATATCCATGCAAGGTTGAAAAGTGCAGTACGCAGCAATAATCCAGCCATTGCTGAGCAGGCACAGGTACTCAGGCCATTGGTTAATTTGTACTCTGTGCAGCATCTGGTGTCACAAATGCAGGATGGGAGAGGAAACTGGCCTGAAGATGACAACACTATCTATGCAAGGTTGAGAAGTGCAGAACGCAGCAATGATCCTGCCATTGCTGAGCAGGCACAGGCACTCAGGACATTGGTTAATTTGTACTCTGTGCAGCATCTGGTGTCACAAATGCAGGATGGGAGAGGAACCTGGCCTGAAGATGACAACCCTATCTATGTAAGGTTGAGTAGTGCAGAACATAGCAATGATCCTGCCATTGCTCAGCAGGCACAGGCACTCAGGCCATCGGTTAATTTGTACTCTGTGCAGCATCTGGTGACACAAGTGCTAGCAAGGAGAGGAACATGGCCTGAAGATGACAACCCTATCTATGTGAGGTTGAGTAGTGCAGAACGAAACAATGATCCGGCCATTGCTGAGCAGGCACAGGCACTCAGGCCATACGTTAGTTTGTTACACCGTGAAGTATCCGGTGTCACAAGTGCAGGCAGGGAGGGGAACCTGACCAGAAGATGACAACCCTATCTATGCAAGGTTGACCAGTGCGGAACCTGGTAATGATCCGGTCATTGCTGAGCAAGCACGGGAACTTAGGCCGCTGGTTGATAAATACCGTCGTAAGTCGTCAGTCAAGTGCTTCCCTGAAGATAGCCATCGCTTCGAGCAACAGACAACCACCTTGGCAAAAGCTGGTGGAGAGCGTTTAAAGCACTTTCAAGTCCGATGGTCAATGACCTTGTTATCATGGTTTGACGGCTGTTTTTAAATAAGAAGTAATTTGTGGTTTCACGACCAGCTTCATTGTCAACTTAATAGTGAATTCAGCAGCTACTGCCGCTACTTTTACCTTTCGGTCAGGTAATTTCCCACAAGAATTAGCGGCTGCAGCGAGGCTTTTAGAAATATTCACCAAACCTCTGGTGGCGGACCGGAATGTTATGTCAGAGACGCCCTTTGGCATCAAATTCTCTTCAACTTGACAACTCCTTACCTCTCGGACCCGGAATCTTCCTGAGTCACCCTGGGCAATGCCATTAACCTGACAGCCCGAGTTTGTTCTTAAATGGGCAGGCCAGTTTTGACCGCAAAGTTTTTCCAAGATCATACTAACATCCTTGTCATAAGACTTAGCTTCGATACTTTAACAATAGGAATTTGGTTCAGATCTCACAATTAGATCAAAGTATTACTTGTTGCCTCTCCTGATGTGGGCTGGTAGTGCTTTATTTACTGGCTGACTAAATATTAAACAGTGAAAACGGGGCGTTAAAAACATTCTCTGTCTGTTGCTTAGAACCTTCTCAGCATAAGAGCTTTTCTAAGTACCTGGCCAGTTGGTTTCGCATATTCTGGCGAGTGGATTTTTTCATCCTTCAAGGCGCAACGACGGGCGCGTAGCCGTAGCTACGCAACCAGAGTTGGAACGCAGAAGGGTGGAAAAAGCCGCCGTCCAGAATATGCGAAACCAACTGGTTAGGTACTTATATGCACAGGGAACTAAATGCATAGACAATGATCTAAAACTATAAGCCATTTGAAAAATCAGAGACAGGAGTATGAGATATGAACGGAACCACACCACCCGGCACACCACCCGGCACACCACCCGGCACACCACCCGGCACACCAAGTCCGTCAGCACCTTATCAAGAGCCCACCGACAATTGCCCTGTTTGTCTCGAATCCTTTGCCGGAAGGGAAGTCAAGGTTCTCGAAGATTGCCGCCATATGTTTCACGAAGACTGCCTGGCGAGGTGGCTATCGGACAATAATATCTGCCCTATGTGCAGAACCAGTCTCAGGGGAAGGGAAGTACAACCAGTGCCTGCCATGCCATTGAACTTTCTAGATTTGTTGCTTCATCAGCCAATCTACTTCGAGTTCACTCTATCTAGGCAGCAGAGATTGAGTTGGCCAGAACATTCAATCAACTCACCCAGAGTTGACGCTCGTTACGGCTAATTAAAAGAAATCACTGTGAAATTCCCTTGGGTCACTTGGGTTGCTACTTTCTCAAGTTTTCGCAGTGGTTCCTGTTTTGACGAATGAATGGGATCGGGCCACTCTTTTTCTATCTGGAAACTGTTGTACCATTAGCCCGACTTGGAGGTAATGGTGCATTTCGCCTTTATATGTGATGCTTTATTCTAAAAAACCGCCCTATTCCGGCAAAAGCGGGCTGAGGTATATCATGCGTCTTGAAAATGTGCGTCTACATCAACAGGAAGGCCTGTTTGATATCCTTTTTAATCAGGGCATGATCCTGAGCGTTACTCCCGCCGGTACTCAACGCCAGCCTGACACTGATAGCCTTGACGCCGGGGGTAAGCTGGCACTCCCTCCCTTCATTGATCCTCATGTCCATCTGGATACCTGTCTAACGGCAGGTGAACCCGTCTGGAATCGCACAGGCACCCTCTTTGAAGGGATTCAAAACTGGTCTGAGCGCAAGAAAAACCTGACTCACGACGACGTCAGGCAACGAGCCAGAAAAGCACTTGCCTGGTATATAGGTCAGGGCGTGCAGCATGTTCGCAGTCATGTTGACACTACCGATCCGGGTCTTACCGCAGTTCATGCTCTGCTTGAGCTGAAAGAAGAAGTTAAAGATCTGATTGATATCCAGCTGGTCGCCTTTCCGCAGGAAGGCATCCCATCTTTCCCTAAAGGTGCAGAGCTTCTCGAAGAAGCCATGAGACTTGGCTGTGATGCCGTCGGCGCTATTCCCCATTTTGAATACACCCGTGAATATGCTCTGGACTCTCTCAATACCGCCTTTGACCTTGCCGAAAAATACGACAGCCTGATCGACATTCACTGCGATGAGATAGACGATGAACAATCCCGATTTGTCGAGACTGTTGCCTGTCTGGCTCTGGAACGCAACATGGGTCAGCGTGTGACTGCCAGTCATACTACTGCCATGCATTCCTATAACAACGCCTATGTCGTGAAGCTGATGCGGCTGCTGAAACGGTCAGGCATACACTTTATCGCCAACCCGGTAACCAACCTGAACCTTCAGGGGCGAATGGATTCTTACCCGAAACGCCGTGGTATTACTCGTATACCAGAACTGCTTGAGGCCGGTGTAAATGCTTGCTTTGGTCAGGACGACATTGTTGACCAATGGTTCCCGATGCAGGGCTGTAATATGCTACAAGTGTTGTTTACAGGTCTGGTGGGCTGTCAAATGACAGGGCTGGATCAGATAAATCAGGGCATCGACCTGATTACCACTAACAGTGCGAAATGCCTGAATATTCACGACCAATACGGGATTGAAGAAGGGAAACCCGGCAACCTGATTGTTTTGGACTCCGAGACCGTCTTTGATGCCATCAGACGTCAGTCAGTGGTAACCCACTCTTTCCGCAACGGCCAGCTGATTGCAGAAACCAGACCCGCAGAGTCGTGCATTAGGGCTAATCACTCGCTGTCTGGCCCTATCGATTATTCTTTCTGCCCTCAATAAGCTTTTTATCTGATAGACACCAGGAGAAGCAGATACTTAGAATCTGCCTGCTGAAAAAATACTTGCCTCCCTCTTGGGGAGGCAATGTTATTCACGGTAGAATAACTGCCTTAAAATTAAAACATAGCCCGGTGCAGTCGCATCCGGGGCAGTCAACCCGCCCTTTTTAATCGTAACCAAACCATGAAAAACAGCGATTTACAGGCTCGCTTCAACGCCATACGCTCCAACAAGATATTTGAGCTCTTTGTCGTTAGTATCATCATCTTCTCTGCCCTGGTCATTGGCGCGAAGACTTATAAGCTGCCACCGTACCTTGAAGGCACTATCAGCGTGCTGGACGTCGGTATTACACTCTTTTTTCTGGTGGAAATACTGATCCGCTTTTTTGGCGAAGAGAACAAAAAGAATTTCTTCAAGTCCGGCTGGAATCTCTTTGACACCCTGATTGTGATCGTCAGCCTGATCCCGGTCAGCGATACCGAGATGGCTCTTGTGGGTCGATTAATCAGAATTTTCCGGGTACTGCGGATGATATCTGTCATCCCCGAGCTTCGACTGCTACTGAACTCACTGCTGAAAGCTCTGCCACAACTGGGTTATGTCATGTTGCTGATGTTCATCATTTTTTATATCTACGCCGCTGTTGGCAGCACCTTCTTCCTGAATATCAATCCTGAACTCTGGGGTAATATCTCCATCAGTATGCTGACCCTGTTCAGGGTCATGACTTTCGAAGACTGGACCGATGTCATGTATGAAACCATGGCTGTCTACCCACTGAGCTGGGCCTACTATCTCAGTTTTATTTTCTTCACGACCTTCGCCTTTCTGAACATGATCATTGGTATTGTCGTCAACGTTCTGGAGGAAGAGCGTCAAAAGGTGCGCAGTGAAGAAGAAGCTATTAAGAATGAGGGTCAACCCAACCTTGAAGATTTGCAGCAACAGCTGACCGAAATCAAATGCCTCCTGCAAAAGAAAAGCTAATCATCGGGTCTCTGCCAGACTGTTTAGCCTGGCAGCCTGTCGGACTTAAGCGTCCGTAGCGAGGATTGCAAGAAATTGAGGATAAAAATCTCTGTTTCTGAGGAGAATAGCGAGCTATTTGACGAAGAAACAGAGATTTTTAGACCAATTTATTGCAACCGCAGTAGGACAGTCTTAAGTCCGACAGGCTGCTAGCAGGTTGGAGATACTCAGAACAAACGGTTCAAACCATCCAGAGTAGCCACACGGTAGGCTTCGGCCATAGTGGGATAGTTGAATGTGGTGTTCAGGAAGTAGCGGATATTGTTAGCTTCCCCTTTTTGGGACATCACAGCCTGACCGATGTGTACGATCTCCGATGCCTGGTCACCAAAACAATGGATACCCAGCACTTCACCGGTCTCGCGGTGGAACAGGATTTTTAGCATACCCACTGTTTCGCCGGTAATCTGGGCCCGGGCCAGCCTCGAGAAGAAAGCTTTGCCCACTTCATAGGGCACAGCAGCAGCTGTCAACTCTTCTTCGGTTTTACCCAGCGAGCTGATTTCCGGAATGGTATAGATACCGGTCGGTACTTCGTTGACAAAACGCCACTGCCCGATATTTTCCATATTACCTGCGGCGGACCTGCCCTGATCATAAGCGGCACTGGCCAGGCTGGGCCAGCCAATCACATCGCCCGCTGCATAGATATGATCAATCTCTGTCTGATAATTCTCATTAACAGACAGCTGTCCGCGGCTGTTCGGCTTCAGACCTATCAGTTCAAGGCCCATATCCTGAGTATTGCCCGTTCTGCCATTGGCCCACAATAGAATATCCGCTTTCAGCTTCTTGCCTGATTTCAGGTGCATCACTACGCCGTCATCCAGCATTTCCACTTTCTGGTATTCTTCATTGTGACGAATAATGACGTTCATTTTCCGCAACTGGTAGCCAAGAGCATCGGAAATCTCCTTATCCAGAAAAGAGAGCAGACGATCACGGGTATCCACCAGATCCACCAGCACACCCAGACCAGAGAAAATGGAGGCATACTCGGAACCGATAACACCCGCTCCATAAATGATCATCCGGCGTGGAGTAGTGGTTAGCTGAAGAATAGAATCACTGTCGTGAATCCGTGGATGACGGAAGTTAACATCTGCAGGCTGGTAAGGACGGGAGCCGGTGGCAATCAGAATATTGGACCCGTGAAGTTTTTCGACATGGCCATTATCCTGCTGAACCTCAATAGTATGCTCGTCAACAAAGGAGGCATGGCCAAAATAAAGATCAATCCGGTTTCGGGCATAATATAAGGTGCGGGACTGCACCTGCTTCTGAATGACGCGTTCAGCCGTTTTCAAAACCTTGGGAAAACTGAACCAGCGGGGCTCACCAATTTCACGGAACATGGGATTGGTATTGAAGTCCATGATCTGTTTGACTGAGTGCCGCAGAGACTTGGAAGGTATGGTACCCAGATGGGTACAGTTACCACCTACAAAGGCATTCTGCTCAACGACTGCAACCTTCTTGCCCAGCTTGACAGCATTCATTGCCGCCCCTTCGCCCGACGGCCCGGAACCCAGCACAACCAGATCGTAGTGACTTACACCCATCCTTTAACCCCTCAAAGCGATCCGGGCAGCATTGCATCAGGTCATGAACTCTGTGCCCAGAGGTTCATGACACTGCAAGGCTCCCATATTTTTATTAATTTTCTCAGAGGCTGCCCACAAACTTTAAGGGAACAGCCTCTTAACCTTCAATACAGAAACAATCGGTCATCCGTATTGGGAAACTCCGGTTTTTTCCGGATATTGCTCGCACTCTTCCTGCAGAGCAGAAAGCCCGTTCAGAGAGCAAATCAACTCTTCTTAACAGTCTTTTCGGCAGTCGCATCGTAAAACAGATGCTCCATATCCCTATGCTGACCTTCAGAGAAAGGATCGTTCTTGTCCCCACCGCCACAGATCATGCAGCCATCCTTCAGGCCAAGGGTGCTCAAACCACCACAGGACCCCTTGATCGGCTTGTTGGCAACAATTACACCAATGGCCATCAGGGCCATCAGTAGCAAAAAGATTCCAAATGTAATCAGCATCAGTGTCATGATATTGCCCTCCTGAGAAGAGGCCCGTAGCTAAAGAAAACACTCTTATTTATCTAGCACCGCTCGGGCACTGTTAATTTTATATGACAGTTTTTCATTGCAATAAGTGCTCTGTCGTTTGCAATGGCAGCCAGGGTTATCGGCCTGGTCATCACTCAATTCTGTTCTGGCAGAAAGGGTTTGAATGCATCACTGCTGACCGCTTCAAAACCCTTTTCAGTATGATAGGTGAAGTAGGCTGAGATTCCCTCCCTGTTGGCCAGCTTCAGACCTTCTTTATCACCTAAAACCATAAACAGGGTGGCCAGTGCATCAGCCTCAGCTGCATTATCCTCAATCACAGCCACTTCGGCCAGACGCCCCATTTCAGGATGGCCGGTTCGGGGATTGATCGTATGGGAATACTTCTGGCCATCCACTTCAAAATAATTCAGGTAGTCGCCCGATGTCGCCATGGCCCTGTTTTCCAGCTCAACAATCAGGGCCGGATTACTGCCGATCATAGCTGGACCACGGATACCCAACTTCCAGAGAGAGCCATCCGGTTTAGGGTCACCGACTATGACCTCACCACCAATCTCAACCAGATAACTGTTAATGCCTTCTGACTTGAGCAGATAAGCCACTTTGTCGACACCATAACCTTTGGCAATGGAGCTGAGATCCACAAAGACGTCTTTGGTTCGGGTCAGCTCATCGTTTCGGGTATCTGCGATAACCGCCTGATAACCCACTTTAGCCTGAGCTGCAGCAATCTCTTCATCAGAAGGCAGTTCAGCCGGATAATTATTGATCATCCATTCTATGTATTCCGGAGCTTTTTTATCACCGGAACCGGACGATTCTTCTTTACTTTGTGAGGCTTGCCTGCTGGCATCGGAAGGGCCAAAACCCCACAGATTTACCAGAGGACCCACAGTCACATCGTAGGCACCATCCGACATGCGGGAAACCACCAGACTTCTCTCGACAAGATCCACCAGCTCATCGGAAGCCTTGAATGGCTTCCCGATTTCGGCGCGGTTGAATTGCATCAACTCGGAGTCTTCACGGTAGGTAGACATGCTGTCGTTGATCTCTTCCAGCAGCCTATCCACCTGCTTTTTAACACTCCCTGTCGAATGGGAAAAAGGCGTTGAAACGTAAGTAATACTGTAGGTAGTGCCCATGGTCTCACCCTTTATATGCTTCAGGGTAGGACGCAAAGACAGAGCATAAAAGCCAGCAGCCAGAAGAATTAAGCCGATCAACAGTGACCACTTATAGGATTTGGACAACAACCTGTTCTCTCCCGTAGACACTGGAAATGCCGTTCTGACACCTCCAGAATTCGTTCAAGGGGACGCAGTGTACCACCGGGAGTGTTGCATCGTCATCCGTACAGAGCACCAGAGCGCTTTCTTATCTGACCAGACCATCAATATTGACTGGTCTGCCAGCCGGAGCACATCTGAATACCCTTCTCCAGATTGCTCTCAGGTGTCTTTCCGGTCAGGTTCATGATCTTTTGTCAGGTCGGTCAGATAAAAACACTCTCTGGCTCAAAAGCCCCTGCTATTTTTGATACGATCTAATCGTTGGTCCGTCAGCCCAGGTAGCGTGGGTACCACTACTGATACGGTGCGGAAGCACAATGCGGCAAAGGCCTCCTGCTTCTAAATCTCTGGCATCGATCAACACACACTCCGAACGGTTTTCATTCATATCCGTAATGAAGGTCACCAGGTAACCGTCGTCTTCATCTTTCGCGTTGATACGCGGTACAAAGGGCGCTTCACTGCCAAAGCGCTGTTCACCAAAGGGCAGGCTCCAGGACTCACCGGTCTGAGTATCATGCTTGACAATGCCTGAGAAAATAAACATATCGGGCTCACCCCAAACGGAATACACGAATCGAGATTTCTGGCCAGCGTACTGTTGATTAAACGTGCCGAATTCCAGATCCCGATCATCCAACCTGCCCTCAACAACCTCACCTGTTACCAGGTTAAATCGCCAGCGATACAGCTTCGGCTGAAGATGATTCAGGGCCAGCTGAGCCATCAGTTTACCAGCGCCTTTGGGCAAGCCAGGAATGGGACCCGGATTGGGGTTTTCCTG
Source organism: Endozoicomonas sp. ALB032 (assembly GCF_049310125.1). Lineage (NCBI taxonomy): Bacteria > Pseudomonadati > Pseudomonadota > Gammaproteobacteria > Oceanospirillales > Endozoicomonadaceae > Endozoicomonas > Endozoicomonas sp. ALB032. Next base: position 4,525,967 of record NZ_JBLYNW010000001.1, on the reverse strand, counting down.
AAAATACCCTTCCAGAATAACTTCATCACCCTCTTCGTAGGCATTAAGCCAGTGCAAAACATAAGTCGGCTTTGCTTCAAACTGAACAATGTCTTTCTCGTTACCGAACCTGGGAATGATAGAAAATCGCGAAGGCAACTCAGGGTAATAGCAAGGGAAGTGAATATTGTCTTCCAGCAGCACGGGGTCCCAAAACAGTGGCAGGTCGGCAAAAATCGAGTAGTTTTCAGAGAATGCCATGTCATGGGGCAAGCGGGGACCGGGTAGCGGCACCGGTGTGAAGTGCACCAACTTGCCGTCACGATTAACGACACCGTAGTGTTGATAAGGTGGATACCTGGAATAATTGAAGAACAGCATCTCACCCGTCTTTTCATCGACTTTCGGATGGGCAGATATCCCATCAATGGGTGCCCAGCTAACTGTGCCCAACTGTTCAAGGGTATAGGGGTCCAGCTGATAACCGTCACCGCATTGCCAAAATGTGGAAATGATCTTGCCTGCGTGAACCACCACGTCCGTTGATGAACCATCTTTCGAACTGCCCTGAGCACCAACCCCCGGGCGCTTCGACATCTTGTGGTCATTGATAAAACCAGCCCAAAGCGCTTCTCCGGCCTCCTGCTCGGCGACAAACCCCTTGGTGCGAACAAAGCGGTTACTGTATTCAGCCTTTCCATCGCGAAATGACATCGCATGAATCATGCCGTCAGCATCAAAAGGGTGGTAATGACCGATGGGTTCCTGCACAGGATTTTCAGTATTTCTTACATATACGCCGTCTATATCGGTCGGTATTTCCCCAATAACCTCCATATCACAGGCCGTGTATTCCGTGAAATTGGGAGTCCAGGCACCGCTTAGATAGGGGTGTGAACTGGGCTTCAGACTGTGTTTGACCTCGTTCTTATGGGTAATCTTCATCATTTACCCCCTTTCCGGGCTAGTGAAATACTGGGCTCTGAAGGAGCGTGGGACCTATCTCGCGCTGCAGAGTCCGCTTTTCAGGGAGAAGCGAGGCGTCGCCTCGCTTTCAGGTGAATGTTGCAAAATTACTGCCCGCGCACAATAAACCAGTCCGTAACGTAATTGACCTGGGGCTTTCACAGTCCTTGTTGCTCCAGTGTAATAAAGAGTTTTCAACAGTCTGGATAGCAATAGGACCACCTGTGCCAAACATACCGATGCAGAAACCGGAGCCTATGTAGGTCGTGGAATGAATCCACTCTTGTGTAAAGGTATCTGCCAAGTTTAGATAGCTGAATGGCTTAACTGTTTTTATATCAGTGACTATTGCTTCGTTGTAACAGGTTATAACGTTTTTAATAGAGAATTTTTTTACTCCGCAGTGCAAGAAATGCTCGAACTGATGACATGATGGAAGCTGATCCTTATCGTCTTCGCAAGTCGTACAGTAATTGGCCCCTAGTGAAATCCACTGAACAAATCGTTTTCCCCAGAGAGCCGGAGGGTGATATTCACGCTCAATATCATCCTGCTCTTTGACAACAAAAGAAATATCATCATCTTTGTCTTGAAAAAGTGATCTTATGTATTCGTGAGCGCCCTCATCACAAAATGAGCCATAAGCTCTGCCTCCGATTTCAAAGCTATGGAGGGTTGTTTTGTTGGTAATAGAGGGATTTATTAATGACTGATGTGTCTGTATAAACGAATCCTTTATATAAACCCTGACAGTTTTTGCATGGCCTGTTTTTTTACCGGCAAATGAGGTGTTGCTGTTTTCCTCTGGACTATTGTTCACGGTTTTTCCGGGGCGAAACACAGTGTTTGTGGTAGATGATATGTTCATCATATTTCCTGTTTTTTTGCGCAAGTACGATTGCATTGCCTATTGGCCATAAGAGCGCCCCCAGCCTTATTAGAGTTCATCCCTTGAATCAGGGAGGTTAGGATCAACAAGGCCTTTCTCATCCACCAACCGGGTAGTAAAAGAATGAAAGTAGTTTAATCCGTTTAATGGATAGCTCAGCCCCTCCAGCTTGTCGGGCCGCGTGTAGTGCGCAGAAGCTTTTTCCCACTGGCATTGCCTGGGCTCTATCCAGGCACCTTTTGTCCAGGCTTCTCCAGAGGTCAAACCGGTATCGCATTGATAGACGAACTGCCCAAAACCTTCAAAGTCTGCTTCTGCAGAATAGATAGTGCCCTTTTTCATGCTGATCATATGATGATGCGCATAACGCTTCTTCTCTTTAGTGGCTGGCAGTAAATCAGATTTATCCTGAAAGTCGTGGGTCACTCTGAATGTTTTGGGATAACCATCTTCAAGCAGCGGTGGTTCTTTGCCATCCAGTATTTCCAAGCTCACCGCTTTTCCCCAGGCACCAATATAGGCCATGCTCACGGGCTCTACAGGGTATCGAACAACGACCAACTTGTGATGCTTGCCTCTGAGCACCATTGAACGGGTGTAAGGGTCAACATTAAGGCCACTGAAGTCTCCTCTCAAAGTGGAAGGCACAAGAGCGTGTATTTCTAACATATCGCTCGTTATATAGTTGGTTTCGCCGAACTGTAAGAGACCATCCCCTTTCGCATTGATCGGTTCATCTTTTATATCATCCCAACGGCTGGCAGGCTTGCCATTATTGAGGTTGACACTTTGCAGGAGCGCTCTGGAGTAATAACTCTCAGATTTCTTCAGATTTCTTTGCATGATACCCAGTACATGGAAAGTTCCTTCATTATCCTGGTAAATATCCAGCCCGGTCATGGGTTTGGAGTGATCAACCCCCTTGCGGAAATCTTCCATTGGAAGGTAGGTTCGGTGTTCCCAGCCCGGTACTGTCACCAGCTCTTTCTTGTCAATATCGATGATAAACAGATGTCCATGCTGAGCGGCAAACAACCAGTTTTTCTTATAGCGCTGGTTAAATTCAGCACTATGCGCCAGATAAACAGGCGAGTTGGCATAGGATAAATTGAAGAAACCAAGATTTGGTGATGGAGAATCGATTGAGAAAGACTCCTCTCCTTCGCCCCCAACAAATACCAAACCGTTGGAACAACCAAAAGCAAACCGGTTATTTCCCAGAGGCTTATGGAATGAACTCAGACTGTGATGATGAGCCATGGTTTTTCCGGTTAGAGGGATATTGGTAAATTCATTCATAAGACAACCGGGAAGGTTACCATTAAAAACCGTTTTCCAGGCCTTGCTGCCTGGCCTGCTTTCGATAACAACTGCATTACCGTCACTATTGACAGCTCCAAGCTGAAATACCAGGGTTTCCTCAGCATGTGAATTCAGTGAGGATACCAGCGTGACAGACAACAACAGGGCTTTAAGTGTCCGGATCATACAAACCTCCTTATCAGGGTAATAATGTAAGTACCTAACCACAAATAAATGGCCTCTATGAGTTTTGACTCAGTAAATTGCCAAGGGTTCAATGAAACCGACAATTTTAGACGAGCGGGCTAAATAGGCCACACACTGCAAAAGTTAAGAAAGGCAGGTCAGGCTGATCGGGCACAGACCGTCGTTTTGCAGGACACCACCTTCTTGCCCAACAACCCGGTAGCCAGCAGTTCATGTTCATAGCTCATGGGGTGTGGGCGCCCCTGCCCTTTTCGGGGAGTCCTGTTAGAGTTCATCTCTTGGCTTAGGATCATTGGGATAAATAACGCCCGTTTCGTCCTCCACCCGATCGCTGAAGAAATGGATTTCGTCCATCACTCGGGCCGTGAAGGAATGGTAGTAGTTCAATCCGGTTAATCGATAGTTCAGCCCCTTCAGCTTGTCGGGCCGGGTGAATCTGGCAGAAGCTTTTTCCCAATTGCATTGCCTGGGCTCTATCCAGGCACCTTTTTTCCAGGCTTCTCCAGAGGTCAGACCGGTATCGCATTGATAGACGTACTGCCCAAAACCTTCGGAGTCTGCTTCTGCAGAAAAGATAATGCCTTTTTTCATACTGATCATATGGTGATGCGCATAGTGTTTCTTCTTATCTTCAGTGACCGTCAGTAGATCAGAATCATACTGAAAGTCATGGTTGACTCTGAATGTCTTGGGATAACCATCTTTAAGCAGTGGAGGCTCTTTGCCATCCAGTTTTTTTGAGCTCACCAATTTTCCCCAAGCACCGATATAGGCCACGTTTACGGGTTCTTCAGGGTATCGAACAATAACCAGCTGATGATGCCTGCCCCTTAGCACCATTGCCCGGGTATAAGGGTCAACATTGAGGCCACTGAGGTCTCCTCTTAAAGAGGTATTCGTACCAGGGTGGTGTATCCCATTTTCTTTATCTGCTATAAACAGGGTTTCACCAAACTGTAACAGACCATCTCCTGCCCTGTTGATCGATTCATCGTCAATATCATCCCAATAGCTGTAAGGGATTCCATCTTCGAGCGTTACATGTTGCAGGAGTGCTCTGGAATAATAACGCTTTTTTTTCTTCAGATTTCTTTGCATGACACCCAACACATGGAAAGTCCCTTTTTTGTCCTGGTAGATATCCAGCCCGGTCATGGGCATAGAGTAATCAACACCCATGCGGAAATCCCACATAGAGAGGTAGTTTCCTTCTATCCAGTGCGGAAACCTAACCAGCTGCCTCTTGTCGATATCGATAATAAACAGGTGTCCATGCTGGGCGGCAAACAACCAGTTTTTCTTGTAGCGCTGATTAAATTCGGCACTGTAGGCGAGATAAACAGGCGAGTTGGCATAGGATAAATTGAAGTAACCAAGATTAGGAGATGGAGAATTTACCGAGAAAGGCTCCTCTCCTTCGCCCCCAACAAACACCAAACCGTTAGAACAACCAAAAGCAAACCGGTTGTTTCCCAGAGGCATGTGAAAAGAGCTCAGACTGTAACGATGAGCCATAGTTTTGCTGGTCAGGGGAATATTGGTAAATTCATTCATTAAACAACCGGGAAGGTTGCCATTAAAAACCGTTTTCCAAGCCTTGCTACCTGGCCTGCTTTCGACAACAACTGCGTTACCGTCGCTGTTGACTGCACCAAGCTGAAACACCAAGGTTTCCTTAGCTTGTGAATTCGGTGAGGAAAGCAGCGTGACAGATGAAAACAACAGGGCTTTAAAAGTCCGAATCATAAAAACCTCGAAATCAGGGCAATGGATAAAGCCATAAGTGCTTGGCCTTTATGAAATTTGACTCAACAAATTGCCAAGGGCTCAATAAAACGGATAAGTTTAGACAAGCGGGTTGAATACGCCACGCATCAGGAAAGGCAGGTCAGGCGGTCACCCAGAGAATAACGGCATCTTCCTCGCTGAGGGAAATCAGTGCATGACCCATTTCTGCGTCGTAATAGGTGCTGTCACCCTCATTGAGCTCTACCGGTTGATAAAATTCTGTGTAAAGCATGATTTTGCCACTGAGAACCAGCAAAAATTCCTCACCCTCATGCCTTACCCAATCCTGATAATCCTCAAATGACCGGGCACAAACCGTCGTTTTGAAGGGCACCATCTTCTTGCCCGACAACTCAGTCGCCAGCAGCTCATGTTCGTAAGTGGTGGTGGGGTGTGGGCGCCCCTGCCCTTTTCGGGTAATGTCCCGGCGACCGCTGGCGGCCTTCTTTTCCGAAGGTTGGGTGAACAACTGGGGGATATCAATACCCAGACCCCTGACCAGTTTGGTCACAGCAGTAAAGGTGGGCGATATCTGCTCATTTTCTATCTTGGAGAGGGTTGATCGGGCCAGGCCGGTTTTCTGGCTGGCTTCTTCCAGTGTCAGATTGAGGCTCAGACGGATTTCACGGACTCGCTGTCCCAGTTGCAACGGCTCAACAGCAGCCTCCCTGTTACTGCGGGAGAGGATGACCGACTGTTTTTCCTGCTTCAGAAAGTGCGCCTGCTCTGATATTTCCTGTTCTGACATTTATAGTTATCTCTACTTCCAGACGTACTCGATACTATATAAGCTTCCCGTAAAAAGAAATAAGCTTCCCGGAAATTAAATTCCCCTAAAATCTGTCAAAAAACATTCAGCGTTGTATTTACTCAATTAATTCATTAAGTTAGGCGTACCGTCAGGATAAGAAACCTTTGTACTGCAGGTCTCGTCCTGACCCTGATCATCTGTCTGAGCTGACACCCTGTGGTGTCCTATAACAAAGACCTGAAAATAATAACAGAACATCCAATAGCGTGGAGTGAAGTTTCATAATGGAAACACTGACCGAAATCATCGGTGCCATTAATGGCGTCGTTTGGGGACCCATGATGCTGGTCCTCATGCTGGGGATAGGACTATTCCTGATGCTGGGCTTGCGACTGATGCCCATCCTGAAGCTGGGCACCGGCTTTAAACTCCTCTGGCAAGGCCGCAGTGCCGGGTCCGGCGACTCCGGTGAAATCCCTCCTTTCCAGGCCCTGATGACCGCCCTTTCTGCCACCATCGGTACCGGTAACATTGCCGGTGTTGCAACGGCCGTCTTCATGGGGGGTCCCGGTGCGCTGTTCTGGATGTGGTGTACTGCTCTGGTGGGTATGGCCACCAAATTCTCGGAAGCTGTATTGGCCGTAAAATACCGTGAGGTCGACGAAAACGGCAAGCACTACGGTGGCCCTATGTACTACATCAAGAATGGTCTGGGTTCACGCTGGGCATGGCTGGGTACAGCCTTCGCTATTTTCGGTGCGATCGCCGGCTTCGGTATCGGCAACACCGTTCAGTCCAACTCGGTGGCTGACGTCCTGCAAAGTAACTTCAACCTGCCTCCCGTCGTGACCGGTTTTATTCTGATGTTCCTGGTAGGTGCTGTACTGATTGGCGGCATCCGTAGAATTGGCGCGGTGGCCAGTACTCTGGTTCCCCTGATGGCCATTGCCTACCTGGTCGCCGGTCTGGTTGTTCTGGCTATCAATGCTGAGCAAATTCCTGCCGCCCTGAGCCTGGTCTTCACTCACGCCTTTACGCCTACTGCGGCTACCGGTGGTTTTGCTGGCGCTGCGGTATGGGCCGCTATCCGCTTTGGTGTCGCTCGTGGTGTCTTCTCTAACGAAGCCGGTCTGGGTTCTGCGCCTATCGCTCACGCGGCAGCAAAAACCAACGATCCCGTTCGTCAGGGTCTGATTGCCATGCTGGGTACTTTCCTGGACACCATCATCGTCTGCTCCATCACCGGTCTGGTCATCATTACTTCCGGTGCCTGGACCTCAGGTGCGACCGGTGCTGCATTGACTTCTGCCGCATTTGCTGACGCACTGCCGGGTGTCGGTAACTATGTGGTTGCCATTTCTCTGGCTATCTTCGCCTTTACAACCATTCTGGGCTGGAGCTTCTACGGCGAGCGTTGCATAGTATTCCTGATGGGCCCAAGAGCGGTAAAAGCCTATCGTTTCCTTTGGATTGTCGCCGTTCCAGTGGGCGCTACTGTGAGCCTGGATTTCATCTGGCTTGTAGCTGACACTATGAACGCCATGATGGCTATTCCCAACCTGATTGCCCTGGCGCTGCTAAGCCCCGTTGTATTCAGGCTGGTGCGTGAATACTTCGGCAAGCAATCTGAAGCATCAGAGGCAGTGACTGAGTAAACAGTGCCTCTAATCAGCTCCAACGAAGCTGCAAACAGATCGACCATCTGTTTGCAGCTTTCTTTCCCACCCTCTCATTCTTGAGTACTTCACGCCTTACCCAAACCCTGAAACATATTCAGAGGGCCATAAAAAAGCGCTACCCGACAGCCCTGTCACTGCTACTATACCAGAACCTGTCGTTTCAGTTACCGGTCAGGAGTCTTTTTTATGACCAGTAAAGATATCAGGAACCATCGAATGTCTGACGAGGTTTATCAGGAGAACTTTTCTGATATCAAGCCTCCGTTATCGTGCTATCAGGCCAATATGGAAGCCAGTCGTTGCCTTTATTGTCACGATGCCCCCTGCATTTCTGCCTGCCCGACAGGTATCAATATTCCCTCGTTTATCCACCGAATCGCTGATCATAATGAAGACGGTGCCGCCCGGGTTATTCTGGAAGAAAACATTCTGGGGGGGAGCTGTGCCCGGGTCTGTCCAACAGAAGTCCTTTGTGAGCAGGCTTGCGTTCGAAACCACTCGCCAGAATGCAAACCGGTGATGATTGGCCGTTTACAAAGGTACGCTATTGACCACCGACAGAAAGCTGCTCACCCATTTACCCGCGCACAAAAAACAGGCCGAAACGTCGCAGTTGTGGGTGCGGGTCCTGCCGGTCTGGCCTGTGCACACAAATTAGCCAGACTGGGACATGATATCACCGTCTTCGATGCTCACAGCAAACCCGGCGGGCTCAACGAGTACGGCATAGCTGCCTACAAACTGGTAGAGGATTATGCCCAGGAAGAAATCCGATTCATTTTCGAAATCGGCGGCATAAACCTTGAGACAGGGAGCAGAATCGACCTTGAGAAACAGCTTCCCGACCTGACCATTCAGTTTGATGCCGTCTTTCTTGCCATTGGACTAGGGTCTGCGAAAGCCATTGGATTGCCCTGTGAGCAATCCAGAGGCATCCAGGAAGCGCTTGGCACCATTGAAACCATTCGTCAAACCAAAAACCTCGCCGAACTGCCCGTGGCTGCAAAGGTCGTTGTGATCGGCGGAGGTAATACGGCCATTGATGTGGCCAGCCAAATGCGCCGACTGGGAGCCGATGAAGTGACGATCGCTTATCGAAGAGGTCTTCAACAGATGTCAGCCACTCATCATGAACAATCATTCGCAAAAGAAAGCGGTGTTCGCATTATTCCCTGGCTGAAACCCAAAGGTTTTGAGACAAAAGCCGGGCAATTGCATGGTGTTCGTTTTGTGAAAACAACTCAGGACTCTGCTGGCCAGCTGCTTGAAACCGGCGAGCTGAGAGTAATTCCCGCTGACCGGGTTTACAAGGCCATTGGCCAGACATTAACAGCAGAGTGCTTTTCTTCTGGAAAGCTCGCCAGAAGTCAGAACGGAAAAATCAGAGTGGACGATCAATTCAGAACCTCTATCGGTAATGTCTGGGCAGGAGGCGACTGTGTTGATAACGGGGAAGATCTCACCGTCCATGCAGTCCAGCATGGCAAACTGGCTGCTGAAGCCATCAACCGGTTTCTGCAACCGCTCGAAGTATAGGCAGTAAAAGATGATGGCAGACCTTAGCACCGGTTTTCTCGGGATTCGGTCCCCCAATCCATTCTGGTTAGCCTCAGCACCGCCCACGGATAAGGCATACAACATTTACCGGGCATTTTCGGCAGGCTGGGGAGGTGCCGTATGGAAAACTCTGGGTGAAGACCCGGCGCCGACCAATGTTTGCTCAAGGTACTCTGCTCATCGGGATACTCACGGGCGGATTCTGGGCATCAATAACATTGAGCTGATTTCAGATCGCCCGTTACAAGTCAATCTGGATGAAATCAAACAGACCAAAAAAGACTGGCCCGATCGGGCTTTAATTGTCTCTCTGATGGTGCCCTGCGAAGAAGCGAGCTGGCAACGTATTCTCAATCAGGTTGAAGCAACCGGCTGTGACGGCGTCGAACTCAATTTTGGTTGCCCCCATGGCATGCCGGAGCTCGGTATGGGCGCGGCGGTAGGGCAAGTCCCCGAACTCATTACCAAAGTCACCGGATGGTGTAAACAACATACACGACTGCCGGTTATTGTTAAACTGACGCCTAATGTCACCGATATTGTCCAGACAGCCAGTGCCGCTCTTGCAGGTGGAGCAGATGCGGTGTCACTGATCAATACCATTAACTCCATTACCAGCATCAATCTCGATACCATGGTCGGCTACCCGGCCGTCGGCAATTATTACACCAGCGGTGGTTATAGCGGCGAGGCCGTCAAACCTGTTGCCCTGAATATGGTGGGACAACTGGCACGACACGATGAAACAGCCAAACTCACGATATCCGCTATGGGCGGAATCACGACCTGGCGGGATGCTGCAGAATATCTGTCACTGGGGGCAACAAGCCTGCAAGTCTGCACAGCGGTGATGCTGAATGGATTCAAGATCATTGATGAACTGGTTGACGGACTCTCAAGATGGATGGATCAGAAAGGTTATCAGGCGCTGTCTGAATTTCGTGGGGCTGCCGTTGCCAGCCTTACTGACTGGAACAGACTGGATCTGAGCTACAAAAGTGTTGCTCATATTGACCAGAGTCATTGTATCCGGTGTGGCCGTTGTTTTGCGGCCTGCGAAGATACTGAACATCAGGCCATAGCCTTGCAAACATCTGATGACGGAAAAGACCGAACCTTTGAAATCATTCCGGGGGAGTGCGTCGGTTGCAACCTTTGTCAGATCACCTGTCCCGTTGAGGGGTGCATCACGATGATCAGTCTTCCTGGCTCAAATCCAGAGCTGCAGGTCATTTGAGCCTGTTGGATTTATGGCGTTCCGGCATTGTGTACAATTCTCCATATATCCATAAACACAACATGAGTGTCGCCTCCCAAAGCATCTTCATATTTTCCATATCTCTCTTCTGCTATTTTTATGGCTGGTTTGGGGTCTGCTCCGTGATCTAAAAGGCATCTGGCGATTTTATAAAACTCTCTCAAATCCTCATCATTTAATTCACAGTCTGAAATACGAAACATTACTAATCTTAAAGGCGTAATCGGTTGTATAAACCCGTTTGGATCGTCCTGATCTGTGGCCTGCCTGTAACTTGGATCAGCTCCTCTGTTCAAACAGTCTTCAACTCTTTCAAAATCATAATTACTTACCGCCTCCATTAATTCTTCGTCAACGGCTCTCTTCTGACTTGCTATTACTACCAAACCTGGATCCGAGGTCAGTAATACTGTGTCAGAACTGCTCGCTGCAACATGTGTAGTCGCGGATGCTACCGGAAACCCTGAATTGAATGTTGCTAAAGAATAATCATTTGATGAAATTGTTTCTGTGCTTCCAGCAGTGGTGCTTTCAGCGTAACTGCCTGTACTCGATGGGGCCAACCTAACCGTGAAGGTAAACGGACTGTCATCTTCACTACTGCTATATGGCGCGCTTGAACTCGGCATGATCCTTGAGCTATCAAGCCCGGCACCTAAAAATAAAGCACCCGCCCATAACCGTCCAGCCATCGCTGGAGTTGGAGGCAGCGACGAATCGAAAACCTGAGTAAAGCCTGATTGTAAAGTTAAAGTGGACATCAAAGGCAATAGATAGGAAGCGGAGTGTTTCATAATGACGGAATTCCTGTCAAAAGCTACAACCTCTGTAGCCAGAACGATGCCGAACTTTCAATATTAATCAAAACTCAGGATTTTTCTATTTAACAACTCGTTCCCACGCTCTGAGGGTGTCGCAAAACTCCAACAGCTCGTTCCCATGCTCTGAGTTCGTCATTCCCGCGAAGGCGGGAATCCAGCGCCAACGGTGGATCTCTGCCTTCTCGGGGATGACAAGGCCAGGGGAGCACCGGGCAGTATGGTTCTGGTGGTGAGTCAGTGTGGATTCCCGCCTTCGCGGGAATGACGAGAATGAAATCGGGAATGACGGGGGTGAAGGCGGGAACCAGAGTTTTGCGACACCCTCGCTTTGCGTGGGAATGCATACCTCCCCTGATGTTGGAGTTTTGCGACAGCCTCAAAGGCGGGAATCATTCAGATTGAGTTAATAAGCTTGCAGTTGTAACTGCTGGCGAGTACCCACTCTCCCTATAACAAAGTTGTCAGATTTACTGTCAGAAACGGAACATTCCATGTATGGAGAGTGTCTAGGTTTTATGAGTCATAAATAAACAGAGACAGCAACAATGAATATATCTTCGACTCCGAGCACTTCTTCATTGAATCTTGTGTCGACAAAAGACGCTGAGAGCAGTATGGATGAAACTGATAAGGCTGATGCAAAATTCAGTATTGTGGCACTGGATCATTGTTATGCCAGACTTTCGCAGGAGCTTACTGATACTCTGACGACCACAGAAGAAATACCTGTGCTGGAAAGGGTGGCAACTTCTCACGTCACCCCAGAGCCTACAAAAAAAATATCGATTTGCCCGCAGAATTATTCATTGACAGGCAAGAGCCTATCGAGTTGGAGCTCCATCACTACCTGCCAGCTTGATCAAGTTGTTCAGGTAGCTTGTGTCGTAGAAGTCGAAACAGCAACAGGGCCTTCTTCATCCGCAGCAGTCAGAAGCAAGAAGTCAAGGAATAAAAAAGCAAGATCACCTGAAAGAAGAAGGCTTGAGAACAGGGAGTCTGCTCAAAGAGCCAGACAAAAGGCAAAAACTCGTATGGCATACCTGGAAGAAGAATTGCAAAACATTAAAATGGAGAATTTGTACCTGCAGGTTAAGAACACTGAAATGGCAGAGCACATTTCCGAAAGGAAAGCAGAAAATATGATTTTAAGAGGAGTATTGCCAGGGGAGAGATTTGTGCCAATTGCTGACAATTATAAATGGGATTCTAACAAAATGGGCGACCCGGAGGATGAAGACGAGTGTGCAGAGAAAATACCGCCAAAGAAGGAATTTGCATCTGCTCCTGAGTACTTCGAACTGGATGATCAAGCAATATTTGATAGCGATGATGATGCCAGCTAGACCCTACGAAATATTCGATTCCGAATGGCTGGGTGCTTAGTCTCAACTACCAGATGCAATGACATTAAGTGGTGCAAGCGTGAATGAATGGGCTCATACAAGAGTGGACAAGACAGCAGCACTGTTACTATTGCTTTCCCCGAAATCTTATAAATCATTGATTTTTATAAATTTTTACCCACCTCGTTTCCTATAGGAAACAAATGGGTTGATGTGAAACCTCCAGATTTGCTACTCTGCCAATTCTCTGAATGTATGTTGAATTTTTTTAGTCGTTTAATTCAGGGATCTTATCGTGGAAAAACAACGGCTTCTTTCAGACCAGAATCGTTAGTCCGATAAAAATCTAAAATACAAAAGGTTTTTATGAGATAAGAATACAGAGGGAGCAGATCATGGGACTGAGCATTTTCGACCTTTTTAAAATTGGCATCGGGCCTTCATCCTCACATACCGTGGGTCCCATGGTGGCTGCCAACCGTTTTCTGGATGAACTCCACACCAACCAGCACTTCGAGCAGACACACCGCATTAAGGCCGACCTCTATGGTTCTCTGGCCATGACCGGAGAAGGACACGCTACAGATGTTGCCGTCCTTCTGGGACTTCTGGGCGAACACCCTGATAGAGTGAGTCCCGACAAAGTGCCTGAATACGTCTCTGACATTAAGAACAACGATCGACTCAAGCTGGGTGGAATCAGGACTATAACCTTTCATTTCGATACTGATCTGCAATTTCATTTTGGAAACTCCCTGCCCAATCACCCCAATGGCATGTCACTTACGGCTCTCGATGCCGATGGGCAAGTCCTTTACAAGAACCGATATTACTCGGTAGGTGGCGGTTTTGTTCTCAACGAGCAGGAAGCCTCTTCCAATCTATCCACCAACCTTCAAGCTGCCCCCATTCCCTACCCTTTTGAAAAAGGTCAGGACCTACTGGACCACGGCAAAAACAGTGGTTTATCCATCGCCGAGCTGGTGCTTGAAAACGAAAAACATCTGGGTCGCAGTCAGGATATTTCCGGGGATCTGATGGCCATCTGGCAGGTGATGGATCAATGCATCCAGCGCGGTTGCCAGCAAACCGGGAAACTGCCCGGGGGACTGGATGTTGCCCGCCGCGCCAGTGACATACACAAACGCTTAATCAACAAGCCAAAAGAGCATTGGGATGACCTGCAAAGCATGGACTGGGTAAGTCTTTTTGCCCTGGCCGTGAATGAAGAAAATGCAGCAGGGGGCCGGGTCGTCACCGCACCGACTAATGGTGCTGCCGGTGTCATACCCGCCGTTCTGGCTTATTATGATCGCTTTGTTCCCGGCAGCTGCGAACAGGGCATTCAGGCTTTTCTGGCTACCGCAGCCGCCATTGGTATGCTGTACAAAAAAAATGCCTCCATTTCAGCCGCTGAAGTGGGCTGTCAGGGCGAGATCGGGGTAGCCTGCTCCATGGCAGCAGGGGCACTCTGCGCCGTTCTGGGCGGCACCAATGAACAGATAGAAAATGCGGCAGAAATTGGTATGGAACATAACCTGGGACTGACCTGTGACCCGGTTGGAGGTCTGGTTCAGGTGCCATGCATAGAGCGAAACACTATGGGTGCAGTCAAAGCCATTAATGCGGCACGACTCGCCCTACAGGGTACCGGCCAGCATCGGGTCTCACTGGACAGCGTGATAGAAACCATGCACCAGACTGGCCTGGACATGCAGGATAAGTACAAGGAAACCGCCACTGGCGGACTGGCAGTCAATGTTGTCGTGTGCTGAGACTCGTGACAGATGCCAATAAAAGCAAAAATAATCAGCACAAATACCCGGAATGCTCCGTATAACCCGGAGCATTCCCATGGGAGCATGGGCCGAGGTCCGTGGTTCAGGTATTTTCAGACCATCACAGGGCTGTCCCATCCACCGACGGCCGTCAGAGAAAGGTAGAAACATGGCTGTTGATAAACAGGCACTCAGCGCTCTGGAACAGAGCAACGCATTTACCGGTCGTCACATTGGCCCGGATCAGGCTCAGCAACAGGCAATGCTGTCCGAACTGAAACTGGAGTCACTGTCTGATCTGATTGAACAGACCGTTCCCAAAGCCATTCGCCCATCCACTACCCCAGGAGAGAACACCCTGGCGGTTGCAGCGGGCAAGACAGAAGTTCAGGCGCTGGCATACCTGCGTTCACTGGCTGACCAGAACAAGGTGAACAAATCCTACATTGGTATGGGCTACTACAACACCCATATTCCAAACGTCATCCTCAGAAACGTTCTGGAAAACCCCGGCTGGTACACTGCCTACACGCCTTATCAACCCGAAATCTCCCAGGGCCGTCTGGAAGCCTTGCTGAACTTCCAGCAAATGGTCATGGACCTGACCGGTATGGAAGTCGCCAACGCTTCCCTGCTGGACGAAGCCACCGCAGCTGCAGAAGCGATGGCACTTTGCCATAGATCCAGCCGCAGCAAGAACAGGGTGTTCTTTGTTGCAGACGACGTCCACCCGCAAACCATCGACGTCATCAAAACCCGTGCTGAGCACATGGGCATCCAGGTAGAAGTCGGCAACCCTGTTACCGATCTCGAAAAACACGATATCTTCGGTGTACAGCTGCAGTACCCTGGCACTCACGGACAGATTACCGATGTCGCCAGCATCGTCGCCAAAGCCAAAGAACAAAAAGCCATGGTGTCTGTCGCCACCGACCTGATGGCTCTGATGCTGCTGAAGTCACCCGGTGAGCTGGGGGCTGACATTGCTTTGGGCAGCAGCCAGCGATTTGGTGTCCCTATGGGCTTTGGTGGTCCGCACGCCGCTTTCTTTGCTGCCAGTGAAAAACTGAAGCGCTCCATTCCCGGTCGTATTATTGGTGTTTCCATCGACCGCCGTGGTAACCAGGCTTACCGCATGGCGATGCAGACTCGTGAGCAGCACATCCGTCGTGAAAAAGCGACGTCCAACATCTGTACTGCCCAGGCTCTGCTGGCCAACATTTCTGCGTTCTATGCCGTTTATCACGGGCCACAAGGTCTGAAGACCATTGCTGAGCGCATCCACCGCCTGACCACTATTCTGCATAAAGGCCTGACCACTCTGGGCGTTCAGTGTAATAATACTTTCTTCGACACCCTGACCCTGAAAGTGGGCAGCCAGCAGGAAGCGATCTATAACCGCGCCCTCGAAGCTGACTGCAATCTGCGTCGCATCAGCTTCGATCAACTGGGCATCAGCATTGATGAGACCACAACAGCGGAAGACATCACGCAGCTGTTCAATATCATTCTGGGACAGGGTCAGGATCTGGATATTCAGACCATTGACAGCCAGATTGCAGTGTCCGGCCTCAAAGACGAGCATCGTCGTACTGATGCCGTACTGACTCACCCGAATTTCAACAGCTATCATTCCGAAACCGATATGATGCGCTACCTGAAGCGTCTGGAGAACAAGGATTACTCCCTGACCCACGGCATGATTCCTCTGGGCTCCTGCACCATGAAACTGAATGCCGCTGCTGAAATGATTCCGGTGTCATGGCCTGAATTTGCCAACATCCACCCGTTTGCGCCCAGAGATCAGGTCAAGGGTTATATGACCATGATCAACGAACTGGAAGCGGCACTGGAAGAAATCACCGGTTACGACAAAATCTCCATGCAGCCCAACTCAGGGGCCCAGGGAGAATATGCCGGTCTGCTGGCCATCCGTAACTATCAGGAAGCCAATAACCAGGTACACAGAAATATCTGCCTGATCCCCTCTTCTGCCCACGGCACCAACCCAGCTTCTGCCGCTATGGTCGGCATGAAAGTGGTCGTCGTTGACTGTGATGAGAATGGTAACGTCGATGTTGCCGATCTTCAGGCCAAAGCTGAACAACACAGTGAAAACCTGTCCTGCCTGATGGTGACCTACCCTTCCACCCACGGTGTTTATGAAGAAGAGATTCGCAATATCTGCGACATCGTTCACGAGCACGGGGGTCAAGTGTACATGGACGGAGCCAACATGAACGCTCTGGTCGGCATCGCCAAACCTGGCAAGTTCGGCTCCGACGTTTCGCATCTGAACCTGCATAAAACCTTCGCTATTCCTCACGGTGGCGGCGGTCCCGGCATGGGCCCCATCGGCGTCAGAAGTCATCTGGCGCCTTACCTGCCAAACCACTGCGTCAGCCCGATTGAAGGCGATAACGAAGGTATGGGTGCAGTATCAGCAGCGCCATTTGGCAGCGCCTCTATCCTGCCCATCAGTTATCTGTACATTGTCATGTTGGGACAGCAGGGTCTGCAACAATCCAGTGAAGTCGCCATTCTCAACGCCAACTACATGGCTGAGAAACTGGCTGCTCATTACGACGTTCTGTATCGTGGCCGCAACAACAAGGTGGCTCATGAGTGCATTATCGATATTCGTCCGATCAAAGAAGCCTGCGGTGTCACCGAAGAAGACATTGCCAAGCGCCTGATGGATTACGGTTTCCATGCACCGACCATGTCCTTCCCGGTTGCCGGCACTCTGATGATTGAGCCGACCGAATCCGAGTCCAAAGACGAGATCGATCGTTTCGTCAGCGCCATGATTGCCATCCGCAAAGAAGTTCACAAGGTACAGGAAGGCGAATGGCCTGCCGAAGATAACCCGCTGTGCAACGCTCCGCACACTATGGAAGATCTGGTAGACAGCGAATGGAGCCATCCGTACAGTCGTGAAGAAGCCGTCTTCCCGTTGAAAGGCTCTATCGATGGCAAATACTGGCCCACTGCCAACCGTATCGATAATGTCTACGGCGATCGCAACTTTATCTGCTCCTGCCCATCTATCGAAAGCTATCAAGAACAAGACTAAAGTCGTCTGAGAACCAGCATTGAAACGGGGAAGTCACTTCCCCGGCTTCTTCACAATTTCAGGGAGTATCCCTAATGACCGAACTTAAAAAAACACCACTGCATAGCCTGCACCAGGAGCTGGGCGCGAAAATGGTTCCTTTCGCAGGCTTCGATATGCCGGTTCAATATCCTCTGGGGGTTAAAGCCGAGCATCTGCACACCCGTGCAAAAGCGGGTTTGTTCGATGTCTCCCACATGGGGCAGGTTCGTCTGACAGGCAACAATCCGGCCAGGGCTCTGGAAGCTCTGGTACCTGTCGACATTATTGATCTGCCTGAGCGCAAGCAACGCTACGCCCTGTTCACCAATGAACAGGGGGGCATAATGGACGACCTGATGGTCACCAACGAAGGCAATGACAGCCTGTACATTGTTGTCAACGCCGCCTGTAAGGATCAGGACATTGCTCACATGAAGGCTCATCTGCCTGAGGATGTTAAGCTGGAGGTTCTGGATGACCGTGCTCTGGTCGCCATTCAGGGTCCTGAAGCAAAATCCGTTATGGCCCGCTTCGCGCCTGAAACAGAGAAGATGGTCTTCATGGACTCCATTCACATGACTATTGAAGGCGTTGACGTTTACATCAGCCGCTCGGGTTACACCGGTGAAGATGGTTTTGAAATCTCAATCCCTGAAGCAGACGCTGACAAATTCTGTCGTATGCTGCTGGATCAGCCGGAAGTCGAGTTCATTGGTCTGGGTGCCCGTGACTCCCTGCGTCTGGAAAGTGGACTCTGCCTCTATGGTCACGATCTGGATACAGATACCACTCCCATCGAAAGCAGTCTGATCTGGGCCATCAGCAAAAACCGTCGTAAGGATGGTGAGCGTGCTGGCGGCTTCCCCGGCGCAGACAGGATCCTGAGCCAGATTGAAAACAAAGACCTCACCCGTAAACGTGTTGGTTTAATCGGCAGCAGTCGTGCTCCGGTTCGTGAAGGGACTGAAATCGTCAACGCCGATGGCGAGAAGATCGGCGTTGTGACTTCAGGAACCTTTGGACCCACTGTTGGTGCTCCTGTCGCAATGGCCTACGTTACAACTGAATATGCTGCCTTGGAAACAGAAGTTTTCGCGCAGGTGCGCGGCAAAAAATTGCCTATGACTGTGAGTCGTATGCCGTTTATTGAACAGCGTTACTATCGCGGCTAAGCTCTGCGAAAAAGCCCGGTTAACCGGGCTTTTTTTATCAGTGATAAGCTGGTTTCTGTTTTGCCCGCTTTAAATAACCATTGGCGCAAAAACAAAACCAAAGGCAACACAAAGTGCAATACAGACAGTGCCCGGCATAAAGAATGGGTGGTTAAATACCAGTTTGCCGATACGGGTAGACCCGGTCTCGTCCATTTCTACGGCTGCCAGCAGTGTTGGATAAGTAGGCAGAACAAACAGAG
Organism: Endozoicomonas sp. ALB032; assembly: GCF_049310125.1. Taxonomy (NCBI): domain Bacteria; kingdom Pseudomonadati; phylum Pseudomonadota; class Gammaproteobacteria; order Oceanospirillales; family Endozoicomonadaceae; genus Endozoicomonas; species Endozoicomonas sp. ALB032. The sequence continues at coordinate 4,507,138 of NZ_JBLYNW010000001.1, read as the reverse complement.
CGGATACCGCTGCGAAAGAAGCGATAGCGGTCACAGGATCAACCAGAGCCAGAGCAGCAGGCATCAGGGCTCGAGTGGTGGCAGCCTGAGAGTAAAGTAGCATAGAGGCGAAGAACAGTGTAACCGCCAGCAGCCATGGGTAGCTGTTCAGTAAATTGCCTGCCAGAGCCTGGATAGAATCAATGTGCGCCCCCACAAACGTATTACCCAGCCAGGCAACACCCAGTACGCAGACGCAGGCACTCATACCGGACTTGAAGGTCTGGGCATTGAGGATATTGCCAGAATCAATCTTGCAGAAGATAGTGATCAGGCCAGCCGCAATCATCATAAATACCATGATGGCAGAGTCGCGGGGCAAAACAGGATTTTCAATCAGACCGACGTTACCGCTGATAGCCGTAGCGTAAAGCACCACAGCCAAAATACTGAGAGCAAAAATACCGACAGACAGACCGGCGCCTTTCCTGCAGTCCTGACGGGCTTTGGTCTCACGCAAGGTAATCAGACCAGCTTTCAATCTTTCCTGATAGATAGAATCCTTGTCCAGATCCACACCCATGAAATTACAGATAACAGCGGTCAGCATAACCGCCGCATAGGTAGTAGGAATGCAGATGGCCAGCAGTTGCAGGTAATCAATGCCATAGGGCTCAAGGAAGCCACTGAACACGACCACTGCGGCAGAGACAGGTGACGCAGTAATGGCTATCTGGGAAGCAATCACAGCGATACTCAGTGGACGAGATGGACGGACACCGTTTTCTTTAGCCACTTCTGCAATCACCGGCAGAGTAGAGTAAGAAGTATGACCTGTACCTGCCAGCAGAGTCATAACGTAAGTGACAGTCGGTGCAAGAAAAGTAATATACTTTGGCTTACTGCGAAGAAGCTTCTCGGCCAGCTCAACCAGATAATCCAGACCGCCAGCCACTTGCATGGCAGCCACTGCACCAATCACCGACATAATGATCAGGATAACATCTATAGGTATTGCCCCGGGTTCGAGCCCGAGGCCCAGAGTCAATACCAGCACCCCCATAGCACCGGCAAAACCAATCCCGATACTACCCAGCCGAGCCCCAAGAAAAATAGCCCCAAGTACAACCGCTAACTGAACCCAAAGCATGAAGAGGTCCCCTCTATCGTAATAATGCTTCAACCAGACAATGGCAATGTCACTGCCTGAAACAAACAAACTTAGCGTTAATATATTAACTAGTTTCCAACAGGGAAATAATAAGTTTATATGCTAACTATTTACGGATTACCGAAACATCTTTCTCTACTCTTCCCATGAATAAAACTCGACTTACTGTTAACTCCTTTTCCGTCGTGTCAGCATTTAGTCGTCAGATCCATAAAAAATAAATAGGAAGGAAAAATGCTTCAGTCGAAAAATAGCAGAGTCAGGAGCTCGAGAGGTCATGAAATTTATGGGTCAACTTCAGGCCACCGCCACAGTTTTTGAAGATAATGCCTGATAGAACTGACCATCGACATAATTTAGGGCGACAAGGTCATCAGCACTTACTCTGCCTTAACCTAAAAGTCGATGTTATATAGCTCGCGCCGGTAATGTGTTCTAACCTTATGCCTTCGATTTTCATAATTCAAAGGTAAATACATGAATTTGCTGAAACATGTGTTCACATTTTTTATCTTATGTTACTCAATACAGTTGTTGGCAAGAGACAGGGTGGAAAGGTACACTGATCCAGCAGAAGTAGTTCCTGTAGGGCAGCTTCCCTGGATTGTACAGCTAAATAATATTTTTGATCCCTGTTGTATAACAAGGTGTACCGCATTTTTGATCACTCAAAGACATGTTTTAAGTGCGGCTCACTGTTTCCTTTCTGAAAAAAAAGCATTAGATTCATATGTAGATTTCAAAAACATGGATAGCAAAAAAAGAATTAAAGTTAAAAGATTCATTCTTCATCCGGATCTTGAAATGCCAAAAACAGATATTGCAATTATGGAACTTTCAGAAGATGTCATTCTTGACAACCATCCCCTTCTTGATTTTTCAATATATAATTGTTCAAATCTAGCCAGTTTTATAAGAAACCCTTTTGCAGCAGGCTACCAGGGAACCTCAGTACTTAAAAAAGTGAGCTTATCATGGCTAACACGGCGGATGTGCCAACATAAGGATCTTAGATATATCTTAAACTATCCAGGGGATGGAAAAGGTGGAGATTCAGGCTCACCGCTATTTTATAAGTTTAATAATACTGAATATCTAATTGGTATACATTCAACCGGGTCTACTTACAATGGAAGCCCGATAATCTATACGCCAATATTCACTAACGCTGATTTTATAACCAAAAGCATTTACCTTAATTCATCAGCTAATCGAACATACTTTTATGATGCATTGACATCAAATGATTCTGAGTGGACTGATTTAGTTACTTCAACTGATCCGGCTACTTCAACTACCTCGACTGCTTCAACTACTTCAACTACCTCGACTGCTTCAATTACTTCAACTACCTCGACTGCTTCAACTACTTCAACAACATCTATTACTTCTGCTAGTCGAATTTACACATTGATTATACCAATAGCTATTATTTTTTTTGCTGAGTGACGTGATTATCTCTTGAGATAGTCATGGGCAAAAAGTTTCTGAAGTTAACCGTCGGATATTGGTTCAATGATAAATCCAACAAAAAAACCGGTGAACTCTGAGAGTATCGCCGGTTTTTTGTATCGAGAACAACTGAGTGCTCACGAATAAACATCTGCATCAGACTGCTGGATTAACCACCGAAGTGATTAACCACCAAAGTCGTCCAGCATGATGTTTTCAGGTTCAACGCCCTGATCTTCAAGCATCTTGATTACCGCAGCATTCATCATGGGAGGTCCACACATATAGAACTCACAGTCTTCAGGTGCAGCGTGTTGCTTCAGGTAGTTGTCAAATAGCACCTGGTGAATAAAGCCGGTGTAACCTTCCCAATTGTCTTCTGGCTGAGGATCAGACAGAGCTAAATGCCAGGTGAAGTTAGGGTTATCTTTTGCCAGCTTGTCGAACTCGTCTACGTAGAATGCTTCACGCAGGGAGCGGGCACCGTACCAGAAAGAAATCTTGCGGGTAGATGACAGACGCTTCAGCTGGTCGAAGATATGAGAACGCATAGGCGCCATACCTGCACCACCGCCGACAAAGACCATTTCGTTGTTGGTGTCTTTCGCAAAGAATTCACCGAAGGGTCCGTAAACGGTCATCTTGTCACCTGGCTTCAGGTTAAAGACGTAAGAAGACATCTTGCCCGGCTCAAAGTCAGTACCCGGAGGCGGTGAAGCGATACGGATATTGAATTTGAGGATACCTTTCTCTTCAGGGTAGTTAGCCATGGAGTAGGCACGGATGGTCTCTTCATCCACCTTGGAAACGTACTTCCACTGGTCAAACTTGTCCCAGTCGCCACGGTACTCATCCTGAATATCGAAGTTCTTGTACTCAACCGTGTGCGCAGGCGCTTCCAGCTGCACATAACCACCGGCGCGGAAGTTAACGTCTTCTCCCTCTGGCAGTTTCAGAACCAGCTCTTTGATGAAGGTGGCAACGTTCTCGTTGGAAACAACTTCACACTCCCACTTCTTAACACCGAAGAGCTCTTCTTCAACTTCGATTTCCATGTCCTGCTTGACGTTCACCTGACAGGACAGGCGCCAGCCTTCCTTCTCTTCACGCTTGGTGAAGTGAGAACGTTCGGTGGGCAACATCTCGCCGCCACCATCGAGTACTTTACACTTGCACTGTGCACAGGTACCACCACCACCACAGGCAGATGGCAAGAAGACGCCCGCACCTGACAGAGTCGTCAGAAGCTTGCCACCGGCCACCGTGGTGACGGCCTTATCGGGGTCTTCGTTGATGTTGATGGTTACATCACCGGTGCTGACCAGCCGCGAGCGAGCTGCCAGAATGACCGCTACGAGCGTCAGCACGATAACGGTAAACATGACTACGCCCAATACGATAGTAGAATCCATATTTACACGACCTCCTTAGAGCTGTACGCCAGAGAATGACAGGAAGCCCAGTGACATCAGACCAACAGTTATGAAGGTGATGCCCAGGCCACGCAGGCCCGAAGGCACGTCACTGTACTTCAGCTTTTCACGGATACCGGCCAGGGCGGCGATTGCCAGAGCCCAGCCAACACCAGCTCCCAGCCCATATACCGCAGACTCGCCAAGATTATAGTCACGCTCAACCATGAACAGGGAAGCTCCCATAATAGCGCAGTTCACGGTAATCAGCGGCAGGAATACACCCAGCGCGTTATAAAGTGACGGTACAAACTTGTCCAGGAACATTTCCAGAATCTGGACCAGAGCCGCGATAACACCGATGTAGGTGATCAGACCCAGGAAGCTCAGATCGATACCGGGTGCCAGCGCCCCATCTTTCAGGATATTCTGATAAATCAGATTGTTAATGGGTACAGTAATGGTCAATACGGCCACTACAGCAACTCCCAGACCCAGAGCTGTTTTCACCTGCTTGGACACCGCCAGGAAGGTACACATACCCAGGAAGAAAGCCAATGCCATGTTTTCAACGAACACTGCTTTCACAAAAAGTGAGATGAAATGTTCCATGGCTTAGTGGGCCTCGCTGAACTTGGTGTTAGGAGCCATTTTGAACTCGTTGTCTTCAACCTGATCCGGCTTGCGACTGCGAATCACCCAGATCAGCAGACCGATCAGGAAGAAAGCGCTTGGAGCCAGCAGCATCAGGCCGTTAGGCTGGTACCAGCCACCGTTGTTAACAGTCTTGAGGATTTCAACACCGAACAGGTTGCCGGCACCGAACAATTCACGGAAGAATGCCACAATCAGCAACACCGCACCGTAACCCAGACCGTTACCAATACCGTCCAGAAACGACAGCCTGGGACCGTTCTTCATAGCGAAGGCCTCAGCACGCCCCATCACGATACAGTTGGTAATGATCAGACCAACAAACACAGACAGCTGCTTGGAGATGTCGTAAGCGTAAGCTTTCAGAATCTGATCTACCACGATTACCAGGGAAGCAATTACGGTCATCTGACAGATGATACGAATGCTGTTGGGAATGTGGTTACGAATCAGAGATACCGCCAGGTTGGAACAGGCGGTAACACCGATTACCGCCATGGCCATTACCAGGCTGACCTGCATGCTGGTGGTCACCGCCAGTGCCGAGCAGATACCGAGGATCTGCAGGGTTATGGGGTTGTTGTTAACGACCGGTTCCAGCAGGATATCCTTAGTCTTCTCAGACATTATGCATCCCCCGCTTTCAAATTAGTAAGGAACGGTTTGAAGCCATCTTTACCCATCCAGAAATGAATCAGATTGGTTACACCGTTACTGGTCAGAGTGGCGCCGGAAAGACCGTCGACCTTGTAAGGAGACCTGGGATCCGCACCGCCTTTTACCAGGCCTGCTTCCACTACACCTTTATTGTCGTAGATCTTCTTGCCAGGCCACTTGTCCTTCCAAAGTGGGTTGTCTACTTCGCCACCCAGTCCCGGAGTTTCCTTCTGGTCGTAGAAACCGAATCCCTTAACGGTGTTCAGGTCGCTATCCAGAGCCATAAAGCCATACATGGTAGACCAGAGTCCGTAGCCGTGTACGGGCAGAATGATGGTTTCCAGCTTGCCATTTTTCTCAACGATATAGACCTTGGCAATGTCAGCCTGACGCTTGATGCTGGCAATATCTTCAGCACCACTCAGGGCACGGGACTCATCAGGAATCTTGGCTGCAACACGCTGGTCGTAGTTATCAGCGGTTTGACCTTCAGATGTTTCCTCAACGAACTTGCCTGTTTTGAGGTCAACCAGTCGCGGCTGAACCTGTTTGTAAAGTTCGGCCACTTCGCTGTTGCTCAGCGCCTTGGCATCTTTGGTGAGACCAGAAATACTCAGAATGTTGCGCTGCACGTCGAGCTCAACATTCTGGGTCTGCTGCGGCTTCAGGAAAACAGCTGCAGCAGATACCACAACGGAGCACACCAGAGAGAGCAGAATCGTTACAAATAACGTCTTCTTGATACTATCGTTACCCATCAGGCACGAGCCTCCCTACGCTTGATGTTGGCTTCAACCACGAAGTGGTCAATCAGCGGCGCAAACAGGTTGGCGAACAGAATGGCCAACATCATACCCTCTGGGTAAGCCGGATTAACGGTACGGATCAGGATGACCATGATGCCAATCAGAATACCGTAATACCAGCGACCGGTATTGGTCATGGAAGCGGATACAGGATCGGTTGTCATAAAGATCAGACCGAAAGCAAAACCACCCATAACCAAGTGCCAGTACCATGGAGTACTGAACATCATGTTGGTTTCGGAACCAATCATGTTAAACAGGGTTGCCGTTGCAATCATACCCAGCATGGTACCGGCGACGATTCTCCAGGAAGCAATACGTGTCGCCAGCAACACAGCACCACCAATGAAAATTGCCAGAGTAGAGGTCTCACCGACAGAACCCTGGATGGTACCCAGGAAAGCGTCAAACCAGGTAATGCCATTGGAGACTACCTGATCTATACCTCCCTGCTGCGCCAGACTCAGGGCAGTCGCACCAGAGAAACCGTCTACAGCAGTCCAGACCAGGTCACCGGAAATCTGTGCAGGGTAAGCGAAGAACAGGAACGCACGCCCCGTCAGCGCCGGGTTAAGGAAGTTCTTGCCGGTACCACCAAACACTTCCTTACCGATTACAACACCGAAGGAAATACCCAGGGCTACCTGCCAAAGCGGAATACTGGGGGGAACAATCAGGGCGAACAGGACAGAAGTGACAAAGAAACCTTCGTTGACTTCGTGACCACGAACGATAGCGAACAGTACTTCCCAGAAACCGCCGACCAGGAATGTCACGGCATAAATAGGCAGGAAATAAACAGCACCATAGATGAAGTTATCCCACAGACTTGCCGGATCATGACCCGCCAGCAGGCTGATCAGGGCACCGTGCCAGTCAGCAGGAGCAGCCAGACCACCAGCAATAGCCGTGTTGGCCTGGAAGCCAACATTCCACATACCAAAGAACATGGCCGGGAAGGTGCAGAGCCAAACCATGCCCATCATACGCTTCAGGTCGATCGCATCGCGAACGTGAGCGGTGTTATGGGTCTTGTTAGGAGCTGTATAGAGCAGAGTGTCTACTGCCTCATACAGTGCATACCACTTCTCGTGCTTGCCACCTTTGACAAAGTGGGGCTCGAGGGAGTTAAGGAGTTTTCTCAAAGCCATTTCTCAGCCCTCCAGCTCGATACGGGTCAGGTTGTCGCGCAGGATGGGACCGTATTCATACTTGCCGGCACACACGTATGTACACAGTGCCAGATCGTCTTCTTCCAGTTCCAGGGCGCCCAGTTTCTGGGCCATTTCCGTATCGCCAACCACAATCGCACGCAGCAATTGTGTCGCCAGGATATCCAGAGGCATGACTTTTTCATACTGTCCCACTGGTACCATGGCACGTTCACTGCCGTTGGTGGTGGTTGTAAAGTTGAACAGCTTGCTTCTGCTCAAGCCGGAAGTCAGAACATTCAGCACAGAGTAACGGTTCACAGTAGGGTTTATCCACCCCATGAACAAACGCTCATTGCCTTCTTCCAGAACAGAAACCTGTGTGTGATAACGACCCAGGAATGCAAAGGAGCCTTTAGCAGTACGGCCACCAAATACAGAACCAGAGATAATACGGTTATCACCCTCTTTCAGTTCACCTGCAGCCAGCTCATCAGTGCTGGCACCCAGTCGGGTCCGCATCAGACGAGGCTTCTCAACCTGAGGACCTGCCAGAGCTACAACACGATCAGTAAAGAGTTTACCAGTGGTGAACAGTTTGCCAACGGCAATAACGTCCTGGTAGTTAATCTGCCAAACGGTCTTTTCAGCACTCACCGGATCCAGAAAGTGAATATGGGTACTGGGCTGTCCAGCCGGATGAGGCCCATCAAACTCTTCAGCAGTCGCAATACCGGCCGGAATACGAGCACCGGGTGCTTTACACAGGAAGATTTTGCCACCGCTGAGTTTGCCGAGGATATTGATGCCCTGTTCAAACGCTTCAGCATGCTCACTGATGATGACTTCCGGGTTAGCTGAGAGAGGATTGGTATCGATGGCAGTAACAAAAATGGAAACCGGACGAGAACCCAAGGCTGGCACTTTACTGAAGGGTCGGGTGCGAAGGGCAGTCCACAATCCGGATTCATTCAGTTGTGCTTCTACCTGATCAGCAGTCAGGGCTGACAGTGCTTCTGGCTTGTGCTCAGTAAACGAGACTTCATCGTCACCATCGACATCAATAACAACGGATTGTAGTACCCGCTTTTCACCACGATTAATCGCAGCAACCACACCGCCGGCAGGCGCAGTGTAGCGCACACCCGGTGTTTTCTTATCAGTAAAGAGCTCTTGCCCTTTTTTAACTCGATCTCCGACAGCGACGGCCATTGTAGGTTTCATACCTACATAATCAAAGCCAATCACGGCGACAGAGCGAACTGCTCGGCCATCGGATATGCTTTGATCAGGCGCCCCTGTAATCGGAAGATCCAGCCCCTGTTTGATTTTGATCATACCTTTCGCCTAATCAATCAATTTTCAGGTCCGGAATAAACCCGCCTCTCCAGTGATAACCGACAACTGACCAGAACAACCCCGAATACACAGCTTTTCTCCAACCGGAAAGTCAGAATTCAAGCTATGATCTCTACTTCAATCAGATACACAGAAGGGTGTCAGTCAGACCTGAGTCCGTCCTGCAGGCTCCCTGAAGAACGCACCCAGGTAGAATGAACCCTGTTTGGCAGTATTCTGATCCAAGCAAAATGACGGTTAACATCCCCAAGCCTCATGCTGTCGAAGAGCGTGTCGGCCTCATGCTTGAAAGCATAAGTCCGAAAGGCTTCTGTCTGAGACTCAAGTAAAATCGCACATCAATTCATCGTTATGTGGCCGCAGCGGCTCACCATTGAAAAAAATGGTTGCGCAATTATAAAGACAGTCTTCTGGATATGCCATAGGCGAATGATCGTGGAATCCCTTAATGTAGAAAGAAGTCACCATTATCTTGATAGTGGAGATCGACTCAGTGAATATCCACTCATTAATCGTTACCGACAATCTGGAGAGTCGGCTAATTGATTGGATGCCTGCATTTACAACCAACCCTCTCTTCAGTCAGAAGCCGCTTTGGGGAACAACCGGAAAAAATTTTCAGAAGTGACCTCAGCCAGCTTTTCTGGTGAGATACCTTTTAACTCTGCCACACATTTTGCAACATCAGGCAGATAACGAGGCTCATTGGGCTTGCCTCGATGAGGAACGGGTGCCAGGTAAGGGGAGTCGGTTTCAATCAGCAGCCGATCCAGAGGCACCTTCTTGACGACCTCTCTTAATTCAGTCGCATTCCTGAAGGTTACGATGCCGGAAATAGAGATGAAGTAGTTCAGCTCCATTGCCTCTTTCGCCATCTCCCAGCTCTCTGTAAAGCAGTGCAGCACTCCTGCTTTTTCCAGATCGCCATGCTGGCGTATCAACTTAAGGGTATCCTCTCTTGCGTCTCTGGTATGGACAATCATTGGAAGTTGTGACTGCTGAGCTGCCTGCAAATGAATTCTGAACCGTTCCTGCTGCTTTTCTTTATTGTCAGCCGAGTAATAATAATCAAGACCACTCTCACCCAGTGCAATCACTTTTGGGTGTGCCGCATAATGCAACAGGGTTTGCAGATCCGGCTCGGCGGCCTCTTTTTCGAGAGGGTGTATTCCAACCGAGGCATACACATCCTGATATTTGTCAGCCAGACCAACCACAGCATCTGCATGCTCAAGATCAATCCCCACGCAAAGTATTCTTTCAACCCCCGCCTGCCTTGCCGCATTGAGCGCTGCTTCCAGATCACCGTCGTAGCTGTCGAGCTTGAGACGGTCGAGATGGCAATGTGAATCAATCAACATATTCAGTCGTAAAAAATCCAATACTGTTCAGATAATGAATGAAGTCAAAACCTCAGGCAACGAGACTGCCTCAGGCCAGAGCTTTACATGGTACTGGTTTCGCGATCGGACTTGAGCGCCCCCGCCAAATACATTTCTATTTTAGTTCTGACCGTGTCTGTTGCGTCAGTAAACTGAACACCTATCCCGGCCATTCGGGCAGAGCCCTGGGGTGTGATCCAGACCACTTTGCCGGGAACAGGTAATTTATCCGCTTCATCCATCAGAGTCAGACGAATAAAAACCTCATCTCCCAGTGAGTAACGCTTTGAAGTCGGAATAAATAACCCACCACCCGTTATAAAAGGCATATAGGATGAATAGAGAGAAGAGGAGTCTTTGATCGTCAATGACAAAATGCCTGACATACCACCCTTTGCACGGTTCATCATTCTTCTCCTGTTATTGTGATTCTTCTTTTTCCCATAGCCCAGACTGAATTTGAGCTTATCTTTCAGTCAGTGTAACCCGTCCATCGATGAGTTGACAGAGACTATTTTCACAAGAAAAACTCAGATTTGTGCGCACAAAAAGATCTGGTCGACACTTCCTGTCGCACCGTCAGTGATGACTTGGGAGCTTTCAGGAGCATTGCCGATGCAGGACATCATCACTGCATCGTGAGGGTGATGGTCATGAGTCGATAATGACTCTCTGTCTGATAGTCTATCCTGCTATCTGGCATCGAATTCGTTATGGACTGAACGCATTCATCTCTGAACAACTGTTTGGACGGAAAAGCACCTGGCTGGCATTGCGGAAAGTTCTTTGACTGTAATTTTCATGTTCGGTGATTGAAGCCTGAACGGGATAGTGTATGACGGATACCAGAGTGATATGAAAAAAACATATTACGCACTTGCTGTTTGCAAATTTCTTTCGTCCTGTTTTATGGTGCAACTGGCAACGATTCAGCTGGCAGTGGCCGTCAATAGCATCTCCGGGCAGATGTCATTAAGTTCGCTTTTGCCTCTTATGGCCACTGTTTACCGGACTATTCCCGAAACAAAACACCATTTGCCTGACCTGAATACGCCACCACAGCCTGCTCAGCATGTCGGAAGTAGCTCATGTCCTTTTGATAAAAAACTTTCTGTCGTTTCTCCACAATACGCTCAGATAAAATTACCAGTCACTCTGGCTGCAGGCAGTGGTTTTGATAGCTCTGATAACAATGACCTTGACGCAGTCGAAAACCCGTTAACCTGTCTCCTTCGTAGCCCCTTGCCTCTGTCAATCCGTTATGTTGAATCCGGTATTCCGGTTTTATTTCAGGATGAAATCTGGCTAAGGCTTGATCAGGAAGAATCGCTGATTCTTGCACCTTCTGAGTTTGCTGCTGCGGCGAGAGTCAGCGATATTGCCGGGGAAAACTGGCCGCAATTCATTGCGGCTGAATCTGTTCAGAGTGACACCGGCAGTGTCAGATCTGTCTTCAGATGGGCTAATAAACTGACACTGGACTCATTATTCGATGACCCGCTATTAAGATTTCTCGCATTCACTCACGGCACCGCTTTTTATATTCAGGACAGTAATGGGCAACCGTCATACATCATCCAGGACAACGGCAAGCTGATATTTATCAGCAGGATTGAGGCCTGCTTGCGGTTCAGTCAGTTCAGCCAGAACTTTCTTGAGTCATTGTATCCGGAGATTTTCGGCCCATCGCTGCCAGCGGGTGGTGGTTGGCATGAATGGAACCGCTGCATTCGCAAGAAGCCTTTCCATCCTGATCATTCAGAACGCCCCTCGGAACCCGACACAGCCTCTAACGAAAGGGATGGCAGGCAAATACGGATCAACCCACAGAAAAATACGGCTGCTGGCGGTGGTCTGTCCTCTGGAGACGGTCGTATGTTCTCCGGAGACGGTCGTCTGTTACAAGTGGAGTACGCTGGAGAGGCTGTCGGTCTTGGTCTCTGCGTGGTCGGAGTAAAGTCTGCCGATACCGTCGTCCTGGCTGTGAGAAAGAAGTCGTTGCAGCTGCTGGAGAGCCACACTATCGGTAAAATCGTCAGGCTTGATGAGCACGCTTACCTGGCCTTCGCTGGTCTGTCTGCTGACGCCCGTATTCTGATCCGGAAGGCTCAGCTGGAGTGCCAGAGCTACCGTTTGTCCTACGAGGACGCTATGGATATCAACTGCATAGCCCGTCATATTGCTGAAATCCAGCAGAAAGCTACTCACTCTGCAGGTTGTCGCCCTTTCGGTGTTGCCTGTGTCATTGGTGGCTTCAACATGGATGGTACCCCTCAGCTCTGGCAGACTGAGCCCGCCGGTGTCTGCGCCAGCTGGAAGGCCTGCTCTGTCGGACAGAAGAGTAAGGCTGTGTTGGAGCTTTTGGAGAAAGAATACAGGGATGACATGAGCCGCGATGAAACGATTAAATTCGCCCTGAAGGGCCTGCTGGAGGTTGCCGACTCTGGTGCTCGCAACGTTGAGCTGTTAGTCCTTGAACGTGATCACTCCTCCAGGTGGTTGGATGACACCGAGCTTGAGCAGCTGGTGACTACTCTGAACAAGGAGCGTGAAGAGGAGGCCGCCAAGAAGAAGCGCCCCCGTGATGAGCAAAAATCAGCAGCGAACTGATTACCCGGATGCGACGATGCGTTTTTATTTTCCTGCCGCCACTTTTTGGGAGGACGTAAGGTTAAGAGGGCGTTTGTAGGGCTCTAATCCTGCACTTGCAGTCTGTCTGATGAAAAACGGACATTGTTCATTCGACATCATTTACAACACCCACTCAAGACAGCGACAGAAGACACCTTCCATTAACATCTGCGGGTTAAGATTCCCCCCTTCGAGTAGTGACTGTCTTTGCGACATCAACCACTCCCTCTCCTGCAGAAGTGCTTTGGCATCGCTTTTTCGAGCCAGATACTCGAGCATTTTCAACTGGTCGCGATTTCGAAGGTCTGAAGGGTCGCCGTTTAAACCCAGCTTAACGGCATCATCGAGCCAACCAATGATCCAGCTGATCGTAAGAGTCAAATCTGCTGACTGCCAGTTTTTTGCCAATTCAACAGGGGTTAGCTTTCCCTTGAAAAGTCCTTTTATGCCATCAGCCAGGGCTTCTCTTTTTTCAAGGAGTCCCTGATCGGCAAATCGTTTGGCCTCCAAAGGCGAGTTAGCGGTGAGATCCAACAATTGCGATACCAGACTTGAGTCTTCCAGCTGCAAAGCTAACCATTGCTCCGCTTCTGATCTTTTGGGAGTCGCAAAGTTTAATTGCTGGCAACGACTGCGTATGGTGGGCAACATATCGCCGGAGCGAGCACTGACCAGCAGGAAAATGGTATCTTCTCCCGGCTCTTCGAGACACTTGAGCAGCGCGTTGGCCGCATTGACATTCATCGCCTCTGCCGGACTCAGGATAATCACCCTGCGCCCCCCCTGCTGAGCTGTTTTATGGGCAAACTCGTTCAATTTTCGAATACTGTCAATCCGGATAGGTCGACCGGGATCATCAGGCTCCAGCACTGTAAAATCAGGATGCGTGCCGGCCTTCAGTAGCTCACACTCCTTGCAGTGACCACAAGCCCCTGTCGCCTGAGGATTCATACACAACAGATAAGCCGCTAATGCTTTGGCAAACTGGAGTTTTCCGGTACCTGGCAGACCTCTTAACAAATAGGCATGGGCCAGGTTGTCCGACTGCTGACAGTGAACCATCTGCTCCCACTGAGCGTTTTGCCAGGGAAAAATACTCCAGTCTTTCATTATCGACCTCCCAGTCTTCTCTCAAGCACTTCCAGCAACTGTTGTTGAACACTTTCAAGAGACTGTCCGGCAGCAATCACTTCAAACCGCCCCGGAGACTGCTTTGCCCTTTCCAGATAGGCATTACGAACCCGAATAAAAAAGTCCATTTTTTCTTGCTCAATCCGATCCAGCCTACCGCCTCGTCCTTTGGCTCTGGCCATACCTGTTTCAGGATCAACATCCAGCAGAATGGTCATGTCCGGACGCAGGGAGCCCTGCACCAGGTTCTCCAACATCTCAACCGGTTGGGTATTCAGACCACGACCGCTCCCCTGATAGGCATAGGTGGCATCGGTAAAGCGATCACAGAGTACGATTTTTCCCGCTTCCAGCCCGGGCAAAATATTATGAAACATATTTTGCGAGCGAGCGGCAAACATCATCAGCAATTCAGTCATATCAGACAAGGGTTCGCCATGATGCCCCAGCAACAGCGAGCGAAGCTCTTCAGCTACCAGGGTACCGCCCGGCTCACGGGTTTCAGTAAATGCCAGCTGATGCTCAGTCATCCAGCTCTTGATAAAATCAACCGCCGTCGTTTTACCCGCACCTTCGCCACCTTCAATCGTCAGGAAAAAACCGGAGGGAGCATTAGCCATTATTGAGTCTCCACAGTCGATCGGTAATCCTCTCGACGCTGTTCGATCTGATACTTTCTGACAGCACGATTATGCTCTGCCAGAGTTTTCGAAAAATAGTGGGTACCGTCACCCTTGGCGACAAAATAGAGTGTTTTGCCATCTTTCGGATGCAAAGCAGCATGAATCGCTTCCCGACCGGCCATGGCAATAGGCGACGGAGGTAATCCTTTTATCAAATAAGTGTTGTATGGAGTGGCTCTGCGAAGCATTTGACGACTAATGTTTCCTTTATAGCTATCACCCAGGCCATAAATCACGGTGGGATCAGTTTGCAGCCTCATACCTTTTTGCAAACGCCTGACAAAAACACCTGCTATTTCACCTCGCTCATAAACGACACCCGTCTCTTTTTCCACCAAAGAAGCCATAATCAGTGCCTCGTAAGGATTTTTGTAAGGGAGTCCTTCGGCACGTTTTCCCCATTCTTCGCCGAGTACTGAATCCATCCGGTTATATGCTCGCCTGAGTATGGATTCAACAGAAGCACCGGACTGGAAGAAATAAGTATCAGGAAAAAACAGACCTTCCGGGTTCAATTCTATTGCCAGACTTTTGTAAAGTGATTGCAACGCCTTGTCGTCCATAGGTGAGGATAGTTTTTCGTGTTGATTCAAGGCAGTCACGACCTCTTCCAGCGTATGACCTTCAACCAGTGTCACGTTGTAGTAGCGCACCTGGCCAGAAGTAAAAATCTTCAGCAACTCCCTGTGACTAATGCCAGCCGGAATCAGATAATCCCCGGCGTGAATCCCGGCGGCAGCCTTCTCTATTCGAGCCAGCAGTACAAAGATTTTCGGGTGTTGAAGCCAGCCCAACTCAGCCAGACTGTCTGCTACAGCAGTCATGGACTCGCCCTGAGAAATAGTAAACTCCAGGTTATCATTACCGTCGGGCGCCATCACAGGTTGATCACCGTACCAACCCAACGCCTCCCAAAACACGACGGCTGTCAGCAACCCTGCAAGACAGAGACCTACCACAACAAACAACAACTTCTTAAGCATTCAAAACTTCCTGAACCTTGTCTCTGAATGTCCGGGTCACACTGCCTACTGACCAGTGTAAATGTCCGCAGGCGATCACCGGCCAGACTCCATTAACGCTGTTACAAACGAATACTTCATCGGCCTTTGCAAGATCTTGCAGGCGATAATCCCCCACCTCTGCTTGAAAACCCCATTGACAGGCCTGCTCCAGAATCAGATCCCTGCAAACCCCTTTGACACCTGATTTGTCGAGAGCGGGCGTCCTCAAGGTTTTACCCGATACCAGGAATAAATTGCTCATGGTTCCTTCTATAAGCCTGTCGTCCATACCCAGCAATAAACCTTCCAGGCATTCGGTACCCTGCCATTCAGAGCGAGCCATGACGTTCTCAAGACGATTAAGGTGTTTAATTCCTGCAAAGACATTATCACCGAGCCTGATTTTACATTGATGCAATCTGACACCTGTGATGGCGGGGTCGTCAGGATAGACCGGAAATGGATGAAAGGAGAGAATCCGACTGGGACGGTCACAACCCTCCGGGTTGTACCCACGACCGCCAGAACCACGGGTCACTATCGCTTTGAGCACTCCTTCCTTCAGATTCTGCTTTTGCAGAAAGTCTCTGACTTCATTTTTAAACGCTTCCAGATCAAAAGGAATACCCAGCACAGCAATACCGTAACAGAGCCTTTTACAATGAAGATCAAAAAGAGTGGGGACCCCGGCCTGAACCCGGATGGTCTCAAAAAGACCATCTCCATAAGCCAGACCTCTGTCGCTGACCAATACTTCAGAAGCTGGCTCTCCATTGACCCAGCTGACAGGATGATGATTATCCAAAGTTTTTAACCCAGTTTCGAGAAAGCCAGAGTCACATTAGTACCCCCGAACCCAAAGGAGTTGGTGAGCACATGCTCCATCTCAATGGATCTGGCTTTTCCGGGCACATAATCCAGATCACAACCTTCACCCGGATTTTCCAGATTAATCGTGGGAGGTGCCATATTATCCTGCAGCGATTTCACTGCAAACACGGCCTCCAACGAACCGGCCGCCCCCAGCAAATGACCGGTCATGGATTTGGTGGAGCTGACGGCAACCTGCCTGGCAGCCTGACCAAAAACAGTGTGCACTGCCCTGGTTTCAGCGATATCACCGGCAGGCGTGGAGGTACCATGGGCATTAATATAGGCCACCTGTTCTGCCTTGAGGCCGGCATCATCCAATGCTGATTGCATGGCCCTGGCGGCTCCACGACCATCTTCAGGTGGTGATGTCATGTGGTAAGCATCACCACTCATTCCTACGCCACTGAGCTCAGCATAAATAGTGGCTCCACGTCGTACAGCATGTTCGTATTCTTCCAACACCACAACACCAGCACCATCACCCAGCACAAAGCCATCGCGATCCTTATCCCATGGGCGGCTGGCCGCTTCAGGCTGGTCATTCCTGGTAGACAGGGCTCTGGCCGCCGCAAAACCAGCCATCCCCAGTGCTGAAGAGGCTTTCTCAGCACCACCGGAGACCATAATGTCAGCATCACCGTAGGCAATGGTTCTGGCAGCCAGAGCAAGGGCATGACTACCCGTTGCACAGGCAGTGGAGGTGGAAATATTAGGTCCTTGCAAGTTGTAGTGCATGGACAACCAGCCCGCCGCCATATTGATAATAGCCGCTGGTATGAAGAAGGGAGATATACGACGAGGGCCAGACTTCTGAAGCGTATCATAGCTCTGTTCAATAGAAGTGATACCACCAATACCGGAACCAATGACAACACCATAGCGACCAACATTATCGCCTTTCAGCAAATCACTGCCATCAAGCCCTGCATCTTTCATCGCTTCAACAGAAGCCGCCAGTGCGTACTGAATAAAGACATCCATTTTTCGGGCATCTTTAGGGTTGAAGTGATCACCTGCTCGAAAGCCTTTTACTGTACCACAGATACTGACGCTGAATTTCTCAGTATCCAGATGATCGATGGTATGAATACCACTGCGACCAGCCAACACTGACTGCCAGCTCTGATCAACACCCAGACCTACCGGAGATAAAGCTCCAAGCCCTGTTACCACTACCCTTCTGTGCGACAAAACAATTCACTCCTGCATCAGATCTTCTGACTTTCTTTTTTTATACCCGGGCATTGGGGGCGCTGACAATTAATCATCGAGCTCAGCCCTTTCATGAGTCATAAACCAGTTAAGGCCACAGGTTTACAAAAAATCATGCTAAATGATTATGTAAAAATGATGACATTATCTTTGTGTGAGTAGCTTATACCAATCGTGCTTTCTAACTCCCGTGATAAGCACGGAGATTTTTGCCTCAAGACAAGGCTACGATCGTCAACGCAGGATTAAGGCTCAAATCTTCAGCGCAATAGGGAGTTAGAAAGTTCGATTGGCATTATATCCCAGTCAGGTTACTCACTGTAAAAACACAAAAGCCGCACGCATTTTATTGCGTACGGCTTTTTCAGGACACATTTACTCGCATGCAACCCGGACAGAATCAGGAATGAGCGACAACGTAATCAATGGCTTCCTGAACCGTAGTGATCTTTTCAGCTTCCTCGTCCGGAATCTCAGTTTCAAACTCTTCTTCCAGAGCCATTACCAGCTCAACAGTGTCCAGAGAGTCCGCGCCGAGGTCCTCTACGAATGACGCACTGTTGGTGACTTCCTCTGCTTTTACGCCAAGCTGTTCGCAAACGATCTTTTTGACGCGCTCTTCAATGGTACTCATACCTGGTTGTGCTCCTATGGATATTCGGGTGCAGTAGGGCGATTCAAAGCCACCCTGTCTGCGGTCAATTACTATATATAAACGCTTGCGGTAATTTCAAGGACAGGCCTGTTATATTACCGAAAATTTCATCTTTATCGGAGGGGTTTTTGACACGAGTCAAGTGCAAATAACACCAAACACTAGCCCATGTACATCCCACCATTCACGTGAATGGTTTCTCCGGTAATGTAACCGGCTGCGTCACTGGCCAGAAAAGCCACCACACCGGAAATTTCCTCGGGCTGCCCAAGGCGAGCCATAGGCACCTGGGACTGCAAAAAGGTTCTTTGCTCTTCCGGCAACTCACGGGTCATATCGGTATCAATAAAGCCCGGAGCTACTGTATTCACGGAGATCTGGCGAGAGCCAATTTCTCTGGCCAGAGAGCGACTGAAGCCTTCTATTCCGGCCTTGGCCGCCGCATAGTTGGATTGCCCCTGATTGCCCATGGAACCTACCACGGAACTGATGTTGATGATACGACCCCAACGGGCTTTGGTCATGCCTCTCAATACCGCCTTACTCATTCTGTATATGGAGCTCAGGTTAGTATTGACGACATCGTCCCACTCATCATCCTTCATTCTCATCAGGATATTGTCACGAGTAATGCCAGCATTATTAACCAGAATTTGCGGGGCACCAAATTCGGATGTCACTGCTTTTACCACTTCAGTACAGCTTCCAGTCTCAGAGACATTCAAGACCATACCGCAGCCCTTTATTCCCTCAGCCTGCAGCATTTCAGTGATTCTTGCAGCACCCGGGCCGGAAGTAGCGGTACCTACCACTACAGCCCCCTGCTGGCCCAAATCAAGGGCAATGGCCTTGCCAATTCCGCGACTGGCGCCGGTAACCAGAGCCACCTTGCCTTCAAGGTTCGACATAGTTATATCCTGTTGTTCTAGTGCGAAACTACTTCTTCCAAGCGCCTAAAATAAGCACGTTTTTTTCGCTTATAGCTATCAGTCACAGAAGTGCGTACCAGTCAGCCCTGCAGACTTGAATGTAATGCAAGTCCGACAAACTGCCAGATACCGCATACCTGAAAATGACAATCAAGAATGACCTGGCAAATCATCGAAAGAGGATGCCGATTCAAGAGTCAGTACAGGTGACCTGCGCAGAATCCGCTTGTTAAGCCCAGCAAGCACCTTGCCTGCACCACACTCAACAAACCGAGCCACTCCCGCTCCATTCAGATACTGAATCGTCTCCACCCAACGAACAGGACTATAGAGCTGCCTGACCAGGTTTTCACGCATTTTATCCGGCTCTGAACAAGGCTCTGCAGTGACATTCTGAATCACAGCGATTGAAGGTTGGCTCAACTCAACAAGCTCCAGCTCAACAGCCAGCTTCTGTGCCGCTGGCTTCATCAGTGCGCAGTGAGAGGGCACGCTCACTGGCAAAGGCATTGCCTTTCTGGCACCCACCTCCTTAGCCAGATCAACTGCACGGGCCACTGCTTCTTTTTCACCGGCAATAACCACCTGGCCCGGAGAATTAAAGTTAACCGCTTCGACCACACTTCCCCGGGCAGCATTCTGACAGAGTGAAATCACCTGCTGATCTTCAAGTCCGAGGATGGCAGCCATGGCGCCCGTACCGGTCGGAACGGCCTCTTGCATAAAGAGACCACGCTGACGAACAACCCGAACGGCATCGGCAAACTTCATTACCCCCGAACAGACCAGTGCCGAGTACTCCCCCAGACTGTGACCCGCCATAAAGACAGGCTGCTCACCGCCCTTCTCAAGCCAGAGACGCCACAAAGCTACACTGGCAGTGAGCAGTGCTGGCTGGGTATTCTCCGTTTTGTTGAGTTCCTCTGCAGGCCCCTCACTGATCAGCCTCAGCACATCAAACCCGAGCACTCCAGCAGCCTCAGTGAATGTTTGCACGACAACAGGATCGTCGATATGGTCAGCAAGCATGCCCACCGACTGGGATCCCTGCCCCGGAAAAACAAATGCAAGTAAATCCGTCATTGCTTTGGGTCTAATCCTGATATAGCCAACCTTTGAAAGAAGCACGCCCTTCCCGGCGATTCAGTTCTTCCTGAAAATCCTGACAATTATAGAAAAAGTCGAACCTCAGGTTGGTAAATTTATGTTTACTTCTGAAACAGCCATGCACGCTATGAAATTAATCCATGACTTTTAAGCTCAATGTCTATGTTTGCCGATAGCCTGCAACAAAGCGGACGAGCAGAGACCAGTTGCGAGAAACAAGCCTGTGAACTACCTTTTTTCCTGCCCCTTGCAGACCTGCCGAGACACCCGGGAGAAGCGATAACACCCCGGAGGAACTCACCACCAGGATCATAACATTCTGTAAATTGCTTCAGAAACAGTTTATCTCCCCGCCTGCGCACCGGATGACCAGACTTCAAATCAGGAGAATGACTCAAATGAACTATCTAAAAGGCTTTGCCGGAGAATTTATAGGCACGTTTATCCTTGTGTTATTTGGCTGCGGCTCAGTGGCCGTCACGGTGCTATTTTCTGCCCATGCCGGACTCTTTCAGGTGGCCATGGTCTGGGGACTGGCAGTGATGCTGGCGATTTACGCCACCCGACGTCTTTCCTGCGCGCATCTCAATCCGGCAGTGAGTATTGCTATGGTGATCAGTCGTCGGATGCCTTTGACCTTACTACCCTGCTATCTGATTGCCCAGTTTGCCGGAGCATTTGCGGCAGCCGCCCTGCTTTACCAGCTTTTCTCCAGCTCAATCGTGCAGTATGAATTAGCCCATGACATTGTCCGTGGTTCCGAGTCATCCATAGCCAGTGCAATGATATTCGGTGACTACTACCCCAACCCGATGGCCGGAGAAACAGCCTCTGTTTCCACTACCAATGCTTTTTTTGCTGAGTGTACAGGCACATTCACTCTGGTATTTATGATTCTCGCCCTTACCGAAACCTGCAACACAGGGCGGCCGGATCAGGCTCTGGCCCCGCTATTTATCGGTTTAACCGTTGCCGCCATTATCTCAATTATTGCGCCACTGACCCAGGCAGGACTCAACCCGGCCAGAGATTTATCCCCTCGTCTGTTAGCCTCAATGTCCGGCTGGGCGAGCGCGGCGTTTCCCGATAACCATTATGGCTTTTTGACGGTGTATGTTTTGGGCCCAATTACCGGAGGAATCATGGCCGCTTTGTGTTTCACGGGGATTATTGAACCACTGATGAACAAAGCACCAGCTGAAGAACATGGCAAAAGCAACAAAGCAGCAGCCCCTGACAAATAACAATCCTCTGACTGTGTCTGCCAGCAGCTCCGGGAGGCTGAGCAAGCGAAAAGGGTAGCCAGACAAACAGGCTCTCTCAGAGCAACCGCTCTTCAACCTCTCGGGCAATCCTTGCCGGAACATCATTTTGTGCTTCTTTTACTGCCTGAAGAATCGCTCGATAGAAACCCTCTTCATCGGCCCCACCGTGACTTTTGATGACAACCCCCTGCAAACCGAGCAAACTGGCACCGTTATGCAACACCGGGTCAACCTTGCGATTAAATTCCTTCAGCAGGGGTGATATTAAAAAATAAAGACATCGGTTTAACAGAGAGCGCTGAAAAATAGCCCTCAGGCCATCACGCACCAGGTTCGCAACTCCCTCTCCGGTTTTAAGGGCAACATTACCGACAAAACCATCACAGACAATCACGTCAGCCCGGCCACTGAAAATATCATGCCCTTCAACAAAACCGATATAATCCAGCCCCTGCTGTACCTCAAGCTTTTCCAGCAGCAGATGATGAGCCAGCCTGACCTGCTCGTTCCCCTTCATTTCCTCAGAACCAATATTCAGCAAAGCTACTTTCGGAGACTCCACACCATAAACTGACGAGGCTAACTGAGCCCCCATAATGGCAAACTGGTAGAGATGCATCGAAGTGCAGTCAACATTTGCGCCCATATCCATTAGCAGAGCACTGCCATTAGAGGTAGGCACACTGGCCGCTATTGCCGGACGATCAATACCAGCAAAGGTT
Source organism: Endozoicomonas sp. ALB032 (assembly GCF_049310125.1). Classification (NCBI taxonomy): domain Bacteria; kingdom Pseudomonadati; phylum Pseudomonadota; class Gammaproteobacteria; order Oceanospirillales; family Endozoicomonadaceae; genus Endozoicomonas; species Endozoicomonas sp. ALB032. Next base: position 4,484,903 of record NZ_JBLYNW010000001.1, on the reverse strand, counting down.
TTAAGCACATAACGCCCCATAGCCATCAGCGCTCCGGTATTGCCTGCACTTACACAGGCTTGCGCCTCCCCTTTTGAGACTGTCTCAAGCACCTTCCACATAGAGGAATCTTTTTTTCCACGAAGTGCCAGCGAAGGCCTGTCATGCATGGCTACCGTTTTATTGGCATGAATCAGGGTATAACGTGACTGATCAGAAAATTCGATATCGGAAATATAATCTTCCATGAGCTGTCGATCGCCGACAAGCAGAAGATGGAGAGAAGAATAATGCTTGAGCGACCTGACAGCCGCCTGGATACGAGAACGGGGACTATCGTCCCCGCTCATTACATCAAGCGCAACCGTTATTGTTCTATCTTCGTTTGCACCTGATGTCATTTTATCTCATGCCTTTGAAAGACAGCGAAACAGTCACTGTATCACTCCTTTGGGCAAACAGCCTGAGGCTTAATCTTCGCTGCTTTCAACCACTTTCTTGCCACGGTAGAAACCTTCAGCAGAAACATGGTGACGACGATGAGTTTCGCCGGAAGCTGCTTCTACAGACAGCTGAGCAGAAGTCAGACTGTCGTGGGAACGGCGCATATTACGCTTGGAACGGGTTTTACGGTTTTGCTGAACAGCCATGTGTCAACTCTCCTGGGTCGTAGTATCTTTTTTCAATTTGGCCAGAACGCTGAAAGGGTTACTGCTCCTGCGTTCTTTATCTGCCTCAATGGCAGCAGCCTGAGCCTCTTCTTCAGACTCAGTGGTGTAATATTGCTGAGCTGAACAGTCTTCAGGCGGATGATAGGCCACCAGCGGAAGTGCCAGAATCAGCTCTTCCTCGAGAATAGGCAATAATTCTACCGGCTCATCACCGTACATTAGCGGTTCAAAGTCTTCCGGCAGGGCTTTGGCCTGCTCGTCGGTCAGTACCCCCATCAAATGGAGATCAGCTCGCACCGATAGCTTGGCCACATCCAGACAGCGCTGGCAGATCATGCTCAGTTCCGCCTCAACATGCCCCTCCAGCACAACCCGGTTGTTTTCGCTCAATGAAAAGCGAAGGTCAACCTGGACTTCGCCTCTGTCATCAACCAGACTGCTTACCAGCCGGTCGAATTGACTCAGCGCCAGCGAACCTTGAAACTGCCTGCCTTGACGCGCGAATTTACGCGGATCAAAGGTTTTGGGTAATTGTCCGATAGCCATGAGCTCACGGGTTGGTTGTCATAAGCGCGCAATAATAGGGGCAAGAAAAGTCTCTGTCAAAGGGTTTAACCGCTTTAGACTGTTTAAGGCTCAGACATGGGGCCAGCAGACTCCAGAGCAACAAAAACAATAGGTAATTTCCGCCTCTGACACGTCTTATTCTGGCCTTCCGGGTAGTTATCCCTTAACGTTTGGAATGACTGCCAAAAACCTCTATCAATGAAAGCTTTTCCAACCTGAACAACCAAAATTTATGAAAATCATTCTGGCTTCCAGCTCTCCCTATCGAAAATCCTTATTGGCAAGGCTTGACCTCGCGTTTGAATGTCACTCACCTGATATTGATGAAACACCCGTTGCAGGCGAATCCGCAGAAATGCTGACCCAACGACTTGCCAGGAAAAAAGCCGATACGCTCAAAGCTCACTATCCCGAGCATCTGATTATCGCTTCAGACCAGGCAGCACAACTCAACAATATCACTCTTGGAAAGCCCGGAACCGAACAGCAAGCCATAGAGCAACTGCTGAAGTGCAACGGCCAGTCAGTGACCTTCTACACCAGCCTTTGCCTACTCAACACCCAAACTGACCGATATCAGCTTGCTGTAGTGCCTTACACCGTTCATTTCAGAACCCTGAAAAGGGTCGAAGTTGAGAACTATATAAAGAAGGAAAAACCACTGGATTGCGCAGGCAGCTTTAAGTGTGAGGGACTGGGCATCAGCCTTTTTTCCAGAATGGAGGGGAATGACCCAAACAGCCTGATTGGCTTACCCCTGATTCAACTAAACCACATGCTGATCAACGAAGGCATCAATCCTCTGCTTAGTCATTAGTTAAGAATTTAACAATCAAGAAAAAAGTTGACCCGGATCAATACCCTGCGCCATTCCCCGCTCTATCCTGTGGAAAACAAAAACTCAGGAGAATCAATTATGTATATGGACACGGTCGTGGTCGCAGGATTATTGGTGGTTGCAGCCACACTTATTTTTGGTTGTGCGGTAGCGGGCTTCATTATCAACGACAACCGTAAAAACCGGGGCAAATAAGCCCTGGTTCACCAGCTCAAAGTCTTTCGACCGGTTTGAAAAATTCCTGGAATTTACTTAACAGAAAGCTTCTCATCCACTGATGCGCCTGGTTAAACTGCCAATGCTCTGGCCACACCAGTTCAAATGTCAGGGGTGGAGAATCTGACAAAATAGGAAGGAGGACATAATCCTCAAACAGGTCCATTGCCAGGTACTCTACATTGGTGACAATGGTAAATGCGTCATTGGATCGAATCGCCTTCAAGGCAGCTTCGAGGCTTGGCAGCTTCAGCCAGGGGTTCTGTAAAAAGGCATACTGTTCACGCAATCCATTAATATACGGACTGGCGGCAATCACCGCCTGGGTTACAACAAAAGGATACTGGTCCATCTCGGTCAGATCGAGTGTGTCCCGACCACTCATCGGATGCCCCTTGCGCATCAGAACATTAAACGACGCTGAGGCAATCACTTCTTTGCAGAGATTCTCAGTGGTATCAGGAAAAGCAACAATGGCCCCGAGATCTAACTCGCCCGACTCCATTGAGTAAATTGTTTCCTCATTCGGCAGCGACACCGAACTGCTGATACCAGGCGCAACCTGCTTAAGCTCAATCAAAGCCTGAATGAGAAAATTATCAAGAACAACCGAACTTGTCCCTATCCGGAAATGATGTTCACTGGTTGCAGGGTCAAAGCTCTGATTCTCAAACAGGGTCTCAGAGTCTGCCATCAGTTTTGAAACCAGCGGCTGAATCTGACGCGCTTTTTCGGAAAGAAAAATATGATTGCCTTCCCTGACCAGAATGGGGTCATTCAAGGCTTCTCGCAGCTGTGACAAAGTCCTGCTCATAGTGGATTGGGTCACATGCATCTGATCTGCTGCGCGGGTTACACTTCCGGTATCCAGAATTGCCTGTAAAGCGGGCAGCAAACTCATTTTCAGCCGATTACTGGCCATGAGCACAACTCTCTCTGTTAGACATTGAAATGCCCATATCGCAAAAAAGGTTGCCTGGCAGCCTGACGGACGACTCATTCGATGCACTGAAACAAACTGTTTTTACGCTCTATGAAAGCACTTTGTTTTAGCCTCTTTTAATAAAGAGGAGAAGACAAAACCCTTTCAGCAACCCTATTATGCCGGAAACACTTTAAAGACAATAAACCCTGAAAACAAAAAAGCCGGCATCAATGACTCTGGGTTGATGCCGGCAAATACACACAACACATGAACCGGAGTAGACGATTCATGACAATTAGATTACCCACCCCAACTCCTCTCAGCCAGTGAAAGAAATCACTCAGCCCATTGAACTCACCAATAAGTAATTTACACACTAAGCGGCCAACTAGCACATTCGCGATTTCGATATAACCATTGATGCTTTCAACGTGACCCGTTAGTACAACTACATAACAATCTTGGCTCAACATTAAACACACAATCAGTTGGGATACGTAACCATGCACAAAAAGATTCTGGCCGCAGCAGTAGCCACCGCAGTGGCAGGTCCAGCAATGGCAGTAAACGTTTTTGACGACGGCACAAGCAGCCTGAGTATTGGTGGCCGTGTTGGTGTTGTTGCCAAAAATAATGATGGCGAAAACACCCTGAATAACGACAGCGCTCGTATTAATTTTAAATTCGCGCACAAGTTTGACAGTGGATGGACCGGCCAGGGTGTTGCAGAGTGGGGCTTCCGCGCTCAAGATGAATACGAAAATGGTGAGAAGAAAGACACCTTCTTTAACCGTCTGGGCTATGTTGGCCTGAGCCATGAAGAAATGGGTGCATTCGCTGCCGGTAAAAACTGGAGCGTAACTTATGACGTTTCCGGCTGGACAGACATGTATGCCATCGGTGGTGGTAGCGCTCTGGGTATCTATGACGGTCGCAACGGCGGCGACTTAGACGGTACTGCCCGAGCCGATGATGTTATCCAGTACCGTAACAGCTTCGGCGGTCTGAACATCGGTCTTCAATACCAAATGGAAGATCACTCGGTATCAGGTGCTCAGCGTGATTATGGTTATGGCATCTCTGCCAGCTATGATCTGGCCATGGGCCTCTCTCTGGGTGCCACTTACTCTGAAACCAAGTATATAGACAAGGAAAAGTCCAAGTCCGCCACTGCCGGTCTGAAATTTGAAAACGAAAGACTGTACCTGGCTGCCATGTACGGCGAGCTGACAAATAAAACTCAACTCGGCGACGAGCTGAACGCCAAGTCCAAAGGTATTGAACTTTACGGTCGACTGGCTATGAACAATGTTCTGCAGGGTTTCTCTCTGGAAGCAGGTTATAATGAGCTGAAAGACGACAGTTCAGCAAACGATGACCAGTTTAAGAATACTCTGAAAGAAACCATGATTGGCGCCATTTATGAAACTGGCCCAATGCAGTTTGCCGTTGAATACGCCATCGATGACAGCAAAAATGATGCTGGCAAGAAAGAGGGTGACAACACCCTGTCTCTGCAGGCGCGTTACTACTTCTAATTGCCCATCAGACACAGCATGAAAAAGGCCAGCAAATCGCTGGCTTTTTTTTACAGAAATCCATTTCAGCCTTAATTTCTCAAGCACTCAATGACAAAGACACATTCTGACCTTTAAACATCAGCTTGACATCCTCCCCGCCGTGAAGAGGGTGTCGCAAAACTTCAACAGCTCGTTCTCACGCTCTGAAGTCGTCATTCCCGCGAAGGTGGGAATCCAGCGCCAACGATGGATCTCTGCCTTCTCGGGGATGACAAGGCCAGGGGGACACCGGGCAGTATGGTTCTGGTGGAGAGTCAGTGTGGATTCCCGCCTTCGCGGGAATGACGAGAATGAAGCCGGGAATGACGAGAATGAAGCCGGGAATGACGAGAATGAAGCCGACAATGAAGGGAGTCAACGCGTTCCCACGCCGGAGAGAGTTTTGCGACACCCTCTGAACGACGGGGATTCCTACAGCTAGACGGTCATGCCCGACCGCAGTGTATACCTTACCCAATAGCGGCATACACCTTATTCGACAATCTGCTCTACCTTTCGGATTGTTAACAAACACGGGCAGAAAGCGGAAGGTATTTTACTTTTCCTGTCAGGTAGCGTAATCGCTAAAAACACCTAACGGATAGTAAAGTAGCACAAGGGGCTTGCTCTGCAAGCCGAGCTTTCATCCCCGTCCTCAAAGTAAGGGGTTTTACGCTCATTCGATAAGAATCATTAATCAATACTCATTCTTAATGGCAAATCAGCATACCACCCACTTCGCATGTGGTTCTATTTTTTGAACTATTGTCCCAAAAAAGACTCTAATCTATTAAATCAACTCCGAATATCATTCTTGATTGCAGGAAAATATCTATCCAGGGAGGGTGCAAGTATGACTCGCATAAATGATAATTACGGCATTGTTGGCCTGTCAGAACCAAAGCAATCTCAGTCAGAGACAACGACCAGAGTCAGTTCGGGGAAGCATGTAACGGCACCTGATAAGCCACAACATTCATTGGCAAATTTGCCCCCCTTGGCACAATCGGAAATTTTTAAATTTCTGGATCTCCGATCTGTTAGCAGCTTAGAAAGGGCATCTCGCCTTTTTCAGGGTGCTACCAAACAAGGCGATACTCTGGCAAAGAATTGGTATGGCCGGTTTCCCTCTTCACACCAGGCTCAATTAAAGACAATACTCAGTAACAAAGATGACAAGCAGCTCACTGAATGGTTGCAGCGCTTTACCGATGATGAGGCGTTAATCGATTCAGTCATGAAACGCCGGGAGAGTGTTTATTTTCCTGCTCTGTTCTTTTTCACTGTCAGTAAAGTGATGTCTCAATGTAAAACATTTAAATTAGAGACAACCAGCATTTCCCATAACAGCAGCATCAACTCAGCGTCCTTAAGCGCCGATGGCCGCCATATGATAACCGTTGGTGACGATCATAGGGTGAAAATCTATGCTCTGGGAGAGGATGGAACACTGGAAGAAAAACTCACCATTTCCCATAGTGGCCGTATCAAATCAGCCAGATTCAGCGACGATGGCAGCAAGGTCGTGACCATCAGCGACGATCACAGTGTGAAAATCCTTGGCCAGGAGGTCGATGGATCATGGCAAGAAAAAACCACCATTCACCATACTGGCAATATCAGGTCAGCTGAGCTCAGCCCCGATGGAAGCCATCTGGTGACCGCCAGTGACGATCACACGGCGAAAATCTATGGCCAGAACGTCGATGGATCATGGGAAGAAAAAACCACCATTTACCATACTGATAAGGTCAACTCAGCCACCTTCAGCGCCGACAACCAACATGTCGTAACCACCAGTGACGATCATACGGTGAAAATCCACAGCCATAAAGCTGGGGGATCATGGGTAGAAAAAACCACCATTTCCAATAATGGTTTGGACAAACCAACTATCTTTAGTTCCGATGGCTGTCGTGTAGTGACCTTCAGTAGCGATAACACGGCGAAAATCTATCAGAAACTCAATGGATTATGGGTCAAAGAAGATACCATTTTGCATAATGCTCCCATGAAGTCAGCCAGCTTTACTGACGATGGTCGCCATTTGATAATCCTCAGTGGCGATAACAGGTTGAGAATGTATACCCGGGGGGCCAGTGGATCATGGATAGAAGAAGACACCGTCGCCGTGACTGGTTGGAGCCGCTCAACGCTCTATAGCGAGCAAGGCCTCTATGTAATTGATATCAAGGACAATGGCACTGCGACAATCCTTGGCCGGAACGGCGATGGATCATGGGTAGAAAAAACCACCATTTCTAATAAAGGTCCTGTCAACTCAGCCAGCTTCAGCATCAAGGGCCACCACCTGGTGACCATCAGTAACGACTACAGAGCGAAAATCTACGACTGGGGTATCGATGGATCATGGAAAGCAAAAACCATCGTTTCCCATAATGATAAGATCAACTCAGCCACCTTCAGCGCCGATGGTCGTCATCTGGCAACCGCCAGTGACGATCACACAGCAAAAATTTATGGCAGGGAGACCGATGGATCATGGGTAGAAAAAGCCACTATTTTCCATAAAGACAAGGTCAGATCAGCCACCTTCAGCGCTGATGGTTGTCACTTAGTGACCATCTGTGACGATCACACGGCCAAAGTCTATGACAAGATGGCCGACGGATCATGGGTAGAAAGAGTCACCATTACCCATGAGGGTCGAATCAGTTCAGCCGCTTTCAGCGCCAATGGCCGCCATCTGGTGACCACCAGTGACGATCGCACGGCGAAAATTTATGAGCTGGGGGCCGATGAATCATGGACAGAAAAAGTCACCATTTCCCATAATGACAAGGTCATATCAGCCAACATCAGCGCTGATGGGAACCATGTGGTAACGGCCAGTGACGATCACACAGCAATAGTCTATGGCAAGATGGCCGACGGATCATGGGTAAAAAAAGCCACCATTTCCCATGAGGGGCCAATCACATCAGCCACCTTCAGCGCCGATCAACGCCATGTGGTGACCACCAGTAAGGACAAAACAGTACGAGTCACTAAATTGCTGAGGAGTGTGGGCAAGCAGCCTAATTGATTCAATCCTGTAGACATGGGTGACGACTGGATTCAGGGTGAGTGGAACTTCAAAGAGAGACTGAAAAACGACCAGAAGACAGAGGTTCCGTTGTACGCTGGAAAAGCTGATCTCAACTGGATCTGCAACAAACAAGGCCAGCAAATCGCTGGCCTTTCCAGGTTTAATTATACCAATCGAACTTTCTAATTCCCTATTGCACTGAAGATTTGAGCCTTAATCCTGCGTTGGCGATCGTCGCCTTGCTTTAAGGCTCAAATATCCATGCTCATCCCGGGAGTTAGAAAGCACGATGGGTCTTACTCAAAAAACATCACTGCAACGATAAGGAGTTCAACCCAAGCACCTTAACCGCAGTCGAAGCAACCCCGGCACCAAAATCTCTCGCAAAACGCTCGAAAGGAGTCAAACGCAGAGAAAAGTCGACAATTTCTTCTTCACCAATTACTTCGCGTGCTACATAACCGGCACTACCCAGACCATCCAGCAAACCCAGTTTTATTGCCTGTTCTCCTGTCCAGACCATGCCGGAAAAGATATCTTTATTATCAGACAGACGATCACCACGCCCCTGTTTTACGACATTAATAAATTGATTGTGGATCGTATCCAGAGACTGCTGCCAGCGCTGAGTCGCTTCAAAGTCCTCGGGCTGAAAGGGGTCATTGAAGGCTTTGAACTCACCTGCCGTATAGTTACGGCGGGTCACGCCCAGCTTTTTCATAGCCTCGACAAAGCCAAAACCGGAAGAAATCACTCCAATGGAACCGACCAGACTGGCTTTATCTGCATAAATCTTATCTGCCGCCGCCGCCACGTAGTAGCCACCAGAAGCACCGATATCCATGACTACTGCGTAGAGGGGAGTCTTAGGATACAAGCCTCTCAGCCGCCTGATCTCGTCATAGATATAGCCAGACTGAACCGGGCTGCCACCGGGGCTGTTAATACGAAGAATAACCCCCTTGGTACCTTTATCTTCAAAGGCTGCACGCAGCCCGGTAACCACAGAGTCGGCATTGACATCATCGGTTCCGATAACACCGTCCAACTCTACAAGGGCAGTATGGGATGCACTGGCTGGAGCACCAGAAAGATCTACATGCATGGCGTTGTAGAAAACACCAACGGATACAAACAACCAGATAAAAGTCAGAAGCTTGAAGAAAATCCCCCAGCGACGTGCACGACGCTGCTCTTTCAAAGCACCCTGGGCCAGGTTCTCAACCAGCTTCCAGGCACGCCCTTCTTTATCACCTGACTGTTCATAGTCATCACTCTCATTCCATGAACTACTCACTCAACTCACTCCCGCTATTTTCAACAAACTTCTCTGTCCCTTATTCGAACGGAGCACAAAAAAAGTTCTTTTTCTATGACTGTCAGTGTTTGCCCAGCCAATCAATCAAATCATCAAAAGAGTCCACCGTATACACCGGATCATACTCTTTCAGCTTGCTTTCATCCTGAGCGCCATAAGTGACTGCCACACTATCCATACCAGCATTGGCAGCCATGGCCATATCAAACCCGGAATCTCCAACCATAAGCGCCTGATCTGCAGTTACACCGAACTCAGCAAGCAACTGTTCAAGCATCATCGGATGAGGTTTGGAATGGGCATCATCGGCTGTCCGACTGGCCTCGAAGAATGACTGGTAACCGTTAGCGGTCATTGAGCGCTCCAGGCCCGCTCTTTTTTTACCCGTAGCCACCGCCATTTTGATCCTCGTACCTTTCAGATGCTCCAACCCCCGGGTAACCCCGGGGAAAGGACGGGATGGCTTCTGCTCCAGCTTAAGATGAAAGAACCGGTACGCTTCACGATAAGCGGCGACCTGCCCGTCATCCAGCTCAGGATAGAGTCTTGCAACCGCCTCCCCCAGGCTCAGTCCAATTATGCTTTTATAAGTCTCATTTGAAAGAACAGGCAACACCATGTTCTCTGCCGCCCTGACCAGGGCGGTTACGATATTGGGCACAGAATCAATTAAGGTTCCATCCCAGTCAAATACAACCAGTGAATACTCTTTTCTTTCCTTCATACCTGATCAATCTTCTACTGCTTGTCCAGATGTCTGTAACACAAAAAAAAAGACGCCATCAATATCCAAAAAAATATTAATTCCTGATCGTCTCAAGTACATCCTCAAGATCTTCCGGCAAAGGGGCATCAATTGTCAAAGACTGGCCATCCGGCAGAACCAGCTTTAGTTTGGCGGCATGAAGAAACAGTCGCTTCAACCCGAACTGCCTGAATCGTTTATTATCTTCATCTGGCGTGTATTTATCATCTCCAAGAATCGGGTACCCGGCGTGCAGACAATGCACCCTGATCTGGTGCGTTCTACCGGTAACCGGACTGGCCTCTACCAGAGTGGCTGCTTCATTGGCGCAACTGAATCTCTCAAGCACCTGATAAAGGGTTTTTGAACGCTTACCCTCTAAATCCACCGTCACCATCCGCTCTCCGGATCGAAGGGTATTTTTCAGCAAAGGGGCATTCACAAGAACTTTCCTGCTCGGCCAGCGACCCAGGACGAGGGCGTTGTAGATTTTACTGATTTTATCTTCCTTCAGCTGAGCATGAAGATAACGAAGCATGCTTCGCTTTCTGGCAATCATCAGGCAGCCCGAGGTATCCCGGTCCAAACGATGCACCAGTTCCAAACTTCGATCCTGAGGACGGATGTTTCTCAAAGTCTCAATAACGCCATAGGAGATACCACTGCCACCATGAACAGCAATACCGGCTGGCTTATTGATGATAATCAGAGATTTGTCTTCATAGAGGATGGCATCTTCCAGCTTCTGGATAATAACAGCCCCAGGCGTTGCCATGGGAGCCTTTTCAGAAATCCTGACAGGTGGAACCCTTAACAGATCTCCATCCTGAAGCCGGTAATCTGCAGTTACGCGCTTTTTGTTTACTCGTACTTCACCTTTACGGATGATTCTGTAAACCCGGGTTTTGGGCACACCTTTGAGAATCCGTACCAGATAATTATCGACCCGTTGCCCGGCATCTTCGCTGTCAATATTGATCATTTTTACCGCTGGGCGGGGTTCTCCGGCTTGCCGGGAATCGTTCTGATGTCTATCCATTGCGCTATAGTATCAGCTTTCCGTCATTTGAAGCACTTACAGATTACTGGTATAGTTGTTGCACTGCCTTATGCATATACGAGTAGGCAGTTCGATTTACGAATCCTGAGAGCGGCCGACAGCGGAATTGGCAAGTACGAAAGAGCCATAAAGCCACTTGAACCAGAGCCGATGACACTCAGGACAGATGAAACACCATCACGGCCCAGCCGTGTAAGATAAACAGCGCTACTCTCTGTCAAGCAGTGCACCCCCGGATTCCGGGCGTGAGGAGAACTCCGGGAAGATTGACATTATAATCGGCCTACTTTTTTATCGAGCCAATCGCTATCGATAAACGCCGAAAATTCCCGGTAAAACTGAATTTCCCCGCCCAGGGTGACCCGTCTGAATTAAGACCTGGTCACCGGTTTGATGCTAAATAGTTACAAAGCTGGTTAAAGAAGTACTGGGAAGTAACCCTGATAGCACAGATTATAAACCGGCAGTTCCGCATCAGTGACGGACCGGAAGACAAGAAAACGGGCAGTGCCGGCTTGAGAGGATAGCCTCTTAATGTATTCGGTACTCTATGAAGAGAATGTTAATCAACGCAACTCAGTCTGAAGAGTTGCGCGTCGCGCTGGTTGATGGCCAGCGCCTTTACGATCTGGACATCGAGTCCGGCGCTCGTAAACAGAAAAAAGCCAACATCTACAAAGGAAAAATCACCCGGGTTGAACCCAGCCTGGAAGCAGCTTTTGTCGATTTTGGTGCTGAACGTCACGGATTCCTGCCCCTTAAGGAGATCTCCAGGGAATACTTCAGCTCCCCTCATCAAGGTGGTCGCCCCAACATCAGGGACGTTATCAAAGAGGGGCAGGAAGTCATTGTTCAGGTAGATAAGGAAGAGCGCGGCAATAAGGGCGCTGCTCTCACGACGCTGGTCAGTCTGGCCGGTCGTTATCTGGTTCTGATGCCCAACAACCCAAGAGCCGGCGGCATTTCGCGTCGCATCGAGGGTAATGAACGGGCTGAACTCCGTGAAATCCTGAGCAACCTCAAGATCCCTTCCGAAATGGGTGTTATTGTCCGCACAGCAGGTCTCGGTTGCTCCGGAGATGAACTGCAGTGGGACCTCGATTACCTGCTTCAACTCTGGAGTTCCATCAAGGATGCGGCACAAAAGCCAGCACCTATGCTGATTTACCAGGAAAGCAACGTCATTATCCGGGCAATCAGGGACTATCTGCGTCAGGACATTGGCGAAGTTCTGATCGACAAATCCAGCGTATTTGACGAAGCAGTGGATTTCATCACGCAGGTTATGCCCCAGTACCAGCACAAGGTCAAGCTATACAAAGACAGCATCCCGCTGTTCAACCGCTTCCAGATCGAATCTCAGATCGAAACAGCTTTTCAGCGTGAAGTTGAGCTGCCTTCGGGTGGTTCCATTGTCATTGACCCCACTGAAGCCTTGGTTTCCATAGATATTAACTCCGCCCGGGCAACCCGTGGTGGCGATATTGAAGAAACGGCACTCAACACCAACCTGGAAGCGGCCGATGAAATCGCCCGTCAGCTCAGGCTCCGTGATATCGGCGGGCTGATCGTGATCGACTTCATCGACATGAGCCACAACCGCAATCAGCGTGAAGTCGAGAATCGCATTCGTCAGGCACTCTCCATGGATCGCGCACGCGTGCAGACCGGACGTATTTCTCTTTTCGGACTGCTGGAAATGTCTCGCCAGCGTCTGCGCCCGTCACTGGGTGAAACCAGCGGTGTGGTCTGCCCAAGATGCTCTGGCCAGGGCACTATCCGTGATATTGAATCCCTGGCCCTGTCAATCCTGCGCCTGATGGAAGAAGAAGCTCTCAAAGACAAGACTTCTGAAATCCGTGCCCAGGTGCCGGTCGCTGTTGCTGCCTTCCTGTTGAATGAGAAACGCCAGACCATCGCCAAGATTGAGAAGCGTCACAAGATTCGCATTGTTGCGATTCCCAATCCAAACCTGGAAACACCGCATTACGACGTACAGCGTCTGAGAGATGATCACGTGCTGGAAGGCTCCGAGAGCAGCTACGAAATCATCACTGCCGACGAGCCACAGGAAGAAAAAGTAACCTCTTCACAGACCAGGGCAACTCCACGTCAGGAAGCGGCGGTTAAAAACGTAGCTCCATCTCAACCCGCACCCGCTCTGGCTGAAAAACAAGGCCTGCTGAAGTCTTTTGTCAAAGCAATTGGTGGTCTTTTTACGGCCGAAGAAGCCTCACAAAAGCCTACCCAGGCTGAAACCCAAAAGCCTGCTCCTCAGCAGCGCCAGCCAAGAGATCGCAATAATCAACAGCGCGACTCTCAGCAGCGAGATCATCGTGGCCAACGCCAGCAACGCAACAAGCCACCGCACCGCAAAGAGCAGGCTGATGATCGTCAGGCTCGGAATGAGCGCCGTCGCAGTAGTCGCCAACAGGACGAGAGAAGAGACAACTCGCCCCGTCAGGAACGCGTTGCTCGCCAGCAGCCGGAGGTGCGCAGCTCTCGTCGCCAGCAACAGGAAAGAAGAGATCGCCGTGAGCCTCTGACAGATCAGAAACATCAGGATCAGGCCATTTCCGAGCAGCAGGAAGATAACCGTCGCCGTCGTCGTCCCGGCTCTGCACATCGCAGAAGAAACAACCGTCCCTCCCAGAGAGATCGTAGCCAACTGGAACAGCCCTCACTACCCTCTCTGTCTCAGCCTGAAGAAGGCAAGACGGAAGTACCATCGCAACCTGCTGCCGCCAGAACGAGTGCAGCTGTAAAAGAACCTGTAGAACAGACCTCTCAAAAACAGAGTGCTAAACCGGCTCTTCAGCAGGACCTAAGGGCCTCTCAGGAAGTAGAAGCCCCACTGAAAGCACCGACTGAAAAGATGGCTGCCAGAGAATCTGAACAGAAAGCATCCCACCAGCCAGAAAGGGTCGATGCTATTGCCGAAACGCCAGCAACAAGACAGGCTGAGGAAGCGGTTAGCAAGGCAGCTCCTGCCAACGGGCAGAAGCCTCAGGCTGAAGATACCCGACCTGCTAACCCACCAGTTGTTGAGGCACCTGAAACTGCAGCGCCTCGCATGACTGAAATGGCCAAGGCAGTCGCTGCCAGCAGCCACAGGGAAGCATCCCCTCTTCAGCAGCCAAATGTTCCGGTTCAGCAAAGCATTGAGCCCACAGTCGCAAAAGCAGAAGAACCTGCCAGACCCGCAGCTCCAGTGATTGAGACCAGCAGGGAAGTCGCTCCAGAACCGGTTGCTGAAGCAGCACCTCAACAGCAGGAGGCACGCAAAGCTGCCAAACCTGAGGCTGCAGCTGAGCCAACATCAAATATTGTTGAGTTCAGCAAGAAAGAAGAACCTGCCCCCCGCCGCAGACGCAGCAGGGCTCACAACGACCCTCGCATGAAGCGTCGTCAGGAGCAACAGCAGGCTTCAACAGCCCAGCAGCCCGAAAGCAAGCCATCTGAAGATGAGCAACCTGCAGTCTCTGCATCACAGGAGAATTAATAATCAAGCCCGGTGAGCAATCATCGGGCTGTTATGACTCCACTGATGAGAGTTCATTATTTCCACGCTGTCATATTGCAATGACGCCCATAAAAAAGGAGAGGCAATACCTCTCCTTTCTTGTCTTAAGGCTCATATCTATGCTTATTACGGGAGTTGGAAAACACGATTGACGTTGCAACTCCGATTACATCGTTACCGCTTTTCAATAACCACCAAAAATGCAGAGGACCAGGGAACTAAAAGAGATAACGCAGGTCTAAAAAATATAAGCCAAGTAAACAGGAGTAAATATTATGAACGTAATCACGAGCCCTTCTGACCAATATTACTGGCCCGCTACTGAATATATGAAAGAGGACGAATGTCCTGTTTGTTATTTTAGTTTTGCAGAAAAAGAAGTATCGGTTACCAAATGCGCCCACAATTTTCACACATCCTGCCTGGTAACCTGGCTAGAGCATGGTGATGTATGTCCTATGTGTAGGACTCCCCTCAAGGAAAGGACAACCCAGCGAGAGGACTCACCTGTTCATTTCTTGATAGAAGCTGATAACGTCACATCTATCCAGCACCCGGAGGGTCCAGACCTTAATACTTTGTATATGTCAAATTTGTTGTTTCAAGCTCGCGTCAACTTCATAAATAGCGATAGCATATAAGCTAGCGGACTTTAATCTCTGAGATAAGAGCTTGTTCTTCTTCACCTGAAAGTCCGCCGGATTCTGGTTAGTATATGGTTGAAAGTCCTTTAACGGATGAAAATTTAATCTGGTATGGCTACAAGTGCTTTTTGGTTCTCTTTAACCATTAACCTTTTTTTGAGTAAAAGCACTTTTTATGAGCGACAGTGATCCGTTATTCGCAAATTACCATCTCTATCGCGCAATTTGCCATAACCTCTTTAAGCGGCTCAGGTGGCTCAACATCCGTGAACAGGACATCAATCTGCTCAAGATGACCCAGCCTGACCATAGCACTGCGACCATATTTACTGTGATCCGCTGCAAGGAAACAGTGTTTGGCATTACCAATCATGGCCTGAGCGACCCTGACTTCATGGTAATCGAAGTCCATCAGGGCACCGTCCATATCGATGCCACTGATGCCCATGACGGCATAATCCACTCTGAATTGCTCAATAAAATCCCGGGTTGCCTGACCGACAATACCGCCATCACGATTACGGACTTCCCCCCCTGCAATGACAACGGTAAAGTCTTCGCGCTGTAGCAAAATTGACGCCACATGAAGGTTATTGGTAACAACTCTTAACGCCTTGTGATTCAACAATGCCCTGGCCACAGCTTCAGTTGAAGTACCGATATTGATAAACAGTGATGCACCATCGGGGATTCTTTTTACCAGCTCGGCAGCAATACAAGCCTTTTCTTCACTCAGGCTCATCTTGCGCTCTGAATAAGCCGTGTTGACTGTACTACTGGACGGCATACCTGCACCACCGTGATGCCTTGAGATCAGGTTCTTTTTGTCCAGCTCATTCAAATCTCTGCGAATCGTTTGGGCAGCCACTTTAAAGTGTTGCACCAATTCATCGGTCGTCATAAAGCCATGCTGACGAATCAAATCAACAATCAATTCCTGACGATGGGTCTGAGGTATAGAAGATACAGCAGCTGTCTTGGCAGTCATCCGAAAACTCTTGTCAGCTAAAACACCCTGCGCAGCAGAGTGTCAATCCATGGAGATATTCCAATCAATCCCTTCAGGATACCAACTTCAAATGCTCGTGGCGAAGAAAATTCGAACGTCTCCAGTGGTTGCAATTACAGTCCGGACAGCAATGCATCATCCAGATTGTAGATATCCTGCCTGAAGCGGACACGACCATGACTGTCTGGCCAGGCAGTGAAGTAAACAAAATAGAGTGGAACAGGCTTTCTGAGTTTTAACTTGCCCGTCTCCGAAGTGGCTTGCAAAGTCCTTGCTTCATTTTCCATTCCCTGGCTTTTAAGAATATTGCCAATTAAATGTTCAATATTTTCAACCCGGGTGCAACCGGAACTGAAGGCTCTGACAGATTCCTTAAAAAGATCCGGCTTGTCAGTATCATGCAGGTAAATACTGTAGGCATTGGGAGAGTCGAGCTTATATTTGCCCAGTGGATTCACCTTCCCCGGCTTCTGCTCCAGACGATAGGGAAAGACTCTGCGATTGTATTTTTTCCAGTTAATCGTGTCAGGATCCAGCTCTCTTGCAGTTGACTTCCAACTTTCATACACAGAAAAACCCTCACGTTTCAGGAATGCAGGATCTTTCTGAGCCCTCCTCAATATCGAAGTCGAGGAAATAGAGCTAGGTACCCGCCAGTATGGATTCACTGTAATACTCTCTATACTTTCCTGAAAAATCGGAGTCTGGCGAGAAGGCTTGCCAACAATGGCGCGATAAAGCCTCTGCTTTCTTTGACTCGTCACCCAGGCCACATTAAAACCGGCAATATCCACCAGCACATGAGGATAAGGCAAGGATCTGGGCATCCACCTCATTCGCTCCATATTCACCTTCAGGACTTTGATTCTCTGAAGGGTTAATGCAATCAGAGCCTGACGAGTGCGCTCACCTACATATCCGTCTGCACGAATTCGATACTGCTTCTGTAATGTCTTGACCACTGACATGTGGGATCGACTGTAATACCCTGTCGGCAGACGATCAGCCAGATCCAGATCAAATAACCATTGGTTCAGAATCAAAATGGAAGGATGCCGATCCCCTTCTTGCAGCACCATACTGGACGGAAAGTGATCAGCAGCCGTCTCCAGATAGGTATAAAACCGTTGTAGCGCTCTCATCAACAACTCATATTGCGGCAGCCTGGGCTCAATCATATCAAGCGAGTTAGAGTCCATATGCTCCTGCAATACAGGCAAAGTAGCTGTGTCTGCAATTCTCCACCCCGGCTGATAAACCCTTCTGTCCAGTCGCCCGGTATCCAGATAAGCCGCGAATTCGTAAGCGACTTTTCGAACATTCTGCTCGGAGGGATCAATCGCCAGCTGCAACCACTGACTCTGTGGAAATTCAATACCATGCAGGGGTGCTGTCGACATCCAGCTGATCAACTGCTCACTGGAAGCAGCTTGTGAATACCCTTCACTCTTGATTTGGATTTCGGGATCTGAAGATACTGAAGGAACTGATAACCAGTCCTCGGCGGACACGGTTGTAGCAGATAGGTTAACAAAGAGGTACGGCAATACTAACGATAGAAAAACACGCATGAAAGCTCCATTTACAGTACAAGCCTCACTGCATAAAAGGCTTTCATCGAACAGAAAACATCTCGCACTTTCTTAAGAGTAGACAGCCTGAAAAAGGGAGTTTTTCTTTATCATCAGAAGGGAAGGAGAATGCCAGAAAACTGGCACTCGTGATTGGAAAAGCTCAAGAAATTAATAGACTCTTGGCTCCATCTCCAGCTCGACGCCAAATTTATTACGAACCACAGACTGAATATGCTTGGCCAGCCCCAGCAAATCATCGGGCTCTGCTCCACCATGATTGACCAGTACCAGAGCCTGCTTGTGATAAGTGCCTACCGATCCCTGACGAAAACCTTTCAGACCCGCCCTGTCGATCAGCCAGCCAGCGGCCAGCTTCCAGCGGCCTTCAAAGGGATAAGCGACGATATCAGGGTAATCTGCCTGTATCTTCTTCAAAAGTGCTTCATTCACTACAGGATTCTTAAAGAAGCTACCGGCATTACCCAGTTTCAGAGGGTCAGGCAATTTTTCCCTGCGAATATCAGAGACAGCCTCACTGATCACAAGAGCATCAGGGTTTCCGTCTGAGCGCCGCTCTACTTCCTGCTGTAAATCACCATAAGAGAGTTTGGGCGACCATCTGGCATCAAGAGCAAACGAAACAGACGTGATTATAAAGCGGTCTCGAGCTGATTGCTTGAAGATTGAGTCACGATAGCCAAACCGGCAATCCTCAAGAGAAAAGCTTTTCAGTTCTCCGGACTGGATATCCAGTGCTTCCAAACTGCGAAAGTAATCTTTGATTTCAACGCCATAGGCCCCAATGTTCTGAATCGGTGCTGCTCCAACACTCCCCGGAATCAGGGAGAGGTTCTCAAACCCGAACGCCTGTTCAGACAGAGTCCAGCGGACAAACTCATGCCAATTCTCACCCGCTCCCGCTGTCACGGTGACACATTCATCTTCACGGGAGATCACCTTTTTGCCAGGAATATTGATATGGACAAACAGAGCCTCCTGATTACCACTTAACACCAGATTGCTACCACCACCCAGGGGAACGAGGGGTAGATTCTTTGTGTTTGCAAAAGCAATGGCCTCGCGGAGATTCTCAACCGAAACGGCATCAACGAAATAACGGGCATTGACCCTGAAACCAAAGGTGTTCAGGGTCTGGAGGGAATAATTTTCAAGAATTCTCATGAACTACCGCAATTCACTCCGATCATGATGTTTGATGTGCTCCAACAGTGACGCCCCGCCCTTCTCAACCAGAGACAGCACCTCGGTAAAACCCTGCGCCCCACCATAATAGGGATCAGGCACTTCACGTTCCGAAACATCACTGAAAGACAGAAAAAGTTGTACTTTATGGCGGTACTCAGGCGGGCAGATATCCAGCAAATCCCGGAGATTACTCTCATCCATGGCCAACACATAGTCAAACTCTTGAAAATCGGAGGTCAAGACCTGCCGTGAACGAATAAACGACAGATCATAGCCCAGACGTGAAGCTTCTGCTATTGACCGGCCATCGGGCTCTGCTCCCTTGTGCCAGCTACTGGTACCGGCTGAATCCACCCCGATCTGACCAGATAAACCGGCCTGCTCCACTAAATGAACAAACACACCGTGAGCGGTGGGAGAACGACAAATATTACCCAGACAGACAAAAAGTACCCGAATCATTCTTTTACCCTTGCTTGGCTGCCAATCAGGAAATATCTGCCAGCCTGTTCTCCATGAGCCCCCTGATCACTTCAAGATCATCTTCCGTATCAACCCCGTGGGGAGGTGTCTCCATGGCGTCAGCCACATGAACACGATGACCATTCCAGAGCAGTCGCAACTGCTCAAGCGACTCAACGGACTCAACCGGACTCTGTTGCCACTGTACGTATTGATTCAGCAGGTTGACACGATAGGCATAGATACCGATATGGCGTCTGAAAATATCCACCTTAGGCAGAACTTTAGCACTGTCAGCAAAGTCATCTCTGGCCCATGGCACAGGAGCACGACTGAAGTAGAGAGCAAACCCTTCATGATCAGTTACTACCTTGACTACATTGGGATTAAACAGATCTTCCCGATTTCGCACAGGCTCCGAAAGGGTCGCAGCACCGGCCGAGTCAGCCTGGATGAGATTATTAGCCACCTGATTAATGACTTTTGCCGGAATCAGTGGCTCATCCCCCTGCACGTTAACAATCACCTCATTGTCACCCATCTCATAAAGGCGGGTAACCTCCTGAAGACGATCGGTTCCGGAAGGATGGCCGGAGAGCGTCATGCAGGCCTCGGCATCGAAACTTTCAGCCACTTTGACAATACGCTCATCATCCGTCGCGATAATGACGCGAGTGGCGTGGCTCTCACAGGCCCGCTCATAGACGTGCTGAATCATGGGCTTACCACAGATATCAATCAGCGGCTTGCCGGGCAGACGACTGGAGCTGAATCGGGCAGGAATAACAACAGTAAACGCAGCATTGGAAGCACTCATCAGGCTGACGTATCCTCTTGGGAAGAAGTCGCCTCACCACCTTCAAGCCGCTCATCAGCAGTCAGGGTGCGGGCTTCGTTTTCCAGCATAACAGGAATACCATCACGAATGGGATAGGCCATGCCGCAGGGACGACAAATCAGCTCAGCCGCTGATTTGTCGTATTTCAGATTGCCCTTGCAGTGGGGACAGGCCAGAATCTCAAACAGCTTCTTGTCCATGGGTATCCTTATCAGGCCGGCTCTGCGGCCCTCGAGTTTCAATCAGTGTCAGAATTCGTTCAAAAACCGGCTCAGGCACCTGTGCCTGGACCGGCAGAAACCAGAAACGGGATTCTGCGAAAGCAGAACATTTTACTGCATCCTTGGCCGTCATGATAACGGGCAGATTGTCCCGAAACTGAAAATCTTCTTTCCTGAACCCATAATGATCGGGAAAAGGATGGGGAATCACCTCATACCCGAGCTTTTCCAGCGTTCTGAAAAAGCGCTCAGGATTACCTATGCCTGCCACTGCATGTATTTTTCCGGAGGCAGGAGGCAGATCTGCTTTTTGCCCATTGACAGGCTTAAGCACACCTGGCTCAAGGGAAAAATGCTCAGAGTGACAATCCAGCGTTCCGGAGGGCTCGCCATTGATCAGCACCTGATCTACTTCCCGGAGTCTGCCAGGGGGTTCCCTGAGAGGTCCGGCAGGCAGAATAAGACCATTACCCAGCATTCTCTGGCCATCAATCACCACCAATTCAACATGGCGATCAAGATTATAGTGCTGAAGGCCATCATCAGCGATGATCAGATTACAATTTTTCTGTTCAATCAACGCCTTCGCTGCTGAAACCCGATCCGGGTCGATCATAACCGGAATATTCAACTGCTGAGCCAACATCACAGGCTCATCCCCGACCAGAGCAGGATCAGAGTCAGGCAATACTTCTGCGGGTAAATGAATACCCTTTCCGGCCCCAAAGCCTCGACTGGCAATCCCGGGCTTGAATCCCTGCTGGATTAATTTTGCCACCAGACTGGCCACAAAAGGCGTTTTACCGGTGCCCCCTACCGTAATGTTGCCAACGATAACAACAGGAACAGGCGACTGCCAGCGCTCGGAGCGCTCTAGTTTTAACCTGCGGTTTTGGGCTATTCGAGCGTATAAAAAGGACAATGGAAGCAACAGTCGGGTCCAGCACCCACAGCCATACCATGACTTGAGAACCGAGTCACTGAATACTGCCTGCCAACGACGAGATTCCTTGCTTTCCATGAGGGGTCAGTTGCTCTCGTAAGAAAAAAATGCCAACGCAGTCTTTCGTGACTGCGTTTGTACCAGAGGTAACAGGCCTTTCAGGCTCATTTACCCTTACTGTTCCGATTCTACTGGTTTGCGCGTTGTCATACTGAGGTTGGCAAAACCGAGCTGACCGGCAGCATCCATGGCGGTGACTACTGACTGATAAGGTGTCTTGGCGTCTGCCGTAATAGTAAGAGGCAGATTGGAGTCTCCCTCACTGACTTTTGCCAGAGCGTTTTTCAATGTCTCCAAACCATTGTTCAAAAGAGACTGGCCATTCACCGCATAATGACCTTCACGGCTGATGGTAATTTCCACCTGAGTTTTCTCAACAGACGCGCTCTGCTCGCCACTGGCTTCCGGTAAATCAATGGCCAGCTGGGTCTCTTTGGTGAAGGTCGTCGAGACCATAAAGAAGATCAGCAACAGAAAGACCACATCAATCAGCGGTGTCAGGTTCAGCGAGACTTCTTCCCGGGACTGGCGACGAAATTTCATCACTTGCCCTCGCGGTCTTTCAGCTTACGCTCTCCCTGAAGCACTTCCACCAGCTTGGTGGCTTCCTGCTCCATGGTCACCACCAGCTCATCCACACGACGGGTAAAATAACGGTGAAAGATCAGACTGGGAATCGCAACGGTCAGACCGGCTGCAGTGGTGATCAGGGCTTTGGAGATCCCCCCGGCCAGCACACCGGCATTACCTGTACCTTCCAGCATGATCACTGTAAACACATCAATCATGCCAATAACCGTGCCCAGCAGGCCCAGTAAAGGGGCAATGGCAGCCACCGTTCCCAAAGTATTGAGATAACGCTCCAGCTCATGGATAACCCTGCCAGCCTGCTCCTCAATACTTTCTTTCATGATATCGCGGCCATAGCGGGCATTACTGATGCCTGCAGCAAGGATTTCACCCAACGGAGACCCACCCCTCAAGCCACTGACTTTCTTGTTGTCCAGATCATTATTCTTTATCCACTTCCAGACCTGAGACAAGGTATTTCTGGGCGCAATACGCGACGGTCTGAGTGTCCAGAGACGTTCAAAAATAATCGCCATGGCAATGACAGAACTAAGCAGGATTGGCAACATCAGCCAACCACCGGATTTCACCAACTCGAACACAGCTCATTCCCTTCCAGAAGCCTGTTTAATGGAAAGACTTTATCACAGAGCATCGGTTTAAAACCACGCACACCTGCGTATCAACCCTAATATTGCCAACAACACGAGTGCAAACATTGGAGACCCCCTCCTCAGCGCCACCAGTATCTGGCACTTTCACTTTTGTATTTCTTCACGGTCTCAGGCTCCTTCCCCATAACAAAGCTGAGGGTTCCTGAACTGGCCGTGTTGAAGAGAGTCGCTCCCAGTTGTTCAACCCGGCTCAGGGTCTCTGCCGCCGGGTGTCCAAATGGATTTCGATAACCCGATGACACCAATACCTGTGATGGGTTGACCTGAGATAGAAACGCCTTTGAGCCTGAAAAGCGGCTGCCATGATGGGGAAGCAGAAGATAATCTGCCTCAAGGTTTTCAACCTGACTGATTAAATAAGACTCGGTTTTTTTGCCAATATCGCCGGTCAGGAGCAACTTTTCAGTGCCTGCTGTCACTTTCAAAACACAGGATCGCTCATTATCAGTCACCGATAACCGACTGCCTGACAATACCTCGAACGCCACTCCATCCCATTGCCATTTCATTCCGGGCAGACAGGGACTCATTGCCCCTTCAAACCCGGCAACCGCAGAGCCTGAAATAATCTCTGCTTCAGGATATCGCTGATGAATCACGTCAAGCCCACCGGAATGATCATTGTCACCATGGGAAATCATGACACGGTTCACCCGGTCAATACCAAAGCGATTAAGGTAAGGAACAATGATGCCATCCACCGAGTTGAAACGACCTCTGGAAGCCACTCCGGTATCATACAGCAGTGTCTTTCGACGAGTTTGCAAGACCACTGCAACACCCTGCCCCACATCCAGTACGGCTACTTTCACTTCACCTGTTTCAGGATAATCCTTGATGGGGAAAAACAGAGGCAGAAGAAAAAAGGGGAAAAGCACTCTTAACCCAAGCCCTCTGGGTGAAGCCAGAATCAATACAGCTGCTGCCATCAGGACAACTTGTATCAGTCCTATGCTGACCTCGGGCATAAAGACTGGTAATGATGACACGGCGGCTAATCCCATATCCCATAACCTGAAAGCACCATCCAGAAAATGAAGAATCCCGTTAGAGACCGAAGTGAAAACAGGCTGAAGGGCCAAAGCAAGAAAAGCTGCTGGCACGACCAGCAGTCCCATAACAGGAATCGCAACGAGATTAATCAGCGGTGAAAACAGAGATACTGACTGCTCATTGAATAACAACATGGGAGCCAGCATCAGGAAAACCAGCCATTGAGGTTTCAGCCAGAGCTTCGACCTGCCTCCCATACTGACATCGTCATCAGCTTTCATGCAAAGCCGTCCACAACAACCGAAAAGCAAAATACCCACCGCCGAAAAGGAATACCAGAATCCGGCACTGGTTATAGCCAGAGGTTCGATAGACAATACGACACAAAGCGCCAACAGGAACAACGTCAGGGGTCTGGCTTTAATACCCAGTAAAGGGCCTGATAATGCCAGACCGGTCATCACCAGTGCTCTCTGAACCGGTACCGTAAAACCTGCCATAAAGGCATACATCAGGGCAAACAGGAGCCCTGCTCCAGCGGCGTACCGGGGTAAGGTAATCTTCCTCAGAGGAACAACGCCTGTTCGTGCCAGCATCATCATTAACCAGTAACCTGCTGCTGCCATAAGACCTATGTGCAGACCCGAGATCACCATTAAATGAGTGGTACCCGTCTGATTCAACCACTGCCATTGCTGCTGAGAGATTCCTGACTTGTCACCAATTAACAGCGCCGATAACAAGCCAGCAGAATGCTCGCTGCAATGTTGATAGAGCCAGTGTCGCACAGCACTTCTAAGGCGACTTCTGAAGAAAACCATGCTATCTGAAGTCGCTATTTTCTCGCCTGTTTTGACATACCCCGTAGCCTGAATATTCTCTCTGGCTGCCCAGGCCTCTCTGTCGAAAGCCCCGGGACTTCGATTGCCGTGAGGGTGCTTGATCCGAACCTGTAATGTCCATAACTCTCCAGCCTGAACTTCAGGTGCCCGGTACCAGCTGAGTCGAATCTTTTTAAGATACCCGGCAGTCTCTCCCTCCAGCGTTTTCACATTAAAATCAAAGCGGGTAAGATGCGGGTGATAAGCAGGAATATCAGAGATAAATCCTGTTACTATCATCGCTCTACTTTCTTGCTCCGTGTTGATCCAGCTCTTCTTAAGCCCATCAGCATGTAAAAATCCTGTAAAGATTCCTATTAACCCCAACCCGACATAAAGGAGAACAGGCACCGAAAAATCATTCGGGAAATAACTAGCACCGGGCAAAATGCTCCGAAGGCTTCGATAAACTTTATAAAATCTCCGGAATCTCGACACTCTGCTTAATGGCACTGAATCTGCGGTTTGGGCGGCTCCAGCCTCCATGATGACAGACAGCAGCCCCGTTATAATCAACAGCACGCCCAGGACGCCGATAACCCTGATAGACATATCGCCTGGTATTGTCGGAAAAAGAACCGTCAGCACTATTCCCGATAAATAGCTACAGTACCCTGTGGGAAGATTGATAGTGTGTTTCATTTAATCAGTGCATAATGTCGCGCTTTTTGCAGAGAAGACAAGGGTCAGACCCATGATGAGTTTAACGCTTGGATCAGGCTCTCAGCATAGTCATCAAGATTGGATTATGCTGAAAGGTGTGCTGGTTAGATGGCTTTTAACCAACCAATTCTGCAAGGCAATGACAGGCTGAGTGATAAACACTCACAAGATTGCCTGATCAAAACAACCGGAGACGACCGACTTTTAAGGTGAGAATCACTAAACTTGATTCGCTGCTTATGGAACGGTATTTCCACACTGAAGACTGGAAATCAGTCTCAGATCAAAGAAAGAGTACAGTTAAGGGACATGGCGAGGAAACTGATAAAACGCTATCTGCCGGATCCGGGAACCATTAAGAACAACCGACATCTTCGGTTTCTGGGCAGTACTATCCATGACGCCAACCTCTGGCACCTGAATCGACGCTCTGCAGCCAGTGCTTTTTTTGTGGGTGTGTTTTGTGCTTTTATCCCCATCCCTTTCCAAATGGTTGTGGCTGCTGCCATGGCCGTTGTATTCCGCTGCAACCTGCCCCTCTCGGTGGCTCTGGTCTGGATCACCAATCCGGTCACTATGCCAGCCATATTTTATTTCACCTATAAGGTGGGATGCTATATTCTGGATGTCCCCATCAGCGAAACCTCTTTTGAGCTCTCGGCACATAGCGTGGGTGTTGAATTGGCCAGAATCTGGAAACCTCTGTATCTGGGTTCATTAGTTACCGGTGTAATTCTGGGTTTTCTTGGCTACCTGCTGATCAGGCTATACTGGCGCTGGAATGTCGTTCACAACTGGCGCCAGCGACGCAAACGTACAATATGCAAAAAGTCATAGACCCTTCTTTGCCCAAGTTTCCCTATGGCCAGTATTCCAGTCCAGGGTTATAAAAGGGTAAATTTCACTTAAAATGCGACATTTTTATTCTATTACTATGGACAGGAGATCGCTGTCTTCCTATAGTTATCGCCATGAGTTAAAGCACTCACGTTTCGAAAACTTTTTTTGACTTCTCGGTAATCCAAATACTGCCATGCAAAGAAGCTTCCAAAAGCGCAAGCCAAAGCTGGAAGGTCGCGGTGTGCTTGAGAACATCAGCACCGAAGGCCCTCACAGTGACTGGCTGGGTATGCCCGATTATTACATTCATACACTGACCATATCCGATGATGAGTATAAGTACCTCTCAGCCGACAAGACCTTGGATGTTAATGTGGGCGATACCATCGTCTTCCGCTATAAAGAACAGAGCAATGAAAAGCGTATCGACAAACGCTCGCTGGGTATCTACATTGATCCAAGCCAGTATATGAACGATAGCTGATCGATACTTCCCGAGCTGCACTTCCGCTGAAGTGCAGTTTGTGCTGGGTGCAAATCCATATAGCCTTCCTTCCAGCAAGCTCCCCATTGATGGACCCGATAAAATTCAGGGCTGCAGCTGCATGCCCAAACATAAGTCTCACATCATCGTTATTGATAGCCATCCATGGCTCCACCCTTATTCTACGTAAGGATATGCAAGCGTCATTCGATGGTTAGAAAGCTTTATAGTCACCTTTGATTGCCATGAAGGATCATACCTCTCCACAACACCTCGCACTGTCAGATAACTCTTAGAACCCTTTCCTATGAATTCACCATTAATCTCCCCACTTAGCGTCTTCCCATGAAGATTGATGTTCTGAAACCAAAAACTGAAATGGTTACCATTGCACAGGTTGGCCAAATCCGCTGAGTTGCCATAGGGATTAACCAAAAAATACTCTTCTCTGCCATCAGGAACCAGTTGCAGGGTCAAAATCATAAGACCGCCAGGATTCACATGCAGTTTCAGGAGGAGTTTGTTAATGCCTATGTTATGCAATTTGGCCAGATATTTAGCATCAAGCCTGTAGGTCCCTGCTGGAATGGCGCAAGGAGTAATCGCATGTCCAAATACATGTGGCGGGGGCATTGTGTCGTAGTTAGGATAAGGTGGGAACTCAAAGCCAATGGCAAAAACCAGCTGTGGAATAGCCCATAGGCTGTACCAGTATCTTTTCATGATATTTTACCTTTTCGTCAGGAATCAGAGCGTTAATGCGTATTGACCAGATTCTTCAGGATAGGCGAAAGATAAGGTCTGTTCTGCTAATACAGGGTGGTTATTATTGTCTCGATCGAAAGCCAACGAATTCTGGCATAAATCCATCAGTACCATAATCATCAATTCGATGGCGATGGTGCCCAGGGCGTAAAGATCAATAATCTTTCTGGACAGAGGGGAAACCCCATCTTCACGACAATAGATGTTTAATTGCTTCCAATCCCCTAAAATCCCCATATCATTACCATGAATAAAAAGAGGATGACTACTTGTGAAACTCATTGCCTGCCTGGCTATGTTCGCAATACTTTCGGGCTGCACAGGAATTCCCGAACACCTAAAGCCAGTAAAACCTTTTGACATCGAAAAATATATGGGCAAGTGGTTTGAAATTGCCCGACTGGATCATTCCTTTGAGCGAGGACTGAGTCAGGTCACTGCTGATTACACCTTACAAAGCGATGGTTCTGTCAAAGTGATCAACTCTGGCTACTCCGAAAAAGACGATGAATACCGTCAGGCAACAGGCACGGCAAATTTCGTTCGACACAGTGATGAAGGCTATTTAAAAGTCTCTTTCTTTGGCCCCTTTTATGGCTCTTATGTCATCTTCGAACTGGACCAAAAGGACTACCAGTACGCTTTTGTCAGCGGTTATAACAAGCATTATCTATGGCTTTTGTCCCGAACCCCTGAAGTGAGCCAGAAGTTAAAAGAACGGTTTATCCAACAATCCGCTAAGCTCGGATTTGATACTGACCAGTTAATATGGGTCAAACAGTGATAGTCAGAAACAAAACCGTCAGGGCTGAGAACGCGCAACTTTCTCAATCCTTCGGCTGGCCACCTACCCAGCTGGATCATGCTTAACATATTCAAATATCTGACACTCCCCGCTCGTCGCTTCACTCTGGGCGAGGATTCTCGATCGCTCAAATTACCATTGGTCGCCAGCACAGTCACAATCAGCTTTCCAGTATTCGACTGGAAATGAATTCCTATCATTTTATTTATTTTCAAACGGAAGATTACAGCGAGGTAAAATACGGAATCTATGTCTCAGCGGGTGGAAACATTTACTTTATTGCCAGATCTGGCGTTCATCAATTCAGGGATGGGGGCACTCTTTGCCTTCATGTTCACGCAATGCTCTACCGTTTTAAAGTTCGGCAAGTAAGGTATGTAACAAACATTATCAGGCGCAAGTACTCACTTCTACGTTTAAAGACAGTTGTTCTTTGATTCCGATAAACTGGATTAAGCACCAATGGCATACCTTGTCAAAGTTCAACTACCGGCAACACCACTAAAGCAAAGACGAAAAGAAAATTTCTAATACAGCAACTCAAGATACGTTGAGTGATAGAGACGAAAACATAAGCCTATGACTTTTATTTTTTTGTCGAAGCTCTGATTACTTCCATAAATTTATCTCCGGACTCAGAGTCATACATTTTATTTTCTGTTAGAATTTGATCTATTTCTGCCACCTTGAAAGACAAGGCGATAGATTCCTCTTTAGTAATATTCGCCAAAAGCAGCCTTAAAAAACACATAGCTGTTTTTACCTTCATACAATCAATTTTGGCTAATGCTACACAGGCAGAAGTGATATTATCTGCATCAGATCCATTCGTACCGGAAAACAGATTTATCTTACATAAAGCCCTTGATTTATTTATTTTATGCAATCGGTCAAAAAATAAATCTTTCCTGCTGGTACCAGTGTGGTGGTGAGTTGAAAGAAGGGAAGAATAAGCACAAACTGCATCTTCAGCGAGAGGCATAGCTCTCATGTAAGCGGTACTTTCCAGCCCCTTAACCAATCCAACATAAGGGCTCATGTCATAGAAATCAAACAAGTATTCATAGGCATTGGAAATATTGAAATAAGACACTTCAAGTCCTTCTCCCACCAGCATTTTAAATAAACTGGCCATGTCTTTTTCTGAAAAATAGTTTGCTTCTACAGCCTATATAGCATTTTTTTTCAAGGCTGACTTAAATTCATCAAATCGTCTTTGAGATGAAAAGCAGTGTAGCTCTCCCATTGCTTCTTTGTACATTTCAGCAGATTTCAGAACTTTTGATTCGTATATCTCAATGGGAATCCCTTTACGTTTTAAAAAATCCAAAGATAAATGAACCACCTCATAATACTTTTTTAAATTAACCGAAGTTAAATTACTTAAATTCTTTAGCAACTCTCCAGTAAAATTCAAAAGTACTGGATCAATGTCAACTTGTATTATTAATTCTGATATAGATGAAAGCTCAGGAATACAAGATAATAAGCCTGACTCACCCGTGACAATTGATACTCTTCTTGCGCTTATGGGGCATAATTCACGAAGCCCGGTTATCGTACTGACTAATGAAAGCTCACTGCCTCTAATACCACCCGGATACTCGTTAGTGAACCAGAAAGTTGTTTCTGGAGTAAGATTTGTTATTTCCGAAATAGGAAAACGCTTTGCAAGCTTCTCAGCAACCCCTCTCACAGTATAATGTGAAAAATTACCAGACAATTCTTGTTTAGAAGCTGAATTACAATGCTCTCTTGTTATACTTTCCGTACTTTTGGCTGATATGCTTAGGTCAAGATTCATTTTTGATTACTAC
Organism: Endozoicomonas sp. ALB032; assembly: GCF_049310125.1. Taxonomy (NCBI): domain Bacteria; kingdom Pseudomonadati; phylum Pseudomonadota; class Gammaproteobacteria; order Oceanospirillales; family Endozoicomonadaceae; genus Endozoicomonas; species Endozoicomonas sp. ALB032. The sequence continues at coordinate 4,455,004 of NZ_JBLYNW010000001.1, read as the reverse complement.
CTTATAAACCACCTATACCTTTAGACAATGTTTTTATTCTTTTGTTCAAAATAACAAAACGAGGAGGTAAGTCCTGCACCGTATGTAACAGAACCCCGGAAGCTTTCTGATTTGTCGCAATTCCAAGCCACGTGCCTGAGAGTCAGGTAGCGGGGATAAGCCCGGAAGCTTTGTCCACTTTAACAAGGAAACGTCGTAACAGTGTTTTCCAACAGTTGCTCAGGGCTATTCCCCCGACACCAGTTCCAGAAGATCATCGATCGTCATAATAGCGTCCATCAACCCAGAACATGGGATGCTCCCCCTCCCAAACGGCTTTAAATGAGCCCAAAATGGAGTTAACCATTTAAACTGGATTAGTCCGAGCGAACCACCCATGACTATTTCAGTACTGGGTATCAATATTGGCAAGAACAGCTACCATCGTTTGGTGTTGATGAACAGGGTCGCAAAGTTATCAGAAAGAAGTTGTCCAGGAAACATCTGCTGGAATACTAAGCCAATCTTGAGCCATGTATTATTATCGTGAAAGCCTGTGGCAGTGCTCATTACCAGGATCAGTTACTTAAGACATATGAGCATACTGTCAAGTTAATCTCATCCCAGTTTGTTAAGCCTTATGTCAAAACCAACAAGAACGAGTGCAATTATTTTTCATCATTTATCAAACAGTAATTGCACCGTTTTCATGGACAAGAACATACGTTCCCGGTCACTTTCTTTCGTTAAGGATTCAAAGCCAAACTGTTCATATAAGGCCGCAATATTATCATTCAAACAGTCAACAATAACAGCATAAGCCCCCATATGAGCATTAATGTCGTATAAGTATTCAAGAGCTTTGATCAAAGCAATCTTTCCAAGCCCCCTAACCTTGAAGCCTTTATGAACCGCAAGTTGTGCTAGCAAAAAAACAGGCACAGGATAGCCCGGTAGTTTTTTGGCTAACGACGCTGGAAGCGTTTTTCTCGAAATAGAGCCCGGCGCAATGGTGTAAAATGCACAAATCGGGTATTTACCATCCGGCATAGGTTTAGCGGTTGGCAAAAGGATTATCCGGCTGATAAAGAATCTAATGAGCCGGTTCAAAGCTGAGAGTAGTGGCGCCAAAGAAACCTTGACTATTGGGCTCCGCGCAAGAGGCCATTAAAACAGCCAGATCCATTCAAGCTTTCAGATCGGCAGGAACATCTGCATGAAAATGTAACTAAACGCCCTCATCTGTAGGTTTCATCAACTCATATTTCTTAACCGACAATTGTCGTTAGCCGAGTCGATCTAACGGGCAGGTCTCTGTGATCTGCCAGAAGCAAACATCTACCCCTTACTTCTTCACTAACGATGAATAAAGTTCAGGCAGCTCATCCCATCCATAACCTGCTGTCAGGTCATCCCTGGAGACCAGTTTTAACTCAAAATGCACCTTACGCTCTTGCCACAACGGTATTTTCAAACGTAAGGCAGATCCCAGGCTAAATAGCCAGAACCACTCATCCGGGCTGGAAACAACCGGAGTACCCGTCTGTTCTTCCGTGAGGTTCCCCCTTTGCACACGCTCTGCTTTCAGGATCGGATAAATATAGTTCACCCGTCGCTGAACACCATCAGCATCATCCAGAGCCACTGCAAGGTAACGAGCTTCGGTAGCGATATGTTGCTGGATTTTCTCTCGCTCAAAGGCAACGAGCTTTGTGTGATAAAACCGGGCATCGCCGTTTTTAAACTGGTTTATATACTCCTGATTCCGGTCAGGTCCCAACTGATTTGCCAGAATAGTCAGCCCCTGATAATGGGCGATCGAATAACCTTTACCCGGAATTCGTGCAGCGTCCTCCACAAAATACCGTTCACTGGTCGCATACGGATATTTTGTCTCAGGAACACCCAGTTTTCGTTGCAAAAAAACAGATAGCCAATGACTCCCCTTGTTATCAACCTGAGGTAACAGACTAAAAGCACCGATGCCCACTTCATTAATCGCGACACTGTATGGGTTGCATTCACAAAGCTGATTGAAATAGCCCGGATACAACACATAGGCACCAAACACCGGACGGGTTTTCACAAACCCTCTGTCATCAAACTTACAACGATGAATCAGGGCATCCCGATAACGATGCATTTGATTGATGGCATCATCGGGCACCCGGTCGGAGCCTGAGGGGGTTCCCTGATCATCCGCAGGCGTCTCAATCCGATACTTGGCATCAAATAACCAGATAATCCCGGCCCCGTCAGGAAAGGTAGCCTCGAGCAAAATATCCGGTTTTTGAGTCACCAACCAGGTTCTGATCTGACCGTCTTTCTTTCTGAATATCGGTTCATGAGCCAAACGGATTTTCACCCCGTCAGACCGCCTGAAATGAAAAGCTCCGGCCATCCCATCCTTTAACGAAACACGGATTCCACTGTCTACCAGAGGTATCCGCCCACAAGGAACCTCCTCAAAGCCCAGGTCCACAATAATCCTGCGTATCTCCAGAAAACACCAGACTTCATACATCTCTGCCACATTGCGCAAGGAGAGTTGATCGGCCCCATCCAGAAGCTCAAGATACCATTTAAGCTGTTGCCAGATTTTATAAACTTTCGAGTAACCAGGCTTTTGCTGTAATACCAACGACTCCCGCTTCAGCCCCCGGTATTCTCCAACGTCCCTGAAAAACGGCTGTTTCTGAAAATGCCGCAAAGCCTTCTGCCAACTTTCCAGCTCTTTCATAAAGCTGGCGGAAAAACGCACTTTACCGGATTCCGGAGCCAGACACGCCAGCTGTTGAACCCGGGTCAGCCTGGTGACGCCATGACCAATCACCGCTTTAATAAAACGGTTTTCCGGCGTATCCACGTGGAGTCGCTTTTTGCTCAGCGTAAAAGACTTCTCATAATTTTTATTGGCCTTTTCCAGCGCCAGCCGCTCTTCCTGCTGTCTGGATAGCCTGCCCCTCAACCGACTCATCGGAACGGTGTGCTTATACTCCATCAACCGACTATGCGGCGCATTCACCACATGCTTCAGCCCGGCCAACAACTCCTTATGAAGGGATTCAAATCGTGCAAACCACAACAGCAAGAATTGGGAGTGCGGCTTTTTAACGGCGCTTAATGAATGACTGGTGCCTTCTGCCAATGAGTAACGCCACAGTGGAAACGCAGCATCAACAGCCTCGTTCATTGCCCTGAAATCCGACAGCATATCCATCTTCACCGGCAAAATATCGAAAGCAATCGACTGTTCTATTAGCCGTCCCTGATAGGAATAGGCCAGTTTAAACTGAAAAGTACCGACATGGTTGCCCGCATTGATACTTCCCCGTAAAGAGCAGCTAGGGGACTGAAACGAAAAGACTCTTCAATAACCTTTAGCTTATGTTGCACCGTCGGCAGCGGATCACCCGCTTCCGGTGGCTGGTGAAACAGAAACTCAATCTCGTAATATTTGTTTTCAAAGAAGACCGCTTCACCAAGACATAATTCAAACACCGGCTCTGTGGCATGTTTTAACAATAACGGGGGAGAAAACCGCACCTCAGAAGTCGGCACGGCATTGCCACGCTCCGTCAGCGTTCGTTCCAGCCGCCGCTGACTGGAACGAATATCTTTTGACCAAATGACGCAATCAAAATGCCCGGTTTCAATAACGGCCAGTTCCGGCATAATCTCTACTCACTCAGGGCCAATAACTGGTAAAGGTATGACTCTCAAGCCGCGCTAACATCCACTCCAGTTTTTTTCGAGAGCGACACGGGATGCCTTTTTCCACATCACGGAACAGGTCCGGACGCTGCCCATCCCAGATATCGGGCAGTAAGCCTTTGAGCTCGTCGGTCAGTTTATCCAACAGGTTAACCGCATCCTCATCGATCACCACTCGCAGCTTATCCTCATCACCATCAATGCGGGGCAGTACCTTGGTCATCATGAAATCATCCCAAACCGCTTGCAGCGCTTGCTCATCTCCGGGTTGCAAACACGCCACATAGAGCAACAACTCGTTCAGGGCGCGATAGGCCAACTCAAAAGGGGTTCGTTTAAGCACCTGATTCACCCGCTCAAGAAAGGCAACCGTACGCTTTCCATCAGTGTCGAAGGTACCTGTCAGCTGCTCCCGCCTGGCCGAGGTCAACACTGACCAGTGAAATACTCTATTCTCCGGTTGTCCCTCAAAGAACTGACCATAATCATTAGGATAAAACTCGCCATAATCCAAAGTCAGTGCCCGGTCAATCACCTTGCGGGAAAAACCATGAGTGGTTTCATCCATATTAACGGTACCGGCCACCAACAGATTGGGTGGTATGCCGATGCCGTGCTGTTGAAAGTAACCCCACAGCGGATCATCCATCAGCCCTAAATCCGCCTGAAGCTCCAGGTCATCGGATTGATTCAGTGCTTGCAAGTCCAGCAACGGTTCACAACAATACTCTCCGACCTCGTTGAAATCCCGTGTTTCCAATACCGATAGGTAATCCGCAAAATATTGCTCCACCGGTGCCAAATTCATCTCATCCAGACAGAGCCAATAGGGAGGCGAAGCAGAATTCAGAGTTCCGGTTCCGGCTGCGGAGGCATCAGGCGCAACCGACTTCCAGGCACGGATAATAAACGCAAGCACTTTGGTGGCAATGTATTTCGGTTTATCAACCCGGGAGACATAACCTAACAGATCAGAAGGCTCATGCCAGTCAGGCCTTACCGGGATCAGACAGAAGTTCCCTTCAGGGTCATCCGGATCATGGAACTCTGCCTGCTTTCTGATAAAACGGGATTTACCGGTGCCGGAGATTCCGGCCAGAAGGAGGAAGGGTTTGGGGAGGTTGAGTCGATTGTTTTCAGATACTTCTGCAGGTTCAACCGCACTCAACTCGTACTCACATATCCTCTTGATAGTTGAGTCATAACCAAGAATATACTTGTCAAAATCAATATGAAGATGATCAAATAAAGGGGGTAGATCATGTTCTTTACGATATGTTCGATCAATGTCCCGGAGCGTAATTTTTCCTGTTTCCAACGCTTTTAACAACGCCCCAACAACGATGACCGGTATGATGCGCAATTGGTTACCTTGCGCCATTCGTATATAGATATTTTCCGCGTTTATTTTTTCTATTGTTCGTGATCTGCCCCCTTCACCGAGAACAACACCTTGCTTAATCTTCATCCGTTAACCGACGTTAGGCCAATAACAGGTAAGAGTATAGAAAAAAATAGCTGAAACATAGACGTTTATTAAAGCGTGATCAAGATTACTCAAACAAGGTTAATAAACATATTGAACTCCCTCCAAAGCTTCCTCTGCTCTGGTCAAAAAATCATTTAACATAGACTATCGTACATGTTTAGCCGGATAGGGAAAAACACTTGATAGCGTGTACGACTCAGTATCTCAGTCTTTTCTTAATACAAGCAATACAGTAGCCAGCTTGACCCACAACAGTTAACAACAAGCTTATGCAACCAGCCACAATCAGTAACCGACTGATGGCTGTCAACCATCTACTGATCGCCCTGCCAACCCTGGCCTGGTGCTTTACGCCATGACCAATGGCATTTTTGCGGTGTGGGACCCTCACCGCAATTATTGGCTGCCGCAAAAGAACGGTGAAGATATTCAGGAGCGAACCCCGGCTTTTGTGTTCTCACCCTCAGACGTGCGGGATGGACTGGCTGGGGCTGGCAATGCTTCCCTTTGCAACGGGTTGATTCGGGATTGGGCCAGTTGGCAGAAAGAAAAGAAGAAGCCTTATCAGCAGTTGAAGACCCTATTGGCATGGCGGAGCATACCTTTGTGATCAATTTTTCACCCGATGAAATATCACCTAACCCAGCCCTGCCAGCCAAGCAAAAGGCACTGGCTCGAAAAACCATTACCCGCCTGAAGCTTGATAGTCATCAGAATGATAAAATGGTGGACGACAGCATTGGCGGCATTGATATAGGCAGAAGCCTGAATGGTACAAATATGAATGACTCCCTGGATTCCGATATGCATGGCTCTTTAAGTTCATCATTTGATGGCTCATTTGGTTCTTCATACGATGACAGTTTCAGTTCAGGAGGGGGAATAAACAATGACTGGTAATAATAAATTTACGAGAACCTGAATTGCGCCCTGATGCCTGATGTTCTCAAACCTCCACCTCATGCAGCGCCAAATCCGGCACAGCCCCCTTTACCTCTCCCCCTGAATAAAAGCCTTCTGCCCTAGTCCCACAGACTCTCTTCTCACTGTCACGACTGAACCACCGCTTAGCTCTGACTGACTCGTTCCATTGCCATTGAGCGCGGTGATTGTAGCTATAACCTTGCTTCCTTCCGGGATAAGCGCCTGAACTGTTGCCAGATGTTGGTAGTAGCCATGGTCTTCCCTTTTACTCTTCCCTGAACGCAAAAAAGGCAACACCCTGAGGTATTGCCTTTTCACCTTCACCAATGTGAAGCATCTCAGCTACATAGTACGTAGCTCAATCTTTACAGAGGACGGATGTCTTCTGCCTGAGGACCTTTCTGACCCTGGGTCACTCGAAATTCAACCTGCTGGCCTTCAGTCAGGGTTTTGAAACCGTCGCCAACGATCTGACGGAAATGGGCGAACACGTCAGGACCATTCTCCTGAGCGATGAAACCAAAACCTTTCTCTTCGTTGAACCACTTAACAGTACCGGTAGTAGTAGACATAATCATATCCTGATTTTTTTTAAGCAAAATACCTTGCCGTGTATGCCACGGATAAGGCGGTAAAGCTAGAAGTTTTGTTATCGCTTATGAAGAACAGGACAAGCCACTACGCTCAGAACACTAAATCTATACATAAAGAATCAAACGCACTTATAACCTGGTGCCCATTTTACATGGCTTCGAGCTTTTAGCAACGAGTATAAAACAATCATTAACGGTGGTAACTACTCAATTAGCATTAATTCTGTGAGTAGTGCCTTTCTGGCTCGATGATTTGTACCACTCGTCCAGAATCTGCCTTTACGCTTGCCGAAAGGCACAATGCCCTCCAACTCTCTGCATCCTCCTGAACCTCGACCAGGGCGCGTTATTATCCAACCGACCGAACAGATAAAAACATCAGTAACCTGACCGGAAAGACACCTGAAAGTGATCTAGAATGCGGCGTTTAGGTCTGCTACAACTCGCACAGTACTCAAAGATAAACAATGGGATCGGGTCAAAGACATGCTGCCGGGTAAAGTCTCTGACCCCGGACCAACAGCTGACAACAGGTTATTCATTGAGTCGATTCTCTGGCTTGCTCGTACCGGAGTACCGTGGAGAGACATGCCTGAAGAGTTCGGTGATTGGCACAATAATATACAACCGATTCAGTCGCTGGAGCTCGAAAGGAATATGCAATCAAGTCTTTGAAAAACTGAGTCAGGATTGTGATACGCAATACCTCATGGTTGACGGATCAATCACCCGTGTTCATCAACACGGTGCTCCAAAAAAACGGATAACAGTGCCGAAGCAGTTGGAAAATCAAGGGGAGGTTTAACAACCAGGATCCACACTGCAACGGATGCACTTGGTAATCCTGTTCGCTTCATTCTCACAGCTGGACAAGCATCAGAGTAAGAACAGGCAAATGCCATGATAGAGGGATTTTCAGCGGACTTCGTTCTTGCTGACAAGGGATATGACTCAAATGCACTCCTCCTCGAGGTCAAGAAGTCAGGTGCTGAAGCAGTGATTCCTCCGAAGCGAAATCGGATAGATCAGCGAAAATATGACAAAGAAATCTACAAGTAGCGAAATCTAATTGAGCGACTATTCCAAAAGCTCAAGAACTTTCGGCGAGTTGCAACTCGCTATGAACGCTTGGCACTCAATTATATGAAAATGCTTCAGATAGCAGCCATCATGATCTGGTTAGCTTGACAACATCAGTAAATTGATTGTCTGGTTAGAAAAGAACGCTCCCTGGCATCAAGCAGCTGGCTGAGAAAGAGAAGGTGGACAAGGCCAGGATCTCAAAGTGCATCCGCCTGACCTGTCTGGCCCCGGATATTCAGGAAGATATTTTGTACTACGAGGGTAAGTGGCAGCTGTCGATGAAAGACTGTATGAAACCCTTCCCGATGCTCTGGTCTGAGCAGCGGGAACATTTTAGAAAGCAAACCACCGCAACATTAGTAGACACTGGTTTGTAATCAGTTTTATCCGCCCAGCATAAAATCGCCCACGAACCCGACATCGACCTCCAGTCCAAAAACTAAACTAACGTACTGTTTTGAAAAGAAAAACCAAAATGGAGGAAGTGACACCCCAATTCCTCCAAAAAAACCGAGAAGAGAGAAAAACAGAGAGGAACAGGAGGAAAAACAGTGAAAAAGTCCGTTTTGCAAAACCGGCAAAAGTTGCAAAAACCCTTTAAACGTAGGACCAAAACAGAAAAAACCTGTAGACGACAGCCTACAGGTTTTTTGATATATGGCGGACCGGACGGGACTCGAACCCGCGACCTCCGGCGTGACAGGCCGGCATTCTAACCAACTGAACTACCGGTCCGCTGAACCCTACACATACCGCCCAAAGTAGCCAGTATGCGGTCACGCAACCCCTTTAGAGAAACTGGTGGGTGATGACGGGATCGAACCGCCGACCCTCTGCTTGTAAGGCAGATGCTCTCCCAGCTGAGCTAATCACCCGACTTCTCTCTCTGCGCGGTGCAGTGCGCTGAAGTGGAGCGAATGTTATGCAGATCAGATGAAAGTGTCAAGGAAAAAAACACGTAAAAAGAAGAACTTTTGTGTTCTAGCTGAGAGTTTTTCTGTGTTTTCAATATCAGCGATATGCTATCAATGAGTTTACAAAAACATGAGTCTATTTTTGACAACTCAAACTCTCCTTTAAAACCAAGAAGAAAGCACCAAAATTCAATCTTAAAGCTGTCGTTTATTCAGAGATACGAAAGCTTTTGATGGAGCCCCCGTATCTGCCAGAATCAATTTGCAAGATGCATATAGACTTTCACTCGACCCTCTTCTTTACCTCGATCGATTTTTATCTGCTGAATAGTCACTTCATAACGGGTATCCAATGCAACCATCCAAGCCAGAAGCTTCTGATAGGCCGCATCTTCTATCCAGACTCCCAAACCTTTACGATCAGGTTGAACACGACTTAATGTCAGTTCTGATTGTCTGGCACTGCCCGATACAATAGTAGAAAGGTCTTTTTTTGCACCTGCAGCCCTTTGTTTCCTTTGAGCTTGTTTTGCTTGATCAACATTATCTGCCATCCATTCATAAATGGATTGTTGGTGAGTGAACTCTTCCTGCTGCTTTTCACTCCATTCGGTTATAGGCTTCCAAACGAACAGATAGACTGAAGCCAACAAAAGGAGTGCTGTCAGAAGATGCAATGCTCTTCGATCTTTCTCCGGCATCAGCTCGTACTTAGCCCGAAGCTGGAGCCAGAGCGGACTTCTCTCGAGTAGATGAGTCAGTTTCATCAGCTTCACCTGCCTATCGTCATTCGAGCATTGACGCCCGTTTTTTCCTGGTTGGCACTATCCAGGCGTGCGCTTAGCCCGGATGATTTTACTGCCGCCAACAGCTTATCAACCCCTTCAAGATTGTCTGCTTTCAACTCCAGCACCAGTGCTCCTGTCGCTTCATTGAAATCCATGCTGACCGGCTTCAGCTTAAAATCTGACAAAGAAGATGACACAGCAGAAACCTGTTGCAGCAAAGGTAAAAAGGCTTCTCCAGTGGCACTTTGACCAACATTTTTCAATCGACTTTCCATACGCCCCTTCAGGTTAATGCTTCCAACTGAATGTGTCTGGGCCTCAAGCACCTGCTGATCCTGTGGAAAGACTTCCAAGTAGAGCTCTGCGCTATCCTGCCAGTACTCTTGGGCTTTCTGTTGATACAAAACTCCTTCCCCGACTTTTAAACCCAGCTCAAGCAGCAACCAGATGGAAGCCACCAGGGCCAGAGGCTTCCAGCGGCGCATCTTGCGGGTAGCTCTTTTAGGGCATTGATAAGGGCCATAACGAAGGTCAACTAAGTCGGCAGATCTTTTGGATGAAAAATACAACGCCGCCAGATACTCAAAAACAGTGCCAGTCAATGGTTCTTCTTCCACCAGCCAGCCGTTTTCTTCCAGCCATTGTTTCACCTGATCTCTCTTCTCAGTAGCCAATGACACCAGACCATCAGCAAATCTTATTCTGGCACTAACAAGAGCCTCAGCATCTTCAGCTATCAGCTCCTCATCCGTGTGAATAATATCTTCACTGACCTTTTCCCCCCAATGACCCAAAACAAACTTGAGAGCTTCGTAGTCGAGACAAACACTGGCTTGGTCGGGTGCAGAAAGAATAGAGGAATCATTTTCAAGAAGGAGGTTTAATTCTCGCGGAACGCCCTGCAAAAACTGTAGCTCAGCCATAACTTGCTGGGCGGAAACCCCCTGCTCGTCAAGACAGGCTAATAGAGATTGCATCTGCTCATGGGGAACAGCCGACACGTAAACTTGTTCACTTTTCCTGTTTAGATAACTGGCCAGGTGCATAGACTCGATGTCATCGGCTAGTTCCTCTTCAATCATAAAGGGCAGCGCGGTTGAAAGATGCTTTCGCTGACCACTGTTAATAGGTAGCCGCTTGTGCATGACCAGAGTCCCTGGCAAAAGCACTAACACCTGGTCCGGCATTTCATCTTCCAGAGTGGTCTCGTCCAGCTCTTTGTTATCAGGCTTATGGATAACAAACTGGACCCAGTCATTTTTGACTTGACCCAGCTCCGAGATATGGACATCTCCCAAGAGCTGTCCGTTACTGGCAAAAGCCCCCCACTGAACTCGAGTGTTCGTCTCAATCCGGGAAACCGGCGGTGGTATCCGAATCAACAGGATGTTTTTCATTATTAGACCTCAGGATTCCTTCTTGGCACTTACCCAGTAGTCGTTGGGTCCAATCTCACGACCGGCGATTTGAACCTGTCCCTCTGTATTACGATACATAAGGGTTTTTAAATAGAATGACGTATCTCGATACGTTGCCTTGATGTAAGCAGTAAAATATTGGCTGGCAACATCCAGAGGCACTTCTTTAAGAGCGGCAGTTTTATCTTTCAGGGCCGGCAGCCTGGCCAGATCTTCCAGTCTGACGAACCCTTCTGCACTCTGAGCATCAATAATAGTCTCTACATCACTTTCTGTGAGTTTATCAGACAGTGAACGCATTACTTCAGGCAGCACCGTATTGACGTTGATACTGGTAGTGTCTGGCAAAGCGGTTACCAGAGGAGCTAACAATTCAAACTCATCAATACCAACGCCCTTAATCAGTCTTAACTCGGATAATGAAACAAACGGAGCATCAGAAGTTCTTCTCGGCGGATCCATGGACAGATAATTATTATCTTCTCCACCGTCTTCTGAGGGTTCCTGGTCATGATCAATCCAGTCCTTGATGGCTGAGGCAATCTGTACATTCAGGCCCAGATTTTGCAGTATGATCTCGAACATTCCACGAAACTTTTGTCCGTCCAGTGCATCTGCGGCGAGCCAGTTCAGGTTAAACCGACTGGTTTCATCAACAATGACCAACTCGATATCCCCCTGATCAACGGCATAGCCCACTTCTTGTATATTCCAGCGTTCACTTTCGTGATCCATGATTTTTTTCTTTTTCTTGTCTTCTTCCGCATCCTGCTCTAGCAATAAAGCAACATAGTTTTCAGCCCCCAGAGCCAGATGTCTGGCCTGTATACGCTCCAGATAATGGGTATTTTTTTCAGTGTGGAGCCAGAGACTGGTCATCATCTGGGAAGCCATCAAGGTAATCATCGCGAAGATCAAGAGCACATAGATCAGGGCAATGCCACGCTGCCGGTTAACTGGCCTCATCGTTCTTCCTCTTTCTCATCACCTTCTTCATAGTCACTCTCATACAGCTCTGGTATGAAAGACATTCGCCCTGCTCTATTCTGATCTTTACCCTGTTCCTGATCCGGTTTTGTATGAGCATTCGGGGACTTGTAGTCTAGAGCAGGCAAAATCGTTACCAGTTTTCCAAAATTCCCGTGCTGCATCGTCAGCTCTATTGCGTGGGGCATCACCGGTTCTTCTGTTTTCTTTGCTCCAGTTGCCGGTTTCGGTCTCCGGGATTTTTTTTCCGGTGGCCAGCTGTTCTTCCAGCGCTTCTTTTCGTCCATAAAACGGACTTTCAATGCCTGCACATTGTCGAGAATAACCTGCCTTATCAGAACCGGATCAGGAGCCCTGTCCAACATTAACCAGTAGTAACGAACCAGCTCATCGTCTTCCAGGTTATAAGCAACTCGTTGCAGGTTGCTCCTCAGCTCCATCAGCGGGTTACGCCAGCCAGCACGGGTAAATTCCAGAACAAAGCCATCAAGACTGGGAGACTTGACGGCTGGTAGAATCTCACCAAATTCATCCCGTACCGGTCTTGCCGCCAACTGGAACAGATCTTTCTCCAGAATCAGCTTCGCCCGCTGAATTTCATCCAAACTGTCCAGAATGCCATCGGTCACCTGCTGAGCCCGACTCACTGAATCGAACAACTTGTAGGCCGCCGTGCTGATCATGGCAAAGAGCATTATGGCTATCATCAGCTCAAGCAGTGTAAACCCCTTGCTTCCGTTCATTTTCTGGGCTTCCTCAGATAGGACTCCAGAGAGAATATCGGAATATCGTCACCATCAGGCTTCTGAACACCCACAAAGACATCCACAACAATTTTTCTGAAGTCTCTCTTGGTGGTATCCCTGACGGTTTGACGAACGTACCAGTCATACCCAACATAGTTTTCAACCTTTCCTCTGACCCCTTTATCAGGCCAGTTTTTTTCTGCCTGGATACGGCTCAGATACTGGTCAGCCAGCTGTGCAGCCAAAACCTTTTCCTGCATATAGCGGGTTTGGCGGATACTGTTACCGTCTGCCAGCATCAACATGGAAGCGGCTAAAGCAAAAATGACCACAGCCACCATCACCTCAATAAGGGTGAAACCAAAAATACTAGCGGACGACTTCGACATCGGACAAGCCATCGGTTATCAGCACCACCCTCTGCTTTTTGTTTTCACTGGGGATCACGAATAGAGAAAAAGGGGTCACCTGATAGTCTGAATAAAAAACAACATCAGGGCCGACATCTGTGGGTTCGAGAAAGGGTAGATCGTCCTCATCTGTATACAGATAAACATCCAGACTTTCCGGCATCCTGTAGGGCTGAAAAGGTGTCTCTGTAATCACAATCCATTCATTACTTTCCAGCGGCAATACCCACCAGTAGTAACGCCCATTCTCATCAATGGAAAAGCCGTATTCGGCATTATCCAGGAGCGCTTTGTCCCTGACCTGAGAGAACAAAATCTGTAATCTTGCCGCCTGCTCCTGAACTGTTTTTTGAACATTCCCAGTCATTGGGCTCAATAGAGTAATACCCAGCAATATACCTATAATCAGAATGACAACGAGCAATTCAACCAGAGTAAAACCCTGATTTTTGTTAATCACTGTCCTGCTTCCTTCCGATACCATACTGTTCATTGAGCCCCTTTAACTTTGGAAGTTTTAATCCGATATCAGAATTGAGTTCAAGACTCTTCCCAGTTGGTAATATCTGCATTAAGACCTTCACCACCCTCACGGCCATCAGCCCCCTGAGAATAGAGATCGTATTTTCCATGATTACCAGGCTGCAGATAAATGTAGGCATTCCCCCAAGGGTCAACCGGAGCTTTTTTCAAATAGCCCTCCGGATTCCAGTTTCTAGGCTCAGGAGCGATGGTAGGCTTCTTGATCAGGGCATCCAGACCCTGATCCGTCGAAGGATAAAAACCATTGTCCAGTCTGTATAATTCAAGCGCCTGGGAGAGCGTTTCAATATCCGACCTGGCCACTGTAATCTTGGCCTGATCAGGACGGCTGAGAATTTTTGGCGCCACCATGGCAGCCAGTATTCCCAGGATCACGACAACCACCATGATCTCTATGAGGGTAAAACCTCTTTGTACCTGTCTTGTCATCATTTTCACGACCTCATCAATGGATTCCGTACCGAGGAAATGGGATTGCTGCCCCCACTTCCAGAAATCTGTCAGTCAAGCGGCAGATTCTGTCGTGTACGTCCTGTTTCAACCTTTACGAACATTGCTTTAAAAGCCATGCTCACTGCATTCAGTTTAAAAGCTGGTTCATGTTAAGAATGGGCAGCAATATGGCTAACACAATCACCATGACTACACCGCCCATAACCACCAACATTAAGGGTTCAAAAAGCCCCAGCAAGAGGGATATCCTCCCATCCAGCTCCATCTGCTGATTCTGAGCCGTTCTGTCCAGCATTTCGTCCAGCTCACCAGTCGATTCACCACTGCCAATCATGTGAAGCATCAAAGGTGGGAAATAACCGGTTTCAGCCAAGGCTCGGTTCAGACTGGAACCTTCACTGACCCTTCTGGCAACATCTTTAACCGCATCACAAATTGCCCGGTTATCAATAACCTGTGCGGCAATAATCAGGGCTTCCACCAGCGAAACACCACTTCGGGTGAGTATGCTCAGGGTGCTGGCAAATCTTGCGGCACTTAATGTTCTACTAAAGCGGCCAAGAATGGGTAAGCGTAAAAAGAAACGATCCCATGACATCCGGAATGTCGGCTTCTTCAGCGCCTGCCTGAATGCGACAATTCCAAAGAAAATAATACCGAAAATAACGGGCCAGTAGGTCTGGAATCCTTCACTGGCAGCGATCAGTGCAACGGTAATGCCTGGCAAATCCTGACCCGTGTCGACGAAGACCTTTACGACATCGGGCACCACATAGCCCAGAAGAAAACTAACGATCCCCAGAGCCGCCATCAGCAGTATGATGGGGTACAAAAGAGCCTGTTGAATTTTCTGGGTGGATTTCATTCTGGCTTCTGTGTAGTCCGCCAACCGGTTCAGTACTTTGTCCAAATATCCGGCATGTTCACCGGCTGCCACCGTGGCCCGGAACATCTGGGGGAAAATATGAGGAAAATCTTCAAGGCTCTGGGCCAATGTGAAACCTTCAAGTACCTTGGAACGAATCGCCAGCAGTATATTTTTGAGCCTGCGCTTTTCCTGCTGGGAAGCGACACCATAAAGCGCTTCCTCTACAGGCATGGCCGCCTGAATGAGAGTGGCTAACTGACGAGTCAGAGTAGCGAGCTCAACAGCAGAAACACCACGTTGAAAGAGCGTGGACAAACCACCGGAGGCATTCTGTTTCTGCTCTGAGACCTGATTGACCGATAGGGGGGTCAACTCTTTATCACGAAGCATCTGCCGGACATGCCGGTTACTGTCGGCTTCCAGTGTTCCCTTATGCTGTTTGCCCTGCTGGTCGAGGGCGATGTATTCATATGCAGCCATGTCGTGCGGTGATCCGCCTCCGATACGGATTAATCTTTCTGGGTCACTCTGAGCACTTCTTCCAGTGTTGTCAGACCAGCCAATACTTTCTTGGCACCATCTTCCCTTATGCCAGGAGAGCTCTTTCTGACATAGTCAGTAATCACCTGCTCTCCCTCTCCTGCATGAATCATTCTTCTGACCTGCTCGTCGACCATGACCACTTCGTAGATGCCGGTCCGGCCCCGGTATCCACTGTGATTGCAATCTTTACAGCCTTTTGCGTGGTACAGTTCAGGCGCATTGGCTAACTCAACCCCCAACTCCCTGCATTCAGCCTCATCAGGTTGGTAGGGCTGTTTACATTGATTACAGAGAACTCTGACCAGACGCTGAGCCATCACACCCAGCAAGCTGGAAGAGAGTAGAAAAGGTTCAATTCCCATATCCTGCAAGCGGGTCAATGCACCAATGGCAGTATTGGTATGAAGTGTCGATAACACGAGGTGACCGGTCAAACTGGCCTGCACGGCAATTTCAGCTGTTTCGGTATCGCGTATTTCCCCCACCATGACCACATCCGGGTCCTGACGTAGGATGGCTCTCAGCCCCCTTGCAAACGTCATATCAACCTTGGTATTCACCTGAGTCTGGCCAATACCTTCGAGGTTGTATTCGATGGGATCTTCTACGGTGAGAATATTTCGACATTTATCATTCAATGAGGTCAAGCAACCATAGAGAGAGGTGGTTTTACCAGAACCGGTAGGCCCCGTGACTAGAATAATGCCATAGGGTTTGGCCAGCAGGCTTGATACGCATTGGAGATCCTGATTTTCCATACCCAGATGCTTCAGTTCAAGACGACCGGCTGCCTTATCAAGAAGACGCAGTACCACTCTCTCACCATTACTGGAAGGTAGTGTTGAGACCCTGACATCCACCTCTTTACCCGCAACTTTCAGAGAGATACGGCCATCCTGGGGAATGCGTTTTTCAGCAATATCCAGACGAGCCATAACCTTGATCCTCGAAACAAGGAGTGCAGCCAGTGTTCGTTGCAGACTTAGAATCTCTCTCAGAACACCATCTACCCGCACCCTGACAACCAGAATATTTTCGAAAGTTTCGATATGGACATCCGATGCGCCTTCCTTGATCGCTTCCGTCAATAAAGCATTGATCAGGCGAATCACCGGGGCATCGTCACTCTGCTCAAGCAGGTCTTCTGTTACCGGTACTGCTTCAGCAAGACTACTCAGATCCAGATCATCACTAATACCGGCAGCATTCTGCAGAGCTTCGGAACTGTCATTGTGATAACACTCGGACAAGACTTCGGAGAGCCGGTCTGCTCCCACCTTGCGATAAACAGGAGACTGGCAGGAAATTCGTGTGACCTCAGAGAAGATATCAGCTGAAGGCACCGAGCGAAAATAGAGCACCGGCTGTTCCTGCTCCCAGACCAGCACCACCCCATGCCTTTTGGCAAAAGTAAATGGCAGACGATGCAAAATCAGTCCCTGATTTTGGGATGCCTGATCTTCTGGAAGGCTGGCTGTGTCAGTCAAGGCTAACTCCTTGGATAATTAATAATTCCAGAACTTCTATTGGGTTGATCGAGGACAACCAGAAACAATCCGATATTTTTTGCTCTGAACCCTGGAAATTGAATTATTCTTCAAGCACGTCACAGGAAGTGTGATCCAATATCCAAATTTTACAACTGAATTTTAAAAATGATTCAAACACAAACCCAACTTTTTTGATCCAGAAGATATTACTGATCAAAAATGATTAATTAAAAACTGTTTTTAGTGAAAGCATCAGCTTTTAAAAACAGCACTCTTATGCTTTATTTAGGTTAAGAATAGCCCATGACCCATAACGCTTTCCTTAATCAAGTACACATCAAATAGAGAAATTAGAGAACAGTATGAATTCAGAGGTCATAGCCACCTACTTAAAATGGGGCCATCGAAAAAATTGCATAGCACTGACCTGCCTTCTGGCGATCACCATGATTGTTTCATTAGGCGCTCAGTCATTTTTCTTTTATGAATCACTGGCGAAGGAAGATGCTTTTGATAATTATGAACAAGTGTACCAAAATCAACCAAAAGAAAAAATTCTTACTCCTAAAGACTTCGAATTACTCTTTGGTGCCAATCATCAGCCTGAAGTCGCGAAACAGTCCGCCGATATTCCTAAAACAAAGTTAAATCTGGTACTCAGAGGTACTCTTGGAGAACGTGATCAGAAGAATAAGTATTCAAGTGCTATTATCCAAGGCAACAATCAGGACAAGCTTTATGGCATCGAAGACAGACTGCCCGGTGGTGCCATACTCAGGGAAGTGCATTCAGATCATGTGGTTTTAAGTCGCAATGGCCAGCTTGAAATCCTTTATTTTCCGGATGCAGGTAAAGATGACAGGGCTTTGCAGGAATTCAAGAGCCCCTCAGACACTACGGATAAGAATACAGAACGCCCCGGCTTCACTCAGGAGCCGGATGGAAAATCACTTGAACAGCGCATGCAGGAGTTGAGAGATAAACTTCAGCAGGCTAATCAAGGGATTTGATACAAGAATTAAAACTTTTTCATATGGTTAAGTGATGAAAACTAAAGACTGTCCATTTGTATGCATGGCCTTCAGACCTCTGTTTGCTGCATTGCTTGCCCTTAGCCTTCAGAGCAATGTATCAGCGGCCCCTTCTGCTGAAACTGCTGTAGTCAATCTGGCTGCACCCCCTCCCACAAAAGCCCTCAAGGCTGAAACGGCCAAGGACAAAAAGTGGACTCTGAATCATCAGAACGCTGACATTCGTGAATTCATTGGCCAAATCGCCAAGATCACTGGTGAGACCTTTGTCATAGACCCCAGAATCAAGGGGGGTAACACTGTAACGGTTATTTCTTCCAAACCGTTGAGCAGCGACGAAGTTTACGATGTTTTCCTCGAAGTACTGTCAGCTAATGGCTACGCCGTAATACCCAAGGGCAATATCATCAATATAGTGCCCAGTACTACAGCAAAAACCAGCTCTCCCAGTGGAAATCAGAAGCCACGTAATGCTGTCATGACCACACGGGTTCTGGAACTTCACAGTGTATCGGCTATTGAACTGATACCCATTATTCGCCCTCTGATCGCCCAGTATGGGCACGCAGCCGCTTCCGCATCCAGTAACGCTGTTATAGTCAGTGACCTTGCAGACAACGTTGAGCGAATCACCAAGCTGGTGAGGGAGCTGGACAAGACAGGTAATAATGATTACGAAGTGCTTCAGTTGAAGCATGCCTGGGTGGGTGATGTTTCCAAAATCATTCAGGACACACTGATAGCTGCCAAGGGGCAAATGCCAAGCGGACTGCAAGTCATTGCTGATGAGCGCAGCAACCGACTGGTCATCAAAGGTAACTCCAGTAAGCGCCAGAGAGTCAGGAAACTGGTAGAAACGCTGGACAAGGAAGGTATTCGCAAGTCCACTACCAAGGTGATCTTCCTCAGCTATGGCGATGCCAAGAATATTTCAGAAATCCTTGCAGAAGCATCTACCACGATTCAGGAGAGTCAGGAAAAGAAATCCAATTCTTCGGCTTCATCACAACAGCCTGTTCCACCGCACCCCTCTGTTCCCAAGGTTCAGACCAAAGGTCAGCCTTCCGGAAAAAGCAGGGGTTCCGGAGCAGCACCGAACGTGTTCGTTAAAGCCGACGAATCCCAGAACGCCCTCATCATGATTGCTGATCCGGACACTCTGGCAGAGATGGAGCATATCGTTCGGCAGCTTGATGTACCAAGATCACAGGTACTTTTGGAAGCCGTCATCGTAGAAGTCTCTGGCGGTATAGATGATGCTCTGGGTGTCCAGTGGGGTATTGATGGCAAGGAAACCATTCGCGGCTCAACCGAGACAGACCCTTCTGGTAAATCAACCAAAACCGTTGTCGGCAGCAAGAGCAGCATAACAGGACACATTCTCGATAACGCGGCAATCACCCTGGGCTCTCTGGCTTTGAGAGCGGATAATTTTGGTGTGCTGGTATCTGCCTTGAGTTCAAAGTCTAACAACGACATTCTATCTACACCCAGTATGCTGACGCTGGACAACCAGGAAGCTGAATTCCTTGTAGGTCAGAATATTCCTATCAAGACAGGCTCTTATCAAACCTCAGCCGGTGGTGGTAGCAACAACCCGTTCACTACGACTGACCGGAAGGATGTCGGCATTAAGCTAAAGATCACCCCTCACCTCAGTGAAGGTAACGGCATCAGGCTAGAGCTGGAGCAGGAGGTTTCTTCTCTGGACACTCGTACTTCAGAATCCCTTTTAAAGAATGATGACCTGATCTTCAATAACAGAACTCTGAAAACCACCGTTCTGGTAGATGATGGCCAGACCATTGTCATTGGTGGCCTGATTGAAAACGTCAAGAGTCAGACCAAGAAGAAAGTCCCGCTTCTGGGTGATATCCCTATCATCGGAAACCTGTTCCGCTTCGAACAGGATAAGAACCAGAAGCGAAATCTCATGTTGTTTATAAGACCGACCATCATGAGAAACTCTGAAACACTGGCCAAAGCCACCAAAGATCGTTACACCAAGTTGAAAGTGATTCAGCACAACAAAAAGGCACCTGACATGCTACCGGAAGAGCCATCTACACTGTTCGAACCAGAAGCCTTTGATCTGCGCAAGAAAGATAAAAAAGCCTGGCAAAGTAGTGACTGATACTGGATTCAAGTAATAGTTTCCAGTTAGAAAAAGCCAGATTATGAAGTCTGGCTTTTTCTGTTTTTCATAAAAGGCTTACTGCCTTAAAATTATTTGCAAACTTTTGACTTATAATTTTCACAAAACTGACAATAAAAAAGAAAAAAGTCGTCTATATTGAAATCTATCCGTCGAAACTAAATTAATTCACCATTCTGATTTTTTTTAACAAAGAGCCCTTCATCAGACGTTCATTCCCAAGAAGGTCTAAACACACTCAATATGAAGCAGATACCGAACACCAGAAAAAAACGTCCAGACAAAGGCGGCAATTTGTTTAGCTCGTAATCACCCAGCGAACATCTTAACAATTTAATCGGCTGCAAGATGAGTAATAACGAAAATATCAGGTAAACAGGTTTTATCAGCAAGTTGTTCAGGTAGAGGTAATAGCTGATCGGGTATACCGACAGCAACAATATAGCGTATAGTTTCTTACTTGTATCAAACCCTATTCTGACAGTCAGGGTTCTGATGTTGGAAGACTGATCTTCCAGATAATCTCGGATTTCATTCGACACCAGTAGAGCAGCTGTTAAAAGACTCACGGGTATAGAAACCCAAAGTAGCTTATTATTCCAGACACCAGAAACCGCATAGTAAGACCCGCTTACCATCAGTACCCCAGTCAGAATAAAAACGGCTGGAACTCCCAAACCGAGATGTTTATAGACGATAGGCTCTCCTGTATAGAAGTAACCAGCAGTTACACCGAAAAGCCCCATTAGAAACAAAGGCCAGCCCGTTTTCCAGACAAGCCAGAGTCCTATGACAGTTGCTACCAGAGCAAAAAGACCGGCAAAAGCAAAGTTCCTGCGAATCTGCTGAATCACCTGCTCTGCCAATTGGCCTGTCTTGCTGTTCCAGAAATGTAAGTCAGCATGATCATTGGCCAGATTACTGGCTGCCTGTAATAAAATACCCGCAATCATTACAGCCACGGCTCTGGCAATATCTCCCTCTCCCTTTGAGAAAGCTACGGCGACCCCTAATCCGCAAGTGATCAGTGCGACAGAGAAGGAAAAAGGCCTAAGCGCCCTCGCAAAACGGTATTTATCAGGATTGAGATTCGGTGTATCCACTAGAGGATTCCCTGAGGATGGAGATAAATACGGGACTATGTGCCATTAAGCGTCTTAAGCCTATAGCGATATTCCGAAACCCGGATAGCAATTAGGTAAACAGGAGAGAGATTAGCCACTCAGGAACTCAATAAAAAATCGACCCATCTCCTCTGAGATGAGCCGTATAATGAGTCAAAACTGATCAGATCGGACTCTTACCAGCCTGTTTTCTCTTTCAGAGCCTGACCGATTTCTGCCAGAGAGCGAACGGTTTTTACACCGGCTTCTTCCAGTGCAGCAAACTTCTCGTCAGCAGTCCCTTTACCACCAGAAATAATTGCACCCGCATGACCCATGCGCTTACCCGGAGGTGCAGTAACACCGGCAATATAGGAAACAACTGGCTTGGTTACGTTTTCTTTGATGTAAGCAGCCGCCTCTTCTTCAGCTGTACCACCGATTTCGCCGATCATAACGATCGCTTCAGTCTGTGGATCTTCTTGAAACAGCTTCAGGATGTCGATGAAGTTGGAGCCAGGAATCGGGTCACCACCGATACCAACACAGGTGGACTGACCAAAACCAAAATCAGTGGTCTGCTTAACCGCTTCATAAGTCAGGGTCCCGGAACGGGAAACAATTCCAACTTTGCCTGGTTTATGAATGTGGCCAGGCATAATGCCGATCTTACACTCGCCCGGAGTGATAACACCCGGGCAGTTGGGACCAATCAGAGTAACACCCAGCTCGTCGCAGCGGACCTTGCAGTCCAACATATCCAGAGTTGGAATACCTTCGGTAATGCAGACAATCAACTTTATACCGGCATTGGCAGCTTCGAGGATAGAATCCTTACAAAAAGCGGCAGGCACGTAAATTACAGTAGCATCAGCGCCGGTTGTAGCGACTGCCTCGGCAACCGTGTTGAATACAGGTAGACCCAGATGTTCCTGACCCCCCTTGCCCGGAGTAACACCACCAACCATACGAGTACCGTAAGCAATCGCCTGTTCGGAGTGGAAAGTTCCCTGAGAGCCAGTAAAGCCCTGGCAGATCACCTTGGTCTCTTTATTAATCAGGACACTCATTCTTATTTACCCTCCGCTGCTTTTACTACCTGGTCTGCAGCGTCGGAGAGACTGCTTGCAGCGATAATATCGAGTCCACTTTCAGCCAGTTTCTGAGCACCAAGCTCAGCGTTGTTGCCTTCCAGACGCACAACAACAGGTACTTCAACACCGACCTCTTTCACTGCACCGATGATGCCGTCAGCAATCAGGTCACAGCGAACGATGCCGCCGAAGATGTTAACCAGTACCGCTTTAACACTATCGTCAGACAGAATAATCTTGAAAGCTTCACTGACACGTTCTTTGGTAGCACCGCCGCCCACGTCCAGGAAGTTTGCGGGAGCACCACCGGACAGCTTAACGATGTCCATGGTACCCATAGCCAGACCAGCGCCGTTTACCATGCAGCCGATGTTACCATCCAGGGCTACGTAGTTGAGTTCCCACTGAGCCGCGTGGGCTTCGCGTGCGTCTTCCTGAGAAGGATCGTGCATGGTCTTCAGACGAGGCTGACGGTAAAGAGCGTTGCTATCAATGTTCAGCTTGGCATCCAGGCAGTGCAGATCGCCAGCTTCAGTGATAACCAATGGATTGATTTCCAGCAGAGCCAAATCCAGATCCTGGAACAGTTTCGCCAGACCCAGGAAGATCTTGGTAAACTGCTTAACCTGTGTAGCGTTCAGACCCAGTTTGAAAGCCAGTTCACGGCCCTGATAGGGCTGAGCACCGACCAGAGGGTCAATAGTTGCCTTCAGAATCTTTTCTGGCGTTTCTTCTGCCACCTTCTCGATTTCAACGCCACCTTCGGTGGAGGCCATAAAAACGATCCGGCGGGTAGAACGGTCTACAACAGCACCCAGGTAAAGTTCCTGAGCGATGTCGGTGCAACTTTCTACCAGAATCTTGCTAACTGGCTGACCATTTTCGTCTGTCTGGTAAGTGACCAGATTCTTACCCAGCCACTTCTCGGCAAATTCACGAATTTGGTCCTTGGAGCTGACCAGCTTTACGCCCCCAGCCTTACCGCGTCCACCTGCATGAACCTGTGCTTTAACAACCCACTGATTTCCGCCAATTTGGTCTGCGGCTGCAGCTGCTTCTTCCGGTGTATCGCAGGCAATACCCTTGGATACCGGCAGGCCATACTCAGCAAATAGCTGCTTACCCTGATATTCATGGAGATTCATACTGACAATACCATTGTTGTTTTAATCAAATTCCTATCCACATCCGTGGATAAAAAGGTTTCTTTGTTTCGACCCCAACTCTTCAGGCATCGAAATTAAACTTTGGGTCCTGACGCCTGTCTAACTTGTACTTTCGATATGAAATTGTCTCAAGTCCTACAGGCTAAGATTCCCTCTGACACTTCTTCGAATCAGTTTATCCATTGAGAAAGCTTACTGATACAAGTAGGTCTTACACACATCAGTAAATGATTCCCGTAAGCTCAGCTAGCGACGTTTACGATTAGGAATATGAATCGCATGACCGTCTACAGCCAGAACTGCTTCGTGCAAAGCTTCACTCAATGTTGGGTGAGAGAATATAGTCAGAGCCAGGTCTTCAGTGCTGGCCGCAAACTCCATGGCAATAACTGCCTGCTGAACCAGTTCAGCAGCGCTTGGGCCTACTACGTGCACACCCAAGACACGGTCAGTTACCTTGTCAGCAATAACCTTAACCATTCCTTCCGTATCGTTAGCAGCCAGAGCACGACCACTGGCAACAAATGGGAAAGTACCTAATTTGTAATCAACACCTTCGGCTTTCAGTTCCTGCTCGGTCTTGCCTACCCATGCAATTTCAGGATGGGTATAGATCACAGAAGGAATCAAATCATAGTTCACATGACCTTTCTGGCCAGCGATGATTTCAGCAACCATGATGCCTTCTTCACTGCCCTTGTGCGCCAACATTGGACCACGAACCACATCACCAACAGCGTATACACCGGGCACGTCAGTAGCACAGTGATCATCAACAAAAATAAAGCCACGCTCATCCAGGTTCACACCACAATCTGCAGCCAGCAGGCTCTCTGTGTATGGACGACGGCCTACAGCAACAATCAGTTTGTCGAATACAACAACCTGTTCATTGCCATCAGAATCCGCATAGGTAACGTGTACTTCTTTATCCTTGATTTCAGATCCAGTGACACGGGCACCCAAGCAGATATCCAGTCCTTGCTTCTTGAAGATTTTCATGGATTCTTTGGAGATCTGCTCGTCGGCAGCTGCCAGGAAACGATCCATGGCTTCCAGAACAATGACTTCAGAGCCAAGACGACCCCAAACGCTACCCAGCTCGAGGCCGATAACACCAGCACCAATGACCCCCAGACGTTTGGGTATTTCCTGGAATTCAAGGGCTCCGGTGGAATCAACAATCAAATCACCATCAGTCGGTGCAGGGGGAATTTCTACCGGACGGGAGCCAGTAGCAATAACAACATTACCCGCTTCATAAACTTCAACAGTGCCATCAGCCTTGGTCAGCTCAACCTGCTTGTTCGCCAGAACTTTACCAGCACCTTCCAGCAGAGTTACACCATTTGCTTTAAACAGACCACCGACGCCGGTAGTGAGGGTTTTAACGATCTTGCTCTTGCGGGCGATCATTTGCGGCACGTCCATTTCCACACCAGAGTGATTGATACCGTGCAGCTTGAAGTCTTTTTGAGCTTCAACAAATTTGTGAGAACTGTCCAGCAGCGCCTTGGAGGGAATGCAACCTACGTTCAGACAGGTTCCGCCCAGAGCTGTTTTTCCTTTGTCATCAGTCCACTTTTCAATACAAGCAGTCTTAAGGCCCAGCTGCGCTGCACGAATTGCACAAACGTAACCTGCAGGACCTGCTCCGATGACAACAACGTCAAACTGATTCGCCATATCTTCTATTCCAAGAAAATGAGAATGGCGGCCTTGTGAGCCGCCGCATAACCCATGAAAACTTACAATTCCAACAGGATTCTGGCTGGATCTTCCAACAGCTCCTTGATGGTAACGAGGAAAGTGACTGCTTCCTTGCCATCCAGCAACCTGTGGTCATAGGACAAAGCCAGATTCATCATGGGCAGAATCTCCACCTGACCGTTGACGGCCATGGGGCGCTCCTGAATTTTGTGCATACCCAGAATAGCGGACTGAGGTGGATTCAGAATCGGTGTAGACAAGAGCGAACCAAACACACCGCCGTTGGAAATAGTAAAGGTTCCACCGGTCATGTCCTCAATATCCAGTTTGCCACCCTGGGCTTTTTTACCGTATTCACGGATTTTGGCCTCAACGTCGGCGAGGCTCATGTTTTCAGCGTTACGCAGAATAGGTACTACCAGACCACGATCGCTGGAGACAGCAACGCCAATATCCTGATAGCCGTGGTAAACGATATCATTACCATCAATGGAGGCATTAACTGCAGGATAACGACGCAGGGCTTCAGCACAGGCTTTGACAAAGAAGGACATGAACCCGAGACGAACACCGTGCCGCTTCTCGAACTGATCTTTATAACGGGCTCTCAGTTCCATAACCGGCTTCATATTGACCTCATTGAAGGTGGTCAGCATGGCGGCTGTCTGCTGTGCTTCTACCAGACGCTGGGCAACTCTAGCACGCAGACGTGTCATTGGTACACGTTTTTCCGTGCGCTCGCCAGCAAATACCGGAGTTGTAGCTTCTACCACAGGCGCAGAAGAAGCATGGACTGTTGGAGCAGGAGCAGCTACCTGAGCTGGCCGCTGCTCTGCATGACGAACGACATCTTCCTTGGTGACACGACCGCCCCTGCCAGTGCCAGAAATAGTCGTTGGGTCAATGCCTTTTTCATTAGCGATCTTACGAGCAGCGGGGCTCAATACTGGCTCTTCCGTACTAGGTGACACTTCACTGGTTGCCGACGCTGATTCAGCTGCAGGAACGGAGGCTGTGGATGCTGCACCGGCTTCAAAAACGGCAATAACCTCTTCGCTCAGGACCGTCTCGTCTTCATTCTTGAGAATCTCTTTCAGCACGCCATCCGCTGGAGCAACAACTTCCAGTACTACCTTATCGGTCTCTATATCGACCAGCAGCTCATCACGAGAGCAAGCTTCTCCGGGCTTCTTGTGCCAAGTGGCAACCACACCGTCAGCGACAGATTCCGGAAACGTTGGTGCTTTTATTTCAGTGGCCATTATGGATCCTTTCGGGGTTGCGACCGATCGCCCCGGAGCAACCGGGGCATCATCAATTAAACGTTAAAAGCGTCTTCTACCAGCTTTTCTTGCTCTTCTACATGCTTGGACATATAACCACATGCTGGTGCCGCTGAAGCATCACGACCTGAATAGGCCAGACGCAGGTTGTTAGAGTGATTATCGAGAGCACGGCGCATATGATGCTGGCTGCAATACCAGGCGCCCTGGTTCATCGGCTCTTCCTGGCACCAGACAACATCCTTCAGGTTTGGATAGTGCGCAATCACCTCATCAAGGTCATCCTGAGGAAAAGGATACAGCTGCTCGATACGAATGATGGCTGAATTTTTCAGTTCATTTGCACGCTTATACTCAAGCAGATCGTAATAGACCTTACCGCTGCACATGACAAGACGGGTAATTTCCGCTGCTTCATGCACATCAACCTCTGGAATGATGGTCTGGAAGCTGCCTTCAGCCAGCTCTTCCAACGTGGAAACTGCCAGCTTGTGCCTAAGCAGGCTCTTGGGAGTAAAAGCGATTAATGGCTTTCGCAGCGGACGCAACACCTGACGACGCAGCATGTGAAACACCTGAGCCGGAGTGGTTGGCACACACACCTGGATATTGTGCTCTGCACACAGTTGCAGATAACGCTCAAGACGGGCTGAAGAGTGCTCCGGGCCCTGACCTTCATAACCATGAGGCAACAGCATGGTCAGGCCACAGAGACGCCCCCACTTGTGCTCACCACTGGTAATAAACTGGTCAATAACTACCTGACAGCCGTTAGCAAAGTCACCAAACTGGGCTTCCCAGATAACCAGTGCGCCCGGTGTCGTAGTCGCATAACCATATTCGAAAGCCAGCACAGCCTCTTCCGAGAGCAAAGAGTCCCAGATCTGGAAGTCAGGCTGTTTTTCGGAAATATTGGCCAGTGGTACATAGGTAGAACCGTCTTTCTGATTGTGCAGCACCGCATGACGGTGAGAGAAAGTGCCTCGACCAACATCCTGACCGGTAATACGTACCGGATGACCTTCCATAATCAGGGTACCGTATGCCAATGTTTCAGCGGCACCCCAGTTGATGGATTGTGCTCCCGCAGCCATTTTCAGTCGATCATCAATAATCTTGCTGACCTGACGCTGAACAACAAAACCTTCAGGTACCTTGCACAGTTTCTGCCCCAGGCCCTGCAGAGTAGCCAGGGCTACGCGGGTATCGTGACGCGCAGTCCATTCATGTCCTAGGTGAGGAGTCCAATCAACAAACAGTTCTTTGTTGGGTTCTTTTACCAGCGACTTAACAACATGACCGCCGTTGTCCAATGCATTACGGTAGCTGTCTACCAGCGCCTTGTCCTTCTCTGCATCCATGACGCCTGCTTCCATCAGTCTCTCTGCATAGAGATCACGGGTCGTCTTGTGACTCTTGATAATCTGGTACATCAGAGGCTGTGTACCGGAAGGTTCATCGGCTTCATTGTGACCACGACGACGGTAGCAGACCATGTCAATAACAACATCGCGCTTGAATTCCATTCGGTAATCCAGCGCCATTTTGGTCGCAAAGTGGACGGCTTCAGGATCATCACCATTCACATGAAGGATAGGAGCACCGACAATCTTGGCTACATCCGTACAGTACTCTGTAGAACGGGCATCTTCCTGTTTACTGGTTGTAAAACCCACCTGGTTGTTGACGATAATATGCAGAGTACCACCGGTCTTATAAGCACGGGTCTGGGACATCTGCAGGGTTTCCATGACTACCCCCTGACCAGCAAATGCGGCATCACCGTGAATGGCAATCGGTATAACCTGACCACGGGCAGAATCGTTACGACGATCCTGACGAGCACGCACAGAGCCCTCTACTACAGGGGACACTATTTCCAGATGAGAAGGGTTGAATGCCAGTGCCAGGTGAACTTCACCACCCGGTGTCATGACGTTGGAGGAAAAGCCCTGGTGATACTTCACGTCACCAGAGCCGGTATCGGCCATTTTCTTACCCTCGAACTCGTCAAACAGTTCAGAAGGGTTCTTTCCGAGAATATTAACCAATACGTTGAGTCGACCACGGTGAGCCATGCCGATCACGATTTCCTTGGCGCCGTAAGAACCGGAGCGCTGGATAATTTCGTCCAGCATGGGAATCAATGATTCCCCTCCTTCCAAACCAAAACGTTTGGTGCCCGGGTACTTGGTTCCCAGGTATTTTTCCAGACCTTCTGCCGCAGTCAGGCGTTCCAGCAGATGCTGCCGACCTTCAAGGCCCAAATCCGGACGACCTCGAACACTTTCCATGCGGCTTTGGAACCAGCGACGTTCTTCAGTGTTGACAATGTGCATGTATTCAACACCAATGGAGCCGCAGTAGGTGGCCATGAGAGAGTCGATAATCTCGCGCAGCGTTGCCCGCTCTTTACCGATAAAAATGGTACTGGTCTGAAATTCAGTATCCAGATCTGCTTCGCTCAGCCCGTGATACTCAAGGCTCAGATCGGGAAACTGTTCACGCTGCATACAACCCAATGGGTCTATTCTGGCCTGCTGATGCCCGCGGATTCGGAAGGCACTGATCAAACGCAACACCTGAATCTGCTTGCGCTCATGATCGCTGGAAATGGTGCCGGCTTGGATTGGGCGGGTGCTCTGACGCTGACGCGCCATCAGGACAAAATTTTCCTGGATGGTGGAGTGAGGTACATCCGGACCACCACCATTGACCTGAGGAAGTTTTTCAAAATAATCACGCCACTCCTCAGAGACCGAATTCGGATCGCGAAGGAATTGTTCGTAAAGTTCTTCGACGTATGCAGCATTCCCCCCGGATATATGTGAGGTATCCCACATTTGCTGCATCACACCTTCTTGCATCATCACTACCCCGTGAATGAAGGGCTGTCTAATCATGAGAGTCGCACTGTGGTCTGCCTGTCTGTTGTCCTGACAGGCAGAGCGCTGAAAACCGGGGCTTTCGCCTCCCCCGCTTATTCAAACTCCACAGATAGACCGGTGATTGACCGGCCGTCCCGCTGATAAAACCTGCCTGACCTGCCCTTCATTGGTTTGGAGAGTCAGTAGTCAGTCAGGCTTAGAATAAACTACAGTTCCACTTAATTCGTGCGACAGTGGGACCATAGCCAGAAATTCTCTTTGGATCGTCAGCTCCTCCAGAATTCTGGCGTCAGCCTCAGACCCTTTATGTTGAAAATTAGTTTTGAAAACCAGTGTAGATACTGCTGATAGAAAAAACGTACGCTCACATAACATTCGCACATTTCATGTAATCGGACCACCCTCAAATTGATCTAAAATCGAGTTCTCCGACAACTTCCTCTTCCAGGGAGTCTCTTGTGCAGCAATAAAAGAGCCCCCCTGTTGTCTGCTTAATCGCTTAAGGCCGCCTTTTAGAGTAACCGATCAGGATGCACTATCAAACAGCATCTGTTTAATATGACCAATTGCCTTGGTTGGATTCAGGCCTTTTGGACACACAGCCACACAGTTCATGATACCACGGCAACGGAAAACGCTGAACGGATCATCCAGTTCCGCGAGTCGTTCCTGAGTCGCAGTATCACGGCTGTCAGCCAGAAAACGATAGGCCTGCAGCAGGCCGGATGGACCAACAAACTTGTCGGGATTCCACCAGAAAGATGGACAGGCTGTGGAGCAGCATGCACAGAGAATACACTCATACAGGCCATCCAGCTTCTCACGATCTTCAGGACTCTGCAGACGCTCTATGGCCGGTGCAGGCTCTTCATTGATCAAGAAGGGCTTGATCTTTTCGTACTGCTTATAGAAAAGACTCATGTCCACGATCAAGTCACGGATGACCGGCAGTCCAGGCAAGGGACGCAAAATCAACTTCTTCTTGCTACCCATGGCTTCCGACAAAGATGTTACGCAAGCCAGACCATTAGTACCATTAATGCTCATACCATCGGAACCGCAAACACCTTCACGACAGGAGCGACGATACACTAAGGTTTCGTCTTTTTCCTTGATCAGGTTTAAGACATCGAGCACCATCAGGTCTTTGCCTTCAGGAATATCCACCTCAATGTCTTTCATGTAAGGTTTGGAGTCAGTCTCCGGATTGTAGCGATAGACACTGACACTTAATGAACTACCCAACATATTCCTGCCTCCTCCTCAGTAGGTTCTGGCTTTCGGTGGAAAAGCGTCCATGGTTTTAGGAGCAAAGTTGACCTGACGCTTGCCGACCCGTTTTTCAGCCGGAAAATACACGGAATGTGCCAACCAGTTTTCATCATCACGCTCGGTAAAGTCGTTCCGGGCGTGAGCACCACGAGACTCCTTACGCTCTTCGGCAGAAACCGCAGTAGCATAAGCTACTTCATAGAGATTCTCGAGTTCAAGAGCTTCAATGCGGGCTGTATTAAATGCCTGACTCTTGTCTTCGAGGTGAGTATTTTTCAGACGCTCACCCAACTCATTCAGCTTCTTCAGACCTTCCTGCATACTATCGCCTTCACGGAATACACCGAAGTAGAGCTGCATAGTGTTTTGCAAATCCTTACGGACGTCGGCAACCTTTTCACCGCTACCGGACTTGTTCAGCCGATCCAGACGGGACATGGCCGCTTCAACATCACTGTCAGAAGCATCAACACCATCGAAACCCTCTCTCAGGTTTTTCTCGATCTGGATACCTGCTGCACGACCAAACACGACCAGATCCAGGAGAGAGTTACCACCCAGACGGTTAGCACCGTGAACAGATACACATGCAGCTTCACCGCAGGCATAGAGACCTTCTACAACTTTATCGTTACCTTCAGCATCCGGAAACAGAGCCTGCCCACCCACATTGGTAGGAATACCACCCATCATATAGTGACAGGTTGGAACGACCGGAACAGGCACTTTAACCGGATCAGCATGAGCGAAGGTCTTGGACAGTTCACAGATACCTGGCAGACGCAGATTCAGAGTTTCTTCACCCAGATGATCAAGCTTCAGCAGCACGTGATCCTTATCCGGTCCACAGCCACGTCCTTCCAGAATTTCGAGAATCATGGAGCGAGCTACTACGTCACGGCCAGCCAGATCTTTGGCATTGGGCGCATAACGCTCCATAAAACGCTCACCTTCACTGTTGATCAGGTAACCACCTTCACCACGACAACCCTCAGTCACCAGAACCCCCGCACCGTGAATACCGGTTGGGTGGAACTGCCACATTTCCATATCCTGCATTGGGTAGCCAGCACGCAGAGCCATACCAATACCGTCACCGGTATTGATCAGGGCGTTAGTGGTGGAAGCATAGATACGTCCAGCACCGCCGGTAGCCATAACAGTTGCTTTGGATTTAACATAAACGGTTTCGCCTGTTTCCATGCAAATCGCAATAACACCGGCCACCTGACCATTCTGATTCTTCACCAGATCTACGGCGTACCATTCGTTCAGAAATGTAGTACCACCTTTCAGGTTGGCCTGATACAGAGTATGTAGAAGAGCGTGCCCTGTGCGGTCAGCAGCCGCACAGGTTCGAGCAGCCTGACCACCCTTACCGAATTCTTTGGATTGACCACCGAATGGTCGCTGGTAGATACGCCCTTCTTCAGTACGAGAAAAAGGCAACCCCATATGCTCCAGTTCAAACACAGCCTGGGGACCTACTGAACACATATACTCGATTGCATCCTGGTCACCGATATAGTCCGAACCTTTTACGGTATCGAACATATGCCAGCGCCAGTCATCCTGAGGATCTGCACTGGCAATAGCACAGGTAATACCACCCTGGGCAGATACAGTATGAGAGCGAGTTGGAAACACTTTGGTCACACAGGCCGTTTTAATACCGGCCTGAGTCAGTTGCAGTGCAGCGCGCATGCCAGCGCCACCGCCGCCGATTACGATGGCGTCGTAAGTCAGTGTGCGAAGAGCTGTCATAGATCAATTCCCCCAGAGAATTTGAATGCCCCAGACAATGTAACTGAATACTGCTACAAAACAGATCAGCTGGAAGGGGAAACGAATCAGAACAGACTTGTTCCCAAGTGCACGAGCATTCAGGTAGTCAGTGGCAATGGTCCACATACCCACCCAGGCGTGGGCAGCAATGGAAAGAATGGCGAGCAAGGTAAATACCTTCATCCAGGTCTGCTCGAACAGTCCGTTCCATTGCTGAAAATCCAGACCAGGATTTATAAGAACATAGCCGCCTAAAAACAACGTGTAAGCAGCCAGAATGATGGCAGACAACCTCTGCAGCATCCAGTCGTAGAGTCCACTTCGGGACAAGTTGGTAATATTTGTTACCACAACCACACCCCCGCGAGCACAATCAGTACAGCTGATAAAACAATGGTGACGATCGCACCAGCCTTACCTGACTCCTTACCTTCACCAATACCGATATCCATTAACAAATGCTTGACACCGGCAACAAAGTGGTAGATCAGCCCGGAAAGCAACACCCAGACAATAAATTTGACCAGGCCACCCGACATGAGCGCTTTCAGTTCGGCAAAGGACTGCTCTGAAGACAGCGACAGATCCAGTGCATAGAGCAGGAAACCCACCCCAACAAACAGCAATATTCCCGAAATCCTGTGCAGGATCGAGGTATACGCTGGCAGAGGTAGTTTAATTGTGGTTATGTCTAGATTGACAGGTCTTTTGCTATTCACGTTTTTTGTCCCAACGCCCGAGGCGTGCACAGCTGAATCAGCAACAATATCCAGAGACTACGACCCACTCGGGTTCATACCCTCTTTTTATCAGGCTTGCCTGAACAGGCTACCCTGAATGCAGGTTAAGAAGCCGCGTTAATTCATGTTAACGTTCTTTTCTCACCCCCCTCATGAAGTCCTCCACGACTTCGGCTGAGGAGTATAAACAGTTCGGTTTTCAATTACAATTGATTAACACTCTAGGCAAATTTACTATAGACCTCTGAACTTATTGCGCAGACTTTTTCACAGATACACAGGTTTGACAAACAAATTTCTGGCCCTATAGTGGTCGAACCGTAAAGGGCCCCAACCAAAAAAACTTATTCTGTACGCATAATAATTATGGGTCCGAGAAGACGATAACGACAGAATAAACGGCAAGACAGGAGCCTATGATGGCTGAAAAGAAAGCAACCCTCTCGATTGACGGCAAACAACTGGAACTTCCTGTACATACGGGGTCCCTGGGCCCAGATGTTGTTGATGTTCGCAGCCTGACTGCCAATGGTCTGTTCACATACGACCCTGGTTTTGTATCTACCGCTTCCTGCGAGTCAAAGATCACTTACATAGATGGTGAGAAGGGCGTGCTACTGCACCGTGGCTACCCGATTGAGCAGCTTGCTGAGCACTCTGACTACCTGGAAACCTGCTACCTGCTGATTTATGGCGAACTTCCTAACAGCAAAGAGAAGAAGCATTTTGAAGACACCATCATGCGTCATACCATGATACATGAACAAATGGTGGATCTATTCTCCGGTTTCCGTCGTGACGCTCACCCTATGGCCGTGATGTGCGGTGTAGTAGGTGCTCTCTCTGCCTTCTATCACGATTCACTGGACATCACCAACGAACGTCACCGTGAAATCTGCGCCTATCGCCTGATTTCCAAAATGCCTACGCTGGCAGCCATGACCTACAAATACTCCATCGGCCAGCCATTCGTTTACCCGCGCAATGACCTGGGTTACGGCGGCAATTTCCTGCACATGATGTTTGCTACTCCCTGTGAAGAGTACGAGGTTAATCCTGTACTGGCACGCGCCATGGACCGCATCTTCCTGCTGCATGCTGATCACGAACAGAACGCATCAACTTCGACTGTTCGTCTGGCAGGCTCCAGTGGTGCCAACCCATTCGCCTGTATTGCTGCTGGTATCGCAGCTCTCTGGGGACCGGCTCACGGTGGTGCCAACGAAGCAGTGCTGGTGATGCTGAACCAAATTGGTGATGAGAAACACATCGATGAATTCATTGATCGCGCCAAGGACAAGAATGATCCCTTCCGCCTGATGGGCTTTGGCCATCGAGTCTACAAAAACTTTGACCCACGTGCCAAGGTTATGAAGCAGACCTGTGACGAAGTTCTGAGTGAACTAGGCCTGGAAGACGATCCACTGTTCAAGATCGCCAAGCGCCTTGAAAAGATAGCCCTGGAAGACGAATACTTCGTCGAGAAAAAGCTGTACCCGAACGTAGACTTTTACTCCGGCATTATCCTGAAAGCCCTGGGCATTCCAACAGAGATGTTCACAGTAATCTTCGCAACCGGTCGTACTCCGGGCTGGATCGCTCACTGGCATGAAATGATCAGTGGTGAATACCGCATTGGTCGTCCGCGTCAGCTCTACACCGGCGAGACTTCCAGAGACTTTATCCCGGTTTCCGATCGCTAATCACTGCTATACCCGTTACCTGCTGAAAGCCGAAGTCTTATTGGCTTTCAGCCCTCCCTTCTGCCTCAGACTTTTTTGCCCACTTTCATCATCTTCGCAACGTGACCAGCATTTTCTCGAAAGCGGCCAAAAACAACGCCTCGAGCTGATTGCTTACAACACCGACAGAACAACCTTTCAGACTTCCGGGGGTCAAAACATTCTTCACAGCTATCAGCCTCGTCTATTTTTAACCGATATTATTAACGAGTAGCTCAGGGAAGAGCATCCCGGCAAGAACGGCTAATACGATAGAGCGAATACGATAGAAACAATGACTGAACTTTTTCTGACCCCGGAGCCCTGGATAGCTCTGGCAACACTGACCCTTCTGGAGATTATTCTGGGCATCGACAACATCATTTTTATTACGATCGTTGTCGACAAAATGCCTGCACACCAACGCAACAGCGCCCGCAGACTCGGGCTGTTACTGGCCATGTTCACAAGGATCGCCCTGCTGCTCTCCATTACCTGGATCATGAGTCTCACTGCCCCTCTATTCCATCTGTTCAATCATGCCCTATCCGGCCGCGACCTGATTCTTCTCGGAGGCGGGCTCTTCCTGCTGATTAAAGCCACTCACGAGATTCACGATTCTATTGAGCCCGGCGAAGATGAAGGATCTCACCTTAAACCACGAGGGTATGTTATAACCCTGATCCAGATTGCTCTCATCGATATTGTTTTCTCCCTGGATTCAGTCATTACAGCAGTGGGACTGGCAGAACACCTCTGGGTCATGATCACCGCCATTGTTATTTCGGTAGGCATCATGATGTTTGCTGCAGCCCCTATCGGAG
Organism: Endozoicomonas sp. ALB032; assembly: GCF_049310125.1. NCBI lineage: Bacteria > Pseudomonadati > Pseudomonadota > Gammaproteobacteria > Oceanospirillales > Endozoicomonadaceae > Endozoicomonas > Endozoicomonas sp. ALB032. The sequence continues at coordinate 4,419,290 of NZ_JBLYNW010000001.1, read as the reverse complement.
AGTTTGTCAGCAATCATCCTACCTTCAAAATGCTGGCGCTCTCCTTTTTGATTCTGGTGGGAGTCTCCCTTATGGGAGAAGGTCTCGACTTTCATATTCCAAAAGGCTACATCTACTTTGCCATGGCCTTTTCTATGGCCGTCGAGATGCTCAACACCCGTTTGCGATCGAGACAGTCTGCGACAAACAAGTAGCATTGGAGTATTCTCAAACAATTGAGCAACACCCTCTTATCACCGGAGCTGTTATGTCCTGTCCGATTCTGTTTGATATGGGTGGCGTGATTGCCGACTCCTGGCAACCCTTCTTCTCTTTCTGGTCAGAAGTTTTGATCAAACTGGACGCAGAAGACCTGGCCACAGAAGAGCAAGTTCTCGCCCTTTTTGAAGGCAATTTTTTTAAAAAGCTAAGCCAGCAAGTCGCCGGAGACAAAGTGCAACACGCTCTTATGAATCATGCACGACTTGCCCACCTGGAGTTCATGAAAAACTGCCGCTCTATTCCTGATGTCAGTGAGAGCTTGCAGCACCTTGGCCAACACTTCCCTCTGTACCTGATCACCTCCAATTTTACCCAAGCTGCAGAGCATTTCCTGAATAATCAGAATATCCGGTGTTTCAGGGGAATAATGGGTATGGAACAGAGCTTTATCAAAACGGACAAAATCCGAACAGTGATGAAACAGCACCCGGATCAGCCCTGTTATTTCGTTAGCGACACCTCAGGAGACCTGCATGAAGCTCGAGAAGCTGGCGCTGTTCCCGTTGCAGTCAGCTGGGGGTGGCATAACCGTAAAACTCTTGAAGACGCGAAGCCCGCTTTCATACTTGACAATCCGTCTGAGCTGCTAGACTTCAGCTTTCACATTTAAAGCCCGGACAGACCCCTATGAGGCTCAACTGTTTCAGATATGGCTTCCCTGGCCACTTCTCACGGAATTTATTCGGGATTAAAAGCAGCCAGTCTCCGGGATCCTTGTGCCTGTTGGCCTGCCCCGGAGATTCTTCTACCCAGATACCTCAAAGGGCATCAATGACTAAAACGGGTGATATTAATGAATAGCGTGAAAGCAGAATTCATTAAGCTCAGATCCCATCTACTGACAGGCACCAGCCACATGATTCCCTTCGTGGTAGCTGGCGGAGTGCTCCTATCGGTGTCTGTCATGTTTCATGGCAAGGGAGCCCCGCCCGAATCCGGTTTTCTCAAAGATGTGTGGGAGATGGGAGTCGCTGGTTTTACCCTCTTCATCCCGGTTCTGGGAGGCTACATAGCCTGGTCTATTGCCAACCGCCCCGGCCTGGCACCTGGCATGATCGGAGCATGGCTGGCAGCTCAGTTTGGATGCGGTTTTCTGGGGGCTATGATTGTCGGGCTTATCGCGGGCTATATCGTCAATGCCCTCAAGAGAATCCCCTTCTCATCGAACATACAACCTGTTGCTACCATCTTTGTCTACCCTCTGGCAGGTACTTTTCTGACCTCCGCTCTGGTGATTTGGGTGATTGGACAACCCATCGCCAATATGATGAGTCACCTCAACGATTGGTTGCATAGTCTTCAGGGATTATCGAAGGTTTCATTGGGGGTCATTCTTGGAGGAATGACCGCTTTTGACATGGGCGGCCCAATCAATAAAGTCGCTACCCTGTTTGCTCAGACTCAGGTAAAGAACCACCCCTACCTTATGGGCGGTGTCGGCGTCGCCATATGCACCCCGCCACTGGGTATGTGGCTGGCCACTCTGCTGTCACCCGGCAAATACACTGCTGAAGAGCGAGAGGCTGGCAAGGCCGCTCTGGCCATGGGTATGATAGGTATATCAGAAGGGGCAATCCCCTTCGCTGTTGCTGACCCGATACGGGTCATACCCGCCATTGTTCTGGGAGGTATTACAGGCAATGTTATAGGTTTCATGGCCGAAGTTATCAACTACGCTCCCTGGGGAGGCTGGATCGTTCTACCGGTTGTCGACGGTCGCTCCTGGTACATTCTGGCCACTATCGCAGGCGCACTGGTAACAGCTCTGGCTGTCAACCTGTTAAAACCTGTAAAACCAGAACTTTAAGAACCTGTCGACGATAATTACCTTTACCCTGAATTAAAAATGCCTGAAGGTTAGATCAACATATGAAGAACTCGCATCCATTGGTTGAAGTCACGCCGCAAAGTCACGACCTTGTTCTCGAGATAGTCTACGCCACCGAGAACAACTTCACCGGTAAGCAGGTTTATAAAAAACCTCTCTGCCTGATGCACGAAGAAGCCGCCAACAAATTGCAAAACGTCATTGAAGTTCTTCAACCCATGGGGCTCAAATTAAAAATATGGGATGCCTTTCGCCCCCTGGAAGCCCAGCAAGAACTCTTTAACTGTGTACCAGACCCTGAATATGTATCTCACCCGAAAACCGGTTTGCGAACCCACTGCAGAGGAATAGCTATCGATCTCACGCTGGTTGATCGGTTTGGGCGGACACTGGAAATGGGTACCGAGTTTGACGACTTTCGTCCTCTGGCTCACCATGGCAATGACCAGATTTCCGAGCTCGCACAGAAAAACCGGTTAATACTGGCAGGTGCCATGAATGTCGCTGGATTCGACTCTTTACAAAACGAATGGTGGCATTATCAATTGCCTGATGCCGACCTGTATCCGATATTAGAAGAAAGTGAAATCGGCTCAGGTATTATTTAGTTCAGCTAAGGGTTCTACTTCACACTGTTCACGCTGAGCTTGTCGAAGTGCGGGTCGCTCTTCGACGAAAACTCAGAATGAATGAAGTGTGTGTCTATGCCAGTGCTGCCGCACTGGTGATCAATTTGCGAATCTCAGGAATACAGGAGCCACAGTTTGTTCCGGCTTTCAGAGACAGGCCCACCTGAGCAGGATCACTGAAGCCTTCCTCTTCAATCACACGACAAATGGTTTTCTCCCCCACACCAAAACAGGCACACACTACTTTGCCGGTATCTTCTCCCTGAGGTGGCATACCTGCCAGTAAACGCCAGCGCTCCGAAAAAGGAATATCCTCTTTTTCAAAGGCAGCCTGTAGCCATGCACGATCACAGTCTGACAATGACTCACCGATAATAAGAAGAGCCTGTAGCTGGCCGAGAGCAAACCAGGCGCTACGGGCGCTGCCTGTCTTCGGATCGGTGTAATCAATTCTTTCCCTCTCAGGGCCGATAGATTCCAGCATGGAAGAATCAATGCCCTGACCTGCCAGCTCATATCGGAATCCCTGCTGGAATTTCACCTCTGTCGCATAATCAAATGGCTCAAAACCCTGTTTTTTGCGACTCAGTAACACAGCCTGTTGTTTCAGAGATACAGCCTCAATCCTTGCAGGAGTGTGTTTACAGCCCGGTTGTTTTGACCAGGGGTCTACCGCAGGCTTCACCAGCACACCACAATGCCCGGTCTTGCTGTTCTGACGTGTCCAGTGCATGGGCATAAAAACATTACCCTTACCTACTGTAGATGTCACAACCACTCTGATCAAAATGGAATCAAAGGCTGTGGACAATCGGCACAATGCCTGATCAACCAGCCCATATTTTTGAGCATCTGCAGGATGAACTTCCAGGAAAGGCTCATCAATATGCTGACTCAACCTGGGAGAGAGTGCGGTGCGTGTCATAGTGTGCCAATGATCACGAACCCTGCCGGTATTCAGCAACAGCGGGTAATCAGCATTGGGCTGATGGTAGGAGACCTCAAACTTCGTCGAAACAATAGTTGCACGACCTGTTTCAGTGAAGAAACCACCCTCAGCAAACAATCTTGTATGTGGATGAGACGTCTGCCCTGAAACCAGTGGCCACTGAAATGGCTCAAGCGCTTCGTATTCTGCATCTGAGATAGCTGCCAGAGCACCAATATTAAAATCTCTTCTACGACCCTCAGAATTATTTTCAAAAGCTGAAAGAGCCGCATGCTCGCGGAAAATATCAGCAGCCCTCTGATAATCAAAGGCGTCACCAAAACCCATTTTCTCTGCCACTTTTGAAATAATCCACCAGTCAGGTTTAGAGTCTCCGGAAAGATCAAAAAGGGCCCTTTGTCTGGAAATTCTTCGCTCCGAGTTTGTGACCGTACCATCCTTTTCACTCCAGCCGGCCGCTGGCAGACGAATATGGGCAAACTCAGAGGTGTCTGTTTTCCCAATACAATCAGACACGACAACCGTCGGACACTTTTTCAGCGCACTGATAACCTTATTGGCATCAGGCATACTGACTACAGGATTGGTGCCCATAATCCAGACAAACTTAATGTCGCCCTTATCCATGGCATTAAACAAATCGACAGCTGTTTTACCCGGCACAGTGGCAATATTCGGAGCCTTCCAAAACCGTCTGACCCGATCTACATCGTCTGTGTTTGAAAAATCCATGTGGGCAGCCAGCTGATTGGCCAGACCTCCAACCTCTCGCCCTCCCATTGCGTTAGGCTGACCTGTAAGCGACAAGGGTCCAGATCCCGGCTTACCAATACGACCCGTAATCAGGTGACAGTTGATAATGGCATTGACTTTATCGGTGCCAACAACCGACTGGTTCACACCCTGAGACCAGGCCGTGACAACTTTATCGGTCCCGGCAAACCACTCACAAAATTGCTTGAGTGCAGGTTTTTCAATCCCGCAAAGTTCAGCGACCTCTGAAAAGCTTCCTATTTTTCTGGCGGCTTTCAGAGCCTCATTAAAACCTTGGGTGTGCTGATCAATGTACGACTGATCCAGCTTATCGTGCTTATCGAGATAACTGAATAACTTATTAAAGAGAGCGGTGTCCGTGCCTGATTTCAGCGGAAGATGCAGGTCTGCAATATCACAGGTGTCAGTGGCACGGGGGTCAATAACAACCACCTTCATGTCCGGACGCTGCTCTTTTGCAGCTCTTATTCTCTGGAATAATACCGGGTGACACCAGGCCGTATTGGCTCCGACCAGAACAATCATATCGGCCAATTCAAGATCTTCGTAGCTGCCGGGAACCGTATCGGAACCCAGTGATCTCTTCTGACCTGCTACCGTAGAAGCCATGCAGAGGCGTGAGTTGGTGTCCATATTGCTGGAACCAATAAAACCCTTCATTAGTTTGTTGGCCACATAGTAATCTTCTGTCAGTAATTGACCAGAGCCGTATAAAGCCACCGCTTCAGGGCCGTACTCTTCTATTGTGGCTTTCAGTCGCTCAGCGACTTCATCCAGAGCAGAATCCCAGCTGACTCTCTGTTCACCTATAAAAGGTGTTAGCAGTCTATTTTCCAGAGAAACCGTTTCCCCAAGAGCGCTGCCTTTTGAACAAAGGCGCCCGAAATTAGCGGGGTGATCTTTGCGGCCTTCTATATCTACAAGATGCAAATCTTTATTGGTGACCGTCGCCTTGATACCACAGCCAACACCGCAATAGGCACACGTCGTATGGATGACTTGTTGCTGGTTATTGCAGATATCGATGCTGCCAGACATAGACATACTTCCTTTATTAATAGTTTCCTAGGAATTCAGATAACGTTTGCCGAAAACAAGTCGGTCGCGAATATCTGAAATATCCCGTCCTGTTTCCATCAATTCCTGATACCAGAGACCATCGGAAGCATCTCCAAAGAGCAAAGCCCCCATCAACTTATTATCACGGATCACCAGTTTTCGGTAGATGCCAACCCCTGCAGCATCAATGATGATCTCTTCATCACTCTCTTGCGCAACAAACTGTCCACTGGAAAACAGATCAATACCGTCAACTTTCAGACTGGTAGGAATCGGAACCGGCTCAAACCGCTCTCCCGAGGTACCCAACAGGCGATGCACGGCCACTTGAGCGTGCCCATAAACCGGCGCCACAAGCCCAAACAGGTCACTATTCAACTGAACACACTCACCAATTGCCGTTACTGAAGGGTCAGAAGTTTGCATTCTGTCATTCACCAGAATACCTCTGTCACACTCCAGCCCGGTTTCCCTGATCAGTTCTATATTGGGCCGAACCCCTGCAGTGACGACCACCAGTGAAGCCTGCAACCACTCGCCATCTTTCAGCTGCACGCCAGTCACTTTACCATTTTTGCCCGTGTAGGAATCGAGCATGGCACTGCAACGAAACTCAATGCCCTTTTCTTCCAGTGCTCCTTGCAAAAGCTTACCGGCCTTTTCATCCAGTTGTCGGGCCATGGGAATGGACATGGTATCCACCACGGTGACTTTCATGCCCCGTCTGGCAAGACCACTGGCACATTCAAGCCCCAGAAGTCCGCCACCAATCACCACAGCCTTTGCCTCAGGACCGGATGAAGCGGTCAGCATCTGCTCAACATCATCGAGATTCCTGAAAGCCATAACGCCTTCCAGATCGGCCCCGGGTACGGGAATACGATTGGGTAGAGATCCCGTCGCCAGGACCAGATGATCGTAATCAAAACATTGACCACCCTCTGTCTCGACTCGCTTCAACTCAAGATTGAGATCACTAACCCGATAGTCACAGCCCGATAACAGATTGATATCCTGATCCTGATACCAGGACTCAGGCTGCAGCTGAATCCCCTGGAGATCGACGCTGCCTGCCAACAGTTTGGATAACTGGATTCGGTTATAGCCCGGGCAGGGTTCTTCAGATAGGACGGTGACCTGATATTGATGACCGCTCTGCTCAACCAGCTTTTCCAGAAAACGGACTGAGCCCATGCCATTTCCCACCACCAGCAGCTTCCGCTGCAATGGCGGTTGACGACTAACGTCAGCCGCCTTGAATACCGCTGTCATATCAGGCTGCCTCAATGGAAACCGATACCAGTGAGACCTGAACCCTCTGGTCCACCACTTCTACGGGATAAGCATTCAGCGCCACGCTCTCATCTTCCAGACACTGACCCGTAGTCAAATCAAAGTGCTGCTTGTAAATGGGCGATGCCACTACCAGACGCCCTTCCAGATCACCTACCAGACCACGAGAGATAACATTGGCCTGACTGAATGGATCATAATTATCCAATGCATATACTTGGTCGTCTACTTTAAACAACGCAACCTGCACACCATCCACCAGAGCACAAACACCCAGGTTAGGAATAAGATCACTTTCACTGCAAACGGTTGTCCAACCTTTATTGGCTGTACTGGCTGTGAGCACTTGAGTCATGATTAAAGTCTCCTGTTTTTCAGCGCTATAGGCACTTCGTTTACAGCTGTTTAAGGGCAATTTTTTCGTCACGGGTAGCCGGACGAATCTGATCTCGCTCGTTCACAAACACCACATTAGTGTCGCTTTCATCACTGTTTATAAAGTGATTGAAACGTTTGAGTTTCTCAGGATCTGAGAGGGTGGTTTTCCATTCACATTGATAGGTACCCACCAGGTAGGTCATCTCATCTTCAAGCTCCTGACAGATACCCAGGCTGTCCTCAATAATCACTTCGCGCAGGTAATCGAGACCACCCTCCAGATTTTCCATCCAGACAGAAGTACGCTGCAGACGATCTGCAGTGCGAATGTAGAACATCAGGAAACGATCGATGTATTTGACCAGCGTTTCATCATCCAGCTCGGTGGCAAACAGGTCGGCATGACGAGGCTTCATGCCACCATTACCGCAGAGGTAAAGGTTCCAGCCTTTTTCCGTGGCAATAACACCCACATCTTTACTCTGGGCTTCAGCACATTCACGGGTACATCCGGACACAGCCATTTTGATTTTGTGAGGAGAACGTACGCCCCTGTAACGATTTTCAACTGCAATCGCCATACTGACACTGTCCAGCACCCCATAACGACACCAGGTACTGCCGACGCAGGATTTCACGGTGCGCAGTGATTTACCGTAGGCATGACCGGTTTCAAAACCGGCATCGACAAGACGTTTCCAGATCTCTGGCAACTGTTCCACACGGGCACCAAAGAGATCGATACGCTGGCCACCGGTGATTTTTGTGTAGAGGTTAAAGTCCCGTCCTACTTCACCAATGGTGATCAGTTTATCGGGCGTAATTTCACCGCCCGGAACCCTTGGCACAATGGAATAAGTGCCGTCTTTTTGCATGTTTCCAAGAAAATAATCGTTGGTATCCTGCAGCTGAGCATGCTGATCTTTCAACACATATTCGTTCCAGCAGGAAGCCAGAACAGAGCCAATGGTAGGCTTACAGATATCGCAGCCACGCCCCTTGCCATGCTTTGCCAGAACTTCGTCGAAAGACTTTAATTCACCGACACGAACCAGGTGATAGAGTTCCTGCCTGGAGTGTGGAAAGTGCTCACAGATATCTTTTTTGACCTCAACACCCAACTCCGTCAGCTCATGATCCAGAACCTGTTTGACCAGAGCCGTACAGCCACCACAGCCGGTTCCGGCACTGGTTTCGGCTTTCAGTGACCCCATATCCATGCAGCCACCGGCTACCGCGTTGACCAGATCACCTTTACTGACGTCATAGCAGGAACAGATTTGAGCCGTTTCTGGCAGAGCAGCCACGCCCAAACCTGTCGCTGCAGAACCATCGGTCTGAGGCAGAATGAGTTCAGCAGGATTTTCCGGGGGACGCATGTCATTCAGCATCATCTGCAACAGGCTGCCGTACTCTTCAGCATCGCCTATCAATACAGCTCCCAGAACCTTTTTCTTATTTCTGGAAACCACCAGTTTTTTATAAACTTCTTTCTCTTCATCAATCAGCTGGTAGCTCAGGGAACCTTCGGTATTGCCATGGGCATCACCAATACTGGCAACATCAACACCCATCAGTTTCAGCTTGGTGCTCATATCGGCACCAGTAAACTGATTACCGTTCTTACCCGTCAACTGATCTACAACCACCTGCCCCATCTGGTAGCCCGGTGCCACCAGACCAAAGATACGGCCACTCCAGAGTGCACACTCACCAATGGCAAATATACGTTCATCAGATGTACGGCAGTCGTTATCTATAACGATACCGCCTCGCTCACCCAACTCCAGTCCGGAAGCTTTCGCCAGCTCATCTCTTGGGCGAATACCGGCTGAAAACAGTACGATATCGGTATTCAGTTGTTCGCCGTCAGCGAACTGCATCTGGTGAACAGCGCCTTCACCATCAACAATCTGTCGGGTATTTTTGGAGGTATGAATCGTGACCCCCAGACCCTCGATCTTGCGTCTGAGCATGGCACCACCGCTATCATCCACCTGAACAGCCATCAGACGGGGAGCAAATTCGACCACGTGGGTTTCCAGCCCAAGATCTTTCAGAGCTTTTGCTGCTTCAAGCCCCAACAGACCGCCACCCACAACGGCACCGATCTTACTGTTACGGGCAGCTTCTTTAATCGCTTCCAGATCTTCGATGGTACGATAGACAAAACAGTTTTCACGGTCATGCCCGGGTACGGGAGGAACAAATGGATAGGAGCCTGTAGCCAGTACCAGCTGATCGTACTTTTGAGTCATGCCACTGGCTGTCACTACTTCACAGGACTCACGATTTATTGATGTAATGGCTTCATTAAGAACAAGATTAATGCCTTCCTGCTCATAAAAGCCTTCAGAAACCATAGACAGGTCATCCGCTGAGCGACCTGTGAAAAATTCACTGAGATGAACCCGGTCATAGGCAGGACGGATCTCTTCTCCAAATACCACCACATCGAAGCGTTTCAGGCCGCCAGCATCTACCAGTTTCTCCAGAAAGCGGTGACCTACCATGCCGTTACCGACAACCACCAGGGTTTCTTTTCCGATCATCCCAGACATCCTCTTTAGTATCTAGCATTGGGCCGGAACAACTGCATCCTTTAGAGCCAGCCTCTTTTCTAATTCTTGTGCCTATGCAACTGCCGTGCCCACTTTCAAAACACGATAAAAACAGGAAATTCTTTCCTGAGACTTTAGCTACTCGCACAAAAATAATGCACGCAGAAATAATCAAACAGCTAAAGAGCACCATTTTGGTGAGCAGAATAAAAATACTCAGAAACTTCCCGCACTCAAATAAAGAACTTTCTTGCATAGAAGAGAAAATTCATTAAATACGCATAAAAATGCAAGTCAAATCGGTGCATTTATCATATTGGCCTGATGTTTGCTTTTGCTTGGGGAATTTCTTAAACAAGGAGGATGTATGAGCAACCCCGATTCATTTAACCTGTTTTCTTTTAGCGGGAAGACCAAGATTCTGCACCTTAGCTGGATTGCCTTCTTTATTAGCTTTGTGGTCTGGTTTAACCATGCGCCTCTGGCCCTGGCTATTTCCGAGTCTCTGGGCCTGACTCGTGAAGAACTGAAAACCCTGCTGATTCTGAACGTAGCCCTCACTATTCCGGCTCGAGTCATCATCGGTATGCTCACTGATGTTTACGGTCCCAGAAAAGTCTATTCCGGACTCCTGGCCATCTGCAGTATTCCTTGTTTTATGTATGCCATGGCAGATGACTTTACCCAGGCCGCCATAGCCCGCTTTATGCTGGGTACTATTGGTGCAGGCTTTGTGGTCGGCATTCGTCTGGTATCTGAGTGGTTCCCCGCTCGCCAATTGGGTACCGCAGAAGGTATTTACGGTGGCTGGGGCAACTTTGGCTCTGCTGCTGCTGCCATGTCTCTGCCCACCTTTGCACTGCTCTTTGGTGGAGAAGATGGCTGGCGTTACGCCATTGGCCTGACCGGATTAATCTCCTTGCTGTTCAGTGTCGTCTTCTACATAAACGTCACAGATACCCCTAAAGGTGCTACCTACTTCCGCCCCAAGAACATTGGCGCCATGGAAGTCACCAGCAAAGGCGACTTTGCCTTGCTGCTGATCATGAAGATTCCCATGTATGCGGCATTGGCTCTGCTGACCTGGAAGCTTTCACCTAAGGGTGTTGCCATGCTGAGTGCCGGGATTTCAACGGCTATTTATGTCGGTCTGACTGCTATCTACCTGTTTGATGTCTGGAAAGTCTGGCAGGTCAACAAGCACATTTTCTCCGAGCCTGTGCCAGCTATTCACCAGTATCAGTTCAAGCAGGTGGCCGTTCTGAACGTTCTTTACTTCGCTACCTTCGGTTCTGAACTGGCCGTGGTGTCCATGCTACCTCTGTTTTTTGCAGATACCTTTGAACTGGATCCGGTCATGGCGGGTCTGGTCGCTTCCGCTTATGCCTTCATGAACCTGATGTCCCGTCCGGGCGGAGGATTACTCAGTGACAAGTTTGGCCGCAAGATCACTCTGCTGGTTCTCACTGCAGGCCTGGCCGGTGGTTACTACATGATGAGTATCATTGATTCCAGCTGGCCACTGGTTCTTGCTGTTGTTGCTGCCATGGCCTGCTCCTTCTTTGTACAGGCCGGTGAAGGTGCGGTATTTGCGGCTGTACCCCTGATCAAGCGTCGACTCACAGGTCAAATTGCCGGTATGACAGGAGCCTATGGTAACGTGGGCGCTGTCTTCTACCTGACAGTATTGTCTCTGGTGGACTACTCCACCTTCTTCATGGTTATCGCAGGCACTGCAGTGTTGGGTTTCTTTACCCTCTTCCTGATGGAAGAACCCAAGGGTCAGATGGCCGAAGTGATGCCTGACGGCAGTGTCACCATGATTGATGTGACCTGATCATTCTGTTTCAGTGGTCCACAATGGGCCACTGAAACAAAACACAGCCACCGGATACTCTTCGGCCTGGCTCTCTATTTCACAACCAACACGGCAGCGATACCCGCCAGAACATAGAGCCCCCCTGTAGAACGCTCAAATAACAACATACTTTTTTTTGTACTCAGCATAGGTTTCACAGATTTTGACAGTAGCCCATAGAGAAGCTTGCAAACCAAATCCACTACACCCCAAGTCATTACAATGATCAATATTTGTTGCACAAGATCCTGATCTCTATTAATAAACTGAGGCAAGAAAGCCATAAAGAAAATAATATCTTTTGGATTACTGGCTCCCAATAGAAAAGCTTTTTTAAACAGATTACTGAAGCCGGGAAACTGCAAAGAACAATCATTGAGACGTTTACTGGTAGTGTCAGCCATCGACTTCCTGATGGTATTAACCCCCAGATAAACCAGATAAAGAACTCCCATCAGTTTCAGTATCAGAAACATGTTTTCCGAAGCCGTAAGAATGGCCCCAAGACCAGTGGCCGAAATAACCAGGTAAAGTGATGAAGCCAGCGTACCACCCAAAAATGCCGGATAGGATCTGATAACCCCATAGTTAATAGAATTGGACACCATGTACAGAGATAGAGGACCAGGAATGAGTATGACTACAAAGATTGAAACAACATACAGAAACCAAACTTCAATACTCATTATTCACTCCAAAAGCAGCGACTGTACCCTATAGCACTCCCTATAGCACTACCAGTTGCTATTTTTACCTCTCCTACAAAACACTTCCTTAAGATACATGGCCCGCACACATGCCTGCAAAAAACCGCTTTGATTCTGAATCCTCCTGACAGAGCAGGAGGCCATAGCGTCGATCCCTGGACGCTCCCGCCGCTTTGGTTTGAGTAGTTGTGCAATAAACGACATTGAATGCAAATAAAATATCAGGAAATTCAAACGCTGTCCCTCCCCCCCTACCCCTTTCATCAGTTCTTGATAGATCGAATCATTGAACAGAGGATATGAATCAAGCTATTGAGCTATACCGGAGAATTGTTTGCAGATTTCATGAGGAACCTGACGGAGTTCCGTACTAAACTGCATCTTGCGCTTTTTTCCCATTCTGAGCCTTTTGATCACGTCAGTGAAAGGGCAAGTATCGCCCCCCCTCTGGAGATCGTGTGGGTCAATCCTTCAGGTGTTATCATGCCAAATCACGAAGTACCCAAATTAATTCATGTTAGTATTGTCAGCCCTATTGAAGGTTTGGAGTTTGCTTTTCTAAAAATATGGGCCGAGGTTAACCCGGATTATAAAATCAATGTCTGGGCCCCCGAACGTTTGATATACCAAAAAATTCTATATTCGCTGCTGTTTTCCGAGATAAGCAATAACGCTATCGAAAAAGATGACCCCGGTGATATTGCTCGGCTGAAAGACAGCATCTGGCAAAAAATTGATAACTTTATGGGAGAAAGCAGTGAAATAGAAGAATTAAATATAATGGAATCTGATCTTCCAGACAGTGTAAAGAAGGAATTTGTCATCCAATGGAATAAAATCAATAATTCTTTAGATAAAATTAAAAATTTAATCAGCAACGCTATTGTTCATAAAAAGCTGAAAAACCTAGATCAAGAATATAAAAATTTTATCAGATACAGTTTAGGCTTTACTAACAGTTTAATCATCGAAAGATTTATCGGGCTGAGTCAAAAATTCGTACTAGGAGGGGTATATATTGATAAAGGACTACTACCGGAAATGGACAGTCACCCCTTTCTAAAAAGAAGCAGTTCCCTTGATCCTATATCGGGGACGGCAGTGACTTCTGAGAAGGAAAAGCAGCTCGAAAGTGCCAAGCTACATGCTCTTTTTAAAAAAATGTTTTCAGATGGAACTATTTCAGATCCCAGCCCTTATTTTGAGAGATACGGTACAACCCTGTCGAGAGAAGAAATCACTCGAATTCAAGGTATCGTAGCAGAAAGCAGTATTAGTGATTTATTCCATAGTCTGCCGAAATATGACTTAAAGGAGTATAGCCGTAATAAATTATTCTTCAGTAAGAAAGTAAATTTTGAATATGATACTCCCACTATAGCTCTTGATGATTCAATCCAGCCCCTGATGGTGGCCTCTCGCCAAGGACACCCAACAATCAAACTACTACTTGATGAAATCTGTTTACTTCATGAGACTGTAGAAAATTTAAAAAAATCATCACTAAGAAAAAAAGAAATCACATTAAAGATAAGGAAGGCTATTCATAAATTCTATATGGAAAGAAAAGTTATTATCTCTGATAATGACATCGATAAAATTGCAACCATATCAACTGATCTTCGGCATGATATCGACAAATTTAACTGCATCATTACTGCAAAATTAGGTTATGATGCTTTTGAAAGATTAATAAATCTTGAAAAACCAAAAGACATCAAAATCATTCCAATTAACTACTTCATAGCGAATAATCTCTTTTATAACAGAAGTTTTAGAAACCTTGGTTTTAACTCGTCACCAACAAGTGGTCAGAAATCATATGAAAGATTAATAATCGTTCATTATTCAGATAAAAACATAGAAGGCATAAGCGATTCTTTAATACATTGCTTTAAACTTTATAATAAGTACCGCACTGAAAAAAACAGCGTCTTATACAATGCTGTTGATTCAAATCAAATAGAAACAATAACACTTCAAAAAGTGTCAGGAGTAACGCTCAAAAATATTGGCGAAGACACTAAAGTCATCATGACTGGAAGCCTTCATTTCTATAATAGCGACTTGAATCTATATGATACTTTCTATTACAAGCGCTTAATGTTAAAGCTATCAGCGGTTTTGGGAACGTTGATCCCAAAAAATACCAGAGTACAAACCATAAAATTCTTTTTTGATAACTCTGCACAAGGCATTGAAGATTCTGAGGGTGTACTAAATACCAGCCAGAAAAATTATATTGTACCTGAAGTTTTAAGGAACTTGGCCAAACAAGGTATCTATGCAAACTCAGCTGTTGCGATTCGAGGATTCTTGTCAGCAGGTGATCCTCACGGGCCGTCAACCTCGAAAAATGCCCCCTATCCAGATCTCAACCGCATTGTTTTTACCCTTGACCGTAGCGGCGCCGTGACATACCGAGCCAAGTTCGGGTTGGCCTCCTTTGACCTCGAAAATGAGTTTATCGATAAGACAAGCAAAGAGGATCCGAACGATGACAAACTCACAAAAGAATTTACCGAAGCTCTACTCAAAGGAGAGTTTGCTGATGCCAAACTCAACGATGATTTGGTCAAAGTCGTAATCGAAGACAGGCCTACCTTTGCCGGACTCGAAGATGAGTTGTCTAAAGCCATAGGCGAAGATGAGCCTGGGGATCGAAGAAAAAATGCTGAAAATTACACATTTCACTTTGAGTTCAAAACCGCGATCTTTCATGGATTAAAGGAACACCCACAAACTGAAAAAGCCACTTTCGCCACTTTGGTTGCAGGAGAAACTATTCGTTTGGCAGACACACTTAGCCTTGCACTAAGTTCTCACACATACACTCAGTGGCTTGAGCGCTACGCACTGCGTTTCAGCGCGCCTGATCAGATAGATCAGCTTGAGCAGGCAATGGCCAATTTCCATAGCAACGAAGAAAAGACCAGAGCCTTCGAAACCCTCAAACGTCGGATACAGGTCAAGGCATTCGATATCTACACTCTCGATCCTAAATCGATACTGGGTGCCGCCGAACTTAACAAGGAATACAAAAATGATTTCGCCAACATCAAGCTTCTCACAGGCCGGCTACAGATGCCTTGTGACAGGCCTCGAAGATCAGCCGGTGCCGGCAGCTGCGATGCTCGACGCAAAAACCTGGAGTATGCCCTCCGGTTACTTTCCGGCTTCAAAACCCAGCTCCGTCTTGGCAACGACAGGAAAAAAACGGATATCGCCCTGATCAAACCCGCCAACGAAGATGAGCGCTGGCTGCAGAATTTTTTCACCCGGTTTCGTCGCCTGGAAGGCAAGGACGCATTGGCTCACGCCCGGGGCATGCACTCGGTCATTGCCCTGGACGAAGATTCGTTTACCCGCGCTCAACAGCAGATAAAAGACGGCACCCTGAGTGGTCAGCCCCTGTTGCTGAAAGCTACCCCCGCTGCCGGTTATGTGCTGCTCACACCCGATGGCCGGGTTCAGTCGGCCATCGCCGGGGGAGACGGCAACCGCGTCACCGTTCTCGGTCGGCCAGCCAGACTGATTGCCCATGCTTTGACGACACTGGTCGACTTTACCCCGGACCGCTACATCGCCACCCTGACCGTCAGCGATCTTGCCAGCAGCAACCAGTCCCGCGGAATCACAGCCCTGAACGCCCTGAAAACCTTTATGACCCGCTCGCCCACCCATGGCAAACCCCTGGTCGGCAAGCTGATTGTCGAACCCAGAAGTGGCAGCCCCCAGGTTTTCAAACGACTGGTGAAAGATATCCAGCATCTGATGCCGAAGGACCGCCCGGCGATTGAAAGCCTTGTGCTGCGCTCCCCGGGCACCGGACAACCGGAGTACCGGTTGCTTCCCGGCGAAAAGACTGTGCTGAGGTCGCCCCGGCCATCGGATTCAAATTCCCCGCTCCGCTATTTGCCGCCCAGCCACCTTTCGGTTCCGGTGCCGCCCCGGACTGAAGACAGCCTCTCAGGTGTGGCCTCTGAACGAGCCGAATTCAGGCAGCGGCTGCTGGAGTTTGACACCGCCCTGGGGGACATTAAAGCCCGGCACTCACTCGCCGACAGCATGGCTCCCCAACTGGATACCCTTCGTCGGGATGGCCGTGGCTGGCGCATGGACTTTATGGAACCCGATACCCTGACCCGTAAGAACATCCGGTTTACCTCCGGTGCCTTTGATCGCTTCCGGGGCTTTCTCCAGGGGACGGGTCGTCAGGGATTCCGGGTCAAAGGAAAAAAATCTTCCACCAACGGACTGGAAAAGCTCAGGTCTTTTATAGGCCTTTACGACCTGATAGCAGGGCTTTCCCCTGTGGGACACCATTACAAAAATCCCCCGTCTCAGAATATGACGGACACCCAACAGCAGATTTATACCGGGCGCCAGACGCTTTTTTATACGGCTGTGGCATTGCAAGGGATTGAGATCATCAATCTCGGGCGACAGGGGATCAAGACAATCATCCCGGCCATCCGGTCGTCATTGCCCCCCGGTCAGAAACCACCAAAGCTACCCGATATTTCCGGGTCGGGCAAGTTGCCCGGCGGTCTGAAAAAAGTCGGCAGGCTGGGTAAAAAAGTCGGTCGTTTTGTGCCCATACTGGGTCTCGCCGTGCCGGGAGCCAGTCTCACCCTGACCCTCATTGAGTACGAGAACGAAGAGGACCCGGAAGTCAAGAAACTCATGGAATCCATGGTGACCTTTGAGTGGGTGGATACCTATGTCTCCGTCATTTCAGAGTTCCTCGGGCCAGTCGGGGCATTTATTGACGGGATCATGCACTACGTCAGGGGTATTTTTCAGGAGAACTATAAAAAGAAGTTAGAAAAGCTGGCCTACAAAAAGTTGCAGGATGCCTCGGGTGAGGCTGCCAAAATCTTTGACCTGATCCACGCCCAGCTGGACCCCAAAAGCTTCCTGGCCAACAAGCAGACCCTCAATGCCTTGATGAGCGGGGATGGCAAAAGTCTCCTGCCCCTGAACATCCGGTCTATCAACCTGGTGAGACAGACCCTGACCTACGGTGGCGTCTATTCATTCAAGCCAACCTTAATCGCCGGGAAAAAAGACGACTGGAAACAGAAAAACTGTGAGAAGATACCCTATGTACCCAAGGCTCCTTTACGGCACTGCGCCAGCGACATCAACCGGATCGAATACTCCCCTGACACCTTTAACCTGATCGACGATGCCCTGGCGACATTGTGCCGGACGGAGTCGCGTTTAACCGGGTATCAATGCTCAGACGGGGTATTCCGCAACCTGGGGCAGATGAGCGATAAAAAGGTCATTTTAATGCCTTCTGTACCCCCGTGGGAGGTCAAGCTCCTCTACAGTCCCTTGGACCAGACCTCTCTGGGGAGTGCGCCAGACAGCAGTTCCCCCGGTGCGAAACTTCTGGATGCTGTCAGCGACAGCAAGCTGAAACGGTTATACCAGAAAAAAGTGAAAGACACCCGGTATACCGAGTGCGACGGGCATGGCTCATGTGATGACATCAGCTACGACTATAAATACCTTGGCCAGATGTTCACCCATACCGACAGTTTGAAATACCGTCGGTCAACCAGCAGACTGTATCTCGATAACAAGGATCACGTCGTCGTCTTTCGCGAGGTCTCATCGACATTCTCCCGACTTCTGAAGTATGACGTGTATAGTCCTGAAGGGGCCAACAAAACCTACGCCCTGATATCCAACGGTGAACACACTATCCACCTTCACCCCCAGGGGCAGACGGCCTCTACCTGGGTGTTGAACTACGACGGCAAGCTCCCCTATGCCTGCATTACTGAGCGGGATGACCAGGTACAAAACTGTCGGTCCTGGGTGAGCCTGTCCTATGAAGATAACCGGGACTTCAAGCTGGGTGAGACCCTTTTCCGATTTCCTGAACCAAGACCACACTCCTGGTATGAACAGGCTCCCTCGTATAAAGTAGTGGCCCGGGATCCCAACGCACAGTTTGAGTGGCGGCTGCTGGATCACAAAGTGATTCAGCGCTTGTACGACAATGGAGGACTGAATGACGGGCCATCAAGGGCGTCGAAACTGAACAGAATCATGAGCCGTTACACTGCGGCCAGCCGGTTCCTGCCGCTGGAGCTGAAAGACTGCGACTTCTCACCTCAGATCCGTGCACGCTGTATGGACAGAGCGCCGGACCGGTGGACCACAACCACATCCGGGTGGTCACCCAAAATACCGAACCGGTGGGCGATGAACGGTGCCCTTGACCCACTACCCAAGAGCAATAATCGGCAGAACCCAGCCTGGTTACAGCACCAGCGGGACTGTGACCGACAGGTTAATGAGTATCTCAAGAAACCCTACCGCTGCTTCCCTGGCAAGCTGGGACTGGCCGAAGCAGACTGGGATCAGTTGGGCAGGGTCCTGCTTTGGTACGATACCCTTAACCATCAGGAAATCCGGCTCATTGCTGCCAGCGCCCAGGTGCAACCGGTCCAGGTGCAACCGGTCCAGGTGCAACCGGTCCAGGGGAACCCGACTACCGGCTACTATTTTTTCGACTCCGCCAACGGCAAGGTGTTATTCCAGAATAAGGAGGTACTGACCCGGGAAATCTCGCACTTCCAGTTGAATGCCAGCTTGTTTGGCCGCCATGTCTCAAAGATAATGCCGAACAAAGATGAGTCACAATTGCTGGTATTTGATGCCCCCTATTATTACCTGTTGACGGCCAGCCCGTCCGGTCAGCTGGCTCACCAGGTGATTGCGGCAGAAACCCTGGATGGCCAGCTCAGTGTACCCCCTACCCCACCTGCAGTGGCATCTGACACAACGACATCCGACCATGGGCTGATTCCCTTGCAGGATGTCGATAGCTACGGCAGCCGCCGTCTTCTTAGAACCGGTTTTTATGACGACGCCACCCGAAGCTATATTACCTTCCTGAGCAGCCTGCTGGATGGCGACATGCCAAACAATAGAAACGACGGAAGCCGTTTACGGACGATCAATGAGCGTGTCCGCAGGGCACTGCGTGAAGAGCACCTGCCGGTCCACAAGGTGGTGGTTCGGGGCCAGACTGTTTACTACATTTTGTTCAGTCGGCACTCCGGCAAACTGTATTACTTCAGCACCGACGTGAATCGCCCCGGTGGTATCCAGCGGCTGAACTCCGGTTTCCATTTGATCCGCCCTGCAGGCGAGAAGCGAGCGCTGGAAAAGGCAGAAGTAAAGGCAAAGATAGCCAGAGTCGGCGTCTTCAGGCATGTGCAGGCGCACTCCGGCAGCCTCCTGGCCGATACCAACGGTGGCTACCGGCTGTGGATACCGGACAAGGCCTGGGATAACACCCGGGTGGTCAGCGAAAACCTGTCGGTGGAGTCAGGACCTTTTAAGAACTGGCAGGTGGAAGCCACCGGGCAGATCGTCGCCAAGTCGAACGATACCCTGAGTGTGCACCAGTTCACCCCCCAGTCTGGCCTGATGGTGGACAGCCTGAACCTGGGCAAGGTAGTCAACCTGATCTTCGCCAAACTGACCATAGAACACCCCGGTACAACCTGGACCACCGCCAGTGCCCGTTTTTTCATCCGTGAGCTCAAGAGTCTGCTGCGAGACCGGCTGAAAGGGGCCCGGGAGGGGTTCTCGGCCAAGGTGGGGCTGGTGCCGCTGAGACCCATCACCGCAATCATCGACCACCCCCTGTTCAGCGCGATCAGGCAACTGGACGTCTGGTACTACCCGGACAGCGACACCCTGCTGGCAGCCAACACCGGTGACCAGTTTGAAGTCATGGTGAACGACGACGGCCAACTGCTCGCCCTGTCGGACACTCGCAAAGAGGAGGCTTTCGAGTTTTTCCGACAGCCTGATCAGGGCGCCAAAGGCCATCCCTTTTGTGGTGAGGCCGCCGCCGCTTCGCTGACCGGGATGCCCAGTGAGTTCGATGACCAAATCTCCGTTCCCTGCCGTTACATGGCTAAGCGTATCGACTTGAGGGGTAGCCACCACTGGGAACACGGTGCCCGGGCGTGGCGCATCCAGACACCGACGGCCCAATACCTGGCTAACCGGGAGCATCTGGCCCTGGTGGCGCTGGACCTCAGCCTGATGGGACCCAGAAACACCACCGGCAGCCTGGTCTACTGGACCCGGCAAGATTTTAACCAGGCCATGGGATCTCTGCCAGCGGGCATACGCCAGAAGGCTGACACCGAACTGATCGCCCTCACGCTGCGCCCTGGCTATTCCCCAACCCAGGTAGCCTGGATGGATTACCGGGGCCGGAGTCCCCGTAAACAAAGACTGTTGTTCGGTTTGCCTGGCAAGGAGCACGGCGTTCAGCAAGTGATTGGCAGCGTCCGGAAGTTCTCGCTCCCTCCGTCAACGAGCACGGTCGTTTATAACCGGAACAACCAGACGCTGTACCGGGTCACCCAAAAGGGTTACCAATCACTGGGCACCTTTGGCAGGGTCGCCGTGATGGCGGAGGGTCTGCTGCTGTCAGGAACCCCCGGAGCCGACAAGATCAAACTGGAAACGTTGCGGCTGGACACTTACTACCAAGAGCATCAGGTGGCCTTTGTCCACAAGGGTACCCGACAGCGGTTCGGGATCATGGTAGAGGGCCAGGGTGGGTCCGACGTGATTAAACTGGATGAGACAGACTTGTCATTTTTTGCCCGAATCCTCATCCATCCCGGCCTGGCTGAAGAAAGCATCACCAAGCACGACAGGGCACAAACCCGCATTGAACTGAATGTATCGGCCTTCCTCTTCCTTGCCTGGCGCCGGGGTCAGAACCTGGTGCTGTCCAACCGGTTTACCACCGGCGATGCCGAGATCGAGATTCAGCAGGTCTGGGCCAGACAGCACGACCAGTTCCTGCAACCCACAACGCTGGTGTTCAATGACCTTGAGCTGTCATTATCCGACCTAGCAGCACGGGTGACGGACTCAGGTCAGGGGGTCGTCCTGCCACTCACGGTGAGCAGCCTCGTCAGGAAGGAACGCCTCCGATTCATCAACGCCACAGCCAGCAACCCCCTGTACATCCAGCAGGACCAACCGGTAAAAATCGTCACCTACCAGGCGATGGACGGGATTAAACTGACACTGGAACCCCTGAACGCCACATACGTCAGACGTCAGGTGTTTATTACTGGCACAGGACAGTGGGGCTGGGAGCCGGGCAGTGTTCAGGTGAGCGGGCCGAAACCCGACAGCGGTTACCAGTCATGGCCGTTTCTACCCTCCGTAATCAGCTCGTCCGCCGTCGGTAACAGGACAGCGAGACTCTGGGGCAATAGCCGCAGTAATATTCTGTACCTTGGCGCCGACGCCCGACAGTGGTCACTCCGTGGATGGGGCGGTCATGACCTGCTGCTGCTGGGAACCTCAGGCAACATCGCAGCACGGCCAGAAGTGCTGGCAAACCGGGGCGACCAGTGTGACAACCGGAGGCTGGATACGCCCGGCAACAGCAGCCTGTGGCAGGCCATTCTCGACTGGACTCGCCCGCTGGTCGGCGGTGTTGGCAATGACGTCTATGACCTGCGGGCGTGCAGGCCAGCCCGCACAATCGACAGCCGTGGCAAGCATTATGTTCTACTGTCGTCCGGGTCTAAGGCGGATTTACGACGTTTGTCGGGTGATAACAGCACCGCACTGTTCTTTACCGACCTGACCCCGGAACAGGTGGCGTTCAGCCAGTGTAACCCGCAGGTGCAGAGCAATCTCACCCACAGCAACCACTCCCTGCCATTGGAGAGCCAAACCTTCAGGATCATCGATACCCGCAACAACCAGACAATGGCGCTGGTGAAACCGGAGGTGCTGGCCAGTCTGCACTTTAAAGGTGGACAAGTCAGCCTGAACCCCATGGCTATGATCAACAGGAATGACAGCAAGTTAGCCATGAACGACAGTGACGGGGGAGAGAATGAAGCCGTGACCTTTCTGAACAAAATCATTCGCAGAGGGCAACGGCTGGTGAATTACCTGTGCAGCCTGGCCGGAGGTGAGAAAAACAACATTGGATCGGAGAGTGAGCGGCCAGTAGGAACAAGCCTGAATAATACGGAACTTTACCAGCACTACCAGCGACTGGTTCAGGACCTCAGTGCCCTGACTGGCAATCGCAGCGGTGATAGCCCGTCGTTTATCCCATCGGCAAAACAGAGAATAGTGCAGAACCTGACGACACCGCTAAGTTTGACGACGATGGGTCTTGGCTGATTGTCAGTAACCTACCCATGCTTAAAAAGACGACAAATTTATTTTATAGAACGGCTAGGCAGGTCAATTTCTCAATTCCGGACTACACTGCACGGTGCGATTTTTAAGCATTTAAAGTCCTCTGACCACGCCGGTGAAAAGACAATTATCAAAACCCTTTTGAAAACCATGTAAATCAATCTATCAGGTATTATCGTGCCAGCTATACCCAAGAAGATTCATTTTGCTATTGTCGGTCCTGCTGAAGATTGGGAATTTATTTGCGTGAAAGTATGGGCCTGGGCGAACAAGAACCATGATATCTATGTATGGGCTCCCAAAGCCTTGATATACAAAAGAATTCTATATTTGTTGCTGTATTCTGAGAGAATACAACAAAGGATTGAAACAGATTATCCCGCTGATATTGCGTGGTTGAGGCGTAGTATCTGGCAAAAAATCGATGCTTTTATGGGTGAAAACGATGACATAGAAAGATTGGATATAATGAAAGCCGATTTTTCAGACAGTGTAAAGAGGTTGTTTACCACCCAATGGAATAAAACCAACAATGTATTAAATCAAATTCGAAGAACCATTGGCATGAATAATGTTGTAGGAGATACTTCTGATTTTGAACGACAACACAGTGAATATATCAAGTACACCTTAAGCCTTAAAAAACCTTTGATAACCGAAAGAGCTATAGGGATTTACCATAAAAACTCTTATGGAGGGGTATATATAGATAAAGGACTGCTACCAGCACTGAAGGCTGGGCCCTTCGAAAAAAGCGGCATCTCGAGCAAGTCTACATCGGGAAGGGAAGTGGACAGTAGTGAGAGAGTGCAGCTAGAAAGAGCTAAGGTACGTGCTGTTTTGGAAAATATGTTTGAACGTAAACTTATCCCTGATCCTGACCGTTACTTCAAGATAGACGATATAAACCTGTCACAAGAAAAATTAAATCGAATTAAAAGTGTCATAGAAGAAAACATTTGTTGCAAACTATTTGTTACACTGAGTGAACGTCCAACGAGTGGAGTTAGTGACGATAAAATATTTTTCGGTAGAACTTTAATTCCTCAAGACAAGAATAAAGCCGGACGCCACGATGATTCAATCAAACCAATGATGTTGGAAGCCTTCCCAAATAACCCACTGATCAACAAAGTACTTGAAGAAACCATATTTTTCCACAGTATTTTAGAAAAATTTAAAAACAATGGAACAAGCAAAGAAAGACGCATAATTGAGATAATCAAGTCTTTGAATGAATCCAATAAACGTAGAGATCCTGCCTACAACAAAGAAATCTATAGAATTGCAATCATGTTAGCGGAGCTTTCATATAATAACGGGGATCTTGACCACCGGATTCTCGCTAAACTAGGTTATGACGCTTTTGAAAGATTAGAAAGAACCGTTTCCGGGGGAAAACCTATAATCTCCGAAGTTAAGAGCTTCTCAACGGAAAATCCCTTCTATAGCATGAACTCTTATGGCACTGATTCTGACCTGCCAGACTCAGCGCTTAGGCGACCATACGACAAGTTAATAATAATTAATATGCCCAGAATTAGGGACAATGGAGAGTCTGCGAGGCAGAGTTATGAAAAACATATTAGGTATCGCACTCCAAACGGCAAGAGCGTCTTATATGACATTGTTTATTCTGATCGAAGTAAAACACTAGAAACTAGAACAATTTTAGGAACACCATTCAAAAATATCGGCGAAGACACTAAAGTCTTTATTACTGGAAGTCTTGATTTCTCTGCTACAGAGTCGAGTGAGATTAATTCCATTAACTCCCTGTACTTAGTGAGAAAGCTATCATCAGTTTTAATCAAAGTGATCCCCGAGAATACCACCGTACAAAACATAGCATTCTCTTTTGATAACTCTGCACAAGACATTCCAGGTTCTAAGGGTGTATTGGGTGCTGACCAGAAAGATTATGTTATACCTGAAGTTCTGAGGGAGTTGGCCAAAAAAGGTATCCGTGCAAATTCTGCTGTTGCAGTTCGGGGATACTTATCCGCAGGCGTTCCACGGCAAACCACCGGTGGTGATCCTAACAGGCCGTCAACCTCAAGAGATGCGCCCGATCCTGAACTCAACCGTATTGTTTTTACCCTGAATGAAGACGACACCGTTACTTACATAGCCAAGTTCGGGTTGGACTCCCTTGACCCTGATAATGAATTTACTCGCAGACCCAACATTGACATTTCCGAATCCATCTTCGCAGATCAGTTGTTCGAATCCGTAGTCGCTGAGAATTCCCAGCGTTCGACCGATCCCAGACTCGCGACGGATTCAGCTGCAGCCCTTGTCGAAATGATGTATGCCGGTGACAGACACCAGGATGGTTCTGCCTCTGCCGGATCCAAAAACAGAGTGCCCACTTCCACAGGCCGCCGAGAGTTTATCGACAATAGAAAAGATGCCAGCAAATACTCATACTACACAGATTTCCAGGCAGCGATCTATTTTGGATTAGTGCAGCAACCGCCGACTGAAAATGCTGCTTTCATTCATCCGCATGAAACAGAAACCACGCGTTTGAGAGAAACACTCCAAATGGCGATGCAATCTTCCTCTTACACTGAGTGGCTTGCGCGCTATGAAAGACGTTTTCACAATGATCACATGAATCAGCTTGAGCGGGAGATAGAACACTTCAAGAGTAATGAAGCAAAGGCCAAGGCCTTCGAAAACATCAAAAACCAAGTACAGAAAGGCTCATACTATATTCACAATGTCGATATTGAAACGCCGGAAGGTGCCGCCGAAATTAACGCAGAATTCAAAAATGATTTCGACAACGTACATGTTCTCCCGGTCCCGCCACAAGGGGCTTGTCGCAGGCCTCGAAGATCAGCCGGTGCCGGCAGCTGCGATGCTCGACGCAAAAACCTGGAGTATGCCCTCCGGTTACTTTCCGGCTTCAAAACCCAGCTCCGTCTTGGCAACGACAGGAAAAAAACGGATATCGCCCTGATCAAACCCGCCAACGAAGATGAGCGCTGGCTGCAGAATTTTTTCACCCGGTTTCGTCGCCTGGAAGGCAAGGACGCATTAGCTCACGCCCGGGGCATGCACTCGGTCATTGCCCTGGACGAAGATTCGTTTACCCGCGCTCAACAGCAGATAAAAGACGGCACCCTGAGTGGTCAGCCCCTGTTGCTGAAAGCTACCCCCGCTGCCGGTTATGTGCTGCTCACACCCGATGGCCGGGTTCAGTCGGCCATCGCCGGGGGAGACGGCAACCGCGTCACCGTTCTCGGTCGGCCAGCCAGACTGATTGCCCATGCTTTGACGACACTGGTCGACTTTACCCCGGACCGCTACATCGCCACCCTGACCGTCAGCGATCTTGCCAGCAGCAACCAGTCCCGCGGAATCACAGCCCTGAACGCCCTGAAAACCTTTATGACCCGCTCGCCCACCCATGGCAAACCCCTGGTCGGCAAGCTGATTGTCGAACCCAGAAGTGGCAGCCCCCAGGTTTTCAAACGACTGGTGAAAGATATCCAGCATCTGATGCCGAAGGACCGCCCGGCGATTGAAAGCCTTGTGCTGCGCTCCCCGGGCACCGGACAACCAGAGTACCGGTTGCTTCCCGGCGAAAAGACTGTGCTGAGGTCGCCCCGGCCATCGGATTCAAATCCCCCGCTCCGCTATTTGCCGCCCAGCCACCTTTCGGTTCCGGTGCCGCCCCGGACTGAAGACAGCCTCTCAAGTGTGGCCTCTGAACGAGCCGAATTCAGGCAGCGGCTGCTGGAGTTTGATACCGCCCTGGGGGACATTAAAGCCCGGCACTCACTCGCCGACAGCATGGCTCCCCAACTGGATACCCTTCGTCGGGATGGCCGTGGCTGGCGCATGGACTTTATGGAACCCGATACCCTGACCCGTAAGAACATCCGGTTTACCTCCGGTGCCTTTGATCGCTTCCGGGGCTTTCTCCAGGGGACGGGTCGTCAGGGATTCCGGGTCAAAGGAAAAAAATCTTCCACCAACGGACTGGAAAAGCTCAGGTCTTTTATAGGCCTTTACGACCTGATAGCAGGGCTTTCCCCTGTGGGACACCATTACAAAAATCCCCCGTCTCAGAATATGACGGACACCCAACAGCAGATTTATACCGGGCGCCAGACGCTTTTTTATACGGCTGTGGCATTGCAAGGGATTGAGATCATCAATCTCGGGCGACAGGGGATCAAGACAATCATCCCGGCCATCCGGTCGTCATTGCCCCCCGGTCAGAAACCACCAAAGCTACCCGATATTTCCGGGTCGGGCAAGTTGCCCGGCGGTCTGAAAAAAGTCGGCAGGCTGGGTAAAAAAGTCGGTCGTTTTGTGCCCATACTGGGTCTCGCCGTGCCGGGAGCCAGTCTCACCCTGACCCTCATTGAGTACGAGAACGAAGAGGACCCGGAAGTCAAGAAACTCATGGAATCCATGGTGACCTTTGAGTGGGTGGATACCTATGTCTCCGTCATTTCAGAGTTCCTCGGGCCAGTCGGGGCATTTATTGACGGGATCATGCACTACGTCAGGGGTATTTTTCAGGAGAACTATAAAAGGAAGTTAAAAAAGCTGGCCTACAAAAAGTTGCAGGATGCCTCGGGTGAGGCTGCCAAAATCTTTGACCTGATCCACGCCCAGCTGGACCCCAAAAGCTTCCTGGCCAACAAGCAGACCCTCAATGCCTTGATGAGCGGGGATGGCAAAAGTCTCCTGCCCCTGAACATCCGGTCTATCAACCTGGAGAACCAGACCCTGACCTACGGTGGCGTCTATTCATTCAAGCCAACCTTAATCGCCGGGAAAAAAGACGACTGGAAACAGAAAAACTGTGAGAAGATACCCTATGTACCTAAGGCTCCTTTACGGCACTGCGCCAGCGACATCAACCGGATCGAATACTCCCCTGACACCTTTAACCTGATCGACGATGCCCTGGCGACATTGTGCCGGACGGAGTCGCGTTTAACCGGGTATCAATGCTCAGACGGGGTATTCCGCAACCTGGGGCAGATGAGCGATAAAAAGGTCATTTTAATGCCTTCTGTACCCCCGTGGGAGGTCAAGCTCCTCTACAGTCCCTTGGACCAGACCTCTCTGGGGAGTGCGCCAGACAGCAGTTCCCCCGGTGCGAAACTTCTGGATGCTGTCAGCGACAGCAAGCTGAAACGGTTATACCAGAAAAAAGTGAAAGACACCCGGTATACCGAGTGCGACGGGCATGGCTCATGTGATGACATCAGCTACGACTATAAATACCTTGGCCAGATGTTCACCCATACCGACAGTTTGAAATACCGTCGCTCAACCAGCAGACTGTATCTCGATAACAAGGATCACGTCGTCGTCTTTCGCGAGGTCTCATCGACATTCTCCCGACTTCTGAAGTATGACGTGTATAGTCCTGAAGGGGCCAACAAAACCTACGCCCTGATATCCAACGGTGAACACACTATCCACCTTCACCCCCAGGGGCAGACGGCCTCTACCTGGGTGTTGAACTACGACGGCAAGCTCCCCTATGCCTGCATTACTGAGCGGGATGACCAAGTACAAAACTGTCGGTCCTGGGTGAGCCTGTCCTATGAAGATAACCGGGACTTCAAGCTGGGTGAGACCCTTTTCCGATTTCCTGAACCAAGACCACACTCCTGGTATGAACAGGCTCCCTCGTATAAAGTCGTGGCCCGGGATCCCAACGCACAGTTTGAGTGGCGGCTGCTGGATCACAAAGTGATTCAGCGCTTGTACGACAATGGAGGACTGAATGACGGGCCATCAAGGGCGTCGAAACTGAACAGAATCATGAGCCGTTACACTGCGGCCAGCCGGTTCCTGCCGCTGGAGCTGAAAGACTGCGACTTCTCACCTCAGATCCGTGCACGCTGTATGGACGGAGCGCCGAACCGGTGGACCACAACCACATCCGGGTGGTCACCCAAAATACCGAACCGGTGGGAGATGAACGGTGCCCTTGACCCACTACCCAAGAGCAATAATCGGCAGAACCCAGCCTGGTTACAGCACCAGCGGGACTGTGACCGACAGGTTAATGAGTATCTCAAGAAACCCTACCGCTGCTTCCCTGGCAAGCTGGGACTGGCCGAAGCAGACTGGGATCAGTTGGGCCGGGTCCTGCTTTGGTACGATACCCTTAAGCATCAGGAAATCCGGCTCATTGCTGCCAGCGCCCAGGTGCAACCGGTCCAGGTGCAACCGGTCCAGGGGAACCCGACTACCGGCTACTATTTTTTCGACTCCGCCAACGGCAAGGTGTTATTCCAGAATAAGGAGGCACTGACCCGGGAAATCTCGCACTTCCAGTTGAATGCCAGCTTGTTTGGCCGCCATGTCTCAAAGATAATGCCGAACAAAGATGAGTCACAATTGCTGGTGTTTGATGCCCCCTATTATTACCTGTTGACAGCCAGCCCGTCCGGTCAGCTGGCTCACCAGGTGATTGCGGCAGAAACCCTGGATGGCCAGCTCAGTGTACCCCCTACCCCACCTGCAGTGGCATCTGACACAACGACATCCGACCATGGGCTGATTCCCTTGCAGGATGTCGATAGCTACGGCAGCCGCCGTCTTCTTAGAACCGGTTTTTATGACGACGCCACCCGAAGCTATATTACCTTCCTGAGCAGCCTGCTGGATGGCGACATGCCAAACAATAGAAACGACGGAAGCCGTTTACGGACGATCAATGAGCGTGTCCGCAGGGCACTGCGTGAAGAGCACCTGCCGGTCCACAAGGTGGTGGTTCGGGGCCAGACTGTTTACTACATTTTGTTCAGTCGGCACTCCGGCAAACTGTATTACTTCAGCACCGACGTGAATCGCCCCGGTGGTATCCAGCGGCTGAACTCCGGTTTCCATTTGATCCGCCCTGCAGGCGAGAAGCGAGCGCTGGAAAAGGCAGAAGTAAAGGCAAAGATAGCCAGAGTCGGCGTCTTCAGGCATGTGCAGGCGCACTCCGGCAGCCTCCTGGCCGATACCAACGGTGGCTACCGGCTGTGGATACCGGACAAGGCCTGGGATAACACCCGGGTGGTCAGCGAAAACCTGTCGGTGGAGTCAGGACCTTTTAAGAACTGGCAGGTGGAAGCCACCGGGCAGATCGTCGCCAAGTCGAACGATACCCTGAGTGTGCACCAGTTCACCCCCCAGTCTGGCCTGATGGTGGACAGCCTGAACCTGGGCAAGGTAGTCAACCTGATCTTCGCCAAACTGACCATAGAACACCCCGGTACAACCTGGACCACCACCAGTGCCCGTTTTTTCATCCGTGAGCTCAAGAGTCTGCTGCGAGACCGGCTGAAAGGGGCCCGGGAGGGGTTCTCGGCCAAGGTGGGGCTGGTGCCGCTGAGACCCATCACCGCAATCATCGACCACCCCCTGTTCAGCGCGATCAGGCAACTGGACGTCTGGTACTACCCGGACAGCGACACCCTGCTGGCAGCCAACACCCGTGACCAGTTTGAAGTCATGGTGAACGACGACGGCCAACTGCTCGCGCTGTCGGACACTCGCAAAGAGGAGGCTTTCGAGTTTTTCCGACAGCCTGATCAGGGCGCCAAAGGCCATCCCTTTTGTGGTGAGGCCGCCGCCGCTTCGCTGACCGGGATGCCCAGTGAGTTCGATGACCAAATCTCCGTTCCCTGCCGTTACATGGCTAAGCGTATCGACTTGAGGGGTAGCCACCACTGGGAACACGGTGCCCGGGCGTGGCGCATCCAGACACCGACGGCCCAATACCTGGCTAACCGGGAGCATCTGGCCCTGGTGGCACTGGACCTCAGCCTGATGGGACCCAGAAACACCACCGGCAGGCTGGTCTACTGGACCCGGCAAGATTTTAACCAGGCCATGGGATCTCTGCCAGCGGGCATACGCCAGAAGGCTGACACCGAACTGATCGCCCTCACGCTGCGCTCTGGCTATTCCCCAACCCAGGTAGCCTGGATGGATTACCAGGGCCAGAGTCCCCGTAAACAGAGACTGTTGTTCGGTTTGCCTGGCAAGGAGCACGGCGTTCAGCAAGTGATTGGCAGCGTCCGGAAGTTCTCGCTCCCTCCGTCAACGAGCACGGTCGTTTATAACCGGAACAACCAGACGCTGTACCGGGTCACCCAAAAGGGTTACCAATCACTGGGCACCTTTGGCAGGGTCGCCGTGATGGCCGAGGGTCTGCTGCTGTCAGGAACCCCCGGAGCCGACAAGATCAAACTGGAAACGTTGCGGCTGGACACTTACTACCAAGAGCATCGGGTGGCCTTTGTCCGGAACGGTACCCGACAGCGGTTCGGGATCATGGTGGAGAGCCAGGGTGGGTCCGACGTGATTAAACTGGATGAGACAGACTTGTCATTTTTTGCCCGAATCCTCATCCATCCCGGCCTGGCTGAAGAAAGCATCACCAAGCACGACAGGGCACAAACCCGCATTGAACTGAATGTATCGGCCTTCCTCTTCCTTGCCTGGCGCCGGGGTCAGAACCTGGTGCTGTCCAACCGGTTTACCACCGGCGATGCCGAGATCGAGATTCAGCAGGTCTGGGCCAGACAGCACGACCAGTTCCTGCAACCCACAACGCTGGTGTTCAATGACCTTGAGCTATCATTATCCGACCTGGCAGCACGGGTGACGGACTCAGGTCAGGGGGTCGTCCTGCCACTCACGGTGAGCAGCCTCGTCAGGAAGGAACGCCTCCGATTCATCAACGCCACAGCCAGCAACCCCCTGTACATCCAGCAGGACCAACCGGTAAAAATCGTCACCTACCAGGCGATGGACGGGATTAAACTGACACTGGAACCCCTGAACGCCACATACGTCAGACGTCAGGTGTTTATTACTGGCACAGGACAGTGGGGCTGGGAGCCGGGCAGTGTTCAGGTGAGCGGGCCGAAACCCGACAGCGGTTACCAGTCATGGCCGTTTCTGCCCTCCGTGATCAGCTCGTCCGCCGTCGGTAACAGGACAGCGAGACTCTGGGGCAATAGCCGCAGTAATATTCTGTACCTTGGCGCCGACGCCCGACAGTGGTCACTCCGTGGATGGGGCGGTCATGACCTGCTGCTGCTGGGAACCTCAGGCAACATCGCAGCACGGCCAGAAGTGCTGGCAAACCGGGGCGACCAGTGTGACAACCGGAGGCTGGATACGCCCGGCAACAGCAGCCTGTGGCAGGCCATTCTCGACTGGACGCGCCCGCTGGTCGGCGGTGTTGGCAATGACGTCTATGACCTGCGGGCGTGCAGGCCAGCCCGCACAATCGACAGCCATGGCAAGCATTATGTTCTACTGTCGTCCGGGTCTAAGGCGGATTTACGACGTTTGTCGGGTGATAACAGCACCGCACTGTTCTTTACCGACCTGACCCCGGGACAGGTGGCGTTCAGCCAGTGTAACCCGCAGGTGCAGAGCAATCTCACCCGCAGCAGCAACTTTACCCGCAGCAGCGCTTCCCTGCCATTGGAGAGCCAAACCTTCAGGATCATCAATACCGGCACTAACCAGACACTGGCACTGGTGAAACCGGAGGTGCTGGCCAGTCTGCACTTTAAAGGTGGACAAGTCAGCCTGAACCCCATGGCTATGATCAACAGGAATGACAGCAAGTTAGCCATGAACGACAGTGACGGGGGAGAGAATGAAGCCGTGACCTTTCTGAACAAAATCATTCGCAGAGGGCAACGGCTGGTGAATTACCTGTGCAGCCTGGCCGGAGGTGAGAAAAACAACATTGGATCGGAGAGTGAGCGGCCAGTAGGAACAAGCCTGAATAATACGGAACTTTACCAGCACTACCAGCGACTGGTTCAGGACCTCAGTGCCCTGTCAGGCAATCACAGTAGCGGGAGCCCATCGTTTGTGTCATCGGCAAGCCAGGGAATGAAACAAAATCTGACGACTCCGCAACCTTTAACTAGGATAGACGGGGGCTGAACAACCTGTTAGTTACGGAGAGCTTCCCGTATGCCTGCCAATCTGACCGATACCAATCCTCTCAATCCTTCTCCCAAAAGACAGTGGCTCAAGACCAGCAATGGCTGGTTCTACTCGGCCAGTGTTAATACTGATACTTTTGCCATCAAGCTGTCGACGGACCGGGCCCGACCGATGTCGGGCTTTGCCACGCCAGCACATATCAGTACTGTCAGGACAGCCATTGACCGAGCTTTCTGGCTAATCGAGCAGTCCGGTCTTTTTCCTCACTATATACATCGGAATATCAGTATTATCCTGTCTGACCGTGATTTGCCGGGGCAGAATATCTATTATGATGACGATGGCGTGACATTTTTAATCGGGCAATCGATCATCAATCCGTCATCATTGCCCCAGGCTTCAGGCCAACCCTCCAGTCTGGCCGATGCTCCCGGAACTGACCGGCTCGTTGCCAGGTTGCTAAACAATATGGCAATGGTCGTTTATGAGGCCTGTGATCCCAATAACTTCTGGTCAGAATTTCAGGCACGTCAGAATGGTTCCACAGAAAATGGTGGCGGTTTAATCCCGTCTCCCATCAGCCAGACTGATGACGTGGTTTCCGCTATAGCCACTCAAACACAGCTCGACTTTATCTCTGAAACCCTGGCTGCCAAATGGTTGAATCAGAAAGTATCACCGGTTTCACTCTATTGGCTGGAGTCTTTGCTTCCTGATCTGTTCAATGCCCCAAAAAATCCTGGGAAGCCGCCAACTCCTCTAAGTGCCCAACTGCAAGCCAGACACTGGCATTCTAAAAACGATCTTGGTCAAACACTTGCCTGGCTCAAAAGTGAGGAGATCCGTCCAACAGGCAATGTTACCAGACCAGTGCCTGACAGTTTTTCTCCTTTCACACCCGTCGCGCCTCTTTTGCGCATCGACGAGACAATAGCCTGTCCTGCTTTTGGCGATGGTTACCGCACCCGGGTTAACGGAACAGAAATAGGCATCAGGGTATACCCCCAGGGCGACGCCGCTCCGCCACTGCGACTGGCCGACATCACCCTTGATGTGGAAAGCTACCATTCACTCGGTTACAAGGATCCGGCACAAACGCTCCGGCGGCTGGTTTTTGACCTCAAGAAATTGGCAGGACTGTTTCTATACGGTGGTTTTAACCGGCAGTTGCTGACCTTTCTTCACGGACTGCAGATTGCCAGTGATCCGGGTGGCACGGATAACAAAGTCCCTCTTATCAAGGCAGAGTCCGACCGATTATTTATTGACAGTGACGCAACCTTCACAAACGACAGTCGGCCACTGATTCGTCTGGGAGCCGCCGATCTTTCCCGGCACTCTGACGAAGCTCTTGGGCACGGACTGTCGGCCCTGCTGATACCAACATGGAGAGAAACCCTGACCGACAATGCCCTGGCTGTGGCCGGTATTGAACAGCTGTGGGGGATCACTGGCAGCAGGCTGGAAGCACTAAAACCACATTATGGGCTTGATGAACGTTACCAGGCCCGGCAATGGCCACAAGAGTCCGGTGATCTCTACCGGCAACTGGTGTCAGGCCAACGCCATGATCTCAGGAAACGGGGTGGCACAGCGGAAGACTTTGTTGATGCCGTCCGGGAACTTTACCAGGCTGACGGGCTGGCGCCAGCACTTGCCAGCGTTATGGAAGACTGGCAGGCGTTGGAGACTAATCGCACAGCCGGAGAAATGGCGGATTTGCTCACTGCCATCGAAACCGTTTACAACGAACAACCGTTGCGCAGTGAACAATGGTTTTTCCGCAGGGCGCTTGATGGCAGTCTGGACTGGCTGACTGCCAGAGACCCCGACAGCCCAGTTTTGGCAAACCTTCAGCGACTGAAAAAAAATGATGAGGCACAACAAAGTGAATACGATGGCCTGTTGGAGCCGGAGCAGGCGCCGCTCTTAAACAATACCACCAGCAGCGTTCGGGGCAGATTCCTTACCCTCAAGGCTCTGGGTGACTGGATTGGGGTTTATCTGACACCGGACTATCTGGCCAGTTCCAGTCATCAGACCCTTGCCAGTGACCTGCGGCAACTGGTGGATGCCAGCGAGCTGTTCAGACACCGGTTGAACAATACTGACAAGTTACGGATGCTGTCGGGCAATGTAACGACCCCGATAAGACCTGATACCCTTGGTGACATACACGACCAAGGTTTAATGAAAGTCTCCCCCGATGACCACAACAGGACGATCCCCGGAGAGTATGCCAGTCTGATTATCCCCGGTCGCAATGGTGCATTTCCCGGCAGAGAGCCCGGCCCGCTGACCTACCTGCCCATGCGTCATAGTGCGGAAAATGACACCGTTCATGACCTTGCCCCGAATAACGGGACAGACCTTGCACCCATTAACCAGACAGTCAATAACGGCACCTTCACACTGATCCCTTTTGATCCGGATGAGGGGGATTTACCCTACGGTTCCGGGTGGCTTGCAGGCCATCTTTCGTTCTTTTACCAGCTGGGAGAAGCATTGCGACTGGCGCTCGGGCTGGCGCCAGAAGAAGATACCAATGCGGCCAAAAACCGGATTCGTACTGAACTTGGTTTGCCTCGACACTACTCTGGACAGGGCAACCCCGGACAGGACAGACTGCCGTTACCGGTAGTAAACCCCCGTCAGTTGATGCTCAAAGAGACCCTGCCCATACAGGTAAGGTTTAATCAAACGACAGCGAAAGACAGTAGGAAATCCGTACCTCTGGCCGTGACCGGATATGGCTCCCTGGGGCGTCATCTGGAACTGACAGCAGAGCCTTACGGGAATGGCAGCTATCGTCTGCAACTGGCTGCCGTTGGCACAATGACCGCCGATGACGGTCTTCTGTCTCCTTCCCTGTGGCGCCGCTATCCCGCACTTACCAGACCGGCGGCAGGGCAAAGGGTTCGCCGTTCCGATACTGAGCCTGTTGCAGGTTCAGACTTTGAATTAATGAATAAACTGATTCCTGACTCTGAGACGTTCCGTAAGGAGTTTGCACCGTTATTACACTATCAACGTTCTGTGAACGCAGACTTAAACACACGTTTTGAAAATCTGCTGAAGGCTTTTACTGAGCTTGATGGCTATCGTCGTGAGAGTTCTCCATCAACCTTTGCTTCAGTGACGGGAGTTTACGAAAAACTTACCGACCTGGTCGGGAATCCCCTGATCGAAATGGAAACCGCCAAAAAACTTATGAAACTGGCGACAAACTTCCATCGCTGGTTGGATGCCACCATTAAGCCAGTCCCTGAAAAACTGCATTTTGTCAGCATTGGCCCAACCGTCGGGGAGCTGAACCGTATCCGGTTATGGATTGCAGCCAATGCAAACTCTGGTTTGCAGATAACCCTCTGGTATGACCAACACGCAATGCTCACCAGTCTGCTTTCTGAAGCCCTCAAAAAAGCAGTGACCAGTCAATTAACCAGTGAATCTGGCGCCGGTGATCCGGCTAATTTTGAATCGGATTTAATAAAAGCATTCCTGAAGTTGCAAGATCAGGCCTGGAAATCCATAGAGTCAGATATGAAGCAGGGCCGGGGATTTGATCTGGCGGTGAAGAATTTTCTGGTAGGCCACCTCAACCATAAATCATCGACTATTGATGCGAAAAAAGCCCAAATGATGAAAGCCTACCGGCGATTCAAAAAGAAGATAGAGTCTTCTTATCCCGGGGTGAAGTTTTCCTATGGGGATATTAATAAGGTCTGGACCCCTGCTTATGGAAAAGACGGAGAGAAGGCTAAAAATTACTATCGCAGGGAACTGGGATTGCGCGGCCATCTGTCTGCAGCCTGTGCACTGGCGAAAACCAGAGTGATTGGCGCTCTCGGTGGCGTTTATTCTGATACGTCCCTTCCGCCTGCCATTAACGAGAATCTTTTCAAGGATATTGATTATTCAGACGTTAGCAGAACAGATCGGAACAGGGTGAACAGAGTACAAATTCAGCTTGTCATTCAAAAGTTCGGCAGGGAATTCCTTCCTGATGATCAGGATCCTGCCATAGAACAGAAGATTTCAGACGATCTCGCCTGGTTCGCTGAAAAATACCCCAGGTTGAAAAGCGATATTGAGCAGCTTCTGGCGAGTTCTGATTCCTCGCAACTATTTGAGCCCCTGGGAGAAGTTAAAGTCATTCCCAGTGAGATCTACCTGCCATCGAAACAAGTCCCCAGTGTCTTCTTTGCGGCATTAAAGGGCAGCCCGACCATGCAGATGGTCCAAAACAGTCTTTTATCCGCTTATCAGACGATTGATCAGTATCAGTTGTCCGGCGTGACAGATTGGAAAACGACCCAGGATAAAAAAACGTTTATCAGCACAAAAAAGACAGGTTCCCCGTTTTTGGCCTTTTATCGACTCGGGGCTATATCAAATTTTGCACAAAGCTATCCAATACTGAGTGGTGATGAAGCACTGGTAACAAGCAATAGTGAAATGGGATGGACTGGCAGCCATAGAGATTCGCTGGATGTTCTTCGATTGTCTGCCAGAGAACACTACATGGTTTCCAGCGAATCACTGGCTGTCTGGGACCACAAAATCGATCTCGCAATCAATACCAACACCGATCCAAAGAGCAGAAGTCAATACCGCCAGCAATGGGTTATCCAGATGGAGTCTGGCGATGATAGCCCCATTGCCAGGGCCTGCCGTTATCTGTTTCGCAAATACAACAATCTTCAACCGGCAGAAGGCAGTTATCGTTCAGTCCGTTGGCTGGTGATTGATAACGATGATTGGTCAGATGGAGAGACGGGCGCAAAGGTTAACAAGGTCGATATTGGCAAATTTCTGGACAGTGAAAGCGAAATTCATGCAGTAGGTCTGGGTGACTCCGGGAGCGGGAAATTTACCCTGAGCGGCCAAACCGCCTCAGAACTGGCAAAAAAAATCAATGAATTGACCGGCAATACGGCGGTTAAAACCATTAACCTGGTTGGCTCAGGCATTGACGACAACGGGCTTGTAAGCGACTACCTGAAAGAAACCCTGAGAGCCACAAAAGCCTCGGCAGTGACTGCCCGTGACGGTCTTTTGAGAGTCGATATCTGGGGGCGCCTGTGGGTTGGCCTGGTCTCTGACACAGATTCGGTCACCTGGTCACTGGCCGACAACTCTGACATGCTGAAAGCGCTTCGTAAGAGTGACGGTGAAATTACCGTCGAACGCTGGTCTGAAAAAGAAACATTGGCTGAAGGTGCCATTGGACTCCGGAAGCTGTCCTCTGTGTTATCACAGGAGAGCGGGTTGCTGAGTCCCGTCAATCCTGATGATGTAGTGCCGACTCTGGCGATGTTCAAGCGCCGTTTGAAGCCGGGTTTGCTGAGGGTTCTCGAATCGAATGATTTGGAATCGCTGGAGAATAAAATCGTACAATTTGACCGACTTCGCCCAGCAGGAAGTGCTCTTGAAAAATACATGCTTGTCTATCGCATGCAGAACAACCTGCCCAAAATTCTGAGTGGGGAACCAGCAGCCTCCCATCTGGCTGCGGCAATAAACCAGTACCTGCTGGATGCTTTGGTGGAGGTTCCTAAACAGCTTAACTTTATCTGGATTGGTCGTCTCAAAGAAGGGGTTAAAACCTATCTCAAGGTTTGGGCCAAGATGGTTCCCTCCTGGTCGCAAACGCTCTGGTACGATCCACAAGCGTTTCTGGCGCCTGTGCTTAGCCGGGAAATACGTAAGACTGTTGCGGCTGAGAAAATACCTGAATTATTGAAACATGAACAAGCCAGAGATGATTTTTTGACACGCTTGTATCATCTACAAGACCACGCCTACAGCACTATAAAAGAAGGCATCGCCCAGGGTAAAACCTTTGACGACATGGCCAAGACATTTTTAGTCAGGCACTTGGGTATGGATCAAGGAGAATTAGAACAAATTCAAAGGCAAACTCTGAATGAATTCACGGATCTCGCCAAAGAGCTAACCGGGCTCCGGGGCAACGCCGGATCCGGGGGATTCACGCTGGCAGATATCAATCAACTCTGGCAGTCAGGCAAAGAAGCCAGCCTGAAAAAATGGTACGAGAAAGAAGGTGGGCTGAGGGGGGTTTTAGCGGCAGCAGCTGATTTGGCAAGAGTGGGTATTCTTACTGAGAAAAAGGGAGGTGTCTATTTGGATGTCGACACACTGCCTCCTTTCAATGAGAAACTGTTTAAACACATTGAATTCCCGGATGAGATTTCATCGTCAGAAAGACAGGGTTATGTGATTAACTATATGATTATGGAATATTTGGGGGAGCCAGGGGAGGAACAACTGTTTTTTGACAGAATGGTTGAGACAGAAATACAGGAAGAATGTAGAAAACTAAAGGAAAAATACCCGGTTTTTTTTAAGCAGGTTAGAGAAGCCATCGTTAATCATAACAAAGAGCCTCTTTTTATTTTT
This sequence comes from Endozoicomonas sp. ALB032, assembly GCF_049310125.1. Lineage (NCBI taxonomy): Bacteria > Pseudomonadati > Pseudomonadota > Gammaproteobacteria > Oceanospirillales > Endozoicomonadaceae > Endozoicomonas > Endozoicomonas sp. ALB032. The sequence goes on along the minus strand of NZ_JBLYNW010000001.1, from coordinate 4,380,392 downwards.
CCAGACTCAATCAAGGCTATTCCCGGTTCGATGGAAATAACGTTGGAATTTGGAGATAAAATCCATCCCAATAATAACTTTATTGTTGCGCCGCCAGACAGTGAAGTTCTCAAGGCAGTTAAGCAAGAAATGATAAGGCGTCAGCAGTTGGTTGAGCGTCTGAATATAGACGACCCGGTAAAATTTGCTGATTCCGATAGCGAGCAACTGAGACAATCCATTGCAGATCAATTGGGAATCAGTGATAAAGCTACCGATTTTTTAGTTAACTATCGAAGCGATGGAATACTTTTTGGGTCTGTATCCACGTTGCAGCTATCCGGGCCGAGTTTGATGGCTAAAGTCATCAGGAAGCATCTCGCTTATTTTCTTGCAGAAGATAAACATTTGGATCACAAATCAAATTCCTATTTCACGCAAATTAACCCACTGGCAAGGATTGATTTAGTGAGTTTTTATACGGGTGAAAGGTCCAGTAGCTGGGTTGCCGGTGCTGATAAAACCCAGCGTTATACCCTGATTGCTGGGCAAGACAGCCGTTATATAAACCAGATCATTCTCCAGCTGGGTAACAGCATTAATGAAGCCAGTGCCAGCTTATACCTGGGCGATAAATACCGGCCTGATTTCAGCCAGCTTATACGACTGAAGTCTGATGGCACCCTGATTGATTCGAAGACAGGTGGTGCTATTGAACCCGGGATATTGCAAGCCAGTTTTCTTACAGACGACACACGTATTATTGTTGTTGGTCATGGTACTAAGGTTCAGGACAAAAAGACCGGTTTCAGCAAGTTTCTTCTGGGCGGAAAGACAGCCAGGGAACTGGCCGAAGTGCTTGGGCGCATAACCGGCAGGCGGTCTGTCAAGACTGTCAGTCTGGTGGGTTGTGGCGCTGATGCCAGCGGGGAACATTACCCTGTGGAACAATTCGCCAGGCAACTGATTGCTGAAATCAGGACAGAACGCATCACCGTCCGCAACGCTCTGGTGGCGGTGGATGATCTTGGGCGCAAATGGACCGGCGCTCTACCTGCTGAGGGTGATGTGCTGTGGTCACAGTCAGACCCTCGGGTCAAACTGGTGCTCGAGAAGGATAAACAGGGCCAGTTAATAACCCGTCAGCTCCGGGTTGCAGAAGGGCTGGTGAAAAAACTCCGGAATTTGCCCGCGTTGCCCCCCGGCAGGGATTATGCCTATCTGGGCAAGAATGACCGTCACTTCAACCAGGCCAGAGACCTACTGCTTACTACGATTATCGAAAACAATCGAGAACAGCCACAAAACAATCGAGGACAGCCACAAAACAATCGAGGACAGCCACAAAACAATCGAGGACAGCCACAAAACAATCGAGGACAGCCACAAAACAATGGAGGACAGCCACTCTCCCGCCTGATTGAGGATTACAACCTTCGGCTGCAACAAGTCACCCGTGATAACTTTTCCCCTTACCGGTTGATGCCATTACCGGCTGCCGATGTCGAACTGCCTTTTGCGCAGGCAGGGGCACCAAGAGAGCTGCACCTGAGCGCCTTTGTCCGTGCAGACTCAATCGGTGACCCGTTTTCGGGGGTTGGCATGCTGGCCTATGGTAATCCTTTTGCGCAGGAGAATTTTTTCCGGACCCAACAAGCGGGATATCAGCTGGCCCGGCAAGTCGCAAGCCCACCATCCGAAGCCATGGCAGCACTGTTTACCCGCCTGCTGCTTGGGTCTTTGCAGGACATTGTCACACCCGCTGGCCATGACATAGATCCGTTCCGGGTCTCCAGCCCTGATCTGCTGGTTTCGGTATTGGGAAAAGATGACCTGTTTGCCCTGTATGCCCACAAGGAACGAAATGACTTTTCCGAATTGGCCAGGCAGTACGTCAAGGCTCTGAGAGAGTTATCGGGTGACTTTCTGGCCGACAAACGGGCGGAACAAAAAGTGCCGAGACTGAACGCCTGGAAAAGACGTGAACAGAGAAAGTCGTTCCAAAGCACCCTTTCGCTTGGGGTTAAAAAAAGGCTGATGCGCCAACAGGATGGTACGGTCAGTTTCACTGATCCTGTGTCTCTGCCTGATAGAGAGACTTTTGCTGGCAACAAACACGGCAAATACCTGCCCGTTGTCACCAACCTTTCGGGCGAAACTTATGTTCTGGTGAGCGTGCCAGAGATTAACAGCGCAGTTTTTCCGGATAATCTGCGCGATATCCTGTTTATGCTTCAGTCCTCAGGTCCGCTGGAGCAGCGTAATGCCCAGACGCTGATCAAGACCATTGAGTCTGCCTATTCCCATCGCTCACCCTCCCTGGCAGAACAGCGGCTCGATGAAAAAATGGCCCGACTGCCGCTGGCTGATGTGATCACACTGGCCAATGAAATCGATAACTTCGACACCGAGCACAGGGCTGCCCAGAGCCTGATGCGAAAGCTGTTGTTGCGGCTGGTGGACAGCGTAGTGAAGTCTCTGGAAAACGGTGACAAACCGAATCGCCAGCAGAAGCTTCTTATTGCTGAGTTGTCCAACCGGCTTCCCGAAGACAGCCGCAGTTTCAGGATCCCGCTGTCAGAAAACCGCGAACGCCTGGTTTACCTGGACCCTTTCCTGCCTTACAACGAAGATTACCATTCTTCCTCGAAGATTTTTCTGGGAGTGCGTTCGCCATTTTTCCTCTCGGCAATTGATCATAATGTTTATCGCTACCAGCTGCGTGAGCTGGCACAACTGAATGGATTGCCAAAAGAGCTGGACGCTGTGCTTCGCCATTTCAACAAACCGAATAAATTTATCGATAGCCTTCTAACCTGGCATAAATGGCAGACAGAGAATGGTTTGCAGACGATCACGCCACCCGTTGATATCCGGCTGGAACCCTACCTTTTGATCTCGGACAGTCAGGTGATTATCCGGCGGTGGCAAAAAAATCAGCCTGCTATCATCCAGGTCGGACTGTCGAGTAAACGACCAGAATCGTCTGACCTTCCCCTCGCCCGGATAATGACTCAATCCTATGGACTGGCTCTGCTCTTGCAACTGCAAGCAGAGCAGGCACCCGATTCTGTGATCACCAGGGCTATGGAAATTTGGGAAACGGATGATTCTCGCTCTCCTGCTGGCCGTTACGGTTTTACCAACGGTTTGAAACTGCGGCGACTGCCCGCCGACAGTGATCCCGTTTATCAGGTGCTGGTCGCTAACAGCGATGACCATGATCTTAAGTTTGCCCGTGGCACTGTGGATGATTGCCATAGGGCATTGGCGGTATTGTTCAGGGAAGAACGTCTTGCCCGTTCGGTCAGAGCCGTTATTAACTTCCTCAAAATCAAGCCGGAGAGCTCTGTCGATGCGTTTGTGCAAGGACTGGTAAATATCTACACAGATTACTGGCAACAGATGCAGGGTTCGCGGCTGCGTTCTGCGCTGGAGTTGCAGAACACGGATTACCGGATGTTGAAAGCACGAATTTCCAGCTCCGGTTTGTCCGCTGAAGACAAGAGCAGGTTATTGTCAGATATGGGTTTTATGCAAAACCCTCCAGACACAGGTCCGGACACTGACAGAACGTCTTCTTACTTCCATGGTCAGGAAATCAAAGCGGGCAGTCCCGGAATCCTCAGAGAACTTCCACTGGCTTTCTATGGCGACCAAGGCTCGCAGCCGCAAATCGCAATCTTGTTCTCTGCCCAATATATCAGGGATATTCTGAAAAACGATGCGCCTTCCAATGAGATGCATTCAGTACAGGATGCAATTATCAGAACGCTTCGAATATTCAAAAGAACCTTCAAATACGAGAATTTTTCCAAAACACTCAAGAAAACACGGAGCCAGAGCTTTGGCAACCTCAAGACTCTGGTGAATCAGGGGGTTATTGATGGTTCTGTCGGCAGAGGCTTCGAGCGGGTCAAAATACCTGACTCTGTCCGACTATTACTGGTCATCACGCCTCCCGGTTCATTGGCTACAACTCAGCCGGAACCGGTTCTGGTTGGTAATGCCGGTTGTGTCCTGAAAATTGATCCGAGCCAGTATGTCACCGAAGGCAAAATGCGGGTTGAACAATATCACATTTTATCAAGCCTGGTAGCCCGCTATATTGGTGCCGCAAATCGGTTGGAAGGTATCGACAGCAATTCTGAAACCCTTCGAAAAAACATTCTGCATGAAATTGGCATTGACGACATTGCGACATTACAAAGGGATGCAAAAGATCCAAAGATCCCTAGAGACAAGAAAAATGGACGAATCGGTCTTGAAATAGAGTTTGATGGCACAACCGTAGCTCTTGAATCGAGACAACCGCTTGCGTTTACTGAATATGTCTCCAGCAAGCTTTTGAACCCTGTCTACCCTGATCTGGTTGTATCCAGCGAAGAGAGTGAAGGTCGCTCTATCATTGAAATCATTACCGGACCCAAACCTCTCTCGGATTACATGGATGCATCCTCTGTTGTATTTCGTGCCACCAAAACCTTGGCCGATATTTTAGCCAATTTACCTGAGAGTGGTTATACCGTAGACGACATCACTCAAAAGTATAATGACAAGCTACTGGGCAATAATCCCACTGATGATTTAGAAAAATACCGGTTAGGCACTAATCGAAAGATGAATCCTGAAGTCTCATTGCCCGCCGAGCTAAAAGGAAAGCCATTATCTTATCATGTTCAGGTCAATATCGGGGTCGATCTCAGGGGGATTGGGGATATAACATCCTATGTTGCCACTCTTATTGTCCCAAGGAGAAGTGATTTATTAAGGCAAGTTTTTGAGTTGAGCCAATATCAGGCCTCTGTCATTTCAGAAAGACTGGGGCTGAATTCTGACTTGCTGAACTCCATGTTTACCGCTCATTTATTCAAGCAGGCATTAGACAGTTCGACCCAAAAATTTCACAGAAATAAAGGGGGTATTAAAGACTCACCGGTCACTCAACTTGAGGGATTATTAAGGCTGGGTACCGCCGATTTTTTAATGACGGTTATCTCTGATCTGGATGCAGAGCAACTTAAGTCAGCCATCGGGGATTACAGCTGGCAAGCCTTTGCTTCGTTGATGCAGGCAACGGTCGATAACCTGGCCGAAGTGGGATCTCTGGCTGAAGGAACTGGCAGGCAGTGGACAGCGCCCGAAAAACTACTGCAAGCCCGATTAGAATCGCTGTTTATCGACACCCTGGATTACCGTATCAAATATGGAAGGATGCCCTTACCCCCTTCTAAAGCAGATGCTATCGAATTACCGCAAGGCGAAGGCAAAGAATCGACGATTGTTTATATTGGTGCCACAGGCGCCTCAAGACAACACGTCACTCGTTATGACAATGGCAAGGGTGAAACCCATTACCTTGGTATAATCGAGGTGCGCGAACCCTGGCCTGCACTTAAAAAAATGGCTTTTTCCCCTCCCGGGACGGCCACGACTACGGTAATAAAGTCCGTTCAAAATCCAGAGTTACTGGGAGCGGACCCGGATGTTGACGGGATCTTTTTCAGAAGAGCCCAATCCCTGCTCACCACTGACATCATCTCGAGGCATTACCGGGACTGGATCAAGCAATCCATCCTCAACCGGCTGGGTCAACTCGATCAGGCAAGGCTTGAGCATGTAACCCGCTCCTTCTTCGACTATCAGCAGGCAGTAACGGACACATTCGGGCAGGACACACTGGGCCGGTTGCTGCTGACGGCCAATCTCAGGTCAATGACCGGTGGACGAACGGGATCATCCTGGGACACCCTGGCGCAGTTGCAAAAAATAGTGTCTGTGGATTTTAACCTTCAGCGGGTAACCAGCTGGGATCACCAGCTGCCTGCCACGACCACTGACAGCGAAGCCCTGCTTGTCGCCCGCTGGCAGCAGCTGGCAAGGTTCAATCTGCCTGCCACTGTCTACAGGCTTCTGGACTTGTTTTCCGGGCACGAAGATTTTATTAAAGCGGTTCTTGAATCGGGAAAGGCAGTTTCCGGGAACGGCATGTCACTGGGTCGTTTGTGTCGGGAAATAAACATTACCCTCAACCCTGAAAGGTACCTGTATCAGAGTTACCTCGATAGCAATCCACTGACCCTGACGGTGGGAATAAAAGACACCACTTTTGATAACCGTGAGGCTATCGCTGCAGGAAAGCTACTCGCAACAGCCCTGCTAAACCATCCCGACGTGGCGGCTATCGGCCAGACTCAAACGGAGTTGCGGGCAATCTGGGGATTATCAGCAATCACCACTGGCCGTAGCTATGGCCTGACCACAGAACTGGCGCTGGCTATTGTGCCAAACCAGAAAGACGACCTGTACACACAGTTTGTCGATGGCATCAGCCGCACCGATCACAACTGGCAGTTTGCTTCCGGGTCGGTCAGGGATTTCGCCCGGGTTCTGTACTGGTTTTCCGCCCAGCATGATGAGGACAGCCTTAAAAAGGCTTTTGAACGGGTGCGGAACTATCATCGTCAGCATCCCAAAGTATCCCTGGACACTTTTGCCTCGGCTCTGGTGAATACACACAGAAATCTGCCCGATGAACGGGCGGGTCTGGTTCTGCGTGAGGCTATCGGGAAAGAGGGATGCACTTATCTGCAACAGGCCCTGACGAAGAAAAAAGCCTCCGTAGTTGCCGGTCTGAAAACAATGATATTGGTCGGGACTATTGACCAGTTTTATGATGACCGTGATTCGTTCAATGGCATAACTGAGTTTGAGGTTTACAGGCACATATCGGTAAAAGTGAGCCGTGCTTACTTTCGTTATGGCGGAACGGAGTATCTTTCATTAGTCGATAGTCTTCAGGATTTCCTGGCAACGCCTCTGGGCGAAGATTACCTGAAGAGAACCAAGGTCGAAACCACACTTAAATATCAGACCCTGGTCGTTGATGCCCCTAAAGCTGTTGCTGGAAAGCAGCAAATTGTCGTCTGGTTACCACATACTGGCAAGCAAGTGGTGATTAATCCCGATGCCACAGCCAGTCAAAAAAACCGTTTTTCCAGCTTGATCCCGGTGTTTACTGCCCTGGTTAAATCTGGCTATGAACTAAACGGTGGCCGTCAGTCTGACCTCCCTGATGCGAAAAACATTGAACGAATGGTTCGCCAGCAAATGGGATTTGCCCCCCTGGTGAAGCTTGCCGACACAGGGACTGTAGAAAAGGACACCGCATCTGGACGGATAGTCCTTGAAAAAACCTATAGCATCCGCGAACTTGCCAAGTCAGAAAACCTGCAGGTCAAAAGCCCGAAAGAAATCAATGGTTTCCCTTTGATCACTCTGAAATGGCTTGATGCCGGAAACCCGCCGGGGTTGCAACTAATCACGGCCCCGCTTTCTCCCGATGAGCTGAACCAGCACCGGCCTTTCCTGGATGCCGCTTTTCAGGCTTTGGATAAAACGGTTTCGGCATTGTCTGGCCAGGTTAAAAACTGGGATTTAGTCCGAGCTTTTCACAGACAGCTTGCCAACACCGGGACGGTAAAAAAAGAGAGCAAACTGGGCCGGTTAATCTTTGAAAACGTAGCCTACGGAGTCCCCTACCTTGAGCCTGATGCTCTGCTCGAAAGCCCGACCATTATGATGAAATGGCTCACCGGAAAACAGCCGGGATTGCAACTCATAACAGTCCCGCTTTCCCCGAATGAGCTGGACGAGAAAAGGCTTAGGGTGGAACCAAATTTTTACGCGCTGGGTAAAGTGATCTCGGAACTGCCGCACCCGGCCACCCACTATGACTTAGCCACAAACTTTAATAATTATGCTGGTGACCTGTCAGATTTTATTGTTGTAAAACAGCCTTTTGACCAGACCACAATTTGGCAGACAGAAACGACCGGCGAGGCAGGCACCGGGATCACCCTGAAGTTTCCCTTTGAGGATCTGGGTAAGCCGTTGGTGGTGGCACTTTTTGCTGGCAGCCAAAGCCCCGGGGGTGAGCGGTTGATGGCCAGCTTCCGGGCCGCCAACCGTTTGGTAAAGGCTGTTACCCCGGCTTCAGGCCGCGATGGGGTAGCCACTGCCCAGTTAAGGTCGATGTTTACCCTGTTGTTGTTCCGACTGTCGGGGGACAACCCACAGGAGAGAGCCCTGTTTCCGGGGCTAAGGTTGGCAGACTGTATCCATACCTACCTTTCCGACACTGCCGTAACCAAACTCAGTCACTATATCAACCGCGATGGCCTGAAATCGGTGACTGATGAACTGAAAGCGATAATCGCTGACCTCCAACAGGTAACCGATGTTGCGGATGCGCAAGTGGATAAAAGGATTAAAGACCTGTTGGGGATAGCTCTGGATTACCGCCTTGCCAACGGAGCCGGGTTGTTGCCTGCGGTACTGTCGGATGCCTACTCGTTGCCCCTGGCCGATGACCAAAAATATCGGGAACTCTGGACTGGTATGGTGTCAGAGGGCGGCACACCGCAGCCTGTCTCCAGAAATGCTGATGGTCATTATCTTTTGAACCTGGTCCTGCCGGGTCAAAGCGGCAATGTGGAGCGCCTGTTTAGCCGCAAAGCAGCTGAGCCCGATAATCTTGCGGGCCATCTCAAGCTGGTGTTGAAACCGCAATGGCTGGGACGTGATCAGGAAGTTACCCGTGCGTTTATCAAGTTGGCGATGTCCAGGGTGGATAAAGCCGACTGGCCGTGGTTTTCAGAACACTTTTCCTCATTACCGGAATTGCAGCGTTTCAAGGTGGTGGAAGCGCTTGATCAATATCGCGTGCAGTATCCGGAGGCTGATAGCAAGCGGCTGGCCCTTGCCCTTACCGACCTCCAGCTCGCCGAAGTGAACAGCCAGATCAGTCAGGATGATCAGTCCGGGACACCCTCGGTGTTTCGCATCAGGAGTCTGGAATCGCTTAAAGACGGAAGCCATGGCTTGAAACTGGAGACCTACGGGGGAAGCCAGTTCGATCTGCAGGCAGGCTCTCTGGTGCCAGTGCTGACGGGTCAGGCCAAGGCACCACCGGTCAGGCCAGATCCACACCCGATGCTGCTGAGCGGGTCACACAGTAACCGGTTTCCCCCGTCGTTTCTTGATACGCGCCACAGCGAGAGACTGTACCGGCAATCCATGTTGGATGGTCAGCTGCTACCCAACAGTTACCGGAATGATGTCGAGCATTTTATTAAAATTTTCACTGACTTGAAGCCGGAAAGCCATCGCCAGCAACTCCAGAAGCAGGACTCACTTGACCTGAGTGCGGGTCGGCCTGTCCACTGGCGGTTAAACCCTCAGATTCTTTTGCGGGAGTCCCTGCTGCGGGTCCGGGATACGGCGGTCACGATTGAGCTTGGGATGAAGTACAACCTGTTACTGAAGCACAGGTTCCTGGACATAATGATCGGCCAGTTTTATGCCCTGGCTCTGGCCAAAAGTGTCGAGGCGGTGGATACCGCCCTGTTTCGGTCTGTCTGGTCAGAGGATGCTGAACAACTGGCGCGACTGGGCAACGCCGTTGGTTTTGACTCTGCCTACTACTGGGTTTCGACAACCGAGGCGCAGAATCGGGCCAGTCCTCTTTATAGCCTTCTGGCAGGCAACAACCGGGACACCCTTGCACATCATTTTGGCCCCATTGGGTCACCCGCCAGTCAGGAAGACTTTAAACAGGCGATGATATGGCTGTTCTCCAGGGAGCCTGAATTACTCTCATTGAGCCTGAACAAGGTTTCTGACTACATTCAGGCCCATCAGGATGACCCGGATATTGAAACCTTTGCCAAAGCCTTGCGCGAGTTTGACCAGAACCTCCCGGATGATGCCAGAACGCGGTTCAGGGGAGGGATTAGCCATCAACAAGTGGAATTACTGAAGAAGGTTCTGACCCGTCAGGTGCCTGATCAATGGGAACTGGTCAGCTATATAGGTGCACTTAAAAAAACACTCACCTCGCCAGCCCGGGTAACCGCTGCAACCGGGTTTGTAACATCGACGTACCAGCTGGTTGAGTCCGACAGCGGGGTGCAGGCTGGGCTGAAGGATCCGGATGCTTCAGACAAGGGACGTTGTCGGCGTGGGGTTGGCGGCTGTGGGACCCGGCTGTTACTGACGGGAGATTTGGCGGATCGCCCCTTTTTGAACATTGACAGTGCGGATATCAGTGACACCGGCAAACCTTATTACAAAGTTGAGTTCCTGACATACCAGGGGGAGTGGCAACGGGTGCTCAGTCGCTCAGGCACCGATATCACCGTCACCCCCCTGGGCGAAACTTCGGTTTATGACAGTATCCACGATACCGGCGGCTCCCGTTTTGAGCGTGTCATTCAGGCCGGGACGGAGACGGGTACGTTGGTAGCGGTCAAGCGTGCCAGCGGCCAGGTTTACCAGCTGATTTCGAAAGATGGCGGTCAATACCGCGCCGTCAGTCTGCAACCCGGCGACCGGCTGTTAGCGTTTTACGACAGCAGCGGGGAAACCCTGGTTCCGGTGCTGGAAAAAAACGACCATGGCCGAACGGTTTATGGCCTGAGGCTCGACAACGCAGCGTCAGATGCCAACCGGCTGTTTAAACTCAACCCGGTTGCATCGCTGGGGGATCAGCTGGCCGCTGCCCGCCGGGAAGATCACCTGCTGTTAGATGACAGTGCCGAGCTAAGAACCCTGGCGGGTACCGATGACCGGATAGCGGTGATCCTTCCTGGCGACTACCGCCCCGGCCAGCGACTGGCGAATCAGGCCCGGGGGCTCCTGTCCGAGCTGAGGGTCTTTATTGCCACCCCCGCCGGTCAGCGGCTGGTCAATGCCCTGGGATTCTCTGACCGTTTTAGCAGACCCATCAGTATGACTGAGCTGGACAGTCAGCTGTTGCCCGATATGGCGCCCCCCGCCCAGCTCAGGCTGGTGGTCAGGCTTGACAGTCAGGCTACTGCTGACCGGGTGATACCTTATCGTTCCAGGAGCATCGGGGACGTCAGTGGTCACCGGCTTGTGGTGCTGCAGGTTGACCCGGCGGTACTGGACGGGCAGCGCCACTCCACCAGTAATTACCTGGGGGCAGTGGCCTCTGTGCTGAAGGATTTATGTCGGGCAGCACTGGCCAGTACCGACCAGGCGGGCTCACCGGCCATCGCCATGACCTGGTTGCAGGGGAAAAAAATCACCGGGGACCGGACGCTGCTGCAACTGGAAAATCAACTTCGGAAGCAGTTCGGCCTGCTGCCTGTCCAGAGCACGGCTGCCGCCCGGGCTCCGGTTCAGGTAGTTACTGCAGCGGGCGGGATAACCACCGTGACAACAGGCCAGCGGGTCCGGATTGCCTATCAAGCCATGGCTGATCCTCTGTCCGGCTTTAGTCAGCTGGTGGGGGATCTGGAAACCCGTTTACTGTTCGAGCGGGTTCAGTATCGTTGCAACCAATGGGTTGACCGGTTATCCGGGGCTGACCGTTCGCAGGGCAACCTTCGCTCACTGTTGACACAGGTGGTCTGGAGTGAGCTGGTCAGCCGGGGCATGGTGACCGCGCAGCCCGGGCTGCTGGCTGACCCGGTGGATGTGGTGGTGTCCATGCTCAATGACACCGAGCTTAAGACTCTGGCCGATATCAATCATCTGGCCAGGCACCTTGGGGATGTGCTTACTGATGCCCTGAAAGACCGACAGGGCAGCGTCTTCACAGAGACAGAACGACAGGCGTTGTTGACCCGGTTCCGCCATGCCGAGGAGGCTCTGACGAAGGCACGGGCCCTGCGCAACGAATGGGGCGAACCCGGACAGCTCCCCCTTGGTGTGGATTCCCGCAGCAATGTGCCGGTCACCACTGGCAGCCGGAAAAACCTTGCCTTGATGACCCGCACCGAGCGGCAAAAGGTCACCCTGCTGGGTGACCGGCATCTTATTACCATTGAAAGCCAGAATGGCCCCCTGTCCGCTCCGGCAGGGGATGAACTGACCGGTTTGCTGGCGCTGTTAAGGCAGGAGTCTCCTGTTAGCCCGCAGGCTGCGGCTGCTTTGCGGACTCAGCTTCAGTGGCTCCCTGCGGCGGCTGACCCGGACTATTACCGGACTGCGATCGAGGGAATACTGTCACCTTTGTCCCAACAGCAGGCTGGCCAACTGGATAACACCCTTATTGGGTTGTTCGGGCAGCAAACCCCGTCCGGCGCTGAGCCGCTATTGGTGGAGTATTTTTTCCACAGGCGGCTTAAGAATCTGGAAACAACAGACCCCGCAGAGTTGCGGATGAATGCCCTGAAGGCGAATAAATGGCTTGATCTCCTGCAAAAAAATCAGCCAATACCGCCAGGAGCTGGCAGGAAGGCTCCGGTTTTCATCCCCGATATCGGGCTGGGCCGTCACCAGGCCGGGGTTCAGACCACCGATGGGCAAAAGATCTTCACGCTGGGTCGCCGCGATGACCTGGCTTTTTCCGGGCAGGGCCCTGGTTACTCCCTGATCCGCAGCGAAGGTGGCCGCAGGCAGGTCTTTAGCGTCGAGCTTCCCGATAACTGGCCAGACCGTCTTTTGTCGATCAGGCTGGTGGTCGATATGGAGCCTTATCGCGAGATGCAACGCGGGGGCAGTATTGGCAAACATCAGTTACAAAATGACATTCAATACATTGCCCGGGGGCTGGGGGAGTCCCGTTTATCGGAGCTTCTTCAGGCGTTTGTGAAGCCCGTCAGGGATGCAGGCATTCCCGATGGCAGCACTTATGAAGTGAGCATCAGCCCCAAACCTGTCTGGTCGTTTGTGGACAGCCGTGTCGAGGTGAGTGGAGAAAACAACCGCCGTGCTCTGTTACTGCTGGGCACGAAGGACAGGAACCAGCCGTTTATTTTTCGGGAAACCCTGACCAGCCTGGTCGGTGCCGGTCTGTTAAAGGCCCTTGAGGGCGGTGGTGGGTCGCTGTCAGCATTGCGCCAGCAGGTGCGGGAGCTGTTCGGGATCAACAGCGAGACAGTGCCTGACGCTGAGTCGCGCCCCCTGGGACTGACCCGGCAATACGAACTCACTCTGGCTGCCACCCCTTCTGAAACAAGCCTCTATCGGCAACTGGTCGAAGGCTATCATAACCTGCTACTGGCTGAAGGTACGAAAGCTGATTACCTTAGGGCGCTGGAGTATTTAGAGATCCATAACATCGACAGGATTCTGGCAACAGCGGAACTCCTTGCAAAGGATGATGAAGGTAAGATCAGTGACAGCGATCTGTTCAACAGGGCCATCAACCAAAAACGCTCCCCGGTTGCCATAAAGTTAAGTCGGCCATTCGATCATTCAATCACCCAATACACCACCCTGCCCTCCGGCTCAGAGCAAGTCGACGTGGATTACCGGGCATTCTGGAGTGTCGGTTCCGGCATGGAATCTCTGCTCGACTCGAAACTGCTGGGGTTAAGTCGGGCGGCGGCGGAAAAGCTTCTGTCACAACGGAAAAAGGCCATTAACAAACACTTCGGGCTAAGGCCCGTTATCAGCGATTACCTGAAGTCGCTGGTGGTTCATTTTATCTACGGGAAGATGGAACAGGTACTGGGGAGCAACGGGCAGCCAACCAGCCAGATACACCTGGGGTTGACCGATGCGGTCACGGCCATACTGCCTGACAGCGATATCAATGCCATCAGAAATCTGACGTTGCTTCCGCGCAGAGGGGTGGTATCGGAGCCATCCATGGCCGCCTCATTGGCAAAAGCCTGTACTTATGTTGCCCGGGGGCTGGGCTGGGAGAGTTTTGACACTGGCCTGATGGCCAATATGAATGAGGATGTGCGCACCCTGTTCGAAGAGGCGGTAAGACTGCGAAAGAGCGTCAAAAAGCCCTTCCAGTTGCCTGTTAACCAGCAGCAGGACGCCCAAGGTAGAGAGCCACTGTTTGTGCAGAGTTTACCGGGACAGGATAAGACCATTAAAACCATCGCCAGCAGCCTTCGTCATGTGGTTATGGCAGACGGTGCCCGGCGTTATATAAAAATAACCCCGGCAGGCCCGGGCAATCCTTTCCCGCTTATGTCATCCCAGTCACAGGGAGCTCTGAAGAAGCTGTTACGCCAGCCTCTTGAGCCAGCTGAAAACGCTTCGGTCACAAAGGCTTATCTGTCACAGCTGGCGCGTCATTATAAGGCTTTTATTGAACTGGGGGACATTGATGTTAGCGACCAGGTCAAGGCGGTTATTGAAAATATGGACTCTGCTAACCGGCAGCGGTTTGCTGATGATTTCCTGAAATATGTCCGGCAGTCAGCCATCCCGGCAGGCCTGGCCGAAACCGTCGCCGGGAAGTTACTAGTGGCAGAGGTTAGCGCCTTGGGTTCCCTGCCTGAAAAGATTTCTTCCAGGTTTTACCAGCGGCTCAACGGGCTGCTGAACCTGGCCGGGAAAAAGGAATTTTCACTGACCTCTGGCAACCTGACGATTCGGGTGCTGACCGACCCCTCAATCACCGCCGATGCCTCCTACCTGATGCCTGGGCAACGGACTCTGGTGGTGGGCAACGGCGGTGATGCCAGTCCGCTGACCGCTGCCGCAGCAGTGGCTCTGCTGCAAGCCGCCCAGGCACAAAAACCGGAGGATCAGGCAAAAACATTCCTGGCCCTGCAACAGAAGCGGATCAGGCTGCCAAAGGACATAGACAGCCTGTCGCCAGAGTCACTGGTCAGTGAGTTCATTGTCAAGGAAGGCAAGCTGACGCTTTCCGGACTGGTGGACCGTCTGACCAGCTTTATCGGGCTGGCGAACAGGCTGAACCGCAAGGGCTCTTCCGAAGCCCGTCTTCTGGCCAGGGAGATTCACCAGAATATCGCCGACAGCGTTGTCGCACTCAGGGGCGGTATCGAGTTTGGCCAGCTGGCTGACATCGTTGATATGACCGACTCTGATTTCCGCAAGGCCCTGAAGAGACTGGACAAGGCGGGTTTGCCAGCCGGTCAGGCAACAAGGCTGCCCGCCCCAGACTGTGTGCTGTGCGACGGCTCCGGACCGGTCAAGACGGTGATGGCTCTGATGGACCGGGTCAGCGGGCACCTGGATGCTATTGAGTTCAGTGATCGCTTTAAAACTGTCAGGCAGGCTGCCGGAGACAAAGGGTTGCTGGCAGACGCCTTCCTGCTGATGCAACAGGAGCGTTTTGCCGCAGTGGCCACCGAGGACATTCTGGACAATCCGGAGTTCCGCAGGAAGCTGCTTGATCTATTCCGGAAAGCGCTGGCGGAACGGCAGGGACTGACGCCAGAGCAAATCATTGACCGGGTGGTCATTTTACTTAACGACTCGGGCTACAGTGCTGACGACACCCGCTATGTAAAAGATCAGCTGCTTGGCAACCCGGAATTCATGGAGCAGCTCAAGACCCACAAGAACAATCCCGGTAGTGCTGATCCCCAGAGTCCGGACGACACAGCGCCGGGAGGCAGGTCGAAGAAGTGGCTCAGGAAATTTAGCAAGGGTCTCGGGAAACTGGAGAGAAGTAAAACATACGGACGTACCAAAGCTGCTATCGGCGCAGGGCAATCCATAGCAGGCCTCGTCGGTGCTGTTCAGACCATTGGGAACCTGCAGAAATACGGCGACGCACTGTCTGATGAAGCCCGGGATCTGGCCTATGCCGGGGCCGGCCTGACGATCGGCAGTTCAGTTTATGGTCTGGCGATGACCAGCCACTGGCTGCTGAGTAAAAACAGCAAGCAAGTGGGCAAACAAGTGAGCAAAGGGGGAAGCCGTGCAGCGGGCTCTTCTGTCGAGGCTTTAGAAAACACCACCAAGGTTGCAAAAACCTCAAGGTTTGCGACCAGACTGGTGCCGGTAGCTGGCAATGTGCTTTCCATTACTACTGCCGCTACGTCCATAGCCGCTAATAAAATGGCCAGAGATGAGGCAAAAGCAGCTGGCAACGATGAACAGGTCACTTATTACGAAGTAATGATCGCCCTGGATGCGATTTCGATTGCCCTTGATGTTGTGGGCGCCGTTATGGACGTTTTATGTGGCAAGTGCGGAATTATTATCGACCTGATCGGCTACCTGCTCACTATCATACAGACCGCTATCGCGGCATCTATGCCGCCAAACAATGCCCGGCAGGAGTTCGATGCAGTGTTGAAAAGTGATGGCTTCGCTGAACACATTAACAACATGGCGGAGGACTTTGAAGAAAAAGGATTTTCAAGGTTTGAGTACCATGCCGATGCCGAGGCGTTCCTTCACCAGAGGATGTATGAGGATGACCTGGAGGAATTATGGGTATCCCGAACGAGATCACTGTCTGGTACCGAAAAAGGCCTTTCCTTTATCGACAGGATCAACCGGCGCCTCACAAAGGTGGGGACGAACCTGGAAGACTACATGCTTGGCAAGAAAGGCTACAAGATATTTTATGGTTTGGGTGGCAATGACACCCTGATCATCGACGAGGGGGAGCTGTACGGCGGATCAGACCATGACCGGTTGAAGCTTGAGAAAGGCATAGCGAAAGGGGGCAGCGGCAACGATATTATCCAGATCAGCCAGTCAGGGGAGGCTCATGGGGGCAGTGGTAACGATTTGCTCCATCTGCCCTATAGCGGTGGTGTTGGCTACGGCGGTCCGGGTAGAGACACCATTATTAACGGCAGGGTTCAGTACGGTGGCCCCGGTGATGATCATCTTATAGACGACCTTGGTTATATAAGGCAGTTTGGTGGTAAAGGAAATGACCGGCTTGAACCGGGTTTGGGCAAGGGGATTCTTTATGGAGGACCTGGCAATGATACCCTGATCTTGCCACGCAACGAGATCAATATTCCTTATTTTAGCTACTCTGGAGCCTTCTATGAACACAAGAGAAAGAATTACGATCGTCTTAATTGGACGAAATCTGACACATTATTTGAGGTTAACCTGGAAACCTGGCGCTGGGATAACCTTTTTCCCGAATATCTTAAAGACCATAGAATTGATCGCGATGCGCCGGATGGCGATGAAGGATGGAGTTCATCATACCTTTTAAGGCGCTTTGGCATGCGTGGGTCGCCATCAGGTTTTTATAGGAATCCAGTCAGACCAAGGCTCGACAAAAATGTGCGCCCATACAGAATGTACATTGCCACCCTGTCACAGATAAGAGCTGATTACGGACGTGCTGGGCGTGATAAAAAATTAATGCCCGAATATTATCTGATGGGGTATGACGCAAAGCATACGAAAGTAGAACGGATTTCTGATCATTACGGCCCTCAGGAATACTTTTACGTTGGGGAAGTCAGGTTCAGGGACGCCGAGCATGGTGATGGATCTTCAATAAAGGGCCATATGTATATTTCGAGACAGGGCGCTTACCTGTTGGATTCCAGCAGGCTTCTGTATTATTTCAGCAGGACTGGACTGAGAGAGCGCAGCGAAAGGCCCAGGCCCGATCAGGCCACTGTATTTTACGCAACGGTCATACAGCTACTGGATACCGGAGGGTCGATTGCCAATGTCGAAAATGTAGTAGGGTCGACGATGGGTGTGAATGTGATCGGGACTGCCCAGCCCAACAATATTTACTTATGGGGCAGTGGCAATGAGGTTCATACCGGAGACGGGAATGATTTTGTCGATGCCAGCAATGGCAACGGGATTAACTGGATAGCCCTGGGTTCGGGCGATGACCAGGCGTTGTTGGGGGATGGTGAGAACGGGGTCGATGGCGGTCCTGGCACGGACACCGTTTCTTACCTTGGCCGGAAAAAGGGTCTTAAGCTGGACCTTACCAGCGAGTATCGGTCCGGGTCACAGGAAGAATATCTGAAACAGGTGGAGATCATTCAGGGTTCCCCGGGCAATGACAGCCTCTGGGGAGACCACGGTAATAATGTTTTCATTGTCACCAATGGCACCAATACCGTCGATGTCCGGGGCGGCAATGACACGGTGGTTGCCATTGGCGGAAGCACTGCTATCCGGTTGCGCAGCGGTTTTAATACAGTGGTACTGGGTGAGGGCAAGGGTGAGGGTGAGAGTAGCCACGAGGTTTTCACGGGTACTCACGCGGACACCATTCTGTTGCGCCCCGGCAGCCATCTTGGTAACCACCGAATTCACGTCCATAAACGGCAGGAGCCTTCGACAGGAAAATGGCCACTGTTGGTTATCCAATGGGGATATTTTGGTGAAGTGTGCGGTGACGTTTTCTTCAAGTTAGCCAGCTTGACGATCAATACCTTTGACGAGAGCCTGAATCTGGTTTTTGACGATTTTGAACCCCATAAGAAGACAACCCTTGACTTTCACACTCCTGGTTTATCCAGTTTCGATACGCCATATGCCAATAGAAGTTTTTACTGGGAGGACGTGGCGGGCGAAAACTCTACCCTGTCAATGACCGAAGCCCTGACCAACCTGAGGAACACCACCCTCTCGACTTATCTTAATGCAGGCACAGAGCCTTGCCGGATCATAAAGAGAACAGACGACTATAGCTTTTCCACAGAGGAGATGTTGGCATTCTTGAATCGTTATCCTGAAAAACCCTTAAGTGAATTCCCCCGGGATCAATGGCGTAAAAAGACTGAGCTGAAGAGCCTTGCCAAAGAGGGAAAAACCCTGGGCGCTGGCCTGCACCGGATTGGCAGTCAGGGAAGTAGTCATACCAATCTGGTGATTGAGTTTGGTTTCGTCTCTGACCGTTGCTATCCACGTAGAGGTATTCTGCGCAAACTGACCTTGCAGCTTGGCCAGCAGCAGGTGCTTTTTGAAGGTGAAATCCCCCCCATTAAGAAGCACGGTGTTGTCTTTTTAAGACCATGGCACTCACTGGATTTAAAATTGGTTAAAACCGATGCGGACGGTGGCAGAAAACAACAAGGCCCCAAGGCATTATTTGCCATACCAACAAGTGTCATTAGACAAAAAATCAATAGACAAAATACGGCGAAATGGGCCAGCTCGAAACCATGGATCAAACTGTTCCACGGTCAGCTAATGGCGAAGACCCTGACCATGCTGGAGCTGGATTATAGATTTAATACTTATTTTCGTGACCAATGCAGCGCCTCTCCCTCATACCACAGTTCTGTGATTTTGCCGACGGTTCACCTTGACTTGTCTTCAGACTCTTACTCTGGCATCCCCATCATTTTCGGCGGCCCGGGTAATGATCAGCTGACGGGCAACCCGTCTACGGATAACGTATTAATTGGCATGGGAGGTCATGATCGTTTAAAGGATATGGGAGGCAATAACCAGTTTATTGTCGGCATGGGCAATACCAACGTTACTGCTGGCGGGGAAGGGTATAATCAGTTAATACACGACCAAAGTCGTTATGTTGTTTATGATACCCGGCTTCTGAACAAACACTCCAGGAGTCTTGGCGTCAAGGTCATCAGTTCAACCTATCAACTGGATGGGATAACCGTCAATGTGACGGAAGGGACCGTTCAGACCCGATGGCAGAATACGAATGGAACGGGCAGCTGGCGTTATCATCAGACGGTATTCAGTGGGATCAACCAGATTGCCGGGACTCCGGGTGATGATAGCTATTTTGGCAGCAATGGTACGGATATTTTCAACACCGGGGGTGGCCTGGACACAATAAGAATGGGGGACGGAGACGACCGGGTCATCATTGACGCCCCCTGGCAGAAGGGTACCTTGCTGGACGGCGGTAGCGGTGCCAATACACTGGTCTTTGATTTGCCTGTTCGTCGTGATGTGACTGTCGACCTGAAGGATGGTTTAACGGTCGAAAACTTTATCCTGGAAGACACCGGGAAGGGCAACATAAGATTTTCCGGCGATGATAAAGATAACGTTTATGTATCCAGAGGTTCCCTGCGCAGTTTTAATGGCCGGGGGGGAAATGACTACCTTTTTCTTCTGAAGCTGCCGCCCTATATCCATTTTAACGGTGGTCCGGGCAGGGACACACTGGACTTAAGCCAGGCAGCCCTTACCCCGGAATTTGTCCGGCTCAAACTGTCTGTGCAAACAAAACCAGTGAGTCTCTCCTGTGTAACCGATTCGCAACCCTGCTCTGCGGAAACAAACATCGAAAGTCGTCTGTTCCTTACGTTGAGGCTACCCGGATCTCAGGTCACCTATCAAACATGGGATTCTACTGTCAGAAATTTTGAGATTTTCAAGGGCCCGCGCAGCGACGATATTTTCGAAATCCCGGCCCTCACCGGCCTCGTTGTCGATGGAAACGCTGGTGATGACACTTTCAATATTTTCTCTACCCACATCAAGGGCAACAGTTCAATCACCACCACCATAGGGGGAACCGGATACAACCGGCATTATGGCAGCCCGAAAGCTGACCGGATGGTGGCAAACCTGGGGCCTGACCTGCTTTCCGGCGACCTGGGCCCGGATATTTACGTTATTTACCCACAGGCCAATGGTACCCGAATCATAGACCGGGACAACGGGAATACCCTGGTATTGCACGGGGTACAACCTGAAAATCTTGACTGGAAACTGACCGGAAATTATAGCCGTCTGGAAGTGAACAACGATGGACAAATATTTTTCAGCATCGATTTACGGCACGTTCCCCATTGTGCGCGCGAGGATGGCAGCCTGGCCACCGGGCACTTTATCAACAACCTGGAATGGCATTTCTGGCGCCTGACAACGATTGATCCGGCCAACAACGGAAGCAGGCTGCTTAGCGGCAAAAACCTTCGGGACTACTATCACTCCAGGCTGACAGTTGATAAACGGCTGGACAACACTTATCAGCTTGACAATGTTACGGCACCGGTACATGGCGGGCCAGGTGATGACGAGTTCTTCGTCTCGGGTGCTGTCAAGCCGGAGGCCGGACTGTTCGGCGATTCGGGAAATGATATTTTCCATCTCAAAAGCAGGGGTGTCAGTGTTCACCCCGGTTCCGGCAATAATCTTGTCAGTCTGGAGCTGGAGAATGCAGAAGAAAATGGTGTAGTAAAGCTATTCTTTGCTCCCTCTTCGTTTAACCGTGTTCGAATGACTGGCGTCAGCCTTGCGGATTTGCAGGCAGCAAGCTGGCGTTCGCTGGATCAACGCAATGCCACTGACAGCGGTGACCGGGCTGCTTGTCCAGCCGGTTTGTCACACCTGATGCCGCCTCCGGTCACCGGTGGCCGCTTTATGCTGGCGGCCTGGATCCGTAGACAAACAGGGGTCGACAAACTGATTCATTTTGCCGGGGCTGACGGCTCTGATGCCATCAGCCTGAGCCTGAAATCCGGGAGACTGGAGATCAGGCTAACGGATGGTTTCAGGGTCTTTCGTAGCAGAGTCAGGCAATTTTTTACCTCCTCCCGTCAGCACCTGGCCATGACAATAAATGACAGTGGTTTTCTAACCCTCTATCGGGATGGCCAGATGGTTTTGGCCAGGCAAGCCCTCAAGCCAGCCAGGAAAGTTCGGAAGCTGAACTGTTATGCCGCTGATAAACTCATCATCAACCAACGTCTGCCGTCGTCTGAAGGCATAAAAATGATGGTGTCTGGTGTCGACCCGCTGGTGAGAATAGGCACTCGGCAGGATCCTGACCGTATCTTCGCCAATGGCTGGCCAGACAGCCTGGAACTGGATGACGGCATTCTGGATAACAAGGAAATGATCGGTCAACGACTCGAGTCGGGTTATTCACTTTCAGAGCAAACCATCCCCGGACATCAGTATTTAATCGATGAAAAAAGCGCTACTTACCGTTTCTCTGGCGATGACACGGATAACAGCCAATGGCTTCTGGCAAACGCCACGGGCACGGCTGACCAGCTCGAAATTAATACCCATGACTGCCGGACATTGGACTATAAAAAGTCGGGCGGGGATCTTATCCTGACTATCTTGCCGAATGATAGCCTGCTGAAAAACAGTGAAACTAGCACAAAGCCGATCAATGCCACCCGAAGCCTTCGGGTGCAAAATTTTTTCAGCGAGGAAGCCGAGACCATTGAGCGCCTGATCGTCAATAACAGGGTGCTCAGCAGGAACGAGGTGCTTGCGAAAGTAGACACCCCACAGTCACGTGGCAGGCGCTCGCTGAGTGACAGCAGCGCAGAAGGTGCATTGGCCGCTGAGAGTGCAGGCAACGGAACCCTGACCTTTCTGAACAGGATCATTCGCAGTGGGCAACGGTTGTTGAATTACCTGAGCAGTCTGGCCGGAGGTGAGAAAGACGACGTTAATGCGGGTGAAGCCCTGAGTGAGCGCCCCCTGGTGGCGAGCCTGAATGACACAGAACTGAACCAAAACTACCAGCGCCTGGTTCAGGAACTCAACGCCCAGTCAGGCAATCGCAGTGGTGAGAACCCGTCGTTTATCCCATCGACAAGCCAGAGAATGGTACAGAATCTGACGACTCCGCAACCTTTAACTAGGATAGGGATGGGCTGAACAACCTGTTAGTTACGGAGAGGTTCCCGTATGCCTGCCAATCCGACTGATAATAATCCTCGCAATCCTGTTCCTAAAAGACAGTGGCTGAATACCAGCGATGGCTGGTTTTACTTCGCCATGGTTAATACCGGTACTTTTACCATCAGACTGTCAACGGATCAGGCCAGCCCGGGATCGGCCTTTGCCACGCCAGCGCACATTAGTACTGTTAGGACAGCTATTGACAGAGCCTTCTGGCTAATTGAGCAGTCAGGTTTTTTTCCCCACTATATACATCGGAATATCAGTATTATCCTGTCTGATTCTGACTTGCCGGGTCAGAATATCTATTATGACGACGATGGAGTTACATTTTTAATCGGACAATCAATCGGATCTGACCGGCTCGTCGCCACCTTGCTAAAGAATATGGCAATGGTCGTTTATGAGGCCTGTGACCCCAATAACTTCTGGTCAGAATTTCAGGTGCGCCAATATGGTTCTACAGCCACTCGAACACAGCTCGACTTTATCTCTGAAACCCTGGCCGCCAAGTGGTTGCATCAGAAAGTATCACCGGTTTCACTCTATTGGCTGGAGTCCTTGCTTCCTGATCTGTTCAATGCCCCACAGAACCTTGAGAAGCCGCCAACCCCTCTGAGTGCCGAATTGCAAGCCAGGCACTGGCATTCTAAAAACGACCTTGGTCAAACACTTGCCTGGCTCAAAAGCGAGGAGATCCCTTCATCAGGCAATGTTACCAGACCCGTGCCTGACAGTTATTCTACTTTCACGCCCGTCGCGCCGCTTTTGCGCATCGACGAGACAATAGCCTGTCCTGCCTTTGGCAAAGGTTATCGCACCCAGGTTAACGGAACGGAAATAGCGGTCAGGGTATATCCCCAGGGCGACGGTGCTCCGCCGCTGGAGCTGGTGGACATCACCCTTGATGCCCAAGACTACCGTTCCCTCGGTTACAAAGACCCGGCACAAACACTCCAGCGACTGGTTTTTGACCTTGAGAAACTGGCAGGACTGTTTCTATACGGTGGTTTTAACCGGCAGTTGCTGACCTTTCTTCACGGACTTCAGATTGCCAGTGATCCGGGTGGCACGGATAACAAAGTCCCTCTTATCAAGGCAGAGTCCGACCGATTATTTATTGACAGTGACGCAACCTTCACAAACGACAGTCGGCCACTGATTCGTCTGGGAGCCGCCGATCTTTCCCGGCACTCTGACGAAGCTCTTGGGCACGGACTGTCGGCCCTGCTGATACCAACATGGAGAGAAACCCTGACCGACAATGCCCTGGCTGTGGCCGGTATTGAACAGCTGTGGGGGATCACTGGCAGCAGGCTGGAAGCACTAAAACCACATTATGGGCTTGATGAACGTTACCAGGCCCGGCAATGGCCACAAGAGTCCGGTGATCTCTACCGGCAACTGGTGTCAGGCCAACGCCATGATCTCAGGAAACGGGGTGGCACAGCGGAAGACTTTGTTGATGCCGTCCGGGAACTTTACCAGGCTGACGGGCTGGCGCCAGCACTTGCCAGCGTTATGGAAGACTGGCAGGCGTTGGAGACTAATCGCACAGCCGGAGAAATGGCGGATTTGCTCACTGCCATCGAAACCGTTTACAACGAACAACCGTTGCGCAGTGAACAATGGTTTTTCCGCAGGGCGCTTGATGGCAGTCTGGACTGGCTGACTGCCAGAGACCCCGACAGCCCAGTTTTGGCAAACCTTCAGCGACTGAAAAAAAATGATGAGGCACAACAAAGTGAATACGATGGCCTGTTGGAGCCGGAGCAGGCGCCGCTCTTAAACAATACCACCAGCAGCGTTCGGGGCAGATTCCTTACCCTCAAGGCTCTGGGTGACTGGATTGGGGTTTACCTGACACCGGACTATCTGGCCAGTTCCGGTAATCAGACCCTCGCCAGTGACCTGCGGCAACTGGTGGATGCCAGCGACCTGTTCAGACACCGGTTGAACAATACCGAAGGGTTACGGATGCTGTCGGGCAACGTAACAACCCCGATAAGACCTGACACCCTTGGCGATATACACGACCAAGGTTTACTGAAAATACCCCCCGATGAGCGCAACAGGACGATCCCCGGAGAGTATGTCAGTTTAATTATCCCCGGTCGCAATGGTGCATTCCCCGACAGTCAGTCCGGCCCGCTGACCTACCTGCCAATCGAGCATGGTAGGAAAAATGACACGGCTTATGATCTTGTACCGGTTAACCAGACAGTTAATAACGGCACCTTCACGCTGATCCCTTTTGATCCGGATGAAGGGGATTTGCCCTATGGTTCCGGGTGGCTTGCAGGCCATCTTTCGTTCTTTTACCAGCTGGGAGAGGCATTGCAGCTGGCGCTCGGGCTGGCGCCAGAAGCAGATACCAATGCGGCCAAAAACCGGATTCGTACTGAACTGGGTTTGCCACGGCAGGACAACCCCGGACAGGACGAACTGTCGTTACCGGTAGTAAACCCCCGTCAGGTGATGATCAAAGAAACCCTGCCCGTACAGGTAAGGTTTAATCAAACGACAGCGACAGACAGTAAAAAATCCATAACTCTGGCAGTGACCGGATACGGGTCTCTGGGGCGTCATCTGCAACTGACAGCAGAGCCTGACGGGAAGGGTACCTATCGTCTGCAACTGGCTGCCATTGGCACAATAACTGCGCTTGACGACTCACCGCCTCTCCCCCTGTGGCGCTATAACGCAGTGACCAGACCAGTGGCAAAGCGCAGAGTTCGCCGTTCCGATACCGATCCTGATTCTGCTGAAGTTCAGGACCTGAAATTAATTGACAAACTGATTCCTGATTCCGATGCGTTCCTGGAAAAATTCGCACCGTTATTAGACTATCAGCGCGCCGCAAACGACCACTTGAACGCACGTGTTGAAGACCTGCTAGAAGCTTTTGTCAAGCTTGATGGCTCTCGCCATGAGCAGACTCCATCTACCTTCGCTTTGGTATTAGGGGTCTACGACCAACTCATTGAGCTGACCGAGAACCACCCGCTGGAAACCGGTGAAACATTTGCGAAACTGGCTACAGACATCCAGAGCTGGATTGAATCCAGCATGGTGCCAGTCCCTGAAAAGCTGCATTTTGTCAGCATTAGCCCAACAGCCGGGGAGCTAAACCGGGTCTGGTTATGGATTGCAGCCAATTCAAAGTCCGATTTACAAATAACCCTCTGGTACGACCCGGACGCAATGCTCACTACTCTGCTTACCAATGCCCTCAAAAAAGCAGTGATCAGTCAATTAACCAGTCAATCCGGTTCCAGTGATCCGTCTAATTTTGACTCGGATTTAATGGAAGGATTCATGAAGCTGCAAGATCAGGCCTGGAAATTCATAGAGTCAGACATGAAACAGGGACGGGGATTTGATCTGGCAGTGAAGAATTTTCTGGTACGCCACCTCAACCATAAATCATCGGATATTGATGAGCATAAAAACCAAATGGTGAAAGCCTACCAGCTATTTAAACAGAAGGTAGAGTCTTCTTATCCCGGCGCGAAGTTTTCCCGCGAGGATATTAAAACGGTCTGGACCGATGCTTACGGGGAAGACGGTGAGAAGGCCAGAAGTTACTATTTAAGAGAGCTGGGGTTGCGTGGTAATAAGCCAGCGGCCACTGCACTGGTGAAAAGCAGGGTGCTTGGCACTCTCGGTGGTGTTTATTCTGATACGTTCCTTTCGCCGTTCATTAATAAGGATCTTTTCAAGGGTATTGATTACTCCGGCGTCAGCATGACAGATTGGAGCTGGGTAAAGAGGGTACAGGTACAACTTGTCATCCAACAGTTCAGCAAAGAATTCCTTCCTGGTGACCAGGACCCTGCCATTGCCCAGAAGGTTGCAGACGATCTCGCCTGGTTCGGTAAAAAATACCCCCGGTTAAAGAATGACCTCGAGCAGCGTTTGGCGAGTTCTGATCCCTCGCAACTGTTTGAACCTCTGGGAGAAGTTAAAATCATTCCCGGTACGATCGACCTGTCACTAAAAAACGCACAAAGTCGTTTTTTTTCAGTATCACAGGGCGACCCGACCATGAAGGAGGTCGAAAACCGCCTTTTATTAAATTACCAGACGATTGACCAATATAAATTGTCCAGCGTAACAGCTTGGAAATCTATCCAGGATACAAAAACGTTTTTCACCAAAAAAGAAAAGGGTCAACCGAAATTGGCTTATTATCGATTCGGGGGGGTGTGGGAATTTTCGGAAGGCTACCCATTACTTAACGGCGATGACGCGCTGACAGAAAGCAATAGTGCAGTAGGTTGGACAGAAAGCGATAAAGCTTTGCTTGATTCTCTGCTATTGCTTTCCGGGGAACGCTATACCATTTCCAGCGAAACAGAAGCTTTCTGGTACCACGAAAACGAGATCGCAAACTATATTAAGACGGATCCCCAGAGCACAAGCCAATACAGCCAACAACTGATTATCCAGATGGAACCTGCTGATAATAACCCGATTAGCAGGGCGAGCCGTTACCTGTATCGCAAATATAAAAATCACCAGAAAACTTATAACTCAATCCGTTTGCTGGTCATTGATAATGATGATTGGTCAGATGGAGAGACAGGTGCAAGAGTCAACAAGGCCGATATTAGCAGATTTCTCGACGGTAACAGTCGAATTCATGTAGTTGGACTTGGTAAGTCCGAGAACGGGAAATTTACCCTGAGCGGTCAAACCGCGTCAGAACTCTCAAAAAAAATCAATGAACTGACCGGTGGTACCCCGGTTAAAACCATTAACCTGATTGGCTCAGGCATTGACGACAACGGGCTTGTCAGCCAATGCCTGAAAGAAACCCTGCAAGCAACAAAAACCTCAGCAGTGACTGCCCGTGACGGTCTTTTGATCGTCGATATCTGGGGGCGTCTGTGGGTTGGCCTGCTCTCTGACTCGGGTCTGGTGACCTGGTCACTGGCCGACAGCTCTGACAAGCTGAAAGCGCTTCGCATGAGTAACGGTGAAATCACCGTCAAGCGCTTGTCGGCAAAAGAAACATTGGCTGAAGGTGCCATCAGAATACGTCAGCTGCCCTCTGTTTTGTCAGAGCACAGCGGGTTGCTGGGGCCCGCTAATCCCGATGATCTGGTGCCGACCCCGGCAATGTTCGAGCACAACCTGAAGCCGCATCTGCAGGGTGTTTTCGAGCCGAATGATTTAGCAGCGCTGGAGGAGAAAATTACCCAATTTGACCAACTTCGTCAGGAAGGAGCGGCTCTTGAAAAATACATGCTTGTCTATCGGATGCAGAAAAAACTGCCCAGAATTCTTCCTGGTGGCGCTGTGACCTCCCACCTGGCCGCGACAATAAACCAGTACCTGCTGGATGCTTTGGTGGAGGTCCCTGAAAAGCTTAACTTTATCTGGATTGGTCGTCTCAACGAAGGTGTTAAAGCTCATCTCAAGGTCTGGGCCAAGATGGTTTCCTCCTGGCCAATAACGCTCTGGTACGACCCGCAAGCGCTTCTGGCACCCGTGCTTGCCCGGGAAATACGTAACGCTGTTGCCGCTGAGAAAATACCCGCAACATTCCTGGCAGAAGAAAGGAGTAAACATGATTTTTTGGCACGTATTTTTCAGCTACAAGATTTGGCCTACAGCACTATAAAAAATGGCATTGCCCAGGGCAAAACCTTCGACGACATGGCAAAGGTTTTTTTGGTCAACCACTTGGGTATGGATCGAGCAGAATTAGCACAAATACAAAGGCAAAGCCTGAAGGAATTCACGGATTTTGCCAACGAACTGACCAGGCTTCGGGGCAACCCCGGATCCGGGGGATTCACACTGGCCGATATCAACCAGCTCTGGCAGGCAGGCAGTGACGCAAGCATAAAAAAGTGGTACGAGAAAGAGCTTATGCTGAGAGGGCTTTTAGCAGCAGCATCGGATCTGATACGAGTGGATCTGCTTATTAAAGATAAGAGTGAGGGAGGTGTCTATTTGGATGTCGACTCACTACCTCATTATAATCAACGCTTGTTTAAATATATTAACCCTCCGGAAAATATTTTAATTGAAGGCCAACTGAATAATTTAATTAATCATCTGATTATGGAGTATTTAAGTGAGCCAGGGCCGGAACAACTTTTCCCTAAAAGAAATCCTGATCCGGAAATACAGGAGAAATATAATCAATTAAAGGAAAAATACCCTGATTTTACCCAGGCTGTTAGAGAGGTCATAGCCAATCACAAAGAAGAGCCTCTTTTCGTTTTTCCAGAATCCATCAGGGCTATTCCTGGTTCAGCAGAAATAACCTTGGTTTTTTCAAAAATGGTTCAGCCCAGAAATAGTTTAATTATTGCGCCACGAGACAGCCAGATTCTCAAGGCGGTTAAGCAAGAAATGATAAAGCGGCAACAGTTGATTGAACGTTTAGATATAGACAATCCATCAAAACTTTATAGTTACGATCTCGCTGAAGTCAAGGCAGCCGTTATCAATGAATTGGGAATCGATCGAGTAGCCGCCGGTTTTTTTATTTCATATCGGACTGATGGAATAATGTATGGATCCGGCTCGATCTTGCAGCTATCAGGGCCAAGTGTGTTTCGTGATGTCATGAAGCAATATTTCAATGCTTATCTTTCAGGAGAGGATCTTCTTGATTACGAAAAAAAATCCTATTTCACGCAAATTAATCCATTGGCAAAGATTGATTTAGTGAGTTTGGAAACTGATGAACAGGCCAGTAGCTGGGTCACCAATGTTGATAAAACCGTGCGTTATGCCCTGAACGATGAGCAAGACAGCCATTATGGCAACCAGATTATTCTCCAGCTGGGTAACAGCGACAATGAAGTCAAAGCCAGCGTTTACCTGAGGAAAAAATACCAGCCCTATTTTAGCTGGCATATACGACTGGAGCCTGATGGTACCTTGATTAATCCAGTGACAGGCCGTGACATTGAGCTCAGGATATTGCGAGCCGGTTTTATTAAAGACGACACACGTATTATTGTTGTGGGTCATGGTAGTGAGGGTAACAAGGCTGGCTTGGGCCTGTTTCGCAAAAAGGCCGATTCCAGAGAGTTTCTCCTGGGCGGGAAGACGGTTGGCCAATTGGCCGAGGTGCTCAAGCGCATAACTGGCGGGCAATTTGTCAGCACCGTCAGTTTGGTGGGTTGTGGCGCTGCTGCCAGCGGGGAGCACTACCCTGTGGAAAAGTTCGCCAGGAAACTGTTTGGTAAAATCAGGACAAAACGAATCACTGTCCGTAATGCCCTGGTGGCGGTGGATATGCTCGGGCGCAAATGGACCGGCATTCTCCCTGCCGATGGCAATGTGCTGTGGTCACAATCAGACCCTCGCGTCAAGCTGGTGCTTGAAGAAGACGAACGGGGACAGTTAATGCCCCGCCAGCTCCCGGTTGCAGGAGGGCTGGTGAAAAAACTCCGGAATTTACCCGCTTTGCCCCTCGGCAGGAATTATGCCTATCTGGGCAAGAATGCCCCTCATTTCGATCAGGCCAGACGCTTACTGCTTGATACGATTATCGACAACAATCACCAAAACAATGGCAGGCAGAAACTCTCCGACCTGGTTGACCATTACAACCTTCGGCTGCAACAAGTCACCCGTGATAACTTTTCCCCTTACCGGTTGATGCCGTTGCCGACTGTCGATGCTGAACTGCCTTTTGTGCAGACAGGGGCACCAAGAAAGCTGCACCTCAGCGCCTTTGTTCGTGCAGACTCAATCGGTGACCCGTTTTCGGGTATTGGCTTGCTGGCCTATGGTAATCCTTTTGCGCAGGAGAACTTTTTCCAGACCCAGCAGGCGGGATATCAGCTGGCCCGGCAAGTCGCAAGCCCGCCATCTGACGCCATGGCAACACTGTTTACCCGCCTGCTGCTTGGGTCTTTACAGGACATTTTTGCACCCGGTGGCCACGACATAGATCCGTTCCGGGTTTCTAGTCCTGATCTGCTGGTTTCGGTATTGGGAAAAGATGACCTGCTTGCCCTGAATGCCCAAAAGCTACGAAATGACTTTTCCGAATTGGCCCAGCAGTACGTCAAGACTCTGAGAAGGTTATTGGGTGACTTTCTGGCCGACAAACGGGCGGAACAAAAAGCACCGAGACTGAACGCCTGGAAAAGGCATGAACAAAGAAAGTCGTTTCAAAATACCCTTTCGCGTGAGATTAAAAAAAGGCTGAAGCACCAACCGGATGGTAAGGTCAGTTTCACGGATCCTGTGCCTCTGCCTGACAGAGAGTCTTTTGCTGGCGACAAACCTGGCAAATACCTGCCTGTTGTCGCCAACCCTGCGGGCGAAACTTATGTTTTGGTGAGCGTGCCAGAGTTTAACGGCGGGATTTTTCCGGACAATCTGCGCAATATCCTGTTTATGCTCCAGTCCTCAGGTCCGCTGGAGAAGCGTAATGCCCAAACGCTGATCAAGACCATTGAGTCAGCCTATTCCCATCGCTCATCCTCCCTGCCAGAACAGCGGCTCGATGAAAAAATAGCCCGACTGCCGCTGGCTGATGTGGTCACACTGGCCAATGAAGTTGATCACTTCGACACCGGGCACCGGGCAGTCCAGAGCCTGATGCAAAAACTCTTGTCGCGTCTGGTGGCCAGCGTAGTCACCACGCTGGAAAACGGTGACAAACCCAATCGCCAGCAGAAGCTGCTGATCGCGGAGTTGTCCAGCCGACTTCCCGACGACAACAGCGGCTTCAGGGTTCCGCTTCCGGAAAACCCTGAACACCGGGCTTATCTGGACTTTTCTCTGCCCTACGACGAAGATCGCTATTCTTCCTCACAGACCGTTCTGGGGGCTCGTTCGCCCTTTTCTATCTCTGCCATTGATCATAATGCTTATCACTCCCAGCTGCGTGAGCTGGCGCAATGGGATGAACCACCAAAAGGACTGGAGGATGTGATTGGCTATTTCAATAAACCGAATAAATTCATCGATAGTCTTTTGCTCTGGCGCAAATGGCAGAAAGATAATGGTTTGGAGACGATCAGTCCGCTCGTTGATATCCGGCTGGAATCAGACCGCCTGACCTGGGACAGTCGGGTGATTATCCGGCAGTGGGAAAAAAATGAGCCTGTTATGATTCGGGTCGGACTTGCTGATGTACGGCCAGGTTTGTCTAACACCCGCCTTGCCCGGGTGATGACTCAATCCTACGGACTGGCTCTGCTCCTGCAACTGCAAGCAAAGCAGGTACCCCTCTCTGTTATCGTCAGGGCTATGGAAATATGGGAAACGGATTACCCTCTTTTTCTTGTTGGCCATTACGGTTATGACAATGGTCTGAAACTGCGGCGACTGCCCAATGACAGTGATCCGGTTTATCAGGTGCTGGTCACTCACAGTAAAGATCATGATCTTAAGTTTGCCCGGGGCACTGTGGATGATTTCCATTTGGCATTGGAGGGATTGTTCAGGGAAGAGCGTCTTGCCCATTCGGTCAGAACCGTTATTAATCACCTCGAAAAAAACCCGGAGACCTCTGTCGATACTTTTGTGCAGGGTCTGGTTGATATACACACAGATTATTGGAAAAAGATGCAGGTTTCGCGCCTGCGTTCTGCACTGGAGTTGCAGAACGCGGACTACCGGATGTTGGAAAAACGAATAACCAGCTCCGGTTTACCCCCTAAAGACAGGAACAAGTTGTTGTCAGATCTGGGTGCTATGCAAAAGCTGCCAGACAAAATTCCGTACGCTGGCAAAACGTTTTCTTCTTTCATGGACGTCTATGGTCATGAAATCAAGCCGGATAGCCCCGGATTTATTTCAGAAATCCTACCAGATACCTATGGTGGTAAAGGTTCGCAGCCGAAGATCGCGCTCTTGTTCTCTGGTCAATTTATCAAATATGTTCTGGTAAACGATATTCCTTTAAAACAGCTGTTTTTATTGCGGAATAACGTTATCGGATTTATTCAAATGCTTAAAGAAACCTCTAAATTCGAGGGTTTTTCCAATGCATTGAATGAAGGACGGAGCCAAGTCTTTGGAGATCTCCAGGCTCTGGTGAATCAGGGTGTTATAGATGCTTCTGCCGGTAAAAACTTTGACCAGGTCAAAATACCTGACTCTGTCCGGCTATTACTGGTGCCCACTCCCCCCGGTTCATCCGGCACACTGCCGCCTGAGCCGGTTCTGGTGGGTAATGCCGGCAGTGTCCTGAAATTTGATCCAACCCGTTACTCCATCGCAGGTAAAACGGCTGTTGAAACACATTACATTATGGCTGGCCTGATCAGTCAGTTTGTTGTTGCATCGTATAAGTTAAAAAAAACCGGCGGCGATTTCAGCAATTACTTGCGCATCAAAAAACAGATCCTGCGTGAGCTTGAACCCTCTGTTTCAGAGATTAAGGGAAAAATAAATGTCCCAGTAATAGAAAATCCCAGGCGAATCGGCATTGAGATGGAAGTGCACTACGTAGAGATACATACTCCAGATAAAATCCAATTTGCACGCTCAGCCGGGATTCCTGAGGGTGCAGTTGACAATTCCTACGCTTCACTGATGTTAACCACCGACAGAACGAGTGATTGGAGAGCTGCTGGGACTTTACTGGAAATCATTACCGGACCACAACCCCTTTCTTTTTATCGGGATAAGTCTTCAGGTTTTTATGATGCCATGGAAGCTCTAATAGCCACCGTGAATAGCGCACCTGAAAATGACAAAGGTGATTATACGACAAAAAATCTGGTTGATGATTACAATAGTGCATTGTCAAAGGTGCGATTGGAAAAAAAATACTCGCAAGAGTTTCTTCACCATTTTGCCGTGAGGTTTAACCCAAATGCAGAGAAGAAATTCTCACTGAAAACCTGGAATAAAAAAATGGGGGCCCATCATCGAAGACCACAAATTAATATTTCAATTGACCTTCGTGCATTCGGAGATATAACGTCTGTCATACCTGATCTTATGGCACCGCTAAAAAATGATTTCTTAAAAAAGGTTTTTCAGCAGTGTCAATACGGCGCCAACGAGCTTTTGCAAAAGCTGAATCTGGAGCATTCTCCTTTATTAGCATCAATGTTCACCCTGCACCTCTATAAACAGGTACTGGATAGCTCAACAGAAGAATTCAATCGCGGAAAGCTCGGCAACACGGCTGGTGGTCCTGTGACTAAACTCGGTGGATTACCAAGATTTGCTACCGCTGACCTTATTATGTCAGTCATTTCCAGCCTTGATGCTGAGCGTCTTTATGCCGCAATCAATTATGGCCCAGACTTTTTTTCGCTGATTGAAGAAACGATCAATGGGCTGGTCGAAAAGGGAGCGGAGGCAGAGGGGGCTGGCCGAAATTGGCACGTGCCTACAGAAAAACTAAGAGCCAGAGTAAGCTCGCTGTTTGTGAATTTACTGGATTATCGTATTAAACATGGGCGAATGCTGCTAAATAATGTTTATAAGGACTGTTTCAAACTTCCTCAAAGCGGAATAATATTTTTTCTTGATTCCGTTGAACCAAATTCAAGAGTAAAAATCGTCAGTCATGACAGTGGAGAGGGTGGAATCCATTACTTCTCCGCCATTGAGGTTCGCAAACCTTCGGCCAAGCTCGCCAATATTGCTGTAGCTCCTCCCGATCCCGAAACAACTGCATTAATAAAGTCAGTCCAGGATCCGGATCTGCTGGGAACAGACCCGGGCGTTGACCAAGTCTTTATTAAAAGAGCTCAATCCCTGCTCACCTCTGACACCGGAACCTGGCATTACCGGGACTGGGTAAAGGTGTCCATCCTCGACCGGCTGGGTCAACTTGACCGCGCAAAGCGGGAGCATGTGAACCGCTCCTTCGTCAGCCATCAGCGGGCGGCACCGGACGCAGCCGGGCAGGACGCACTGGGCCAGTTGCTACTTTTTGCCCATCTTAAGGCAATGACCGGCGGGCGATCAGAATCATCCTGGGACACCCTGGCGCAGTTGCAAAAAATAGTGTCCGTAGATTTTGACTTTCAGCGGGTGGCCGGGGCTTACCAGCTCAATAATGACCTTCCGTTGAAAACCATTGACAGCGACGCCCTGCTTGTTGCCCGCTGGCAGCGGCTGGTAAAACTCAATCTGCCCGCCACTCTCTACAGACTTTTGGACTCCGGAGACGAAGATTTTATTAAAGCCGTTCTTGAGTCGGCAAAGATCGTTTCCGGGAACGGAATGTCACTGGGTCGCTTGTTTCGGGAAATGACCATCATCCTTGAACCCGAATGGCGCTCGTATCAGAGTCATCTGAATAACCATCCGCTGACCCTGACGGTGGGAATAAAGGACATTACTTCTGATAGCCATAAGGCTATCGCTATAGGAAAGCTGTTCGCAATAGCCCTTTTAAACCATCCCGAATTGGTGGCACTCGGTCAGACTCAAAGGGAGTTGCAGGCGGTCTGGGGATTATCGGCCATCAGCACTGGCAGTAGCTATGGCCTGACCACAGAACGGGTACCGGTCGCTTTTCCAAAGCAGAAAGCCCCCCTGTATACACAGTTTTTGAATGGCATCGGCAGCATCAATCACAACTGGCAGTTTGCTTCCGGGTCGGTCGCGGATTTCGCCCGGGTTCTCTACCGGTTGTCCGCCCAGCATGATCAGGGCAGGCTGAAAGAGGCCTTTGAACGGGTTCGGAACTACCATCGTCAGCACCCCAAAGTATCCCTGGACACTTTTGTCTCGGCTCTGGTGATGACACACAGGAATCTGCCCGATAAACGGGCGGGCCTGGTTCTGCGTCAGGCTATCGGGAAAGCGGGATGTACCTATCTGCAACAGGCCCTTACGGAGAAGAAAGCATCCCTGGTTGCCGGTCTGAAAACAATGATATTGGTCGAGACTATTGACCCATTTTATGATGACCCTGATTCGTTCGATGGCACTACTGCATTTAAGATTGACCGCCACATATCGGTAAAACTGAGCCCTGCTTACTTTCGTTATGGGGGAACAGAGTTTCTTTTATTAGTCGATGGTCTTCAGCACTTCCTGGCAACGCCCCTGGGCAAAGATTATCGGAAGAGAATCAGGAACGATCTCGCAGCTTTATCTCAAGATCAGACCCTGACCGTTGATGCCCCGAAAGCCGTTGCCGGAAAGCAGCAAATCGTCGTTTGGTTATCACATACTGGCAAGAAAGTGGTGATTAACCCTGATGCCGCTGCCAGCCAAAAAAACCGTTTGTCCAGCTTGATTCCAGTGTTTACTGCCCTGGTTAAATCCGGCTATGAACTGAACGGTGGCCGTCAGCCTGCCCCTTCAGACGTTGAAGGCATTGAAAGAAGGGTTCGCCAGCAAATGGGGCTGGCGCCCCTGGTGCAGCTTGACGACACCGGGAATCTGAATCTGAAAGAGGACACTGCATCTGGCCGGATCGTCCTTGAAAAAACCTACACCATTGACAAACCTGCCATACCGGAAAGCCTGCTGGCCAGAAGCCCGACAGTCGTCAATGACTCACCTTTATTCACCCTTAAATGGCTGGCTGCCGACAGTCAACCGGGCCTACAACTGATAACAGCCCCGCTCTCCCTGGATGAGCTGAGCAGGCACCGGCCTTTGTTGGATGCCGCTTTTCTGGCACTGGGTAAAACGATCTCGACTCAGTCTGGCCCGGTTAAAAACCGGGATTTGGTCTGGACCTTTCACGAACGGCTTGCCAACACGGAGCCAGTAAAAAAAGACAACGCCCTGGGCCGGTTAATCTTTGAAAAAATAACTTACACGGTCTATAGACCCACCGGATCGCACACCCTGATGTATCAAAGCCCGATAAAAATCGGTGCTACACCTTTGACCACCCTGAAATGGCTTGGTCCGGGACTCTACCCTGGTTTGCAACTGGTAACGCCCCCCCTTGCACTGAGTCATCAGACCACCAACAGGGATAAGTTGGAAGCCACTTTTTACGCAGTGGACAAAATTATCTCGACGCAGCCTCAACCGCTCAGTGACCGACTCTTTCACTCAAAGTTTGACGGGTATTTCAGGCACCGGCTGCCTCCTTATGTTGATGAGCCGAAGACAATCTGGCAGACAAAAATCACCGACAAGGCAGACACCGGAATCATCCTGAGGTTTCCCTCCGGGAACCTGGACAAGCCCCTGGCCCCTGTTCTGTTTGCTGTCACCGACGGTCCTCAGAGAGAGCAGCTGCTGGCCAGCCTGCGGACCGCCACCCGGTTCGTGAACACTGTTACCCCGGCTTCAGGCAACGAGGCAATCCATGCCCAGTTAAGGTCGCTGTTTACCCTGTTGTTGTTCCGACTGTCGAGCGACGACCTGCCCGGGCAAGCGCTGTTTCCGGGGGTAAGGCTGGCAGACTATATCCATACCTACCTCTCCGACGGTGCCGTGACCACACTCAGTCACCACATCAACCGTGTTGGCCTGCAACAAGTCACTGACAATCTGGTCACTGATCTTGGACAACAGGCAGTCGGTACCCCGGACCCGCAAGCGGGTGACAGGATCAAGGACCTGCTGGGGACAGCCCTGGATTACCGCCTTGCCAACGGCGCCGGACTCTTGCCCGGCACGCTGCCTGACACCTACTCGCTGCCCCTGGCGGATGCCGGAAAATACCGGGAACTCTGGACCGGGCTGATGTCAGAGTACGGCACAACACGACGGGTCTCCAGAGACGCCGACGGCCATTATCTGCTGGACGCAGCTCTGCCGTTCGAAAGCAGCAGTATGGAGCAGCTGTCTCAGTCCGATAAGCTGACGGGCCCTCTCAAACTGGCGTTAAAACCAGACTCGCTGGGCTTCGATCAGGAGGTTACCCGTGCCTTTCTTGAAATGGCAATGTCCAGGATGGAGACCGACTGGCCGTGGTTTTCGAGACGCTTCTCCTCATTACCAAAATTGCAGCGTTTCACCCTGGTGGAAGCACTCGGTCAATATCCTTCCAACTATCCGGAGGCCGATGTCAGGCGGCTGGCCCGTGCCCTTACCAAAATCCAGCTCGGCGTTATCAATGAGCAGATCATTCAGGGTGATAATCCTGAGACACCGGCGATGTTTCGCATCAAGAGTCTGGAATCGCTCTCAGGCGAGAACACGCTGACCACCGAAGATGGCAGCAAGGTCTATTTTCATGCTGGCTCTCTGTTGCCGGTAACCCACAAAAAGGCCCCATCACCCGATCTTCAACAGATGCTGCTGAGGGGGTCACACAGTAGCCAGTTTCCCGGATCGTTTCTGGATAGGCGCCACAGCGGCAGACTGTACCGGCAAGCCCTGCAGGACGGCCAGATGGCACCCGACCGTTTCCGGGATGATGTCGGGCGGTTTATTGAAATTCTCAGTCACCAGGGGGAAAGCCATCGTCGAGAATTCCACAAGCAGCACCGGCTTGACCTGAGTGCGGGGCGGCCTGTCCACTGGCGGTTAAACCCCCATATTTTACTGCAGGCGTCCAGCTTGCGGGTCACGGGTACGGCGGTCATCATTGAGCTTGGAATGAAGAAGAACCCTTCGCTGACCCTCGAGTCCTTTGGCACAGTCGTCGACCGGTTCTATGCCCTGAGTCTGGCCAAGAGTATAGAGGCTGTCGATGCTGCCCTGTTCCAGTCTGGCTGGCCAAAGGAGGCCGGACAACTGGCGCAACTGGGCAACTCCATTGGTTTTGACGCTGCCCAACAATGGGTTTCCCTGCCTGCGCTGAACCAGGCCAATACTCTCTATACCCTTCTGGCAGACAACAATCGGGAGGCCATTGAGCGTCAGTTTGACCACATTGGTTCACCCGCCAGTCAGAAAGACTTTAAACAGGCGATGACGTGGCTGTTCGCCTGGAAGCCTGAATTACTCACATTGAGCTTTGACAGGGTCTCTGACTACCTTCAGACGCACCGGGATGACCCGGATATTGGCACCTTCGCCAGGGCACTGTACGAGTTTGACCGGAAACTGTCGAATGATAACAGGGACCTGTTCAGGGGGATGCTCAGCCATCAGCAGGTCGAACAACTGAGCGACGTTCTGGCCTATCAGGCCCCTGAGCAGCGGGAACTGATCAGCTTCATAAACACGCTTAAAACAGCGGTCAACTCCCAAGCCCCGGCAACCGATGCAGCCGGGTTTGCTCCATCGACCTACCGGCTGGTTCGCTCTGAAAGCGGGTTGAAGGTTGTCGTCATCAAGGACCCGGATGCGTCAGACCAGAAGCGCTGCCGACGCGGGGTCGGCGGGTGCGGAACTCGCCTGCTCCTGACGGGAAATCTGGCGGATCACCCCCTTTTGGGCATTGACAGTACAGACATCAGTGACACCGATACCGGCAAACCTTATTACAAAGTTGAGTTCCTGACCTACCAAGGTAAGCTGCACAGAGTGCTTAGCCGTTCAGGTAACGATATCACAGCCACCCCTCTGGACGATGAAGTTTCGCTCCATGACAGTATTCACAATAGCGGCGGTTCCCCAGATGAGCGTGTGATTTCGGACGGAACATTGACCACGACGTCGGTGGCGGTCAAGCGTTCCGGTGGCGAGGTTTATCAGCTAATTTCGGAAGATGGCGATCACTACCGTGCAATCCGCCTGCAAACCGATGACAGGCTGTTAGCCGCCTACGACAGCAGCGGGAAAACCTTGATCCCGGTGCTGGAAAAGAACGACCATGGCCAGACAGTTTATGGCTTGAAACTGGACAATGCCGCGTCAGATACAAACGGGCTGTACAAACTCAACCCGGCGGAACCTCTGGAGGAGCAACTGGCCGCTGCCCGCCGGGAAAATCATCGGCTGTCAGCCGTCAGT
This sequence comes from Endozoicomonas sp. ALB032, assembly GCF_049310125.1. NCBI lineage: Bacteria > Pseudomonadati > Pseudomonadota > Gammaproteobacteria > Oceanospirillales > Endozoicomonadaceae > Endozoicomonas > Endozoicomonas sp. ALB032. Next base: position 4,341,317 of record NZ_JBLYNW010000001.1, on the reverse strand, counting down.
TCCGAGCTACGGACGCTGACGGGCACGGATGACAGGATAGCCGTGATCCTCACTGCCGGCTATCGCCCCGGCCAGCCACTGGCAAACCAGGCCCAACGGCTGCTGTCAGAACTGAGAGTCTTTATTGCCAGCCCGGCAGGGCAGCGTCTGGTCAATGCCCTGGGATTCCCCGACAGCTTTATCCAACCCGCCACTATGACTGAGCTGGACAGTAAGCTGTTCCCCGGTATGGCGCCCCCCAACCCTCTGAGGCTGGTGATCAGGCTCGACAAACAGGCTCTCGCTGACCGGGTGATACCCTATCGCCGGGATGGCAACGGGGACCTGAGCGGCAACAGGCTGGTGCTGTTGCAGGTGGACCCGGCGGTGTTGGCCGGGCAACGTCACTCCACCAGTAATTACCTGGGGGCACTGGCCTCTGTCCTGAAAGATTTGTGTCGGGCAGCACTGGCCAGTACTGACCAGTCGGACTCACCGGCTATCGCCATGACCTGGTTGCAGGGGAAAAAAATCACCGGGGACCGGACGCTGCTGCAACTGGAAAATCAACTTCGCAAGCAGTTCGACCTGCAGACCGTCCAGACCAATGCTGCCGCCCCCGAGCCTGTTCAGGTGGTCACTGCAGCAGGCGGGATAACGACCGTGAAAACCCGCCAGCAGGTCCGCATTGCCTATAAAGCCATTGCCGAGCCCCTGTCCGGCTTTGACCAGTTGGTAGGAGATAGGGAAACCCGTCTACTGTTTCAGCGGGTTCAGTATTTTTGCAACCAACGGGTTGACCAGTTACCCGGCGCTGGTCGTTCGAGGCTGGGGAACCTCCGTTCACTGTTGACCCAGGTGGCCTGGAGTGGGCTGGTCAGCCAGGGTATGGTAACTTCGCAGCTTGCACTTCTGGCTGACCCGGCGGATGTGGTCACGGCTGTGCTCGACAAAGATGAGCTGAAAGCACTGGCCGGGATCGATGATCTTGCCGGGCACCTTGAGGGTGTGCTGAGCGATGCCCTGAAAGACCGACGGGGCAGCACCCTCACGACGACCAAACGACAGTCGTTGTTGACCTGGTTAAGTCGTGCAGAGACGTTACTGGCAGATGCAAAGGCGGTGCGCGATAAATGGGCCGACCCCGGACAGCTTCCTCTCGGAGAGGATTCCTACGACAATGTGCCGGTCACCGCTGGTAGCCGGAAAAACCTTGTCCTGACCAGCACCGGGCGGCAAAAGGTCACCCGGTTGGGTAACCAGCATCTCATTGCCATTGAAAGCCAGAACAGCCCCCTGGCCGCTCCGGCAGGGGATGAGCTTAACGGTTTGCTGGCACTGTTGAGACAGCAGCCGCCTGCCGGGGCGGCACTGCAGGCCGAGCTTCAGCATGCCCCTGCCTCCGACCCGGACTATTTCCGGGACGCGATCGAGCGTACCCTGTCACCGCTGTCCCGGCAGCAGACCGACAACCTGGACGACACCCTTGTTGATTTGCTCAAAAAACCGTCCCTGACCGGCGCTGAGCCGCTGCTGGCGGAGTATTTTTTTCAACGGCGGCTCAGAGGTTTGGAAACCACAGACCAGACCAGGTTGCGGACCAATGCCCTGAGGGCCAATAAATGGCTTGATCGCCTGCAAAAAAATCCGCCATTGCCTCCGGGCCCGGGCAGGAAGGCCCCGACTTTCATCACCGATACCGGGCTGGGTCGTCACCAGGCCCGGGTTCAGACCACAGCCGGCCAAAAGACGTTCACGCTGGGTCGCCGGGATGACCTGGCTTTTTCCGACCAAGGGCCTGGCTATACCCTGATCCGCAGCGAAGAGCACCGCAAGGTCTTTCGCGTCGAGCTTCCCGATCGCTGGCCAGACCGTCTTTTGCAGATCAGGCTGCTTGTCTTCATGGAGCCTTATCGCAGACTGCAACGGAAGGGCCGTATTGGCAAAGAGCAATTACAGAACGACCTTCAGCTCATTGCCCGGGGGATGGCTGAGTCACGTCTGTCGAACCTTCTTCAGGCGTTGGTGCAACCCATCAGGGACGCGGGCATTGCCGATGATAGCCCGTTTAAAATAAGAATCAGCCTCAAGCCTCTCTTGCCCTTGGTGGACAGTCGTGTCGAGGTGAGTGGGACAGGCAGCGGCATTGTCCTTTTAAGGCTGGGCACGAAGGACAGGAACAAGCCATTTATTTTCCGGGAAACCCTGGCGAGCCTGGTCGGTGCCAGTCTGTTGAAAGCTCTTGAGGGTGGTGGTGGGTCGCTGTCAGCCTTGCGCCAGCAAGTGCGGCGGCAGTTCGGGATCAACACCGGGACAGTGCCTGACGGTGAGTCGCGCACCCTGGGACTGACCCGTCAGTTCGAACTGACCCCGGTGGCTGACAATCCCTCAGGCACAGGCCTCTATCGGCAACTGGTCGCAGGCTATCATAACCTGCTGTTAGCTGAAGGTGGTACTGAGGCCGATTACCGCCGGGCACTGGCGTATTTGGAGCTGCATAATAGCGCCAGGATTCAGGCAATAAAGGACAGCCTTGCCAAAGGGGAAATTAAAGTCAGTGTCAGTGAGCGCACTCTTTTCAACAAGATCGTCAGTGAAAAACGATCTTCTGCTCCCTTGATCCCAGCTCCCCACTTTGATCATACCATCGCCCCCTATATTCCCCCGCCCCCCGGCTCTGAGCTGATCAACGCGGATTACCGGGCCTTCTGGAGTGTCGGTTCCGGCATGGAATCCCTGCTTGACGCCAGGCTGCTGGGGTTAAGTCGGGTGGCGGCAAAAAACTTTTTCGGGCCAAAAGTCTTTGCCAGCGCTTACCTGAAGTCACTGCTGGTTCATTTTATCTACTGGAAGATGGAGCAGGTTCTGGGTAGCAACGGCCAGCCAGCCAGCCGGATACACCTGGGAGTCACCGATGCAGTAACGGCCATACTGCCTGACAGCGACATCAATGAAATCGCAAACCTGGAGAGGAAGACATCCACAAAGACATCCACAAACGAGAATACGAGGACATCCATAAAGAATTCGAGGACATCCATAAAGAATTCGAGGACATCCATAAAGAATTCGAGGACATCCAAAAATTCGGGGACATCCACAGTCGCCGCATTGGAAAAAGCCTGCACTTTTGTTGCCCGGGGACTCGGCTGGGAGCGTTTTGACACCGGCCTGCTGGCCAATATGAAGCAAGATGTGGACACCGTATTCAAAGAGGCAGTAGAACTGCGACAGCGCGTCGGCAAGCCGTTCCAGTTGCCGGTTAACCAACAGCAGGACGCCCAGAGCAAAGAACCAACGTCTGTGCAAGCTTTAGTGGGGCAGGATACGACCATTGAAACCACCGCCAGCAGCCCTCGTCATATCGTTATGGCAGACGGTAAAAGGCGTTATCTGAAAATAACCCCGGCGGGCCCGGGCAATCCTTTCCCGCTTATGTCTCCCCAATCACAGGATGGTCTGAAGCAACTGTTACGGCGGCCCCTGAATCCGGGTAAAAGTGCTTCGGGCACCGAGGCTTACCTGTCACAGCTGGCACGCCATTATGAGACTTTTAGTGAACTGAAGGACATTGACATTACCGGCCAGGTCAATGCCATTATTGACAAGATGGACGATGTCACCCGCCAGCAGTTTGCAGAGGGTTTCCTGCAATATACCCGGCAGTCAGCCATCCCGGCCGGTCTGGCCGAAACCATCGCCGGGAAATTGCTTGCGGCAGAGGTCACCGCGCTGGGTTCCCTGCCTGAAAGGCTTGCCACCGGGCTTTATCAGCGGCTCAACGGGCTATTGAGCCTGACCGGGAAAAAGGCATTTTCGCTGACCTCCGGCGACCTGATGATTCGGGTGCTGACCGACCCTTCAATGACCGCCGATGCCTCCTACCTGATGCCTGCCCAACACACACTGGTGCTGGGCAATGGCGACGCTGACAGTCCGCTGACCGCCGCGGCAGCACTGGCTCTGCTGCAAGCCGCCCAAGCACAGAAACCAGAGGATCAGACAAAAACATTCCTGGCCCTGCAACAGAAGCGGGTCAGACTACCCGAGGGCATAGACAGCCTGTCGCCAGAGTCGCTGGTCGGCGAGTTCACGGTTAAGGAAGGCAAGCTGACCCTCTCCGGCTTGCTGGAACGTCTGACCAGCTTTATCGGGATGGCGGACAGGCTGAAGCGGGAAAGTTCCTCCGAAGCCCGCACTCTGGCCAGAGATATTCGCCAGAATGTGGCCGACAGCGTTGCCGCACTCAGAAGTGATATCGATTTTGGCCAGATGGCTGACATGGTTGATATGTCCGACCGTCATTTCCGGAAGGCCCTGCAGAAACTGGACCAGACAGGTTTGCCAGCCGGTCAGGCAACAAGGCTGCCCGATGCAGACTGCGTACTGTGCTACGGCTTCGGGCCGGTCAGAACCCTGATAGCTCTGATGGACCGGGTCAGCAGTCACCTGGATGCCATTGAGGTCAGTGGACGCTTCATTAATATCAGACAGACTGCTGGTGACAAGGGGTTGCTGGCAGACGCCTTCCTGCTGCTGGAACAGGGACGTTTTGCGGCGGTTACCACCGAGGACATTCTCGACAATCCGAGGTTTAGAAAGAATCTTCTTGATCTGTTACGGCAAGCGCTGGCGGAACGACAGGGACTGACGCCGGAGCAAGTCATTGACCGAATGGTCATTTTGCTCAATGACTCGGGCTACAGCGCCGACGACACCCGCTATGTCAAGGAACAGCTGCTTGCAAGCCCGGAATTCATGGAACGGCTCCAGCCCCGAAACCAGCCCCGAAAAGGCCATACCGGCGAGGATGGCTCTGAGCCCGGTGGCCCGGGTGACACCAGGCCAGGAGGCGGGTCGAAAAGATGGCAAGGGAAATTCATGCGCACGCTGGACCGGCTGGACCGGAGTAAGAAATTCACCCGAGCCAGAGTGGGTTTCGGCGCAGGGAATGCCATCGCTGGTTTAGCCATGTCCACGATGACACTGATCAATCTGGAAAAGTACGGGTACGCGATGCCTGATGATGCCAGGGACATGGCCTATGCAGGGACGAGCCTGAACATCATCGGCTCAACCTACAGCCTCGCTATGAGCGGCAACTGGTTGCTGAGCAAAACCCTTGTCAAAACGAAAAATCCGGCAGGGACTATTGGCGTCGCTTTAAAACTGGGCCCGAAAGCGTCGCGAATGGTTGCCAGGGCTTTACCGGTTATTGGCAATGTCGTTGCTATTGTCTCTGGTTTTCTTTCGCTGAACGGTAATGTCGAAAACGCCGATGCGGCAAGCAAGGCTGGCAACCACAAACAGGCGACCCTTTTTGTGGCAATGATGAGCCTGGATTTAATGACGCTTGGCCTTGATGTGCTCAGTACGGCGCTGGACTTCCTCTGTCCACCGCTGGGTCTGCTAGTGGACCTGGTCAGCACACTGCTGGGCTTCGTGCAGACTGCCCTGGCGGCACTGATGCCGCCACCTAACGCCAGGCAGGATTTCGAGGCTTTATTGGCAGGCGACGAATTCAAGAAATACGTTGACGGCAAGGCCGATCAATTTGAGAAAGCGGGCTACAGGAAGTTTCAGCTCTTCCAGGACGCCAGCGATTTTCTTGATCAGGATAAGTATGAGGATAATCTCGAATCATTAAAGATATCCATTAGCCGACTTCTGGGTGGCAAAAGAGACAAGGGACTGGCCCTTGAAGATCGGCTCAACCTCAGGCGAGTACTGAGTGGGACGTCTGAGCAGGACTATATGTATGGCCAGAAAGGTTACAAGATATTTTATGGTCTGGGTGGCAATGACACCCTGATCGCTGACCGGGGGGAGCTTTATGGCGGAACAGGCCATGACCAGTTGATCCTTAAGAAAGGTAAAGCAGAAGGAGGCCGCGGCCACGATATTATCCGGATCGAAAAGTCAGGGACGGCGTTTGGGGGCCCCGGTAATGACAGGATCTGGATCGGCGAGTCAGGGAGTGCCTATGGCAACAGAGGTAATGACGTCCTCTATCTGCAATATCGCGGGAAAGGCTTTGGCGGACCCGGTGATGACACTCTTTTTGACGGCGCGCTACAGTCCGGCGGCGCTGATAATGACCGGCTCGTAGATGGCCTTGGCGATATCGAACAGTATGGCGGTACTGGCAATGACGTGCTGCAACCGGGTTTAGGCAGAGGAAACATTAGAGGGGGGTATGGAAAAGATACCCTGGTTTTGCCGGCAGAGGTCAGGTTTCCTTACTCCAGAATCAACAACTTCTCGCAAAAGGTTAAGGGTTACCATTACCTTCGCAGGACAGAATCCCGGGCATTCTTCGAGGTTAACCTGGAACAGGGACGCTGGCGTAACCATTTTGCTGAATACCTGCAAGACCACAACCTTAAACGCCTTGCGCCGGATGGCAGGGAAACAGGGGGAACAACCTCTCTTCTGCTCTTTCGCATATCAGAGCGCAGTTTCAGAACCACCGCATCCACCCCCGACGAGGATCTGAATCCAAAGAAATTATACATTGCCCCGCTGTCAGAGATAAAAGCTGACTACCTGCGTGAACAAAACGACAAAGTATTGATATCTGAACATTTACTGACGGGGTACGATCAAAAGCACACAGGCGTAAAACGGATTTCTGATCAGTACCGCAGCCAGACCTTCTATTACGCTGGGAAAATCCTGTACAAATTCGCCAGCAACTGGAGAGGACATACACAAAGAGGCCATGTTTATTTTTCGAATCAGGGCATCTACCTGAAGTCGAACGAGGACGTGTATTACTTCAGCAAGCAGGGACTGATAGAACGCAGCAAAAGAGACCAACCCAATGAGCCCACCGTATTTTACACAACCCTCTGTCAGCTGCTGGAAACCGGGGGGACAATTAGCGGTATTGAAAATGTGGTGGGTTCGAAGCAAGGTCTGATAGTACGGGGAACCGCCGAGCCCAACAAAATTTATTTGCGGGGGGGTAAAAATGTAGCCCATACCCTGGGCGGGAATGATGTTGTCAGTGCTGGCGATGGCACCAACCTGATCCACCTGGGGACGGGTGATGACCTGGCGTTGTTGGGTGAGGGCTCGAACGAGGTGTATGGAGGTCCTGGCAGGGATACCGTTTCTTACCGTCTTAAAAAAAATGGGGTCAGGCTGGACCTCAGCCACCGGAACCCGTCTGATTCGTCGACAGGGCAGCATCTGGAACAGGTAGAGGTCATTCAGGGCTCCCCGGGCAATGACAGGATCTGGGGAGACCACGGCAATACCCTGTTCGTTATCACCAACGGCACCAATGTCGTGGATGTCCGGGGCGGGAACGACACGGTGGTCGCCAACGGCGGAGAAACCTCTATCCGGTTGCGCAGCGGCTTTAACAGGGTGATGCTGGGTGAGGGCTGGCATGAGGTATACACGGGCACTCATGCAGACACCATCTGGCTGCGTCGTGGCAGCGATCTTGGCAATCACAAAATTCACGCTTATCAACACCAGAAGCCTGCAACAGGAAAATGGCCAGTCGTGGTGGTCCGTTGGGAAATAGTCGGTAACGCCTGTGAGCACCGTCAGAAGGCCAGTTTGACGTTTAATCCCTTTGACGAGAGCCTGAACCTGCTTTTTGACGCTCAAATGCCTGACAAGCATGCGACTTTTGTCTTTCATTCCCCCGGTTTATCCAACTTCAACACAGTACAGGTCAATACTGGTATTTACTGGGACGATGTGGTGGGCAAACAACCTTCCCGGTCACTGACCGAGTCCCTGACAATCCTGAGGAACACTACCCTCTCGAGTCATATTATTTCAGGCAGCAGAACATGCCGGATCACCAGGGTTGTGGATGACTATAGCTTTACTAAAGAGGAGATGTTGGCATTTTTAAATCGCCACCCTGACAAACCTGTGGGTGAATTTCCCCGGGATCAATGGCGTAAAAAGGCTGAGCTGGAGAGCCTTGCCGATGAAGGAAAAACCCTCGGCGCTGGTCTGCACAGGATTGGTAGTCAGGAAAGCAATAATATCACGCTGGTGGTTGAGTTTGGTTTCGCCTCTTCCAGATGCAAACCAGGCACTGGTGTTTTGCGGAAGCTGACGTTTAAGCTGAATCAACAGCAGATGCTCACCGAAGGTTCTGGTATTTTGCGGAGGCTGAAGCAACAGCCGAGGCCTTCTGAAGACGCAGCCGTACCAAGGAATATCCAAGGTATTACTTCTTTGGAATTATGGCACACACTGACTTTAACATTGTTTGAAACCGGGGCAGACGGTCGCAGAAAACAACATGGGCGCCCTCAGGTGATACCGGGATTCAGGAAGGCAGGCCAATATACCTCGTTGTCTAAATGGACCCGAATATTCCCCGGTCAGCCAATGGCCAAAACCCTGAACATGCTGGAGATGGATTATACCTTCGAGACTCCTTTTATTCGCAAATGCAGTCCCTCCCCTTTATACAACAGCTCGGTGATTATGCCGACGGTTCACCTTGACCTGTCTTCAGACTCATACTCTGGCATCCCCATTATTATTGGCGGCCCGGGCAATGATCAGCTGACGGGCAACCCATCCACGGATAACGTGTTGCTGGGCATGGGAGGTGATGACCGGTTGCAGGATATGGGAGGCAATAACCTGTTCACGGTTGGCCTGGGTAATACGACAGTGATTACCGGCGGAGAGGGACACAACCAGCTGATACATGACAAGTCTGCCGTCGTTTATAGTACCCGGCTCTTGCGGCGAAGCTCCAGAAGTCTGACCGCCAAGGTGACCCTCTTGAAGTATCAACTGGATGGCATGACCGTCAATGTGACAGAGGGCATCATAAAGACCCGATGGCGAAATACTGACTCAACCGGCAGCTGGCGCTATCACCAGACCCTATTCAATGCTATGGACAAGATTGCCGGGACCTCGGGAGATGATAGCTACTTTGGCAGCAATGGTACGGATATTTTCAGCACCGGGGGTGGCCTGGACAAGGTGAGCATGGGGGACGGAGACGACCGGGTCATCATTGACGCCCCCTGGCAGAAGGGTACCTCGCTGGACGGCGGTAGCGGTGCCAATACACTGGTCTTTGATTTGTCCGTGAGTCGTGATGTGACGGTCGACCTGAAGAATGGTTTAACGGTCGATCACTTTATCCTGGAGGACACCGGGAAGGGCAACATAAGATTTTCCGGTGATGATAACGATAACGTTTATGTGTCCAGAGGTGCCCTGCGCAGTTTTAATGGCCAGGGAGGGGATGACTACCTTTTTGTTCTGAAGCTGCCCGCCTATATCCATTTTAACGGTGGTCCGGGCAAAGACACACTGGACTTAAGCCAGGCAACCCTTGCCCCGGAATTTGTCCGGCTGAAACTGTCCGTGCAAAAAAACTCAGTGCGCCACTCTTGTCCTGTAAACGATACGCAACCCTGCTCACCGGATATAAACATCAAAAGTCGTTTGTTCTTTACGCTCCTGCTGCCCGGATCGCAGGTCACCTATCAGACATGGGATTCCACGGTCAGAAATTTTGAGGTTTTCAATGGCCCGACCAGCGACGATTTTTTCGAAATCCCGGCCCTCGCCGGACTCACCGTCGATGGCAAAGGGGGCGATGATACTTTCATAATTTCCGCTGCCCACATCAGGGGCAATAGTTCAATCACCACCACCATCGGGGGAACAGGATACAACCGACATTATGGTAGCGAAGACGCTGACCGGATGGTGGCGAACCTGGGGCCGGACCTGCTTTCTGGTCACCTGGGTCCGGATACTTACGTTATCCACGCCCGGGCCAATGGCACCCAAATCATAGACCGGGACAACGGGAATAGCCTGATATTGCATGGGGTACAACCGGAAAAGCTGGACTGGCGGCTGACCGAAAACTATACCCTTCTGGAAGTAAACTACGATGGACAAATATTTTTCAGCATCGATTTACGGCACGTTCCCCATTGTGTACGCGAAGACAGCAGTCTGGTTACCGGGCACTTTATTGACAGTCTGGAGCAGCATATCTGGCGCCTGACAACGATTGATCCGGTCAGTAACGAAGCCAGAGTTCTGACCGGCCAAAACCTTCGGAGTTACTATCACTCCAGGCTGACTGTTGACAATCGGCTGGACAGCACTTACCAGCTCAGCAATGTCACGGCATCGGTGCATGGCGGGCCAGGTGATGACGTGTTCTTCATCTCGGGTACGGTCAAGCCGGAGGCCGGGCTGTTCGGAGAGTCGGGAAATGATATTTTTCATCTTAAAAGCAGTGGTGCCAGCGTATATCCCGGCCCCGGCAATAACCTTGTCAGCCTGGAACTGGAAAATTCACAGAAAGATGGCAAAGAAAATGGCACGGTGAAGCTGTTCTTTGACCCCTCTTCGTTTAACCGGGTTCAGCTGGAAGGTGTCAGCCTTACGGATTTGCAGGCAGCAAGCTGGCGTCCGCTGGCTCAGCGCAATACCACTGACAGTAGTGACCAGGCTCCTTGTCCAGCCGGCTTATCCCGCCTGCTGCCGCCTCCGGTCACTGGCGGCAGTTTTATCCTGGCAGCCTGGATTCGCCAGGACTTGCCCCTCGGCGGGCTAACACGGGCCGGGAGCACGCTGATTCATTTTGCCGATGCTGACGGCTCTGATGCCATCAGCTTGAGCCAGAAACCTGGTGGGCTGGAGATCAGGCTAACGAAGGGAGTCAGGGTCTTTCATAGAAAGGTCATGCCATTTTTTACCTCCCCCCGTCAGCACCTGGCTATGACAATAGATGACAGAGGGTTTCTAACCATCTACCGGGATGGCCGGGTTGTTTTGGAAACCGAGGCCCTCAGGCCACGCAGAAAAATTCGGGCGCTGAACTGTTATGCCGTTGAGAAACTGGTCATCAGTCGGCATCTCCCGTCGCCTGAAGGCATAAACATGATGGCATCCGGTGGTGTCGAACGTCTGGTGAGGATAGGCGATTGGCGATACCCTCACCTCTTCTATGCCAATGATTGGCCAGACAGTCTGGAGCTGGATGACGGGATTCTGGATAACAAGCAATTCATCCGTCAACGGCTGAAATCTGGCTATTCACTTTTACAGGAAAAAATCCCCGGACATCAGTATCTGATAGATGAAGAGAGCGCCACTTACTACTTTGCTGGCGATGACTTCTCTAACACTGACCAATGGGTTCTGGCAAACGCCACTGGCACGGCTGACCAGCTCGAGGTTAATACCCATGACTGCCAGACATTGCACTATCAAAAAGCAGGCGGGGATCTTATCCTGACGGTCTCGCCAAATACTGGCCTGCTAAAAAACAGCGACAATAGCGCTGAGCCGACAAACTCCACCCAGAGCCTTCGAGTGCAGAATTTTTTCAGCAAGCAAGGCGAGACCATTGAGCGCCTGATCGTCAATAACCGGGTGCTCAATATGAGCGAAGTGCTTGCGCAAGTGGACGCCCCACAGTCAAATGGCAGGCACTCAATGAATGAGAGCCTCCCGGAGGATGCATTGGCTGCTCAGGGTGGAGGCAACGGAACCCTGCCTCTTCTGAACAGGATCATTCGCCGGGGGCAACGGCTGGTGAAATACCTGGGCAGTCTGGCCGGAGGTGAGAAAGATGACGTTGGAGCGGGTGAAGCGGACAGTGAACAACGCGTGGTGGCAAGTCTGAATGACACAGGACTGAACCAACACTACCAGCGTCTGGTTCAGGAGATCAATGCCACGATGGGCAATCGCAGTGGTGAGAGTCCATCGTATGTGCCGACGGCAAGTGGCAGAATAATTCAGAACCTGACGACGCCGGGAATATAAACGACGGAGGTTAATTAATAAAAAATTAAAAACCTCTGTCGCTTTTTAGCAGATTCTGGATGAATTAAGTAGAACTATTGTCCTTTGAGAACTCTAAAGTCGAGCATGATATCAAGGTTTAGCAAGTAATACCTGCTGGAAGACAGGTATCCCCCGAGTAAATTTTGGCTAATGAGGAAGCCTGCCTGATGGGAGCGGTATGAATCGAGAGGTTCACGTACTGTTCTGAGAGGGGCTGACGGGGAAGTTCCGCCGGTCTACTCACCAGGTGAAACCCCCGCCAACAACTTTGCACCCCCCTCACCAACTGCTATCCTCAAACCTCGAACAAAAGTGAAACTCAGACCTGCTGGCCGACTTATCCCCAGGGATGGGGGGTATCCCACCAAGCGCCTGGAGCGCGACTTATCCCCAGGGATGGGGGGTATCCCACCAAGCGCCTGGAGCGCGACTGGGAGGGAGCGGTTGATGGCTGAAGAATGGTATCCGTTTAATGGAGTGAACATCTATGAGTAATTTATACGAAACCGATTATCACCAGTGGTTATCCAATCAGGTAGCTTTGCTGCGAAATCGCCACTTTGACCAGTTGGATTTAGAAAATCTGTTAGAGGATTTGGAGTTGGGCATAGAATCAAAAGTCGATAATCTTGAACATTTTCTAACCAATCTCATACTTCATCTTCTTAAGTGTGACTACCAAACCAGTGTGCTGCGGGATACTGTAGCTACAAAACGGGTCATAAACGGGTGGCTAAACTCTATTGATAATGCAAGGGACGGTATTAATAAATTATTAAGAAAAAATCACAGTTTAGAACAACGGGTGGAAGATGCTTTAGTTGAGTCTTACCCTGATGGGAAAAATGGAGCCATTCGGGAAATGAATCGCCATATCCCCACTAAATGCCCAAAACTGGACAACAGCAGCTTCCCTGATACCTGCCCATGGTCTTATGAAAAGCTAATGGAAAAAGACTGGTATCCCCTTAACGGAGTTGAACTCTAACCTTTCTGGCGCTGCTCCATTTTGACTCGCTCCCATGCTTTTAGGCCCTGCGGGTCCCAGCGTGGGAACTAGGTAAAAAAACCACTGTCGCTTAACCCAGGAAAGGGATATCCCGATCCGCCAGACTCTTCATCCAAGTCCGGTTTTATATTCGGTTTCCTGACGCACAACCTTGAGCATGGCAACCGTCTCGCTTTTTACTGGACTTGAGACGGTTGCTTTTAGCAGATTCTGGATGAATTAAGTAGAGCTATTGTCCTTTGAGAACTCTAAAGTCGAGTAAGAGCTGTAATCAATACATATAGCTTTTCCATTATATCTTTAAAGTGGGTTTCCCACAGATGGTTGTAGCAGTGGTACCTCAGGAAAATAGGTTTTGAAGTTTCCCTTATCCCTTGTTATTAGAACCATATCATTATTTTTTGCCGTAGCGCCAATAACAAAGTCTGCTAATACTGTATGTTTCTTACCTCCATTCCCTTTGTATTTGCGAAATGCAACTCCGGCATCAAACATAATTTGTTCTGTTAATTCCATCTTCTTAATATTGTTGTAATCAAAGAAGTCAATAAGGTCGGCCAGATTAACAAAGTTTGTACTTAACTCTGCTAAAATAGCCAGATTATAATAAAGCACCGAACCTTCGTGTCTGCACTGGTTGAGAGTATCACACGACCAATTGAAGTGTATACTCTGGCTATCCAGTATATCTATTAATATACAGGTATCAACAAGGGCCAGTTTATTGATTATCTTCATCAATCAACCCCTCCCATTCCTTAGCACTCATCAAGGTTTTGTATTTTTTACAATTTTGCCGAAACGGGTTATCCTCGGCAGGGTCGATGGATTTTAAAGGGGTGGCGTTTGGGTCTTTTGTAGGGAATACCACAAGCTTACCATCTATTGCATCAATCTTTATAGCATTGTTGCCAATGCATTTCTCAGCTTCTTCAGTAACCTCAACCAATAGTGTTTTAAATTGACTCATCTGTCATCTCCCGTAACGTGTCAACATAAGAACTATGATCGATACGTATAGCATTTTCCATAATATCTTTAAAGTGTTCGACTTTAGAGTTTGACAAAAACCAACGTTCGATATAATCCCCAGGCAAGAGACAGCCTGATCCGCCAGACTCGTCATCATATTTTTGCCTATATCGGTTCCAATCCTGGCGAATAGCAATCCTCGGGATATAAGTAGAACTATTGTCCTTTGAGAACTTCTAAAGTCGAGGATGAAGTACACCTCAATCTTACAGCTCAATAACCACAGGAGGTTTCTGCTCAGAGTCACTTTTCGTTCCGTTGGTCTTCGAACCCTCAATTTTATTTCGAATCAATGAAGCCGCTTCGACATTACCAATGGACGTTGCCAAGTCTAAAACCGACTCATTATTTTTATCCTTTAATTGTGAACCTTCACTGTTTTCTATTAATAATCTTATGGTTTCTTGATTTTTACGACGTAAAGCAACATGCAGAGGTGTCTCTCCTTCATTATTCTTGAAATTTAAATCTGCACCTGCGTCTATTAATAATTCTATAGCTGCTTTATTTCCATGATATGAAGCAACATGCAGAGGTGTCTGTCCTTCATCATTCTTAATATTTAGATTTGTAATTTCTTGTTGTATTATTGATTTTATAGATTCTTGATTTCCTCCAACACATAAAGCAAGATGCAGAGGTGTTTGCCCTTCATCATTCTGGATATTTAAATCTGGCTTGTATAAACTAATAAATATTACAGAAAATTGGTCAAGCTCCATTTTTAAAGCAACATGCAAAGGCGTATTGCCGGAAAAATATTGCTTATTTGGATTGAATGACTTGTCGGGATCAAATTCATGAAGTTTTTTACGAATTCCTTCGTCGTCAGTCTTCTTCAAAACATAAATCTGTTCGAGAAGTTTAATAAATTCATCATTTTCTATATAATGTAAACTTTTATCCTGACCTAGAGCTTTTACTATGTCTAATAGCCTACTTTTATAGGCAATAGATAAAGGTGTTCGGCCATCGTTCGCACAAATATTGGGGTTGGCAATTTCACCTTTATGTTCCATTAGACAACCTACAACTTCCTTATTTTCCAGTTGAACTGCAAAATGCAAAGGTGTGTATCCAAGGCTGTTCTGTATATTAATACCTGCTCCATTTTTCAAAAGAATTTCAATCATATCTATATCGTTATTCTGGATTGCATAGTGCAGCGAAGTATTACCTTGGTCGTCCTTTGCATTAATTTCTATCAAACGCTCTTCTATTAGAAGCGCTACTACAGAATATGAATTGGCAAGAACTGCCTCATGCAAGACAGTTAGACCTGACTGAGTTTGAACGCAAAACTGGTCCTTTGTATCAAGCTTGCATGGTGGTTGATAAAACTTAAGCCCACGATGTAGATCTCTATTTAGCAACATTTCCATAAGGGATTTAATATTGAAATTTGCGGCAATATGAAAAAGTGCTGACAATTCATCTTGAGAAAACTTAGATTTCCATTCTAATAACACTCTTATTATTGCATCTTGTGTTGCACCTTGTACCCCACTAATAGCAGCAAGGTATATTGGTGTAAATCCATCATTATTGGATAGTTCCTGGCTAGCACCATAATTAAGAAGTAAAGTCACGATATTAGTGTTTCTTTCCAATACTGCTAAGTGAAGAGGTGTATTGCCTTGATAGTCTTCTTTATTGATAATCCTCAATCGATCAGAAATACGAGCTGGAATCTTAATCAATTGTTTTATAACAGCTACAGGATGATTGTTAATAATTACTAAGTGAAGAGGTGTATTACCTTGATAGTCTTCCTGATTGATAATTGTCAATCGCTCAGGAATATCAGATAGGCTTTTAATTAATAGCTTTACAGCTTCAGGTTTTTTGTTAATGATTGCTAAGTGCAGTGGTGAGTGTTGCTGACTGGTAATTAGCTTTATATCTGCCTTTTTATCTAAGAGTTCTTTTAAGGTATTTACGTCCCCCTGTGTTGCAGCTAAATGCAAAGGGGTAAAACCCTGATTATTGCTTTCATCATACTTAATTCCTTTACGAAGCAACAACTTAATCATCTTTAAATTTTTGGTAGTTATGGCTATATGCAACAGCGTATTTCCAAAGGAATCCAATTCATTAATTAAATCCGGAGAAGAATCTAACAGGTTGTCTGCTTTTTCAAGATCCCCTTCACGAACCGCAATTTGCAAACATGTAAATAATTGCTCTTGTTCAGCGCAATCGGCATCAGTATTAACTTCAGGGTTATCAGTAACGGAAATATCAGGAAAAATAACTACAGATGAATCAGGAGGCATCAATAAAAAGCTTGTTTGCTGTCTTGTCATTTTTCTCATTAAATCACTTTCAATTTTTCGCCTATTACTTTCTACATCCTTTGCATGAGTAATTCTCGCCTTACGTTTTTCTTTTAAATCTTTATAAAATTCGCAGACACCATAAATAACTGACCCCAATGTTACCACGCCTAAAACAGTAACTATTCCAGCTATCCACTCAAGAATTCTAAAACTCCCTCCTGCATCACTCGAAATGACTTCATCATCAGTTGAGTTACTTGAAGTATGAAGTAGCTTTCTATTTGGAAATTTATTAAATACTTCCCCAGAAACATCTGAACCATTCTCATAATTTAACTCCAAAACAATTTACGTGCTGGGTGTTTTACCAACAGCATAAATTACTTTTTCTTCTGCCATTGTCATGATCTTATAAAAGGTAATATCTTTTGGCATGCCGGAAGGATCGTTATCATTTCCCTGCCTAACCCAAATAACTTCACCATTTGGATTCAAAGCGCTAATAAACCACTCTTGTTTGTATTGCAACTGCCCAGCGATGTATAAGTGATTACCTTTGAATAAAGATGCGCTGACACTGCCAATAAAATCAGGTAATAGTTGCTCATAAGTTTCTTCGTGACCAGCATTCTTAACAACTTTCCAAAGCAATCGCCTTTTGTCTATATCGTAATAGATGTAATTAATTTCATCGCCATCGGCAGAGTTTCGATACAGTTGTAGTACCTTTGAGTTAGGCCGAACGGAGTCGGAGTTAGCCCTTACCGAAGTCCATGCCATAGTGGTATTGCAGTGAATAAACGCGGCCAGAGTTGCAGAGGCGGCTAAGTAGGAAGGAGTTTTCATAGAAGAAGAACCAAGTAGCGAGCAAAACATGGAAATTGTAGCTGATCAAAAGTAGTACCAAGGTTTTTCAAAATAGTTGCTGGCAAAGCATTGGATCAAGAGCCAACATCTGCGCAGACTTTACCGGGACAGCCTACGCGAGTGTAGAGTTAGACACGATTCGTCGTGCATCCATGGTGACGGCGTAGATAAGAAACCCCGGTCATAACTGACTTGTGAAACCTGGGGAAATCACTGTTTGGCACCTTCTGCAATAGATACAGTCACTTGGTCGTCCGTCTGTTTTACCATGACCAGATGATGCAGGGTAAAGCCAAACTGATCCTGCAATACGCAGACTCTGAGGCCAAGCTCTACAGGGGTTCCAGCCTTACCTTTGCTGATCCATTCGGTATGACGTTCGAACAATGAAAAAATCTTCTCATTGATACAACTCCAGTGACCAATGCGTTGGGGGTCATAGCCTCTCTGGCCATATTGTTGAATCTATAGCCTGAGTGATTCACCCCCTCGTTTAAAAGAGGCTGTTGCAACGCCCTCGCCCTCTATATGAGCGGCTCAGGAATCATGGCTAATACCCTGAATAGCAGCACTAAAGAGAGGATTGACAAAAAGATCCGCCTGTTTTCTTGCAACACCACAATCATATTAATGGATAACTATAAACACAGCGTCTAGGCTTCCTGTCGACTTTTCCAGGGAGTCTTGAAAATGATTAAGTTTCGGCACTGTTCGGTCCTGTTCATCGCTCCTGTATTTCTGTTACTGGCCCTGACCACTCAATCTACACCCACTACAGCGTCAACAGCCCCCATAAAGATTAATGATGCAGAAGACCTGGGCAAGATTGGTCGAGATCGCGACTATCCACTGGACGGTACCTATCAACAGACAGCGGATATTGTTGTCACTAAAGACTATCAATCCATTGGCAATGATACCCATCCATTCACCGGGGAGTACTATGGGCAGTGCCGTACCATCAGCGGTCTGTCTAACTGTTTTATTGACACTCTGAAAGGCAGCATCAGGCACCTTCACTTTACTGGTGCCAATATAACTTCCCATAAGACGACCGGGTTAGCAGCCTGTGTTGTTGATGATACTGGCACAGTCAGTAATATCTGGGTGAAAGATGTTCATATTCTCACCAATGGTCGTAAAAGTTACGCTGGCATCGGAGGGGGGCTGGTTAAAGGAACGGTTGGCAGCACCACGGCGGTGAACAGCAATGTCACAACCAGGGGTTGGTATGGAATCGCCGGCATCGGGGGGGGGCTGGTTTACGGAACGGTTGGCAACACCACGGCGGTGAACAGCAGGGTCGAAACCGGGGATTATCGTGCACACGCCGGCATCGGGGGGGGGGCAGTTAACGGTGGAGGAACGGTTGCCAATACCAAGGCGGTGAACAGCAGGGTCGAAACCTCGGGCGAGGATGCTCACGCCGGCATCGGGGGGGGGATGGTTTTCGGAACGGTTGGCAACACCACGGCGGTGAACAGCACGGTCGAAACCGGGGATTATACTGCAAACGCCGGCATCGGAGGGGGCTTGGTTAATTTTCGAGGAACGGTTGCCAACACCACGGCGGTGAACAGCCATGTTACAACCGGAGGTGATGATGCAAACGCCGGCATCGGGGGGGGGTTGGTTAGACCTAGAGGAACGGTTGCCAACACCACGGCGGTGAACAGCCATGTCACAACCAGGGGTTGGTATGCATACGCCGGCATCGGGGGGGGGTTGGTTAGAGCTAAAGCAACGGTTGCCAACACCACGGCGGTGAACAGCTATGTCAATGGCATTAAAGAGAATTCTGAACCTACCTCCAATGATCAGCTTCTTTGCCAAAAAGCAGACCTACATGTGTTAACAGCCAATTGCTCTTCGAGAACTGAATTTCTGGATGCGCTGGATTTTTCGAACAGTAATGCTTGCCCGGTAAATGCCGCTACAGTGTCAACAGGCACTAAAGAGTCAGCACCCACTACCGCATCAACAGCCGCTAAAGAGTCAGCACCCACTACCGCATCAACAGCCGCTAAAGAGTCAACAGCCACTGCAGCGTCAACCCCCATAGAGATTAATGATGCAAGAACCCTGGGCAAGATTGCCCTACATCCCGACTATCCAATAAACGGTACCCATCAACAGAATGCTACTGCAGCTCCTACTACCGCAACTTCCATTCCAAGGAAATTATGCAGCTCTCTCAGAGATCAAACGACGGGGGTTCAACAACGGCTTATCGAGGACAGTGATCTTGTTAGCGAACGACAGTGCGTTGTTCTCAGTGCCGACCCTGCAGATGATTTAAGTGAGTTGATAAAACAGATTCCTGATAACACCGTTATCTTGCTTTCCTCCAAAACAACTTCTCCAACCGTTGCCCCCGTGACAGGTAAGCTCACTGTTGAATATTTTATCGCCAATGCAATCGTTTTGAAGAACGGTCAGGACATCATCGGGGCTGCTGATGACGGTTTTGAAATTGTTATCAAGCTTCATGATAACTTTACAAGTAAATACATGATCGGAGTTGGCGTTCACTACGATGACGAATTCAATTTTGGAGAAACAGCAGACAATCATATAAAACACATTACTTTCCAGCCAACCGGAGTTAATCCAGATACTCAAACTGACGCTATTGTCCACACAAACTGCTATAACCGGACATTATCTATAGAGAACAACGTTTTTTATCTCCCTGTCCGGGCCGCAGTTAACATTAATTGTTCTGCGAATCTGGATGCATCCACCAGTAATTTGCACACGGGCCCAGGCTTACGTTTCGCTGATAATCATGTCATTGGTCAAACCATCCACACAACAAAACTCAGTATGATTCCCGAGAAAGCAATATTCATTAATCTTCGCAACATCAATAACCTGTCAAACAAACTCGAAATAATTGGTAACACATTCCGGGGCAAAATCTCGGAATTGGCTCAGATTGCAATTGGATCCGGAAGCAATATTAATATCTTCAGAAACACTGTTGATATTGATAATAAAGGCAAGACACCTGACGAAATTCGTACAGGAATTGAAGGAGGGTTCGCTTTAAAAGGTCTTTCGTCGTCTGCCTATAGAAAAGCGCCTCTCATTAATCTGGCTGGTAATAATATCAACGTCACAAGGACAGCTTTAACTATCTATGACAAGCTTGATCTGGCGCTGGCCTGTAACCACTTTATGGGAATGACTTTGTGGAAAGTAGACAACGAATATTTCCCCCTGAAAGCCGTTGATCCATTGCCACTGGCAGATGAGTGCCCAAGGTCTGTGAGTTCAACCGTTGGCATGGCAACGACCAGCGCGCCGACACTCTGCCAGATCGTGAATAGCTGGACTCCTATCAATGATTCCAAAGCCACTGCTTTGACTGGGCTGACCAACGTCGAGGGGCAGTTCTACTTTGACTCAGCTGTTTGCATGACAGAGCTTCAATCCTTAGCTTCATCAGCGGATACAACTCCAGTGACCAATGCTTTGGGGGTCATAGCCTCTCTGGCCATATTGTTGAATCTATAGCCTGAGCTGATTCATCCCCTCGTTTAAAAGAGGCTGTTGCAACGCCCTCGCCCTGTATATGGATGGCTCAGGAGTCATGGCTAATACCCTGAGTAGCAGCACTAAAGAGAGTATTGACAAAAAGATCCGCCTGTTTTCTTGCAACACCATAATCATATTAATGGAAAACTATAAACACAGCGTCTAGGCTTCTTAGCGACTTTTCCAAGGAGTCCTGAAAATGATCAAGTTGCAGCACAATTCGGCTCTGTTCATTGCTCCTGTATTTCTGTTACTGCCCCTGACCACTCAATCTACACCCGCTAAAGCGTCAACAGCCCCCATAGAAATTTATGATGCAAAAGACCTGGGCAAGATTGGTCGAGAATATCCACTGAACGGTACCTATCAACAGAAAGCGGATATTGTTGTCACTAAAGACTATCAATCCATTGGCAATGATACCCACCCATTCACCGGGGAGTACTATGGGCAGTGCCGTACCATCAGCGGCCTGTCTAACTGTTTTATTGACACTCTGAAAGGCAGCATCAGGAACCTTCACTTTACTGGTGCCAATATAACTTCCCAGAACACGACCGGGTTAGCAGCCTGTGTTGTTGATGATACTGGCACAGTCAGTAATATCCGGGCGAAAGATGTTCATATTCTCACCAATGGTGATGAAAATTACGCTGGCATCGGGGGGGGGCTGGTTAAAGGAACGGTTGGCAACACCACGGCGGTGAACAGCAGGGTCGAAACCTTGGGTTATGAGGCACACGCCGGCATCGGGGGGGGGCAGGTAAAAGGAACGGTTGGCAACACCACGGCGGTGAACAGCAGGGTCGAAACCCGCGGTGCATATGCAAACGCCGGCATCGGGGGGGGGTGGGTTCATAAAGGAAAGATTGGCAACACCACGGCGGTGAACAGCACGGTCGAAACCTTGGGTTGTAGGGCAGACGCAGGCATCGGGGGGGGGCAATTTTTTCGTGGAACGGTTGGCAACACCACGGCGGTGAACAGCAATGTCACAACCAGGGGTTATGGGGCAGACGCCGGCATCGGGGGGGGGCAGGTTTATTTAGGAGTGGTTGGCAACACCACGGCGGTGAACAGCCATGTCACAACCAGGAATGAAAATGCATGCATCGACATCGGGGGGGGCGTGGTTACAGACACGGTTGGCAACACCACGGCGGTGAACAGCAGGAACAAAACCTCGGGCGAGAGAGCAAAAGCTGGCATAGGGGCAGGGATTTTTGCACGTGGAGCGGTCGTCACCAACACCACGGCGGTGAACAGCTTTATCAATGGCAATATAACGAATTTTGGATCTATCTCCAATGATCAGCTTCTTTGCCAAAAAGCCGACCTACGTGTGTTAACAGCCAATTGCTCTTCGAGAACTGAATTTCTGGATGCGCTGGATTTTTCGAATAGTAATGCTTGCCCGGTAAATGCCGCTACAGTGTCAACAGACACTAAAGAGTCAACAGCCACTTCAGAGTCAAGAGCCGCTAAAGAGTCAACACCCACTAAAGCATCAACACCCATAGAAATTAATTATGCAGGAACCCTGGGCAAGATTGGCCTACATCCCGACTATCCAATAAACGGTACCTATCAACAGAATGCTACTGCAGCTACTGCAGCTACTGCTAATGCTACTGCAGCTACTGCTAATGCTAATGCTAATGCTAATGCTACTGCAACTCCTGCTACTGCAGCTCCTGCTACTGCAGCTCCTACTACTACTGCAACTTCCCCTCCAAGGAAATTATGCAGCTCTCTCAGAGGTCAAACGACGGGGGTTCAAAAACGGCTAATCGACGACAGTGATCTTGTCAGGGAACGACATTGCGTTGTTCTCAGTGCCGACCCTGCAGATGATTTAAGTGAGTTGATACAACAGATTCCTGATAACACTGTTATCTTGCTTTCCTCCAAAACAACTTCTCCAACCGTTGCCCCCGTGACAGGTAAGCCCACTGTTGAATATTTTATCGCCAATACAATAGTTTTGAAGAGCGGTCAGGAGATCATCGGGGCTGCTGATGACGGTTTTGAAATTGTTATCAAGCTTCATGATAACTTTACAAGTAGATACATGATCGGAGTTGGCGCTCACTGCGATAACGAATTCAATTTTGGAGAAACAGCAGACAATCATATAAAACACATTACTTTCCAGCCAACCGGAGTTAATCCAGGTACTCAAACTCACGTTATTGTCCACACAAGCTGCTATTATGGGGCACTATCTATAGAGAACAACGTTTTTTATCTTCCTGTCTGGGCCGCAGTTAACATTCATTGTTCTGCGAATCTGGATGCATCCACCAATGATTTGCACACGAGCCCAGGCTTACGTTTCGCTAATAACAAGGTCATTGGTGAAACCATCCACACAACAACACTCAGTATGATTCCCGAGGAAGCAATATTCATTAATCTTCGCAACATCAATAACCTGTCAAACAAACTCGAAATAATTGATAACACATTCCAGGGCAAAATCTCGGAATTGGCTCAGATTGCAATTGGATCCGGAAGCAATATTAATATCTTCAGAAACACTGCTGTTATTGATAATAAAGGCAAGACACGTAGAGAAAGTTGTACAGGAATTGAAACCCGAAGGGGAGGGTTCGCTTTAATAGGTCTTTCCTCGTCTGCCTATTGCAAAGCGCCTCTCATTAATCTGGCTGGTAACAATATCAACGTCACAACGACAGCTTTAACTATCTACGACGAGCTTGATCTGGCACTGACCTGTAACCACTTTCGGGGAATGACTTTGTGGAAAGTAGACAACGAATATTTCTCCCTGAAAGCCGTTGATCCATTGCCACTGGCAGATGAGTGCCCAAGTTCTGTGAGTTCAACCGTCGACCCGGCAACGACCAGTGCACCGACACTTTGCCAGATCGTGAATAGCTGGACTCCTATCAATGATTCCAAAGCCACTGCTTTGACTGGGCTGACCAACGTCGAGGGGCAGTTCTACTTTGACTCAGCTGTTTGCATGACAGAGCTTCAATCCTTTGCTTCATCAGCGGATACAACTCCAGTGACCAATGCTTTGGGGGTCATCGCCTCTCTGGCTATATTGTTGAATCTATAGCCTGAGCTGATTCATCCCCACGTTTAAATTCGGCTCTCGTCCCATGGCAACCTGATCTCTGGCATCGGAAATCAGGGTCAGAATGTTTTTGAAGCCCTGCTTATAGCCATGAAGAATTACTGCAATCATCCTTTGCTGGGTGCTGAATAGTTACCATTGAACTATGGAAAGAAGAGTAGTCCCGGAAAATCTTGGCTATTCTCTGATGCACTTCGAATAATGAGATTCACCCATGGCGTTCCTTTATTTTTACAGAACAGACATTCAACACGGACTGTTCTGGCATTTCCTGACAAACAAAAAGGACGTGGTTGGTATTTTTGCTTTTTCCCTGCTGGCTATGATGATTGTGCCGTTATGTTATTCCTCAAACCTTATTGACCGTCATCATCCCGATGGGCGCAAGACTCTGATTGAAATCAATGATGGGAAAACCCGCAATAGCACACTGACAGTGACAGGAGGCAAGCTCGCTGACAAAGCCGATTTTCCCGGTGTCGGCGACGGAGGCTTTTTTTATTCGCCGCCTCCGCCCTGGGGAGGTGGAGGCGGCTGGCCATCGGGATTATTCGAAATTGACCTGGCTGTTCTGCAACCCGTCATCAACTGGCTGATGTCCATAGGCAAGACCCATCATGATGATGGCCGACAGGCAGGTAATGAGGATGGACAACCCTCTGGCAGCAGACCTAATGCAGGATCAAATGACGCAACTAACCACCACCATCAACAGGAGCAAAGAAAAGCACCTGAAAACCGAGAGAACAAATCACCCGGAGAAGAAAATAGTGGCAGCGGCGATGGCAATAACAGAAAAGACGACAATGGCGAGGAGGGTAAAAATAGTGCTTTGACTCAGGACCTTCAGCTACTTGCCAACGAGCTTTTAACTATTATTGCAAGCGACAATCCCAACGCCGCTTTTAAATTCAGGGAAATGTTAGAGAAGCTGGACATGCCTCAGCGTTTGCAGGTTCTGGAAAAAAAAGGCACAAATATCAGCGGCGATACTATTACTCCTCTTGAGGCGATATTGGCACTGCCGCGTTCTTCCCTTGAGCAATCAACACGCAACCGATTTATCAGGCAGCTGATAGAAGCCGCTGGCAACAACTGCCAGATGATTTTGTCTGAGATTGTTCTGGACATAATCCACAAGCTCAACCAACCTGACCAACCACCGCAGATAGGGGATTTCGAAAAATGTTGCTTTACTGAGTACTTCCTTCAATTGTTCCTGCTTCATTCAAACCCGGTTGAGCGTATTCGCAATCTATTAGAAAAAATATCAGATTTAGCCATAAGGAATGAGATTATAAATAATCCACAATCATTAACACTCCCCTCCCCCTTTCTGGATACCTTGAAACAATTTAACCAGCACTCATCGTTCCTTGAATTAATACGCTTATCAAATGAACAGTGTATGCAAAATGATTTCATAGCGATCACTGCTTTTGCCAATAATGGACTGCGTGTGGATAAACATGAATCCAGTCAAATTATTGGTGCAGAGTGCGCGGTATGTAAGGAGCCGTTTGAACGCTCGTCAAATATAGTGAAAACGTGCTGCAATCACTTTTATCACGTTGATTGTTTAAGTCAGTGGCTCGAAAAAAGGAGGCGGGATCGTGCAGTCCAAGATTGTCCTACATGTCGTACACAATTAAATGGCTTAACAACAAAACTTAACGACTTTAACAAACTATTAAAAAAATACGACGGTTGTCATTCTTTAGCTATTGCAAAAAGAGCCGTTAAGGAATGGAATAAAACAGAAAAAAATTATGCAACCTTGTACCATTTTGTCCAATTTTGCCGACATAGCAGCCAGGCATCTGATGATTCACGGTTTGCAAAACTCTTGCGAACCCTCATTCATCCCGTGACAAAAGCCAAGATCCGCCATGACGACGTGATCAACTCAGCCACCTTCAGCGCCAATAACCACCTTGTGGTGACCGCCAGTGACGATGGCACTGCGAAAATCTATGTTTATCAGTCCGATGGAACATGGATGGAAGAGTTCACTATCCACCACGGTAGTCCGGTCATAATAGCCAGCTTCAGCGCCGATAGTCGCCGTGTGTTGACCACCAGTGACGATGGGACAGCAAAAATCTATGTTCGAAAGGAGGATAGATCATGGCAAGAAGAAATCACTATCCGCCACGATGGGCCCATTCGTTTAGCCACCTTCAACGCCAATAGTAGCCGCGTGTTGACCGCCGGTGACGATGGGACCGCAAAAATTTATGTTCTGAAGGAGAGTGGATCATGGGAACAAGAAGGGATCACCCACCATGATGGTCCGATCCATTTAGCCAGCTTCAGTCCTGATGCTAGCCATGTGGTGACTGTTGGCAAAGATAACGTGGTAAAAATCACGGGCAAATCAGCCGATGGATCATGGCAAGTAAAAATCAACGTAATCCATAAGCGCGAAGTCAACTCAGCTATCTTTAGCCCCGACAACCGCCATGTGGTGACCGCAAGTGACGATGGTACGGCAAAAATCATTGGCCAGAAAGACGATAAGTCATGGGAAAAAGAAGTTACCATCGGTCACATCAGGACTGTTAGTTCGATCAGATCAGCCGCCTTCAGCCCCGATAGCCGACATGTGCTGACTATCGGCAGTGATGACGAACTGGTTAAAATCATTGGTAAACGGGCCGACGGAACATGGGGAGTAAAAGCCATCATTTCCCATATTGATCGTATCACCTCAGCCACTTTCAGCCCCGATAGCCACCATGTGATGACCGCCAGTTTCGACAAAGAGGCAAAAATCTACGGCGAAAAAACCGATGCATTATGGGAAGAAGAAATCACTATCCACCATAATCATTGGGTCTTATCAGCCACCTTCAGTCCCGATAGCCAACATGCAGTAACCAGCAGTTATGATGGAACCGCAAAAATCCATAGCCACAAAAATGGAGGATCATGGGATCAAGGACTCACTATCCATCACAATGATCGGGGCACTTCAGCCACCTTCAGTACCGATGGCCGCTTAGTTATGACCTTTGGTTTTGATCGTACCGCGAAAATCATTCAACTGGAGGGCGATGGGTCATGGGAACAAGAAATTCGCCACCCCTATCCAATCCACGCAACCAACTTCAGCGCCGATAGCCGCTTTGTGCTGACCCAAAGTTTTTTTTTACCAACATCTGAAAGTTGTAGCAGCATTGTGAAAATTACTGAACTATGGAAGGAAGAGTAACTCCACTAGGAGCCTGACCGAGAATAGACTGCCCTACTGCGGCGGCAGCAAATTGGTCTGAAAATCCGCTTTTGTTCGTCAAATAGCTCGCTATTCTCCTCACAAAACCGAATTTTCATCCTCAATTTTCTGCCGTCCTCGCTACGGGCGCTATTCTCGGTCAGGCTCCTAGGAGGCTAGCGGGACAGCAACTTGTTGTGATTTCGACGGTGTCAGATCGAGTGACGTAGAAGTTGGCACCTGGACTTGTAGCAATTGCACAGCCTGTGGTTGCTTTGGTAAATGTAGCATTACAAACGGCAAAGCTGGAAAATTGCAGACAAGTACATGTGTCTGTAACTCAGATGGAGATTGCAGCGGAAAAACATGCACAGCTGGCGCAGCTTCCTTAACAGCGGGAGTCTTTAGCCTTTTGGTTGTATCTGTGGCTACTATTGCAGCGAGCTTTTAAAGTATCCCTCTTTATAAAAAGCCCTGATTGGGTAAAGTTGAGTTAGTTCCCGCCCCCGGTTTATGTGATTTGAAGGTATGGTGTCACAAATAAAAATCAGGGGCTACCTTTTCTCAGTAATTCCAAGCTCCGCAAAGGTGCTATTTAAAGGCATTTTACTGAAGTTTGAGCTAAATGTCAGATATTACACAATCACCGTCGTATCTCCATACCTGTTCCTCAGAAACCAGAAAATACTCACTGAGCAAACCACGGAGAACTATTGCTTCCGTATCACCTTCTACCTATGATTTTTACATCTCCATTATTTACTTCTTCTTCTGCCGAACTTAAGTCAAGGTAGCCACTTGCACTCTCTGCTGACTCAATACCAATTAAAGCAATTGGTTTATTGTTATCTAATATTATGTTTGCTGTAACAGTAATATAACCAATACCCTTGGGATTATCTTTGCTGAAAAGTTTAACGAAAAATCCTATCTCATGTTCGACTTTTGATTTTTCACCTTCTAACAAGATTGACTTAATAAGCTTGGCGCAAGTTTTCGATGTAAGTACCCAATATTTATTGACTCGAGCACCTGCACAAATACATACACCACCACCCACACCCTTCGTATAACCACCGAATAAAAGTTCACTGTCTGTATCTGCTCCTTTTCGGTAATCGTTGACAACAGAAAAAAATACTAATAAATCTTTTGCAACCTCATCTGGACTATCTTGAGACTCAGCCACACTACTTAAAGTTGTTATAAAAACAAAAAAATGCATCAAAAATAATCAAACCGATTGCGTAGCCACATCGAACTCCCCAAACTTCTAAAGAAAGCTAGGTGAGCAGATTGATGGCAATTCCCCAGCAATTTCCGATAATTTAATTGGCAGGTAATAAAGATGGACAACCTTCTGACAGCGGACCCCCCAATGCAGGAACAAAGGCACAAATCGTTAGCAAATTCGCCCCTGCTTCGTTTAACCGTGTTCGAATGGCTGGTGTTAGCCTCGCAGATTTGCAGGCGGCAAGCTGGCATTCGCTGGCTCGGCGTAATGCCACTGAAAGCGGTGACCAGGCTCGTTGCCCCGCCGGTTTATCCCGCCTGATGCCACCTCCGGTCACTGGCGGCAGTTTTATCCTGGCCGCCTGGATTCGCCGGGGCCTGCCGCTGGGCAGGCGAACACGGGCCGGGAGCAAACTGGTTCATTTTGCCGCAGCTGACAGCTCTGATGCCATCAGCTTAAGCCTGAGATCCAGGGGGCAACGGCTGGTTAATTACCTGTGCAGCCTGGTCGGAGGTGAGGAAGGCGACGTTGGAACGGGTACAGCGGAAAGTGAGCAACCAGTGATGGCAAGCCTGAATGATACGGAACTTTACCAGCACTACCAGCGACTGGTTCAGGACCTCAGTGCCCTGTCGGGCAATCGCAGTGGCGAGAGCACGTCGTTTGTACCGTCGGCAAGCCAGGGAATGATACAAAACCTGACGACTCCACTACCTTCGACTACGATGAGTCAGGGTTGAAAAACTCAGAAATCATTAACACAGTGATATTACTGATAAGCAACATCTGTTGCATTACTCCAGTTGGTCTTTCCCACTGTTGTACTTCGGTAGAATTCATTACAGCTCCGGAGAGCTTCCTGCATGCCCGCCAATCTAACTGATACAAACCCTCTCAATCCTACTCCCAAAAGACAGTGGTTCAAGACCAGCGATGGCTGGTTTTACCCGGCTATTGTTAATACCGATATTTTTAGCATCAGACTGTCAACGGATCAGGCCAGCCCCGGATCAGCCTTTGCCACGCCAGCACACATCAGCACGGTCAGGACAGCCATTGACAGAGCCTTCTGGTTAATCGAGCAGTCCGGTTTTTTTCCCCACTATTTACATCGGAATATCAGTATTATCCTGTCTGACTCTGATTTGCCGGGTCAGAATATCTTTTATGACGACGATGGCGTTACATTGTTAATCGGGCAATCGCTCGGAGCTGACCAACTCGTTGCCACGTTGCTGAAAAATATGGCAATGGTCGTTTATGAAGCCTGTGACCCCAATAACTTCTGGTCAGAATTTCAGGCTCGCCAGCATGGTTCCGCAGAAAATGGTGGCGGTTTAATCCCGTCTCCCATCAGCCAGACTGATGACGTGGTTTCCGCTATAGCCACTCAAACACAGCTCGACTTTATCTCTGAAACCCTGGCTGCCAAATGGTTGAATCAGAAAGTATCACCGGTTTCACTCTATTGGCTGGAGTCTTTGCTTCCTGATCTGTTCAATGCCCCAAAAAATCCTGGGAAGCCGCCAACTCCTCTAAGTGCCCAACTGCAAGCCAGACACTGGCATTCTAAAAACGATCTTGTTCAAACACTTGCCTGGCTCAAAAGTGAGGAGATCCGTCCAACAGGCAATGTTACCAGACCAGTGCCTGACAGTTTTTCTCCTTTCACACCCGTCGCGCCTCTTTTGCGCATCGACGAGACAATAGCCTGTCCTGCTTTTGGCGATGGTTACCGCACCCGGGTTAACGGAACAGAAATAGGCATCAGGGTATACCCCCAGGGCGACGCCGCTCCGCCACTGCGACTGGCCGACATCACCCTTGATGTGGAAAGCTACCATTCACTCGGTTACAAGGATCCGGCACAAACGCTCCTGCGGCTGGTTTTTGACCTCAAGAAATTGGCAGGACTGTTTCTATACGGTGGTTTTAACCGGCAGTTGCTGACCTTTCTTCACGGACTGCAGATTGCCAGTGATCCGGGTGACCCGGATCACAAGGTCCCTCTTATCAAGGCAGAGTCCGACCGATTATTTATTGACAGTGACGCAACCTTCTCAAACGACAGTCAGCCACTGATTCGTCTGGGAGCCGCCGATCTTTCCCGGCACTCTGACGAGGCTCTTGGACACGGACTGTCATCCCTGTTGGTACCTGCATGGCGAAAAACCCTGACCGACAATGCCGTGGCTGTGGCCGGTATTGAACAGCTCTGGGGAATCACTGACAACAGGCTGAAAGCACTGCAACCGCATTATGGGCTTGATGAACGTTACCAGGCCCGGCAATGGCCACCAGAGTCCGGTGATCTATACCAGCGACTGATGTCAGGCCAACGCCATGACCTCAGGAAACGTGGCGGCACAGCCGAAGACTTTGTTGATGCCGTCCGGGAACTTTATCAGGGTGACGGGCTGGCGCCAGCACTTGCCAGCGTTATGGGAGACTGGCAAGCGTCAGCGGAGAGTAACCGTACAGGCGGGGAAATGGCGGATTTGCTCAAGGCCATCGAAACCGTTTACGACGAACAACCGTTGCGCAGTGAACAATGGTTTTTCCGCAGGGCGCTCGATGACAGTCTGGACTGGCTGATCGCCCGAGATCCCAACAATACGGCTCTGGCAAACCTTCAGCGCCTGAAGAAAAATGACGAAGCACAACAGGATGAATACGATGGCCTGTTGGAGCCGGAACAGGCGCCGCTCTTTAACGACACCACCAGCAGCGTTCGGGGCAGATTCCTTACCCTCAAGGCTCTGGGTGACTGGATAGGGGTTTACCTGACACCGGACTATCTGGCCAGTTCCGGTAATCAGACCCTCGCCAGTGACCTGCGGCAACTGGTGGATGCCAGCGACCTGTTCAGACACCGGTTGAACAATACCGACGCGTTACGAATGCTGTCGGGCAACGTAACGACCCCGATAAGACCTGACACCCTTGGCGACATACACGACCAAGGTATATTTAAGGTCCACCCCGATGAGCGCAACAGGACGATCCCCGGGGAGTATGTCAGCTTGATTATCCCCGATCGCAATGGTGCGTTCCCCGGCAGTCAGTCCGGCCCACTGCCCTACCTGCCCATCGATCATGGTGCGGAAAATGACACTGTCCATGATCTTGCCCCGAATAATGGGACAGACCTTGCACCCATTAACCAGACAGTCAATAACGGCACCTTTACGCTTATCCCTTTTGATCCGGCTGAGGGGAACCTGCCCTACGGTTCCGGATGGCTGGCAGGCCATCTTTCGTTCTTTTACCAACTGGGGGAGGCATTACGGCTGGCGCTTGGGCTGGCACCAGAAGAAGATATCAATGCGGCCAAAAACCGGATTCGTACTGAGCTTGGTTTGCCACGGCACTATCCCGGACAGGACAAACTGCCGTTACCGGTAGTGAACCCCCGTCAGATGATGGTCAAAGACACCCTTTCCGTTGAGGTAAGGTTTAATCAAACGACAGAGACAGACAGTAGAAAATCTGTGCGTCTGGCAGTGACCGGACGCGGCTCCCTGGGACGTCATCTGGAACTGACGGCAGAGCCTGACAGGAACGGTACTTATCGTCTGCAACTGGCTGCCATTGGCACTATGACCGCAGATGACAGTCTTCTGCCACCTTCCCTGCGGCACCGCTATCCGGCAGTCACAAGACCGGCAAAAGTACAAAGGGTTCGCCGTTCCGATTCTGATCCTGTGGCAGGTTCAGACTTGAAATTAATTGATAAACTGATTCCTGACGCCAAGACGTTCCATATGGAATTTGAGCCGTTATTACAGTATCAACGGATCTTGAACGCAGACTTGAACAAACGTTTTGAAGACCTGTTCTCGTCTTTTATGGAGTTTGATCGTTATCGCCATGTGAATGCACAATCAACCTTTGTTTCGGCGTTGAAAATCTACGAAAAACTCACCGCCCTGATCGTGAATCACCCACAGGCAACCGGCGTAAAATTTGCGAAACTGGCTACCAACATCCGGCGCTGGTTAGAAAGTAATCTGAAGCCAGTCCCTCCACAGCTGCATTTTGTCAGCGTTAACCCAACCGATGACGAACTCAAGCGTATCCGGTCATGGATTTTGGCCAATTCAGAGTCCGGTTTAAAAATAAATCTTTGGTATGACCCCAATGCAATGCTTGCCGGTGTGCTTGCCGAAGCCCTTAAAGAATCAATGACCCGTAAATTGGCCGGTCAAACCAATCCCGGTAATCCCTCTGAATTTGAATCGGGTTTACTGAAAGACCTGATGAAGTTACAGGATGAGGCCTGGAAAGCCATAAAGCCAAAAATAGAACGGGGCCAGCCGTTTGATCAGGCGGTGAAGAATTTTCTGACAGGCCACCTCAAATACAAGGCGGACCTTGACAAAAAAAAAATCCCAAATGCAGAAATCCTTGCAGGAATTTGCACGGCAGATAGAGTTTTCTTACCCACAGGCGAAGTTTTCCCTCATCGATCTTAATAAGGTCTGGACCGCTGCCTACGGGGAAGATGGTAAGGAGACTGAAGAGGACTATTACAGGGAACTGGGGTTGCGTGGCCATCAGCCTGCGGCTGAGGCACTGGTGAAAATGAGGGTGATGGCCACCCTCGGCGGTGTTTATTCTGATACGTCGCTTTCGCCGGCATTGAATGAGGATCTTTTCAAGGATGTTGATTATTCAGGCGTCAGCAAAACAGATTGGGACAGGGTAAGGGCAGTACAGACACAGTTGGTCATCCAGCGGCTCGGCAAAGAATTCCTTCCTGACGATCAGGCTCCTGACATTGAACAGAAGGTTGCAGACGATATCGCCTGGTTCGGTGAAAAATACCCCGGGTTGAAGAGCGACATCGAACAGCGTCTGGCGAGTGCTGATCCCTCGCAACTGTTTAAGCCTTTGGAAAAAATTCAAGTCATGCCCTATCAGGCCTGTGTGCCATCAGAAAAAAATCCGGGTTTATTTTTCGCGGCGACACCAGGCAACCCAACCATTGAGTTTGCTCAAAGCAGGCTCTTATTACAACATGAAGATATTAGTCGGCTGGAATTGTCCAGTTTGACAAATTGGAATGATGCCAAACGAAAAGAAGCGGTTTTAACCAAAACAAAGGATGCTGCTGCGGCATTGGTTTATTACCGATTAGGGATACAGAAGTTTGGGAAAGGCTATCAAATCCTGAATGGCGATGAGGCATTGAGGGAAAGCAAGTTTGCCATGAGCTGGACGGCAGGCTACGAAGCTTTACTGGATGTTCTGCAATTTTCAGCCAGAGAACACTTTACCATTTCCAGCGCAGCGGCAGCTGTCCGGGACCAGGAAAACGATATCCGGCGTTATATAGACACGGATCCGCAAAAGCCTGGCCAATACAGCCAACAACTGGTTCTCCAGATGGAGTCTGGCGATGCTAACCCGATTAGCAAGGCCAGCCATTACCTGTTTGACAAATATAAAAACCGCGAACCAACGAGAGTTAGTTATAACTCAATCCGTTGGCTGGTCAATAAGAACAGTTATTGGTCAGATGGAGAGACAGGCGCAAGGATTAATACTGCCGATATTGGTAAATTTCTGGACGGAGATAGCCGAATTCATGTGGTCGGTGCGGGTCAGTCCAGCAATGGGAAATTTACCCTGAGCGGGCAAACCGCGTCAGACCTGTCAAAAACAATCAATGAATTGATTGCAGATACTCCTGTTAAAACTATTAACCTGGTTGGCTCAGGCATTGATCACGACGGGCTTGTCAGCCAATACCTGAGAGAGACCCTGAAAGCAACAAAAACCCAGGCAGTGACTGCCCGTGACGGTCTTTTGAGAGTGGATATCTGGGGGCGTCTGTGGGTTGGCCTGCTTGGGGACACGGGTCTGGTGACCTGGTCGCTGGCCGACAGGTCTGACAAGCTGAAAGCGCTTCGCATGAATGAGGGGGACGCCAGAGTCGAACGCTTGTCTGAAAAAAACCTGCTTGCTGAAAGTGCCGCTGGAATGCGGCAGTTGTCTTCTGTATTGTCAGACAACAGCGGGTTGCTGGGGCCCGTCAATCCCGATGATGCCATGCCGACTCTGGCGATGTTCAAGCACAGCCTGAAGCCCCATCTGGGTACTCTTGGTTCGGATAATTTAGCATCGCTGGAGAAAAAAATTGACCAATTTGACCAACTTCGCCCAGAGGGAACGCCCCTTCAAAAATACGCCCTTGTCTATCGGATGCAGGAAAACCTGCCCAAAACGTTTATGGGTGAAGCAGCCGTCTCCCTGCTGGACGCCACAATAAAGCAGTACCTGCTGGATGCTTTGGTCGAGGTACCGAAAGAGCTTAACACTATCTGGATTGGGCCTCTTAAAAAAGGTGTTGAAGACTGTCTCAAGATCTGGGTTTCACAGATTCCCGCCTGGTCTATGACGCTCTGGTACGATCCGCAAGCGTTTTTAGCGCCCATATTGGCCCGGGAAATACGTGAGTCTGTTGCCGCTGAGAAAGTACCCGAATCATTCCTGAAAAAAGAAAATGCCAGGAATGAATTTGTGAAACGTTTAAATCAACTGCAAGATCTGGCCTATAGCACTATAAAAAACGGCATCGCCCAGGGTAAATCCTTTGACGAAATGGCAAAGGCGTTTTTAGTCAACCATTTGGGTATGGATGAAAGCGAATTAGAAAAAATACGAACAGACAGTCTGAAGCAAATGAAGGCGTTCAGCGACGAGCTGGCCAAGCTCAGGAGCAGCCCTGAATCCGGTGAATTCAAGCTGGCAGACATCAATCAACTCTGGCCGACAGGCAATAAAGCCAGCCTGAAAGAATGGTACATCAAAGAACTTGCACTAAGGGGGATTTTGGCCGCTGCAGCAGATTTGGCAAGAGTGGAAGTACTTGCCAAAGATAAGGAAGGAGGGGGTGTCTATTTGGACGTTGATATACTACCTGCTTTTAACAAGGAATTGTTTAAACACCTTAGATTTCCGGATTTTTTTCCCTTTGGAGACCGTCGGATCGGTCCGGATTACCCCGTTAACCATGCAATCATTAAGTATTTTGGCCAGAAAGGGCCGGAACAGCTGTTTTTTGGCCGGACACCTGATCCGGAACAAGAGAAATACTATGACAGAATAAAGGAAGAATACCCTGATCTTATTAAGGGCATTGAAGAAGCCATAGCCAACCACGGCGAAAAACCCCTTTTTGTCTTTCAAGATTCGCTCAGGGTTATTCCTGGTTCAGTGGAAATAAAATTAATCTACAAAGAAAAAGCAAAGATCAACAACAACTTGATTATCGCGCCACCTGACAGTGAGGCTCTTGACGCAGTTAAGAAAAGAATTATAAGACGTTATAAATTAATTGAACGTTTAAATATCGATAAGCCATTAAACGCTGCTAAGACAGATATAGACAAAACTGCAAAATCAATCGCCAGGGAATTGAATATTGATCAGAGAATCGCCTACAGTTTTTTTGATTACCGGAAAGATGGAATATTGCAACAGGCTAAATCGACGATGGCCATATCAGGGTCCCAAGGATTTATAGAAGTCTCCCAGAATTATTTGTCTGATTTTTTTTCAAATAAAGACCCTGTTGGTCTTGAAGTAAAAGACTATTTCATGCAAGTCAATCCATTAGCACAGATTGATTTAGTCAGTTACGATACTGATGAATGCCCCAGTAGCTGGTTACCCAGAACGGATAAAACCAAGCGTTATGCCCTGACTGCTGAGCAAGACAGTGATTATAAAAATCAGGTCATTCTTCAGCTGGACGACAGCGACAATGAAACCACAGCCAGGTTATATCTGGCAAACAAATACCAGCCCGATTTCAGCCGCCATATAGTTCTGGATTCTTATGGTTCCCTGTACGACCCGAATACAGGCCACGACATTAAGCTTGAGGCATTGCAAGCTGATTTTCTTAAAGACGACACCCGCATTATTGTAGTTGGCCACGGTAGTCAGGTTCAGGGGGATAAGGCCGACTCCAAAAAGTTTCTTCTGGGCGGGAAGACGGTTGTGCAACTGGCCAAAGTGCTTGAGCGCATAACCGGCGGGCGCTTTGTCAAAACTGTCAGTCTGGTGGGCTGTGGCGCTAATGCCAGCGGCGAGCATTACCCTGTGGAGGCTTTCGCCAGAGCACTGTTTGGTGAAATCCGGACACGTCGAATCACGGTTCGTAACGCTCTGGTAGCGGTGGATGAGTTGGGGCGCAAATGGACGGGTGTGCTGCCCGCCAACGGCGATCCGCTGTGGTCACAGTCAGACCATCGCGTCAAACTGGTGCTTGAGAAAGACGACCGGGGGCAGTTAATAACCCGCCAGCTCCCGGTTGCAGAAGGGGTGGTGAAAAAACTCCGGAATTTGCCCGTTTTGCCCACCGGCAGGGATTATGTTCGTCTGGGTAAAGAGAGTGACCCTGATTTCCAACAAGCCAAACGTTTACTGCTTGAAGCGATTATCGAAAACAATGGCAGGCAGAAACTCTCCGATCTGATTGAGGATTACAACCGTCGACTCTATCAAAACACCGGTGATAACCTTTCTCCTTACCGGTTGATGCCTTTGCCGACTGCCGATGTCGAACTCCCTGTTGCCCAGGCCGGGGCTTCAAAAGAGCTTCAGCCACAAGAAAAACGTCAGATGAGCGCCTTTGTCCGCGCAGACTCAATCGGTGACCCGTTTTCCGGGGTGGGTCTGGTGGCCTATGGCGATCCCTTTGCCCGGGAGAATTTTTTCCGGACCCAGCAGGCGGGGTATCAACTGGCCCGGAAAGTCACAAACCCGCCATCCAATGCGATGACAGCATTGTTTACTCGCCTGTTGCTTGGGTCTTTGCAGGACATTGTCGCACCTGGTGGCAATGACATAGACCCGTTCCGGATCTCCAGCCCTGACCTGATAGCTTCAGTATTCGAAAAAGATGACCTGCTTGCCCTCTCGGTCCGACGGTCACAAACTCACTTTTCCGACTTGAGCGATTGGTATATCAAGTCTCTGAAAGATTTGCTGGGTCACTATCTGACGGACCAAGCAGACAAAAAAGTACTGAGACTGAACGCCAGAAAAAGGAGCGAACAGAGAAAGTCGCTGCAAGCAAGCCTTTCCCTTGGGATTAACAAAAGGCTGAAGCACGATCCTGATGGCGCTCTCAGTTCTACTGATCCTGTGTCTCTGGCCAGTGGCGAGGCTTTTGATAGCGACAAACACAACAAGTACCTGCCTGTTGTCACCGACCTTTCGGGTGAAACTTATGTTCTGGTGGACTTGCCAGAGACCAGGAGCCTGGCTTTTCCGGATAATCTGCGCAATATCCTGTCTATGCTTCAGTCCTCTGGTCCGCTTGGATCGCGTGATGCCCAGACACTGATCAATACCATTGAGTCAGCCTATACCCAACACTCAGACTCCCTGGTAGGACAGCAGCTTGATGAAAAAATAGACCAACTGCCGTTGGCTGATGTAGTCACACTGGCCAACGAAGTCATTAACATGGACTCGGAGCCTGATGCTCTGCGAAGCCTGATACGAAGACTGTTGCTTCGTCTGGTGACCAACGCAGAAAAAGCCCTGGACACTGATCAGAAACCCGATCACCAGGAGAGGTTACTGATCGCAGAATTACTCGCCCTGGCCCCCGACGAAAGGGTCTTCATCGTCGAGCTCCCACCTTCAGGAAACCGTCATCGCAAGGTTTTTCTCGACGGTTTGATGTCTGTCGACAAGCATCAGCGTTTGACCTCGCAAACCACCATGGGGGCTCATTCACCCTTTTTTTTCTCGACCGTCCAGCACAGAGCCTATCGCTCTCAGCTGCGTGAGCTGTCGAAACTGGATGGAACCCCAGATAGGCTGAAGCCTTTGCTTGGTTATTTCAGTAAACCTAATGAATTCGCCGATGCCCTTTTGGCCTGGCGCAAATGGGAGATAGAGACTGGTTTTGTCGCAAGAAGGGTGCCCATTAGTGTTCGCCCGGAACAAGACCGATTGCTCGCGGACAGTCGGGTAATTGTCCTGGATTGGGAAATAGCCGGGCCTTTCCTCCAGATTGGATTGAAGGATGTAGAGCATTATTCGTCTGATGCCGACCTGGCCCGGGTGATGACCCAATCCTACGGAATGGCTCTATTCCTGCAACTGCGGTTAATTGGGGCAAACCCATACATTCTCAACAGTGCTTCGGAGATATGGCAAACACAATTCTATAGTGATCCTCTTGGTGAGTTCGGCTTTGACAACAGTATGACAATGCGGCGGTTACCGGATCCCGGCGACCCGCTTTATCGTGAACTGGTCCTTGATAGCAATGACCATGGGCTTAAGTTTGCCGAGGGTACTGTAGATGATTTCCGGCAGGCACTGGAGGTATTGTTTGAGGAAGGAAATCTCTCCCGTTCGGTCAGAAACGTTATTCGTCACCTTGCAAGAGCCCCGGTGGGCTCTGTTTGTACTTTTTCAGAAGGTCTGGTTAAAGTACACGCAGAGTTCTGGAAACAGATGCGGGATTCACAACTGAGGTCTGCACTGCAGTTGCAGGACCCGGATTACCAGATGTTAAAACAACGAATAGCCAGATCTGGTTTATCCGCCAGAAAAAAGAATAGGTTATTTGCAGATCTGGCTAATATTGAAAGCTCGCCAGGCAAAACGTTTTCTCATGACACGGACGTCTATAGCAGTGAAATAAAGGAGAACAGCCCCGGAATTATTAGTGAAGTGACACCGGATTCCTATGGCGATAAGGGTTCGGTTTCGAAGATCGCGATCTTGTTCTCTGCCCGGTTTATCAAACATGTTCTTGAAAACAATGTTCTCGAAAACAATGTTCTTGAAAACAATGATCCAGAAAACAATACTCCTTCCAAACAACTGTTTTCATTACGCAATGAGATTATCAAAACCCTTCGATTGCTCAGAACCACCTCTGAATTCAAGGCTTTTTCCGACATCCTGGCAGAGGATCAGAGCCAGGTCTTTGGTGATCTCCGGGCTCTGGTGAATCAGGGCGTTATTGATGGATCTTTCGGGACAGGCTTCGACCAGGCCAAAATACCCGACTCTGTCCGGCTCTTACTGGTCATTACTCCTCCCGATCCATCCACTACAGAAACGCCACAGCCGGTTCTGGTTGATAATACCGGTTGTATCCTGAAAGTAGATCCAAGCCAGTATTTCACCGAAGACAAAATGCTGGTTGGAGACTATCAAACTTTCTCAAGATCAGGCCTGATAGCAGGTTATATTGTTGCATCAAATCGGCTGAAAGGTTTCAGCAGCGATTTTGAAACTATTCGAAAAAGAATTCTGCCTCAACTTGGCATTAAGGGATTACAAAAAAAGAGCAAAACTCCGGAGACACGTCGGGACGATTATAGAGGACAGATCGGTCTTGAAATAGAGAATCTCATCACAAAAGTGGATGCTGAAGACGGCGAATTGCTTGCACGCAGTCAATTAAATACTAATGAGCTTATTAACCCTGATTATCCTGATATGCTCCTGTCTACTGATCTCCATGAGGGTCGCTCTATCATTGAAATCATTACCGGACCCAAACCGCTCTCGGCTTATCTCAGTGAATCCTCAGCTTTATTTCATGCGACCAAGACAATGGTCTCTGTTTTAACAAAAATACCTGAGGGTGGTTATACCGTAGGCGATTT
Organism: Endozoicomonas sp. ALB032; assembly: GCF_049310125.1. Taxonomy (NCBI): domain Bacteria; kingdom Pseudomonadati; phylum Pseudomonadota; class Gammaproteobacteria; order Oceanospirillales; family Endozoicomonadaceae; genus Endozoicomonas; species Endozoicomonas sp. ALB032. The sequence continues at coordinate 4,301,586 of NZ_JBLYNW010000001.1, read as the reverse complement.
AGTTAGGGCTTATAATGACGAGCTACTTGGCAATAACCCCAGAGGTAATTCAGAAGATTTCAGGTTGCTCACCCTTGATGAATATAGAAACAGTCAAGTTTCATTGCTGCCTGACATGATGGAGGCAGCGATAGCGGCAGAAGCACAGATACCGCCTTATCGTATTCATGTCAATATTGGGGTCGATCTTGGTTTGATTGGGGATATAACCTCCTATATTCCCAATCTTTTTGTCTCAAAGACAAAAGACATATTAAGGAAAGTTTTTCATTGGTGCCAGTATAAGGCCTCTGTCATTTCAGAAAGACTGAATCTGAATTCTGACTTGCTGAAATCCATGTTTACCATGCATTTGTACAAGCAGGCATTAGACAGTTCAACCGGCAATTTTATGAGGGGGAAAATGAATATTCCAGGTACCCCTATCAATAAAATAAGAGGATTACTGAGACTGGGTACCGCTGATTTTTTAATGACTGTTATCTCTGATTCGGAGGCCGCCCAACTTAAGTCAGCCATCCGGGATTACAGCTGGCAGGCCTTTACTTCGTTGCTGCAGGAAACGGTCAATGAACTGGCCACAGTGGGATCTGAGGCTGAAGGGCTTGGCAGGGCGTGGAAGGTTCCCAAACAGCGATTGCAAGTCAGGTTAAAATTGCTGTTCACCGACCTGTTGGATCATCGTGTCGAACATGGAAAGATGGTTATCCCCCCTGGTGATCTCTCAGATTATTTCGAATTACCCCAAGGCGAGAACAAAGGACCGAAGCTGGGTTACATAGATGTCATAAGTCCACTCTCAAGACATGATGTCACTTACTATGTCGATGACGAGGGTCAAAACCATTTCCTCGGTACCATGGAGGTTCGAAAACTCTGGCCCAATCTCGAAAACATGGCTTTTTCCCCTCCCGAGCCCTACACGATTTCGATTATAAAGTCCGTTCAAACCCCGGGGTTACTGGGAGCAGACCCGGAGATTGACGGGGTTTTTTTAACAAAAGCCCAATTCCTGGTCAAATCTGAAACCGAAACTCCGGATTACCAGCGCTGGGTGAAGCAGTCCATCCTCGACCGTCTGGGTCAACTCAGCCACGCCAGGCTCAAGCATGTAATCCGCACCTTCGTCAACCGTCTGCAGGAAACCCAGGACACAATCCAACAGGACAAAGTGGCCCGGTTGCTGCTGACTGCCAATCTAAGGGCAATAACCGGCGGGCCGTCAGGTTCAGCCTGGGACACTCTGGCGCAGTTGCAAAAAATGCAGTTGCAAAAAATAGTCTCGGTGGATTTTCAGCGGGCAAGCGAGGGTCAACGGCTTCCTTTAACAACCACTGACAATCTGGCCCCCTGGAAACAGCTGGCAGAGCTTTTTCTGCCCATTGAGTTTTATACAATCCTGGACTTGTTTCCTGCTGATGAAGGTAAAGCTTTTATTGTACCGGTGCTTAAATCGGAGGAGATACTGTCCGGGTACGGAATCTCTCTGAGTCGTGTGTTTCAGGAAATAACGATTGTCTTTAACGCTCAATGGCACTCGTACCAGAGTCGCCTGAATAACAATCCGCTGACCCTGACAGTGGGTACAAAAGACTCGCTGCCTGAACACCGTAAAGCGGTTTCCATAGGAAAGCTGTTCGCCATAGCCCTGTTAAACCATCCCGATGTCGCAGTGCTCAGGCAGGCCCAAAAAGCATTGCGGGCGACCTGGGGGTTATCGGCAATCATCACTGGCCGCAGTTATGGCCTGAGCAAAGGACTGACACTGGCCATTTTGCCAGACCAGCAAGCCCCCCAAGACAGTAACAGCAAGGTGCAAACGGGGCCTGCTCCCCTGGTGCAGCTTACCGACATCGGGACGGTGATAAAAGACAGCGCATCGGGCCGGATCATCCTTGAAAAGATAACCGACACTGTACCCAGACCTGACGGATCGGACAGCACAATGTGCGAGAGTCCGACAAAGGTCAATGGCTCACCATTGACGACTCAGAAATGGCTTGGTGCCGAAGGTCAGCCGGGATTGCAATGGCTATCGGCCCCGTTGTCTCTGGATGAACTGGACACCCACAGGCTTTCTCTGGAAGCCGACTTTTATGGGAACCCTGAAGGGCAGTCCATTGACTGGACAAAAACCACTGGCGGGGCAGACACCGGAATCATCCTGAGGTTTCCCTTTGAGAATCTGGATACGCCGGTGTTCGCGGCACTGTTTGCTGACAGTGACAGCCCTGAAGGAGAAAGGCTGCTGGCCAGCCTGAAGTCAGCCAGAGTTATCGCGACAGCGGTTATCCCCCCGGCCTCAGGCGATAACAAGGCAATCCATGCTCAGTTAAAATCGCTATTTACCCTGTTATTGTTCCGGCTGTCGGGGGACGACGACTCTCACGAAAAACCCCTGTTTCCGGGAATAAGGCTGGCAGATTATATCCATACCTACCTTTCCGACAGTGCCGTTAACTCACTCAGTGACTACATTAAGCGCGTTGGCCTGCAACAGGTCAGCAAAGAACTGGCAGCGAAGCTCACTGTCCTGGCCCAGCGGGATACCCCGGATCTGCAAGCAAGCGTCAGGATCAGAGACCTGCTGGGGATGGCTCTGGATTACCGTCTTGCCAACGGCGCCGGGCTGCTGCCCGGCACGCTGCCGGACGAGTACTCGCTGCCCCTGAAGGATAACCAAAAATCCAGGGAACTCTGGACTGGCCGGATGTCAGCAGACCGCACAGCGCGACCTGTCGCTACAAACGCCGATGGCCATTATCTTCTGGACCTTGCCCTGCCGGGTCAAACCGGCATGGTGAAACGCCTGTTTCCGGGAACCCCGGCAACCCCCGATAACCTCCAGAGCCGCCTCAGGCTGGCTTTGCAACCAGACCGGCTTGGCCAAGATCCGGAAATTACCCGTGCGTTTCTTGAACTGGCGATGTCCAGTGTGGGTAAAGCCGGCTGGCCGTGGTTTTCGGAACACTTTTCCTCATTACCCCAATTGCAGCGTTTCGCAGTGGTGGAAGCCTTGGGTCAATATCGCTTGCAGTATCCGGAGGAAGATATTAAGCAGCTGGCCCGTGTTCTTAGCAAAATCCAGCTGGCTGAGGTGAACGGGCTGATCAGTCAGGATGATCAAGCCGGGACACCGTCGGCTTTTCGCATCAGGAGTGTGCAACCCCTCGCAGATGGAAGCCATCGCTTCAAGCTGAAGACCGACGCGGGGATTATGCCTGTCCTGGCTGACTCCCTGGAGCCAGTGACCGGACTGTTGACTCAACAACCATCAAACAAACCGCATCCGCAATGGATGCTATTGTCGGCCAGTTCACACAGCAGCCAGTTCCCAGGGGCATTTCTGGATACACACCACAACGAAAGACTGTACCGACAGGCCTTGCACAACAGCGAGCTGGATCCCTACCGCTACCAGCATGATGTCGAGCGGTTTATTAGAATTTTCAGTGATTTTTCACCGGACATCTATCGCCAGCGATTCCAACAGCAGCACTCGCTTGACCTCAGTGTCGGCCTACCTGTTCACTGGCAGTTAAATCCCCATATTATCTTGCAGGCGTCCCGGTTGCAGGTCGGTGATAGCGCTGTAACTATTGAGCTTGGGATGAAGGATAACCCTTCGCTAAGACACGGATTATTTGACTCAGTCGTCAGCATGTTTTACGCCATAGGTCTGGCCAAGAGTGTAGAGGCTGTTGATACCGCCCTGTTCCAGTCTGGCTGGCCTGAGGAAGCCGGGCGACTGGGTCAACTGGGCAACACTATTGGTTATGATTCTGTCCGGCAATGGGATTTCCTGCCTGCGGCAATGAACCGGGATTCAATTGCACTTTATCCTGACCCCGCTGGATCATCCATCACTCGGGAACAAATTAAACAAGAGGTGACATGGCTGTTCAATCAGAAGTCTGAATCATTATCATTGAGACTTGAAGCGCTCTTTGAGTGGATTCAGGAGCATCAGAATGACCAGAGTATTCAAACCTTTACCAGAGCACTCTATGAGTTTGAGCGCGACCTGCCTGATGGTGAAAGAGCCCTGTTCAGGAAGGCTTTCACTGATCAACAGATCAAATTACTGAAGGATGTTCTGACGCAGCAGGCCCCTCACCAGTGGGAACTGATTGACTACGTAGACACACTTAAAACAACGCCCGATTCGCAGGCCCCAACCAATGCCAGCGGGTTTGCTTCATCGGCGTACTGGCTGATTGAGTCTGACAGCGACAGTGACAGTGACAGTGACAGTGACAACGACGGTGGCAGGAAGTTGAGGATTGTCATCTGGGACCCTGAGGCGCAAGACAACAAACGCTGCCGACGTGGGGTCGACGGGTGCAGAACTCGCCTGCTATCAGCAGGAAATCTGGCGGACCGCCCCTTTTTGGACATTGACAGCACGGATATCAGTTACACCGATACCAACAAACCTTATTACAAAGTTGAGTTCCTTAACCACAACGATGAGCTGTACCAGGTGCTCAGGCGCTCAGACAAGGATATTACTGCCACCCCCCTGGGCCAGGCTTCCGTTTATGACAGCATCCACGATAGCAACGACTCCCCAGCTGAGCGGGTGTTTTCAGACCCAACATTGGCCACTTCGTCCGTGGCGGTCAGGCGTTCCGATGGCAAGGTTTATCAGCTGATTTCGGAAGCTGACGGTCACTACCGGGCAGTGAGTTTGCAATCCGGAGATAAGCTGTTAGCGTCGTACGACAGTAACAGTAAAACCCTTATTCCGGTGCTGGAAAAAAACGACTATGGAAAGACGATTTATGGTGTGAAACTGGACGACGCCGCCGCAGGGACAAACGGGCTGTTCAAACTCAACCCGAGGGAATCGCTGAAGGATCAGTTAGCCGCCGCCCGCCACTGGCTGTCAGCGAGCAGTTCCGAGCTACGGACGCTGACGGGCACAGACGACAGGATAGCCGTGATCCTTCCTGCCGACTACCGTCCCGGCCAGAAACTGGCGAATCAGGCCGAACGGCTCTTGTCAGAACTGAGAGTCTTTGTTGCCAGCTCCGCAGGACAGCGTCTGGTCAATGCCCTGGGGTTCCCTGACAGTTTCATCAAACCCGCCACTATGACCGAGCTGGACAGTCAGCTGCTGCCCGGTATGAAGCCCCCTGCCCCTCTCAGGCTGGTGATCAGGTTTGGCAAACAGGCTCTTGCTGACCGGGTGATACCCTATCGTCCCGGGGACAGCGGGGACACCAGTGGCAACCGGCTTGTGGTGCTGAAGGTTGACCCGGCGGTGTTGACCGGGCAACGCCACTCCACCAGTAATTACCTGGGAGCACTGGCCTCGGTCCTGAAGGATTTGTGTCGGGCAGCACTGGTCAGTACTGATAAGGTGAACTCACCAGCCATCGCCATGACCTGGTTGCAGGGGGCCAAAATCACCAGTGCCCGGACGCTGCTGCAACTGGAAAACCAGCTTCGTAAGCAGTACGACCTGCTGCCCGTGCTGGCCACGGCATCAGCCCATACCCCTGTTCAGGAGGTCACCACGGCGGGCGAAATAACGACTGTGAAAAGCCGCCAGCGGGTCCGGATTGCCTATAAAGCGATTGCCGAGCCCCTGTCCGGCTTTGGCCGTCTACTGGGGGATATGGAAACCCGGCTACTGTTTCAGCGGGTTCATTACCATTGCAACCAACGGGTTGACCGGTTATCCGACGCTGGTCGTGCAGGGCTGGGAAACCTTCGCTCACTGTTAACGCAGCTGGCCTGGAGTGGGCTGGTCAGTCAGCGCATGGTGACATCGCAGCCCGCACTGCTGGCTGATCCGGCGGACGTGGTCACAGCCGTGCTTGATGACAGTGAGCTGAAAGCACTGGCCGGGATCAACAACCTCGCCGGGCAGCTTGAAGAGGTGTTGACCGATGCTCTGAAAGACCGACGGGGCATCGCCTTCACAGCGGCAGAACAACAGGGATTATTGCGCTGGCTAAGCCGTGCAGAGGCGGTTCTTACGGACGCACAGGCCGTGCGCAAGGAATGGGCCGAGCCCGGACAACTTCCCCTCGCTGCGGATTCCCGCAGCAATGTACCGGTCACCACTGGTAACCGAAAAACCCTTGCCCTGACCAGCACCGGGCGGCAACCGGTCACCCGGCTGAATGATCAGCCTCTCATTGCTATTGAAAGCCAGAACGGCCCCCTGTCCGCTCCGGCAGGCGATGAGCTTAGCGGTTTGCTGGCCCTGTTGAGACAGGAGTCACCTGACAGCCCGCAGGCTGTCGCTGCTTTAAGGACCGAGCTTGGTTGGGCTCCAGCAGTTACCGACCCGGACTATTACCGGGACGCGATCAAGCGTACTCTGTTATCACTGTCCCCACAGCAGACCAACAACCTGGATGACACCCTTGTTGATTTGCTCAACAAGCCATCCCTGACCGACGGTGAGTCGCTGCTGGCGGAGTATTTTTTTCACCGGCGGCTCAGGGGGCTGGAACCCACAGAGCCAGCCAGGTTGCGGGCGGATGCCCTGAGGGCCAATAAATGGCTTGATCTCCTGCAAAAAAATCCGCCATTGCTTCCGGGACCTGGCTGGGAGCGCCCGGCTTTCACCCTCGATACCGGGTTGGGCCGTTACCAGGCTCAGGTTCAAACCAAGGACGGGCAAAAAACGTTCACGCTGGGTCGCCGGGATGACCTGGCTTTTTCCAACCGGGGGCCCGGCTACACCCTGACTCACAGCGAAGGCGACCGCAAGCAGGTCTTTCGCCTCCAGCTTCCTGATGGCTGGCCAGACCGTCTTTTGCCGATCAGGCTGGTTGTCCACATGGAGTTTTATCGCAAGCTGCAACGCAAGGGCAGTATTGGCAAAGAGCAATTACAGAACGACATTCAATTCATTGCCCGGGGGATGGGGGAGCCTCGTCTATCGCAGCTTCTTCAGGCGCTGGTGCAACCCGTCAGGGATGCAGGCATTGCCGATATTAGCCCTTTTAAAATAAAAATCAGCCCCAGGCCGCTCTGGCCGTTGGTGGACAGTCGTGTCGAGGTGAGTGAGGAAAACAGTGCCCACGCCCTGTTATTGCTGGGCACGAAGAACAGGAACAGGCCATTTATTTTCCGGGAAACCCTGACCAACCTGGTGGGTGCCAGTCTGTTGAAGGCACTTGAAGGTGGTGGAGGGTCGCTGACAGCCTTGCGCCAGCAGGTGCGCCAGCAGTTCGGGATCAACACCGCGACACTGCCTGACAAGGAGTCGCGTCCCTTGGGACTGACCCGTCAATACGCACTGACTCTGGCGGTTGCCCCCCCTTCAGGCACAAGCCTCTATCGGCAACTGGTCGCAGGCCATCATAACCTGCTGTTAGCCAAAGGTACGAAAGCCGATTATCGCCGGGCATTGGCGTATTTAGAGTTGCATGACAAGACCAGGATTCAGGCAATAAGGGATAGCCTTGCTAAAGGGGAAATTACAGCCAGTGACCGTGAGAAAAAACTTTTCAACGAGGTTGTCAATGATAAACAATCCTCAGCGCCCCTGGTTCCAGATGGCTCTGATAATACCATTGCCTCCTACAAGGCCTTGCCCTTCACCTCTGAGCTGGTCAACGTGGATTACCGGGCCTTCTGGAGCGTTGGTTCCGGTATAGAATCCCTGCTCGACGCCAGACTGCTGGGGTTAAGTCGGGCGGCGGCAGAAAATTTCCTGTCCCAACAGATAGAGGTCGCTAAAAAGCATTTCAGACTAAAAGTCGTTGCCAGCACTTACCTGAAGTCACTGCTGGTTCATTTTATCTACTGGAAGATGGAGCAGGTTCTGGGTGACACCGGCCAGCCAGCCAGCCGGATACGCTTGGGAGTGACCGATGCGGTGACGACCATACTGCCTGACGGCGATATCGATGACATCGCAAAACTGATGTACGTTGATCTTTGGTTGGAGATAAATACGCCAGAGAGTCCGAGGATATCCACTCTCGTCGCATTGGAAAAAGCCTGCACTTTTGTTGCCCGGGGACTCGGCTGGAAGTCTTTTGACACTGGCCTGCTGGCCAATCTGAAGCAAGATGTGGACACCATATTCCATGAGGCGGTAGCACTGCGACGGCGCGTCGGAAGGCCGTTCCAGTTGCCTGTTAATCAACAACCGGACGCCCAGGGTAAAGAGCCCACGTCTGTGCAGGCTTTAGCGGGGCAGGATCAGATCATTGAAACCTTCGCCAGCAGCCCTCGTTATGCGGTTATGGCGAATGCTAAAAGGCGTTATATAAAAATAACTCCGGCGGGCCCGGGCAATCCTTTCTCGCTTATGTCACTCCAGTCACAGGATGGCCTGAAGAGGCTGTTACGGCGGCCTCTTAATCCGGGCAAAAACGCTGCAGCCACTCAGGCTTACCTGTCACAGCTGGCACGCCATTATGAGGCTTTTAGTGAACTGAAGGACATTAACATGACCGGCCAGGTCAATGGCGTTATTGACAAGATGGACCATGTCACCCGGCAGCAGTTTGCCGATGGTTTCCTGCACTATGCCCGGCAGTCAGCCATCCCGGCAGGTCTGGCTGAAACCATCGCCGGGAAGTTACTTGCGGCAGAGCTCAGCGCCCTGGGTTCTCTGCCTGAAACGATTTCTACCGGGCTTTATCAGCGGCTCAACGGGCTGCTGAACCTGACCGGGAAAAAGGAATTTTCACTGACCTCTGGCGACCTGAATATTCGGGTGCTGACCGACCCCTCAATCACCGCCGATGCCTCCTACCTGATGCCTGCCCAAGGCACACTGGTGCTGGGCAATGGTGACGCTGACAGCCCGCTGACCGCCGCCGCAGCAATGGCTCTGCTGCAGGCACGGGAAGCCCAGAAACCGGAGGATCAGGCAAAAACATTCCTGGCCCTGCATCAGAAGCGAATCCGATTGCCAGAGGGTGTGGAAAGCCTGTCACCAGAGTCGCTGGTCAGTGAGTTCACGGTTAAGGAAGGCAAGCTGGCACTCTCCGGCCTGCTGGAACGTCTGACCAGCTTTATCGGGCTGGCGGACAGGCTGAAGCGGGAGAATTTTTCCGGAGCCCGACTTCTGGCCAGAAAGATTCGCCAGAACGTGGCCGACGGCGTTGCCGCACTCAGGCGTGATATTGATTTTGGCCAGATGGCTGAGCTGGTTGATATCACCGGCCGCGATTTCCGGAGAACCTTGCAGGCACTGGACAAGGCTGGTTTGCCAGACGGTCAGGCAGCAAGACTGCCCGATGCAGACTGTGTTCTGTGCGATGGTTCCGGACCGATCAGGACCGCGATGGCACTGATAGACAGGGTCAGCGGGCATCTGGATGTCATTGAGGCCAGTGATCACTTCATCCATACCAGGCAGAGTGCCGGTGACAAGGGGTTGCTGGCAGACGCCTTCCTGCTGCTGGAACAGGGACGTTTTGCGGCGGTGGTCACCGAAGACATTATGGACAGCCCGGCGTTCCGCAAGGAGCTTCTTGAACTCTTACGACAGACACTGGCGCAAAAGCAGGAGCTGAATCCGGAGCAAGTCATTGATCGGGTGGCCACTTTGCTCAATGACTCGGGCTACAGTGTCGACGACACCCGCTTTGTCAAGCAACAGCTGCTTGGCAACCCGGAGTTCATGGCGAGCCTGCGGACCCGAAAAGGCCAGGTCGGGGATGGCTCTGAGCCCGGCAGCCCGGGTGACATCAGGTCGATAGCCGGGCCGAAAAAAGTGCAAGGGAAGTTTATGCGCATGCTGGATAAGCTGGATCGCAGTACAAAATTCAATACGGGCAGGATGATTTACGGCGGGGTAAGTGCCATCTCTGGCCTGGCCATGGCCTCGGTGTCACTGAATAACCTGGCAAAATACGGAGACGAGATGCCTGCCCAAGCCAGGGACATGGCCTATGCAGGTGCGGGCCTGGGCACCATCAACTCGGTCTACAGCATTGCCACGACCGCCAACTGGGCGCTGAGCAAAACCCTGGTCAAGACGAAAAATCCGGCAGGGGCCATTGGCGTCGCGTTAAAGCTGGGCCCGAAAGTGTCACGAAATGTGGCCAGGGCGGTACCCATTATAGGCGGTGTCATTTCTGTTGCGCTTGGCGCTTCTTCACTGGTCTCTAATGCCAGCAACGCCGATGCGGCAAGAAAAGCTGGCCGCCATAAACAGGCGGCTATTTTTGGTGCAATGGCCGCTTTGGATGCCATTACGATTGGCCTTGATGTGCTCAGTACAGCACTGGACTTCATCAATCCAAAGCTGGGTATTATTGTGGACGTAATCAGTCAACTGCTGAGTTTTCTGCAAACGGCGCTGGCGGCCCTGGTGCCGCCTCCCACCGCCAGGGAGGATTTCAGTGCTGTATTGGAGAGCGATAAATTCAAGGAATATCTTAATGACCAGGTAACTCACTTTGAGAAAGAGGGCTACAGGTGGTTTGTGCTCCACCAGGATGCCACTGGTTGGCTTGACCAGGATAATTATAAGGAGGACCTTGAGACAGTGAAGAAATCCTTTCTCCGGTTTTTGGATGGCAAAGGAGACAAAGGACTTGCCCTTCGTGATTTGATCAACGAAAGGCGAACCACGAGAGGATCGTCTCTGTCGGACTACATGTACGGTGAGAAAGGGTTCAAGATCTTTTATGGGCTGGGTGGCGATGACATCCTGATCATTAACGAGGGAGAGCTGTATGGCGGTGCCGGCAACGACAGGCTGATCCTGAAAAAAGGCGTGGCAAAAGGGGGCGCTGGCAATGACGATATACGGATTGAAGAGTCAGGTGCTGCCCACGGGGACAGTGGCGATGACGTTATCCGGATTGTAAAGACGGGTACGGGTTACGGGGGCAGTGGCAACGACATCATCCGGATTGAAAAGACGGGTACTGCTCACGGGGGCAGTGGCAATGATGTTATCTGGATTGGGCGCTCAGGTAAGGCTTATGGGGGATACGGCGACGACACCCTCTACCTGTCAAAGATCGGTGGAATTGGCTACGGCGGGCCGGGAAATGATCAGATTTATTACGGCAAATTCCAGTATGGCGACGCGGGTGATGACCGGCTCATTGACCAGCTCGGCACCGTCGAACAGCACGGTGGTACAGGTAATGACCGTCTTTCGCCAGGGTTAGGCTATGCACGCCTTTTTGGTGGGCCCGGAGAGGATACTGTTATTCTGCCCAGTCTCTCGCTTCCTGTTTTCCGCCAGGAAAGTGTAGGTAATCTCACGACTCAATACAGTATTGGTCGTTATAGCATCAGCAGGTTCAATGATCAGTCATTCAAAACCACTGATCTCACGCTTCACTACCGTCATGGTTACTCTAAGCCATTACTCTGGGCTGACTTGAAAAACGAAAACTGGCTTAACCGTTTTTATCGTTACCTCATCTTTCAGGGGTTGAACCGCGACCACCCGGATAGCCAGGAAACAGGCAAAAAATCCGTTTTCGATGTTTTTCGTGTAAAGCTTGCCGGCCAGTTATCGGTGACTAAGGCATTGATGACGCACGTCACACCTGACGCCAGTCACACAGGCGTCAGTCGAATTTCTGATATTTACAGGGATCAGCTTTACTTTTACCTCGGCAAAGGCCGGTACGGTAGCGGGCGGGAGGAAGTCCACCTCTATTTTTCGCGTGAAGGCGTTTTCGTGATGAAAGCCGACCGCTCCCTGTTGTTTTTCGAAAAGGGCAGCCTGCTCAGGGCCAGTGAAAGTAACAAAGCCATTGAATTCTTCGCGACCCTCGTGGACTGCCTGATGACCGGTGGCCGTGTTCAGGGTATGGAAAATCTGGTGGGTTCCGAAGACGGCTCAGAAGTTTACGGGACCGACCAGCGCGATAACATTTATCTCAGGGGCGATGAAAATAGTAACAACATAGTGAATGCGCGAGGGGGTGACGATTTTGTCTATGCCAGCAATGGTACAGATGTAATAAAACTGGGGGCGGGCAATGATCGGGCGGTGTTGACCGATCAAAATGCGGTGCACGGTGGCCCCGGCACAGACACCATTTCCTATGCGGTTCGAAAGGAAAATCTTTGGCTGGATATGACCAACCGGGATCCGTCATCGGGAGAGGTGGTGACCGGTGTCGAGGTTATACAGGACTCCCCCCACGATGACAAGATCAAAGGAAACCATGAGAATACGGTTTTCATGACCACCGGTGGCACCAATATTCTGGATGCCGGGGCTGGCAACGACACGGTCATCACTGACGGCGGAAAGACGTCCATCTGGCTGAGAAACGGTTTTAACACCGTAATACTGGGCGATGGTCACCACAAGGTTTATACAGGCATTCATGCCGACTCAATCAGGGTAAGTGGCAACAACCTTGGTAACCATAAATTTTACGGGCACAAACCCCAGCAGCCTTCGACAGGAAAATGGCCAGTCCTGGCCATCCGCTGGGAACGATTTGGTGCCGGGTGCATCCGGCAGCACAAACAGCTGGCCAGCCTGACTGTCAACCCGGTTAGCGAGCGCATGGACCTGGTTTTCAGCAAACAGAAACCCAATCATAACGTCACCCTGGACTTTAACACTCCCGACATCCCGCCGGTCACAGTCAGCCACGTTAATAGCCACTGGTACCGGGAGGATTTGGCCGGTACGGGCCGCTGGCAGTTCATAGACGGGGATGTGATGAAGCTGAGAAATACGACCCTGTCAGCTTATTTTGGTTCGGGAAAAGGTTCTTGCAAGGTCACCAGGAAAGTGGATATCTATCCCTTTTCCAGAGCGCAGATGCTGGCATTTTTGAATCGCTACCCCGGAAAACCTTTAGGTGAATTCCGCCGGAATCGGTGGCGTGACAGGACAGAGCTGGAGAGTCTTGCTAACGAAGGAAAAAACCTGGGCGTCGGCCTGCACCGGATTAGCAGTGAGGAAAGTAATAATCTCAGTCTGGATATTGAGTTTCGTTTCGACTCTCCCGGTTGCAACCCGCGCAGTGGTGTTTTACGCAAGCTGACCCTGAAGCCGAACCAACAGCTGGTGCGCTTTGAAGGTCTGACCCCCCTCATTGAGAAGCAGGTCAAGTCCTTCAAAAATGGAAAGAACGTTATCTCTTTCAAACCAAAGCACACACTGACTTTAAAACTGGTTAAAACCCATGCAGACGGCCGCAGACGAAAACACGGCCATCGTACAATATCAGAATTAAAACCGGTCTCAAGACAATGGGACGAACTGTTTCCCGGTCAGCCAATGGCGAAAGCCCTGGCCATGCTGGAGATACGTCATAGCTTTGGCTGGGATATGACTTTTCTTAAGGTATGCGGGGTCTCCAGGTCATACAACAGTTCTGTGATCATACCGGATGCTCACCTTGACCTGTCTTCGGACTCACACTCTGGCGTCCCCATCATTATTGGCGGCCCGGGCAACGACCGGCTAACAGGAAACCCCTCTACGGATAATGTATTGCTTGGTATGGGGGGGCACGACATTCTGAAGGATATGGGAGGCAATAACCAGTTCGTGGTCGGCATAGGCAATGCAACCGTTATTGCTGCCGGGGAGGGATACAACCAGCTAATATACGACAAGCTCTCGGTTCTCTATGGTCTCCAACTCCTGCGGAAAGGCTCCACGGGAACCAGTATCAAAGTCGCTTTAACCTATCAACTGGATGGGATGACCGTGAATGTCACGGAGGGGACCGCACAGACCCGATGGCGAAATACGGAAACAGGCAGCTGGCGTTATCACCAGACCGTATTCAATGGGATCGTCCAGATTGCCGGGACCTCGGGAGATGATTCCTACTATGGCAGCAATGGTACGGATATTTTCAGCACCGGGGGTGGTTTGGACAAGGTGCACATGGGGGACGGAGACGACCGGGTCATTGTTAACGCCCGTTGGCAAAATGGCACCTCGCTGGACGGCGGCAGCGGTGCCAATACCCTGCTCTTTGATTTGCCCGACAGCCATCGTGTAGTTGTTGACCTGGAAAGGAGTTTAACGGTCAAGAACTTTGTCCTGGAAGACTCAGGGAAGGGCAAGATAAAACTTTCCGGTGATGATAAAGATAACATTTATGTGTCCAGAGGTTCTCTGTACAGTTTTAATGGCAGGGGAGGAGATGACTACCTTTTTCTTCTGAAGCAGCCGAAGGTCACCCATTTAAACGGTGGTCCGGGCACCGACACGATAGATTTCAGCCAGATGACCATCGAGCCGCCTTTTGTCCGGCTCAATCTGTCTTTAAGAAAAAAAGCAGTGAGCTTTGCCTGTTATGCAAGCGATTCGGGAGCCTGCCCTCCCGATAAAAACGTCAAAGGTCATATGTCTTTTACGGAAAGGTCGTCCAAATCCAAGGGCACTTCCGAAAAATTGTCGACAGCTATCAGTAATTTTGAGATTTTCAAGGGCCCCGATTCCGGCGATATTTTCAACATTCCGGCCCTTGCCGGGATTGTCGTCGATGGCGGAGGTGGCAATGATACTTTCAGAATTTCCTCTCCCCGCATCAAGAGCAACAGTTCAATCACCTCCACCATAGGGGGAACTGGATACAACAGGCATTATGGCAGCCGGGAGGCTGACCGGATGGTGGCGAACCTGGGGCCTGACCTTCTTTCCGGCAACCTGGGCCCGGATATTTACGTTATTTATCCACAGGCTAACGGCACCCGGATCGTCGACCGGGACAACGGGAATAGCCTGATATTGCACGGTGTCCAACCTGAAAAGCTGGACTGGCGACTGACTGGGAATTATACCCATCTGGAAGTGGACAACGACGGACATTTCTTTTTCAGCATCGATTTAGGGCACGTTCCCCACTGTGTGCGCGAAGATGGCAGTTTGGTCACCGGGCACTTTATCAACAGCCTGGAACGGCATATCTGGCGCCTGACAACCATTGATCCGGCCAACAACGGAAGCAGGCTGCTTAACGGCAAAAACCTTCGAGACTACTATCACGCCAAGCTGACTGTGGATAAACGACTGGATAGCACTTATCAGCTTGGCAATCTTACCGAGCCTGTATACGGCGGGCCCGGTGATGACGAGTTCTTCGTCTCAGGTGCTGTCAGACCGGGGGTTGAGCTGTTTGGAGAGTCGGGAAATGATATTTTCCACCTCAAAAGCAGCGGTGTCAGTGTCCATCCCGGTTCCGGCAATAACCTTGTCAGTCTGGAGCTGGAGAATGCAGATGAAAAGGGTGCGCTAAAGCTATTCTTTGCTCCTTCTTCGTTTAACCGGGTTCGTATGGCTGGTGTCAGCCTTGCGGATGTGCAGGCAGCCAGCTGGCGTTCGCTGGATCTACGCAATGCTCCTGACAGCGGTGACCAGACTCGCTGCCCAGCGGGCTTATCCCGCCTGGTGCCTCCTCCGGTCACCGGCGGCAGTTTTATCCTGGCAGCCTGGATTCGCCGGGGCCTGCCGCTGGGCAGGCGAACACTGGCCGGGAGCACACTGGTTCATTTTGCCGAGGCTGACAGCTCTGATGCCATCAGCCTGAGCCTGAAACCCGGGAAGCTGGAGGTCAGACTAACGGAGGGTGCCAAGGTCTTTCATCGAGGGGTCAGGCCCTTTTTTACCTCCCCCCAGCTGCACCTGGTCATGACAATAAATGACAGTGGTTTTCTAACCATCTACCGGAATGGCCAGATTGTTCTGGCAACCCAGGCCTTCAAGCCAGCCAGGAAAATTCGGACGCTTAACTGTTATGACGCTGACAAACTCATCATCAACCAACGTCTCCCGTCGTTTGAAGGCATAAAAATGATGGCGTCCGGTGCCGATCCCCTGGTGAGAATAGGCACTTGGCAGGAGCCTGACCTTATCTACGCCAATGGCTGGCCAGACAGCCTGGAACTGGATGACAGCATTCTCGATGACAAGGTAAAAATTGCTCAACGACTCGAGTCGGGTTATTCACTTTCAAAGCAAACCATCCCCGGACATCAGTACCTGATAGATGAAAAAAGCACCGTTTACCACTTTGCTGGCGATGACTTCTCTGACACTGACCAATGGCTTCTGGCAAACGCCACAGGCACGGCTGACCAGCTCGAAATTAATACCCATGACTGCCAGAGATTGCGCTATCAAAAGTCGGACGAGGATCTTATCCTGACTGTCAGGCCTAATCATAACCTGCTGAAAAACAGTGAAAATAGCACCAGGCCGATCAATGCCACCCAGAGCCTTCGGGTGCAAAATTTTTTCAGTGAGGGAGGCGAGACCATTGAGCGCCTGATCGTCAATAACAAGGTGCTCAGCATGAGCGAGGTGTTTGCAAAAGTGGACAGCCCACAGTCACGTGGCAGGCGCTCAATGAATGAGAGCATCCCGGAGGGGGCACTGGCCGCTGAGGGTGGAGGCAACGGAACCCAGCCTTTACTGAACAGGATCATTCGTAAGGGGCAACAGCTGGCAAATTACCTGGGCAGTCTGGCCGGAGCTAAGAAAGACGACGCTGACACAGGTGAAGCCGAGAGTGAGCAACCCGAGGTAGCGAGTCAGAATGACACCGAATTGAACCGACACTATCAGCGTCTGGTTCAGGAACTCAACACCACGACTGGCAATCACAGTGATGAGAGCCCGTCGTTTGTCCCATCGGCAAGCCAGGGAGCGATGCAGAACCTGACGACCCCGCAACCTTCGACTAGGATTGGTCAAAACTAAACGACCTGTTAGTTGCGGAGATCTTCTCTTATGTCTGCAAATCTGACCGACACCGTCCCTCTCAATCCTACTTATAAGCGACAGTGGATTGATACCGGCGATGACTGGTTTTACTCGGCCACTGTTCATACCGATAGTTTTACCATCAGACTGTCGGCGAACCCGGCCAACCCGGAGTCGGTCTTTGCCACACCAGAACACATTCTTACTGTCAGGACAGCCATTGACCGAGCCTTCTGGTTAATCGAGCAGTCCGGTTTTTTTCCTCACTACATGCATCGGAATATCAGTATTATCCTGTCTGACCCTGATTTGCCGGGGCAGAATATCTATTATGACGACGATGGCGTCACCTTGTTAATCGGGCAATCGATCATCAATCCGTCATTATTGCCCCAGGCTTCGGGCAAAGCTGCCGGTATAGCCGATGCTCTTGGAACTGACCGGCTCGTTGCCAGGTTGCTAAACAATATAGCAATGGTCGTTTATGAGGCCTGTGATCCCAATAACTTCTGGTCAGAATTTCAGGCACGTCAGAATGGTTCCACAGAAAATGGTGGCGGTTTAATCCCGTCTCCCATCAGCCAGACTGATGACGTGGTTTCCGCTATAGCCACTCAAACACAGCTCGACTTTATCTCTGAAACCCTGGCTGCCAAATGGTTGAATCAGAAAGTATCACCGGTTTCACTCTATTGGCTGGAGTCTTTGCTTCCTGATCTGTTCAATGCCCCAAAAAATCCTGGGAAGCCGCCAACTCCTCTAAGTGCCCAACTGCAAGCCAGACACTGGCATTCTAAAAACGATCTTGGTCAAACACTTGCCTGGCTCAAAAGTGAGGAGATCCGTCCAACAGGCAATGTTACCAAACCAGTGCCTGACAGTTTTTCTCCTTTCACACCCGTCGCGCCTCTTTTGCGCATCGACGAGACAATAGCCTGCCCTGCTTTTGGCGATGGTTACCGCACCCGGGTTAACGGAACAGAAATAGGCATCAGGGTATACCCCCAGGGCGACGCCGCTCCGCCACTGCGACTGGCCGACATCACCCTTGATGTGGAAAGCTACCATTCACTCGGTTACAAAGATCCGGCACAAACGCTCCGGCGGCTGGTTTTTGACCTCAAGAAATTGGCAGGACTGTTTCTATACGGTGGTTTTAACCGGCAGTTGCTGACCTTTCTTCACGGACTGCAGATTGCCAGTGATCCGGGTGACCCGGATCACAAGATCCCTCTTATCAAGGCAGAGTCCGACCGATTATTTATTGACAGTGACGCAACCTTCACAAACGACAGTCAGCCACTGATTCGTCTGGGGGCCGCTGATCTTTCCCGGCACTCTGACGAGGCTCTTGGACACGGACTGTCATCCCTGTTGGTACCTGCATGGCGAAAAACCCTGACCGACAATGCCGTGGCTGTGGCCGGTATTGAACAGCTCTGGGGGATCACTGACAACAGGCTGAAAGCACTGCAACCGCATTATGGGCTTGATGAACGCTACCAGGCCCGGCAATGGCCACAAGAGTCCGGCGATCTCTACCAGCGACTGGTGTCAGGCCAACGCCATGATCTCAGGAAACGAGGTGGCACTGCGGAAGACTTTGTTGATGCGGTCCGGGAACTTTATCAGGGTGACGGGCTGGCGCCAGCACTTGCCAGCGTTATGGGAGACTGGCAGGCGTTAGCTGAGACTAACCACACAGCCGGGGAAATGGCGGATTTGCTCGAGGCCATTGTCACAGTTTATGGCGAACAGCCGCTACGCAGTGAACAATGGTTTTTCCGCAGGGCACTTGATGCCAGTCTGGACTGGCTGAGTAACAGAGACCCCGACAACCCGGCTCTGGCAAACCTTCAGCGACTGAAAAAAAATGACGAGGCACAACAGGATGAATACGATGGTCTGTTCGAGCCGGAGCAGGCGCCGCTCTTAAACAATACCACCAGCAGCGTTCGGGGCAGATTCCTTACCCTCAAGGCTCTGGGTGACTGGATTGGGGTTTATCTGACACCGGACTATCTGGCCAGTTCCAGTCATCAGACCCTTGCCAGTGACCTGCGGCAACTGGTGGATGCCAGCGAGCTGTTCAGACACCGGTTGAACAATACCGAGGAGTTACGGATGCTATCGAGCAACGTAACAACCCCGATAAGACCTGACACTCTTGGTGACATACACGACCAGGGTATACTTAAAGTCCACCCCGATGAGCGCAACAGGACGATCCCCGGGGAGTATGTCAGCTTGATTATCCCAGGTCGCAATGGCGCGTCCACTGCCAGTCAGTCAGGCCCGCTGACCTACCAGCCCATTCGTCATAGTGCGGAAAATGACACCATCCATGATCTTGCTCCGGTTAACCAGACAGTCAATAACGGCACCTTCACGCTTATCCCTTTTGATCCGGATGAGGGGGACCTGCCCTACGGCTCCGGGTGGCTGGCAGGCCATCTTTCGTTCTTTTACCAGCTGGGGGAAGCATTACGGCTGGCCCTTGGGCTGGCACCAGAAGAAGATGCCAATGCGGCCAAAAACAGGATTCGTACTGAGCTTGGTTTGCCACGGTACTACTCTGGACAGGGCAACCCCGGACAGGACAGACTGCCGTTACCGGTAGTAAACCCCCGTCAGGTGATACTCAAAGAGACCCTGCCGGTGCAGGTAAGGTTTAATCAAACGACAGCGACAGACAGTAGAAAACCCGTACCTCTGGCAGTGACCGGATATGGCTCCCTGGGGCGTTATCTGAAACTGACAGCAGAGCCTGACAGGAACGGCACTTATCGTCTGCAACTGGCTGCCATTGGCACAATGACCGCAGATGGCGGTCTTCTGCCACTTTCCCTCTGGCACCGCTATCCCGCACTCACCAGACCGGCGTCGGGGCACAGGGTTCGCCGTTCTGATTCTGAATCTGCTCCTGTTGCAGGTTCAGACTTCGAATTAATGAATAAACTGATTCCTGACTTTATCACGTTCCATAGGGAATTTGCGCCGTTATTGCTACATCAACGCGCCGTGAATACAGACATACACACACGTTTTGAACATCTGTTCAGGGCTTTTAGGATGTTTGATGGCTACCGTCGTGTGAATTCTTCATCAACCTTTGCTCTAGCGGTAAAGGTCTACAAAAAACTCATCGACCTGACCAGGAATTACCCGATGAAAGGGGAAGCCGGCGAAAAATTTGCGAAACTGACTACAAACTTTCGTCGCTGGTTAGATGTCGCCATTAAACCAGTCCCTGAAAAGCTGCATTTTGTCAGCATCGGCCCAACCGTCGCAGAGCTGAACACTATCAGGTTATGGATTGCAGCCAATTCAAAGTCCGATTTGCAGATAAACCTCTGGTATGATCAAAACGCAATGCTCGCCACTCTGCTTTCTGAAGCCCTTAAAAAAGCAGTGACCAGTCAATTGACCCGTCAATCTGGTCCCGGTGATCCGTCTAATTTTGAATCGGATTTAACGAGAGGATTCATGGAGCTGCAGGATCAGGCCTGGAAATCCATAGCGTCAGACATGGAACAGGGCCGGGGATTTGATCTGGCGGTGAAGAATTTTCTGGTAGGCCACCTCAACTATAAATCATCGGATATTGATAAGAAAAAAGCCCAAATGATGTCAGCCTACCGGCGATTTAAAAAGAAGATAGCGTCTTCTTATCCCGGGGCGAAGTTTTCCTACGAAGATATTAATAAGGTCTGGAGCGATGCCTTCGGGGAAAAGGGTAAGGAGGCCGAAAGTTACTATCTCAGGGAGCTGGGGTTGCGTGGCCACCTGCCTGCAGCCATTGCACTGGTGAAAACCAGGGTGATTGACACTCTCGGTGGCGTTTGTTCTGACACGAAACTTTCACCTGCCATTAATGAGGATCTTTTCAAGGAAATTGACCATTCAGGCCTCATCAAAACAGATTGGGATAGGATACGGATGGCACTGACAGAGCTTGTCATCCGAAGGTTCGGCAGGGAATTCCTTCCCGAAGATCAGGATCCTGCAATAGAACAGAAGGTTTCAGATGATCTCGTCTGGTTCGGTGAAAAATACCCCAAGTTTAAAGGCGATATTGAACGGAGCCTGACGAACTCTGATCGGTCGCAACTATTTAAGCCCCTGGGAGAAGTTAAAGTCATTCCCAGTGAGATATACCTGCCATTGGAAAAAGCCCCAAGTTTATTTTTTGCAGCATCACAGGGCAGCAAGACCATGGAGATGGTCCAAAACCACCTTTTAACCGCTTATCAGACGATTGATCAATATAAGTTGTTCGACATGACAGATTGGAAAACTATCGAGGATACAAGAACGTTTTTCACCTGGCATCAGAAAGCCCCCCCGCCATTGGTTCGTTATCGACTCGGGGGTATATCAACGTTTGCAGATAGCTATCAAATACTGAGTGGTAATAATGCGCTGGAGCAAAGCAATAGTGTAATGGGTTGGACTGGAGACCACAGAGATTCGCTGGATATTCCTGAATTGTCTTCCAACGAACACTATACGATTTCCAGCAAAGCACTGGCTGTCTGGGAGCGTGAAAAAGATATCACAGTCAATACCAACACCGATCCACAGAGCAGAAGCCAATACAGCCAACAATTGGTTATCCAGATGGAGCCTGGTGATGATAGCCCGATTGCCAGGGCCAGCCGTTATCTGTTTCGCAAACACAACAATGGTCAACTGGCGGGAGGTAGTTATCGTTCAATCCGTTGGCTGGTCAAGAATAACGATGCCTGGTCAGATGGAGAGACAGGCGCAAAGGTCAACAATGTCGATATTGGCAGATTTCTGGACAGTAAAAGCCGAATTCATATGGTGGGTCTGGGTGACTCCGGGAACGGGGAATTTACCCTGAGTGGCCAAACCGCGTTAGAACTGTCAAAAAAAATCAATGAATTGACGGCTGATACACCGGTTAAAACCATTAACCTGGTTGGCTCAGGCATTGACGACAATGGGCTTGTCAGCGACTACCTGAAAGAAATTCTGAAAACAACAAAAACCTCGGCAGTGACTGCCCGTGACGGTCTTTTGAGAGTCGATATCTGGGGGCGCCTATGGGTTGGCCTGGTCTCAGAAACAGATCCGGTCACCTGGTCACTGGCCGACCACTCTGACAAGCTGAAAGCGCGTCGTAAGAGTAACGGTGAAATCACCGTCGAACGCTGGTCTGAAAAAGACACATTGGCTGAAGGTGCCACTGGACTCCGGCGGCTGCCCTCTGTGTTATCACAGGACAGCGGGTTGCTGGGGCCCACCGTCAATCCCGATGACCTGGTGCCAACTCTGGCGATGTTCAGGCACCGTTTGAAGCCGGGTCTGCTGAGTTTTCTCAAACCGAGTGATTTAGAAGCACTGGAGACGAAAATTGCAGAATTTGACCAACTTCGCCAGAAGGAGGGAAGTGAAAGTGCCCTGAAAAAGTACATGCTTGTCTATCGGATGCAGAAAAACCTGCCCGCAATTCTGAGTGGGGAATCAGCGGCCTCCCACCTGGCGGCGGCAATAAATCAGTACCTGCTGGATGCTTTGGTGGAGGTTCCTGAAAAGCTTAACTTTATCTGGATTGGTCGTCTCAACGAAGGGGTTAAAGACCATCTCAGGGTCTGGAGTAAGATGGTTCCCTCATGGTCGCTAAGGCTCTGGTACGACCCACAGGCATTTCTGGCGCCCGTGCTTACCCGGGAAATATATAAGGCTGTTGCCGATGAGAAAATAGCCGAGTCATTCCTGGTACATGAACAAGCCAGAGTGGAGTTTTTGACGCGTTTGTGTCATCTACAAGATCTGGCCTACAGCACTATAAAAAAAGGCCTCGCCCAGGGCAAAACCTTTGACGACATGGCGAAGATATTTTTAGTCAACCACCTGGGGATGGATCAAGAAGAATTAACACAAATACAAAGGCAAAGTCTGCAGGAGTTCACAGATCTCGCCAAAGAGCTGACCGGGCTCCGGGGCAACACCGGATCCGGGGGATTCATGCTGGCAGATATCAATCAACTCTGGCAGTCAGGCGATGAAACCAGCATGAAAGCGTTGTACGTGAGAGAACTTGGCTTGAGAGGGATTTTTGCTGCAGCCTCTGATTTGGTAAGAGTGGTACTGCTGAAGGGGGGAGGTGTCTATTTGGATGTCGACACGCTGCCTCATTATAATGAAAAATTGTTTAAAGGGATTGAAATCCCAAGTGAAATTTTACATTCAGGAAGACTGAGTCATTTAATTAACCATATGATTATGGATTATTTTGCTGACCCAGGCCCGGAACAACTGTTTTTTAACAGAACACCTGATCCAGAAATACGGAGAGAATATAACAGATTCAAAGAAATATACCCTGATTTTTTTAAGGCTGTCAAAGAAGCCATCGTTAATCATGGGAAAGAGCCTCTTTTTACTTTTCCAGGCTCATTCAAGGCTATTCCTGGCTCAATAGAAATAACATTAGAATTTAAAGAAGCAATCAATCCCAACAACAACTTTATTATCGCGCCGCCAGACAGTGAAGTTCTCAAGGCAGTTAAGCGAGAAATAATAAGGCGTCTCAAATTGATTGATCGGCTGGGAATAGGCGACACGGAAAACTCTTATGACGACAGTATCGATGTCGATACAGTTGAGCAAATGAAAGAGTCAATCGTCAATGAATTGGGAATCGATAACGATTTGGCCAAAGATATAATTAACTATCGAGTTGATGGATTAGTTAGAAGATCTGGATCGACGTTGCATTTAACCGGGCCGGGTTTGATTATTCACGTCATCAAAAGCTATCTCATTGCTTTGCTTCCAGAAGAGGATCTTTTTGATTACAAATTAAAATCCTATTTCACGCAAATTAACCCACTGGCAAGGATTGATTCAGTGAGTTTTGATACGGATGAAAAATCCAGTAGCTGGCTTAACGATACTGATAAAATCGTGCGTTATGAACTGACCAATGAGCGAGACAGCCGTTATAAAAACCAGGTCATTCTCCAGCTCGGTAACAGCGACAATGAAGCCAGAGCCAGCTCATACCTGAGAAATAAATACCAGCCCGATTTCAGCCGTCTTATACGACTGATGCCTGATGGCTCCCTGATTGATGAGAAAGCAGGTTATATCATTGAATCCAGGGTTGTGAAAGCCAGTTTTATTACAGACGACACACGTATTATTGTTGTTGGTCATGGTTCCAAGGTTCAGGATAAAAAGACCGGTTCCGGCAAGTTTCTTCTGGGCGGCAAGACGGTTGAGCAACTGGCTGAAGTGCTCGAGCGCATAACCGGTGGGCAGTTTGTCAGGACTGTCAGTCTGGTGGGTTGTGGTGCTGATGCCAGCGGCGAGCATTACCCTGTAGAAGCGTTCGCCAGAACACTGTTTGCTGAAATCCGGACAGAACGCATCACCGTCCGCAACGCACTGGTGGCAGTGGATATGCTTGGCCGTAAATGGACTGGCACCCTGCCCGCTGATGGCAATATCCTCTGGTCACAGTCAGACCATCGCGTCAAGCTGGTGCTTGAGAAAGACGATCGGGGCCAGTTAATGGCCCGCCAGCTTCCGGTTGCAGATGGGCTGGTGAAAAAACTCCGGAATTTGCCCGCGTTGCCCCCCGGCAGGGATTATGCCCATCTGGGCAGGAATGACCGTCATTTCGATCAGGCCAGACGCTTACTGCTTGAAACGATGATCGAAAACAATGGCAGGCAGAAACTCTCTGACCTGATTGAGCATTACAACCGTCGACTGTATCAAAACACCGGTGATGACCTGTCTCCTTACCGGTTGATGCCTTTGCCGGTTGCCGATGTCGAGCTTCCTCTTGCCTCAAAAGAGCCTCAGCCAGAAGAAAGACGTCAGATAAGCGCCTTTGTCCGCGCAGACTCAATCGGTGACCCGTTTTCCGGAGTGGGTCAGCTGGCCTATGACGATCCCCTGGCGCAAGAGAATTTTGCCCGGATCCAGCAGGAGGGGTATCTGCTGGCCATGGGAGTTGCAAACTCGCCATCCGAGGTCATGGCTGCATTGTTTACCCGCCTGTTGCTTGGGTCTGTGCAGGACATTGTGGCACCCGGAGGCAATGACATAGATCCGTTCCGGGTCTCCAGCCTTGAGCTGATGACTTCGGTATTGGGAAAAGGTGACCTGCAGGCTCTCCGTGGCCAGCAGTTGCAAAATGACTTTGCCGACTTGAGCCAGTGGTATATCAAGTCTCTGAAAAAGTTATTGGGTCACTTTCTGGCGGACAAAGCAGACGAAAAAATACCGAGACTGAACGCCAGAGAATGGCATAAGCAGGGACAGTGGCTGCAAAAAACACTTTCCCTTGGGATTAATAAAAGAGTTCCCCATGACGCTGTCGGTTTTACAGATCCTGTGACCAGGATTCACGGAGAGGCTTTTGATGACAGCAAATACCTGCCTGTTGTCACCGACCCTTCGGGCGTAACTTATGTTCTGCTGGACCTGCCAGAAAGTAACAACGCGGCTTTTCCGGATAATCTGCGCAATATCCTGTTTATGCTTCAGTCCTCAGGGCCGCTGGGGCCGCGTAATGCCCAGACGCTGATCAATACCATTGAGTTAGCCTATTCCCGGCATTCAGATTTCCTGGCAGGAGAGCAGCTTGCTGAAAAAATAACCCGGCTGCCGATGGCTGATGTAGTCACACTGGCCACTGAAGTTATTAACCTCGACACGGAGCCTAAGGCTCTTCGGAGTCTGATACGAAGACTGTTGATTCGCCTGGCAGCCAGCGCAGTGAAGGCTCTGGACATCGGTCACAAACCGGATTACCAGCAGAAGTTTCTGATCGCAGAATTACTCGTCCGGGCCCCCGAAGAAAAGACCTTTGTCGTCCTGGTCCCAGAATCGGGAAAATACCAACGCACGATTACTCTGGATCCTTTGAAGACCATCGACACGAATGACTATCGTGGCTTGCATTCGCGAGTCACTCTGGGGGCTCGTTCGCCACTTTTTATCTCGACCATTCAGGACAGTACCTATCGCTCTCAGGTGCGTGAGCTGCTGAAACTGAATGGAATGCCAAAAAAACAGGGACCTGTGTTTCGTTATTTCGACAAACCTAATCAATTTGTCGATACCCTTTTGGCCTGGCGAAAATGGGAAATAGAGTCTGGTTTTGAGGCTAAAAAGCCGAACCTTGATATTCTTCTGGAGCAAGACCGATTCATCCAGGACAGTGAGGCAATTGTCCATCCATGGCAATCAAATAAGTCGATCATCGTCCGGGTTGGAGTGAAGGATGTACCAGAAGAGGCGTCTGACGCCCGCCTGGCCCGGGTGCTGACCCAATCCTACGGGATGGCCCTGTGTCTGCGAATCCGGGCAATGGCTCCAAATGCTCGCTATCTAATCGGGGCTATGGAGATATGGCAAATGGATTACCGTGATAATCCTGAGGGGGATTACGGTTTTGACAATGCTCTGACACTTCGGCAATTCACTGGCGATCCGCTTTACCGGGCACTGATCCGTGACAGTAAGAACCATGATCTTAAGTTTGCCGTGGGTTCTGTAGATGATTTCCAGCGGGCTATGGAGGTATTGGATTCGGAAGGGAAACTCAGCGATTCGGTCAGCAACGTTATTAGCCGCATTGCAATGAATCCGGCGACCTCTGTTAATACTTTTGTAGAAGCTCTGGTTAAGGTATACACAAATTTCTGGAAAGAGATGCAGGATGCACAACTGCGGTCGGTGCTGCAGTTGCAGGCATCGCAATACCAGATATTGAAACAACGATTAACCAGCTCCGATTTAACCGTTAATACCAGGAGCAGGTTATTGTCAAGTCTGGGCAATATGGAAAACCCGCCAGACAAAACTTCGTACACCGGCACCATGCCTTCTCATTACATGGACGTCTATAGCAAAGGAATAAAGGAGAACAGTCCCGGAATTATCAGTGAAGTAACACCAGGCTCCTATGGCGATAATGGTTCGCAGACCAAGGTCGCGATCTTGTTCTCTGCCGGGTTTATCAAATATGTTCGTGATCAGAATGCTCTTGAACAGAATGCTCCTTCCGAACACCTGTTTTCAATACACAGTAAGATTATCAAAAGCCTTAGATGGCTCAGCACCGTCCCTGAATTCAAGGTTTTTTCCGGCGCTCTGGCGAAAGATCGGAGCCAGGCCTTTGGCGACCTCCAGAAGCTGGTGGATCAGGGGGTTATTGATGGTTCTGCCGGTAGCGGCTTCGACCAGGTCAAAATACCCGACTCTGTCCGGCTATTGCTGGTCATTACTCCTCCCGATCCATCGGGTACTCCATCCGCTACAGAAATGCCGCAGCCGGTTCTGGTTAAGAATACCGGTTGTGTTCTGAAAGTGGATCCGAGCCAGTATTTCATCAAAGGACAAATAGAGGTTGAACAACATCAGACCTTATCAGGCCTGATAGCTCGTTATATTGTTGCATCCGGTCTGCTAAAAGGAATCAACGGAGATTATGAAACCCTTCGCAAAAAAATGCTGCGTAAATTTGGCATCAAGGCATTACCAGAAAAGAAAAGCATTATCGTTGTTCCCTTCGACCCTTTCAAGGGACGGGCCGGCCTTGAAATAGAGAATCTCATCACAAGTGTGGACACTGAAGCGAGGAAAAACCTTGCATACTCTCAATTTAATCCTGATGAGCGTATTAACTCTGATTTTCCTAATATACTCCTGTCTACTGATAGCCATGAAGGTCGCACCATCATTGAAATTGTTACCGGCCCCAAACCTCTCTCGGCTTATCTCAGTGAGTCCTCAGATTTATTTCTTGCAACCAAAACGCTGGCCTCTGTTTTAGCGAATATACCTGAAGGGGGGGTTACCGTCAGTGGTTTGGTTGAGGCTTATAATGATCAGCTACTTGGCAATAACCCCGAAGGTAATTTAAAAAATTTCAAGTTATCCAGTTTTGATGAATTTAAAGACAGTCAGATTTCATTGTTGTCTGGCAAGATGGGGGCAGCGGTAGCGGCAGGAGCACAGTCACCACCTTATCGTATTCATGTCAATATTGGGGTCGACCTTAGTTTGATTGGGGATATAACCTCCTATATTCCCGATCTTTTTGTCTCGGATAAAAGCGACACATTAAGGCAGGTTTTTGAGTGGAGCCAGTATAAAGCCGCTGTCATTTCAGAAAAGCTGAATCTGAATTCTGACTTGCTGAAATCCATGTTTACCATGCATTTGTACAAGCAGGCATTAGACAGTTCAACCAACAATTTCAAGAGGGGGAAAATGAGTCTTGCAGGTACCTCTATCAATAAACTTAGAGGATTACTGAGACTGGGTACCGCTGATTTTTTAATGACTGCCATCTCTGAGTCGGAGGCCGAACAACTTAAGACAGCCATCCAGAATTACGGCTGGCAAAGCTTTACTTCGTTGATGCAGGAAACGGTCAATGATCTGGCCACGGTGGGATCTGAGGCTGAAGGAATTGGCAGGGAGTGGAAGGTTCCCGAACAGCGATTGCAAGCCAGGTTAAAATTGTTGTTCACCGACATGTTGGATCATCGTGTCGAACATGGGGCGATGATTATCCCCTACAACCATGGCTCAGATTTTTTCGAATTACCCCAGGGCGAGAACAAAAGCCCGAAGCTGGGTTACGTAGATATCACAAATGCATCCTCAAGACATGGCGTCACTTCTTATGTTGATGAAGAGGGTCAAGCCCATTTTCTCGGGACAGTGGAGGTTCGAAAACTCTGGCCCAATCTCGATAAGATGGCTTTTTCCCCTCCCGACTCTTTCACGGTTTCGGTAATAAAGTCCGTTCAAACCCCGGGGTTACTGGGAGCAGACCCGGAGGTTGACGGGATTTTTTTAGGAAAAGCTCAATCCCTGGTCAGCCCTGAAACCAAAACTTCGCATTTCCAGAGCTGGGTGAAGCAGTCCATCCTCGACCGTTTGGGTCGACTCAGCCAGGCAAAGCTCGAACATGTCACCCGCTCCTTCGTCAACCGTCCGCATGAAACACAGGACCCAATCGGGCAGGAACGAGTGGCCCGGTTGCTGCTGACTGCCAATCTCAGGGCAATAACCGGCGGGTCGTCAGGATCAGCCTGGGACACTCTGGTGCAGTTGCAAAAAATAGTGTCCGTGGATCTTCAGCGGATAACCAGCGAGGAGCAACCGCTTCCTGTGGCAGCCACTGACCGTCAGGCCCGCTGGCAACAGCTGGCAGAGCTTAATCTGTCTACTGAACTCAATACACTTCTGAAACTGTTTTCTGGTGATGAAAGCGAAGGTTTTATTAAGCCGGTGCTTAAATCAGGAGAGGTGCTGTCCGGGTACGGAATGTCTCTGCGCCGTGTGTCGCAGGAAATAACGATTGTTCTTGACCCCCACTGGCACCCGTACCAGAGTCAACTGAACAAGAATCCGCTGACCCTGACAGTGGGAATAAAAGACGCGACGCAAGATAACCATAAAGCTACCCCTATAGGAAAGCTTTTCGCAATAGCCTTGTTAAACCATCCCGATGTGGCCGCGCTCCATCAGGCGCAAAAGGATTTGCGGGCGATCTGGGGATTGTCGTCAATCAAGACTGACCGCAACTATGGCCTGACCAAAGAACTGACTCTGGCTATTTTTCCAGAGCAGCAGGACGCCCTTTACACACAGTTTGTGGATGGCATCGGCAACCCCGATCACAATTGGCAGTTTGCTTCCGGGTCGGTTGAGGATTTCGCCCGGGTTCTGTACGGGTTGTCCACCCGCTATGATCAGGACAGTCTGACAGAGGCTTTTCATCGGATTCGGAACTACCACCGTCAAAACACCGGAGTATATCTGGACACCTTTGCCTCAGCAGTGGTGAAGACACACAGGAACCTGCCGGATGGCCGGGCAGCACTGACTCTGCGTCAGGTTATCGGGAGTGACGGCTGCACTTTTCTGAAACAGACCCTGAATGAAAGGCGCGCACCATTAATCAGTGGCCTGGATGCAATAATAGATGCCAGAAGTCTTGACGCGCTTTATAGTGGCCGCGATTTAAAACGACGCCTTCCTGGTATCACACTGAGCAGGGGGATAATGTTAAGGGTCACCCCTGAATACTTCGGTTATGCCGGGGCGAATTATCATTTATTACCCGATGCTATCAGGAACTTCCTGGCAACACCTCTGGGCAAAGATTACCTGAAAAAATTTGAAGAGAGTTTCACGTCCGGCCGTTATCAGTACCTGATTTTTGATGCCCCAAAAGCAAGCGATGGAAAGCAGCAAATCGTTGTTACGTTAACACTGGCTGGCGAAGAAACGGCTGACAGACAAGTGATCATTGATCCCAGTGCCAGTCAAAAGATCCGTTTGTCCAGCTTGATCCCAGTGTTTGTTGACCTGGTTAAATCCGGCTACGACATGGATGATAGCAGTCAGCCTGCCGCCCCGGACGATAAAGACATTGAAGCAAGGGTTCGCCAGGAAATGGGGCTGGCTCCCCTGGTGCAGCTTGCCAAAATAGCGGCGGTAAAAAAGGACAGTGCAACTGGCCAGATCGTTCTTGAAAGAGTAACCGACGCTGTCTCCCGACCTGCCGGATGGGACAGCACGGTGCAGCAGAGCCTGACAGAGATCAATGGCTCACCTTTAACGACTCTGAAATGGCTTGGTGCCGAAGGTCAGCCGGGATTGCAATTGGTAACAGCCCCACTCTCCCCGGATGACCTGGACACTCACAGGCTTTCTCTGGCAGCCGATTTTTATGCGCTGGATAAAATGATCTCGACGCTGACTCATCCGGACAATACAAAAGATTACGATGAGGTCTACAAGGAGTATTTTAGCGACCGGTCAGGCTCTGAAGGGCAGCCCATTGACCGGGCAAAAACCACCGACGGCTCAGATACCGGAATCATCCTGAGGCTGCCCTTTGAGGATCTGGACAGGCCGGTGTTCGCTGCCCTGTTTGCTGACAGTGACAGCCCTGAAGGGGAGCGGCTGCTGGCCAGCCTGAAGGCTGCCAAACAGTTCGTGACAGATATTGCCCCGGCCTCAGGCGATTACAGGGCAATCCATGCTCAGTTAAGGTCGCTGCTTACCCTGTTGTTGTACCGGCTGTCGAGGGACGCCCCCCACGGGAAATCCCTGTTTCCGGGAATAAGGCTGGCAGATTATATCCATACCTGCCTTTCCAACAGTGCCGCTGCCTTACTCAGTGACTACATTCACCGTGTTGGCCTGCAACAGGTCACTCAGGAACTGGAAACGAAGCTCACTGTCATTGCAAAGCCGGGTGCCCCGGATCTGCAAGCGGGCGTCAGGATCAAAGACCTGCTAGGGATGGCTTTGGATTACCGCCTTGCCAACGGCGCCATGTTGCTGCCCGGCACGCTGCCGGATTACTACTCGCTGCCCCTGAAAGATAACAAAAAATATCGAGAGCTCTGGACTGGCCAGATGTCAGAGGACAGCAGAGCGCGACCTGTCTCCAGAAACGCCGATGGCCAATATCTTCTGGACCTGGCCTTGCCGGGTCAAAGCGGCATGGTCAAACGCCTGTTGCTCCGAAACCCGGCCCCCCCCGATAACCTCCGGAGCCAGCTCCGATTGGCTTTGAAACCGGACTGGCTGGGCAGTGATCCAGAGGTTACCCGTGCGTTTCTTGAATTGGCGATGTCCGGGGTGGGTAAAGCCGACTGGCCGCAGTTTTTGGAGTACTTCTCTTCATTGCCCCAATTGCAGCGTTCCGCAGTAGTGGTGGCGCTGGGTCAATATCGCTTGCAGTATCCAGAGGACAGTATCAAGCAGCTGGCCCTTGCCCTTACCCGAATCCAGCTGTCGGAAGTGAATCAGCAGATCAGTCAGGATGATCAGGACGGGACACCGCCGGCGTTTCGCATCAGGCGTGTGACATTACCCGAGGACGGAAGTCATGGCTTCAGGCTGGAGACTGACGAGGGGATCATACCTGTGCTGGCCGACTCCCCGGAGCCGGTGACTGGAGAGCCATCACTCAAGCCGTATCCGCAAGGGCTGCTAATGCTCGCCAGTTCATACAGCAGCCAGTTTCCAGGGTCGTTTCTGGATACGCACAACAGCGTCAGACTCTACCGGCAAGCGATGCAGGATAGACAGCTGCATCCCGACCGTTACCAGCATGATGTCCAGTGGCTTATTAAAACGTTCAGTGACTTTGGACCGGAAATCTATCGCCAACGACTTCAGGAGGGGGGGGCGCTTGACCTGAGTGCGGGCCGGCCTCTCCACTGGCAGTTAAATCCCCATATTCCCCTGCAGAAGTCCCGGTTGCAGGTCGGGGATGCCGCTGTAACGATTGAGTTTGGGATGAAGGATAACCCTTTGCAGAGTTACAGATTCTTTAACGAAGTGGTTGGCCGGTTCTACGCCATGGGTCTGGCCAAGAGTGTAGAGGCTGTTGATGCCAGTCTGTTCCAGTCGGTCTGGCCAGAGGAGGCGGAGCGACTGCGTCAACTGGGCGACACTGTTGATTTTGATTCTGTCCAGCGATGGGATTCCCTGCCTACGGCGCGGAATCTGGATAATACCCTTCCGAGAGACAACAGCCCGGATTTACCAAAACTTTATGCTGGATCCGTCAGTCAGGAAGGCGTGAAACGGACGCTAAAATGGCTGTTCGATCAGAAGCCTGGATCAATTTCATTGGGCCTTGAACAGCTCTTTGACCAAATTCAGGGGGACCAGGATAACCCGGCTGTTCAAACCTTTGCCGAGGCGCTGTATGAGTTTGACCGCAACCTGCCTGATGGTGACAGAGTCCTGTTCAGGGAGGCTTTCACTCCCAGGCAGATCAAATTTCTGAAGGGTGCCCTGACTCACCAGGCCCCTCAGCAGTGGGAACTGATTGACTACATAGACACACTTAAAACAACGTTCGATTCGCAAGCCCAGGTAACCGATGCTGACGGGTTTAAGTCATCGACCTACCGGCTGGTTGAGTCTGGCAGCGGCGACGACAGCGACAGAGAGTCAGTGGTTGTCATCGAAGACCCTGAGGCGCAAGACAACAAACGCTGCCGACGTGGGGTCGACGGGTGCAGAACTCGCCTGCTATCAGCAGGAAATCTGGCGGACCGCCCCTTTTTGGACATTGACAGCACGGATATCAGTTACACCGATACCAACAAACCTTATTACAAAGTTGAGTTCCTTAACCACAACGATGAGCTGTACCGGGTGCTCAGGCGCTCAGACAAGGATATTACTGCCACCCCCCTGGGCCAGGCTTCCGTTTATGACAGCATCCACGATAGCAACGACTCCCCAGCTGAGCGGGTGTTTTCAGACCCAACATTGGCCACTTCGTCCGTGGCGGTCAGGCGTTCCGATGGCAAGGTTTATCAGCTGATTTCGGAAGCTGACGGTCACTACCGGGCAGTGAGTTTGCAATCCGGAGATAAGCTGTTAGCGTCGTACGACAGTAACAGTAAAACCCTTATTCCGGTGCTGGAAAAAAACGACCATGGAAAGACGATTTATGGTGTGAAACTGGACGACGCCGCCGCAGAGACAAACGGGCTGTTCAAACTCAACCCGAAGGAATCGCTGAAGGATCAGTTAGCCGCCGCCCGCCACTGGCTGTCAGCGAGCAGTTCCGAGCTACGGACGCTGACGGGCACAGACGACAGGATAGCCGTGATCCTTCCTGCCGACTACCGTCCCGGCCAGAAACTGGCGAATCAGGCCGAACGGCTCTTGTCAGAACTGAGAGTCTTTGTTGCCAGCTCCGCAGGACAGCGTCTGGTCAATGCCCTGGGGTTCCCTGACAGTTTCATCAAACCCGCCACTATGACCGAGCTGGACAGTCAGCTGCTGCCCGGTATGAAGCCCCCTGCCCCTCTCAGGCTGGTGATCAGGTTTGGCAAACAGGCTCTTGCTGACCGGGTGATACCCTATCGTCCCGGGGACAGCGGGGACACCAGTGGCAACCGGCTTGTGGTGCTGAAGGTTGACCCGGCGGTGTTGACCGGGCAACGCCACTCCACCAGTAATTACCTGGGGGCACTGGCCTCGGTCCTGAAGGATTTATGTCGGGCAGCACTGACCAGTACTGACCAGACGAACTCACCAGCCATCGCCATGAGCTGGTTGCAGGGAACCAAAATCACCAGTGCCCGGACGCTGCTGCAACTGGAAAACCAGCTTCGTAAGCAGTACGACCTGCTGCCCGTGCTGGCCACGGCATCAGCCCATACCCCTGTTCAGGAGGTCACCTCAGCGGGCGGGATAACGACTGTGAAAAACCGCCATCGGGTCCGCATTGCCTATCAAGCCATTGCTGAGCCCCTGTCCGGCTTTGGCCGTCTGCTGGGGGATATGGAAACCCGGCTACTGTTTCAGCGGGTTCATTACCATTGCAACCAACGGGTTGACCGGTTATCCGACGCTGGTCGTGCAGGGCTGGGAAACCTCCGCTCACTGTTAACGCAGCTGGCCTGGAGTGGGCTGGTCAGTCAGCGCATGATGACATCGCAGCCTGCACTGCTGGCTGATCCGGCGGACGTGGTCACAGCCGTGCTTGATGACAGTGAGCTGAAAGCACTGGCCGGGATCAACAACCTCGCCGGGCAGCTTGAAGAGGTGTTGACCGATGCTCTGAAAGACCGACGGGGCATCGCCTTCACAGCGGCAGAACAACAGGGATTATTGCACTGGCTAAGCCGTGCAGAGGCGGTTCTTACGGACGCACAGGCCGTGCGCAAGGAATGGGCCGAGCCCGGACAACTTCCCCTCGCTGCGGATTCCCGCGGCAATGTACCGGTCACCACTGGTAACCGAAAAACCCTTGCCCTGACCAGCACCGGGCGGCAACCGGTCACCCGGCTGAATGATCAGCCTCTCATTGCTATTGAAAGCCAGAACGGCCCCCTGTCCGCTCCGGCAGGCGATGAGCTTAGCGGTTTGCTGGCCCTGTTGAGACAGGAGTCACCTGACAGCCCGCAGGCTGTCGCTGCTTTAAGGACCGAGCTTGGTTGGGCTCCAGCAGTTACCGACCCGGACTATTACCGGGACGCGATCAAGCGTACTCTGTTATCACTGTCCCCACAGCAGACCAACAACCTGGATGACACCCTTGTTGATTTGCTCAACAAGCCATCCCTGACCGACGGTGAGTCGCTGCTGGCGGAGTATTTTTTTCACCGGCGGCTCAGGGGGCTGGAACCCACAGACCCAGCCGGGTTGCGGGCGGATGCCCTGCGGGCCAATAAATGGCTTGATCTCCTGCAAAAAAATCCGCCATTGCTTCCGGGACCTGGCTGGGAGCGCCCGGCTTTCACCCTCGATACCGGGTTGGGCCGTTACCAGGCTCAGGTTCAAACCAAGGACGGGCAAAAAACGTTCACGCTGGGTCGCCGGGATGACCTGG
Source organism: Endozoicomonas sp. ALB032 (assembly GCF_049310125.1). Classification (NCBI taxonomy): domain Bacteria; kingdom Pseudomonadati; phylum Pseudomonadota; class Gammaproteobacteria; order Oceanospirillales; family Endozoicomonadaceae; genus Endozoicomonas; species Endozoicomonas sp. ALB032. The sequence goes on along the minus strand of NZ_JBLYNW010000001.1, from coordinate 4,266,568 downwards.
CTTTTTCCAACCGGGGGCCCGGCTACACCCTGACTCACAGCGAAGGCGACCGCAAGCAGGTCTTTCGCCTCCAGCTTCCTGATGGCTGGCCAGACCGTCTTTTGCCGATCAGGCTGGTTGTCCACATGGAGTTTTATCGCAAGCTGCAACGGAAGGGCAGTATTGGCAAAGAGCAATTACAGAACGACATTCAATTCATTGCCCGGGGGATGGGGGAGCCTCGTCTATCGCAGCTTCTTCAGGCGCTGGTGCAACCCGTCAGGGATGCAGGCATTGCCGATATCAGCCCTTTTAAAATAAAAATCAGCCCCAGGCCGCTCTGGCCGTTGGTGGACAGTCGTGTCGAGGTGAGTGAGGAAAACAGTGCCCACGCCCTGTTATTGCTGGGCACGAAGAACAGGAACAGGCCATTTATTTTCCGGGAAACCCTGACCAACCTGGTGGGTGCCAGTCTGTTGAAGGCACTTGAAGGTGGTGGAGGGTCGCTGACAGCCTTGCGCCAGCAGGTGCGCCAGCAGTTCGGGATCAACACCGCGACACTGCCTGACAAGGAGTCGCGTCCCTTGGGACTGACCCGTCAATACGCACTGACTCTGGCGGTTGCCCCCCCTTCAGGCACAAGCCTCTATCGGCAACTGGTCGCAGGCCATCATAACCTGCTGTTAGCCAAAGGTACGAAAGCCGATTATCGCCGGGCATTGGCGTATTTAGAGTTGCATGATAAGACCAGGATTCAGGCAATAAGGGATAGCCTTGCTAAAGGGGAAATTACAGCCAGTGACCGTGAGAAAAAACTTTTCAACGAGGTTGTCAATGATAAACAATCCTCAGCGCCCCTGGTTCCAGATGTCTCTGATAATACCATTGCCTCCTACAAGGCCTTGCCCTCCACCTCTGAGCTGGTCAACGTGGATTACCGGGCCTTCTGGAGCGTTGGTTCCGGTATAGAATCCCTGCTCGACGCCAGACTGCTGGGGTTAAGTCGGGCGGCGGCAGAAAATTTCCTGTCCCAACAGATAGAGGTCGCTAAAAAGCATTTCAGACTAAAAGTCGTTGCCAGCACTTACCTGAAGTCACTGCTGGTTCATTTTATCTACTGGAAGATGGAGCAGGTTCTGGGTGACACCGGCCAGCCAGCCAGCCGGATACGCTTGGGAGTGACCGATGCGGTAACGACCATACTGCCTGACGGCGATATCGATGACATCGCAAAACTGATGTACGTTGATCTTTGGTTGGAGATAAATACGCCAGAGAGTCCGAGGATATCCACTCTCGTCGCATTGGAAAAAGCCTGCACTTTTGTTGCCCGGGGACTCGGCTGGAAGTCTTTTGACACTGGCCTGCTGGCCAATCTGAAGCAAGATGTGGACACCGTATTCCATGAGGCGGTAGCACTGCGACGGCGCGTCGGAAGGCCGTTCCAGTTGCCTGTTAATCAACAACCGGACGCCCAGGGTAAAGAGCCCACGTCTGTGCAGGCTTTAGCGGGGCAGGATCAGATCATTGAAACCTTCGCCAGCAGCCCTCGTTATGCGGTTATGGCGGATGGTAAAAGGCGTTATATAAAAATAACTCCGGCGGGCCCGGGCAATCCTTTCTCGCTTATGTCACTCCAGTCACAGGATGGCCTGAAGAGGCTGTTACGGCGGCCTCTTAATCCGGGCAAAAACGCTGCAGCCACTCAGGCTTACCTGTCACAGCTGGCACGCCATTATGAGGCTTTTAGTGAACTGAAGAACATTAACATGACCGGCCAGGTCAATGGCGTTATTGACAAGATGGACCATGTCACCCGGCAGCAGTTTGCCGATGGTTTCCTGCACTATGCCCGGCAGTCAGCCATCCCGGCAGGTCTGGCTGAAACCATCGCCGGGAAGTTACTTGCGGCAGAGCTCAGCGCCCTGGGTTCTCTGCCTGAAACGATTTCTACCGGGCTTTATCAGCGGCTCAACGGGCTGCTGAACCTGACCGGGAAAAAGGAATTTTCACTGACCTCTGGCGACCTGAATATTCGGGTGCTGACCGACCCCTCAATCACCGCCGATGCCTCCTACCTGATGCCTGCCCAAGGCACACTGGTGCTGGGCAATGGTGACGCTGACAGCCCGCTGACCGCCGCCGCAGCAATGGCTCTGCTGCAGGCACGGGAAGCCCAGAAACCGGAGGATCAGGCAAAAACATTCCTGGCCCTGCATCAGAAGCGAATCCGATTGCCAGAGGGTGTGGAAAGCCTGTCACCAGAGTCGCTGGTCAGTGAGTTCACGGTTAAGGAAGGCAAGCTGGCACTCTCCGGCCTGCTGGAACGTCTGACCAGCTTTATCGGGCTGGCGGACAGGCTGAAGCGGGAGAATTTTTCCGGAGCCCGACTTCTGGCCAGAAAGATTCGCCAGAACGTGGCCGACGGCGTTGCCGCACTCAGGCGTGATATTGATTTTGGCCAGATGGCTGAGCTGGTTGATATCACCGGCCGCGATTTCCGGAGAACCTTGCAGGCACTGGACAAGGCTGGTTTGCCAGACGGTCAGGCAGCAAGACTGCCCGATGCAGACTGTGTTCTGTGCGATGGTTCCGGACCGATCAGGACCGCGATGGCACTGATAGACAGGGTCAGCGGGCATCTGGATGTCATTGAGGCCAGTGATCACTTCATCCATACCAGGCAGAGTGCCGGTGACAAGGGGTTGCTGGCAGACGCCTTCCTGCTGCTGGAACAGGGACGTTTTGCGGCGGTGGTCACCGAAGACATTATGGACAGCCCGGCGTTCCGCAAGGAGCTTCTTGAGCTCATACGACAAACACTGGCGCAAAGGCAGGGGCTGAAACCGGAGCAAATCATTGATCGGGTGGTCACCTTGCTCGATGATTCGGGCTACAGTCCCGACGACACCCGCTATGTAAAGCAACAGCTGCTTGCAAGCCCGGAATTTGTGGAGAGCCTTAAGCTTCGTGAAGACCATACCGGCGGGGATAGCTTCGAGCCTGATAGCCCGGATGGCAGCAAGTCAGGCGGTGGGTCGAAAAGCTTGCAAGGGAAGTTCATGCGCACGCTGGACGTGCTGGATCGCAGTACAAAATTTAATACGGGCAGGATGGTTGTTGGTGCAGGGAATGCCGTCGCTGGCCTTGCCCTGGCTTCGGTGACACTGAATAACCTGGAAAAATACGGCGACTCGATGCCTCCTGATGCCAGGAACTCGGCCTATGCGAGTGCGAGCCTGGGCATCACCAACTCGGTCTACGGTCTTACCATGAGCGCCAACTGGGCGCTGAGCAAAACCCTTGTCAAGACCAACAATCCGGCAGGTGCCCTGGGCGTCGCGTTAAAGCTGGGTCCGAAAGCGTCACGAAATGTGGCCAGGACTTTACCCGTTATAGGCGGTCTCCTTTCTCTTGAAGTTGGTACGCTTTCACTGGCCGCTAATGCCGCAAACGCCCACGCGGCAAGAAAGGCTGGCAGCTATAAACGGGCGGCCATTTATGGTGCCATGGCAGCCCTGGATGTCATTACCATTGGCCTTGATGTCCTGAGTATGGCGCTGGACTTCATCTTTCCAAAGCTGGGTCTTGTTGTGGACCTGATCAGTATGCTGTTAGGTTTCGTGCAAACGGCCCTGCAGGCCATTATGCCGCCCCCCACCGCCCAGGAGGATTTCAACGCTTTATTGGAGAGCCCGCAATTCAATGGACAGCTTGATCAGCAGATGGAGCACTTTGAGAAAGCAGGCTACAGGCGGTTTATGCTGTTCGACGATGCCAGTAATTATCTTGACCAGAGTAAGTATGACGAGAACCTCGAGACATTGAGGTTCTCCACTATGTGGTTTCTTCTGGATGATTTCGACAAAGACAAATGGTATGCCATTGTTGACAGGCAAAACGTAAGGCGATCCGGGTCAGGGACGTACCTGTCGGACTACATAGAAGGCAGGAAAGGATACAAGAGATTTTTTGGTTTGGGTGGCAATGACACCCTGATCACTGACCTGGGTGAGCTTTATGGCGGTCCGGGCAACGACTTGCTGATTGTCAAAAAAGGCAGAGCAGCAGGGGGCAGTGGCAATGACATTATCCGGGTTGAAGAGTCAGGCGAAGCTTACGGGGACAGTGGCGATGACGATATCCGGATTGAAAAGTCAGGTAAGGCTTACGGGGACAGTGGCAATGACATTATCCGGATTGAAAAGTCAGGTACAGGTTACGGGGGCAGTGGCAATGATGTTATCTGGATTGGGCACACAGGTAAGGCTTACGGGGGATACGGGGACGACACCCTCTACCTGTCAAAGATCGGTGGCATTGGCTATGGCGGGCCGGGGAACGATCAGATTTATTTCGGCAAATCCCAGTATGGCGACTCGGGCGATGACCAGCTCATTGACAAGCTCGGCGCAGTCTACCAGCACGGTGGAACAGGTAATGACCGCCTTTCGCCGGGGTTAGGTTATGCACACCTTTTTGGCGGACCCGGAAATGATACGCTTGTCCTGCCCAGGTTCTCATTTTCTGTGGTCAGCCAGATGCCAAAAGGTAATCTCACGGCTCAGTACACTATTGGTCGTAATACCTTCAGGATTGATGGCCATCCATCCGGTCCCATTCATGACACGCGTCGCTACGCTCATGGTTACTCTAAGCCATTACTCTGGGTTAACTTGAAAAACAGAGTCTGGGGTAACCGTTTTTCTGATTATCTTGAGTTTCAGAAGTTGAAGCGCACCCATCCGGATGGCGAGGAAAAGGAAACAGATAAATCCTTTTTCGGTGTGTTTGGTGTAGGGCCTGGCGGTCAGTCATCGGTGACTAAGGCATTGATGGAGCAGGTTACACCTTTCGCCGGTCACCTGGGCGTCAGTCGAATTTCTGATATTTACGGTACAGGTTCTTACTTTTACCTCGGCAAAGTTCAGTACGGCAGCGCGCGAGAGCAAGTCCACCTCTATTTTTCGCTCAAAGGCGTTTTCGTGATGAAAACTGACCGCTCCCTGTTGTTTTTCAAAGAGAACAGCCTGCTCGAGGCCAGCAAAACTAATAAGGCTGTCAAATTCTTCGCCACCCTCCTGGACAGCTTGGTAACCGGGGGCTCTGTTGATGGTATGGAGCATCTGTTGGGTTCCGAAGACGGCTCGGAAGTCTACGGAACCGAACAGCGCGATAACATTTATCTCAGGGGCGATAAAAATAGCAACAACATAGTGAATACGCGAGGTGGTGACGATTTTGTCTATGCCAGCGATGGCACAGACACAATAAAACTGGGAGAGGGCAATGACCGGGCGGTATTGAGCGATCAAAATAAGGTGGACGGCGGCCCCGGCACAGACACTATTTCCTACGTGGTTCGAAAAAAAGATCTCTGGCTGGATATGACCAACCGGGATCGGTCGAAGGGGGAGGTGGTGACCGGTGTCGAGGTCATACAAGACTCCCCCCATAACGACAAGATCAAAGGCAACTCCGAGAATACGGTTTTTATGGCCACCGGTGGCACCAATACCCTGGATGTCGGAGCTGGCAACGACACGGTTATCACTCAAGGCGGAAAGACATCCATCTGGCTGAGAATCGGTTTTAACTCCGTGATACTGGGTGATGGTCAACACGAGGTTTACACGGGCATTCATGCCGACTCAATCAGGGTGAGTGGCAACAACCTTGTTAACCAAAAATTTTATGTCCACAAACCTCAGGAACCTTCGACAGGAAAATGGCCAGTTCTGGTTATCCGCTGGGGACGATTTAGTGACCGCTGCACCCGGCAGCACGGACAGCTGGCCAGCCTGACTGTCAACCCGTTCAGCGAGCGCATGGACCTGGTTTTCAGCAAACAGAAACCCAATGCTAACGTCACCCTGGACTTTAACACCCCCGACATCCCGCCGGTCACAGTCAAGCAATTTAATACCCACTGGTACCGGAAGGATTTGGATACGGATACGGACCACTGGAGGCACATAGCCGGGGATGTGATGAAACTGAAAAACACTACCCTGACCGATTTTGATTCAAGAAAAGGTGCTTGCAAGGTCACCAGGAAAGTGGACACCCATACCTTTTCCAGAGCACAGATGCTGGCATTTTTGAATCGCTACCCCGGAAAACCTTTAGGTGAATTCCGTCGCAAGCAGTGGCCTGACGAGACTGAGTTGGAGAGTCTTGCCAATGAAGGAAAAAACCTGGGTGCCGGTTTGCACCGCATTAGCAGTGAGGAAAGCAATAATCTCAGGCTGGGGATTGAGATTCGTTTCGACTCTTCCAGTTGCAGCCAGCGTAGCGGTCTTTTACGCAGGCTGACCCTGAAGCCGAACCAACAGCAGGTGCTCTTTGAAGGCTTAGCCCCCGCCCAGAAGGTGCATGCCACGTTCGACAAGGGCAAGGAGATGGTTTTCTCTGTCCCGGCAAAGCACACACTGACTTTACAATTGGTTAAAACCGATGCAGACGGCAGCAGACAACATTATGGCCGTCACCAGATATCAGGAAAAGAACAGTACTCAAAACAATGGCACGAACTGTTCCCCGGTCAGCCAATGGAGGCTGGCCTGGGCATGCTGGAGGTGCGTCATACCTTTCAGAGGACAATGGGGCTCATCAAGCTATGCGGAGCCACCAGACTGTACAACAGCTCTATGACTATACCGGATGTCCAGCTTGACTTGTCTTCAGACTCACACTCTGGCGTTCCCATCATTATCGGTGGTCCGGGCAATGATCGGCTAACAGGCAATCCCTCCACAGATAATATATTGCTTGGCAAGGGAGGGCGCGACATTTTGCAGGATATGGGAGGCAACAACCAGTTTATTGTCGGCATGGGCGATACCACTGTTACGGCTGGCAGGGAAGGACATAATCAGCTAATACACGACAAGTCTTCCTTACTTTATGGGATCCGGCGCCTGCGGCAAGACATCAGGGTTCTTACCTTCAAGGTTGCCACAATATATGAACTGGATGGCATGACCGTCAATGTCACCCAGGGGATCGCACAGACCCGATGGCGAAATACGGAAACTGGCAGCTGGCGTTATCACCAGACCGCATTCAGTGGGATCGGCCAGATGACCGGGTCTTCGGGAGATGATACCTACTTTGGCAGCAATGGTACGGATATTTTCAGCACCGGGGGCGGTTTGGACAAGGTGCACATGGGGGGCGGAAACGACCGGGTCATCATTAACGCCCGCTGTCAAAATGGCACCATCCTGGACGGCGGCAGCGGTACCAATACACTGCTCTTTGATTTGCCCAGCAGTCGTCGTGTATCTGTCGACCTGAGAAATAGTTTAACGGTCAGGAACTTTATCCTGGAGGACACCGGGAAGGGCAGGATAAAATTTTCCGGTGACGATAAAGATAACATTTATGTGTCCAGAGGTTCTCTGTACAGTTTTAATGGCAGGGGAGGAGATGACTACCTTTTTCTTCTGAAGCAGCCGCAAGCCATCGATTTTAACGGTGGTTCGGGTACCGACACGATAGATTTCAGCCAGATGACCATCGAGCCGGATTTTGTCCGGCTCAATCTGTCTTTAAGAAAAAAAGCAGTGAGCTTTGCCTGTTATGCAAGCGATTCAGGATCCTGCTCTCCCGATAAAAACGTCAAAGGTCATATGTCTTTTACGGAAAGGTCGCCCGAACCCAAACCCAAATCCAAATCCAAATCCAAATCCAAATCCAAATCCAAATCCAAGGGCATTTTCGATAAATGGTCGGCAGCTATCAGTAATTTTGAGATTTTCAAGGGCCCCGATTCCGGCGATATTTTCAACATTCCGGCCCTTGCCGGGATTGTCGTCGATGGCGGAGGTGGCAATGATACTTTCAGAATTTCCTCTCCCCGCATCAAGAGCAACAGTTCAATCACCTCCACCGTAGGGGGACCTGGATACAACAGGCATTATGGCAGCCGGGAGGGTGACCGGATGGTGGCAAACCTGGGGCCTGACCTGCTTTCCGGCGACCTGGGCCCGGATATTTACGTTATTTACCCACAGGCCAATGGCACCCGGATCGTCGACCGGGACAACGGAAATAGCCTGATATTGCACGGAGTCCAACCTGAAAAGCTGGACTGGCGACTGACTGGAAATTATACCCATCTGGAAGTGGACAACGACGGACATTTCTTTTTCAGCATCGATTTAGGGCACGTTCCCCAGTGTGTGCGTGAGGATGGCAGCCTGGTCACCGGGCACTTTATCAACAGCCTGGAACGGCATATCTGGCGCCTGACAATAATTGCTCCGGCCAACAACGAAAGCAGGCTGCTGAGCGGCAAAAACCTTCGAGATTACTATCACGCCAAGCTGACTGTGGATAAACGACTGGATAGCACTTATCAGCTTGGCAATATCACCGCACCGGTGCATGGCGGGCCAGGTGATGACGTGTTTTTCTTCTCGGGTGCTGTCAAGCCGGGGGCTGGGCTGTTCGGGGAGTCGGGAAATGATATTTTCCACCTCAAAAGCAGTGGTGCCAGTGTTCACCCCGGTCCTGGCAATAACCTTGTCAGTCTGGAGCTGGGGGGTTTAAAGGATAGTGGCAGGGATAGTGGCAGGGAAAGCGGCTGGGAAAACCGCGCCGTGAAGCTGTTTTTTGCTCCCTTTTCGTTTAACCGTGTTCGAATGGTTGGTGTCAGCCTCACGGATTTGCAGGCAGCAAGCTGGCGTTCGCTGGCTCTGCGTAATGCGCCTGACAGCAATGACCAGACTGGTTGCCCAGCCGACTTATCCCGCTTGATGCCCCCTCCGGTCACCGGCGGCAGTTTTATCCTGGCAGCCTGGATTCGCCAGGGCCTGCCGCTTGGCAGAGGAACACGGGCCGGGAGCACGCTGATTCATTTTGCCGGGCCTGACGGCTCTGATGCCATCAGCCTGAGCCTGAAACCCGGGAGGCTGGAGGTCAGGGTAACGGAGGGTGCCAGGTTCTTTCATCGAAGGGTCAGGCCATTTTTTACCTCCCCCCGCCTGCATCTGGCCATGACAATAAATGACAGTGGTTTTCTAACTATCTACCGAAATGGTCAGATTGCTTTGGCAACCCAGGCTTTCAAGCCGGCCAGGAAAATTCGGGCGCTGAACTGTTATGCCGCTGACAAACTCATCATCAACCAGCGTCTCCCGTCGCCTGAAGGGATAAAAATGATGGCGTCCGGTGCCGACCCCCTGGTGAGAATTGGCACCTGGCAGGACCCTGACCGTATCTACGCCAATGGCTGGCCAGACAGCCTGGAACTGGATGACGGCATTCTGGATGACAGGGAAAGGATCGGTCGACGACTCGAGTCTGGTTATTCACTTTCAGAGCAAACCATCCCCGGACATCAGTATGAAATTGACGAAAAAAGCACTACTTACCGTTTCTCTGGCGATGACATGGATAACGGCCAATGGCTTCTGGCAAACGCCACGGGCACCGCTGACCAGCTCGAAATTAATACCCATGATTGCCAGACATTGGGCTATCAAAAGTCGGACGAGGATCTGATCCTGACTGTCTTGTCGAATAAGAACCGGTTGAAAATCAGCGACAATAGCAGCCATCCGCTCAATGCCACCCAGAGCCTTCGGGTGCAAAACTTTTTCAGCCAGGAAGGCGATACCGTTGAGCGCCTGATCGTCAATAACCGGGTGCTCAGCATGAGCGAGGTGCTGGCGAAAGTAGATACCCTACAGTCAAATGGCAGCCGCTCACTGAATGAAAGCATCCCAGAGGCAACTTTGGCCGCTGAGGGTGGGGGCAACGGAACCCAGTCCTTACTGAACAGGATCATTGGCAGGGGGAAACAGCTGTTGAATCTGGGCAATCTGACCGTAGCTAAGAAAGACGACGCTGACACAGGTGAAGCCGAGAGTGAGCGACCCATGGTGGCGAACCTGAATAACACGGAACTGAACCGGCAATACCAGCGTTTGGTTCAGGAAAGAAACACCCTTTCAGGCAATCGCAGTGGCGAGAGCCCATCGTTTATTCCATCGGTAAGCCAAAGAATGGCGCAGAACCTGACGAATCCGCTAAATTTAACGATGATGGGTCAGGGCTGAGTCCTCCGACCACGCCGGTGAAAAGACAAGTATCACAACCCTTCTGATATCACAACCCTTCTGAAAGCCATCTAGATCAATCCATGAGGTGTTATCATGCCAGCTGTACCCAAGGATGTTCATGTTGCTATTGTCGGTCCTGTCGAAGGTTGGGAGTCTATTTGGCTAAAAATATGGGCCAGCTTGAACCCGGACCATACAATCCATGTATGGTCTCCCAAAGCTTTGAGATACAAAAGAATTCTATATTCGTTGCTGTTTTCTGAGAGAATACAACAAATTATTGAAACAGATTATCCCATTGATATTGCGCGGTTGAGGCATAGCATCTGGCAAAAAATCGATACTTTTATGGGGAAAAACGATGATGTAGAAAGATTGGATATAATGAAATCCCATTTTTCAGACAGTGTAAAGATGTCGTTTACCACCCAATGGAATAAAACCAACGATCTGTTAAATCAAATCCGAAATGAAATTGGCACGGTTTCTGTTAACGAATTAGAGTTTGAATTTGAAAAAACACACAGTGAATATATCAAGTACACCTTAAGCCTTAAAAAAACTGTGATAGCCGAAAGAGCTATAGGGTTTTCTCATCAATTCTCTGATGGAGGGGTATATATTGATCAAGGACTGTTACCATCACTGGACGATGAGACCTTTAAAAAAGGGGGTGTTTCGAAAAATCTTATACCGAGAACCAGCGGTAAGATTATTTACACGGAGGAGATAGAAAGAGTTAAGGTGCGTGCTATTCTGATAAAAATGTTTGAAAGTGGAATTATTCCTGATCCTGGACCTTATTTTAAGGTACACCGACAACTGCCAAAAGTAGACTCCGATCGAATTCAAAGAGTCGTAAAAGAAACCAGTATTGACAAACTATTTAAAAAACTAAGTGATCGTGCACTATCGAAAGCTACCTTTCATAAAGTATTTTTCGGTAAAACTATGGCTAGAGGTCGGCCTACAGCTTCATACCTTAGTGATTCAATCAAGCCAATAATGTTCGAAGCTGCCCCAAATAACCGCTTGATCGGAAAAATAATGGAAGAAACCATATATTTCCACAGAGTTTTAGAAAACCTTAAAAAAAATGAAATAAGCAAGCAAGAGCGTATACCAAAGTTACAGGAGTCTTTGAAAGCATTCTATATCTCTAGCGATGACATCGATAAAGTTGCAATGATGTTAACAGAGCTTTCATATCATAATGGGGATTTTGAACACAGGATTCTCGCTAAAATAGGTTATGACGCTTTTGAAAGATTAAAAAATAGCCAATCCGGAGTAAGGACCACAGTTAATTATGATCAAAATTTCTTAGAGTACAATCCCTTCTATTACATGAATTCTTATGACAATGATTTTGACCTGCCAGAATTTGAGCGCAAGCGACCATACAAAAAGTTAATAATGATTAATGTTTTTAAGATTCCAGAGAATAGGGAAGAATCTTTGAGAAAGTCTTACGAACTTTATAATAAGTTACGCACTCAAGATGGCAGCGCTGTTTTGTACGAATTTGTTGAATCTGATGCAGTGCAAAAGCAAGCACTTAGAGTGATGGCAGGAGAATCATTCAAAAATATTGGCGTAGACACTAAAGTTTTTATCACTGGAAGTCTTGATTTCTCTAGTACCGAGTCGAGTGCCGTTAATCACATCAACTCCCAATTCTTAGTGAAAAAGCTATTGTCAGCTTTAATTGAAGCGATCCCCAAGAATACCACCGTACAAAACATAGCATTCTCTTTTGATAACTCCGCACAAGACATTCCAGGTGTTGAGGGTGTCTTGGATGCTGGTCAGAGAGATTATGTTATACCTGAAGTTCTGAGGGGGCTGGCTAAAAAAGGTATCTATGCAAATTCAGCTGTTGCAGTTCGGGGATACTTATCCGCAGTCGTTCCACAGCAAACTACCGGTGGTGATCCTGACAGGCCGTCAACCTCGAGAGATGCGCCCGATTCTGAACTCAACCGTATTGTTTTTACCCGGAATAAAGACGACACCGTTACGTATATAGCCAAGTTCGGGTTGAGCTCGCTTGACCCTGATAATGAGTTTAATCCCACAACCGGCCTTGACACTCGCGAATCCATGTTTGCAGATCAGTTGTTCGAATCCATAGTCGTTGAGGATTCGCAGGATTCGGGCGACCCCAGACTCGGAAAGGAGTCAGCCAAAGCCCTGGTCGAAAAAATGTATGCCGGTGACAGGCAGCAGGATGGTTCTGCCTCTGCCTCTGCCTCTGCCTCTGCCTCTGCCTCTGCCTCTGCCTCTGCCTCTGCCGGACCGGAAAACAGGGTACCCACTTCCACAGTCCACAATGAGGTCGATTATAGAAGAGATGCTGAAAAATACTTATTTGCATCTGAGTTCAAAGATGCGATTTTTTTCGGATTAAACAAAGACTCAACCCCTGGAAGAGTTGCTTTCTTCCATCCGGATTGGAGAGAAACGCGTCGTTTGGAAGACACAATCGACATGGCGAAGGAATCTTCCTCCTACACCGAATGGCTTGACCGCTATGAAAGGCGTTTCCCCGAGTTCAACTACATCACCCAGCTTCGGCAGGAAATGAACCAATATCAGGGTGAAGAAGAGAAGGTCGTGGCCTTCGAAACCTTCAAAAGAAAGGCAAAGACCTATTCATTCGATATCTTCACTTTCGCTCCCCTCACTGAAAAGGGTGCTGCCACAGTTAGGGCAATATACAAAAATGAATTCCCCAACATTGAGCTTCCCGCAAACCAGCTACCGGGGCCTTGTAACAGGCGCCGAAGATCAGCCAATACCGGCAGCTGCGATGCTCGACGCAAAGCGCTGGCGTATGCGCTCCGGTTACTTTCCGGCCCCAAAACCCAACTCAATCTTGATGGCAAAAAAGACAACAAAGGTAAAAAAACCGATATTGCCCTGATCAAACCCACCAACGAAGGTGTGCGCTGGCTGCAGAATTTTTTCACCCGGTATCGTCGCCTCGAAGCCAGGGACGCATTAGCTAACACCCGGGGCATGCACTCGGTCATTGCCCTGAACGAAGACTCGTTTACCCGTGCTCAACAGCAGATAAAAGACGGGACCTTGAGTGGCCAACCCCTGTTGCTGAAAACCACCCCCTCCGGCAGTTATGCGCTGCTCACACCCGATGGCCGGGTTCAGTCGGCCATCGCCGGGGGAGACGGCAACCGCGTCACCGTTGTCGGTCGGCCAGCCAGACTGATCGCCGATGCTTTGACGACACTGTCCTACTTTACCCCGGACATCCACATCGCCAGCCTGACCGTCAGCGATCTTGCCAGCAGCAAACAGTCAAGCGGAATCACCGCCCTGAACGCCCTGAAAACCTTTGTGGCCCTTTCACCCACCAACGGCAAACCCCTGGTGGGCGAACTGATTATCGAGCCCAGAAGTCGCAGCCCCGAGGTTTTCAAACGACTGGTGAAGGATATCCAGCGCCAGATGCCGAAGGATCGCCCGGCGATCGAAACCCTTGTGCTGCGCTCCCCGGCCACCGGAGAACCGCAGTACCGGCTTTTTTCTGGCGAAAAGGCGGTGCTGATGTCACCCCGGCCATCGGATTCAAAAGCCCTTATTCGGTATTTGCCATCCAGCCAGCTTTCGGTTCCGGAGCAGCCCCGGACTAAAGACAAACTCTCAGGTTTGGCCTCTGAACGAGCCGAATTCAGGCAGCGGCTGCAGGAGTTTGACACCGCCCTGGGGGACATTAAAGCCCGGCACTCTCTCCCCGACAGTATGATCCCCCAACTCGATACCCTTCGTCGGGATGGCCGTGGCTGGCGCATCGACTTTTTAGAACCCGATACCCTGGCCCGTAAGAACATACAGTTTACGTCCGGAGCTTTTGACCGCTTCCGGGGCTTTCTCCAGGGCAAGGGTCGTCCATCACCATCGCGGCTCAAAGGAAAAAAAGGAGCCACCGGCAGCTGGGATAAACTCAGGTCTGTTATAGGTCTTTTCGACCTGGTCACCGGGATTGCCCCCGCAGGATTTCATTACAAAAACTCCCCGCCTCAGAATATGACGGACACTGAACGACAGATTTATACCGGGCGTCAGGTGGTTTTTTATGCAGCGGTCACCTTGCAGGGGATTGAGATGATCGATCTCGGGCGACAGGGACTCAAACTGTTCACCCCGAACTTCAAGCAGCCATTTTCTACCCACCGGACAGCGCCAAAGCTACCCGGTACCGAGCTGAAAAAGCCGGTCAGTGGGCTGAAAAAAGTCGGCAGGCTGGGTAAAAAAGCCGCTCGTTTTTTGCCTTTAGTGGGTTCCAGTGTGCCGATAACCAGTCTCACCCTGACCGTGATTGACTATGAGAACGAAGAGGACCCGGAAGTCAAGGAGCTCAAGAAATCCATGGTGATCTTTGAGTCGGTGGACATGGGTATCTCAATTTTTTCAGACTTTCTCGGGCCGCTCGGGTTTACGGTTGACGGTCTCATGCACTACGTCAGGGCTATTTTTGCCGAGGATTATAAAGAAAAGTTCGCCAAGCTGGCCTATAAAAAGTTACGGGACGCCTCGGGCAAGGCGGCCCACATCTTTAACCCGATTCACGCCCAACTGGATCCCAAAAGTTTTCTGGCCAACAACCAGACCCTCAATGCTTTGGTGAGCGAGGACGGCAAAAACCTCCTGCCCCTGAACATCGAGTCCATCAACCTGGCGGACAAGACTCTGACCTACGGAGGCGTCTATACGCACGGGATAACCTTCGTGGCCAAAGATAATGGCGACTGGAATTGGAAGAAATGCAAGGAAAAGGTCGATGTAGCACACAACACCCTGGAATGCCCTACCTATACCAACCGGCTCGACCGCTCCCCGGCCCCCTTTAACCTGATCAACGATGCTCTGAAGACATTGTGCCGGAAGGAATCGCGTTTAATCCCGTACCAATGCTCAAACGGGGTGTTTCACAACCTGGGACAGATGAGCGATAAAAAGATCATTTTAATGCCTGCCGTACCCGAGTTGAAGCTCACACTCGAATACACTGACATTGATCAGGACTTTCAAGGGAGTGCGCCGGACGGCAGTTCACCCGGTGCGCAGCTGCTCGATGCCGTCAGCGATGATAAGCTGAAACGGATTTACCAGAAAAAGGTGAAAGACACCAAAGTCACTCGGTGTGTGAGCATCTTTTTTAAGAAGTGTAAAGAAAAAGTGACTTACACATATAAATACCTTGGCAAGACGTTCACTCATATAAGCGGCCAGGAGTACCTTCAATCAACCAGCAGCCTGAATCTCGATAAAAACGATCACATCGTCGTCTTTCGCTGGGTCTCAGACGAATTCTCCTGGCTGCTGGATTATGACCTGTACAGTCCTAAAGGGTCCGACAACACCTACGTCCTGGTGTCCAACGGTGACCATGTTATCCGCATTCACCCCCGGGGGCAGACGGCCTCTACCTGGGTGTTGAACTACGACGGCAAGCGCCCCTACGCCTGCATTACCGAGCGGGATGACCAGATACAAAACTGTAGCTCCTCGCTGAGCCAGATCAGGAACCCAACCTGGGACATCAGGCTGGGTGAGACCCTTTTCCGGTTTCCTGATCCGGCGCCGTCCCCCTCTCACGAACCCATCCCCTCGTATAAAGTTGTGGTACAGGATCCCAACGCACAGTTTGAGTGGCTGCCGGACGACAAAGTGATTCATCACTTATACGACACCGGTACACTGAATGACAGGCCGTCAAGAGCATCGAAACTGAACAGAATCATGAGCCGTTACACTGCGGCCAGGCGTTTCCTGCCGCTGGAGCTGAAAGACTGCGACGCCTCATTTCAGCTCCGTCAACACTGTATGGCCGGAGCGCCGAACCGGTGGACCACAACCACATCCGGGTGGTCACCCAAAATACCGAACCGGTGGGCGATGAACGGTGCCCTTGACCCACTACCCAGGAGCAATAATCGGCAGAACCCGGCCTGGTTACAGCACCAGCGGGACTGTGACCGACAGGTTAATGAGTATCTCAAGAAACCTTACCGCTGCTTCCCCGGCAAACTGGGACTGGCCAGAGCGGACTGGCATAAGTTAGACCGGATCCAGATCTGGTACGATACCCTTAACCATCAGGAAATCCGGCTCATTGCTGCCAAGGTGCAACCGGTCCAGGGGAACCCGGCTACCGGCTACTATTTTTTTGACTCCGCCAACGGCAAGGTGTTATTCCAGAATAAGGAGGTACTGACCCGGGAAATCAGGCACTTTGATGAGTTGAATGCCAGCTTGTTTGGCCGCCACGTCTCTAAGATAGTGCCGAACAAAGATGAGTCACAATTGCTGGTATTTGATGCCCCCTATTATTACCTGTTGACGGCCAGCCCGTCCGGTCAGCTGAATCACCAGTTGATTGCGGCAGAAACTCTGGATGGCCAGCTCAGCGAACCTCCTGTACCACCTGCAGCGGCATCCGGCACAACGGCATCTGACCATGGACTGATTTCCATGCGGGTCGTCGATAGCTACAACAAACGTCGTATACTTAGAGCCGGTTTTTATGACGATGCCACCCGAACCCATTTTGCCTTCCTGAGCAGCCTGTTGGATGGCGACGTGCCGAATAATAAAAACGACGGAAGCCACTTACGGACGATTGATGAGCGTGTCCGCAGAGTACTGAGTGAAGAGCACCTGCCGGTCCACAAGGTGGTTTGGGGCAAGAAAGTTTACTACATTTTGTTCAGCAAGCACTCCGGAGACCTGTATTACCTGACCGCCGACGTAAAAAACCCCAAGAATGTCCAGCGGCTGAGCTCCGGTTTCCATTTGATCCGCCCGGCAGGCGAGAAGCAAGCGCTGGAAAAGGCAAAAGTAGAGGCAAAGATGGCCAGGGGCGGCGTCTTCAGGCATGTGCAGGCGCACTCCGGCAGCCTTCTGGCCGATACCAACGGTCACTACCGGCTGTGGATACCGGACAAGGCCTGGGACAACACCCGGGTGGTCAGCGAAAACCTGTCGGTGGAGTCAGGACCTTTTAAGAACTGGCAGGTCGAAGCTACCGGGCAGATCGTCGCCAAGTCGAACGATACCCTGAGTGTGCACCAGTTCACCCCCCAATCTGGCGTGGTGATAGACAGCCTGGACCTGGGCAAGGTAGTCAACCTGATCTTCGCCAAACTGACCATAGAACACCCCGGTACAACCTGGACCACCACCAGTGCCCGTTTTTTCATCCGTGAGCTCAAGAGTCTGCTGCGAGACCGGCTGAATGGGGCCCGGGAGGGGTTCTCGGCCAAGGTGGGGCTGGTGCCGCTGAGACCCATCACCGCAATCATCGACCACCCCCTGTTCAGCGCGATCAGGCAACTGGACGTCTGGTACTACCCGGACAGCGACACCCTGCTGGCAGCCAACACCCGTGACCAGTTTGAAGTCATGGTGAACGACGACGGCCAACTGCTCGCGCTGTCGGACACTCGCAAAGAGGAGGCTTTCGAGTTTTTCCGACAGCCTGATCAGGGCGCCAAAGGCCATCCCTTTTGTGGTGAGGCCGCCGCCGCTTCGCTGACCGGGATGCCCAGTGAGTTCGATGACCAGATCTCCCCTCCCTGCCGTTACACCCTGCCTAAGCGCACCGACTTGAGGGGCAGCTACCAGTGGAAATTCGGTGCCCGGGCATGGCGCATCAAGACACCGAAGGCTCAATACCTGGCCAACCGTGAGCGTCTGGCCCTGGTGGCGCTGGACCTCAGCCTGATGGGACCCAGGAACACCACCGGCAGGCTGGTCTACTGGACCCGGCAGGATTTTAACCAGACCGTGGGCTCTCTGCCAGCGGACGTACGACAGCGGGCTGACATCGGACTGATCGCCCTCACGCTGCGCCCTGATTATTCCCCCACCCAGGTAGCCTGGATGGATTACCGGGGCCAGAGTCCCCGTAAACAGAGACTGTTGTTCGGTTTGCCTGGCAAGGAACACGGTGTTCAGCAAGTGATTGGCAGCACCCGGAAGTTCTCGTCCCCTAAGTCAACGAGCGCGGTCGTTTATAACCAGAACAACCAGACGCTGTACCGGGTCACCCAAAAGGGTTACCAATCACTGGGCACCTTTGGCAGGGTCGCCGTGATGGCCGAGGGTCTGCTGCTGTCAGGAACCCCCGGAGCCGACAAGATCAAACTGGAAACGTTGCGGCTGGACACTTACTACCAAGAGCAAGAGCATCAGGTGGCCTTTGTCCGGAACGGTACCCGACAGCGGTTCGGGATCATGGTGGAGGGCCAGGGTGGGTCCGACGTGATTAAACTGGATGAGACAGACTTGTCATTTTTTGCCCGAATCCTCATCCATCCCGGCCTGGCTGAAGAAAGCATCACCAAGCACGACAGGGCACAAACCCGCATTGAACTGAATATATCGGCCTTCCTCTTCCTTGCCTGGCGCCGGGGTCAGAACCTGGTGCTGTCCAACCGGTTTACCACCGGCGATGCCGAGATCGAGATTCAGCAGGTCTGGGCCAGACAGCACGACCAGTTCCTGCAACCCACAACGCTGGTGTTCAATGACCTTGAGCTGTCATTATCCGACCTGGCAGCACGGGTGACGGACTCAGGTCAGGGGGTCGTCCTGCCACTCACGGTGAGCAGCCTCGTCAGGAAGGAACGCCTCCGATTCATCAACGCCACAGCCAGCAACCCCCTGTACATCCAGCAGGACCAACCGGTAAAAATCGTCACCTACCAGGCGATGGACGGGATTAAACTGACACTGGAACCCCTGAACGCCACATACGTCAGACGTCAGGTGTTTATTACCGGCACAGGACAGTGGGGCTGGGAGCCGGGCAGTGTTCAGGTGAGCGGGCCGAAACCCGACAGCGGTTACCAGTCATGGCCGTTTCTACCCTCCGTAATCAGCTCGTCCGCCGTCGGTAACAGGACAGCGAGACTCTGGGGCAATAGCCGCAGTAATATTCTGTACCTTGGCGCCGACGCCCGACAGTGGTCACTCCGTGGATGGGGCGGTCATGACCTGCTGCTGCTGGGAACCTCAGGCAACATCGCAGCACGGCCAGAAGTGCTGGCAAACCGGGGCGACCAGTGTGACAACCGGAGGCTGGATACGCCCGGCAACAGCAGCCTGTGGCAGGCCATTCTCGACTGGACCCGCCCGCTGGTCGGCGGTGTTGGCAATGACGTCTATGACCTGCGGGCGTGCAGGCCAGCCCGCACAATCGACAGCCGTGGCAAGCATTATGTTCTACTGTCGTCCGGGTCTAAGGCGGATTTACGACGTTTGTCGGGTGATAACAGCACCGCACTGTTCTTTACCGACCTGACCCCGGAACAGGTGGCGTTCAGCCAGTGTAACCCGCAGGCGCAGAGCAATCTCACCCGCAGCAGCAACTTTACCCGCAGCAACGCTTCCCTGCCATTGGAGAGCCAAACCTTCAGGATCATCAATACCCGCAACAACCAGACACTGGCACTGGTGAAACCGGACGTGCTGGCCAGCCTGCACTTTAAAGGTGGACAAGTCAGCCTGAACCCCATGACTGTCATCAACAGGAATGACAGTAAATCAGCCATGGACATCAGTGACGGGGGAGAGAATGAAGCCGTGACCTATCTGAACAGGATCATTCGCAGGGGGCAACGACTGGTGAATTACCTGTGCAGCCTGGCAGGCGGCAATAAAGACGACAAAAGGTCGGATAATGAGCGGCCAGTAGGAACAAGCCTGAATAATACGGAACTTTACCAGCACTACCAGCGACTGGTTCAGGACCTCAGTGCCCTGTCAGGCAATTACAGTAGCGAGAGCCCGTCGTTTATCACGTCGGAAAATCAGAGGATGATGCAGAACTTGACGACACCACAACCTTTAACGACGTTAGGTCATGGGTGATTATCAGCGACTGATCACGCTTAATTAAACGACATACTTTTTTTATAAAACGGATAAGCAGGTCATTATCCCAGTTCCGAACTACACTACATGGTGCAATTTTTAAGCATTTAAAATACTCTGATCACGCCGGTGAAAAGAGCAAGTATCAAAACCCTTTTGAAAACCATGTAAATCAATCTTTCAGGTGTTATCATGGCAAACTTCCCAATACCCAAGAAGGTTCATGTTGCTCTTGTCGGTCCTGCTAAAGGTTGGGAGCATATTTGGCTAACAATATGGGACAGAGTGAACCCAGGCCATACAATCTACGTTTGGGCTCCCAAGACCTTGATATACAAAAGAATTCTATATTCGCTGCTGTTTTCTGAGAGAATACAACAAACTACTGAAACAGATTATCCCTTTGATATTGTGAGGTTGAGGCATAGCATCTGGCAAAAAATCGATACTTTTATGGGTGAAAACGTTGATGTAGAAAGATTGGATATAATGAGAGCCGATTTTTCAGGCAGTGTAAAGAAGTCGTTTATTGACCAATGGAATAAAACCAAACGTGTGTTAAATACAATTAAAAATTCCATTAGCAGGGCTGTTGTTGAAGAATCCGAGTCTTATTTTGAACGAGAAAACAGTGAGTATATCAAATACACCTTAGGTCTTAAAAAAACTTTGGTAGCCGCAAGAGCTATAGGGTTTTCTCATTTACTCTCTGATGGAGGGGTATATATTGATAAAGGACTGCTACCATCACTGAACGAAGAGCCCTTTAAAAAAAGGGGTGTTTCGCTCACGAGCATATCTGGAATGGGATGGGGCAGGATTGCCAGGGAGCCGCTAGAAAGAGCTAAGGTAAGTGCTCTTTTGCAAAAAATGTACGCAAATGGAATTATTCCTAATCCTGGAGATTATTTTAAGGTAGACGATATAAAACTGCCAAAAGAAGCATTCAATCTAGTTAAAAGAGTCGTAGAAGAAATCAGTATTGGCGATCTATTTAACAAACTGAGTTCTATTGGACTAAACGGATACACCCATCATAAAATACTTTTCAGTAGAGCTTTATTTTCTGAAAATAGGGCTGAAGCTTCATACCTTAATGATTCAATCGAGCCAATAATGTTGGAGGCTCTCCCAAATAACCTACTGCTCCAAAAAGTAATTAAAGAAACCTTACTTTTCCACACGCTTTTAGAAAAATTTAAAAAAAATGAAACAATCAAACAAGTACGCATACCACAATTACAGGAGACTTTGAAGGAATTCTATAAAAATAAAGCTGCTGTCTCCAGCGATGAAATCGTTAAAGTATCAATAATGTTAACAGAGCTTTCATATCATAACGGGGATTTTGACTACCGGATTCTCGCCAGTCTAGGTTATGACGCTTTTGAAAGATTAAAAAAGACCCATGCCAGAGCAATTAGCTCAATTACCGAGAAGAATGGTTTCTTAGCGAACAATCCCTTCTATAGCACGATTTCTTATGGCAATGATTCTGACCTGCCAGAACCAAAGTACAAACGAGCATACGACAAGTTCATAATGATTAATCTTCATGACATTCCGGAAAATATAGAAGAATCTTTGAGAAAGTGTTATAGACTTTATAATAATTACCGCATTCAAGATAGCAGCTCTGTTCTGTACGACTTTGTTGAATCTGATGCAATGCAAAGGCAAGAACTTAGTATAATTGCAGGAAAACCATTCAAAAATATTGGCGAAGACACTAAAGTATTCATTACTGGAAGTCTTGATTTCTCTGGTACCGAGTCGAGTGCCGTTAATCACATCAACTCCCGATTCTTAGTGAAAAAGCTATTATCAGTTTTAAGTAAAGTGATCCCTGAGAATACCACCGTACAAAACATAGCATTCTCTTTTGATAACTCCGCACAAGACATTCCAGATGTTGAAGGTGTATTGGCTGCTGGTCAGAGAGATTATGTTATACCTGAAGTTCTGAGGGAGCTGGCTAAAAAAGGTATCCATGCAAATTCAGCTGTTGCAGTTCGGGGATACTTATCCGCAGGCGTTCCACGGCAAACCACCGGTGGTGATCCTAACGGGCCGTCAACCTCAAGAGATGCGCCCGATCCTGAACTCAACCGTATTGTTTTTACCCGGAATGAAGACGACACCGTTACTTACATAGCCAAGTTCGGGTTGGACTCCCTTGACCCTGATAATGAATTTACTCGCAGACCCAACATTGACATTTCCGAATCCATGTTCGCAGATCAGTTGTTCGAATCCGTAGTCGCTGAGAATTCCCAGCGTTCGACCGATCCCAGACTCGCGCCGGATTCAGCTGCAGCTCTTGTCGAAATGATGTATGCCGGTGACAGACACCGGGATGGTTCTGCCTCTGCCGGATCCGAAAACAGAGTGCCCACTTCCACAGGCCGCCGTGAGTTTATCGACAATAGAAAAGATGCCAGCAAATACTCATACTACACAGATTTCCAGGCAGCGATCTATTTTGGATTAGTGCAGCAACCGCCGACTGAAAATGCTGCTTTCATTCATCCGCATGAAACAGAAACCAGGCGTTTGAGAGAAACACTCCAAATGGCGATGCAATCTTCCTCTTACACTGAGTGGCTTGCGCGCTATGAAAGACGTTTTACCAATGATCACATGAATCAGCTTGAGCGGGAGATAGAACACTTCAAAAGTAATGAAGCAAAGGCCAAGGCCTTCGAAAACATCAAAAACCAAGTACAGAAAGGCTCATACTATATTCACAATGTCGATATTGAAACGCCGAAAGGTGCCGCCGAAATTAACGCAGAATTCAAAAATGATTTCGACAACGTACATGTTCTCCCGGTCCCGCCACAAGGGGCTTGTCGCAGGCCTCGAAGATCAGCCGGTGCCGGCAGCTGCGATGCTCGACGCAAAAACCTGGAGTATGCCCTCCGGTTACTTTCCGGCTTCAAAACCCAGCTCCGTCTTGGCAACGACAGGAAAAAAACGGATATCGCCCTGATCAAACCCGCCAACGAAGATGAGCGCTGGCTGCAGAATTTTTTCACCCGGTATCGTCGCCTGGAAGGCAAGGACGCATTAGCTTACACCCGGGGTATGCACTCGGTTATTGCCCTGAACGAAGACTCGTTTACCCGCGCTCAACAGCAGATAAAAGACGGCACCCTGAGTGGTCAGCCCCTGTTGCTGAAAGCTACCCCCGCTGCCGGTTATGTGCTGCTCACACCCGATGGCCGGGTTCAGTCGGCCATCGCCGGGGGAGACGGCAACCGCGTCACCGTTCTCGGTCGGCCAGCCAGACTGATTGCCCATGCTTTGACGACACTGGTCGACTTTACCCCGGACCGCTACATCGCCACCCTGACCGTCAGCGATCTTGCCAGCAGCAACCAGTCCCGCGGAATCACAGCCCTGAACGCCCTGAAAACCTTTATGACCCGCTCGCCCACCCATGGCAAACCCCTGGTCGGCAAGCTGATTGTCGAACCCAGAAGTGGCAGCCCCCAGGTTTTCAAACGACTGGTGAAAGATATCCAGCATCTGATGCCGAAGGACCGCCCGGCGATTGAAAGCCTTGTGCTGCGCTCCCCGGGCACCGGACAACCGGAGTACCGGTTGCTTCCCGGCGAAAAGACTGTGCTGAGGTCGCCCCGGCCATCGGATTCAAATCCCCCGCTCCGCTATTTGCCGCCCAGCCACCTTTCGGTTCCGGTGCCGCCCCGGACTGAAGACAGCCTCTCAAGTGTGGCCTCTGAACGAGCCGAATTCAGGCAGCGGCTGCTGGAGTTTGATACCGCCCTGGGGGACATTAAAGCCCGGCACTCACTCGCCGACAGCATGGCTCCCCAACTGGATACCCTTCGTCGGGATGGCCGTGGCTGGCGCATGGACTTTATGGAACCCGATACCCTGATCCGTAAGAACATCCGGTTTACCTCCGGTGCCTTTGATCGCTTCCGGGGCTTTCTCCAGGGGACGGGTCGTCAGGGATTCCGGGTCAAAGGAAAAAAATCTTCCACCAACGGACTGGAAAAGCTCAGGTCTTTTATAGGCCTTTACGACCTGATAGCAGGGCTTTCCCCTGTGGGACACCATTACAAAAATCCCCCGTCTCAGAATATGACGGACACCCAGCAGCAGATTTATACCGGGCGCCAGACGCTTTTTTATACGGCTGTGGCATTGCAAGGGATTGAGATCATCAATCTCGGGCGACAGGGGATCAAGACAATCATCCCGGCCATCCGGTCGTCATTGCCCCCCGGTCAGAAACCACCAAAGCTACCCGATATTTCCGGGTCGGGCAAGTTGCCCGGCGGTCTGAAAAAAGTCGGCAGGCTGGGTAAAAAAGTCGGTCGTTTTGTGCCCATACTGGGTCTCGCCGTGCCGGGAGCCAGTCTCACCCTGACCCTCATTGAGTACGAGAACGAAGAGGACCCGGAAGTCAAGAAACTCATGGAATCCATGGTGACCTTTGAGTGGGTGGATACCTATGTCTCCGTCATTTCAGAGTTCCTCGGGCCAGTCGGGGCATTTATTGACGGGATCATGCACTACGTCAGGGGTATTTTTCAGGAGAACTATAAAAGGAAGTTAAAAAAGCTGGCCTACAAAAAGTTGCAGGATGCCTCGGGTGAGGCTGCCAAAATCTTTGACCTGATCCACGCCCAGCTGGACCCCAAAAGCTTCCTGGCCAACAAGCAGACCCTCAATGCCTTGATGAGCGGGGATGGCAAAAGTCTCCTGCCCCTGAACATCCGGTCTATCAACCTGGCGAACCAGACCCTGACCTACGGTGGCGTCTATTCATTCAAGCCAACCTTAATCGCCGGGAAAAAAGACGACTGGAAACAGAAAAACTGTGAGAAGATACCCTATGTACCTAAGGCTCCTTTACGGCACTGCGCCAGCGACATCAACCGGATCGAATACTCCCCTGACACCTTTAACCTGATCGACGATGCCCTGGCGACATTGTGCCGGACGGAGTCGCGTTTAACCGGGTATCAATGCTCAGACGGGGTATTCCGCAACCTGGGGCAGATGAGCGATAAAAAGGTCATTTTAATGCCTTCTGTACCCCCGTGGGAGGTCAAGCTCCTCTACAGTCCCTTGGACCAGACCTCTCTGGGGAGTGCGCCAGACAGCAGTTCCCCCGGTGCGAAACTTCTGGATGCTGTCAGCGACAGCAAGCTGAAACGGTTATACCAGAAAAAAGTGAAAGACACCCGGTATACCGAGTGCGACGGGCATGGCTCATGTGATGACATCAGCTACGACTATAAATACCTTGGCCAGATGTTCACCCATACCGACAGTTTGAAATACCGTCGGTCAACCAGCAGACTGTATCTCGATAACAAGGATCACGTCGTCGTCTTTCGCGAGGTCTCATCGACATTCTCCCGACTTCTGAAGTATGACGTGTATAGTCCTGAAGGGGCCAACAAAACCTACGCCCTGATATCCAACGGTGAACACACTATCCACCTTCACCCCCAGGGGCAGACGGCCTCTACCTGGGTGTTGAACTACGACGGCAAGCTCCCCTATGCCTGCATTACTGAGCGGGATGACCAGGTACAAAACTGTCGGTCCTGGGTGAGCCTGTCCTATGAAGATAACCGGGACTTCAAGCTGGGTGAGACCCTTTTCCGATTTCCTGAACCAAGACCACACTCCTGGTATGAACAGGCTCCCTCGTATAAAGTCGTGGCCCGGGATCCCAACGCACAGTTTGAGTGGCGGCTGCTGGATCACAAAGTGATTCAACGCTTGTACGACAATGGCGGGCTGAATGACGGGCCATCAAGGGCGTCGAAACTGAACAGAATCATGAGCCGTTACACTGCGGCCAGCCGGTTCCTGCCGCTGGAGCTGAAAGACTGCGACTTCTCACCTCAGATCCGTGCACGCTGTATGGCCGGAGCGCCGAACCGGTGGACCACAACCACATCCGGGTGGTCACCCAAAATACCGAACCGGTGGGAGATGAACGGTGCCCTTGACCCACTACCCAAGAGCAATAATCGGCAGAACCCAGCCTGGTTACAGCACCAGCGGGACTGTGACCGACAGGTTAATGAGTATCTCAAGAAACCCTACCGCTGCTTCCCTGGCAAGCTGGGACTGGCCGAAGCAGACTGGGATCAGTTGGGCCGGGTCCTGCTTTGGTACGATACCCTTAAGCATCAGGAAATCCGGCTCATTGCTGCCAGCGCCGAGCTGCAACCGGTCCAGCTGCAACCGGTCCAGGGAAACCCGGCTACCGGCTACTATTTTTTTGACTCCGCCAACGGCCAGGTGTTATTTCAGAATAAAGAGGCACTGACCCGGGAAATCAGGCACTTCGATGAGTTGAGTGCCCGCTCGTTTGGCCGCCATGTCTCAAAGATAGTGCCGAACAAAGATGAGTCACAATTGCTGGTATTTGATGCCCCCTATTATTACCTGTTGACGGCCAGCCCGTCCGGTCAGCTGGCTCACCAGGTGATTGCGGCAGAAACCCTGGATGGCCAGCTCAGTGTACCCCCTACCCCACCTGCAGTGGCATCTGACACAACGACATCCGACCATGGGCTGATTCCCTTGCAGGATGTCGATAGCTACGGCAGCCGCCGTCTTCTTAGAACCGGTTTTTATGACGACGCCACCCGAAGCTATATTACCTTCCTGAGCAGCCTGCTGGATGGCGACATGCCAAACAATAGAAACGACGGAAGCCGTTTACGGACGATCAATGAGCGTGTCCGCAGGGCACTGCGTGAAGAGCACCTGCCGGTCCACAAGGTGGTGGTTCGGGGCCAGACTGTTTACTACATTTTGTTCAGTCGGCACTCCGGCAAACTGTATTACTTCAGCACCGACGTGAATCGCCCCGGTGGTATCCAGCGGCTGAACTCCGGTTTCCATTTGATCCGCCCTGCAGGCGAGAAGCGAGCGCTGGAAAAGGCAGAAGTAAAGGCAAAGATAGCCAGAGTCGGCGTCTTCAGGCATGTGCAGGCGCACTCCGGCAGCCTCCTGGCCGATACCAACGGTGGCTACCGGCTGTGGATACCGGACAAGGCCTGGGATAACACCCGGGTGGTCAGCGAAAACCTGTCGGTGGAGTCAGGACCTTTTAAGAACTGGCAGGTGGAAGCCACCGGGCAGATCGTCGCCAAGTCGAACGATACCCTGAGTGTGCACCAGTTCACCCCCCAGTCTGGCCTGATGGTGGACAGCCTGAACCTGGGCAAGGTAGTCAACCTGATCTTCGCCAAACTGACCATAGAACACCCCGGTACAACCTGGACCACCACCAGTGCCCGTTTTTTCATCCGTGAGCTCAAGAGTCTGCTGCGAGACCGGCTGAATGGGGCCCGGGAGGGGTTCTCGGCCAAGGTGGGGCTGGTGCCGCTGAGACCCATCACCGCAATCATCGACCACCCCCTGTTCAGCGCGATCAGGCAACTGGACGTCTGGTACTACCCGGACAGCGACACCCTGCTGGCAGCCAACACCCGTGACCAGTTTGAAGTCATGGTGAACGACGACGGCCAACTGCTCGCGCTGTCGGACACTCGCAAAGAGGAGGCTTTCGAGTTTTTCCGACAGCCTGATCAGGGCGCCAAAGGCCATCCCTTTTGTGGTGAGGCCGCCGCCGCTTCGCTGACCGGGATGCCCAGTGAGTTCGATGACCAAATCTCCGTTCCCTGCCGTTACATGGCTAAGCGTATCGACTTGAGGGGTAGCCACCACTGGGAACACGGTGCCCGGGCGTGGCGCATCCAGACACCGACGGCCCAATACCTGGCTAACCGGGAGCATCTGGCCCTGGTGGCGCTGGACCTCAGCCTGATAGGACCCAGAAACACCACCGGCAGGCTGGTCTACTGGACCCGGCAAGATTTTAACCAGGCCATGGGATCTCTGCCAGCGGGCATACGCCAGAAGGCTGACACCGAACTGATCGCCCTCACGCTGCGCTCTGGCTATTCCCCAACCCAGGTAGCCTGGATGGATTACCAGGGCCGGAGTCCCCGTAAACAGAGACTGTTGTTCGGTTTGCCTGGCAAGGAGCACGGCGTTCAGCAAGTGATTGGCAGCGTCCGGAAGTTCTCGCTCCCTCCGTCAACGAGCACGGTCGTTTATAACCGGAACAACCAGACGCTGTACCGGGTCACCCAAAAGGGTTACCAATCACTGGGCACCTTTGGCAGGGTCGCCGTGATGGCCGAGGGTCTGCTGCTGTCAGGAACCCCCGGAGCCGACAAGATCAAACTGGAAACGTTGCGGCTGGACACTTACTACCAAGAGCATCGGGTGGCCTTTGTCCGGAACGGTACCCGACAGCGGTTCGGGATCATGGTGGAGAGCCAGGGTGGGTCCGACGTGATTAAACTGGATGAGACAGACTTGTCATTTTTTGCCCGAATCCTCATCCATCCCGGCCTGGCTGAAGAAAGCATCACCAAGCACGACAGGGCACAAACCCGCATTGAACTGAATGTATCGGCCTTCCTCTTCCTTGCCTGGCGCCGGGGTCAGAACCTGGTGCTGTCCAACCGGTTTACCACCGGCGATGCCGAGATCGAGATTCAGCAGGTCTGGGCCAGACAGCACGACCAGTTCCTGCAACCCACAACGCTGGTGTTCAATGACCTTGAGCTGTCATTATCCGACCTGGCAGCACGGGTGACGGACTCAGGTCAGGGGGTCGTCCTGCCACTCACGGTGAGCAGCCTCGTCAGGAAGGAACGCCTCCGATTCATCAACGCCACAGCCAGCAACCCCCTGTACATCCAGCAGGACCAACCCGTAAAAATCGTCACCTACCAGGCGATGGACGGGATTAAACTGACAGTGGAACCCCTGAACGCCACATACGTCAGACGTCAGGTGTTTATTACTGGCACAGGACAGTGGGGCTGGGAGCCGGGCAGTGTTCAGGTGAGCGGGCCGAAACCCGACAGCGGTTACCAGTCATGGCCGTTTCTGCCCTCCGTGATCAGCTCGTCCGCCGTCGGTAACAGGACAGCGAGACTCTGGGGCAATAGCCGCAGTAATATTCTGTACCTTGGCGCCGACGCCCGACAGTGGTCACTCCGTGGATGGGGCGGTCATGACCTGCTGCTGCTGGGAACCTCAGGCAACATCGCAGCACGGCCAGAAGTGCTGGCAAACCGGGGCGACCAGTGTGACAACCGGAGGCTGGATACGCCCGGCAACAGCAGCCTGTGGCAGGCCATTCTCGACTGGACGCGCCCGCTGGTCGGCGGTGTTGGCAATGACGTCTATGACCTGCGGGCGTGCAGGCCAGCCCGCACAATCGACAGCCATGGCAAGCATTATGTTCTACTGTCGTCCGGGTCTAAGGCGGATTTACGACGTTTGTCGGGTGATAACAGCACCGCACTGTTCTTTACCGACCTGACCCCGGGACAGGTGGCGTTCAGCCAGTGTAACCCGCAGGTGCAGAGCAATCTCACCCGCAGCAGCAACTTTACCCGCAGCAGCGCTTCCCTGCCATTGGAGAGCCAAACCTTCAGGATCATCAATACCGGCACTAACCAGACACTGGCACTGGTGAAACCGGAGGTGCTGGCCAGTCTGCACTTTAAAGGTGGACAAGTCAGCCTGAACCCCATGGCTATGATCAACAGGAATGACAGCAAGTTAGCCATGAACGACAGTGACGGGGGAGAGAATGAAGCCGTGACCTTTCTGAACAAAATCATTCGCAGAGGGCAACGGCTGGTGAATTACCTGTGCAGCCTGGCCGGTGGTGAGAAAAACAACATTGGGTCGGAGAGTGAGCGGCCAGTAGGAACAAGCCTGAATAATACGGAACTTTACCAGCACTACCAGCGACTGGTTCAGGACCTCAGTGCCCTGACTGGCAATCACAGTGTCGAGAGCCCGTCGTTTATGCCATCGGAAATCAAGGGAATAATGCAGAACCTGACGACTCCGCTAAATTTGACGACGATGGTCAAGGCTGAACAACATTAAAAATTCCCTATCATTAAAATTTAATACGACACTTTTATTTTATATAACTGAAAAGAAGGTCACCTTCTCAATTACGAACTACACTGCACGGTGCAATCTTTGAGCATTTAAAGTCCTCTGAGCACGCCAGTGAAAAGACAAGTATCACCCCCCTCTGAAAACCATGCAGTTCAATCTACCAGGAGTTATCATGCCATCTATAACCAATAAGGTACATGTTGCTATTGTCGATGCTATTGAAGGTTGGGAGCGTATTTGGCTGGCAATATGGGCCTGGGCGAACCCGAACCATGACATCTATGTATGGGCTCCCAAAGCCTTGATATACAAAAGAATTTTATATTCGTTGCTGTATTCTGAGAGAATGCAACAAACGATTGAAACAGATTACCCCGCTGATATTGCGCGGTTGAGGCGTAGTATCTGGCAAAAAATCGATACTTTTATGGGTGAAAACGTTGATGTAGAAAGATTGGATATAATGAAAGCCGATTTTTCAGACAGTGTAAAGAGGTCGTTTACCACCCAATGGAATAAAACCATCAATGTGTTAAATCAAATTCAAAATTCCATTAGCAGGGCCTATGTTAGAGGAGATACTTCTGCTTTTGAACGACAACACAGTGAATATATTAAGTACACCTTAAGCCTTAAAAAAACTGTGATAACCGCAAGAACTATAGGGTTTTCTCATTTATTCTCTGATGGAGGGGTCTATTTTGATAAAGGACTGCTACCAGCACTGAGGCTTGCGCCCTTTGAAAAAATGGGCATTTCGCACGCGCCTGTGTCGGAAGGGGGATTGGACAGTAGTGAGAGAGAGCAGCTAGAAAGAGCTAAGATACATGCTATTGTGCAACATATGTTCAAACGTGGAATCATTCCTGATCCTGACCGTTTTTTCAACACAGACGATATAAACCTGCCACAAGAACAATTAAATCGAATTAGAGCTGCCGTAGAAATAACCAATATTAGCGATCTATTTCATAGACTGAGTAATCGTCAAAATATGAAGTGGGCTAGTAATTCTAAAATATTTTTCGGTAGAACTATACCTCCTAAAGACGAGATTAGAGCTGGACACCTCGATGATTCAGTCAAACCAATGATGGTGGAAGCTTTCCCAAATAACCCACTGATCAACAAAGTAATCCAGGAAGCCACATTTTTCCATAGTGTTTTAGAAAAATTTAAAAATAATAATGAAATAAGCAAAGAAAGACGCGTAACGGAGATAAACAAGACTTTGAATGAATTCTTTAAATATGAAGATCCTGCCGACAACAAAAAAATCAATGGAATTGCAATCATGTTAGCGGAGCTTTCATATAATAACGGGGATCTTGACCACCGGATTCTCGCTAAACTAGGTTATGACGCTTTTGAAAGAATAGAAAGCACCGATTACGGAGAAGAACCTTTAATCTCCCGAGTTAAGAGCTTCTCAGAGCAAAACCCCTTCTATAGCATGAACTCTGATTCTGACCTGCCAGATCCGGCGCACAGGCGACCATACGACAAGTTCATAATGATTAATATGCCCCCGACTAAGGACGATGGAAAGTCTGCAAGGCAGAGTTATGGAAAATATTATAGGTTTCGCACTCCAGCAGACAAGAACGTCTTGTATGACTTTTTTTATTCTGTTAAAAGGCAAAGACTAGTAATTAAAACAATTTTAGGAACACCATTCAAAAATATCGGCGAAGACACTAAAGTCTTCATTACTGGAAGTCTTGATTTCCCTGATATCGAATCGGATAACATTTATTCTATTCACTCCCTATCCTTAGTGCAAAGGCTATCAATAATCTTAAGAACAGTGATCCCCGAGAATACCACCGTACAAAACATAGCATTCTCTTTTGATAACTCTGCACAAGGCATTCCAGATTCTGAGGGTGTATTGGATGCTGGCCAGAAAGGTTATATTGTACCTGAAGTTCTGAGAGAATTGGCCAAAAAAGGTATCCGTGCAAATTCTGCTGTTGCAGTTCGGGGATACTTATCCGCAGGCGTTCCACGGCAAACCACCGGTGGTGATCCTAACAGGCCGTCAACCTCAAGAGATGCGCCCGATCCTGAACTCAACCGTATTGTTTTTACCCGGAATGAAGACGACACCGTTACTTACATAGCCAAGTTCGGGTTGGACTCCCTTGACCCTGATAAAGAGTTTCATCCCAGACCCGACATTAAAACTCCCGAATCCATGTTCGCAGATCAGTTGTTCGAATCCGTAGTCGCTGAGAATTCGCAGCGTTCAACCGATCCCAGACTCGTGACGGATTCAGCTGCAGCCCTTGTCGAAATGTTGTATGCCGGTGACAGACACCAGGATGGTTCTGACTCTGCCGGATCCGAAAACAGAGTGCCCACTTCCACAGGCCGCCGAGAGTTTATCGACAATAGAAAAGATGCCAGCAAATACTCATACTACACAGATTTCCAGGCAGCGATCTATTTTGGATTAGTGCAGCAACCGCCGACTGAAAATGCTGCTTTCATTCATCCGCATGAAACAGAAACCAGGCGTTTGAGAGAAACACTCCAAATGGCGATGCAATCTTCCTCTTACACTGATTGGCTTGCGCGCTATGAAAGACGTTTTACCAATGATCACATGAATCAGCTTGAGCGGGAGATAGAACACTTCAAAAGTAATGAAGCAAAGGCCAAGGCCTTCGAAAACATCAAAAACCAAGTACAGAAAGGCTCATACTATATTCACAATGTCGATATTGAAACGCCGAAAGGTGCCGCCGAAATTAACGCAGAATTCAAAAATGATTTCGACAACGTACATGTTCTCCCGGTCCCGCCACAAGGGGCTTGTCGCAGGCCTCGAAGATCAGCCGGTGCCGGCAGCTGCGATGCTCGACGCAAAAACCTGGAGTATGCCCTCCGGTTACTTTCCGGCTTCAAAACCCAGCTCCGTCTTGGCAACGACAGGAAAAAAACGGATATCGCCCTGATCAAACCCGCCAACGAAGATGAGCGCTGGCTGCAGAATTTTTTCACCCGGTTTCGTCGCCTGGAAGGCAAGGACGCATTGGCTCACGCCCGGGGCATGCACTCGGTCATTGCCCTGGACGAAGATTCGTTTACCCGCGCTCAACAGCAGATAAAAGACGGGACCCTGAGTGGTCAGCCCCTGTTGCTGAAAGCTACCCCCGCTGCCGGTTATGTGCTGCTCACACCCGATGGCCGGGTTCAGTCGGCCATCGCCGGGGGAGACGGCAACCGCGTCACCGTTCTCGGTCGGCCAGCCAGACTGATTGCCCATGCTTTGACGACACTGGTCGACTTTACCCCGGACCGCTACATCGCCACCCTGACCGTCAGCGATCTTGCCAGCAGCAACCAGTCCCGCGGAATCACAGCCCTGAACGCCCTGAAAACCTTTATGACCCGCTCGCCCACCCATGGCAAACCCCTGGTCGGCAAGCTGATTGTCGAACCCAGAAGTGGCAGCCCCCAGGTTTTCAAACGACTGGTGAAAGATATCCAGCATCTGATGCCGAAGGACCGCCCGGCGATTGAAAGCCTTGTGCTGCGCTCCCCGGGCACCGGACAACCGGAGTACCGGTTGCTTCCCGGCGAAAAGACTGTGCTGAGGTCGCCCCGGCCATCGGATTCAAATCCCCCGCTCCGCTATTTGCCGCCCAGCCACCTTTCGGTTCCGGTGCCGCCCCGGACTGAAGACAGCCTCTCAAGTGTGGCCTCTGAACGAGCCGAATTCAGGCAGCGGCTGCTGGAGTTTGATACCGCCCTGGGGGACATTAAAGCCCGGCACTCACTCGCCGACAGCATGGCTCCCCAACTGGATACCCTTCGTCGGGATGGCCGTGGCTGGCGCATGGACTTTATGGAACCCGATACCCTGACCCGTAAGAACATCCGGTTTACCTCCGGTGCCTTTGATCGCTTCCGGGGCTTTCTCCAGGGGACGGGTCGTCAGGGATTCCGGGTCAAAGGAAAAAAATCTTCCACCAACGGACTGGAAAAGCTCAGGTCTTTTATAGGCCTTTACGACCTGATAGCAGGGCTTTCCCCTGTGGGACACCATTACAAAAATCCCCCGTCTCAGAATATGACGGACACCCAACAGCAGATTTATACCGGGCGCCAGACGCTTTTTTATACGGCTGTGGCATTGCAAGGGATTGAGATCATCAATCTCGGGCGACAGGGGATCAAGACAATCATCCCGGCCATCCGGTCGTCATTGCCCCCCGGTCAGAAACCACCAAAGCTACCCGATATTTCCGGGTCGGGCAAGTTGCTCGGCGGTCTGAAAAAAGTCGGCAGGCTGGGTAAAAAAGTCGGTCGTTTTGTGCCCATACTGGGTCTCGCCGTGCCGGGAGCCAGTCTCACCCTGACCCTCATTGAGTACGAGAACGAAGAGGACCCGGAAGTCAAGAAACTCATGGAATCCATGGTGACCTTTGAGTGGGTGGATACCTATGTCTCCGTCATTTCAGAGTTCCTCGGGCCAGTCGGGGCATTTATTGACGGGATCATGCACTACGTCAGGGGTATTTTTCAGGAGAACTATAAAAGGAAGTTAAAAAAGCTGGCCTACAAAAAGTTGCAGGATGCCTCGGGTGAGGCTGCCAAAATCTTTGACCTGATCCACGCCCAGCTGGACCCCAAAAGCTTCCTGGCCAACAAGCAGACCCTCAATGCCTTGATGAGCGAGGATGGCAAAAGTCTCCTGCCCCTGAACATCCGGTCTATCAACCTGGCGAACCAGACCCTGACCTACGGTGGCGTCTATTCATTCAAGCCAACCTTAATCGCCGGGAAAAAAGACGACTGGAAACAGAAAAACTGTGAGAAGATACCCTATGTACCTAAGGCTCCTTTACGGCACTGCGCCAGCGACATCAACCGGATCGAATACTCCCCTGACACCTTTAACCTGATCGACGATGCCCTGGCGACATTGTGCCGGACGGAGTCGCGTTTAACCGGGTATCAATGCTCAGACGGGGTATTCCGCAACCTGGGGCAGATGAGCGATAAAAAGGTCATTTTAATGCCTTCTGTACCCCCGTGGGAGGTCAAGCTCCTCTACAGTCCCTTGGACCAGACCTCTCTGGGGAGTGCGCCAGACAGCAGTTCCCCCGGTGCGAAACTTCTGGATGCTGTCAGCGACAGCAAGCTGAAACGGTTATACCAGAAAAAAGTGAAAGACACCCGGTATACCGAGTGCGACGGGCATGGCTCATGTGATGACATCAGCTACGACTATAAATACCTTGGCCAGATGTTCACCCATACCGACAGTTTGAAATACCGTCGCTCAACCAGCAGACTGTATCTCGATAACAAGGATCACGTCGTCGTCTTTCGCGAGGTCTCATCGACATTCTCCCGACTTCTGAAGTATGACGTGTATAGTCCTGAAGGGGCCAACAAAACCTACGCCCTGATATCCAACGGTGAACACACTATCCACCTTCACCCCCAGGGGCAGACGGCCTCTACCTGGGTGTTGAACTACGACGGCAAGCTCCCCTATGCCTGCATTACTGAGCGGGATGACCAGGTACAAAACTGTCGGTCCTGGGTGAGCCTGTCCTATGAAGATAACCGGGACTTCAAGCTGGGTGAGACCCTTTTCCGATTTCCTGAACCAAGACCACACTCCTGGTATGAACAGGCTCCCTCGTATAAAGTAGTGGCCCGGGATCCCAACGCACAGTTTGAGTGGCGGCTGCTGGATCACAAAGTGATTCAGCGCTTGTACGACAATGGAGGACTGAATGACGGGCCATCAAGGGCGTCGAAACTGAGCAGAATCATGAGCCGTTACACTGCGGCCAGCCGGTTCCTGCCGCTGGAGCTGAAAGACTGCGACTTCTCACCTCAGATCCGTGCACGCTGTATGGCCGGAGCGCCGAACCGGTGGACCACAACCACATCCGGGTGGTCACCCAAAATACCGAACCGGTGGGAGATGAACGGTGCCCTTGACCCACTACCCAAGAGCAATAATCGGCAGAACCCAGCCTGGTTACAGCACCAGCGGGACTGTGACCGACAGGTTAATGAGTATCTCAAGAAACCCTACCGCTGCTTCCCTGGCAAGCTGGGACTGGCCGAAGCAGACTGGGATCAGTTGGGCCGGGTCCTGCTTTGGTACGATACCCTTAAGCATCAGGAAATCCGGCTCATTGCTGCCAGCGCCGAGCTGCAACCGGTCCAGCTGCAACCGGTCCAGGGAAACCCGGCTACCGGCTACTATTTTTTTGACTCCGCCAACGGCCAGGTGTTATTTCAGAATAAAGAGGCACTGACCCGGGAAATCAGGCACTTCGATGAGTTGAGTGCCCGCTCGTTTGGCCGCCATGTCTCAAAGATAGTGCCGAACAAAGATGAGTCACAATTGCTGGTATTTGATGCCCCCTATTATTACCTGTTGACGGCCAGCCCGTCCGGTCAGCTGGCTCACCAGGTGATTGCGGCAGAAACCCTGGATGGCCAGCTCAGTGTACCCCCTACCCCACCTGCAGTGGCATCTGACACAACGACATCCGACCATGGGCTGATTCTCTTGCAGGATGTCGATAGCTACGGCAGCCGCCGTCTTCTTAGAACCGGTTTTTATGACGACGCCACCCGAAGCTATATTACCTTCCTGAGCAGCCTGCTGGATGGCGACATGCCAAACAATAGAAACGACGGAAGCCGTTTACGGACGATCAATGAGCGTGTCCGCAGGGCACTGCGTGAAGAGCACCTGCCGGTCCACAAGGTGGTGGTTCGGGGCCAGACTGTTTACTACATTTTGTTCAGTCGGCACTCCGGCAAACTGTATTACTTCAGCACCGACGTGAATCGCCCCGGTGGTATCCAGCGGCTGAACTCCGGTTTCCATTTGATCCGCCCTGCAGGCGAGAAGCGAGCGCTGGAAAAGGCAGAAGTAAAGGCAAAGATAGCCAGAGTCGGCGTCTTCAGGCATGTGCAGGCGCACTCCGGCAGCCTCCTGGCCGATACCAACGGTGGCTACCGGCTGTGGATACCGGACAAGGCCTGGGATAACACCCGGGTGGTCAGCGAAAACCTGTCGGTGGAGTCAGGACCTTTTAAGAACTGGCAGGTGGAAGCCACCGGGCAGATCGT
Organism: Endozoicomonas sp. ALB032; assembly: GCF_049310125.1. NCBI lineage: Bacteria > Pseudomonadati > Pseudomonadota > Gammaproteobacteria > Oceanospirillales > Endozoicomonadaceae > Endozoicomonas > Endozoicomonas sp. ALB032. The sequence goes on along the minus strand of NZ_JBLYNW010000001.1, from coordinate 4,229,501 downwards.
CGCCAAGTCGAACGATACCCTGAGTGTGCACCAGTTCACCCCCCAGTCTGGCCTGATGGTGGACAGCCTGAACCTGGGCAAGGTAGTCAACCTGATCTTCGCCAAACTGACCATAGAACACCCCGGTACAACCTGGACCACCACCAGTGCCCGTTTTTTCATCCGTGAGCTCAAGAGTCTGCTGCGAGACCGGCTGAATGGGGCCCGGGAGGGGTTCTCGGCCAAGGTGGGGCTGGTGCCGCTGAGACCCATCACCGCAATCATCGACCACCCCCTGTTCAGCGCGATCAGGCAACTGGACGTCTGGTACTACCCGGACAGCGACACCCTGCTGGCAGCCAACACCCGTGACCAGTTTGAAGTCATGGTGAACGACGACGGCCAACTGCTCGCGCTGTCGGACACTCGCAAAGAGGAGGCTTTCGAGTTTTTCCGACAGCCTGATCAGGGCGCCAAAGGCCATCCCTTTTGTGGTGAGGCCGCCGCCGCTTCGCTGACCGGGATGCCCAGTGAGTTCGATGACCAAATCTCCGTTCCCTGCCGTTACATGGCTAAGCGTATCGACTTGAGGGGTAGCCACCACTGGGAACACGGTGCCCGGGCGTGGCGCATCCAGACACCAACGGCCCAATACCTGGCTAACCGGGAGCATCTGGCCCTGGTGGCACTGGACCTCAGCCTGATGGGACCCAGAAACACCACCGGCAGGCTGGTCTACTGGACCCGGCAAGATTTTAACCAGGCCATGGGATCTCTGCCAGCGGGCATACGCCAGAAGGCTGACACCGAACTGATCGCCCTCACGCTGCGCTCTGGCTATTCCCCAACCCAGGTAGCCTGGATGGATTACCAGGGCCAGAGTCCCCGTAAACAGAGACTGTTGTTCGGTTTGCCTGGCAAGGAGCACGGCGTTCAGCAAGTGATTGGCAGCGTCCGGAAGTTCTCGCTCCCTCCGTCAACGAGCACGGTCGTTTATAACCGGAACAACCAGACGCTGTACCGGGTCACCCAAAAGGGTTACCAATCACTGGGCACCTTTGGCAGGGTCGCCGTGATGGCCGAGGGTCTGCTGCTGTCAGGAACCCCCGGAGCCGACAAGATCAAACTGGAAACGTTGCGGCTGGACACTTACTACCAAGAGCATCGGGTGGCCTTTGTCCGGAACGGTACCCGACAGCGGTTCGGGATCATGGTGGAGAGCCAGGGTGGGTCCGACGTGATTAAACTGGATGAGACAGACTTGTCATTTTTTGCCCGAATCCTCATCCATCCCGGCCTGGCTGAAGAAAGCATCACCAAGCACGACAGGGCACAAACCCGCATTGAACTGAATGTATCGGCCTTCCTCTTCCTTGCCTGGCGCCGGGGTCAGAACCTGGTGCTGTCCAACCGGTTTACCACCGGCGATGCCGAGATCGAGATTCAGCAGGTCTGGGCCAGACAGCACGACCAGTTCCTGCAACCCACAACGCTGGTGTTCAATGACCTTGAGCTGTCATTATCCGACCTTGCAGCACGGGTGACGGACTCAGGTCAGGGGGTCGTCCTGCCACTCACGGTGAGCAGCCTCGTCAGGAAGGAACGCCTCCGATTCATCAACGCCACAGCCAGCAACCCCCTGTACATCCAGCAGGACCAACCGGTAAAAATCGTCACCTACCAGGCGATGGACGGGATTAAACTGACACTGGAACCCCTGAACGCCACATACGTCAGACGTCAGGTGTTTATTACTGGCACAGGACAGTGGGGCTGGGAGCCGGGCAGTGTTCAGGTGAGCGGGCCGAAACCCGACAGCGGTTACCAGTCATGGCCGTTTCTACCCTCCGTAATCAGCTCGTCCGCCGTCGGTAACAGGACAGCGAGACTCTGGGGCAATAGCCGCAGTAATATTCTGTACCTTGGCGCCGACGCCCGACAGTGGTCACTCCGTGGATGGGGCGGTCATGACCTGCTGCTGCTGGGAACCTCAGGCAACATCGCAGCACGGCCAGAAGTGCTGGCAAACCGGGGCGACCAGTGTGACAACCGGAGGCTGGATACGCCCGGCAACAGCAGCCTGTGGCAGGCCATTCTCGACTGGACGCGCCCGCTGGTCGGCGGTGTTGGCAATGACGTCTATGACCTGCGGGCGTGCAGGCCAGCCCGCACAATCGACAGCCATGGCAAGCATTATGTTCTACTGTCGTCCGGGTCTAAGGCGGATTTACGACGTTTGTCGGGTGATAACAGCACCGCACTGTTCTTTACCGACCTGACCCCGGGACAGGTGGCGTTCAGCCAGTGTAACCCGCAGGTGCAGAGCAATCTCACCCGCAGCAGCAACTTTACCCGCAGCAGCGCTTCCCTGCCATTGGAGAGCCAAACCTTCAGGATCATCAATACCGGCACTAACCAGACACTGGCACTGGTGAAACCGGAGGTGCTGGCCAGTCTGCACTTTAAAGGTGGACAAGTCAGCCTGAACCCCATGGCTATGATCAACAGGAATGACAGCAAGTTAGCCATGAACGACAGTGACGGGGGAGAGAATGAAGCCGTGACCTTTCTGAACAAAATCATTCGCAGAGGGCAACGGCTGGTGAATTACCTGTGCAGCCTGGCCGGTGGTGAGAAAAACAACATTGGGTCGGAGAGTGAGCGGCCAGTAGGAACAAGCCTGAATAATACGGAACTTTACCAGCACTACCAGCGACTGGTTCAGGACCTCAGTGCCCTGTCAGGCAATTACAGTGTCGAGAGCCCGTCGTTTATTCCGTCAGCAAATCGGGGAACAATACAAAGCCTGACGACTCCTCAACCTTTAGCTACGATAGGCCAGAGCTGAACAACATTTACGACGCATTTATTTTTTTATAAATCCAGTCATTGAACTAAGGATGTAAATCAAGCCACTGCGATAGACCGGAAAGATGCGTAGTTTCCGTAAGGAGCATGGTGGAGTTCCGTACTACACTGCAGGATGCGGTTTTTGCGCATTTAGAGCTCTCTGATCACACCGTTGAAAAGTCAGGCATCACACCCGTTCGGGGAACCGTACGGGTTAATCTATCAGGTGTCATCATGCTAATATCCAAGAATATTCATTTCAGTATTGTCGGTCCTGTTAAAGGTTGGGAGTTTAGTATTCTAACAATATGGGCAAGGGTGAACCCGCACCATACCCTCCATGTATGGGCCCCTCAACGTTTGATATACCAAAAAATCCTATATTCGTTGCTGTTATCTGAGATAAAAGCAGAAGCTATTGAAAAAGATTACCCCAGAGGTATTGCTCAGTTGAAACGCAGCATCTGGGATAAAATTGATAGCTTTTTCGGTGAAAACCGTGACATAAATAATTTGGATATAATGCATTCTGTTTTTTCAGATGGTGTAAAGAAGGAATTTCTCACCCAATGGAATAAAACCAACCATATATTAGATCAAATTGAAAGATCTATCAGTAAGGCTCTCATCCATAGAAGCCTGGATAATTTTGACGGACCGACCGATAAATTTATCAGGTACACTTTAGGCTTTGACAACACTTTAATAACCGAAAGATTTATAGGACTGCATCATCACTTCAAGCTTGGGGGAACATATATTGATAAAGGACTACTACCAAAAATGGATCCTGAACTCTTTCAAAAAAGTAGCAATTTGCTCAACCCTATATCGGGGATGGCAGCAGGTGATGGGAGGGAAAAGCAGATCGAAAGGGCTGTGATACGTGCTCTTTTAGAAAAAATGTTTGCAGATGGAACTATTTCAGACCCTGACCCTTATTTTGAAACATACGACAAAGACCTGCCAAAAAAGGCATTCGCTCTAATCAAAAGCATCATAAAACAAAGCAATATTGGGGATGTATTCAATAAACTTGAGGAATACGAACTAACGGACCACACCAGTAATAAATTATTTTTTAGCAAAGAAGCAAATTTTGAAGACAACATTATCCATGGATCTCTTTATGACTCACTCAAACCAATAATGGTGACATCTCGCACAAAAAACCCGGTAATCATACTACAACTCGATGAACTCTGTTTTATTCATAACACTGTAGAAGGTTTAAAAAAATCAAAAATAAACACAAAAGAACTCACAGCAAAGATAAAGGAGTATTTGAATCAATTCTATAGAGAAAAAACAATCAGTGTCTCCAGCGATGACATCAATAAAGTTGCAATCATGGCAACTAATCTTTTATATGATCCCGGGAAGGATGACTATCAGCTTATCGCCCAATTAGGTTATCAGGCCTTTGAAAGATTAAAAAATTACCAAATAAAAATAAAACCGACAATCAAGCTAACTGATGACTTCTCAGCAAACAATCCCTTCTATAACAGAAAACCCTATACCCCGGATATTGTCCAGTCAGTAATAGTACGGCAGAAGCCGTACGAAAAACTAATAATGATTCATGTTTCTGATAATCAGATCGACATGATCGATTCTTTAAAAAAGTGTCGTAAAGTTTATGATAACTACCGCACTGAAGACAGCAGCGTTTTGTTCAACGCTGTTAATGTCGATTCAACGGAAAGAAAAAAACTTGAAACAATAAAAGGTGCTCGGATCACAAATATTGGCGAAGACACTAAAGTCATCATTACTGGAAACCTTCACTTCTTTGATACCAAGTTGAATGCAATTTCTCCTCTCTACACCAGGTACTTGGTGGAAAAGCTATCAACAGTCCTGCGAATGGTGATCCCCAGGCATACCACCGTACAAAACATAACGTTCTTGTTTGACAACTCTGCGCAAGACATTCCGGGCTCTGAAGGTTTACTGGATATTAGACAGAAAGATTATGTTGTCCCTGAAGTTTTGAGGGAGTTGGCCAAAGAGAGTATCCGTGCACATTCAGCTGTTGCGGTTCGAGAGTCGATGTCAGCAGGCGCTCCTCAGCAAACCACTGGTCGTGATCCTGATAAGCCGTCAACCTCGAGAGATACGCCCTATCCTGAACTCAACCGTATTGTTTTTACCCTGAACGACGACGATACCATTAAATATAAAGCCAGGTTCGGGTTGGCCTCCATTGACCCCGAAAGTCAGTTGACTTATGCCAGACCCGAAGGCGAGTGCACCGGTACCATAGCCAGAGGTAAGATTGTTGATGTCTTAAGCCAGGATGAGTCTTTTGTTAATTTAGAAGAAGATTCGATCAAAGCCTTAGACAAAATTCCATTTATCGGTGCCAACCCCGAAGGTCATTCTTCCTCTCAAAGACTCGAAGGTGAGCACTATAACGAGATGGGAGATGACTTTAACGATCCCAGAAAAGATGCTCGAGATTATAAATTACAATTTAATTTCCAAGCCGCAATCTCTCATGGATTATGGGAAAATAATGGCAATAAAAAAGTTGCTTTCGTCAATCCGGATCACAGAAAAACTGATCGTTTATCAGACTCACTCTACCTGGCTGAGCATTCTTCCTCGTACAGTGAATGGCTTGCACGCTACAAAAGACGTTTTCCCGAGGCTCACGAAGTCGACCTGCTTGAGCGGGAAATGGACAAATTCAAGAGTGAAGAAGCGAAGGTCAAGGCCTTCGAAACCCTTAAAAGACGGATACAGGCAAAATCATACGATATTCACACTGTCGATCCTTTAACAGTAGAAGGTGCCGCCAGACTTAACGGGAGATACAAAAATGATTTCGACAACATCGATTTTCTCACAGTCGAGCTACCGGGGCCTTGTAACAAGCCTCGAAGATCAGCCGATACCAACAGCTGTGTCACCCGGCGTAAAGAACTGGCAAATGCCCTCCGTTTACTTTCCGGCTCCGATACCCAACTCTATCTTGGCGACGACAACGACAAAACGGATATCGCCCTGCTGAAAACCTCCAACGAAGGTGAGCGCTGGCTGCAGGATTTTTTCACCCGGTTTCGTCGCCTGGAAGGCAAGGACGCATTAGCTCACACACGGGGCATTCACTCTGTCATTGCCCTGGACGACGCCTCGTTTGATTTCGCCCAAAGGCAAATCAAGAAAGGGACGCTGAGTGGCCAGCCCCTGTTGCTGAAAGCCACCCCCTCTGCCAGTTATGTACTGCTCACACCCGCTGGCCGGGTTCAGTCGGCCATCGCCGGAGGAGAGGGCAACCAAGTTACTGTCCTCGGTCGACCAGCTCGACTCATCGCTCATGCTTTGACGACACTGGTCGAATTTACCCCAGACTGCCGCATCGCCACCCTGACCGTCGGTGATCTTGCCAGCAGCAGCCAGCCTCGCGGAATCAAGGCCCTGAACGCCCTGAAAACCTTTATGACCCGTTCGCCCACCGACGGCAAACCCCTGGTGGGCGAACTGATTATCGAGCCCAGAAGTCGTAGTGCCCATGTCTTCAAAAGACTGGTGAAGGATATCGAGCGCCTGATGCCAAAGGACCGCCCGGCGATTGAAACCCTTGTGCTACGCTCCCCGGCCACCCGGCAACCGGAGTACCGGCTGCTCCCTGGCGAAACGACTGTGCTGATGTCGCCCCGGCCATCGGATGCAAAAATCTCCCCCCACTATTTGCCGCCCGGCCACCCTTCGGCTCCGGTGCAACCCCGGACTGAAGACAGTCTCTCAGGTGTGGCCAGTGAGCGGGGCGAATTCAGGCAGCGTCTGCTGGAGTTCGACACCGCCCTGAGGGACGTTAAAGCCGGGCACTCACTCCCCGACAGCATGGTCCCCCGACTGGATACCCTCCACAGGCGTGGCCGGGGCTGGCGCATGGACTTTTTGGAACCCGATACACAGGCCCGAAAAAACATCCGGTTTACGTCCGGAGCCTTTGAACGCTTCCGCAGCTTTCTCCAGGGGCCAGATCATCAAGGGTTCCGAGTCAAAGGGAAAAAAACCTCCGCTGGAGGTCTGAAAAAAGCTGGTCGTTTTATGCCCTTGCTGGGTAGCGGAGTGCCCTTAGCCAGTCTCAACCTGACCGTCAATGAGTACGAGAAGGAACAGGACCCGGAAGTCAACAAACTCATGAAATCCAGTGTGATCTTCGAGTCGGTGGATACGGCAAATTCCACCACTTCTGAGTTTACCGGGCGGTACGGGGTCTTCATTGACAGTTTCATGCACCATGTCAGGGAAGTTTTTAATGGCTATTATAAGGAACAGTTAGAGGAGCTGGCCTCTAAAGGATTGCGGGACGCTCCGGCCAAGACTACACAGATCTTTGACCTGATTCACGCCCAACTAGACCCCGAAAGCTTCCTGGCCAACAACCAGACCCTCAATGCGTTGATGAGCGGGGATGGCAAAAATCTCCTGACCTTGAACATCCAGTCCATCAACCTGGCGAAACAGACCCTGACCTACGGTGGCGGCTATTCATTCCAGACAACCTTAATCGCCGGAAAAAAAGACGACTGGAAACCATGTAAGGACGAATCCGTTATACTTAACTATTTCAAACCATACTGCGCCAGCGACATTAACCGGATCGAATACTCTCCTGACACCTTTAACCTGATCAACGATGCCCTGACGACATTATGCAGGACGGAGTCGCGTTTAACCGGGTATCAATGCTCAGACGGGGTATTCCACAACCTGCGGCAGATGACCGGTAAAATGATCATCTTAATGCCTTCCGTACCCCCGTGGAAGGTCAAGCTCCGCTACACCCCCTTAGAAAATATCCTTTCAAGGAGTGCGCTGGACAGCAGCTCCCCCGGTTTGAAGCTTCTGGATGCCGTCAGCGACAGCAAGCTGAAATGGCTTTACCACAAAATAGTGAAAGACATCCGGTATACCGAGCTTGAGCGGCGTGGCTCCACTTATGTCAGGTCCGACCATTTCAGCTACGACCATAAATACCTTGGCCAGATGCTCACCAGTACCGACGGTTTGAAGTTCCGTCCGTCAACCAGCAGTCTGTATCTCGATAGCCACAATCACCTCGTCGTTTTTCGTCAGGTCTCAGACGAATTTTCCAGACTGCTGGGTTATGACCTGTATAGTCCTGCTGAAGGGGCCGGCAAGACCTACGTCCTGATGTCCAACGGTAACCACCTCATCCGCGTTCACCCCCGGGGGCAGACCTCTACCTGGGTGTTGAACTACGACGGGCGGCTCCCCTATGCCTGCATTAACGGATGGGGTGGAGGGGTGGAACGCTGTTCATCCGGGCCGACTGACAACCAAACCTGGACCCTCACACTGGGTGAGACCCGCTTCCAGTTTCCTAACCCGACGCCAGACGCCCCCTATAGAGTGATAGCTCAGGATCCCAACACCCAGTTTGAGTGGCTGCCGGACCGCAAAGTGATTCATCGCTTGTACGACACTGGCGAACTGAATCACAGTTCGTTAAGGGCCATCAAGCTGGAAGGAATAATGATCAACTACACCGGGGCCAGCCGTTTCCTGCCGCTGGAGCTGAAAGACTGCGACGCCTCACCCCGGATCCGCGCACGCTGTATGGCCGTAGCGCCGGAACAGTGGCTCACATCCGGGTTTGTGCCCAAAAAACCGAAGCTGTGGGCGATGGCCGGTGCCATTGACCCGTTACCCATGAAAGCTGATCCGCCCCCGCGAGTCGAGCAGAACCCGGCCTGGCTGCAACATAAGCAGGACTGTGACCGACAGGTCAATGAGTATCTTAAAAAACCTTACCGCTGCTTCCCTGACAAGCTGGGACTGGCAGAAGCGGACTGGGATCAGTTAGACCGGATCCGGCTCTGGTACGATACCCACCACAGTACGGTAATCCCGCTCGTTGCTCCCTCCGATGACCAGGTAGAACCACTCCAGGGAGGCCCGGACACTGGCTACTATTTTTTTGACTCCGCCAACGGCCAGGTGTTACTACAGACCACCGGAGTCCTGAACCGGGACATCAGCCACTTCCATGAGCTTGAGGTCAGCAAACATGGCGCCTTGTTTGGTAACCACGTATCAAAGACAGTGCCGAACAAAGATGAGTCACAATTGCTGGTGTTTGATGCCCCCTATTATTACCTGTTGACGGCCAGCCCGGCCGGTCAGCTGGCTCACCAGGTTATTGCGGCAGAAACACTGGATGGGCAGCTCAGCGTACCTCCTACCCCACCTGCAGCGACACCCGACACAACGACATCTGACGAGGAGCTGATTCCCTTGCGGATGGTCAATAAATACGACAGTCCAAGTATACTTGGGACCGGCTTTTATGACGGTGCCACCCGAACCTATATTGCTTTCCTGAGCAGCCTGTTGGATGGCGGCCTGCTGATCAATAAGGACGACGGCAGCCGCTTCCGGCAGATCAATGAGCCAGTCCAGAAGACACTGCGCGAGGAGCACCTGCCGGTGCGCAAGGTGGTGCAGGGCCGGACTGTTTACTACCTTTTGTTCAGCCAGCATTCCGGCAATCTGTATTACATAACCACTGTCGTCAAAAATACCAAGAGCGTCCAGCGCCTGAGCTCCGGTTTCCAGGTGATCCGCCCGGCGGGCGAGCGCCGGTCCCCGGCACAGATGGCCGACAACCGGATCTTTGCCCGTGTGCAGGCGCGCTCCGGCGGCCTTTTGGCTGATACCCTCAGTGGCTATCGGCTGTGGATACCAGACCAAGCCTGGGACAACACCCGGGTGGTCAGCGAAAACCTGTCAGTGGAGTCAGGACCCTTTGAGCACTGGGAAGTCAAGGCCACCGGGCAGACTGTCGCCAAGTCGAACGAGACCCTGAGTGTGCGCCAGTTCACCCCCCAATCCGGCGTGGTGATGGACAGCCTGAACCTGGGCCAGATAGTCAACCAGGTCTTCACCAAAGTAACCCTGAGACACCCCGGCACAGCCTGGACCACCGCCAGTGCCCGGGCATTCATCGGTGGGCTTAAGGAACAGTTGCGCACCTTGGTGGCAGAGGCCCGGAAGCAGTTTTCGGCAACGGTGGGACTGGTGCCGCTGAGACCGATCACCCCGATGACCGACCACCCCCTGCTAAGCGCGATCAGACAGTTGGACTTCTGGTACTTCCCAGGCCATGATACCCTGCTGGCGGCCAACACCCGAGACCGGTTTGAGGTCATGGTGAACGACGATGGCCAGCTGCTCGCCCTTTCAGACACCCGCAAACAGGAGGCTTTCGAGTTTTTCCCCCAGCCTGACCAGGGCGCCAAAGGCCATCCCTTTTGTGGCAAGGCTGCCGCCGTTCCGCTGACCGGGGTGCCCAACGAGTTCAACACCCTGATCTCCGGTCCCTGCAGTTACACCCTGCCCTATCTGCCCTATGACACCCAATTGCGAGGCAGTTACCAGTGGCAAGCCAGTGCTCAGGCATGGCGGGTCCAAACGCAGCAGGCCCAATACCTGGCCAACCGGGAGCGTCTGGCCCTGGTGGCCCTCGACCTCAGCCGGATGGGGCCCAGGAAAGCTTCCAACAGCCGAATGTTCAGGACCCGGCAGGATTTCAACCATGGCATGAGATCCCTGCCACGAGACATTCGAGAGCGGATCGACACCGGACTGATCGACCTCAGGCTGCGCCCTGGCTATCTCCCAACCCAGACAGCCTGGATAGATTACCGGGGCCGATTTCCCGCACAACAGAGACTGTTGTTCGGCCTGCCTGACAAGGGGCACAGTGTTCAGCAACTGATTGGGCAAACTTCGGCCATCATGAAAGACCATCACTGGTACTGGTTTCGTCATTCAGCAGCTACGGTCGTTTATAGTAAGGATCAGCAAACGCTGTACCGGGTTAACCTCAGAGGTTACCAGTCCCTGGGTACTTTTAATGGGGTAGCTGTGATGGCCGAGGGTCTGCTGCTGTCAGGAACCCCCGGAGCCGACAAGATCAAACTGGAAACGTTGCGGCTGGACACTTACTACCAAGAGCAAGAGCATCAGGTGGCCTTTGTCCGGAACGGTACCCGACAGCGGTTCGGGATCATGGTGGAGGGCCAGGGTGGGTCCGACGTGATTAAACTGGATGAGACAGACTTGTCATTTTTTGCCCGAATCCTCATCCATCCCGGCCTGGCTGAAGAAAGCATCTCCAAGCACGACAGGGCACTAACCCGCATTGAACTGAATGTATCGGCCTTCCTCTTCCTTGCCTGGCGCCGGGGTCAGAACCTGGTGCTGTCCAACCGGTTTACCACCGGCGATGCCGAGATCGAGATTCAGCAGGTCTGGGCCAGACAGCACGACCAGTTCCTGCAACCCACAACGCTGGTGTTCAATGACCTTGAGCTATCATTATCCGACCTGGCAGCACGGGTGACGGACTCAGGTCAGGGGGTCGTCCTGCCACTCACGGTGAGCAGCCTCGTCAGGAAGGAACGCCTCCGATTCATCAACGCCACAGCCAGCAACCCCCTGTACATCCAGCAGGACCAACCGGTAAAAATCGTCACCTACCAGGCGATGGACGGGATTAAACTGACACTGGAACCCCTGAACGCCACATACGTCAGACGTCAGGTGTTTATTACTGGCACAGGACAGTGGGGCTGGGAGCCGGGCAGTGTTCAGGTGAGCGGGCCGAAACCCGACAGCGGTTACCAGTCATGGCCGTTTCTGCCCTCCGTGATCAGCTCGTCCGCCGTCGGTAACAGGACAGCGAGACTCTGGGGCAATAGCCGCAGTAATATTCTGTACCTTGGCGCCGACGCCCGACAGTGGTCACTCCGTGGATGGGGCGGTCATGACCTGCTGCTGCTGGGAACCTCAGGCAACATCGCAGCACGGCCAGAAGTGCTGGCAAACCGGGGCGACCAGTGTGACAACCGGAGGCTGGATACGCCCGGCAACAGCAGCCTGTGGCAGGCCATTCTCGACTGGACGCGCCCGCTGGTCGGCGGTGTTGGCAATGACGTCTATGACCTGCGGGCGTGCAGGCCAGCCCGCACAATCGACAGCCGTGGCAAGCATTATGTTCTACTGTCGTCCGGGTCTAAGGCGGATTTACGACGTTTGTCGGGTGATAACAGCACCGCACTGTTCTTTACCGACCTGACCCCGGAACAGGTGGCGTTCAGCCAGTGTAACCCGCAGGCGCAGAGCAACCTCACCCACAGCAACCACTCCCTGCCATTGGATAGCCAAACCTTCAGGATCATCAATACCCGCAACAACCAGACACTGGCACTGGTGAAACCGGACGTGCTGGCCAGCCTGCACTTTAAAGGTGGACAAGTCAGCCTGAACCCTATGGCTATGATCAACAGAAATGACAGTACGTCAGCCATGGACGACAGTGACGGGGGAGAGAATGAAGCCGTGACCTTTCTGAACAAAATCATTCGCAGAGGGCAACGGCTGGTGAATTACCTGTGCAGCCTGGCCGGAGGTGAGAAAGGCGACATTGAATCAGAGAGCGAGCGGCCATTAGGGACAAGCCTGAATGATACGGAACTGTACCAGCACTACCAGCGACTTGTTCAGGACCTCAGTGCCCTATCAGGCAATCACAGTAGCGAGAGCCCGTCGTTTATTACATCGGCAAGCCAGGGAATGACACAAAACCTGACGACTCCGCTAAATTTGACGTTGATAAATCGGGGTTGAGTAAACAGGCTGATCAAGTCATTACGATAGTCCGGAAGTTTGTGTGCAAATTCTGTGAGGAACATGGCGGAGTTCCATACTACACTGCGTGTTGCGTTTTTTACGCATTTGAAGCCCTCTGTTTCAGCATTCCCTGATGTTTATTGATATTGGGTGATGGCTGAAAAAAGCAGAAGGGCTTTATTTATTTTGCAAGATCAATTTCCAAGGTTTCAATAATCAAGGTTTTCAATAGATTGTGTTTTTTGATGGGAACTAACCTACAGAAATGACCTTAAGAATAATTTTTTTTCAGGCTTTGTTTGTTTACACAAAGCTGGTTTGCACATAGTTCGTTTGCACAAAAAAACATTGCAGGCAGTACACAATGGATCAACCCAACACGCACTCGGCAGCAAGTGCACTCGCTCTGCTGCTGAAATTCCATGAAAAAAACGTCGACATCAACTCGCTGATTCATGAGTTATCCGGCAAAGACGTCAGTATCGACATACGGGAACTTGTCAGGTTATCCCGGCGCCTTGGCATGAAGGCCCGGAAGGTCAGAATTAAAAACAACCTACATAAAGCCCCTCTTCCCTTTATCGCCCAGGGAAAAGATCACCAGTTTTTTATCATTGCCAATATCGATACAGATAAGCAGACCGCGATGGTGCAATTTTTTGGTCAGCAGCCATGTATTCTGAAACTGGCAGAACTCTGGAAAAGCTGGGATGGCAGCGCCCTTTGGATGACCCGACGGTTTGATTTGGCCCACACCATGAAACGCTTTGGCATCAGCTGGTTTATTCCGGTGGTGATCAAATACCGCCGGGTATTGGGCGAAGTGGTTCTTGCCTCATTTTTCCTGCAACTGTTCGCCCTGATTACCCCGATCTGTTTTCAGGTTGTTATGGATACAGTGCTGGTGCACCAGGCCATATCCACCCTGAATGTTATTGCCATTGCCCTGCTGGCCATGTCACTGTTTGAAGTGGCGCTGAGCACCTTGCGGATGTATCTGTTCTCCCACACCAGCTGCCGGGTGGATGTAGAGCTGGGCAGCCGACTGTTCGAGCACCTGTTGAAAATCCCCATTGCCTATTTCAGTGCCCGGCCTGTGGGTCAGGTGGTGGCCCGGGTTCGGGAGCTGGAGAACATTCGGGCATTTCTTACCAACAATGCCATGACTCTGATACTGGATCTGTTTTTCACCATTGTTTTGTTTATCGCCATGTACTTCTACTCATCCACACTCACCTGGGTCGTATTGGCTTCCATCCCTTTTTACGTTCTGCTTTCCGTACTGATCAGCCCTAGCCTGCACAATCGCGCCAAGGAACTGTTTGAGCGCAGTGCCATCAATCAGGCCTTCCTGACTGAAGCAGTTACCGGCATGGAAACCCTGAAGTCAACTGCTGTTGAACCAAGAATGCAGTCCCGCTGGGAGCGTTACCTGTCGAGTTATGCCAAAGCCAGCTTCAACAGCAGCGTACTGGGCACAGTTGGCAGCAACCTGGTGGAGCTGATTAACAAAATTGTCACCGTAGCCCTGTTGTGGATTGGCGCCAAAGAGGTCATTAGCGGTCAACTGACCATTGGTGAGCTGATTGCTTTCAATATGCTTTCAGGTCAAGTCGCCCAGCCGATCCTGAGGCTTTCCCAACTCTGGCAGGAGTTCCAGCAGTTCCGGATATCCATTGCCCGCTTGGGTGATGTTCTGAACACCCCCCAGGAGCCACAGCAGAGTCTGGATAAACCACCCATAGAGGCATTGCAGGGTCATATCCAGATGGAGCGGGTCAATTTCAGCTACAGCTGCGAACTGCAGAATACCCTGAGCGACATCTCCCTGATAATTCCTGCCGGACAAACTATCGGCATTGTTGGCGAGTCCGGCTCCGGTAAGTCGACCCTGGCAAAACTGCTGCTGCGTCTGTATGTGCCAAACACCGGGAAAGTATTAATAGACGACAACGACATTGCGCTTCTTGACCCCTCCTGGTTGCGGCGGCAAATCAGCGTTGTGCTTCAGGAGAACACACTGTTCAACGGTACCATCCGGGAGAACATTGCCCATTCAGACCCCCTGCTACCTATGGAAGCTGTGATTGGTGCTGCCAAACTGGCAGGTGCCCATGAATTCATCACCCGTATGGCCCGGGGCTACGACACCGAGCTGGGTGAGCGTGGTACAGGACTGTCCGGTGGACAGAGACAACGAATTGCCATTGCCAGGGCACTGACCAGCAATCCGAAAATTCTTATTTTCGATGAGGCAACCTCAGCACTGGACTACGAGTCCGAACATGTGCTGCAACAAAATATGGACGCCATTTCCGAAGACCGAACGGTGATCACCATTGCCCACCGACTTTCAACCATCCGACATTGTGACCGGATTATTGTCATGAAAGATGGCAGGATTACCGAAGACGGCACCCACCATAGCCTGATCGATATGAACGGTTACTACACAAGATTGTGGAACATCCAGTCAGGTAACCAAGATGATTAAACAGCTCAAGCGTCTCTTCTCTGCTTTTCGTCCCAAAGAAGAAAACGAGTTCCTGCCCGCTGCGGTAGAAATCCTGGAGACCCCCGCTTCCCCCCTTAAGCACGTCTTAACCCTCGGTATCTGCCTGTTACTGGTGATTGCTCTGGTCTGGGCATGGTTTGGTAATCTTGATGTCGTCGTAGAAGCGGAAGGGCGTGTTATCCCCGACGGGTACTCAAAAAAAATCAGTCCCATACAGGTGGCCAGAGTCAGCACCATTTTTGTCGATGAGGGTAGTCGGGTCAAAAAGGGTGACAAACTTATTGAACTGATCCCCAACCCCACTGACTCAGAAAATAATACCCTGCAAACCGCCCGTGAAATTACCAGTGCCCAGTTGTCTGCCCTTAGAGAAAAAACCCTGCTCAGGATGGTCAACACCCCGGACCTTAACCAGCCGGTTTCCGTTAATCTGGAACAGGAGGCTGCCCTTGCACAGCTGGTTTTTGAGGTCCCCCCTGACGAACAGCGATGGTCGACAGAAAACAGCAACCTGACCAGTGAGCTGGATGCTTTTCTTTCGGCGGATAAAGCTATAGCAAAAACCATTGATGAGTTGTCTACGACCCTGCTGGTTGATACCGAAGAAATTGAACGTCTTCGGCTTCTACACCCTATTCATGACAAGCTGGCCACCATTACCCAAGGCCTCTATCAGAAAAAAATGATGTCCGAAGTGGACTGGCTGACACGACGGGAAAAACAGATTGACACCACTCAGCAACTGAAAGTCATGGTGCTGCGCCATAAGGAACACGAAGCGCGATATCAGGCTTTATTGGCCGAACGACAACAAAAGCGTGAATCTTTTATCTCGAACCATGTTAAGGAGTATCTGGGAGCGATCGAACAACTGGATCGTGCAGACAAGACGGGGCAAAAGGCGAACCAGCGAGAAAAAAACCAGATATTAATCGCACCCATCGATGGCATTGTCCAGCAAATTCAGACCCACTCCTCCGGGGATGTGGTTCAGCCGGGCCAGCCTGTTATGGTGATTGTGCCCACCAATATGCTGCTGATCGTTGAAGCCATCATTCTTAATAAAGACATTCGCTGGGTCAGGCCCGAGCAAAAAGTACAGGTAAAAGTCGAAACCTTTCCCTACACCCGCTATGGCTATCTGGACGGTCATGTCCGAAGAGTATCCAGCGACGCAATTAACGATGAACAAAAGGGCTGGGTTTTCCAAATCTATATTGATCTGGAAAAAGACTGGTTTCAGGTGGAAAATCTCAGGATCAGATTACAGCCTGGGATGATAGTCACCGCTGACGTTATTGTTAGCCAGCGTCGTTTACTGGAATACTTCCTGTCACCCCTGCTGCGTTATCAGAAAGAAACCTTCCGAGAAACCATGTAGGTCAATGTTAATGCAAGACCACAGCACTTCTATTGTTATTGCATTTGACAGCACCTGCCAGCAATGGTTTTCTAGGCGCCGGGAAACAGAAAAGAAGAATATGAAGCCGTTAAAAATGACCACAGCCGGTGCCAGCAGTGCCGGCGTCAAGGAAGAAAATCAGGACGCCTGGGTGGCGGAGGTGCCAGCAAACACCCATGTAATGCATAACAAAGGTGCTGTTCTGGCTCTGGCCGACGGCGTCAGCGCCTGTAGTGAAGCCCGTCGGGCCAGCCATACCTCTATCTCCAGCTTTACCTCTGATTATTACAGTACCCCGGATTCCTGGACGGCCCGTTATTCGGCCGCCAGGATTCTCAGCGCATTGAACCGCTGGCTTTATCAGCAGGGTCATACGGACCCCATGGATAAGGGCAGCTGGTGTACCACTTTTACCGCCATGATTCTGAAGTCAGCGACATTGCATCTGGTGCATACCGGTGACTCCAGAGCCTGGCGGATAAGAAATAATGAGCTGGAATGTCTGACCCGGGATCATACTGCCACTCTGGGTGGACGACAGTATTTAGGTCGGGCACTGGGCATGGCGCCTGATGTCGAAGTGGATTACAGATCAGAAGCTTTGGATGTCGGAGACATACTGCTACTGACCACCGATGGCATTCATGATTTTCTCTCACAGGATGCCCTCAAAAAGTGCTTTTCCGATCAAAGATCACTGGATGAAGTGGCACAACATCTGGTGGACCTGGCATTAAAGAACGGCAGCCATGACAACCTGACCTGCGTCATCGGTCGCATTGATGAAGTCCCTGCCGGAGATGCTGGTGAAAACCTGGAAAGGCTTTCCCAACTGAGATTGCCACCAGATCTCTACCCTGGTCAGATACTCGACGGCTATCGTATTCTTGAAGAACTTCACGCCAGCAAACGCAGCCAGCTTTATCTCGCAGAAGATATTGGGCCTGAGGAAGTCGCTGCCCATCATGTGGTCATCAAAACCCCTTCTATCAACTATGAAGATGACCCCGATTACCTCGAAGGTTTTATGCGTGAAGAATGGATTGGTCGCAGAGTAAAACATCCTTCTATTATGGCAATCATGGCCCCCAGGCCAGGTCGGAAATTTCTTTACCATACCTGTGAATACATAAAAGGTCAGACCCTGCGCAGCTGGATGCAGGAGAACCCCAAACCGACTCTGACTCAGGTCAGGGATATTGTCGCCCAGATGATCACCGCTGTTCGGGGGCTGCACAGACTTCAGATTCTGCACCAGGATCTGAAGCCGGAAAATCTGATGTTTGACCAGAAAGGCCGTCTGAAACTGATTGATTTTGGATCAGCAAGAGTCGCGGGGGATTTGGAAAATCAGCAGGCTCATCACAGCGATTTACCCCAGGGCAGCAAAAACTATACGGCGCCGGAATACTTTCTGGACGGGGTTATCGACGAAAGAGCGGATCAGTTTGCCATTGGCGTGATGGCCTATGAATTGCTGACCGGTAAACTGCCCTACCCGGAACATTCAGGCAGCAGTATCAGGGTCAGACATTATCAGCATATGCAATACCGCCACGCCAACCTGTCTGACTCATCCATTCCTTCATGGATTGATTCGGCACTGGCAAAAGCCGTGGCTGCTGACCCGGCTAAACGATACCCTGCCCTGTCTGAGTTTTTGCAAGATCTCAAACAACCGAACCGTTCATTCAGGAACCGGGACTTTCAGCCCCTGATAGAACGAAATCCGGTGTTGACCTGGCAGTTGATTGCGCTGTTACTTTTTATTGTCAATCTGATCCAGTATTTAAGCAGTTAAACCAGAGCGGGTTTTACATATAACACAACGTCCGTGATTGTCTTCACAGCGTGAGAATGAGGTCTGATCCACTCGAGAGCTTTATACCTACGGTAAGTCAGGCCACTTTTCAGGCAATGTCTTTCAGATCCGTAGCATTGAGTGGCACCATTATGCATGTACTGAGAGGCAAAAACTTTGTTAGTTACACTTAACAACTTGTTATGAACTTCTTTTATAAATCTGATTCTAACTTACTACCTTTAATCCTGACTGGATAAAGGTAAATATTGGCTTTGGAGTAATAATTCATGGACGGTATCAATAAAAGAAATGAGTCATTCAATCCATTTCCACCAGAACCTAAGCGAGCTAAATCAGAGGAAGCATCCACCGGTGCTATTATGGGCAGGGACGTCACTGTACGTAACACTAGTGAACCTTCACTGCCTGAATCGCCTCTATTACCCGATACAGGGAAATCAACTGTAACTCATGTAACATCGGTTGAAGAAACGACTCGAGCAATAGAGCGCTACCTGAAGGACAGCTCCGGCAAAGAGCCACTGAACAAGCTTGGCATGACAGCGGAAGGGCGGATTGTCCGTTTGGCAGAGCAGGATGAATGCCATCAGCCGAAACTGCGCCGAGTGCTTGAACAACAGTTTGCGGCCCTGCTACCCACGGCTAAAGGCAAGTCGTTCTGGAAGCCGGAGGTTAAGAACACTTTAAGCACTGAATTTAAGACCCTTTTAAATTTCCGAAACCGAATCCAGCGGGACCGGCAGATCCGAAATCGGCTGATGGAGCTGGAGAAGCAATATGCTTCTGAATTTGAAAAACTCGATAAGCTGACCACAACCAAAATAACCGTCCTCGATGAGGCGATCACTAAAGGCAGCAATCAACCGGGCGAACCTTTTGCGCAATACATGTTTAAAAACGAGTTTACCCAAAGCCGCTGGGCATTTTCAGATAACCGCAAATCCGGGGCTATCAAACCCAGAGACTTCTATATGAGCAATGTGATTGCCCGTCAGTTTAAGTTGAGTTTCGACAGTTTCGGATGGCTTCTGGAACTGCCGGAGATCATTGACCGGGAAATGATTACGAATCAGAAAACCATAGAGATCCTGTTAGAGCACAAAAAAGATTACGGCTCGGACGCTTTCAAGACAGCCTTTCTGGAAACAACGGTAAACGGAAAGAGTACGGTTAATGTTGCACGGGATCTTGGACTGATTATTGAACGTATCACCGTTAGTTATCATCACAAGCTGGTGGAGAGGATTGATGAATCGATTACCGACAAAGAGGCGTATAAGTGGTTTGATGTGCATGTCCATGTCAGACCTAACGAAGTGCTGTACGACCCAGTATGAAAGTAATTCTCTGGTACAGGAAGTGCCTTAATATCAGTAATTTTGTTGAGAGTTTTTTTCTGAGTGGTGTTCATAAGCCCTTGTGAAAAAATAGACACTATAGAAGGACACCGCGCTGGCATTCCGGCGCCAGAGCTACAACACCCTAAACCGGCAGAAACAGCTAAAGCAGTTCGTAAAGATAAAAGTGGCATACGTACATTTGTGCATAGCAAGAAGATCTTTCCTTCGTAGGCAATGAGAATAATGATTTTCATGTGAAGTCCTTGCTGATTTAGAAGCATTTAATGGATGTCCTATTTCCCCTTACTTCCTGATTTAGAAGCATTTAATGGATGTCCTATTTCCCCTTACTTCCTCCTTCCTATTTCCCCTTTTCGTCGCATGAGCGCCTGACTCCAATGCTGCCGTTTCACGATCTCTGGTAGTTTGAAACCATTTCATCTTTTTAATGTCTAATACTATATACACAGTATGGAGATGAAAGCTATGTTGCTCAGAATAATAGTTTTATTATACTTATTTTCTTTTTTACTTAGTGCAGATGCCTCTGCGCTACGACCAACTTACGTAATGGTTTTTCATGAAAATTATTGTAAAAACTATAATAGTGCGATTCAACATTATATGGATAGCCTGGAGTTAAACGGGTATTCCGCATTTCATTTTTGCACTGACACTGTTGATATAAATGAGCTAAAAAAACGAATCAACCATAATACCGAAAAGAGAAAAGTGAGTTTATCCGAGATAAAAGGAATTAATATCTTTGGCCCAATCACTTCCACTAAAGTAATCGATTATCTTAAACCCTATGGCCTCTCATTTTATCCTACCACAACTTTAGCGGCTGATAATATTGAGTTAGTTTTACGGAAAAATACAGTAATCGATATTAAAACTGAAAAGTATAAATCTCCCGTTATTAAACGATGGGTGTCACATATATTTGCATCACCCAGTGAAATTAATACAGATATATCTACAGCACTGTATGCTTTTTCAGATAAGCTGGCTCGGCATGGAGTTATTTCCGCTGGAGAAATTTTCAAAAACAATCTACAGAATAATTTTTCGAATTACAGAACAATCGAGTATTATAGCTTCCCTCGCGGTGAAGGAACTGCAATAATAGGAATGACATCTTTTCCTGTCCTCTGGACCATTTCCGGACTTGCTCGCATGCGAGAAGGTTACGGTTTCTGGAAGCGATATCAAACATTCGGTGATTATTTTGGCAGCTCTCTTCTTATAGGCTTAATGTTAGGGCTTGAAGCATACTCAATAAAGAGTTATTTATATACTCAATATTACCTACCTGATGACAATCGATGGAAAAAAGTCTTATTGACAAAATCGTTAGCTATTGATGGTTTTCTCGATACTTATGCCGAGCAACATAACCATTTCCATTATTGAAAAATATTACTTTGAGAAGAAATGACAAGTACCTAAAGTAATGAGAGGCATTTTTTTTTCGCAAGGTTAGGTACTTATGACAATTATTTATTTTTAGCTCATTCTGGCTTAAAAAAGCTGATAGCAAACGCCACCAAAGCCAACAGTTGAAAAATCCAGAACAATGGGAGAAAACCGAATGACTCGGTTAGTATTCCGTTGTGATTTACGTATGCACCGACAGAGTAGTAGACGACTAAGCAGCCTATGCCACATAAGCTCAAGATCAGACTTATCTTATATTTACGGAACATAAAAACCTCAACGCTCTAACCTTTCGATGTTTAAGCTTCTGCTCAAAAAAACGATTCTCGATTATCTTAAAGTAGCTATTAATTATGATTCTATCACCAACCATTGTGAACCGCCGGTGTAAAGAAGCTATTATCGGACGCTTTAGATAAATACCAGAAACCTCTGGCCATCCAATTTTTTCGCTTTACTATCTACTTACTCCTCGCTTGATTGTCCAGGTAGAAATCAGTGCCTCTGCTAACAACAAAGGGGTGGGTAAAAAAGTTAATAAATGTGCCCCTGACTGATTCGTGAACAACTTCCCAGCATAATGACCCTGAGAAATTGAACTAAATACGGTTCGCGATTCTTCAACAAACATACTTTGTTTTTCGGGTTTCATAGTTCCGAAAAATTCTTGTATCATTTCAAAAATAAGTTCTTTTTTAACTGTTCCTTTCATTTCATAAAAAACTGCAGACTGGAGTATCATAACATATCTTAAAATCAACTCACGGCTCTCATTTGGAACATAATGCAAACACAATGTTGCCAATATGAGTAGTGAAAGAACATCCCCTTTAGCGGCGTATTCTTCACTTAGGGTTGAAACAAAGGGTATCAATTCACTTCGAATGCCATGTTCTGAAACAATCTCATCAGTAATATGCAGCATTGAAACCGCATCATGCTGCATCCCCCAGGAAAGTGAACCATGCAATCTATCTGTAAAAGCTATTTTGAATTCATTTATACTGGCTTCTAATTTCTCTTTACCATCTGCAAATCCTGAGTTAGGAAACATAGAAAAAGCTATAAAAATTGACAAGAAAATCTTTATACTTTTCATGATGTACCACCATGTGTTTTTAACATCAGAAACTAAAAATAGCTCATTTTTTTCACTTTGCCTTTTAACTTGACACCAGCAGTCATTACCGAAGCAGTTTTTGCATTGAGTGCACCAAAACTTTTTTGGAGTACCAGGCGTGCCGCAGATAACCAGAAGGCTCAGTCATTTCCTTCAAAGGTTATTTGTTTTGAATAATATTCAGGCGCTAATCTAACGATCCTCACTGAGTCTGAAGGGTATGACTCCTGAGCAGCTGACAATGACTGAAAAAATATATCACACACTCCATGTTTGCTTATATACCTTCCATCTCCTATGTAAAAAAGACTATGAACTAAACTTTCACCTGATAATAATTGAACGATGTCTCCCCAGCGTACTTTTTCCTGATCGAATTTTTGAATAGATACAAATGAAAGCTTTTCATACCAGCCATTGAAATTTTGACTTATTTGTTTATCCATTCCAAATGCCAGGTAATTAACAAATTGATGACAAACACCACTCACAACACTTTCCTGATCTTCAAAAAAATATAAAGTTTTGCAAACATTCTCAAAGCCGTGCGTAAAGATATCTGACAACCTTTTTTTTACTTTCTCCCGATAGCATAAATCAAGATTTACTTCCTCGCTCAAAGGCAAAGACACTGAAAAATCTTTTCCTGAAACAGGGTAATCCGGACTTAATCTATAATGCTTTACACCATTTAAACTAAACGGAAAAACATGATTTTTTTTAACTCCGGATTTTTTTTCAACGTCGAGCTTTTCAGCGTAATGTTCTTCAAGGTACCATTTTATTACGTAGAGTTCTTCATTAAGAAAACGAAAATCATTAGCAGAGTCAACCTTTCTTTCTGATAATAATTTTGTTCCAACCTGAGCTTGGTAACTTTGATAAGAGCTAACTTGATTAACTCCTAACTCTTTAGCTCCTAAACCTTTAGCTTCAGTAGTTTCTGATTGAATTGAAGCCAGGTTGAATTGTAATTGCATTTCTGTCACTGAGTTCATTGTTATACATCCATTAGTATTTCATTAAGCACCTGTCCAGATGGTTTATCAAATCTGGATGGCAGTTTTTTTATTCTTCCAGATTAAAAATCTTATTATTCATTTGACAGATAAAACGAATAATAATTTCCTTTTATGGATATTAATACTAACCATAAAGTAAGCCAGCATAACAAATAGCCGGAACTTATCTTCGGACTTTTGTTTCAGACTATTGCTTCAGACTTTTACGGCTTAGTAAAGCCCGTTCGATCAAGAGCAGCAACTCGCCACAGAGCAAACACAGAGCAATGATAACCAGCGGGGTATTCAACGAGAAGTGCCAGCTTTTTATCATCAGGAACAGGTGCTGGGAAGCCGTGACCAGACCGACCACGGAAAACAGACAGGTTAAGAAAATACTGATATAGCGGTAATGAGGCAAAACCATCAGAACACCGAGCAGACCAATGGCAGTTCTTTCCGTGCGGCAGAATGGACAGGTTTTCACGATCTCTGTCAGATCCATCCACCAGGTCACTGCGCAAATCGCAATAGCTATCCAGCCCAAAGGTCTAATGTAGCGGCTCATCACCAGTGTTTTGATCATGTAACCTGTCCCAGTGCACTCATCTGTACAGGTTTATCGTAAGATTCCTGAGACTCTTTATAACGAAGTGATCGTATCGATCTGCATACGAGAAACTAGCAAAACTGTCTCAGACCTCCTGAAGATTAAAGCCCAGGGCCTTCAGATGTTCTTGAACCTTAGGCTCACACTTTTTGGCCTGAAGCACCAGAGTGCTGAATTCCCGCCGCTCCCGGTAGTGCTTTCTCATCCGGTCAAATTCGATAGCGCACGCCTCTTTCTTCATGGTGATGAGACGTCGCATAAGCGCATCGTCACGGCGCAGATCGTAGACGGATTTCATCGCAATACCTGCGGCCTGGGCAGCGGTAGCTGAGTCATTAAAACCCATTCTCTTCAGTGCAGGCATGGGAGTGATAGCGGCCAGTCTAACCCTGCACGGCAAGCCAAAGGTCTGGCAAAGGGCCTTATAGACCTTCTCGGTACCCGAGATCTTGCCGTCAAGACTATAGCCAGCAATATGGGGGGTGCCGATATCCACGCGAGCCAGCAAATCCAGATTGACATCGGGCTCATATTCCCAGACATCCAGCACCACACTGAGATCCAGACCTTCTTCGAGTAATTCCAATAGCGCCTGATTATCAATGACCGGGCCTCTCCCGGCATTGATCAGAATAGAGCCCGGTTTTATCTTGCTCAGCCTGTCATAATCCAACATATGATAGGTAGGATAATCCACGTCCTGGGTCAGGGGAGTATGCAGAGCAATGACATCACACTGACGTAACAAAGTTTCCAGGGATTCGAACCGAACACCCGCCGTTCGTTCACAAAGTGGATCACAGGCCATGACCTCAACACCCAGCCCTTCAAGGGTTTTATACAGTTGGCTGCCCACCTGACCATGACCCACAATACCTACCTTTCTGTTCACCAGACTGAAGCCATCCCGATCGGCAAGAATATCCAGGGCGCAAAGCACATACTCAACAACAGAACGGGCATTACAGCCAGGCGCATTGGCAAAAGTAATGCCCCGGCCAGCCAGAGTTTGCTGATCGATATGGTCAACGCCCGCAGTACAAGAACCAACAAACCTGAGAGATGAAGCCTGCCGCAGTAGTGCTTCATTCACCACTGTTACTGAACGCACCAGCAGCGCGTCTGCGTCCGCAATATCGCTTGCAGTAATATCTCGCCCGTGTAAAGCCACTACTTCACCCAGTGCCCCGAAGCATTCATGAAGTAATGGAATGTTCTCGTCAGCAACAATTTTCATCGATGGCCGTATTCGTTAAATCCAGTGATGGCGTGATACTATAGTCCATTCTTAAAATTAACAACTCAGGGCTTATGTGGATCGGTCACTCCTGTTTGAGAAATAAAACCTATACTGCACTCAATCCTGTCAATCACTGCTCATGACTTTGAAAGTAACTGTTCGCTCCCTTGCCTTGCTTTTGCTGATCACACTGGCAGGCTGTGGTTATCGTTCCACAGCTGAATACCAGCTGGAAGAGTATGAAGAAAGAATCAGTAACGTTACCGGACAGCCAATGCCGTCTGCTACGGTCAGTTTTCCTGAAATGCCTCCGTTAAGACAGCGTCAATATCCATTACCGGATATTCGTTTAAAAGCACTGGAAGCCCTGAATCTTCTCGAATGCCCAAGACTTACGCAGCTTATTGCACACCGCAACAACAGTTTAGGTAAGCAGATGCAGCCTTCCCAGTTGCTGCACTACGAAAAAAAACTGATCGTCCAGCTGGAAGACTGCACAAACTATTTACAGCAGCAGAATAAAAAGGCAGAACTAAGAGCCAGATTGAAAGCTATCCTTCAGCGGAAAGAAGCCGCATTGCCTGCCGCCAAATGGAACATGCTGCTGTCTGGAACTGAACTGCCAAGCCAGTTGAGCGGCTTTCAGACCCTGCTTCCTCTCCATGGAGATAATGGCCGTCAGGGAACACTGGAAGCCTTAAACTATCTGAGGCTTTATCTGAAAAATGACCGTTTTGCTCCTCCCTACGATCAACAGTCTCTGGAAATGCAACTGCAACAATTAACCGCTTCTCACTACAGTGGTCAACTACTGGCTGCCGCGTCAGCTATTACCAACACTCTCAACCGTGTTTCAGTGATGCTGGAAAAGAGCGACAATATCTGCCCTCAAGGTCGGCGCTCTGTAAAAATAGAACGACTCAACAACGTCTTCAGACTTTTCTACGTCGACAGTATCCAACCCTACATGGCCAAAGTCGTTTCAGAAGGGAGAGAGTGGCGATCTGTCATGTTGCCTTTACTGCTTGAACTGCCACCTGCTCCAGACAAGGCCATGAAAGACTACCTATTGGCCATTACCGGTTCTGATTACGCCTTTTCAGTTTGGCAGCAATTGGACAAGGCCATTCTGCGCCATACCCGAAGTTGGCAAAAAGTGCTGTCTGAATGCCAGATGCAACCCGGACAAATCCCTCCGAATTAACTTCCAGACTCCAGTGCCGATAGACAGCCTTAAGGGCGATTCCTGACTCACACTTATGCGCCCTGCAGCACGGGAGATTCAATGGATAAAAAGCCGGATGACGAAGGGAATGTGATTGACCTTTTTACCCGCAAACCCGTCAACGAAACCGAAAGTGAAAAAATTATCAGGCTGGCGCCGGAGCAGGATGGCCTGGAAATGCTTTACAGCAACGACGCTAATCCCGGAAAACTGTTCAGTATGAAAATTCTCTGCTGGGCCCTGAAAAAAGATGGTACAGTGGATGCTCTGGTGCCATGGCTCAATAAGCTGGTGCCTGCCCGAGAGCTCAATGATCCGCTGAATGGACGCTGGGAAGGCTACTACGACAGCTTTCATGATCACGCCTTTTTTGAGCCTCCCGAATACAAAATAACAGAGCTGGAAACCGCCGCCCTATACTTTCAAACGCAAGAAGAAGACCCTAACTTCATTTTGCAGGAAATTGGCGACAATATTGGCACTCATGCCATCCTGACAGAAGACAACTTTCACACCCTGATGTTGATTCATGTCACTAGCTGGCGCCTGTACAATGATGGTCGTATTCTTGCCATGCTGGCCGATGAGAAGAAAGTAAAAACCACACCCATTCTGCCCAAAGATGAATGCCTTTTTCCAGCGCAGGAGCATGAAGATTTCAAGTATTTCTTTCACCACATCATTGCCAACAAAATTAAACATGGTGACCCTGATGCCATTGCAGCCTTCACCGAAATGATCGAAGATTAAGCACCTGATGTCAGGGAAGATTTTTTCTAATTATTAACCCCCCCATTTGGAGAGGCTGCGCTACAGGGAAAGTCCCTTGCTAATCTTTGTTATGAACTCTATTTCTTAATATTTTGGTTTTAATACGCACTGATCCCTTCCTTGCCCAGGGTTAAAGCTTATGGAATCTACAATCACTTCTTTATAAAATGAGCCTTGGGGATGACCAACAAATATTTGGCTAATTGAATCCAGATCGTACAAAGGTAAAACATGTGCCACAGTCAAATAAAATTGCCCCATCATCACGCCAGTAATTGCTTGATAAATATCACCATCAGTTGTTATTACGATTACTTGCAAAGGAGGATTTAATAAATAAGTTAGTGATTTCACACTGCACTCTTCTTTTTTTACAGTTTTTTTTACAGTTGTGTCCTGGCTGATATTCTTATCAGAACCTGAGTTATCTTCTTCCATCATGCCCCAAGTGTTTATTGAAATAAATTTAACAACAAAGAGTAGAACAGAAACCTTCATTACAACACCAACTTAAATAGAACAAAATCAGATTGGGTATTATAGCTTATACTGAGAGGCTTATAACGCCTGTCGCTTGAGGAGCGCACAGCAGGAATCTCGTGAAAAACCCTGCCAAGTGCATTTTTATTAGTTTGATATTTTCATCACAAGAACCACTTAAAAGATTCTATAAAATACCTTCTCACAGTTTTAAATTGATTCTAATTTATTAATTTAATGATCATACACCGAAAGAGATAGCTCATAATTATAGGTAGCATTTCTTCTTGAAAAGGCTCTTTTCATTAAAACCCTGATGACATAGTTACCATCTTTAAGTATTTCAACAGGCTTATCATTTTCTAAAGTAAGGTTGACTGGAGAATAAATTATAACTTCAAGGTTTTTTGCTCGTAGATTGGATAAAAGTTTATCATTTTTATATAAATACAATTTATACTCGTCGTATGCATAACCTGAAATACTCCCTCTATAAACGTATTCATGAATATCGCCCTGACTGGTATAAAAACAACCAGTTAGAACCACTAACAGAAAGACATGGGAATATTTTTTAATCATCTTTCCTCCACTACCTCTAACTCTGATGCTCTTTGTTCTACTCTTTCCCCCTTATACTTTATATTAAATCACTAACCTATACGCTCGAAATCGTATTCAGGTGCGCCGTAGAGCCTGTATTTTTTATGGTCCGATTTTAAAGTATGCTTTTAATCGTCTTGATGAGTTTTATTAAAAGAGTTTCAAGATTTCACCGTCGTTGAACCTGAATGTGCTGAATTTTCCCATCATACACGACCACATCTTCCGAACCAGAATACTCTACAACTTCAGCAGTGTGTGTTTCACCGACAAAGTTAAAAGTAAAATGAACAATTCCGGGTTTGGTTTCTGTGACACTGCTTACTTGCCATTCAAGTCTTACAAACATACCATGATAAAGTCTCTGCATAGTCATGATGTCATTCACACCCAGAAAAAGCTCACCCTTTCCTGATCTGTAAGTAGTACTTTCACAAAATAGCTTTGTGATCTCATCAAAATTACTGTCATTTGAGAGTTGGAAGTAATACTTTGCTATCTTCAATGGATCGGTCATGCTTTGAGCTCCTCAACTGTAAAGAACTGAGTCATAGCATAGACCAGCCCGGGAACATAACACCAGCTTCAGCTGAACCACCGACTGCAGTGAGCAGTTGAACCAAGTCCCGGATAGAATTGGCAGATGCAGGAATTTTCACAAACTAAGCTAATGCATCTTGCAAAATATTTCTATTGACTCTGCCAAGACCAGAATAGTCAGACTTGAAAAAACGAAAGCTGATACGAATAATGCTTTTATTTACTTTGCTTTAACCCCATAATTTCACTTTTTAACTCTTGAAGCTCTTCGCTCAAGCCTAAGTCACTACATATGTTGATATACTCTCCACCTTCATTCAAAATATTCAAAACTCCTAGTAAGAGCTCCATTAACTGATCATTTAAGTCTTTATTTTTTTGCAAACCCAGAAAAGTAAAATCAACAAAACCACCTGACGCGGATACAGAAGAAGACTTTATCAGCTGATTAAAACCAGTGCGACCTAAACCATCTTCTGCCAACCTTTTTAATTGCCTCAAATATATTTCTTTTGGTTTTTTTGGATTATATTGAGTTCCTATTAAGACTACTGAAGATATAATTCGAATCATATCAATTATTTCTGCAAGCCCAGATATTTCACAAGCATTCAAAAACATTTGATGACACTCAGCACTTTTTTTATATGATATTATTAATCCCCTGTCGTTAATCGAAAGAAAACGAGAACTGATTGAAAGAACTGTTGCGTACGAATGAAATGAAAGCAAAAATATCAGCAACAATGAGATCGTCTTTTTGAACCTCATAATAAACTGTTCTCATGGTCTATTTACCTTGAAAAATAGCACTGGATATTTCGGAAAACAAAAAAAATAGAAACGACCAGGCTGCTGCGAGCTCGAGCCCTGGAATAACCAACTAAAACGACAAGAATAGATAAGTACCTAACCAGTTGGTTTCGCATATTCTGGACGGCGGCTTTTTCCATCCTTCTGCGTTCCAACTCTGGTTGCGTAGCTATGGCTACGCGCCCGTCGTTGCCCCTTGAAGGATGAAAAAATCCACTCGCCAGAATATGCGAAACCAACTGGCCAGGTACTTAACAGGATGAAAATTGTTCACCGGTAGATTGGTCAAATTTACGGTTTTGCTTATTATCCTCCTAACTTATTGGTAAGTAATGCTAACAAATAAAGAAACATTTTAAATGTAAAGCACACTAATGTATAAATTCACAATACATTACAGGTTTACCAAAATGCAGCCGACTTCTTCAGCGACCCATGTAAAGGGAGCACAAATACCACCCCCAAACTCAACTAATGAGACAACAGTTGTTTTAGCTAAAGGCCATTATGTAAAAATACAATTGATTGGTTGCGGATCTTATGGAAAAGTTTATTTAGCTAAAAATGAAACAGAATCTACGAACAAAGATAATTTTGTTGCTCTTAAAATAGCACAAAGATATGGAGAGATTGAAATCAACGTATTAAGTAAGCTAAACCCTCATAGAAACATTGTAAATCTGTTAGATTTTTCTATTTCTGATCACAAAGTATGCTTAGCCTTAGAACTTGGAGACTGTTCTCTGGATAAACTTGTTGGTTTATGGGGTAAAGAAAAAATAAAATTATCAATTGGACAACTTGATTTTTTACTTACTGAGTTATTAGAGGCCTATAAGTATATTGAGAGTAAGGGATTATTAAACAACACTGATTTATCTGAAGGCAATGTCCTCTATTTTAAAAGTGAAAACAGATTAAAACTAACAGATTTTGGAATTAACTGGGATGGTAGTACAACACAATCCAAAATCGGGAATCTTGTCTATTATGTTTTAACCCGATTAAGCCATAATTGTGATGCTCTGCCTTATGAGGAAAAAGCTGCTTTTTGTAATGTAAAATGTTTTAAAAGAATTTTCTTCGAGCCTGATTTTTCATATTTAGATTGGAAAAAGGATTTAGATAAAAAACACATAGAATTAATTATTAACTTATCAAAAGGTGTATTTAGTATTCCAGATATCACAACCTTATTGAACAATCTAAGTGAGAAATTAGAGCTTTTACCTGTGCCCGAGAATTTAATCTCAGGAGAAAATATTAAAGCACATATAGACCAAAGGGATATGGAATAATGGATCAAGCGATAAAACCAGACATATCATCATGGGGGTGCATCCTGCCATACCCCGAAGTGGTGGCAGACACTCCATCCAGATATAGAGCTGATGCTGAAAAGTATCTTCCAAACCTTGATGAATACACAGAAAATCAATTGCTAAATAAAGACCTTTCATCAAGATGCATTTCTTTGGCTCAAACCGAAAAAAATGATGATAATCACCACCTCAAGCTTTCAAAAAATATAGTCTTTACCCAGGATCGAACTTATTTTGAGTTAATTGATGAAGAGTCCTGGAAAAACATGGCTGACAGTTTAAAATTTTCAGGCATTGATTCATTAGAAAAAGCTATTGCTATGGATTTGAGGGTATGTCCACCATGTCCGGTTTTCCATACATGGGTCGCACTGCATGGTACCAGCATATTTAATGGCTTGAATAATCCTGAAAAATTAGCGGGACTTAATTATGTTCAAAGAATTTTAGAAGAAGGAACCAACCTCAGTAAAAGTGATATACCACTACTAATAGTGTATTCAGATAAAAATCTAACAATATCTCAAATTAATGAGATGAAAGCTGAATTTAAAGATCATGACAATATTTTATGCATCTCTTTTGAAACAGATCTGCAACTAAAATTTCTCGCCCAATTAGAGCGATACGCCTCATCCATGAACTTTCATTTTATGGATTCTATTAGAATTATTGTATCGCAAAACATTACTAAGACTATAAGCTTTTGTATAGATAAGGCAAAGTCTGAAAACAAAACAGAACTGGCTAATCGTTTAGAAAAGCTCGGGGTTAATCATTTATTTTATTCAGACATTGATAATCAATGGTTAACCAGACCACCTTATATATTAGCGAGTCATGGGACTTTTACTCAGCCAATGATTTCAAAAATATTATCACTAACTCACATACGAGAAGGCGTTGTAGAAAAGTTATCTGAAATCAATAGAGAGCTCTTAGGGTGGCATAAATCATTTTTCTCAGAAATGCCTTACTTCAAAAAAAGAAAATCAACAAAATGGTCTGTAGAAAAAGCGAAAAAGTTATTTGATTATATTTTAAGTGGTGACGCAGAAAGTAATTATGAACATTTATCAAAACAGATTGCACATATTTCACCACACCACAATTATCTATTGATTCCTGATAGAGCTGCTTCCTGGGAGGGCGAAAATAGTTGTTGTTTTTTTTCAGAGCAGTCTAAAGATGTTTTTTTAAAAGGCGCTTTGAAAAGGCCTTTCATCATAGACCTTCATCAAATGCCAGATAGTCGACTTGATAATGACTCTTATAATCCAGATCAATATTACAGAGAGGCACACAGTCTCGTTGGGATGCAACTACTCAAATATTATTCTCATGGAAATGATAACACTTGGCACATTGCTACCTGGTAAACTCAAACAGAGTGGCCCTGACACCATGTAAATAATATCCATCATCAATGTTTTTAAATCTCGACTTCGGCTTTCAATCTCACTTTGTCAGAGATACTCACACTCTTGTTAGCAATTAATTAGAACTAAACAAAGTTAAAAGACTCTAAAAATTACTGGGTATCAAAAGGAGCAATGACGTGGATAAAGTTGTAGGAGAGAACATATTTCCAGGAGAATATTCGTCACCATACTTTAAAACCGAGTATGAGAGCCCATCTGAAGCTATGAAATATCTCTCTGAAGCAAAAAACGATGGAGATTCTCTTAGTTATAAGGACTTATCATCAAGATACGTTGCTCCGGTAACACCCGAAAAAGGTAACGACAACCACCACTTCCAACTGGCAAAGAATATAGTCGCCACTCTGGATCCAGTTTATTTTGATTCCATTGATGACGAGTCCTGGAAAAACATGGCTGATAGTTTAAAGTTTTCGGGCATAAATTCATTAGAGAAAGCCACAGCTATGGATTTGAAGGTATGTCCTCCATGCCCGGTATTTCACACATGGGTCGCACTGCACGGCACAACCATATTTAATGGCAAGAACAATCCTGAAGCTCAACCAGGAATAAATTATATTCAGAGAATATTAGAAGAAGCATTATCATGGGCATGATAAGACCTAGGTAGGGTAAAAATTCTAAGTACAATGGACTGATATTTCAGGCAGGAGTCGGTTGCTGGTAAATTCTGTATTTTTCTAACTCAGAAATATTTACGCTCATATTACTGATGGCGAGTCCAGCGGAGGCTTTCCGAACAAAAAAACCACACCACTTTGGGAAAAGGTTTTAGATCAGCATTCGCTAATAACAGGAGCCGCAAGTTTTACGGCTTTGTTTTTGGTTTTTTTCTACAGGCTCGTTATATGCTGTAAGTGAATCATACTACTAACGGAATTCAAGTCTTTGCTTCAAGGAGTGAAGTAAAAATGGAATACAAACAGCTACTATTGGGGTTACTATAATGATTGCCACTGAAAATACTGAAGCACTTGCACTAAATAGTAGTTTCACTGCAATATCTGATGGATAAGTTATTTCTCTACTATTACCAATAAGAAACTCACATCGACTACCAGTATAAACTTCAGTGAAAGAAAGCTCCTCTCTTGCATTATTCAGCCCGTCAAAGTTTAAAAGAGATTTATATAAGTATATTTTCCTAAGTGTCCATTTGTTATCTAACTCAGTGGAGTGGATACTTTTTTCCGAAAATACAAGTGTTATATTCTCATTGCTTAGTGTTGTTACAATACCATGGGCAATTGTAATATCATTCTGAGATTGAATATCTGTGATATAGACAGGCTTATCAGTAACTTCGCTAACAAAAAATGTTAGTGGTAATAATTTTCGTATAACACTTACATCTTTAAACTTATCCATAAAAAGAAAAAATTCTTCATTGGGGATATCTCTATTATCATTACGTCCTTCCAAAAGCCCCTTAAAATAGACATAATCATGAGAATATTCTTCCAAGCTTTCATTACTTGCATAGCGAATCATTCTTACATTGTTAAATAACACACTATTTTCGTATCTGCTAATATCTCCGGTAATCGTAAATCCACTTCTGTGTTCTGCAATAAACGGAGAAGAATGACAAGCAGATGAAATTAAATTACAAATACATAATGCAATGGCTTGTATATTTGAACATAAAATTTTCATGGTTGATCCGGTTATCCAAAAGTTCACAAGACATAGTGGATAAAAGTAGCAAAGAAGTCAGGGGTTGCACATAAATCCGTTAGCCGGAGGTCTCTAGCCCCCACACCATGGCAAGCCGGTCCGCAGTCGGCGATTCACTGGGGATAGTTAAACCGGATCCATAAGTCTTTCTGAGTAACAAGCCCAAAGTTTGCAAGAAGAGTGTCGTTCAATGCCTGCTCCGCCGTAAAGGCTTGCCCTGTGCAGGCCAAAGATACTCATTTCAAAAATGGTAACGCCTTACTAAATATTGTATAAGGTCGTATCGTCCGATCTTTGCAAAAACTTCCAGTAAGTCATCGAAGATAATCCGACCTTTCATTTTTTGCCATTTTTCTATCATTACCCTTGCCTTATCATGATCGTCACCCTTATTAATCTCTCTTAGATGTTCTTCATTAAAAACACCGGTCTGTTTGGCAAATCTTTGCCAATCGATTCCCAGTTTAGAAGCAATAATCAGGAGTTCCTCTTGTGCTACGGTAGAGCTCAACTTTACAGTGCTTTTTCTTTCGACAATTTGGTTAGGATCGATGCCTAGTTTAGAACAAACACCCATCATTTTTTCTAAATGAGGGCTCAAAGTTGCAGGCTGTCGCCTGCTTATTTCTGATTGCTGATACTGTGGATCTGCGGACACATGTGCAACGGCTTGTGTTGACGGAACGGGTTCAGGACCCGATAGTTCATCAAACGATTGATCCGATGGCTTACCAAATAGTGCCCCAGGGGCCATACCAAAGATCAAAAACATACTATGTATAAACTTGTCTTTTTCTTCTGCTCCCTTCTGTTCCAGAAGCGTAACAAGCTGTTCACCGGCTTTTAAGGTAAAGGTTCTTAGAAGCTCAAGTTGCTTACTTGATACATCTTCCGCAAAACGAACATTTTCATAGAATAGATCTTTTAAACGCTTTCCGTGCATTGATCTTATGAGAACAAAAGCAGTCAATAGAGTTTCAATTTCATAAAAATCTATAAACTGATTGGTACTAATATTTAATGCCAAATCATGAAATGATTGACTATTGGTTCCAGTTAAATAATTTCTGTTACTTGGAGTAATAAAAGAGTATTCACCACCAAACCCAAACTTAAGAATTCTTGTTAACTCCCCACGATTATTGTACGGATCCGGTATACCAAAACCGTACCTATCATAAACATCTCTACCAAATTTATTGAACATTATTACTATTAAAAAACTTGATGGAAATATTTCAGCTTTTAGCGACCGACTCATTTCTTCAAATATTTTATAAATATAATTGATTAACACTATTTTCTGTTGGCTATCTAATCCTGAATAAAAAACTTGACTCACATCATCAGAAGCTAAAAAATCATTACCGGTTAGCTGGTTCAGCAATTCGTTTCCGAATCGATTCAAACTGGTTTCGCTCTCAAACTCATCCCTGTGAATAGCAAGTGTTTTAACAATCCTTGTCACCTCAGCGTAATCTTCAACTCCCTGGGTTTTTGCCAACTCACCGACTTGTAAAATAAGGTGATAAAGAGACAGACTGCCTTTTAAAAATTCAAACCATTTCGGATAAAATTCACTTAACGCATTTTTATCTGACATCAAACTTTGCGTTAAAAGGTTATAAAGTGCCGGTAAATTATAGTAATGATTAATGCGAAAACAATCTTCTCTCTCCCTTTCATTTAAATCCAAAGCTTTGAACCATTGAAATACATCGGTTACTGAAGTATCAGCGTCTTGTGTACCTGACACAGGTTCTTCTTCCCTGTCTTGTGCCATTGCAGAAGGCTGCGCTTCAGTCGATTCCTGCTCAAGTACACCAGATTCACGATCCAGACATTCTTTGCATTTATTAAAGGCGAGTACAGGCTTATTATTATTACAATTCTGGCATAATCTACCGTTTGATGAACCACCTGCCCCATCATCTCCGCCACTCTCTCTTCCACCACCGCTGTCCTGATTTTGACGACCATAGCCACCTTGAAACTGAGTTGGCTGGGCCCTGTTGAGATCGCCCTTTTGACTACCAGCCTGACCGGTTCCGGTTCCGGTTCCGGTTCCTCCAGGATGGCTGATCCCGGTGGAGATCTGGCCAGGAAAAACGGACACGCTGCGTAATTGTTTGGGACTTAAAATGAACGCTTGCTGTCCATAACGACGGTAGTGTTCTGTTTGTAGCGGTTGTGGCGGGTTACTGCTCAGGTAATATTCAAACACAGCTTCCGGATTATCAGGATTTCTGGACAATGCCAGAAAAAGCCCTGAACTCCTTTCAAGATTTGCAGCTTTTATTTTATCCCAAAGTTCCTGCGAAATAATAATGGCCTGCTCATTCCAACCCTGCTTGATTTTGAGCACAATCCGGGCATCCCAAATCTGTTTTTTTACGGCCTGGCCGTCAGTGCCAGGCACCAGAATAACCCTGCTGACCTGCTCACTCATCCATTCAAAGGAGTAAAGGGGGCCGCCCATCCCACCACTCGGCCTCTTCTTGAATAAATCGCCTAAATCATCGCCACTGCCAAAACCGCCTCCGCCAGAGCTTGTGAATGGTTCGCTGTTATCCGCAGTACCCGAGGCTCCGGGTATCGCAAAAGGCCCACTGACACGACTGCTGTCGTCAGAATGTCCAGACCCATCCTTTTCAGTCGGTTTATCGCGGTAAAAAATATCGACAAATGATATTTTTTTGTTAGCAGACGCATTACTGCCAGGTAACAACGGTAAAGACCCGTTTTCTGAAACAATACCGCTGCATTCCGGTTCTATAATCCAGCCATCATCATTATCTTCAATGGCTAAAACCAACGATTGATGACCTGCCGGTAAACGCCATCTGGCCGAGTACTCGTGTTGCCATCGACCCCTGTCGGGTGTTGAAGCAACCCGTCTTATTCTCCCACTTTGCATATCCGGCATACCCTGACCCGTTACAGGCTTTTTAAATACCGGCAGAGAGGGAAAATCCCCTGTCGACGATGCAGGAGACGTCCGGAAACAAAAATTAAATTGATCGCCCGGTTGACTATCGAGAATGACATAAAACTGATTGTTCTCCAATTCAGAAACTGTTTTACCGTTCTCACCAACCGCTTTGCGATCATAAGTTAGAAGAAGAGGCGGATTGTTCCCTCTAAACGACAGTTTACTAATTTCTCCCGTTGTCTCACCCCATGTCTCAGTAACTTTGGAGGAACTCCCCCAACCTGCCCAGCTCAACAGGCTGGTATAAGCATTGCAGTGACCAGCGAGCGGCAAAGTAACAGACAAAATAAATAAAAAAAACAGGTGATCCATAGTCAGGAACCTCGTTGCTTTCATGTCTGAATTTATTTTTTAAGGTTTTATCGACAAAAAATAACAATAGACATTATATTTGAAAGTGCTTTATTTATTTCGGGTATTCGAAAACGGTTGCAGTGCCTTTCCCTCCTGACCCTGTGATAAACAGAAATCAATCACTTGAATTTGCATCATCAAACAATAGTGTCCAGTGTTGCCTTCTGTGATTTGACAAGACTTGATGCTCTTCTGCTATGGCAGACTCCAAAGTCACAGGCTGTAATCTGCTTGCTTCTGATAGGGGATGTGCGGCCGCGTGTGTGATGGCTTGCGTTGACGGAGCAGGTTCGGGATCTGATAGCTCATCATTACAGAGAGGCACATAGTCTCGTTGGAATGTTACTCAAGTATCATTATCAAAATGATTTTACTTGGTAAGCGTTCAGGCGGGACAGACTGCTATGACCTGCCGAGCTTAGATTTAAAAGAATTAAAACCTGCTTTTAAGAATTGGGGGATCAAATTTATGGATGCCCTGAAATCCATATGATGAAAAACCAACGCAAAGCGCTGGCTTTTCCATCACAACACTGTTCCAACTGACAGATATGAAAGCTTTTAGAAATTTGCCTGCACTATGAACTGTGGCAGGTTTTGATCCTGCCCATCACGACCAAGCTTGTTTTTCCAGTAGTTGTATTCAATGCCGGCGTAATATTTGCCTTCTTTACCGAAGAAATCACCCACATCCAGTTTTAACTGAGGCTGTGCAATAATTTGCATTTCGACATCTTTACCCGAGTTATTTTCCGTAGCATTAGTAATATCCACAAAGCCGTCAAATAACCATTTAGTTGAACCTAGAGAAAAAGGCACGGCCCAGGCTGTAGTAAATTGAAAATTGTCATCCAACTCAACGTCAAAAGAGTCTTTGCCATTAGCACGATAATAAACGGCAGTATCCAGGAAGATAAAGCCAGGTACATTCCAACCGATTGCACCACCCAATAAAATATTATCCAGATTTACCGTCGCAGCATGTTCCCACTGTGTCGCAAAATAAACGTCCTTGATCACAGAGTCTTTAAAGCCTTCACCTCCAGTAAGCGAAAAATCAATATGTACCTCACCGTAGGTGTCATCATTATCAACGTCATCTTCTACAAAAGAACGATCAACAAAAGAAAAGCTCTTACCCCAGGTGTATGCTGCAGCATGCTCGAGAGTTACCACCTGGGATTTACCCTCTTCACCGGAAAAAGCATTCAAATAGCCGTCACCGGTCAAATAAGTTGCCGAGACATTACTCCACAGGATATCCGCTTGAGCGCCTGCAGAGGCAGCAGCAATAGTTGCAGCAATAGCGGCTTGTTTCATTAACTTCATGATTATTCCCTTCAGGATTTATTGTAATAATTCTGTTCTGAATAAATGCACGCAATTATTTCAGCGTAACCCGTGCTTTTATAGCTATATCCAATAGCCGCTGTATCAGCGTCTGGTATAGACAATGCAAATACCTGACCAACTCGTCAACTTTATATAAAAACTAACTATTTAGTCAATTTTCTTCAATTTCTCTACCGCAATGCGTTTCGCAACGACCCAGCATGGTGCACAGCGCACCATGCTGGGACCCCGGAACAGTTATGTGAAATGATTGCCAGATTAAGTCCTAGGCACCGGCCTTGCGAATCAGGTAAATATACTGTTTTTCCAGCTGCTCACGAGACAGCAGCTCATGATTCAGAAAGTTACAGAACTTGGGAATATCACGCTCGGTCGAAGGATCAGTCGCTATAACCCTGACCGTTTCTCCCGTCTTCATGTCCCTCACTTTGTTATGCAACATCATGACCGGCTCCGGGCAGAGCAGACCTGAAGTATCCAGTTCATGATTGATTTCTATAGTCTCCGACACATTCACTCCTGTTATCTGACCCAGGACCCGGACCGACTCAGGGATCGATAAACAATAGCCAGTCCTGCACTGCGGGCCAGCATAAAGGCACTGTAGGCTAACCACAAGCCGTGATTTCCCATATCCCGGGTGACATACCAGACCGGCAGGAACACAATTAACGTTGCCACCAGCATGGTGTTTTGCATCGTATCCGTTCGCACGGCACCAATAAACACACCATCCAGCCAATAGCACCAGACAGCAAATAATGGCATGGCGGCCAGCCAGGGCAGATAGATGTTGGCAGTTTCTGCGACAGCAGGAATATCCGTCAACAAGCCAATGATGCCCTGCCCCACCAGCGAGAAGGTGAGGAAAAACAGAACAGCACACATGAGCGAGCAATAGCCCGTTACCCTGACAATCTGCTTAAAGCGATCTTCTTTTCGCTGCCCCAGAGCTTCGCCGCTCAGTGCCTCGGCAGCGTGGGCAAAGCCATCCAATCCATTGGAAATCAGCAGCAACATATTCAGTAACAGAGCGTTGGCAGCCAGTATATGACTGCCGCTCTGGGCCCCCTGTGCCGTAAAGAAAGCCTGAGTTGCAAGCAGACAAAGCGTGCGAACAAACAGATGTCGATTTAATAACAACAGGCGGCGCATAGAGCCCGGGTTCAGAATCCTTGCGCGAACAAAGCTTCCGGACATACCTCTCAGGGTTTGACTGACCATCCATACCCCCAGCACAAGGCTGGTATAATCAGCGATCACTGTTGCCAATGCTGCGCCTCGGGTAGCCATTCCGAGACCCAGAACAAACAGCAGATCCAGAATAATATTGACCACATTGGCCAGTACCAGAATAAACATGGGCCCCTTGGGACGATGCATTCCGATCAACCAGCCGACGATCGCGTAGTTAATCAAGACCGCAGGAGCTGAAAGTATTCGGGTGGTGAAATAGATTCTGGCCTGCTCGGCCACCTGAGGAGCCGCGTTAAATAAAGGCAGGGCAATATCCAGAAGCGGACGGTATAAAAGGATCAGGAAAACACCGATTACAACAGCCAGCAGGATCGACTGGGCCAGCCACTGCCGGGTTTCCTGATGATCATCCTGACCCAGGGCCTGAGCCACCAGTCCGGTAGTACCCATTCTAAGGAAGCCAAAAGCCCAGAACAGCAGTGTAAATAATGTACTGCCAATGGCGACACCTGCCAGGTAAATATCACTGGAGAGATGCCCCAGGACCCCAGAATCAACCAGACCCAGCAGGGGAACCGAAATATTGGAAAGAATAGCAGGCCAGGCAAACTTCCAGACCCGCCGATACAACGCTGCTGTTGAGGTCAACACCAATCCTCACTATTGCCCGACAGAATTGAGACTATTCTATGAGACTTTAGTTCAGACCAGTACACGTAAACTTTGTCTTTATGAAGTCAGAGATCTTTTGTGCGGCTTCAACCAAATGCTGCTGATGAGTAAAACCCGATTTTATCCGGGGTTTCAGATCATGATTACCATCCGCCAGCCAGTGAAGCTCAATATTCTCTGACAGTTCATAACCCTGAACGGTTGCATAATCACCCATGGCATCCCGACTGCCCTGCACCACCAGCATGGGTAATGGGAAATCGGCAAGATGCTCTGTTCTGGGCCTGTCCTGTTTACCCGGTGCATGGAACGGGTAGCCCAGACATACGACGCCACTCAACGAAAGATCAGTCATCTCAGACACCAGCAGGCTGGCCATTCGTCCACCCATTGACTTACCGCCAACATACAGAGAGTCGCTGTATTCATTTTTGATTTGCCCGATCACATCCTGCCAGCATTGCAATAATTTTGGCTGCCTGTCTGGTGGTCTTTTTTTACCGGTTTCTCTTCGCTCTCGCATATAAGGGAATTCAAAGCGCACGACACTGATACCTTCTGTCACCAATAAGTCAGCCATTTGATTCATGAAATCACTGTCCATGGCCGCGCCGGCACCATGGGCCAGTATCAGTAATGGGGACCCGGTTTCAACCCGGTTCCAGATAAGATCCATAGAAAAACAGTCCGCAATTGCTAAAGCGTTTTATTGTAACGCCATTTAACCGACCCGTCGCCGGGATCTGAACTAAGCTGGTCGAAACACAATATCCTGTTCACTGAGCAAAATACGGCTCTTTACTATCCGGAATTCTAACGACTTTTGTCGTTTTATGCCCAACTCACCTAAACAGTGTCGAAAGGTTAGCCTACGATGACCCATGCCCGCTTTACCCAGGGCTCAACAATGAAGCACGTCATTGTTATGAGTCTCAGCAATGCAGCGGGCATCACTACGCTCTTTTTTGTCGACCTGCTCGACCTGTTCTTTCTCAGTTTGCTCGGTGAAAAATATCTGGCTGCAGCTATTGGTTATGCGGGCACTATCCTGTTTATCACTTCCGCTTTGGGTATTGGTTTATCCATTGCCGCAGGGGCTCTGGTCTCCAGATCCATTGGCAGCCACAACCGGAAAAAAGCCTGCCAATATCAGGTAAACATCTGTTTCCTGGTGCTATTAGTCAGTGTCACGCTGGCCATCCTCTTCTGGCTTCTTATTCCGCAAATGGTTGCTCTGTTGGGAGCCACCGGACGAGTTCATGAACTGGCCGACAGTTACCTGCATATTGTGATTCCCTCGATGCCTCTGGTCAGCTTGTCCATGACCCTTGGAGCCGGACTCAGAGCTGTTGGAGATGCCAGGCTCTCCATGACATCGTCACTCTCAGCCGGAGCTGTGAATGCCATCCTGGACCCCATTCTGATCTTTCTTCTGGAACTCAGTATAGAGGGGGCAGCCATTGCCTCAGTGATGGCCCGTGTCACGATGTTTGGTATTTCCTTTTACGGTATTTTTTATAAACATAAACTCTACTCCCCCTTTGATTGGTCGCTTTTTTGCAAGGATCTCAAAAACATTCTTGCCATCACCCTCCCTGCCATTGCCACCAATCTGGCCATGCCTTTCAGTGGTGCCTGGATGGTTCGCTATATGTCACATTACGGCAACAGTTACGTAGCAGGCTATTCCATCATTAACCGGCTGATACCTGTTGCATTTGGTGTCATTTTTGCCCTGTCTGGCGCGGTTGGACCCATAATAGGCCAGAATTTTGGGGCAAGACGCATGAGCCGGGTCAGGGAGTCGCTTCGAAATGCTATCCTCTTTACCGTGTATTATGTCCTTGTGATTTCAGTCATACTGTTTTTACTGCAGGACATTCTCATTCAGGTGTTCAGAGCCCGGGGTGAAGCTGCCAGTCTGGTGTCGTTTTTCTGCAACTGGATTGCCATCAGCTTTTTGTTTACAGGAACTATGTTCGTTGCCAATGCGGCCTTTAACAATCTGGGCAAGCCCGGATACTCAACCCTGTTAAACTGGGGCCGGGCGACACTGGGTACAGTCCCTTTCATCTGGGTCGCCTCTGAATATATGGGGGCTTATGGGGTACTGGTGGGTCAGGCAGCCGGAGGCGTCCTGTTTTCATTCATAGCAGTCTGGCTGAGCTTTCGAACCATTGACTCCATTGAGAGCAAGATTATCAGGCAAGACACTATTGCCAGCCTCATGACCCGTCAGGAAGAGACCACAGCCTGTCCTTTCCAGCCGATGTCATCGGAATGTTCGCAACTGGCACAAATGGCTGAAGAGGGTGAGTGCGAAGAGGCCCGCAATCTATCCGATAAAGCCAGATAAGCGTATTGATCCAAACTATAAACCCCTTCATGCTATGCAAGGTAACCTGACAGAAAACAGACAGGTTCCCATTGTTACGAAAACTGACGTTAGAGTTGGAAATGAGCACACCACAATCAGGAATTACTCCAGAAGCCAATACCGATGCCTGCTTTCTGGTTTTAACTATCAGACAAGATGCAGACAGCCTTGAACAGATTAGAAAGACCTGTGCACTGATTCCCCGACTGACTGAGGAGCTCAGCCAACAGTATCCCGATGCAAGGCTGTCCTCCACGATCAGTATTGGCAGCGAGGCCTGGGATGTTCTGTACAAAGACGGTAAGCCGGCCCTTCTTGCTCCTTTCAAAGCACTGACAGAAGGTGACCGGACTGCACCTGCCACTCAGGGTGACCTGCTGCTTCATATCCGTTCCAACCGCCGGGATATCAACTTTATCCTGTTGCACAGAGCCATGGATGATTTTGGACAGGCGGTTGAAATTCAGGAAGACGAGACAGGTTTTCGTTACCTGGACAGC
Source organism: Endozoicomonas sp. ALB032 (assembly GCF_049310125.1). NCBI lineage: Bacteria > Pseudomonadati > Pseudomonadota > Gammaproteobacteria > Oceanospirillales > Endozoicomonadaceae > Endozoicomonas > Endozoicomonas sp. ALB032. The sequence goes on along the minus strand of NZ_JBLYNW010000001.1, from coordinate 4,186,183 downwards.
CGTGACCTGAGTGGATTTGTTGACGGCACCGAAAATCCCCAGGGCGATGACAGGGCCAGCGTCACTCTGGTGGGTGATGAAGATCAGTCGTTTGCCGGTGGCTGCTATATCCACACCCAGAAGTGGGTTCATTCGTTGAAAAAGTGGAACAAACTGGCAGTACCCGAGCAGGAAAAAGTGATCGGGCGCACCAAGGAAGACAACATTGAATTCAGTGGCGAAGAAAAAGCACCAACCGCTCACGTAAAACGTTCCAACGTCAAGAACAGCGAAGGCAAAAGTATGGAAATACTCCGTCACAGTATGCCCTATGGTAATGCCAGTGAGGGAGGACTCTACTTTGTCTCCTACTGTCGCACTCCAGTCCATTTTGACAAGATGATGGAGTCCATGATCAAGGCCGATAACCATGGTCACTACGATCACTTGATGGATTATTCACAGGCCGTCACCGGATGTGCATTCTTTGCACCCTCAGTTGAGTTCCTGACATCAGCTGAGTGATCGACCTTAAACGTCTATTTGAGTACCGATCTTCCCCGCTTCCTGAGTGATTCGGTACTCACTACTTTCCTTCTCACAGACTTCGGGTTCATCACGTATCAGACATTGGCGAGACAGTTATAAGACGTCTCTTCGTTTTGTGTCTACATTTGTTGGATGTTAATCGTCATGAAAAACGCCTTCACTCTATGAACCGATGGATAAAGAATCATCTTGCGTTAACTTAAGCTGCCGCTCTGACACTCCTGCTTTCCGGCTGCTTCTCTTCCGATCACCATCAGGCGCTGGGGACACTTGAACGAGACAGAGTCACTCTGACAGCCACCGCTTCGGAGCTGATTACAGACATTCTTATCCCTGAGGGAAACCCTGTTAAAACCGGTCAATTGATCCTGAAGCTGGATGATCGCAAACAACAGGCCGCTGTTGCTGCCACCCTGGCCGAAACGGAGCGGGCACGAGCCTACCTCAATGAAATGGTCAACGGAGCGAGAATGGAAGATATAGCAGCAGCGAGAGCCAGTGTCGGGCAAATTGAGGCCCGGCTGGTAGATGCCGACAAAAGGTTTCAGAGAAACGAAGTGGAAAAATCTTCAACCCTGTCAGGCATGACCAACAGCCTGCAAAGAATCTTCTCAATCCTGATGAAGGAATTTCGACAATTGTCACGTGATCATGCCACCTTTGCCATGATCGTCATTATTCCTCTGGTTGAATTACTGCTGTTTGGCTACGCCATCAATATCGATGTCAGAGAGATACCGGTCAGTATTGTGGATCAGAGCCAAACTTACTTCAGCCGGGCTCTTGTCGACGCGGTGAAGACAACGATCCGTCGTCAACACGGTTCCTGGTTTGGTGGGCGTTATTCTGACCATGACGATGATTATGTTCACTTCTGCCGCATTGGTACGGGAAAGGGGTAACCTGGAACTGTTGATAGCGACACCCGTTCACCCGATAGAGCTGATGATTGGCAAAATCATCCCCTATATTTTTGCAGGTTTTATTCAGACCGGCATTATTATGTTGCTGGGTAACCTGATTTTTAAGGTACCCTTTGTCGGCAGTATTTTCCAAATGTTACTGGCCACCCTGCTGTTTATTTCTGCCAGTCTGACAATGGGGCTGATTATCTCCACCTGCGCGGAAACGCAATTGCAGGCTTCACAAATGACCATTTTCATTCTGCTGCCTTCCATTCTGTTGTCAGGGTTTATGTTTCCTTTTGAAGGCATGCCAATCGCTGCTCAATGGTTTTCCGAACTCTTGCCTGCAACCCACTATATGCGGTTGATGAAGGGTATTATTTTAAGAGGTGCAGAATTACAGGGCATGGCAAAAGATGTTGCTTACCTGGGCGTTTTTACGATCGTTGGATTAGTGGTTGCGGCAAAACGATTTAAGAAGAGTCTGGATTAGATGCACTTATCAACACGCGCTGATCAACCTTGAAGATGCCAAGGTAGCCAGAAACAAAAAAAGTCTGCAAGGAAGAGCCAGTCAAAGTGGCCTGATATGTTGTAAATATAACACTTTTCGAATTAATCAGACCTCACTATGGTTCCCTTGTCGTCTGGTTATTGTCTGCTTGCAAAATCAAACAACCATTTCAGATCTTCTGGCAACACAGGTAATATCTCTTCCAAATCAAGATTATTTTCCATAAAAACAACAAAAGAGTTAATAATCAGGAAAGGTAAAGACCCTATAATGACATTGAGTTCAGAAAGGCTATTGGGGGCTGTAAAATTACCGTACTTTAACGTTTTCCACCAATAATAATAAATAATTAAATGCAACCACCTTTTATCAACCAATGCATGGTTCCACTCCCATAGAGAGTCACCAAAAGGGTCTGCACCAAAACTGAGCAATGCAACAATTTCAGATATCGTTGAGGCATCATTTAAAATATGTGCGACCCTCAAACTATTATAGGTATGTGTATAGGTAAATGAATTCGGGTCAGCACCATGCTTAAGCACAAAAAGCAGCATTTCCAATGATCCGGAATTAAGTGCGTCGGACACGGCGTCATTCTCTCTTTCGAGCATATAACCTTTCTTGATGAACTCTTCTATTGCTGTAAAATTGTTACCTAAAATAGCATCAGAAAATCTCCCTGCCACAGAAAATTGCGTAAAAAAAAAGATAAGAATGAAAAAAAATGCTTTCACTGCGTCACTTCCTCTTGGATTACTGTTTGTGAACTCTAGTAGTACTATGACTCTTGACAAATGAAACTAATCAAAACCCTTCATCGGTTATGCTCACACACAATTCCAATAGCTGCACTCTGTGGTAGATGGCCTCTGATCCGGAGAATCCCCTCAGACAGCCATCGACCTTATTGTTTATCAAATTTTTTTGAACATTCAGGAAAAATATGGACCAATAGTGAAGTTGTATGACAATACCCGATATTTCAGTGACAATGACTGCCTCAAGAGCAAGAACAGGCCTTACAATGCGCTGAACTACTTATTCAGAAAGAGACTGTGGAACAACGACTTTACTCCAGTCAATTTCAAGCCACCCTCCGGGTAAATCCTGTGAAGTTGTATTTCCTTGATTAGCTTGAGTTCTGGCCACTTGATCAGCAGGCATTACCAACAACCAATGATTAGAAGCATGAAGCAACATCATACAATGACGATTTTCATGTAACGCTTCGACAATTTCGTTTTGATTCTGAAAGTTAATATCAACACCATCTGGTGTTATCAAGCTAATCTGAAAAGGACATCCTGAAGTGGGAGCATTAGAAGCTATATCAAACATTAAAATATTTTGGTTGATAAACGGGGCAATCAGGTAACGAATATGATTATCTTCAAGCCACATTCTATCCGAATGAGACCCATTCATTTCATTGGCCATTGATACGACAAAGTCAGGTTCATCACCTTCATCAACCCGTTCTTGCGCTCTGGCAGAAAAATATTCAAATACACCACTTGCCGTTAATTCATCTGGATTTTCAGTCATTTCAGATAAAAGCTCATATCTGTTGTTTCTGATCCAACTGAGGATAGCATGCCAGCCACAGTAGCCATCAGTTGGCATATTATGAACCTCAAAGCCGAGCTCATTTAAATATTTACTCGTATTTTCCAGACTGTTAGAACCGTCTGACTTTACTCTTTTGAAACTATTGACAATTCCCGTCAGAGCAACGAATAAGGCTTTAGTAATGCTAAAGACATCTGCCGAGGTTTTAGTGTACTCTCTGCAGGCTTCATAGATATTTTTAGCTTTAGCAGTAACATTAGTACCAGTGCCGGGGCTTTCTTCAACAAAGGTTTCCAGTTGGTTGTAGCTTCTGGGAAATGTCCATACACAAGCATTGTTTGAACCAATCATTCCGAAAGCGCAATAGTCTTCCTGATTCTGTACGCTGCTGAGGGCCAGCGTTTCGCAGGATTTCTTCTGACATACTAATGATGGAAAAAAAATCATAGAACCTTTATTTCTCTCTCCTTTCCTTCTTACACCGGACTTTTCAATATCCAAACGAACATTGGAATCTAGCTGAAAAGTCTGGGAATTATTATGGTGTTCATTTCCAAGAGGAATAATAATTCTAATGTATATAAAACCATCTTTTCTTCTGTCTTTAGTTTCAATATTCCACCCAAACCACTCAAGGCTCTCTAATAAATAGTCTTTACAGTCATTTCTCGACTCTTCATCACCAAAACACTTAAATAAAAGCACTACTTCCAAATCAGAGATTTTACTAACAAATGATTCAGCAAACTTTGACTCTCTATTTTTTTGCTCGATAAATGACGTATAAAAAAGATGATACCAAAAAGACTTGGTAATAAAATATTGAGTAAAACCTGGCTCATCATCTCCAAAATCAAAATAATGCAAATAAAATTTATAATCATCAGAACCCTCAGCAAAAACCCCAAACTCACGAGAAGGAACCAAAAAACAAGAGAATGGGTTTTTTAAATGTTTCATAAAGACGACTACTGCTTTACGACTCCCTTTATTTTCATCTTTAACATCTTCTATAGAGTAACTGAACTCTGTATTAAACTGATAACACCCATCCATCAAGAATTTCAAATTAGATGGTTCGACAACGAAAAAAACTCTTAAATCTTCAACTGCTCTTGCATCTTGTAGATAAATTACTAATAGCCAAAAAAAGAAGTGTCTATACATTCCAAGACTCCTGTATTGTTATAGCCGTCAGAAATTAGGGCGAAGCCTACATGGTAGACTACAGGATGCCATTTCAATCAAGTTTTCCATACTTGCGCCCCTACTGCCTGTAAATCTGTAGCAGATGACCCTGGAATGAAAGATCATACACAAAGCGCGTTTTCGTCAGACTGGCAAAAGCGTCGTGGCATTGCCGACTTGCACCCACTCACTTACTGGGCTGATCTCTCGTCGTTTATAGTACTTTCGTACATTTTTTACTCAGATTAATTTGCTACCAAAGGCTGTGATCTTTCAGTACCAGCAGGCGTGCTTCTGCAATGGTGTCTGAACTGCTGCAATCACCGGCCACTCCCGAAGACTCATAAGTACTCAATCGGCTTTGGCAAGCTTTTCAATTTTTTTAAAACCTTTTGAACTTTTTCGGCAAAATATCATCAGATAGAGTAATGAGTTGGAATTATCAAGGACTATATCCATGCATTTACCACCAATCTCCTCACAGCCAAAGCACATCTCGGCAGATACGACTTGCCAGGCGGGCCCGTGCCCGAAAATTACCAAGCGGTTGCCTGTAGATGACACTCTTTCAGATGAGCAACAGAGCCTTCATCCCATAAAAACAAGAAAAATAACAACCCTGGAAAAACCAGCAGGCTATTTCACCGTTGGCGAAAAATACAAAATATCATTAATGGAAGATTACCTGCACGGAAACACTCAGTACTTCAGTGACGATGACTGGCTCTATCTGATAATAAAAATGGGTAAGAGGATTATCAACAGAAAAAAACAGGAAGCATTTCAAAAAGAATCCAGTAGAACAAAAAAAGAGTGTTTTTTAATAAAAATGACCAAATTACAAATATTGAGATACAAAATTGAAGATGTAGTTCATCATTCGCACTTAAAAGAGAAAGAGAATAAGACACCCATAAAAAAAAAGAGAATAAGACACCCATAAAAAATAAGACATTCAAAAACTGTAACCCCAAAAAGGATCAGAAAATCTATCTTCAAGTAGCGTATCAATGAGACACACAGCGCCATCCAACGAACAGAGGCTGTCCAAGCCATAATTCAGACAATGCAAATCCATTCTGACATACGTCGAAGAGATAAAGAGAGCGTCTTTGACTTCTTAACTGACTTCTACGCTAACCTGTCAGGTACAAACGACTGCAGGCGTTTAAACCTCGAAGCCACTTCTGTCCGGCTTCAAGTGCAAAGGCCTTCATCGCTTCCAGACGGCCAACTGCCCGATAAAAACGATTATTCCATTGCATGGTTTTCAGCCACTCATCCGGATCAATGTCCAACCTTTGAAGAATCGGAGGGGTGCACGACGGGATGGAACCTTTCTTATCTGTCCTGACAATGCGGCTACTCCAGTCAACCAGTTCCAGATAGTCGTGAAGAAGGTAGGGAAGGGCAACGTTCGTATTCTGGCCCTGCGAACAAAAAGGTTTCAGGGTCAGCGGCTGTTTTTTAGTCTCAGAATGTGTAACCTGCTCCACGCGTTCCTGAATCGACGTGTAGTCGGACTCTTCGGGTGTTTCTACCTTTCCAGCCCGAATCGGATTCAAGTCAACATAGGTCATGCAGGTCAGTAACGCTGCTTCGTCCAGCAATGCCTGGCTTTTAAAGCGACCTTCCCAGAAGCGTCCTTTACACTCGTCTTCTTTGTTGGCCTTACGAGCAAGACATTCATTCAGGCAGCGCATAAACCAGCTGATATCCGTTAAACGACGCCGGTATTCCTCAGCATATTCATCAATACGGGCCAATTCAGCGCTGCCCAGTTTGTCAGCAGCCAAATACCTTTGCACCAGAAGTGGACCCGTAAACAAGGTCGTCCAACGATGAAGCACTTCGTCCCGTGACCAGCCTCTGGCAGATGACTGATTGATGTGCAAAACCACATGATAATGATTCGACATGACAGCGTAAGCGCAGACTTCGATAGCAAAGACTGAAACCAGTTCCCGGAGTTTATCCACCACCCACTGGCGGCGATGCTCGTAGTTCTTGCCAGTCAGGTGGTTATCTCCACAGAGGTAAGCCTGACGAACACATCTTGCCATGCAGTGGTAATAAGGCGTTGAACTGGGGTCAATCAGAGTATTGCGGGCCTGAGCCATGGACTCACCTGTCCTGGTAAAAAATCAGTGATGGATGAAAAAGTAGACCAGGTGGATGATAAAGCAAATTTATGGATGTCTATTTTACTTTATGGGTTAGCGTAACTCTTGAAATACTTCAGGACACTGCTCTGCTATTCTGAGCAAGGCTTTTGCCGGACCTTGTGGCGTTCTACGGCCTTGCTCCCAGTCTTGAATGGTTCTGATACTCACTCCCATGAAACCAGCAAATGCTGATTGTGAAAGTTGTAATTTTTGTCGAATTTCTTTGGCTGGAGATGGCTCTGAAAGAGTAGAAGTTTTCAACTTTCCCTTACCTGATTTAAAAGCCTTAATTTCTTCTATACCATCAAGAATTTCTTGGCCGATATCACGATCATTCATTTACGATAGCCTCCGCAATCTTTCTAAGTATGTGGCCGGGTATAGAGGCTTGTTCAGACTTACTGTACATTGTGAGCATTCATATTTCATGGTCACTCTTTTTCCAGTAATAAATTACTCTAACGCCAACACTTTTACCTTTGCCTTCTGGTGCCCAACGTACTTTACGGACACCTCCGCTACCACGAACAATGTCACCAGAATCAGGTTTCTCCTGAAGGTGCCATTGCAACATTCTGTATTCATCATCTGACAAATAATAAGAGAGTATCTTGGTAAATTTACTTGTTTCGATGAAAATCATAGATTAGAAGTATACGGCATTGCCGTATTTTGTCAAATTCACCTATTTTAATGGCTCTATTCCTGAAGAAAACAAATTTATGGGTGTCATTTTTTCTGAAGAAAACAAATTTATGGGTGTCATTTTTTTTAGGAAGCCAATGGCCTGGACAAATGCCCGGATAAAGGCATTGTAGGCTTTAAGCGGTACGTTGCGCTGCTGTTGTTGCCAGCAATCTAAAGCGATTAGGTAAAATTCTTCTGAGTAGAGATCGTCAATAGCTTTCCAGCCTGTTACCGGTCAGTTTTTGTTTTATCGTGCTATGCATGAGGGTTTTGCACGATTTGGAAAGGGTGTTTTTGTTTATATTCCACACAAATGAGTATAAGAAATAGCCTTTGCTTGCCGTAGCAGTAAAGTTCAGTCGCTATGAATGGATGTCAGTCAGAATTCGCTGTGAATTTTCTGGGTTTTCTGACAGGCACCGCATAGAACCTCATTAGAAATAGTCTATTGGTCCGCTATGCAGCCGTATGAAATGACGGAGGATTTTTTTATTTCAAGACATGATCATAAGTACCAGAACTATTTCTCACATATCAAGCAGAATAAAAGACCTGATCCAGAGATAATGAAAACTTCAAAGGAAATCCATAATGATTCACTTTCTCATAAAGCGGACGATGATAGAAATCATGATTTTGGACTTGCACATATGTTTGGCTTTTTTCCCTTACAGGCCTTTATAAAAGGGCTGTGCAAATTATCTATAAACATTCTGGAACAGCAATCACCTACTCACTCTGATGAATACGAACAGTTCAGTTCAATAGCCATCTGGGTTGTTATGCGGCTACTGGCGTTTCTTCCAGCAATAGTCAGATCTCATGCAGAGCAGACTTTTGTGCTTCTGGCTTCTGCTAACACTGACACAAAACTGAACATCCTCTGACAATGGCAGAAATTGACAGCAATGACCCATCTTACTCGTCTGATACAGCCCTGACCCCATGGCGATCCTGACAGACTCTATACAAAACAGGCCATCACAAAAGATTTCAATACATAGCAGCCAGTCATACCCAAAAAGCATTAGCAGGCCAAGTAATATTTCTGTATGATTGCGACGGGTTTGGCGGTATCACAAAACTCTGCCAACCGATAAGGACCGGATAATAACCAGAAGTGTGCAAGATCAGGACTATCGGATCAGGATCAAAACACTCGGAGTCTGAAGGTAATAGGTCAGTCCCAAGTCATTCAGCCAGAGCCTGAGGATCTCTGTCAGGTAATGAATTTGACAACTGTCTTATATCAAACACTCGCGAGCGCAGCTTTTTGGCCGCCCTCATGAGCGCAACGTTCCGACTCAACTCGTTAACTGCATTTTTACTAACAAAAAATTTGCAGGAAGCACGGCCTTACGTAAACCCGGGGGAGCTGGCCAGTAGCAAAGAATATCTGGCCTGAAATCCAGTAAAACAGTTTCACCTTTACTTTTCAGAAGACTTTGGCGACCAGATAGCCTTGGCCTGACTCTGAAAACACTGCGCCCAGTGTCAAAGTGAATACCAAAATTGGAATGTGTTACTGGATTTTCGGTCAAAGTTGCAAAGCCTCAGGTTATCTCCAAGTCGTAATAATTGTTAGCAGAACCCGAAGGTAACACGGAGCATGAGCACTGCAACGATACAGCCAACCTATAACTATAAGGTTGTCAGGCAGTTTGCCATCATGGCGGTGGTTTGGGCCGTCGTCGGGATGGGGATGGGACTGTTCATCGCTACCCAGATGGTATTCCCTGAACTGAATCTTGATCTACCCTGGACCAGTTTTGGCAGACTGAGACCCTTACACACAAACGCCGTTATTTTTGCATTTGGAGGCTGCGTCCTTTTCGCCACCTCTTACTATGTCGTTCAGAGAACCTGTCAGGCTCCACTGGCCATGCCCGGACTGGCATCTTTTACTTTCTGGGGTTGGCAGCTGGTGATTGTCCTGGCCGCTATTACCTTGCCTATGGGCATGACTTCTTCAAAGGAATATGCCGAACTGGAATGGCCCATCGATATCCTGATTGCCATTGTCTGGGTAAGCTACGCGATTGTCTTCTTTGCCACAATCATGAAACGTAAAGCCAGGCACATCTATGTTGCCAACTGGTTCTTCGGTGCCTTTATCATTACTGTTGCGATCCTGCATATTGTCAACAGCGCCTCTGTACCCGTCACCCTGACCAAGTCTTACTCTGCTTACGCTGGCGCTATGGATGCCATGATTCAGTGGTGGTACGGACACAATGCAGTAGGCTTCTTCCTGACCGCTGGCTTCCTGGGAATGATGTACTACTTCGTACCCAAACAAGCTGAGCGTCCGGTATACTCTTACCGCCTGTCTATCGTGCACTTCTGGGCTCTGATCGCCATCTACATCTGGGCGGGCCCACACCACCTGCATTACACCGCACTGCCCGACTGGGCCCAGAGCCTGGGTATGGTAATGTCCCTGATTCTGCTGGCTCCATCCTGGGGAGGCATGATCAACGGCATCATGACCCTGTCCGGCGCCTGGCACAAACTGCGCACCGATCCAATTCTGCGTTTCCTGGTGGTATCCCTGTCCTTCTACGGTATGTCGACCTTTGAAGGCCCTATGATGGCCATCAAGACAGTCAACGCTCTGTCTCACTACACCGACTGGACGATCGGTCATGTCCACTCCGGCGCACTGGGCTGGGTAGCCATGGTCTCCTTCGGCTCCCTGTACCACCTGATTCCCAAGGTGTGTGGTCGTGAACAGATGTACAGTGTTGGCCTGATCAACGCTCACTTCTGGCTGGCTACTATCGGAACCGTTCTATACGTTGTGGCTATGTGGGTCAACGGCATTACCCAGGGCCTGATGTGGAGAGCTGTAAACAACGACGGCACCCTGACCTACAGCTTCCTCGAGTCTGTAACCGCCAGCCACTTTGGCTACGTTGTCCGTGCAATCGGTGGCGCCTTCTTCGTAGCAGGTGTTCTGATCATGGCTTACAACTTATACCGCACTGTCAGACAGGGCAGTGAAAACCAGCAGGAAGGTGAAGTTCAGGCGTCACCTGTACAGACGGCCTGACCGGGGGAGTTCACCATGAAAAAACATGATTTAGTTGAAAAAAATCTTGGTTTAATGGTGGCACTGATCGTAGTAGCCATCAGCTTTGGCGGCCTCGTTGAGATTGTGCCACTGTTCTTCCAGAAAACCACCACTGAGCCGGTGGCAGGCCTGAAGCCTTACAACGCCCTTCAACTGGAAGGTCGTGACATCTACATTCGCGAAGGCTGTGTAGGCTGTCACTCACAAATGGTTCGCCCCTTGCGCGCTGAAGTAGAGCGTTACGGTCACTACTCTGTAGCCGGCGAATCTGTCTACGACCATCCCTTCCTGTGGGGCTCTAAACGAACAGGCCCGGACCTGGCCCGAGTTGGTGGTCGTTACTCTGACGAGTGGCACCGTGCCCACCTGAACAACCCCAGAGATGTTGTGCCCGAGTCCATCATGCCATCTTATCCATGGCTGAATGAAAACGTTCTGGACGGCAAACTGACCGGCAAGAAAATGGAAGTTCTGAGAAGCCTGGGCGTACCCTACACCGATGATGACATTGAAGGTGCAGCTGCCGCTGTCAAGGGTCACTCTGAAATGGACGCCGTAGTGGCTTATCTGCAGTCACTGGGCACCGCTCTCCAGAACAAACGGTGACACTCATGGATATTAATGATCTGAGAGGACTGTCCACTGTGTTAGCCATGCTCGCCTTTGTGGGGGTTTGTTTCTGGGCGTACAGTGGCCATAAAAAGCGCGACTTTAATGAAGCGGCATCATTGCCGTTTGCAGATGACGAAGCTCATATAAATACGCAACACGCCAGTGGCATAGCAAATACTGAGCACGCAGACAAGGACAAAGGGGCCATATAATGATGAGTAGTTTCTGGAGTGGATGGGTCGTCATCCTTACTCTGGCCTGCCTGGCATTTGTAATCTATGTGCTGTTTACTACCTGGAAGCAGCAGCGCGAAGAGACAACGACTGAAACCACCGGGCACGCCTACGACGGTATCGAAGAGCTGGATAATCCCATGCCTAAATGGTGGCTGGCTTTGTTTGTCGCCACCTTCATCTTTTCTGCTGTTTACCTGGCTCTCTACCCAGGTCTGGGAAACTGGAAGGGCTTTCTGGGCTGGACTTCTACGGGTGAACTGGAACGTCACCAGCTAAAACATGATCGCCGTTATCAGCCACTGTTTGCCCAGTACGCTGATACTCCGATCGAAGAGCTGGTTAAGAACCCTAAAGCCGTCAAGATGGGTGAGCGTATCTTCCTGAACAACTGTGCCTTGTGTCACGGAAGTGATGCCGCCGGTGCTTTTGGCTTCCCGAACCTGACCGACAATGCCTGGCTCTATGGTGGCACGGCTGACGCCATCACCACCACGATCATGGAAGGCCGCAACGGGCAGATGCCTGCCTGGGGTGCGGTGATTGGAGAGAAAGGTGTTCGTGACGTTGCCACTTTCATCCGTGCTAATGCAGGTCTGATCGACAAGGTAGACACGGCCACAATGACTGCAGGCAAGAAGATTTATGACACGACTTGTGCAGTGTGTCATGGTGCCGACGGCAAAGGTAACCAGACGCTGGGGGCACCCGACCTGACCGATGAGATCTGGCTGTATGGCTCAAGCCAGGCTCAGGTGGAATACACCATTCGCAAAGGTCGTAACGGTGTAATGCCAGCCTGGAAAGACATTCTGGGCAGTGAAAAAGTCCATCTGGTCGCTACCTACGTATTCAGTCTGGACGCAGACAACAAAGACAACGAAGAAGCGCAGGACTAATACCAATCGTGCTTTCTAACTCCCGTGATGAGCATGGAGATTTGAGCCTTAAGACAAGGCGGCGTGAGGAGTCATAGCCTTAGCTATGGCGACGATCGGCAACGCAGGATTAAGGCTCAAATCTTCAGCGCAATAGGGAGTTAGAAAGTTCGATTGGTATAATTACCTTCTGGCACCTTGTCATGAAAACCGCAGTCATCTGGCTGCGGTTTTTTTTATCATGTAAAATAATGCCGAGTTTCCGATAGCATCTTTTATAAGCAATGAAAAACAAATGCCGTTCGAAGGACCGCTTCTCAAATTCATAGGGGAGAATTCGGTTCGCTGGACAGCCTGTATCGACCATCAGGGCAGTGAAGTGAAATGCCAGAGTCAGACCAAAAAATCCAATCCAATGGACCGGAATTGATTGACCTGTATCAAAAACCGGACAAAATCTACACTCGCAGTTTCCAGGGGTATTTTCGCAATCTCAGGCTAGTCGGGGGAGCGCTGTTATTCCTTCTGTATTTCGGCACGGCCTGGCTAAATCTGGATGGCCGACAGGCTGTGCTGTTCGACTTGCCAGAGCGTAAATTTCATATTTTTTCCGCTACTTTCTGGCCGCAGGACTTTATTCTGCTGTCATGGCTCTTGATTATCTGCGCCTTTGGCCTGTTTGCCATAACGGTGTTTGCCGGTCGGATCTGGTGTGGCTACACCTGCCCCCAAAGTGTGTTCACCTGGGTATTTATGTGGGCGGAGAAGATCACAGAAGGTGAACGCAACCAGCGAATACGCAGGGATAAAGGTCCAGTGTCGGCAGAAAAAGTTCTGCGCAAACTGGCAAAGCATGGTATCTGGCTGAGTGTTTCTGTTGCCACGGCTATCACATTTGTCGGGTACTTTACTCCGATTCGGGAACTGGTTCCGAATATTTTGTCCCTGAAGGTAAGCCCCTGGGCGCTTTTCTGGCTGGGCTTCTTCACTCTGGCAACTTACGGCAATGCTGGTTATCTGAGGGAGATGGTCTGCCTGCACATGTGCCCCTATGCACGGTTCCAGAGTGTTATGTTTGACCGGGACACTCTGGTGGTCGCCTACGATCATAACCGTGGTGAAAACCGGGGCTCTCGCAAAAAAGGTGTGGACCCCAAAAGCCAGGGACTGGGTGACTGTATTGACTGCAGCGTCTGTGTACAGGTCTGTCCGACCGGTATTGATATCAGGAACGGGCTGCAGATCGGCTGCATAGGCTGTGCGGCCTGCATCGATGCCTGCGACAGCATTATGGACAAGATGGGCTACGAAAAAGGCCTGATCCGCTACACCACAGATAATGAGCTTTCAGGTAAGAAAACCCGTTTCGTACGTCCCAGGCTGATCGCTTACACCACTGCCCTGCTAGCAATGATCGGATTGTTCATAGGAAGCCTGAACAATCGCTCGGCACTGGAACTGGACATTCTCAGAGACCGCAATCAGCTTTATCGCACCACTTCTGATGGCAGCATTGAAAATACCTATATCCTCAAACTGGCTAACAAGGATCAGCGCCCGCTGACCATGACCGTCAGTGTCAGGGACATAGGGGATCTGAGTACCAAAGGCGATATGAGCTTTACGGTCAATGCTGGCGAAGTTGCGCAACACGTAGTTCGACTGGTGTTGCCTGCGGGTTCTATCGATTCCGGCAGCCGCGATATTGAATTTATAATCAGCAGCGATCAGCCGGATATTGAGCCTGTGAGTGCCGAAAGCCGATTCCTTGCTCCGCAAATCTGAAGACAGGTAATAACGATTATGAGCCTTGTGAAGAATGAACCCGTCACCCGCTGGTACCAGGAACCCTGGGTATGGGGAATTCTGGGAGTACTGGCCGTCACCTTTGTCTGGGGCAGCTACCGGACCTACTATGCGTTCAAGATTCAGGACAGTGTGGTGGTCGATGACTACTACAAAACAGGTAAACAGATCAATGAAGACCTCACCCGTGATCACAACGCCAGGGACTATGGCATTCGTGCCAACCTGCTGATTGATGACCTGACAGGAGAGGTCCGAATCACCCTGAAGGGCGACATCAGTGAGTGGCCCAAACAATTAAAACTGAGCCTGCTTTCTCCGGTATTCGCCGATCAGGACAAGGTCATCATGGTCAACCGTTCCATCTCTGGTGATCAGTCCACCCAGATCTATGTGGGCCAGGTTGATGAAGCGGTTGAGGGGAAAACCTATGTCCAGCTGGAAACACTGGATGAACTGATTCCTGAAGTCGGTTACGAAACAGGCTGGCGCCTGAATCAGCCTCTGATGCTGAAAGCCGGTGTTGTCAGCGCGCTGCTGCCACGTGGTAGCTCAAAAGCCAGCTCTGAACCCTGAAGCATTTTGGATTGAGTGGATGAGTAAACATTCTGAAAGTTGCCACTGTTTCCATTGTCACCTGCCTATCGAAGGGACTCCGCCTTACACGGCGATGGTTGAAGATGTAGAACAGCCTATGTGCTGCCCTGGCTGCAAGATGGTGACTGAAGCCATCATTGCCGGCGGTCTGGACAGCTATTACCAGCACCGCACCGATCCCGGTCTGCAAGCCAATGCACTCAGTCAGCGACTGGAAGAAGAACTCCGGCTCTACGACCGGGATGACATTCAGCAGGACTTTGTGATCCGCAATGGCGATTCTGAAAGACAGGCCAGCCTATTGATAGAAGGCATCACCTGTGCTGCCTGTATCTGGCTGCTGGAGAGTCATATTGGCCTGATCGAGGGTGTGGAAAACGTCACTGTTAACCTGAGTACTCATGAAGCCCAGATCAGCTGGAATAATGAACAGGTTCCACTCAGCGATATTCTGATCGCCATTCACCAGATTGGTTACAAGGCCTACCCCTGGCGAGCGGATCGTCAGGAAGCCATGCTCAAGAAAGAGAACCGCGTATTTATACGACGCCTCGCCATTGCCGGTATTGGCACCATGCAGGTCATGATGTATGCCATCGCGCTATACTCCGGAGCGATCAGTAATGACATGACGGCCCCCTATCGGGATCTGATCCGATACATCAGTGCCCTGGTGGCCACTCCGGTGATACTCTACTCTGCTGCACCTTTCTTTAAAGCAGCTCTGCGAGATGTCCGTACCCGTCATCTCAGCATGGATGTACCGGTCTCCATTGCCATCGGTGGCGCCTATGTTGCCAGCCTCTGGGCAACGGTAAACGGCAGTGGCGAAGTGTATTTCGACTCGGTTTCAATGTTTACTTTCTTCCTGCTGACCGGTCGCTATCTGGAACTCCGTGCAAGACACTCAACCTCACGGGCAGCCCGGGCCCTCAGCAACCTGCTGCCCTCCAGCTGCCTGAAAAAAGACGGTGATAAGTATGTTCGAGTCCCTCTTCAAGATCTGAAACCCAAAGACTATGTTCGGGTATTGCCCGGTGATTCCATCCCGGCTGATGCCGTTATAGTGCAGGGAAGCAGCAGTGTCGATGAGTCCATGCTGACCGGCGAATATCTGCCAATAGCCCGCAGCAAAGGTGAATCAGTAATGGGAGGCAGCCTTAATATCGACAACGCCCTTGAAATTGAAATCACTCATGTGGGCGAAGAAACCCGGATGTCTGCGATTCTCCGACTGCTAAAACATGCCCAGCAGGACAAACCTGCCATTGCCCGACTGGCAGATCGTGTTGCCGGTTACTTTGTAGCTTCGGTACTGGTGACCGCAACGGTCGTTTACTTTTACTGGTCCGGTGTTGCAGCGGAAGAAGCGTTCTGGATCACCCTGTCGGTACTGGTCGTCACTTGCCCCTGTGCACTCTCTCTGGCAACGCCAACGGCTCTGACGGCAGCAACAGGCTATTTGCATAAATTAGGATTCCTGGTTACCCGGGGTCATGTACTCGAAGGTCTGGGCAAAATCACCCACATTGTTTTTGATAAAACCGGCACCTTGACCCAGGGCCGTTTAAGAATGGAAGGCATTTATCCCGTTGCCGACTGCCAGTATTCTGAAGATAATTTGCTCGCCATTGCTTCAGCCATTGAAGCGCATTCGGAACACCCGATTGCCAGAGCTTTTGCCGTCGCCACTGACCTCAGGGCTGAAGAGGTCGTCAGTCATACCGGACGGGGCATTGAAGCGAGAGTGGCTGCAAATTACTACAAAATTGGTCGTCCCGATTTTTGTTGTCAAACAAATAGACCGGCACCTCCGGAGCAGCAAGGACAATGGTTACTGATGTCCGAGAATGACTTGCCACTGTGCTGGTTTAAAGTGGCAGACAGTCTCAGACCCGAAGCGGCCCGTGTCATTGCTCAGTTAAAAGAATCCGGTTTCAGGGTTACACTGCTCAGTGGTGATCAGGAGCCGGTGGTAGCAGCTGTCTCCCGACAATTAGCCATAGAACAATGGCACTCTCAGGCCAGTCCGGATGACAAACTGCAATTTATTCGTCAGCGACAAGCTGATGGCGAACATGTTCTGATGGTGGGCGATGGTATTAATGACGTACCGGTTCTGGCCGGCGCAGACATCTCTCTGGCCATGGGCAATGCTTCAGATCTGGCCAAGACCAGTGCCGATGCCGTTCTTCTATCCGATGACCTGAGTCGTCTGATTGACGCCTTTGACCTGGTCAGGCGAACCCGCAAGATCATTCGCCAGAATCTGGCCTGGGCATTTGGCTACAACATGACGGCCCTGCCCCTGGCAGCGGCCGCTATGGTGGCTCCCTGGATGGCTGCGATTGGCATGGCACTGAGTTCTCTGTTGGTAGTAGGCAACGCACTGCGTTTGAGCAAAGACAAAAAGCCTGCTCCCCGGGGAGAACAACTTGCCAGCCGGGATAGTGATCGTGAAAATGCGAATAATCTGCAAGTTGCTGTGAAGGTATAGAGCCCTATGGAAAGCCTGATCATTCTTATCCCTATAGCCGTAGTGTTGATTGCCGTTGCTGTCAGGATATTCCTGTGGGCAGTCGATAATGACCAGTTTGATGATCTGGAAGGGCCCGCCCATAGTATTCTTTTTGACGATGGCCCGCCAAAAGCCAGTCGTCCGTCCAAAAAAGAGTGATCAGAAACAGCCCTGAGCCTATAAAAAGCCCTGAGCATATAAACAACCCTGAGCAGATAGATAGCCATGACCGAAGTACCCACTCTACTAGCCGCAAGCACCCTTGGCTTGCTGGGAAGTACTCACTGCATTGGCATGTGTGGGGGTATCACCTCGGCCCTTAGCCTTTCCCTCAGAGGGCGCTCAAAAGCTGAAACCAGCTGGTTAATGCTGACATATCATGCAGGCCGAATCAGCAGTTATGCTCTGGCGGGCCTGCTACTTGGATTAGTGGGCTGGTTCCTGGGGGATGCCAGCGAAACCCTGCAATCTTCACTTCGAATCATTGCCAGCGCTATGCTGATCGCCATGGGTCTTTATATCACCGGTTGGTGGAAAGGTCTGATGAAAATGGAAAAGCTGGGGCAGCACCTCTGGAAACACATTCAACCGCTCGCCAGCAAACTACTGCCTATTCGCAGCACACCTAATGCTCTGGCCCTGGGTGCCCTTTGGGGTTGGCTTCCCTGTGGATTGGTTTACAGCACACTGATCTGGTCTGCCAGTCAGAATAACCCGACTCAGTCTGCCTTATTGATGGCCGCTTTTGGGCTGGGCACCCTGCCCTCTGTATTTCTGACCGGACTATTTGCAAGACAACTGGCGTCTGTCATACAAGCCAGCCTGACCCGCAATATTGCCGGCATTATGATGATTCTCTTTGGTCTCTACAGTATTCCGGGCCCGCAACAGGGTTGGGTCATGTCCGTACTCTCTGTTGGACACGGCGGGCATTACTGAACGACCAGGGATCCCGCCCTTATTGACCAGACTGCAAGATCTGCTCGACCTGATCAGCAATCTCCTTTGAGTTCACACTCCTGAGGAAGATATGAGCATGAGCCAGACCCGCCACCGTTCGTTTATGGGGCGGATTCACATGGACATACCATTCCAGAGAGTACTTTGACAGTAACTCGCCAAGATTTTTCTTTAACAGCCGGTTTGACTCTTCCTGCAAAAACTCTTCCTGCCAGTCCTTGCCGGATATAAACAGCAACAGATGTACTACGTCGTCTTCCAGCCAATAAGGAAAACTATTCAACGCCAGTCGGCTTTCCAACATACAATGACCATCACTGCATTCCAGCGCCCTTTGCTTTGATAGCTTGAAAATATTCTCCAGAACAGCAGTTTCAGGCGATTTCCCAGTCAGCTTCAATTGCGTCAGATAGCCAAGGTAAGCCGCCAGCTGGCCAGGACTTCTTCGGGTATCAATATGGCCTGACTGAATCTCTTGCCAGGTAATCACTCCGGAGAAGGTGACAATACCGAAAAGAACCTTGAACAATGCAAGACTGCAAAGGCCAATAACTCCCAAAATATTCTCTCCCGGTTGAGTCCAATGTTATTTGTTGTCCAGCATAGACTGATTGGGTGCTGTCGGCGCAGAAGTGGATGCTTTGCCGTTGTGATCCTTGGTGAGATTAACCCCATGCTTTCAGGCGCTCTGTGTCCCAGTGTGGGTAGCTAAGTCGTCATTCCCGCGAAGGCGGGAATCCAGCGCCAACAGTGGATCTCTGCCTTCTCGGTGATGACAAGGCCAGGAGGGCACCGGGCAGTATGGTTCTGGTGGTGAGTCAGTGTGGATTCCCGCCTTCGCGGGAATGACGGGAGTAAACTCGTTCCCATGCTGGAAAGAGTTTTGCGACACCCTCTGGAGCGTGGGAACGAGTAAAGAGTAATGAATCGCTCGAGGAAGCAGTGCGATCAATAAACCCCTGTCGCTTTTTGTGCACTTACCTTTCTACAGCAACGTTTTTTACTGATGTGGCTGGGCCGGTCCCGGTTCTCTATAATCGGTCAGATTTTTACTATCATCGTTCAGCCGACGTTTATAAAAGTCCTGCTCCGTTTCAATAAACATTCCATCATAAAAGCCCCGGTTCGTTTCAATAAACATTCCATTAATTGTAGGAAAGATTGTGGGCTCTCCTCCAATTCCAAGAGTTAGGCCCATCATGTTTCCTCCTGAAAAACTATTAGGTGAACTCGAAGATTCACTTAGATAACTATAAGTTGGTGCAGAATAGCCATTGGCCCCCGATTCACAATTCTGCGGTGGTTGAGATTTCGCTCTGGTTGCGGCGCTGCCTGAACCCTGACTTACATCGGCTGCATTTCGGCCTGTAAAATTTGGGATTACTTCCAGACGCTCACAGGTACGTTGAGCACATGAAACAGATTGGAGCGGATCTTGTCTTGTTGGGCTTACATGAGATGAAGGCTCAACCCCAACGAGACTTCGACCATTTGACGTTGTTGTCGAACAGTTATTGGACCCCGCTGCAGTGTATTGCGGCGGTTGAAATTCAGCTCTGGTTGCAGCGCTGCTAGTTGTTGTTCCGTAAGCCATAATCTATCCTCCGTGATAATGAATGGTTTTGGGCAGGCAACGGACATTAAAAGTTCCCGATTACCTGAAGCCCCTTAGACTATTCAACGCAGCAAATCCTTGCTTCGTCGTAAATGGACTATACCCTTCTCGCAAAAGCTTTTTGATGACATAACGGTTAGCCGTTCTAATCAATAGGGCACGCAACAGCCCGTTTTGAGCAGGTGGCTCAATGATTGATCATCTTGAACACCTGCTGACAGAACATATCCAATAAGTCGGGACTTAAAACAATTTTCAACTTATCACGTATATCATCGAGGTTGCCTGATGGGGTGATTTCTAGCCAATCGTCGAGCAATTGACAATTGCTTTCATCCATATTTTTTACAAATTTTTCCAGATAATCATTATCTATATTATCAATCAGACTGCTCCAGTCAGGTGCAATAGTAATACATGGAGTGTAATGATCCTGGGTACTGGAATTCGAATCTTCTTCGTATATGAATGGATGACCACTTTCCAGAATTCCAAATCCAAGGAGTTTATCTATACTGTCCTGCACCCCCATCATAAATGAGTAAAATGCTTTTACCTTTAACTCAGTGTCTGGCTCCAGTGTGTACTCCCTAAGACCTACCCGGAGGCCCCTGACCTCAAAATCCTCTGAATCCTCTGAATCCTCTGAATCCTCTGAATCATCTGAATCCTCTGAACCCTTTGACATTATGTATTCACTGTAACGATTGCCGTTCTCGTCTACTACATCATAGGGTGTCAATAAAAATGGCAGTGCATCTTTATCTTCTTTTAATTGGGATAAATCTTCAGGCTTAAATCTTTCTTCCTCTAACACTAAGTTGGTCATTTCTTGAATAAACTCAGCAGGGATTTTTCCGATTTTTTCAAAAACTTTGCCAGTGCCCTCCGATTCACAATACTGCGATGGTTCTGATTCCGCTGTGGTTGCGACGCTGCTTGCAGCCCGATTTACATCGGTTACATTCTGGCCTGTAAAACTTTGGAGTTCTTCCAACCACTGACAGGTACGTTGATCCAATGAACCACGTTGGCGCAGATCGTATCCTGTTGCGCTTGTACTACTTGTACTAGATGCAGGCTCAACCAGACGTCGACCGTTCGATGTTGTCGCCGGACAAGTATCAGACCCCGCTGAACTGTTCTGCGGCGGTTGAAATTTAGCCCCGGTTGCGGAGCTGTCTGTTGTTGGTGTTAATCCATAAGCCATGATCTATCCTCCGTGATAATTTATAGTGTTAGACAGGCAACGGACATTAAAAGTTCCCGATTGCCTGTATGAACTCTCAGGTTTGCAATGAAGCAAATTCCTTACTTTGCTATCAATTGATTTTAGCCTTCACGCAAAGACCTCTTAATGACATTCCGGTTAGCATTTCTAACGGCCTTTCTCCTGAATCCACAGCCCTAAAGAAAACTTTTTCCATGTCTGCCCCACAGGCGCGAAAGCATGGGAACCGGTATGAATTGCGTCACCTACTTATTGACACACGTCAAATACATTTGGCTTTTTAGTCTTTAAACTGTTAATAAAAGAACCGGTCAATCGGCTGTTTACCTGTATAGTCATCAACAGAGCCCAGCCAGATGAGCTGTAACCAATTCGAGAGATAATATGAGTACAGCCCCCGTATGGGATACAGGTCTGATCAAGAAGTATGACCTCAGTGGCCCAAGATACACATCCTACCCCACTGCCGTTCAGTTTCAGGAGGGGTTTAAACCCGAGCACTATGAATCCAGCGCCCGGGAAAGCAGTGCGACTAATAAACCCCTGTCGCTTTATGTACACATACCTTTCTGCAGCCACGTCTGCTACTACTGTGGCTGCAACAAGATAGTCACCAAACACCGTTCCAAGGCAAAAGACTACCTTGACTACCTGTTTCGCGAGATTGACATGCAAGCCAGTCTGTTTGGCCGGGAGCAGAGAGTCGAACAGCTTCATTTTGGTGGCGGCACTCCGACGTTTCTGAGCCCGGACCAGATTTCTGCGGTGATGGACAAGCTGAGATCCGTCTTCAACTTCAACTGTCAAAGTCATTCGGACTTTTCCATCGAGCTGGACCCTCGCGAGGTGGATTGGGTCATGATGTCTCGCCTGCGTGACGAGGGCTTTAACCGTATCAGTATCGGTGTACAGGATCTGGACGAGAAGGTTCAGAAAGCCATCAACCGGGTGCAACCCGAAGAACAGGTTCAGTCTGTTCTGGATGCCGCCAGAACCATGGCTTTCAAGTCAGTGCATATGGACCTGATTTATGGCCTGCCTCATCAGACCGTCGAAGGTTTTATGAATACCGTGAACCGGGTGATCGAGATGGCACCAGACCGACTGTCATTATTTAACTACGCTCACCTGCCACACCGTTTCAAACCGCAGAGAAGGATCAACGAGGCAGATCTGCCTTCTCCTGAGGAAAAGCTCGACATTCTGCATAAGGCTACCGAGAGGCTGGTGGAGCGCGGCTATGTCTTCATCGGCATGGATCACTTTGCCCTGCCGGATGACGAGCTGGCCATTGCCCAGGAAACAGGCACCCTGCACAGAAACTTCCAGGGTTACACTACACACAGTCACTGCGATCTGATTGCCATGGGCGTCTCTTCTATCAGCAAGGTGGGCGGTGTTTATGCGCAAAACCATGTCAGCATGGAAGCGTATGAAAACTCGATCAATGAAGCCCACCTGCCAATCTACCGTGGTTTGACCATGAATCGTGACGATGAGATTCGCCAGAGTGTCATCAACGAACTGATCTGCCATTTCAAACTGAACTTTGCTGAGGTGGAAGAGCATTATGGCCTCAAGTTCAGTGACTATTTTTCTGATGCACTGGCAGCACTGAAACCTATGGCTGACGATGGTTTGCTTTCTTTGACTGAGCAGGGAATTAAGGTGGAACCCAGGGGCAAAATGCTGATCAGAAACATCTGCATGCAGTTTGATGGTTATTTTAAGCAGCAGATACAACAGCAGCAGAACCTCTATTCAAAGGTTATTTGACACTTTTCGTGTAGAAATGCGGGCAATGCACGATTTCTATTGTTTGGTTATCCTTTTAAAAGCCAGAATAGCCAGACAGCCCGGTTTTTGTGGTAACAATCAGAAAGATCGTGTGTAGCTCAGCTGAAGGCCATCACTGGTACTGCGACTGGATCGAATCGCCGTATAATTCATGCTCAGACTGGATTGCCCGGACATTGTGGTGTTGTAGCCCATACTCAGATACAACCCATTGTCGTTAATCTCCTGAGCCCGATATTCTGACGATGCATGTTGGCCGGTATTATTAACTGTGTATCTGGACTTTCCACTCAACACCGTCTGCTGCTGGTAGCCCGCAGAAAACTTCAGGGCCGAGGGGGTATCCCCGGTTTCATTCAGTAAGACAAAGTCACTGCCCAATCGTAAAATCGATTGCTCAAAAGACTGCCCGCGCACAGCCAGCGCTCCGTCAGACAAGCCTTTCTCTCTAAAGCTGTCCGACTCTGAATGATGATAAAGGAACTCAACCATAGGTGTGACGGTAAGACCATCGAGCCAGTTATCCATATCGATGTCATAACCCAGGGCACCGAAGGCATTCCAGTCGGTGCCTGAGCGATAGGCTCGAAGTCGATGACCATCGCTACCCGTGCGTTTGCTGCTGTATTGTTTGGTACCAAGAGTCAGGGCACCATCAAACTGCCATTGATCCCTCTGCCAGGACAGGAACGGACCAAAGTGAACAGACTCTATGGAGCCCGAACCCAATTTCTGCTGAAAACTGGCTGATGTTTTCCGGCTACCCAGCATCAGGCCGACAAGGGTATTTTCAGTGGCCTGAGTGAATACTCCGACATTCAGCCCGTGACTGTCGGCATTCATTCCCTCTAAACCAGGCAGTGATGAGTAATGGGATTTCGAACCATAAGTTTGTACAAAGCTGTGCCACTGACTGCTCTCACCGCTCTGCAACTTCCCGGTAGATGTTTGGTTACCGCCTTTCACAGTACGTTGATCCAGACTGGCATTATCAAGAAGAAAAGCCTGACCATTGCGGTAGAAATCCAGAATCTGACGCAGATCACTCAACTGACTGAACAGCGCCCGGGTAGTAGCCATTTCCAAGTGGCGTGAGCCATTTAACGTCGCCTGAGCACTGGGAGACGGATGAAAGAGCACTTCTCCGGCTTCAGGCAGAGACTGATCAATCAGTGACTGCAACTCACGACTGGCAGCCCCTTTCTCAACTCTGACAACCACCCATTTTTCCTGAGCACCTTTTACCCCATCGACAGGTTTTCCAGGCTTTTTCGGACTTGCAGGATCTGTCGGGATGAGACTCGAATCCGAGTCAGGTTTATGATTAACGTGCGCTTCTCCGCCTTCACCACCGCCTCCGTCACCGCCATTTTCAAGGAGCCTGAGAGTAATTTCATAAGGCTTGTCTTCACCGGGATTATAAAAAGAGACCGGTTCAACCAATACCGGAGCAGGTTTATCATCACTGCCCTTGTCCGGGCCGTATAGCCATTGACCAAATTTGTAGGAGAGTCCGCCAAGCCCAGTCCCCAGCAGGGCCGTTCCCCCGGTCACAATTATGGCCGGATCAATGGCCAGCACTGGCAATGGCAACACAGCGGTTGCCAACAGCATGACCAAGACCAAAGATAATTTGAGCGATTTTCTGGCCATAATTCCCTCCCCCGGAGTACTGATTTAATTCCTTCGGGGGACTATGACCGATTATTTTCAGGATTTGACTAACAAGGTTGTTATATTAACGGTTGTGTATTGCCCACTTGCTAACGAAACTTTTGCATTATATTGACAGCATCTTCCTGCCGGAGCCAGTCGATAAGCTTTTGCTTCCTCTGTTCCAGCCTGACTCGCGGACTCTCTGGCCCGGTTTCTTCATCGGAAGATTCAGACCAATCCAGCTCTTCAAGCTCCCGGTCAATTTTCTCCAGCTCATCCACTGCAGAGCTCACTTGCTGGTAAAGGTAAAACTCTTCCTGATAGTCCAAATCTTCAGGCAGCTGCTGCCAGAGCGTCTCATTCTCAACAGAATCCTCAAGGCTGTCGACTTCAGACTGGGTCGAATCGTATTCTGATGGCGGATTGTCTTCATCGTCAGAGGCACAAGAAGTTAAATCGTTAAAGCCCCCTGAATAGTGATCTAAAAAATCACTATAATCCCATATCAATCCCACAGGGTCATCGAGCTGCAGACTGCCCGGGTCATTTGCCGTCGACTGCAATGACGAAAGCACGGTTATCGCTGTGGGTGAAATCGTCTGGGAGGAGTCTTTAAGCCTTCCATCCCTTCGCAGTTGATCAACAATAATGTCTTGTAGCTCGCCCATGCCCCATTCCAGCGCTTTTGTTGTTAATCCACGATATTCCAGTTCAGCGATCAGGTATGTCCGAAGGGCCATCAATTCTTTGAAGTATGCCCTTGAGCGAAGCTGTTCCTCATTCAGGGCCTGCTGCCAGCTCTCAAGAGCTTCTTCGCCAGCCAGCTCAATCTCCCAGTCTCTGGCGTCATCGTCATAATCGTCAATGCGGTGAATATAATCCAGAGGTTCGGTCAGCATGGCTTCCAGACCTGCCCCGAGACGGGTTTCATGTTCATCAACGGCAATGTACTTTTTAACCACTTCCAGAATTACCCTGGGGTAGTCTTCATCAGGAATCTCCGACAGTGGCATTTCAGAATGCTGTAGAACAAACTGCATCTTCAGCGTATTGATCTGACTGAGATAATCTGCTGACTTTTTTTGCTCCAGCAAGAGATCATCGCGCACCCGTTCCAGCGCCAGGGCTTCGGGATCTGCTTCAGCCTGAATAACAGGATGATTCTTCACTGTCATGAGAGTCCGTGACAGCTCTTTCGCTTCCTGTCTTGATGCCTGCAGCGAGGCTTCAGCAGCAACCAATTCTTCAGCAAACTTGTCTGCCTGTTCAGGGTCGCTGCCCTTTTGCAACCCATTGAGCGTTCTCAGAGCTTCAACCAGCTTAACCTGAGTTTCCAGAGTCTTGGTCTGACCCTCTATTTCCTGAACTTTCAACAGATAGTTCATATCATGGAGCTGTTCGACCTGACGTTTGAGAGCGGTCATTTCCTGTCCCGTCAGTACAACGATCTCCTGACATTCAGACTTCAGCCGAGACAAGGTCCTGGTAAACTCATCAGCATTACTTTGAAACGACTCATGAGGCGTTTGCAAATACCCCCCGAGGAGCGACAGCTGTTCCTCAATGTCCCTGAGCTTACCTTTGAGCTCTGGCAACGTCTGAACATCAGCCAGAGATTCGCTTACAAGATTGTCACTGGCACTCAGCTCTCCCTGTAATTTTTTGACATTGCCTTGTGCTTTTTCCAGCTCGTCCACGACTCGTTGATGAGCTTCTTTATCAATGCCTTCGGGTTTTGACCTGAGCAGCTCAAGCTCGTTGGTCAGGGAATCCAGTCTGAATTGCAGTTTAGCCCCGGAGTCTTCCAATTCTTTGAGCTTTAGCCTTCGCTCTTCGGACTCTATCTTGGTTGACTGCAGCTGAACGGATACAGCACTCGCTTCCTGCTTTGTGGCATTTAACTGCTCCGAGACCTGAGCGAACGCCTCTTCAACTTGCTTAAGTCTCTCACTCATTTCATGAACTGAGTCGTTTTTGCTGATCAGGTCCTGCTGTAATTTTCTGGCAAGAAGCTGACTCTGCTCAGCTTCAGATTTGGCCTGCCTGATTTGCTGTTGCCAGACTCTTCTTTTTTTCTGACCTCGTTTATTATTAAACTGAGTGACTTCTTCGAGCAGCTGCTTATTCATACTGCTCAGCGCCTGAAACTGGAGCTCCAGGTTATGCTTTTGCTCCTCAACCTTTCTTGAGTGGTTTTTGCTATTCAGCGAATCACTGGTCAGTTGATCCACGTGATCCATAGCGCTGACCACAGTCCCCTCTATGGCCTGGCTGCGCAGAGACTCATACTCTGCATTCAGGTCAAATGCCTTCTGCTCAGAGCTTTCCAGAACACTTTCTGTTTTCTGTAAAAGGTCGCGAACTTCCCTGATCTCTCTATCTCTAACCAGCACCTCTAGTCTCACCCGGTCCAGTTCGGCTCTGAGCTGTTGATTCGAAAGCTCACCCTGACTGATATTCTCCTTAAGGCCGGTATAACTTTCCTGCAACAATTTAAGCTCATTCTTTTTCTCTTCAAGCTGACGCTCTGTCAAGACGAGCGCATCCCGATCGGTCTTTTCCTGTTCCCTGAGATGCTGGATCTGCACCTCCAGCAAACCTTTTTCTTTAGCAGCGGCTGCTTCCCGTTGCTTAAAACCATTGAGCTCTGCTGTCAGCACTTTTCTGGAACAAGCCTCATGTTGCAACTGAACTCTGGTTTCCTGGAGCAGTTCCCCCTGAGCCTGCAGTTCTTTTTCAACATCCTTGAGACGCTGAGTCGACTTATGGGCTTCTACCCAACGGGCTCTGACCATCTGCTCTTCCCGGGTGAGCAGATCAATCTGCTCCCGATAAAACTGATTCTCGGAAGCGACCTTTGCTGAGTTATTGATCAACCCGGCCTTCTCTTTTTGCAATTGTTCCAGATCTGACCTCAGTTGCCTTTCCTGAATGCGTTGAGCCGCCTTATCCTTCTCCAGCTGATTCTCCAGCTCATGCTGTAACATCTGACTGCTTTCAAGCTGCATACGAACAGCATTAAGTTCATCAATGACAATCAGGTAGTCCTTATAGGTTTTGTCTTTATGCTGAATGGCAGAACTCAGCTGAGACTCCAGGAACAGTGCCTTCTCAGTAGCCCTCTCCAAATCAAGCTTTTGGGTAACCGCCTCATCAGAAACCGTCTTTACCTCCGTTTCCAGAGATCGAACTGTCTGCTGGGTTTGAAACAGCTGGTTTTGAATAGCCTGCTGATCGGCTCCTGCCTCCATCAGCATCCGCTCGGCTGCCCTGAGTCTTCTTTGCAATGGTTTAATGGTGTCTCGCTCAACGGCTTTCTTTTGCAAAATCAGTGCCTGAATGTCAGTAGTCTGATGGTTTTTCTGCCGATTCAGCCTTTCAAACTCAATATCTTTTTCTTTAATGGTTTCAGTCAGTATCCGTGCTTCATCTTCAAGCGCCTCGACCTTTTCCTGAAAAAGCTGAAGTGTCTCTTGTAACCTCAAATCCTGTTGTTTTAACTGCTGGCGATCTCTTCCCTTGTCACTGCCTTGCCTGTTCCTGAGCGCCTCACTCAGTTGTTCAACTTCATCAAGCACTTCCACCATCTCACGATCAACTTTCCTGTGCTGCTCAGTCAGTGTTTTCAACTCACCAGCCAACTCTTTTTGCTGTTTCTCCGCAGCCCTGAGTTTTTCGATTCTATGTTGCATTTGTTTAAAGTGTTCTTGCCCTGATGCCAGATCCGCTTTTCCCGGGAGCAGCTGGTCGGCCAACTCTGCTTTTCGCTGTTTCTCCAACTTCAGCGCGTCTTCTGCCTCACGGAGCCTTCTATCCAGAGCCTCTGCACGCTCAGACTCTCTTAGCTCCAGCTGTTCCCGAATGATTCTCTGGGGTTGTGCATGGGTAATGACAAAATCAGTCAGTTGCTTTGAACGTGTTTCCAGCTCGCCTGAATGGGTCCGCAGATAAAACAGGTAGCCCACCCCTGAACATACAGCCAGTCCGGCAGCAACAGGCACCGATACAGAAGCGGCCCCGGCAGCAAAAGCACCGACGACCAGAACCCCGGTTCCCTTGGCTATCGTGACAGCAATTCTGCGGCCATCCCAGATCGCACTTTTTTGAAGCCGGATACGATGCGCCTCTTCAAGCTCAGCACACTCGGCCTCTTCGAGCTTTAATGCCCTGAGTTCCTCAATTGTCAGCTCACCCTTTCTGGCCATCAGGATTTGCTTTTCCTGTGGTGAAAGATCATTGAACGTCAAATCCTCAGCGGCAACGAGTTCCTCAAAGGTTCGAGGTTCAGCCACTTGCACGGTTGGAGTAAACAGAATCCCTGTCACTGAGCTGAGCAGACTCATGGCGTAAATCTCCCTGATTTACGAAATTGTATTCAGTACAGTTATCGACACATTGGCGCTGAAGAACATCTTTCTTGCATCATAGGTATTGATAGCGTT
The DNA here is from genome assembly GCF_049310125.1 of Endozoicomonas sp. ALB032. Taxonomy (NCBI): domain Bacteria; kingdom Pseudomonadati; phylum Pseudomonadota; class Gammaproteobacteria; order Oceanospirillales; family Endozoicomonadaceae; genus Endozoicomonas; species Endozoicomonas sp. ALB032. The sequence continues at coordinate 4,157,206 of NZ_JBLYNW010000001.1, read as the reverse complement.
CACAGCCTTCTCATCAAGCTCAATGACTTAACTGCCAGGCAACTGATCAAGTACAACATTTTTTTAGTGCGGACTTATCGCAACCCAGTAAGGATTTTCCGAAAAAGCCTTAAGTATGAAGGAATTACGCTTTAGTCTCGGAAAGCACAGACTTACACTTTGGTAGCATTTTCAATAGAATCGTCAGCGATTTCGCCAATACGACTTTGAGGCCACTCAATGACGTCAAAGCCCAATGTACGACAACCTGGCCATGTGGCCTGCAGAGACTGCAGTCTTAGCTCCCTCTGCCTACCTCTGGCATTGAATCTACAAGACATTGACCAGCTTGATCGCATCATCAAGCGAAGCCGCCCTCTCAAGAAGGGGGAACACCTGTTCCTGGAAGGAGACCGGTTTACCAGCGTCTTCGCTGTCCGTTCCGGGGCCTTAAAAACTTATACCGCCACCAATGAAGGTGAGGAACAGATTACGTCTTTCTATCTTCCCAGTGAGATATTGGGCCTGAGTGGTCTCGATACTGACGTCTACCCGGTCTCTGCTCAGGCCATGGAAACCACCATGATCTGTGAAATCCCCTTTGACCAGCTGGAAACGCTATCCGACCGATTCCCGGAGTTGCGTCGTCATATGATGCGCCTGATGAGTAAGAAGATTCGTGAAGATCAGCAGATGATGATGCTATTGTCCAAGAAAAACGCTGATGAAAGAATTGCGACCTTCCTGATCAACCTGGCCAGTCGTTTTCGTCGCAGAGGCTTCTCATCCCAGTCATTCCGCCTGTCCATGTCCCGCAATGAAATGGGCAATTACCTGGGACTGGCTGTAGAAACCGTTAGCCGGGTATTTACCCGGTTCCAGAAAAACGATCTGATCTTCGCAGTGGGCAAAGAAATTGAAATCCGTGACCCGATTCAATTATGCTCCCTGGCGGGTGGAAAGTCTGTCGGTTTGGAACAGATTATCTCCTCCGCATAAGCGCACCAGGAACGGACATTAAGGGAAAGATATGATCGTTGACGAAGCTTATCTGAAAGCACAGATTAGAACCGTTTCTGACTGGCCAAAGCCCGGCATTCAGTTCCGGGATGTGACCACTCTTTTCGAGAACCCCAAAGCCTGGCGGTCGGTCATGGACAGCCTCATTCATCGCTATATGGATGTTGAGTTTGACCGGATCGGCGCTCTTGATGCGCGGGGCTTCCTGATAGGCTCTGCATTGTCATATGCCCTGAACAAACCACTGATCCTGTTTAGAAAAAAGGGAAAGCTGCCCTACAATACTGTCGCTCAGGATTATGAACTTGAGTACGGGAAGGCAACGCTTGAAGTTCATGCAGACACTATTAAGAAAGGCGATAAAGTCATTCTGGTTGACGACCTGATTGCTACAGGTGGCACTTTGCTTGCGGCCGGTCAACTGGTCAGACAACTGGGCGGACAAATTCTGGAAGCAGCTGCCATTATGGATCTTCCAGACCTTGGTGGTTCAAAGATACTAAATGAAGCAGGAATTCCTGTCTTCTCACTGTGTGAATTTGAAGGGGAGTAGTCTCCTTCTTTTCTTTCCCGGCACCCCACGCCTTTCAACGCCTTCGCAACTTTCAGGTATTCAGTTTTATCGGAAAATGACTATCAGGGGCTGCTGTGGTTTTCACACCCGAAGTATGCCCTGGTTAAATTATGCTGTACTTAAGAATTTTCTGAGTGCTACGATAATCTGAATAATGAAAATAATGCTCTAAGACAAAGGAAATCCCGATGGGTATTTGTGCAAAGGAGCTGCGCCACTACGTTGTTCGCCCGACCCTGAAGCATTTAAAAATGTGGAGTCCTACGGCAGAAAATCTGCTGCTGGGAACAGCTGCCAGAGAATCCGGACTGGGTTTTCATCTTAAACAGGAACACCATCAGGCTCTGGGAATTTTTCAAATCTCGCCCAGAATGCATCGCAATATCTGGGACCATTATCTGGCGAAGAAATCCGACCTTTCCAGTTTGATCCGGGGACTGGCCAGCCAGAGAGAATTTCTGGCTCATCCGCATCTGGAATTAGCGACCAATCTCTCTTACGCTACCGCCATTGCCTGGATGATTTATTATCGAATCGATAAGCCAATCCACAAGGTGCCCCACGATGACGTCTATGCCTTGGGTAAGCTTTGGCATAATTACTACCACCGTCACCACCCCGGCCCCATTGAGAGCTTTGTGGACAGTTACAAGGCTTTGATAACGAATTCTATGGAAGAGTCAGTGTCAGAGAGTCTGAAGACTCCCTAACGCTGTCAGCTGGCACGATCCCGCTTTTCTGCACATTTGATGCAAAGATCGGCGTAAGGCATAGCTGCCAGACGGGCTTCAACTATCTTGTCACCGCAGCCGGTACAGAAGCCGTAATCATCATGATTCATACGATCCAATGCTTTGTTTATCAGATTAAGTTCAGCCCGGGCATCATTACCCAGCTGATCAATAACCTCATCATTTTCCCTCTCCTGCGCCTGCTCCGACCAATCGGCATTGGCTCTGCGAGTCATATCTTTATTGATGTTTCCGAGCCGGATATTCAACTCGTCTCTGCGAGATAATAACCAGACTCTCAGTTTCTCGTAATCAGCCATGGAAGTCCCCTGAATAAATGTCCACGATTATTCTGTGTATAAACGACTGGAACCTGTGTCCCTGCGCATTTTGTCCATTAGATAAGCATAGCTTCACTTAACCATATTTCGACAGCTCATTCACAATAGCAGCCGTCAGCCCTGTGAGTTCGGGAGGTAACTAATTGGTTAGGTACTTATAGCTGCTGCTGTCATTATCCCTGATGCCTATCGTGAAACCTTTGATTATAATGTTGTGAATTTTCGGGATCTTGCCCGTTTCACCATTATCCAGAGCAGTAAGTCACCCGGTTTAACCGCCCCCTCTAAGGGCCTTAAATGAAGTTGGGTACTTTCAGAGACAAGACAGAACCAAAATGCAGAGCCAAACAAAAAGCGCAAAAACCCACTTCAACAAACTACAGAAACGCCTGAGACGAGAGGTAGGTCGGGCCATCGCCGAATACAACATGATTGAGGACGGCGACCGCATCATGGTCTGTCTGTCCGGGGGTAAGGACAGCTATACCCTGCTGGATATTCTGCTGAACCTGAAGACTTATGCGCCGGTCAATTTTGACCTTATCGCAGTCAACCTTGATCAGAAACAGCCTGGCTTTCCTGAACATGTACTGCCTGATTATCTGGAAACCCTGGGTATTGAGTACCGCGTTGTTGAGGAAGATACCTACTCCATCGTCAAAGAGAAGGTGCCTGAAGGCAAAACCACATGCGCACTCTGCTCTCGGCTGCGCCGAGGCATCCTCTACCGCACGGCCAGCGAACTGAAAGTCACCAAGATTGCCCTGGGCCATCATCGGGATGATATTCTGGAAACCCTGTTCCTGAACATGTTCTATGGCGGCAAGATGAAAGCCATGCCGCCCAAACTGGTCAGTGACGACGGTCAGCACACGGTAATCCGTCCTCTTGCCTTCTGCCGTGAAAAGGATATTGTCCGTTTTTCCGAGTTTAAGGCATTCCCGATTATTCCCTGCAATCTCTGCGGCTCTCAGGAAAACCTTCAGAGGCAGGCAATCAAGGCTATGTTCACCGAGTGGGACAAACGCTTCCCCGGCAGAATGGAGAGCATGTTCAGAGCTCTGAGGAACGTAGCGCCCTCCCATCTGGCAGACAGCTCACTGTTTGATTTCAACAATCTGACGGCGGATGGTCAGCCTGTTAAAGATGGAGACACTGCGTTTGACCCGGTGGATGTACCTCTGTCCTTCAGGGATGAAAACGATGAAGAGGAAAAGCCTGAACAAGCTTCCATTGTGAATATTGTTAACCTCTGACACGCACACTCTTGGCTTTGCTTTGGCCGGGTTCATCCCTGCGGGCGCAGGGAACACGTACGAAGGGGTCGACCTCGAGATCCGATCGTCCGATCGGATATCCATCAACGACTAGTGCCTCGTTAGAGGCTTTTCCAGATCGTACTTCAACAAATCATTACTCTCAATCATGGATACCAACTCTTCTATATAATCAATACCTCTGGAGGAATAGGCATAAAGTCCCTGTGCCAGTACCGGCCCGGTAACCGGGTGTCCCATGGATTTTCTTTTTGAACGCAGCTCCCTCAAACCCTCATAATGATGGCTGGTATTGAGGTTATGCATATACGACCGTACCGATGCCTCCAATGAAGAAAACTTCCTGACTTCGTAGGTCGCACCTTCCGGACGCTCACCAGGAACAACACCACAGCCCGGAGTAAAACACCACTGGCCAAAGTAGTTGTTGGCTTCAACGGCAAACCTTGAAGTCCCCCAGGCCGACTCGTTAGCCGCCTGCACCAGAGCAAGCGATACCGGGATCTCGTCCGCCCTGTGCAGCAGGTCGTCATAAAGCGCATCACTGACTTTAAGCTCTTCATCCACTCTGAACTTTCGGGCCATATCCAACAGCCACTTTTCTTCGCTTTCATGCAGAGCCGATTTTTCCCTGAGCATCTTAACTTCCTGACGAATACCCGCCAGACGCTCATTCTCTTCATCAACCATTTGCTTCACGTGGGCAAAGAACTGACTTTTCTTCTTATTGACGTCCTCAATGGCAGCAAAGTCGGGAATATTCTTTTGAGCCTTTTTTTCAACCTTGACTTCCTCCCTGGTGACCTTTTGCACCTGTTCTATTGCGGGCTCTTTAACAGGCTGAAAATCTCTGTTGTACCCGCTTCCCAGAGCAACGAGCCCTGCCAGCAGTAAAAGAAACAAACGATCAATTCTAGTCATCATGGTCTATGTCATTCTCCTGAGCCCGTCCGGCAAAAACGAAACTATTTAGACACTACTTTTTAACAAAAACGGCTTCGCCTGAAGTCATGTAATCATTCCGGAGTTCTATGATACTAACCGTTTAGTCTCACAATCCACCAAACCAGCGAACTGAACCAGACAGTCATGCCGAAGCCTTTATGAGACTGATAAACGAGGAAATAATTGCCCTATTATTCAATAAAAGAACCTGTATTGGGACGATATTACTTTACTTCGTATAAGAAATATGTAAACACTGAAGTCAAGGCTATCGAACGATCCTGTTGAACAGGAAGAGCCGATGCCTGTCACAGTGAATAATAACAACATATTAGCCGCTGTTTTGTAGCTGATAACTTAGCAAAACGTAAGGATTACCAGCTACTGGTACAGCCATAACGGAGGTTGCACCATGATATTAAGTCACTTTTGGGGGCTTCTCTTTCGTCCGAAAGAAGAGTGGACCGATATTCGGGAGCACCCTCCCGGCATTATTCGCCTTTACCTGGGTCAGGTCATATGGCTGGCTGCCCTGCCAGCGGTCTGTACTTATCTGGGGACGACTCGAACCGGCTGGACAGTCCCGGGCAGTGATCAGGTCGTCAAGTTAACGGAAACCAGTGCTGCTTTCATGGCATTTTTTGCCTGGCTGGCCATACTGGCGGGCGTTGCCGTTATGGGTGCATTCATCCAATGGATGGCAGAAACCTTTGGCAGCAAACCCAACATGACACAGAGTGTTGCATTTAGCTGTTATACCGCTTTACCACTCTTTCTGGCGGGCCTGTGCGGGCTTTATCCCTCTATCTGGCTGACTATTGTTGCTGGCACTATCGCCATGACCTGCTCAGCCCTGATGCTGTATTCCGGTTTGCCAACCTTTATGCAGATACCTAAGGAGCAGGGGTTTGTCTATGCCAGTTCTGTGCTTTGCATCGGGCTGGTTGTTCTGGTCTCGATTATGATCACTACCGTGATCTTCTGGGGTATGGGTGTAAGCCCCGAATACATTCAAGTTTACTGAAGTTCAGCGCCAAGCCAGATGAATTAAGCTGTATCATCTGGAAGCGATGCCTTGATGAAACCTGCCTGATTATTCCAATAAACCCACTGTACAGATACAATCCCTCTGCTATCCTCCCATGAGTTTTCCAAGTCAGCCTGTTTATGTCGAATATACAATGCCCCTATTTGCCTACCGTTGAGTTACGGGTCAGTGAGCTTTACTGCCTGGCCGAGCGGCATTTTCTTAAACGATTTCCACGCCCCCGGATCAGTCTGAGTTTAAGAGGCGAAACGGCCGGACAAGCCTGGACCGAAAAAAACCTGCTTCGTCTGAACAAACAACTGCTCAAAGAAAACCAGGAACATTTTCTGAAGCATACCGTGGGTCATGAAGTCGCACACCTCATTGCCCACCAACTGTTTGGCGGAAAGATCCGCCCCCATGGCAGAGAGTGGCAATTGATTATGCAAGAGGTGTTCAAACTCCCGGCCCGGAGAACCCACAGCTACAACACCAGCAATGCCAGTAAAAGACCATTCCTATACAGTTGCAGCTGTGCAGGAAAGACCATCCCGCTCAGTTCCATTCGCCACAACAGGGCCGTAAGAGGTGCAGTCTATTTGTGCGCCCAGTGTCGAGAACCTTTGAAATTCGTTGAGAAAATCAACGTTTGATGATCAGTGCTTCAGGGGGAATTGCGGATCAATTATCGTTAAATTTTTTAAAATACAATAAGTACTCAGCCATACGGAATCGAATATTTCTGGCTTATTGGGCAGGTGCTCTGCAAGGCGCAACAACGGGAACATAGCAAGCTATGTGACCAGAGTTGCAACGCATCACGACTGCATGGATGCAGGAGCTAGAGCAACGCAGGAGCAGTTGCCGCGAGTGCCTGAACAATAAGTCAGAAAATATGATTTCGTATGGTTGAGTACTTAATTGTTGTATCTATCCATTGTACAAGTTAGAGTTCATCCGTTAGCTAATGTTAGCAACCAAAGAATGTACGAAAAAATAATAATATGAAAAATCGTAGAACCCCCCTGGCACAAATGCAGCTAAACGTTGCAAGGCATCCCGATAAGGTCTGGCTTAATCAGCCTGACAACAGGCAATGGACTTCTTACACTTGGGGGGAAGCTGACGAGCAAGCCCGCAAGATCGCTCAAGGTCTTTTATCCAATGGAATATCAAAGGGCGATAAAGTCGCCATCATCGCCAAAAATTCAGCCGAATGGTATATTGCTGATTTAGCCATCATGATGGCAGGCCTGATCAGTGTGCCGATATACCCAACAGCTGGGGCAGACAACATAAAATATGTGCTTGAGCACAGTAATGCAAAGGCTATTTTTGTTGGCAAACTGGACAGCACTGAAGCCCTTTCAGAAGCAATGCCAGATGACTTTCTCAGCATCTCATTTCCATACCCTACACTTGATTGCAAAGAGCAGTGGCTTGACTGGTTGAATAATTATGAGCCACTAAAAACACTCCATAATCCGGATATCGACGATCTATTTTCTATTATCTATACCTCAGGCAGTACAGGCCTTGCCAAAGGCGTCATGATCAGCCAGAGAAATGTAGCTTCTTCGGCCATGGCTGGAGGTGAGAAGTTTTTAACAGGTCAAGAAAGACGGGTAATGTCATATTTACCCCTTGCCCACATCACTGAGCGATGCGTTGTTGAACTCCCATCAATTTATTACTCTGCCGAGATTTTCTTTGTCGAGTCCTTAGATACTTTTGTCGATGATGTTCGCTATGCACGCCCCACTGCTTTCTTATCTGTGCCTAGATTATGGACTAAGTTTCAGTCACAAATTCTGGCCAAAATGCCCAACAAAAAGCTACAAACTCTTTTGAAAATCCCCATTATCGGTAAATTAGTAGCAAAGAAAATTCGCACTGCTCTGGGCCTGCAGGAAGCTAAAATTTTCGGCTCTGGTAGCGCACCTATCTCTCCAGAGGTTTTGAAGTGGTTCCAAAAGTTGGGTATTCGTATTAGCGAAGGCTGGGGTATGACCGAAACCTCAGGCTTATCATGCAGCAACATCCCTTTCAAACCCGATGATATTGGCACAATAGGCAGCCCTCAATCTTGTGTCGAAATGTCACTTTCCGAGCAAGGAGAAGTGTTGATTCGAGGAGAAGCGGTATTTAAGTCTTACTACAACAATCCTGAAGCAACAGACGCTGCCTTTGAGAACGGCTGGTTTAAAACAGGTGATAAAGCTGAAATAACCTCTGAGGGTTCATGGAAAATCATTGGTCGGGTTAAAGAACAATTTAAAACCAGCAAAGGCAAATATGTTTCTCCGGTACCTATCGAGTCGAGCCTCGGTCGTAACCCGGATATCGAGCAGGTCTGTGTTATGGGGATTGGGCGCAAACAACCTATAGCAATGATTGTGCTGGGAGAAGGCGCTTCAAAAGATCGTGACCAGCAAAAAGAACAATTGGTCAGCACGATGACATCGGTTAATAATGAGCTGGAGGCTCATGAAAAGCTGGATCATATCATAGTCGCCAAAACGACCTGGAGTATTGAGAATGAAATGCTCACTCCAACACTGAAGCTAAAGCGGGATGAGCTTGAAAAGGAATATGGTCATTTTTTAACTCTGAAACATGACTCAGAAGTTATTTTTGAAGAGGAAATAGGCAGTTAAAAAGTGAAAGGTACAGTCTATTTATGTACCCAGTTTCGACAGCCTTTAAAGTTCGTTGAGATAATCTGCGTTTGAAGACCATTGTTTCCAGGGCAATTAAAGAGAGGTAAAACCTCCGTTTTTTGGGAGTGAGCCTCTCTTACATCGAAGCAATGATCGCGCGACCCGTTAGCCCGGCTGCCAATAAAACCCTGACCTTTTGAACAGGCCCCTCAGTGAGCTTCTCGCCGCTCCAGTAATCGTACCAATAAAGAGGGTGATCGGAGGTCAATGTCACCTCCCTGGCATTCTCGTTGTAGTTAAATAAACAGTGGAGTTTTTTACCCTCTGTTAATGCCAGAGAAGCGTGATGTAAAGACAGTGAAGTAAATTGAGCGGCGTCTTGACTATAACGATGGCGCAGTATCAATTTGCTTAACGTCGTTTTAGCAAACGGAGTAAGATCAGGCAGCGGATCGCCCGAAAGCAGAAGCCCGCCACTGGCGAGTAATACATTGCGATGAAAGTCATAATTACAGGGATCCGTTGATTGATTAGCAAGCGAAACAAAGGTGCCGCAATCAGGATCAATCTGCCACAATTTACGATGCTGCCAACTACGATGGAAGGTTTCTTTCGCAATTTGCTCAAACCGCTGAGCGCTCCGCTCCACATCGTCCGAGACTCTCATGGCATCAACAAGTCCTAAAGACGGCCACATGGGTGCGTTACACCCAAGTAAAAGAGCATCCTGAGCGCCCTTCGCTATTGCCTCCATACCCATTCGGTACGCCTGCACTCCGGTGACGCCTCTCTGATAACGTTTTCCTTTGAGCGTTCCCCAGTAATTGGCATCAAGTTTAAACAGCTCAACACCCCACTCTTCTCGCATGGTTTTGACTATGTGAGTTAGATGAGCCTGTACCTCGGGGTTCGATGTATCCAATACGTACCAGGGGGTACAACGCCAACCTCCGTAGGTCACATCTTCGGCCTTGAGGAGATCACCGTTATGATGGCGAACAAACCACGATGGATTCTGTTTAAACACTTCTGACTCAGGCTGAGCAATAAAAGGAGCAAGCCAAATCGCCGACTTTTTTCCTTTGCGCTTGATATCCGCTATTAATTCTTTCACTCCTCCAGAAAATTTATCCGACGGAGTCAACCAGTCGCCCATAAATGCCTGATAACCATCATCCAACAGTACCCACTCCAGATCGCTGAGATCTCCCGTCATTACATTCAGATTCTGGCGGATATTGTCCTTGGTGACATCAGCATAATAGACATACCAGGAACACCAGCCAATGGGGGCTGGTTGCACGACGCCTGCCCTTACGGGGTGATGCTGAGCAATCAACCCTGCGTATTCCTGATAAAGTTGGGGTAAAGAGCCTCCAGTTAGCACGACGACAGACTCCAACTCTCTGCTGTCCCAGTCCTGAGGAGAAGTTCCTTCCCCATCGATAGAGGCTGAGACCAAAACACCTCTCTCACCACTGACTATTTCGAAGTAGCCCGCATAGCGATGACAACAGGTAAAACCAAACAGGGTGTACTCCGCTGAATCGTCTACAACCAGGTAGTTGTAGTAACGCTTTCCCTGCTGCTCTCCATAAATCCGGTAACTACTGCTGTTATCCGGACATCGACCAATATCAACCGGTTTGTCGTACGTCCCGGTGGTTTGCGCCAACATCTGAAATCCATCACCCAGCAAAGTCGCACTATGACCAAAATCAAACTCACTGGTGAATAGCTGATAGTTGTCCGGTATTGGATCGTTATGTAAACCGATATAGTGAAAGGTCACCTGGTTTTCACGAGCTTCATCCAGTAGGTCTGGATTTGCCAATGTGATTTCTCTGTGACACGGTAGATGAATGCTATGAGACATAAGAACCTGCTAAAGCCGATAAAAAAGAAAACCGATAGCGTGATTCGAAAAGCACCCATACTCCAGCATAGAAAAAAATACCCGGATCAAACAGTCGAAACAACAAACCCGGATATTAACTCTACAAAGGTCTGCCCATATTTTTCCAGCTTATACTCACCCACCCCTGAAATATGAGACAGAGCTTCCAAACTGGCGGGTTTAACCGCTAACATTTCATAGAGTGTTTTGTCATTAAAAATGACATAAGCAGGAACACCCTGCTCTTCCGCCAGCTCTTTACGACGCGCTCTCATGGCTTCCCATAATGGACGATCATGGTCGTCAATAATAACTCTGCCCTGATCCACTCTCCGGGTTTTGCGTGCTGCACTCTCAGAGGCGTATTCAAAGCGATCCTGACGGAGCAATAATCGCTCACTACCTTTGAGCAGAGGACGGCATTTTTCATTCAATTTGAGAGCCCCATGCCCTTCTACATCAACATTTATATACCCTCTGGACACCAACTGCCGGAAAATTGAGCGCCACTCACTCTGTTTGAATTCACTACCTATACCAAAAGTGCTTATCCGTCGGTGACCAAATTGACTGACTTTGGCCGTTTCTTTGCCAAGCAGAACGTCGACCAGATGAGAGACTCCAAACATTTGCCCGGTCCGGTAAACACAGGAAAGGGCTTTTCTGGCGGCTTCCGTACCATCCCAGGTCGTCACCGGCTCCAGACAAAGGTCACAGTTGCCACACTTATCTTTCAAGGGTTCATCAAAATACTCCAGCAACACCTGACGGCGACAACCCGTTACTTCACAGAGAAACAACATGGCCTCCAGCTTTTGCTGCTCAATTCGCTGAATTTCAGGCGCTGCGGTAGAATTCGACTGAATCTGTCTCAGCAACATGACGTCCTGAAGACCATAAACCATCCAGGCAGTAGCCGGGAGTCCATCACGACCGGCCCGACCGGTTTCCTGATAATAAGCTTCGATACTTCTTGGCAGGTCCAGATGAGCAACAAAACGAACGTCAGGCTTATCAATCCCCATTCCGAATGCCAGGGTAGCAACAATAATCATGCCGTCTTCGTTGAGAAAACGATGCTGATTATTCTTGCGATCGTGAGCTGTCATACCGCCATGATAAGGCAGTGCTTTTCGGCCCTGGGCATTCAGCCAGGCAGCAGTATCCTCCACCCGTTTTCTGGAAAGACAGTAGACTATGCCCGAATCATCAGGGTGCTCTTTTTCCAGAAATCTCAACAATTGCTGCTTACCCTGCTTCTTCTGACTGATGCGGTAAAAAATATTGGCCCGGTTAAAGCTGTCAACAAACACCCTGGCCTGCGCCAGACCCAGACGTTCGATAATTTCCTGTCGGGTTCGTTTGTCTGCTGTGGCGGTCAGGGCAATTCTGGGAACCGTTGGAAAACGTGTTTTCAGTACCGAGAGCTGCAGATATTCAGGCCTGAAATCGTGCCCCCATTGCGACACACAGTGAGCCTCGTCAATAGCAAACAGAGAAATCTGTATCCGATCCAGCTTCCTTAGCATCATTTCAGTCATCAGACGTTCGGGAGCAACATAGAGCAGGTCAATATGCCCGGTGAACAGCTCCTGCTCTATTCGGTACTGCTCTTCCATGGAAATGCCCGAATTCAGGCTTTCGGCCCGAATACCTATCTGCTTGAGATTACGGATCTGATCTTCCATCAGGGCAATCAGAGGGGACACAACAATAGCTGTACCCGCCATAACCAGAGCCGGTACCTGGTAGCAAAGTGACTTACCACCGCCAGTAGGCATAAGGACCAGCGCGTCACGCCCTTCTGTGACCTCTCTGATGACCTCTCCCTGGAAGCCACGGAAAGATTCGAACCCGAAAGTATTTTGCAGAACATTCAGAGCAGGATCAGTCATTACAGTCCAATGCACATTTAAACGACGGTGATTAATTAGATAAGAAAAGACAAACCAGTATACCATCAAACTGAGGACCTGACCGAGAATAGACAGGAATCTTTCAGAAAACTACTGTAGACTCCCCGGTTTTCATTCATACCGGATTCTCTTTAAATGCAGGACATCTGTTCTACTCTGGAGCCGCTGCTGAACAGGTATGCGGATGAGGAAGGTTTTACTTTCCACGCCATCCATGGCTTCTATAGCGCCATGGCTATCGTCCCGTTCGAATTGAAGACCGATGTGCGTAATGAGATTCTGTTTGGCACTCGGGTAACACTCTCCGGGGAAGATTCAGCCCTTCTGGAACAGGCTCTTGATCAGTTGTCACGAGCGATAGATCGACAGTTCAATGAAGAAGAAGGCTTTGAGCTTTCCTGTGAAGAATTTGCCGACCCGAATGATGAAGACCTGCTGGACTGGTGCTGCGGTTTTCTTCAGGCTCATATGATGACGGAAGAAGAGTGGTTCCGAGAGAATGAACAGGAAGTCAGTGAACTGTTGCTCCCGGTCATGCTCGGCTCTGGTCTGTTTGACGACGAGCCTGAGTTCGAAGCTATTCTGGAAGACGAAAAGCTGACTGAAGATATGTGCAGCCAGATACCTGAGGTGTTGATGGAGCTTTATCTGATGTTTAACTCTCCAGAGGAGGCCAGCGGCAAGCCGCCAGCCAATAAGTTAAAATCAGCCCGCAAGGCCCCACCGCGCAGGCACCGGTAACATAGTCTGCACTGCTCAAGAAGGAAGTGAACAGTGCTTCATGCTATTGTACCGCCTTTATGAAATTTATCGGTGAATTCAAAAGGAGGCCGCCACTTGATTGGATTCACTGTCTGCTTTGACCCAGACTTCCACCCGGCGGTTTCTTATTTTACTGGCCAGACTCTCTGCTGAAGACAATGCCATATACTGACCGTAACCCCGGTACTGGATTTTCTTCCGTGGAACTCCAGCCTTGACCAGAGCTCTTCTGACCACATCAGCCCTGAGCTTAGCCAAAAGATCTGAATTTCTCGATTGCGCCCTCTGATCTGCGAAACCAATTAACAGAACCTCGCCTGGCTGTCGATCAATGAAACGCGCCAGCCTTTCAATATCATTGATAGCCTTGTTATCAAGCTGGGCACGCCCCTGAGCAAAGCGGAAATTAACAGACGCACGGTCAAACTGGTCAACAATCCGCTGATAATCCTCTGGTGCAGACTGCACATCAGGGCTCATCAGCTCAACCGCCTGATGAACATAACCAACAGAAGCTACGACAGGTTGTGCCTGATCGCTGGTTGCAAAACGGAGAAAGTCGAGAGCATCAGGATCAGCGTCCTTTTCTGGCAGATACATATAAAGACGGCGACTCAGAACATAATCTTCCGTCGAAACATGCAGCAGCTCAGGCTTCAATGCTCTGTCAGTGCCTTCAGAAACCATCAATGGTCTGGCTCGACCAATGGTATTCAGGCTGACAAAACCAATGCCCCCCGGGGTCGATGCCACCTTGTCAGAGACATCGGCATTGGACTCAAAACGCATGGCAGTTGGGTCGAGCTGGTATTTTTTGGCCAACACGAGGTTTTTGAAAGTATCCCAGGTTCCCGAACGATCATCGCGGGCAAACAGCGAAACCGGCAGATCGGCCCCTCCCAATTCTTTCCAGTTCTTCACTTCACCAGAAAAAAGACGGGCAATATCTTTGATATCCAGCTTGTTAATACTGTTACCCGGATTCACAATAATCGCCAGACCGTCAATGCCAACAACATACTCTGCTTCCAGACTGCTGAAATCGCCCATGCCAGACAACATGGCCTGCTCTTTAGTCTTTATCGGTCGTGAAGCGGCGGCAATCTGTCCTTTCCCGCTGGCCAGTGCTTTAAAACCACTGGATGAACCATGTGCAGCAATAAAGATGCTGACCAATTGACCCTTAGCGGGTAAAAAGCCAGTCACTTTGACCTCATTATCCAGACCGGTCGGGAAAACACCTACGCCTTCTGCCCCCAGATACTTCAGATAGGACTCAGCTAATGATGGCCCTAATCTGGCACCCACAGTATTTGAGCCATGAATCGAGAACAATAATTCTTCTTGAGCCTGAGCGCCAAAAGAAACAAGAGATAAGAATGAATAAAACAGCAGAGATCGGAATGTTGTTATTGTCATGAGTAAATTTCAGAGCACACTTCTAATTTTTCGGTGAGTCTATCGGCGAATTATGACAGAAATATGACACCCATTAACGATAAACGCCTGTCAGCGCCGCTTGACCCTGACTCTGTGGAAAATGTTACATAGCCTTTTATACTGCAAGAATCAGGGAAGATTCTCAGGAGAGAGGTTGTGGGCAATACAATTAATAACGGCGGGACTTCTTCAATAGGCCATTCTCAAACAGCGGGCGCTGATCCACAGAATTCAATAACCAAGACAGTCAAGGTCAACGGTAAGCTCTACAATTGCAGTGCTTCGAAAGTCTGGGGTTTGAGAGTTGCACGGGAAGTTCTCGGTGTTCACGGTCTGGTTAAACCCGTCTATGACCACTTCCATGGCAAGTTGCATGAACATCTCGCTGATAATACAGCGACCCCATCAAAAGCGCCTTCAACACCGCTCTCAGAAAGAAGCACCCGCCCACTGCCCAAGCTTCCCAACCAGATGAACGAGCAACCCAGGACCCATTCTAAACCTGCTAATACACCACTTGCAGTCAGAAACAGCAGTCCTGAAACCCAACCGGCTAAAGCCCTGAAAGCACCGGAAATCATTAAAAACCTGGAGCATGGCAAATTTGAGGATAAATCCGGCTTCTCACTCAACAAGTTCTCGGAAGCCGTCCAACAGCTCTCTACTCCGGATATCAAGGAATTGATCTTTCAACTTAGCCAAAAGGACGACCCTGGTTATGATACGATCATGCAAGAAGTACGAGAGATTTATGCTGAAAGAAAAGTCACCGAGGGGCTGAAAGAATTTGGTGATAATGTGCAGGGTCTCAAAGACAGATGCGCCGGACGCTATGCCAATTCCCCCAAACTTGCAGCTGCGGTGTTTGCAGAGATTGATCGTCAAGTTGGTCTTCAGGAACCCCCCGACTCCCGATCCCTTGAACTTAAGGAACTGACTCCGTCCTTGCAGTGTGTCTATGGGTCAGACCATGGATCTCAACTTGAATTTGGCACTTACCAGGGAGCTTCGCTTAACTTGAGTCAGGAGTTCCCCTATAAGCCTGACGACTCTGAAATTAATACGCAATACAAAAAGATTAAAAGCCCACAGATACAAGGAAGGATCGATAACCAACCTTTCTTCGAAAAGGCACATCCAAAATTTTCTGACATCCATCTTGGCAATAGAGACAAAGGATTTGCACCGGGAGCACCCTATCATGCCGCAAAAGTCGACCTGCCTGGTGGCAGCTTTATCGCGAGTCAGGGGCCACTTGAAAACACAGAAAACAACTTCATAAAAATGCTTGCTCATCATCGTCCTGCCGTATCCGTTTCTCTTGTTAACTCCAAAGAACTCGAAGATCCGGAAATTTCCCATAAACCAGATAAGAAGCGTTCTATCGAAGTTGGCCCTAAGGAAGTCGGCGAAGAAAAAGACTGTGGCGGCGTTAAGGTTAGACTGGATGGACAATACTCTTTTGATGAGGGTAAAGTTACCGTCAAACAACTCTCCATTAATGGGGAGACACAATTCAGGGTTTACGATAAAGGCTGGGCAGACCATAGCGCCGGCACCCCGGAAAGACTGGCAAAACTGTCGGTACTGGTTGAAAAGTTACGTCAGCACCCCTCTGTTGCAGCCAGGTCAAACAACCCCACCGTCGTCAACTGCAATGCGGGAGTCGGCAGAACCGGAACCTTCATCACGATTGATAACAGCCTGCGGCAGTATCAAAAAACGGGTGAGGTTCCCCGGGATTTCACTCAAACCATTACTACCGCGCGCCAGGCCAGGAACAAATTCGTGCAAACAGCAGGACAGTTCAATACCCTGACAGCGGTTCACGGACAGTTCACACCCTTGTTTAATCCCTTATTGAAAGAAGCGGGTCTGACCGTTGCGACACCTGCTACCCCTCAAAAAGCCCCGGAGCCCAAAGATAACGGGCTGGGGTACGGCTCAGAAGATTATGCCGTCGTCAATAAGCAAGCGCGAGATGCTGACAGACTCAGAAGAGCCAATAGGGATGACACTTACGTCAATGTCAACTTTGCAGATAAAACAAAAACTTCTGTTGAAAAGGCTCCAGACTTACCGCCGGTAGCAGCGAAGAGAACAAGAAACAATGGCCCTAAAGATGCCGATGAATTGCTGGATAAAATTACTGGCGGCGGGTATGGAATGACAATACAAACATTCGATAGACAGACGCTGACCACTGAACTTACCCGTGTCTTGCGTCAGGCAAATAAGATTCAGGATCAGGAACAGTTCGTTGAGATTTCTAAATACACCAAGACCTTGAAAGCAGATAAAAACTGGAGTGAGATAGGCCAGCTTATTGATAAAATCGTCAATAACCACACGCAAAACGGCCCCCCGCCCACTCCTTCCCGAAGGTAAATCATACCGGCATCCGCCGGTATTTTTTTATCTGCATATTCTTACTTGGAAGGAATCCCATCCAGCGCATCGACAACATCTTCCAGTTCAGCAATGGTTTGCCGGATCAGTTGTTTGTACTGGGAAGCGTCCAGCTTCTGCACTTCGCCTTTGAGATGATTACGGGCGCCGTCAATGGTAAAACGCTTGTCGTAGAGCAAACTGCGAATTTGCCGGATAAGCAGCACATCCTGTCGCCGGTAATAACGACGGTTCCCGCGCCTGACCGGTTTTAACTGCGAAAACTCCTGTTCCCAGTATCGCAGGACATGGGATTTGACCTGACACAAGTCGCTGACCTCACCGATGGTGAAGTAACGCTTGCCGGGAATAACAGGGAGATCACTCTTCCTGAGCTCTGTTTCCTGCATAAGCCTCGACTCGTGACCTGAGTTTCTGACCAGGCTTGAAAGTCACCACCCTGCGAGGAGAGATAGGAACCTCTTCGCCGGTTTTGGGGTTTCGGCCGGGCCGCTGACTTTTGTCTCGCAGTTCAAAATTACCGAAGCCGGATAACTTGACCTGTTCATTATTCTCTAATGCCTGACGGATCTGTTCGAAAAACTGCTCGACCATATCCTTGGCTTCGCGCTTGTTCAAACCGAGTTCTTCGTGCAGACGCTCGGCTATGTCAGCTTTCGTCAGAGCTCCCATGGATAACTTCCGCTCTCTTATAACCAGGGCAGCGAACTGTCGAGCCTGCTCAGAAAACAGGCCCGATACAGAGCGCTTGCATTGGCTGATTAGCTTCGGAGACTGGCACCAAATTCCGATCCCAGCCGACTTACGATGCTGTCAATCACTTGATTAACTTCTTCGTCTTTTAGAGTGCGGGAAGCGTGCTGCAAGGTCAAGCCCAAAGCAAGACTCTTATGACCTTCCGCAATGCCTTTTCCGGCATAAACGTCGAAAATACGAACATCTTTCAACAGCTCAGAGGCTTCTTCCCGAATGACCTGGTTCAGACTGTCAGCCGCCACTTCCTGCTTGACAAGCAAGGCCAGGTCACGACGAACTTCAGGGAACTTTGACAGCGGTGTGAACTCTGTTACTTTGCCCAGGCTCATCGCTTCCAGACTTGCCTCAAACATGATCAGCGCATCATTCACCTCCAACTTTTTCGTCAGACTTGGGTGCAGAGCGCCTATATGACCGACCACCTTGCCATCACGAACCAGCGCTGCACACTGACCTGGGTGCATGGCATCGTGGCTGCTGTTTTCAAAACGGAACTCCCCTGCAGCACCACCCAGTTCCAGCAGAGCTTCCACATCCCCTTTCAGGTCGTAGAAGTCTGCGGGCTCCGCTTTAATCGCCCAGCTTTCAGGGTAGCGACTGCCTGTAATCACGGCAGCAATCTGATTTTCCTGCCTCAGAGAGTCGCCTTCACGAACGAACGTCTGACCGGTTTCAAACAGACGAACACGGCTCTGCTGACGATTCAGGTTGTAGCTGACTGTTTTAACCAGGCCCGGTAGCAGAGATGTTCGCATGACAGAAAGATCGCTGGCGATGGGGTTCGCCAGAACCACAGGCTCACGCCCGGGATCAAACAGCTGATGCAACTTCGGGTCAATAAAGCTGAAGGAGACCGCTTCCTGATAGCCACGAGCGACCAGAATACGACGAATATCCCCTTCTTTAACTCTGTTTTCATCCACTTGCTTAAGCTTTAACAGAGCCGTTGGGATGGTTTCTGGCAGTCGTTCATAACCGTAGATACGACCCAGTTCTTCCACCAGGTCTTCTTCTATAGAGATATCAAAGCGCCAGCTTGGCACAGAAACGGACCACTCACCCTCGGCAATAGAACTCATCTCCAGACCCAGTCGTGTCAGCAGAGCTTCAATCAGGTCATTCTCGATGGTAATGCCCAGCAGAGAAGCCACTTTTTCAGCTCTCAGCTTGACTGTGCTCAGTTCAGGCAGCTTGTCTTCGCTCACTGCCTCAGCAACAGGACCTGGCTGACCACCGCAGATTTCCAGAATCAGGGCGGTTGCTCTCTCAATGGCCTTACGCTGCAACTGGAAGTCCACACCACGCTCAAAGCGGTGGGAAGCATCGGTGTGCAGTCCGTAGGAACGGGCCTTACCGGCAATGGTAATGGGATCAAAGAAAGCCGCTTCCAGCAGGACGTTACGGGTAGTTTGTGAGACACCAGAGCCTTCTCCGCCCATCACACCGGCAATACCCAGAGCCTGCTGCTCATCGGCAATGACCAGAGTCCCGGTATTCATAATGACTTCCTGTCCGTCCAGCAGAACCAGCTTTTCCTGCTCATGGGCCATGCGAACAATCAGGGAACCCTTCAGGGTATCCAGATCATAACCGTGCATAGGCTGACCCAGTTCCAGCATGACATAAGCGGTCACATCAACAACGGGATCAATGGAACGAATACCGGAACGACGCAGGCGCTCAACCATCCACAAAGGGGTAGGTTGAGTGACATCAACATCTTTCAGGATACGGGTCAGAAATCGTGGCGCCCCTTCCCTGGATTCAACAACCACCTTAAAAGTATCATCAATGGTCGGAGCTACCGGCTCAACCTGAACTTCGCTGACGTCAGCCAGGAAGTTCGCACTGACTTCCCGGGCCAGACCCGCAATGCTCAAACAGTCACCCCGGTTTGGCGTCAGGTCAACATCAATAATCCTGTCATCCAGGCTCAGGTACTCTCGGATATCCTGACCCACAGTAGCATCCGCTGGCAGCTCCATCAGGCCGTCTGAAGATTCAGCCATACCCAACTCTTCTTCCGCACAAAGCATGCCAAAAGATTCAACACCACGCAGTTTGGCTTTCTTGATTTTGAAATTGCCCGGCAGAACGGAACCGACTGTTGCAAAAGGTACACGAATACCCACACGGGCATTAGGCGCACCACAAACCACCTGGAACTCTTCTGAACCAGTACTGACACGAGTGACACGCAATTTGTCAGCATCCGGGTGTTGTTCACAGGCAACAATTTCACCCACAACCACACCGGAAAACTCGCCTGCTACCGGGTCAACGTCGTCCACTTCCAGGCCAGCCATGGTGATCTTATCTACCAGCTCCTGAGTGTCCGCTTCCAGGGCAACCCA
Organism: Endozoicomonas sp. ALB032; assembly: GCF_049310125.1. Classification (NCBI taxonomy): domain Bacteria; kingdom Pseudomonadati; phylum Pseudomonadota; class Gammaproteobacteria; order Oceanospirillales; family Endozoicomonadaceae; genus Endozoicomonas; species Endozoicomonas sp. ALB032. The sequence goes on along the minus strand of NZ_JBLYNW010000001.1, from coordinate 4,137,118 downwards.
CTGACGTAACCATTGTTCACTGAATTTCATAGACTTTTCTCAACTCCGTTATTCGATCTGATCGCCGCAAACCGTTAATTGAACTGGCTCAGGAAGCGCAGGTCATTATCGAAAAACTGACGTAAATCGTTTACGCCGTAACGGAGCATGGCAAAACGCTCAACCCCCAGACCGAAGGCAAAGCCTGTGTACTTGCTGGTATCAATACCGGAGTATTCAAACACTTTCGGGTGGACCATACCGCAGCCCAGAACCTCCAGCCACTTGATGGAACCGTCTTCATTGCGTCCCCATTCAATGTCCACTTCTGCTGAAGGCTCAGTGAACGGGAAGTAGGACGGACGGAAGCGGACTTTCAAGTCGTCACGCTCAAAGAACACCCTCAGAAAGTCACTGAGAACACTCTTCAGGTCAGCAAAACTGACTTTCTCTGCCACATAAAGACCTTCGACCTGATGAAACATCGGGCTGTGAGTCTGGTCGGAATCGCAACGGTAAACCTTGCCCGGGCAAACAATGGCAATAGGAGGTTTCTCACCGGCCTTGCTCAGGGCCTCCATGACACGAACCTGAACCGGAGAGGTGTGGGTTCTCAGAACGGTGTTGTCATTGAAGTAAAAAGTATCGTGCATGGCACGGGCCGGGTGATGACCGGGAATATTCAACGCTTCGAAGTTGTGGTAATCGTCTTCGATTTCCGGCCCCTGGGCCACTTCAAAGCCGATGTTGCCGAAGTAATCGGTGATACGCTCCATGGTGCGGGTAACAGGGTGCACCGTCCCCAGGTTCTGGCTACGGCCGGACAGGGTGACATCAATGGTTTCACTGGCCAGGCGAGCTTCCAGAGCCACTTTTTCCAGACCTTCACGTTTCACATCCAGGGCGGCCTGAACCTGCTGCTTGGCTTCGTTAATAAAGCCGCCCGCCTTCGGACGTTCTTCCGGAGACAGTTTGCCCAGACCTTTCAACAGCTGGGTCAGCTCGCCTTTTTTGCCAAGAAACCGCACCCGAACATGGTCCAGATCAGTGGCATTGGCAGCTGACTCAACTTCAGCCAGTGCAGAGACGACTATAGGTGAAACAAGTGTTTCCAGATTCTCCATGGGATTCCTGATAACCGATGCGTAGAGAAAATAAACCGCCAATTCTAGCGGTTGAGGAAAGGTTTGAATAGATTTACTTGCAGGACGGATTTCACCAGTACAGGAAAGCCCTGACATTCATAACGGTACTGCGATAAATCGGTCTGAAAATTCCTGCTCCCTCGTCAAATAGCTCGCTATTCTCCTCGGAATCAGAAATTTTTATCCTCAATTTATCGCAATCTTCGCTAAGGACGCTTAAGTCTGTCAGGCTGCTCCTGCAGTCCGGATTCCGCAAAGTCCGGGAACATATGCTCTAGCCGCTCTCTGATACGAACCTCCCCATTTAGAAGTTGAAGAAATTTTAAATAATCCATTACAGCTTCCAAGAATAATGTGCGGTCATTGGTTTTCACTACCAGCTTCAAGCCTTCGTCGTGTACTTTCTGAACAACATTTAAGAACTGCTCTATCCAAGTACTACTAACAGTAAAATTACACTCCATAAAAACAGCCTGATGCTCCGTTTTGGATAAATGGCTGAAATGGAAATCCTGGCTTACAAATTCTGTTCCAGGTAATTTGGGAGGGCCCACCTGGCGGACCCGATCAGCTGGAATACTGAGTACTCTGGCCATTTCCTCTATTGATACGGCGTGCTCAGTGATCACTCCTGCAGCATTGCGGCCTTGATACTGACCCAGTTGCGCTAGTGCATCAGCAGCCTGTACGTCAGGGCTTTGCCACCATTGGGAACGACAACTGTCTCCCTGCAAACCACTAAGGTAAAGAAAATTATGGGCACACCTGGTTAAGGGCTCGATATCGCCAAGGAATTCAGCTTTGACAGGAATATGATGATTTGAACTGACCATGATAGCTTTCTTGGCAGTCATCACATGTTTCATTGTTTTTGCCAGAAGTTGTTTGCTAAAGTGACCGCCGTTAGCATCATCGATTACCACCAAATCTTTACCGGCAAGCATTTCCTCGATCTTGCTATCCCATTCATTACCCTGGAAGCACTGATACAGTTCGCCTGCCTTATCTGCGTCTAGATACAGGGTGTTGACACCATAGTCGGCTGCTTTTTTGGTAACTGCTACACAAAGATGTGTTTTTCCTAGTCCCGGTGATCCGGTCAGGAATAGTCCCATGGGCTTTTTATACGAGGCTCCACCCTGATTATTAATCACAGCACGCGTGAACTTCAGGGCCGTCTCATGCATCAGTTCCTGCTGTGTTGAGCGGGGTTCGAATTGATCTATATCAGCATCAAGATTTTCAGTATGGAAACGTGACACCTGGTGCACCGGCTTTGGTTTCATAGCCCGAGTGACAGACAAAAGCGGTTGACGGTGCCAGACTTGATCGCACTCGGACAAAAAATTTTCCCAGGTCACAGTATTAAATCGAGCCACGATAGTGATGCCACCAATAGGGTGATCATAGGGCAGGATATCGTCGGTCCAATCTTTATAGCTTGATTTCCCTTCTTTAATGGCAAGGATTGTCTCAGGACTCTGTGGTCTATTGTAGCCATCAATCAGTATTTTTTTGACCTGCTCGTAGGTTTTCGGTTCAACAAATTCACCCGGACCAAACCCCAGATAGAGATTCTGTCCGCTGCTGTTTTGCCCGGTGCATACCAGATTAAAACCGACAGCATCACCAGTTGCGTGCTTCAAATCGTAGCCTTCTACGCCCTGAATATAGAGGATATCACCCTTTTTTATTTTCAGCTCTGACTGCCCATTGCTCCCTGAACCTTTGTAAAACTCGAGATACTCAAACAGACAATGGAGAGGGTTGCTGTACTTGATCCGATTGACATATTCACCCTTTGTGAAGCATCCAATAACCTGGGACATGTGACCGAAAAGGGTGACTGGAATTCTGAACTTTGAGATCGGTGCGCCAAAGATGCGGTCGAATTCGTCGGTGCCAATGATGGTTTCAATGGCCCGATACTGACAGGCCGAAAGGGTCGTTGCACAGTCTGCAATGGTGGGGCCATGAAAAAAAGCATTCAGACACTCACTTGGTTTATAGCCATTATCCATTGCTACAAAGTTATACTTGTTCGTTATGTCAAAATATTCCGGCAGTGAGTGCTTCCCGAGGTATGAACTTTTTGACAGACCGGGAAGTTCGAGAGTCCGATAATCCTCAGGATAAAAAACACCCAGACGTTTTTTTTCTACTTGGGTCCGATATTTCTTGATACAAAAACCATCCTGAAATGGCTCTTCTCCTGCTTCAGAACCTTCCACTCGACGCTGAAAGCTTGTCTCAACTGAGTCCCGATCAGCGTAGGATGTGTTACTGAGCTGGAGCCAGTCAATTGTATTCTCGGCGAACTGCTCAGCCACGGACTTAGTGCTGCGACTTTTCGGAAAGGGTTTGTAAGTGGGGGTTATCTGACGTATAGAGTTGAGATGATCGTTCAAAGTAGCAGTATCGTCGTCCGAGACATTATTTGAAACTGATTTCTTCTCATCACCTGATAGCAAAGATGATACGCGCCTGGACAAAACAGGTTTATGTATCGGTTTCTCTTCGCACTCAATATCGATTGCGGTTAAAGCTTGCGAATCTGAAGAATCAAATCGCACAGGTGATACACACCTTGAGGGGTTAAACGAAAACTTTCTCGTGGAACTTTCGTTACAATCCGTTTTAGTAAATTTAACATCCTCTGCTCTGGGCTGAAAATATGTGCCGGGGTGAGAGCCTTCAGGTTTAATATCCATATTTCTTATCCTCCATTCACTTATGCTTGCTGTTAATACCTTCTTGAAGTCAGCTCATTTAGTCAGCCTGTTCAATCCTGCCTGACAGTATTTCAGGTCATCTCAAGAGAACGTGCGAATTATATGATACTGAAACTATCGTCTTAATAGTTTTGACAACCAGGAAATAATTTAGTTCATTGCCAAATGGAGGTGCCCGTTTCAGGAACTTGAAACATGATCTACTAAATATCGCATCAGGTCAGACCTAACCTTTTGATCAAGTTCGCCTTTTTTGCCAAGGAGCCTTGCCCGACCTGGTCCAGGTCAGCGGCATTGGCAGCTGACTCAACTTCAGCCAGGGCAGTGACGTTGCTGTGATTTAAAACCTTCCATCTACCTGTGTTTTGAATAAAGGGCATCGCAATGAAATATATTCTTTTTTCCCGGGAACTGCGAGCTTGGCTGAACCAATATAAAAAACAAGCCACTTCCAAGCTCATAGCCATTCAATTCTCTGTTTAATGCACTAACAAAGCGAGAAAGCTTACGCTGGCTCATAGATAAATAGTCTTTTTCCTCGACTCCCAAGCCTGCTCCACAGTGTATCTGGTCATGATAAGTGCTAAAAACTTTTATTGTTGATGACCAGGCGTCCGAAGTAATCAGTTGATTCCCAGAAAATTTTTTATCGAAGATATACTGCACCGAAAAAACAGCATCCTCCGGTGTTGCAACATAACCATTTGAAAACAATTCATTTCGAATTAACGCAGAAACACGTTCTGGAGTAGAACATCTTTTATTCAAAGCCTGTGGCAGGTTATGCTCAATGTAAGCCTTAAATGAATCCGATAACGGCAAGCTGTTTGTCTTAACAGTTATTAGTGAATCAGGGTAACATACCGATAAATCCGCATAACATACCGATGCAGCCAGAAAAGCTAAAGCGGTTACTATTTTTCTGAAAACCATATACAACCTCAAGTCATTGCATATATGTAAACTGTTTAACCTGTTTTTCAGTTTTAAGTTCAATATTCTCGTCTCTGACCCTATCCACTAGCCCATAAGCCCTGCCATGGCAAGTCTCGCTACGCCGCTCAAAAAGGCTGACCGAGATCACAAGAACGGCTCCTGACTGCCCACCATTTATCCGGAGAAGAATTTGCTTTAAACTTCCCCCCTGTTTTCAAAACCTCCCAGAATGATCTATGCAATTTTTTGTTAATGACCAGCCCCTGAGCTTTGAGGCCCCTCTGACGCTCGAGCAGCTGCTGGAACAGATCAATCAGGCTGAAAAGAGCGTGGCACTTGCGGTCAATCAAGAGATCGTCAGTCGCTCCCAATGGCCCCGCAGAAAAGTAGAAGAAGGTGACCGTATCACCCTGATCAAGGCTACCGCAGGTGGCTGATAGCGCGCAGAAATCGCACTTGGAATGACCGACAATTTATCGAACTACAGGGCTGGTATGCTGACCATTGCTGATAAAACCTTCCATTCTCGCCTGTTTACCGGTACCGGGAAATTCAATAACAGCCAGACCATGGCTGAAGCCATCAGGGCTTCACAGAGCGAACTGGTGACCATGGCACTTAAGCGAGTGGACCTGAATAATGATCAGGATGATATTCTCTCACCCCTGATTGAAGCAGGTGTTAACCTGCTGCCCAATACTTCCGGTGCCCGCAACGCCAAAGAAGCCGTGTATGCAGCCCAGCTGGCCAGAGAAGCCCTGCAGACCAACTGGCTAAAACTGGAAATTCACCCGGACCCCAAATATTTGCTGCCTGACCCCATCGAAACACTAAAAGCCTGCGAAGAACTTGTCGAACTGGGATTTGTTGTTCTACCTTATGTTCACGCTGACCCGGTCTTGTGTAAGAGACTGGAAGAAGCGGGTGCCGCTGCGGTTATGCCTCTCGGGGCACCCATTGGCAGCAACCTGGGCCTGAAAACCGAGGCGTTTCTGAACATCATTATCGAGCAGAGCCAGGTCCCTGTGGTTGTAGATGCCGGTATTGGCAGCCCTTCCGACGCCGCTAAAGCGATGGAAATCGGAGCTGACGCCGTGCTGGTGAATACAGCCATTGCTGTTTCAAATGACCCGGTAGCCATGGGTATTGCTTTCAGGGAAGCCGTGACAGCTGGCAGACGAGCCTACGAGGCTGGCCTCGGAATACGTTCGCACCAGGCTCAGGCAAGCAGCCCACTGACTGCATTTCTGGAAGACTTTTAATGTCATTTGTAGACACGTTTAACCAGTTAAACTGGGATGAAATCAGGATGAGCATCCTCAGCAAAACCGCTGCGGATGTCGAACATGCCCTGTCCACCGGCAGACTGGCCCATGATCAGTTTCTGTCGCTCATCTCCCCAGCGGCTGAACCTTACCTGGAACAGATGGCACAGAAAAGCATGGCACTCACCCGCCAGCGTTTTGGCAATACAGTTCAGATGTACATTCCCTTATACCTGTCCAACAAGTGCACCAACATCTGTACCTACTGTGGTTTCAGCCTTGACAACAAAATTCGACGCAAAACCCTGAGCACGGAAGAGCTGGACCGGGAACTGAAAGCCATCAAAGCCATGGGGTTTGATCATATCCTGCTGGTGACTGGCGAAGCCCAGGGCACGGTGGGCACCGAATATTTCAAAACCGTACTGGACAAAGTCAGATTGCACTTTTCCCACATTACGCTGGAAGTACAACCTCTGGAACAGAGCGAATACGAAGAGTTGATGGCGCTGGGGCTGGACGCCGTGCTGGTTTACCAGGAGACTTACAATCGCCCGGCCTACGGGAAATACCACCTGCGAGGCAGCAAGATGGATTTCGACTATCGTCTGGAAACCGCTGACAGACTCGGCAGAGCAGGCATCGACAAAATTGGTGTGGGCGCCCTGATTGGTCTGGAAGACTGGCGTACAGACTCTGCCATGGTCGCCGCACACCTCGACTACCTGGAAAAGACCTACTGGAAAACCCGTTACTCCATCTCTTTTCCCAGACTGCGCCCCTGCGAAGGTGAATTCCAGCCCGTTTCCGTCATTTCAGACAGACAACTGGTACAGCTGATCTGTGCTTACCGCCTGTTTAAACCGGAAGCGGAACTGTCACTGTCCACTCGAGAGTCGGAATCGTTCAGAGACAATGTATTGCCTCTGGGTATTACCGCCATGAGCGCTTTCTCAAGCACTCAACCTGGCGGTTATGCCAATGGTGCCGTGGAATCTCTGGAACAGTTCGCCATCGACGACAACCGTCGTCCTGAAGTGGTTGCAGCTGCGATTAAATCAAAAGGTCTGGAACCGGTCTGGAAGGATTGGGACCGCAGTTATAGCCACTAACCCAAGTCATCTCATGATCTGATTGTCGGGCCTGGTCATTAAGACAGGCTCTGACAGCCTGATGATACATAGCTCTTCCGCCAAACCCTTCAATTTCATTTATCCAAGCCGAACCAAACACTAATGATTTGCTATGGAGAGCCCGGCTATGATTGAGCCTTACGAACAATTTAAAGAGTTTTTAAAGGACTTTGGTGAACATATTGGTCATGACCTGACCACAGAAGACAACACCTGCGCTCTGGTAGACGAGCACAATGAGATCGCAGTGATCATAGAGTTACCTGAGAACAGTGATCTGTTACTGCTGCACCGTATGCTGACAACCATGCCAACAGATCCTGAGCTACAGGCCGCCAGAGCAATGCAGCTGTTGTCTCTCAACGGAGCCCCAGACAAGCTCAAAGGTGCCTGGTTTTATACGGACCAGGATGGAATAGGTTTGCACCTTATGACCAGTCACCCTGTCGGCAGTCTGACCCATGAGACTTTCAATAACCTGGTGCTTGGCTTCATAGAGCTCGCCAACACATTAACCCGGGAACTGACAGAAGAAGAGCAGGAGCTTACTTACGACTCATCACCTTCTGGAGGGATAGCACAATGAGAGGAGTCTTCTTTGGAGCAGGTTTATCTGCAAGTAGATACGCAGAAGCAAACAGTAGAAGTGAAGATACTCAAAAGCCCAAGCTCAAACCAATGACAAACTCACCTCCGGGTTATATTGGAAATTTTGCATCATTGACCAACCCCTGGCAGCATCACGTAGGAACTCTGACTCCGGATAAAGGTACTCCCAGAAATAACTGGCGAATGGGTGAAGCTATGGCTGTTGAGGCAAGGATTGCCGCTTACCCTTACGAAAAGTCCATAGACGGCTGGGGATTAAAAGATAAAAAGATCCTGAATGAACTTAAGTCCTGGGATACTGACCGCCGTCTCGCCCTGTATGCTGGCAAAGCAGCCGGATTATCCACCAAAGGATCCGAAGGCTGTGTGTTCGACAAGAAAACCGGGCTCACTGCCTATATTCTTCGTAACCCCAAAACCAGTCCTCCCGAAGTTCGCATTGTTTTTGGCAGCTGGGACGCCCTGAAAAAACCGGATGAGCTTTCTCATACTGGAAGGTTCAAAAAAGCATTCACTCTCATCCGCTGGGTACGAAATCTGAGAAACGCAAGGCGAAAAACTGTGCCTGAAAGTTACCAGCAAGCCAGCAAGCTCACTAAGCAGGTTCAGAACCTGATGAAGAAAAACAGTGCCTTTAAAGGCTGGACTCTGAAATTATCGGGCTACGAAAAAGGCGGGGCTCAGGCGGCTTACGCAGCGGTTTCACAAGATAAGGTTTTACCTGCCAGATGCTTTTCCAGTGAATACATGAGCAGCCATATTATCAACTCTCTGGACAAGGAAAAACGGCAGGCCGCCGATGTCATCCACTACCAACCTGTGGAAAACGAGTACGTATTGAATCTGGAAAAGCATGACAGGTTTTTCCAAAATAAAGTCATAGGAAAACCTGTTGCTATGTATGCCTTGAATTATGAAAAAACGAATTTCCTCTGAATTCAGGTTTAGGGAAAAAGTCGCTTAAAGCAGCTATAGTTCTCCGGATACACAAAAACAGGTACTATCAAAATTCATTGAGGTGTATCCAAACGTCAAACTTCCAGACCGTCGAGCACCTCTGACCGTTCTACGACAAGTACAAAGCCATGAGTTACGACGACCAGGATCTGTTCCTCCAGGAAATGGAGGGAGTAGCTCCCCTGAAAAGCAGCACCAAAGCGAACCTCAAGAAACATCAGACAGCGACTCCCGGTCAGGCCCTGAGAAGGAAGGCAGCCCAGGCTGAGCTGAATGACCCTAATTTTTTATCTCTGGATAACCCGAAAAGAGTCCAGCCTTACGATCACCTGGAATATAAACGCTCCGGTGTTCAGGAAGGTGTTTTCAAGAAAATGAGACTGGGCAAATACGACATTGAAGCCAGACTCGACCTGCATAATCACACAGCGGCTGAGGCTCGAAAAGCGGTTTTTGACTTCATCAACGACTGTCAGCAACACGAGCTTCGCTCACTCATTATCAATCATGGCCGGGGCCTGAACACTAATCCCCCGGCCATCATTAAAAGCTACGTCAACACCTGGCTGCGGGAAATGGACCAGGTACTCTGCTTTCATACCGCATTAAAGTTTCATGGCGGTTCTGCGGCGCTGTATGTGGTGCTAAGAAAGAGTGAAAGAAAAAAACTGGAAAACCGGGAGCATCACTCCAAACGCACCGCCTGATTCTGACCCAACACATAAAACGGGGTTATGGAAAACCATAACCCCGTTAAAGGCTGATATGAATCAGACTCAAGCCAAAGAAGCTTTAGCCTTTTCAACCAGCTGACCGAAAACAGCCTTGTCGTGCACAGCCAGATCAGCCAGAACCTTACGGTCGATTTCGATCGCAGACTTTTTCAGACCCGCGATGAAACGACTGTAAGACAGACCGTTGGTGCGCGCACCGGCGTTGATACGGGCAATCCACAAAGCACGGAACTGACGTTTACGCTGACGACGATCGCGGTAAGCATACTGACCAGCTTTGGTTACAGCCTGTTTGGCTACGCGAAATACACGTGAACGTGCTCCGTAGTAACCTTTGGCGGCCTTGAGAACTTTCTTGTGACGCTTGCGCGCGATTACACCACGTTTTACACGTGCCATGAGCTATATCTCCGAAAAAAATGATCTATAAAGCGATTAGTCGCGCAGCATACGCTTAACGAGGCCCTGGTCAGCAGGTGTTACCATGGAGGTACCACGCAGCTGACGCTTACGCTTGGTGGTCATTTTGGTCAGGATGTGACTCTTGAAGGCACCCTTACGCTTGTAACCGCTGGCCGTTTTTTTGAAACGCTTGGCGGCACCACTGTTGGTTTTCATTTTTGGCATGAAAAAGCACTCCGCATTCGCGACCACCTACCCCTTCTCATCTTGGAAAGCGGCGCCCGTTTCAGGGCCATGAGGTGTCGGGATATTAAAAATAAAAGCGACTGTCGTTTAATCCGGGAGAAAATTTTCTGTGTAGAAAAGCCTCATCCAGGACATGAAAAACCGGCCACTGAGGCAGTGACCGGTTTTTCATACTCAAATCACTTCTTCTTTTTCGGGGCAATAACCATGATCAGTTGACGACCTTCCATCTTTGGACGCTGTTCAACGGTACCAATCTCTTCCAGATCTTTTTCAACCCGGTTCATCAGTTCCATGCCCAGCTGCTGGTGAGCCATCTCACGACCACGATAACGAAGAGAAACCTTCGCCTTGTTGCCCTCTGTCAGGAAACGTACCAGGTTGCGCAGTTTTACCTGGTAATCCCCTTCCTCTGTGCCCGGGCGAAACTTGACTTCTTTCACCTGGGTCTGAACCTGTTTCTTCTTGGCTGCGGCTTTCTGCTTCTTTTGCTCGTACTGATGCTTGCCGTAGTCAAGGATCTTACAGACTGGCGGTTCGCTGGTTGCATTAATTTCAACCAGATCCAGCCCTGCTTCCTGGGCCATGGACAAAGCGTCACGGGTATCGACCACCCCTACCTGAGAGCCATCGGCTCCTATTAGACGGACTTCTTTGGCACGGATATTCTCATTAATCGGCGCCTTCTGCGGGCGACGATCGCGGAAGCTGTTACGTCTGATGGGTGTATCTCCTGTAAAGGCAGCCTGTGCGAAAGGGCTCGTCGACGTTTAACATCAAGATCGACAAGCCCGTTACAGATTAATTACGCAGTACGGCCACGCTTGCTGATATCCGCTGCAAGGCGCTCCTTGAATGCCTCTACAGGCATGGTACCCAGGTCTTCACCTGTGCGGGTACGCACAGCAACGGTTCTGTTTTCCATTTCCTTATCGCCAATAACCAGCAAATAAGGCACCTTATTTAAGGTATGCTCGCGGATTTTAAAGCCGATCTTCTCGTTTCTCAAGTCCGCTTTTACCCTAACTCCCTTTTCCATCAACATTTTTTCCAGTTCTACCGCATAAGAAGCCTGTCTGTCAGTAATGTTGAGGATGGCAACCTGCTTGGGAGCCAACCATGGCGGCATGGCCCCTTCATAGTGTTCAATGAGTATGCCGATGAACCGCTCAAACGACCCCAGAATCGCTCTGTGGAGCATGACCGGTGTTTTGCGTTCACCGCTTTCATCGACATATTCAGCACCCAGACGGCCCGGCATCGAGAAATCCACCTGAATCGTACCACACTGCCACACCCGGCCAATGCAGTCTTTCAGGGAAAATTCGATTTTTGGTCCGTAGAAAGCACCTTCACCCGGTAGTTCTTCCCATGGCAGCGCCTGTGCATCCAGAGCATCGGCCAGGGCTTTTTCGGCTTTATCCCAGATTTCATCAGAACCCACGCGCTTTTCAGGACGCGTAGACAGTTTGTAAAGCATGTTTTCACGACTGAAGCCAAAATCCTCATACACCTCATGGAGGAAATCAATAAAAGCAGCCACTTCCGACTGAATCTGATCTTCTGTTGCGAAAATATGGGCATCGTCCTGAACAAAGCCACGGACACGCATGATTCCATGAAGCGCACCAGATGGCTCGTTACGATGACAGGAACCAAATTCCGCCAGTCGCAGCGGCAGATCACGGTAGCTTTTCAGCCCCTGATTGAAGACCTGGACGTGACACGGGCAGTTCATGGGCTTAACAGCAATATCACGCTCTTCCGAATTGGTGGTGAACATGTCGTCCTGAAACTTGTCCCAGTGACCGGATTTTTCCCAGAGGGAGCGATCCACCAGCTGAGGCGTTCTGATCTCTTTGTAGCCATGCATAATCTGCTTTTTACGCATGTACTGTTCCAGTTCCTGATAGATGGCCCAGCCATTGGGGTGCCAAAACACCATGCCCGGTGCTTCTTCCTGCATATGGAACAGGTCCAGCTTCTTACCCAATTTACGGTGATCACGCTTCTCCGCTTCTTCCAGACGCTGCAGGTAAGCTTTCAGGGCTTTCTTGTCTTCCCAGGCCGTTCCATAGATACGGGTCAGCATTTCGTTGCTGGAATCACCACGCCAGTAAGCACCGGCCACACGCATCAGTTTGAAGGCTTTCAGCTTACCTGTTGAGGGAACATGTGGGCCACGGCAAAGATCCATCCACTCACCCTGACGGTAAACAGAAATCACTTCATTTTTCGGCAGGTCATTAATGATCTCGACCTTGTACTCTTCACCCATGGCTTTGAAAGCACTGATGGCTTCGTCACGGGTCATCACCACTCGCTCAATCCCCAGATCCTGCTTTGCCAGCTCAGCCATGCGCTTTTCAATCTTCTCCAGGTCTTCGAGGTTAAATGCCCGCTCATAGGAGAAGTCATAATAGAAGCCATTATCAATCACGGGACCAATAGTGACCTGGGCACCGGGGTACAGATCCTGAGTGGCCATTGCCAGCAGGTGAGCCGTTGAGTGACGGATCACCTCAACACCTTCTTCGTCACGGGAAGTGATAATAGCCAGCTCAGAGTCATCGGTGATTTTGGCACTGGCATCTACCAGCTCACCATTAATACGACCCGCCAGAGTCGCCTTGGCCAGGCCCGGACCAATATCCTGGGCCACTTCCATGACAGAAACGGCGTCAGCAAATTCGCGCTTGCTGCCGTCGGGAAGCGTAATTACAGGCATGAGGAGATATTCCTTAATTTTTTGCCGCCAGGGCTTTTGCCGCCATTGGCATTATGTTCATCTTCAGTGGCAACCTGTACCGGAGGCTGCTTGCTCAGCGTTCTTGCCAGCCCATACCAGAGGCTGAGAACTTTTGTACCAGTGGCAACCCATACCAGGGGATGCTTGGATTTTCTCACCGATCGAAAGGAGAAAATCTTCGGACAGTCATTAGTATTTAGCAAAGAAAAGCCGAAAGATTATTATTTTGAGTTTTTCACAGCCTGTGTCAAGTCAGGAAAAAGATAACCTCAACAGGGCTCTTGAGTTTTTAAAGGCAAGAATGGAGAAGTATCCTCCCAACGTGGGAGCTCTTTAACCGGAAAGAGCGAGAAGCTCAGTACTTTTGCGACAGCCTCCCGGGAGGGATAGCTCAGCACGCCCAGCCAGAAAGTAAAAACTCCGGAAGCTTCCAGTAAATCCGAACAAGTTGCATTTCATCTTACATTGTCTATACCTATCCGAGCCACGACAAGCCGGTCGAGCCGAATTCAGTTTATATCAATCAGCCTGTTGATGGAGAACCATCCAATGCAGTTATTAAAACCTGATCGTCTGCTTTTAATATCGACGCTGATTGTTTATATCCTGAGTCATTCGGCTTTGGCTAAAACTGACATAAATACGACGGCGTCAGTCAATCCTGAAAGTTCCACCTTTTCTTCAAATTTCAGTGAGCCTGCAATCGTTTCAGAATTTAATGTCAGCTCATCGAGTACGGTTTCCCTGGGTATCAGGCTGCCCCTGACATCATCAGACGATATCCTTTTCAGGGAAAACCAAGGTGGACTGACGGGCTTTATCTGCTCACTGATGAACCTGCCTAGTAACTCAACTTTCGTTTATGGCAACAGCTCTCACTTGAACAATATTAAAAATCATCTGGGATGTGACGCCCCCCCTCCAGAAGAGACCATAAAAAATAAACCCGATTACGACCGCTGGGTGAGCAGTGTTTCCATCTGGGTTCGCGAGGGCGTGGAGATGTTCATACTGCTTAGTGCCTCTATAAAAGTTAACCCTAGAGCCAGAAAGCAGATTTTGTACGCAGCGTATCTGACCAGTGCCATCACTATGAGTAGCCTTTACAGTACTGGCGTTGCACTCGCGGCATCCGGTAAGGAAATCCCCGAGAAATGGATTCAACTTATTGACGGGTTAACAAAATTAAAAGCCAGTCTCTGCATTGGTGGCTGGGCTCTTGGGATGGCTGGAGGAATTGCAGATAAAAAAGAGCTCGCCTTATCAGGGTTACTGATAAATGTTATCTCGAACACGTTTCGCGAAACCGGCAATGCCGTTCTCACTACTCTACCGCTGATCCTTGATAAAAAATACGAAGCCGGCCTATTGGGTTTAATCCCTTTGGGGATCATTGCTTCAAAACTCATAAAATTCAACCCGAAAACCAACACTGTCTTTTTGCAGAGGTTCTCATGGTTTGTAATGGCCAGTCTCGGGGCCGGACTGTTCTCGGGAGCCTGGCATAATTTTGAAAAAATTGCCGGTGAATCCGCTACTGTCTGGGATTTGGGCAAACAAACAACGGTGAGCGATGGCTATGAGATACTCAGCGATAAAAAACTGCCAATGTCGATTATTGCTCCCTTTGGATACAGACCCGATCCTACGGTTATCACCTTAACGTCCGGCCTGGGCTATTTTACATTGGTAACTCTTGCAGGCCTCTATCTTGTTATCCACAGAGTGCAACCCACAAGTATTGATCAGTTACTGCCTGATAGCGCCGAGACATTGGGGTTGTAATGCTTATACAAGCTTTCCTTTGGGCTGTTCGGCGATCCTGCAAACGAGTTGCGTTTCACCCCAGATTTACTATACCTACTCGAGCCAATACGAATGTGTTCATAACAGCTTATCTGAATTCAATCGATATCAATCAGCCGGTCAGCTCATGGAGACACATCCAATGCAACGGTCAAAAACCTGTCTTGTGCTCTTAATATCGACGATGATTGCTTATGTTTCTGTTCATTCAGCTCTGGCTAGTCCTGCTCTGAATACTTCAGAATTAGTTAAATCTGACTACTCCACAGTGGCTTCAGCAGTTAACGGAAGCACACCTGCTTCAAAATTCAATATCATACTACCGGATAGGGTTTCCATGAGCACCAGACTGCCGCAGACAGCATCAGACGATATCAGCTGCGGGGAGAACAGAGGAAAGCTGAAAGCCTTTGTCTGCTCAGAAATCAACAACCCGAATAACTCAACTGTGTTTTATAATAACAGCTCTGACTTTAACGCCATTAAAGATAAACTGGGATGTGAAAGCTCTACTGCAACTGTCGCCAAAAAAAGCAAACAAGGTACCGAGCCGCTTCTTACCAGCGTTGCTATCTGGATTATGGAAGGCGTGGAGATGTTCGTACTCCTTGAGGGCTCTATCAGAGTTAAACCAGAAGCCAAATATAAGATTTTGGGGACAGCGCTTGGCACCAGTCTCATTACCATGGGCGGTGTATTCACTTCGGGTGTCTTACTCTCGCAGTCAGGGATGGAAATCCCCGAGAAATGGGTTGAACTTATTGCTGGCTTAACATCATTAAAAGCCAGCATCTGCGCTGGTGGCTGGGCTCTCGGGCTCGCTGGAGGTGTCACAGGTAAAAAAGAACTTCTCTTGTCAGGGTTGCTGATCAATGTTGTCTCATATACTTTTCGCGAAGCCGGAGAAGGCGCTCTGGCCACCTTACCGCTGATCCTTGATAAAAAATACGAAGCCATTTCCTTGTCTTTTATTCCTATGGGAGTCATTGCTACAAAACTAATACCATTCAACCCGGAAACCGATAGCGCCTGTTTGAGAGCATTTTCATGGATTGTAATCGCCAGTCTGGGAGCTGGACTGTTCTCGAATGCCTGGCATGAATTTGAAAAAATTGCGGGTCAATCGAGCACTCTCTGGGACTTGGGAAAAAATTTAATCGTTGGCAATAGTTATGAAATACTCAGTCGTGAAAAACTGCCTATGTCAATTGTTGCTGCCTTTGGATACAGACCTGACCCTACAATTATTACAGTAACCACCGGTCTGGGCTTTTTTACGTTCGTATCTTTAGCAAGCCTCTACCACCTTCTCCACAAAGCCAAACCCAGAGGCAACAGACAGCTTGAAATAGAAATCATGCAGTTTTAATGCTCATCAAATGTTAAAAACCTGTTGTCAGAAAGCCATTTGGGCAATCGCTATGGCGATGTAAACCTTGTGCAGAATGTTGTACTCAGATATACACAGCAGCCAAACTCTGATTCCTATACACAGCCTGTATTGTGCTGCCTGGTTTTGTTCCGGTAAGTTTGGCTGTACTCTGCCCTTCTATATCCGATAGAAACAATCCACACTTGCTTAAACAGACAGGTTCCAGCGAAACTATAGGGCTTTTGGACAAGAACCCAGCCCGCTCCCGTTGAGCTGTTACGGAACCTTATGACCCAGCAACGCCCGGATACTCACGACTACCTCGCCCTGTTCCTGAATGATGTGCCACTAATGGATGTTCGGGCACCTGTTGAATTCAACAAAGGTTCATTCCCACTGGCGACCAGCCTGCCAATCCTGGATGATTACCAGCGTGAAGTGATTGGTACTGAGTACAGGCAGCGGGGGCAAGATGCTGCCGTCGCCCTGGGTTATCAGCTAGCCACTGACGATGTGCGTGATGAAAGAGTGACCCACTGGCAGCAATTTGTACAAAAGCATCCAGAAGGCTACCTATTCTGTTTTCGTGGCGGTCAGCGCTCTCATATTACCCAATCCTGGCTGGCCGAGTCCGGATCCCCTTACCCTCTGATCAAAGGGGGCTACAAGGCACTGAGAAGGTTCCTGATCGATGAACTGGAAAAGTCTGTTGAAGACATTCCCTTTATGATTCTCAGTGGCAAAACCGGTACCGGCAAAACTCGTCTGATTTATGACATTGAAGACAGCATTGATCTGGAGGATTTGGCCAACCATCGGGGGTCGAGCTTCGGTCGTCGTTATGGTGGCCAGCCCACTCAGATTGACTTTGAAAATCGTCTTTCTATCGCCATGCTCAAGCACCGCCACTTTAAACCAGGGCGCGCTCTGCTTCTGGAAGACGAAAGCAAGCTGATCGGGCGCTGTAGCCTGTCCCAGGTGTTCAACAACAAGATGCAAAAGTCCTCCATTATTCTGCTGGAAGCTTCTATAGAAGAGCGTGTAGAGATAGGTCTTCAGGAGTATGTCAGCAATAACCTGGCCGAATACCAGAACGTTTACGGTAAAGAAGAGGGCTTTGCCCGCTTCAGCGAGGGGCTGACTGACAGCCTTTGCCGGATTCGCAGAAGATTGGGTGGAGCCCGTTATCAGGAGCTGGGAGAGCTTCTCTCTTCAGCCCTTCAGCAACATGAAGTTCATGGTGTCATTGATGGTTATCGGCCACTGATTGAGCAATTATTGGTTGGCTACTATGACCCCATGTACGAGTATCAGCTGGAGCAGAAACAGGAAAGAATTCTCTTCAGAGGTAACCGGGACGAGATCAGAAACAACTATCCTGAGCTGGTATTAAATTGAGAAACAGTTCGGTTCCGGTAAAAAAGAGCCATACTCGAAACCAGGATGGCAATGACTGCCCACTCCTGATTGTTGGGTATGCGCCCTTCCAGCATGAAGACAAAAAGCACTCCAAATAAAACCTCAAGGGTTGTGCAGGGATAAAATCCTGAATCACTGTTGTGCGACACTGCTTTGCGTCTGCATATCCGGGCCAAACCGGTGGCTAATATCCCTGCTACCAACCCCCCTCCTCCGAAGTAAGCCCAGTCAATATTGACAACACCTCCCGAAAACAGGGTGAATTCAGGGTGGTCCAGCCAGGTCAGTGGATAAATCATGGGCAATGCCAATACAGAGCCCAGTCCGGTTAACAGATAACGATCGGAAGGATCAATATCGGGGCGCTCAGTAGCCATTAATAACTGTATGCGGGTACCTGTGAGCCAGCAGATACTCGCCAGCAGTAAACAGAACAATCCATAGACCATACTCTGCTCATGTGAGTCCGGATTAACCTGATCAAACTTCTGGGAAATCAACAGAAAAAAGGCTCCAATCAACAGCAGTAGAGGCATAGTGAGCTGGCTGGCAGCCTTTCTTTCCAAAAAGCATTTCTGAAAAATCATGGGTAAGGCGGCTATCAGAATACAGGCAAAAACGCCGCCGAGGCTCCGGATACTGATGACAAGAAACAGGTAATAAAGAAGATTCGTCAGCAGGGCCACCCAAATCCATGGCACGATACCATCTTGCCGGACTCTTTTAATAATCTCGCGACGAAAAAGGACAATGATAGATACCCATAGACCAAATACTGCAAAGCGTCCTGCTACCAGCTCAATAGCAGAATATTCCGACATCAATCCAGGAAGAATGATCAGACTCCCCAACAAGGCTCCTGACAACAGCGAATAGACAACGCCTCTGGCAATCAACTCGGGACTTCTCCACAGAGAAACTTCAGGTTCTCTGAGCATTGTCTACAAAACCGTGATTTTCCAGCCTCCTGGCAGGATTTACCACCCTGAGCTGACCAGCGAGACAGCAAAACGGATAAAATCGGCAAAGCCATCCTGATAAATCAGATTTCAAAAAAGACTGACTGCAGGTAGTATCAGTGAAACACATTCAATCCAACCCCGGGGGAAGTATCCGTGTCCACAGATTTCGATACTTTTATCGACCGAAGTCATACCTCAAGCCTTAAGTGGGATCGCTACAAAGATAGAGATATCTTGCCTTTCTGGGTGGCGGATATGGACTTCAAATCCGCCCCTGAAATCATTGAAGCTGTGCAACAACGTGTTGACCACGGTGTTTTTGGCTATACCCTGGCCGATGAGGGTCTGGAAGATCGAATTGTCGAGCGAATGCAAAACCTCTACGGCTGGCAGATTGAAAAAGACTGGATTGTCTGGCTGCCGGGACTGGTGACCGCACTCAATATTGCGGTGAGAAGCGTCGCTGGTCCCGGAGAGACCGTTGCAGTGCCTCTGCCGATTTACTACCCCTTTCTGATGGCACCCAGGTTGGGAGGACGCCAGATGATCGGACTGGACTGGGTGATCAGGGACAATCAGTGGCAGCTGGATTTGGAAGCCTTTGAACACAGGATCACCGACGACACCCGGCTGTTGATGCTATGTAATCCTCAGAACCCCAATGGCCGGGTACTTACCCGGGAAGAACTGGAGACTATCGAGGCGCTCTGCAAAAAGTACAGCATTGTCGTCTGTTCTGACGAAGTGCATTGCGACCTGATTCTTGATCGTAATGCCGAACACATCCCCTATGCCAGTCTGAGTGAATTCACCCGGGACACATCTATCACCCTGATGTCGCCTTCCAAGACATTTAATCTGGCCGGCTTTGGCTGTGCCTTTGCCGTAATACCAGATGGCACATTGCGCATGGAATTTCAAAGAGTGCGCAAGGGTATCGTCCCTGATCCGGATAACATGCTGATAGGCTTCACGGCTGCCAGAGCCGCCTACGAACATGGCGAACCCTGGCGCCAGAGTCTGCTCGACTATCTTCGGGGTAACCACGATTTACTGATGTCCGAAATCAATGACATTAAGGGCTTAAGTATGCTGCCACTGCAGTCTACCTACCTGGCCTGGATTAATGTCAGCGAACTGGGCCTGGATGATCCACACCGCTTCTTTGAAGATGCCGGTGTGGGATTCTCCCCCGGTGCCCAGTTTGGAGACCGTGACTACCTGAGACTGAACTTTGGCTGCAGTCGATCTACTCTGGAGGAAGGCGTTCGCAGGATCAGGGCCGCAATAGCTGAGTTCAAACCCTGAATGGATTATATAGGTCTGTCATTGAATAACTGACAGACCTTTCAACTCTTTCCAGAGCAATCCATTGATAACCTGTCATCCAACAACACTTTGAAAACGTATGATCTGTGGCAGCGCGAAAGGCATTAGTCAACTGGCTGAAATTGACATATCGGTCAACCTTGATACTACTGCCTTTAAGCTCTAGACCATATAGGATATTTTAATAGTCTCTGGTCAAACCGTAACGCATTGTTAAATTGCTTTGGAGGTTAGCTCGTGCCAAATGTGACGTCTACTGAAAACACCTCGCCACTCCAGATCCCCACAAGAACGCTGATACTCGATTCAGGCACTCCGGAAGCAAAGCGCCAGGAACTGATTCAGTATTTCTGCGAAACCTACGATATCTACGATCGTCTTTTTGAAACACTCACCAGTGATGAGGCCTATTATCGTAAGGCTATTTCCCAGAGACACCCCCTGATTTTCTACTACGGCCATACCGCAGCATTTTTTATTAACAAACTGATTGCTGCCCGCCTGATTAATGAACGAGTAGATACCGATATTGAGGCAATGGTAGCCATCGGCGTTGATGAAATGTCCTGGGATGATCTGGACGAAAACAACTACGACTGGCCAACGGTTCCAGCCATGAAGGAATACCGTCAAAAAGTCAGGGCACTCATCGTTGAATTTATAGAAACCATGCCTTTGGAAATACCCATCACCTGGGAAAGTCCAGCCTGGCTGATCATGATGGGCATAGAGCATGAGCGCATCCACCTGGAGACCTCATCGGTTCTCATTCGTCAGCTACCCCTGGCTTACGTCACGCCTCACCCGGACTGGCAACCCTGCAAAACTTCCGGGGCAGCGCCGGAAAATCAGTTGATTGAACATGCCGGTGGCCACCAGATTCTCGGCAAGCCATATGATCATGCTCTTTATGGCTGGGACAACGAATACGGTCACTATGAAGAAACTATCCCTGCCTTCAAGGCCAGCCAGTACCTGGTCAGCAACCAGGAGTTTCTTGAGTTTGTCCGGGATGGGGGCTACAACGCCGAAAAATATTGGACCGACGAGGGCTGGGCGTGGGCTACCTTTGCCGAAGCCATTCACCCTGAGTTTTGGGTTCCCGGTGATGAAAATTACCGATACCGGACCATGCTGGAAGAGATAGACATGCCCTGGAACTGGCCCGTGGATGTCAACTGCCATGAGGCTCAGGCTTTCTGCCGATGGAAGTCAGAAATGACAGGGCTGCAGATACAACTGCCGTCCGAAGCTGAATGGTATTGTTTGCGAGACAGCATTGATACAGACCAACCTTATTGGAAACAGGCTCCTGGCAACATCAACCTCGAATACTGGGCCTCTTCCTGTCCGGTTAACCAGTTCAGGACGGGGGACTTTTATGATGTCATTGGCAATGTCTGGCAATGGACAATGACTCCCATTGATGCCTTTGAAGGCTTCAAGGTTCATCCCTACTACGATGACTTTTCAACCCCCACATTTGACGGCCGGCATAACCTGATCAAAGGTGGCTGCTGGATCTCGACAGGAAACTATGCGATCCGGGATTCCCGATATGCTTTCAGGCGACATTTTTTCCAGCATGCCGGTTTTCGCTATGTTGAATCCACTGCTGAGCTTAATGCCAACCTGAACCCCTACGAAACCGATGTGCTGGTGGCTCAGTATTTGGAATTTCATTATGGTGAAAGCTACTTTGGTGTTGAAAATTTCCCCCGGGCTTGTGCCGAAGTCTGCCATGAGCTGTTGACAGACCTCAACTGCACCCGGGCACTGGATCTGGGCTGCTCGGTAGGGAGAAGCAGTTTTGAGCTGGCCCGCTGGTTCAAACATGTTGATGGAATCGACTTCTCAGCTCGTTTTATCTCTGCGGCCTCCAGGCTTCAGCAGAATGGAAAAATTCGATACTTTGTGCCCTTTGAGGGAGAACTGGGTGAATACCGTGAAGCCAAACTGACTGACTTTGCCGATAACATTGATGTCAGTCGTGTTCTGTTTACCCAGGGAGACGCCTGTAATCTCAAAACCAAATACAATAACTATGACCTTGTCTTTGCCGGGAATCTGATTGATCGACTCAACGATCCCCATAAATTCCTTTCTTCTGTTCATGAGCGAATCCGTCCGGAGGGACTGCTGGTGCTGACTTCGCCCTATACCTGGCTGGAAGAATACACGTCAAAGGATAAATGGCTGGGAGGAATACGTGAGAATGGTGAGGCCCTGACAACCTATGACGGGCTGAAAAGAGTTCTGGGCCAACATTTTGAGGAGATTAAACCACCCAGAGATATTCCTTTTGTCATCCGGGAAACCGCCAGAAAACACCAGCATACCCTTGCCCAGGCAACCTTCTGGAGAAAAAAGACTTCCTGAAAACAACAGGAGTCTGATAGTCTCTGTCAGGCTCCTGATCTTTCTAAAGAAATCCTGATCAGGCCCAGCACAGTTGCTTTGAAACAATGACCCGTCATGAGGCTAAGACCTGTTAAGAGCCTCATTTTTCCATTATATTGCCCGGTCAAAACAGCGATTACGGGTTAAATGTGAGCAAAAGCAGTTTCCAGTTTCAACAAATTGGAGTGATTCACTCCTGCTACCGGCAAAAATTTGGAATCCCCCGCCAACCGGGCATTGTCACAGCGGCAGAGTCAGAGCTGGAACTGTTACCACCCTTCAACCAGGAGAACCTGGTACGTGGTCTGGAAGGTTTCTCTCACCTCTGGGTTCATTTTGTTTTTCACGAAACCATGAATCAAGGCTGGCGCCCTACCATTCGCCCTCCCCGACTTGGCGGCAAACAGCGCATGGGCGTTTTTGCCACTCGTTCGACCCATCGTCCTAACCCTATTGGCCTGTCTGTGGTAAAACTGAAAAGCATCCAATCGGGGAACGGCAAGTTGATACTGAGACTGGCAGAAGCTGATCTGCTGGATGGCACACCGGTTATTGATATCAAACCCTACCTGCCCTACGCCGATGCTCTGCCAGAAGCTAAAGGTGGCTTTGCACCTTTACCCGCCATCATGGCAGCAGTGGAATTCAGCGAAGAGGCCATGATTAAATGCCTGGCTTATGAACGCCGGACCGGACGCTCTCTGGTGGAACTGATTCAACAGGTATTGGGGCAGGATCCACGCCCGGCCTACCTCAGAGATACCACCGGGCGAAGGCATGGCTTCGCACTCTGGGACGTTAATGTGGTCTGGGAGTCCAGGGGAGACCACTTTCTGGTCACCGATCTGGAATTATAACCATAGGGCCATCTTCAGGAGCTGAAGAATGATTATTCCTTATCAGGAACTAAACACAGAAACACTGCACAACCTGATTGCTGAATTTGTCAGCCGGGAAGGGACCGACAACGGTTTTGAGCAGGATCAGGAGAGTCGTATTCAGCAGGTACTTGGGTTATTGAAATCAGGTGAAGTCTCTATTGTTTTTGATCCCCAAACCGAGAGCGTCAATATCATACCTGCCAAAGAAGCTCAAAATTATGAGTTTATGGTCAACCACACCTGAAAGCTCAGGCTTTTTTTCAACACATCAATTACCCCGTCAGGGTGGCGGGGCATGAAACCACAAACTAAAGTTGATTCTGATCCTTTAATAGCCAGAACAATAAGGAGAGCTTTGTCTCTCCTACCACTCCAGTTCTGCAGTATGTCAATTGCAATGCAGGAAGACCAAAGCCCATTATAGATGCTAACGCCCTGCTGGTGTGTCTGATCCAGGCCTGCTTGATATGGTATGAAAGAAAGAACCAGGTATGAGTGATGGCCTGATCCAGAAGAATCAGGACTGCAATTGCGGCTCTCTGATAGGTTAATGCTTGCATCTCATTATTGATAACCTGAGCACCTGTATCCGGATCGGAACCGGCTATAAATGAAATGTTGACTACCAGATTTGTATAAGGCGAGGCTGTTAATAAATTGGGTGAAATGGATGACGCGGATGAAGCAGGCTCTAGCGTAGTACAATTACAAGCAACATCAAAGCCTGTCTCAGACCATTCGCTCACTGGAGCAAAGCCTGTATGATAACCGTTTCCCAATTCAGCCACGCAGCTATGCTTATCGTTATGATCCGTTGCTATCAGACCCCATGCCTGTTCTCTGTCTTTTAATCCAAACGCTCCCTGAATTATTTTGATACCTGAACAGTAACTTCTACCGTCAGTAGGTACGAATATAACGGTTTTAGTGTTTTTCATGGTCAACTGCACTTTCCCTGTTTTCTCAAAACACTCAACATTCAGTACAGCGTTTTGAAAATCTTTCCGTCCTTTTACGCCTCTCAGAAGATCAAATTCAGAATTCATAAATCGATAGACGAAGTTTACTTCTGATGCTCTCCCACCAGCAAAGCTTCTACACCCGAGTTTCACTGGTTTAATCCGCATCTTATTATCTGCCGGATCCAGCACCACTTTGACGTTGTTCGCAACAAAGATACCTGCACCCATCAGATTCAGAACGCCTGCCAGTAGATGATTCTGTTTGGTTGGAGTTAATTCGGAAGACCCAGCCAGAGCCACTGTTGATGAATTATTCAAGACTTGGGGATTCCTGGAATCAATTTCAATATTAGCCAGATAATAGACAGAATCACTGTGAGTCGCCGATATCACGAAGTGATCCTGTAAGACTCCCTGAGTAACAAACACAGGCAGAATATCCGCTCTATTTCCCACAAAAGCCGAGTTATCCGGCAAGTGAAAAGTCGATCCCCCTTCGTGGCTGACACTGGCAGCCTCTGTCAATGGCAATTCATAGACGACTGGCTGTTTCTTTTCATGTAATTGCTCTGCATCAAAGATAAAGAGGGTTGGATAGAGCGTTTCAAAAACCTCATGACTCAATCTTTCTGATGTAGCAGATATTTTTCGTATCATGACCGTTTCAGGAATTAGAGAAAGACGATTGTTCTTTTCCCTGATAAGTGCCTTGAAAGCGGCTAAATGATGACTGCACACGTTTCTGTCGACACGACTGGTCAACTCAGAACAACTCGAAACCTCTGTATATGTGGAGCTGACCGTTGAACTAACGGCAGGAAAAGCACAACTGGGGAAGGCATAAATTGATAACAGTAAAGCAACTACTATATCTAACCTGAAAATTATCATAACAGTAATCTGTCGATTTTTTAAAAGTCAAGATAGAAGCGTCCTTAACGTAACAATCCTTCCTAGGGCCGTTATTCATCCTAGACCAGATATTTAATAAATAAAGGCAAAGTCTTCTCTAGCAAAAAGAATATCCATTGTCGTATTTTTTTAACCGAATGAGAAATTACAGCAACGCAGGAGCAGTTGCCACGAACGCCTGAAAAACAGGTCAGAAAATGTGATTTCGTACGGTGGGGTACTTAGAGTGAATCAAAATCATCATGTAACAGAGAGTGCCTTATCGGCGATACACTGTACCCTTTCAATCCACTGACACATTTCGGAACCAACTGGAGTGCTGGGAGACCCAAACCCAATGTAGCCGCCAACACCTGACTGGTGTGCCTTATCCAGGCTTGCCTGATACGGTCTGAAAGCCGGAACCAGATTTGAGCAATGAACTGGCTCCCGCCGAACAGGCAACATATACCTATGATCTCTAATCCGGTTAATTTTGATCTGCTGATTTTATTCCCGACCAGAGCATCTGCATCAGCCGTTGTGTAAGGTATCTGAGTTGCAAAGGGAGAAGCAGTGCATGCAACATTAAAACCTGCCTTAGACCATACACCCACTGGAGCAAAACCCGCTCGATAACTCTTCTCATATTGAGCCCAACAGCTCTCTTTTTCGGCATGTTCAACCGGTATCCAACCCCATGCCTGATCACTGTCTTTTAATCCGAACGCTCCCTGAACCATTTTGATATCAGAACAGTCACTGCCAAAGACGCCGCCCATATAGTGATCGGGATCCGATGGATTAGCAGGGTCAATGGATAGATCGTTACGAAACTGATCAACGACACTGTTACAGGTAGAATTAAAAAAGCTCAGAATATTTTCCTTAGGCAACAAGCTAATGGAGAACAACACACTACTGCCCTGGGGCATCCCGCGTCCTGCAGCATCAGTTTCAGTGGATACAGACAAGACAGTTGTAGTGTTTTTCATAGTCAACCGCACTTGCCCTGTTTCCTTATAACATTCAAGATTCAATGCAGCGTTATGAACATTATTTAACCCTGGCTGAAGTTCAATGTCAGAGTCTGTAAATCGATAGATGAAATACTCTTCTGCTCCTCTCCCATCAGCATAATCAGTACACCCCATGTCTACTGTATTAACCCTCATCCCATTATCCGCATGATCAAGTACCACCTTGATATTGTCTGCAACAAAAATACCTGCCCCCCTCAAATCCAGAATACCCGGAGGCGCATGATACTGCGTGGTCGGGGTTGAACCGGGGGATACTGTGGCAGCTGTTGCTAATGAACCACCCTGCTCTTGAGGATTTCTGGAATTGATTTTGATATTCGCCAGATAATAGACGGAATCATTATAGGTTGCCGACATCACGTGATGATTCTGCATGCCTCCCGCAATCACAAATTCAGGCAGAATATCCTCTCTGTTCCCCACAAAAGCCGAATTAACAGGCAATTGAAAACTCCTGGTCATCCTGGGATTGCCACTGTCAGGCTCTGTCAGTGGTAATTCATAGACGGCGTGTTCACCCTTTCCTGATGATCGCTCTGCATCAAAGATGAACAAGGTTGGATGGGTGTCCCTAAAAACCTCATGACTCAATCTTTCTGTTGTAGCGGATATTTTTCTTATCCAGACCGTCTCAGAAATTGGAGCTGCGGTTGAGGAAGGTGTTGCCGAAGATACCTGATTATTCTTTTTCCTGATAAGAGCCTTGAAAGCGGGTAAATGTTGACTGCACACCTTTCTGTCGAAACTACTGGTTAATTTTGAACAACTTAAAAACTTTGTATATTCGGAACCGACCGTTGGCCCAACAGTAGTGATAGCATGACAAGAGAAGCCACAAATTGCTGACAATAGCGCAACAGCTAACCCGATTCCGGAAATATTCATAACCGCACTCTGTCTGATTTTTAAACGTTAAAACAGAAGTATCCTTTCCTTAACCATACTTTTTAAGGGCGTTATTTATCCTAGACCGGATATTTCATAAATACAGGAAAAGTCCTGTCCCATAGTAAATAACCCGGACCACCGAATTGTGGAGGGTTCAGAAAAACCTTCCGGAGGCGGATCATATGGGCTCCTAGGAGGCCGACCGAGAATAGCGCCCGTAGCGAGGACGGCAGAAAATTGAGGATGAAAATTCGGTTTTGTGAGGAGAATAGCGAGCTATTTGACGAACAAAAGCGGATTTTCAGACCAATTTGCTGCCGCCGCAGTAGGGCAGTCTATTCTCGGTCGGCCTCCTAGGAGCCTGACCGAGAATAGCGCAACCAGACCAACAGAAGTTTTCCCAAATCTTAAAATGAGCAAAAAATATCCAATTATTAGTGGGATTTTGCTCATTTTTGCATATTTATGCCTTCTCACAGCCTCTATGCTGCCTTTTTAGCCTCTTTCAAATCTTCAAGACGGATTGACCTCGTGGAAGCCGCTTTTACAAATTTTTTGATATTATGCGCAGTGCATACCAGTGAAAATTCCGCTGAAACTTTTTCTTTGCCGCGGAGACTGAACCCTCGGAAACCAGATTCTTTTATCTGTCCAAATGGTGGCTCCGCAATAACTTTACGACGCTCATATATGGCTTTCGCACCGGCTGTCTCCATTTTCTTATTCATAGCCTGACGTGCTTTTTCAAACTTATCGGTACGGATAACCCTGCCAGCCTCTTTCTTTGAATCACTGCAATTCCGACGATAAGGGCATTCCCTGCATACCGTCTTGTTTGCCCGGTAGCTTTTTCTTTTGCTTTTGCTGGCCGGGTTCGTTACCAGCTTTTCCCCTGCCGGACAGATAAATACATCAGCTTCGGAATCATACGCAAAATCCGCTTTGACAAACTTCCTGTCAGAGCTTTCAAGGTCGTCAGCGGCAGGCTTCTCCGCCTTGTCGGTTGCGATATAGGCATCAATCTCATGTCGCTCGACTGTATGTAAGTTTGACCCTGAAAAGTAACCATTATCCATACTCCACTTATCTACAGCCGCGCCATCAGTGGCTCCTGATAATGCCCTCAGCGCCGGCTCCACTTCCTGTACATCGTTGGCGTGTTGGCTGACATGCTGGCCAACAATGATCTGGTTATCGGAATCAACTGTAATTTGAGCATTGTAGCTGTACTCACAATACCCCTTCTTGCTCATCATGCGGGCATCGTGATCTGCAAAACTGATCTGCTTTTTGTCGTCTATTGGTTTGTCTGGATTTAAAGCTTTTTCACGTTCTTCAAGTGCTTTCTTGGCCTCTTTGATTTTTTTCAGGCGCTCTTCTTTAAACTGGAGGTCTTCAGGAATGCTGTAACCATTGGTTGCTTTGTAGGCGTCATCTTCTTCCTGATCACACTGACTGGCTTTTTTGATCAGCTCATCCACTTCGGCACTGAGTTCTGCCTCTTTCGCTTTGAGCCTCCCGTAGCTCATGGCCTTGTGTTTTGAGCTGTTGGCTTTGAACTTGGAGCCGTCCAGGCTGATATGACCCAGTGATGCCATTTTGAGTTCAATGGCCAGTTTGACTGACTGTTTGAAGCAGTCATGGAAAAACGACAGATTATCCTTACGAAAGTCACCAAGAACCCTGAAATTCGGGCAGTTCATTTGTGAGATATACATGAACGCCAAGTCTTGTCGACACCGTCGCTCAATCTCACGGGAACTGAAAACACCATGGCTGTATGCGTAGATCAGAATAGCGACAATGAGCTTTGGAGGGTATGCGTGCTGACCAAGGTGGTGATATTTTTTTTCGACTTCAGACGTATTAATGTTCTGAAAAATGCTTTCATAAATAAAACAATCATGATCTTTGGGAAGCAAATCGAAAACGTTGGTTGGGAACAGCAGATGCTGATCAAACTCAACAGGACTGTCCTTAAACTTTGGTGGTGGTGACATTTGGCATAATCAGAGTTGGTTTAAGGCTTATCATAACAGATAAGCCTATTCTCGGTCAGGCTCCTAGCAGCCTGTCGGACTTAAGCGTCCGTAGCGAGGATTGCAAGAAATTGAGGATAAAAATCTCTGTTTCTGAGGAGAATAGCGAGCTATTTGACGAAGAAACAGGGATTTTTAGACCAATTTATTGCAACCGCAGTAGGACAGTCTTAAGTCCGACAGGCTGCTAGCGTGGTTCAAATATATCTTGATATCCCAATGGCTCCTTATCCCCCAATACGGCGTGCCCTGACCTTCCTCTCAATCCACTGATACATCCCGGTAGCCACTGAAATGCCGGAAAACCCAAACCAAACGTAATAGCTAATGCCTGACTGGTATGCCTTATCCAGGCTTGCCTGATCCGTTTTGAAAGATGGAACCAGGACTGAGTAACGATCTGGTCAGCAAGAAACACGCCAGCTCCAACGCATACTTTCTCCCCCGTGGTTAATTTTTCTAATGCCTTTAATCCTGCGGCATCAGTCTTATTCATAACCAGAGCGCCTGTATCAACAACATCAGAAGTCAGTGCGGGTGAAACCTGAGTCGTATAGGAAGAAGTTGTGAATGAACTGACTGAAGTGTTTGAAATGGATGAAGTAGATGTTGGCATACTGCAATGACAGGCAACATGAACATCTGCCGAAGACCATTCGCTCACCGAAGCAAATCCTGCCTGATATCTTTTCTTACCCCAGCAGCTACGCTTACCGACGTGCTCAACAGCCGGCACAAAACCCCATGCTTGCGCTCTGCCTTTTAATCCAAATGCTCCATCTATCATTTTGAAGTCAAAACAGAAATTATTATTAAAGACGCGCCCCATATAGTGATCAGGATCCGATGGATTATCCCGATCAATGGATAAATCATTGCGAAACTGATCAACGACGCTGTTACAGGTAGAATCGACGAAGTTCAGAACGTTTTTCCTGAAATATAAGGCTATATAGAACAACTCACTACTGCTTTTTGGTGAATCGGTTGCTGTCCTGCCAGTGGGTACAGATATGAATGTTGTGGTGTCTTTCAAGGTCAACGCCACTTGCCCTGTTTTCTGAAGACATCTGACACTCAATGCAGCGTTTTGACGGCGTGTTGGTCCTTGCTCTCCTTGTGACAGATAAAACTCAGAGCGCATAAATCGGTAGATGAAATTTTCCTCGGTTCCAACCCCGTCAGCATAATTGGTACAGCCCAGCTCTACCAGCCCGATCTTCATATCACTATCCGCTGGGTCCATTACCAA
The DNA here is from genome assembly GCF_049310125.1 of Endozoicomonas sp. ALB032. Classification (NCBI taxonomy): domain Bacteria; kingdom Pseudomonadati; phylum Pseudomonadota; class Gammaproteobacteria; order Oceanospirillales; family Endozoicomonadaceae; genus Endozoicomonas; species Endozoicomonas sp. ALB032. The sequence continues at coordinate 4,106,987 of NZ_JBLYNW010000001.1, read as the reverse complement.
TTTAATGTTGTCAGCAACAAAAATACCCGCACCTCTGAGATCCATAATACCGAACGGAGTGTGATTCTGTGTGGTCGGGGTTGTAAACGACTGCCCTGTTGCTAAACCCCTCCCCATATCTAAAGGATTTCTGGAATCAATTTCGATATTCGCCAGATAGTAAACAGCATTATTACGGGTTGCCGAGATCATGAAATGATGATGTTTGCCTCTCCCAATCACAAATTCCGGCAGAATATCTGCATTGTTTCCCACGAAGGCCGAATTATCCGGTAATTGAAAAGTATTAATTGTTCTATGACCGCGACTGATGGTCTTAAGTGGTAATTCATAGACGGCTGGTTGCTCCTCTCCTGACGATTGCTCTGCATCAAAGATAAACAGGGTTGGAACGTTCGTTTTAAAAACCTCTTGACCCAATGGTTCTGCTGTAGCGGATATTTTTCTTATCTCGACCGTTTCAGCAATGGGCGCAGACACTGAGGGGGTACCTGGAGAAGTACCCGGCGTAAATGTTGTCGGAGGTACCTGATTGTTCTTTTGCCTGATGAGATCCTTAAAAGCATCTAAATGGTGTATGCAAAAGCTCCTATCGGTATCACTGGCTAATTTAGAACAACTTGAAAATTTTGTACATATGGAACTTTCCGTTGAGCAAGCTGTGGGAGAAGCATGACAGGAGAAGGTATGGATTGCTAACAATAGAACAGCCCCTTGCCCGGATCTGGAAATATTCATAACTGCACTCTGTCTAATTTTTAATAGCTGAAACAGAAGCATCCATACTGTTACAATCCTTATTAAGAACGTTATATATCCTAGACCGGATATTTTATAAATAAAGGTATCGCCCTCTGGTATTTTTTCGACAAACTACATCTGTTGAGCGGGATCTTTCAATAGGCCGATCTCTATATCTGTTTTTTTCAATCCACTTTTACATTTCGGTAGCAACTGGATGGCCGGAATACCCAAACCTAAAGTAGCAGCTAGTACCTGACTGGTATGCCTTATCCAGGCCTGCTTGATACGGCTTGAAAGATAGAACCAGCAATGAGTAATGGCCTGATCCAAAGTAACTGCGGCAATACCAATGCCTGCTTTCTCCAATTCGGTCAATCCTCTAGTGCCGTTACTGTCAATAGCCAGAGCACCTTTACCCGGAATCTGTGTGGGTGAAGTGTATGCTACCTGCGTTGTGTAAGGATAGGTTGGGAATGAACTGAATGAAATTGATGTTGGCATGGTGCAATTGCAGGCAACATCAAAGCCTGCCTTCGACCATGCACTCACAGGAGCAAATCCCAATTGATAACGCTTATCCAATGCAGTCGAACAGCTGTGCATATCGGTGTGATCAACAACTATCAAGCCCCATGCTTCCTCTATGTCTTTTATTCCAAAAGCTCCTTGCATTATTTTGATATCAGAACAGTAATTGACGCCCCGGACACCACCCATGTAATGATCTGGATGAAATTTGTTTGTTAAGTCGACCGATAAATCATTGCCATGCTGATCAACGACGCTGTTACAGGTAGATTTATCCAGGCGCAATACATCTTCTCTAGGCGCTAAATTCATAGAGAACACGACACCATTGCTATGTGTCGGACGGGGTAACAAAGTTTTAGTGGGTACAAATATGACTGTTGTAGTGTCTTTCATGGTCAACTCCACATACCCTGTTTTCTCATCGCAATCGACACTCAATGCAGCATTTTGAAAATGTGTTACATCTTTCAGGCTTTTCTGGAGATCAAATTTGGTCTCCGTAAATCGATAGATAAAACGCTCTTCTGTTCCTTTCCTGTCAGCAGAATTTGTACACCCCAGTTTTACCAGATCAATATCATCCTGATTATCCGCCGGATCAAGTACTACCTTGATGTTATCCGCAAAAAAGATACCTGCGCCCTTCAGGTTCAGAACGCCTGCGGGTATGTGAGCCTTTGAAGTGGGAGTTGTAACCGCCGGGTATCCTGTAGGAGCTGTCGTTGATCTAACAGCCTTTTTCCGAGGATTCCTGGAATCAATTTCAATATTCGCCAAATAATAGACAGAATCATTATTGGGTGCCGACATCACGTAATGACTCTGTATACCGCCCTCAATAACAAATTGAGGCCGAACAGTCGCGCCGTTCCCAACAAAAGCCGAGTTATTCGGTAACTGAAAACTGTTGACACTTCCGGAACTGCCACTGACGCCACCTTTCAACGGTAATTCATAGATGGCCGGTTGCCCCTTTCCGGGGACTTGCTCTGCATCAAAGATAAACAAGGTTGGATCATCAGTTCTAAAAATCTCATGACCCAGTCTTTTTGTCGTAGCGGATATTTTTCTAATATTGAACGTTTCATCTATTAAGTAGGTACTTGGAGCAGTGCTCAGGGAGCTATTTGGAGAAATACTTGAGTAAGCAACCGGGAAAGACGTTGTTGGAGATACCTGACTGTTTTTTTCTCTGATGAGTTTCTTAAAAGCAGATAAATGAGCACTGCACACGCCTCTATCAACACCGGTTAACTGAGAACAGCTTGAAAAATCTTTGAACAGGGTACTGTCCGTTGGCCCATCAATGGCGAAAGCATGACAGGGAAAAGCATACGTTGTCGAGAGTAGAGCAACCACCAGGACGGGTCTGGAAATATTCATAACTGTACTCTGTCTGATTTTTTAAAAGCCAAAACTGCAGCATGTTTACTGTGATAATTCTCTTTAAGTTCGTCATAAATCCTAGCAGCCTGTCGGACTTAAGCGTCCGTAGCGAGGATTGCAAGAAATTGAGGATAAAAATCTCTGTTTCTAAGCAGAATAGCGAGCTATTTGACGAAGAAACAGAGATTTTTAGACCAATTTATTGCAACCGCAGTAGGACAGTCTTAAGTCCGACAGGCTGCTAGACCGGATATTTCATAAATAAAGGGTGACACTCCCGCTTTGTCGAGGATGTCGCAAAACTCTGGTTCCCATGCTTTCAGGCCCTGTGGGTCCCAGCGTGGGAACCCATACCTATCTCACGGTGTAGAGTCTGCTTTTCAGTGGAGGTATGCATTCCCACGCAGAAGTCTCCATCAGCAGTAACCGGGTACCCCTCGGTTGCACAAACACGCAAGCAGAAGGCTCTGCACCTGTGCGGCTCGGCCTGCGCGGCTCGGCCTGCGCGGCTCGGCCTTCACGCCTTATATCACCGCCCTGAAAGGGCGATGGTTTACGGCGATTTACGCTAATCCAGATTACCGACTTACAGGGGGCTAGCAACAAACTATGGCTGCTTCTCTTCTGTCAATAGAGTGTGCACTGCACTCCTACCTCTCAACCGACTGATGCATTTTGGCATCAACTGGATTACCGGCAGCCCCACCCCCAATGTAGCGGCTAACGCCTGACTGGTATGTCTAATCCAGTCTTGCCTGATCTGGTGTGAAAGGTAGAACCAGCCCTGAGTAATGACTTGGTCCACAAAAACAGCGGCAAGTCCTATGCCTGCTATTTGCCCCGGGGTTAATCCTGCCGCACTGGCATCATTCTTTTCCAGAGCATCGGCACCAACAATAGCGTAGGGCACCCGGGTTATAGAAGTAGATGTTGGCATTGTGCAATTAGCTGTAACTTCAACACCTGCTTTAGACCATTCGCTCAATGAAGCATACCTTGGTCGATAAGTTTTTTTCACTGCAGGATTACAGCCATAATTACTGTTGTAATCAGTTAATATCCAACCCCATGCCAGTTCTCTGTCTTTTAATCCAAAGGCTCCCTGAATCATATTAATCTCTGTACAGAAACTGGTATAGATGTCACCCATATACAGATCGCGATACGATGGATCAGCTGAGCTAATGGATAGATCATTGTCAAACTGATCAACGACACTGTTACAGGAAGAACCGACAAAGCGCATAATGTTGTCTCTTGGCCATAAGTAAATAGAGAACAACTTACCACTGCCTGGTGCATAAGAGGATATTGGATCTCCAGGGGGTACAAATATAACGGTTGTAGTGTTTCTCATGGTCAACCGCACTTGCCCTGTTTGTTGATAACAGGAAACACTTATTGCAGCGTGTAAACCATATTTTGTTTTTTTTAAGCCTTGCAGTAGATCAAATTCAGAGTCCGTAAATCGATAGACGAAAGTCTCTTCTGTTCCTCTCCCGTCAGCAAAATTTGTACATCCCAGCTTTACTGGTTGGAGAGTCTTACGATAATCTGCCGGATCCAGTACCACCTTGATGTTGTCTGCAACAAAAATACCCGCACCTTTCAGTTCAAGAACGCCAAAAGGTTTATGAATCTCTTTACCGGTGGAATCTAAGGCAGCCGTCACTGAAGAACTGCCCCTGTCCAGAGGATTTCTGGAATCAATTTCGATATTCGCCAGATAGTAGACAGCATCATTATTGGGTGCCGACATCACATAATGATTCTGTATACCTCCCTCAATTACGAACTCTGGTCGAATATCTTTACTGTTCCCCACAAAAGCGGAGTTATCAGGCAACTGAAAACTCTTTACTCCCCTGATATCGTCGCCACTATCGGGCACAGTCAATGGCAATTCATAAACGGCGGGGTGTTCCTGTCCGGGTGATTGCGCATCAAAGATAAACAATGTTGGAATGCTGGTTTCAAAAACCTCTTTATCCAGCCTTGTTGTAGCCGATATTTTTATTATCTTGACCGTTTCGGGAATTGGAGAAGCACTGGGTGAAGCCGTTGAGTATGACGTTGCTGGAGATATCTGATCGTTTTTTTCCCTGATCAGAGCCTCAAAAGCCGACAAATGATAGTCACACACCTTCTTATCTACTTCGCTGGCTAATTCAGAGCATCTTGAATCATCCGTATCTGTGGGACTGCCTGTTGGCGCATCTGTGGGACTGCCTGCTGGCGCATCTGTGAGATTGCCTGTTGGAGCATCTGTGGGGCTGCCTGTTAGCGCATCTGTGGCGTAGACATGACAGGGTAAGGCATAAATTATTGACAATAAAGTGATGACCAAACTGTATCTGGAAATATTCATAACTGTACTCTGTCTGATATTTTAAAGTCACAACAGATGAATCCTTACCACGATAATCCTATTTAATGTCTTCATAAATAAAGGCAATGTCTTCAACAGTAGGAAATGAGCCTCATGCTTTTGGAATGTTTATATCAGGAAGCCGGTGACACTGCTTTAAAAATTCATATTACCGACTTGCAAAGAGCTTTGTGCCAAACCACGATCGAGCTTAATGTGTCAACAGAGTATAGAATCTCTTTCCACTCAATCCACTGCCACATTTTGGGTAGCGGCTGGACTGCTGACTGCCGGGTACCTGGCTTCTGACCTGAGGTTAATCCTGCTGTGCCAATATTATTCATAGCCATAAGTACCCAACCAGTTGGTTTCGCATATTCTGGACGGAGGCTTTTTCCATCCTTCTGCGTTCCAACTCTGGTTGCGTAGCTGTGGCTACGCGCCCGTCGTTGCGCCTTGAAGGATGAAAAAATCCACTCACCAGAATATGCGAAACCAACTGGCCAGGTACTTAGCGTCTGACATCAGAAATATCGCAGGATACCGGAGTTTTATCCTGAATGGCTTTGGAAGTAGGCAAATCAGAATGACAGGCAACATCAAAGCCTGCCGAAGACCATGTACTCACTGAAGCAAATCCCAGTTGATAACGCTTAGCAAACACATTCGAACATCTGTGGGAAGCGGCTGGATCAACGTCTATCAAGCCCCATGCCTCGTCTCTGCCTTTCAATCCAAATGCTCCCCGGAATGCCAAACGTGAACACCCTGCACGAGATGGTTATTCAGGACGAACAAGATTAGGTTTTTGTACTATGGGTGGGGCTTAATATTTACCCTGAGATCTGTGATTAAAATCAATGTGTAAACGTTGCCAATGGAGAGGTTTTTTTTATTAAATTCTGAAAAGTTTTTACAGCACTGAATGGAACATTTTTTTTGATGGATAAGTATAAATACAGAGTCTAGACTTCTTGTCGATTGCTTCAAGGGGTCCTGAGCATGATCACGCTGAAACACTATTTATTAGCCCGATTAGTCGTCCCTTTACTCCTGTTGATGGCTTTGTTTGCAGAAGCCCGGACGACTCAATCTCCAAACGTCAACTCTTCTCCAGCCACAACCTCTTCTTCTACAGCACCCTATTCTCCTCTGCCGACAGTATTGTGTGACTCTCTTACGGGACTAACGACGGGGGTTATTCAGCGGCTGAACCAGTACAGCAAACTTTTTAGTGGACGACAGTGTATTGTTCTCACTGCTGATCCGACAGGGGAGACAGAGGATCTGAGTGAGACGATCAAACGGATTCCTGAAGACACTGTTATACTGCTCTCTTCCGAGACTCTGTCTACTGCGCCATCTACTTCTACATCCTCTCTCCCTCCGGTGGATAAAACCCAGGTTGAGTATCTTATTGATAAAGCAATAGTTTTGAAGGACGGTCAGGACATCATTGGTGCAGCAGACGATGGTTTTGAAATAGTGATCAGAGTTGGCGCAGGTTTTAGAGATCTGTCTATGGTCATGATTGATGACATGTACGATTTCGATAAAACCAGAGACAGTCACATAAGGCATGTTACTTTCCAGCCCGTTGGACCTGATAACAATGTGGGGGCTTTTTCTATTATTTATGCTGGTTGTTATAACCGGAAACTGATTGTAGAAAATAACCTGTTCCATGTGTCTGTCAGACGGGCCGGACTTTACTTCTCTTGCGCAGGACCCCTTGATGCATCGGTGAACCAGAGTTCGGGCCTGCGGTTTGCCACTAACATCATGATAGGTAAATCCATACTCTACGACGGGAGGGATATTGTTCCCAAAGGGATAGATATTTATTATGCCGGTACGCAGCAGTTACAGAAGATCGCTGTTATTGGAAATACATTCAAGGGCGAGATGGCACACGCGGGTGACTTTTACCTACCGGCAGGGAGCAGTATGGATATTTTCAGAAACATTGTTGATATCAACAACAATACTCTGGGCAAGAAACCTCTTCCAACAGGATTAGCTCGTTTTAGAGATGGTTTCCTTCTCAGAGGTAGTTATGATACTAAAGTCAACTTGGTACCTCCTCTTTTTAATCTGGCAGGCAATCGGATACGCTCAAAAAATACAGCTATAGGTATCGAAGGACACATTAAACTGGCACTGGCCTGTAACCATCTCAAGGCGGTCAATCCGTGGCGACAATATCCACCTTCATGGTGGTGGCGACCACAACAATACGGCTTGAAAGCCGTTGATCCACTACCATTGGCAGGAGAGTGTAAAGGCACTGCGGATTCAACCGGTGCCATAGTAACGCCCACTTCAGCGAAAGTCTGCCAGGTTTTCAATACCTGGAGGTCTATCAATGGTTCCATGATCAATCCTTTGAGTGGACTGGACAGCCTTGATGGTCAGCTATTCAGTCTTGATGGTCAGTTATTTTTGATTTATGAGTCTGCCCCTCGGTGACTGTTGTTTCCTACAACACGAGCTCTGAGGCCGACGAGGCCCGCACGGTGTCCACTTAAACACCTTCAACCATTTTCCCCTGGCAGACGGTCGTTAAACTTCTGGAAAACGGTATTCCGCTTTCCAAACTCACAGGAGGTCACGCCATGGAATACCTATACGAATGAGATAAAGCATACGATCAGGCTTGTTATTTATACGGGCTTGTTTGAGAATTGGCTGAAGTTTCAACCAGTGCTTGTCACAGAGCATGAGGCGGGGCATAAAAGATTCGTATCAGGGCTTGTGGGAACTGCAATGATACGGGTCTGTGAACCTTTCTCAAGCCTGCGAACAAAACCTCAAAAGCCCCCGGGGCCACCAAAGCCCGAATTCGATTGAAAAGTATAAGAAACAGCTTGCAAAAACAGAGAGCTGATTTTTCCAGGGAAGCGTGTTATGCACCTTAACGTAGAAGAAATGTCTGATACACAAGCCTATCACTTATTGACCCAAACTGTGATTCCCCGGCCTGTGGCCTGGGTGCTCACTGCCAATGAAGAGGGCGATTTTAATCTGGCACCGTTTTCATTTTTTACCGCAATCAGCAGTAACCCACCGCTGATTATGTTTTCTGTCGGAAGTAAGCCCTCTGGCGAAATAAAAGACACACGTCGCAATATTTTGCGTAGCAGATCGTTTGTTGTTCATATTGCACCTTCCTCATTAGCAGAAGAAATGACTGAGACAGCTCGAACGCTGGACTATGGCCAATCTGAATTAGAGCGTATTCATCTGACAACCAACAATGATTGGCAACAATCACTGCCTCGCTTATCTGAATGTGATATCGCTTTGTACTGCCAACTCTATGAGTATCAGGAAATCGGCAAGAACAAACAGGGACTTGTATTCGGCGAAATCAAACAAGCGTATCTGTCGGATAAAGTCGCATCTAAAGGCGAACGGCTGGTCATTGATGCAACTCAGGTAGATCCCATTTCTCGACTGGGTGGTAATGATTACGCTGCGCTGGGTAAGATCATTACCATTCAGCGACCCGTTTAACTGACGCTATTTTTCGGGATGAAAGTCATTCAGAGGCCTTTGATGATCTCTTGAAGAAAGCGAAAATGACGATAACGTCCCGAACTGCGATCAGTCGCTGAATCCTTGGAGGCTTCTTGCTCAAAGACGGCAACGTCGAAGCTGGGCACCGTAGTTTGAGGCTCGGCTGTGCACTTTTTTAGAGGTATTCAACAGCCAGGTTTTTTTCTTGTGACTACCCCGTTTGTAGCCGCCCCAACCCTCATGGTAATTCAGGTACAGCAGATCGGTATGCCACAGAGAGACACCATTGATGGTACGCGTTTTATGGGTATACCAGCCAATAAAATCAATGGCATCCTCAAAGTCATCCCGCGCCTTGAACCAGCCACCATTCTCTTTCAGATACATCTCCCAGGTGCCGTCCAGGGCCTGGGCATAGCCGTAGGCCGATGAACTTCTGGGCAGTGGTATGAACAGGAAACGGGGTCTGGGGGGCCTTACATCATGACGATAAGCGGACTCCTGATACATAATAGCCATCATGACCTGGATGGGAGTCCCCCATTTTTCATTGGCTTTTTTAGCATGGCGATACCAGCTACGCTTTTCTTTGAAAATACTACAGAGGTTATGAGGGTTGGCAGGCGGTGTTGTACTGGTGGCACAGCCGGTCAGAAAAAGAAATCCGGCTATGGTTACGATCAGTGCCAACCTTCGTTTCACTTATCAAACTCCCCATTCCTTCAGCAAATGAGCAAACTCATCTTCTGTGACGACACGAACGCCGAGATTTTGAGCTTTAGTCAGCTTGGATCCTGCCTTTTCTCCGGCCAGTAACGCCGTGGTTTTTGCTGAAACAGAGCCGGTGACTTTGGCTCCCAGCTTCTGTAATACAGCCTTGCCTTCATCACGGGTCATAGTGAGCAGGGTACCTGTCAGCACCCAAACCTCACCTGCCAGTGGTTGAACCACGTCGGCTTCCGGTTCGGCTTCTTCTTCCCAGTGCACCCCAACCTTCAGCAGTTCATCAATCACTTCAAGATTATGTTCCTGCTTAAAAAACTTTTCAATATGAGCGGCAACGACCGGGCCAACGTCATCCACTTCCTGTAACTGCTCAAGGGTCGCTGACCTGATCGCCTCAAGATCACGATAATGAGCCACCAGACTCCGGGCAGTCGCTTCACCTACCTCACGAATGCCGAGGCTGTAGATAAATCTGGCCAGTGTCGTTTTCTGACTAACCTTCAGAGCATTGATCAGGTTAGTGGCTGATTTCTTACCCATGCGCTCCAGGGATGCAACAGGCTCTACTCCGAGCTTGTGGAGATCAGCGACAGTATTCACAAGACCTTTGTCGACAAACTGCTCCACCAGCTTATCACCCAGGCCATCGATATCCATGGCTTTTCTGGAAGCAAAGTGCTTGATAGCTTCCTTACGCTGGGCGGAACAATAAAGACCTCCGGTGCATCGGGCTGCTGCTTCGTCTTCATCTCTTTCAACGTCTGAATGACAAACCGGGCAGTGTTCAGGCAACTCAATATCTCTGGCATCATCCGGTCTTCGGTCGGGAATGACCCGAACCACCTTCGGAATCACATCCCCGGCACGGTGAATCACAACGGTATCACCGATTTTCAGCCCCAGACGTGCTACCTCGGCCATATTATGAAGGGTTGCATTGCTGACGGTGACCCCACCCACAAACACCGGCTCGAGTCTGGCAACCGGGGTAATGGCACCGGTTCTTCCCACCTGGAACTCGACCTCTTTCAGAATGGTCATTTCTTCCTGGGCGGGAAACTTGCGAGCAATGGCCCAGCGGGGAGCACGGGCGACAAACCCCAGTTGTTCCTGCTGGGCCAGACTGTTGACCTTGTAAACGATACCATCAATTTCGTAGGGCAAGGCTTCGCGCTTGTCTTCCATTCTGGAGAAATATTCAGCGCAGGCAGCAGCCCCTTTCACTACGCGCAGTTCAGGGTTTACCCGCAGGCCCCAGGTTCTAAAACACTCAAGAATATCGGCATGTCTGTCTGGTAACTCACCCCCTTCAACAATGCCGGCACCATAACAATAAATCTCCAGGGGTCTTTTCGCCGTTATTTTTGAGTCAAGCTGCCTCAGACTGCCCGCTGCTGCATTACGTGGATTGACAAACACTTTTTCATCCCTGGCTTTAGCTCTCTGATTGAGTCTTTCAAAACCTTCCCTGGGCATAAAGATTTCACCACGGACTTCCAGACGATCAGGCCAACCATCGCCCAGCAACTTCAGAGGAATAGAAACGATGGTGCGCACATTCAGAGTGATATCTTCACCGGTCCTGCCATCCCCCCGGGTAGCACCTCGCACCAGTGAACCCCTCTCGTACAGAAGGCTGACCGCAATGCCGTCCAGCTTGGGTTCGCAGGCATATTCCACCACTGAACCAGTGCCCAGACGCTCCCGTACCCTGCGGTCAAAGTCATCGAGATCATCCTGGTTAAAAGCGTTATCCAGTGACAACATGGGCAGTTCATGACGAATCTGTCCAAACGCCGACAGAGGTGCGGCGCCCACACGCTGGGTGGGTGATTCAGGTGTGACCAGCTCCGGAAAGTCCGCTTCGATGGACTTCAGCTGTTGCATCAGGCGATCATAACTGGCGTCGGCAATGACGGGATCGTCGATTACATAATAACGATAGTTATGATCATCAATCTGTTCTCGCAGCTTCTGAGCTTGTTGTTCGGCTTCCTTGAGAGAGAGCTTAGTCTGGGTCATGATTCTGTTACTTAAGCGGCCTGAAGTGATTGTAAACAGCCTTGAGCTATTAAACTGACAATTCCCGGGAGGTACGAAGCCGTCTCTGGTTCCCTCGCCGACGTCGAAGGAGCCTGATCGCGAGGAAACGAGATGTTGGAGTTTTGCGACCCTCAGTCCGGGAGAGGATTTGGATTGATGAAGGCTAGAAAGAAATCAGTCAACCATCTTCTGGGTTAACTGTTTTCTTTCGAAATCACGAATGCGTTGACGATAGTGCTCCAGCGTCTGTTGAGTCAGTACACTGAAGTGCTCGTCTTTTAGCTCTCCACCCAGATCCAGTGCTAACTGACGAACCGTTTCTTCCATCAGCATAAACGATTTGAGTGGCTCACGGGGCCCCGGCAATCCCATAAAGATACTGACTGCCGGTGTATCAGTCGATTCCAGTTTGCCGATGTCAAAAGTGCCCGGCTCTACCCCGTTTGCCATGCTGAACAGAATCTGCCCGGTTCCATCTTTGTTGGCATAACGATGAAAGATCGACATATCACCATAGCGCATGCCCGAAGCCAGCAGGCTTTGGAGCAACCTTGCTCCGTTAAACTTTTCGCCTCCTTTAGCCAGCAGATTGATGACCAGAACTTCACTGGCAGCAGGACGATCCGCCAGTTTTTCCTGATTGACAGGACGGTGACTTTTTTCCGCTCTTGCAGGTTTGGTCGTTGTAACAGGTGGGACAGCCACCTGGAGTTCTTCAACAAACCCGGGCGTCAAAGTAAAGCTTTCCTGCACAGGTGTGCGCTCTTCAACTCCGGGGGCTGGTTTTTCAATCTCTGGAGTGGGCTCTTCAACTCCAGCTCCGGGCCCTGCAGAAAGCACTTCCGAGACATCATCCACCTGGGTCAGGACGGGTAAGGGTTCCGACGCTTTCTGAACCTCTGGCGCTTCGACAGGCTGCGCCTGCACCGATGTCACTGGCCTGGCAGGCGCTACTATTTCTGATTCAAGACTGGATATTTCCGGCTCGATTCGCTCCCTTACAGGCAAATGGGATGATTCTTCCGAACGTACCCAGCCCTTGACTGTTTCCAGCTTCTGGGGGCTTCCCTCAGACTTTCTGGCTCCACCATTGGGCAATTCACTACCAAATTCGTCTTCGTTACCTTTTACATCTTCAAGACCGAAAGACAGTTCTGACGCTCTTTTTCTAGCCAGACGCATACGGCGGTATCCATCAGCCAGAACGCCAATAATGACGACGATTCCGATTACTACCAACCAATCTCGTAAACTCATGTCCATGCCGCCTGCTTACCCAATGGATTGTTGCTGCCTGAAAATCAACAACCCGAAAACGCAAAAAAATCTGAAAATTGTAAATCAGTAAAATGTGCTACTATATTACAGCAAAAAATCTTGTAATCAGACCGTTGTCTATGACTATTGTCCAAGACTGCTGCTGAAACACGTCCTTGATCGTTACTTTCACATCGCTGTTCGGAAAGTGCCAGAATCAGGACAAACGAATCGCTCTGACCTGAAGCCCTATTCTGGCGAGTATTTGTTGTCCCTTCAAGCGCAGACCACGGATATCATTAACAATCTTCTTCAGGCACCTGGCCAAATGGGCAGGCACCTGAATAGTGATAACTTTTTCCAGCCGCCAGTGCAACTCTGTAAACAGTTCACCATTCACAAGAGGGTTGCACAGCAACAAATTTCCGAATCTTAACAACGAATAACAAACCAATATATTAGAAAACAGCCTGTAAAGACTGTTCCCGAGACTCAGAGTTCTGCCATGGCTGCGGCCTCTTCCACATCCACAGATACGGGCCTGGAGACACCGGGTTCCTGCATCGTTACACCCACGAGTTGATTCGCTGCCTGCATGGCGATCTTGTTGTGAGTGATATAGATGAACTGAACCTTGTCACTCATTTCCGAAACCATTTTGGCGTAACGGCCCACATTGGCATCATCCAATGGCGCATCCACCTCATCAAGCATACAGAAGGGTGAGGGGTTCAACTGGAAGATGGCAAAAACCAGGGCAATCGCCGTCAGCGCTTTTTCACCACCAGACAGCAAATGAATGGTACTGTTCTTCTTACCCGGTGGTTGCGCCATAATCGCCACCCCGGTATCCAGCAAATCTTCACCGGTCAACTGCAGATATGCCCGGCCACCGCCAAAGACTCTGGGGAACAGCTCCTGCAAACCGGAATTGACCTTATCAAAGGTCACTTTAAAACGCTGGCGGGTCTCCCGGTCGATTTTGCGGATAGCATTTTCCAATGTTTCCAGTGCGGACTCCAGATCCTGGTTCTGTGCATCCAGATAGGTTTTGCGTTCCGACTGGGTTTCGTATTCTTCGATCGCTGCCAGGTTGATCGCTCCCAGCCTTTCAATCCGCGCCTGCAGTCTTTCCAGCTCCTGCTCCCAGGTTTTCTCGGTGGCTTCTTCCGGCATGTTGGCCAGAAGGGTATCCAGATCAAACTGGTCTTCCCGCAATTGATCCGACAAGGTCGTACGCCGGACCTGCATGCCTTGCCAGTCCATTCTTAATTTCTCAAGTCTTGAACGGGCCGTCTGGGCTTTTTGCTCAGCTGACTGTCGGCTCCTTTCCATTTGTTGCAGTCGTTGTTCAACGTCTTCCAGTTCGCTGCGAGCCTTCTGCATGGCTTCCTCTTCTTCCAGCCTTCTGGCCAGAAGAATCTCCAGCTGTTCCTGCAACTCTCCTTCAGGAGAATGGGACTCTGACAGTGACGCCTGAAGCAACTCCCGGCGCTCCCGCAGCTTTGTGGATTGCTGGCTGAGTCGCTCGATAGCTGCCCGCAGGGATTCCGCCTGACTGTTGATGGTTTGCTGCCTCAAGGCCAGCTGATGCAGACGATCCTTATCCTGACGGGAAGTCTGCCGCAACTGTTCCAGCTTCTCCCGGCTCTTCTCTCTTTTTTCCAGCAAATCCTCTTTCAGACCACTGTCCATTTCCATTCGATCCAGAGCGTCCTGAAGTCGCAAACGAGACTCTCCGATACTTTCCTGTTCAGCCTGACTGAGCTCCTGACATTCAGCAATCTCGTGCTGAAGTCGGGTACGTCTTTCTGAAAACTGCTCGAGCCTGACTTTTCGGGCACCGAGATCCGCTCTGACCTCACCCTGGGTTCGGTTAAGCTCAGTGATCTGGTGTTGAGTCTGCTGTCGGCGGGTTTCCAGCTGCTCGGCCAGAGTTCTGGCATCAGCCAGACGTTCTTCTACCTGCAGGCTAAGCGCTTCCAAAGATCCCATCCGGCTGCCAAGCTCTTCAAGCTCCTGCTGACGGGCCAGAACACCGGAGTGATTGTCTGTTTCACGACAAACTCTAAGCCAGTTTCTGGACAGCCAGATACCCTCTCTCGTGACGATGGATTCGTGAGCCTGCAGGGAAGCTCGAGCAGATAGAGCCGCTTCCAGTGAATCAGTGACATAAATGCCTGCCAATAACCCTTTGGCCTCACTGCCTGACTGTACTTTGCTGGCCAGGCTATCCAGTCCCCCTTTGCCACTCTCAGTGACCTGATGGGCAGAAGCATCCAGCAAAACCGCTGTGCCCTGTTCCAGAGAATTCAAAAACCCTGCAACAGGGTCCAGATCATCCACACAGAGTGCCTGCAGGCTTTCTCCAAGAACGGTTTCAACGGCCAGTTCCCAGCCTGACTCCACCTGCAGTTTTTCGGCCAGCCTGGGTGCCGATGCCAGTCCATGCTGCTGCAACCAGACCATGACCCCGGTGTCCTGCCCCATAGCCGCCTGCTGCAGAGCTTCCAGAGAAGCATGACGCCCTCTGATCATACTCAGCTCATTGCGATGGCTGTCACGATCTTCCTGTAACTGATCAAATTGAAGGCGGTTTTCCTCTATGTCTGAGGTAACCTCTTCCAGTTTCAGTTCGTGATTTTCGCGAGTCAGCTCCAACTCGGTCAGCTTTTCGGAGAGCAATTCCATCTCTTCAATGTCTTCACCACCGCCAAGACTGCTGCTCTCTTCACGCAGACGCTGTTCACGCTCCTGCAAACGCTCCAGTACGGTTTCAGCATGTTGAATCCTGGACTGTTCTACTTCAGCCGCCTTCTGAGGCTCATGGGAGCGTTGATTAAACTGATCCCATTCCTGTTGCACACGATGCACTTCCGCTTCCACCTGGGCAAGGGAGTCACCGGACTGGTACTCCTGCTCCTGAAGCATCTCCAGCTCAGGCTCAATCTGCAATTTTTCTGCTTCCAGAATTTCCAGCTGAGACTGATCTTCAGCCATCTGTTCACGGGCTTCCTGCCAGCTTTGTTCAAGCTGTTGCAGGTCGTGGCTCAGTTCTTTGGCGCGCTCTTCTTTGTGGCGAAGCGTCTGCTCAATCCGGGTGATTTCATTGCCCGTGCCATAATACCTGGCCTGGGTTTCATGGAAATGATCACTCAGCTCCATTTGCTGGGCGCGGTCTTTTTCCATCCCGGCGTCGGAAGAGCGCTGTTCACTGACGGCAGCTTCCAGCTGGACTTCCAGCTCGGAAATCACATGTTCCTGATTCCTGACCTTTTCATCGATGCCGTGCCAGCGCAGGGCCTGAAGCTGGGCTTTTTTCAGTCGTTCATCGGCCTTGTATTCTTTGTACTTTTCTGCCGCCTCGGCCTGTCTCTGCAAATGCCCGAGACGACGCCCCAGCTCCTCACGCAGGTCAGTCAGTCTTTCAAGGTTTTCATTGGTTCGGCGAATGCGGTTTTCTGTCTCACGGCGGCGCTCCTTGTACTTGGAGATACCGGCAGCTTCCTCAATAAAGACTCTGAGCTCTTCCGGCTTGGACTCAATCAGCGTGGAAACGATACCCTGACTGATGATGGAGTAACTGCGCGGACCCAGGCCGGTTCCCAGAAAGATATCCATAACATCTTTCCGGCGACACTTGTTGCCATTGAGGAAGTAAAAGTTCTTGGCTTCCGAGGTGAGCATCCTGCGAACTGAAATCTCGCTGTAGGCAGCAAATTCGCCAGTGACCCGACCTTCGTTGTTATCAAAGATCAACTCTACCGTCGCCTTTGCTGAAGGCTTGCGACTATTGGAGCCCTTGAAGATAACGTCGGTCATGGATTCACCACGAAGGTGCTTGGCAGAAGATTCCCCCATAACCCAGCGCACGGCGTCAATAATATTGGACTTGCCGCAGCCGTTGGGACCAACGACACCGCACATATTGGAGGGAAAATGAACCGTTGTGGGATCCACGAAGGATTTGAAACCGGCCAGTTTGATCGATTTAAGACGCATCTTTTCCTTAGTTCGTAGCTATCAGGACCACAGCTGCCTGGTTATCAGTAGGTAACAATTCTCTACGAGTGTACACAGATTATGCCCATCAGGAAAAGTCGTTGTAACCGAAAGCTTTGATCATCAGCCTTCAGGCAAGTTCAGCAAGAAATAAAGAAAAAAAAAAGAAAAAAAAGACACCCAAAAAAAAAAGAAAAAAAGAAGACACCCATGAAAAAGAAAAAGGAAAAAGAAGACACCCATGAAAAAGAAAACCAAAAGAAAAAAAGACACCCAAACACACCCACAACAAGAAAAAAGAAAAAGAAAAAAAAGACACCCATAAATTTGCTTTACCATACACATAGTCTACTTTTGACCTACAACTGATTTTTTGCCCAGACAGGTGAGTTCATGGCCCAAGCTCGCAATACCCTGATTGATCCCAGCTCAACTCCTTACTACCACTGCATGGCAAGATGTGTTCGTCAGGCTTACCTCTGTGGAGAGAACCATCTGACTGGCAAGAATTACGAGCATCGCCGCCAATGGGTGGTGGATAAACTTCGGGAACTGGTTTCAGTCTTTGCTATCGAAGTCTGCGCTTACGCTGTCATGTCAAATCATTATCACGTGGTTTTGCACATCAATCAGTCATCTGCCAGAGGCTGGTCACGGAATGAAGTGCTTCATCGTTGGACGACCTTGTTTGCAGGTCCACTACTTGTACAAAGGCATTTGGCTGCTGACAAACTGGACAGCGCTGAGCTGACCCGTTTCGATGAATATGTTGAAGAATACCGGCGTCGTTTAACGGATATCAGCTGGTTTATGCGCTGCCTGAATGAACATCTTGCTCGTGAGGCCAATAAAGAAGACCAGTGTAAAGGACGCTTCTGGGAAGGACGCTTTAAAAGCCAGGCATTGCTGGACGAAGCAGCGTTACTGACCTGCATGACCTACGTTGACTTGAATCCGATTCGGGCTGGAAAGCTAGAAACACCGGAAGAGTCAGAGTACACGTCGATTCAGGAACGGGTGGAGCAGGTTACACATTCTGAGACTAAAAATCAGCCGCTGACCCTGAAACCTTTTTGTTTGCAGGGTCAGAATACGGACGTTGCCCTTCCCTACCTTCTTCACGACTATCTGGAACTGGTTGACTGGAGTGGCCGCATTGTCAGGACAGATAAGAAAGGTTCCATCCCGTCGTGTACCCCTCCTATTCTTCAAAGGTTGGACATTGATCCGGATGAGTGGCTGAAAACCATGCGATGGAATAATCGTTTTTATCGGGCAGTTGGCCGTCTGGAGGCGATGAAGGCTTACGCACTTGAAGCCGGACAGAAGTGGCTTCAAGGCTTAAACGTCTATAGCCGTTTGTACCTGACAGGTTAGCGTAGAAGTCAGTTAAGAAATTAAACACTTTCTCTTTATCCCTCCTCGACTTTAAGTTGGAATAAGTTTGTGTTGTCTGAATCATGGCCTGAGCAGCCTCTGTTCGTGGGATGCTTCTGTATGGCTCGCTGATAGACTATTCGAAGATAGGTTTTTAGATCCTTTTTTAGGAATACAGTTTTTAGATGTCTTAATTATTTAATGGGTGTCTTTAAATCGATCAAACTGGCCGGTTTCAAATATTTTTTATTTTATGGGTGTCATGTGCCTCCTTTTGGGTGTCATGTACCTTATTATTTAATGGGTGCCTTTTGTTTATGGGTGTCATGTGCCTTGTGCCTTTGCCTTTTGGGCGTCGTCCGTCGGACTTGTCTCGGAACACTCAATAATGCCCAGAATACTTCCTAAACAAGATGCGCCATGACAATCACCATAATTCTGGCTATTTATCAGCATATTATTCATTTCCTGCCTGACGTAGTCCGTCACACTTGCCCTTGCATCCAGGATAATGCGTAGCAAACCATTCGCATCAGTCCAACGCCTGGTTTTCAGGCTCTCTAACAGCATGTTGCTCAGTACCTGCTGGTCGTCGTCCAGCAGACTTGTCTCAGTGTCCTGAATAACGCCCAGAAAACGACCTACACTATCCCAATCCCAACGCTTCCGGGCCTCTATCAGCATGTTACCCAATACCTGCTGGAGGCCGTTCGTGAGACTTACCCTGGCATCCCGAATAATGCCTACTAAACGATCTACTTCATCCCAGTCCCTATTAATCAGGGCCTCTGTCAGCTCATAACTCAGTTCTTCGGGGGCTTCTTGCATCCCCGTTGCCCCAGTGCCCTGATCACTGAGTTGTTGTGTTCCCTGAGGCAGCAGGGTATCAACCGGCCTTTCCTGATTTGTTGTTGTCTCTGCTCTTTGAGTAGTCGCGTCGGAGACACTGGCAGAAGCCGTTTGTGAGGAATGAGTATCCGTCGGCTCGTTACAGGAATCGGGTAAGTCCACCTGTGCTTCTTCGAGTTCCCGCCGGGCGTCGTCCTTCGGACTTGTCTCGGAACACTCAATAATGCCCAGAATACTTTTTAAACGAGATGCTCCATGACAATCACCATAATTCTGGCTCTTTATAAGCATGTTACTCATTTCCTGCCTGTCGTAGTCCGTCACACTTGCCCTGGCATCACGGATAATGCGTAGCAAACCATTCGCATCAGTCCAACGCCTGGTTTTCAGGCTCTCTAACAGCATGTTGCTCAGTACCTGCTGGTCGTCGTCCAACAGACTTGTCTCAGTGTCCTGAATAATGCCCAGTAAACAACTTACACTACCCCAATCCCAACGTTTCCGGGCCCCTATCAGCATGTTACCCAGTACCTGCCGGGGTTCGTTCGTGAGACTTACCTTGGCATCCCGAATAATGCTTACTAAACGATCTACTTCATCCCAATCCCCATTAATCAGAGCCTCTGTCAGCTCATAACTCAGTTCTTCGGGGGCTTCTTGCATCCCTCTTGCCCCAGTGCCCTGATCACCGGGTTCAGGACCCAATATTTCTGTTAACTCAGGCAAGTTTTTTCTACATAGCGGGCAGGTTGACCTTGCCTCAAGTGGAGTATGTTGAAACAACTTCTGCATACAATCTCTGTGAATTTTATTGTTACAACATGGAATGAGTGTCACGCCTCTGCCAAACACGCGCTGACATATACAGCACCTGCCGTTCGCTTCAGCAGGCTGTCTGTTTTGAGAATGATTAACTGAGTTACCTGGCTTTAAGTTATCCATCATTAATACTTCCCTGCAAAATTGTTTAAACCTGGTATTTTGACCACCAGTCTTCAGGAAAGTTCCATTTCGGTCTGCCCGTGGAAGAGCATCAAACTCCCTCTCATTTAAGATCTGGAGAACAACCACGATGAGGAAACTACCGCTCGTATCCACAACAATAATGCTTGCAGCCTGTTAGCAGGCTGTGTCACTGAGCGATGGTTCGGGACTGCATATCAACAATGACTGCTGGACCGCCAAATCTTGTTCTTCTTTACTATTTGCTCTGGCGAGTGAAAAGAGAATAAAACCTTTTTGATTTTCTGAGCGACACCTTTCAGTGACCCGCTTGCTGACCTTGGCTCCTCGCGGAATTGACCCCGAATATGCATGAGCGGTCCCTCACGATGCCTTGCGTCTTCGCACGGACATCCGGGATGCAAGGGCTGGCACCAAAGGCGGTGAAACAGGGTCCACACTGATGCCAAAGATTTTACTCATGACGTGATCACCCATCCCGTCGGTAGTGAGTATCTTAAGCAAAGGGCTCAGTATTGTGGGGGTAATAGCCTGGGCAAACCCTGTTTTTAGCTTCTGCCACTGCTGCTGCATTGGTGATATTTCGCTTTGCCCTGACAGTGCTGAAAATTCCCTGCAGGCAGCTTTTTTAGCATCGTTTTCGTCGGCGTATATACCGAGACACTTAAAGCCTTTATCGCCAACATCACCACCTTGATGTTCGATAAATGTCAGCAATTGATCAAGCAAATGGCGCAAGCCCTGTTTATCATGACACGACAGGTTTTTGGCCGATTTCTCGCCGATTTTGAAGATGATTCTGGAAAAAAGCATGCCAATTTCAGGGGATAAAAGGCTTTGTATCGCAGGCAAATTTAATGCTTTGGCTAACCCGGGATTATGATCCGATAACTGATCCACCAAGCGCTGAAAATCATTATACTTCTGTCGCAACCCATCAAGATCGGTTTTAATCTGCGAAGCCTCATAAATTAAATCATCCTGAGACAGCATTGCCGATTTTGGAACCGTTGTTGTAAACAGAAAAGATTGACTATCGTGATTGAGGAAACGATCACGGTACTTCTTTTGCGGATGCTCTGCATAAATTTCTTTCAGTTTCTTGTATGGCCACCGTTCGGTATAGCTTGGGCACTCGATGAAATTTTTGCGACCAGCCTGGCAGACAAGGTAGTGCCCCTGTTCACTGTACCCACCATCGACTTTGGGATCTAGCGGGTAACTGACACGGAGAAATGTTTTCTTATCCGTTTTGGCCAGATAACAATTGTCATCATCGTGTTCAACATCGCTTTTGCCCAATATGGTCTGAAGAACAGCCAGCATTGATTTCATTGATGCCAGATAACTCCCTGAGGAGTCCATATAATCGGTAAACTCCTTCAAGGTTTTACGGTATTCACAGCCATTACAGCGGACAAAACCATCTTTAAGATAAAACCCCTTTAGTGCCAGAAGGCTTATTAATTCCTTTACGTCAGCGCCTTGGATGTAAGGTAACAAGGGGTGAAAACTTCGTAATCTTTCAGCGTAATCTGGCACCTCATCAGCCAGAACAAATATTTTATCTTGCCCATGTTGGCCAACTATCCTGGAAGCCTTTATCACTCGCTTATCGGTGTAGTCGTTGACCAGAAATATTTTCACATCCCGGTGCCTGATGGCAGTCATACGAAACTTGCAATCAAACCCTGACACTGGCTGAAACTTCAGAAAAACTGACTCACCCCTGGCCACCGTTATTTCAAAATGATTTATTTGATCAGCTTTATCGCTGACAATTCCTGCCCAAACCAGATAACTCTCTTGGCTGGCCCGAGCATGCATTTCATCCAGATCAATACTGAACTCAGTGTCACCCTTATCATTCTTGACATCCAATTTTTTGATAGAATTTTGGGATACTGATGGTAAAGGTCGAACCGGAATAAAGATCCTTGACTGTGCAGGAAACATAATTAAAACTCCTTTAAAAAATACTCACTCCTTTTTAGGGCTTAAGCACCAAATAAGTACTATGAAACTTAATAATCCCTCAAGCTTTTCGTTGTCCCGACCAGCAGCTAACCGTTTAAGTTTTATACCGTCAACAGCGAATGACAGTCACATTTCTGCCAAACTTTTCTCTTAGCTGAATAATCGTCAAGCTTCGTAACAGCTTAAATTCCAGTAGATCACGAACTTTGTACGCCGTCCTTGCTCCGCTGCTCTTGATAATCTTCTGGAAAATATCTGCTTTATCCCAAGACTCATTATCCAAGGCCTCTATCAGCTTGTCACTCAGTGCCTGCTGAGCTCCGAGCATCAGCCTTGCCATCGTCCATCGGCCTTGCTCCGATGCTCTCCAGAATGCATCGAATTCTATCTGCGCTATCCCAGGAATCGTTATACATAGCCTGTACCCGCATGTCACTCAGTGCCCGCTGGTCGTCGTCTGCCAGCCTTACCCCGGTGATCTGGATAATGCCTTGAAAACTGTTTGCCTTATCCCACAACCTCTTTAGCACAGCCTCAACCAGCTTGTCACTGAGTACCCGCTGATCGTGGTCCGTCAGCCTTGCCACGGTGCCATCGTCCATCAGCCTTGCCCCGGTGCTCTGCATAATGCCTTGAAAACTATTTGCGTCATCCCACGCCCCATTTTGCACAGCCTCTATCATCTTGTTACTCAGTGCCCGCTGGGCGTCGTCCGTCAGCCTTACCATGGTGCCATCGTCCATCAACCTTGCCCCGGTGCCCTGGATAATGCTTTGCAAACTAAATGCTCTTTCCCATAACCCATTATTCACAGCCTCTATCAACATGTTAATCAGTACCCGCTGGTCGTCGTCCGTCAGCTTTGTCATGGTGCCCTGGATAATGCTTTGCAAATTATATGCGTTTTCCCACGATCCATTATTCACAGCCTCTATCAGTTTGTGACTCAATACCTTCATTTCGTCGTTCGGCAGTATTGTCCAGGTGCCTTTAAAAATCTGCTGTAAACGATCTGCGATATCCCAAGACTCATTATTCAAAGCCTCCATCAGTTTGTTCGCCAGTGCCTGCTGGTCGTCATCCGACAGCCTTGCCCTGGTACCCTGGAAAATGCGTTGAATTTTATCTGTGTCATCCCACAAGCCATTATTCACAGCCTCTATCAGCTTGTTACTCAGTATCCGTTCGTCGGCGTCCGTCAGACTTGCCCCGATGCCGTTAATAACCTGCTGTAAAAGATCTGCGTTATCCCACGACCCGTTATTCAAAGCCTCTATCAGCATGTTACTCAGTGCCCGCTCGGCTTCCTGCGTCGGCCTTAACCATAGAATTTTGCCCGTCGGCCGTGCCCCGATGTCCTGGATAATGCGTTGCAGGCTATATACTTCACCCCACAACCCATTATTCACAGCGTCCATCAGCTTATTACCCAGAGCCCGCTCGTGTTCGAACTGCGGTATTGCCCTGGTGCCCTTAATAATCTGCCGTAAAATATCTGCTTTATCCCAGGACTTATCATCCACGGCCTCTATGAGCTTGTTACACAGTGCATCCTGGAAATTGTTCGGCATCCTTACCACGGTGTCCTGGATAATGCATCGCAAACTATCTGCTTCATCCCACAACCCATTATTCACAGCCTCTATCAGCCTGTTACCCAGTGCCTCCTGGAAGTCGATGCTCGGCCTTGCCCCGGTGCCCTGGATAATGCATCGCAAACTATCTGCTTCATCCCACAACCCATTATTCACAGCCTCTATCAGCCTGTTACCCAGTGCCTCCTGGACGTCATAACTCGGCGTTGCCCCGGTGCTCTTAAAAATCTGCTGTAAAAGATCTGCCTTCTCCCAAAACCCAGTATCCACGGCCTCTATGAGCATGTTACCCAGTGCCAGTTTAGCTTCATAAGTGACCCAGATATAATCGGGCTTCAGCTTTATCCCAGCATCCTGAATAGCGCGTTGAATGTTATATGCCTTATCCCATAACCCATTATTCACAGCCTCTGTCAGATTGCCAATCAGTGCCCACTGATCGTCTTCCGCCAGCCCTGCACTGGTGCCCTGAACACTGTCTTGTTGAAGTTCCGTAGGAGGCAGGGTATCCATCTGTCTTTCATGACTTGTTGTTGTCTCTGCTTTTTGGGTAGCGGAAAAATTACCAGAGGCCGATTGTGAGGAACAGGCACCCAGAGGCTCGTTAAGCGAACCTGGTATGTTCCGTTGCGTCCCGACGCTAACTGAGAAAGGTTCTGATTGCGCTGAATCAAGCTGCCCGGCGTTGCACAATGGGCATCTTAGCCTTACCTCCAGTGGAGTAGCTTGAAGCGCCTGTAGCAAATAGGCTGTATCAATTTTTTTCGAACAACAAGCGGTGACGGTCACATCTCTGCCAAACACTATTTTGCATATAGGGCAGCTATTACCTGCTTCAGCAGGTTGGCTATTTTGAGAATGATCAACTGGCTTAGTGGAGTTTGGATTTATCATGATTAATTCCTACATGAAAGTTTTTTCAGTTAAAGTGCGGACAAGTCATCTGCGGGATCTGCAAACCATTAAATGCCAGCTTGATAGTGAATTCTCTGGGCAGACCTTAGCACCACAGAATTTGATCATATATTTTGACAGCAGTTAATTAATTTGGTTCCGTAACCAACGCATTAAAGCTAAAAAAAAAAAAAAAGACACCCATAAATTTGCTTTACCATCCACCTGGTCTACTTTTCACCTACGATTGATTTTTTCCCAGACAGGTGAGTTCATGGCCCAAGCTCGCAATACCCTGATTGACCCCGGCTCAACGCCTTATTACCACTGCATGGCAAGATGTGTTCGTCAGGCTTACCTCTGTGGAGAGAACCACCTGACTGGCAAGAATTACGAGCATCGCCGCCAGTGGGTGGTGGATAAACTCCGGGAACTGGTTTCTGTCTTTGCTATCGAAGTCTGCGCTTACGCTGTCATGTCGAATCATTATCATGTGGTTTTGCACATCAATCAGTCATCTGCCAGAGGCTGGTCACGGAATGAAGTGCTTCACCGTTGGACGACCTTGTTCGCAGGCCCGCTTCTGGTGCAAAGGCATCTGGCCGCTGACAAACTGGGCAGCGCTGAGTTGGCCCGTATCGATGAATATGCTGAGGAATACCGACGTCGTTTAATGGATATCAGCTGGTTTATGCGCTGCCTGAATGAACATCTTGCTCGTGAGGCCAATAAAGAAGACCAGTGTAAAGGACGCTTCTGGGAAGGACGCTTTAAAAGCCAGGCATTGCTGGACGAAGCAGCGTTACTGACCTGCATGACCTACGTTGACTTGAATCCGATTC
Source organism: Endozoicomonas sp. ALB032 (assembly GCF_049310125.1). Lineage (NCBI taxonomy): Bacteria > Pseudomonadati > Pseudomonadota > Gammaproteobacteria > Oceanospirillales > Endozoicomonadaceae > Endozoicomonas > Endozoicomonas sp. ALB032. The sequence continues at coordinate 4,081,914 of NZ_JBLYNW010000001.1, read as the reverse complement.
GGGCTGGAAAGGTAGAAACACCGGAAGAATCAGACTACACGTCGATTCAGGAACGTGTGGAGCAGATTGAACATTCTGAAACCAAAAGGCAGCCGCTGACCCTGAAACCTTTCTGTTTACAAGGACAGGATACGGACGTTGCCCTTCCCTACCTTCTTCACGACTATCTGGAACTGGTTGACTGGAGTGGCCGCGTTGTCAGGACAGATAAGAAAGGTTCCATCCCGTCGTGTACCCCTCCTATTCTTGAAAGATTGGACATTGATCCGGATGAGTGGCTGAAAACCATGCAATGGAATAATCGTTTTTATCGGGCAGTTGGCCGTCTGGAAGCGATGAAGGCCTTTGCACTTGAAGTTGGACAGAAGTGGCTTCGAGGGTTAAACGCCTGCAGTCGTTTGTACCTGACAGATTAGCGTAGAAGTCAGTTAAGGAATTAAACACTTTCTCTTTATCCTTCCTCGACTTTAAGTCGGAATAGTTTTGTGTTGTCTGAATCATGGCTTGAGCAGCCTCTGTTCGTCGAATCCTGTTGTGTGGCTCGGTGATAAGCTATTCGAAGATAGGTTTTCAGATCCTTTTTTGGGGATACAGTTTTTAAATGTTTTATTCAATGGGTGTTTTATTTTTTATGGGTGTCTTATTTTTTTCGTATTTTTTTTGTATAGCCGAAAGCTTTGACCATCAGCCTTCGGGCAAGATCAACCCCTGATTTAACACTGAACCTGCCCCTTTGATAACAACGTCTATAATTCCTTATCACTCTTAATAAATACAAGACAGGAAAACACTCACTATGACAAAACTACTGCTCTTACCGACAACAACAATCATACTGTGCAGCCTTTTATCAGGCTGCGTCACCGAGCCAATGGTTCAGGATGATAGCTTCCATAACGACCAGCGCCCCGCTCCGGTATTGACTGAGGAAGAATCTGGCATCAGCCGCCAGAACCGAATTAATCACAACCAATACAGGATGAAACATGACCGACGGATGGAGTATCGGCCCTCTCCCGGACCGCAGACCATGCCCTCCTGGAAAATGACCTTTCCCAACATTGAGCCGGTCATCGTAGACTGAATCACAGTAAACAGGCATGAAGAGGCGAAAATGGAACGAGGTGTACAGGAAGAAAAAATAACGCTGCCCGGTCAGTCAACGAGGCAGCAAATTTAAAGAATTTAGAAGGGCAGCAAGATCAGCTGGCAGGTGCGATTCGCAGCTGAATAACGCCGTTATCCTTGATTTTTACATCACGGACCTCAGCCTGATAATCAGCCTGAGCCACATCGCCTGAAAGTGTAACACGAGCCACCACATCCAGACTTTCTGTATCCGACAGGCTGACTGAGCCCATCATCATGGCAGCATTATCATCCAGTATTACCTCTTTGGGAAGGTCACTGACCTGCAGAGGAACAGCAGCAATAGGGGGCTTTTTGGCACCGCTCTCACGGGCAAAAACAATGACTCTGGCTTTACCCGGAAGATTACTAAGCTCAGGAGCCAATTCGACATTGATCCGCAATTCTGCAACCGTTTCACCCATTAGTTTGCGTGCTTTGGTAATACCGGCAGACAAGGACTGTCGGGCAGCCATATCATCTTCAAAAGAGAGGGCTTTGGTCCAGGCCTGAACTGCCTGCTGGTAGTCTTCCTGCTCAAAAGCATCAATACCCTTGAGCCCTAATGCCGTGGTGTTGCTTTCATCCTTGCTGAGTGCATCCTGATAGAGGCCACGCACCTCGCCATTGATCTGGTTGCGGTTCGCCAGGAACAGCACCTGAGCCAGTTGGGCCGACGCCTGAGGACTGCCTTCGGTGACGGTGTACAGCTTCTTATAAGCGTCAATCGCCTTATTAACCTCACCCCTGGCCATGTAACGACCTGCCAGCATATACCAGGCCTGAGCATTGTCAGGTCGTTTGTCACTCCAGGCTTCCAGGGTAGAGATCATCTCTTCATGAGACACATCCCGGTTCATCATCTCAACGACAGACAGTTCTGTCTGTGAACCGAGGTAAAGGTAAACGGGCACAGCCATGGCTGGAATCAGGAAGGCCAGAAACAGAGCCAGGCTTTTGTTACTACTGCCGGTGTAACTGAGCTTCTCTTTCTTATCAGCCACATCCTCCAGCAGCTTCTTTTCCAGCTCAGTGCGAATCTGTTCAGCATCTTCCGGTGTCAGCAAACCCTGATCCAGCTGCTTTTTCAGTTCGGCTTCCTGCTCTTTGAAATAAGCAATATTGGAAGCCTTGTCGGAAACACCCTGATCCGCACCAGGTCGACTGCGGAACCACAGTGGCGTAACGACGAGAGCCATACCCATGAGAGTTAAAATGGAAGCGATTATCCAGAACTGCGTCATTTATCTTTACCACCCAGTATCTTTTCCAGCACGGCTTTGTCCTGCTCGTCCAGCGTTTCATCTGCGATCCCGGGACGATGCTGTTTAAGGATTCTGAACAGTATGAAAATGCCCAGCAACAGCAGAATCAGAGGACCAAACCAGAGGGCGATGGTGCGGGCATCCATTCGGGGCTTGTAGAGTACAAAGTCACCGTACCGATCCAGCATAAACTGGATAACGGTGTCATCATCAGCCTTCTCTTCAACAATCATACGGTGAACTTCACGACGCAGATCCTGAGCAATAGGCGCATTGGAATCAGCAATAGACTGATTCTGACATTGAGGGCAGCGCAGTTCTTCGTTCAGACGGAAAAACTGCTCCTGCTGCCGGGGAGAATCAAACTGGTAGTTATCAATGACCCCGGCGAAGGCGCCCGGGCTGACCAGCACCGCGACAAACAGCGCCACTATGAGTCTGAAAGATAGAGTGACACTTGCAGATTTCAGCAGCGATGAGTGCCTGAACAAATAGTCGTGAGTCATTGCACTAACTCCTTCTGCAGGGCGTCGTAACGAGGCTTGAGATCTTCCTTCCAGACCCGGTTATCAATAATCCCGATGTGCTTGTGGCGAATCACACCCTTTTTGTCGATCAGAAAGGTTTCCGGTGCGCCGTAAACACCCAGGTCCAGACCCAGCCTGCCATCCTTATCAACAATGTTAAAAAGGTAAGGATCTTCGAGGCGATCCAGCCACTTCAGAGCATCCTGATGCTCATCCTTGTAGTTGACGCCAACAATATTGATGCCTTCCCGGGCAAGCTTTATCAGGTAAGGGTGCTCAACCTTACAGGCCGGACACCACGAACCCCAGACATTGAGTAGCAGAACCTTGCCTTTCAAGGCTGCTTCGGTAACGCTCTCTTCAGGCTGCTTCAGCTTTTTGAGGCTGAATTCCGGAACAGGTTTATTCAGCAGCATAGAAGGCAGTTCACTTTTATCTTCCATGAACAAACCGATATAAAGCAGCACACAGAACGTCAGAAAGAAACCTAATGGTAGAAACAGTTTCCAACGCTTCACGCCTGACCTCCTGTCGTGATGGCCGCATCCTTACCTGAATCCCGGGAGGGCTTTTTGTTACCCAGTAAAGCCTCTTTCCTGTTCCTGAGACGGACACGATATCGCTTGTCAGAAATCGCCAACAAACCACCCAGAGCCATAAAGATCGAACCCAGCCAGATGAAACGAACATAAGGCTTAACGTGGAGACGGACTGCCCAACTATCGCCACCCAGTGGCTCGCCCAGGGCGACATAGAGATCACGGGTTAAGCCCGGATCAATATCCGCATCAGTCATCGGCATGTTCTGCACGGTATAAATACGCTTTTCCGGTTCGAGGACAGCTATTTTCTTCTCATCCTCAAAGACACTTATAGTGCCGTAGTCCGCTACATAGTTAGGCCCCTGACGCTGACTCACACCATCAAACCGGAAGACGTATTCGCCGACCTGGGCAGAGTCACCCGGACTCATTCGCAGATCTTTTTGAACACTGTAACCAGACGTCAGTGCCACACCAATAAAGGTAACCGCCAGACCCAAGTGTGCCAGCTGCATGCCATAGTAGGCTGGCTTGAGCTTTGTCAGTCCTCTCAGCAGACCGGTATTACGGGTTTTATTACGTACATCCTTGCCAATGGTGAGTACCATCCAGAGGACAAGCCCAATCGCCAGCGCTTCACTCACCCGGAAGCGATCTCCGTACAGGAAGCTGAATGCGACACCGCCGATCACAGAGACAATAAGAATCCAGCGCACCTGCTGTTTCAGCCAGCTGACGGAGCCTTTTTTCCAGTTCAGCAGAATACCGATACCCAGACAGGCAGCCAGCAGCATGGCGAGAGGAACAAACAGCAGATTAAAGTAGGGAGGGCCTACAGAAATCATGCCCAGATCCAAGGCATCCAGCAGCAGTGGGAACATAGTACCCAGCAGTACCGTGGCGCAGCTGGTCACCAGAATAATGTTATTCAGCAACAGCAGGGTTTCACGGGAAAGCAGGGAGAAACTGATTTTACTTCTCACTTCCGGTGCCCTGAATGCAAACAGGGTCAGGGAAGCACCCACCACCACCAGCAGATAGCCCAGAATAAAGAGACCACGCTCAGGATCGTTGGCAAAGGCGTGAACCGAGGTCAGCACACCGGAACGAACCAGGAAAGTACCGAACAGACTCAGGGAAAATGTGGTGATCGCCAGCAGCAGTGTCCAGCTCTTGAACAGCCCGCGTTTTTCAGTCACTGCCAAAGAGTGAATCAGTGCCGTACCCGTCAGCCAGGGCATCAGGGAAGCATTTTCCACAGGGTCCCAGAACCACCAGCCACCCCAGCCCAGCTCGTAATAGGCCCACCAGCTACCCAGGGAAATACCCGCTGTCAGGAAACACCATGCCACGGTTGTCCAGGGGCGAGCCCAGCGTGCCCAGGCGCTGTCCAGCTGGCCACCGAGCAATGCCGCAATAGCAAAGGCAAAAGCGACCGCAAAACCAACATAGCCCATATACAACATGGGCGGATGCACAATCATACCCAGATCCTGCAGCAGCGGGTTCAGATCAGAACCGTCGGCAGGAGGAAATGGCAGAATACGGGCGAACGGGTTTGAGGTCAGCAGGATAAACAGCATAAAGCCAACGCTGATCATACCCATGACCGATAACACTCTTGCAGACAGTTCCGGAGGCAGTTTATTACTGCGCAGAGCAACCGCCTGTCCCCAACCGGTCAGGGTCAGAACCCAGAGCAACAGAGAACCTTCATGGCCACCCCAGACGGCAGTGACCTTGTAGTAAACAGGCAACAGGGAGTTGGAGTTGCTGGCTACGTACTGAACCGAAAAGTCATCCGAAAGAAAAGCAACTACCAGACACATGAACGACAACAGGACAAAAACAAACTGACCTGTTGCCAGCGTTTTACCGGTAGCCATCCAGTTCAGTCGGCCATTGTAGCTACCTGCCAGTGGGATAATACTTTGCAGCAGAGCCAGACAGGTTGCCAGTATCAGGGCAAACAGCCCCAGTTCAGGATTCATTACTTGCTCTCCGATGCCTGAGAGTGAAGGCTCTCAAGGGGCTGTTGACTCTCCTGTGGGTATGACGGGGCGCCATCAGGCTTATCTGACGGATTGCCTGACTTCGAACCATGAGCTTTGTCGATGGCCTTCTGTACTTCCGGAGGCATATAGTTTTCATCATGCTTGGCTAACAGCTCCTCGGCTACAAAACGACGGTTTTCATCCAGTTTGCCGGTTCCGACAATGCCCTGACCTTCTTTGAAAAGGTCTGGCAGGATTCCGGTATATTCCACTTCCACTTCGCCATCGCCATCACTGATTCGGAATCTGGCTTTCAGGCTGTTCGGATCACGTATGACCGAACCCGGAACGACGATACCGCCACCACGGATCCTCTGACCGACGGGCGCTTCGCCTCTGGCCATCTGGGCTGGAGAAAAGTAATGGTTGATGTTTTCCTTCAGGGCAAACAGAGCAAGGGCCACAGCAATACCGACGCCGGCCACCAATAAAAGCACTAATAATAAGCGTTGTTTGCGAACTGGATTCATTCCACTTCTCCCTCCCGGACACCCTGATCTTTAATATTGACTCTGTCTTCCCGCTGACGGGTTATTGTCATTTTTTGCTTTCTGTCAGCTGTCAAGCTTTGGCGCCTGTTCGCTGTTAAGCTCCGGTCTCTGGACCGGCTGCTGCGCACCTGACGCAGAACCTGGGAAAGGATCCGCTTTCTGGCCCGCAACGGAGAAATTATGTTGTAGGCAATGATCACCAGACCAATGCCGTAGGCCGCCCAAACAAAGACACCGTGACCATCCATGCGTATCAAACTGGCCAGACTTTCAAAATACATAGTTTTCAGTTCTCCAGTTTGGCCAATACGGTCTTGTGAACCCATTTGGTTCGGCGCTCACGGTCCAGTATTTCGGTTCGCAAACGGAGAATAAGGACAACGGTAAAAAACAGATAAAAAGCCGCAATACTGATCAGCAGAGGCCAAAGCATCTCAGGTGCCATGGACGGCTTTTCAGTCAACTTGAGCGTGGCGCCCTGATGAAGGGTATTCCACCACTGGACAGAAAATTTGATGACCGGGATATTGATCACCCCAACCAGAGTCAGAATGGCACAGGCCTTTGCCGCAGTATTGGTGTTCCTCATAGCACCACGAAGAGCGATGACACCCATGTAGAGGAACAGCAGAATCAACATAGAGGTCAGCCTGGCGTCCCAAACCCACCAGGTACCCCAGGTCGGTTTACCCCAGATAGCACCGGTTACCAGAGCCATCAGGCAGAATGAAGCTCCGATGGGTGCACAGCACTTCAGTACCATGTCAGCCAGCTTCATTTTCCATACCAGAGTGACAACACCAGCACAGGCCATCATCACGTAGATAGCAGAAGCCAGAAAGGCGGTAGGAACGTGGATAAATATGATCCGGTAACTATTGCCTTGCAGATAGTCCGGTGGCGCAAACATCAGACCCCAGATCAAGCCGGTGGCCATCAACAGGGCTGCCAGAATGGCCAACCAGGGCAACCACTTGCCACTGATCTCGTAAAACCATTTGGGTGATCCCAGTTTGTGAAAAAAAGTCCAGTTCATTATTACTCTACCGTGACTGGTTCCTGTTGCTCAGTCTGCAACTATTCTCAGTGATGCGGCTATCGCCAGTGGCGCCAGACACAATCCAAACATCAGCAATGCTGCCATCCACAACAAGTGCCCTGAATAGGACATACCCTCAACTGCCGTCTGAACAGCCCCTGTCCCGAATATCAGAACAGGAATATATAAAGGTAAAGACAGCAATGTCAGTAGTATTCCTCCCCTCTGAACACGCACTGTCAACGCTGCACCAATACCTCCAGCGAGACTCATCAGGGGTGTACCCACCAGCAGACTCAGTATTAATGCAGGAAAAGCCTGTGACGGTAAATGCAGCATCAAGGCCAGTAAGGGGGCCATCACTATCAGTGCTACGCCGGTCGTCAGCCAGTGCGCAAAGATTTTAGCCAACACCAGTAAAGGCAATGGGTGCGGCGATAACAATAGCTGATCCAGTGAGCCGTCTTCCTGGTCACTTCTGAACAGGGAATCCAGGGAGAGAAGAACCGCCAGCAGAGCGCCTATCCAGACGATGCCACCGGCTAACTGAGACAAAAGTTCTTTTTCAGGGGCGATACCCAGAGGAAAAAGACTGGCGACCATCAGATAAAATGCCACGGGATTCAGGGTCTGTCCCGGTGTCCGAAAGGCCAGGATCAGATCTCGTTTAACCAACCCCAGAAACGCCCGACCGCCCTGTAATGAGCTGCTGCCCTGCAATGAAGTGTCACTCATAACCAGGCCCCCGACTCTTCATGACCGGTCTCTTCATCGGAAGTTGCATAGGCCTCCAGACGAAGCTTTCTGACCCGGTCAGACAGCTTTGACAGGCTCTGGTGGCTGGTCATCACCACAGCGCCATTTTTTTCAATGTGCCGGACCAGCAATTGCTCAAGCCAGGCCACGCCATCGACATCAATAGCCGTAAAGGGCTCATCGAGAATCCAGAGCGGCACGGTTGAAAGTGAAAGGTCTGCCAGAGCCACCCGTCTGTGCTGCCCTGCAGAAAGTTGCCCGCAGGGAACTTCTTCATAGCCAGCAAGGTTCACTTGCTCCAGCGCAGAAACAACCCAAGGCTCCGGGTAACGTTCGTTACGAAGGTTTGAGCGCCAGAGAATATTTTCTATTGGAGTGAGTTCGGTTTTAACGGCAGGTTTGTGACCAAAATAAAAGGTTGACAGCCGAAAGTCTGCATAAACGCTGGAAAGCTTCTGCCCTTGCCAGATCACCTGGCCACGATAATCACCACAGAGGCCTGCCAGCACTCTCAAAAGCGTGGTTTTACCCGCTCCGTTACAGCCTTCTATCTGTAGCAGTTCACCGGGAAACAGTTGAATGGAGAGGTTTGAAAAAAGAACACGATCGTCTCGTTCACACCCCAGCTTAGCCACTTCGAGCAAGTCGTTTTCCCTACAGTCTGTCAGTCAATTGAGTGATTCAGAGACCTGAAGCCTCTACCCCCTTATACGGCTGAAATTTCATAGCAGTTTACGATTGCTGGTAGCTGTTCAAAAAACACTCTAACAGCCATAAACTCGGGCAGGATTATATCGAAAAAGACGTTCGTTCCGAAGTAATTAACTATCTAGATTGGGTAAATTCGCTGACATTGACCTGACTCGATTCAGCCCAACACTCTCGTTCACAAGGGGCATCAACGGTCCCGGCTGTTCACCCACCAGACCGCGGCCTCAACCCGCGAACGAAAGTCCAGTTTTCGAAGCATACGTTTGACGTGAACCTTGACAGTGCCTTCACTGATGTCCATTTTTCGGGCAATCACCTTATTGGCATCCCCTTCCGCAATAAACTGGAGAACCTCCCTCTCTTTAGGTGTCAGCAGATCAATCTTGCTGGTCTCGCTGCTATCAGGCCTGAGAACAGAAGCCAGCACTTCTGCCAGCCGGGCATCCACTGCCAGTTTTCCCATGGCCGCAGCTGGCGATAGGCACTGTTAATGCCTTCACGAATTTCTTCGACAATTGAGTCGACGGATTCTTCCGCTCCCATCCGCTTTAGAACCTTCCTCAATCGAGTGACCTGAATTTTCTGGTAAGACAATGCCTGAGCCAGCGAATCATGTAACTCCCTGGCTATGACGGCTCGCTCTTCCATCAAAAGCAATTGCTTCTCCTGAGTCTGGTAGCCACTGCGATACAGTGAGGCAGAAACAATATCGCCAAACGTTCTCAACCACTGCCTGCTCTCTTCGGTCAATGACTGCCCTTCTTGCAGAGAGATTTGCAGATAACCATAACCCTCATCATTCTGGCTCAGTGAAAACTGGACATCCGATGAGGGTTCTCGAATACAGCCTTCACACCGACCCGTGTTGCAGACATCATTAAAAGCCTCGCTTTGCGGAAAAATCCGCTGTAATTTCATGCTCCCGGCATTGCCAGTCAAACAGACGCAGGCACTTTTAAGTCCGAGCAGCCGCTTCCAGCGTTCCAGCAACAACGCCAGTTGATCTTCGTCGTAGGGGGTCATGCCCAACGTCCGGGACGTTTCATAGAATAGTTGCAAAGCCGTGTTTGAATGTTCCAGTGATCGAGTCTTCCCTGATACCTGGGCCTCGAGATCACTGTAAAGAAGCGAGAGGCTGTCGGCCATGGCAGAGAAAGTCTCTGTGAGCTGCCCCATTTCATTGGCATTCTTATAATTGAGACGCAGGTGGTTAAACTTACCAAGACGGACCTTCTTTGCCGCATAACTGAGCTGTTCAACCGGCCTGATCAGGTTCAATTGGATGTAACGTATCGTCAAAGCCCCAATGGCCAGAATGGAACAAAGTGAAAAAATCGCCAGTATCATCAGCCACTGCAGTTTTCGCTCGGTATGCAACTGTAATGAGGTCACCAGATCGTTCAGACGATCAACAAAACCGGGAACCTTATCCGCAAACTCTCGCCATCCGACTTTATCTCGCAATAAAGGTCGCATCTCACTGTGCCATTCACTGACCAGAGCCTGATAACGACGGCCAACAATATCGGTTCTGTCAGCCAAATGCCTCAAAGTAGGACTGTCAAGGCTGCTGTCATAGATCTTGATTAACTGGCTCAATCCGTTGTCGCTGGTCTCCTCAGAGTTGACCCGGTCTACCAGACGCCATGCCTGCATTCTCAATGATCCGGCAAGGTTGATAGCGGCGGCATCACTCTCTGTGGTCGCTGCAAACCACAACGAACCACTGACACTGAGCAACCCCAAAAAACAGATGGTAATAATAGCGGCCAGCGCCTTGAACCGAATGGGCTTCAACAACATGCACCTTAAATAAAGACTCGACACTCAGAGCTGTCAGACAGCTCTGAGAAAAGATTTAGACCCGGGAAGAGAGCCATGACACAAAGTCGTCACGACTTTATCAGAACCAGTGCCGCAGACGTCACTGCCGCAGGAGTGGGGAAAAATTTGGGAATTGAGACAAGTGCTTATCAGATACCCTCTCATAGCCATTAATTATTCAAGATTCATGCATTTTTCAAAGGCTTCTCTAATCTCACCACCAACGCCCTGAAAGACATCGCCTAATGTTGAGTAAACTTTATACAGCAGCCAGTCTTTGCTAAGTATGCTGACACCAGCGAAATAATTTGTATCCTGAGCTTTACTCAGTCCACCAACACCCATGCAACAGTGATAACGCTTGCCAGTAGGACAATAGCCATTGACATCGAAAAGATTACATTGATTCCCGGTGGCAGCCGTTGGATCACTGTCGGGTGCAAAATACCAAGCGTACCATTTATCCTTATGAGGAGTGTATAGATAGTGACAATCACGTTCTTCCAGTTGTCGACCGACGGCATAACTGGTACTCATAAAACCAAGATAAACGACAACAAGCAGCAGTAGTTGATATTTCCTCATAGTGTTACCACCATTTCATGTACGTCAGCTCAAGCAGAGTATAGAACTCTGGAGAAGGTGGTTGCTGTAAACCCTTGATTAATCTTAAAACAGGCTAACAATAAAAACAGAGGCTACAACAATACATACCGGACAGCCTCTCAGGTCTATTATTGACTCATACATTTTTCGTAGGCTTTTCTAAGCTCGCCTTTGCTGACGCTCTGGAAGAGTTCAGCTTTGGTCAGGTAATCTTTATACACTAGCCATCTTCCGCTAAGAAGAATACTAACACCGCCGTAATAAGCTGTATCTGGCGTGTTATTGTCTCCGGCAATAATCAGGCAACAAGAATTATGCTTCCCAATAGGACAAGACACATCGTACGCTTGTAAAAGAGTGCATTGAGCCCCTGAGTCAGTATATGGATTTTCAGGAGTAAAACTCCAATATGTATCTGATGGAGTGTATAGAGACTGACAGTCACCATTGGTGATTTGTGAACCAGCATAGCTTACATTGATAAAGCCAATGCAAAACAAAAAAAGCAGCTCGTACTTCTTCATCGTTTCCACCATTTCCTTTTCTGCCGGGTACCAAGTATAGCCCTACCCGTTCAGCTGTCTCTCAGTCACAAATTCCGGAAGGCCACAAAACCTTCCAATCCCTTTATTCCTATGGAGTAAGGGATTGCTCAGTATGTCGATTTAGTGATTTTTCATACTCAAATAATGACTCATATACGACAATGTATGCGAATACCCTGCCAGAGAAATTATTCAGTTAAACATTTTTGATAGACTCTCTTGAGCTCACCACTATTAACGTCATGGAAGAGCTCAGCTTTGGTTGAATACTGTTTATAAACTAACCAGCCTGCTTTATAGGTATTCACACCACCGAGATAATCTGTATCTGAAGTTTTGTTCGCTCCAGCTATGGTGAGACAACACCGATAATGCTTACCAGCAGGACAGCCCTGGTCACCCCACGTATGCAGAAGAGTACATTGAGCCCCAAGAGCACTGCTTGGATCACTGGCGGAGGTAAAGTCCCAAAATGTACCCGAAGGAGTATATAGACTTACGCAATCACCTTCGTTTAATTGTGAGCCCGCATAACCAACATTAACAAAACCGAGACAAATCAAAAAAAACAGCTGACACTTACTCATCATTAGCACCACTTTGTCTGCTTCAGCCATCGCTAAGTATGGCCCTATCCTCCTGCCCTGTGGTCGGGTAGCACTGACATTGAGTACCCCTAAATAACCGCTTGCTGCTGAAAACAGAGGTTACAAAAATCCGTACCGCATTGCTAAGCCAACGCTTTATCAAGCCTTCGCAGAACCACTACCTCCTAAGGGGTATGCCAGATTTACGTCTTGCTTACACAACATCTAAAAGGGCTTTTTTGTACGTCCATCCTTATTAAAATACGCTTCCGTAAAGCTTGAAACTTCAACCCGGATTCCATGCCAGAAAAGTCGTACAACACTAGAGTCACAGCATCGTGAGTCAAAAATTAGATCTTGATCGCCGTGGATTCTTGACTGGAAAAACGGTTTCAGCACCCATTGAGCCGCCTGCCCGCCCCCCCTGCAGGTTCTGTGGTACTGGCTGCTCGGTACTGGTGGGCACACAGCATGGTCGTGTAGTAGCCACTCAGGCGGACCCTCAGGCACCTGTGAACAAAGGCCTGAACTGCATCAAAGGTTACTTCCTGTCGAAAATCATGTACGGCAAGGATCGTCTTGAAACACCGCTGCTGAGAATGAAAAACGGCAAATTCGACAAAAATGGTGACTTCACTCCGATCTCCTGGGATCAGGCGTTCGATATCATGGCGGAAAAATGGAAGGCGGCCATAGCCAAAACCCGTAATTCCGATGAGATGCCCCCCGTGGGCATGTTCGGCTCTGGTCAATGGACTGTCTGGGAAGGTTACGCAGCCTCCAAGCTAATGAAAGCCGGTTTCCGTTCCAACCACATCGATCCTAATGCACGACACTGCATGGCTTCTGCGGTGGTAGGCTTTATGCGTACCTTTGGTATTGATGAGCCCATGGGTTGTTATGACGACTTTGAACATGCCGATGCGTTTGTACTCTGGGGCTCCAACATGGCCGAGATGCACCCGGTACTCTGGTCAAGGCTGGTTGACCGTCGTCTATCCAACCCCCATGTCAAAGTAGCGGTAATGTCCACTTTTAAGCACCGCTCCTTTGAACTGGCCGACCAGCCCATCATCTTCAACCCTCAGTCTGACCTGGCTATTTGTAACTACATCGCCAACTACATCATCCAGAACGGCAAGGTCAACCAGGACTTTGTTAAGAAGCATACCGTTTTCCGCAAAGGTGTAACGGATATTGGCTATGGCCTGCGCCCGGATCACGAGCTGGAAAAGAAAGCCAAAAACCCGGGAAATGGCGGCACAACACCTCTCGACTTTGATGGCTTTGCAGAGTTTGTCAGCGAATACACGGCTGAAAAAGTCTCAAAACTGTCTGGCGTCTCCGAAACACAGCTGGAAGAGCTGGCGAAACTCTATGCTGACCCCGACACCAGGGTGATGTCCCTCTGGACCATGGGCGTAAACCAGCATACCCGTGGTGTCTGGATGAACAACATCATCTACAACCTGCACCTGCTGACCGGAAAGATTTCCCAGCCGGGTAACAGTCCATTCTCTCTGACCGGCCAGCCATCTGCCTGCGGTACCGCCAGAGAAGTCGGTACTTTTGCTCATCGTCTGCCTGCGGACATGGTCGTAGTTAACAAAGCCCATAGAGACTAAGCCGAGAAAATCTGGAAACTGCCTGAAGGCACCCTTCCTGCCAAACCGGGTTTCCACGCCGTATTGCAAAACCGGATGCTCAAAGACGGCAAACTCAATGCTTATTGGGTCATGTGCAACAACAACGCCCAGACAGCTCCGAACCTGAACCATGAAACACTGCCCGGCTACAGAAATCCTGACAATTTCATCGTGGTTTCTGACCCTTACCCAACCCTGACCGGACAAATTGCCGATCTGATTCTGCCAACCGCCATGTGGGTCGAGAAAGAAGGTGCTTACGGAAACGCAGAACGTCGTACCCAGTTCTGGTATCAGCAGGTAAAAGCTCCTGCCGAAGCCAAATCCGACCTGTGGCAGCTGATGGAATTCTCCAGGCGTTTCAAGGTTGAGGAAGTCTGGTCAGACGCCCTGTTGGCAAAGCACCCACAATATCGTGGCAAGACCCTGTTTGATGTTCTGTATGCCAACGGACAGGTTGACCGGTTCAAACTGGATGAGATTCCTGAAGACCGATTGAACGACGACGCCCGAGCTTTGGGTTTTTATGCCCAGAAGGGTCTGTTTGAAGAATACGCCACCTTCGGTCGTGGCAAAGCTCACGATCTGGCGGACTTTGAGCGTTATCACCAGGAGCGAGGCTTGCGCTGGCCTGTAGTGGATGATCAGGAAACCCTCTGGCGTTTCAAGGAAGGCTCTGACCCTTATGCCAAAGCGGGCAGTGACTTCGACTTCTATGGCAAGCCCGATGGCAAAGCCTGGATTTTTGCCCTGCCCTACGAACCACCCAATGACGCTTCGGACGAAGAGTTCGACCTTTGGTTGTCCACCGGTCGTGTTTTGAAACAACGCTGCTGAGAGTGAAAGACAGCATGTTCGACAAGAACAGTAAATTCGGCCAGAAGTCTGATGCCTTACCGCAGGTTTGAAAGCAAAATACTCATGGAGGAGAGTTATCCGGCTCTGAAAAGAAAATTAATGGAACTTATTTATAGTTGAACGATCAAACAAGTAATAAACTTAACTCTATTATCAGACTCGGAGGCACATGCAATTAACCTCTGGAATTTTGCAAGCTATGCTAGCTCACACTCCATCTGATGAAAGAGCAATCAGGAAATCCAGTTCTGCCAATATTCATTGACCAATGGAGGTGTAACCATGCACATCAGTAACACAATTAAGACCAACCCACCCAGCTCTCCTGCAGACTGGCAAACTGCAACAACTGAAACAGTCAAAGCCTTTGCCCGGGAAGTTGCTGCATATCCAGGAAAAACCTACCTGCCAGAATCTAAAAATGGATCCTTCAGTCATAATCCATTCTGGCAACATAAGGGTCAATTCAGGTTTACTCCTACTCTGAAAACACCATCCCATATTGGAGTGGTATATAGGGGCGATTCGAGGCCTCCGGAAACCATTTTCAAAACGGGATTTAATCGAAAATCAGATGATTCGGACTCTATTAACGATAATGATTTCCTTGAAGCTCTGCTCAGTACAAAATTAAGTGGCCATAAACTAGCGTATCAACCAATCTTTAGTAACTACCAATTGGTGAATGACTCAGCAAACAAGATCATCTGCACTAGCCGCAACATCGCAGTTGCAACCTGGTTCCCAATGTTTTTATCGCAGAATCAGCCTGACTCGCCTGTGCTTTACATTCCTGAGCCTGGAGAGGAAGACAGCACCTATGTTTATCAGTGTTATGTCAATACCGGTATCGACATGTGCAAAACAGCTGCAGATCTGAAGGGACCTGGGCTACGCACTACTTCTATCAAATCTGCTGAAGAAGTAATCACGACACGCATACCACCTGAACATGTAGTGAGTGCATGGCCGGTTAAACGAACGGTATTTAATGCTGGGCCTTATTATATATTTGGTTTAAAAACCAGAATTCAGGAAAAAATAGTAAACCCTGACATTGATCAATGTGTAAAAACATATACAGCAGCATTTCTGCCACCTTTGGATCCAGTAAATCGCACCCATTCAATTTCATTAAACGCAAGTGCAATATTTAAAATAGCTCCTGACTGACAGGATGATGAGCCGAAAGGCATTCAGGGGCAGGTCTTTCTTCTTGATTCGACCCAGGAAGAAAGGCCCATCCCGGTTTTCTTTTCGTCGGTAGCCAGAGGCATCCAAACAGGCAAGGTAGACACCCCGGTGAAGTTTGAAGCCCATCGAAAGGCAATGGCTGAGCGGGAATGGGCTCGCATGGAAGCCAATGATTCTCAGGAGTGCCGTAACTGCCATACCCAGGAATCTATGGAACTGTCTGAACAATCACTTTTGGCGGTTAAAAACCATACCGCTGCAGAGAAAAACGGTGAAACCTGCATTCAGTGTCACAAGGGTATTGCCCATAAGCTACCTGACATGACCGGTGTGCCAGGTTGGGAGTAGCTACCCACTGGTACTGCCCTCACACAGGCTTCGGAGTTCCGTCAGGGAAATACCGGAGCCTGTCCACATGAAAACAATGAGCAGGTAATCGTTTGATTATCGGTGCAGGCTGACAGTCTCTGTTTTTTTATGAACTGACGTTCAGGATCATTCATTAAAAAAGAATCAAACAAAGGAACTTTTCTGAAATCAGCCAGTCTATATCTTCATTAGTCAAAACTCTCTTGTTTGGCCTGACCCGACATACACATATTAAGGAGAATTACGATGTCACTCCCTGTTTCCGGTCACAGCACCTTAATCCACGGAAGATTTGGCTATGCACCAGAACAATCCACAAAATCAGACAAGAAAAAACAATGGGGTCGCCGGAAAGTAAGAAAAAACACCCTTCCCAAAGAAACCACAAAGAAACAAACGGCTGCAGTCCGTGGTAAACATTTTTCTGATATGTCGATAACAGAGCGCTTCGTTTTTGCTCTTGGTCTTTTTTCAGGCTTGCAGTCAGTGCATGCACTAAGCAATGGAAGAAGTAACGTTTGTAGCATGGCTTCCCTGGCAAAAGCTGAACTCAACACTTGCCCAAAAGCTGGCCTTCCAGACTGGGTCACAAAGTTAGAGAAAACAAGCCGAAAAGATGATACTCAGGCAGTGTGCCTGGCAGATAAGTGCTCAGCCCCCACAGAAATAATTCACAAAAAAAGAACAGCGCCTAAAAGAGAAGTTCAGTCTCAGTCCTGTCACCAACCAAGCCTGATGGAGCAGATCGGTCCTGAGAATAGAATGACCGGGGTTTATAAAAAATCAGATGAGACCGGCATAGTGCTTGGTATTCAGAACCCTGAATCGGTTCCTGTAATGAAAAAATATAAAGACCTTGTCCGTTTGGAGTCCAAGACATTACAGTTAAAAAAGATTCTGGAACAGACTAACAACTACATCCATATACACAACAATGATTTCGGAATGCTTGTTTTTGATGAGAAGCAACTCACTGTTCTTAAGAAATATGAGTACTTCCCTCTAAGCCCCTGTATGAAAAATCTGCTCGATGAACTCGATAGCTACGATACGGCATTAAAACAAATTTTCATGTATCAGAAAGAATCCGGAGATTACAAAGCCTATGCTAGAGAACTGGACCACTTAATAAAAGGACGCAATACTGTATTTGTGAGCTTGTTACAATCATTAAAAAGCAAACTTGATGATTTAGAAAGACAGACATCAACTGCATTAAAAGTTAATAGTGATCACAAAAAAGAGGATATCCTGCAGCACAGAAAATACATTAATTCCCAGATTAGAAAATCTGCAGCCATTCTTAGCCCTGTAGAAATAAAAAAAATGTTCCAACAATGCATAAAGGATCGTCAAGCATGCCTCAACGAGCACAAGCGGACTGAAGCCAGGGAGCTTGCTGAAAGAGTAAGAGCCAGGAGAGAAGCAAACAACAACAGCTTTACTATGAAGCTCTTTAATTTAGCGTCTGTAGCTTCCTATACATTTTACCTTCTGTGCATGTTAGGTTCTACACTTGCATTGGTGCCTTTACCGAAAAAAATAACCCGTTACTTCGCCTACAGAAAGAAAATAGACACTAGTCGTTTGTTAGAAAAAATAATCAGAACCGAGAAAAAGAAGATGCCAGTGGACATCAAAAAATCTATGGATAAGTGCGACAACGCTCAAGACTTAGCGTTTTCAACCAAAACCAACGTCAATTACCCCGACGACTGGAAGCAGCCGTATTTACCCTTCTATCATGACTTAACACAGATCAAGAAAAAAAAACGCCCTAAAAAAAGTCGAAGTATTGGGGCAATAGCCAGGAAACTCAAGGATATCATTATGCCGAAGGACCAGTTGCCTGCGAGGCCGTGGAAAGAGGATATACCGATAGACAACCAATACATCAGACCTATTTACAGAAGAGGCTTTACCCCGTCAAGTAAAGATACGGGTAAAAAAAACATTGTTGCCTATGCCTATTTTGACCCTTCATCAGATGCAATCAAAAGCACAATATCCGATAATGCCCTTAAAAAAATGCAAAGCATTCACGAAACAGGCCGGTATGCAGCCCATGAAGAAGGCGCTACAGGCTACAAATGCTTTAAATATAAGAGCGAGCCATTATGGGAGTTTAAAGTGGCTGGAGATGAACGGGTTTACGGCTTAACGATTCAGGCAAATGAAGAAGGGAGACATGCGGGTGTCGCTCCACTGGTTATATTCGACACAATATTGAATAAAAAATTATAGGCATCAACTGGCTCTTGTATACCATGGGTTTCTGCAAGTTATAAAAAAAACGCCACATGACGCCTTTTTTATAACTTGAAATAACTTATTTCATCAACATGGACGAGAATGTCTGCGAATCACTCATATCATCTATCTTTTGCTTTCCTGGCTTCCAACTGATGACTTCTTCTGTTTCCAATTCTGAATAAAGTGTTACCGGATAATCAAATGCCAACCAGGAAAAGTAGCCGTCCCTGAAAAAGAACACTCTCTCGTAACCCCAGAGTGCGGCAAGGTAACTCGCTATCGCTCCCCTCATGTGATACGTGCTGTTTCCGTAGATGACAATAGGCGTCTTTTTATCCAAAGTGCCAGGCTTGAACAGCTGTCTGAAGCCCGCCCTTAAATCCAGACTTTGAGACCGGTCAATATGCCCCCATTCCCACTGCTGATATGGTCTCACATCTATAAATAAAGCCCCCAACTCATGAAGGCGCTTGGCCTGATGAGTGTTAATGGTAACAACGTTCTTGATATTCACTGGCGCTTCCTGTGCAGACAGGAAGCAGGAGGTAAGGGCCAGAAAGCACCCTGCGAGATAAGAATTCCATTTCATATTAATACAGGTCCGTTATAAGACTACTTAATAAAAACTACTTTATAAAAAAGTATATGGAGTAAGGACCTGCGTACTTGGAATAATAGGAAGCTAAAAGCTTGCTGCTCACTGCCAGAGAGCATATAGAGTGAAAAAATACCGTTTACTCTACAAATCATTCATTCCAGCCACAGGGTTTGGAGAAGCAATGACCCTGGATAGAAACAAAAAATGCTTGCTTTAGAGCTTGGGGACCCTATACCCACGAGTCCCCCCGGGTACACTGGTGGTTTAACCTAACCAGTTATGGAGCTTGGCTCTTAATCTGACGGCTGCCTGAGAGTGAATCTGGCTGACCCTGGACTCACTGACGCCCAGAACCTTACCAATTTCCTTGAGATTCATCTCCTCATCGTAATAAAGCATCAGGACCAGCTTTTCCCGCTCAGGTAACTTCTCTAAAGCTTCTACCAGGGCATACTTGAACTTCTCTTCCTGAATATCGGCTGATGGACCTCTATCTCCAGAGCGAGCCTGCATTCTGGACTCTTCGCTGTCGAACAGTTCTTCAAAACTGAACAGTCGGCAACCACGAAGGTCACTGAGAATGGTGTAGAACTCATCCAGATTGACTTCCAGCTCCTTAGCCACTTCGAAGTCTCTGGCATCTCTTCCAAGGCGGGCTTCAACCTTCTGAATCGCCTCAGTCACTCTGCGACTGTTTCTGTAAACGGATCTTGGCCCCCAGTCACCTTTCCGGATTTCATCCAGCATGGCACCACGGATACGAATGCCCGCAAATGTTTCGAAACTGGCACCTTTACTGGCATCGTACTTTGAGGCCGCTTCCAGCAGACCGATCATACCTGATTGAACCAGGTCATCGATCTGAACGCTGGCCGGCATCCTCGCGGCCAGATGATTCGCAATTCTTTTTACCAGAGCCTTATGAGTTTCAACCATTTCGGTCTGAATCAGTTTCTGACTCTTTTCCTGATTGGCTTGAGTTGCCTGCACTCCCTGTGCTGTAGCATCCATGCTTATACCCTCTCTTTTATTCTTGTTGGCAAGAAGAATTCGATACGACCTCTTGGCGGTGTTACTGGTATCGCCATCATCTGATGTGCAATACGCAAAATGGCTTTCGAAGCCCGGCAATCCGGATTTACCTGCAGAAGTGCCTGCTGACGGGTGAGTGATTCTGCGACAGCCTTGTCGAATGGAATCGCCCCCAGATAACGGAGAATAATTTCTACTTCATCATTCAGATAGGATTGCAACCTTTCAAACTGGTTCGATCCATACCGACGGTTATTAACGGCGTTGACAATCACTCCAAAACGACGGACACCGTATATTCGGTAAAGCACACGGATCATTCTCACAGCATCGAGCAGTGACACAACTTCCTGATTGATGACGATGAGAATTTCTCCCGCAGCCTGAATAAGAGCTACATTGTCCGGAGCTAATCCAGGTGCGGTATCAATGACCAGGGTATCAAGAGTTGGAGCCAGTGACTCCAGACTTTCTATCATTCGGACAGCATGACCGGTTTCTACGGTCTCCCTCCAGATAGGTTCCCCTTTTGGCGACAGCACCTTCAGACCCGAGGGCCCATCCTGAATAAAACTGGAAAAAGAGTCGTTGGCATCGAAGTGGGCCACATCCAGCTTCTTCTCGAGCCCAAGGCTTATTCCAACATCGGGGACAGCCAGGTTTCCATCCATTAAAACCACACGTCTTCCGTTGTTTGTGAGAGCCAGTGCGAGATTGACTGCAACTAATGTTTTACCTACTCCACCCTTACACCCCGCAACTGCAATAATCTGTTTTGTTGATGAGTTCATGGCTTTCAGCTTCTTTTCAGTGATTACTGCATAAAATCTGGAATCAAAAACGTTTTTTCTTTTTTTACTGCCTGTACTTTATTAATAACAAGAGCCGTGCCAATTTTTTAAAACGCCTGTTTTTCACTCATGGTCACATAGCTGACGTGACATCATTTTGACCAGCCCCAGCCTAAAGAACATAACCTGCTGTTTTTATTGAGATTTATTTTTACCGGTCGAATTTCCGTCATGTTACTTTTTTGACAGAGTCAAAATCGATCTCAAAAGAAGACATCAAACGTCGTTTCATTGAAAAATAAAAAGAAAGTTATTTGACAGTGTCATTTTATAGTGACGAATTACTGTCGCATAATATTTTCCAGAGGGATAAAAAGTGTTACTTAATTGACAAAATAAATTCCGAAACTGAGAGATTTAAAAAACGACAAAATAAAGTTAATTTCCAATGATGGATAAAAACACTTTATCCAGAGATAAAAAACGTCAAAAATTTTATCTTCCTACTTGTTTGATAATTGATAAAACCGACTTACTTTTAGATAAAAAAGACAGCTACCAGGTAAAAATTTTCGGGATTCTAAAAATACAAAAACGGCCTCGTCTACTTTTTTCAAAAGCAGACGAGGCCGTCATAAAATCGAACCTGGTAAGTTAAGACAAAAAAAATGGCTATCAGCTCACGCTGATAGCCATTTTTTTGAACCGATCTGATTAACGCATGGTCTCTTCATAACGATGAAGGCCATACTTTCTCATTTTCTCAACCAGTGTCGTCCGGCGAATCTGAAGTTTGTCAGCCGCTCTGGCCACAACGCTGTTGCAGTCACTCAGAGCTTGCTGGATCAGGCTTTTTTCCAGCCGTGTCAAAAATTCCTTCAGATTCAGGCCGCCCACAGGAAGAATCGCCAAATCATCGACTTTTCCGGTTCCTGCAGGTTGAATACTATCCGGGAACAGCTCGGCAACACCGTCATCATCAGTAATAGCTTCCATATGACGGAAATTCTGTGGCAGATCCTGAACACCTACGACACCGTAGGGATACATAATCGCCAGTCTTTCCAGCAAATTGGACATTTCCCTGACATTACCCGGCCAGTCATGACGGCATAGCGACATAATCGCAGCAGAACTCAGACGAATGGAGCCGCGACTCTGTTTTTCCATTGCACTGACCAGCTCGTTGAGAATCAGCGGAATATCTTCCGGACGATCCCTGAGAGCAGGCATTTCAATGGGGAATACATTCAGCCGGTAGTACAAGTCTTCCCTGAACTCACCGGACTCAATCATTTCAGAAAGGTTTTTATGAGTAGCCGCTATGATTCTGACATCCACAGGAATCTGTTCGGAACCCCCCACTCTTTCAATGGTGCGCTCCTGCAAAACCCTAAGCAACTTAACCTGCATGTGCAGCGGCATATCACCAATTTCATCAAGAAACAGAGTGCCACCCTGCGCCAGCTCAAACCGCCCTTTTCTTGAGCTGACCGCACCGGTAAAAGAACCCTTCTCATGCCCAAAAAGCTCACTTTCCAGCAATTCATTAGGAATAGCGCCACAGTTTACCGGCACAAAAGGCATATCCCGACGGTGGGAGTGATCGTGCAGATTCCTGGCCACCAGCTCCTTGCCTGTTCCTGACTCACCGGTCACCATAACATTGACGTCACGGTCAGCCACCTGTGCCATGGAAGCGCGAACTTTGCGAACTTTGTCACTTTTACCCACCAGCCCACGGAACAGCTCTACTTGCTGATTCATACCTGTCTGGTGAAGTTGACGCCATTGTTCGCGATACACCTGACCATAATGCAGGCAAGAGAGCAACTGTGAACGATTGCAAGGCCAGTCGATACGGGCAATGACCTGCCTGCGGAGTGAAGATTGGAGGTTTTCCGGAAGGGGTTCGGCTATGCGAATGACGGGAACCCCGCCACTCCAGTTCTGTATACGGGCGATCATGCCCTGCATTGAGCTTTCTGCCTGGAGAAAATCGCCAAGAAAAAGCGCACAGAATCCTTCTTTGTTGGACTCGCTGATAGCATCTTCCCAGTAGGCGGAACTGACGGCCCTAGTACGATACCCCATAAATTCGATAACGGTACTTAGATCATGTCGCCGCTGTTGAGCGTCTTCTATGATCAATACCTGATCTGCTGCATCCATTGTAACGACTTTCCTTGTCATCAACGCAATGTAACAAACAGCTCTGAATAATATGAATTGCAATAAGCAAACTCTTATTCATTCATTTAAGGTCTAAAATTCTATTTCGTCAAATTTCTCGGCCACTTTAATTCATTTTTTGACTTTTTTATAAAAAATGACGTGAAATAGCCCTGTTCATCGATCATTTGCTGGAATAAACGGAGCGTTCTCTCCGTAAAACAGATAGTCTCATTCTCCACTGATCGAGTTGGTATTAATGAGCTTTCAGAAGAAAATAATGAAATCATGGTTTACCTGTTACAAGAAGCTGCATAAACGGTAACATAACCACTGTCGGGTATGGGCAGCCATCAGGAATTTGAATGCTGATTATCGAAACGCTTGGAGATATTGCCGCCATGCGGGAAAGTGTGGACGTGGAGTGTAAACTGGCACAGGGGCGGGATGGCAAAGGTGCTATCCCGAAAGACATGTGGGAAACCTACAGTGCTTTTGCCAATACCCAGGGCGGCGATATTTTTCTGGGCCTTGAAGAAAAATCGGGTCACCGATTTGTTCTGGAAGGTATTACCGACACCCCGAAAGTTCTGAAAGAGTTTTGGGATACCCTGAACAATCCACAGAAAGTCAGCACTTGTATTATTCGAGATCGTTGGGTCAAGGTTCTGGAGATTGAGGGGAAATCTCTCATCCAAATTCATGTCCCTCCCGCCAATCGTAAGCAAAAGCCAGTCTACATCAAAGGTAACCCCATGATCGGCACCTATCGTCGCTTTAACAGTGGTGATATGCAGGTGAGTGAAGAGATGGTTCGCCGGATGATGGCTGAGCAGGTTGAGGAGAGCCGGGATGCCGAAACCCTGGGGGAAGTAGTTTTTGATAAATTAGGCAAGCAAGAGCAGCTTATCCTGATTACTGCTCATATTGAAAAGACAGTGGATCATGCCAGAATGATGTCTATTCTGGATATTCACCCTCGAGACCTCTCGGCCCTGCTTGCCTCTCTTGTTGACAAAAAGCTTCTATATCAAGATGGTAGTGGTCGTGGAACAATTTATTTCACCGCCCAGGCTATGGCAGAAGATACGATGCTAGAACGGATTTTCGAAGGTATGGAGATGGAAAGATCCTGGTCTGAAGGCGAAAGGTCCGGAGCTTGGCCCGAAAGGTCCGGACCTTTAGAGAACCAGCTTTCGACTCTGGCAGAGCCTGTCGCTACAAAAAAGCGAGCCCCCAGCGAAGAGGTGCGCCAAGCCATCCTTAACTTGTGTGCGCTGCGAACATTACAACTGGAAGAACTGGAAAAACTGCTGAATCGAAGT
Source organism: Endozoicomonas sp. ALB032 (assembly GCF_049310125.1). Classification (NCBI taxonomy): domain Bacteria; kingdom Pseudomonadati; phylum Pseudomonadota; class Gammaproteobacteria; order Oceanospirillales; family Endozoicomonadaceae; genus Endozoicomonas; species Endozoicomonas sp. ALB032. Next base: position 4,057,601 of record NZ_JBLYNW010000001.1, on the reverse strand, counting down.
GGAGAATCTCTGCGCAAAAAATACCTGCAACCATTGATCAAAGAGCACAAACTCAGGCTGATGTACCCCACCAGGCTCAACCACCCTCAACAGGCGTATATTACCGTTGGGTCAGTGATCGATAAGGAGTACAAATGATCACAGAAGATCAATTGGAACAGCTCTGTCCGGGCTGGTTCCAGAATCTCAATTATGACCATATATGCGGATAAGATATCCCCCCGGAGAACCGGCTGCAGAACATTTTGGCTTAGCCAAAAAGGCCCCGCAAAAGCAGGGCCAGGCTCACACACTAAGGAACTGAATGGGTATCAGAACACGTATTGCAGGCGGGATACGATAGCGCTTCCCTTATCATTTTCTATGTTTTCGTTGGTTTTGCCTTGAACATAGTTCAGGCTGGCGCGGATATTCCTGGTCGCAAAGTAGTTTACGCCCAGAGTAGTGGTTTTCAGTTCAAGATCATCACTCGCACTATCCTGGTCGATAGTCGCCTGAGTATAACGTGCGAACACTTCCCACTGACCACCGGTTGGCTTACCAAAAGCACCTTCTTTATAAGAACGCTTGCCACCGTCCAGCAGGTAAGAAACCTGTCCGTAGTAGCCTGAGACTTTTGCGTCGCTGTTAGCGTCTTTAGACTTCAAGTCTCTAACCGCATACTCACCCTGAAGCTGGAATGATTGGAACTGACCCGCCAACTCCAAAACATATTCAGAATCTTTATCAACGTTTGTGACTGTTACAGCACGGTCTGCACCTTTTTTAACGCCTAAGGAGGACTCTAAATCAACATTAGAACCACCATCCGGATTCTTGTTGTAATAGTTCAGACCCAGATGAAGCAGCATGTCATCATTCATGATGGGAGCATAGGTAGCACGCACGATATAGCTGGCAGTCCGTTCTACTTCCGGCTTATCTTCTTCAGCCTGTCCATCATGGTGAATGCCAAACACTGCGGTATAGTTATCACCACCGGTCGCTACCTGAATACCGTAGTCATTACCTTCATCGCCCTGCAGTAAGTCGTAGATCATTGGACGCTCGATCGCCATGATCCAGGAAGAACTCACGGTATTTTCCAGTCCATAATCACGACCCCAGCGACCCAGAGTCACTTCTACAGGTTTGAAGCCAACATAAGTGATCTTGGCATCATCCAGTTCGATTGAGTCGTCGCTTTTGGTTTTCAGCTTGAGCTTGTATTTCCAGTCGGTGTAAGCCTTACCACTGAAACCAATCTCGGCACGGCGAATATAGCCTTTACGGGCTTCAGCGTCATTACCAGTGTCTGCGACATAGAGATCATCAAGGCTTGCGTAGTCCCACTGCAGCTTGCCGCTTACCTTAAAGGAAAAGGCGCCGTCATCTGTTTTCAGCTGAAGACCACCGTTCTTGGTGCTGACGATAATATCTTCGCCTTCCGTCTTAACAACACCAGCGTGGGCAGAAGACAGGGTCAGACCTGCAGCAACAGCGGCTACTGCCAAAGAAACAGGTTTAAGTTTCATTCAAAACTCCATTTATATCGTGCTTTTGTATTTATTACTTGGCTCTAAAGAGCGATGTGTTGGCATTTTTTGTTATTCGCAGCCTGATAAGCCCTACCGCCTCCCCAGATTCCGGAGCACGGCTGCAAGACTCTCATGGCTGTTTTTTTGTTAACTGCGGGTGAGTATATTGGGCTGGAAATATTTCTTGGAGGTGACAGCAAAAAGAAGGTTTTATGACAGTACTGCTCACCTCCCATAAAACGCAGGCATCACTATTCAAGAGCCTGGGACTATTCCTAAGCATGTCAGAATGCTCTTGCAGCAATAAGATACATTGAGACCAAAAAGGCAAATCCCGGCAGGTGATAGAGGGAGTTTGCTTCACTGATAAGGCGTTGCCTGAAGTTACCTGCATTGCCTACATTAACTGTCAGGGTCGATTTCCATGGCCTGACGCTGCCATACTCGGCTAATGCCTCAAACTGATAAACGTCACCATTTTGGTATTCGGGTTTGAGAATAACCAGGCGCTCGCCTGCATACTGACATAACCAGCTATCAACTATGGTTCCTTTATCGTTCAGCAGGCGGACCTTGCTGTTGGGCGCTTCACAAAGTGCCACCAGCGGGTGATTTGCTGCATCTGAAATATGTTCGGTTTGAGTCTGGTTGTAGCCGATCAGCCACACTAACTCAATGGATCGTGCCGGTGGATGATGATATCCGGCTGAAGTGGACTCAGCAGCCCCGGCAGTGGTCGCTTGAGTCACTGTTGTGGTATCAGCGACAGTGTCATCATAGGTCTCGGAAATAGTGGTAGGAACAGGAGTCGTCAACGGAGCAAGAGTCGTCACGCGACCAGGATCAGCAACAGGATCAGCAACAGGATCAGCAACAGGATCAGCAACAGGATTGGTTGCAGGACAAATATTTGACTTGGGATCATAGGGTCCACCGCAGTTGGGATCAGGATCAGCAAATGATTTACAGACATGAATCCTGATGCGCATATTATGTCTAAGACAGTTTCCACCTTCACGGCTATTGATTGAAGACTCAAGACCATTGGATGTGGATATCAAATAGTAATCTTTGCCCCCTTCAAATACCCCTGTAGAATCGAAATATTTTTCAAGAAAAAGCAGTGTCAAATAAGTCAAAGAATGAGGTTTATTACATAAAAAAAGCTCTGCCTTAGGATCATACTTTTTATCAACCCGACAGTTATCGTAGCTCGTTTTGTTCTCTACCAACCATATATTTTCGAACAGATTAGAGCTTTGTCGACTTTTAATACTTTTCCTTACAGCAATGTAAGAGTTTGGGCAAATAAACCTTATCTTTGAGTTTAAAGATACGTATAGAGTCGTATTCACCTCGTGCGAAAATAAATCCTTATAAAAAAAAATGCTTTCGTATTCATCTATCGCATAACACACCGGCAACAGGTTAAATAACAGTACGAACCCAAATAAAACAAGCTTCATGTTTTTTCCTCAATAAAGCTCAAGGACAAAAATAGCAGAAATTCTTGCATACCCATGTCTTTTATCTTTTCGCTAAACGTTTACGAGTTCACCGAGTCTTTGATGCCCTGAAGAGCCTGCTCTTACGGAGGTTTGGTTATTTATCATGGCGTACAAGCCAATGTAGTGCTATAGAGTCCGGTGTTTTCAAAAAAGGTCAGGTGCCTGTTATGATCCGTCAGTATTTCCGCATTTCATGGAGGAATTGCATTGCAGCAAATTTGTTTGGAGTCGCCTTACTGCTACTTCTGTTTAAGGCTCAGGCGACTGATCACTACCCTTCAATATTTTGGATGGCCAGTGATTTTTCAAAGAATGAGAATAAAACTCTATTCGTAATACCTGAAGCAATAGTCTATTTTATTTGTGACAATACTCATATCTTTCTGAAGCCAGCAGTGCATCCTAAAAGCAAAAACGAACTGTATGATAACCTGTGGCTAGTTGATAAAGCCGACTATGAGCAATGCAAAGTGAATGTCAGCAAGCCCACAAGCAGGCGTTTGGAGCTGTGTCGAAAACCTTTTGAATTAAATACATACAGAGTAATTTTTAGAGAATACGGTGCTGGCAATCTCCCAGTCTATTTACCGGGTCAATTCTACTATTATATATCCACAGCAAATGGGGCTGAATCTTCACTCGGTGACCTTGAAGGCGGTCACTGCAGATCTCATAACATGCGCCTTGCCGTATATGTCTGTGAAACCCATGATGACCCCAAATGCACTGATAAAAAAACTGAAACAACGACTCATCCTGTAATAACCACTTACCCTTATTCTGAGACAAGCAATTACACTGAAACAACAAACTACACTGAAACAACAAACCACACTGAGACAGCGAATGTCACTCAGACAGGAAACTATTCTGAAGCAACGACTTACCCCGTGACAACAACTTACCCAACAACCATTCCAACGACGTACAGTCATTCAATTAAACAACCTTTCGAAATCATTTGGAGTGTTCGCTATAACGAGAATCAGAATCTGTATATTCACAGCACATCAGAGTTTCCAATCGTTGCACTGTGCGAAACTAACAGTGTCATTTACCGGTTGGGCGATGAAGGCGAATACATCAAGAGCTGGCCATGTCAGAATGGGGACCAGCATTTAGTTATTTTACAACCAGAATATAATAATGGTGACGTTTATATCTTTGAAGCCCTACCCGAACAACGGAGCTTGCAGGTACGGAAATCATCCCTGACCGTGAATATAGGAAGTGCAGATAACGTCAAATATCTTGCAAGTGAAGCAACCCCGTCTCCCGGTAAGCCAGCATTTGCTTTTCTGATTTCATTGTATGTTTTAACGGCAAGCGCATGGTAAAACACCATGCACTTGCAGGATACTGAGTCCACATCCTTCGACTCCGCTCAGGATGAACAAGAATCCTGATTCGCATATTATGGGTAAGACGGTCATGGCGCACAAGCCAATGTAGTGCTATACAGTGCGGTGTTTTCAAAAAAGGTCAGGTACCTGTTATGATCCGTCAGTATTTCCACATTTCATGGAGCAATTGCATTGTAGTGAACTTGTTTGGACTCGCCTTGCTGCTACTTCTGTTTAAAGCTCAAGCATCTACTTTCAACCCTTCAATATTTTGGATGGCCAGTAGTTTCTCAAAGAATGAGAATAAAACCCTATTCGTAAGATCTGAATCAATAGTCTATTTTATTTGTGACAATACTCATCTCTTTCTGAAGCGGACAACGGGTTTTAAAACAGATAACGACCTATATGATAACCTGTGGCTAGTTGATAAAGCCGATTATGAGCAATGTAAAGTGGATGCCAGCAAGCCCACAAGCTGGCCCTTGAAGACATGTCGAAAACCCCTTCATTTCAGTTCACACAGGGAAGTTTTCAGGGAATACGGTACCGGTAAACCTGTCTATTTACCAGGTCATATCTACTATTATATATCCACAGCAAATGGGTCTGAATCTTCACTCAATAGCCTTGAAGGCGGTCATTGCAGATCTCATAACATGCGCCTTGCTGTGTATATCTGCAAAACCTATGGCCCCGAATGCATTAACGAAAAAACTGAAACAACCACTCATCCTGTAATAACCACTTACCCTGAACCAACGACTTATTCTGAGACAAGCAATTACACTGAAACAACAAACCACACTGAGACAGGGAACTATTCTGAAGCAACGACTTACCCCGTGGTAAAAACTTATCCAACAACCGTTCCAACGACGCATAGCCATTCAATTAAACAACCTTTTGAACTCGTTTGGAATGTTCGCTATAACGAGAGTCAGAATCTCTATATTTACAAGGAATCAGATTTTCCAATCGTTGCATTTTGCGAAGCCAACAGTGTCATTACCCGATTGGGTGACGAAGGTGAAGTCGTCAATAGCTGGCCATGTCAGAGTGGAGTTCATCATTTAGTTATTTTAAAACCAAAATATAATAACGGTGATGTTTATGTCTTTGAAGCATTTCCTGAGCAAGGAAGCGTGCAGGTATTGAAATCGATCCTGACCGTGAATATAGCAAGTGAGGGTAACCTTGAGTATCTTGTAAGTGACGCCATACCCTCTACTGGCAAGCCAGCATTCGCTTTTCTGATTTCAGTTTATCTTTTGACTGCAAGCGCATGGTGAAAACTATGCCCTTGCAGAATATTGACTGCAGAAGGTATTAATAGTCCTGCTCTGCGACGCTTTGATCATGATCAGAATCATCACTGTATTCGTCATCATCGTACTTGTCTTCATCGTACCTTTCTTCATCGAACCTTTCTTCATCAGCCTCATCCTCACCTTCTGAGTCAAAGTACGGGTCCGGATACTGAGTCGTTTCATTGTGATACAGATCTTCTGCGTCATAGCCGTGCTGCCCGGAGTCAGTATCATTTTGCTCTTCAAAAAGATCCATCTCATTGGCAACGGTAAAACCAAGCCCCAAAGCAGCCAGGATCAGAATAGCCCCCTTCAAAAGCTTTTTCATGGGTGTGGCCTCCCTGCCAAACTGTGTTTAACGACTTTCTCTGAAGGTTAACGACTTTTTTCAGACTTCCTGAACCTCCAGCCAGAGTTTCCTGAGGCGTTTGTCGGATACCGGGAAACGGGTTCCCAGTTTCTGGGCAAATAACGAGACGCGGTACTCCTCTAGCATCCAGCGATAAAGCATCAGGTTTTCATCAACAATTTTATGCTTCTCATGAATGGCTCTACGCTTTTCCCAGGCTTTGAAAAGGGTAGCCAGCTCCTCTGACCAGGCCCGGTCTTTATTGACCTGGGCAGGCAGTTTCTCCAGTCTTACCTCAATGCCTTCGAGGAACCTTGGATAGTGCCTGAGCCACTCAATGCCTGCATCACAGAGAAAACCGGGACAGATCAGCCGCCCCAGATGCTGTTTGATATCGGAAAGTGAAAATGCCCGATCAAAGGATATTTTGCCCTTCAGCTGCTTGCTGATGTTGTGAGTCTTCTGGAAAATCTCAAACAACAGGCCATCGACCTCTTCGGCAAAAGGCACCAGGTGACCTTTTCGATCTTCAATCAGAGCATTGAAAGCCGCTTCATCCCTCGGCCCATTATTCCCGGATAACAGGGCAGGATCTCGAACAAACACCTCCGAAATCACAAACGCCTGAAGGTCTTCCTCCAGTGCTCTGGCCTGCACGATGCCCGTGGTCAGCAGTTTCACCTGTTTCAGATGGTTCATTTTCGACAAGGCAAACTTCAGCTGTTTGGACAGCCTGAACTGAAGCAGACGAGTCACCCCCATACGGTGAGTCGCTTCAGCCATAGCTTTGTCTTCAAACAGTTTAACGGCCACAGAGCTGTTCTGATCCACCAGAGCCGGATAGCTTTTTAGCACCAGCCCCCCCACTTTGCGGGTTATCTCTTCCGGCAGTTCACCACAGCTCCAATCTTTCAAACCTTCCTGCTGTAATGAACTGTCCGTGAGTCTGCGCATACTGTCTTCAGACTCGCGACCAAACTTTTCTTTGAGCTTGATCAGATCACGGCCCTGCCCCAGCACCTTCCCGCTTTCATCCATCAGCCGAAAGTTCATCTGCAAATGATCGGGCAGATCATCAGTGTCCCAGTGCTCATCCAGAATGCGCATGCCGGACATACGATGCAGATGATGACCCAGAATATCGGTCAGTGGCTCATCGCAGATAGACATAGACTCCATAGCGCCCCGAACATAATCCGGTACCGGGACAAAGTTTTTGCGCACCGCCTTGGGCAAGGCTCGTACCAGGGCCACACACTTGTCGTAAAGCATACCGGGCACCAGCCATTCCAGCCGGTGTTTAGGCAATAGTCTCAGTGCCTGTACCGGTAATGTCAGCGTCACCCCATCATCCAGAGCACCTGGCTCAAAATGATACGACAGCGGCAATTCCAACCCTTCCCAGCGGAAAAGGTCGGGGTACTTGTTCTCGGTCACCTCATCAGCATCATGCCTCATCAGATACTCTTTGGTGAGGTACAACAGCTGAGCATCCTGTTTCTCAGCCTCTTTTCGCCACTTTTCAAAACCCGCTCCGTTGTGGAGATTGGCTGGCAGCTTCTCATCGTAGAATTGATAAAGAGTTTCCGGGTCGACCAGAATATCTCTGCGTCGAGACTTGGCTTCCAGTTCATCCACTTCCTGAATCAACGACAGGTTGTGAGACTGGAACTTGCCCTGTGAATGATAATGCCCCTCCACCAGAGCTTCCCGGATAAAAATCTCACGGGATACCACGGGATCAATGGCGCCATAACCGACCCGACGACGACCAACAATAATCAGGCCGTATAAAGTCACCTGCTCAAAAGCCACCACCTGGGCTCTTTTCTTCTCCCAGTGGGGCTCAAAATAATTTCTTTTGATCAGATGACCCGCCAGCGGCTCAATCCACTGGGGCTCCACTTTGGCATTAGTGCGGGCGAACAGCCTGGAGGTCTCCACCAGCTCCGCCGTCATCAACCACTTGGGCTTGCGCTTATAAAGCGTTGAAGACGGGAACACATAAAAACGACGGTTACGTGCTCCCATATAATCTGCGTCGTCATCTTTGCTACCCAGGTGAGACAGCAAACCCGCCAGCAGGGATTTATGAATATCGGCGTAACTGGCCTCGTCTTCATTGGTTTTCAGACCGACTTCTTTGCAGGCCAGCGCTAATTGTCGATGCAGGTCCCGCCACTCTCGCATTCTCATAAACGACAGGAACTGTTGTTTGCAATATTTACGCAACTGGTTCTGGGACAGCGTCTGACGCTGTTCTTCATAGGTATTCCAGAGCTGTACCAGGCTCATAAAGTCGGAGTCGTCGTGATAATGTTCACGGTGCCGCTGATCGGCAGCCTGCTTTTTCTCTGCCGGACGCTCTCTTGGGTCCTGAATGGCCAGGGCACTGGTGATGACGAGCAATTCGCCAAGAGCACGGTTTTTATCCGCTTCCACCAGCATTCGAGCCATTCGGGGATCTACCGGCAATCTGGAGATCTGCTGTCCGATTCGAGTCATACGTCGTTTATCACTGACGGCACCCAGCTCCTGCAACAGCTTGAAACCGTCGTTGATCGCCCTGGCATCAGGTGCATCAACAAAAGGAAAGGCCGCAATATCACCCAGACCCAACCGCAGCATCTGCAAAATAACCGCCGCCAGATTGGTTCTGACAATTTCGGCATCGGTAAATTCAGGACGCCCCAGAAAGTCTTCTTCAGAATAAAGTCGGTAGCAAACACCCTCTGCTACACGACCACATCGCCCTTTTCGCTGATTGGCAGAAGCCTGGGATATCGGTTCAACAGGTAGCCGCTGAACTTTTGAACGGACACTGTAACGGCTGATTCTTGCCGTACCCGGGTCTATAACGTAGCGAATACCCGGCACGGTCAGGGAGGTTTCCGCTACATTGGTAGACAGGATCACTCTTCGACCGCCACCATGAGGCTGAAAGATGCGGTTCTGTTCTGCTGCAGACAGGCGGGCATAAAGGGGAAGAATCTCGGTATGAGCCAGCCGCGCATCCTTGAGGAATTTATTGGTTTCCCGGATTTCCCGTTCACCGCTGAGAAAGACCAGCACATTCCCCAGACGTCCGCCTTTGCCGGAACGTTCCAGATGCTCAATCTCCCGCAGACAGGATAATATACCCTGTTGAACTCTCAGGTCGGCATCCCGACCTTCCAGCTCCAGATCTTCCATGGGGCGATAATTGACTTCCACGGGATAGGTTCGGCCAGAAACCTCAATAACAGGCGCATTATCAAAATGTTTGGAGAAACGCTCAACATCAATGGTGGCCGAAGTAATAATCAACTTCAGGTCAGGTCGTTTGGGTAACAGAATTTTCAGATAACCCAGCAGGAAATCAATATTCAGACTGCGCTCATGGGCTTCATCAATAATGAGGGTATCGTAGCGGTTCAGAAAACGATCATTCTGAATCTCTGCCAGCAGAATACCGTCGGTCATCAGTTTAATCAGGGTGTTCTCATTACCGTGATCGCTGAATCGAACCTGATAACCTACCTGCTCTCCCACAGGCACTTTCAGCTCCTGCGCTATCCGGCTGGCGACTGATCGCGCGGCCAGTCTTCTCGGCTGGGTGTGACCTATCTGGCCAACGATACCCCGGCCAGCTTCCAGACAGATTTTCGGAATCTGAGTGGTTTTACCGGAACCTGTTTCGCCAGCAATAACAACCACCTGATGTTTTTCAATCGCCTTACGGATCTCATCACGACGGGCTACGACGGGCAGCGCCTCATCGTATTCAATGTCAGGCACAGCCTGTCGCCTTTCCTGAACTCTGCAAGTGGATCGATTGATTCTTTCCTGCAGCTTATCCATCGCTGTCTGGTCGCCGGTTTTCAGTCTCTGAATCTGCCTGCGAACAGGAAAACGATCCCTGAGCATGCACTGCTCCAGAGCGTCGTATAATGCTTTCTTGTTTAGCTGGCCGCCCTTTGCAGGGTCGCGCTCTGGGGAATGTTCGCTGGGCGATGACCTTTCTTGACGCTGGGTGGGCTCAGGGCTCTGGATAGGCTCAGGGCTGTTTCGGCCGGACACTCATATCTCCCGGAAAATGCATTTCAATCAAAACGCCCAATTATACTCGGTCCGGGCTCTGATATCCGATTTTCTTTCATACGCTTGCAGGGAATGAAGCGGCTTCTGAGAGTCATTCGCCAGAAGCGACGGGGTGTCGAAGATGATCATTTTTTCTGTTTTCCCGGTAGTGAGCCGGTAGAAAAAATCGTTAAACCATTTACTAATTGTTTCATTTTTGCCATAAAGTGTCCTCTGACTTTATAAGTCTTGAGCCGCCCTGTCTCGCCTGTCTTATAGAGGTACTAACCTGTAGTCATGGCTAAAGAGCAAAAATTCAACAATAACGAGAGCAGCTCCACGGCATGAAAATCTACACACTGAAAAGCGACGACCACAGCATTCCTCTCTATTGCTGGAATAACCTGCCTGAATGTGTGGACCGCAAAGGCATTGTTCACATCAGCCATGGCATGGCGGAATATGGACAGCGTTACCGCTCTTTTGCCTCAGAACTGAATCAGGCAGGCTACCTTGTCTTCGCCCATGATCATAGAGGGCATGGCGCTTGTATTGAGCAAGAGGGTGCAGGCTATTTCGCCGGGCAACGAGGCTGGCATAAAGTAGTGGATGATCTGGCAACCGTTGTTGAGTTTATTCAGAAAAAGTTTCCCAACGCCCCGCTGGTTCTCATGGGTCACAGTATGGGGAGCTATATCTTGCAGAGCTACCTGATCCATCACACTCCCAGGCTGGCTGGAGCTATTCTCTCTGGCTCAAATTATGCCCCCAGGCTGTTACTGGAAGTCGGCCTGCTGGTCGCCAAACTGGAATGCCTGAGACAGGGCAAGAAAGGCATAAGCCCCCTGATCAAACAACTAACCTTCTCCAGTTATAACCGCCGATTCAAGCCAAACCGTACTGAGTTTGACTGGCTCAGCAGAGACCCACAAGCGGTGGATGATTATATCTCCGATGAGTTCTGTGGTTTCTCCTGCAGCAATCAATTGTGGCACGACCTTTTCCAGGGTTTACTTCATATCGGGGCCACCTACCATCTTAAACAAATCGAATCGAAGCTGCCTTTTCTGGTCATGGGCGGTGAAAAAGATCCAGTCAGCGCTCCCTTGGGGCAACAGAAACTTACCAAAGCATTACGGAAAGCCGGTTTAAGAAATGTCACACTGAGCCTGTATCCTGAAGGCCGTCACGAAATGTTGAACGAAACGAATTCTCAGCAAGTAATAAAACGCTTGTTACAATGGATCAATCAAACAGTCATGAGTCAGGAATATTGCTCAGTGAATAATTCCGCCCCGGAGCTCACAGAGTCATGATCGTAAAAAGCTTTTCGCGGCATTAATGGATTTGTCAGCCGGTAGTGTTTACTGCCGCCCTTTCTTGTTATGTTGCCTTTAAGGGCCAATGATAATGCGCAAACTGGAAAACACCCCGTTTGATGAGCTAAAAATCGGGGATAAAGATACTCTGACCCGGACACTGACCGAGCAGGATCTGCTGCTGTTCGCCAAGGTTTCCGGCGATACCAATCCTGTGCATCTGGACAAGGATTATGCCGCCAAGACTCAGTTTGAGGGTCGTATTGCTCATGGAATGTGGACGTCATCCCTGATCTCCTGTGCCCTCGCCACCCGACTGCCCGGTCCCGGCGGCATTTACCTGTCACAGGAAGTGAAATTCATGCGTCCTGTCAAAATCGGTGACACGGTAACCGTTGAATTGGAAGTGATTGAGATTAATGAACGTCGCAAACGCGCCACTATCTCCACGAACGTAGTGAACCAGAACGGCAAAACGGTGGTCAAAGGCAAAGCGGAAGTCATGCCCGCTGTCGACAAAGTGGTGGTGGATGAATATCCATTACCCGATGTGGAGCTGATCAACAGAGCCTGATTATCCTGGAGCCGGGCAGCCCTGGCTGAACGCTTCGACTGTCTGTCTACAACTCTGGAAATGCCTTTCAAGGACAACGTGGACTCGCCGGATGAGTACCAGGGCTGGATCCCCCGGGGTTTTATGGATTTACTGGAAACTGCCCCGAAGCAAGCTACTTTGAATGAGCACCTCAGAAACTAAACCTTTTTAGAGAAGTGTGCTCTATGAATTTCAAAAATTGTAACTTCTTCAAACCAGACTCAGTGACGCGACGACAGTTGTTTTTTCTCACCCTGGCGATTCTGCCATTGTCGATGAATGCAACACCGGCCAGGTCTCAGTCTGCTGATTGTTCTCTCATTGTTAAACCCGGCGGAGCATCGGCAGGATATGGTCGATGTCCTGTCGATAAACGCTGCAAACCTTCTGATGATGAAAAGGATTGTATACCGGAGTTTGGACCCAGACTAAAAAATGGCCATTTCGGCCCATCAATTCGTCAATGGGGTAGTTCCAGAATCGGAGGCCTGAACAAGCCTGTAGCAGTGGCAGAGAACCCCAATGCAAGAGGTCAGTTCTTTGTGCTGAACAGCGGCGATGACAGCATAAGTATTTTTTACTGTCCCGGTGTAAAGTCCGCTTCTTCATACAAACCGGAACATCGTCGTGACCTGGCTTCCTGTCATTTCATGCACCGACCCACTGATATCGCCTTTGGTGGCTCACCCACCCTGGGTGATGTCCCGCAATTCGAAGGGCAGGAGGTTCATAATATAAGCCAGACCGGAACATTTGCTACCACGGGTGGTAGCTGTAACGATTACACGGCATCTGCCTTTATGGGATACGATTTCACTCAGCGAACCTGCTCGGACTTTATGGGACCGACTCTTTGGGAAAACAACCTTAAAACCTTTGCGATTAAAAACAATGATTTTTTTCCGGATGATCTCGCCACAAAACCTTTTGGTTCCCATATCGACATGCTTCATCAGGAACCCTACGCAATGGGTATCACCTGGGAAGGCAGGCAAGCGGGTTACTGGTCGTGGGACGCAGGCCCCGACTCTAAATATGGAAGTATTGTGTACAGCAATATTACCCGCTCCCATGGCTATGGTGGACATGAACATACCCATGCCTTTCTGTATCGGTACGCCAATACAACCATGAACTTAAAGCCCGGAAGCAATATTGTCCCCGGACAAATGGCCAGGTACGAGAAGTATTTGTTTGTAGCCAATCCAGCAAAAGGCGTAATTAACGTTCTTGATACTGAAAGCGGAACCGAAGAGGGGGATGTAAAGCCCGAAAATGAATGGCGTGAAAAATATGCCGCCTATACCAGAATAGTAGGTGCCAGCTTCACCGAACTCAGTGTCGCCGGACTTGAACTAAAAAGCCCCAGCGGTCTGGTTATTTCTAACAAGAGGCTGTTTGTCAGCGATTCTGAGACCGGAAAGATCCACGCCATAAGTCTCGACACTACAGGAAACCATACCTACATAGGCTGCATTCAAACGCCCGCAGGCCAGATTGCAGGTCTTGAGGTCGATCAAAAAACCGGACGCCTCTGGTTTGTTGACGCTACCTGGCACACACTGAATGTTGTTGAACCTCTGTGTCCGAGCCGCGATGACTGTGTATCTGATTCACCCTGGGGTCAGCAATGTGCTCCCGACACCGATGAAAATGGCAAGACTGTCTGGCAAGTGCATCTGGAAGAATCGAACAATTATGATAATTTTCAAGGGTGTGCCAGGTATTACTTTCTTGCTTGTCCGGGAGGCGATTCACACAAGAACAGTAAGCTTCCCGTTTGCAAGGCACAGGGTGGCACATGGCGGGATGCAAAAGTCAGCTGGATTGACGGACAGAGTACCTGCAAATGCATACCCCCTGAATTAAGACTGTCCTCCGAATCCAATCGGGTCGCTTCTGCCTGGCTGCCACTGGGCATTTTGCCATTACTGGCCCTGTATTACCGCTAAAGGGAGTCATGCTGCACTGGAAGGCATGGCCCTGAATCCACAAAGCCATATCTTCCAGAACCCAGTGATGACTCAGATGACCTGACTCAGAAAAGCCTGCAGGCGTTCACTGTCAGGACTCCCAAAAAAGCTATCAGGAACACTGTCTTCCAACAGCTCACCGGACTCCATAAACAGAACCCGGTCGGCCACTTCACGGGCAAAGCCCATTTCGTGAGTGACCACAACCATCGTCATACCTGAGCGAGCCAGTTGTTTCATCACCTCCAGAACCTCACCGACCATTTCCGGGTCCAGTGCTGAAGTCGGCTCATCAAACAACATGATCTTCGGCTGCATGGCCAGTGCCCGGGCTATGGCTACACGCTGCTGCTGACCACCCGATAATTGAGGTGGAAAACTCCTGGCTTTGTCAGACAAACCGACTTTGGCCAACAATGCTAAGGCCCTGTCTTCAGCGTCGCTTCTGGAGATACCACGCACTTTCATCGGTGCAAGACAGATGTTGTCCAGTACGCTCAGGTGAGGAAACAGGTTGAAGGACTGGAACACCATGCCCACTTCTTCCCTCAACTTATTGACATCACCGGGCGTGGTCAGGGAGATTCCGTCCACGACAATTTCACCGGCATTGATAGTTTCCAGCTGATTCAGGGTACGCAGAAAAGTCGACTTGCCCGAGCCACTGGGCCCAACCACAACCACCACCTCTCCTTCCCTGATGGTCTGACTGACATTTTTCAGGGCATGAACCCCATTGGGGTAGACCTTGTGAATGCTCGTCACGGAAATGATAGCGTCAGTTTCTTGCAGCATACTTCACCTCCATTCTTCTGACGACAAACGACAGGATACCGGTCAGTACCAGGTAAAGTACCGCAACCGTGAACCAGACTTCAAAGGGACTGAAGGTACTGCTCACCGTTTCCCGACCGGCTTTGGTCAGATCGGTCAGGGAAATCACCGAAACCAGTGAAGAGTCCTTGATCAGGTTAATAAACTGACCAGCCAGCGGTGGCAGAACACGTTTAAAAGCCTGGGGCAGAATGATATAGCGCAGGGTTGCACCACGACTCATTCCAAGACTGCGCCCAGCCTCCATCTGACCTTTGTGAATCGACTCAATACCGGCTCGAATAATCTCTGCAATGTAGGCGCCGGTGAAGATCGACAGTGCTGCAACACCGGCTGTAAAGCGATCCAGATGAAGAACCGTACCAATAAAGAAATAAACAATGAAAATCTGCACCAGCAACGGGGTGCCACGAATCACCTCGATATAGAGTATCGAGAGATTTCTCAACGCCGGATTGGGAGAAATTCTCGCCAACCCTGAAATCACTCCCAGGAGAATGGCAAAGACAATAGAGACCAGCGACAGCTTTATGGTCATCACCAAACCATTGGCTATGGGTCCGGCCTTCCATTCATAATTGACAGCCAGCAAATCCCCTTCAAAGACCAGATCACCGTCATAAACCTGAACGTCGGCAAAGCCTTTAATGACCGTCTGCTCTGAGTCATCAAAGTCATTCACCAGAACAAGTTGTCCACTGTCGTTGGTTTTAACAGTGCCGTCGTATTCAGCCCTGAGTGGATTTTCTGCCTTGAAGAAAACGTACTGAGGAATGCGCTCCCAGCGCCAGATATACTCAATCGATTGGCTTGACTTATAGATACCCACGCCCATCAGCAGCAATAACGCACCGAAAACCAGGTTCCACAAAACCTGGTTCGGTTGTTTTTCCATTTGCAGCGGACGGCCGGTCAAGGGTTTACTGCTCAGCACTTAGTTCAGAGTCTTCTGCCATTCGGAGCTTTGGAACCACTTGGCATAAATCTTATCGTAGGTGCCATCGGCCTTGATCTGACTCATAAAGTTATTCAGCCAGTTTTCAAAATCAGGATCACCTTTACGAATACCCCAGGCCAGAGGCTCATGAGTGAAGGCGGTGTCCAGATGAGTCAGCTTTCCTTCGTTCTGGCTGGAGTAAATCGCATTGAAAGGAAAGTCATAAACGAAAGCATCTGCCTTGCCGTTAGCAACTTCCAGAGCACCATCGGCTTCTGTTTCAAACAGGCGAATATTGGCTTTACTCAGGTAACGTTTGGTCGCCTGTTCACCGGTAGTACCCAATTTGGTAGCAACAGTGTACTTCTTGTTATTCAGATCCTTGTAGCTCTTGATTTCACCTTCCAGCCCCTTGCGCAGCAGGATACTTTGACCGACGACAATGTAAGGCTGGGCAAAGTTGATCTGCAGGTTACGCTGAGGAGTCAGGGTCATGCCGGACATAATAATATCAAACTTGCCGGTCAGCAGGGCAGGAATGATTCCATCCCAAGCAGTGTTGACCAGTTCCAGCTCAACACCCATGGCTTTGGCCATCTGACGGGCAATGTCTACATCAAAGCCGACAATATCACCGCGTTTATTGGTCATTTCAAAAGGCATGTAGCCCGCTTCCATGCCAACACGGAGGGTTTTGCGCTCAATGATTTCATTCAGGGTAGACTCTTGCCAAAGCTCTGTGTCAGAAGCAAAAAGGCTGGTGCTAAAGGCCAGCATAAACGTCAGAAATACCATTATTTTTTGCATTATGTTTCACTCCAGGGTCCCGGTTTGGCCGGAACTCAGTCACTACCAGTTTTTTATAATGTGAAATATGCTGTCAGAGACAGCACAGTATCTCGCTTATTTGTCGTTTTGTTTGGCCTTCAACAGAAGGTCAAATGCGCACAAGACCAGGGTATTCTACATAGACATGTCGATTTGAACAGTACTTTAGTACTATTCAATACTGAACCAAAGCATTTCGCTAAAGAGGGTGTCGCAAAACTCTGGTTCACATCTTCAGAGGGTGTCGCAAAACTCTCTCCAGCGTGGGAACGATTTGACTCCCGTCATTCCCGGCTTCATTCTCGTCATTCCCGGCTTCATTCTCGTCATTCCCGCGAAGGCGGGAATCCACACTGACTCACCACCAGAACCATACTGCCCGGTGCCCCTGGCCTTGTCATCCCCGAGAAGGCAGAGATCCACTGTTGGCGCTGGATTCCCGCCTTCGCGGGAATGACGACCTAAGAGCATGGGAACGAGCTGTTGGAGTTTTGCGACACCCTCCTTCAGCGTGGGAACGATAAATTCAGGACTAAGTACCTGGCCAGTTGGTTTCGCATATTCTGGCGAGTGGATTTTTTCATCCTTCAAGGCGCAACGACGGGCGCGTAGCCATAGCTACGCAACCAGAGTTGGAACGCAGAAGGATGGAAAAAGCCGCCGTCCAGAATATGCGAAACCAACTGGTTAGGTACTTACCACCTGTTTTTCTGTCTTTGACTTCAGGATGGTGTAAAGTGCACAAGCCATTGATGCCATCTGGAGAACATTTGCCATGCTGAGCCTGATTTTATACTTCCTGATCAATGGTCTGGCTGTTTTTATCACCGCCAGAATCCTTAAAGGCGTAGAGATTGAAAACTACGGAAGTGCGATATTAGTATCTATCCTGCTGGCTGTGGTGAATACCTTTGTCAAACCGATTCTGTTTTTCCTGACCCTGCCCATCACCATCCTGACTCTGGGTTTATTTATCCTGATACTCAATGCCTTTATGTTGATGATCGTTAATTACTTTATGGACAGTTTTCATGTGAAAAATTTTGGCTGGGCACTGATCATGAGTATTGTACTTTCTATCATCAATTCAGCGCTGTTCCTAGTGATACCCGGCGTAATGATTCCTTAGCATCATGCCGACTGTTCAAATTGGAGAGGATGTCAAGTTTTAAACCTTACAGTCGAGACATATTTGCAGAGACTCTGACGAAAGGAACACTGATGAAAAGGATCACTCTGGTACTGGCCAGCCTCTGCGTCCTGCTTATTTCGCCAATGACCCAGGCCAGCGCCCAGGAAGCGGCCCTGAACTTTTATTTTCAAAAAGATCCGGGCACCAGGGGGTACGCTGTCACGCTGCCACTGATGCTGAGTCCTACTTCCAGAGATCAGCCCATGGAAATCAATGAATTCCCAGCTTTCAAAGTGTCTGTTCAGCAGGGTATACGGGGGCTGGACATCCTCTTCTTCGACAAACTTTCCGGCAAGTTACTGGCCAAGATGCGCTACCCAATGTTGAATCGTCTGAAGAATACTTTTCAGACACAGGGATTTACCGGGCTTCAATATATCCATCACCCCAATGGAGCTGTGCTCCAGTTTATTGGAATGGTGAAATAGACAACAGTGACTGAATATTACTCTGGACTATCCCCATCCTCAAACTCGTAATCAGTATTTAAGCCTCCCCGATTCTGATCTGACCCGGAGAGACGCTCAACTCTTGAACAGGTATTATCAATATGCTCCTGGACGACCACACTATCACAACCCTGCAGTGCCCGAGAGCATATCGGACAACTGATCTGACAATGGAAAAACGCCCAGTGATTAACCACTGCCATTTCTGACATCAGTGGCAGATCAACCGTATAATCCGCATTGTCGAACTGTTGCAGATGACCTCCCATCAGAAGCACTCGAAGCAGGGACTCAGCCCCCTCATCACCCTGGCATGAACCACAACGGTATGACTCGATATGACGGGGCAGATGAGCTTGCAGGACTTGCTGGTTGTTGAAAGTTACAGCACAAAAACAACAGCTGTATTGCAAATGGCTATTCATGTGGAAAGCGGAAGGCTGGTGAATGCGCCCGAACTGATTAAGAGTGCAGCCTGATACCGGACATTCCGCCTGCCCCTGATGTGAGGACTCAAAATGAGCAGTGTTGTCTGTTTCTGCTGTTAAAACACTCTCACATCGGGGAAAAATACAGGCGGTAAAACAGTGTTGCAGCAAAGCATTCATGAGCTGTTGCCGGGGAAGATTTAATTCCAGGTTCTCGCTACAATGCCGACACATTGCATGGACTCTTCCTCTGGACCACTGTTGCAAATGCTCCGAAAAAAAATGAGCCCTGCCCCCCCCCTGATCAAGTACAATAGTTCTATGCTCAGGAGGGCAAAGATTACAGTGAACCCTGGGCCTTCTGCTCTTGCCACAGCATGGACACCTGGCAGGTGAGGCTCCAAAGAACCGATAGCAGTCTTCACAAAGACATTTGCCACAACAGGAGTATTTCCAGCGAATCGCCTTTTTCTGGCAATACCAGCACAGATGAGAAATCTTTTTATCTCCAGGTCCCGAGCTTCGTCCATCGCTATTATCCTCCTTGTGATCCTCCCCCCCGGTCGCAACAAGCCTATCTGGCTCAGACGACGCCTCTTTCGTACCTGTGCCTTTTCTGTTACCCCCCCCGCTATTCTCATCAGTTGAGCTCTTATCACTGCACCGGCTCACATCGGCGCCGAACTGCAGAATTCCGTTCAAGGCACCATAAAAAGAGTTCAGATTACTGGCCGCCTCAAAAACCCTATCCTGAGAGCTGCCGCCTATCGCCCGGATCGTATTTGGCATCAGGCCGTTATAAACAGGAATATGGGCGCTAAACAAGGGAGTCAGAAAAATCAGCAACAAGGCTTCATGACAAAAAGCCACTCCCGGCTGTCCTTCCCCTGAAGCTTGAGCAGGGCCCCACCAGACCAGAAAAACCAGCGGCAGAAATATCAATATCTTCAAGACTCTTCGTGCCATCAAAAAGGTGAATGGTTTTAATAGGACAGTCAGTTTCAGTCGGCCAATAAAACCTTTTGCAAAATAATGATTTTTATCAGCCTTATTTCTGCCTGCTACCTATACTCCTCTGTTGAATAAAAAGCGCTGTCCAGTAAAAACGATATTACCTGGTTGAGATTAAACCAGTAGTCCTGACAGGGCATGAATGATTGTCTGTAGAAAACGCTTTTACTCTACGAGCAATGTTGTCTAACGAGGAAACGATGAAGCTTTTACTGTCTCTTGGCATTCTCGCTCTTATAACGGTCCTGTCTGCTGAATCTTGTCCGGCTTTGCCGACAATACCAACAAGTCAAACCACTGCCGCAACAAGTGAACTTAGGCTTTACGAGCTCTGCTCAGGAAATATCGAGAATCAGGAACTGCTCAGCACTGTGGCCATGAAAAGGGCAACGGTAAAGGCTCTGGAACAGGTCCTGGCCAGGTCTACACAGCCCATCGACCGTTGTGTTATCGAGACCCCGACCAAGGGAAACTATCTTGATGAAAGCATCAATGGATTCAATACCAACAAATCAAGAGAAGACACCGCCAATACCGCTTTCCTGCTGGTAGGTGTCGGCATAAAATCAGAACCTGTCAGAGCAGCAGAGGACTGCGCTTCGACGAAACCGGTCATTGCCGGAAAACAGAAGGGGCAGCCTTCGGTTTTACCCAGGGACTGGCTTGAACAGTTTCAGCTCAGAAAAACCATTTATTTAAAACCGGGACAGATGCTGATCGGGGTGCCACTGGACAGCAGCAACGGTGCATTTGCAAAGGGTTATTTTGCAGGTCTAAAGAGAAAAATTGACCCGGCAAATAACTGCTCCAAACACTTATACAACCTCAGAAGTCTTTTTTACAAAGGGGAGATGATTCATTTTAGTGGTACAAACATCCTGATTACTGGTTTAACCACGTTACCATCATTCACTGGTACTTATCAGGCTGACCTCCAAACAAAAACTCTTTGCGATCGGGATTGGCTTAATACACTTAGAGCCGCTCCAGGCCACGAAATGCACACTGAAATACTGAAAGGAGAGCTGGACCTGAAATCGCCGGAAGTTCCGGATGAAGGCGACATAGTCAATATTTTCGGGAATGAGCTCTTTCAAATCCTTCAGCCCGCCGTTAGCATTTCTCTGGCGGATGAATCCCGAGACGTAGATTCAAGGTTATTTAACAACAGAACCCTGATTGATTTTTCGAACAATCAGGTCTATTCCTGCTACCCGGGGCAGGTTGAAACGGCCGTGAATATTAACATTGCCTATCAGAATGCCTCACCAGAGTCCGGGGTCATTCAGGCTCTGGAATTTAATGACAATCACATCCTGGGAAATGCAGCGCAAGCCATAAACCTTGTGCTTCCGGAACAGGTTAAAGCCAGCATTATCAACAATCTTTTTGTGACGACAAAAGTCAGTGACAAGGATACAAAAGGTATCAGTATCAATGGCCCGGACCAGAGCAGCAAGAACTGGCAAGCCTCATTAACCCTTAATGTAACCGGAAAACTTATAAAAGGTTATCAGGCTGCATTGTCTCTGGCAGGTCATCAAAAGCGGGGGTTGTATCCTGATCCATCATCCAGCAGTAAATCAACCCCCGCTTTACTCAGCGCCGTGACTGAAATACAGGCAGCATTCAGCGATGCAACAGAGAGCACTTATTTTCAGTTCTCTGCTTATACAGAAAGTAACAACCCGGAAGACTCCAACGCCTGGCCACTCACAGCAATGGTCATTGGCGGAGTTTCGATTGCGACCCTGGGTGTTATTGGCGGATACCTTAAGTACAAAATAAGAAACTATTACTTGGCGAGATTTGGTTCTGAAATGGCACTATCAGGACCAAAATCCAAGTTCTGAGCAATGCAAACAGGTCACCGGAATACCCTGCCTCCAGTCAAATCATGAGGCAGGATACAGGCGAGGTTTCGCTGTAAATCACTCACCCCTGAAGAAAATGTTTTTGCGCCAGTATTTCGATCAATTCTCAAAAAAACCTACCAATGGATAACACCGTCTATACTCCCTTAGCAAATAAAAACATTATCTAACAAAAACAACAGTACCTGCTTGATATTGAGCAGCCATTTTTCGGCATGAATGATTGTCTGTACTAACCGTTTTTGTTTTACGACACTTATTGTGTAATGAGGACGCCATGAAATACTTACTGTCTCTCTGCATTATTATTTTTATAACGGCCTTATTGGCTGAATCTTCCCCAGCTTTCCCCACCACTGCAACAACCGCGAGCCCCACTTACAGTGCCAGCCAACCTCAAACCACTGTCGCAACAGGCAGACTGGAACTTTCCGAGTTGTGCTCAGGGAGAGTCGTGAACCTCGACCTGCTCACCTCAGAAGCCATGAAACAGGCAACTGTAAAAGCACTCAGGCAAGTCTCTGCCAGGACCAGACAATCCATTGACCGATGTGTTATCAATACCCCGACCAGAAGCAGCTATCTCGACGAAGACATTGATGAGTTCAATAGTGACAAACCATGGGAAGAGACCACCAACACCGCGTTTATTCTGGTGGGTGTCGGCATGAAGTCAGAAGCTGTTTCCGCTGGTGAAGACTGCGCTTCGAAACGGCCGGTCATTGCCGGTAAACACGACGATCTGCCTTCGGTCCTGCCCGGTAACTGGCTTGAACACTTTCAGGTCAGAAAAACCATCAATTTAAAAGCAGGGCAGATGCTCATCGGGGTGCCGCTGGACAGCCGTGATGGTTCATTGGCAGACGACTATTTTGCTGCCCTGAAGAGAAAAGTTAAGTTCGAACATACATGCGATGGATATTACTATCGCTCCCACAAAAGCAGCAAAATAGATCCTAAAATAAGTCCTTTAGTTGAGCTGATTCACTTTGACGGTGCCGGCATCCTGATTACGGGTTTGACCACGTTACCTGCACTAGAGGGCTTTAAGGATGATGGTGGCAAATTCTGCGGAACTAGTTCGAAGATCGTCACTGCTCCCAGCCACGAAGCGCAAGCTGAGATGCTGAAAGGAGAGTTGAACCTGAAGTCCGTGGAAGTCCCGGACAATGGCTACATGGCCAATATTTTCAGGAATGAGTTCTTTCAGATCCTCAACCCGGCTATCAGCCTTTCTCTTGCCGATGAATCGGAAAACGTCTATTCAGCACTTTTCAGGAACAGAACCCTGATTAGCTTTTCGAACAATAAGGTCTATTCCTGCTACGACAAGGGAAATCCCGTTGAAACGGCTGTGGATATTGACCTTACCTACCGGGATGCCACACCCAAACCTGAATTTATTCAGGCTCTGGAATTCAAGGATAATTACATCCTGGGGAATGCGCCAAAGGCTATGAGCCTGGCTCTTCCCGAACACGTTAAAGTCAGCATTGCCAACAATGAGTTTGTGACAACAGAAGTGGATGACGGGGATACAAGAGGCATCAGCATTGATGGCCCGAACCAGAGCAGCGTAGAATGGCAAGCCCCGTTGACTGTGGATATGACGGGCAATCTTATCCAGGGTTATCAGGCAGCACTGTCTTTGACCGGTTATCAAAAACTGGTGTTGAAATCAAACCAGCTTCTTGGCAAGCGGGTGTCCATAGAACGTCGGAGCGATCTGACACTGCCTGTCACACTCTCAGGCGACAGAAACAACCAGTTTAATACCTTAGGTAATGATCCCTGCCACCAGCTTGAACATACTACCATCATCGGTGGCTTTGTATTTTCTGACGGGACGACTTCCTGCCCGGGAGGGTTTGTCATTCCAACAACAGGACTCCCCCCGTCTGAGCTGTCAGACTCCGACAAGCGCAGGAATCACTTTCCTGGAACACCCTCTTCAGACAGCCGTCGCTTTTCAGAAAAGCCAACAGAAACAAGCTATGAGAGCAGTTTCAGAGAGTCTGCAACGCATTCTGTCACAACACCCGATCTGAGCTCCCGGGCAGAGAAACCAGTGACCTCTGGCTTATCCCTCAGAAGTAAATCTGATTTAGAGTCGATAACGGCAAGTTCACACAAAAATTTCAATGGCACATCACCGCCGGCTTCGCCAACCCCACTAAAGTCTACCGATAAACGCAGCAACAGTAGCAAGGATAAAATTTCCGAACATATAAATACCAGGGGTAACAGCACCAGAGAACATCCAGATTCATCACCAGCCAGCAGCCTGCCCACCCATTCACAAAGCCTCGTGACACAAATACAGCCAACCAACAACAATTCAACTCCGGCAGGTCTTGAGTTTTCGGACGACAGGAAAAGACTCGACTCGTCAGGTATGCACGACTGGCAAACCGTTCTGATAACCACTGGCGTAGTTGCCCTTGTTGGTGCGGGCATTGTAATCAGCTACATGAGGTACAAAAGTAAACGTTCTCTCCAAAGGGAGCCTCTTATCAAAATGAATGCTATTGCAGAAGATCCTATACCCGAGTAGCTTGCAAAGAGTTCGCCGGAACCCCGCCCCGCTGCAAACGATGAGCAGGGCGGCGGCGGGGCTGCATAAAATATCTTATGCACAAAAGCACAATCTCAGTTAAACTGCCCAGTTATTTCCTGGTATAAGAGCGCTGCGATTCAAACGACTCGAGTGTCCGCAAGCACCGGGACTAGCGCACAAGTAGCGGGCAAAGCGAAGCACTTTTGCGACAGTCTTGCACCCTGACGGCAATCTTCACTCAATACAGCCTTCAGCAGGATAACCCTTTCCGGGCTTTACTGCGAATGAGCAAAAGCCTTTCGATTTTATGTTGACCTGAGACAAGCATGAAGCTTTCCACATTTGGCACGAAATTTACCAGTCATTCGGGCATTCTCCAACTTATGGATGACCTGGGAAATGCACTGGCCGGCGGCCAGGATATGATCATGATGGGTGGAGGCAATCCGGCCCATATTCCTGAAGTGGAAGAGGCTTTTCGTCAGCGACTTCGGAAAATTCTGGATAGTCAATCTGAGTTCACCCGTCTGATCGGGACCTATGACCCCCCCCAGGGAGAAAAAGAATTTATTCATGAGACGGCTCGCTTTCTGAACCGTCAGTTTGGCTGGCAGCTGGGGCCGGAAAACATTGCTCTGAGCAACGGCAGTCAGGCGGCATTTTTCATGCTCTTCAATATGTTTGCTGGTGATTATGATGATGGCAGTCATCGTTGTATTCAGTTACCACTGGCGCCTGAATATATTGGCTACGGTGATGCAGGTCTGAGTGAAAATTTCTTCATCGCTAACAAGCCTGAAATCAGGATCATTGATAAATACATGTTCAAATACCATGTTGATTTCAGCAGCCTGAAAGTCGATGAACGGACCGGTGCACTCTGCGCTTCCCGCCCGACCAACCCAACCGGCAATGTCCTGACCGACTCGGAAGTCAGCCGGCTGGACGAAATAGCCAGAGCCCATAACATTCCTCTGATCATTGACGGCGCCTACGGCACCCCGTTCCCGAATCTGATCTTCAGTAATGCCAACCCGGAATGGAATGAGAACACCATTCTCTGTCTTAGCCTTTCCAAGCTTGGGCTGCCCGCTGCCAGAACCGGCATCGTCATTGCCAACGAACAGGTTATCAAAGCATTGTCTGGTATTAACGCCATCATGAATCTGGCTCCCAACAGCTTTGGTAGCCTGATTGTGCTGGATATGATCCGTGATGACAGCATCATAGATCTTAGTAAAAATGTGATTCGTCCTTACTATGAAGACAAGGTCAGATTTGCCGTTTCTCTATTACATAAGTATCTCAATGGCGTGAACTGGAAAATACACAAACCGGAAGGTGCCATGTTCCTGTGGCTCTGGTTTGAAGGACTGCCCATCAGCAGTCAGGAACTTTACGAGCGACTGAAAAAACGTAACGTTCTGGTCGTCTCCGGCCACTATTTCTTCCCGGGCATGGATGATGACTGGCAACACAAGCATGAATGTCTGAGGATGACTTACTCACGCGATAATGAAACGGTAGAGCGTGGTATCCATGTTATTGCCGAAGAAGTCCGCAAAGCTTATCAAGATTGACTCTGCTCGCCCTGTCAAGGCTGTCGCAAAACACGGACTCCCATAAGCTGTCTTTGTTATCAAAGTCCGGTTCCCGGCCCTTATGCGCTCTCACGCGGAGCGAAGGGACGAGTTGTTAGAGTTTTGGACAGCCTTTATCGGGCGATGGTCAGTTAATATTGGAGAAGACTCAGGCTTGCATTCCAACCATTCAAATCTACATTAACAGCTAGTATATGGCTTCAATGAGTTTGACTGAAAACAAAACCATTCAGCCGGAAGCCTGTCGGAAAGATGTAAATTCATAATTCGGTTTTATGTTCCAGTTTGCATAAGACCTCTTCTGCGGCTTCGCATCTGCAATATAAAACGCAGGTACTGTGTTATGTACAGACAATTCCTGTCCTGTTTCTCTCGAGCCTTGATCCTGTCACTGATCATGTCGTTATTATTAGTGACTGACGGCAAGGCCGAATCGCCAACACCTGTGGAAGCTAACCACCTGTGGCCATTGGAACAGATCATCATTCAGATTCGAAAGAAGTACGGTGAGGTCATCATTCAGAGTGTACGTATGACTGAAGAAGACAAACGTAAGGTCAGGGTCATAGACTTCACTGACAGTATGAACAGAAACCAGCGTGCAGTGGTTGATGCCCGATCAGGCAGGATCATTGAAGTTGCTCAATTACAGTCGCCCATGCCGCTGGAAAAAATCATAGCCAAAGTCAAAAGTAAACATTCTGTTGTAGCCATACTGAAAACAAGGACCGACATGCAAAATGGCCAGCTGGTTCAAATCGTTGACTTTATAGACAAGAAACACAAGCGCTGGTATACGACGCTTGATGCCTATACTGGCATGATCATTGACGAATACAACTACACAATGAAACCTCAGGGTAAACTGCTGTCCCTGAATCAGGTCATAACAAAGGCCAGGGATACTCACAAGAGCATGGTGATCCTGAAAACCCGTCTGGCTCGCTGGAAAAAACAGCCAGTCCGGGAAATTTATTATCTGGACGAAAGCCGCTATAAGAAAAGATTGGTCGTAAATGCCTCTACCGGAGATATCATTGAAGACCGCCTCTACCCATCGCCGCTGTAACCGTCTCTATTGAAAGCCTGGTGTTACCGGCTTCTGACTTATTGTAATCACAATAATTTCTGCTACTGATCCCGATCAACCCAAACAAAGTGGCTGTTGTTCAGGATGGACTCTCCCTGCCAGCGGTATGCAGCCAGCAAAAATAATAGGAAGCAAAAATAATAGCAAAAGTGAAATAAAGAAATAATAGAAAGAAATAATAGGAAAAAAATAATAGGACACCCTTATATTTGACAAAAAAATCAGTTCGTCTATCTTTTCCGTTGCTGAGTTTTAGTTCCTGCAGGAGAGGTTATGACCCGTGCACGAAGTTCTTTGATCGACCCAGGTTCCACGCCTTATTATCACTGCATAGCTCGATGCGTACGCAGAGCGTATTTGTGTGGAGAGGATTATTTAACAGGCAAAAACTACGAGCACCGTCGGCAGTGGATTGTAGATAAACTCAGAGAACTGGTTTCAATCTTTTCTATAGAAGTCTGCGCCTATGCTGTCATGTCGAATCACTATCATGTGGTTTTGCATATTAATCAAAAACCTGCCAGAGAGTGGACAAGAGACGAAATTTTGAGTCGATGGACAAGGCTTTTCACAGGGCCGCTTCTGGTTCAGAGGTATCTTGCTGCTAACCAGCTGAGTCATTCGGAACTGGCTCGCGTGGACGAATTTGTTGAAGAGTATCGAAATCGTTTAACGAACATCAGCTGGTTCATGCGTTGCCTGAACGAATATCTTGCCCGTGAGGCTAACCAGGAAGATGGCTGTAAAGGTCGCTTCTGGGAAGGGCGGTTTAAAAGTCAGGCGTTGTTGGATGAGGCAGCGTTGTTGACCTGCATGGCCTATGTTGACCTGAATCCGCTCCGTGCTGAAATGGCGGAAACTCCAGAAGGATCAGACTACACGTCGATACAAGAACGAATAGAAAATTTGGAAGGTTCTGATACCCGAAAGCAGCCAATCACCCTCATGCCTTTTCGATCACGGGGGCAAAATCCGGATAAGGCATTACCTTATATTCTTCACGATTATCTTGAGCTGCTTGACTGGAGTGGCCGTGCAGTCCGATCTGATAAGAAAGGTTCAATCCCTTCAGATATCCCGCCCATTCTGACCCGATTGGAAATTGATTCAAATGAATGGCTCAAAACCATGAGATGGAATAATCGCTTCTATCGGGCATTGGGCAGGCTGGAAGCCATGAAAACTTTTGCTCGGGAAATGGGGCAGCAATGGGTAAAGGGATTGTTTACCTGTAGTCGTTTATTTCGTTGCATAATTTGATTGCCTAATTTTCCCGTTGTTATTTGCTTCTCCTGTCATCTGGGGAGCTCTGCTATTTCTGACTTCCCCCCCCCCTTTTGAGTGATTCGCTTGTTGTTTGTTATGATAAACGATTAATATCCTCTTTTGAGTGGCTGTCAGGGCTTAATGGACTTCTGGGCTCTCGGTTTTTGAACCGTATTTATTAGTTTATATTTTATATGGATTTATATGGATGTCCTTTTCTTTTTTCTCCTGTCACCTGGGGAGCTCTGCTATTTCTGACTTCCCCCCCTTTTGAGTGATTCGCTTGTTGTTTGTTATGATAAACGATTAATATCCTCCTTTGAGTGGCTGTCAGGGCTTAATGGACTTCTGGGCTCTCGGTTTTTGAACCGTATTTATTAGTTTATATTTTATATGGATGTCCTTTTCTTTTTTTTTCTTTTGATGTCCTTTTCTTTTCTTTTTCTACCTCCCCAGGGATGAGGAGGCGAATAAAAGAAGCCTCCGTTGCCGACATCGGGAAAATCGGCGTTGCCAGCGGGCTTGCCTCTCGTCAATGTCAGGGTGCTATTGCGTGTTCTCCCATCATTGATTTCAATCCGAACCCTGTGACCATCGGGATGATGACGATCAATAAGGGTTGAGGAATAGCATAAGGGCACAACCATCATAGCCAGCATTGAAAGAACAAAAATACCAACCATGCCCTTCTCAATCATTCTTCCATAGTTCAGTAATCTTCACAATGCTGGCGGGACCATCAGATACTGGCAACAAACTTTGGGTCAGCACAAAGCGGCTATCGGCACTGAAGCTGGCTGAGGGGATTGCAAAGGGGTGGCGGATAGTGAATTGGATAGCGCCCTTCAGGTAATTGATTTTCGCGGTACCATCAACACCAAAGGTCATCACAAAGCGGCCATCGGCACTAAAGATGGCTGAAGCAACCCAACCCGTATGACGGATAGTGCGCCCTTCTTCCCATGATCCATCATTCTTGTGGCTATGGATTTTTGCCGTTCCATCATAACTGCTGGTTACTGCATGTTGGCTATCGGGACTGAAGGTGGCTGAGCTGACCCAATGATTGTGGTGGATAGTGATTTCTTCTTCCCATAATACATCGGTCTTTTCGCCGTAGATTTTTGCCTCTTTGTCGTAACTGGCGGTCACCACATGGCGGCTATCGGGACTGAAGGTGGCTGTGTTGATGCCATCACTATGGGAAATGATGGCTTTTTCCAGCCATGATCCATCGGCCCACTTGCCAACGATTTTAACAAGGTTATCCTTGCCGACAGTCAGCACATGTCGGCTATCGGGGCTGAAGGCGGCTGATGCGATCGGGCCATCGGTGCTAATGTGACCCATGGTAAATTCTTCTTCCCATAACTTGTCGTCTTTCTGGCCAATGATTTTTGCCATGCCATCGTTACTGGCGGTCAACACATAGCGGTTATCGGGGCTAAAGATGGCTGAGTTGACAGAGCCCTCATGGTGAACGATAAGTTTTACTTGCCATGATCCATTGGCGGATTTGCCTGTGATTTTTACCAGGTTATCTTTGTCGGCAGTTACCACATGGCTACCATCAGCACTGAAGCTGGCTAAGTGGATCAGACCATCATGGTTGATGGTCACTTCTTCTTCCCATGATCCTCCCTCCTTTTGAACATGGATTTTTGCTGTCCCATCGTCACTGGCGGTCAACGCGCGGCTGCTATCGGTGCTGAAGCTGGCTGAATTAATGGGCCCGTCGTGGCGGATAGTGATTTCTTCTTGCCATGATCCACCCTCCTTCTGAACATAGATTTTTGCTGTCCCATCGTCACTGCCGGTCAACACACGGCGACTATCGGCGCTGAAGCTGGCTAATTTGACCGGACCATCGTGGCGGACAGTGAGTTCTTCCTTCCATGATCCATCGGACTGATAAACATAGATTTTCGCAGTGCCATCGTCACTGGCGGTCACCACACGGTGGTTATTGGCGCTGAAGGTGGCTGAGTTGGCCTCACCTTTATGGTAAATCTTGGCTTTTGTCACGGGATGAAGGATGCGTCGCAAGAGTTTTACAAACTGTGAATCATCAGATGCCCTGCTGCTATGTCGGCAAAACTGGACAAAATGGTATAGGGTTTCATAACTTGTTTTTGCTTTATTCCATTCCTCAACTGCTCTTTCTGCAATAGCTAAAGAATGACAGCCGTCGTATTTTCTTAATAGTTCGTTAAATTCGGAAAGGTTTTTAGTTAAGGCATTTAATTCTGTCCGACATGAAGGACAATTTCTAATTGAACAATCGTGCTTCCTTTTTTTCAGCCACTGATTTAAACAACCTGCGTGATAAAGATGATTGCAGGGTGTTTTTACTATAACCATATTTGATGATCGTACAAACTGCTCCTGACATACCGTGCACTCTGCATCAATAATGTCTGCAGGTTCTTCTTTATCCACACGCAGTGCATTATCGTCGAAAGAATTGACAGCGATGTAATTATTTTGTATACGCAGTTCATTTGATAAGCACATTAATTCATGGAACGATGAGTGCTGGTTAAATTGTTTCAAGGTATCCAGAAAAGAGGTGGGGAGTGTTAATGATTGTGCATTATTTATAATCTCATTCTTTATGGCTAAATCCGATATTTTTTCTAACAGATTGCGAATACGCTCAACCGGGTTTGAATGAAGCAGGAACAATTGAATAAAGTAATCAGTAAAGCAACATTTTTCAAAATCCCCTATCTGTGGTTGTTGGTCGGATTGGTTGAGCTTGTGGATTATGTCCAGAACAATCTCAGACAAAATTATCTGGCGGTTGTTGCCAGCGGCTTCTATCAGCTGCCCGATAAATCGGTTGCGTGTTGAGTGTTCATGGGAAGAACGCGGCAGTGCCAATATCGCCTCTAGAGGAGTAACGGTATTGCCGCTGATGTTTGTGCCTTTTGTTTCCAGAACCTGCAAACGCTGAGGCATGTCCAGCTTCTCTAACATTTCCCTGAATTTAAAAGCGGCGTTGGGTTCGTCGCTTTCAATGATGGCTAAAAGCTGGTTGGCAAGTAGCTCAAGGTCCTGAGTCGAAGCATTATTTTTACTCTGCTCTCCATTGTCGTCTTTTCTGTTATTGCCATCGCCGCTGCTACCATTACCTTCTCCCGGTGATTTGTTCTCCCGATTTTCAGGTGCTTCTCTTTTTTCCTGTTGATGGTGTTGGTTAGTTGCGTCATTTGATCCCGCGTTGGGTTTGTTGCCAGAGGGTTGACCATCCTCCGGGCAAGTCGTGGCGGCACCAGAATCCTTACCTATGGACATCAGCCAGTTGATGACGGGTTGCAGAATAGTCAGGTCAATTTCGAATAATCCCGATGGCCTGCCGCCTCCACCTCCCCAGGGAGGAGGAGGCGAATAAAAAAAAATCCGCTGGCGACACCGGGAAAATCGGCATTGCCAGCGCGCTGGCCTCCTGTCACTGTCAGTGTGCTATTGCGTGTTTTCCCATCGTTGATTTCAATCCGAAACTTGCGCCCATCGGGATGATGACGGTCAATAAGGGTTGAGGAATAGCATAACGGCACAACTAACATAGCCAGCAGGGAAAAAACAAAAATACCCATCTCGCCCTTCTTGTTTGTCAGAAAATGCCAGAACAATCCGTGTTGGATGTTTGTTTTGGAAAAATAAAGGAACGCCATGGGTGAATCTCATTATTGGTAGTGCATCAGAGAATAGCCAAGAATTTCCGGGGTGCTACTGGAGTTACTCTTCTTTCCATAGTTCAATGATTTTCGCAATGTTTTCGGTACCTCTATCAAGTGACACTAAACCGGTGGTCACCACAAAGCGGCTATTGGCGCTGAAGGTGGCTGAGGATATCGGACCAGAGTTGAAGATAAAGAGTTCTTTTTTCCGTGCATTGTCCAGGATATTGATTTTCGCCGTAAGATATTCACCAAAGGTCATCAAATAGAAGTTATCGGCACTTAAGGTGGCTAAAGTGAAACCACCACCATGATGAAGGACAGTGATTCCTTCTTTCCATGATCCATCATTCTGGTGGCTATGGGTTTTTGCCGTTCCATCCAGACTGGTGGTTACTACACGTCGGCTATTGGCACTGAAGATGGCTGAGGAGACCCTATGATTGTGGTGGATCGTGATTTCTTCTTCCCATAATACATCGGTTTTTTCGCCGTAGATTTTTGCCTGTTTGTCGAAACTGGCGGTCACCACATGGCGGCTATTGGGACTGAAAGTGGCTGTGCTGATAAGATCACTATGGGAAATGATGACTTTTTCCAGCCATGATCCATCGGCCTGTTCGCCAATGATTTTAACCAGGTTATCCTTGCCGATAGTCAGCACATGTCGGCTATCGGGGCTGAAGGTGGCTGATAGGATCGAACCACCGGTACTCATGTGGTTAATGGTGAATTCTTCTTCCCATGATTCGTCGTCTTTCCGGCCAATGATTTTTGCCGTGCCATCGTTACTGGCGGTAACGACATAGCAGTTATTGGGGCTAAAGATGGCTGAGTTAACATGGTTCCTGTGGAGAACGATAAATTTTACTTGCCATGATCCATCGGCGGATTTGCCCTTGATTTTCACCACGTTATCTTTGCCAACAGTCACCACATGGCTACCATCAGGACTGAAGCTGGCTAAATGGATCGGATCATCATGGTTGATGCTCCCTTCTTCTTCCCATGATCCACTCTCCTTCAGAACATAAATTTTTGCTGCACCGTCACTGGCGGTCAAAACACGGCAATTATCGGCGCTGAAGCTGGCTGAATGAATGGACCCACGGTGGCGGATAGTGATTTCTTCTTGCCATGATCCATCCTCCTTCCACACATGGATTTTTGCTGTCCCATCGTCACTGGCAGTCAACACACGGCGACTATCGGCGCTGAAGCTGGCTGATTTGACCGGACCATCGTGACGAATAGTGAATTCTTCCTTCCAGGATCCATCGGACTGAAAGACATAGATTTTGGCAGTGCCACCGTCACTGGCAGTCACCACACGTTGGTTATTGGCGCTGAAGGTGGCTGAGTTGACTTTACCGTCATGGCGGATCTCGACTTTTACCTCGGGACGAATGAAACTTCGCAAGATAGTTAGAAACTTTGAATCATCAGATGCCTGGCTGCTATGTCGGCAATATTGGATAAAATGGTAAAAGGTTGCAAAATTTGTTTCTTCTGTATTTAATTCATTCGCTGCCCTTCTTGCAGTAGCTAAAGAATGATAACCGTCGTATTTTCTCAATAGTTTGTTAAAGTGGTAAAGTTTTGTTGTTAAGCCAATTATTCGTGTTCGACATGTAGGACAATCTTGAATTGCACGACTCTGATACCTATTTTGGAGCCACTGACTTAAACAATCAACGTGATAAAGGTGATTACAGGGCGTTTTCACTATATTTGACGAGCGTTCAAACTGCTCCTTACATACCGCGCACTCTGCACCAATAATTTGACTGGATTCATGTTTATCCAAAAACAGTACATTATTGCCCGAAGCAGTGATCGCTATGTAATCATTTTGCATACGCAATTCATTTGATAAGCGTATTAATTCATGGAACGATGAGTGCTGGTTAAATTGTTTCAAGGTATCCAGAAAAGAGGTGGGGAATGTCAATGATTGCGCATTATTTATAATCTCATTCCTTATGGCTAAATCTGATATTTTTTCTAATAGATTTCGAATACGCTCAACCGGGTTTGAATGAAGCAGGAACAATTGAATAAAGTAATCAGTAAAGCAACATTTTTCAAAATCCCCTATCTGTGGTTGTTGGTCGGATCGGTTGAGCTTGTGGATTATGTCCAGAACAATCTCAGACAAAATTATCTGGCGGTTGTTGCCAGCGGCTTCTATCAGCTGCCCGATAAATCGGTTGCGTGTTGAGTGTTCATGGGAAGAACGCGGCAGTGCCAATATCGCCTCTAGAGGAGTAACGGTATTGCCGCTGATGTTTGTGCCTTTTGTTTCCAGAACCTGCAAACGCTGAGGCATGTCCAGCTTCTCTAACATTTCCCTGAATTTAAAAGCGGCATTGGGTTCGTCGCTTTCAATGATGGCTAAAAGCTGGCTGGCAAGTAGCTCAAGGTCCTGAGGCGAAGCATTATTTTTACCCTCCTCTCCATTGTCGTCTTTTCTGTTATTGCCATCGCCGCTGCTACCATTAGCTTCTCCCGGTGATGTGTTCTCCCGATTTTCAGGTGCTTCTCTTTTTTCCTGTTGATGGTGTTGGTTAGTTGCGTCATTTGATCCCACATTGGGTTTGTTGCCAGAGGGTTGGCCATCCTCCGGGCAAGTCGTGGCGGTACCAGAATCCTTACCTATGGACATCAGCCAGTTGATGACGGGTTGCAGAATAGTCAGGTCAATTTCGAATAATCCCGATGGTCTTCCACCTCCCCAGGGAGGAGGAGGCAAATAAAAGAAGCCTCCGCTCCCGACACCGGGAAAGTCGGCGTTGCCAGCGGGCTGGCCTCCTGTCAATGTCAGTGTGTTATTACGTGTTCTCCAATCATTGATCTCAATCCGAACCTTGCGCCCATCGGGATAATGACGATCAATAAGCGTTGAGGAATAGCATAACGGCACAACCATCATAGCCAGCAGGGAAAGAACCAAAATATCAATCACGCCCTTCTTGTTTGCCAGAAAATAACAAGACAATCCGTGTTGAATGTCTGTTCTGGAAAAATAAAGGAACGACATAGGTGAATCTCATTATTGGTGGTGCATCAGAGAATAGCCCAGAATTTCCAGAACGCTGGTGGGGTTACTCTTCCTTCCATAGTTCAATGATTTTCGCAATGTTTTCGGTACCTCTATCAAGTGACACTAAACCGGTGGTCACCACAAAGCGGCTATTGGCGCTGAAGGTGGCTGAGGATATCGGACCAGAGTTGTGGATAAGGAGTTCTTTTTTCCGTGAATTGCCCAGGATATTGATTTTCGCCGTAGGATCTTCACCAAAGGTCATCAAAAGGCAGTTATCGGCACTGAAGGTGGCCGAAGTGAAACCACCATGATGAAGGATAGTGAATCCTTCTTCCCCATTCTTACGGCTACGGGTTTTTGCCGTTCCATCCAGACTGGTGCTTACTGCTCTTAGGCTATTGGGACTGAAGGTAGCTGAGGAGACCCTATGATTGTGGTGGTTAGTGATTTCTTCTTCCCATAATACATCGGTCTTTTTGCTGTAGATTTTTGCCTGTTTGTCGAAACTGGCGGTTATCACATGGTGGCTATTGGGACTGAAAGTGGCTGAGTTGATATGATCACTATGGGAAATGATGGCTTTTTCCAGCCATGATCCATCGGCCTGTTTGCCAATGATTTTAACCAGATTATCCTTGCCAACAGTCAGCACATGTCGGCTATTGGGGCTGAAGGCGGCTGATAGGATCGAACCATTGGTACCAATGTGGCTAATGGTGAATTCTTCTTCCCAAGACTGATCGCCTTTCTGGCCAATGATTTTTGCCGTGCCATCGTTACTGGCGGTCACCACATAGCGGTTATTGGGGCTAAAGATGGCTGAGTTGACATGGTCCCTATGGAGAAAGATAAATTTTACTTGCCATGATCCATTAGCTGATTTGCCTGTGATTTTTACCAGGTTATCTTTGCCGACAGTTAACACATGGCTACCATCAGGACTGAAGCTGGCTAAATGGATCGAACCATCATGGTGGGTGGTTCCTTCTTCTTCCCATGATCCACTCTCCTTCAGAAC
Source organism: Endozoicomonas sp. ALB032 (assembly GCF_049310125.1). NCBI lineage: Bacteria > Pseudomonadati > Pseudomonadota > Gammaproteobacteria > Oceanospirillales > Endozoicomonadaceae > Endozoicomonas > Endozoicomonas sp. ALB032. The sequence goes on along the minus strand of NZ_JBLYNW010000001.1, from coordinate 4,021,814 downwards.
ATAAATTTTTGCTGCCCCATCGTCACTGGCGGTCAACACACGGCTACCATCGGCGCTGCAGCTGGCTGAATTAATGGGCCCAGGGTGTTGGATAGTGAGTTCTTCTTGCCATGATCCACCCTCCTTCAGAACATGGATTTTTGCTGTCCCGTCTTCACTGGCGGTCAACACACGGTTACTATCGGCGCTGAAGCTGGCCAATTTGACCGGACCATCGTGACGAATAGTGAATTCTTCCTTCCAGGATCCATCGGACTGAAAGACATAGATTTTCGCAGTGCCATCGTCACTGGCGGTCACCACACGGTGGTTATTGGCGCTGAAGGTGGCTGAGTTGACTTTACCGTCATGGTGGATCTCGGCTTTTATCACGGGACGAATGAAGCTTCGCAAGATATTTTTAAACTTTGAATCATCAGATGTCTGGCTGCTATGTCGGCAATATTGGAGAAAATGGTAAAAGGTTGCAAAACTTGTTTCTGCTATATTCAATTCCTTAAATGCTCTTTTTGCAGTAGCTAAAGAATGACAACCGTCGTATTTTCTCAATAGTTTGTTAAAGTCGTTAAGTTTTTTTCTTAAGCCATATAATTGTGTACGACATGTAGGGCAATCTTGAATTGCACGATCCTGCTTCCTTTTTTTGAGCCACTGATTTAAACAATCGACGTGATAAAGGTGATTACAGGGCGTTTTCACTATATTTGATGAGCGTTCAAACTGCTCCTTACATATCGCGCACTCTGCACCAATAATTTGTCTGGATTCATGTTTATCTACACGCAGTCCATTATTGACCGAAGTAGTGATCGCTATGTAATCATTTTGCATACGCAGTTCATTTGACAAGCGCATTAATTCATGGAACGATGAGTGCTGGTTAAATTGTTTCAAGGTATCCAGAAAAGAGGTGGGGAGTGTTAATGATTGTGCATTATTTATAATCTCATTCCTTATGGCTAAATCTGATATTTCTTCTAATAGATTGCGAATACGCTCAACCGGGTTTGAATGAAGCAGGAACAATTGAATAAAGTACTCAGTAAAGCAACCTTTTTCAAAATCCCCTATCTGTGGTTGTTGGTGAGATTGATTGACCTTGTGGATTATGTCCAAAACAATATCAGACAAAATCATCTGGCGTTTGTTGCCAGCGGCTTCTATCAGCTGCCCGATAAATCGGTTGCGTGTTGAGTGTTCATGGGAAGAACGCGGCAGTGCCAATATCGCCTCTAGAGGAGTAACGGTATTGCCGCTGATGTTTGTGCCTTTTGTTTCCAGAACCTGCAAACGCTGAGGCATGTCCAGCTTCTCTAACATTTCCCTGAATTTAAAAGCGGCGTTGGGTTCGTCGCTTTCAATGATGGCTAAAAGCTGGTTGGCAAGTAGCTCAAGGTCCTGAGTCGAAGCATTATTTTTACCCTCCTCTCCATTGTCGTCTTTTCTGTTATTGCCATCGCCGCTGCTACCATTACCTTCTCCCGGTGATTTGTTCTCCCGATTTTCAGGTGCTTCTCTTTTTTCCTGTTGATGGTGTTGGTTAGTTGCGTCATTTGATCCCGCGTTAAGTTTGTTGCCAGAGGGTTGACCATCCTCCGGGCAAGTCGTGGCGGCACCAGAATCCTTACCTATGGACATCAGCCAGTTGATGACGGGTTGCAGAATAGTTAGGTCAATTTCGAATAATCCCGATGGCCTGCCGCCTCCACCTCCCCAGGGAGGAGGAGGCGAATAAAAAAAAACTCCGCTGGCGACACCGGGAAAATCGGCATTGCCAGCACGCTGGCCTCCTGTCACTGTCAGTGTGCTATTGCGTGTTTTCCCATCGTTGATTTCAATCCGAAACTTGCGCCCATCGGGATGATGACGATCAATAAGGGTTGAGGAATAACATAACGGCACAACTAGCATAGCCAGCAGGGAAAGAACCAAAATACCCATCACGCCCTTCTTGTTTGCCAGAAAATAACAAGACAATCCGTGTTGAATGTCTGTTCTGGAAAAATAAAGGAACGACATAGGTGAATCTCATTATTGGTGGTGCATCAGAGAATAGCCCAGAATTTCCTGAACCTGGTGGGGTTACTCTTCCTTCCATAGCTCAATGATTTTTGCAATGTTTTCGGTACCTCTATCAAGTAACACTAAACCGTTGGTCACCACATAGCGGCTATTCAAAGCGGCCTTAAAACATGACAAATGATTTTTGATAATTTCCTGAAAACAGGTTTTGTCGTTTACATTACCACTGGCAGGAGCCATAAACACAGGGACACCATAGGCTCAAAAGAGCTGGTTTGCTGGTTATGGGGGAGTATGGGTTTAACGAGCTTGATTCAGAGGTATTGCAGGCTCTGTTAAGGCGGAATCATCCATCGGAGCGGATTTTCTTTGTTCGCAACCAGTTTGGCGAACCATTGAAAAAAAGACTTCAACGAGAAGCGCCAATTGAGGTGGGCACCCCTGAAGCGCTAGACTGTGAAAAGAAACTAAAAGATGAGCTTCAGCAAAGCCATAAAAAAATCCTGAAAATCTATAAAATTCCTGAAGCCTACCAACACCCACTTTTATTCACTACAGCGAAAGATATCCGCAACCTGCAAGGTCACCCAGAGCTGTTTTTAGAAATCCACTTACTCTGGTGGTCTTTGTGGTATAGAAAGCCGACCGAGAGTAGCGCAACCAGCCCCCCAGAAACTTTCTAAAATCTCAAGATGAGTAACCGCCTTCCACCACCCCGGTTGATATTTACCTAAAATCTGTTGTCAAAGAAATGGTGACTTGGGCTTTAAGGGACAGACACTGTACATGTACCCTGAGTTTTTTGATGGTAAGCCGACTGACCGCCTTATCAGGAAAGTTATATAAGCCGACCACTTGAACGACAAGGTACTTAGTCGGACTCTCGATAGTCTGCACGACGCTGGTTTTAATGACTTGTATCGCAATCTGGCCGTCAAGGTCGTCATTATCTGAAACTTCCTTGCAAGGCATTAAATCTGGATGGCACGAGCTTTCATGTGGATGGAGTCTATGAAAGTCATGACAATCCAGACGACTTGAACTGTATTCATATTGGGTTGTTTTATCCTTAGCACCAATGAACTGGATCAAGATAGTTTGAATGCCACTGGGCTGCTGTCTACCTATAAGTCACAACAACAGGTTGGAGGTAGCTTTCGGTTCCTGAAGAGCCCGGACTTTCTGGTCACTTCACTCTATCTGAAGAAAGCGGAACTTGAATCCCTGTTAATGGTGATGACTCTGTGCCTGATGGTCTACACTGCTATCCAGCACAGAGTAAGGCAGGAACTGAAAAAGCAGAGTCGTGTATTACCAGAGCAGAAAAAAAGCCCTGCCAGAATCCAACAGCGAGACAGGTATTCTTCTGTTTCCAGGGGATTAGTGTATTAACGGTCAATAATCAGGAGAAACATGTGGTTAGCTTGAAGGAAAGGCAGTGGACGATCATTCAAATTTTGGGCATTTTTTACGAGTTTATGTATTCCTGACGGTGGTGAAAGGCGCCACCAATCTACTGTTCAGAACAGTTGGTGACAACCTGGCTTCTCAGGGCGGTCAGCTGAGCCAACAAACCCTGATTATGAACCTGGCCATCACCTCAGCGATCAGCGTCGTCACCACGATCTATACGGCATACACCATGACCAAACTAATTATCCAGATCACCAACAAATGTGAAGCCGAAGAATTTGAATTGGCCGCCAAACGGGAGATGAAAACCTGCCATCAAGTCGGCGGTTACAGGAAAAGCAAGTTTTTGGGATTGAGCAGCATGGAGTACAACAGCTATTGCTGTTTCAGTTTACCCCTCTCCCGCATCTTGTAAGTACAGACCAGGAAGCTGCCGAACACTGGATGTGGCTCTGCCGAACTCCCCGATTGCCAGGGTATAACGCCTGAAACTCTGCAAGCTGTGAACTGGAACCAGATTGACCTTAGCGAGTGGCTGGCATTGTTAAAATTGCAAAACAAACTGCCAGAGTTGAATGCTGATACATTGAAACAGTTGAATCTGGAAACTCTGACGGGCAAAGGGTCAAGGCTGGATTTCGACCAGCAGCGGGAGGACAGTCGAAAACGATTGGAAACCCGATTTCATGGGTTTCGACCTGAACAACTCAACTTGTATCAAGAACAAAAAACCAGCTCTAACCGCCACTCAAAACCATAGATTGATTTATAAATATCATGAAATGGTATATATTTACCACATATTGGTAACATAATATATTACATCATGTTCATTTTGAAAGGCATTCTACGAGCGGAAAGTCAGGAAAAAATCCTGATATATCTAATGCTTCGCAGCTCCGGTTATGGCAAGGCCATTGCCGAATTTTACGGAATTTCCTCAAACTCCGTGCAAAAGCAGCTTGCCCGGCTCGAAGAAGATGGTGTTTTGGTGAGCTACCTGATTGGCAAGCTCAGAGAATATCAGTTTAACCCCCGATATCCTTTCCTGTCGCCATTGAAAGAACTGCTTAAGTCGGCCCTGTCGGCCTATCCGGACTCCATGATCCAGAACCTCACCATGACCAGAACCCGTCCCAGAGCAGCAGGCAAACCAACTATTGCTATCCGACCAAGGGATCATTAATTTCAGAATTAAATCATGACAGATTTTAGTAGCACGCCCATTGTTGAACTGGCAGCCATTGTCGCCAATCATCTTAAGCAGCATGGCATTCGGGTGGTTTTGGTGGGTGGTTTAGCCGTTGAAATTTACAGTGAAAACCTATACCTGACCAAAGATATTGATATGGTTAACACCAGCTACGACGCCTCAGAATCGCTGAAAACCGCAATGGCTGAATTAGGATTTTTTAAACAAGGCCGCGTGTTTGTCAATGAGTCAACGCAGATTTGTGTTGAGTTTCCTTCTGCACCTCTCGCTATTGGAAACCAGATTATTGAAGAAACCACTGTCGCTCATTCAAAACAAGGCGACATACCCATTTTGCATGCCTCCGATGTAATTAAAGATCGACTTCTGGCTTATTTTCACTGGCAAGACCGCCCCTCTCTGGTACAGGCACTGGCCATTATGATTAACTATGAAATTATTCCGGATGAACTCAAAGTTTTCTGTGACGCAGAAGGTGAGCCGGATCAATATGAAGTTATTGTCCAGCTTCATGAAACTGCCAAAAAGCAACAATTAAGCTCCATGCTGGAACTGGAATCTCTGGTGCAAGAGGAATTCCTGAAGCACCTGTAGCACAAGACCTTTCCCAATCCTGACAGGAAGAACCAGATGGAAATCCCCTCCACCATCAACGACCCCATCCAGTTCCTGTTCTGGTCTCTGGATGAAATCTACCCCGTAGCCATGGGCCTGATTTGGGGTATCTGGTTTGACCAGCTGCTTCTGGGCTGGATGGCGATTCGTGTTTATCGACGGTTTCGGGATCGTCACCCTGACGGTCACCTGAGCCATCGACTTTACTGGCTGGGCTTTTATTTTGTAGAAGCCAGAACCTTGCCCAACCCTTATGTTCGGGTCTTTACCCTTCCCGAAAATGACCATTCAAGACTCTCTGCGTCGTTTGAAGCAATAGCGTCAGCAGCTCTGTGTGGACAGGCTGATGCTGCTGGTACTGGTGCTGACGAATGCACTGCTGCTGATCGACTGCCTGAGTCGCAAACCGGCTGTTGAAGACTGGTCTTGGCAGAAAAACCATAGGAGAAGAGGTCCAGTGCCACAGCCTTATCATTCCCTGGTTCCTCAAAAGCGAGTATAAAATGAGCATGTTCTGGCCTGAGCCGGAAAAGCAGAAAGCACACTGGATCGGAGCTTCAGCCGCAGCATGGGGAATGCATCGTCACCCATTGGCTAAAGACGACGCTATGTATCTGCTTTGGCAGTATCGGGATTGTTGCCAGACCGTCAGCCAATGACAATACGTGCCTGCTACAAGCTGCTGGGTCGATTGTTAGCTTTCTGCTTTCACACTGCAATGGCAGAAACCAACTCAGGAAGCCATTCATATTTGAGCAACATACCCGCTCAACCTGGCTCCATCAGATCGACCAGCAATATGATGCTATAACACGAAACCCTCAATCTGTTACCAACCAGCTACCAAATCTGATGATGGAAAAACCTTCAGATGCTCCGATTTAGGCAAAAGCTGGGACAAGCTCACAGAAAAGCTATGGTCGACACCGGCTGAAGTTCACACTCAGACTGCCACTGCCAGACCCATCACCGGTGAGCTGTCACAGGAAGCGCGCTCTTTATCTCAGGACACGATGCTCGGAAATATGCAGCAACAACTGATGCAAAAAAATGACGGAAGTCGTCTATAAAATTCTGGGCGAGGATGCCATCAATCTACTGTTCCGAACGGTTGGTGACAACCCGGCTTCTCAGGACGGTCAGCTGAGCCAACAAACCCTGATTATGAACCCGGCCATCACCTCAGCGATCAGCGTCGTCACCATAATCTACACAGCTTACACCATGACCAAACTGATTATTCAGATCACCAATAAATGTGAAACCGAAGAATTTGAATTGGCCATTAAAAGTGAGATGAAAACCTGCCATAAAGTCGGCATTTACAGGGAAAGCAAATTCCTGGGATTGAGCAGCATGGAGTACAACAGCTATTGCTGTTTCAGTTCACCCCTTTCCCGCATCATGCAAGTACAGATCAGAAAGCAGCTGAACACTGGATGGGGCTCTGCCAAACATCCCGATTGCTCGGGTATAACGCCTGAAACTCTGCATTCAGTGGACTGGAACCAGATTGATCTTAGCGAGTGGCTGGCATTGTTAAAATTGCAAAACAAACTGCCAGAGTTGAATGCTGATAAATTGAAACAGTTGAATCTGGAAACTCTGACGGGCAAAGGGTCAAGGCTGGATTTCGACCAGCACCAGGAGGACAGTCGAAAACGATTGGAAGCCCGATACGACAGTATTACCCCATCAGAACTCAACCACTATCAAAACACCAAAACTATAAATCTTCGACAACAGTGAGCATTTCCCAGGATCGATCAGTACTTTTGTGATTGAAAATCCATCGATTGGTGAAGCACTCTGATAATTAATACGCCATTCACCGTTTCTCTGAAGAAAACGATATGAGCCTTCACAGGGTATGATTTGAGCCCTTTTCTGAGGTCATCCCGGCATCGAGCAAAGCCCGGTGTTTCAGCCAGTCGTTGAAAGGTATCAAAAAGATTTCGGATATACAGATCAGCCTGCTCTTCTCCAAACTCACTCACGGTATAGTCATATATGCCCTCCAAATCCTGTCGTGCACGGGGCTTGAACAAGTACTGCTTGGATGGGGGCATAAGGGTTACCGTTTTTTCATTTGGGAAAGGAACTTTTCAACTTCAAGATCAACCGGTTCACCACTGTTGTCACCTTCGTCAATCATTGCCCTCAATTGCTCCAGGCTTGAGGAAGCTTTCTGTTCTCTCAGGTTTCTTAACGCCTCACGCACCACTTCACTGACGGATGAGTATGCACCGGAATCGACCAGCTGTTGAGCATAGCCCTGAAGTTCATCTCCAAGGCTGATGGTTAATGTTCGAGCCATATTGCACCTCCTGTAAGAATATGTCTTACAGAGTATAGACGGTAAATGAGTCGAAAGCATCATGGAAACCCCCCGCACCATCAACGACCCCATCCAGTTCCTGTTCTGGTCTCTGGATGAAATCTACCCCGTAGCCGTGGGCCTGATCTGGGGTATCTGGTTTGACCAGCTGCTACTGGGCATGTTTCTGGGCTGGATGGCGATCCGTGTCTATCGACGGTTCCGGGACCGTCACCCTGACGGCCACCTGAGCCACCGGCTTTACTGGCTGGGCTTTTATTTTGTGAAAGCCAGAACCTTGCCCAACCCTTATGTTCGGGTCTTTTACCCTTCCCGAAAATGACCATTCAAGACTATCTGGGTCGTTTGAAGCAATGCCGTCAGCAGCTCTGTGTGGACAGGCTGATGTTGCTGGTACTGGTGCTGACGAATGCACTGCTGCTGATCCACTGCCTGAGTCGCAAACCGGCTGTTGAGTTGAGCTTGCCGTTTATGGATGGACAGGTTGGAATTTAGTCCAGAGCAGCTTCTCGGGTTTATTACGAGTGGTGGGGGCTGTCTCTGGCTGAATTGCTAGGCGCTCAAAAAGGACAACCGGGTAATGCATTTACCCAGTTCATCCTGAATCACATGGTCGCAGGAATAGTTGAAATTGATTCACCCTCAATGCCACATAGCCAGACTGTCATTACTCTGCTCAGAGCCCTGCAAAAAGAGTTGCGCAAAAAATATCTGTTGAATATTGCCAGCTATCTTATTCTGCTTGTCCCAAAGGGAACAGCAAAGCTAAAGACTCAGGTTATCCACTGCGGTGACTGTCGTCTGGGTACCCGGCATGATGATGGAAACATTATCTGGCAAACCAGTGTGCATACTGATGCCAACTCTGAAGGTCTCTGGTTTTCAGAAAGTAGCTGTTCAAAACCCGAACGACATATCCTGACTCGTAGTCTGAATGCACGACACTTTCACACGCCTGAGATGATGCAAGCTGTCTTGAAATTTCAAAGCAGATAAACTTTTCTACGCAGAACAGTGATTGTCAAAACCTTTGGGTTATGTGAAAGCTATAAACCCATCTGGCTCCAATGTACTGATCACTCCCACAGTGCTGGCTCCATCAGTAATCTTGTGAGTTTACTGTTTTCCTCTTACAGAACGAGCTTCATTGACTCTAGCCAGGTGACCGTTTCCGGCAACCTTTGCTTTCTTAGCCTGCTCAGATATTCATCAACCGTCAATGATGGTTTTTTTAAAGCACCTCTCGCCGAGCGGATCACGCCAATGACTTCTGCCGGATGCAGATCAATCAGATCATGAATAAAGCTGTCAGGATGAATAGCCTGAAGTTCATATGGGGTAAGGGCTTCATCAGGAAAGTCTTTCAGGTTATAAGTCACTATGACATCGGCATTAGCGACAATTGCCGCTGCAACAACATGCCGGTCATCCTGATCTGGTAGTTGAACTGAATCAATCAAGTGCTCAAAACCTTCAACCACTGCATCCCGGACATGAGCGTTCATCAGCTGTCGGGTTTTATTGAGGTAATTCTCATCAATGTCTGGACGATTGGCTTTCAGATTGCGAGTCCACTCATCATGAATTTTGTCTGTCCACTTGGCGCGAAAAGTGTCTGTTATCGCCAACCTTAACAACACGTCTCTTAACACCGAAGGATAAAGAACACAGGCATCAAAAACAGCAGTAAATTGAGAAGCCATTAATACTCCGGATCGTTCATCTGGGAGAGGGATGACAACTCATCCAAAGCTGAGAGTCGTTTAGCATCTATAGCTGCTCTGTAATCCATTAAATCCTGATACCGGACTCTGCGATGCCGACCAACCTTGTGGTGAGGGATTTCCCCCTCATCCAGCATTCTGACCAGATAAGGCCGGGAAACATTGAGAATATCAGCGGCTTCCTGAGTGGTCAGTTCCGCATGGATCGGGATGATTTTTACCGCATTGCCCTGTCCAAGTTGCGCCAGAATATCAACCAGCAGGCTCAACGCTCTGGTTGGAATCGACAACGCATGCTTTTCCCCATCCTTAGAGCTGATATCAATTTGCTGAGATTTAGCACCCGTCTCAAGAAAGGCTGAAATTTCCCGGCTGCACTCTTGTGCAATCGCAATCTCTTCAGCAGTAGGCAGAGTCAGTTTGTCTTTTGTAGTCATAGGTATTCCCTGATCGAATATTTACTAAGTTTTTTCCTTAACTGCAGTTTAATCGAAATAAACGAAATAGCAATAAACGAAATATTCGAACAAACCCGAACATTCTGAGAGACATCATGGAAATCCCCCGCACCATCAACGACCCCATCCAGTTCCTGTTCTGGTCTCTGGATGAAATCTACCCCGTAGCCGTGGGTCTCATCTGGGGTATCTGGTTTGACCAGCTGCTTCTGGGCATGCTCCTGGGCTGGATGGCGATTCGTGTCTATCGACGATTTCGGGACCGTCACCCTGACGGCCACCTGAGCCATCGGCTTTACTGGCTGGGCTTTTATTTTGTAAAAGCCAGAACCTTGCCCAACCCTTATGTTCGGGTCTTTTACCCTTCCCGAAAATGACCATTCAAAACTATCTGCGTCGTCTGAAGCAATGGCGTCAGCAGCTCTGTATGGACAGGCTGATGTTGCTGGTACTGGTGCTGACGAATGCACTGCTGCTTTTCCACTGCCTAAGTCGCAAACCGGCTGTTGAGTTGAGCTTGCCGTTTATGGATGGACAGGTTGGAATTCAGTCTGGTGGAGCATCACGGGTCTATTACGAATGGTGGGGGCTGTCTCTGGCTGAATTGTTGGGCAATCTCAATCCGCAGAATCTGTCGTTTGTTGAGTCCAGGCTGCAAAGTCTGCTTTCACCCAATCTGCACCGGCAAGTCCATGAAATATTGAATCGGCAGTTCCACCAGTTACGGGAAGACAATGTTTCCCTGAGCTTTGAGCCATTGCAGCTTGACTTTGATGAAAACACTCATGAGGTCAGAGTGACGGGGAACAGTGCTCTCTCATCGGGCCATCAACGCCTGTCTGGGCAGAAAACCTTTACCTTTCAGTTCAGTCTGACCCGTTATCGCCCTGTGCTTGCTGTTATTCAGATTGAATCTGATCTCAAGTAACCCTTCCTTTATTCAGAGATTCCTCGATGAACAAAACGCTTTTTGTTGCTGTCTGTTTTTACTGTTCATTGACTCTGGCAGCTGCACCAGTCAAGTTGCAGGTATCACCGGGTCAACAGCAACCCGTAACCCTGAGTCGTCTACACCTGAATCGAATTGTCACGCCTTTTGCGGCTCCCCAGATTCGAACCATTGATCAGGCTGATATTCAGATTGAAGGTTCAGTGATCTATCTCTCTTCGCAACAAGAAGAACCTTTTGTCGTGTACATCACCCCTCATGACAATGAGACTCATGCCCTTTCTTTGCTGGTAACGCCACTGGATGTGCCTCCTAAAGAAATTCAGCTGTCACTATCAAAACCATGGCAGCAAAAAATCAACCATAACAAGGCATTAGCAAAACGATTCGAAGAAGCCTCGGACTATCAGCAGGCTATCACGGAAGTGCTTGCTGCGCTGGTGAATATTGCAGTGGAATCAGTACAGTCAATCACCAACAACCCAATACAACGAAACTGATTACTATGACACATCTCCTCAACCACCCAGACCTATCCGGGTATTAGGAACTACCAACCCTCAGGCAGTCACCCTAAATTCAAAACCAGAGGATAAACCAAAGCTTTTGCGCTTACCGGCCGGAAGTCTGCTATCCGGCCAGTTAATCACCGGGCTGGATGTTCCGACAGGGCAAGGCGCAAGACGTGAACCTTATCCTGTCCTTATCCGCATCAAAGCTTCTGCCATTTTGCCCAATCGCTATCGCACTAACGTCAGGGAATGCTTTGTTCTGGCATCGGGCTACGGCGACCTGAGTTCCGAGCGGGCTTATCTTCGCAGTGAAACCCTGTCGTGCATCCTCAAATACAACGATAAGGAAGAAGTGATTGAACGACCTCTAGAAGGTTATATCGCCGGAGAAGATGGCAAAGCCGGATTACGTGGCAGGCTGGTCAGTAAACAGGGGCAGGTTATGGCCAAGGCGGCTATGGCAGGCTTTCTCAGCGGTATCAGTGAGGCCTTTGATACCAAACCCGTCCCAGTCTTGTCTGTAATCCCCAACCAGAACGGCCAGATTCAGTCTCCTTTTCAGTCTGGCTTAAAGGGCAGCCAAGCTCTGCAAAGCTCTTTGATTAAGGGCAGTAACAAAGCATTGGAAAAGCTGGCAGATTTTTACCTGCAGCTGGCTGACCAGATGGTGCCCGTCATTGAAATCAGCGCCGAACGTAAGGTGGACCTGATTCTCACCCGTGGTCTTAAGAACTAATCTTTCGAGGCTTTTTCTATGTGTAAACACGATACCAGAGCATTGCTTCTGATGGTTTCGCTGGTACCTGTTATTCAGGGCTGCTCACTGTTTGGTGTTGGTGAAGCTGAGTATGCCCGCCCGGAACCCGGCAAAGGCGTATGTAAATCGGCAAGACAAGTCTATCAGGATACCGGTTCAACGTCTGCTGAAAACCTGTTTTCTTCAGCTCCCAAAAACTATTCAGAACCCGATCTTCGTTTTGTAACGCCCGAAGCGATACCCAACCGCACACCCGCTCAAATCCTGAAAATCTGGATTGCACCCTGGGTTGACAAGCAGGGCAATTGGCATAGCGGCGGAGTTGTGATGACCGATATCGCACCAAGAGACTGGCAGTCTGCCATTCCCGTCTATTTACCGTCTGATGATTAATGGAGTCATTGACCATGTCTGTACTTCTTGTTGATAGACCACCATTTATTATGAAGCTGCAGAAACTGATGGTGTCGCTGGCACCTCTGATCATTCTTTCTCTACTACCACAGGAGCTGCAGGCGGCCAATCCTGTCAATGTGACAGGTTCCACTGACTTTGCAGAAATTTATGGTCGTTTGGTGGGTTGGATCAAGGGAGACCTGGGGCGAACACTGTCTATCTCTTTTGTCCTGATCGGACTGGCCTACGGCATGGCTCGAAACTCATTAATCGGCTTTGCTACCGGTGTGGGGGCCGCTGTCGGATTGCAGGTCACTCCCACCATTATTAATTCCATTTTCGGGCTTTAACCATGTTCACCTCAAAGGCTTTAGCCATTATCAATCACTGGTTACACCCGCATCACGCTGATGAAAAAATCCTATTACCAATCAATCTTCCAGAAGCTGATCAGCCTATACAACCAGGTTCAGGTTGCGCTGGGTATCAGGTAGGCACAGGAACAATCCTGCATCAGCAACAACAGCTTGTGGAACAGGTAAACGAGCAGCTGAATTTGCCAGCAGGCCTTCAGCGCTTGTTTGACCAGACACTGGATAATCTCACCCACTGGCTCCATCTCTTACCTGCTCACCCTCAGCACCACTGTGAACCAGCAGGCGCGATCCGCCATGCTCTGGAAACGGCCTTCTGGTCCGTCACAGCCATGCAGCAGATTCACAGAGACCACGACTTGTATCCAGATCAACGCAGAGCGAGGGAACCGCTATGGCGGTTAATGGCAGGGATCGCCGGACTTTTATATGACAGTGGGAGAATGACCTCTTGTCTTGTTGTTCAAACATCATCCGCAGAGCAATCAGCAGAGCAATGGCCAGCGTTCCAGCAACCTCTTGGAAGCTGGTTGCAACAACACCGCATTAGCCATTACTCACCCCATTGGAAACAGTGTGATACCGATCCCAGGAAACCATTAGGACCAGAATATACGGCCATCAATCTGTTACTTTTGCCGCTGCTGACTCCTCAGGCATTCCGCAATGACCTGCAACCCGACAACAGTAATGGTGCTCTCTGGCAGACTTTTATCGGTGCGCTTACCGGACAAAAAAGCGGCCATGGCGTATCGCAAATCATCGATGCCGTTGAGCTGGCACGTCTGAAAAGCATCAAATTGCATTTCGAAAATGGGGAGGCGCTTAACCAGATCACAAAACCGTCCAAAACTGAGGATCAGCCAACAGAGGAAAAGGATAATGAACTCGGTTGGCTTGAGCTGGTTATAGGTAACCTCCACGCAGAGGATATCAAATGGGCGAAAGACAGCCTTCTGCTGCCTTGGCCTAATGCGGTCAAATCCAGGGAAACTCCAGAACCAGATATCCTGCTCAAACAATGGAACCAGAGAGGTTGGATCAGACCTGTTGGGAATCAGATTATTTTTCGACGTAATGGCCGACTGGTCATTGCTCTGCAACCTGTCATTTCCGAACAGTGCAAACAATGGTTGCCAACAAAAAACATCACGGGGACACAGCATGATCAGTGATCGCCCATATCTGCAAAACTGGCGACCCATTTATGAGTTGAGTTCTTCTGCCGTATGGTTCTCCGCCATGATTACAGCCTATACCTTGTCGTTTTTCAGTTCACTGCCACTGATTGGTTTTGTCCTGACCTCTGCTTCCTGCGGAGTCATGATGTTCATTCGGCTGAGACAGGCTTTGCCAAGATGGCAACAGCATCGGCGGCTTAAGGGGAAAAAGCTGGCTCTGTTAAAACTAACGGAAAAAAAATGCCATTCATTGCAAACAAAGAATCAGGAGCAAGGCGTCTGGTTAGGCTGGGGCTTTGAATGGCAACGACACCACGGGCAAAGAGCCTGGGACCTATTACGAAGTGATAACCTGCCAACCAAATCAGAAAAAAACATGGGAGCAGGCTGGATTCACGGTATGGAAGAACATGAGGAGCCGTTATATCAGCCTCTTGAACAGACTCAGATGCATACCATGGTGATCGGTGTCCCGGGCAGCGGTAAAACCCGACTCTTTGATTTGTTGGTGACACAAGCCGTATTACGCAATGAGCCCGTTATTATCGTCGACCCAAAAGGCGACCATGATCTTGCTAGCCATACCCTCAGAAGTTGCGAGCTGTCAGGCAATCAATATCGGTTTATGAAGTTCCATCCGGGCTTTCCTGCAAATTCCATTCGTATCAACCTGCTACAGAATTTCAACCGTTCCAGCGAGCTGGCTAGCCGGATTTCTGGATTGATGCCTTCCGGTGGTGATAATGCGCCCTTTCAGGCTTTTGCCCAATTAGAAGAAACCGGAGACTTGTTTCCGCTGCAACTGCTTGGTGAGCTGCCCAATCTGGAATACGTTGCACGATTGGGCGGCGGACGTTTATTGAAAGGCAGAATCCCGATTCTTTGCTCGCCAAAATCCTGAACATCCGATTCCATCTTTCTTATGACAACATCTCAAAAACAAGCCAGTCCATTCGCAATCTGGTGTTTCGGGCTTGGCCTGATATTGCTCTGGCTTGCTTTTTCTGGCCAAAAGATGAACCAGTATCTGTACAAAGAGCAGCAACAATATGCCCAGAGGCTGGGGCGAGAGAATGCTCTATGGATTATGCGAACAGGCGACCAATTATATGCGACAACCATTGTAAAATCCGGCATTCAGCACTTTCTTATGGAACACACGACTACAGATCGAAGCTCGGGTGAAGGGTTGGCAAAGGCCATGGAGCTCTTTCAGGGTGTGGTTAAGAACTTCCTTAGTCTGATACGACAGCTGTTTTATCGGATCTCCGTATTGCTGGCCTGCCTGCCATTCTGGGGCGTGATGTTTATTGCAGTCATTATCGACGGCCTTTTGATCCGAAAAATCCGTTATCACGATTTTCACTATACCAGTCCATTGCAAAACCTCTGGAGCCGACGGGCATCAAAATGGATTCCAGGTTTATTTCTTTATCTAATCATCATCCCTTTGCCGGTTCCAGTATTGCTGATTCCTGCCGCCGCCTGGCTGGCTGCACTATGTCTGGGATGGTGGACAGCCAACTGGCAGAAGAAAGTCTGATGCCCTTTGTTTTGCTATTAGTCGGAATATGTTCAGCGACTGTTTCAGCTGAACAACAATGGTTTAGCCGCCACTCTGAAGGCTGGTTCTGGTATGAGCAGATTGCCGAGCCAGAAACCGACGAAAATGAAGCCAACGATCCAAACGAAAGACACCAGCCACTCACAACCGCATGGATCAGAAATAACATCGGTCTATACCTGGACAAAGCCATCGACCTTCCGAGCAAAGAAAACGTGAGTAACTACCTCTATCTCGACAGGCTGATAAAAGAAAAAGCAGAACGGTTTGCCTATGTTGGTAAACAAATCATCGAAAGCGACCCCATGCTGGATGAAAATGTCCGTCGACCAATCTCTCCGGCAGCGGCAAAAATCAAAGATGATATGGCTCATAAGGCCAGGGAAATTATTTTGAGAAAAGTTGCCCGGATAGCCGGCCTGGTTTTCTACTACCAGGGCAGCTGCAGACTCTGCCATATTCAGGCCAGGACAGTGCAGCTCCTGAGCATGGAATACGACTTTGAACTGATCACCATCTCTACCGATGGACAGTTGATACCAGCATTCCCAAACAGTCGAATAGAAAGGTCGCCACCTGCATCTCTGAACATTGCCACATACCCTGCCCTGTTTCTTATGCAGCCTCCCGACAACATCGTTCTTATACGACAAGGCTCCACATCTTTGACTGCCCTGACGGAACGTATTGTTGATGTTGCCTATCAACAAGGCTGGATCAATAAAAGCGAGTACCAGAAAACCAGAATCACCAATGAAGTCTGGAGTGACAGTTTGCTACCTGAAAATATAAACCTGTTCAATAAAGGTGAACTCAATGAACCACCATACCGTTAAAGAACTCTCACCTGCCGTCCTGAATACAGCACAAGCAACAAAGTACATCGGCCTGTCAAAATCTGAATTGGATAAAGCAAGGATTTCGGGAGAACTTTGCGGGGAAGCTCCCCCAAAATTTTTCAGGGTGGGCAAAAAATTAGTCAGGTATCGGGTAGAAGATCTGGACAACTGGTTGAACAATCAAAAAAGCTATGAAAGTCTGGCTCAGCAATATTCTGACAATGTGTAATGCATCCGACCTATTGACGACCCATCGCAAGGATAAAAAAGGCTCAAAATCTGGAGCCTTTACTCTATCTGGCGCTCCCTGGAGGATTCGAACCTCCGACCTGCCCCTTAGGAGCACCTTATAACCAGTCGCTATAAATATTATAGCGTCCCATTATTAGCTTGAAAGCATTGATATTACTGAGCTATCGCCTATTATAGTGTCTCAGTGCATCTCATAAAGTACCACCAAAGCGCAAGAGAAACCTACACCCATACCTACACCTCTTTTGGGTGAAAAAGTGATATAACAATGAGTAATATAACTGACATGGAAGCCCGAAGCCTGAAGGACGGGCAGACAATTACAGAGAAGCTTGGCCGTAATCGTGGCACTTTTCTCATACGTCGTCGAGGGCAGAGTTATATTGCTTTCTATCGCTACTTTTCTGGAAAAACCAAGCGGGAGATCTCTCTTGGCTCCTATCGCTATTCAACATCAGCGGCTGGTTTCTCTCTCAAAGAGATACGGGAGAGAGCCGTCAACCTGGCCAACATTCGTCAGGCGATATCACCTGCAGACCTTAAATCCCACCTTGAGAAACAAGCTGAAGAACAACAGCAACAAGCACAGGTAGAGGCGCAGAAAGGCTCTTTCGCTGACCTTCTTGATGCTTACGTAGATGATTTACGAAAACGGGGCAAAGACAAAGAGCGGGAATACAGCCGTATTGTCCAGAAAGATATTAAAGATCCCTATCCAAACCTTGCCGGGAAAAAAGCCAAGGATGTTACAGCAGACGACATTGTGACCATCCTGGCCAAAGTCCATAACCGAGGCTCAGAAAATCAAGCCAACTGTGTCAGGGCCATGCTGCATGCAGCCTTCTCTTTTGGATCAAAGAGCGACTATGACCATACCCGGGTCGGAGAGAAGCGGTTCTACCTCACTCACAACCCGGTAGCTATGACCAAGAAAAATACCCAGGTAGAAAAGAGCCGAGTTCGGGTATTAAATAACCGGGAAATCCACCAGCTCTGGCATAACATCAAAGATGCACCTGAAGTGGGTATTGTCATCAGCCTGTGTATTCAATTCCTGATTGCAACCGGTGGCCAACGCCCCAGCCAGTTACTCAGGGCAAAGTGGGTAGACTACGACTTTGAAAGAAACTGCGTATCCTTTGAAAACAAAAAACGGAAAGGTGAAGCACTGATTCACACCATACCTCTGACTCCCCGTGCCCTTGATATCATCGCCGAAGTCAGAGAGTACACATCCCACCTGCCTTGGCCTTTTGCATTTCAAGAAGCAGCCCCTGTCAGAACCGATAGCCTGTCAACGGCACTTGACCGCTGGCATCGCTACCGGACCAGGCTATGTGAACAGAGTGGAGATTTACTGACCGCAAGATACACACCGAGTTGCCTGAGGGATACAGCCAAGTCCCTGATGATAGATGCAGGCATTAACCGAGAAGTACGCAACCTGATCCAGAGCCACCAACTGACTGGAGTCGACTATGAACATTACGATCGTCACGAACACCTGTCAGAAAAACGTGAGGGAATGGAGCGTTATGATGGGCTTCTATCCAACATTCTCACAACTCCAAAGCCCCCAAGATACTAAAGGCCAAATTTGCTCTGCAAATAGGCTAAAACTTTTGAAGATCGCCACTTATAGGCAATAGACCAACAATCTTCACTCTTACCATCAATCACGACAGCTTGATAAATATTGCCTTTGTTTTGGTTTGACTCAGCCATCATCCTAAAAGCGTCAACGGCATCAATCTCAGCAGCGAGCATAAAGGGCGTATACCCTTTCACTGGAGACATTTGGGACGCATTTGGGTTTGCTCCGTTTTCCAATAAAATAGAAACTATCTGAAGCAATTTTGCCCTATTTAACCTATCGATAAGCTTTTTATAACCCGAGACCAGAAGCGCATTGAGAAGATTTCTTTCCCAAGTCCCGTCAGCTTCAAGCAATGAGTTTTTAAAATCAGCTACGTCTCTGTGGTCAACTCCTGAAGCCCCAGCTGCATGCCTGCGAATAGACTCCAAAGTGGCCGAATGATTTTCAAATAGTCGTTTTATATCGAGACCAATACAGTACTCAGGCCTCTCCAGCATAGAAAAATACGTCATACATTGATAAAGAGGTGTCTGCAACACCGTTTGAGCCCTCATATCAGGCTCCGCCCCCATCAAAATAACCTGCCGAACTATGTCAGGATCAGAAGTTTCAACCGCACAGCTTAAAGGTGTCATGCGCTTCTTATCCGTTCTTGCATTAATGGTACTTTTATCGTGCTTTACATCTTTGAGCAATTCATAACAGCTCCTATCACCCGTTTCATTGATTTCAGCGATTGCAGACAGAATAGGTGAATCATTTGAGTCAGAAAGAATATCAGGAGAGGCCCCTTTATTGATCAGTTCCTTAACATATTCTGGTTTATTAATCTCAACAAACCAGTTCAACTGAGACATCTTTTTCTTCCAGGTAGCACCCACTTTTATCTTACGATCAACAGTTTTCAAATAAGGTGTTAGTTCCAGCTCCTCTTGCCCAACAATAAGTGGTCCCAATCGAACATTTGATTCTTCCTCTGAATTATCCTCAGAAAAGTGTGCTGTCTTTGGAAATATCTGTTGGTATTGGTCTGCCCATTGCTGCATCTCCCAATCCTCAACCACACAATTTTTTACCTTATTAAAAGAGTCAGCATCGACCAGCAATTGAAACAAATTAAAAGAAATTGCCTGCTGTTTAAGCTTTTTTAGTAAAGCTTTTTTACCACCAAGTTTGGCTGCAGCCACCAGTGCTTCTTTAATTATTGCTACCTGATTCTCACCAGCACAGTAAATAGACTTGTGAAACGCTTGTTTATAATGCTCTACAGCTGAACACAGATCCCCTGTGAACAAATACCATCTTGCATAATGCCAATCGAACCAGTAACTCGTAATAGATCCAGGGTCAAAATGATTGAGGATGCTTTCAAATTCTTCCAACTTACGTAAAGCAATCTCCTTATCGCCTGCCTGTCGTTTAACAGTCAACGATAAGAGTGCTGCCAACTCAACACCAGCCACTGCCAATGGCCTTAAGTGAAGAACCTTCTGACAATGCTCATCCTTTATCAATCGGACATAATTTAGATTTGTTCGTCCAGCCCACAAATATTCCCTGAGAATTTCAAGCAAATTAATCTCTTTCAATGCTTTAGAAAACCAAACGATACTCCTGGCTATTAACATCCAAACTATGAAACTTTCTAATAACACCTTCTGGTTAGCGCTTGTGACCAATTTGCCAATACGACAAATACTTCCAAGCAACGGCAGCTCATCTCCAGACTTCCATTTTCTTATCTGATCCTTGTCTCGTTTATCAAGCTTTTGAATACGCGCTGACACTTCATCATCACATTGCTCAAGCCACTCAAAAATCATCTCTATAGGCCTTGCACCGGATGCAACCAAAAAATGAGGCCTTGGCCCAGTCCATTGTTCATAGAGCTTTACCAGAAAACAAGCCCCTTTCCATGCAAAGAAATGTTTGGTCAAAATTGGTAATGCCTGATCTCTGGAAATACCATCCAAACCGACTTCAAGCACCAGAGCAACATATTCGTTAAGGAAGCAATTTACCTCTTCTGCGATCATGATCCCAAATCCGGGTGTAACCTTAGCTCCCAACACATTCTTAAAATTATTATCTATAAATCTGTCTTTCAGCCCTGCATCATACTCGCCTTCACGAGCAAACTTATCCAGCGCCCTTTCGGATGCTTTCGCATCCAGCGATACAGCCAGTCCCCTGAGAACCTCCCCCAGGTTTGGGTATGGGCTTTTAAAATTGAATTCTTTATCTTTACTTCCCACTGCAAATAACCTGCCTCTATAGTCAACTCAAACCACGAATACGACTTCTGAAATTGAAATAAGCTCTCACATCACTGGGGGTGCCCGGCACAGCGAGTTTTTTACCTGCTGGTGAAATCACTTTGCCGTGTTTTTTACCACCTTGGTAAATCCAACCGAGCTCCAATAGATCCATAACCAGCTTTTCTATTCTTCTGTCTTTACTGATATGCTTCATACCTTCATCCCTGATGGTGAGCGTCCCTGCCCACGCTACATCAAACGACTACGCCTATTTTTTATCTGCGCCGGAGTTCCTTGTTGCTGCCCGCTGAGCTCTGGACGAGAAACTATCTTTCGATACCCCACCACCATTAGCCTTAGCCTCACTGCTCTGAATTCTTGCAGCAGCTTCAGAAGTCATCGGTGTCTTTTGCTTTGAGTTAGCCATTGTAAAACCTCTATCAGTTCAAATAAAAATTGCTCAAAGGAGCAGGAATCACTCTACTCAAGAAGTCACATACTGTCGGCAAGGCAAATGGTCCAAAAACTTTCAAAAATGCAACGCCCAACATTGAGCCCACAGCACGTAGGGCTTCAGGCAGATTACCTCAAAGGTTTTCCAACTCTGGAAACATGATCAAAGCTGAAAACATGCTCAACCGGGTTTTCATCACACCGGCCCACGAGCCTTCCAGGAAAATGAAAACCACCTCGAGCCACCCGAACCGTCCCATTGCATACAGGGCAGTCACCGCTATAAGAGCTATCCGGCGATGGCTATAAATCCCATCCTGATCCTTCTCCCGACGATATTCCAATAGCCAGTACTCACGACATGTCAGAGTCATCCAGTCCGGGGCCATAGCCACTCGTTTATCAAACATCCGATAAAGAAAGCCAAAGTAGCGGCTGAACAAGGCAATAGCACAAAAAATAATCGTCCTGCAAAACAGAAACAAGGGAAAAAAAGCCAGCCAGATGGACCTGCAAATGATCCGCTGGTACAAACAGGACATGCTGGACCTGTTCTGGGAGTGGCAGCAGTGGAAACTGGAGGCGATCCACATCCAGAGGCTGGAGCAGGAGGCGGAAGGGTTACACCTAATGATGGAGGAGGAAAGAGAAAGGCGGCGGAAAAGGGACAGAGAAAATGGCTGAACAGGGAAGAGTATGTTGCCAAACAACTCAAAGAAAAAGGGATAGAACTCCCTAAGCCACAGCCAAAAACGAAAAAAGACTGGCTCAAAGAGTTACCTAATGGATGGGTGATCCCAGCAAAGGCCAAACAACCATGGTATAAAACCGAGCAGTCAGCAAACACCGCCAGAAAGATTAAAGAAAAACAAGGTCAACTTTTTGAGGTTGATACCTTTGGTGAGGGGTATGCATTGGTTCCTGTTGCAGCCAAAGAAGAAACGGGTAAACTTAAACTAGCACCCAACGGTAAACCATGGATTACCTATAAAGGTGCCCAGTCCCAGGCGGATATTTATAACCGCAGCGATAAATACCCTAATTACCGAGCAGTCGAACTTAATAACAATAAGGGCTTTGCTCTCAGGGAGGTAACCCACCTTGTCGAAGGAAAAGAACCCCAAACCACCAACGTTTCATCTAAGCCTAAGAGCGATGGCGGCGTGGCGGGCGGACAGCCTGAGAAAAGAAATAGTGGGCGAGGAACCTCTGCCGCCGGACGTGTTTCTGAAGCTGTGGCGGGAGAAGCTGAAAAAGAAAGCGGAGGAAAGCAGCAGAGGGATGGACGACCTTCGGCAACTTCTCTCCAACGTAGATTCGCCCAAGCAGGAATAGCAATTCCAGAAATCAGTGATGCTCAGCTTGCGGCAATGGAGTCTGCACGAGGTAAAGACTCTGACTTAGGCTGGCGCGTTGACTCGATTTATGAGCGGGCAGAAGCAATAGCTGATGAGACAGGGTTTTCCCAGCGTATGGCCCTGCGTTATGCCTTGGAAGCTCAGCTAAACGAAGGAACAAATAAGGATATTGAGAGCGAAGAATCCACCCGAGAGGAAGAAATAGAACAGTACCTCACAGAGCAACGCCAGCAAGAACTTCAGGCCGACGAACAACTCAGCGACGATACTAACCAGTTTTACGACGATGTATCTGCCAGCTTTGTTGACCAGCTAACGCTCGACCAGAACGAGCAAAAACAAGACCTTGACGGGTATGAGAAGGTTTTACCTTTTATCAACAGTGCCTCCAAGTTCAGGGCCTCTGCTTATGAAAAAATCCAGCAGCTTTATCTCAAGTGGGCATCCGCCTCGCACCCTACTTTTGAATTCCACTTAACCCCCAAGGATGACCCTAAGCTCGGAGCATTCAAGGAACTGCCCGCCAAACGGGACCGCGACGGTCGTATTATCCGCAAAGCAAAAAAACTGCCGTTTATGGGGGTTACCGGAACCAAACGTTTTTTTGATTCTACGGATCAGGCCCAACAATGCGCCGAAAAACCAACCACAACTGCCAAGACAGGCGATTCACTAGAAAATAAACTTTGCGTTCAACTGGACAAGCTCAAGGGAAAAAATCAATAGACCACTACTCCCACCAAAGACATACGACACCCAGATAATTTGAGATTATTTCCGTGTTCCGTGCAGCTTAAATACTGGCTAACCCTTTCTAATTGTGGCCTTTTCAAGCATTGGCTACCATTCAAAACAGTGAGCAAAAGCTGATCGATGCAAATGAATTATGACAAAGGTCGGTTACCATACTCGTTGTCCGGCTGGTAGTCCTGTAATAGAAAAACCAGCATCACAATCCAACCAATCACTGGAATTAAATAGATCAACTGCCACCAACCTGAACGATCTGTGTCTTGAAGCCTGCGAGCGGTAATGGCAATGCCGGGAACCAGTACAGTCAAACAATACAAAGCAGAAAACAGCCCGGCCCCACCAAAGGCGTCCAATCCCCCTGCTACCAGATAGAACAACAAATAGAACAAGTAATACATCCAGTAGGCATTTCTGGAGGCTCTACCATTAAATTCTGCGTACTTACGGAATGCGTCGATAAAATATTCCATCATCTTTCTCACTATGGACAGGAATATGTACGAAATTTTATCAAAAAAATGTCGTTCAAAATGATCGCCCGTCAAAGGCATATACATATTTTCATACAGGTAATTTTATCTACGATTCCAATGTCGTAAGATGACACGTTAGAATCATCCCTACCAGTCAGAAACAACGATAAGACCAATTCGCCTCAATGGGCTGCGGGCAATCAGGAAGACAGTGATATGGCAGCAAAACCAGGTGCTCAACCTTCAAACTTCCAGTTTCTGGCAGAGCATGACTCGCTTTTTCTGGAGCTGGCAACAGCAGCCGAGCGCTCTTTCTCAAGCGATCCCAACACCACTTTGATCAAACTTCGCCAGCTGGGTGAAGCCCTGGCTCAGCATATTGCCTCACTTTGTGGTATCACATCAGAGGAGCCCCTGAGCCAGAATGACCTGCTCTACCGCCTTAACAGGGAGCTTAGTCTTGCCCCGAAAGTACGGGAGATGTTTCATATCCTCCGGAAGGAAGGGAACAAAGCAACGCATCAGTTCCAGACCAGTCACCGGGAAGCGATCAGTGGCTTACGGGTGGCCCGTGAGCTGGCAATCTGGTTTCATCGTTCCCTGACAAAAAACGCCCGCTTTAATCCAGGCCCGTTCCTTCCTCCGCCTGATCCCAGTCGACAACTGCGTGAACTGCATGAACAGATTGAGAAGCTGAAAGCTGATCTCAGTGCTGCAAACGTTGAGCTGGAATCCAGCCAGCAATACAAAGAACTGGATCTGAAAGAAAAGGAAGAATATAAGGCTCTTGCCTTTGAGATGGACAAAGAAGCCCGGCAGCTTCAGGAGCAGGTCAAACAACACGACCAGGCTCTGGAAGATTTGCGTAAATCTTACGAAGCAAAACTGGCCGAGGCT
The DNA here is from genome assembly GCF_049310125.1 of Endozoicomonas sp. ALB032. Taxonomy (NCBI): domain Bacteria; kingdom Pseudomonadati; phylum Pseudomonadota; class Gammaproteobacteria; order Oceanospirillales; family Endozoicomonadaceae; genus Endozoicomonas; species Endozoicomonas sp. ALB032. The sequence continues at coordinate 3,997,418 of NZ_JBLYNW010000001.1, read as the reverse complement.
GACGCCAGAGTCAAAGCGTTAACTGAGAAGGAACAGGCTGACGAACGGCAAACTATTGCCTTCCAGACAGCCACCGCTGGTCAGCAGGTCAATCTTGATGAAGAAATGACCCGAATCCTCATAGATAACATGCTTACCGAAGCCGGTTGGAAGACTGATACACAGGAACTGACCTGGCAGAAAGGTGCACGGCCCGAACACAATCAGTTCAAGGCCATCGCCGAGTGGCCAACAGTAAAAGAGAATGGCAAAAGAGGTTGGGCTGATTACGTTTTATTCCATGGTTTGACGCCCATTGCCGTGGTGGAAGCCAAACGTGAGAACGTCAATGTCTCCGGTAAAATACCTCAGGCAGAAGGCTACAGTCGTGGTTTACAAATCGAACCTCCCCTGAAAGCAGCCTTTGAACTGGCGGGTCGCAGTGAACCCTGGTCCGATGGTATGGGCGGACAGTTCATTGTGCCATTCGTATACTCCTGCAATGGTCGCCCCTATGTCCCCCAAGTAAAGGAACAATCTGGCATCTGGTTTCGTGATGTTCGTATGCCAAGCAATATCAAGCGTGCACTGCCTCAGTTCCACACGCCACAAGGGTTAAAGGATCTTCTGGATCGAAGCCGTGAAACCGCAGAAAAAGCACTGCAAAATGAAAGCTACGATTACCTGAACCTGCGGGATTACCAGCAAAGGGCCATTGAAGCGGTTGAGTACACCTTGTCGAAAGACATTCGTACCGCACTACTGGCCATGGCCACCGGAACGGGTAAAACCCGCACGGTTCTTGGCCTTATGTACCGCTTCCTCAAAACAGAGCGTTTCAAGCGCATTCTCTTCCTGGTAGACAGAACCGCCCTTGGCAAGCAGGCCAACGATACCTTTATGGAAGCCAAGCTGGAGCAGAACCAGTCGCTTACCCAGATCTACGACGTGCTGGCGATGAAGAACGTACAGGTTGAACCGGAAACCCGCGTCCAGACCGCCACCGTACAGGCCATGGTGCAGCGAATCTTTGCCTCCGACAATCCGCCGCCAATAGATCAGTACGATTGCATCATTATTGATGAAGCACACAGGGGTTATACCCTCGACCAGGAAATGACCGAAGGGGAGATGACCACGCGAGATGCAGCCCAGTACCTATCCAGTTACCGACGAGTGCTGGACTACTTCGATGCTGTCAAAATCGGTCTGACGGCGACCCCGGCAGCCCATACCAAAGATATTTTCGGCCCACCCGTCTACACGTACTCTTACAGGGAGGCGGTCGCCGACGATTGGCTGATTGATTACGAGCCACCCATTCGCTACATCACCCAACTGGCACAGAAAGGCATCCGCTTTGAAGAGGGCGAAACCATCTCTGTGATCAATACCCAGACTGGCGAAGTGGAGCAGGAAGACCTGAAAGATGAGCTGAATTTCGAGATCGAAGCCTTCAACCGGCGGGTCATTAACCAGAACTTTAACAGGGTAATCTGCGATGAACTGGTAAAAGAGCTGGATCCCCTGGGAGAAGAGAAGACCATGATCTTCTGTGCCACGGACAGACATGCCGATATGGTCAAAAGGCTGCTTGACGAGGCCTTTGAAAGAGAGTTGGGCACTACCTACAACGAAGCTGCCGTGAAAAAAATCACGGGTGAAAGCAACAATCCGACAGAGTTGATCAAACAGTTCAAAAATGAGCGCTACCCGAATATCGCTATCACTGTCGATCTGCTAACCACTGGCATTGATGTGCCGAAAATATGTAACCTGGTATTTATGCGTCGGGTGAAGTCTCGCATACTGTTTGAACAGATGATTGGCCGTGCTACCCGTCGCTGCGACGAGATTGGTAAAACCGTCTTCCGCATCTATGATCCCGTAGATATCTTTGCAGCCTTTGATCGGGAAAATAAAAATGCCAACAGCATGAAGCCGCTGGTGAAGGAACCCAACATCACGATTGAGCAACTGGTTGAGGAACTCACTGATCCCGCCAGACTGGAACAATCACTTAATATCTCCGGCGATACTGAACAGGAAACACAGGCAGACTCCAATCTCAGTCAGCTCAGTCAAAAACTGATGCGTGTGCTGCGCAAGGCGGAACATAAATCTGAGTACAACCAATCACTCAAAGAGAAACTCCAACAACTGGAAGAACTCTGGGGCGTAGAACCGAAAAAACTACACACCCATCTGCATCAGCTGGGCCCAAAACAGGCAGCAGAATTTATCCGCAAACATACTGGTCTGATTAACCAGATTAATGATGTAAAGGCACTGTCAGGCAGCGACTATCGACCTGTGATCTCTGAACATCAGGATGAAGTCCGCGAGCGGATGCAAAGCTACGGCACCCGCCAGCGCCCGGAAGACTACATAGACAGCTTCAACGACTTTATCATCAATCAGCTGAATGAATCCGCTGCCCTGAGTGTGGTGGTCAACCGGCCAAAAGACCTTACCCGTGAACAGCTTAAAGAGGTGAAAATGCTGCTGGACGCTGCCGGTTATAACGAAGCGGGCCTGCAGGCCGCCGTGCGTGAGCAGAGCCACAGGGACATTGCGGCCAGCATCATCGGTCATATTCGCCGTGCCGCCCTGGGTGAAGCTTTAATGCCCTTTGAGCAGCGAGTCGCCCTGGCAATGGATCGCATCTATACCAGCCACAAATGGAACACCAACCAGCGCAAATGGCTGGAGCGGCTGGCCAAGCAGCTGGTCTTTGAAGTGGTGGTAGACCGACAGTTTATCAATGAACGTTTTGCCCAGCAGGGTGGGGTCAAACAGTTCAATAAAGTACTGGATGACCAGCTCGATAATGTGTTGGACCTGTTGGGTGAGAGTCTATGGGAGCCAGCACAGGCAGCAAATAGTTGACACTTTAAGCAGGCAACAACCACTGCAAAGAGGTAAACTTAGCCACCCTGTTTCACAGCTCTCACTCAACGAGAGCTGTTTTGCTTTAACGATAGAGAAGTTAGATGACCAGCGATAATATCGTCCAGAAGCTCTGGAACCTCTGTGATGTCCTGCGGGATGATGGCATTAATTACTCGGACTACGTCACCGAGCTGGTTCTGCTGCTGTTTATCAAGATGGTCCATGAGAATACCGAAGCCGGTACGCTGGAACGCCACCCATTGCCAATAGGTTGCCGCTGGACCGATCTGAACAATAAATCCGGCATCAATCTGATGAACGACTACCGTCAGATTCTGCTGACCCTCTCTACCGGTAAGCGCACGGTAGCCGATGCCAATGATCCTGGCAAAACCACCGAGATTCGGGTTCATCATGACCCTTTAATTACCGCCATTTATGCCGATGCCCAGACTCGTCTGCGAGAGCCTCGCCACCTGGAGCAGTTAATTAAATCCCTTGATCGGATCAACTGGTTTGATGCCCAAAAAGACGGTCTCGGTAATCTCTATGAAGGTTTGTTACAGAAAAACGCCAATGAAACCAAATCTGGTGCGGGCCAGTACTTTACCCCTCGCCCGTTGATCGACTCTATGGTGCGTTGCATCAAACCTCAGTCCGGTGAACTGGTTCAGGACCCGGCAGCAGGCACCGCTGGCTTTTTGATTGCCGCTGACCGTTACATCAAGGAACAGACCGACGATCTGTTTGACCTTACGCCAGCCCAACAGCGCTTCCAGAAAAATGATGCCTTTGTCGGTATCGAACTGGTGCCCTCCACCCGTCGACTGGCACTGATGAATTGTCTTTTGCACGGCATGGAAGGGGATGACGACGGTGTCGTACATCTGGGCAACGCCCTTGGTCAGGTAGGTACGGAAGTTAGCGCGGCGGATATTATTCTTGCCAATCCACCCTTTGGTACCAGCAAAGGCGGCGAAGCTTCCATTACCCGCACCGACCTCACCTACCCGACCAGCAATAAACAACTGGCTTTCCTGCAGCATATTTATCGCAACCTAAAACCCGGTGGCCGTGCGGCTGTAGTGTTGCCAGATAACGTGCTGTTTGAAGCAGGCGTGGGTACAGAGATTCGCCGTGATTTGATGAACAAATGTAACCTGCACACCATCCTACGACTACCGACGGGTATTTTTTACGCTCAGGGCGTAAAGACCAATGTGCTGTTCTTTACCAAAGGCAGTACTGCTGATCCACGAGCCACTGAGAACTGCACCGAGAATGTCTGGGTTTACGATCTGCGGACCAATATGCCCAGCTTTGGCAAGCGAACTCCCTTTGGCTCAACACATTTGGCACCGTTTGAAAAGGTTTACGGTGACAATCCCGATGGCAGCAGCCCGCGTACCGAAGGCGATTACAGTTTCAATGCTGATAAGATCGACCAGGTGGCGACAACGGGTGAAAACGATGGGGTTAGCGATAAGCTGGCCCATAGCCGCTGGCGTAGTTTTTCTCGTCAGTGGGTTAGTGAGCATAAATCCGACTCTCTTGATATCAGTTGGCTGAAAGATGCGGATAGTATTGATGCTGCCAATTTGCCGGAACCGGGTGTGCTTGCGGGTGAAGCGATGAGTGAACTGGTGCAGGCATTAGGAGAGTTGGATAGCCTGATGCGGGAGTTGGGTGAAGGTGATGTGGCGGATGGGCAGAAGGCGTTGTTGGCGGAAGTTATGAGTGGTATTAACCAATGAGTTCTTCAATGCTCCCCGATGGTTGGATAGCCTGTGAGTTATCTGATTTAGGTAATGTTGTTACTGGAAAAACACCTAGTACCAAGGTGAAGGATAACTTTGGTGGCAATATTCCATTCATCAAACCTGGTGACTTAGATCATGGCGGCGTCATAAAACAAACTGCGAACACCTTAAGTGAAGCGGGCCTACAGTCTGTTCCAGCAATACCCGCAAACTCTATACCTGTTACTTGTATTGGTAATCTAGGTAAGGTTGGTATCACAACTCAATTATCAGCCACTAACCAGCAAATAAATACCTTAATTCCACATGCGGATTTGAATACAAAATATCTGTATTACCAAGCATGCACCATAAAGCCGTGGTTGGAATCTGAATCATCTGCTACAACGGTAGCGATCATCAATAAAGGGCGTTTTTCAAAAGCTCCAATCAGCCTGGCTCCATTAACCGAACAAAAAATCATCGCCCAAAAACTCGATACCCTGCTGGCACAGATAGAAAGCACCAAAGCCCGCCTTGAACGCACCCGCGAAACCCTGAAGCGTTTCCGGCAATCGGTACTAATTGCGGCGGTGAGTGGGAAGTTGACAAAAGCATGGCGAAGTAATCATCCCGAATTCACTACCGAAAAAATGCTCACCAATCATGTGCCACTGAAGAAGCCAGCCCGCTGGAAATCCCGCTCTGAGCAATTCATCATGGGCGTTTGCGCTACTTCTGTTGGTTTACCTCAAGAAAATATTGTACCAACTTGGGAATGGGTGCCTATTGTTGACGTGGCAGCCATGGAGTCAGGTCATACACCAAGTCGTTCAAAGCCTGAGTATTGGGGCGGTGATGTTTGTTGGATAGGTATCAAAGATGCCCGCAACAATCATGCCGGTACAATCCAAAATACTGAGCAAAAAACCAACGATCTTGGGTTGGCCAATTCGGCAAGCAGACTCTTGCCGAAAAACACTGTCTGCATTAGTAGAACCGCTTCAGTGGGCTATGTTGTCAAAATGGGAAAGTCGATGGCAACAAGTCAGGATTTTGTGAATTGGGTTCCTGCTGCTGTTATAAATCCAGACTGGCTTAAATGGCTCTTTGTTGCCGAAAAGGAATCGTTGTTCAAATTTGGCAAAGGCTCAACACACACTACGATTTATTTTCCTGAATGGTTGGCTATGCACATTGCCTTGCCACCACTCGAAGAACAAACCGAAATCGTCCGCCGTGTAGAACACCTCTTCACCCACGCCAACACCATCGAAAAACAAACCGAATCAGCACTGGCAAAGGTAAACAACCTCACCCAATCCATCCTCGCCAAAGCCTTCCGTGGCGAACTCACCGCCCAATGGCGTGCCGAGAACCCGGAACTGATCAGCGGCGAAAACTCCGCCGAGGCACTACTGGCAAAAATCAAGGCAGAACGTGCTACATTGACAACAAAAAAGGGCGGCAAGCCCCGAACCCCAAAAGCTTGGAAAACCGCCGGAGCATAAACCGTCCATGAAGATCGACAAACTCTACTTAACCCATTTTCGCTGCTTTGAGCAGGCCGAGCTTGAGCTTGGCGAGCGCATGTCCTGATCATTGGCGACAATGCCAAGGGTAAAACTACGATTCTTGATGCACTCTCTGTGGCGATGGGCGGGTTTATTCTGGGCGTTCCTAATAGTTACATGGGTGAAACCAAAAAAGCATTTGACCGGAACTTACATGCAGGCGATGTACAGCGTTATTTTTTACGCAACCGCGAAAAAATCACCACGGAATTTCGGGAAAATTGCTCGGTAGAAGCCTACAGAACTGTTGGTAAGCATACCAGCCTCCACTGGCGGCGACTGTTAAAAAAGGCAGAGGGTCACACCAACAACGATCATTGCCGAAAACTCAAGGATGAAGCCAGCCGACTTTACAACACCCAGGCACAGGCTGACGATAACACCCAGTCAGAGAATCTGCCAGTCTTGATTTATTACGGTACGGGGCGACTATGGGCCGGGCAAAAGACCCAAAAGTCAAATCAGCTCAAGAGTGCCAATATCGCCTTTGGTTACTATTATGCGCTGAAACCCGATGCCCAGAATAAAACATTAATGCCCTGGCTGGAGCATGCTGATCGCATCGCTTATCAGGAGCGGACAGAAAGCAGTGGCCTGGCGGCTGTGTTGGACACGATTATCAAGATGATTCCGGGAGCCAGCAACAGCTATTACTCACCGAACTATAGTGAACTGGTCGTTGAGTTTGAAGATAAAGTTTTTCCGTACTCTGACCTGAGTGATGGTCAGCGCAATATCATTACCCTGGCGGGTGACCTGGCCATGCGATGCGCCCACCATATGGATTGTACAAATAACCCCGGCCAGGATGCCGACCAATGGAATCGAGGCGTTGAGGATATTGTTACTGAAGTAATGGGGGTTGATAATCCACGCAGTGATCTCTGCCAAAAAATGATGGAGACGGCTTAACGAACTTCATGACGAGCATAATCGGCTGGTTGACGAGTTTAAAGGCAGAATGACTGCATCAATCGTGCTAATAGTCTCAAAGAAGTCAAGATTGACTTTTATAATTTCCTGAAGTAGGAATACGCTTTGAAAACTAATAGGAAATAAATATGAGTAAAAACAACACCATTCTAATTTCATCAGCACTATTGATCATTTCAGCATGGCTTGGGTCCGGCATCCTATTGTATAAAACCCCAAATCATGCAGAACTTGGTGACATGTTTGGAGTCATTAACTCACTCTTTTCAGGGCTTGGACTTGCGGGTTTAATCTACACACTTTTACTTCAGAGAGAAAGTCTTGAGACCCAGAGAAATGAGCTGAAAAAGCAAGAGTCAGAACTCAAAAATCAAAGTGAGGAATTAGAGAAACAAAGATTCGAGAGTAGTTTTATACAAATACTTCAGATCCATAACAACCTTACCCGTTCTCTGCGAATATTCGATGAAAAAAGTGACAAATTCATCCATGGCGTTGATTGCTTCTCATATCTGTTACAAGAACTATACGCCACGAGTCCTGACTTTACAGGAGTGACCTCTGGAATTTACCCAAGAGATAAAGAATCCTTCCAAGAAGCTTATAATAAACTGAGAAATAAATATGATAATAATTTCAGCCATTACCTCCGTTCAATCTACCACTTACTTAAATTTATAGACAGTTCAAGCATTGATGAAAAAAGCAAGCCTCCATTCTATAAAATGGTCCGGGGACGACTGACCTCAGACGAACTCAGGGTTATTTTTTATAATTGCATCTACCATGAAAAAGATGACTTTAATAACCTGATCGCAAATACCGCACTCTTGAAATATATACCTAACAAAGAGTGGAGTGCCGAGTCAGAAAAGTACAACCTGAAACCAGAGTCCTTTGGCTGAAGATACGCCGAATAAGTCACTCATCGGGTTAAGAGCCACGGGATGAACTTAACCCCATCACCATCGGGCCATAAGCCCGAACCAGTCAATTCAGACCGGCTGGGCATTTTTCTCAGCCAACTTCCCCAGCCAGTTTTTGGGCGACGAAGTGCTCTCAAGGCAAAACTCAACCTCTGGCTTGCCCCTCATTTGTCCATAGACTTTAGAAAAAGATTGAAGCTCTAATATTGATACTGACTGTTGGCTACCATCAGCGAACAGCAGATTAATGTCTGATCGACCTGCCGCTTTGTAGACAACCGCAGCCTGATGGTTTTCAGCCATTAATTTCTTCAACAGCCCTTTCATATTGCCACTGTCAGAACCATTACCCACCAGCAGAATGGCTTTTTCAACTACTGGCTCATTATGGTCAGATACCTGCCACTTCCCTTCTATGATCTTTTGTCCGTAGTTCATTTTGCGAATCTCACTGCTCAGCTGACTATGGGCTGCTGCATTTTCTTGGGTACTCCTCCCCTCCCGATAGGCTGAAACAATACCTGCAGCGCCCTCTGACGTGAAATTCGCGACATCCAGAGTTTCACCCTGTTGGTGATTTTTATTCCTGCCCATAACCCTCACCTTATTACTTTTCTAGCAGTTTATAACAATGCTGCAGTCAGATAATCACAATTTTAAGCTACTGTTGACGGCCTTTGCTAACTTTTCTGAAGCAAACAGTTGATACCCCGTCAGTTCTGGGTGCTTTTGGTCCTCACGGGGGACAACATAGTACTTGTATGTCTGGTTTTTTTGCTTTGGTTTCTTAGGCAGGGCCTGTTTCTTGAGCACCGCTGCTTTGTGTGGGAATTGTAGCCTGAGTTCTTTTATCCACTGTTTGGCTTCATTGATCTGTGTTGTAAAACCTTTGGCTAAGGTGGCTTCCGTGAAGCGTGCTTCGGTAGGTTGCTGGTCACGGGGGTCAACAACTTGAATGCCTTCTTGGTACTTGGCTACCTGTGTTTCGCCTGATTCAGTGTCGGTGGTTGACTGAGAAATTTGGAAGGCTGTGGCGTTGGATTCGGCGGCGGTATTACGTAGATCGCGGGCGGCATTAACTGCATCCTCAAAAGCATCCAAAGCAAGGGCTGTAGCCTGCTCATCGGTGAATGCTCTGAAGATCACAGCATCAAAAAAAATATTAACCGCCAAACTGAAAGGCTCATAGTCCTGTTGGCCCCGAGTGAAGGTTTTATATGCCTGTCGGAGTATTTCAGGGCTTTGGCTATTGTAATACTGTACTAGGAGCCTGACCGAGAACAGCGCAACCAGACCAACAGAAGTTTTCCCAAATCTTAAAATGAGCAAAAAATATCCAATTATTAGTGGGATTTTGCTCATTTTTGCATATTTATGCCTTCTCACAGCCTCTATGCTGCCTTTTTAGCCTCTTTCAAATCTTCAAGACGGATTGACCTCGTGGAAGCCGCTTTTACAAATTTTTTGATATTATGCGCAGTGCATACCAGTGAAAATTCCGCTGAAACTTTTTCTTTGCCGCGGAGACTGAACCCTCGGAAACCAGATTCTTTTATCTGTCCAAATGGTGGCTCCGCAATAACTTTACGACGCTCATATATGGCTTTCGCACCGGCTGTCTCCATTTTCTTATTCATAGCCTGACGTGCTTTTTCAAACTTATCGGTACGGATAACCCTGCCAGCCTCTTTCTTTGAATCACTGCAATTCCGACGATAAGGGCATTCCCTGCATACCGTCTTGTTTGCCCGGTAGCTTTTTCTTTTGCTTTTGCTGGCCGGGTTCGTTACCAGCTTTTCCCCTGCCGGACAGATAAATACATCAGCTTCGGAATCATACGCAAAATCCGCTTTGACAAACTTCCTGTCAGAGCTTTCAAGGTCGTCAGCGGCAGGCTTCTCCGCCTTGTCGGTTGCGATATAGGCATCAATCTCATGTCGCTCGACTGTATGTAAGTTTGACCCTGAAAAGTAACCATTATCCATACTCCACTTATCTACAGCCGCGCCATCAGTGGCTCCTGATAATGCCCTCAGCGCCGGCTCCACTTCCTGTACATCGTTGGCGTGTTGGCTGACATGCTGGCCAACAATGATCTGGTTATCGGAATCAACTGTAATTTGAGCATTGTAGCTGTACTCACAATACCCCTTCTTGCTCATCACGCGGGCATCGTGATCTGCAAAACTGATCTGCTTTTTGTCGTCTATTGGTTTGTCTGGATTTAAAGCTTTTTCACGTTCTTCAAGTGCTTTCTTGGCCTCTTTGATTTTTTTCAGGCGCTCTTCTTTAAACTGGAGGTCTTCAGGAATGCTGTAACCATTGGTTGCTTTGTAGGCGTCATCTTCTTCCTGATCACACTGACTGGCTTTTTTGATCAGCTCATCCACTTCGGCACTGAGTTCTGCCTCTTTCGCTTTGAGCCTCCCGTAGCTCATGGCCTTGTGTTTTGAGCTGTTGGCTTTGAACTTGGAGCCGTCCAGGCTGATATGACCCAGTGATGCCATTTTGAGTTCAATGGCCAGTTTGACTGACTGTTTGAAGCAGTCATGGAAAAACGACAGATTATCCTTACGAAAGTCACCAAGAACCCTGAAATTCGGGCAGTTCATTTGTGAGATATACATGAACGCCAAGTCTTGTCGACACCGTCGCTCAATCTCACGGGAACTGAAAACACCATGGCTGTATGCGTAGATCAGAATAGCGACAATGAGCTTTGGAGGGTATGCGTGCTGACCAAGGTGGTGATATTTTTTTTCGACTTCAGACGTATTAATGTTCTGAAAAATGCTTTCATAAATAAAACAATCATGATCTTTGGGAAGCAAATCGAAAACGTTGGTTGGGAACAGCAGATGCTGATCAAACTCAACAGGACTGTCCTTAAACTTTGGTGGTGGTGACATTTGGCATAATCAGAGTTGGTTTAAGGCTTATCATAACAGATAAGCCTATTCTCGGTCAGGCTCCTAGCTCGTCTGCCCGTCCCTCAGTTAGTTGTTTTTGCTCCTGTCGTTGCCAAAGATTCCTTGCAAAATCTTCTCGCACTGTTCCACTTCGTAATCGAGGTCCACGATCTCCCCGCTTCTCTCTTTGCGTAGCTTGTCTAGTCTGGCCTTTTGTTTCAGTAGGTCTATCCGGCCTTGGTGCTTCGGTTCCCGCATCGGTGTCGGTGGTAGGTCCTTCTTCATTCTGTATCTCCTTTAATGCGTAGCCGCCTTCGACCTGAACAGGTTCGTACAGTTTACCTGTCCGTTCAGTATAGCTGCGCCCTTGGGCCTGAGCCGCTTGTACTATAGGCCACGGCTTGCCGCTTGGGGTGTAGACCAGTTCAGGGGAATCTGGTTGTTCTTGAGCTGGTTCCTGTAATTCGGGTTGTGATGATTCAACATTGATATCTGCTACTGATCCCGATCAACCCAAACAAAGTGGCGGTTATCCAAAACGGTCTCTCCCTGCCATCGGTAGGCTGCCAGACGGCCTCCTTTCTTCGCAACACTATAATCAACACAGGCCACGTAGTCAGTTAACTTTTGGGGTAAACCAGATAGCCAGTAGTGACCGATAAAGACTGGAACTGAATCATGGTAATGAAAACGTCCAGTCTCAACAGGTACCTCTGGTAAAGACCCCAAACCCGGACCAATAGCCACATCAGCGAGGGTTTTAGCCTTTTTATCCCACCAGCGAATACGTGTAGCTATGCGCTCTTTTCCGTCTTTATCTTTAAAGCTGGTACCATCTGGCAGATCAATTTCAACGCCCTTTAACAGGTACTCAATGGCAGTGTAGAGCGAATGTGTTTTATTGGATGCCAATGCATAAGCTTCAGGTAGTAGACAATTTCTGTCATCCAGCCAAGGTTTAGCCAGCTCCAGACTTTCCTGATGCCAGCAGGCATGAACTAGCCGAATATCTCCAAGATCGAGAAATACCGGAAGGGTCTTAAACCACTCAATAACCTCTCTATGCTGTGGTGATCCCAGCGGGAATTCATCCAGAAAAGCCTGATGAGCTTTCTGGTTGCCAGGTTTGGCATGTGACCGAAGGTATTCCCCTTCCTTTGATGGATCTGGAGTGGCGTAGCAGATCGCATTGAATTCATGATTACCCATCACCGCCAGCGCCGCGCCAGACGCTACCATTGAACGACAGATTTCGATTGTTCGCTGCTCCTGAGTACCACGATCGATAAAATCTCCAAGAAATACGGCTTTCCTCTCTGAGTGGGTAAATACCCCATCCGTCCTTTTATATCCCATTTTTTGCAACAGGGCTTCAAGCTCTTCGGCCTGTCCATGAATGTCAGCGATTATATCGTACATGTTTCTCCCAGAGCGGCTGTTCACTGCTATCAGATAAGTTTTAGCCGGATATACGTGTCATTATGATAAATGAAACCCAACACTTCTGATCAGCATTAATTTTATATTCATCAGGATAAGGTAGAGGGCACCTTCTGCATAGCAATCTTCACCCTCAACAATAGCCGGACTGATGGTAAGCAGAAACAGAAGCCGATAAAATCAACCTCCAATAAATAAAAAGAATGGAGGCAAGCCATGATGGAAGGAATTTCATTCAGCTTTCTGCCATTTAACTGGAGTGGCGTATCCGGTGTATCTGATATACTAATGACCCTGCTAACTTTGGTACTACTCTTAAGTCTGCGTCAGGGAGCCCATTCTATTCGTGAAACAGCCTTGAGCAGACATGCCGAACTACTGCGCTGGGCCATGGAAGAGATGGAAAAGGTCAAGCCTGATATCAATACACTTAGATCCATTTACCCTGAACAAAATACACTGGCCAACCAAGGGCAATGGCAACGATCAGCCCAAAAGGTTTCCGTGACTCTCCAGCGTCTCAGTTATATGGCAGAACATAAACTGATTCCTAAAAAGCACTTTCGGGAAATGTGGGGGCCAACTGTTCTGGAATGCTGGTACTTGCTCGAGAACTGTACTAAAGACAAAAGAGTGAGCAACGGAGAACCAGCTGAGTTGGTAAAGGGTGCCTATTCTCGCAAAGATTTTGAGTCATACGCCCTCTATTGTGAGCAAGAACTGCCAACTCCTTTAACCAACCGACTGGCAGAGCTCTACAAGGCACTAACACCGATAGTCGATAGCCCACTTAACCATGACAGGTTACTATAAGTTATGAGACACATTGAAAGCCGAAGTATGCAATGACCAGAGAAAACAAGGAAAAAACAGCTATAAACAGGGTAGTTACAGATACCCACAAGGCTCGCTCGGCAAGGCTCAAGCGTATCTACCAGCAAAAGAAAGCAGAACTGGGTCTTACACAGGAACGTTTGCAAGAACTGGCCGGGTTTAAAAACCAGAGTATTGTTTCCCAATACATGAATGCTAAGGTATCCCTGAATACCGATGCCATTATCCGTTTTTCCCGGGCATTGCAATGTAAACCGGAAGATATCGAACCCGATATTGACTTGTATTACGATGAAGCCGAAAAAGCATCTGCTTACAAAGAGCTGCGTTTCCCTCAGGATGGACAAAAGACAGGACTACCTGTGATTGGCACTGTGTCTGGACAATTAGCGACGAAAACGATTGTGAGCGTCGAGGGCTGCACTCATCAATCAGTCGCTATCGAACTGGATGCACCAACAGAAGCATGGCCAGAATCCCGAGGCTACGCAATTGTGGACCCGACTGAAACCATTGTTGGTGCTGAAAAAATTGCAGTGATGTTTCGAATGCGCTCCGGTTATCACCTATTTAATCTTGTTAGCCTACACGACGATCACCTTGTTGTTCGCTCTGGAAGCAGTCAGATTGAACTTATAAAAAACCAGCTTAGCTTTCTCGGAAAAGTCCTTAAAACAATGAAATAAAAGCGATGAAATAACATTACTTCACAATAAATGCTGGAACGACTTGAATCAATATAAGCATTGATTATATTATTCAATAGAGCATTGCATATTAGTGCTTTGCTTCAGCAGGTTATTAACTATCAATGTAACCCTAATTACGAGGGTTTATTGGTGTTATTAAAGATGGATGATTTCGTATGTGAATATAAGCATTGCTTATTTTCGAATACAATACAGAGTGAAAAAGATAAAAAGCCCAAGAGGCAAGGAGCTCATTTTGAGCAAAAAAAGTAAGACTGACTCCAACGATAACAAACCAGAAAGCGTGGCTATGCCTACAACCTTATCCGAGAAGGTTGATCCCTGGATCCCCGGCCATGTGGTCGACCGTATCACCAACGATGGTCGAGCTACCCGTTATCGAAGAATGCAAGACCCAGAAAGTGGCTTCCCGAAAGGGATAAAACTATCCCCCAGAAAAAGAGTATGGAGGCTGTCGTCCATTCTGGCATGGATGGAAGCCCAAGAATTGAAAGCAGCGAATGATGCAGCCTATGGGGAGAGCAAATAATGGATATTGTAGTGACTGGCACCGAATTTCAACACAACGTCCAAAATCTGAGTGTATATTTTTTGATGAACTACCATCCTTTGTGGGTACCTGAAGGCCATGAGACCGGTTTAAACAGTGTTTTTTTTCGATGTGATCTTAACACGTTCGCCAATGAGCCTGACGGGGGCCCTCATATAGAGACGATCTTCATCGAAGGGACAAAAGAGTCCATTAGTCTTGGGGCTAATGTTGTTCTTACGCCTAAATTACTAGACCACGCTTTATGTGATTTATTTGATAATTATTGGACTGAGCACGACGCTGCAAGCTCCCCCGTTATTCTGCGACATGGAGGTGCTAAATGAGAACTGGCATAGCCCACGCAAATCTGGATATGGCAGAAGCGTTTTTGAACCACCTGGCAGGTCGGGAGGCCTGCCACCAGTTCAGAGTCATCCACAAAAATGGCAGCGCCCAAAATATCTGCGGTACCTTTGCTGAAAGCAAAGACCAGTTGATGCGGGCAAACCAACAGGGTGGAGACATTTTTGTTATGGTCAACGAGACTGATGGCAAAGGCGGTAAGGACGCCAATGTGGTTGGCGTGAACGCTGTGTTTCTTGATCTTGACGGTGCGCCTCTGGCGCCCGTTAAGAAAGAAGGAGTGTTACCACCACATATGATCATCGAAACCAGCCCTGACAAGTACCATGCTTACTGGAAAGTGGAGAATTTCCCAGTCGATCAATTTAAACCAGTGCAGAAAGCCATTGCCAGACGTTTTGATGGAGATTCTTCAGTCTGTAACCTTAGTCGTGTAATGCGAGTTCCGGGCTTCCTCCACCATAAAGGTGACCCGTTTCTGAGCAGTGTGTTAGAGGCATTCGACCACAAGGCTTACACATTGGATAAGGTCATCGAGGGGTTAGGACTTAGCATCAATGAAGTCAACCAATATAAGCCTTCCAGCCGGGTGCTGGTTGCTCTCAATGTGTCACTGGGCGACGGCGAAAGAACAGCGGCATTGACCAGCCTGATTGGTGCCTGGATACGGCAGGGATTCAACAACCAGCGGATATTGACAGGGCTTCGGTTATGGAACAGTCAAAACAGTCCACCTTTGTCTGATGAAAAACTGGTAAAGACGCTGAAGAGTATTCGTTCATCGGATGATGAAAAAATAGCGGCAAATGACCCGATTCTGTACGAGTACAATGCCCGCTATTCTGTTGTTCGCGTCGGCGGCAAGACAGTGGTATTAGATCGTGGGGCGTCGGGCATTGAGGTCGCTTGCATGAGCTTTGAGGACTTCAACAAAGCCCAAATGAACCGGTTTACCAGAGATGGCAAAAGTGCCTCTCAATATTGGTTGAAACACCCTAAACGAAGTCAATATGAGCAGGTTGTTTTTGCCCCAGGAAAAGCGGCCAACGACGATGTATTCAATCTATGGCAGGGCTTGAGCTGTGAACCCATTGAAGGTGATTGCAACCTTTACCTGAACCATATACGCGACAATATATGTAACGGTGATGAGCAGATATACGATTACATCCTTGACTGGATGGCTCACCTTGTCCAAAACCCTGAGATACTGATTGGCATAGCCATTGTTCTCAGGGGCAGGCAAGGCACCGGTAAAGGCGTATTTGCCTCTTGGTTTGGCAAGCTGTTTGGCAGACACTACAAGCAGATTACCTCTACTGAGCAAATACTGGGTAGGTTCAACGCTATTCTTGCGGATAGTATCCTGGTATTTCTGGATGAAGTTTACTGGCCCGGTAAAAAAGAGTTGCAAGGCTCTTTGAAAACCCTGATTACCGAAAAGCGCCGGATAGTTGAGTTCAAGAATAAAGATGCGACCCCCATGGATAACTACAACCGGGTGATCATGGCCACCAATAATGACTGGGCAGTGCCTGCTGGAGCAGAAGAGCGACGGTTTCTGGTACTTGATGTCGGTAACCAGCACCAACAGGACGCTGCTTATTTTGAAGCCATTGCAAAGCAGATGAATAACGGTGGCCTTGAAGCCCTGCACCATCTGCTGGTAACCCGGGATATCTCTTCAAAGAACCTCCGGGATGTCCCTAAAACCGATGCATTGCTCGCCCAGAAAGAGCAAAGTATGGAGCCTGCTGAAAGTTGGTGGTATACCTGCCTCCATGATGGACAGCTTTACCCTCATAATCAGGAATGGCCAGAACATACCGATAAAAAACAGCTCTACGAGGCTTTTAAAAACTCAGCAGGGTCTAAAGCTGAATATACCGCGAATAATGCCTTCTACCGTAAGTTGAAAGAGATGTCACCAAACATCAATACAGACTGCAAAATACGGGAGAATGGTAAACAGTTCAGGGTCGTCAGACTTTCAGACTTACAAACCAGCCGTGCTGATTTTGAAGCTTTTCTCAAGCAGCCTGTGGAGTGGGGCGAGTAGGTTCAACCTACTCACTCATCTATCAACCTATTCAAAGCCTGCCAGGTGATCCGGGTTTCCGGATTAGGCAGGTTTTTTTTGCTTTGCCCTTGGCTCCGACTGTCGGAGGAAAAAGTAGTTTTTATCGGTATATTTATTTTTAATATTTTATAGGTAAAAACATGGATACCTGTCCCAGACCAGAATTTTCAATACTTCCGGATGTGGCAGGTTTCAAAATCAATCTTGAAAGCCTGTCCCAAAATTCCGGAAATTTTTTTCAGTTTCCATTCCTGAGAAATCGCAAAAACCTGACTTCCATCTGAACCACAGGGTTTAGGATTCCGAGATAAAAAGGCATCCATCCCCCTTTCATAGGCCCCCTCTTCTTAAACGGCTATGGCAGGAATTAAACTTTCTCCCGGGACTCCTGGCAAAGTGCAGACATTATTAGTTGGTGGGGTTCGGGGAAAATGACAAAGGTCAGAGATCAAAGCCCATAGAGATCTGCCAGTTGCCGAATAGCTTTTAACCGGTCGGAAACGGTATCGGCCACATGGTATGTTTCCATCAGCATCAGTGCCAGTTTGTCCCGGGTCATATCATGACGTTTCTGAAGCCTTTCCCGCTGCCTGCGTATCCCCTCTTTCACCGCTGGATGCACTAACAGCTTGGCCGCTGTTGAGTGGGGGTTGGCAGTACGATAACCTGCCTTCTTCACAGCCTCAGCCACCGAAGAAGGGTTGTTGATATATTCCTCGACAAATGTCCTTTGTCGTGCGTTGAGTGCCATCTGTCATCCATCCCTGAACTAGAAAAACCTCTACTTATATTTTACCAGATTCGATGACATCAGCCCTAAGTACAACAACGAGGCCGGGCCCGAGAGCCCGGGAAAGGTCTGTAATGACCCTGAGGTTAAGCAAAACAAACAGCTTCAACGAGACTGGACTTTGAGAGCCCAGAAAACCCATCGTTCTAAGACTCTGCCACGCGATGGAGTGAAGTTCAACGAGGCTGGGCTTCAAGAGCCCAGAAAACCCACGCTTCTTCCAGACGGTATAATTCATTTCATAACTTCAACGAGGCTGGACTTCGAGAGCCCAGAAAACCGCGACTTCGAGCTAGAGGGCAATGAAGAGGCGATGCTTCAACGAGGCTGGGCTTCGAAAGCCTAGAAAAAAAGCCGACGCGGGCGGCGTGAAATCAAAATTCCAGCTTCAACGGGGCTGGACTTCAAGAGTCCAGAAAACCACAACGCTCACCTAGCAACGCGTGCCTATATGAAACTGCAATATGGCTGGGCCTCGAGAGCCCAGAAAGCCCAAACTCGAAAGGCGTTTTCTGTAATAACAATATCGCTTCAACGAGGCTGGACTTCGAGAGCCCAGAAAACCCGCCACCTTTGCTACCAGAGACTCTACAGGCCATTTTCGCTAACCTAAAAAAATAAACAACCAAGCCCCGTACAGGCAAAGGCCAAACAAAATAAATCCATTGTTAAAGGACAAATTACCTGATCGCTAACCCACCGAGGTCTATTTGAGCACACGGGGTTAGCGCAAATGTCCCATCACTGAAGGTTTAAATACACTAAACCCTTTATCACCAAGCGGCATCCGACGACTACTGTATAGCTCGTATAGACCAGCCACAGGCACATCGGCGCCTCTCATCTCTTTGCCCATATGACTGTTCAGTGTTTTCACCGCAATCAAACTGATGGGCTCAAACCACAGGGACCAATGGAAAAACTGCTTTCTGCCATATCCAGTAAAAGCAGAAGTTCTCAGTTTTCTACCTGTTGCCATACACGGGAACAGGGGTAACGCCTCAAAGGCCAACCAAACTGCCAGCATAACCCCTTTTGCTTTGGATTTGCTGGGCGCCTCCTGCTGATAAGCGTGGGTTCTTTCACCTGCAGGGTTCCACCCCATTGAGTGAACTTTATCCCGGTATGCCCACGGCTCGAAGAGAGCCTCATTCATTTTTTCTGCGATACTTTCTTCCTGCCCTAAGGTTTGAACTAACTCACGGACCATTCGAAGAAAGCGCTGCTGTCCAGCCGTCATATGAAACGGTGTCGTCTTAATCGCATTCTTTACCGACTGGGTAATCTGGTCACTGCCAAAAGCAGGCATAAATTCAATCAGATCATCACCATATGTGCCATCAGATGTATCTGACAAACACTCTAAAACCCACCTTTGATACTCTTCAGGTGGCAACTTGATATCGTCACCCAACGTCAGGACTCGAGAGTTCAGGCGATACTCGAGAGCCCTCATCAAAATGGTCTCCAGCGTTTCGGCCCCATCAGGCATATGCAGCTCAGCAGTTCTGGACACCTTAACCCAGGAAAGTTTTGGCAACCTCTCAGGCATCATTCGCGTTATCACTCTCAATAAACCACAGGCTGCCATTACCCCCATGGGAGAGCGCCCATCCAGACCAGGCAATGAAAGTTTGCTCATTCTTCTGCCTCCTTCCGGGAACGCGCCCAGTCTCCTAAACGAACAATGGCTTCAAGATAAGCCAGCGT
Organism: Endozoicomonas sp. ALB032; assembly: GCF_049310125.1. Lineage (NCBI taxonomy): Bacteria > Pseudomonadati > Pseudomonadota > Gammaproteobacteria > Oceanospirillales > Endozoicomonadaceae > Endozoicomonas > Endozoicomonas sp. ALB032. The sequence goes on along the minus strand of NZ_JBLYNW010000001.1, from coordinate 3,978,007 downwards.
CCACCAGTCGAATCGATGCACCTGGAACCAGAAGTTATCTATCCAGCCGCTACTGATATTTTGTAAATTATGCTGTGAGCTAATCAAGAACGATTCCTCAAACAGATCCAGCGGATATCTGTCATCAAAATCATCTTGAATAACAGGAGGCAGTGGTCGACATCGCCCATGATGGGTCCCAACCAAATACTCCACTAACCCTCTGTCTACTAGCGCAATATGCTGGTTGCGTTGCAGAACCGCGACCGATAGTACTTCATGGCGGAATCCTTTTGGCAGAGCTGATCGCTCATGGGCTTTTTGCACAGCCTCTCGGTCACTGGGGTTGGTGCCTGATTTTGCCAGCACTTCGCCTTGCCCTGCAGCTAAGCTATCGCCGCCATGCAAAAGCGTTTGGAACCTGCGGTCAGCCTTACCAATATCATGATACTTACCCGCCTGTGCTACAGTCTCCGCAAGCCGATCCGGAAGACCACACTTCTCAGCCAGTCGCTGTATTTCACGTTCAACACCGAGCAGGTGATCCTCAAGGGCAATGGGTCGGGTATGGGAAGTCTTATCCCAAGTATCCGAAACCAGCAGTTCTCTACCTAATGTTAAAATAACACCGTCACCGGATGGATGAAGGTGAATCTGGAAGGGTTGATTGAGGAAATATTTCAAAGGCAAGCTTTCAGCGATGACCGGGTCCACCGTTTGTGATAAATCTTCCAGAATAGCATCAACATCATCCCGCAGTGACTCTGCACCACACTCTCCTTTTATGGCAACACAGAGCTGAGACAGCTGGGTAGATAGCTCCTCTGATATTTCTAGCCACTGGCTTAGCACATTCGGCTGTAATCGTAATGACAGCTGTCCTTTCTTCTGTTCTCTGAAACGCTCAAGTTGAATTTGTTCTGCCAGGTCCTTAACTGAAACATGCTTATTTTTTTTCCCTTCTGGTAACCAGCCAAACTCATCAGTACCTCCACGCCCAGAAGGAATGACCAGTGTATCACCTGGTCTTATCTGTTCAGCGGTGACCCAGCGACATCCACCCTCTTCGTATTTTATGACAGTAGCTTTCGACTGATGGAGCTGCGTTGAGTCTTGTGCAGCCTCTTCATAATCAACATCGCCAAAAGATTGATAGGTGTCACCGGTCAACCAACTGCGAGCGGCGGCCACTGGAACAGCTAATGACTCCCTCCCTGTAGGAGGAAGCCATGAAAGCAGTACATCGACGTCTTTCAGGTCATCACCTGCAGACGGAGGTAAATCGACTCTCCAGATAAGATAAACATCACGACTTGGCTTCTGAACACCCCTTAAGTAAGGCTCAATATCAGGCTCGGGCTCAGGACGGGGGGCAGTTTGCATCCAGAGATCAACCAGGGCAGGCATCAAAACGGGTGCATGGTTTATGGGTGCCGTGGGTGGTGGATTAGCCGGATCACTTTTCAACCCAGCAAGCGCCTCGTTACCCATATTGACCGATGCACTGGCGCCTTTTCCGGAAGCTACTTTTTTTAACCATTTAAACGTGTCGCCTCTAGCCTGCTGATAAACAGGGTCAAGCCTGCCCTTGGGATATTTTCTCAGGATAATCATCGCCTCGGTATCTATCAGCTTGCCCAGGCGATCCAGACGACCAAAACGTTGCTGCAATGCCTCAAGAGAGGCACACTCGGTAACAAGAGCATCAAAGCTAATATCCGCTCCGACTTCCACAGTCTGGGTGGCAATCACATACAATGGTTTCTCACGATGCTTCCGCGATGTATCGCCCGCTTTTAGCTGCCCTCCTATTTTCTCAAGCAAGCGATCTCTGTCGTAGGGACGAATACGCCCAGTCAACAGAACTACATCCTTTGTTCTATTAAGTTCTTCAAAAATCGCTCTGGCACTGTCCACACGATTAACAATGACTCCAATGATTTTATGTCGCTTTTTTTTCGCCAACAGTTTTACCTGTTGTATTGCAACACGATTAAAATCTTCATAATCGGCAGAAATCAAACGAGCCACTTTGTTATTTGTCAGACGTTCAGATAAAACCGGATGGGAGAAATCTTCATCATCCAGCAGAAACTCAGCCTGAGTTCCTAATGTGGCGGACATGACGGTAAAATTGAAAGGCACCCGGATAGTTTTTTGCTGTTTTCGGAGTTTTGGGATAATTTCCAGTGTATCGACAAATGGCTGAATCAGGTGCGCCTCATCAATTATGAATGTGCTGTCGTTGGCCACCAGCCCGGCATGTATTGGCCACTGCCAGGGTGAAACTCCGTAGCCCCTGAACAATAACCGGGAACCAACCTGATCGAGAGTCGTCAAACAAATTACTGGCTGGCAGGGTGATTCTACCCATCTGTTGTCGATAAACATCCCTCCCCTCATAACAGCAGTCATCAGAGGAGACTCGCCACCATATTTCAAAAGTTTATCTGCCACACTTTTAACTGCCGGTTTTGACCGCTGTTCAATCAAGACTCTCACCAGCTGTTCCGCATGGGTATGAGCATCGTCGACCACCAGCCTTCTATCTACTACAAAGAAGATCCTTCTACCTACCGTTCTACGTTCAGGAGGCAGTAGAGCCTGCTCTGCCAAGACAAATACAGCCACATCAAGCGTTGATGTTTTTCCAGATGCTGTGGGCAGATTTATGCTTGCTGGAAGACCATTCTCCAACCAGTACTGCAACAGCCTTATTTGCCACGGGAAGGGGCTTTTTTCCTGACCATGTACCGCTTGATAAAACTGTGTAAACCGCTCTTTTATATCCATAACCGCCTCCCTATCACCTTGGCAAACCTTCAGGGGCAAAAAGACCGAGTCCGAAGAAACGCTTAGCTCCCAACACTATTGGCCCGTATACAGGACGGTCAAACTCCAGCGAGATATGGAAGAAGGGTCTGAAAGGCTCTCCTTTTTTTCTAATTACTTTAAATGCTTCGCTGGAAGGCACTCCGCTCAAGCAGCTTTGCTTTGAAATATGAATATTTACCGGATCAGGAAGCCCCATATTTCTACATGCCTGACACAGGATATCTGTCTTGGTATTCCCAGCTGACTTTCTTGGGTGTCGGTCAAATACGACAGGGGTTACGGACTCCCAATATTTCGATGCTTGCACCCACCTTGAGGGCTGTAGTGTTTTTCTAGGATCATTCGCCCCCGAACTAACATCAAAACATTGACCGTTAAAATTAAGTTTCTTCAGCTTGAATAAAGTTTCCAGAATTTTTTGTCTGTCACAGAAATCAATACCTTTGGGTAAAGCCACTGCGAAACCGGGAACCTGACCATTGGCATGTTCATGTAATCCCACAAAAGGTAGAGGTAGAAAAGCAAGATGCTGACCTTTTCCATGGCCATGAAGGATATCTGGTGCGCTGTCTCCAACGAGTGACAATAATGCTTTCCTGATACTGCTGGATAAAATCAATGTGGACTCAACGCTCTGTGCTGATTTTCCATGCAAGGTAAAAACATAAAAATCTCTGGCATCCCAATAAGGGTTAGCTAATGGTTCGGGTTCAACTGCAACACATTTATTTACTGACTTGTAGAATTGGCCATTAGCTGGCCTTGCTCTTGGGTCCAGCCCTAATTCGAAAATATCCTCCTGCTCCTGAAAGCGACCCTTGGTAGGAACCCTTAAGAAAATATTTCCGTCAATTGAGGGAATATAATTTGGCTCCGGCTTATCAGTTGAAATCCAGGAGCATACAGCTGATTTAGAAGTTCCAAGATAGGACAAATGCTCTACCAGATAATTCAATGCATCATAAATGGCTTTGTCTGGCTTTGCGCCCCAAATAAATTGAATTAGTGGCACCTCAGGAATGGCACAGGGAAACGTTCGAGGCTGTTTAAGTCGATGTTCTTTCAAAGTTGACTGATCATTTACTGGCACAAAAGCCGTTGAAACGGATCGAAATTGTGCTTCCGAGCAAACAATAGAGGGAGGCTTTTGTTCTTCTAACCAGCATAAGGCCTTTTTCGTTTCTTCCTTACCGCCAAGATGAAAATGCGTGGCCTGTAAAGCCGAATATAAACGCCCCGGGTGCGGAGGCCATTCAGCCTTATCCCGATCGCTATAATCGCCTGCGTAATATCGACCAGCTAATAGTTCTACGGCAATATTTAACATCTCAACCCCCCTCTACATCAGAGAGAGCTCGGCTTTTAGAAATCAGCTTTTCCAATTTATCCGATGCTTTCAACTCTACCGGCGCAGCATTCCAACGGACACCTACTTTCTTCAATTTTTTAACTGCGTAATTCAATGCATCCAGTGTATCTTTTGAATCAAGCGGCAGGGACTCTTTTTCTTTTGCTGTCTTACCAATGATAGTAACCACAGGCTCATCCGATGGTATGAGTAAACATCTTGAACGGAGGTCATAACCCTGATCATATTGCAATGCCAGACCATGTAACCCTAAAAGGGCTAGCACCATTCTACAAATGTGATCTCGCTCTTCGGAAAGCTCACCCGTATCAAGATCCGGGAAACGCATCTTCCGAATCTGGGTCAGGGAAAGGACCGCTGTTTGTTCAATCTGTTCACAGGTAACACCACCCAGCTCAGAAACCGTAGGTGGAATATTACCATGGCCTATGGCCGATGGTTTTCCATCACCTGTATTTGACCGACTTGAAATTGGTACTGGCTTTTGATTTTTCTTCTCCGCCTCTTCTTCATCAAGAGTCCAGAGACTTTCTGTATCCTCCGCTTTATAAATAGTGGCTGCATCTTTATTGATAGCAACGGGATCGATTCGCCCTCCAACCCTTTTCCCCCCAATAACACCGATTGCGTTAATTTCAGATGTCAGGCATCGCTGCAACCTTACTCCCAATCCGTTGTTCCGGTTATGTGAATCCCAGCCTCCTAATAACAACGTAACAGGATGTTGCTCAAAAAGAGCAGTAGCATTTACAAAGTCACTGGAAGTTATTAATTGACCTAACTCTGTTTGTCTAAAAGGCACATCGTTTAAGAGACTATCACGAACTATCGCATCATAAAGCCGATGCGGTAATTCAAGAACACTAATATTTTTATTAATGGATTCAAAAGTAATCTGAATATCTGGTAATCCCAAACTCCCTGACTTCATTTTCTGTAAGATTGCATCTTCTATCCTGTTGGCCTGCGAAGCTACTGAATCGAGAAGAGTACACTGCAATTCTTTTCCATTTGATATTCTTTTCTCTGACGCATATTCACTCTTCTTGTCATCAGAGCGATGCTTATAAGTAGGTGGAAAAACTTTATCCTCAGCACCACCCGCAGGCTCAAGGAACAGCTTCATTCTCACAGCTGATGCCTTATTCATCAATGCTGCATCGATAGAATCGAAAAGTTTGTTTTTGGACATCATGTCCTCCTTTTAATAATGTTCTGTTTATTCTGTTTAACATTTTAAGTCCACATATCAAAATATTAGTCATAATATCTGGCCATTGTTAATATGAATTCGAAAAATAAAAAATATTTTTTTATTTCTTTTAAGAATATAAGTGAGCGAAAAACCGACGATAAAACAGCGTTGAGGCGAACTAAAAAATCCATTCTGAAACACACATTAATCTGAGCAATAGGGCTAGCGCTATTGAGTGTTGCGAAATGCTATTGCAATGGCTTCACCATACCAATTTTGAAAATAAAGATAAGATCCAGATTTCCGAGAATTATGAATACCTCAAAATAACAGGCTCACGGCCCAATGAACTTTACAAAACTGCAAACTCTCAAGCTCAAGAAACACCCAAAGCTCAATGAAAAGTGGTTACAGGATGTCATCTACAACTTCCCAGAGATTCTGGGAATTGGTGATGTATTCGTTAGAGACAGAGAAAGAGTTCAGCCGTGCGCAGGGAGGCTTGACTTACTGCTCGAAGATAACAACGGCAATGGCCGTTATGAAGTAGAAGTCCAGTTGGGTGCTACCGACCCATCCCATATGATTCGTACTATGGAGTACTGGGATATCGAAAGAAAAAGGCATCCCCAATATGATCACACCGCAATTCTTATTGCTGAAGATATTACCAGTCGATTTTTAAATGTCATCAGCCTGTTAAACGGCGCGATACCAATCATGGCCCTTCAAGTCTCAGCAATAGAAACCCCTGAAGGTGTTGGATTGTTGTTTACTAAAGTACTGGATACGACCGCATATTACGGCGTAGCCAGTGAAGATGAAAACATAGGTGACTCCGCTAACCGACAATACTGGGAAAATGAAAAAGCCAACCCTGAAACAACTGCTATTGCAGATGATGTATTAAGAATTGCCCAGACCATCAACCCAGATATTACGATGAACTATACAAGGAGGTACATCAGCTTCAACTTGAATGGCTATTCCAAAATTTTTGGTACCTGCACCCCTCTGCGGAACAATATGACCCTGAGTATCAGACTTCCACAAACCAGTGAAGTGGATCAGCTTTTGGCAAACTCAAACCTGGACCTACTGGAATACGATAAAAGGAAAGGCTACCGACTCAAAGTCACCAAAGAGTCTCTGGAAGCAAATCGCCCGATGATAACAGACTTACTGAGGGATGCTTTTGAATTCAAAAGCTGATCTTAGCAACGGATGACAGGAAGACATTTAAAGGCAGTTGTAACTGTATGTCTCAGGAAATCCCAGATAAAGCAAAATAGAAACCTACACCCATACCTACACCCAGCGGCAAAAACCAAGGAAGAAAAAATAGCTATAAGGAGGTAAGTACTTGAAAAATATGGCGCTCCCTGGAGGATTCGAACCTCCGACCTGCCCCTTAGGAGGGGGCCGCGCTATCCAGCTGTGCCAAGGGAGCATAGAAAAGCCAGCGGGCAGATCGTTCCGGCTGGCTGACTTTCATTTTAACGAATCGATGAAATTTTTCCAAGAATTAAAGTCGTTCTGAGCACTGTCTTAAGATAAATCCCTGTCGGCGAAATCAGTCAGTTGCTTTTGTCGTTCAGATGACTCTGGTCACTCAGTGCTGATTCAAGTTTACTCTCGAAAGCGAGCAGTTTATCTGCCACTCTGGCACTGTCCACCCTTAGCTCACCCGCAAGGTAAGCTTTTCTCAGAGCCAGTAACCGTGCCTCATTACGACAATTGGGTAAACTGCTGCGAGTCTCGGTTTCGTTCTTTCGGCTATCGTCCATGATTCCTCCTGATTGCTAAGCACCTGATAGTCTCACAAGATATTTTCAGCTTCCAGTGCCAAAACATGGCTTTTTTACCATTCAGGTTTCATGCCAGATTCATTTACTTATGCATCGTCAGATACTTACCAGAATCAAGCCGAAAACGATGAATCCGGTGCCCCACCATTTTTGTGTCGACCCCCTCTCTCCTAGCAGAAAAACACCCATCAAAACACCTACAGGAATGCTGGTTTGTCGCAAAGCCACAATCAGACTGACATTGTCAGCAAATGCCATGGCGGCCAGTACAATGCTGTAAGTAGAGAACATAGCCACTCCTGTAAAAAACAGAGTGCCCCGATGAGATGCAAACAACTGTGCGATTTCCCTTCGCTGCTTCTGAAAAGGAAATGTGAAAAGCACCAGCCAGAGGCAGGTTGTGATGGCCTGAAGAATCAAATAGAGCAGAGCACTTTTGAAGGCCACCCCTTCGACGGGCCACAGTACTCTCATCAACATAAGAGCCTGACTGTCGACCACAGAATATCCCGTAATACCTACAGCAGCCATTACTGCAAAGGCCGTTGCAGAATTGAGGTAATGAGACCAGCTTATATCACTCCAGTGCCACAATGGCAGGATGATACAGCCTGAAACAATCAGGCTGAATGCCAGCCATTTATCCGATGAGAACTCCGCTCCCCAACCTAATAAACCGATAACCGGTGGAACCAGAAGAACAGGCAGGGCTCGGGAGACCGGATACATCAACGACATATCACCAAAACGGTATGATTGGCCCAAACCCAGGTAGTAGATGGCCTGAAACAGACCACTCAGAATCAACAAATGCCAAATTTCCCGGGAAATTTCTCCCAACCAGTCGATATAGAAAAGCAACAGAGGCACAAAAGCCAGCATCCCCATTATTACGGACAGGGTAAAGCTGGCTCCTGAAGGCCTGACTTTTTTGCCAAGACAATTCCAGCCGGCGTGCATGAAAGATGAAACGAGTACGAGAATAATTGCCAGGTTGTCCAAACGTATACTCCTTAGCTGGCATGGTCAGAAAATATCCTTAACGGACACCGTAAAATAGGTGCAGGCTCGCGGTTTTGGCAGATTCACAGGAAGATTGAAAGATTTTTATACATTTTTCAGATTTTTGAATCCTTAAAAGATCAATATCCGTATGAATTATTTCACTCATCTGTGAAATGATTCAAACTATAACTCTACACACAATGATTTGGGCTAGTTTCTAACAACAAGGAAAGCGAGGACAGGAACGTGAGACGCGCACTGGCTGCAAACCTGAAAAATACTCTAAAAAATATGGTTAAATTAATACCCACTCTGCTACTGGCAGGGTATATCTCGACTGCCGGTGCTGCTGTTGTCTCCTACGACGACCCTTGGGAGCGAGCGAATCGTGCAATCTTTTCATTCAATCATACGCTGGACGACTATACCCTGAGGCCAGTGGCCAGAGGGTATGATGCAGTGACTCCCAAACCTATTCAGCAGTTGGTCACTAACTTCTTCTCAAACCTCGGCGAGATCCGTAATGCTGCCAATGCTTTGTTACAGTTTAAAGGCGGTGAGGCATTGGCTTCAGTTAGTCGCTTCGGCATTAACTCTACGATAGGTATGCTGGGACTGGTTGATGTCGCCACCCCACTGGGGATTGAACAGCAATATGAAGACTTTGGCCTGACGCTTGCTCACTGGGGCAGTCCGTCGGGCCCTTATATTGTACTGCCGTTTCTCGGGCCCAGAACACTCAGATCCGGTATCGGCTTATTGCCAGACTCCATGTTGAACCTTCAGGGACAATTTGAGCCAGAACGGAATCAATGGGTTGTAAGAGGAGTGGACATTGTCAGCACCCGTTCCTCCCTGCTCAGCGCTGAAGATTTGATTGTGGGTGATAGCTATACCTTTGTTCGGGATGCCTATCTGCAACGCCGTGAATACCTGATTACAGGTCAGCTGCCAGAAGACGACTTCTGACAGGTAGTACCTCTTCAAATGCCTTGAATCAGGCTCCTAACCCACTGATTCGAGGCATAATTGGCCAATTCTGCCTCGATATAATCCGACGATCAGACCAGAAAAAACGGAACCTCAGCTCCGGATAGATTTCCTTGCTTTACCTTCCCTCAGCTTGCAGCAAGGCCGGGTTGAGAGTATGTTTCATCACAGACAAATCAATAATGGTTTAAGGTCAGATGCACTCTGTTTTCCTTGACGTAGATTTTCCTGACAAAGGTTTGGACAGATCTCTCCAGCAGGCAGGATTATAAATATGACCAGCAGGACCATCCTGGTCATTGATGATGACACAATTGTCAGAGAAAGCATCGTAGCCTATCTCGAAGACAGCGGATTCAATATTCTTCAGGCAGAAAATGGTGAGCAGGGGCTGGCTGTATTCAAAGAGACCTCCCCGGATCTGATTCTCTGTGACCTTCGGATGCCGAAGATGGATGGACTGGCAGTGCTTCGAAACGTCCGGGAGATGTCTCCGGATACACCCTTTATTGTGGTTTCCGGTGCCGGTGTCATGACCGATGTCGTTCAGGCATTACGCCTGGGTGCCAGTGATTACATCATCAAGCCTATCGTCGATCTGGAAGTTCTTGAGTACGCCATTAACCGTGCTCTTGAAAATGCTCAGCTGATACTTGAAAACCGCCGCTACCGTGAAAGCCTTGAAGAGGCCATTCACTCACTGGAAAACAACCTGCACCTGCTGCAGGAGGACCAGAAGGCCGGTCGCCAGGTTCAGATGAAGATGCTGCCTCAGGAACCCCTGATTTTTGAAAATTTCAAGGTCGACCACCGGATCATCCCGTCTCTCTACCTCAGTGGCGACTTTGTTGACTACTTCGTCCTGAACGAGCACAGTTTTGCCTTCTACCTGGCTGATGTCTCCGGCCATGGTGCTTCTTCGGCCTTTATCACGGTATTACTGAAACACATGTCCATGAACCTGCTCAAGGAATATCAGTCTCATGGTGGACGGGTCAGGGTCAAACCTTCCCATGTGCTCAACTTCCTCAACCGTAGCCTTCTCGAAACCGGCCTGGGTAAACATGTTGCGGTCTTTGGCGGTGTTGTCGACACCCGTGATAAAAAGCTGACTTATGCCTTTGGCGGTCACTACCCTCTGCCCATTCTTTCCACGCCGGAAGAGACCCGCTGTATTGAAGGCCGGGGGTTGCCCGTAGGGCTATTTGAAGACGCTACTTTTGAAGATGTCACCATTGACTTGCCCGAGCAATTTACCTTGACTATCCTGTCCGACGGTATTCTGGAGGTACTGCCACAGCAGACACTTCAGGAGAAGGAAGACTACTTGTTGTCTGTTATTAAAGAGGGAGCCGTCACCGTATCGGCGCTGACAGAAAAGCTGGGGCTAGAAACCATGAAAGCCATTCCAGATGACGTTGCCCTGCTGATCCTGGCTCGAGACTGAATGACTACTGGAAAGATACTGTTCGCAAAAAGCGATGGCACTTATATTCTGAAACTGGTGGGAGAAGTACGGCTAACCCTCTGTGCTTCTCTTGAAAAGATGCTTAGCAAGCCTGATTTCACCTCTGTCATTATTGACCTGACCGACACTGACACCATCGACAGCACCTCTCTGGGCCTCCTGGCCAAATTGTCGATTCAAACCAAAAAAAATCTGGGGCTGGTGCCAGTTATTATTTCTACTAAAGATGACATCACCCGAATTCTCCTGAGTATGGGGTTTGACAGAGTGTTTGTGATAGTCAGGGAGCTGGAAGGCTATGAAAAACTGAACCTGAATCTGAACATGCATGACATTGCCTGCGATGGAAATCTGGAGCAGTCCAGTCAGGCCAGGAAAGTTCTGGACGCCCATAAGGTATTAATGAGTCTGAGCGAAGAAAACCGGGAAACCTTCAGTGGACTGGTGAAGCAGCTTGAGCAGATTCAAACCAATGGCCCTGATGAAGACAAAAATCAAGACGAAAATAAACATCGAGATAAAAACAAAAATCAAGATGATGAAGATGAACAGGAAGACAAAAACAGGAGCTGAAGATCAATTCCAAAGAGAAGGTTTCAGCTCAACGTCGCTTACCACTGGGACTTTTTTACTATCTCAGGCCGCATCCTGTGCTCTTTCCCTCAGACTTTCAACCTGCTTGACTGCTTCAAGCAGCACCTCTGGCCCCGCGCCATTTTTATGAGCATTTTCGCTGATATAACGACGGAACTTACGAGCTCCAGGCTGCCCCTGGTAAAGACCCAGCATATGACGGGTTATGTGACTCAGGAATGCGCCCTTTGCCAGCTCGGATTCAATGTAGGGCAGCATTCTCTCAACAACCTGATGACGCTCGATCACCGGTTTGCCGGTACCATATAGACGATTATCGACTTCAGCCATCAGATAGGGATTATGATAAGCCTCCCTGCCCAACATAACACCATCCACATGTTCCATATGCTGTTCAATCTCGGCAAAGGTTCCTATGCCGCCATTGATGGTAATTTCCAGTTGCGGGAAATCTTTTTTCAGCTGATAAACCAACTCAGGCTTTAGAGGAGGAATATCACGATTTTCCTTGGGAGACAGACCCTCAAGAATTGCGATACGCGCGTGCACAATAAATGTTTCGCAACCGGCTTCAGCCACTTTTCCGACAAAATCCACCAGCTCCTCGTAAGAATCACGACCGTTTATGCCAACCCTGTGCTTCACTGTTACCGGAATATCCACCGCCTGTTTCATGGCTTTGACCCCTTCCGCAACTGTCTCGGGTTCTGCCATGAGGCAGGCACCAATGCGACCATTCTGAACCCTGTCACTGGGACAACCCACGTTCAGGTTGATCTCCTGGTATCCGGACTGTTCTGCGTACTGGGCTGACCGGGCAAGATGTTGAGGGTCATGACCACCCACCTGAAGGGCCAGTGGATACTCTTCAGGATTGTGCCTGAGAAAACGGTCTTTATCGCCAAATACCAGAGCCCCGGTGGTCACCATTTCGGTATAAAGCAGAGAGTGCTCCGACAGCAAACGGTGAAAGTAACGGCAATGTCTGTCCGTTAATGCCATCATGGGAGCAACGGAAAACTTACGGTCCAGGGGTTTGGGCTGAGTCACTGGCATAATGATTTTCAAAATTAGAGAACGGATAATGATATAACAGAAAGCCCATTTCGGCAGTAAAGATCACTCACTATCGACTGTGGGATAGCATCACCCGCATAAGTAATTTGCCCCGCTCATTCCAGAGCATCCCCATTTTCAACTGAAGAATTTGTCAGCGTTAACCGCGAGAGCCTGCATCCAGATGATGCCGTCAAAAAAATACCACACGTCAAAAGAGTGACAGTCGAAAAGAAATCCGATACCTTAGTCTTTACAGCTGAAGAACACAGACAGAATGTTTCAGGGCTGCAAATCTCAATAGCTTTAAGGCTTAACAGGAATACTTTCAGATCGGAGAAAATAAAAATACTGCGTTCATCGACAACTGATTAAACAATTTACCGCTTTAAATCTTTCCCGTTTTAAAGTCTTAAAAAACAGCATCGTAAAGGAAGACGATCATGTATAATCCAGGACTCGACAACAAACGGTTATTTGAGGACGCTACCCACCCTGGTGGCGAAATAGACGACATCCGTTATCCGGAATACCTTATTTCCCTCCAATCAGACAGCAATCAGGAACCTCTGGCCTGTAATGGCTACACCTCCGATCCCCTCTACCAGGCAAATAAGTACCTGCCGCAGGTTTGACAACGCCAAATACTCTGGAAAACGAGGCAGTATCGTTTTCCAGAGATGCACGAAAAAATCAACCTCCTACTCTTCCTCTCTTCCAATTCAACAAAACCAGCCTGGACAACAAACCGAAAGCTTTGGGTTATACCGGTAGCTCAAGTGTCGATACATAAGTACTCAGCCATACGAAATCGAATATTTCTGGCTTATTGGGCAGGTGCTCTGCAAGGCGCAACGACGGGAACATAGCAAGCTATGTGACCAGAGTTGCAACACAGCACGACTGCATGGATGCAGGAGCTAGAGCAACGCAGGAGCAGTTGCCGCAAGTGCCTGAACAATAAGTCAAAAAATATGATTTCGTATGATTGAGTACTTATACTGAGAAAATCGTCAAACACTGGGCTCAGGCCTTTAATATCGAGTTGCTGAAGGATTGAAATTGCCAGGGAAGGCAGGATGCACATTTTAAGCAGCGTTTATCATGGATTGTCCGGATTTGCCCGAACGGTCAAGGATAATGTGGTTTCCCGCTTCCAGGGAAAAAAGACCGAAGTAGTCAAACATCCTGTTCGTAAAATGACCGGAAAAAAAACCAGTGGCTCTGATTACCGGCAACGCCCTGTTATCAGTAAAGGCTACCTTCTGGCCAAAAAGCTTTCCGATCAGTCACTGTCTGCCCACATGGTCTCCGGTGTTGAACTCCCTCCCCGCTTTCCATACGTTGAAACACCGAAAGAAAACCAAACTTTTCCTGAACCTTCGTCACGAGCCAGAAGAATCCTGACAGCCCTTATGCCGGGCAATAACGCAGTGCCAGAAGACTCAAACATATCTTTCAAGCAAGCCAAAAGGTTGCAAATCCGAAGGTTGCGTAAGGGTCTGCAAACCATTAGAAGAGAAACCGGGATGGATGTCTCAATTCGCGACTTTGATCATCAGGCAGCCAAGCTCACAGATTTTCTAACAGGTAATGGCGCCACTCCAGATTATCAAGACATAAAATTCTTCTGCGACACTGTCATAAGCGTCATGGAAAAAGCAGACTCACTGCCTCATCTTATCAAACTGGCGGTGACCGAATACATGTTTGTGCTTTCAGATCTGGGACAGGCTGCTCAGCTCAAGACACTGGAAAAAAGGCAGCAACTGGCTAAGCGATTCTTACCAGGCCAGGATGGCTTCAGAGCTCACTGTCTGCGGCGAAACGTAGATCCGGACTCGGTCCTGAACCTGCACGACCTCAAACAGTTTCAGGGAAAACTGATGGGTTGGCAGGACCGACTAGGGCACCGCCATCAGGGGCTGGTTGAAAGTCTGGAACTCAGTAGCATGGAAGCATTGACCGAGAGACTGAAAGCGGAGCTGGAGATTTTCATCGATAAGATTGAGGGTGTTGCTCCCGAACCCGAAAAAACAGCAACGAAATTCAACCATGATCAGATGCAGGCAGAAGTCATGAGACTTTATGCCCAACACGGTGTCGGGGATTTACCCGACCGACAACCAAACCCTATGTTGACATCTGCAGCTGAGCAACATCCTGTTTTGCAAAGTGCGACCCAATATCAGGTTCAACCTTCCGGAAAACTTCAAAACCATTCTGTGACGCCACTTGAAAAAGCCCGGTTACATCATTGGGTATTTGAGCAGCAATTAGCCGATGTAAGAGCCAACCATGAGCTGGATACACCGGAGCAGGTGTTCAATATCCCCACCTATCCTCTGCCGACACTGGTATTGAGAAACAGCAGGGGAGCACGAATAGACTCAGACTTTATGAAAAAGCCTGAGCTTGATGAAACGGCCTTTACAATGCATGTCGTTCATTGTGAAACGGAGGATGTCAGACAAATCGATCAGGCTCTTCTGAATACTCCGGGATTTGCAAGCAAAGAAGTTCTGGATCGGTTCAAGGAAACGATGAATAGCTTCACACGCCAGTGCTATCAATATGCCATTGGTACCTCACTACCGAGTAAAGTCTTCTCGGAAAATGACACTCATCTCATCAATGACTCCCGTCAGCGCATCAACAGTGCCATGGAAACTCTACTGGCAAACCCCGAGGCCGACACGACAACTGCCTTTCACTACCTGAGGATGCAGGAAGCGGTTCTGGAAAACTTCCTTAAGATGAACGGCGTGAGCTGACGCTGTTAAATCTTCATGGCGTAAAGCAGATTGCCGTGATATAAGACGCGTTTCAGCCGCCTGAGCCAGCATCCACTAAAGCGACTTGACACCCTATGTCTTCACAAATAAAAGCCTGCCTTTATGCTCTGGCCACTGCCCTGATGTGGTCCACCGTTGCTACCGCCTTCAAGCTCACTCTCGACCATCTTGATCCATGGCAAATGGTATTCTGGTCGGTGTTAACTTCGACCCTGCTTCTGGGTGGTTTTGTCATTGCCCAGGGCAAGTGGCCCCAACTGATCCAACAGGGCAGAGAGCACTTTGGACTTTACATCCTGCTAGGTTTTCTTAACCCTTTCCTCTACCACATCGTCCTGTTTGGCGGCTATGACCTGTTGCCCGCCCAGCAGGCTCAGGCACTGAATTACAGCTGGCCTCTGGCGCTCACATTGCTGGCTGTGCCGCTGCTGGGTAACAAGCTGAGTTTCAAGGATGGCATCTGTTGTCTCTTAGCCTATCTTGGCGTATTAATTATCAGTACCCGGGGTGAGCTGGAAAATCTCAACTTTGGTAACCCAGAGGGCGTAATTCTGATGCTTTCCAGCACCCTGATCTGGGCCTTGTACTGGATTTTAAACGCCAGAAATAAGGGTGACTCACAGGTTGGCCTGCTGTTGTGCTTTCTGTTCGGATTACCCTGGATCACGGTGGCTGTTTTCTGGCAGTCCAGTGTCTGGCCTATTCCTGTGGAAGGTCTCAGCGGGGCTTTGTATATAGGACTGGTCGAGATGGGATTTGCCTATATTTTCTGGCTCAAAGCCCTCAAGCTGGCAAAAAACACCTCAGTCATCAGCAACATCAGCTATCTCAGCCCTTTCCTTTCACTGATATTCATCGCCAATGTTCTGGATGAGAGCATTCATATTTCCACCTATGTGGGGCTGCTGATGATTGTTTCAGCCGTTGTATTTCAACAAAGAAAACCAGCGTCTGAAAAGCCTTCAGAAGCTCCTGTAGCGAGCAACCATTGATGGCCAGAAACAGTTATTTTCAATTCAAACAATTCAGGGTAGAACAGGGCCAGACTGCCATGAAGATTACCACCGACGCCTGCATTCTTGGCGCCAGAGCAGAGGTGGAAAACAGTCAATCCATTCTTGATATTGGTGCCGGAACCGGCCTGCTCAGCTTAATGGCAGCCCAAAGATCCACAGCCTGCATTGATGCGGTTGAACTGGACGATCAGGCGGCTATTCAGTCCCGGGAAAATTTCTCAGCCAGCCCATGGAAGAGTCGTCTGAAGTTACATCATTGCGCCATTCAATCGTTTATGCCTGAAAAACGCTATGACTGTATACTCAGCAACCCTCCCTTTTTTGAGAATGCCTTTAAAGCCCCCTGCAACAGGCGATCACTGGCACGTCACACAGACAGTTTGAGTTTTCTGGAACTGGCTGAAAATATTGACAGACTGATGTCTGAGGATGGCAAAGCCTGGATTCTGTTGCCGGTTGAATCCAGCCCAGTGTTTTTGGAAGCGCTCCACCAAGCCACAAACTTGAAGCTGGAGCGAACCCTGGCTATTCGCTCTTCTGACACCCATAAAAATCATCGTCACCTGCTGGTTCTGGGGCATTCCGGATCAAGACATAAGCTTGAGCAGATGACGATATACAGCGAGCACCCAGCGTACACAACTGAGACTATAGATCTTCTCAGGCCCTATTATTTAAAGCTTTAACTGCTTACTTCCTGTCGCGTCTGCAACAATATACAAACACTAGGAGCCTGACAGAAAATAGACTGCCCTACTGCGGCGGCAGCAAATTGGTCTGAAAATCCGCTTTTGTTCGTCAAATAGCTCGCTATTCTCCTCACAAAACCGAATTTCCATCCTCAATTTTCTGCCGTCCTCGCTACGGGCGCTATTCTCTGTCAGGCTCCTAGAGAGAAGGGCTTCGTCCCTCCGGAGTTTTGAAATGGCTGAAATATTGAATCACGAAGGAAAACCAGCTTTCGTTGTTATGCCTTACAATGAATATCTGGCGATGTTAGAAGGGATGAAAGACATCGAAGACTCTGAAGCCTTCAGAGAGGCGAAAGCAGATCTCCTCAACGGAGAGGATGAGATTTTGCCTGATCAGGTCACAAACAGGCTCATGAACGGTGACAACCCCGTTACCGTCTGGAGGGAGTACAGAGAGCTTAGCCAGAAAGGGCTACATGAAAAGTCAGGCGTATCGGCTTCCATGATCAGTCAGATCGAGATTGGACAAAAAACCGGGTCTATAAAAACTATAAGGAAGCTATCAGAGGCTTTAAATATCGATGTAGACGACATTGTCGCTTATCAGAAAATGGATAAGCAATCCTGAAAAAAACGACACCTATAGGTCAGGTGCCGTTTTTTTTGTTTGTTCTTTGAACAGGGCTAGCAGCCTGTCGGACTTAAGACTGTCCTACTGCGGTTGCAATAAATTGGTCTAAAAATCTCTGTTTCTTCGTCAAATAGCTCGCTATTCTCCTCAGAAACAGAGATTTTTATCCTCAATTTCTTGCAATCCTCGCTACGGACGCTTAAGTCCGACAGGCTGCTAGAAAGTATTTCTATTGTTTTGGGAATCTTTTTCAGAGCTCTGGGATGGATCCTCTGATTCACTCGTATCTGGCTCTCCAAAGGCTTCCCATTTATTACCAAAGCCTGGTGGCGGTGGCACTGGACTGGATACAGGTGATCCCGTATCAGTCGGCCACGGAGCCAATTTAAACACCGCTGAAGGAGCCTGTTGTTCTTGTAAATCCGAAAGAAATGGGTCAGTAGATGGTATTGAAGCGACTCCCGTAAAACGGTTATTCACTGCCGGTTGTATAAGGGGAGGAGTCTGACCAAAAGGAGGAATGGGCATATACTCCGGGTGCTCAGCCGTACCTTTTTCTGTTCTGGTCACTGATTCTTCCAGTTGCTTAAAGCTATTGACACCGTATCTGGCCTGGGCCTCTTTCGTCAACACATCCAGGTTGTAGCCCGGGTGTTCACCCAGTCCCAACTCTTCACCATAACTGGAGAGGAAATCGACCACCCGGCTTGTGCTGTCAGCATCCTTGGTTGCAAACCTTCTCAGTTTTGACAGTGTTTCCTGGAAACTTCTCAGGTGGTGATATTCCCACATTTTTTCTGAATCAAAACTGCCAACGCCATTTTCTTTATCGATATCAACCCTGATTTTATCAATCTCAGACTGAACGTCACCGGCAAACAGAGACCAGTCATTGTGCATGAGTCGAACAGCTTCCAGTACCAGGCGGTCTTTATAGACGGGCTCACCCTGTGGCCAGTTTTCTTTGGCTGCACACATATAATAATCCAACCCTGGTAAACGCTTGGAGTAACCCGCTTCTGCTGTGGCAAATTGAAGCTTGTCAGTACCCCAGATCATCTGTCTGTTACGCTGGGCTCTGACCAGGGTATTGTGTTCTGAATGCTCATCAGGATTATCAACAAAGGCAATAATGTCTTTGTAAACTCTGTTTCTGTACTTATCACTGATCTCTCTGATCCGGGAATCAATATCCAGACGATCCTGAGTCACACTGGCGATATTATTGGTGACACCCTGAACAAGATTGAAGGCATTACTTTTCTGTAAGCCCTGAGTTTTCACGTGAACCCTGATGGCATCGCGAAGGGCAGCCTCAGTATCAAACTGGCCACCCAGCTCCTTATACTTGAGCTCTGTAGCCATATGCCTGAGGTAAGCCAGACGGGATTGCGATTTATCCAGATTTTCCTTCAGTTGTTTGACTTCAGTACTCTCTTCCTCAGTCACCTCGGTAGGGCGTCTCAGCATTTTGTCATTAAGCGCAACTCTTGCCTTGGCAAAGGCTTCAAGATCGATTTCAAACTGTTTATCAGCTTCTTTTAGTGCGTTTGATTCAACCTTAACCAGGAAATCAACAGTCGTTTTGCTACCTTCAGAGCCAACCTCTCGAGACTTCACCTCAAAGCCAGCTTGCTTCTTGAGAAATTCTGACTGATCAGGGCTTAGAGGAATACCTTCTTGACTCTTTGCCTTGATACGGTTCCCCATCAAGGCTTCCTCAGCCCTGATCTGGACAACCCTTCTGGCAGTAATACGAACTCTGGGGATACGATCTGAGATACCGTGGGCAAGACGTTTGGCATGGAAGGCCGCTATTTTCATTCCCTGAACGAAACGGCCCCAGTTTTTAACCAGCACTTTTTTAGGGTGCAATGCCTTGACTTGCTGTGACACTTCACTCTTGAAATGTGCAAGCCGGGGTACCAAGGACTCTATACGTGTTCTTAAACTCATCCTGACCTCTCCATGGTCAAACGCGGTCATAACTTTTCGTTAGTATAGGAAAAAATTAGAATGAATAACGCCGATATTAGTAGAAGTCAGAATAACAACATTATAAATTCAGAATCACCACAGAAGAGAGGCGGGTGCCGTAGATTCGGCATCCGCAAAACAGAACAACTAAATGTATGCTCGATTGAGTCTTGCTTCAGCCCACTTCTGGAGCCAGGTGCATACTAACACCACTCCCCAGTAAATCAGCGCAACACTGAGGTAACTTTCGAAAAAGCGGAAGCTACTGGCGGCCTCCATCTGGGCACGGGCCATGATCTCAACAACCCCCAGAGTAAAGGCAAGTGATGTGCTCTTGAGCAGATCAATCCCATTGTTCATCAATCCGGGAAAAGCCACCCTTGCCGCCTGAGGAATAACAATTCTTCTCATGCCCTCGGCCCGGGTCATACCGACACTCAAAGCAGCTTCCATCTGCCCCGCATGGACACTAATAATCGCTGCCCTCATGCTTTCTGACATATAGGCAGCAAAATGCAGACCCAGACCGATGATCACAGCCACTATGGCAGGCATACCTGCAAGAGCAGGTACCAACTGTGGCAGGCCATAGTAGAACAGGAAGAGCTGAACCAGCAGCGGCGATCCCCTGAAAAAAGAGATATACAGGTCAGCCAGATGGTGAAGATAAAAGGGCCGGGCAATTTTTACCAGAGCCAGAACAAGACCCAGAGACAGAGATAACACCAGACCACCCAGTGTCATAAAAAACGTCGTATCCAGATTCACGGCAACTGTCGGAAGCATTCCGACAGTGTATTCAAAATCCATCATTCAAATGCCTGTAGCTGACTTCGGAACAAACGGGCCAGTATTCCAGAGAACAGTAATGGATGAAAGGTTTACCCTGCAGGTTTAACAGTAATGTCTCCACCGAACCATTTACCGGAAATAGAAGCCAGAGTTCCGTCTTCAGCCATGACAGCCAGAGCAGAGTTCACTTGATCCCTCAGAGCCAGACCCTCTTGATCATTGACGAAGGGCATAGCATTTTTCAGGATCTCAATCGGCTCACCGGCTAACTTCAGAGGCAAATCAGACTTATCAATCAGGGCCATTACGCTGACACGATCCATAACAAAAGCATCAGAACGTTTAAGCACAACATCTTGCTCAATGCCGGTATCGTAGGTTACCACATTGATTTTGTTCTCTGGATCATTCTGACGCAGGATCGCTTCAAAGTTAGAGCCCAGATTCACAGCAACTCTCTTGCCTGCCAGATCATCAACTGACTTAATATCATTGTTGTCTTCGTGGACCACTATCTGGGCACCGTCGTAAACATAAGGCTCGGAGAAAGCATAACGTTCGGCGCGGGCTTCAGTCAGCGTAATCTGGTTGGAAATAGTGTCCAGCTGACCTGCTTCCAGCATGCCAAACAGACCAGAGAATGGTGCCGTAACAAACTCAACATCTTTATTCAGGCGACTAGCGATCTCCTTCCAGAGATCAACTTCAAAGCCTTTCAGTTCACCCTGCTCCATAAAAGTGAACGGGTAATAGGTGCCAGACATACCGACTTTAACGACAGAAGACTTAACTTCATCATTGCCTGCCTGTGTCTGTGCAGACTGATCATCAGAGCAGCCAGCCAGCACCACAGACATAGCCAGAGTGACGGTGGTTATAGCTTTTTTAAATGTAAGACCGAACATGAGTGTCTCCCTAAGAACAGCTGTGGGCAATGTGCTCAACCACTCATTTAATCTAATGAAATGTGGTCCTGAAGGCTGCTTGCCCATAATCAGGAGCGCAGATTATCAGCGTCACCAATTATAACTGAAATAACATTTTCATCAGTTTTTATGTGAAAATGTTATATAAATATTTTTGCGATCAGCGCTTGAAAGCCTGATAGATTGAGAAACCCTTTTTTACGACAAGTGTTTTACAATCTCCGAAAGCCTGTTTGATGATCGGCTCATAGCGGAGGAAGCTGTTCGCCACAATTCTCAGCTCCCCTCCTTTCTTTAGCAGGTCAACAGACCGGGCAAGAAACTGTTCCGTTACTGCATAATGAGTCTTGACACCCTGATGAAATGGAGGATTGGAAACGATCAGGTCAAACTCACCAGTGATTTCAGATAAACCGTCGCTGGCGATCACGTTAAAGTGCCTTACGTTATTTTCCTGCAGGGTACGGGTTGAACTTTCCAGAGCCAGAGCATCGGAGTCTACCAGAGTATAATGTCCGTCGGGGTTCAATTGCCCCAGAAAGCCGGCTACCACTCCGGCACCACAGCCAAAATCGAGAACACGTTCGGCCGCGCAGTGATCAAAGGTATCCAGAAGTGCTGCAGTACCCACATCAACACGTCCATGACTGAATACACCAGGTAGAGAGAATAACGGCATAAATGTATCACGAACTTTAAGTTCATAGGCACTGTAATAATCCGGCCTGGAGAATTCAACGCCATTGTGCAGATAGCCTGAAGCTTCAATTAAACTGCAATGACGGGCATTATCCATGTTTTTGACTTCAGAAAAGTTCTGCCTGAGTCGCTTGCGCCAGGATTTTATGCCTTCACTGTTTTCGCCCGTCAGCCAGACGACAGCGTCTTCTTTTAACAAAGGTGCAATCATCGCCAGCCAGAAATCCATCAGAGGTTTGCTTTTCTGCAGAAAAATCAGCACGCCATCAAAGTGGCCTGCTGTCGATTCGACCACAGAGCCATAGTGAAGAGTCATCTGACTGCTTGCAGACCAGTCCTCTTTAACGGCCCTGTAGACTGAAAAGTCTCGAGCCAGCCCGTAAACTTCTTCTGCAATGCCTTCCTGAAGAATTTCTCTTCCCAGACCATCAGCAGGCATACCCAGCACGAGCATCTTATCGCAGCTCAGCCATTCACTGTTACGAACCACCAACTGGCTTGGGTTAGAGAGAACTCGAGCGTTCATAGCATCCTTCAATCAAGCAAATAAAATCACAGCACAGAATAATATTCTATTAATGAGAAAACGTCATAAAAACTATGACTTATTGATGGGCCATCAACTGGCCAAGAGGCTGGCTTTCCAGACTTGATTGACTTGTGCACGTACATTTTCTGAAACTACCGATTTACATGATCTTCTGTGGCTTTTAGCATTTGAGCCAGATTTTTTTGTGCTCACTGGAGACCCCTAATGCCCGAGCCACAGGGAGAGCTTATGCTCAGAACCCTCGCCATGCCTGCAGACACCAACCCCAACGGCGACATTTTCGGTGGCTGGCTAATGTCACAAATGGATATTGCCGGTGGTATCGCTGCCAATCAGAGAAGTCACAGCCGAATTTCTACTGTAGCCGTTGAATCTATGTCATTTCACCATCCGGTCAATGTCGGTGATGTAGTCTGTTGTTATGCTGAGGTCATTCACGTTGGCACCACTTCTATGCGGATCAAGCTGGAGGTCTGGATCACGAATATGCCTTTTCATCAGCAACGCATCAAGGTGACGGAAGGCGTCTTTACTTTTGTAGCCATTGATGAACAGGGTCGCCCTCAACCTGTGGATAGAGAAAAATAACGGAATATAAATGCTAAAACAAAAAACCATTCTGGTCGGCGTTGCCGGTGCCTCTGCTTCCGGTAAAAGTCTGCTGGCCAGCACTCTGGTCGAAGAACTACAGTCTCAGCACGTTTGTGTCATCTCCGAAGATTCTTACTACAAGGATCAGACGCACATGGCCATGAAGCAAAGGGTTCAGACTAACTATGACCATCCCGAGTCCATGGACCATGACTTGATGCTGGAGCATATGAAGCTACTAATAGAAGGTCAGACAGTGGATGTGCCGCTATACGATTACACAGAGCACAACCGTAAAAAGGAAACCCGCACAGTCCCTCCTGCCCGGGTGGTTCTGATTGAAGGCATTCTGTTGTTTACCCGTCCGGATATCCGTGAAACCTTTGATCTTCGTTTCTACATGGACACGCCACTGGACATCTGTCTGATAAGACGACTGAAGCGAGATATTCTCGAACGGGGCCGTGATGTTGATTCGGTCATCAGACAATATCTGGAAACGGTTCGCCCGATGTTCCTGCAATTCATTGAGCCTGCCCGCCAGCATGCTGACCTGATCATTCCCCACGGTGGCAAGAACAGAATTGCCATTGACCTTATCAAAACCAAGATTCAGGATCTGATTGATTAATTCATGCCTGTCTACACTCTGTTTTCAGGTCTGCTATTTTATAAGTCAGATCCTGATTTCAGGCAGGGCATAGCCCTTCTGCCGACACTCGTGGGCGAGACCGTCCAGGCGGTAAACCAGCCATGAGCGAAAAAAAACGTTTCGCAAATTCAACCTTTGACCTGAGTACCTGTTTTTGTATAATCGACCGGTATAGGCGTAGAAAGTGCGCGCGCTTTCCGGGTCACCGGTATCTCCTCATAGGTAGCCTCCAAAATCCTGCCGCTTGTACACTCTCCCTTGTCATCAATCTGTCGAAGACTAAATCCTTAACCGTAAATTAGTCTTTAACCTGTAAAAAGGTCTAACGGGAAAGTTATGCGTGTTGAAGCTGATATCAAGCTGGGTTTTAAAGATGTTCTGTTCAGACCCAAGCGTTCAACCCTGAAGAGCCGCTCCCAGGTAAGCCTGGAACGCACCTTCAAATTTGTTCACACCACCCGGGAATGGACTGGTGTCCCTGTCATTGCTGCCAATATGGACACAGTCGGCACTTTCTCCATTGCCCTCGCTCTGGCCGAACACAAGATGCTGACTGCAGTGCACAAGCATTACACCATTGAAGAATGGGGTGCATTTCTGGACAATGCACCCGCAGGTATTGAAAACCATATCATGGTAAGCAGTGGCACATCCGATGCCGACTTCACCAAACTCAACGATATCCTGGCGCTGAACGACAATCTTCGTTTTATCTGTATTGATGTTGCCAATGGCTACTCCGAACACTTTGTTCAATATGTTTCCAAGGTTCGTAACCAGCACCCTGATAAGGTCATCATTGCCGGTAACGTAGTCACCGGTGAAATGGTCGAAGAGCTGATTCTCAAGGGTGCAGACATTGTCAAGGTAGGCATCGGACCAGGCTCTGTATGCACTACCCGTGTCAAAACTGGCGTGGGCTACCCACAACTGTCTGCAACGATAGAATGCGCTGATGCAGCTCACGGTGTTGGTGGTCAGATTATCTCCGACGGTGGTTGTGCCTGTGCAGGCGACGTTTCCAAAGCCTTCGGCGGTGGCGCTGACTTTGTCATGATTGGCGGCATGTTTGCTGGTCACGACGAGTCCGCTGGTGAAGAGGTGGAAGTAGATGGCGAGAAATTCAAACTGTTCTACGGAATGAGTTCCGAGACTGCCATGGACAAGCACTCTGGCGGCGTTGCCAACTATCGCGCCTCTGAAGGTAAAACCGTTAAGGTGCCTTACCGTGGCCCCGTTGAAAATACTGTCCAGGACATCCTGGGTGGCGTTCGCTCAACATGTACTTACGTAGGCGCAGCCACCCTGAAAGAACTGACCAAGCGAACCACCTTTATTCGCGTTCAGGAACAGGAAAACAGAATCTTTAACTAGGAGCCTGTCGGACTTAAGACTGTCCTACTGCGGTTGCAATAAATTGGTCTAAAAATCTCTGTTTCTTCGTCAAATAGCTCGCTATTCTCCTCAGAAACAGAGATTTTTATCCTCAATTTCTTGCAATCCTCGCTACGGACGCTTAAGTCCGACAGGCTGCTAGACTTCTATGGCCTTCCCCCTTTCGGGCAAGGCCACCCCCACCTTATGCTCCTTCTACAACCCCGATCCAATTGCTTGCCGGGAAAGGTTTAGTAGGCCGCCACGATCCCCCTCGAAGTAAACTCATCCCGGATCAGAT
This sequence comes from Endozoicomonas sp. ALB032, assembly GCF_049310125.1. Classification (NCBI taxonomy): domain Bacteria; kingdom Pseudomonadati; phylum Pseudomonadota; class Gammaproteobacteria; order Oceanospirillales; family Endozoicomonadaceae; genus Endozoicomonas; species Endozoicomonas sp. ALB032. Next base: position 3,952,712 of record NZ_JBLYNW010000001.1, on the reverse strand, counting down.
CAAGCTGCTCTTTAGTAGGAGGAGTCACCTTTTCCAATTCATAAGTGTCGTTCAACAAATTCCATTTATGGACCCCAAGACTGTGATAAGGCAGTATTTCAACCTTCTCAATGTTTTTCATGGGCTCGATAAACTCAGCCAGCATAGCAGCGTACTGAGGGTCGACTGTGTAACCATCGACTACGACATAACGAATCCAGACAGGCTTTTTAATCTCTGCCAGATATTCAGCAAAGTGCCGGGTATGACTGCCGGTGACATAGGTCAGCTTATGATGCATCTCTTCATCCATGTGCTTAATATCCAACAACACCAGGTCGGTATTATTTAACAGACGAGTAACATCATCGTTAATGTGCTTGGCAAAGCCATTGGTATCCAGACAGGTATGAATCCCTTCCTGACGGCACGCTTCAAACAGGTCAGCAACAAATTCAGCCTGTAAAACAGGCTCACCGCCGGTGACGGTCAGGCCCCCTGAAAGAAAGCTTTTAACTTTTTTGATTTCCCGAAATACCTCTTGGTGGCTTTTCAGCTCCCCGCCTTCACGAAGATCCCAGGTGTCCCGGTTGTGGCAATAGCGGCATCGCATCAGACAACCCTGCATAAAGACCACATAACGAATACCCGGGCCATCTACGGTTCCAAATGAATCCATAGAGTGAACACGCCCAATTGCCATAACTGACCTCATCTCAAAGATGACAAATAGCGAAAATGCAGACCTGCAGCAAGTCATCCCGGATAACGGATTTTAAGAATAAAAAGCCGTAAAAAGAAGGCCGACACAGAGCCGACCTCTTTCACTCAGCACCCAAAAAGTTTACAGGGTTGATGTAAAGGTCCTGGCAATAACATCTCTCTGTTGCTCAGGAGTCAGAGAGTTGAAACGAACAGCATAGCCAGACACGCGAATCGTTAGCGAAGGGTACTTGTCTGGATTGACCACAGCATCCTCCAACATTTCACGATTCAGAACGTTCACATTCAGGTGCTGACCTCCCTCCCGATCAACTTCATGATGGAAATAACCGTCCATCAGACCGACCAGGTTACGACGACGACCGTCTTCATCTTTACCCAGTGCTTTTGGCACTATTGAAAAGGTGTAAGAAATACCGTCTTTAGCATAAGAGAATGGCAGTTTAGCGACGGAACTCAGAGACGCTATCGCACCAGTTGTGTCACGGCCATGCATTGGGTTGGCACCTGGGCCAAAGGGCTGGCCTGCACGACGACCGTCTGGTGTATTACCGGTCTTCTTGCCATACACAACATTGGAAGTAATGGTCAGGATTGACTGGGTTGGAATGGCATTACGATAAGTTTTGTGTGCAGCCACCTTCTTCATGAAGGTTTCTACCAACTCACAGGCAATCGTATCAACATGCTCTTCGTTGTTACCAAACTTGGGATAATCGCCTTCGATCTCGAAGTCTACCGCCAGACCGTCTTCATCACGAACAGGCCTGACCCTGGCATACTTGATCGCAGACAGAGAGTCGGCAGCAACAGACAAACCGGCAATACCTGTGGCCATCGTACGCACAACATCACGGTCATGAAGAGCCATTTGAGAGGCTTCATAGGAATACTTGTCATGCATATAGTGTATGGCATTCAGAGCCGTCACGTACTGGGTTGCCAGCCAATCCATCAGATGATCCATGCTGGCGTAAACAGCGTCATAATCCAGAACGTCGTCGGTAATTGGAGCTACCTTGGGACCAATCTGAACCTTCAGTTTTTCATCCACACCACCATTGATGGCGTACAGCAATGTTTTGGCCAGGTTGGCACGAGCACCAAAAAACTGCATCTGCTTGCCTACAACCATTGGCGATACACAGCAGGCAATGGCGTAATCATCACTGTCCATATCCGGACGCATCAGGTCATCATTCTCGTACTGAATGGAGCTGGTATCAATGGACACCCTGGCACAGAATTCCTTGAAGCCCTGAGGCAAGCCCTCGGACCAGAGCACCGTGATGTTAGGCTCGGGTGATGGGCCCATGGTGTAAAGAGTATGCAAGAAACGGAAGCTGTTTTTGGTAACCAGTGTGCGACCATCAAGGCCCATACCACCAATAGACTCTGTCGCCCAGATTGGATCGCCGGAGAAAAGCTCATCGTACTCTGGCGTACGCAGGAAACGAACCATACGAAGCTTCATTACAAAGTGGTCGATCAATTCCTGGGCATCAACTTCATTGATCCTGCCTGCCTCCAGGTCACGCTGGATATAAACGTCCAGGAAAGTCGCTGTGCGACCCAGAGACATGGCCGCACCATTCTGGGATTTCACCGCCGCAAGATAACCGAAGTAGGTCCACTGAACTGCCTGCTGAGCCGTTACTGCTGGTTGACTGATATCGCAATCATAACTGGCAGCCATCTCTTTTATCTGCATCAAGGCACGGATCTGCTCCATAATTTCTTCACGCAGTTGAATGGTTTGCTCAAGATTCTCTCCCGATTCCAGCACGGAATCCAGTTCTCCATGCTGTACTTTCTTGTCTGCAACCAGACGATCAATACCATACAGAGCTATGCGACGATAATCTCCTATAATTCGTCCACGACCATAGGCATCTGGCAGACCGGTGATAAGACCGGACTTGCGACAATTGCGAATAGAAGGCGTGTACACATCAAATACACCGGCATTGTGGGTTTTTCGGTATTCAGTGAAGATCTTTTTCACCATGGGGTCCAGAACCTTCCCGTACACTTCACAGGAAGTTTCCACCATGCGGATACCACCATTGGCAATCATACCCCTCTTCAGAGGCTTGTCAGTCTGCAGACCAACGATCTTCTCCAGACCTTTCTGAATATAACCGGCTTCGTGCGAGGTAATTGTTGAAGGCAGGTCATGATCGAAATCGATTGGGGCATGTGTACGGTTTTCTTCCTTGATCCCTTCCATGACATCACCCCAGAGACGCCTGGTAGCTTCAGTGGCGTCGGCGAGGAAATCATCACCCCCTTCATAAGGGGTATAGTTCTTCTGGATGAAATCCCGGACATTGACGTTTTCGGTCCATTCACCCCGGGCAAACCCTGCCCATCCTGCTGGTAGGTCTTTGGCTTGAGTGCTCATTGATAGCAGCTCCTCGTGTTTGAATATCCGTGAAGAACATCCTGTCACACTTACAGAGCGCATCTTCACAGAAAAAATATCAGTCTGGCCAAACAGAAAGGAAATGCATACCTGTGTCGAGCAATACCAGAAGCCACTCACGATCTCTCGGTATAATGACAACCATCTTACAAAGCAGTGCAGTATGACTGCCCTTCTGTTCGATAAAACTGTCGCTCATTGAGTTACAAAATATATTAACTAATTACTTTCTACTATCGTGTCCAATACCTATCAGGACAGCTATCGAACTTTAACCTCCAAGATAACCATTTACTCGACTTACGACTTACACGACCAACTATACGACTGCAAACAACTTGATGACTGACAAGGTAGCACAACCCTGCATAGAGTAAATCGACCAAAATATAACAACAGAATGCAAAGAAAAACAAAATCACCCACACAAGATTCTTTCAAAATTTATCCATATATAGGCTTTGGAACCATATAATCAAATCAACTTTAAAGCAGTTATTTTTTGGAAATAGCCGTTAATTTGAACCCATTTAATTAATTAGTTATTAACATTTTTTCAAAATGCAAAAATATTATTTAAATAAACAACCTTAAAAACCACCGACTGCTATTCTTCCCTCCTAACATCGACGCGCCATAGTAATGATTCCATATCAACATTGGCCACGAGCATGTCCATAAGTTACTAATGCATCGTTAACAAAACGACCCAACTCTCCGTTCCCGGTTCCTAGGTAATGACTTTTTTATTTAGGTATTGTTACCTATACATGGGTTTGTGGAGTTTTAATATCATCAAGTTATAAATAGACAAATTAATCTTTCCGGGACGAATCTCCTCTGGAGACAGTAATGAGCAAATATATTTACGCCACTGTTTATGAGCAATTTACCGGCTTAAAACCGCCCGAGCCAAAATCGCATAAACCTCGTAGAAGAAGGGGCTATGGTCATCCGTACAGAATGCGCTTAAATATGCAGGAATCGGAAGACAATATTCAGGAGTCAACGTCCGGCGACTGCAATCATATCCGCGATGATGAGCTTGATTTTCAGCAAGAGTCAGGCAGACAACCTTTGAATCAACCGTACCGACATCAAAACTATTCACTCACAACCACGCCTCAAAAACCTGTTGAATGTCAAAGTTTCGTTGAAGAGCAGAAGTCGGCTTGCTCTCCGAAAGTGACCTATAAAAAACGTCGTCACTATGAATCAGCTATTGGCAATTAAAGCTTGGATTCGGCTGGCTTAGTAAAGACTTCCAGCTACCCGGAGTTACATTGCAATCAAATTGCCTGTAATATTTTGCGGGCAATTTTTCTGTTGGCTGTTGTTTCGAATTATTGTTTAGTATCACTCTAAATCTGATAAATTTTCATAAATTCATCAAAAGGGTCTGGACTTCAGATAATGCTCATAATCGGGAATCTTTCTTTCGTGACTCTGACTCATCATTTTTGAAGAAAACATAAACTCAGCAGAGCCCTGATTACAGGCCACTGGAATATTCCAGACTGCTGCAATTCTCAGCAACGCTTTCACATCCGGATCATGGGGTTGCGACTCGAAAGGATCCCAGAAGAACACCAACAGATCCAGTTTACTTTCGGAGATCAATGCACCGATCTGCTGATCGCCTCCCAGCGGACCACTGATGAGCTTCCTGATGGGCAGAGACAGCGTCTTTTCCAGAAGACTGCCGGTTGTGCCCGTAGCAAATAACTGATGATTGATCAGCTCATCACGATGACGCAGGGCCCATTCTACCAGCTCTTCCTTCTTTTTATCGTGAGCTACCAGTGCAATGTTCTTTTTTGCTGGCACGACATGTGTTTTATATTCCATCGAGAATATTCCAACCCTGAAAGAAAGATGACTGAAGTATTTAACTGCTGACACTATTGCTGTCAAACAATATCCTTGCATGTGATCGAAAAAGTCAGGATTAGGGCAAAGAACAGACAGAAATGGAGGGAACAGAGTCTTATAAAAAGACATACGTTATTATTGATCGCCTTCAGAAGATAGCACTTGTAGGTGCAGAAATTTCTGTTAGATTGTCGCGTTTGCCCGAGAGCTATACCCTAATCATTCATGAGCACTATAACCCTGGCCCCCATGGAAGGTGTCGTCGACTATCTGCTACGGGAGCTGCTGACCGAGGCCGGTGGCATTGATCTGTGTGTAACAGAATTTATCCGTATCACCGACACCCGGCTGCCGACACAAACGTTTCACCGGATCTGTCCGGAACTCAGGCACGGCTGTCGTACACGAAGCGGAACACCTGTACACATTCAGTTTCTTGGCAACAATCCGGAAATGATGGCCCACAACGCGGCCAAGGCTGCCCGACTAGGCGCACTAGGGGTCGACATCAACTTCGGCTGTCCTGCCAAAACGGTAAATCGCCACAAGGGTGGCGCAGTTCTTCTGAAGGAACCTGAGCTTATTCATGAGATTGTCGCAAGAGTTCGTAAAGAGGTTCCTGATGAGGTGCCCGTCACTGCCAAAATGAGACTGGGCTATCTGGATGGTGACCTTGCCCTGGACAATGCCCTGGCCATAGAAAGTGCCGGTGCCAACTCTCTGGTGGTTCATGCCAGAACCAAACTTCAGGGTTATAAGCCTCCTGCTCACTGGCAGGAGCTGGTTCAACTACGAGAGGCCCTATCCATTCCCCTGGTAGCCAATGGCGATATTTTTAACGTTGAGGATGCCCAACGGTGTCGGGAAATATCCGGCTGTCAGGACATTATGATTGGCCGGGGTATCCTTCGCGATCCTGATCTGCCTGCTGCCATTGTCGCCAGCCAGCATAGCCAGGATCTTGAAGAACGCTGGACTCGCACTCTTTCACTGATCCAGAGGTTTACCGAAAAAGTGGTTTCTGCCCCTGATAATCCAGAGCAGGAGCACCCTTATTTCATCAACAATCCCAGACGCTATCTGGATGGCAGGCTTAAGCAGTGGTTAAGCATAATGAGTAAAAGCTCTGACAACGCCCGTGAACTGTTTGAAAAAGTGAAGCGGGAAACCTGCCTGCAAACCCTCTCCCATATTATCAGGGAAGCCAAATGAGCCGTAAATCTGATTCTGCAATCCTGCCTGTCACCCATGCAGACCTGGAATGGAAAGAAAACGGTCAGCCTGCATCCACTGCATTTGATGACATTTATTTTTCTACCGCTTCGGGCCTCAGGGAAACCCGGCACGTATTTATTGAGGGCAATGATCTGCCAAAGCGCTTCGCCGCTTTGCACCAGAACAAAAGTTTTACGCTTGGAGAAACCGGTTTTGGGACAGGCCTCAACTTTCTCTGTGCCTGGGCCTGTTTCGATGAAGAAGCGCCTCAGTCGGCAAGACTTCATTTTGTATCAACCGAAAAGTATCCCCTGTCCCGTAAAGATCTTCAGAAAGCACTCTCCCTGTGGCCAGAACTGGAAAAGTACACGACACCACTGATTGAATGCTACATGCCCGCCATAGAAGGGCATCAGCATTTCAGCTTTGCTGATGGAAGAGTCAAACTGACACTCTGCATCGGCGATGTGCTAAACACACTGCCTGAGCTGGAAGGTCGGGTTGATGCCTGGTTTCTTGATGGCTTCAGCCCCGCGAAAAACCCTCTGATGTGGCAGCCAGAACTGTTCACAGTTATGGCAGCTAAAAGCCATGCAGGCACCACCTACGCAACCTTTACGGCCGCCAGAGCCGTCAGAGACGGACTCAGTCAGGCGGGCTTCAGTGTCGAAAAAAGCGAGGGCTTCGGGCACAAACGGGATATGATCAAAGGCAGGCTGAAACAAACAGCCAAAGATCAGAAGACCAGGCCGATATGGTTTGTGAATCCCGACCAGCGTAATACTGATGGACCAGTTCAGAGTGCCATCGTCGTTGGCGGAGGACTCGCTGGCTGCAGCACAGCAAGAGCATTGGCTGAAAGAGGATGGCAGGTCACTCTGATCGAGCAACATCAGGCTCTGGCCATGGAGGCATCCGGCAATCCTCAGGGTATTCTTTACACCAAGCTCTCGGCCAGTAAAACGCCTCTCAGTCGATTTATCACCCAGGGCTACCTCTACTCCATTCATTTATTGAACACTTTTGCCAGTGTCCAACCGGAGCTCTGGCAACAATCCGGTGTCGTACAGCTGGCTATCAATGAGAAAGTTCGAAAACGTCAACAAGACCTGGCACAACTCTTTCCCACTGACTTTCTCAGGGCCCTCTCCAGCCAGGAGCTATCCGGGATCGCTGGCCTGCCGCTGGATCATGATGGCCTTTACTTCCCGAGTGCAGGATGGGTAAACCCTGCCCTTTTCTGCCAGACTCTGGCGAACCACGACAATATCAAACTATTTTCTGACAGGAGACTAGAGTCTCTTGAATATGGATCTGATGGCTGGAGTTTAACCCTTCAGGCTGACGGCACTTCCCGGATAATGAAGTCCCGTAATGTCATCATTGCCTGTGCCAGAGCGTCCAGCCAATTGCCCGCCCTGAACTTTATTCCACTAAAGAACATCAGAGGGCAAATCACCGAGATAAGCTGTACTGACGACAGTGCCCTGCTAAAAACAACCGTCTGCGGCGAAGGCTATGCAGCTCCTGCCGTCCATGGTCGTCATACCATTGGAGCCACTTTCGACTTTCACAGTGACTCGGCTGAGGTGTTACAAGAAGATCATGAGAAAAACCTGGCCATGCAAAAGAAATGTGCGCCCGCACTCTTCCGGGCATTGGGAGGAGAACAGGCCAACATTTCAGGAGGCAGAGCCAGCTTTCGTTGCACGACGCCTGATTATATGCCTGCTGTGGGTGGGATTGTTGACCAGGAAGACTTTCTGAATGAGTTTGCCATGCTGCGCAAAAACATGAAGCACCCATTCACTCATCCTCCTGAATACCTGAATGGTCTGTATATCAATGCCGGTCATGGCTCCAGAGGATTGATTACAGCACCTCTGTCGGGAGAATTATTGGCTGCACAGATGAATGGAGAGTGCTCACCTGTCGCTTCTGATCTTCTGGAACATTTGAACCCAACCCGGTTTCTGGTAAGGGCAATGAGTCGAAATCAGATTTAATACCAATCGTGCTTTCTAACTCCCTATTGCACTGAAGATTTGAGCCATTGTTTCAAACAAGTAATATCCGATAGCAAGCATCGGTATAGCGAATCATCAAAAGGACATCTACTCAGGGCGAAGCAACAAAAGCACATCTATCATTCGACCACAGGTGTTAACAACACCTTGAAGTAATCATTCATACAGTTGCGTCCGGACAGCTCTCCCCTCTGTGAGACTGTCCGGTTTTTTTTGCCCAGTAACTTTTGCCTTGTAACTATTCACTACCACAAAGGAAACGCAATTCACTTTATCCATGCAATGAGGGAGGCATGCAGATTCCAGTCCCCCCGATACCACAGTATCCCTGAGGGTTCTTGGCCAGATATTGCTGATGGTAAGGCTCGGCATAGTAAAAGGCCGGAGCATCAACAATTTCCGTAGTAATACTGCCTCTACCACTTTCATTCAACGCTGTCTGGTATTGGGCCATGGATTCACGAGCCTTCTCACCCTGCTCATCGGTAGTGGTATAAATCACAGAGCGGTACTGAGTGCCCCGATCATTGCCCTGCCGCATACCCTGGGTAGGATCATGAGACTCCCAAAACAGTTTCAGCAAAGCGTCCAGACTGATAACGCCCGGATCGAAAGCAATCATGACCACCTCCGCATGGCCTGTGCCACCAGTGCACACTTCTTCATAAGTCGGGTTAGGGGTATAACCTCCCGCATACCCTACTGCCGTTGACCAGACACCTTCCTGCTTCCAGAACAGCCTTTCAGCCCCCCAGAAACAGCCCATACCGACATAAATCACCTCCAGAGCACCGGGAAATGGGGGAACAATAGCATGACCATTTACAAAGTGCTCTGCAGGCACTTCAATCGCGCGATCACGCCCTTTCAAAGCGCTTTCCTCACTGGGCAGTTGATGTTTTTCAAACAGCATTCTAATCCCTCCAATTCCTGACAATCATAATGGCTTTATGGAGCCTCAGATCTGAAAATCAATACTGCCGTGGAGCAAAGTTCGCAGAACCAACCTTACTCGAGCACCCTCAGAGCCGGATCAAACCGTACATCGCAGCAGTTTGCCCGCCAGCATGAGCACCTGTCACTCTGCCCACTGCCCCGAAACTGAGCTGACTCATAGACGGGAACTTAAGGTGGAAACGACAGGAATATTATCTCATGGCCGGGGGCTTATTCGCACCTTCCCTTACTCATAGAGGGTGTCGCAAAACTCCAACAGCTCGTTCCCATACTCTGAGGTCGTCATTCCCGCGAAGGCGGGAATCCAGCGCCAACGGTGGGTCTCTGCCTTCTCGGGGATGACAAGGCCAGGGGAGCACCGGGCAGTCCGGTTCTGGTGGTGAGTCAGTGTGGATTCCCGCCTTCGCGGGAATGACGAGAATGACGGGAGTCAACTCGTTCCCACGCTGGAGAGAGTTTTGCGACACCCTCCATACAGAGGGAACTTATTCCAGCACTATTAGTCAAAGTACTTATGACCGGCATTGTCGCTTGTTTTTCACTGAATCAGAAACTTGAAATTTTCGCGGAAAACAAAATGAAAGCACTATTACGTCATACTGTTACCGGGAATAGCAATTTTTGAAGCTTAATCTTAACAACCTGAAAGAGGTAATACTCATGAATTTAACACCTGAAACTCCTGACTGTTTTAATCAGTCTCGAATGAATGAAATGATTTCTCTTCAGGGCGGACTTGTATCAGATGGAACTACTTCCAATGTAACTGCCCAAGAAGATGATAATCCCCTCTGCGGAATATGCCTGCAAAGTTTATTCGGCCAACATACTGTTACGATGCTGCATAAAAATAATCGTTATTACCACTGTTCCGAAAGACCTGGCAGGCATTTCTTCCATAATAAGTGTCTGCGTGATTACCGTTCATCTTCTCCTGTATTGGACATTAGATGTCCTTCCTGTCGCACACCTGCCCCTATTGACCAAGACATCTCTTTCTCGCCCGTTGCCCATGCCGTCGAGGTCGGCCGGGAAGAACAAGCACTCGAACTGATCGCCGATGGTGTCGACCCAAACGTTCTTCATTCAGAGGCGGGCATAGCAGCTATTCATATTGCCGCAAAAAACGGTAACCTGGAATTGATCCCTTCACTGCTAAACTCTGGGGCAAATATTAATCTGCAAGATGAAAAAGGGATGACGCCTCTACACCATGCTGTATGTAACAGCAATATTCAGACATTAAAGATAATTCTGGACCTCAAAGCAGATATGAATCTCCAGAACAAAGATGGTGATACAGCTCTTCACATGGCTGCCGAGGATCCTGAAAACCCTGATTTATTTGACATCTTAATCGATAATGGCGCCTCCTTCGATAAAACAGCTACAGATGGCAAAAATGTCATGCACGCAGCTGCACAATCAGGGCATGAGCGGGCACTGAAAAAACTGATAGCCAAACACGCAGATGTTAATGCGGTTGATCTGGATGGATGCACACCTCTTTTCTGTGCAACTTATGATTCTCGCTACTACAATAAGGAAGTTTTGAAGGAAAATGCGCCTGAACTTGCCAGGATACTCCTTTCGGCAGGAGCCAGAATTGACCTTTTTACTAATGCGGGGCATTCCGCTTTTGATGCAATTTCGGACGACCCTCTTTCTCTGGAGTTGCTCAAGGAATTGCTTCCGGCTGGCATGGCTGCCTTTGCCGATGTCAATCTGCCAGTTTGTTCTACTAGAGAAACGCTTCTTTTTTTCGCACTTTTGGCAAAAGATAAAGAAGCGGTTCAAAAACTTATTGCCAGAGGGGCCAAAGCTGATGCCAGCATTCCCGGCTTTGGCACTTTCAGGTTTAAAGCTCTGTTAGAACATCTGGGCGAACAAAAACAGGAATTTATTGAAATTCTTAATCAAGCAGGCAGCACTCAAAGCGAAGACGGCTAATAACAGAGTTTGAAACTATTCATTAGGTATTAGTCAGACTAACCAGGCGACCCTATCAGAAACTCAATAACGCCATGAATCAGAGCATGCAGACCCATCACTGAAGCATCATCAGAGCAGGATCAAGCCGGACATCGAACCAGTTTGCCCGCCAGTCAAGGTGAGCACCTGTCACTCTGCCCGTTGCACCAATAGCACCAATCACATCTCCCCTCTTTACCTTCTGCCCGTCAACCACCTTTAACTGGCTCAGGTGCAGGTAGCTGGTAGTGATGCCGTAACCATGGTCGATAACGATTGTGCCACCGGAAAAGTACAAATCGGACTCGGCCAGCCGGACAATACCATTGGCTGGCGCCATGACCGGAGCCCCCTCGGGACCGGCAATATCGAGTCCAAAATGCGGTCGCCTCGGCTCACCGTTAAACACTCTCTGACTGCCATAGACACCACTGACAGGCCCCTCTGCCGGACGTGTAAAGCCTGCAAAAAAATCTTTCTGGACGGAATCAAACTGTCTGGCTGATTTAACCTGCTGGTTTTCATCGGATATTCGACCCAACACTTTTTCCGCCGGGCTGACGTATTTGCGGGCAATACCATTAATTCGCTGAATTTTATAGTCTCGCTTTGACAACCTGAGTTTCAGTTGCTCTTTTTTACCACCCGGAGCGACCAGCCGTACTGTTTGCAGAAGCCGGGCATCCCGTCCAAACCCGATGATAAATTGGCCCCGTTCCGACACTCTGACGGACCTGTCTTTATAGATGACTTCAGTTCCCGGCTTCACCTGCCCTACATAAAAGCCCCCCTGAATCAGTTTGGACTTAAGGGAAACGACATCCTGGGCCATGGCCAGTGGCAACACCCAAAAGGAAAACAGTAACAGAATTAAACGCATATGGACTCCATGTCTTATAAGCATCACTATTTTATCGCCACCACTTTTCAAACGTTACAGCAAACTGGTAGATTGATATAAGGCTATCCGGCTCAGGAGATCTCATCCAGCCTGCATTACCCGACAAAGTAACTGCAAAACAGGATATGAGATTTTCGATATAAAAAGAATAACAGCAGGTACCCTTCCATGAACATGGATTACATTATTCTGGCTCTGTCGCTTTTTCTCCCCACCGTTTACGGTTTTGCTTTACTAATGTCCCTGGCTTTTGAACCTGAAACCTGATCGTCAGGGTGCTTATGTCCATTTAATTCGCTTGCCAGTTGCTGAACGAGTCGTTCAGCAAACTGTGTTACACGACTCCAGTCTGTAAACTCATGATCTCAAAACGAAAAAAATCAGCATGATGGTGGCCATATCGGATAGAACTGCCAAGCATCAAGGCATCGTACTGCTGCAAACGAATCCCGGTTGTCAGCCCTTCAAGATCAACCAAATCCACGCCGTGACCGGCATGACTCACTATGGAGCGCATCCTTTCGATGATTTTCTGTGTCTGACCTTCCCTGGATGCAAACAGAGTCAAAAAACAGCGGAAAACAAGCCCCTTTCAAATACGCTGCACCCACCAATGGACAGGAAATTTCAGAGAGGAATTCATACAGACCACTGGCAGAAAAGACATTCTCATCGTATGTTGTAATCAGCCTCGGAAAAAACAGATGACTTTCGGCCAATTTGGGAGTTATCCATTTTTTGTCATAACTCAAAAAAGAAAGAGTACTGATGAAGGACATAGCCCTCCTTAAAAATCATCCTGCTGCCCTTTTCGGAATGTTTCTATGGGGGCTGGCCGTGGCCCTGATCTTTGCCAAAGTCGCGCTGGAACCGGGTCAGCACACAGTGCTGGACAGCTACCTGCTGGGCGCTGACCGATGGATCGACCGGGTAAAGCTCTATTCGGGACCGGGAGGATTCATTTATACACCTACTTTTGCCCTACTGTTTGTTCCTGTCACCAAACTGCCTGTTTTTCTCGCTGACCTGCTCTGGCGTTTATTTATCATGGGTCTCTATGCCTGGGCCAGCCTGAGACTGCTGAGACACTTTCAGGAATACTCACAGGAGACACTCTTTAACCGATTTGGATTATTCAGCCTGATTGCCGTTCCCATTGCTTTTTCAGGTTTTCGAAATGGCCAGGTGAATGTGATCCTTATTGCGGCCATGATGCTGGTGATCAGCCAGATCATAGAGAAGCGCTGGAATTCGGCAGCCCTGGTTCTGGCCCTGATCATGAGTCTGAAACCCACCTTTATTGTCTTTTTCCTGCTGGTGACCACTTTGTTCAGACCTTTCTGGCTAAGAGTGCCACTGATGCTGCTGGCATTTCTTGCACTGCCTCTGATATTTGGCGGGCTCGATTACGGACTTGAACAGTACAACAACTTTCTTGAGATGGCCGAGTCTGCAGTTGACCGTGGAGTAACAACACCTAACTGGGCCAGTTTCTTTAACATTCCCATGCAGCTTTTCAACTACTCAGTACCCGAAGCCTTGCAGAACATAATAAAAATCATTCTGGCTGCCACCACCTGGGCCGTTTGTTTTTATGCCATTGTCCGTCATGGCACCAGAAATGGCCTGATCTATTTATTGAGTTTTGCAGCCTGCTATCACGTTATGTTCAACCCCAGAAGCGTCAATACCGATTATATTATTCTTGGTTCCGTTCTGGCCTTCTGGTTTACTGCTGCCGCCTTTCAATGGAGAGATAAAGCACTGACATGGATAATCGGCTTAATCGCCCTGGGTGTACTGTTAGCATTTGATATTTCAAGAACGCTGGTCACAGATACCACCAGCTGGTTCAACCCTTTAATGGCTGCCGTTTTCGTCGGCGTTCTGATCTGGCAATTGAGCAGAAAAAGGGTTTTTGCCCCATGAGTTCAAAAAAGGAAAAGGCCGCTAAACGGCCTTTTTCCTGAAGAAAATTTGATTTAACCTTTATAAAGTTTGGGATTAAGCACGTCCCTCAGCCAGTCACCCAACAGGTTAATCACCAGAACCAGAGTGACCAGGATCACACCGGGGATGACCGTAATCCACCAGCTGCCAGAGAAAATATACTCAAAGCCGCTGGAGATCAGTGAACCCAATGAAGGCTCCGACACTGGCATCCCCAGTCCCAGAAAAGAGAGGGCAGCTTCACTGATAATGGCGTTGGCAATCTGAACGGTTGAGATCACCAGAATAGGAGACAGGCAGTTTGGCAGAATATGACGGAACATAATGCGTCCGGAGCCAAAGCCCATGACCCTGGCAGCCTCGACATACTCCTTCTTTTTCTCAGCCAGAACCGACGCACGTATCGTACGTGCGTACTGTGGCCATTCGGCAATACCAATCACCAGAATCAACATCCACATCGCCAGCTTGCTGTATAACTCTGACCCAAAGGATGCCTGGAAAACAGCCAACACGACAATGGCCACCATCATGGTTGAGAAGGACAACTGAATATCCGCCATCCGCATCAGGAAGTTGTCAACCCGCCCCCCGACATAGCCGGCTGTCAAGCCAATCACAATGCCCAGCAGCGCCTGCAGTATCACTGCAAAGAAACCGATGGTAATGGAGATTCTGGCACCATACAGAATGGTACTCAGCATATCCCGGCCCTGAGAGTCTGTTCCCAGAAGGAATCGCTCATCGCCGTCTTCACTCCAGGACGGCGCCATCTCGGAGTCCATAATATCAATGGTCGAAAGATCATAGGGATTCGTCGGAGCGATAACCGGTGCCAGCAGGGCGGCGGCAACCATAACAGCCAATATAAAAGCAGCCACCATGGCCAGACGATCATTGACAAAACTGTACCAGACATTGGACTGACGAATCTTCTGCCAGATAGAAGGCACCTTTTCTGCCTCTGCTTCATTCATGGGCAACTCACTCATTGGCTGCCTCCTGCCAGTTTTACAGTTGGGTTAATAAGGCCATAGATCAGATCGACCAGGGTATTCACCACCACAAAGATGCCGCCAACAACGATCAGATAAGCAACAATCAAGGGTGTATCGACACGGTTTACCGCTTCCAGAAACATGAAGCCCATGCCGGGCCACTGGAAGACGGTCTCCGTCAGAATTGTATAGGCGACCATGGTTCCAATCTGGACCCCCCCTACCGTAATAACAGGCAACATGGTGTTCTTCAAAGCGTGCAGGAAGTAAACACGCGCTTTCTGCAGACCTTTCGCCTTAGCAAACTTCACATACTCACTGTGCAGGGTTTCCACCATCTCGGAACGAATCAAACGAATAAAGAGCGGCAGCATGATGCTGGCCAGAGAAATAGACGGCAGAATCAGATGTAGCCAGCCACTTTTGGTCAGGAAGCCAGTTTCCCAACTGCCGAAAACGTGGGTTAAATCACCCCGTCCATAGGAAGGCAGCCACCCCAGCTCTATGGAAAACAGATAAATACTAAATATAGCGGTCAGGAAAACAGGGACAGAAATACCCAGAATACTGACTCCGAGAATCAATCTGGACAAAAAACTGTTCGGGCGAATAGCACTGTAAACACCTGCGGGAATGGAGATCAAAATAATCAGCAGGGTAGCACTGAATACCAGCTCAAGCGTCGCTGGTAACTTATTCATAATGACTTCCAGGGCGGGCTCTTTAAAGAAGTAAGAGGTTCCCAGGTCTCCCTGAACGGCTTTGGACATAAAGCGCCCATATTGCACCAGGAATGGATCGTTCAGGCCCAGCTCATCACGCAGCACCTCTCTTTCAGCTTCTGATACGGACTGGCCCACCATCTCCCTGAGAGGATCACCCAGATTATCCTGGATGGAAAAACTGATCAGGCTGATGACAAACATCACCACCAGACCCTGCATCAGTCTCCTGAATAAAAATAACAACATAAAAAATCCTGCAGCGTTTTATAGTTGCGAAAATGCCGCTCTACTCAGATGACGACACAGACTGACCAGAGAAAATTATCGATCAGAAAAAATAAAAAAAGGGCCAGCATAAACCGGCCCTGTGGGGATTACTTCTCACTAACGACCAGGTCAGCCAGGTATGGGAAGTTCATGATGTTCACCACTTCTTCGGCTTTCACACCTTTACGGGCACCCCAGGCCAGGTTCTCCCAGTGCAGAGGAACGTAAGCCGCTTCCTGATAAAGCTCCTTCTCAACTTCCTGCAGCAGTTTGGCGCGCTTGTCCAGGTTTGTTTCAGTCCCTGCCGCTTTAACCAGCTTATCGATGGACTCGTTGCAGTAGTTACCACTGTTGTACTGACCCCAGCCTGTAGTGTCATCCTTGCAGGCAGTCGTATATTCAGTCATGTTGGCTGAATCTTCGGTATCAGAGTGCCAGCCGATCATCATGATGTCAGCGGCACGCTCATCAAATTCTGGCCAGTACTGCGCCTTGGGCATGGTTTTCAGGTCAACCTTGATGTTAATACGCTCCAACATGCTGGCCACGGTCTGGGCAATCTTGGCATCGTTGATGTAACGGTTATTTGGCGCCATCATGGTGACAGAGAAGCCATCTTCATAGCCTGCTTCTTTCATCAGTTGTTTGGCTTTCTTCAGGTCATAACGTGGTGCCAGCTCATCAACATAGCCAACGTAACCTTCAGGTCCCTGCTGACCGGCAGCCTCGCCAAAGCCCTTCATAATCTTTTTAACAATGCCTTCGTTGTTGACAGCATAAACGATGGCCTGACGAACTCGCTTATCCTTGAATGCTTCAACACGATCCTGGTTCAGCTGGAAAGAGATTAGACGGGAACCGGTCAGAGTGATCAATTCAGCATCGTCAGAACGCTTGATACGCTCATGATCATTAGGTGGTACCGGATAGATAAAGTCCACACCACCGGACAGCAGAGCAGCAACACGTGTCGCATTTTCCTTGATCGGCGTCAGTGTAATCTTGTCCACGTTACCCGGAGACTGTTTGTCCCAATAGCCATCAAAACGCTCATATTCAAGCTTCACGCCCTGCTGACGCTCACTGACGACGTAAGGTCCGGTACCGGAAATGTGACGGGAAGCGAAGCTATCACCGTGCTTGACAATCAGCCCCTTATCACGGCCTTTATCATCTTTACCGCTATAGAACTGGCTGTCCATCGGGAAGATGTAAGTGGCAGAGTTCAGAACCAGTGGATAAGGCTTCCTGGTGACCAGATCAAAGGTGTAGTCGTCGATCACTTTCAGCTCGGCGAAAGGAGCGAAAATGGCTTTGTAGTCCGCACTGTCGACCATACGATCGTAGGTCCACTTGACGTCCCTGGCTGTCAATGTGTTGCCAGAATGGAACTTAACCCCCTTTCTCAGGGTAAAGCGCATGGTCAGGTCATCAATACGCTCCCACTTCTCAGCCAGACGAGGCTCAAAGCTCAAGTCCTGATTCCAGCGAATCAGTGGATCAAAGGACATATGTGCCATCTGCAGGGTACCGCCCGACAGCTGCTCATAAGGGTCCAGAGATACAGGGTCAGCGTCGTAAGCAACCTTCAACGAAGCGGCCTGTACACTCACGGCCAATGTAGAAGCCAGAGCAACTCCAGCCAGTGACTTGATCATTTTTTTCATTATTTTACCCTCTGGGCAGGTCAACAAACGTTTTTATACTTTTGTAAGAAACAACTTTTTCTGGAACAAAAAATAAAACTGATTCTGCGCTCATGGCAAAGAACACGGGCTTTAACGCGCTGGCCAATCAGTCATCACACCAGTGCAACGGGTGCCTGTTGTAATTCCTTCAGACCCCGATGGGAGAGATGATCCATTTTCGGCATCAAATCAATCAGATTCCGGGTATATTCGTGCTCGGGCGATTTGAACAGCTTTTCGGTCTCATCCACTTCCACCAGCGTTCCATGCTTCATAACCCCAACCCGGTCGCACATCTGGCGGATCACCGTCAGATCGTGACTGATGAACAGCATGGTCAGGCCCAGCTCTTCCTGCAGATCTTTCAGCAAATTGAGAATCTGCGCCTGAACCGATACATCCAGCGCAGATGTAGGTTCATCACAAATCAGGAAGCGGGGACGGGTCGCCAATGCTCTGGCAATGGAAATACGCTGGCGCTGACCACCGGAAAACTCATGAGGAAACTTGATTCCGGCTCTACTGCCCAGGCCAACATGGTCCAGCAAGTCAGCAGTGATCTGTCGAATCTGCTGCTCAGACTGAGCCAGGCCATGAAAACGAATGGGCTCGGCAATAATATCGTTAACATTCATACGGGCATTCAGACTGGAATAGGGATTCTGGAATACCATCTGAATCTGTCGTCTTAAAGGCTTACGGGCCTTTTCGTTCAGCCGGGTAATATCATTACCTGCGAAAAAGACCTGCCCGGAGTCAGGTTGATAAAGACCCGCAATCACACGGGCAATGGTTGACTTGCCCGAGCCCGATTCACCCACCAGACCAAAGGTTTCACCGTCACGCACTTTGAATGAAACATTATTGGATGCTGTCACATAACGACGGTTCTTTTTCAAGAAAGCTGACTGGGTTTCAAATTTGAGCATGACATTTTCAACGCTCAGAAGATTCTCATCTTTTATAGAGCCAAAGGATTCACGCTGACCCAGCCAGTGATTTTTGACATCAATGCTGCGGCTTTCGACTTTCTCAATGTATTCAACCTGCGGAAAACGATGCAGTTTGACATCGGTTCTTGGCACAGCACTGATCAGACTCTGTGTATAGGGGTGTTCAGGATTTTTCAGAATCTTGCCAGGTTCACCAATCTCTACCAGTTCTCCCATATACATTACGGCAACGCGGTCTGTAACGTTTGCAATGACACCCATATCATGGGTTACCAATACACATCCGACTTCCCGCTCTTTACAGAGTTCACGAATCAAATCAAGAATCTGGTTTTGAATGGAAACATCCAGGGCAGTAGTGGGTTCATCAGCAATAATCAATTCGGGCTCGCCGGCCAAAGCAATTGCAATAACTACCCGTTGACGCATACCACCGGAAAATTGATGGGGATATTGTTTGATTCTGATTTCCGGCTCGGGAATACCCACGGCCTTCAGCAAATCGATTGCTTTAATGAAAGCTTCAGCCGGATTTAATCCGAGATTTTCGATAATGGTTTCGACTAACTGGGTTTCAATCGTCAGAAGCGGGTTTAATGAAGTCATTGGATCCTGAAAAATAAATCCAATTCTTTTGCCACGCACTTTACGAATGGCTTCACCAGAGAGACCTGAAATAATTTCACCATTCAACCTGATTTCACCACCCGCGACGCGACCGGGAGCACTGAGCAAATCAATAATGGCATTACCAACCGTGGACTTACCGGCTCCAGACTCCCCCACGAGGCCCAGAATCTCACCTTTGGCAACTGTAAAAGACATTCCCTTTACAGCCACTGCAACACCGTGACGTGAAGGAAATTCAATACGCAGGTCATTGACCTCCAATAAGGACATGCTCCCCCCCTCAAATTCAATGTGAAAACACAGTCGCTTCTTGATAACCGTTCCAATAAACGAAAAACTTTTAAAAGCTATTGTCCTGCTAATCGTTTATCAGCGGATTCTTTTATTGATGACTGTTTTTTCATCTAATTCTTATTCGTGCTTTGCCAATCCTTTCACTCTTGAATTAAACGGACTTACGGCCATAGAAACAAGAAAGATCCAATCAAAGCTTCGCGACCTGAAAGGTGCACATTCGCCTTTTGGCAAACACTCTATTTATACAGTCGCGCAACGACCAAGGCGGAAATTGTGCGAATCCGGGGTCCACCGGACGACGCTGCAATTGTATAATAAAGAGGCAACCGAGACGGTCCAACTCCGCTATTGGCGGAGTTAAAACAGGCAAACCCATACAACACATTCGGGTAAACTGGAGGGGACTATAACCAGATAGTTAGAAAATAGGAAGCCTCATTAATTAATGACAGCTATTAAAACGGCATAATTTCGGTGATTACTTATATAGCTAAGTACTAATATGAAAAATATTATTAAGCGGTTCTCATACCCCCTGATACAAATCTGTTACGACAAATCTGCATGTAAACACCGTAAGGACGAGCCATCAGCATTAAAGCACCGGTCTGACCCAGACAGGCAGTAATAATCTGTTCCATTGTTGCACCTGTGGCAGCAACCAGAACAACATAAACCGGAATCTGGAAAGAGACAAACGCCACTATATCAAGAACAGTATCTCCAACTTTTCTTGATTTGAAGATATGGCTGTAACTCATTATCCAGTCACGATAGATTCCGTAAGGACGGGCAACCAGCATATTAACCGGAATACTCATCAAACGAGACTGCAGGGATTGTTCAATAGTCAACCCGGCCACCAGAATCTCAACCAGTAATCCAACAACCAATCCAAAACTGATCAGAGCAAATGTATCTGCCAGTGTTTCGCGTTTAATTGACATATCACTCCCCCTGAATGCAGACAATAGAAAACCTCTGACGTAAGTCACATCAGAAAAAGTCTGAAAAAATTAATAGATTGTCAGACACAGGCCGCTTGGTTTCGAGCGGTTAAGACACCTGTTTGACGCGGCATAATTTATACCTGACAAGAACAATTTACAACAGTGAAAAACTTTGTTTTATTATATAAAAACAAAATATATTTTGGTTAATAAATCATTTAACAAAATAATAAGCCAACCTGACCCATCAGAACAAAAAGTCTTACTAACGAAAAATTAACTTCTTAACCGAATTTCAAATTTCTGGTGAGTTTTTGATCAAGGCATACAGCGAGACTGGACCAGATAGCAAAAAACCCCACCTTTCAACGAAAGTGCAGGGTTTCAATTTCCTTTGGACTTGTGGAGTTCAGTGTCAGGCTGACTTAGCCAGGGGCAATAGAGGGAATTCTTTCAGTACCGAGTATTGAGTACCTTCAGCCGTGGTTTCGCTCTTCATCAATACCGCTTCATTAACCGTCATGCGGTAACTGGGCATATTGAAAAAATGGCTGTGAGTTACATGATGATGCTGCTTGAAACGAGCCAGTGTGACATGGGGTCGGAAGTTGCGCATTTCACGACGCATTCCGCACATAAGAGCGCCTTCTTCGCAAATTCGGGACAACGCATTCAACTGCTGGCCTGAATGTATATTCAAGGCCAGTGCCCGGGGTCTGTGTGCATCAGGGAAAAATTCGAAACACCCGGTCATACAGTCGAATCCGTGCACATTTGCCAGGGCATCTTCGATATAACTGGAAAACTGCTCAAGACTCTGTTCGCCACATTCACCCAGAAAGCGCAGTGTTATGTGCTGCTGCTGAGGCACCATCCAGCGAAGTTTGTGCTGAAGCACATCACCGGCGCGGTGGCGCGCTTTTTTGTGCAGTATCGCTGCAAGCTCCAGCGGAATCCTGACAGCGATGAATGCACGGATGTTTTTTTGATCTTTTGTTTTCATCAGACACTTCAATTATCACCGCTATTTGCCAGCATTATGCCTTGGTCCGGGTCAGATAGCGACGATAATCAGTTAAAATACGATTAAGGATTTGCTAGCCTGTCAGCTAATGCTTTCAGGGTTTGACGATTGGGCTTGAGACCGGTGGGTATCTGCTCAGCCGGGAGCAAGCGAATCATATCAGGAATCTTGAATCGGCTAATAATGCCTGCAAGCTTTTGTTTTGTAAATACCTCATTCAGAGAGCCCGACTCGGTTTGCACAAATGCAAAAGGCCTCTGCCCATAATCATCATCGCTTACAGACACCACAACCGCCATAATGATGTCGTCAATGCTGAGCAAGGCCTTTTCAATTTCCTCCGGATGGATGTTCTCCCCGCCAGAAATCAACATATTATCTATACGACCAATAACCATTATTTGATCACCGGAATACCGACCAATGTCGCCTGTGTGATACCAACCTCGCTCATCGACAATCGGAATAATTCTGCCGTCGTCAAAATAGCCCGCAGATAAGGTTTTGCCTCTGACCAGAATCTCTCCGGAAGCAACGATTTGCAGCTCCCGATAAGGTAGAGGCTCACCTGAGGTTACTCCCGAGCGGGTAAATTTCGGGGTTCCGGTACAAACCTGGGCACTCATCTCTGTCATACCATAAGTGGTTAGAATATTAATACCTTTCTCCTGAACCTGAGATACCAGTTCAGGAGACGCAAACCCTCCACCCAAAAGAATGTATTTCAGCTTACTGTTATCCAGCAGATCGGCTCCTCTTACCAACAGTCTGCGCAACTGGGTATTGACCAGAGATACATGGGTGATTCTGTATTCCAACAGCAATTGCTCTAATGACATTTTTTGCGTATCTATCACTATCTCGGCACCTGCGAGCAGGCAACGAACCACAATGCCAAAGCCGCCAACATGGAACAGTGGCAGAGACAACAGCCAGCCGTCATGCTCTGTCAGAGGCGTACAGGATTGAGAGCCTTTGGCACTGTAAACATGATTGGAGAAAGTATGACTGACGGCTTTGGGCACACCGGTAGTGCCTGACGTAGCAATCAGATCAAACAGAGCTTCTGGCTCGATGACCAAACGGGAATCCGCTGCTTCAGGCTGGTCAGAGAAGCTGGGCCATTCCAGGCCCGTTATTGCTCCAAACCCTTCATGAAGGGTCCACTGGGCACCGATCTTCTGGCAATACTGCCTCTTCTGCACGTCCGGCATTTGCGGATTGACCGGGCAAAAGACCCACCGGCCTCTCAGGCAGGCTATGATCATTATGACCGCATCCCATGCACAGGTTATCGGTACCAGAATCCGATCGTCTCTCCTGACACCCTGACTATAAAATGCATCAAGGAGTGTTTCTGCCTTTGCGTCCAGCTCAGCCCGGGATACAGGCTGACCATTCACTCTGGCAGCGACCCTTTGAGGATCTTTGAGTGTCCAGTCTCTCAGAGGGCAGAACGATAACTCCATACATTCTCCATGGCATTGAGTAAATCTAAAGACATTCGTCGACCGTACTCAGGCAACCGGCAAAATCCGGGGTTCTGAAAAGCAGAGAGCGTATCAAGGCCAGGACTTTCCATCGGGTCACACTGCAGACTGAGTTGCTCGATCAGAGTCAACCCCAAAGTACTTTCGAAGGATGAGCTGAAAACGACTCTGGCCTTTTTTTCCCTGGCCCAGTCAGCCAGAGTCAAACATCTGGACACACCACCCACCAGGGTTGGTTTTAATACGACAGCCCTGAGTCCGTCTTCAGCTCTGAGTCTATTCATTTCCGGCAGCATCGTGCCGAGTGCCGACTCCTGCAATGTTTCGTCCAGCGCGTACCCGACACCGGTTTTTTGGAATAATTGCGGAAATTCTTCATAATACTGTGTAGGTTCTTCGATGTAGCTGACTCTGCTGGCTGGCACCTGCCCGGCAAACTCTAAAGCCTCATCGAAAGACCACCGTTGATTGGCATCCAACCTCAGTTTTACATCGTCCGGAATCCGATCAAGAATTTGATTAACCGCATCCACATCCTGCCCAATGCTATTGCCCCCGACCTTTAACTTGAACTCATCGGGCCAGTTCCCGGACCAGTCATCCAGACGTTTGAGCGTCAATGCATCGGCTCCCATAAGCAAGGGTGATTCAGAGACCCTCTCTTGACTCCAATGCTCTTTGCCGAGACTGAACTGAATGCTCTCGATGGCAAAAGCAACCGACGGATATAGAAGACTCTGATCAATCACCCCCCGGGAACAATAGTATTCTGCCGCTTCTTTCAGCTGCTCCTGAGCTTCAAAGACAGTTTCCCGGCTAAAACCTGGTAGTGGCGAAGCTTCGCCGTAATGCACCTGCCCATTCTGATCGACCATCTCAAGAATGAGACCTTCACGGATTGTCAGTGTCATCGTTTTTAACGAAAGAGGCTTGCTCAGGGGTTGTCGATATCGATATAGGTTGCAGGACTGAAAGAGAGCAGATGTCATAATGTACTCAGATCACAAAAGTAGCTGCCTTATAATCGCTGCCATAGCTTCTGGCTGCTCCCGGTGGATATTATGGCCTGCTGCTTTGATCTCATGAACACTATGAACACACCCCATCTCAAGTAAACGGTGTGCGATGTTCTGAAATTTCAGGTCACGTTCGCCACAAAAATAATGTGACGCTTGTGAAGAGCGATTGAGTACCCCGCAGAAATCTGGCTGCCGGGACAGACTGAACGCTTCAAGCGCCCATGCCAGAGATGCCCCATTCGCGCCGACTTTGTCGGGAGATAAGCCTTCAATTTGATGACTTGAACAACGATGCTGCATCAGTCGTTCCCGCTCACGACTGTTCAGATCGGCAAAAACTGGCTGGTGATACCAGCGCTGCAGAACTTCATTGAGTGGATCATTGCGAAACTGTTCTGCCCAATCCTGATCATTCTTCCAGCGAGCCTGACGCTCAGCGTCGTCTTCCAAACCAGGATGGGACGACTCCAACAGCAGCCGGTCAATAGCCTCTCCTGCCTGAGCAAGGTGGCTCATGGCCAGTCGCCCGCCCAGTGAATAGCCCAACACACTGTAATGTTCGAGTCCCAATTGATAAAGCGTTCCCCGCAGCAGATCACTGAAGGCTTCAAAAGCATTATCCTGGCTGACTTTGACATCACGACTTTTGCCATGCCCGGGTAAATCAACGGCTATCAGATACAGATCAGTTTCCAGGTGTCTGGCGAACTCCTCCCAGTCCCCGGAGTCTCCGAGAAAACCATGCAACAAAACCAGCGGCACACCTTCACGGATACCCCAGGTTCGATAAGCAAGGTTGGTTGCGTTCATGACAACATCTCCAGCTGGCTCAGCGCCTGCTTTATCTGCTCAGCAGCCTGACCGGGTCGCGTCATCACTTCAATGACTGATGCACCCGGCTTTTGCCTCACTTGTTTCAGCAAAGCTGCCAGCGTCTCTCGACTGTCCGGCTGATGGTAGGGCAATCCAAACATTTCCGCGGCCTGACGGGCATTCAAGCCATGAGGGCTGACAAAATATTTCTGCGCGGCTTCGGGTCGATCCTCAACCGGCAACAGGTTGAAAATACCACCGCCATCATTATTGATGACCAACAGAGCAAAGGGTGAATTCAACTGCCTCAGTAATTGCAGGGAATTTAAATCGTGGAGAAATGATAGATCACCGACGACAGCCACCATAAATTTCTTTTCGCCCGCAGCACAACCTGCTGCCGTTGCCACCAATCCATCAATACCACTGGCACCACGGTTAGCATATACCTGCCCGGCCGGAGCAAGGGAGAACATATCCAATAGTCGAATGGGCAAACTGCTTCCAACAAAAAGACAGCTGTCGTCAGACAACAGTTTGGTCAGATACGCCCCCAGCCAACGTTCAGTCAATGACCCCGGGGCCGAGTCCAGCCTGGCTACCAGAGTATGAACCGATTGCGATAACTGTTCGATCTGACCTCCCCATAATGGATCAGAGCCCTGGGTATCAGAAAGTTCAGTCAACATACGACAGCAGTCTGCAACAGGCCCGACCAGTCGATAGGTCTGGCAGTGACCGGTATCCATTCGGCGAAATGCCTGGCCAACCATCCAGAAATGCTGCCAGTCACCGGAAGAAATGAACTTATCCAGTCTCTTTGAAACCAGATGAGCACCCACCTGAAGAATACGATCAGCCTGACTCAACAGCGCTTTTCCGGCTTTGCTGGCCAGAAGCAGATCAGGATGGGAAACAGCCAACGAATGGCCATAAAGCTGAGATTGAATGTCGGCCAGAAGAGGCCAGCCCAATGCCCGGGCCAACCCTGCAACCGTTTCGGCAGACTCTTGCTCATTAATACGGCCCGCTACGATCAAACCTTTGCCCGTCGAAAAATCTGACCAGGCAACAGGACTTTTGTTGAGTGATATATTCATCCCAGTGTCGTAGACAGTGTGAGGCGATCTGGCTGAGCACCAGAACGACAGTCGACTCAGATAACCTGAAAAATCATGGGCCTTGCCTTCCGGATACAAAGGCTCCCGAAACATGCAGTTGATATGCATGGGAAGCCCCTGCTGGCAGGAACGGGCAAAGGCCTGATCAATACTGGTTAATAGCCAGCTGGGGGGAATATTCTCATCAGGTGTTGGCAACTTAAGAACAGCTCCGGGATAACCGGCATAAATATCCTGCTGCTCAATGGCCTGATTGGCACCGCAGTCAATAAGCTCGGGAGGTCGATCAGCCGTGACTATAACCAGAGGAACACCAAACTGCCTGGCTTCTATGATGGCTGGATAAAGGTTTGCAACTGCTGTCCCGGAAGTTGTGATCACTGCAACGGGTTTCCGCGTACTTTTAGCCAGTCCCAGAGCAAAGAAACCCAAACCGCGTTCGTCAAAATGGACATGCTTTTCAAACTGACTGTATTCTGCTGCCACCAGCGTCAGTGGCGCAGAGCGGGAGCCTGGTGCAATACATACCTGCTCTACACCCAACCGGCTGAGCTCTTCCAGAATCAGTGCTGACCAGAGAAAATTCAGGCTAGGATGTCTGGTGGGAAAGGTCATTAGATCTTCCAATTTGGTTAGATGCATCCAGCACAGGGGCTTCAGGGTCCAGCAGTGACAGAAGGGTTCCGATCTTGCTATCCAGCTCGTGCCACTCATCCTGAGCATCTGAGCCATTGACTATCCCGGCACCTGAAAACACCCTGAGCCGTTTCTCTTCCAGCAAAGCACTGCGAATCGATACCGTGAACTCACTGCGCTTTTTACCGAGCACACCGCAAGCTCCGGCGTAGAGTCCTCTGCTGTAGACTTCACGTTCTTCAATGAAGTGTCTTGCCATCTCCCTGGGTTCACCACCCACCGCAGGCGTAGGATGCAAGAGAGAAAGAAGCTGACTGTCACTGACTTCGTCTTTGAGCACGCCCCTTATTACCTGCCTTAGATGCTGAATCGTTTTTAGTTTGACCACAGAATGACTGCGGTCAAATTCCAGATCACAGCAGATGGATTCCAGACGCCTGCGGATATCATCCAGCACGAGACGATTCTCATGAACGTTCTTAGAGTCATTGAGCAGACACAACTCAAGTTTGAAATCTTCATGGCGACTGCTGCCCCGCCGGGTCGTCCCTGCCAGGGCTTCAGTCTGAACAACGCGATCAACCCGGCGAAACAAACGCTCCGGAGAGCAACCAAAGAAAAGTGAACCCTGATCGGATTCAAAAGCAAAAACGTAAGATCTCGGGTTCGCCAATTGCCAGTGATAGAGCAGCATCCAGGGGTTCAGCTGACCTTCCAGAAGGCGCAATTGTGCCTCTCTGGAAAGCACCACTTTTTGCAAGGCTCCTGACTCAAAACCCTCAAGGGCATGCCCAATCAAAGAAGTCCAGTGTGCCTGATCGGGTATGAATTTCGGGTCTCCCAATAAATATTGAGTACCTACTTCTTCAAGTGCCCAGTTGACTTGCGCCAGATAGCCGAGGACCCTCTCAATACTGGTGCCCCATAACAGCTCATCATGCCCCGGCAGATGACAGGCCAAAGAACAGCCTTTTCGGGTCTGAACCACTTCGATCACCGGAAAAAAGAATTCGCCATACCCAAATTCAGGCCAGATCATCTTCTGACTGTCCGAAAAAGACAGGTATCCGAGGCAACGCGTTGTTTTATCCAACATTGCGTTCACCTGTTGAAAGCAAGTGTTCACCTCAGCCTGATCTTTGACTTTAAACCGCCAGGCTTTGCCAAGACCCGCTACCTTGTAGTCACTTTCGCGATCCTGCCAGTAGCTTTTTCCCGGTAGTGTCTGACCTGACAGCCAGTTGAATAAATTAATCATGGGAAGGGGCTGTTCTATCCGTACCAGAGTCTGCTCCGGTGCACCGGATAGCCGCAGCTGCCTCAGCCTCTCAGTCAGCTCTGCTACCTGACTTCGAACTTCTTCTATCAACACCCTACTCCCAGGCGCTAAGGCCAAATTCGGATGTTAATTGTACGTATCAGAATCAATCCCATCAGGATGGTATTTACCGAAGTATCATGCTCTCGTCATTCCCGCGAAGGCGGGTGTCGCAAAACCCTCTCCAGCGAGGGAACGAGTTGACTCCCGTCATTCCCGACTTCATTCTCGTCATTCCCGACTTCATTCTCGTCATTCCCGACTTCATTCTCGTCATTCCCGCGAAGGCGGGAATCCACACTGACTCACCACCAGAACCATCCTGCCCGGTGCCCCCCTGGCCTTGTCATCCCTGAGAAGGCGGAGTCCCACTGTTGGGGCTGGATTCCCGCTTTCGCGGGAATGACGACTTCCTTAACAACTCGTTCCCACGCTGGAGCATGGGAACCAGAGTTTTGCGACAGTCTCCTTCGCGGGAATGACGACCTCAGAGCATGGGAACGATCTGTTGGAGTTTTACGAGACCCTCACTCTGCGTGGGAATGCATACCTCCATCGAAAGCCTCAACAAAAGCATAACCAAAAGCCGAATGAAAATGATATTATAGAACCCGACATAAATACTCTGGAACTGGATCGAGTATGGCAACCAATGGCGAATCTGCCAAAAGATGGCTGGAAGAAAATCAAGATAAGGTTTCTGTTGAACGTATACGACAAATTCGAGATAACATCTCAAACAAACTACAGGATCTCGATGAATCCGACGAGGCCTATCCCGGTCTTCTGGAAGCTCTGGATGTGATGGATAATCATCTGCTTCAGCAAGAAGGTGACTCACCTGCACCAGAAAGTGAATCTGCCAGCCTGGACTTGGGCCCGCTGGTTCCTCAATCCGACCTTCAAACCCCTCAACTCAGCGCCCAAGAGAAAAAGTTGAAGTTTCAGCAGTTGCTGAAAACCGGGAAAGTTTAACGCTCAGACCTTCACAACCTCTGTTATCACAGCTGCCGAAGTTAAAAAACACCTTACACAAGACTGTGGCACCGCACTGATCTCTTTTGGTGCCACGCTGAAAGCCCTGGCATTTTTTCACTCAAACGCTCAGTATGAAACTTTCAGCCGCTTGCACTCCGCTACCACCAGATCATAACTCCAGACCCGATCTTTGGGAGCAGGTTCTTCATGTTCAATCAACTTGTGACACATCTGCATGGGGTTCAACCCTTTCTTCTTCAGTCGCTCCAGGGTTTGTTTCAACTCGGCATCATGAGGATCAATCTCATCACTCTGCTGATGACGCTTTTTGACAGCCACTTGCAATTGCTTCATGGCATCCTCCCACTGTGAACTCAGGATTTGTTAATGGAAAAAGACACCTCTTACTCTATACCCGATGGATCAATTCTGCGTACTGCAAAGCAGCAGTTAAGACAATGAAGGTTCTTCATCATCAACACGGGAAACAGAACGAGTCCTGCTCGCCACTTTTTCAAAACGATCTACCATATTCCTCGAGGGCTGACGCCCCTGAAAGCTGAACAAAATACAAGCCACCATAGAAATCACGAACCCTGGTATTATCTCATAAAGATCGAACAGGCCACCGGTTAACTGTTTCCATATCAGCACGGTGACAGCACCAGTAACGATGCCCGCCATGGCTCCCAGCCCGGTCATTCTTTTCCAGTAAAGCGACAGAAGCAGGGCCGGACCGAAAGCCGCCCCCAGGCCAGCCCAGGCATAAGACACCATTGCAAGAACACTGCTGTCGGGATTCATCGCCAACCAAGTGGCGATCACCGCAATGCCAACGACCGCCAGTCGACCCACCAGCAAAACTTCCCGGGCATTGGCGTCAACTTTGAAAAGATCCCGATAAAAGTCTTCAGCAAAAGCCGTAGAACAAACCAGCAACTGAGAATCGGCAGTGCTCATGATGGCCGCCAGAATGGCCGCCAGTAAGATGCCAGCAATCACCGGATGAAAAAGTGTATTCACCATCAACATAAAGATGGCTTCCGGATCATCCAGCTGAATACCGGATCGCTGGGTATAAACAATTCCCGCCAGACCTACCATTAAAGCGCCCAACATACAGATGCCGGTCCAGCTCACAGCAATTCTTCTGGCCAAAGGCAGCTGATCTGAAGATTGCACCGCCTTAAATCGGGCCAGGATATGAGGTTGACCAAAATAACCCAACCCCCAACCCAGTAAAGAAACAATGGTAATGAGTGAGAGCGCCTGACCTTCACTGGTAGTAAAAAGGTTCAGAAGCTCCGGATTCAGCGCACCGATTTCCACAAACACCTGATCCACCCCGCCACTGACCTCCAATGCTGCAATGGGCACAATCAGCAAAGCGGCTGCCATGAGCAAACCCTGAATCAGATCCGTCCAGCAAACCGCCAGAAAACCTCCAAACAGGGTGTAAGAGATCACCGACAACATTCCAATGACTACTGCCCATCCATAATCAATGCCAAAAACAGATTCAAAAAGCTTGCCCCCGGCCACCAGACCAGAGCTGGTATAAAACAGGAAGAAAACAAGGATGAAGGCTGCCGATACAGGTTGCAGAAACCCTTTACGATCTTCAAAACGACTGGCGAAATATTCTGGCAACGTCAGTGAGTCATCGGCAACTACGCTATATACTCTCAAGCGTCGGGCAACAATCAACCAGTTCAGCCAGGTCCCCCCCAACAAGCCTGCAGCCAGCCAAAACGCTTCCAGACCTGCGGCAAAAGCATAGCCCGGCAATCCCAGCAGCAACCAGCCACTCATATCCGACGCCCCAGCGCTGAGGGCGGCAGACCATGGACCCAGTGAACGCCCCCCAAGAAAATAATCTGCCGAACTGAGCGTTCTCTGCCAGGCGATGTAGCCGACCCCCAGCATCACGGTAAAATAAACCAGAAAGGTCAGGATTATCTGCAGGTTTCCTTCGGGCATAATTGATTCCATGATTGTTGTTGGTGCTTTTTTTTAATCAAGGTAGTTCATTTATGAATTTTCGGTAATATTCAGGCATTTTTTATAGTCAGATGAATTAATCGACTATTTTTCCCAACTCACCAACCTTAACCATCTACTTAACTCAGATTTCCTTTCGAATTAAGATTATCTGGCTATCCTTATCTCCCATATCCAGTCTTTATGAACTGCCGGCATCTTGATACTGGCTTCTGTCTGGAGCCAACTGTCCTGAGTTCAACCCATGGCAATGCACCCCATGATCCAACTTAAAGACTGCGACCGAGTATGGATTAACGTCAATCTGGCGACTTTTGATCCTGCCGTATCGGATCCTTATGGCTTGAAACACCATTGTGCCCTGGGTATTCACAGTGGAAAAATCGCACGCATCGAACCCATGTCCGAGGTTACCGCTACGCGGCTGCCCTATGACGTGATCGATGGTCATAATGGCTGGCTGACCCCCGGCCTCATTGACTGCCATACTCACCTGGTTTTCGGCGGCCATAGAGCACAGGAATTTGAACTGAGACTGAAAGGCGTGCCCTATGAACAGATTGCCGCCCAGGGCGGAGGTATTCTTGCCACTGCCAGGGCCACCCGGGTGCGCTCCAAAGAGCAACTGATCAAATCGGCCTTACCACGCATCAAGGCATTAACCACCGAAGGCGTGACACTGATCGAAATCAAATCAGGCTACGGCCTGAACCTGACGGATGAAATCAAGATGCTGGAAGTGGCCAAAGAGCTGCGCAATCGCCACTCCGTAAAAATTATCAATACTTTGCTGGTTGCCAATGCATTGCCTCCGGAGTATGCGGGCAGAACCGATGAATACGTTGACATGATCTGCCAAGAACTCATCCCGGAATTAGCTGAAAAAAAACTCGCAGAAGCCGTGGATGTAAATTGTGAAAATGTTGCCTTCACCATGACCCACAGAGCCAGAATTTTTCAGTCGGCAATAGACCACGGCCTACCGACAAAATGCCACACCGAACAGTTCAAAGAAAATGGGGGAGCTTCTCTGGCGGCACAAATGAATGCACTCTCCTGCGATCACCTGCAACATATCTCTGAGCAGGGTATTGTCGATATGGCCGAATCCGGATCTATTGCAGTGCTGCTTCCCGGGTCTTATTACTTTATGCGTTCTCAGACTGTTCCCCCGGTTGAACTGCTAAGGCAATATCAAGTCCCGATTGCTCTTGCCACAGATACCAACCCAGGGACCTCACCTCTTGCCTCAATAAGAATGATGATGAATATGGGTTGTATCTTTTTTGAACTCACACCCGCAGAAGCTCTGGCAGGGGTCACTGTTAATGCTGCTCGTGCTCTGGGTATTGCCGACCACTATGGCAGCCTCGAAGAAGGTAAAGTGGCAGACTTTTGTCTGTGGGATATTGATCATCCTAATGAACTGGCTTACCAGCTGGGGCACTGTCCTTTGCGGCAGCGGGTTGTTGATGGGGTGATTACTGATGTTAGTGACTGATGGACTCAAACAGGGAGAGTTCCCACTCACAATTTTGTGGAACTGAAGGAAGCCGAGCAGAAAGATTATGACCCTAGCAGCCTGTCGGACTTAAGACTGTCCTACTGCGGTTGCAATAAATTGGTCTAAAAATCCCTGTTTCTTCGTCAAATAGCTCGCTATTCTCCTCAGAAACAGAGATTTTTATCCTCAATTTCTTGCAATCCTCGCTACGGACGCTTAAGTCCGACAGGCTGCTAGTGAATAGCTATACCAACCAATAGATTCATTACTGAAAAATCTCACACTGAGTGTAAATCCACCTGCCAAAAAGACAACTATGTGCTGACCGTCTGGACTGTTCATCGGCTGACTCGATACGAATGCCCGGAAAGTAAGATTCTTGAGCCAAAAGAAAGCTTACGCCGTGGCTCGCCTACGTAAAGTCAGGAAAAATTTATCCCGGTCTGGATTGATGTCGATATTGCACGGGCAAAAAATCACTTTCTGGTTAACGCACTGTGGGTATCATATGCAATCCCGTTCAAACTAATACGAGAAAAGCTACTCGTAGAGCTCAAATTCGAACGACATCTGTCCGTAATTAAAATGACATCTGAATCAGGACTTGTTGGGAATATCACTGATATATCCCGATACTTTTCGGTAGTAGTCATCAGCGCTGACAGGGACAACCGGAGATTATACAGTTATTGCCTTTTAGCGAGACTTAGTTGCTATTGGCAAGATAGCATTTACCAGGGCATTAGAGATAAAAGACTGGGGACCTGTTTTAGCAAATTATGAGGTCAACTTGTAAAAAAAATCGACACCTTACATAAAAAGCTTTGCTAGACTGTTTCTCCAAGCCATTCAGTCGAAGAGCATCAAGTTGACCGTTCTATATCGTTAAGACTTATAGGGATTAGTGTTTTTATAATCCTGCATGCTTGAAAGTGAGCTTTGCTTACTCGGGCTGTGTTGTTTGTCTATTGCCAAAGAAAGACGTTTTTCTGCATTTTTGTGTTGTTTGTCGTTTATTGCCTCACTGTATGTGAGAGGGTGATGTCTTGCACCTAAAGATGATCAACTGAAAAATCCGGAAAAAAATTGGACGGGCGGTAGCCTTTCTTTTAAATTTATCAATCAATTAGTTCTTCGTGAAACAATGAACAGTTAATTATCAAATGAAAACAAGTATGTTGCAAGCCCTGCCTATAGCAAAAAGATCAAATCCATCATAACTTAATGCAAGCTAACTTGTATCCTATACACTTTTAACTTGTCGTTTGCCTTACCGGCTCTGAAAGATTTTTTTATTTCATAAATAAACTTAAATGCCTAATGTAATCCCGTGTTAATAATAACTACACCCTGCTAGAAAAGAGGTCGCATGTTCAAAAATGTTTGTTATGAAGTATCCGAAACTTACCGAAAAAAAAATCTGGTTATTAATCTCGCATGGGATGACATAAAAGTACGTTACGCAAGATCAGTAATAGGTCCTTTCTGGTTAGTAATGACCACAGCAATCAGTGCATTGGGTTTGGGTTATGTCTGGAGCATACTCTTCAATCAAGATAAAGCGACGTTTATTCCAGCGCTCTGTATAGGCTTGGTTATCTGGCAGTTTCTTTCGTCGTGTATATTGGAAACACCTAACTGTTTTATAGTAAACGCTCCAATAATCAGAAATACCATTAACCCGATATTGATATATCCTCTGGTGGCAATTATTAGAAATTTGATTATTCTGGCACATAACTTTCTGATTATATTTATTGTGTTTTATCTCTATCCACCGGAGCTGAATTATAACACCTTTCTGATCATTCCTGGCCTCATTTTGGTTATTGGCAACCTGATCTGGATCTCTATACTTCTCGGTTTTTTTGGCGCCAGGTATCGTGATCTCTCGCCAGCCATTACATCTATGATGACCATTCTTTTCTTTATAAGCCCGGTTATCTTCAAGCCAGATCAATTAGGTCTTAAAGCGATTGTTATGTGGTTAAATCCGTTTACTTATCTGATCAGTGCAATCCGTGATCCTCTTACCGGTCATGCGAGCCCATTATTTTCATATGTTGTGATGACAGGCACCTTACTAATCGGTTTTATAATTACGGCAATTATGATTGAAAGATACAGATACCGAATCCCATATTGGCTTTAGGAAGCATGAATGACCTATCTCAAGTTGGATAATGTTTCACTGGAATACCCCCTTTACAATACAGAAAACACTTCAATCAAACATCACCTGCTGCATATGGCTACAGGTGGCAGGATAGCTGTTGACTCACAAAAAAAAACAGTGGTCAAGGCGCTATCGAATATCAGTATGGACATTAAGAGTGGTGATCGCATTGGCATTGTTGGTCATAACGGAGCGGGGAAATCAACATTACTTCGATGTATCACCGGAATTTATCAGCCAACCTCCGGTACTATAGAACGACAAGGAACAGTTGCTGCCTTGATGGAGATTGGAGCAGGTATGGAGCCTGAACTTTCGGGCTATAACAATATCAAACGTCTGCTGCAGCTTCAGGATGTCTCGGATGACCACGCCCAGTCACTGACTGAAAGCATTGCTGAATTTACAGAGCTTCAGGATTTTTTGTCATTGCCCGTTCGAACCTATTCTTCAGGAATGTTGATGCGACTAATGTTTTCAGTATCGACTGTGAGTGCACCAGATATTTTAGTGATGGATGAATTTTTTAGTGTGGGGGATGATAACTTTAGGAAGAAAGCAGAACTAAGACTAACTGAGCATATTAACAATTCTGCTATTTTAATCTTTGCGTCTCACAATATGGAATTATTAAAAAAATTTTGTAATAGTTTTATCAGGCTTGACTGCGGAGTTATAGATACTTCTTATTTATGCTAAAACTTGGAGTCGTTTCATCATTCGATATAATGTGTGGGAATGCAACCTATGCCAGAGCCATAGTTGATGGAATTAGTAAATTCTATGATGTAGTGCCCATAGAAATACCTGTAAGTTTGCAAAAAAAACATAACTCAAAAACCATAAAGAAAGTGTTTGATAAATTAGAGCTACTGGATGCTGCCAATCTCCAGCTTGAACTGAGTCTTTTTGGTCCAACTCCAAAATCAGCCACAGTCCTTATCAAAAAATTAATATCATCAAATAAAATAAAATCAATTACGATGCATCGAGTAGAAGAAGAAATGCCAAGCATTATCAAGACGTTGTATCAAAGCTATAAAATAAATGGTTTTAAAAATTTATTTAACAACATATTAATGAGCTATGTACAAAAAAAAATCTATAAAAGCTACAAGAAAATAATAACTACTGCTTATGAAAAAAATGTAGTATTTATTGTCCATACAAAAAGGGAAAAGATGAGAATAATCAGAATACATAGTAAAGCTAGAGTGGTTGTGCACCCGATTTTATGGCCAGAAGATATAAAAACCAAAAAAAATATCAAACTTGACGACAGGTTTAATAACAATAACAAGGTGATAGGCGTTTTTGGTTTTATTTCACACTACAAAAATTTTCTGCAAGTGGTAAGGGTTGCTAAAAATGAGAATTATAATTTGGTGATGGCCGGATCAACTCACCCAACAAATCAAAGCTATGGAAAATTAAATGATAAAAACAATGCAGCGTTATTAGTGTCAAATGAATTATATAATGGAGATAATCGCTACAAAAGTTATTACATTTGTACCGCACCCGATGATGATATATTTTTAGCATTAATAGAAAATGTTGACTTAGTCGTTATTCCCTATTTGGAAACAGGCCAGTCAGGAAGTGGGATCGCAAGCCTTGCTATTCAATATGGGAAAAAGGTTATATTTTCAGATACAGCTCTAGTTGCGGAGTTGAGCTGCTTTTTAAATAAAAAACCACTATTGTTTGATGTTAATTCTGATGCCAGTATGGCATCTGCCATAAAGGATGCATTGCAATTTCAAAATGAACATGAGATCAAATTTGAAGGTTACAGTTTCTCTACTAACATCAAAACCTATATTAATTCTCTCAGTACAAATGAGGTAGCCATATGACCAGAGTGTTAATCACTGGTGTGACTGGTATGGTTGGTTCTCATCTGCTTGATTATTTAATTGATCAAACAGACTGGACAATATACGGCATGTTACGTTGGAGGTCTTCGTTAGATAATATAAGTCATCATGTAAGACGCATTAATAGTGGTGATCGTATAAATCTGGTATACGCAGACCTCCGGGACAGCATGTCCATAGATCATGCGGTTCAAAGTGCACTACCGGACTACGTATTTCATTTGGCTGCTCAGAGTTATCCAAAAACTTCATTTGATAGCCCATTAGAAACAATGGACACCAATATTCAAGGTACTGAAAGATTGCTGGGTGCGCTGAGAAGACACTGTAAAGAAGCTATCATTCATGTTTGCTCAAGTTCAGAAGTATTTGGGCGTGTGTCGAGTGATAAACTACCTATCAATGAAGAGTGTACGTTTCACCCTGCATCCCCCTACGCTATTTCGAAAGTTGGTACCGATCTCATTGGACGTTATTATGCTGAAGCTTATGGAATGTGCGTGATGACAACCCGAATGTTTACGCATACCGGTCCGAGAAGAGGTGACGTCTTTGCCGAGAGCAGCTTTGCCAAACAAATAGCAATGATTGAAGCCGGTTTGATTGAACCGGTTGTAAAAACTGGAAATTTGGACTCACTAAGAACATGGGCAGATGTAAGAGATGCTGTTCGTGCTTACTACATGATGCTGACCATAAAACCAACACCAGGTGAATATTATAATATCGGTGGAGATTTTACACTTTCAGTAAGAGATATGCTTACAAAGCTTATTGAACTATCGAAGTATTCATCCATTGAAGTGAAAACAGACCCAGAAAGATTAAGACCAATTGATGCAGACCTACAAGTTCCTGACATTAATAAATTCAGAAATCATACTGGATGGCAGCCAACAATAAAATTTGAAAAAACAATGGTAGACTTACTTAACTATTGGCGAGACCAGGTCAAGCTTAAAAAAGACTTCTTAACAAGGTGAAAAAATTGAAGCATATATTGGTGCTAACATCTATACATGGTGAACAGCCTGCTTTAGATGAAATTCGTACTGGTGTTGAAAAGAATAATTGGCAATGTGTTATAGCAGGTGACACGATATCGAAGCCAATACAGGGTAGTGATTCATTACTCTTTTACTCTATCATTGATCAGCTATCCAGTAACTTCTCTTATGCAAAGCTTGCCCCAACTAGAAATTATTGTAGAAAGAATCTCGCTTACCTCAAAGCAATGGAAATGGGGGCAGATGTTATCGTTGAAACTGATGATGATAACATACCTTACCACGAGTTCTTTCTGGAGCGTGAACATACATTTGATGTTAAAACGGTTAATACTAATGGATTTATTAATATCTATAGATATTTCACCGAGGATAAGAAGATATGGCCAAGAGGATTTAGTTTAGAAGATTTAAAGAATGATCTATCGCCTTATGAGGTACTCCCAGTTGAAAAAAAATATTGCCCAATACAAAGCGGTTTAGTAGACGGTGAGCCTGATGTAGATGCTATCTTCAGACTAATTTTTGACCTTCCATTTAAGTTTGAACATAAGCAAAGAAAGATAGCACTTGAAAAGAATTCTTGGTGTTCATTCAATACACAGAACACAACTTTCTTTAAAGAATATTTTCCATTAATGTATCAGCCTGCAACACCAATGTTTAGGGAGGCAGATATAATAAGATCACTTGTTATTCAAAGAATTCTTTGGGAAAACGGCTTATCAATTCTTTACCATTCTCCAAACTTATATCAAAAAAGAAACCCTCATAACTTGATCAATGATATGAGGGAGGAGGTGAGAATATATAGCTTTGTTAAGGATATGACAGATACTCTAAAAAATATTAAATTACAATCAGGCTGTAACAACTTCCATTACAACATGATTTTATGTTATGAAAGCCTTATATCTTACGGGGTTGTAACGAAGGAAGAATTAGAACTTGTTAACTCTTGGTTTGATGACTTAATGCTAACAAATTAAGATATAACGGAAAGGTAATATGAGTTCTTCTGGCTGCATGAAATACACTATAGGTATGTTAATTCAATATGAAAAACAATATCTACTTGGCAATATAACGTTCCCTGAAGTGCAAAACTATTTTGAATATAGAAAATATTGTGACATCAAAAAAGATATTGATATCAGAATAGTTACTAAGCATGGTGAGGTTTTGTCTACAGACTTGAAAGAAGTAATTGGTCATTATAAAAAGTACAATTTTGATTTTATATTATTTTTAGAACAATACCCTATTTTTGATACATACATAGTCTCTTTAAATTGGCTTCCTCAAAGATTTTTAACAGGGGAATTATTTAGAACAATTTCGGATCAATATATACACGGCTCTTCAATAACTAAATTAATTAAAAATATAGACATTTATGGAAAGTTTTATTTTCCTAATAAACAGCACAGAAAACTAATTAGAACTGCATCAAGCTTTTATACGTTCAACCCTAACGTTCAGTGTTTAACACCCAAAATAGTCTCCTTAGCTTCGCCTAAAATATTTTATCTTGCTGCTTCAGACCCATTGATCAGGCATAAGGATTTAATTTATTATCTGGACAGAAATTATGAGTGCGCATTCTTTGGTCCGAAAGAGAAATGGATAGGAATAAATAATTATAAAGGTAAAATATCTCATTCTATGATATATGAAACTATAAATAGAATGGGCATTGTGCTAGCAATACACAACCCCATCCATTGCGCGTATTCTTTTTACACGAATAGAATTTTTGAAGCAATCATTGGAGGTGCAGTTGTTATTACAGATGAGTTTGATAACATCAAAGAGATATTTGGAGATAGTCTCTTCTACATAAATAATGATAATAATATCCATACCGCATTAGAAATAATAAAAATTGCTGAACACATTAGAAAAAACCCACAAATAATGAGAAATAAAATATTAGAATCCCAGAGAATTTTTCACGAAGTTTTCCTAAAAAAAGATTGGATTATTGACGCATGTGAAAATATTTTGAGAGAAAAAAATGAATATATAAAAACCATTACTGAAAGTAAAAAAAATATTGATGTGCTTTACATATGTAAAGAATCAAGCACTAGCTATTATAACATTAAGTCTGTTGTTGACCAAATCAAAAATCAATATTTTAAAAATTTAATTTTGATTATTTGTTGTACTATTGATACTGAGAATAAAATCATAGAACTGAATAAAAAAAACAACTGTCTAGATGGAGTTAATTTTAAATTCAGCACAGTAAAAGCCATTAATGACATAGACATAAATCATACTGGTCATTTATTTGTAGAGTCATTAAGGAATATTGAATCAGAATATTTTACTGTTATAGACTTTTGTACCAAATGGCATAAAGATCACCTAGGAAGATTAATATGGGAAATGGAAAACTCAGAAAAAGATGTTTTGTGTGCATACTCAGAATGTTACATCAGTGATAGAAATTACTCGGACAGTTCGTTGGGTGTTAACCACAGCTTACCAATCACTCTATCTGATATTTTCTCAATTGTTGATAATAGCAACTTTATCAATACAGCCACTGAGAAAGAATTAACTTACTTTGAAAGAAACATTGAGATTAAATTCTTAAAAGGATGCCAGCTGTTTCATTACAATACAATAGAACTAATTAGAAAAGAGCCTAACACTGATCACTTCAAATACGTTGATTCATATGAGCATATCTTGATTTTATACCTAATAATAATTAACACTTCGATAGATAAATTATTATTCGTTCGATATACGACATGTGGAAAAGTAATACCCTCTTGGGCTAAAAAAGAATTAACAAATAAAATTAGAAGTTCACTAAATCCAGAGCCATATATAAGATCAGTATATTCTGGAACATTCAATTGTAATGCTTGTGGTATTTATGAAAGGGTTCTGGACGATAATAGGTTTTGGGAGTTATATTCTAAGCACAATACTAATTTTAATAACCCCCCTATTTCAAATAATATTTATTATGCACTACAAAGAAAGTCGATACTTAGCTTAATAAAACTAGGATTGACTTATATCACTAAAAGGCTAATTCGTCGCATTATTCAATGATACGAAATTCAGGTAGTAATTTGATCAAGAAGAATGTATTGATATGTGGTGAGTTCTCATATACTCCACTAGGCAGACACACTCTAGCATTCATTGAAACATTAAAAGATTTTGAAAATATAGAAATATATTTAAATGTTGTAGTGAGTTCAGATTCGGAAAAACTATTAAAAAAACTGCTACATAATCGTAGTTGTAAAATCCAAAAAATCAGTGCAATAAAAAAAATTCATTTTGCTATCTATACACATCTAATTCCAGACTTTAATGATTCAAACTACTATCACTCCCTAAAATTCGAAAAAATCAAAGCAGTTGTTAATATAGTTTACTGTGTTTTTGACGGAACTGTTCCTCCACTACACTGGATATCCTTTGTAAATGATAATTTTGATTTATGTGTAACACCTTCTAAGTTTATAGCTAACACACTAACCAAATATGGTCTAAGTATTTGTTGCTTCAGCCTTCATTGCCCTATCATTAACGACGATTATCTGCAACATTACCCAGAGTTAGATCACAACAAAAAATTTAGATTCGGCTTCATTGGCACCATTGACTTTAAAAAAAACCTACCATTGCTAATATCTTCTTTTTCTAATGAGTTTTTGCAGCATGAAAACATAGAGCTTTACATTCACATTACAGGAACACCTGACATTATCATGAAAGATGATATTCAATCATCTTTAGAAATAGCACTACATAAAAATAGAAATATAATTGTAACCTATGGGCACGTTTCACAAAAGAAAATTGAAGAAACTTTTGTTTCATTTGATGCATACGTTTTTCCCCAAAAAATCACCGGTTACTTTACGACTATTGCAGAAGCTCTTAGCATAGGTATTCCTGTTATCACATCTTATATACCACCGCTAATTGAGATAACAGATTACATAGAATCAGAAAACAATGTTTTTTGGTTGAAAAGTAATAAGTTTGCTCCAGCTTTCGCAAATTTTTCGAATTATATGTTACTAGGCGCTTGCTTCGAGTGTTCGCAAACTGATCTACAAACTAAAATGAGAGAACTATATTCAAACAGAGTATATTTATTCAACAAAGATTTAATAGCACAAAGAAAAGAAGCTGGAAAAAAACTTTCAGCTGATAAGCTAAAAGATAAGTGGCGGGCACTAATTATTCCTGACATTTTTCAAATCTCAGATGAAGGACATGGCATTGTCGATGGCACTCTCTGCATCAATAGTCACTTGCATTTAAAATACCAACAGATTTATTCAAAAAACGAAGTACCGACGACAAACAAACAATCATCAGACGACACACAAAATAAAAAACCTTACTGGTATGAAGACCTACCTGAGTATCAGGTTATTGAAGAGTTTTCTAGATATCATCAGCATCTTGTGCGATCACTTATAACTAATAAAAGAATGCACATAGCTCCAGAGTATTCAAAGCAAAGGAATCTATTATTTCACTTAAATAGAACATTTTCATTAGCATACGAAATACTCACATCCAAAAGTGAGATAAAAAAGACAGTTAAAACAATCATTCTAAAAATCAATAATATTTTTTAACAGCTCTATTGTCATTATTTTTATTAGATTAACTGAGGCATTATTTATGGAATTATCAGAGAAAATTCTAATAACTGGCTGTGAAGGGCTAGTCGGTTCGACAATCTCTACATTATTGTTGAACAAACAATATCAAAACCTTTTCCCAGTTGGGAGAGGACATTGTGACTTAGTAAACTCGTTAGACACTATCGAATTATTTAAGTCCTATAAGCCTGATTATGTTTTTCATTGTGCAGCAAAAGTCTATGGCATCATGGGCAATATGTGTAACAAAGCCAAATCCTTTTATGAAAACATTATGATCAACACTAATGTAATCCAGGGAGCACATTTGGCTGGTACTAAAAAAATAACCGTTATGGGAACAGGATGCGTCTATCCTTACCCGTCCCCTTCCTTACCATTGAAGGAAGATATAATTTTTAATGGTCGCCCGCACGAAAGTGAAGACAGTTATGCCCAAGCCAAGCGGGCAATGCTTGCAATGTGTGAATCTTATCAAGAGAGTTACGACTTGGATTGGGCATACGTAGTTTCTTGCAATTTATTTGGCCCTA
Organism: Endozoicomonas sp. ALB032; assembly: GCF_049310125.1. Lineage (NCBI taxonomy): Bacteria > Pseudomonadati > Pseudomonadota > Gammaproteobacteria > Oceanospirillales > Endozoicomonadaceae > Endozoicomonas > Endozoicomonas sp. ALB032. The sequence continues at coordinate 3,910,029 of NZ_JBLYNW010000001.1, read as the reverse complement.
ATGACAAGTTTGATGCAGAGTTTGGTCATGTTGTACCTGCGCTAATCAAAAAGTTCTACGATGCAAAAGTACAAGGTAAATGCGCCGAGGTTTGGGGTGATGGCTCAGCAGAGCGTGACTTTCTGTATGTTAAGGATGCAGCAAAAGCAGCTATTGACATTATGCAAAATCTAACAGGCCCGGTTAATATTGGCAGTGGTTCTGTGTATTCAATAAAACAAATTGTTGAACACATTGCTGATATTGCAAACATGCAGAATTCGTATCAATGGGACAAAAATAAACCCAATGGTCAGGATTATAGGAGCTATGATTTGTCAAAAATGGAAAGTGTAGGATTTAAGCCAGAATGGAGTCTGAGAAAAGGCCTGGAAGAAACATGGAACTGGTATTGCGAAAATCAGGACCGAGCAAGGAAATCTTAAATATCATGGAATTATAAACTTCCTAAACCCGCTTTTTTTTTTACTGCTGACATAAGTAATAGTCCGTTCTTCTATTATCAATCTATCACGATTGGTATCTTCGTAGTGGTAATGTCGATATGACCAAATTAGTAAGATCGAGAGCACCGTTAAGATTAGGTATAGCCGGTGGAGGAACAGATGTAAGCCCTTATGCAGATGTCCATACCGGTTATATTCTTAATGCCACCATTGAACGTTATGCCTACTGCACCATTGAAGAAATAGAAGATAGTAAAGTCAATTTCGTTGCAACAGATCGAAGCATTGATATATCAATACCGCGAGACTTCTTTCCATTCTGTATGGATGGAACTCTGGATTTGCATAAAGCGGTATATAATCGCACCATCGGTGAATTTAATAACAACCGCCCTATTAATGTAAAAATTACTACCTACTGCGATGCTCCTGTTGGTTCCGGACTTGGTGCTTCATCAACTTTGGTAGTCGCCATGATCAAGTGTTTTGATGAATATTTTGGCATTGGACTTGATGACTATCAAATCGCCCATCTGGCTTTTTCTATAGAGCGAGGCGACTGTAATTTACATGGCGGTCGACAGGATCAATACTCTGCTACCTTTGGTGGTTTCAATTTTATGGAGTTTTATGCAGACAACAGAGTGTTGGTAAATCCATTACGGATCAAAGAATGGATTGTATGCGAACTTGAAGCATCACTAATCCTCTATTATACCGGCAAGTCCAGATTAAGCGGATCGATTATTGATCAACAGGTTGAGAAGATTCAAAGTGGTGAAACAAAATCCATTGAAGCCATGCACAGCATCAAAGAATCTGCGTTGACCATGAAGGAAGCCTTACTTAAAGGTGATTTCAATCAGTTTGTAGACCATTTAAATTTAAGCTGGGAAAGTAAGAAACAAACGGCTCAGTCAATATCCAACCCAATGATTGATTCCGTATTTCAATCAGCCATGGAAGCTGGGGCTCTCGGTGGAAAGATTTCTGGTGCAGGAGGTGGAGGATTTATAATGTTCTTTGTAAAACCTGAACGAAAAAATGCAGTCATTCAAGTGTTAAAGGAAAATGGCGGCTGGACCAGTAACTGCCAGTTTTGTTATGAAGGCTCACAATGCTGGACGATTAATCAATGAGTATCAATTACATTACACATAGCCTGGCTCAACATTACTCCCTGATTGCTCAAATGCAGGATGATGAAACGCTTATCAATTCGCTTAATATGGCAGTTGCTAAAGTCATTCATTGTTTTGAGAATAATCAAAAAGTAATGTTTGCAGGCAATGGTGGCAGCGCTGCTGATGCACAACATATGTCTGCTGAATTTGTATCACGCTTTATGTTTAACCGCCCGGGCCTACCTTCAATCGCGCTGACCACGGATACGTCTGCGTTAACCGCTATTGGTAATGATTATGGGTTTGATGTTATTTTCTCACGTCAAATTGAAGCCGTTGGTAGCTCAGGTGATGTGTTCATTGCCTATTCAACCTCTGGAACATCACCCAATATCCTACAAGCACTTGATGTTGCCCGTACTCGTGATATTAGCTGCATTGGCCTTACGGGTGCCAAGCCAGAAAGTATGGCAATGGTTGAACGATGTGATATTACTTTGCGAGTCCCTCATGATTTAACACCTCGTATTCAGGAGGGACATTTGCTATTAGGACATATTTTATGTGGTGCAGTGGAAGATACGCTGTTCAATAAAGAGTAATCATTATGATTTCTGAAGCAATTATACTCGCTGGGGGCTTAGGTACACGTTTACGATCGGAGATTGGGGATATTCCAAAACCAATGGCTCTGATTTCCGGCAAGCCCTTTCTTGAAATTTTGATCCATAAATTAGAGTCTGGTGGAATAAAGCACATTATCTTGTCATTAGGTTATAAGGCTCAGTCCATCATTGAGCACTTTCAAAACAAACAATTGACCTCTTCACTCTCTTTCGTTGTTGAAGATAAACTATTAGGTACTGGCGGCGCCATTAAGCTGGCTACTAAAAAAATGTCGACAGATTTTGCATTGGTGATGAACGGTGACACTTATCTGGATATAGATATTAATGCCGCTTCTCTATTCTTTGATAAATACAAATCACCGGTTATTTTTGGTTATGATATTGATGATACACACCGTTATGCCCGTATAGAGTCTGAAGGCACTCTGATAACAAAAATTGCTGAGAAATCTGGTACTGGCCCCGGTACTATCAGCGCTGGTGTTTATATACTACCCAAAAAAGCACTGGACCGTTTCCCTTCGGGTAAAGCATTTTCTATTGAGTATGATTACTTTGAATCTTTAACCAGAGAAGATAATTTTCGACTGTTCCATTCACAACAATATTTTATTGACATTGGCACACCAGAGACTTACAAGTTGGCACAAGTTGAACTGAGGAATCAGCTCCCGGAACTGTTTAAAACTTGAATTGCATTTTTTGATGATAGAGTTTATGAAAGTACTTCATTTTTTTAAAACCTATTATCCTGATAGTTATGGCGGCATTGAAAATCTTATTTTTCAGCTGGCAAGTAACGGTGATAAGCAGGGTATTCAATCAGAGGTATTGTCATTAAGCTCAAATGGGGGTGCACGAAATGAAAGAATTGATAACCATCTGGCACATCGCTCTAAGCTTGATTTTTATCTGGCGTCGACGGGTTTTTCATATTCTGTGTTCAACGACTTCAGAGAATTGGCTGATAACGCAGATATAATACACTATCATTTTCCCTGGCCATTCATGGATGTTGTTCACTTTTTCAACAGGATAAAAAAACCTACCGTAGTCACTTACCATTCAGACATTGTTAAACAAAAATATCTATATTATCTCTATAAACCGTTGATGTATTTATTTCTGAAGAGTGTAGATCGGGTTGTCGCTACCTCTTCAAATTATTTAAAAACCAGCTGTGTGCTAAAAAATATAAAAAAGAAAGTTGACGTTATTCCACTTGGCATAAATGATCATGCTTCCGCCCCTGCTCCACCCCTCCTAAAACTTAAGTGGCAACAAACTATCCCCTCACCTTTTTTCCTTTTTATTGGCTCCTTTCGCTATTACAAAGGCCTCCATATTCTTTTGGAATCCATGAAAGGTGTTGATTTACCGGTTGTGCTTGTTGGCATCGGTAAGCTTGAGAAGGAACTCAAGAGGCAAGCACACAGGCTAGATCTGCGGAACATTTATTTTTTAGGAGCATTGTCTGATGAAGATAAATGTGCACTGTTAGAATTATGTTTAGGTGTTGTGTTTCCATCCCATCTTAGGTCAGAGGCTTTTGGCATCACTCTGGTTGAAGGTGCAATGTATGGCAAGCCACTGATCTCAAGCGAAATCGGCACAGGCACTACATATATCAATATTGACAATGAGACAGGTCTTGTCGTACCACCCTCCAATTCCACCGCCTTAAAAGCGGCAATGCTCACTCTCTGGAATAACCCTCAGTTAGCTACCCACCTCGGCACTAATGCCAGAGCCCGTTATGAACAGTTTTTTACCGTTGATAAAATGGTGAGGGGTTATGCCGAACTGTACAAAAGTGTATTGGCTCGATAGCAAGATAGGCCTACAAATAGCTACGACTGCAAACTTGTTCGTCAAACGTTTGTTTTTTTGCTTTACCTGTTTTTTTTCTAATCATAGTAGCCCTTTGTTCAAAGGCCGACCGACAGGGCAGACCTCTGATTTGCTATGCAACGCTTAGCTGGGCAGTCTGGACAGGATGAGCTTTAAGGATTCTTTGATTTCCACATTGTCGGCTTTCAGTGCAGCAATCTCTTTGCCTTGCTGATCAAAACGTTTGTCTACCTGATCAAAACGTTTGTCTACCTGTTCAAAACGTTTATCTACCTCTTCAAAACGTTTATCTACCTCTTCAAAACGTTTGTCTACCTGCTCGAAACATTCGTCTATCTGAGCGAACCCTTGATGCATTTCAGCACGGGTTTTACTGGCGTAGCTGACAATCCCCGTCAGGGTGTCTCGGATATGGTCAAGCTCTGTTTCGGTCGTTTGTTTAGCGTTTAAACTCATGCTGTGCTCCTGAAAAGTGAATGAGAGGGACAGCATAGCAGACAAAACAAATCAGTGAGCTGGAAATATGAATAAAAAAATTAGAACTGGATTTAGCCATATAACACCATAGTAATATGGTACCCACGATTTTTGACAACAGTTAAAAGTAGAGGTTTAAACTAACCTTTATTTAAAAATTTAAATCGTGACTATTTTAATCACTGGTGCCACTGGTTTTATAGGAAAATCACTGGTCAACAAACTCAAAACTATGACTCTACCCTACCGTTGTTGTATCAGAGATCGAACAGCATTTTCTGATTTATCCCCTGAGAAAAATATAGTCACTGTTGGAAATATTGATGGTAAAACTGACTGGCGCTTGCCATTACGCAATATCAAGATTGTCATCCATCTTGCCGCTCGTGCGCATATTACGGTTGTTTCCTCCAGCGATCCGCTCAATGAATACAAGAAGATAAATACTGACGGTACATTGAACCTCGCTCGACAAGCTGCCAAAGCGGGCGTTCAACGTTTTATTTTTATTAGCACCATAAAAGTCAACGGTGAAACCACATCCGGTTTACCTGCTTTTAACGCGACGTCAAAGCTCGCTCCACAAGACCCTTATGCCATTTCAAAATGTGAGGCTGAAATTGGCTTAAAGCGTATTATTAATGAGACAGGTATGGATCTGGTCATTATCCGTTCGCCTCTGGTTTATGGCCCTGGTGTCAAGGCCAATTTTTTCAGCCTGATGAAGCTCGCTGATAGCTCTTTGCCTTTACCTTTTGGCGCTATAAACAACAGCCGAAGTATGCTGTACGTTGGCAATCTGGCTGATTTTATCGTCAGATGCATTGACCATCCGGCAGCAGCAAACCAAACATTTCTGATTTCAGATAATAACGATCTCTCGTTAGCTATGCTCGTGAGGCTATTACGAACTTCACTCGGACGATCTGTTCATTTATTGCCGATTCCTTCCTGTATGCTCCGTGCTGTTGCAATTCTTGTTGGTAAACGAGAGCTGACAAGCAAGCTGATTGGTGATTTACAGGTTGATCCCGCAAAAGCAATCCATCTTTTAGACTGGGGACCCCCTTATTCTGTCGAACAGGGTATTCAGGCCACCGTTGCGGCCTACTCCCAAGGTAAAGATAAAGAATAAAGTGTACCGTTTTTTCGATTGCCTGCTGGCTTCAATAGGTTTGATTCTTGGATCACCTCTGCTTCTGGTGATTTATATTATGGGTCTTTTCGATACTGGCTCTCCTTTGTTCAGCCAAGAGCGAGTTGGGCGCTATAAAAAGCCGTTTGTTCTTTTGAAGTTCCGTACCATGCAAGTAGGTACTTTCTCTGTTCCCAGTCATCTTGTCTGCTCGTCATCCATTACACCGCTGGGTCGTTTCCTACGCAAAACCAAGCTGGATGAACTACCACAGCTCTGGAATGTTCTGCTCGGCGATATGAGTCTGGTAGGACCAAGACCAAATCTTTTTAATCAGGAAGAACTGATTGAAGCTCGTGAACAACTAGGGGTTTATGATGTGCGGCCAGGCGTTACCGGGCTTGCACAAGTCAGCCAGATTGATACGTCTACCCCTGAACTTCTTGCCAGAACAGACAGCCAAATGATCCAGACCTTAACGAGGCTGTCGCAAAACTCTGGTTCCCGCCTTCACCCCCGTCATTCCGAACTTCACCCCCGTCATTCCCAACTTCATTCTCGTCATTCCCGATTTCATTCTCGTCATTCCCGCGAAGGCGGGAATCCACACTGACTCACCACCAGAACCATACTGCCCGGTGCTCCCCTGGCCTTGTCATCCCCGAGAAGGCAGAGATCCACCGTTGGCGCTGGATTCCCGCCTTCGCGGGAATGACGAACTCAGAGCATAGGAACGAGCTGTTGGAGTTTTGCGACACCCTCAGAGCGTGGGAACGAGTTGTTAGAGTTTTGCGACGCCCTCCTTCGCGGGAATGACCACCTCAGAGCATGGGAACGAGCTGTTGGAGTTTTGCGACACCCTCTAACCCTCTGGGATTATTTTAAATATATTTTGATGACTGCAACGGGAAGAGGTCAGGGAGATAGAGTGCGCTTTGCAGGGAAAAGTCATGAAAACCCCTGAAATTATTTATCTCTAGATTATATTTTTTTCTTTTCAATGCGTCCATGCTCTTATAACTACACATCAGGATAAGACCCCAGCATGAATGCTCACAATTTGATTTCACAACTCCCTATTATCAGTGACCCACGCTAAGCCACAAGCTCACAGACACCCTTTTTCTGACCATCTGTGCTGACATTGTCGGCGCAGAAGACTGGGACCATCGGCACAAAGCGGTTCCAGAAGTATTTTATTGACTGGATGCTGGCGGTCAAAGGCACTCAAGCTTAAAAAAGGCCTTCGATCATCACTTCTCTTTGGAGAAGCTAAACCAATGGCAGAGTGACACATCGAGAATAGGCTTCACTGGTAACTCGATGTTGCGATGAGAGAAGACGAGTGTCGCATCCGAAGAAATGACGGAGAAGAAATTCTAGCAGGCTTTAGACATATTGCAGTCAATCTACTGAACAACACGAAAACCTTCAAAGCAGGTCTGAAGAGAAAACAAAAGAAAGCAGCTATGAGTACACGCTATCTGGCTGAAGTTCCTGCTGGGCAGGCTCTTTCATGATTTTGCCGTGAACTGACACCGAAACCAGTGCGGGAGTGCTCTGGACATACTGATTGATCCAGATCAGGGCATGACCCTGTTTGATATTGGAGCCATTCGCCACAAGCTAAAGCAACTAACCGGTGTAAAAGTTGACATCCTGACCCCTGGCTCACTTTCAGACTCAATCAGAGAAGAAATACTTACCAAGGCAGAGCGTATATGAAATGGAAAAATGTGCTAACGCTCGTAGAATACTTTTCTCATCTTTAATTGACCAACTGAACGAATAATCTATATATATCGGCCTAGAGTGTTCTTCGTGTTTTTACTCGACGTTTTTAATGCATGGTGAAAGATGCAGGAATTGTCCCGAAATAATATCGACATTGTGAATTCGGTATCCGTTCATCCTGAGCTTATCTAAGGGTGACTGGCACAATATATAAAACTGGATTAACGCACTTCGGCAGACTCTGGCTGAGCGTAGTTTTGATATTCAGAAATGTGAAAATTACTTTGTGAGAATTTTCTGATCTCAGGTTGTTGGACTGAACCTGGCTTTCCTGTTGTACACACCTTAAGGTAAGACTATATTAGTATTACCTTAAGGTGGAGATAGAAAACCATGAGAGCATCCACAAAAGGACAAGTTACCATCCCTCGGGAAGTAAGAGAGGCACTCGGGATTTTGCCGGGTAGTGAAATAGAATTTATTGAGGAAAATGGCAGATTCTATCTGGAAAAAAGAGATCAACCAAAAACAAAGAAAAAATTCGCCCGGTTCAGGGGAATCGCATCAGCCCAAATGAGCACTGAAGAAATTATGGGACTTACGAGAGGCGAGCCGTGAATAGCATTCTGGTCGATTCCTGTGTTCTTCTCGACTTGTTGACTAACGATAAAAATTGGGCTGATTGGTCAGAGAAAATTCTCGAGCAATACAGTCAAAGTAATAGCTTGTTCATAAACTCAATAGTATACACAGAGATATCCATTGGTTTTAAAACAATAGAAGAAGTCGATGAAACATTGACTGAAATGGGTATCAAAGTTTTGGAAATCCCTCGAGAAGCATTGTTCTTGGCAGGTAAAGTTTATCTTCAATATAGAAAGAACAAAGGCAAAAAACATCACCATTGCCTGACTTCTTTATTGGAGTCCATGCGTTGATCTCAAATTTTCAACTAATAACGCGGGATAATGGTAAGTTCTCAAGCTATTTTCCCAGCCTGAAACTGATAACTCCCGGTAATAATTAATAAGCTTATCTTAGGAAAAAGTCCTGCAAGCACCCGAAACCATTGGGCTCAATGCCATGGAAAAATCATGAAAACTGCTGAAATCATTGACCTGTAGCTTACATTTGCTTTCTTTTTAATACGGCTATGGTCTTATATCTACACATCAGGATAAAGCCTCAGCATGAATGCTCACGACTTGATTTCACAACTCTCTATTATCAGTGACCCTCACCAAGCTTGGAAAGTTGGCCATAATCTAAATAATCGTCCTTACTCATGATTCGATCCTGAATGAGAAAATAAACATTATATTGCAAGACAATAGCTCATATCGTCTACAGATTTAAATGCAGACAAGCTGATTGGTGATTTACAGGGTCGATCCTGCAAAGGCAATCCACCTTTTAGGCTGGCAACCGCCCTATCCTGTCGAACAGGGTATTCGGGCTACCGTTTTGGCCTATTCTCCAGGTAAAAAATGAAGTGTATCGTTTCCTCGATTGCCTGCTGGCTCTACTCGGTCTAATTCTCAGCTCGCCTTTACTTCTGGTAATTTATATTATGGGTCTTCTTGATACCGGCTCTCCCCTGTTCAGCCAGGAACGGGTTGGCCGTTATAAAAAGCCGTTTGTGCTTGTGAAGTTCCGTACCATGCAAGTGGATACTTTCTCTGTTGCCAGTCATCTTGTCCCTTCCTCATCCATTACGCCACTGGGTCGATTCCTGCGTAAAACCAAGCTGGATGAACTGCCACAGCTATGGAATGTTCTGGTTGGCGATATGAGTCTGGTAGGTCCACGGCCTAATCTTTTTAATCAGCAAGAGTTGATTGAAGCCCGTGAACAACTCGGGGTGTATAATGTGTTGCCTGGCCTTACCGGACTTGCGCAAGTCAGACAGATTGATATGTCCACCCCTGAACTGCTTGCCAGAACAGACAGCCAGATGATCCGATCCTTAACTCTTCGGGATTATTTTAAATATATTTTGATGACTGCGACGGGGAAAGGTCAGGGAGACCGGGTGCGATGAGTAGTAATAACAAAAACCCCGGTCAATCTCTCAACCGGGGTTCTGCTTTATTCAATGCCTGGCGATGACCTACTCTCACATGGGGAAACCCCACACTACCATCGGCGATGCGTCGTTTCACTACCGAGTTCGGGATGGGATCGGGTGGTTCCAACACTCTATGGTCACCAGGCAAAACTGGTCGAGCCGTTGGCTCTCGAGCTGGAAGCTTTAAGCTGAAGGCTTGAAGCTGTTTCTCGAAAACCAAGGCTCTGGAATCCAAATCTCTTTTAAGCTGTGTCGTCTATTCTTGCTCAACACTCTCGTTCACTGTGTACGGCTTCAAGCTTCAAGCTTCCAGCTTTTGCTGGCAGCTTCGCTGCGCAAATCGCTTTGGCGTTATATGGTCAAGCCTCTCGAGTCATTAGTACGGGTTAGCTCAACGCCTCACAACGCTTACACACCCCGCCTATCAACGTCATAGTCTTTAACGTCTCTTATGGGCCTTGCGGCCAGGGAAGTCTCATCTTGAAGGGGGCTTCCCGCTTAGATGCTTTCAGCGGTTATCCCGTCCGAACTTAGCTACCGGGCAATGCGTCTGGCGACACAACCCGAACACCAGTGGTTCGTCCACTCCGGTCCTCTCGTACTAGGAGCAGCTCTCCTCAAACTTCCAACGTCCACGGCAGATAGGGACCGAACTGTCTCACGACGTTCTAAACCCAGCTCGCGTACCACTTTAAATGGCGAACAGCCATACCCTTGGGACCGACTTCAGCCCCAGGATGTGATGAGCCGACATCGAGGTGCCAAACACCGCCGTCGATGTGAACTCTTGGGCGGTATCAGCCTGTTATCCCCGGAGTACCTTTTATCCGTTGAGCGATGGCCCTTCCATTCAGAACCACCGGATCACTATGACCTACTTTCGTACCTGCTCGAGATGTACCTCTCGCAGTCAAGCTGGCTTGTACCATTACACTAACCGCACGATGTCCGACCGTGCTTAGCCAACCTTCGTGCTCCTCCGTTACTCTTTGGGAGGAGACCGCCCCAGTCAAACTACCCACCACACAATGTCCCCGATCCTGCTAAAGGACCTGGGTTAGAACCTCAATATTGCCAGGGTGGTATTTCAAGGTTGGCTCCATGCAGACTGGCGTCCACACTTCAAAGCCTCCCACCTATCCTACACAAGCAACATCAAGATCCACTGTGAAGCTGTAGTAAAGGTTCACGGGGTCTTTCCGTCTAGCCGCGGATACACTGCATCTTAACAGCGATTTCAATTTCACTGAGTCCTGGGTGGAGACAGCGTGGCCATCGTTACGCCATTCGTGCAGGTCGGAACTTACCCGACAAGGAATTTCGCTACCTTAGGACCGTTATAGTTACGGCCGCCGTTTACCGGGGCTTCGATCAACCGCTTCTCTTGCGATAACAGCATCAATTAACCTTCCGGCACCGGGCAGGCGTCACACCGTATACGTCCACTTACGTGTTAGCACAGTGCTGTGTTTTTAATAAACAGTCGCAGCCACCTGGTATCTTCGACCAGCCTCAGCTTACGGGGCAAGCCCGATCACCAAAGCCGGCGCACCTTCTCCCGAAGTTACGGTGCCATTTTGCCTAGTTCCTTCACCCAGGTTCTCTCAAGCGCCTTGGTATTCTCTACCTGACCACCTGTGTCGGTTTCGGGTACGGTCCCTTTTGACCTGATGCTTAGAAGGTTTTCCTGGAAGCCTGGCATCAACCACTTCCCCACCTTGGTGGGTTCGTCATCAGTTCTCGGCTTTGTGAACCCGGATTTGCCTGAGTCCACAGCCTACGACCTTAAACAGGGACAACCATCGCCCTGCTGGCCTAGCCTTCTCCGTCACTCCATCGCAGTCAAAAGGGGTACAGGAATATTAACCTGTTTCCCATCGATTACGTCTTTCGACCTCACCTTAGGGGCCGACTCACCCTGCGCCGATTAGCGTTGCGCAGGAACCCTTGGTCTTCCGGCGAGGGAGCCTCTCACTCCCTTTATCGTTACTCATGTCAGCATTCGCACTTCTGATACCTCCAGCCCACCTTCCGGTGAACCTTCAACGGCTTACAGAACGCTCCTCTACCGGTTCAGTTGTCAGTTTGCAGTTGTCGGTTGTCAGTTTGAACTGAGTTATTTAAAACTCTTGTGCAAACTAACCAACATCTTACTGACTTGATTGTATTCGGTTTTGAGGTCTTGCCATTGCTGATCGTCAATGTAATTGAGATCAAGGCAGTACCTTAACCAAACTCTCATTTCGTCAGATGATCCGATAGCCATCAATATGAACCTTCGAAACTCTGCTTTTGAGATGATCAGTTTCCCATGTCCTTCAGCAATATTTGCACAGATTCCTTTACTGGCTCTGCGCATCTGATCAGCAAGTTCATGCATTTGTTCAATTCTCGGAAATTCCAGCGAGAGCTTGTGAACTTTCAAAGAAAGCTTATAGGCCCGTTGAAATACTTCTAAATCTTCAAATCGCTGCATACTTACTTCTCATACTGCCAACTGACAACTGTAAACTGACAACTGAACCCCGTAGCTTCGGTGAATAGTTTGAGCCCCGTTACATCTTCCGCGCGAGCCGACTCGACCAGTGAGCTATTACGCTTTCTTTAAAGGGTGGCTGCTTCTAAGCCAACCTCCTGGCTGTCTGGGCCTTCTCACATCGTTTCCCACTTAACTATTACTTTGGGACCTTAGCTGACGGTCTGGGTTGTTTCCCTTTCCACGACGGACGTTAGCACCCGCCGTGTGTCTCCCGTGATTGCACTCATCGGTATTCGGAGTTTGCATGGGGTTGGTAAGCCGGGATGGCCCCCTAGCCCAAACAGTGCTCTACCCCCGATGGTGAGACACGAGGCGCTACCTAAATAGCTTTCGAGGAGAACCAGCTATCTCCGGGCTTGATTAGCCTTTCACTCCTATCCACAAGTCATCCCCTGGCTTTTCAACGACAGTGGGTTCGGTCCTCCAATCAGTGTTACCTGATCTTCAACCTGCTCATGGATAGATCGCCCGGTTTCGGGTCTATTCACTGCGACTGGACGCCCTGTTAAGACTCGCTTTCGCTACG
>NZ_JBLYNW010000001.1:2920000-3895000 GCF_049310125.1 Endozoicomonas sp. ALB032 | reverse complement strand
TATTAATCCGGATTTCTCCGGGCTATCCCCCACTACCGGGCAGATTCCTACGTGTTACGCACCCGTCCGCCGCTCGTCAGCAACTAGCAAGCTAGTTCTGTTACCGCTCGACTTGCATGTGTTAGGCCTGCCGCCAGCGTTCAATCTGAGCCATGATCAAACTCTTCAGTTTAAATCGTTTTGTCAGCTGCCCCGAAGAACATGCTGACTGCTCAATCTTTGCAATTAAACGTACATGTTAGAATTAACGAGTATGTTCGCTTGCTTGATCAGCATTTAAATCATTCCAGAGCAAAGCTCTGTTGACCGATGCCATTCGCACAAGCGCCCACACGAATTGTCTGATAATTTGTTAAAGAACTGGATTAAAACAAGAAGGTTTTAACCGTCTGATTCAGCGGTCAGCGCTGTTCAGCGAGGCCGCTATCTTACCGCGACCGTTTTTGTTGTCAAGTGCTTGTTTTCTAAGTCACTTTTCAACTTACCAAGACCGCATTCGTTCACTCAGTGAGCGTTGCGTTTCTGTCTCAGCGGCGGTGCATTCTACGCTGTTCGATCCGATTGTCAATCACCGTTTTAAACGCTGTTGCAATGGATCCTTGCGTGCTCTTTGAGAGCCATGCACCATTCAGTGGAGGCGCATTATACAGGGGAGGTTTGTTCTGCCAACCCCCGGTGAATACCTACACCAGCAGGTCAACTTTCCAACCTTTGGTTATGATCAGTCTCTTTTCATTTGCTTTTCTTTACCAATTAATACATTTGTTTTTTTCACAGTTATTCGTCGGTTAGCGTATATTTAGTTCTTCATTTCGTCATTCCCTTCAGGAGAGATCTGTGAAAAAAATACTCCTCTTTGTTTCAGCGCTTGTAATGAGCCTGAACCTCCAGGCCATTGAGCTAGATGGTGTAAATGTTCCAGAAACGCTAACCCTGGAAAACCAGACTCTGAAACTCAATGGTGCAGGTGTCCGCTCCAAATTTTTTGTTGATCTGTACGTAGGCTCGCTCTTCACCACGGAAAAAGCCAGTGAAGCCAGCAGTGTCTTGAACAGCACAACGCCTGTAGCCATTCAGCTGTTCATCACCTCCACGCTGATCACTTCTGAAAAACTCACTGAAGCCGTTAATGAAGGATTTGAGAAGTCGACCGGTGGCCAGATCGCACCTCTCGAAGATCGACTGACCGCCTTTATCGATGTTTTCAAAGACGAGATTGTTAAGGGTGATAACTTCGTAATGTTTATCACCCCCGGCAAGGGCGTTAATGTCTATAAGAATGGGAAAAAGCTGGCTACCATCGAAGGTGATGACTTCAGCAAAGCTCTACTGGGTGTCTGGCTGGGAGATCAACCTGCCGACGCTGACCTCAAGGCTGATATGCTGGGCCACTGATACTTTCGCAGCCAGTTTACTGGCTGCTTACTCCTGAACCTTTAGCTCTGATCACTGAGAAACTGCTGTTCAATAGTTTCCACGGCATGACAAAAGCAGTCTCCCTGCATTTCACCAAGACATTCTTTCTGCAGATAACCCACCATCGCCTCCCCTATCATGGTGATTACCATTTTGCGATTGTAGAGAGGCAGACTGCTTGCATAACCCAGAGCAAACTGCCTGAGCGGATTCACTATGCAGTCATAGGCAACCCCACAATAAAACCCCTTCCTGGTCTGAGCATCAGAGGCCATTTCAGCCAAACTTCCCACCACTTCCTCAAGATCTTCATGCACATAGGCTGGCTCACCAAATTCGCCAATGGTCTCCGCCAGGTCCACCAGGTAGATTCGATCAGATTCCTGGTCATAGATTTCATTATTTCCATTTCGGTCCGGAAGGTGTAACCGAACCATCCGGCTCAACATTTCGGCAATGTTCTTGGCGGGTCGTTTTGGATCTAAATGAGCCAGAGCCAATACCTGCCCATAACGGTAAAAAGCTTTTCTCAACAAAATTTTCTGTTTGGTATTCAGGGCATAATCTGAGGCAAGATACTGTTGATTGTAAATGTTACTCAAATTCTTGCCCGGAACCAGAGGATAACTCAGGATGTAGTGCTGCTTTTGATTGAGCATGAAAGTAGCAGCACGATCCGGGAGAACCAGTTCAGCATTCACCCTGACCAACCAGGGGTAAAGCGAAAGCTTCTTTTTCAGCAGCCATTCAGACTCAAAGCGTATCAGTTCACATCCATAACAATCTTCTCGAAAGATCTTGACAAACCATTCAGTACCATCAAACAAAGCGGTGTAAGCCCGATCGAGCTCGCCACCGGCGGTTATGATTTCTTTAAAGTTTTTACCTTTACCCTGAAACAGCTGGTGTATGGCCTCTTCATGGGTCTGCAGCTCAGAGAAGTCCGGCACCTTCGGTAATTCAACGAATTCAGCTCTGGCGGCATGACTGAGGATGAGCAACAGGATCAGAAAGGAAGATCGGAGAGCGGTCATTTGAAAAAAAGCCTCTGATAGCTTAATAACCGTTTTATCGACCTTTAGCCCTGCTCTTTAATAAGTCAGGCCAGCCAGAGTAGCAGAATGACACTACTCAGAATCAGAGCCATGCCATAATATTCACGAGGCGAATGTTTTTCCCTGAACAGACGACTGGAGATAATCAGCGTGAAGAAGAATTCAACCTGCCCCAAGGTTTTGACCAGGGCCGGGTTTTGCAGACTGAAGGCTGTAAACCAGCCGATGGACCCCAGGAGACTGAGAAGCCCGACAGCGCCACTTAACTTCCATTGCTGAATGAGGTTTCCCAGAGTCTGAGGCTCTTTTAACCAGATAAAGCCACCCAAAAGCACCGTTTGCATAAGAACTGTGACAGTCAGTGTATAGGCCGAAGCCACGAGCGGATCATCATCCAGCGACAAACTCGCCTGTCTGACCCAAAGGGTGGTCAAAGCCAGAAGGAACCCTGCGCCGAGGCCAAACGCAGCAGATACCGAAAACAGGGATCGCCATCCTTGCTGCCCGGGCGGATTCAAAAAGATCAACCCAACCGTCCCCAACAAAACACTGATCCAGC
Source organism: Endozoicomonas sp. ALB032 (assembly GCF_049310125.1). Taxonomy (NCBI): domain Bacteria; kingdom Pseudomonadati; phylum Pseudomonadota; class Gammaproteobacteria; order Oceanospirillales; family Endozoicomonadaceae; genus Endozoicomonas; species Endozoicomonas sp. ALB032. The sequence continues at coordinate 3,891,970 of NZ_JBLYNW010000001.1, read as the reverse complement.
CCGCCCAGCTGAGCATCTGGGAAAAAATAATGGCACCCAACACAGCCACCAGAACCGTCTCAGACTTGGAATAAATAACCCCAATCGCAAAGTTTCTCAGGTGAAAGAGCTTGACGATAACAACCGTAGCAGCGATTTGAGCCAATCCGGCACCCAAACTGTAGAGCAGGAAAGTGGAAGAAATTTCAGGCAGCTCAGAATCCTGCCAGTGCAGTTGCAGATACAAATAAACCCAAACCAGGGGAAGTGAGAAAACATATCGGGAAAATGTGGTCCCCCAGACACTGACTCGCTCAGAAAGTGTTTTTTGACATGCCGTGCGAAATGCCTGAGCAACAGCGGCCATCAAAGTCAGCCAGATCCAGGTAGACACTGTTTCTCCTCCCTGAAAAAGATAAAGCATACCATCTTACCCATTGGACTTGGTGATGTGGGTAGACGACAAACTTGACATGTGTTCCAAAACCCCGGTGTTGAGCAATGAGGTTTCGGAACAGTCAAATAAAATTGCAACAATCGCAAAATCAATTACGCCAGACACAAGATAAATCATTAAAAGGTGAATTTATCTTGTGGGTTTCAGCTACAAAGCTAGCCAAGATTGAAAGCGTAACCAGCCAAACTATAAGGCGCAAGATCGAAAGCGGTCACTACGAAAAAGTGAAGCAAACAAGTGGTGGTCACTTCCGCATATTCATTAGCCAGTAAAGGAAGATATGCTATGCAAGAGTCAGTTCTGGAAAGCAAAAATCCAGCATCGACACGCAAAAGCATATCTTACTCCAAAAACATCCTGACGCAGAATTTATCAGCGATATTGCCAGTGCTTTCAACTTTAAGCGAAAAGGACTGCAAACCATTCTGGAATCAGCGGTGTGCGGAAATCCAACCCATATTGTGGTTGCCACAAAAGATCGCCTTGCCCGATCAGGATTTGAACTTATCAAGTGGCTTGTTGAATTATCGGGAGGACAAATCGAAGTTTTGGATGACCCGGATAACGCCTGTGAGCCATTCGACACCCAAGAGCTTATCGGTTTCATTACCTCATTCTGCAATAGCCACTACGGGAAGCGATCTGCTAAAAGACGCAAAGGACGCAAAGATAGTAGCGTCAAAAAAGATCAGGTTTTACCCAGAGAATAAGCAAGCCTATCACGATGCCCTGATGCTCTATCGGAGGTCGTACAACCTTGCTGTTGAGCGTTTCCGCAATGATGACTATAAAGATGCCAGCAGAAAATTCATCAACATGCGACCCGCCATTAAAGCTCAAGTGGAGCAGGAGCAAAAAGAAAGTGGCAGGGCTTATAACTCGATTGTTTCTGATAATGGAACACTGGCGGCAGCGGCTACATTCAAAGCGGTCTGCAAGCACAACAAGAAGCTCAAGGGAGCTAAAGAGGGCTTTGCAGAAATCAGTTTCAAAAGCCGCAAAGGTTGCAGGCACTCATTCTCTATTGACCGTTTCCCAAAGGGATTAAATCCCTGCGTACAGGCTCTTGGCAAGATTCACCTGACAGAAGATGTGCCAGCAGAAGCGATTGGTAAATCTTGTGTCGTAACCTACGACAAAGGTCGCTGGTTCATTCAGGTTCAACAACATATTGAACTAAATCCCGAAATCCAAGGGAAGGTTAGATGCGTTGGAGTTGACCCCGGAGTTCGCACCTTTGCCACTTGCTACAGCGAAAAAGAGGCGTTGATAGCGGGTAATAACGTTGCAAAAACAAAGCTGTTCCCACTGATGAAGCAAGTGGACAGCTTGATCAGTCAAAAGCAAAAAATCCTGAACACTCAGAAGGGCGTTGAGTTCCCCGATATGCCCCAATGGGCAAGAGATCGGATTATTCATTTCAACAGGGAAATTGACCGGCTGACATGCAAAAAGGATGACATTGTTCTTGATCTGCATAACCGGCTGGCGTTCGAGTTGGTGTCGAACTACGACGTTGTATTTTTGCCAACCTTTGAGACAAGAGGTATGGTCACACGCAAAGATAAGAAGGTTCGCACCATTCGCCGTAACACCTGCCGCCAGATGCTTGACCTCAATCACTACCAATTCAAAAAGCGGCTTAAGTGGTACGCAAAAAAGTATGGAAAGCATGTAGTTGATTGCAACGAAGCCTATACATCCAAGACTCAATCATGGAACGGGACCATTGACGAAAAATTAGGTTCTTCCAAAATTATTAAGGGTGAGGGCTTCACCGTTGATCGTGATATCAACGGTGCCAGAAATGTCTTTCTTAAGTGTTTGACAAGGTAGCTTGAACCTTAGCCATAACAGCGAGTGTTGCGCTCGTTGCGGTTTTAATCAAGAGGATAGACCTCAGTAGCAAAGCTGGTCGAATTGAACCCTTTCTTCCAGCAATTCTGCCAAGGCCTCCAGACCTTTTTGGTCTTCTTCATCAAAACGGGAAGTGATCGGACTGTCGATGTCCAGAACCGCTTTCACCTCACCCCCTTTAGACAACGGAATCACGATCTCGCTCTGACTGGCTGAATCACAGGCAATATGACCAGGAAATGCAGTCACATCAGCCACTAGCTGGGTGGTTTGGTCCCGGGCAGCAGTACCACAGACGCCCCGGCCAAACGGGATGCGAACACAAGCAGGATTACCCATAAACGGCCCCAGTACCAGCTCATTGCCCCGGACGATATAAAACCCGGCCCAATTTACCTCTGCCATGGTCGTAAACAGCAGGCTGGCAACATTGGCGAGATTGGCTAGTGCATCCATTTCACCCTCAGTCAATGCCTTTGCCTGAGCCACCAATATTCGATAAAAGCTGGCTTTATCCTCCGGCATCTCAACAACTTTAAACATACTTGCACTCATTTAGATACAGCTTGATACAGCCCTAAGTTAGTAGCAGTTCGCAGCAGAGTACGTAGCCACTGCCGTTATTATCACCATCAGAGCCAGTTTATATACAAGTTCAGAGACTCCAAGGGGAACTTATGTCTCTAAAGTCACTCTAACTAATTATAAGGCTAACCGTGCACTTTCCCGAAGCCCGTCTAAGCTGGACTAGTGTTAAGAAGGGGGTGTGTGTTCAAAAGCACAATTAACAGAGAGGCTGTAATGTTCAATTTACATCGAATTCTTGAAGAAATGTCGACCACCGGATGGATCATCGTGGCTTTCTGCCTGGTGGCATGGATTGCCGCTACCTACCTGATGGGAGAGATTTCCGACAAACATTGGGGCGACAGGGAATCCGGTGCTTTGGTAGGCTTCTTCGTACCCGGTATTCTCTTTGTAATTGGCCTTTATATGCTCTGACATTTCTGTCTGGTTAATTCAGCCTGCATCAGCCAGACAATTCACTTTCTGGCTGACCGACCTGGACAAACAGACTGATGAAAAGCATTCTGCACATATAATAATTAAGAAGGGAATCGGTGCCAGGGAAAGGAATTGTATTGCAGCAACGAATGATTGAATTATCTTTTCGATCATCTCAATTTATTCATCACTTCAAAGATAAATGGCATCCCGTAGGGGACTCGAACCCCTGTTACTGCCGTGAAAGGGCAGTGTCCTAGGCCACTAGACGAACGGGACACAATATTTAGCTAACACCAGGAAAGTGTTAAATTGGTGGAGCTAAGCGGGATCGAACCGCTGACCTCAACACTGCCAGTGTTGCGCTCTCCCAGCTGAGCTATAGCCCCAAAATCTGATGAGTATTATGCAGTTATTTCCTCAAAGATCAAGTAGTAGAAAATCATGCCTGCATGACTAGTGACTTGATCAATAGCCGCCATCTCGGTATGTCAAGAATCAATACAACTTCCTTGAATCTGAAAAGACTTCACAGGCTCTTTCGATTACCTAATCCACCTGAAATCTCTTGCGGAACTCACTCGGCGTAAGCCCATATTCTCGGTTAAATATTTTTCTAAACGCACTGACGTTATGATATCCAACCAGATATGAGACTTCAGAGATACTTTTATTACTGAGTTCGATTAATTGGCAGGCATTGTGTAACCTGAGTTTTTGCAAATACTCCACCACCGTCAAACCAACAGCATTTTGAAATCGACGCTGAAGCGTTCTGGTACTGACAAAAAGACGTTTGGCAAGACCAGACACAGAAACCACCTCCGAGAAGTGTTCGTTAAAGTAAGTTTGTACTTGAAGCACGAGCGGATCACCATGATCCATCCTGGGCATAAACTGACGGTAAAACGCTTGCTCCCGATAGCCTGTATCGGTCACCATTTCTTTCGATAAATGAGTCGCTACCGATGGAGGACAGAAAGATGAAATCACTTCAAATGCGAGATCGAGCCAAGCCATTCGGCCACCCGCTGTAATGACATTACCCTCATTAACAATCATGGCATTGATATTCAATTTGGCTTTGGGGAACATCTCGCTGAATTCACTACCGAGCCTCCAATGGGTGGTGCAAAACTTATTGTCCAGAAACCCACCTCTGGCGAGCATAAACGACCCAACACAGGCAGAGGCGAGTACTGCTCCCTGCTGGTGAGCATTAGTCAGGTATTGATTCAAAACGTCGCAATCTTGCATGTAAAATGTGCCGCCGCTACAGGGTGGCAATACGACAACGTCTGGTATCTCAGCCCCACCAATTGCTTCAAGCCTATAAACAGCTGTGACGAATTCTGTTTCAACGCCCAGTTCTCGACAAACTGCACTTGCCAACTCCATCGTCTCTAAAAAACCAAACACCGCTGATTTACTGACCGATGGATACTCAATAATTACAGTTTTTATTTGTCTCACGGTGACACCTGTCGCATTTGAAGCTAATGATGTCATTTTAGTCGCTGCTCAGACAAACCCAAATCAAACAAAATGACCAAACATTGACAAGAAACTATCAGGAAAAACTTAGATGACTCAACAAGCTCTAATCGTAATCGACATTCAAAACGACTATTTCAAAGCAGGAAAATATGCACTCCATCAAACGGAAGTAACGCTAACGCAGAATCTTAAAGCGATAGAATTAGCGAAAGGAAAAAACATACCGATTATTCACATACAACACCTGGTTTCACCTGAGGCGGGTGAAGGTTTGTTTTTCTACGAAAACTCACATGGCGCTGAAATTCATGCAGACATTCTGGCAGCGGCACCTGATGCTCCTATCATCACCAAACGCCATGCAGATTGCTTTGAAAAAACCAATCTTGATGAAATACTTCAAGCGCTAAATGTCAATGAGATTATACTGACAGGCATGATGACTCATAACTGTATCACCCATACAGCCTTATCTCCTGCAGCAGCCAGATATCAACCCAAAGTGATTGAAGAGTGCGTATGCACTACAGATCGCATTACCCATGCATTGGCCCTTGATGCAATGCAAGTAAGGGGTATCGAAATGTCGACCATTGAAAAAGCCTTCGCTTAATACTCCCATCCATACGATGAGCTGTCTGTGGGTGTCTCGTTATGGTTCATGCTTTTGGTACACATGGTACGGTGCCCCCAGCTAGGGGCACCGGCCTTTGAATCAGTATAGGTATTTCACAGATTTCGGTGCCCCTAGCTGGGGGCACTTTGCAAGCGGAGCGATAGTACTGGTAGTTACAGGCCGGTGCCCCTAGCTGGGGGCACCGAGATTTTGGGGCGAAACTCTTGGGGATTCGGGAGAGAAAATTGGGCGTTTTTACCACGCCTTACAATTTGGTACGCATGGTACTCTAAAATTCTCGTGAGCTGTGTGAATTATGAGGAGGGTTCCTGGCTCAGTGCCCCTAACTGGGGGCACCGAAACTCCAGGGGCACTCTGAGGGGCACTCAGAAAATGGTATCAGGTGGAATGGGGCTTGTAGGGGTGCTATCAGGGGGATTTTGCTGTGCAAAAGTTGATCAGATATTTTGTAAGGTATTGATTTAGAAGGGAAATTAGCAGGAAGGAGTATCCCGTAGGGGACTCGAACCCCTGTTACTGCCGTGAAAGGGCAGTGTCCTAGGCCACTAGACGAACGGGACACAATCTTTTGTGTCTATATGCTTGTGCATACAACCTTTAATTTGGAGCGGGAAACGAGACTCGAACTCGCGACCCCAACCTTGGCAAGGTTGTGCTCTACCAACTGAGCTATTCCCGCAGTGAAGATTTTTTATGACTTCTTCAATGTCTTAAATTGGCATCCCGTAGGGGACTCGAACCCCTGTTACTGCCGTGAAAGGGCAGTGTCCTAGGCCACTAGACGAACGGGACACAATCTCTTATGTCTATATGCTTGCGCATACAGCCTTTAATCTGGAGCGGGAAACGAGACTCGAACTCGCGACCCCAACCTTGGCAAGGTTGTGCTCTACCAACTGAGCTATTCCCGCAATGAAGATTATTTAGGACTTCTTCAAAGTCCGGAGCAGGAAACGAGACTCACTCTTTAGCTCTGAGGCGACCCCAACCTTGGCAAGGTTGTGCTCTACCAACTGAGCTATTCCCGCAATGAAGATTTTTTATGACTTCTTCAATGTCTTAAATTGGCATCCCGTAGGGGACTCGAACCCCTGTTACTGCCGTGAAAGGGCAGTGTCCTAGGCCACTAGACGAACGGGACACAATCTTTTGTGTCTATATGCTTGCGCATACAGCCTTTAATTTGGAGCGGGAAACGAGACTCGAACTCGCGACCCCAACCTTGGCAAGGTTGTGCTCTACCAACTGAGCTATTCCCGCAATGAAGATAATTTAGGACTTCTTCAAAGTCCGGAGCAGGAAACGAGACTCACTCTTTAACTCTGAGGCGACCCCAACCTTGGCAAGGTTGTGCTCTACCAACTGAGCTATTCCCGCAATGAAGATAATTTAGGACTTCTTCAAAGTCCGGAGCAGGAAACGAGACTCACTCTTTAACTCTGAGGCGACCCCAACCTTGGCAAGGTTGTGCTCTACCAACTGAGCTATTCCCGCTTAATCAGTGCATTCAACAATGAACTGAGCGACGCAGTCTAATGACTTAGCCGGTCAGAACAATCAGTAAAAATACTATTCACCGACTTTGAAAATGGCATCCCGTAGGGGACTCGAACCCCTGTTACTGCCGTGAAAGGGCAGTGTCCTAGGCCACTAGACGAACGGGACACAATTTTTTATTCAAACGCCTATGACGAACAAAACGTCTGGCTTTGAAAATTTGGTGGAGCTAAGCGGGATCGAACCGCTGACCTCAACACTGCCAGTGTTGCGCTCTCCCAGCTGAGCTATAGCCCCAAAATACTCCTTAACACTCCGGCTCACCCTACCCTTCCTGAAAAGATGTTTGGCTGCCCCGAAACGCAGGGCGAATGATATGGATGCCCCCCTGACCTGTCAAGCTCACTTATGAAAAAATGTTTAATTGAAGCAGATAGTTATATAGTTTTTTATCGCTGGACGCTTTACCGCTCAGGCTTTAAACAAAGCTTCTGCCCCTGATAAAGAAAAAGCCGGAAAAATCCAGCCTTTTCTATAGGGAGGGATGAGTCAGGTTTACTTAGACCCAGCGCCCAGTGCCCTGAACTCTTTTTCAAAACGCTTGGTTTCTTTCTTGGACAATCCACCCAGAACATTGACCGCATGGCGCAGACGGGCACGAGTCATGTCGGCACCGAGAATGGCCATAGAATCCATTACCGACCAGGAGTTCGGTGTCCCGGCAATGGCGATAAAGATTGAAGGATTAAAATCTCCCAGCTTCAATCCCATCTCCCCGGCAAGGGTTTTCACTTCAGCAAAGATATTTTCTTTGTTCCACTGCCTGAGCTGCTCCAGTCTCCAAAGGGTGAACTGCAGCACTTTCTTTACCTCAGCCAACGCAAGCTTTTTATGTATAAAGTCTTCTTCTGACAGCTCTAACATGCCAGAGAACATAAAGCTGGCCATGGGAGCAAAGTCAGCCAGAGTTTCGACACGCCCCTGGGCGAAAGGCAGGAACTTCATAATGTAGTCGCTGTTGAGCAACCATTTATGAAGGCGATCGGCAAACTGCTCGGTGCTCAGATCCTCACGAATCCAACTGGCGTTCAGCCACGACAGTTTTTCCTGGTCAAAAATCGGACCACCCAGGGAAATACGCTGGATGTCAAAGTTTTCAACCATCTCTTCCAGGTTAAACTTCTCGCGCTCATCCGGCATCGACCAACCCATACGAGCCAGGTAATTCAGCAGCGCTTCTGGCAGGTAGCCGGCATCCCGATAATAGGTAATACTGGTTGGATTCTTGCGTTTGGATAGCTTGCTCTTGTCCGGATTTCGCAGCAGTGGCATGTGGCAGAGCTTTGGCATTTCCCACTCAAAGTATTGATAAAGCAGCTGGTGCTTGGGTGCAGAACTGATCCACTCTTCACCCCTGATGACATGAGTAATACCCATCAGGTGATCGTCGACCACATTAGCCAGATGGTAAGTAGGCATACCGTCTGCTTTAACCAGAACCTGCATATCCACCTGAGACCATTCAATTTCGATGGTGCCACGCAACATATCTTCTACTTTGCTACTGCCTTGAGAAGGTACCTTCATGCGAATAACATGGGGCTCGCCTGCAGCCATCTTGCTCTGCACTTCTTCTTCAGACAAATGCAGACAGTGACCATCATAACCTGAGCCCTGTTTGGTTTCAGCCTGCTCTGCTCTCAGGGCATCCAGACGCTCAGCGCTGCAGAAGCAACGAAAAGCATGCCCTTTATCAAGCAGCGCTTGCGCGTGCTCGTCGTAAATTTCACGTCTTTCACTTTGACGATAAGGGCCATGAGGACCGCCCACATCAGGGCCTTCATCCCAGTTCAGCCCCAGCCAGCGCAAAGAGTCGAGAATCTGCTGTTCAGATTCAGCGGTACTTCGCGCCTGATCAGTGTCTTCTATGCGAAGCAGAAACTGCCCACCCTGACTTTTGGCGAAAGCCATATTAAACAGGGCAATATAGGCCGTTCCCACATGGGGATCGCCGGTAGGTGAGGGAGCTACGCGAGTACGAACAGTCATGATCTACTAATGAGTAAAGTTTTAAGTGGCCGCTAGTCTACACCCTGCAGGGCCGCATCGACAACGAATCAACGACCGGTTAATACTTGAGGCCAACAATCCGTTCATTAGCGTTGCTGCTTATTATTGCTTTCACGATGAATCATTAAAAGGGTTATCCCCCCAGCTTTTTCATAGCTTCTCTAACTATGATGTAGTGTTGATTGACACCCAGCTTTCTCATCAGCCAGTTTACTGTAGTGCCCTGAACCAGAAGAGAGAACAAAATCACAGCCAGAGTCATGTCCATAATCAGTTTTTTCTCGGGAATACTGTCAGGAATCGACAGCATCAGTGCAACAGGCACTACACCTCTCAAACCACCCCAAAACATAATGGCTTTGATTTTGTTATCCACCGGACGCCCCACCGGCAGGCGGTTAGATATGGGCAGGAGCAGATAGACGACGACCAAACGACCAATCAAAACAGAAGCAATGGCGATCAACAGGTAAGGGTAATAGTACTGTAAGTGGTCCAGATTTCTGAATAACAGGTTTTCTTTCATCCCCAAAAGCAGGAAAATCAGGCTGTTAGCAATAAAGGCCACAAACTCCCAAAAAGGCGTAATAAAGCTGCGCACCTGTTGAGACAATACTTTTCCTGAATTGGATCGAGTAACGATACCCGCAGCAATAGTTGACATAACACCGGATACTCCCAGAACGTGGTCAGCAACGATAAAGCTGCTATACGCCAGGATAGTGGTATGAGCAATCTGCACAAAGGGCTCGTTTCTGCCCAGCTTCAATAGCCAGTCCATACCGATACCCATGACCAAACCAACCAGTATTCCGCCAAAGAAGATTTCGATAAATGACCAGACTCCGTCGAACAGAACACCGACGCCGAGGCCGCCACCGGCCTGAATAACCGCCAGGACAATCCCGAAGATAACAATTGCTGTGGCATCATTAAACAGACTCTCTGCATCCATCAGCATAGACATTCGAGCCGGCGCTCCAACTTCCTTGAACAGGGCAATAACGGCAACGGGGTCCGTTGCAGAAATCAGCGCCCCGAACAGCATAGCTCCAGCGAGACTGAGAGGAGTCAGCACATTCATGATGACCCCAACCACCAGCATAGAAAGGATTACGCCAAATATGGCCAGATTCAACACCGAAGTCATCTCACGAAACAGATATGGAGGCTTTATGTTGATAGCCGCATCAAATATCAACACCGGAAGCAGGATATACATGATCAGATCATGGGACAGTTCGACCTTTAATAAGGGCCCCAATACGTCAGTGTATTGCGCCAGAATTCCCAGAGCCATGCCGATTACTACCAGACCAATGGTATAAGGAAACCGCAATTTTTTTAGTAATATGGCTGAGCTGGTGGCAAGCAGCAGCAGAGCAGCCAGTATCAGGACCTGTGTAGCAAGGCCGGTTTCATGCATATCAAAACCTCTGAAAACGATTCAATGAGACATCAGGATTATGTCGATTCGGGTAGACCAGGAAGAACAATTGCGCCTGAGGTACCAAGGAAAAATAGCATCCCACAGAGGAATTGACAGCTCAACCAGGAGACTGGTGCAGAGCTTACATCAGCCGTTAACTCCATAGGTTACAAAGACGTAAAGGTGAAGACAATCAGACATCTTAAAATTCAGTATTGTGCTCAACCAGTTTAAAATACAAGCGTTACCCTAATCAGAACCTCAACATGCACATCACACTGAAACAGCTCAAGACATTCCGGGCTGTCGCAAGTCTCGGACAGGTTCGCCTGGCTGCCCAACAGCTTAACCTTTCTCAACCCGCTACCAGCATGGCCCTTGCCGAGCTGGAGAATCAGCTGGGCTGCCAGCTTTTTGACCGCACTGGCAACAAGCTCCTGATCAATCACCAGGGCGAGCTACTCATGCCTCTGGCCTCCGAGTTACTGGATCGGACGTCTGAAATAGAAACTCTGTTTAGAGATCTGCAAAACACCGAATCGGGTCATCTTCGAATCGGTGCAAGTACCACAATTGGCAACTATTTGTTACCCGATATTCTGGCCCGGTTCAGTGCAGACTTTCCCAGGATCAGCTTTAACATGGATATCCGTAATACCGAGACCATCATCAAGCGGGTAACCAGTTTTGACCTGGATATTGGCTGTGTAGAGGGTCCCTGCCAGCATGAAGATATTGACGTCATCCCCTGGAAAGAAGATGAACTGCTGGTCATCTGCAGCCCTGACAACCCTATAGCTAAACGGGGGGAAATCTCACTGGAAGAACTCAATCACCAGCAGTGGATTCTCAGGGAACCGGGCTCTGGCACCCGAAATATTTTTGATCAACATCTGAGCCAAAAGCTGACTGACCTGCCTATCAAGATGGAACTAAACCAGTCAGAAGCCATCAAAAAGCTGGTACAGTACGGTCAGGGCATCGGCTGCCTGTCCCGGCTTTGCGTCAGCCATGAACTGGAGCTGGGCGAACTGGTTGCTGTCAAAATCTCCGGAATCACCATGAAAAGAACCCTCTCTCTGTTGCTTCACAGGAAAAAGTATCAGAGCCAGATCATTCAACTGATACTGAAAGCTCTTCGCTGACAGAAGCCGGAATATTGACTATTTTAAGTGAGCTACTGATGAACAGCGTACAAGGATACTATTTTGCAGCTCACGGCAAAGCCTTCACACTCACAACCGCTTTTTACCAGCAAGACCATCTGGAATATTGTTTTTCTGATTCTGGCATTCTGGTTGGCCAAAGCTAATGCCTCCGAGTCTGAAGAGACCGAGCCTGCATCGAAAATAAGCAATGCAGAGCTGGAAAAGCTGGATGTCAATGAACTGAAAATGACTGTGCTTACGGACATCTCCAGCACAATAATCAGTGACGAAGAGCTTGCCAGCAGTATCAAGACCAACATCGCAAGCCTGGTCATCAGCCCCCTCATGCTCACACCTGAAGTTCAGGTTGTCGGCAGTGATGAGTTCACACGCCCAATAGCTGTCAGTTTTCAGAAAACCTTTGAGCAGAGCTTGATGAATATGCTTGATGAAGCCCTCCTCAGTCATGCAATAGCGATTATCCACACCCGCAAACCGACCACCCCGCTATGCAATCCTGTGGGCAAAGCACTCAGACAAACCATGTCAGCTTCCATGCAGGATGACCCGCACCGGGTTAAAACCATTCAGGACAGGACTTTCACCCTGCGCAGAATGGCGCAGAAAGGTTCACCTGTGGAGCTTTATGTGGCGTACACCAAAGGCGGTCTGGATAAACGCTCGCCCGAGGAACAGCAGATTTATAAAAAAGAGGTTAATAACACTGCCAATTCCAGTCTCCGTGACAAAGAGATGACCTGCACTGAAATGCCTGATGAAATAGTAGGCGCCTCCTACTTACTGACCACTAAACGAGGAAACACGCTCTTCTTTAGCACTAATGGTACTCAGGCGGCGGATGCTGCTGGCAGTACTGTCTGGAGATTCTGGTTCGGAAGTTTGAAAGATGCTTCCGTCGAAAAGCGTTACAAAGAAGTGATCAAGTACCTCAAAGAAGGTGGTCTGGATATTCCTGTTAAGTAATTGTACCTGAATCGGCCAGTTACCCCCCCTCACTACGATGACAAAGCCCTGACAGGTGATTAGAATCCGCAAACTAAAATTGGTAAACCGCCCCAGATAACTTAAGTATTATGCACAAAGTCATTGAAACCCCGGATGCACCACCTGCCATTGGCCCATACTCCCAGGGGATTCAGTTTGGCAACCTGATTTTCACCTCCGGCCAGCTGCCCATTGAGCCTGAGACCGGAGTAATGTCTGAAGACACCAAAGAACAGGCTCATCAGTGTCTGAAAAATCTAAAGTCTGTTCTGGAAGCCGCAGGCAGCAGCCTGAATAAGGTCAAGAAAGCGACGGTGTTCGTAAAAGATATGAATGACTTCACTGATATCAATGAAGTTTACAAGCAGTACTTTACCTTCCCTTTCCCTGCTCGCAGTTTGGTAGAAGTGGCTCGCCTGCCCAAAGATGTGAAGGTAGAAATTGAAGTCATTGCCACCACTGAGTAGTCAGTTGCGTCAGTAAGGGGGCCTGAACGCCCCCAGTGCTTCACCACATCAAATCGTCCGGAATTTCATAATCCGCGTACCACTCCTGCTCTTCTTGGGTCAGCTCGCTCTGACTTTCAGACTGAACAACCACAGCAGCAGGTTGACGCTCTTCAATCTTTCTGGCCACTGTTGCGGGAATCACCCGATACTCTTCCTCGTCTGCCTGACTCAGAATACCGATCGCATAAAGCCCCCGACTCAGTCTGTTTTGCATGTCTTCAGAGACATAGATCTTTTTAACCTTGCCATCCACCACAAAGTTATAACCCACATCACCGACTTCCCGGGGAATAGTGTTCATCTCAATGAGCTGACAAACCTGTGCAGCAAACGCCTTTTTCTGACGTTCTTCCTCCAGTTTGCGATTGAGCTCACGATCACGTTCTATCTGGTCGGCTTTCTGCTTTTCCAGTTCAATACGGCGTTTTTCCTGATCGGTCAGCTCACCAGTCTTGGCAGCCTGCTTCTTCTTTTTCTTATTACTGGATTTGGCTTTCAATGCCTGTTGTTTGGTTGCCAGACCAGCGCCCATCAGCTGGTCTCTTAATGATTTACTCATGGATTGCTCAAAATAGATGGATCGAAGATGGATAAAATCTCAGGAGTGATATCTTAGCAGCCGCGTGATTTCGGAGCCAGCCGAACTCTGGTAGATAAGACACATGCCTTCAACAGAGGGCTTGCAGTTGAGCATTCAGGTGTTTGAAAATAGGCCACTAAACTCTGGAAAGCAGTCACGGGTGACGCTAACAATGAAAAACAACATCACACTGATCGGTATGCCAGGCGCTGGAAAAAGTACTATTGGTATTATTCTGGCCAAAGATCTGGCCTTTGGCTTTCTGGATACCGATGTACTGATCCAGATCAGCCAACAGAAAACCCTGCAGGATATTGTTGACGGATCAGGCTATATGTCTCTTCGAGACATTGAAGAAGCAGAACTGCTCAAAGTTAATCTTAAACGGCACATCATTGCCACCGGGGGCTCAGCCGTTTACAGCGAAGCCGCCATGAAACATCTTGCTAAAGAATCGGTCATCGTCTTTCTGGATCTGGACCTTGAGCAGATTCGTCAGCGCATTCATAACTTTGATACACGAGGTATCGCTCGTGCAGAAGATCAAACCATTGAGGATCTGTTTGAAGAACGGGTGATGCTTTACAAGAAATACGCAGATGTAACTATCGATTGCCGTACCCTCTGTCAGGACTCGCTGGCACTGGAAATCATTGAGCAGGTTAAACCACTTCTTCAAACAGATTGAGTGATCACAACTACCCGGGGAAAAACAGCAGATAACAAAAAGCCCATGACAGATATTCCGACATGGGCTTTTTTACGCTAACAGACTGTCAATCAGTGAATATCTTTCCAGTATTCGCGCTTGAGCAGCAGAGCTACGATGAAGAGCAGAACCAGGAACAACAAGACATAGATACCCAGCTGCTGACGCTTCTGCTTCACAGGCTCAGCAGAGTATGACAGGAAGTTGGTCAAGTCATACATCGCCTGATCGTATTCAGCCGGAGTCAGGGAGCCTTTGCGCTCAGGATCCACAACCAGACCACAAATCTTCTCACCGGTCAGAGGATCACGCTCGGTCGGGCTTGCACCCTGACAGCTGTCAATCTGAACACCTTGAAGCTCCATCAGCACATGAGGCATACCCACGTCAGGGAATACCTTGTTATTCACACCCCACGGACGCTTTGGATCTTCATAAAAAGTACGCAGATAGGTATAGACCCAGTCTTCACCACGTACCCGGGTCACCATGGTCAGATCCGGTGGCGCAGCACCAAACCATACCTTGGCTTCATCCTTGCGCATACCGTTCTTCATAAGATCACCGATCTTGGCAGACTTTGGTACCAGATTTTCCATCATCAGATCGTGTGGAATACCGATATCGTCGGCTACACGCTCGTAGCGCTGGAACTGAGTCGCATGACAGCCCGCACAAAAGTTCTGATAATACATGGCACCACGCTGCAGCGATGCCTTGTCAGAGTGATCAGTCTCAATCGGATCCAGAGGATAACCTGAACCACCCGCCGCAAATCCAAGCACTGGGACCAGCGAAAACAACAGGGTAATTATTGTTTTTTTCATTATCCGGTCACCCTCTCCGGTACAGGTTTGGTTTTTTCCCATCGTGTATAAAACGGCATCAACAGGAAGAATGCGAAGTAATACAGGGTGCAAAGCTGTGCAATCAGTGTGTAGGTTACTGTCGCCGGCTGAGTTCCTAACCAGGTCAGCACCGCAAAGACAATGGCAAACAGGAAGATCCCAACCTTGCTGATAATACCCTTGTAGCGCCAGGATCTGACCCGGCTGCGATCCAGCCATGGCAGGACAAACAAAATAGCAATCGCTGCACCCATCATGATAACACCACCGAGCTTGGAGTCGATCGGACCTATGTCAAAGGTGATCGCACGCAGGATGGAGTAGAAGGCTCCGAAGTACCATACCGGTGCAATATGCGCTGGAGTCTTCAGTGCATCGGCCTGCTCAAAGTTAGCGTACTCAAGGAAGAAGCCACCCATTTCAGGGAAGAAGAACATGACACTACAGAACACAAACAGGAAGACTGCAACCCCTACCAGGTCTTTCACGGTGTAGTATGGGTGAAATGGAATACCATCCAGAGGTACGCCGTCCTTGTCTTTCAGCTTCTTGATATCAACACCGTCAGGGTTGTTGGAACCCACTTCGTGCAGGGCAATGATATGCAAGACCACCAAACCCAGAATAACGATAGGCAGAGCCACAACGTGCAGAGCAAAGAAACGGTTCAGAGTAATACCCGAGATCAGGAAGTCACCCCGGATCCACTGCTGCAGGTCTGGACCAATAACAGGGATAGCACCGAACAGGGAAATGATAACCTGGGCACCCCAGTATGACATCTGACCCCATGGCAGCAGGTAGCCCATAAAGGCTTCAGCCATCAGCGCCAGATAAATGGCCATACCAAAGATCCACACCAACTCCCTTGGAGCTCGGTAAGAGCCGTAGATCAGACCACGGAACATGTGGAGGTAGACAACGATAAAGAAGAAAGATGCGCCGGTAGAGTGCATGTAGCGAATCAGCCAGCCGTATTCCACATCACGCATGATGTATTCAACGGAAGCAAAAGCCTGCTCTGCACTGGGCACGTAACTCATGGTCAGCCAGATACCGGTCAGCAACTGGTTAACCAGAACCAGCAGCGCCAGAGAGCCGAAGAAATACCAGAAGTTAAAATTCTTTGGTGCGTAGTATTTACTGAGATGATCTTCCCAGACCTGGGTGACAGGTAGCCTGGCATTAAGCCAATCCATGAAGTTGCCCATTACGCATTCTCCTCATCTTGGCCGACAATGATGACTGTGTCGCTCTCAAAGGTATAAGGAGGCACTTCCAGATTGGTGGGCGCAGGCACTCCCTTGAATACACGACCAGCCAGATCGAACTTCGAACCATGACATGGGCAGTGGTAACCACCTTTCCATTCAGGGTCAAATTCCATCGGTTTGACTTCAGGCATGTATTTGGGTGAACACCCGAGGTGGGTGCAAAGACCGACCAGAATCAGGTACTCATCCTTCACGGAACGGTACTCATTTGCTGCGTACGCTGGCTGTTCTGATTTCTCGGACCTGGGGTCTCTCAACTTGTCATCCAGAGACCTTATATTATCCAGCATGGCCTGGGTTCGTCTTACCACAAACACAGGCTTACCGCGCCATTCAACTACAATCTGCTGTCCCGGCTCCAACTTGCTGAGGTTCACCTTCACAGGAGCACCAGCAGCCTTTGCTTTGGCACTGGGATTCCATGACTTGATAAAAGGTGTAGCGACCCCAACGGCCCCGGCAGCCCCCACCACCGAAGTCGCAGCCACGAGAAAGCGGCGCCGGCTGTTATTTACGCCGTTGTCACTCATTTAACCTACTCTCCCCATCCAGGCAAATGCCCAAAAACTTCTTTTAATTCACGGGTGGGATATTAGCAGGGAGTACAAGAGTTACGTCTCTTACTAAGAGAAAAATCTTTAAATGACCTTTCTCTCACCCCCTGTCAAAGCCTTGTCTGATTATTTGTCCCACCTAAGCAGCAGAGCGTAATGATACTGGTTTTAGTTTCTATACAAAAGCCTTACATGAAGTTTTCCTTAACCTCTGAATCAAACCCTTACGCCACAGGAACTCCAGCCCCCCCATTGTCCAAGGGCATATTCTATTACATCCAGCCCAGGCCATATTTGTTAAACATCCAACACTGATTAAGTTTGTTTTTTATACAAACAACCTTCGCCAAGGATACAAAACACCAGCGATCGTACCGTTTTCTTTTTTTCAGCCAAAAAAAACGCCCGCATAAAGCGGGCGTTTTCTGCAGCGCCTGAAAACAGGCGCCAGCGACATCAACGCTTGGAGAACTGTGGACGCTTACGCGCTTTGCGCAGACCCACTTTCTTACGTTCAACTTCACGTGCATCACGAGTCACATAGCCAGCTTTACGCAGAGGAGAACGCAGGCTCTCATCGTACTGGATCAGCGCACGAGTGATACCGTGACGGATAGCACCGGCCTGACCGGAACCACCACCACCGTTAACGGTGATTTTAATGTCGAATTTTTCCAGCAATTCGGTCAGTTCCAGAGGCTGGCGAACAACCATACGAGCAGTCTCACGACCGAAGTATTCGTCCAGGCTACGGCCATTGACAGAAATACTGCCAGAACCAGATTTCAGGAAAACGCGAGCGGTAGAAGACTTACGACGTCCGGTACCGTAGTATTGAGTCACTGACATGGCTACCCCCGATTAAATGTCCAGTTTCTGTGGCTGTTGAGCAGCATGCGGATGCTCAGTACCGGCGTAAACTTTCAGCTTACGGTACATGTCGCGACCCAGAGGGCCTTTTGGCAGCATACCTTTAACAGCTTTTTCAATGACCATTTCTGGCTTGTGCGCAATCAGCTTTTCAAAACTGGCTGAACGCAGGCCACCAGGGAAGCCAGTGTGACGGTAATACATTTTGTCAGACGCTTTACGACCAGTAACATGGACCTTCTCTGCATTAACAACAACGATGTAATCGCCAGTGTCAACGTGAGGAGTGTATTCTGGCTTATGCTTGCCGCGCAGACGGGTTGCAATTTCGGTAGCCAGTCGCCCCAGGGTCTTGCCTTCAGCGTCGACCACGAACCAGTCACGTTTTACGGTTTCTGGCTTTGCACTAAAAGTTTTCATTAAATTCGCCTCAGTAGTATTGCTCTCGCAATACCTGTTCTTACTTGGCCGCCCTTCTCAGGGAACTGATCAGGGATCGAAGCAAGGCTAACAGCTCCGGCAACGACCTGTTCAAACATGGGCGCTCAATTGGGAAACGGGAGCGGTATTATATCGTCTGTTCACAGGAATGAAACCCCCTTCCGACACATTAGAGGATTCCTACGTATCCGCTGATACAAATAATCTGCAAATACCCTTGTGAACATTGTAAATCCGGAGTTATTCTGCCATCAGGCTGAAACCTTTGGAGCTTGATTTCAATGGAATACAGAAAACTGGGGCGCACCGATATTAAAGTCAGCGTCCTTTGTCTCGGCACTATGACCTGGGGCGAGCAAAATACCGAACAGGAAGCATTCGCTCAGCTGGATCGAGCTGTGGACTATGGTGTCAATTTCATTGACACTGCAGAAATGTATCCGGTACCGGCCAGGGAAGAAACTTATTCCCTTACAGAATCTATCATTGGCAACTGGATAAAGCAGCGTGGCAAAAGCAATGATCTGGTCATTGCCACCAAGGTCTGCGGCCCCGGCCTGACATATATAGACGGTGGCCGAATGATGACACCGAATCATATCCATAAAGCCATTGACGGCAGCCTGAAACGACTGGGCGTTGAAGCTATTGACCTTTATCAGCTGCACTGGCCTGATCGTAACACCAACTTCTTCGGAAAGCTCGGTTACGCTCACCAGCACGGCTTCGACGGGACGCCGGTAGAAGAAACACTTTCAGCCCTGGATGAACTGGTTAAGGTCGGCAAGATCAAACACTACGGCCTCTCCAATGAAACCCCCTGGGGTGTTATGGAGCACCTCCGTATCAGCAGCGAAAAGCACCTGCCAAGAGCCGTCAGTATTCAAAACCCCTATAATCTGCTGAACCGTTCTTTCGAGGTAGGTCTTGCTGAAATAGCCCACCGTGAGCAGGTCGGTCTTCTGGCATACTCACCATTGGGGTTTGGCGCTCTTTCGGGCAAATACATTGGCGGTGCGCGACCTGAAAACGCTCGATTAACGTTATTCCCTCACTACCAGCGCTATGACTCACCCCAATCTCGCAGGGCCATCGAGGCCTATGTACAGCTGGCAAAAGATTCAGGTCTGGACCCTGCTCAGATGGCACTGGCATTTGTCACATCCCGCCCTTTCCTGACCAGCAACATCATTGGCGCTACCAACCTGGAGCAACTGGAGAGCAACCTCGCTTCCAGTGAATTGCAGCTGTCAGAACCCCTGCTGGAAGAGATTGAAAGCATTCACACCCTGCAGCCGAACCCTGCCCCCTGATTTATTACACCCTTGTTCATCGGGTGTCAGCCTCAATGACACCCAACACCCCTGAAACAACGAGCCTCTTCCAGTGAGCAAAAGGTCAAAACACCGCAAAGCTTCAGGCACTTTCTGAAAGCACGACTCAATCTAGTCAGTCCACCTACTTGAAGGTGAATACTTTTTTGTTAAGAACTGACATCGGCTGGGCAAAAGTCTAAAATCCCCCACATTTCTGATCGGAACTCACCGGAAACCAAAACATGCGTGACTTTATTATCGCCCCCAGCATACTTTCAGCTGACTTTGCCCGTCTTGGAGAAGAGGTGGACAACGTCATTGCCGCTGGAGCTGACTGGGTACACTTTGATGTCATGGATAACCATTACGTGCCCAACCTGACCATTGGCCCCATGGTTTGCAAGGCCCTGAGAAAGCATGGCGTCACAGCTCCCATCGATGTCCACCTGATGGTCAACCCGGTAGACCGCATAATCGGAGATTTTATTGAAGCCGGCGCCAGCATCATCACCTTCCACCCTGAAGCCTCTGATCATATTGATCGCAGCCTGCAGATGATTCGTGAAGGTGGCTGCAAAGCCGGACTGGTATTGAATCCGGCAACCTCTCCCGACGTGATTGAATATGTGATCGACAAACTGGATATGATTCTGCTTATGTCCGTAAACCCGGGCTTTGGTGGCCAGAAATTCATTCCTTCGACTCTGCGCAAACTGCGCCATGCTCGCAAAATGATTGACGACAGTGGGCTGGACATTCGTCTGGAGGTAGACGGCGGCGTCGGTGTACAGAACATTCGCCAGATCGCTGAAGCCGGTGCAGATGCTTTTGTTGCCGGCTCAGCCATCTTCAATGCTGAGGATTATCATGATGTTATCAGCCAAATGCGGACAGAGCTTTCCAAGGCAGAATCCCTCTGAAGCTGACCTCAGGGAGTAGAGTCGCCTGCTGACTCTGTTCCTTCTAAAACCTCGGCCTCTATTACTTCTTCCCTCTGGATATTTGAAAACAATGAAGTTGTTTGAATTGTTGAGCAGTCCCGTTCAATTAATCATGTACGATCTCGATGGCACACTGGTTGATAGTGTTCCCGATCTGGCTATAGCCCTGGATAAAATGCTGACAGAACTCAACCTGCCTGAAGCTGGTGATGAAAAAGCCAGGCTCTGGGTAGGCAATGGTATTCCATCCCTGGTCAAAAGAGCTCTGGCCGATGACATGATGGGAGACCAACCCGGTGTTGTTGAAGAAGGCATCTTTACCAAAGCTATGGAACGGTTCAAACACCACTACGCCATTGAAGTTGGCCAGCACAGCGCTCTTTACCCCGGCGTATTCACCTTCCTCAACCAGATCCACAAGGCGGGCGTCAAACAGGCTGTAGTAACCAACAAATCCGAAATCTTCACCGACTCACTGTTAAAGCATATGGGCATTGACCACTTCTTTGAACTCAGCATAGGTGGTGACAGCCTGAACGAGCAAAAGCCCCACCCGCTGCCCCTTCAGCACACCATGAAGCACTTTGGCTGTACTACGCAGAACAGCCTCATGATCGGGGACTCCAGCAGTGACGTAAAAGCGGCCAGAGCTGCAGATGTAAAAGTGGTGGGCCTTCGCTACGGCTATAACCATGGAGAGCCGATTGAGTCTGCACACCCGGACCTTGTTATCGATAGTCTGACGGATTTGCTATGAAATCTGACCCTGAGCCTGACAGACTGCCAAACTGCAAAGACTCAGGGGAGAGGCAATAAACTACACAATTCAGTAGTCCCAGTGTTTGCATTAACCCTTGCAGTCATATAGTCTTCAACTCTTACTCATACAACTGCGCCCAGAATAATTGCGGAGCCAGCAGTGATAGCAAGTCATTCAGAGACATACATCAATATAAGAGCCACTGAACGGTCAGTGAGACCTTCCACCCCTACCTCAAAGCTTTCCTCCCGGCGATGGCATGGCTGGCCCTGCGCCTGATTAAAAAGCCCCAACTCAGCCAAAACCCTGCGTTTTTTAGTACTTTTTAAACAGCCTGATAATAAAGAGGCCAGTATGACGCCTGAAGCTTTTTCTCGTCTGGCCCGCGAAGGATATAACCGTATTCCTGTAACGCGGGAAATCCTGGCGGATCTGGACACACCCTTGACCACTTACCTGAAGCTGGCCAATGGTCGCTACTCATACCTGCTTGAGTCCGTGGAAGGCGGAGAAAAGTGGGGACGCTACTCAATGATTGGACTACCGTGCAGAACCATACTCCGGGTGTCAGGCTACAACCCCGACTGCAAGGTCACACTGGAAACCGATGGCCAGATTGTTGAAGAGCATAACCCGGAAGATCCTCTGACCTTTATTAAGCAGTTTCAACAGGGCTACAAAGTGGCCGAGCTGCCTGATCTGCCTCGCTTTACCGGCGGACTGGTAGGCTACTTTGCTTACGACACGATCCGTCATATTGAAGAACGGCTGAAACGAACAGCGCCAAAAGATGAGCTAAACAACCCGGACATCATGTTGATGGTTTCTGACGAACTGGTGGTATTTGACAACCTCAGTGGCAAGTTGATTATGGTGACCCATGCTGACCCGGCAGAATCTGCTGCCCTGGAAAAAGCAGAGTTTCGACTGGATGACCTGGTGCGGAGACTGCAAACGACCAATCTACTGCCACCGGCACAGGCTTCACTGAACCCTGCCCGGGAAAATGATTTCAAATCCGGTTTCGGTCAGGATGCCTTTGAAGCTGCAGTAGAAACCATCAAAGAATACATTCTGGCCGGAGACGCTATGCAGGTGGTTCCATCCCAGCGCATGACCATTCCTTTTGACAGCTCACCCCTTAACCTTTACCGGGCTCTGCGCACTACTAACCCATCCCCCTATATGTATTACATGGATCTGGGTGATTTTCATGTCGTAGGCTCATCACCTGAGATTCTTGCCCGTCTTGAAGACGGTGAAGTCACCGTCAGACCTATTGCCGGTACTCGCAAACGCGGTGCCACCGAAGAGCGGGATAAGGCACTGGAACAAGAACTGCTGAATGACCCCAAAGAACTGGCAGAACACCTGATGCTCATCGACCTGGGAAGAAACGACGTTGGGCGTGTAGCTAAAACAGGCAGTGTCAGCCTGACCGACAAGATGATCATTGAACGTTACTCTCACGTTATGCATATCGTATCGAATGTCACCTGTCGTTTAAAAGACGGTATGGATGCCATGGACGTGCTCAAAGCGACACTACCAGCAGGTACACTCAGTGGCGCACCGAAAGTACGTGCCATGGAAATTATTGATGAACTGGAACCTGTCAAGCGCGGGGTTTACGGCGGAGCAGTGGGTTATCTGGCATGGAACGGCAACATGGATACTGCCATTGCCATTCGCACTGCCGTGATCAAAGACCGCAAACTCCACGTTCAGGCTGGTGCGGGCATTGTCGCCGACTCAGTTCCCGAAATGGAATGGAAAGAAACCATGAATAAGGGGCGAGCCCTTTTCAAAGCCGTTGCCATGGCTCAGACAGGTTTGTCTGCTGCTTCCAGCAGCCAGAAGCAGACAGGGGAGCGAAACTAAGATGCTTTTAATGATCGACAACTACGATTCGTTCACCTGGAATCTGGTTCAGTACTTTGGCGAACTGGGTCAGGAAGTGGCAGTGCATCGTAACGACCACATAACTCTGGAACAGATCCAAACCCTAAACCCGGAACGTATAATTATTTCACCCGGCCCCTGCACACCCAATGAGGCCGGTATCTCCATGAAAGCTATTGCTCACTTCAGTGGCAAAAAGCCTATTCTTGGTGTCTGTCTGGGACACCAGAGCATAGGCCAGGTCTTTGGTGGCAAAGTAGTCCGGGCCCGGCAAGTCATGCATGGAAAGGTCTCACCTGTTTATCATAAGGGGCTGGGGGTGTTCACAGGCCTTCCCAACCCGGTCACAACGACCCGCTACCACTCACTGGTTGTTGAAAAAGAGAGCTTGCCAGACTGTTTTGAAATTACCGCCTGGACCCAGCACGAAGATGGCAGCATGAATGAGATCATGGGGATTCGCCACAAGACTCTACCCCTGGAAGGTGTCCAGTTCCATCCGGAATCCATCATGACCGAACGAGGCCACGACATGCTGGAAAATTTTCTGAAGCAATCCTGAAGCAATAAAGCCTTTGGTGACAGAAGCCAGGCCATAGACAACAGACATTCAGACGAACGATTGAGAACACCGACTGGAGCCAGATTACATGAATATTAAAGAGGGCATTTCCCGCGCTGTCAGCCATCTTGACCTGAGCCGTGACGAGATGATGAGCATCATGCGCGACATCATGACAGGCCAGTGCACCAATACCCAGATCGGCTCATTCCTGACCGCCATGCGCATGAAAAGCGAAAGCATTGAAGAAATTACCGGGGCTACCCAGGTACTCAGAGAAATGGTTACTGCGGTTGAAGTTAACGCTGACCACCTGGTGGATATTGTCGGCACCGGTGGAGATGGTGCACACCTGTTCAATGTATCAACAGCTTCCTCGTTTGTCGCCGCCGCCGCCGGTGCCTCTGTTGCCAAGCACGGCAACCGGGGAGTATCCAGTTCCAGCGGCAGTGCTGACCTGCTGGAAAGAGCAGGCATTCAGTTGGACATCAGTCCTGAACAGGTAGCACGCTGTATTGAACATGTGGGCGTAGGCTTCATGTTTGCTCCGGCTCACCACTGTGCCATGAAAAACGTTGTCGGTGTCCGCAGAGAGCTTGGCATAAGAACCTTCTTCAACATCCTGGGACCTATGTCCAACCCCGCCAGTGTAAAAAACCTTGTCATCGGTGTGTTTACCCGTGAACTCTGCCGCCCTATGGCCGAGGTTCTGCGCGAGCTGGGCAACAAGCACATCATGGTCGTACACTCTATGGATGGTCTGGACGAAATCAGTATCGCCAGCGAAACTTTTATAGCTGAGCTGAAAGATGGCGAAATTCATGAATACGTGATCAAGCCAGAGAACTTTGGCATTGAATCCCGGAGCCTGATCGGGTTGAGTGTAGAAGGTTCCGGGGACTCACTGGCGCTAATCAGGGATGCCCTGGGTAAACGGGAAGGCGAATACGCCAGCAAAGCGGCAGACATGATCGCGCTGAACGCTGGTGCGGCCATTTATGTTTCCGGTGTCGCCACCAGTCTGCAGGAAGGGATAGCCATGGCACAGGATGCTATTGCCAGCGGGCTGGGCCTGGAAAAAATGCGTGAGCTGGCCAGCTTCACACAAGTGATTGCGGAGGGGTAACAATGTCTATGCCAACCATCCTCAACACAATTGTTGAGAGAAAACGTGAAGAAGTCGCAGAGCGTCAGGCAACACTGTCCATGCAGGAGGTTATTACCAGAGCCCGTCACACTGAAGAGTCCCGTGGCTTTGCCAAAAGCCTGGAAGCCCGGACAGAAGCCCGGCAGGCAGCGATCATTGCCGAAATCAAAAAAGCGTCTCCCAGCAAGGGGGTGATTCGCGAAAATTTTGATCCGGCCAGCATTGCCCGGAGCTATGAAAAAGCGGGCGCCAGCTGCCTGTCCGTATTGACTGACAGGGACTTTTTCCAGGGTGCTGAAAGCTACCTTCAGGAAGCCCGCTCAGCCTGTGCCCTGCCTGTTTTGCGCAAAGACTTTATGATCGATCCATGGCAGATTTATGAATCCCGCATGATTGGTGCAGACTGCATCCTGCTGATCGCTGCCTGTCTCACAGACGGTGAACTTCAGGAGTTCAGCAGTACTGCCCTGGACCTGGGGATGGATGTTCTGGTAGAGGTCCATGGTGCCGATGAGCTGGAACGTGCTTTACCTCTGGAAGGTACATTGCTGGGCATCAATAACCGAAACCTGCATACTTTTGAAGTCACATTGGACAATACGTTCTCTCTGCTTACTGAGATTCCGGAAGGCAGAAAAGTGATTACAGAAAGCGGCATCCATACAACAGAAGACGTTGATAGTATGTTTTCGAAGGGTGTAAACAGCTTCCTGGTCGGTGAAGCATTTATGCGTCAGGAAGATCCGGGTGACGGGTTGAAAAAACTGTTTAGTCAATACCTTTAACGCCTTAGATTGAGGACCAGCAGCCAAGATCAAACTGTTTTCTACCCAGGCATCAGAGGCTGTCGCAATACTGCCTCCAGCCCCCAGGAGCCTGTCGGACTTAAGACTGTCCTACACGGCAACTGCTCCTGCGTTGCTCTAGCTCCTGCATCCATGCAGTCGTGCGGTTGCGATAAATTGGTCTAAAAATCCTTGTTTCTTCGTCAAATAGCTCGCTATTCCCCTCAGAAACAGAAATTTTTATCCTCAATTTCTTGCAATCCTCGCTACGGACGCTTAAGTCCGACAGGCTCCTGGCCCGGGTTTCGTCTGCTCAAGCAGAAGCTCTCAAAGCCCAACGGATAACTACTTGATGACCCCGCAGGCAATCCTTGAATCGGCGCCTTCTGGCGTGTTATTGCCAATGACAGCAGTGCCGGAGTGGATAACCAGCGAGCGCTCTTTCAGATCAGTCAGTTTCAAATTCTTGGCAACCACCGGAACTGTGGCGAAGCCCTTGTCGTCTACATCAAGCATGGGCAGATCATCAAGAGCACCTCCGGCTGCCAGGGCCGCCTGCATCACGTCATTTTTGGAGCCCGGTTCGCAGCTGGGGTTTTCATGAACACGGAAACCATGCTCTCCGGGCGGCAGGTCATAAAGATTGGGTGTCAACTGCACCCCTCCTCCGGAGGCTTCAGAAACAGTCACTGTTCCCAGTTCTGCTCCTACACCGGAAGGAGAAACCTGATTCACCATGACCGTATAGCTTTCATTGGAGGTACAGGCAGAAAGCATAGCTGCCACGACTACTACACCCGATAGCGCACTGACTTTATTGAACATGATTGCCAACTCCAGGAGAAATGGGATTGTAAAACAGCAATATAGCCATGCTTATTCGGGTTTACTTAATACAGTGCCTTAAAAAACAGGCTTTTTATGGTTTTATTCCAAAAAAACTCATTGACATTCCCGACCGTTATTATGTTGCTTCCGACTCACCAGCATCACGTTTCTTATCAGCCAGAGCCGTTATGGCTCCTGCTCACAGAGCGTACATTAACAGGATGGTTAGCCTGACATCCTGCTGCTGAGGTAAGATAGCGGCTTGATACCCATTGGATTTGGATAAAAGACGATGGGGATATTTTTCTGGCTGCTCTTATGAAGCCTCCACCCCAAGCTCCCGACCTTCAAAGCTTGTGGGTTTGAGACTGAGAGCCCTCTTCAAGAAAGGAAAGACGCTGTAATGAAAGCACAAGTCAAATGGGTGGATCAGGAACGTTTTCTGGGACTGACTGACAGTAATAACTCCGTTGTCATGGACGCAGATAGAGCGGTTAAATCCGCACCCAGCCCAATGGAACTGATCCTGATGGGCCTGGGTGGCTGCTCATCTGTTGATGTGATCGGTATTCTGAAAAAAGCTCGCCAGAAGGTCGTTGACTGCCACGTCGATATTCAGGCTGAACGTGCCGACTCTGTACCTGCTGTCTTCACCAAAATTCACCTCAACTTTGTCGTTAAAGGCACCGCAGTAAAAGAATCCCATGTTGAGCGTGCAATAGAACTGTCTGCAGATAAGTATTGCTCGGTTGCCAGGATGCTGGGTAAGGGTGATGTAGAAATCACCCACAGCTTTGAGATTATTGAAGCCTGAGTCACAGGCATGGCTCGTCAGCCCGGAGGCCAGCTCATCTGAC
Organism: Endozoicomonas sp. ALB032; assembly: GCF_049310125.1. Lineage (NCBI taxonomy): Bacteria > Pseudomonadati > Pseudomonadota > Gammaproteobacteria > Oceanospirillales > Endozoicomonadaceae > Endozoicomonas > Endozoicomonas sp. ALB032. The sequence continues at coordinate 3,864,506 of NZ_JBLYNW010000001.1, read as the reverse complement.
GACCACCAATCAGGTGGAGATGAATGTGGTAAACCGACTGACAGCCATGACTATTACAGTTCATCACCGTTCTGTAGCCGTCTTCGGCAAAACCTTCATCTTTAGCGATCTGACTGGCCACCAGCGCCATTTTCCCCAAAACTGCCTGATCTTCCGGAGTGGCATCGTTAAGTGTTGCGATATGCTTCCTGGGAATGACCTGAACATGAACGGGGCCCTGGGGATTGATATCCCTGAACGCAAGAACATCGTCGTCTTCGTAGACCTTGTCGACGGGGATCTCCCCTTCGACTATCTTGCAGAAAAGACAGCTCATTAATTGACCTCCGGGCCTTTGAGTCGAAAAACTGAATTAAGCCTATCATCAGATTCCTTAGCCCGAAAGGCTCCTGTTGCACTACTCAATTCTGTCTTCCCAAAGCAGCGTCGATCCTACGACAGCAGCTGGCATGACCAGCAAGTTGACAAAAGGAATCAGCATAACCAGAGTGACGGCTGTACCAAAACCCCAGACGTAATTTCGATCCTGCTTCAGACGTTCCAGCATATCATTAAACGACACCCCCCTGTTGTCCGCAGCATAGTCACAGTATTGGATCGACATCATCCAGCTGTTGAACAGAAACCAGAGCACAGGGGTGACGAGGTTCACCACGGGAATAAAGGATAAAATTAACAGAACCACAGCCTTGGGCAGGTAGTAGATGAGTTTTCTGACCTCCCGGCCTACGGCTCTGGGTAACAGGGTCAGCCAGTCTTTCAACTCGTATTCCGGCAGGTCTGACTTGCAATGAAGGTTCTGAACTTTTTCGGCAAGAAGCCCATTGAAGGGTGCCGCGATAAAGTTCCCAACGATGGTAAAAGTAAAAAAGACCACTCCCAGCATGGCCAGGAATAACAGAGGCCAGAGCAGGAATTCAAGGAAAGACAGCCAGTCAGGCAACCAGTTAAGCAGCTGCTCCATCAGCACGCTCATTTGCTGAAGACCGAAATAGATCAGGAATCCAAACACCAGAATATTAACGGTCAGGGGAATCAAGACAAACAGGCGGATGGCCGGATCGGGAAGATAGGATAGACCCTTGAGGAAATAACCGGGTCCACTTCCCGGTGCAGGCGATGGCATGGCAGAGTTCCTTTTATTGATGTTAAGTACCTAACCAGTTGGTTTCGCATATTCTGGACGGCGGCTTTTTCCATCCTTCTGCGTTCCAACTCTAGTTGCGTAGCTATGGCTACGCGCCCGTCGTTGCGCCTTGAAGGATGAAAAAATCCACTCGCCAGAATATGCGAAACCAACTGGCCAGGTACTTACACAACTGCTGACAATTGGCAGTGAAGTTAATGACGAACAAAGGCCAATCGCTGAAGAGATTCTGGTTCTCGTCAGCACAAGCCGTTATTATTCACACAGTTTAACGAATTATGAAGCCTTTACCGTCAGAGATTTTCTTTGTCTCTGACAGTCATTCCTGAACGAGGAGTAAAATGTGAGTGAAGCCAAGCACGTCCAGCTGCTGATTCTGGGTTCCGGTCCTGCAGGATATACAGCTGCGGTTTACGCTGCCAGGGCAAACCTGAAGCCGGTTATGATCACTGGTATGCAACAGGGCGGGCAGTTGACAACCACTACCGACGTGGACAACTGGCCAGGAGGCCCCGAAGGTCTTCAGGGACCCGGCCTGATGGAAGATATGCGCATCCATGCAGAACGCTTTGGTACCGAAATCATCTTTGATCATATCGAAGAAGTCGATCTGAGCAAGAAGCCATACACCCTGAAAGGTAGCGATACCTACACCTGTGATTCCCTGATTATCAGCACGGGTGCCAGCGCCCGCTACCTGGGCCTGGACAGTGAAGAAGCCTTCAAGGGCAGAGGGGTTTCTGCCTGTGCCACCTGTGATGGATTCTTCTACAAAAACAAGGACGTCGTGGTAGTGGGTGGCGGTAATACTGCTGTCGAGGAGGCCCTCTATCTTTCCAACATTGCAAAGAAAGTGACACTCATTCACCGTCGCAAGGGTTTCCGTGCAGAAAAAATTCTGCAGGACAAGATGATCGACCGGGTAGAAAACGGCAACATGGAGCTGGCCCTTGACGCCACATTGGATGAGGTACTGGGAGATAGCATGGGCGTGACAGGCGTTCGCATCAAGGATGTGAATACTGGCGAGACCCGCGAAATCAACGCTGAAGGCTGCTTCATTGCCATCGGCCATACACCGAATACCGGTATTTTTGAAGGCCAGCTGGAAATGAAAGACGGCTACATTAAAGTCAACAGTGGTTCAGAAGGCAACGCAACACTGACTTCCAAAGAAGGCGTATTCGCTGCGGGTGACGTTATGGATCACGTTTACCGTCAGGCTATTACCTCTGCCGGCACTGGCTGTATGGCTGCCCTGGATGCTGAAAAATACCTTGACTCTCTGTCCTGATCACAGTGCCCCGCCATTGAGGCTGTCGTAAAGCTCTGCCATACTCTCAGGCCGTTTGGGTCGCGGCCCGGGAGCGGAGGGTGGAGTCTTGCGTCGGCTTCTGTTGTCGGCTTGCAGGCTTAAGAGAGATCAGGAGGTTTTCTGGCTACTCACCGCCTCTTGAGCTTCAGTTGTTACCATGAAGTCTTCAGACAGGGTGCCTTTCTCATCCGGAGCTGTCGTCTTGGGTGCATAGTCCAGCGGCTGCTCCAGAGGCTTCGCACGTTCGTTATGACGCTTGGGAATCTGACCCGACAACAGAGCTGTGCTGCTGATCAGAGAATCACTGAGCTTGTTCTTGACTCTGTCATCGTTACACAGTGAATCGGCTCCGTTAGCCATATGCTCATAGACATCTTTATAGCTGTCCGTCAGCTTGTTGATCAGGTGAGCCGTTGTGTTGAAATGATCGGCTACGTTATCCTGATACTGCTTGAAATCAGCTTCCAGTTCGATCAGCTGAGCTTCCATTTTGCCTCGATCCGAACGGGGGCCTGCCAACAGATGATACAAAAGTGCGCCACCGGTCATACCCGCCAGAAATGCCAAACTGCCTAAAAACCAAAGTACATTCACATTTTCCACAGCATCGCCTCATTGGGTGGAACATTTCACGTCCTTTATTGCTGTCAAAGTTATAATCTTTTATGCGCAAAGTATAGAGCGGTTGTGTAACATCGGGATGCCAAAACATACCTTGTCCTGCTGAAGCCGGAAGGATACATTGTGCTCCGTTATTCCAGACTGCGGCAATGATGGCAGCTCGACTTATGCCTGCCGATACAGGAATGGGCCGGAACTGTTTCAACAACCCTGGAAATGACACCCGTAAACAACGGACCTGGTGAAATAACAACTGTATGACTAGCATGACCCCGGAATCTCGTTACCAGCAGGACTTAAAGAAAGACAGCTTCAGCTATGACCCGGCTCAGGAAGCAGCGGTTCAGCATCTTCAGCGTCTTTTTGATCAGCTGACCGCTGAAGCTCCCCGCAACTCCCTGCTCAGGCGCATCAACCCTTTTGTCGGCAAAGAATCCCATACTGTTCGTGGACTCTACTTCTGGGGAGGCGTTGGCCGGGGCAAAACCTATCTGATGGACACCTTTTATGACTGCCTCCCGTTCTCCGAGAAAAAACGCATGCACTTTCACCACTTCATGCGCTGGGTTCACGGTGAACTGAAAAAGCTGTCCGGAGAAAAAAACCCCCTGGATAAAGTGGCAGAAATACTGGCTGCCGAAACCCGGGTCATCTGCTTTGACGAGTTCTTTGTCTCAGACATCACCGACGCTATGCTTCTGGGTGGACTCTTTGAGCAACTTTTTCAAAGAGGCATTACACTGGTAGCCACTTCCAACGTGGTACCCGATCAACTCTATAAAGACGGCTTGCAAAGAGCCCGATTCCTGCCAGCCATTGACCAGATAAAAGAGCATACCCTGGTGATCAATGTTGATGGTGGCACCGACTATCGCCTGCGCCTGCTGGAAAAGGCAGACACTTACTTCAGCCCTCTGGGAGCGGAAGCTGATCTGCACTTGCAGAAAACATTCGATGACCTTGCACCAGACATAAGTCACTGCAGGGAAGCCGACGTCATTGAGATAGCGGGCCGAGCCATCAACAGCGAACGCACCTGCGAAGACATAGGCTGGTTTAGTTTCGGGGCACTCTGTGACGGTCCAAGAAGCCAGAACGACTACATAGAGCTGGCCTGCCTTTACCAAACCGTCATTCTCGAAAATGTACCCCAGATGGGCGAGAAGAAAGACGATCAGGCCAGACGTTTCATCAACATGGTGGACGAATTCTATGACCGCAACGTCAAGCTCATTCTGACCGCTGCAACGCCCTTGCCTGAACTCTATACCTCCGGCAGGCTGAACTTTGAATTCCAGCGCACCATCAGTCGTCTGCAAGAGATGCAATCCAGAGAATACCTGTCGCAACCGCACGACCCGATTTTGTCATAAAACAGAGTATTGGGCTCAAATGAGCATGCCCTCGAGCCATGCATTTTGAGCCTGAAACCAGTCCGGGCATAGCTGTCATGCATAACTGAATATCCTGTCTATACTCCCCTCCCGGAAAGACATCGAAAAGCCACTGAGGCAACAGATAGCAAGCTGCCATCTATGTTGTCTTCTGTCTGGTTTTGAATGCGATCAGGACAGCCATAACGTGAAGGAATGTATTAATTTAATACGCTAAGTACTCAGCCATACGGAATCGAATATTTCTGGCTTATTGGGCAGGTGCTCTGCAAGGCGCAACGACGGGAACATAGCAAGCTATGTGACCAGAGTTGCAACGCATCACGACTGCATGGATGCAGGAGCTAGAGCAACGCAGGAGCAGTTGCCGCGAGTGCCTGAACAATAAGTCAGAAAATATAATTTCGTATGGATGAGTACTTAAAAGTTTTCTTACAAATCCGGTGTGCTGCTCGGAATGAGTCTGTTTGCATTTGGCGCCTTGCTGTTTTACCCAGCCAGCCAGACTATGCAATATTCCCACTTTCTGGCAGCCCTGTTTGTACTGGCTGGCGGGCTTTCCATTCTGGAGACCAGTGCTAACCCTTACATTATTGCCATGGGGCCACAAGAGACCGCTACCCAGAGATTGAACTTCGCCCAGTCCTTCAACCCTTTAGGTTCAATTGTCGGGGTCCTGATCGGGAAATTCTATATCCTGAGCCAGCTCAACCCGGCTTCAGTCGCAGAGCGGGTAGCAATGCCGGTTGCCCAGCTTGAGGCCATCCAGTCCCGGGAATTAATGGCTGTTATGGAGCCATACATAGTGACGGCTGCCATCATTCTGGGAGGCTGTCTGTCTATAGCGCTCTGCAAAATGCCAAAAGCGGCAGATGCTTCCGAAGCATACAGCTATTCAAAATCCTTTAGCCGTCTCTTTAAAAAGAAAATATTTATCCGTGGAGTACTGGGGCAGTTTCTTTACATGGGGGCGCAAATTGGCTGCTGGTCATGGACAATTCGTTATGTCATGAATAATGTCGGAGGCACCGAGGCAGAAGCATCAACCTATTACCTCTATTCAATCCTGTTATTCAGTGGAAGTCGCTTCCTTTGTACCTCTCTGATGCGCTATATCGAACCTGCCAATTTACTGGGGGGGCTTGCCACTGTTGCGGCAGTTATGACTATCGTTGTAATGATGAGCGCTGGCTATGCTGGCATTTACGCTCTGGTGGTTATCTCCGGATGCATGTCACTGATGTTTCCTACCATTTACGGCCTCTCTGTAGCTGGGCTGGGTAAGGACACTCAGCTAGGAGCCTGATTATGGCCATTCTTGGTGGCGCGGTGCTCACCGCAATAATGGGGCGGATTTCAGATATGGCGGGGATTGGCTGGGCCTTTATTATTCCGCTGATCGGATTTACTTACCTCACATGGTTTGGTCTCAAAGGGAGCAAAGCCTGATTTCATGGTGAAAAGTTTCTGGCAGGTTGCAATGGCTGCACCTGCCAGTTTGCTGAAGCTTAGCTCAGAGTGACTCTTCGATCCCATATGGTTTTTGCAAAAGGTTCATAAATCAGACAGCGAATATACCTCACAGAACTCCGTACTTGCTTTACCCGTTTGAGCGGATAAAAGCAGTAGCCTTCATTACGCTCTCTTTTCAAAACAACCCGGGTCGTGGATGGAATGTGCCAGTACATGAATCGTTGTCTGACAATATTCATGGAAGAATCTCCTGAGAGAGAGAAGGCGTCCCTTCCAATGCAACAGGCATTCCGTGTTCTGCGTTTGAAAGAAACATTAGTCTTCTTCTCCCTATTGGGAAAGTTCCTGACAAAATGCTCCCGAATTATTTACTTTTCCGGTGCTCTCGAATCTTCGAGTAGAGCTTACAAGGCAGTCAAAAGGTATCTCATAATATTTCCAAGTTTCTTATCCTGACTTTATACAAAACGGCGCCGGACACCTGAAGTCTGTCGCCGGGGTTTGACCCGCTGCCAACTTATGAAGAAGCGGTTCCAGGTCTTCTCGAAGACTGCGGTATTTTTTTAATAACCTGCTCAGTGAGCGTTCGAATTCTGGTGTGTATTGAAGCTTTATCAATGCTCAAGACCCTGCCACAGGTCCTCTATGGGCTTGAGGTCGTTTTCAGTAATTTCTTTCCAGCCTTTTTCAAACGAATTTTCTGCACTATCGAAGGCAACACTCTCACGGAAACTATGAACAATAGTCAACAGTGCCGGTAGGAATTCAGGAGGTACTTGCTTTATCTCACTCAGCAACCTCCTTTGCACATCAGTTTCATTTTTACTTTCTTTCATGTTTGATCAACTCAGTAATAAGAACGACATACATTACATAAATGGAAGAATCTCCTGAGAGAGATGGCGTCCCTTCCAAGACTACAGGCAATCCATGCTCTGCACTTGAGAGAAACATCAGCCCTCTCCCTCTTAAGGAAGTTCCCTACAAAAATACACCAGAATTACTTACTTTTCCGGTGCTCTCGAATCTGGTCGTAAGCCGCCTGGATTTCCTGGGTTTTCTGCTTGGCGACTTCCATCATCTCTTCGGGCAGACCTTTGGCCACCAGTTTATCAGGATGATGCTGACTCATCAGCTTACGGTAGGCTCTTTTCACTTCACTGTCTGTTGCAGAAGACTCAACCCCCAGCACTTCATAGGCTTTGGAGAGACTTTTTCCACTGTCTGGACGTGCCCAGCCGCCACCCTGATGCCCCCCGGCATGATAATAAGCTCTCTGAGCCTGAAACCTTTTGTGAAGCAACTCAAAACTGATCTTGCTGACACCCAGTTGATCACATACCTGTTTGAAAACAACCCGCTCAGCCTGAGTCAGGCTGCCATCAGCGTATGCAGCTTGCAGCTGAATTTCAAGAAACAGGGGGAGCAGGGTACTTGAACCTGCGACTCTGCGAAACTCAGCCAGGGCGGCACTGATATCTGCCGAAGGCTGCTTACCCTGGTTAAAAAGATTGATTGCAGCCTCACGCTGATCCGGTGAGAGACGCATCTGATTCATAATGGCCGATGCCATTTCAATCTCATGCTCACTGACTCGCCCGTCAGCCTTGGCCAACTTGCCCATCACCAGAAAAGTGGCCTGAAAAAACGCACTCTGGGCACGCTGACGATTAAAATGCCCCCCGGGACCGCCACCCTGGCGTTGATTGGGATTAATATAATTACGGTTCAACCAGGCGCCCACCAAGCCACCCAAAAACGCCCCGAAAGGTCCTCCAAACACAAAACCGATGAATACACCGATCAGAATTGCCGTCATGTTGCCCTGCTCTGATTTAAATGTCCTTCCAGACTCTGCAAGCGTTCCACTGTGCCGACATCAGTCCAGAGTCCGTGATAATGTTCTCCCGCCACTTTGCCCGAGGCCATTGCATCAATCAACAGGGGTGCGAGTTTAAAGACGCCGGATTTACAATGTGCAAAGAGTTCGGGTGACAATACACTCAGCCCACTGAAAGTCAGCTTGTTCTTACCATCCTTATGAACCCGTCCAAGACTGTCCAGGGCAAAATCACCGACTTTCTTGAAGTCAGGATTATCCACCAACACCAGGTGAGCTAACCCCTTGGGTGTATCTGGTAAAGACTGGAAATCAAAGTCTGTATAAACATCGCCGTTGACCAGCAGGAAAGGATCATCCCCCAGCAACGGTAAAGCCTTGAACACGCCACCACCTGTTTCCAGAGGCTCAGACTCCGCTGAATATTCAATATTCAAGCCCCAGTGGCTGCCTTTGCCCAAAGCCGCAACCAGTTTTTCACCGAGCCAGGCATGATTGATTACTATGTCTGTGAAGCCAGTCTCCGAGAGCTTTTCCAGATGATGTACTATCAGCGGTTTACCACCCACTTCTACCAGTGGCTTGGGTTTTTCCAAAGTCAGTGGCCTGAGTCTTTTTCCCAGGCCGGCAGCCAGAATCATTGCTTTCACTGTTCAGTCTCTTTCCGTGTAGCTGTAATACAATCGTTAAGAATGGGTGCCACAGATTGCCTGAGCCATTTGGCATGAAAATCCAGCTCCTGATAACGTTCACAAACATCCATGACATAAGCGAAGGTTGCTGGTATCTCTGGCAGGTACTGAGGCTTGTTATCCCGGAACCAGAGTCGGGAGAATATTCCGAGACACTTGAGGTGTCGCTGCAATCCAATCCAGTCAAACCATTTAAGGCTGGTTTCAAAATTCACATCTTTCAACTGAGGGTGAGACTTGATAAACATCTTTAACCAACTCTCCACCTTGTCTCTGGGCCAGCTGATATAACAATCTTTCAGCAAAGAAACAGCGTCATACAACACGGGACCATGAAGGGCACCCTGAAAATCAATGACCCCCAGGTTCCCTTGCGAGAGCACCATCAGGTTTCTGGAATGAAAGTCACGGTGAACGACCCCTTTGGGTTGTTGCAAAGCTGTCTCGGTAAGCAGTTCAAACAGCTGGTTGAGTTGCCTGCCGGTAGTGCCTTCAATATCCAACCCCAGCAATTCTTTCAGAAACCATTGGGGATAGATTTCCAGCTCTGTCATCAACAGTTCACGGCTATAAGGGGGGAGTGTGTCAGGCTTACACGTCTGGATTTGCAAAATAATATCCAGCGCTTTTCCATAAAACTCGTCAGCACTGCTATCATTGAGGGCCTGAAGCAACAGGGTGTCGCCAAAGTCATCCACCAGCATAAAGCCTGACTGATAATCAACCGAGTGTACATCTGGCACAGAGACTCCCTGAGCCTTGAGCAAACCCGCAACGGCAACAAAAGCACGGGAGTCTTCAGTCTCTGGTGGAGCGTCTACTGCCAGCAATGAGCCTTCAGGGAGTTGCAATCGATAATAATTTCTGAAGCCGGCATCACCACCCACAGGAATCATTTGGGCAGCCCGGTCGAGTGTAGCCTGGACCGGCGTTAAAGCCTTGTACGCCCAATGCTTTAATTGCTGCAGACGATCGTTTGGAGAGGGTGTCACTTGCTTTACATGTCCTGTGTTGATTGAGAGGCCACCTACAGATTCAGAGGCTCCATTGCTTATGCCTCTTTTACTCTTGAATGTCTATGCAATATTCGGACTGAACAACTGAAGGTTTAACATCAAGGTGTTGAAATGTATTGCACTGAAAGACAGAGTAACACAGACTAGTAATAGTGATATAACTGACCCTACTGATTGTTTACTGCATGAGCAATCGGGCTCAGTCATAAATTGTCAACAAGCCATGGAATGCAAAGTCTTCGGGCAAAATCACTGTCCGCCTGAAACACTCAGCCGGACAATAGCTCATGGTAAAAAGCAGATGTTCGCTCTACGATTTCCAGAGGTCTGCCAGCAATTGACAGAGACTGACCTGAACTTTCATGTTTTCAGAACAGCTGGCGATCATGATAACCACACACAAGACCCGAAACACTGCTTTACAGATGCCCTTATTGATAGGAAATGCTGCTTCCGGCAGCAGGTTGAGTAACAAGGTTCTCTGTACGCATGACAGAGCAGATTTAAACCGCCATCAACCATGGCACGCCGTTTTGTCTCGCTCCGACATAAACCGGAGTTGTGCAAAAAACCTTCAAACCATGGTAACAAGAACGGCACGGGAAAGTTGAGCTCATGGAGAAATACCCTCTACCTTTCAAACCGGCAACATTAACTCTGGCGATTGCTTCCGTGCTGCTTGCCAGCCAACCGACTGTCAGGGTTTATGCCGAATCCACACTATCAGCAGATGATCATTGGAGCTGTAAAGCCAGCCCGGATGGGTCCGGCTGGCACTGTTCTGCCGAGCCGATGGAGCCTGGTGTTATGAATCGGGCGTCTCGCCCCATTGCGCCGGCTGTGACCCAATCCGCTCGAAAGAAAGCCAGCAGTGAAACAGCTACTGTCGTAACCGGCAACAGCCACGCCAACCTCAGGGAAACGCTAGACTGGGTGCCTAAATCCCGGCTCAGCGAGAATGAACGAAAAGCATTGGATCAGGCAACGCCCTGGTGCACAGGTGACTATTCAGAGCCTGCCCGTCCTGGTAAAAACTTCGCGGGCAACTCTGATACAGCACCCATCATTGCCGAATCAGATGAATCCTCTTTTGGTCAAAATGACATAGGAACTCTTACCGGCAACGTCTCTATCAGACAGGGCAATCGTCAGATCCAGAGTGATACGGCCAGAATGAATCGCGCTACCAACTATGCCGAGTTCGAAGGCAACGTGGTCTACCGTGAACCTGGCACCCTGCTGGTAGGTGATTACGCTGATATGCTGCTCGATAGTGGCCGGGCTACCATCAAGAATGCCAGTTACGCCATGCATGGAGCCCATGCCAGAGGGAACTCCGAACAAATCATTCGCAACGAAGACTCTACACTGGTGCTCGAAGATGCCTCTTACACCACCTGCCGCCCCGGTGATGAAAGCTGGCTGCTAACTGGCAGTAATGTCACTCTTGACCCCAATACCGGTTTTGGTTCAGCGCGAAATGCTGTTATTCGGGTCGAAGGGCTACCCATTTTCTATGCCCCCTACATGTACTTCCCCATTGATGATCGTCGTCAATCCGGCTTTCTGTACCCGACAATAGGCTCAGACAGTGAAAACGGCATCGACTTTACCCTGCCCTATTACTGGAATATTGCCCCGAATTACGATGCCACCATCACGCCTCGCATTTTGTCCAGGCGCGGTCTGCTGCTGGAAAACCAATTCCGCTATATGAATGCAAGCGGAGAAGGTGAAGCAGGTATTGCCGGGCTAACCAGTAAGGACAAGCTGGAAAAAGAAAACCCCTATTACGATCAGGAACGCTGGCTGGCCAATGTGCGTTATAAACAGCGTTTTTCTGAGCGTTGGACGGCAGAGCTCGACTATGCCGACGCCAGTGACAAAAATTATATTGAAGACTTTGGTACCAATCTAAACCTGTCCAGTTCTGGTCCGTTGAATCAGAAGATAGGCACCCAATACCTGGGCGGCAGTACTTACAATAACTGGACCTTCAGTCTCAATGCTCACCAGTTCAAGAACATGAGTCAGACGGCTGATGACCCCTATAACAAACTTCCACAGCTGGTCTTCAGTGGTAACTGGCAAGCAGGAGAAACATTGCAGGTCAATTACCTGGCGGATTACACCCAGTTCAGTCGGGATAAAGACTGGCGCTTCGTCAGAGAGATTCAGCATCCGGACTTTGGTGATCCGGATATCAGAGAAAGTGTTTACGACGAAGGCTACGGTATCAAAAAAGCCGAAGGGGGTCGGGCCTTCGGTCAGGCAGGTGTCAGCTACCCAATGAAGACCATTTGGGGCTTCCTGACACCTGAAGTAAAGGTTCGAAGTGTTAACTACAGCCTCAGCAATCTGGTGGCAAGTGAAGTGATCAACGACCTTCAGGGAGCCTATGGTCAATCTGTCATCGACCCGAATGATTTTACCAAATCTCCGAATACCACAGCGGCTTCCTTCAGCCTGGATAGTGGCCTCTACTTTGAGCGTTTTACCAACCTGTTCGGTACTGACTTCACAAACACTCTGGAGCCCAGGGCCAAGTACCTTTATGTGCCTTATGTCGAGAATCAGGAATACAACCCGATTTTCGACACCGCCGCCATGGGCTTCACCTACGGTTCTCTTTGGCTCGATAACCGCTTCAGTGGCTATGATCGTATTGGCGATGCCAACCAGCTCTCTCTGGGCGTTACCACCCGCCTGATTGAAGACGATGGTTTTGAACGGATGCGTTTTGGTATTGGCCAGATTGTCTATTTCCAGGATCGCAAAGTCTACATAGCCAACAATTTAGGCTACGAGAAAGTTCCGGCTGAGGACATTGATGAAAACTTTGTCGCCATGGATGAAAGACTCAAAAGTGAACTGACCGATCCAACCTCTCCCCTGGCATCGGAATTCATCTACAATTTCAATCGCACAATGAGTGTGAGACAGGATTTCTCCTGGAATACCAACGAAAATCGTCTGGACAACTATGGTCTCTACTATCGTTGGCAGCCTGAACAGCGCAAGACTCTGAACCTGGGTTTCCGTTTCAGGGATCAGGTTGATCGCTATGTTCAAGACAAAGATGGACAAAATATTCAGATCGGCACCGACCAGAATGGCAATCCAATCTTTGAAACTGCTGATAACAACGTGAAGCAGACCGACCTGTCCTTTGCCTGGCCGATCCCCGCAACCACTAGTTGGGTTGGTCTGGGTCGCTGGCAATATGATTTAACCAACAAAAGGAACCTGGAGAGCCTTGCGGGCGTCGAATACAACAGTTGCTGTTATCAGGTTCGATTTTTCTGGCGTTCATGGATCGAAACAGACGATAATATCGACCACCCTGATCCGAAGAGCGGTGTTTTCTTCCAGTTCATCTTGCGTGGACTGGGTAATATCACTGGCAGCTCCGGAACGGAATACTTGCAAGGTATCCAAGGTTACGAGATTCACGAGAAGTAATGATGACGGGATTGAAGAGTCTATTCTTTGTCGCCTGCTGCACCCTTGCAGTAGTCGGCGGTACGGCTAACGCCAAGTCGCTACCATTGGATCGCATTGTTGCCGTCGTCGACAAAGACGTGGTGATGGAAAGCGAGCTAAACAACCGTATCGAAGCTGTTCAGCGTCAGTTGAACAGTCGGGATATTCCCATGCCTCCTGACAACATCCTCAAGAAGCAGGTGCTCGACCAGCTGATTCTTGAAAACCTGCAACTGCAGATGGGTCAGCGCGGCGGAATCCGAATTGATGACTGGGCTTTGAATGACGCCATCAGTAAAATCGCCAAGCGGAACGGTATGTCTGTTGAAGCCTTCAAGAAAAATCTTGAATCAGGCGGCCTGTCTTACGCCGCTGCCCGGGAAGAAATTCGTCGCGAGATGATCATCAACCGGGTGCGTCAACGCCAGATTGCCGAGCGCATCCAGATCAGCGAGCAGGAAGTGGACAACTTCCTCAAGTCGCCGGAAGGACAGGCCAGCATGCAAGTTGAATATCGTCTGGGCCATATTCTCATTGCCACACCAGACAATCCGACACCTGATCAGGTTCGGGAAGCTGAAAAGAAAGCCAACAATATTGCTATTCAGCTTGACAGGGGTGCCAACTTTTCCGAAATGGCGCTCAGCTACTCCGGCGGCCAGAACGCTTTAAATGGTGGCGATCTGGGCTGGCGCTCTGCTGATCAGCTGCCAACTCTTTTTGCTGAACAGGCGTTGAAGATGACAGACGGAGAAGTATCTGCACCGATTCGCAGCCCTGGTGGCTTTCATATCTTCAAACTGATCGACACTCGTGGTAACGAGAAGCATATGGAACATCAGATACACGTTCGTCATATTCTGATCAAGCCCAACGAAATTCGCAGCGATCTTGAAGCGCAGATGCTCGCCAAGAGCCTCTATGACCGAATTGAGAAAGGTGAAGATTTTTCTGAGCTGGCCAAGGCTTATTCTGACGACACTGGCTCAGCTCTCAATGGCGGAGACCTGAACTGGGTTTCTCCCAAGACTCTGGTTCCGGAATTCCAGAAAGCCATGAAAGAAACGCCTGAAAAAGTAGTCAGCGACCCCTTCAAGAGTTCATACGGCTGGCACGTTCTGCAGGTATTGGGTAAACGTAATTCAGACATCAGCGACAAGGTCCGCAGAAACAAAGTGCGTGAAATTCTGGGCAACCGCAAGTTTGAAGAAGAGCTTCAGGTGTGGCTACGTGAAATCAGAGATCAGAGTTACATAGACATACGACTCTGAGACATCCCGAGAAGAATAACGCCCCGGTTTTCCGGGGCGTTGTTTTTTTTGTAGACTCTCTTTTGTGGCACACACTCTATTTTTCATGGCTCATGGCTGACTTATGACACGCAACACACTGCCCAGACTGATCATTACCTCCGGCGAGCCTGCAGGCATCGGACCCGACCTCTGCCTGCAACTGGCTTACCAGAATTTGCCAGTGCAAACAGTGGTCGCTGCCGATCCTGAGCTTCTGGCGCAGCGTGCAGACACTCTGGGAATGGATATAACCTTTGAATTATTCAACCCTGATGAAAAAGAACCTGCCAGAGAAGGAACTCTTCTGGTTGCCCCTGTCTCCCTGACCAAACCCTGCTCAGCCGGACAGCTTAATGAAGCCAACAGCCCCTACGTTCTGGAAATGCTGAGCTATGCCATTGAAGGCTGTCAAAATGGTTTGTTCGATGCCATGGTCACCGCTCCTGTCAGCAAGGAAGTGATCAATAACGCAGGTGTTCCTTTCAGTGGCCATACCGAATTTCTAGCCGAAAAAACCAACACTCAAAAAGTCGTTATGATGCTGGCAACCGAAGGCCTCAGGGTCGCTCTGGCCACCACCCACCTGCCACTTAAGGATGTCTCGTCTGCTATCACACAATCTTCTCTGGAAGAAGTCATCAGAATTCTTCACAGGGATATGGTGACAAAATTTACCATCGAGAACCCCAGAATTCTGGTCTGCGGTCTTAACCCTCACGCTGGAGAAGGGGGTCACCTTGGCATGGAAGAAATAGAAACCATTATTCCGGTACTGAATCAGTTAAACCATGAAGGTATGAATCTGGTAGGTCCTCTGCCAGCCGACACGCTCTTTAACCCGAAATATCTTGAAAATGCTGACGCTGTTCTGGCGATGTACCATGATCAGGGTTTGCCGGTTCTGAAATACAAAGGCTTTGGTAATGCCGTCAATATTACCCTGGGGCTTCCCGTTATTCGTACCTCTGTCGATCACGGCACGGCTCTGGATCTGGCCGGGACTGGAAAAGCCGATTCGGGCAGCCTGTTTACCGCTATCCGCTATGCTCTCGATATGGTTCAGTAGCCAAATGGCTTATCTGCCGCTATTATAGCGCCCCCTCTGTTGCTGGTTTAGTTTGTCAAAAGCATGGCTGAAATTCCCTACCACAAGGCCCGTAAACGATTTGGTCAGAACTTTCTGCACGATCACGGTGTCATTCAACGGATTATCCGTTCCATACACCCAAAGGCGGGCGACCGAATTGTGGAAATTGGCCCAGGTCAGGGTGCACTGACCGAATTTCTGCTGGACGCTGCCGGGCAACTGGAC
This sequence comes from Endozoicomonas sp. ALB032, assembly GCF_049310125.1. Lineage (NCBI taxonomy): Bacteria > Pseudomonadati > Pseudomonadota > Gammaproteobacteria > Oceanospirillales > Endozoicomonadaceae > Endozoicomonas > Endozoicomonas sp. ALB032. The sequence goes on along the minus strand of NZ_JBLYNW010000001.1, from coordinate 3,848,921 downwards.
GTGGTTGAACTGGACAGAGATCTGATCCCGACTCTGAAGCTCAGGTTTGGCCTGAATCCTGAGTTCAGAATTCACGAAGGAGACGCCCTAAAGTTTGATTTCTCCTCTCTTATTAAAGAGGGTCAAACACTTAGACTGGTGGGCAACCTGCCCTACAACATATCCACCCCCCTGATTTTCCACCTGCTTGAGTTCCAGGGGCTGATCAGCGATATGTACTTTATGTTGCAAAAAGAGGTTGTGGAAAGACTGGCAGCGCAGCCCGGTGAAAAGCACTATGGGCGTTTGGGCATCATGGCCCAGTACTACTGCAAGGTAGACAATCTGTTCGTTGTGGGCCCGGGCTGTTTCAAACCAGCCCCCAAAGTTGACTCAGCCATTGTACGACTTGAGCCTTATAATGAGTTACCTTGCCCGGCGGATGACGTAAACCTTTTGGAAAGGGTTGTTCGGGAAGCTTTCCAGCAACGCCGTAAAACCATGCGAAACACTCTGAAAAAGCTGATCTCTGCCGACGCACTCACTGAACTGGGTGTTGACCCAGCGAGTCGCCCTGAAACGGTGACGCTGCCCGAGTTTGTTGCCATCGCCAACTATCTGCATACATCTGCCATGAACGACTGAAACAATTGTTCATCACCCTCGGTGATGAACAATTTTTCACCGTGAAAAGCTGCTATTAAATGCTAAACAGCAAGACAGCTTGCATGCCCGCTGCTCACTGAGTTACTACTATTAGCAGGGAAATGCATATTAGCAGGGAAATACAGTTTTCAGTAGTGTGGAGAAGAACCTCCATCCGGCCAACGAAGAAAAGGATATTTTTTCGAGTCGGTCAGAAGCTTATCCTGAAACAGACACCTGATCAGGAAAAGCCTTTGGGCATTTCCACCAGGCAATCCTCAATTTGATGTTAAAAATCAGCAACCTTTATAAGTCATGTATTGCTGCTCCACATTGAAAGGTTCAGGAGATTATAGTTAATGACCGTTTACGCCGTAGGTGATATCCAGGGATGTTACGAACCTCTCAGACGCCTGCTTGACAAAGTCCGTTTCAAGCCTGGCCGTGATCAATTGTGGGTGGCGGGAGATATGGTAAACCGTGGCCCCGACTCACTGGCCACGCTTCGCTACCTGAAAAGTCTCGGTAGCCATTGTACTGCTGTTCTGGGGAACCATGACCTGCACCTGCTAGCTGTTGCTGCACGCGTTCGCCGATCTAAAAGGAAAGACACATTAGCCCCTCTACTCAGCGCCCCTGACCGGGACTCACTGCTTGATTGGTTAAGGTACCGCCCACTGATTCATCATGATAAAAAACGCAAAGTCACCATGGTGCATGCCGGAATTCCCCCGATCTGGACTCTGAAGCAGGCCTGCCTTTATGCAGGCAAGCTGGAAAAAGCGCTTCAGGGAGAAAACTATCAGGAGTTTCTTCAGTTTTTATTCAAATCAGACTCCATCAGCTCTATGGAAGAGGCCTATACCCGTCGAGCTCGTCTCAAACTGACCGCAGCCTACCTGACACGGATGCGTTTTTGTGACCAATACGGTCGGCTTGACCTCGATAACAAGACAGCATCTGCCTCAGAGACATTCGCCCCCTGGTACAGCTTTCCTGACAGCCCGGTCTACAAGGAACGTATTATTTTTGGTCACTGGGCCGCCCTGGAAGGCAACAGTCAGCGAAAAAAAATCCATGCTCTCGATACCGGTTGCGTCTGGGGACGCTGCCTCACTGCCCTGAACCTGGACGACTACACTACCACCTCAGTAGACTGCTGCTATGAGGATGAATGAAATGGCTAAGAGAAGTTTGTTGAACACTTTGGGCCCTTAAGTACTCAACCATACGAAGTCATATTTTCTGACTTTTTGTTCAGGCACTCGCGGCAACTGCTCCTGCGTTGCTCTAGCTCCTGCATCCATGCAGTCGTGATGCGTTGCAACTCTGGTCACATAGCTTGCTATGTTCCCGTCGTTGCGCCTTGCAGAGCACCTGCCCAATAAGCCAAAAATATTCGATTCCGTATGACTGAGTACTTAGCGCCTTCTTTTGAAATTCTGACTTTGCTCGGAACTCCCGGTATTGTGTTCTCTTTTTTGGTGCTTCAAAAGAGCCTCATGATTCATACAGACTACCCCGCATCCACAGGTTACTGGATCGTAGTCGTCTGCCCCCCAGGCATCACCTGTAAAGATTGCCTCTGGATGCAGCGTGCAGCTGTTTGTTGGGTCATCCATCGTAAACGTAAATTTAAATGTATGGGGTTGCTCAAAGGGTTGTGTTTCTGCCATCTCATTATCATAACAAGTATGGGTCGTCGAATTCTCCAGCGGACCCAGCGACCAATCAGCTGACTCGCTAATATCGATTATTTGAGGGAGTTTACAGACACCTGCGCAGGAATCGACAAAACAATTTAAACCCAAAGTATGCTGGGGTTGTCCAGAGCCTTCGTTACCGCCGCCAGAGCCTGAAGACCAAAAGCTGGAAAAAGCTTGGGGGGTTGCGGTTCCTGAGGCTTGCTGACCGGATGATGATGCTTCTGCTGATGGCGCTTTTTGTTGTTGACTGTGACCAGGAAGCATCATAGTGGTGACCGCAAACGGGTCACCCTGAGTTGCCTCCAGTTGACCCAACGGTTTATAGAACGGTGAATCGGCGTTCCAATAGCTTTTCAAAAGCGCGCCTACAGCAGCAAGTGCTTCTGCAGTCAGACGTGAGTATGGTTTAGAGTCAGGGGTGCCATTGGTGGTCAGAACCAGTTCGTAAGCAACCAGCAGATTAGCAGCGTAAATCAGTTGCCAAGAAATCGACTCAATAAAAGACGTTTTCACTCCGTAACCGCCAAGACTGAATGCTTCGTTATCAGGTGGCAAATTCGATCCTGAATCGGCGTCGACACCGTATGACGGCTTGTCAGACAATCCATGCTCGCCAGACATTATGGAAAAGCTCTCGCCCGGGTAAACGCCACTCTGTTCAAACTCGACAACAAAACTTCCTTTCAATGATCTGGCCTGACAAATCACAGACAGAGAGAGCATCGGCAACAGCAGTGCCAAAGAGAGTGGTTTTTTCAAAATTTTTTCCTTACATCTGTTTTGTGTTTTATGTCTTCTGTCTTGTGTTTTTGATTTATTAGATTGGAAAAGTAGACAAAGAAAGTGATAGTTCAAGAAAGCAAGCGTATTTTTCTGTCAAAAACCAAAGGTTTCACTGGTAAAAAAACCGCTGCGGCAAACCCGCTACAGCAGAATAGTCACCGGCTTTTTACAACCGTTCTGAAGACTTCTGTCATCTTTTTGTGATTTTGTTTTCTACTTCCTATAAAGTTTCCCTAAGGTCTCGTACAATATTCGCCGACAAAGCCATTAGCGCTATAATGAACCCCCTATAGCGAACTCCGTTAACAGCGGTTCAGCGCCATTGCATCGCGGTGGCTCAACAAGAATGATAAAAGAAGCTACGGAACTGGCTAGATATGGCACGAAAACCAACAAAAACAGCCACATTCGTCTGGGAAGGTAAGGACAAGAGTGGACGGAAGGTCAAGGGAGAAATCCAGAGTGGTAGTATTGCCCTGGTCAAGGCCGAACTCCGTAAGCAGGGAATCAGCACCACAAAAGTCAGAAAAAAAGGTATGTCACTGGGCACAAAGGGCGGCAAGATCAAGCCCATGGACATTGCCCTGTTTACCCGCCAGCTCGCTACCATGATGAAAGCAGGTGTACCCCTGCTTCAGGCTTTTGATATTACCTCTGACGGCATCGAAAAGCCTGCCATGAAAGATCTCATTGGCAAAATCAAGAATGATGTTGCCGGTGGTTCCACCTTGGCCGACGCTCTGAGAAACCATCCCATTCATTTTGATGACCTCTATTGCAACCTGGTCGCTTCCGGTGAGCAGTCAGGCTCTCTGGAGTCACTGCTGGACAGAATCGCCACCTACAAAGAGAAGACCGAGGCCCTCAAGGCAAAAATCAAAAAAGCAATGAAATACCCCATCGCAGTCGTGGGTGTTGCGATGATCGTAACCGGTATTCTGCTGGTCTATGTAGTGCCTCAGTTTGAGGAAGTATTCCAGGGGTTTGGAGCCGAGTTGCCTGCCTTTACCCAGCTGGTTATCGGTATCTCTGAAGTGGTTCAGAGTTCATGGCATCTGGCGATAGCCGTTCTTGTCGCCTTCGGATTCCTGTTCAAAAAACTGTTGCAGAAGTCCAAAGCAACCAGAGACAAAATGGATCGAATCACCCTCAAGATCCCGGTGATTGGTGTTATTCTTGATAAATCAGCGGTAGCCCGATTTGCCAGGACTTTATCGACGACGTTTGCCGCCGGTGTCCCCCTGGTGGACGCCCTCGATTCGGTTGCCGGTGCTGCAGGTAACGTCGTCTATTTCGATGCTACCCAACGGATCAAGGAAGACGTATCCAGCGGTCAGCAACTCCAATTTGCCATGAGAAACTCCGGCATATTCCCTGCAATGGCCGTTCAGATGGTGTCGATTGGTGAAGAATCTGGCGCTCTGGATGAAATGCTCGATAAGGTCGCTACCTTTTACGAAGACGAAGTCGACAACATGGTAGATGGACTGACCAGTTTGATGGAACCTTTGATCATGTCGGTTCTTGGTGTGCTGGTTGGTGGTCTTATTATTGCGATGTATTTGCCTATCTTCCAGTTGGGGTCTGTTGTGTAGAAACATTTTGATGATGACCTGAAAAAAGCACTGGAGGCTGGTGATTTAGTGGAGATTAGCTATGAGTGATTTACTGGACGCAATGCATGAAACCTCCAAGGGCTTGTATGACGCTGGCATTATGAATACCACGACCATGCACAAGTTCGATGCACTATGTTTACCACCAGTAAAGGCGTTGGCTCCAACGCAGATTAAGCATTTGCACCCTAAATGCAAAGTCAGCCAGTCTGTCTTTGCAGCATTTTTGAATGTTAGCCCGTCCACCGCCGTGCAGAAATGAGAAACGGTCAGCAGCACACGAGGCCGGAATTCTGTCCAATTGGGCTTCAAATGACTCGGGTGACATGATTGGGCGAGGTGTTACGGCGTTTTTGCTAGGAGCCTGACCGAGAATAGCGCCCGTAGCGAGGACGGCAGAAAATTGAGGATGAAAATTCGGTTTAGTGAGGAGAATAGCGAGCTATTTGACGAACAAAAGCGGATTTTCAGACCAATTTGCTGCCGCCGCAGTAGGGCAGACTATTCTCGGTCAGGCTCCTAGCGTGCTGGCTAATTCTATACATGTTTCGATGGGCAGCCACATATCAAGTTTTGTTTCATCTTCTGGATAGGCTAGACAAAAACCATATTGTTCATAAAATGAAACAACGGTTGCCATCATTGGATCAACAAATAATCCGATAGTTGAAATCTGGTCTGCAACAAGTACCGTTCGATAAATAGCATCAATTAGTAACATTTCCCCTAATCTCTGCCCTTGATATGAGGTAGCTACGGCGAGTCTTGTAAGCTTTACGGCACTCAGAGGATGCGGGTACTTCTGGTAATATTGATGTGCCGGAGGAACTGTTACTGAATATCCAGTCAGAGTGTAATAACCGGTGATAGTCTTTGATGACGATTCCTGGCAAGCCACATAGGTTTTTGAAATGTGTTTTACACTCTTTTGTCGAGCCTGCTGTTGTAAAAATCTATTTAATTCTTCAATACCGCAATCAAAGATCTTGCGATCATGATTGCGTGTGATTTCCTCAATGATTAGTGACATTCACAGTGTCCTTATAATTCCTGGCTGCTTCCAATAATTTCCCATTTGCTTTAGGAGGATTTTCCAGGGCTTCAAATAGTGCATCAGCCCCCTTCATGGAAAGTTGTAATGATTCAGTTTGTGTTATCACAGTGCGAGCCTTCTCCATTGCAGAATCAATTAGAAACTGAGAAAGAGATGCACCGGAATAATCAGCAGCTCGTTGGATAATGTCCTGAATATCCTTGGATGTTCGTGCTACAAGCCGTGTTTCTTTACGATCTGGAATTGAGGCCATAAATCACCTATTAGTTAATTATCGAATAGATGTGTGTCATTATGGCATACAGGAAGATCATTAACCAATAAATTAATTGCCTCACCACATGGTATTCGGCCTGCAAAATTGCTTTCACCCGGTGGCTTATGGATTCGTTCCCGAGCTCCTGTGGTTGCTTCATCTTTGCTCTGGCAGGTCTGAAGCCAATTTCTGCCAGCCTGGTTCTGTTCAACAAGAGAACCAACGGTTAATTCACACAGGTCAATACTGGACCTCGCAGGTTCCTGAGAAATCCATCCTGTACCTCTGCACCGGTCACAGATCCCGGCCAGGCTGAAACTGCCTCACCAATTCGGCAGTTCTGTGCTGACACCATTCCCAACAAAATGAAGTCCCAAGCGAACACATGATATCGAGACTCAATCCTGCGGCTGTAGTACCTTCTGTCTTCGCTTCACAACCAGCGTTATCTCTGGCTGTGCAAGACGCACTTCCGGTCCTGCCCAATTTGGAACGCACTGCGTTCCAGTTTGCAAAAGCCAGATAAAAAGCGCATGTAAAGCAGGTCGCGACATTCGCCTATGCGTAGCCGCTGTGCGAGGAGTTAGCTGTCATCGTCAGCATTTTGGATACGGGGGTAGTTACCTGAAATTTCAAAGAGTGAGTGAGCTATAAGTGCAAGCCTATAAAGAGAAGCCATGCCAGTGTGATGAATATATGCATCATTAATAAGTGCAGCTATGGCTCTTTCATTTTCTGTATCTGAATTGTAATTTGCCTGGCTACCATTGTAAAAATGGTTAAATCTTTTAAATGTATTAAAATCCCAATCTCTAGTCCTGTTTCTAATAAATTTGATAACTGAAGATCCTCGACCGAAATTTCTTTTAAGCTTAGCTAAGGCTTCTTGTTCGTGGAGCGTATATTCTTGAGTGTTTTTTCCCAAATCCGGGTCATCTCCATAATTAAGCCATTGCCCTACAATATCAGAGCAATAACTTGTATTCTTAACCATAATAATGCCTGTATTCGGTAAATGACCACCATCTAAGAAATCTGACTCTTCATAGTACCAGTAGTCCCGAGAAGTTATAATGCAAACTTTCTCATCAACTGAATCTATTATTTTATCAAGATGGCTTTGATCATTCTTGAAATCATTGATCACAATATCATCATCAATCCAGGCAATCCATTTCCCAGGTTTTACCCGACCCTCTTTCAGGAATTTCTTAATTAAAAATATTTTCCCCCAATAAGGCTGCATACCTTGCATCCAATTCATCAAATCTACTGAGTCATCATCCTGACTATTCTGGCTAAACAATACAAACTTATAGTTAGTGCGTCTTGCTTTTGAAAATGCCAAATGATTTTTTGCAACGGCCAGTGAATAGGGTTTCCAGGTTCCTCCCGATAGAATAAAGTCTATATTTTTCAATCCATGTATTGCATTGCCATCAATTTCAGAGGCATTTGGAACAGAAGAAAGAGCTGCTTTAAGAATATTTGGCTTGTTGAAATTTGTCTTGGAATATCTAGAATAATTATCTCGATATGATTTAGATTGTCCTTCAAAATCAGCTTTATTACTGATTTCTAATTCAAGGTTATTTTTAACATTCACATATAAATAACTCTCTTTAGAAAGCTCTGTATAAATATATTTATTTAAATTATGCTTTTTATCCTCATTTTCTATTTCAGTGATACTTTGCTCATATGGGCTTTTCCAGAATCTATTATCACCATCGCTTGGAATTGTGCTGTCAGCTGAAAGCCATAAAGGGATTAATGATAGAGAAATGTATCTATATTTTTTCATAACGCTTAGAATTCCATTTAATATTCATATATTTTCGGCATCATCATGATATTTTAAACAGGATGGGATGCAACTAACAAAACCTTCCAACCGACGCACCTCAGGCGTGCGGTTGAAGGCGGACCCGCTGTGTCATGATTATTGTCCCGGTTATTAATTAATCTACTAATAAAACCGTCGGCGGTAGACAGTTTATCGTTCCTCGTTATTCTGAAGAACGGAAAGCCGCTATAAGTACCTGGCCAGTTGGTTTCGCATATTCTGGCGAGTGGATTTTTTCATCCTTCAAGGCGCAACGACGGGCGCGTAGCCATAGCTACGCAACCAGAGTTGGAACGCAGAAGGGTGGAAAAAGCCGCCGTCCAGAATATGCGAAACCAACTGGTTAGGTACTTATTATTGAAAAAGCTTTTACCATCCGTTAATCGCTCTGTTCCCTAGGTGCCTGACCGAGAATAGCGCCCGTAGCGAGGACGGCAGAAAATTGAGGATGAAAATTCGGTTTTGTGAGGAGAATAGCGAGCTATTTGACGAACAAAAGCGGATTTTCAGACCAATTTGCTGCCGCCGCAGTAGGGCAGTCTATTCTCGGTCAGGCTCCTAGGAGCCTGACCGAGAATAGCGCAACCAGACCAACAGAAGTTTTCCCAAATCTTAAAATGAGCAAAAAATATCCAATTATTAGTGGGATTTTGCTCATTTTTGCATATTTATGCCTTCTCACAGCCTCTATGCTGCCTTTTTAGCCTCTTTCAAATCTTCAAGACGGATTGACCTCGTGGAAGCCGCTTTTACAAATTTTTTGATATTATGCGCAGTGCATACCAGTGAAAATTCCGCTGAAACTTTTTCTTTGCTGCGGAGACTGAACCCTCGGAAACCAGATTCTTTTATCTGTCCAAATGGTGGCTCCGCAATAACTTTACGACGCTCATATATGGCTTTCGCACCGGCTGTCTCCATTTTCTTATTCATAGCCTGACGTGCTTTTTCAAACTTATCGGTACGGATAACCCTGCCAGCCTCTTTCTTTGAATCACTGCAATTCCGACGATAAGGGCATTCCCTGCATACCGTCTTGTTTGCCCGGTAGCTTTTTCTTTTGCTTTTGCTGGCCGGGTTCGTTACCAGCTTTTCCCCTGCCGGACAGATAAATACATCAGCTTCGGAATCATACGCAAAATCCGCTTTGACAAACTTCCTGTCAGAGCTTTCAAGGTCGTCAGCGGCAGGCTTCTCCGCCTTGTCGGTTGCGATATAGGCATCAATCTCATGTCGCTCGACTGTATGTAAGTTTGACCCTGAAAAGTAACCATTATCCATACTCCACTTATCTACAGCCGCGCCATCAGTGGCTCCTGATAATGCCCTCAGCGCCGGCTCCACTTCCTGTACATCGTTGGCGTGTTGGCTGACATGCTGGCCAACAATGATCTGGTTATCGGAATCAACTGTAATTTGAGCATTGTAGCTGTACTCACAATACCCCTTCTTGCTCATCATGCGGGCATCGTGATCTGCAAAACTGATCTGCTTTTTGTCGTCTATTGGTTTGTCTGGATTTAAAGCTTTTTCACGTTCTTCAAGTGCTTTCTTGGCCTCTTTGATTTTTTTCAGGCGCTCTTCTTTAAACTGGAGGTCTTCAGGAATGCTGTAACCATTGGTTGCTTTGTAGGCGTCATCTTCTTCCTGATCACACTGACTGGCTTTTTTGATCAGCTCATCCACTTCGGCACTGAGTTCTGCCTCTTTCGCTTTGAGCCTCCCGTAGCTCATGGCCTTGTGTTTTGAGCTGTTGGCTTTGAACTTGGAGCCGTCCAGGCTGATATGACCCAGTGATGCCATTTTGAGTTCAATGGCCAGTTTGACTGACTGTTTGAAGCAGTCATGGAAAAACGACAGATTATCCTTACGAAAGTCACCAAGAACCCTGAAATTCGGGCAGTTCATTTGTGAGATATACATGAACGCCAAGTCTTGTCGACACCGTCGCTCAATCTCACGGGAACTGAAAACACCATGGCTGTATGCGTAGATCAGAATAGCGACAATGAGCTTTGGAGGGTATGCGTGCTGACCAAGGTGGTGATATTTTTTTTCGACTTCAGACGTATTAATGTTCTGAAAAATGCTTTCATAAATAAAACAATCATGATCTTTGGGAAGCAAATCGAAAACGTTGGTTGGGAACAGCAGATGCTGATCAAACTCAACAGGACTGTCCTTAAACTTTGGTGGTGGTGACATTTGGCATAATCAGAGTTGGTTTAAGGCTTATCATAACAGATAAGCCTATTCTCGGTCAGGCTCCTAGGAGCCTGTCGGACTTAAGACTGTCCTACACGGCAACTGCTCCTGCGTTGCTCTAGCTCCTGCATCCATGCAGTCGTGCGGTTGCAATAAATTGGTCTAAAAATCTCTGTTTCTTCGTCAAATAGCTCGCTATTCTCCTCAGAAACAGAGATTTTTATCCTCAATTTCTTGCAATCCTCGCTACGGACGCTTAAGTCCGACAGGCTGCTAGGTTGACTAAAAAGAAGGCATTAGTGAGCGACTGGCAGCATTTGAAGCGATTGCTGCAGAACTCTAGACAAATCCACACTGACTATATTGGGTGCCTTGGCTGGTAACAGTTTCCGGCACCTGTCAGTATTTTTAATACATTGTCATTATGGTCTGAGTCGCTGGCAGGCCATAAAGACTTTCAAAGGATAACCCGACAACTCAATTGAGACTGCACCCAAGAATGCACTGACGCCAAAAATCAAGTAGAGTAACCCCAGAAACAGCCATGAGCCATAGTGTCGCTGCTATCGAATTATAATGCGTCTCTGAACCTGAACGAGTGGCACTTTAATACTAAGAAAACCGGATTTATTGACTAATGGCACTCATAGAATTACTGCAATCTTCGCCCACTTACTTCTACCTGACCCTGACTCTGGTCGGCCTTCTGGTCGGTAGTTTTCTCAATGTTGTTATTTTGCGCCTGCCGGTGATGATGGAACGTCAGTGGAAGCTGGATTGTCTGGAAACACTTCATCCGGACAAGGTGCCCACTGAGATGGAGCCTTATAACCTGATCAAGCCCGACTCCACCTGTCCAGGCTGTGGTCACAAGATTCGGGCCTGGGAAAATATTCCGGTTATCAGCTACCTGTTTTTGAAAGGTCGTTGTTCTTCCTGCAAAGCCTCTATTTCTGCCCGCTATCCGATCATTGAGATGATCTCTGCCCTGCTGACCGTTGCTGTTGGTATCTACTTTGGCGCCACTCTCCAGACAGTTTTACTTTGCTTTTTAGTCTGGTCCCTGCTGGCATTGACCATGATTGACCTGGACACCCAACTGCTGCCAGACAGCATTACCCTGCCCTTACTCTGGCTGGGCTTACTGGCCAACAGCTTTGAATTATTTATTCCGTTGCAGGACGCAGTGCTGGGTGCTGCTGCCGGTTATCTTTCACTCTGGTCTGTTTACTGGTTATTCAAACTGCTGACGGGCAAAGAAGGTATGGGCTATGGTGACTTTAAACTACTCGCTGCGCTCGGTGCCTGGATAGGTTGGCAAATGCTGCCACTGATTATTCTGCTGTCTTCACTGGTAGGAACCATTGTCTCAGTGGTACTGATCATTCTCAAAAAACAGGAACGGAGCAAACCTGTTCCTTTTGGACCTTATCTGGCCGCTGCCGGTTTTATTGCCCTGCTTTGGGGGGAAACACTGGTTCAATCTTATCTGCAGATTATGGGGCTGTGAGCTGAGCATGAGTAAGTTGGTTATTGGCGTAACGGGCGGCATCGGCAGTGGTAAAACAGCCGTTACCGACTACTTTTCCAGTCTCGGTATTACTGTGGTGGACGCGGACCAGGCTTCAAGAGAAGTGGTGGAACCCGGTCGGCCAGCTCTGCAAAAAATTGCAGAACGACACGGTCAGGATATTCTTACTGATGAAGGTACACTGGATCGAAGAAAACTCAGGGATATTATTTTCAATGACGACAGCGAACGTGTATGGCTGGAACAGCTGCTGCACCCTTTGATCCGTCATCAAATTATTCAGGAACTGGCAGCGTCTGAGTCTCCTTACACCATCATCGTTTCACCGCTTCTGGTGGAAACCGATCAACATGTGCTCACCGATCGCATTCTGGTTGTCGATGTCCCTGAAGACATTCAGCTTTCAAGAACCATGAGTCGGGACGGCATGGGCAAAGAACAAACCCGGGCCATTATGGCCAGGCAAGCCTCCCGGCAACAGAGGCTGGAGAAAGCCAGCGACGTAGTTGATAACAGCGGCTCTCTGGAGCAGCTGTTTCAACAGCTGGATGAGGTTCACAAGACTTACATGGCTTTGGCAAACGCATGAGCCCTGTTGGGGAAGCCTGGTTTTGCCCGGACCCTCAAATGCCCGGACGCCATCCGTTGGTAATCGGGTATCGGCGGTCTCGCCCAAAACCACGGGGAGTAATGCGAACCCCGACCACCGCCTGCCGACGTTTGAACTCATTAACATCAATCAGGCGCAGTACCCGATAGACAGTATCCCGGTCAAAACCGGATTCGATAATGGCTTCCGCGCTTTTATCTTCTTCCACATACATTTCGATGATTCGATCCAGTTCATCGTAGGGAGGCAGGCTGTCTTCATCCACCTGGTCCGGTGCCAGTTCGGCGGAAGGCGGGCGATCGATCACTCGTTGCGGAATCACATAGCCCAAAGAATTTCGGTACTCGGACAATTCAAAAACAAGCGTTTTTGGCACATCTTTCAGGGCATTGTAACCACCGCACATATCACCATAGAGCGTGGCATAGCCTACCGCCATTTCACTCTTGTTACCGGTAGTGAGGACCATGTAACCTTTTTTGTTGGAAATAGCCATCAGCATAACGCCCCGGCAACGGGACTGAAGGTTTTCTTCTGTAGTGTCCTTTTGGGTATTCTCAAACTGGGCACTCAGCGTTTCCATAAACGCATCAAACATCGGTGCAATGGGCATGACGGAGTAATCGACACCCAGAATATCGGCTTCTTCACGGGCATCTTCCAGACTCATGTTTGAGGTATAACGGAATGGCATCATAACCGCCTGCACCCGCTCAGCGCCCAGGGCGTCAGAGGCAATGGCCAGAGTCAGAGCGGAATCAATACCACCAGATAAACCTAAAACAACGCCTTTGAAGCCATTTTTATTCACATAATCACGAACACCTGTAACCAGAGCTTTGTAAACCCTTTCATGAAGGCCTGGCAGCTCTGCGACGTCTTCCTGGTCAAAAGCCTTGTCTACTATGTCGAAACGGGTTGTGTAGAGACCTTCAGCAAAGTAATCGGCCCTGACAGCAACCTGCCCATTGCCGTTCATAGCAAAAGAGCCACCGTCAAACACCAGTTCATCCTGACCACCCAGCAGGTTGACATAAAGCACAGGAAGACCCGTTTCCAGACAACGGCTGCGGATGGTTTGGTAACGGATAGATTGCTTATCTTTGTGAAAGGGAGACGCATTGAGACTCAAAATCAGCTCGGCCCCGGCATCCGCAGCCTGCTGGGCTGAAGAGGGATACCATAGATCTTCACAGACAGTCAGTGCCAGCGTTACCCCTTTACACTCAAAGACGCAGGGTTTCTGTCCCGGCATGAAATAGCGTTTTTCATCGAAAACCTGGTAATTCGGCAGATGTTGTTTGGCGTATCGGGCCACCACCTGACCGTCTCTCAACACCACGGCCTGATTTTCCAAACCATGTGCCCCCATGGCGGGCAGTCCAATCACCAGGTCAACGCCTTTAATCACACTGAGCTTGCTGATGGCCTGCTCAATTCTTAACACCATACTGGGCCTGAGTAACAGATCTTCAGGAGGATACCCACAAAGTGTCAATTCAGGAAAAACCACCAGATCGGCCTGATGCTGATCACGGGCTTCTTCAGCCGATTCGATCACCTGTTGGGTGTTGCCGTCGATGTCGCCCACCTTGAGGTTAAGCTGAGCCATGACGATATTGAGCTTTGCTGACATTGAAAAGCCTGATGTCTTAATCTTGAATCTGAGAGCAGGCTATTTTCGACGATGTTGCAGTCGGTGTAAAACTCAAAATGATCCATGATTATGGGGAGGCTAGAAATCACCCTCAAAATCAAAGTCCATATGTTCTGCAGGCTCCTGAAGAAAGTCGCCCTGGATGAAATCAACACCGGTATGCCACAGTGGTGCCATTTCAACAGCACTCTGAACCTGGGGAACAATCACTTTCTGACCTTTTTCCGACAGCGCCTGAACCATTTTCTTGAGCTCTTCGCCCTGATTTTCGCTGGTCAGATCTTTGGTGAAAGACGGATCGACCTTTATATAGTCCAGAGTCATTGAGGCAATGGTTTCCATAGGGTTCAAACTACAGCCAAACTCACTCACTCCAGTACTGCAACCCAACTCCTTGACCGCCTTGAAAAAGTCCGGTGCCTGTCTATTGAAGCGGACAATATTCTGCTCACTGACTTCCACAACCACGGATGAAGCAGGAATACCTGCTGCCTTAAGTGCAACGCCCATCCAGGGCAGGAACTCCTTCTCAAGTATGGCGTTACCGCCGAGGTGCATAAAGAGTCGGATTTTATCCTTTGTGCGGGTTTGGTTCAGAAGCGCTTTTCCTGCTTCTATGACCTGCCAACGATCGACTTTGCTCCAGAGCGCATTTTTATCGAGCTTGTTTCGGAATGCCACTGAGTCATGTTCACGACCTCTGGCATCCACCATATGCAGCTGAACTTCAAAGTGCTTTTCAGAAGAACCTTTCAGACTGACCACAGGCTGGTACTTCAATTTGAAATTGTCATTTTTCAACGCCTGACTGACCATGCCTGCCAGATGCTTCTCCACAGAACTGACCTTATTAATCTTACGTTTCTGGAAGAAACAAATCTTTCCGCCACCTTCTTTTTGAGCCTGTGTGGCAGCATGACGGGCTCTGACCAGCTGAGTATTTAGATCGCTGCTGGAATCGGTCAGTATGACACTCCCCAGACTCAGCTTGACGGGAAGCTCATTTCTTCCCAGTGTAACTCTCTCGTGTGTAACACCCCTGATAACTTGATCGGCCAGCTCCCGCACTGCCTTTTCATCACTGGCCTTAACCAGAGCCATAATACAGTCGCCGCTCCAACTGGCAGCCTGATGTTCTATCAACACCAATCCGAGTCGAGAACTAACTTCCTTGTAGTAAGGCTGGCTGACTCTTTTGCCTCCTTTGGCATGAAGTGCCCGCAGTGAATCGAGAGTAATACAGAGCAAGGCAAATTGGTCTTTACCTGCAACCACTCTCTGCATGGCAACATCCAACTGCTCCTTGAAAGCTTCTTTATCATAGAGGTGGGTTTCACTGTCGGGACGTGCGACTTCAACGTCTTTCTGCCCAATTTCCGAAGTTCCTTCGGATTCCTGGGTTCTCACCAAAACGCTCAGTGTATAACGCCCCTCATAGGAAGTAGGACTGACTATAGCCCTCACAGGCACTTCCTTATCCCGATCAGCCAGCAGTGGACATTGAATGGCTGCCAGTGCCCGACCACTTTCTTCGATACTGTTCAGGAAGTCACCCACTTCCCTGCGATCTCTGCCTGCAACCAGATCAGTAAAGGGTTTACCGACAAGACTGGCGTTGCCATCAACCCCTACCAGCTCATTAAATGCCGGGTTTGAGTATTTAATCTGACCTTCACTGATGTAGATGATGGCATCGACCTGATCATCCAACAGGTGACGCCTCTGCTTCTCTGATTCATTCAGGGCAACACTCATGCGTCGGTAGTGACGGCGGGTATTAAGGTCGGCAATTTCCCGATCGGAAGTCAGCAGAAGCAGTTCATCATTGTCCTGGGTAATGACACTTCTTACTCCCAGCTTAAGCCATTCCAGCTGTTCTTCTTCTTGCTCTTCTTCCTGTTCTTCTGACAACACGATGGCAGGAATATCCCTGCCCTGCTGGTCAACCCGATCAAGCACTGAACTGATTGTTAATCCTTCTGGCAAGCCTGCTGATGAGATAATCAGCAAATCCCATTTCTGATGACCGGACAGGGCTTCTTCCAGACTTTCCATAGCGATGACATGATGAGCACGGGTCGGGTATCCGGCATCCCGATAGACATTCAGCAGTGCCTCGGCTTCTTCAGAAGAAGCATCCACTATCAACAGCCGGACAGTATCCCTTTTTTCCTGCTCCATGGCATTGACCTGATTCAACGAGAGTTTAAGGCTTATCTCATTCTTATAACTGCCATACGCCTGAAATCATTAGCCCCTGCCAAAAAAACACCCTGTTTTTATCCGTCTGGCTTCTTTGTAAATAATTCTACAGGTTCTCTGACCCTATACACAGATCACGAAAACGCACTTCTAAACTAATCAGAGAAGCGCTAAAAACCGGTCAGATGTGATGGAGCAGTCAAACAATGATAAAGCCAGAGCAATAAACAGCCCTGAGCCTGGAGAACAAGGATTTTCATTAATTGAACTGATGATCACTCTGTTGATCGCTGCGATTATTGTTGCCATGGGACTGCCACAACTGAGAGAAATGTCTAACTCCATCCGTTTCTCAAACATTCAGCAAAACCTGCTGTCAAACCTGCTTTACACCCGCAGTGAAGCCGTTAAAACCGGCAACGATACCATCGCCTGTGCATCCACTGACGGAGTCACCTGCGCAGCAGACCCAACCCTCTGGAGTCAAGGCTGGATCATTTTCACCGATGAAAACAGTAACGGCCTATTTGATTCAGGAGTCGATACCTTGAGACGTTCCCAGACAACAGATTCCATCGCCTCAATCACCTGGAGTAACAACACTCCAATCGTGTTTGAGGGAGATGGCACTGTCAATAACACCAGTTCAGGCAATTTTCTCATTTGCGACAATCTGACAACATCCAAGGTTGCCAGGGGCATCACCATTAACCTGTCTGGCCGGGTGCGCTCAACGGACTCGGTGGTCTGTCCATGAGTTCAAAGCGCTCTCAGGCAGGAATGACCCTGGTGGAAGTTCTGATCACAGTGGTCATTCTGGCTTCTGGCCTTTTGGGAATGGCTGCTTTACAAACCCGAAGCATCAGTTACAACAATATTGCCTACTTCAACTCTCTGTCCAACATTCTTGCTTACGACATGCTCGACAGGATCAAAGCCAACCCGGTCTATGGCCTGAATGGGCCCGGTTATTCTGCCAGTGTCGGCAATGTGCCCGCAGCCTATCCCGATGATTGCGACACAGCAGATTGCACACCTGCAGAGCTGGCCCGCTACGACGTAGCACAGTGGAAGTTCATTCTCGACACTCAGCTCCCCGATTCAGATGGCTCAATTGTCAAAACCGATACACCAGAGGGTCGGAACTACACCATCACGATTTTCTTTGATGACAGCAAAGGTCAGCAGCCCCGCCGTCAGGTGATTCTGAGGAGCACGCTATAAAACATGAATAGTTCCAAGCAGAAGGGACTCAGCCTGATTGAACTGATGATTTCGATGTTATTGGGTATTTTCATCATTACTTCGGTCACTCAGGCCTTTCTTAGCAGCAATAACTCCAATCGCTTGAACTTTCAGTTGGGGCTAATGCAGGAAGCGGCCAGAATTGCTGTCAGCTCCATATCCAATGACGTCCGTGTCGCTGGCTACACAGGCTGTAATACCGATGCTGCAATCGGTAATGCTCTGCTTCAAAACAGTGCTCCCCATGAATGGCTCACTGCTGAACAACCGACACAGGGAATGAATCTTTCTGACACGCGGTCAAAGATGGACGCTCAGGCCACTTCGGAAAGCCTGTTGATCTTCAAAGCCAATCCCGACACTGTTTTTGCTATAACCAACCATGACACATCCACATCCACCCTGACACTGGACCGCAACATCGGTTCGACCCTGCCGGTCGGCGGTGCTGCAGTGATAACCCGTCAGGACTGCTCTCAGGTAGCCCTGATAGCCCTGAGTTCCATCGGCGGCAGTACCTTAACCCATACCACCAGCGGTGTCGGCGATTTCAAGAATTGTGTCGCTCAACTCAAGGGCAGTTTTCGTTGCTATGACGGCTCGACGCCTTCCGGCGCTCTGTCATTCAATCCCGGTTATTTGAAGCCTCTGGAATCTGTGGGTTATTTTGTGAAACCGGATAACGGCCTGCCTACCCTGTTCCGAAAAGAAGCAGGCAATGCCTCAGCACTGGCCATAGTGGACGGCATTGAGGATATTCGAATTCATTACGGCCTCGACACAGATAACGACGGGGTCACTAATCGCTATATCAGCGCCGGTGATCGCAGTTTTCGCCATGCTGACTGGCTGCAAACCACCGCCATCCGAATTCATCTGCTGACGCGCAGTGAAACCGAAATCCTCCCTGTTCCAGCACCTCCGCCTGCGCCCCCGAGAACCTATCTTTTCGATGGTCAACAAGTCACTCAGTCGGATCGCTTCTTACGCAAGGAATATGTCATGACCATGGCCCTGAGAAACAGTGGATAATCATGAGTCATATCAGACGACGTCGCGATGAAGACGGAACCGCTCTGCTCTACACCATGATTTTTTTTACACTCATGGTGATGGCGACTCTGACGGCGGTTCAATTCTCAAGCCTTGAGCAAAGAATGTCAGCCAGCTACCGGACTCATCAGACCGCTTTTATCGCTGCCGAAACCGCACTGCTGGAGGCCGAACGCTGTATCAAAAGCCAGAGCAGTTGCAACGATATCAACACGTTCGCCAGCGATTGCAGTAATGGCCTCTGCTTCAATGGCTCTGACCGTAACAGCATTATCAGCTGTAGGGCCGGGAATGCCAGCCCCTGGGAAAGTGCCGCCCTCTGGGCCGATGCCAGCAAAACCATTGTTGCCACCAGTGTGCCTTCAGGAACCTCAGCCCGCTATACAGTGGAATTCCTCTGCTACATTCCAAGAGTCTTGTTTGGGGTCACTCCCAACCCCGCCAACCCTTCCGACTGGTCAAAGCTTTACCGTGTAACCGTGCTTTCTTCGGTCGATAACCTCAATAGTCAGGTCATGTTGCAGTCCACCTACAAACGGTGAACCAGAAGAAAAAGGATTTCACAGTGTTCGTGTTAAAAGGGATCAGTCCGTCTGCGCTTTTTGCAGCCAGAAAACAGCCTTTATCTCTGTTTTCGCTAAAAATCTGTTTATTGACATTCCTGCTCCAGCCCCTTTTCCTGCAACAGGCCATCGCAGCCGCCTCGGACTACGCTGCAAAGCCCAACCAGGGCAGCACCTTTTCACCGCCTCTTGTTATGCTGGCGATGCCGGTGGATCAACAGCTCTTTCAAAGAGCTTATTCAGACTACACCGATCTCGATGACGACGGCCTGATCGATTCAACTTATAAGGACGACTTTGATTACATCGGTTACTTTGACAGTAACTGGTGCTACGCATACAGCAGCTCGGACAAGATGTACCAACCCGTATTGCCAGCAACGGGTAGCAATCAACATTTTTGCCAGGACGCCTCAGCCCCATGGAGTGGTAACTTTATGAACTGGGTGTCCATGTCCAGAATGGAAATACTGAGAGTCATTCTCTACGGTGGACATCGGTCAACGGACTCTGCCACACAGACAGTGCTTAGAAGGTCTTCCCTCTCTACAAACCTCAGTGGTGCTTTTGCCAAAGTTTATTCCGGTGCAGACATTGATAAATACACTCCGTATTCATCACCGGTTTCTTTTTGCAGTCTCTGGGCTGGAGCACCGTCACTGAGAATCGCAGCGGGTCAGTTTCCTCGCTGGGCCACTACAGAAATCAACCAATGTCAGTGGGGAAATGCATTCAGTCCTGCCAGAAGTGCTGAACTGGCGACCCACACTGTCCAGGTAGAAGCTTGTGTCTCGGGCAAAGATGGCAATAATACCGGGCGTTGCAAACAGTACTCCAGCGGTGTTCCCAAGCCCGTTGGCCTGCTCCAAGGCTATGGCGAAGAAAATCAGATTCAATTTGGTCTTATTACCGGAAGTTATGGCCGCAACAGCTCAGGCGGTCTGTTGCGGCGCAATATCAGACAGTTTGCAGGTAATACCGACCCAAATGATGATGAGATCAATCTATCCAATGGCACCTTTAATACCAGCGTTCAGGGTATTATTCACAATATCGATGCCATTGGTTTGACTGCATGGCGTAACCCGATTTCAGAAATTTATCTTGAGGCCATCAGGTATTTCTCGGGAAGCAACGCAGGTTCTTCTGACTTCAGCACCTCAGATGCCGGACGAGGCATGACCAATGAAGCCTGGGTGACACCTATGAGCCAGGCCAATGACTGCGCCAGCTGTGCCATCATTCTTATATCCAGTGGCACCAACGTGTATGACCTGGATGATTTAGACAATAGCATCTCTGATGTCACAGGTCTGAGTAATATCAATGACCTGATTAACCTAACCGACGATCTCGGTGACATTGAATACAATGGCAACCTCTCGGGTAATTATTATTACGGTGGCAGTAACAACCGTTGCACAGCAAAGTCCCTGTCCAATCTTTCAGATGCCGTCGGTATCTGTCCTGAAGCTCCGGACAAAGAAGGGGGTTACGCAGTTGCGGGTCTGGCTTATCACGCTCAAACAACAGACCTGAGAACCGATCTTGATGGTATCCAGAATATTAAAACCTATACCATTCAACTGGCTGACAGCCTTCCCTCCCTGAGCGCCAATGTCAACAACAAGACGGTCAGCTTCCAACCGATCACTTCCAGCGGCTCTTTCCGTGACCTTGTGGTCGATGAGCAGACGGCAGACGGCAAAAAAGGAAAATACACGTTTATCTGGGAAGATTGTCAGGAAGGCTGTGACAATGATTATGACGCCAGCTCCAGTATTGAATATTGCCTTGGCAATGCCTGCTCACCCGCCATCACCGGCAATCAGATTCAGGTCAGTTCCCGCTTCGAAGGGAAGTTTTCTAACGGAAACTACTCTTTTTCCCACAGTATTTTTGGTACCAATAATGATGGTATAGCGTCACCCTACGCGGCGGGCCCCGGTGGTGGAGCAGCCCAGGGTCCCGGAACGCCAGAGACTCAAACCTATGTGGCAACTGGCACTGCGTCCGGTATTTTGCCCAAACCACTGAGGCTGGCAGCAAAGTATGGGGGCTTCAACGATCTGGATAATGATGGTACACCCAATCATGATGCCAATGGTGATGGAGTGCCTGACAATGATTCCAGAGAGTGGGATATCAGAAATAACGCAACAGGTGAACTGGGCGCCGACAATATTCCCGACAATTTTTTTCTGGCGAGCAATCCATCTTTGTTACGAACCCAGCTGGAGCTGGTTTTTAAGGACATCGCCAGCCGTATATCTTCCGGTGCCAGTGCCGCGTTGGTTTCTAACAGTGCCAGCGGTGCAGGCTCGGTCATTCAGGGGCTATTCCGCCCCAAAATAACGGTCAGGAACATTGAAATCAGTTGGGTCGGACTGCTTCACAGTTTATTTGTTGATACCAAAGGTCACTTCCGGGAAGACTCCAATGGTAACCGGACACTGGATGACTATTCGACTGACCAGATTGTGACCTTGTCTTTTGACCCCGCCAGTAGTTCTACTGTTATTCAACGTTATACCTCTTCCGATAATGGTGTAACACTGACGCCTGATGGCAGTACCGCCGATTTGACCTCACTGGCACCTGTCTGGGACGCTCGTGAACGCTTGACGGAAATCAACAATATTACCAGTCAAAGAAACTATACGGCGCTGACCAACACTGGCCGTCATATCCTGACCTGGCTGGATGCCAATAATAATGGCCGTGTCGATGCCGGTGAGGAACAGCCTTTTGTCTCTGCCACCTTCACAGGCAGCAACGGTGACTATTTAGGTGTGAACGCAGCAGAATCGGATAAGCTGGTTAAATTCATTCGTGGCGAAGACCAGACGGATTATCGCTCCCGTTCTGTGGACATCGACAATGATGGCGACCTGGAAGTATGGCGACTGGGCGACATCATTCACTCCAATCCCGTCGCCGTGTCCAAACCGGAAGGGTATTACTCTGACAGCAAACCCTTCAACGGCAACGACGCAACCTTTATCGATTTTCAGAAACACTACGAAAACCGCCGCCAGGTCGTGTATCTGGGTGCCAACGATGGCATGATCCATGCCTTCAATGCCGGTTTCTGGGACAAAGACAATCAGCGCTTTGACCTGAATCATGATCCCTCAGAAACTCAGCACCCCCTGGGTGGAGAACTCTGGGCGTACACACCGATGAATTTATTGCCCCATCTTCGCTGGCTGTCAGAACCGGATTATCCCCATGTTTATTACATGGATGGCGAACCTTTGATTTTTGATGCCAATATTTTCACCCCGGATGCGGACCACCCAAAGGGCTGGGGAACAGTGCTGCTCATGGGCATGCGGCTGGGTGGAGGACCCATTGGCGTTTCAGTCAACAGTACAACCCGGACAATGCGTTCTGCCTACGTCATGCTGGATATTACTAACCCGGAAAAGCCTCCGAAACTGCTGGCAGAAATTACTCATCCGGAGTTGGGCTTTACCACGGGCCGACCCGTGGTGGTACAACGGCGAAAACCCAATGCTTCCGGAGACTATAATTTCCCCACCGAAAACAACTGGTACCTGGCCTTTGGCTCAGGTCCGACAGGCACAGGGCCCAGCGGTATACGACAAGCTCTGGGCGATGCTACCAGTGACCAGAATATGAAAGTGTTTGTCTATGATCTAAAGAGCAAAAACTTTCTCAGCGCTTTTAACCCAATGGACAGTGGTATCGCACAGGCTTATGCCGGCAACATGGCCACCGTGGACTGGGATCAGGACTACTATGACGATGCCATCTACTTTGGCAGTGTAGAAACCGCAGGCAATCTCAGTGGCGAACTGCTAAGGATCAACCTGGCAGACCCTCTGGCTGCAAACTGGACACTGGGCACCTTAACCCGCCCACAGCGCCCTGTTAGCGCCCGTCCCACGGCAGTGACCAACAGCGATAATGAGCGCTGGGTCTTTGTCGGTACTGGTCGTGAGTTGACCCGGGCAGACAGTCAGAATACTCAGCAGGAGTTCTTTTTTGGTGTTAAAGAACCCAAGCTCAGTGGTGTGTTCTCTTATGGCACGCTGCCCTTCAGCAGCCTGATTGATACGACGGATATTCAAGTGGAAGCCGATGGTGACCTGAAATCCGGCTTTACCGTATCGCCGGGCACGACAGTGAGTAACTTTGAGTCCCTGCGCAACAGCCTGACCACCGAAGCCGGTTGGAAAAACCGACTGATCCATGACGGCAAAAATCCCAGCGGTAAAAGTGTTAGCTCACCGGCTAATGCTTTTGCCCTGCTGCTGTTCACCGAATACCAACCACCTGCTGATCAGTGTCTGGTGGATGGCACCAGCTTTCTGAATGCTCTGCACTATCAGACAGGCACGGCAATACCCGCCAGTATCCAGCAAGTGCTGACTGCGGGTGGTTTTACTGACGATACGGTATCGGAAAAGAAAATCAGCCTGGGAGCAGGCCTGGCACCGGCTCCGGTAGTCCACCAGGGCAGTGACGGCAAAACCAGCATTATTATTCAGGGCGGTGCCGGTAATATTTCCAGCACCAATCTGGAATACACACTGACAGATGATGGCCGACAATCCTGGCGACAGATATTTAATATCCCCAAGTAGGAAGGCTATAGCGTAAACGGCCATGTGCCAGAAGAAATAATTCTAAGGAGCTGAGTTATGGATAACGAGCCAGTGCCTACTATAGGCAATGGATTCAGTCTGATCGAGCTGATGATCGTCGTTGCTATCATCGGCATTATTGTCGCGGTTGCCATTCCATCCTATCAGCAATATGTCTTTGAAAGTCGCAGGACAGACGCCCATATCGCCCTGACGACGGCGGCCGCAGAACAGGAGAAATTCTACACCTACGACAATGCTTATACCACTGATATCAACAATCTTGGTGGAGCTACTTCTCCGGACGGGCACTACACCATCGCCGTAACGGCCACCAATACCACCTATACCCTGACAGCCACAGCAAACAGCAGCAGCAACCAATTTGAAGATGCAGACTGTCGAACCATCACCTTAAATCAACTTGGGGTCAAAGCCGGTTTTGACAGTGCCGGGACAGCGTTTTCAGAATGTTGGTGAACCGGAAAGAGCTATTGCCAGGAACCGAGTGGCGTTCGTGTACCACGACTATTGATAGTCAGGTTACCGTCCGGGGCCTGAACACCCTGAGGGGTCGCAGTCAGTAATACACACTGTGAAATAGTCATAGAAGAACACGCAGCTGCACTGATTAAGTAATGACCATTCTCGGACACCACTTCATTGGCACCATTGATGGCGTAGCCCAATTTTGAGAGATCAGTAGTATAAGCCAGTTGTTCGGTAAAATAGCGTTCCTGCTGCTGCATAATCGTCAAAAGGGACGATATGCCTTCGCTGCGTCGGGAATGCATCACATGTTCGTTATACGACGGGACAATGATTGCGGCGAGAATACCGATGATGGCCACCACGATAATAATTTCCAGTAGTGTAAATCCCTTTACCTTTCTCACTGTTTTTCCCTCCAGAACGTTTTGTGGAAAGGTATCGAACCCGCTTCCCTGAGAATATCCTGAAAACACTCCCCACCCACACAGATATCTGCGCCTTGACTGCTACGGTTAAGAATGACGGGCGCTGGCGTCAGGATATCATATCGTAGCTCTCTCTTGCGGTCGCCTTTAACAACCTGACTATTGCCATCAAGATCAACTACTGCACTGGCATTATCAATGTTCAACACATAGAGAAAGCTGCTACCCCCACTACCAGGCGCGTAGGTAGTCAGGGTCAGGACATTATTGAACACAGTGGGCCTGCCCAGCAGCTTTTCTCCAGACACCTCAAAGCGGATATACCAGCCTTTCAAGCTACCCAAAGAACTGCGGGCCGTTGCCCGCTGAACCCCATTCCCCTGCTGTACAAGGTTGGCCGTGGCATCGTAGAGCGCTGATTCATCAATGACTGAACCATTGTTGTAGTTATAACTGGCAGGAGCGTCGTAAATGTTGGGATCCCTGAATACATAAAGCCGATCATTGACCTGAGTCCCCAGAGGTTTCGCCCTGAAACCACTGCCTACGACAATGTTCAAATGATCAACCGATCTTGACAGCGAAACATCCGGCCTTTCATAAAACCGTCGGGCATCGGCACTGGAGCTGCCAGAGAAGTTGGCAATTCGCCCTCCCGTGGCGAAGTTCGAGGCTCCGCTGTTATTCTGGTTAACATCGAATCGCCAGACCTGACCGCCAATGTCCACCGCAAAAAAGTAATCCGTCAGCCCATCGTTGTCGATGTCAATGACCGCAAGATCAGCAGGAATACTGTAATCCATATCCGACAGGTTCAGGTTGGTACCGCTGTTACCGGCAGACCAGAGCTTCTGGCCTGTTTCGGCATCCACCATATAGATGGCCCGGCCGATGTCATTATTGCCGATCGTCGTCTGTTCATCAGTATCCTGATCGTAGCCAGCACCAAATAACAGCACTTGTCTGTCAGAACCATTAAAACGAACCTTTGCCAGCGTTGGGGCTGACCAGGTCTGGCCCAATTCAGGAAAATCAGGGTTATTTGCAATGCTATCTGCCTGATTGTCCCTGTCCTGGTCCCCTCGAATCACCCATTTCAATACCGGACTGTTCCTTTCAGTAACATCAAGAGCGTAGATATTACTGCCGCCGCGCCTCATGGTGAGATAAAGATAGACATGCTCTCCAGAATCGGGACTGCCATTATTAGTCTGAAGCACATCGCCATCACCGTTGGCATCATTTATCCATACCGTCATAGGGCCATCCATGCCGTAGGGCTTGGCCGGCTTAGTCACAGGGGGAGGCGGTATCTGAGGGGTGCTCCTGAGCCTGCAGCTCTTATCAAGGGGGACATCACCAAACTTATAGCGATACTCACAAAACTCAGGCTCTAAACAGGTTCCCGGGGGCACAGAAAGAGAATAATTATAGTAACAGTCACCGTCCGACTTTGGTATGCTATTTTTAAGACGGCAACTCTGTGTATGATGAAGATCTAAAAATCGATACTGATAACTGCACCAATACTCGGGAATGCATTTACCGGGTATTCGGTAGTCCCAGACACAACCCGCATCGGAAGATGGGCCGCTATAGTGGTCCCCCCCCCCTACCAGATTATCTTTGTAGAGTTTAAGGTTAACGAGCAACTCTTTAGGAATAAATGAGAACTCGGTGCTGCCATTAGCGGTATTTACACCGTGTAAAAAGCCGTCGTTGGTGGTGAAATAGACAGTTCGATCCACCACTGAGCCAACACTGTTCTTATAATAGGTGATCACTTTTGGCTGGGTATGAAGTGGATCACCAATACTGGTTCGATTGTCCGTAATGGAACCGTCCCTGTCTTCGTCGTCAACATCAACCCCTCTGGCCCACTTGAGAACATTGGTGCGGTTCGTTGCCGACCCACTCCCGGACAAAGCCAGAAGCCCGGTGGTAATCCTTGAATTATTCTCACTGACACGATTACCCGAAGCACTCAGGATGAGATTGTTACCAGTGATAATATTGGAAACCACCAGCCGATTTTGACTCAGATGGGCAGCCATCCCCCCTTCACTAACAGAGCCACCATCATAAGTATTTCCCCAAAAGCTTTTGGAAACGCCGCCAAAAAATCCGGTGGATGAATTGATAGCCAAATTACCATTGGCATCATAAACCTGATTATCCGAACCCAACCGGTAACGCTTGAGGTTGCCGCGCCAGCTGGGGCCATTCTCAGTCCGCAGCACGATATAATAGAGTTCATCAGAGCTTTGGAGAGCGTTTGCAGCATCACTGACCGATCCGGGTGCCGCAAACCCCAGGGTATCGGTCTGACTGTTATTGTATGCATTGATCAGAAGATCTGTGTCGTCGGACTTTACCTTTGACAGCCAAAACAGACTGAGAAGTAATGTAAGAAGTAGATGATGCATTAAAGGGGAAATCCTCCGTCACGCGCTCTTACTTCTCCATCGGCAGCAAAGCCTTCAGATTGATTCAAAGTGTGTTCACATAGATAAAGCCCAGGGTCTGACTGGATTGTGCGCCTGCCTTGAGCAAAGTAGCGACACTATCAATTTCGAACATCAGCCCCATGTATTTGCCCAGGCTGTAGCCCGGAGGCGGTGGTACCTCACCGATATATCGGAGAGTGGCAGTCTGGCAGATTTGAGTCGAGTTAGGGCAACCTGTCTGGTCCTGTACAATGGTCAGGCTGACATTACTGGCCTTGGCATCCAGTAAAACACTGGGGTTGTCGATAAGGTATTTATATTGTCCATCCAACTCACTGTACGCTACCTGATAGACCTGTAATCCTTTCTGTTCATTGCTGACCGCCATTTCTTCAAAAATAGCCATTTCCATGACAAACAAACTCGAAAATAGCAGCACCAGCATAATGATCATGGTCATAAGCATGATCGCACCCTGTTGCCTGGCTCTGTGAATAGATCTCATACTAGAATCCGGCGTTGTTAAGTTTATAGGCTGTGGTAAAGACATATCGGGGGCGTCCATCGTTAAAGGTCAAAGTATTACTGTCCAGAATGTTGTACGTCCGCGTTCGCTGTTCAAATGAGCGAGCCTGCTGACCAGAATTCACAAGTATGCCCAATCTGATACTTCTGACATCCCGCCAGTCACTGACCGTACTGGCCGACAGATACTGATGTACATTATTCGTATTGTTATGGGTAACGCCATAAAGAGCCTGGAGACGTTCAACACCACTGATCACAGCCCTGGCTGCACCTCTGGCTATAGAGTTTGCCGGGTTGTAGCCCCGGCAGAACAGAGTATCAATATTGTTATTAGCCGGATCAGGAGCCACATAGTAAACATTGGCCGTCAGCTCATTCGCCGGAACGGTGTTACCCGCACAATCTTCACTGTTCTGAGGTAGAAACTGGACAGCCACCTGATCACTGTTGTTACCGCCACCATCAAATGTACATTGTGCCGCGCTGCCACATCTGCCAGTAAAGAATGGCAGCACCAGACTATTCACTTCATCGCTGTAGCCTGCCTGTCTTAGAGCACGACCCAGCAGATACAGTGTATGCCGCCCATTTTCCTGGGCCAGGGCAAGATCTTCCTGGAAATAGGTAGAACGACTGCTGTTCAACATCAGTTTTAAAAAGGTGCTGCTGACTAACAAACCGATCACAAGCGCCAGCATCAGTTCAATCAGCGACAACCCTTGCTGTCGGAATAAGGATTTTCTGATCATTACCGTAGATATTTCAGAGTCAGTGATTTCTGAGCCAGAAACAAACTACCAATGCCGCCTCTGGCTTCCCATTCAAGGGTTATCGACACCGTTGCACCAGAATTACAGGGGCTGGCTGAACAGCTGACAGTCATCTGCTGGTCGGATAGTCTGGCATTTCGGCACATGAGATCATGAACATCAAAATCAGCCATTTCATCAGCCGTGCAGGTGTTGGCAAGGCATTGTCTGGGAGCAGGCCCGGCACAATAGGATGAGAGATTACTGCTGGCGGTCTGGGCTCTACTCTGGTAACGGCCTGACTGCACCCCCTGAACATTCACCTTCATACGTTCAGACATCTCATTCGCCAGCCAGAGCGCCTGAGAACGTTGCAGGCTGTCTTGAGTTGCTCTGGTGGCCTGAGCCTGCATTCCCGCCATCCCAAGAATGCCTACCATAAAAATCACCACACTTATCAACACTTCTATGAGACCAAAGCCTTTCTCTTTGCTCTGTGGAACCTTTCTGTACGTCTTTGTATGTGCTTTTAAGTGTGCTTCCATCAACAATTACCTGTGGAAGAAGATTTTCGAATTTGTCCAGTCGTTGTGACCGATACGGTTTTAATTGGAGTGCCCAATCCTCCCGTGGGACAAACTCTGATAGTTCGCACCACTGAAGGGCTGCCCCTGGGGGTAAATGTCAATGTGTTACCGGCATTCAGATTAATCGTGACATCACTGTCAATTTCTCCGTATACCCTGATAACGTCCTCACCCGTATCAACCGAACTGTTATTGTTGGGATTAGTGAAAACCATCCAGCCTGCTTTCCAGTTGCTGCCTGAAGTATCGCAACTTGTGCCGTTTTTGCTTCGACAGAGACTGATATTCACGCCTCTTTTTATCGCCTCACTGCGAGCCACCACCACACTACTGAAAATACGTTGATTGTAAAAATCCAATCGAAACGATTGCACAAGCGAATCCAGGGACACCGTTATGGAACTAATGATGCCGACCAAAAGAATGGTGATCATCATCTCGATAAGGGTCAGCCCTTTCACAAGCCCGGGCCGGGTAATTGCGAAGCGATGCCTGAACACAACCTGCTTCCTTTGCTGAATGACACTCCAACTTTAGGAAAAAAAGCAAGACCAGAGATTCAGGGAATGACAGGCGGCTTATCCAGGTGTGAGCCGGATAGCACCTGATAAAAAGGCTTCAAAGAATTGACACGAATCGGGAGATTAAGGGCTTCCCCGGGGAATGCCAAAGATCTGTCGTCATGACATTCTGCCCGAGGTTTGTGAATTCAGTTCGTGATTGCTGATACCGCCTCCGGCTTCCTGATGGATATCGAAAGACGATGTAACCCAGCTCCAGTTTGACTCTTTTTATGAAAAGGTCACGTCCCGGCTTAGAAAGCAGCCGAATACGTCAAACTGACCAGCTCAGAGCCATCACCCTGACCGCTATAGTTATAATTCAGCCCCAACTTGCCATTGCCCAATTCCATAACGGCGCCCAGATTAGCCGTAGCAAAGCCACCTTCATCCACATAGGCTCCAGGCAGGTTGTACTGCCCAAAATTCAGATTGGTATTGGTGACGTTAATGCTCTCAAAGCCACCTTCCTGCTCATCGGTATGATACATCTCGGCGTTGAAGGCAATAGTCTCCGTGAGCTGCATACTACCCATAAAACCGGCACGCAGCTGCATGCTTTCTGTGGATTGATTCCCCCATTTGTAATTGGAAATTTCTCCGCCACTCTCGGTATAACCGTTAACAGAAGCATGAATGGCTTGTAATCCGAGAACGGGACCAAAAACAAACTGAGACGATTCATCGAGCAGGTTATAGCCAGCCAGAAGATCCAGACCAACAGCATGGCCTTCGGTATCCCCTTTGGCAGTATAAGACTGCGAACCTATATTGAAATCACGCGCAAGATCTGCATAGTCCATATTGGTATAACCCAGTGCACCTTCTAAAAACCAGGCACCTTCACGATAACCATAAAGAATATTCAGACCATAATTGTTTGCCTCAAACGATGAACCATCGACGTCCAGCTCATTCTGTCCCAGAGTAACAGCAATACCCAAAAAATGGTTGTCATCCAGGCCTTTGATCAATCCCACAGTGGATGAATAACGATCATCGTCGGGACTTAAGCCGCCATCCAGCTCATTGGCCCCCGAAGCGCCACTGATAAACCAGCCACTTTTTACATCCTTCCAGCGGGACTGACGCATTTCATTGGTAACTGCACTGAATTGACTGCGAGCTGCACTCAAGCCCATCAGCGGTAACAACCCCACTTTTCTGGGGGCTATAATGATATCCGCCATGTAATCTGCAGCCAGAGCATGGGTTTTGCCGGTGGGGTGCAAAAAATCATTAAAAATCAGGCTGTCAGGGTCCGGAGCAGTGCCATCAACCCCATAGACCGGATGCTCGAAGCATGTGCTTGAAGCACCAGTACCCGCCTCACCATTGTCATAACAGGTATACACCTGATCGATTGGAGCGACGGTGACAGCTGCATCGACGCCTGAGGCAAAACCAAATTGATCAGCGTCCCTGATAATAAGATCAATAAAACCCTGAAAATCTACCGGTATGACATTGGCACTGGTTTGGTTGACAAAAATTTCAAGCGCCTGGTTGTAACCAGCAGCAGCAGTACTTGCCCCAGTGGCCTGATTCGGATCAGCCAGAGCAGCCAGTTGAGTAAGGGGAATCCGCCCCATATCAGGCAAATTTGCCAACATAATATAGTTGGCACCAGCAGCACTCAGAGCACCCACCGCTGTAGCCATATTCTGGGCTGATGCCTGAATCGCAGCCGCTTGATCGGGCGCGCTCGACCATGTTCCCCGTAAATCATTCCCCCCACCATCGAGCAAGTAAAGTGCATTTCCAGAGGCCGAAGGGTTATCAATCAAGTAAGAATTAAAATTGCTTCCTCCACTGACCGTAACAGTATTTGCATCATCCTGAAGGGCAACCCCACCAACAATAGAATCCAGAACATCGGCGGTTTGATAGCCCCCGACTGCATAGTTATTACCGCCATTGGCAAGAGTATCAATATCCAATCCCAGGGCCTTAGCCAGCAATTCAGTCGCTATGACTCCGCCATCATTTGTCGCATAAGACAGGTTGCCTGTATCCAGCAAGCTGTCACCAAACACGTAAAAGTCACTGAAGGGCTGCTCGGCCTGAGCACCAAAAGATACGACTGCAGCCACAGCCGCAGATAGAATTTTCCGCTTCATCTTCTTTCCTTATTATTATTGTGATGATTTTTATATGCAGTATTGTGAGGCTATTTTTATCACTGCGACCAGAATTTAGCAATCAGTCATTAATAATCGGCATATGCCGCCGACTCACTTTTCCTGATTTTCTCAAGCAGCTAGCTCATCAGTCTTTATTGTCTTTCTTTGAACTTTTTTTGGATTTAAAGGTCAAAATATACTCAAGGAACACAATACTTCAGGGATTAAGTATATGAATATATCGCAGTCTGGAGCCTTCAA
Source organism: Endozoicomonas sp. ALB032 (assembly GCF_049310125.1). NCBI lineage: Bacteria > Pseudomonadati > Pseudomonadota > Gammaproteobacteria > Oceanospirillales > Endozoicomonadaceae > Endozoicomonas > Endozoicomonas sp. ALB032. Next base: position 3,817,185 of record NZ_JBLYNW010000001.1, on the reverse strand, counting down.
TGGCCCCTCCATCGGAAATGAGCCCTACTCGCTACAGGACAGCGTTGCCAGACTGCCTGGCAGCAACAACGCGGCAGAGGTTTATTTACCAGCTAATCGCGAACATCACTACACGGGTTCAGAGCAACCTGTTGTACAGCGCAAGGTTTCTAACCTTGCCCTCTTTGACGGGCCTGGCCCAGTATCCGCTTCAGGTCATGATATTTACCTGACGCCACTGTCCACAGCTGTACATCTTCGGGAAACGCTGCAGAACCTTATCAAAACATTGCATTATCAAAAAATAACCATCGAAAAGTCTGACGTTAAAGAACCGGAAAACCAGATTGAAGAAACGAAGGAGGATGATAAAACCGATGAGGCACTCAATATTTTTATCGGTTTTATATTATACAAGGAGGGCCTCCAGGAAGACCGTGGTTTTTTTGCAAGAGAACAAAATCGATATTTGCCAGACCAGACAATCGAAGCCAGACGGGTTACTGAGATCTGTGATGTCCTGAAGAAAATATTTCAAGAGCATTCAGAAGGAGTAAAATCTAACGAGAACTATTTTAAACATGAAGGTCTTAATTATGATCTCTCTGAAATGCTGATTGATTATCTTGCGGAAACCGGTTATATCCCAGTCTGGAAGAATTGCGATAGTATACCCTGGGCTCTTCGCAGGGAACTGTTTGAATTTTTTGAAACTATCCTGTCGCATTACGGCAAGTTTTCCGAGCTAATCGCTATATTTGGTTTTATTTACAAACATGAATCCCATTTTATTGAGATTGCCAAAGCTTCTGCTGACAGTCTCAATAATAATTTGTTGTCGTGTGTTTTACGCATCGATGATGACCTGCGCGAAACATTCAACAAATCGATAATGAAAGAAATATTTGAACGACGCTATATACATGTTATTGACAACCTGTTTGCCAAAAAGTCTGAATTCGTGGGGAGCAGCGAGTACCCATTGATGAGTCCATGCCTTAAATTTGGAGAAGAGTTCGAATACTATATTAACACTTTATCGGGCTCAAAAAGTGAAGCGAGGCGTAAAGCCCTGTATCCTCTTGGAGAGCACCTTGAAGAGCAGGGCTTTAAGTTCCTTGGTTGGATTGAACCATACAAGAGGCGGTATACCCTGAACAGTGATTTTGAGATTACCTCGTTTGTGGATACAGTTGAGTGTCTTGAGATAAACTGCAAGCCATACCACTTAGATGATAAACAAGCCCATGACTGCTTTAAAAAGGTGATTAGTGCGATTAACTTCATGCGCAACAATAGGGTTATCAGTTATAGCTCCGGGCACAAACATGTTGATGTGTTGAGTGCAACGGGCGGTGATCCCGCAATTATCATGGCAATCGAATGTGAATTACAAAACAACCCCTATTTACTCAGATTTTTCGGTAATGAAAAACGGATTGTCTCAGATAGCGAGGCGCAATGGCATAAAACATTCAATGATTTTGAGAAGCTGAAGGATATCGCGATAGTCAGGATGAATCAAATGATTGCCCATTACAATACGAGACTAATGGATGGGGATTATTGCAGCAGCAATTTGCAAGGAGCAACCGATGAAGAAAAAATGGAAAACCTGAAACAGTTTACTGGTTTTTACAGTCGATTTGTTCAGATGACCGACTTTCAGCATATGACCGGGAAATGGAGGTGTATGCCATGTGAAGAAAATGATGCACTCGCAGGCGCTGCAGAAAAGTACATGGCGATCTCGTTATTACATATCAACGGAACAGCTGCCATCAATGCGCTTCCAACAATGGAATTCCGTTTTTTCCGCTGTCCGAAAACAGCTGAAGAGGTACAACTGGTCAATGAATTCTTGCAGGCCTGGTTTCAATATATCCACCAGTGTCGGCGTGACAATATACCTCTGGAACCCGTTCCTGCTGACATCAAGGCATCCAAAGATTATTCCCCTGAAGAAGTGCGGAGCTGCAGTCTTGCCTATCTCGAAAAAATAGGTCTGGATTCACGACGTTATCTGGTCTTTATGGATGCAGAATAATGGCTTTATCCAATTGAAAAGAAAGGCAAGACCAGAGATCCATGGAATCATTCGCTTCCCCAGGGAATGCTCAAGATCTGTCGCCATGACATTCTGCCAGAAGTCTGGAAACGGTAATTCAGTTCGTGACTACTGATACTGCCCCCGGCGCCCTGGGTTACCGCAGATCGACTGCCACCAGCCCCCTGATGGATAACGGGAGACGACGCATAGCCCAGCCCCAGATTGACTCTTTTTATGGAAAGATCAGCGCTGGTTTGATCGCCCTGATCCTGCTCACCCAGAACGGGATCGGGTGATGCTGTCCCCGTCTGGTAATGCAAGCCGACCAGAGTACTGGAACCATCCACACGGCAACTGTCTGCTGATGGCTTGTATTCAGTGAACAGAATCAGAGAAAACAATCGGGAAGCCGAGGTGATTGACCGCCCGGCGGGAATAACACCATCACCCTCTAAATCAATCATCCAGCCACTCTTGGCCGCAATCACTGACTGAAGCGCAGTAAAGCTACTGACGGTTGAGGAGTCCACTGTATAAGCCACATTGCCGCTGCTGGTTTTTTTATTGATGTTACCATTGGTGTAGACCTGAACGTCCGTCGTATTGACCAGATCTGATAAAGACACCGCATTGTAGGTTAAAGCACCGCTGCTATCCTGTGGTTCCCTGAAACCATAGAAGGACTGTGCTTGTGTTGTGCGATTGTCATCATACGTCAGTAGTCTTCCACTCCCTACATAAAGCCAATGATGACGCTTGTCTGAGGCCACAACAGGGGCGGCTGAAATCGGCTTCCCGGTATCAAGAAGTGTTGCCAGTGTTGAGTCGGCCATAGTGTTTTGCAGACGCAATCTCATAAGTTTGCCATCCAAAGTCGAAGCACCTGTTGCAACTGCTCCGAGATAAACGGCATCGTCTTTATAATCCCGATCCCAATCCACAGCTGTAATATTACCTCCGTATGCCTGAGAAACCCCTGAATCCATCGGCGCCATGCCCGACACAAAAGCTTTACTTTTCAGATCATAGACAAAGAGTTTCAGATTCTGATTACTCGACCCGTCATCCAGTGCCGTTCGTATGCCAGACTCCCCTGTACCGATGGGTCCTGATGCAAAAACCAGATACCATTCATTCGTCGTAGGTGTTTGACTCCAATCATCTTCACCCTGGCTGTCTTTGGCAGCCACACGACGTTTTACCAGAGCAGGGCGAGAAGTGGTAAAGCCCAGTTCCGGATGGGTTATTTCCGCCAGCAGTTTAGGGGGCTCCTCTGGATTAGTGATATCCAGCACTACATAGGCAGAGCGAAGTGTTTTGTTATTCCCACCCAAAGTCACCTCGTAATCACCGCCACCAAGACGCATACCCATCACCAGCACGGTTCCCCAGCCGCCGGGATAATCACTGTCATTACTGTCAAAAATGTTGGCATCGAAAGTTACAGGCTCTGCATCCATGTAGTAAACATGGGGATAGTCCGGCTCTCTCAACCACTGCAGATGAGGCAACAGATTCATGGGCGTATAAGCCCAAAGTTCAGAACCCAGTGGATGGCTGACTTCGCTGTTATCCCCCGTTGTGTTATAGCCGTATTGACTGTCATCCCAGAAGCCACCGTTAAAAGCGTGGATCATGCCGTCATTAGCCCCTACGTAAAGCATGTGCCGACGGTTTTTGTATTGGTTGTAGAAGGAGGTATAGGTGGTATCGGAATAGAGGGCATCAAACCGACTTTCCGGAGAAGACACCAGCTGTGGTGTTGAATGAATAATATCACCCAGTCGCCAGACATCATCGTCTCCGTCTTCATCGTAGTCAATGGTTCTAGGACGGGTTCCGGAGATCTCCTCACCGCGAACATAGTTGATGACATTGGCAACCTCAGAAGCTGAAACCCCCAGATAACCCTCGCTTGTGCTGAATGTATCAGGCGTCAGTGGCAGAGTTTCACCGATATCAACAACACCATCATTATCTTCATCCAGCCAGGTCAGAATATGGCGGCCACCTGAAGCGAGGGAACTGAAGGTACGCTGACTGGTGACGTTGGAGAGACTGGATAATTGATCTCTGGCATCCCAGATTGCATCCAGCTGATTCAGGGACTTAAGAGCGCCGTCGGGCGTCAGTGTTACCCCTGAATCTGAAGTGGAATATCTCTGAAGCAGCGTCTGGTTGGAGTTGGGGTCAAAAATCAACTTCACGACTTTATCGACCGTATAATCATCAAGCTTGTCATTACCATTGCTGTCTTCGCGAAGTAAACCCTTACTGTCGACAAAGAGCGCGTGAAGCATACCACCCCAGGAAATGGTCTTACCGTTGTACTCCATAACGGGTTGAAACAGCGCCTGATAGAGAACACCTGCGCCAGTCTGACTGTTCGAAAAAAGTGCCGCGTTGGTGGCGGAGGACACCCTGCTGACGATATCCTGCAACACTTGCCCCAGCTGAGCTTCTAACTGGCTGGGGTTACGAGCGAAATAATAATTGTCAGGTAAACCATCTGCGCCTATTGAGCCTGTAGTATTATTCCGGCTATCCCACTCCCGGTCGTCATCTGAAATCCCATCGCCATTTTCGTCATACCTGGGCGTACCATCGCCATCAAGATCAACAAAGCCACCGTACTTGGCCGCAAACCAGAGCGGTTTTTCAAGTAGACCTGCTGAGTTGCCGCTGGCCGTAAAGTTATTCACTTCATAATCCGTCTGCCCTTTGTAGACAAAATCGTTTTGTAATCCATCGTCGTAAGTACCAGTCATTGTGTAACTGAACCTCAGGTTCAATCCGGCATAAACACCATCTACTTGGACAGCCATTCGCACCTGGTCACTGCCAAAACTACCCACACGCAGGGTTGAATCTGAAGTGGCTGAGCACTGGGCTCCAACACAAAACTTAATGCGTGAGGAAGCGTCATAATCAAAATCATTACCCCAGAGAGAGTCCTCCCAGGTAAACAGCAAGCTGCCTTCCACGACCTCACCATCAGAGTTCAGTACTGTATTCTCTACCACTACATCAGTGAGTGTGCAGTCACTACCACTGCCAGAGAAATTCGTTCCGGAACCAAAGTTGGAGCTGGTATGACAAACCGGTTGGAAAGTGACAGGCTTACCACCCGCATTCAGGGTAAAGCTAGGCATACTCTCTGCCAATTGAACGGCATAGGTTTTGACTTTCTGCACACCATCAAGAGTAGTGTTCAAATCGGTCTGGTTGCCATAGAACGCCAATCCGGACGCCTGATAACTCCCCTCCAGCTGAGGCAACTCAGGACACAGGCCTTTGGCTTCTGACAACCCATTAAGATACTTAGCTGTACACTGTCGCGTGCTACCTGTACCTCCAACCAGATAGTTACCAGCAAAGTTATTGTTATATTCAAGCTCACCTACTTCATCGGTTTTGCTATTCACACTGGCAGTACCCGACAAGCCAGGCAAATCGGCACTACTGGAGAGTTCGTCGGAATCAAAAGAGTTCAGTCCGCTGGACAACAGGATAATTGAACAGTTGGCACAGGCGTTGGCTGAAGTGACGGGGGCAATCCAGGACTCGGTCGACAGTCCTGACACAAATTGATCATCAACACTGGTATCAAAAGCACTGCTGGGTGATGACTGACCGGCAAAGTATCTTAGAGCCTCCAGATACATTTCAGCCAGTGGATTCCCCCAGTTGCTGCAATGACGATTTGAATAAGTTGAACGCCCTGATTTAAAGGTATCAATGGAAATGCCATAAGTGCTGCAGTCGGTATATTTATTCTGACTGTAGCTGTACCTGGCAATTCTGAAGCTGTTGATGTGCTGTATGATGCCATTGACAGAGCCGTTAAAAATACCGGTAGATACATTGACCTCATCATCAGAAGACGACGAGTTACCACCAATTTTGGAGATATTTCTTCGCAGCAAGCCACCAGAAATATTCTTGTCGTAACTGCCGCTGATCAAGCCAAACCGGAGACTGCCATCTTCACCATAGCGTTGCAGCAATCCCACCGGTTTGGCGTTGCCATTAGAATACTCTCTGCAACGAACCGACGTTGATGCATCTTTACCTGCTACACAGGATTCAACCCGAACCGTTTTTTCTGCTAACTCATAGCTGCTGGAAGGACTGTTAGACGCACCCCACTGGCACTGAATCACTTCAGTAGAAGCCCAGCGTGGCCATTGACCACTGGCAATACGAACCTTTGGTTCACCAAGTTCACTGGTCGCCAGATTACAAAAACTCACAGAACCACTGTAAGGAGTCAGACTGGCAAGATCACTGCCATTGTATACTTTGACAAAAGCATGAATATCTCTGGGCAAATAGGCTCTTTCCAGAACGGTCAATGATGAACTATCAGAAGAACGTTTACCCCCAAAGAGCACCCTTCTCAGAACATCCATTCGACTCATGGTCGCCCAATTCAGAAAATTACCACTCCATGGTGCACTTGCTGTATCACAGAAGTGACTATGGGTACCGGTTGCCAGTGCAACCGGTGAAAATCGCCCATTCGACGAACTGTACGAATAGCACCACTGACTGTCGAAGTACCCCAGGTATTCGAAGTCGTCTTTATAGGTCACATCCAACTGACCATCACCATCCAGATCCGAGTAATCCGGGTAGGCTTTTTTAAACAGCTCGTGATCAACCGACATCACCAACATAACCAGAGGTTCCGAGCTTCGACTTAACAGAGGTGGCACCGATGAATAGAGATTCGATGAGGGATCTGCTGATACCAGAGTGGACCAGACTGACAAAACAGACAGGCTGTTTATCAGCATTTGCTTCATCTTCATGACTGCACTCCTTGAGCTATAGCTAGTCATTTTTTTTATAAGTAGTCTGCAGCATGACCCGGGCATCTGTAGAACCACCCGTTGCCAATACGGTAATCCGATAAAACTGCGCCCAGTCAGTAAAACTGCCCGGGTCGGGGACAGGGCCATCACTTTCCTTGGGTAGATAGCACCGGAACTCAACGATGTATTTAGCCTGAGCAGATATACCTTCCAGATTAATGACCGTCGTTCGATGTTTTGAAGAGGAAGACCAGACAGACTCATCCTCCCAGGGCCTGTCACTGCCATTTTCACAGGTTCCTGCATCGGTAATTTCAGCGCCACTGAAACAAAGCCCATTGCTGCAGCCTGAATTAAAACTGGAAAGGGAAAAAACGGTATTGGCAATGTAATTTTCAGCTTCGAGCACTGCCACTTCGGCAGAGTGAAAGGCTAATTGTTCATTTCGAAAGTTACCGGTCATTTTCTCTTCCAGACTGGTCATCCTGATCGAAGTAATACCGGCTACTGTGAGAATCAATAGCAGCACCAGACTGACCATTAAAACGCTTCCCTGTTGAGACTTCATTGTGCTTTTCATTGAGCGATCCTCACTGCGGAATTCGATTCCGCAACTCCATAGTGATCACAAAAGATCGACGTAAAAAATTATCCGAGGGTGTTATGCGGTTTCCGGCAAAAAAATAGGACTGAGGGGTGTCCGTCACCTCCTGAAAACTTCTAAACAGCATCTCCATACGCACACTGGTGACATTTTGCCAATCAAGACTGAACAACCCTATCTCTGAAGCGGTTCGATATTGATTGGCAATGCCATCGTCATCGCTGTCATAGCCATAAAGCAGACTTAAACCTTCTACACCTTCAAGAAGCGCTTCAGCTGAATTAATCGCTCCAGAGGAAGTTTCTCCGGCAAACCTGCGATAGAGATTCGGGACACCGTTACTGTCCCGGAGGTAGTAAACGACAGAAGACAGAGGAAAAACCTGTGAACCGGTATGACTCTCAGCTTTGGCGTCCGCAGCGGATGTCAGACAGTTATAGCTTCCACCCAATTGGCTGGTGCAGTTATACAAGTTGCCACTGGAAGCTGATTCGTGAGAGACCATTGAGCCACTGGTATTGGCTCCGGCACGAAAAACGGAGACCCCCTGACAGTCAGAGCGAACCGCAACCAGAAGATCTCCTGAATTAAAACTATGAGGAGCCGACAGCGTCATTCTGGCCGTTCCGGTATTGTGGCTGATGACACTCAACGCGCTTTCCTGATCAACCTTGTGAATGACAACACTCTCTGAAATAGCATTGCTGTCGACTCTGGAATTATTGGCCTGGGGAACACCCAGAATGCCCTTATCAAAGTGTGCCATCCAGATGCGGTCATCCGTGCTGGTAAATAAAGCATTGGCAAGATCCGAAGAGGGAGGGCAACCTGTAGAGCCAGCCATACGAATATCCCGCGCGATCAAATCAATGGCAAAGCGCGCATTTTCCTGAATGCGGGAGAGTTCATCCTGTAACATGTAAGTGCGATTGGCACTCAAAAAAAGGTGCCCAATACCCGCGATAAGAATCAACCCCAACAGCAGGGCGACCATCATCTCTACCAGTGATAACCCTGCCTGCTTCACCCCCTCTCTATTCATAGTGCACTCCTCAACACCACTTCACGTGCTGCCTGGGCACTATGGGAATCATTGAATTTCAGAGTGATGACATAGACACGGCCTGAGGAAGTATCTTCTATGGCAATAGAGCCTGTAGCATCGGGTAGCTGACAGGCCAGCTGGAATTTCCATTGCTGCACATCATAGGTTGCTAACTGTGACTCACTGCAGGTTGCAGATTCACAGCTATTAATAAATTCCTGAGTCGTACAGGCAGCGGCAACATGCTCTGTTTCCAAAGTGATGTAATCACTGCCCGTAGCTGCGACTGTTTTATTCGCACGAATACGATCCATCATATCGTTGACAACAATGACAGCCTGGGAGCGGAGATAAGCCAACTGGTTATGCTGGAGGCTTTTGGTTTGCAGGCCAGCCATGCCCAACACACCGACGGAGATCACCAGCAGAGCCACCATGACCTCGATCAGGCCAATACCCTTCTGATACAGCTGGTTGATCAGGTTGCGTGTACTTCCTTTCATACGCACCTCAGTAGATTTCACAGTCTATTCAGTTGCAGGTTCCCGACTCTGACACCCTTGCTCTCCCGGTGAGACTCAGAACTATCTGCCTGACTTCAAAGCCACTCGAATTGGCTTCGCACAGAGTAAATGTGCCTGCCAGCCGGGCTTGTCCATGAGGGTTAAAACCCAGCGTGTTGCCATTATTCCACTGCATGGAAATCAGATTATCCGTATCTCCAAAGACTCTGATTAACTGATCTTCCGAGTCGAGAGCACCATCAGCATCTTCATCTGCAAACACCAGCCACCCTGAGCTCCAGTTCATCAGTGAGTTATCACACCCAGACCCATTACTGGACTTGCAAATCGAAACAGGACTTCGTCGTTTAATCGCCTCACTTCGGGCCAGCAACATACTGCCGAACAGTGTCTGGGTATTAGCAGCAACACGACGATCTGCCAGTACATCTTTCATTGAGGGAGCTGCAACAGTGATAAGAATCGCAAAAACAGACAGTGTGACCAGCATTTCAGGAAGCGTCATCCCTGCCCCGCTTTTCCATTTTTGGCCCGATCCGAACACCATAATCAGTTCTCTGTTTCGATACTTTGGGAAGAAGGTTTCTCATCGTTTAACTGCACTTTAGTTGTCTCTGATCTCAAACCGTAGAAGCACTGTAAGAAACTCGGATAGCAAGATCGCTTCAACCGACCAATGGCAAAAACCGCTTGGTTTTCAGGGATAAAAGATTTCGGCAGGGGGCAAAGTGGCAGGTACTTATAACAGCTCATCCAGATGAAATACCGCTTATCGGTATCTACTGCCAACTGCAAAAACATTGTGTTCAACTCGGCCATGCAGGGATCGGTACACTGCCTGCGGCTTTCGAAAAGAAGAAAAATAAATACAAGAAGAAATGCTTTTTCATGGATGTTCAGAATCCCATCAAGTATTCCGGCTTTACATTAATAGAGCTGATGATCACTGTGGCAATACTGGCCATCCTTGCCAGTATTGCCTACCCCAGTTTTGATGCATCCATTCAGGACAGCAGGATTACATCTCAGACGAACCGTATTTTGGGTGCACTTCACTTGGCACGAAGTGAAGCATCTGCAAGAAATATGGCCATAACTGTCTGTGGCTCCAATGATCAAGCTACCTGCAATGACAATGATTGGTCTGATGGTTTTATTGTCCTTGAGGGAGCGAACCTTCTGCAAACCTTCACCCCTCTTGAAGGCGGAAATCAGGTCAACGTCGCCCGAGTTGACTTCGACCAGAACGGGCAACTTATCGCACCTATTCAACTGACTGTATGTGATGCCAGAGGTGCTGCCTTCTGTGGAACGATTCAGCTAAATGGTTCCGGACAAGCGAGGATACAATGACCGGGAATAAACTCACCTCAGAAATGGTACAGGGGTTCACGCTCATTGAAATTCTTGTAGCCGTTTTAGTCTTGTCTATAGGTCTTCTGGGAATGGCCAGCCTTCAATTATTGGGCAGCCAATCATCTCAGGGGGCCGCTTCCAGAACACAAGCTGCTCTTCTGGCCTATGACCTGGCAGAGAGAATGAGAAATAACAGAGACGCTGCTCTCAATGGCAGCTACGGTAATGGTCAGCTCGCCGCACCTAATGACCCTGCTTGTATCTTTCAAGGAGGAGGATGCAATCCAGACCAGCTTGCCGCACACGACATCAGAGAATGGCTGGATCACATTGTTGATGTGAACAATATAGGGCTTGATGGCAATAACTGGCAACCAACAATTGCTGGTGCCACAGCATCTCTGGCCCAGAACAATAATCAATTTACTCTAACAATCAACTGGCAGGAAACTGATAGCGGATCACAACAACTTTTACAGCGAAGCTACGAAATGGGTTTTGAAATATGAAGTCGTACAACTCAAAACAACTCGGTCTTAGCCTTGTAGAACTCATGGTGGCTATTGCCCTCAGTGCCTTATTAATGCTGGGCGTAACCCGGATGTTTGCTGACTCAGTTACCTCCAATGCAACAGAAACTGCACTTTCTCAAATCAGGGAGAGTGCTCGAATAGCTATGGATATGATTAAGCGCGACATTAGAATGGCTGGATATCAGGGAGACTGTGCCCCATCCACTATGACCTCGATGAATAACTCTGTGCTTAATTTTGCAAATCAGGCATTAGGTGGCACTGAAGGAAATGGCACAAACAATGATACTTTAATGATGTTTACAGCATCAGAAGAGTTTTCCGATACCGATGTCAGCAGTTTTTTTTCTGCAGGTAGTATTACTCTGGAGAACTCTGTGACATACGATGCCAATGATATCTTCCTTGTTTCAGACTGCCAGAACGTTGCCATATTTACTCCTAATGCTGGTGCTGCAAACACTACTCAAATTACACCACAACAAAATATCGATACTAGTGACATGGTTCTCCTGTCCACGTGCACTCCTGATAGCACGTGCAATCAGAGTCATCCATTATTCAGAGTAGGGAGTATGGTTGCAGGTGTGCCCCAAGGTCTCATATACGACATCAACGGAACGACACTTCGCCGTGATGGCGTCAATATGGTTGACGGCATCGAGAACATGCAAGTTCTATATGGCGTCATAGATAATGGTGGCCTGAGATACTGTGATATAAGCGACTTTGGTAACACAGCGGGTGACTGCCAATGGCAAAACCTCAGAAAGGTTAGAATCAGTCTAATTGCCGTCTCAAGAGCAGCTGTACTTCCTCAGGCAACTCAACAAACTTTCCCTATTCTGAACACGGCTGCCGCAAACAATCAATTTGTTGCTAATGACCGTTTCCTCAGGAGAGTTTTTACAACAACAATCAACTTAAGAAATCGGGGATAATCAGAAATGAAAACAAGGGCCCCCTATAAATCTGAAAGAGGTGCAATTCTATTCATCTCTTTGATAATTTTGCTATTGGTTACCGTAATTGCAATCGGATCAGTACGTTACTCCACTCTGGATCAGCGCATCTCTCTGACTGTTCAACAAAAAAACTCAACGTTTCAAGCTGCTGAAAGTAGCTTAAGCCAGAATGAAAACGATATGGATCTCAAATTTGCCGTTGATCAGGCTGGAGAAGGTGGATACACACAAACCTTCATATTTACTGACGCCTCTGGCTCCCAGGTTGCAGCTCAGGCAACCACCACCCGGGTAGGTATCGTTCAGGGACAAGGCTTACGTTCTGATGGTCTTAAGCTCTACCGCTTTCGAACTGTCAGCAATGCAAACATGAATAATGCGAATACAGTCACAGAACTTGAGGCTGGTTTTATTAAAGCGATATTGGAGTAACAGGAACAGCCTCCATGAAATTGAAGTCCATTAATATAACTTTACTCACTTCCCTTTTACTCACCACCAGTACTGCAACATGGAGTGACGATACAGACATATTCCTGAGCAATCCAAACTATGATAGTTCAATCAAGCCTAATGTACTTTTTATCCTTGATAACTCAGGTTCGATGGATTGGTCACTCACAGATAACTATGATGCAGGCTATGGAGAAGACTCTCGCCTTGATGTTCTTAAGCAGTCATTTGGTGACATTATGGCAAATGCATCTGACATCAATGCTGGTTTAATGAAACTTCACGCCCGATCAGGAGAGTCAAGCCGACTCACTTTTCCTGTTACGGATATTGATGCCCTTTATGGCTCAGATATTATTCTGGCTGGAACACCTGAGCTTTTAGAATCAACCGATGATGCTACTGAAGATCTCACGACGGGCGCGGTAACTACATCTTCCAACACTCTCACACTAGGTGTTGTGAGCAGTTCAGCTATAAATAGTCAAGAGCGAACTTATCAGCTTCAAAACTATTATGACAGTCCTGAAGGGCTCAGTTCAGATGGTTCAATTTGGTATAACACATCATACTATTCATTTTATAGCACTCAGTTGAATGGGCTGTATTTCAGAAATCTCGAAATACCCTTTAATGCCATTATCGAAGAGGCTCATATTAAATTTCGCAGCACGTATGATACCGATGAGTTTGTGGAAATTAAAATTGATGCAGAGCTGGCGAAAAACCCGCAATCAATGGGACCGGATCAAAGTAATTTTGGAAATAGGCCTCGAACTTCTGCCAGCCATGTTTGGGAACCTGATGACTGGTTAAGTAACACCAACGGAGTAACTGACGATATATCAAGTGTTATACAATCGATTCTGAACGATGCATCGCTCAATTGGACGGCTGGTGAGAAGCTGAACAATCTGGCTCTTTTCATGGAAGTTATTGGTGGAACACCCAATGATCGTCATATATTCAAAGAACAATCCGATGGGAGCTATAAAAGCTACGCCCCCAAACTGTTCATAAAATACTCTGTACCGGAAAGTACTGTTGAAAAATTAACAGGAGTTCGCTTCCAGTCAGTAGGGATCCCCAGCGGCTCAACAATAAACAGTGCAAAAATAGAGTTTACATCCACTGAAAACAGTTCTGAGCCTATATCTTTTAATGTCTTCGCAGGAAAACCAACAGGCAACCACAATAATTCATTTTCTCAAAATAATCAGAACCTCAGCAGCAGGGAAAAATACGGACCTATAACCTGGACTCCCGGAAGCTGGTCCGCAGGAACTTCCGAAGATCCAAGTGTTCATGAGGTTGATGTAGCAAGCCTACTTCAAGAGGTTGTTAATGATAGTAACTGGTGTGGAAATGACAGCAGCACCTTCTATATTAGCAAGGGTTCTGGAAGTGGTAACCGAACTGCCTACAGCATTGACAGGAACAATGCTAAAAAGCCTCGCCTCGTTGTTCAATACACTCCACCCGCAAACGGATCGGGTTGCATAACCTCTATCATTAACACGCGCATTAATGGTTCAGATCAGGATGCTTATGAGTGGAACTCTGATGGAGGTATCTATTTATATAACAATGAGATTCGCATGGGTGGTAATTCAAGCACCTATTCTACAGGCGGTCTTCATTACCCAAGATTACCCCTGAAGAAAAATGCCACCATTTTAGAAGCCTATCTTGAATTGACCTCACATAATAATAATTCAGGGAACATGTCAATCCGTATTCAGGCAGAGGATCGGGATACTTCGTCAGCATTTGTCAGTGGCTACAGAAATATCAGCTATCGCAGCGGCTTAACCTCTGCATCTGTTGACTGGTCAATTCAGGAAAACTGGATTACTGGCATCACTTATCGCTCACCGGACATAAAAGATGTTATCACTGAAGTCATCAGCAGAAATGGCTGGCAGGCTGGCAATAATCTGACCCTGATCCTCAAGGCCACCGGGGGTGAGCGTTATGCAAAGAGTTACGATAATAGTCCATCATCTTCGCCTCGACTGATAGTTAAAGTCGCAGACGGTGGTATCGACACAAGTGCAGGCTATAGAGTTAAAGATCATCTCGTATCTCTTGTTGACAATATGTCGGCTGGTGGAGGCACCCCCATTGTTCCGAGTATGTACAATGCAGCCAATTACTACACAAGCATTTTTCGAGGAAACCAAACTCCCATAGTTAACTCTTGCCAATCCAACCATCTTGTATTGTTGACTGATGGACAAGCGAACAGCAATACCTCTACAGCAATAGATGGCATTGCCAGCTTGATCGGCCAGACCTGTTCAGGAGATGCCTACAATGATGGTGAAAAGTGTGGCAGATCCCTTGCAAACTGGATGGCTACAAACGATCTGGTTGATACCGTTGAGTCTGTCAATACAGTAACCACCCACACAATCGCTTTTGCAACACAAGCTGATCAGAATGCCAAACAGTTCATGCAGAATTTGGCCTATCAGGGAAGAGACAGAACGAAGCCCGATAGCGAAGTAGGCTACTATGAGGCAAAAAACGCTCAGGATCTGGCAAATGCTTTCAACGATATTGTTAACGGCATTCTTGACAAGGAAAGTACTTTTGCAGCGCCTGGTGTTGCTGCAAACTCATTCAACCAATCCCGGCACCTGAACAAGATTTTCTACAGCGTCTTCAAGCCCTCTCTCAGCGATCGCTGGATAGGAAACCTTAAAAAGTACCAGTTGCTCACTGACAATAATGACTCCACAGAAATTTATGACGGTAGTACCCCCCCTCTACCGGCTATAGATCAGGAAACAGGTTTCTTTACTGATGCTTCCAAGAGTTTTTGGAGCGCTACGCAGGATGGCAAAAACGTTGATGAAGGCGGTGCAGCCAGTCGCTTCAATGGTGCAGATAACCGTAAAATATTTACCTATATTGGTCAAAACCCAGCGGGCACTTCTGTCTCTATTGCGGCTGATAATCAACAATTGAAAATTACAAACTCAAATCTGACACCTGACCTGTTTGGCCTGAATAATGCTGATGTTGCCAGGAAGAATGAATTAATAAATTGGGTAAGAAACCCTAACACCTGGATGGGAGACCCCCTCCACTCCACACCCGCATTAGCAAATTACCGGTGTCGTAACCAAACCGTAGACAACCTCTACAGTTGTAGTGAAGATAACCTGGAGCTTGCCCTGTTCATTGGCAGCAATGATGGAATGTTCCATGCATTCAACACCACCCCTATATCCGGCCAAGAGCAAAATATGGAATACTTCTCGTTTATTCCACAAGAATTATTGCCAATCCTGGAGACTCTCGAGGAAAACAACACAACAAGCCGTATACCAGGACAGCAGGGCCGCCCCTATGGTTTGGATGGTGACATTACCTTATGGACCAACGATGTAAATGGTAATGGTGTGATCTATGGTGGTGCAGACACTATGGACTACGACAATGACAGCGATACCCTGTTAATACCCAGTGACACTCTAAACCCGAATGAGTTCGTATATGCCTATGTAGGCATGCGTCGCGGAGGACGAAACTATTATGCATTGGATGTCACAGATTTAAGCACTCCTGAAATGCTTTGGTTCATTCGTGGAGGTGAAGGTAATTTCAGTCGACTTGGACAAACCTGGTCGAAGCCAATTAAAGCAAAAATAAGAATAGGCAAGTCGGTCGACAGCTCAACAGATAACAAAGTAAGCAGCAACCTTACTGAAACCATTGATGTACTTGTCTTTTCAGGAGGCTACGACAACAGTCAGGATGCCTCTGCAATATACAAGACAGACACCATGGGTAATGCAATATACATTGTTGATGCAAGTACGGGAGAACTCCTCTGGCACGCAAGCCCGGATAATACTGCCTCACTTAAGCTGAATAAGATGCAATACAGCATCCCTGGCGGAGTCAGCCTGGCCGATCTCCAAGGTGATGGATTCCCGGATCAGATTCTGTTCGGAGATACCGGAGGCCAGCTTTGGCGATTATACCTGAATCAGTGCATACCCATTTCAAACGCTAACGGAGAGTACAGCAACGATCACTGTGCTGTTACTTCAAGAAGTGAACTGGGTAATCTAGTCTGGCCAAGTGACTCGGATGGTAATGGAACCTGGGATTCCGACGACGGGGTTATGGCTTACATTGGTTATCCAACAGCTGAAGATACTTCTCAGAGCACGCAAGCAGAGAACGCGCGCAAGTTCTATACCCGCCCCGACATTACAACTTTCGGAAGAAACGGACGCCTTAATATAGGCATTGCCATGGGTAGTGGAAAACGCTCTGACCCTCTGGGAAGAATTAACCAGCACACAGAAGATCGCTTTTTCTTCATTACCAGTGAGGAGTTATACAACCCAAGTTTTAGCTCTGACAGCAACGACGACAACCATAAGTCCAAGCGATCCATACCGGAGCATACAATGTATAACGTGAATGATAATGACCTGATAGAAATCACTTATTCACAAAACAGTGACGGTGATTACGTAACATCAGTGCCAACAGGCTCTGACACCTTGGGGAAAGGCTGGTATCTCGCTATGTCGACCATTCCTGGCTTGCATGAAAAAGTTCTGAGTGATCCGACTATTTATAACAGTGAAATTTATTTCAGCAGTTTTACACCAGAGGCGGATGCAACAAACACTTGTTCAGCAGTTACTGGTCGAAGCTGGGCATGGAAAACAAGCCTGGACGGACAGGTTATTGATCGTGACCGGATTAATACCAATGGTATTGTCGATGCCAGCGTGTTCATTCGGCTTGCAAAAGACGAGGGTTCTGATTCAGAACCCTCACCTCAGCCGGATGGAGGAACACCTCCACCAGGAGGTGGTACAAATCCAACTCCAGATGGCGAAAACCCATCTCCAGATGGCGAGACCCCAGATCCAGATAGTGAAGAAAACCCATCTTCAGGAAACGACTCAACATGCTTGATGTTTAATGGTACAGATGGAGAAGAAGTAGCTTGTCCAAACTTTGAAGGCAGTAGCTACTGGAGACAGGTTAGATAGCCATGAAAGATATAAGAACAACAGAAAAAGGCTTCACACTGATAGAGATGATGATTGTTATAGCAATCATTGGAATACTGGCTGCTGTAGCGATTCCTGCCTATAACCAACAGGTACAGGATGCGGCTACGGCGGATGCACGTGCCTCACTCACTGGATTGGCGAATGCAATGGAAAGACAAAGAGCTCAAACAGGCTCTTATTTAGGAGCTTCTGCAGCTGATGGCGATGGCGATAATGACAACGGTGCTCCGAGCATTTTTGCCACCCAAAGTCCGGAAACCGGCAACCCGAACTTCAACCTTACCATTGCTGTTCCAGCGGGTGGAGTGACTTACACTTTAACTGCAACGGCTACCGGTGCTTCAGGTATAACTGCAGGAGATACTATAACCCTGACCTCGCTGGGACAGCGAGGAGGGACAGGTACACTCGTAAACGTCTGGAACTAGCCTCGAACAAGCCCTCTAAACCCGAGGGCTCCATTCCAAAAAAACCAGTCACCCCACAAAAATCTCAGCCACCATAACATGACTCCCCCCCGGTTCCAGCCCAACAGAAACCTGGGGCAACGTTATCGTTTCCACACAAACCATAGACTTATAATCAAAAGTAGGCACATCATGCATTTTTTCTGCCCGAACAGGTCCCGGGTTCCAGACGACTGTGCCGTTGCTGCCGGATTTTTTGATGGTGATTTTTCTTCCCAAACCAGGATCGTGAAGGATGCAGGCTTCGCTATCATCAATATAGGTTCTGTCGACTTCACCCTGAATGATCACATCCCCTTCCTGAATGCAGGCTCTGCTGTCGTCAGTCTCATCCAGGTAACGCTTGCCATCCAGTCCTTCAATCCAGATCAGGTCCGTGTTTGATACGGTGAAATAAGTATGCAATGCCTGACTGATTTCAACTTTTCCTGCTCCAGTGTTTCTCGAGGTCAGACTGATTCTTAGTGTTTTGCCAACAATAATCTCTATAGTTAGGCCTGCTTTACCATCCCATTCCGGAATACTGTCAATTGGTAATGACAAAACAACTCGAGTCTCGCCAGTCTCCAGCGTGTCAGTCAACTCAAATTTCCAAAGCTCTGTACGGGCAAAACCGTGATTGGGGCCTCCTTCCTGTCGAGGACCAAACCATGGCCAGCAAATGGGCACGCCACCACGAATCGCTTTTCCCTCAACCATATCCGCTAGCGGGCTCATCCAGAGGACCTTCTCCTGACCTTTTGGCTGATAACTTAAAACCTGCCCTCCCTGCAGGGAAATCATAGCTTTGGCAAAAGGGTTGTCGATTTCAAGAACAGGCACAGCGCCTATCATTCTGGGTTTGAAAGCAGAATTCGTTTGAAAAGTCATAGCGAAACTTCCTGAGTTGTAACATCAAAATAACAGACCCACATTTCTGTGACATGATCAGACACCTCATCGACACATGCATTTACATCTATACCTGCAGATACACTGATAGCAGGGTATGCGGTCAGTCTGGACTTATTGTGGCAACCAAAAATTTACAAGACTATGAAAGAGTATCAAAACTTCAGATAGAGAATTGGGTAAGTAGACGATAAATATCGTATTTTGGACATCCGATAAGCTGGATTGAATATGGGATCAATAACTATTTTATGAAAGGGAAGCTCAGGCTTCCCTTTTCGTTGTTATCAGAAACTTAAACCCACCCACAACCAGAGTTTATCGGTATCTACCTTACCAGCAGCATCATCGCCTGCAGTATAGGTGGCATATTTCACACCCGCGTTATAGTGCTTCCCAAACTTCTTGCTGTAGACCAGGTCGATCTCTTTACCCAGATCTTCAATAGTGGAGGTCTCTTCATCAGCACTGAAATCGTGATAGGTGACCGACCACTTACCACCAAAAAGCTTGCCACCGACTGTGGCATAAAGATCTTTAAGACCCTGAGCAGGAGTGCTCAGGAACTGATCCGCCCAACCATTGAACTTATGAGCAGTAGCCAGCGGCGTCGAGAAGCCATAATTGCCATCATCGGAGCCCAGTACTTCATAACCCACTTTGGTGGTAATACCGAATATCGCTACTCCACCCTCGACAAAGTAGAAATTGGCGTCGTATTTATCTGAACCTGATTCGGACTCCTGAGTGGCAAACTCTCCAGTGTAGAGGAGTTTCAGGTCACTGACATCTGCGGAACCTGAGAGTCGCACGCCGTAAGTATCCAGACTGTTGTCGGTATCATCATCCAACTCAAGCAAGTATGCATAGCCGGTCAGTTTTCCTAAGGGTGTGGCATAAGAAGCGTTGAGCAAATGATCCTTGGATCTCAGATCCTTTTCTTCCGCAAAAATCCGGTTGCGTTTGTTGATGTAGGCGTATTTCAGTGACAGTCCTTCAACCGGCATATAATCAGCGCTGAATGCATTAAAGGTTTGTCGATCCTGTCGCCAGCCAACATGCCCAACAAAACGTTGATTATCATAAGCGATAACCTGTCTTCCGAGCCTGGCTGTCAGCCCTTCCATTTTATATTGAATAAATGCCTGATCGACTTCAGTCACTTCCGGATCAGCAATCACGGAATAGTCAGCACCATTGCCAACCGCATCATTGTAATCATCGATACCCGCTATAGACCTTGAATCTTCAAATTCCAAAAGGCCAGAGAAACCGTAGTAATCCCCTGTCTTGTATCCCAGTCGAGAGCGAAGGGTCAGTGCTTTGCCGTCTTTCAGGGTATTGTCCTGATCAACCGTTTCGTATCTGAGCCTGAAGTCACCATACGCCTCTCCGCCGGTAAGCGCTTCTATAAATTCGTCAGCCTGAACCTGAGTTGTTGAGACAGCAGCTGCCCCCGCAATAGCCGCTGCCAGTAATGTTACCTTTGTGTGTTTCAAGGACTTAAACTCCGTTTTTTTGTTGTGAAAAGCCTTTTATCGCATGGACGACAAAAAATTATTTTTCTCGCTCATTGCTGATTTATTGTTGTTATTGTTGATTGAGCTGCGTTATACCCCCCCGGATACTACGCGGCCTGAAAGCTTTCCTTACTGCTGGAAGCTTCTTTTTTCTTTTTATGCTTGCTGATGTTTTCCACCTTGCGCTGTTTCTCATAGAGGAACTTCAATACTTCAGAGCGCAGGCGGGTATACTCAAGGTCTTCTGCCAGAGCCAGACGATCTCTGGGACGTTCCAGATTGATGTCAAGAATTTCGCCAATAGTGGCTTCTGGCCCATTGGTCATCATGACGATGCGATCCGAGAGCAGTACGGCTTCATCCACATCATGGGTAATCATGATGACGGTGTTATTCAGCTCCTGCTGGATCTCCATCAAAGAGTCCTGCATATGAGCCCGGGTCAGAGCATCAAGAGCACCGAAAGGTTCATCCATCAACAAAATTTCCGGCTGCATGGAGAGTGCCCTGGCAATGCCGACACGCTGCTTCATACCTCCGGAAATTTCATCAGGTCGCTTGTGCATGGCATGCTCCATGTGCACCAATTCCAGGTTGTGCTCTATCCATTCTTTTGTTTCAGACTTGCTTTTTGAGCGTCCAAATACCTGCTTAACCGCCAGCTCAACGTTCTGATAGGCTGTCAGCCAGGGCAGCAGAGAATGATTCTGGAACACCACGGCTCTTTCCGGTCCCGGTTCCCTGACCTCCTTACCGTTAAGGACTACACCCCCGGTAGTGGCCTGGTAAAGCCCGGCAACAATGTTCAATACGGTTGACTTACCACACCCCGAATGACCAATCAGCGAAACAAATTCTCCTTTACTGATCTTCAGGTCCACGCCTTTGAGTGCCGTGAAAGGTCCTTTTGGTGTATCAAACACCATGTCGATGTGGCTTATATCTAATAGAGTGCCCGCTGCTTTTTGAGAGTTCATGTCCGTCACCTCCGTGAATTAACTGACTATGCCGGCCTTGTCCCAGGAGACAAAGCGCTGCAGCTGAAGCATGGTGCGATCCAGCAGAAAACCGATAAACCCGATGACGATAACGGCCACCATAATCCGGGCCAGAGAGTTGGAGCTGCCATTCTGGAACTCATCCCAGACGAACTTTCCAAGGCCGGGGTTCTGAGCCAGCATTTCCGCAGCGATCAGAACCATCCAGGCAACCCCTAACGACAATCTCATACCGGTGAAAATCATCGGTATGGAAGCGGGCAGAACAATTTTCTGCACATGCTTCAGGGCTGGCAGTCTCAGCACACGGCTGACATTCACCAGATCCTTCTCAATAGAAGAAACGCCCACTGAAGTGTTGATTACCATGGGCCACAGACAACAGAGCGTGACGGTAATCATGGAATTTAAAAAGGACTTGGCTACCAAAGGGTCAGGACTGACATACACAGCACTGACGACCATGGTCACCAAAGGTAGCCAAGCCAGGGGAGAAACCGGTTTAAAAATCTGAATAACAGGATTCACTGCCGCATTCAGGGTTTTATTCAGTCCTATGGCAATCCCCAGGGGTATGGCGATGACTGCTGCCAGGACAAATCCACTCAGCACAGTGATAAGGCTGGTGAAGATCTGGTCCAGAAACGTTTCTTTACCGGTGTAGGCACGAATTTTGGGTACGTAATCCGGGTCCTTGGCCAGTCTGGCTTCGATACGCTTCTCTTGTCGCTCATAGAAGGCCTGCTCTTTGAATCGTTCGGCGCTGTGTTCTTCATAGAGCGACCCCATTTGCTCCCAGACTGCCGAGGGTCCGGGAAATTGGCCCAGTGATGTATCAATTTTGCTGGCGACCCCTGACCAAATCATCAGAAAGACCAGGATGCCGGCAAAAGGAATCAACAGGGTTTTAAAGGTTATTATTATTGTTGTTTTAAGATTTTCAGAAATAATTGGCTTGTTAGTATTGTTATTGGCCAACGCAGTTTCAGTTGTCATGTTGGTTCTCTCCCCCAAACAGCCTTGAGCGGAAAATTCAGCCCATCCCGGAACATAAAACAGTGCACAAATCGTGATGGGGCTGTATTTTCAAAATCATCAGCCCGAGCTTGAATGGATCAACCACAAGGCTGATCCATTCACAACAAAATCAAATCTTGTCGCCCTGCTTCAGACCAATACTGAACTTGTTGATGTACTCATTAGGCTTCTTGCCGTTGTAGACGATGCCGTCAATAAAGTGGGTCTGTGGATTTCTGAACCCGTCTTCTTCTGCAAAGTTCGGGAAGTCGCTAACCTTGGCCAGTTTGTCTTCGATCAGGGACCTGGCAGCTGCTTCATAGATATCCGGGCGATAAACTTTCTTGGCAATGTCGACGTACCAGGAATCGGGTTTATCTTCAGAAATCTGTCCCCAGCGACGCATCTGGGTCAGATACCAGATCGCATCAGAGTAGTAGGGATAAGTAGCGTTGTAACGGAAGAAGACGTTGAAATCAGGTACTTCACGTTTGTCACCTTTCTCATATTCGAAAGTACCGGTCATGCTGTTGGCAATCACGTCGTAGTCAGCACCTACATAATTGGACTGGGAAAGTATTTTCACAGCCTCAGGACGGTTGGCGTTGTTGTTTTCATCCAGCCATTTGGCAGCACGGATCAGTGCGCGAGTCAAACGAATAGTGGTGTTGGGGTATTTTTCGGCAAAGGCTTTGGTAATACCGAACACTTTCTCCGGATTGTCTTTCCAGATCTCGTAATCCGTAACAACAGGAACACC
Organism: Endozoicomonas sp. ALB032; assembly: GCF_049310125.1. NCBI lineage: Bacteria > Pseudomonadati > Pseudomonadota > Gammaproteobacteria > Oceanospirillales > Endozoicomonadaceae > Endozoicomonas > Endozoicomonas sp. ALB032. The sequence continues at coordinate 3,794,155 of NZ_JBLYNW010000001.1, read as the reverse complement.
GATGTTTTTGAAGACAGCCTGCTGGTTCCAGGGCTCACCTACACAGTAACCATAGATAGTGCCCGCCTCCATAGTGGCTGGCATCTGAGGTGGCGGAGTCACCGATAGCAGTGCGTCAGCATTAATCTGACCTGAGGTATCCCCCTTGTGCGGAGCATAATATCCGGGGTGAATGCCACCCGCTGCCAACCAATATCTTAATTCATAGTTGTGTGTGGAGACCGGGAAGACCATACCCATGTTGAATGGTTTGCCGTCGTCTTTGTACTTTTCAACAACGGGTTTCAGAGCATCCGCCTTGATAGGATGCTGAGGCTTGCCGTCTGCCCGTTTGGGAATATTCGGTTTCATCTGTTTCCAGATTTCATTGGAAACAGTGATACCATTACCGTTCAGATCCATGGAAAACGGAGTGATGATTTCCGCTTTTGTACCATAACCCATGGTCGCAGCAATAGGCTGACCGGCCAGCATGTGCGCGCCATCGAGCCGTCCATCGATGACACCATCGAGCAATACTTTCCAGTTTGCCTGAGCTTCTATGGTGACGTACAAGCCTTCATCTTCGAAGTAGCCTTTTTCGTACGCAATGGCTATTGGTGCCATGTCCGTCAGTTTGATAAAACCAAACCTCAGCTCTTCTTTTTCTGGATAACCCAACTCGGCATTTGCCTGCATTGACACAAGACCACTGACGCTAATCAGGGCACTCATTGCCACCGACTTAAAGGGTCTGAACCACTTCATTTGTCACTCCAAATATCTCTACTGATAGCTCACTGCCCTGCTACCTAAAGATTTATTATTCTGCACCGCCCCCTGAAATGCCTTCTCGGCTCTGGCTCATAGATCGCTCCATCACCTTGTCGTCACGCATTTCAGGGGTTCGGTACATCCATGTAAAAAAAAAGGCGCCCACCGCTACCTGGAAATTTTTCCGGATAGCGATGAGCGCCTTTGCTCTCTTTCACAACGTCTTTGTTGCGAATGCCTGCTCCTGCCGCCCTTGGCAGGAACATTTTTTATTGTTGTAGCTGAGTTAAAGCATTCTTCGTGCCAACTAATTTCGGCCTCTAACTCTGATCTTTTTTCAATTTTGTTTCATTTTTATTTCGGTTTGGTGCACGACACTGAAATTGCGCACCAACAACGAGCAATCTTCCGATCATGACGCTTTTTCTTCCAGCATGTTGAAAACATCAATAACATTTCTGGCCACAGCTGCCAGAGTTTTACCGTTATCCATAGCCATCTTTCTTAACTTTTTATAAGCCCGGTCTTCACTGATCCCCTGTCTGGACATCAGCAACCCCTTAGCCTTGTCCAGTAACTTTCGATCTTCCAGACGACTCCGGGTCCGCTCCAGCTCATCTTTCAATGACTGGTATTCCTGAAAACGGGCAACGGCCACATCAATAATGGTTTTGAGGCGCTGAGGCTGCAGATCAGCCACGATATAGGCATTAACGCCGGATCGTGTGGCTTGCTGGACGATGTTGTCAGTGGTTTGCTCTACAAACATTACGACAGGGAGTGGAGAGGTCTTGTTGATCAGAGCCAGCTTTTCCAGAAGTGAGGGGGCAGGCTTATCCAGACCAATCACCAGAATATCGGGCGAGAGGTCGGGCACAAGGGTCAGCAGGTCCTCATTCTGCCCCTGTCGTTTAATGACTTGGTAGCCAAACTCATTCAGTGCCTGGTTTAAAACAGACAGTCGAGCCGAACGGTCTCCAATCAACAACACTGAATCCATAGCCTGTAACACTTTATATCCCTGAAAAGATAACTATTCACAGACTATTTTTAAGCAAGGGCTGTACCAGAGCAATGAGGAACGGGTTTAGCATTCAGAACCAGCCAGCTGTTCCGGAAACGAAATCGATGCAAATGCCTGATGCCTGGCCAATTGGATGTGTCAGACTTCTACCATCCGGAGCTCTTTGGGCATGCTAAAAACAATATTCTCTTGTTCCCCTTCCAGTTCTTCGGGCTCTTCGGCGCCTAATTCAATCAACCGATTGATGACACCTTTTACCAGCACTTCAGGGGCTGAAGCGCCTGCGGTAATGCCCAGACTCTGTCTGCCTTCCAACCATTCAGGCTGAATATCCTGGGCTCCGTCAACAAGATATGCTGATGCGCCTGTTCTTTCGGCTAATTCTCTAAGGCGGTTGGAGTTGGAACTGTTCACCGAACCTACCACAAAGACTGCATCGCATTCAGATGACAGAGCCCTCACGGCATCTTGACGATTTTGAGTGGCGTAGCAGATATCGTCTTTGCGCGGCCCATTAATTTCAGGGAACTTGGTCCTCAGTGCATCAATCACCCTGGCGGTATCATCCATAGACAGTGTCGTCTGTGTAACATAAGCAAGATGTTTCGGATCTTTCACTGTCAGTTTCCGAACATCGTCTTCTGTTTCGACGAGGTACATCTTCCCGCCTTTAGAGTCGTCGTACTGGCCCATGGTACCTTCCACCTCAGGGTGACCATCGTGACCAATCAGAATACACTCCATACTATCCCGGGAGTAACGCACAACTTCCATATGGACTTTTTTGACCAGAGGACAAGAGGCATCAAAGACTTTCAAACCACGACGGGCAGCCTCTGCTTCGACCGCTTTGGAGACACCGTGAGCACTGAAAATAACAATAGAATCATCCGGTATCTGATGGAGCTCCTCGACAAATATGGCACCACGCTGTTTGAGGTTTTCTACCACAAACTTGTTGTGAACGACTTCGTGACGCACATAAATAGGAGGCTCAAAAACATCCAGAGCCCGGTTTACGATGTCGATAGCCCGGTCAACGCCTGCACAGAATCCCCGGGGATTTGCCAGCCTGATTTTCATGCCTTTGCGCTCTTGTCTGGTGTATGAGTTTCTGGTGTATGAATCGCTTGAGTGATATTCAGAACCTTCACTTCAAACAACAGTTCTTTACCCGCCAGTGGATGATTAAAGTCCACTTCAACATGGCTCTCTGTCAAACCGGTAATGACGCCAGCCAGCTCAGAGTTGGCGGCATCAGCAAAAGAAACGACTAAACCTTCCTGCAACTCCATATCATCAGAGAATGTGTCTCTGGTAAACTCCCTGATGTTCTCGGGATTAGGCATACCAAAAGCACCGACGGGTGGGATTCTGAAGCTGCCCTGGTCACCCTCGGACAAGCCATAAATCACCTGCTCAAAACCCTGAGGCAGGTTCCCATCCCCCACGACAAATGTAGCAGGCTGGCCATCAAAATTACTGTCTACCACCTGCCCGTCTTCCAGTTTCAGGGCAAAGTGCAGTGTTACCTGCCTTCCCGGTCCTACCACAACATCAGACATTGTTTTTCTATACCCGCTTTCGAAAAATCCATTCATACACAGACAACGATTGCCGCCATCTTAAAGACTCCAGGTGCCCCATAGTCCAGCATAATTTCAGCTATGACTGTTATGCTGAGGCCGGAAGATATCCAGAACCAACATGGCTGCACCGGAGGTTATGGCCATATCCGCCAGGTTGAAGGACGGGAAATACCAACCGTCATGATACACCAGCAGAAAATCCACGACGTAACCATTCATGATCCGATCATAAAGATTGCCCAGTGCACCTCCCAGTATCAGAGCCATTGAGCAGGCCTGCCAACTTTCTTCTCTCTTCATTCGGGCAAGCCAGATGACCAACATCAGGCTGACGACGGATGCTACCCCCACAAAAAGCCACCGTTGCCAGCCACCCTGATCACTCAGAAAACTGAATGCGGCGCCAGTATTATAGGCCAGAGTCAGCGAGAAAAAGGAAGGAATGACAGGCACCTGCTCATAAAGGTATAAGCTGTCCACAATGCGATGCTTGACCACCTGATCCAGAATCAGAACCACTCCACTTATCCACAACCAGTGGAGCATTCCCCAGGATTTTTTTCTCATACTGTTGAGGCCCTTTTAATCTGTTTTAGTGAGTCCCAGTTAAATCTTATGCCGAGTCGTATAAATGTCGATATGGTTACAAACCGAAATAGAAGATAAAGCTCTATGTCTATAACCGGAGAAGGTGACTTTTCCTTGTCCGTCTGACTGTTCATGCAGTCAAAAAATAGAGCACCAGTGAATGAAAAAAATGCCCGAACGCTATCGGGCATTTCTGATTCATGACGATCAATCAGGCAAATCTTCTGACCTCACCTTCACCGTCAACATTTTCAACACAACGCCCGCAGAGTGAAGTGTGTGCTTCAATAGTGCCAACGTCTTCACGACGGTGCCAGCAACGATCACACTTCTCATGCACTGACTTGCGAACAGCAACCTTCAAATCCTCAACTTCGGTATCCACAGCCTTCACAGCTTCAGGCAGAGGCTTGAGTTCAGCCTTGGAAGTAATCAGGACAAAGCGCAGTTCATCGCCTAGTTTGCCCAGCGTTTCCAACAGTTCATCACTGGCAAACAAGGTCACTTCTGCTTCCAATCCGCCACCGATCACACTTTCTTTACGAGCATCTTCAAGCGCCTTATTGACGGCGTGTTTTACGGCCATGACAGAGTTCCAGTAATCTGCACCCAATTCATCACCTTCCAGGCTTTTCAGGTCTTCATACCAGGTTTCCAGCAGAACAGACTTGCTGCGCGAGCCAGGAATGGACTGCCAGATCTCATCGGCCGTAAAGCTGGTGATGGGAGCAATCCACCGGGCAAAGGCTTCAACAATATGGAACATAGCCGTCTGACAGCTGCGACGCGCCAGACTATCTGACCGGGTTGTATACTGACGATCCTTGATGATGTCCAGATAGAAACCACCCAAATCCAGAGAGCAGAAATTATGAACTTTCTGGTAAACATTAAGGAAGTTATAGCTGTCATAGGCGTCAATGACTTCCTTCTGCAGACCCATGGCACGGCCAACGGCCCAGCGATCAAGAGACAGCATATCATCCCAGGCTACACTGTCGGTTTCAGGGTTGAAGCCGTTTAGGTTAGACAGCAGGAAACGAGCCGTATTACGAATACGACGATAGCTGTCTGCCGTGCGCTTGAGGATTTCATCAGACACGGTCATTTCTGCGGTGTAGTCTGTTGCAGACACCCAGAGACGTAAAATATCTGCACCCAGTGACTTGAATACCTTCTGGGGGGCGATAACATTGCCCAAAGACTTGGACATCTTGCGACCATTGGCATCCACCGTGAAGCCATGGGTCAGAAGCTGCTTGTAGGGTGGCACACCTTTAGTAGCAATGCCGGTCTTCAGGGAAGACTGAAACCAGCCACGGTGCTGGTCAGATCCTTCTACATAGATATCTGCAGGGGACTGCAAACCTTCGCGACGATCCAACACAGAGTAGTGGGTGACACCGGAGTCAAACCATACATCCAGAGTGTCTGTCACCTTCACATAGTGCTCAGCATCTTCTGCTGATAACAGATCAGCAGGCTCCAGATCAAACCAGGCATCCATACCTTTCTGCTCGACTTTCAAGGCCACTTTTTCAATGAGTGCAGAGGTATCAGGATGCAGCTCTTCGGTTTCCTTGTGAATAAACAGAGCAATGGGCACACCCCAGGTACGCTGACGAGAGATACACCAGTCGGGGCTCTGGCCCAGCATGGACTCCATACGGTTACGACCCCAGTCTGGAGTGAACCTGACATTATCCAGAGATTTCATGGCTGTGTTTAGCAGGCCTTCTTTTTCCATACTGATAAACCATTGCGGTGTAGCACGGAAAATCAGGGGCGTTTTGGTTCTCCAGCAGTGTGGATAGCTGTGCACCATTTTGGCCTGAGCCAAAAGACGACCATTTTCTTCTAACGTTTCAACAACCTTTGGATCAACCTTGTAAACATGCTCTCCGGCAAAACGTTCAACATGACTGCGATAGAGACCGGCATCATCCAGATAGTTCAGTGTGCCAATGCCGTACTTTTTACCAACGTTAAAGTCATCGACACCATGGTCAGGTGCAGTATGTACAGAGCCGGTACCGGCGTCGGTGGTGACATGATCACCCAGAATCAGGGGGATTTCACGATGATAGAATGGATGGGCTACTTTTTTGCCTTCAAGCCGGGCTCCCAGACTACGGGCAATGATAGTGTAGTCTTCAATACCGTAGCGTTGCATGGCAGACTCAACCAACTGTTCGCCCAGAATCAGTCGTGCAGGCTGACCGTTGACCTGACACTGAATCAGTGCATAACCCAATTCTGCACCCAGTGTTACTGCCTGGGAGGATGGCAGAGTCCATGGCGTTGTGGTCCAGATAACAACGGCTACTTCGCCTTCACCCTGCTCATTACCTTTGCCATCATTGTCAAAATCAAAAGCAGACAGTAGATCAGCTTCGTCCAGAGCGGCGTAACGCACATCAACCTGGGTAGAGGTTTTTTCCTGGTATTCCACTTCAGCCTCAGCCAATGCAGACCCCCCAACCACACTCCAATAAACAGGCTTATAACCTTTCACCAGATGACCGTTGTCGGCTATTTTACCCAAGGCCCGGATAATGTCGGCTTCGGTCTGGAAGTCCATGGTCAGGTAAGGCTTATCCCAGCTACCCAGGATGCCCATGCGTTTGAAATCTTCACGCTGACCATTGACCTGCTTGGCGGCATACTCCCGGCACTTGGCACGGAAGGTTTTAAAATCAACCTTATCGCCCGCCTTGCCCAACATGCCTTCCACTTTATGTTCAATCGGCAGGCCGTGGCAGTCCCAGCCCGGCACGTAGGGAGCATCAAAACCGCTCAGGGTTTTGGACTTGATGATCATGTCCTTAATGATTTTATTGACCGCGTGACCGATATGGATGTCGCCATTGGCATAAGGAGGGCCATCATGCAGAATGAACTTGTCACGACCTTCGGACACCTTGCGAATCTCTTCGTAAAGCGCTTCGTCGTACCAGCGCTTGAGCATTTCAGGCTCACGCTTGGCCAGATTTCCACGCATTGGGAAATCAGTCTCCGGCAAGTTCAATGTATGCTTATAGTCGGTCATAGTTGGATCTCATCATCACACGTCTTGCGGGCCAGACAAACAGGCCCAAAGCTCGTCATCCCAAACTGTTTCAAGAAACTCGCCCGGAAGTTCCAGACGATGTTTCTCAGCAATCTTCTCACAAGCTGTTTTTCTGAGTATTCGTGAAACAGCTTTTTTGAATCCGGCTCATTGATGAAAGAAGCTTCTTGCGGCTTCCACATCATCAGCAATCGCTGCCTTGAGAGCATCCAGCGATTCAAACTTTTTCTCACTGCGGATCTTCTTGATAAATTCTACCCGCAGGGTGTGGCCATACAGGTCACCCTGATAGTCCAGAAGGTGCACTTCCAGCATGGCACGGGTGGCATTCACGGTTGGCCTGACACCCAGGTTAGCCACCGCATCATAGCTTCGGCCATCGAACCATGCCCTGACTGCAAACACTCCCTGTATAGGCAGTGTCCGCCTGCAGACACGTATATTCGCAGTTGGAAAGCCCAACTGCCTGCCCAACTGCTGGCCTTTTGTAACACGCCCCATCATGGTGAAGGGACGTCCTAACAATTTCTCTGCCGCATCCAGACTCACACTCGCCAACTGCTCACGAATCCGGGTACTGCTGATACGGTCCATATCCATAGATACCGTTCGGGTGTCGCACACCTCGAACCCGAATTGATCGCCCATCTTTCTCAGGTGCGCAAAATTTCCCTGCCGCTTCAATCCGTAACGGAAATCATCTCCCACTATCAGATAGCGTATATCCAGTCCATCCACCAGCACCTTCATAACAAAATCATCCGGTGTCAGGTTTTGCAGTTTCTGATTGAAAGGCAGGCACAGTACCTGATCTACACCGGCTTCTTCCAGAAGTGTCAGTTTCTCTCTCAGGTTAGTCAGTCTTGCCGGTGCCTGATCGCCCTGAAAATATTCCCGGGGCTGAGGTTCAAAAGTGATCACACAAATCCTGACATCCAACTCGAAAGCTTGCTGCCGCAGTGTCTCCAGGATAGTCCGGTGTCCAAGATGAACACCATCAAAATTACCAATAGTCGCAACACAGGCGCGATGCTCCGGTCTGATATTGTGCATTCCGCGAATCAACTGCATTAGGCGGTCTATTCTCTGTTAGGCTGGCAAAGGCAGGGATTATATCTCAGGAGCGTTTTGTACTTAAGAGCCATGTTCATCAAATCACCGCTCTTTTTTCCCGGGTTGAATCTGTCGCCCGGAAAAGTACTGAAAGGAAGCCTGACAGACAGTAAAAAACTGCCCGCCAGACACTGCTCATTAATGCCTGAAGTGAACAGGGCGCAAACCTACAACCAGTAAGGCCGTTGCGTAAACAGCAAGCCCGGCAGCAACCACTTTCGCCATTTCAAACACTCGCTGCCAGAGCGTTGCATCCAGCCACCAGGCAGCGTCACCCGCCATCCAGAGCAGTAGCACCGCCATTGCGAGATTGGCAAAGATCAGTCGCCCGCAGAACAACCACCACCCCGATTCAGGAGTGAATACACCGGAACGCTTTAACCCCCAGAACAATAGTCCGGCATTCAGGAAAGCAGACAGGGTAGTAGCCAGGGCCAGACCCGCATGTTTAAGCCAGAAAACCAACATCAGATTAAAAGCCATATTGGCCACCATCGCAATGATGGCAATCTTGACCGGAGTTTTGGTGTCCTGACGGGCAAAGTAGCCGGGTGCAAGCACCTTGATCAGCATAAAAGCAATCAATCCCAGGGAATAAGCCCGAAGACTCATACCCGCCATAATAACGTCCCGGTTCTGCATCTCACCGTAGTCGAACAATGTTGCCAACAGAGGCTCTGACAGAATGAACAGCGCAATGCCCGCCGGAACGCCAATCAACAGGACAAGACGAATTGCCCAGTCCAGGGTTTTGGAAAACTGATCTCCGTGGTCATCAGCATGCTTGCGAGAGAGGCTTGGAAGAATCACTGTGGCAATAGCAATACCGAAAACACCCAGCGGCAGTTCAGACAAACGGTCTGAGTAATAAAGCCAGGAGACACTCCCGGTTTCCAGAAAAGACGCCAGCACCGTATCCAGTAATAAGTTGACCTGACTGACAGACACCCCAAACAACGCTGGAATCATCAGTTTCATGATACGCCTTACACCCTCATGCTTATGTCCCCACCCGGGAGCTGGCAGCAAGCGAATCTGCAATAAAAAAGGAATTTGCAATAACAACTGTGACACGCCGGCAATCACCACACCCCAGGCCAGAGCCATGACAGGCTCATCAAACCATTGCGACAGCAATACAGTAGAGCCAATCATGCTGAGATTCAGCAGAACCGGGGTAAACGCAGGTACTGCAAAGCGGTTGTAACTATTCAGAATGGAGCCCGCCAGAGCCGTCAGCGAGATCAACAGAAGATAGGGAAAGGTAATCCTCAACATCTCCTGAGCCAACAACAGTTTTTCGGGATAATCCATAAAACCCGGAGCAAACAGGCGGATTAACAGGGGAGAGGCCAACATGCAGACCAGGGTCACCAACAGCAGCAAACCTGCCAGAGTGCCACTGACCCGACTGATCAGATAGCGCACCTCATCAAAGCTGCGTTTAGTACGATACTCTGACAACACCGGCACAAATGCCTGGGAGAAAGCCCCCTCAGCAAACAGTCGACGAAGAAAATTTGGAATCTTGAAGGCAACAAAAAACGCATCTGCTGACGATGTGGAACCAAAATACCCAGCAATAACCACATCTCTGGCCAACCCCAAAATCCGGGAAAGCATGGTCATTATGCCCACGACCAGGCTCGACCTCAGCAAACTGGGTGATTTATCCTCAGCTTCACTCTTCTGAGGACTGTCTGATAAGTTTTCTGTGGACATTCAGGTCGCTCAAACGATCAAAAACCGATAATAGTACTGAGTTGTCAAAGTTATTAACAGCCTCACCATTCGGGTTTGCACGCCATAGCGCCAGGAAGCCTTATTGACAACCCTTGTCCAAATAGGCATGATTCCGCGACTTGACTGTATGGGTATGGCACTGGTGAGACCCTTGCCCGGGGGATTCATTTGTGACGCGGCAAACACCATACTCCCAACAGGGTGCCCGAAGCAGCCCTGTTTAAAAACAGTGCAAATGGTTAATTAAGATTCTTAGGAGCACCACAAATGGCTAACTCTCCATCCGCCAAGAAGCGCGCCCGTCAGGCTGAGAAGCGTCGTACTCACAATGCTTCCCTGCGCTCCATGGTTCGCACTTCCATCAAAAAAGTAGTTCGCGCCATCGAAGCCAAAGACGTTGAACTGGCTAAAACTGAATACACTGCGGCTGTTCCAGTGATCGACCGCATGGCCGACAAAGGCATCATCCACAAAAACAAGGCTGCTCGCCACAAGAGCCGCCTGAATGCACAGATCAAAGCTCTGTCTGCATAATTGCCAGCCCTTGCATAGCAAGGGCATAACAAAAAGGCCGGTTTTCACCGGCTTTTTTTATGCCTTTACAAATTGAAACTTAAAATTCACAACTATACTTCCGCATTATTTCTTCCTACCCCCTCTCAACGAGGACCTTAACCATGCGGCATTTTTATTCGTTAATCTTACTCGCTTTCACCAGTCTGGCAGCAACGTTCTCTTACGCGACGCCAGCCCTACCTCCGGAAATCACTCTGGTGCTCTGTGCCCCCAAAGGCACAACGACCGATTTAATTACCGAGATGGGGATAGCCAGATTTGACTACAAAATAAATCCCGTCAAGGCTGCCGCACTCGTGCAAAAGACGATATCCGACCACCCTTTGCATCCCAAGGTCGTTTGCACCGGCGAAATTTCAAAAATCATGGAGAAAGTCAAAATTGGCAGCCAACCTGCTGCAAACGACAACGATCAGGAAGCCTTCCGGAAGATCGCGGACGCTGTTGCGAAGACTGAAAAGTCGTCCAACTTGTTCCGCAAAGGGGATCATGAGTTTTATTACCGCACCGTCTCCCCGGAGAATTCAAAAGAGATCCTGATGGAACCCGGAAAGGCTCAGGCTCTCTATCAAAAAGATTCCGGCATACCTAACGCTGGAATCAGTGATTATATGAACAGAAATAGCGGCACGCTTCTCCTGCTTCCACCTCTGGTATTCGCCGCAAGTGGTGCTTCTGAATACACCATTTACTACATCCTGGCACTCGGCCTGGGAATTTCGTTCCAGCAAACAGGCATCTGGAATTCACTCACCATTCTGGCGCTGAATACCGCCGGCATTGCCGCCCAGGCAGGTCTGCTCTTTCAACAAAACAAAGGGGGCGAGTTTCAAGATGAGTGGGACACCAATGGTTATTCCGCAGAGGCAGTTAAAGAAGAGTATGAGAAGCTACGTGCTTCGGAGGCAGATTATAACACGGTGGCAACAACCTCATGGGCTATTCTGACCCAGCAGGTTGCAGCCACTGCATTTACATTCAGCGCTATCAAATTGGCAGCGGCCAAATATCTGAGCATGGGCACAACACAGGCACTGGGCGTTTCATTTGGTCAGGCAGCGTTTAACATCATCTTCGAAAGCATAACAGGCTACCCGCTGGAAGATTGCATCCCTATTTTCAAATACGATAAAAATTACAGCGCCATCAGCGCCAGAAACTGGCCTTACTACGGCAAGAAATTTGTCGCCACTAATTTTTTCATGATTCACTGGGCCGCCAAACATTCAGGATTTATTGCTCGAAAAACCGCTTGGCTTGGTGGGCATCTGGGAAGAGCAGCATCCTTTTTGTGGAAAAAGAAACAGGATTGACAATAATTATACCGGTGTCCATGAAACCGGGATCAGATCATAAAGACGAATACCTCAATGAGTTGCGATCTGATCCCATACCTGACTCAATGCCCAGCAAGCACCATATTATCTCGATGCAAAAGCTCGGGCTCACCTGAATAACCTAACAACTCACCTATCTGGTGACTGGGTTTGCCCATGATCTTCCGGGCATCATCAGCCCCGTAATTGATCAAGCCACGGGCCACTTCCTGACCCGACTCATCAATGCAGGCCACCATCTCGCCCCGAAGGAAGTGACCTTCTACAGCCTTTACCCCCACGGCAAGAAGACTTTTGCCCTGGTTTTTAAGCACATTAACGGCACCCGCATCCAGAACCAGCTTTCCTGAAGTTTGCATGTGCCCCTGCAACCACTGCTTGCGAGCAGCCAATCGCTCATGATCCGGAGTGAGCAAGGTCCCCAAAGCTTCCTGTTCAAAAAGGCGAGTGATGACACTCTCAATCTTGCCGCCCACAATAACCGTTGCCGCACCAGATGCCGCCGCCTGACGAGCCGCCCGAAGCTTGGTTTGCATGCCACCGCGCCCCAAACGACCACTGCCACCACCTGCCATAACATCCAGGGACGAATCAAAGGCCCTGGCCTCACTCACCAGTCTCGCCCTGGGGTCTTTACGAGGATCGGCAGTATACAAACCTTCCTGATCCGTCAGAATCACCAGGATATCGGCCTCCACCAGGTTGGCCACCAGAGCACCGAGAGTATCGTTATCACCAAAGCGAATCTCATCGGTCACAACGGTATCGTTCTCATTAACGACGGGAACCACATCCATATCAAGCAGTGTTCTCAAGGCGCTGCGAGCATTCAGATAGCGTTGACGATTGCTGTGGTCCGCATGGGTCAGTAACACCTGAGCCGGCTGGATACCATGCCTCTGAAAGCTGCTCTCCCAGGTTTGAACGAGTCGCGTTTGCCCCACGGCAGCCGCAGCCTGAAGCTCGTTCAGAGCGGTCGGTCGCTCCTTTTGTCCAAGCTTTTCCATGCCAGCCGCGACAGCTCCGGATGACACCAGAACCAGCTCAACACCTTGCTTACGCAGTTCGCACAACTCATCGACCCAACCATCTATCTGATCAATAGCCAGACCACGCCCTTCATCCGTTAACAGGGCGCTACCTATTTTGACCACCCAGCGTCGGGCTGTTTTCAGCCTGCTACGCTCACTCATGTTGCTCTCCTGCACTTTCTCCTGCACTCGCCCCTGAACCTGAGAAGGCTGTCGTGCAGTGCTTCGCTAATACTGAGTTATAAAGTGGTTCAGCTTTGCTCGCCAGTTTTGCCACAGCCTCTAAGGTGCGTAGAAGACTTCAACATCATCATCGTCGTCATGATCATCGTCGTCCCGAGCCGCTTTTTCAGCTTTTCTGGCAAGACGCTGCTGCCTCCTCTCTTCCGCCAGCTCACGCATACGCCCTCTGGCTTCGTGCTCCAGCTTCTGACGGGCCTCTGCTTCCTGAGCAGCCAGTTCAGCATCTTCGCTCTCCTGAAGATTACGCTCTTCAATGTAAGACATCAGATCCTGGGCCAACTTTTCTGTACCCCGGGAAGAGATTGCGGAAATCTTGTAAACAGGTCCTTCCCAGCCCAGCTCTGCAATCACCCGATCACAGATCTCCTGCTGTTGCTCTTCGGGCAACAAATCCAGCTTGTTCAGCACCAGCCAGCGCTCACGTTCAGCCAGAGCCGGACTGAAACTTTTCAACTCATCGACAATGGCATTTGCCACATGCACAGGATCGCTCTCGTCGAAGGGAGCCACATCGACCAAATGCAGGAGTACACGACAACGTGAAAGATGCTTAAGGAATCGAATTCCCAGACCCGTACCATCGGCAGCCCCCTCAATCAGACCGGGAATATCAGCGATAACAAAACTGCGATGCTTCTCCACACTCACCACACCGAGATTAGGAACCAGCGTGGTAAAGGGATAGTCTGCTACTTTCGGCCTGGCATGAGAGACTGAGCGAATAAAGGTAGACTTACCCGCATTGGGCATACCCAGAAGCCCCACGTCAGCGATAACCTTGAGCTCCAGCCTGAGCGAACGCTCTTCACCCGCAGAACCCTTGGTTGTCTGTCTCGGAGCACGGTTGACGCTGGATTTAAAGCGGGTGTTACCCAGACCATGCCAGCCACCCTGGGCGACCAGTAACTTTTGGCCCTCGTGTGTCAGATCACCAATCACTTCTTCTGTTTCATCATCCACAACCGTAGTGCCCACAGGTACAGGCAATTCCAGATCCTGCCCCTTGGCACCGGAGCAATTGCGACCACGACCCGACTCACCATTTTCTGCCTGATAGCTGCGCTGATAGCGATAATCCACCAGCGTGTTCAGGTCGTTCCCGGCAACCACATAGATGCTGCCTCCGTCACCACCATCGCCACCGTCCGGCCCCCCTTTGGCAACATACTTTTCTCGCCTGAAACTCAGGCAGCCATTGCCACCTTTGCCAGCCTGAACCCTGATGGTGGCTTCATCGACAAACTTCATTCAAAACCTCCCGCAGCAATGACTTCAGACGGCCAATGCCTGCAGATAAATACTCACCCAAATGCCTGCAGCAAAAGAAAAGCATTGACCTCCAGACACTCAACTTCAGGAGTCTACACCACTCAAATCACTTTACGCATATACAAGAAAGCCCCGCCAAAAAGCAGGGCTTTCCCGTGGCGCCACCCTCAACAGGGGGTAAACACCAGAAAAGTACTGTTACGCAGCTTCGATGCGAACGTACTTACGCTTCTGAGGACCTTTAACCTCAAAAACAACCTTACCGTCAGCCTTGGCAAACAGGGTATGATCCCTGCCAATACCGACGTTTTCACCCGCGTGGAACTTGGTGCCACGCTGACGAACCAGGATATTACCTGCGTTGACTACCTGACCGCCGAAACGCTTAACGCCAAGGCGTTTACTTTCTGAATCGCGACCGTTACGAGTAGAACCACCTGCTTTTTTGTGAGCCATGCTGCTCTCCTTTTAGCCCGGTCAAACAGCCGGCTACCACACCAGATGCAGACCTTAGAAGTATTTAACGAACTGTTTCCAGTCCATCAGCCATGCCCTTTTAATCAGCCTTGAGCGGCTTCAGCAATTAAAAGGCCTGATTATTAGCCAGCAATGCCGGTAATTTTCAGCTCAGTGAACCACTGACGGTGGCCCATCTGCTTGCGGTGATGCTTACGACGCTTGAACTTTATGATCTTGATCTTTGGACCACGACCATGAGCTACAACTTCAGCAGTCACCTTGGCACCTTCAACAACAGGAGCGCCGATCTTGACTTCTTCACCATTAGCTACCAGCAGAACGTCGTTAATATCCAGGCTTTCACCTGCAGCTACGTCCAGTTTTTCAACCTTCAGGGTTGTGCCTTCAGCAACACGGTACTGTTTGCCGCCAGTTTTGATAACTGCGTACATATTTATCTCCGAAAATCCTTAATAGCCTCTTTGTCAAAGGCATCCGGCGAGATCCAGGCTTTGGTTCAAGAAAACAAGACCAGGGTACTCAGACCGGAATTTTCAATGCCATCTACGTCTATCTGATCATCACTTCAAGGTGGGCTGCGCCGCATAAACTTCTGATCAACTCTGAAAACAGAGCTCAAAAGCATGACAAAATGGACCGCCGCCCGGATTCTCAGTCAGATTGTAAGACAGGGGCGCAAATTCTAAGGAATTGCAATCCGACTGGCAACCCCGATTTATCCTTTATGACCCCTGGGGGTGATACCCATGAAATAAGCACCAAAGTCATACAGCTATTGACAGCCGGGTGGTCTCTACCTACGATGCTCGATTTCCCTATCTCTGCAGCAGCCTTATGCCTGAACGCAACAAGCACTCCTTTCAAACCGTTGTCAGCGAAGATTTTGCTCTGGTTAACCAGTACATCGCCGAACAACTGCACTCGGATGTTGTCATGGTCAGCAAAATTGGCCAGTACATAATCCAGTCCGGAGGCAAACGGCTCAGACCCCTTCTGGTTCTGCTGACCGCAGGCGCCACAGGCTTTCGGGGACAGGACCATATCCCACTGGCGGCTATCATCGAGTTTCTCCATACCGCAACGCTGCTGCACGATGATGTCGTGGACCAGTCGGACCTCCGCCGAGGTCGCGATACGGTCAACGCGCTCTGGGGTAATGCTCCCAGTGTTCTGGTGGGCGACTTTCTCTATTCCCGAGCCTTTCAGATGATGGTCAGTCTGGACAACATGAAGCTGCTCAAGATTCTCTCTGATGCCACTAATATCATTGCTGAGGGTGAAGTCATGCAGTTGATGAATATCAACGATGCCAGCGTGACAGAAGAACAGTATATGGATGTTATCCGATGTAAGACCGCCATGCTCTTTGAAGCCTCTACCCATACTGCAGCGATCCTGTCTAATGTGGACAGCAGGGTTGAACAATCCCTGAGAGATTTTGGCAATCATCTGGGCATGGCATTCCAGCTGGTAGATGACCTGCTGGACTATGAGGGCAGCAGCGAAGACATGGGAAAAAACCTTGGCGATGACCTGGCAGAAGGCAAACCCACTTTGCCCTTGATATTCACTCTCTCCCAGGGCACCCCGGAGCAGAAAGCACTGGTCAGGGAAGCTATTGAACAAGGTGGTCTGGATAAGATTGATCAAATTGTTGAGGCGGTTCGCACCTGTGGAGCGCTGAATTACACATCCCGCATAGCCAGAGAACAGTCTGAGAAGGCCATTGCCTGCCTGCAGGCCTTGCCTGACAGCGAATATCGTGACGCTATGGAAGACCTGGCACGTTTTGCTGTGGCCAGAACATTCTGAACACTACCGAACAGCTTCTCTCTTCAGGTGGATGCTATCCACCTGCAAGGCACTGAACCTTTATTTCACTCTAAACCATCGGGTGTGAGCAGCTGACAAGCAGATTCACCTTCTGTTGGTTAGCCACCCAAACTCTTATGGAATCAAGCTGCACCTCAGAACCCATCAGCTTGATAAGCCCTTCATTTTATTCATCTATCAGATTTTGATCTACGACTTCTATCATCCGAATCGAAGGGGGCAAAACACATAATGAGAAAATAACAGAAAAATGTAGGGAACATTTTCATGAAATCACAGTCTAAACCTTCATTATGGTCAGAAATACTGGAAAACAACTGAGAAACCACTTAGCAAGAATTGATTAATCGGCTTATCTCAGCGTCTGTGTCTAACTGACCACTCATGCTCAAATTGGAGATTGCTATGATACATGATTTTTCCTTAACAAAGACTGATACGAGATGGCAATCATCCCAGAATCATGGAGAACAAACCGCTTCTTCAGTATTGCCCCTTGTGAACATCGATTCATCGGTTGTGAACATCGATTCATTGCCCTTAACACCTGAACCACAAAGTACCGGGCTGCAAAGACGCTCCAGAATTGAAGCAATTAATCAATCATGCCTTCGATGCCTGCTACCCAAATTACCCGAATCTTTTCGGTTGGATTTTGACCTTAGTGAAATTGAACGCCAGATTGATAGCTATCGGAATAGCTTTCAAGCTTATGCCGATAAGGATAAGCCTTTGGAAGCTTATGAGCGCAACAAATTGGCATTGAGAACACTGGAGTCTAATATAGATGAGAATCTCAGGTGGCCCATACGCAGACACGTACGCAGACACGATAACAGAAGATACGTCAGGCTACAGAATAGACTTGATGAACAAATACAGAATGTAGATACACTCTTGAAAGCTAATTTGAAGCGTGCCACCCAATCATTTTCCAGTATCAGCCTCCTACTGAACCTCGTCTACTCAGAGCTATCTGAGTTCATTGCACTCCCCGATACGATCTGTCCGCTAAAGGACTCATTAAAGAGGTTATTTGACGAGGACCAGGCGCAACACCCCCAATCCGGTAATGCCGAGACTCTCCAGTTGATATACAAGGTTTCTTGTTTGGTCGATCAAAAGATAGAGGAAGAGCAAAAAAGCCTGGATCATTTTCGCATTAGACTGCAGATGAGGAGGCAAGAAAGAACACAAAGAGACTTAGAGCTTCTTAAAAATCTGAATGCAACCCTGCATGACATGGCCGTTGCTAATATGTGCCGTCACCTTGATTCACTCAACACTATGGAGTCGTTAATAGAATTCGTTGAAAATCATGGCGGAAATATAAGAACCCTGTCAGATTCAAACCATAACTCTCTTATTCAGCGTATGATAAAAACAATAGAGCATTTACCTGAAAAGGTATCCGCTGAACCACTGTTTTTACTTGATAAGAAGATGGAAGCTATTCGTGAAGACAGTAAAAAAATAATTCTCAAAAAGGCATCTTCTTTACTAACCAACGAGATCGACTCATTAGATGCCGGGATAAAGGCTTTTATCAGAGCAAGTCTTACTGGACTGGGTGGATTTAGAAAAGATGAGGTTGCCGAGGCATTATTCTATAAGATGTGTACATTTATTAAAGACTTTGATGATGCACTTCTTACATTTGATAAAGTCACTGCCTTAAATCCACATACCTCAAAAAAACATTCTGATATCTTGTATAAAAAAGTGGTATCCCAGGCAGTCAGTTTCGAGCACTTTTACCGGCTCACCAATCATACAGCTTTTGATAAAGACAAGAGCACCCTTTTCCTGAAAGCTTTTGTTGCTCTCTCTGAATGATTGAAACAAATGTACACTTAATTTACAGCTATTATGGAAACACCTTTTCATAGTAGTAACCTGTCATGTCTGCTTCTATTATTGCCCGCCGAGAGAAAACTATTGTCCAGCAGATTGTGGTGCCTATTGATTCTGGGAACATGCTGAATCTTGAAGATGGTTTGCAGAGAGCACTGAATGAAGCAGGGCAACTCGGAACTCAAGAGTTACTGAAGCTATTTGAGCCCCCTAATAAAGAACCTATCGTCGTTAACCAGCAGAAGTGGAGCAGCTATAAGGGAAAAGTGCTGAAGCACTACGAAACCTTATACGGGCGCGTACCCATGGAACGTTCTGTTTATCAGGGGGTCAGGGGTGGAAGTACTTTGGCACCGATTGATCTTCGCACTGGGATTGTTGGCTCTGCTACACCCAAATTTGCCAAAACTCTTGCCTGGAAATACAGTCAGATGCCTGCTCCTGCTGTAAAAGAAGATTTTGAAACCAATCATCAAAGAGTACTGTCAAACTCGTACATCAAGCATTTATCCGACAGAGTAGGTGCGTTAGTCGAAGACCAGAAAGACACTCGCTACGACTTGCC
This sequence comes from Endozoicomonas sp. ALB032, assembly GCF_049310125.1. Classification (NCBI taxonomy): domain Bacteria; kingdom Pseudomonadati; phylum Pseudomonadota; class Gammaproteobacteria; order Oceanospirillales; family Endozoicomonadaceae; genus Endozoicomonas; species Endozoicomonas sp. ALB032. Next base: position 3,775,087 of record NZ_JBLYNW010000001.1, on the reverse strand, counting down.
ATCACTTACCGAGCCCGTGGAAACAATCGCTATCGGTCTGGATGGCACCTGCATGCTGCTGCGAGTATCGTGACGCTACGGAAGACCTGGCACGTTTTGCTGTGGCCAGAACATTCTGAACACTAGCAGCCTGACCGAGAATAGCGCCCGTAGCGAGGACGGCAGAAAATTGAGTATGAAAATTCGGTTTTGTGAGGAGAATAGCGAGCTATTTGACGAACAAAAGCGGATTTTCAGACCAATTTATTGCAACCGCAGTAGGACAGTCTTAAGTCCGACAGGCTGCTAGCCTGCCGAACAGCTTCTCTCTTCAGGTGGATGCTATCCACCTGCAAGGCACTGAACCTTTATTTCAACCTAAACCATTAAGTGTGAGCAGCTGGCAAGCAGATTCACCTTCTGTTGGTCAGCCACCCAACCTCTTATTGGATCAAGCTGCGCCTCAGAACCCATCGGTCTGATAATTACCTGACCTGAATCCACCGTCGCAGGATGTCGGGAGCAGTTTATGCCTTTTTTGAGTGAAGCAACGATGGCTGGATCAGAGGTTGGAAGGACGGGCTTCATCAGCAATGCAGCAAAGATTTCACGTAATGAGAAAATAACAGAAAAAATGTATGGAACATTTTCATGAAATCACAGTCTAACCCGCCATTATGGTCAGAAATACTCGAAAACAACTGAGGAACCACTTAGCAAGAATTGATTAATCGGCTTTTCTCAGCGTCTGTTTCTAACTGACTACTCAGGCTCAAATTGGAGATTACTATGATACATGATTTTTCCTTAACAAAAACTGATACGAGATGGCAATCATCCCAGAATCATGGAGAACAAACTACTTCAGTATTGCCCCTTGTGAACATCGATTCATCGGCCTTAACAAGTGGACCACAAAGTACCGGACTACAAAGACGCTCCAGAATTGCAGCACTTGATCAATCATGTTTTCGATGCCTGCTACCCAATTTTGTTTGGTTGCGTTTAGGCCTCAGTGAAATTGAACGCCAGATTGATAGCTATCGGAGTAGCTTTCAAGCTTATGCAAATAAGGATAAGCCTTTGGAAGATTATGAGCGCAACAAATTGGCGTTGGAAACACTGAAATCTAATATAGATGAGAATCTTAAGTGGCCCGTACACAGATACGATAACAGAAGATACGTCAGACTACAGAATAGGCTTGATGAACAAATACAGAATATATATACGCTCCTGGAAGATAATCTGAAGCGTGCCACCCAATCATTTTCCAGTATCAGCCCCCTACTGAATCTCGTCTACTCAGAGCTATCTGAGTTCATTGCATTTCCCGATACGCTCTGTCCGCTAAAGGACTCATTAAAGACGTTATTTGACGAGGACCAGGCTCAACACCCTGACTCCGGTAATGCCGAGACTCTCCAGTTGATATACAGGGTTTCTTGTTTGGTCGATGAAAAGATACAGAAAGAGCAAAAAAGTCTGGATCATCTTCGCATTAATCTGCAGACGTGGGGGCAAGAAAGAGTACAAAGAAACTTAGAGCTTCTTAAAAATTTGAATGCAACACTGCATAACATAGCCGTTGCTAATATGTGCCGTCACCTTGATTCACTCAACACTATGGAGTCGTTAATAGAATTCGTTGAAAATCATGAAGGAAATATAAGAACCCTGTCAGATTTAAAGCATAATTTTCTTATTCAGCATATGATAAAAACAATAGAGCATTTACCTGAAGAGGTATCCACTGAATCACTGTTTTTACTTGATAAGAAGATGAAAGCTATTCGTGAAGACAGTAAAAAAATAATTCTCAAAAAGGCATCTTCTTTACTAACCAACGAGGTCGACTCATTAGCTGCCGGGATAAGGGCTTTTATCAGAGTAAGTCTTGCTGGACTGGGCGAATTTACTAGAGATGAGGTTGCCGACAGATTATTCAATAAGATGTGTACATTTATTAAAAACTTTGATGATGCACTCCTTACATTTGATAAAGTCACTGCCTTAAATCCACATTCCTCAAAACAGTTTGATATCTTGTATAAAAAAGTGGTATCCCAGGCAGTCAGTTTCGAGCACTTTTACCGGCTCACCAAACATGCAGGTTTTGATAAAGACAAGAGCACCTTTTGCCTGAAAGCTTTAGCAATAAATCCAGACCATGTTGACCTCAGGAAACTTCATAAAAAAATCATTGAACAGAAAATTAATCAACAGTTTTATAAAACCGTAGACGCATCAAGAAAAGTTTTTATTAAAAACAGTCAGTCACAGATTGAAAAGATTATTGGCTCACACAAAACTAATTATCAAAATCAAATTAGCACTCTAATTAGAGAACCAAGTATTCTCACACGCTACAATGAAAAAATTAAAGAAGCTACCAAGAAATTTAAAAAAGCGGATCTTAGTTTTCGCCACATTAGAAGTCGTCTTGACACAGATAGATTAAAAATACCTTTAAAAGAGGCTATTACGCTTTCCTTGGAAGCTATGATACTAGCACCCACAGACAAAATGAGAAAAAGCGCTGAAGAACTAATCGACAAATTTTTTAATGAAACACATATGAACCCACGGACTTACCAAAAAAAAATACCGAGACCAAAAATAATAAATAAAGAGATTAAAAAGATCAAAGCTTATCCAACCACAGAAAACAAATGTCAGAATTTAAAAGAAACTGCCATCGCTAATCTCAAGCGCAAGCTTGACGCTCAGGTTTTAATTAAATCCCATGAGTTCGATAAACTTGTGAGCCAGAAAAAGCAAGAATTAGACAACTCATTGTCGTTGCACCATCAGAAGCTTGGCAGTTATTACCATAGCTTGGCTCAAATGAGTCCCACTGCCTGGTTTTTTCCAATAGATGGGTTTTTGATGCCCTATGTGTATGCTGCCCTATTAAGCCCTGAATATCCCGTCAATATGGGTAGCAGATATTCATCTGATACCGGTGATGTGCGCGGAGATCTTTCTCCGTCTACTGTCACAGGAAATTTATCAATTTCAGATTCAGTCATTGGAGATGTTCTTGATCAAGGCAGTCTCGATTTAAGCGGTATCGGTGACAGCATCGATTTAAGCGGTCTGGGTAACAGTCTCGACTTAGGCAGTCTCGATTTAGGCAACCTCGAGCTAGGCAACCTCGAGCTAGGCAACCTCGAGCTAGGCAACCTCGAGCTAGGCAACCTCGAGATAGGCAACCTCGAGCTAGGCAACCTCGAGATAGGCAACATCGAGATAGGCAACATCGAGATAGGCAACATCGATTTTAGCGGTCCAGATAACAGTTTCGATTTAGGTTTCTAGTAAAACAACAGACAGCCATGTTCGTAGACAGAGGGTTATTTGCAGACGTCAGAAAAGGACTAATCAACCTATAAGCCTCGTAAGACAGATCCAAAATACTTTCTGTCTATGTCAGACTTGAGGAAGCTTTGAAACCTGGCTTAGCAGTTGGAGGCTCTCATGCTGTTTAGCACCGGGAAAAACAAGGCGGGCAGAGTTCACACCCGCAAGATTTTCGGTGGTTATTTCACTTTAAACCGAGCTTTATGAGCAAGCTTATGAGCAAATTCACCCAGACGCTTTTTGTTCAACTTAGTCTTGAACCCGGGGATGTTGATGTTCATTTGCTGCAATTCAAGATTACCTGAACCAAACTGGAAAGCCTGACTGAGGTTACGATCCTCCCGGCTAACGGGTTTGCGGGGATCCGGGACATAGCCTCTGGCCTCCACTTCGGCAGCAAAGCGCTTGATAGAGGCGTCGGCTTCTCCGGTTCGATCCTTGCCACTTTTACAATTGATATGACCCACTGCGCCTATCTTGAATGCCAGCAACTGAATTCGCTCAACCATCTTATAGGCATCTTCGCCTTCTGTTTGATAGTCGCCTGAAACATGAAGATCCCTGATCTGTTCAACCAGCATACGAACAATCTGCTTGGATTGCTCCGGGGCCGAGCCTGCCAGATAGTCGCCAACCCAACCGCCAACAGGATCGAACTGGTCTAAAGAGCCCATCAGTTCAATAAGTCCCTCATTATTAACCCGCTTGGCCTCACCCCAGGGACGGACAACCGACTTCAGACCACCCAATGACAGTGAATTGACACCATAATTAGTGTTGGCCAGCTTCATATTGACTCTGAGTTGATATTTTTCGCCTTTGGCATCAGAAATAACCAATGGCTTACCATCGTTGAGTTCTTTCTGAACTTCCTTGAGGGCGGCGACCTGCTCTCTCTGCATCTTCAGTTCATCATCATGAATATGCAGATAGTGCCTCAGTTTGTCGGCACTGAGCATAGACGTGGAGAGCATTTTCAAAGGAACAGGCTGCCCCGATGTCAGATAGTCTGGATTATCATCCAGAAACTGTTTTACAGCCGCCGTCACCAACTCCCTGGCCCGGTTTTTGGCTGCGGCAAGTCGAGGCTCTTTTTCTTTTATCCCATAGGCCGAGAGGGTTCCGGAACGCAACCCTTTGAACAGAACTTTCTTGTTCCCCATTTCTGCAGTGGACAGCTCAGATTGTGCCATATTGACGGCATGAACGCGTTCTCTGGTTTCAGTCGAAGGCCTGCCCATACCCTCATAAGAATGCTCAAAGATATCTTTTGCTCCTTCTCCCCACTTCATTTGCGAAGCAGGGGTCAGCTGACTCTCATAATGCCGGGTTCGCCCCTCAATCCTCACATCCAGATGGGTAGTGATTTTTTCCCATTGAACTGTTGAGAGCACCTCACTGCGTGATTCTTTCAGTTTCTTGCTGGCATTATCCAGACCCACCTCTCCCAGCCGCTTCAGTATACAGGCGGTATAAGCCTTTGCATCAACCACGGGAAGAGCGTCAGCCCGGGAAGCTCTTCCAGTTAGCTTCGCTCTGGCTGGAGGAAGATCATTGTCTGTTCCTTCCTGAATACGGTCAAAATGGTCACTCCACGTCTGATGCAATGCTTCCAGCTTTGCCAGCTTGCTGGTTTTCTTTCTGCTGAGTAGACCTTTCTTACCTGAGTTGTTGATGAGTGCACTTTCATGCTCAATTTCATTCTTGAGAACATTAATTGCGGAAATCAGTTCCTGACCTTTAAACTTTTTCCACTGCAGCGGCCCCAGTGGATTCTCCTGGTCACTGACCTCCAGCTGATCGATAAAATCCAACACACCATCGAGCTGCCCCACCAGATCATGGATTAGAGCCTGCTGCAATTGGGCAGGCAAATTTTGTGAATGCCGTTCCAGTGCATCCAGCGTCTTGATAAGTTGCTTGGCAAGCTCTCTGGCCTCTTCAGCCTGTTCGGCATAACTGGTGTTCTGCAGACGCTCCAATGGGGAACCGGAAAGAAGCCCAGAAACACGGTTGGTGTAATACTCGGCATTACCTATCAGCTCCATCTCGTATTGGCTGATATAGAGATCATCACCTTCTATCGGAGTTCCCGGGACTTTGTCCTTATCAAAGTGCTCTTCGGCCCAGAGCCTGAGCTGACCGGGAAAAAGAGTATGTCCCTCCTCTGTTTCCCCGGTGAGAAAGCGGGCCGTTTCGGGAATATTGGCTGAGAAGATGGATTCATGCTGAGCGACCACTTTTACCGCAAGCTCAAGAGCCTTTGATTGACTCAGATAATCGGTATGACCAGAGAGCTGAAACTGAACGACTTCCTTAAGATGCTCCTGCTCATGTGGAGGAAGAGATCGCCACTTAAAAGGTGTCGCAGTCTCAAACGCTTTTGCCACCATACCGGAATCCAGCCAGAGCTCTATACTGCTGCAATTCAGCTTTCTGACATCCCTTAGCAGGTCTGTGGCCCGTGTTTCCAGCTTTTTAATGGTTCTTTGGTTCAGCGGCTTGCTTTTGAGATCATTGTGAAGCTGATTTTCCACAAAACTGCCGTACTTGAAAACAAATGCCGTAGTACCTTCACTGGCACTGAGTTTTTCACCTTCCCTCAGCTCTCTGACAGGAAGCGGCAGCAACTCGGCCTCCCGGCCTCGCCACTTGCCTCTGACAGAAATGTCACTGGATTCATCCTGCCCTCTGTCCAGCAGGGGTTGCAAGCATTGCAAAGTCCGTTGCGATGGATTCAAAACACTCACTTCCTTATCATCAATCTCCTCGCAACTTTATCGACCGGTTTCGCCAAAAGTCCTGTGTTATCAAGCACAACATCCGATTTCAATCTTTTATGATGATTCTGGCTTTGCGCAACAGAGCGGATATAATGTCGCCATTTTTTCAAGCTCTGGAATCAGGCAAAACATCAATGAGTGGATTATCCCCCGAAGTGGCAAAGCGTCGAACCTTTGCGATCATCAGTCACCCGGACGCCGGTAAAACCACCATCACAGAAAAGCTGCTGCTTCTGGGTGGTGCTATCCAGATGGCCGGCACTGTAAAAGGTCGTAAAAGCGGTCGTATGGCTACTTCTGACTGGATGAAAATGGAACAGGAAAGAGGTATCTCGATCACCACCTCGGTTATGCAGTTCCCTTACAAAGGTTGCACTGTCAACCTGCTGGACACTCCCGGACACGAAGACTTCTCGGAAGACACCTACCGAACCCTGACAGCAGTGGATAGCTGCCTGATGGTGATTGACGGCGCCAAGGGTGTCGAAGACCGGACCATTAAACTGATGGAGGTCTGTCGTCTGAGAGACACTCCAATCTTTACCTTTGTTAATAAGATGGACCGTGAAGTCCGGGACCAGATTGAAGTGCTGGACGAAGTGGAAAGCATCCTGAAAATTCAGTGTGCTCCCATTACCTGGCCGATCAGCATGGGCAAGAATTTCAAGGGGGTTTATAACCTCTACACCGATACTATTCACGTCTTCACCCCCGGCCAGGGACATACTATACCCGACGATATTCGTATCAAGGGTCTTGAGTCGGACGAAGCCAAAGAGCTGCTGGGTGATATTCATGAAGACTTTGTCGATGAGGTGGAACTGGTTCGCGGCGGCAGTCATGAGTTTGACCTGGAAGCCTATCATGCTGGCAAGATGACGCCTGTTTTCTTTGGTACTGCCCTAGCCAACTTTGGCGTCCGTGAAATGCTGGACGACTTTGCCGAGTGGGCTCCAGCGCCTCTGGCTCGTATAACAGATCAGAGGGCAGTGGAGCCGGACGAAGCCAAATTTTCTGGCTTTGTATTCAAGATCCAGGCCAATATGGACCCTAAACATCGTGACCGCATTGCCTTCCTGCGCATCTGTTCCGGAAAATACACCCGTAATATGAAAATGAAGCATGTGCGAATCGGCAAAGATGTAAAAATTGCCGACGCTGTCACTTTTCTTGCAGGTGATCGCTCCCATGTCGAGGAAGCTATCTCCGGTGACATTATCGGTCTGCACAACCACGGCACTATCCAGATTGGCGATACTTTCAGCCAGGGCGAAGAGATTCGCTTTACCGGGATTCCACACTTCGCCCCCGAACTTTTCAAGCGCGTTCGCCTGAGAGACCCTCTGAAGCTCAAGCAGCTCCAGAAAGGCTTGCAACAACTTTCAGAAGAAGGCGCAACCCAGTTGTTCATGCCTCTGAACAATAATGACCTGATCCTGGGTGCGGTCGGCGTACTCCAGTTTGATGTCGTTATGCGCCGCCTTAAGGATGAGTACAAGGTGGAGGCTATGTACGAGCCGGTCAATGTCAATACCGCCCGCTGGGTGGATTGTACGGACGAACGTAAATTGGAGGAATTCAAGCGCAAATGCGCTGACAATCTGGCGATTGATGGTGGTGGCTACCTGACTTACCTGGCTCCTACCCGTGTCAATCTCTCCCTGGCAGAGGAACGCTACCCGGATATTAGCTTCAGGACCACCCGCGAGCACTGAGCTCTCCTGAATCCTGCCACTTCGCTTTAAAGTGAAGTGACAGGATCAGGCCAGGATGACTTCTGAATCAGTGATCCATGGTACTGTGATCCACTGAGCCGTGATCCATCTCGCCATGCTTCGTGGCACTGCCATGGGCCATATCTTTGGTTTCGTGACTAAGATCCTTTACCGGCACTTTTACATCCACAGCGTCCCCGTCAGAGAAATGCAGGGTGACATCAACCTCACTACCGGCTTTCAATGGCCTCTTCAAACCCATCAGCATGATATGATTGCCACCACTTTTGAGATATTCAGTTTTACCTGCCGGTATATCAATATCTTTCAACTCGAACATTTTCATCATATTCCCTTCATGCCTGTGACCGTGCAGCTCAACATGAACCGCGCTATCACTGTCGGCAGAGACCAGCTTGATATCTTCTTTACCTTTGTTGGTAATAGTCAGAAAAGCCGCAGAGTTTGTGGAAACAGCCGGTACCGCTCTTGCGTACTGATCCTTTATCTCAACATCTGCCGCCTGAAGGGCTATAGGTGACATGCCTGCGAAAATGGCCAACGTAGCCATTGCCAATAGCTTCATAATTCAAGTCTCCAGTTCAAAAACAACTGTTGTCACTTCGGAACCTGATTCAATCACCAGTCTGGCCAGCCAGGTCATATCTTTATCAACCGTGCAAAAAGTCAGGTTACCTACGCCACTGAATACCGAAGGCCCAAAAAAAGAGGACTGCTTGTAGAGTGGAAAAGGAGCTAACCCCATCGGCATATCCCGGCCAAAAAACTCCATGGTAACCCTGTCTGCTGACAGGCCTCTCAGGAGAACTTCAACATCCAGCGGCTCCAGCTTCGGCAGACCTGACGGCTTTATTCTCAGCTCAATCTCGCTGTCTGCTGTTGTCAGTCGACAGCCTTCAGCCACCAGACATCTCTTGTGGAAGCTCTGCCCGGTCAGCCCTGTTTCAGATTCCGACTTGAAGTAGCGAGGTATAAAAACCAGTACTGCAATCAGCACCAGCGAAACACCCAACCCTATGTACTGCTTTATTTTCATCGGGGTAACATAACAGACTGAAGCCCGATGACCAACTTTATGAACATTATGTCCCCTATACCAGAATTGTTTGACAGCCATTGTCACCTGGACTTTCCCGAGTTCGACCAGGACCGGGATGAAACCCTTGAACAATGCTGGCTCGCAGGTGTCCGCTCAATCTGCATCCCGGCAACGGAAGCGCGTTACTGGCCCAGAGTTCTGAAACAAGTGAATGATTTGCCCGATTCTGTGCGACGCTTTGTCTCACTCGGACTACATCCTTATTTTCTGAAAAGCCACAGACCTCAACACCTTGATGAATTGAAAGTATTCCTGGAACGTCATTCCGAGACGGTTTGTGCTGTGGGTGAGATAGGCCTGGACTACTCGCTGACCAACTCGGACCGTCAGCAACAGCACTACTATTTTATCAGGCAGCTTGAGCTTGCCGATCAATTTAAGCTACCTGTCATTCTGCACTGCAGGAAAGCACACGATGAAATCCTTAAAGAAATCCGGCAAATTAAACCGGAGAAAGGTGGCATCGTACATGCTTTTTCTGGCAGTGAACAACAGGCCCGACAGTATATTGAACTGGGCTTCAAACTGGGGTTTGGCGGTACAATTACCTACCAGAGGGCCAGAAAAACACGCCAGCTGGCCACCTCGTTACCCCTGAGTAGTATTGTTCTGGAAACCGATGCCCCGGACATGCCGATGTCAGGCTATCAGGGTCAAAGGAACACTCCCACCCTATTACCTGTTGTCCTTGAGCATCTGGCACAATTACGTTCCAGCTCTACAAAAGAGATCGCACAGGCTACTACCGAGAATGCATTATCAATCCTGGCGAAATAATATAACTGGACAACGGCTCAGGCTCAGGTTCGGTTAAATTACCCCCAATCACCATGTCATCAATCTGGCGGATAGGACCGCCCGATGAGCTCAAGAGTGATGACAGGGAAGAAGATGAACTGGAACTGGAAGAAGAATAGAAGCCTGAGTCATCGTCATGACCTCCATCATCATTAAAAGTACCACCATCAGTGGAGAGCGTCGTTGGAAGCACACCGGGCACATTATTCAGGATATTCTGTTCGGACGTTGCAAACATCCAGCGATTAACACCATCGTAGATCAGCACCGGCTCAACTTCAGGAACAGCATCCAATTCACTGATGGTGCCGTCCAGATTAAGGCTCCAGACCTGTATAACACCGCCCAACCGGATCATAAGATACAAAGGTTTATCAGGTGGATGATCCGACCCCAGCAGGGCTGCCCAGGTCATCAAAATAGTAGGAAGTCCGCCCAGATTCCCTTCTGAGAGAAAATCAGCTTCAGCTTCAATATCTGCAGCAATCCAGCTTAAAAGCCTTCTCTGGGCATCAGTCAGATTATTCTGCTCCCAGGTTTTCCATAACTGTCTCAACAGGACAATGACACGCTCCCGATTCAAATAATCGTTTGGCAGAATAGCGTTCAGTGAAACAAATAAACACTCATTGCCATGATGGACCTCGTGAAGAGTCAGCCTTAATGGTTCCAACAACATTCTAGCAAACGAAAGAAAGCTTTCATGTTCCATCGCCACAAGACTTCTACTGGACATGAAAGGTTGGAAGTGATGACGCATACGACTGCTTAATACTTCCGAATCTAATGAATTCTGTTGAAAAAGACGTGTCAGGGCATAGCCTGAGTTAAAATGATGAAGTCGCAACTGTCGAGCCAGATCTGGCAGCTCTGAATCAATAGTTTCTTCTGTCAGTTCAGGAACTTCGTTATTCGTATGCCAATAAAAATGAATGTCCGATAGGTCAGCATTTCTTCTTCTCCAGGTTTTAAACTGCTCAAACAAAACCTGCAAGATTGCAAATAATTCTTTTTTCGTTCGATTACCCAGAAGATAGTTCCGTTTCCACATATTCCAGGTAATTAAATTATCATCACTGTCGAGAAACAGGGCGTGATCAATGGAAGCCCGAGCCCCCGGATCATTCACATGAGTACCTTCGATAATAAGAATATCGCAGGTGATACGCCGGGCTTCTTCAGGACCCAGCTGACCTTCCAGATGGCGACAATAAGGGGCATACCGAAAAGAATCCCCCCGGGCTATCGCTGCCAGACAGCTATCTCTAAGCTCTGCCCGATACTCCTCACCATTGTTGTTCCCTGACGCGCCATCGCCCAGATGGCTGAACATTTCACGTCGGTCGGCACGGGAATGAAGAAAGGTATCAATCCCCAGTGTCTCCAGACTGCAGACCCTGCCTGACAGCTCCGAATGTGATCGTTGATAAAGTGCCGAAGAAGTTCGAAGCTCCTGAGTAAATTGATCAAGAAAAGTAGACTTACCGGCTCCGGAAGGCCCATCCAGACCAATAGTAAAAGGTCTGGAAGAATCATTTTCTCCTTCCAGATTACCCTGTTGCAGATTATAGAGATAATCAAGAAAAGCGTTTATCGCCAGAGCTTGAACAATCAAGCCGTTTGATCCTTCAGCAGTAGTCCAGGGGATAGAAACAATAAAAGCTATAAATAATGAACGACGTCCCGTTCGAGCAAACTCCTTTATTTTTTTAATGAGCAAAACAGTAACTCCAAGCCAATAAACACGACCTTATCTAAAGTAGACTAAAGCGATTCATTCTGCCGAAAGGAAGTTGCTTTTAGTTTATTAATAAATGCACTCTGAAATGAACAAGGCTCGGTTTACTATGAAAACACTTCTATTTTCCAGCCTACAAACCTTCTATAGGATCAAGAGTCAAAAACATGTTGGATTCAAATCTGTCTGCGGCCTTATTTATTACCTCTTTCATGCTTCTTCAGCGCCTTACGTGCTCTTTGACGTACCATTTTTTGCTTCAGAGCCGAGAGTTTGTCAATAAATAATACACCGTCCAGATGGTCGATTTCATGCTGAAAAGCTTCTGAAAGGATACCCTCACCTTCCATCTCGAAAAATTCACCATGACGATCCTGAGCCCTGACTTTGACCCAGCCTGCCCGCTTAACTGCTGCCCAGCAGCCCGGCAGTGAAAGACAGCCCATCTCCATTTTCTGTTCACCCGACTTTTCAATAATCTCAGGATTTACAATGACCAGAGGCTGACTTTTATCACGCGTGACATCAATTACCGCCACTCTCATCCCCAGACCAACTTGTGTAGCAGCCAGCCCGGCACCGTTAACGGCATACATAGTTTCGAACATATCATCCACGATTTTCTGAAAACCCGGACCAAAGTCAGTAACAGGAGTAGTGGGAGTTCTTAAAGCAGGATTGGATTCCGGAACCAGTTTTAAAATCGCCATGGAGTTTCTTCTGTGAATATTTTGTTGGTTGTTACACAACAACTATAGACAGAAAAAAAGGAGGAAAAAATGGTCGGGGTAGAGAGATTCGAACTCCCGACATCCTGCTCCCAAAGCAGGCGCGCTACCAGACTGCGCTATACCCCGATGCGTTTTGACCAGAAACCGTGAAATTTCTGCAAGAATTTGGTCGGGGTAGAGAGATTCGAACTCCCGACATCCTGCTCCCAAAGCAGGCGCGCTACCAGACTGCGCTATACCCCGTGTTCTGTCCAGAAGTCAGGTTACTTCTGCAAGAAACTGGTCGGGGTAGAGAGATTCGAACTCCCGACATCCTGCTCCCAAAGCAGGCGCGCTACCAGACTGCGCTATACCCCGTCTCTATCTCGTGACAGGCTTTTGAGGCCTCGCCACGGAACGGCGGCTAATCTACCAAAATGATTCGCCTTTGACAAAAGTATTTGCCACAAAACTTCAACCAGCTAAAAAACAGACAACCAAGAACTTGCACAGGAAGGACCTTTTTTTAATGTAAAATGTTTTTTCGCTCATGGTTATTTTTTTAGTCAGACTGGGAAAATTTCCTTCCGAAGCATAGATGCCCTGTAAAGATATTATCAACTCCAATTCCTCAGTGCTGAGTTGAGCAGTAACAATGCCATTCACTACCCCCTCGAAGGATCCTGTCCAACTGCATCATCGTGGTCATCTTTCACGCAGTTTTCGACAGTCTTTCAGAGTGTCGGAAATCATGAAAGCAAGTTCCAGCGCCTGATCAGCATTCAGTCTTGGATCACAGTGAGTATGATAGCGATTACCCAGAGAGTCTTCGGTTACGGCACGGGAACCACCAATGCACTCGGTTACCTTCTGACCGGTCATTTCAAAGTGAACACCACCCGCATAGGTTCCTTCTGCCTGGTGAACCGCAAAGAACTGTTTCACCTCACGCAGAATTCGGCTGACCTCACGCGTCTTATAACCGTTGGAGGCCTTGAATGTGTTGCCGTGCATCGGATCACAGCTCCACAACACCTGACGCCCTTCCCTCTCGACAGCACGAATCAGTTCTGGCAGGTGTTTTTCAACATTGTCTGCGCCCATGCGCACAATCACATTCAGGCGACCAGCTTCGTTGTCCGGGCTGATCAGATCAATCAGGCGAATCAGATCTTCAGGAGGCATGGTTGGACCCGCCTTCAGACCAATCGGGTTGCTAATACCCCGAACGAATTCAACGTGTCCCCCCTCAACCTGACGAGTTCTGTCGCCTACCCAGAGCATGTGTGCCGAGCAGTCGTACCAGTGACCGGAAAGACTGTCCTGACGGGTCATGGCCTGCTCATAAGGCAGCAAAAGAGCTTCATGGGAGGTGTAGAAGTCCGTTTCACTGATCACCCTGGAATGCTCGGAAGAAATACCGCAGGCCCTCATGAAATCAAGTGCTTCATCAATTCGATCAGCCAGATGACTGTACTGCTCAGACTGTGGACTGCTGGCGACAAAATCCAGATTCCAGGCGTGAACCTGCTCCAGAGACGCAAGCCCGCCCTGGGCAAAAGCCCTGAGCAGGTTCAGAGTCGATGACGCCTGATGATAGGCCTTAAGCATTCTCTCGGGGTCAGGAATTCTGGATTCTACTGTGGCGTCCATAGCATTAATGATGTCGCCGCGATAAATCGGCAGCTCAACACCTTCTATGACTTCGGTACCAGACGAACGGGGCTTGGCAAATTGGCCAGCCATCCTGCCTACCTTGATGACAGGACAACTGGCGCCAAATGTCAGCACGACGGCCATCTGCATCAGGACCTTGAAGGTATCCCGAATATTATCTGCTGAGAACTCCAGAAAGCTCTCGGCACAGTCACCACCCTGCAATAGAAACGCTTTGCCCTCGGTAGCAGCTGTCAACTTCTGTCGCAACGCTCTTACCTCACCGGCAAAGACCAGCGGCGGCATGCGGTGTAACTGTTGCTCCACCTGTTTAAGATGATCTTGATCGGGGTATTCCGGCAGCTGGATGACAGGCATTTCTCTCCAGCTATCAACTTGCCATTGTTTCATTTGCTCCTCTCGGGGCGTCGTATTTCTTCATGAACATAACAGGCCATTTTACATGAAATCACTGGACAAAGCCCAATCTCTATCGAACTTGTATCAAAAAGAATAGCCTGTTTTTTACTTTCAGCCTTTCAACAAAAAGCCTTTACACACAATTGAAAAATTTGGTATACAGTGCACTGAAATTTAGCCTGGTGCATTAGCGACCATGAATTCCACACGATCCATGACCAAAACCATTATGAAACGCGGCATTATTATGTGTCGCGGGGTCTGTCATGGATAGCTTAAAAGCAGAAAACACAGCCCCCGCACCAAGAGAAGGTCCGGGGGCTTTTTTTTTGCCACTGCGAAATAAAGCGTCACGAAAAAAAGGAGAAGACAGTGAGCGAACTCAAACTCAGACTGGTCACGACAGGTAGCCTCGACAGCCTTGAGAAAGTATTGAACTCCAGTGCAGAAGAGGGCCTCAAGATCAGCAACTTTTCTGCTGAACTGGTTCCGGAGCGAGGCCACTACGAAGTCAAAATGTCTGTCTCAGGCTTTACCAGCCAGAACCAGGTCGTCAGTAAGCTGGCTATGGAAAAAGACATTCGCGAGCTGACGCCGCTGCGCCGGTGATCCTGTAGCCTGTCAATCTGAAGCTGTCTTGAAGCTTGTTTGCGGTTGATGTTTCCTGCCGTCATTGCCTGCTGCAGGAAACGCAGGCTCATAGTCAGAGCTGACCCATTACATAATTGAGACTGCCGACAATAGCCGCCACCTGGGCATCATTGCACTCTTCGTCAGTTACTTTTGGGCTGTCCGGATAAACTTCAGTCGTGGTGCCAAACCTGCAGTCTGTTATACCACCACAAAGACCCAGCTTTTTCATAGGATAGTGGATCACACCTTCCTGAATCACCGGGGAGCCAATAATTTTTCCCTGATCGTCTGCGGGTGCAATGTGCGTCACCTGTCTGACGGAATCAATCACCGCCTTCTGGAATTCGGGAACAGGGTTTTCGGTATCAGCCACTGTGTAGAAACCATCCGGTATTCCCTCTTCCACATAGCCTTTGCCATCCCTTGCTGCCAGAGCAGGACGAAATTCAGTTTCATCCGTATCCGTAGTTTCATGCAGATCAATATGAACCAATACTTCCTGCTCCAAACCTGCCAACAGTTTCATCAAGTTGGTGGACTCTTCTGCCGGGCTGTCTTTGTAGAAGGAACGATTAGGATCAATGGCATTGGGATTCCAGCGATTGATGGTTTCATAACCCCAGGGGCTGATGCAGGGCGCCACCAGGATATTGAAGTGGCTTACAAAGTTTTTAGCCTCAACTTCCAGAAATTTTAACGCACCGTGAACACCACTGGTTTCATAGCCGTGGACTCCACCGGTCACCAGAACAACGGGCTTGTCAGTGTTCCAGTTTCGACTCCTGATGGCATACAAAGGAAAACGCTCAACATCGTAGGACAGGGCACCATACTGCTCAACATCATAATGCTCTTTCAAAGCCATTATTTTGGGCACGACTTCCCTTTGGTATTCACGCTTGATGGTGGTTTGTTCATACCAGACTTTACGTTCTTCCTTGCCCCATACTTGACCAGGCGTGCCAATCGGGAATCTATAACTGCTGCCCATCTCTCTGCCCTTAACGCATTCACTGAAAAGAGCAGAGTATACAGAGTTCAGTCAATAGCCGCTTGTGATGATAACATCCAGTCCAAAAGACACAGGGTTCAACGCAAACCGGTTGCTACCGGCCTGCTGTCATCAGTAATCCACTCACTCCATGAACCCGGAAAGAGTTTGGCAGCTGGCATACCAGCGTATTCCATAGCCAGAAGGTTATGACAGGCAGTAACACCCGAGCCACAGTAAAACACGGGCTCCAGTCCATCGACCATCAGAACTCCCAACTGTTTTCGTAACTGTTCTATGGAAAGAAAAGAACCTGAATTATCCATATTGGAAGTGAATGGATAACAGATCGCCCCGGGAATATGACCTGCTTTACTGTCAAGAGGCTCTGATTCTCCGGCAAAACGCTCAGGAGCACGGGCATCTATTAAACGAAAAACCGGACTTTGCAACTGCTCCATAACCTCACTGGCAGAGACTGTCATGCCGTGATTAACATCAGCCATAAAGTCAGAGGGGGTGATAGCAGGCGTTTCAGTCGTTACAGGATAACAGCCAGCAGACCATCTTTTGAAACCACCATGCAAAACCTGAACAGGTTCCACGCCAACCCAGCGCAATTGCCACCATGCTCGGGCAGCCATAGCATGATTACCGTCATCATAAACAACCACATGGGTGGTTTTGCTGATACCCAGGGTTCTCAAATGTTCAGCAAACACCTCAGGCTCCGGCAGGGGATGCCTGCCGGTTTTCCCGGGAACCAATGGAGCAGACAGATCTTTCTCGAGATCGATGTATCGAGAACCGGGGAGATGTCCTTGACGGTAAAGAGTCTGTCCCAGTTTGGGGTCGGCAAGACTGAAGCGAGCATCAAGCACGACAACCCCGGGGGCGGTTAGCAGGGCTGCCAGGGTTTCGGGTTCTATGAAGGGTGACATTCTATAAATCCATCCCAACTTTCAGGGAGATGCTCAAACATCTCGGTAAGAAGACTTCACTGAGGTTCTGGATTATTGCTGATCAATTCAGAGGCAGGGGCTGGGTAAAAACCCTGAGGGGAGACTCAGGGTTACTACCCGACTGTCCATGATGGGTTCACATCCGTGTGAATTTGCTGTCCATGCACCTTCAACATATCAAGCTGCTGAAGGGCAGAATGCAGGAAGAAAGCACCAGACTTTGTAAGACATTTCCCACAATCTTGTAATCAATCAATAAGCCTCGGTAAATAATCGTTATATCTCAGTGATCCAGCTCATCCAGTTCGCTCTGGTCTACCACTTCGTCATTGATCAGAACCTTTTCAGACAAAATGTCACCGATATCCCCAGCCTCATCATCAATAATAATCCGTGTTACATCACCATTATTGGACAACGGGAAATCATCGTCGTCTTCAGCTGCCCTGGTTTCTGCCTCAGGCTCAGAGGGAGTCTCAACAAGCACATTGTTACTATCTACCTGCCCAGGTTCATCAGCGGGTTGCATCAGATAAAGCCCTGCGGCAACGGCCAGAATCCCAAAGCCAAATACCAGGGCAATCAGATGTTCCTTTCTCATAGCTACTCCGTCACAGGGTCTGTTTATGATCTCAAAATCCGGACTATACCGTATCAGACGACAGGACATTGGTCATGCTTCTGTGCCCCGAACTGACAGAATGCCCCAGCTAAAAGATTCTTCTAATGAAAGCAAGGATTCACGCAATCCTGAGTCAGTCCTTTAAAACTCTGACCGCAACTTGCTTTTTCAGAGACACCATACCACTATGGTGTAGAACTTTGCTCAATTTTTGGTCACAAGCGCGAGTCAGGAATGCTCTGTCAACACCAAGAAAAAAAGCATTTTACTGATGAATAACCTTGTTCTTTTCCTGCAGCTTAGTGAATTGAGCCTCACTGTAAAGAGTGCCAAGCCGATAAATAATAACAATTAAATGTAGCCATGAGCCCGATATATCGCTCCCTGTTCAAGGATGGAAAGCGAAACTCATGACCCTATAAATTATCGAGCCGGAGACAAAATGCCCTCTAACAACTTCTTACTTAGCTGTGTGGTGCCGGTTTTCAATGAAAGCCAGGTCATTGGTCGGTTCATGGAAGCACTGATTAAACAGCTTGAAGAGATCACCGAGCATCTTGAAATTATTGTGGTGGATGATGGCAGTACCGACAAAACGGTCGAACTGGTCGAATCCTTCTGTAATGACGAGAGGATCAAGCTGATTGAGTTATCCAGAAACTTCGGCAAGGAGACTGCGCTGACTGCCGGAATTGATGCCACTTCCGGTGACGCTGTGATTTTGATCGACGCAGACTTTCAGCACCCTCTGGAAATGATCCCTGTTTTTGTTGATTACTGGCAACAGGGTTACCAGATGGTCTACGGCGTCCGTCAGGACAGGGAAAATGAATCTTTCCTGAAAAAGAAAGGCGCACAATTTTTCTACCGAATCATGCACTCCAGCACAGGCATTGATGTACCAGCTCACGCAGGCGACTTCCGGCTACTGGACAAGGTAGTGGTCGATGCCCTCAGAGCCATGCCTGAGCGCAGTCGCTTTATGAAAGGTATCTATGCCTGGGTAGGTTACAAGAGCATCGGCCTTCCCTTTCAGGTTAGAAACCGGCTGGCAGGGCAATCCGGCTGGGGCTATGGCAAACTGACCAGCCTGGCTCTTTCGGGCATTACAGCATTCACTACTTTGCCACTCAGGATTGTCGGTGGGCTTGGACTGATTATTTCTTTCATCTCAGTGTTTTACGCACTCTTTATCATCTTTCGAACTCTTGTTCTTGGCGCCCCCTTGCCGGGCTGGCCCACGGTCATTGTCGCCATCACCTTTATTGGCGGCATACAGCTATTGTCTCTCTGGTTACTGGGTGAGTACATTGCCGGTATTTTCTGTGAAGTAAAAAAACGCCCCAGATACTTGATACAGCGACAACTGGGATTCAAGAATCAGAAGGATAGCAATGCAGCCGATTAAGTTTATTATAACTGGCAGTACTGCTGCAGCTGTTCACCTTTTTGTACTCTGGCTTCTGGTAGACCTGACTCAAGTAAACCCGCTACTGGCAAACCCTGCCGCTTTTATTCTGGCCTTTGTCGTCAGTTACCTGGGTCATTCATTGTGGACTTTTAATCACAAGCAACATGTACTTCGCAATACTCTGCTGAAATTCCTGTTGGTTCAATTGCTCTGCAGTTTTGTGCTCAATCAGGGGCTTTATACCCTGCTGTTAACCTACACCGGTTTGAATTATCTAATGGCCAGCTTTATCGTCCTGGCAACGATTCCCCTGG
This sequence comes from Endozoicomonas sp. ALB032, assembly GCF_049310125.1. Taxonomy (NCBI): domain Bacteria; kingdom Pseudomonadati; phylum Pseudomonadota; class Gammaproteobacteria; order Oceanospirillales; family Endozoicomonadaceae; genus Endozoicomonas; species Endozoicomonas sp. ALB032. The sequence continues at coordinate 3,755,872 of NZ_JBLYNW010000001.1, read as the reverse complement.
TCACTTATACCCTGAGCAAATACTGGGCCTTTAAATGAAAAGAATAACACTGTGCGCAGATGATTACGGGATTCACCCAGGGGTATCGGAAGCTATTCTGGAGCTGGCCATTCTCGGCAGAATTCAGGCCACCAGTTGTCTGGTCACTGGTCCGGACTGGATAAAGCAGGCAAGCCACCTGACGACCATTCAGGAAAAGGTTGATATTGGCCTGCATCTTAATTTAACTGAAGGCAATGGCCTCAGTTCCGCCTATGTAGACGGGCTCCCCAGCCTGAATGAGGTTTTAATCAAGAGCCATCTTCACTTATTGGACCGGACCGCCCTGCTGGAAGAAGTCACGGCACAATATCAGTATTTTATCGACGCTACCGGCAGAGCCCCCGACTTTGTTGATGGCCATCAGCACGTACACCACCTGCCCATGGTACGTGAAACCCTGTTATCGGTAATACGCACCTTTAGGCCCGAACCTTCTTTCTGGGTGAGAAGCGTTACACCCATCATCCGTCATGGTGGTGGCCTGAAAAGCTACATTATTGAAGGTTCTGGCAGTAAGAGCCTAAACTGCGAATTGCTCAACCAGAGTATCAATACCAATACTTCCTTTGCTGGCGTCTATTCACTGAAACCGCAAGAAAACTATTCCACCCTGATGAAAGCATGGCTCTCTGATTCATACGACAAAGGGCTGATTATGTGTCACCCGGGTAAAACTGCCGACCACATCAATCTGGATCACCCTCAAGCCAGACAGTTAGAGTTTGATTATTTATCGAGCCAACAATTTCTAGCCGACTGTCAACAAACAGGAGTTGATCTGTGCAGAATGAAGCAATGATTGCCGAGTCTTCACCCTCTTCCATGGTCATTAAGCACCCTTTTCGCTGGCTCGGTCTGATCTGCCTTTTTCAGCTGTTTTTCTGGACCCTGGGCCCCTGGTTGGTCAGGAACACGCTGCACTCTGACACACTTGAAGGCATCGCCTGGGGTAATCTCTGGCAGTGGGGGTATGAAAAACACCCACCTCTGGCAGCCTGGGCTGCCGCTTTTTTTTCAAACTTAAGTGATACCAGCGACTGGCCTGTCTATCTCTTTGCCCAGGTTACTGTGGTGATTGCTTTTGTTGCTGTCTGGCGTCTGGCCAGAGAATATTTGACCGAGGCTGGTGCCCTGCTGGCAGTCTTTTTGTTACAAGGCATTCTCTTCTACAGTAACCGGGTAGAAAGACTGACACCGGACACGCTTCAGCATCCAATTTGGGCCTTACTTGCCCTGACTTTTTATTTTGCAGTGACTCGTCAATCCCTGGCTTATTGGCTGCTGACCGGAGTCATGTCAGGGCTGGCCATTCTGACTAAATATCAGGTGGCCGTTTTGTTTGCGCCCCTGTTTATTGTTCTTTTAATCACCCACGAAGGCAGACTCGCACTTTCCTCCGTTGGCCCATGGTTGGGTGGGCTTCTCGCACTGGCTATCGCTTCACCCCATCTTTACTGGCTATGGGACAACAACTTTGCAGCAGTGAGCTATCTGGGAGAAAACTACGTTGAAAGTGAGCGTTATGGAACCGGTACACACTGGGATCATCTGATATTTCCTCTGAACTTTATCAAGAATAATCTGGGCAATGTCCTGGTATTCTTTCTTTTGATGATCCCCCTTTTCAGAGCTCCCAGGCTCCCTATCCTTTATGATCGTTTCAAAAAAGTTTTTCTAATCGCCATAGCGACAGGTCCATTTGCCTGTACACTCTTGTTTGGACTGGTAACCGGCGAGAAGCTCGTACCCCGCTGGGCTACCCCCTACTTTGTCTGGCTGCCGCTGCTGGTGCTGGTCTGGACTCGTCCATTGATCGATTACCCGCGTTTCAAGAAAGTGGTGTTCTGGTGTTTATTCACCGGGGTATTGTTTGTTTTATTGAGATGCAGCTACTTGCTGTTCAAACCTGTCTTTGATGAAGATTACTCGGATTCAGTGGAGTTCGTGCCTCTCAGGGCCCAAATGCTAAAAGCTGAAGAGTTGTGGGCATTTCACCAGGAAGATCGCCCTGAAAACGAAGGTTATATCCCTTATCTGGGCGGGCTTCACTACCACGTTGCTGAGCTGCTGGCGTATAGCCAGAATCACAAAACCATTCCATTTTTTGGTCTTAATCCGACAGAAAGCCTCTGGATGAAAGAAGAAGATTTCCGCAAAAAAGGCGGAATCATTGTCATGACGGATGGCAAGCGATATTCAAAGGAAGTCAGACAAAGGCTTGAAAAGAACTATCCTCAGGCTGAATTTCTAGGGCTCTTTGAATTCGAGCCCGTGACTAAAGTGAAGGTGGATAATAAGCCTAAACTGTTTGTGGAGTATTACCTCTTAAGACCGCAAATGACCCCAGGTAATCTGGCGGAGGGCATTGATTAAGCCGATCCGCCTTTTTCTCACTGAACCTTGACAACCCGGCTGGCAGTGCCCTGGGTAAGGATTTTTACTTTATCGCCCGCAGCAAAGCTAACGGCCGGATCAGCCTGTTGAACAACAGAAACATAAGAGCCGTCATCCAGTCTGACTGTTAGTTCAACACCCTGCTTGGAGGTAATTTTCTTCTCGGCCATATTGCCCAAAACGCCACCGGCAACAGCTCCAGCCACTGCTGCAATAGCACTTTCGCGCTGACCACCAATACTGGAAGCTGCGATACCACCCACCGCTGCCCCTGCCAGAGTGCCGACCTCACCCTGGCTGCCTTCGAGTTTGACCAGCCTGGATTCAGCAACGGTGCCAAACCGGACTGTCTGCATTTGACGAGCTTCAGAAGCAGAATAAGTAGTCCCTGTCTGATCGGTCGTACAGCCAACCACAGAGAGAGAAAGCAGCAAGACGGTCCCTGCCTGTTTGATCCTATTGTTCATAAATATGCCTCCTGTTAGGTTTAATTCCAGTTTCCTGTCCAGTTTAGACTGTGCTACGGCGACAAAATTCCCCACTAATCCACTGATTTGGAAAGCCCTCTGATTTCTTCGCGAATGGCAAGATCACCCACTCTCTCGTTGATCGAATCGACCCATTCTGTTTTATAACCGCGAACACCCACGTTCTGCTCCTGGACTTCCAGATTTCCGCTCTCCTGAAGAATCTTCTGGAATAAGGCTCTGTCAGCAGGATCCACAATAGGTCCCGGTTCGGGTACCTCTCCGGTTTCCGGGTTGATCCTGGCCGCCAGAAACTTGATTTCGGCATCCAGCATTCCGGTTCTGTCTTTGCCGCTATTGCAATTGGATAATGGCACAGCACCCACCATGTGAGTCAACAGGGCCACTCTGGTAGCCAGCTTATAGGCATCATGATGATGGTGATAATGGCTACCTTTTTCATAGATTGCTTTAATCTGAGTGGTAAGATCCTTTACTGATCGATCATCCCTGTTTAACTGGTCCAGCCGGGCATTCAGTTCAGACACTTTTTCCCCGTTGCCTACTTCTTCGGCGTCCCTGATCTGCGCCCTGATTTCCTCACATTTCTTTGAAGTGCCATTGAGAAATTCAGCAGCCATACCGCCGGGGATGTCGGCCTTGCCCAGCTTGCCTACCAGCATTTCCATAGCCGGATCGTTCATTTTTTTCTGGAAAGATCTTCCACCTGTTACCAGAGAGGCGCTTCCAACCCCTCCCCAGTTCACAGGAATATTAAAGCGTGCCTGTTTGAAATTAAGTTTGATGGTCCGGGTCTGTCCGTCAGCTCCCGGAAGTTCCATCGTGACAGGCTGTTTAGCAGGGTCAGTAAAGTATTTGAAAGCTTCATTCTGAGCTTTCTGCATTTTTCTCTCTTTTCCGGAACCCAGGCCTGTCGTGACCATGGAAGTGGATGTCATAGCAAGTGTTGGGACTGGCCCTCCCTGTGACGCTATCAGAGCTTGCTCAAAAATATCAGGCCGGGTTGCCAGAGCCGAAAGTAAGATTTCTCTGGCCTTGACTTTTCCACCTTCAGCCTTTAGATCGGGATCCCAGTCAACACCATAAGGATCGGCAATGCCATGTCTTATGCCTGTGTAGACATTACTGTTATTAATAGAAAAATCACTGCGACTCAGGTTAGTAGCATGATACGTGTTGGTCGAATCGATACCGCTGACTCCATACCCTGCATAGTCAGTTTCATAGAGACGGGAAACCTCTCCCCTTAAGGACTCTGGCACTTTGATTTCAGCCGCAGGTTGCTGTCTGGAAGCAAACTCAACTCCAGCCTGAGAGAAAGATTTTTCTATCGTTTTCCAGGGACGAAAATTTAACTGATCGATAAAAGCCTCTTCGAAATCTCTGGCCACAGTTTGCTTATCGACGCCAGCCGAAACCAGGGCGTCCTGCAGAATTTTCGGATATGATTCTTTGGCCTTGCGCATCTCTTCCCTGTTGACAGGTTCATCGCCCTTAAGCTGAACGGTTTGCTGGAGTCTTCTCAACTCATTCAATAGCTGACGATCTAGCTTGGTCAGGCGTTCAACATCCTCTGTACGTCCCTCTCTCTGAGCCGAATGTGATTCATTCTTCAGAACTTCTCTGGCTGAATCAAACTGCAGCTTCTGTAACTTGAACAACTCTTTGTGATCGTGAGTACTTCCGGGAACGACCACTTCAGCATCTGATAGAGGTATCTGGTTGTGATCTGAGACGGTCTGGGACTCCCTGCTTTCATTCAGATGCACCTCTAACACTTCTCTGGCAACCTCCCTGTCTACATTCCTCAGAGATAATTCATTGAGGAGCTTACCTGGAAGTCCCCGCAGATTTTCTACCATCTTTTCTGTCACGGGTTCATAGTCCTGATGAATCTTTTTCTCATGCTGCTCGATGAACTCTTTCATTGCCAGAATAAGCTCACCACCATCAGACTGAAGTCTGGCTTCAATGAGAACATCTTTGGCTACGGAAATAGCTGCATTTTCGAATTGGTTTCTGGCCTGCTGATAGGCCTTCTGAACTTCAGGACTGTCACCCTGCCCCATTTTTACCTTGGCAAAGACATCTTCAACCTCTCTGAAAATATCGTTTGCCTGAGCCTGAGATCGAATATTGCCAGACATCATCTTCGGCACAGGCTGACTGAATGCAGTGATTTGTCTCTGCTTTATGGGGATATTGCGAAGTGCACGGTTACCTCGTCCCGGCAACTTTTTCAGAACATTCTTAATGGCTTTGATGAACCTGTTCTGGCGGCTGCTGTGCCTCGCCTCCTGCATTTCCCCGATATCCGGAGTTGCCGCTTGAGGGCTAACCGATGTGGGCTGGAAGCCCGCTGGAAGTTTGCTGCCATCCATAGCTATGATTCCTCAGTCAGTGATAAATTCCGGGAAGTGAAGAAAGAATCAGTAAATCCCTGAGCACCGCCACAGGGGTTGTCTGATCATATCGGGAGCGAATCTGTGTCCATTCATGTCTGGGGTTAGAGAACAGACCTGGAATTTGATTTAGTAGCATTAACAATAAGCCTTTGACATCCTATTAGAAGAATAGCCAAAGGCAGAACCTATAACCTGTCATCGGTAGCTATTCACACCCTGAATGATGACATTTGTAATAGTTTGATAGGTAGAATTTCATATTGCCGGAAGCTCTAAGCAGGAACAGACTAACCCTGATATTTTGAGGTGGCACTTAACCAGACTCCCCATCTCTTGTTGCCGATATTCCTTATTAATGGTGATACATCAATGGCACTGGATAATACTGATCTGAACGAATACCGCATCGAGCATGATCTGCTGGGTGAAGCCCCTGTACCCCAAGAGGCTTACTATGGCATCCAGACTCAGCGAGCCCTGGAAAACTTCAACATTTCCGGTGTCACACTGAACCACTTCTCAAACATTCCGAAAGCCCTGGCCATGGTCAAGAAAGCCTGTGCACTGGCTAACCGCGATCTGGGAATGCTGGATACAGCCAAGGCCGATGCCATTGCAGACGCCTGTGACGAAATTATTGCCGGAAAACTGCATGACCAGTTCACCGTTGACATGATTCAGGGCGGGGCCGGAACCTCCACCAATATGAATGCCAACGAAGTGATTGCCAACCGCGCACTGGAGCTGATGGGTTACCGTCGTGGTCAATATGAGCACCTGCACCCAAACACACACGTTAACATGGCACAGTCTACCAATGACGTTTATCCAACGGCTATGCGTCTGTCCATGGTGTTGAAACACAACGAACTGGTTGTAGCCGCCAAGAGCCTGAAGAATGCCTGTGATGTTAAAGCTGAAGAGTTCAAAGACGTACTGAAAATGGGTCGTACCCAGCTGCAGGATGCTGTACCTATGACTCTGGGTCAGGAATTCCGTGCTTTCTCAACTACTATCGGTGAAGACATTGACCGTATCAAGGATATGGCCAAGCTACTGTGCGAAGTCAACCTGGGCGGTACTGCCATCGGAACGGGTATCACTGCAGACAGCCGTTACGCACCCCTGGCGGTTAAATACCTGTCTGAAATTTCCGGCCAGAATATGATCCTGGCGGGTGACCTGGTGGAAGCCACCTCCGACATGGGCGCTTTTGTTATCTTCTCCAGCGCCCTGAAACGAATGGCCGTCAAGCTGTCCAAGATGAGTAATGACCTGCGTCTGCTCTCTTCCGGTCCTCTGTGTGGCTTTAATGACATCAATCTGCCTGAAATGCAGCCAGGTTCCTCCATCATGCCGGGCAAAGTTAACCCGGTTATTCCTGAGGCCATGAGCCAGATCGCTTTCCACGTTATCGGAAACGATCTGGTCGTTACCATGGCTTCAGAAGCAGCCCAGCTGCAGCTTAACTACGCTGAGCCGGTACTGGTTTACAAGATTCTGGAATCCATCCAGCAGCTCACCAACGGTATGTTCATGCTGTCTGATCGCTGCGTTAAAGGCATTACAGCTAACAGGGACGTCTGTATGGATTATGTCTACAACTCTGTTGGCCTGGTAACCGCTCTGAACCCATACCTGGGTTACGAAAATTCCAGCCGCATTGCCAAAACTGCCTTGAAGACCGGTCGTCGTGTAGTAGATCTGGTTAAGGAAGAAGGCTTGCTGACGGACGAGCAACTGGCGGAAATTCTCAAGCCAGAAAACATGATCGCGCCACTGGACCTGAGCAATAAGGTACACTGATCGTTAAAATCAGTCGTATATAGTGACATCCGGTGTATGAAGAACCGCGCTATTGCAGGTGCGGTTCCTTTATCAGCCCTTTGTCCCCGGAATCCGTTGAAAAATCAAGACCAACAAGGATTTTACCGCCCAAAACCTGCCCTTCTGCTTACTTACCCACATTTAATAAACATTTACAGTAGTTATACCACTTGGAATGTATAATTTTTTCATTAACATTGCGCATTCCGTTAGGCGACCAGTAGAAAGCGAAATTATCTGGACCATTCAAACGTAATTACGACTTGGAAATATCGGACATCGAATAACCAAGCTCAGTATACTGGGTTGTAGTTTGCAAAAAGCTGTCCAGCAAAATCCAGGCAGAACAGCCCACTCAGTGTAAGTTGTAAAAGAGACAACAGGCGTTACAAGAAACAGCCTGCGCGGAGCATAGCTACTTCGAGGTGTTGTTACTTCAGTGCATTGTTACAAACCTCTGCTACACTGAGATCGAATTCCACAGCCGTTAAGCATGTAAAAAAATGAATGACGTGGTTCTACCTTCGCAAATTTTCTCCGGCCTGACGGCGTTTGATTATTAAATCCGTTTACGGCAACTTTTATACAGTTACAGTGGAGTCGTTATGCAGCAACAGGATATGAAGCAGGAGCCCACCGTTTTCATCATCGACGATGACGAGGCTGTTCGTGATTCGCTGAAAATGCTGATGAAATCTGTTGGACAGACAGTAGAAGCTTTCTTTTCCCCAGCCGAATTTCTGGAAGTCTACGATGAAAACCGTCCGGGATGTATCGTACTGGACATTCGTATGCCGGGAATGAGTGGGCTTGAGCTACAGAGCAAACTCAACGAAATGCACTGCATTCTGCCTATCATTTTTATTACCGGACACGGCGATGTACCTATGGCCGTTCAGGCTATCAAGGATGGTGCAATGAACTTTATCCAGAAACCGTTCCGCGATCAGGAGCTTCTGGATCTGATTAATGACGCCTTGAAACTTGATGCGCAACAACGTCGTGAGCTGCTCGAGCACAAAGAAATCCTTCGTCGTCTTTCTACGCTGACTGACCGTGAGCGTGAAGTTCTACACCATGTCGTTGAAGGTAAGGCGAACAAGGTGATCGCTGCTGACATCAATCTGAGCCAGAGAACGGTAGAAATCCATCGCTCTCGTGTGATGGAAAAAATGGGCACCAAATCCCTGGCCCATCTGGTTCGCCAGGTTATGCAGGTTAAAGAGCACCTGGAAGGTGAATTTTACTTCAAGGTCTGATCTCTATCCGGGGCGCCTTTATGAATGACGCCCCGGTTCATTAATCTCTCCCTGGTAGTGGTCAGCACACAGTCTTGTCAGTCCATAACACGCCAGCCCTGCTCCTCACAATTATCTCTGGATTCCCTGCGAAGCCTTGCGCCACCTTTTAAGTAGTCCCCGTACAACGTCTAGTACATCCCTCCATTCAGCAATTCTGAGACTAATCCTAAACTCCTAATACGCTATGAGAGAGCTGAGGGCAGAAGTCGATTTTTCTTAAATGAACGAGACTATTTTTGGGACTATTTTTGGCTACCAAGCGGTAACTGAATACTTTATTAATAAAAAAATCGATCATTTCAGAAAAATCATCTACTTTATTGCAACTAAAGTTTTTCTTTCATTGCAGATAACGCTCTGCTGGATGTAGATGCCCTGTGTTAAGAGAGCAGGTCATTCTTTCAGAGCATGAGTACAACAGAGTTCCCATTTTCTGGCAGGATACCCGATTACCCTGCAGAGGCTGGCGGCTCGGCAAAAGACACAAGTATTGTTATTGAATTGACCATCAAGGCTGCCCCTATGAGCTTGGCAACAAAAGCTACTGTGTATCTTCTGGAACAGGATACAAATGTTACCGACACCATCCGCAGCCTGTGTGATGAGAAGTCTATGCTACTCGAATGTTTCAGCAACAGCAGTGAACTGTTGATGGCGATGCAGGCCATAAAGCCTGACTGCATCATTGCTGAGAATGAAAAAGAAAGTAAAGAAGCTATACAGCTGTTGGAGACCCTGAACGAAGCTGAATATGATATTCCTGTGATCGTTCTTGGACACCATAACGATGTCCACACTGCCGTCGCGGCCATTAAGGCAGGCGCAGTCGACTACATCGAAAAGCCCGTTATTTATGGCCGACTGGCTGAACACTTTAACCAGGTGATCGGCGGAGGGGGTGCTGCTGCGGTTTGATTCATTTCAACTCACAGATGATTCCAGCCCCCTGACGTAACCGGCCAGCTCATCAAGCAGAGCCTGCTGTGCGACGGAAGCCATCCCCTGTGCTTCATCCATAGCCTGCCAGAATGAGCCAAAGCCGAGAATCCGGTCGTCACCCTCAGACAGTCTCAGCTTTCGATAAGATTCCCAGGTTTCCAACTCCTCGACATCCAGTGTCTCTGGATAATGTCGTGCCCGGTAACGAAACAACATATCATCCAATCGCGCATCATCGAAAGAAAAGCCCAGTCTGGCCAGAGAATAGGGCTCTGAAGATCTGATCACCTGCATTCGCTCTTTATCTTCATCAGAGAAAAAACCACCGGTATAGAGCATCTGATCCGGATCGCTGGAAGTGTTTTCTGGCGCAGAGTCAAATACCTGCTGAACCTTCTGCATCACTTGTGGATGTTGCAGCAGCCATTCCCTGTTCCTTGAGCACGCATTCAGATCTATCCCCAGTCGCTGCTGGTCCTCTGGCCTGAGTACCTTCAAGGGAGCTACCACCGGGCATTTATTGATATGCACCACTTTCAGAGCAATCCTTTCCTGCCCTTCTCTGGCAGGTGAGAATAATCGCGCCTGTAACTCTTCCACCGACAGGCCCATCAGAACTTCAGGGTCAACAGACAAGTCGTAAACGACCACCCCATTGCGATTAACGGGATGTATGGCAACAGGCATCACGATAGCAAGACAGTGCCTCTGAGCACCAAACATACCTGAGACATGGACAACAGCCTCTTTTTTCATCAGATTCAACTGCCGGGAAACGTCTCTCTTATTGCGAAGGTTCAAGATAAAGTTGAAGACTCGGGGTTGTCGGTCACGTATCAGACGTGCCATCGCTATGGTGGCTCTCACATCAGACAAAGCATCATGAGCATCGCCATGATCAATCCCGTTTGCCTGGGTCAGTTCTTCCAGCCTGTAACTGTTAAAACCATCTTCTCTTTTGGGCCAGACAATACCTTCGGGCCTCAGAGCAGCGGTCAGCCTCACCAGATCAATGAGATCCCAGCGACTGTTTCCGTTCTGCCACTCCCTGGCATAGGGATCATAGAAGTTTCGATAAAGGCTGTTACGAGTCACTTCATCATCAAAGCGAATCGAGTTGTAACCTGCGGCACAGGTTCCGGGCTCCACCAGCTCGGCATGAATCCGACGAATAAACTCCGGCTCAGCCACCCCTCTTTCGTTGACAACCTGAGGTGTCAAACCGGTGACCAGACAGGCCATGGGATGAGCCAGATGATCTGGGGGTAGCTTGCAGAAGATATTGAGAGGCTCCCCGATTTCATTCAACTCGGCATCAGTTCTGATACCCGCGAACTGGCAAGGCCAATCCGTCGCAGGATCGGTTCCAAAGGTTTCGTAATCGTGCCAGTAGAAACTTCTCAGCATGTTCACTCCTGCCAATTTAATGCAATCTTCCCCTTCAGGGATTCAGTAATTCTGGAAGCAAAGTCCATCCGGTTCGCTTCAGGCAATTCAACCTGGATAACAACCTGGTCGGTATAGTCACAATCAATGATCTGTCCTGACAAAGATTCGAGCCAGTGTCGAAAAGCCTGTTCGCTGGCATAATCCAGCACTGCGGTTCCCCGAACCATGGGAACGCATTCAACCACAGGTAACTGTTCGACGGCGGCCTGAACTGATGAGCCATAAGCCCGAACCAATCCTCCGGCTCCCAACCTGGTACCACCAAAGTAGCGTACCACGACGGCAGCGACTTCTCCGATTTGACGATGCTGCAAAACATTTAGCATGGGCTTGCCAGCCGTGCCACCGGGCTCACCGTCATCATCAAATCCCATGACGGTATTCCCCTCGGGAGGGCCCGCTATAAAAGCCAGACAATGATGGGAGGCGTCAGGAAACTGTTTTCTCAGAGATTGCTGGAAGGAGAGTGCTTCGGCTCTTGAGGCCACTCTGGACAGGAAAGTAATAAAACGGCTTCGCTTGACTTCCGTTTCCCGCTCAAAAGAGGTTTCGGGTAAGAGGTCTGGCACCCGATAGCGGCCGGAGGGCTGGCTGGACATTCAATTCTCTTGTTGCAGTCAGGGCGATGTGAATGCACAAGACAAAGCAGATAACAATCAACCCAGTGATCGTTGACCTTATTTTCCGCTAAATCTATGGGCACTCAGTGAAAGAAAAGTACTCCTTGAGCACTTCAACCAGATCAATAATATCATGCCCTGCACTGACAATACTGTAGCCAGAATCAAAAAACTCCGGACCCACGTCGGGCTTGCACCAGTGACACCGGGCATCAAAGTCAATATAATTTTTCTCTTCATCCGGACCAGGCAGCTTAATTCTCATGCTGTAAACCGCACCAATGAGAACCGGTACCGTACTGATGAGCATCAGACCATTGCTGCTGATATTGCCAATACTTCCCATTTCCTTGAGCGTGTTCCTGTTGTAAATGGTCAAATAATCATTCAACTGGTGACGCTTGATGCTGCGACGCTCCTTGCCGCGTGGGACCATAGACATAATCTGTATTCCTTTACTGCCCAACCTGTAAAAATTTAAACCAGAACCTTGTACAACTTGCTCTGCCTTAACTCACTCTGTTTCAGCATTAACTCCTGCTCTCGCTCTGTGATCTTTTTCTGTTCCCTGGTAAAAGCATCAAACTGCTGCATTAATGCTCTTTCCACTTCATCCACACAGCCCCTGAACTCGTTTTTGACCGGGTGCTGGCACAACTTGACGGCACGATCCAGCTCAGCCTGCCGCTCACTAAGGGAAGCAGCCTGGGTCTGCAAGCGGTTCAACTGAGCTTTGTTGGAGATATAACCGTCTTTAATCTCGAAATGACCTTCGGCCTTATCGCAATCCATAACGTTCTGACTGCTATTCCCAATCAGCGTCCACTGACCTTGCGGCCCCTTCCTCCGCCACCTGAACTTTTGAGGGTTGGCAGCGAACTCTTTAAGTCGACCGAAACCCATCGCTTTGATTACGTCAGGACCAATGGGATTCCTGTACAGAGACAGCCGCAGGTTGTGATCAAGATCAACACATTGAGTGATCACGTCCATCATCCGCTTTTCTAATGCTTCAAGATCTGCTGGTTTAATTTGATAAACTATGACTTTCATGACAGCCTTCATCATATCGCTGTACGCTCTCCGAATGGTGGCCTCCGTTTGCATCGCCTCCCGCGCCCCCCCTGCACCACTCAGCTTTCGCCTGCTGGCCTGAAGGGAAGCCATAATGTCCTCGAAAAGCTTAGCGCCCAGAGCTTTGTCATTGAAACTCTTCACTACATTGTGAAGTTCAGTGACTCTTGTAAGAGCCTCTTCTAAAGCGACATCGCTCTCACGGATCAATTTTTTATTGGTCTCACTCACCATATCTTTGCCATCAAGCTTAATGCCTTCGCTCTTTAACTCCTTGAAGTAACCACTAAGGCGCTCACGCATGGGTTTTGCATCCGCTGTTTCAAGCAGATCCTCCTGATAGGTTCCTGGCAGAACAAATCGCCTCTCAGTCGACTTGAGAAAGCGCGTGACTTCTGACTTGAGGGTACGGGTCACGACAGGCACCGCTTCTGTGGGAATTCCTGCTGCTTTCAAGTCCAGACCATCCACCAGGCTGACACCTTCATCATTCAGCCAGTGATGCTCTCTGGCAAACACCTTATCCAGATGACTGTTGGTTCTGGCCTGCATCAACTCTTTCTCACAGCTCAGGGTATGATGACTTTTCTCACGACTGGCAATATCCACAGCCACAAGTTCAAGCCATGCATTCTTACAGACCCACTGGCGGACTTTCAGTTCAATCAGCTCCTGAAATGCTGCCTCAGAAAGACCCAGCTCTGCCCACTCTTTTTTAGCCATCTCAGCCAGTTGGGCTCTTATTTGTGGAAGGCTCTGCAAATAACCACTCTCGCCTTCTTCTGTTTTTTGAACAGGGAGGGTAACTGTTTGCTCAACCACTTTTTTCAATGCGGGAGAGGCGTTATCAATGCCCTCAGGAAACAGATTTTCTTCAGCCTGCATGGACTCATCCAACGCGTTCAAAGCCTGAATAAATGCCTCTTTCTGTACGTCGGCACCTTTGATGTCTTTAACCGCATCCAGATCCACCGCCATGAACACCCTTTGAGCCTTGTGCAAGTCCTTGCTGTCACGGGTAAGACGGCCAAGTTGCTGAACCAGATAGTTCTCATTGGCTTCACCACCGGCCTGACCCACCAGCCCATGAAAAATACCTACACTATCATTCCCCTGGGGCATGTCAGTGCCCACAGACTGGGCTTTACTCAAGTAACCATCGGTACTCTGTCCACCCAAACGGCTGAGCTGGGTAATGGTTTCCCGGGAAGCTGAAGCCCCCTGTCCATAGACCGGATCATCCTGATACTGCATCTGCAGATTCTTGTCATGGTCATAGTAAATAACAGACTTCTGAACGCCCCCCATGGCCAGTCGTTCCTGATTCAAAGTCCGACTCATCTGGTGCGCTTTTGTCGTACATTCATCACCCGACTCAGCGCCATCAAAGAAAATAATCTGGGGCTCTGGGCCTACCCTGTGCAAAACATCCGTCAGCATCTTGTTCCTGCCCTCAGGGTCGGAAGAGCTGAAAAACACCGGTTCTGCCAGAGAAATAAAGTGCCAGAAACGCTGATTGGTGGTCACCGGGTCTGTTCTTGCTTTGTGACGCACTTCTTCAGCACTGCCTGAAGCACTGGCCAAAGCTGCACAGTACAAGGTGCCCAGAGTTGCTGAGAGTAAATGCCGGGCTTTACATCCAAACAGAAATTCAGAATGTTTCAGATTGATACTTCGGGGCCCTACTTCAAAGGCATAGCCAAGCCCTCTGATCACCGCTTGTACAGTCTGAGCCACTGATATCGACTCAGCTTCGGTATGAGGCACCATCTCACTGTCAAACTCGTCGGCAAACACCATAGAGTTTTTGAGCAAGTCCAGACAGTCATCCAATTTTGCCAGTATCGCCTGCTTGTCCTGAATGAAACCTTCAGCGTCCAGCAAGGCCTGCTTCAGATGCATCAGAATCTGCACATCTGTGATTGAGGCGCCCACGGGCACTCGCCCCTGAGCCAGCAGGGATCCTCTGTCATTAATCGAAGTTCCGGCAGGTAACCCCAGCAGGGTATTCTCAACTTCTACCAACCGGGCGACGGATAACTCACAGGGAGGTGCAAAGCAGGTTTCAAGATCCAATCGGCGATAGTCCTGCCCCTTGCGAGCGTAGTACTCACGCAAGCCTTTATCCAGTTCTGCCTGATTGGTCTTTGGAGCCATGACAATAATCGAACGGTCCGTATCAGCACCTAACTGGGCCGAAGCGTGATCCGTCAGCGCCAGCAGCAGTGTACTTTTACCGTAGCCAGTGCCTTTATGAGACATCATGGCAACTTCATGGCCATTGGCCCATTGGCTGACACCGTCCAGTGTAACAGCCAGTTCGTCGGCCTGATCGGGTGACAAGACAATGTGATGCCTTCTTTCAAACGACAAAAGGGCCAGGTTTTTAGTATCCAGCAAGGTATTCTCGTAACTGCTGATTCGGTTATTCAGATTGCTCTGTCTGGATGCCAGCAGAGCCATATCCAGATTCCATTCCTGACAACGCCTGATGTATTCGTGGGGCTCACTCACCTGCTCAAAGGCGGCAAAGTCCAGATCCACCAACTCACTTTTAAGCGCCTCAAGGCGCTGACCTATCAGGCTGCTCTGCTCAAGGTCAATATCCACCAGCATTAGCTGCGACATGCGTTTGATAAACCCGTCAACATCATTACCACCCGGAGCCAGTCCCTTCTCAAAGTTACGAATGGCATGATCCAGAAGCTCGCCATCAGAAAAACCCTGCACATCATTTTCAGAAGCATTACGAATGTAGCTGACCAGACCTTTTTCCAGAGCTTTTTTTAACTGAAGTGTACGAACACAGTGCTTTCTGTTGTTGACGATGACCTTTTCAAAATGGCTCAAAACCGACTGCCTGTTGGTTTTTAGCGTTTTCGGATCAGGTATCCCACGGGGTCCCTGGGTTTGCAACTCGCAACCAGAGTAGACTGACAGGTTTTTAAATACCTGTTCCTGAAACGCTTTTTGTTCTCCTTCAAGCGTTTTAATAACACTTTCAGTGACACTTTTAGTGACACTATGAGCACTATCAACCAGCAACTCCCTCCTGGCTTTCAGAAACGCTTCACTGACATGGCCGAAACTGGCATTGACGGTAAAGGGCGAAAACTGTTCTGGATGAAACGTTTCCTGATGGGCACCGGTTTCCGGCTTCCTTGATTTTTCCTGAGCCACTTTTCTCACCACCGGAAGCTCAACAGGCAGGCTTCTGACACGTCCATCACAAGGTGTGCAGGTAAAAGGCGGTTTCAGTAATTGATGATCCACTTCCTTAACAACTTTCTTATAACATTCATCAATTTGCTTGAGGGAAGCACTCGGTAGCCAGGTATTTTTCAGCGATTCAAGCTCAAGGACTTCAGGCGGATAATCTTTGCGTGATCTTGATGGTGAAGTACTGTCTGGCTTCAGTAAGCAAGCTTTACTCAGTAAGTTCGCTTTAATCAGCTCGCTTCTGGGGTTTTCCCCCCGGATTGGCACCGGGATCAGTTGATCATTGGAACCCAGTTCATACATAAAGCACTGCTGATCTGAAGGTGTTTTCTGAGCAACCAGCAGGACGGTTTGTCCCGAAGCACTTTTCAGGGGAATCCAGTCCCGCTTTTTTTCTCTTCCTTCCTTGCTGACCTGAAAGGGAACTTCGAAATTGGGATGCTCATGAAGAAAAGCAGGATCCAGAGACCAGGTTCGTCCATCCAGCTGAATCTGCCAGTGCTGACCCTCTTTGGAGTGAAACACCAGTGAAGGTCGGCATTGGGCACCTTCAGACAATTCAATGTATCGGTCACCGGTAACAAGGCTGGTTTTATGGAGAGCAATCTTATTAAAACCATTCATGAAACTGTTTATCAGACAGTCAGGGTTCTGGGTAAGAGCACTGACCCTGAAACCGGCCTGATTCTGAACATGACCTGAAGCTTCTGCCAGAGGTACCGGTGAATCTGGCTGAAAGCAGGCAATTTCGGCTTGATGAGGATGTTCAACAGCCTGGGTAAAATCATCATCGTGAGTAAGGCCCCTGAACTTCTGCTCCGGCTCGAGTCTGGTTTCCTGAGCCAGCAACTCTGTGCACTGCCTTTCCAACTTGAGCCTGCGCGTCTCTCTCTCTTTTTTGGTTTCGTAATTCTCTTTATGCTGCCTTACAGCCATGGTGAGAACCAATGATCCGGGTCTTTTCAGCTCCTTTTGAAGGGTTCTGAGCACCTTTGTCATGGTCGGTGTCGCGGGTAATCCAAATTCATCCCTGATCTGACTGAGCCCCACCAAGGAGGCATCGGCATAGCTGAAGTCAACCCATTGCGTTGCCCCTGCTGCTAAATTTGCGGACCCGGGTTGTTTAACAATCCCTTCATGCTGCTCCTGTAAACTGGACAGCAGAGTTAAGAGTCTGTCACAGATCTGCGGATCCCTGACCATTTGCTCTTCCAGAGAATGGCCCGCCTGCGGCTTGAGATCGCCTCCCAGCTGTTGATCCAGTCTGGTTTCAAACTCCGCCTTTTGATATTCAACCAGCTTCGATAAAAATACTCGTCCATGTTCGGGCACACTGCGTCTCAACCGGGGTGGCAGATGCTCTGAAGCCAATCGCTGAAGCGAGTATTCATACTGTTTTAAAAGCCGATGCCCTTCGTCTGGCTCCTCAATCGTTGCAATTTTTTTCTTCCAGGATTCATTCAGACGCTTTGAAGCTGATCTGGCAAGGGCGCACAAGGCATGTGTATAGAACTCCCTGTCCCGATCCCCCGAACTTTTTGCCAACAGTGTACTCATATTGGTCAGTTCCAAATCGACTATGGCTTCAGGATCTTCCGGGCCAGCCAGAGCATCAGGCTTTAAGGCTTCAAGAGTGGCTTCGAATCTGTCGACCTGAGTCTGAAAATCATCCTGCTTCCTGGCCAGTACCTCTATATTGCCCCGGGTCAGGGATACAGTCCGGTCAATCTGACGGGTAAACTCATCTACTGAAGGGCGATCCGGGTTCGCACTCAGGGCTTTTTGATAGGTCTGATGGATAGACTCCAGCTCCATCAGGAATTGCTCATGGAGCGACATCACTTGTTTTCGGGAGCCGCTCCTACCCGGAAAATGATCCGGATCGGTGAAATGATAAATTTCCCGTTCTTTTTCTATCACTTCCAGTCTGGAAGCCAGCTCAGACCAGGCTGAACTCATTTTTTGAATCAGGCCCGAAATAACAAAAGTTCCTGGGCCAAGAGAAGCAAACTCTTTGCTTTTGATCTCTGAAACGACTGTCCCCAAATCTGTCCACTGGGGCAATGGAGATTCCTGAGTGAGATCCAAACCTTCATCAGCAGATGAATCGAACCGATCAGGTAACGGATCAGAAGAAGCCTTTGAAGTATAAGACTCCGCCTCGGAAAAGCCGTCCTCGGAAAGAGAATCTGACTCATAACCGGAGTCAACCTGATGACTGTCAACCTGATGACTGTCAGCCTGAAGCGTTAATTGATTGAACCGCTCAGATTCGCGCTCAAGGCTTTCCTTAGCTTCAACTAATTCTTGGTTTTTTAATATCAGGGCGCTCTCTTTCTCAAGAACTTGAGCTTCCAGATTACTTTTCGTTTCAGAGAGTGTTTCAACCCGTTCCCGCTCAACTTCTAACTGGCTTTGTAGAGAGGCCTTGGCCTTAAGAGCTTCTTCTGATTGCTGCTCGACTTCTCTCTTTTTCTCTCTAATCTTGTTCAACTCTTCCTGAGTTATATGCAGTTGGTCTTTTAAATGAATAACTTCAGTGGCAAGCGTCTGGTTTTCAATACCCACAGCCTGAAACTCAGTCAGTTTCGATTGCAAACCCTTTCGCTCCTGCTCCAGGTCACTGACAGCCTTTTCCAGCTTTATCTTTTCCTGATCTCGCTGGCGCTTTTCCTGCTCAAGACTCTCGGCTAATTTTTGATGTGCAAGTTCTTTCTCTTTCAATGCAAGCGTATGATTTGACGCTGCTTCTCTGGATTGACCACTCAGGCTCCTTAATTCAGCTTTCAGGCTTTCAGCCTCGCTCTGAAGACGACTGACTTCTTCTTTTCTCTCCTCAAGGCCCAGAGATTTTTGCTGCAACTCAAGATCTTTCGTCTTACCTTCCAGTTCAAGCTTTGAAACCCGGTTATCAACATCATTTTTCAGATGCTGGAGTTTTTGCAACTGCTCTTTAAGATCAACGACGATCTCTTTGTGCGAGCTGGTAAGACGCTGCCTTTCTTCTTCCCAACCCGAAGCTTCATGCTTATGCCTGCTTTCCTGAAAAGCCAGATCTTTTTCAAGCTGACTGCTGTAAACTTGAGCCTCTTTCAACGCCCTTTCCTGTTTGACACCCAGATCATCAACCATACCCTTTAAGCTGTGAGCCTCTTTTTGGCTATCCCTCAACAGGGCTTCCAGTTCGCTAACCCTTGTATCCTTTATTTTTCTTTGTTCTTCCGCTGTCTCGGAAAGCGATTTAAAGTGGTCCCTGTTTTCTTTAGCCAGACGAATCTCTCTTTTAAGATCAGCAAACTCCAGTGACTTCTCACTTTGCTCATCGTTAAGCTGCTTTTTCAGAGACTCCAGGGTGGTTTCTGCCTCTTCAAGACTGCCTCGCAGAAGGCACAGCTCCTCATTCTGCTTTAAGGAAGCGCTATGAGCCTGATCCCTCTCTTGCGTCAATCTTTTTACTTCCAGCTCCAACCTTCCATATTGTGTGCCCAGTTCGGTAGCCTCACCCTCCAGAGACAACACCCTGGTTTGACTTTCCTCAAGACTGTTTTTCAACGTAATCAACTGGTTATTTACACGCTCAATGCTTTGTTCTTTCTGTTCGAGAGTGGCGTCTTTATGGGATAGCTCAAGCTTTGTCTTCCTGACCTCCTCCTGAGACGCAAGAAGTTGCTGATCAAGTCGTTTTTTTGTTTCAACCAGCTGGTCATGCTGGTTTTTCAAATCAGCAAACAGTTTTTTCCTGGCCTCCTCAATTCTGACTTTTTCTTTATCCCAGTCAGCTGAAGCAACTTCTGCCTTTTGCTCCAGCGCCTCGACCTTTAGCTTAAACTCATCTCGCTCCCGGATGAGCCTTTCCATCTCAAGGGAATGCTGACTTTTCAGACTTTCTGCATTGAGCTGAAGCTCCTGAAGCTGCTTCTTCACCTGATCTCTATCATGAGCAAGAGCATCTGACTCTGATTGAAAGTGGTCTCTTTTCTTTTCGGTCTCTTTAAGACGACTTTCCAGATCAGACACTCTGGATCTTGAATCCCTGAGCTGGTTTTCCCATTGAGCTTTCTCAATCTCTGCGGCATCACTACCGCTTCGTAAATTTTTCTCAGCTTTCAGAAGCATTTGCTTTGCTTCATCTCGCTCCCGGGCAATTAACTGAACTCTCTCTTCCAACTCAATGACTTTATTGTCACTCAATTCTTTCTCAGGGAGCAGTTGTTGAACTCTGTGCGTGAGCTTTTCAATAGCACGAACTTGATCATCGACATTCTGGCTAAGCGCAACCACTTTCTGTTGCTTTTCCTGCGTTCTTTGATTGGCTTTTTCAATCTCGCTCCTGAATTCAACCTCAGCTTCTTCAAGTTCCCGAATCCTGTCGTCCTTTGCCAGGATCGAAGATGACAGCGAGTTTTCCCTGATTTTGGCTTCGGCAAGTTCATCTTCTTTGCCGGTTAGCAGATCTTTTAGTCGATTCACTTCCTGCTGGCTTAACTGAAGCTCTCTGTGATAACGCTCTGACGTCTCCTGCAATTTAGGGATAGACTCGTCAGCTATTGCAGAGCGCTCTCTCGCCTCTCTTTCCTTGCTTTTTGCTTCATCAAGTTTGCTTTGCAGCTTTTCTGCGTTGTTTTCAGCAGCTTGAAGCTGTCTTATATATTCGGTGACCTCCTCTTTCGAGGACCGGGTAGCCCTTTGAGCCGTCTCAAGTTCTCCGCGAAGGGCTGCCAGCGATGACTCGAGTTTATCTTTCTCTTCCTCAAGCCCATCGCTCTTAACCGTTAGCTCCTGAACTTTTCTCCTCTCAATCACTAACGCCTGATCTCTCTGTGAAAGATCCTCCTCTTTTGAGCGAAGATCATTCTCAAGACTGACTATTTTTTCCCTGAGTTCACGCTCAGTGCTCTGCAACCTTGACTGCAACTCATTCAGCTCTCTCTCTTTGTCTGTGAGCTGAATCTGTACCTGCTGTTCAGATATTCTGGCGCTTTCGACCTCTGACTCTAAATCAGCTTTTTCTTTTTGATGCTTTTGTTCAGCAACTCTTAACTGCTCTGCAATCTGAGCCATCTCAGCCTCGTGAGATTGACTCTCCTGCGAACCGTTACTCTGTTCAAGCCGGAGACTCTGCAGCTGCTCTTTCAGGGAGGTGATCTCAGCTCTGGCTATATCCAGCTGCTCATTCAGCGCTTCCAGACCTTTTAAGTCCTGCTCATATTTGACTTGCAAGTCTTCCAGTTCGGCCTGTTTAGTCAATAGCGACGCTTCAAGCTTCGCTTTTTCTTCCTGAGCCTGATCCTTATGCTCAACAAGGGTTTGTTGCAGGCCTTTGATTTCATCGTCGTATTTCTGTCGTTCCAGATGAATCTCTTTTAATGATCGGGCTTTTTCCTCAAACTCAGACTGCTGCTGCTCGAGTTCTTCGACCTTTTCCCGTAGATCTTTTTTGGTATCCGTTAATGCTTTTTTGAGATCTTCTTCACGAGCAAGCGCCCCTTTATAGTCGCCTTCAAGGGCAAAAAGTGATTGCTCTGCTGAATCCGCCCTGCTGTCTGCTTCTTCAAATTTTCTTTGCAGCTGGTCCAGCTTTTGCTTGTGAGCTTCTACAATACGATTTAGCTGCTCTTCCAGTTGCTTCGCCTTTTCTTCAACTTGCCTTTTCTTGCCAGTGATATCGACATGGTCCAGAACCCAACGATCACGATACTTGGTAAGCTCTTTCACCTGGGATTCAAGCTGCGCCACTCTTGCAGAATCCGCTTGCTTTTGTGCTTCAAGGTCCTTATTGAGTGCCTTGATATCAAGCTGCAGTAACCCATTTTGCCTGAATAAATCAGCCACTCGCTCTTGAGCATTTTGATAACTCTGCTGAAGCTCTGCCAGCCTGGCTCTTTCCTGATTCAGCTCATTTTCAACGGATTGATAGCTCTCCAGGTACTCCTGCCGCAGTCGCAGTACCAGCTGATCCTTTTGTTCCAGAGCTGAAACAGCCTGCTGACCCATCTGCTGATGGTTCAGATGGGCTGCCTGAAGTTGACTTTGCAGCGCGTCTATTTTTTGACCAGAGTCAACCACCTGTTTCTGGAGTTCTGACAGAGTAACGCCATTGTCAGCCAGCATTCGGGTTTGCTCTTTCATTCGAGCTTGAAGCTGACTGTTCAATGCTTCCAGCTCATCCAGCCTGTCGTCAGAATCGAAGGTTTCTGCACTCAATAATTCGCTGCTGCCAATGGGAGATCCATGGGTACTGACTATCCGATACTGCTCCTCACGTAACTGACGATCCCTCTCGCTGAGTTCGTCTTTTAGTTCGGATTGTTCTTTCTCAAGCTCACTCAGCCTTTCTGAAAAACCTTCAGGCACTCTCTTTTCTTTCTGCTTGAGGACTTCTACTGCTTCCTTCAGTTCAGTCAACTGATTGCGGGTCTGTTGCAGCTCGTTGCCTAATTCTTCTTTCTCTTCTCTGAGACATCTCAGTTCCTGTTGCGCCCTGGATAGTTCAAAACTCCGGGTGGAAAGAACAGGACCATCAGGCGGTCTGGGAGTTGCAAGTGTAGGCACCAACGGTGGCGTGCCGAGACTATTCTCTGCAAAGATGTGACCAAGAAACGGATCATTCTCTGAAGGGCTGGAAATCTCTTCAGGGTTTGTTAGCTCGGGGGAATGCCGACAATAGAACTCAGCGAGCGCCAGAACCTCGCGATTCATTTTATCCAGCTCATACCGTTTCAGCAGTCCCCATGCCCATGCTTCCTTCGATTGACCACTGGCTGTGATTGCATCAGCAACACCGGTCTGCAGAACCTCTATCTGATGAAGCATGGATTGGGCCATGGCCAATGTCATCAAAGGCCCGTTGTTGCCATTGAGGCCAGTTTCCAGCTGTTGGCGGTTAGCTGGCATTTTAAAGCGCCAGCCCAACACATCATGGACCCTGCCCAGCCGTTCAGCCATCTGTAGTCTGGTTTTCCTGTCAGCAGTTTTTACTGTCTCAGACCTTATGCTTTCTCTGAGTCTGAAAAGAGTATGATCAGCAACCTGACTGACAGGACGGGCATAAGCCCTGCAAATCATGTTGTGAGGTTTTGGAATTGAGGGCGTGCCCACATCGACATGGGAGATATCCCTGTCTCCAATGGGGGTTGTAATTGGACGATCGCCTTGTAGAAGCTTATTTGGCAGTTGAACTGAACCCACACCATGACTTGTCTGTTCCTCAGAAGTCTGGGAACCATGCACTGATGTACTGTTCAGGTGTTGGCTATGGGGTATGCCAATGCCACTGCTTCTATGGTCCATGCGGTCTACAACATCCGTTGAAAAACTACACAACTGCCAAGAAACAGCTTACATTCCGGCACCTAAGACGCTAAATTCATACCTGTCGGATGAATTCACAATTTAAGATTAGCAGTGGGTTGCCGAGGAGTTTTGCATTCCGGTGGCTTGAAAGCACAGCTCGTCAAAACGCCAGAGTACTCATCTGGACGGCCTTGAGATGGCTTTGGTCGCGTCGCTCATAAACTCAATAAAATAGGGAAGCAGAACCTGATTGACCTCAACCAGTGACGTCGTTTCTATCCAGCCCGGGCCATGTAAACCTCTCTGTTTCTCAAGCTCTTGCCAGTTCAATGTGCAGGAACCCAGGCTAATAAAAGGTCTTTGCTCGCCATTACCCGGAACGGCCCAGTCAAAACGTACCTTGCCAAGGTAGGGTCTGATGCTTTTTTCTCTCACAGAAATGGGCTGTTCGGAAATCAATCTGGAATTGGCAGAATAACGAGCACTCAGGAGAGCGTCAGAATTAAACAGTTCACTGGAGCCCATGATCAGGTATTTAACAGACGAATGAGATTGGTACCAGCGCTTGAGACGATCTTCATCATAAACAGTGTTTTCTTCCCCTAATCCGGTAAAAGACATCCATTTTTTAAACTGGCAGCTGTCGATCTCCCGGGTCATGTTGGCAGGACAGGTATGTTCAACGCTGGATAACAGGGTCTGATAAAATTCCAGGCTGTCACCTGCCCCAGCCAACGGGAATTGAGATCTGAGTATCTGGTAAAGTCTCACGCTGTTTTCAAAATCTGGCGACAATGTCAGATCACTGGCCACCTTGATAACAGGTACCAACAAACCTTTTGGTTTTGATTCCAGCAGAGTCAGCATATCTGCAGAAAATGAGCACTGTCCTGTCAGGGTCATGTATTCGTCAGGTACCAGAGATTCAAGGGAGGGATGAGTATTCTTGACCTGCCATTGATGATTGAAAGTCCAGCCTGATGGCTTTTTTAGAACTGTATTTGCGGATTGGGAAGTGTCTGCTTTAGTCTCAAACCAGTCAAATAGCGAGCAGGAAGAAGTCATGACTGCCATCGCAACCACCAGACATATGCGCACTGTTATGGGAAAAAAGCCCATCATCGACCCACATCTCCGGAAAAAGTTATTACCTTAAATGTAGCCAGTTTAAAACGGAATCTCGCTTTTCATTAAATGAAAGGTGGTTTTCAGAAGCTGTCGAGATCTTGTTTAGCACCCGGCAGCGCCTGAAACCAATTACGCTATGGGGATTGGATTATTCCAGCCCCAGACCTTCCCTGGGGGGTTGTGTCAGTTCCCTGACAGTATCTTCCAGTTGCTGAAGTTTGCGGTTAACCTGCACCCGGAATGAATCAACCGCTTTAACTGCCTGCTGCTGATCTTCCACTTTCCTGGTGAGCTCAGCCTGAAGTTTTTTCTGATCAGCCACCAGCTTTTTCATTTCAGCAACCTGTTTGTCAAACTTCGCAAGGCTCTCCGTCATCATACCCTGGGCAGCCACCTGCTCAGTGCTAATGGCCTTCATCAACTGATCCATTTCACGAATACGCTTCTGCAAAGCACTCAGCTGGCCAGATGCTTTGTCCACTGTTTTGCCTGCTTTATCTGCTTCCTTGAGAGCTTTGGCAACATTATCCTTATTGATCAGGATCCACTGACGGTTTCGCTTGTTCGAAACATCCCAGAGCTTGCGAATTTCAGAATTCACTACCTCCAGCTCAGATCGCAGCGCTGAGCCGCTCTGATCAAGGTTTTCACCAGTAGCAGTGATCTCTCCGGTCACGGTACTCAGCTTTTCCTGGGTGACCTTCAAGGCCTGGCGGGTATCAGCCAACTCCTTTTGTATCAATTTGAATTGCCAGACGCCACCCGCCCCAAGCACAACAATCATGACCAGTATGAGCCAGGTCAGGCCATTTCCACCTTTAGCCGAAGCAGTCCGCCCCGAACCCCCTTTCTTGAGAGGAGGCGTTCCTCCGGAAGCCACAGCTTTCCTGCGCCCCGGACGCTCGTCCGCTGCAATTGAGAAATCCGGTATATCATTGATCGCCTTTTTCTCTTCTCTCATGGGTTTCTCATCTGTCTCTTAATCCGCTACGGGCATCTGTTCCGCCATGGGCAGTTGAGGGGCAATACTACTATGAAATAGAGACTGGAATAAGGGCAACAGACTTTATGATCAGCGCCGTAACAGAGAAAATCAGCGGAATTGCCTATCACAGTCTGGAAATATCCGGTTCATGACACTGTTTCAGGTTTTTTCTGTCACCCGGGGGTTGAAGAGATATCGCGCGCCCCCAAACTATCCACCACATAGATTCGTAATCAAACCGATGTTAATATCGTCGCGCGAGACGAATTCAGGTCAAACAAGATCAACCCCCCAAGTGGAGAACGACAACATGGCTTTTGAACTTCCTGCACTGCCCTACGCACGCGATGCACTGGCTCCTCACATTTCTGAAGAAACTCTGGATTACCACTACGGCAAGCATCACAAGACCTACGTTGACAAACTGAACGGTCTGGTTGCGGGTACCGAGCTGGAGAGCAAGAGCCTGGAAGAAATCATCAAGACTTCTGAAGGCGGCATCTTCAACAACGCTGCTCAAATCTGGAACCACACGTTCTACTGGAACTGCCTGAGCCCTAATGGTGGTGGTGCTCCTGCCGGTGAACTGGCTGAAGCTATCAATAATGCTTTCGGTTCTTTTGACGATTTCGTTGCTGCATTCAACGACAAAGCGGTTAACAACTTTGGCTCTTCCTGGACCTGGCTGGTTAAAAACAGCGATGGTTCTGTAGAAATCGTAAACACCAGCAATGCAGGCACTCCTTTGACGACCAATCAGAAACCACTGCTGACCTGCGACCTGTGGGAGCATGCCTACTACATCGACTATCGCAATGTGCGTCCAGAGTATCTGAAACATTTCTGGGCACTGGTTAACTGGGACTTTGCTGCGGCTAATTACGATGGTTAAGATTCTGATTTGATAGATACACAATTAAGTTGGAAATTCTAACATTTAAGTTAGCAAACAGGCTTAATTTTTGACCTTCACTGTCTGGCATATAAATGTCAGACGGTGTTTTTCTTTATGCCTTTAAAGAATATAAATGAAGTGGTCTAATGACACCGGACACCTCGTTAAGCACAATAGTGCAACCAGTAACGAGGTTCATAATGGCAACGCGAAAACATTATTCTCAGGAATTCAAACTCAAAGCTGTAAAACTGGTTACTGAACAAGCTCAGTCGCCTACAGCAGTCGCCAGAAGTCTAGGAATTTGTGCGACTAACCTCCGTCGTTGGGTTCGACTCAGTGAAGAGAAGAAAGAGCTGGCTTTCCCCGGCAAAGGCCATCAGGCCCTGACGACTGAACAGCAGAGAATCAAAGAGCTTGAAGCTGAAAACAAACAGCTGAAAATGGAACAGGAAATCTTAAAAAAAGCCATGGCCTTCTTTGCGAAAGACCAGCTGTAAGATACGCCTTCATACAGCGGGAGAGGAAGGCCTATCCTGTCGTAACGCTATGCAAAGCACTAAAAGTTAGTCGCAGTAGCTTCTACGAATAGAATAAACAACAGGCAAAAAATCAACAGATTGACCCGGAGATGTTTCGCCTGGAGGCAGATGCCCGAGAGATTTTTGCTCAATCAGGTGACCCTTATGGAAGTCGTCGAATGGCGAAAGCCCTGCGTTCAAAAGGTTACAGCATAGGGCGTTATCAGGCCAAAACCCTGATGCAACGGCTTGGCCTGCGGGTTCGGGCGGTCAAAAAATTCAAGGTGACAACCAACAGCAAACACAAACTGCCAGTGGCGGCAAACCTTTTGAATCGTGAGTTTTCAGTTTCAGCACCCGACAGAGTATACGTAGCTGATATCAGCTACCTCTGGACTCGTGAAGGCTGGGTTTATCTGGCGGCTGTCGTTGATCTGTTTTCGCGGAAAGTCGTCGGTTGGTCGATGAGTAACCGTATGACGACAGAGCTGCCCCTGGAAACTTTGAGAATGGCTTACTGGGGCAGAAAGCCTGGAGATGGTGTGATGCACCATTCAGATCGTGGCAGCCAGTACGCGTCTCTGGAGTATCAGAATCAACTCAGGGAGTATGGGATGGTCTGTAGTATGAGTCGCAAGGGTAATTGCTGGGATAACTCTGTGATGGAGCAGTTCTTTGGCAGCCTGAAAAGGGAAAGAACGGATCATTATATTTATGATACTCGGGCAGAAGTAGAGGCACATGTTATTGATTACATTTTGTTCTACAACAATAAAAGATTGCATTCCTACCTGGACTATGTGAGTCCAGTAGACTTCGAGAAGCAAAAATTGAAAAAAGCAGCTTAATCAGGTGTCCGTTTTTACTTGACCACTACAGATAAACGATTGACCCAGCGGCTGCTGGCGGGATGAATAACGCTGAATCACAAGAGTGCCTGATACATAATTAACAGCTGATCATATTGCTTACACGCCATTAACGCCAGCATGCTTTCAATATGCTAGCATATAAAATGGTAGCGCAATGACTTAGCAAAATGGAGGCCCCCTATGGCAACACTGACCATTAGAAATCTACCTGATGAACTGGTTGAGCGCCTTAAACTGAAAGCCAAAGCAGCCAATCGTTCCATGGAGCAGGAGTTGCGGGAACTGCTGGAAGCCAGCTACCCCAGGAAGCAGGATACAATTGACCGTATCAGAAGCCGCTGGAACCAGCTCCCGGAAACCCATCATGAAGAAATGGACGAGTGGCGCAACGAAGGGCGTCCATGATGGCAAATAAGGGCATAAAAGCAGCTGTCATCGATACCATGGTATTTGCCTATGGCCTTCTTAACGAAACGGACTTTGCAGAAGATTCACTCACAACCATCGCTCGTACAGAAACTATTCACGTACCCGACTCCATCAGGGCCGAGCTGACCAATGTGCTATGGCAGTGGATTACCCAAAAAAGCATTTCCGTGCAAACCGGCCTGGATGTGCTTCAGGATGCCAGCACCCTGTTCAGCCGTGTTCATCCGACCGAACATTACTGGCGGGAGGCCTTGATTCTGGCCTGTGAAGACAAGCACCCTGCTTATGACACCCTTTTCATTGCCGTGGCGAAAGGCCAGAGTATCCCCCTGGTGACTTACGATAAAAAGCTGCTGAAAACATATCCTGACATAGCCATCAGGCCCGATGTGTATATTCGAACCCTCTGAATACAAAGAACCTGCAACCCTGGCCACTCGCTACATATTAGAATGGGCACCGTTGCAGGCCTGTGACTCAATTGATAGCAGCTGAAGCAGGAAACGCAAGCTGCTCGAAAACCGGTAGGTCGTTCAAACCATTTCGCTTTTCACCCTCACTGGCACCATGCCAACAACCAGACTCATCCTGCAGCTCTTTCGCTTTCAGCCCACTGCTCAGGCTTCACTGAAACAACCCTGATAGCGGGCTTTGAGTATGCGCACCAACTGATCCTCAGCCTGATATCCAGCCTCTGTGTTTTGATAGCCAACAGCATTCACAACCGCTGTGACAAACTCATCAGATGCACTGGCAAGGCTCTCAAGCTCATGTCTGAGATAAGTCACCTAGGCGTCTTTCAAGTAACGGCGGTAAGAGGAAAAAAAGAAAGGAAAAAAGGACATCCAATGAAAGGAAAAAAGGACATCCAATAAAGGGAACGGAAAAAAAGGACATCCAATTAAGAAAAACGGAAGGAAAAAAAGGACATCCAAGGAAGGAAAAAAAGGACATCCAATTAAAGCAGGAAAAAAAAGACATCCAATTAAAAGAAAAAAATTATCCATTTAAAAGAAAAAAATTAAAGAAAAAGGAAAAAAAGGACATCCAAGGAAGGAAAAAAAGGACATCCAATTAAAGCAGGAAAAAAAGACATCCAATTAAAAGAAAAAAATTATCCATTTAAAAGAAAAAAATTAAAAAAAAAACAAGATATCCACGGAAAAAAACGGAAAAAAAGGACATCCAATAAACGAAAAAAAAGGAAACAGGAAAAAAAGGACATCCAATTAAAAGAAAAAAATTATCCATTTAAAAGAAAAAAAATTAAAGAAAAAACAAGATATCCACATCAAATATAAAATACAGACCACAAACTGGGAGCCTGGCAACCCATCAAACCCTGACAGCCACTCAAAATCATCGCTTATCATAACAAACGACAAGCGGATCACTCAAAAAAGGAAAAAGTCAGAAATAGGTAGACGCCCCATATGACAGGAGCAACAAATAACAACGAAAAAGTCGGGCAATCAGCTTAAGCCATGAAATAAACGACTACAGATAAACAATCCCTTCACCCATTGCTGTCCCATTTCCCGAGCAAAAGTTTTCATGGCTTCCAGCCTGCCCACTGCACGATAGAAGCGGTTATTCCATCTCATGGTTTTGAGCCATTCATTTGAATCAATTTCCAGTCGGGTCAGAATGGGTGGAATATCTGAAGGGTTTGAACCTTTCTTATCAGATCGCACTGCACGCCCACTCCAGTCAACCAACTCAAGATAATCATGAAGAATATAAGGCAACGCCTTATCCGGATTTTGCCCCTGTGATCGAAAAGGCATAAGGGTGGCTGGCTGCTTTCGGGTATCAGAACCTGCCAAATTTTCAATTCGTTCCTGGATCGACGTGTAGTCTGATCCTTCTGGAGTTTCAGCCATTTCGGCACGGAGCGGATTCAGGTCAACATAGGCCATGCAGGTCAACAACGCTGCCTCATCCAACAACGCCTGACTTTTAAACCGCCCTTCCCAGAAGCGACCTTTGCAGCCATCTTCCTGGTTAGCCTCACGGGCAAGATATTCGTTGAGGCAACGCATGAACCAGCTGATACTCGTTAGACGATTTCGATACTCTTCAACAAATTCGTCCACGCGAGCCAGTTCCGAATGACTCAGCCGGTCAGCAGCAAGATACTTCTGAACCAGAAGCGGCCCTGTGAAAAGCCTTGTCCATCGACTCAAAACTTCGTCTCTTGTCCACTCTCTGGCAGGTTTTTGATTAATATGCAAAACCACATGATAGTGATTCGACATGACAGCATAGGCGCAGACCTCTATAGAAAAGATTGAAACCATTTCCCTGAGCTTGTCAACAATCCACTGCCGACGGTGCTCGTAGTTTTTGCCCGTTAAATGATCCTCTCCACACAAATATGCTCTGCGTACGCATCGAGCTATACAGTGATAATATGGCGTGGAGCCTGGGTCGATCAGAGAACTTCGTGCACGGGTCATAATCTCTCCTGCCGGAACTAAATATCAGCAACAGGGAAAAATTAGACGAGCTGGCTTGTTTGTCAAA
The DNA here is from genome assembly GCF_049310125.1 of Endozoicomonas sp. ALB032. Classification (NCBI taxonomy): domain Bacteria; kingdom Pseudomonadati; phylum Pseudomonadota; class Gammaproteobacteria; order Oceanospirillales; family Endozoicomonadaceae; genus Endozoicomonas; species Endozoicomonas sp. ALB032. The sequence continues at coordinate 3,725,465 of NZ_JBLYNW010000001.1, read as the reverse complement.
TATAAGGGTGTCCTATTATTTTTCCCTGCCGATGCACTCCTTAATAGTCAAAGTAGCCAGGGAAAAATCCGTGGATATTCCAGGAAAGAAGCGAGGGCCTGCCATTAATGTCTCTAATGTCCCTGAGCAGGCGCAGCCAGAACAGAAGGAACAGGGTAATTGGCAGGGTAAGAAAGTTCAGTCAAATGATGTGCCGGTCGACGATCTGAGGCACAGCTCTTCAAGCTCAGGCTCAGACTCAGCTTTTGCTGAAATATCTGACTTGTCTGACTTTTCGGTTTCTTCCCACCCCCCAAGCCCGGGAGAATTCAGTGAAACTGAACTCTTTCCTGAAGATGATGTTTTTACTTATCCCTCTCCTTTGAATGAAACGGCCCATCTGGCAAAAAAACAGTTGGGTAGAGGGCGCTTTGCAACGGTACACCGGGTTATTCAGGAAAAAAGCGGAGGCAAGCAAGAACATTTTGCATTAAAACAGACGCATTTGGGTGACCAGGGAGCAGGTGAAGACAGGATATTAAAGAAATTGGGAGAGCATCCAAATATTGTCAGCAGTTATGGTCTGGTCGAAGTCGACGGGGTCAGAGGGCTCCTGACAGAGTTGATTGAAGGCCCCTCTCAGGATAGCGTGATGATGCTTCTTATTGAGCTTTATGGAAATGGCAGGCTCAGCAGTCAGGCGTTTTTCAATGTTCTGGCGTTTATGGAATACGAGAAGTTCCGGGCACTTGATCACCTGCACAAGAAAGGCATTGTCCACAACGATCTGAAACCCAATAACGTCATGATTGATCTTAAAAGCGGCCGCTTGAAACTGATTGATTTTGGTGGTGCCAAAGAAGAGGGTCAAAAAGCCAGTTACAGTCATGAAGACTACGCTTCTCCGGAATTGTACCGATCGGAGTTAATTAAGAAAGAAGAAGTTAAAGCCAGCTATGCAACGGATGCCTTTGCTCAGGGGCAACATCTCTACCGTTTTTTGAACAGTCCGGATCAACCCCATATTCATTCCTTTACCAATGGCGCGGATCCATGGGGCAAATATACGCCCAATCAACGATCTGAAGCGGCTTTTGAGGTACTTAAGGCATTTCTTGATTATCAGAAGCCCAATTTTGATGGCAGTTACAAACAAGCAATGAAGCCAGTAAGTCCTGAATTAACAGAGGACGATCTGAAGACTGAATCTGAGCGTATGAAGCTGCAAGAATTTAATCTGGATAGTCTGCTGACCTCCAGTGATGAAATTAGCAGCATTATAAAGTTGCTGGATGGGGATTTGAGCGCCAATGATGTAGAAAGAATCAAAAAAATGCTGCATGGAAAATTAAACGCCAAGGACAGCGAGACAGCGCAAAGACTGCTGGACGGGCCGCTCACATTTCATGATATCAAGGCAATCAAACGATTGCTCTATAGCAAGTTAACGACACCTGAAAAAGAGACGGTGGCCGATCTCGGACACCTGATAGCCTCTGCAGAAGAGATGAAGAGAAGTAAAAGTCAGCTGATTAATATGATTAACCGCCTGCTGCACCCGTCGCCCGAGCAGAGAATGACACCAGAGCAAGCTTTGCAGCACACCTGGTTTACTGAGCGTACGATAGACAAAGAGCAGGCCTTAAGAACTCTTCAGATGGCTGCTGATGCCCTGAAGGGAGGTGATGAAGGTGGTGAAAATAAGCGTTTTGTATGAGTGACTGAGCCCACCTCGGAGCGCCTTTTAAACCCTTCACTTTCTTCTCCCGGATAATAGGCTCCCGTTAATTACCTCTCATTCCTGCCGATTCACTCATTAATAATTAAAGTAGCCGGGAAAAATCCGTGGATATTCCAGGAAAGAAGTCAGAGCCAGCCAATGCTGCATCGCTCCCCGCTGAGCAGGCGCAGCCGGAACCGGAGAAGCAGGGGAAATGGCAGAGTAAGAAAGTTCAGCTCGAAGCGCCGGTGAAAAATTTAGAGCAACACTCTTCGGGCTCAGGCTCTGATTTCAGTGGTATCTCCACTTCTTCGATTTCTTCTTACCCGTCAAGCCCCGGAGTCGTCAGTGATAGCGAAGTATTTCCTGAAGATGATGTTTTCACGCATTCCTCACCATTGAATGAATCGGCCCACCTGGCTAAGAAGCAATTGGGTAGAGGACGCTTTGCATCGGTACATCGTGTTATCCAGGAAAAAAGTAAAGGCGTTAAAGAACATTTTGCATTAAAACATACTCATTTGGGTGACAAGGGAGAACGGGAAGCCAGGTTATTAAAGAAGTTGGGAGAGCACCCAAATATTGTCAGAAGTTATGGAATGGCCGAAGTCGACGGTGTCAGGGGGCTCCTGACGGAGTTGATTGAAGGCCCCTCCCAGGATAGCGTAATGATGCATCTGATTGAGCTCTACGGCAATGGCAGGATCAGCAGTCCGGCGTTTTTCAATGTTCTGGCGTTTATGGAGTACGAGAAGTTCAAGGCGCTTGATCACCTGCATAAAAAAGGCGTTGTCCATAATGATCTGAAACCCAATAACATCATGATTGATCTTAAAAGCGGCCGCTTGAAACTGATTGACTTTGGTTGTGCCAGAGAAGAAGGCAGCAGAGCCAGTTATAGTCATGAAGACTACGCTTCTCCGGAACTATACCAATCCGAGTATGAAAATGGGTTGGTCAGAGCCAGTTATGCGACGGATGCTTTTGCTCAGGGGCAACATCTGTACCGTTTTTTGAACAGTCCGGGTCAGCTCCATATTCGCTCTTTTACCAATGGCGCAGAGCCATGGGGTAAATATACCCCCGACCAACGATCTGAAGCAGCTTATGAGGTGCTCAAGGCATTTCTTGAGTATCAGAAGCCCAATCCTGATGGCAGTTACAAAAAGGCAATGAAGCCAGTAAGTCCTGAATTAACAGCGGATGATCTGGAAGCTGAGTCTGAGCGTATGAAGCTGCAAGAATTTAATCTGGACAGCTTGCTGACCTCCAGTAGTGAAATTGGTGTCATCACAAAGATGCTGGATGGAGAGTTGAACGCCAGAGACATAGAAAAAATCAAAAAAATGCTGCATGGAAAATTGAATGCCCGAGACAGTGATACCGCTCAGGCACTGCTGGATGGACCACTTTCATTGGATGATATCCAGGCCATCAAACGACTGCTCTACGGCAAGTTAACGACACCTGAAAGAGAGACGGTAGCCGATCTGGGAAAACTGATAGAGTCTGCAGAAGAGATGAAGAAAAGTAAAAGTCAGCTGACTGACATGATTAACAGTTTGCTGCACCCGGAGCCCCTGGAGAGATTAACGCCAGAGAAAGCTTTGCAGCATCCCTGGTTTACTGATCGGACAATAGACAGAGAGCAAGCCCTGAGAACACTTAACTGGGTTGCTGATGTCCTTAAAAGAGATGAAGGCGATGCAAATAAGAGTTTTGTATGATGGTCTCTGTCCTCTTTGTACGAAAGAGGTCGCACGCTGGCAAAATGCCCGTTTTCGCTGTGAAGTAGAGTGGTTTGATATCACCGGTCAGGAAAAAGTACTGGAAACCTGGGGGGTTGATCCCGGTAAGGCTCTGCTTGAATTGCACACCATGACCAATGATGGACAGGTTTATACCAGTATTGACAGCTACGCTCTCTTGCTCAATCAGCTACCCGGTTGGGCCTGGCTGGGTTGGCTCATGAGTCTGCCCGGTCTGAAACAGTTCCTGAAATGGACCTACGACTGGATGACCAAAGTCCGCCTGAAAAAAGAGGGACGCTGGCCGGGTCAGTGCAACACAAAACAATGTAAATAGCCTTGCACTTGTTCATTACACATCATCATCCGTGTACTTGGTGTGCGAACGCAAAAATATTGCCGACAAGCAGTGTAAGTCCCTTGACCAGACTGACCAGAGGAAAGACAGCGTTGTTGGCTCCCAGATTGAGTTCGTCATTGACATTATGGAAATCTCTGGGGAATTTTTTTTGCATGTCGAAGATACTCAAACCTTCTGGATACAGTGTGCTATCCAGATTTCCAGTCTCCTTTATATGTTTCGAGAAACACTCAACATAACGATCAAATGTGGCCTCATCAGGTTGCCTGGCCGTCCAGTAAATAATTTCACGGGCTGTTCGATTCAGCCATGAACGGTATGTGTCTTCGACTAGCCCCATAAGTTCTTGCAGTCTTGACTTGGACGGCGACTCTTTTTCTTTTGCTAACAGGCCTGACAGGTATTCGTTCAGTAGTTGCTCAATAAAGTTTTCTGTGTCTTCCACTGCCTGTTGATTTTGATAATGATAATCCGGCGAGTCGCGGCGCAGACGTGATCTCAACAACACGGCTGCCAGCAGGTTTTCGCAGAGGGCATTGGCAAAACTTAACCGCTGCATAACTTCTGGCGTATAGCCCGAAGTTTTTGAGTCTCTGGCAGTGAGGCCGCTTTTCATGCTGCCATAGAACTCAACATCGCCCCAATCCCGTAGACCATCCCAGCCAAAATCAGGGCGTTCAATGGCTTTGATCCAACCTCCAAATGTTCCGGGTAATGGCAAGGCATAAAGCATGGATCCCAACAAAGGGGTGAGGAACACCCAGCGACGTCCGGTATCGTGAAACGCCGGGATAGTTGACGTGGGCATAACACCAAAGTTGCCATTAAGTACTCCAATATCATGGATGCCTTTCAATAGACCTCTCTCGGCGACCGCGAAGGGGGCATTGGTTAGATCAGGAGTGTGAGCGTATTGACCATAGTGTCTTGTGGCCTTGAAGAAGTAGACCCTGACAGCTCTTTCACCATCAACATTAATCACTTGTAAGCGATCAGTGAAACCTCGGGTACTCTCGGGAAGATCCTTTTCCAGCACCGTAAGGTATTGGCCAAAAAGGGGTTTCTGGCTTTTGAAGCGGTCACTTTTGGCTATAAGTTGATGCATAACGCCTTCTTGCGCCAGGGTAGTCACGGGCTCCCCGACCCGCTGGAACTTATAGTAATCAACCTCTTCACCGTTGGTTATTGCCAGTGTACGGCCACCAACAATGGTTCCTTCTTTTTCAAACAGTGACAGCCGGTGCTGACCAGGATAAACCGATGGAAATTCTGTTTCACCAGCACGAGCAAATTCTGACTGTAACTGACGACTGGCGTCTTTATTCGCAAACTCAAAACTATATGCGTGGAGAGACGCCAGCAACTTGAATGCCACAGTATTTGGCTGTTGAAATTTGAGCGGGTTAACCGGCTCTGTTAATGCAACAGAGGAGTCCAGTCTGGAGAAAAGCCCAGGATCATTGAGATAAGCCAGAGTATCATCCAGTAACTTTCTGGGTAAGCGATCCTTCCAGAACCTCAACAACAGCGGTTTGTTAGCAAGGATCCTGGCAGCCAGAACATGAACAAGCCTTTGCTGGAGTGCCGGGTCATTGCAACACTGCTCCAGATACCCTGCATCATTAAACTTATGCAAAAAATCCAGATGGAGTTCAATGTAGCTTACTATAAGGTCGCCTTTGTCGGGCCGTAAACCTCTCTTAATAATATGAGTCGCTCCAGACCAAAAGGGTTCAGAGTTTAAAACGATATCGTCTTGTTTCGTCAGTAATTCATCGGAAAACGAATCGAAATATTTTATAGGGAAATACTGACAGACAGTACCCATCACCTGGTTTTTATAATCATCATCTGCATTAATTTTTTCAAAAAACTCATCAAGAAGACTAAGGGAAAAATTTTCACTTTTCTCAGGTCTGTTGATTAATATTTTCAATAAAGACCATTTTGCTTTTTCGATTAATCCCTGAAGCAACCTATCATCTGTATTTTTAATTGATACAACAATAAAAGGATTGGCAATTACCAGCTTATTTAACAACAAAGCAAGTTTATCTCGATCAGTCTTATATCTTTCTATACAAAGATGATAAATATCAGGTAAGGGCGTGGTATACGAACGAGCGAAATCTCTGTTACCCAGAATGGCTGAAGCAGTTTTGAAAAGGACTTCTTCAAAGAAATCATCATCATTTATCAGCACCTTATATTCATGATTGCCGTTGAAAATTTCGCTAAAATTATCACACAAATTTTCACCGTCAAGGGAATCCAAAATCGACTTTTTTGTTATGAACCGATCCGGAACCTCTGATAATTGACACCGTCCCTTCGATAATTGTAAAAGGCAGTAGTCTTTTTTTCTGTTAATAATGTGTTGTGGCAGATCTTTAAGTTCTATCCTTCCTGAATTGATAAGCTCATCATACAATTCATCATCTTTAAAGCTGTGTGGAAGAACGCTCAGAGATCTTATTTTTGCTGCGATGTCCAGATAACCATAAATCAGTTGTGCCTGTTTCGGTGGTGTTCCCTTCGGAAGACCATTCACGTTTGAGTACTCTATCAAAAAATCAATATCAGATTTTAATTCTTCAGAAAAGTCTTTGTAGTGAGCGGTTAGGGCCAGGTTCCTGATATCATTTAAAAATATTTTTTTTGTTCGATCAGCTGTTGATAACAATACATCTCTGATTTTATCACCTTCCGTCATTGAAAAAGCACACCAAAGACGGTTCCTTACTATCTCTTCAAGAAGGGTTTCCGATTTGAAATAATCTTCAGGCAAATATTTTTCAGGCGCATAAGGAAGAAAGTCGGCAACATCGATAAACTCATCTTTTGTGAGCCGATCGCTTCTACCATCAATGAGTCCTTGAATAAGCTCGACTTGTCTGTCGCTGATGATCGCACTATTCGCACTCTGAATGGCTTTAAGCTTTCTTAAAGGTCTGGGTGATAATGCTTCGGGCTTCACAACTCTGTCATCAGTAAAGTCCAGTTTTCGTTTGCTTATAGTGGCTTCACGAGTATCTACCTCTAAAGCAACAGCTCTGGAGGAAATTCCGATCTCTTTCTGATCTTGTTGCCCTGTTGCGGGATCTGGTATGAAAACTGTGCGATTGACTCCAAATGGCTCACCGCTGACAGAGCTGAAGGTTCTGCCGGAGACCTTGCCATGATCCGCTGTCTCTTTAATATCCGCTGTAGCACCGCAGGTAGAGGGATTAAATGATTGTTGAGATAATCGATCCATTGTTTATTTCTGCCTTTAACTGTCCTTAATCTTGACGAGGGTCAAGCCAAAAAATGCTTAAAAATTTTGACCCATGAAATAAACAAAAGTTCCAAAATCGGGTGGGGACGGGCTTTTACTCAACATCCGGCAGCCAACCTTCAGTCATCACTTCCTCATATGTCCATGGGCATTCCCTGGGGAAATCACTGGGTTTACACATCATTTCTCTAGCTACTTGATTTCGAGCTGATTGATAAGCTTTTGGTAAAATCTCGTCCAATTTATTGTTGAGAGAAGGGTTTTCTTCCAATTCTTCTTGTACAGCGTCCCTCTGTTTTCCAATACTGATCAACCAGCTTGTGTGCCATTCTTTAAAGTCGTGCATATCATCTTTTTTAGACTGCATCTGCCATTTAAGCGCATGTAAAAAAAGCCCTTTTAGACAACTTTTTACTGTACGATAACGAGCTTTGCCCATGTCCTCAACTTCCTCGATCAGGTTGTCCAAATCCAGCTCGCTATAACGACCTTGCCTAATCAGCTCGGCTTGCTGAAAAGACCAACTGTAGAAGTCGGTATCGTATAAATCACTCATTGTTAAACCTCTTGTGAAACAATGCAGTATGTACCAATGAACAATGACCATTACCAGTGAACCGTTACGATCCGTGACCTCTTGACAATTATAAAACATGCCTTCACGCACCAAAAAAGAGCCTGTGCAGAGGCAATAAAGAAGGATCGTAGAGCTGCAAAAAAGGCCAATGGCCAAGCCAGTGCCACATCAAACAATGTAAATAGTCTTAAATACTGGCTGCGCTGGGGGAATACGAACCTCATTCCCTATTTTCTTCCTCGGTGTATTGACCTGCGTACGCAAAAATATTGCCAGCTAACAACGTAAGCCCCTTGACCAGGGCGACCAGGGGAAAGACGGCGTTATTGGCTCCCAGATTGAGCTCATCATTGACATTATGGAAGTCTTTGGGGAATTTTTTATGCATGTCGAAGGTTTGCAAACCTTCCGGGTACAATGTGGCATCCAGGTTTCCGGTTTCCTTTATATGTTTTGAGAAACACTCAATAGAAGGATCAAGTGCACTGTCACCTTTCGCCTCATAGGGTTGTTTGGCTGTCCAGTACAAAATTTCCTCGGCTGTTCGCTTCAGCCAGGAGCGGTATGTGGTATCGTCAAGCCCCATCAATTCTTGCAGTCTTGGTCTGGGCGGCGATTCTTTTTCTTTTGCCAACAGGCCAGACAGGTATTCATCCAGTAGTTGCTCAATAAAGTTTTCTGTCTCTTCCACTGCCTGTTGATTTTGATAGTGATAATCCGAAGAGTCCCGGCGCAGGCGAGCTCTTAACAACACTGCTGCCAGCAGGTTTTCGCAGAGGGAGTTGACAAAACTTAATCGCTGAAGAAGCTCGGGAGTATAACCCGACGTTTTTGAGTCTCTGGCAGTGAGGCCGCTTTTCATAGAGCCATAAAACTCAACATCGCCCCAATCCCGCAAACCATCCCAACCAAAATCAGGGCGTTCAATGGCTTTAACCCAGCCCCCAAAGGTTCCCGGTAATGGCCAAGCATAAAAATCAGAGTTACCCAACAATGCGCTAAGGAACACCCAACGACGGCCGGTAGCATGAAACGCCGGGATCGTTGACGTGGGCATAACGCCAACGCTGCCATTAAGTACGCCAATGTCGTGAATGCCATTCAACAAGCCTCGCTCGGCGATCGCGTAAGGGTTGTCGGTTGCATCCGGAGTATGGGCGTATTTAGCGTAATTTTCTGTCGCTTTGAAATGGTAGACCCGGAAGGCTCTTTCACCATTAATTTCGCTCACTTGTAAACGATCAGTGAAACCCGGGATACTTTCGGGAAGATCCTTTTCCAGTACCATGAGGTACTCTCCAAAACGGGGTTTCTGGCTTTTAAAGCGGCCACTTTTGGCAATAAATTGATGCATAATGCCTTCCTGTGCCAGAGTGGCTTCGGACTCTCCAATTCGCTGGAATTTATAGAAATCAACTTGCTCACCATTCTGTACTGCCAATGTACGGCCACCGACGATGGTTCCCTCTCTTTCAAATAGCGACAATGAATGTTGATGTTGACCAGGATAAACCAGTTTAAAGTTTGTGTGATCCGCACGGTCAAATTCTGATTGCAACTGACAACTTGCGTCTTTATCGGCAATCTGAAGGCTATTTCCCTTAAGAGACGCCACCTGCCTGAGTGCCAAAGTGTTGGGTTGTTGGAGTTTGAGAGGATTCACCGGTTTTGTTAATGCTCTGGAGACATCCAGTTCGGATAAAAGGGCAGGATTATTGAGATAAGCCAGAGTACCATCAATCAAATGCCGGGGGAGATAACGTGGCCACTCCGTCACTAACTGCTGCTTGTTGGCAATGACCTTGTTAGCCAGGACATGAATAAGCCTTTGCCGGATTGCCGGGTCGGCGCAACGCTCCTCAAAATATCCTTTGTCATTGAAGTGGCTCAAAAAAAGTGGATAGGATTCAATGTAGTCTATTATGATGTCGGCTTTGGCGGGCCGTAATTTTCTGGAGATAATGTGAATCGCTCCAGCTTTAAAGGGCTCAGAACCCAGAACCAGAGCGTCTTGCTTACGCTTTATGTCTTCTGAAAAAGGTTCTGAGCAAGTGACAGGAAAATACGGATAAACAACATTTATAACTTGGTTTTTAAAATCATTACTTGCATTAACTTTATTGAAGAAACGAGTAATCATAGGCATAAAAAAAAGGTGACTTACTTCAGGCATACTATCCAATATTTCCAACAATGATTCTTTTGCTTCCTCAATCAACTCCTGAAACAGCTGATCACCGACATCTTTAACAAGTAAAATAAAAAAAGGATTAGTTCTTATCAATCTTTTCAGCAACAAAGCAAGTTTTTCTCTATCATCACTGTATTTTTCAATACAACATTGATAAACCTTGGACAAGGTATTGATTTGTGCAGTGTAGAAATTATATCTTGCTTCCAACACCGATGAAGTCATTTTTAGCAGGAATTCTTCAAAGAAGTCAGGATCATTCTTCAGCGTCTCAAATTCACTATCACTTCTGAGGATATTGATAAAATCAGCATGCAAACTGTCACTATTAAGCGAATCCAGAACAACCTTTTTTGTTATAAACTGAGCCGGAACCTGTGATAACCGGCACAGACCTTTTGATAACTGCAAAAGGCAGTACTCTCTGTTTTTGTCCCGGATTTTGAATGGCAGCTTACTTATCTCTATTCTTCCTGAACGGATAAGCTCATCATAAAAATCATCATCTTTAAAGCTTTCAGGCAGAATATTTATAGACTTTATTTTGGCTGCGATATCCAGTCGCTCATAAATCTGCACAGCCAGTTGCGGCGGTGTAAAACAGGGAATACCGTGAAAACTTGAGCATTCAGTCAGAAAATCTATATCCTTTTTTAATTCTTCAGGAAAGCTGCTGTAGTCAGGCCTGATGCCTTCTTTCCTGATACGGGTCAAACACAACTCTTTTTCCCTTTCAGGTGTTGATGCTAATACCTCCCAAAATTCATCACTCCCCTCCATTGCGAAACGCTTCCAAAGCTGATTTCTTATAATCCCTGACACAAGGGTGGGTGATTTGAAAAAATCTTCAGGCAATTTTTCTTCAGCGTAATAATCAAGAAAGTCGATAACCTCTATAAACTCTTCTATTGTGAATCTACCTTTTTCTTCATCCAGGAGTCTTTGTATCAGCTGGAATTGTTTGTCGCTGATGATAGCAGTAGATGTCCCCGGAATAGCTTTAAACTTTTTAAATTTTGGTTTTTTTTTAGCGGCTACAAGACTATCTATCTCTAAAGCAGCGACTCTGGAGGCAATCCCCACGTCTTTTCGTTTTTTTCTTGTAATGGGATCTGGCCTGAAATCTGTGGGATTGACACCAAATAGATCATCACCGGCAAGGCTGACGGATCTGCCGAAGACCCTGGCTGCATTTTTTTTATCATCAGCTGTAGCAATGCAGGTAGAAGGGTTTAGCCTTGAATTACATGAGGGTTGATTTAATTGATCCATCATTTTTATCCTTTCTCTGATTGTCCTTAATCTTGACGGAATTCAGCCCGATCAAGGAGTACTTATATATTTTGACTCTTAAATTAGACGAAAGTTCCAAAAAAGAATGATCGCAGAATTGAAGAAAAGGCCGCTGGCTCAGCCAGTGCCAAACCTCTAAATAGCCTGAGATATCGGAGTCAGCGGGGGAATACCCATGTCATTCCCTATTTTCATCTTCAGTGTACTGATTGGCGAACGCAAAAATATTGCCGACTAACAACGTAAGCCCCTTGACCAGACTGACCAGAGGAAAGACGGCGTTATTGGCTCCCAGATTGAGTTCGTCATTCACATTATGGAAGTCTTTGGGGAATTTTAAATGCTTATCGAAGGGACGCAAACCTTCTGGGTACAATGTGGCATCCAGATTTCCAGTAGCCTTTATATGTTTTGAGAAACACTCGACAGAAGGATCAAGTGGACTACGGTCTTTGGCCTCACTGGGCTGCTTTGCCGTCCAGTACAGGATTTCCTCGGCTGTCCGCTTCAGCCATGAACGGTATGTGTTATTGTCAAGACCAATAAATTCTTGCAGTCTTGGCTTGGGCGGACACTCTTTTTCTTTTGCCAACAAGCCTGACAGGTATTCGTCCAGTAGTTGCTCAATAAAGTTTTCTGTCTCTTCCACTGCCAGTTGATTTTGATAATGATAATCCGCAGAGTCGCGGCGCAGGCGTGCTCTTAACAACACGGCTGCCAGCAGGTTTTCACAGAGGGAATTGACAAAACTTAACCGCTGAAGAACCTCGGGAGTATATCCCGAAGTTTTTGAGTCTCTGGCAGAGAGGCCGCTGCTCATGGAGCCAAAAAACTCAACATCGCCCCAGTCCCGTAAACCATCCCAACCAAAGTCAGGGCGTTCAATGGCTTTAACCCAGCCTCCAAAGGTTCCGGGTAATGGCAAGGCAAAACAAATGGAGTTACCCAACAATGGAGTAAGGAACACCCAACGTCGTCCGGTATCATGAAATGCCGGGATCGTTGAAGTAGGCATAACGCCGAACTTGCCATTAAGTACGCCAATGTCGTGAATGGCGGCAAACAGGCCTCGCTCGGCGTTTGCGTATGGGCTGCTGGTTGTATCGGGAGTATGAGCGTATTTAGCGTAGTTTTTTGTCGCTTTGAAGTGGTAGACCCGGAAGGCTCTTCTCCCATTAATATTGATCACCTGTAAACGGTCACTGAAACCTCGAATACTCTTGGGGAGATCCTTTTCCATTACGATAAGGTACTGACCAAAACGGGGTAGCTGGCTTTTAAAGCGGTTATTGGTCACCCTGGCAATAAATTGATGCATAATACCTTCTTGTGCCAGGGTGGCTACGGACTCTCCAAGTCTCTGGAATTTATAGTAATCAACGTCCTCACCATTCTCTACTGCCAGTGTACGACCACCCACGATGGCTCCCTCGCCTTCAAATAGTGATAATGGATGTTCAATACTATCAACCCACAGCCCAAGCCTTTTCATCGGAAAATACAATGGATTCAGACTGCAATAAACCGGTTCAAAATAAGTGCGATCTGCACGGTCAAATTCTGATTGCAACTGACGACTGGCGTCTTTTTCGTCAAACTCAAAGCTATATGCGTGGAGAGACACCAGCAGCTTAAATGCCGACGTATTGGGTTGTTGAAATTTGAGTGGATTCACCGGCTCTGTTAATGTGCCTGAGACATCCAGTTCTGAGAAAAGGGCAGGATTATTGAGATAAGCCAGAGTATCGTCAATTAATTTTCGGGGTACACAACCTCTCCACTCCGACATGAACAGCTGCTTGTCTGCAATGATTCTGTTAGCCAGAACATGAATAAGTTTTTGCCGGATTGTTGCATCCGTACAACACTTCTCCAAATATTTTTTGCTATTAAAACGACGTAAAAAAGATTGATAATACTCAATGTAATCTATTATGAGTTCGGCTTTATCAGGTTTTATACGTCTATCTAAAATATGCGTTTTTCCAGCATCAAAAGGTTCAGAAGCCAGAACCATAGCATCTTGCTTTAGTAATATATCTTCCGGAAAACTACGGGAATAATCTTCAGGAAAATACGGAAAAACAACATTCATAACATCGCTTTTAAAATTATCGTCTGCTTTAACTTTCTTAAAGAACAAAGATAGAACTTTCGTATCAAAACCCTGACTTATTACAGGTCTAATGCTTAACATCTCTAACAGTGATTCTTTTCCTGTTTTAATCAATCCCTCAAGCAACCTGTCATCCTGACTTTCAACGTTTATAACAAAAAAAGGATTAGCCTTTACCAGTTTTATTAACAATAAAGCAAGTTTCCCCCTGTCATCCCTGAACCTATCTATACAACATTGATAAACAGAAGACAATGGATAGGCTCTTGAATCTTCGAATTTCATTTCTCTTTCCAACGCTGTTAAAGCAAACTTGAGAACGACTTCTTCAAAGAAGTCAGAATCATTGCTCAGCATCTTATACTTGGTATCATCTTTAAAAATATTGATAAAATCAACATGCAAACTGTCACTATTGATCGAATCCAAAATAGCCTTCTTTGTTATAAACTGATCCGGAACCTCTGATAACCTGCAGAGACCTTTTGATAATTGCAAAAGGCAGTACTCTTTGTTTTTGTCTCTGATGTAGAATGGCAGATATTTAAGTTCGATTCTTCCTGAATGGACAAGCTCATCATAAAAGCCTTCATCTGTAAAACTGGGCGGCAGAACATTGATAGAATTTATTTTAGCTCCTATGTCCAGGTGCTCATAGATCGACACAGCCAGTTTCGGCGGTGTATCAGGAGGAATACCCTGCAAACTTGAGTATTCAGTCAGAAAGTCCATATCGTTTTTTAGTTCTTCAGGAAGGCTTATGTAGCGAAACCTTAACCCCGTTTTCCTGACATCAGTCAATAATATCTGTTTTTTCCTTTCGGGTGTTGATTGTAATACTTCCCTCATTTTATCACTTCTGTCCAGTTTGAAAACATCCCAAAGATGACTTCTTATTATCCCTGACAAAAGAGTGGGTGATTTGTAATAATCTTCAGGTAATTTTTTTTCAGGACAAAAATCAAGAAAGTCGATAACAGCTATAAATTCATCGACTGTGAATCTACCTTCTTCACCATTCATGAGACTTTTAATCAGCTTGATTTGTTGGTCGCTTATGAGAGCAGTGTTTGCATCCTGAATGACTTTAGGCTTTTCTGAAGGTCCGGGTAATTGTGCTTCGGACTTTATATCTCTGGCATCGGTAAAGTCCATTTTTGATGTGCGTTTAGTGGCTTCACGGTTATCTCCATCTAAAGCAACGGCTCTGGAATAAATTCCGATCTCTTTTTGATCTTTTTGCCCTGTTACTGCCGTGAAATCTGCGTGATTGATTTCCACCAGCTCAACGCTGACAGGGCTGACGCTTCTGCCGAAAGCATTGCCATCATTTGCTTTATTCTTTTTCGGAACATCGGCTGCAGCAATGTAAGTAGAAGTAGCTGGTCCTTCATTATGTGGGAGTTGAAATAATCGTTCCATCGTTTTTTCCCTGCCTTTAATTGTCCTTAATCTTGACGAGGATGAGATTTCCCAAAGAATGCTTAGAATTTAGACCCGTTAATTAAACGAAAGTTCCAAGAAAGAAGAATCGCAGAGTTGAAAAAAAATTCGATAAAATTCAAACGTTAATCCGCCTGAAAGAGTGGTTGTGTTATTGCAATTCTTCCAATTGGCTCTCAAGATTTTTAATGCGATTATATGCAGCCCGATTTTCAAGCACGCAGTAACATGGGTCATTGCAAACAGAAACACAATCGGCTTTTAACGGGCCATAATGACAATAATCTATATAGGTAACGATTTCCTCCCAGTCAGGATAGTCTTGGCAATTTGTCAGTTCGATGTTCAACCACTCTTCAATAATCACCCGTTCGTCCTCACTCCAGCCATTACGCAGAGGTAGGCAGTCCTTGAGCAAGAGTTTTTTTAATTCACTGTACTTTTCGTCCGGATTGAACGTCGGGTATTCCGTACCTTTTTCTTCATAAAAAACCCCTTTCAAATAATCGTATTTACCAAAAAAAATAAATGCACCGTGGAACTTCACCAAAGCTTGATACTCCTCGGGGGCAAAACTGTCTCTACCAGACCAGTCTTTATTCAGAAACTCATATAACGCTGTCGGCAACCTCGTTAATATTGAATCTGCCAGTGACTTCACTTCATCCTTGGCAGGCCAATCGTCTCTACGGTTATGATCATAAAGAAAAACCAATCTATTATGGACATGCGATGTAAGAGCATCTTTAAGTTTTCCCGGATTGACATGCAAATCAAAACCGGAGGGGCTGACAGAATTTTGTGGGTAGAGCAGTATTATGTCATTTTCCTGAAACTTTGCCGGTGATTTTTCAGCACCTGTTTTTACAACACCGGGTACTGGCGCAGTCATTTGATGCTCATCCAGCGATTGCTCCGGATGCTCACGGGAAACAGGAAGCCGGGTTACTGGCATCAATGTTTCATCCACTGGCTGCAAAGGTGCAACGAATTTAGGGTGTGCGGGTTCTGTAGGCCCGGCAAGATCAAATTCTGGTTTGTTTGTAGCGGCTGCATCTACAGTCAAAGCTACGACTCTGGAGGAAATTCCGATCTCTTTTTGATCTTTTGGTCCGGTTATGTGATCTGCTGTCAAATCGGGGCAATTGGCTCCCACCGGCTCACTGCTGACAGGGCTGACGGTTCTGCCGGAGAGTTTGCCCTGATTCGCTGGAGCATTTTCTACTTTATCATCTGTTCCAACAGTAGAAGTAGAGGGAGTTACCCCATAATCAAATGAGGGTTGTAGTAATCGATCCATTGTTTTATTCCTTACTTTAATTGTCCGTAATCTTGTCGAGGGAGAGCCCATCTAAAGAATGCATACGTATTCTAGACCCGTTTATTTAACAAAAGTTCCAAAAAAAGTAAGATCATAGAGCTGAAAAAAGACCTCTGGCCGGGTCAGTGTCGCAAAAAACAATGTGAATAGCCTGAGGTACAGGATGAACTGTGGATATCCAGGTCATTCCATACTTTCATCTTCAGCGTATTGACCTGCGTAGGCAAAAATATTGCTGACCAACCGCGTAAGCCCCCTGGTCAGAGCGACCAGTGGAAAAACAGCGTTAATGGCTCCAAGGTTGAGCTGACCATTCGCTCTGCAGAAGTCTCTGGGAAATTTTTTCTGTATTTCCAGGGGATGCAGAGGTTTCGGGTACAATGTTTCATCAAGACAGCCCTTCTGCTTTAAGTGTTCCGAGTAACACTCACCAGAGAGGGGAGAGGCACAAGGGTCCGTCACCTCACAGGGTTGCAAGGCAGTCCAGTAAAGGATCTCCTGAGCTGTGCGAGTCAACCATGAACGGTATTTGGAATCGTCTATTAATTCGAGTGCCGAAGTATTGCGCAGCTGAAAGTTAAGAGGATTAACGGGTTCTGACAATTTGTCAGAAGCATCCAGTTTCGAGAAAAGTGCCGGGTCTTTGAGAAAATCCAGAGTATCATCCAATAATTGTCGGGGGAGACAAAATTGCCAAACATACAATACATCTTCTTTATTAGTAACTAACCTTTCTGCAAGTATTGGAATGAGCCTTTTCCGGACTATTGGATCATTGCAAGACTTCTCCAAATATTCTTTATTGTTAAAAAGCCTCAAAAATTCCCGATTCCGTTCAATATAGTCAATTACAGTGCGAGGGTCAGCGGGCAATAACTTTCTGTTCAGAATGTGATGACATCCCATATCAAAGGCTTCAGATTTGAGCACTATTCGATCCAGCTCATTCTGAATTTCATCTGGAAGATACTCGATCCCATGATCAGGAAAATAAGGATAAACAACATTCAAAACATGGGTTTTAAAAGCGCTGTCTGCATTAACTATTTCAAAGAAACCATAAAGAGCCAAAATACTAAAACCTTGGCTTACTTCAGGCCTACTACTTAATATGTCCAATAATGAATACTTTGCTATATCGATTAACTCCTGAAACTGCTCACCCTTAAAACCCCCAATAGAATTCAATACAAAAGGATTAACTTTCACCAGTTTTTTTAATAAAAGACCAAATTTTTTTTTGTCATTTTCATACAGTTTCGAAGCAAGAGAATATACCCTGAACAGGGACCTTCGATAGGCATCATCGACAAGATTATTTGTTTCCAATTCAGCAGTTACCACCTTGAGCATGATTTCTTCAAAAAAGACAGAATCCTTGGTGAACAGGTTGCATTTCTGGTAGTAAATACTCTCAAAATTATGATACCAATTACAGCTACTGAGCGAATCCAAAATAACTTCTTTTGTCAAAAACTGAGCCGGAACCTCTGGCAAATCACACAAACCCTTTGATAGTTGTGACAGACAATAAGCTTCGTTTTTACTTTTAATATATTCTGGAAGGTCTTTAAGCCTTATCATTCCTGAGCGAATAAGTTCATCATAAAAATCATCATCTTTGAAACTGACTGGAAGATTTTCCAGCGATTTCATTTTCGCTGTGGTATTCAAGTGGCTATAAATAAAAACGGCCAGACTGAATGGTGTATCTTGGGGAATACCATACAGATTCGAATACTCAATAAGAAAATTAATATCACATTTCAATTCATCGGTTAGATCATCGAGGCCACATCGGAAAGGTATATACATAGGCTGGGCCAATAGTATACCCTTGGTTAGCTTGTTTTTTGGTAGTTCTTGAATCGCAAAAATACCATGTCTTACAAACTCTTTCATAAGAATTGGCGACTGATGATAAGCTCGAGGCAAAAATCGGCTAAGGTCTTGTCGTCTTATAAAGCTGATAATTTTAGTGAATTGACCTTCTGTGAGTTCATGGCCTCGACCATCAATAAGCTTTTGAATCAGCTCGACTTGTTCTTCCGTAAAGATAGCATTGCTCGTGCCCGGGCTCGCTTTAAGCTTTTTTAAAGTTCCGGGTGTTGATGCTTCGGACTTTATCGAAAGACCAATATCTACAGCATCATTAAAGTTCAGCTTTGTTTTGCGTACACTGGCTTCACAGGTATCTATATCTAAAACAACCACTCTGGAGGACATTCCGGTCTCTTTTTGATCTTTTGTGGGTTCTGATTCGAAATCTTCTCGATTGAAGCCCAACGTTCCATCGCTGACAGGTCTGACGACTCTGCCGGAGATATTGCCCTGATTTTCTCTAGCATTTTCTGGAACATCGGCTTTAGCTCTGTCAGAAGTTCCAAAAAAACACAGAGTCGGAAAAAGACCCCAGCCCGGGCCAGGACGGCACAAAATAATCTAAATAACCCTGGATGCAGGATGCAATGGCGGATATCCACGCTACTCCCAATCAGCACCCTCGGTATATTGGTCTTCGTAGGCAAAAATATTACTGACAAACAGGGTAAGCCCCTTAACCAGACTGATCAGGGGAAAAACAGAGCGCCTGGCCCCAAGAATGGACTGACCAGTAGCCAGGCGGAAATCTCTGGGAAATTTTTTATGCTCATCCAGGGGGTGTAAATGTTTCGGGTACAGTGTTTTATCCAGGCGTCCACTGCGTTTCAGATGTTCTGAATAGCACTCGCCAGAAGGGGTAAAAGCACAAGGGTCTGTGACCTCATCAGGTTGCAGGGCAGTCCAGTATAGAATCTCCTGGGCTGTACGAGTCAACCATGAACGATATTTAGCATCGTCAAGTCGCATCAATTTCTGCAATCTTGACTTGGGCTGTAATTCTTTTTCTTTTGCAAACAAACCCGAAAGGTATTCGTTAAGTAGCTGTTCAATAAAGTTTTCTGTCTCTTTCACTGCCTGTAGATTTTGATAATGATAATCCGGGGAGTTGCGACGCAGGCGCGATCTCAACAACACGGCTGACAGCAATTTTTCGCAAATAGCATTGGCAAAGCTTAGCCGTTGCAAAACCTCCGGAGAATAATCCGTAGTTTTTAAGTCTCTCTTAGTCAGGCCACTTTTCACAGCGCCATAGGACTCCATATTGCCCCAATCCCTTAAACCATTCCAGCCGAATTCAGGACGTTCAATAGCTTCGATCCAGCCCGTAAACTCTCTGGGTAAGGGGAAGACAGAATAAAGTGACTCGTCCAACAACGGACTCAGGAACACCCAGGGACGTTGGCTAGCGTGATAGGACGGTAACCTGGACTTAGGCATAATGCCAAACTGGCCATTAAGTACGCCAATATCATGAATGCCCTTCAGTAGACCCTGCTCAGCTGTCGCATAAGGGGTTCCGGTTACATCAGGAGTGTGAGCGTATTTAGCAAAGTTGTTTGTCGCCTTGAAGTGATAAACCAGACTGGCTCTTTTACCATCAAAATCGCTCGCTTGTAAGCAATCAGTGAAACCTTGGGTACCCTTGGGAAGATCCTTTTCCAGCACCAGAAGGTACTGTCCAAAATGGGGTTTCTGACTTTTAAAGCGGTCACTTTTGGCAGCAAATTGATGCATAATGCCTTCTTTCGCCAGGGCCGTCTTCAACTCTCCGACCCGATGGAATTTATAGTAATCAACCTCTTCACCATTGGCTATTGCCAGTGTACGTCCACCAACGATGGTACCTTCTTTCTCAAACAGTGTTATCGGATGTTGACCAGGATAAACCGGTTGAAACTCTGTTTCAGCGGCACGAACGAACTCTGACTTTAATTGTCGAGTGGAATCTTGATCCGCAAAATGAACACCAAATGCGTGAAGAGCCACCAGTAATTCGAATGCCGAAGTATTGGGCAGTTGAAATTCCAGAGGATTAACGGGTTCTGTGAGTTTTTCAGAAGAATCCAGTTTGAAAAAAAGTGCCGGATCTTTGAGAAAATCAAGAGTATCATCCAGCAATTGTCGGGGCAGATTATCCTTATAATCATGCAATAAATCATGTTTATTGGCAACAAGCCTTTGTGCAAATGTATATATGAGTCTTTGCCGGAGTATCGGGTCAGTGCAGCAACTTTCGAGATATTCTTTGTCTTTAAAAAAGTACACAAACTCCCTGTGTCGTTCAATGTATTCTACTACAATGCTACGATCGACAGGCCGTAACTTTCTGAACAGAAGATGCTCTTTTCCCTTGTGAAAGGGCCTGGATTTGAGCACCATTTTATCTTGCTCCTTGAGGATTTGCTCTGGAAAACGAATACGGGGTTTGAAAGACTCCCCAATATGAGCAAGAACATAAGGAGAAACAATATTCAGGACACGGACTTTAAAACTTTCATCTGCATTCACTTTGTCAAAGAAACCATCAATTAGTCCAGGGTATAAGCCATGACTTACTTTAGGTCTCCTGCTTAATATGTCTAATAATGACTCCTTTGCTATGCCGATTAATTCCTGAAGCAAGGCAGCATCCAGATTTACAGTGTAAAGCAAAATAAAAGGATTTGCTTTTGTCAGTTTTTTTAATAATAAACCAAATTTTTCCCCATCTGCCTCATATCTTTTTAATGCAGAATTATGCACCTCACACAAGCAGGAATCGTTTAAATCAGAGTATAATACAGAATCGAACTTATCCAACATTCCCAATTCGACTGTGACGAACTTGACCAGTAGTTCTTCATAAAAAACAGGATCACTGGTGAACATTTTGTATTCATCGGAACAAATTCTACGAAAATTACGAAGCAAATGTTTACCATTATTAATCGAACTCAGGATGGATTCTTTTGTCATAAAATGAATCGGAACGTCTGATAATTCACAAAAGCCATTTGCCAATTGTGAAAGGCAGAAGGCTTTGTTTTTATTTTTAATGCGTTCTGGAAGGTAATCAAGCTCGATCATTCCTGAACGAATGAGCTCGTCGTATAAGTAGTCACTTTTAAAACTGGCTGGAAGACGATGCAAGGACCCTATTTTTTCCACGGTGTCCAAGTGACAATAAATAAAAATTGCCAATTTTGCTGGTGTGCTGTAGGGAATGCCATAACGCCCTGAAAATTCAATAAGAAAATCAAGATCTTTTTTCAATTCATCAGGTAATTTATCATAGCGGGTAAGGGTACGAATACCATCGCTCTGAGCTAAAAGTATATCTTTAGTTAGTTTATCTACTGGTATTTCGTCAGCGCATAAAACACCATTCCTCACAAAGTCTTTCATAAGGCTGGGTGATTCTAGATAAGCATCAGGCACATATTGCCTGGAATTTATTATTGAAAAATAGTCGATAACGTTCACGAACTCATCTTCTGTGATTTCACTGGCTTTGCCATCAAGGACCTTTTGAATCAACTCGACTTGTTTCCCGGTAAGAAGAGCGGTGTTCACACCCGGACTAACCTTAAACCTTTTTAAAGGTCCGGATGATGAGACTTCGGGCTTTACCATAAAACTTCTAAATAACGCAGGATGCAGTACCCACAGCACCGGTGGAACGTCGGAGAGCTTTCCTGATTTCCAGATACCACCTTCCGGCATCAACGTTTTAACCACTGGCTGCAACGCTTTAGCAAGCTTATCGTGAGGGGGGGTTATGATCGTTTTAAGGCTTCTTTCGTTATGTTGAGAGGAGGCCTGAAAATAAGGCTTGCCAGCATTCTCTGGCTCCTGATTGTTTTGCTGAAAAGAGGCTATGAAAAAGTGTAGAACCGCCTTTTCCAGCAGTTGCAGAATCAGCTCAGCGCGGTTGGCATTCGCCAGCTGTTTAATGGTCGCGTCAACGCTGGTTTTGATGTCCTGCTGCCCCTGCAAAGTCATACCAAAATGCGGGTATGGAAACAGTTTATAGGTCAATTGCAGATGGCTGTTGCATTCGGGTTGCTGCTCGCCACAAAGTGAGAGCTGACCGCTATGACCATCCGCCTCAAATTCAACCTTGCCAGCGACCTGTGACACAGGGAGGTTGGTTGAGGCCGAATCCGGATTTTGGATCAGAGCTATGGTGTTTTTAATGACCGCATCGCTTAGCAGGCTAGCAATGGAAAAACCATTGGCAAAATCTTTCGCCTCATTATGCAACAACGACTCAATACTCACCGGTAAACTTTCTGAGTTTCCAGTGTTGGTCAGTGTGACTAAAGTTGACTCCCTGCTTTTGTCTGAATAGTCAATATCAATGCGAATGGCATTTGCCGCCATGGGTGAAACCCATGAGAGATCAATATGGACGACACCGTGTTGCGAACTGGCCTCGTACAGCTCCAGCCAGGGGGAGTAACCCTCAGCTAATGGAGTCTCGGCCAACCAGGGGCTGATGGATGGGTTCAACGGGAATGGCGTTATTCGCAAAGTCTGCTGGTGACTTTGCTGCTGGTAAATCAGCTCCAGGTAAAATCGCTTGCGAATGTGAGGAGGGTCCACCTGAATTTGTTCTGATCCCAAACGAGTCCCGGTATACCAAGTGTACAAGGCACTTTTTACACCGGGCAAAATGGCCATGGACAAGACTTGAGCGGTGTGCAGCACCAAAGGGTTTTCTGTCCAGCGGCTCAGTACGGAGGCTGTAGTTTTACTCACCATCCAGTAAATCATGGCGTTAAACGCCAGCGTGGGCAGTGTGCGCAAACCGTTCAGTGATAAATAATCGCCATAACGTCGATAAGTAAAATCATCTCCAAGACGGAAAAAGAAGCCCAATGGCGACACACTGTGAAACTCAAAATCAAAAGGTGAAAGTGTATTTAACCCGCTTTCAGCTTCACGATAACCGTGATTATCCGTATCTGAATTGCTGATGCTTGCCCAGGACAACTGCAGGGTAAAAATAAAAAATAATGCGTATCTTCTCATGAGATTGTTTAAATCCAATCATTGATGAACGCACGAAAACAAATAATGGTCTTTATTGTTTTTACCATTGAAACAGGCATCAACAACTCATGGTGACCGCTATCAGTGCAAGAGCCTAGTCAATATTTTTGATTCCGGCAAAAAAATCATACGAATTTCACGCCCTTTCCGGTCTCGGGTCAAGGCTTCACGACAGTTACCCGGTGGTTCATCCAGGATTAGCACAGAATCCAGCTGATCCAGCTTTCTTGCGGCGATTTGCCAAAACGACTGTGGACAGACTTTGCGGGCCAGGCGGGAAGCCTTATCGTTAAAAATATCTGCTGTTGCCTTGTCTTTGGATGAAGCGATCATGGATTGCATGGTAGCACGGATACCATGCCACCATCGGATGAATATTCAGTTCGGCTTATAGCTCTCCGGCGAAGGCTTTTTGGCTGAGGGCATTGAACAGAGCATCAGTCTCAAAGGATGCACTTTGGGCACGAGCTCTAGATTCAGCATCAGTCTGGTTCCCATGTTCCTGCGTTGGAACCCATAGGCTCTCTTCATTTACTGTGCCTGACTTGTTGGGGAGGTGTGCATTCCCACGGTGGACCGTGGGAACGAGTCAAAAAATATCGCTGATTATATCCATTACTGGCTGGCAGAACCCGAATTTTCTACCAGAACCCGGCTGGAAAAAGTTTACACCTGTGTTAACCTGTGACCATTCGTGTAATCAGTTTCTATACAACGGAAGACGGCAAAACGCCTGTTGCTGATTTTCTGAATACCCTGAGCAGCCAGCAGGCTCGAAAAGTTACCTGGGTTCTGAAGCTGGTTCAGGAGCAGGAGAAAGTACCAAGCAGTTATTTTAAAAATTTGGTTAGCACTGAGGAAATCTGGGAGGTTAGGGTTCAATCTGGAAGTGATATATTTCGTCTGCTGGGTTTCTTTGACGGAAGCAGCCTGATCGTATTAAATCACGCTTTTCAAAAAAAGACACAGAAGACACCGTCAAAAGCCATCAGGCTGGCAGAAAAGCGTCGCAGGGATTATCTGAACAGGAGGATACCATGAGTGATCTGGATCAATACATTCAAGATAGGAAAGCCCGAGACCCGGAATTTTCCGACGGTTATGATGAGGACTATGAGTCGTTCAAGTTTGGAGTATTGCTCAAGGAGGCCAGAAAAGAAGCAGGGTTGACCCAGCTCCAGCTGGCACAAAAGCTTCAAACCCATAAAAGCGCGATATCCCGTATCGAAAACAATTCTGAGGATGTAAAACTCTCCACACTTGAGCGCTTTGCTGCTGCCCTGGGTAAAAAGCTGGAAATTCGGCTAGTATAACCTGCATCTGGACTTTTATTTCACCCATCAGGGCTGTGGCTTCTTGCGACGTTTCTAACACTGCTTCAAGTATGAACAGTAACCAGCTTTCCCAGTCTCCTTTTGCTCTCTCAATGCTTGTAATCGTGAGTAATACTGAGCCTTGTTTCGAATGATGCCCTGCCCCCGGATATCCAGCCATTGCATTAGAGGGCCTGTTTCATCCTGAAGTTGCTGCCGGGTTTGTGGTGCGAACTAATCCCGCTGTGTCAGGATAGTTGTCCCGCTCACTGATTAACCAATAAAAGCTAGACAGTGGGCGATGGACGTTGAATATGCCTCGTTTTTCAGAGGAACGTAAATCAGCTGTTTTGAAAAAACTGTTACCACCACACAATCGCTCTGTGCCGGATGTTGCCAGAGAGGAAGGTATCAGCGAACAAACCCTGTATAATTGGCGTAAAAAACTACGGGACAAAGGATTACCTGTGCCAGGGAACGAACAAAAATCAGAACAATGGTCCGCTGAAAGCAAGTTTGCCGTGGTCGTTGAAACCGCTGCTTTGTCAGAAACAGAGTTAAGTGAATACTGCCGTAAAAAAGGGCTTTATCCTCAACAAGTCAAGGAGTGGAAGCACGCTTGTATTTCAGGTGCTGTTCAGGCTTCTCAGCGTGCAGACCAGGAAAGCAAGCAATTAAAACAAGAGCGTAAGCGCAATCAGAGCCTTGAAAAAGAGCTTCGCCGTAAAGACAAGGCGTTGGCAGAAGCTGCAGCCCTGCTGGTGCTATCAAAAAAGCTCGATGCCTTCTACGGGATAGACAGCGAGGACAACTGACACCTGTCGATAAGCGCCGCCAACTGCTGACATGGTTTGATGAGGCTATAGCAAACGGCGCTTCTCGCTGGAAGGCTGCTGAACAATTGGAAATATCCCTGAAAACACTGAATCGCTGGCGCGATGACAATGGTGCAGTGTTAACGGACAAACGCCCGGATGCCTTGCGCCCGGTACCCTCTAACAAACTGACTGAGGAAGAGGAGCAACGTATTCTGACTATCAGTAATGAAGATGAGTATGCGAGCCTGCCACCATCGCAGATCGTGCCAGCCCTTGCAGACAAGGGAGTATACGTTGCTTCTGAATCTAGCTTTTACCGTGTTTTGAAAAAGCATGGTCAGTTGCACCACCGCGGTCGTTCAAGAAAGCGATCGAAAAGCAACAAGCCGACAACCTATGTTGCCACTGGCCCTAACCAGGTCTGGTGTTGGGACATCAGTTACATACCTTCCAGGGTACGCGGCCAGTTCTGGTACCTCTACCTGATACTGGACGTTTACAGTCGTAAGATTGTTGGTTGGGAGATTCATAGCCATGAGTCTGGTGAGTTAGCCAGTGAACTGATTAACCGGACAATGGTGGCTGAAAAATGCACTAAAACACCGCTTGTACTGCACTCAGACAATGGGGCTCCAATGACGTCGAGTACCTTTAAGGCCAAGCTTGAGGAATTGGGCATTATTCCCTCTCATAGTCGCCCAAGGGTGAGTAATGATAACGCATTTGCAGAATCGATCTTTAAAACGGTGAAGTACTGTCCTCAGTGGCCATCTCAAGGTTTTCTGACGTTAGAACAAAGTCGACAGTGGATGCTGAAGTTTGAGCGCTTTTATAACAATGAACACCGCCATAGCTCAATCCGCTTTGTGACACCTGCGCAACGCCATGAGAAAAGAGATCAGGAAATCCTGAATCACCGGAAACAGGTGTACACCAAAGCGCGAGAAGCTAATCCAACGCGCTGGTCAGGAGTTATTAGAAACTGGGAGCCTGTAGGTGCGGTTGCACTGAATCCTGAGCGGTTGTCTGAAGCAAGAATTAACGAGAAAAAGGCAGCCTAAAATTCAGTTTTCGGGACAACTATCTTGAAAAACTCCGTAATTGCCTGGCGATGGTTTTCAGGCTGCCCTGTTCAAACTTTTTCTGAGCGGCTTTGCCCAGTTCAATCCAGGCTTCAAGACGTTTTTGGGCCAATGATTTGCTTTGGCTGACTTCGCCTTCTCCGGGGTCTTCTTCAAAGTATTCAAAGTTGCCCCAGTGGTCGAAGATCCGGAACTTTTCTTTATGCTTACCCAGACCATACAGGTTTTCACAGAACCGGGTTCCCCGCCCAATCATCTGCCAGAATTTCACTTTGGATTTGATGGGTTTGGCAAAGACCGGGTTCACTATTTCCGGTACATCAATTCCGGTATCCAGCATATCCACCGTGATCGCTATGGTTAGCTTATCATTGGTGGACTGATCACCCTCTTTGAAATCATCAATCAGTTGCTCGGCACGGGAAACATTCTTCAGGGTATCCAGTCATATTCCCTACTGCTGTAGAAAGGTCCTGGTAAATCACCATTTGCTTATCTACAACTTAGACTAGTGCAGCTAAGCTCTGATATCCATACACCCCTCGTTCCCACGCAACAAAGGGTGTCGCAAAACCCTGGTTCACCTCCCGTCATTTCCGGCCTCACTCCCGTCATTCCCGCGAAGGCGGGAATCCACACAGACTCATCACCAGAACCATACTGCCCGGTGCCCCCCTGGCCTTTTCATCCGCGTGAAGGCAGAGACCCGCTGTTGGCGCTGGATTCCCGCCTTCGCGGGAATGACGACCACAGAGTATCGGAACGAGTGGGCTGTATGGATATCAAGGCTTGGCTGCACTAGGCCAAATTATCATCCTCGGAGTATTGATCTGAGAATGCAAAAATATTGGCGGCCAACAGCGTGAGCCCCTTGGTCAGACTGACCAGAGGAAAAACACTGTTAACGGCTCCGAGATTGGGCTGACCATTGGCTTTGTAAAAGTCTCCGGGGACTTTTTTCTGCGTGTCCACAGGATGCAATTTCGAGTACAACATTTCATCAAGATGTCCATTTTTCTTTAAGTGCTCCGAGTAACACTCATCAGAAAAGGGAAATGCACTGGGGTCTTTGACCTCATGAGGTTGCAGGGCCGTCCAGTACAGGATCTCCTGAGCTGTCCGAGTCAGCCATGAACGGTATTTGGTATCGTTTAACCCCATGAACTCTTGCAGTCTTGCCTTGGGCTGTAATTCTTTTTCTTTTGCAAACAGGCCCGACAGGTATTCGTTCAGTAGCTGTTCAATAAAGTTTTCTGTCTCTTTCAATGCCGATTGTTTTTGATAATGATAATCCGGGGAGTCCCGACGCAAGCGTGACCTTAATAACACAGCTGCCAGCAGGTTTTCGCACAGGGCATTGGCGAAGCTCAATCGTTGCAAAACCTCTGGAGTATAACCCGCCGATTTAGAGTCTGCGGCGGCCAGGCCACTTTTCATAGAGCCATAAAACTCCACATCACCCCAATCCCGCAGACCAGCCCAGCCAAAATCAGGACGTTCAATAGCTTCGATCCAGCTTTCAAATTTTCCGGGTAATGGGAGGGCAAAATATTTCGAGTTCCCCAACAACGGACTCAGAAACACCCAACGACGTCCGGTATCGTGAAATGACGGTATCGTTGACGAAGGCATAATGCCAAACTGGCCATTCAGTAAGCCAATATCATGAATGCCATTCAATAGACCTCGCTCAGCAGTCGCATAAGGAGTGTTTTTTTCATCAGGAGTGTAAGCGTATACACCATAGTCGTTTGTCGCTTTGAAGTGATAGACCAGTACGGCTCTTTCACCATCAACATTGATGACTTGCAAGCGGTCAGTGAAAGCTCGGGTCTTCTCAGGGAGATCCTTTTCCAGTACGGCAAGATACTGGCCAAAACGGGGTTTCTGGCTTTTAAAACGGTCACTTTTGGCAATAAATTTATGCATAATGCCTTCTTCCGCCAAAGTAGACATGCACTCTCCGACCCGATGGAACTTATAGTAATCAACCTCTTCACCATTGGCTATTGCCAGTGTACGACCACCAACGATGGTGCCCTCTTTTTCAAACAGTGATAGCGAATCCTGACCAGAATAAACCCATTGAAAGCCTGTTTCACCGGCATGGGCAAACTCTGACTGTAACTGACGACCGGAGGCTGGATCCGCAGGTTTAAAACCAAACGCGTGAGCAGCTACCAGCAATTCGAATGCCGAAGTATTGGGGAGTTGAAATTTGATTTGCGTTTGACTTATATCTTTTTGAGGCGTAATCATATGCTTGCATCATACATAATTCCCCTGAAGAATATTTCAATGAAGCATCATATTTATCAACACGTTCCAAATCAGCTGTTACAGCCCTGACCAGTACCTCTTCAAAAAATACAGAGTCCTTGATAAAAACCTTATATTCATCAAAAAAAACTCTACTAAAGTTATGCCCGTAATATTTACCCTTGATCGAGTCCAGAATGGATTCTTTCGTCAACAAATGAACCGGAACTTCTGATAATTCACACAGGCCTTTTGATAATTGCGAAAGACAGTATTCTTTGTTTTTGCTCTTGACGTGTTCTGGAAGGTCTTCAAGCGCTATCATTCCTGAATGAATGAGTTCATCGTAAAAATCATCATTTTTATTTTTAAAGCTGTCTGGAAGTTGATTGAGAGATTTTATTTTCTCCGTGATGCCCAGATGATCATAAATAAGAACAGCCAGTTCCGGTGGTGTACCAAAGGGGATAACTTTACGGGCTGAATATTCAATAAGGAAATAAAAATCTGTTTTCAATTCGTCTGGTAGTTCATCGAAGTCACAACAACCAATACCAAAACTACTCTTGGACAAGAGTATATCTTTAGTCAGTTTATTCTTGGGTATTTCATAAACTTTAAAAATACCATTCCTTAAAAATTCTTTCATCAAGGCGGGTGATTCTAAATAAGCTTGGGGTACGTAATTTCTAAATTTTTTTCGTGAAAAATAGTCGATAACGCTCTTAAATTCCTCTTCTGAGAGTTCATGGCTTCGACCATCAAAGACTTTTTGAATCAGCTCGACTTGTTTTTGGTTTAAGATAGCCGTGTTGCCACCCGGATTGGCTTTAAACTTTGTTAAAGATCTGGGTAATGATGCTTTAGGTTTTACCCTAAGAGCAATATCTCCGGCATCGGTAAAGAGCCGTTTGTGTTTGCGCTGAGAGGCTTCAGAGGTATTCGGATCTAAAGCAACGGCTCTGGAGGAAATTCCGATCTCTTTTTGATCTTTTTGTCCTGTTACAGAATCGGTTGTGAAATCATCGAGACTGACTCTGAATGGCTTACCGCTGAGAGCGCTAACGGCTCTGTCGGCAACAATGCGCTGCGTTGATGTAGCATCTTCTGTTTCTGTAACACTGGCTTTAGCAATGCTAGTAGAGGAACTTTGTACATTAGTACATGATTTTTGAAATGATGCTTCCATTATTTTTTTCCTGCCTTTAATTGTCCTTAATCTTGACGAGGATGAGCCGACGAAGATGAGCCCAACCAGAGAAGGTTTACTAGTAAGACCCGTTTAGTAGACCAAAGTTCAAAAAAAATCGCCGGATTAAAAAAAGCTTGTTGGCCAGACCTATGTTACATAGAGCAGTGCAAACAAGCTGTCATTGCTACTGATTCTGCGTATTTGATTAGCTGAAGCCTGCCAAAGATAAATAACCCTCTGTCTGATGGTCTATCCTGCTATGCAGCATCGAATTTGTTCTGGATTGGGTGCGCCGGACAACCGATTGGACGAAAAGTATGGGATTGGCAAAACGGACAGTCTATCAACAATAATTTTTATACTTGTTCACACAGACCAGACAATTTATTCCTGACTGGCAGGGTGAATGACGGATTTCAGGGTGGCATGAAAAAAACTTATTATTCACTGGGTGCTTACGGACTTCTTTTTTTCTGTCTTGCGATTCAAGTGGCAACAATACCCCAGGCAGTGGCCGAGAATAGTCTCTCTGAGCCCATGTCATTAAGTTCGCTGTTCCCCTTGCTGGCCACTGTTTACCGGAATATGCCCGAAGCAAAGAGCCCATTGCCTGACCTGAATCCGCCACCGCAGCCATCACATCATCCCGGAAACATTTCATGCTCTTTTGATACCACCGTTTCAGTCGTTGCGCCGCAATACCACCAGATAAAGCTACAAATCGCCCTGGCTGAAGGCCATATCTGGCAATCTTCAGGCAATAATGAACCTTTGGATCTGGAGCCCCGTCATCTGCCCAGTGCGGTAAGATACATTGACCCAACGGGACATTGTCACGAGCACTGGGTTATTCAGGGTGTTACCATACAAGACATTCCACCAGACATCGACCCGGAAGACCCTGAAAACAGCCTGCCACCATCACTGAGGAATAATTCTGATTTACCCACACCCTTTAATTTCACCCATCTTTTTGCAGGTAATGGACTGGATAGATCTGATAGCAATGACCTTGACGCAGTACAAAACCCGTTAACCCATCTCCTGCCTGCCCCCTACCCCCTGTCAATCCGTTATGCTGAATCCGGCCTGTCGGTTTTATTCCAGGATTCAATGTGGCTAAGGCTTAATCAGGAAGAATCGCTGGTTCTTGCGCCTTCGGAGTTTCCTGCCGTGGCCAAAGTCAGCGATATGTCCGATGAAAACTGGCCGCAACTCATTGCGGCTGAGTCTGTTCACAGGAATACCGATGGTGTCAGGTCTGTCTTGAGATGGACTAATAGGCTGATACAGAACGCACTGTCCGATGATCCGTTATTAAGATTTCTGGCATTCATTCACGGGACAGCCTTTCTGGTACAGGACAGTAATGGACAACTTTCATACATCATCCAGCGCAACGGCAAGCTGTTATCCATCAGCAGATTCGAAGCCCACTTAAGGTTAAGTCTTTATAGCCAGAGCTTTCTTGAGTCACTGTATCCGGAGATTTTCGGGCCATCGCTCCCCGCAGGTGGCGGCTGGCATGAATGTAACCGCTGGGTTCGCAAGAAGCCTTTTCATCCCTATGAGAGGTCTGAACGTGATGCCAGTAACGGTTCTGGTGCTCAAAGACCTGTAAATCCTGAAGGCGGGAATAATGAAGGAAATGACAGATCGACTCGATCTGAAGCTCATGCAATGCATTACTCAGAACAAACCCGGGAACCCGGAACAGCATCTACCGAAAAGGATGGGAGGCAAGCACAGATAAACCGGCAGAAAGTTGACGCTATTTACGATTATCAACCTCCGGAAAACCGCGATGAAACGCCCATTCCGTTATACGCTACCGCTTTTCTTAATGGCAACCAGCAACATTTGTATTGTCCGGTTTGCACTGAGTTCATTACCGGAGAAGCGAAAGCCTGCACTTCGAGTGTTCCTCACAGTGTCTGCATTGACTGTTTTGACGAAATGACTAAAGCAAAAGTGAGAAACATCAAAGAATGCATTACTTGCAGTGAGAAAATGCATAATCATTCATTCAACTATGAAGACGCTGCCGCAGTTGTCATGTTCCAATGTCCGTTAGGCTGTGGGCACAGTTGCCCGCTGGCATTCATAAAGAACCATATCAAAGAGCAGCATACCCCCGGTTCATCCGAAGATCGATCAGTGACTATGAACCAAGAAGAGGAAGAGCAGGCGATGCCTCCGGGGAGCGTGTTATTTTATGGTGTGCCTGTAATGGCAGAAGATAAAGACAGGGTCGAGCAATTTCTTCATATCTGCCGGCAGATTAATGATCCCGAACACCTGCAACTGGCAGGCGCATTTACCCGGGTCTTCGAGGCACTTCAAAACAGGCCCGAACAGTCAGCCAGTGTTCATTCTGGACGGGATAACACAGACGTGACCAGTCATCACCCGTCGTATGCTTTTTTCAATTCCAGAGAGAAAAATCTTGATTCGGCATACTTGCAGTGTGTCAGAAGTACTGATGAACAAAGCGCCAAATGCCGTTTTTGTAACGTACGCATAGGGTTGAATCAAAATGTGATGGATATACGGGAACATTTAAGCAAATGCTCTAAAATCGGTTTCTGCCCTAACAGAGATGATGGCTGTTCTTTTCAACATCAGTCTGCCCTGATGCCGACACACTTGTTAAAATGCCGTTATAACAAAGTTAAGTGCCAAATATGCCACCAACAGGTAGCTTTGACGAAAATGAGCAGGCACAGGAAAAACTGCCTTGCCAGTATACGACTGAATCAGGATGATGCCTTATTTTATGACAGAACTGAGCAGAAGCCTGTTAGGCTCTGGGGTCAAGATAAAGAGGAGGCGATTCCAGTGTTTAAGAAGCCAGGAGAAGATACCTACTATTGCAAAATTTCAAAGCTTTTTTATGAATCAATAACCAAAAGAGGACACGTATGGGGAAAACACTCTATAAAGTTTATCTGCGTTAACCCTGATTATTCCGATGGTTTTTCTGTAGATTTCAGATTTGATACCTTTGAAGGTAGTCTGTCTCTCCTTATATTTCCGGAAGCAGAACATCGCCGTATGGCACTACCCGTCGTTTTTAACGGAAAAGGTGAAAAGCTGGAAGACATACCCTTTGTGATGCGGGGAGATTCCTCATGTGATCTCTGTGGTTACGAGGTTCATCTTGATACGATGACTCATCCAGATCCGTACCCAATATGCCTGACAGAATTACTTTTTAAAACCGTGTATAGTAAGGACAGAGGTCGTCACAACAATGGTTTTCCTGAATGTGTTTACGTTCAGATTAAACTTACCCCGGTTGGCCAGCAGCGTAAGTCCCCTGACCAGAGGTAAAACGGCATTATCGGCCCTGAGATTAAGCTGATCATCGCCTTGATCGAAGTCTCTGGGAAATTTTTTCTCCTCGTCCGCTAGGTGCAAAGTTTCAGGGTAGAGTGTTTTATCCAAATGCCCCGTTTGCTTTAAGTGCTCTGAGTAGAACTCACAACCAGGATCAAATGCACGATTGTCTCTGACCTCGTAGGGTTGCAGGGCAGTCCAGTAGAGGATCTCCTGAGCTGAGCGAGTCAACCATGAACGGTATTGGGTATCGTCTAATTCCGTAAATTCTTGCAAGGTAGTAGCTAGAGCGTTAGTCGCTATCCTTCTGCAAAAGGCGCCGGACGGCAGAATTCCATGGCCAGAATACCGATTCCTGCGGTGTAGAAACCGATACCTGCCCCCGCTGCGGCCTGGCTGCTGATCCAGATGCTGGAGGGTTTCAGCATCATCCGCATAATCAGGCAATCAGGGCAAGGATGCCTTTTGCTGCACGACTCAGAAAACGCAGAGGCTCAAGTGATAGCGAGGGATCACTTATTGACATCCTCCCCCGCTGATTCAAAGAAATCAGCAGGGGATTCCTTTACAGGTGCTACTCTCTCACGATTTCACACAGGTTTCTGCTTCATGGGTATGGCACAAAGGACTTACATTACCTCCACAGACTTTACTTTCCCTCTGCCCGAGGGTAGGTCTACAAAATGCTTTTCGACAATGACAGACATAACAAAAGAGAAGAATCATTAAATGAAGTCATCAATCAGTTGTGCAGGCTCTTTGTCCAGACGATCCGGATCAAGACTCCAGCGACAGTTTTTAGAAAACTGGCTGCTGAGATAATCCGCCTGCTCCGGCAAAATCCGGTGGCTATTCACTAAAGCCAGATATTCAGCGGCATTCGGTCGATAGGGTAGCGCCACCAGTGTCATATCCAGTTCATCCAGCAAACGATCACTTTTGAATTGATTGCATCGCTTGCAGGCAGCCACCACATTCATCCAGTCGTCTTGTCCGCCCCTTGAGGTAGGCAGAATATGGTCACGGGTCAAAAACCGGCGTGCCAGGAACTTGCCACAATACATGCACTGGTGATTATCACGTTCAAAAAGAGAAGTGTTAGTTAAGGCTGGATTTGTGCGGGCAGGGAAGAGTCGTTTACCACCACAAGCAATGATGCTGGGTAATTCAATGACCGTCTGGGCGCCAAGCCATCGGTTATAGCCACCTCTTACCCGATAAATGATGTCACCAAGGCTCCAGCGGATCAGGTCTCTCGAGTAGAGACAGACTGTCTCCTGCCAGGTCAGCCACTCCACCGGTTGTCCGGCAGCATTCAGTCGCAGAATATACATAATTCAGCTCCCGTTTTTTCATCCATGACCCTCTTTTATTAACTTATCGAAATGAAATGCACTTGCCAATGCCCTATTCCCGACAACTGTTTGTTAACAATTGAACTTTTGTTCAAAAAACACAGGCAGGAACTGCATTTATTTTAAATCAGAATTGACTCCTATACTGACTTTCTGAAACCACAACCCAACCAGAGTTGGAAACGCAGACACGCCGTAACGGATTCTGATAGTCTTTTTTCAAGGGACGGAGCTTGTCTCCCCTGCAACAGAACGACAGCGAAGTAATAATACTGGAAGTAACCATCCTGGATGTAAAACCGGGCCAGGAGGTCGGGTTTGAACGAGCCTTTGTTCAGGCACAGGACACCATTGCCAGCATAAAGGGTTACTTCTACCATCAGCTACAAAAACGTCTGGAGAAGGATAGCCTTTATCTGCTTTTGGTAAACTGGGAAACACTGGAAGATCACACTGAAGGCTTCAGAGGGTCAGAAGAGTATCAGGATCGGAAACGGTTACTGCATCACTTTTATGATCCCTTTCCAGAGGTGGATCACTACACCCAAACTTTAATAAGTAGTTTCCCCCCTGAATAAGCTATGAAGCAAACTTCATAATATACGGTCACCCAGCAAGAAGAATCAGGCCAATGTCATCAAAAAGAGAACCTGTGTTTTATCTGGATCTATTACGAGTTGTGGCCGCAGTAGCTGTGATCATTATCCACGTATTGGGACCCTATCGTGACCTTTACGGGCAAATTCCGATGTCGGACTGGCTCACAGCGGTCACTTTTAACAGTTTTTCCCGCTGGTGTGTTCCTATTTTTATCATGATCACCGGCATGTTGTTTTTATCAGACAAACGCCCTTTTGACCTGGATTACTTCCTCAGACGACGGGTGATGAAAGTTCTGGTGCCCTTCCTTTTCTGGGCCATGTTTTATTCCTTTCTGGCAGGACTCTCACCCACTTTTGATTACCAGTGGACCAGGGCCATTGATACCCTGAAAGAACTTCCCTATAAAAGCACCTGGTACCACCTTGGCTTCTATTACTATTTTATTCCTCTTTATCTTGTTATTCCTTTTCTAAGGCCTGCCGTTCACATCATGCCCGATGATCTGCTTAAATTTATGGCCGGGGTCTGGTTATGGCTGACATTGAGTTATTTGATCAGGATCGAGACTTTCTGGCATATCAATACTCTCCTGTACGGGGGTTATTTAATCTGGGGTTATTGCCTTGCAAAGTATGATACCCGCAAACATCAACCATTGATTATTCTTGGCGGTATTCTTGGACTGGTGCTTACTTTAGGTGGTGTGCTCTGGCTCAGCACCGAAAAGGGAATGTACAGCTTTGGTCGATTTAACTCCTATAAAACCATTAATACCGTTCTTGTGGCGACCATGGTCTTCTGTCTTGCCAAGCACTATGGCGACAGGATTCAGGGTAGAAGCAAAAACATTATTTCCATGTTCAGCCGTTACAGTCTGGGCATCTATCTGGTACATCCTCTTCTGCTCTGGCCCGTAAGAGCCTACGACCTCTACCCAGCCAGCGCCATTATCATGATTCCCTTCTGGACTGTTGTGACCTTACTGGCCAGTACCGCTTTCGTCTGGCTACTCAGTCGAAGTCGTTTAACCCACTGGATGGTTCCCTGATCTAAAGAATGTCGCAAAAGTAGCGGGCAAGAGACCAGATTCTATTCGATAACGGGGAGGTAAAACTCCCCGCTGAAAAGCTATCTGGCTATCTGGCTTTCAAGCACCTTATAATGCCCTTCTAACTGTCCAAACTGATCAGGTAGCATTATGTCTAAAAGCGTGATTTGTGACATTGACGGCGTAATTCTGCATGACAACACCCTGATTCCTGGCGCTGATGATTTCATTCATAGCATGCAGGAGCGGGACATCTCTCTGATCATGCTGACCAACTACCCCTCCCAGACCGAAAAAGATCTGCAAAACCGCTTTGCTTCTGCTGGTATCACTATCCCGGAAAGTTGCTTTTTCACTTCCGCCATGGCCACCGCAGAATTCCTTAAACGACAGGAAGGTCAGAAAGCTTATGTTATTGGCGAAGGTGCCCTGATTCACGAACTGTATAAGGCAGGCTTTACCATTACCGATATCAATCCGGACTTTGTCGTCGTGGGTGAAACCAGGAACTATAACTGGAACATGATCCACACCGGTGCCCGATTTGTCTCTGAAGGGGCACGCTTTATTGCCACAAACCCTGATACCCACGGTCCCAATATGTCTCCGGCCTGCGGCGCACTCTGTGCTCCTATTGAGCGGATTACGGGCAAAAAGCCATTCTACGTAGGTAAACCCAGTGCCTGGATTATCCGTGCCGCCCTGAACAGGATGGGGTCACACTCAGACAACACTGTTATTGTGGGTGACAACCTGCGCACTGATATTCTTGCAGGCTTTCAGGCGGGCCTTGAAACCATTCTGGTTTTATCCGGTGTGTCCCGCCTTGCCGATATCGATCAGGTTCCTTACAAGCCCAACCATATTTTCGATTGTGTAGCGGATATTGATATTATCTGAGCCGGTTTAATCTCAGACAGAATTTGAGTGATCTGAATGCCTGCCTCACAGATAACGATCAGTCTTTCTCTTTTTAGTCCTTTTGACGTTGTATCTAACGCCAGAGCCGGCTACCGACATAGCTCTGGCAATGGACTTCTCCAAGGCAGTTCTGAGTTCTGGAAACGACTCCCACCGGTCAAAGCCGTTAATATAATCTCTGGCAATGCCCGCCATCTCTTCCAATCGTTTTGAAGGATTTTTAACACCAATACCTTTGCCAAATCTCACCAGTTTGTCTTGATCTGAAATATTCATATTTAAATAACTCATCAAGATCATCCCATGTGGGTCTTTCAGCATCTTTAACCGTCAGCTCCAGGCCCAGCAACCCAAGATAATTGTTCAGAGCCCACAAAGCTCCCCGATATCGATCGTTTTCTATGGCTGAGATAACACTTCGGGTGGTTTTAGCCTGTTTAGCAGCCTCGG
Organism: Endozoicomonas sp. ALB032; assembly: GCF_049310125.1. Lineage (NCBI taxonomy): Bacteria > Pseudomonadati > Pseudomonadota > Gammaproteobacteria > Oceanospirillales > Endozoicomonadaceae > Endozoicomonas > Endozoicomonas sp. ALB032. The sequence goes on along the minus strand of NZ_JBLYNW010000001.1, from coordinate 3,688,141 downwards.
TCTGATTCCAATCCCTGGCTTTTCGGCGATCTCGACATTGCTGTCCAATAGTATTCATTTTCATCAATTATGAATGCATATACATTCACTATGACATAGGTTCACATTATGAACTTATATACATTCATTTTTAGTTTGAAAAATCCTGTTTAACTTCTGAGGAAGCATCTTTCCAAACGGGAAACTCAGAGCCTTGATTTCGGCTCTCTCTGCAGAGCATCCTGATCCATCCCGCCTGCCAGAAACTCAATGAGGAACCGGGTCTGCTGAACAATATGTTCCGGTGTCCAGGTCTCAGGGTCCAGACGGCACTGCTGATCCCAGCGAGCTACCGTGTGAACGACCATGGAACCCAGGAAAGTGAGCCGGGCATGGCGCTCTTTGAAACTCAAGTGTGGCAAGGTGGTAGCAAATGCTTCAGTCATACGAACCAGAGAGCTGCTTCTGGGGGTATCCATGGCAACGATCTGTTGATTGCCACGCTGGAACAGCTGACTGACCAGACTGGTATAGGAGCTATCTTCTCTTGAGCCTGTAAGGTTTTCCATGTAGGGAAGCAATAGAACCTTAACTAAATCTCTGGTTGTTGGAGGTTCCTTGCGGTTAAGGAGTTCATCCAGCATCTCGTGACGTTTTTGGTTGAGAGGGATCATCCGGAAATCCAGAATTGCATTAATCAATCCGGCCCGGTCACCAAAATGGTACTGAACAGCAGAGTTATTCTTCTGTCCTGCAGCTCTGGCTATTTCACGATCCGAAACAGCATCGAGCCCTCTTTCGGCTATCAGCTTTTCCGCTGCTCTTATCAGTGCTTCCTTAGCGTCTGTCAGACGTATAATTGCATTCATAGTGTTGCCACAAAGGTTAAGCTATCTAGCTTAATTACTCACTTTAATATCATTCAAAAAGAACGAGCCAACTCAGTTATAAAGGCTGCCCGCTGTCGTAGACCGCCTACGTTGTCTGGCAGAGAAATGCCGATCATAAAACCCTTTTGCCGTTCTCAATGATGAGACACTGGCAGCACTTCCTGTTCAATGCCGTTTAATAGCAGTATTTAAAGCTTCTTAAATTGAACGCAAGCTTAACACCTGTAGTCTTTGAGGGCGAACCCCAGTGAGAGCTGAAGTCTTAATTCCGCTGCACCGGTTAAAAAATGGCTTCCATTCTCCCTGTCCCGAAGAGGGTGTTCCTTGTCAGCCTGTGTTCTCCTGAATGCTATGGGCAGGGTGAAGGACAGCCAAGCCAGCTCCCTGGTTTGGAAGAGATTATTGTAGATTAGAGGGACTTATTCGCAATTTAGTTAGCTTCACTTACCTTAATGTTATGAACTTTCATTCTAAAACCGTTTCCAACCTTCATTAATCAATTTTGAAAAGCCTCTCAAGGAGAGAATACAAACTGACTATGGAGTAACCAGACATGTTTTCCCCTGTAGAAAGAAATCCCAGCATTAACGATTCACTCTCACATACACTTAAGCAATCCCGATCAGAGGAAGCGCCAAGGGGTATAAGTGCAGGTAGGAACGTCACTGTGTGTGACAAAAATGAATCTTTATTCCTCAGTTTGCCCCGCATACCAACATTGATGATTATTGGCCATTTAAATTTTCGAGAGGTCACCGGTTTAGCAATGGTATGCAAACATTTTCACACATTTATTAAAACAAATAAGACTGTGGAAAGAGCCTGGTATCGCCGGTTTCCTTCACCACACCAATATCAACTCAATACCATTGCTACGACAAAAAAAGATGAGGAAAAACTCCGTCATTGGCTGCAGCCGTTCGCATATGAGGACACCATCAAGTCACTTATAGAACAACGAAATATGACTCATTTTCCTGCCGACCTTCTTTTCACCAACAGTAAACTGATGTCTCAATGTGAAAAATTTGAATTAGTGGAAAAAAACAAATTTAGCCATAGTAATACAATCTGCAAGGCTACCTTCAGCGCCGATGGCTACCATCTGGTGAGCACCGGTATGGATAAAAAGGCGATAATCTATGGCCAGAAGATCAATGGGTCATGGGTACAAGAAGCCAAAATCCCCCATGACTGCTGGCTCAGATTCGCCATCTTCAGTCACGATAGTCGTCATGTGGTGAGCGCCGGTATTCATGATGGCAAAGCGAAAATCTGTGGTCAGGGTGACGATGGATCATGGCAAGAAATAGTCACTATTCGCCATAAAGGTGTTGTCCTCTCTGCCACCTTCAGCGCCGATGATCACCTTGTAATGACCGCCAGTTCGGATGGAGTGGTGAAAATCAATGGACAGGAGACCTATGGATCCTGGGAACAAAAAGCCACTATTAACCATAATGGTTCGATCGTGTCAGCCAGTTTAAGCTTCGATGGCGGACATCTGTTAGTTATCGATTCAGATAACACCATAACAATCTATGGTCAGGAAGAGGATGGATCATGGAAAGTAAAAACCGCCATTCACCATGAGGATAATGTCCGCTCTGCCACCTTCAGCACGGATGGCCACCATCTGGCAACCGCCAACGTGGATGGTACGGCAAAAATCTATGACCTGCTGGACGATGGATCATGGAAAGCAATAACCACGATTTCTCATCGTGATAAGGTCTACTCAGCCAACTTCAGTAGCGATAGCAACCGTGTGGTGACTGCCAGCGCTGATCGCAAGGCGAAAATCTATGTCCGGAAGGCGCCCGGATCATGGGAAGAAGAAGCCACCATTGAACAACAGGGGGCAGTCACATCAGCTGACTTCAGCGCCGATGGCCGTCATCTAGTGACCGCCAGTGATGATCACACGGCGACAATCTATGGCCCGAAGGCGCCCGGATCATGGGTAAAAAAAACCACCATTACCCACAAGGGCTGGGTCCGATCAGCCACCTTTAGTGCCGATGGTTGCCATGTATTGACGATCGCCAACAAAGACAAAGAGGCTCAAATTTATGGTCTCGGAGGCGATGGGTCCTGGGTCAAAAAAGCCACTATTCGGCGCAAGTCGAGGATCGTGTTAGCCACCATCAGCAGCGATGGCCGACATGTGTTGACCATCAATGCATCTCATCAGCTGAGAATCACTGAACTGCAAAGGAAAGACCAATTACATGTGCCTTAAGGACATTGCAAGCAAAATGGGTGGACATAAGAACGTCTGCTGGAATGGGCAAAAAATCCGGGTCCCACCTTAATCCCTGTATTCAACTTTCAACAATAAGCATTTACGTTGACTCCAAGAAGTGGAACACTAAGATTATATTCTGAAGTTATTTATCCGATAACTGACGTTTAGATGGATGTACAGAAAGATCTTCGGGACTGTAGCCACAAATTGAAATGCTTTAGCCAATCAATGCCTATAGTCTAAGAACAATTTAAACAAAGATGCTTTCAATGAGTTACCTGACATTCAACTTCAATCTGGGTGAAACCAATGATCTGCTGAGAGAGCAGGTCAGGCAGTTTTGCGATCATGAAATTGCTCCGCTTGCACAGGAAATCGACAGGAGCAACCAGTTCCCCATGAACCTCTGGCAGAAGTTCGGAGAGATGGGTTTGCTCGGTATAACAGCAGAAGAAGAGTTTGGCGGTTCTGGCATGGGTTATCTCGCGCATGTCATCGCTATGGAAGAGATCAGCCGCGCTTCCGCCTCCGTTGCACTCAGTTATGGCGCACACTCCAATCTGTGCGTAAACCAGATCAGTTGCAACGGCAACTTAGAACAGAAGCGGAAATACCTTCCCAAGTTGATTAGTGGTGAGCACATCGGCGCGCTGGCCATGAGCGAGCCCAACGCAGGGTCTGATGTTATCAGTATGAAACTGAAAGCCGAAAAAAAAGGCGACAGATATATTCTGAATGGCAATAAAATGTGGATCACCAATGGCCCTGATGCCCACACCTACATCATTTATGCCAAAACCGAACCCGGAAAAGGCTCCCGGGGAATCACCGCATTCATCGTTGAACGAGACGCCAGGGGTTTCTCTCGCGCTCAAAAACTGGACAAACTGGGCATGAGAGGCTCGAACACCTGTGAGCTGGTGTTTGAAGATTGCGAAGTGCCTGCAGAAAATGTACTGGGCAACGTCAATGAAGGGGTAGCTGTACTCATGAGTGGTCTGGACTATGAAAGGGTCGTTCTGTCCGGTGGCCCGACCGGCATTATGCAAGCCTGTATGGATATCGTGATCCCCTACATCCACGATCGTAAACAGTTTGGCAAATCCATTGGTGAATTTCAGTTGATTCAGAGCAAAGTGGCTGACATGTACAGCCAGATGAATGCCAGTAAAGCTTACCTTTATGCGGTTGCAGCAGCCTGCGATCGTGGTGAAAGTACCCGAAAAGACGCAGCCGGTGTCATTCTTTATTGTGCTGAGCGAGCTACTCAGATGGCACTGGACGCCATTCAGATTCTGGGAGGCAATGGCTACATCAATGAATACCCGACAGGTCGCCTGCTCAGAGACGCCAAACTTTATGAGATAGGTGCTGGTACATCAGAAATCCGTCGTATGCTGATTGGCAGGGAGCTGTTCCAGGAGTCATGCTAACAGCGACACGCAGTATTGCCCCTTCAGGGAACCATGCTGCCATAACAAGAATAATAAGCTCTCAAACAGCCATGGCCTTGGCATGCTGGATGTGATCTGACCTCTATCGCAACGCTGCAAGACTATGTGCAAACGAAACGGCTTCATCAGAGGCGATCAATATGCCCGTATTATCTTCAAAAGTGGCACCCGACAGTCCCGAATTCCACAAGAACCGGCGACATATGCAGGCCCTGGTAGACCAGATCAATACACGCTTTGAGACCATTGCCCGGGGCGGCAGTCAAAGATCCAGAGAAAACCATATTGCCCGAGGTAAACTATTAGCCAGGGATCGTATTGCCCAGTTGCTTGATCCCAATTCTCCCTTTCTTGAAATAGGCCGTTTTGCCGCCACAGACATCTATGATAATGACGCTCCCTGCGCCGGTGTTGTTGCAGGTATAGGTTTTGTTGCTGGCATCGAATGTATGATCCTGGCCAACGATGCTACTGTGAAAGGCGGCAGCTACTTCCCGCTTACAGTAAAAAAGCACCTGCGCGCCCAAACCATAGCTGAACAAAATCATCTTCCCTGCATTTACCTGGTGGATTCCGGAGGGGCCAACCTTCCCTATCAGGATGAAGTATTTCCAGACAGAGAACACTTCGGTCGCATCTTCTTTAACCAGGCCAATATGTCTGCCAAAGGAATCCCCCAGATTGCAGCGGTTATGGGCTCCTGTACGGCGGGAGGAGCCTATGTGCCGGCTATGGCAGACGAAACCATTATCGTCAGAAATCAGGGCACCATTTTTCTGGCAGGACCACCGCTGGTCAAAGCCGCTACCGGTGAAGAGGTCACGGCAGAAGAACTGGGTGGAGCCAGAGTTCATTGTGAACAATCCGGGGTGGCTGACCACATGGCCGAAAATGATGCCCATGCGCTTGAACTTGTGAGACACGCCATTGGCAGATTGAACAAAAAGAAAAAACACTCCGTTGCATTAGAAAAGCCTGTTCCTCCAGTCTATGATCCTGGCGAGCTCTATGGCCTTATCCCTTCTGATCTGAAACAGAATTATGACGTTCGAGAAGTCATTGCCCGAATCGTCGATGGCTCCGAATTTGATGAATTCAAGGCCCGCTATGGCAACACTCTGGTCTGCGGCTTTGCCAGAATTCATGGTCACCCGGTCGGTATTTTGGCTAACAACGGTGTTCTTTTCTCGGAATCAGCCCAAAAAGGGGCTCACTTTATTGAATTATGCTGTCAAAGACGTATGCCTTTGATTTTCCTGCAAAACATCACAGGCTTTATGGTGGGTTCAAAATATGAAACTGGAGGCATAGCGAAAGACGGCGCCAAAATGGTGAATGCAGTAGCCTGTGCAACCGTGCCAAAGCTCACCGTCATCATTGGCGGCAGTTTTGGTGCTGGCAACTACGGTATGTGTGGCCGGGCTTATGATCCAAGATTTCTATGGACCTGGCCCAATGCAAGAATTTCGGTCATGGGCGGTGAACAGGCCGCCGAAGTTCTGGCCCAGGTTAAAAAAGACAGCCTGGTCCGAAAGGGAGAAACCCTTTCTGCTGAGGAAGAGGCCGCCATAAAAACACCGGTCATCGAAACCTATGACCACAAGGGCAGCCCGATTTATGCCAGTGCCCGGCTCTGGGACGACGGCATTATTGACCCCGTCAATACCCGTGACATTCTGGGACAGAGCCTTTCTGCAACCCTCAATGCGCCCATTGAAGAGACTCGCTTCGGCGTGTTCAGAATGTGAGCCAGGGAAGTAATACCATGAGCAACTCTCTCATTATCGAAACCAGCGGCAATGGTGTTGCCACCATTACCATGAATCGTCCGGAAGTGGGCAATGCCTTTAATGCCGAACTGATCAGCGAACTGATTGATGCCCTGAAACAGCTGTCTGGCGAAGAGACTCGACTCCTGCAACTGAGGGGCTCCGGCAAACATTTTTCTGCCGGAGGTGACCTTAACTGGATGAAGAACGCTATTCATCTCAGTGAACAGGAAAACTACGACGATGCACGTACACTATCAGAACTGCTCTACACCCTGAATCACTTTCCTGCACCAACTATGGCGGTGGTTCAGGGTGCTGCATTCGGTGGTGCCATAGGACTGATTTGTGCCTGTGATATCGCAGTTGGCGCTGACAACACCCGATTCAGCCTGAGTGAGGTCAGGATTGGCCTGATTCCAGCCGTCATCAGCGCCTACGTTGTACAGGCCATTGGCACCCGTCAAGCTCGTCGTTACTTCCTCAGTGCGGAAGTCTTTTCCGGAGAAAAAGCACTTGAGTTGGAATTGCTGCATGAACTGGCGCCTGAATCAGAACTTGATGCCAAAGCCGATGAACTGACCCAACAGCTTCTGGGGAATGCTCCGGCAGCGACCCGACTGGCAAAAAGCATGCTGCACAGTATTCATAACAGGCCCATTGATGATGAATTTGTTGAACTGGCTTGCCGGGAGATAGCCCGGATCAGAGTTTCTCCGGAAGGTCAGGAAGGTCTGGCATCATTCCTTGAAAAACGCAAACCTTCATGGAGACAGCCATGAGCAAGAATACAGCCATGAACTCGGACAACAGTCTCCAGAATGTAAAGCATTTCCATAAAATCCTCATTGCCAACCGGGGTGAAATCGCCTGCAGGGTAATAAGAACCGCCAGAAAACTGGGAGTCAGAACAGTCGCAGTCTACTCTGATGCGGATTACCAGGCCCTTCACAAAACCCTGGCCGATGAGGCTTATTATATTGGCCCTTCACCTGCACAGAAAAGCTACCTGTGCAGCGACAAACTGATTGAAGTAGCAAAACAATCCGGTGCCCAGGCAGTACATCCCGGCTATGGGTTTCTGTCTGAGAATGCCGACTTTGCCCTCGCATGTCATGACGCCGGTATTCACTTCATTGGACCCGGGCTCGAAGCCATCAGAGCAATGGGTTCAAAAAGTGAAGCCAAAACCCTGATGGAAAAAGCCGGTGTTCCTATTTGTCCCGGTTACCACGGTTACGATCAGTCTGATGAAACCCTGAACCTGGAGGCGGAGCGCATCGGTTACCCCCTGATGGTCAAGGCCGCCCTGGGTGGCGGCGGCAAGGGCATGAGAATTATTGAGCATCACGACCAGTTACAGGAAGGCCTTCAGGCGGCCCGAAGAGAGGCCCTGAAAAGTTTTGCCGATGACCACTTACTTCTGGAGTCGTATATCACCCAACCTCGCCATGTAGAAGTTCAGATCTTTTTCGATCATAACAATGAAGGTGTTTATCTCTTCGATCGTGACTGCTCCTTGCAGCGACGTCATCAGAAAGTCATCGAAGAAGCCCCCGCACCTGATCTTTCCGATGCCATGCGAAAAAGTATGGGAGAGGCAGCAGTCTCAGCGGGTAAGGCGATACAGTATCGCGGAGCCGGTACGGTTGAGTTCCTGGTCGACGGTGAACGTTTCTACTTTATGGAAATGAATACACGACTTCAGGTCGAGCATCCGGTCACTGAGGCAATTACCGGACAGGATCTGGTTGAATGGCAACTGGCTATTGCCGCAGGTGCATCCTTACCTCTGACCCAGGACCAGCTGCAATGTCATGGTCATGCCCTTGAAGCTCGCATTTATGCCGAAAGCCCCGATCATGATTTTTTACCCTCTTCAGGGAAAATCATGAACTTGCAATGGCCTCAGGCAGTAGATCACGTCCGCATCGATACAGGTATACGACAGGGAGATTATATTTCCAGTCACTATGATCCGATGCTGGCAAAACTGGTAGTCTGGGCTGAAAATCGTGAATCTGCTATTGATAAAATGTCCCGAGCTTTGTCTGACTATCAACAGGCTGGCTTAAGTGATAACCGTGATTTTCTGATGCATCTGGTCAATGAGCCCGCTTTCAGAGAAGCTGGATTATCCACACAGTTTATTGATCAGCATCCACCTCAGACAGAGCTGAACCATGATCAACTACGAATGTCGTTGATTGCAGGAGCCCTTTATCAATTCCATCAATCTCAATACGAGGGGTCGTTACCGGCTGCTTCAGCACCGTCTCAAATGACTCTCTTTCTGAACCAACAACCCTATCTGATTTCACTGGAAAAAGTGTCTGAAGGATTCAGGGTGAGTCTGCCTGATGGCTATTGTCAGGCTGATATCCACTGGTATGAGGCAGAGTCTGGTTGTTTGTCGGGACAACTGTTGATTGGCGATCACACAGAGTTCTCTTCGACACAATTAACATCACAATGTCGTGTGCTTCCCCTACCGGAAGCCAGACTGAAAATATTCTTCCCGCACTTCAGTGTCGAGCTGTGTCTTTCAGGACAATGCCTGACCGCTCACGATGGTTCTGAAGCCATGTCAGCACCAATGAACGGAACCGTCAGCTCTGTCATGGTCTCAGAGGGACAGCAGGTCAATGCCGGAGCCCCTTTAATGGTTATGGAAGCCATGAAAATGGAACATACCATTCATGCTCCCTGCGGCGGAATGATTGAGTCGATCTTTTACAAGGAAGGCGACAGAGTGGACGCTGGTTCTTCACTCATGAGTTTTCAGGAAGCCTTGAGCAAGGGTACAAAGGAAAACGAAAATGCTGCCTGAATCTGTCCGCATTGTTGAAGTTGGCCCCCGTGACGGGCTACAGAATCTGCCAACGCCAGCGTCTTCAGAAACCCGGGTAGAACTGGTCAACTTACTGTCTCAGTCTGGTCTTGAGCACATTGAAACCGGCAGTTTCGTTTCCTCCAACTATGTTCCCCAGATGGCGGGCTCGGATCAGGTATTCCAGACCATTAAGCGACAAAGTAACGTTGTTTACACGGCTTTGACCCCCAACCTCAGGGGGATGGAAGATGCCCTGAAGGCAGGAGCGGACGAGGCCGCAGTGTTTGCCTCAGCTTCCGAAGGTTTCAGTCAGAAAAATATTAACTGCTCCATTGCCGAGAGCCTTAAACGTTTTGAACCGGTTATGGAGTTGGCCAGACAGAATAATATGCCCGTCAGAGGCTATGTTTCTTGCATTATCAGTTGTCCTTATGATGGTGCAACCTCACCTCGGCAAGTGGCTGAAGTGACTAAAGCGCTCTATCAAATGGGATGTTACGAAGTATCCCTTGGAGATACCCTGGGCACAGGAACACCTCTTCGGGTTAAAAGAGTTCTGGAAGCCTGTTGTCGTGAAGTGTCTATCAAACACCTTGCTGCTCACTATCACAATACTTACGGACAGGCATTAGCCAATATTTACGCATCTCTTGAGGAAGGTCTGGCGGTAGTAGATTCGGCGGTTGCAGGTCTGGGTGGCTGCCCCTATGCACCGGGAGCCTCTGGCAATATTGCGACTGAAGATGTGCTCTATCTGATGGAAGGTCTGAACATCAAAACCGGCGTGCAGATGGACAAGCTTTTGAAGGCCGCTGCCTTCATCTGTCATCAACTGGGTATTCGTTCTCACTCGAACACTGGACTGGCTTTGGAAAGAATAAAGCAGGATCGCATATGACACAGCTCTGGACACCTGACGAGAGCCGGATTCAATCATCAAATCTTCATACATTCATTCAGTCTGTCAATGAAAGCAACGTTCAGCAACTGACTGACTACCACTCCCTCTATGACTGGAGTGTCAGCGATCGTTATGCTTTCTGGGAAAACCTGGCAAAATTTGTCGATATTCAATTTCACACCCTACCCTCTGCCATCTGCAACCATGATCAAATGCCGGGAGCAGAGTGGTTCCCGGACTCGACTCTCAACTATGCAGAACACATGCTGCGACATGGCAAAGATGCTGAGAAGGCTACAAAAGATGCGCTGGTTTTCAGACGCGAAGACGGCCACCGTACCACCTTGAGTTGTGGCGAACTGACTAAAGCGGTCGCGGCAGCTCAGGCAGGACTGAAAGCGGCAGGGGTCAGCAAAGGAGACAGGGTAGCAGCTTTTATGCCCAACTGCCCTGAAACCCTGATCATGATGCTGGCTACTACCGCCCTGGGAGCTATCTGGTCGTCCTGTTCGCCAGACTTCGGTATTCAGGGCGTTCTGGACCGTTTTGGGCAAATCACACCAAAAGTACTGCTCAGTATTGATGGCTATTTTTATAATGGTAAGCCGATTCAGTGTCTGGAAAAGGTTCAATCCCTTCAGGCACAGATCCCTTCTATCGAACAAACCGTCATTGTGCCATTCCTGAGCGGTGATGCCGATATCAGTTCCCGAACCTCATCGGTCTTATACGACGATTTTATTATTCAAGACATTGATACACCTGAGTTTGTAGCGGTGGACTTTAATCATCCTTTGTTCATTATGTATTCTTCCGGCACGACCGGAGCCCCAAAGTGCATCGTGCATGGACATGGCGGAACCCTTCTGCAACACCTGAAGGAATTGTCTTTACACACGAATTTAAAACCCGAAGACATTATCTTCTACTTCTCTACTTGCGGCTGGATGATGTGGAACTGGCTGGTTTCCTCTCTTGCTTTGGGTGCCACTGTCGTTCTTTATGATGGTTCCCCTTTCTATCCCGAACCGCGAAGTCTTATAGATATGGCGGAAGAAGAAGGCATCACTGTTTTTGGCACCAGTGCAAAATACATTGCGGCATTGGAAAAAGCCGGGGTTAAGCCTGCTGAATCTCACTCTTTACCAAGGCTGAAGACTATTCTGTCTACGGGCTCTCCTCTGCTTCACGAGAGCTTTGATTACGTATACCGGCACATCAAAAAAGATCTGTGCCTGTCTTCTATTTCTGGTGGCACCGATATCATCTCCTGCTTTGCTCTGGGCTGCCCTGCCTTACCAGTTAATAAAGGGGAGATTCAGTGCCGCGGACTGGGAATGGACGTTCAGTTTGTCAGCCCTGAAGGCAAGCCTCTGTTGGAAGAGAAGGGTGAACTGACCTGTCAGAGCAGTTTTCCATCCATGCCCAATGGATTCTGGAATGATCCCGAAAATAAAAACTATCACAAAGCCTATTTCAGCCAGTTCCCGGGTGTCTGGGCCCATGGAGACTTTGGTGAGCTGACTGAAAATAAGGGGGTGATCATTCACGGTCGGGCAGATGCTGTCCTGAATCCGGGTGGCGTAAGAATCGGGACTGCGGAAATTTACCGACAGGTTGAAAGGGTAGAGCAGGTGCTTGAGAGCATTGCCATTGGTCAGGAGTGGAAAGGCGATATCAGGGTTGTTCTGTTTGTTAAGTTACGAGATGGTGCCACACTGGATGACGAACTTATCCACGAAATTAAAAAGGCCATTCGAGACAATACAACGCCCCGTCATGTGCCTGCGGTTGTACTACAGACACCGGATATTCCCAGGACCATCAATGGCAAGATTGTTGAGCTGGCCGTTAGGGATGTTGTCCATGACAAACCAGTTGCCAATGTCGAAGCCCTGGCGAACCCGGAAGCTTTAGAGTATTTCCGAAAGCGACCAGAACTTCAGGATTAAGGGGCTGTCGCCCTTGAGGCAGCAGTTTGTCAATGCGCTTTGGAAACCTCCCGATCGACAGGAGCGCCCACCACAAACTGATACAGATTTTCGTAGGATTCTCAAGTATGGGTTCCAAAAAGAGGATCTGGAGTCTCTTTCAAAGCCTCACTTACCTGCTTAAGGTCTTCCTCCGTCAGAATCGCTTTTATCGCCGGGATTAAAACCCTGTTTTCTTTCTTTATGTGAGCCCTTTGCAACTCAACGTATTTTTGATATTCCGCCAACAGCTGATTGACCGGGATAACCTGATCCATAGCCAGAGCATTGAAGCGCTCTATCAAACTGGTGGTTAACTGACGTATTTCTTTATGTTCAGCCTCTACTTCTGCCATAAGATTGCGCTGGCTGGCATCAGTCAGTCTCGGACGGAGACGGGATAGCAATCGGGATTTCAGTGGGTGATGGAAGCTGTCCGGATAATTATGCAGGTAATCCAGAACATCGAGGATCAGTCAGACTTTGGGTGTACGCTGACTGTCATCTTTGTATCCGGCGTGATCCAAACAATCGAGCAGCCGCAAAAGGTGCTCATGATCCTTCACAAGTCTATTGATCGGCAGCGACATAGCACACTCCCTCCCTTGTTCTTCTTAATTATGAAATGCCAGCTCTGAAAGAAAACTTAAGGGATCTTCAAGACATTCAGACATTTCAGCCCGGGGCTCGAGAATAGACAGCCCTCTATGGAGTCAAGTGAATAAAAACCCTCTCACATTCTGAAAGCTGGATCTATTCTATTTACAGAATATTTCCGAAGGGTTGCTCCAATGCCTTATTTTGCCACTATTCAAGTCAACCTGCTCAACAACCATTTGAGCAGGTTCGCAGAATAACTGCAGTCAGCCGTAATCCAGAAGTTCTTGAGTCAAAGGAGTTGTTGGAGTTTTGCGACAGCCTCTTCATACGGAGACTGAATTCCCGTAACCTTAAAAAGGTAATGGTTTCACTCTGAACAATAAAAGTAATGAACTGTAAGGAGCCCTGACATGAGTGCTCAAATCAACCATTTCATCGCCGGCTTGCCCTCTGCACCCAGCGCACGACAGTTACCCGTTTTTAACCCTGCTACCGGACAGCAGGAAGCTTCTGTTTCTCTGGCCAGTGCCATGGAGGTCGAGGTTGCTATAGCCACAGCCAAACAGGCTTTTGAGCAATGGCGAAATGTCACCCCACTAAATCGCGCAAGACTTCTCTTCAAATACAGGGAACTGGTTGAAAGACACCGTAATGAGCTGGCTGAAATGCTGACCAGAGAACATGGAAAAGTTCTGGAAGATGCTCATGGCGATATTACCCGTGGATTGGAAGTCGTAGAATTCGCTTGTGGTATTCCTCACCTGCTGAAAGGGGAATACACAGAAAATGTGGGAACTGATGTGGATGCCTGGTCCGTCAGCCAACCCTTGGGCGTAGTGGCCGGAATCACACCTTTTAACTTCCCGGCCATGGTTCCCATGTGGATGTTCCCCCTGGCCATTGCCTGCGGTAACACGTTTATTCTCAAACCTTCAGAAAAAGACCCCTCAGTTCCTTTCCGTCTGGCCGAGTTGATGAAAGAAGCCGGTCTTCCCGATGGTGTTTTGAATGTGGTCAATGGTGATAAGGAAGCTGTTGATACTATCCTCGCCTCAAGGGATGTTCAGGCCGTCAGTTTTGTTGGCTCTACAGCTGTTGCTGAGTATATCTATCAGAAAGGCTGCCACCACGGAAAGCGCGTTCAGGCTCTGGGTGGAGCCAAAAACCACATGGTTATTATGCCAGATGCTGATCTTGATCAGGCCGTTGATGCACTGATAGGTGCTGCCTATGGTTCTGCGGGCGAACGCTGTATGGCTATTTCTGTTGCAGTTGCTGTGGGTGATGTAGCGGATGCACTGATTGAACGCCTGACTCCGAGAGTGAAAGCCTTGAAGGTGGGTAACGGTCTGATGTCTGGTATTGAACTGGGTCCACTCATCAGCCAGGAGCACCGCAGCAAGGTATCAGGTTATGTGGATGCCGGTATTGCCCAGGGTGCCAAACTGGTCGTGGACGGCAGAAATTTTTCCGTTGAGGGCCACGAAGAGGGTTACTTTCTGGGCGGCTGCCTGTTCGACAATGTTACCACCGATATGTCCATTTACCGGGAAGAGATATTCGGACCGGTACTGTCGATAGTACGAGTGCCTGATTATGAGACAGCGGTCACCCTGATCAATGATCATGAATACGGCAACGGTGCTGCCATATTCACTCGTGATGGCAACAGTGCCCGACAGTTTGCCCATGACATCCAGATCGGCATGGTCGGTATTAATGTACCCATTCCAGTCCCAATGTCATTCCACAGCTTTGGCGGCTGGAAGCGGTCTCTGTTTGGTCCACTGCATATGCACGGCATGGAAGGTGTGAAGTTTTATACACGTCGCAAAGCTATTACTTCTCGTTGGCCAATCGGAATCAGACCAGGCGCAGAGTTTGTCATTCCTACCATGAAATGAATAGCCACTGAACATTAGAAGCTGGCACACAGCAGAATCAGTTGTCAGAGACAACAGGAGCGGCCGGTCATCAAGATCTTCTTAAAAACATAGCAATATGGGGGATACCATCTTCCTCATAGATGTCACCTTCAGCTTTAAAGCCATAAGCGCCATAAAATGTTTGAAGGTGAGCCTGACCACTGAGATAAAGATCATACTCAGGAAAGAGTTCGGTGGCTTTTTCTACCGCTCGTTTCATCAACTCTTTGCCCAACCCGCCACCACGGTAAGAGTATGTAGTGATAACACGACCAATAGCCACAACAGATTCGGGGGAGGATGGGGGTATAATCCTCAGATAGGCCGCAAGATTATTTTCACCTTCCCTCCAGCCTGATAAGTGCAGACACCTTTGATCAACCCCATCCGCATCGTGATAAGGGCAATCCTGCTCAACGATAAAGACATCCTGACGGGCTTTAAGAATGCTATATACTTCCTGCCCGGTAAGTTCTTCAAACCTGGACCATTGCCAATTAATCAAACCCGAATCCAACCCAAAATCAATCAACCTGTGTGTGAATATCTATTCACTGTTAAGTAACGAGCTACCCAACAGAGTATCCTGCTCGCCGGACCATCTCTCAAGAATTAAAAACAAAAAACTCTGGCTTCCAAAAGCAAACCAGAGTTTTCGGTTCAGATAACCTTAAATCAGATTTCAGACAGCATTTCAGCAGCAGATCTGTAGGTCAGGTTTTGTACCTGAGCAACGCTCTCACAGGTCACTATGCCTTTGCAGACGTTAAGACCTTCCAGCAGGTGTGAATTATCCTCAAGAGCTTTACGAGTCCCCTTATTGGCAATGTCCAGAACATATGGCAGCGTTGCATTTGTCAGTGCCACTGTAGAAGTTCTTGCCACGGCACCTGGCATGTTGGCCACACAGTAGTGAACAACACCATCCACGATGAAGGTAGGATCATCATGGGTGGTGGGTCTGGACGTTTCAACACAACCACCCTGATCAATAGCAACATCAACAATAACAGAGCCACGCTTCATTCTGCTGACAAGATCTCTGGTCACCAATTTGGGTGCGGCAGCACCTGGCAGCAGAACTCCGCCTACCAGCAGATCAGCTGTCAGTACATGCTCTTCAATAGAATGATGAGTAGAAAACACGGTTTTAATACGGTTGCCATAGCGGGCGTCAAGCTGTCTGAGAGTGTCCACAGAGCGATCCAGAATAACAGCGTCTGCCCCCATGCCAACAGCCATAGCTGCAGCATTTTGACCAACAACACCGCCACCGATAATGACAACCTTCGCAGGATCTACACCCGGAACACCGCCCATGAGTACGCCACGACCTGACTGGGACTTCTCGAGACAGTGGGCGCCAGCCTGAATAGACATACGACCAGCGACTTCTGACATGGGTGCCAGCAAAGGCAGACGACCATTAGCATCTGTTACAGTCTCATAAGCAATGCAGGTAGCTCCTGATTCAATCAGATCCTGAGTTTGAGGAACGTCTGGCGCCAGATGAAGGTAAGTAAAGAGAGTATGGTGAGGACGCAGCCTTGCTCTTTCAATAGCCTGAGGTTCCTTGACCTTAACAATCAGCTCAGCCTTTTTGAAAACTGCCTCGGCACTTTTAACAACAGTAGCTCCGGCATTCTCATAACAATCATCGGTGAAACCAATACCTGCTCCGGCATTCATTTCAACCATAACTTCATGTCCCTGTGCCACGAGTTCCTTAACTGCAGCGGGTGTCAACCCGACTCGATACTCATGATTTTTTATTTCTTTCGGCACACCTACCAGCATATATTCCCCCAGCCCAAGCTTTATCTACGCTTATAAACTAGTATAAGATCCTCGGTTTAGTGAATTATTTTTATTTGAAATTTTTTTCAGAATATTCAACCAAAAAAACTAACACTACAAATAAAATCACCAACTCCAGAAATTTTCAGGCAATCAACTGCCTCACCGCAAGCGAAGAGGAAAAAGACTCCCAGAGGTTAGTCAATAGAAACAATAAGGAGGCTTTAAAGATTGGAGAAAGCACGTACCAAGTCAAAGAAACGAAACATATTGCTGCTATTCTGGTTTCGAATTTCAGTGAGACCTTTGTTCGACCAAAACCCGGAATGGATGATCTGGATAGTAGAGAGTCACTTTATGGAGCCAATAGTTGGAGGCTAACGTGCCCGACACCATTTTTATGCTTGAATATCTCAACCGGGTTGGCGTAGACATCAAGCAGTTTACTGATCAGAAAGCCCTGGCGGCGGAATACTTCAGAAGAATTTACAGAGTCGACCCCAGAGAAAAGATCATTGACCGTGATGGAAAGCCCATTGGTAAAGCCAGCAATCCAAGACATCTGCACTGATTTCTGGTTTATTACTCAGAAAAACGCCACAACTTGTAAAGAAACGCTTGAGACATAGCTTTTCTGTCTTGCTTGGCTATAAAATGCCCCTATGAATATTATCATCTGGATGCTACTTGGAGCAGCTTTTGCCTGGTACTGGGCTGATACAACAAAAGCAAGAGAGATCGCGATCATGCATGGCAGACGTGCCTGCAAGGAAATGAACTTACAGCTTCTTGATGGGACAGTGGTTCGTTATTCTACACGTTTCAAGCGCAGTCCAGACGGTCAGATGCGCCTTGCCAGAGATTTCAGTTTTGAATTTACACCCGATGGGATTCAGCGTTACCCGGGTCATATACGCTTGCTCGGTCAATACTTGCAGGTAGTGAATTTGCAATACACTAACCCTGAAGAACAGCAAACTTCGAATCTGATCATGTCTACAGAGTATTCAGAGGATACTCAGCCCAAGAATAACAATCCATCTGATGCAGTTGATCTGACAAACTACCAGGACACGAAGCCCTAGTACATCGTTTCAGCCCAAACATTCAGACCCAATATACAAATGATTAACGAGCCGATGGCAATTTCTGTCCTGTGATAGAATTTGCCTGCCCCCTTTGAACCGAGGTTAAAACAAATGGCCCATGCCAAAGATCTGAAGAAAGGTCAGATTGTTCAAATTGAAAACCAGTATTGCATCGTTCGACAGCAGGAAACCAAGAGTCCGTCCGCTCGCGGTGCCTCAACCCTCTACAAGTTTCGTTTCAGCTCCATTCCCGATGGCCAAAAGCTGGAGATGACCTGCACAGGTGACGATCAGTTTGCTGATGTCGACTTACTCCGCCGAACAGTTTCGCTTCTCTATCGTGAAGGTGATGAATTTACCTTTATGGACAGTGAGGACTACAGCCAATATCTGGTTAACTCAAGCACCATTCAAGAGCAACTTCCCTATATGTCTGATGGCATGGAAGGACTGATCGCTCTCTTGGTCGATGGTCAGCTACTGGCTATTGAACTACCGTCATCTATCGCTCTGGAAATTATTGATACCTCTCCCGCGATTAAAGGTGCTTCTGCTGCTGCTCGAACCAAAACAGCACGATTGACTACCGGTCTTGAAGTTCAGGTTCCAGAATACCTGAGTACCGGAGAAATCATCAAGATTAATACAGAGACAGGCAAATTCATGTCCAGAGCATAAAGTCGGATCATACCTTTTTGGCTCTTCAAACCTTCTGCGATTTAAACCTTCAACAGTGCACTTGAGTGCGCTGTTAAAAACGATCGCCATTGGAGTCAATACATTCGCTCGGTCACCTAATGTCAGGGCATTATGACCAGATAGTATTGGTCATTCACAGCCCAGAGCCTGCAAAAGGGTCAAGATAGCAACCCCGTGGCCGATAAGGTCAGATACCAGAGTTTTCTTGTAGATTTCATAGTTCAAGGAAAAAACCAGTAATAAGTGAAATAAATACGAAGGAATATAACTAACTATATGGTCCCAATACACAACGAATGGATAACGAGGTGTTTTTCTCTTTTTGTACCATTCATCACGGCCATCCTGAGAAATTATTTCACAATATAATAACGAAAAAACATATATATTATGTCGCTATATTGAGCAGGAAATTCAAGGCACTTCAGCCTGAACATGCTTAACTGAATAGTAGGGGTTTTTCTATTGCCAGCATGTCGTATAGACTGGCAATATAATTTGGATGGAAGCGCATTCAGCGCTAACTAAGGGTTAGCACCATGGATGGAAGCAAATCTTTAAACAGCTCTAGTGCATGTTGCAAATGGGGGTCGTGCTTTTTCATGACTTTGTTCCCGGTTGTAGCACTGTCGGACTCGGAAGGTCATTATCTTTCAGGGTCCCCTCATTACAGCACTGTCTACTCTCGTGATGTTTCGATGATTGACCCGTTCTCCACCATAACTACTAAGCGATCAAAAAACGTCAATAGAATGCCTGAGTTGTCTATCCGGGAAAAATCCAAAGTAAACCAGAAAAAAGTCAGCTCTTTTGTATACAAAGCTGTTAGCGATCCCAAAAAGCTGGCCGAACAGGCTGCCGCCAGTGCTGCATTTCTCGGGCTTGACTACATTGGTGTTGCCAGACCCATCAAAGAAGGCATGGACTTCATCAAGGAAAAAACACAGTTCGAATTCGGCGACTGTGGTAAGGTCCAATTCAGCAGTAACGTCAAAGCAGAAACCTGCATGTTCGATAATTCTACAATTGAGCTCAATTCTGATTATGATCTGGATTCTTTCACTGTTAACTTCAAATGGCAGATCTAATTAAAGGGTTATGATTTGTAGCCAAAGCTCTAACTGACTCAGGAAATTCTTCCAAGCAGTGCCTTCCCGGTATAATCCCGTTAGAATCCCTGTCCAGATATTCTGGCCTGAGGTTTCACCTTGAACACACATCGACAATACGCTCAGTTCTTGCGTCAACTGCATAAACTTCCAGCCTGGAAGCTCGTAGCAGTCACAACTGCTGTCTGTGAAAGAAGCTGGCCCAACTTTGCCCTGTTTGCCGAACTGACAGAGTTTGGACTTCCCGAAGACGTTCGACACTCTCTTAATATGCTCTGGGATAACGTCGCAGGCTATCAATCAGCCAAAAACTTTGAGCGTCTTCTGGAGAAGCTTGAGCCGAATGTACCCGACCTTGATGAGTGGGAGATGTTTGGCGCCATTCCAGCTTACGACAGTGTTATCAGTACGATATGTGCCGTTAACTGTGCTATGGAACCTGATGCTGGAGAGACAGCCAGTGCCTTGACACTCTCACTGAGCACCATTGGTAAATTCGTTAAGTATACAGAAGCTGAAGAGCTTAAAGGGACTGAACTCCAACAGTATGTTGAGCAGCATGAGCTTTATCAGCAACAGATTGCGTTTATTAAAGAACTGCTGGATCAAATCAGCAGAAGCAAGCAAAGCCCCGATGTTATGAAACAGATCAGGGCTTTGGCCAGGAATGAAGGAATCAGCCACATTGGTATCAGTCTTGAGTGATTTATCATTTCGAATTACTGATGATATCTTTCAGCAATGTATATATTTTACTCTGAGAGTTCGACATCGTATCAAAGTTCTGATTGTAAGTAGTCATCGCACGCTGCAACTGGACAGTCTGCAACTGGTTACTCCCCGTCAGATTTTCTTTTGCCGCGTTCAGTGATGTCTTCAGCGAAGCCCATTCCTCTGGTGTGAGCTGGCCTTTTCCACTGGCGTCAGTGTAATTGATCTTCAGCAGATTACTGAGAACATCACGCTCTTCCTGAGTCAATGCTGGCATACCACCAGTCACTTCATTAGTAAAACTATTCTGGAAGGCAACTTTACGGGCTGCATAGCCACTGAGAGTTTGACTGGAATCGTTCGGGTCCTTACGAGACATCTGGTTGGTATTCACTCCGTCAAACTCCCAGGAATGAAGCCCACCCGCCTCAAGTAGAACATAACCATCGTTACTGGCAGCATCCAGGGCGGTGCCATTGAGATTTGGTGTACCTATAACAGGCTTTGCCGTATTCAAGTCAGTTACTGTAAGCCCCTGATTGCCTCTGGTGATGGTGATTCCGGTGATATCCGCGAGACCTCCTGACAAATTGGAAGGATCAAAGGGAGTTCCGGGAGCAGATGTTTGAAAAGTAATCTCAGTACCATCATCCAACACCATAGTCATATCATTCATAACCGGAATGCCCACCTGTTTGGCATCCGATATGGAGCCCTTGGCAACCGGCACCAGTGCCTGGTTTTGATAATTGAGTTGATTGCCTTCAGCATCCACCAGAGTGAAGGTAGTTTTGCCATTAGCATCCGGCTGAATAGCAATACCATAACCATTATCCAGTACAATGTTATTACCGTTAGTGGTCCAGGTCGTCTGCTTGTATTGACTGGTGCCATACTGGGCTATGTTGGATTTGTTGATCAGAGTATTGACGTTACCCAATAGCTTATTAGAAGTTTCTATCTCACTGAGAAGTTTGCGGACTTCTGAGTCCAGCATGTTCCCGCGCTCAAGGTAGACAGCCGAGACAAAGTCCTGCTGACTGAGCTTGGAAGAATCAACAACATTAACATTATTATTACTGTTAACTCCATTAACGGTAGCCATGAAAAACCGCCCCTGTCATCCACATGAATATTCAGTAAAAAAACACTGTTTTCTGCTCGATCCGGCCGTTCCGTTCGGACCATCAGACAAATCCGGTCCGATGCCTTCTGCCGGAGGATCCTGATTTTGTCTTAGGTTTCAGCAGTCGATTAGCCATTCTGAGTTCTTTTCGTTTCAGTGATGCTTCTTGAGAAAGGTCACTCTTCAGCTCATCATTGAACTTAATCAGCTCCTGACGGGCTTTATGCTTGAAATGGGTGGGCCAGGCATCGCTATTGATAAACTCACGGAGTTTCTTTTTATCCATACCAACAGAATCCATAAAGTCTTTCTGTTGGTTAATGCCTGCTTTGGCGGTCTTTACTGCAGCTTCGGATTCCTGCTGAACAAGCCAGGACGATTTCTTAAGCTTGGTGACATCAATCAATCTGATACGGGAGGCCATAGGGTTCTCTCCTTTTAGCGAAGTAAGCGGCCATTTACTCACCAGTCAATGGCCCATTATCGCTTTGGCACTTTGTATTCTTTCCAGCTCAACCTTACTTTCCGATGACATCAGCCAGTTCTTCTTATTTCAGTGTAGACATAGAATTCACCGGCGATAGAATGAGTAGCCCTATTCGCTGGAGTGAAGTATGGATATAGACAGTTTTGAAAGCCTGATGATGAAAGCCCTCCTGACAGCTCTGGTGTTGTTCATGGGTTTCATTGTTTACGATCTGGCTAAAAAGTCGAAAGCGGGAAAGTTTGGTACATTTATTCTTTTTGGCGCTTTATGCCTGGGTGTACTGGGGTTTGTCCTGAAAGGTGTTTTGATGAAAACGATTGGTGGTTAAGGCCTTTTGCCTGACTCTGCGACGATTGAACACGCACTTACCACTCAAAACAGCGTAATCCTGTCGAACGTTTGCAGAGTCTCGCCCATTATTCAGATTAGACTTCAGGGCTTTTGTTCTGTCTCAATCACTTTATAATATCAGCCAAAGCCAATGAGACTGAGCCCGATGTCAGGTCGCCCCCTCCACCCCCCCGGTTCTCCCGAGAAGAAAACAGAAAAGACTCCCGCTCCCCGACTGATTCTGTTTAACAAGCCTTTCAATGTACTGACTCAATTCACCGATTCAGAAGGGCGCCCTACGCTTAAGGATTACCTGCCCATTCCAGGTGTTTATCCTGCTGGTCGCCTGGACAGGGATAGTGAAGGGCTGGTGCTACTCACTAACAATGGACAGATTCAACATCAGGTCAGTTCTCCCCTTCACAAGATGGATAAAACCTACTGGGTTCAGGTGGAAGGCATACCCAATGAACGGGCATTGGAGAAACTGAGAAAAGGCATAGAGTTCAAAGACGGCAAGACACTTCCTGCAAAAGCCAGAATCATAGAGGCTCCAGCAGTCTGGCCAAGGACACCGCCCATAAGGGAAAGAAAGTTCATCCCTGACTGCTGGTTGGAGCTGACTATTCGAGAGGGACGAAACAGACAAGTTCGACGCATGACCGCAGCAGTTGGCCACCCTACCCTGAGACTAATACGATACCGTATAGGTGATTGGGCACTGGACGAACTCAAACCGGGAAACTGGTGCGAGATAGAGATACCAGATGCTTTAAAGGTACAATTAAAACAAAACAGTATTACCAGAAATCGTTCCAGCGCCAATAAACTGGCTCGAAAAGGTTTTACAAAACGTCATAGAAAATAAATATCTGATCATTTTCAGGAATCGACAGGAAGGACAGCTTGATAGCATTATTCAAGACTCATTACACAAAACTGGCCCGGACTGCCCTCCTGCTGGCCATGGCATCTATTGTGGTTTTGTCCCTATTGCCAATAGAAAAAGTCCCCCTCAGTGCTGTAAACGATAAGCTTCAACATCTTGCAGCTTTTCTGCTGTTAGCTTTTCTGATGGATGCCAGCTTTCCAAACCAGCCATTCAACTTATGGAAAGTCAGTGGTTTAATGGCCTACGGCTTTCTCATTGAATTGCTGCAATTACAAACGGAATATCGCTTTTTTTCACTGGCTGACCTGATGGCTGACCTGGCCGGAACAGGTCTGTACTTTTTCACTATTCCTGTCTGGAAGCGCATACCGCTGATCAACTGGCGCTGGTCTCTAACGTAAATGCTGAGCGAGGAGTCTTCAGCTTTGCCAGCGCTTCAATTCATTGCGGCGTTCTCCCTGATTTCTGGCAGATGCCGGTCATAACTTGCGCTTATTGTCCAGAGGTATCCTGATCGTTACTTCAAGACCAGGGTGGGCATTTCTGGCGCAGATTGACCCATCGTGATTGGCTATAGCACCCATTGCTATGGCAGTCCCCAGTCCAAATCCATCATTCTCCTTGCCTCGGGTTTCATCCACCCTGAAGAAAGGTTCGAACATGGACTCCAGCACCTCTTCAGGAACACCCGGACCTTTGTCCCGTACTTTGATGATCACATTTCGCCGAAATTGTTCCAGTGTCACTTCAACATTACTGCCTTGCGGAGTAAATCGGATGGCATTACGAATGATGTTTTCAGCGGCGCTGCTCAGCCAGTCACGCACTCCAACAATCTCAACAGGCTGGCTCTTAATCAGATCAACACCTTTATTCTGCGCCTGAGCTTCAAAATTGCCGTCATCCACCAATTCCTTGATAAGCTGCTCCAGATTGACCTGCTCACAGGCCACTTCACTCAGACCATGCTGAATACGGGAGAAACGAATAATCTCACCAATCAGCTCATCAAGGCGCTCAATTTCCCTCTCTATACGCCCATGTTCTGCCTCAGCTTCTGGCGTTTTTCTTCGAGCCAGCGCCAGAGAAATCTGCAACCGGGTTAACGGGGAACGTAACTCATGAGAGACGTTTCTGAGTAAGATTTCCTTGTTATTGATCAGCGTCTCTAACTGCTCTGCCATGTGATCAAAGTCGCGGGCAAATTCTCCCAGCTCGTCGCCTCTTTGTCGAACAGTGGCTTCCACCCGGGCAGAGAGCTCTCCTTTCGCCAACTTTCTGGAGGTTATCTGCAATCGCCTGATGGGGACTACCAGATAGCGCGCCAGCATGATGCAGAGCAGAAAACTGACCGCCAGAGCAATGATGACCAGATGCCATTGCTGAGAAAGTACTTTGGTCACTCGCCAGTGAACCAGTCTGGGCATTTCCTTGGTCAGAAACAGATCATAAGGCACTCGTCCAATCCAGACTTTCCTGGGGCCTACAACTACCACTCCACTTCTGAAAGTAATGGTAGGCTCAGTGCGATCATGGGTTCGATCATAAGCGGACATCAGTTCGTCCGGAATGGCTCTTCTACCCATCACTTCACCGGCAGGATCAAAAAGGTAAAAATAACTTCCGCTGAACTGAGGGAAAGGAGTGTGGGGAGCCCAACCAGAAGCCATGCGTTCGACTTTTCTGGAAACGATCTCCAGTTCACGAAACAGCTCTCTGCGTTCTGACAGAAAATCCGAGGGATTCACCGTTATGGCCACCGCTATAACCATGGCAGCCATCATCGACAACATGGTAAGCCAGAACCACAGGAACAACTTCCAGAACAGACGCTGAAATGGCCAGACCAACATTCTCCGGACTTGTTTAATCATGGTCGTATATAGAAGTAGCCGGCACCACGGACGGTTTTAATTCTGGGTGAGCCATCCGGTCGTGTGCCAATTTTCTTGCGTACATTGCTCACATGCATATCAATCGCGCGATCATAAAGTGTCAGACGACGGTTCAATGCGATTTGGGTCAATTCATCTCTGGAGATCAATTCGCCAGCTTTTTCAATCAGTGCCTTGAGAACCATAAACTCAGTGGCCGTCAGCTCAAGCAGTGTTTCACCCATCTTGGCTTCACGGTTTGCCAGATTGAGAGTGATATCATCAATAGAAAGGACTTTATTACCGACCTCGGTCCCCGGTGACCTTCCCCTTCTCAGAATGGCCTTGATCCTGGCTACCAGTTCGCGGTGGTTATAGGGCTTGGGCAGATAATCATCCGCTCCGATTTCCAGCCCAATGATGCGATCTACATCATCGCCACGAGCCGTTAACATCAATACCGGGATATCAGACGTCTGACGGATTTTTTTCAGGACTTCGAAACCGTTCAGTTTTGGCAGGGTAACATCGAGCAATACCAGCTGATACTCGCCAGAGAGGGCAGCATGGGCACCTGACTCACCATCATGAACTGCATTGACAGAGTACCCTTCTGTGGCCAGGTACTCAATCAACAATTCACAGAGTTCAATATCATCATCTATCAACAGAAGCTCTAGATTTTCATTACTCATTGGCAGCTCCTCAATAAAAAAAGACCCCGCAGGGGCAAGGCGGGGTTAAAGGTACAGCACAGGGCACAAAATTTACAGAGAGTCTGTCAGCTGACTTATCCAACACGACCCCGGAAAGCGTCACGAAACAACAAATTGTCTTGTTGCAAACAAACAGAGCTCAACATTCCGGAAGACCTTCGTTTCAATCGCCCCCTTCTTTGTTGAAAAACTTTAGCGTTTAAACAATGGCCACAGTGTATTGAAGCCCGTATATACACTGGGGTTAGAGTCAGTAAGCACTCTGTAAAAAGATTTACTCGCATCTGAAGTAAGCGTCCTGTAAACAAATGCTTTATTTTTAATTTAGTGGTAGGAATCAGCCTTTAGCTGAGTACAATACTCATTACTTTTCCAGCACGAGTATGCTCAGCTCTGCAAAATACTGCGCCAACTATAGAAAAACGGGTGACTTTGAGTATAAACGCTCAATAATTAATGTTTGTATTCACCTTCTCCGGCACTCAATGGTGGCGGTTGCACAGAATAAAAGACAGGTGAAAACTAACTGTAATCATGCCTGAATAAACTCTTGTGCAAGCAGCTAAGACTATTTACAGACTAGACTTGCCGGTGTATTGCCTGGCGGAGAGATCTCCTGACCGGCACACTCATACCACAAGACTCTGACCGTGGGCTGGAAATCTGAACTTGAGACTCTTTCTCTCGGAGCCATCGATGAAATCAATCATCAGAAATAGACAACGCCCCCTGCTCCCTTTCGGCTTGCTTGTCGCATCTCTGTTAGCCTTGTCAGGCTGTAATCAAGAGCAGGAACAAAGAAAAATGCCTCCCCCTGCTGTTTCAGTTATCAGTGTTACGGAGCAGCCTGTTGGCGATTACAAAGAATATGTCGCTCGTACAGAAGCTGTTAATACTGTCGACCTGAGAGCGAGAGTAGAAGGCTTTCTCGCAAAGAGAGACTTCATTGAAGGGCAAACCGTCGAGAAAGATCAGCTGCTATTCGTTATAGACCCGAAACCGTATATCGCCAACCTTAAAAAGGCCGAAGCTGATCTGGCCAGTGCTAACGCAGAGTTGAACAAGTCGAAAAAAGACCTTCAACGCAGCAAGGATCTTCATAAAAAAGGCTATATCAGTCAGGCTGATCTGGACACCCAGACCAGCAAAGAAGCTCAGGCAGAAGCCTCTGTTCAAGCTGCTGAAGCGCAGCTGGATACTGCCAAACTGGATCTTAGCTACACCAAAATCATAGCCCCCTTTAAAGGTCAGATCGGCCGCACCAATTACAGCGTGGGTAACCTGGTAGGTCCCAATAGTGAACCTCTGGCAACTCTGAATTCGATTGACCCTATCTATGTCAACTTCCAGGTCGACGAACAACTATTCATCAGCCGCTTGCAGGAAAGTTCTGGCAGCCGGACATCCGAAAAGCAGGACTTTGAAATGAGCCTGCGTTTACCCAATGGCAGCGATTACGATCACAAGGGCACCTTCAATTTCGCAGACACCAGAGTCGATGAAACCACGGGAACCCTAACCCTGCGGGCTGAATTCCCGAATCCTCAGGGCATCATAGTTCCGGGCCTTTACGTCACCCTGATCGTGGAAGGCAAGAACAAAACCGAACATCCGATCATCCCGCAGTCTGCCGTTCAGGAAAACCAATCGGGCCGCTTTGTATTGGTCGTAGATGCTAATAACGCAGTTGAAACCCGTCAGGTAGAACTTGGACGTCGCCTGGGGCCAATGTGGGTTGTAGACTCTGGACTTAAAGCCGGTGAAAAAATCATCGTTGAAGGCCTCCAGAAAGTTCGTCCGGGTGTCAAAGTCACTCCCACCAGCGTCACAATTGATCCAGAGACAGGCGGAATTGAAGCCCAGCCAAAGTCTGATCAAGAGCAGGGCAGCCAGGCTAACAAACAAGGGTAACTGCGATGATCAGTCAGTTTTTTATTCACAGGCCCAAGTTTGCCTTTGTTCTATCGATCGTCATAACCCTGGTGGGTATGATTTCCATGCTGACCCTGCCTGTGGCTCAGTTTCCTGAAATCACCCCTCCCCAGGTTAACATCAGTGCGGTATTCCCGGGAGCCGATGCAGAAACCATAGAAGAAGCCGTCATCCGACCGATTGAAGAACAGGTCAACGGTGTAGAGGACATGATCTATATCAACTCTTCTGCTGGTAACGATGGCAGCGCCAGCATCACCGTGACCTTTGATTCCGGTGTCGATCAGGATATGGCTCTGGTAAACGTCCAGAACCGTGTTGCTGTAGCTGAACCATCACTTCCCGAAGACGTCAGAAGAACGGGGGTGACGGTCAGCAAAAAGTCTTCAAGCATGCTGTTGGGCATCAACCTGGTTTCCAATAAGAGTGAGTACGACGGCGTTTACCTCAATAATTACGCCAACAATTACCTGAAAGAACCCATGGCTCGTATTGACGGGGTCGCTTCCGCCGACATTTTGGGTTCACTGGTTTATAGCATGCGTATCTGGCTTGATCCTGAACGCATGGCATCTCTTGATATCACAACCTCAGACGTATCCAACGCACTGAATGAGCAAAACGTTATTGTTGCAGCCGGTAAGCTGGGTCAGGCGCCAAACCAGCCAGACCAGCAGTTCACTTACACCATAAAAACCCAGGGACGTCTGAGCAACCCTGAGGAATTCGGCAACGTCATTATCAAGGCCGACCCTGATGGCTCCTATGTTCGCATCAAGGATATCGCCCGGGTTGAAATGGGCTCCCAGAGTTACGATGGTGTTGCCAAGTTTAACAATGATGACACGGCTTTCCTGGTTATCTATCAGCAGCCTGATGCCAACGCTATGGATGTGGCGAAAGGTGTAAAAATGACCATGGAAGAGCTGTCTGCCCGTATGCCGGAAGGTATCGAGTATGAAATCAAGTTCGATACAACCCAGTTTATTGATCAGTCCATCAAGGAAGTAATCATCACTTTGCTCCAGGCAGTCGCTCTGGTGGTATTGGTTGTATTCCTGTTCCTGCAAAACTGGCGGGCAACACTGATCCCCGCAATCGCAATACCGGTCTCCCTGATTGGTACCTTCGCTATCATGAAAGCTCTCGGGTTTTCCATTAACACTATTACGCTTTTCGGCCTGGTGTTGGCGATAGGGGTGGTCGTGGACGACGCCATTGTTGTTATTGAAAACGTTGAGCGATTAATCACCAGGGAAGGGATGAGCCCGACTGAAGCCACCAGTCAGGCCATGAAGGAAGTATCGGGTCCTATTGTGGCGACCACCCTGGTATTGCTGGCGGTATTTGTACCTGTAGGCTTTATGCCGGGTATTACCGGTGGACTTTATTCACAGTTTGCGGTCACCATATCGGTAGCCGTTGTAATCTCTTCCATCAACGCTCTGACATTAAGTCCGGCCCTGTGTGCCACTTTGCTGAAAAAAGGCAAGATGGGACACATCAACTGGCTGGTTCCTCTTGATAACTTTATCAAGCGACTGACCGGCGGCTACAAGAGCTGGGTTACCCTGTTGATTAGAAGAAGCATTCTGGGAATTGGACTGTTTGCAATCATGATGGCCTCCACCGGCTTCCTGTTCAACAGCACGCCCTCCGGTTTTGTTCCGGATGAGGATCAGGGATTCTTCGTGGTTGATGTTCAGCTTCCTGACGCAGCGTCCCTGAACAGAACCGAAGCCACTATGGAGAACATCACCAACATCATTCGAACCGAACCCGATGTAGACAGTGTTATCAGTGTTTCCGGCTTCAGCATCATGGGTGGATCCAACTCCAACAACGCCATGGCTATCGTTGTCCTCAACGACTGGAAAGATCGCCCGGACCCTCTACAACACCAGCAGGCGGTACTGAGAAAGATACAGGGCAAGCTCTGGACGTTACCGGAAGCCCAGGTCATGGCGTTTGCCTTCCCGCCCATTCCAGGCCTTGGATCTTCAGGTGGTTTTGACTTCAGGCTTCAGGATACGCTTGGCCGCACCCCTCAGGAGCTTGGTCAGGTGTTGAATGGGCTGATCTATCAGGCAAACCAGCGCCCCGAAATGACTCAGGTATTCAGTACTTTCCGTGCTAATGTGCCTCAATACTTCCTCGAAGTAGATCGCAACAAGGCTAAGGCACAGGGTATTCCGCTGTCTGAAATTTTCATGACCCTGCAAACCCAGCTGGGCTCCCTGTATGTCAATGACTTCAGTAAATTCGGTAGAACCTACCAGGTTAAGCTTCAGGCAGAAAGCGAGTATCGCGCCAATCCTTCAGACCTGAGCAAGTTCTTTGTCAGAAACCTGAATAACCAGATGGTGCCTCTGACTACCGTTGCCTCATTGAAACCGATTCTCGGCCCCAGCAGCATTGACCATTACAACCTGTACCGCTCAGCCAGCATAAGTGGCAAGGCTAATCAGGGTTTTAGTTCCGGTGATGCCATCACAGCCATGGAAGATCTGGCCAAAACATTGCCCGATGGCTACACCTTCGAGTGGTCTGGACAGTCACTGCAGGAAATTGAAGCCGGTAGTCTGGCTCCACTGCTATTTGCCCTGGCATTCCTGTTTGTCTACCTGTTCCTGGTGGCACAGTATGAAAGCTGGACCATGCCGCTGGCAATCATCGTGGCAGTGCCCATAGCGGCTTTCGGTGCCATTGTCGGAATCAACCTGTTCCGGTTATTGATACCCTCGATGGCCAATGATATCTACGCCCAGATAGGTATGGTGCTATTGATTGGTATTGCTGCAAAGACGGCGATTCTTATCGTAGAATTTGCCATGGTTCAAAGACAGTCAGGCAAGAGTATCTTCGATGCTGCCATCAACGCTGCCGAACTGCGCTTTCGCGCCGTATTGATGACAGCCCTGTCTTTCGTACTTGGGGTACTACCTCTGGTATTTGCCAGTGGTGCCGGTGCTGCCAGCCGAAGGATAATTGGTACGACAGTAATGTCTGGAATGATCGCTGCCACCCTGTTCGGCACGATAATGATCCCATTGTTCTATTATCTCCTGCAAAAAATGCGTGAGCATTTTGATTCAGATAAAGCGAACAGCTGATCAACATAAAGCCCCTGTCTAAAGGGGCTTTTTTGTGTCCAGCCTGCCTCTCGCTACCGTGCGCCAGCTTGAGAACCAGAGTTTTTTGCTCCCACTTCCATGAGGTAATCTATCCTTCCTCTCTGAATGCCAGAATGCTAGAACAGAATTATTAAACACTCACTCTTTGTAGCGGCGCTGTGGCTGCTGCTGTCGATGTCTATCGTCTGTCAGGCTCAACCGTTGACAGGTTTTTTTGTTGTCGAGCTTGAACCGAATGCAGTTTTTCCAAACCAGAGCCTTTCTATAAAGCGTAACCGGCACACATGGCCTTGCAGCCCATCATACATTTCCGACACAAACGACTGTACAGAACAAGATTCGCCGCCTGATATCAAACAACACATACCTGACATTTACGGGATGCCCCCTACCCTTATTGAGTTGATAGCGCAGCAATGTTTTTTCACCGCTCCTCTGCTGATTGCCTACCAACTGATCCTGACAACCAAAGATTCTCCTTCAGGCTCGAATCCCTATTCATGGCTCCCCTTAAAAGTGGTTATCACTGTCTGTTGGCTTTTAAAAAGCGATTGGACCCCCGATTCACCTCTGTTTAAACCGATTAAACTACAAGAGGTCAGCCAGAAACATTCGTTTGCGACCATCACTATGATGTTTGGCTCTGGAGATAACCAGCAATCACAACAGTCATCAGAATCATCCATTCAGACAGTATCGGAAGCCAGGACCCTCCCTGCAGGCTCTTTCACTAACCCCGTGAACTCTGACTCTGGCGGCGGTAACGGAGATCCTCAACAACACCTGCACACTTTCGGTTTAAATTGTTTCATCCTTCCCTGTCATGGCGTTTGTCAATTCCGAAGATCACCCGACAGCGGATTGCCCAGTGGATGGCCACTGAAATCGGCAGAAAGTTCAGCAGTCCAGAAGGGAGCAGGACAGAGCACATGCCCCGATCCAGTCAATAAACACAACCATAACCGTATAGATCGCTTTAATTTTCTACAGACTCTATATTCCCAGCAAAACTGGCTTTTCCAAATATTGAGTAATCCTGCCATTCAACTCCAATGTACTTCTGTTCAACCTTCTCAGACACAGTTCGATCAGATGCAACCCCGTGGCCTTAACAACAACCGGGCAAGTAGCTGCAAGCTAGCATACTCCATGAGTTCTGGGTCAACAGACAGTCACTCAACCGGGCCAGTCAGAAATGACGCCCAAGTACTTGAGAAATTTCCTGTCTCCAATGATGACTTGATTGTAATCAACGGGTTACTCAATTTAGGTAATCAAATCCTTCTCGAAAAAATCGGGACCTCTTGTGCCTTTACCGACTTCACATCCTCACTGGGAACTTCAGAAACACCACAAAAAACAACAGAATCACCCCAATGGGTTCAAAGCCCAACTCAGCTTATTCAGATAGGTTCAATAAAGGCGCCGACAGCATCTTGTAAAATTATATTCGCGACATCAAACCAAAAAACCTCTCAAGCTGGCGAACCTGAATTGGCTCGGACTTCACCTTCAGGTTATCTTCCCCCCAATGGTTCCACCCGTTGTCAACAAGACTGGCCTAATCCCATAAGGAGAAACGGTGGCGGGCAA
Source organism: Endozoicomonas sp. ALB032 (assembly GCF_049310125.1). Taxonomy (NCBI): domain Bacteria; kingdom Pseudomonadati; phylum Pseudomonadota; class Gammaproteobacteria; order Oceanospirillales; family Endozoicomonadaceae; genus Endozoicomonas; species Endozoicomonas sp. ALB032. Next base: position 3,656,084 of record NZ_JBLYNW010000001.1, on the reverse strand, counting down.
CAAATCTGCGCAGTGACTTTGGTCGGGAAGGATGGCCAGACACGGCCATGTGGGGTGATCTTCAAGAATGCCCGATCTCTATCCTCGCACAAGAGCAGATACCACAGCGGGCAAAAAACCTGTGACCTGACAGAAGTCGGAAAGGATGGCCAGCTGCTGCCATGCGAAAAGGTCTTTAATCATTCTCAAGCCCTGGCGGCTCACAAAGCCAGAGCCCACATCAGACAACAAACCTGTGGCGTAACCTTAGTCAGAGAAGATGGCCAGCTGCAAAGATGCGGAACAGTCTGCGAGGATGCCAGAGCCCTGATATCTCACAAAAGAAGCGCTCACAAAGGACAACAAAAAATCTGCGATAAGACAGTCATCGGAGAGGATGGCCAGCCGCGACCATGCGGAAAAGTCTGTAATAATTCAATGGCCCTGTCGTATCACAAAAGAAAATACCACACCGGGCTACGAACCTGTGACGTGACCGTGATCGGCGAGGATGGCCGACAGCAGTCATGCGGGAAAGTCTGCAGAAGTACTCAAGACCTGATTGAGCACAAAAACAAAGAACACACCGGCCAACAAATCTGCTACGTGCGCCTGATCGGGGAAGATGGTCAACTGCAGCAATGCGGAAAGGTCTTCAGGAATATTCCATCGCTATCAGTTCATAAAAGCAAAATCCACAGCAAACAAAAAACTTGTGATGAAACCGTGATCACAGAGGATGGTCGGTCCTGGCCATGCAGGGTGATCTGCAAGAATGATCAAATCCTGATGGATCACAAAAGAGGACATCGTAAGCGCAAATCTGTTGATGTGGAGCAAAACAATGACCTCACTCCTGAAAAAGCTAAACGAAGTTTTCAAAGCCATTAAGCTGGTGTAATAATTGACAGATTGATCCGGAAGTTTCTTAAAGCCTCAAGCTCCTCAATCAAGTCAAAACGGCTTTATGATCAATGATCGCAAAGACTCAACGTATTTCACGAAACCGGAACTGCGGGAGCTTCTCTGGAAGAAAGGGAATGCTCCTGGTAAAGAGAACAAGGAGCTTCAGGTTTGAAAAGATCTGATCATTCCAGAACATCTCTTCCCATCGCAGCATGGATACTCCCATCCATTCTGTTGGCTGGCTGTGCCAATCCTCTGGAATCAATCAGCTGTTACTACCAGCCTGTCAGGGGAACGATGCTGATTAATGAAGTGAAGGGAGACCTTGCTGAACTGGACTTCTTTCCCGATACAAAGCAGGATCTGGTATGGTTCAGGAAGCACGATATTGAACCTGAAGGTCTTGTGATGCCTATCAGCAATGTTGGGCGAGCGCCAAAACCTTCTAGCCGTCACAAGGCGATTGTTAATATCCTTACTTCAGGCAGCTGCTCACCCTATATTGTTTATCAGGGAGAACCTGTTCTGGCGCAATGAGAACAGGAATTATCCCCTGCCTTTCACTTCAACCGTTCACCAGGAAGTGGGTTGCAATACTGGCGGCATATCCCAGGGCAATGGCCCAGCTCCACTTCAAATGGCCCAGGAAGGTATATTGGCCTTTGGCCGTTCCCATCAGACCGACGCCGGCAGCGGAGCCTATTGACAGTAAACTGCCGCCTACCCCTGCGGTCAGGGTAATCAGCAGCCACTGGAATGTATCCATTTCAGGGTTCATTCCCAGAATGGCAAACATGACTGGAATGTTATCCAGAATCGCAGAGAAGACTCCGGCTGCAATGTTCGTCCAGGTGGCACCTATACCGGTGTACATGCTTTCGGAAATCAGCTCCAGGTAACCCAGATAACGCAAGCCCCCTACAGAGAAAATGACACCAAAAAAGAACAGCAGGGTGTCCCACTCGGCGTGGGCAATCCGTTTGAAAATATCCAGATCTTCTTTTTTCTCGTCGTCCATCGAAGGCATAATCTGACTGGCGGTCAGCCCTTTCAATCGCAGGAAATAGGTATAGAACATCAACAGCGAAAGTCCGGTCATCATGCCCATAAAAGGGGGCAGTCCGAAGAAGCTCTCAAAACAAACGGCCAGTACAATCGTGATCAGGAACAGCACACAGATAGCCCACCCACCCCGGCGAATACCTGAATGGTCTTCGAGGGCCGCCGGGCGACCATTATCAATAAAGAAATTCATGATGGTCGCCGGGATAATAAAATTCACAACCGAGGGAATAAATAAAGTAAAGAATGTGAAAAACTCAACCTTGTCAGCCTGCCAAACCATCAACGTTGTGATATCACCAAAAGGACTGAAAGCTCCACCGGCATTGGACGCTACAACCACATTGATCATTGCCAGGGTGACAAAAGCAGGGTTTCCCTGTCCGACGGACATAATGACGGCACCCATCAACAGAGCCGTCGTCAGGTTATCGGCAATCGGTGAAATAAAGAAGGCCAGCACTCCGGTTACCCAGAAGAGTTGACGATAACTGAACCCCTTTCGGATCAGCCAACTGCGAAGTGAATCGAATACCTGACGCTCTTCCATGGCATTGATGTAGGTCATCGCCACCAGCAGAAACAAGAACATGGCCGAATATTCTTCCAGGTCATGCATGACCGCTCTGGATAAGCTTTCGTGGGATACTCCCTCTCCGACGGCCAGCCAGGCAATGAGGGCCCAGATGATACCGGCAGCCAGAATGACCGGTTTTGACTTACTGAGATGTAACTTCTCTTCCGCCATCACGGCAATATAAGCCAGAGTAAAAATGACAATACACAACCAGGCGATGGGGTGAGTTGTCATCCTCAACAACTCCTCTGCCGCAAAAGAGTTCTGCGGAAGAGCAAACAAACCTGCCCCGGCAAGCAGGGAAGGCCTTCTCAGTCCAGAGAAATTCACTATGATTTCCTTTAATTTTTAAATGAGTCAGGGTCCAAAAACGCGCAAATGATACTGATTGAATAACGATAAGCCAACCGCCTGTGAGATCCAATTTGAGCCAGCCCAACTCATTTCAGTGGATTCCTGTCTAATAAATCGACACCCTGACTATTTACTTTCGATATAAAATATTTTTTGTGAAATCTGCTCAGACATGCAGGGTATGAAGCGTCGGTTAAAGAGTAGAAACAGATTACAATCGACTTTTATATACAATTTTCATCTTACTATTTAGGCCTGAGGGCACAGCACTCTGAAATAATCCATATACACTTGGGCGTAGTCTCTTTAATTACGACTTTTCTAACCTTCGTGCGGGGACGTGAAGATGAGCATCGCCCGGAAACTGCACATGTTTCTAAACCAACATAATGCGGAATACGAACTTGTTTCCCACCCATACTCAGAAAGAGCGATGAATACGGCACACTCCGCCTGTATTCCAGTCAAGAATATGACGAAAGCTGTCGTTCTCAGGGACAACAGGGGTTATGTCATCGCTGTCATGCCCTCAATGAACAAACTCATGCTGCGCTGGATCAACGCCAAGCTGGATCGACATCTGAATCTGGTTTCAGAACAGGAATTGAAACACCTTTTCCCGGACTGTGAGGATGGTTCGATTCCTGCTATCGGCACTGCTTATGGCATGACCACCTGCTGGGATGACGAATTGAATTCATTACAGGACCTGTATCTGGAGTCTGGTAACCACAGGGAGCTGATTCATATGAACCGTAATCAGTTCAAGGCATTGCTTCAGGGAGAAACCCATGCTGCCATCAGTTGCGACCCAGACGAAATGGAAGCCTATTGCAACTGAAAAAACAGCTGAGGGTCGATAACCGCTGAAGACTCTATAGCCAGTGACGGCTCTCTTCAGCGGGTCATTTTTTTTACAAAAACCACCACAAAGAGTGCCAGCGTGAAGCTGCCAATAAAGGCCTCAATGGCTGCAAACAATCTTGAAAGACCCACGGGAGCCAGATCTCCGTAGCCCAGTGTGGTAAAGGTCACGACACTGAAGTAAAGTGCCTCCAGCCAATTAATCAGATTATTATAAAAAGGCTGGCCCGACTGGTACTGAACCATTGTCCCGCTATCCTCAATACCCAAAAAGAAATAAAAAAGGGAAAAGAAGACAATAAATGACACTGAAAACAGAACCACTCTTTCGGGCTTTTCGCCATAGCCGCTGAGCAGATCGACAATCTTTGAAACCACCCTCTGCCGGGAGATGAGGGGAAACCGGTATCGGTTGAAGGTCCTTTCCCGGTAAAAAAACTCACCAGCATTATGAAACAGTCCCTGCGCTTCACAATGTTTGCGAATATTTCTGGCTACTTCTTCAGCCTCCTCAAATAACTCGCTGGACTGGCGTTTATCGCCTTCCCGGCTGGCCTGATGAGCTTTTTCTTCCTGCAGAAAAGTATCACCAAAATCAACATGCTCAATTCGGGCCGACTTAAAATTAACACCCAGAAGGTTTGCTCCTATTAAACGGGTACGATGTAGATTTGCACCACTTAAGTCCGCTTTCAGTAAATTACAACCGGAAAGGTCTGCTCGATAAAGATGAGCTTTAACAAGGCTGCAACGACTCAAGTCACTACTGATCAAGTGATAGACTTCACCCTCAGGAGAGACAAGATTCAGATTATCGAGATGAGCGCCTTTCAGATAAAACCCCTCCATCATGGTACTTTTATGAGCCCGCTCTTCCAATAATGCTCTGACATCGGCACCGGATTTATCAACGTCCCTGTCATGCCAAAAGCAATAGTCACTGCCTTCTAAAGCCGGCTCACTACAGGGGCCGGATCGCTCGCCAATATAACGGCATCGATGGTCATCTTTAATCGGCATGACAAAATAGCCCAACCTTTTTCAATAAGTGCTCCATACTGTGTCGGCAAAATAATCAGAAGTGTTTACCATCTGCTTTTTGAATTTCCTGACCGGCTCATGCAATTCAACACCCAGACGTGTATGCTTAGCCGCTTGAAACTATTACTTGAATATCTTCCATCTCCCGGTGAGACAGAAGATGGTTTTATTGCATACCGCGTACACAGCGGACACACAGGTAGCCTCGTGATCACCCTCTACGGAATCAGCAACTGCGACACCGTTCGAAAAGCCCGTAAGTGGCTTACTGCTGCCGGTATTGAATACCGGTTCCATGACTACCGCAAAGACGGCCTGGACAAGGCTTCTCTGCAAACCTGGTCCAATGAACTAGGCTGGGAAGCACTGCTGAATCGTCGTGGCACAACCTGGCGACAGCTACCAGAGCAGCAAAAAGCGTCTGTCGATGAAGCCTCAGCCATTGAGTTAATGCTGGAGCAACCCGCTATAATCAGGCGACCCTTGCTCGACACAGGCTCCAAAAGAGTTCTGGGCTTTTCAGACAAGCAATATCAAACACTTTTTCAGTGAAACGCCTGACTCTTTTCAAGCAGGCAGAATAACAAAGCCCCTTGCAATCGCTGCAGAGGGCTGTCTCCAATTTGATTTGAATATCAGGGGAAGTAATTTATGAACCAAACTCTTTTCAGTCTTGCGATTGGTGTAGGCAGTAAAAACACGAAAGGCGACTGGCTGGAAGTATTCTATCCTATGCCTCTGCTGAACCCATCGGAAAAGCTGGTTGCAGCGATTATCGAGCTCGTTGATTACACTGGCGGCAACACCTGCGTTGAGCTGGACAGTACAACCTGTCATGCGCTTGAAGAGTCTTTCGTCAATCTGGGTGAGGAAGCTCTGGCGAAAATGATGCTGAGCCTTGAAGAAAGTGATCAGCCCCGTGTCATTACTTTTCTGGAAACGGACGACACCCTGAACAGCACGCCTGAAGCTTACCTGAAGCTGCATCTGCTCTCACATCGTCTGGTTAAGCCTCATGGTGTCAAACTGCAAGGGATCTTCCCTCTGTTGCCCAACGTTGCCTGGACCAGTGAAGGAGCTATCGACCTGACAGAACTGCCTGAGCGCCAGCTGAAAGCTCGTGCTGAAGGCCGCTACATCAGCGTAGACTCAGTGGATAAGTTCCCGAAAATGACCGATTACGTGGTCCCTGCCGGAGTGCGTATCGCCGATGCGGCCAGGGTTCGTCTGGGCGCTTATGTTGGTGAAGGCACCACGATCATGCACGAAGGCTTTATTAACTTTAATGCCGGCACCCAGGGCAAGAGCATGATTGAAGGTCGTATCTCTGCCGGTATTATGATTGGTGAAGGTTCTGACCTCGGCGGTGGTTGCAGCACCATGGGTACCCTCTCGGGTGGTAACGACATCGTCGTTTCCCTGGGCGAAAACTGCCTGATCGGCGCCAATGCAGGAATCAATATTCCACTGGGCGACCGTTGCACCATCGAAGCCGGTCTGTACCTGACGGCTGGCAGCAAAGTCAATGTCCTGGACGATCAGAGAAACGTGGTTGAAACCGTCAAAGCCAGCCAGTTGAGTGGCCAGTCTGACCTGCTGTTCCGTCGCAACTCAATTTCCGGTGCCATTGAATGCCTGACCAATAAGTCGGCTATCGCTCTTAACGAAGACCTGCACGCTCATAATTGATAAGTCAGGGCTTCCAGCGCTCTGAACAATTCGGACTACTAAATGAATAAACCAGTCCATTTCTGGCCAAAGCCTTATAAACTTTATTTGAGGTTCTGGTCAGTCGACTGGTTTCTTCTATCAGGCCTATCGAACGGAATGGCCACTCTGTAAGATAAGCGACTTTGATCGATTAATTTCTACCCCTTATCGGCTAATGACTATCGACAAAATCCGGTAGCTTTCATGACATTTTGAATCTCGAAAAGTGAAACCTCTGAAAAGTGACCACTCTTCCAGCAAATCATCCCTCTGACGCCTCTCTGACGCCAGTTGTTGTCAAAAAAACAGCCTGATCTCAGCCTGCCTCTGACAATAAAACCAAACCACCGGAAAACAGTCATCTGGAGCAGGATTCAACGCTCCCTATAATCAACACAAATGGTCTGCATTCATTCTCTTGCAGACCAGACTCTAAAACCATGGATAGGAGTAGTACCATGTCTGCAAGGATGCTGAGCACGTTAGCTATCGTTTTCCCTCTGCTGTTCACGGCAGGTTGTTCCACCACCTCTTCACAGACTCAACCTCAGAAGCCTCACTGGTCGACCTGTATGGCCCAAGGGGGGGTAGTTATGGGGATCCCCGGAGCGGCTTACAATATGGCAACCGGTGGTGCTGCCCTGGTGGCAGGAGCACTGATCGGTGGCACAGCCTGCGCCATGGCAGACCCTGTTACTGAGCCTGAGGGTCCAATGGTTACTAATGGTGTAGAAGAGATGTCCACCGTTAACTTTGACTTTGACTCTTCCAGACTGAGATCGGGCGATCTGGAAATGCTGAACACGCTGATTGGTCAGCTGGATCATGACAGCCACATCGAAATAGTCGGCCACGCCTGTGAGATAGGTTCCCGCTTATACAACCAGAAGCTTTCTGAAAGAAGAGCTGAGGCCGTTAAAGACTACCTGGTGAGCAAAGGGATTCCAGAAGAAAACATGAACGTCAGAGGCAAAGGTGCAGATCACCCACTACGCGGGAATGATACAGAAGAGATGAGACAGGAAAACCGTCGTGTTGAAATCATGCTGAAATGATACCGGCCTGACAGCTAAAACCCCGGCTTGCCCGGGGTTTACTTTTTTGTCATCAGACCGGGAGCTCTACCTCATTGATCCTCAGCAATTCGACTGGCTACTGCACTCTTCTGTTCCTTGTATTTTGCGTCTTTTCGTTTGTTGTAGGGGCGGGCTGCGGTACCACTCATGGTCTCGAAATTAATGGCTCCTATGCCCATTCCCGGTCTCAAAGCCAGTGGCAGTTTGCCACCGTTGAAAAACTCCAGCACAATCTGACCACTCCAGCCCGGGTCAATCCGGTGAGCGGTGACATGCACCATCAGACCCAGTCTCGCCAGAGAAGATCGACCGTCCAGCCAGCCAACAATATCATCGGGCAAGGTAATGGATTCACGGGTAACTGCCAAAGCCAACTCGCCCGGATGAAGGAAAAAAGCTTCGCCATCATTCAGGGCAATCTCCTTGCTCATGATGGAGTCCAGCACCCGATTAATCTCTTCTCTGGGACCACTGATGTCCACAAAAGGGGCTGCATGATCGTTGAACACCCTGAAACTGTTTCCCAGAGTCAGGTCAACACTGACCCCACTGATCTTGCCAGAGCCGGGACGGGGCTCAATAATGATTTTTCCACTGTCGAGGCAAGCTTCTATATCCCGATCACAAAGTCTCATGGTCTATTTTTCCAGCAGCAAGAAGGGAGTGTCTCAACCACAACCCCCAGGATGTTATTAAACGTCATTATACGTGCCCGACAATCAAAGGCGGTAGCCCTCTCCTCGCTTTCTCTGCTACACCTGTTTTTGTTGCTAAAAGCCTCTAAAATGGCTCTGATTGTTGTCAGCAAATAAGATCAGAATGAATGTTTTAGTCGTTTATGCCCACCCGAACCCGGAAAGCTACAATGGAGCACTGTTCAGAATGACCTGTGAACAGTTGACTCTGGCCGGGCACAATGTACACCCACTGGATCTTTATGAGATTGAATTTGAAGCTCGAATGTCCCGTGAAGAGAGACTGAACTACATGACCCGTAACAACACTGACGGGATCGAAAACCAGGTTGCCAAACTGAAATGGGCAGAAGCAGTGGTCTTTATCTACCCCACCTGGTGGATGGGCCCTCCGGCGATTTTAAAGGGCTGGCTTGACCGGGTCTGGCTACCCGGAGTTGTGGCAACCTATGGACCTAAAGGTCTGGAACCGGGCCTGACCCGTATTAAAAAGTTCCTGATCATTACTACCCAGGGGTCATCCCGCTGGCGGATGGCTCTGATAGGCAATCCGCCCAGAAAAATGTTCAGGCTCTCACTGAAAGTGGTATCCCGCTGCAAAGATATAAAGTGGCTGGCGCTTTACGGTATGGACAAAAAAACAGAGGAAGATCGAAAGCAGTTTATGAAAAAAGTCAGTAAGCACCTGCAAGGCTTCTGAAAAACGGGAGAGCAGCCTCTCCCCGTTTTAGTTAGTCGTCACTGAATGAGATGGTTGGCGCTTCGGGCTTCTCAGTATTTTTTAATGCCAGTTCCGCAGCCATCCGTTTAGCCATATCCCTGTAGATCATGGTGATCTGTGAGTCCGGCTCAGAAACCACAGTCGGCTCTCCTGCATCAGACTGTTCACGAATCATCATGGACAAAGGCAGTGCAGCCAGCAGATCAACACCAAACTGGTCAGCAATGCGGGTTCCTCCCCCTTCGCCGAAGAGATGCTCGGTGTGACCGCATTCAGAGCAGACATGCATAGCCATATTTTCAACCACACCCAGCACCGGGATATTGACCTTATTGAACATTTCGATGCCTTTTTTAGCATCGATCAACGCCAGATCCTGCGGTGTAGTCACAATAACACTGCCAGTGACGGGTACTTTCTGAGCCAGTGTCAGCTGGATGTCCCCGGTGCCCGGAGGCATATCGATAAACAGGTAATCAAGATCATTCCACAATGTCTGGGTCAACAGTTGCTGCAGAGCACCACTGACCATGGGACCGCGCCAGACCACCGGAGTATCTTCTGTCACCAGAAACGCCATGGACATGGCCTGAATGCCGTGAGCCTCAATGGGAATAAAGAACTTTTCATTTTTGACTTCCGGACGGGTACCATCAGGCAGGCCCAACAACATCCCGATACTGGGACCATAAATATCGGCATCCAGAACACCAACTCTGGCACCTTCTGCGGCCATCGCCAATGCCAGATTGACAGTGGTGGTCGACTTACCCACACCACCTTTTCCGGAAGCCACTGCAATAATGTTTTTGACACCGGACAGAGCTTCCAGCTCACCCTGAACCGGCGCACTGGACACACGCCAGCCGACAGAGACTCTGGCACTTTCAACACCGGGAAGGTTCTCGATCTTGGCAGCCAGTAACTGCTCAATGCCCCCCTTCAAGCCTTCTGCCGGGTAGCCCAGTTCGACCTTCAGGGTGACTTTGCCCGACTCAATGGAAAGCTCTTTGATACAACCTGCCGTGACCAGGTCCTGTTTCAGAAAAGGATCGTGATAGCCTTGAACAGCGGCTTCAACCGCAGCACGATCTGGGACACTCATGGGCGTCAGACTCCAACCGTTTGAATGGCAGATAGACTAATGATTTCGTTGTTATTCTGCCAGTAAAAAACGAATTTACTGACCATTGGACAGCGACTTTTTCAACTTCTCAAAAGCAGAGCGGCCCGAGTCAGGATCAATGCCCTGCTTTGCCATGGTTTTTCGCAGCGCCTGCTCAGCCTGCTCATCCGCAACCCTCACGGCTTCTTTCGAGCGACTGTCTTCAATACCTTTCATGATTGAAGCCTCAAGATCCTCACCATCAAGAACCCGGTTACAGAGTATGTTGTAATTTCGCTCAAAGATGGGAAAGGCGACTCTTTGCTCTTCACTTCGCAGGGTCATCCAGCCCGTTTCCCGTGCTGCCAGATAGACGGCAATGTGAGACCAACGAGAGTCGCGGCTCTGCTCAGGCGCATAGCAGGCTTCGTAATAAGCTTGCAGAGGCTTTTTCAAGCCCATCTCATCATGATGCAGCTTACAATGTTCGCGTATCTCGCTGAGATCAGGAAAAAATTTAGTGGTATCCAGAACTTTTTGACCAGCCCTGACAATCCTGGCAGGCTTGAATTCTCCGAGCCCCTGAATCCAGACTTTCTTCGCTTCTACCAATGAAGCATCGGTTGGGAAGGCTTTTTTAAACTTTAACGGGAAGGCGGCTTCCAGCATGGTAAACAGAGTATTAATGGCATACTTTGTCTGTTGAGCTCTTTGCAAGGTTTCACGACTGGTCGTCTGACTCGTCGAAGTCGAACTGGAGTCCATCTGCCCAGCTGGTGTCTGTAAGTTTTTCGACAGTTGATTTATGAGTTCGTTGCCCTTCTTCACTTTGACCCCGCTTCCACTGGTAGATCACATGGTTCTTGAACTTATTCTGCCAGGCTTTGCGAGCTTCACCGGTCTCCAGCCAGTAGAGCTTGAATTCCGGAAGTTGGGCAAGGGTAAAGTCTGCCGGAATACCGTGGTGCGCCTCAAGAAACTCTATGTAAACTGCATCAGGCGTAAAATCCTCAGGCAGAGGCTGAACCCTGGCGCCCTCCGCAAGCGTCTTCGACTGAGCGGCTGTCGCTCCAGTCGTCTGTCGGGCAAACACAGGATGTTCTTCTCCACGTTCCTGAGCAAAATCCTGAAATGGAGACCTGTCTCCGGAAGCCCACTCTCTTCGCAGTTTTTGCTTCTGGCGTTCTTCGTCAGTCATGAATTTAACAATACCTGCCTTCCCGGCTTCGGTCTACCGGTTGTAATAATGGAACAGCCCTGCGCTGTCAGATAAGGCCAAAGGCGAAGACGCCAGCCAGAGACAGGATCATTCCTCCGTTAAGGAGGCAGAAACCTGTCTTAAGATTTTGTGCTGAGTAAATCCCTTCGGGAGCCTGAAGCCAGGCCGGACAGAACCCATTTACTCCCGGAATTTGTCCCATACCTGTAACGGGAAGCCGGTTATTTTAACGCCAGTAAAGCCGGATTGAATAGCGGTATTTTTACTTTCTTCGGGCGGTTTCACCCAGACCAGACCTGTCATGCGCTGGCGACTTTTCCTTTGTAGCTTTTAAGTGATCTTACTTTTTTCACAGGGACAAAAATTTCATCTGAACACGAGATAAATTTCAGTGGCTATTGATTTAAAGTAAGCTGTGTTGCCAAAATAACCCTCTTCAAGGCCTCTCATAGCAGCACTTTGTTCTGCTTCGCTGAGGTAGCCCCACACATCACCGATTTTTAAATCGGTACCCGATCAAGATTTTTTGGTCGTTCGGTTAACTCCTTGCAAGCACTATTGTCGGTTGCATCGTATGCTACTCGAATTGGAGATAAAAACAGGCACCTATTGACATATCACCCACTAACACCTAGTTTTGCCCTAACACGCCCGCCATGCCTCTCGACGAAGCACACTCTGGCCTTTCAGCAGCCATTGATTCGAAGTAGGCTGTTCTGCTTCAAACAGACCATCTTTAATGCGGGTTTTTTTTGTCTTTCAGTAACCATTGATTCTAAGTAAGCTGTTCTGCCGATAGGTGGGCACGCTACAAAAACACTCAATTTCAACTTTCAGTAGCCATTGATTCGAAGTAAGCTGTTCTGCCGTGTAACCCCACCAGATGGGAGTGAGGCTTTTTTCTTTCAGTAGCCATTGATTCGAAGTAAGCTGTTCTGCGTTCGGCCTGTTGTTGGTTTAAATGACGAGCGTTCGCTTTCAGTAGCCATTGATTCGAAGTAAGCTGTTCTGCAGAATAAACCGGGCTTTGCCCTTCGGAACCCCAGAGCTTTCAGTAGCCATTGATTCGAAGTAAGCTGTTCTGCCTACGGGTGCAGGCTGCTGGCCCGGTGAATAATCCTTTCAGTAGCCATTGATTCGAAGTAAGCTGTTCTGCAAAGCGACTGACGGCATGGCTCCGGAGGGTAGGGCTTTCAGTAGCCATTGATTCGAAGTAAGCTGTTCTGCCGCAAAAACCAAACAACTCCTGAACGGATATTGACTTTCAGTAGCCATTGATTCGAAGTAAGCTGTTCTGCACTGCTGGCAGATTGTGAAGCGCTGGAAAAATCAACTTTCAGTAGCCATTGATTCGAAGTAAGCTGCTCTGCTCAGCCACACCAACAACCAGACGGCCTTCAATAACTTTCAGTAGCCATTGATTCGAAGTAAGCTGTTCTGCCACTTCAGATAATCCAATGTCGAACAGTGGGGACACTTTCAGTAGCCATTGATTCGAAGTAAGCTGTTCTGCCTAAATTGGGAGCTTTCTCAAGCCCCGTCCTTTACTTTCAGTAGCCATTGATTCGAAGTAAGCTGTTCTGCCCAGGACAATGGGTTAGTAACCGTGCTCCCTGGGTGAACTTTCAGTAGCCATTGATTCGAAGTAAGCTGTTCTGCTTTTTTTTTGTCTGCTGCCTGGCTGCCATCGCTCTTTCAGTAGCCATTGATTCGAAGTAAGCTGTTCTGCTGTCGGTGCCTGGCCATGCACAGCTCTGGACCTCTGGGATAGAACCATTGATTCGAAGTAAGCTGTTCTGCTGTCGGTGCCTGGTGAAAGCGTCCAAGAGATCAAACTTTCAGTAGCCATTGATTCGAAGTAAGCTGTTCTGCTACTCAAGGACACTGATGACAGGGCTTTCTACGGCTTTCAGTAGCCATTGATTCGAAGTAAGCTGTTCTGCACCGGAGATGATTCAACTGACGGTACAGCCACTGCTTTCAGTAGCCATTGATTCGAAGTAAGCTGTTCTGCGGGAAGACCTGAAAACCCTCATGAGCGAATTGGGATCTTTCAGTAGCCATTGATTCGAAGTAAGCTGTTCTGCAGTCTCAACCGGTCAGATTTCAGGTAATCCTGGAACTTTCAGTAGCCATTGATTCGAAGTAAGCTGTTCTGCAACCGGGTACGATGATAGTAACATATGCAGACGGGACTTTCAGTAGCCATTGATTCGAAGTAAGCTGTTCTGCACCTAGACAGCAATAAACCCATTCGCGTTGTAGAGGCTTTCAGTAGCCATTGATTCGAAGTAAGCTGTTCTGCTCATACTTCTGGTTCTGAGTTTGACGCAGATGTACCTTTCAGTAGCCATTGATTCGAAGTAAGCTGTTCTGCTCCTCACATAACCAATTGATTTTTATTGGTATAATCGAGGCAGAACGAATATTTTTTTCGAAAGTACCCAGCCTGCATAAAAAGGCTGTCTTTTTTCGAAAAAACGAGTAAGCTGAAACTAGCTCGAATCATATGCTCTGAAATCATAGAAAATCGCGATATGCGAACCAGCTCTCTGGATTGCCCATGCTGGTGTTTAATACCATTAATCTCGGTCGTTGCAATAGTGCAGGTATTCGCACGAAGTGCACTGAACGTCAGCCTTTGCGGGACTGTGGGGTAGGCTTACTCTACTGAGGCTCGTGTTTATTTCATCAACCTTCATTTTAACTTCATTTCTTAGCGATAACGTCAGCTCGTAGTAGTGTGCTTTCGCTTTTCTTCCTGTGGATACAAAAAAAGCTGGGCATTTTCGCCCGTAACTATTCTCTGCCGCCATACCATAAGCTGCTGCTTGTAAAACCTGCCCTTTGGTTGGCTTTCCTTCACCCAGTTTGAATTCTACGATATGTACTGTTTCATCGTTTAGAAGAACCAGATCAATGCGACCATGCATAGCTGGCTCGAAGGATTGTACAGCCTGATCAAATAGCTGCTCAGCGTTTTCGATACCGTAACGGCTAAGCTTTCTGCGGCGAGACAAAAAGTCTTGACGGTTGTGAAATTGCTGACCCTGAGCCACCCACATCGGTCGCAGCGGCTCCAGAGCTGCCACTTCCTGAAACCATGGAATACGGGGGCAAAACTGATATTGTCGTAAGTGTCTTATGGGTAAGCTAGAGTATGTCATAGTTCAGTGGCTCGTGAATATCTGCTGGTACTGTGCCAACAAAGTGAGTGAGTTGATCAGTCAGGTTGGCTCGAATCAAAAAAGCTCTGTCGCTTTCTTCTATAAGCTCCTCGAGGACTCTCATAGCAGCACTTTGCTCTGCCTTGCTGAGATAGCCCCACATCACCGATTTTTGAATCGGTACCAGACCAAGATCTTTTAGTCGGTCGGTGAGTTCTTTGCGCGCCTTATTATCTGATACATCGTACGCTGCTAGCATTTGTGTTCTTATTGACATAGCTACCATTTGAAAAGGAAAGGTTTATAGGCTCTTTCTCCAGCAAACTCCCCGGCAAGCAGGTAGACCTGACGCTGAAGAATGGACTCCAGTGAGACTTTCCGTTTTTTATAAAGATGTTTTTTTCGAAAAGTTTCGTGGATAGAGGCGGCTAATTTCCGCTTTATTGCTGCATCCAGTCCTTTTTTATCACTGCATTGTTCTCTGAGTTTGATGACATTGCGATCCACAACCCAGGGACGGTACTCTTCCATAAGGTCGAGTATCAGGCAGGGCTTTCCAGCACGCTCTGTGTGCAGGACACCAGCAAAAGACTCAAGACCTGCATTGATCACGCAATGCCAGATATAGGAAGACAGAATGGCGTAGCCGTAATTGAGCATACTATTGCCAACATCTTGTGCATTACGACCAGTTCTACCAGGAAATGATGCCGGTAAAAGAGCGCAGTCCCTTAATGTTTGCCAGTAGCTTCTAGCTGCAAATCCTTCATGCCCAAGCAGAGTGCTACGCCATTCGCCAGCCTTGGGTAAGTGCATTTTTTTTACATTATCGCTGCTGATGGCCAGCTCCTGACACGCATCCTCCAGTCTTTGTTTGTGATCAGGACGCCTGGCACTGTATTTACCAAAATACTTCAATACTGCCCGCTGGTTTCGAATTTTACCGACAATAAACTGCTGACCCATATGAAGCTGATTTGCCGACTGTGCCAGATATTCAAACTGTTTTTGCCGCACCCGAACCACCGCATGTTGCTGGGATCCCTGAAGGCACACAATACCTCTTGGTCGCCAGTCCATGACAAACAACTTGATCCCACGGAGGGCACATGCGGTAATCATATTGCTGGACAGACTGACGCCGGATTTTGCCACAGTGATAGTCTTTACTCGACTCAGCGGATATTCCTGTATGCACCGGCCTTTCTCACTGACCGTAAGGCGGGCACCGGTGATGCCCAACGCCTGCCCATAGTCGGATACCGTTATATGCATTCTGGCACTCCCTGCTCATAAGCAATCTGGAGGACAGGCTTCATGTTGTCATTAGCGATGTACTCAAAGACAATAGTTTTACCCAAGCGGAGTATTTGAGCATTGCCTTTGTCTTTGCGTGGGAGCGGGATTAAATCGTGTTTAAATATATCCCAGTTGATCAGCTGCTTGTGGGGTAGAGAGGGTTGCAACTCCCAGCTGTATTTGAGATCAGCATTGTTTTCCTTGTTGTACCAATTCAGAAGACTGGATTCCGTTAGGGTTACTCTTGTACGGATACGGTCTTTACTGCCGGGGGCACAGGAAACGCTCATTATTCCATCTGGCAATGGTAGGTCTTTAGGCACTATCAATTCTCTCCAATCATCAAAAAAGGTAATATCGTCAGCTCTCTTGTTTAATGATCGGTCTAAACTGGTGAGATCTTGACTGTTACTGAAATGTGGTAGTTCAACAACTTGATCCCATTGGGTCTTACCCTGATTTTTAGCAAAACCAGCTGCTCCAAAACTATCTACAGCAAGTTGCTGCCAGACAGTGCGACCATCCAATGATGTTCTTCTTAC
The DNA here is from genome assembly GCF_049310125.1 of Endozoicomonas sp. ALB032. Classification (NCBI taxonomy): domain Bacteria; kingdom Pseudomonadati; phylum Pseudomonadota; class Gammaproteobacteria; order Oceanospirillales; family Endozoicomonadaceae; genus Endozoicomonas; species Endozoicomonas sp. ALB032. The sequence goes on along the minus strand of NZ_JBLYNW010000001.1, from coordinate 3,639,767 downwards.
CCGATAGCTGCCACCAGCAGCCTTGATTGGCAGAGAATAAATCTTCCTTACTTTTTTGTGCTGGTGTGCCGTTTCTTGTTGTGTCTCAGGGAAAAGGCGCTGCCCCATATTGCGCCAATAATTTGATGTCAACTCTCGTTTTTTTCCTAAATTGTCGGCGATATCCTGATCGTTACACACTTTTTCCCACTCTTTGTAGCAGGGAAGTGTGAGCTTATGTTTTTCTACCTTGGCTATGGTCGCGGGCAGCTCTGCATTTATTTGAAAGAATTTTCCAGCCAGTACGTCGTCCCTTTTTCTGAAGCATTTGTTTTTACTGTCATAGAGATGAACCTCCAGTTTTTTCTTCTGCGTCACATACATCATTTTTTCCAATGCTGTACAGTGCAGCTCAAATTCTGCCTGCTGGCCGTTTTTGTGTAAAAAAGCAAAGGCAGTGGGTCGGTCAATGTAAGCAGTAACCATATCATTATCACTGAGTTGGGCTTGCAGTTCGTCCAGATTAAGTGGCAATTCAGTATTGTGACTGCGTAAACAGGGATGGAGCAGGGCATAGAGTTGTTCTGCCCCCTTAAGTACTTTGACGCTATTTTCCGGGGTAAAGCCGAGGCGAAGCCGGTCTGAAAAAACCAGCAGGGGGATGAATCGCTCTGCATACAGACCAGCTTTGAACAACCGTGAGCTGGCAAGATCATCTTTCCGGTACAGCGGTTTTTTGCGCAACACCCGAATATCAATGCTCTCTGGAAGCAAACTGTTCAACCATTCTGCCTGTTTCTCGCTGCTTACCGGGGCTATTTTCAGCGCCCTGGCAACAGAAGACTCCATAAGAAGGCTACCACTGACCAGTGCTGCATCAATCGCATGACTGGCGATAGGCTGCGGTGATGCTTTGGCCAGCTCAGGGTGTTGCGATGCCAAAATACCTCGACAGAGCTGTACTGATTCCACCGGTACTTTTACCAGCTCAAAACGCACACGGTTACCCTGAACTTTGCGAATGTAGTGCATGATTCGCTTGGCAAGCCACGCCTGGGTACCGTTGACTCTGGCCTTTCGTTGTCCGGCCAGCAGTTGCAATAGTTCATCTCTAAAGCCGGGAATAAACAACCCATGTCGAATGGCTTGTTGCTCCTCTGCCGTCAGGGTGTGAAAGCTGATAAGTTCTTTTCTGTCGATAAAAGGTTGCGCTTTCTTCCGGATTGTCGCTTCAATTGCCTTAATATCTGAGGTACCAAAGATATTTTCCAAATAGTTGGATGACAGCTCAGACAGTGTATAGGTTGTGTCGCCTTTTTTCTGGTTACCGGTACTACTGACAAACAGCAAGTTGGCTTCGCTGTTGAACACCGTTCCCATGCGCTTTTGAGTATATGAACGGGGGATAATATGATCGTACTCCCCATACCGGCCAAGAGAGTGACCGGTGTAGGCACAGATACCCTGTGAGGCTTCACGAATCCGCTGTTCTTTATCCCTGAAGCGCGCCAGCTCCGACTCACCTCCTTTTTGAGCATCTTTCTTCTTTTTTTTATTGCGTTTGATTGTGTAGAGATCTTCCGCAAACTGGAAACGATTTTCTTCTAAAAGAATAGGGACAACCAGAGAACAATTGTCTGGGGAGCTTTCAGCAATTTGTCGGTTTTTCTCATTAGCGATGGCATAGGCCTGCTTTTCCAGAATACGACCCAACATGCCATCAAAGGGGCGAATACTGTCACTGCTGAGTAGGCAGGCTCTGGCACAGTCTTTGCCGTCCTGATTAACGGTTTTCATCCGCCAGAGATTTTCTTCAGCCGTTGGTTGTGATGAATGGCTGAAACCGGAAGGATCGCTCTCCAGCAGGTTATAAATCTGTGCCAGCTGGAAAATATTACTAAAACGTCGTGCATTTTCCGGAGAGAGGTTCAATTTATCCGTAATGAAATCAGCTACGGTACCTGCCGTATCTGCCAGTTTTAACAGGTCTTTTCCATGCTTGGGCAGTTTTGTTTCCGTCAGTCCGCTCTCAATCCTGTCTCGCAATGATTGAAATTGCAGTAAATGGGTTTTGAGCCTGTTGCCGTGGTCTTTTTGTAATTCGGATGCAAGTTTGCACCAGCCCTTGATAGACCGACCGTTAAACTTTCCACCTCCTATACCCCAAGCGGATTTGAGGTTATCAATTTTTTGCTCTGCCTTGTCACCTAAGTCGCTGCCAATGATTCGCCCCAAGAGTTTAGGGAGCTGGTTGGCTTTTCGTTGAGGTGTACGATTGAGACTCAGTAGCAAATTATTGTCATCTTCTGGCGACCAGAGCCCTTTTCGGGCATCAGCAATTTGCTGATAGTAAGGGCGAGCAATCTTACTGAGAAATGGCTCAGCGTGCTGCGACAGGTGAAGCAGAAGTTCGTCCATGGCAGCTTTGAGTTTATTACCTTTTTCTGGTTTACCGGTGCTGAGGGCTCTGATCTGATAAGGATCCCAATCTCTGCTTCGATCCAGAATCCGCATAAGCAAAATACCGTCTTTATCAAGAGCGGCATCAAGACGGGCAACGGTCTCCGCATGGGGTTCATCAAGCTCAGGTTGATGTCGAAGGATACGCTCCACAATTATACGCCAGCGAGGATAAGCTCGATCTAGCGCGCTCGCTGAAAAATAAAGCGTCTTGTCTTTTGGTGGTCGACGGTTGTTTTGATCTTCGTAGGGTGGGATAGTCAGCAGTGGATCAATGGTTAGCATTAAGTTAATGACTGACTGCTGAGTTTTTCGGAGCTTCAGCAGTTTTTGCCAGTTAGCTTTGGTTTGCTGATCACAGTGCCAGTTTTTTATCGAGCGCCAGAATTGCTTGCTAAATCTTTCTTCATCCCAGTAATCACCTTTTTTGCTTTTGCTGAAAGAAGAGTCATTAAAGTAACGACGCAATGTACTCAGTTTTAAATTACTGACGTGGCCAATCAGCTTAGAAAATTCATCCACAGAAAGTGGTGTTTGACTAAATATTTCTTTTAATTTTCCGTCTTTTTCAAGACAAATATCGCTGGCAATATTTTGCAGGTAATCTCGACGGTGCAGGTGCCCCTCTTCATGAGCATTAATCCGGGTTTTCAGAAACTCGCACATGTATTTGTGTGCGCTTTCAATTATTTTTTTATCATCTCGCCACTCAGCCGGAAGCCCTTTAGAGAAGTCTCTGGTCTTACCCAGTCGCTCTATAGCCTCGTGGATGGCAGATGAATCTTCCGCAGTCCGTTGTAACCATTCTTCAATATCATTGTATCCCGCTAACTCAGGAATAATATGCTCAAAAGCGGATGGGGAGCAGGCAGGAGGTTTGGACAGTGATTCATCATCAAATCGATTGAAACCACGACGGTTCAGTAGTCCAAATAAAAACTCTCTGTCTTTTTCTGACCATGTGTATGGATTGACTGCATAGATGTCCTTGAGAATAGTCAGCAGTAATCGCTTAGCCAGTTTGCGTCGGTCGTAGTTCCGCCCCTGATGCCTTACCTGAGTTCTACCCTGTTGGGAAAGCTGGAAGTTGTCATCATCAAGCAAGAGCACATAACCACTGTTCAGAGGAGAGTTACGAGGATCTTCGCCCTGATGGTAATGCATGGTATGTACGCCGGTATATTTGGCACCCAAATCAATGGCAATGGGTGAAATTATTGTTGTCATTACTATTCAGGCTCCCGTGGCCAGGCATTTAGACAGAAAATGATCTGCCCTACCGGTCAAAATAATAATCTATTTCCCAAAAACTCAGGTAATCATAATAAAGCCAGTAGGTCAGGACATAGGTAAAGGAAAGTTCACCCAAGTCTTAGCCTAAGCGACAGAAATTATCGTATACTGCCCACCTTTACCCTCTTTCAACTTTCCAGCAACACAGTACTCGAATGAGCCAACGTAAAATACTTGTCACCAGTGCCCTGCCCTATGCCAATGGTCCTCTGCATATGGGACACCTGGTGGAATACATTCAAACCGATATCTGGGTTCGTTTTCAGAAGCTGTTCGGCAACCAATGCACTTACGTCTGCGCCGACGATGCCCATGGCACCGCCATCAGCCTGCATGCTGAAAAGCAGGGCATTTCGCCAGAAGAGTCTGTCGCCCTGATCAACAAAGAGCGCATTCGTGACTTTGGTGATTTCCTGGTGGAGTTTGATAATTACCACTCCACCCACTCTGAAGAAAATCGCAAACTGTCTGAAGCCATTTACCTGAAGCTGAAGGAAAATGGCCATATCGCCAGCTGCAACATCACACAGGCGTATGACCCTGAGAAGCAGATGTTTCTGGCGGATCGTTATATCAAGGGGGAATGTCCAAAGTGCGGGGCAGACGACCAGTACGGTGATAACTGTGAAAAATGTGGCGCCACCTATTCTCCCACCGACCTGAAAAATCCCAGGTCGGCTATTTCCGGTGCGGTTCCGGTAGAAAAAGAGAGTGAGCACTTTTTCTTCAGACTTTCAGATTTTGATGGCTTCCTGAAAGAGTGGACCCGTTCCGGCACCATTTCCGACGAGATTGCCAACAAGTTGGCCGAGTGGCTGGACGCTGGCCTGCAGGACTGGGATATTTCCCGCGACGCGCCTTACTTCGGCTTCGAAATTCCCGGTGAGCCCGGTAAATACTTCTACGTCTGGCTGGACGCTCCCATCGGCTATATGGCGTCTTTCGAGAACCTGTGCCAGAAAAGAGACGACCTGAACTTTGACGATTACTGGAAAAAAGACAGTGACTGTGAAGTGCATCACTTCATCGGCAAGGACATTGTCAACTTCCATTGCCTGTTCTGGCCTGCCATGCTGGAAGGTACGGGTTATCGCACACCGACCTCCGTCAATGTTCATGGTTACCTGACAGTGAACGGCGAAAAAATGTCCAAGTCCCGTGGCACCTTTATTACCGCCCGGACTTATCTGGAGCACCTGGACCCGGAGTATCTGCGTTATTATTACGCCGCCAAACTGTCCAGTCGCATCGATGACCTGGACCTGAACACAGAAGACCTGGTTCAGCGGGTAAACTCTGACCTGGTCGGCAAAGTGGTTAACATTGCCAGTCGTAACGCCGGCTTTATCAAGAAGCGTTTTACTGGAAAATTGTCTACCAACAACATGATCCCGGAGCTGACAGCCGACTTCCAGAAGACCGGAGAGCGCATCGCAGAACTCTATGAAGGCCGTGAATTCGGCAAAGCCATGCGTGAAATCATGGCTCTGGCTGACAAAGCCAATGCCTGGATTGACGAAGTGAAGCCCTGGGTTGTTGCTAAAGAAGAAGGCAAGGATCAGGAACTGCACGACATCTGTTCAGCCGGTATTAACCTGTTCCGTTTGCTGATGATCTACCTGAAGCCGGTTCTGCCTGCTATGGCGACCAGGGCAGAAGCCTTCCTGAACATAGAGCCTCTGCGCTGGACCGACAGCCAGACCCTGCTTCTGGATCACGGGGTGAACAAGTTCAAGCCTCTGATGACCCGTGTCGAGTTGAATAAAGTCGAAGCCATGATTGAAGCCAGCAAAGAGGTACTTGCCAAAATGTCTGAGCAAAAACCTGCTGAAACCTCTGCCTGCAACGAATGGCTGGAAAAAGAGCCTGTGGCTGAGCAGATTACTTTCGATGACTTTGCCAGGGTGGATCTGCGTATTGCCAAAATTGTCAATGCCGAGCTGGTAGAAGGCGCTGGTAAACTACTGCGATTAACTCTGGATATTGGCGAAGCAGAGCCTCGCAACGTATTCGCCGGCATAAAGTCTGCCTATGCCCCGGAAGCCCTGACCGGCAAGTATACGGTTATGGTCGCCAACCTGGCACCTCGTAAAATGAAGTTTGGCGTGAGTGAAGGGATGGTTCTGGCCGCCGGCCCCGGCGGTAAAGATCTCTGGATTCTTGAGCCCCATGAAGGTGCTCAACCCGGAATGCGTGTCATGTAATCCACTCAATCATACCCTGTTAAAACCCTCCCCCTCCCCACCGAGCTGATTCGGTGGGAATTCTCATAAGGAGTATCGCTTGCTTTTTTCTGACCTGGCTCTGCACGAACGGCTGCAAAAAGCCCTGACTGAAAGAAATTTCAGCGAGGCCACCCCCGTCCAGGTGGCAGTGATTCCCAGAGTGCTGGATGGCAAAGATCTGCTGGTCAGCTCCGAAACCGGCAGTGGCAAGACGGCGGCATTCCTGCTGCCTGCCCTGAATCATTTCGAGAACACTCCAGCCCCCCGCTCCAGCACCCGAATGCTGATTCTGGTGCCCACCCGGGAGCTGGCCCGACAGATTCTGAAAGAGACGGAAGCCCTGGCCCGTTTTACCCAGATCAAAGCCGGACTGATTACCGGTGGCGACCCGTTTCGTCACCAGGTCAATACATTGAGAAAGAATCCGGAAATTCTGATCGCCACGCCGGGCCGTCTGCTTGAGCACATGGAGAACAACAATACCGACTTTAATGATCTGGAATACCTGATTCTGGATGAGGCTGACCGCATGCTGGATTTTGGTTTCAGTCCAGACATCCTGAAAATTGCCTCTGAATGTCGTCAGGATCGACAAACCATGCTGTTCTCTGCCACCCTGCAACAAAAAGGGATGGGTGTACTGATTGACTTGGTTTTGCGAGAACCTGAAACCCTGACCTTAAATACGGCCAGAGAAAAGCATGAGAACATCCATCAGCAGGTCGTACTGAGCGATGATCAAAAGCATAAGGAAAAGCTGACTCGCTGGCTGTTGGAAAACGAGCCTTTCGAGAAAGCCATTGTTTTCACCAATACCCGTAACCTGGCTGACCAGCTGTGCGGTTTCCTTCGCTACAGTGACCTGAAAGCCGGTGTTCTGCATGGTGAGATGGATCACCAGGAACGAAAAAAGATGATGGCCATGCTGGCTTCAGGCCAGATCAATATTCTGGTGGCTACCGATGTCGCAGCCAGAGGTCTGGATATCAAAGGGATTGAGCTGGTCATTAATTTCGATATGGCTCGCAATGGCGATGACTATGTTCACCGCGTCGGCCGCACTGGACGAGCCGGTGAAAAAGGTCTGGCCATCTCCCTGATTGGCCCCAACGAATGGAACCTGATGTCAGGCATAGAGCGTTATCTGAAAACACGCTTTGAAAAACGCTCAATCAAGGAGCTGAGAGGCAGCTGGAAAGGCCCTAAAAAGCTGAAGGCTTCGGGAAAAGCCGCCGGCAGCAAGAAAAAGAAGGTCTCCGACAAGACTAATGCTGGAAAAACACGGCAGCGCAACAAAAAGAACCTGGGTAAGCGCCGTAAACCCGCCAGCCAGGACACCACTGAATCGGTTGATGCCGGTTTTGAGCCTTTAAAACGCAAGAAAAACTAATCCTTCCTGAACCGTTATGAGAGCGGGTTTTCTCAGACTTTAGTCTGGAAAAAACCGCTTTAACCTCAACAAATCCCTTCCTACTGAGAACTTAACTGCACATTTCTTGTCCAATAACAATATAAGCCATTAAAAAATTGGAGGAAGGGAATGAAAAATCTAATAAAAATTAAGCTATTCAGCGTGCTTGTTTGCCTGGCCAGCTTCGTCAATGCCGGAAACTTATGTAACCTGCCCTCAGGGAACTACTCGGGAATGTCTAAAGTTACGCTTGATCGCTCGACCGACAAGGTGGAACAGTTTCAAGTGGAACTGAAAATCGGCTCCGACAATAACAGCTTCGGCTATATCAAGCTGTATGAGCTGGATATGGACTCTTCAGGCACACTCCATCATAACCTGATCAAAAATGAGTATTTCACGTTGAGTGGTTGCAGCTCTGGCGCAACTTTCAAGCTGAAAGGCCCTGAGATCGAGGGTTTTCTCAAGGTGATGAACATTAATCAGAGCCTGGGAGAAATCACCATCACAGGGGCTATCAATACTTATGAAGAAGGTCTTTATGGCGTGGCTCAATGGCTCTATGACAGTGCCGGATCAATGATTGGATCCGAAGGTAAGTACGAGATAGATTTTCGCAGACTGCCCTTGCGCCTGCGCAAGCAGATCTGAGTTGCACTCCCGCTCCAGTGAGAGCGGGTAAACCCCAATGCACAACGCCAAAGACTGCTGTACAATCCTCTGCCCATTTCATGTCTTAGAGGTCTGCAGATCAAAATGACTGATTTTTCATCCCTTGGTTTGTGTAAACCTCTCCTTCAGGCAGTCACCGAACAGGGTTATAAAAAAGCCTCCCCGATTCAGGCCAAAGCTATTCCTATGGTTCTGACCGGCCGCGATGTCATGGCATCCGCCCAGACCGGAACGGGCAAAACAGCTGGCTTCACCTTGCCGCTGCTGCACCGTCTGTCAGAAATGCGGACGCTCAAGAACCATCCTGTTCGCGCCCTGATCCTGGTACCTACCCGCGAGCTGGCTATTCAGGTTGGCGAAAGCGTCGTTCGCTATGGTTCAAACCTCTCTCTTCGCTCAGCAGTCGCATACGGCGGTGTTGATATAGAGCCCCAGGTGGCAGCGCTTCAGGCTGGAGTGGATGTGCTGACGGCAACACCGGGGCGACTGCTGGACCTGATCCGAAAACAACATGTGACCCTGGACCACCTGAAAATCCTGGTTCTGGATGAAGCCGACAGAATGTTGGACCTCGGCTTTAAAAATGAGCTGGATCAGATTCTTGAGGTTCTGCCCGCCAAACGTCAGAATCTGCTTTTCTCTGCAACCTTCTCCAAGCAGATCAAGGCGCTGGCCCATGAGTTCCAGCGTCATCCGGTCAAAATTGAAATAGAGAATCCAAACTCTGCTGCCAGCACAGTCAAACAGTCGGTCTATCCTGTGGATCAGCAGGATAAACCGGAAATCCTCAGCTATATCATTGAAGGTGGCAAGTGGGAGCAGGTTCTGGTTTTCGTGCGCACCAAAAAAGCCGCCGAAAAAGTTGCAGACCTGCTCGCTGACGAAGGTATCAGCGCCACGGCACTGCACAGTGACAAGAGCCAGCCTGTTCGCAGCAGAACGCTGGTTGAGTTTCAGGCGGGTGCTTACCGGGTTCTGGTAGCCACTGATGTTGCTTCCAGAGGGCTGGATATGGATCAGTTGCCACTGGTGGTAAACTACGACCTGCCTAAAGTGCCGCAGGATTATGTGCACCGTATTGGTCGAACCGGTCGTGCTGGCAGCCCGGGGCGAGCGATCTCCCTGATGAACCCGGAAGAGAAAAAACTGCTGGAAGCCATTCGTAAGCTCATTAACAAGCCCCTGAACGTTGAGCCAGTGCCTTATTTTGAGGACGGTGTTAAGGTTACTTTGAGTGACGAGGCGCCCTCCAAAAAGTCTGGCAAGCCGCGCTCAACTTCAGCTCATCCGGGAAAAAAGCCTGCTGGTAATAAAAACAGGCCAGCATTCAAATCAGGCTCCGGCAACACTCGAAAAAAACCTTCCCAATCTGGCAGACCGGTCAAAGGTCGCAGATAATCAGGAAAACCGGCTCCATTGAGCCTCATGACAGCCCCTTATCCATGAGGGGCTTTTCTACCGCCACAGCCCCAGTCACAGGTTATCGCTATGGAAGATGTCATTGATGAACTCCGGGAAGGTGCCGTCGAGGTACCTACACCATTGGAGCTTCCTGACGAAGATGAGATTATCGAAGCTGAAGAGCAGCTACTGCTTCCGATTCCTTCCGACTTCCGGGAGTTTCTGCTGCAAGTCAGTGACCTTGTTTTTGGCTCCATGGAACCCGTTACCATTAAAGACCCCTGCTCTCACACCTACCTGCCTGAAGTTGCGGCCATCGCCTGGGACCAGGGAATGCCCAGAGATCTGCTGCCGCTCTGTGAGCATAATGGCGACTTTTATTGCGTGTCTGCGGAAGGTGAAGTAGGCCTTTGGACAGCAGGCGACCTCTCGGAAACCACCTGGCCTTCGGTCTGGCACTGGGCTAAAGATGTCTGGCTGCAAAGCTAGTTTATGTAATAAAACCAGACCAACCAACAGAGTGTGTGTGAGTATTAACTGCACTGGCAGCCGGTGCTTTCTCTTTGCTATCCTTATCGGCTGGTCTGATTCCTGACCAGAAAGTTAGTCGTCTTTCGCCTGAAGGAGGCTGTAACACACCGCACCGGATTTACGCTCCGGCCAGCAACAGGACCCTATATGTCAATCGTCGTTTGTGCGCTCTATAAATTTGTTACTCTGGATAACTTTGAAACCATTAAGCCTGAACTTCTGAAAGTCATGGAGGGCCATGGCGTTCATGGCACTCTGCTGCTTGCCCGGGAAGGTATTAATGGCACCGTTGCCGGTACCCGAAATGCCATAGACCAGCTCCTGGTCTGGCTGAAAAGCGACCCCCGTCTCGCTGAAATTGAGTATAAGTTATCCTACACCGAGGCGATGCCTTTCAAACGTACCAAGGTCAAACTCAAGAAAGAGATCGTCACCATGGGTGTGGAAGGTATTGATCCCAACCATGTTGTCGGAACCTATGTCGATGCCAAGTCATGGAACGATTTGATCAATGATCCGGAGGTTCTGGTGGTTGATACCCGCAACGATTATGAAGTCCAGGTAGGCACCTTCAAAAATGCGATCAATCCCAACACCGAGACCTTCAGGGAGTTTCCTGAATACGTCAGGGATCACCTCAACCCCGGGCAACACAAGAAAATTGCCATGTTCTGCACTGGTGGCATTCGCTGCGAAAAGTCGACGGCCTATCTGAAAGAACAGGGTTTTGAAGAGGTCTACCACCTGAAAGGCGGGATTCTCAAATACCTGGAAGAAATACCCCAGGAAGAATCCACCTGGGAAGGCGAATGCTTTGTTTTTGATGATCGTGTCACCGTCAATCATCAGCTTGAAAAAGGTCAGTACGATCAATGCAACGCTTGTCGTCTTCCTATAACCGTTCAGGACCAGCTCAGCGAACACTTTGAACAGGGCGTCAGTTGCCCTCACTGCTATGACAGGCACACACCGGATCAGAAGCAACGTTTCCGTGAACGTGAACACCAGATTCAGCTGGCAAGACGACGTGGAGAAGCTCACCTCGGAGGTGAGGTCGGCAATACCGTTTTGAATCGAAGAAAAGCCAAACAGGCTTTTCGTGAACAACAACGCGCTCTGGCAGCCACAAAGCAGTAATACCAATCAAACTTTCTAACTCCCAATTGCGCTGAAGATTTGAGCCTTAATCCTGCGTTGGCGATCGTCGCCATAGCCAAGGCTCAAATCTCCATGCTCACAAGAAATACCAGCCACCTCCCAACAGCATCACAAACAGGATGGCCCATCGATCTGCATCATGCCCCTGCGTCAAGGGATGCTCAACGGCCCTTTTAAAAACACACTTATCTTCTTGATCTATCCTTCCTATCGGTAAACCAGAGCAAGGATAGAATTATTAAATACTTACTCTTTACAGCACTGCTATTACTGTCATTGTCTGTCGTCTTTCAGGCCGAGCCGTCGGGAAGAGATTTTATTGTCAGGCCTGCACAGAATACAGATAATCCAAACCCGTGCTTTTCTATAAAACGAGACCGAACGGTCCGGCCAGGCAGCCATTTTTTTTGGGTACCTGACGAAGTGGTTGTCGGATTTGCGATCACTACTGTGCTATTTAACTCTGGGCATGACCCATCACAATACCGGTCATCAACATCATCATCCGGCCAACAAACCTCACCAGCCACCAGCCACTCCGGGGGCTCTTTTACCAGCCCACTGAACACTGATAATGACGACGGTAACGGAGACCCTCAACAACACCTGCATACTTTCGATTTAAACTGTTATACCTCTCCCTGCCATGGCCTTTGTCAACGGCGACCATTACCCGACAGCACCGAGCCAGGGCAATGGCTGCCGAATTTTGAAGAGAGTTGGACAGACCAGACAGAAGCAACACACGAACAAGACTCATACTCCCATTTAGCCGATGACTGTTTTATTTGTATGGGTCATCTTGAGTTTCCAGAGGCCCAACTCCCTCAATACAATGCGCCTATCGAAACACTGGCCGAACCGGGCATTCAGCCCCAGGGGACTTCTTGCCTTTCTGCCACCGCTGATGGTTTTGCTGTCATTAATGACTCGTTCACTGTCCCGGGCCCTCCCGAAGCGGTCGGGATTTCCATTGCTCTTACCCAGAGAGGCACGTTACAAGCCCGGAAAGAGGATAAAACCAGACAAAAAACCTGCGACGCACCCCTGGTCGGGGCGGATGGCCACACGAAAGCCCTGTCAAATCACAAAAGGAAAGATGACACCGAAGCTCAAACCTGTCCTGAGTGCCAGAAGACCCTGTCAGACGCGAAGGCCCTTTCGAGTCACAAAAGGCAATATCATAGTGGAGAGAAAACCTGTTCTAAGTGTCTAAAGACCTTGCGCAACACTCAAGCCCTGTGGGATCACAGAAAAAAAAATCACAGCGGAGTAAAAACCTGCCCCCAGTGCCAGAAGACCCTGCCAAACACGAAAGCCCTGTGGATTCACAAAAGAAAAGATCACACCGGAGTGCAAACCTGCCCTGACTGCCAGAGGACCCTGTCAAACACTCAATCCCTCGCGGATCACAAAAGTCACTATCACACCGGAGTGCAAACCTGCCCTCTGTGTCAGAAGGCCCTGCCAAACTCGAGAGCCCTGTCGGTTCACAAAAAAAAAGATCACACCGGAGTGCAAACCTGCCCTGAGTGCCAGAAGACTTTGCCAAACGCGAAAGCCCTATCGTACCATAAAAGAAAAGATCACAGCCGAGTGCGAATCTGCCCTGAGTGCCAGAAGCCCCTGCGAAACGCTCAAGCCCTGTTGGATCATAAAAGAAAAGATCACAGCGGAGTGCAAACCTGCCCTGAATGCCAGAAGACCCTGCCAAATGCTCAAGCCTTGTCGTATCACAAAAAATGTCATACTGGAGTGCAAACCTGCCCTGAGTGCCAGAAGACCCTGCCAAATGCAAAAGCCCTGTCGAATCACAAAAGCAAAGTACACACCGGAGTGCAAACCTGCCCTGAGTGCCAGAAGACCCTGCCAAACGCGAAAGCTCTGACGTATCACAAAAGTCAACACCGGAAACGAAAGCTTGATGACTCAAAGTCAAGTGATTGATTTGTGCTTGTCATTGGATCACCTAAACACAACCAGAATGACCCATCGGTCTGCATCATGCCCCTGCGTTAAGGTATGCTCAACGGCCTTTTTAAAAACACACTTATCTTCTTGATCTATCCTTCCTATCTGTAAACCAGAGCAAGGATAGAATTATTAAATACTTACTCTTTACAGCACTGCTATTACTGTCATTGTCTGTCTTCTTTCTTGCCGAGCCGTCGGAAAGAGATTTTATTTTCAAGCCTGCACACAATACAGATAATCCAAACCCGTGCTTTTCTATAAAACGAGACCGACCGGCCCGGCCAGGCAGCCATTTTTTTTGGATACCTGTCGAAGTGGTTGTCGGATTTGCGATCACTACTGTGCTATTTAACTCAGGGCATGACCCATCACAATACCGGCCATCAACATCATCATCCGGCCAACAAACCTCATCAGTCACCAGCCACTCCGGGGACTCTTTTACCAGCCCGCTGAACACTGATAATGACGACGGTAACGGAGGCCCTCAACAGCACCTGCATACTTTGGATTTAAACTGTTATACCTCTCCCTGCCATGGCCTTTGTCAACTGCGACCATCACCCGACAGCATCGAGCCAGGGCAATGGCTGCTGAATTTTGAAGAGAGTTGGACAGGCAAGACAGAAGCAACACACGAACAAGACTCATACTCCCATTTAGCCGATGGCGACTGTTTTATTTGTATGGGTCATTTTGAGTCTCTGGAGACCCTACTCCCCCAACACAATGTGCCTTTCGAAATACTGGCCGATCCGGGCATTCAGCCCCAGGGTGCTTCTGGCCTGTCTACCACCACTGATGGTTTTGCTGTCATTAATGACTCGCTCACTGTCCCGGGCCCTCCCGAAGCAGTCGGGATTTCCATTGCACTTACCCAGGGAAGCACAGTACAAGCCCGAAAAGACGACAAAACCAGACAAAAAACCTGCAATGCAACCCTGGTCGGAGCGGATGGCCACACGAAACCCCTGTCAAATCACAAAAGGAAAGATGATACCGGAGCTCGAACCTGTCCTGAGAGTCAGAGAACCCTGTCAGACGCAAAGTCCCTTGCGAGTCACAAAAGGCAATATCATACTGGAGAGAAAACCTGTTCTGAGTGTCTAAAGACCTTGCGCAACAATCAAGCCCTGTGGGATCACAGAAAAAAAAGTCACAGCGGAGTGAAAACCTGCCCCCAGTGCCAGAAGACGCTGCCAAACTCGAAAGCCCTGTCGGATCACAAAAGAAAAGATCACAGCGGAGTGCAAACCTGCCCTGACTGCCAAAGGACCCTGCCAAACGCTCAATCCCTCTCGGAACACAAAAGTCACTATCACACCGGAGTGCAAACCTGCCCTCAGTGTCAGAAGACCCTGCCAAACACGAGAGCCTTGTCGGATCACAAAAGGAAAGATCACACCGGAGTGCAAAGCTGCCCTGAGTGCCAGAAGACCCTGCCAAACGCGAAAGCCCTGTCGGATCATAAAAGAAAAGATCACAGCGGTGTGCGAACCTGCCCTGAGTGCCAGAAGACCCTGCGAAACGCTCAAGCCCTGTCGGATCACAAAAGGAAAGATCACAGCGGAGTGCAAACCTGCCCTGAATGCCAGAAGACCTTGCCAAATGCTCAAGCCCTGTCGCATCACAAAAGGCGTTATCACACCGGAGTGCAGACCTGCCCTGAGTGCCAGAAGGCCCTGCCAAATGCAAAAGCCCTGTCGAATCACAAAAGGCGTTATCACACCGGAGTGCAGACCTGCCCTGAGTGCCAGAAGACCCTGCCAAGCTCTCAAGCCCTGTGGGCTGACAAAAGCAAAGATCACACCGGAGTGCAAACCTGCCCTGAGTGCCAGAAGACCCTGCCAAACGCGAAAGCCCTGACGGAACACAAAAGTCAACACCGGAAACGAAAGCTTGGCGACTCAAAGTCAAGCGATTGATTTGTGCTTGTCGTTGGCTCACCCGGGAGGCGAAGTCGGCTGTCTTCAGACAAAATATCGAATCACTATCTCAACATTGAGCCGACCCTTATTATATTGGTGCACCAACAACATACAGAAGGCCAGTGTTATCAACGGAAGAAGCCGCTTTTTCTCTTCACTTAAGAAATACCAGCCACCTCCCAACAGCATCACAGCCAGAATGGCCCAATGGCCAACCTCGTGCTCCTGCGGCATGGTGTGGAACAGCACCACAAAACAACCCACAATATTGAACAGAATCCAGAGTGGCGAGAGCATCCCGATACTGCCCAGTATTGGAAACCTGATCAATGCTCCACCGGTCCATGTTTTTGGCTGGATATCGGACGACAAATGCAGCGCAATCCCCATTGCCAGACCGCCTGCAACGAAGGGCAGATCAAGCATCAAGGGCAATACCGCCAGAAGGCACGAATGAGTAATTCCTGAACGGTGACTCAGCCCTGGTAAAGCCAGATCAATATCCGGCAATCGAATACCGGCAATCAGTCCACTCAGGAACAGCAGTGCTGATTCAAACCGGACGATGGCCTGAAAATAATCGGGAAAATAATGCCGCCCTGCCAGAACAGAAGCCGCCAGCAGACAACCCGCTAACGGAGAAGTGATGTGTCGCATACAACCGGAACAACTAAAGATATGAGGGTGAAACCAGTCTAGTACATGATTTCGATGAGTCTCATAGTCAACCCAATGGCAGGTAAGTCGTATTTTTCAGCTTCTCCATAGCAAAGGAAGAGGTCACTTCACTGAGTCCAGTCACACTGTTTACCAGTCGCTTATAGAATACGTCAAAGGCTGCCATATCCCTGACCAGCACTTTCATCATATAGTCGTACTCTCCTGCCATCCGGAAGAACTCAATCACTTCGGCAAAGTCACTGACTTCCGAGACAAAAGCCTCATACCATTCATTGCTGTGATTTTGGGTTTTGATATTCACAAAAGCAGTGAGGTGTAAACCCAGTTTTTCACTGTCCAGCAGCGCCACCCGCTGAGTGATATAGCCCTCTTCTTCCAGCCTTTTCAACCGCTTCCAGCAGGGTGAGACGGTTAACCCTACCCTGTCGGCAATATCAGCCACTGGAATGGATGCATCCCGCTGAAGACAGTCAAGAATCAGTTTATCCTTTTTATCAAGCATAATAGAGAATTATTTTTCCCAAAACTTTTTAAATCATGACGACTTTGACAACATTTTTCCAGCTTTGTCATTTAAACTTTTCATCATAGGTAATAATTAGCAACAACTGTTTTTCAGCCATTGAACGTATTACGAGGATGTTGGCATGAGCACAAAGACCCGGGTCAGCCTTTTGTTTGTTACTGTCTGCTTCATTTGGGGGACGACATGGCTGGCTATGGAACTGGCTGTTGCTACTATTCCGCCCATTACCGCTACCGGCATTCGTTTTGCTGTTGCAGCACCCCTGATTCTTCTGCTGGCCAGATTGAAAGGCGTTACGATCTGGTTCCCAAAGAATAAAAGTCTGGAGTTTTTCCTGATCAGTCTGTTTTACTTTGCCATCCCCTTTACCCTGATGATTTTTGGCGAACAATATATTTCATCGGGACTGGCGTCTATCATCTTCGCCAATATGCCGGTCGTCGTTCTGATCTTTTCGGTATTACTCCAGCGCCATAAGGTGGCTATGCACCAGCTGGCGGGTCTGGTCATAGCCCTGGGCAGCCTGGTGACTATTATTGGTAACGAAATGTCGGTCAACAGTAACGGCAGCCTGATGGGTGTGATTGCACTGGTCGTTGCCGTGCTCATGCATGCCCTGATTTACACCAGTGTCCAGACTCGTTGTGAGGGTATTCATGTGCTGACCTACAATGCCCTCCCCTGTCTGATGGCAGCGGTATTTCTGATGATTACGGGCTACTTCATGGAAACGCCGGATATAAACAGTTTCTCGGCGCTCTCACTCAGCGCAGTGATCTATCTGGGTTCCGTAGCAGGGATTGGCGGCATTATGGCTTACTTCCAGTTAAACAAACTGGCCAGCCCATTCCAGGCTTCCATCTGTTTTCTGATCTTCCCGGTGATTGCACTCTGTCTGGACAGCCTGTTGAACGGAACAATGCTCAGCCATGAGTCTCTGTTCCTGACTCTGTTCCTGATGCTCGGTGTATTTTTGACCAAATTGCCAGAAAAAACTTTCAGAAAAAACAAGATCTTGTTCAAAAGAAGCTAATGCTTTTTACCGTCATAAAAAAAACCGGGCTATTCACCCGGTTTTTTATGACTGATTCAATGCTCGTGAGCACCGGGTCCATGTACATGACCATGATCCAGCTCTTCTTCTGTCGCATCACGAACTTCAACCACCTCAACGGCAAAGTTCAGGTCTTCCCCTGCCAGATGATGGTTGGCATCAATCACAACTTCATCGCCTTCAATGGCCGTAATGGTGACAATGCGTGGGCCGATAGCGGTATCTGCATGGAACTGCATACCTACTTCTACGTCGTGTTCACCAAACTGGGCACGGGGAATGGGCTGCACCAGACTTTCATCGTATTCGCCATAGGCTTGCGCAGCTTCTACAGAGACGTCCAGCTTGTCACCCGCCGTTTTTCCTTCCAGAGCACTTTCCAGACCGGCGATAATATTACCCGCACCGTGCAGATAGGCCAGAGGGTCATGACCTTCGGAACTGTCCAGAACTTCACCCCCGGCATTTTTCAGGGTGTAGTGGATCAGCGCGACTGTTTTGTCGGTAATGTTCATGAATTGAAATTCTCTGGAATGAATGAAAATGAAAGAACAGAATACCTGTCTGTCTGAAAAACGAACAGTTCTTTTTCCGGTTAAAATCACCCTCTATTCAGACATCATCCCGGAACGTGCTGACTCTGCCAACTCAAGGTGAAGCTGTGCCCTGTTTTCTCCCTCTTTGCCTGCCTGTTGCAACAACTCAACCGCTCTGGCCGGATTGGAAACCTTACCTTCAACACCGTAAAGGTAGCGTATACCGAGCTGGTAGAGTTCGTCCGGCCTGACATCGTGTAATCCTTTGTGTTTCATTCGCTTTTCCAGAGCATGAATACTCTTTTCAACCCTGGCAGTAGGATGTATGAAAATCTTCCGACCGTTTTCTATTCTGTTAGCCAGAATAGTTTTTGCTACTCTCCCTTTGACTCCCTCTCCCTGTGCAGCTATTCCCTCAAGCTGGTTCAGGGCTTTGTAGAAAGCAGAAGGTTTATGAACATGGGTCAACAAATCTCCGGCTTCAGCCAGCAACGCATAAGGCTCCCGTTCTTCACAGAGTTGCTTCTGAAGCGCTATCGCTGCAGGGTATTTTTTCCTGGCAGCAAGCGATAACCTGCGGGCCGACTCAATACTCCGATGCTCTTTCTCGTCCTCGCTCATCTGATCCGGCCTGATGGCATGGAGCCCGTCTCTTAAAACGACACTTGCATAGTAATTCAGTCTGGGATCTTCCGGCTTCTTCTTGAGTGCTTCTGCCAACACTTCATAAGCTTCTTTGATCAGCCCTGCCTGCGAAGCGGAAAGAGCCAAAGCTACAGGATCAATCTGTGAGCGGAAGGGCTGTTTCAGTATGGCTTGGGCCAGAGGCGGGGTAACAGGCCACTGAAGGCTCCTGAATAACAGGATGCCCCGACCAGCTGTACCCGGATACTGAAAAAATAATCCAGCTAATGTTTTCAAATAGCTGAAGGACAGTTGATCCCCACCCTTCGACCTCTCTATCCAGGGTTGAAGCTGCAACGTTTTCAGCAGACGCTCAGCCCGATCAGATCCGACCTGTCGACAATAGCTCTCCAGTGTTGAGAGAGCCTGCAGATCGCCCATATTGATCTTATGTATAAAATCTTTGTCGTCTGTTAAAGCATCACCCCAACAGACACCGGTGTAATGATGCAGCAAAACCGGAAGAGAGAGCTTTTCGCCCCGAACAGCCTCTTGCGGTGCTTTCATGATCGGAATGGGGTAACTCAATGGACCAATACCCAGTGAAATACAGAGCTGTCCGTCGGCCACATTCATACCCTTGAACGAAGCCCAACCGGCTGCACCGATCAGACCACTTCTGAACCATTGATCCCATGAAGACCATTGTGTCCAGGCGGATTTATCCACATCCTTTTCATCCAGATCGAAAGAGAGAAACTCGGCTGTTTTCAGGTCCACCAGCCCCTTCTCCACCTTTACTTTGACTGACGCCTTCAGCTTTCTGCCCTTAAGAAAACCTGTGGGTATGTTTTGTCGGATAGCTTGGGGAAGCTGCTCGAAATCCTCGATAAGGTCATCACCACTCAAAAAAACATCGTTGAGACAAACGTATCCAGTGCCTTCTTCATCCAGCTTTGTAGTCAGGTTTCCAACCTTGACAGAGCCGGCTCTGACGCCATCGATACTGATATTTCCCGGAGTGACTGCCGTAATCGCTGAAGATTGCCTTAAATCCCCTTCTTTGAACTTCGTATTAGAGACCTCACACTGATCCACAGCCACATTGCCCCTGACTGGAACAGAAAACTTGCTGGCCTGAGTCTTAACGGTCACCAGCCCCTCACCTGATAAGTGTGTTTTACCGACACTGAACTTGAGTTCAGCATCTCCTTTTTCACTGTCTTTGAGATGAGCAGAGAGCTTCTGTATCTGCCCACCCAGGTTTTGGGGCAGCTCAATGCGGGTATCACGCCAATGAATCGAGGATGGCTGGCCATGGGTATCAACGATCAGCCGGTTTGTTTCAATTTCGGTTTGAACCTGCCCCTGATGCAGAGCCCTTGCAAGCTTTAAATCTTCACCTCTGACATCAGCATGACAATTAACACTGTTACCAGAATCCGCTCCCAGCTTCTGATTGAGCCTCAGCCCGGCTGAAAAGGTTTTTGCACGACCGCTAAAATCTGTTGCACCTCCATCCAGTTTGCCCTCCATATGAACCTTATTCAGATCCAGATGCGCTTGTGCTGCTCCGCTATTTTCCAGCTCCAGATGGCCTGCATCGAGTTCCAGATCGAAATCTCCAGACCCACTTTGAACTTTTTCTTTTGATAACTGCGCCTTCAACTGCAGATTAAGGTCGCTGGCTCTGGCCCTGAGACCGGAGGACTGTTTTTCCAGTTCAGAGACCCAGTCAAAATCTTCCTCTTTATCAGAGGTTATTAAATCCATAGGCTTGAGCTTTTTCTCGCGGGCAATACCATACAGGGCATCCGAAAGCCCTCCTGTATCCACTTCCATGGTTTTCACACTGACGGCCAGCCTTCTCTCCGTCTCACCCTGTGTGCACTCAAAAGGCTTGAGTTCACTAGCCACCTTAAGTCCTTCCATCCTGCTCAGTGGCAGAGGCAGACCTTTTCTGGCTATCTCAAGATCATGAACCATCAGATCAAATGGATGCTCGAGCAGAGAAAACATCTTGCTGATGCTTTCTTTCACCCCGATACTTAACCCCCCTGTAAATGCAAACAGGGCTGCCGGGTCCGGTTCATCCAGAGAAGCCTTTATTTTTCCAATGGTGACCCCTGTCCGGTTAAGCTCGAAGAAGGTGCCTTTCTGCCTGCGAATACGGTGAAGTGCCCTGAAAAAGCCTGCAATGCCCTTTCCACTAATATAGGCATTAATTCCTGCTACCACTCTGCCCTGAATACTGACATCCATATCCTTGATTTTGATATCCATCTTAAGGGGAGGCTGACCGGGCACATCAACATTAACAGAGCCCTTAACATCCAGGGTAATTTTGGGGTAGGTCTGGCCCGTGTCCGAATCCAAGAGCTCCACTTTGTGGACCCTTAACTCAACATGCTTCAAAGTGGCTTTGCCACCTCCCAGTGACAGTTCGTCCAGATGAACAGTATGATCCTTTAACTCTCCTCTATGCATAGCTTTGAAAGATCGCAACAGCCTGAGGTAACTACGAATCTCATTATCCCTGGCCACTCTTGCCTGCTTTTTCTGTTTACGCAACAGCATCTGCTTTTTTTTCAGAATCCGGCGTTCATCAAGCGTTTTCTTTAAAGGCTTGCTGTGTATCGCCTCCCTGACCCTTTTCAACTGTTTGTTCAGTTGTCTGACGACGGCCGCCCTGCGAAAGCTGACTTTTGACCGAACTTTTTTCAAGTCCAGCACCCAGATTATGACCGTAGCCAATAGTCTCTCGAACACGCTTGATCTAATTTTTGGCAGGGCGGGAAAGGCTGCTTCCGAGGTTGCAGGTATATCATCAATCTGAATCAGTGGCTGGGCATCGACCACTCTGGGGTGTCGGGAATCCAGACTTTGAGGAGCAGTGTGCCACCCTTCCTGCGGGAACGTTAATCCTTCCTCTCCATCCGCAACAGAAACATCTCGAAAGCCTGATGAAACGGTGTTTTTTGATGAAGGCTCATCCGGCAAATGAGGAGGTACAGGTGGCAACACAGAACCGGATGATGACACTTTGGATGGCATGACTTCCTTCCATGAAGTTGTTACTGTTTCAGCTTAGCCAAAATCACTGCCAACAGCTCAAGAGTGCCATTGACCTGTTCTCTAATGCTTTACTCTTCACGGCAACCAGTATGGGAGTCATCCTTTTGACAAATCAACGATGTGCCTGGTGCACAGAAGACCCGGACTACATTCGATATCATGATGAAGAGTGGGGCATTCCCTGTCACGACGATCAGAAGCTGTTCGAATTTCTGATTCTGGAAGGGGCCCAGGCTGGTCTCAGCTGGATCACCATACTCAAACGCCGGGAGGGCTACCGCAGAGCATTTGCAGGCTTTGATCCGACAGCCGTCGCCCAATTCACCGGGCAAGATGTAGAAAGACTGCTCCAGGATGAAGGTATTGTCAGAAACCGGCTGAAAGTAAACAGTGCCATCAACAACGCCCGGGCCTTTCTGAACATTCAGGAAGAGTTTGGCAGCTTTAATCAATATATCTGGTCCTTTGTGAATCACACTCCAATCCGGAACCAGTGGAAAACCATGTCTGAGGTGCCGGTCACCACCCCGGAATCCAATGCCATGAGTAAAGACCTGAAAAAAAGAGGTTTTTCATTCGTAGGCAGCACTATCTGTTATGCCTACATGCAGGCTATGGGGATGGTGAATGATCATTTGGTGGGCTGTCCTTCGTACTCCTCACCACTGTTGGTGTCGGTTGAAGCAAAAGATGCTTCAACCGACAAGAGTGAATATCTGACGTAAGGTTAATATTTCTTTTATAGTCTGCAATTCATTCTTCTGAAATATCCATCATTAAGTACTCAACCATACGAAATCATATTTTCTGACTTATTGTTCAGGCACTCGCGGCAACTGCTCCTGCGTTGCTCTAGCTCCTGCATCCATGCAGTCGTGATGCGTTGCAACTCTGGTCACATAGCTCGCTATGTTCCCGTCGTTGCGCCTTGCAGAGCACCTGCCCAATAAGCCAGAAATATTCGATTCCGTATGGCTGAGTATTTAGTCCCAGTATGAAGAGTTTTTATTTTTTCTTCTGGCAAGGTGACTGAATGGCACCATCCGTTTATGTAATATACCGAACGCGATCAACATACTGTCACGCATGAAATAATAAATCACATGGCTAGCACAGGGAAAACTCAAAACGTTCGTCCCAACCTCCGGCCTCTGTGCGCCGAGAGTAGGACTTTCAGCAAGAAGTTGTATAGTTTTTCGGAGTTCGGAAATGTATTTTTTTGACTGTTCAATTCCCCATTGAGCTATTGTGTAGCGCCGGATTTCGATCAAGTCAGATTGAGCGTCGGGAGTTAAGAGATAGATTGCATCAGTCATGTTGTCCTGATTCCAGCTCATCAAAAAATGCATCTCCATCCGCCAGCTTGCCTGCTGCTATATCAGCTTCAGCCTGAGCAGCCTTTAACTGCAACATTTTCAACTTGAGTTCTTCGATGTCTTTGTAATCATCTGCTGAAATAACCACAGCAACGGGCTTACCATTCTTACTGATTTGGACCGGGCGACTCTGTGCCTTTAGCAACATGTCACCAAAATTTGTTTTCGCTTCATTAGCGGTTAGAGCTTCCATTGCATTGATTCTCCCAGTTTCGTTCGATTCGTTCAATATAATCGAATCAACCTATTTCCGCAAAAATATGGAAAATTAAATTTCTGCTCGTCATCTTCGAAAGTCAACCCAAAAGCCCGTATCACCTTCGAAAAACCGTAACCAGAGTCTTGCTTTGGTCGGTTCCATCGGATAAAACAACGTAGTTCATACTGCTGCTTGGGTGTCCCCAGACCTCCACCGGGCATGAATCACACTCCAATCCGGAACCAGTGGAAAACCATGTCTGAGGTGCCTGTCACCACCCCGGAATCCAATGCCATGAGTAAAGACCTGAAAAAAGAGGTTTTTCATTCGTAGGCAGCACTATCTGTTATACCTACATGCAAGCTATGGGGATGGTGAATGATCATTTGGTGGGCTGTCCTTCGTACTCCTCATCAGTTTCCTTGTCAGACAAACCATAAAGTGGTTTTTGCGGCAACGGCTCTGCACAAACGTTGACTTTCAAGGATATGCAGGATTAGAGGGATTGCCTGAAACCCGTTCAAATGCCAACTGGTTGATTGCCGCCAGTCGTTTTGTGGCGTTTTTCTTTTGAAAGTCGAGATCGATATCAATCTCCCCAACCAGATCACTGAGCTTCCGAGCAAGCTCCGGGGAAAACGGCTTCAGTGTTCAGGGGTGGTTTTTCATATCCCGCTCAAGAAAATCCAGGAAGCCTGCTATTACAGGGTCTCTTTTGTCACTCTGGCACTTAAAAAGCAGGACGCTGCCATCGGAGCGAATCTCATACTGAAGCTTTTCCTGCTTGTTTAATTCCAGCGCCTTTCTGACCGAGGCCGGAATAATCGTCTGAGAACTATTCAGCTCTGGCATATATTCTGCACATAGCTTTGCAACATAACCTGTTGAACCAAAAACTCATCAGGATGCCCCCGGATAGCGCAGAGAGCGAACAATAACAGTGCAAATTTCCAGAATACTTCCCGACTTCCGCCCACTTTTATTCTGTTATAAATTCCTGGGCTTTATTATGGCGTATTTAATCGCTTACTCAGGAGAAACTTCAGCCGCCCTGAACGATGCCGAAGCGGTCAACACATCCGGTTTGCAACGGATGCTGTCTCAGCGAGTCGCTAAAAGCTACCTGATGATCGGAGCCGACATTAACTCAGAAGACGCCAGAGAGCAGCTCGATAAAAGCATTACGCTGTTTGAAAATAACTTTCAGGCTTTATCAGATTATGCGCCCAACGGTGCAATCAAACATCAGCTGAATGTGGTTGCGAAAGACTGGGAAACTTACAAAAAAATGGCACTGTCAGAACCCGACAGAGAAGCTGCAGCTGACCTCATTCAAAAGGCTCTGAGGGTATTCAACAGCAGCAATGACCTGGTTACATTGATTGAAAAGCACTCTGCCACCAGCAAAGCCAGACTGGTCAATGTTTCAGGTCGACAGCGCGCGCTCAGCCAGAGAATAGCTATGTATTACCAGGCTCTGGCCTGGGGCGTCAGTGGCAGTACCTATGAGAAAGGTTTTGAGGAATCCATGGCTCTGTTTGAAAGCTCACTGAATGAACTCGACCAGTCCCCCGTGAATACCCCTGAAATCAAAAAGCTGCTCTCCAAGGTTAAAGCTCAATGGTTTTTTTCCAAATCAGGGTTTACGCAATATAAACAGGGACGCTATATGCCTACAGCCATCTCTGTGACCACAGAATCCATTCTCAAGAAAATGCAGGTGTTGACCCAAAAGTACGAACAGGTCATGGTCAATGATCAGGGGCTAGCCAGCAGTTAGTCCCCGGCTTCCTCAGCGGTATCACGCTACATACCTGTGAAACGCAAGCTGATCTCGGCAAGACCGTCATTATAAAAACCTCCCCAACTCAACACCGTCCTGGTGGCTGCGGGAGGTTTCTGGCTGCAAGGCTATACCCTCTCGCTTTGTCCTTTTCCTGCTTACAGCACGTGTTTATGAACTTCCCCTGTTTCTTCTTGTCAAATTTAAGTAAGCAATTAACGGAGTGACTTATGATTCCATCTAATTCAACTAAACCACCTTTATTGGTTACTGGTTCTGGCAAACCGACAACAGCGCCGGATCAGCCAGAAACGGCCAGAGCTACGGCTGTTGACGCCCAAAAAACATCTGGCCTTGATAATCCAACATCCCATGGTGCAGCCAGGCCATTGTCTTCATATTCTATTGAGTCTTCAGACGATGAATCTGAAGACAGTGATGAAGATTTTTCAAAACGGCTGGACGAATATCTTGAAGGCAGCAAAAGCGGAATTTTAAAACTGTTTTCGGATGAACGTGAATGGGTTGATATGGACAAAAACGTTCAAGCACTCAGGCTTGTTAATAGTTTATTCCTTGTTCATGTTCCTGATCAGGGTCGGGCCTACAAAGCCTGGTATATTTCCGGGATGGATTTGCATAATATATTCAAGCCAGAGTTACGAGATATACTCGGGGTGAACAGCCGCTTAGAAGCTGAAGCTTCTGACGACAGAGTAAAAACCTGGAAAGAATTCGTGCAAGAAACGCCTGGAACCAGCTATTTGTGTGGCCCTAATGCTGACGATAAAGTACGGGATTTTTTTGATGTTGACCCAGTTAATGTCACTAAAACCAAAAAAGGGCCAGTTACCGTCACATTTGATATTGCTACCAGAAGTTTTCGGTAAATGACATGAAGATCATCGACAATAGAGCCCAGTCAGGGAAAGGCAAAACACCTTTCCCTTCGGCTCCGTCAGGCTTCAATACCCACAATCAGCCAGGGAGCATCGGGCTCTTTCAAGCTACGTTGCAGATGCCAGATATCGGTAATATCTTCTTCAACACCTTCAACGGTATCGCGATATTTACCGGTGAAGCGCACGCTGATCTCGGCAACAGTGTCGTTGTAATCAGCTCTGCCCAACTCAGCGTCCACAAAGATCACTTCGGTGTGCTGATCGCCACCCAAAGTGGCTCTTTCCGCTTTTAACTGTAAAAACAGTTCAGGGTCCAGATACTCACGTATGATGTCCAGATCGTTTTTATTCCATGCTTCCTGAAGCGTGCGGTAATGGTCTCTGGCACCATTCATGAATGCACTCAGGTTAAAGCCTTCTGGCAGATTCATCGGGACATCACTGGTTCCAAAACCGGTTTGAGGCAAGCTTGTTTGGTCAGCCTGACCGAAGTCATCTTCGCGCTGTTCCCTGTTCTGGCCAAACAGCTGATCTAACGAAGGGGAAGGCTTATTCTGGCCTGACTGTTCCGGGGTGAAGTGAGCATGATTGCCACCATGACCCGCTGCCGTAGCTTTGGCACGGTTCATACTGCGGAACACCTTGAAGAGCACAAAAGCCAGCAAAGCGATAATCAGAATATCCATCATCTGCAGACCAGTGAAAGCACCGCCGAACAGAGAGGCAATCAGCCCACCCGCCAGCAGGCCACCCAACAACCCGCCCAGCATGCCCTTGCGGGAGCCTTGAGCAGCTGTCTGTTTGCTACCCTGCTGAGGTGCTGCAGCCGGCTGTTTGGGAGCGGGAGCCGTGTTATAAGAACGGCCGAAGCTCTTGCCTCCTCCAAACTTTTTAGCATCGGCTACTGGTACGTTGAAGACGAAGCTGAAGGCCATGATGATGGCCATAAAAGAAGCAAATCGTTTTATCATGAATCCGAGAGTCTCTTGTTTCCAATACCCATGGGCCTTAATCCTATGGAGAGCCAGATTTATTGCAAGTCATTCCATAAAAAAACCGCATTAATCAATGAAATAAGTTAGGTACTTAAATCAGGTCTCAATTCATTCAGCCTGAGGAGATCTCTTTGTTTCTCCACAAAGCTCCTCGGAGGACTGTAGAGGGTTCAGTATACCATTGGAGGCACTGATTGTCGGTTTAGTCCGGCGCCCCGTTACCCGAAGGTGGGGGCGCAGATCCATCGGTTGGCGGTATCGGCATCTGGAGTCTCCTGACTCTTTCACTTCCGTTAGCTTTATAGTCCGTGGCAGTGGGACTGTTAATTAATTTTTCTAATAATAACCGAGTTTTGATCACCAGCCCTTGACCTGACCTCTCAGTGCTTTTGTCTGGCCTCGCTGATGCTTTCGATCCATGCGTTTTTTCTGTGAAGAACGGGTGGGTTTGGTGGCCTTTCTTTTTTTAGTCACCGCTGTCGCTTTTTGAATCAGGCCCAGTAACCGATTCAGAGCATCTTCACGATTTTTCTCCTGAGTTCTGAAGGACTGCGCCTTGATAACAATGACGCCCTCAGAAGAAATCCTCTGATCACTGAAAGCCAGCAGCTGTTCTTTATAAAAGTCCGGAAGGGAAGAAGCCCTGATATCAAACCTTAAATGGACCGCCGAAGAGACTTTATTAACGTTCTGCCCCCCAGCCCCCTGAGCACGGATAAAATTAAACTCAATCTCATCCGAAGGAATGGTAACGGCATTGGAAATCTTCAGCATAGAATTCAGTTTCTATCCTGAACAAGCACCCACGGGCGCACAACTACCGCCCATAAATCCGCTTTTTGTTCATGCCAGTTCCTCGCCTGATCATCACTGACCGGTCCCAGTTTCCTGTCATTCAACCAGATTTCTACCGTCGCTTTATCATCAATGGAGATACTGTGAGCGACGGCAACAATATCCAGATCGGGAGCCACCGCCAGCAGGTGGCCGGAAGCAAAGTAGCGCTGGAGATCTTCCCAGGCAATTTTTGCGGTTTCCAGGTTGAGTTTGGCTTTGTTCAGCTCATTGGGGTCTAGAGAGTCACTCATTAACAATCTGTCTGTCTGATAAAGGTTAATAGAGGCAGAGACTAACACATCCATGGTTTTTTCAGCCAGTCAGGTCTCAGGAAGGCTCAAGCCTCTTCAGACCCGAATGTCTAACGATCCGGAGTCTCCCGAACCGGAGATAACTTTCCATTTTTTGAACCAAATCAAACTTTGCTGGTCCATTAATTAAAAGATTTAAAAAAAAATCAGACTATAGATGGAGTAAATCATGTTAACAGGGATAGCCAATACTACCGCCTCAAACTTGTCCAGTTGGACCCTTCCGGAAACAAATGTTTCCGCGCCTGCTTCCACTCCAGATTTGAGCAACACCACAGCCGGGTCTGATGGACCCTCAACTCGCTCTGTACACCTGCGACAGATCACTTCTACTGCTGACCAGCATAGTGAATGGATATCCCATGTTCAGAGTGCAATAAGTAGAATTGATATTCCAATTGATAATAAATTTTTGCGAGAAAAAGTAGAAAATGCCAATCATGATCTTGAAAGGATGAGTCCGATCCATCCCGGGAAGGATGAAAAACTCTATTCGCAGTCATTGCAAGAACTGATCTGCTGCCTTGTCGAGGAGCCTATATATCCTGAAAATATTTCCGTTCTTCAAACGCTGGCTGATTTGGGGCTGGGACTTGAAGGCATGTCGATGAATTGTGAAATAAAGATCCCCCCCCCGGTTATTAGAACAGTTCCTGAGTAACACACGCCATAAAGAAGTGCTGAAAATTCTTGACAAACATGCCAGAAAAATAATCTTTATGGCTGATCCGGGCTATATGGAAGTATTGGAAAAATACCTCACCCGCTGGCAGATTCAGGAGACCGCCCGGGAGCTTATGCATCTGCTGGCAAAAAGTTGCAATCTTCTGAGATACATCAATCCATCTCTACGGTTTTCCGATCCTTCAGCAACGTATCTGATAGCAGCTATTTTCGATTCGCTGGGCATCAGGCATGGAAACCCTCAGGCGTCACAGGATTTCTGCCAGAGCATCAACTCTGCACTTGGCTCAGAGTTTTTTATATTTCAGCTTTCTATGCTGGAAGTAAATATACAAAAGCATGAAAAACTGATCCTGAAAAAACTGGAAATGCTCGATGACAGGGAGCGGGAACAGCTTCTGGTATCCAGCTTTATATTAGGCCAGTGGGAGCTGTTCAGGCGGTTGCTGGCCGACTCTTCTCCGACAATTCTTAATCGGGAGTTTAATAACGGCGGGAATATTCTTCACCTTATGGTGACAGCACTGCAGAGCGTGAACTCTTTCGATGGGATATGCAGCTATTCCTGTCTGGAAGCTTATCCCCCCCGCTATGACCAGTTGTTTCAATATCTGCCCGCCGAGACTCTGGCCAATCAACGGGACAACAGCGGCGCAACTCCGCTGTTGCTTTTATACCGACATCACCGCGAGCAGTTAGCATCAGTGCCCATATCCAAAGTGGAAGACCGACAACTGGCCAAAGCCCGGCGCAGCGCTCTGATCAAGATAACCGCTTCTGCTCACCTCATTGATTGTATGCAGGATCATTTAGACGGAAAATTCCCGTTCAATGTCAACTGGTTTTTTGAGTTCCTGCAACTCTTTAAATCCCTGCCGTCATCTACCTTTAAGGCCGATCGCTTAGGTTCTTCTGACTATTCATACAAAGGACACTTGTTACACAAACCCTTGCCCAGTGCAACCAGGTTACTACAGCCTGTTATCAATTATTTTCACCTTCACCCTGACGTTTTGCGGGATGAGCAGCAGACACTGGAATTAATGAGGTTAATACATCAGAACGGGTTGCCGGTTGAATTTTCTGCGCAGGTGCTCCGGGCTGCCAGCGAGGACATACAAAAAAAACTACTTGAGCACCTGTCAGCAGCACCTGATGATCGCAATTCACTCTTTATTGAACGAAACTACGACGTAGCCCAGAGGAGACGTTTCTACCCATGGCATCTGATTGGCCTTGGGGTTGGCGGCGGGTGTGCGCCTGATCCAGACAGATTTTATTGTCAGGGGTTTCGCCATGCGGTTGCTGAATTTGACAGGGAACACCCAAAAGAGACGGTTCCACGAATTCCCGGGCTTTGGGAAGCAGAGCTACTCAACGTCAACTGCAGGAGTATTATAACTTACGGTCGCAGCCTGGCTTTTCCATCCAAAGAGGTACCTGAGGGGTATCGCCGTTTCAAGTTCCTGAAACAGCAACATTGCTGCACAGAAGACTGGCATGATTTTGTCCGCGAGCAGCCACAGCTGGAATTTTTTCGAACCCATAAGGATAAGCTGGGCCTTGAAAGCGCCCTGCTTAAACCACGGGGCATTTATCGTCTGAACGATGCCCTGGACAAGCTCAAAGCCTGTCGATTAACTGAAGAAACCCTGGCAAGCATTGCCCTGGAGCCTGATGGTTCGGCACTGCTACAGGTCTTTGATGATGAAAAAGATACCTGCCTGTATCACCACTATCCTTATGAAGCTGGAAAGGTGGACGGCCTCTCAGTGCAGGCATCCTTTGATGGCCTGAGACTATTTGCCAGAGATGCGGGTCGTCTCTGGCATCACAATTTTCAGGCACCAGATACACTAACTTCGTTCCATAATACCGCTAATGGCAGACGCTGGGTACCAACACCCTTTTTTGGAACTCAAAGTGTTCCCGGCACGATGGGAGAGTGGAATGCCCAGCATTACCCAAACGTAGCACCTGCCCCGGTGGGGATGAGAGACTGGGCTGATATCCGCTCATTTGCCGAGCAAACCTCCTACAGCTTTGGTTTGCCAAAACTCTACCTTATAACCGATCGTGAGGGGATGGGCGAATTGCGGATCACTGAGCTTGGGAAAGTCTTTTACGGACTGGTGATTAACTGGCTCAGGGTGCGCCATGACACCAACAGTCTCGATTACAAAAACAGGGTGCAGATGAACCAGTTGCAGGATGAGCTGGTGACAATTGCCGCTGACCTGTTTGCTAGTGCTTACCAAATGGACACGGAGGCCATGAAAGCAAGGATATGCCAGAAATTCCCGGCAGAGTCGCTCAG
Source organism: Endozoicomonas sp. ALB032 (assembly GCF_049310125.1). NCBI lineage: Bacteria > Pseudomonadati > Pseudomonadota > Gammaproteobacteria > Oceanospirillales > Endozoicomonadaceae > Endozoicomonas > Endozoicomonas sp. ALB032. The sequence goes on along the minus strand of NZ_JBLYNW010000001.1, from coordinate 3,608,835 downwards.
CCGGGCTGCACTTGAGTGTGGTTACTGGTGTGACCCGGAACTCCGCTATGTAAAGGATATCAAATCAGGCCGTTTTCCTGATGAGGTTTATCCGGATCATCCGCGTCAGAGCTTTAGCCCTGGTCGATTAAATCCAGACACAAAGAACCTGACCGATCTGGGAATTCGGCGCTCATCCAGAGCCAAAGGGCCAAATCTGGGTGTTGACACCGGCACCCTGCCAATGCCCCATCTCGACAGTTTGTTCTGGTTTGCACTTTATACGGGGTGGCAACAGCAGGAGCCATCCCGGCAGAGTGTTTCAAGATAACCATCCTGTTGATGGCCTTTTTTATACCCATCGAACATTCCATTTTTTGAACCAAATCAACCTTTGCTGGTCTAAAAATAAAGACGCTACAAAAAATTCAAGTTATTGATGGAGTAAATTATGTTGTCACGGATGACCCATACTATCGCCTCAAACTTGTCCGGTTGGACCGTTCCGGAAACAAATGTTTCTGCCACTGTTTCTGCAGGTTTGAGCAACGTAACAGCCGGGTCTAATGGACCCTCAAGTCGCCCTGTACACCTGCGACAAATCACTTCTACTGCTGACCAGCATCGTGAATGGATATCCCATGTTCAGAATGCAATAGGCAAAATAGATATTCCAATAGGTAATAAATTATTGCGAGACAAGGTAGAAGATGCCCATCATGATCTTGAGACGATGAGTCCGATTCATCCAGGGGAGGATGAAAAGCTCTATCCGCAGTCATTACAAGAACTGATCAACTGCCTTGCCATGGAACCTAAATTTCCTGAAAATATTTCCGTTCTGAAAACGCTGGCGGATTTGGGGTTGGGTCTTGAAGGCATCTCGATGTCTTTTAAAATAAACACCTCCCCCCGATTATTAGAACAACTCCTGAACAACACAGACCATGATGCAGTACTGAAAATTCTTGCCGAAGATGCCAAAAATATAATCTTTATGCCGGATTCGGGCTATATGGAAATATTGGAAAAATACCTGACCCGGACGCAGATAGAGAAGGCTGCCAGAGAGCTTATGCTTAGGCCGAGAATGTTCTGCTTAATAGTCACAAAAATTAATCGATCTCTACAGTTTTCCGATCTTTCAGCAAGCTATCTGATAACAGCTATTTTCGAATCGCTGGGCATCAGGCATGGCAACCCCGGAGCATCAGAGGATTTCTGCCAGAGTATCACCACTGCACTGAATTCAGAGTATTTTATATCTCAGCTTTCTATGCTGGAAGTGAATGTACAAAGGCATGAAAAACTGATCCTGGAAGAACTGAAAAAGCTGGATGATAAGGAGCGGGAACAGCTTCTGGTATCAACCTTTATATTAGGCCAGTGGGAACTGTTCAGGCGATTGCTGGCAGACTCCTCTCCGACAATTCTTATTCGGGAGTTTAATAACGGCGGGAATATTCTTCACCTTATGGTGACAGCACTGCAGAGCGTGGGCTCTTACAAGGAGGTATGCAGATATGACTGTCTGGAAGCTTATCCCCCCCGCTATGACCAGTTGTTTCAATATCTGCCCGCCGAGACTCTGGCCAATCAACGGGACAACAGCGGCGCAACTCCACTGTTGCTTTTATACCGACATCACCGCGAGCAGTTAGCATCAGCGCCCATATCCAAAGCGGAAGACCGTCAACTGGCCAGAGCCCAGCGCAGCGCTCTGATCAAGCTAACTGCTTCTGCTCATCTCATTGGTTGTATGCAGTATCATTTAGACGGAAAATTCCCGTTGAATGTCAACTGGTTTTTTGAGTTCCTGCAACTCTTCAAATCCCTGCCGTCATCTACTTTTAAGGCCGTCCGCTTAAGTTCTTTTAAGTATTCATATAATGGAGAGTTGTCACACAACCCCTTGCCCGGTGCAACCAGGTTACTACAGCCTGTTATCAATTATTTTCAGCATCACCCGGACGTTTTAAGGGATGAGCAGCAGACACTGGAATTAATGAGGTTAATGCATCAGAACGGGTTGCCGGTTGAATTTTCTGCGCAGGTGCTCCGGGCTGCCACTGCGGGCATGCAAAAAAAACTACTTGAGCACCTGTCAGCAACACCTGATGATCGCGATTCACTCTTTATTGAACGAAACTACGACTTAATCCATATAAGGCCACGTTTCTATCCATGGCATCTGATTGGCCTTGGGATTGGTGGCGGGTGTGCACCTGATCCTGACAGATATTATTGTCAGGCTTTTCGCCATGCGGTTGCTGAATTTGACAGGAAACGCCCAAAAGAGACGGTTCCGCGAATACCCGGGCTTTGGGAAGCAGAGTTAGTCAACTGCAGGAGTAGTATTATAACTTACGGTCGCAGTCTGGCTTTTCCATCCAAAGACGTACCTCAGGGGTATCGCCGTTTCAAGTTCCTGAAACAGCAACATTGCTCCACAGAAGACTGGCATGATTTTGTCCGCGAGCAGCCACAGCTGGATTTTTTTCGAACCCATAAAGATAAGCTCGGCCTTGAAAGCGCTCTGCTGAAACCAAGAGGCATCTATCGTCTGTTTGATGCCCTGAATAAGTTCAAAGCCTGTGGATTACGTGAAGAAACCCTGGCAACCATTGCCCTGGAGCCTGATGGTTCGGCACTGCTGCAAGTCTTTGACGATGAAAAAAATACCCAACTGTATCACCACTATCCCTATGAAACCGGAGACGTGACCGGTCTCTCGATGCAGGCATCCTTTGATGGCCTCAGACTCTTTGCCAGAGACGCAGGTCGTCTCTGGCATCACAATTTTCAGGCACCGGATACACTAACTTCATTCCATAATTCTGCTGATGGCAGATGCTGGGTACCAACAGCCTTTTTTGGAGCCCAGGGTGTTCCCGGCACGATGGGAGAGTGGAATGCCCAGCATTACCCAAACGTAGCACCTGCTCCGGTGGGGATGAGGGACTGGGCGGATGTCCGCTCATTTGCTGAGCAAACCTCCTACAATTTTGGTTTGGCAAAGCTCTACTTCATAACTGATCGTGAGAGACAGGGCGAATTGCGGATCACTGAGCTTGGGAAAGCCTTTTACGGGCTAGTGATTAACTGGCTCAGGGTGCGCCATGACACCGACAGTCTGGATTGCAAAAACCCCGTGCAAATGAACCAGTTGCAGGATGAGCTGGTGACCATTGCCGCTGACCTGTTTGCCAGTGCGTACAAAATGGATACGGAGGCCATGAAAGCAAGGATATGCCAGGAATTCCCGGCAGAGTCGCTGAGCCGGGCTGCACTTGAGTGTGGTTACTGGTGTGACCCGAAACTCCGCTATGTAGAGGATATCAAATCAGGCCGTTTTCCTGATGAGGTTTATCCGGATCATCCGGATCAGAGCTTTAACCCAGGCCTATTAGGTCCAAAAACAGAGAACCTGACCGATCTGGGAATTCGGCGCTCATCCAGAGCCAAAGGGCCAAATCTGGGTATTAACAGCGGCACCCTGCCAATGCCCCATCTCGACAGTTTGTTCTGGTTTGCACTTTATACGGGTTGGCAACAGCAGGAGCCATCCCGGCAGAGTGTTTCAAGATAGTCATCCTGTTAATGGCCTTTTTATATCAATCGAACTTTCTATTTTTTGAACCAAATCAACCTTTGCTGGTCTAGAAACCAAGACGTTACAAAAAAATCAATTTATTGATGGAGTGAATCATGTTGCCACGGGCGACCGATACCACCACCTCAAACTTGTCCAGCTGGACCGTTCCGGGGACAAATACTTCCCCCCCTGTTTTCACTACAGGTTTGAGCAACAAAACAGCCGGGGCTGACGGGCCCTCTTCTGGTCGCTCCATACACTTGCGACAGATCACTTCTACTTCTGGCCAGCGTCATGAATGGGTAACCCATGTTCACAATGCATTAAGAAATATTGATATTCCACTTGATAACAGGTTTTTGCGAGAGCTGGTAGAAAATGCCCAACAGGATTTTGACAGGGTGAGTAAGAACAATTCCACAGAGGATGAAAAATTCTATTCGCCGCACTTGCTAAAACTGATCTTCAACCTTGCCTGCCGACCCACCCTTCCTGAAAATATTTCCGTTCTACAGACGCTGGCTGATTTGGGGTTGGGACTCCCGAATGAGTCGGTGGGTAATGAAATACGGATACCGCCGCAATTATTAAAACAACTCTTTGATAACACACACCGTGAAGCAGTACTGGGAATTCTTGGCGAGCACGCCAAAACAATGATGTTTAGGGCTGATCCGGGCTTTATGGAAATATTGGAACACTACCTGAGCCCGTTACAACTTCGGCGGGCTGCCCGGGAGCTTCTGAATTATCTGGCAAGAGATTGCCATTTTCTGGCGGGACTCAACCAATTTCTTCGACTTTCCGATGGTTCGGCACCGTACCTGATAAAAGCTATTTTCAACTCACCGGGCATCAGGCATGGCAACCCTCAAACGTCGCAGGATTTCTGCCAGACAATCACCACTGCAATGGCTTCAGAGGCTTTTATTTTCCAGCTTTGTTTGCTGGAAGTTAATGCCCAGAGGCATGAAAAACTGATCCTGAAAGCACTGGAAAAGCTGGACGAGAGGGGGCGGGAGCGCATGCTGGCATGTGCTTTTATATTAGGCCAGTGGGAACTGTTCAAGCGCTTGCTGTCGGGCTCATCAGCCGCAATTCTAAACCAGAGGTTTGCTAACGGGAGTAACATTCTACACCTTATGGCGACAGCCATTCCGAGCTTAAAATCTGGCCTCAGCATACGCAGCTATCGCTGTCTGAATACTTATACTCCCCGCTATGACAAGTTGTTTCAATATCTGCCCGCGGAGACTCTGGCCAACCAACGGGACAACAAGGGCGCAACTCCGCTGTTGCTTTTGTACCGTCATCAATGCCCGCAATTAGCGTCGGCGGCCATGTCCGGAGCGGAAGACCGTCAGCTGGCCAGAGCCCGCCGCAGCGCTCTGATCAAGCTAACCCATTCAGGTCATCTCATTGATTGTATGCAGGATCATTTAGACGGAAAATTCCCTTTGAATGTCAACTGGTTTTTTGAGTTCCTTCTGCTTCACAGATACCTGCCAGCATCCACCAATAGAGCAATCAGCTTACGCTCTACTGAGTATTCATTGTACGAACAGCTAATAGACAAACCCCGGCCCCATGCAAGAGAGTTACTTCAGTCAGTTATCAACTATTTTGAACTTCACCCTGACACTTTAAGGGATGAGCAGCAAACACTGGAACTGATAAAGTTAATACACCGGATCGGATTGCCGGTTGAATATTCTGCGCAGGTGCTCCGGTTTACCACTGGGGACATGCAAAAAAAACTCCTTGGGCACCTGTCGGCAACAGCTGATGATCGCAACTCACTGTTTATTGAACGACGCTACGATGTATCTTATGACGGGAAACCTTATTACTATCCATGGCATCTGATTGGCCTTGGTGTGGGTGGTGGGTGTGCACTTGATCCAGACATGTTTTACAGCGAACGTTTCTGCCATGAGGTCGCTGAATTTGGCAGAAAACATCCAAAGGAGTCTGTTCCGGAAATTTCCGGGCTTTGGGAAGCAGAGTTATTAATCAACAGCGGGTATATTGAAACTTACGGTCGCAGTCTGGCTTTTCCTTCTGCAGAGGTACCTCAGGGGTATCGCCGTTTCAAGTTCCTGAAACAACAACCTGGCTCCACAGAAGGCTGGCATGATTTTGTCCGCGAGCAGCCGCAACTGGATTTTTTTCGAACCCATAAGGATAAGCTTGGCCTCGAAAGCGCACTGCTGAAACCAAGAGGCATTTATCGTCTGTCCAATGCCCTGAATAAGTTCAAAGCCTGTGGATTACGTGAAGAAACCCTGGCAATCATTGCCCTGGAGCCCGATGGTTCGGCACTGCTACAGGTCTTTGATGATGAAAAAGATACCCACCTGTATCACCACTATCCTTATGAAGCTGGAAGAGTGGACGGCCTCTCAGTGCAGGCATCCTTTGATGGTCTCAGGCTGTTTGCCAGGGACGCGGGTCGTCTCTGGCAACACAATTTTCAGGCACCGGATACATTAAGCTCATTTCATAATGCTGCTGATGAAAGATGCTGGACCCCCACACCCTTTTTTGGAAACCAGTGTGTTCCCGGCACTCTGGGAGAGTGGAATGCCCAGGATTACCCAAACATAGCACCTGCCCCGGTGGGGATGAGGGACTGGGCTGATATCCGCTCATTTGCAGAGCAAACCTTCTCCAGCTTTGGTATGAAAAAAATCTATTGTGTAACTGATTGTGAGAGACAGGGCGAATTGCGGATTACTGAGCTTGGAAAAGCGTTTTATGGGCTGGTGATCAACTGGCTAAGAGCGCGCCATGACACCGACAATCTGGATTACAAAAACAGCGTGCAGATGAAGCAATTGCAGGGAGAACTGGTGACGATTGCCGCTGATCTGTTTGGTAGTGCATACAAAATGAGCACCGGAGCCATGAAAGCAAGGATATCTCAGGAATTCCCGGCAGAATCGCTGCGCCGGGCTGCACTTGAGTGTGGTTACTGGTGTGACCCGAAGCTCCGCTATGTAAAAGATATCAAATCAGGCCGTTTTCCCGTTGAGCTTTACCCAGATCATCCGAATCAAAGCTTTGACCGTGAACGATTGAACCCCGACAATGAAAACTTTACCGATCGGGGATTTATTCGCTCATCCGGGGCCAAAGGACCCAATTTAGGTATTGACACCGGCACCCTGCCATTGCCCCATCTGGACAGTTTGTTCTGGTTTGCTTTATATACAGGGTGGCGCCTGCAGGAACCATCCCGAGGGAGTGCTTCAAGACAATCACCCTGATAATGGCATTTTGTTGCGAGAGCAGATCAATAAACCGATCCTCTGAGTCTTAAGGCTGCTGACGTGTAGCAGAAACCACAATTTCACGCACACAGACATTTTGAGGCTGGCTGTAAACAAAGTTCACGCAGCTGGCGATGTCTTCTGGATGAATAACGCCACCCATGCTGTCTTTCCAGCTTTCATAACCTTCCCTGATATCACTGGACGTGGTGTGACTCAGCAGCTCGGTCTCTACTGCACCGGGAGCAAGGGTAATCACCCTTACATTGTCGTCTGCAACTTCTTCACGCAGGGTTTCTGACAAGCCATGAACCGCAAATTTGGTGCCACAGTAGGCCATATGATTAGGAAAGCCTTTGATACCAGCAATGGAACTCAGGTTAATAATAGTGCCACCCTTGCGCTTTTTCATTTTGCCAATAACAGCTCCAATACCATTAAGAACACCGTTCACGTTAACGCGGATCATTTGATCCCACTCGGCTGGATCTTGTTCATCCGCATTACCCAGCAACATCACACCTGCATTATTGACCAGACAATCAGTCTCACCGTAAACAGATTCCGCTTCATCCACTGCGGCATAAAAAGCTTCGCGATCAGTCACATCGACTTTTCTGCACAGCGTGTTGGGCAGGCCCAGAGCTTCCAGCTTTTCAATTCTTCTTGCCAGCAGTAACAGTGCATGGCCCTGGGCACTGAATTGACAGGCAATGGCTTCACCAATACCGGAACTGGCACCTGTAATTACTACCAATGGTTTTGTCATGGGAGGAATTCCTGTTAATACCAATCGAACTTAAATCGTACCTGGCATGAGTTCGTAACCAATCAGAATTGAGCGACACTCTACCTTCAGACTCACCTCTTGCAGAAATACCTTTTGGTTTGGACATCAATGAGTTTTTATTATCTACAGGGCTACCTGGATGCCCTGCAGCGAATATCAATGCCTGAAAAATGTTATGTGAGATCAAAACTTGTAAAAGAGTTTCAATTCCTGGCAAGAACTACTGTATTATTTTTGTGCCTTGTCCGCCGCCTGAAGAATAGTTTCAGATGACTTAACCTGCCCGGGAACCTCCGTGAACCATAGCAATACAGCCATTCTTTATTCTTTTCGTCGATGCCCTTACGCCATGCGTGCCAGACTGGCTCTGACTTACGCAGGTATTACCCTTGAGCACAGAGAGATATTACTGAAAAACAAACCTCAGGCGATGCTTAGTGTCTCACCAAAAGGCACCGTTCCTGTTTTGGTACTTCCTGAAGGCAGAGTCATTGATGAAAGTCTGGATATCATGCTCTGGGCACTGGCTGTCAATGATCCTGAAAACTGGTTACCTGAGAATCCTGATGACAGAGCTGAAATCGTGGCACTGATCCGCAAAAGTGATGTCGAGTTTAAGCCACGACTGGATCGCTATAAGTATGCCGATCGACACCCTGAGCATCCCATGGAATTTTACCGTACTCAGGGTGAAGAGTTTATAGCGCTTCTGGACAACAAACTCAGCAGTCAGAACGGATTAATGTCCGATAAAGTCACCCTGGCGGATATGGCAATTGCTCCTTTTATACGACAGTTTGCCCATGTAGACAGAAACTGGTTCTTTTCGACGCCTTACCGGGGAGTGCAACAATGGCTGAAGCGCTTTCTTGAATCCGGGCTGTTTTTGCAAATCATGGGCAAACACCCTTTATGGGAAAATTAACACTCAGAAATCTCCCTTCGAAATCAGAGACCATGGCAAAACTCCAACAACTCGTTCCCACGCCAGGACCCAAAGGGCCTGAAAGCATGGGAACCAGAGTTTTGCAACAGCCTCAATTGGCGGTGATTTACGCCGGATTTGCTAATTATCTGGTTAGTGACTTACAACTCGTCTTTATCCTCGGATGTATCAGTGGCCCGGGCAGCTATAGACTGAAAGGCGTCGCTGAGTTCCTGATATTTTTCCTCTAACTGTTCTGCAGTGGCTTCCGCATTGTCATCAAGCCAGGCAATGGCATCCTGAACGTTATTATCAAGAAGGCTCTTGTCTTCATCAGAGAGTTTACTTACCCAGCCGTTACTGTCATCCGTCAATTGGGCGCGTTGCGAATAAACAATTGATTCCAACTTGTTACGGGCCTCAACTCTTTTTTGTGTCTGCTGATCCTGCTCCGCGAATTTCTCGGCATCCTGAACCATTTTTTCAATTTCCTCTTCGCTCAGTCGGCCAGTATCTTTGTTAATAACGATATTGTTACTGCCACTGGATTTTTCCTCGGCCTTCACCGTCAATATGCTGTTCTCGTCCACAGAGAAAGTCACATCTATTTGAGGAGTGCCCCTGGGAGCAGGTGGAATACCGGTAAGATCAAACTTACCCAACAGGTGATTGTCCTTCGTCATAGGACGCTCCCCCTCGTAGACCTGGATAGTCACTGTGGTCTGGCTATCGCTGGCAGTGCTGAATATCTGGTGTTTCTTGGTGGGGATTACCGTATTGCGGGTCAGTATTTTTGCGAAAACCCCGCCTACTGTCTCAATCCCCAGGGAAAGTGGGATGACATCAAGCAGAAGTATGTCGCTGGTTGACTTATCCCCACTGAGCACCGCTCCCTGAACAGCAGCACCATAGGCGACGGCCTCATCCGGATTGATACTATGATTTAAAACTTTACCTTCAAAGAAATTGCTTAGCAGCTCCCGAACTTTAGGGATTCGGGTGGAGCCACCAACCAGAATAATCTCGTGGATATCCCCGCGCTCAAGTCCGGCATCTTCCAAAGCCTTCTTCACGGAAGTCAGTGTTTTTCGGAACAGGTCAATATTGATCTCTTCAAATTTCGCTCTGGACAGTGGCTCGCTGAAGTCCTTTTCATCTGCCAGTGACTCAACTTCAATCCGGGCCTGATGGGACGCTGACAAAGTGCGCTTGGCCTTCTCCACCTCACGGCGTAATTTTTGCTGAGCGCGTTTGTTATGGGTCAGATCAAGACCGTATTTACGTTTGGCAATTTTACTGAAGTGATTAACCAGTCGCTGGTCAAAGTCCTCCCCCCCAAGGTGAGTGTCGCCAGCAGTAGCCAGTACCTCAAACACACCGCCATCAATCGTCAGTATTGATACATCAAAAGTGCCACCACCAAGGTCAAATACCAGTATGTTTTCTTCACCCTTGAGCCTTGCATCCAAACCATAAGCCAGTGCCGCTGCCGTCGGTTCATTGATGATTCGCTCCACAGTCAACCCTGCTATTGTGCCAGCATCCTTGGTAGCCTGGCGCTGGGCGTCATTGAAATACGCAGGCACTGTGACAACCGCATGGGTGACCTTCTGCCCAAGATATTCTTCCGCAGTTGTTTTCATTTTGCTCAGGACCATCGCACTTAGCTCTTCCGGAGTAAATGAAAAATGTTCCTGCTGGGTCGTCATTTCCACCTTGGGCTGACCATTGACATTGACGACACTGAAAGGGAAGTGCTTAATATCTGCCTGCAATTGCGGGTCATCATAACTTCGACCAATAATGCGCTTGACATCAAACACCGTAAGCTCCGGATTTCTGGAAGCCTGGTTCTTCGCAGCGTCTCCAACAAGACGCTCATTTTCCGGCGTCCATGCGATAAACGATGGCGTTATTCTATTTCCCTGATCATTGGCGATGATTTCCGTTCGCCCATTGCGACGAATACCCACACAGGAGTAGGTGGTCCCCAGATCAATACCGATAATAACTCCTTTCTCTTCGCTAGCCTCTGATTGGGCAGAGGCAAAGATTATCAGAGCGCGAAATAGCATAGCCTTAATAAATGACTTTTGAATTAAACCCCACTCCAGCATGATCAGCACCTTTATTAACGGATTTGAAGTTAACAGTTACCCCAGGCAATCAATGGCAGAGCGCTTGCTAATACAAACGCACATCCTAAAAACGCTAATCTGAACTCTATGCCTTCGTCAGAAGAGGAAGGATTGGCAAGCGCAGGCCCCCTTAGACCTCTCATAGTTTCCAAGAGTCGAACGGGAATTACGCTTGAGCATAAAATTCAGTTGCGCAAGTCAAACTTTACACTCAACGTTTTTCAGTCAACTTGCGCTAAAAAGTGAACTGTTTTATCGAATTGACCGGAAAGCTAGGCCATTATTTCTGGATTTTCAACCAATCCACTTACTTTCCAAACAGTCTCTCGAACTGGGTGACTTGGGAAATTTCCACGATGCATCAATGTTCCAATCCCGCTATAATCCCGCAGTTTTCAACATGAAATGTGGTCAGGCGGTGGTGTGAACCGTTTTATATTTATTTCTTTTAGATCTTAAAGTGCATTTAACTGCATTTTTTGGACATATATAATGAGCGGCCGCATTCGGGTATTGACGATGCTGACACCTGGATAAGTCACTCCATGGTCAGCCTGCCCCCAGAACACTCTCGGTAGAGTCAAAATGGAACAGATGAGCGAACTGGTACTGATTATGATCAGTGCCATCCTGGTCAACAACTTTGTACTGGTTCAGTTTCTGGGCCTCTGTCCGTTTATGGGTGTCTCCAACAAGCTGGAGTCAGCCATGGGTATGTCTCTGGCCACCACGTTTGTTCTCACTCTGGCCTCTATCTGCAGCTATCTCACTTATCAGTACCTATTGATTCCCCTGGGTCTGGAATTTCTTAAAACCATTGCTTTCATCCTTGTCATCGCAGTAGTGGTTCAGTTTACCGAGATGGTGGTCAGAAAAGTCAGCCCTCTGCTGCATCGTGTCCTTGGCGTATTCCTGCCTCTGATCACCAGTAACTGTGCTGTTTTGGGTGTGGCTCTGCTGAACAGCAATCGATTAAACAGCTCACTGGTTGATTCTGCGACCTACGGCTTCGGCGCTGCTGCCGGTTTCTCGCTGGTGCTGGTTTTGTTCTCTGCCATGCGCGAACGAATTGCTGCTGCCGATGTCCCAACTCCTTTCAGGGGAGCGGCCATCGGAATGATCAGTGCTGGCCTGATGTCACTGGCCTTTATGGGTTTCACCGGCCTGATCAAACTGTAAGGGAGAGCTGTCAAGGTTTATGGAAATCGTCATTTTCGCTATTATCGCCCTTCTTGCCCTGGCGCTCGTTTTTGGCGCCATACTGGGTTTTGCCAGCGTTCGCTTCAAGGTGGAAGGCAACCCTATTATCGACCAGGTGAATGAACTACTGCCCCAGACCCAGTGCGGTCAATGTGGTTTTCCGGGCTGTCGTCCCTATGCAGAAGCAATTGTCAGCGGTGAATCCATTAATCGTTGCCCTCCCGGTGGTCAGTCCACTATCAATGCACTGGCTGACCTTCTGGATGTAGAGCCAGAGCCACTGGACGAAGAGCACGGCGCCGAAAAACCACCCATGGTCGCTTATATCCGGGAAGATGAGTGTATCGGTTGCACCAAATGTCTACAGGCTTGCCCGGTTGATGCCATTCTCGGCGCTGCCAAGCAGATGCATACGGTTATGAAAGATGAATGCACCGGCTGTGATCTCTGTGTTGAACCCTGTCCTGTTGATTGCATAGACATGGTAACCATCGAAACAACCACCCGTACCTGGAGCTGGAACCTGCCCTCCAGAGCAGAACCCGACCTGATAGCCACTGACATGAGAGGTCAAGCCCTATGAATTTGCCTCTCAGGGATATTACTGAATCCGGGCACTTGTCCAGAGGCAAAGTTTGGCCTCTGACGGGTGGTGTTCATCCTGAAGAAAACAAGCACCAGTCCAACCGCACGCCAATCAGGCCGACTCCCATGCCGGAGAAGTTGATTCTGCCATTGTCACAGCACGCGGGATCTCCAGCACAACCCATTGTTTCTGTTGGCGACACCGTATTGAAGGGACAGATGATTGCCAAAGCGACCGGCTTTGTCAGTGTGCCCGTTCACGCACCTACCTCAGGCACTGTAACTGCAATAAGTTCGCAAGCTATTCCCCATCCCTCCGGGATGCACGACGAGTGCATTACATTGGTTCCGGATGGAAAAGATCAATGGTGTGAGCTAAAGCCCGTCAACGATTATACTTCTGTTGAGCCAGCCACCCTGCTTGAACTTATCCGCCAGTCAGGTATTGCGGGTATGGGCGGAGCAGGCTTCCCAACCGCAGTCAAGCTATCGCCAAGGAGCCCGGTACACACCCTGATCCTGAATGGCTCGGAATGTGAGCCGTATATCACGGCTGATGACATGCTGATGAGAGAACGTGCCGACAGCATTATTGCCGGCGCAGAGATTTTGCAACACCTTCTCAATGCCGAATGCTGCCTGATCGGCATTGAAGACAACAAGCCAGAAGCGATTGAAGCTGTTAAAAAAGCCGTTGCTCTGTGCGACAACGGTCACAGGATGAAAGTGGTCGTCTTCCCAACCAAATACCCTTCCGGTGGTGAAAAGCAGCTGATTCAAATACTGACAGGTCTTGAGATACCCTCCGGGAAACTGCCTTCTGATTTGGGTATTGCTGTTCAGAATATCGGCACGACGGTGGCTGTCTACGAGGCTGTCCAGCATGGAAAGCCCCTGATTTCCAGAATCACCACCATGACCGGCAAAGCCCTCTCAAGCCCGGGTAATCTCGAAGTTCTTCTGGGCACACCCGCCAGACACCTTCTCTCCTGTGCAGGTATCAATGATCAGGAGCTGGAAACATTGATTATGGGTGGCCCTATGATGGGTTTCACGCTCAATGAGCAGGATGTCCCTGTCACCAAAACCAGCAACTGCCTGATTGCCGGAACCCGGGAAGAATTCCCTCCGGCTATGCCCGCTCAGGCCTGTATTCGCTGTGGTATGTGCGCAGAAGCCTGTCCTTCCTCTTTGCTGCCTCAACAGCTTTACTGGCATGCGAAATCAGAAAATCATGAGCAGCTGAAGCATCATAACCTGTTTGACTGTATCGAATGCGGTGCCTGCTCCTATGTTTGCCCGAGCAGTATTCCACTGGTTCAATATTACCGCGCCTCAAAAGGTGAAATTCGGGCTCAGGAAGCCAGACATGCCAAAGCAGAGCGCTCTAAAGTTCGCTACGAAAATCGCCAGGCCCGTCTGGAAAAAGAGCAGGCTGAAAAAGAAGCCAGGCGTAAGGCTAATGCTGAACGCGCTGCCAGGTTAAAAGCTGAGAAGGCGGCTTCAGGCAATAAAGTTTCATCAGCAGCCCCGGACCCTGTCCAGGCCGCCATTGAAAGGGCCAAAGCCAAAAAAGCAGCCACTGGCACAGCTACCAGCAAGCCGGCAAAAGCGACACTGTCAGGAGATCAGAAAGAGCTCAGGATCCAATTGTCTCTGGCCAACGCCCAGCTGAAGAAAACCCGCAGAGCTCTGATTCAGGCTCAAGAGAAAGCAGAAGGCGACGTTGACAAGCTAAGTGCTGACGTCAGTATGCTGGAGAACCAGGTGGCAAAACTGCAGAAAGATTTTGATGCTGCAGCCGTTTCAGAGCCTTCAGCTATAAAACAGCCTTCAGCTATAAAACAGTCTTCAGCTATAAAACAGCCGCCGAAAACTGAAAAAGCCCTTGATGAAGAAGCCGCCAAAAAGCTGAAAATAGAATCCGCTATGGCTAAAGCGGCCTTGAAAAAAGCAGAAAGAGCTTTGGCCACAGCACTCGAAGAAGGCAGCTCTGAAACAGAAGCCCTCGAGGACACTGTAGAAGAGTGCCGCCAGAAAGCAGAGCGTCTGGCCAAAGAATGTGCTAACGCCGATCTAGAAAAGCCTGCAAAACCCGCAGCGGATGACAAAAAACTGAAAGTTGAGCGTGCAATGGCCAAAGCAGCTTTGAAGAAGGCTGAGCGCGAAATGGCTAAAGCCCGGGAATCGGGCTCCATTGACACAGTACCCCTTCAGGAAAAAATAGACGAATGTCGGCAAAAGCTTGAACAGCTGGAATCTGGAAAAGCATCCGTTGCTGATAGCGAACCGGAGACGACCAGACCATCATCCCCGGCAAAAGTAGAAGCCAGCGACGACCTTAAGAAATTGAAAATTGAGAACGCCATGGCCAGAGCCGCTCTCAAGAAAGCCCAAAGGGCACTGGATAACGCCGAAGGCGATACTCATGCCCTGGAAGCTGCGCTGATGGAAGCACAAGCCAAAGCAGCTGAAGCTGAAAATGCTCTGACCGCAGCAGGTTAAATCTCATTTAATAAACAGTCGGAATTTACGATGACCCTGGTAAGGCAGACATCCCCCCATGCTCGCAGCCCGAACAGCACGCAGCAGGTAATGAAATGGGTCCTACTGGCAGCAATGCCGGGTCTGGCCATGCAGACAGTCTTTTTTGGCTGGGGAACGCTGATCAATCTCGTCTGGTGCGTATTCATTGCACTGGGCTCGGAAGCCTTGGTGCTGAAAATACGACAACGCCCTATCGGCTTTTATCTCTCTGATGGTTCTGCGATTGTCACTGCCGTGCTGCTGGCCCTGGCACTGCCACCTCTGTCTCCATGGTGGCTAACCCTGATAGGGACCTCCTTCGCTATTATCATTGGCAAGCAGCTCTATGGGGGGTTGGGCAACAATCCATTTAACCCGGCCATGTTAGGCTATGTGCTGCTACTGATCTCTTTCCCTCAGGAAATGACACAGTGGTTACCTCCACTGGGTTCAGCAACAGGCGCAGAGGGTCAGGCTGCAGTGAAAAGTTTCAGCGATGCGCTTTTCACCATTTTTCCATTGTTCGGCCAACCCGTTAATGTTGATGCCATCAGTATGGCAACGCCGCTGGATATCGTTCGGGAGAATACATCTCTGACCATGAAAGAACTCTGGTCAGAGAATACAGCCTTGCAATATTTTGCTGGCAGAGGCTGGCTCTGGATCAACCTTGCTTATCTGTTGGGTGGCCTTTTCCTGCTCTACAAAAAAGTTTTCACCTGGCACGCACCAGTGGGAATGCTGGCAGCCCTGCTGGTGATGTCTACCCTGTTCTGGGGTGGCACCGGATCTGGCAGCCACGGCTCACCACTGTTCCATTTATTCAGTGGTGCCACTATGCTCGGCGCCTTTTTCATCATTACCGATCCCGTCAGCAGTGCTACCAGCAACAAGGGCAGGCTGATCTTTGGCGCTGGCATAGGGATTCTTGTTTACGTTATCCGAGTCTGGGGCGGGTATCCTGACGGTGTCGCCTTCGCCACACTGTTAATGAATATGGCTGCACCCATGATTGATTATTACACCCAGCCCAGAACCTATGGTCATAAAAAGCCCAACAAGGGTTTGCCTAAGCAGCCCTGAGTGAATAATGCGAAATGAGTGACTCACGAATACCTGTAGATAAAGAAAGTCAAAATGAGCCAGAGGCGTCTTCTCAACAGAAGACACCTTCTGGCGGTCTGACCAGTAGCATCGTCCACAACAGTCTGACACTGGGTCTGTTCGCCATTCTGACCGTAGGCCTTATCGCTGCGACTTTTGTTTTGACAGAGAAGAAGATTCATGCCCAGGTTCGTGCCTTTGAAGCCAGGGCTCTGAAAGAAATTCTTCCGGGTAAGACACACGACAACAACATTCTGGATGCCCGAATTACCATCCCGGCCAATGATTTGCTGGCAACCTCTACCGAAAAGTATGGCTACGTAGCTTTCAGGAATAACAAGCCTGTGGCAGTTATTCTCCCCGCCGTAGCCCCCGACGGCTATGCCGGAAAAATCGATCTGCTGGTGGGTATTTATACCGACGGAACCCTGGCTGGTGTCAGAGCTACCCAACATAAGGAAACACCCGGACTCGGTGATAAAATAGACACCAAAGTGTCTGACTGGATTTTGCAGTTCCAGGGTAAATCGCTGCTGGACCCTGCCCCTGAAGATTGGGGTGTCAAGAAAGATGGCGGCCAGTTTGACCAGTTCACCGGAGCTACTATAACCCCCAGGGCTGTTGTCGGTTCCGTTTATCGAACCCTGAACTATTTTGACGCTCACAGGCAAGCACTCTTTAAAGAGGGCGAGGCAGCCATGAACGGAGAAACTACTCTAAGCGAAGAGACTGACTTGAAGGGAGAGACAGCCTTGCGCGAAGAAAGAGGTGCAGAAAAATGACCAATGACGTTGCTACTGATTCAGCGCTGCAGAAAAAATCATTATTTGCCGATCAATCTGCCGCCAAGATTGCCTGGGACGGACTCTGGAAAAATAACCCGGCCCTGGTCCAACTGCTGGGTCTTTGCCCCTTGCTGGGTGTATCCAACACCGTAGTTAACGCTCTGGGACTGGGAGTTGCGACCATGCTTGTTGTCATGGGCTCAAACATCGTTGTTTCCCTGATTCGACATCAGGTGACTGACGCGATTCGCCTCCCCGTTTTTGTTATGGTCATCGCCTCCTTTACCACCTGCATAGAGCTTTTGATGCAGGCCTACACTTATGAACTGTACAGGATTCTGGGTATCTTCATTCCCCTGATTGTCACCAACTGCATTATTTTGGGCCGTGCAGATGCCTACGCCTCCAGGCAACCCGTGATTCCTGCCGCTTTTGATGGGTTTATGATGGGAGCAGGCTTTGCTGCCATTCTGGTTCTGCTGGGAGCGCTTCGGGAACTGATCGGTCAGGGAACACTATTCTCAAGTATGGACCTGCTGCTGGGCCCTGTCGCACAAAACTGGACAATTGTCGTTTTTCAGGACTACAAACAGTTTCTGTTCGCCATTCTTCCTCCCGGAGCCTTCGTATTCATGGGCTTTCTTATCGCCATCAAGAATGTCATCGACAAAAAGCTGGAAGAAACCAGAAAGGCTCAGGAACCGTTATCAGAAGTGGGCAGTAAACGTGTTCGAGTAACTGGAAATATCTAATGAATAAAGAAAAAAGGACCCGAATTTTTACCCGGTTACGGGACCAGAACCCTAACCCGACGACAGAGCTCAATTACTCCTCATCCTTTGAGCTTTTGATCGCCGTGATTCTTTCAGCTCAGGCAACGGATGTTGGCGTTAACAAAGCGACAGATAAATTATTCCCGGTGGCCAATACACCCCGGGCCATTTTGGATCTCGGTCTTGAAGGTCTGAAGGAGTTCATCAAAACCATTGGCCTGTTCAATGCCAAAGCCGAAAATGTCATCAAGACCTGTAGAATGCTGCTCGAACACCACGACGGCCAAGTCCCTGATAACCGCGAAGCCCTCGAAGCACTACCCGGTGTGGGCAGAAAAACCGCAAACGTTGTGCTGAACACCGCTTTCAAGCAACCTGCTATGGCTGTAGACACTCATATATTCAGGGTTTCCAACCGAACCGGAATCGCTCCGGGCAAGAATGTTCTGGAAGTGGAAAAAAAACTGGTCAGACTGGTTCCCAAAGAATTTCTTCTGGACGCTCACCACTGGCTCATTCTTCATGGTCGCTATGTCTGTAAGGCCAGAAAACCTCAGTGCGGCAGCTGCATTATTGAAGATTTGTGTGAATTCAAAAAAAAGACTTCCTGACCTATTAGTACCTGACCAGGCACCGAGACTCCGTCCGTCCTGAGCTTGTCGAAGAATAATGGCAACACATTTCGACAAGCTCCGGACGAACCTTATGGAGTATAGCGCTTTAGAAACCGCAGTGACCTCTGTTAATCCAGGCGGCAACAGCTGCGGAAGTAACAGCAGACAGAATACCAGCATAAGGAATCGCTGAAAAATAACTGACAGCGGACGAAGTGTTAGCCGGATCGCAAACCTCTTTATAACTTGCAGGGTAGTAACCATGAGTTCCAATATAGGCTTGAGTGGTAGGTGACAGCATAAACGCTGCAAAGGTTTCAGCTGCTTTGATGCTGGTAGAACCCTCTATTATTACCATTTCCTGCCTGAGACGATGAAAATCATTGTCTTTTAACAGGGACACCTCGTCATCTTTGGGATAATTGTGCCTAACATGATGTGAATCCCTGGAGTGATCATCTTCTTCATGAAACACTAATGAGGCCGGGAGCAGAGCAAATAGCTCTGTTTTGTTTATGTTGTTGTTCCAGACATCATGGGTACTGTTTTCGATCTTGATTCTCCTCATTACATTCAAGGGATAGTACAACCCCGCAGCCTCAAGCAGATCCTCCGCCCTCTTGCCGTAGGGAGAATCCTTAGGATCCGGTATATAGACTGTCTCATTGCGATGCTTGGAGATAAAGTCACCCAACTCCTTCAGTGTTATAGTCTCTTTTCCATGACCGTGACCATGATCTTCGGTCTGGTTACCCATCTTGTGCAAGAACGCAAGCCGACCAAACGCATAGGTTTTCCGTGACTTCGGTTTGGCTTTTTCTAGCCGCACCAGCGTAGCCGGGTGGGTTTCATCTGCACTGAGAAAGACGTCGAAGGGCTCGTCATTAATAATACGATCAAACAAATCATCACTTGCGCCTTTTACCAGCGTAAGCTCAATGTCCGGATGGAGTTTATTAAAGGTTTTTCTCAACTCAACAGCTGTCGGGTAAAAGTTGGATGCAACCGCAATTTTCAGCGTGTCTGATAAAACAACGGGACTGAGGAATATCAGAGCCAGAATAAAACATGCGGATCGATAGACTTTTTTAAAAAAACCATGTCGTGTATTAGACCTGAGAGACTGCCAATACTCTTTGAAACTCCATTTCGGGCAGCTGAATAAAGTCGGCATTAACGTAGTCATAACAACTCTGTGTTTACTGGTAGATAGGGCAAGAAAGTATAGACGGTATTTATGCGATGTATTTTTTTATCGGTTTAGTCTCACTCGTCATTTGGACATTGGTAAGGTCCGCACATGCTGACGTACATGAAATTAAAGGTATCAATCACCTGTTGTATAGTCATTTCAATGATGCCGGTCCTGGCAGGGCTTCTCTCTGCTGTAGGCTTCGATCTTGCAATATTTAAAGGAATGACGCCCTGCCCTGCAGCTAATGCCTTCGGAAAAGTTTGATTAAGAATAACGGTAATCAGAGACTCTGTCAGGCCTAAAGCGAAACCATAGTCAGGGGAACTGGGATTACTCGCCATGTATTCATATATTACTTTATTTTCTGAAGAAGCAGGTTGAATATGTCTATTAATGGTAAGGAGACTTTCAACCGCATCAGAACGACCATGAGGGTCACGAATATAAACAATCTCTTTTTCTTTGTCATAACCGATCAGACTATAGGCGTGCCGGGGTTCGATTCCCTCGAATGGCCTTAGCTTCAAGGGGGCTGACAACGCTGAGGAAATAAAAAAAGTTGCTGCTTTTTCATCATCCACAAAAAAGTTGAGTAGCATCTTTAACCGAGCCTGAGATTCAAACTCCGGGTTGATGTGCCCGGAAAGTGAATTCATGAGTACCTCATTGGCTATTGATGGGAGTACTTTGACCAGCTCAGAATATTGATGATACTCGAATCGCGCCCGATCATTTCGTCCCCGTACGTTATAATATTTTTTCGACAGATGCGCATAAGCGGCTTCCAGCATCGCCAGCCAGATACCGCCATCGCGTGTTTCGGCAAAGTGTGAGTAACGCTCAACTTCTCTGAATTGAATCACTTCGCCTTTAGCAATCCCGGGAAAAACAATTTCAAACGTCTGTTCATCGAAGGGATAAAAGTAATTGAATGCGAGTCTTTTTCCCGTTTCTGAGCTGGCTATTGAGGCCAGCCAAGCGATCAGAATACAATCTGGAAAATACCCCTGCAGGAGATTATCCGGAGTAATACTCGTCAGACCTTGAGGAAAAAGTCGTCTGTAGCCGTCGGCAAACGGTTGCCGTTCGGGTTTTGCAAGCCAGACATCCCAGAAGCTGTTGTCCTGCTCGTGGTGATACTTTGCGACTCGCCCCGACAGTTCAGCCAATTCAATGCTTTCTCTGCTTAATGAGGCAGTGACAGGGTTTTGCCATGACTCGAAATTAACAAGATAAAGTCTGATGGTCTGGTAAAGGTCTTTGTTCAGATAGGGTGCATGGTAGCCCTCAATCAGCTCATCATAGGAGAGCAGGCCATCAAAGTCTTTATCAAGGGCGCCTGCCAGCTCCGGGAAGTAGCGGTAGGCCGACGGATAGCCGGGTGAAAATACCCCGCCTAAAACCTGAACAGAAAAAAATAGCAAACTCGTCAGTAATAAAGGGTGTAAGCGGTCCATAGTACTTTTTCTCCAAAAAAAACCTTAATCAGCTCGTCAGGTATTGCGATACAACCCGCTATTAATTAGATGACAGAAGGCTCCGAAGAGTTCCTATATATGGGTTAGTGAAATGGACACTATTGTTGGCAGAATCGCCGTGTGCCTGCTCAGAATCAGCTTGTTTATTCTGCGCTAAAGCGCACCGGATCTGAATTTAAGGCCATAAGGTTCCTGCAACAATTGAAAGAGAAAACAGTGCTGACTCTTTTTTTTGACTCTTCTTTTTGACTCTTCTTTTTGACTGTCTGGAACTAGTTGCACTTTCTGTTGTCCAAATAGATACCGACAATTAAATTTAGAGAGGTAACTTACTATGCAACCATTAAAATCCCCATCATCACTGCCACTAGACAGCTCAATCAGGCAGGAGCAATCTGTCCAGTCAACAGACACCTCAGGAAGGGCTGATAACGGAAGGGCAGTAAACAGCTGGTTTGGCGCTATCTATAACGGTTTCTTCCGCGCTATTGGCTACGGAGAAACCGGTACAGACACTGCTTCAGCTCTTTCCGACAGGACAATCGCTGCTTCTGTCTCCGGCAGCTCTGCACACACAGGCTCCATCCCGGCAGCCGATCCACAACCAGCCACTCCGATGGAACTCACAGAGGTTTTACCTGCTCTGGCAGAGGCCATAAGTGCAAAAGATGCCGCCCGGGTAAAATCACTGCTGGCATCACTGAAACTGACATCCCCGAATCAAGCTGCGCAAGTAGCCGAGGATAACCTTAAAACCATTTTGCAGGATTATTTCCCATCTGCTCGTAAAATACCCCAAAATGATTACATAAAGCTGAAAAAGCTTATCGACTGTTTGCTGGCCAACTGTGGCAATGGTGGTTATGCACTGGCGAATTCAGCTCTGAACCTTTTTGTCGTCCGGGGAGATTTTCCACATGCCCAGTCTGTTAAAGATAAACATCAGGCAATTCTGGAAGCAGATCATCTTCAGGTAGCCCTCGATAAGGATGTCCAGAATTACGCGCCATACGTTAAACATACCGACGACTCTTACCCACGCTTCCTCCATAGCCACAGCAAAGCGCTACTGGCCCTGGTGGATCAGCAAGATCATCAAACCATGGAGATTGCCAGGAAAACGTTCGCTGACGGGCTGGAAAAATGTTTGAGAGACACCCAATGGGTGCGAGGCTTGCCCCCACAAGATTTTACTGAGATAGAGAGGTGTTTTTGGGAATTTTACAAATTCGGCATCAAGGATGAGGAGCTGGCCTACTCCTTCCTGAATCTCTTCTTTATCAGGGGTGATTACGAGTCGGCAAAGAAAGTTGCATCGGACGGTATCCGCATTAACGACGAGGACCTTTGCAAAGCCCTCAGGGATCATTTTCACCAAGGCTCTGTCAAGCAACTGTTTGAGCTGGCAAATCCCGGGGCTGCTGGCCAAAAGAGAACTAAAGAAACCGTTCTGGATATTTTGCAACAAGCTCTGGTCGATGTTGATCGCATGCCACCTCATGAGATTGTAAATTTCGAGAGTTTTATCCGGTCTTATATCTGCCTGCTTTCTAAACCGGTCGAAGGCAGATTGTTCTTGCTCAACCCGCTCATTGATTTTTGTGTTCGTGGGGAAAAAATTGAACTGGCACAACGGCTGAAAAGAATTTTTAAGGGGTGTTACCTTGAGCCAAAGGCTTTCGAGAATGCCTGTGAAAAACTGAAGCAGTCTGCAACCGATGAATTAGAGAAATCAGAGACGCTAAAAGCGTTATCGGATCTGACCGAGCCCGCCAAGATCAAGACCGATTAAGCCTTCGGTCTTGATCTTGGGCTGAGTGAATTTCTTCAAGGTCCTGGACAGAAAACCCTGGCATTCTGAAGACTTTATTGGCTCGGCTGGCAAGTACATCACGTGGTACAATCACTTTTCAAAGTGAAAAACTGTAAACCATAGAACAGATAAACTGCACATGACCCCTACGATTGAACTTGCCATAGATCTGATTCAGCGTCCCTCAGTCACTCCTGAAGATGAGGGCTGCCAGGATCTGATGATCAGCCGTCTGGAACCCCTGGGCTTCAAAGTAGAGAAACTGCGGTTTGGTGAAGTGGAAAACATCTGGCTTCGCAGGGGAGACTCTGCGCCGGTTCTGGCATTTGCCGGTCATACCGACGTTGTACCCACAGGTCCTGTAGAAAAATGGGATAACCCTCCTTTTTCTCCTTTTGTCGATGAAAACGGTATGCTGCAGGGCCGCGGCGCGGCAGATATGAAAGGCAGTCTGGCTGCCATGGTGACAGCTTGCGAAACCTTTCTGGCCGCGAACCCTGACCATAAAGGCTCCATTGCTTTCCTGATCACCAGCGATGAAGAAGGTCCGGCCCGGCATGGAACCGTTAAAGTCATTGAGCACCTGGAAGCCCGTCACGAAAAGATAGACTGGTGCATCGTAGGCGAGCCATCCAGTACTCACCAGGTAGGCGATATCATCAAGAATGGACGCCGGGGCTCTATGCACGGCCACTTGCTGATTCATGGGATTCAGGGGCACGTCGCCTATCCGCATCTGGCCAGAAATCCGGTTCATGAAGTGGCACTGGCTTTATCAGAGTTGACCGGCGAAGAGTGGGATCAGGGCAATGAGTTCTTCCCACCCACCAGCTTCCAGATCTGGCACATTCATGCCGGAGAAGGTGCCAGCAATGTGATTCCCGGAAACTGCGAAGTCAACTTTAACTTCCGTTTCTCCCCTGAAGTCACTGACAAAGCGCTGCAGGAAAGAGTGCTGGCCATTCTGGATCGACATAACCTTGAATACGATATTGAATGGCATATCAGCGGCCAGCCATTCCTTACCCGCCCTGGTGCGCTGGTCAATGCAGCCCTGGCATCCATCAAGGCTGAAACCGGCATAGATTCAGAGCTGTCGACCTCTGGTGGCACCTCCGATGGCCGGTTTATAGCGCCAACCGGTGCCCAGGTGGTTGAGCTGGGTCCGGTCAACAAAACCATCCATAAAGTGAATGAATGTATCAAAGCCAGCGACCTTGATGATCTGGGCCGGATTTATCAGGGCATCCTGAAGCGACTGTTGACCTAAATTCATCCTCTACTCTCAGACATACAGACCCTATGAACAAGGTTGAAGATCTAGAAATTTATGTCAAAGACCTGAGCCTGGAGATGATCCGGAAATGGCTCACGGTTAATTTTGATAGCGTTGAAGTTCTTAGTAGCGGCAAGAAAGTCCACGACTTTCTGCTGCACAGCGAGAAAGACTCAGCGCCGGTGATGATTGTTGAGTGTGCGGTTGGCAAAGCCTGGACCAGCATCTGGTTCAAAGCCAATAAAACCCCCTGGAGTGATGATATGGCCTGCGCCAGAAGCCTGAACCAGTTTGCCAGGTGCCGGGTGAGGGCCAATGCAGCCCCCTGGTCAGACGGTGAAGATATGGATGAATGGTGGCAGATGACGGAAACAGGCGAAGAAAGCACGGTCTCCTGGCCTAATGCTCTTTGAAAACTTATTGCTGCCAGAGAAGCTATTAAGCGCTTCTGGCTTTTCCCCATTGCTTTTGCTCGCCAGGAAAGAACAAAACCCTTACTGGCGTGCCTTCACTCCGGGAACCTGTTTTCAATCCGGGAAATAGTCACTTTCCTCTTTGCGCCACGGCCTCTATTCAAGCTAGAATCCACCGACAGCCATTCACCCTCTTGATTTCAGGCCGCGACCAATTCCATGCACAAACCCAATACTCTCAGTCGCTTTTTGTTTCATAGCTTGAGAAAGCTGTTATTCATCTGGGTTAGAACAACGGTTCATAACAACACTGCACAAAGCCTTGGGATTCAGCCAGACAAGCCTGTCTGCTACGTACTTCGTAACCGCTCCCTGTCCGATCTGATGGTAGTTGAGCAGGAGTGTCGAAAAGCCGGTCTGCCACGACCCTATGCGTTTATTCACAGTGGTCACAAGAACGGTGATCAGGCCTATTTTTATCTGACTCAGCAGCGAGGCGTTCTGCTTCAAAGAGAGCATCCGGAAACGGCAGATACACTGGCAAATCTTCTCAGGGAAACCGAGGAGCATCCTGACCGCGACGTTCAGCTGGTTCCTGTCAGTATTTTCTGGGGACGGGCCCCGGATAAAGAGCAGTCCGCCCTGAAGCTCCTTTTTGACTGGAACTTCAGCCTGGGAGGACGGTTCAGGAAGTTTATGGCCATTCTGCTCCATGGCAGACAGACCATGGTTCACTTTAATCCAGCCATGTCCCTGAGAGAAATGGTGGATGAAGGCCAGGAACACTGCCGCACTCTCCGAAAGGTGGGTCGTATTCTCAGGGTGCACTTTCGTCAGCTCAGAGAGTCTGTCATTGGTCCTGATCTCTCTCACCGAAGAATACTGGTCAATGGCCTGATCCATACACCACAGATTCGCAAAGCCATAGAAGCTGAAGCCGCTGCCCGGGAAATCACCCTGATCGAGGCCGAGAACAAGGCTCGACAGTACGCCAATGAAATCGCCTCTGACTACTCTTATCCGGTCCTCAGGTTTCTGGACATTGTCTTGACCTGGTTCTGGAACAAGCTCTACGACGGCCTGTCGATCAATAACATCGAACCGATCAAAGCACTTTCCCAGAAGTACAGCGTTGTTTACGTACCCTGTCACCGCAGCCATATTGACTATCTGTTGCTTTCCTATGCTCTTTACAATGAAGGACTGACACCTCCCCATATTGCTGCCGGTATCAACCTGAATATGCCTGTCGTTGGCACCATTCTCCGTAAAGGCGGCGCTTTCTTTATGAGAAGAACCTTCAGAGGCAACCCTCTCTACAGTGCAGTCTTTCATGAATACATGCATACCCTGTCCAGTCGTGGATTCCCCATTGAATATTTTGTTGAGGGTGGCCGCTCCAGAACCGGTCGAACCCTGAACCCGAAAACCGGCATGCTCTCTATCAGCCTGAGAAGCTACCTCAGAGATAACCGACGACCCATACTGTTTGTGCCGGTTTATATCGGTTATGAGAAGTTACTGGAAGTCAGCACTTACATGAGTGAGCTGCGGGGCAAGAGCAAGAAAAAAGAGTCCCCTCTTGACGTTGTGCGCACACTGGCAGCCCTGAGGGATCAGTTTGGCAAAGCCTGGATTAACTTTGGTAACCCGGTCAGCATGGGTGAATTCCTGGATAAGGAAGTACCTCAATGGCAGCAGGATCAGTCTGAAGACTTTAAACAACAGTGGCTAAAGAAAGCTACCAACACACTTGCTTTCAAAATTGCCAGTGGGATTAACTCAGCGGCAGTCATCAACCCGATTAACCTGATTGCCATGGCCCTGCTTTCATCGCCACGTCATGCTCTGGGTGAACAGGAGCTGGTTCTGCTGATTGAGACTTATCAGCAACTCCTCAGGAAATCTCCCTACAGCCAAAAAACAGTTATTACTGATATGGATGGCTATAGCGTTATCCGCTATGCCGAGAAGCTGGATGTACTCAATAAATTCACTGATTCTCTGGGAGATGTTTACAGTCTTGACGAAAAAACGGCGGTAATGATGACTTATTACCGGAATAACGTACTGCATATGTTTGCCGTACCTTCCCTGCTCAGCTGTCTGTTTATCAACAACAATGCCATGACACAAAGAGAAATTCTCCGAGTCTGTTCCATTTTATACCCTTATCTTCAATCCGAGCTCTTTCTCAGATGGAGTAAAAGAGGATTTCTGAAAGTGGTCAACCAGTGGCTGGAAACATTGGCAAGTGAAGGGCTTATCATCAGTGACCATGACGGCTATTACCGCCGACCTGATTACAGCTCAGTGCAGTTTGTCACCCTGACGGTGCTTTCCCGTGCCATTGCCCAGACCCTTGAGCGCTTCTTCATGGTCATCAGCCTGCTGATCAGTAATGACAGCGGCAATATCGAACAGGAAACCCTGGAAAACCAGAGTCGTGTTCTGGCTCAGAGACTGTCCATTATCCACGGGTTGAATGCCCCTGAGTTCTTTGACAAGGCGCTGTTCAAAAACTTTATCGAGCAGTTAAGACTCAATAACGTCGTGGAGATCACCCGGACTAACAAGCTCAACTACGGCGATGAAGTCAAAATGGTCGCGGACGAAGCCTTTAAGGTCCTGACCAGCGAAGTCCGTCATAGCATACTGCAAACCACCAAAACCCAACCTGCTCCTGTCGAAGAGCATTAACTCGCTTTCGGTTCGGGAACCCTCTTTCATCGTCGGATGATTGGATGATGAAAGAGGGAACCGCTAGTCCTGAACCTTTCACTAAAATGCTTTAAGAGCGTGGATATCATACCTGCATGCCTTTCCTTCCAGTTTGTAGGTAGGTGAGGTATTGCCCAACTCCGGTGATAACCGGGGTCTTTTAATCACCACCCGGTATTGGGCCAGTTTCAGGGCAGGCTCAAGCAACTCATCGGCATCGGGATCACCTGATAATAGTGCCTGAAAGATTTTCATTTCCTTTTTGACCTCTGCAGACCTCTCTTTATGCGGAAACATGGGATCGAGATAAACGACATCAAACTGTTTTCCAAGGGACAGACTCGACGCCATAGCATGACGACTGTCTTCTTTGATCAGCTGCATACGTCCGGCAATCTCTGAGACCTCCGGATCTGCTATCGCTCTTCTGATGCCGTCTTCCAACAAAGCGGCGATGACGGGAGAGCGCTCAATGACCGTCACCTTGCAGCCAAGAGAGGCCAGCACGAAGGCATCTCGACCAAGCCCACCTGTGGCATCCAGAACATGAGGTTTGACACCTTTATTCAAACCCACGGCTTTAGCTATGTCCTGACCTTTCCCGCCACCGAACTTTCTTCTGTGGCCTGCCTTTCCACCCACAAAATCAACACTGATGGGATTTTCTTTTCCACAAGCCCGTGTCAGAGAAAGGCGATCATCTTCAAAACCCAGAATAAGTTGATTTTCCCGGCAGTCAGCCGGATTCTCAATGTAAGTGGCTCCATCCATGGAACTCAGCAGCGTCTCAAGATAGGCTTGCTTATCAGGATCCGGATGAATTTGTACTACGACAGAACTGGCCATTCACCTATTGCTCACAACGCGTTTAGTTAGATCGGATTTTATCACCGGAGAGCTGTTTGAAAACCTCGAATCATTTCTAAAGGGGGCCTCCCGGGCTGGTTCCAGACCGCTATTCTGTAACTGTGCACCATAAAAAAACAGCAGACATTTGGCCTGCTGTTTCTGTTAATAGAGGAAGTTTCAGATATTAGTTCGAGCATTAATCAGGCTGAGCAACCACCCTCAGGTAAGGCTTCAGAGTCTTCCAACCCTGCGGGAATTTCTTTTTAGCTTCTTCCTCTGAAACCGCAGGTGGAATAATCACATCCTCACCAGGCTGCCAGTTCACTGGGGTAGCCACGGTGCATCGGCTGGTCAGCTGAATAGAATCCAGAGAACGAAGGATCTCGTCAAAATTCCTGCCGGTGGTCATTGGATAGGTCATCATCAATTTGACCTGTTTGTCAGGGCCGATGATAAATACGGTTCTGACCGTAGCATTGGTGGCAGCTGTTCTCCCTTCTGAGCTATCACCTGCGTCAGCAGGCAGCATGTTATACAGCTTCGCTACGTTGAGGTCCGTGTCACCAATCATGGGGTACAGGGGCAGGTGCCCCTGAGTTTCCTCAATGTCTCTGGCCCAGCGTTCATGATCATCTACAGGGTCCACACTCAAACCAATGAGCTTACAGTTGCGTCGTTCGAACTCTGGTTGCAGCCGGGCCATATAGCCAAGCTCTGTCGTACAGACAGGTGTAAAGTCTTTCGGATGGGAGAATAAAATAGCCCAGGAATCACCTATCCAGTCATGAAACCGAATAGAGCCTTGGGTGGTTTGAGCTGTGAAATCAGGGGCAACGTCATTAATTCTCAGAGTCATGTCAATTCCTCGGGGATCAATCTCGGGTCAAAAGCCAATATCTCAGCACCATCTATGAAAAAGAGTTCTCATTACGACCGGTCTGAAGCAGGTAGTCTTGCTCGACCAGTCCCGGATTGCAACTTATGAGAAGTAAAGCCTGTTTGCAAATGATCAACTGAAATATAAAGTTTGAAGCTGAATTTACCCATCCGGACAGGATGGGTAGCGCTACTTTAAGCCCTTACATACTGATGCTTAGAACAACACCACAGCAATCAGTAATGCGCCGAGAATAAAGCGATAGATCACAAAAGGCATTAATCCGATTCGATTAATAAACGACAGAAAGAAGTATATGCAAACCCAGGCACTGAAGCCTGCCAACAGGGCACCAGAGAAGAGTACGCTCCAGTCCACCGGCTCTGTCGCTTTAACAAGGTCCAGTGTCAGAAGCAGCCCTGCTCCGAGTATGACCGGAATAGAAAGCAAAAACGAAAAGCGGGCTGCTGCCTCCCGGGTCAAACCGAGCATAAGGCCAGCGGTCATGGTTATGCCTGAGCGAGAGGTGCCCGGAATCAAGGCGATAGCCTGGGCAAAACCAATTAACATGGCCTGACGAAAGTTTAACTTTTCGATAGGTTGTATTTTTTTCCCCTTGTAATCTGCCCAACCGAGAAGCGCACCAAATATCATGGTTGTCCCCGCAATGACGGCAATACTGCGCATAGCCTCGTCCAGGCCCAAGGACTTCAGGACAAAACCAAACACAACCGCTGGCAAGGTAGCAAAAATCAGGTACCAACCCAGACGACTGTTGACCGATGAGCCTTTACCCATCAGAGAGCCCAGCCAATCCTGAGTAATTCTGATCAAGTCTTTACGAAAATATCCTACAACCGCGATCAATGTGCCAATATGAACCGCCACATCAAATGCCAGACCCTGATCCTTCCAGCCCAACAATTGCGCAGGCAATATCAAATGAGCAGAACTGGAAATCGGCAGAAACTCTGTCAGGCCCTGAAGCAGAGCAAGAATGATTACCTGAAGGCTATCCACGATAGCTTCCCTCCCCTGATGGATAATATCAGCCCATGCCGACTTCTGTGTCATCTCACAAAGGAAGAAAGCACTTCCCATCAAGCTTTAATTGTTAAAGGAGAAAACGAGTTTTATCGTTCACTTTTCTTGAGAGCCACTTTATCTCTGAGATAGACTGGCCTGGCTTGTTCAGCAGGGACACTGAGTCCTTCGCTGAAATCAGCCGCAGCCAGAATGGCGATATCTGCCGCCCTGGGATATGCCTCGGGAAAACATTTCACCACTTTTGCTGCCAGCTGGTCTTCGAACTGCCAACCCGTCCCCATACCCAGCCAATTCTGTTTGCCATCGGGCAGGACAACTTTTTCGGGAACGATAACGCGCTCTTCTATCTCTGGCTGCATCAGTCCATTCTCTTCCTTGAAGGCCCCCCAGTAAACTTCTCCCATTCGGGCATCAATAGCAGCCAGTACGGCATTTGACTGATGCACTCTGAAGCCTTCCTGCGCCAGTGCTCTAAGAGTTGACACAGCAACAACCGGCTTATCGATGGCAAATGCCAGCCCCTGCACCATGGCAGCCGCTATTCTGAGACCTGTGAAAGCACCTGGCCCGCAACCAAAAGCCAAAGCGTCCAGATCAGACAGGCTGACTGCCTGTTTTTTCAGTAGATTGTCGACCATTCCCAAAAGCTCACGGCTGTGCCTTCTGGGTAACAACTCAAAATGTTCAACAATCTCGCCATCCAGATTCAGTGCCACTGAACAGGCTTCTGTAGCGCTATCTAGAGCCAGAATTTTCATCAGCGTATCTCTAATAGGGGTAACTCATGCGGCTAACGGTGTATTATATCGTTGCCAGCTCATGAGAAAGTCTCCTGAAAACGTAAAAAAAGGACGAACAGTCGTCCTTTTTTTACGATCAGCATCATGAGATGCCAGACAGCAGAGCTTATCAGGCAGCCCCAGGCTTCAGGGCACTGATCACTTTAGCCTTGATATCATCAACACTGCCTACACCCTCTACACGGCTATAACGGGTCTGGCCTTCAATAGACTTATAGAAGCTGACCAGAGGGGCCGTCTGGTCATGGTAAACGCCCAGACGCTTGCGAACGGTCTCTTCCGTATCGTCATCACGCTGAATCAGGTCTTCACCCGTCACATCATCTTTACCTTCAACCTTCGGTGGGTTATAGACAACGTGATAGGTTCGGCCACTGTCGGGGTGAACACGTCTTCCTGCCATGCGTTGAACAATCTCTTCATCTTCAACGGCAATTTCGATCACATGGTCAATGTCGACGCCGGCATCACGAAGTGCTTCAGCCTGGGGAATGGTTCTGGGAAAGCCATCAAACAGGAATCCATTGGCACAGTCATCCCTGGCAATACGTTCTTTAACCAGCTCAATGATGATTTCATCTGAAACCAGGGCGCCGGAATCCATAACCGCTTTGACTTTAAGGCCCAGCTCGGTACCGTCCTTGATCGCTGCGCGCAGCATATCGCCGGTAGAGATCTGGGGGATACCAAACTCTTCCATGATGAACTGGGCTTGCGTACCTTTACCGGCACCCGGGGCACCCAACAGAATCACTCTCATGAACAGGCTCCTGTCTGACAAGACCCAGTGTTTGAGCATTGCCACGACGATTTTAAAAGGCACAAAGGATATACACAGAGCCACTGGGTTACAAGTTGATACAGGAAAATTCTAACCTCCATGCACCCATCATCAGGGTAAACGAGGTTAACTCACAACGATGAAATTTCTTAATCCCTTGGCCGATAAAGTCTCCAGAACACCCATTCCAGAGAGAAGCAGATATGAGATGGCCATACAATGCAAAAGTACTATCCATAAAGGTACTATCCATAATGGTTGTGTCCCTGATGGCTATGACCCTGCCGGTCACATCTATGGCACTTCCTGACGCTAAAATCATGGGGCATCGCTGGCTACTCTCCGCTATAAAAAGTAACCGCCCCCCTTCTGGCTATCTTGATCTCAACAACTGCAGTATTAGCAAGAACATTGGCGACCTGCCTGCTGACAAGCGCACTTACAGAGTTTCATTTGCCGAAAATTTTTCCTACGATCCCGAAGATGGCAGCATCTCAACCATCATGAACAGGCTTTACCAACAGACCCTTAACCTGGGCGGAACCCCTGTTCTTATCAGTAGACCTGCCACCGTTATCCTGACCAGCAGGCCTCAGAGAGAATCGGTCACTTACCAGATCGTCGTCTCTCACAATGAGAGAACCCTGATGCAGCTCTATGAATGCCCCTGGAGTACAGCAGTCTATTTGTGGAAACCCAGAGGGACACTGTTCAACTAACGATTTAACTGATCATCAGTTTGACAACATCAGCATCGGGCTCCCGGCTTTCACCCGCCTGGTGCAGCTTCTCCAGATAGGCCTCCCAGTACACTTCCTGGTTGACACAAAGATCGTAGAGATAGCCCCAGTCGTAAATGCCACTGTCATGGCCATCACTAAAGTGAATTTTAATCGCATAGTGGCCAACCCTTTCTATATTGGTGACCTGAACCTGCTTTTTTCCGGTTTGCAGTACTGGAGTACCATGCCCCCTAACCTCGGCAGAAGGGCTGTGGACACGAAGCATCTCACTGCTGAGCTGATAAGACTCATCGCCGCCGTATTTCAACTCCAGTCGTTGGGATTGCCTGTGAAAGTTCAAAGCTTCGGGGATTTTTTGCTGCATGCTTCAAAGTCTCTACTGCATCGTTAAATGACTGGCTCAACGCAGTTTACATCAGAGTGCTGTTTTCTTGTTAGTTATGCTTACGTCAATGTTGTGAACTTTCAATCTGAGAACCACTCTGATTTATTGGAGGACATCGCTGTTGAATGCCCTTCAACCCGATATCCTTGTAATCAAGGAGAATACTCATTTAATTGAAGGAGCTTAGTATGATTAACTCAAATAACACTACCGGCGCTGTCGGAGGTTCAAACCCAATCACGTCACAACCTGTTCAACCTCAACCGCAAGAGGCTGGAGAAGGTGCTTGTTTCGGTAGGACTGCCAGTACTGCTTTTAGCAGCAAAGGTACGCAATGGGCCGCAGACGAAGCGGATCTGAAAGTCTGGCAAGAAGGCCGTTCAAAGCCACGGAAAATGAAAAAAAAGAAGAAAGGCTCAGGTTCTGCTGACAAGCCTTCTTCAGGCGTTTTTCCCGTTGCATTCCGATACCTTGGCAACCCGAACTACCCTGCCGTTCAGGGTCAGCAGGTCATGGATAAGGGCCCGGAGTCCCGATATTGCCAGCGCTCAAGCGAGGCCGCAGCATCACCTGATGCGCCTGCCAGGGATGATGAAGCTTCTGGTTTCCAGTTAGCTGCCCGGCCAGAGTCGGGCAAGGTAAATCTGACTCGCCCGAGGTTCGGCAGGCCTCAATACACGACGCCACTTGTTGATATTGGAGCCAATCTCGTTAAAGACTGCTTTGACTTGCCCCAGGTTCTTGCAGAAGCCTCCCGGGCAGGGGTTGGTAGCATCATGATAACGGGCACTTCCATTTCTGCGTCGAAAAAGGCTCAGAAACTGGTGGATCAATGGTCGGAGCCATCGGCGAAAGCTGCTGAAGCTTGTGGATTTTCAGATTCCTCCCCATGCTCTTTGTACTATACAGTGGGGTGCCATCCACACGATGCCAAGAATTTCCACCGAGAAGGTGGCATACGGGAAATGAGAAAAATACTTAAACAGGGGGATCGTCACTGCATTGCGGTGGGTGAGTGTGGATTGGATTACGATCGCGAATGGTCGTTTCCTGATGTGCAACGAACCGTGTTCAGGAAACAATTGGAGCTGGCTGCAGAGCTGAAAAAACCACTGTTTTTGCATGAGCGACTTGCCCATGATGACTTCATCGGCATTCTGAAAGATCACATAAATCAGTTGCCTTCACCAGCCATGGCTTGCGTTCACTGCTTCACGGGTAACAGTGAGCAACTGCAGGCCTATCTTGATCTGGGCTGTTCCATCGGAATTACCGGTTATATCGGCGACAAACGTAACGAAGATCTGGTTAAGGCACTGCGCTCTGTTGGTTGGGAGACTCTGCGTGAGCGCCTGATGGTTGAGACCGATGCACCGTTTTTAGAGCCTTATCTGGTCATGCCAGAGCGGTTAGAAAATCGTCGGGGTGGCAGAAGAAGAAATGATAATGAACCGGCTAATCTGCCCTATGTGGTCCACGCGCTGAGCCAGGTGCTTGGCGTGGATGGCGAAGAGATTGCCGCTGCAACCACCGACAATGCCAGACGTATATTCTCCCTCGGTAACTGACGCAGTACTGTTATCCCACCTGCAATGAATCGGATTATTGACACCCTCCCCGCCGTAAAGAGGGTGTCGCAGATGGCAGCATCTCAACCGGCATGAACAGTCGTTGAGATTGTTTCAGAGCCTCGGGGATTTTTTGCTGCATGCTGAAAGTCTCTGCTGCAGTTAAATGACCGACTAAACGCGGTTTACAACAGAGTCCTTTTTTCTTGTTAGTTACGCTTACAACAATGTTATGAACTTTCAGTCTGAAACCCGTTCTAACCCATCGTAGGACATCAATATTGAATGCCCTTCAAACCAAAATCCTTGCAATCAAGGAATACTTATTTAATTCGAGGAACATAATATGAACGTAAATAATGGTAACATTAGCGGCGCTACCGGGTATTCACCCGCGCCACAAGCTCCGGAAAACACACCAGAAGGTACTTGTTTTGGGAGGAGTGTTATCGTCATTAATAAACATGACAATTTTGGTAACAGTGCGTCAATCTTAGAAGGAGGCGAAATAAAAGTCACCTTTAGCGTGGATGATATGATCACTTCAGCCGAATTAAGTGCCGATGACACCCGGGCGGTGGTTAACACTCGTGATGGAGTGGCGAGCACCTACGTTAAGTCTGCTGATAGCTTCTGGTTCTTACAGGATCATATCACTCCAGACAACTTAAGTGCCGATGGCAACCGGGCGGTGATTAACAATCGCGATGGAGTGGCGAAAATCTACGTTAAGGATGCTGAAGGAGTATGGTTCTTACAGGATTCGATCGCTCCAGCCGACTTAAGGGACGATGGCACCCGAGCGGAGATCACCACTGATGGAGTGGCGAAAACCTACGCTAAGGATGATGATGGGTTATGGTTCTTACAAGACACTTCTATGGAGAGGTGATCAACTACGCTTCTTCAGTGCGGTGACTGCCATCAGTGCACTGCAAGTAGCGACAAAACGTTGAAAATCACTGAACTAAGAAGGGATTGTTCAATAGCCTCCGGCTGAGTCGGAGGCGTATTTCGTTAAATGACTGACTCAAAAAAGCTTACATCAGAGTCCTGTTTTCTTGTTAGTTATGCTGACAACAATGTTATGAACTTTCAACCAGAAACCCGTTCTAACCCATCAAAGGACATCAATGTTGAATGCCCTTCAAACCGAAATCCTTGCAATCAAGGAAAATACCTATTTAATTCGAGGAACATAATATGAACGTAAATAATGGTAACATTAGCGGCGCTACTGGGTATTCACCCGCACCACAAGCTCCGGAAAACACACCAGAAGGTACCTGTTTTGGGAAGAGTGTTATCGTCATGGATGCTGAGAGTTTTCATCGCAGTGCGTCAATCTATGATGCTGAAGGTGAAAAGAAAGCCATCTTTAGCATGCGTGACCAGATCACTTCAGCCAAGTTAAGTACCGATGACTCCCGGGCGGTGGTTAACACTCGCGATGGAGTGGCGAGCACCTACGTTAAGTCTGCTGATAGCAGCTGGTTCTTACAGGATCATATCACTCCAGACAACTTAAGTGCCGATGGCAACCGGGCGGTGATTAACAATCGCGATGGAGTGGCGAAAATCTACGTTAAGGATGCTGAAGGAGTATGGTTCTTACAGGATTCGATTGCTCCAGCCGACTTAAGGGACGATGGCACCCGAGCGGAGATCACCACTGATGGAGTGGCGAAAACCTACGTTAAGAATGCTGATGGGTTATGGTTCTTACAAGACACTTCTATGGAGAGGTGATCAACTACGCTTCTTCAGTGCGGTGACTGCCACCTGTTTACTGCAAGTGGCGAAAAACGTTGAAAATCACTGAACTAAGAAGGGATTGTTCGATGGCCTCCGGCTGAGTCGGAGGCGTATTTTGTCCATAATGGCTGTGACCCTGCAGACGGCAGCATATCGACCATGATGCAGCTCTTTGGAGCCTTTCGGACTAAAGCCTCCATAGCGAGGATTCATTCAGAGCTTCGGGGGTTATTTGCTGCATACTCAAAATCTCTACTTCAGCAAAATGACAGGCTCAACGCGGTTTATCAGGGTCCTGTTTTCTTGTTAGTTACGCTGCCATCCATGTTATGAACTTTCAATCTGAAACCCGTTCTAACCTATCATAGGACATCAGTATTGAATGTCCTTCAAACCAAAGCCCTTGCAATCAAGGATGATACTTATTTAATTAGAGGAACTTAATATGCATAACGTAAATAATAACACCACTACCGGCGCTTTTGGGTTTTCAGAGTCAACCTCACAACAAGCTCCGCAAAACGCACAACAAGGTGCTTTCGGCCCAAGGGCTGCTATCGGTACTGGCATTTATGACAACAGCGTGACAATCTATTGTCCGCGCGCCGATGGATCAGAGGAAGCAAAAGCTACCATTTATCTTAAGGATCGGGTCGTTGCAGCTGCAGTAAAAACCGGTGATAGCGACCACCCGTGGTTAGACACCAGTGGCACCCGGGTAAAAGTTGCCACTGCCGATTGGTGGAGAATCTACCTTTTGAGAGACGATGGGACTTGGAGATAGCCGTGACCAACTCTGCTACTTTCAGTGCCGGTGACTGCCATTTGTGCACTGCAAGTAGCCACAAAACGTTGAAAATCGCTTAACTACGAAGGGATTGTTCAATGGCCTACTGGGCAGACGAAATACCCTCGCGACCGGAAGTGCTCACCAGAAAAATTTCGCTACTCATCTTTGAAGCGTCTCGTAACAGCCATTGCGCATTATAAAAACAATCAAATACCGAGCTTTACCTGCAAGTGTCTTTGCCTGATCAACATAAAATCACAGGAGACATTAACCCTTTTATTCTGGATAATGTTGCAGCATTAAATTTACAACGAATAAATACGCTCAAGGATTTTATCCCAGGTATGAATAACCTACAGACCCCAAATCAGTTATACCATGACCCTTATCCTGACGATGAAATTGACCTTTTTGAACTTGCAGAGAAACTGTTTGCCCAGAAATGGCTGATTATAGTGATTACCACGCTGGCAACAGCCATTGCTGTGATTGCTGCCTTTAAGCTTCCTGTAAGCTACACGACCGAGGCTGTCTTAAATGAATCTTCCCCGGCAAATATTGCGGCTTGGAACAGTAACGTTTTCCTGATTGCCTCAAATGGTGAAAGCAAGGACTCCGAGCATCTGACCACTGAAGAAGCCTATCAGCTGTACCTGAAGTATTTAACCAGCCCTGCCGCAAGACGTTACGCATTCCAGAAGTCGTCTCTTGCAAACACTGCTTCCGATAATAGCTCAACGCCTGATCAAAAAATGCTCGCAGCACAATACAAAGCATTTTCTGATAACTTAGCTATCACAACGGGCAAGAATGATAATCGGACGAACATTCGATACAGCTCTTCAAACCCTGAAGAATCAGCATCGATCATTAATGAAGTTCTTTTGCCCTATGCTCAGGAACGGTTCGTAAAGAATATGCATGAGAACTTTCATGCACAGGTTGAAATAACGAAAAAGCAGATAAAAAGTCATATTGATCGTCTGGAATCAAACTTCATCTCTTATAACAGACTGCGCCTGACAGAATTGAAGGAAGCCTTAGCCCAGGCTCAAGCCGCCGGAATTACGGAACTCCAGACCAGTCAAGTGAATGCAACCATTATTGATGGAGCTACTTACTTACTGGGTGAAAAGCTTCTGAAGTCAGGGGTTGATGCGGTCAGCAGCAGAATTGAGAAGTATCGCTTTTACAGCAGGCCCAATGCAGAAGATAGCGCAGAAAAACCCTACATCAGAGGTGTATCCAGTCGTGTTTACCAGCTCGAACAATTAGAAAAACTGGACCCGGACTTTTCTACCATGATTCCTGCCAAAATAGAGCAACCTGCGATCGTGCCAGTTTCACCTTCTAAACCCAATAAAAAGCTTATCGTCGTTTTAGGAGCTATGTTAGGGCTGATGGCTGGCGTCTTTCTTGCCCTGATCAGGATAGCGCTGAAAAACAGAGAAGAGAAAAAGCGAACTGCCGACCACAACTCTCTGAGCATGGTCGGCTAGAATATCAGAGAATATAGCGACTCAGGTCTTCGTCCTGAACCAGCTCGCCCAGATGCTCGTTAACATAAGCGGCATCGATCAGCAGCGGTGATTCGCTGTGTTTCAGGGAGAGGTCTGCTGCACTGTAGGAGATCTCTTCCAGCAAACGCTCAATCACGGTGTGCAGACGACGGGCACCGATATTTTCGGTGTTCTCGTTGACTGTCCAGGCCACTTCCGCAATACGGGCAATACCATCTTCAGCAAAAGAAATATTGAGTTCTTCTGTTTTCATCAGCGCCTGATATTGCCTCGTCAGGGAAGCATTAGGCTCAGTCAGAATACGAACAAAGTCTTTAGTGGTAAGTGCCTTCAACTCAACACGAATAGGCAGACGACCCTGCAGCTCTGGAATGAGATCAGATGGCTTGGCGAGGTGAAATGCACCGGAAGCCATGAACAGAATGTGATCCGTTTTGATCATGCCGTACTTGGTGGAAACGGTGCAGCCTTCGATCAGTGGCAACAAGTCCCGCTGAACACCTTCACGGGAAACATCCGCGTTGGAGCCGGAAGAACGCCTGGCCACCTTATCAATTTCATCGATGAAGACAATGCCATTCTGTTCAACAGACTCAATCGCTCTGGTTTTCAGTTCGTCTTCATTGACCAGTTTTGCAGCTTCTTCGTCCTGAACCAGTTTCAGAGCGTCCTTGACTTTCAGCTTGCGTTTTTTCTGCTTGCCGGCATTCAGATTCGAGAACATATTCTGCAGTTGGCTGGTCATTTCCTCCATGCCGGGAGGTGCCATTATTTCCACACCCATGGCCGCTTCGCGAACATCGATCTCGATCTCTTTCTCATCCAGCTGGCCTTCACGCAGCTTTTTGCGAAACACCTGACGGGTTGAATTATCCTGAGGCTTTTCGGACTCTTCCGAGAAGGAACGGGGAGGAGGCAGCAGGGCGTCGAGTATCCGCTCTTCTGTGGCATCAAGAGCACGATCTTTTACTCTCTCAACTTCCTGCTCACGCAGCATTTTTATAGCCGCATCCATCAGATCTCTGATGATGGATTCTACGTCACGGCCAACATAACCCACTTCTGTAAACTTGGTTGCCTCAACCTTGATAAAAGGGGCATTAGCCAGTTTGGCCAGACGACGAGCGACTTCAGTCTTACCAACACCGGTAGGACCAATCATCAGAATATTCTTGGGGGTAATTTCATTTCGCAGCTCTTCATCCAGCTGCATGCGACGCCAGCGATTGCGAAGAGCAATGGCTACAGCACGTTTGGCATCATCCTGGCCAATAATATGTTTATTCAGTTCGTGAACGATTTCACGAGGGGTCATATTTGACATGTCACAGACTCTGTTAACGAAAGATCAGTAAATTCACCATTTAAACACTGTCAGCGAGAAGCCGGATTGTAACCGATTTCTGCTTTCGGCCTTCTGGTCAGGACTGCTCAATCTTGATTTCTTCGATAACCCGGTTCTGGTTGGTATAGACGCAGACATCTGCGGCTATTTCCAGACTTTTCTCAACGATATCTTTCGCACCCAGGTCAGTATTCTGGTAGAGCGCTTTGGCAGCAGACTGAGCAAAGAATCCACCCGAGCCAATGGCCAGAATGCCATCGTCAGTGACCATAACGTCACCATTGCCGGTAATGACCAGAGATGCTTTGGCGTCTGCCACAATCAACATGGCCTCCAGACGCTGCAATGTTCTGTCGGTACGCCATTCTTTCGCCAGTTCAACGGCTGCTTTTTCCAGACGCCCATGATGCTTTTCCAACTGGGCTTCAAAACGTTCGAAAAGAGTAAATGCGTCTGCTGTACCACCTGCAAAGCCTGCTATAACCTTGCCTTTGAACAGGCGACGCACCTTATGGGCATTGCCCTTGATGACGGCATTACCCAGTGAAACCTGACCATCACCCCCTACGACCACACTATCGTTTCGACGAACGGACAGAATGGTGGTGCCGCGATACTGTTCCAAGGTGGGCTCCTTTTAGCATTTTGCTTGATTCGTCGATTAATATTGGGGGCGAGACAGAATTATCAAGGGGGCGGCAGGGAAAAACTTTCCATACCGCATAACGCGCTCCTGACCAGTGGGTTATCCGCCTGATTTTTCGCATTAGAAAATTTCGAAATTAACCCCATGGTAACACTTAATAGTGTTTCCGCGCCTGACAGTCCGTTAAGTACTCAGCCATACGGAATCGAATATTTCTGGCTTATTGGGCAGGTGCTCTGCAAGGTGCAACGATGGGAACATAGCAAGCTATGTGACCAGAGTTGCAACGCATCACGACTGTATGGATGCAGGAGCTAGAGCAACGCAGGAGCAGTTGCCGCGAGTGCCTGAACAATGAGTCAGAAAATATGATTTCGTATGGTTGAGTACTTACATCCTATCAAAACATTTCAGGATAAAGGCGTAATCAAATGCAATCTCCTCTATCCATTCGTAACGCTTGCTGGCACCGGCATGACCCGCATGCATTTTCATATTGAGGATCAGGGGGTTATCGTCGGTTTTCAAGGCTCTTAGTTTGGCCACCATTTTGGTGGGTTCCCAATAAGTGACCTGCTCATCGGATATCCCCGAGTTGTAAAGCGTAGGCGGATAGTCCTTTGCTTCTATGTTGTCATAGGGCGAATAACCTGAGATGTAATCAAAGTCTTCTTTGCTGGTGATCGGGTTACCCCACTCTTCCCATTCTGGCGCAGTCAGGGGCAAAGACGCATCACTGATGGTATTGATCACATCGACAAAAGCCACATCGGCAACAACACAACCAAACAGGTCGGGTCTCATATTGGTCACGGCTGCCATCAGCAGACCGCCCGCACTGCCACCATTGATAGCAATATTACCCCGGGCCGTATAGCCACGACGAACCAGGTACTCACAGCAATCAATGAAATCATTAAAGGTATTCATTTTGTGCTGCATTTTGCCATTGAGATACCAGCTATACCCCTTGTCATCCCCGCCCCTGACATGTGCAATGGCATAGACAAAGCCGCGATCAATCAAACTGAATTTAGGCGAAGAAAAACCTGCCGGCATTCCATAGCCATAAGAACCATAGGCATACACCATGGCCTTGTTACTTCCATCCAGCTTCGTTCCTTTTTTGCAGATAATGGTCAGTGGCACCTGTTCACCATCTCGAGCCATGGCAAACTCTCTCTTCACTTCATAAAGCGCGGCATTAAAGTTGGGAACATCCTTGCGATAAACCTCTGTCAAAGCACCATTTTCCAGATTCAACTCAAACACCGTGTTTGGCGATACAGGTGAATCGTAGTCTAACCTGACAACGGTTGCCTGATGATCCCAGTCACCATAAAAATCCAGACAATAAGCCTCATCCGGCATTGAGATGATTGAGAGAGTTCCGGAATCCATATCCATCACAGCCACTTCATCCAGTACTGTCTGGTTATTCTTGCGCTCAACGATCAGAAAGTGGCTATAGAAATGGATACCGCCCAGGCACAGGTTCTTCTGCTCAGGCAGAAACTCCTGCCAGTTTTCCTGGGGCCACTTTTCCTGAGCAATCGTCATTTCAGAAGCTGCCGGACACTTCATAACTTTGAAGTCGTTGGCTCCATCCTGATTGGTCAGAATGTAGAAGTCGCCCCTGTAATGTTCCAGAGAGAAAGAGACATCGTTCTCGCCCACAGCAAACTTTTCAAACTGATCTGAATCCCGTCCAGCCAAATACACGACATGCGTCGAACCACTATCCAGATGAATCATGAAATACTCACGATCATTGGTTCGTGATAATGACAAAAAC
The DNA here is from genome assembly GCF_049310125.1 of Endozoicomonas sp. ALB032. Classification (NCBI taxonomy): domain Bacteria; kingdom Pseudomonadati; phylum Pseudomonadota; class Gammaproteobacteria; order Oceanospirillales; family Endozoicomonadaceae; genus Endozoicomonas; species Endozoicomonas sp. ALB032. The sequence continues at coordinate 3,566,752 of NZ_JBLYNW010000001.1, read as the reverse complement.
ATGCTGTCGTATTCTTCAGGCTTGGAAAAGATTAACTCTTTTTCAGCAACACCTTTATGGATATGGACTTTGTATACATCACGACCACGACCTGACTCATCCCGCTCAACAATGTACAGATGCTCATTGCCGTGCCAGAGAAAAGACCCGGTACTGTTTGCAAACTCCCAATCCAGATCCTGTCCTGTCTCCAGATCTCGAACCCGAATAGTCCTCTCCATTGAACCGGTCAGATTGAAGCTGTAGGCAAAATGAGTCTGCTTAAGGTTGGTGCCTGAAGCACCGAAGATATAAAGCTCTTTACATTCTGCTTCCCTGTTTATGTCAAAGTAGACTTCTTCAGGCGCTTCTCTTGAGCCCTGCTTGCGACAGAGAATCGAATAATCCTTGCCTTTTTCTTCTCTTGAGTAATAGAAAAAACCACCTTCTTTGACCGGCCAGGATTCATCGTCTTCCCTGATACGGGAAAGAACTTCACCGTAGAGAGTTTCTTCAACATCCTTGTAGCCTTTCATAAACTCATCTTTGTAGGCGTTTTCAGACTGGATGTATTCAAGAACCGCCGGATTATCAAAATCCAGATCACCGGCAATAAACTTCTGCCAGTTTTTATCTCTCAGCCAGTGGTAGTCATCAACCCTGCTGGTACCATGTTGAACGATCTCGTGGGCTATTTTTTGGGCTACCGGTGCTTTCATACTTATCACCTGATTCATTTTTCTTCGCTTATGGCACTTTATCATTCGGGAGTATAAGTGGGTGAATCCAGCTATTTCATTCTCAACAACAGACCATCAATCTTGAAATCAGCCAGCACCTGCTTTGCCTGATCAATACTTTCTGATGTATCAAAAGGCCCCAGCTGCACCCTGTGCCACGACTCCCCTGCACCCACGGTTACCTTGACGACCCTGGGTTCCTGACCTGCCAAAAGCAACTGCGCCCTCAGACGATCGGCGTCTTTGGCACTTCGAAATGAACCAGCCTGCAACAAATACTTCACACCGGGCTTAGTAGCTCTTTTCGCTTCAGGCACGGATTTGGAGCCAGTTTTTTCACTGACACTGACTGCAGGTGGCGACTGGCGTTCAATCGGTTCAGGCAGAATCACTTCCTGCTCGGGCAGCACGGTATAAAAATCGAAGACCGGCTCCGGGCGTTCCTTACCCGACTGAGCCGTTTCAGCTGTCTCCATAGGAGCATTAACGGAAACAGGAGCCGGTGTCAGCTTGATCAGGAAAGCCACAAAAAAGCCTGCCGCAAAACCGGTTACCAGCCACATCCAGCCTGGCAGTTTCGACTGTTGATTGGATTTCTTTTTCGAAGCGGCCTTGCTGGCGCCTCTTCTTGTTGGAGTACGGGTGCTCATATGCCTGATGCAAAATCTGTTTCAAGAGAAAAAACAAGAAACTCATCGTCACTCATGAACCGGATTTTTGCACAATATCCTTTTTAACAAGACGACTTTAACGAACAGGATCATATTACCACGGTTCCCCATAGTTACCACGAAGTCACGACACCTTGTGACTTTACATCCGGTCCTGGTGGCCAATCCCGAGCTGAAAAGGGCCATCTCAGACCGGTGATTACATTCCGCCGTAAATCCATGCACTGTACTGTCGCAGAAATGCACTTCATGAACCTCTTTGGTTTCAATCAGTTGTTGTCTTCTATTTCCATCTCCCCAGATTTCTATACGACTGCCTTCCAATTGCCTGGAATGCTCCAAATAGACAGTGCTTTTTGAAGATTGATTGGTTTTGTGTAACTTCAGGTTTTTCAGCATAACCATGTCACCACTGACATGAACACAAGGAATACAAATCAGATAACTCTGGTTTTCCACGCATTGTTTATTTGTTTCTATGACTTAGACGACCACATTTATTCTGTATTTCCTTCTATGTGAGCGGTTGGATACCTTCTCTGAAGGCATTCTGGAACAAAATATTCACTTAACTTGTCCTCCTTATCAGTTTTTTTTGGAAAATAACTGATTTTATCATTGATACACCAAGGAACATTAGAATGAAATATGCCGGTCATTTGTCGGTCAGAAGCGTTATTTTTATAGGTAATGATCGCGTGAACCTCACCATAACGACGTTTTACCCATAATGGGACCTGGATCTCATCAAAAGCGGGGTCATGGGATGCGGATGGTTCAGTTTTTATATTTTCAAAACTCAATTTGGCAGCGAACATTCCATAATCTTCATAAACGATAAAAATCCCCGGGGTAACTCCAGATTGCCAAGACTGTGAATGTTTAACAGGGTAGGTAAAGTTCGAATACGACACAATACGACTGTTTTCATGCAAAATCAGTGTGCATTCTGATGGGAATCCATGCACAGTACTGTCGCTGAATTGCACTTTAAAAACCTCCCTGGTTGCAACCACTGGATGCTCTTTATTCCCATCATTCCAGATTTCAATCTGGCTGACTTCCAGTTTTTTGGAGTGCTCCACATAAATAGGGCTTTCAATAGACTCACCCGTTTTGTGTAACCTGAGGTTCTTCAGCGTAACCTCGTCACTCTTGGCATGGATAAAGTGATTAAGATTACCGTAAAAATTAGCAAAGCTGCCACCGGCATCCAGTTCAAACCCATCGAGATACAGCAATTGGGTGTCTGAAGCCCGAATAAACTCATCAACACCGTTGGAAAATATTGTCCCCGCTAATGACACAGTTGGATACTTGCCATCAGTGGCAATACCAACAATACCCACATTGACAGCTCTGCCTGACACGGTAATCGGATCATACAGAGCAAAATCACTGGCTACAATATGCAGAGTATTTCGGGATTTCAGATTACCCCTCAGACTTCTGACCGGATTGTCATGGAAAACAACATTAGTAAAAACACCCGGAAATGCTTTTAAAACCTCTTCACAACGAGCCTGAACATCAGCTCTGGGGTGAGTGCAACAATATCCGGCATTTATCCACAAAGCGGACAATATTATTGGAAATCGGTATAACCAGATCTGCAATACTGAAAACATATCTATTTCCGTTAAAAATAGTTAGCATTAGCAAAAGCTGAATCATGTAAGTACCTGGCCAGTTGGTTTCGCATATTCTGGCGAGTGGATTTTTTCATCCTTCAAGGCGCAATGACGGGCGCGTAGCCGTAGCTACGCAACCAGAGTTGGAACGCAGAAGGGTGGAAAAAGCCGCCGTCCAGAATATGTGAAACCAACTGGTTAGGTACTTATAATGGTCAAACAATTCAAAAATTCAATTCAGAAACATTCCGTCAGGTGAACCACCCTCAGGCAAATAAGTCAAATGCTAAGGCGACAAACAGACTTAAATGAAAAATCACAATAAGAGCAGGCATTATCTTAGAGTTCTCGCTCGCTAATATTTAATAGTTTATCTAATGATATTCGCAACTCTATTAATTCTTTATTCCCTTTTATAGAAGCTGATGGATACTTTCTATGAAGGCATTTTGGAACAAAATCTTCTTTTAAAAATGCCTCATATTGAGGTGTTTTCAGGATAGGTATGGCTGCAGCATCTCCCTTCCAATGAACATCAGTAAGAAACATGAGAGTATTTGCCCGGTCAAACGTGTTATTTTTATAGGTAACGCTCGCGTGAACCTGATCAGGACCATTTACCCATAAAGGAACCTGAACCCAGTCAAGATCGGGATCATGATATGAGGGCGGATCGGTTCTTATATTTTCGAAACTCAAATTGGCACTGAATTTTTCAGGATCTTTATAAACGATAGAAATTCCCGGGTAAGCAAACACATACGAAAAACGTTCTTGTTTAATGGGTAAGGCAACATTTAAATACGACACCTGATAACTGTTTTCATGCAAAATCAGTGTGCATTCTGATGGGTAGCCATGCACCGTACTGTCACTCAAGTACACTTCATCAACCTTTCTGGTTTCAAGCAATGGTGGTTCTCTGTACCCATCTGTCCAGATTTCTAAATGGCTGACTTCCAGTATTTTGGAGTGCTCCACATAGATAGCGCTATCAATAGATTCATCAGCTTTGTGTAACTTGAGATTCTTCAGTGTAACTCTATCATTACTGGCATGAATAAAATGGTTAAGATTGCCGTAAAAATTAGCAAAGCTGCCACCGGCATCCAGTTCAAACCCATCGAGATACAATAACCTGAAGTCTGAAACTCGAATGAACGCATCAACGCCATGGGATAACATTGGTCCTGTCAATGACAATGTTGGATATTTGCCATCAGTGGCAACACCAATAATCCCCACATTGACGAAATAACCTGATACGGTAATCGGAGCATCCAGGGCATAATCACTGGTTACAATATGCAGAGTATTTCGGGTTTTCAGAATGCCCCTCAGACTCACAGCCGGATCGTCATGAAAAACAAAACGAGTAAAAATACCCGGATTTGCTTTTAACACCTCTTCACAACGAGCCTGAACTTCAGCTCTGGGGTGAGTACAAGAGTATCCAGAATCTATCCACAAAGCAGCCAATATTACCGGGAATCCGGATAACCAGATCTTCAATACTGAAAACATATCTACTTCCATCAATAATGGTTAATAAGAGCAAGACCTGAGTCAGCTGTAATGTTAGTAGCTCCAGAAATGTCCAGTTGTCAGCCGCTGTGTATGCAACACCCACATAAGTCGCATCAGGATAACGCGCTTTTATCTTATGAACTTCCAATGAAAAACGCTTCATGAACGTTTGCTTGCCACACTCAGGTGCTGCTGCGCAATAAAGATAGCAATTGCAGAACAAGCAAAATATGCTAATTTCGTAAGCAACTTTCATAGATTCAGGAGAGCTGAATCCGTGCATGCAAACAAAAACGCAATCTTAACTCTGTTTTTTTACACCTTTATATTCAAAGATGTTTTTGCCGCATCATTGGATAGAGTTGAACGATATGTGCCATCATCAGTAGTGCCCATTGACACATATCCATGGATTGCCTTCTCATCCTCCCCCTCATCATTATGTACAGCAGTACTAATATCTGACATTCATCTGTTGACTGCAGCCCATTGTGTAAGTTCATTAAGCGAAAATGATAGTCTACGACTTTTTTTCTTTAATAAAGCTCATGCTCCAGTTAGAGAGGCTGTTAGATATATCAAGCACCCTGATTACAGACATCCGAACACAATACACGACATTGCAATCATTGAACTGGAGGATTCAGTGAACATAGCACCTCCAAAAATGCAATTAAATGCAACATGCCCTGATCTCCGGGAAGTTGCGCCCCATCCAATGGCTGCTGGTTATGCAGGTAAAAAAATATTACGATCAGCTTCTTTATATTGGCCCTTTAAATGTCGAACCGACGTCTATCGACTTTGGTATAGGGGTACATCGCAGAATGGCGACTCAGGAGGACCTTTGTTTTATTTTCGGAACAACGAGACTTATGTATTAGGAATACATCATTCTTCTGTCAACATCTCGTTTTTAGCGGGTGCAATCTTTCAGAATAAAGTATCTCTGTCTTTCAATCATGAATTCATCAGTGACTCAATTGCGTTAGAAGAAGTGTATCAGGCGCATTCTGGCACCTGGTTTATTTCTGGTCATTCACTTATTTTAGAAAACTGGAGTAAGTTAGCTACATCCAGTACACCCACTTCATCCAATATATCTACTTCAACCGATACATCTACTTCACCCAATACATCCAGTTCATCCAATACATCGACCAGGTCCACCTCAAATACTTCATCCAGTACATCATCAAACTCACATTTTGTTGCCCTGCCTGCTCTGTTGTACATTGTTCTACAAGCCCCATAACAAAAAATTCCAGAAGCGCTACCCCCGCTGCCCTCACTCATGTATGCTTCGCAGGTTATACTGAACACCCGTGTTCTTCTCCGCTCTGCAATTAAAAATTTGTACATTTTGCAAATTTTTAATTGCAGAGTTTGAAACCCTTTAAATCCAGATTCTCGCAAAGAGCCATGATGGAAGAGCATTACCAGCCGCACAAGATTGAGACAGAAGCCCAGAAATACTGGGAAGAGAATGACAGTTTTGCTGTCAGTGAAGAGGCCGGCAAGGAAAAGTACTATTGTCTGTCCATGTTCCCTTACCCCAGCGGCCGACTGCATATGGGCCACGTTCGCAACTACACCATTGGCGACGTGGTCTCCCGTTATCAACGTATGCAGGGTAAAAACGTCCTGCAACCCATGGGTTGGGACGCCTTCGGTCTACCGGCAGAAAACGCCGCTATCAAAAACAAAACCGCTCCAGCTCCATGGACTTACGAAAACATTGACTACATGAAAGGTCAGCTCAAGCGTCTTGGCTTCGGTTATGACTGGAACCGCGAGCTGACCACCTGCAAACCGGACTACTACAAGTGGGAACAGTGGTTCTTCACCCAACTGTACGAAAAGGGTCTGGTCTACAAGAAGATGTCTTCTGTGAACTGGTGCCCTAACGACGCTACCGTACTGGCCAACGAACAGGTAGAAAATGGCCGTTGCTGGCGTTGCGACACTCTGGTGGAGCGTAAAGAGCTGCCCCAGTGGTTTGTGAAAATCACGGCTTACGCTGACGAACTGCTGGCTGATCTGGATCAGCTGGAAGACTGGCCTGATCAGGTTAAAGCCATGCAGCGCAACTGGATTGGTCGCTCCGAAGGTGTTCAGATGACCTTCAAAGTGGCCAATCCCGTTGCCGGATCACCGGAAGCATTCCAGATCTACACCACACGCCCGGACACGCTGATGGGTGTGACTTACGTGGGCGTTGCTGCAGAGCATCCTATTGCCAAAGCTGCGGCTGCTAATAATCCGAAACTGGCCGCTTTCATTGCAGAATGTAAGTCCAACGGTGTCACCGAGGCAGAAATGGCCACCATGGAAAAAGTGGGTGTCGATACCGGTATTCGAGCCATTCACCCAATGACGGGTAAAGAAGTACCTGTCTGGGCTGCCAACTTTGTATTGATGGATTACGGCACCGGCGCTGTTATGGCGGTACCCGGTCATGATCAGCGTGACTACGAATTTGCTACCCGCTTTGAACTGGCTATCGAACAAGTCATCGAGCCCGCAAACGGCGAAGAGTGTGACCTGTCCAAAGAAGCGTTCACTGAAAAAGGCAAGCTGATCAACTCCGGGGAATTTGACGGCCTGACTTCTCAGGAAGCATTCAATGCAATTGCCGACAAGCTGATTGCTTTGGGCCAAGGTGAAAAGCAGGTTAACTACCGTCTGCGTGACTGGGGAGTCAGTCGTCAGCGTTACTGGGGAGCTCCGATTCCCATGTGTTATCTGGAAGATGGCACTGAAGTCACAGTCCCTTTGGAAGATCTTCCGGTTCTGCTGCCTGAAAATGTTGAGATGGATGGTGTTCACTCACCCATCAAGGCCGATCCTGAGTGGGCTAAAACCACCCATAACGGCCAGACAGCAACCCGTGAAACCGATACCTTCGATACGTTCATGGAGTCCAGCTGGTACTACGCTCGTTATTGCTCTCCTAAGACTGACGAACAAATGCTGGACCCGGCGGCTGCCAACTACTGGCTGCCTGTCGATCAATACATTGGTGGTATTGAACATGCCGTTATGCATCTGCTTTACTCCCGTTTTTTCCACAAACTGCTTCGTGATGCCGGCCTGGTTGACAGTGACGAACCCTTCAAAAAGCTGCTCTGTCAGGGCATGGTTCTGGCTGATACCTTTTACAAGCTGGACGATAAGGGCCTGAAGCACTGGATTGCACCAAACGAAGTAGACTTTGAACTGGACGACAAAGGTCGATTGATCAAAGCCACCCTGAAGGAAACCGGTGAAACCGTTGAGCATGCGGGCATGAGCAAAATGTCCAAATCCAAAAACAACGGTATTGATCCACAGGAACTGATCGATAAGTACGGTGCCGACACTATCCGTCTGTACACCATGTTTGCTGCACCTCCCGAGCAGACCCTGGAATGGTCCGAAAGCGCTGTTGAAGGCGCTCACCGCTTCCTGCGTCGTTTCTGGAAACAGGTTTCTGAACATCTGGCTTCCGGAGATGTACCTGCTTTGGACAGCAAGGCTTTGAGCAAGGAACAGAAAGACCTGCGTCGTAAAACTCACGAAACTATCAAAAAGGTTTCCGATGATTGCGAACGTCGTCTGACTTTTAACACCGCTATTGCTGCCATCATGGAATTGAACAACGCGATTGCCCGGTTCCGGGACAACAGTGATCAGGCTCGTGCCGTTCTTCGTGAAGCCCTGGAGGCCTCCACTCTGATGTTAGCACCTATTGCTCCTCACGCTATGCACAGCGTCTGGAATGCCCTGGGTCATGCAGAGCCTGTGGTTCAGGCTGGCTGGCCTGCGGTGGATGAGTCTGCCCTGGAGAAAGACGCCATCACCATGGTGGTTCAGGTCAACGGCAAAGTTCGTGCAAAGTTGGAAGTTCCAGCCGACATGGATAAAAGTGCGATTGAAAAGCTGGCGCTTGAGCAGGAAAATGTAACCAAGTTTACTGAAGGAAAGACTGTTCGCAAGGTGATTGTAGTACCCGGCAAACTGGTTAATATCGTTGCCAATTGATCGGTTAACGCCAGCCCCCTGTCAAAAAGGCCAGCATTTTTGCTGGCCTTTTTCCTGAGACGTCATTCAGCCGAGATAATCGACCAGGGTTTGAAATAAATAATCACGCTCAATAGGCTTGGTTAAGTAGTCGTCCATGCCTCTGGATAAGGCTTTATTTTTTAACTCGTCAATAGCATGAGCACTGAGACCAATAATAGTATGCTCTTCTATTCCGGCCTCCTGTTCAAACTCCCGGATTGCTTCGGTGGCAGTGTAACCATCCATGACGGGCATTTCACAGTCCATCAGAATCAGGTCCCAGCTCTCCGGATCACTCTTGCAGTATTCCAGAGCTTCCTGACCGTTTTCTGCGAAAACCGGCTCAATATTGACTTTCTTGAGTAACTTCTTCAGCACCAGTTGATTGGCGGGATTATCTTCAGCCACCAGCACTTTCTTGTTCTCCAGCACACCGGACTCAACGATTTGGTAAACGTCCATGATTTAACCTTCTTATAACAATTGCCCTACTTTCAGATTAGCGGTTAACCCAGAGTTTGCATTAATGCATCTGGTCTTATGCTCTATTAACGAGTCATAATCCCCCACATATATCACGTAAAATTCTTCATTTGTCCCAGGTAATGATATGTCTCAGCCCTTGCAAATCGCCTGCCCCAAATGCAGCACTCCCAACCGGGTCCCTAAAGAGCGCCTGGAAGACGGGGGCTCTTGCGGTAAATGCAGGAACAAACTCTTTTACGGCAAACCCGTAGAACTCAATTCCGGTAATTTCAAACGTTTTCTGGCCCAGACCGATATACCGGTTGTGGTGGATTTCTGGGCTCCCTGGTGCGGTCCCTGTAAAGCCATGGCTCCAGCCTTTTCCGAAGCAGCCCGTGAACTCGAACCCAACATAAGACTGGCAAAACTCGATACTCAAAAGCACCAGCAAATTGCAGCGCAATTGAACATCCGCTCTATCCCAACCCTGATTGTGTTCAAATGCGGGAAAGAAATTGGCCGTATATCCGGTGCCCTGCCCGCCAATCAGCTGAAGAAGTGGATTAAAAATGCGGCCAAAAGCTAATAAAAACCAGAGGCAATAATAAATAGAACAACTAATGCTCTACTATTCTTAAGGAACGGATAGAAAACGGCATACAGGGACAGTATGAGCTTGATCGACAAAACCTCAGGTCAGGGTCCAAAATGGATACAGCCTGAGCAGACCAATCGGGTTTCCAAGGATGGCAAAGTCAAGGCGTTGAGTGATGTCGTCAGCAAGATGCTCTCTCCTGGAGATCAGGTGACTCCTGAAAAAAAGTCCATCTATAAACGGGGCGTCCGGGTTATACCTCCAACGCCTAAAGAAATGTACAAGACATCGTCCCAGCCGCGCAGACAGGCACCGTCGGCGACCGATCTTAAGCCGCAGAAACAACCCTCTGTTGAGCAGAAGACCCGACTCAGACCCAGAAGCCAGGTGCTGACTGAAAGACCCCAGGAAGCTAAATCAGTTGCCAGTCGATCCATTAGCAAGCCTGCGACACCTCCAACGAACACATTGCTTCAGACTGCCGCTATGCAAAAAGCGACCAGCAATCTACTGGACCATCACCTGGCCAAAATATCATGGGCAACGGACAAGCAGGCAGAGTACCGGGAACTGATTGCAACCTTCAAACCCGGCTCCTGTGCTGAGGGAGATGATGCGTTCTCTGACGTACAGGAAGCCCTGAGGGGCGCAGCCCAAAAACTGGGAATCCCGGAACTCGCAGACGATCCCGCTGCGATAAAAGACTTGCAGAAGCATTTTTATCGGCGTCTGGAAACAAAGGGTAAAGAACTTCTGAAGCAAGCTCCCCCGGAAAGAACCGTTAAAAAAGTGCCTCCAAAACCACCAGTCCGCACCAGCTCACTGCCCGATAGTGTAGCTCCGACTGCAAAAAGCAAAGAGCCAGCGAGCATTCAGAAAACGCCTGTCACACCATCAGAGAAGGTTGAGACAGAGCCAGCCGCTCCTATCACTGAAATTTCTCTTCCGGCCAGACGCCGGAGAAAAAGACAAGCGGCACTGGATGCACCGGCAAAATATATGTCCAAAAGTCTCGCTCAGCGCAAGGACACCCCCTGGAAAGAGCAGATGCCGAAATTTTTCACCCGATATCTGAGAGCCATGGCTCTGACGGGGGCATCCGAAAAAGGGGGTGTCGATAAAAAATGGTTCAAGCATGAAGTACCAGGTTCCTCAATCCTCAGTAACAAAAGCAGTGCTTCGGATACCCAGAAAGGACTCAGGAACAGACTGGAAGACATTGCTTTCCAAAAAGGTGAAAGCCTTACCGGCTTCTATCGTTTCTTTGACCAACATCAGCTCGGCAGAAATGTGAGAATGGCGGCAGTCAGTCAGATGATGTTACCCCTGTCCGAGCACGGCCATCTTGACCCCATGAGTCTGCAGGACCTTGAGCCCAACTCGGGTAAAGAAGTATCCCAATGGCTGAATCAACAACTGGACACTATATCCCAGCAGGAATACCAGAATTACACGACGCTGCTGAATGACCTCAAGAACAGGACAGAAGGTAAATACAAAGTACGCCTGGATGACACGCCTTTCGGTAAAGTGCCTCTGGAAAGCATTACCGAGAAAACCCATGGTACAGGTGTTTTCAAGGTAGCACGGGTGAACAGTTTTCAATACACCCTCGATCATTGCACACCCTGGCTAAAATCCGCTCACCCCGTCACCGAAAAATTTGCCGAACTGCGCCTGAAGAACACCAAAAAAGATGATGATCAAAATTTAACAGCCGGAGGAAATAAGGGTCAAAATTTAACAGCCGGTCAGCTCGAAGAGCTGAACAACCAGGCAAAAGGACTGTTAAGCGAAATGAGCCAGATAAACATGAACAAGGTCCCAAAGAGTGTTCAGGACATCATGGATACAGAAAAGAAAAGTCTGGAAAATATTGTCACCAAATATAAAGAGCTGTCCAAGCAAAATTAGTGCAGCCAAGAGGTATATTCCATACCACTTGGCTGCACTGGATGGTTGGCCGCCATCAAGCAAGAACAGAGAACTGATCCCGCCATCCTGCTTTCCAGGTAGATCTATTTTATTTGCTGAATACTAATGAAAAATTGACAGGAACGGTGTCAGAAATCGGGATCTGTCCCACAGTTTTAGCCAGTTCTGTCAGATTTTTAGCCGGAATACCAAATTGAGAAGCTCGAATGATAACCGGCTCTGTGCTGGCCACCGACAATAGATTTCCGCACTTTACCACATTGACTGGAAATTCCAGCTCTTGTGTTTGGCCATAAAGGGTTACTTTTGCCGGCACAGTTAGCTGCTTAACCACTGTCTCAGGGGCTAATAATGAGTTGGAAATTTGTGCAGAAACCTTAGCACTGGGAAATAAATCCGATTGGAAAAACAGCTTATTCAAGCGCTCATTTCTAATTCCAATGCCAGTGTCAATGCCAGAGATTGGAATATCCAGAGTTAACAGACCGGCTTCATTAATACTGCCCGTTAGAGAGGATATTGAAGCCGACTCAATAACGTACTCTAACTTCACCGTAGCAAATGACACTCTTGATATATCCCGGTTTAGTTCGTATTGCGCCGCTTTACTGAGTCCGCAAGCAGTTAACACTAATAGAAATAAAAGGATTTTTTTCATCTTTTTTCCCTTGGAATTAATCGGGGCAGGTTGAAACCTCATGGCTTCATTCCTCCAACGTAGAGGTATTTACTGGGCGTTTCTGCCAGTTAAGCACTCAATCCAATCAAAAATCAAACCAGACGCACTAACCTCAATGGCACACCGTCTGAAAATGGCAATAATTTTTGATCATAAGTGGCTATTCCAAGATAGTCTGTGACACTCCCTGCCTTGTCAGGCGAGGCTTCTGACTTCACAGGCTACAGCCAGCCTATAGCGACTGGACTTACACAGAAGCCTCCATCAGCAGTAACCGGGTGCCCCTCGGTTATTTATTGGTCTTTTGTTTGATTTGCCGCAGCCTTAACGGGTCACTCAGGTATGGGCTCGTCTGGTTCTTCAAGGGCGGTTGGGCAGTTGTCTCTGCCTTAATTTTTTGTTAACAGTGCTTGGTTTTCGTCACCGTGAGTCTCTGCATAGAGACAGACCGATGGAAAATACAACCAACTACGTACAAATACTCAACCGGAACGCTCTGCGTTCCCGTCTTATATCCCCGCCCGATTGAGGGTGTCGCAAAACTCTCTCCAGCCTGGGAACGAGTTGACTCCCGTCATTCCCGGCTTCATTCTCGTCATTCCCGGCTTCATTCTCGTCATTCCCGGCTTCATTCTCGTCATTCCCGCGAAGGCGGGAATCCACAATGACTCACCACCAGAACCATACTGCCCGGTGTCCCCCTGGCCTTGTCATCCCCGAGAAGGCAGAGATCCACCGTTGGCGATGGATTCCCGCCTTCGCGGGAATGACGACTTCAGAGCGTGAGAACGAGCTGTTGAAGTTTTACAACACCCTCGATTGGGCGAGGGTTTACGACGATTTTGCTAACCGTTCACCTGCGAGCCTTTTTACTTGGAGGCGGCGACAATAACGATGACGCTGCAGCACGTTTACCTTTTGAATGGGATGTTGGCGCTGCCTCTACCCCGCAGAGGCGCCAGACTTTAATCCGCTTCCCCTTGCTGCTAATGGTGACGAGATGGCTACCGTTGGTGCTGAATTCTGATGATTTGAGCGAGTATGGATGGCGGATGAGAGTTTTACGCGACCATTTGCCATCTTTGCCACAGCCAAGGATCTGGGCATCGCCTGAAAAGTCGTTGATGACAACATGGGTACCATCGTGGTTGAACTGACCTGAACAGACCCCGCCCTCTAGCTCAATATTGGCGCCAGGCAGCCACTGCCCTTCGGTACAGAGAGAGTGGATTAAGGCTTTACAATTGTTTTTGGGCTCTGATGTGTCGTTGCTCGATAGTGTCAAAATATGGCGACTATCAGCACTGAACAGGGCAGAATTGATTTTATCTTCATGCATAATGGCCATTTGCTCTGTCCAGCGCCTGTGGTCTGTATCAAACCCGTAAATTTTCGCCGAGTGATCATCACTGCTGGTTATTATCAGCAGACTATTGGGGCTAAAGCTGGCAGAGCTGACCCTCCCTGTATGGTTGATCAGCGCATTTTTCTGCCAGTTGTTGTCGCTATCAAAACTGAAGACGGTACCCGTGTGATCGAGACTGGCCGTCACTGCATGGCAGCTGTCGGGGCTGAAGGTGGCTGAGCAGATCCTGTCGGAGTGGCTAATGTCGGCTTTTTCTGTCCAGCAACCATCAGGGTTAACGCTGTAAATCGTTGCTGTTTGTCCAAACTTACCAGTCTGATTAGTCCAGACAGTGATGATATGCTTGCTATCCGGGCTAAACTCGGCTGAGATGACTTTGTTTTTGTGTTGCAAGGTGGTTATCGACAACCATTTGCCGTTAGCTGCACGCCTATGGATTTTGGCGGTATGGTCTTCACTGGCGGTCACTAGAAGGCAGCTATCAGGGCTGAAGTTTGCTGAACAAACATCCCCCTCATGGACAATCGTCGCTGTTAATGCCCAGCGGCCATCCTGGTCTACTGAACTGATGTACGCATTTTTATCGCCGCTGACCGTCACCGCATGCCGACTGTCGGGGCTGAAGCTGGCTGATCTGATCTTTTTTTTATGGACAATGCAAAGTTGCTCTGCCCAGCGGTTATCCATAGAACGGCTGGTGATTTTTACCGTACATTGGGTACAGAAGCTCAGTATATGGCGATTATCTGCGCTACAGATGACCTGCCTGACCCTGCCTACGTGGGGAATGTGGATCTGCTGGCAGTCACTGTTCTTCGCCGCCAGAGCATGAATTTTTGCTCTGCCATCGGCGCCATAACAATCGGTCACCAGGTAGCAGGCGTCGTGGCTGAGTATGGCTGTTTCGACTGAATAGGACTTACACTGAATGTCTGCTACCAAATTCGGCTGCAAAACCGGACTGTCAATCATAAATTGACTCACCCGGTAAAACAGGAGTTGAGGGAACAATGGTATCTTTTCCGGGCTCCGGGCCTCAGAGTTGTCTGTCACCTCCCTGTCTGACTGGCGACAGAGATGATTCACCAGCATTTTATCCCGGGTAAACTGCATCAACCAGGCTCTGACTTGAGGTTCACTGAAATTTTTGGCGATCTGTATGAATATCTGCTGTTGTGATGGCGCGAACTGTTTGAACCATACCTTGCTGCTGGCCATGTTCCTGGCAATCAGAACCGGGGCAGCTATTTCCCTTAAATGCAGACAGCTTTCTTTGATCGCTGTTACATCTCTGTGCGATAAATGACCCATGATCCGGGATAGAATCTTCTCTGGCAGAGCCAGTAATGGAAAGAAGTCCTGATCAGGAACAATGGCGACACTGTTGCTGGTGACGTTTTCTGCCGGATCATTGGTCATGGCAACTGCAATAATAGAGCCATGGGCTTGGCCAACAAGAGGGGTATCTGAGCTTAAAGGCTTCTGTGACATCGTGTAAGAGTGATCCAGAATCTGTGCAGGTTTGAGCTCAGGCGGTGGCGTTAAATCTTCCGATGTTGAGAGCTGTTGTTTTTCAGGGTGGGCGGCGCTCCCTGGGAGTAATGTTTTATTGTCAACACTATCACCGGAGTTAGAGTCAATTGTGACCGGGGAATTGTCAGTACTTGTTGAGTTAGTCTGAGCATCCGGCATAGGAAGATACAGAGACCTAATATCTGAGATAGGGCGTGCATGGAACCGGGAGATGCCGTCCTGCGTATGAATGTAACAGGTGTCAGCATTGGAAAAGAAGGCAGAAACCTTTCTGACAGCCTTAACGGATCTGCCGGCAAAGAAGTAATAGCTGTCGTCTTCGCGGGCTTGTAACAAAATAACAGGCTTGCTGGACTCATTGCCATAAAACCTCAATTCGAAAGCTGCACCGACAGTATTCTCCGATAGGTTGCGAATGCCCTGCATACTCTTATTCCTTCAAGCTGGTTATTTATCCAGGAGCCTGACCGAGAATAGCGTCCCTCTTGTCGACCCCATAGCGAGGACGGGCAATATGCTTGGTCAAGCTCATAAGGGCTTCGACAGACTTACAAAGAAATAGTTCATGGGAACAAGTGAGATGGCGAATTTTCATAAGCTGGAGACAAAAACGGCAGGTCGTGAATGTTTCCAGAAAGCGCCTATCCGCTTTTGTGAACGAACGGATATCCTATACGACCAAGCGGTTGGCTATTGCTCTGGTTACATCTGTATATCTGTGGCCTGAAATGCAAAATGCTGTGGATATTTTGGAAATGGAAAACGATGATGAGTGGTATCAGGCTTTAGGAAAACTGGCTACCGCTTCTTCAGCTCTGTCTCTATCAGCTCCCTGATTTCACCATGACATGCCTCAGGGGCTAATGCTACTGAAGATGTTTCAATATCAGCACCTTCTTCAAGAAGACGTTTAACGATCTCAATATGCCCGGCTTTGATCGCCATCTGTATCGGGGTTTCGCCCTCATTCGTTTTGTGATTTATTTGGACATCAGGTCTGACGAGTAACTTTTCCACTATTTCGGCGTGACCATAATGACAGGCACAGTGTAATGGTATTGCACCATCTTGTCTGGGTAGATTGGTACGAATGCCCGGCTGATCTAACAACTTATCCACGACATTTGTATAATTATGGAGTGCAGCCCAAGTCAGGGCAGTCTGGCCAAAATCATCTTGCTGATTGAAAAAGCCTGGTTCTATGTCTGCGACCTCCGTGGCTTTAACCATCACTGTTTCAGCCACTTCACTGGTTCCACATTTAACAGCCAGTAGCAGCTGATTGAAATTATGAGGGTTACGATGATTTATGGGTAAAAGCCCGGATTCCGGAATTTCCGCTAACAGGATTTCTAGACGCCTGTGTCCTGAGTTGCTGCTGGCTGATGAAAGGTTTGTGAATTCCTTGATGGCAAATACGGTATCCGTTGACTCGTCTGGAATCGCTGTGCCTGATGAAAAGATTTGACTGGTGTTTAAAGAGTCGGCCAGGCAGCCAGCGGCGAAGGCGAACAAGTCCCGTTCCTTTTTAAATAACTCCTTATAGTTACGAATATTTTGATCCCTGATTTCAAATCCTTCGGGAGTCAGCTTCAGAGATAGGATATGCTTGCCGGTTTGGAGATGAAAAAGACGGCTTCCCCGGCCTTCCGGAATCGTTTCTGCGATCTTGTTTAATAATAAGCGCAACCCGGATTGGGTAAGCCCAATGGGGTACCAGGGAGTTGAATGTAAGACCGGAGTACTGCTACCAGCCGCTGAGACAATCCATTGTGCAGTCTTCTCTGTATTTTGCACAGGCACTTCTTCCTGCAACGTCGTGGTTGCGGGTGCCTGAAAAGCCAGTAACGATTCACAAAAAGGCCGCAGTTTTAATAACAAGAGCGCCTGATGATCCTGCGTGGCAGGATCGGCTTTAAACATCTGCTGGGCATCCAGAATAGCATCCGCCAGATGATCATAGTGGTTATTCCAGAATACCCAGCCCAGTACCGGATCCTGACTTACAGTGCTCAAAAGTTCATCATATTCCTCTGCACACCCCATCCGCTCGTATAGTACGTAGCTTGAGGCAAGACCACAGCAACAGCCGTCACTGAAATCATAAAGTCTTGCCTTATCTTCACCATCAAACCGGGTTGATAGTGACATCAGATTCATGACCAAAAACGGTAATCTTTGCTGCGGCTCTGATTTCGATTGCTCAATTTTCTGCACTCTGCTTGACAGAAGCTCTCCATGACCAATCAGGTGGAGCAAAGGCAATAATATAATTTGCGTTACCCGACTGAGCAAAGTTGTGGATTGAGTGATTGCTAAAGACAGCGTATGCAGAAAAGTTTGACCGACCGTACTTTTGACTAACCAGTGCTTAAAACGCCCTGAATCCAAGTCCTGTTGCCGAGGCATCTGATCAGATTGAACCTGATCATTCGGCAGGCGTGGTCCTGTTTTCATCGCTATTCCTGAGTCACAATAATGACCGATTTATCGGCTCTGGGTGAAGTAAATCAACAATTTACCCATTCATCAGTTGATTTTTCCGGGTTTATGGGAATACGGCGATGTATATGCATTACACAGAAGTTAGAAAGCACGATGGGTATAAATCACTGAATCAAGAGGCATAAACTGACAAGCTGCTCTCAGATACCGGAAATATGGCCGATATAAGCCACATCGCCTGCAAAACAGAGTGTTTTTTAAGGTGTGACAGACCGGAAGGAACCATGAATAAAGCAGCTGAACCCATTGAAAACGTTATGCCAGAAGAGAGCAACAGCCCTTACCCGGGTCTATCAGAAAAAATGACTCGGGCCGAGCTGAGTCAGAAACTCAAGGATGCCGTTGCCCAGAATCAGATCAAGCTGCTGGAATCTCTTTTCTGTTTCATGCTGGTCAATGAATACTCGCCCGAACAAATTAATCAGGAGTTGGATTATATTCGCGCCAATAATTCGGCCATTCAGGACTCTCTCATTCGCTGGAGTGAGGAGCCCAAAGGGAAAAAGAAGCTAAAGATTGCTGGCAAAGCAGCTTTTATTGCGGTGATGATTCATTATGGTAACGGAAGTTTTGTTCCTGCTATTAAGGCCATAGAGCGTTTCTATGCCCTGGGAGATGCCCCCCATGAATTTACCGAGGCCATTGATGAAATTCAAATAAGCTCCTGGCTGGGCCTGTTGAACCATGAACTTGAAAATCAGGTTCCGCTTAAAAACATCATACGTCAGCTTGAAGCTCTCAGGCTGAAACACATCTGGTCAAAAGATCTGGCTATGTTTGCCATTCCAGTGACCACGGCCTATTTCCGTGAACAAGCCAAAGAAAAACTCCTTGATGGTGATTTTATCGGAACTTATCGTGACCTCGAGCAGGCCCTGAGACTCCCTGAAGAAGACAAGTCAGAGACCTACCAAGCCTACGCTGATTGTATTGTCCGACAGGTAAATGACCCTCTGTTTCGTTCAAGAGCAATCAAACCCGAACTGGAAAAACTAAGCGCCAAGATGGAATACCTGCACGAAGTAGACTTCTGGACACCGGAGCTGGACATCGGACGCTTTCATCTCAAAAATATGCTGGGTGATATTTAGCGTTCTGATTTGAGAAGTCAGAAGGACCCTGAAAAACATTATTTCTTCAGAAACTTGCCTACTGATGTATACCCGCTTAGCATGGCGGTGCCATTTTGATCTGACTTATTCTCAGGGCAGGTAGGGCAGGCTGTGGCTCCGATGGAGGACGGCCAATCGTGATACTTTGCTGACCAATAAAATTTTATTCAGTGTGCCATGTCAGCCAACGCCTGAACATGGTTATCACCGACACCAAAAGCCAATATTCTGCTAAGTTCGGCCAACGATCGACCACTGGTCTCCCTGAGCTGATTGAAGAATAACTGGATGGCTTTCTGGCTTTTCTGACTGGTCGCACTGCCTTCAATGACTTTCATAGCACGAAAATAGCCTTCAACATCCCGTGTCATCAGAAAGGTATCTTTGCCCAATGCCCTCAGGGCATAGGGGCCGGTATTGCCGCCCAGACGACTGCCATGTTTTTTCAGATAGGCCCAAAGCCCAATGATATTATCTTCAGGCCAGAGCGCGACAAACTGTGCAAAGCTACCTTCTCTCTGTCGTACATCATGGATCATCAGGGCATTTTCCCGGATGCTCCAGACCTTCTTGAGATGACGAATAATTTTAGGGTCAGTTGCTTTTCGCTCCAGCATGTCGTCAGGCATCATCAGCAACTTGTCAATATCAAAACCCCAGAATACCTCCTCAAAGTCAGGCCATTTCTGATCCACAACTCTCCAGACAAATCCACTCTGAAAAACCTTGCGGGTAAGTTCTGCAAGATAGCGGTCATCCGGAATACTTCTTAATTGGTCATTGGAAAGGGGTTTTACCAGCAAGGATTCAACGGCTGCTTCTCCCCCCTTGCGTTCACAGGCACGTTCAAAGATGACATCATAGCGTTCTGGCTTCATGGCCACTCCATATTTCTGGCAAAGGTTTGCCGAAAAGTGTATACAGTGCTCAAAAAAAATTGAACATTGATAGTTACTGATAAAATGTGTATTACATACACACCCCTTTGTCATAAACCTGACCAAAAGGTCAACAACAGCAGAACAAGACATGACCATTCAATCATTTCATCCGCCCAAACGAACACTGATGGGCCCGGGCCCTTCAGATGTATACCCTCGAATTACAGAGGCTCTGTCCCGACCCACTATCGGTCATCTTGATCCTGAGTTTGTCCGTATGATGGATGAGGTCAAGGAGCTGCTTCAGTACGCCTTCAGGACCCGCAATGCCCTGACACTGCCCATCTCCGCACCCGGCTCTGCCGGTATGGAAGCCTGTTTTGTCAACCTGATCGAACCAGGCGACAAGGTAGTGGTATGCATTAACGGCGTCTTTGGTGGCCGTATGAAAGAAAACGTCGAGCGGGCAGGTGGCGAACCCGTTATTGTTCAGGGTGAATGGGGTCGTGCTGTTGATGTGGCTGAAGTTGAAAAAACGCTTCAGGCTCACTCGGACAGCAAAATTCTGGCCTTCGTTCATGCAGAAACCTCTACCGGTGCCTGCTCTGATGCAGAAACACTCTGTCGTCTGGCCAAAGAGAATAACTGCCTTACCATCGTTGATGCGGTCACGTCACTGGGTGGATCTGAGCTGGAAGTAGATGCCTGGGGTATCGATGCTATCTACTCGGGCACACAGAAATGTCTCTCCTGTGTGCCAGGTATATCTCCGGTGAGCTTCAGCGAAAAAGCTGTGGAGAAAATTGCCAGCCGCAAGCACAAAGTCCAGAGCTGGTTCCTGGACATGAATCTGATCATGGGATACTGGGGTAAGGGGGCCAAAAGGGCTTATCACCATACTGCGCCTGTCAACGCCATGTATGCCCTCCACGAAGCTCTGGTTATTTTGCAGGAAGAAGGTATCGAAAACGCCTGGCGCCGCCACAAGCTTCATCATCAGGCCCTGGCAACCGGTCTTGAAGCCATGGGGTTGGAACTGGTTGTTCCTGAAAATGAACGTCTGAGCCAGCTGAATGCGGTCAGGATTCCTGATGGTATCGACGACGCCCGGGTGAGAAGTGAACTCTTGTCAAAGTACAACCTGGAAATTGGTGCAGGCCTTGGTGATCTGGCTGGAAAGGTCTGGCGGATAGGGCTGATGGGCTGCAGCGCCGACCAGACCCATGTTCTGTGCTGTCTGGGTGCCCTGCAGGCGGTTCTGGGTTCTGATGAAAACGGAGCGGCCGCTGCACTGGCATTTTATCGCTCACAGAACTAATGCCCTGGGTCTCCTTCATCCGTTGAGGGAGGCCTGAATTTTGTTAAGAGAATTCTCAACAGTACACCGAGCCTGAAAGAATCATTCTGCTAATATCGAAGAAACAGATTCGTTGGGGTAAGAAGTATGTTCAAGCTGCTGGCAATTATTTTACTGACTCTGGTTGCGATCGTCGGCCTCGCACGGAATTTTGAAATGCTCGTTGGACCGGATTATGCCTATGTGAAAGCGGACTATCCCCGCTTTGCCGATAAAGCCTGGTTTGACTTTGAATTCGGTAAAAGAGCCGGACTCGAAGGCGTATACGATGATGTTAAAGAAAAAATAAAGCAGTAATCCTGCGGCATAAATCTATTTGCTGACAGACGGTACTCCAGTTGCGGGCTGCTCGCCTGCCAATGGATTCTAAGTCTGATACCAGCTGATACGGACGGACTCGCTCTATCATACGGCCAGACTGCCAGCGTCGGTGCTGCTTGTCTGAAAAGCAGCTCGGGGACACCCGCTTGTGCGTTTAATGTATCTTCACCAGGTCTTGCAAATATGATTTGTATAAAAGACTGATATTTTTTCCTCCGCATGGAAGCATGAGTATTATGTCGTAGTGTTATCCAACAGACGAGTTATTAACCCAATGATTGCCAGGAAAAAACTGTATGTATTGTTATTTATCGTACTTGGCAATATATCTTTTTCAGAAGCTTCAATATTGAAGTTACATGACAAGATGCTTGTAGACTCCCGGAGATCAGGAATGACACAGCTGGATTTTTGTCAGAACATTAGCAAAGCTTCAGGTTTGATTAAACTCATGGCACACCTAAGATTTTTTCATTCTATATTATTAAGTCGTCGCCAGCCCAATCCCATAACACCAAAAGAATTATTTTTTCGAATTTCACAAAGAACAGCTCCAACTGAAATGAGTATGGAAATGCAAATTGATATGGCAATTCAAGTTACTGAAATAGCTCACGGTTTTAGTCTCGACTATGCTTTTTCCGAATTTGATGCAATGACTACAAGTGATATAGAAAATGAAGTGAGAACAATACTTATTAAAATACGAACAATAATGAGTGGATACGAACCCTTTTTTAGACGGTGTGAAGAATTAAATTTATCCAAAGAACTACAAGATACAATCGCGCTAATCGACGAGTCGGTTTAAAAACATCCGCACCTCAGCTACCCACCCTGAAGAAAAGGGCTTATAAAGCCTTTGTTGACCAGCCGTTGCTGTCCTCTATGTTTTTACATTGCCTACTGGCTTCCGGGTGGCAAGACTTAAAACAACCGCTATTATTCCCTTACCAGAATTAATATAAGGAATGTATCTAATGACTAACCTGGGACGAGCTGATCCAGAATGTTGGTATAAATCAGTTAATCTTCAATTTTTCATTGCTCAGTGCATGTGCTTTGCAGTCTTTTTCCTGCTCATAATGCCTGCATTTGCTGCTACGCCGACCAATGCAGAGCTGGCATTGCTTGGCACTGCCCTGGGGGATTGCAAGGGGACCGTTCGTTACGGCTATGGAGCAGGGAGGCGTGAGCTATTTACGGATGACACTCACAAAGCGGCTGCAATTTACAAGTTCTTTTTGGATTATTACCGAGGCGCTGATCATGCCAAAAAACAACATCAAAAAAAGGGAAAAGGCGCACAATTTGATGCTGTCAGGCTGGCTAAATGCCAGTGTTTTTTTGCATTTCCCAAAGAGCAGCGTTTTCATTTAAATATGGAAGATTCGATGGATGTGGTGTTAAGCGAATACGGTGCTTTTCACTCTCGGTTGTTAAAAACTTTCTTTCAGGGATTCAGAAATGGCACTCTGACAACCAGGGATCAGGTTCTCGACCTTTCCGGTCAGAGTTTTCGTACAAGATCAGGGAAAGCAGAAGGCTCCTCTGGTAATGGCGGCTGTATGGGAATTGCTACGATTGTGGCTATCCTTGATCATGATCCCTATATCAGTGACGAGGATTTTGTCAGCCGCGTTCGACAAACGGTTCAGGTCAGTCATAACCATGAGCAGGCCATGCAGGCTGCTGTCGCTATCGCCCTTGCAGCGAGGGTCATGATTGAAAATCGTGATTCAAGAACTGCGAACAGAGATCTGGCCGAAATCACCTTACAACGCATTTATAGACAGGTAACTGACCCGGAAGTTTTGAAATGCCTGAGGATTATTGAGCAACAAATCCTGCAAAACACGCATGCTCGCAAGCTTGATCATGGGGAGGTTATGGCTGAGTTAAATCTCCTTCTGCCTTCCAGCTCTGGTGCAGAGAGATCCCGA
Organism: Endozoicomonas sp. ALB032; assembly: GCF_049310125.1. NCBI lineage: Bacteria > Pseudomonadati > Pseudomonadota > Gammaproteobacteria > Oceanospirillales > Endozoicomonadaceae > Endozoicomonas > Endozoicomonas sp. ALB032. The sequence goes on along the minus strand of NZ_JBLYNW010000001.1, from coordinate 3,543,468 downwards.
AAAAAGACTGGTGACACAAAGCTTCGAGGAACCTGGGCCCCCAGTTCTGCAGCGGCCGTCCTGTATTTTCTTTTTACCGGTGACAGATCCCAGAATTCATTGCTGCAGCAGGTAGCAAAATTTACCATAGACCAGGATACGATTGGGGCAATGTTAATGGCACTCAGTGCTCTGCGGGAAGGTGGTTTCAGACGAAGCGAGTTTGGTGCAGGGCAGGAGCTGAAACTGTTACAGGAGTTGCTTGACCATTTGCCGGAGTGGGTTGCAATAAACCCCAATGCCTTGGATTATCTGGTCGATGATGATGAGGATGAAGGTGAGGCAGGTGCGAGTAATTGTGCCTGTCGGAGCCAGTCAATGTGAATTAAGAATATTGAGCTAATCGATGAATCAATTAAGGACTTCAGTGCATAAAAACAAAGGCTTATCAGCTTCAATCGCCGTACCTCTAAAGCTGGCTATATCTCTCACCCCTTCGCTCCAGAGTCTCAGAGGAAACGGGTTGAGACAGGGAAAAAAGTGTCGAAAAACCGCTAATTACAGAGAGTAAATAAGCATTTTGAGCCACTTGTTAATATCACATCAGCATTTTTCGACGGCCTCTGAAGCAAGCAAACAAGTCAATGACTGTTATATTTTTACTCAGCAATTAAGTACTCAACCATACGAAATCATATTTTCTGACTTATTGTTCAGGCACTCTAACTGCGTTGCAACTCTGGTCACATAGCTTGCTATGTACCCGTCGTTGCGCCTTGCAGAGCACCTGCCCAATAAGCCAGAAATATTCGATTCCGTATGGCTGAGTACTTAACGTTAGAATTACTAACTAAAAAGATATTTTTGGAACTTTATAAGACTTAAGAAATCAAACATATTGATAATTTTTTACGATATAAAGTAGACAATATGACTCCACCTCATCCAGATGATCCATTGTACAGAAGTTGGTATTTTGACAAGAAAAACCCTATTCATAAAGGAAATACTGTAAAGTTAAGAATGCGATCTTTTCGATCAATGAAAAGAGCATCCCCTTATCCTCTGAAATTCAAATATATACCTATTCCTGATAAAGCCCAAAGGTCAAAGACTTTAAGACTGGAAAGAGGAAGAAATTTAGTCACACAGAAATTTATAGAAGTACTTTCAGTAGTGAAAGTTAACTGGGCCAGGGCAGTAAAGCTACTGAAAAGTGGTGGAGATCCTTTTGCATATAAAGGGACTGGCTTCACTCCAAATATATTATTTAAGCTTATTGTTGATATTACCAATACTCCAAAAATCGAAGCAAAACACCTTTTAGAGTCAAAAGAACGGGAAGAGTTCATTGCATTACTTCTGGAGAGAGATGAGATTGAATCTGCCCTAATGGAGTTTGACTCGTCACCCTTTCAAAACACACCATTTACCGCAGCCATTGCAGCCAGAGATATAAAGTTATCAAAAGCCCTATTCAATCATCTAACGAAAACAAACCATGAGTTATTAATCACACCAAATCAAAAGACATTAGAAAGGCAATTTGGAAACAATACACCTCTGGTACTGGCCATTAAAACTAACAATGAAGAACTGGCTTTGGATTTAGTACCTTTTTATACCGATGAGTTATTGCGTAAGCGTGTAACCTGGGCAAACAACAACACTCTTGAATTGGCTCATTTAGCGAGATTCAATCATTTACTTCCAATAATGGTGGCAATAGCTCAAGGTCTTACTACAGATGAAGCAACCAAGCTTCAATCATTATATGATGGATGTCCACGTGGGAGTGATATATGGCATGATTTATATGAAACAGATATGTTTCTTAATGACGAAGGAGAATTCATTGAAGATAGAGAAAGAGTCTCAAATCCTGATATTTATCATACCTCAAAATATATTCGAACCAGTGTAATTCCCCTACCCCAAAATCGGTGTTCCCTCCATTAATACATAATAACTGATAGCAGATCGAGAACAGGCTATCGCAAAAGTAGCCTGTAAAACTGACCCAGCTTAACGCTCTATTGGTCAAGCAAAAGACTTTCACAACAGCCGCCTTTTCAGAAAGGAATTACTTCTCAACAAAAGCCCTTTCAATAACATAGTGCCCCGGATTTCCACCACGGGCTTCCTTAAAGCCACGCTCATCCAGAATACGACACAGATCTTTCAACATGGCAGGGCTGCCGCACAGCATGAAGCGATCATTTTCCAGATCGGGCTCAGGAAGATTCAGGTCGGCAAACAGCTTGCCACTTTCCATCAAGTCCGTCAGGCGCCCCTGGTTGCGGAAAGGTTCCCGGGTAACCGTTGGGTAATACTTCAACTGTTTTTTAACCATCTCACCAAAGTATTCATTTTCTGGCAGTTCATTTTCAATCCGGTCCTGATAAGCCAATTCAGAAACATAGCGAACGCCGTGAGTCAGAATTACATTGTCGAACTGCTCATAAATTTCAAAATCCTTGATAATGCTCATAAAAGGAGCCAGACCCGTTCCTGTGCTGAGTAGGTAGAGATTCTTTCCGGGCAGCAGATGATCGGCTACCAGAGTCCCCACAGGCTTGGTGCCCACCAGAATGTCATCTCCCACTTCCAGCTTCTGCAGGTGTTGGGTCAGGGGGCCATCCTGTACCTTGATGGAGAAAAACTCCATCTCTTCTTCATAGTTGGCGCTGGCAATGCTATAGGCTCTCAGCAGAGGTTTGTTATCGATTTCCAGACCGATCATGGTGAAATGGCCGTTCTTGAACCTCAATCCCTGGTTGCGTGTAGTGGTAAAGCTGAACAGGGTATCATTCCAGTGATGTACACTGGTTACTGTCTCCCGGATAAGATTACTCATAGTAGGTGTCACTCCTGATGGTCGATTTTTCTTTCTGACACTTTGCTGTACCCTGAAAAGTTACTTATCTTTGTAATAATTCAAAAGGCGGTCAGCTCCCTCGCGATCTTTTACTGTGACTCGAGCATCCCTGTCAATGAGTTATCGCAGCGATTCGATGTCCCGAGCTTTGAGAGTGTATTTAAGAAAGCTCCCACCCCGAGAATCTACCGGTGCATTAACATCACCGAAGCCATTGATAGCGGACGGGAGTAACAATTTAATATCTACCGCTCTTTTGGACAGATATCTGATTTTTTTTGAAAGCGTCATTAGCCGAAAGTTCATTTATTCGTACTATTTTTTCTTCCGGGATATCTTAGTCAGGGGTAGGATATTTGTGAAACAGATAATTCTTATAAGATTATTCGATTAAATCGATTACCCCATGAAACTGACTCTCCAACAACTGGAGATTTTCCCGGAGGTTGCCCGCCAGCAGAACCTTAACCGCTCCGCCAAAGCTCTGGTCATGTCCCAGTCTGCCGCCAGCAGTGCACTGAAAGAACTGTAACAAAAATTCAATACTCAGCGCTTTGATCGCATTGGCAAAAGACTTCAGCTGAATGATCCCGATAAGATTACTCAAGGTTGTTATCACTCCTGATGATCGATGGTTCTGCCTGACACTTTGCTGCATCATGAACAGTCAAATAAAATTGCAACAATCGCAAAATCAATTACGCCAGACACAAGATAAATCGTCAAAAGGTGAATTTATCTTGTGGGGTTCAACTATAAAGCTAGCCAAGATTGAAGGCGTAACCAGCCAAACTATGAGGCGCAAGATCGAAAGCGGTCACTACGAAAAAGTGAAGCAAACCAGTGGTGGTCACTTCCGCATATTCATTAACCAGCAGAGGAAGATATGCTATACAAGAGTGAGTTCTGGAAAGCAAAAATCCAGCATTGACACGCAAAAGCGTATCTTACTCAAAGAGCACCCTGATGCAGAATTTATCAGCGACATTGCCAGTGCTTTCAACTTTAAGCGAAAAGGACTGCAAACCATTCTGGAATCAGCGGTGTGCGGAAATCCAACCCATATTGTGGTTGCCACAAAAGATCGCCTTGCCCGATCAGGGTTTGGACTCATCAAATGACTTGTTGAATTATCGGGAGGACACATCGAGGTTTTGGATGACCCGGATAACGCCAGTGAGTCATTCTACACCCAAGAACTTATCGGTTTCATTACCTCATTCTGCAATAGCCACTACGGGAAGCGATCTGCTAAAAGACGCAAAGGACGCAAAGGTAGTAGCATCAAAAAAGATCAGGTTTTACCCAGAGAATGAGCAAGCCTATCACGATGCCCTGATACTCTATCGGAGGTCGTACAACCTTGCTGTTGAGCGTTTCCGCAACGATGACTATAAAGATGCCAGCGGAAAATTCATCAACATGCGACCCGCCATTAAAGCTCAAGTGAAGCAAGAGCAAAAAGAAAGTGGCAGGGCTTATAACTCGATTGTTTCTGATAATGGAACACTGGCGGCAGCGACCACATTCAAAGCGGTCTGCAAGCACAACAAGAAGCTCAAGGGAGCTAAAGAGAGCTTTGCAGAAATCAGTTTCAAAAGCCGCAAAGGTAGCAGGCACTCATTCTCTATTGACCGTTTGCCAAAGGGATTAAATCCCTGCATACAGGCTCTTGGCAAGATTCACCTGACAGAAGATGTGCCAGCAGAAGCGATTGGCAAGTCTTGTGTCGTAACCTACGACAAAGGTCGCTGGTTCATTCAGGTTCAACAACATATTGAGCTAAATCCCGAAATCCAAGGGAAGGTTAGATGCGTTGGAGTTGACCCCGGAGTTCGCACCTTTGCCACTTGCTACAGCGAAAAAGAGGCATTGATAGCGGGTGATAAGGTTGCAAAAACAAAGCTGTTTCCACTGATGAAGCAAGTGGACAGCTTGATCAGTCAAAAGCAAAAAATCCTGAACACGCAGAAGGGCGTTAAGTTCCCCGACATGCCCCAGTGGGCAAGAGATCGGATTATTCATTTCAACAGGGAAATTGACCGGCTGAAATGCAAAAAGGATGACATTGTTCTTGATCTGCATAACCGGCTGGCGTTCGAGCTGGTGTCGAACTACGACGTTGTATTTTTGCCAACCTTTGAGACAAGAGGTATGGTCACACGCAAAGATAAGAAGGTTCGCACCATTCGCCGTAACACCTGCCGCCAGATGCTTGACCTCAATCACTACCAAGCGGCTTAAGTGGTACGCAAAAAAGTATGGAAAGCATGTAGTTGATTGCAACGAAGCCTATACATCCAAGACTCAATCATGGAACGGGACCATTGACGAAAAATTAGGTTCTTCCAAAATTATAAAGGGTGAGGGCTTCACCGTTGATCGTGATATCAACGGTGCCAGAAATGTCTTTCTTAAGTGTTTGACAAGGTAGCTTGAACCTTATCCATAACAGCGAGTGTTGCGCTCGTTGCGGTTTTAATCAAGAGTTACTTATCCTTATGATCATTCAAAATCGAGTCAACTTTGTCCCGGTTGCTGTCTGTGACTTGAGCTCCTCTGTCAATGAGTTGTTGCAATGCTTCCTTGTCCTTGGCAATGAGTGCATATTCAAGAAGGCTGCGACCCGGGTCGTAACCTGAATGACCTGCCGGTGCATTAATATCAGCAAAACCATTGATAGCAGACGAGAGTAACACTTTAATAATTTCCACCCTGTCAGATGAATTTCTTACATAATTGACTCCGTCAAAAGCTGTGTACCCTTGTCCGGTACTAAGCTCAACTTTTGCCCCCGCATTGATCAGCATCCTGACCAGGCCTAAATGGTTTTTCGTTTTAGGGTAATCTTGAGGTAAACCAAATACCATTGCGTAGTGAAGGGCGGTACGTCCATCGCGAGCAGTTGCATTTACATCGGCTCCGTTTTTAATCAGAGTTTCAAGTGCCAACTCATGATCAGCATCAACAGCTATGTGGATTGCCCTGTGGCCGTCGTTATCTGGAATATCGAAACGGGCTCCATGCTCCATCAAAAGGGTAAACAAATCAGGACATTCAGGCTTTTCGGCAGCCAGATGCAGAGGTGTTCGGCCACACTCGTCGCGGATGTTCACACCAGCATTGAAGTCCAGTAATGTTCTCACCGTCTCCAGATTATGATTGCTGACTGCGTAGTGTAGTGCTGTTTTGCCCTTTGAGTCCTGAACGTCAATATCTTCGCCAATGTCAAGTTCTTCGGCGACATCAATACCTTCGTCAGGGTCAATATCTTCGTCGATGTCAGGATCCTCGGCCAGTAATCTGGCTATATTTTGATCGCCCTTTATCGCTGCAATGTGGAGGGCTGACATCTTCGCTTCCTGCCATGAGTGTTTCGAGCCCGGGCCTTCATGCTCCATAAGTTCCAGGGCGTGGTCTATCTGGCCAGATACTACAGCATGGGCCACCGATGAAAATTCTAATTCCGGAAGACGGTGATCCTGACAGATAGGGCATATTTTCCGGGAATCAAGACTCTGCTGGTTTTCTTCAAATTCCCTGTGGCAGGAACCATGAAAAAGATGGAGTTTGGGGTTGGTGGACTTAAAAAAATTGTATGTTACGTGTGCAACAACGACGTTGTGAGAGCCAAAAACACCCTTAAAGCAAATGCCACATTCTTGAGAAATATTACCTTCAGTCAAATTGTTGATTTTTCTTGTACTTTCGTCACAGAAACTTCTCGATTCCAGAATCAATTGTTTCAAATTTGCCATTGAGAAGGTGTGTGAACTTATATCCATTAGTCAGTCCCTTATTGTGTTTTTAGATCAATATCGAACCATCATATCAACTGATAGCAGACATTCTTTGGTCGACAACTAGTCGCTCCAGGTGCTGGCACCTGAGCTATCTGAGTGATTGTTTCTTACCCGGAGCGTAAAAAATCCATCACAATCGAACGTTTGAGAGAAAAGTTGGCCAAAAGTTCAATTATTCATACTATTTTTTCTTCCGGAATAGACCAGTCAGGGGTAGGATATTGGCAAAACAGATAATTCTTATAAGATTATTCGATTAAATCGATTAGCTCATGAAACTGACTCTCCGACAACTGGAGGTTTTTCTGGAGGTTGCCCGCCAGCAGAACCTTAGCCGCGCCGCCGAAGCTCTGGTCATGTCCCAGTCTGCCGCCAGCAGTGCACTGAAAGAACTGGAACAAAAGTTCAATACTCAGCTCTTTGATCGCATTGGCAAAAGAATTCAGCTGAATGACCTCGGCCAGCAGATTCGACCGGACGCCGAAGCCCTTCTGGAAAAGGCCCGGCAGCTTGAGCAGAAACTCTTCAGCAAAGCTCTGACAGGACAGATCCGGGTCGGCGCTACTTTGACCATAGGCAATTATCTGGCCGTTAACATCGTAGCCCGAATGATGAGAGACAAACCGGGTACCCATATTGATCTGCAGGTGGCCAATACCGCCAATATTACCGAGAAGGTTCTTAACTTTGATCTGGATATCGGACTGATCGAAGGAGAGTTACACCACCATGACCTGAATGTCATTCCCTGGTGTGATGATGAACTGGTTGCCTTCTGCGCACCGGGCCATGACCTCGAACACAAAACCCAACTGACAGACCAGGATCTTTTGAGTGCTGGCTGGATTCTCCGCGAAGCCGGTTCGGGTACCCGTCAGGCGTTTGATCGAGCTATGCACGGCATTCTGCCCAACCTGAATGTGGTTATTGAGTTGCAACACACTGAAGCCATCAAGCGGGCTGTCGAGGCCGGTCTCGGGATTGGCTGCCTGTCGAGAATTACACTTCAGGATGCTTTCAAAAGGGGCAGTCTGATACCTTTGTTAATCCCTGACAGAGATTTGAGCCGACAATTCTATTTCATCATGCACCGACAAAAGTACATCAGTCAGGGAACCAGGGAATTAATTGAACTCTGCCGCAGCTGGACCGCCAGCCCTTGAGAACATGAGAGGTCTTTGGGCTTTTAAGTTCTCAGAAAGTTATACAAATCTGAAACCGGGTTTAGTCTTTTAGCCAGTGCAACAGAGGTCTGATTATGATTAAAAGAATCACTATCGTGGGCGGAACCCATGGCAACGAGTTGATTGGGCCTAACCTGATCAGGAAGTTGGAACAGGACGGTAGTTTCAAACAGAGCGTCATTCCAGTAGATTATCTGCTGGCCAATGTTGAAGCTTATAAAGCAGTCAGACGATTTATGGATGCCGATCTGAATCGTTCCTTTACGGATGACATTCTCAACGGCGATGATGATTCGGTCTATGAACACCGCCGAGCCCGGAAAATCAATCAACTGCTCGGCCCCAAAGCCAATAATGACCGTTTTATCATCGATCTGCACAGTACCACCAGCAACATGGGAATGACGCTGATTATCAAAGATCAGGCCGCTTTCAACCTCAAAGCAGCATCCTATGTGCAACAACAGATGCCGGAAGTAAAAATCATTCTGAGTGACCGTGATAACCAATTCAGCCGAACGCTGAATAGCCTTTCCGACTACGCAGTGACCATTGAAGTCGGCCCTATTCCCAACGGCGTTTTGCGACACGATCAGTTTTCAGACACTGAATCAGTGATCCAACATCTGGTCGACTTCACCCAAATGCCAGAAAACGAACGGGACAATATCCTGCCCGCAAGCACCGAAGTTTATAACGTCAGGGATCGTTTTTTTTATCCCAGAGACGACGACGGACAAATATCTGCCATGGTTCACAGTGCTCTGCAGGACAGGGATTTTGAGGAGCTGAAGCCAGGCATGCCGATGTTTCAGAATATGGATGGCACAGTGACTCCCTATCAGGGTGAACCCGGATACCCCATCTTTATCAATGAAGCTGCGTACTATTACGAGAACACGGCTTTTGTCATGACAACCCGGAAAACGGTTGTTCCAGACGGTTAAACTCTTCAAGGCAACGATACACAGGCAGGCATTCCGATGTTAACCTTTAAGGGACGTCATGCTAGCATGCCGTCCCCTGAGATACTGTCCGACTGCTGGCACAATCTCTGGTCGCAGTTCATCAGCCTTGAGCTAAAACAGCCATGAGCTCAATAAAGAGTCCTGAGCCCGGAATGGAGAGATTATGACAAGACGCTTTCATACAGGGGCCATTCTCCCCCTGCTACTGATCACCGGTTTGCTGACAGCCTGCGGCTTTCAGCTGCGAGGCAAGGTCGATATTGCCAGTGAAATTGCCCAGCTGTCTGTCTCAGGAAGTGATCTGCCGTTTGTCAGGGAGTTAAAAAAAGCCCTGACGCTCAATGGTATTGAGATCACAGATAATGCCCACTATCACCTGCAAGTGTTGAGTCTGGAGCGTTCGACAGGCGATGAGATTCAAGCCAGTGTCGGTCAGTACGAACGCCTGCTGACCCTGAAAGCCACCTACCAGCTCAGCACTAATGATGGCCTGAAACTCTTTGACCCCATTGTGCTCTTCAACGAGCGCTACATGTTCCAGGACAAGAACCAGACCAACGCGGCCCTGAGCGAGGAAGCCATCATCTTTGATCAACTTCGTCAGGAGCTGTTGCTGACCACTGTTCGCAGAGTGGCTGCTATTTCCGGTGAAGTGCTTCGCCAGGAAGAAGTACGAGCCCGCAAAGCCCTCGAAGCCGAGCGAGAGGCGCGTGAAGCGGAACAATGAACATCAGACCCGACCAACTCGGCGCCCAACTCAAGCGACAACTCTGTGCTGTCTACATAGTCAGTGGCGATGAGCCCCTGCAGGTCTCGGAGTGCTGTGACCAAATCCGGCAAGCGGCAAGAAAGCAGGGGTTTACCGAGCGACACGTTTACCATGTCGACAATAACTTTGACTGGGGGGATTTTCTGGAAGCAGCAAACAGTCTCTCACTGTTCGCTGAAAAACAAATTCTTGAAGTCAGGATGCCCAATGGCAAGCCCGGTGATGCAGGCCGAAAAGCTTTTCAGGAATATCTGAAACATCTTTCTCCGGATAACCTGCTACTGATCATTACCGACCGGCTTGATAATGCCAGCCAAAAGGCAAAATGGTTCAAGGCCCTGGAACAGGAAGGACTGTTTATCCCGATCTGGCCTGTTGAACATGACAAGTTGCCGGGCTGGATTGCCCGACGTCTGAAAAGTCAGGGGTTTGAAGCCAGCCAGGATGCTCTTTCGCTACTTTGCGAACGCATTGAAGGAAATCTGCTGGCCGCGTCACAGGAAATTGAAAAGCTGAAGCTCCTGGCGGATGGCAAAAAGATTGAAGTGGAAACCGTCAGGGAAGCGGTTTCTGACAGTGCCCGCTATGACGTTTTCCAACTGGCTGATGCGGCCCTGAATGGTGACCCGAAGTCTGTGGTCAGAATACTCGGCGGTTTGAAAAGCGAAGGCATTGAGCCACCCATTGTGCTCTGGGCTCTGGCCCGTGACGTGCGACTGCTCAGCCACCTCAGCCGATTAAAATCCCGGGGCACACCGCCCAATCTGGCTTATGATCAGGCAGCCAAAACTCACGGCATGTCATCCTTTATTCTCAAGAAGCGTAAAAACCTGCTGGAAAAATGCATGGGTCGTCACAGTGAGCGTGCCTTTCGCCAGATGCTGATTCATACTGGCCATATTGACAAAGGTGTCAAAGGGCTTGAAAAAATCAACTGCTGGGATGAATTATTGACCCTGAGCCTTTTCCTGGCCGGTATGCCTGCTCCTCTTCAAGCCTGAATTTTATACCAATCGGTACGTTTTTAATGACATTAAACAGACAGCTGTGACCGTCAGACCTCTGGCTAAAAATAGTATTCAATCTCAGTCGGTTGACTCATTCTGCCTTTAATTAGTCGCTTATAATTTCCTATTGCACTAAATAAACCCACTTGCTAGACGCATTTGCAACAAGCGAACAACTTCTATAAAGGCTTCTATGGCAGGGCCGATGGTTCGAGAGATCCGAAACCGCGCACAGGAGTGTATGGATATGATTTTTCGAAACCTGCTGGGAGCAGCTGCTGCATTGCTGGTAGCAGGCTGTGCCTTCAACATGTCAAACCATAAAGGGGCCTATAACGAGAAATGGTCCAAAGCCAAGAACCTGACTAATGCAGGCGGCATGCTTGAACAGGTGTATGACCAGCAGTTACCTGCCGGAGCTTACAACAAGGAAGGCAAGCTGGAGGACTACAAACTGGGCAATATTTCTCACCCGGCCTATGGTGCTGCCAGCGGTGTGGTGGGAGTTAATGTCAAACCTTATGGCGCCTTTGAACGCTTTTACTGGGGATGGACGGTACCGGGTGCCAGCCATTATGATCACCACAGGTTATTTGCCTGGATGCCCATCGCCATGGCCGAGGATGAGATCGGAGCCAGGGAAACGATGGAGCTGATGCTGACCCGTTCCGCCCTGACCATCCTCAACGACATGAATTACAAGTACAAGCCGATCAAAACACCTTTCGAGCATAATGGTCTGGCTTTCAAGCAGTGGTACCTGGAACAGACCGGTGCTACCTGCTCTTTTGCCCGAATGAACTGTGTTCTGAGTCTGTATATCCCGGTTCCAACTGCTGTCGACCATGCGCCTTCATTCTCCTATTTCAGTATGGCGGGAGAGCCAGCCTGGTTTTTCTCAGCCCATGATGATAACGCTTTCCCCAGGCTGTCCATCACCCAGGGTGAAGGTTTGGAAAGCATCAGCGAGAATGTCTTTTATCAGAAGCTGAGTGCCCGTCTGCCAGGGTGGGTCTATTTCTACATGGCGCCCAAAGAGGTGGGTATCGGAGACGACAACAAAACCATCGCTTACCCCTATGTACTGGAGAAAGGCAAACCGTTGCTGTTCATTCGCCCCAACAAGTAGGTAAAAACGAAAAGCAAACCTCAAAATCACTGCTATAGTCTTTGGGATTTGCTGTTACAGCGGCGCAGTTGTCGGCCCATAAAGATCAGGCCCGCGCATCAGACAACGAGGAAGCTGTTATCAACAGGCTGTATTAAAAATAAGTCGGCGGACAAACAGTCCCTGAATGGAATGACTGATCAGAGTAAATCCACCTTGCCAGAAATCCAGGCTACACGAGGTCAGTTCAGTAGCAGACTGAGCTTTATTATTGCCGCTGCCGGCTGCGCAGTAGGTGTGGGAAACATCTGGAGCTTTCCAACCCAGACGGCACAAAATGGCGGCGCAGCCTTTGTTCTGGTTTACCTCTGTTTCTCATTCCTTCTTGCTTACCCCACACTGGTGGCCGAACTGACTATCGGTCGATACAGTCAATCCAACTCAGTGACTGCCATGACCGGTCTGGATAACAGGAACTGGGTCAAAAAACTGGGCTTGATCACCAGCATTATGGGATTGGTGACCCTGACTCTGATTTACAGTTTTTACAGCATTATCGGTGGCTGGTTTACTGGTTTCTCTCTGGCCCCGATCTTCGAATTGGGCGGCCTTCACGCGGCGGCCAGCTGGCTGACCGATTTTAATGTCTACTCAACGGCTCTGGTCACCCTGCTTTTCATGGTTCTGACCACGTTGATCGTCATCGGTGGGGTTAAAGAGGGCATAGAGCGCTGGTGTAACAGGCTGATGCCCGCCCTGTTTATTATTTTGTCTGTGCTCATTGCTTTCGCTTTAAGCCGACCCGGTGGTATAGAAGGTTTGAAAGTCTATCTGATTCCGGACTTTTCCAAACTACTGAACCAACAGCTTTTGATTTCAGCCCTGGGGCAGTCTTTCTTCTCTATGTCTCTGGGTGTGGGCTGCATGATGGTTTACGGTTCTTATCTGAGTAAAAAAGCCAACCTTCCACTCACCGCTTTCCAGGTTGCGCTGGTCGACAGCTCAGTGGCGTTCCTGGCTGGTATGCTGATCATTCCCTGTATGTTCGCTGCCATGCAGCAGGGTATCGAGATTTACACCGCTAACGGACAGCTCCACAGTGCTGACACGCTGGTTTTTAACGTACTGCCAACCTTATTTAATCAGCTGGGAATACTCGGGCAGCTGGTTGCGCTGGCTTTCTTCATGCTGCTAACGATTGCCGCGCTGACTTCATCGATTTCTCTGATAGAACCAACCGTAGCCTATATGGTTGAAAAGCTCAGTTTTCGTCGCCATTACGCCAGTTGGTGCATTACGGTGATCTCAGCCTGCCTGTCGGTTTTAATCATTTATCACATTGAGACGCTGCTGGGTCTGGCCGTTAAAGTCGCTACTCAGTATCTGCAACCTGTTTTGTGCTTCATGATTGCCATTTATGGCAGCTGGATCATGCGTCAGAACCGCCTGCTGAAGGAATTGAGTCAGGGCTTTCCTGAAATCCGGAAGAGCCTGTTCTGGAAGATCTGGCCCTGGTATATCAGGACGATTTGCCCGGGCCTGATTCTGATACTCTTCCTGAGCAATCTCTGATCTTCTTTTTAAAAATTTCCCGGAAAGCCTGCTAATAGCAACCGGGCTGAAAGAACAGGAAGAAGATTAAAAATAAACTCCGTCAAAAGCCAAAACTCTCTCTGACGGCATCGATACCCCCAGAATCATAAAGCGCATCCACTCTCTCTATGACGGCCTCGATATTCTCAGAACCACAAAACGTTTCCACTCTCGCTCTGACAGCCTCGATATTCTCAGAACCATAAAGTTCTTCCAGAGAAGAATCAAAGTTAGCATCGAACCATTCAGTGAAATCCTTCAGGTATTTTTCCCGTTTTTCCAGATATTTTATCCTCTCTTCTTCTTTTCTTCTCTCCTTCTCTTTCTCTTCGATGCTAAGCTCTTTTTCTTTATCTCTCTTTTCTGCCTTGTTTTGTATAGCTCCATGAACCTGCTCAGTGACGTTGGTATTAACAGTTGGCGGAAACATCGCCATCACAGCAGTTGACACTGCCACAACATAGTTTATTTGCATTCTGTCAAATATTGTGCCAAGGCTTAACATTGTGCACGTGAATTCACTTCTACCAATAAACGGTTTTTCTAATTGATTTGTTATGAACTTTTCTAAGGCTAGAAGAAATTTTTGAAACAATTCAGGGTTTTCATTTCCAGGGTTTTCATTTGAGGCGTTTAATACCCTTTTGAGTCTTATCTTTAATTCTAATTTTCTGAAAATCGTTACACAATGTTCAACCATGTCTTCATCCGTATCTGATTGGCTAAAACAACTCGGCATATTATCAACATGTGCGCTTACGATTTTTTTAAAGAGAAATTCAAGATTCAGGCTTGTGGCATACAAGAAACTCATGAACTGCATATTCGAGGCAACTGATTCAGGATCTTTCTCACCATATTCTTCTATAAGCATTAACATTTGTTCAGCTGATTCTACACCGTACTGATAAAGCGGTGTTAAATTTTTATTAACTTCAAAATTGAGCAGAGAGTAAGCAGCTAATAACATTGGGTCTGCTGATGCCTCAGAACTTTCAGCTTCTGGGGAACCACCCAATTGTTGCAAAATCTTAAGACGCATTTCTCCCAATAACTTAAGCCCAGAGAAGACGGAAGCAGACTCTTTAACATTTGCTTTTAAAACATCGTGATCGTTTATTGAGGCTAATGTACCTAAAAGGTCACGTTTTCCGGCATGGAGTCTCTCAATACCAGACAAGCCAGTGGCGTGAAACAGGAATGAGTCAAATAAAGCATGAGCCACCTGAGGGAGGCTTTCATTTGAATGGATGATTGTGTAGTAGCTCAACATCAAAATCGCCAGGTTCTGTTGATCTTCTGGCTTAGTCATATCGACAGGAGATTCGGTACCCATGATGTTAGTCAGAACGCCTATCATTGCATTCTGGTTACTGTCAGCCGAAATATGGAGAACTTGTTGTACTTGCTGAATCATGCTTGCAATTGTCAGGCTCTCATCGGGTGGGGTTATCGGGATATAGCTCAACATAGTGTTCAAGGTGTTGTTTTCAATTCCCGTATTCAATCCCAGGATAATGGCAGTAATTTGTGCATGATTCATTGGCGGGAGCGGAATATCCATTAAAGGCTGAGGCTGCTGCGCTCCAGCCCCATCCGATGCTTCTGAACCCTCAGCTATTATTTCGCCTTGCTCATTTTCATAGTTCATTGCAAAGATAAGATGGGTGCTATTTGGGCTGGGTACAAAAGGAGGGATTTTGCCTGTATAAGCATTATGGTTAATTAAATCCTCCAGGAAGCCAGACCCTTTTGTGGTTTTTTCTCTGACAAATTCCTCCATCATTGGCGTTGAAAAAGGACTTCCTGCCAGCAGTTTTGAACAGGGGCAAGCCATTATGATGAGGCCAAGGGAAGCAGCAGTTGGTAATCGAGCCATGTAATTCCCCATTGTCGTCTTTCTAGCTTAGTTTGAACGCTACAGTAAAGTAGTCCATCTATTGCAGCAGCGACAGATTTTCAGCACCCGCCAGACCAAGCCTGATCACCCTTTTAACTCCGTTTTTAAATAGAAAAGGCGGATAACGGGCTCAACCTCATCTCTGAAAATGAAAGTCAGTAAGGATTAGTGTTTGAGCATGGGCTGGAGACCTGAAACTAAAATTCAGTTCCCTGTACGATTTCGAGCACTCGTAGTTTTAAAAGTGGCCAAATTTAAGAACGCTTGTATTAACTTGCTCAGGCGCTATAGTTTATACCTGTGTATATACTTTTATTCGGAGCCAGTGGCCAGATGATCGTTCAAATTAAAAAATGGGGTAATAGCCTTGCCGTTAGAATACCTGCTAAGGCTCTTTCTATTTCAGGGTTAGGTGAAGGTTCCTGGTTGGAAGTAAATTCTTTAAAGGGTGAAATTCTCCTGAAGGAATCAAAGCCAAAGATGAAATACACCTTGGAGCAAATGTTTGATGGTTATGACGAGAACAGTTTTGAGCCTAATCAGGAAGATAAGAGGCTGGCCCTTTGAGGTCAAAATTGATGGCGGAGATGTTTCAGGAGTTGCCCTTTGTGAACAGATCAAGTCATTGGACTACATTTCGAGAGAACTAGAATTCATAGAGAAAGCTGATCCTGATGCAGTTGAAGAAGCGATAGCCAAAATAGTGGCTATTTTCGATTAAGTCGGCACATCAATGTAAGCTCAGACTCATTGTCCTGGATTTTTTTGTTTGTTTACGACAGATAAAGTACACGACAAGCTCTATATAACATAGAGCTTGTCGTTCATGAGTCACTGTCAATCCAGGAGCGACACATCTCTGACAGCACCTTTATCGGCACTGGTCACCATAGCCGCATAGGCTTTTAATGACGCAGAAACCTTACGAGGCCGCTCTTTCAGAGGTTTCCAGGCTGCCTTGCCTTTCGCTTCCATCCGGGTACGACGCTCGGCCAGCTCTTCATCAGACAACTGTACGTCAATGGTACGATTAGGGATATCAATACGAACGATATCGCCTTTTTCTACCAGAGCAATATTGCCCCCCGCTGCCGCTTCTGGAGAAGCATGACCTATGGAAAGTCCGGAAGTACCACCAGAGAAACGACCATCGGTCAGGAGCGCGCACTCTTTACCCAAACCTTTGGATTTCAGGTAGCTGGTCGGATACAACATCTCCTGCATACCCGGACCACCTTTGGGACCTTCGTAGCGGACGATAACAACATCACCGGCTTCTACCCGACCTTCGAGAATATCACTGACTGCATCTTCCTGACTCTCACAGATATGTGCAGGTCCTTCAAAAACCAGAATACTCTCATCGACACCAGAGGTTTTTACTACGCAACCATCCAGGGCAATATTACCGGTCAGAACCGCGAGACCACCTTCATTGCTGTATGCATGCTCCAGTGTCCGGATACAACCTGATTCACGATCATCGTCCAGCGTTGGCCAGCGAGTTTCCTGACTGAATGCCTGTGTCGTACGTATGCCGGCAGGTCCTGCCTTGAAGAATGTCAGTACCGATTCGTCACTGGTCTGTTTGATATCCCATTTAGCCAGAGCTGCGGCCATGGTTTCACTGTGAACCGTCGGGATCTCATTGTTCAACAACCCTGCCCGATCCAGTTCACCCAGGATGCCAAACACACCACCTGCACGATGGACATCTTCCATATGGTATTTCTGGATGTTAGGTGCCACCTTGCACAGCTGAGGCACCTTGCGAGAAAGGGCATCAATATCTTTCATGGTGAAATCGACACCCGCTTCCTGTGCAGCGGCCAGCAAATGCAGAATGGTATTGGTGGACCCCCCCATGGCTATATCCAGACTCATAGCATTTTCAAAGGCCTTATAGCTGGCAATAGAGCGAGGCAGAACAGACTCGTCATTCTGTTCGTAATAGCGCTTGGTAATATCGACAATCCGTCGACCGGCTTCGAGGAACAGTTGCTCACGATCGGCATGAGTGGCCAGCATGGAACCATTGCCCGGCAGGGACAGACCCAGAGCTTCCGTCAAACAGTTCATGGAGTTGGCGGTAAACATACCGGAGCAGGAGCCACAGGTTGGGCAAGCTGAACGTTCATACTCAGCAACAGTTTCATCGTCGGCATCCGAGGCGGCAATGACCATGGCATCGACCAGGTCCAGTCCATGCTGTGCCAATTTGGTTTTACCGGCCTCCATGGGACCACCGGAGACAAATATCACTGGAATATTCAGTCTCATGGCGGCATTGAGCATTCCGGGAGTAATCTTGTCGCAGTTGGAAATACAGACCAGGGCATCAGCAGTATGGGCATTTACCATGTACTCAACGGAGTCGGCAATGATGTCCCGGCTGGGCAGGGAGTAAAGCATGCCGTCATGGCCCATCGCGATACCATCATCGACGGCGATGGTATTAAACTCTTTGGCTACACCACCATGCTTTTCAATTTCTCTGGCCACCAGCTGTCCCATGTCTTTTAAATGAACATGGCCGGGAACAAACTGGGTAAAAGAGTTGGCTACGGCAATAATAGGCTTTTTGAAGTCATCATCCTTCATACCCGTGGCACGCCAAAGCGAGCGGGCTCCAGCCATATTACGACCGTGGGTCGAGGTTCTTGAACGGTATGCAGGCATGACTCTCTATCCTTTCTCTCTGATTCTTAATCCTGATGTTTGAGAAGCTCTCTGGAAACCAGGCTCTCTGATGTCTTCCATGGCGGATTCGGGATTATAACAGAATGATGGGAGCCTGATAGGCTCCCGACAGCCTCATAATGCAGAAGAATAATTAAGCTGCGTATTCTATCCGGCGACGATTATACTCCTCGACCATACTGTCGACGGCAGGCTGATCATATTCCCGCAGGTTGGCCAGAACCATGGTTTTCTTCCCTTCGCCCACAACTTTGTCACCTTCTTTGAAGACAAAGCCCAGGGTGACATTACCACGTTTGCCATTCACTTCCAGATGAGACGCTGAGGCCTCTATTACGGGGTCTTTCAGATCAATTGTGTCCAGATGTACCGACATGGTTTCGTAGATAACCAGAGGCCGCGCCACATTAATCATGACATTCTTCTCTTTCATCAGTGGCACCAGAACATGTGGGAAGTTTTCACCTGAGAACGCCACATAAGCCTTTACCAGCTTTGCAATCATGTCAGCATTGTTTGTTTGCTTGCCATCATGCTCAACCCGCAGGTATTCCTTCTCACTCTGGTCACAAATAATCTTGTCACCATTGTCGGCATCGGCAATCGACAGGGCAACGCCATCACTGACCATGCCACTGAAACTCACTTTCATATCAGGGTATAGCCCTTCAGAGCAGAGAATTTTGGCAAACAGAAGATCACCCGGAACACAAAACTTCTTGGTGTCGACATCATGCAGCGGGTTGAAGTCATTGGCGATATTCTTGGCAAAATCACTGGACTGCTGACGAGTGAATGAGAACTGGTTATTTTCCAGCTCAGTACAATATTGATCTAAAAACATAATGTTGTTCTGTTGGCCCGGTCTTTCAGATGAGTGACCAGAGCTCAATCCATTTCATATGGACTTGTATTTCCCCAGGGCAGTGAGAATCAAATATTGAAAACGGCCAGAGGGCTCGATCTATCTCTGGCGACTCACTGATATCATACGTCAAATCCGAATAAGACTACTGTTACTAAAACGTAGCCGTTTGTTTCAGCACTTCATATATTAATACAACCAATTGATTAATAAGCCATTTTAGTATCAACCCGGAAACTCAATTAAATTTCCGGGTTAGACCATGACTAGAAAAACTGCATGATCCATTGAGCTATCAGATCACTATCAGGATCGTCTTTCAACGAATCCATGCCCTTGCGCACTCTGTCCCCGGGAATCGCCTCCCGACGTGAATTCATCAAGTCCGCAGAGTAAGACTTGCTGAATTCCGGATGCCCCTGAATACTGATAAAAGAATCGCCATATTGCAGCATAAAATTGGGACAGAAATCACTGCAGGCGAGTACTTCAGCCGAAGATGGCAAACGAGTGACTTGATCCCTGTGACTGACCAGTAACTTGAAGTCCTCAACCGCAGGCTCCATCCAGCGGGTCTTTCGGGTGACGTGATTGTACGACATACCAACACCCCAGCCTTTGTCAGCCAGCGCTACTTGCCCCCCAAGACTGTTTGCCATGATTTGATGACCAAAACAAATACCCGCCAACTTGCAACGATCCTCGTACAGCCTTCTGATAAACCCTTCCAATAAAGCTATCCATGGAAAAGGATCATAAGCACTGTGACGACTGCCCGAGATAATCCAGCAATCACACTCATGAGTCGTTTCAGGAATCTCACCATCCACTACCCGGTAGGTGATCATCTGTATATCAGGCTCCTGCTTTCTCAACAGAGCCAGAAACATATCCGGATAATTGTTGTGAACCTTGCGCAGCTCGGGCGAAACGTCATCACACAACAGCAAACCGACTTTCATCATAGATCTCCCCGAACCGCATCCTGGCCTATCTGCTGATATTCAGCCGCAGAAAAAGAGATTGGGTTTCCGGCTGCCGAAGGATCGGCAAACGCCATCCGCCCGACTTTATCCAGCTGGCTATCGTCGATTCCGATTTCAGCCAGTGTATGGGGGATTTCCAACTGTTCTCTGAGCCCTATCACCCAGTTGAAGAAAGCGTCAAAGCCCGGAGCAGGCAGGTCAAGGTAACGACTGAGGGCCGCCATTTTATGACCGATGGCGGCTCTGTTTGCCTTCAGAACATAGGGCATCAGAATGGCATTCAACAATCCATGATGAGCGTCGTATAAAGCCCCCAGTGGATGCGCCAGAGCATGCATAGCACCCAGACCTTTCTGAAAGGCCGTTGCCCCCATGCTGGAGGCCACCAGCATCTGATGCCGGGCCTCAAGATCACTGCCCTGCGCCACTGCCCTGGGAAGATAGTCTTTTACCAGACGAATGCCTTCCAGTGCGATACCCTGGGCCATAGGATGATGGAAAGGCGAACAATAGGCTTCAAGATTATGGGAGAGTGCATCTATACCAGTCGCTGCGGTGAGTCCGGCAGGTAAACCACAGGTCAGTTCGGCATCAAGAAGCACGATGCCAGGAAGCATACCCGGGTGAAAAATGATCTTTTTCACCTGCTCATCCTGATGGGTGATCACGGAAGAACGCCCCACTTCCGAGCCCGTTCCGGCGGTGGTGGGCACAGCCACAACGGGCAACATTCCCTCTACATTGACTCTCAGGTAGTTATCACCCACATCTTCAAAATCCCAGATTGAACGACTCTGGCCAACCATCAGGGCAATAGCCTTACCCGCATCCAGGGCAGACCCCCCGCCAAAAGCGATCACACCATCATGGTCGCCTTCCTTACAGGCAGCGACGCCGGCTGAGACGTTCTCACCGGTTGGATTACCCTTGATTCCGGAAAACAGTCCACACCCGGTCAGAGCAGAGCTGACCTGTAGCCGGGCTTCCTGAATCATGGGCAACTGTGATAACCCCGGATCGGTAATAATGAGTGGGTTTTTCATCCCCAGTTCAATGCAGGCAGCAGGCAGATCTTTGATGCGGCCAGCGCCCGTTCGGATAGCTGTCGGGAAGTTCCAGTTAGCTGTGTACTGCTCAATGTTCATTAATGTACGTCTCCTTACTGCCTCAGCCGTGCTTGATGTGGAAAGATTTGGGTCGGGTCAGGGCATCAAAACCCAGCACCGACAGGGTGCAGCCCCGACCAGAGTTTTTAATACCTGTCCAGGCCAGAGCAGGGTCAAGATAATCACAGCGATTGACAAAGAAAGTGCCGGTTTGAACCTGACGACCCAACTCAACCGCCCGCTCAATATCCCGTGAGAAAATGGCGGCAGTCAGTCCAAATTCACTGTCGTTCATCAGGCTGAGCGCTTCTTCATCTGAAGAAACTTTTTGAATCCCTAAAACAGGACCGAAACTTTCTTCAGTCATCACCCGCATATCGTGATTTACCTGAGTCAGCAGCTGGGGTGCAAGATAGGGAGTGCCTGGCTCATCCTTGGGAAACAAGGCCGGATCGATATGAGCAACTGCACCCTGTAACACAGCTTCTTCCACCTGCCCCCTGACAAAGTCCGCAGCACTGCTTTTTACCAGAGGACCCAGAGTGGTTTCAGGATCATCGGGTCGTCCGAGGCGGTATTGCTTCACCAGAGCAACAGCCTTTTCAACAAATGCATCATAAACAGCTTCATGTACGTAGAGCCTTTCTATGCCACAGCAGGATTGACCGGAGTTAAAGAAAGCACCGTCTATCACCGTGTCTGTCGCTGCATCCAGATCAGCATCCGCTCTGATATAGGCAGGATCTTTGCCACCAAGCTCCAGACCCATACCGATGAATCGTCCGGCAGCCGCCTTTTCTACTACGGCTCCCGCAGGAACTGAGCCCGTAAACGCCACATGCTTGATCGCGTCACATTGAATCAGGTACTCAGTGTTCTCATGGGACATGTGCAGATACTGAAAAAGCCCTTCAGGCAGACCCGCTTGAAGAAAGGCTTCGACCATGCGCTCGGCACAGAGCGGGGTTTGAGCAGAATGCTTCAGAAGCACGGCATTACCGGCCAGCAGGGCTGGCATAATGCTGTTGATTGCGGTCAGGTAAGGATAATTCCAGGGCGCTATGACCAACACAACACCCAGAGCTTCCTTGCAGATATAACGGGTAAAGCCTTTTTTTTCAGGAATTGTGACGAGCTTCAGTGCTTCACTTGAAGCTTCAATCATGTAGCGGGCACGCTCTTCAAACCCTGCTACTTCTCCGGCAGAGTATTTGACTGGTCTACCCATCTGCCAGGTAATTTCACTGGCAATGTCGTCTTTCTGAGCGACAAAGTAATCCACAGCTTTGCTGCAGATGTTTTGTCGCTCTTCCAGAGCAGTACTTTGCCACTCAAGCTGAGCTTTCTCAGCCTTTGCCAACGCTTGATTAATGTCTGAAATATCAGACAGTGGACGTTCAGCAACCACCGAACCATCCACTGGTGAAAGGGTAATCTGTGTATTATTCATTGTTTTAAATCCGTTGGAAGTGATCAGATAATTTCGAAATAACGATCCATTTCCCAATCCGTAATATGCTTTCTGAACTCTCGTTCTTCCCACTCTCTGGAAGCAGCGTAGTGTTCGACGAAAGCGCCACCCAACATCGTTCGGGCGGCTTCGGATTGCTTGAATTTTTGGGCTGCATCCCAGAGCGTTGTGGGTAGTGCATATTCAGGTGGGTGCCCCTGGTCGTAGGCATTTCCTTTCACCTGATCCTCGGGCTCCCATTGGTGAATAATGCCCTGAAGACCGGAAGCCAAAGCGGCGGAAAGGGAAAGATAAGGGTTAGCATCCGCAGAGCCCAACCGGTACTCCACTCTCTGTGACGTCTCTGAACCCGGAATAACACGCAATGCGGTGGTACGGTTTTCAACCCCCCAGGTCGCGTCGGTAGGTGCCCAGAAGCCGGGAATAAGTCGGGTGTAACTATTGACGGTAGGGGCCAGCATGGGCAGAAATTCAGGCATTAATCGCTGCAAACCGGCAATAAAATGCCTCTGTGTCTGACTGATGCTGTGTTTCTGGCTGGGATCAAAGAACGCCGACTGCCCATCCTTTTTGTTGAACAAAGACAAATGAATATGACCGCTCTGCCCCGGATAATCCGGTGACCACTTGGCCATAAAAGTGGCCATCAGCCCATTACGCTGCGCCAGCACTTTCATAAACGTTTTAAACAGTGCGGCTTTATCTGCGGCATTTTCAGCAGAGTCGACAGCAATGGCAGCTTCGACCACGCCAGGCCCGGTTTCTGTATGAATGCCTTCGATGGGAAAATCCATTACTTCGGCCATTTCCAGTATCTGGTGATAAAGATCGGAATGCACTGAGTTTCTTATCATCGAATAACCAAACCAGTCAGGCGTCAATGGTTTGAGGTTTCGAAAACCTTTTTCCCGAACCGATTCCGGTGTCTCCTGGAACATAAAAAATTCATATTCCAGCGCCGCACGGGCATCAAAGCCCATGTCAGCTGCTTTCTCAATGACCCTTCTCAATGTACCCCGGGGACAGAGCGCTTCTGACTGCCCCTTGAATTCGGCAATGAACAACAGCATGCCATTTTCAAATGGGATCTCCCGGCAGGAATGGGGCAGGATTCGTACGGGAGCATCAGGGTATCCAGTATGCCAGCCTGTATATTTTACATTGTCATAAAGCTGGTCTTTACTGTCCCAGCCGAGGATTACATCACAAAAGGCAAAGCCGCTTTCCAGAGCTGAAAAAAACTTGGCCTTGCTCATGTATTTGCCGAGCATGATTCCATCGTTATCGAAAAGACCGACCTTAACGTGAGAGAGTCCCCTCTCTTCAACAATTTTTTTAGCATCTTCAATGGTTTTGACATCTCTGGGGTTGTGCATATTTGATACTCGTTTTTCTTAGGCTTTTCAGGTGTCAGGCACCAGAAAGGTGCCCAAACAATCAGCTCAGCTCAGCTCAGACTCAGCTTCGGCAATGGCTTCGAATTCTTCTTCTGGCGCTTTAGCCACCAGGTGCTGTCGGCTGTATAAACCGAAATAAGCCACCATGACGGCATAGAAAGCCGCAGACCAGAAAGCGGCTTCGCTGCTCACCAGAAAGGTAGAGAGAAAGGCAACAATAGCCAGACCAAAAGCAATGCCTGACGTTATGATGCCACCCGGCGTTTTATAAGGACGTTCCAGCTCTGGCTCTTTAACTCGCAGGATAATATGAGACAGCGTCATCATGGCGTAGGAGAGGGTGGCACCAAAAACGGCCATAGTGATCATCAGATCACCTTCTCCGGTCAATGACAGCAGGAAACCAATGATTCCAGGAATGACCAGGGCCATTGTGGGCACTTTTCGCTCACCGGTTTTTGATAAAAAGCGAGGTAAATAGCCGGCTCTGGACAAGGCGAATACCTGTCGGGAATAAGCGTAAATGATAGAAAAGAAGGACGCGATCAGACCGGCAAGTCCAACAAAGTTTACAAAGGTCGCCATGTAAGAGTCTTTACCATAGACTTCTTGCAGAGCCCCTACCAGTGGAGCAGCATGATCCTTCATGTATTCGGCGCCCACTGCGCCGGGGGCCAGAACCAGTACCAGCCCTCCAAACAACAACAGAACGACCATGGCGGTGATAATCCCTCTGGGCATATCCTTCTTGGGATCGCTGGCTTCTTCAGCCGCCAGGGGAACACCCTCTACCGCCAAAAACAGCCACATGGCAAATGGGATGGCAGCCCAGATACCGACATAACCTTCGGGCAGGAAAGTTGAAGCGCCGGTAGCTTCTGCATTCACGGCGATATCAAACAGGTTGTCGACGTTGAAGACAGGAATCATTCCCAGGATAAACACTACTATGGCTAAACATGCCAGGCCGGTAATCACCATCATGATTTTCAGAGCTTCTCCGGCCCCCAAAAGGTGCAAACCAATAAAGGCAGCATAGAAGGCACCGTAAACCAGGGGTCCGTCCCAACCAAAAAGTTCATTCACATACCCGCCTATAAACACGGCTATCGCTGCAGGCGCGATCGCATATTCAAGAAGTATGGCGGTGCCTGTCAGATACCCTCCCCAGGGACCCATTGCCCGACGGGCGTAGGAGTAGCCGCCACCAGCAGTAGGTAATGAAGAAGACAGCTCAGCCAATGACAACACCATAAAGGTATACATAATAGCCATGACAAGGGTGGCCAGGAGCATGCCACCAAAACCGCCCTGTTCCAGCCCGAAATTCCAACCGGCAAAATCTCCGGAAATCACATAAGAAACCCCGAGTCCAGCCAGAACCAGCCAGCCCGCTGCTCCTTTCTTAAGTTGTCTCTGCTTCAGATAATCATCAGAAACCTGCTCATATTCAACAGAACGGGTTGTTGGAAACGAACTCGTATCGAGCATGTGTAGTACCTTTTTTTAAAGCCATCCTGTTAGCTCATCTATGCTATTAACTCCCCTGATAGCATAGTGAGAAAGTTAAAATATTGTTTAGCAACTATTAAGCCAGAGTTCTTAACGTTTCCCCGGGATGATCCACTTCCTTTTAAAGTCCGTAACAGAGTTATAACTTAAAAATATAACTGAAGGTGCTATTCACACTATGAAAATCCAGCTCAGTCAGAGAGAGTATTTATTTGCCTATTTCGGAGGTGGGCTGGATTTCCAGCCTACATATCTATGAGTCGAACACTGGTCTGGTTCAGAGGCGATCTGAGAGTGAGTGACAACCCTGCTCTATACCACTGCGCAGACAAAAATGAAGTTATAGCTGTTTATTGCCTGTGCCCGGATCAGTGGCAGGAGCACAATGACAGCCCGAACAAGCTCTGGTTCTGGATGCAGAATCTCAAACAACTGGAGCAGTCTCTTAGCAGACTCAACATTCCATTGGTCGTCATCCAGTCTCTCCGGTTTGAACACTGTGCCCAACAACTGTTGCAGATGGCCCGGAAGCTAGAGTGCGATGGCATAAGCTTTAATAACGAACATGGGCTCAATGAAGAAAACAGGGACAAGGCTGTAGAGCAAACATTTATCGGGCAGCAGCTAGAGTGCCAGCGCTTTTCTGACCAGACCCTGATCCCTCCCGGTCAACTGTTGAATGGCAGCGGTGATTATTTCAAAGTCTTCACGCCCTTTAAAAAGGCTCTCTATCGAACCCTTAACCTGCATCAGATTCAGCCACTGCCTGCGCCTGAAAAGCAAAAGCCCTTGAAGTTGCCTGAAGTTGAGACCTTCGACTATCAAAATCTGTTTAAGCCCGTAGAAGGCTTGCAAAAACTCTGGCCCGCTGGTGAGGAGGAAGCAGCAAACCGGCTCAAAGCATTTATTGAGTCTCACGGTGAAGGTTATAAAAAGTTCCGGGATTTTCCGGGTATTGATGCCACCAGCACCCTCTCACCCTACCTGGTTTCAGGAACAGTCTCCCTCAAACAGTGTTTTTATGCTGCCCTTCAAGCCAACAACGGAGAAATGGACTCAGGAAGTGATGGCCTGCAATGCTGGATGAGTGAGTTAATCTGGCGGGAGTTTTACAAACATATTTTGCATGGATTCCCCAGACTCTCCAGAGGCAGAGCATTCATCACGGACACTGAACATCTGCCCTGGAATGATGATAAACAGGCATTCAATGCCTGGTGCAAAGGTGAGACCGGCTTTCCATTAGTCGATGCAGCCATGAAGCAATTGGTGAATACCGGCTGGATGCACAACCGCCTCAGAATGGTCACGGCCATGTTCCTGACCAAAAATCTGATGATTGACTGGCGCCTCGGGGAAACCTTCTTTATGCAGCATCTGATTGATGGTGATCTGTCTGCCAACAACGGTGGCTGGCAGTGGTCTGCCAGCACAGGCACCGATGCGGCCCCCTATTTCAGAATGTTTAACCCTGTCAGTCAGTCCGAGAAATTTGATTCACAAGGTCATTTTATTCGCCACTGGCTACCCCAGCTGGACAAACTCAGTAGTAAGGAGATTCACGCCCCCTGGCAAAAAAATACTCATGAGATTAACTACCCGGCACCGATTGTTGACCTCAAAGCATCCAGAGCAAAAGTACTCTCTGCTTTCAAGGCGCTGAAGCAGTCATAAACAAAATCGGAAGAGCCTGTCTCGCCCCTGAGCCTTCGGAAATGAATTTCAGTGGACGAGGCAGTTTTTTTTGTTGGATTTGTGCGAATGGTTGACCTGTCTGAGCAACCCTTCAGGTCGATTTTGCATCGTAAATCACGCTGTTTATAACGCCTCTGAATTTGCGGGTTATGACGGTCGCCTACTAGACTGGGTGATTATGGTCTTTTGAAGATAATCATGTCTGATGTTAAAACTGCTTCATCCATATTGCCTCTCTGGAAACGTTGCCTGATTGCCCTTGCAGTGATGTTGGTAGCAAGTTTTTTAATCGGTTTATTGTTTCGTAGTATATTCGGTTTTTCTCTGCCCGATTATGTGTCTGGGGCAGTCGGAGGTTTCTCAGCGATATTGATATGGGAGTTTCTCAAGTGAGTGCAACTTGGGCCTTTGTTGTTATCGGTCTTTGTTATTATCAGTGCCGAATCGTTGGACTTATACGTACGCAGTAGTATGTTAGCCTTCCGTGCTATCGTTTTATTCGGACCTGGCAGGAAGCTTACAAAAGATAAAGATGGCCGCTCTTTCCGGAGCCCGGGTCGAACCTTGGTCCGACAGGCTCCCGGGGGTTTGCCTTAAAATAAGTGACATTGAAAGCAAAGGGATAAGAAAGGAAGAGTTAAATGGCTATCGTCTCGATTCCAGAACCTGAAAAAGACATCAAACTCGGCATCAGCGCCTGCCTGATGGGTCAGAAAGTCCGGTACGATGGTGGGCACAAGCGCTCTTCATTCTGCATGAATACCCTGAGCCAGTACTTCCACTTCGAACCAGTCTGCCCCGAAGTAGCCATCGGACTCGGCACCCCCAGAGAGCCAATTCGTCTGGTTGGGGATATCCAAAAGGTTCGGGTTGTGGGTACAGACCATCCGGATGTCGACGTTACCGATCAGCTAACGGATTATGGCTACAAGAAGGCCAAAGAATTAACCGATATCAGTGGCTACATCCTGATGCAAAAATCCCCCAGCTGCGGTATGGAAAGGGTCAAGGTCTACCATGAAAACGGCTGCCCTTCCGGCGTCAGTTCAGCCGGTGCCTACGCCAAGGCCCTGATGGCAGCACAACCCTTACTGCCGGTAGAGGAAGAAGGCCGACTCCATGATCCCGTTTTAAGGGAAAATTTCTTCACCCGGGTCTATGCCTATCACCGCTGGCACAACGAAGTGCTGAACAACCCCAGTCATGCCGCTGTGGTTCATTTCCACTCTGCCCACAAATATATGATCATGGCTCACAACCCCAGTGACTATACAGCCCTGGGAAAACTGGTTGCCAAAGGTGGCAAACTGGAACTGGAATCTTTGCTGGCACAATACTTCGAAGAATTCATGAACACCCTGAAAAAAAGGGCTAACCGCAAGTCCCACACCAATACCATGTTGCACATTCTGGGGTATGTGAAAAAAACCGTGGATACCAAAGAGCGAAACCAGTTTCTCAAACTGGTCGAAGAGTACCGTCAGGGTATATTGCCATTAGTGGTTCCAATGACCATGCTACGCCATTTCATTGAAAATCATGGTAACGATTACATTCGGGAACAAACCTATCTAAACCCTCATCCTGATCAATTAGGACTCAGGAATCAGATCTGAATTCTGACGCTCCACACTAAGCGCCGGACACAAGTGTCTGGTGCTGAGCTACAAACTGTGAAACAGAACCTTCTTGAGCGGTCAAGAACCCTCGCCTGATAGAGGGTGTCGCAAAACTCTCTCCAGCGTGAGAACGAGTTTACTCTCGTCATTCACGGCTTCATTCTCGTCATTCCCGCGAAGGCGGGAATCCACACTGACTCACCACCAGAACCATACTGCCCGGTGCCCCCCTTGGCCTTGTCATCCCCGAAAAGGCAGAGACCCAATGTTGGCGCTGGATTCCCGCCTTCGCGGGAATGACGACTTCAGAGCGTGAGAACGAGCTGTTGAAGTTTTGCGACACCCTCAATAGCGCTGACAGTCACAAAGAAAGCGGAATCACTATTCGGATACTTCGCATCTTGCACGCCACACAGCAGTAGCCTCCTTCCAGATAAGCACTTCAAACTACTTCACTGATTATCAGAAAAGAAGGAACTTTTCCGCCCCCCCATACTCTAATATCTAGTCCACTGAAGTGACACACAAAGAAGAATTAAGAAGTAAAAGGAGTTTTGAGTGCGATTTTTTGTATTGGGATTCATTCTGTCATTAATGAATGAAATGGCTTTCTGTTCAGAATTATTACAACCCTCTTATCCTGATCTGGTGTCTCACCAGCCTCATCAGATATTGCATAATTCTCAGTGGCTGGTAATGCCTGTCCTGAGCGGTATTGCAGGTGGCATAGCTGCGAGCAATTCGCCTGACCAAACCCCTTATACCGTGAGTGCAGGCGTTATTTCCGGTGTCGCACTATCTGGCCTGGATTTACTTTACAATCACGTCAATACATCTGCCTCCTATTATATGAGTGCCGGTGTCATGGGAGCCGCTACCATGAGCAATACTCCCATGCCCAGCTCTATTAATTACCTTTGTGGTTTTGTCGGTGGCGCACTGATTGCTTCAGGCCAGTTTAACTTTCTTGAAAAGTACCTCAGCGCACCCGCAAAGGGAGCCATCAACGGCGCCATCCTGGGAGGAATGCCGGGAGCGGCTGCAGGAGCGGCTCTCGGTGCAGTCGATGAAGTGATGGCAGCCTGTAATCTTACGGGCACCGAGCCCTTATCCACAACATTATCCGCTGTCACTCAGCTAAAAGTAATGACGCCCTTTTTCTCATCGGCTCTGGGCCGACTGCCACTGATTGGCAGCTCGTACAGCTCTGCGGTGTCTCAACTCAATGTTCCTTATTTAATGGAAAGTGCTGGCACTGTCTGGAGTGGAACCTGCCTGTTTACCTCACTTTCAGAAGACGAGCGCTCCCTTTCTTATCTGTGTATCACTCTGAAACCCTCCAGTCGGGAGAATGACAAATCCAATTTGGAAGTCGTTTCTGAAATGGATCAGATCCTGAATGAAATTATGGATCACCAGACCACCCAGAGACTCTCACACATGCAGGCTCTTGCTATAGCAGGCTCTCAACTGATGAGCTCCAGACTGACCAAAATGCGCTCTTCCCGGGCCCAGTCTCTTCATACAAGTCTGTCAAACTTTAATCCAAGGTTCGGTCTAAAACCTGAAGAGGCTTTATCCGGTTATGTTGAAGCCGGTCTGTCAGTGGGCTATTTCTGCCTGCCATACGTAGGACACTGGTTGATGGATTCGGTGATAGAAAGCTACTACAGAATTCTGATGACGCAAGCTGCAGAAGATGAACTGGAGAGTCTCTTTTTCGATGACCAGAATTTTATAAGACTGAATCTGGATAAAAATCTCGACACCCTGATTGCCGGAATGGATGTCAGTATCCACAACATCGTCAATGCCGGTAGCTCACTGAAGCGTTCGCTGGCCCGCGCTTATATCGGTGGTTTTTATGACCTTTCTTTTATTGTCAAAAGCGGCGCTGCCGATATGCTGGTGTTCATGGATATCTATAGCAAAATGACTGAGTCCGTAACCCTGAGCCTTAACCAGGGAGCCCTGGATCTGGAAACCAAAAGGCATTCCCTGAGCACTAAACTCGACTTGTTGAAAAAAGACTTCAACACCAATGCACGAACCATTGGCAACGGTGCCAAAAAGGATTTTATGGTCGAAAAGTATTCTGAGCTGCTGCTGGCAGTTCGTGAAACAGAAGCCAGCCAGTCTAAAGCAGGGCTGATTTCGGGCAGCTGGAGCATAGCAAAAGGCCTTGTCGACTTCGTCGCCAAAAGCCTTTTTATTGTCAAAAAGATGAGCACTGGGGAAGTTGCATACGACGATTATCAGGCCCTTCTTTTCGCTTCTGACAGTGTTTCCGACGCCTTCTCGTGGCACGCTAATAACGTCGAAAACCTGCTCAGCTTCGATAAAGCACAATATAGCATTTACTCACTGGGAGCAGAAATAAACGATCCCCCGGCGGAACTTTGGAAACAGCCTGACTATCGGGCAAAAAAAGGGGATGAGGTCGCCATTCGTCTGGACGCCTTCTCCATGGGACATCCTGAAGGAGTGCTGATGACCGATCAGGCATTGACCATTCCCAAGGGCTATTATGCGGTTTCCGGTGCTTCTGGCAGCGGCAAGAGCAGCCTGCTTTCAAAGATCAGAAGAGAAGCCGGCAACGGTATCTGGGCAACGGGTAATGTGACCTACACCACTGCCAATGGCGAGTTGCCTGAAGTCTTTCATGCCGAACAGTTAACCTACATTCCTCCGAACACAACCCTGAGAGAACTCGTCACGTTAAGATTGGAAACCGACTCAAACGACCCGCATCCTCAAAAGCCAGAACACAGAGGCGACCTGACAGATAGAGAGTTAATCAACATGTTGCAGGAGATCGATTTCTACCCTGAAGATCAATGGCACCTTCTGGAAGAACAGCTTC
Organism: Endozoicomonas sp. ALB032; assembly: GCF_049310125.1. Taxonomy (NCBI): domain Bacteria; kingdom Pseudomonadati; phylum Pseudomonadota; class Gammaproteobacteria; order Oceanospirillales; family Endozoicomonadaceae; genus Endozoicomonas; species Endozoicomonas sp. ALB032. The sequence continues at coordinate 3,512,065 of NZ_JBLYNW010000001.1, read as the reverse complement.
GCGACGAACGCAACTGGAAAGATCAGCTCAGTGGTGGCCAGATTAAAAAACTGGCGCTGCTCTCGGTGATTAACCGGCGCCCTGAAGTAGCCATACTGGACGAAATTTTCGCCGGGATGGATCAGGCATCGGTGCAACGGGCACAGGAAATGTTAAAAAGATATCTGCCTGACAGCCTGCTGCTGATCGTCGACCACAATGCAGCCCACAATAACCACCATGGATTTTTTACGGGCAGAATCCACCTTGAAGACAGCCAGGTCAATCTCTGGGAGATGGAAAGTGAACAGTAATGTTCTTTATTTATAAGCAACAATGACCATATCGTATTTTGGAATCGGAATGTCCTCACCGGTCTTTACATCCTTAAGCCACACTTTTCCACGAATCCGGTGCTCTAAAATCCATTCATTATCAAAAAACTTAGCTACATGAACTTTAAAACCAACGTCGTTCAGCATAAAGATAAGTTTGCGGGGATGAATGAATCCGTAATGTTCTTTAATTTCTGCATGCCAGTCTTCCGTATAGTCCTTTCTGAACATGTAATCATAAGCTGATGCCATATCCGTCTCGACGGATTCATAATCTTCGGTACTCTCATACGAACCAATTGGCACATGTCGGCTATGTTGCCAGAAGCCGAGTGCAAATTCAGCGAAACAATGTCGGTCCTTTACATCAGATTTTGCGTGATAAAAACGAACTTGCCTCGTATCATCTTCAGGTCGGGCAAAATCTTTGATAATGATTCTCCCCCCTTTCTTAAGCGTCTGATAGGCAAGCTCTAAAGCATTTTTAACAGCGTCGAGAGAATCTTCGTTGTAGGAATAGATCTCATGAAGGACCGCAGCCATTATCACTGCGTCAGCATTCATGCCATAAGGTTTATTGCCACTGCCCTGCTCAAAATGAAGATTTTCTATTGCGCTGTATCGACTTTGGGCATGGGCTATCATCGGAGGCTGAATATCGATCCCCTGAACCATTAATCCGGGATTTTCCCTGGCAATGGCTGCGGCCACAGCACCAGTGCCAGATCCTACATCAATAATAAATGCCCCGTCGTATAATGGCAGATGGGGTAACAGCCGGGACAGTTTGTGTTGTAAAGCAGCATCCATCTGATTGGTGTAAAGGTCGAAATTACGATGCTCGGCAGCCGCCCCCATTAAACTGGACTCATATTGTCCGGTTAAAAAATTAACTGCCGAAACATTAACTAAAGGTGCTAATGCCAGCCATAGAGTCAGGGCAAAGCAGAAAGTCCTCAAAAACATCGCAAGCTCTCACTGATCTGAAGAATATTCAAGTGTCTGAATTCAAATCCTTATGTTTAGTCGCTTTTTGGAAAAAAGACAGTTATTTTATTTTCCCATTGATGGCGATAAATCCGGTTTATCAGCCTCTGCAGCAGCCGGGGTAGACAAATCAACCAGCTGACCATGGTGATACCCGACTTCACATTTCTCGACAGTGGCAACATTTCTCATGATTGAAGAAGACTGCTATTGTCTCAAAGCCGTTTTATTCGCTATTATTTCCCGCTATGAAATCACTCTCATCAGCCACTTCATCTGCCTCTCAGGCGGCAAGTCCTGAAAGGCTTCAGTCAGCATCTGATATTGCCCTCTGTTGCGGCAACTTTCCGGGCTGCCTGACATTCACATTGCGACGATGCCAAGGCTGAAAGGTTGCTTTTCAGTCACCATCACTTTCGACATCCTGCTTTTTTGCAGAACAAGGCTGCCGCTGACCGGAAAGGTCAACAGGCGCTCTATTAGAGACGCCCAAGCGATAGAAAAATATTTTGAAAAACCATCAACAATGAGACGCAGACAGTGCAAAATATTTTTCCCGATGAGCAGCCAAGAGAGAAAAAAATCATCGCACACAAGTTTCAGACCAAGGAATTTTTTCCATGAATATTCTTAAACTGCTTGAAGACAGAGTCATCAAAGCACTGATCGCCGCCGGAGCCCCAGAAGACACCCCTCCGATGGTTCGTCAGAGCGCACGGGCCAACTTTGGTGACTATCAGTGCAATGCGGTGATGGCAGCAGCCAAGAAAATGGGACTCAAACCTCGAGATCTGGCCCAAAAAGTAGAAGAAAACCTGGATCTGGAAGGCATTGCTGAAAAAACGGAAATTGCCGGACCCGGCTTCATTAATATCTATCTCAAGCCAGAATGGCTCGCTGCCAGACTGAAGGAAGCAGTAAAAGACGATCGTTCCGGTGTAGCCTCTGTCGACAGCCCGGAAACTGTGATTGTCGATTACTCCGCGCCTAATGTTGCTAAAGAAATGCACATTGGCCACATTCGCTCCACCATCATTGGTGATGCCACCGCTCGAACCCTGGAATTTCTGGGCCACAAGGTCATTCGCCAGAACCACCTGGGAGACTGGGGGACTCAGTTCGGTATGCTGATTGCTCACCTCGAAGAACTGGAGCAAGACAGTCAGGAAGCTCAGGCTATGGAGCTTTCAAATCTGGAAGCCTTCTACAAGGCGGCTAAAAAACGTTTTGACGATGACGAAGTGTTCGCCACAAAAGCCCGTGAATATGTTGTCGAATTACAATCTGGCGATGAGCACTGCCTGAAACTCTGGAAAAAACTGGTTGATATCACTCTGTCTCACAACCAGGAAGTCTACGAGCGATTGAATGTTTCCCTGACGCCATCCGATGTTATGGGTGAGAGCGCCTACAATGACAGCCTGCCTGCCATTATCAATGCACTGGACAGCAGAGGCCTGTTGAGTGAAGACCAGGGGGCAAAAGTGGTCTTTCTGGATGAATTCAAGAACAAAGACGGCAACCCGATGGGTGTCATCGTTGAAAAGTCTGGCGGCGGCTTTCTCTATTCTACAACCGATCTGGCGGCCCTGCGGCACCGGACTCACGCCTTGAACGCCGACCGTGTTCTTTACTATGTTGATGCTCGTCAGGGACAACACTTTGACCAGATCTTCACCATTGCCCGCAAGGCCGGCTTTGTCAATGAAGATACCCGCACAGAACATCATGCATTCGGTATGATGCTGGGCAAGGATGGCAAACCGTTCAAAACCCGTGCCGGTACTACCATCAAACTGGTAGATCTGCTGGACGAAGCTGAAGAGCGTGCAGCCAGACTGATTGCCAGCAAAGCCTCTGATCTCAACGAAGAACAAAAGTTCAAGGTTATCAAAGCCGTTGCCATGGGCTCGGTAAAATACGCTGACCTGTCCAAAAACCGCACCAGCGACTACGTTTTCGACTGGGACACCATGCTGGCCTTCGAAGGCAACACTGCGCCTTACCTGCTCTACGCCTATACCCGTATTAAAAGCATCTTCCGCAGGGCCGGAGTTTCTGAAACCGACCTCACCGGTAACATCCTGGTTGAAGAGCCTTCCGAGAGAGACCTGGCTCTGAAGCTCAACCAATTCAGCGAAACCATTGAGCAGGCTGCCCGTGAAGGAACGCCTCACGTACTTTGCGGCTACCTCTACGACTTGTCTGGTGCATTCATGAGCTTCTATGAAAACTGCCCGGTTAACAAAGAAGGCGTCAGCGAACCCGTTAAAAGCAGCCGCCTGCAATTCTGTGCCCTGACTGCCCATATCCTCAAGAAAGGCCTTGACCTGCTGGGCATTGAAACCGTTGAACAGATGTAATCCTGTTTAACCCGGAAAATGCCGACTTTAATGTCGGCGCTTTCTATTTCAGGCAATCAGCCCGGGGAAAAACTCATCAGCCGAAGCCTGGGCCCAGTGGTTGCTGTAGCCAACCATATCATCGCGATTCAACAGGCATCCTGTTTCCAGAACCGGGTATATGGTTGCGTAAGAAGCTTCTGTCTGATCGGCGAGACGTCGGAAGATATGCCTCGCATTCAACTGTTCCGGGCTTTCCAGCCCCATTGCTCCAACAATATCGAGAAAACTGGCCACCGTCACATGGTGATAATTTGCTACCCGGATCTGTTTTTCAGCGATGTTGACGGCACTGCCTCTGACCGGGTCCTGAGTGGTCACTCCGGTCGGGCATTGATTGGTGTTGCACTTCAATGCCTGAATACATCCCACAGCAAACATCATGGCTCTGGCTGAGTTACACAGGTCAGCACCCAAAGCAATCTTTGTCACCATATCAAAACCCGAGGCTACCTTGCCGCTGGCAATGATCTTTACTTTCTCTCTCAGACCTGCACCCGTCAGGCAGTTGTTCACAAAGACCAGGGCTTCATTCAACGGCATTCCCAGCCGATCAGTATACTCCACCGGGGCTGCACCTGTGCCTCCCTCTGCGCCATCAACCGTAATAAAATCCGGTGCCAAACCGGTTTCCAGCATGGCTTTACAGATCCCCATAAACTCCACTTTGTTGCCCAGACAGAGCTTAAAGCCTACTGGCTTACTGGCAATACCCCTGAGATGATCAATAAATAAAATCAGCTCTTTAGGCGTTGAAAAAGCCGAATGCGCGGGAGGAGAAATGACGGCCTCTCCCTCAGGAACACCTCTGGCTTCAGCAATTTCTTTTGAGACTTTAACGGCGGGTAGCACGCCACCATGGGACGGTTTGGCTCCCTGGGATAATTTGACCTCAACCATCTTCACGGCTTCATGCTTTACTTTTTCAGCAAAACCTTTTTCGTCGAAGCCACCTTCTTGTGTACGACAACCAAAGTAACCTGTGCCGATCTGCCAGACCAGATCCCCTCCTTCTGCCAGATGGTGTCGGCTTAACCCGCCTTCTCCCGTATTGTGAGCAAAGTCTCCCCTGCGTGCGCCCGCATTCATTGCTCTAATGGCATTGGCACTCAGGGCGCCAAAGCTCATGCCGGAAATATTCAGCCTTGACGCCAGATAAGGTTGTGAGCAGGAATGTTCACCGATCAGTATTCTTCCATGGCTGGCATCCACCTCTTTGGGGGTCAGGGAATGATTGGCCCGATGGTAGCCGCAATCGGTCAGTTCAAACTGGGTGCCAAAAGGTTGGGTATCAGACACGCCCTTGGCTCTTGAATACACCATATTTCGGATTTCACGATTAAAAGGTTTGCCACTCTGATTTGACTCGATAAAGTATTGATGAATCTCGGGACTGATAAACTCCAGCGCATAGCGCATATGGCCAATGACAGGATAATTTTTCAAAACGTTATGATTGGTGCAGGTCAGATCAAAAATCCCGACCAGAGTGTAAGGCACCAGAAAAACAAACAGCCAAAGTATCCCGGGCCAGAAAAACGACAGAAGCAAGGTGATCAGCATTCCGCCAACGGCAACCCAGAAAAACAGTTTACGAGCCATTTCTCCACCTTTTTCAGCGAGAAAGTCCAGATAGCTGGATCTGATGCTCTTGAGTCTTGATGATAAAACGGTCTTTGGCAATGCTCCTTCTTTTGTCCCCCTCCGCAAAGGCATCTAAACCTTGGGAGTTCATTTTGATTCCCTTCTGTTTTTTGCCTACAGTGGTAAGGCAAATGGAGGTATTTTATGGAAAATCTTTACGAAACCGATTACACCCAATGGCTTGGCCAGCAACGGGAACTTCTGGCCCAGGGGCAATTTGATCAGCTTGACGTCCCTAATCTTTTGGAGGCGATAGATATACAGATGGGCAATATTGCCGACGAGTTAGGTTCCCACTTGATCATATTGCTAGTGCATCTTCTCAAATACGACTATCAGAAACAGGTACTGAAAGACCCTTGGGTTAAAGATAAAGTGATCCATACCTGGATGCCAAGCATCAATAATTCAAGAACACGAATTGGACGCCACATACAGAAAAATCCCTGCCTGCAACCCAAAGTTAATGACCTGCTGGCCGAGGTTTATCCGCATGCCAAAAAAGATGCCATCAAACAAATGAACCATTACATTCGCACTGAGGCCAGTCGCCTGAACAAAGACAGCTTCCCCGAACAATGCCCATGGACTTTCGAGCAAATCACCGATGACGACTGGCTGCCGGGAGATTAACCCTTCTGGCGTTTTTCCATCGAATAATACTTCAGACTTCGAGATTGAAAGTAACCGGCCCATCATTCAACAAAGAGACTTTCATGTCGGCACCAAAACGACCCGTTGCGACATCGTGATGAAGAGTTTGGGCACGCTCGACAAAATAATCATACAGCTGTTCACCATGTTCAGGAGAAGCCCCGGAACTGAAGCTGGGACGGAGTCCTTTGCGTGTGTCGGCGACAAGCGTGAACTGTGAGACCACCAGCAACCCACCTCCAGTGTCTTTCAAACCCAGATTCATTTTTCCATCCTGATCACTGAAAACCCTGTATTTGAGCACTTTATCCAGTAACTTATCCGCTTTTGCCTGATCATCGTCCTTTTCTATGCCCAGCAATAGCAAAAGACCTTCTGCAATCTGGCCTACGGTTTCACCGTTCACTTTTACATTGGCAAACTGAACTCGCTGGATTAATCCACGCATGGGTTATCCTACTCCAGAAGTCTGTATAAAAGGTCGCCCAGGCTAGGAGCCTGACCGAGAATAGCGCCCGTAGCGAGGACGGCAGAAAATTGAGGATGAAAATTCGGTTTTGTGAGGAGAATAGCGAGCTATTTGACGAACAAAAGCGGATTTTCAGACCAATTTGCTGCCGCCGCAGTAGGGCAGTCTATTCTCGGTCAGGCTCCTAGTGCCAGGGCTGGGAAGAAAATCACTTGAACCCATGTGAAATTAACCGAATTTTTCCGCCAACTTATCGGTGGCAATCACCAGTGCATCGACAATACCTGGCTCGGAGGACGAATGACCTGCCTCCCTGATCACCTGAAGCTCTGCTTCTGTCCAGTGATCAGCTAACACCTGAGCGTTATCCAAAGGGCAGATCATATCGTATCGACCATGGACAATAATGCCCGGAATCTGGTCAATGTATTTCATGTCACGAATAATCTGATGAGGTTCAATAAAGCTGTCATTCATGAAGTAATGAGCTTCAAGCCGGGATATGGCTTTTGCGTTATGTGGTTCGCTGCAAAATTCTTCAGCATCAGGACAGGGCTTCAATGTGCTGATCCTCCCTTCCCATAATGCCCAGTGCTTGGCGGCATTCATCTGTGCCAGCTCATCATCACCGGTCAGGCGATTGTAATAAGCTTCCAGCATATTACCTCGCTCACTTTCCGGAATAATTTCTTCAAAGTGCTTCCAGTGATCCGGAAACACTCTGCCGGCTCCCTGCTTGGTGTAGAGCCAGTCAAAGTCCTTCTGTCGGGACAGAAAAATCCCCCTGAGCACCATGGCCATAACCCTTTTAGGGTGAGCCTGAGCGTAGAGCAGAGACAGGGTAGAGCCCCAGGAGCCGCCAAAAAGAAGCCATTTTTCAATACCCAAATGTTTTCGAATCTGCTCCATATCAGCAATCAGATTCTGGGTGGTATTCCCTTCCAGCTCAGCATGGGGCAGCGACCGACCACAGCCTCGCTGATCAAAAAGGATGATTCTATATTTCTCGGGATCAAAGAATCGCCGCGATTTTTCTGAAGTACCCACCCCGGGCCCGCCGTGGACAAACAACACGGGAATACCATCTGGACTCCCGCACTCTTCCACATAAAGTTGATGAACGGTATCTACAGCCAGTTTGAAAACAGAGTATGGCTTTATAGCCGGGTAAAGCGTGCGCATGTTCCTTCCTTCAGAAGTCACTGAATCAAGCGAAGTCAGTCAGCTGAGCAAACAGAGCATCTGATCCACCTCTTGTCACTGGGACACTGCCGAAAACTTAAATCAGACAGGCTCCCAGCACTCTACAATACTCTTAAAAACCAAGGTTTTCCAAGCATTGTCACGGCTTCTGAGGAACTTTTACGCCTCTTGGCTATCTAAGTTTCATAGCTGATATGAAAGGCAGGGAGTGCCTATGTATAACGTTGAAACAGCGAGCAGTAGTCGATGAACAAGCCATTTCTTCACAGGTCCATTAATCCATTGATCATAGCTTTGGCGTTCTCCACCGCCATGGGTTTTTGCCATGCTGCAGTGGTGGACCCCTTCCCGGTGGATAATTCTGAGGAGCTGAACAGACACCTCTCAAGCCACAATTATCAAATGCCTGAAAAGTGTAACAAAAATGCAGATCAGGGAAGTTGCTGGGCCCGCTCCATCATGAGCCTTCTCAGTGAACAGGAACTTAGCCAACTCTACAGGCAGTCGGCAGAGTACCTTAACTACCCGGACGATCAGTCAATTAATGCGGCTGCCCTGCATCTCTATCTTGAAAGTCACAGCACGGTCATACCTGAAGGTGCGACACCGGGTGTGCCTATCAACCATCTGAACACTCAACTGGCCATTCTTCTTAAGAAAAGAATACTGACAATAACGCCGTTAGCGGATGGATCGATTGCTATTCAATTCTTCTCAGGCTTTGAAGATGGCAGCTATGAAATCGAGGAAAACATCATTTCATTGTCAGAAGAGCCTGAAACTCTTTTCTCAGCCTTAATCACAGCAGATATAAGCCTTTTCCTGAACCCCGGCGTTAATGACACTCCTGGTCATGTGCAGCCCATTGTCTTCAATCTGCAACCCCATCAGACACCCGGGGCAGCTCTTGCTGAAGACTCGCTGAATGCAATGATCAATCGACCTGCCAGAACACTTGAGATCTTCGCTGGTAGCAGCGGTGATATACCACCTTACTTTTTCTCTGCGCTCCAATTTGGCGTCAGAAATGTCCGCCACCAACCCAGTCTGGAGGAGATGGAGCGCGAAATAAAAGAGGCCAGAAAAAGAAAATTCGCCAGAGAAAAAATGAAACAAGATGTCGAGCATTACAGAAACGAAGCCGCAAGCGAATATCGAAAAGGAGCCATGACTCGTTTTTGTGCAAGCTGTGCAAAAGGTGCCTTCAAACTGGGTATTCTTGGTGCTGCCTCTGCAGTCATTTACCAGAAATGGGAAACCATTAACGCTTATTCACAAGACTTCTGGAAAGAAGTTATTGCTCCTAACCTGCCAATGATGGCCCGTCTCGATGGCACAGGGGTGATAGGAAACTCTAAAGATCTGCCTGAGGAACTGGTTGGCTACGTTGATACAATTCCGGAGAAAAGTCGTGAAGCCTGGAAATATCTCACTTTCAAAGTGGACAGCTACCTGAGATCACGTTGGTCTGACTCTCGCTGGACTCATTCTCATTGGTACAACGAGGTCCTGGACCAACCCACCCAGGGCTTTGCAAATCAGGTGCTAACCGCTGTCAATGCTATACGCTCTAAACCGCAGGTCTGTGGCAATACCGTCATGCGTGCAGTCGGACGTTTGCGCTGGAACTACTCTCTTGAAGCAGCGGCCTTCAAACACGCAACGGATATGGCCAATAAAAATTTTATGAGCCATGTAGGTTCAGGTGGCAGTGAAATCAATCAACGAATTGAAGCACAGGGTTATCGCTGGTCAGCTCTTGCCGAAAACGTTGCCGTAGGCCAACACAACCTGGACGCTGTGTTAAAAACCTGGATGAACAGTCCGGGGCATTGTAAAAATATCATGTCGCCTGATGTCACCGAGATGGGAGTCAGCTTTGTAGAGAATCCCTCCGGCCGATCCAGAAAATACTGGGCCCAGGTTTTTGCTTCACCAAAATACTGACCGGGGCGCTGCCCCCGGTCAGAACAGCCACTCAATTATTTACTGCGGCTGGCGCGCTTGCGCTCATGCTCCTTCAGGAATTTCTTGCGCAGACGGATATTGTCAGGTGTAACTTCCACCAGCTCGTCATCGTCGATAAATTCCAGGGCCTGTTCCAGGCTATGTCGGATAGGCGGTGTCAGTTGAATGTTTTCGTCAGAGCCGGAAGCACGAACGTTCGTCAGCTGTTTACCCTTGGTCGGGTTAACCACCAGGTCATTGTCACGATTATGCAGACCAATGATCTGACCTTCATAAACGTCAACGTTCGGGTTCAGGAACAAACGACCACGATCCTGTAAGTTCCAGAGCGCATAGCCCAGCACCTTACCATTCACCATAGAAACCAGAACACCGTTCTTGCGGTGAGTCACTTCGCCATCTTTCACGTCACCGTAGTGATCAAAGACATTGGTCAGAATACCGCTACCAGAAGTCATGGTCAGAAACTGGGAACGAAAACCGATCAGACCACGGGCAGGCATGATGAACTCCAGGCGAATACGGCCCTTGCCGTCTGGTACCATGTTGGTCAGTTCTGCCTTACGGTGTCCCATCTCTTCCATCAGAGAGCCCTGATGTTCTTCCTCAACATCCACAACAACCTGTTCGTAAGGCTCCTGCAAAACGCCGTCAATCTCCTTGATGACAACCTCTGGACGGGAAACCCCCAGCTCAAAACCTTCACGGCGCATGGTTTCGATCAGAACCGACAGATGCAGTTCACCACGACCAGACACCTTGAACTTGTCAGCATCATCACCCTGCTCAACACGCAGCGCTACGTTATGCAGCAGTTCGCGATCCAGACGCTCTTTGATATTACGGGAGGTCACATACTTGCCATCCTGACCTGCAAAAGGAGAATCATTGACCTGGAAGGTCATGCTCACGGTTGGCTCATCCACCGTCAGTGCTGGCAGCGCTTCAACGTGATTTGGATCACACAGGGTGTCTGATATGTTCAGCTTGTCGATACCCGTTACACAAACGATATCGCCAGCACGAGCCTCTTCCACGTCTACACGTTCCAGACCCAGGTGCCCCATAACCTTGAGGATCTTGGCATTGCGCTCATTGCCATCGGCACCAATCAAGCGAATCGGAGTTGAGGGCTTGAGAACACCACGGGTGATACGACCAATACCGATAACTCCCAGAAAGCTGCTGTAGTCCAGGGCAGATATCTGCATCTGGAAAGGCGCATCGACATCCACCTTGGGAGAAGGGACATTATTGACGATCATTTCAAACAGTGGCGTCATATCTTGTGCCATGTTTTCAGGATCATCACCGGCAATACCATTCAGTGCAGAAGCGTAAATAACCGGAAAATCCAGCTGCTCTTCGGTAGCACCGAGACGATCAAACAGATCAAAGACTTCATCCATGACCCAGTCCGGACGAGCACCAGGACGGTCAATCTTGTTGATAACAACGATAGGGCGCAGACCCTGCTCAAAAGCTTTCTGGGTGACAAAGCGGGTCTGAGGCATAGGACCGTCAACCGCATCCACCAGCAGCAGAACCGAATCCACCATGGACATAACACGTTCCACCTCACCACCGAAGTCGGCGTGTCCGGGTGTGTCCACAATATTAATGTGGTAGTCCTGCCAGTTGATGGCGGTGTTCTTGGCCAGGATGGTAATGCCCCGCTCCTTCTCCTGGTCATTGGAATCCATGATCCGTTCGGCACCCTGATCTTTTCGACCCAGAGTTCCGGACTGCTGAAGCAGCTTGTCAACCAGGGTGGTTTTACCATGGTCAACGTGTGCGATGATGGCAATATTGCGTAACTTTTCTATCACTGTCTTTCTCTCTTAAAATCTTTCAGGTGTGCTTCATTACAGCTTCGACCTTGTCCACATCCAAATCCGCCAGCCTGGCGTAGGTGGAACAAAATGTCTGGTCCTTAATCAGATACTGAACATCCTGCTCATAACGAGCCAGATGATGTAAATTCCTCAGCCTTAACGCTTCTTTCAGAGGACTCCGGCTAAAGCGCATATCGGCAATGTCTATCAGCCCAAGAGCACCGTCGGGCAACTTGAGAATATTACCCATGTGCAGGGAGCGAAAATAGACGCCCTGTTTATGCAGCTGCGCAATATATCGGGCTAACTGCTCGACCAGAACTCGGGTTCCATCTTCATCCAGAGCAGGGAAAACCTGCCTGAGGGTCCGACCCGGCAATGGCCGATAATGGACAGCTGTTTTTTTATATCTTCCAAGACGGTAGCAGCTAATAATGTCAACCGTTTGAATGCCACGGGTCACGAGTTCCGAGGCATTTCTGGCGAACCGGACAGAATATGGCTTAAACCACGCCGAGCTGATAGTGCTTTTAACCCGAAACAGTTTCAGAAAAGTCTTATCTTTCAGTTTCAGAACCTTGTCGCCAAAATGGTCCTGCTCTATCACCTCAGCCCCTTCGATCAGGGCCTGATAAGCCGTGGAAGATAATCGCTGCATACCACTCATGTCTGTTGAGTACTCATTATTTCCACAATAAAAAAAGCGGCCAATCATACCCTAGCACGAAACATTCATAAAGCCGCTTTGATCCGGGTAAAGGAGGGCAACGCAAGGTAGAGCTTTACCAAGAACGTCATTTTACGGTAAAAATCATGGTTTTAGAGGCTCTATCCATTGAGCCCACAGCCAGATTCATCCAGAATAGGCCCCTCATTTTTAACTGATTACAGTGGCCATGTCGGAACACGCCAAGTCGGGAAGCCTGCAGATTTACCTGCGCCTTCTCAGCTATGTAAAGCCCTACTCGGGCTTTTTTGCCCTCAGTATACTGGGCTATGTCATGTTTGCGCTCAGCCAGCCAGCTTTTGCCCGTTTGCTGGAATATTTTGTTGAAGCGCTCGAAGGCAGCTTTGCCACTATTGACAGAGACCTTGGGAGTTTTCTTCCCGCTTCTATCATGACTTCGGTGGCCCTGATTCCTATCGTCATGTTGTCTATTGCCATATTCAGGGGGATTGGTTCCTTTCTGGGTAACTACTTCCTGGCCAAGGTGTCCTTATCGGTTGTGCACGACCTGCGCTGCCTGATGTTTAACCGAATGATTCAGTTGCCCAATAACTACTTTGACAACAACAACTCCGGGCACCTGATTGCCAGAATCACCTACAACGTGGGTATGGTGACCTCGGCAGCAACCGATGCCGTCAAGGTTATTGTGCGGGAAGGCCTGACCGTTGTTTTCCTGTTCGGGTATCTGATCCTGACCAACTGGAAGCTTACCCTGGTATTCATCGGCGTTGCTCCCATCATTGCCCTGGTGGTCAGTGCCGCCAGCAAACGTTTCCGTAAGCTGAGTTCGAAGATTCAGACATCCATGGGGGATCTGACCCACGTCAGTTCGGAATCGATCAATGGTTATCGGGTAGTCAGAGGCTTTGGTGGTGAGAGTTATGAAACCAGCCGCTTTTTTGATGCCAGTGATCGCAATACCCGTCAGGGGCTGAAAATGGTCAAGGCTTCCGCTGTCCATACGCCCACCCTGCAATTCCTGGTTAATACAGCCCTCGCTATTCTGTTCTTCCTGGTGCTGTGGCTAAAAGGAGATGCAACCACCGCTTCTCTGGTGAGTTTTGTCACGGCTGCGGCACTGCTGCCAAAGCCTATTCGTCAGCTGAGCGAAGTAAACGCCAACATACAAAAAGGTATTGCCGCAGCAGAGAGCATTTTTGAAATGGCTGACCAGCCTTCCGAACCTGATAACGGCACCTTTGAAAAGGAAACAGTTGCAGGCAAGCTGGAGTTTCGAAACTTGTTTTTCACATATCAGAATACTGACAAACCCGCCCTGAACAATATTAACTTCACTGTTAATCCGGGTGAGACTATTGCTCTGGTGGGCCGCTCGGGATCGGGAAAAACAACACTGGCCAACCTGGTTCCCCGTTTCTACACCTACGGACAGGGTCAAATTCTTCTGGATGATACGCCCATTGATGATTACAGCCTGAAGAACCTTCGCAGTCATATCGCTCTGGTAGATCAGAATGTCACTCTGTTTAATGATACAGTGGCTCGCAACATTGCCTATGGAGACCTGCGCGACAAAGATGATTCTGACATTCACCTGGCTGCTGAAGCCGCCCATGCCAATGAATTCATCAAGAATATGGCTCAGGGCATGAACACGCTGGTTGGTGAAGATGGCGTGCTGCTCTCGGGTGGCCAGCGGCAGCGTTTGGCCATAGCCAGGGCTATTCTGAAGGACGCTCCCATTCTGATTCTTGATGAAGCCACTTCGGCCCTGGATACCGAATCCGAGCGTCATATCCAGGCGGCCCTGGATGAAGTCATGAAGAATCGAACAACGCTGGTCATTGCTCACCGACTTTCCACCATCGAGAATGCTGACCGTATCATTGTGGTGGATAAAGGCGAAATTGTAGAGAGCGGCACTCATTCCGAACTACTGGCCAGAGAAGGTCATTATGCCAAACTGCATCAGATGCAGTTCCAGGAAGAGCAGGAAGAAGTCGTAGAGGTGATACCTTTGGCTTCTTCGCAGCCATTACAACATTGAACGCTTTAAAAAAGCTGAGGTTTTACCATGATTACCCATCAAGACGATTTCGTGGTAAACCTACCGGAAACTGGGCCAACTTACTTGGCAGGCCTCCCAAGATACCGAAGCGGAAGACACTGAATGAAACTGACTCTGCCACGATTTAATGAAGCCAGGGTTCTGGTGATCGGCGATGTCATGCTGGATCGATACTGGCACGGCGGCACCTCCAGAATCTCCCCTGAAGCACCAGTACCTGTTGTTCGCGTCACCAATATAGAAGATCGCCCCGGCGGCGCTGGCAACGTAGCCCTTAACATTGCCTCTCTGGGCGCCCCGACCTGGCTGATAGCTGCTACCGGAGATGATGAAGCAGCCGACTCCCTGCAGACCCGTCTTGAAGCGGCCGGAGTCTATTGCGATTTTGCCCGGCTGAAAGATATGCCTACCATCACCAAACTCAGGGTCATCAGCCAGCATCAGCAACTCATTCGCCTGGATCAGGAAGAACCTTTCTCCGTTCTCAGCAGCGATATTCTCGAAGAAAAAGCAGCCAATTTGCTGAATAACATAGGGGCTGTCATTCTTTCTGATTACAACAAGGGTACCCTGCAGAACCACCAGCAGCTGATCAAACTGGCACGTACAAAAGGCGTTCCGGTCCTTGTTGACCCAAAAGGTACAAACTTTGAGCGTTACCGTGGTGCTACGATCATTACTCCGAACCTGCAAGAATTTGAAGCCGTTGTCGGCCGCTGCGCAGATGAGCAGGAGCTGATCACCAAAGGTCACCAGTTACTGGACGAGCTGGAGCTTGACGCCATGCTGATCACTCGCAGTGAGCACGGCATGACCCTGATTCGCAGAGACGAAAAGGAACTGCACCTGCCAGCCAGAGCCCGTGAAGTCTTTGATGTGACCGGCGCCGGAGACACCGTAATTTCCACTCTGGCCACTGCACTTGCAGCGGGGGCTGAACTGCCCAAAGCAGCCGCTCTGGCCAATATTGCAGCCGGTATTGTGGTTGCCAAGCTGGGGACTGCAACGGTCAGCATGCCAGAGCTGCGCCGTGAGGTGAACAGAGAACTGGGCGCAGAGCGTGGCGTTGTGACCCCGGATCAGCTCAAGATTGCACTGGAAGACTCCCGGGCCCATGGCGAAAAGATCGTCTTCACCAACGGCTGCTTCGACATTGTTCATGCCGGCCACGTGGGTTATCTGGAGCAAGCCCGAAAGCAGGGTGACAGGCTGGTACTGGCTATCAACAGCGATGCTTCTGTAAAAAGATTGAAAGGTGAAGGCCGCCCCATTAACTCGGAAGATCGCAGAATGGCGGTACTGGCAGGCCTTGAAGCTGTGGACTGGGTCGTATGCTTCGAAGAAGATACACCTGAAAACCTGCTCAGAATGGTTAAACCTGACGTTCTGGTAAAAGGCGGTGACTACACCATTGATGAAGTGGTCGGTGCTCCTATCGTCTACGAATACGGCGGCGAGGTGAAGGTTCTGGCGTTCCTGGATAACTGTTCGACAACAGCCATTGTTGAAAAGATCAGGAAGGACAAATCTAAAGAGTCTGCTTGATACTTTTATCACTTGATACTTTTATCATAAAACAACAGTATTGCCGCCAACTTTTCGACAGTTAGCGGCTATCTTCTTCAAAACCCAAGGCTAGCCACTCTCCAGAACTTCGCCCTCTATAATAAGTTGAAAGCACTCAAAGATTCAGGGATAGAGTAATGGGTATTATCAACGGCGGCGAAAAGATTTCTATCAGCCCGACATGGTCTGAACATGCTCAACAGAAAGTTGATAAACCCAGGGGACGCCATAAAGGCTCTTCAGTATATTCCATCGAAAATACCGTCCCTCAAAACGGGAAAGGCAAGAAACTACCGATAAAAAGCCTCTTCTCCCGCTGTGTCAGCAATTCTGATAAAGCCGCAGCGAAAGAAAAGAAAGCCACTGAGAAGAAAGCCGTCAAAGCGTTTATGGTGGCAATGGATGATGTCAAAAAAGCAGTAAACAACAAAAATGGCAGTTCTGAGTCTGTTCAGAAAGTGATTGACAAGCACGCCAAAAACAAGGGTGAATTGGAAGACCTGTTGGCTAACCTGACCAGAAAATCCGGACAAGCAGCCTTGCAACCTCATGTTCAAAAAGCATTCAAGGAGGCCGGTCTTTCTATGATGCTGTCGAAAGCAAGAGATAACGCTCAGCCACTAAAAAATACCACAGATCATGGTCAGTCTTTCAGAGATGCACTGGATAAGTGCATGGCACCGTTAAGGGCTGAGCGGCAAGAACTGAATTACTCCACTTATCCTGACTCTATTCGAGATCAGCTTAAATCTTATCCCGCACTGACTGAATGCCTGGTGGAAGAACTACCCAACTCAAAAGGATATTCTTCTCCCAACAATCGATATTCTGCTATTCAGGCCCAGACTATTCTGACCTGCCAATGCTTTGAACAGGCTCACCAAATTAAGCAAAATCTGAACAGAACTATGAAGAGTCAACAATTACCCCCTGAAACAAAAAGCAAGATCGCGAGTGCTTTAAATGAGGTTCAGGGAATTTTAGAAGCTACGCAAAAAGACCTCAAAAGCCTGCACCGTAACTACGCCATGAAAGGAGAGGGTCATTTCCTGAACACTGAATACCGAGAGAGTATCAAGGAAAGAATTCATTCAGACCCTGTTAGCAAAGATTCATTCAGTAGCAAGCAAACTTCCAGCAAGCGCCAACCGGTCAGTCAATCTATACCGGCTCAGGAAAACAGGGTTCAACCTGAAGCCAAAGCAGCTCATAAGCCACCTGGAAGAGTAGCACCCGCCATTCCTTTCGATGCTTCTCTTGCAGCCCTGAAAAAAGAGAGGCCAGAGCTGTCACGTGAAGCAGGCCTACTAGGTGATTATCTGAAGGAACTGCAGACTTTCTGCAATTCACGAGAGTTAGTTAACCTTATGGGTAAAGATTTTTCAGCTTACAGAGACGCAGGCTGGAGCTTTGACCAGTACGCATCCCTGTGTCAGCATGCAGCTGGATTCATTGCAGAAAACCGGTCACTGACACCTGCTGAAGCGATGAATGCGGCCTATGAAAACATCACAACCCCGCGCCAATAAAAACCTTTTTTCTCTAACCTGGCCGCCAGAGAATCAGCTCTCAAGAAGTCTGATGACTCTGGCGCACGACTCTGCATTACTCTTGAGGTGTAACGGATTAATAGTGCCAATCACTGCCGCCGAGGTCGCAGGATGAGAGAAAACCAACTCCATGCTTTTCTCCACCGGATCTTCACCTTCCAGACAAACATGCCCACTGGCCAGAGCTTTCTTGATCAGAATGCCCTTATCGTTCCGGAGAGCGTAATCAAGTACCGGTTTCTCAGCCTGCTCCTTCAAGTTATAAGTCACCATGGCGATATCCGACTTTTCCAGCGCCATAATGCCGCCTTCAACAGTTTTGGTAGACATGCCTGACGCCAGAATCTTGCCCTCTTTTTTTAACGCTTCCAGTACTTCCAGACAGCCATATTGCTGAATAATATTGACGTCATCACCATAGGAATGGACCAGCACCATTTCAATCCAATCAGTATTCAGCCGTTTCAGACTTCTCTCGATGCTGAAGCGAATATGTTCCGGTGTGAAATCAAAACGAGACTCACCGTTCTCAAACTCTTCTCCGACTTTACTGCAGATAACCCAGTTGTCTCTCTGACCTTTTAACAAAGACCCCAATCTTTCTTCACTGGTGCCGTAGGCTGGTGCTGTGTCCAGCAGATTAATACCCAGGGTTTGTGCCAGTTTCAGAAGCTCTCTGGCCTCGCTATCATCCGGAATCCTGAATCCGGATGGGTATTTTACGCCCTGATCCCTGCCCAGCTTTACGGTTCCGAAACCGATGGGAGAAACCCGGATATCGGTACCTGCAATGGTTCTTGTCTCAAGTCGGTAATCAGTCATGATCGACAAATGCCCCGCTCCAGAAGGGTTGGCAGATTTCAGGATGCTGAACATCCTCTGGCAAAGCAAAGCCTTCATTGCCAGAAGGCGAGAGTTGCTGCCTGTTCAGCACTTTAATGACCTCATCAGAAAGGTTGGGTGCCAGCGCCAGCTTGGTCGGCCAGGAAACAATGCCGTTTTCTATCTCATGAATGAATGCGGCATCCGGTCTCAGCAGTCTGCTCTGTCTGGGTTCGGCCCGGTTTACAAACATCGTCGCCCATTGGGCATCGTCCAGATTAACCCATGGCAATAATGCAGTCAGCTCACGCCGGGCCACCCGGATCTGTTGTTCCGGTGTGCGTTCCATCCCGTCTTCCGCAATTTCGCCCCCCAGATACCAGACCCAGCTGCCTTCACCATCCGGATGGCTGGTGACTGTTATTCTTGGAACGGGTTTAGTACCCAGACAATGCGCGAAGAGCGGCTCAGGATGACGATGCCGAACCATAACCATATGAAGCGGCCTTCTCTGCATCTCTGGCCGGGAGAGTCCCCAGAGTTTTATCAGGTCCTCTGTGCCTTCGCCCGCCGTGGTAACAAACTTGCTGGCCCTGATTTGCAGGGTTTTGCCTCCAAAGGTATGCTCGATGAAATCTATTTTTTTGCCTTCAGTGACAATACGGGTGTTTTCAGACCAGTCCACCTTGAGAATCCGATCTTCCAGACCTTTCACCAATGCATCGATGACCGTCCGGATATCCAGCACGATCTCATTGAGCTGATAGACTTTGCCCAGAAACGCTTCATGACGAAAAATATCAGGAAAATCCTCCGGTTTCTTCAACTGCTCCACCCGACCGCGCAAAGCCTTGCTGGCGAAAAACGTAGTAAGCCTGGAACCCACATCACCGGGAGACCATAGATACTGGAACTCAGAGAGTATAACGGCTCCCGACAGATCAACCTCACCTTCCCCCCTGAGAGCCTTGCGCCAGCGGTCTGGCATGCCGACAATACACTCTGCCGCCTTGGTCAGAGTGCCGGTCAAAGTGTACTTGGTCCCGCCATGAACGATCCCCTGGGATTTGATCGTCTGACCACCGCCGAGGGTAGCATTCTCCAGCAGAAGGGCTTTATAGCCTTGCTGATTGAGGGTATTGAACAGCCAGAGACCGGCAATGCCTCCGCCAATTACAACAACATCTGTTTCTATGGTCTGAGTCATATAAAGTGGATCAGAGAGTAAGACAGGGAAAATACAAAACCGGCAGTATACGCCTCATACCCGTCCGAGACCAACATCGCCTTCAGCCTCTGGATGCCAGACGTTCGCATTTGGTAGATTTACTCTCTCCGACGACTAACGCTTGATAACCCAATCCTATGTTAGAATCGGCTGCAGACTTTGAGAATATGACGATAATATGAACCATCCCTGTGAGTGCTTCCCTCTGGGTGACTCAGCTCTAATGCTGTGTTTTGGTGACCGGATCAGTCCCAAAATAAACCTGATCGTTCACACGGCGGCAAAACAAGTTCTCGAAGCGGCATCCCCTGAAATAATTGAGATAGTTCCGGCTTACACAACTTTGACCGTCTATTACGATCCCTGCCAGATTCAATCAGCAACACCTTATGAAGCTTTGAAAGAAAAAATACTCAACCTCCTGCAAACACTCAAGGTGGGTCAGACAAACGTTGGCAATCTTGTTGAAATACCAGTCTGCTACGAAAGCAGCTTTGCTCCGGACCTGGATCGTGTAGCCAAACACTGTCGCTTAAAAACTGAAAAAGTGATTGATCTTCACACTTCAGCGACTTACGACGTTTACTTTCTTGGCTTTGCTCCGGGTTTTCCCTTTCTGGGTGGAATGAATAAAAGACTATCGATACACAGACTTGAAAACCCACGTCTGTCGATACCGGCTGGCTCCGTTGGCATTGCCGGTGAGCAGACAGGTATCTACCCTCTTTCCACTCCCGGAGGCTGGCAGCTGATAGGCCACACCCCTGTTTCTCTGGTGGACTTCAGTAACGACCACCCCACCCTGCTCAAGCCCGGTGACAGAGTAAAATTCACCGCTATTTCCTCCAGAGAGCATCAGGAAATGGAGGCGCAAAGGTGAGCCTGACCGTCAAACAACCCGGAATGCTGACCAGCCTCCAGGATCTGGGCAGGTATGGCCTCCGGAACCTGGGCCTATCAACTTGTGGCGCTATGGACTCCCTGGCAGCCAGAGTCGCTAATCTGATACTGGGTAACCCTGAGAATGCCCCACTGCTGGAATTCACTTTGACAGGACCCACTCTGGAATTTCATAAGTCCACTGTAATCTGTCTTAGTGGAGGAAGTGCCGATGCCACCGTGGATACCCATCCCATCGCCAGCAACTTCGTAACCGCCGTTAAAGCAGGGCAAACACTGAAAATTGCCAGTCTCAGAACAGGCTGCCGGGGCTATCTGGCGATTAAAAACGGCTTTCAGGCTCGGGAAGTGTTGGGAAGTTGCAGTACTTATCTGAGAGCTGGTATCGGTGGCCTTGGCGGTCGGGCACTGAAAGAGAACGACCGGCTTGGCTTTAACAGCTGGGCAGCAAAGAAAAATTTCAAACCTGATATTGCTGTGGGCCACAGGTTTACACAGTATCTTGAGGATCAGAAACATGTTCAGCCTGTTCGTTATATCCGGGGTCCACAAACGTCATGGTTCTCCGGCCCAAGCCTGAATGTTTTCCAGAACCAGAGCTACTCTGTCCGCCCGGATTCTGACCGGATGGGTTATCGTCTCTGTGGTCAAAAGATCAAAAGCAGCTATCCCGGAAATCTGATCACAGAGGGGACAGCCATGGGTTCCATTCAGATCCCTCCGGATGGTCAACCCATTATTCTGATGAGTGATTGTCAGCCCACTGGCGGATATCCCAAAATCGGGAACATCATCTCTGCGGACTTGCCCAGAGTCGCCCAGCTGAAGCCATCGGACACACTGACCTTTCAGGAAGTAACTGTGGAAGAAGCACAACGGGAACTGGTAAAACAGAGAATCGGCCTGAACCGTCTGGCCATAGCGGCTGAATATTATTGGAACCGAAACCAAAATGATTACTGATAAAGCTCTGACACTGGATCTGAACTGCGACATGGGTGAAAGCTTTGGCCAGTACAGGCTGGGAAACGATACTGGAATCATGCCGTATATCAGTTCTGCCAACATTGCCTGCGGCTTTCATGGGGGTGATCCGAATATCATGGCCAACACGGTAAAACTGGCTTTGGAACACAGTGTTGCCGTCGGTGCTCATCCCGGTTTACCAGACCTTCAGGGCTTTGGTCGCAGAAACATGCACATCAGCCCCGAAGATGCCTATAACCTGACACTTTACCAGACAGGCGCATTAAGCGCTTTTGTGACGGCACAAGGCGGTCAACTTCACCATGTCAAACCTCACGGAGCTCTGTACAATATGGCCGCCCGTAACCCGGACCTTGCCAAAGCCATAGCCGAAGCGGTTTATCAATTTAATCAGGAACTGATTCTCTATGGGTTAGCCGGTAGTTGCCTTATATCTCAGGCTGAAGCCATTGGCCTGAAGACCGCCAGCGAAGTCTTTGCCGACCGCAGCTACCAGATTACTGGCCAGCTAACCCCCAGAGATCAGGACGGCGCAATGATTGAAGACCAGCAAAAGTCCCTCGACCAGATCAGAGACATGGTATTACACAAACAAGTGACGTCAGTGGATGGCCGGACAATTGCTATCCAGGCCGAGACCCTGTGCATACATGGCGATGGTCCCCGGGCTCTGGACTTTGTCCGTGGCTGTGAACGATTTCTCCGGGCACAGGGCATCACCATTCAAACGATTCAGGCGCAGTAATGAATATTTCTCCCCAGGCTTCATTGCCCTCTTCAAGATCTCTTTTTGCCACTTCCTGGAGTGGCGGCAAGGATGGTTGCTTTGCTCGATGGATTTCCAGTCAGAGTGGCGCCAAACCCGCCTGTCTGCTCACTATGCTCAGAGAAGGTGAACAGAGAACCAGTGCCCATGGACTGCACCAGGAGGTTCTTCAGACTCAGGCTGATTGTCTGGGAACCCCAATCATTTTTGGCTCTGCCGGGTTTGGAGGTTATGAACAGGGATTAAAAAAGGCACTGGCAACCGCTATCAGTGAGTATTCTGCCAGTCACCTTGCTTTTGGTGATATCGACCTGGATGCCCACAAGGATTGGTACGATCGTATTCTCAAAGATACTTCTATCCAGACCTGTTACCCACTCTGGCACTACAGCCGCAAACAGCTTCTGAAAGATATGTTCTCGGTGGGCCAGGAGGCCCTGATTGTCAGCATCAAGAATGAATCACTGGATCAAAGTTTTCTCGGACGAATACTGACACCCTCACTGGCCGATGAGATAGAAGCCAGAGGCATCTGCCCCACTGGAGAAGAAGGCGACTTTCACACACTGGTGATCAATGGTCCTGACTTTAAAGAACCCTTGTCCGTTAAAAAAGCAGATATCTGGCAGGATGACTGGGGCCACTCTGTGCTTGAGCTCTTACCTGCCTGAGGTTCAGGAGAACGCTTTCTGGCCCTCTCCAACAACGCTCTTTTATGCCGTGGAAACGTCCGGGTCAGGCACAGGTATCTCTTCGTAAGCAACCCTGTTAAATGCCCTGGAGCGTAAAATGCTGGCCATTTTGTCCAGGGCTGGATCGGGGTAACTGTCCTGAAGACGCTCCACAACGTGCATAAGTACAATGCCTGATATGGAATCAAGCTTTGGCTCTGAAGATTCAAGGGCTGCCAGGACATTAATGCGCATCATTGCCATCAGTGCACGGGCAGGGCCAGCAGCCTGACCGACCGCCAGGTTGAGTTCGTCAATCATAATGCTAGTAAGCGGTCTGGCGAGGGTCGGACTACCGGAAGCCAGCTCGGGGGAATCGTAAGGCAGCAGGGTTGACGGACCAGAATCCATAGGGGTAATCAAGTCAACCACATAAACCCAGTCTTTCTTTGTATAGCCTTCTTTTAAACGAAGAATGAGGTTGCAAAAAAAACATTTTTTTCCGTAGTAAAGTTCCTCACCAACTTTGGTCTTAAGCAGCACACATTTATCAGGCAAGTAACCACCTGCCCGGGCAGCTTCCTCCAGCCGGTTATAGAGTCTCCCTATGATCTCACTGAATTGCTCTTTGTTAAGTACTAAAAGATCTGTATCCCTTGGCGTGACTGAGCGCTCAATAATTTCCCGGGATATTTCGCCCGGTAACAGATCGCTACCGGTTGCCCGTTTTAATGCCTGGCTCCCCCAGCGTGACTGAACCTGCGTCTGATAGGCACGGCTTCCCAGATATACCACAGGCTTATTGTTATGATTCAGCGCCTGTACTTCGCTGGCTATTTGCTCATGAAAATAAGCTCTTGTCTCGAGAGTCTCCTGAGTATCTACCCTGAAAAATGTATTCACGACAAAATTTGCCAGAGTATCAGGCTTTTTGCTGGCTTGTTTGTTAAATCGGCCATTTTTAAAATGAACTGGATTCGGTTCATTATTGCCAGTGATTTTCACTAGTGATAGCTCTTTGGAATTATCCAGATCTTTTACGCAACCTGCTATGAAAGCAATATTTTTGTTAATTTTCTTCCTGCAACTGACTGTAGCCTGCTCAAGGTTGGCAATAGTGGGAAATTCACTTTTGAGAATATCGATACGTTTACTGCTAACGGTAACAAGCCCCGTATTCAAATGCTGAAGTTGTCGTAAGCCATGGTATAAAGTAGCTTTGATTGACTCGAACAGGACAATCTTCAGACATTTGTCTTGCCCAGTAATAACTTGCTCTCTGATTTTGTTCAATTGCCTGAAAGCATCTCTGAAACAGGTTTGGATGTTTTGATTGATCTTATCAAATTGATCAATTTTCTCTTTAATCCCGGAAGCATTTGCTTTGATTTTTTCTTTCCATTTCTCTTTGGTCTCCTTAAGCGAGGACGACGGATCACTTGTTTGAATGCTTGTAATGCAGCCCTCCAGATCACTGAAAATTGAAGCGCATTCACAAATATGCTCAATGAGCATTGCACAGTAATAACTGCAGTGGGAGAACGTCAGGAGCAATTCACTGTGTGGTGATTGGGCAATGTTTGCAAAAATATTGATTAGCCATTCACAGGATTTCCTGTCTAGTTCTGTGATGTTAATGCCTGGATTATAGATATCGCACTCTTTGTTTATGAGCTTTAAAATATCATTATTCTGGATCAGAGTCTCTGCCAACAGGGATTTCAGGGATTCAGGAAGCTGTTGCGGATTGTCATTTGTTATCCCATCCGTGGCGGTACCTTGCACGATAACTTTTTTGACCTCATTAAAGCTATTTCTGATAGCCACCTCGTGATTGTTGGTCAGAGTCTGTATTCTTAGCTTGGCGAGTGATAATCGATGATGGTATTTACAGGATTCCACGGCTTCATTGGTCAATAAGCCAAGCTCCTGCAACTGGGTTGCCCATGGGCTCAGAACATTAAATATGTGTTGCAGCTCTTCTGTCTTCTTTATCTTTATTAATGGTGACTGGTTCTCAGTGACACTCTCCTTGTGAGCAAGCAGGGTACTCAGGTAGATAGAAGAAGCTTCAATCCCAAGTTCGAAATAACGGTTCAGGGGATAGCATCGGGTTTGTGAATATTCATTAAGACCATCATGCCAGCTTTCAATGTTGATTCCTTTCGTATTGTCTTTTTTAAGCCCTTGAATAACTTTTTCCAGTGAATAGTCGTTATGGAAAACGATTCGACTGGTTGTTTCACAAACCTTATTAATAACATCCCATCGTTCTGACATTAACGCTGCATGGAATAGCTCTGCACAGAATAAATGCTGAGCAATCATCTTTTTGTCAACGCAGACGGGTTGGAATTCCTGATCGTACCCTTCATTCCTGTATCGATCAATTGAACTGAAAAGACATCCAGAGGCGATTTTCACGATATCTTGAGAATCTTTCTTGCTCTGGATTTCCAATGTTGCCGAAGCAACGGTAGTGAGCAGATTGCTTATCCCTTCACTGAGTCTGCGAGACTCAGATGCCACAGAGTTAGATCGTTTCCGGGGGGGCGCATGCAAAATTGAGTGGTGCTTCCTGATTTTTGGTTCAACTGGCGCTCGAAGAGCAATATTTCTTCTGAAATCAGCATGTCTTATCATGCTCTCCACAAAACTATAGATACAGGACAAATGGCATACAATAGACTCACTCAGAAAGCTGATTGATTGCTGGCCCGGGGAAGTATCCTTGGGGGACCATAGACATAGCATTTTCCCGAGAACACGATAGTTCTGGACCAGCTGCCGTGTTACGTTACTCATGTCATCGCTCAAAAACAGCTGTTTGGACAATAGGACATATTGGCTTTTGTCAGCCAATTTTATTGTGTTGAACCAATCAACAATTTTGTATGAACTCTCCTTGAGTACCTGATATTTATTAGCGAGACGCTTGAGCAAAGCCAGTCTATTGTAGATTAAGCTATGGAACTGCAGAGCATCTGTATCAAGAAATTTTCTATCAAAAAACTCTTGATCAAGTTTCATTTGAAATTTGAGTAATTCCTGCCTGAAGTTTTGGACATCCTCTATCGTAATTTCTTCAGAAGGTGAGGACGGTGCTTTGTGAAAGCAAGGAAGAGTATCCAGAATGATGTCATCAGGCAGAGGCCCCAGGAGAACTTCGAGGGGAGAAAGGCAGGCTGATGACTGCTCCGGCTGGCCTTGGTCAATAGCTGATGTCAAATCAGGTGTATGGTACTTTTGTTCTACTGATCTGATCGCAGCCTGTCTTTCAGATAGTGGAAAACCACTGGGTTTGCAGTATGCCGGATCATTGCTTTGATCACTGCTCTGGAGTTGAGACTCTGGATTTATTGCAGTCGTTGAGCCTATGTCCTCCAGTCCTTCTGAGCAGCGCTGAGTGTTGCATTCTTCAGGGTCAGGCTGCGGGTAAAAAGGCGGAGCAGAAGTGTTTTCGATATTTTGCATAATAGATACTTAAACCAAACAATCATTAATTAAATAACCGCATGTAATAATCAGGCACATACTATTTTGACATCATTATGTTGATTTGGTTCCATGGACTTAATTGCACTCGCCCCTCAAGGATTAAAGACTTGCGAGTAAGGTTTGCCACCAACAGGAGCCTGACCAAGAATAGACTGCCCTGCGCGGCAACTGCTCCTGCGTTGCTCTAGCTCCTGCATCCATGCAGTCGGCGGCAACTGCTCCTGCGTTGCTCTAGCTCCTGCATCCATGCAGTCGGCGGCAACTGCTCCTGCGTTGCTCTAGCTCCTGCATCCATGCAGTCGTTCGGTA
This sequence comes from Endozoicomonas sp. ALB032, assembly GCF_049310125.1. NCBI lineage: Bacteria > Pseudomonadati > Pseudomonadota > Gammaproteobacteria > Oceanospirillales > Endozoicomonadaceae > Endozoicomonas > Endozoicomonas sp. ALB032. The sequence continues at coordinate 3,485,533 of NZ_JBLYNW010000001.1, read as the reverse complement.
GCGAATAGTCGTCACATCGCCGCAGCAAACCGGCTGAGCAGAGTTCCGCCTCCCAAAAGCCACTTGCTTTTAAACCCTGAGTCCGGCATGTTGTAGCGCTTTTCTTACCCTCATTAATATAAGTTGCATAAGGGGATATCTATGCGCTCTCTTTTAAACGACTTTTTCAGCCTCTCTGAGCGCTCAAGACTGCATCATCGCACATGGCTAAACAGACTCCTGGCGTCAACTCTTGGCTTTTTCATGGTCGCTTCAGTCTCAGCGGCTGAATCCAGAGCAGAACAGGCCACCCTGCAGATACCGGCCAAATCTGAGTTACTGGTTCTTGACGGCACCAATGTCAAAGACCTCGACTTCAAAGTGGAGGCTAACAAGCCCATTTCTCTTACCAATGTGCGCCATCAGATTGTTTTCCAGTTATCTGATACCGTCACTAACGGCGGGGACCGAACTCGCTTTACTTCCAAACCTTTTGTCCTGACCTTCCATCCAGCAGCTGGCAAGCACTACAGCATTGATGTTCCCGACCTGAGAGACATTCGTCAGGCCGAAGCTATCAACAACAACCCCACCGGCAAGATTTCATTGAAGGATGCCAAGGGCGAAGCCGTTCCCTATGAATTTGCTATTCTGCCCAGCAAGGGTATCCAGTTCGGCCGCAACTATGCAGCAGACGTCCAAAAGTTTAATCGTAGCGACAGCCCTGCAGCGGCCAGCGAATTTTCAGGTATGGGTGTCTTCGCAGAGACAAACACAGGCTTTGCCAATGCGACTCAGAATGAGGAAATCTATGGCTCTGCTGCCAATAAAAGTGACGAGGCCAATATAAGTGCCAGCATGCTGCGTTACTGGTTTGAAAAAGCCGATCCGAAAACCCGGAAGACCTTCGTCAACTGGGCCCGGGAACAGGTCAGCCAGTGAGACTCGACAAATTTCTTTGTGAAAGCACCGAACTGAGCCGCTCAGAAAGCAAAAGGCTTTTGAAAACCGGGTCGGTGACCGTGGAGGGTACCGTCGTCAAAGACCCTGCCTGCAAGGTTTCTGACGATGCTGAAGTTCTTCTGGATGGAGCACCACTCACTCTGGTGGGATTTCGTTACATTATGCTCTACAAACCGCTGGATACCCTTTGTGCAACGCCCTCAGGAACAAGAGCCGAGATGTATCCATCCGTTATTAATCTGCTGGATGTCATTAAATCCGATCGTCTCAGGATTGCCGGTCGGCTGGATGTCGACACCACTGGGCTGGTACTGATTACAGACGACGGTCAGTGGTCTCACAAAATCACGTCACCGGTTAAAAAGTGCGGAAAACGTTACCGGGTAGAACTGGCCTCGCCTCTGGATCAGTCAGCCATCGAACAGTTTGCGCAGGGTGTCCAGCTGCATGGGGAGAAAAAGCCAACCCGCCCCGCGCAACTCGAATTTATTTCTGATCAGGAAGTACTGCTGACGATACATGAAGGCAAGTACCACCAGGTCAAGCGCATGTTTGCGGCTCTGGGTAATCGTGTAACGGCCCTTCATCGGGAACAGATTGGCTCTATCACGCTCGACCCTGATCTGAAAACGGGTGAGTGGCGCTATCTGACTGAAAACGAAATCCACTCCGTTCAGGAAGCCACCACCTGACCCCGGTTAAAACTGGACGTCGCTGGTGCCATACCCACGGAAGGGTCGATTTTGTTACCTGCTACTTTTGCGATCGTCGCCATCATTGCCAGATGGTGAGTCAGATGACTGCTAGCAAAGACCAGCTCCCTTCCCAGGGTGGATTTTAATCGCACGCTGCTGCTTTCTGACAAAAGTACCTCGGTTTTGATTTCAACATCTAAATCCAGATCCCCTGCTTTCAGCGCCTTTAACCATTGCTGCAAATCTTTTAACTCTGCCAGACCCGCATTCTTTTCATGCTCCAGCAACAGCCCCCGACGTCTGAGATCATAATCTACCGATTTATCAGAAGAAGAACGGATAGCTTCATACAGATCCAGAACATGACGCAAGTGCTGCCCGACGGTACTTTGGAAAAGATCGGAGTCCCTGAATCGGTAATCATCAGCGCTCAAACCAGAAACAAAACCGATCATCTGTTCAACTGTTTCCTGATTGCCCCGGAGTATCCGCTCAAAATCATTACGCATGATAAAAATATCCTTTTCTCTTAACTGTCTATCGAGTTTTTATCAGAAATTATTTTTTCCGCTCATGGCTTCTCTATCTACCCTGACAGTTCCGGCCTGCCAGCTATAGCGGAAATAAACCAAAGCTAAAATGGATGAAACAAAGTACACAGCCTGAAGTGCCTCCAGAGGTGCTTTTCCCTGATGCAGGAACAGAGCTGTAATAATAAACAAAACAGTTACACCCAGTTGCGAGCAGTAACTTTTCAGTAAAAGGTAGGTATGGGTATCCGTTTTATCGGAACGATCAAAAAACACTTTGTTGAATGACAAACGGAACAGGCTGGTCAGGAAAGCAATGACGAGAATAAATGCATACTGCTGCTGTGTTGAGAGCGTTTCATCGACCATTCCCCTGAGCAGCCAGCTGAATGCATAAAGAAATATGGCCCACCGGAAAAGACGGATAGCGGACATACGGTCAATAAAAGTCTGTATCAGTTTAAACAGGGCAGCGACTGCGATTGCCAGAATCACCATCATTCCACCCAGCTCAAGCAGACTTTCTCTGTTGATAAAATAGAGTGAGAGAGTCCAGAAATAACTTTCCAGAAAAAGAAACAGTCCATCTACAAAAAACACCCCGCAGGAGCCAAAACTATCACGAAATCGGAGCACTTCAGAGACACGGGCAGCCGGTGCCGAAAACGCTGTGTTGATTGCAACAGCCACCTTCGTTTTGAAAGTTTGAGCAACACCTGCAGTTGAGATCAGTGCGCTGAGTAGAAACAGAATCCAGTAACTTGATTGCTCCAACAGAAATGCACCCGCCACTATGCCGATTTTAAGCATCACTGCTACCAATATCTGGAAGTTGCCAAAGTGCTGACCGGAATTCCGATTATGACTGATGGATTTGAACAGCAGACGTTGAGCCATCCAATAGAAACAGCCATAAATACCATTCAGAATGGCCAGCAGAATAAGTCCTGTGGCTCCGCTGTCTGCTTGTTGTTGAAAGAAAAACAGTCCCGCCACCAGCAGGACCTCAGTCAAAAACGAAGCCCTTACGGCCCAGACGCTGCCTTTTCCAGATCTCAGGTTTTCCCAAACCCACAGGGTAAAAAGATAAGCCAAACCGGACAGGGCAATAAATACAGCTATTTCGGTCAGACTATAACCCTGTTGCCATAACAGAGTGGGCATAAAGAACGGCAACAGACCGACCAGAAATGCGTGAATACCTGAGAACTGAAAAAAGTAATGCACTCCAGTCTCCTCTGTCTCAGAAAATATCAGTCTGAGCGATCTGGAGTTTATTCAGTTCCTCAAACACCCCGGAGATATCTTCTTTTTCTCCATATCTGGGGTAGTCGTGCATTTTCACGTAAGGACGAGAGTTCACCTCCAAAAGGATGCATTTCTGATCTTTATGACTATGCTCTATGCCTTTTTCCATGATGACATCGATACCGAGAATATTGGCATCGAAAGTAGCCAGCACTTTTTCCATCAGTCGTATATTCTCTCTGGCCAGATTAGTGGCCGGAATGGTTTCAATAACACCGCCGGGTGCCAGGGCAATTCGATGGAACAGCTTTACCTGCTCCTGATCAGCCGGAACGGAATTCAGATCAAAGCCCTGTCTCGCTAAATAGTTTCTGGTTTGTTCACTTTTCTGAAGCGGGTACATGCAATCCAGAAGCCCCATCTCCTTTCGAATAGTATTCTCCTGATCGATCAGGGTGCTGATCGAGTCCTCACCATTTCCGATAACAAAAGGAGCATAACGCTGAATCACAGACACCACTTCACCGTTCGCCACCAGAACCCGATAGTTTTTTCCTTCCAGATACTGCTCTACAACACTGGCAGGCCACCAGATTTTGGCCAGCAAAGCCGCTTTCCATAACTCCCGATAGTTGCGAATGGGAAAATAGCTGCCTCGTGAGAAACCGCCGACATTAGGCTTAACCACCAAAGGAAAGCCATGCTGCCTGGCAAAGCGAATAGCCTTCCATGGATTAATGAAAATCTCACCACGGGCATGGGGAATATCATTTTTATTGAATGCCGCTCTTGCCTGAGCTTTTGAACGACAGCTCTTGCGAACTTCCAGAGAGTTGTACTGAGTGCAACCATTCATAAATTTCTGGCTGATGTAGCTGTAAACCGCTTTCCTGATAAATTTCACAGCACCATCTCCTCTTCGGTCTTGGCTGGCAGCTTTTTAAAATTCAGCCGGTTCAGGTAAAACAGCTTCCTGAAGAAAATAGATTTCCGTTTACGGGCTTCTGGAATTTCACCGGTCACCTGCGCCAGTTGACCGGTCAACTGACCTATCAGCCGCAACTTCTCGAAAGCCCCCAGATTCTTGCTTAACAACACCAGAGGCATTGGCAGGAAGAGATTGATTTCAAAAATTTTGAACTCTCCTTCAACCAGCGCTTCGATGCTGTCTGCCCGGATACCATAGCGAGCCATTCTGAACGGCCCGGTCTCACTCAAATGCATAGCCAGCTGATCGGCCTGTTTTCTATCCAGCTCGTGGGTTTTGTCCAGATAAAACGTTTCGCTGTTGTAGATACCATTGACAGGATGTTCATCGTTGCTGGTATTCAGAACCTGGGTTACGGACAGTGTTCTAAGGCACTTTGTGGAATCCGGGGAGCAAATCACAAACACTTCAAACTCTCTTTTCCCCTGGGCACCTTCCTGAATCAGATAGGGCACACTGTCCTGAACGCGATTCGCTCTTGCGGCCTCCAACTGAATTTCATTATCGACCCGTATAACCCCGGCGGAGTTCTGTCCCCATTCAGGTTTCAGAAAAACCGGGTATTGCTCCGGCCTTATACCATCAGTATCCAGGCTCTGTTTCAGGCGCCACCGTCTGGGAATGGACTCATCCATATCAAGTTTCGAGTACAGTCCTTTGGCGTCATTGAAGTAATCGGCATTCAACTGAAAAAACAGCCAGGGCTTTACTCTTTGTCTCAAGGCGTGCCAGATAAATCCCAAAACCAGCAACGTACGAACTATCATAATGATCACTTCCAGATTTAGTGTCTCCGGTGAGTTAAGGGTTAGATCTTGCCAGTTTTTCTTCTTTAACCAAAGAGAAGTTGGCTATCGCCATGATCAGCCCCAACACCAGGATGGATACAGCGGCATAGAACAGGGAGCCGCCGTCACTTTTCCCCTGGTGCAATACCTCTATTCCCAGAGGTGTAGCAAGGTGGAAGAAAACCGCACCCACCATGATACCAGACGCTGCCAGCCCCCCGAGACTGTGTATCAGACTCTGGCTGATTTTGCTTTCATTGCGACTCAACTTATTGTTAATGAACAGTATGACAGGCAGGAACAACAGCAAACTGACGGATAATTCTGCAACTCCAACAACAATAGCACCGTAACTACTGAACCACTCACCCATTGAAACACCAATAACTCCCTGCATCCACTGACCAATAGTTCCAAAGATATGCTGGGTATCCGGATGCCCACTGAACTTGTAGGGCAGGGAGAACAGAAACACCTTGGCTATCCAGAGGACAGTTAACCAACTAAAAACTTGTATCACGCGTTTTTTCATGGGATCAATTCCATTTCTCAAAAATCAAAAAGTCCTTTCACCCGATTTAAAGTGATGTGACTCATCGTACTAATGGGATAGATGAGTAAAGTCTCAGATCGCCAGCGAACCAGACTTTACTCGGAACTTGATAAGCTTTAATTGATCACTTTCGGCCAGTTATCATCAGCTTTATTGATCAGGTTTTTCTTATCCTTGAGCCATTTTTTCTGAACGGAGCTATTGTAATTCAGGTAAAGCTTACCATCTTCGATGGTCCATTGCTGAGGATCAGCACTGGCAGTCTTACCTTGAGCCACAGCCCATGCACAATAGCCGCCATACTGAGGGGCGTACTTTTCCGGAGACTCCAGAAACAGCTTTTTATGTTCTTCACTGCTGAAGTACCAGGTAGCCCCTTTATAGCGGGTAGAAAATTTATCGGAACCTTTTACCGGCTTACTATCAGTAAAGTAAGCCACCGGGTCGTAGCCACTGACAGCCTTGTCGCTGAAAAGCCCGGTATAAATCTCGTCTTCGGCCATAGCCTGCATCGAAAAAACCAGCGTCAGAGCCATGATCAATCTGGCCCATACGCCTCCAGCTAAAGATAAGTGATTTGCTCTGGTCATTTGCTTTACCTCTTTGATATTCGAAAAAAATCATTGTCCTCTTGGCTGAATATACGCTACGACAAATTAAATAGTTTCAGAACAAAGAAATAAAAATCAAACACATCAAAACTGTCATTCAGTTTTCAGTTATCGATCCATGAATACCTGTTTCAGGGGAGGCAACGAGATGGGAATTGCGGGGTTCTACAGACTCAGGAAGCCTGTAGAATAGCTCGATAAACCTGTTTGGCAGTGATCATTCGGGTCTGTTCCGGATTCCGCCCGGCAAGAAGTGCGACAGAGGCCCGGGCCTTGCCAAAAGCCTTTATGGCATCCAGCAACGTACACTGTTCTTCCAGGAAAACAACCTGTCTGGCCAACTCTCCAACCGTTTTATCGGCAAGGCCATTAACCAGACAGCTAGTGATATGACGATAGTGTACAATACCCACTACTTCGCCATCGCTCACAACCAGGTAGCGCTTGTAGGAATGCTCGCAAATGAATGCCTGAATGTCCTGCACTCTGGAGTCAGAGGCAAGCCAGATCATAGGACCATCTTCAGTGGTCAGGGCTGCCAGAGTCTTCTGGTTCATTTTCAGGGCCAGCTCTGCCATTTTACGCTCTTCACGTTCTATCACGCCGGACTTATTGAAATGACGAATGATGCCTTTCAGCTCGTCGCGACTGGGCTCCTGAGTATTCTCAATCCTGAACAGTCTGGCCCAGACCAGCGTCATCTTGAGCATTGGCCGAAGCAGAAAACAGATAACTCTTACGAAACGGGCAGAATGATTGAGTACGGGCTCTGCCATCTGAACCGCAAAGAGTTTTGGCAAAATTTTGGCAAATACCAACATGCAGTAGGTCAGAAGAGCAGTGAATATGGCCAAACCGGTGTCATTAAAATGTCTGGCAGCAATAGCTCCTATCATCGAACTTCCGGCAATACTGATCAGCGTGATCAACATGACCATGGAGGACAAATGAGCCTCCTTGTTCTTGATAATGTATTTAATGTCGGCCTTGTTAACAGGCTTGTGTCTGAGAATTGTGGCTAACCTGAGATCATCAACATAAATAATGGCAGATTCAATAACCGAGAGAATAGCAGTAACAGCAACAATCAGGCAGGCAACAGCAACAACAAGAAGCATCCTTGCTCCTCCATTTTTTTAATCTGTGGGAATAAACCTTTATCGGTCACCTAATTGATAAGTTTAAGTTAAAAATCTCATGACGACAGGCTGATTTCACGACTTGCAGACAGCCTTTCTTATTTTGAAATAGAGCGCCTGAACAGCTACAGGCACTTAAACAGCCATGAGCGTAAAAGTAGTGAAAAGAAAGTCCTTTTCTTACCACGGCCTCCAATTTCTTTATTATTCTGAGCCTACTTTCTATCCTAAATCGAACTTTCCTGATTACACAACCTTTTTCCTGGACTCCTGCTTTAACTTTGAGGGTGACTTGGACTTGTAACTCTTGCTCACATACTCAGGTTCCGTGATCCCCAGTCGTCCATTAATCACCACCGTTAATCTGAAAAAGAGATTGCAAAGCATGTTGGCAAAGCGGTGCAGAACATCCGGAACTTCTATGCCTTCAGCATCCACCAGAACCATGGCTCTGATCGCTTTTTTACTGAGCGAACGACAGGAGTGAAGCAACTGAACGGGTCGAGGTCCGCGAGGTAAAACAAAACCTTTTATTCGCCCGACAATCTCTTCCTGATAACGATCAAAATACCCGGCGAGCCATTCTATCTGCTCTTCAAAGATGGCCTGCTTCCCCCGGATAGACGCATTAAGATGAAAAATTTTCGGCTGCAGTTCGCAGAGAAAATCGTAGATATCCCTGAACCTTTCATCTCCTTCCAGCTCATAGATAGCTCCGCCCAGTGTCGTACAAAGCTCATCGGTAATAATTTCGTGATCACACAAAGGTGAATGCTCGTAGATGAAGGGATAGCATAGTTCCCGGACGTCTTTGGATTTTTTAAGTGCCATATTGACTACCTTATAAAAAAGCTCTCACTCCTGGAAAAGAGGGTGAGAGCTTACTTAACATATGACAGACGTTAGTCGTACGAAAATTGACTTACAACTCAGGAGTCCAGGTCAGAGTTACAAACGCCCCCAGAGGCTGCCCCCTGTAGCCATCAACCGGCTGATATTCTTTATCGAAAATGTTCACCACTTTCAATCCGGTCTTCAACTCAGAAGTCAGCTTATAGCTCATGCGCAAATCAACAGTTCCGAAACCTGCAACTTCTGTCGTATTGGCAGCATCTGCATAAGACTTGCCTTGCGCACGGAAAGTAGCACCTAGCCCCAATTTATTGAACTGCTTGTCAAAGTCCAGAGTAAAGAGCTCTTCAGCTCTATTACGTAGAACCTTACCCTTATTCACTCCAGAACGATTTTCCGGATTAAGAAAAGAAACGCTGGAATTGACATCCCAACCCATAGCACGGGTCTTGACTATTAGCTCAATCCCTCTGATGCGAGCCTGATCAATATTAATGGGCGTGTAGGTGCTGTCTAAAGCAATCATATCTTCCATGTTGTTCTGGTATAGAGAGACGGACCAGTCAGCAACAGCCAGAACACCTTTCAGACCCACTTCAAAATTTTCAGACTTCTCAGGTTTCAGATTGGGGTTATCATAGCCCGGGTAGTATAGGTCACCCAGTGTTGGTGCTCTGAAGGCAGTGCCGTAGGAAGCCGTGAAGCGCATTTCATTGGGCAAAGCCAAACCGTAGGAAGCACTACCGGTTGTGTTATACCCATACGCCTCATTCTTGTCTCTTCTCAGAGCTACCTGAACGTCCTGGTTACCTATTGAGGAATGGTTTTGAACAAACACGCCCGCGTTGTATCTAGAATCTTCCACATAAGCAGTACTGCCATCGTATTTCTCATTAGAATAATCAATGCCTGCTGTCAGCAACTGGTTCTCATGCCAGGCAATATCATTCTTCCAACTGGTTGAATAACGCATGGTTTCACTCCAGTAACTGTCTGAAGTTACACCTGTTTTATAGTTTTCTTCCCTTGCCTGGGTATGCTCTTCGGCATAACCAGCCTCCAGTCGTGTACCCCAGATATCATTTATAGTCAGATCAACGAAGGAGCTGATGTTGGTTACCCTGAAAAGATTATAGGGCTGGGTGTCATAAGAATAAGCAGAGTTATTGTCATACTCAGACTTACCCTCTGAGTGCTGAAAGCTAGCCCCTGCTATCAAGTTACCTGAAAATTCGTTAGAAACACTACCAAACACAGATTTGTTTCTGTACGCGTCATTATCACCATCACCATTCGTTTCAGTGAGCGTAAAATCGTACCCACCTGTCTCATACATGTTTGCCCCAAGGTTAAAACGCAAACCTTCTGACTGACCGCTGTAACTCAGACCATACTCACCGGTGTTTCGGCTGCCACCACCCACCTTGACTTTCAGATGAGGCTTTCCATGGCCCTTGCGAGTGAAAATCTGAATTACACCACCTATTGCATCGGCACCATAAAGGCTGGAGCGAGGGCCCCGAACAATCTCAATTCTTTCGATATCTTCCGGGTCCAGATATTGAAGAGGTGACACACCTGAGCTGGCCGAGTTGATCTTCTGTCCGTCGACCAGAACCAGCGCTTGAGCGGTCTTTGTCCCCCTGAGATAAATACTGGACAGGCTGCCTGCACCACCGTTTGTTGCGACCTGCATACCCGGTGTTTTACTGAGCAATTCCGGCACACTGGTAGCCAGACTACGCTCAATTTCTTTCCGCGTAATTACAGTAACCGGAGCCAGAGCCTCATCCACAGACTGAGCAGTTCTGGAGGCTGTCACAACCACTTCCTCCAGCTTGATAATTTCTTCACTGGCCTGAAGCGTGCCAGCCAGACCTGCTGTGGCCAGAGCGACTGCAATACGCAATGTGTGGGACATGGGATTATTCCTTGTGTGTGTTTGCTGGCGTCTTTGAAGCCCTGGCAAGACTTTCTTTTCTGACGCTCTCGAGTTGTTGGCAAAGGGATTCGGCAGCATCCAGAGCCCGGGGTGCTGGCCTGGATATCAAATTGCCCGGCACGGTAATCAGATGGTGCTGTTTCACTGCCTGAAGATCGCTCCATTTCGACCAGCGCTCTTCGATAGCTTTACCGTCTTTAAGATTGCTGGAGCTGACAATAACCTCTGGGTTCTTGCCAAGAAGGGATTCCATGCTGACTTTGGGTACCCGTATTTTTGAGTCGGCATAAATATTTTGGCCACCACAAAGCTCTATCACCTGCCCGATAATCTGGTTCCTGCTGATACTCATCAGCGGTTTGTTCCAGATCTCATAAAAGACAGTGACAGGCTTTTTAAACTGGTATTTTTTCTTGATGGATTGGTAACGAGCCAGAAACCTTTTGGCTTCTTTATCCGCAACCGCAGAGGTGCCAAACAGCCTGCCCAAGCGCCTGATGACCGATGCGATCTCAGGAAAGCTTAGCGGATCAATGTAGAAAACCCTGACACCCAGTGACTCCAGCTTTGACGTCACTTTCGGGCTGTTGCCTCCTGCCCAGGCCACCACTAAATCTGGTTTCATAGCAGCAATGGCTTCAATGCTGACATTGGGAAAGCCACCTACTCGGGGTACTTTAGCGACTGCGGGAGGGTAGTCGCTGTGATCATCGACTGCGACAACTTGCTTACCTGCTCCTGCAGCATAGATCAATTCTGTTGAACCGGGAGAAAGGCTGACTATTTTTTTGACGGATTTGGGGGCACAGACTTCCCTTTTCAGGTCGTCTTTTATGCAAACCTGTGCTGCCTGCAACAATGTCGTATGACCAGAAATTACAAAAGCAGCCAGCCAGGTAGCAGACAGAAGATACCCTTCAGCGAAGCGCAGCACTTTTGCGACAGCCTTCCCGAGTGATGAACAATTTCGTTCTCGACTTGTTTGATGCAGATGCCTCATGGAATCCCTGAGATCGATGTTTCTCAGGGCGGCAGACAGTCGGCCAGACACAAAGTTCCAACCGCAGAATTATTCTGACTTGTCTCTCTTGCTCAAAGACTTGTCAGTTTCCGGGGAAGATATGAATTTTCCCAACCGCCAGGTGACCCGCCCGGTTAGAAAGCTCTATAGCTCAGAGCTTCCATGGTTGCTTTACTGAAGGCAGGTCTCCTGGCTCCGGGATCAACATGCTTTTCTCACCTTCCCGGACCTTGAATCCAGTGGTTTAGAAAGCCTCCAGGGGCTTTCTTGAGAACGCATTACTCCGTCACAGTTGCGGGCACAGCCGGGTTTAAAACCCCGTTCCCTATCGTTCGCAAGCGGATAATAGACCGTTTCGCAAACAATCCACAGCGTCTGAACATGTCAGCACTTTTTATGCGCTGCCGTTGCCACCGTGGGACCTTCGTAAAGGTCGGGCATATTACCCGAACTTTCGTGTTAATTCACCCCTCTTGAGAAAGGCGACATTAACCCTGAACTTTTGATTTGGGAGAGGGCTGCCAGAGCACCTCTCCTTCGTTCTTTCTGGCACAATGCCTTGAAAGCACATACATCACATCGGACAGCCTGTTGAGAAAGGTAATGAGAGGGGCATTAATGTCGACACCAGATTCACGCAATCGGACCACAGCACGTTCGGCCCTGCGCGAAACCGTTCTTACCATATGACAATGACAGGCGGCAGCCCCGCCACCGGGCAATGTAAAATTTTTCAATGGTGGTAAATCTTCATTCAACTCGTCAATCAATGTCTCCATGACTGTCGTATGCTCTTCCTGAATCAATTGATATCCGGGCATGGCCAACTCTCCACCGACATCAAACAGCCTGTGCTGAATCTCGCTGACCCGACTCAGCTGCGACTCGGTCAAGTCATCAGACTGCCTGAGCACATTTAGCAACATACCCATCCAGCTGTTTGTCTCATCAACGGAGCCAATAGCTTCAATCCGATCATCCGCTTTTGACAGAACATCACCACTGCCAATCCGGGTGGTTCCCTTATCACCAGTACGGGTATAAATTTTGGTCAGCCGATAGCCCTTGCGCTCTTCTGTCATCTTAAATATTCCCTCAGACGTAATTATTTGAAGTAACGAAATATTTTTCACTGATAAACAGCTAACAATTTGTTCAAATCAATATTCTGCTCAACAGCATCCGCCATTCTATTAATACCTTCTTCCCTGAGCGCTTCGTAGTCCACTGCCGCTAATTGCCTGAGACCAGACCAGGTTAAAAAGGCATTACAGGCTGCCGTTGTTTCAAAAATGCCATGCAAATAAGTACCAAATATCTGGCCATCTTCAGACATGACACCGTCCACCCCCTGTTTCAGTTGAATGAGAGGATTATCAAGAGCCGAACCCCGGGTAATACCCGCATGAATTTCATAACCGGTCACTGGAACCTTTTCCATATCGGGAAGAGAGAGGCAACCAGCCACCTGTTTCAGCTGCTTTTGGGGGGCTATTGTGGTTTCCAGGTTCAGCAACCTCAATCCTTCAGTGCTGCCAGGTTCTCCTTCGATACCCTGAGGGTCATGTACAATATTGCCGAGCATTTGATAGCCTCCGCAGATGCCCATCAGCTTTCCGCCATATCGCAGATGCCTGAGAATATCCTGATCCCATTCATTCTCTCTTAGATAGTCGAGATCAATCCGGGTATTTTTGGTACCGGGAATAATAATCAGATCCACCGGAGGAATGGGTTCGCCTTTGCCAACAAAGTGAATCTGAACATCAGGTCTCAGCCTAAGGGGATCAAAATCAGTGTGATTACTGGTACGGGTCAGTATAGGCACCGCAATTTGTAAAACTGAATCATTATCATGAGAAACCTGTTGTGACTCAATTGCATCTTCAGCCTCCAGATGCAGGCCATGAAGATAAGGAAGCACACCCAGCACCGGCTTACCCGTTTTTTTCTCGAGCCATTCCAGTCCCGATTCCAGTAGCTTGATATCACCTCTGAAGCGATTGATCACAAAACCGGCTACCCGTCTTTGCTCTGATTCTGACAATAGTGCCAATGTTCCATAAAGATGGGCAAAAACCCCGCCTTTATCGATATCAGCAACAATAATGACCGCACAGTCGGCAGCCTGGGCAAACCCCATGTTGGCAATATCCCTGTCACGCAGATTGATTTCTGCCGGACTTCCCGCCCCTTCAACCAGCACGAAACGGTATTGCTCTGCCAGCCTGCGCCAGGATTCGAGGACGCACTCCAGCAACCTCGGTTTGAATTCATGATAGGTCTGGGCATTCATTTCCCCGATAGAACGTCCATTGACGATCACCTGTGCACCTGTATCGGAGTTAGGCTTCAACAAAACCGGATTCATATCTGTATGGGGCTCAAGACCCGCCGCTAATGCCTGCAGCGCCTGGGCTCTGCCAATTTCGCCGCCATCCTCGGTCACCGCACTGTTCAGAGCCATGTTCTGTGGTTTGAAGGGAACCACTGGAATACCCCGCCTGCTGAAAGCTCGACAAAGTCCGGTAACCAGCGCACTTTTCCCCGCATCACTGGTGGTTCCCTGAACCATGAGAGTCCGTCGCCCGGGCGGTATTGAGTGATTCATAAGTTCCAGAATGGCAGTCCTGACAATAAGGTGAGGCAGTTTGATATTGTTCAGTGGATGGATGCAAGCGCTTTCTTGATGTCCAGCATCATTTCTCCATGGGTTACATCAGTGTTCGAAAGCCCCCATCACTGAAAGCCGGACAGATTCGACTCATAAATCTATTTCGGGTCAGGCTCTATCTGTTAACATACTTGGTAGTCCAACTCCTAACGAATCCAGCCCGAGCATGAGTCGATACTTATATTCACTTTTATTGTACCTTTTGGTGCCCGCTGTCCTGATCAAGCTGATTCTGCGCACTAGAAAATCTCCTGCATATGGTCATCGCTGGGGTGAACGCTTTGGTTTTATCAAAAAGTTGCCCAATGACAAACCCGTCATATGGATCCATTCCGTTTCTGTGGGTGAGACCATAGCCAGTGCGCCCATGGTTAAAGCCTTGATGAATCAATACCCCAATTACCGCTTTGTCGTCACCACCATGACACCCACTGGCTCCGAGCGTGTTAAAAAAATATACGGTGACCGTGTTTCTCATGTCTATTGCCCCTACGATTTGCCAGACGTGCAAAACCGTTTTTTAAATCGGACTCACACCAAAATGGCTTTAATCATGGAAACAGAGCTATGGCCCAACACCATTGCCGCCTGTAAAGCCAGAAACATTCCCGTGGTTATCATCAATGCCCGGTTGTCAGAGAAGTCGGCCCGGGGTTATGCAAAATTGAGCTCGCTGACTCGAAATATGATGCAGAACATCCATCAGGTGGCCTGCCAGACCGAGAATGACGGTGAACGATTCAAACAACTGGGCTTGCCTGCTGAACGTCTGGCCATAACCGGCAGCGTCAAGTTTGATATGTCTGTGGATGATGAGATCAACAACAGTGCAGCTTTGCTTAAATCCACATGGGAATCGGGATTGGGCCACAAGACAAAAATACTGATAGCTGCCAGTACCCACGACGGCGAGGACAAGCCGGTTCTGGATGCTTTTCGCAAAGTGCACGAGAAATTATCCGATACTCTGTTGTTGCTTGTTCCCCGACATCCCGAACGCTTTGACCGTGTTTTTGAACTGTCAGAAAGTCTCGGGTTCATCACCATAAGACACAGTCAGGCGACAGAAACATCTGCAGATACCCAAGTAATCATTGGCGACACCATGGGTGAGCTGATGAAGCTGTATGCAACATCAGACATAGCCTTTGTCGGGGGTAGTCTGATTAAGAACGGAGGTCATAATATGCTGGAGCCCGCCGCCCTGGGGATACCTGTTTTATCCGGTCCCAGCGTTTATAACTTCACAGATATCAGCCAACAGCTAGAAGACGCTGGCGGTATGAAAACCATACAGAACTCAGATCAACTGGCAGCAGTCGTATACGATCTGCTGACAGACGATGCAGCCAGAAAAAAGATGGGCGGCCAGGCTCAAAGATTTGTGGAAGGTAATAGAGGTGCATTGCAAAAGCTTTTGAAACAGGTGTCAGAAACCATTGATCATCTTGACTGAGTGGCCACAGAAAGTACACTGATCGCCTGACTGGACATCAGAGCCAACTCACCTGGACAGAGTCGATAAATGTCTCGACTCTGGCTCCTGCGTCGTTCTACCTCATGAATCCATTGACTCGAAGCGCACCTTTTAAATTATCGACCTCCGGTAGAATACGAAGTGGCAATTTAGCCGTAGGACCTGTGTCTATTTTATCGGGGGAGTATCATGGCTCACTGTGTTCGCCACCTTTGCTAAAAGCATTAGCTGCCATGCCAGTTGTCAGCGCTCAAACTGTCTTCCAGCAAACAAAATTCAGAATAACCGGCTTTGTAAATATTTTTTACTATTTCTAAATATTTTGTCTTCAGCATAGCTAGAATAACATTGGAACTGTACATTGGAAGTGAGGATATGTACCCTTGTGTAAAACTATTAAAAGGGATTAACAGACATTCATGATTTCTTCCGCAATTTGCATCGGTGTCCAGCTCATCATAAAGATCAATCATATTTAATAGCCACAACCCTAATTCTTCTTTCACTTTAACTTCTCTTCCAATATATCTATTATCATCCGCTAAATCCAAGATATATATTTTATCTTTATCTTCATGATATTTTTCATTCCTGGTATTTCTATCACTAAGATGTAGCCTTACAGATCTATTTAATATGACATCTATATCGTGACTAGGAGCCTGACCGAGAATAGCGCCCGTAGCGAGGACGGCAGAAAATTGAGGATGAAAATTCGGTTTTGTGAGGAGAATAGCGAGCTATTTGACGAACAAAAGCGGATTTTCAGACCAATTTGCTGCCGCCGCAGTAGGGCAGTCTATTCTCGGTCTAATGGGATGGTCCGCCCCTCCTAAACGGCTTCAAATGAGCCAAAATGGAGTTAACCATTTAAACAGGATTAACCGGAGCGAACCACCCATGACTATTTCAGTACTTGGTATCGATATTGGCAAGAACAACTTTCACCTGTTTGGTGTTGATGACCAGGGTAGCAAAGTCATCAGAAAGAAGTTGTCCAGGAAGAACCTTTTGGAGTACGTGGCAAATCTGGAGCCATGCATTATCGCTATGGAAGCTTGTGGTGGTGCTCACTATTTGGCTCGGTTATTCAAGAACTATGGGCATACTGTCAAGCTGATTTCACCTCAATTTGTCAAGCCTTATGTCAAGACCAACAAAAATGACTACAACGATGCTGAAGCGATTGCAGAAGCAGCTTCACGGCCCAGCATGCGTTTTGTACCTGTTAAAACGTCAGAGCAGCAGGCCTGGCAACTTCTGCACCGCTATCGTCAACAAGCGGTTGATCAGAGAACTGCCCTGGTTAACCAGATCCGGGGGTCACTATTGGAAGAAGGTATTGTGGTTGCCCAGGGTATTGGTAAAGTTCGTGCACAGCTTCCACGAATTCTGGAAGATGCTGAAAATGGACTCCATTCGCTGACTCGTGAGCTGCTACATGGTTTATCAGAAGAGTTGGCCAGTCTTGACAAGCGTATTCAACAGTATGACCAGAAAATTCAGGAGCTGGCTGAAAACGACGACGAATGTCGTCGAATGATGACTATGCCGGGTATCGGAGCCATCACTGCCACAGCATTGAAGGCAGCCGTTGGTGATGCGACGTATTTTAAATCTGGTCGACACCTTGCCGCATGGTTGGGATTAGTTCCAAGACAGCATTCCACAGGCGGTAAGTCAGTCCTGCTGGGCATCAGTAAACGGGGTGATAAATACCTGCGCACATTATTGATACACGGCGCACGTTCGGTACTCCACTGCCTCAAAAATAAGGATGACCGCTGTAAAAAATGGGTTAGCCAACTTAATGAGCGCAGCAATCACAACGTTGCCGCCGTTGGTCTGGCTAATAAAATGGCTCGGATTGTCTGGGTCATCATGACCCGAAATGAAGTTTACAAGGCTGCATAATGAGGTAAAGGCGGCAGCGGCAAAGTAAAGCATAAGCTTAATCAAAGGGGAACCCCCCCCGCAGATTGCGATGAGCATGTACAGTTGATGGCAAACAGGTAAAAACCGGCAACCTGAAACCTGATAGGAGTCTTGGCCCTTGAGGCCGTCGGACTGATAAGGCCAGGTTGCGCGGATACCCATCAGGGCCAGAGGGTTAGACCTCATGAATAGGCCGTATATATGATTGCAGTTATCTTTGTTTGCTAATTAACAAAACAGGCTCTTGCAAAACGGGGCGGACCATATAAGGCTCCTAGGCTTTTCAGGGTCAAGATGATTAACTGATAAAACCTGCCCGTAGCGATAAAATGCTTTCTTCAAGGTTTCTTTTCGTTAAAATACTTACTGTAAATATCTGATAATGTTTCACCAGGAACCCAGGCATATCTGGCAACCAAATGTTTTTTATTTTCCAGAATAAAGGTTTCACCTTTTTCAGGAAATACCAGTTCTGCATTTTTTAAACCAAGCCATGAATAATTCTTATATTCTTTCTTTAATTTCCACTCAGTATCAAAATGAGTGTTTTCACATGACTCGCAGTCTTCTCTTGTAATTTTAACAAACCATCTTTTGTTCAGAGATATAACAGAAAAGACTTTTTCAACCTGGCCGCCAGAAGTCTTTATTTCTTCTATCTCTTGTAAATGATCATCGAAAAGTATTCTGACGGCATCATAGTATGAGTTAACTTTTCCAAAATCTGGCAATTTTGGAAGCCCTTTAAAATCTGCTTTTAAAGAAAAAGGATACATCAAGCAGAACAGAAATATTACCAGATGCTTTTTAAACATTTTTTCGACTCAAGTATTTTTATTGTTATCGGTATTTCAAAAAATAGCTTTACCACTCAACCTCAAGGCAGCCAAAAAGTGAATTAGATGCTCTTGCCAGGCTTTTATTGTCGACGGTCATCTCATCAATAGGGGAGTCTAAACTACTGACTGCATCATTAAGTGGTGATGTATTAGCATTGTATGAATACAAAATAGAGATAATAAAAGTAATTCGAGTTATTACACTTGCTCTGTGATTTTTAACGCTTTAGATCTATGGATAAAATAATAGCGCTGAAACCAGCGCTATTATTTTATTATCCAAGCCTGTTTAAACCAAAATGTCTCTGTCAGTTAGCACGACACTGGGCAGGAATGGACATCTCCTCTGAAGACACTATCCAGTTATTCAGCTGGGTAAGGTCTTCCGGATTCAGGGTACCTGCTGTCTGCTTCAGCTTCAATGTGTTCACGATAAAGTCGTAGCGGGCATTCAGGTAATCACGCTGGGCAGCAAACAGTGTCTTCTGGGCATCGAGAACATCGGTAATGTTACGGGTACCAACTTCATAGCCGCTCTCTGTCGCTTTCAACGCACTTTCAGAAGAGACAATACCCTGACAACGGGCTTCTACACGAGCGACATCAGAATTGACGGTGCGGAACAGGTTACGGGTACCGGAGTTAATCTCGCGCAACGCCTTGTCGTAATTCTGCTGAACCGATTCCATCTGGTAAGTCGCCTGGCGAACCTGAGAGCTGGTTGCACCACCGGCAAACAGTGGCAGGGTAAATTTAACGCCTACTACGGTTTGGTCACCATCACCTGTCATCATTGCGCCGGTATTGGGATCAAATCTTTTGGCAGAGTCAGCATCACTGGAGTTGTAGTTATAACTGGCAAAAGCATCAACTGTAGGTGCATGTCCTGACTGCTTGGCCTTGATATTGCTCTCTGCTGCCTTCAGGCTTTCACGCGCTGCCTCGAGCTTCAGGTTATTCTTGAGCGCGCTGTTTACCCAGTCATCAGAGCTAGCGGGCGTGGGAGCAGTGACAGGCATGGTCTTGTTCAGCTTGCCAATGTCCCGAACATCTTTATTGATGATTGTGCGCAGCGCTTCATAAGACACCGAGAGGCTGTTTTCACCATCAATCCGGGCCACCCGGGCGCCGTCGTAGCGCGCCCTGGCTTCGAGAACATCAGTCTCCGCAATAAGACCCACATTATAACGTTCACGAGCCTGATCCAGCTGCTGTTTAACCGCTTTTTCTTCGGCTATGGAGGTGATCAGACTGTCTTCAGCTCTAAGCACATTGAAGTAGGCTTCTGCAACCCTGAGAATAAGATTCTGTTGCTCATAGCTAAAAGTGACTTCCGCCTGGGCACTTTGAAACTTGGCGGTATCATAACCAAACCAGCTGGCCATATTGAATAATGGCTGGCTTAAAGTGGCTCCCCAAGTATGAGAGTTATAGTCGTCTTTAACGTCACTGACTGTTGCCTCGAGGGATGTTTTGTTGTACTGAGTTCCACCCGACAAAGACAAATTGGGCAGCAACAGGGCTCTTGCCTGGGTGCTACCTTCCTGAGTCGCCATCATATCGGCACGTGCAGCGGCCAGCTGGGCATCATTTTTCAACGCCAGATTATATACTTCCAGCAAGTTGTATTCAGTCTCAGCCGCTTGGGCAGACATAATTGAGCTGGCCAGGGCTGCCAGTAAAAAGCCTTTAAGATAAGTTTTTGGCATATCTCCAGTTCCTTGAAAAATGGGCCCGAAAGCCGAACAATAATGTCGGTTTACCCGTTGTTACTCAAGCGCAACTCGCTGAATTTACACTAGTTTACCTGTCGTCAAAAGCAATAAACTCAATGTGAAAAGATTTGAACTGGCTTCTTAATACAGGCGACCATGAATCCAATAATTGTTTGATCAGGAAACCGACACCGAATGGTCATCCATTGTCTTATAGTTAAACAGGTAATATTCCATGCTGAACATGAACTTTAAGGAATCCGTTGTTATTCAAACCGAAAATCAGCAGTGGCAACCAAGCCCCGCCAGTAAAGTGTTCCGTAAGCCACTGGCTCGGGAAGATAAGGAGTCAGGACATGCCACCAGCATCGTTCAGTATATTGCCGGTGCCAGTTTTCCTGCGCACCCTCACCCGAATGGTGAGGAAATTCTGGTACTCTCAGGAACTTTTTCCGACGAAACGGGAGATTTTGGTCCAGGTAGCTATCTGCGAAATCCACCAGGCAGCCAGCACGCGCCTTTCAGTAAAGAAGGCTGCGTGATATTCGTGAAGCTATGTCAGTTTGATCCGTCAGACAGGCAAACTGTTCGAGACAATATGTTCGAAGCCCTGGGCCGGAATGATTCAACCGGTGTTGCTGAAGTGTTTCTATATCAGTTTAAAGATGAGAAAGTTTCTACCCTCAGAATTCCTGCAGGGAAAACCCTGTCTCTGCAAGACAGGTCTGGAGGACTAGAAATACTGGTTATTTCTGGTAAGCTTTCGACGGCTTCAGGAGACTGGCCTGCTGGCACATGGATACGAACCCCACATTTTAATTACGATCTTGAACCGGCAACGGAAGACACTATCGTTATGATCAAGACTGGTCACCTTCCTCTTTAGCACGGCCATGCACTACAATTGAGCATATGGACACCAGGACAGAAAAGGCTCGCTACAAAGCCGACCTCATCAAGCAGCAAAACTTGTGTGAAAGGAATTTTCATAAACTCATGCTTCTGCTGCCCGATCTTGAGCAAAAAGATAACGTTGCTCTTTCATTTTATTTCGCTGGCAAGAAAGGACAGGCATGGTTTCAGGTGCTCGAGCGGGCTCCTTTTACGACCGTTCTGCAAGTCGATCTGGATGCAGCCTGGGGTGAGTGGCTGAGGCTGCCCGAGTTCCGAATCCGAATTTATCTGGATGTCAGAATGGCCGAGATCATCAGTGTCAATAAAGAACGACACTTCAAGGCTATCTATCCTTATCCCAATGAAAAGATGCTCATGCCTGACGAAAAGGAACAGTTGAATCAGCTTTTTTCCGAATGGCTGAACTTCTGTCTGACTCATGGTTTAAGTCAAATCTGATATGAACTGAAGACGTGCGAAGAGTGACTGCTTTATTCTGGCCTCCCTGATAAAATTATGAAGAAGACTCGCTGCACCCATTATGAATTATCAGAGGACCTATGACCGGAATACGCATCATTCAGTTAACGGATACCCATCTGTTCGGCTCTTCTGATCGCAGATTGATGGGAGCAGACACCAATCAGAGTTTTCTCGACGTTTGGGAGAAGATTCAATCCTCGTCCTTTAACCCGGACATTTTCCTTGTCACCGGAGACCTTACCCAGGACGAGAGCCTGGAATCCTACCAATCGTTGAAAACGGTTCTGGATACCAGTGAGAAACCTTATCTCTGGACTTGTGGAAATCATGATGATGCTCAACTGATGCAACAGGTCAGCCCGCAAGCCATGAGTCCTTATCTGGATTCAGGCTCCTGGCAGATCATTATGCTTAATTCCCAGATTCCGGGGCAGGTTCCGGGCTTTTTATCGGACAAAGAGCTCCAGCTTCTGGAAAAACACCTCTCTGAGACCCCGCATAAACACACACTGGTGGCTTTTCACCATCCGGCCTACATCATTGAGAGTCAGTGGTTGGACGCTATCAGCCTGAAGAACGCTGAACAGTTTATGAGCCTGATCCAGTCATACTCCAATGTCCGGGTGGTTATCAATGGTCATATCCATCAGGAACGGGATCAGACCATCAAAAATACCCGGTTTCTTTCTACCCCTTCTACTTGTGTCCAGTTCAAGCCTGAGTGCGATAATTTTATGCTGGATGACCGCTGGCCAGGCTATCGAGAGCTTGAGCTAATGCCTGATGGCACCTTACATACACGGGTGGTTCGACTGGAAGGCTACTCTTTAAAACCGGATCTCACTGCTAACGGCTATTGATAACCCCCTTCAATATCAGCATTTTTTATTAGAACCCTGACTGTTTTTTTCTAGATTGATAATTAGGAGTAGTAAAAAAGGAAGTAAGATTATGTCCAGGGTTAGGTCAATGCAGTTCGATGACCAGGATAAGATCTTTTGGGATTCAGGTCAGGAATTCAGAAAGAGACAAACCGCCAAGGAACGCTGCAAGCAGAGAAAGAAGAAATCCATTCGACAAGGCATTGAAGATTATTGGGATAAAAAGTCCCTCCGTCAAAACCTCGCCGATTCCCACGACGATTTAGATGACGATGACGATTACAGTCAATGGGATGACATAGAGGGTGAACAACCCAGGCATTGAAGTTGATACAGTAAAGCCGCCCGTCTGAGGCGGCTTTTCTTGTTACTTCAGGATTCAAGAAAGCGCATCAAAGTACGAGCGACCAATTCTGGCTTTTCGGCATGCAACCAATGTCCTGTACCGGCAATTTCTCTCATGGCTGCTTTTGGAAATCGTTTAAGTACTTCTTCCCGGTGTTCTGCGAGAATGTAATCCGAGTTACCGCCTTTCAGGAATAATACATCACCTTCAAAAGACTCCTTTCCGGAATGACCCGCAGAAATATTCAGGTAGTTATGATGAATCGCTTCCAGGTTCATTCTCCAGCGGTAATTTCCCTCGTCATTGCGATAAAGGTTCTTCAGAAGAAATGTTCGAACAGCCAACTCTTCTACATGCTGGCGCAGAGCATGATCGGCATCGCCACGCTTCTGTATAGTCTCAAGATCAACAGCAAACAAACCTGCAAAAACATCGTCGTGCCGTCGCACCCTGTAATGCACGGGAGCTATATCCATAACAGCCAGCTTGTTTACCCGCTCAGGGTGAGTCAAAGCCACTTCCATAACGACTTTACCGCCCATAGAGTGTCCTAGCAGGTGTGCTTTCTCAATCTGCTGATCATCCAGGTACTCAACGACATCGGCAGCCATGACAGGATAATCCATTGCATCATCATGGGGAGAGCGACCATGGTTGCGTACATCCAGACCGTGTACCATGAATCTTTCTGCAAGCTGCCGATTGATAGCCCCCAGGTTTTCCTGTGATCCAAATAATCCGTGCACACTAACCAGGTGCTCACCTTCTCCCTGTTGTCTGGCATACAATTTCATGGGTTATTTAATCTCTCCTTCGTCTTGCAGCGATCCACGCAGGATAAGGCATCATACTGGTTGACCACGTGGACATTGTATTTCCTTAAGATACTTTATCAGTATGGTCTTTCTTCAGTAATACGGAAAAAGCCTAAGACACTCCCTCAGACGTAATGCTAGTCTGAACTTTATGACTTCACTATCTGGTAAGGACACCATTATGAAAGGCTCTCAATGGCTCCGCGGCCTCTTAATCTCGGTATTTTGTCTGCCTGCCTGGTCTGCGCCCCCCTTAAAACCCGAACTGCTCTCCGAGCAGGTGCAGGCAGACAAAGAAGGGTGGTGGAAAACTGGTTTCCTGGTTGGCACGGTTTCCTCAAAAGGCTGGGAAGTGGGCTTTATCTGGGAATCCGGAGAGCTGGAAGTTCTGGCAGGGAAAGGCACCTTGAATGGCACAAACTACCCAGCCAAAACCTACGAGGTATCGGTACAACCTGAATTTTATTACCTCTGGGACAAACTGAGAGTTTCCAGGAAACCTTTAGTGATCAGATACCAATATCCATTTTGGTCTAACCCCTTCGCTACTAACAGTGGTTATCGAGTGATTGATGTCCAACCGGTTGAGAGCAGCTTTTCCAAAACGCCTTCATTTACACAATACCCTAATGGCATAGATTTAAATCCGACGATAAAAAATTCAGGAACCTACACTCAGCGGCAAACATTCGGCCTGGTGCTCCATGTAGCCCGTTGGCTACTGAACCACAAATGTACGGTATACCTTCATTTGGGTGGCACCGCCAGGAGTCTGAAAAGCAGGCCGACTTATAAACCGTCTCTTGAATACAATGTCGATAAGCGTGAATATGAACACAGAACGGTTTTAACCTATGAAACTTATGAAGTAGAAGTGCCTAACGTTGTTAAGTTATACACGGACAGCGAAGCCATTTGTCGCTATGCAGAAGATTCCGCTATATCGCAGTCAGAAGTCTATGTTGAATACTATGGAGTAAAAGCCCAGGCTGATACCGCGACGTTCTCAATCCTCAACTCCATCCATGTTGCCCCCCCCTTCGACGAAGAAGAAAATTAATGATTCAATCTGACGTAACAACGGCCTCTGGCCTGATACGTCAGAGCACTTGAAAACCTCGAAAACTGATTAAACCGAAACAGCCGCCCTGATATGAGGATGAGCCTGGTAATCAACCAACTCAAAGTCATCAATAGTAAATTCAAACAGCTCCCTGATGACAGGATTCAACTTCATTGTTGGCAAGGGAAGTGGCTTGCGGGTTAGCTGCTCTTCTGCCTGTTCCAGATGGTTGGAGTATAGATGGGCATCACCAAAGGTATGAACAAAATCCCCCAGCTCCAGGTCACAGACCTGGGCAATCATCATGGTGAGTAGTGCATAAGAGGCGATATTAAAAGGCACACCCAGGAAAATATCAGCACTGCGCTGGTAGAGCTGGCAGGACAGCTTGCCGTCCAGAACATAGAACTGAAACAGACAATGACAGGGAGGTAAGGCCTGCTTACCCATCGCGGCATTGTCTTTAGGGCTGAACTTTACGTCCGGCAGCACACTGGGATTCCAGGCACTGATGACCAGCCTTCTGGAATCTGGATTGGTTTTTATTTCATCCAGCAGCCACTGTATCTGATCAAACGTTTCTCCGTTTACACCTTCCCAGCTCCGCCACTGCTTGCCATAAACAGGGCCCAGATCACCTTCGTCCGTCGCCCATTCGTCCCAGATTCTGACACCGTTTTCCTTCAGATAGGCGATATTAGTGTCGCCCTTCAGGAACCAGAGCAGCTCATGAATAATGGAGCGCAGGTGGCACTTCTTGGTGGTAACCAAGGGGAAACCTTTCGACAGATCAAAGCGCATTTGATAACCAAAAACACTGTAGGTTCCAGTGCCGGTCCGATCAGATTTGAAAGTTCCTTGCTCTTTTACATGACGCAGGAGATCAAGATACTGTTTCATGACATTGATCCTTTATTTTATTAACGCTCATGGCTGTTATTAACGCTCATGGCTGACTTCCTTAGCGGGCTTGGGTTTATACTTTTTCAACCAGGCCCGGTCATCCTGATTCTGACCATCCACCAGTGGGAACTTTTTATAGGCTACCACCATAAGCGCCACACCCAGAAAAATCATGGGCACTGTCAGCAACTGCCCCATGGTCATCCAGTCAAAAGCAATAAAGCCCAGCTGCTGGTCGGGTTGCCTTACGAATTCTACGCAGAAGCGTCCGATGCCATAGATCAACAAGAATAGTCCCGATACAGCCATACGGGGACGTGGTTTGGCCGAGAACCACCAGAGTGCTCCAAACAGGATGACACCCTCAATAACAAACTGGTAAAGCTGTGATGGATGTCTTGGCATCCGGGAGGGGTCTGTCGGAAATACCATAGCCCATGGAACATCAGTTACCCTTCCCCATAGCTCACCACCTATAAAGTTACCCAGACGGCCCATACCCAACCCCAGTGGAATGAAAGGGGCAATAAAATCCGTCATCTGAAAGAAGTTCTTGTCAATCCTGCGACCAAAGAGGAATACGGCCAGCAGAACCCCCAGCAGACCACCGTGGAAAGACATGCCACCTTCCCAGATACTGAATAGCCAGAGCGGATTTTGCAGAAAATAATCAAAGTTGTAGAACAGCACATAGCCCATGCGCCCACCTACTATGACCCCGACAGCTATGTAGAACAATAAATCCCCGATTTGTTCGGGATTCCATAAGCCGTTTGATTTCCTGGCTCTCTGGACCGCAAGCCACCAGCCTCCGGCAAAACCCACCAGATACATCAGGCCGTACCAGTGGACTTTGAGTGGCCCAAGGCTGATCGCAACGGGATCAATTTGAGGATATGGGATCACAGGAGGATTCCGGATAGTTCTCAAGGTTTGCTATTACACACCCCTCTCTCTCAGTTCGAGTGGAGTGCCATGGATACGAGTTGGACCAGTGTATCAGCTGTACAGAGGAGTGAGCCAGCTGGCCGGACTCTTTTACATTGAGAAAAGAAACTTAAACCCTACTATCACTAGCAGGAGAGCAAAGAGTTTTTGCAGCTTTTCGGAAGGCAGCTTATGGGCTAACTGAGCGCCAAAGCGGGCGAAGAGCATACTGGTCAAGACAATGCCAAGAAATGCCGGCCAATAGACATAGCCAGTGCTCATCGTCGGCAGCAGCTCGTTTTCCCAACCCAGAAACATGTTCGCAGCAGTTCCCACAAGAGCAATCGGTAAACCACATGCAGCAGAAGTCCCCACCGCATCAGTCATTGAGAGATTGCACTTGCGCAAAAAGGGTACCGACAGGCTTCCACCCCCGATGCCAAACATACTGGAAGCCCAACCGATGACACCTCCAGCTGCCACCAGTATTGGTCGTGCCGGTACCTTGCTGCTTTCAGAAAGCTTGAAGCCAAACCACATCTTTGCAGCCACTGCCAGGGCAAATGCCCCAATAAGTTTCTGAAGCATAGAACCTGACATCTGGATCGCTGTGTAAACCCCCAGCCATGAACCCAACAGAATCCCCAGAGCCAAAACGCTGAAAACAGGCCACTGAACAGCACCCTTGGCATTATGAGTCCTAATGGAGCTGACTGAAGTAACAACAATAGTGGCAAGCGAGGTACCCACAGCCAGATGAGTGAGAATATCGGGAGATAATCCTTGCAGTTCGAAACTAAATACCAGCACCGGAACAATTATCAGCCCTCCACCAATCCCGAACAGACCGGCCAGAGTCCCGGCCAGAGCACCGAGCAGCAGGTAGGAAAGAAAAATCATTAAACAACTATCCAGCTAAGCAGCCTCAAATCAGGAATCCTGTTGTGATTACCCATAGCCAAGGCCAACAAATATTATCAGGGCAGCATTCCTTGATGGAATGAAGAGTGACCCTTATTGTAAATAAAATCAACAAGTAAATTAACTAGAAAACAGCGATTTAGCTCATCTCTTTCAAAAACATAACCCGACGGGAAGCTCATTAAGGCTCAACACAATGACCGCATTTAATACAGCATCTAAGCAACTTCCCTGTATGCGGGGCGTTGTGCAACATAAACAACAAAGTACAAATTTTGCCCATCGACTGGTAATAAAGCATTCCTTCACCTAATCTGGTTGTCACAATTTTTTTACATAACAAGAATAAAAATGGCGATACTCTTAAAGTCCGGCTGGAAGGACTCAGTGTTGGATCTCTTAATCGGGCTCTTGTCCCGAACGCCTCAGGTGCTTTATTCTGTCATAGGCCTGATA
Source organism: Endozoicomonas sp. ALB032 (assembly GCF_049310125.1). NCBI lineage: Bacteria > Pseudomonadati > Pseudomonadota > Gammaproteobacteria > Oceanospirillales > Endozoicomonadaceae > Endozoicomonas > Endozoicomonas sp. ALB032. The sequence goes on along the minus strand of NZ_JBLYNW010000001.1, from coordinate 3,457,895 downwards.
TTTTCTTACGTCTTGCGAGCTAAAAAGGGGCATATTGCCCGAGCGTCACTACAACTAGCTCTATTGCCTGTATCCGAGAAGACGCATAAACAGATCATTCGACAGTCTGCACGTCACACCGTTGATTATATTCTTACCCTGCCTTTTCTTGATAAAGTGCCTTATCTGCTCAACAATCAGGATGTCATTGCCCGCGCCCTTTCAGAAAACAAGGGTGTGGTTGTACTCTCTCTCCACTTGGGCCCTCCTGATTTGGGAACCCTGGCACTCTCACAACGGGGTTTACCGGCAACTACCCTGATTGGTTCAGGAAAGCAGTCGCCTTTGACTCATAAGTTCGGAAAAGCATTTCTTTTGAGGGTCGGCATTGAGCCCATTGTGAAAGGTGACCCCACTGCCCTGCTTCAGGCTCTGAAAAAGAAAAAAGCCGTATTTCTATACAGCGATCTCCGCTCAAAAGAGATGCCTGTAACATTTTTTGGACAGGCAACCCGGGCACCTGCCTGCGGAATCATGACAGCTCATCTTCTAAAAACTCCCGTTCTCTTTCACTACTGCACGTTTGAAAATAATCAATGGCAGTTGCATTTTGAGCCTCTGCCACTGACCCGAACCGGTAACAGAAAACTGGACACCCAGCACGACCTTCAACAACTGATGCACAGAATGGAACAGGTGATCAGGGAAAACCCCCAACTTTGGATATGGCATTACGACCGGTTCAAGTTGAAAAACAAGATTTACGGGAACAAAAGCATTTCATTATCTTCAACCAAGCCGGATGTATCATAAAATCGACTAGTGCGAGTATAGATGGCTCAAGATCAGTCCCCTGAACGACAGCTCTCCTTACGAATTCAACGTTCAATTTTTTTCACTGGTGACTGTCTGACAACGCCCTTTATGACAACTTTCCATGACTGGCAAAAGCCTGTGATAATGGCGAGTTGTTCGATTAAGTTAAGGGTATTCATTGCACTGCTCTCAGTTATTCACTGATGGCGCTTTTCAGGAGATAAAAGTGTTACCAAAATTGCATTTAAGGGTATTGCTCGGGGCCGACTTTTCGTAATCTTTTCGTCATCTCAGCCTACTTCCAAGAACTTTGCTATACTCTTGTTACCGTTTTATCCTGTCACGTCTAATGTCAGTTATCTCTCGTTTCCAGTGATTTGGAACTGCAGCCATGCCTCTTCACTCTATCCATCGAAGTTATAGCAGGGACTATCAAAAGACTGATGACGTCTACGCATCGTCTGATTTGTCCGTCAGTATGCCCAGGTACGAAATGCCGAAAACATCCGAAGATCCTCGGCATGCTTATCAGGTCGTTCATGATGAGCTGATGCTGGACGGTAATTCCCGTCAGAATCTGGCTACCTTTTGCCAGACGTGGGTAGATCCGGAGATTCATGCAATCATGGATGAATGTGTCGACAAAAATATGATCGACAAGGATGAATACCCTCAAACAGCAGAATTGGAAAGACGATGTGTGCATATTTTGGCTGATTTGTGGAATTCACCGGATGCAGCAAACACCTTGGGCTGTTCCACTACTGGCTCAAGCGAAGCTGCCATGCTCGGCGGTATGTCTCTTAAGTGGCGATGGCGTGAGCGGATGAGGCAACAGGGCAAACCTGTTGACAGGCCGAATCTTGTTTGCGGTCCAGTGCAAATCTGCTGGCACAAATTTGCCCGTTATTGGGATATAGAACTTCGTGAGATTCCAATGGAAGGCGACCGTCTTATAATGACTCCGGAAGAAGCCGTTAAGCGCTGCGATGAAAACACGATTGGTGTCATTCCAACACTGGGCGTCACCTTTACCTGCCAGTATGAACCAGTAGAGGCGGTTTGCAAGGCTTTGGATAAACTTGAGGAGGATACTGGTCTCAATATCCCGGTGCATGTCGACGCTGCAAGTGGGGGCTTTCTTGCTCCTTTTTGCCAGCCAGATTTACTTTGGGATTTCAGACTGCCAAGGGTAAAGTCCATCAACGCCTCCGGTCACAAATTTGGTCTGGCGCCTCTAGGCGTTGGCTGGGTCATCTGGAGAGATCATGAAGATTTGCCTGAGGATTTGATTTTCCGGGTCAATTATCTTGGCGGTGATATGCCAACTTTTGCTCTGAACTTTTCCCGTCCCGGAGGTCAGATTGCGGCTCAATACTATATTTTCCTGCGTCTTGGAAAAGAGGGTTATCAACGTATACAGCAAGCCTGTTATGACACAGCCCAATACCTCAGCAAAAAGATCGAAAGCCTGGGTTTGTTCGACGTAATCTACAATGGAAACGGCGGGATCCCGGCCATAAGCTGGTCACTGAAGCAGAACGTTAACCCCGGCTTTAACCTATATGACCTGTCGGATCGCATTCGCATCAGGGGCTGGCAGATTGCAGCCTATTCAATGCCAGCCAACCGTGAGGATCTGGTTATCATGAGGATTCTCGTTCGTCATGGTTTCAGTCGGGATCTGTCAGACTTACTGATTGATGACCTCAGACGTTGCCTTGATTACTTTGAGAATCATCCTGTAGAAAATTCGGGTAACGAAGGGGATTCATCGAGCTATAACCACACTGGCTTCAAGTCCAAATGACTCACCTCTGCTCAGGCTAGCCTGACTCTTTTATCAGACAACTCCCCCCTCCCAGGGTAACAATGTCTGGAATGAGGTAAACACCTTATGGCTGACAATTCCTCTACTGGAGTCAGTGTTAAGAAGTTCACAGTTTTTACACTGGCAATTATGAACATCGTTGCGGTAGTCAGCCTTCGTGGCTTACCCGCAGAGGCTGAATATGGGCTTAGTTCAGTTTTCTACTACATCTTTGCAGCAGTAGTCTTTTTGATACCGGTATCTCTTGTTGCCGCAGAACTTGCTACCGGCTGGCCTGAAAAAGGCGGTGTATTCCGCTGGGTTGGAGAAGCCTTTGGCCCGAGATGGGCTTTTCTGGCCATGTTTATGTTATTTATTGAAGTCAGTGTGTGGTTTCCTACTGCATTAACTTTTGGCGCAGTATCTCTGGCATTTGTTGGACCGGACCAAACCTGGGATCAGGCCCTGTCTTCCAATAAACTATTTGTGCTTGCTGTTGTTCTTGTCATCTACTGGTTGGCCACTTTTATCGCGTTTCGGGGCGTAGACGCATTCTCTAAAGTTTCGAAGTGGGGAGGGATGATTGGTACAATTATTCCAGCCGCTGCTTTGATTGTTTTGGGATTCAGCTACCTGTTCAGTGATCAGCCAATTCATATTGAACTTAAGTGGGATGACATTCTTCCTGACTTCACTAATTTCAGCAACATTGTACTGGCTGCCAGCATTTTTCTCTTTTATGGCGGCATGGAAATGAATGCAATCCATGTAAAAGAGCTGGATAACGCGTCAAAATCTTACCCGATGGCCATCGCCGTAGCCTCCATTGGAACAGTAGCGATATTTGTTTTTGGCACACTGGCTATTGGTTTTATTATTCCTCAGTCAGATATTAATCTGACACAGTCACTTCTGGTGGCGTATCACGATCTATTCAAGTGGGCAGGTCTGGGCTTCCTTGCCCCGATTACGGCCATTTGCCTTGCTATCGGGGTTCTTGCCGGCATTGTCACATGGGTTGCAGGCCCGTCTTCGGGTTTGTTAACTGTTGCAAAGGCAGGTTATCTACCACGGTTCTGGCAGCACACTAATAAGCATGATATGGCAACTCACATCATGTTATTCCAGGCTGGAATAGTCAGTGTTTTGTCCGTGCTCTTTGTGGTAATGCCTTCTGTGCAGGCTGCCTACCAGATTCTCAGCCAACTTACGGTTATTCTTTATCTCGTGATGTACCTTCTTATGTTTGCTGCGGCAATACATCTGCGCTTTACTCAACCCAATCGCCCAAGACCATACAGTGTGCCCGGTGGCAAAGGTGGTATGTATCTGGTTGCAGGCATTGGCCTTTTTGGATCAATGATTGCGTTTATCTTCAGTTTTATTCCGCCAAACCAGATTGCTATAGGAAGTCCAACCACTTTCGTGTTCATTCTGATCGCTCTTACCATCCTCTTTATCATACTTCCTTTTATCATTTATGCCTGTCGGAAGCCGCACTGGAAAGACGAGCATGCCGACTTTGCTCCGTTTACCTGGGAGATTGAGGGTACTCACCCAGGCATCCCCAATGAATCTGATACTCACACCACACACCTGACAAAACAACATTTTCAATGGTTACACAAGAAGAGGGCTGAGAATCAGGTTGAAATTAAAGGAGATCAGGCATGAGCTTCAACACAACTCAGTTACAGGATCTTGCCAATGAAGCCCTGATACTTGGCAAGGCTTGTCTTGATGGGAAAAATGCCGATTATATTCCGTTCCTTGCCAGCGTCCCTCCTGATTTATGTGCCATATCCATATCCTGCTGTGATGGAACAATCATTCATAGTGGTGATTACGATTATGCTTTTGCCCTTGAGTCCATCAGTAAGGTGTGCTCAATGTCACTGGCTATGCAACAAAAAGGCTCCGAAGAGGTTAGAAAAAAAATCGGGGCTGAGCCTACGGGGTTGCCATTTAACTCTGTTCTGGCACTTACAGTACATCAAGACAAGCCGCTGACACCTCTGGTTAATGCCGGTGCCATTTCTACTGTAAGCTTTATTAATGCTCCCGATAAAGAGTCACGCTGGCAGATGATCCTTGATTTCCAGAGGAAAATGATGTCCCAAAACGTTTGTCTCTCAGAGGATGTTAACACTTCCGAGCAAGAGACCAACTTTCATAACCGGGCCATCGCATGGTTATTGTATGCAGCAGACAACTGCTTCAGCGATCCAATGGATGCCTGTGATGTATATACACGTCAATGCTCAACTTTAGTTAGTTGTGATGATCTGGCAACCCTTGGCGGGACACTGGCTAATGGTGGGGTAAATCCGGTCACGAAAGAAAAGGTAATTGACCAGGCACATATCGCGCCTATTCTCGCAGAAATGACGATGGAGGGTATGTATGACTATTCCGGGGACTGGGCATTTCTGGTGGGCTTGCCGGGTAAGAGCGGTGTTGGCGGTGGCGTAGTGGCTGTTGTTCCCGGAATGATGGCCATTGCCGGATTCTCACCACCACTGGACGAGGCTGGCAACAGTGTTCGAGCCATGAAAATGATTAGTCATATTGCCAATAGCCTTGATCTTAGTGTTTACTGCCCACCTTGAGGTAAAGAGTGCTCAAGATCAAACTCCTGAACGACGGCTCTCCTTACAACTTCAACGTTCAAAATTTTTCACTGGTGACTGTCTGAAAACCCCTATAAGATAGATTGGCTAACTCTCTCGAAAATTATATTTTTCCTTTTTTATCAACAAGTTACCCTCCTCTACCCAGACAAGAAAAAGTCCGAAAAGAAGTAGACATTTATACGGATAGTCTCTATAACATTTACTGTGACCAACACACACAGAGCACTTATAAAGTTACAGTGTCGTGTGAATCGCAGTAACAATTCGCGTTCAAATTACAGTGCCCAGACCAACAATAAAATAAGTACGCCTATGATCATGGAGGTCGTGGCGAGGGGGAGCCGGATATGTCTATTTTTTCTCACTATCAGGAAAGGTATGAATCAACTCAGCAAGAGGAGATGAGCCTTCAGGAATACCTCGACCTATGCAAGAGCACCCCTGGTGCTTATGCCAATGCGGCAGAGAGAATGCTGTCAGCCATTGGCGAAGCAGACATTATCGATACGTCTCGTGACCCACGTCTGAGTCGTATTTTTTCCAATAAGTTGATCAAGCGCTATCCTGCTTTTGAAGAGTTCTATGGCATGGAAGAAGCGATCGAACAGATTGTTTCTTACTTTAAACATGCTGCACAGGGTCTGGAAGAGAAGAAACAGATTCTTTATTTGCTGGGTCCGGTAGGTGGCGGTAAGTCCTCTCTTGCTGAGCGTCTCAAAGCTTTGATGGAACTGAAACCATTCTATGCCATCAAGGGCTCGCCCGTATTTGAATCACCACTGGGTCTGTTTAATCCCGACGAAGACGGCAGGATTCTAACCGAAGAATACGGCATTCCCGGCCGCTACCTGAAATACATCATGTCTCCCTGGGCGGTTAAACGCCTGCACGAATTTGGTGGCGATATTTCCAGATTCCGTGTTGTTAAAGTCTACCCTAGTCGTTTAAATCAGGTGGCTATTGCCAAGACTGAGCCAGGTGATGAGAACAACCAGGACATTTCCAGCCTGGTTGGCAAAGTAGATATCCGTCAATTGGAAGAATTCTCTCAGGACGATCCGGATGCCTACAGTTTCTCTGGCGCACTGTGCCGTGCCAACCAGGGTGTGATGGAATTCGTGGAGATGTTCAAGGCACCTGTAAAGGTTCTACACCCACTGTTGACTGCCACTCAGGAAGGTAACTACAACTCTACAGAAGGTATGGGGGCCATTCCTTTTGAAGGTATCTTGCTGGCGCACTCCAACGAATCCGAGTGGCAGACCTTCCGTAACAACAAGACCAACGAAGCATTTATTGATCGTGTCAACATCGTTAAGGTTCCTTACTGCACACGCATCAATGAAGAAGTGGGTATCTACGAAAAGCTGCTTGAACACAGCTCTCTGAAAGATTCGCCCTGTGCACCTGACACTTTGAAAATGCTGGCCCAGTTCTCTGTTCTGTCCCGCATCAAAGAGCCCGAGAACTCTTCCGTTTACTCCAAGATGCGGGTCTATAACGGTGAGAACCTGAAGGACACCGACCCTAACGCCAAGCCTCTGCAGGAGTATAAAGATTCAGCCGGTGTTGACGAAGGCATGGACGGACTCTCTACCCGCTTTGCGTTCAAGATTCTGTCCAAGGTCTTCAACTTTGACTCCACCGAAGTCGCAGCCAACCCTGTGCACCTGATGTACGTTCTGGAACAACAAATTGAACAGCAGCAGTTCCCGGATGAATTGACTGATCGCTACATGCGCTTCATCAAGGAATATCTGACACCCAAATATGTTGAGTTCCTGGGTAAGGAAATTCAGACCGCATACCTGGAGTCCTACTCCGATTATGGGCAGAACATCTTTGATCGCTACATCACTTACGCTGATTTCTGGATTCAGGATCAGGAATTTCGTGATCCCGATACCGGACACATTCTGGACCGCAGCGCCCTGAATGACGAGCTGGAAAAAATCGAGAAGCCTGCTGGCATCGCGAACCCGAAAGACTTCCGTAACGAAGTGGTTAACTTTGTTCTGCGTGCCCGAGCCAACCACGAAGGCAAGAACCCAAGCTGGTTGAGCTACGAGAAAATGCGTGCGGTGATCGAGAAGAAGATGTTCTCCAACACAGAAGATCTGCTGCCAGTGATCTCCTTTAATGCCAAAGGCTCGAACGAAGACCAACGCAAACACGCAGACTTTGTTAAGCGCATGGTTGAGTATGGATATACAGAAAAACAGGTTCGCCTGCTGTCCGAGTGGTACATTCGGGTTCGTAAGTCACAGTAAGTCATGAGCCCATTTGCGGCCCATGGCAGCGTTCTTGATTAATCACCACAGCGCCTTTGCGGGCGCTTGTGCATCTTGTTTAATTAGGAAAAATGGTCATTGTTCAAAGAACGACATGGCCATGGCACCAGGAAAATAGTTCTGGATAGAACAAGCAGCCAGGGCTAAGCACCCAAGGAGAGCGTCCTATGAGCATAATAATTGACCGGCGCCTCAATGCGAAAAAGAAAAGTACGGTCAACCGTCAGCGTTTCCTGAGGCGCTATAAAGGTCTGGTAAAAGAGGCAGTTCAGGATGCTGTCGATCAACGCTCTATTACTGACGTTGACAGCGGCAGTGACATCAGCATTCCCAGAAAAGACGTGTCAGAACCGGTTTTTCATCATGGTCGCGGTGGCCGTGTGGAACAGGTTCATCCGGGCAACAAAGAATTCACTGCCGGCGATCGTTTCCAGCGCCCTCAGGGCGGAGCTGGTCAGGGCAGCGGTGAAGGCGAGGCCAGCAACAGCGGTTCCGGTGAAGACGATTTCATTTTTTCCATTAACCGTGAAGAGTTCCTGGAATATCTCTTTGAAGATCTCGAGCTGCCCAATCTTGTTCGCAAAGAACTCAGGGATTCCACCGACTTTAAACTGAAAAGAGCAGGTTATACGACTGCGGGCTCTCCTGACAGGTTGAACGTAGTTCGCTCCCTGAGAGCAGCTCACGCTCGTCGAATTGCTCTTTCCGGTAAAGAAAGAAAAGAGATTCGTGCCCTGAAACGTCAACTGCGTGAAATGGAAGTAAGCCCGGAAAGCAACGATGAAGTTCTGAGAAAAGAGCTGAAGGATCAGATTGCTGAGCTGAACAAAAAACTCAAGCGTCTGCCCTTTATCGACGAGTTCGATCTTAAGTTCAACAACCTGGTAAAAGTGCCGCAGCCTTCAAGCAAGGCGGTCATGTTCTGTGTTATGGACGTGTCGGGCTCTATGACCCGTGAAATCAAGGACATTGCCAAGCGCTTTTTCCTGCTGCTCTACCTGTTCCTGGAGCGCAATTACGAAAAAATTGAAGTTGTTTTCATTCGTCACCACAGTGAAGCCCGTGAGTGTAACGAGCACGACTTCTTCTATGCCCGGGAAACCGGTGGCACCGTTGTATCCTCAGCACTGACACTGACAGACGAAATAGTGACTGAGAGATATTCCCCCGGTGAGTGGAACATCTATGTAGCCCAGGCGTCTGACGGCGATAACTGGGAAGCAGACTCTGCCAAGTGCCGTAATATTATTGTCGACAAACTGTTGCCGCTGACTCAGTACTACTCCTATGTAGAAATTACTGATCGTCACCACCAGAACCTGTGGCATGAATACAAAACCATCGAAAAGAACCACGAAGGTCATTTTGCCATGCAGCAGATACGACATGCTGGAGAGATCTATCCGGTGTTCCGCAAACTGTTCGAAAAGAAGGAGGGTCAAAATGCCTGACAGGGAACGCTATGAGCAGGACACTGATCCGCATACAGCAGGGCCTTCCTCCGAAGCTGCCAGTGTTCAGAAGCCACCACGTCGTGCAGAGCCTATTTCCACAGGCTCAGAGTGGACTTTTGCACTGCTGGAAGAATACGACAGAGAACTGGCAAAGTTGGCAGCACGCTATCAACTGGACACCTACCCCAACCAGATAGAAGTCATCAGTTCCGAACAGATGCTCGATGCTTATGCTTCTGTGGGTATGCCACTCATGTACAACCACTGGAGCTTCGGTAAGCAGTTTCTCAGTAACCAGCAAAACTACCAGCGCGGACAAATGGGTCTGGCCTATGAGATTGTGATCAACTCCAATCCTTGTATTGCCTATCTGATGGAAGAAAACACCATGCCTATGCAGGCACTGGTTATCGCACACGCATGTTACGGACACAATTCTTTCTTCAAGGGTAACTATTTGTTCCGGCAGTGGACAGATGCAGACTCCATTATTGACTACCTGCTGTTCGCTAAAAACTACATTGCAGAGTGTGAAGAAAAGCACGGTGTTGACGCAGTGGAAGAGCTGCTCGATGCCTGTCACGCTCTAATGAATCAGGGTGTCAATCGCTATGAGCGCCCTCGTCCTATTTCACCAGAGGAAGAGAAAGCGCGAATCAAAGAGCGTGAAGAATACATTCAGCGCAACCTGAATGACTTGTGGCGAACCATTCCTCTTCGTGAAGAGAATGAAGTAAAGCAGACTGAGCGCTATCCAAGAGATCCGGAAGAGAACATTCTCTATTTCATAGAGAAAAACGCCCCTCTACTGGATACCTGGCAACGAGAACTCATACGGATCGTTCGCAAGGTGGCTCAATACTTCTATCCTCAGCGTCAGACTCAGGTCATGAACGAAGGTTGGGCAACCTTCTGGCACTACCACCTGATGCACGAAATGTACAACGAGGGTCACATTACAGAAGGCTTCATCATGGAGTTCCTACATTCGCACTCCAGCGTGGTGTTCCAGCCTGATTTTGATGACCCCCGTTACAGTGGCATAAATCCATACGCTCTGGGCTTTGCGATGTTTCAGGACATCCGCCGGATCTGTGAAAACCCGACAGAAGAAGATCGTCGCTGGTTCCCTGATCTGGCCGGTTCGGATTGGCTGGAAGCCGTTCACTTCGCCATGAAGAACTTTAAGGATGAAAGTTTCATCATGCAGTATCTTTCACCCAAGGTGATGAGAGATCTGAAGCTGTTCTGCATCGACGATAATGAAATCAACCCATATCTTGAAGTCAGCGCCATTCATGACGACTCCGGCTACCGAAAGGTGAGGGAATCTCTTGCCGCACAGTACAATCTGGGCAACCGTGAACCCAACATTCAGGTATACAGCGTAAACACCCGCGGTGACCGCTCCATTACCATGCGCCACTTCATGCACCGGGGTCGCCCGGTAGATTCTGACAGTACTCGTGAAATCATCAAACATATCCACAGACTGTGGGGCTTTGATGTGCATGTGGAGTCTGTTGATGAGTGGGGTGGTGTAAAAACCATTTACGGTCTGCCCAGACAGGAAAAAAATGAAGAGACCGAGGCAGCCTGAAAAAGCTCAAACAACCTCTTTATCCATTAGCCGGGTCCTCCAGAGGATCCGGTTTTTTGTTACCCCGATGCTGATACCGGTAAACTGCACCACCAAAGACAATCAACACCGTACCGTATAAAAAAACCATATAGCCAGCCCCACTGAAACCGAGAAGACAGTAACCGGACGCCAGAAGAATGATAATAAACCAGCCTGAAGTAATCCCTCCGGGTTTTCTCCGCTGAATCTGGAAGCAGGAAAGACAGGCACAGAAATAAGTCAGCAACATAATGTAAACCGCAATCAGTACGATAGACTCAAAATGCTTTTGAACTGTAGGCTCCACCGTTAACAGAAGCATTATGGACATCAGAATGGCGGTGATTAACAGGCCTTTCCAAGGTGATCCATAACGATTCAACACCCTGAATGCTTTAGGTAAAAGTCCTTCCGAAGAGGCCGTTATGGCTATCTGGGAATGCATAAGAATCCAGCCATTAAGGCTGCCAAAACAGGCAATAACAGCCATGGCACTGACCAGTTCACCGACCCGGTCACCCAGCAAATAGCTGGCTGTTACGGAGAAAGGTGCAGCACTGCTTTGCAGAATATCGTTAGGTACAATACCCATCATTGCCGTGGTGCTCAGAATATAGAAAAGAGCAGCCAGCAGAGTGCCTAATAATGTCGCACAGGGGACATCCCGCCTCGGATTTTTGGCGTGACATGCAAGGTTACAGGCTGATTCCAGACCTATAAAAGACCAGAGCGTCAACGTGATGGATTCAGACAAGATATGACTGGACGATTGTCCGGTCACATTAAAGGAGTTAATGATGTTTACCGTTTCGAACTGACTCCAGCCCAGAGTACTGACAATAATCACAGGCACCAGCATGCAGGAAGCCGTAATGATCTGGAGACGACCTAAAAGACGAATATCGGTCAAATTGATCACACTGAGGATCCAGATGACAGCAATGGCAGCCAGGGCGGTTTCCCAGGGACCATCGAGCACAGGAAAGAAATAACTGAGATAGGCCACACCACTCAGAGCCACCGCAATGTTGCCAATCCATATGGCAGCCCAGTATCCATAAACAACCTGTGACCCGATATAACGTCCCAGTCCTCCCCTGATATAAGCATAGAGACCGGAACCCTGTTTACAATCTGACCTCAATCGAACAAAAACCAGAGATAGCATTACCGCGCCAATAACCGTAACAATCCACCCCAGAAGAGTGATTGAACCATAGCTGGCCAGAGATGAAGGTAACAGAAAAATACCGGCACCCATCATATTTCCTGTTACCAGCATGGTCAGTGGCAAAAGGGATAATTTTCCAGACACCAGAGACACACCTCCATCATCAACAGCCATGAGCTGAGAGAAGTATTTTGCGTTATTCTTTGCTTGATCCTTTTCCTTTTACTTCACTCTTCACAAGTATCACTGGCATCGCGAACCAGCTTTGTTATTCCATCGGATAGTAGGATATCCATCTCAAACCGCTCATTTATCGCTGCCACGAAGTCATGACAGTTTAGACTATGAAGCATTCCAAAACGTTTTCCGGACGTTTGGAAGTACCCTTTTTTTTAAAGATCCATCCGGACAGCATCGGCAGAAAAAAGTAAAATCATAGTAAGAGCGTTCCTGACGGCAGATAAAGTGGTAAATCCAACAATTGAGAGAGCAGTATGACTAATACCATTAAGCCTACAGTTGTTCTGGCCGGAGGAGGCCATGCCCATGCACTGTTCCTGAAAAGGCTTCAGAAGAAGCAAACGCCTCCCGCTCATTTTATTCTGGTTTCTGCCAGTCGCTATACCCCTTATTCAGGCATGCTTCCTGGTGTCATTTCAGGACAATATAGTGCTGAGCAGTCCCACATTGATCTTGAGTTGCTGGCCCATGAATCAAAATGCAGATTCCTTAAAGCGACTATCTCGGGGGTAGATACCAAAGCGAATGAATTGATTTTTTTGAATGGTGACCGACTGGGGTACGACATAGTCTCCATCAATACAGGCTCTACACAAGCTCGTGTCATTGATACAAAAGACAGCATCACTATAAAGCCTATCAGGCCTTTTTTATCCTGGTTAGGACAGCCTTTGCCCGAACATATTAAGCAGAATGAAAGTTTTACTCTGGCCATTATGGGTGCCGGGGCTGCAGGTGTTGAGGTAGCAATGGCCCTTCACCAACGCTTCAAGCATCTTCACTCCCTCAAAATACATATTGTCACAGCTCAGGGTATTCTGAAGGGCTATCCGCCGAAAGTTCAAAAAATGGCCAAAGAGGAAATTGAACGAAAGCCTATTAAAATACACACTCATTTTCGGGTAACCGAAGTCAAAGATAAAACCCTGATCAGTGATCAAAATGACCGCCTGCCATATGATGCCCTGATACTGGCTACATCGGCAGCTCCCGCTCGTTGGCCTTCTGAAAGCTCGCTTGCAACCAGTCCAGAGGGATTTATCCACGTTAATCCCATGCTGCAATCCGTCAGCCATGACAATGTCTTCGCTTGTGGTGATGTCGCAGAATTCACTCACTCCAGACAGGCCAAGTCGGGAGTTTATGCGGTTCGACAGGCTCCGACCCTGTTTCAAAATATTTGTAACATCCTCGAGAAAAAAACGTTGGAACCCTACCGTCCACAGAAACAATTTCTTTCTCTGCTAAGCTGTGCAGATGGTCGAGCCATTGCATCAAGAGGCTGGTTCAGTACCAGAGGGCGTTTAATATGGCTTTGGAAAAACTGGATCGATCAACGATTTATGGCGCAGTTCCCCCTGCCCGCCTCAGGCTCCATGGAGTTCAATGGTTCCGATTGAAGCTAAACCTCACGAGAATTTTATCGGCCCGAAAGAAGCCTATGACTCTTCTGATTTTAGTGTTGTCTGTTGTGATGTCAGTGCCAGTCCATGCAAATGCGGTGCTCAGCCTTGACGACCTGGAGCAAAAGATCCGGCAGGCCAGTAACCTGCTGCTTCTGGATGTACGCCCCAAGTTTCGCTTCCTGCTGGGTCATATTCCCGGTGCTCACAATATCTGGCGCCCGGCTTTTCAGGCTGACGCAGATGATTATCCCTACTCCGGAATGAGAGCCAGCAGAGAGAAACTGTCCGAACTATTAAGCCGACTGGGTGCTACTCCAAAAACGGAGATTGTTCTCTACGATGATCAGCAAGGCATGAATGCAGCCCGTCTCTGGTGGTTACTGAAACTCTATGGTCATGATCAGGTCTCTATCCTTGATGGAGGCCTGTCGGTCTGGGAAAAGCACAAAAAAAAGCTGAATTTCAAATCGCCTCAAACACCTGAACGATCCAATTACCAGTTCACGGGGACACCTCATCCTCAATGGCTTGCTGAGATGGAACAGGTAAAGTCGATTCAAGCAAAAAAAGAGAACGTCGCCCTACTGGTGGATGTCAGAAGTTTGGATGAATTCACCGGCAAAACCATAAAGTCAGGAGCCTATCGCCATGGCCGGATTCCCGGAAGTATCTGGTTTGAATACAAGCAAACTGTCAATGAAAATGGATTCCTCGACAAAGAACGATTAAGACATTTGTTTCTGTCAGCGGGTATCACACCTGATAAAGAGATCGTTGTTTACTGTCAGTCCGGAGTCCGTTCGGCTCATACCCTTTTTGTTCTTTCCGAGATACTGGGATACAGCAGGATAAAAAACTACGACGGTTCCTGGATTGAATGGTCCTGGATGAGAGAGTTACCAGTCGTCCAGGGGCCACCCAAAAAAAACCATATAAAGTTCACAAATCCTCTGCAGCATAATTAATTCTCAAAAATACTGTCTTATCTATTCCTGAATATCAAAATGGGCTGTTATCTCGCGTCAATATGGTCTTATAATAGGTTTAGCTCTATATGGAAATGTAGGCTGTATTCTTGGCATGAAAGCTTTCTAGGAGCCTGACCGAGAATAGCGCCCGTAGCGAGGACGGCAGAAAATTGAGGATGAAAATTCGGTTTTGTGAGGAGAATAGCGAGCTATTTAACGAACAAAAGCGGATTTTCAGACCAATTTGCTGCCGCCGCAGTAGGGCAGTCTATTCTCGGTCAGGCTCCTAGCCGAGGAGACATCACCAAAAAAGAGCTCTGTGATATGGACGACGCAGAATAGACATGTGACTAAAAATAAAACAACAAGGGTTGCTGTTTCCCGGCAGTTCCTTCAATGTTAATAATGTAGGAATCGCGCTGTATGGAAGCGACCAAGAAGGAAATGGAAGCTATGCTGGAAGGTACAGTAAAGTGGTTTAACAATCCTAAGGGATATGGATTCATCCAGGCCCAGGAAGCCACTGAAAATCAAGACGTACTCATACATTACTCCGTTATCGAAATGGACGGCTTCAAGACGCTGAAAGCCGGGCAGCTTGTGCAATTTGAAATTGGTCAGGGACCCAAGGGGCTGATAGCCACTCGTGTCGTTCCTGGTGGTGGAGAAAGCGCAGACCAGAGCACACAGACTTCCCGGGAAGAATCCCTGCCAGCCTGACAGTTGGTGTCAGCCTGGCTCCAGAGTCCAGAGACGATGTCACCCGAAACTTTGCCTCGTCAAAGAGAAAGGGTGACATTAGTCTGACAGGGATTTGTAATAAAATGCACCTGTTCATCAGGTAGCAGATGCCCGGTATTTGGGAAAATGCTCGCTGAGTGCTCTGATGATCAAGGCAGAAAAATACTGTGTGTTTTACCCGCTACACGGCTCGCTCAAGAGGAATAAACAGAAATCCTGGACTGCGTCTTTTCTGTTTCCGTCACTTTTTCAAAATGAATTTTTGGCTGATTTTTGTCAAGAATCATGTCCGCTGCTTTTTCAGCGATCATCATTGCAGGCGCATTGGTATTCCCGCTGATCAGAGTTGGCATGATTGAGGCGTCAACCACCCGCAACCCTTCGAGCCCGTGAACTTTCAGACGAGTGTCGACTACAGCCATGTCATCAGCTCCCATTTTGCAAGTACCCACCGGATGATAAATGTGATTGGCATTATTTCTTATATAAGACTCAAGCTCATCATCGTCCTGTACATCCGAGCCTGGCAGATACTCCTCTCCAGCGTAGCGGGACAACTCAGACGACTGAATAATCTGTCTCACTCTTTTGATCCCTCTCACCAGACAGTCCATGTCGGCCTGTTTTTCCAGAAGATTCAGTTCAATCACGGGATTATCCGTGGGGGATGCACTGTTAAGGGATACACGACCTCGGCTATCAGGCCTGAGGATACATACATGAATCGAAAACCCGTACTGCAGATATCTTGAAAGTTTACGACCATGATCTTCCATAGCCGCTGGAATAAAATGCAATTGCAGATCAGGCCTTTCAACTTCCGGAGAGGATTTTATAAATCCGCCCGACTCTGCAAGGCTACTGGTCAGGAAACCTTCTCTTTTATAGATGTATTTCACTGCATCCCTGATAACCCTGCCCATTCCCATCGGCCTGGCAAAAGCCATTGATGATGCAGTCTTGTCATTGGCGACAACCAGAACATCAGGATGCTCCTGAAGGTTTTCACCAACACCTGGCAGTTCATGCAAACAGTCAATATTGTGGGGAGCCAGTTTATCTCTGGCTCCGATGCCTGAAAGCAGCATAATCTGCGGAGAACCATAAGCTCCAGCTGAAAGTATGACTTCTTTTCGAGCGAAGAGCTTCCTTCTGGTAACGCCTCGAACAATTTCAATCCCTATAGCCTTTTTGCCTTCAAGGATGACCCTGGCAGTATGACTTTTGGTCATGACCGTCAAATTGGGTCTATCCATGACAGGGTGCAGATAAGCAGCCGCTGAACTGCATCTTTGACCCTCTTTCTGTGTCACCTGATACCAGCCTACACCTTCCTGATCGGCACCATTAAAGTCCGGATTGTTTTTTTCTCCAACTTCTATCGCACCTTTAATAAAAGCTTCACTCAAGCAGTGTTGACTTCTGGGGTCTGCAACATTCAGCGGGCCACCGGTGCCATGAAGTTCAGAAGCACCTCTTTCCTGATTCTGGGATTTTAGAAAATAAGGCAAGACATCATTGAAAGACCAACCTTCATTCCCCAGAGCAGCCCACTGATCGTAATCTTCTCTTTGCCCTCTGATATACAGCATGGCATTGATGGAACTGCTCCCTCCAAGGGTTTTTCCCCGGGGACAGTATATATCCCGGTTATTCATGGTGGACTGAGCCTCGGCATTCAGCTGCCAGTTGTGAAAGCCATGGGGCACAGTAATTGCGGCTCCGGCAGGTATATAAATCAAGGGAGACTTGTCGCTGCCTCCTGCTTCTACCAGGCAGACCTGATGGTCAGGATTCTCAGACAGGCGGTTAGCCAGAACACAGCCTGCAGAGCCACCTCCCACAATGATGTAGTCGAACTCTGTCATATAAGTCACTTTTATTATCAGTCTTTTTCAGCTTATTGCTGCTGAATTCTTTGCCGTAAAAGCTTACTAGCTAGCCTGCCATCGCTTCAAGTTCATTTTACTTCTCTGGCATTTAGCCATAAAAAAGTCCTTGCAACTCTCCTGATATCAGGAATTTATTCATGAACATGATTATTAGATTCCAGATTTCCGAGATCTCCCTCCCGCAGAAGCCCACGGGAAGGGAGTCTGAGAGACTGTCGAAAAACGCCTAGGAGCCTGACCGAGAATAGACTGCCCTACGCGGCAACTGCTCCTGCGTTGCTCTAGCTCCTGCATCCATGCAGTCGTGCGGCGGCAGCAAATTGGTCTGAAAATCCGCTTTTGTTCGTCAAATAGCTCGCTATTCTCCTCACAAAACCGAATTTTCATCCTCAATTTTCTGCCGTCCTCGCTACGGGCGCTATTCTCGGTCAGGCTCCTAGCCGGTAACAAAAACTTCCGAAACCATAGCTTTGGCTTCTTCCTGAATTTGCTTAAGGTGGTCAAGACCGACAAAACTTTCGGTATAGATCTTATAAACTGCTTCAGTGCCAGAAGGTCTGGCAGCAAACCAGCCTTTTTCAGTAACGACCTTAAGACCACCGATGGCGGCGCCGTTTGCAGGAGCATGGGTTATTTTGGCAGTAATGGGATCACCCGCCAAAGTATCAGCTTTAACCCTATCCGGGCTCATGGCTGAGAGTACTTTCTTCTGCTCATCGGAAGCAGGAGCCTGCAGTCGTTCATAAACCGGAGAGCCATAGCGGTCTGTCAGCTCCTGGTAATGTTCACCCGGGTCTTTACCTGTAACGGCAATAATCTCAGCAGCAAGAAGAGCCAGGATAAAACCATCCTTGTCTGTGCACCAGGTGAGCCCATCACGCCGCAGGAAAGCAGCACCGGCACTTTCTTCGCCTCCAAAGGCCAGCTCGCCAGAAGCCAGACCATCGACAAACCACTTGAATCCGACAGGCACTTCCGCCACTTCTCTGCCCAAACCTTTTGCTACATGATCAATCATGGCGCTGGACACCAGAGTCTTGCCAATTTTAGCATTGCCCGACCATTGCTCACGGTGGTTGTACAGGTAATTGATCGCCACCGCCAAATAATGATTGGGGTTCAGCAGACCATGTTCACGAGTCACAATACCATGGCGATCAAAGTCTGGATCGTTACCAACAGCAATATCAAAGCGATCCCTCAATTCAATCAGCCCTGCCATGGAATAGGCTGAAGAACAATCCATACGAATCTTGCCGTCTTTATCAACATGCATAAAGGAGAAAGTAGGATCAACTTTCTTGCTGACCAGCTCAATATCAAGCCCGTAACGCCTGGCAATAGGCTCCCAATAGTGAAGGCCGGAGCCACCCAGTGGATCAACACCTATTTTTACACCCGCCCTGCGAATAGCCTCCATATCAATGACATTTTCCAGATCATCAACATAAGGTGTGACATAGTCGTATTCAGTAATAAAGCCGGATTCCATCGCCTTATTAAGCGACATCTGTTTAACACCTTCCAACCCCTGAGCAATGAGTTGATTGGCTCGATCCTGAACCCGGTTGGTGACTTCAGAACCGGCCGGACCTCCATGGGGAGGATTGTATTTGAAACCACCGTCTTCAGGAGGGTTATGGGAAGGCGTGATGACAACACCGTCCGCCCTGTCCTGATGATCCCGGTTGTAGGAGACGATGGCATGAGAAATGACCGGAGTTGGTGTATAACCTCTGCCTTCCTGGATTCGAGCCTTTATACCGTTGGCTGCCAGCACCTGAATGGCGCTGATCAATGCAGGTTCTGACAGGGCATGGGTATCCATGCCAACAAACATGGGTCCGGTAATATTATGCTCGCGACGGTATTCGCAGATCGCCTGTGTGATAGCAAGGATATGAGTTTCGTTAAAAGAGGCCTTGAAAGAAGTCCCCCTGTGTCCTGAAGTACCAAACTGGACTCGCTGCGTGGGGTTCAATGGATCGGGCTGAATAGTGTAATACTCGCTGACCAGACGGGGAATGTTGGTCAGCATATCATCTGTGGCGATTTTACCGGCTTGAGGATGCATGAAGAATTCCTGAGTGAGTGACACTGAAGCATAAAGCAAAAGCTGCTCCAGGTCAGAACACAATATGGCTTAGGTTACCCGCCCTGACTATATGAAGACAGTATCGGAAATTGCCATTGTACCGTGCCAACGATGACCCAGAAACGTCTTGCAGGCCATTCCACAAAGATTCCCTCATGAAAAGCTTTACAGAGGCTCTGAACTTAACAGAGCCTTGGAGATGTCTTCAAAGAGTTGGGAGCCAGCCACAAGCCTTTAGGTCACTTCAAAAAGGAAGTGATTTTTCTTACCCAGTTTCACCAGGAAGAACCGTCCATACATGGCATTTTCTTCAGCAAAGCACCCAGGCAGGTTCATGTTGTCGGCAGCACCGCGAGCTGCTCCATTGAAGAATACCGCATTACG
The DNA here is from genome assembly GCF_049310125.1 of Endozoicomonas sp. ALB032. NCBI lineage: Bacteria > Pseudomonadati > Pseudomonadota > Gammaproteobacteria > Oceanospirillales > Endozoicomonadaceae > Endozoicomonas > Endozoicomonas sp. ALB032. The sequence goes on along the minus strand of NZ_JBLYNW010000001.1, from coordinate 3,438,394 downwards.
ACCCAGCGCATCCTTTACCTGCTTACCGCTTTTCACCATGCCAACCTCTGCAAACAGCTGGGTCATGGGATTACCTTCCAATTGATCACGTTTGATGGTTGCACTGGGCAGCCCATCCAGCTTCAACTGTTCAAGATCCGTTTCAGATAAATTGCTGATCTCTCCCGAGAACAGAGCTTCCGTAATACGTTCTGCAGCTTGCAGACCCTCTTCACCATGCACCAGAAGGGTGACCTCTCTGGCAAGAACCTGCTGGGCCTGCGGACGACCTTCACGCACTTCGTCTTCTTGCTTGATCGCTTCAATCTCTTCCTGTGACAGGAAGGTAAAAAAGCTCATAAAACGGTAAACGTCAGCGTCCGCAGTATTCATCCAGAACTGATAGAAAGCGTACTGGGAAGTCCTGGAAGGATCCAGCCAGACCGCACCGCCCTCGGTTTTACCAAACTTGGTACCATCGGACTTGGTGATCAGGGGCACAGTCAGGCCAAAGGTTCTGGCTTGATTCTGACGACGAGACAGATCAATGCCACCCACAATGTTACCCCACTGGTCACTGCCACCCACCTGAAGAGTGCAGTCATAACGACGATTCAGCTCAGCGAAGTCCATTCCCTGAAGGAGGGCGTAGGAGAACTCGGTGAAAGAGATACCGGAACCTTCACGATTCAGTCGCTGCTGAACGGATTCTTTGTTGATCATGGCATTGACGGAGAAATGTTTACCTACGTCTCGCAAAAAATCCAGAGCAGTCATCTCACCAGTCCACTCCAGATTGTTGACCACTAAAGCGGCATTCTCACCGCAGTCAAAGTCGATAAACTGGCTGACCTGTTTCTTGATCTTGTCAACCCAGCCTGCCACAACATCAGGTGTATTCAGCTGTCGCTCGGCCGCTTTGAAACTGGGATCTCCTATCAGACCCGTTGCACCACCCACCAACGCAATAGGCCTGTGCCCTGCCATCTGGAAACGTTTCAGGACCAGCAAAGGAACCAGATGTCCCAGATGCAGACTGTCTGCAGTCGGATCGAAGCCGCAATAAAGAACCCTTGGCTGTTCACTCAGATGAGCGTCCAGCTCTTCCACGGCAGTGGTCTGCGCGATAAGCTGGCGGGCCTGCAGATCTTTCAGAAGCGGATTTTGACTCTCAGACATTTACCTATCCTGCTATGAAGTCAACGAGACTGAGCGAAACCATCACGGCTCAGCCTCATGAATTAAACACTGCCGAGGCAGCTGTAGACTCAATTTAGCGGGTAAAAGTACAATAAAACGACTTAAGAACAAAGCCGGAAAAATCGGTTTAATTACATTAATTAACTTAGAGAGCGGTTTAGTTACCTTACTTTAGAAAAAACCACAAACAGAACAGGGCAGATCGGTAGCTTTCAACTAATAATATATAGAGTTTTGGGCCAGAGTCGGTTTCCTGACGCCCGCCAACAAAACATTTACAATTCGTTTATAGCTATATATCAATTCATTATGTAGCGTTTAGATATATAATTCATATATATTCTTCACAAAACTTTAACCAAACAGCTACGAGCTATTTGAAATACTGTCTGATCCGAACCATAAAAGTGGCAGGCACCTGAAACAGTAATTCAACAGTAAATACGTGCAATGACCAAACTTCCCCCCAGAGGTGCCACGCGCAAGCAACCCGGCGGCATCAAGAGTTTTCCTAAAAGACACCTGTTACTGGTAACTGGTGTCGCAGCTACGGTGATGACTGTTATTGGCTTGCTGCCGTCTCCACAAGTTGAGGCCAAACGCTCAGAAACCGAACTGCTTATTGACGAATTTCAATCTTCATCCCCCAAAGAAAAACTAAAGGAACTGGCTCTTGAGGAGAAAGCTGCGCCTGAAGAAACGGTTCCTGAAGAGACGGGAGAGCAACGTGAGGCCAGAGAAAAAGCCGAGCGACTGGCCAAGGAAGAAGCTGCTCTAGGCCCCCGAAGAAGTATCACTATCGAGTCCGGCGATAATCTCTCAACTTTGTTTGATGATATGGGTTTGAGTGCCAAAACTGTCTATGAAGTCTCCAGAACTCCGAAACTGGGCAAAAACCTGACCGATATCCTCCCCGGACAGGCGTTTGAATACCGGGTCAACAGCAAAGGAGTTCTGACCCGGCTGCGCTATGTCCAGAATAAACTTGAAAGCATCCTCTATGAAAGACAGGGGAATGGCTACGTCGGTAAGAAGATAATCCTCGAGCCTGAAGTGCGTATTGCCTTTGCTCAAGCCTCAATCAAAAACTCTCTTTTTCTGGCGAGCCAGAATGCTGGTCTGAGCGAGAAGATGACCATGGAGCTGGCGGGCATATTTGGTTGGGACATTGATTTCGCGCTGGATATTCGCAGCGGTGACAGTTTCAACGTGATGTACGAAGAAAAATATTTGGATAACGAGAAGCTGGGTGATGGCAATATACTCGCAGCAACATTTATTAACCAGGGTGAAGCCTTTACCGCCATTCGTTACACCAGCAGTCATGGTGACAGCAATTACTACTCTCCGGATGGCAAAAGTATGAAAAAGGCATTCCTGCGAACGCCTGTGAACTTCACCCGGATCAGTTCAAGCTTTAATCCTAACCGCCTTCATCCAATTTTCAAAACCAAGCGCCCTCACAACGGGACAGACTATGCAGCGCCCACTGGCACTCCCATCAAGGCAGCGGGTGATGGTAAGATTCAATTTATTGGCTGGAAGAATGGTTTTGGCAATGTTGTCTTTATCCAGCACCCTCATAATATTGTTACCGTTTATGCCCACCAGAATCGTGTAAATAAAAGATTCAAGAAAGGTAGCCAGGTTAAACAGGGACAGACCATTGGCTATGTGGGCCAGACTGGCTGGGCTACAGGCCCGCACCTTCATTACGAGTTCCGGGTCAATGGTGTTCACAGAAACCCCGTTACCGTCAAGCTGCCTAATGCCTCACCGATCCCCAAAGCCGAGAAGGCACGTTTTATGGCTTTTGCCAATAAAACCATGGCCCAGCTGGAAAAGCACGGTACAACTATGCTGGCCAGAAACGAGAAAGAGTCGAAATAACAACGATAGCCTCCAGGGAGGGCATGATGGATTATCAGAGATATGCCTGAATACTTTATCGGCCTGATGTCAGGCACCAGCCTTGATGCCATTGACGCAGTTCTGGTTGAATTTGAGGACTCGATATCCAGGCACTCACCATCAGGAAACTGTCGACAGCTGCAGGCATTATCCCATCCGCTCCCTGAAAATCTCAGAGAACAGCTTCTTGCCCTGACACTACCTGGTCCTGATGAAATTGAACGAATGGCGCTGGCTGAGCCCGCTTTTGCCCGGGAATCGGCTGATGCCGTCAGGCGACTCCTGGAACAGGCCAATGTTGATTCAAACCAGATTTCTGCCATTGGCAGCCATGGACAAACGATCCGCCACCGCCCGGAAAAAGGTTTCACTCTGCAGATTGGTGACCCTGGTCTGATTGCTGAACTATCAGGGATTACTGTTGTCGCCGACTTCAGACGTCGAGATGTTGCGGCAGGTGGACAGGGAGCTCCCCTTGTTCCTGCCTTCCATCACGCTGTTTTCAGCAACCCTGTATTGGACAGAGTGATATTGAATATTGGCGGTATGTCCAATATCAGCTTGTTACCTGCAGACCATAAGAAAGCTGTCATAGGCTTTGACACCGGTCCGGGTAACGTTCTGATCGATTATTGGTGCCAACAGCACCTCAACCAGAAATTTGATGCCAATGGCCAATGGGCCTCATCAGGAAGCGTGGATGACCAACTGCTGAATGCGATGCTGAATGACAGCTACTTTTCTGAAGTGCCGCCCAAGAGCACTGGCAGGGAACGCTTCAACCCGGGCTGGCTGGAGTCTCACCTGAGAAATTTTTCTGGCCTGCAACCTCAAAACGTGGCGGCCACACTCACTTTACTGACAGCAAAAACCATTGCCCTGGATATCTGCCAATACGCTCCCTCAGCCAAAGAACTTCTGGTTTGTGGTGGGGGTGCCAACAATAAGCAATTGATGAAACTGATTGAAGATGAGCTTGACCCTTTGTCCGTTGCAACCACAACCTCTCTGGGCATAGCACCTGAATGGGTAGAAGCAGTAGCCTTTGCCTGGCTGGCCAGACAGACACTGTCAGGAAAGCCTGGCAATCTTCCTGCCGTGACAGGAGCTGCTGGCGAACGGGTCCTTGGGGCTATATTCCCGGCTTGATAAATACCGCTGACAATGGATAAAATTGTTCGACCAGACTAAGGCTGAAGAAAAATCGTGATTTCTATTAACCTTCCGGAGCTTTCAAGAGTCGTTTTCTGGCTTCTTCAGCACCGTATTCGGCGATTAATGCCGGAGTAAGAATTTTGTTAATTTTATCGACACTACTTCTCAACTTGTCCCTGTCCTGAATAGAGGTTAACCCTTTACTCATTAAAGACCGAATAGACTTTCTAAACTTATCAAAACCATTGCTATACAGTTGCATCAGTGATCGTTCCTGTTTCATGTGAGCAGCCCACTTGAGTAGATTTGACTTCGGGGGTCTCTGACTCTTAAAGGTTTTAATCAGAGAAAACATTTGCTCATCAAGCCAAACAGAATCATTGAACAGTGGTTGAAAGTCGTAAGCATCACCGAGATTCTGAGAGACATCTTCCAACTCCAGCTCTAATTCAAGCATCTCCAGCTCAAACTCTTCATCATTAATCGATTGGTATATATTTTCGCCAGTAGATGGGTCTATGGAATCCGAACGGACTCTTTCCGGATCACTTGCATGCTGGGGTGATGATTTGAAGTTCAAACTTTTGGGGACATCGTAATCTGAAGATACTTTCAGGTCTCTGGGTATATCATAGTCTGTACTTTTCATCCGATTAACAGGCACATCATATTCTGGTTTTGCTTTCAGATTTGCAGGTACATCATATTCAGGGCTTCGCTTGCGATTAGCAGGCACATTATATTCCTGTTTTGTTTTCAGATTACCGGGTACATCATATTCAGTGCTTCTCTTCCGGTTAGCAGGGACATCGTATTCTGGTTCTTTTTTTAGTCTACCGGGTACATCATAGATATTAGCCTGTCCAGGCTTTTCATTTCCGGCAAGTGCCTCTTTGCCCTGGTTACGTGGTTTTGGCTGCGGAGCTCTACTCAGAGAGCCGCTCAAGTCCCCGCTGTTTTTTCTTCTCGTCCGAGGGGTAGGTACTGGCCTTTCTTTCACATCTGGTTGCTCTTGTTGCTTGCTCTGAACAAGCTCATCGGTCGGCTCTTTAACCTGAGGAGGCTGCCTCGGTAATGATTTACTTCTTCTGGGTGCCACTGTTGGCGCCTTCTTATTGCTGCGTCGATTCGATTCAACTTCATTCCCACTCCGCTCCTGTTGGCCGTTCACTGAAGAGGGGCTCTCTGGAGATCCAGGCGTTGGAATGGGGGCCGAAATGGATTGACCCTGCAGAGGGAGTACCTGAATGAAAATCTTGCTTTCAGCTTTCGCTGCCACTCTCGACTTCAGGTCTGTAGGAGGCTTAGGATCTGGTTGCTTACTTTTCGCTTGCTCAGTCTTCAAGGAAGGAAGCCCATGGGGGCCAGCTTTTCTGATTTTTCTCAGTATGCCTCCCAGCAGTGCTTTGACGGTAGTTTTCCAGTTATTCTTAACAGGTGAAGACGAATATAAGGGCCCATCGCTTCCCTGAGGACCTGAGAGATCTGCCATCACACACCATCCATATATGCATTAATATACCTATCAGTATAATAGCCTCTGAATTCAACGCGTTACGACGACTTTCAAGTTACGGACTACTGACGCTTCAGAGAGTACTTGTCTGACAGCATTGCCCTGCTGGCCAAACAAATGGCAGGGCTGAAAGGATGAGGGCATGAGCAGCTACTTAACAGGAATATCCGGGCGCTGGCGCCCGGCAAAAAGAGTATTCAGATAGAAAAAGAAGAACCGCAGCCACACGTGGCGGTTGCATTAGGATTTTTCACCAGGAATCGGGAGCCTTCCAGTCCCTCTTCGTAATCGACCTCAGCACCGACCAGATACTGGTAGCTCAGTGAATCCACGACCATTTCAGCTCCCTGCTTTCTGACCAGGGTATCGTCGTCTGCCAGTTGATCATCAAACTTGAAACCATACTGAAAGCCCGAACATCCACCACCAGTGACATAGACACGAAGCCTCAGGCACTTGTTATCTTCATCTTCCATGAGCCGATTGACTTTCTCAGCGGCATTATCCGTCAGTTCGATCGGGTCCGGCATTACCGTTTCAACTACTGCGCTCATTTATCCTCCCGTGCTACCTGATCGCCACAGGCAAACCCTATCTCTGTATACTCTCAGAGTCCTGCTCTTACGGTCTCTGCACGTATAACTGTATTAATATGCTGCGTCCATTATCCAAGTAACCCAGTAAAGCAGTCAACTACTCAGGCGACTTAACCACTTTCGGTCAGTCCGTTTTTCACATCGCCTTCCAGCTCTTCCTGCCAGTCCAGAATATTGGTCAGGCTTCGCACTGCACCACTTTTGACTTTAATGCTGACCATCACTTTCTCGGGCTTGAACCCGTCGGGAAGCGTCAGATTGATATAGTCACGGTTTTCAGGGAAAGACTGAAAATAACGGAACCCAAGTGCCTGGGACTTTTCCATTCCGGCCAGTTCCATCAGGGACAGAGACTCTTTCTTACCATCTTTCACCCCTTTGACAAAGACATTCAGAGTTCCTTTGAGAAACGGGTTGTCTCTGGCCACCTGAGAGACCACCATTCTGAAGCGATACTGATTTTTCTCCTCACCCTGCAGCAGATCAAATGCATAGAGCCTGATGCCTTCAGCACTGTCTTCCGGAGCAAGAATACTCTTGTAAAATGCTAGATCCTTGCTCAGCAGAGCTTTTTCATCTTCCAGATCCCGTATAACACTACGAATGCTGTTTGCCGCCTCGCGGTCCACCTTACTGGTTCTTTCCAGAATAACCAATTTCTGCCTGAGAGACTCCTCTACCCCCAACAAGTCTTGCAACTGATTCCTTAGATCTAAGCTTTCCTGCCTCAGTCTGGCTGCCTCGGTATCGGAAATCCGTCCCCCAAGATAATAAGAAAGTCCCGTAGCCAGAACAAAGGCCAATACCAGAAAAAGCCTGATTTTGCGCTCTCTGGCGGGATCATCACGCACCACCTTCATACTACCCGGCGGCTTGATAGAAAGAGAATCTGGCATCTCATTTATCCTGATAAAAAAGCGGCATAATGAACTTTCCGGGCAAAATTTATGCTTTCAGGGACAATCCCGGCAAGCTCCCGACAACCTAATGTTAAGTACCTGGCCAGTTGGTTTCGCATATTCTGGCGAGTGGATTTTTTCATCCTTCAAGGCGCAACGACGGGCGCGTAGCCATAGCTACGCAACCAGAGTTGGAACGCAGAAGGATGGAAAAAGCCGCCGTCCAGAATATGCGAAACTAACTGGTTAGGTACTTATATAAGCACCTAATCAGATACTTACAAATAGAATCCGCTGGACTATGCAAAAGCCACTTTCCCGGCTGCTTAAAACAGTAACGTTTCGACTCCTATGGCACGATCAGGGTATGATAACCGGCTGTGACTAAAGACTGCCTGAAACCCTGATGCTTGACCGCTGGACTTCTCTCTGGATCAGATCGCCTCTGAATCTTCTTGCCCGCCCACTGAAAAAAGCAGGTGTCCGGGCTGACCAGATTACTCTGACTGGTTTCCTGGTCGGATTAACAGCCCTGCCATTGCTGGCATTTGAACTCTATTTGCCTGCTCTGGTTGCCATTCTTTGCAATCGTCTGATGGATGGGCTCGACGGTGCTCTGGCAAGAATAACACAAACCTCAGATGCCGGTGGCTATCTGGATATAACCCTGGACTTCATCTTTTATTCGGCCATCGTGCTTGGCTTTGCCTTTGCCGATCCTGAAAAAAATGCCCTGATGGCCAGCCTGCTGATCTTTACTTTCGTCGGAACGGGCTCCAGCTTTCTGGGCTATGCGATTATGGCTCAGAAGAGAGGTCTCTCAGACCCTGACTTTAGCAACAAATCCTTCTATTACCTGAATGGTCTGGCAGAAGGTACAGAGACCATTGCCATTTTTGTGGTCTTCTGCCTGTTTCCCCAGTATTTCCCGATTCTGGCTGCATTTTTTGCTGTAATCTGTATCCTGACAACCATGACCAGAGTCTGGGCAGGTTACCAGACTCTCAGGCGGGCAGACGAGCTCGATACCCATCAGTGAATGATAACCATGGAATTATTGAAGATACTGTTTCTACTCTTTATTGCGCTAGCCGTAGTGGTCATGGCAACACAGCGGTTCGGCAAACCCATGAGTCGGGAGAAACAGTCAAAACTGTCAAAAATAGCCATCATACTGATTTTGATCATGCTGGTAGCCAGAATCATCAAAGAGTTCGTCTAGACGAAAGAAGGCAGCGCAAAGCGCTGCCTTTTTTGTTCACTGCCCGAAGGGTCGTGAAGAGTAATCAGTCGATTACTTCAATGTTCTCAGCCTGAGGGCCTTTGGCGCCCTGAGTCACCTCGAACTTAACACGCTGGCCTTCGACCAGAGTTTTGAAACCGGTACCGACGATAGCTCTGAAGTGAGCAAATACGTCCGGACCAGAGTCCTGGCTGATAAAGCCGTAACCTTTGGACTCGTTGAACCATTTAACTGTTCCGGTAGAAGCAGACATAATCAATTCCTGAAATTGAACAAAAATAGGGTGGTCACACAACATGACCGCTTAGCTGAAAGCGTCGCTACTACTTATGATTTATCAGGAAGATCTACAACTATGGAACTTCGAAACGCAAGACATAAATATAAGGCATAACTTAAAGCTAAGCTAATTGTATCTCAAATAGCTACAGAAGCAATGAGTACAACACGATTAAAGATATCGTGAAAATCAGCAGATACAACCCCGGCAACATTGATATAGAGACAACCTGCATGATTATTTCTCATAACCGTTACCTTGATTCCTTATTCCGCACCAAAACCTGCGACTGGAAGACCGCTATCAGAGGGCATGCAGCCTTGTAAAACAGATACCAAAATTCCCAGACAGACAGTTTTGTTGAACTTTGCTACTTATTCCCACACCCAGGCTCACACCAGCCACCTCGAGAAAAGCACCCAGCCATATAACTTGCATCGAACATTTGGGTAGAGAATACTGCAGTTTTGAAGTTATAGCAGAGAAGTAGTGATCATGAAAATAAAAATACGACATCAGGAAGACAGAGACTTACCCCACATTGCAGAAATGTTTGAATATGAGGATTTGGCAGAAAACACCTCCCAGATCCCCTATAACCACTCCGACCACTGGAAACAGCTGTTCCAATCCCGAAGCAATGAATCCGTTCAACTGATTGCAGAGGTAAATGGCAAGGTTGCAGGTCATCTCGGCATTCTTATGTCCAGCAAGCCACGTAAAAAACACGTCGCTACTTTTGGCATCAGCGTACATCCTGATTTTCAGGGACAGGGAATAGGATCAGAACTGGTTGACGAGATGATACAGCTTTGTGATCACTGGCTGAATATTGTTCGCATTGAACTGGGTGTTTTCACAGAAAACAAACAGGCAATCGCCCTGTATAAAAAGTACGGGTTTGAAATTGAAGGGACGTCGCGCTTTGACTGCTTCCGCAGAGGCCAGTACAGCAGCACCTATAAAATGGCCAGAATAAGACCGGATCTGCTGGAACAACTGTCATAACACCAAGGTCCGGGAATAATCTGCAAATCCAGAACGCTGTCCTGAGCCACCAGTATCACAGCAAGGTCTTCTGGTGCACGCTCCATCAGTCCATACTTCAGGCATTGGACAGGTTAAGAATACAAGAAGAGAAAGAATATCAGTCATAACTGGCTCACCGGAATGAGTCAGCCTGAGAACACGATTAACCTCTGAGTAAGAGAGCGTTAAAGCGAGGTATTAATCTCTTTCTCTTTTCTGTAAAGCAGGAGATCGAGCAGGCCCATAAAGAACGCTGAGGCAACAAAGGTCAGATGTATCAGCGCCGCCCACATCAACTTGTCATTTGGGATATTAACCGTATTCATAAACATTTTGAGCAAGTGGATTGAGGAGATGGCTACAATGGAGGCAGCAACCTTGGCCTTAAGTGAGCTGGTATCCATTTTACCTAACCAGCTGAGCTTCTCAGAACTCTCATCCAGGTCTATTTTAGAAACAAAATTTTCATAACCGGCATACATAACCATAACGATCAGGCCCCCAACCAGAGCTAAATCAACTAGCGTAAGCACCTTGAGTATTACCTGCGTCTCATTCATATTAGAAACGTCGAGCAGCAGGTTAGTAACACTCTGAAAAAACTCAATCAATAAAGCGATCAGGACAAGACTCAAGCCGATGTAAATTGGCGCAAGAAGCCAACGGACAGAATAGAGCAGCTTTTCAAACAGTTTTTCCATGGATATGCCAGATCAGTCGGTAGATCATTAAAGGTCGCAGAATATAGCACAATTATTCTAAGCGAAATTACAAAAGTCGTAATGATTTGCGAACCGAGCAGTGCCGACGCATGAAAGACTTGAAGAAGCCATTACCCAGTATACTTGCTCTTTTGATGTCTACCCCTCAAGCGGAAGTGTCCTTTGACCAAAAATAACGCTCAGTCTATGCAACCTGCCAGGCAAGGATGGAGCATCGACAACCAGAACAGGCTCACAAAAAAATATCAAGGCATCAAAGCAGGCGCATCAAGGCCTGCTGTTTCATTCAGTTCGCACATGATATTCATGTTCTGAATGGCCTGACCTGCCGCCCCCTTCACCAGATTATCTATGACCGACAGAATAACTACGGTATCGCCGTCCAGAGGACGATGAACGGAAATGCGGCACTGATTACAGGATTTGACTGAACGGGTTTCCGGATGACTGCCTGCAGGCAAAACATCAACAAAAGGTTCATGACTGAACTTGTTTTCATACAACGCCTGAAGATCAATGGAGTGATCTTTTACCGAAACATAGGACGTTGCATGAATCCCCCTGATCATGGGGACAAGGTGGGGCACAAAAACCAGCTCGCCCCTGTAACCCTGCCCTCCCATTCTGCCTATTCCCTGTCTGATTTCTGGCAGGTGTCTGTGGCCTGGCACACCGTACGCCTTGAATGACTCCGAAACTTCGCACAACAAACTGGCCACTTTGGCTTCACGACCAGCGCCGCTGACTCCTGACTTGGCATCTATAATAACACTGCCTTCTACCAGAGCATTTTCCATCAATGGCAACAGACCCAGCTGTGCAGCTGTCGGATAACAGCCCGGATTAGCCACCAACTGCGCAGTTTTAATGGACTCCCGATTCATTTCTGGCAAACCATAGACCGCTTCTGCCAGCAGTTCGGGACAGGCATGATCAATACCATACCATTGCTTCCAGTCAGTAGCACTGGCCAGACGAAAATCAGCAGCCAGATCCACGACTTTCACACCTTTGTCCAACAGTTTGGGCACGGAATTCATGGCAATTCCGTTGGGCGTTGCGAAGAACACAAGATCACAGGTGGCCAAGACATCATCGTCTGGCTGTGAATAGACAATATCCATCTTGCCTCTAAGCCCTGAATATAGCTCACTGACGGGCTTGCCTGCCTCTTTTCTTGAAGTAATCACCGTTACTTCAACGTCGGGATGAATCGCCAAAAGACGCAGCAACTCTGCTCCGGTATAGCCGGTACCACCAACAATGCCTACCTTGATCATGGATACAACGCCTTAAAAATAGAATATTTATTTAAAATAATAGAATAAATATTTATAAAAGCTCTTTCAAGACTCGCTTCTGCAAATATTCTTTGTGACACTCCCCGCCTTGTCGAGGGTTTACGGCGATTTGCTAAAAGATGATGCTATTTGGCCCAAGACTACGATAAATATCTCGCAAGCTCTCACCAGCATGCAAAGACTGTTTAAGACAGCGAGTCACTCTAACAGCAGGGTTTCAACAAAACAACGTTCATAACACAACCTAGCCGGTTTACAATACTCAGGAATTCACTCACCCTTGCACCCGGATATCGAACTCTGGCGTCTTTTCCGCTACTCTCTATCCGCTATCAGTAATCAAAAATCAAGGATCTCGCGCATGCTCTGGGTTAAAGCCTTTCATATTATCGCCATGGTCTGTTGGTTTGCAGCCCTTTTCTACCTGCCAAGACTCTTTGTTTATCACGCCATGAGCGAAGATCAGGTCAGTAATGAACGATTCAAGATCATGGAGCGCAAGCTTTACCGTGGGATTGCCCTGCCGTCCATGATCGCCACTCTGGTGCTGGGTATCTGGTTACTCCGTTTCAACCCGTCCTATTATATGAGCAGTGGCTGGATGCACGCCAAGCTGGCATTGGTGGTTCTGCTGATTGGCTATCACCACATGTGTGGCGCGTTCCTGAAAAAGTTTGCCAATGATGCCAACACTAAGTCAGACAAATTCTACCGTATTTTTAATGAAGTGCCGGTTCTGCTTCTGGTGGCTATTGTAATTCTGGTTGTAGTCCGTCCCTTCTAAGGATTAACAACCTTGCGTTTCCGGCATATCTGCCGATAAGACGCCCTGAGTGGTGACACCCCGAACAGGTGTTTCCAAAGCTCGGGGGATCCAGTTATGAAGCGCAAAGATTATAAAGTCATATTCAAAGGGCAGATTCTTCCTGGCTTTTCCGAAGCTGAAGTCAAAAATAATCTGGCCCGTTTGTTCAATGCCGATGCGCAGCGCATTGACCGCCTTTTTTCAGGCAAGCCCTACGCGGTTCGAAAGCCTGTCACCAGGAAAGAAGCCCGCAAATACGAAGAAGCCATTAGAAAGGCCGGTGGACAATGCCGGATTATGACCCTGGATGGCTCAAAAACATTACCACCCACTGAAGAAAACAGCTCATCTATCTTTGCCGAGACCTCGCTGTCCAGAGCACCCCGACAAAATAGTAATGAGCCATTGCGGCTGATAAGACGCATCGGACGAACCCGCTACCTGGCCATGAGTTGGCTGGTCGTAGCTGTAGAAGCTGTTGCCTTCCTGCTCCCTGATTATTTACCAATGCTGATTGGAGCAGCCCTGACTATTCAGCAGACTGTGTCAATGGTTCTGGGCATTCACAGTCTGGCAATCATGCTTACACTTTATCTGGTCATTACCCGACTTCACGATATGGATCGAAGCGGCTGGCTGTGGCTGTTTCTGGTCATTCCAGTGGTCAATATTCTGCTGCTTTTCTGGCTCAGTATCGGGCCGGGCACAGAAGGAAAAAACAACTATGGGGAGCAGCCGTTACCACCAGCCAATCTGACACGTGCACTGGGCATTTATCTTCCCATCTCATTGATGCTTGTTGGAGTCGCTGGCGCTTATCTCTATCAGGAACAACTGGTGACCTGGATTCAGATGTTGCCTGAAGCGACCAAGAAATGGACGGGGCTTGAGTATCCGGGATAAAAGGCTAAATTACCTTTGTGCCCTGAACAGATTCTAACGATATGATTTTCCTATCTGCGGAATACCTTTCCCCGGACTGTAGAAATTCCGATAGAGGCATTCAAAAATAGTATCTGAATACGCATCTTTACGCAGTCCACTGACCTGCATCAATGGTTATAATCGAAACTTTTATAACGTTGCCCGTATTATGAGCCGATATTCGTCTGGTGAATTGCAAAGCATTTTTATTCATCCCTGGTTTTCGAATATCTGTCCTGCGGGCCACCATGATGCAAACAGTTCCTTCAGTATTGAACTCAGGGTGCTTCGGCACACAGAGTCAAACTACTGTTGACACATACCCCTTCAGAAGGCTGACCGGAGTCAATCGGTCAGCCTCCCATTGCAAGTATTCTGCTAGGTACTATTTCAATGAGCAAAGACAGCATTCTGGTCATCAACTGCGGCAGCTCATCCCTCAAATTCGCAGTGATTAACCCGACAACGGAAGAAGAGAAAATCAACGGCATCGCTGAACGCCTGGACAGCAGCGAAGCGGTTCTGCGCTGGAAGGTCAAGGGCGAGAAAGGCTCTCAGGCGCTCGGACTGGCTGCACACGAAGCAGCTTTGGAAGCACTCATGGGCCTCCTGCGTGAAGAAGGTCTGGTAGAAGGCATCTCCGCCATTGGTCACCGCGTTGTTCACGGTGGAGAGAAGTTCTCCAAGTCCTGTCTGGTCACAGATGAGGTTCTGCAGGCGATTGAAGACGGCACCAAACTGGCTCCTCTGCATAGCCCAGCCAACCTTGCAGGTATCCGTGCCGCCCAGAAAATTTTCCCGGGCCTGCCCAATGTTGTTGTTTTTGACACTGCATTCCATCAGACCATGCCAGCCGAAGCTTACCTCTACCCGATTCCATACAGCCTGTACAAAGAACAGGGTGTTCGTCGTTACGGCTTTCATGGAACCAGCTATCGCTATGTCGGTCAGGCTGCTGCCGACATGCTGGGTCTGGATATCAATGACAGCAATCTCGTGGTAGCTCATCTGGGTAACGGAGCCTCTGCCTGTGCGATCAAGAATGGCAAGTCCATTGATACCACTATGGGCCTGACACCTCTGGAAGGTCTGGTTATGGGCACCCGTTCCGGTGATGTTGACCCCAACCTCTTCAACTTCCTGAACAAAACTCTGGGCTACACCCTGGAAGAAGCCACCGACCTGCTGAATAAGAAGAGCGGTCTACTGGGCCTGTCTGAAATGGACAGCGACTGTCGTGTTATTGAAGACGCTGCAGCTCAAGGCAATGAACGTGCGCAACTGACCCTGGACGTTTTCTGCCATGTTCTGGCTGAAAAAGTAGCGGGTTTTGCTGCCGCCATGGGTAAGATTGATGCCCTGGTATTCACCGGCGGTATCGGAGAGAACTCCAGCGTCATTCGCAAGAACGTTATTGAACGCCTGAGCATTTTCGGCTTCAAGGTAGACAACAAGCTCAATGATGAAACTTTCCGGGGCAGAAGCGGTGTTATTACCGAGGAAGGCTCAACGATTGCAATGGTCGTGACCACCAACGAAGAGCTAATGATTTCCCGTGACACTCAGGCCCTGATCGCCTGATTCAACCTGGGGTCTGCCTGAAGACCCCATGTTTGACTTGCTTGCGAACATTTCTGGAGCTGCATTATGCGTACGTTTTTTCTGGCCCCAACCCGATATGGAGTCGGCCTGACTTCAGTCTCCCTGGGTCTGGTGCGGGCACTCGACACTCTGGGCCTGAGGGTAAAATTCTTTAAGCCCATTGCCCAGTTGCATACGACGGATAAAGGTCCTGAGCGTTCTACACGACTGGCTCAGCGTATTATGGACCATGAGCCACCGACACCGATTACCACCCAAAGGGTTGAAAACCTGCTGGGAGACAATAAAGGTGATGAGATTATGGAAGAGATTGTCGCTCTATTCGACGATGCTTCCGAAGGGGCTGAAGTGGTCGTAGTCGAAGGCTTGGTTCCCACCCGTGACATGCCTTATGCCAACCGCCTTAACAGCGATATGGCCAGAACATTGAACGCCGATATTATTCTGGTTTCAGAAAAAGGCAAGGACTCTCTGGAAGATGTTGCAGATAAACTGGAAATTGCTGCCGACAGTTTTGGTGGCATCAAAAACCCCAGTGTCATCGGTTATATCCTGAACAAACTGGATAAAGAGCTGGTTGAGCAACTGACTGAAGATCAACAATTCAGACCCTTGCCCGAGTTTACTCGCAAGAGCTTCTTGCCCCTGGGTTACATCAGCTACGATCCACAGCTGAGTTCACACCGCACTCTGGACATTGCCCGCCATCTGGGTTGTGAAGTCATTAACGAAGGTGACATTGCCCAGCGTCGTGTTAATTCCTACACACTGAGTGCCAGAACTCCCAGTAACATGATCCAATACCTGAAGCCCGGTAATCTGATCATTACTGCCGGTGACCGTGATGATATTGTTCTGGCAACCTCTATGGCAGCCTCCAACGGTGTTCCCCTGCCCGGATTGTTACTCACCAGCGGAATCAGAATGTCCAAGGCTGTTCAGGAGCTCTGTGCCAAAGCATTCTCTACCGGTCTGCCAGTCCTGATGACTGAAGATGACTCTTATACGACCGCTACCCGTCTGGATCGCATGAGTGACGAGCTGCCTCTGGACGACATGGAGCGTATTGAAAAAGTGATGAACACCATCGCCGAGAATCTTAATAACAACTGGTTCAAGCAGCACTGCGGAGGTCTGACAGAGCGTCGTCTTTCGCCTCCGGCATTTCGCTACAGTCTGGTGCAACAGGCAAAAGCAGCTCGCAAACGCATTGTTCTGCCAGAAGGTGATGAGCCAAGAACCATTCAGGCTGCCATCATCTGTCAGGAACGCGGCATTGCCGAGTGTATCCTGCTGGGTAATCGCGAAGTTATTGAACAGGTCGCTCGTGACAACGGTTTTGATCTGCCAGAAGGGCTGATTATTATGGACCCCAGGAGTATCAGTCAGCGTTACATTGAGCCCATGGTCGAACTGCGCAAGCATAAAGGCCTGAATGCTCCTATGGCAGAAGCTCAGCTGGAAGATACCGTTGTTCTGGGTACCATGATGCTGGCCACGGACGAAGTGGATGGCCTGGTTTCCGGCGCTGTCCACACTACGGCCAACACCATCCGTCCGGCTTTCCAGCTGATCAAGCCGAAAAAAGACGCCGGTGGACTGGTATCTTCCATCTTCTTTATGTTGCTGCCTGATCAGGTTCTGGTGTACGGTGACTGCGCCGTTAATCCAAACCCTGACGCAGAAGCTTTGGCTAACATTGCCATTCAGAGTGCCGACTCCGCCAGAGCCTTTGGCATTGAGCCGCGCATCGCGATGATCAGCTACTCTACAGGCTCTTCCGGCATTGGTGCAGACGTTGAGCGTGTTCGCGATGCTACCCAGCTGGTTCGTGAGAAGCGCCCTGATCTGGTGGTTGACGGTCCACTGCAGTACGACGCTGCGTCCGTCGAATCTGTTGCCAAGAGCAAGGCGCCCGACTCAGACGTTGCTGGTCGTGCAACTGTCTTCGTATTCCCGGACCTCAATACGGGCAATACTACCTACAAAGCTGTACAGCGTAGTGCCAATGTCATCAGTGTAGGTCCAATGCTTCAGGGTCTGAACAAGCCGGTCAACGACCTCTCCCGCGGTGCTCTGGTGGACGATATTGTCTACACCATTGCCCTCACCGCTATTCAGGCTGCTGCCGAAAAAGCCTGACTCTGCCTTTTGTTCGGGGGAGACAAAATGTCTCTCCCGTCATTTATGCAAATCAAATATCTCATCTCACTGTCGTTTGTTTATCCTGCTACACATCTTCCTGAACACGACCGCGAATAATCTCTTAATCATTCGAGGCAACACATAATTGTCACACTTCTTGCTTAACATTTATGAACAATCATTCAAGTAAGGAGAAACTGTGTCGACATTGGATTATTACGCCCTGAAGAAAATAACAAAAGCAGAGAAATTGACAATGAAACTTCATCTTAATACCGAGTCAACGGTTACCTGTAACTGCTGCGGCCATTCCGAAACTGAAACCATGCCACTGGATGCTTGCGTTTATCTCTATGAATGCAGAAGCTGTAAAAACCTGATGACTCCCCAGAGAGGGGACTGCTGCATCTTTTGTTCTCGTGGCTCCCATCCCTGCCCCACCAGCCAGAAAGAAAGCAGAAGCTATCGAGTAATACCCAAGCAAGAACAAGCAGCCACGGAAGCCTCACACTATGAGACGAGCCAAACGATGGCAGGATAATCTGTCTGCCAGCCCGTAAAGGAGCCAGTGAGGCCGACGAACGCTTATCTCAGAACAGTTTCGGCACACTGGCTGGCTTTTCAATATTTATTGATGTTTGGGATCCGGTATCAAATTTATCTCTACCCTTCTGTTCAGCGCACGACCCTGCATGGTGTTGTTATTGCCAATAGGATCTGAGGCTCCCGCACCAGAATAGGTAACGCGTGACCCGGAAACCCCTTGATATATCAGATAATCCGCCACACTCCTGGCCCGATCCTCGGAGAGAGGCAGGTTAATCTTGTTAGTCCCGGTGCTGTCGGTATAGCCAACTATGTCAACCAGATTCTTGTCGAACTCCTTGACAACTTTGGCAACAGAACCCAGAACAGGATAGAAACTGGACTTGATCGCTGACTTATTGGTATCAAATGTGATGTTAGAGGGCATGATTAACTTGAGGTTATCTCCATCCCGTTGTACCTGAACACCGGTTCCCAGCAACTCTTTTCTGAGCGCTGCTTCCTGCCTGTCCGTGTAATAACCATAGCCAGCTCCGGCTGCAGCACCAATCGCAGCGCCCTCCAGAGCCCCTTCGCCGCCACCGACCAAACCGCCAATGACAGCACCGGTAACTGCACCAATGCCACCGTATGCAGTGGTTTTACTGACTTCCTTCTCACCAGTGTATGGATTGGTCGTATGACAACCCGCTATGACCGCAGCGGCGGCAACGACCAATGACATTCTTTTCAGCTGCATTAACATGTTCACTTCTCCTAACCGCGAATAATGCTGTTTTCCCGGATTTCTTCGCCAATACAGGTATCCGGACCATGACCTGTAACTACAGTGGTTTCCTCATCCAAAGTGTACAGACGATCACGAATGGACTTCTCTATTGCTTTGAAGTCACCACCCCAAAGATCCGTTCTACCAATTGATCGGCGGAACAGGGTGTCTCCAGCGATCAACAGATTCTCTTTCACAAAGTGGAAACACATGGACCCAGGGGTATGTCCGGGAGTATGCATCGCCACCCCCCCACAGCAAGGAAGCTCCTGATCATCATTCAGCCAGAAGTCAGGATCTGGAACAGGGTTATAGGGCACACCAAACATACGACACTGAGTTTCGAGATTATCCCAGAGGAACTTATCTTCTTTGTGAAGATGAATGGAAGCACCAGTCTTTTTCTTGATTTCACCGCTAGCCAGGAAGTGATCCAAGTGAGCATGAGTATGAATCAACGCTACTGATTTTAGTCCGTGACTCTCCAACTTGGCAAGAATCACATCAGGATCACCACCGGGGTCGATGACGATGGCTTTCCTGGTAATGGGGTCACCAATGATGGTGCAGTTACACTGCAAAGGCCCCACAGGAAATGTTTCTTTGATCAGTGATGGATATTGCTCGGTCATTCTAGGGAACCTGCGAATAAGATTTGATTTCTTCCAACCTTTTTGTTTTCAGCAAAGCCAGATCGATATTCAGAAAAGAGAGTGGCTGTTGAACGGACACTCTTTGACAGGGCTTTGACGCGAAGATTATCACATATCGGGGGATCTTATTCGCCAGCTTACGTTCGAAGTGTCTGGTGTGCCAAACTCCAACTCCAATCTCAGGGAAGTCTTAAATCTCAGGGAAGTCTTACCAGCACCTTCATTCGCCCACGACCCTGACTCAAAGAAATACTCAACCGCGTATTGACGGGAGCACCTCGCAGATTCAGCCTGACCAATGAATTACAAACGGTCAGCCGCCTCATGACGACTTCTTCTGGCAACCCGCCAAATATCGGGTAGGGATAGCAGGGTTCTGCGTCACAAGAGCCCTGTTCTTCGTCAAAGTCTTCCAGCAGATCAGGCAGATCAAAACGGAGAGCCATAACTAAACCTCCAGCAGCAGCCTTGGGAAGTGCCAGCCCGGAAGCCCGAACGAGGGCCACCGGAACTCTATAACCGACTATCCGAGCCGGATAGCACGTAGAATTGTAGACAACCTCTGCAGAGCCCATGAATCTTTTTTGAGCACTGGCACGCCAATCACCAAATCCCTCAGCGCATCCTGCTCAGCCATTAATTGCGATTCGCACTCTCGCGAGACGGTGCTCGTTAACGGATGGACTCAACGACCGTACAAATGGCTTTGCACAGAGTATCCAGATCTTCATCTGAAATGACATAAGGTGGCATAACATAAACCAGTTTACCGAAAGGTCTGACCCATACCCCCTGTTCTGGGAAACGGGGTTGAATTTCAGACATCACCACCGGCTGTCTCAATTCAACCACACCAATAGCTCCCAGAACCCGTACGTTAGCCACCGCTCCAAGCTTATTACAGGGAGAGAGACCAGCCCATAATTTTTTCTCTATGTTAGCCACCTGATTGACCCACTCACCTGAAGATAAAATATCCATGCTCGCCACACCGGCTGCACAAGCCAGAGGATTAGCCATGAAAGTAGGTCCGTGCATGATCGGACCAGTGTCACAGATGGCCTTACTGACTTCTTCGGTGCACATCACAGCTGATAACGTCATATAGCCACCGGTAAGGGCTTTACCTACACACATGATATCCGGGATAACATCGGCGTGTTCACAGGCAAACATTTTCCCGGTTCGACCAAAACCCGTGGCAATCTCATCATGAATGAGCAAGACTTCATGCTCATCACAGAGTGCTCTGACTTTTCTCAGAAAGTCGGGGGAGTAGAAATGCATTCCACCAGCCCCCTGAACGATAGGCTCAATAATAACGGCGGCCACCTGATGATTCAGGGACTCCAGTTCAGAGCGAAAAGGTTCTATATGATGGTCTTCAAGTGTCTCATCGAAGCCGCAGCCGGGACGGGGCACGAAATGATGTTCAGGCAGAATACCGGTAAACAGATGGTGCATACCATTGTCAGGATCACAGACCGCCATGCCCCCGGTCGTATCGCCGAAGTATCCGCCTTTAAATGTCAGCAACTTGTTCTTGTTAATCTCGCCCCTGCATTGCCAATACTGCATGGCCATCTTGATGGCTACTTCTACAGCGACTGAACCTGAATCCGCAAAAAATACGGTTTTGATCGGTTCGGGTGTCAACTCAACCAGTCTGCGAGACAGTTCAATGGCGGGCTTATGGGTCAACCCACCGAACATGACATGGGACATTGAATCGACCTGATCCTTAATGGCCTGATTCATAAACGGATGATTATAGCCGTGGACCGAACACCACCAGGAGGACATCCCGTCAATCACTTCTCTGCCATCACTCAAGCGGAGCCTGACCCCTGAAGCACTTTCAACGGCAAACAGTTTATACTGGCTGGGTGTTGTCCCATAAGGGTGCCAGATATGCCGGGCATCAAATTCAAGATCAGATTGTGTGATGGTTCGATCCAAAATGGACTCCAAGGTTTTCAGGTGTTCAGGATGCGATGAATAATAAGCTAAATCCCCGCAACAATTCACTGGGCGGCCAAATGAAAATCCATTCCACAGAATTTAGCCGGGCACTGAATCGCCTCGAGAAATGAGTTACAATTGCTCTTTAACTCATTATTTTTCTTCACCCCGTTTTCTTCAATCACAGTAGAACCAGAAACCAATGACCGCACTGTTCGTCAATCAACTCACCACACTTGATTTCAGTTACCTTTCTCCGGAACGCGGGGTTGTAGGGGAAACCTGGCTGGTCGATGTCGTGCTTCGGGGCGATCTGGATGAACAGGGCATGGTCTTTGACTTCGGCCATGTCAAAAAGCAGATCAAGGCTTCTCTGGACATTCTTGCCGACCACCGCCTGCTTGTGCCTGCTTCTCACGGAGCAATAACCGTCAAAACAGAGAGCGAAGAATGCCTTTCTGTCAACATGCAGACCAGTACCGGTGATGTCATCGAATGCAAGGCTCCCGCCCCTGCAATTTTACTGGTCAATGCTCAGGAAATAACCCCTGAAGCTCTGACCCCCTTTCTCGAAAAAACCTTGCTGGATGAACTGCCAGACAACGTCGTCGGTGTTGAACTGGATATTTATCCTGAACAGTTTTCCGGTGCTTTCTACCACTACAGCCACGGCCTGAAAAAACATCTGGGCGACTGCCAGCGAATTGCCCATGGCCACCGTTCTCCTATCCACATCTACCTGGACGGAAAGCGCGACCCGACGCTCGAAGCAGACTGGGCCGAAAACTGGAAAGATATCTACATCGCCACCCGTGAAGACCTGCTGGAAAAAGTGACCATAGGCAGGCGGGATCACTTTCGCTTTGGCTATACCTCAGACCAGGGCTACTTCGAGCTGACTCTGGCAGAAGACCGCTGCTACCTGATTGATACTGACAGTACCGTGGAACTTCTGGCAGAACACATTGCAACCACCCTGAAAGCCCGTACCCCGAATCACTCAGTCCGGGTTGTGGCTTTTGAAGGATTTAACAAAGGCGCTGTGGCGGAAAAATAAATACCCCTGATTCAGGAGGCGTCTTTGACGGGTCAGACTTATGCTTTCAAGCCAAAGCTGTCTTAAGTCGGACTAAAATTAGATCTATCGATCAACAGAAACGGATTTCTTATGGCCATCGAAGACGTCAATAATCGCCCCATTTCCCCCTCAAGCCCTCGACAAGATCCTGAATTGGGCCTTTCCGCTGAGCAACAGGTTGAAGAAGAAGTAAAATTCACTTTTCAAGACCTGAAAAGCCACATGGAAGAGATGTTGCAATTCAATTACGCCGTCATCCATGAACTCCTGGGGCAGATTGCCGCTATCAGTCCCTACAGGGCAGACATGGCTCAGGGTAAACAGCCAGAAGTGGCCTTAACAGAAGCTTCTGATGCCGTCAAAGCAACCCCTGTTGCGCCCGTCGGAAAAGCAAGCGCGTCAGCCTACCTGGCTGGCCTTCAGCACATTGAAGGGATGTTGGGAAACCACGACATCAAGCTTCAGGCAATGCTTGATAAGCTGGCGCTGTCGCGCTCTGGCAGAAAAGTCAGTCTGGAGAGTCAGGGGTTGGAGTTTGAACGTCTGAAATCCATCGTCATTCAGGCAGAAGGCAGAATGAACCAGGTATTAAGCCAGATGCCAGAAACCCTGCCTGAACATCCGGGACGCATGTTAAAGGACATGCTGCCTGAGGTCATCGAAAAATTGCAGCAATACGATGGCAGCTTTCGGGAAGCGCTCACCGAAGTGCGTGAAGAAATCCTCAGGGTCAGCTCACCCCGGTGAGAACCGATGATCACCTCACTGCTCCTGAGCACTCTCACCTGAGCATAGGTAATCATAACCCTACGGAGCCCGTTTAGCGTCATGGTACAATCATGGTCATTTTCCTGCTGACAGGTCTGAGACATGACGACTTTTTATCTGAAGGCAAAAAAGATCTTCACTGAAGAAGGCATTCTTCAGGACAGTTTTCTAAAAATAACGGACTGTCTTATTGCCGCTATTGACTGTGTGCCTGAAGAAGGCGCGGTGATCACGGATCTGGGAGACAGTCAAATTGTCCCCGGCCTCATTGATCTGCATATTCATGGCAGCGGTGGCTTTGACGTCATGGATGCCAGCCACGAAGCCATTAACACCATCTCAAAAACCATTGCTGCTAAAGGTGTCGTAGGCTTTCTTGCCACCACCGTTACTGATACCTGGGAAAGAAACCTCGCGGCCCTGAGAAACGTTAAGCACTGTATCGAGCAGGGCGTTGAGGGTGCAGAAGTGCTGGGTTCCTACAGTGAAGCCCTATTTTTTTCCGAACGTTTCAAAGGCGCCCATGAAAGCAGCTACTTCCTGAAGCCCACAAAAGAAAGACTCGACGAGTTGCTGGCAGCATCGGGTGGCACCCTTCGCTCACTGGCTCTGGCCCCTGAAATTGAGGGCGGCATTGAAGCAATTGAATACCTGACCAGCAAGAATGTCCGCGTCATGATTGGACACACAGGCGCTACTTACGATGTCTGCAAGAAAGCCTTTGCAGCGGGAGCCGTGGGCGGCGTTCATATTTTTAACCAGATGCTCGGATTGCATCATCGTCAACCCGGTACCGCCGGTGCTGTTCTGCACCACCGGGATATCTATGCAGAATTGATAGCAGACGGAGTTCATGTTGACCCCATAGTGATGGACCTGGTTTACCGCCTCAAAGGGGCTGATAAAACCGCTTTGATCACCGATTGCATCTGTGCAGGTGGATTGAGCGACGGGGAATACCAGCTGGGACTGTTGACAGTTCATGTCAAAGACGGTGTTGCCAGAACCGAATCGGGTGCTCTGGCAGGAAGCACCCTGACACTGAATCGTGCCGTCGCCAACATGATCGAAAAAGTGGCTGTAGACCCTCTGAGCGCTGTTCACATGGCTTCTCTGACACCAGCGACTTTGCTCGGCCTGCAGGACGAACTGGGCAGCATTAAGGTCGGTAAGCGTGCATCCATAGCGGTTATGAACAAAAATCACGAGGTCCTGATGACTTTTATCGACGGCAGGCAGGTTTTCAGCCTGTATTGATATCTTGCTCCGGTGGTGCGCTGACTACTGTAGAAGGCTAACTTACGATTGCCGCTCTTCCCTGGGCGTCAGATCAAAATGGTTTTTATACGCCGTGCTGAAATGTGAAGCATTAGAGAAGCCACAAGCAACCCCCACATCCACTATCGGCCTGTCAGTCTCCCTGAGCAGCTTTCTGGCGCACTCAAGCCTGAGCTTCAAGTAGTGCCTGGAAGGCACAGTATCCAGATATTTTCGAAACAGTCGTTCCAACTGTCTACGGGAAATACCCACCAGAGAAGCCAGTTCATCGGCACCCAGTGGCTCTTCTATATTGGCAGCCATCAACTGTGTTGCTTCCTCAATCTGTGGTTGCTGCTTTCTGACGGGGGGCGCGACAAAAGAAGAAGTCCCCAGCCCACCAAGACGATCCCTCACCAATAATTCCGATACACTGGCAGCAAGATAACCCCCCTGCTCCCGGGCGACCAGAGAGAGCGTCATATCCATAGCAGCCGTGCCTGCGCCACAGGTCATTCTGTTTCGGTCCAGTTCAAAAGTCGTCTGGCTCAACACCACCCGGGGATAGAGTTCCTGAAGGGCATCAGCGGCCCCTTCCAGTCGAGCACGATAACCATCAAGAAGGCCTGCACTCGCCAACAGGTTGGCGCCTTTGCCAATCCCGCCCAAAACAGATGCCTCGGACAATGCGGCAGAAGGAATCTGAACACCTGTTTTTGAAGCGACCAGAATCACCACATCCATGAATTCCAACGCCGACTGAGAGGGCTCAATGGAAAGACCCAGGTTACTCGTGACCGTTGATTCTGCAATGACAGCACTCTCATAAACGCACTGTCCGGTCGCCTGATTAACTGCTCTCAGCACTTCCAGGGCTGAAGACAACCCCAGCAAAGAGAAGTCGGGATATAAAAGAAAACCGACTTTGCAAGGCTTACTCACCCATAGCTCCTTTCTGCGCTGCAATCTCCGGAACCGAAAAAAGAATTATTCTTCATAGGGAAAAAATACTCGTAAAGCGTGCCTGATGATATCTCTATGGACAGAAGCCAGACTCTGAAAAATTCATCATAACAACTAAAGGCATCTTCTTTCAGTACAGAAATAAGCCTTGCAGCTCAGATCAGGACAATGGCCAGTCAATGCCCCAAAATGTAAATACTGAACAAAGGTGAATGAAGCTCGTCCTTCCACGGCATCCCGTCATCTGCCGTCCCCAGAGGCTGACTAAACGCCAGCAGGTTCAAATTCGACAGAGAGAATACTGAGCGGTAGTCCTCATCAGTCCAGAAAAAATCTTCAAAGACTACCCCCGAATCCGCCACAGAGCATTTAACTCGACAGCCACTGGTAAGCTCCCTGTTTTGAGGGAAGTCATTATCGATCGTCAACCAGTTGCCCTTGAACTTTTGCTCTGAACTGACAATCACTATCGCCGCACCATCGGGCTTTAATACCCTTTTCACTTCGCGGATCACCGCCTCCATTTCAGATAAAGAGTCTATTTCAACCAGAACATAAGACAACATCACCAAATCATAAGACGCATCGGGACGAGGAATAGCTGCGGAATGAATGCGGGTAAATACCGTGTTCTGATGATCCTTTATAGCCTGATGGAGCATACTGTCTGAAATATCCATACCCTCTACATCAAACCCGGCATCTTTTAATAGCGGAATCATCAATCCTGCACCGCAACCATAGTCCAGCGCCCGGGCTCCCACTTTAACGTATTTATCCAGGATTCCAGGCAGGTCTCTGCGGATCATAAATCCGAGGTGGTTTTTCTCTTCGGCATAAGCCCTTGCTATCTCTTCTGAGTACTCCATAACCTCATATCACTGTGATGGGAACCTGAAGATAAAAAATAGCAGAGCCGTTCAGAAAAAAAGTTTCTCAGCAAATGATCCTCAGAGAAAACTTCAGGTCGCCTGGTGTAAACTGTTCGATCCGACTTTGATCTATAGTGGATAGGCAAGCGGCCAAAACAATAAATAAGTTCATGATAAATCAGCCATGATCGGAAGCAGCGCATTTCAGTCTCTACCCTGTTGAAAGACGCTCACTATATAAAAACCATGTACACCGAGGACAAGAAATGAGCGAATACTCCGTTAACAGAGCGACCTTCGATGAAGTCATGGTGCCTAACTATGCACCACAGGCGATGATTCCCGTTCGCGGAAAAGGTTCACGAGTCTGGGATCAGGAAGGCCGAGAATACATCGATTTCGCAGGGGGTATTGCCGTTAATGCTCTTGGCCACTGCCACCCTCGGCTGGTCAAGACTCTCAAGGAACAGAGTGAAAAGCTCTGGCATATGAGTAATGTTTACACCAATGAGCCTGCTCTGGCTCTGGCCCAGCGCCTGACCGAGATCTCCTTTGCCGATAAAGTATTCTTCTGTAACTCGGGCACCGAAGCCAACGAAGCAGCCTTCAAACTGGCCAGAAAGTATTCTTTTGATCATGTTGGCCCTGAAAAGCATGAAATCATATCCTTCAAAAGCTCCTTCCACGGTCGCAGCCTGTTTGCTGTAACAGTGGGAGGCCAGCCAAGTTACTGTGAAGGTTATGCGCCGGTCCCCGCCGGTGTGACTCATCTACCCTACAACGATCTGGAGGCCCTGAAAGCAGCCATTTCAGACAAGACCTGTGCAGTCGTTCTGGAACCGATCCAGGGTGAAGGTGGGGTAATCCCGGCGGACCCAGAGTTCCTGAAGGGCATAAGAGCACTATGTGATGAACACAAAGCTCTGATGGTTTTGGATGAAGTGCAAACCGGTGTAGGCCGTTCCGGTGAGTTTTATGCTTACATGACCACCGGTGTCATTCCAGACATTCTGACCACAGCCAAATCACTGGGCGGTGGCTTCCCCGTAGCTGCCATGCTGACCACCGACGAGGTGGCCAAAAGCTTCGGCTTTGGCAGCCACGGCAGCACCTATGGCGGTAACCCGCTGGCCTGCGCTGTCGCTCTTGAAACCATCAACCTGATCCACAACGATCAGGTTCTGGCCAATGTCAGCAGCAAACACGAACTCTTTCGAAGCGAGCTGGAACGCATTAACAAAGTCTATGGCATCTTCAGCGAAGTTCGTGGCAAAGGTTTGCTGATGGGTGCAGAGCTGACCGAAAACTGGCACGGCAAAGCCAAAGACTTTCTGGCTGCTGCTGCTGAAGAAGGTCTGATGATGCTGGTTGCTGGCCCGAATGTGCTGAGAATGGCCCCCTCACTGATCATCCCGGATGAAGATATCCGTGAAGGTATGGCAGCACTGGAACGGGCAATTGCCAAGGTAGTCAATTCATAATTAACCACTGCACCGGTCTCTTGCTTCTGGCCGGTGCCCCTCTTTAATCAGAAGAGAATGCCGCATTAGTGTGCATTTCAACAAAAAGCATCTCTGAAAATGGTGTTTCATGTCCGACCTTCTTGCCCCGCTACAATCCCTGCTAACCCGTCTGGACAGCCTTCAGGCAGAGATGCTTCTACACACCATTGAACTGGCTGAAATCAACTCTGGCAGTCTCAATGCCACGGGCGTTAATCAGGTGATGGAACGCCTCAGACAAATGACTGCACCTCTGGGTGGAAAACAGGAAGTCATTGACCTGGAACCTTATGAAGTAATTAATGACCAAGGGGAAGTGATTCAACACACATTGGGCAAGGCCCTGAGAATCCGTAAGCGCCCCGAGGCTCCCCTGCAGGTTTTCCTGTGCGGCCATATGGACACTGTGTTCCCAAAAGACAGCTCTTTCCAGAAGGTTATTCAACTTGATGAAGATACTATCAATGGTCCGGGTGTCACCGATTTGAAAGGCGGCATCATTGTGATGCTGAATGCACTCAAAATTCTGGAAGCAAGCCCATGGGCAGATCAAATTGGCTGGGAAATTCTCTTTAACCCGGATGAAGAAATAGGTTCACCGGGTTCTGCTGCGTTAATAAAAGACGCCGCCAGCCGTGTAGATCTGGGCATGATTTACGAACCCTGCTTCCCGGATGGCAGCTTCGCGGGTCAACGCAAGGGCAGCGGAAACTTCACTGCTGTCTGCTACGGCAAAGCAGCCCACGCTGGCAGGGAACATCATCTGGGAAGAAATGCTATTCGTGCCCTGTGCGACTTTGTCTCAGCAATGGATGACCTGAACGGAAAGCGGGAAGGCGTCACATTTAATCCCGGCTATATTCACGGTGGTGGCGCAACCAATATTGTTCCGGACCAATGCATAAGTCGTTTCAATATCCGCCTGGAGAGACCGGAAGATGAGCAGTGGTGCCTTAAGGAACTGCAAATGATTGTCAATGAGATCAGCAGTCGCAACGGTATCCGTCTGGAACTTCACGGTGGCTTTAGCAGAAAGCCCAAGGTACTCACTCCGGCCAATCAGCAACTGTTTGAGCTGGCCAGACAGTGTGGTCATGCCCTGGGGCTGACTCTTGATGTAAAGCCAACCGGCGGCTGCTGCGACGGCAACAACCTGGCCTCAGCCGGCATTCCCAATATTGATACCCTGGGTGTTCAGGGTGGGCATATCCACAGTGAACAGGAGTACCTGAAAATCAGCAGCCTGATACCCAGAGCCAAATTGAGTGCAGCCCTGCTACTGACCCTGGCCCGTAATGAAGCCCTGGGTACCGGAAACGCCTGGCTGAAAAACAAAGAGTCCCGACCATGAAAGTCGTCAGACCTGTTGATTATCAAGACCTCAGTGCTCTGGAAACACTGGCCAACAGCGCCAGAGGCTCAATGACCACCCTGCCTGCGAACCGTGATCATCTGGCAGAATTGATCTGCAAAACCCGTGACTCCCTCAGTCAGAACGTTGAAGGTGCCGGAGAAGAAAGCTACCACTTTGTTCTGGAAGATCAGGAAACGGGTGAGATTCTTGGCATATCTGGCATTATCGCCACGATAGGTCTTTCGGCGCCTTTCTATAATTTCCGTGTCGACGAAGAAGTTCACGCCTCCGAGACACTGCAAACCATTAACCGGATGACGGTTTTAAAGCTCTGTCAGGACTACACGGGTTACACCAGCCTTTGCACTCTTTTTATCTCTCAACAACACGACAGCTGGTCTAACCTTCAGTTGCTGAGCCGTGCCAGGCTGCTGTTCATAGCTGAACACAGAGACCGTTTTGCTGACCGTGTTCTGGCAGAAATTCAGGGCGTTGTTGATGAAAACAACCGCTCAGCGTTCTGGAACAGTCTGGGCACTCACTTTTTCCCAATGGCGATGTCCAAAGCCAATTATCTGACCGGCCTTGAGGAAAAGAACTTTATTGCTGACCTGATGCCCCGTTATCCGATTTACACACGCCTGCTGCCGAAGCAGGCAAGAGCAGTCATTGGTGAACCCAGACCCGACCGGGAGCCGGTGTTTAACATTCTTGAACGGGAAGGCTTCAGCTATCAGGGGTATGTGGATATTTTTGATGCTGGCCCCACTCTGGAAGCAGGAACCGACCGGCTAACCACTCTCCGTGACAGCCAGATCCATCAACCGGATCTATCCACAACATCGGCTGAACGAGAAACAGTTTATACACAAAACGACGACTATCTTGTAGCCAATACATCGGCCCGATCTTTTCGATGCATCAGCACGGCTTTCAACCCTCAAGCCCCCACCCTGAAACAGAAAGAAACAGACCTGCTGCAACTGAATGACGGAGACCCCGTCAGAGTGGCAGTTAGCTATTAAAAGACCTTGGACTTATAAAGTTAGAGGATACAGGCAATGACAGAAGCCAAAACAAACACGATCAAAACCCTTCTGGAAGCCATGTGGCAGAATTATCTGGAACTGACACCTGACGCCCGGACAATCCATAACCTCTTTGCTGCTCAAAATGATGGCTTAGTGATCAATGATCACATTGCATTGCGAACGTACAATCTGGACAGGGTTAGCCTCGAAAAAGTAGCACGCCCTTTTCTCGATGCAGGTTATGTTGCCGGCGGCGACTATGAGTTTCCCGGCAGAAAACTGGTAGCCAAACACTTCCAGCATCCCGACGACACCCTGCCAAAAGTATTTATCAGTGAGCTGCTGGTTGAGGCGCTGTCCATTGAAGCTCAGCAAGTTATCCACAGCCTGGTCAACCAGGTCACTGAAACGTCTGTTCTTCAGGATGATTTCTGTTTTTCAGGACGACCCTGGACGGTCAGTCAGCAAGACTATGACCTGCTATTACAGGAAAGTGAATACGCTGCCTGGGTGGCAGCCCTCGGATACCGTCCCAACCACTTCACTGTCTCCATTAATCACCTGCAATCCCATGATGACATCCAGGTTCTGAACCAGATGCTGCAGGACAATGGTTTCATACTGAATGAAAGCGGCGGTCTGGTGAAAGGCTCTCCCGAAGTGCTTCTGGAGCAGTCATCCACTATGGCCGGTAAAGTCAACGTCAGCTTCTCCGATGGTGACCGGGAAATCCCCGGCTGCTTTTATGAGTTTGCCAAGCGCTACCCTCTGCCCGACGGCAAACTCTATCAGGGGTTTGTAGCCGCTTCTGCTGACAAAATTTTTGCAAGTACTGATACCCGGTCAACCCAATAATCTGGAGTTGTTCAGTTATTGAAGAAGGCAAAAGCGGCAGTGCAGATTTTTTCTCAGGCTGCTCTGTTCAGCTCAATATAATCAAAAACAACAACTATTCAGTGACGTTTTCTTATGATGATAATCAGACCCATCACCGAACAGGATCACGACGCACTCTGGCAGATTGCCCAGATAACCGGCGTGGGTTTCTCGTCCCTGCAACCTGACCCTGAGATGGTTCAGAAAAAGCTCGAATGGGCAGTCAACTCCTTCAGGGCTGAAAAACCTCTGGAAGAAGCTTACTACCTGTTCGTCATGGAAGACATGGAAACAGCAGAGGTCGTTGGTGTCTGCGGCATTGAGTCCGCTGTGGGCCTTAAAGATCCCTGGTACAACTATAAGGTCAACACTCAGGTACATGCCTCCAGAGAACTGGATGTCTATACCCGTATCAAGACCCTGACACTTTGTAGTGACTACACAGGTCACTCAGAACTTTGCACTCTGTTCCTGACACCGCAATACCGCAAATCCAGTAATGGACACCTGTTGTCCAAATGCCGCTTTCTTTTCATGGCCGCTCATGAGCCTCGCTTTGACGAAAGCGTCATTGCTGAGCTTCGTGGTTTTTCCGATGAAGAGGGTGAATCTCCTTTTTGGGAAGCCCTGGGCAGACAATTCTTTGCCGTGGACTTTGTCGAGGCTGATCAACAGGTCGCCCGTGGTAAATCCTTTATCGCCGAGCTGATGCCACGCAACCCCATTTATAGCAACCTGTTACCGGCAAAAGCCCAAAGTGTCATTGGCCAGACTCATGAGGATACCGTACCGGCCAGAAAACTACTGGAGGGCGAAGGGTTCCGATACACCGGTTATATCGACATTTTTGATGGTGGCCCGGTGCTGGAAACTCAGGTTAAAGACATCCGGGCAATCAGGGATTCCCGTCGCTACCGGATCAAAGTCCATAACCACCTGGATACCGATGAAACGGTCTGGCTGATGGCCAATAGTCACTTCCGTGACTTTCGCTGCATCGCCGGACAATTGTCTTTTGAAGGACTGGAGTTCGTCAACATCAGCCAGAAACAAGCTCAGGCACTGAATGTAGGGGACGGCGATGAACTCAGAGTCGTGCCACTTTTCAACCCACAGCGAAGTCATCGCTAAGAAGCAGTTATTGATAAACAGCCCATGGCTCACTAACGGAGTTACATTATGAAAGGTTCTCTATTTATAAAAGGACAATGGCTTCAGGGTGAGGGGCAGACATTTCATTCCCTGAATCCAGCCAGTGGTGAAATCATCTGGAGTGGTTCTGCTGCTCAACCCTCCCAGGTTGATCAGGCCATTTCAGCAGCCCGAAAAGTCCAGCCGGAATGGGCTGCACGCACTCTGGAAGACCGCATTAAACGGGTGCGCAAGTTTGCCGCACAGGTTGAAGAAAATGCTGACTTGCTGGCCAGAACCATTGCCATGGAGACGGGTAAACCCCTCTGGGAATCCAGAACTGAAGCAGCGGCCATGAAAGGCAAGATTGAAATTTCTATCAAAGCCTGTAATGAGCGCACCGGAACGACAGAAAACACCATGCCCGGAGCCCGCGCTTTTATACGACACAAGCCTCATGGTGTCGTCGCGGTTTTTGGCCCCTACAATTTTCCGGGACACTTGCCCAATGGGCACATTGTTCCGGCCCTGCTGGCGGGCAATACGGTTGTCTTCAAACCCAGCGAACTGACCCCGGCTACTGCGGAAGAAACCATCAAACTCTGGCAGCAGGCCGGGCTGCCGGAAGGCGTGTTGAACATGGTTCAGGGCGAAAAAGAAACGGGTATGGCTCTGGCCAGGCACAAAGGCATTGACGGTCTGTTCTTCACCGGCAGCTCCAATACCGGAAGACTGATCCACCAGCAGTTTGGTGGCCAGCCAGGCAAAATTCTGGCTCTTGAGATGGGTGGCAATAATCCATTAATTATTACTGAAGTTAAAGACCACAAAGCAGCGATACACGACGCTATTCAGTCAGCATTTATTACTGCCGGTCAGCGCTGTACTTGCTCCAGGCGCTTGTTCGTTCCTGCCTCAGAATGGGGTAATAGTTTTATTGATCAGCTGGTCGAAGCCGCTGGCAACATCAAAGTGGGTCAATGGAATGATGAAGACCAGCCCTTCATGGGAGCCGTTATTTCAGAAGCGGCGGCGGACGCTATTCTTCAAGCTCAGACACACCTGCAGCAGCTGGGTGGTCAATCACTGCTGACGAGCCAAAAATTGAAGAAAGGCACCGGTTTACTGTCACCCGGCATTATTGATGTTACCGCCATTAAAGAGCTGCCTGATGAAGAATACTTTGGCCCTCTGTTGCAGGTAATTCGTTACGACCAGTTCGACGAAGCCATTGAACAGGCCAATAACACCCGCTATGGACTCTCCGCAGGCATTTTCAGTGACAGTCGTCAAGACTATGAACAGTTCCTGCACCGCTCCCGGGCCGGAATCGTCAACTGGAACAAGCCCATCACCGGAGCCAGCAGTGCTGCGCCATTTGGTGGTATTGGCGACAGTGGTAACCACCGCCCCAGTGCCTACTTTGCCGCTGATTACTGTGCTTACCCGGTAGCCAGTGTGGAAGCTGAGAGCTTGTCACTCCCGGAAAAACTGGCCCCGGGTTTAAAGCTTTAATAACGCTGGCTCCGAGATCGGAATAGAAGAGATATGAATAAAACTGTTGAAGCCAATTTTGATGGCCTGGTAGGTCCAACCCATAACTATGCCGGCCTGTCTCTGGGCAATATCGCCTCAACCCATCATCAGTCAGCGCCTTCCAATCCCAAACAGGCTGCTTTACAGGGTCTGGCGAAAATGAAGGCATTGCACGACATGGGTTTAGTACAGGGAGTGCTGGCACCCCAGGAAAGACCAGACGTTTATACCCTGCGCAAGCTTGGTTTTAGCGGCAGTGATGAACAAGTGCTTGCCGAAGCCTCACGACAGGTGCCCAAAATTCTTGCCGCATGCAGTTCTGCATCCACCATGTGGACCGCTAATGCCGCTACTGTATCACCCAGCGCCGATACAACCTCTGGCACCGTGCACTTTACACCTGCAAACCTGTGCAGCAAGTTTCACCGCTCCATTGAGCATGAGATAACAGGCAGAATTCTAAAAGCCGTTTTCTCCAGCGAGGAACATTTTACGCATCATCCTGCACTTGTCAGTAGCTCTCACTTCGGTGATGAGGGTGCAGCCAACCATACCCGTTTCTGTCAGAACTATGGAGACGAAGGGGTAGAGTTCTTTGTTTATGGCCGTTACAGCTTTGATGACGCCCGGCCAGCTCCGACAAAGTTTCCGGCTCGACAGAGTCTGGAAGCCTCACAGGCTGTTGCCCGCATCCATCAACTCAATACCAGTCGTACTGTATTTGCACAACAAAACCCCGAAGTCATTGATCAGGGAGTTTTCCATAATGATGTTATTGCTGTGGGGAATCGCAACGTCCTGTTCTGTCACGAGAAAGCTTTCCTGAACCAGGCTCAAGTCTATAACGACCTGAAAAATGCCTATGGCCGGGATGACTTCTGCATTATCGAAGTGCCTGAAAGTCAGATCAGAGTGGAAACGGCAGTGAAAAGTTACCTGTTCAACAGTCAGCTGCTCAGCACTTCCGATCGTGATATGACTATTGTTGTTCCCTCTGATTGCCAGAGCGATCGACAGGTTGCAACCTATCTGGAAGGGCTGGTTGCATCCGATAATCCCATCAATAACATCAAAGTGTTCGACCTGCGTCAAAGTATGAATAATGGTGGTGGACCTGCCTGCCTGCGCCTGAGAGTTGTGCTGACTTCTGAGGAACTGGCTGCCACCAACCAGGCCTGCCTGATAAACGACACTCTCTATGTAACACTCTGCCACTGGGTTGAAAAGCATTACCGCGACAGGCTGACTGAAGCCGATCTTGCCGATCCTGAACTTCTGATTGAGTCTCGCACAGCACTGGATGAGTTAACCGGCCTTCTGAAACTGGGGTCTATTTATCAGTTCCAACAGGTGTAAAGGCCCGGAGCTGATTTTATCTCCGCAAGAGATAGAATCAGCTCATCCATTTCATGGGAGAAAAAAATGAGAACAATGTCGCTTGCCATGGTGGCGCTTATTTCCATAGTCCTTACAGGTTGCGTGAGCCTGACAGCTCCTCAGAAAAATCCCCAGGTCGCCCCCCTGTCGATTACTTCTTCGCCTCTGCATCGATTCTCTTTAGCCGATTTTGATGGTCTGATGTTCGAGCCCATTATCCCCGAAGAAGCGGACCCGATGTTCCCCAGCCGCGAGAGTGCTTATCAAACAATAGAATTCGAGATAGCCAAACAGCTGTCAGCGAAAATGACTATCGATCCTGACCAGATCCCTCAGAATTCATTGATTGTTCGCTATGGCATTGCTTCCGATTCCATCGTCTCCGACGCAGAACTGATTCAATTCTTTGGCACAACGCCGGGACTGGTCACTGAGCCGGGTCAGGAAAAACTGACCATAGCCATTGCTCTGATTCGGGCCAATACCGGCGACGCCCTGTGGAAAGGGGTTGCCCAGGGCACAATAGTTCCCGGACTGAGCAATGAAACACGACTGGCCAGAGCCGAAGCGGCCATAGCCAGAATGCTGGGCAATTTGAAGTAACGTCTAGGATATTGGAGAATGAAGGCAAGTAATCAATTATTCATTTTCCGTAGTTCAATAATTTTCACCTTGTTATAGCTGCTTTCATAACTACCGCAGGCGTTGGTAAGCACGTGGCCGCAGTCGGTACTGAAGGTGGCTGATTCGACCCCCCACATCCCATGGGAAATTGTGGCTTTTTCTACCCATAATCCATCAGCACTCAGGCCAATAATTTTCGACGTTGAATCTCTGCTGGCAGTTATCAGATGACAGCCATCGGGACCGAAGGTGGCTGAGTTGACCCTTGCCTTGTGGGAAAAGGTGGCTAATTTTTCCCATACTCCATCATTGTCATGGCCATAAATTTTCACCTTTCCATCGTTACTGGCGGTC
Source organism: Endozoicomonas sp. ALB032 (assembly GCF_049310125.1). Lineage (NCBI taxonomy): Bacteria > Pseudomonadati > Pseudomonadota > Gammaproteobacteria > Oceanospirillales > Endozoicomonadaceae > Endozoicomonas > Endozoicomonas sp. ALB032. The sequence continues at coordinate 3,402,434 of NZ_JBLYNW010000001.1, read as the reverse complement.
ACCAGGTAGAGGCCATCGGCGCTAAAGCTGGCTGAATTGACTCCGTCCTTATGGTGAATGGTGGTTTTTTTCTCCCATTTTCCGTCCTCCTCCTGGCCGTAGATTTTCGCCTTGCCATCAACACTGGCGGTCACCAAATGATTGCAATCAGCGCTGAAGGTGGCTGAGTTGACTACTTCCTTATGTAAAATAATGGCTTTTTCTTTCCATGGCCCGTCATCCTCATGGCCATAGATTTTCACCGTACAATTGCTGACGGTCAACAGATGGCTGCTATCAGCGCTGAAGGTAGCTGAATCGACATCATCAACATGGTAAATTTTCGCTTCTTCTTCCCAGGTTCCCCCCTCCTTCTGGCCGTATATTTTTGCCGTGCCATCACAACTTGCGGTCACCACGTGGGTGCTATCGGGGCTGAAGGTAGCTGAGCTGACAGAGTCATCATGATCGATTGTGGCTTTTTCCACCCATAGTCCATCGCCCATCTTGCTGTAGATCTTCACTGTGTGATCGTCACTGGCGGTCACTAAATGAGAGCTATTGGCGCTGAAAGTGGCTGAATTAACGCATCCATCATGAAAAATGGTAGCTTTTGCTTTCCATGATCCATCGTCCTCATAACCATAGATTTTTGCCGTGCCATCATCACTGGCAATGACCAAATAGCGGCCATCGGCACTGAAGGTGGCCGACTCAACGCAGGTATCATGGAAAATGGCAGCCTTCTCTTCCCATGAACCATCGTCATTACGGCTACAGATTTTCACCATGTCATCATTACCGATGGTCACCAGGTGGCGACCATCGTCGCTAAAGGTAGCCGATTCGATGCCTTCATCATGGAGAATGGTAGCTTTTTCTTTCCATGATCCATCGGACTCCATGCCATAGATTTTAGCCGTGTCATCGTCACTGCCAGTCACCACGTGGAGACCATCTTTACTGAAAGTCGCTAGACTGTATAAGGAGTCATGGGAAATAGTGACTTTTTTATCGACATTGAATGTTCTGCACTTCGACATCAAATCAGTGTTGTTGAAAAAGAACAGAGCAGGAAAACATTCCTCTTCTCGACGCCCAACAAGTGACTCGATTAACGCCTGATTATTCGTAAATTGCCCCACCCAACCTCTGAGTTGCTCATCACTTCTTGCCTTGATAACTGTCTTCATCAGAGACTGTTGAGCTGGAGAAAAACGTCGATACCATTCCTTTGCCAGGACATCTTCTTTTTTAATAAGCTCTCGAAAGTGGGTACATGACTGTTTCAAACGGGCAATATCTTTAAGCCACGGACGGCCAATAATATTTAATTGTGTCGAGCGGGAAGCATTGAGTAGAGGAGGTTTACCATTCTCAAAGGCAGTAATTTCCCTACCCTCATTGACACCGGTTTTTGCTCGCTTCGATTCAGGTTCATCAGGTTCTGGTAAATATGAAACGCCGGTGTTTGAGCTGTTATATATTGAGTCCATGCTTGGTCACTCCTTAGTTTAATAGTTTGTGTTTATCTTCAATCAGGAAGAACATCCAAAATTGAAACTAAGGGTTGGATTCTGTTTTAAAGTAAAAGTTCATAACAGGGTGTTAAGTGAAACTAACAACAGTTTCTGCCTTTCAGCACAAGGTAAAGGCAAACAATCAATTATTCATTTATCCGCAGCTCAGTAATTTTCGCCTTGTGATAGCCACCGTTGGCGGCGGTGGTAAGCACATGGCTACAGTCGTCACTGAAGGCGGCTGATGAGACCAGCCCGCCATGGGAAATTGTGGCTTTTTCTTTCCATAATCCATCCGCCCCCAGGCCAATAATTTTCGCCGTTTTATCTTTACTGGCGGTGACGATATGGTAACCATCAGAACTGAATGTGGCCGAATAGGCTCGACTATTATGGCAAATGGTGGTTTTTTCTTTCCATGATCCATCGTCCTCACGGCCATAAATTTTCACCTTGCCATCGTCACTGGCGGTCACCACATAGCGGCCATCGGGACTGAATGTGGCTGAATTGACATCGCCTCCATGGTAAATGGTGGCTTTCTTTTCCCATGACCCATCATCCGCCTTCTTACCATAGATTTTCGCCGTGCCATCATAACTGGCGGTCACCAAATGGCTGCCATCGGCACTGAAGGCGGCTGATTTGACCTTATTTTTATGACGAATACCGGTTTTAAATTCCAACAGCAGTTTGGTGGCCAGCCAGGCAAAATTCTGGCTCTTGAGATGGGTGGCAATAATCCATTAATTATTACTGAAGTTAAAGACCACAAAGCAGCGATACACGACGCTATTCAGTCAGCGTTTATTACTGCCGGTCAGCGCTGTACTTGCTCCAGGCGCTTGTTCGTTCCTGCCTCAGAATGGGGTAATAGTTTTATTGATCAGCTGGTCGAAGCCGCTGGCAACATCAAAGTGGGTCAATGGAATGATGAAGACCAGCCCTTCATGGGAGCCGTTATTTCAGAGGCGGCGGCGGACGCTATTCTTCAAGCTCAGACACACCTGCAGCAGCTGGGTGGTCAATCACTGCTGACGAGCCAAAAATTGAAGAAAGGCACCGGTTTACTGTCACCCGGCATTATTGATGTTACCGCCATTAAAGAGCTGCCTGATGAAGAATACTTTGGCCCTCTGTTGCAGGTAATTCGTTACGACCAGCTCGACGAAGCCATTGAACAGGCCAATAACACCCGCTATGGACTCTCCGCAGGCATTTTCAGTGACAGTCGTCAAGACTATGAACAGTTCCTGCACCGCTCCCGGGCCGGAATCGTCAACTGGAACAAGCCCATCACCGGAGCCAGCAGTGCTGCGCCATTTGGTGGTATTGGCGACAGTGGTAACCACCGCCCCAGTGCCTACTGTGCCGCTGATTACTGTGCTTACCCGGTAGCCAGTGTGGAAGCTGAGAGCCTGTCACTCCTGGAAAAACTGGCCCCGGGTTCAAAGCTTTAATAACGCTGGCTCCGAGATCGGAATAGAAGAGATATGAATAAAACTGTTGAAGCCAATTTTGATGGCCTGGTAGGTCCAACCCATAACTATGCAGGCCTGTCTCTGGGCAATATCGCCTCAACCCATCATCAGTCAGCGCCTTCCAATCCCAAACAGGCTGCTTTACAGGGTCTGGCGAAAATGAAGGCATTGCACGACATGGGTTTAGTACAGGGAGTGCTGGCACCCCAGGAAAGACCAGACGTTTATACCCTGCGCAAGCTTGGTTTTAGCGGCAGTGATGAACAAGTGCTTGCCGAAGCCTCACGACAGGTGCCCAAAATTCTTGCCGCATGCAGTTCTGCATCCACCATGTGGACCGCTAATGCCGCTAGCGTATCACCCAGCGCCGATACAACCTCTGGCACCGTGCACTTTACACCTGCAAACCTGTGCAGCAAGTTTCACCGCTCCATTGAGCATGAGATAACAGGCAGAATTCTAAAAGCCGTTTTCTCCAGCGAGGAACATTTTACGCATCATCCTGCACTTGTCAGTAGCTCTCACTTCGGTGATGAGGGTGCAGCCAACCATACCCGTTTCTGTCAGAACTATGGAGACGAAGGGGTAGAGCTCTTTGTTTATGGCCGTTACAGCTTTGATGACGCCCGGCCAGCTCCGACAAAGTTTCCGGCTCGACAGACTCTGGAAGCCTCACAGGCTGTTGCCCGCATCCATCAACTCAAGGCAGTGAAAAGTTACCTGTTCAACAGCCAGCTGCTCAGCACTTCCGATCGTGATATGACTATTGTTGTTCCCTCTGATTGCCAGAGCGATCGACAGGTTGCAACCTATCTGGAAGGGCTGGTTGCATCCGATAATCCCATCAATAACATCAAAGTGTTCGACCTGCGTCAAAGTATGAATAATGGTGGTGGACCTGCCTGCCTGCGCCTGAGAGTTGTGCTGACTTCTGAGGAACTGGCTGCCACCAACCAGGCCTGCCTGATAAACGACACTCTCTATGTAACACTCTGCCACTGGGTTGAAAAGCATTACCGCGACAGGCTGACTGAAGCCGATCTTGCCGATCCTGAACTTCTGATTGAGTCTCGCACAGCACTGGATGAGTTAACCGGCCTTCTGAAACTGGGGTCTATTTATCAGTTCCAACAGGTGTAAAGGCCCGGAGCTGATTTTATCTCCGCAAGTGATAGAATCAGCTCATCCATTTCATGGGAGAAAAAAATGAGAACAATGTCGCTTGCCATGGTGGCGCTTATTTCCATAGTCCTTACAGGTTGCGTAAGCCTGACGGCTCCTCAGAAAAATCCCCAGGTCGCCCCCCTGTCGATTACTTCTTCGCCTCTGCATCGATTCTCTTTAGCCGATTTTGATGGTCTGATGTTCGAGCCCATTATCCCCGAAGAAGCGGACCCGATGTTCCCCAGCCGTGAGAGTGCTTATCAAACAATAGAATTCGAGATAGCCAAACAGCTGTCAGCGAAAATGACTATCGATCCTGACCAGATCCCACAGAATTCATTGATTGTTCGCTATGGCATTGCTTCCGATTCCATCGTCTCCGACGCAGAACTGATTCAATTCTTTGGCACAACGCCGGGACTGGTCACTGAGCCGGGCCAGGAAAAACTGACCATAGCCATTGCCCTGATTCGGGCCAATACCGGCGACGCCCTGTGGAAAGGGGTTGCCCAGGGCACGATTGTTCCCGGACTGAGCAATGAAACACGGCTGGCCAGAGCCGAAGCGGCCATAGCCAGAATGCTGGGCAATTTGAAGTAACGTCGGGGATATTGGAGAATGAAAGCAAGCAATCAATTATTCATTTTCCGTAGTTCAAAGATTTTCACCTTGTTATAGCCACCGGGATAGCCACTGCTGGCGGTGGTAAGCACATGGCCACAGTCGTTACTGAAGGTGGCTGATTCAACCCCCCACCCAAAGGAAATTGTGGCTTTTTCTACCCATGATCCATCAGCCCTCAGGCCAATAATTTTCGACGTTGAATCTCTGCTGACAGTTATCAGATGGCAGCCATCGGGACCGAAGGTGGCTGAGTTGACCCCTGCTTTGTGGGAAAAGGTGGCTAATTTTTCCCATACTCCATCATTGTCATGGCCATAAATTTTCACCTTTCCATCTTCACCGGCGGTCACCAGGTAAAGGCCATCGGCACTAAAGCTGGCTGAATTGACTTCGTTCTTATGGTAAATGGTGGTTTTTTTCTCCCATGTTCCATCCCCATCCTGGCCGAAGATTTTCGCCTTGCCATCAACACTGGCGGTCACCAAATGATTGCAATCAGCGCTGAAGGTCGCTGAGTTGACTACTTCCTTATGTAAAATAATGGCTTTTTCTTTCCATGGCCCGTCATCCTCATGACCATAGATTTTCACCGTACAATTGCTGACGGTCACCAGATGGCTGCTATCAGCGCCGAAGGTAGCTGAATCGACATCATCAACATGGTAAATTTTCGCTTCTTCTTCCCAGGTTCCACCCTCCTTCTGGCCGTATATTTTTGCCGTGCCATCATAACTGGCGGTCACCACATGGGTGCTATCGGGGCTGAAGGTAGCTGAGCTGACCCAGTCATCATGATCAATTGTGGCTTTTTCCACCCATAGTCCATCGCCCATCTTGCTGTAGATCTTCGCTGTGTGATCGCCACTGGCGGTCACTAAATGAGAGCTATTGGCGCTGAAAGTGGCTGAATTAACCCATGCATCATGAAAAATGGTAGCTTTTGCTTTCCATGATCCATCATCCTCATAGCCATAGATTTTTGCCGTGCCATCATCACTGGCAATGACCAAATAGCGACCATCGGCACTGAAGGTGGCTGACTCTACGCAGGAATCATGGGAAATGGTGGCCTTCTTTTCCCATAAACCATCGTCATTCAAGCTACAGATTTTCACCTCTTCATCATCACCGATGGTCACCACGTGGCGACCATCATCGCTTAAGCTAGCCGATTCGACGCCATCATCATGGAGAATGACGGCTTTTCCTTTCCATGATCCGTCGGACTCCTTTTGATAGATTTTCGCCATGCCATCGTGACTGGCAGTCACCACGTTGAGACCATCTTTACTGAAAGCCGCTGAACGGATTAAGGCCTCATGGTAAATAGTGACTTTTTTATCGACATTAAATGTTTCACACTGCGACATTAGATCGGCATTGTTGAAAAAGAGCAGAGCAGGAAAACAAGCCTCTTCCCGACGTTTAACAAGTGACTGGATTAGCGCCTGATTATTCGTAAATTGCCCCAGCCAGGCACTGAGTTGCTGATCACTTCTTGCGGCGGTGGTTGTCTTCAGTAGAGACTGGTGTGCTGAAGAAAAACGGTGGTACCATTCCTTTGCCAGAATATCTTCTTGTTTAACAAGCTCTTGAAATTGGCTAGATACCTGTTTCAAACGGGTAACATCTTTAAGTCCCAAATAACCAATAATATTTAATGGTGTGGGGCGAGACAAATTGAGTAGCTGAGGTTCACTGCTCACAGATACAGTGATTTCCCTACCCCCACTGGCACCCGTTGGTGCATGCTCCGATATAGATTGAGGAGGTTTTGGTAAATATGAAAAGGCAGCTTTTGAGTTGTTGCTTATTGATTCCATGCTTGGTCAATCCTTAGTTTAATAGTTTGTGTTTATCTTCAATCAGGAAGAACATCCAAAATTGAAACTAAGGGTTGGATTCTGTTTTAAAGTAAAAGTTCATAACAGGGTGTTAAGTGAAACTAACAACAGTTTCTGCCTTTCAGCACACGGTAAAGGCAAACAATCAATTATTCATTTATCCGCAGCTCAGTAATTTTCGCCTTGTGATAGCCACCGTTGGCGGCGGTGGTAAGCACATGGCTACAGTCGTCACTGAAGGCGGCTGATGAGACCAGCCCGCCATGGGAAATTGTGGCTTTTTCTTTCCATAATCCATCCGCCCCCAAGCCAATAATTTTCACCGTTTTATCTTTACTGGCGGTGACGATATGGTAACCATCAAAACTGAATTTGGCCGAATAGACTCGACTATTATGGCAAATGGTGGTTTTTTCTTTCCATGATCCATCGTCCTCACGGCCATAAATTTTCACCTTGCCATCGTCACTGGCGGTCACCACATAGCGGCCATCGGGACTGAATGTGGCTGAATTGACTTCGCCTCCATGGTAAATGGTGGCTTTCTTTTCCCATGACCCATCATCCGCCTTCTTACCATAGATTTTCGCCGTGCCATCATAACTGGCGGTCACCAAATGGCTGCCATCGGCACTGAAGGCGGCTGATTTGACCTTATTTTTATGACGAATACCGGTTTTAAATTCCAATGATCCATCGTCTTCAAGGCCATAGATTCTCACCGTGTAATTGTTGCTGACGGTCACCAGATAGCTGCCATCGGCGTTGAAGGCAACTGAATCAATATCGTCAAAATAGTGCAAGGCGGCTTTTTCTTCCCATATTCCACCTTCCTCCAGACCGTAGATTTTTGCCGTGCCATCATAACTGGCGGTCATCACACGGGTAGCATCGGTGTTGATCTTAACCGAGCTGATCAAGTCATTATGATAAATTATGCCGGTTTCCAGCCATGACCCATCGTTCTCCCTACTGTGGATCTTCACTGTGTGATCGCCACTGGCAGTTACCACATGGCGGCCATCGTTACTGAAGGTGGCTGAGCTGACAAATTCATTATGGGGAATGATAGCTTTTGCTTTCCATGATCCATCCTTCTCATAGCCATAGATTTTCGCCGTGCCATCGTCACTGGCAGTTATCAAATAGCGGCCATCGGCGCTGAAGGTGGCTGATTTGACATAAGCATCATGGCAAATAGTGGCCTTTGCTTCCCATGATCCATCATCATTACGGCGATAGATTTTCACCTTGTCATCTTCACCGATGGTCAACACGTGCAGGCCATCGGCGCTGAAGGTGGCTGATATGACCGATTTATCATGGGAAATGGTGGCTTTTTCTTTCCATGACCCGTCGTCCTCCTTGTCGTAGATTTTCGCGGTGCCATCGTCACTGGCAGTCACCACGTGGAGACCGTCTTTACTGAAAGTCGCTGAATTGATAAAGGCTTTATGGGAAATAGTGACTTTTTTATCGACATTGAATGTTCTGCACTTCGACATCAGATCAGTGCTGTTGAAAAAGAACAGAGCAGGAAAACATTCCTCTTTTCGACGCCCAACAAGTGACTCGATTAACGCCTGATTATTCGTAAATTGCCCCACCCAACCTCTGAGTTGCTCATCACTTTTTGCCTTGATAACTGTCTTCATCAGAGACTGTTGAGCTGGAGAAAAACGTCGATACCATTCCTTTGCCAGGATATCTTCTTGTTTAATAAGCTCTCGAAAGTGGGTGCATGACTGTTTCAAACGGGCAATATCTTTAAGCCCCAGACGGCCAATAATATTTAATTGTGTCGGGCGGGAGGCATTGAGTAGAGGAGGTTTACCATTCTCAAAGGCAGTAATTTCCCTACCCTCACTGACACCGGTTTTTGCTCGCTTCGATTCAGGTTCATCAGGATCTCGTAAATCTGAAACGGCAGTGATTGAGTAGTACTTGTCTGGCCGCATGCTTTGTCACTCCTTAGTTTGATAGTTTGTATTTATCCTCAATCAAAAAAACATTCGAAATTGATGTTTAGAGTTAGATTCTGTTTTAAAGTAAAAGTTCTTAACATGTTGTTAAGTGGAACTAACAACAGTTTCTGACTTTTAGCACACGCAGAGTAGCGTCACTCAAAAGAAACCTCTTGAATGGATAAGCCCGGATCGCGCACTCATCTTCAGGGTGACAGGATTACTGAAATACGATCAATGTCGCACTGTCGTGGACAATGGAATATGGGAGCGGCTACTCGAGGCTATATTTAACCGCTCTTTCATGAAGAAGCGGTGGACTAGTGAATATAAAGTGAAAGCAAACAATCATGCATCAGTAGTTGTGTAATTTTTACTTTGCGATCGCTACCAACGGTAACCACATGACCGCCATCATTGCTGAAGGTGGCTGATGTGACCCAACCCATATGGGAAATAGTGGCTTTTTCCAGCCATGATCCATCGGCCTCCTGGCCAATAATTTTCGCCGTGTAATCTTTGCTGGCAGTCACCAAATGGCGGCCATCGGAACTGAAGGTGGCTGAATTGACTTCGTCAGCATGGGAAATAGTGTTTTTTTCTTTCCATGATCCATCGTCCTCACGGGCATAAATTTTCACCTTGCCATCTACACTGGCGGTTACCAGGTGGCTGCCATCGGCGCTGAATGCGGCTGATCTGAGATCATTTTCGTGGGGAATAGCGACTTTTTCTCTCCATACTCCATCCTCAAGAGCAAAGATTGTCACCGTGTTATCGTAACTGGCGGTCAGCAAATAGCGACCATCGGAGCTGAAGGTGGCTGAAACGTCAGACTCAAAATGGCTAGTGGTTACTTTTTCTTCCCATGTTCCATCCTCCTTCAGGCTGCAGATTTTCGCCGTGCAATCATAACTGGTGGTCACAAGGTGGGTACTATCGGCGCTGAAGGTAGCTGAGCAGGCCCAGTTATCATGATAAATTGCGGCTTTCTCTACCCATGACCCATCGTCCTCCTTGCTAAGGATCTTCAGTGTGTAGTCGCTGCTGGCAGTCACTATATGCTGATCATCTGGGCTGAAGCTGGCTGAATGGACCTCTTCAAGATGGGAAATGATCGCTTTTTCTTTCCATGATCCATCGTTCTCATGGCCATAGATTTTCGCTGTGCCATCGTCACCGGTGGTCACGACATGGTGGCTATCGCTGCTGTTGCTGAAGTTGGCCGAATTAACATATTTACCATGGCAAATGATCGCTTTTTCTTTCCATGATCCATCGTCCTCATGGCCATAGATTTTCGCCGTGCCATCGTGGCTGGCGGTCACCAAATAGCGACAATCTGTGCTGAAGGTGGCTGATTCAACACGGGCAACATGGGAAATGATGGCTTTTGCCTGCCATGATCCATCGTCATCACGGCCATAGATTTTCACCTTGTGATCGCAACCGATGGTCATCACGTGGCGGCCATCGGTGCTGAAGGTGGCTGATCTGACCAAGTCATCATGGGAAATGATGGCTTTTTTTTGCCATGATCCATTGTCCTCCTGGTCGTAGATTCTCGCCGTGCCATCATAACTGGCTGTCACCAAGTGGAGGCCATCGGTGCTGAAAGTGGCCGAGTTGACATCGCTTCTATGGGAAATAGTGACTTTAGTCTCTAAATTAAACGTTTTGCGTTGCGACATTAAATCAGTGTTGTTGAAAAAGAGCAGCGCAGGAAAATAAGCATGGTTTCGGCGTTCTACAAGTGACTTGATTAACACCTGATTATTCGTAAACTGCCCCAGCCAACCACTGAGTTGCTGAACATTTTTTGCAGTGACGACTGTCTTTAGCAGGGACTGGTGTGCAGAAGAAAAGCGGCGATACCATGCCTTTGCCAGAATGTCTTCTTCTTTAATAACCTCTCGAAAGTGGGTACACACCTGTTTTAAACGGGCAATATCTTTAAGTTTCAAACAGCCAATAATTTTCAATTGTGCCAAGCTGGGCAAATTGACTAGTGAAAGTTCATCCTCGTCACATACAGTAATTTTCCTGCCTGTATTGACACCCTTTGGTGCTGGCATCGATGTAGATTGATCAGGTCTTGGCGAAAGTGAACCGACAATATTGGAGTTGTTATTGACTCCATTCATGCTCTGTTACTCCTAGTATTTACCCTCAATTAAAAAGAACATTTAAAATTGATGCCACGGGTTAGAATCGGTGATGAAATAAAAGTTCATAACAGGTTGTTAAGTGAAACTAACAAAAGTTTCTGTCTTTCAGCACACGCAGAGCAACGTCACTCAGATGGATAAGCCCGGATCGCACGCTCATCTTCGGGGTGACCGGAGTACCGAGCAAGCAAACAATCAATCGATGAATAGTTTAATGATTTGCACCCTGTCATGGTAGCTGACGGTAACCAGATGGCTAACGTCGTTGCTGAAAGTGGCTGATATTTCCGACTCCCATTGGTAAATCGCGGCTTTTTCTACCCATGATTCATCAGTTTCCTGGCCAATGATTTTCGCCATGTTGTCGTAACTGGTAGTCACCAGATGGCGGCCATCGGCACTGAAGGTAGCTGAGGTGACCGAATCGTCATGTTCAATTTCGGACTTTTTTTTCCACAAACCATCGTCGTCATGGCCATAAATTATCACTCTGCCATCGTAACCGGCAGAAACCATATGACGACTATCGGCGCTGAAGGTGGCTGAATTGACGCAGTCATAGCCGCCATGGTCGATGATGGCTTTTTCTTCCCATAATCCACCCGCACCCGCCTTCTGGCCACAGATTATCGCCGTGCCATCGTCACCGGTGGTCACCAGATGGCAGCCATCGGGGCTGAAAGAGGCTGTATTGACCACATCTCTATGAAAAATAGTGACTTTTTCTTTCCATGTTCCATCGTCCTCATAGCCATGGATTTTCACACTGCAATCGCCACTGACGGTAACCACATGGTATCCATCGGCGCTAATGGTAGCTAAATTGACACCGTCTTCATGGTCAATGGTCGCTTGTTCTTGCCATGTACCACCCGCCTCCTGGCCGTATATTTTCGCAGTGCCATCCCAACTGGCGGTCAGCAAACGGCGACCATCGTCGCTTAAATTAGCCGAGATGACACAGTCATCATGAGTAATTCTGGCTTTTTCTTTCCATGAACCATCATCCTCATAGCCGTAGATTTTCGCCCTGTGGTCGTAACTGGCGGTCACCACGAGACGGCCGTCGGAGCTAAAGACGGCTGAAACGATCTTGTTATCATGGGAAATGATGACTTTTTCTTCCCATAATCCATCCTCATCATGACCATAGATTTTTGCAATGTCGTCGTCACTGGTGATCATCAGATGGCGGCCATCAGGGCTGAAGTTAGCCGAGTTGATGCAGTCATTATGACGAAAGATGGCTTTTTCTTCCCATCTTCCATTAGCCTCCCAACCGAAGATTTTTGTGGTTTTATCGTCACTGGTGGTCACCACGTGGCGGCCATCGTCACTGAAGGTAGCTGATCTGACCGCGCCATAATGGGAAATGATGGCTTTTTCTTGCCATGATCCATTGTCCTCCTGGTCATAGATTCTCGCCGTGCCATCATTACTGGCAGTCACCAAGTGGAGGCCATCGGTACTGAAAGTGGCCGATCTGATAGGGCGTCTATGGGAAATAGTGGCTTTCGTCTCTAAATTAAACGTTTTGCATTGCGACATTAAATCAGTGTTGTTGAAAAAGACCAGAGCAGGAAAATAAGCATTCTTTCGGCGTTTTATAAGTGATCGGGTTAACACTTGATTATTCGTAAAATGCCCCACCCAACGGCTGAGTTGTTCATCATTTTTTGCGGAGATAACTGTCTTTAGTAACGACTGGTGTGCTGAAGAAAAGCGGCGATACCATGCCTTTGCCAGAAGGTCTTCTTCTTTAATAACCTCTCGAAAGTAAGTACACACCTGTTTTAAACGGGCAATATCTTTAAGTCTCAAACAGCCAATAATTTTCAATTGTACCAAGCTGGGCAACTTGAGTAGCGAAAGTTCACCCTTGTCACATACAGTAATTTTCCTGCCGGTGCTGACACCCGTTGGTTCTGGCATCGATGTAGATTGATCAGGTGTTGGTGAAAGTGAACCAACAATATTTGAATCGTTATTTACTCCATCCATGCTCGCTTACTCAATGGTTAGCATTTACCCTCAATTAAAAAGAACATTTAAAATTGATGCCACGGGTTAGACTCGGAGTTGAAATAAAAGTTCATTACGGGTTTTCAAGTGAAACTGACAATAGTTTCTGTCTTTCAGCAAAAGCAGAATAGCGTCAATTAGAGGAAACCCCTTGAATTGATTACCCAGGATCGCACGCTCATCTTCGGCGTGATTGGAGTAAGGCTTTTCAGCCGGGTAACAATAACGCAGCTCAGCCTTACTTTTTTACCACCGGCAGCAATAATTTTCGCCACTAGTGCAGCCAAGCCTTGATATCCATACAGGCCACTCGTTCCGATACTCTGAGGTCGTCATTCCCGCGAAGGCGGGAATCCAGCGCCAACAGCGGGTCTCTGCCTTCTCGCGGATGAAAAGGCCAGGGGGACACCGGGCAGTATGGTTCTGGTGATGAGTCTGTGTGGATTCCCGCCTTCGCGGGAATGACGGGAGTGAGGCCGGAAATGACGGGAGGGGAACGGGTTTTGCGACACCCTCTGTTGCGTGGGAACGAGGGGTGTATGGATATCAGAGCTTAGCTGCACTAGCCTTCTGATTTTGGATCTTCTAAACAGAAATGGATGACAACTGTTTTCCAGTATCCAACATTATTTTCCGTTTTTTTTGATTAATTCAACAACCTCGCATCTTCCTTCATTCTTTTCTGCAAAGCCGGATGCGCCTTGACCCTATGGAGATAGGCGGCAAAGGCCGGATATTCTGAGGGGTCAGGTTCGAATCCGGCATAACCGGCATTGATAAAACAGGAACCGATGCCAATATCAGCCATCATCAACGATTCACCCAAAAGAAAACCTTGTTCCGGAACAACACTTTCCAGATAGGCCAATGTCCTGGGCATGTTGTCTTTAAGGTTTTGCTGTACTTTGTCTTCGTCCGTTTCCATCCCCATCATTGGCTTCACCAACCGTTCGAAGAACAAACCTTCAGCAATCACTTTCATCAAAACGGTATCAGCGTATTCCTCATACCAGCGGGCTTTGGCTTTGTGGGCCGGATCGGTGGGATACAAAGCAATTTCCGGATAGCGATCTTCCAGATACTCACAGATGATGGAGGAGTCGGCCAGGGTAACTTCACCATCCTGCAGGGCAGGAATTTTTTTCAGTGGACTGATTTTTTCAAAGCCCTCCGGGGTATTAAATGGAATGACGAGGTCCAACTCAAAATCCAGTCCCTTCATTTCCAGGGCTGCTATAACCTTTCGGACCATGGGAGAAAGGATTGCTCCGTAAACTTTCATGCTAATTCTCCTTTACTGTGAATCATTTTCATTCCTTAAAGATAAGAAAATGGTTCTATCACTATGACGACTGAGAACCCCTTATCCTACAACCAAGTCTATTAATAAGACCACTTTATGCTAACCTTGCGTCGTTTATTTACATTCCGATGAAATTCAATGAGACAGTCTATTCTGGGTCCCCTCTCTGCAGAGGCTTTCCTGCAGGGCTATTGGCAAAAGAAACCCCTGCTGATTCGCCAGGCCATAGCGGATTTTCAGTCGCCTCTCTCAGCCGATGAGCTGGCAGGTCTGACTCTGGAAGAAGAAGTTGAGTCCCGCATTGTTCTGGAGAAGGGAGAAACTCCGTGGGAACTGAGACGAGGACCTTTTAGTGAATCTGACTTTACCTGTCTGCCTCCCAGTCACTGGACACTTCTGGTTCAGGCTGTGGATCACTGGGTTCCCGATGTTCACTCGCTGCTGGATTACTTTGACTTTCTGCCCTCCTGGCGCCTTGAAGACATCATGATCAGCTATGCAACCGATGGGGGTTCAGTGGGTCCTCACTACGATCATTTTGATGTTTTCCTGATTCAGGCCGAAGGCAAAAGGCGCTGGCAAGTCGGCCCGGTCTACGATGCCAGCTCACCAAAACTGGAAAACACTGACCTTCATATCCTGTCAGAGTTTGAAGTTCAGGAAGATTATGTCCTTGAACCGGGTGATATGCTCTATTTGCCACCCGGTGTCGGTCATCATGGCGCTGCCGAAGGCGAATGCATGACTATTTCAGTAGGCTTCCGGGCTCCCAGTCATCGCGAAATTCTAATGCAGTTTACTGACTTTATCGCCGATCAGCTGCCAGAAAGTCTTCGCTATTCAGACCCCGACCAGACTTTGCCCGAACGCGAAGGCGAGATTGATGAAAAAACCCTGGATCGTCTGCAGACAATCCTGAAAGAGCATATAGAAGATCGTGCAATGCTGGCAGACTGGTTTGGAGAGATGATGACTCAACCCAAACACGAGCAGCCTGTCGAAGAGCCCTGGCAAAATTGGGAAGCCTTTAAGGAAGAGGCTGCAGGAGTTGATCTGGTGCTTAATGAGGGCTCAAGGCTTGCTTTCAGGGAAGAGAGAAATTCCCTGACACTGTTTGCTGATGGTGACGCCTACAAATGTCACTCTGAGGAGGCAACAAACCTGGCTCAACAGTTGTGTCAGGACTCACAACTGGCATCCGATCATTGGTGCTCTGTCGTAGATAATGAAACACGGGAGCTAGTGCTCGACTTGATTAACTCAGGCTGTATCTACCCGCTCTTTGAAGAAGATGGTGTGGGCTCATGATCGACATCCTACCCGACCTAAAGAGGGTGTCGCAAAAGCCCAACAACTCGTTTCCACGCTCTGCGAGGGTGTCGCAAACCTTCAACAGCTCGTTCTCACGCTCTGAAGTCGTCATTCCCGCGAAGGCGGGAATCCAGCGCCAACGGTGGATCTCTGCCTTCTCGGGGATGACAAGGCCAGGGGGACACCGGGCAGTATGGTTCTGGTGGAGAGTCAGTCTGGATTCCCGCCTTCGCGGGAATGACGAGAATGAAGCCGGGAATGACGAGAATGAAGCCGGGAATGACGAGAATGAAGCCGGGAATGACGAGACTGAAGTCGGCAATGACGGGAGTCAGCGCGTTCCCGCGCCGGAGATAGTTTTGCGACACCCTCTCTGCGCGGGAATGCATACCTCCCCTGAAAAGCGGACTCTGCAGCTCGAGATAAGTATGGGTTCCCACGCAGGGACCCACAGGGACTAAAAGCATGGGAACCAGAGTTTTGCGACATCCTCTAAAGGACGGGGATTCCTGTTAGTCACCCGACAGGTTCCTGTTTCACAGTTCGTTGCTCAGGGAACAAGCGAGGGCGCCTAGCCCAATGTTCCCCAAGTCTCACACGAACTCCGCAGGCTTAACATTCCTCCAGCCCGGAGGTAGGTCTGCGAGAGACGTAAGGTTTGATAGTTCATGGGCTTGCTCTACGCAAGCCGAAGCCGAGCTTACATCCCCATCCTCAAAGTATGGGGTTTTACGCTTATTCGATAAGAGTGAAAGCAAGCAATCACTCATGCATCTGTAGTTGTGTGATTTTCACTTTGCGATAGCCAATTAGTTCTGTTTCTTTGAAAGATTACCCAGACATCTTACGGCCCTAAAATTTCACTGATACAGAATCCCCGCAGAAATTTTAATTACGACTATTCTGGTTAAATTATTTTAAAGAATGCAGATGAAGCAATGACCATACAACATGCCTTTAAGTTATTTTCGTTTTCAATATTTTTGTTTATTTGTCAGCATGGTCTGGCAAACGACACTTACAACCTTGAAGAATTTCGCCAGTATTATATAAAAAACTGGAAGCCCACTTCAAAACAACAACAAGACAAAGATAATTCCATCATAAACCCATTTAAAAATATTCGTATTGGCTTTTTCAGGCTAAATTTAACGACTGACGATGTATATGGAGATGATCGGCTGGAAATTTATAATGACTTTCTGTTTGATGAGCAAGACTTTAGGCATCTTTTAAACTTTTACTCTAATTACGTGAACATAGGGGGTCCTCAATATCGGCATGGGCGCATTCAGAAAATGTTGAGATTGATGTTTCATATATTCACTATAAATGTGACCACGAAAATCAGGCCGATAGATCGAATGAAAATGAATGCAATGGCGACAAGACTCTTCGAACAATTATTTAAGTCTCCAACCATCAATGGCGGAGCAAACCCTCATTACAACTATTTCAATTTAGGTATAGCACCTATGCTACCTGATTATGACAATATAAATGACGTTTTTGCCCTGATGTTTCTTGCTTTTCTTAGCCCTCATGTTCTTTCCATGCAAGACTTTGATCCGTACTTTGATCAGGTGCTCCTGCACTTTACCCGAAACAGCTATCATCAAGCGGTATCCGATTCTCTGATGTCTGGTAATATCAGCGAATATCAATCTCCGCAAGGCTTTGCCCATCAGCTCAAAGCGGCAAATCTGGACAGTGAAACTGCGCTTTTGATCGCTTTATGCGCAATGGGAAGAGCTTCTCACCATTACATCGAATTAGGACTGGTTTGGCCAAAAACACTGGAAGAAGTGCTGCAAAGATTTTTGCGAAATGACTTTCTGAGCAGAAGCTACCTGTTTATGGCAAACGACGACTACAAAAAAATACTTTCTATGCCCGCAGCCCTGCATAGCCGTGAAAGCATGCAAGAGTTCACACACATAATTCTGGGAATTGACATGGCATCCTTGCCTGTATTAGTGGAGGATGATAGGCCAGATTTCGACTATTACGGGAGTTCAGACAGTGAAGATTCCGATGAAGGAATGGTATCAGACTATAACAGCGAGGTGTCAGAAGGAGCAGTGGGAGGAGCCGCACGAGAAACCCAGGGATGCAGGATTTGCTCAAGACCAACGGATGATAATATTCCATCAGAAAACTGCACACGCTCTGTTGTCTGCAGTGTCTGTATTGAAAGCACTTTGAAGGAATAGAGGGGCAGTCCGGTATGTCGGAACAATAACACAGCGCTGTGATCGCCTGATTACCAGAGGTTCAGCTATGGTGTCGTATCTCATGACTGGCACCCGGTCAATGGTCTTCTGTCATGGACAATAAAACACAGGAATGGCTTCTTGACTTCATTTACTCAGGCACTAACCGTTCTTGGGGAAAAATGCCAAAGACTGATGAACAAGAGTGAAAACAAACAATCAAACGCTCATCACTAGCAGCCTGTCGGATTTAAGCGTCCGTAGCGAGGATTGCAAGAAATTGAGGATAAAAATCTCTGTTTCTGAGGAGAATAGCGAGCTATTTGACGAAGAAACAGAGATTTTTAGACCAATTTATTGCAACCGCAGTAGGACAGTCTTAAGTCCGACAGGCTGCTAGTTTAATGATCTTCCCCCTGCGATCGCAGTCGACGGTAACCAGATGGCTTAAGTCGTTGCTGAAGGTAGCTGATGTAACCGAATCCCAATGGGAAATAGTGGCTTTTTCTACCCATGATCCATCAGTTGCCTGGCCAATAATTTTCGCCGTGTTATCTTTACTGGCAGTCACCACATGACGGCCATCGGCACTGAAGGTGACCGACCTGACCGGAAGCGTATGGTAAATGATGGATTTTTCTTTCCACAATCCACCGTCCTCACGGCCATAAATTATCACTCTGCAATCTTCACAGGCGATAACCACATGACGGCCATCGGCGCTGAAGGTGGCTGAATTGACGTTGTCGTAGCCATGGTGGATGTTGACTTTTTCTTCCCATAATCGACTCGCATCCGCCTTCTGGCCATAAATTATCACCCTGCCATCTATACAAGTGGTGACCACACGGCAGCCATCGGGGCTGAAAGAGGCTGTTATGACCAAATTCCCATGAACAATAGTGGCTTTTTCTTTCCATGTTCCATCGTCCTCATAGCCATGGATTTTCACACTGTAATCATCACTGGCGGAAACCACATGGTGTCCATCGGCGCTGAAGGTGGCTGATCTGACGACTTCATCATGGTAAATGGTGGCTTGTTCCTCCCATTTTCCGCCCGCCTTCTGGGCGTAGATTTTCGCCGTGCCATCGTAACTGGCGGTCACCACATGGCGACCATCGGCGCTAAAAGTAGCCGAGATAACCCAGTCACCATGAGAAATTCTGGCTTTTTCCAGCAATGATCCATCGGACTCCAGACTGCAGATTTTCGCTGTTTTATCGTCGCTGGCGGTGACCACATGGTGGCCATTGGCGCTGAAAGAAGCTGAATTGACACTTTTACCATGGACAATGATGGCTTTTTCTTTCCATAATCCATCGTCCTCATGACCATAGATTTTCGCCATGTTGTTGTCATCGGTAGTCACCAGACGGCGGCTATCAGGGCTGAAGTTAGCCGAGCTGATATAACCATTATGGTGAACGGTGGCTTGTTCTTCCCATGTTCCATTGGCCTTCCAACTGAAGATTTTTGCGGTTTTATCGTCACTGGTGGTCACGACGTGGCGCCCATCGTCGCTGAAGGTGGCTGATCTGACCCAGTCATCATGGGAAATGATGGCTTTTTCTTGCCATGATCCATTGTCCTCCTGGTCATAGATTTTCGCCGTGCAATCATTACTGGCAGTCACCAGGTGGAGGCCATCGGTACTGAAAGTGGCCGATCTGATAGGGCGTCTATGGGAAATAGTGGCTTTCGTCTCTAAACTGAACGTTTTGCATTGCGACATTAAATCAGTGTTGTTGAAAAAGACCAGAGCAGGAAAATAAGCATTCTTTCGGCGTTTTATAAGTGATCGGGTTAACACTTGATTATTCGTAAAATGCCCCACCCAACGGCTGAGTTGTTCATCATTTTTTGCGGAGATAACTGTCTTTAGTAACGACTGGTGTGTTGAAGAAAAGCGGCGATACCACGCCTTTGCCAGAATATCTTCTCCTTTAATAAGCTCACGAAAGTAGCTGCACACCTGCTTTAAACGGGCAATATCTTTAAGTCTCAAACAGCCAATAATTTTCAATTGTGTCAGGCTGGGCAAATTGAGTAGTGAACGTTCATCCTTGTCCGCTACAGTAATTTTCCTGCCTGCACTGACACCCATACCCGTTGGTAATCGCCCAGATATAGATTGTCCAGGCGTTGTTGAGCGAGAAATATCAGGGTTGTTATTGATTCGATCCATGGGTGGTTGCTCCACACCTCGTATTTATCTTCAATTAGAAAGAGTCAATTAGAAAAGACGTTCGGAATTGACGCTGTATGTTCGACGCGTTTTTAAAGTAAAAGTTCATAATATGTTTTTAAGCGCAACTGAACAAAGTTTCTGTCTTCCAACATACTCAGAATGACTGACTTCAATCAGTCAGAGCTCCATGGAGCTGTAAGACTTGGAATTTTCATTTTCCACGTCTCAAATCAAGAAAAGTTGAAGCTGATTTCTTAGGTAGATATGTCCTGTCAAGTACTGGATTTCTGAGTCTTTGACAGATTAACCAGTCATTTTTTGGCCTTCAGGCTTTACTGAAAAAAAGCCCAACGGCAGGCTTGTTAGTTACTATTCTAATGAGGTTGTTTTAACTAATTGAAGGCAAGGTTATGATCCTGGATCGCTCCTTTATGGTGCTTTTGTTTTCAGTGTTTTTTTTCTTTCAGCAGGGGCTGGCAAAGGATACCTATGACCTTGAAGAGTTTCGCCAGTATTTTAAAAAAAACCGGAATCCACCTTCGAAAGAACAACAAGAGGGCGCAGATAATTCGATCGTGAGTCCCTTTGAAAATATTCGTATTGGCTTTTTCAGACTGAATTTAACGGCTGACGATGTATCTGGAGATGATCGACTGGAAATACATAATGATTTTTTGCTTGATGAGCAAGACTTTAGAAATCTGTCAAACTTTTACTTTAACTATGTCAACATTGGGGATTCTCAACATCGGCATGGGCGCATTCAGAAAATACTAAGGCTTATATTTCGTATATTCACTGTAAATACGACCACGGAAAACAGCCCGGAAGATCAGGAGCTAATACAGGCAATGGCAAAAAGCCTTTTTGATCCATTGTTTTATAATCAAACCAACGCTGACGGGATTAACCCCTATTACACTATTTTCAATCCAGATTCACCAGAATTCCTGTCTCATCATATCAATATTGATAACAGTTTAGCCCTGATGTATTTTACTTTTCTTGGTCCTTATGTTCTTACCATGAATACCTTCTTACATCATTCTGATGTTCTGATTAGACGTCTCACCCGAAACAGCTACCATCCGGCATTATCCAATTCACTGCTGTCTGGCAATATCAGCGAATATTATTCTGCGCAAGGCTTTGCCAATCAGCTCAAAGCAGCGAACCTGGACACTGAAACAGCCCTTTTAATCGGGCTATGCACCATGGCAAGAGCTTCTTCAATGTGTACGAATTTACATTGGAGCTGGCCAGAGACGCTGGAAGCACTGTTGAAAAAATTCATGTCCACTGGAATTTTGGGTAACTGCTTCAATGCTATTTCGCTCCTACGCCAAGGACCCTTTGCTTCTGTACCCGAGTTTTCGCATAGCTATCAAGGCATGCGAGAGTTTGCATACAATATTCTGGGTCTTGACATTAACTTCACACCCTCGCGTTTATTAGCTAAAGAAATCTATTCACATTCAGGCATTCCCGGCAATCTGTCGGACCATTCTCTCCAGGATACCGGTTCTTCCCGTAATTTTGACTCTGGCTGGCGTTCAGAAAATCAAGGTTCCAACAATGGAACAACGCTGGAAGCAGGAGCAATTGAGGGAGCCACAGAAGGACGTCAGGAATGTTTGATTTGTTCAGGATCACTGGAAGATAAAACAATATCAGAAAACTTCATACGCTCTGTTTTTGCACAGCCTGTACTAAGAACATTTTAAAGGACTAGAAAAGAAGGGAAGCCATGCTTCCCTTTAATCTTTCCTGCTGTTCTGACACTCTTTCCGGCCTTTACTGGGCTGACTCAGGCGGACCTTCGGTAATAACTACGGGGCTATTGGAGCGGTTCAAACCTTCAAAAGCCTCCAGTCTCACAGGCTTATGGCGTACTTCCTTCCAATGCTTTTC
Source organism: Endozoicomonas sp. ALB032 (assembly GCF_049310125.1). Classification (NCBI taxonomy): domain Bacteria; kingdom Pseudomonadati; phylum Pseudomonadota; class Gammaproteobacteria; order Oceanospirillales; family Endozoicomonadaceae; genus Endozoicomonas; species Endozoicomonas sp. ALB032. The sequence goes on along the minus strand of NZ_JBLYNW010000001.1, from coordinate 3,380,739 downwards.
CCAATCGTTATCGAAATCGTTCTCACCTTCCTGGTAAGTGTTGTCGCCCAGTTTATCAGCGATCACTTTGATACTGTTTTTAATGATTTCCAATTTTTCATTTTCATGTTCAGAATTGTAATTGGCAAAGTTTGCAATCTCATGTTCTGCCAGCACCTTTCTAGCGGTATCCCAAAGTTTATGAAAATCAGCTCGCTCCATAAGCTGGTCGTCCCATGGAATGAGGGTAACGGGCTCCTCACCTGGAAAGGCAATGGTCACTTTGAGATCTTTTGGAGCATTCTTTGGATTATCCAGAGCCCCCTTGGCTCGATTTAATAAGGAAAACTCCTCATAGCGATTGGAGATCGGAGCTGCTTCATTCAGCTTCTCCTTCTGCCTGGCAATGAGTTGATCCTTAGTCATGGTTTCAAGCTCTCTGAACTCCCTGAAGGCTTTTTCTTCGGGAGTCTCGGGTGCCGGAGGTGCCGGTGGTGCCGGTGGTGCCGGTGGTGCCGGTGGTGCCGGTGGTGCCGGTGGTACCGGTGGTGCCGGTGGTGCCGGTGGTACCGGTGGTGCCGGTGGTACCGGTGGTGCCGGTGGTTCTTCGCCGGGTCTCAGCCCCGGTGTATTTTCGGGGTTTGAAGAATCTATTCTTCTTTCGCTTAAAGGCGTATCAGGCGTCTTTTTTTGCTGAAGCTGGCTTAACTGATGATCAGGGTTCACAGGACCACTGATTTTATGAGTTTTTGAATTCCCGTCATTTGATAAAGGGTCGTTGCCACCTGTACTTCCAGACGGTGTTTGAAGATGACTACCATTCCCTCTGATTTCCATGCCACTGCTCATATGCTGCTCCTTTCCTGTTAATCGCCATGACCAGAGTCATCGGCAAAGTGCATTCCTGATTGAGTTGGAAACTCTCCTCAGAGGGTCAACTTCCTCTGTCCATATAAGGTTTGATTCTGAAAGATCTAAAAGGTTCCTTCACATTCCACTTTTTTTCACTCTCAGATTCGAGCTTAAGAAGCGGTTTGTCAGCAACAATTGAGTCGGCATGAAGTGATCTCTGCAAGCAGATCACCGCAAACGATGGGGAATATGATCATCAAAAAAGGCCACTCCTGAAACAGAAGCAGCCTTTTAGGAGAAGCAGAGCTTCGGGAAGATGACTACATCATGCCACCCATACCGCCCATACCACCCATGCCGCCCATGTCAGGCATAGCAGGAGCAGCAGCGTCAGCGGGCTCATCAGCAACCATGGCTTCAGTAGTGATCATCAGACCTGCAACAGAAGCAGCCGCCTGCAGGGCAGAACGGGTTACTTTAGCAGGGTCCAGAATACCCATTTCGATCATGTCGCCGTACTCGCCGGTAGCAGCATTGTAACCGAAGTTGCCTTCGCCGGATTTAACCTTATCAACAACAACAGAAGCTTCATCACCGGAGTTGGAAGCAATCTGACGGATTGGACCTTCAAGAGCGCGCAGAATCAGCTCAACACCGGCTTTCTGCTCAGCATTCGCCGTTTCAACAGAGATCTTGGAGAGCGCGCGAACCAGAGCAACACCACCACCAGCTACAACGCCTTCTTCCACAGCTGCGCGGGTAGCGTGCAGAGCGTCTTCTACACGAGCCTTTTTCTCTTTCATTTCCACTTCGGTCGCAGCGCCAACCTTGACCACAGCAACACCGCCAGCCAGCTTGGCAACACGCTCTTGCAGTTTTTCCTTGTCGTAGTCGGAGGAGGAGTTTTCGATCTCGGCACGGATCTGCTCAACACGGGAAATGATATCAGCCTGGTTGCCAGCACCATCAACAAGGGTGGTGTCTTCCTTGGTGATGGCTATACGCTTGGCAGAACCCAGGTCTTCCAGAGAAGCGGCTTCCAGAGACAGACCCACCTCTTCAGAAATAACAGTACCACCGGTCAGGATCGCTATGTCCTGCAGCATGGCTTTGCGACGGTCACCGAAGCCAGGCGCTTTAACAGCAGCTACCTTAACAATGCCACGCATGTTATTTACAACCAGAGTGGCCAGAGCTTCGCCTTCAACATCTTCAGCGATGATCAGCAGAGGCTTGCCAGCTTTGGCTACGTTTTCCAGTACTGGCAGCAGATCACGAATGTTGGAGATCTTTTTGTCAACCAGCAGGATGAAAGGATTTTCCAGTTCAGCAGACATGCTTTCCTGGTTGTTGATGAAGTAAGGAGAGAGGTAGCCACGATCGAACTGCATACCTTCTACTACGTCCAGTTCATTTTCCAGACCGGAACCTTCTTCAACGGTGATAACACCTTCCTTGCCAACTTTCTCCATGGCTTCAGCGATGATCTGACCCACCAGCTCATCGGAGTTAGCGGAGATAGTGCCTACCTGAGCGATGGACTTGCTGTCTTCGCAAGGTGTGGCCATAGCTTTCAGTTGTTCAACAACAGCCGCTACCGCCTTGTCGATGCCACGCTTGAGATCCATTGGATTCATGCCGGCAGCTACGTACTTCAGACCTTCGTTCAGAATAGACTGCGCCAGTACAGTTGCAGTGGTCGTACCATCACCCGCCTGGTCGTTGGCCTGGGATGCGACTTCCTTAACCAGCTGAGCACCCATGTTCTGGAATTTGTCAGCCAGCTCGATTTCCTTGGCTACAGATACACCATCTTTAGTGATGGTTGGAGCGCCGAAAGACTTTTCCAGCAGAACGTTACGGCCTTTTGGACCCAAAGTCGCTTTTACAGCGTCGGCCAGAATGTTGACGCCTTCCAGCATTTGTTTGCGAGCTTCGTCGCCGAACTTAACCTGTTTTGCTGCCATGATGGGTAATCCTTTGGAAATTTAAAACAGTTGCTATGAAATCGGGGTTCCGGGATCAGTCTTCCAGAACAGCGTAGATTTCGCTCTCGGATACGATGATCAGCTCTTCACCGTCAATCTTCACGGTGTCAGAACCAGCGTACTTACCAAAAATGACTTTGTCGCCGACGCTCACACCCACAGGACGCTTTTCACCGTTGTCCAGAAATACGCCGTCACCGACAGCCACTACCACACCCTGGTTTGGCTTTTCAGTAGCAGAACCTGGCAACACGATACCGCCAGCAGAGGTAGTGGTTTCTTCTTCACGACGAACGACCACGCGATCACGCAACGGACGGATTTTCATCGATGTATCTCTCCAACTGTTTATGCCGAAAAATCAGCAATCAACTCTTGTAAAACGGTCTGACTTGCATCGCCAGAACCGAACCCAATTATCGGTACTAAGTAGGTAGGGGTGGCTTTTGTCTTTTCAAGGGGGTACTAAGATTTTTTTTCATCTTCGCGCTTGAACTCACCCTCAAGGGTCTGGTGAATCCCCCGGTTAGTGTCGACGTCTTCACGGTAGTATTCACCCTCAAAGGTGTTGGATGACGCCTGCCAGCGACCATTTTTGATCATTCGTCTTACCAGCATACTGCGCACCGGGGGAATGAGCAGAACCAGCCCGATAAAATCGGTGATAAAGCCGGGAACCATCAGCAACACTCCGCCCAGGGCGGTTACAAAACCTTTCAGCAATTCCAGTGCAGGCTTCTCGCCACGATTCATTTTCTCTCGGGCCTTGAGCATGGTACGAAAACCCTGACGACGGATGACCGCCATACCTGCCACCATACCCAGGATAACCAGAGCCAGTGTATTAAGTGCGCCAATATAACTACCTACCTTGATCAGCACGACCAGTTCAAGAGCAGGGAGCAGTAAAAAAATCCAAACGGGGAAGCGCATAGAAGCCTCCAGAGACAATGGTGCTTCTTATATAATGTTAATTGTGCAAACTTCAAGAGTTTAGACGCAAAAAGCCCCGAACACGTCGGGGCTTTTTGCTAAAAGCAAAGCCTGTTATCAGGCCACTTTAGCCATCTCAACCAGAGTCTTGCGTACTGCCATTGGCTCATCCACTTCTGTCGGGAAAGGAATACGAACCAGCCTGTCTTTCAGTAGCAGGTGCATGCCAGTGGCATCAATACCTGCCATCTTTGGCTCAACACCTTCCGGAAGATCAATATCAGCAGCTTTGCAGTACTTCACCATCGCCTCGACATGATCTTCGTTCATATGCTTGACCATGCCCTTTTCTACGCTGCCGTAAAATGGGTTTTCACGAGTCATCAGCTCATTTTTTACCCAGAAAATCTGACCAAAACCACCGATGAAACGAGCACGCTTCAGATGAATTCGGTAGAAGTCAAAACCATGGGTTTTGTGATACTGAGCAGAAGGTGGGAAGAAAGAGTAGTAACGTTGCTCCAACTCCTTAAGTTCTTCGCTGTCCGTTGCAATCTTTTCTGCATCACCCATCCAGGTCAGACGGCCAGCCTTATGGATATCGTCTACACCACTCTGGGTAATAATCAAGGAAACCTTGGGGTTGGCTTCAATGTTTTTGGTGTGCTGGGCGAGGTCACTGATCAGGATGATCGGGCTGCCCTGCCCGTCGAGGCAGTAAGGCATAACAGAACCAAACGGATACCCGGGCACATCATCAGAGTGAGTCGACAAAATACCGTGGTACTCATTCAAAAGTAAGTTGCGTGCGTCGTGCGCCGCCTGAACCTTAGGTTCCATCTGTTTCCCCCTGAATTTTCATATCATAAAACATACCACTTATAACCACTGCCTTTGAAGATTTCCCAAATCCAGCGGGTATATTTCGATATGTAGAATACTGCTGATCAACCTATAGCCGGAATCAACTATCTATAGCTGGAATCAACTATGGCTGAATATTAAGACACCTGTTTCAGGTATTTTTCGGCGATTATATATTAATGAGAGTGATTATCAATAAGATTTTCATGCGCTGTTAGCCGCTAATCACCAGGCAGACATGCAATCATTGAACAATACCGCAGACTGTTAACGTTGGAACTTTGTTCGAGCATTGAGGTCTGAATGCTCAGGATGGCTGGTAACGCACTTAAATCAGCCCATTTACCTCAATTTAACTTACAGGAATTTCGTTATGCAGATCGGTAATCCAATGGCTCAAAGCCTGTCAATGGGACAGCCTGCTTCCACATCAGCCAATGCCTCTGAGGAGGGGGTGTTTAGAAATATCAGGAAAGTTTTTTCCTGGTATGATCCGATGGAGGGAACCAGGACAAAATTATTACCCAGCTTAGCACTCGTGGCGGGGACTGCTTCTGCAGGAGCGGTTTCCCTGGATGCTTTGGTAAAGAACTGGCCCCCTGTCACTGTGCCAACCGGCACAGGTCTGGCCGATCGCGCTGTTGCCGTGCTGGAAGATACCGTTCAGAGACATCCATGGGTCTGCGGTGCCGCCGTCGGAGCAGCAACAGCTTTCGTAGGGTTGAACATGCTTGCCAGTAGTCTGAAGCCATTGGCCAAAGAGTGTATAGAAGCTGCCCGGGACGGGGTGAGGCATGAGCTTCACAGGGACTTTCAAGAAATCACGGTTCTCAAAGAGCTGATTGCTCAACATCAGAAAAAGATGTTGGAACTTAAGCCTCTTCTATCGGAGGAGGAAGCAAGATACAAAAAACATTCACAGGAAGCCTATGAGAATCGCCTGGCCGAGTTCTGGCAAGAAGCTAATAGTATGGCGGGGCATTTGAAAAGTTATGTCGATGGCTTGCTGTCGTCTGGCCGCAGTTATCGGAGAAATGTCCTGCGTGGAGATAACCCGGCTCATCTTTACAGGGCTGGTGTGGAGTTAGAAAGGTTTGTCAGCAGGGAGAATCAGGACTATTCATTCCTTTCCCAACGACAACTGCTTGATGCACTCAGACCTGTCTTAAGTGAGGATGAATTAAAGAGAGTTAAAATCATACTCCGAAACTTTCCTATCAAACCCTCCCTTTTCGTCCATCGCGGGCCAATAGCCAGAGAGTACGCAGAAATTCAGGAACAAAACGCATCAGACCAAAGAGAGGTTGGCGGATTGCAATCCAAAATCAGAAAAGTGCTGGCCCAATACCCGATTTTAAATCCTGACGCTGCTGGCAATATCCCCAAACCTCCGGCTAAGGAGTTTGGGGGCTATATGCCAGAGTAATTTGATTGATGGTGTCGTCATTGAACTAAGGCCGGTTTGCGGGCTCAGAGAGGCTCCTTATCCACAAAAGCGCTTCTGACAGTGAAAGATATCGCTACATCCCTGGCTGATCAGGAAGAACTCTGACAAAGCAGCTCGTTCTAATGGCTGCTCCGCATAACAGAGCCGTTTATAGAGAATTCGTTGTGTTCCGTTACAATCACTAAGTGGTTTTCAGACGCAGAAGAACAGTAGAATGAATCTTGAACGAAGCAACATCCTGATCACCGGCGCTGCCCGTGGTCTGGGCAGGGCCATGGCGCTGCATCTGGCAAAAAAAGGCGCTGGCCTTGGACTGATAGATCTTGAAGGCGAAGCCCTGGATCAGGCGTTAAAAGAATGCTCTGAGCTGGGAGCAAAAACCATTGCCCTGCCCACCAATGTCGCCAATGAGCAGGAAGTAGAAAACAGTGTCAGGCTTGCCAGCGAGAAACTGGGCCCGCTCAATGGTCTTATCAATAATGCAGGCATCCTGCGTGACGGCTTACTGATCAGGACAAAAGACGGCAAGGTCACTGACAAGCTTTCATTGGCAAAATGGCAGTCAGTCATTGACGTCAATCTCACGGGTGTTTTTCTTTGTGGTCGTGAGGTGGCGGCCAGCATGATTGATTCAGGCAGCAAAGGATTGATTCTGAACATTGCCAGCATTTCCCGCTCAGGCAACTTTGGACAAACCAACTACTCCGCCGCTAAAGCCGGTGTCGTCGCCATGACAGTATCCTGGGCCAGGGAACTGGCTCGTTTTGGCATCAGGAGCGCTGCAATTGCACCGGGCATGATTGAGACTGAAATGACGCTGGGCATGAAGCCTGAAGCCCGCGCCAAAATGACTGCAGGTATTCCGGCTGGACGTATGGGCAAGCCTGAAGAGATTGCGGCAACTGTCGCCTTCATTTTTGAAAACGACTACTTCAATGGTCGTGTATTGGAACTGGATGGAGGTTTACGCCTGTGATTGGTCGCCGCAGAAGCTATTGGCCTCTGCGGCCAATCCTCGCTACCAGGAATAACCAATGCCCACCTTGATCTGACTGGAGGTTTTGTCAGCACCCTCTGTTGGAATACTGTCGTAATCCAGATAATGCATCAGGTTTAAAGAAAGACTTTCAGATAACCCCACCCTCAAACCATGCTCTCCATCAAACAACCACTGCCGACCTGAGTTCAGACGGTAAAACAGCTTACTGTTAAAGGAATACTCAAGGTTATCAATGAGCTTCTTCCGGTACACCAGCCCTGTTGTCACGGCCAGGTTTTTTTGGTTATCTTCCAGCTGATAATCTTCCCAGAGATGGGTCAGGCCGACAGTGGTAATCAAGGTTTCTTTGACCGTTTCCCTGAAGCGGTAACCTACCGACCCTCCCAGGGTCAGCCTTGATCTCAGATCTTCCGTGGAGTCGTACTCCTGCTCCAGAGAGCCCTGGACAAACCAGTGTTCAGTGAAATAGCGACTGTATGCATACCCCAGCTCCCACTCTTTGGTGGAAGAGTCTGAGTCTTCTTCTTTCTCTATTTCAATGTCCCACTTAAAACTGTTCTTGTTCCACTCGTCATTGATATCTAGATTGCCACTGAGCGTGAAGGTGGTTTCATTGTCCTCACCCTGATCACTGTCCAACCCAAAGTTGACTTTGCCTGCAATGTCCCAGTTAGAAGCCAGTACGGGTTGTTCACGGCGAATTTCTGCTACTGGCCAGGCGGCCGAGAAGCGCCGCTCAAAACCATCGGGATCCACAACCACCAGTTGATCGCCATTGCTCTTTAACTGACGCTGCTGAGCCTCTTTCTCACCAATCAAACCAATCCAGACGGGCTGATCGGTTTCAAGAGAACGAACATGACGCCAATTGATGGAAATATCTCCAGCATAACGGGTAGAAACAGTCAGTTTACCCGCTTCCAGCCCCATGATTTTGCCACTGATTACATCTCCATTTTCCATCCATATCTTATCCCCATGGACCATCGCTGCCATGCAGGAAAGAAGTAGTACCCAGACTTTGCGTAACCCAGGAAAACGGCCAATGCCCCTGAAACACTGGACCCCCATGAATACCCCTCGATGAATCGATGTCTTAATGCTTTATAAGGGGGACAAGAGTTCCAAATTAATGAAAGCTTAACAAGAGGGAAAGCCGCTATAGGCATCAGTTTTGCCTCTACAAACGGGTGCCTGGAACCAACAAAAAGGCAGAATCATCGTTTGTCTTGCCATCTTTAGGTGCTTCGTCGGGGAACACTGAAAAACTTTTCACGACAAATGGCCAACAGATTAAGATATGCTTGCAGCCTGTCGGACTTAAGCGTCCGTAGCGAGGATTGCAAGAAATTGAGGATAAAAATCTCTGTTTCTGAGGAGAATAGCGAGCTATTTGACGAAGAAACAGAGATTCTTAGACCAATTTATTGCAACCGCAGTAGGACAGTCTTATAGTCCGACAGACTGCTTGGCAAGTTAGCTGGTAATATCTATCCCTCGACTACTTTTCCAATCACTCTGGAGACCAGGCTTGCAAGCACCGTTCAGTCCATCCGATATCTGGCTCATCCTGACCAAAATACCCGAGGGTAAGGTGGTCACTTATGGACAACTGGCCAACATGGTCGGTGCTCCGGGCTATGCCCGGGTAGTGGGTAATATTATGAAGCAACTGCCTTCAGGTTCCGGACTTCCCTGGCACAGGGTCATCAATAGCAAGGGACAGATTTCGTTTCCGGAAACCAGCGCCAAGTATCAGCAACAGCAATCCTTGCTTGAGTCAGAAGGTATTACTTTTCTTAATGGCAAGGTCAATCTGAAGCTATATCAATGGAGTGGAGATTAAAGTTTGAACGATCAGGATCAGCACCCGGAAGACATTGCTCTGGCGATTGAAATTATTCGCCAGTTGGAAAACCTTAACTATCAACCCGAGACCATTCTCCAGGCAATGATGCATATTTGCAGGGATTCTCTCGGCAAGCTCCCCGAACAGGAAAAAGAACAATGGCAGGCAAAACTCATTGCCGAGATCAAACGCTAGGAGCCTGACCGAGAATAGCGCCCGTAGCGAGGACGGCAGAAAATTGAGGATGAAAATTCGGTTTTGTGAGGAGAATAGCGAGCTATTTGACGAACAAAAGCGGATTTTCAGACCAATTTGCTGCCGCCGCAGTAGGGCAGTCTATTCTCGGTCAGGCTGCTAGGAAGCTTATATTGTCCGCCCCTCCTAAACGGCTTCAAGTAAGCCAAAATGGAGTTAACCATTTAAACAGGATTAATCGGAGCGAACCACCCATGACTATATCCCGTTAGGCGTGGAGCAGGGCCAGAAGCCGACTGTCGAGCTCTACCCGAATGGATAAAGCGTTAACGTGTGCTACTTTTAAGAGCTGGCAAACCTTAATTAACGTGCATACAATAATTCTATGAAGTATGAAGTGACTCGAACGCGGGAGTTTGTCCGCTGGCAAACCCGACTGAAGGACCGTCAAGCCCGCAGGGCGGTTACCATGCGCTTGGTCCGTGCCCGTGCTGGCCACCTGGGCGACACCAAACCGTTGGGTGGTGGTGTCAGTGAAATGAGAATTTTTGCAGGCAAGGGTTACCGCCTTTATTTCACGATCCGTGAGGGTCAGCTGATTGTGTTGCTTTGCGCTGGCGACAAGTCCAGCCAGTCCAGAGACATAGAAAAAGCCAGACAGATCCTGAAAGACCTGGAGGAATAAACGATGAGTTTGAAATTGACACCCTTTGATCCTTTTGACCATGCCCTGACCGATGAAGACATTCCATGGTTTCTGACGGAGGCTTACCTTGATGAGGACCCCGCTGTGTTCATCATTGCCCTTGGGGATGTGGTAAAGCACAAAGGCGTGGCCGAGCTGGCCGAGCAGACCGGACTGAATCCCGAAAGCCTTTACAAAGCCTTCAACGGCAAGACTCAGCCCCGCTGGGATACGGTTCACCGCATTCTTAAGGCGCTGGGTGTCCGGTTGCAGGTGGCGGCCTGAGTTGGTTAAACCTTTGTGCCCTTGATAAAAGGGAGATTAAACGTTATGCCGAAGCTTATACCGGGCACTATATGGCCCACTGATGAAGAAGAGGCGGCCATCAATGCAGGCATTGCCGCTGGTCCTGACACATATGAACTTACTGACGAGGAGTTCAAACAATTACGCCCAGTGGGGCGACCCAAGGCCGAAGAGACCAAGGAGCGGATTACTATCCGGCTGTCACCCGAGGTGGTAGAATTTTTCCGCGCCACTGGCAAAGGCTGGCAGACCCGTATCAATGAAGCTTTGCGTGAACATGTGGTCAGGCATTCAGGGTGACAGCTCATGCGGCCTCCCCCTGCTCTGGTTTCACCGGATCCCCAGCCAGCCGAAACGCCACTTCAGTACTCCCACCCCCCGCAGATTGCGATGAGCATGTACAGTTGATGGCAATCAGGTAAAAACCGGCAACCTGAAACCTGATAGGAGACTTGGCCCTTGAGGCCGTCGGACTGATAAGGCCAGGTTGCGCGGATACCCATCAGGGCCAGAAGGTTAGACCTCATGAATAGGCCGAATGTAATTGCAGTTATCTTTGTTTGCAAGTTAAATGACCTCCGAGAGCCGGAGGCTTATTAGGTGACGCCCTCAAAGGGCTTTTATTGCGCCCAAGGGCGCGTGTCAAAACCAAGTTTCAGCTGATCTCGTGTTTCATCATTTTTCTCCTGATTTCGGATATATTCCCTAACCACATCTTCATCAAGACCTACTGTGCTGACAAAATACCCTCTTGCCCAGAAATGCTCACCAGAAAAATTCCTCTGCTTACCTTTGAAGTGTCTCGCAATAGCTATTGCGCATTTACCCTCCAAATAGCCAACAACATTTGAAACAGAATGTTTCGGCGGAATGCTAATGCAAATATGAACGTGATCTCGCATCAAATGCCCTTCCACAATTTCACACCCTTTGCGACTGGCAAGATCGTGGAAAATGGCTCCCAGAAATTTTCTCAAGCTCCCATAAATAACCTTTTGCCTCTTTTTGGGAATAAAGACAATGTGATACTTACAATCCCATCGAGTATGAGTCAGACTTTTGTAGTCTGGCATAAGTCAAACCTCTTGGTTCTTGGCGGAACCTTTGAGGTTAGCTACCGAAGCCTCGGTATAACCTATGCGAGTCTCCCCGGCATAGCCGGGGGTTTACCTAATGATTAATTAACAAAACAGGCTCTTGCAAAACGGGGCGGACCATATAAGCCTTCCAGGCGGGCTTTAAGCCCGCCTGGTGTCAATCGCGTGCAGCTTCCTCAGATTGCTCCATAAGCCTCTGCACGTAACTGATTAACAGCAGCACCGGCAAACCAAGAATAGCGGAGCCTGCAAAAAAGACAGGATAGTTCACTGCATCCACCACGCTACCGGAGTACCCCGCCAATAGTTTCGGTACAAGCGACATCAGCGAACTGAAGACTGCGTACTGCATCGCTGTGAATGCACGATTCGTCAAACCGGAGAGGAAAGCAACAAAGGCAGCAGAGGCAATACCTGCACTGAGATTGTCAGTTGCGATGACCACAGCCAGAATCCAGGTTTCAGGTTCCATTTGAGCCAGCAGGGAAAACAGCAGGTTACTGATAGCAGCCAATAGCCCACCGATCCAGAGAATTTTCATCACCCCGTAGCGAAGGGCTAACAATCCCCCCAGAAAACCACCGGCAATGGTCATTAACAGACCAAAGGTTTTGGTAACAGCTGCTATCTGTTCCTTGCTGTAACCCATATCCTTGTAGAACACATTAGCCACTGCCCCCATAACAATATCGGCAATCCGATAGGTGCCTACCAGCAGCAAAATATAGATCGCCAGTTTTCCGTAACGCGCAAAGAAATCAGCAAAAGGAGCCACATAGGTTTCTCTGACCATCCCCTTGGGCGCTACGTTCAGACTGATCATCAACCAGGCAGCCCCACCACCCAGAGCCACACTGAACAGCAATCGGAAAGATTCAGAAAAGAACCCTGCAACATGAACTGAAACACCGCCATCAACCAACATTGTTTTCAACTGGGAAGAGATCTCGGGAGTTAATGTAAAACCTGCAACAAAAGCCCCTGCCGCTACTACAAACAACCCCAGAAAACGAACATAGTCACTGGTGCCATAATCCTGAGAGAAGGCAGACTGATTGTTTTCAGGCTCTGGAATCAACAAGGTGGTGACAACCCCTACCAGCATGAACGCAGCCATACAGCGATAGACAGAAGCCCAGGCCTGGTAGTGATAAACGGATTCATCACCCCCTGAAAACCAGCTGGCCAGTGCCAGACTGCCAGCCCCGGCCACCAGCATGCCGACTCTGTAGCCCGCAATGTAGGCGGAAGACATCATGGCCTGAAGATCGCTCTCTGCAGCTTCTATCCGGTAGGCATCAATCACTATATCCTGTGTAGCAGATGAGAATCCCAGCATCACAGCCCCCACTGCAACCCAGGTCAATCCATAGACAGGATCATGACTCGCCATAAATAAAAGAGCAGCCATCACCGCGAACTGGGCGAGTAATAGCCAGGCTCTGCGACGCCCGAGACTTTTTGTCAACCATGGCAGAGGGACCCTGTCTACCAGAGGGGCCCAGACAAACTTGAAGGAGTAACCCAGGGCAGCCCAGCTAAAGAAGGTCACCATGCTGCGCTCAACACCCGCCTCCCTGAGCCAGATAGAAAGGCTGCTGAATATGAGTAATATGGGAAGGCCGGCTGAAAAACCAAGAAACAGAACACTGATGACCCTTGGATGCCTGAAGCTTTTCCATGCCTCTCCCCAGGAACGGGAAGAAGAGTCCATTAGTTGCATTCTGCTCCTCCGGGTTTGCTCTTCACAGATGTCAGCGAGTTCTTCGTTGAACTCATAGAAAGGTGCCCTGATAATAACATACCGTTAACGTCTTCCAGTGGTCGAATCTGGCAAATTTATTTTATAGAACTATCGGGAAAGTTTAATAAAAGCACACCTGAACATGCCGGGGAATATTTTTTTGTCTCGATGTTGATTTACCGGATGCCGGTTAACAGGAGAGGCAAGCCCCTCCTGCCAGAATCAGTCTCTGAAGTTGTTGTACTGCAGAGGCATCTCGGTATCCGCTTCTCTCAACAATGCAATAGCGGTCTGAAGATCATCACGCTTCTTACCCGTAACGCGAACCTGCTCACCCTGAATGGCTGGCTGTACCTTGAGCTTGGCATCCTTGATCATCTTGACGATTTTTTTGGCTTGCTCTTTATCCAGCCCCTGACGAACGATGACATCCTGTTTGACCTGTTTGCCAGAACCATAATGATCTTTCACTTCCAGACATTTAACATCAATGCCCCGCTTGACCATTTTGGTTTTCAGCATTTCAACCATTTGCAGCAGCTGGAAGTCAGCATCGGCCGTCATCACAATCTGGTTTTCACCGCTTTTTTCAAAGCTGGCTTCAACCCCTCTGAAATCATAACGGGTGGTCAGCTCACGGTTCGCCTGATCGACCGCATTGGTCAACTCGTGCATATCCACTTCTGAAACAATATCAAATGAAGGCATGAGGGATTCCCCAATCAACAAATTTTAAACGTTGACGACTATTGTATCCGAGAATCCCTGTTGAATGGCAAGCTTAGGTTGAACAGGGTATGGCAATCAGGATGATTGACCACGGTCTTCCAACCTGAAACCAATTCTGACGGTTACCTGAAAGTGTGCAATCTCACCATCCTCAACATGGCCCCGATGCTCCACCACTTCGTACCAGCCCAGGTGATTAAGAGTGACACTGGCAGTGGCAATAGCATTGCGAATAGCGTCATCGCTGCTGACAGTCGAGCTGCCTACCACTTCCAGGATTTTATAGATGTGTGCCATAAATACTCTCCACGACATTGGAACGTCAGGAGAAGTATAGACGTCCATTTAATCACGTTTGCCAAGAACAAACATTTGATAACCGAACTGTCCCAGGAATTTTCTGTAGATTTCCAGCTCAGTCTCAATATTCTTCAGCGCTAATGAGTCAGGCATGGCAGGTGACAAATCATGGATTCGTTTTTTCAGTGGTTCGGAGTAGTTATCCCAGGACTCCCGGCTTAGAGAAAAATGGTCGACTATATCATATCCGACAGCGTCCATTTGCTTGAGACGATTGCTGATCGTCTGCATATCAGGGTAGTCTTGCTGCCAATGGGCCATCGCTTCCTGATCCGGATTATCTGTTAGCCATACCAGGTCGCTTACCACCATGAAGCCACCGGGCCGCAGTAATGACTGCCATTGCGTCAGGGCTTTTTGGACCCCCATGATATAAGCACTGCCTTCCGACCAGATAAGATCAAAGCTTTCACTCTCAAAGGGCAATTCAGTCATGCTCACGCAAACGCTGGAAAGCCGTCCGGAAATATCCTGCTTCTCAAAACGCTCTTTTAATCGAGCCAGTGCTGACGCTTCATTATCTATGGCAGTGATGTGTGCTTCGGTATTGTCTATCAACACTCTGGTTGACAGGCCTTTGCCACAACCAATCTCCAGAATATCAGCAGGAGCTTCGGGCACCAGTGATAATGCTTTCAGCGTGTCTTTTTCACTGCCTGGACCCCAGCGTTCGAGGGTCTCATAAACTTTCATAAAGTCGATCATATAAGTCTCGTGATCATTCATATCTTTCGATAACCACTTCAATCTGAGGGCTTCTTTTTCACTAAAACCCTGTTTTACTAACCAGTTCAGATGAGCATCAGGAGCAACCTTATCGAGGTCTTCATGCCAGGCTCTGAGGTCACCCTCACCCAGCATGGCTGCCAACAGCGCTCGTGACTGCTGCTTCAGTGCAATGTCTTCATCAAGCTGCCTGAGGCGGTTTTTCAACAGGTCCCTGTCTATCTTTTTTTCAAGGCAAACTTTGCACTCTTTCAAAGTCAGCCCTCCCGCCTGCAGTTGCTGAATCAAGCGGACTCTTTGAAGGTCTTTATCACTGTAAAGACGGTAGCCATTTTCAAGTCTTTTACCTGAAATAAGCTGCTGCTTCTCGTAGTAGAGAAGCGCTGTACGTGAAAGCCCTACAGCGGCGGCTAACTCAGAAATCCGGTACACACTGATGCATCCTCAAACCATCAACAGGAAGGAACTTTAAGCTATAAAGCTGTAGACAGGTCAAGAAAAATTGAATGATCGAGAACAAATAGAGACCAACACCCGAAGCCTTAGAGAGGGTGTCACAAAACTCTCTCCGCCGTGAGAACGAGTTGACTCCCGTCATTCCCGGCTTCATTCTCGTCATTCCCGCGAAGGCGGGAATCCACAGTGACTCATCACCAGAACCATACTGCCCGGTGACCCCCTGGCCTTGTCATCCGCGAGAAGGCAGAGATCCACCGTTGGCGCTGGATTCCCGCCTTCGCGGGAATGACGACCTCAGAGCGTGGGAACGAGTAGTTGGAGTTTTGCGACACCCTCTTTGTCGAGGGTGTCACAAAAATACTTACCCATTCAGATCAGGTCTTTATTATTACAACTACTGATTATAGGGTCGCCCGGACGGGCGCTATTCTCTGTCAGGCTCCAATTTGTCCAATAGCGCCTCAAGATACCCTATATACTGACGATATGCAGATAATTGCCACCCAACCCGCATTACCCTGGGATCGATCGGTCTGATCTGAAAACCGAGACTTTTAGCCAATTTGTCAAAAGGAACACCGACGACTTTGTTCAGGGTCGCTTTGCCAGCCTTCTGCATATCTTGCTCCACATGCTCCATGGCAAGCCTGATCATAAATCGCGACAATAGCTCTACAAACGCAGCCTCTGATTGAACAGGCCCCTTCGTATTAGAATCGTCCGAGATGCCTTTTAACCAATGATAAGTCTGACTGCAAACTGCTCCAACGGTAGCTTCTCTCTGAAATTGTTGTAATTCATCAATGGGGGGTATGATGCCCCGTCCAAAGCCGCTACGAAAAGGTTCAATAAATTCTTCTAAAGATTCCAGCATTTCCGGAGATATTGGCGTGTAAACCAGATCCCGGACATCAACTTCGCCGGTTGTATCCGTTGGGCTGGGGGTATTTTGCTCCTCAACCAGACCATTCCCGGTAGCACGGCTATGAAAAAGCAAGAACAGTCCAATAACAAGTGAATAATAAACAGTATCTTTTACTATGCGCAAAATATCGTTATTGGCAGTACTGTTAGCGTGATCAATACAATAAATACTGATACGATCGCTCTCCAGTTTCATCATGAAATTACCCGGTTGGAAATCGGTGTTAAAAAAGTGGGATTCACTGATTGAATCCAAATAAACCGTTAGCACAAGTTTATGAATGCCAACGATAATAGTCTTTATTTCCGTTTCACTTAACCTTCCACCCTCTTTCCAGTCCGGCTGCCATGAAGCGAGCCTCTCCCTTAATGCGTCTGTACGATCGAGAGAACAGCCATCAATATACTCCATCACAAGGGCATCAGGGCTGGATAACGATACAGCCACCTCAGGTACCCTGAACTGAACTGGCACCTGATGGCCTGAACCGGTACTTACGCGGTACTCGTTGGTTTCTGTCAAATTTTTTAATGCCTCAGACGCTTTTTCAGTAAACTTAAGTTCCTGTGATAAATCACACTCATTACTAAAACTCTTGAATGCCTTGGAAAAGTCGTCAAAGTCCTTCTCTGACATAAAACCCCGGTCATAAAAGTCAGAAAACACGTCGGTCATTATCGAAACATCAATGTTAATTTTTTCTGCCAATTCTGGTGATAAATATTTAACAGCAAAATCTTGTCCATCAATATTAAACTGATCGACCTGGCAAATAGTCCCACGCCCAAGTGTTTCAACATGCCGGACAGTTGCTGCTGAAACGGCAGTGTTAGCCATTAACTGGCTACCGCTGTCATTATCAGCTGTGCCTGATCGTTCCTGCATGGCACCTTCAGAAAGCAGCCTGTCAGAACGCAATCCGGCATTAGCCACATTGCGCTCGACAACTTTCCTGATTACCTCAGGATCAACCTTGCCTGCCGAATACTGACTTGCGGATTTCACTATGTCAGTCACATAGTTATAAAGCTTTTGATCTGATTTAAAATACTCAGCCGGTACCTGAGTTGCTGCCAGGTATTGGCCTATTTTGCCGCATAGCCCACCATTTTCATGGTAAAACTGAGCAACTGCTTCAGGAGAACGTAAACAGACTTTCTTCACCACTGCAGCGCCGCAACTGGCAGCCACCCCAAGAACACGTGATGTCCTCTTGAGGGTGCGGGTGACTCCCTGTGTTATTGAGCCAGCCGCCTGAGATATCGTCCTGAAAACCAGGGAGTCACCCGCTCTGGAGTGACCTGCTGCAGGGTGCTCATGGGCGGGTTGCAATTGCTTGTCGGGATTAATGGCGGTGACAGTGCTTTTTGATGATGCACTGGTGGAATAGTTAGCCTCAGACAGCCTATTGTATGCACCGGTGCTGGTCAGTCCTGCGGTATTATTCGAAACGTCCATATCAACTCCTTGGTTCATCCATATTGTTTACATACAATCTTTGACTTGAATGAATCAAAGAAGTTCATTTTTAATGCTTATTATCCGCCTTTCACCACCCCTATCAGGAATACATGGACTCGTAAAAAATGCCCAAAATTTGAATGATCGTCCACTGCCTTTCCTTCAAACCAACCACATGTTCCTCCTGATTATTGACCGTTAATACACTAAGCCCCTGAAAACAGAAAAATACCCATCTTGCTGTTGGGTTCTGGCAGGGCTTTTTTTTCTGGTCTGGAAATACACGACTTTGCTTTTTCAGTTCCTGCCTGATTCTGTGCTGGATAGCAGCATAGACCATCAGGCACAGAGTCATCACCATTAACAGGGCTTCAATACGTTCCGCTTTCTTCAAATAGAGCGAAGAGACCAGAAAGTCCGGGCTCTTCAGGAACCGAAAGCCGCCTTCAACTTTTTGTTGCGACTTATAGATAGACAACAGCTCAGAGGCATTCAAACTATTTTTATCCAGCTCATTGGTGCTTAGGATAAAACAACCCAGTGAGGCCTCTGCATGCTCCCTCTTCTCGCAGGAAACAAAGCATTCAGCCTGCACAAAGTACTCGAAGTGATCAGGCTTGCTATCCGGCGATGGTCTTCCTTTGCCCGAATAGCAGGGTTTACAGATAACCTCAGGCTCTGTTTCGCTTTGGCAAAGTTTCGATTGTTTCTGCCACAAGGCAAAAGCCTTCAATGCATCGTCCCGGCACAAAAAGGCCTTTTTGCTCAGCTTCTCCAGATCACGGGCCTCTTTCAATGACTGTTTTTGCATCTTTCGGGTCAGTGTTTTCCGTTCACTAAGCCCGCGCTTTTTGTTGAGAAACAGGAACCATCGTTGTTGAACCCCTCCGTAGCAGGAAGGCACTTCAGCTGAGTAATAATCTTCATAGCCTTCAACAGGCTCCAGCGACATGGTTGGCGCTTTGCAGACCAGCTCCTTTGCCTCCTTGATGTTCAGGGGTACCCGGGAGATAAACAGCTGCTTTTGCTCATCAAGCGACTGAAGGGTTTCTGCAACATACATGGCAGCATCAGCAACCAGATAGCGGCTATTCAAAGCAGCCTTAAAACATGACAGATGATTTTTGATAATTTCCTGAAAACAGGTTTTGTCGTTTACATTACCGCTGGCAGGGGCCATAAACACAGGGATGCCCGCCTGGTTTTCAGTCATTAACTGTAAGACTACCTGGTTCAGGTCAGGCCGGTGGTCACGGCTGTAACCTTGGCAGATATGAATACAGTTCAAGTCGTCTGGATTGTCATGACTGTTATAGACTCCATCCACATGAAAGCTGGTGCCATCCAGATTTAATGCCTTGCAAGGAAGTTTCAGATGATTGACGACCTTGACGGCCAGATTGAGATACAAGTCGCTAACACCAGCGTCGTACAAACTGTCGAGAGCCCGACCAAGTACCTTATCGTTCAAGTGTTCAGCCTGTATACCTTCCCCGATAAGGCGGTCAATCGGCTTATCCTCAAAAAACTCAGGGAGCATGTATAGAGTTTGCCCCGTAAAGCCCAAGCCATTGATGATCATTGCAACTACAGCTTGTCCAATAGTGACATTACGAACATCGGAGTCATTTGTGATACGGGCATCAATGTATTCGGCTATCTTTAACTCCCGACACATAGCGGCAACCAAGCCAAGGTGGTTGAGGTTCTTAGACTGGTATTGAGCTTGAGACATGTTGGTGTACCTGAATGTCTGTTTATTTCTTTGACAACAGATTTTAGGCAAATATCAATCGGTGTGGTGAAAGGCAGTTATTATTTATTTTGAAAGAAATTAAGGGCGCAATCCCGCTTCTTTAGAGGCGGGTCAAGGCCTTGCAAGGCGTTAGCCTTGCTGTGACAATTGCTTAGATATTGTTACTGACTTTTTCCGAGGTAGTGACCAATAAGACTGCAGTCGTCGGCAACTGCTCCTGCGTTGCTCTAGCTCCTGCATCCATGCAGTCGTCGGCAACTGCTCCTGCGTTGCTCTAGCTCCTGCATCCATGCAGTCGTCGGCAACTGCTCCTGCGTTGCTCTAGCTCCTGCATCCATGCAGTCGTAGGTGGCAGTGAATTGGCCTGAAAACCCGCTTTTGTTCGTCAAAAAGCTCGCTATTCTCGATAATACTCCCAGTTATCCATTAGCGACTCCAGTTGCCCTATATACTGGCGATATGCAGACAATTGCCACCCAACCCGCAGTAATATGGGATTGTTCGGACTGATCTGAAAACCCAGACTTTGAGCAAATTTGTCAAAAGGAACAGCGACAACTCTGTGCAAGGCTGTAATGTCAGCCTTCTGCATATCTTGCTCCACATGCTCCATGGCAAGCCGAATCAAAAATCGCGTCAATAGCTCCACAAACGCAGCCTCCGATTGGACAGGCCCCTCCGTATTAGAATCGTCCGAGGTGTCTATTAACCAATGATAAATCTGACTGCAAATTTCTCCAACGCTAGCTTCTCTCTGAAATTGTTGTAATTCATCAATGGGGGGTATGATATCCGCTCCAAAGCCCCTACGATAAGTTTCAATAAATTTTTCTATAGATTCCAGCGCTTCCGGGGATATTGCCGTACAAACCAGAGCCCGGATGTCAACTTCGTCGGTTGTATCCATCGAGCTTGGGATATTTTCCTCTTCAATCAGGCCATTTCCGTTAGCACGGTTATGAAACAACAAGAACAGTCCTGCAAGAAGTGAATAATAAACAGGGTCTTTCATCATGCGCAAAATATCGTTATTGGCTGTACTGTTGGCGTGATCAATACAATAAATACTGATACGATCACTCTCCAGTTTCACCATGAAATTACCCGTTTGGGGGTCAGTATTTAAAAAAAAGGATTCACTGAATAAATCCAGATAAACTTTTAGCACAAGTTTATGAATGCCGACGATAATAGTATTTATTTCCGTTTCACTTAGCCTTCCACCCTCTTTCCAGTCCGGCTGCCATGAAGCGAGCCTCTCCCTTAACGCGTCTGTACGATCAAGAGAACAGCCATCAATATACTCCATCACAAGGGCATCAGGGCTGGATAAGGGTACAGACACCTCAGGTACCCTGAACTGAACCGGCACCTGATGGCCTGAGTCGGTAGTTACATGGTAGCGCTTGGTTTCTGTCAAATTTTTTAAGGCCTCGGACGCTTTTTCGGTAAACTTAAGTTCCCGTGATAAGTCACACTCATTACTAAAACTCTTGAATGCACTGCAAATGTCGTCAAAGTACATCTCTGAGATAAAACCCCAGTCATAAAAGAAAGAAACCAGGCTGTTCACCAACGAAACATCAATATTAATTTTTTCTGCCAACTCTGGTGATAAATATTTAACAGCAAAATCTCGTCCACCAATATTAAACTGATCGACCTGGCAAATACTCCCACGCCCAAGTGTTTTAACATGCCGGACAGGTGCTGCTGAAACGGCACTGTTAGCCATGAACTGGCTAACGCCGTCATTTATGCCTGATCGTTCCGGCATGGCATCTTCAGAAAGCAGTCCGGCATTAGCCACATTGCGCTCGATAACTTTCCTGATTACCTCAGGATCAACCTTGCCTGCCGAGCACTGGCTCGCGACTTTTACCATGTTAGTCGTGTAGTTATAAAGATCTTGATGTGATTTGAAATACTCAGCCGGTGCTTGTTTTGCAGCTACGTATTGGCCTATTTTGCCCCAAAGTCCGCCATTTTTATGGAAAAACTGAGCAATTGGTTCAGGAGAACGATAACAGACAACCTTCGCTATAGTAGCGCCACCACTGCAAGCCAACCCAATAACACGCGATGTCCTTTTCAGGGTGCAGGTGACTCTTTGGGTAATTGAGCTAGCCGCCTGAGATATCGTCCTGAAAACCAGGGAGCAACCCGCTCTGGAATGGCCTGCTGCAGGGTGTTCATGGGCGGGTTGCAATTGTTTATGGGGATTAACGGCGGTGACAGTGCTTTTTGATGATGTACTGGTGGAAGCAGCGTTAGCCTCAGACACCCTATTGTATGCACCGGTACCGGTCACTCCTGCGGTATTATTCGAAACGTCCATATCATTCCCCCCTGGTTCATAAATATTGTTTACATACAATCTTTGACTTGAATGAATCAAGGAAGTTCATTTTTAATGCTTATTATTTTCAATTTTGAATTGAAAAAACTGTAGATAGTTGGAGAAAAATTGAATGGTCGAGAACAAATAGAGACCAATCTTACAACACTGGCAGCACTCAATATTCACATATCACCATTGACTGTTTAAACTCGCCCGGATTATCTCAACCAGAGTGAGCCAAGAAGTGACCTGGCATATCATCGGTGCAGGCAGTATGGGCTGCCTGTGGACAGCTCAGTTCCTCAAGGCGGGCATGAAAGCGACCCTGCTTGTTCGGGAACAGAGACTGCGCTCACTCAACGTTACCCAGCCTGTTCTGGCCATTGATGAACTGGACGGAGTCAGTCAACACTTCCCTATCAAACTGGACTCTCCCGAGTCTCTCACTGGCTCGATAACCCATTTATTAGTCTGCACAAAAGCACAGGATGCTGAAGCGGCTGTTCTTTCAATCGCTGATCACTTATCAGACCAGTGCCAGATACTATTAATCCAGAACGGTATGGGCAGCCAACAGGCGATAGCACAACATTTCAGTTCACAAACCGTATGGGCCGCATCGACGACTGAAGGAGCATGGATGAAAGACGTTCTGCATGTCTGTCATGCCGGTCGTGGGTCAACCTGGGTGGGTCCTGTTGCTCAGAAGCCTGACAATGCTGTCTGGCAAGGATTAAAGGGCACGCTGAAAAAGCTGCCAGTTGACATTCAGTTTACCCATCAGATTGAAGAAAAGCTCTGGGATAAACTGGCAGTCAATTGTGCCATCAATGGTCTTACGGCTTTATATGATTGCAGGAATGGAGAACTGCTGGACACTGAAGAGCGTCAACAACGTTTAGCAGCATTGGCTGAAGAAGTGACACAGGTGAGGCAAGTCGCCGGTATTCCCGGATCAGGAAACCTTCTTGAGCTGGTCAGGCAAGTCTGCCGGAATACCGCAATGAACCACTCGTCTACCTGCATGGATGCCCGACAGGGTCGAAAAACCGAGCTGGCGTTTATTAACGGCTATCTGATTGACCAGGCTGAAAAGCTGGGAGTAGAAACGCCTGCTAACCGGACACTGATAAGAGAGCTGGCAGAACTCAATATCAGTTAGCCAAAAATAACGTCAAGGCATAAGCGACAGGTCCATTCAAGAGTGAGGTGTACGCCACAACTTAATGGCTGATCCAAGTGAACAAATGAAGTGATCGGTTTTGAGGGTCTCTCCGGTTTTTGCATCCGAGGCAATAAACCAGATATTAAATTCTTTATCATCTTCTCTGGAGAGGGTGTAAGCACTTTGCCACTCTATCCAGGCTGGCCATTCTATCCAGTCTGGCAGAGGTGTGGCATCCCTGACTTCAGCCATTAGATAGGTATTCAGTTTATAGCTCGTTAACATCATTATCGTGCCATCTTCATTGATGGTGTTTCGTTTAAAAATAGTGACCTCTTTTCCACGAAAACTCTCTACTGCCTGAGAATGAGGCTTAAGGTTCTGGTACTTATGAGTACACTGTCCAAAATCAATCACACCGATAACAGGCACTTCTCCGTGTTCAAGAGCATCCTTGAGGGCTATGTAGGAATTAATTTGTCTGGTCTCGGCCCATACCTGAGAGCAGGACATGGCCAAGGCAAGAAAAGCACACTTAAACGGCTTGATAATGTACATACTCTTTTGTCTTCTGCTGTGTTTTGAACATGACCCACGAGTATAGATCATGACAGGCTATTACTGTCGGCAAGAGCAAAGACATGAGACAACGATTTGTTTATAATCCCCGCCAATTCTTCATGATTTCCGGCCATATATTAGTAGAGTCAACATGCAGCCCCGAGACAATCTCGCTTCCGACCTGACCGACACCATCCAGCACAATGTTCGCAATGCCCTGGAAGAAGACATCGGCTCAGGTGATATTACGGCCTCCCTCATTCCTGCCTGGCAAATGGCCAAAGCACGTATCCTCTGTCGTGAACCTGCGGTTATTGCAGGGCGCCCCTGGTTTGATGAAGTATTCAGGCAGATTGACCCATCGGTGACTCTGGACTGGCAGGTTCAGGAAGGTGAACAGGTGGAAGCGGACCAGGTTCTGGTTTTTATGGAAGGTCCTGCCAGAAGCCTGTTGACCGGTGAACGTGCAGCCATGAACTTCCTTCAGACCCTTTCCGGCACTGCTACCCGCTGTTCTTACTACGCCAATCTGGTCAAAGAGACGGGCGTTAAACTGCTGGACACTCGTAAAACCCTGCCCGGTCTTCGCCTCGCCCAAAAGTACGCCGTCATGGCAGGCGGATGTCACAATCACCGGATCGGGCTTTATGATGCCTTCCTGATCAAGGAGAATCATATTGCCGCCTGTGGCGGGATTGAGCAGGCAGTCAGCACCGCCCGGGCCATGGCTCCGGGCAAGCCTGTGGAAGTTGAGGTCGAGAACATGGAAGAGTTCCAGCGGGCAAGAAGCGCTGGTGCCGACATCATTATGTTGGACAACTTCCCTCTGGACGCACTGCGTGAAACCGTCGAACTGAACAACTCCCTGCCAGCACCTCAACCCGGGCTGGAAGCTTCCGGGGGTATTACCGATGAGCGCCTGCCGGTAATTGCAGCGACCGGAGTCGACTTTATTTCCATCGGAACACTCACCAAAGATATTCAATCCATTGATCTGTCCATGAGACTGATTGATACCACAGAGATCTGAACAGGAAGCCAAAACCATGAGTAAAATTCTGGTCACAGGAGGTGCAGGCTATATCGGTAGCCATACCTGTCTGGAATTATTAAACGACAACTATGAAATAGTGGTTCTGGATAACCTCAGCAACAGCAGCGAAGAATCTCTGGGCCGGGTTCAGGAGATTACCGGCAAAACACTGGCGTTTGTTAACGGCGACATCCGCGATCGAGCTTTGCTGGACGGCCTCTTTCAGCAGCACGATTTTGAAGCCGTTATTCACTTTGCGGGGTTGAAAGCCGTAGGGGAGTCTTGCGAAATCCCTCTCGATTACTATGAAAACAATGTCTACGGCACCCTTGTACTCTGCCAGGCCATGCAGGCAGCCAATGTTAAACGCATTGTCTTCAGCTCGTCAGCGACCGTTTATGGTGACCCTGCCAGTCTGCCGATCACAGAAGATTTTCCGCTGAGTGCCACTAATCCTTACGGTCGCTCGAAACTGATGGTGGAAGAAGTTCTGGAAGATCTTTTCAAATCGGATACTGACTGGAGCATTGCCCTGCTTCGTTACTTTAATCCGGCAGGTGCTCACGCTTCTGGTCGCATTGGCGAAGATCCTAATGACACCCCGAACAACCTGATGCCTTACGTGACTCAGGTGGCCATTGGCAAGCTGGAAAAGTTGAGAGTTTTCGGTAACGACTACCCCACCATCGACGGCACCGGAGTTCGTGATTATATTCACGTCGTGGACCTGTCACTGGGTCATGTCAAAGCCATAGAAAAACTTCGTACGACCAAAGGCGTACATACCTGGAACCTCGGCTTAGGTAAAGGCTACAGTGTTCTGGAAATAGTTGCGGCGTTTGAAAAAGCGTCTGGCCAAAATGTACCTTACGAGATCACGGCTCGCCGTTCCGGTGACATTGCCGCCTGCTATGCCAATACCGACAAAGCTCTGAATGAGCTGGGTTGGAAAGCAGAGCGGGGGCTTGAAGAAATGGTGACCGACGCCTGGCGCTGGCAGTCCGACAATCCGGATGGATACAACCCTTAACTTTAATGGGGCTCTAATGCCCCATTTCGATCAGTTTCGTCTTATCTGGCCGATCAATTAAAGACGTCCCCCTCCCCGGAAAACTGATCATGAAACACCTTTTTTCGCTTTTTCTCCTACTCATTCCAATCACTGTATGGAGCGCCTGTCCAAGCTGGACCTCAGAGCAGGCTGAAAAGCAGATCGTTGCTCTGCAACAAGAGATCAGACATAACGATGACCTTTACTACAACAAACACTCTCCCGTGCTCACCGACCATGAATACGATGCGCTGAAAGCGCAACTGCAATCTCTGATAAAGTGTTTTCCGGAACTGACACTTCCTCCTGTTGCTGAGGAGAATATCGAGGGAGACGTTGACCATCGCGCCTTTATGGGTAGCTTGAAAAAAGCCCGGGACATTGATGATATCAAAAAATTTCTCAAACAAGCCGGTAAGGAAATCATTCTGGTTCAACCCAAAATTGACGGTGTTGCGGTTGAGCTGGTTTATCAGAACGGCAAACTGGTCGCCGCTTCTACCCGGGGCACAGGCGACAGAGGGCAGAATATTCTTGATGCCGTCAAACACATGCCCATAATCCCGAAAGCGCTGATTACGGAATATAACGATATTGTCCTGCACGGAGAACTCTTTGCCCGCCTGAATGAGACCGTCAAAAATTCCGTTTATAGCAGTGCCCGTCATTATGTCTCCGGCCATATCAGTCGCAAAGAACTGGATGTTTCGTCACTGGGCAGTATCGAATTCTTCCCATGGCGCTGGGTCAACAGCCCTTTTGATAGCGACAAGACGGTGATCAATACCCTGTACGGCTATGGTTTTGAGCTACCTGCCGAGCATACCCAACGGGGTAATACTCTGAAAGAGATAGAAAAAATCCGTGATACCTATAATAAACGCAGCGGTATGGAGCCCTTCCTTATGGACGGTATTGTTCTGAAACTGGACAACCTCGAGCTTCGTAAAAAACTGGGCTGGGAGAGCCAGAATCCAGCCTGGGCCATTGCCTGGAAATTCCCTTCCGACAGTGCCATAACCACAGTTAAAGGCGTTGATTTCAGAGTGGGACGTACCGGCCAGATCACCCCGGTACTTCAGCTGGAGCCGATAGCGATCGGAGGGGAAACCGTTCGGCAGGTATCACTGGGCAGCATCAAAAACCTGACTGAGAAGGATATCGCTATTGGCGACCAGATTTCTGTGCAACTGAAAGGTGCCGCTACACCGGTTTTTGGTCAGGTTGTTCTGAGGCCGGAGCATCGCACCCGACCAATGTTTCCAGACCCAAAAAGATACAATGCCTTCTCCTGCCTTGAGTTAAAGCCGGGCTGTGAAGAACAGTTTACTGAAAGATTGAAATGGCTGAGGATAAGTCTGGATATTCCCTTTTTGCACGAGCCACTGATAAAAAAGCTGATGGCAAATAAGGCCATTGACCGCTTTCCAGATAGTTTCAAAGTGTCTGAGTCTGACCTGAAACAGGCAGGCTTGAATGAGCATTCATCGAAACAACTGCTATCAGTACTCAACACACTTCATAGGGTTTCTCTAAAGTCCCAGATAAGAGCCCTGAGCATTCCACAGCTGGGAGAAACTCGCTCCAGAAAGCTGGCAAGCCATTTTAAAAGCTGGGACAAAATTCTTGATGCCACGCCAGAGGAAATGGCGGCTGTGGTTTTGATGTCCGTTAAGCAGGCTCAGAGGGCTAAAAGCTATTTGAATACTCCAAGCATCAGGGACTCTATTGAATGGTTCAGACAGCCCTGATTCTTCTTCTGGCCTTCATTCTCAAGTCAGTCTCATCTATTCACCAAACAGAAAAAAGGCCGGAATTAAATCCAGCCTTCGAAGCAACTACACCAATAAAGTTCTAGGGTGAGAAATCAGGTGTATCAGTTAAAGAATCATTGCTGCACAATGTACCACCACCATTACATGTAAGAGTCCATACAGTGCCTGTTGCATCAGGAGTGTACGTTAAAGTCTGTGAAGCAAAAGCCCCACCTGGAGTAATTGTGATAACCCCATCCACGACATCGTCTATTGTGTTTCTTGCAGCGGGAATACCATTTGATCCATCATCACAATCAGTGATAGGGTTGGTTTGAGCACAAATACCTACAGCCGTCTTATACTGGCTGGCTTCACTCAATGCAGCGTTTACCGTCGCATTACGGGTGTAATTCTGGTACTGGGGAATCGCCACTGCCGCCAGAATACCAATGATCGCCACTACGATCATCAGTTCTATCAGCGTGAAACCCAGCATCCTGGACATCCATGTTTTCATCTCGTTATCCTCGGTCATTGAATAGCTGCCCTCCGCCAATACACTGGGCCCCACAGGTCAGTCTCTAGCAAGATGTCGGCGCTCATGACCAGAGCTTTAGGACTTACCTTTCGTTTTTAAAACCGCTGATTTCTCGTGATTTTCAGATGTGGCCCGATAAGCCTTATACAGGCTTTTCTTCAGGGGCAGCTGCCATGAAAAATCTCACCCTTTTCGCCAATAAAAGACTCTCTCTTGTTGCCCGGGTCATTACTGTTGTGCTGATACTGACAACCACTGCGATCACCGGCGCTGTCAGTCTTCAACATGTCTACCAAGGTGAAGTGGATCGTTATTTTGAGCAGGGGCAAGACTCAGAGCTGATGCTGATCATTCAATCGGGGTACCACACACTCAAAACCACAGGCGTGGGAAAAGACAATTTCAGACCCTTATTAGGCAGTGAACTGGGAGAATATCAGAATCACACCTTTGTTGGCTGGCACGCAGATTTCAGACAAATGACCCGGGAAGGTGGATTTCCTTTCTTCATGCTCTACGAAGTCAGTTATCAGAAAGGGCGGACTCAGGAGTATTTTTCCTACCAGGGCCTACTGAATCCTCAACTGGTAGCCAGAGAAATCCATATTAATTAACAAGGTGAAAGGCTCCATTCTGCCAGAAACGTGGGGCCATGGATTCAAAGGGAATTGAAACTGGGTAGGTTCCCTGAATAAACTCAACGTAGAAAATGCTAAAGAAGGTAATAGACAACAAGATAAGCATTGAAGCCAACAGCTTTGAAACACTCAGTTCGTAATCCTTAACTTCAGCAATGACCTTCACTCTGTCCTTATCGTGAGCATACAGACAATAGCCCACTACCAGCAACATCATCATCTGACTCACAGGCGTGATAAATACACCACTGATCTGGGCATGAAGCACCGCACTCAGAATAGCCCAAAAGGCCGATATCTGGATATAGGTTTGCTGCCCCGACAATGATCCTCTCTCTAACCTTTTTTTCAGCCGCATCAGGTAAGAAACGCCACCCCAAAGCATGACGATAACAAAGCACAATGTAGCCAGCGTCCCCCACTCAGAAAGCCATTGCAAAACAATATTATGGGGCGATCCCAGTCCATTGTCTGATGAAAGAATAAAATGCTGAGGCCCCACCCCAAACAGGGGATTATCTAATGCCAGTTGCCAGGCAGTGATCCAAAGCTCAACACGATCATAGGTTTTCAATGCCGCTGAGAGTGGTCTGAATCCCTTGACTCCATGCCCCAATAAATAAGGAATGAACCAAATAAAAACCGTATAAGCGATCAACCCAAGCATCAATGCTTTTGTATGAACTCGAATAATGGGTGTTATTACTTTCTGGAAACAAAAGTAAATAGCTATTCCACTCATAACCAAAGACAGAAGGATGCCTCGGCTCTGTGATAAAAAAATGAAAAAATACATAATCATCAAGGGAATCCAGCTTAGCCTCTGAACCAGTGACCCCTTGCTTTTCGACAAAAGGGGCAGTAAAGCCAAAAGTGGAATCAGCCAGTTCTGCGCATGATTCAAAATCCTGGGGTTAGTAAATCCATAAATCGTGTGCATCCAGGACTCAGGCGGATATTGTAAATAAACAGCATAGTGAAACAGGTAGCCAAAACCGTAAAGCCCTAAAGCCATGCCAATAACACTGATAATGCCTGCCAGCTTTCTCTCATCAATACTTTTGGCCAGGAGTAAAGTGCTCATCATCAGTAAACCATAGAGCCCAACCTCCTGAATGCCTTTTAACGGATACTCACTCATTAATGCCGAGCATGATCCAAACCCTAAGCCAAGGAAGATCAAGACTCTGGCCAGAACGGGCAAATAAGCAAAGCCATTCAGGGACTGATAGCAAACCATAAACAACCCAGAGGCAACAGAAAGAAAAACAACTTGAACAACTCGCCTGAAGTTGTAGCTGGACAGTCCGAAATCCCAGATTAGAAGAGCCGACCACATTGCCAGTAGTGTCAGCGTCATTAAAAGAAACACTGCGCTTTTATGGTGAGACTGATGAATGAACGTGAGCATGAGCACTGAATTTATGTGGACATAATCATCGTATATCGGCTATGAGCCGGACAAGAAAAGAACAAAAAGGACACCCAAAAAGAACAAAAAGGACACCCATATATTTGACCAATAGCAAAAGAGAGGAAAGGAAAAAAGAGAACAAAAAGGACACCCATATATTTGACAGAAAGAACAAAAAGGATATCCATATATTTGACCAATCGACTGGTTAAGCTATTTTTCTCATGTTTACGATTTTTACCCACCATAGCAATAGGAGATCTCATGACTCAAGCCCGCAGCAACCTGATTGATTCAGGTTCGACACCCTATTACCACTGTGTGTCTCGGTGCGTCCGCAGGGCTTACTTGTGTGGTGAGGATCATCTGACCGGGAATAGTTTTGAGCATCGCAGGCAGTGGGTGGTCGACCGTCTGCGTACATTGACCTCTGTCTTTGCTATCGAAGTCTGTGCTTATGCTGTGATGTCTAATCACTTTCACCTGGTACTACACATCAACATCAATGAGTCTGATAAGTGGAATCGAGATGAAATACTGCGGCGATGGACTACCCTTTTCACAGGTCCATTATTGATCCAACGCCATTTGAGCAATGCAAAGCTCAGCTGCTCGGAGCTCAGCCGTATCGATGAATATGTGGCTGAGTATCGTAGCCGTTTGAAAAGTATCAGCTGGTTTATGCGTTGCTTGAACGAACATCTTGCCCGTGAAGCCAACAGGGAAGATGGTTGTAAGGGCCGATTCTGGGAAGGACGTTTTAAAAGTCAGGCGTTACTGGATGAAGCCGCTTTACTGACCTGTATGGCTTATGTTGACCTTAACCCTATCAGGGCAAAACTTGCCTCAACACCAGAGCAATCCGACTATACCTCTATCCAAAAACGCATTGAAAAAACTACCGAAGCAACAGATAGCAGGCAGCCGTTCATGTTGAAGCCTTTTCAGAACCAGGAGCAAGACCCGAATAAAACATTGCCATACATTCTTAATGATTATCTGGAGCTGGTAGACTGGAGTGGAAGAGCGGTCAGAAAAGATAAGAAAGGTTCTATAGCGGAAAGCTCACCTCCTATCTTGGCAAGACTAGAAATAGATGGTGACGAATGGCTAAAAACCATGAGCAGAAACAATCGATTTTATCGTGCAGTCGGACGACTGAAGGCCATGAAGGCATATGCGATCAGTACAGGTCAACGTTGGCTTCAGGGGTTATATTGTTGTGGCCAGTTATTTCAGACTGGTTGATTCATCTTTTGCCTTATACGCCACATTCTTACCGAATAGATTTGGTGAGATGGGATTCTGCATATTTTATAAACCTAATAAGTTGTATTTCCTTGTTTTATCGAGTTTAGGGTCATCCCAAGTTTGATCCGATCAGGTATTTTTTATGCGTGACGGGCTATGTATTGGCTTCTGGTCAAGAAATTTTATGGGTGTCTTATTTTTCTAATTTCCTTCTTTTTCTATGGGTGTCCTATTTTCTTTCCTTCTATTTTCCTTCCTTATGTGGGTGTCCTAATTTCTCGTCCTAATGGGTTTCCTATTTTCCTTCTTCTCTAATGGATGTCTTATTTTTTTTGGGTGTCCTATTTTCCTTATCCTATTTTCCTTATTTTCCTTTTATCTAATTTTCCTTCTATTTCTCTCTAGTTTCCGTTCTTTGAACAAAAATACTAACGAGAGCAAGTACACCAGACCCCACCATCAACAGCGTCGAAACCGCATTGAGCACAGGTGTTGAACCTTCCCTCATACGATCAAACAATGTAATCGTTAAAGGGGAATCACTGCCTGCAAGAATTAAAGTGGTATTAAAATTCTCGAAAGACATCAGAAAGGCCACAACCGCTGAGCCCATCACTGCTGGCTTTAACCAGGGCAGTGTAATAGTTATAAATACCTCAAGACGGCTTGCACCAAGGTTTAAAGCAGCTTCTTCCATTTCACTATCCAGCTTTCTTAGTCGTGCCGAAATGACTAGTGTTGCCATAGTACTGATAAAGGCGAATTGCCCAAGCACAACAAGTGGCAGACCAGGCCTTAAAAACTCCAGATCAAGCCCATAACTGTCTTCTATCGTATTGGCGATGCCGCTGCTGAAAGAAAGAATGGAAATCCCGAGAATGACACCTGGAACCACCAGTGGTAGCAACATCAAGCTGTAGAGAAACTGTTTTCCCCGGAAATCATAACGCTCAAACAACAGTGCATTGGTAATAGCTAAAGTAACTGACAGAATAGCAACAAACAGTGCGATCATTAAGCTGGTGATAATACTCTCCTTTATCACACCGTCATGAAATAAACCAAGTCGCTCTTTGTTACTAGCAAAATACCAGTCCAGAGAAAACCCTTCCCAGGGCAGGGAAGGAAATACACTGTCGTTCATTGAGAATACGGCAACCGTGACAAGCGGAGCCAAAAGAAACAAAAAGAACAAACATACATAAACCGTGTAAGTTTTCTGAAATGCTCTGCTTTGGGGAATACTTTGTATCATGATCTATTTCTCAGGTTTCACTGGCTAATGCCTGTTTGAACGATTGTTTGCTGAGCTTCAGGCCAAGCCAGACAATCAGCGACGACAGGCAAAGCAATAAAACCCCAAAGGCTGCTCCCTGTTCCCAGTTAAAGCGAGTAATAAACTGGGTAAAAATCTGCTCGGTAAACCAGAGACTGTCTTTACCACCCAAAAGTGTCGGTGTCAGATAATTGCCAAGGGTCAGCATAAAGACGACGATGCACCCGGATACGATACCTGGTACAGCATATGGGATAATGACTGTGCGAAGCACAGTGAAGTGGCTACCGCCCAGATCATAAGCTGCTTCTACAAGGCTATCATCCATTCCTTCCAGAGTGCTGACCAAAGGCACCACCATAAAGAGCGTGGAAGCATATACGAGGCCGGTCATAACAGTGATGTCGTTGTACAGCATCTCTACCGGCGCATCCGCCAGCCCAACCCATTGCAGTAAGCCACTGACAACACCGCTCTCCCGCAGCAAAATCATCCAGCCGTAGGTTCGCACTAGCTCACTGACCCAGAATGGAATCAGACAGGCAAGAAACATCAGGTTCTTGTTTTTACCCTGAGCAATTTTAGCGATATACCAAGAAACCGGGAAAGAGATCAGTAATGTCAGGCCAGTAGCAAGAATGGACATCACAGCAGTTCGCAAAAATGTATTCCAATAGAGCGGCTCTGTAAAAAACTCCTGATAATGAAGCAGGCTGAAATCATAAACACCGTAACTGACTCGCTCCCTCAAAGAAATGACCAGCATATCCAGCTGTGGTAACAGAATCAACAATACCAGCGTCAGCAAGAGAGGCATTAACAGTAGATAAAAAGAGAGTTTTCTGCCGGTCATGGTCACGGCCCCCTCTTTTTGTTTGATAGTTTTTTATTTGACAAAAAAATATTGTTCTGTCGTATATCCCAGGACAGTGAAACAGCGTCTCCAGCCACCAGATCATGAAACTCTCGAGTCTGCGGCAACGAAACACTCAACTGCTGGGATGAATCAATATCTTTCACCAATATCTGGCTATTACCGCCATCAAAAAGAATATTTTCTACCCGACCATTAATATGGTTTTCAGAAGTTACATTCTGATCTCTTCGGATACGGATAGCTTCCGGACGTATAAACAAATCAACAGAGTCTCCGGAGTTCAGTTCTACTTTTGGAAACGCAGTTTTAAATTGCTGGCCCGCGTTAGATCGAATTATTGCTGTTTCACCAGCAATAGACTCAACGATTCCATCCACCCGATTATTATTACCAACAAAACCAGCGACAAATGACGTTTCTGGCTCATAGTAAAGCGACTGAGGAGAGCCCACCTGTTCTAAACGGCCATGATTCATGACGGCTACCTGGTCTGACATAACCATCGCTTCAGATTGATCATGGGTTATATAAATAAAGGTTGTACCAAACGCCTTTTGTAGTTTTTTTAATTCAACCTTCATTTGTTCCCGAAGCTTCAGGTCAAGAGCGCCAAGAGGCTCGTCCAGTAAGAGAACATCCGGTTCTAGCACAAGGCATCGTGCAATAGCCACCCGCTGTTTCTGACCACCAGAAAGTTGATTGACTGATTTTTTTTCAATACCCGGCAAGCCAATACGTTCCAGAACATCGGCAACTTTTTTATCCCTCTGCAGCTTTGGTACCTTATCGCGCTTAAGCCCGTAAGCAATGTTTTCCCCAATATTCATCATGGGAAAAAGAGCCAGGTGCTGAAATACCATATTTACCGGGCGCTTATTAGGTGGGGTACCAGCCATATTCTTCCCTTTTATCAGAATTTCTCCCTGATCTGGTTCAGAAAAACCGGCAAGCATTCTCAGCAGCGTGGTTTTGCCACAGCCAGAGGGGCCAAGTATGGAGAAAAAGGAGCCAGCAGTAATTTCAAGAGAAATGTCTTCTACTGCCTGAAAACTGCCAAAGTGTTTGAAAACATTGCGGCATTCGAGATCTAAAGTCATCGGGTTGTACATCCTGGAAAACCACCAGCCTCTGTCATATAAATCTCACATTAAAAAAACAGGGCTGACGGATACAGCTATAAGTGACTATTGTGCGGCTTTGATACGATCCAGAGTTTTCCCTTCGATGATTTCAAGACCTGCAGGCACTGGCGGATACCACTTGATATTATCGAGACTGCTCTGGTTATAGCTGATCTTGTAGCTGTTGCTGAGCTGATCGTTAACAAACTCTTCAGCACCGGCGGATGCAGTAAAATTACCCGCAGCTTCGGTAATTTTGGCAGCAATTTCGGGCTGCATTACAAAGTTGATCCATTTATAAGCAGCTTCGTCATTCTTGCCTTTAGCGGGAAGGGCGAAAGTATCAATCCAGCCGAGTGCTCCAGACTCTGGTGGTACGAAGTTGATGCTAGTCGTTTCCTTATGCAGCTTCCAACCGCCGGCATCCCAACCCATAGCCAATGTGACTTCGCCACTGCGCAGCAGGTTAAGCAAAGCATCACCGCCTTCCCAGTAAGCTTTAACATTGGCTTTACAGTTGATGAGCTTCTGCTCAACTTTGCTGAGAATTTCAGTGTACTTCTTCTGATCGTCGTAAGCTGCGAATGGGTCTTCACCCATAGCAAAAGCGAAACCAATAAGGGTTGGACGCTTCAGTCGATAGGAGACTTTGCCCTTATAATCATCAGAGCAGAGGTCATTAAAGCTGTAGCTGCTTTTGCTACCTGCAGTATCGACAATCAGACCGCTGGTACCCCAGATATGAGGAACACCATACACATCACCGTTAATCGTGGTGTTGGCTTTGGTAGCAGACAACATGGAAGGAATAAACTGACCGGCATCGAGTTTACTGAGATCAATAGGCTTATAAATTCGATATTCTTTTTGAGCACCGGTAATACGATCCTGACTTGGCTGAACCAGATCATAGCCTGCGCCGCGAGTAGCGCGGAGCTTGGAAATCATATCTTCGTTATTGGATTTGGTAACCTTAACGGCAATACCGGTTTCCTGTTCAAACTGATCAATGACTTCCTGGGGTGCGTAGCCTCCCCAGGTCAAAAGCCTTAGTTCTTCCGCCTGTGCATCGACAGAGAACATGACAGCAGTGGATATGGTCAGCACCAGCAGACCTTTTATCGGTTTCGACATGGAGCGCCCCTAAGAGGTTTGTTGTTGTTCGTTATTGTTATGCAATCTTGTTACAGAAATATTTCACCAATTGACAAGAAGGTCAATAAAGATATTTTCCTGCTATTTAATTATTCCAACTTAGAAAACAGTTTACCTCGGATAAAAGAGGGCACGCCATCAGGCGCGTTAAAACAGACGACGCAAACTCTTTATTGAAATAAGTGAGGAGCACCGGGCTGCAAAGGCTGTTTTCTAGTTAATCTTTAACACAGCGCAGCAAAATCATCAAGACATTTTGTGAGCATCCAAATTCCCTCAGTTTCTCTTTATATTTTCCCCCTATAGACTTCAAGAGTAATCTTATCTTCTTTTTTAACTCCCAAATATCTCCTTGAAGATGAGAACATTCTAAAATATGGTCGGTCATCCGAATTTTTTAAAGCTGAAAACAATGTAGGTACAAACTTCTGGCCAAATATAGATTTAGAACAGGCTTTATTATTTGATGTTTTTATAACTCTACCGAATGACGATTTTATTTTTTCAAATTCCTTGTAGATTCTTTTCATTTTTTTAGCGGATGAAGGGGAAGATTTTTTTTCGCACTGAAATAAACTCAAATCACAATCTTCTTTAAATTCTTTTGCTTGATTGTTTATCATTGAAGAGTCACCAGTAATCCATTGTTCAAGAGTGAATGCTCCAGAAACTGACTGTAGTAAGTGAAATTTTTCAGCTCCCCTAACAATAACAAAATCATGAATACTTTCCTCTTCGCTATCATCCGAAACTTTAAGCTTATGAAAAAACACGTAATCATGCTCTGGGTCATTATTGAGGTAGTTCTTATATCCATCCTGATCATCAGGTAAAAAAATAGTAGATTCTGAATAGCTTTTCAGATCGAAGTTTTTTTGAAGAACTAAAGACGTTACGCTGCTTATCGTTTCTTCTTCCAGTTCACCTAAACTCAATTCTAATGCTAATGAAAACGTGTCGCTTTTTTTTGCAAGAACCCTGTCAGGCATATATTTTTTGTCGACACCCAGTTCTCTTAAAACATCGGATAACAGTCTACTATCTCCCTCACTATAAAGTGAAACAGGCCTTGAAAAAGCACAGGCAGTCTCATCTGAAGTACTTTGAAAAAACGGTGACTTTTCCTGTAGTTCGATTGATTGCCCTGCATAGGGTGCTGAGGGCAAATTGAGACAATGCGGAGAACTTTCATTACATAGAGTAACTTCTTTACCCATAATGAAACCAGTGGGTAATTTCCCTCTTCGGGCGCGCTTGGGTGGTGGTGAGTCTGAAAAAACTGTGTCGGAATTTTTATTTATGCCATCCATGTCGGTTATCTCCCTGATAAGTATTTTTCCTCGATTAGCAAGAGCTTACAAAATTACTCCTAATAACTTAGAGGCGTTTTTAGCACAAAAGTTCATAGCAAGCTGTTAAGTGCAACTAACAAAGTTTCTGTCTTTCAATAAGGGCAGGACGGTTTTACACATTGACACCTTGTTTCCAGACTCCACAGACTGACGTAGAACTCTGGCCCCCTTGCTTTTAAACCCTCTGGGTCCCAACGTGGGAGTCCATACGTTATCTCAAGTTACGAAGCTCGGCTTTCGAGGGGGGTGATGTGTTTCTAAACAGGTTGCAAGTACAAGTCGGAAATTTTTTGGATGCCCTGATTTCTTTGGGAACAAGTAAAAAATTTTATGGGTCTCTCTCACACTAATCTATCCTTCTTATCTGTAAACCAGAAGGCAAGGGTAGAATTATTAAACACTCACTCTTTGCAACACTGCTGTTACTGTCGTTGTCTGTCATCTGTCAAGCGAAACCGCTAACAAGGCGTTTTATTATCGAACTTGAACAGAATGTAGATTTTCCAAACCAGAACTTTTCTATAAAGATTGACCAAGGCACATTGTCGGGCAGCCTGCCAGACATTGCCGACATAAATGGCTGCGCAGAAGCGGATTTACCGCCTGATAACAAACGACACAAACCTGGCAGTTACAGGGTAAAAAGGACCCTCGTTGAGTCGATTTCCTGGCAATGGCTTTACACCACAAACCTGCTGGTTATCTACGAACTGTTCCTGACCAGCAGAGATATCTCTCTACGTTTAAAGCCTTATTTATGGATACCTGTAGAAGCATTTATAACCGTCGGCTTGCTTTTAAAAAGCAATTGGAACCCGGATTCATTGCTGTTTAACCCGATTGAACAACATGAAACGAGTCAAAGTCACCTGCTTGCGATAACCGCTACGATGCCTGGCTCTGAACACGAACAACAAGGCCGACCATCAGAATCATCCGGCCAGCAGGGCCTACGTACCGACAGCTACCCTAAAGACTATTTCATCAATCTACTGTATTCTGACTCTGGCGAGAATAACGGATTCCCTCAACAACACTCGCACACTTTGGGTCTAAATTGTTTCATTTTTCCCTGCAGTGACGTTTGTCAATTCCGACAATCTTCCGATGCGTCCTACAACGCAGCCCCAGATTCTAGAGAAAGTTCAACAGACCACAAAGAAGCAAGACCCGGACAAATATCATGCCCCCATCGGGCTGATACAACCGGCCCTTCCAGACAAGCAACCTGCAACGTGATAGTGTTCGGGAAGGATGGCCAGCTGCGACAATGCGGAAAGGTCTACAAGAATAAACGAGCACTAAATTCTCATAAAAGCAGATTTCATAGCGGCCAAAAGACCTGTGATTTGATGGTGATTACAGAGGATAAACAGTCGCAGCCATGCGGAAAGGTCTTCCAGAATGCCAGAGGCCTGGAAAATCACAAAAGCATTGTCCACAGCGGGCAAAAAACCTGTGCTGTAACCATAATCGGGAAAGGTGGCCAGCCGCAGCCATGTGGAAAAATCTGCAGCAATGCTCGATCTTTGACGGTGCATAAAAGTCGATACCACACTGGTCAGAAAACCTGTTCCATAACCTATATCGGGGAGGACGGAAATCAGCGGCCATGCGGGAAGGTCTGCAAGAATGCTATAGCCCTGACGGAACACAAAAGCAAATGCCACAGCGGGCAAAAAACCTGTAACGTATCGGTGGCTGGAGAGAACGGCCAGCCAGTGCCGTGCGGGATGGTCTGCCAGAATGCTATAGCCCTGTCGAATCACAAAGGCAGCTACCACAGCAGGCAACAAACCTGTATGAAAAACGTGATCGGGGATGATGGCCAGCTGCGGCAGTGCGGGACAATCTGCAGAAATGTTCCAACTCTGTCGTATCACATAAGAAGAGAGCACTGCGGGCTACAAACCTGTAAAGTAAACATGGTTGGGGAAGATGGTCAGAAACGGCATTGCGGGAAAGTCTGCAAGAACCCTGATGCCTTGTCGAATCACAAAAGAAGAGATCACAGCGGGCAAAAAATCTGTGATAAAACCATAATCGAAGATAATGGCCAGCCGCGACCATGCGCGAAGGTCTGCAATAATGCTAAAGCCCTGTCGGATCACAAAACCAAATACCACGCCGGGCAACAAATCTGTGACGTAGCCGTGATCGGACATGACGGCCAACCGCAGCCGTGCAGGAAGGTCTTCAAAAATTCAAAAAAACTCTTGAATCACAAAAGAATACATCGAAAACGCAAGCCTTTTGATGTGGATCGGGACACTTATCCTATTCCATGAACTGGCACCCGCCCTTGCATAAGGAAAACTCAGAAACACGCTTATTTCTTCAACTCGTTCCCAGGCTCTGAGGCTGTGGCAAAACCTTTAAGTCAGAAATTTTGTGGGTGTCTTGTTTCTTGCCCCCGGATTCATATCCCAATTTACTTATCTACCCATGGGTTATATAGCTTTGCCTGGCTCATACGCATATCGTTTGTATTTCGAGTAACTACAGTACAGTCATGGACTAAGCCAGTGACAGCTACAAGCCCATCAATAACAGGCATGGGAGCACCCTTCTTTTCAGATTCAGAGTGAATTCGCCCCCAAGCCATTGCCACCCCTGAATCTACAGGTAATATTCTATGCTTGAAGCGCTCCATAAGATCAAACTCAAGCCAGGTCCGCAATTTATCCTGCCTTATCGGATCGTGGCACTTTCCTATCCCTTTTTCTATTTCTCCCAAAGTCAAAACACTCAAATAAAGCTTGTTTTCCTCGCAACCATCCATCCATTCAATTACATGCTGATCAGGACTTTTTTTGAATGCTTCTGACAACACACAGGTATCCAGTAAATACTTCACAGATCTATATCCCTCGGGGTTTCTTTACTTCTGTCAAACGCTTCAACATTAGAATCCGAAAAAGGAGATGTTTTGAGAAAGTCACTCAGACTATTCTCTGGTGCACACATCTTTTGATAGTCTTCAAATGAGAGAACAACAGCCGCTTTATGCCCGTGTCGGGTCACAAATTGTGGACCGAACTGACGAGCCCGGTCCACAATATGACTAAACTTGCTTTTCGCCTCTTGTAACTGCCATTGATTTTCCACTTTAACCTCCTGAATCATCACAAACTCTCAATAAAAACTAGTCTGACTAGTCATTTATGTCAACCTCGGCATCTACGCCATCAACTCTATAGACAGGCTGGAGCTGCAATTGCCGAGAATATCTAACTTTATGCAGAGTACGTCGGAGGAAGTTAAGAAGAAACGGATTCATTCAAGCACAATGATTCAAAGACACCCATATTAACAATGATTCAAGGACACCCATATAGGAATCAAAGACACCCATATAAATGTGGATGTTCCCGAATTCCTTCCAACCCTTCCCCTCTGTCGCTTTTCTTGATGTCGGATTCAAGGATAATCGAGAAGGATAATCGTAATCGAGGACACCCATATTTAAACGCGGATGCCCCTATAAACGCGGATGCCCCTATAAACGCGGATGCCCCTATAAACGTGGGTGCCCCTATAAACGTGGGTGCCCCTATAAACGTGGGTGCCCCTATAAACGTGGGTGCCCCTATAAACGTGGGTGCCCCTATAAATGTGGGTGTCTCTATAAATGCTTAGAGATAAATGTGGGTGTCTTGGATTACTTTTATTATCGTCCATCTCTGATATCAATGCTATCATTTACGAATTGAATACATCTGGATGACTCTCATGGCTAACCTGATAGTGCGCAATATTGATGAGGAAATAGTTGATGCCCTCAAAGCTCGGGCAGGAAAACACGGGAGAAGTGCAGAAGCTGAGCATCGAAGAATTCTGGAAGCAGCTCTCCTTCGTCCCAAGAAAAAAAGCTTCACTGAAGCACTGAAAAACATTCCAGATGTCGGCTCAGATACGGACTTCGAACGTATCAACGATAACGGTGATCGTGATGTATTTAATTGATACCAATGTCATCAGTGAATTAAGAAAAAGAAACAGCGCAAATCAGGGCGTTCAGCTTTTTTTCAACACAGCACAAAAAAAATCATTAAAGCTCTACCTTAGTGTTGTCTCCATAGGTGAGCTCCGTAGAGGCGTTGAAAAAATCCGTCATCGAAATGACTCTATTCAGGCAAAGCAGTTAGAGCTATGGCTAAATCATCTGGTAGATGATTATCGAGATCATATTCTTGACTTTGGTAGCACCGAAGCACAGATTTGGGGAAAACTCAGAGTACCCCGCCATGAAAACGCAATTGACAAACAAATTGCAGCAACAGCCCTTGTTTATGGCCTGACAGTAGTCACAAGAAACACCCCGGATTTTGTGGATACAGGGGTTAATTTGCTCAATCCATTTCTGGATTGAACAAAGAGATTATGTCGATGAGGCATAGCAGTCATTGCCAGAAATATTGTGGGTTACCTATTCTCCCTTGAGGAAATTTCGTGGGCGTCGCATTTCTTGCCTTTCTTCGATTCAAAGACACCCGTATATAAATATGGGTGTCTTTGATTAATTTGGTTAGAGATAAATATGGGTGTCCCAGATTATCTGTGGATGTCTCATTTATTGGTTTCTTGTCAGACATCCCGCAAAGCCCCTGACAAATACTTATGAATAATACTGGACACCAGTGTCTGGTATGGAATCCCTTCCCGCTGGGCCCGTGACTTAATCGCCATCAGGTCATGTTGGGAAATGCGGATATTAATACGCTTATCCTTTTTAAACGTCTCACTGGCCATGGCTTCCAGCGTCGTCTTGCGCTCGGGGGTCATCACAGACTCATACTCACCCTGTTCAAGGGCATTGAGCAACGTTTGCTCCTCGTTATCCAATGTCGTTTTTTTCATGATCGATCTCCCAAATAGTCACGGGTAAATTTGCGGCTGGGAATCAGTGTTTTCAAAAAGATCTCCTGCTCACTTTCCACGTAGGGCAGCAGCCAGACGTAACCCTGTACATTCACCACAAAGATCCGCTGATGCGGATAGGCTTGCGGATTAGGATGGACGATGTCATCCAGCAGGCCACCATTCTC
Source organism: Endozoicomonas sp. ALB032 (assembly GCF_049310125.1). Classification (NCBI taxonomy): domain Bacteria; kingdom Pseudomonadati; phylum Pseudomonadota; class Gammaproteobacteria; order Oceanospirillales; family Endozoicomonadaceae; genus Endozoicomonas; species Endozoicomonas sp. ALB032. The sequence continues at coordinate 3,338,806 of NZ_JBLYNW010000001.1, read as the reverse complement.
TATGTGGAAAATGACTTCCTCGAAAGACTGATCCCGTTCGCGGATCAGCTGCTGATTCTTCTGAGGGTTCCAGTTAAAGCGTTTCATCAGAGAAGTATAGCGAATGTGTGCCTTTTGTCATCAAATAAAGCAGGCAATAGTGATTCAATAGTTCGACTTTCTGGGGGATTCAAGGGGGATTCAAGGGGGATTCAAGGAGGATTCAAGAGGAGGATTCAAGGACACCCATATATAAATGTGGGTGTCTTAAATTACTCGCTGTATATAAATGTGGATGCCCCCGGATTCATGGGAGAAATTTATGGGTGTCCTAGATTACTCCTTCTTTTAAGAAACCCACAAATAAATGTGGGTGTCCTCCCGCTGTGTCAGGATAGTTGTCCCGCTCACTGATTAACCAATAAAAGCTAGACAGTGGGCGATGGACGTTGAATATGCCTCGTTTTTCAGAGGAACGTAAATCAGCTGTTTTGAAAAAACTGTTACCACCACACAATCGCTCTGTGCCGGATGTTGCCAGAGAGGAAGGTATCAGCGAACAAACCCTGTATAATTGGCGTAAAAAACTACGGGACAAAGGATTACCTGTGCCAGGGAACGAACAAAAATCAGAACAATGGTCCGCTGAAAGCAAGTTTGCCGTGGTCGTTGAAACCGCTGCTTTGTCAGAAACAGAGTTAAGTGAATACTGCCGTAAAAAAGGGCTTTATCCTCAACAAGTCAAGGAGTGGAAGCACGCTTGTATTTCAGGTGCTGTTCAGGCTTCTCAGCGTGCAGACCAGGAAAGCAAGCAATTAAAACAAGAGCGTAAGCGCAATCAGAGCCTTGAAAAAGAGCTTCGCCGTAAAGACAAGGCGTTGGCAGAAGCTGCAGCCCTGCTGGTGCTATCAAAAAAGCTCGATGCCTTCTACGGGATAGACAGCGAGGACAACTGACACCTGTCGATAAGCGCCGCCAACTGCTGACATGGTTTGATGAGGCTATAGCAAACGGCGCTTCTCGCTGGAAGGCTGCTGAACAATTGGAAATATCCCTGAAAACACTGAATCGCTGGCGCGATGACAATGGTGCAGTGTTAACGGACAAACGCCCGGATGCCTTGCGCCCGGTACCCTCTAACAAACTGACTGAGGAAGAGGAGCAACGTATTCTGACTATCAGTAATGAAGATGAGTATGCGAGCCTGCCACCATCGCAGATCGTGCCAGCCCTTGCAGACAAGGGAGTATACGTTGCTTCTGAATCTAGCTTTTACCGTGTTTTGAAAAAGCATGGTCAGTTGCACCACCGCGGTCGTTCAAGAAAGCGATCGAAAAGCAACAAGCCGACAACCTATGTTGCCACTGGCCCTAACCAGGTCTGGTGTTGGGACATCAGTTACATACCTTCCAGGGTACGCGGCCAGTTCTGGTACCTCTACCTGATACTGGACGTTTACAGTCGTAAGATTGTTGGTTGGGAGATTCATAGCCATGAGTCTGGTGAGTTAGCCAGTGAACTGATTAACCGGACAATGGTGGCTGAAAAATGCACTAAAACACCGCTTGTACTGCACTCAGACAATGGGGCTCCAATGACGTCGAGTACCTTTAAGGCCAAGCTTGAGGAATTGGGCATTATTCCCTCTCATAGTCGCCCAAGGGTGAGTAATGATAACGCATTTGCAGAATCGATCTTTAAAACGGTGAAGTACTGTCCTCAGTGGCCATCTCAAGGTTTTCTGACGTTAGAACAAAGTCGACAGTGGATGCTGAAGTTTGAGCGCTTTTATAACAATGAACACCGCCATAGCTCAATCCGCTTTGTGACACCTGCGCAACGCCATGAGAAAAGAGATCAGGAAATCCTGAATCACCGGAAACAGGTGTACACCAAAGCGCGAGAAGCTAATCCAACGCGCTGGTCAGGAGTTATTAGAAACTGGGAGCCTGTAGGTGCGGTTGCACTGAATCCTGAGCGGTTGTCTGAAGCAAGAATTAACGAGAAAAAGGCAGCCTAAAATTCAGTTTTCGGGACAACTATCTTGAAAAACTCCGTCCTAGATTACTCGTCCTAGATTACTCGGGAGATAAATATGGGTGTCTTAGAATATCTCTTCTTAGAGATAAATGTGGGTGTCCCAGTTTATTGCTCGGTTCTAGAAACCCACAAATAAATGTGGGTGTCCCAGTTTATTCTTTCTGGAGATAAATATGGGTGTCCTAGATTATTCTAACGGGAGATAAATATGGGTGTCCCAGATTATCCCCTCGATAAATGCTTGAGAAACCCACAAATAAATGTGGGTGTCCTAGATTATTCTTCTTAGAGATAAATGTGGGTGTCCCAGTTTATTGCTCCAGAGAAACCCACATATAAATGTGGGTGTCCCAGATTACTTATTTTTTCCTATCCAGAGAAACCCACAAATAAATGTGGGTGTCCCAGATTATTTCGGGGATTCAAGGGGATTCAAGGGGATTCAAGGGGATTCAAGGGGATTCAAGGGGATTCAAGGACACCCATATATAAATATGGGTGTCTTAAATTACTCGCGGATTCAAGGACACCCATATATAAATGTGGGTGTCTTAAATTACTCGCTGTATATAAATGTGGATGCCCCCGGATTCATGGGAGAAATTTATGGGTGTCCTAGATTACTCCTTATTGCTTCAAATAAATGTGGGTGTCCTAGATTACTTGGGTGTCCCAGATTATTTCCCAGTTTATTTGTATAAATATGGGTGTCCTAGATTATTTTTTTTATTGTGAGAAACCCACAAATAAATGTGGGTGCCCTAGATTACTCGATGGGTGTCCTAGATTACTCGTTATGAAATGCACCATTCCTCCAGAATCTTGGTGCATTTGGTTGAAACTCAAGCGTTGTTGGATAGTTTCCAGCAAAATACTCCCAATAAAGGATGGCAAAATAGGCCGAGGAAAATAATAGCAACAATATAATGACAAACCATTTAGAAACAGTCTCTCTAGATATTAGATCTTTGGAGTGCACACCCATACAAAATCCCAATACCAGAATCATAAGCATCTGACTCATTGGTGAAATAAATACACCACTAACCTGAGAATGAATACCTGCACTCAACAGAGCTGTAAAGGCAGAGATCTGTAGCAGTTGTTGATGACTCGACAACAAACCTGTATCAACCCTATAAATCAAACCTCGTAAATAACTCATACCACCCCAAATAATCAGAATAATTAAACAAATAGCAGCAGGAACACCCCACTCAGAGGCCCACTGAAGAATAATATTATGCGGCGAACCTGGACTACCTACCAAGGTGATAAAGTGTTGCGGACCTATACCGAAAAATGGGTTATCTTGAATAGAGTCAAGGGCTATTTTCCATAATTCAACTCGCCCCGAAGAAGTAGAATTAGCCACAACAAATCGTTCAAAATCAAAATTTGAAGTAATTCCAAATACAGATGGAACTATCTGGACAAGTAAAATATAAAGAAACAATCCGAAACCAAAAGATTTAAGATGAGTAAATGCTAAAACTTTTGAGAATTTAGGAAATAAATAACAAGTGAACGCAATGGATAAAATTATTGCAATTGATACTCCACGTCCTTCCGACATTATTAAAAAGAAGTACATAAATATGATTGGCAACCAACTTAATCTGCCTAGAAGCTTATATTTCCTATTGGAAATAAGCGGTAGTAGAGCCAAAAAAGGAATTAACCAGTTTTGGGCGTGATTCATCTCTCTCGGATTAGAAAAGTTGTGAATTGTATTAGACCATGCTTCTGGTGGAAATTTGAGATAAATGACATAGTCAAAAAGATAGGTAAAAAAGTAAACGACCACACTCCCACCGATTAGGGAGATCGAAAAAATCAACTCATTTTCCCTAATCTCTTCACTTCTTAGATATAAGCACGATAAAAAAATCAAACAATAGAGCCCAATTTCTTGAATACTTTTTAAAAAATACAAGGAATTAAATGAAGATATGGTGCAAAGTACAAGCAGAATACCTACCAACAACAAAGAAAGACTTGAAAACTGATCTAGAAAAAAACAAAACCCTTTCTCAAAAAACAATTTGAACACAAAAAAAATTATAAAAAGAAAAAAAACAAACTGATACAAACGTTTTCTGTTGTAATCTGGAGAGATAAAATCAAAAAAAACAAAATCAAGAAAAGAAAAACAAACAATAACTGAAGTCATTAACAATGCAATTAAAACACTTTTATCAGAAAGGAATTTAATCACAAAACACCTATAAAAAAGGAAGCCCCATAAAACGGAGCTTCTTTTATAACTTACTCGAACTCAGATTGACGAGTTGTACTTACACGAATTCGGAGCATAATCTGCGGCAGCACTCGTTCCACATGACCATGCGCCAGTGGCAGTGCGAGACCAAACAATTTTCTTTCCTGCAATCTGCCCATTCATTCCATTCGCCGACGTCTCAAGTGTAACTTCAATGGCACCTGCTGTACTGTTCGCGTTGACACCCGAAACCGCTACACTTGCAATGGATGCTGCATTAGCAACATTAATAATATTACCAATAGCTGTATTATCTTGAGGAAACTCTCCATTCTGAGCAATAAAATCTTCTAAAGCAGTTTTATAACCACCTATAAAAGATATGGGTTCTGCAAGTTGTGCACGAGCGACATAATTCTGATACTGCGGAATAGCCACAGCCGCCAAAATCCCAATAATCGCCACAACGATCATCAATTCAATCAGCGTAAAACCACTTTGTTGTTTTTTCATTATTCTTAGCCCCCTGAGGACATACATTTTTATTATTCATTTTAAGCCACCACAGGCCGCAAGCACCCGCCAAAAACGACACATGGCCGCCCTGGTTTGCTCAGTCTACCCACTGCACCCGACAGTGACGCTTCCATAAATACTCTTTCATCCAGTCCATTGTCTGATGGGCAGAATACGATGAAAAAATAACCACTCATGGCTGTAATGTCTTCCTGACTGCTCGCTGAGAGCTTTTTGATGCAAAACTTTCTGTCCTGAGACCCTGTGCGAAAGTGGTACATCAACCTTATCCAACTGCAGAGACCGCACACAGATAAGGGAACATCCTTAGAGCATTACGATATATTCCAGAAAGAAAAAAGCAACCTTTTTCTGGTGTATTTGTGTTGTTTTGGCCAACTTTTTCAGCTTGACAAAAAACACGGTTTCTGACGTTTAGTTGCCTGACAAAAGACAGCCCCTGAGCCACACAGGATTCTGGCAAAAAGAAGGGTTTCAACTATAGTTCCTCCCACTATCAGTTTAAGGCCAACAAGGAGCCCAGCTGTGCAAAATGCCCTGTTTAAAGAACTCAAAAGAATGGGTATGAACGAAGATATAGCCTTGGAGTTCGTCAGTAGCGAGCTCCCTCAAAACCTCGCCACCAAAGAAGATATTCTGGTGCTTCAGGAAAGCATCCTGCAAGTCAAACTTGATACAGAACGTAGTATTGCCTCATTACGAGAAGAGATGCACATCGGTGATAATAAACTTCAGGCTGAATTCGTAAGTCTACGGGAAGTAATGCATACCGATCAGAATAGACTTCAGGCTAATTTTGTAAACCTGCGAGAAGAAACTCATCAATCCATCCACGAGCTGCGCATGGACAATAAGGACATCCGGGCCGAAATGAAAGAAATGAGAGCTGAGATTCGCAGTGAACTGGCCGTACTGAGCCGACAGTTCTGGATTACTTTTGGAGGTCTGATTACTACTATTGTTAGTGTCTTTCTGATCAACTATTACTTTCACATGCCATAGTGCACTGAGCCAATAAGATGTCAAAAAATACCTGTATTAACCTTGGAGAACACTTCGACAATTTTATCTCAAGGCAAGTCGATAGTGGTCGTTATGCCTCAGCCAGCGAAGTCATCAGGACTGCGTTGCGGCTGCTTGAAAACCAGAACAAAAAGTTGGAAACCCTACGGCAGCTCTTGATAGAAGGCGAAGAAAGTGGACATGCAGACTACCAACCAAGACTGGGGGATGACGCAGAGCGTTTTGCTGAAGATGTCAGAATGGCTCGTTCTAACGACTCATTACCAGATTCATCATGGGACTGATCGAAGTCGCTTAAATGCTGATTGTCGATCATTCCCCCCCAAATCCTATTAAAAGGGAGGCTATTGTAGAAAGTCTACTGGCCAGAAATCAGCACTCATAGCTTGGTCGTAAGTCCAGGGACAAGTCGAAGGAAACGTCTCAATAGTCAACCCTGTCTCTTTGGTCGCCTCAATCAGTGCATACCGGTAGGCTCTTTCCATGGCTGCCGGGATTCTGGGTTTAAGGCTGGGGTTATCGTTAATGTGATCCGAGAGTTCTGCCCTTTGGCCTATAATCGTATACCGCCAGCTATTCGATTGCAGACCCGGTTGATATTGCCACTTCAGCAAATGCATCAAGAGAATCTTCAAACGACTGACTAGCTCTCGATGCAGGTTTTTCCCCATAGCTTCTATTTCCAGTGCAATATTCTTGATATCGGCTTCATCCAAATTCCCGGACCTGAGCAAATCAAGCTGTTGATTGACCCATCCGTAAAAGTCAGAGTCGTAAAGTGGCTCGCCCATCAGATATCCCTCCTGCCAAAGTAGCTATTATAGTCATTCATTCTGAATTCAGTGCGTCTTAACCTCAAACCACCTCCAACCCCGAAGCCTTAAAATGAGCAAACACCTTCATGCCAATTTTCAGCGCCAAGCGATCCACCGACTTTCGTGTCACCAGGGCCATTAATGTCTGCTCACCCAGACTTAATGTAATTAACTGGTGCCAGTCGTCTCTTGTTTGTATTGAATCAATCACCACCGGCAAACGATTCAAAACACTGGTGTCGCAAAAATCTTCCAGAACAATACTTACTTCATGGGCAGGAACAATCATTCGCACTCTGGCCCCTAACGCCAAACCTGACTCGTGAACATGCAGCGTATGGCCTTCCGCATTCAGAACGGTAAGCCCATAGTCTTTATCATGATCAACCACTTCTGCTTCCAGCATGGATAACAGCGGCTCATGCTGATCATCTACGGCTAATGCGCTGTTTAACAGAGTCTGACTCTGATCTTTGCCGGTCACAGTGCCCCGGTGCAGTAATAACACCTTGTCTGTCAGGCGAGCCACCTCTTCTCTTGAATGACTGACCATGATGATGGGGATATTAAAATCCCGGTGAATACTTCTTAAGCAGGGCAATATCGTTGCCTTGGAATCCCAATCCAGAGAGGCCAGAGGCTCATCCATTAACAGCACCTGTGGCGCATTCAACAAAGTACGGGCAATGGCTACACGCTGTTTTTCTCCGCCGGATAATGTTTCAACGCCGCGACTTAACAAGTGACCAATGCCTGATTGCTCGACGACTGCTGCAAAGGTTAATCCCTGTCGATCAGTGTTTGAGCGCTTCATGGAAAACTGCAGGTTGCCCAGAACGCTCAAGTGTGGAAATAAACGGGCTTCCTGAAAGATGAAACCTATCCCACGTTGTTCCGGGGGTACAAAAATACCCTCTTCGCTGTCCATCCAGACCTGTTCATTAAACTGAATCCGACCCTGCGCCTGTTTTTCCAGACCGGCAATGGCTCTGAGCAGAGAGGTTTTGCCACAGCCCGAAGCACCCATGATGCCCCAGACTGCATTGAGCTTCAGGGAGGTATTGATGGAAAGATCAAATCGATCCCGTGGCAGTTGAATATCCAGTTTCAACATCAATGATTACTCACTCCAGACACCTGTCGCTTGTCAATGCTATAGAGGGCTACCAGCATCACAAGAGCAAAGGTTAACAAACCCGCTGCCATAGCGTGAGCCTGATCCAGCTGTTGGGTTTCCACCGCATCGTATAAGGCAATGGACAATACCTGGGTCTCGCCGGGAATATTGCCGCCAATCATCAGCACCACACCAAACTCGCCCACAGTATGAGCAAACCCCATACAGGCAGCCAGCAAGAGTGCTCTGAGGGAATTAGGCAGAACCACATTCATAAACCGGTCAAGCCGACTGGCACCCAGCATTGAGGCGGCTTCAAGCAGACCATAATCCAGCTGCTCAAACGCTCTTTGCAGAGGTTGTACGACAAATGGCAACGAATACAGTACAGAAGCAACCACCAGCCCTGAAAAACTGAATGCGAGGGTAGAACCGGTTAGATCAACCCACCACTGGCCCAGAATATTGTCTGGCGAGAAGGCGATTAACAGATAAAAACCGAGTACCGTCGGCGGAAGCACCAGTGGCAAACCCACAAAAGCTTCTATCAATGGCCGAAAACGACTTTTCATATTGGCCAGTTTCCAGGCCAGAGGGACACCCACCAGCATTAATAGCAGCGTCGTCGTCAGAGCCAGTTTAATGGTCAGCCAGATGGCTGTGGTCAGCATTATTTCGCCCTATCCTTGATGGCTGGAAAATAGCCATGCTCAGCAATATATTTCTGGGACGAGACAGACAACACAAACGCCGAAAACGCCTGAGCTATCTTTTTATGCTCTGTCCTTTTCAGTATCACCATATCCTGACGAACGGGATCATAAAGCCTGTCCGGCACATAGGTGATTTGCTTCAGCTCTTCACCCGTCAGCTGAGATAAGGCAACCAGTCCCATATCAACATTACCACTGGCAACAAACTGCCAGGTCTGCTGAATGTTAGCGCCCAGAACCAGCCGCCCCTGATAACTCTGCCATAACCCCAATTTTTCAAGAGATTGTTTTGCCGCCAGTCCGTAGGGAGCGGTTGCGGGGTTGGCAATAGCGAGTCTTCCCTGCCAGTCTTTGAGCTGCTCAATGGCAAAGGGGCTTTTATGCTCTGTTCGATGCCACAGAACCAGACGTCCATAGGCGTATGTTCTGCGGCTGTCTGGCAGCACCCTGCCATTGCTTTCCAGCTTCAGGGGTCGGGCTTGATCGGCTGAGAAAAAAAGATCAAAAGGAGCACCGTGCATAATCTGGTGATAGAGCACGCCGGTCGACGCTGAAGAGATACTGACCCCGTGGTCGGTCTGACGCATAAACTGTTCAGCCAGATGTTCCAGCACAGGTTTAAAATTGGCCGATACCGCTACTCGAAGATTGGCGGCGGTTGCGCCTATGCTCAACAACAATGTCAGCATACCCAGCCAATACTTCACAAGGATTCCTGTCCCCAGCGTTTGGCTGCCTGTTCATCGGACTCTCTGGCATCGACCCAGCGATCACCTTCTGGCGTGGTTTCCTTTTTCCAGAAGGGAGCACGGGTTTTCAGGTAGTCCATAACAAACTCACAGATCTCAAAGGCTGCTTTGCGGTGGGCACTGGCCACACCGACAAAAACAATTCTGTCGCCCGGCTGAAGCTGTCCGACCCGGTGAATTACTTTAATGGCTTGCAGTGGCCAACGTTCTGCGGCTTCATCAATAATTTCCTGGAGCGTCTTCTCGGTCATACCCGGATAATGTTCCAGGTACAGCCCTCCCACATCATCCCCGAGGTTTTCATCCCGCACCAGTCCGGTGAAAGTCACCAGCGCCCCGGTACCGGTGTTGCCACTGAGCTGATCCTGTTCATAGCCCGGATCAAAGTCGTCTTTCTGTATCGAGATCATGATCACCCTCCGGTGACGGGGGGAAAGAAAGCAATTTCGTCGCCTTCTTTTATTTCAAAATCCTTGCGGGTCATGGTCTGGTTCAAAGCCACCAGGGTGCGTGAGTCATTGACGACTTCCTGCCAGTCTTGCCCCTTTGCAGAGAGCAGACTTCGGAGTGCAGAAAGATTCTCTGGAATCTCTGCCAGCTCCAGTCTGTCTGTACCCAGCTTTTCCCGGTAGCTGGCAAAAAAAAGAACCTTAATCACCGGATTTACTCTCCTCTGGAAAAAGTCTGCTACTTTGAGAGTTCTACTCAATAACGTTCTACTAAAACAAGGCTGTATCTATGTCACCCATCGAAGCCAGACTCGACATACTGGAAATACAACATAAAAACCTGGACGCCGACGTGCATAGCCTCGCAAAGGTCTGTGCAGAAATCAAAAATATCGCCCTGACCAATCAGAGTGATATCACCGGATTAAAGCTTGATGTCGCAGACGTTATCAACGACATTGCTGATGTTAAAAATGATGTTGGGTCGGTTAAGGAACATGTCAATGCCTTAACCGCTGCAACTCATGCCGGCTTTATGAGAACCGACAAACGCTTTGATGAGATGGACGCCAGATTCACCGAGCGTATGGATCAAACGGATAAAACAATTAATCAAATGAACACTGAGCTCAATGAACGTATGGATCATATGGACTCAAAATTCACCAAGCGCATGGACCAGATGGACTCAAAATTCACAAAACGCATGGACCAGATGGACTCAAAATTCACCGAACGCATGGACCAGATGGATTCAAAGTTCGCCGAACGCATGGAGCAGATGGATGCCAAGTTCACTGAACGCTTTGAACAACTGGAATTATTAATCCGGCAACGACAACCCATTAACTAAAACCCGCAAAACCAGTGGCAGCTTCCTATGTTGCCACAGCCATCTACCCTGCTTTGTAGTGGCCGCCCTTGCCACCGCTTTTCTCAAGCACCCGCACACCTTCGATGCACATATCCTTATCCACCGCCTTGCACATGTCGTAGATCGTCAAAGCCGCCACTGAAGCTGCTGCCAGTGCTTCCATTTCAACACCGGTTTTACCGCTCAGGCGACAGCAGGTCTCAATACGTATGCGGTTTTGCTCTGGCTCAAGTTCAAATTCTACGCCAATGAAGTTAAGCATTAACGGATGACACAGAGGGATCAGGTTGCCACACTGTTTAGCAGCCTGAATACCGGCAATGCGTGCTACCGCCAGAACATCGCCTTTCTTGAGACCATTGTCGGCTACCAGTGCCAGCGTTTCTGGCTTCATCACCACGAAACCTTGTGCCCTGGCTTCACGCCGGGTGACATTTTTGTCACCCACGTCCACCATGCTGGCCTTGCCCTCTTCGTTGGTATGGGTGAGCGACATCAGCCTTCAACCTTTTTGAGTTGCTCGACAAAGTTGCAGGGGCGATGACGACGGTCCAACTGCTCTCTGATAATACCTTCCCAGGCAGTCTTGCAAGCGTTGTTAGAACCCGGCATCGCAAAAATGATGGTGCCATTGGCCAAGCCGGCAACGGTTCTCGACTGAATAGTAGAGGTACCCACCTGCTCATAGGAGAGTTGCCGGAACAGCTCGCCATAACCGTCTACCTCCTTGTCAAAAATGGGGAGTAAGGCTTCCGGTGTACTGTCACGGCCCGAAAAACCTGTGCCGCCAGTCACCAGAACGACCTGAACATGGTCTGAGGCGATCCAGCGGGATACGACTTCACGAATCTTGTAGATGTCGTCTTTGACAATGGCTTTGTCAGCCATTTTATGACCGGTGGCGGTCAGATTATCCACCAACAGTTGGCCGGAGGTATCTGTTTCCTCTGTGCGGGTATCAGAAACAGTCAGAACCGCAATATTCAGGGGTACTAATTCAGTTGCTTGCTTATGAGCCATCATGTCTCCGTTAATACCGTTAATCATTTCTCAAGCTTTTCCCCGCTCTTGGCTTTCAGGGCACGATGCCACTCATCGGGGGTGTTGGTGTTCTGGAAATACGCTGCCATTGGGGCAGGAAGCGGGACAGCCACACCCTGCAGACGATCAAACAGCCGTCCAAGTGAATAGTCTTGGTGATCCTGACTGCTCAGCGCACTATTGACGGCACTTCGTAGCTGGCTGTCGACAGGCAGGATAAGTGGCAGGGAAAAGGTTTCAAAGATAACCGCCCTGCCCAGCTCAGCTGCAGATAATACCAGCTTCCTGCAGGCTTCCGGTGGCAATAGAGGCATATCCACTGGTACCACTAAAAGGTTCACACCATCGGGTAGAGTGTCAATGGCCGCATGAACACCGCCAAGAGGTCCCCGGCCAGGTATTTTATCCACCAGCGCCCTGCTGCCAAACTGGTCACCACTGAGCAGTACTTTATCGATACCCGACTCATACAGCAGATTTTGCATATGTTGAAACAGGGGAATGTTCTGCCAGAGCAGACGAGCCTTGTCCTGCCCCATCCGGGAAGACTGGCCACCCGCCAGCACCAGTCCGATAGTTTGGGTCATATTCAGGCACCCTGACCATAAAACGTTTTGCCAGATGAACGGGTTGAGGATTCTACCAGTCTGTCCTGTAGAGGTTAAGGCTAAAAAGTTGCATAGCCCAAACCGGTAACCAAAAATGACTGGTCGTTTAAATCTGCTCTTTACCGAACCGATTCCGTGCCGCTAATTAAATTGATGGATTCCATCCTGCAGACTCCCGGGAGCGAAAAAAGACTTTCCCGGTCAATCAGGGAAGCATCAGAGACTGACATGCCCAGCATAGAAGAACACATAAGCCATCATCTGGGGCTCATCGACCAGGCTACTCAGGAAGGGCGGGCCTGCCGTGTCGCTATGGGCAGGGATGGTCGGCCAGTTGTAGAGACCTCCCCAAAAGAGTTTCTGAAGCAAGGCTCCTGGAAACTGTTACACCGGAGAAACGCAGAGGCTGAAAGAACGCTCAGGGAAATGATCATCGACGTTATTCGCAAGCCTGAGACTAGCTTATCTCTGCGAAAACAGGTCTTTGAAGGCGCCAAAGCCGGTCGATACGTCTTTTTTTCAGAAAGGGAAGCCAAAGTAATAGAAGAAAACGAAGCACTGATGTTACGCCCTGACCAAAAAAAAGAACCCGTTACCAGCAAACCTCTGCCAAAAAGAAAAGTCAAACTGCAGGATGCCATGAACTTCAAAGGACGGATCAGAGAGGTGTCCGGCAACCCGAAGAGGCACCGGTTTCCCGATGCCATGAAAAGCAGTGGCCCTGCCAGAGAGGTTAAAAAAAGGACACCTCCGGAAATCCCTGCTATTCCCTTTACGCCACCGACCATTACTGTTACTCCACCCGCTGAAGAGGCCCAACAGCCGGGTGAATCAACACCGATAGACTTCGAAGCAACGCCTGTGCTTCAGCAGCCGTCAGAAACCACAGACTCTTCGCCCATCACCGGCGGCATCCCCTACATACCGACACCGGTGGAAGTGCCGGAAGACCCGCCTGAGGCCCCGGTTTCTCCAATATCAAGACCTATCACTCTGGTCCCAATGGATTCGCTTGAACGCCCGGTCATTTTTCCGAAAGTGCCCCGGCTTATGCTCGAAGAGGCTCGAAAAGAGCTGGAGACAAAGCTGCCTGCAATCAATCTTGCCGACGCAGATCAGTTTCTCTGGTTGTACTACACCTGTGTGTTTCTCGAAGAACACACATCCGACGACTCGGATGAATTAAAAGCGCAGCTGGAGCAAAGCTTTGCCGCTGCCGGTCTGTCTAATCAATACAGAAAACGGCAAACCGAACAAATGTGGCAGGCGGTTCGCATGCTGAAAGCCGACTTGTCGCCCGAAGCGTTCACTGAATGCACGGATGAGATCAGTCAAATCAGCAGCCCCATGCGTTTCAGCCTTACCCAACACCTGGTCAGGGATATCAATCAACTCGGTTTTCGAAAACTGCCCTACCCCAACGGCGATCCGGCTAAAAAAATCGATGCATTTCAGCTGGAGTTTCTCGAGCAGGTTAAAGATACCGACGAATTAATGGAAGAGCTGGGCTTTGAAATCGAAGATCCCGATGAAAGTGACCACCCCCTGGAAGCCAGGGCAAAGCTGGTGGATGTCAGGGCACAGTTAGAGAACGAATTATTAACCTACAGCACCGAGCATGAGTCCTTTGCACAGTTGGTTGACCAGCTGGAAGAGGTTGATCCTGCTGCAATCAGACAGAAAATCGAAGATGGAATAACACTCACCGGGGAAGAATTACAGGCCATTATCGCAGCCAAAAAGCAGAAACTGGAAATAGCGCAGCGGCTGGGAAAAAAGTGGGGAGACTCCCTGCTGCTGGACGGACGTAACTGGCCAGACAGCTATTCCAGGCAAACGTTATCGAAACTTTATGATCTTGCCAGTCTGGACAGCCCGGCCATTAATGCCACTCTTACTGGCTGGATTCTGGATAAACATCAGCAGGCGGAATACCATCCACAAGTTATCATTGATGGTTCCGGCATCCATGGACTGCTGGCGGCGTTGACACAGGTTGAAGCTGGCGCCAATGTTACCCTGTTATTGAACCCGGAACCCGTCTTTGCTGCCAACGAGACAGTCCGGCTCGACCCGCAATGGATGGAAGCATTACGCTTTCATCTCGGTGCACAGTTTGACCTGCTGTTTACAAGCCTGCCAGACCCTGAACACCATTCTCCACAAAACACTGACAGCAGCTCAGGTCTGCTGCACCCGGACGGTTTTGGAGAAATTTCAGCGGGCACCCTGCATCAGGCTCTCTGGAACCAGGTCCTTGAGATGGCCGGGCCTGATGCGTCGCCCCTTAAAATGGTCGCCAATGCCCGGGTCGTCGATATTGAAGCGCCTGATCAGCAAAATACAAAATACCTTGTTCATCTGGAACATCGGAGCGAGCAGAACAGCCACAGGAACAAAGTCCCTGTGGACCTCCTGATCAATGCCCGGGAAGAGCCTGACGCTCCCAGCGCTGAATATCTGACAACAAAAACTGTCGATGATAAAAACCATAAGGCCGGAACTAACGGGCAAGCCAAGCCGCCAAAGCGTTTAGCCTGTCGGTGTGCATTTTCATTGCCCCTGGCTTCCGCTCTCAATGAACCTGCGCTAAGGAGCCCTTTCTACACGACGGTTACCGACTCGTCATTCAGCCAGTCTTTGGCCAAAAACATGCAGGAGAGACTGGGTCATATGGCGCCTGTCCTTCCTGGTATCAGAGAGAACATGCTCAACAGAATCCAGCTCAACCTGATCGAAAGGAAGGAAGATTTCGACAACAACAGCCAATATACAATCACTGGCGAATTGGAAAAGCTCTGCCTCTCACTTAAGAATGAACCGGTACCGTTGAAAATCTTTCACACTGAAAACCGGCACGTCATCCAGATTGACATGGAGCTACCTGCCCAACTGTGCCAGTTTCTTGAAATTGCCGATGCTTACCTGCAACACCATGACGCAACTACCCAAGAGGCAGCAGCCATTCGTCAGCAGATTATGGCGGCATGGTTTGAAACGGTGGTGGTGCATACAGAATTGCCTGAACGGGGCATCCAACCGGAACACCTGAGACTGGATTCCCTGTCTACTTTTGCACCGAAAAAGACAGCTCTTGATCCCGCCGTTGAGACCCTTGAGGCTGATAACAGCATGCTCACCATAACGGCCATTGGCCCTGCAGCCGTCAAAAACCCAATGTCTCCCGAAGCTAACCAGACCTCGGCCAGAGAACATATCTTCCAGTGTCAGGCGTTGACTGAAAAGCTGTCGGAGCACTACAGCCCGGAGGGTCATCTTAAGGACGCTGAAAACCTGCTGGAAGACGCAGAAGATATGGCACAAAAGTACTTATTACTGCAAAAATTCGTTTTTGAAGACGATTAATCCTGCAAGAACTTCATCCTTTATTAGACTTTAAGGTTCCTCTCCTACGAACACTAATAATTGAATGAGGTTGTATCATGTCCAGCCATCTGGAAAACACTACAGCATTGAAACAATGGACTGCAAGACTGGCTGTTCCCCTGTCGTTCTGTGCACTCCTTCTGGTGATCTCTTTGCCTCTTGAAGGTTTGACCGCTTATGGCCAGATTATGCTGGGCATTCTGGTTTTGGCGGTCATTCTCTGGGTAACAGAAGCTTTGGCTTACCCTATCAGTGCCCTGCTTATTGCTGCACTGGTTACCCTCCTGACAGGCATTGTCCCCAGCAGTGAAACCGGTGCAGTCCTGGGTACCAGTAAAGCACTGGGACTGGCGATGAAAGGCTTTTCATCGCCCAGCATCATTGTTATAGCCGGTGCACTGATCATGGCTGCCGCAATGCAGTCCACAGAGCTGGACAAACGTATCGCCCTGACCATTCTGTCACGCATTCGCCCCAGCCCCGGCGCTATTATTGCCGGCTGCCTTCTGGTCGGCGTGGTGTTTTCGTTTATGATTCCTTCACCCACTGGGCGTACGGCCGTTCAGGTTCCTATTCTGGCAGGGGTGATCGCGACACTGGGTCTTGACCCCAAAAGCCGTCTGGCAGCGGTATTGATTATGGGGGCCGCCCAGGTCAGCACAATATGGAACGTTGGTGTCATGACAGCCACCGGCCATAATGTGGCGGGCCTTGAGTTGATGCATGAACACACGGGCTTCACCATGACCTGGATTCAATGGTTGATCCATGCCGGTCCCTGGTCGGCCCTGATGACGGTAATCCTGTATTTTATTTTGAAAATGGAGGTCAAGGGGCACGCTTTGAAAGACGACATCGGCCAATGCCTGGACACCTCTTCCGACCCCTGGACCTCCCAACAGAAAAAGCTGGCACTTTTTACCGTTCTCCTGATCAGCCTCTGGGTGACCGAGGGCACGTTTCACCACATTACTGTTCCAGCCACCATGTTATTGATGTCCGTTTGTCTGCTGCTGCCCGGAATTGGGGTCTTTGAGAGCTGGAAAGATATTGAGAAGCGCATTCCCTGGGGCGTCATCGTCATGTTTGGCGTCAGCATCAGTCTCGGTCAGCAACTGGTGAGTACAGGCGCTGCTGCCTGGCTGGCAGAACGCTGTTTTTCATCCATGGAAATTCACACCATGTCGTTGGCCCTGCTGGTGTTCGTCATGACATTGTTTACTGTGGTCATGCATTTGGGCTTTGCTTCGGCAATGAGCCTGACCGTAGCATTACTGCCGGTATTCCTGGCTTTTGCCGACACCCTGCCAGACAGCATGATACATAACGCCATGGGGCTGGTGCTCATACAACTGTTTGCCGTGAGCTTTGGTATGATTCTGCCGGTGAACTCACCCCAGAACATGGTGGCCTATTCAACAGGCACCTTCCAGGCAAAAACATTTGCCCGGATCGGTTTGCTGCTGACTCTGGCTAGTCTGTTGACCTTTGTACTCTTCTCAATGACCTGGTGGCAGTGGACCGGACTCTTGTCTCCGACCCATTAACCAAAACAGGATAGAGTGTGAAGCCACCTATATCTTAAGTCGAAGATTTGCGGTAAGTTTCACACTCTCATACCAGCCGATTTCCAGCCTATGTCTTCACCAGCCCAAGAACCTTTCTGGCGCACCAAAAGCCTGAAAGCCATGACCCGTAATGAATGGGAGTCTCTTTGTGACGGCTGCGGGCGCTGTTGTCTGAACAAACTCATTGATGACAACACCGGCGAGATTCATGCCGTCGCGGTTTCCTGTAAATTACTGGATCCCACAACGGGTCGATGTCAAAACTACAAACATCGCCGCAAGTTTGTGCCCGACTGTATTATGCTCACCCCCGGAACCATGCAGGAACATCTCCCATGGCTGCCCGACAGCTGTGCATATCGGTTATTGCATGAGGGCTATGATCTACCTGAATGGCACCCTTTGATTACGGGTGATCCGGACTCAGTTCACAAGGCTGGTTTTTCAGTAAAAGGAAAACCTGTCGCATCCGAAGAAGACGTGCCAGACCCTTCGGATTGGTTTGATTACATTATTCGCACCGGATGACAGATAACTCCTGACTATCAGGCTTTCCCCATAAAGGCACTCATAATCTCGCGAGCCTCGTCCGACTGAAGTCGTTCAGCAAAAAGAGCGCCTTCATCGGTCAGTCTTTTCTCGACATCACTGCGGTAGGACTGTTTAAGCAGTTTTTTGGTGTATCTCAGTGCTTCTTTTGGCTTGGCGGCCAACTCTTCAGCCCTGGCCAGGGCATGTTCAAAGATATGATCAGTATCAACCGCTTCGTTGGCTATACCGTAATCCCGGGCCGTTTCTGCATCAAAAAAGTCCCCCAGCATAAGCAGTTCTGCGGCACGCTGATGACCCATCACCTGAGGCAGCAGAAGGCTGGAAGCCGCCTCCGGGACCAGGGCCAGGTTGACAAACGGTAATCTCAGCTTGGCGTTTTTAGCAATATAAACCAGGTCGCTGTGCAACAGCATCGTAACACCAACACCGACAGCGACACCGCTGACCGCTGCCACCAAGGGCTTTTCCAAAGCAACCAGTTGACGAAGGAACGTCATTACAGGGGAGTCGAGACCCAGACCCTGTTTCAGAAAGTCACCCAGATCATTGCCTGCCGTAAAGGCATCGGTGTATCCCTGAATCAGAACAACACGAACAGCATCATTCTTATCTGCATCGGCCAGTGCTTTGGCCATATCGGCATACATAGCACTGGTCAGGGCATTCTTTTTTTCCGGCCTGTTCATGGTCACAATCAAGACCGAACCATTTTGCTCAAGCACTACATTATTTTCAGACAAATTCATCACCTTTGAGAGTTGTTTTCTTATTTTCCTGAGTTCACTAATTTGAACACTAACCGCAGCCAGTCTCGGTAAATTGAGACCCGTATCTCGACCCAATTATTCTTTCCCAAGCTCCGCAAGGGAATGTATACCCCCTGAAAATCCGGGCTCTAAAATCTGTGGTAAGGTATGGGTTCCCACGCTTGGGTCCAGAGAGTTAAAAGCATGGGAGCCAGAGAAACTATAGACCAACGCCTCGACCCATCCTTAATAATGGTAAGGAAAACGAGAAAAGTCCCTGGATCTCTTTTCCAGAAAAGCATCACGTCCTTCCCTGGCTTCTTCCGTGCCATAGGCCAGCCGGGTCGCTTCGCCGGCAAACAACTGCTGGCCAACCATACCATCATCAGTCATGTTTAAGCCAAATTTCATCATGCGAACAGCTGTTGGTGATTTCTCGCCGATCATGCCTGCCCATTGCAGAGCCACTTCTTCCAGCGTTGCGTGAGGCACTACTTTATTGACCATGCCCATTTCAAAGGCCTCCTGAGCGGAGTAATCCAATCCCAGGAAAAAGATTTCGCGGGCCCGTTTTTGTCCGACCATTTTGGCCAGATAGGCTGAGCCATACCCCGAATCAAAGCTGGCTACATCCAGATCAGTCTGTTTGAAAATGGCGTGTTCTGCCGAAGCCAGTGTCAGGTCGCAGACAACATGCAGGCTGTGTCCACCTCCTGCGGCCCACCCGGGCACTACCGCCATCACCACCTTGGGCATAAACCGGATCAGTCGCTGCACTTCAAGAATGTGCAAACGCCCCAGACGGGCATGATCCTGCGCATCCTGAGGTATTCCCTCATACTTGTAGCCGTCTTTGCCACGCATACGCTGGTCGCCTCCGGAGCAGAAAGCCCAACCTCCATCTTTCGGGGATGGACCGTTGCCCGTCAGAATCACAACGCCTATATTGCTGGAGGTTCTCGCATGTTCGAGCGCCCGGAACAGTTCATCCACTGTCTGGGGTCGAAAAGCATTTCGACACTCGGGCCGGTTA
Source organism: Endozoicomonas sp. ALB032 (assembly GCF_049310125.1). Lineage (NCBI taxonomy): Bacteria > Pseudomonadati > Pseudomonadota > Gammaproteobacteria > Oceanospirillales > Endozoicomonadaceae > Endozoicomonas > Endozoicomonas sp. ALB032. The sequence continues at coordinate 3,319,354 of NZ_JBLYNW010000001.1, read as the reverse complement.
AAAGCAATTCTCACGGTTCCCTGATGTCTGGCTCTGTGATAAGTAATGTCTTCAAATTCAAAGCCATCCACTTCCTGCCAATGTTCCGGATTAAAAATTTCAGAAACCATAGGACCTCCCGAGACACACAGACCGTAGCGACAAAAGATTTTAGCGAACAATTGTCGTATAACAGCCAGGCAGTGCCATTAAATAATCCATAAAAAAGCCGTGATTCAGAAGCCTTGCGGATTGACTGAAGCATAGCCCTGTCTAAAAGTTATGAAAAACCTTTACCATGGGTTGGTGTCTGTCAATAAGGCAATATCCAGGAGAGTTTTTCATAAAAATCGGATATGATCTGCGAATATTTCACAATACATAAAAGCCTGACCCACTTAAGAGCCTCAGGATATAACAGAAAAAATACTCATGGAGTTATAACAATGGCCACGGTGCAAGAAATCTTTGATGAAATGCCCAACCGTTTTGATGCCATTGCCGCAGTAGGGCAAAAACTGATTTTTCAGTTTGATATTACGGACGGGGATAGTTATCACATTACCATCAATGACGGCACTTGTCGTGTGGTCAAGGGCACCAGTAATGACCCCAGTGTCACCTTAATCACAGACACTGAATCTTTTGTCGGTATCATGACCGGTAAACTGGATGGCATGCAGGCCTTCATGGCTGGCAAGGTTCGCACTGAAGGCAATATGATGCTGGCTACCAGGCTCAACGACTTTTTTCGCAACGAATGACCTTCTCCGGAGTTAATGGCCTCTCGACCTGTTGGAAATCAGCAGGTCTCTCCCTCTCTATCGGCACTTCTGTTTGATTGGTATCATAGTACCCAATTTCGCATAAGTAGCTATTTTCAATTCCTTTCCAATCGTGAGTGCAGTTTATGAGTGATCAGTCTCTGGTTTCGGACTTTAAACAGGCCATGCAGGAACTAGCAGCCTCCGTCAACGTCATTACTTCACAACATGACGGATCAAGAAACGGTCTTACGGCCACAGCCGTATGCTCTTTATCCATGGAACCGGCTTCCATGCTGGCTTGTATCCATGAAGACGTACAGACACTGGCAGAAATCAGAGCCAGCGGTTATTTCTGTATCAATGTTCTGAGCGCAGACCAGCAAAATGTATCTGATGTATTTGCCGGCAGTTCAGGTGCCAGAGGCGAGCAGCGATTCCTGGAAGCAGGAGACTGGACAACGTCTCAATACGGAGCACCCATGCTGGATGAAGCTTTGGCCAGCGTCGTCTGTGAACTGCAGGAAATCAATAAGTCCGGTACCCATCATATTTGTATTGGCCATGTTCGCGAAGTTCGCCTGAACCGGGGCTCATTGCCACTGGTTTATGCCCGGCAACAATACAGCACTCTGACCGATCTGTCTGAAGCAGAAAGAGCTGCCTGAATATGAGAATTCTCACGATAGCAACGCCATCTATCCTGATAGAAATCCACCCACAAAAACATAAAAGTCCATGAGCCGTATTCAACATACTCTCGCAGCGATCGACAAGCTGCATGAACAAGACCCTGAAACCTTCGAAGGTAAAGCCAAAGAACTGATCTATGCAGAGAATATGTCTGCATGGCTCCATAAGTTAAGCCCGGATGCTTCTGAAGAATTGCAGATTGCTGTTCGCAGCCAGCATCTCTGCCGTTGGGAAATTCCGCGCTCAGAATTCCCGATGGATCGCCCCGGATACCTTAAATGGCGAACCGAACTGGGCAAGCTGCACGCCCGAAAAGCAATAGCGGTCATGCAGGAGAATGGTTACAGTGAAGAGAGTTGCAAGCAGACCGAAAGTATCATTCGCAAACTTGGTATCAAACGCAATGCCGAAGCACAGACCCTTGAAGACTGCGCCTGTCTGGTATTTATTGAAACCGACTTTCTGAACTTTGCCGGGAAGCACCCGGAAGATAAAGTTATTCGAATTGTCCAGAAGACCTGGGCCAAAATGTCAGAACAGGCTCACCGGGAAGCCCTTGCACTGGATCTGCCTGCTGAAGCAGTGAGCCTGATTCAGAAAGCTCTGACTTAGAAAGGATTTCAATGAGCATACGTCTTGGCAAGTTTATTCGGGAAGCCTTCTTAACGCTGCTAATCGGTGTTGCAGTCATGACGGCATACAACGTCTATCTGCAAAAAGATATGCCTTCAGGCAAGGCTCCAGAGCTGCGTGCAATCCCCATAAACGGAGAAGCAGTCGACCTTTACACACTGTCTGAGGAAAAGCCCGTCCTGCTTTATTTCTGGGCCAGCTGGTGCCGGGTCTGTCACTGGGTCAGCCCTGCGGTGAGTGATTTGTCAGAAGAGTATCAGGTCGTTAGCGTGGCCCTGGCCTCGGGCAACAATGAGAGAGTAGCGCGATACCTTAATGCTAAAGATTTGCACTTTTCCGTCATTAATGATCCGCAGGGCTCTGTCAGCAGAGCCTGGAATGTCAGCGTGACGCCGTCTATTTTCATCATCAGAAACGGTGAAATCAAAACCATTACAACAGGCTACACCAGCAAGGCAGGAATGCTGGCAAGGTTGTGGATAAATCAATAGCTTATCTAAGCATTTGGTAATTACCTTTGATCCAAAATCACGGTTTCAGGATAATGGCTGTTTAGAATGACTCGTTTCTCAGCCATGAAATACCTACGATACCTGACAATAGGAACCTTGCTCCTCCTGATGTCGGGTTGTACCACGCAGAACAACTTATCGTCACCAGAAGTTTCTCTGCCAGCGGCCTTTTCTCAATCCGGCAATGAAGCTAGGTACAGCCTCTGGTGGCAAAGCTTCAATGACCCCCAGCTCAATACTCTTATTGAAAAAGCACTGACCGATAATTTCAGTCTGAAAGCGGCAACGGACAGGCTTCGTCAGGCTGAAGCCGCTGCCAGACAATCTGGAGCAGCATCACTTCCCAATGTTGATGCGACCTTCGCAGGCAGCCGAACCCGTCAGTCTTCCAATAATATGGAGCAATTTCAGATCGGATTGATGGCCAGTTATGAAATTGATCTCTGGTCACGCCTGACAGCCAATGAAGCCTCTGCAGAATTCGATTTTCTCGCCAGCCGAGAAGCACTGGCCATTGCAACAATAACATTGTCGTCTGAAGTAGCCCGTCACTGGTATGAATTGGTCACCCAGCAAACTCTGATCAAACTCTATCACCAGCAGATTGAAAATCTGACCCGTCAGCTGTCAGTGATTGAACTGCGATTCCGATACGGTCAGACACAGGCAGAAGACCTGCTGCAACAGCAACAGCTTCTGGAAAATCTTAAGGCTAAAAAACTCGCCGCCGGGCATCAGAAGCAACTGACCTCCCGACAGTTGGCGCTTCTGATTGGGACAAGCACTCTGCCCTCAATCGATATTCCGGAAACCCCGGAGCTGAAACCTCTTCCTGCTACCGGCTTGCCAGCTGACCTACTGAGTCGTCGCCCGGATCTGAAACAGGCCTGGTTTAATGTCGAGCGTCAAAACCAGCAATTAATAATGGCCGAAGCCAACCGGCTACCTCAGATCAATCTCACGGCCTCAGTGTTATCCACCAGCTCAAACTTCTCTTCTCTGATGAATGATTGGGCAGCCAATCTGGCGGCCGGACTGATAGGCCCACTCTTTGACGGCGGGATGCGTAAAGCTGAAGTCGATCGTCGACAAGCTGCTTTAAGCGAATCTCTGAACACTTACTCTCAAGCAGTTCTCGAAGCCTTTACGGAAGTAGAAACCACACTGACTCGCGAACAGTCCGTGCACCAGCACCTAGAGAGTATTGACAAACAATTGTCGTTAGCTTTGAAGGCAGAACAGTTCAAACTCACCCGATATCAGAATGGTGACAGCACTTTTCTTGAAGTGTTAACCGCACAAAACAGCAGACTGGATCTGGAACAACAGAAACTGATTAGCAAGGGCAATCTTCTGGCCGCGCGAATTCAACTTTACCGAGCTCTGGCAGGTGATCTGAACATAGAAAAGCTCGTCCGGCATGGAAGCATGGCAAGCACTGAACAAGACAAGGCTCTGCTCACACACTGATATGAAAATGAATCCCCCCATCCAACACCTGAAAAAACCTGCTGCTCCTCTATTGATCCTTGTTATCTCGGTTATTGCAGCATGGTTGCTGATGACGACCTCCCCCAAAGCCGGTCGTGCCGAACCCGGGAAAAAAGCCCAAATGGTGGAAACGGTTACCGTTGAACAACAAACCGTCAACATTCGTGTCAGGGGTCTGGGTACCGTTATCCCCAGTCAGCGGGTCACTCTTTATCCTGAGATCAGTGGCAGGGTCGACGGTATCCTTGATGGTCTGGTGCCCGGCTCCCGTGTCAGGAAAGGTGAGCTGCTTGTGGCTCTGGATCAGGATGAATATCAGATTCTTGTTCGGGAACAGGAAGCCGCTGTCGCTCAGGCATGGTCGGAATTGAAGCTGGAGCAGGGACAGCAGAATATCGCCCGGCAGGAGTACGAACTGACAGGCAATACGCTCTCTCCGGAAGAAGAAGCCCTGGTCCTTCGGCAACCTCAACTGGAAGCCGCCAAAGCAGCCTTAAGTCAGGCTCAGGCGAATCTGGATCAGGCAAAACTGAACCTTGGAAGAACACACATAACAGCTCCGTTTGATAGCCAGATCATCAGCAACACTATTCACCCCGGCAGTCAGGTTAACAACAGCACCGCTTTGATGGTGCTGATCTCTACTGACCGCTTCTGGATCGAAATGGAAGTGCCTGCCGGTCAATTGCAATGGCTGAATTTTGCCAACGAAGACCCTGCCGGTAGTGCGGTGAAAATCACCAGCCCGGATTGGGGTACGGAGTCCCGTCAGGGAACACTGATCTCCGTATCTCCGGAACTGAACGACGGTTCTCTGATGGCAAAAGTCATTATTGAGATTGAGGACCCGCTGGCTCAACGAGAAGAGAATAACGATAAACCTCCCGTCATGATTAATGACCTGCTCCGAGCAGAGATCCTGGGCAAAAAAGTGGACAATGCCTTTGTCGTGCCTGAAGCACTGATAAGAAACAGCCATCAGGTCTGGCTGTTAACCCGGGATAACAGTCTTGAGATTCGTACCCTCTCACCTGTATACCGTGATTCCGAAAAAGCGATCCTGCTTTCTGGTCTTGAAGATGGTGACCAACTGGTCAGCTCCTCGCTGATTGCCCCTGTCGATGGCCTGCCCTTGCGAAGAACTGAAAAGCCTTTTGTTGCAGGTAAGCAGCCATGAACGAAAATAAAGGCGCTATCGCGTGGATGGCCCGTGACAAAATCACTCCGAATCTCCTGATGCTCTTTCTGATTATCGGCGGCCTGTTTGTCACCTGGGGCATCAAGAAAGAAATTATGCCGGAATTCAATGTTGATCGGATCGAGGTCGCTGTCAGTTATTCGGGAGCAACACCCGAAGAGATCGATCTGGGTATTGTACTGCCTGTTGAAAATGCCATCCGGGGCATTGAAGGCATTGATGAGATCAACTCAACTTCGGTTTCAGGCTCAGCCTCAATCACCGTCAAAGTAATGGAAGGGTATGATGCCAACCAGATGCTTCAGGAAATTGATCAGGCAGTAAACCGGCTCACCACGCTGCCGGAAGAATCTGAAAAACCAAGGATATCCGTCAAGAGTCGTAAAAGAGAAGTCATGGAAATCATGATCTACGGTGATGTCGACAAGCGGATTTTGCGTACTCTGGCAGAAAACGTTCGCGACCGTTTACTGCAAGACCCCGGACTCACCCAGATTGAGCTGGATATGGAACCAGGGCATGAGATTCAGATCAGTATCGACCAAGATCAGCTTCAACGTTATGAATTGACTCTGGGAGAGGTCTCCGAAGCTATCAGTCAACAGGCATTCGATCAAACTTCCGGAGAAATTAACGCTATCGGGGGCGACATCAGTGTAAGGGTTCAGGAACGTCGTGAACAGGTTGACACTTTTCGTGATGTTCCGATCAAATCAATGACCAGTGGCAGCACCCTGAAACTGGGAGACATTGCCACACTCAGCCATGAATTCGACGATGACGGAATGGAAGCACGTTATAACGGTCAGCTGGCAGCCGGACTGACTGTTTACCGTGTAGGAGAACAAACGCCCATCGGTGTATCGGATACCGTAAGAAATATTCTGCCTGAGATAAGGGCGGAACTGCCTCCCGGAGTGAGCATCGATATCACCGATGATGACTCGGTAAACTTCAAAAACCAGATGAACCTGCTTTTGAAAAATGCATTCCTGGGGCTGCTACTGGTGCTGGTTCTTCTAAGCCTGTTTCTGGAGTACCGCCTGGCCTTCTGGGTCACCATGGGGATTCCGACATCCTTTCTTGGAGCAATGCTATTACTGCCCGGAATGGATGTTTCCATCAACATTATTTCCATGTTTGCCTTTATCATCGCCCTTGGAATTGTGGTGGATGATGCCATTATTGCCGGTGAAAACATCTATCATCGTCGTCAGGAAGGAATGAGTTTTTCCAGAGCAGCTATTCTTGGCGCCAGAGACGTCGCCGTACCACTGACGTTCAGTATCCTAACCAATATGGTAGCCTTTCTCCCGATTCTGACCCTGCCCGGAATGCTGGGTAAGCTACAGCAGGCCACTCCGCTGGTGGTCATCAGCGTATTCGCTATTTCATGGATCGAGGCCCTTTTTATTCTCCCTGCCCATCTGGGGCAAACGAAAGACAGGCCAAAAGGTAAAGCAGGTCAATGGCTGGACAGCGTTCAACAAAGTACCAACAAACTTCTAATGTCGTTTATAAACACAAGATACAAGCCAGCACTAAACAGCATTCTTAATCATAAATACCTGTCACTTTCCGTTGCCCTGGCTATTGTAGTGCTGGTTGGAGCATGGCAAGCCAGCGGCAGGCTGGGCTTTTATCTGATGCCCAGAACCGATGCCAGCTTTGTCAGGGTCATCGCGACCCTCCCATACGGTAGTCCAGACAGTAAAATCAGGGAAACTCTGGCAATCATTGAAGCTGGCGCTCAGAAGCTGGCCCGGGAAAATGGCGGCGATAAACTGGTTAGCGGCCTTACAACCATCATTGAGAACGAGGTGATCAGAGTTTCTCTGAACCTGACGGCTCCTGATGTACGTCCAATCAATACGGCTGAAGTTGCCAGACTCTGGAGGAAAGCCAATGGTGAAATGAACGGCCTGCTGAGTATCACTTACACAACGACGGGTCATGGACCGGGAGGTGATCCTGCCCTGACCGTTGAACTGAGCCACAGCGACACTGAAGTTCTTAGTCAGGCCAGTGAATTCCTCTCACGGCAACTGCAACAGTTTGGCGGAGTCACAGATATCTCCAGTAGTTTTGCCAGTGGTAATCCTCAGCTGGATATCCGTATCAGTCAGGAAGGCATGGCAATGGGACTCACTGCTGATGATATTTCAAAGCAGTTGCGCAATGCTCTCTTTGGAGTCACTGCTATAAAACAACAGGAAGGAAGAAACGAAGTTTCGGTAAAAGTCATGTTGAACGAAGCACTGAGACAGAGTGAAGCCGACCTTCTCAACATGATGATTCGTACTGACGACGGCAACTATATTCCTCTGACTCGTGTCGCAACCGTAGACCATAGCATTGCACCATCAACTGTCATCCGCAGGGATGGTAACAGAACCGTTGATATTACCGCAGAAGTGAACCCCAGAGGCTCTACACCTCAGATCATCAGCTCTTTGCAAAAAAATGTGTTTGACGAGCTTTTGGCAAAGTATCCGGGACTGCAAATCGACCTGGGAGGAGACCAGAAACGTGCGGCAAAAAGCATGAGCGCACTGCTGAAGTCGAGCCTGCTGGCCATGCTTCTGATCTACGCTCTGCTGGCTATACCTTTTCAGAGCTTTACCCAGCCGCTGCTGGTCATGGCAGCTATTCCCTTTGGACTGGTAGGTGCTTTCCTGGGTCATATGATACTGGGTTACACCCTGAGTATGATCAGTTTTATGGGCGTTATAGCACTCTGTGGTGTTGTAGTGAACGACAGCCTTATTCTACTCACTACTTACAACAAGCACAGAAAAGATGGTAAAGATTGGCGAGAAGCGATTAATAAGGCCGCAACCCGACGATTCCGCCCCATTATCCTGACGACACTGACCACTTTTGGCGGCTTAGCTCCGATGATTTTCGAAACATCCCGTGAAGCTCAAATGCTCATCCCCATGGCGATCTCCCTGGGCTTTGGTATTCTCTTTGCCACATTTATCACTCTGGCCATCATTCCCTGTCTGATTGGCGTTGGGCACGATATCAAAAGCCGGTTTAAGTGGGAGGCAGGGCAAGCTTATTGATGTAAACCGAAACAATGCCTTAGCAGCCTGTCGGACTTAAGCGTCCGTAGCGAGGATTGCAAGAAATTGAGGATAAAAATCTCTGTTTCTGAGGAGAATAGCGAGCTATTTGACGAAGAAACAGGGATTTTTAGACCAATTTATTGCAACCGCACGACTGCATGGATGCAGGAGCTAGAGCAACGCAGGAGCAGTTGCCGAGTAGGACAGTCTTAAGTCCGACAGGCTGCTTAGGTCTCTGAACCAAAAATCGCCATTTCTTGTGGCTTTCCTGGTCTATCCTTCCTCCCTGTAAACCAGAAGGCAAGGATAGGATGATTAAACATTCACGCTTTGCAACACTACTGTTGCTTTCGTTGTCTGTCATCGGCCAGGCCGAGGCGTTGACAAGACGTTTTGTTGTCGAGCTTCAACCTGATTCAGGTTCTCCTTACCAGAGCTTTTCTATTAAGCCAAACCACCCTGCCTTGTCGGGCAACACATCCGATATTGCTGACGCAAGCCTCTGTGCAGGATCAGATTCGCCCACTGAAGAAAAGCGACACACTCCGTATGATTACGGGATAAAAACAACCATCATTGAATCAATTTCGTGGCAATGGCTTTACGCCACGAAGCTGCTGATTGCTCATGAAATGATCCTTCACACCCAGGACAGCCCTCTATACTCCACATGGCCACCTGTAGAAGCATTTATCACTGTCGGCCTGCTTCTGAAAAGCTATTGGAACCCCGATTCACCCGCGTTTAACCCGATGGGACAACAAGAGGCTGCATTGATGTTGACACAGGAGGAGTATCCATTTGTGATCAACACCATGGCCTCTGACTCAGGAGCTGACCAACAACATGACCAAAAACATGGCCAGCCAGCAGCATCATCCAACCAACAAGCTTCAGGGACAACCACCCGGCTTAGAGGCACTATTACCAGTCACCCGCCTTCTGACTCTGGCGACGGTAATGGAGACCCTGAACACCAGCAGCACACTTTCGGTTTAAATTGTTTGGCAGATAGCTGTAATGGCGTTTGTAAATTCCGACAATCAGGAGCAAGACCGAAACAATGGTCAAGGCTCAATGAAGATTCCGATCGACAGAGCGTCCCTTCCAGAAAAGTCAGGCTCTCCTCTTCGCTTACCCGGTTGCCACCCACCTCCCTCCCGGCAACGACAGCACAGGCGCTGCCGGTTTACCAAAACAGAGACAACACCGGGCAACAAACCTGTCACAGAATAGTGGTCGGGCCCAATGGTCGTCTGATGCTGTGCGGGACAATCTGCCAAAATGCCCAAATTCTGATGGATCACAAAAGAAGATTTCACCAAAATACCTGTTACGAAACAATGATCGGGCCGAACGGTCAGCTGCGGCGATGCGGATCGGTCTTCCAAGATGCCAGAACCATGATGCATCACAAAGCAAGGTGTCACCCCGGGCAAAGATTCTGTGACATAACAGTGGTCAGGCAGGATGGTCAGCAGAGGCCATGCGCAAAGCTCTTCCCCAATAGCCAGAGTCTGTCGGTTCACAAAAGCAGATGCCACCGACATACCTGCGAAGTAATAGTGGCCTGGCCCGATAATCAACGGAGGCCATGCGGGCGTCACTTTAGAAGCGCCCAAGACCTGATGACCCACAAAAGAACCCATCAAAGACTCGGGCCTGTAGCCTTAAAAAGGCTAAGAGCCATAAAGAAAGCTTTTTTTATCTCGAGGCAAAAATGACTAAAAAATACTTTCATAAAACAGAGCAATCATGATCTTTGGGAAGCAGTGTCTCAAACAAATTTTGGTATTTCTCACGCAAATGATTATTGCGTTTTGAAAAATGATCCATAACAGTATTGCCTTGGTTGTCTTTGATGTGCATTAGCTTAAAAAATGTTTCAAGACCAAGTTTTTGAATTAAAAGATCACCGATTTTTTTATTGATATATTTACAGGAAAAGAAATTGTGCAGCGGTGTGCAGCCGTTATTGTCTTTAAGCTCAAATAACTCAACCAGCAGGAGAGCATCTGCATTTGGTTGACATAGCCGATTCATAATATGCTCTTGTAATGTTTGTGAATCAATACTATCAAATAGTAATGTTGAATTGTCGGCTGCCAAGAATAGTAAATGTAAAGGAGTTGAGCCATCGTTTTTCATACGGCCTTGCAAAAACAGGCTTAATCCATAGTTTTCATCCAGCCAATTGACGGTATTAATGATATCATTCAGTTCTGTATCTTCAGAATCAATAAGCCTGGGCTCAAACAGAATATGCAATAGATTTCCACCGGTCGCAGGATTTATTTGTTCAAGAAAGGCTTTGCCCGAATCACCCAGGGAATAAACTATGTTTTTCAGGATTTCTTTATAGATAAACAGATGTAAAACTTTATAATGACCATCCTGTAAAGAGAAGAAGAACTCCTTTACTTTCTCCTCACTCATCATGCTTACTATTCCCTGGAATATCTGCATATTCAAACAGGCTAGCATTTCCCGCTGTTCACTGCTATCAGGATAGAACTTGAATTCCTTAGGACATTTCCATTTGCGGTAAGCTATGACGTATCGACTCAGGGCTGTGGTTATTGGGCATTGTTCACCTTGCTGTGGACTTGTAGCCCATTTGGAAAAAGTATCTTTATTGACTGCATTCTTCTGCAATGTAATCACGTGAAGAAGGTTTTCCGGCAAGGATTTTTTATTGTAGAAAGTTTGTTCAAGTATATAGATTACAGATTCTGTTAATTGGGATGGAGTTTTCTGACTGAAAAAACGTTCAATATCCACCTCTGTTTTCCTGGAGATACTCATTAAAAAATATTTGGGATCGTTCGATAGATCTTGTTTTAATTTTGTATCACTTATTTGGCTGAAATAATATTCTGCATCAACAAAACGTTTGGCAGCTAAGGCATGATAGTACAATTCAGCAGCAAATGAATTTTGCAAGGCCTCGTTACTGGTGTTCATGATCCTGTATTTGAAGTAATCCCACTGCTCCCTGACATCAAGCATATGCTGCAACAGGGTTGCCTGATGTTTGGTTTTGTAAAGCAGCAGTTTAATTCTTAATTCTGGATCCGCAATCTGATTCCAGAGAAATTCAGCCAATTTCATTTTACTTCTGTTCATGGCCTCTACAATCGGAGTTTGCTCTTGCTGCCGTGTGATGTTCTGATGATCAGTACCGTCGATTGTCTGATCCCAAATACGTCGATCACCAGCAATGATCAGAATCCGGTGGTAAGCGATCATATCCTGCAGCATGTACTCTATACCTTCTTCAATTTCTCTATGAGAATCAGTAGAGTTGAGAAGCCACTGTTTAAAGAAGGAATGGCCTTCCAATGTGCAGATCGACAGCACCTTAAACCTCAGTGATTGATCGTGGATAGTCATGCAGAGAGAGGCAACTTTATCAAGCTTGTTAAGCTCAAGGCACTTTTGTATCAGTGAATGGCCCGTTTCCGATTGCACGGTACAAAGCCTGGCTTTTTGAACATCATCCAATTCTTCAGTCAGTATCAATACCAATTCATCAGAATGGAGTCGTGTGCCTGTGCAGGCCCATAGTAAAGCAGACTCATTGGATTTTCCGGTAAATTGGATAGCGTCAAAGCGTTCCTGCGGGTTCAGCTTACATAACAGTTGTTGAATACGGTGAAAGTATTTTTCAGTCCTTAGCTGGAGGGCTCCACCGGGCCTTGCTCTGTCATTGCACATGAACTGTAGTATGCTTTGATCAAGGTCGGGACTCCCCTTCAGGAGTTTTACAATCAATTCCCTGTTTTCATCAAAGACGGTGTCAAACAGATGGGTACTTTTATTATAGAGACAGGCAAATGCAAGGGGAGAAGCAAGGTCATTTATGGGTTGGGTGAGCATCTCCAAAAGGGTTTGTCTATCTATTTTCTCTTCCAGCTTCTTGAGTAATGGTTTATCCATAACACAGCATATCAGATGTAAAAACGTTTTGTTGTCATCGTATGGTTCTAACAGTGCATGCTGTAGTTCTTCCGAAGACAGTCGGTCAAATAAAACCTGGAAAAAAATATGGCCTGCCTTTTCGGTAACGACGGCCAATTCAATAAGTGAATTCGTAGGTTCAGATCTTACCCAGTTTTGAGAGGGTCGGGTAACAGTGAATAGACTTTGAATCTGAGCATCACTGAGAGCATTTACCTGGGCTTCGATCTCCTGATCTTTTTCTTGCTCCAGGGATTGATAAATACGCTCGAATTCAGCGCCCCATGGAATCATTTTGCAGGGTTTATCGGCATCTGAGTTGATAAAGGGTTCAAGTGTAGTGACCGATCGAGCATTAATGTTACTTTCAGGGGGGAATGCTGCAACCAGGGTTAAAGATGGCAGCTTGGAGGAGTGCGGATCATCTGGGTCCAAAACATCCAGTTGCCTTTTAAAGCTTTTAGATAAACTGCTCCCTTTGGGTTCAGTGTCTGAATTAACGGGTAGTGGGCTTGGGTTCGGGCGAATATTCATTAAAAATTTACCTCCTGATTGTTACACATACTTTAATCTGGAGATCGTAAACTTAAGTCTCCCTCAGTATCGCTGTGCAGCATGAAATTATAATTTTTCGGTTGATTTGTTAGTAATCTTTTTGCACTTAGACTCTTGACAATGAGAAAGGTTCAATGACAAGAACAAAAAAATATCTCCATAAACGTCTGGGGATTCACTTATCGTTCAACGGATTCTTGTTAGTCTGGCTATCATCAATGTCTTGAACTTTCATGCTAAAACCGAATCTAACTCTCAGAAACAATTTTGGGTATCCCTGCCAACCAAAGTTAAAATTATGGAGAAACGAGCCATGAATTTCATAAGAAGCCTTTCCTGTTTTGGTGGCTCACTGACATCAACTCCGGATCAAACTCGATCAGGTACATCATCTGGTACCACTCTGGGTAGGAACGTTATTCAAGGTAACAAGAACAAGCCTTTAATGTTGCTCGATCTGCCCCCGGACATACAATCCGAAATTTCTACTTATTTGAAGGATTATGACGTTGCCAAATTAACACGGACACATTCCTACATTAACAACACACTCAAAAATGATACAGCAATGGCAAAGGCATGGTATCGCCAGTTTCCTTCATCCCATCAGGCTCTGCTGAAGAGAATCGTCGCTGCAAAAGATAAAAATCAACTTGAGGCTTGGTTGGGGCGCTTTACAAAAGACAAGGCATTAATCAAGTCAGTCATGGATCGCCAGAAGAGTATTTGTTTTCCTGCTGTGTTTTTTTCCACTCTCACTAAACTGATGTCTGAATGTAAAACATTTAAATTAGAGAGAAGAGCCACCCTCCCCGATAGTGCTGGTGTGAAATCGGCCAGTTTCAGCCCCGATGGTCGCCATGTGATCACCTGCAGTGGAGATAACAGGGTGAAAGTTTATGGCCGTAAGGACGATGGCTCATTGGAAAAAAAAGTTACTATCACTCACGAAGACACCGTCAACTCAGCCACCTTCAGCCCCGATAGTCGCCATGTGTTGACCATAAGTGACGATAAAACTGTGAAAATCTGTGGTCAGAAGGACGATGGATCATGGGAAGAAAAAATCACTATTTCCCATGAAGAAAGGGTCAGGTCAGCCAGCTTCAGCCCTGATAGCCGACAGATGGTGACTGCCAGTGATGATTGCAAGGCGATCATTTATGGCCCCAAAGACGATGGCTCATGGGAAGAAAAAGTCATTATTCAACACGATGATAAAGTCTTGTCAGCCAGCTTCAGCCCCGATAGCCGCCACCTGGTGACCCGCAGTGACGATGAGGAGGCGAAAATCTATTACCAGAAGGATGATGGGTCATGGGTAGAAAAATTCACTGTTTCCCACGACAACTATATCTTCTCAGCCAACTTCAGTGCCGATGGCCGCTATTTGGTGACTGCTGGTATCGATGACAGGGTGAAAATCCATGGCCTGGTGGCCGATGGTTCCTGGGAAAAAAAAATCGCCATCCGTAATAAAGGCATCAAATCAGCAACACTGAGCGCAGACAATCGCCATTTGGTGATCAACTGTCACGATGGTAGGGCGATAATCTATGGCCATAAGGAGGATGGATCATGGGAACGAAAAGGCTTCATTGCCCATAAACATGTCAATTCAGTCACCTTCAGCCCCGATAGCCGACATTTGCTGACCTACTGTAAAAATGGTAAGGCGAAAATTTATGGCCAGAAGGACAATGGATCCTGGGAAAAAAAAGCCGTCATTCGCGATAAAGATACTTTCTTCTCAGCCAAATTCAGCGCCGATAGCCGCCATGTAATCACCTGCAGTGAAGATAACACGGTGAAACTCTATGGCCGAAAGGTCAATGGATCGTGGAAAGAAAAAACCACCATTTCCCATGTTGGTCTTGTCACATCAGCAAGCTTTAGCGTCAATGGCCGCCACCTGGTCACTGTCAGTATCAATGGAACGGCGAAGATTTATGGCCAGGGGAACTATGGATCATGGCAAGAAAAAGGCATCATTCACCGTCGTGATCCGATCGGGGCAGCCACCTTCAGCATCGACGGCCATGTGTTGACCGCAAGTGACAGCGTACAAATCACTGAATTACAGATGAATAGCTTAATGTTTGCGGACACTCATTAGCTCAGAGCCACATTATTTTGCTGCAACACATGTTAAATGACACGGCAAAAATCACTGAACTTCAGATGAATAAATGATTGTTTGCTGTCACTGGTAAATTGCTCTACAGGTGACGACCATTATCGATCTCGGTATAAAAATCCATGGCCTGGAAGCCGATGGAGCATGGGAACAAAAAGCCATCTTTTCCGATATACATATCCTTTTCCAGGAAGGCGTTTTTATTGAGGCTGTGTTTTTCACTATAACCAGCAAAATCTTTGTTCAGCGTGCCAATCACGTCCCCTTCCTGAGTTAATTTCAGTGTGAGGATATCCCCGGAGTGACTGTCTTCCTCGGTATTTGCGCCCTTGCCTGTGCCTGTGCCTGTGCCTGTTATCTAAATATAGTGTTATATTTAGTCTAAATAATAATTTAATTTGAATCTAAATAAGGTGATTTTATGTTGCAGAGAGTGCTTTGTGGGTTCACGACTTCTATTAGTAAGTTCAAAACCAATCCGGGCAATGCCATAGCGGAAGCCCAGGGAGAGGCAATCGCAGTGACCTCGAATAATGAGGTTCAGTTCTATGCTGTACCGGCTGAGCTGTTTGAGGAAATGACCGCATTTTGCGAGTATGCTCAACATGGCACTTCTGAGTTGAGGAGTGTTCCTGGTCGTTTTACTACAACCGATGAGATGGTTGAGCAGATGACTGAAAAGCTGAGAACCAGGTCAGATGATGACTTGGGGGAATTTGTTGAATGCGAAAACAAAACATAAAAGCCAGCGATAACCAACTGATTTGAAATCCTGGAAGATGATCAGAATCATCGAGGAAAGACAGAAAGAAGGGATGGGAAAGGACGTTTTAATCCCTCCGAGGCTCAATTCGATCGATTGAGTGAAAAAACAAAAAAAAGTACTAACTACCAATAAAAAGTAGGGTTGTAATGGCTAAGTTGGAAAAAATTGCTGAAGGGTTTCGCGAAAAATTTTGAGAGGGAAGAACGACATTTTACAGGCTAGAGATTAAGTACCTGGCCAGTTGGTTTCGCATATTCTGGCAAGTGGATTTTTTCATCCTTCAAGGCGCAACGACGGGCGCGTAGCCATAGCTACGCAACCAGAGTTGGAACGCAGAAGGGTGGAAAAAGCCGCCGCCCAGAATATGCGAAACCAACTGGTTAGGTACTTAATGACTGATTGTTTGCCATCAATCCTGTGATTAGAAGTTGTCCAGAGAGCATGAGAACAATGTGAACTTTCACACTAAAACCGACTCTAAGCTGCAGAATCAATTTTGAATCTCCTTGACAACCAGGGATAAAAAAATAACCACGAAAAACGAATTATGGATTGCATAAATAACCATTCCGGTATTGGTGATAAACTTCCATCAAGACCAGATCAATCTCCACCAGAGACGCCAAGTGGTAGCACTGCGGGTAGGAAAGTCACTGTACACGACAAGAATGAGTTTTCATTATTGCTGTATTTGCCCCCGGGAATACAGTCCAAAATTTTCACCTATTTGCGAGTTCATGATATTACCCAATTAACACGGGCAAATTCACGCATTAACAACAGGCTCAAAAATGATGCAGCAATGGCGAGGGCATGGTATCGCCGGTTTGCTTCATCACACCAGACTCTTTTAAAGACAATCGTCGCTAAAAAAGATAAAGATGAACTCCAGAAATGGTTGCAGCGCTTTACAAAGGATGAGGCATTAGTCAAGTCAGTCACGGATCGCCAAGAAAGTATTTATTTTCCTGCGCTGTTCTTTTTCACTCTCACTAAACTGATGTCTCAATGCAAAACATTTAAATCAGAGACAGCCATCCTCCCCGGTAATAACAAGTTGTGCACGTCTACTATCAGCCCCGATGGCCGCCACGTGGTGACCGCCATTGACAATAAAACGCTAAAAATCTATGGCCAGAAGGACGATGGATCATGGAAAGAAAAAAGCACTGTCTCCCATAATAACAATGTATTCACAGTCTCTTTCAGCCCCAATAGTTGCCATGTGGTGACCGCCAGTGTTGGTGGTGAGGTGAAAATTTATGGTCAGAATAACGATGGCTCATGGGTAGAAAAAGCCACTGTTTCCCATGACAAATTTGTTTTCTCAGCTATCTTCAGCACCGATGGTCGCCATCTGGTGACCGCCAGTAGTGATAACAAGGCAAAAATTTATAGCCACAAGGACGATGGATCATGGTCAGAAAAAGCCATTATTCGCTACGATGAGCCAGTCATATCAGCCACCTTCAGCAATGATAACTGCCATGTGGTGACCACCAGTTTATTCGGCCAGTGGAAAATCTATAGCCAGCAGAACGATGGATCATGGACAGAAAAAGCCGTTAACCACGATGATTCAGTCAGATCAACCACCTTCAGCGCCGATGGCTGCTATTTGGTGACGACCACTATCCATCACGGTGCAAAAATCCATGGCCTGGAGGCCAATGGAGCATGGAAACAAAAAGCCATCTTTTCCGATATGCATAGGGTCAACTCAGCCATACTCAGCGACGATAGTCGCCATTTGGTGACCTCCAGTTACGATGGCAGGGCGATAATCTACAGCAAGAAAGACGATGGATTATGGAGAAAAAAAGCCATTATTTACCATGATCATCGTGTCGATTCAGCCACCTTCAGCCCCGATAGCCGCCATATGGTGACCGCCAGTTGGGATTGCACAGCGAAAATCTACGGCCTGAAGGGCAATGAATCATGGGAAGAAAAAGCCATCATTTCCCATAACAATTTTGTCTACTCAGCCACCTTCAGCCCCGATAGTCGCCATGTGATTACCCGCAGTCAAGATAACACGGTGAAAATCTATGACCAGAGTATCAATGGTTCCTGGGAAGAAAAAGCTACCATTTCCCATCTCGGGAGAGTCACATCAGCCACCTTTAGCATCGATAGCCGCCTTGTGATCACCGGCAGTGACGATGGCACGACAAAAATTTTTGGCCAGCAGAGTGATGGAACCTGGGAAGAAAAAGCCACCATTTCCCTCAATATTCCCATCGGATCAGCCACCTACAGCATCGATGGCCATGTGTTGACCGTCCATGGCTTTAACACAGTGAAAATCACTGAGCTACAGATGAATGACTCTTGATTAAATCGGCAGCGAGCGCAACACTCGCTGTTATGGACAAGGTTCAAGCTACCTTGTCAATGATAAATTCTGCATCAGGGTGCTCTTTGAGTAAGATACGCTTTTGCGTGTCAATGCTGGATTTTTGCTTTCCAGAACTCACTCTTGTATAGCATATCTTCCTCTGCTGGTTAATGAATATGCGGAAGTGACCACCACTGGTTTGCTTCACTTTTTCGTAGTGACCGCTTTCGATCTTGCGCCTTATAGTTTGGCTGGTTACGCCTTCAATCTTGGCTAGCTTTGTAGTTGAACCCCACAAGATAAATTCACCTTTTGACGATTTATCTTGCGTCTAGCAGCCTGTCGGACTTAAGACTGTCCTACTGCGGTTGCAATAAATTGGTCTAAAAATCTCTGTTTCTTGCAATCCTCGCTACGGACGCTTAAGTCCGACAGGCTGCTAGCGTAATTGATTTTGCGATTGTTGCAATTTTATTTGACTGTCACTCATTAGCCCAAACCCTCATATTCTTCTGCAACATCTGACCAATAAGCCAGATATATTCGATTCCATATGGCTGAGTACTTATTGATCATTTTTCCCAGATCAAAACCCTGCTTTTTTGTTAGTCAGGCTTACAACAATGTCTTGAACTCTCACAATAAAACCGACTCTAAATTGCACAGTCAATTTTAAATACCAACCCAATTTAAATAATAACTATGGGGAAACGAGCCATGAACTTCATAAAAAGCCTTTCCTGTTTTGGTGGCTCACTTTCATCAACAGCGGATCAGTCTCGATCAGAAAGAAGAAGTGGTACCACCATGAATAGGAACGTCTTTATACATAAAAGGAAAAAGCCTTCACCATTGCTCAGATTGCCCGAGGAACTTCAATCCAAAATCTGTACTTATTTGCAGGCTCATGATATTGCCAAATTAGCGCAGGTAAATTCACACATTAACATCACTATCAAAAATGCTGATTTAATAGCAAAGGCATGGTATCGCCAGTTTGCTTTATCACACCAGACGCTACTAAAGACACCCCTCACTTCAAAAGACAAAAATCAACTCGAGGGTTGGTTGAGGCGCTTTACAAAGGATGAGGCATTAATCAAATCAATCATGGATCGCCAAGAGAGCAAGTATTTTCCTGTTTTGTTCGTTTCCACTGTCACTAAACTGATGTCTGAATGTGAAACATTTAAATTAGAGACAAAAGCCACATTCCCCGCTTTTGGTAAATCGGACTTGTTTAAGTTCAGCCCCGATGGCCACCATGTCATAATCCCTATTGACAAAGGGAAAGTGAAAATCTACGGCAAGAAGGACGGTGGATCATGGGAAGAAAAAATCACTATCTCTCATGATGACTGGATCAGGTCGGTCACTTTCAGCGCCAATAGCCGCCATGTGGTGACCACAAGTGACGATAAAACCGCAAAAATTTATGACCTGAGTACCGATGGATCATGGGTAGAAAAAGCCACTATTTCCCATGTTAAATCTATCTTTGAAGCCACCTTCAGCCCCGCTGACCGCTATATCGTGACTGCCAGTAAAGATGGCAAGGCGAAAATTTATGGCAAGCAGGACGATGGTTCATGGGTAGAAAAAGCCATCATTTCCCATGACGACTTTGAAAACTCAGCCGAATTCAGCGCCGATGGCCTCTATGTGGTGGCCATTGAACATCGCAGAGCAATAATCTATGGCAAGCAGGACGATGGGTCATGGGTAAAAAAAGCTATTATTTCCCATTACAAACCTGTCAGGTCAGCCAAATTCAGCGCCGATAGCCGCCATCTGGTGACCTGCAGTAACGATGGCACCGTAGCAATCTGTGGCAAGAAGGACGATGGATCATGGCGGATAGAAATCATCTTGACCGTCCATGAAGATAACACGGCAAAAATAACTGAACTTCGTATGAATGAATGACTGATTGTTTGCTGTCACTCATTAGCCCGGGTCCACATTTTTCTTCTGCAATTCCTGCCCGGCAGCTTATACCAATCGTGCTTTCCCGTGTTGAGCGTGGAGATTTGAGCCTTATGACAAGGCGACAATCGCCAACCCAAAGCTGACGGGCGCACAGTATGTGCGTCCCTGTTGAGCGTGTTGTTAGGTGGCATGGCTATTGGCGCGAGAGTAAGACTTGGAGCATTTCTTTGATAGCGGCAATATCAGAACCTTGCTGGTCAAAACGCTTATCTTGCTGGTCAAAACGCTTATCTTGCTGGTCAAAACGCTTATCTTGCTGGTCAAAACGCTTATCTTGCTGGTCAAATCTCTGGTGCATCTCACCACGGATTTGACCAAGGCCGTCAATTACGTCAGCCAGGGTGTTACGGATATTATTAATCTCTGTCGTCTGAGGTTTGGGTTTGGGTTTGGGTTTCACACTCATCGGTTACTCCTTGATAAAATGTCGAAGAAGATCAGCATAGCAGAGACTGGCACAAAGACACCTAACACAGGATTAAGGCTCAGATCTTCAGCGCACCAGGGAGTTAGAAAGTTCGATTAGTATTAAGCCCCTTTGAGTTATCAGAAGCCGAGACAGCTCCGGGCTCTGAGTCGCCTTTGACTCCCTCTGAGACTTCTCCTGCTTCTTCAACCGGGCAAAGAAAAGCTTTATAGGTGGCCCTCACCATATGTTTGAACAAATCATTGTCAGGCAAATTAACTGGATAAAGCCTACCTCCCTCATTATTCAGGTAGCAGTTGATCACAGAAATAACGTGACTTTCCTGATCACTGGCATAAGCCATCACTTCGCCATCTTGATTCAGAAGAAAAACAAAGATCATATTGTCTTCTTTGATAAGAACAGCAAGGAAACAGCCTCCCTTAGGATTAGGAAGCGTCAGAACGTATTCATTCTTTTCCAAAGTCCGGATACTGTACCGTGGCCAAGTGTACGCTCTCATCCAGCCAAAAAAGATCAACCCTAACACGACATCCTGTCGAATGGCAGACTGTGCCTGAGTTAATAGCTGCCGAAATTTATCTATCCTGCTATCATCTGGATCGTCGGGGACGAACGTGTCCATGTTGCTTTCAAAATAACAGTCATTGAAGGATGTAGTTGTTGTGACTGGTTGCTCGCCGGCAGGTTCGTCAACCACTGAAGTCTGCTGCTGGACAAGGCTAGAATCGTCCTGCTGATTAACCCGTTCACAATCAGACTGATTTCCCCCATCTGGAGCAGGTGCAATAACCACTTCATTAAAAAAGCCACTCGTGGAAGACTCTAACAAAGCCATTTTGCTTGTTGAAGGTCCATCAAAAGCAACAGCCTTTATTCTGGGACCCAGCTTCAGACTGGAAGCCGGTGGTAGCTCTTCACACTGGCAAGTATTCTCAGTGGATAAATACACCATTTTGGGCTTGGGGTCCTTACCTCTGGAACTTGGGGTATTAGCCGCCAGCCCTCTTTTTCTTATTCTTGCCTGGGCGATCTCCCTTTTTTCCCTGAACTGCCTGTGACATCGATAACATCGACAATCACAGTCATCGAGATGACGGTTACACTGCTTACACCTTTGACGACCCGATTCATCCGTTACTATTTTATCTTTCCCGTCGCCGTTACATCCATGACTGTAGAAGACTCCAGGCAACAAAAATACAAACAACAGCACACTCAAACCCGATCTAAGCATAAACCCTCCTGAACCAAACCGTTCAGGCAGACTAGTTAATTAATTCAGATTCGTCATCTTGAATGCCATTGCTTTTAGCCTTTCTGTAGCCGGAACTGTTCAATAAAGAACCCTGACCCGATTCCCCTCTGAATCACGCTCTGTAATATCTCTGTTGGTCGCTTTCCAGCGTCCTCCCTCATAAGGGAATTTTGTTCCTTTCCACCATCACCAAACTGATGTCTGAATGTAAAACGTTTGAATCAGAGGCAAAAGTCACCCTCCCCCTTAGAGGCTGTCGCAAAAGCCCAACAACTCGTTCCCACGCTCTGCGTGGGAATGCATACCTCTCCTGAAAAGCGGACTCTGCAGCTCGAGATAAGTATGGATTCCCACGCTGGGACCCACAGGGCCTAAAAGCATGGGAACCAGAGTTTTGCGACAGCCTCCTTAATGCTGGGTTAGACTTCTGAGCCTTAAGACAGGGCGACAATCGCCAACGCAGGATTAAGTACCTAACCAGTTGGTTTCGCATATTCTGGACGGCGGCTTTTTCCATCCTTCTGCGTTCCAACTCTGCTTGCGTAGCTATGGCTACGCGCCCGTCGTTGCGCCTTGAAGGATGAAAAAATCCACTCACCAGAATATGCGAAACCAACTGGCCAGGTACTTAAGGCTCAAATTTTCAGCGCACCAGGGAGTTAGAAAGTTCGATGGGTATTAGCCCCGTTGAGTTATCAGAAGCCAAAACAACTCCAGGCTCTGAGTCGCCTTTGACTCCCTCTGAGACTTCTCCTGCTTTTTCATCAATGTAACGAAAAGCTTTAAAGGTGGCCCTCACCATATGTTTGAACAAATCATTGTCAGGCAAATCAACTGGATAAAGCTTACCTCTCTCCTTATTCAGATAGCAGTTGATCGCAAAAATAACGTGACTTTCTTCATTACTGGCATAGCCCATCACTTCGTCATCTTGATTCAGAAGAAAAACAAAGATCATACTGTCTTCTTTGATAAGAACAGCAAGGAAAAAGCCTCCCTGAGGATTAGGAAGCGTCAGAACGTATTCATTCTCTTCCAAAGTCCGGATATTGCGCCGGGGCCAAGTGTACTCTCTCATCCAGCCAAAAAGGATCAACCCTAACACGACATTCTGTCGAATGGCAGACTGTACCTGAGTTAATAGCTGCCGAAATTGATGTACCTTGCTATCTGGATCGTCGAAGACGAACGCTTCCATGCTGCTTTCCAAATAACAGTCATTGAAGGATGAAGTTGTTGTGTCTGGTTGCTCGTTGGCAGGTTCATCAACCAATGAAGTCTGCTGCTGGACAAGGCTAAAATCATACTGCTGATTAACCCATTCATAATCAAACTGATTTCTCCCATCTGGAGCAGGCGCAATAAGCACTTCATTGAAAAAGCCACTCGCGGACGACTCTAACAAAGCCATTTTGCTTGTTGAAGGTCCATCAAAAGCAACAGACTTTATCCTGGGACCCAGCTTCAGACTGGAAGCGGGTGGTAGCTCTTCACACTGGCAAGTATTCTCAGTGGATAAATACACCACTTTGGGCTTGGGGTCCTTACCTCTGGAACTTGGGGTATTAGCCGTCTGCCCTCTTTTTCTTATTCTTGCCTGGGCGATTTCCCTTTTTTCCCTGAACTGCCTGTGACATCGATAACATCGACAATCGCAGTCATCAAGATTACGGTCACACTGCTTACACCTTTGACGACCCGATTCATCCGTTACTATTTTATCTTTCCCGTGGCCGTTACATCCATGACTATAGAAGACTCCAGACAACAAAAATACAAACAACAGCACACTCAAACCCGCTCTGAGCATAAACCCTCCTGAAACAGACCGTTCAGGCAGACTAGTTAATTAACTGAGATTCGTCATGGTGAATTCCATTGCTTTTAGCCTTTCTGTAGCCGGAACTGTTCAATAAAGAACCCCGACCCGATTCCCTCTGAATCACGCTCTGCAACATCTTTGTTGGTCGCATTCCAGCGTCCTCCCTCATAAGGGAATTTTGTTCCTTTCCGCCATCACCAAACTGATGTTTGAATGTAAAACGTTTGAATTAGAGGCAAAAGTCACCCTCCTGCTTGATGCTGGGTTAGACTTCTGTAAATTCAGCCCCGATGACCACCATGTGATGGTCCCTGATGACAATATCTGGTTCGTACAAGCCAGATTTACGAGTTTCCAGTTAAACGCTATTTTTTTCGAAACATGAATCAATGAATTCTGAGGTCGTCTAATGAAGAATTATCTCTTTGTAATAATGCTCGGATATGCATGTGTTTTCTCGGACATTGTTCATTCCAATGACCACTCCGATCAGGAGTACTATAGCTATATTTGGGGTTCATATAACGCTGATGGTTTTGTGGCAAATATAATTGCATTGTACGGAACTGGACTTGTAGTTATTGCGATAACCCCAGTCATATGCGTAAGTGCTCTTGCGGGATGTTGTTTTTGCTCTGGTTCACTTCATGTCAGAGCGTTGAAAGGCGCTGCAATACCGGGAGCCCTCGCAGCATTGGTATATTCAGCCTTGGGGGCTGACGCGTGGTATAACTGGCGTATGGGTAATGTAGTCGGGGGGTCTGGGCCGTGAAATTCTATGGCAAGAAGGACGGTGGATTATGGTAAGAAAAAGCCACTATTTGCCATGATAAATACACCCTGGTTCCCATGCTTTCAGGCCCTGTGGGTCCCAGCGTGGGAACGAGTTGATACTGTGCAAATCACTCAACTAAAGATGAAAGACAAAAACCCGCTTGCTACTGATTGATCACTTTCCCGGATCAAAGCCCCGTTTTCTTGTTGGTTACGATTAGATCAATCTTTTGAACTTTCACACTAAAACCGAGTCCAAGCTGCAGAATCAATTTTGAATATCCTTGCCTGCCGGGGATAAATAATAGCAGCGGAAAAACAAACTATGGATTGCATAAATAGCAATGCTCGTACTGGTGGTCCACTTTCATCAACAACAGATGAATCTCGACCAGGAACGCCAAGTGGTATCTCTGCGGGCAGAGACCTCATTGAATGTGACAAGAATGAGTTTTCATTATTGCTCGATTTGCCCGAGAATATACAATCCAAAATTTTCACTTATTTGCAGGTTCGTGATATTACCCAGTTAACACGGGCTAATTCAAACATTAACAACAGGCTCAAAAATGATGATGCCATGGCAAGGGCATGGTATCGCCAGTTTGCTTCATCACACCAGGCTCTGCTGGAGACAATTGTCGCGACAAAAGATAAAGAGGAACTCCAGAAATGGTTGCTGCGTTTTACAAAGGATGGGGCTTTAGTCAAGTCAATCATGGATCGCCAAACGAGTGTTTATTTTCCTGCTCTGTTCTTTTTCACTCTCAACAAACTGATGTCTGAATGTAAAACATTTAAATTAGAGACAAAAGCCAGCCTTCCCTGTCATGGCAAGACAAACTCCGCTACCTTCAGTGCCGATGGCCGTCATCTGCTGAGCGTCAGGAATGATAAAAAAACGGTGGATATTTATGGCCACAAGAACGATGGATCATGGGAAACAAAAGGCACTATCTCCCATTATATGAGTGTCGTATCGATCACCTTCAGTGCCGATAGCCACTATGCAGTCACCACTGGAATGGATGGCAAGGCGAAAATTTATGGCAAGAAGGACGAACGATCATGGGAAGAAAAAGCCACTGTTTCCCATGATCAGTGGGTCATATCAGCCAACTTCAGCACTGATAGCCAGCATGTGGTGACCTGCAGTAACGACGGCAGGGCGAAAATCTACGGCAGAAAGGACGAACGATCTTGGGAAGAGAAGGCCACTATTTGCCATGATAAATTCGTCAACTCAGCCACCTTCAGCGTCGATGGTCGCTATGTAGTGACCACCAGTGGAGATCACAGGGCGAAAATCTATGGCCAGAGGGACGATGGGTCATGGGTAGAAAAAGCCACTATTTTCCATGACAACCGAGTCTGCTCAGCCACCTTCAGCCCCGATGGTCGTTATCTGGTGACCACCAGTTTTGATGGCAAAGTGAAAATTTGCGATCAGGAGGACGATGGGTCATGGCTGGAAAAAACCATTATTTCCTATGACGACTTTGTTGACTCAGCCCCCTTCAGCTCCACCTTCAGCTCCGATAGTCGCCATCTGGTGACCATCGCAGGTAGCAAGGCAAGTATTTATAGCCTGGAGGCCGATGGATCATGGGAAGAAAAAGTCACTATTTCCCATGATAAGTGGATCAACTCAGCCACCTTCAGCTCCGATAGCCGCCATATGGTAATCGCCAGTGATGATGGCAGAGCAATAATCTATGGCCAGAACCAAGAAGGATCATGGGAAGAAAAAGTCACCATTTCCCATAACCTGAGTGTCTGCTCAGCGACATTCAGCGCCGATGGCCGCCATGTGGTGACCGCCAGTTTAGATCGCAAAGCGAAAATCTATGGCCAGAAGGACGATGGATCATGGGAAGAAAAAGCCATCATTTCCCATGACGGTTTTGTCGACTCAGCCATATTCAGCCCCGATAGCCGCCATGTGATCACCCTCGGTCAGGATAACACGGTGAAAATCTATGGTCGGAAGATCGATGGATGCTGGGGAGAAAAAGCGACCATATCCCACCTTAGGAAAGTTAATTCAGCAACCTTTAGCATCGATGGCCACCATGTGATCACCGCCAGTGCCGATGGAACCGCGAGAATTTATGGTCGGCAGAGTGATGGTTCCTGGGAACAAAAAGCCATCATTTCCCATCATAGTGCGATCGTGTCAGCCAGCTTCAGCGCCGATGGCCATGTGTTGACCATTCATGGCGATAAAACAGTGAAAATCACTGAACTGCAGATGAATGAATGACTGATTGCTGTCAACCCTGTGGTGAGAAGTTGTCGTATAATGCCAACAACTCGTTCCCACGCGAAGCGAGGCTGCCGCAAAACTCTGGTTCCTATGCTTTCAGGCCCTGTGGGTCCCTGCGTGGGAACTGAAGTCGTCATTCCCGCGAAGGCGGGAATCCAGCGCCAACGGTGGATCTCTGCCTTCTCGGGGATGACAAGGCCAGGGGGACACCGGGCAGTATGGTTCTGGTGGAGAGTCAGTGTGGATTCCCGCCTTCGCGGGAATGACGAGAATGAAGCCGGCAATGACGAGAATGAAGCCGGCAATGACGAGAATGAAGCCGGCAATGACGAGAATGAAGCCGACAATGACGGGAGTCAACGCGTTCCCACGCCGGAGAGAGTTTTGCGACACCCTCAGAGCGTGGGAACGAGTTGTTAAAGACAGAACCCCCCTTTCTAATTGTTGATCATTTTCCCGAATCGAAGTCTTGTTTTCTTGTTAGTCAGGCTTACATCAATGTCTTGAACTCTCATACTAAATCCGACTCTAAGTAGCACAATCGATTTTAAATACCCCCACAAACCAAATTTAAATAATAACCGTGGAGAAACGAGCCATGAATTTCATAAAAAGCCTTTCCTGTTTTTGTGGTTCACTTTCATCAACAGCGAACCCATCCCGATCAGAAAGAGCAAGTGGTACCGCTAAGGATAGGAAGATCATCGTACGAAACAAGAAAAAGCCTTCACCATTGCTCAGTTTGCCCGAGGAAATGCAATCCGAAATTTTTACTTATTTGAAGGCCCACGATATTGCCAAATTGGCACAGGTAAATTCATACATTAACGACACTCTCAAAAATGATACTGCAATAGCAAGGGCGTGGTTTCGCCGGTTTCCTTCATCGCACCAGGCGCTATTAAAGACAATCGTCACTGAAAAAAATAAAAATCAACTCGAGGGTTGGTTGACGCGCTTTACCAAGGATAAGGCATTAATCAAGTCAGTCATGGATCGCCAACCGAGTATTTATTTTCCTGCTCTGTTCTTGTGCACTCTCACTAAACTGATGTCTCAATGTAAAAAATTTAACCTGGAAACCAAAGCCACCTTCTCTGGTAGCGGTGCCGCCTTCAGCCCCGATGACCACCATATGATGATCGCCATTGACAATGAAACGTTGAAAATCTATCGCCAGGAGGACAATGGATCATGGACAGAAAAAGCCACTGTTTCCCATAATGACGGGGTCAAATCCGCCACCTTCAGCCCCGATGGTCGCTATGCAATAACCGCCAGTAAAGATGGCGCGACGAAAATTTATGGCCAGCAGGCCGATGGATCATGGGTAGAAAAAGCCACTATTTCCCATGATGACTGTGTCAACTCAGCCACCATCAACGCCGATGGCCATGTGCTGACCATCCATGGCAACAATACTGTGCAAATCACTCAACTAAAGATGAAAGACACTCACCCATTTTCTACTGATTGATCATTTCCCCGGATCAAAGCCCCGTTTTCCTGGTTGGTTACGATTAGATCAATCTTTTGAACTTTCACACTAAAACCGACTCTAAGCTGCACAATCAATTTTGAATATCCTTGCCTGCCGAGGATAAATAATTGCAGCGGAAAAACAAACTATGTATCGCATAAATAGCAATGCCTGTATGGGTGGTTCATCTTTATCAACAACAGATGAATCTCGACCAGGAACGCCAAGTGGTAACTCTGCAAGCAGAGACGTCATTGAATGTGACAAGAATGAGTTTTCATTATTGCTCCATTTGCCCCCGGGAATAGAATCCAGAATTTTTACCTATTTGCGGGCTCATGATATTACCCAGTTAACACGGGTAAATTTACACATTAACAACGGGCTCAAAAATGATGCTGCAATAGCAAGGGCATGGTATCGCCAGTTTGCCTCATCGCACCAGGCTCTGCTAAAGACAATCGTTACTACAAAAGATAAAGATGAACTCCAGAAATGGTTAAAGCGTTTCACAGAGGATGAGGCATTAATCAAGTCAATCATGGATCGCCAGGCAAGTATTCACTTTCCTGCTTTGTTCTTTTCCACTCTCACCAAACTGATGTCTGAATGTAAAACATTTAAATTAGAGACAAAAGCCAGCCTCCCCTGTAATGGTGGGACCGATTCCTCTACCCTCAGTGCCGATGGCTGCTACCTGGTGAACACCATGTATAAAACGGTGGAAATCTATGGCCGGGAGAGCGATGGATCCTGGGAAGCAAAAGGTACTATTAGCCACTGTGGCCAAGTCATGTCAGTCACCTTCAGTACCGATAGTCGTTATGTGCTGACTGCCACCGATGAGGGCGAGGCGAAAATCTATGGCAGGAAGGACGAACGATCATGGGAAGAAAAAGCCACTATTTCCCATGATGATTGGGTCACATCAGCTACCTTCAGTACCGATGGCCGCTGTGTGGTGACCGCCAGCGCAGATGGCAGGGCGAAAATTTATGGTCAGAGGGATGATGAGACATGGGCAGAAAAAGCCATCATTCGCCACGATTATTTAGTCACTACGGCCACCTTCAGCGCTGATGGTCGCTATGTGGTGACCGCCAGCATGGACAACAAAGCGAAAATCTATGGCATCAAGAATGATGGTTCGTGGGAAGAAAAGGCCATTATTACCCACGAAGACTCTGTTGAATCAGCCATCTTCAGTGCCGATGGTCGCTATGTGGTGACGACCAGTGAAGATCACAAGGTAAAAATCTATGGTTTGGAGGCCGATGGATCATGGGAAGAAAAAGCTATCATTACCCACAATGGAGAGGTCAACTCAGCCACATTCAGCTCCGATAGCCGCTATTTGGTGACCGCCGGAGATGATGGCAGGGCAGTAATCTATGGCCTGAATAAAGACGGATCATGGACAGAAAAAACCACCATTTCTCATGATGGTTGGGTCTACTCAGCCCTCTTCAGCCCCGATAGCCGCCAGGTGGTGACCTGCAGTGAAGATTCCACGGCGAAAATCTATGACTTGAAGGACGATGGATCATGGGAAGAAAAAGCCATCCTTCCCCATGAGGATAAGGTCTACTCAGCCACATTCAGCCCCGATAGCCGCTATGTGGTCACCCACGATGAAGATTACACGGCGAAAATCTATGGCCAGAAGCTCAATGGATCCTGGGAAGAAAAAACCACCATTTCCCATGATGGGAGTATTATGTCAACAACTTTTAGCGTCGATGGCCGCCACGTGATCACCGCCAGTGGAGATGGCACGGCGAGAATTTATGGCCAGACAAGCGATGGGGCATGGCAAGAAAAAGCCATCATTTCCCATAATGCCGGGATCCTGTCAGCCACCTTCAGCGCCGATAATCTGGTGTTGACCATCCATCCCGATGGAATGATGAAAATCACTGAACTGCAGATGAATAATCAACAGCTGTCACTCATTATCCCAGATCCACATTATTCTTCTGCAACTCCTGCCCAGCAGGATAGACCCCTGCTTCAAGTTGGATGTTGCCTCTTTTGATTCATGACGCTCAATAACTGAGAGCATTTAGCAAGAGGCTGTTATGGCTCACTATTCCAAAGAAATGAAAGAGCCCGTTATCCAGAAACGGGAAGATCAGCGTCAATAGGCAGACCGGACAATGCCTGCCAGCCAACTAACCGAAATTGAACAAATATCGTGAACTTTCACACTGAAACCCACTCTAAGCTGCAGAATCAATTTTAAATATCCTTGCCAACCAGGGATAAATAACAACCATGGAAAACGAACTATGGATTGCTCAAATAGCAGCTCCTGCAATATTACCCCACGCTCAACACCACCACGTCAGTCACCATCTGATACACCAAGTGGTACCACTATGGGCAAGAACGTCATTGTACGTCACAAGAATGAGTTTTCATTATTGCTCGATTTGCCCGAGAATATACAATCCAAAATTTTCACTTATTTGCAGGTTCGTGATATTACCCAGTTAACACGGGCTAATTCAAACATTAACAACAGGCTCAAAAATGATGATGCCATGGCAAGGGCATGGTATCGCCAGTTTGCTTCATCACACCAGGCTCTGCTGGAGACAATTGTCGCGACAAAAGATAAACAGGAACTCCAGAAATGGTTGCTGCGTTTTACAAAGGATGGGGCTTTAGTCAAGTCAATCATGGATCGCCAAACGAGTGTTTATTTTCCTGCTCTGTTCTTTTTCACTCTCAACAAACTGATGTCTGAATGTAAAACATTTAAATTAGAGACAAAAGCCAGCCTTCCCTGTCATGGCAGGACAAACTCCGCTACCTTCAGTGCCGATGGCCGTCATCTGCTGAGCGTCAGGAATGATAAAAAAACGGTGGATATTTATGGCCACAAGAACGATGGATCATGGGAAACAAAAGGCACTATCTCCCATTATATGAGTGTCGTATCGATCACCTTCAGTGCCAATAGCCACTATGCAGTCACCACTGGAATGGATGGCAAGGCGAAAATTTATGGCAAGAAGGACGAACGATCATGGGAAGAAAAAGCCACTGTTTCCCATGATCAGTGGGTCATATCAGCCACCTTCAGCACCGATAGCCGCCATGTGGCGACCTGTAGTAATGACGGCAGGGCGAAAATCTACGGCAGAAAGGACGAACGATCTTGGGAAGAGAAGGCCACTATTTGCCATGATAAATTCGTCAACTCAGCCACCTTCAGCGTCGATGGTCGCTATGTAGTGACCACCAGTGGAGATCACAGGGCGAAAATCTATGGCCAGAGGGACGATGGGTCATGGGTAGAAAAAGCCACTATTTTCCATGACAACCGAGTCTGCTCAGCCACCTTCAGCCCCGATGGTCGTTATCTGGTGACCACCAGTTTTGATGGCAAAGTGAAAATTTGCGATCAGGAGGACGATGGGTCATGGCTGGAAAAAACCATTATTTCCTATGACGACTTTGTTGACTCAGCCCCCTTCAGCTCCACCTTCAGCTCCGATAGTCGCCATCTGGTGACCATCGCAGGTAGCAAGGCAAGTATTTATAGCCTGGAGGCCGATGGATCATGGGAAGAAAAAGTCACTATTTCCCATGATAAGTGGATCAACTCAGCCACCTTCAGCTCCGATAGCCGCCATATGGTAATCGCCAGTGATGATGGCAGAGCGATAATCTATGGCCAGAACCAAGAAGGATCATGGGAAGAAAAAGTCACCATTTCCCATAACCTGAGTGTCTGCTCAGCGACATTCAGCGCCGATGGCCGCCATGTGGTGACCGCCAGTTTAGATCGCAAAGCGAAAATCTATGGCCAGAAGGACGATGGATCATGGGAAGAAAAAGCCATCATTTCCCATGACGGTTTTGTCGACTCAGCCATATTCAGCCCCGATAGCCGCCATGTGATCACCCTCGGTCAGGATAACACGGTGAAAATCTATGGTCGGAAGATCGATGGATGCTGGGGAGAAAAAGCGACCATATCCCACCTTAGGAAAGTTAATTCAGCAACCTTTAGCATCGATGGCCACCATGTGATCACCGCCAGTGCCGATGGAACCGCGAGAATTTATGGTCGGCAGAGTGATGGTTCCTGGGAACAAAAAGCCATCATTTCCCATCATAGTGCGATCGTGTCAGCCAGCTTCAGCGCCGATGGCCATGTGCTGACCATCCATGGCGATAAAACAGTGAAAATCACTGAACTGCAGATGAATGAATGACTGATTGCTGTCAACCCTGTGGTGAGAAGTTGTCGTATAATGCCAACAACTCGTTCCCACGCGAAGCGAGGCTGCCGCAAAACTCTGGTTCCTATGCTTTCAGGCCCTGTGGGTCCCTGCGTGGGAACTGAAGTCGTCATTCCCGCGAAGGCGGGAATCCAGCGCCAACGGTGGATCTCTGCCTTCTCGGGGATGACAAGGCCAGGGGGACACCGGGCAGTATGGTTCTGGTGGAGAGTCAGTGTGGATTCCCGCCTTCGCGGGAATGACGAGAATGAAGCCGGGAATGACGAGAATGAAGCCGGGAATGACGAGAATGAAGCCGGCAATGACGGGAGTCAACGCGTTCCCACGCCGGAGAGAGTTTTGCGACACCCTCAGAGCGTGGGAACGAGTTGTTAAAGGCAGCCCCCCCCTTTCTAATTGTTGATCATTTTCCCGAATCGAAGTCTTGTTTTCTTGTTAGTCAGGCTTACATCAATGCCTTGAACTTTCATACTAAATCCGACTCTAAGTAGCACAATCGATTTTAAATACCCCCACAAACCAAATTTAAATAATAACCATGGAGAAACGAGCCATGAATTTCATAAAAAGCCTTTCCTGTTTTTGTGGTTCACTTTCATCAACAGCGAACCCATCCCGATCAGAAAGAGCAAGTGGTACCGCTAAGGGTAGGAAGATCATCGTACGTAACAAGAAAAAGCCTTCACCATTGCTCAGTTTGCCCGAGGAAATGCAATCCGAAATTTTTACTTATTTGAAGGCCCACGATATTGCCAAATTGGCACAGGTAAATTCATACATTAACGACACTCTCAAAAATGATACTGCAATAGCAAGGGCGTGGTTTCGCCGGTTTCCTTCATCACACCAGACGCTATTAAAGACAATCGTCACTGAAAAAAATAAAAATCAACTCGAGGGTTGGTTGACGTGCTTTACCAAGGATAAGGCATTAATCAAGTCAGTCATGGATCGCCAACCGAGTATTTATTTTCCTGCTCTGTTCTTGTGCACTCTCACTAAACTGATGTCTCAATGTAAAAAATTTAACCTGGAAACCAAAGCCACCTTCTCTGGTAGCGATGCCGCCTTCAGCCCCGATGACCACCATATGATGATCGCCATTGACAATGAAACGTTGAAAATCTATCGCCAGGAGGACAATGGATCATGGACAGAAAAAGCCACTGTTTCCCATGATGACGGGGTCAAATCCGCCACCTTCAGCCCCGATGGTCGCTATGCAATAACCGCCAGTAAAGATGGCGCGGCGAAAATTTATGGCCAGCAGGCCGATGGATCATGGGTAGAAAAAGCCACTATTTCCCATGACGACTGTGTCAACTCAGCCACCTTCAGCGCCGATGGCCGCTGTGTCGTGACTGCCAGTAAAGATGGCAAGGCGAAAATTTACAGCAAACAGGACGATGGTTCATGGGTAGAAAAAGCCACTATTTCCCATGACGGCTGTGTCGACTCAGCCACCTTCAGCACCGATAACCGCCATGTGGTGACCGCCAGCGTAGATGGCAAGGCAAAAATCTATGGCAAGCAGGACGATGGGTCATGGGTAGAAAAAGCCATCATTTCCCATGATAATCGTGTCAAGTCAGCCGACTTCAGCACCGATGGCCACTATGTGCTGACAGTCAGCACTGATCAGGAGCTGAAAATCCATCGCCTGAAGGCCGATGGATCATGGGAACAAATAACGATTATTCATATGAATAATGTCAATTCAGCCCTATTCAGCGACGATAACCGCCACTTGGTGATCTCCAGTGACGATGGTACGGCGACAATCTACGGCAAGAAGGACAATGGATCATGGAGAGTAAGAACCATCATTTCCCATGGTGATAGTGTCAGCTCAGCCACTTTCAGCCCCGATAGCCGCCATCTTGTAACCTGCAGTCGCGATGGCGAAGCGAAAATCTATAGCCAGAAGGCCATCAATGGATCATGGAAAAGAGAAGCCATCATTGCCAATATCGATAAGGCCTTCCCAGTTATATTCAGCCCCGATAGCCGCCATCTAATCATCTGCAGTAGAAATAATGACAGGATGAGAATCTATGGCCAGAAGGTCAATGGATCCTGGGAAGAAAAAGCCATCATTTCCCATAATCAGTATGTTAATTCATTCGGCTTTAGTGACGATGGCCGCCATGTGCTTACCTCCGGTTCTTATGGCAAGGCGAAAATTTATGGCCAGTTAAGCGACGGATCATGGAAAGAAAAAGCCACCATTTCTGATCAAAGTGGGATCGTATCAGCCACCATCAACGCCGATGGCCATGTGCTGACCATCCATGGCAACAATACTGTGCAAATCACTCAACTAAAGATGAAAGACACAAACCCATTTTCTACTGATTGATCATTTCCCCGGATCAAAGCCCCGTTTTCCAGGTTGGTTACGATTAGATCAATCTTTTGAACTTTCACAATAAAACCGACTCTAAGCTGCACAATCAATTTTGAATATCCTTGCCTGCCGGGGATAAATAATAGCAGCGGAAAAACAAACTATGGATTGCATAAATAGCGATGCCCTTACTGGTGGTCCACTTTCATCAACAACAGATGAATCTCGACCAGGAACGCCAAGTGGTATCTCTGCGGGCAGAGACGTCATTGAATGTGACAAGAATGAGTTTTCATTATTGCTCCATTTGCCCCCGGGAATAGAATCCAGAATTTTTACCTATTTGCGGGCTCATGATATTACCCAGTTAACACGGGTAAATGTACACATTAACAACAGGCTCAAAAATGATGCTGCAATAGCAAGGGCATGGTATCGCCAGTTTGCTTCATCGCACCAGGCTCTGCTAAAGACAATCGTTACTACAAAAGATAAAGATGAACTCCAGAAATGGTTAAAGCGTTTCACAGAAGATGAGGCATTAATCAAGTCAATCATGGATCGCCAGGCAAGTATTCACTTTCCTGCTTTGTTCTTTTCCACGCTCACCAAACTGATGTCTGAATGTAAAACATTTACATTAGAGACAAAAGCCAGCCTCCCCTGTAATGGTGGGATCGATTCCTCTACCTTCAGTGCCGATGGCTGCTACCTGGCGAACAACAGGAATTATAAAACGGTGGAAATCTATGGCCGGGAGAGCAATGGATCCTGGGAGGCAAAAGGCACCATCTGCCACTATGATCGTGTCACATCGGTCACCTTCAGTGTTGACGACCGCTTTGTGGTGACCGCCAGCTTCGATGGCAAGGCGAAAATCTACGGCAGGAAGGATGAACAATCATGGGAAGAAAAAGCCACTATTTCCCATGATGAGTGCGTCACATCAGCCACCTTCAGCGCTGATAGTCGCAATGTAGTGACCGCCGGCGTGGACAACAAAGTGAAAATCTATGGCATCAAGAATGATGGTTCGTGGGAAGAAAAGGCCATTATTACCCACGAAGACTCTGTTGAATCAGCCAGCTTCAGTGCCGATGGTCTCTATGTGGTGACGACCAGTG
Source organism: Endozoicomonas sp. ALB032 (assembly GCF_049310125.1). Taxonomy (NCBI): domain Bacteria; kingdom Pseudomonadati; phylum Pseudomonadota; class Gammaproteobacteria; order Oceanospirillales; family Endozoicomonadaceae; genus Endozoicomonas; species Endozoicomonas sp. ALB032. The sequence continues at coordinate 3,283,514 of NZ_JBLYNW010000001.1, read as the reverse complement.
ACGATCGCAAGGTAAAAATCTACGGCCTGGAGGCCGATGGATCGTGGGAAGAAAAAGCTGTCATTACCCACAACAAAGAAGTCAACTCAGCCACATTCAGCTCCGATAGCCGCTATTTGGTGACCGCTGGTGATGATGGCAGGGCAGTAATCTATGGCCTGAATAAAGACGGATCATGGACAGAAAAAACCACCATTTCTCATGATGGTTGGGTCTACTCAGCCCTGTTCAGCCCCGATAACCGCCAGGTGGTGACCTGCAGTGAAGATTTCACGGCGAAAATCTATGACTTGAAGGACGATGGATCATGGGAAGAAAAAGCCATCCTTCCCCATGAGAATACAGTCTACTCAGCCACATTCAGCCCCGATAGCCGCTATGTGGTCACCCACGATGAAGATTGCACGGCGAAAATCTATGGCCAGAAGCTCAATGGATTCTGGGAAGAAAAAACCACCATTTCCCATGATGGGAATATTATGTCAACAACTTTTAGCGTCGATGGCCGCCACTTGATCACCGCCAGTGCAGATGGCACGGCGAAGATTTATGGCCAGACAAGCGATGGGTCATGGCAAGAAAAAGCCATCATTTCCCATAATGCCGGGATCCTGTCAGCCGCCTTCAGCGCCGATAATCTGGTGTTGACCATCCATCCCGATGGAATGGTGAAAATCACTGAACTAAAGATGAATGAATGAGTCTTTGCTGTCACTCATTAACCGAGATCTGCATTATTCTTCTGCAACACCTGCCCGACAGGATAGCCCCCTGCTTCAAGATAGATGTTGCCTCCTTTGATTCATGACTCTCAATAACTGAGAGCATTTAGCAAGAGGCTGTTATGGCTCACTATTCCAAAGAAATGAAAGAGCCCGTTATCCAGAAACGGGAAGATCAGCGTCAATATGCAGACCGGACAATGCCTGCCAGCCAACTAACCGAAATTGAACAAATATCGTGAACTTTCACACTGAAACCCACTCTAAGCTGCAGAATCAATTTTAAATATCCTTGCCAACCAGGGATAAATAACAACCATGGAAAACGAACTATGGATTGCTCAAATAGCAGCTCCTGCAATATTACCCCACGCTCAACACCACCACGTCAGTCACCATCTGATACACCAAGTGGTACCACTATGGGCAAGAACGTCATTGTACGTCACAAGAATGAGTTTTCATTATTGCTCGATTTGCCAGAGAATATACAATCCAAAATTTTCACTTATTTGCAGGTTCGTGATATTGCCCTGTTAACACGGGCAAATTCAAACATTAACAACAGGCTCAAAAATGATGATGCCATGGCAAGGGCATGGTATCGCCAGTTTGCTTCATCACACCAAACTCTGCTGGAGACAATTGTCGCAACAAAAGATAAAGAGGAACTCCAGAAATGGTTGCTGCGTTTTACAAAGGATGAGGCATTAGTCAAGTCAATCACGGATCGCCAACCAAGTGTTTATTTTCCTGCTCTGTTCTTTTTCACTCTCAACAAACTGATGTCTCAATGTAAAACATTTAAATTAGAGACAAAAGCCAGCCTCCCCTGTGATGGTAGGTCCAACTCCGCTGCCTTCAGTGCCGATGGCCGCCACCTGCTGAGCTTCAGGAATGATAAAACGATGGATATATATGGCCACAACAGCGATGGATCATGGGAAGCAAAAGGCTCTATCTCCCATTATGACCGTATCAGATTGGTCACCTTCAGTGACGATAGCTGCTATGTAGTTACCGCTGGAGTGGATGGCAAGGCGAAAATTTATGGCATTAAGGACGAACAATCATGGGAAGAAAAAGCCACTGTTTCCCATGATCAGTGGGTCATATCAGCTACCTTCAGCACCGATAGCCTCCATGTGGCGACCTGTAGTAAAGACGGCAAGGCGAAAATCTATGGCAAGAAAGACGATGGATCATGGGAAGAAAAAGCCATTATTTCCCATGATAAATGGGTCAGCTCAGTCACCTTCAGCGTCGACGGTCGCTATCTGGCGACCACCAGTGGAGATTACAGGGCGAAAATCTATGGCCAGAGGGACGATGGGTCATGGGCAGAAAAAGCCATCATTCCCCACGATTTTATAGTCCATTCGGCCACCTTCAGCGCCGATGGTTACTCTCTGGTGACCACCACCCTGAAAGGCAAAGCGATAATTTGCGGCAAGAATAACGATGGATCGTGGGTAGAAAAAGCCATTATTTCCCACGACAAGTTTGTGTACTCAGTCACCTTCAGCACCGATAGCCGCTATCTGGTGACGACCGGTTACGATAGCAAGGTGAAAATCCATGGTCTGGAGGCTGATGGATCATGGGAAGAAAAAGCCATCATTTCCCATGATAAAGAGGTCAAATCAGTTACCTTCAGCTCCGATAGCCGCCATTTGGTGACCGCCAGTGATGATGGCAGAGCGATAATCTATGGCCAGAACGAAGAAAGATCATGGGAAGAAAAAGTCACCATTTTCCATTACCTGGGTGTATGCTCAGCCACATTCAGCGCCGATAACCGCCATGTGGTGACCGCCAGTTTAGATGGCAAAGCGAAAATCTATGGCAAGAAAGACGATGGATCATGGGAAGAAAAAGCCATCATTTCCCATAACGAAAGTGTCGACTCAGCCACATTCAGCCCCGATAGCCGCCATGTGATCACCCTCAGTAATGATAACACCGTGAAAATCTATGGCAGGAAGATCGATGGGTGCTGGGGAGAAAAAGCTATCATATCCCACCTTATGAAAATTAAATCAGCAACCTTTAGCATCGATGGCCACCATGTGATCACCGCCAGTACCGATGGAACGGCGAAAATTTATGGTCGGCAGAGTGATGGATCCTGGGAAGAAAAAGCCATCATTTCCCATCATAGTGCGATCGTGTCAGCCAGATTTAGCACTGATGGCTACCTATTGACCACTCATGGCGATAAAACAGTGAAAATCACTGAACTGCAGATGAATGACTGATTGTTTGCTGTCAACCCTGTGGTGAGAAGTTGTCGCATAATGCCAACAACTCGTTCCTACGCGAAGCGTGGGTGTCGCAAAACTCTGGCATGAAAGTTCATAACATTGATGTCAGTGAAACTAACAGTTCAACAGGTCTTTGATTCGGGACAATGTTTCGTCCCCTTGCTTCCACCAAAACCATTTGCCGATTAAACGTTAATTGAAGCCGGAAGAGTTTGAGAAGTATCAGTCATTCATCCATCCTTAGTTCAGTGATTTTCGCCGACTGATCTTCATGGATGGTTAACACATGGCCATCGACGCTGAAGGTGGCTGACACGATCCCTCCAGGATAGGAAATGGTGGCTTTTTTTTGCCATGACCCATCGCTTACCTGACCGTAAACAATAGCAAGATGAAAATCTGACAGCGCCAATAAACTAAAAAATGTATCTCTAAACTGGTGATAAATAAATTCCGACGCATTATCGTTATTGGCAGTGACCAAATGGCTGCCATCGGCGCTGAAGGATGCTGATCTAATATACATACCATTGGAAACGGTGGTTTTTTCTTCCCAGGACCCATTAAACTTGCGGCCATAGATTTTCACCTTCCTGTCTTCACCGTGGGTCATCACATGACGGCTGTCAGCGCTAAAGGTTGCTGATTTGATTGGCATACGATGGGAAATGGTAGCTCTTTCTACCCATGATCCATTATCGTTCAGGCCGTAGATTTTCGCCTTATTATCTGCACTGCGGGTGATCACACAGCGGTTATCGGGGCTGAAGGTGGTTGAGTAGACCCGATCATCATGAGAAATGGTGGCTTTTTCGTTCCATGATCCGTCTTCCTGACCATAGATTATCGCCCTGCCATCTTGACCGGAGGTTACCATATGACGGCTATCGGCGCTGAATGTGGCAGAGTAGAAACGATCCTCATTGGAAAAGATGGTTTTTTCTTCCCATGTCCCATCGTCCTCCAGGCCACAGATTTTCATCCTGTTACCTTCACAGCAGGTGATTATATGTCGGCTATCGGCGCTGAATTTGGCTGACCAGACTGAATTGTCATGGGAAATGATGGCTTTTACTATCCATGACCCATCGTTCATTTTGCCATAGATTTTCGCTGTGTGATCCAGACTGGTGGTCACCACATAGCGACTATCGTCGCTGAAGGTGGCTGATGTTAAAAAATCGTGGCTAATGATGGCTTTTTCTGCCCATGACTCATCGTCTTCCAGGCCATAGACTTTCGCCTTGCCATCGTGACTGGCGGTCACTAAATAGCGATCGTTGGCGCTGAAGGTGGCTGACATGACAGGTTTATCATGAGAAATGATGGCTTTTTCTTCCCATGATCGTTCGTCCTTCTTGCCATAGATTCTCGCCTTGCAATCTTCACTGGTGGTCACTACATAGTGGCCATCGTTACTGAGCATGAATGATGTGACACGACCATCATGGGTGATAGTACCTTTTGCTTGCCATGAACCATCGGTCTCCCGACCAAAGATTATCACCGTTTTACTATCACTGACGCTCACCAGATAGTGGCCATCGGCACTTAATGTAGCAGAGTTCATCCTGCCGTTATTGAGGAGGGAGGCTTTTGTCTCAAATATAAATGTTTTGCATTCAATCATCAGTTTAGTGAGAGTGAAAGAGAACAGAGCAGGAAAGTCAATACTCCCGTGACGATCCATGACTGACTTGACTAATGCCTTATCCATTGTAAACCGGCTCAACCAATTCCCGAATTGATCCTTATCTTTTTCAGTGACGATTGTTTTTATCAGAGCCTGGCGTGATGAAGCAAACCGGCGATACCATGCCCTTGCCATTGAATTATCATTTTTGAGCGTCTTGTTCATGTATGAATTTGCCCGTATTAAATTGGCAATATCACGGGTCTGCAAATGACTATAAATTTTGGATTGTATTTCAAAGGGCAAATTGAGCAATAATGAAAGCTTATTCTTGTCACGTACAATGACGTCCCTACCCATAGTGGTAGCAATGGGTGTCTCTGATTGAATCTCTGATTGAGAGTGATCGGGGGTTGGTGAGAGTGGCCCACCAAGGCAAGAATGGTTACTTATGCGGTCCATAGTTCGTTTCTTAAAAGTTGTTATTTCCGCTGGTTGCAGTGATATCCAAAATTGATTCTGCAGATTAGAGTCGTTTGTAACATGAAAGTTCATAACATTGATGTCAGTGAAACTAACAGGAAAACAGGACTTTGATTCGGGAAAATGATCAATAAGTAGAAGTCAGTTTTCTGATAAGTACCGCTCAGAGAACTTACCATCATTGCAGATTGCTTAACTCAACTTAAGTTATGCGCCTTGCCAACTGGCCGTGATTACAGGATCGATTTGATTTCGAGTATCCTGTGACAGCTGAGCGTTACCCGCAGGTGGGGCACTGAAACCAGCCATTGCAGTTACAAGGCTGTCAACCTTGTTTGCAAGAAGCACTGCATCATTGGTACGAATCTCATCCTACGCAAAGCGTGGGTGTCGCAAAACTCTGGTTCCCATACTTTTAGCCCCTCTGGGTCACAACGTAGGAACCCATACCCATCTCGCGCTGCAGAGTCTGCTTTTCAGAGGAGGTATGCATTCCCACGCAGAGCGAGGCTGTCGCAAAAGTGCTGTTGGCATCAATGGCCGAATTAACCAGCCCAAAACCACGGCCCCCCCCGGCAAAGGCATCTGTGCTCTGGTAATTCATTTTGCTTCCCTTCTGTTATTTGCCTACAGTGGTAGGTCAATGGAGGTATTTTTATGAATAGCTTATATAACACTGATTATCATCAATGGCTGAGTCAGCAAGTAACCCTGTTGAAAACTCAAAACTTTAATCAGTTGGATTTAGAAAACCTGATTGAGGATTTAGAGTTGAGCCTTAAGCAAGACCTTCGCGAGTTGGAGAACCGCCTGTCAACTTTGATAACTCATCTTCTTAAATGTAATTACCAGACCAGTGCACTAAGGGAGTCTACAGCGACAGATAGAGTCCTTAAAGGTTGGATGGAAACCATAGTTAGATCAAGAATTAAGATTAATAAACTGGTGAAAGAGAATCCTAGTTTAACGTCAAGGATCAAAGACTCCCTTAAACAAGCGTATGTTGATGGTAAAAAAGGAGCCATCAAAGAAATGAATATTTATGTCCATAAAAAACTCGACAACAATAGCTTTCCTGACGAATGCCCCTGGAGCTATGAGCAAATAATGACTGAAGACTGGTATCCACTCAACGGTGTCTGAGTGGTAGGGCAATGGAGGTGATTTATGGAAAACTTGTACGACACTGATTACCACCAATGGCTGAGCCAACAGCAGGATCTGCTTGCCAAATGACATTTTGACGGGCTTGACACAGAGAAATTGTTGGGGGAGCTAGAGCTGGGCAATGAACAACCCCGCCAGGGGGCGGGGTATCCTTGGTGCAAACTCAAAACATTGCAAGCTGATGATCTGAGTGAAGTTTGTCGTACTCATTTCCCTGATTCTTCACATAATTCGCTATCATCTGCTCATCACCATGCTTTCCGACAGTGCTTGCAAAGTACCCATCAGTCCAAAATTCGCCGCCCATAATGGTTTTGCAACACCCTCAAAGCGTAGGAACGAGTTGTTAGAGTTTTGCGACACCCTCGAAGCGAGTTGTTATTGTGAACTTTCTCAAGAAATCCGACTCAAAGCTACAGAATCAATTTTGAATATCCCTGCCAGTGAGGGATAAATAATAACTATGGAAAACGAGTTATGGATTGCCTAAAGAGTCATTCCAGTATTGGTGACGCACTTTCATCAACACCCGTTCAATCTCAATCAGGGACACCAAGTGGAATCAGCACGCGCAGGGACGTATTTGTTCGTGACAAGAATGAGCTTTCTTTATTGCTCGATTTACCCTTTGAAATACAATCCAAAATTTATACTTATTTGCAGACTCGTGATATTGCCCGTTTAACACAGGTGAATTCATGCATTTACAACTCGCTCAAAAAAGATGCATCAATGATAAAGGCGTGGTATCGCCAGATTGCTCCATCACACCAGGCTCTGATAAAGACAATCGTTATGGCAAAAGATAAAAATCAACTCGAAGGTTGGTTAAGCCGTTTCACAGAGGATAAGGCATTAGTCAAGTCGATCATGGATCGCCAAACGAGTATTTATTTTCCTGCTCTGTTCTATTCCACTCTCACTAAACTGATGTCTCAATGTAAAACATTCGAATTAGAGACAAAAGCCAACCTCCCAGGTAATGGTAAGCTGAACTCAGCCAGCTTCAGCGCCGATGGCCGCTGTATGGCGATCGCCAGTGATAATGATACGCTGGAAATCTATGGCCGGGAGAGCGATGGATCCTGGACAGAAAAAGGCACTGTCCTCCATTATGGCAGTATCATTTCGTCCACCTTCAGCGCCAATGGCCGCTATGTAGTGACCGCCAGTAAGGATGGCGAGGCGAAAATCTATGGCAAGAAGGACGATGGATCATGGGAAGAAAAAGCCACTATTTCCCATAATAACTGGGTCAACTCAGCAACCTTCAGCAACGATAGTCGTTATGTAGTAACCGCCAGTGGCGATGGCAAGGCGAAAATTTACGGCCAGAGGGACGATGGGTCATGGGTAGAAAAAGCCATTATTTTCCATGATCAAGATGTCAAATCAGCCACCTTCAGCCCCGATAGCCGCCATGTGTTGACCCGCAGCAGTGACGGCGAAGCGAAAATCTATAGCCAGAGGGTCGATGGATCATGGGAAGAAAAAGCCATTATTTCCCACGACGACTGGGCCTTCTCAGCTGGCTTCTGCGCTGATAGTCGCCATGTGATCACCCGCGGCGAAAATAACAAGGTAAAAATCTTTAGCATCGAGGCCGACGGGTCATGGCAAGAAAAAGCCACTATTTCCCATGATTGCTGGGTCCTCTCAGCCGCTATCAGCGCCAATGGCCGCTATGTGGTGACCACCCGTCGCGATCACTCTGTGAAAATCCATAGCCTGGAGGACGATGGATCATCGGAAGAAAAAGCCATCTTTTCCCATGAGAATCGTGTCAATTCAGCCTGCTTCAGCCCCGATAGCCGCCATGTGGTGAGCCACAGTTACGATGGCAAGGCGAAAATCTATGGCCAGAAAGACAATGGATCATGGGAAGTAAAAGCCATCATTTCCCATGATGACAGAGTCTGGTTAGCCACATTCAGCGCCGATAGTTGCTATCTAATCACCTGCGGTGAAGATAACAAGGCGAAAATCTATGGCCGGAAGGGCGATGGATCATGGCAAGAAAAAGCCATCATCTCTCATGACAAGGATATAAGATCAGCAACCTTTAGCGTCGATAGCCACCATGTGGTCACCGCCAGTATTGATAAAACGGCGAAAATTTATGGCCAGGTAAGCGATGGATCCTGGCAAGAAAAAGCCACCATTTCCCATCCTAGTAGTATCAGATCAGCTATCTTCAGCGCCGATGGCCTTGTGTTGACCATCCATGGCATTAACACAGCAAAAATCACTGAACTACGGATGGATGTATGACTGATTATTTGCTGTCAATCTTGTGGTTAGAAGTTGTCACATAATTACAACTCGTTCCTACACGAAGCGAGTTGTTATTGTGAACTTTCATACTAAAACCGACTCTAGCAGCCTGTCGGACTTAAGCGTCCGTAGCGAGGATTGCAAGAAATTGAGGATAAAAATCTCTGTTTCTGAGGAGAATAGCGAGCTATTTGACGAAGAAACAGAGATTTTTAGACCAATTTATTGCAACCGCACGACTGCATGGATGCAGGAGCTAGAGCAACGCAGGAGCAGTTGCCGTGTAGGACAGTCTTAAGTCCGACAGGCTGCTAGGCTGCGGAATCAATTTTAAATATCCTTGCGGGATAAACAATAACAATGGAAAACGAGTTATGGATTGCATAAAGAGTAATTCTGGTATTAGTGATGCACTTGCAACAACACCCGTTCAATCTCAATCAGGGACACAAATTGGAATCAGCACGCGCAGGGAGGTATTTGTTCGTGACAAGAATGAGCTCTCATTATTGCTTGATTTACCCATTGAAATACAATCCAAAATTTATAGCTATTTGCAGACTCGTGATATTGCCCGTTTAACACAGGTGAATTCATGCATTTACAACACGCTTAAAAAAGATGCATCAATGATAAGGGCGTGGTATCGCCAGATTGCTTCATCACGCCAGGCCATTACGGGAATAATCCTCACTGCAAAAAATAAAGATCAACTCGAGAATTGGTTGAGCCGATTTACAAAGGATAAGGCATTAGTCAAGTCAATCATGGATCGTCAGGCGTGTTTTTATTTTCCTGCTTTGTTCTTTTCCAATCTCACTAAACTGATGTGTCAATGTAAAGCATTTAAATTAGAGACTAAAGCCACCATCCCCTGCCATAGTTCAGAGGACTTAGCTTCCTTCAGCGCCGATGGACGCCACCTGGTGATCGCCTTTGACTCTGAAACCTGTAAAATCTATGGCCAGCAGAGCGATGAATCATGGGTAGCAAAAGGCACTATCTCCCATGATAGGCAAGTCAAATTTGTCACCTTCAGTGCCAATAGCCACTATGTAGTGACCGCTGGCATGGATGGCAAGGCGAAAATTTATGGCAAGAAGGACGAACAATCATGGGAAGAAAAAGCCACTATTTCCCACAGTTACTGGGTCCGCTCAGCCACCTTCAGCCCCGATAGCCGCCATGTGTTGACCTACAGTAACGACGGCAAAGCAAAAATCTACGGCAAGAAGGACGAACGATCATGGGAAGAAAAAGCCACTATTTCCCATGATAATTGGGTCGATTTTGCCACCTTCAGCAAAGATGGTCGCTATGTAGTAACCACCAGTTGGGATCACAGTGCAAAAATCTATGGCCAGAGTGACGATGGGTCATGGGCAGAAAAAGCCGTCATTCCACATGATGACATTTACTCAGCCACCTTTAGCCCCGATAGCCGCTATGTGGTGACTGAAGGCCTGGGCAGCAAAGCGAAAATCTATGATAAGAAGAACGATGGGTCATGGCTGGAAAAAGCCATTATTTCCCATTGTGTCTCAGTCACTTTCAGCTCCGATAGTTGCCATGTGGTGATCACCAGAAGAAATGGCAGTGCAAAAATCTATAGACTGGATGCCGATGGATCATGGCAAGAAAAAGCCATCATTTCCCACAATGCAGAGGTCAACTCAGTCACATTCAGCCCCGATAGTCGCTGTTTAATAACCTCCAGTGACGATGGCAAGGCGATAATCTCTGGCCAGGATGAAGACGGATCATGGCAAGAAAAAGCCATCATTTCCGATTACCTGAGTGACTGCTCAGCCAAATTCAGCGCCGATAGCCACCATCTGGTGACCGCCAGTCTAGATTTCAAAGCGAAAATCTATGGTAAGAAGGACGATGGATCATGGGAAGAAAAAGCTATCATTTCCCATAACGAAAGTGTCTACTATGCCTCATTCAGCCCCGATTGCCGCCATGCCATCAGCTGCAGTGAAGATTTAACGGTAAAAATCCATGGCCTGGAGATCGATGGATCATGGAGAGAAAAAGCCAACATTTCCTATGATAGGGGCATTACAATAGCAACCTTTAGTGCCGATGGCCGCCATGTGGTCACTGTCAGTCTCGAAGGGACAGTGAACATTTATGGTCAGAACAGCGATGGATCATGGGAAGAAAAAGCCAGTATTTCCCATCCTGGTACTATCCGATCAGCCACCCTTAGCGCCGATGACCATTTGTTGACCATCCATGGCACGGACACGGCGAACATCACTGAACTAAGTATGAATGATTGCCGTTACTAGCCCAGCCATACCAATCGAACTTTCTAACTCCCTGTTGCGCTAAAGATTATTGTGAACTTTCCTACTAAAACCGACTCTAAGCTGCAGAATCAATTTTGAATATCCTCGCCAACCAGGGATAAATAACAACAATGGAATAACAAACAATGGATTGCATAAATAACAATTCCTGTATTGATGATCGACTTTCATCAAAACCAGAGCAATCTCAAACAGAGCCGCCAAGTGCTACCTATGCAGGCAGGGAAGTCATTGAACGTGACAAGAATGAGTTTTCATTATTGCTCGATTTACCCGAGGATATACAATCCAGAATTTTTACTTATTTGCAGGTTCGTGATATTGCCCAGTTAACACAGGTAAATTCATCCATTAACAACAGGCTCAAAAATGATGATGCAATGCCAAGGGCATGGTATCGCCGGTTGGCTTCATCACACCAGACTCTTCTAAAGACAATTGTCGCTACAAAAGATAAAGATGAACTCCGGAAATGGTTGCAGCGTTTTACAAAGGATGAGGCATTAATCAAGTCAATCATGAACCGCCAGGCAAGTATTCACTTTCCTGCTTTGTTCTTTTCCACTCTCACTAAACGGATGTATCAATGTAATGCATTTAAATTAGAGACTAAAGCCACCATCCCCTGTGAAAGTTCAAAGCACTATGCTGCCTTCAGCGCCGATGGACGCCACCTGGTGATCTCCTGTGTTCCCAAAACCTGCACAATCTATGGCCAGGAGAGCGATGGATCATGGGTAGCAAAAGGCACTATCTCCCATAATAACTATGTCAGATCAGTCACCTTCAGTGCCAATAGCCACTATGTAGTGACCGCTGGTATGGATGGCGAGGCGAAAATTTATGGCAAGAAAGACAATCGATCATGGGAAGAAAAAGCCACTATTTCCCATAATCGCTGGGTCCGCTCAGCCACCTTCAGCCCCGATAGCCGCCATGTGTTGACCTGCAGTAACGACGCCAAGGCGAAAATCTATGGCCTGACGGACGATGGTTCATGGGAAGTAGAAGCCATCATTTCCCATAACGAAGAGATCTACTTAGCCACCTTCAGCATCGATAGTCACTATGTAGTAACCGCCAGTGCAGACGGCAAGTCGAAGATCTATGGCAGGAAAGACGAACGATCATGGCAAGAAGAAGCCACTATTTCCCACGATGACTGGGCCAAATCAGCCAACTTCAGCACCGATGGCCGCTATGTGGTATCCGTCTGTGGAAATGACACTGCGAAAATTTATGGCAAGAAGGACGATGGATCATGGGAAGAAAAAGCCATTATTTCCCATTTTGTCTCAGCCATCTTCAGCTCCGATAATCGCCATTTGGTGACCACCAGAAGAAATGGCAGTGCAAAAATCCATAGACTTGATGCCGATGGATCATGGAAAGAAAAAGCCATCATTTCCCACAATGGAGAGGTCAACTCAGCCACATTCAGCCCCGATAGTCGCTATTTAATGACCACCAGTGACGATGGCAAGGCGATAATCTATGGCCAGGATAAAGACGGATCATGGAAAGAAAAGGCTACTATTTCCCATTACCTAAGTGTCTGTTCAGCCAAATTCAGCGCCGATAGCCGACATGTGATGACCGCCAGTTTAGATGGCATAGCGAAAATCTATGGCAAAAAGGACGATGGACCATGGGAAGAGAAAGCCAGCATTTCCCATAAAGAAAGTGTCTACTCTGCCACATTCAGCCCCGATAGCCGTCATCTCATCACCTGCAGTCCTGATTACACGGTGAAAATCCATGGCTTGGAGATTGATGGATCATGGAGAGAAAAAGCCATCATCTCCCATCGAAGGGTTATTACATTAGCAACCTTCACTGTCGATGGCCGCCATGTGGTCACTGTCAGTTACGTTGGAACAGTGAAAATTTTTGGCCAGAACAGCGATGGATCATGGAAAGAAAAAGCTACCATTTCCCATCTTGGTGTTATCCAATCAGCCACCCTCAGCACTGATGACCATTTGTTGACCATCCACAACGCAACGGCGAGCATCACTGAACTAAGTTTGAATGAATGATTGCTGTTACCAGCCCAGCCTCACATTATTATTCTGCAACACCTGCCAGGCATGATAGTTCGAACGCACCGGAAAACCGGCCACGACTTCAACAATTTCCTGGATCAAAGTCCTGTTTTAAGCACCTAACCAGTTACTTATTATTGGTTACGCTTACATCAATATTGTGAACTTTCCTACTAAAACCGACTCTAAGCTGCAGAATCAATTTTCAATATCCTTGCCAAACAGGGATAAATAACAACCATGGAAAAGGAACTATGCATTGCTCAAATAGCAGCTCCTGCAATATTACTCTACGCTCATCAACAGCAGAGCAATCTCAAACAGGGCCGCCAAGTGGTACCTATGCAGGCAGGGAAGTCATTGAACGTGACAAGAATGAGTTTTCATTATTGCTCGATTTACCCGAGGATATACAATCCAAAATTTTTACTTATTTGCAGGCTCGTGATATTGCCCATTTAGCACGGGCAAATTCATGCATTAACAACAGGCTCAAAAATGATGATGCCATGGCAAGGGCATGGTATCGCCAGTTGGCTTCATCAAACCAGACTTGTCTAAAGACAATCGTCGCTACAAAAGATAAAGATGAACTCCGGAAATGGTTGCAGCGTTTTACAAAAGATGAGGCATTAATCAAGTCCATCATGGATCGCCAGGCAAGTATTCACTTCCCTGCTTTGTTCTTTTCCACTCTCACTAAACTGATGTGTCAATGTAAAACATTTAAATTAGAGACTAAAGCCAGCATCCCCTGTAGCAGTTCAAAGGACTTAGCTGCCTTCAGCGCCGATGGCCGCCACCTGGTGATCGCCTGTGACTCCAAAATCTTTAAAATCTATGGTCGGGAGAGCGATGGAACATGGCAAGCAAAAGGCACTATCTGCCATGATTCCGCTGTCGAATCGATCACCTTTAGTGCCGATGACCGTTACGTAGTGACAACCAGTAGAAAGTGCAAGACGAAAATTTATGGTAAGAAGGACGAACGATCATGGGAAGAAGCGACTATTTCCCGAGACAACTCCTTATACTCAGCCAAGATCAGCGCCGATGGCTGCCATGTATTGAACCGCAGTACCAATAACAAGGTGAAAATCTATGGCCTGGAGACCGGTGGTTCATGGGAAGAAAAAGCCACTCTCTGTCATAATGATTGGGTCCGGTCAGCCACCTTCAGCCCCGATAGCTGCCATGTGGTGACCTGCAGTGAAGATTGTAAGACGAAAATCTATGGTCTGGAGGCCGATGGATCATGGAAAGAAAAAGCCAGCAAATACCATGGGTATAGCATCAGATCAGCCACCTTCAGCCCCGATAGCCGACGTATGATGACCTGCACCTGTGATGGCAGGGTGAAAATCTATGGCCAGAAGGACGATGGATCGTGGAAAAGACAAGCCACCACTTCTAATGATGATCAGTTCAATTCAGCTACCTTCAGCCCCGATAGCCGCCATCTAATCACCTCCTGTTTCCCTGGCAAAGCGAAAATCTATAGCCAGAAGGACGATGTATCATGGAAACAAAAAAAGACCATTTCCCACTATTTGGAAATTAGATCAACAGCCTTTAGTGTCGATAGCCGCCATGTGATGACCTGCAGTTATGATAGAAAGGTGAAAATCAACGGCCTGAAGGACGATGGATCATGGCAAGAAAAAACGGCCATTTCCCACGGTTTGGGAATCAGATCAGCAGTCTTTAGCTTCGATGGCCGCCATGTGGTCACTGCCAGTGACGAAAAAACATCGGAAATTTATGGTCAGGTAAGTGATGGATCATGGCAAAAAAAAGCCACCATTTCCCATGGTTGCAGGATCAGGTCAGCCATCTTCAGCGCCGATGGCCATGTGTTGACCATCCATACCGATAACACGGCGAAAATCACGGAACTAAAGATGGATGGATGGGTGGATGAATGAATGAATGAATATTTCGCGGATCAAAGCCCTGTTTTCTTATTGGTTACGCATACATCAATAGTGTGAACTTTCAGACTAAAACCAACTCTAAGCTGCAGAATCAATTTTGAATATCCTCGCCAACCAGGGATAAATAACAACCATGGAAAAGGAACTATGGATTGCTCAAATAGCAGCTTCTGCAATATTACTCCACGCCCATCAACACCAGGTCAATCTCCATCAGATACACCAAGAGGTACCATTACGGGCAAGAACGTTATTGTACGTGACAAGAATGAGTTTTCATTATTGCTCGATTTACCCGAGGATATACAATCCAAAATTTTTACTTATTTGCAGGCTCGTGATATTGCCCATTTAAGACGGGTAAATTCATCCATTAACAACAGGCTCGAAAATGATGATGCCATGGCAAGGGCGTGGTATCGCCAGTTGGCTCCATCACACCGGACTCGTCTAGAGACAATTGTCGCTACAAAAGATAAAGATGAACTCCAGAAATGGTTAAAGCGTTTTACAAAGGATGAAGCATTAATCAAGTCAATCATGGACCGCCAGGAAAGTATTCACTTTCCTGCTTTGTTCTTTTCCACTCTCACTAAACTGACGTGTCAATGTAAAACATTTAAATTAGAGACTAAAGCCAGCATCCCCTGTAACACTTTAGAGGACTTAGCTGCCTTCAGCGCCGATGGACGCCACCTGGTGATCGCCTGTGACTCCAGAACCTGTAAAATCTATGGCAAGGAGAGCGATGAATCGTGGGTAGCAAAAGGCACTATCTCCCATGACAGACAAGTCAGATTTGTCACCTTCAGTGCCAATAGCCGCTATGTAGTGACCGCTGGCATGGATGGCAAGGCGAAAATTTATGGCAAGAAGGACGAACGATCATGGGAAGAAAAAGCCACTATTTGCCACAGTCACTGGGTCCGCTCAGCCACCTTCAGCCCCGATAGCCGCCATGTGTTGACCTACAGTGACGACGGCAAAGCGAGAATCTATGGCAAGAAGGACGAACGTTCATGGGAAGAAAAAGCCACTATTTCCCATAATGATGAGGTCCATTTTGCCACCTTCAGCAAAGATGGTCGCTGTGTAGTAACCACCAGTTGCGATCACAGGGCAAAAATCTATGGCCAGAGTGACGATGGGTCATGGGCAGAGAAAGCCATCATTCCACATGATGACACTGTCTACACAGCCACCTTCAGCCCCGATAGCCACTATGTGATAACCACCAGCCTGGATAGCAAAGCGAAAATCTATGGCAAGAAGAACAACGGGGCATGGCTGGAAAAAGCCATTATTCCCCATTTTGTCTCAGTCCAATTCAGCTCCGATAGTCGCCATGTGGTGATCACCAGAAGAAATGGCAGTGCAAAAATCTATAGACTTGATGCTGATGGATCATGGCAAGAAAAAGCCATCATTTCCCACAATGCAGAGGTCAACTCAGTCAAATTCAGCCTCGATAATCGCTGTTTAATAACCTCCAGTGACGATGGCAAGGTGATAATCTCTGGCCAGGATAAAGACGGATCATGGCAAGAAAAAGCCAGCATCTCCGATTACCTGAGTGACTGCTCAGCCAAATTCAGCGCCGATAGCCGCCATCTGGTGATCGCCAGTTTAAATTACAAAGCGAAAATCTATGGCAAGAAGGACGATGGATCATGGGAAGAAAAAGCCATCATTTCCCATAGCAAAAGTGTCTACTTTGCCGAATTCAGCCCGGATTGCCGTCATGTCATCACCTGCAGTGAAGATTTAACGGTGAAAATCCATGGCCTGAAGATTGATGGATCATGGAGAGAAAAAGCCATCATCTCCCATGATAAGGGTATTAGCTTAGCAACCTTTAGTGCCGATGGCCGCTATGTGGTCACTGTCGGTTACGATGGAACAGTGAACATTTATGGTCAAAATAGCGATGGATCATGGGAAGAAAAAGCCACCAGTTCCCATCCTGGTTTTGTCGGATCAGCCATCCTCTGCACCGATGACCGTTTGTTGACCACCCATAGCGCGTGCACGGCGATAATCACTGAACTAGGAATGAATGAATACTCCCTGTTTCAGGCTATTATGTGTCGCCTCTTTTGATTCATGACTCTCAATAACTTATTGTGAACTTTCCTACTAAAACTGACTCTAAGCTGCAGACTCAATTTTGAATATCCTTGCTAACCAGGGATAAATATCAACCATGGAAAACGAACTATGCATTGCTCAAATAGCAGCTCCTGCAATATTACTCCACGCTCATCAACAACAGACCAACCTCCATCAGATACACCAAGTGGAACCAACGCAGGCAGGGAAGTCATTGCGCATGACAAGAAAGAGTTTTCATTATTGCTCGATTTACCCGAGGATATACAATCCAAAATTTTTACTTATTTGCAGGCTCGTGATATTGCCCATTTAAGACGGGTAAATTCATCCATTAACAACAGGCTCGAAAATGATGATGCAATGGCAAGGGCGTGGTATCGCCAGTTGGCTCCATCACACCGGACTCGTCTAGAGACAATTGTCGCTACAAAAGATAAAGATGAACTCCAGAAATGGTTAAAGCGTTTTACAAAGGATGAAGCATTAATCAAGTCAATCATGGACCGCCAGGAAAGTATTCACTTTCCTGCTTTATTCTTTTCCACTCTCACTAAACTGATGTGTCAATGTAAAGCATTTCAATTAGAGACTAAAGCCACCATCCCCTGTAATACTTTAAAGGACTTAGCTTCCTTCAGCGCCGATGGACGCCACCTGGTGATCGCCTGTGACTCTAAAACCTGTAAAATCTATGATCAGGAGAGCAATGAATCATGGCTGCCAAAAGGCACTATCTCCCATGATGAGAAAGTCAGATCAGTCACCTTCAGCGCCAATAGCCGCTATATAGTGACCGCTGGCATGGATGGCAAGGCGAAAATTTATGGCAAGAAGGACGAACAATCATGGGAAGAAAAAGCCACTATTTCCCATGATCAGCGGGTCAAATCAGCCACCTTCAGCCCCGATAGCCGTCATGTCATCACCTGCGGTATAGATAACACGGTGAAAATCCATGGCCTGACGATCAATGGATCATGGAAAGAAAAAGCCATCATCTCCAATGATGACGATATTAGATTAGCCACCTTTAGTCTCGATGGCCGCCATGTGGTCACTGCCAGTTTCGATAGAACAGTGAAAATTTATGGTCAGAACAGCGATGGATCATGGGGAGAAAAAGCCACCAGCTCCCATCCTGGTGGACTCGTATCAGCCACCTTCAGCATCAATGGCCATGTGTTGACCATCCATGGCGATAACACAGCGAAAATCACTGAACTACGGATGGATGACTGATTGTTTGCTGTCAATCCTGTGGTTAGAAGTTGTCGCATAATTACAACTCGTTCCTAAACGAAGCGTGTTGTTAAGTACCTGGCCAGTTGGTTTCGCATATTCTGGCGAGTGGATTTTTTCATCCTTCAAGGCGCAACGACGGGCGCGTAGCCATAGCTACGCAACCAGAGTTGGAACGCAGAAGGGTGGAAAAAGCCGCCGTCCAGAATATGCGAAACCAACTGGTTAGGTACTTATTGTGAACTTTCCTACTAAAACCGACTCTAAGCTGCAGAATCAATTTTGAATATCCGTGCCAACCAGGGATAAATAACAACCATGGAAAAGGAACTATGGATTGCTCAAATAGCAGCTCCTGCAATATTACTCCACGCCCATCAACACCTGTTCAATCATCATCAGATACACCAAGTGGTAACACTATGGGCAAGAACGTCATTGAACGTGACAAGCATGAGTTTTCATTATTGCTCTATTTACCCGAGGATATTCAATCCAAAATTTTTACTTATTTGCAGGCTCGTGATATTGCCCATTTAAGACGGGTAAATTCATCCATTAACAACAGGCTCGAAAATGATGATGCCATGGCAAGGGCATGGTATCGTCGGCTGCCTTCATCACACCAGACTCGTCTAAAGAGAATCGTCGCTACAAAAGATAAAGATGAACTCCAGAAATGGTTAAAGCGTTTTACAAAGGATGAAGCATTAATCAAGTCAATCATGGACCGCCAGGAAAGTATTCACTTTCCCGCTTTGTTCTTTTCCACTCTCACTAAACTGACGTGTCAATGTAAAACATTTAAATTAGAGACTAAAGCCAGCATCCCCTGTAACACTTTAGAGGACTTAGCTGCCTTCAGCGCCGATGGACGCCACCTGGTGATCGCCTGTGACTCCAGAACCTGTAAAATCTATGGCAAGGAGAGCGATGAATCGTGGGTAGCAAAAGGCACTATCTCCCATGACAGACAAGTCAGATTTGTCACCTTCAGTGCCAATAGCCGCTATGTAGTGACCGCTGGCATGGATGGCAAGGCGAAAATTTATGGCAAGAAGGACGAACGATCATGGGAAGAAAAAGCCACTATTTGCCACAGATACTGGGTCTGCTCAGCCACCTTCAGCCCCGATAGCTGCCATGTGTTGACCTACGGTAATAGCGACGGCAAAGCGAAAATCTATGGCAAGAAGGACGAACGATCATGGGAAGAAAAAGCCACTATTTCTCATGATGATGAGGTCCATTTTGCCACCTTCAGCAAAGATGGTCGCTATGTTCTGACCGCCAGTGAAGATCACAGGGCGAAAATCTATGGCCAAATGGACGATGGGTCATGGGCAGAAAAAGCCATCATTCAACATGATGGCATTCTCTGCACAGCCAAATTCAGCCCCGATAGCCGCCATGTGGTGACCACCAGCATGCGTGGAAAAGCGAAAATCTATGGTAAGAAGAACGACGGGTCATGGCTGGAAAGAGCCATTATTTCCCATTTTGACTTAGTCACCTTCAGCTCCGATAGTCGCCATATGGTGATGACCAGAAGCACCAGAAGAAATGGCAGTGCAAAAATCTATAGCCTGGATGCCGATGGATCATGGGAGGAAACAGCCATCATTCCCCACACCGCAGAGGTCAACTCAGCCACATTCAGCCCCGATAGTTGCTGTTTAATAACCTCCAGTGACGATGGCGAGGCGATAATCTCTGGCCAGGATAAAGACGGATCATGGCAAGAGAAAGCCATCATTTCCGATTACCTGAGTGAATGCTCAGCCAAATTCAGCGCCGATAGCCGCCATCTGGTGATCGCCAGTTTAAATTACAAAGCGAAAATCTATGGCAAGAAGGACGATGGATCATGGGAAGAAGAAGCCATCATTTCCCATAGCAAAATTGTCTACTATGCCACATTCAGCCCCGATTGCCGTCATGCCATCACCTGCAGTGAAGATTTAACGGTGAAAATCCATGGCCTGAAGATCGATGGATCATGGCAAGAAAAAGCCATCATCTCCCATGATAAGGGTATTAGCTTAGCAACCTTTAGTGTTGATGGCCGCTATGTGGTCACTGTCGGTCGCGATGGAACAGTGAACATTTATGGTCAGAACAGCGATGGATCATGGGAAGAAAAAGCCACCAGTTCACATTCTGGTCATATCGAATCAGCCATCCTCAGCGCCGATGACCGTTTGTTGACCACCCATGACACGGACAAGGCGAGAATCACTGAACTAAATATGAATGAATGATTGATTGATTGATTGATTGATTGCTGTTACTGGTCCAGCCGTACCAATCGAACTTTCTAACTCCCTGTTGCGCTAAAGATTATTGTGAACTTTCTTACTAAAACCGACTCTAAGCTGCAGAATCAATTATGAATATCCTTGCCAACCAGGGATAAATAACAACCATGGAAAAGGAACTATGGATTGCTCAAATAGCAGCTCCTGCAATATTACTCCACGCTCATCTGCACCGGGTCAATCACCATCAGATACACCAAGTGGAACCACTATGGGCAAGAACGTCATTGAACGTGACAAGCATGAGTTTTCATTATTGCTCGATTTACACGAGGATATACAATCCAAAATTTTTACTTATTTGCGGGCTCGTGATATTGCCCAGTTAACACGGGCAAATTCATCCATTAACAACAGGCTCAAAAATGATGATGCCATGGCAAGGGCGTGGTATCGCCAGTTGGCTTCATCACACCAGACTCGTCTAGAGACAATTGTCGCGACAAAAGATAAAGATGAACTCCAGAAATGGTTGCAGCGTTTTACAAAGGATGAGGCATTAATCAAGTCCATCATGGACCGCCGGGCAAGCATTCACTTTCCTGCTTTGTTCTTTTCCACTCTCACTAAACTGATGTGTCAATGTAAAGCATTTCAATTAGAGACTAAAGCCACCATCCCCTGTAATACTTTAAAGGACTTAGCTTCCTTCAGCGCCGATGGACGCCACCTGGTGATCGCCTTTGACTCCAGAACCTGTAAAATCTATGGTCAGGAGAGCGATGAATCATGGGTAGCAAAAGGCACTATCTCCCATGATGAGCAGGTCAGATCAGTCACCTTCAGTGCCAATAGCCGCTATGTAGTGACCGCTGGTATGGATGGCAAGGCGAAAATTTATGGCAAGAAGGACGAACAATCATGGGAAGAAAAAGCCACTATTTCCCATGATCTGAGGGTCAAGTCAGCCACCTTCAGCCCCGATAGCCGCCATGTGTTGACCTACAGTAACGACGGCAAAGCGAAAATCTATGGCAAGAAGGACGAACGATCATGGGAAGAAAAAGCTACTATTTCTCATGATGATGAGGTCAATTTTGCCACCTTCAGCAAAGATGGTCGCCATGTAGTAACTACCAGTCTGGATCAAAGGGCAAAAATCTATGGCCAGAGTGACGATGGGTCATGGGCAGAAAAAGCCATCATTCCCCATGATGACAATGTCTACACAGCCACCTTCAGCCCCGATAGCCGTTATGTGGTGACCGCCAGTCTGGATAGGAAAGCGAAAATCTATGGCCAGACAGACGATGGGTCATGGCTGGAAAAGGCCATTGTTTCCCATTTTGCCTCAGTCACCTTCAGCTCCGATAGTGGCCATGTGGTGATCACCAGAGATAATGGCAGTGCAAAGATCTATAGACTGGATGCCGATGGATCATGGGAAGAAGAAGCCATCATTTCCCATAATGGAAAGGTCAAGTCAGTCAAATTCAGTCCCGATAGTCGCTGTTTAATGACCTCCAGTGACGATGACAAGGCGATAATCTCTGGCCAGGATAAAAACGGATCATGGAAAGAAAAAGCCACCATTTCCGATTACCTGAGTAACTGCTCAGCGGGTACATCAGCCTGGGAGTTTCTTAAATCAATTTCCGGTTACCTAAGAGAGTGCTCAGCCAAATTCAGCGCCGATAGCCGCCATCTGGTGACCGCCAATTTAGATCACAAAGCGAAAATCTATGGCGAGAAGGACGATGGATCATGGGAAGAAAAAGCCATCATTTCCCATAACAGAAATGTCTACTTTGCCAAATTCAGCCCCGATAGCCGTCATGTCATCACCTGCAGTAATGATCTCATGATGAAAATCTATGGCCTGAAGATCGATGGATCATGGAGAGTAAAAGCCATCATCTCCCATGATAGTTTTATTACATTAGCAACCTTTAGTGTCGATGGCCGCCATTTGGTCACTGTCAGTTTCGCTGGAACAGTGAAAATTTTTGGTCAGAACAGCGATGGATCATGGGAAGAAAAAGCCAGCATTTCCGATCCTGATATTATCCGATCAGCCACCCTCAGCGCCGATGACCATTTGTTGACCATCCATGGCATGGGCAAGGCGAGAATCACTGAACTAAGTATGAATGAATGATTGCTGTTACTGGCCCAGCCATACCAATCGAACTTTCTAACTCCCTATTGCGCTAAAGATTATTGTGAACTTTTCTACTAAAACCGACTCTAAGCTGCAGAATCAATTTTGAATATCCTTGCCAACCAGGGATAAACAATAACTATGGAAAACGAACAATGGATTGCATAAATAACAATTCCTGTATTGATGATCGACTTTCATCAAAACCAGATCAATCTCAAACAGGGCCGCCAAGTGGTACCTATGCAGGTAGAGAAGTCATTGAACGCGACAAGAAAGAGTTTTCATTATTGCTCGATTTACCCGATGATATACAATCCAAAATTTTTACTTATTTGCAGGCTCGTGATATTGCCCATTTAAGACGGGTAAATTCATCCATTAACAACAGGCTCGAAAATGATGATGCAATGGCAAGGGCGTGGTATCGTCGGCTGGCTTCATCACAACAGACTCGTCTACAGAGAATCGTCACTACAAAAGATAAAGATGAACTCCGGAAATGGTTGCAGCGTTTTACAAAAGATGAGGCATTAATCAAGTCCATCATGGATCGCCAGGCAAGTATTCACTTCCCTGCTTTGTTCTTTTCCACTCTCACTAAACTGATGTGTCAATGTAAAGCATTTAAATTAGAGACTAAAGCCACCATCCCCTGTAATAGTTCACGGGACTTAGCTTCCTTCAGCGCGGATGGACGCCACCTGGTGATCGCCTGTGACTCCAGAACCTATAAAATCTATGACAAGCAGAGCGATGAATCATGGGTAGCAAAAAGCACTATTTCCCATGATAGGTTTGTCAGATCAGCCACCTTCAGTGCAGATAGCCGCCATGTGTTGACCTACAGTGACGACGGCAAAGCGAAAATCTATGGCAAGAAGGACGAACGATCATGGGAAGAAAAAGCCACTATTTCCCATGATAATTCGGTCAAGTTTGCCACTTTCAGCAAAGATGGTCGCTATGTAGTAACCACCGGTCTCGATTGCAGGGTAAAAATCTATGGCCAGAGTGACGATGGGTCATGGGCAGAAAAAGCCATCATTCCACATAATGAAGCTCTCTACCCAGCCACCTTCAGCCCCGATAGCCGCTGTGTAGTGACCGCCACTATGAATTGCAAAGCGAAAATCTATAGCAGGAAGAACGATGGTTCATGGCTGGAAAAGGCGATTATTTCCCATTTTGTCTCAGTCAAATTCAGCTCCGATAGTCGCCATGTGGTGATCGCCAGAAAAAATGGCAGTGCAAAAATCTATAAACTGAATGCCGATGGATCATGGCAAGAAAAAACCATCATTTCCCACAATGGAGAGATCATCTCAGCCGAATTCAGCCCCGATAGTCGCTGTTTAATGACCTCCAGTAACGATGGCAAGGCGATAATCTGTGGTCAGGATAAAGACGGATCATGGAAAGAAAAAGCCACTCTTTCCCATTACCTGGGTGTCTTCTCAGCCAAATTCAGCGCCGATAGCCGCCATCTGGTGACCGCCAGTTTAGATAGCAAAGCGAAAATCTATGGCAAGAAAGACGATGGATCATGGGAAGAAAAAGCCATCATTTCCCATAACATAGGTGTCTACTTTGCCACATTCAGCCCCGATAGCCGTCATGTCATCACCTGCGGTATAGATAACACGGTGAAAATCCGTGGCCTGACGATCAATGGATCATGGAAAGAAAAAGCCATCATCTCCCATGATAGAGGTATTAGCTTAGCAACCTTTAGTGTTGATGGCCGCTATGTGGTCACTGTCGATCGCGATGGAACAGTGAACATTTATGGTCAGAACAGCGATGGATCATGGGAAGAAAAAGCCACCAGTTCACATTCTGGTCGTATCGAATCAGCCATCCTCAGCGCCGATGACCGTTTGTTGACCACCCATGACACGGGCAAGGCGAGAATCACTGAACTAAGTATGAATGAATGATTGCTGTTACTGGCCCAGACCCACATTATACCAATCAAACTTTCTAACTCCCTGTTGCGCTAAAGATTATTGTGAACTTTCCCACTAAAACCGACTCTAAGCTGCAGACTCAATTTTGAATATCCTTGCCAACCAGGGATAAATAACAACCATGGAAAACGAACTATGGATTGCTCAATTAGCAGCTCCTGCAATATTACTCCACGCCCATCTGCACCAGGTCAATCACCATCAGATACTCCAAGTGGTACCGCTATGGGCAAGAACGTCATTGAACGCGACAAGAAAGAGTTTTCATTATTGCTCGATTTACCCGATGATATACAATCCAAAATTTTTACTTATTTGCAAGCTCGTGATATTGCCCATTTAAGACGGGTAAATTCATCCATTAACAACAGGCTCAAAAATGATGATGGAATGGCAATAGCGTGGTATCGCCAGTTGGCTTCATCATACCAGACTTGTCTAAAGACAATCGTCGCTACAAAAGATAAAGATGAACTCCAGAAATGGTTGCAGCGTTTTACAAAGGATGAGGCATTAATCGAGTCAATCATGGATCGCCAGGCAAGTATTCACTTTCCTGCTTTGTTCTTTTCCACTCTTAATAAACTAACGTGTCAATGTAAAACATTTAAATTAGAGTCTAAAACCACCATCCCCTACACTTCAAAGGACTTAGCTTCCTTCAGCGCCGATGGACGCCACCTGGTGATCGCCTGTGACTCCAAAACCTGTAAAATCTATGGCAAGGAGAGCGATGAATCATGGGTAGCAAAAGGCACTATCTCCCATGACAGGGAAGTCATATCAGTCACCTTCAGTGCCAATAGCCACTATGTAGTGACCGCTGGCATGGATGGCAAGGCGAAAATTTATGGCAAGAAAAACGAACAATCATGGGAAGAAAAAGCCACTATTTCCCATGATCAGTGGGTCAAATCAGCCACCTTCAGCCCTGATAGCCGCCATGTGTTGACCTACAGTGACGACGGCAAAGCGAAAATCTATGGCAAGAAGGACGAACGATCATGGGAAGAAAAAGCCACTATTTCCCATGACTATAGAGTCAGTTTTGCCACCTTCAGCAAAGATGGTCGCTATGTAGTAACCACCAGTTGGGATGAAATGGCAAAAATCTATGGCCAGAGTGACGATGGGTCATGGGCAGAAAAAGCCATCATTCCTCATGATGACAATGTCTGCACAGCCACCTTCAGCCCCGATAGCCGCTATGTGGTGACCGCCAGCCTGGACAGGAAAGCGAAAATCTATGGCCAGATAGACGATGGGTCATGGCTGGAAAAGGCCATTGTTTCCCATTTTGTCTCAGTTACCTTCAGCTCCGATAGTCGCCATATGGTGATCACCAGAGATAATGGCAGTGCAAGGATCTATAGACTGGATACCGACGGATCATGGGAAGAAGAAGCCATCATTTCCCATAATGGAAAGGTCAAGTCAGTCAAATTCAGTCCCGATAGTGGCTGTTTAATGACCTCCAGTGACGATAACAAGGCGATAATCTCTGGCCAGGATAAAAACGGATCATGGCAAGAAAAAGCCATCATTTCCGATTACCTGAGTCACTGCTCAACTGGTACAACAGCCTGGGAGTTTCTTGAATCAATTTCCGGTTACCTAAGGGAGTGCTCAGCCAAATTCAGCGCCGATAGCCGCCATCTGGTGACCGCCACTTTAGATGACAAAGCGAAAATCTATGGTAAGAGGGACGATGGATCATGGGAAGAAAAAGCCATCATTTCCCATAACAAAAATGTCTACTTTGCCAAATTCAGCCCCGATAGCCGTCATGTCATCACCTGCAGTAATGATCTCATGATGAAAATCTATGGCCTGAAGATCGATGGATCATGGGGAGAAAAAGCCATCATCTCCCATGATGAGCTTATTAGATTAGCAACCTTTAGTGTCGATGGCCGCCATGTAGTCACTGTCAGTTTCGCTGGGACAGTGAAAATTGTTGGTCAGAACAGCCATGGATCATGGGAAGAAAAAGCCAGCATTTCCCTTCCTGATGTTATCCGATCAGCCACCCTCAGTGCCGATGACCATTTGTTGGCCATCCATAGCAAGAACACGGCGAGCATCACTGAACTAAGTATGAATCCGCCTTTCACCACCCCTATCAGGAATACATGGACTCGTAAAAAATGCCCAAAATTTGAATGATCGTCCACTGCCTTTCCTTCAAGCCAATCACATGTTCCTCCTGATTATTGACCGTTAATACACTAAGCCCCTGGAAACAGAAAAATACCCATCTTGCTGTTGGGTTCTGGCAGGGCTTTTTTTTCTGGTCTGGAAATACACGACTTTGCTTTTTCAGTTCCTGCCTGATTCTGTGCTGGATAGCAGCATAGACCATCAGGCATAGAGTCATCACCATTAACAGGGCTTCAATACGTTCCGCTTTCTTCAGATAGAGCGAAGAGACTAGAAAGTCCGGGCTCTTCAGGAACCGAAAGCCGCCTTCAACTTTTTGTTGCGACTTATAAGTAGACAGCAGCTCAGAGGCATTCAAACTATTTTTATCCAGTTCATTGGTGCTTAGGATAAAACAACCCAGTGAGGCTTCTGCATGCTCCCTTTTCTCGCAGGAAACAAAGCATTCAGCCTGCACAAAGTACTCGAAGTGATCAGGCTTGCTATCCGGCGATGGTCTTCCTTTGCCCGAATAGCAGGGTTTACGGATAACCTCTGGCTCTGTTTCGCTTTGGCAAAGTTTCGATTGTTTCTGCCACAAGGCAAAAGCCTTCAATGCATCGTCCCGGCACAAAAAGGCCTTTTTGCTCAGCTTCTCCAGATCACGGGCCTCTTTCAGTGACTGCTTTTGCATCTTTCGGGTCAATGTTTTCCGTTCACTAAGCCCGCGCTTTTTGTTGAGAAACAGGAACCATCGTTGCTGAACCCCTCCGTACCAGGAAGGCACTTCAGCTGAGTAGTAATCTTCATAGCCTTCAACAGGCACCAGCGACATGGTTGGCGCTTTGCAGACCAGCTCCTTTGCCTCCTTGATGTTCAGGGGCACCCGGGAGATAAACAGCTGCTTTTGCTCATCAAGCAACTGAAGGGTTTCTGCAACATACATGGCAGCATCAGCAACCAGATAGCGGCTATTCAAAGCGGCCTTAAAACATGACAGATGATTTTTGATAATTTCCTGAAAACAGGTTTTGTCGTTTACATTACCGCTGGCAGGGGCCATAAACACAGGGATGCCCGCCTGATTTTCAGTCATTAACTGCAAGACTACCTGATTCAGGTCAGGCCGGTGGTCACGGCTGTAACCTTGGCAGATATGAATACAATTTAAGTCGTCTGGATTGTCATGACTGTTATAGACTCCATCCACATGAAAGCTGGTGCCATCCAGATTTAATGCCTTGCAAGGAAGTTTCAGATGATTGACGACCTTGACGGCCAGATTGAGATACAAGTCGCTAACACCAGCGTCGTACAAACTGTCGAGAGCCCGACCAAGTACCTTGTCGTTCAAGTGTTCAGCCTGTATACCTTCCCCGATAAGGCGGTCAATCGGCTTATCCTCAAAAAACTCAGGGAGCATGTACAGAGTTTGCCCCGTAAAGCCCAAGCCATTGATGATCATTGCAACTACAGCTTGTCCAATAGTGACATTACGAACATCGGAGTCATTTGTGATACGGGCATCAATGTATTCGGCTATCTTTAACTCCCGACACATAGCGGCAACCAAGCCAAGGTGGTTGAGGTTCTTAGACTGGTATTGAGCTTGAGGCATGTTGGTGCACCTGAATGTCTGTTTATTTCTTTGACAACAGATTTTAGGCAAATATCAATCGGGGTGGTGAAAGGCAGATTGAACGTGAGAAAATATGATTTCGTATGGTTGAGTACTTAATAGCTGTTATCTGCTAAGAGGAGTGTCGTCTATTATAAATGACGACTAAGTACATAATAAAGTTTAAAGTAACATGGGATGCTGTAGCGCTTAGTAAACCATAATCTTTAGTAAGTTGTCCTCTTCTGTATGAGTTTATCGTTGATATCACAGCTTGTGCCATTAATGGGTTCGGGTTGGTAAGATGTAAAAGTCCAAATGATGTGGATTTGATAATGTTACTTAAAATAAATATTTTTTCATCATGACTGTTGCTACTATTAGTTGCGAATTCTATAGAGTAATTGATTAGACGGAGCAAGAGGCCATTAAATATCACCTCTTCAATGGCAGCTCCTGTAATAGCCTCTTCGAATGTTATTTTTCCATTGTATGGGTCATGAATTAATGATAGAGGACGTAAAACGAAAATAGCCACAATTTGAACTTGTGTAAAATGTATTACACCTGATAATAAACCATAATAAAGTTGATTATTAAAATCAAACTTCTTTAAAAGAGCGACTATTCTGTAGGATTCTTTATCTTTAATATTCACTGATTCTAATTCTGATTCTGAATTTGTGAGCGTCATATTTATGATTGTATGCAAAGAGTTAAACTCATCCTCTGTTTTTGGTAGAGGTGTATCTGAATTTATAAGAATGATCTTCTTGTTAGGTTCTTCATCTTCAATATTCACTGAATCTGAATCTGTGAGGGTCATGTTTATTACTGTTTGCAAAGAGTTAAATTGATCCTCTGTTTTTATGAGAGGAGCAGACTTTGCATGTTGAGTTACTAATGAAAAACATATTACGATTATTAAAGTATATTTTTTCACTGTACTTCCCCCCTAAAAAAACAAGCATGGTAGCTGCTAAACGATTTCAGTCTGTTCCGAGACTTCGTCTATCGATAATTCTCGCCGTCAGTAATTGGCTGAAGCAGGCTTTATGAAGTTCGATTAATGTGTTCAACTATCTTAAAATTATCCGTGTTTAAAAGTAACCCTTTTCCATATCATTGCATTCAGGGTTTTGTATAACGCTACTGTCTTTAAAAGTGAGTTCATTGATACCAGGTGTTTCTCTGAATGCCTTGTGTTTGCATTTTGTTCTCCTTAAGAATCGATTTGATCTTTTATTATTTGACTATGCTGTTGCCAAAAAGTTCTATGAATAGAAACGACTGTGTTAGGAATGCTAACTATTCGAGACCAGTACAAAATAAAAATACCAGCAGGGTGATAGAAGTGCTTACCGCTTCTCTCTGTTGAGACAACTGTTTAAGTATCGCATAAAATGTCATGCAAAGGGCATGGAACCAGGTTGTATTCAATACTGCTCCAAAGACTCAAAGAATGTGGATTCGTATAGCGATAGGTGGGATTCTTAGGGTAGACATTAAGCTCAAAAAAGATTCATTTCTAGCGGCAGAACTCACCTTGAACAGCCACAACAAAGCTTCGAAAAAATTATCAAGGCTGAACAAGATGAGTACTGCAAATAGTAGACTAGTTGAAAAAAACTGCTGACGTGTTTCGACCGGTCTGAACTCCTCAGTATGGCTGACTACTTACAAGGAAGCTGCTCAACTTCTGGGCAGATAATGCGAAACGTGAACACCCTGCACGAGATGGTTGTTCAGGGCGTACAAGATTAGGTCTTTGTGCTGTGGGTGGGGCTTAATGTCTACCCTAAGATAAGTACCTAACTAATCGAACTTTCTAACTCTCTATCGCGCTAAAGATTATTTTGAACTTTCCCACTAAAACCGACTCTAAGCTGCAGACTCAATTTTGAATATCCTTGCCAACCAGGGATAAATAACAACCATGGAAAACGAACTATGGATTGCTCAATTAGCAGCTCCTGCAGTATGACTCCACGCCCATCTGCACCAGGTCAATCACCGTCAGATACTCCAAGTGGTACCGCTATGGGCAAGAACGTCATTGAACGCGACAAGAAAGAGTTTTCATTATTGCTCGATTTACCCGATGATATACAATCCAAAATTTTTACTTATTTGCAGGCTCGTGATATTGCCCATTTAAGACGGGTAAATTCATCCATTAACAACAGGCTCAAAAATGATGATGGAATGGCAATAGCGTGGTATCGCCAGTTGGCTTCATCATACCAGACTTGTCTAAAGACAATCGTCGCTACAAAAGATAAAGATGAACTCCAGAAATGGTTGCAGCGTTTTACAAAGGATGAGGCATTAATCGAGTCAATCATGGATCGCCAGGCAAGTATTCACTTTCCTGCTTTGTTCTTTTCCACTCTTAATAAACTAACGTGTCAATGTAAAACATTTAAATTAGAGTCTAAAACCACCATCCCCTACACTTCAGAGGACTTAGCTTCCTTCAGCGCCGATGGACGCCACCTGGTGACCGCCTGTGACTCCAAAACCTGTAAAATCTATGGCAAGGAGAGCGATGAATCATGGGTAGCAAAAGGCACTATCTCCCATGACAGGGAAGTCAGATCAGTCACCTTCAGTGCCAATAGCCGCTATGTAGTGACCGCTGGCATGGATGGCAAGGCGAAAATTTATGGCAAGAAGGACGAACAATCATGGGAAGAAAAAGCCACTATTTCCCACAGATACTGGGTCCGTTCAGCCACCTTCAGCCCCGATAGCTGCCATGTGTTGACCTACAGTAACGACGGCAAAGCGAAAATCTATGGCAAGAAGGACGAACGATCATGGGAAGAAAAAGCCACTATTTCCCATGATGGTAGAGTCAATTTTGCCACTTTCAGCAAAGATAGTCGCTATGTAGTAACCATCAGTTGGGATCACAGGGCAAAAATCTACGGCCAGAGTGACGATGGGTCTTGGGCAGAAAAAGCCATCATTCCCCATAATGACATTCTCTACACAGCCAGATTCAGCCCCGATAGCCGCTACGTGGTAACCGCCAGCCTGGATAGCAAAGCGAAAATCTATGGCAGGAAGAACGATGGGTCATGGCTGGAAATAGCCATTATTCCCCATTTTGCCTCAGCCACCTTCAGCTCCGATAGCCGCCATGTGGTGATCACCAGAAAAAATGGCAGTACAAAAATCCATAGACTGGATGCCGATGGATCATGGGAAGAAACAGCCATCATTTCCCACAATGCAAAGGTCAAGACAGTCACATTCAGCCCCGATAGTCGCTGTTTAATAACCTCCAGTAAAGATAGCAAGGCGATAATCTCTGGCCAGAATAAAGACGGACCATGGCAAGAAAAAGCCACCATTTCCCATATAAAAAGCGGCTTCTTACCCAAATTCAGCGCCGATAACCGCCATCTGGTGATCGCCAGTTTGGATAACAAAGCGAAAATCTATGGCAAGAAGGACGATGGATCATGGGAAGAAAAGGCCATCATTTCCCATAGCGAAAGTGTCTACTATGCCGCATTCAGCCCCGATTGCCGTCATGTCATCACCTGCAGCGAAGATTTAACGGTGAAAATCCATGGCCTGGAGATCGATGGATCATGGAGAGAAAAAGCCATCATCTCCCATGATAGGGGTATCAAATTAGCAGCCTTTAGTGCCGATGGCCGCTATATGGTCACTGTCGGTTACGATGGAACAGTGAACATTTATGGTCATAACAGCGATGGATCATGGGAAGAAAAAGCCAGCATTTCCGATCCTGGTATTATCCTATCAGCCACCCTCAACGCCGATGACCGTTTGTTGTTCATCCATAGCGCGGGCAACTCAAGAGTCAATGAATACTCTCTGTTTCACACTAAATGTCGCCTCTTTTGATTCATGATTCTCAATAACTGAGAGCATTGGGTCATTAAGTAACGATTTGGTCTGTAATGCCTTAAATTCAGTTTTTGCAGATTGATAACCGGGGGCACCAGGAGCATAATAGAGTTCATCAAATAAGGGTGTGGTTCCAGTAGCCAGAGACCAACTTGCACCAGAAAAGCCATCATCTCGATTATCTTTAAGAGTATTGGTAACAGAAAATAGCACCTCACCCTCATAACTAACATGATAATAAGAATTAAATAGTTGAGAACGGCACGTCCCATCATTAATTTTTTGACTTTTTGAAATATTGCGAGGTTCAAGATATCCAAGTAATTGGATGACATTCTCAAGTACTTGGATATCCTGAGCAGTAGCTGTATTTCTCCTACACCTATCTTTATTAATTAGATATTCTTGTTTCAAATTATCTAAGTAATTTATGATTTTTTTCACAGTTTCCCGGGCTTTTTTGTTTGCTGCGTCTATTTCGGTGCTCTCCTGGCTAGACACTATTCTCTGTTCAAGTGATTTGCTGGTGCTGGCAACCGCTCCCAACCTCTGACTTGAGTGATCAGGATCACCTCCGTTGACGGCACGCCTCGATGAAGAATCAATTTTTCCAGATGCCGTTGTAGTTCTTCCGAAGCAGACAGCCTCTGATGATTCCTTCTCAGGCTTTGGTGAAAATAAAGCAACAATGCCGGAATTGTTATCTACATTATCCATTTTTAATATCTCTTTAGTTAGCTTCGTTCTCACCTAGGAGCCTGACCGAGAATAGCGCCCGTAGCGAGGACGGCAGAAAATTGAGGATGAAAATTCGGTTTTGTGAGGAGAATAGCGAGCTATTTGACGAACAAAAGCGGATTTTCAGACCAATTTGCTGCCGCCGCAGTAGGGCAGTCTATTCTCGGTCAGGCTCCTAGCAGCCTGTCGGACTTAAGCGTCCGTAGCGAGGATTGCAAGAAATTGAGGATAAAAATCTCTGTTTCTGAGGAGAATAGCGAGCTATTTGACGAAGAAACAGAGATTTTTAGACCAATTTATTGCAACCGCAGTAGGACAGTCTTAAGTCCGACAGGCTGCTAGCAAGAATATTTAAAATTGATTCAATAGTTTTGAGTCGGTTTTGGAAAGTAAGTTCATAACATTGAAGTCAGTGCGATTAACAAACCTGTGAACAAGACGGGAACATAGCAAGCTATGTGACCAGAGTTGCAACGCATCACGACTGCATGGATGCAGGAGCTAGAGCAACGCAGGAGCAGTTGCCGCGAGTGCCTGAACAAGAAGTCAGAAAATATGATTTCGTATGGTTGAGTACTTATGTGAACTTTCCTACTAAAACCAACTCTAACCTGCAGAATCAATTTTGAATACCCTTGCCAACCAGGGATAAATAACAACTATGGAAAACGAACAATGGATCACATAGATAAAAAATCCCTTGGAAGCACGCCAACCTCATCGACACTTGAACAACCTCCATCAGTTGCACCAATGGGTACCATTATGGGCAAGAACGTCATTGAACGTGACAAGAATGAGTTTTCATTATTGCTCGATCTACCTGAGGATATGCAATCCAAAATTTTTACTTATTTGCAGGCTCGTGATATTGCCCATTTAACACGGGCAAATTCATGCATTAACAACAGGCTCAAAAATGATGCTGCAATGGCAAGGGCGTGGTATCGCCGGTTTGCCTCATCACACCAGACTCTACTAAAAACAATCGTCACCACAAAAGATAAAGATGAACTCCAGAAATGGTTAAAGCGTTTTACAAAGGATGAAGCATTGGTAGAGTCAGTCATGGATCGCCAAGCCAGTATTCACTTTCCCGCTCTGTTCTTTTTCAGTCT
Source organism: Endozoicomonas sp. ALB032 (assembly GCF_049310125.1). Lineage (NCBI taxonomy): Bacteria > Pseudomonadati > Pseudomonadota > Gammaproteobacteria > Oceanospirillales > Endozoicomonadaceae > Endozoicomonas > Endozoicomonas sp. ALB032. The sequence goes on along the minus strand of NZ_JBLYNW010000001.1, from coordinate 3,249,436 downwards.
CACTAATCTGATGTCTCAATGTAAAACATTTAAATTAGAGACAAAAGCCAGCCTCCTTAGTCATGGGATGAACTCAGCTGCCTTCAGCCCCGATGGCGACCATCTGGTGATAAGAGAAGTTGAGAAGAGCACTTTGAGAATCTTCGGCCAAAAGGACGATGGTTCATGGCAACGAAAAAGCACTATCTCCCATGATGACCATATCCGATCCTTCACCTTCAGCGCTGATAGCCGCTTCATGGTGACCGCCGGTAAAGATGGCGAGGCGAAAATCTATGGCAAGAAGGACGATGGATCATGGGAAGAAAAAGCGACTATTACCCATGATAACTGGGTCAACTCAGCCACCTTCAGTGCCGACAATCGCTACGTAGTGACCGCCAGTTTCGATCATAAGGCGAAAATTTATGGCCTGATTGACGATGGATCATGGGTAGAAAAAGCCATCATTCATCACGATTGTCACGTCGATTCGGCAACCTTCAGCGCCGATAGCCGCTATGTAGTGACTGCCAGTAAAGATGGCAAGGCGAAAATTTATGGCCGGGAGGACGATGGGTCATGGACAGAAAAAACCATTATTTCCCATGACGACCGAGTCCTCTCGGTTACCTTCAGCGCAAGTGGCCGCTATGTGTTCACCAACGGCAGAGATAAAAAGCTGAAAATCTATGGCCTGAAGGCCGATGGGTTATGGGAAGAAAAAGCCACTATTTTCCATGATTGCCACTTCCGCTCAGCAGCCATCAGCGCCAATGACCGCTATATATTGACTGCCAGTTGCGATCACAAGGTCAGAATCCATGACCTGACTGACAATGGATCATGGGAAGTAAAAGCAACTATTTCCCATGATTACCGGGTCAACTCAGCCACCTTCAGCCCGGATAGCCGTCATGTGTTGACTGGCAGTCACGATGGCAAGGCGAAAATCTATGGCCAGAAAGACAATGGATCATGGGAAGAAAAAATCAGTGAGCGGGACAACTATCCTGACACAGCGGGCTAATGTTGATATGGCAAGAGTTCTCCGGACACTTTTTCACGCTGCCTCGGCAAGTTTCTGTTCATACTTGAACGGTGCCAGGTAGCCATTGGTTGAGTGCTTTCTCTGGCGATTGTAAAACACTTCGATATACTCAAAAATTGCTTGCTGTGCCTCATCCCTCGTCTGAAAACCTTCATGATGAATCAGCTCTGTTTTCAGAGTACGGAAGAAACTTTCGGCTACAGCGTTGTTCCAACAGTTACCCTTGTGACTCATGCTGCAAGTGAAGTCATTAACTTTCAGGAGCTTCTGGTACCGATCTGAAACATACTAGCTACCACGGTCGCTATGGACTAGCAAGCCTGCGCCGGTTCTTCGCTTCCACATTGCCATCTCCAGAGAGCCTGTAATCAGCGTGGCTGCCATTATGCTTCAGGTGGCTGTTTCTCATCAGCTGACAATATTGACTGGCTTCTTTCCTGTTACCGCTAACAAGGCATTTTTAGCCGCTTTTTTTCTTTGCTCTTGTCCTGATTCATAAGAGTGGTAAGCTGCATGAGGATTAATGATTAAGCGTCCTGCTAACCAGGGTTCATTCCTTCTCCATGCGTCGTATATTGCGTGAGGTTGGGGTGGCTCTTCAGGGAGTACATCCAGAGCAACATAACTCAGGTGATGGCTTTTAAGTGCTTGATAAATCACTTCGATATCTTGCACTAGCTGTCCCCTTGCAGTGTTGATCAGGCTGGCACCCGGTTTCATTTTGTTTATAAATTCTTGATTTACCATGCCCATAGTGTGTTTGTTTAAAGGACAATGTAGGCTAACCATGTCGCTAGTGCTGAGTAGTTCGTCAAGGCTATAACAGCGGCTTGTGTTATGCACTTTATCGTAGCCTTCGGCTATATTAGGATCGAAGAATTGAGTTTGATAACCAATTGCCTGACAGTTTTTTAACGTCAAACTTCCAATACGACCAAGGCCTATAAAACCTACTTTAATTGAGGAGGTGCGCTTGATGCCCGGCATTACATTTTCCTGCCAACCTTTTCTGTAATGAGGGGCGAGTGCATTATAGCGCGTGAGCCCACGTGCTCCATTAAGCAGCATAGCTGTGGCAGTATCAGCTACCTCCTCGGTACAGTAATCAGGATTGTTACACACCGTAATCCCTCTTTTTCTACATGCTTCCAGATCAATTTTGTCAAAGCCTACTCCATAACGAATGATCACCTCTGCATGAGGAAACTCATTAAGAAATTTTTCATCTACTATTTGATGCCAAACTAGTAAGACGGTAATGTTTTCTTGTGGTTCACTAGCTAAGAAATCACCAAGGATTTTTTGCTCTATGCTAGCGTTAATGATTCTGTCGGTAATAAATACTTTATTCATTTGTACTTTTTAATCTGATGAATTTATAGGTGGTGAATTTTTTTGTGATGAAAATAAGAGCTGCTACAGCACTGATAGCTATTCCGAGGCGTATTAGCAAAATAGCGGCAATGTCAGCTCCGAAAATAGCAAAGATTAGGGTTTCTTCGATCAAGCCATGAGCTAAGAGTAGAAAGGTTAAAAGATAAAGTCTGTGCTCTTTGGCAACAGACTTGATATCTTTCAGCAAGATACCAGCTCCATATGTGACTCCTAATAGGCAGCCAACGGTCATACTTGATAGGTATGTGTGTTTATCTAGTAATGTTTTGAAAAATGCTTGCTTTTTAATTAGGTCAAAAGCCACTACCAGAGTGGTCACCAAAATTGAAATTTTTAGTGTTAGAAAAACTGCATTAGAAAAAGCCCCCAATACAAGGTCGATGAATGTAGTGTACTCAGCTTTTACTTGGCTGCTTCCTATCTTTCCTACCAATTCTTGAGGTGTTAAAAGTGATGCTATCCAAGCTCCTAAAATGCCTAAGCATAAACGGGATATCCAATGTATATGAATGGGAAACCCCACTTTTTTCATTACTGCTGACTCCAGAGGAATGGAATGACAAATCGCAATAAATGTGCCTACTATCGTCCATTCATAAGGCGAGAGGTTGAGTCCTGAAGCAACTGCTATACCGGCGTAAATATTAAGGAAAAAGCTGGCTGCGAAAGCTATAGCTACGTCGGCTGGTAATTTAAGTAACTGAGTAGCAGGCTCAAATATGAAGCCTAGATAGTCGATAACTCCCAGATATTGCAATACTTCACTCAGCATTGAAAAAGGAATAACCAGTTTTGCAATCATTAGAATGATGCGTTTAGATTCTTTGATACTTTCTTTCATCGTTTGCTCCAGCTATACAAAGTTATAGTCAATAATAAGCATGTCTCTCCAGCCTGGCTCGTCTTGCAGTGCAGGGAATAGCGGGGAAACATCATGTTTTACAACTTCATCGTTGACTATTATGCTATCGAGGAACGAGTTGAGTTGCTTATGTTCGATCGGGATATCTTTATTGCTGTAGATTCCAGACACGCCTCCCAGAACATTTTTCCGCTTAATAAGGTGTTGAGAAACGAAATGATGTCCATCTCTGTGTATTCCTTCGGGGGTTGGCAAGCCAACTACATTCTCTTTTGTATTTACTCGAAATTGATGAGTGTTAATTATCAGTTTTCTAGCTTTATAGTCTTCTACAGGAATGATATTGAGACAATAGTTTATCAGGCTATTAAGAAGCGTAGAGTTGGCAAAGCCGAGGTCAACAGGGGGAAGGTGCCTGTTTAAGCCTCCATTCAGATGATTGATATCCTTTGATTGAAAGAAACCTTGACTTCCATTTATTAAATTTAGCTTTTGGGTTTCAAAATTATATTCATACCGCGCAAATCTACGTTGTCGATAATTACCCTTGTCGTTCATATATTCATCTTTAGGAAGATTATCCCAGAATTTGCTGATGCTTTCGTAGTTTATTTCTTCAGCAATTCCGCCTGTAAGGTCGTTACCTTTGATCACCGCATAGCCATATAGGTGAAGTGCTCTCTTCTTTTTATTGATAAAAATAGACCTTTCTTCCTCATTAGGAGATGGCTCATAATGCTGTGTCGTGTCGTGTCGTGTCGTGTCGTGTCGTGTCGTTCAGTTAGCACTTTCTAACTCCCTATTTAACATTTGTTTTATTAAGTGAGGTTTATAGTGTATTAAGCGATGCTGGCGCTGGTTTTTAGCTCGCATCTGTTTCTTACGTAAAGCTCAGCTATTAACTGGTCACCAGCAGATAGGGAGCTGACACCTGCCGGAGTGCCTGTCAAAATAATGTCCCCAGCCTGCAAAGTGAATGCTCTATCAATATCTTCAAGGAGGTCTTCAATCTTAAAGATCATCTGGCAACTATCACCTACCTGTTGCACTTTATTATTTTTGTATAACACCAGTCTTAGGTGGTCGAGGTCAGAATAACTATTGATTTCAATAAACTCGGAAATGACTGCTGATCCAGCAAAAGCTTTGGCTCTTTCCCAAGGGTGGCCTTGTTTTTTTAATTTATTTTGAAGGTCTCTCAGGGTTAAATCGAGAGCAAGACCTATTCCTCTGATGCTGTAACTTTTGGGGGTTGCTCCCTCACCGATCAAGACAGAGATCTCCAGTTCATGATGAACTTCACCATGCTCATTAGGAAGGTTGAGATTTCCTGAAAAAGGTACCTGAGAAGAGAATGGTTTTATGAACAATAATGGAGATTGAGGAACCTCGTTGTTAAGCTCTTTAACGTGATTCAGGTAGTTTCTACCTACACAAATAATCTTTCCAACTGCGCAGCCGGATGGTTTTTTACTTGTAATTGGGATCATGGTTTTTTATCCCTGCTATTGTTCACTTTTATTAGGTGAGCCATTCTTTTAGGCTGGCCAGAGCGAATCTATAGGTTATTAACTCGGCTGTCAACAATATTACTTTTGACGTCTATATAGCCCTCAGGAAGTATAAAATTTGTACAGATAAAAGCCTGTCAGTCATCAAACTATCATCAAACTGAAACCCTTCTTACATCACTCTGACTTATTTCTCTCATAGGATGTGTTCGCGAAAAATAGCCCACGAGAAACGGGAGCACGTGTGAAAGTTCTGATTTAATGTCTCTTTAGTTAGCTTCGTTCTCACTTAGCAAGAATATTCAAAATTGATTCAATAGTTTTGAGTCGGTTTTGGAAAGTAAGTTCATAACATTGAAGTCAGTGCGATTAACAAATCTGTGAACAATCCAGCAGTACCTGCTCACGGACAAAATTTCCCATGATGACCGGGTCAACTCAGCCACCTTCAGTACCGATGGCCTTGTGTTAACCATTAATCTCAAGGCTAACATCACTGAACTCAGTATGAATGATTACTGTTACTAGCCCCACATTATACCAATTGAACTTTCTAACTCCCTATTGCGCTGAAGATTATTGTGAACTTTCATAATAAAACCAACTCTAAGCTGCAGAATCAATTTTGAATACCCTTGCCAAGCAGGGATAAATAACAACTATGGAAAACGAACAATGGATCACATAGATAACAAATCCCCTGGAAGCACGCCAACCTCATCGACACTTGAACAACCTCCATCAGTTGCACCAATGGGTACTATTATGGGCAAGAACGTCATTGAACGTGACAAGAATGAGTTTTCATTATTGCTCGATCTACCTGAGGATATGCAATCCAAAATTTTTACTTATTTGCAGGCTCGTGATATTGCCTATTTAACACGGGCAAATTCATGCATTAACAACAGGCTCAAAAATGATGCTGCAATGGCAAGGGCGTGGTATCGCCGGTTTGCCTCATCACACCAGACTCTACTAAAAACTATCGTCACCACAAAAGATAAAGATGAACTCCAGAAATGGTTAAAGCGTTTTACAAAGGATGAAGCATTGGTGGAGTCAGTCATGGATCGCCAAGCCAGTATTCACTTTCCCGCTCTGTTCTTTTTCAGTCTCACTAATCTGATGTCTCAATGTAAAACATTTAAATTAGAGACAAAAGCCAGCCTCCTTAGTAATGGGATGAACTCAGCTGCCTTCAGCCCCGATGGCGACCATCTGGTGATAAGAGAAGGTGAGAAGAACACTTTGAGAATCTTCGGCCAGAAGGACGATGGATCATGGCAACGCAAAGGCAATATCTTCCATGATGACCATATCCGATCCTTCACCTTCAGCGCTGATAGCCGCTTCATGGTGACCGCCGGTAAAGATGGCGAGGCGAAAATCTATGGCAAGAAGGACGATGGATCATGGGAAGAAAAAGCGACTATTACCCATGATAACTGGGTCAACTCAGCCACCTTCAGTGCCGACAATCGCTACGTAGTGACCGCCAGTTTCGATCATAAGGCGAAAATTTATGGCCTGAGTGACGATGGCTCATGGGTAGAAAAAGCCATCATTCATCACGATTGTCACGTCGATTCGGCAACCTTCAGCGCCGATAGCCGCTATGTAGTGACTGCCAGTAAAGATGGCAAGGCGAAAATTTATGGCCGGGAGGACGATGGGTCATGGACAGAAAAAACCATTATTTCCCATGACGACCGAGTCCTCTCGGTTACCTTCAGCGCAAGTGGCCGCTATGTGTTCACCAACGGCAGAGATAAAAAGCTGAAAATCTATGGCCTGAAGGCCGATGGGTTATGGGAAGAAAAAGCCACTATTTTCCATAATTGCCACTTCCGCTCAGCAGCCATCAGCGCCAATGACCGCTATATATTGACTGCCAGTTGCGATCACAAGGTCAGAATCCATGGCCTGACTGACAATGGATCATCGGAAGTAAAAGCAACTATTTCCCATGATTACCGGGTCAACTCAGCCACCTTCAGCCCGGATAGCCGTCATGTGTTGACTGGCAGTCACGATGGCAAGGCGAAAATCTATGGCCAGAAAGACAATGGATCATGGGAAGAAAAAACCATCATTTCTCATGAACACTGGATCGTATCAGCTAACTTCAGCGCTGATGGCCGCCATGTGATCACCCTCAGTGAAGATAACAAGGTCAAAATCTACGGCCTGAAGGACAATGGATCATGGCAAGCAAAAGCCGTCATCTCCCATGGCAGGGATATCAGATCAGCAACCTTTAGCATCGATGGCCGCCATGTGGTCACTGCCAGTTTCGATCAAAAGGCGAAAGTTTATGGTCAGAACTGCGATGGATCATGGCAAGAAAAAGCCACCATTTCCCATCAAAGTACTGTCCAATCAGCCACCTTCAGCGCCGATGGACTTGTGTTAAGCATCGATTTCACGACTAACATCACTGAACTGAGTATGAATGATTGATGGTTTGCTATAAGTACCTAACCAGTTGGTTTCGCATATTCTGGACGGCGGCTTTTTCCACCCTTCTGCGTTCCAACTCTGGTTGCGTAGCTTCGGCTACGCGCCCGTCGTTGCGCCTTGAAGGATGAAAAAATCCACTCGCCAGAATATGCGAAACCAACTGGCCAGGTACTTACGATTAGATCAATTGTGTGAACTTTCCTGCTAAAACCGACTCTAAGCTGCAGAATCAATCTTGAATACCCTTGCCAATCAGGGATAAATAACAACTATGGAAAACACACAATGGATCGCATAGATAACAAATCCTTTAGAAGTGCGCCATCCTCATCAACACCTGAACAACCGCCATCAGTGACCCCAATGGGTACCATTATGGGCAAGGACGTCATTGTACGTGATGACAATGAGTTTTCATTATTGCTCGATTTACCCGAGCATATGCAATCCAAAATTTTTACTTATTTACAGGCTCGTGATATTGCCCATTTAACACAGACAAATTCATCCATTAACAACAGGCTCAAAAATGATGCCACAATGGCAAGGGCGTGGTATCGCCGGTTTGCTTCATCACATCAGGCTCTACTAAAGACAATCGTCACTGCAAAAGATAAAGATGAACTCCAGAAATGGTTGCAGCGCTTTACAAAGGATGAGGCATTAGTGAAGTCAATCATGGATCGCCAGGCGAGTATTCATTTTCCTGCTCTGTTCTTTTTCAGCCTCACTAATCTGATGTCTCAATGTAAAACATTTAAATTAGAGACAAAAGCCAGCCTCATCTGTAATGGTGGGTTAAAATCAGCTGTCATCAGCGCCGATGGCCGCCATGTATTGGCTCATACTGAAGACACATGGATGAAAATCTTCAGCCGAAAGGACGATGGGTCATGGCAACCAAAAGGCACTATCTCCTATGATGACTACGTCATATCGTCCACCTTCAGCGCCAATAGCCGCTACCTGTTGACCGTCAATGACGATTACAAGGCGATAATCTGTGGCAAGAATGACGATGGATTATGGGAAGAAAAAACGACTATTAACCATCATCGCTTTATCAACTCAGCCGTCTTCAGCGCCGACGATCGCTATGTAGTGACCGCCAGTTACGATAAGAAGGCGAAAATTTATGGCCAGAAGGACGATGGATCATGGGAAGAAAAAGCTATTATTCACCACGATTATTGGGTCAATTCGGCAACCTTTAGCGCTGATAGCCGCTATCTAGTGACGGCCAGTGAAGATGGCAAGGCGAAAATCTATGGTCTGAGGGACGATGGGTCATGGGCAGAAGAAGTCATTATTTCTCACGATGACCAGGTCCACTCTGCTAACTTCAGCGCAAGTGGCCGCTACGTGTTCACCCGCTCCGGAGATAAAAAGGTGAAAATCTATGGCCTGGATGATGGGTCATGGAAAGAAAAAGCCACTATTTTCCATAATAGCTGGTTCTACTCAGCAGCCTTCAGCGCCAATGACGGCTTCATATTGACTGCCAGTAGCGATCACAAGGTGAGAATCCATGGCCTGACTGACAATGGATCATGGGAAGTAAAGGCCACTATTTCCCATGATAAATGGGTCAACTCAGCCACCTTCAGCCCGGATAGCCGCCATGTGTTGACTGGCAGTTTCGATGGCAAAGCGAAAATCTATAGCCAGAAAGACAATGATTCATGGGAAGAAGAAGCCATCATTTCTCATGAAAACCGGATCGTATCAGCTAACTTCAGCGCTGATAGCCGCCATGTGATCACCCGCAGTGAAGATCACAAGTTGAAAATCTACGGTCTGAAGTACGATGGAACATGGCAACAAAAAGCCATCATCTCCCATGGCAATAGTATTAGATCAGCCACTTTTAGCGTCGATGGCCGCCATGTGGTTACTGCCTGTTTCGATGGCAAGGCGAAAATTTATGGTCAGAACAGCGATGGATCATGGGTAGAAAAAGCCACCCTTTCCCATCAAGGTACTGTCCTAATATCCACTTTTAGCAACGATGGTCTGGTATTGACCATCGACCGAAAATCCACCCCCAGCGTCAATAATGCCCTGATGGTGATCTACGATCGTGCGGCGAATATCACTGAACTAAGTATGAATGAATGATGGTTCGCTGTTCCATTCAGCCGTGTACCGAAGGTGCATCAGCTGGAAGATTTCGTTGGCCATACCAAAATTTCTGATTAGCTTCGATCTTGCTTTGTGCGGCTAATGCCTGCTGATATCAGATGGCTAGGAGCCTGACCGAGAATAGCGCCCGTAGCGAGGACGGCAGAAAATTGAGGATGAAAATTCGGTTTTGTGAGGAGAATAGCGAGCTATTTGACGAACAAAAGCGGATTTTCAGACCAATTTGCTGCCGCCGCAGTAGGGCAGTCTATTCTCGGTCAGGCTCCTAGCAGCCTGTCGGACTTAAGACTGTCCTACTGCGGTTGCAATAAATTGGTCTAAAAATCTCTGTTTCTTCGTCAAATAGCTCGCTATTCTCCTCAGAAACAGAGATTTTCATCCTCAATTTCTTGCAATCCTCGCTACGGACGCTTAAGTCCAACAGGCTGCTAGAAAAACTCACATTTCAGTAGTCCCGACTTTTAAATCAAACTTCACATTGCATGTTCAGAGATAGATAGTGAACTTTAATACTAAAACCGAGTCAAAATCACAGAATCAATATTAAATATCCTTGCTATTCAAGGTTAAACACTATCTACGGAGAAAGAGAAACGAACAATGGATTGCATAAATAAAAATTCCTGTGATGTTACTCTACCCTCATCAGCATCAGGTCAACCTCCGTCAGATACATCAAGTGGTACCATTATGGGCAAGAACGTCATTGTACGTGACAAGAGTGAGTTTTCATTATTGCTCGATTTGCCCCCGGGAATACAATCCAGAATTTTCACCTATTTGCGCGCTCATGATATTACCCAATTAACACGGGCAAATTCACAAACTAACAACGGGCTCAAAAATGATGCTGCAATGGCAAAGGCATGGTATCGCCATTTTGCTTCATCACACCAGACTCTACTAAAGACAATTGTCGCTGCAAAAGATAAAGATGAACTCCAGAAATGGTTAAAGCGTTTTACAAAGGATGAGGCATTAGTGAAGTCAATCATGGATCACCAGGCGAGTATTCACTTTCCTGTCCTGCTCTATTTCACTCTCACAAAACTGATGACTCAATGTAAAACATTTGCATTAGAGACAAAAGCCACACTCCCCTGTGATGGCGAGACCGGCTCAGCTACCTTCAGTGCCGATGGTCGCCATCTGGTGAGCGTCAATTGTAAAACAGTGGAAATCTATGGCCAGAAGAGCGATGGATCATGGGAAGCAAAAGGCACTATCTGCCATGATAACCGTGTCTGTACGGTCACCTTCAGTGCCAATGGCCGCTATGTAGTGACCGCTGCTGACGATTTCAAGACGAAAATTTATGGCCAGAAGGACGAACAATCATGGGAAGAAAAAGCCACTATTTCCCATGATAACTGGATCAATTCAGCCACCTTCAGCGCCGATAGCCGCCATCTGGTGAGCTGGAGTAAAGACGGCAAGGCGAAAATCTATGGCAAGAATGACGAAGGATCATGGGAAAAAAAAGCCACTATTTACCATGATGAATGGGTCTGCTCAGCCACCTTCAGCGTCGATAGTTGCTATGTAGTGACCGCCGACGGAGACGGCAAGGCGAAAATCTATGGCAAGACAGACGAAGGATCATGGGAAGAAAAAGCCATTATTTCCCATAATAAATGGGTCAAATCAGCCACCTTCAGCACCGATGGCCGCTATGTGGTGACCGCCAGTGGAGATGGCACGGCGAAAATTTATGGCCAGGGGGAAGATGGCTTGTGGACAGAAAAAGCCGTCATTACCCACGATATGTTAGTAGCATCGGCCACCTTCAGCACCGATGGCCGCCATGTGGTGACCGCCAGTTTTGATGGCAATGCGAAAATCTATGGCAGGAATAACGATGGGTCGTGGATAGAGAAAGCTATTATTCCCCATGACGATTGTGTCAGGTCAGCCACCTTCAGCCCCGATGGTCGCTATGTGAGGACGATCAGTGACGATCACATTGTGACAATCTATGGCCTGGAGGACGATGGTTCATGGGAAGAAAAAGCCATCTTTTCCCATGATGAAGAGGTCAACTCAGCCACCTTCAGCCCCGATAGCCGCTATTTGGTGACCTCCAGTGACGATGGCATAGCGATAATTTACGGCAAGAAGGACGATGGAACATGGGAAGAAAAAGATGCTATTTGCCATGATGATTGGGTCTTCTCAGCCACCTTCAGCCCCGATAGCCAACATGTGATCACCGCCAGTAGAGATGGCACTGCGATAATTTATGGCCGACAGAGTGATGGGACCTGGGAACAAAAAGCCATCATTTCCCATCATAGTTCCATCGAATCAGCCACCTTCAGCACGGACGGCCATGTGTTGACCATCCATGGTGATGGAACGTTGAAAATCACTGAACTACAGATGAACGACTAATTGTTTGCTGTCACTCATTAGCCAAGATCCGCATTATTCTTCTGCAACACCAGCTCAGCACGATAACTTGAGCGCAAAAGGGTACCCGCAACGAATTCTACAAACCCTCTTTCCAGACCCCGCTGAGGATTAGATCAATAGTGTGAACTTTCCTACTAAAACCGAGTCTAAGCCGCAGAATCAATTTTGAATATTCTTGCCAATCAGGAATAAATAACAACGATGGAAAACGAACTATGGATTGCATAAATAACAATTCCCCTGAAACTGCTCCACGCTCATCAAGACCAGGTCAACCACCATCAGATACACCAAGTGGTAACACTATGGGCAGGAACGTCTTTGTACGTGACAAGAATGAGTTTTCATTATTGCTCGATTTGCCCCCGGGAATACAATCCAGAATTTTCACCTGTTTGCGGGCTCATGACATTACCCAATTAACACGGGCAAATTCAGACATTAACAACAGACTCAAAAATGATGCTGCAATGGCAAGAGCATGGTATCGCCGGTTGGCTTCATCACACCAGACTCTATTAAAGACAATTGTCGCTGCAAAAGATAAAGATGAACTCCAGAAATGGTTAAAGCGTTTTACAAAAGATGAGGCATTAGTTAAGTCAATCATGGATCGCCAGGCGAGTATTTATTTTCCTGCTCTGTTTTTTTCCACTCTCACTAAACTGATGTGTCAATGTAAGACATTTAAATTAGAGACTAAAGCCAACATCCGCTGTAGTAGTCAACAGAACTCAGCTATCTTCAGTGACGATGGCCGCCACTTAGTGATCACCTGTGACTTTAAAACATGGAAAATCTATGGTCAGGAGAGCAATGGATCATGGGAAGCAAAAGGCACTATCTCCCATGATGACGATGTAAGATCTGCCACCTTCAGTGCCGATGGCCGCTATGTAGTGACCACCACTATATTTGGCAAGGCGAAAATTTATGGCAAGAAGAACGAACAATCATGGGAAGAAGAAACTATTTCCAACGACGATTCGTTACGCTTAGCCACCTTCAGCGCCGATGGTCACTATGCAGTGACCGCCAGTAAAGATGGCAAGGCAACAATTTATGGCCGGTTAACCGATGGGTCATGGGTAGAAAAAGCCATCATTCGCCACAATAATTTTTTAAGCTCAATCACCTTCAGCGCCGATGGCAGCCACGTGGTGACAGCCAGTTTTGATGGCAGAGCGAAAATCTATGGCAAGCAGAATGATGGGTCATGGGCAGAAAAAGCCATTATTTTCCATGATAACCGGGTCGACTCAGCCACCTTCAGCGCCGATGGCCGCCATGTGGTGACACGCAGTGCCGATAACAAGGTGAAAATCTATGGCCTGGAGGCCGATGGTTCATGGGAAGAAAAAGCCATCATTTATCATGATGATGGAGTCTGTTCAGCCAGCTTCAGCCCCAATAGCCGCTGTGTGGTCACCGCCAGTAAGGATGGCAGGGCGATCATCTTTGGCAAGAAGGACGATGGATCATGGGAAGAAAAAGCCACTATTAACCATGATGATTGTGTCTGGTCAGCCACCTTCAGCCCTGATAGCCGCTCTGTGGTCACCCGCAGTAAAGATAAAAAGGCGAAAATCTATGGTCTGAAAGACGATGGCTTATGGGAAGAAAAAACGACAATCCCCCATTATTTGTATATTTGTTCAGCAACCTTTACCTTCGATAGCCGCCATGTGATCACCCGCGGTGGAGATAGCAAAGTGAAAATCTATGGCCATCAGGACAATGGCTCCTGGGCAGAAAAAGCTATCATTACCCACGATGATGTCATATCAGCAAACTTGAGCGTCGATGGCCGCCATTTGGTCACTGCCGGTAGCGATAAAATGGCGAACATTTATGGCCAGGTAAGCGATGGACCATGGCAAAAAAAAGCCACCATTTATCATCGCAGAGGGATCAGACGAGCCATCTTTAGCGCCGAAGGTCATGTGTTGACCATCCATGGCAATAACATGGCGAAAATCAGTGAGCTATGGATGGATGAATGACTGATCATTTTCCCAAAACAAAGTCCTGTTTTCTTATTGGTAACGATTAGATCAATCCTGTGAACTTTCCTACTAAAACCGACTCTAAGCTGCAGAATCAATTGTGAATATCCTCGCCAATCAGGGATAAATAACAACGATGGAAAACAAACTATGGATTGCCTGAATAACAATTACGTTAGAATTACTCCACCCTCATCAAAACCAGGTCAACCACCATCAGATAGACCAGGTTGTACCACTATGGGCAGGAACGTCATTGCACGTGACAAGAATGAGTTTTCATTATTGCTCGATTTACCCGAGGATATACAATCCAAAATTTTTACTTATTTGCAGGCTCGTGATATTGCCCTGTTAACACGGGTAAATTCATCCATTAACAACAGGCTCAAAAATGATGATGCAATGGCAAGGGCATGTTATCGCCGGTTGGCTTCATCACACCAGGCTCGACTAAAGAAAATTGTCACTACAAAAGATAAAGATGAACTCCAGAAATGGTTGCAGCGTTTTACAAAGGATGAGGCATTAGTTAAGTCAATCATGGATCGCCAGGCGAGTATTTATTTTCCTGCTCTGTTTTTTTCCACTCTCACTAAACTGATGTGTCAATGTAAGGCATTTAAATTAGAGACTAAAGCGAGCATCCCCTGTAGCAGTCGAGAGAACTCAGCTACCTTCAGCGACGATGGACGCCACCTGGTGATCGCCTGTGACTTCGGAACATGGAAAATTTATGGCCAGGAGAGCGATGGATCATGGGAAGAAAAAGGCACTATCTTCCATGAATACTGTTTCAAATCGGTCACCTTCAGTGCCGATGGCCGCTATGTGGTGGCTGTCTATAGAGATGACAAGGCGATAATTTATGGCCAGAAGGACGAACGATCATGGGAAGAAGTGACTATTTCCCACGACGACTCGCTCTGCTCAGCCAGCTTCAGCACCGATGGCCGCTTTGTAGTGATCACCACTAAAAATAACAAGGCGAAAATTTGTGGCAAGAAGGACGATGGCTCATGGGTAAAAGAAGTCACTATTTCCCATGATAAATCGCTCCAATCAGCCACCTTCAGCACCGATGGCAGCCATATTGTGACCGCCAGTTTTGATGGCAAGGCGAAAATCTATAGCAAGAAGAACGACGGTTCATGGATAGAAAAAGCCATTATTTCCCATGATAAATGGGTCCAATCCGCCGCCTTCAGCGACGATGATCGCCATGTGGTGACCCGCAGTATCGATCACAAGGTGAAAATCTATGGCCTCAAGGCCGATGGTTCGTGGGAAGAAAAAGCCATCATTTCCCATAATAAAGACATCAACTCAGCGACATTCAGCGCCGATAACCGCCACTTGGTGACCTCCAGTGACGATCGCAGAGCGATAATCTACGGCAAGAAGGGCGATGGATCATGGGAAGAAAAAGCCACTATTTACCACGATGATTGGGTCTTCTCAGCCACCTTCAACTCCGATAGCCGCTCTGTGGTCACCCGCAGTGTAGACAGAGTGGCAAAAATCTATGGCCAGAAGGACGATGGATCGTGGGAAGAAAAAATGATCATCTCCCACTATTTGAAAATTATATCAGCAACCTTTAGCGTCGATGGCCGCCATGTGATCACCAGAGGTGAAGATAGCAAGGTAAAAATATATGGCCATAAGGACAATGGATCCTGGGAAGAAAAAGCCATTATTTCACATGCCTATGGTGATGTCATATTAGCAACCTTTAGCCTCGATGACCGCCATCTGGTCGCTGCCGGTAACCATAAAACGGTGAAAATTTGTGGCCTGGTAAGCGATGGATCATGGAAAATAAAAGCCGCCATTTCTCATCGCGAAGGGATCAGGACAGCCATCTTCAGCGCCGATGGCCATGTGTTGACCATCCATGACGATGACACGGCGAAAATCACTGAACTATCAATGAAGGACTGATCGTTTACTGTCACTCATTAGCCCAGACCTACATTATTCTTCAACAACGCTTTTTCCAGACCCCGCTGATGCTGCTTCCCAAACGCTTGGGGAGTCTCATGCAAGGTTCAGCAGGTAAATGTTTTTTGGTGGGTTACAGGTGCTGACCCAGAGTGCCATTCTGCATGTTCTGAAAGATAGAAACCCGCTTTCTGGTTATTGATCATTTTCCCGGATCAAAGCCCTGTTTTCTTGTTCGTTACGATTAGATCCATATTGTGAACTTTCCTACTAAAACCGACTCTAAGCTGCAGAATGAATTTTGAATATCCTTGCCAATCAGGGATAAATAACAACGATGGAAAACGAACTATGGATTGCCTGAATAACAATTCCGGTAGAAGTATTCCACCCTCATCAAAACCAGGTCAACCACCATCAGATACACCAGGTTGTACCACTATGGGCAGGAACGTCATTGTACGTGACAAGAATGAGTTTTCATTATTGCTCGATTTGCCCCCGGGAGTTCAATCCAAAATTTTCACCTATTTGCGGGCTCATGACATTATTCAATTAACACGGGCAAATTCAGACATTAATAAGAGGCTCAAAAATGATGCTGCATTGGCAAGGGCGTGGTATCGCCGGTTGGCTTCATCACACCAGACTTTACTAAAGACAATTGTCGCTACAAAAGATAAAGATGAACTCCAGAAATGGTTGCAGCGTTTTACAAAGGATGAGGCATTAGTTAAGTCAATTATGGATCGCCAGGCGAGTATTTATTTTCCTGCTCTGTTCTTTTCCACTCTGACTAAACTGATGTCTCAATGTAAAACATTTAAATTAGAGACTAAAGCCAGCATCCTCTGCGATAGTTCAGAGCACTTAGCTGCCTTCAGCGGCGATGGCAGCAACTTGGTGATCGCCTGTGACTCTAAAACATGGAAAATCTATGGCCAGGAGAGCGATGGATCCTGGGAAGCAAAAGGCACTATCCCCAATAACTACTGTGTCAAATCGGTCACCTTCAGTGTCGATGGCCGCTATTTAGTGGCTACCAGTATAGGTGGCAGGGCGAAAATTTATGGCAAGAAGGACGACCGATCCTGGGAAGAAGCAACGATTCCCCATGACGACTCTGTCCACTCAGCCACCTTCAGTGCCGATAGTCACTATGCAGTGACCGCCAGTAGAGATGGCAAGGCAAAAATTTATGCTAAGGTGGCCGATGGGTCATGGGTAGAGAAAGCCATCATTCGCCACAATAATTTTTTACGCTCAGTCACCTTCAGCGCCGATGGCCGATATGTGGTGACCGCCAGTTTTGATGGCAAAGCGAAAATCTATGGCAGGAAGAACGATGGGTCATGGGCAGAAAAAGCCATTATTTCCCATGATAACGGGCTCAACTCAGGCACCTTCAGCGCCGATGGTCGCCATGTGATAATCCGCAGTGCAGATAACAAAGTGAAAATCTATGGCCTGGAGGCCGATGGTTCATGGGAAGAAAAAGCCATCATTTCTCATGATGATGGAGTCTGGTCAGCCACCTTCAGCCTCAATAGCCGCTGTGTGGTGACCGCCAGTATGGACGGCAGGGCGATCATCTTCGGCAAGAACTACGATGGCTCATGGGAAAAAAAAGCTATCATTACCCACGATGATTGGGTCTTCTCAGCCACCTTCAGCTCCGATAGCCGCTGTGTGGTCACCCACGGTATAGATAAAGTGGCGAAAATCTATGGCCAGAAGGACGATGGATCATGGGAAGAAAAAATGATCATTTCCCATAACCTTAAGATCCGCTCAGCCAAATTCAGCGCCGATAGCCGCCATGTGATCACCTGCAGTGAGGATCACACGGTGAAAGTCTATAGCCGGAAGGACAATGGATCCTGGGAGAAGAAAGCTACCATTTCCCATGATATTAGTGTCGGACCGGCAACCTTCAGCATCGGTGGCAACCATGTGGTCACCTGCAGTACCGAGGGTAAGGCGATAATTTACGGCCTGGGGAGCGATGGATTATGGAAAGAAAAAGCAGTCATTTGCGATAATACTGAGATCAAATCGGCCATCTTCAGCTTGGATGGTCATGTGTTGACTATACATGGAGGTAACAGGGCGAAAATCACAAAACTATGCATGATTGACCGATCGTTTACTGTTACTCATTAACCCAAACCCTCATTATACTTCTGCAACACCTCTTTCCAGACCCAGCTGATGCTACTTCCCAAACGCTTGGGGAATCTCATGTAAGGTTCAACGTTACGCTTGCATCAATCTCAAAAACTTTCGTGCTAGAGCTGACTCTAACTTACTGAATTAACGTTTGAATATCCCTGTCAACCGCAGGTAAATAACAGCTTGTCACAGGATAAGTCATAAAATTTGGTGAACTTTTCTCCCGGTTTTTTATCTAATCATTAACCAATCAACAAAAATGGAGTTTATTTTATGAAGATGAATGTTACGGATGTATGTCAAATCTGTTTCGGGACTTTTAATGAAAATGATCATGAAAATCTTCGATGTCATGATAAAGTATTTCTCTCGTGTCATGAGACTCATGCCTTTGGAAGAAAATGCATTGCTCAATGGTTTGACCAATCTAAGAAATGTCCTATTTGTAGATTTGAAGAGCCGTCATTTATTCTTGAGAATATGCCTCCTGCTCGTCCATTGCATGAACGGGTAATCAGAAAAATTTCTCAAATTGCTAATTATACTTTTATTAGTGCTGCTAGCTCTGCTCTTACTGCAGCAACCTTTATTGGTGCCTTCGGCGCTATTAGCCTCGGCACTGGTTTGGCTGGGACTGTTGCTGTTGACTCTGCTTTGGCTGCTGGTGTAAGTACAGCTATTGTAACTGGATCTGCTTTTGGAGCGGGAAATAGCTTGGCTGACTTACGACCTTTCGGGTTGGCAGGTGCGGCTATTGGCTTTGCCTGTTGTCCTGTAGCTTTTGGAAGTTATAGCTACCTTGCTGCTTCTCATTTTGCTGGTTTTACTGTTGGTGCACTCGTTGGCGGAACTTGGCCCTTAACTAATCTACACCCATAAAGAAACGCGAAGACTGGTCACACCCAACAAAGTCGTCATGACTTTTATAACCGCTGATGAAGTGGAGGTCAGGCTCCTGGAAGGACGAATTGACTGTCAGGCAGATTGATTAGTTAAAGTAGAATTGACCCTCGAAGTTGGTCAGTCCACTTAAAGCACTGGATGTGGAATTCTCGATGGGTGTCCAGATATTTGAACAGAGATGGAGTTTATTTTCGATGAATGTTGCGGATGTATGTCAAATCTGTTTCGAGTCTTTTAATGAAAATGATAATGAAGATCTTCGATGTGATGATAAAGTAGTTCTCCCGTGTCATGAGACTCATGTCTTTGGAAGAAAATGCATTGCTCAATGGTTTGACCGATCTAAGAAATGTCCTATTTGTAGGTCTGAAGTGCCGTCATTTATCCTTGAGAGTATGCCTCTTACTCGTTCATTGCGTGAACGGGTAATCAGAAAAGTTTCTCAAATTGCTACTGATGTTTTTATTTGTGCTGCTAGCTCTGCTATCACTTCGGCAATCTTTATTGGTGCCTCCGGCATTATTGACCTTGAGACTGGTGATGTTGAGTCTGCCCTGGCTGCTGGTGTAAGTACAGCCATTGCAACTGGATCTGTTTTTGGAGCGGCAAATAGCCTGGCTGACTTAAAACTTTTCGCGTTTACGGGTGCGGTTATTGGCGTTGCCGGTTGTCCTATAGCTTTTGCAATTTATGGCTACCTTTCTGCTTCTCATTTTGCTGGTTTTGCTACTGGTGCATACGTTTGCGGAGTTTGGTCCAGTATTAGTTCTCATCTGGGTCCATAAGGCTCCTGGAATATTGATTTTCAATTCACGCAAACCCCTCACCAGGCTGAGCTTGTTGCAAAAGTAGCGAGAAAAGCACAGCACTTTTTCGACAGCCTTTTTACGTCGGAGGTATGTTCAGGTACAGGCTCAAAATCAGGGTCAGACTGGTCATGACATCCAACACAGTACTCGTGACTTTGGTACCCTCTGATGAAATCGAGGACTGGTTAAAAGGAGCAACAGCGGACGAATCGACTGTCAGGTCGGTCATAGCACCCAACATAGTTGTCATGACTTTTGTACCTGCTGATGAAGTGGATGTATTGTCAAAAGGAGAAACAGAGGACGAATTGACTGTCAGACTGGTCATGGCATCCAACAAAGTCGTCATGACACCTGCTGATGAAGTGGAGGCCTGCCCAGAAGGAGTAACAGAGGACGAATAGACTGTCGGGCAGGCTGATGAGTTAAAGTAGAATTGACCCTCGAAGTTGGCCATTCCAATTAAAGCAGTGGCTGTGGAATTCTCGATGGGTGTCGGGAAATACAGGCAGTCTGATGAGTTAAAGAAGAATTGACCCTCGTAGTTGGTCAGTCCACTTAAAGCACTGGTTGTGGAATTCTCGATGGGTGTCCAGGTATTCAATGCGATATTCACATGCTGGGAAAATGTAAGTGGGCCGGTAGTTGCATTGCCTGGATTCACGAAGCTTTCGCAATTATATGCCCAAACCAGTGGATCTGTGCTTTTAATGCTGTATTCATGCTGCTCTTGTCGCCAGAGTTTGACTGCCTGAAAGTGGTTGCAAGTGAGGGCTAGGTCAACGATTCCTTTGATATCTAAAGCTGTATTTTTTACCCGGATCTGATTGCCCACGAGTACATAAAAAGGAGGTTCTTCACTGGTATCCGAATGACCGACAAGAGAGAAACCAAATTTTTCTTTTTTATATCCCGGCGACACAGTTTCGAACAAAATTTCACCTGCATTGTCAATGTCGATCTCGTTTCCAGAGATATCGATACTGCTTCCCGGTCCAATATGTAACTCAGCCACCCACCCCATCTTGCCCTGGAATTTGTTCCCATAAACACCGATCGCCATGAACCGTTTATTGATGGCGGGAAGTTTAACAAATAGCCCTCCATTGGGAATACAGTCGCGGCGCCATGATTCGATGGTATCACCAGTCACCATGTTATTGGCAAAAATCAGGCTCGGACCCTGGTGCCTAAAATCGACAGATGCATCCAGAGGAAGTCTGCAATCAATTCTAACTCCGTTCTGGCAATTGAGATTGAATACGTTGTCTTCTACAAACAGTCTCCGGTTAATACAACGTACTGTAATAATGCCAATTGGATTGCGGCCATTAGGTGCAGTTGGCTGGAAAGTAATGTGTCTTATACGGCTGTCCATTGTTTCATCGAAACTAAAGTACTTAAGGGACCCGAACGTGATCATATATGAATCTGTATAACTTTCATCAGGCGAGATGACGATTTCGTAACCTTCATTTGGAGCCCCGATGATGTCCTGACCATCCTTCAAAACTATTTCACTGTCAATTAGATACACAACCGGAATTTTACCTGATGAGGGGGTAATAACGGATGGAGAAAGCGTTGCGCCAGAAGCAGTTTCGGAAGAGAGCAATATAACGGTGTTCTTTGGAACCTCATTTATAAACTTACCTAAATTCTCTGAAGAGTTGGTACTGAGAACGATACACTGTCGTCCGCTAACAAGGTCTTTATAATCGTTTAGCCGCTGATGAACCCCTGTCGTCTGACCTTTAAGAGAATCGCATGGTACCCTTAGAGGAGGGCTTGCAGGAGAATAGGTTGTAGGAACATCGGTTGTAGGAGCAGCAGTTGTAGGAACATCGGTTGCAGGAACAGCGGTTGTAGGAACAGCGGTTATAGGAACAGCGGTTATAGGAACATCGGTTGTAGGAGCAGCGGTTGTAGGAACATCGGTTGTAGGAACAGCGGTTATAGGAACATCGGTTGAAGGAACATCGGTTGAAGGAACATCGGTTGTAGGAGCACCGGTTGTAGGAACAGCGGTTGAAGGAACATCGGTTGTAGGAACAGCGGTTGTAGGAACAGCGGTTGTAGGAACAGCGGTTGTAGGAACAGCGGTTGCAGGAGCAGCGGTTGTAGGAACAGCGGTTATAGGAGCAGCGGTTGTAGGAACATCGGTTGTAGGAGCAGCGGTTGTAGGAGTAGGAACATCGGTTGTAGGAACAGCGGTTGTAGCAACATCGGTTGAAGGAACAGCGGTTGTAGGAGCACCGGTTATAGGAACAGCGGTTGTAGGAGCACCGGTTATAGGAACATCGGTTGTAGGAGCACCGGTTGTAGGCAGACTGGTCATGACATCCAACACAGTGCTCGTGACTTTGGTACCCTCTGATGAAGTCGAGGACTGGTAAAAAGGAGTAACAGAGGACGAATTGACGGTCAGGTTGGTCATAACACCCAACATAGTTGTCATGACTTTTGTACCTGCTGATGAAGTGGAGGCATTGTTAAAAGGAGAAACAGAGGACGAATTGACTGTCAGACTGGTCATAGCATCCAACAAAGTCGTCATGACACCTGCAGATGAAGTGGAGGCCTGCCCAGAAGGAGTAACAGAGGACAAATCGACTGTCAGACTGGTCATGGCACCCAACAGAGTCGTCATGACTTTTGTATCTGCTGATGAAGTGGAGGCCTGCCCGGAAGGAGTAACAGGGGACAAATTGACTGTCAGGCAGACTGATGAGTTAAAGTAGAATTGACCCTCGAGGTTGGTGAGTCCACTTAAAGCACTGGCTGTGGAATTCTCGATGGGTGTCCAGATATTCACAATCTCGGAAAGTGTGGTTGGGCCGACAGTTGCCATGCTTGAATTCGTGAATCTTTCGCAATTACCCACCAATGATAATGGATCTGTGGTTTTAATGCTGTATTCATGCTGCTCTTGTCGCCAGAGTTTGACCGCTTGAAAGTGGTTGCAAGCGAGGGCCAGCTGAACGATTCCTTTGATATCTAAAGCTGTATTTTTTACCCTGATCTGATTGCCCACAAGATTATAAACAGGAGGTTCTTCATTGGTATCCGAATGACCGACAAGAGAGAAACCAAATTTTTCTTTTTTAAATACCGGCGACACAATTTCCCACAAAATCTCACCAGCATTGTCAATGTCAACCATGTTTCTAAAGATATCGATACTGCTTCCCGGTCCAATATGTAACTCAGCCACCCACCCCATATTGCCCTGGAATGTGTTCCCGTTAACAGCAATCCTTTTTGACTGGTTTTTGATGGCGGGAAGTTTAATAAATAGCCCTCCATCGGGAATATAGTCGCCGCCCCATGATTCGATGGTATCAGCAGTAACCCTGTTATTGGTGAACATCAGGGCCGGACCCTGGTGCAAATCATTAACAGATGCATTCAGAGGAAGTCTGCAATCAATTCTAACTCCGGTCTGGCAATTAAGATTGAATACGTTGTTTTCTACAATCAGTCTCCGGTTAATACAACGTGCTGTAATAATAGGACCAATTGGTTTGCGGCCATTAGGTGCAGTTGGCTGGAAAGTAATGTGTCTTATATGGCTGTCTTTTGTTTCATTGAAACTAAAGTAGTTAAAGGACCCAAACTTGATCATATATAAATCTGTATAAGTTGCATCAGGCGAGATGACGATTTCGTAACCTTCATTTGGAGCCCCGATAATGTCCTGACCATCCTTCAAAACTATTTCACTGTCAATTAGATACACAACCGGGATTTTACCTGATGAGGGGGTAATAACGGATGGAGAAAGCGTTGCGCCAGAAGCAGTTTCGGAAGAGAGCAATATAACGGTGTTCTTTGGAACCTCATTTAGCAACTTACTTAAATTCTCTGAAGAGTTGGTACTGAGAACAATGCACTGTCGTCCCCTAACAAGGTTTGAATATTGGTTTAGCCGTTGATAAACCCCTGTCGTCTGACCTTTAAGAGAATCGCATGGTACCCTTAGAGGAGGGCTTGCAGGAGAATAGGTTGTAGGAACATCGGTTGTAGGAACATCGGTTGTAGGAGCACCGGTTGTAGGAACAGCGGTTGTAGGAGCAGCGGTTGTAGGAACAGCGGTTATAGGAACATCGGTTGAAGGAACATCGGTTGTAGGAACATCGGTTGTAGGAACATCGGTTGTAGGAACATCGGTTGTAGGAACATCGGTTGTAGGAACATCGGTTGTGGGAACAGCGGTTGAAGGAACATCGGTTGTAGGAACAGCGGTTATAGGAACATCGGTTGAAGGAACATCGGTTGTGGGAACAGCGGTTGAAGGAACAGCGGTTGAAGGAACATCGGTTGTAGGAACATCGGTTGAAGGAACATCGGTTGTAGGAACATCGGTTGTAGGAACATCGGTTGTAGGAACATCGGTTGTAGGAGCAGCGGTTGTAGCAACAGCGGTTATAGGAACAGCGGTTGTAGGAGCAGCGGTTGTAGGAACAGCGGTTATAGGAACTTCGGTTGAAGGAACATCGGTTGTAGGAACATCGGTTGAAGGAACATCGGTTGTAGGAACATCGGTTGTAGGAACATCGGTTGAAGGAACATCGGTTGTAGGAACATCGGTTGTAGGAGCAGCGGTTGTAGCAACAGCGGTTATAGGAACAGCGGTTGTAGGAACAGCGGTTGTAGGAACATCGGTTGTAGGAGCATCGGTTGTAGGAGCATCGGTTGTAGGAGCATCGGTTGTAGGAACATCGGTTGTAGGAACAGCGGTTATAGGAACAGCGGTTGTAGATTGAGTGGTGATCTGAGCTTGCAGGCTAAGAGTCTTTAAGAGAAATAGAGGAGGGATTAAAAAAGCAAAACAGCGCTGAAAATCAATCATTTCCATGGTTCCTTATAAGACGTCTATAGGGAACCTAGTGTAGTGCATCATTGTGTTTTGAGATTAATCGAAATCGACGGTTCACACGAACCACATTATCCAATGAAACGGAAGAATACCCATCTTGGGGTTTTACGCTCATTCGATAACGTGTTGACCATCCGTGGCGATAGCACGTTGAAAATCACTGAACCAGGAAATGAATAAGTGATTATTTGCTGTCACTCATGAGCCCAGACCCACATTATTCTTCTGCAACACCTGCTCAGCACGATAGCTCGAACGCACCAGGGCACCGGCTACGACTTCAACAAAACCTCTTTCCAGGCCCCACTGACGATACTTCTCAAACTCTTGAGGGGTCACGTAACGCTCAATAGGTAAATGGTTTTTGGTAGGCTGAAGATACTGCCCCAGGGTCAGGATATCGCAATCAATGGCCCTGAGATCATCCATGGTCTCAATTATCTCTTCCTCGGTTTCACCCAGACCCAGCATCAGACTAGTTTTAGTGAGTACGTCTGGACGATATTTTTTGGAGTGGGCCAGAACATTGAGCGTCTGCTCGTAGCTGGCACGCGGGTCACGAACAGGATGTGTCAGTCGTTTAACGGTTTCAACATTTTGGGCAAAAACGGCAATACCACTGTCGACCACCGTTTCAACATCGACCAGAACACCGAGAAAATCCGGTGTCAGTGCTTCAACGTCGGTTTCAGGATTAACTTCCTTTACACGTTTTACGACGGCGGCATAGTGACCGGCACCGCCATCTTCCAGATCATCACGGTTAACAGAGGTCAGAACCAGGTATTTCAGGTTCATCAGTTTTACGCTGTTGGCCGTATGGTCTGGCTCATCTTTATCCAGCCAGCCTTTGGGGTTACCAGTATTCACCGCACAGAAGCGACAGGCACGGGTACAAACATCACCCATCAGCATGATAGTGGCGGTACCCGAACTCCAGCATTCATTAATGTTGGGGCACATGGCTTCTTCACAAACGGTACTCAGCTTGTGCTCATGAACCGTCCCTTTGACTTCTTTGAACTTACTGCCGTACCTGGGCTTGATTCTCAACCACTCCGGCTTGCGCATAAAAGGCTGAACCGCTTCATCGGAGCGATTGCTGGCCTTGATGCCATTCTTGATGGCGGTAATGCCTTTTTCATTGACGAATTTCTCGCCACTCTGAATAGTAACAGCCGGAATCTGGACGGTTGGAATCAGGTTGCTATCGGTCATAGAGTCCCAGTCATGTTGGTCGGTTGTACCGGTTTGTGAAGCCGTTCGTTCACTCACTCGAATTTGAAGAGAGATTGCTCAGGCCTCCTGAACCAGATCAAACTCTGTTGCTTCCTTTACTGTCTGAGCCTCATTATACCCAAGTTCCTCCATAAGGCACTCAAGTAAGCGATTGCTCACTTCATTCCATTGCACAGGATTTTGAAATTCCCTGAGCTGGGCGACCTTCAGATCCTTGTAACCGCAGGGGTTGATACGGGTAAAGGGCTCCAGATCCATATCCAGATTGAAACTCAGTCCATGATAACTTTTCATCTGTCTGAATCGCAGCCCCAGGGCGGCAATTTTTGCTCCATCAATGTAAACGCCGGGAGCGTCAGGTCTGGCACAGGATTCAATACCATAGCTTGACAGTACTTTGATGATGGCCCTCTCAATAGCTGACACCACCTGCCTGGGACCACTGCCTGAGCGGCGAACATCCATCAGCAGGTAGACCACCAGCTGACCCGGACCGTGATAAGTGACCTGACCTCCACGGTCCACCTGGACCACAGGAATATCTCCGGGTGCCAGGACATGTTCAGGCTTGCCGGCCTGACCCTGAGTAAAGACAGGGTCGTGCTCGACAAACCAGAACTCATCATCCGTCTGCTCATCTCTGCGTTCGGTGAATGCTTTCATGGCCTCAAAAACAGGCTCATAAGGCTGCCTGCCCAAGTAGCGGATGTTCAGTTTCATCAAAGTACCATTTGCACCCGGCCGGTCGCTTTCAAATCTTCGAAGATCGCTTTCAGCTGAGATTCTCCGGTGGCCCGAATAGTCACCATAACCGAGGTGTATTTGCCAGTTCGACTCTCTTTCAGCCGGAAGTTGCCATCGTAATCCGGTGCATGCTGCTTGACGATAGCGCAGACAACCTTCTGAAAATCGACAGCGGCATTACCCACAATACGGATCTCGTAATCGCAGGGAAATTCAATTTTTGGCGCTTCTTGATCGGTCATTTTTTACACTGATGATAAATGAAATACCTTCAGATTCTGCGAGCCTGAAGGTATGGGCATTTCACTCACTGCTGCCACTGAATGTTCAGGACAGTCCTTTAAAGAACAGCACGATACTATCCCACAGACGTTTGAAGAAGCCACCACGCTCTATCGCAGTCTCTGCTCTGAGAGGGACTTCTTTGATAATTTCATCATCGATAGTCACTTTCAGTGTACCCAGCTGCTGGCCAGCTTCAACAGGGGCTTCAACAATTGGATCAATATTCAGAGTCGCTTTCAGCTTCTTACCCGTATGCCTGGGCACTGTGACAATCAGATCCTTGTCGATGGCAACGTCTACCTGATCTTGTGTGCCTTTCCAGACCTTCACAGTTTCAAGCGTTACGCCACCTTTTTTAACATCAACATTTTCGAAGAAACGGAAACCATAGGTCAGCAGTTTCTGTGCCTCCGCAGCACGCTGCTTCTCACCTCTGGCACCCAGAATAACAGTAATCAGACGACGCCCATCGCGCTTTGCGGTAGCTGCCAGACCAAAACCACTGGCCTCAATGTGCCCTGTTTTCAGACCATCAACATTAGGGTTAGTCCATAACAGACGGTTTCGGTTGGGCTGACGACGCAGTGGCTTACCGGTTTTTTTGTTGGTACCGTATTGATAATACTTCTGAGCATAAAGCTCGTAATACTCAGGGTAATCCTTGACGATATGGCGAGACAGTATCGCAAGATCCCTTGCAGAGGAATAGTGATCAGGCGCAGGCCAGCCCGATGCATTGACAAAATTGGAGTTAATCATCCCCAGTCGCTCGGCGGTATTGTTCATCAGCTCGGCAAAGGCGTCTTCACTGCCGGCAACATGTTCAGCGATGGCGACACTGGCGTCGTTACCGGAGACGATAATAATACCTTTCAACAGCTCCTGTACCGGAACCCGCTCACCCACCTCAATGAACATGGTTGAGCCGCCCATTTTCCAGGCTTTTTCGCTGATCAGCACTTCATCATCACGATGAATATTGCCTGACGCCAGCTCAACCTCGGCAATGTAAGCAGTCATCATTTTGGTTAGGCTGGCAGGGTGAAAAGGGTCATCCGCATTCTCGGAGGCCAGAATCTCACCGCTGTCGGCATCCATCAATATAAAACTGTTGGCAGCAATCTTGGGTGCCGCAGGAATCAGGGCAGCGGCTTCAGCATAAACTGCGCCGGTTGCCAGAATAAATAGCATGGACACCCATCCGGCTAACCTTTTCAATCGCTCATGGTTGGCCCGGACAGGATTTAATCGTTTGATCATTATAGAAATTAGCTCTGAAATTCACTGTTGCTGGCCATTATAATGTTACCGACTAAGGAGTTTAAGAGAAGCATTGAAAATAGAATGTAATATGCTCATTGCCTGATCAGTGAAAGTCTGTCAGGCCACACTGGAATATCGGTCTGGCCGACTAAAAAGACTGACTCAAACTACTTCCCGGAAGCCTCAGTAACCTCTTCGTAAATCAGGTAAGGCACGTCAAAATCGCCTTCATCCAGCTTCTCAAGGAGTTCTTCAAGATGCTCAATCGTTTGCACCGGCCCAATCCTGACTCGGTAAAAAGGATCAGGCTCCTCTTCCCCTTTCACCACTCTGATATCACTGCCTATGGTCTCAGCCACCTGTCGACGCAATATCTGGGCATAGTGATAATTCTTCAGCGCAGCCAGTTGTACAAAGAGCAGTTGATTATTACCGCTCCCGCTAACCGCTTCATTGCCTTTGGCGGCAGCAAGAGACCTGACATCTATCCCCTCTACCAACACATCAGTCACTCCTTTCTTAGCGAACCCCAGCTTAACGGCAGCAGCATAAGAGAGGTCTATAATCCGATCGCCGTGGAATGGTCCGCGATCATTGACCCGAAGTACAACCGACTTGCCATTGTGACTGTTAGTGACCTTGACATAGGAAGGCAGGGGCAAAGTCTTGTGTGCCGCAGTCATACCGTAGAGATCGTAAACTTCACCGTTAGCCGTCTGCTTGCCATGAAACTTGGTGCCATACCATGAGGCCTTGCCCTTTTCCTGATAGCCTTTGGCACTCTTCATAGGGGTATAGGTCACATCATTGAGTTCATAGGGAGAATCCTTGAACTGACCATCATGGGTGACAGGAATCGCATCAGGAATCTGACTGACATCCCTTTTCTCAGTGGGAGGCCCGTCCTCAACGGTGACACAACCGTTCAAGAGGAAAAAGGTCAGTCCCACAAGGCTTCCTGCTATAGATCTTGCTCTGATTATCGATTTCATAGGATATGGTGCTTTAACGTTATTCTGCCTGAGATCGGGAGCCTGAAGGAATACCCGCGAGACAAAGAAGAAAACCGCTTTTATGACTCAGGCATAAAAACGGTACCTTCACTGATGAACCGGGAGGATCAGACTATTCAGACTGCTTTCCTGCTAATGTCTTCGCAGACTTTGACGCTGATGTTATATAGCCTGTTTTTACATCACTTGCTAGCTGATAAACCGCCATTGCATAAAGCTTGCTGCGGTTATAAGTCGTGATGACATAAAAATTATGCATCCCCAGCCAGTACTCCGGCCCCTTGTCACCTTCAAGCTTGATAGCAGCAGCCTTGGCGGTCTCTGGTAAAAGAGCTTCAGGATGCCAGCCAGAACCTTCAAGCTGCTTTAGAGTTTTTTGCGGTCTGACCGAATCAGACACAGCTTTCTCATATTTGGTTCCGGTAACCTTAGCTTTACTGACAATAGGCTTGCCAACTTTCCAGCCGTTTTCCCGGAGATAGTTAGCAACGCTGGCAATTGCATCTTCTTCATGCTTCCAGATGTTGGACTGACCATCACCGGTATAATCTACTGCATAAGCCCTGTAACTGGAGGGCATAAACTGGGGTATACCCATGGCTCCGGCATAAGAGCCGGTCAGGTCTGAAGCATCCAGCTCCTGTTCACGGGTCAGAATCAGAAACTCCTTCAGCTGCTGTGTGAAAAACTTGCTTCGCGGAGGGTAATCAAAACTCAGGGTAGAAAGAGCATCAAGAACCTTAAACCCACCGGTCTGTCGACCATAGTATGTCTCTACTCCGATAATGGCGACTATAACATCTGCAGGCACACCATACTCTTTTTCAACTCTTGAGAGTGTTTTCTCGTGAGCCTCCCAGAAGTCCACGCCAAGGTCTACTCGCTCCGGGGTCATGAAAATTTTCCGGTAGTCTTTCCACTCCAGACGTTTCTCGGCAGGTCTGCTGATCAACTCAAGCACTCTTTCAGACTTGTTTGCCTTACCCAGAATGTCTTGCAGTTCCTTACGGGAAAACTGTTCGTTCTTCACCAGATCATCAATGAACGCCTTCACCTCCGGTTGAAGTGCATAGTCAGGCTGATTATCGACCACCTTTTCAGCACCGGCCGTTACCGATCCTGAAAGAAGACAGCCGCTGAATAATATGCCCGCCGTCATGAGTCGAAATGTCGGCAGTCCTAAAAATTCTTTTACCATTCTTAAGGCCATAAACCCTCCCTGCTACTACTCAAGTGAATGTCGTTAGCTGATATAACTTCATACGGGATAATGTC
The DNA here is from genome assembly GCF_049310125.1 of Endozoicomonas sp. ALB032. Classification (NCBI taxonomy): domain Bacteria; kingdom Pseudomonadati; phylum Pseudomonadota; class Gammaproteobacteria; order Oceanospirillales; family Endozoicomonadaceae; genus Endozoicomonas; species Endozoicomonas sp. ALB032. Next base: position 3,219,089 of record NZ_JBLYNW010000001.1, on the reverse strand, counting down.
TACTCTACAGCAGTCATGAAGAGACAACTAGCATACCGGCGCAGTTTAAGTTAAATGTCGTTTTCTCAGTGCAGAAAAACCGATCTAAGGAACTCTCCCGTGAGATTGAAAGGATCTTAAGATATCGCTCCCTGCGGCAGGGACTCACCGGAGAGTCTTCCTGCCTGTCAGAGTCTGATAAGGGAGAAAGAGTTTTGTGAAGGACATTGACCTGACCGGCAATAGTCGTTGCCCGCAGGACGCCCTTAGACTGAAGTGGTCGCATGACGAACATTCCAGACCCTACAAAAAACGGGTCGATTCTCATTATAGCTCATGCAAACAGCATCTAACGTAAAACAGAGCCAGCAAGCCTGCATAATAATCTCCATGCTCATCACGGGAGTTAGAAAGCACAACTGGCATAACTTATGGAAAAAAGCTTTCTCTGTGATTATCGACTTTGCCCCAGAAACGTTTTATGAGTGTGTATCGACATCAACAGACCAAAGCCAGCCATCAGAGTAGCCAGCGAGGTCCCTCCCCGGCTGACCAGAGGCAGAGGTACCCCGACCACGGGGAGCAGGCCGCTCACCATACCAATATTAACGAAGATGTAGACAAAAAACGTCAGTGTAATACTACCTGCGAGCAGTCTGCCAAACAGAGTCTGAGCCTTGAGCGTTATAAACAGGCCTCGACCAATAATCAGTGCGTATAATGCCAGAAGAACCAGACACCCCATCAGGCCGAACTCTTCTGCCAGCACTGCAATAATAAAATCAGTATGACTTTCCGGCAGAAAATCCAGATGCGACTGAGTTCCCAAAAGCCAGCCCTTGCCGTATAGCCCACCCGATCCTATGGCAATTTTTGACTGGATAATATTCCAGCCCGCACCCCAGGGATCACTCTGGGGATTGAGAAAGGTTAATACCCGCTGCTTCTGATAATTGAGCATGACAAAGTGCCAGAAGCCCCAAACAGAAGGAACAGCCAGCATAATGGCAGAAAAAATCAGCCGTTTCCTCAACCCGGCCAGCAATAATATAAACAGACCTGAAGCACCAATCAGCAGGGAGGTCCCCAGGTCGGGCTGCCTGGCAATCAACACGACCGGAATACCAATCAGAATCAGTACCAGCGCAATATCTTTTAGAGAAGGTGGCAACTGTCGTTTCGAAAGATAACTCGCCACCACAATCGGCATAATCAGCTTGATGATTTCTGAGGGCTGAAACCGTATGAAAGGCAATTGAATCCAACGCTGTGCGCCCTTGGAATGAATGCCCAGAAACAGCACAGCGACCAAGAGAATGACACCGCCAACATATATCCATGGTGACAACCGCATCAGCAGTCGGGGTGAAACCTGGGCAATGATGATCATTCCAACAAAACCAATGAGCATATAGACGGCCTGTCGAATAACAATGCTCATATCCTGTCCACTGGCACTGTATAGAACGAACAGACCGGCTCCACAAACAATGACCACAAACCCTGTCAGCATAAAGTCGATATGCAGACGCTCTGACCAGTCCGGTGCCCTGTGAAAGCCCTGTCCTTCATTCAGCTGACGAACAAAATCCTGGCCGGTCATTGTGCGGTCCCCTTGTTTTCAGCACTGGTTTTCTCCTGTTCGGCCCTGGCGAGTTTGGGAAGGAGATAAAAGTCCATCACCTCCCGGGCTATGTTGGCAGCACCATTATTGTTCTCCAATACCACAGCCATCGCTATCTGGGGATCTTCAACAGGCGCAAAGGCCACAAAAAGACTATGGTCCCGCTCGAATTCCTTGAGTTTCTCAGCATCATATTCTTCACCCTGAGGAATACTGACCACTTGGGCAGTACCTGTTTTTCCTGCCATTCGATACTTCAGGCCACGACCAATTCGCCAGTAAGCCGTGCCCCGATTGTAACTGACCACTTTTTCCATAGCATTGATGACCAACCCCCAATGCTGGTCATCCAGCTCAATGTCGTCCCCCCATTCGGGGCTTTGCAATTCCGGAATGTCTTCTTTCACCAGACGAGGCTCAACATGTTTCCCCCGGTTGGCAATCAGGGTAACCAGTTCTGCTAATTGCATGGGAGTCGTCAGCATGTAGCCCTGGCCAATGATGGCAATCACAGTTTCCCCGGGATACCAGGGCTGACCATAAGCGCCTTGTTTCCACTCTGTTGAAGGCAGCAAACCTGCTCTTTCTTCATGAATGTCAATACCGCTACTGCGCCCCATCCCGAACTGGCTGAGAAAATCATGGAGACGGTCAATCCCCATTTTTTCAGCCACCTTGTAGAAAAAAGTATCGTTGGAACGCAGGATTGCCCGATTCAGATCAATCCAGCCGTCACCCTTTCGGTTCCAGTTACGGAAACGGTGCTCACTGCCCGGAAGTTGGAACCAACCTTTGTCATAGATTTTGTCATTCTTATCCACCACGTTATTGTCCAGCAGACCCAGAGCTACCAGAGGCTTGATCGTGGAAGCCGGCGGGTACTCACCCAATGTCGCACGATTATAGAGCGGCTTTTCGATGTCCGTATTCAGATCATTGAAAGTAGCGTAATCGATTCCGGTCACAAACAGATTGGGATCGAACGCCGGATTACTGACCATAGCCATGACACCACCAGTTTTGGGATCCAGAGCCACCACGGACCCCCTTCTTCCCTGCATTGCCTGAATAGCTGCATTTTGCAGATCGGTATCAATAAACAGCTGCAAATCTTTGCCAGGGATGGGATTAACCCGGTTCAGAACCCTGGTCACCCGACCACGGGCATTGACTTCAACTTCCTGGTAGCCCGGCTTACCTAAGAGTACAGGCTCATAAAAACGTTCCAGACCGATCTTACCGACAGTGTATGTGCCGTTATAAAGAGCCGGATCGAGGTTTTTTAACTCACGCTCGTTGATTCGCCCCACATAACCGACACTATGGGCGAAAGCGTCGCTTTCAGGGTATTCACGAACCAGTTCGGCATTAATCTCGACACCCGGCAGGCGAAACTGGTTTACAGCAATCAGCGCAACCTGCTCGTCGTTCAGCCGAAATTTGAGGGGGACCGATTCAAAAGGCCTGCGTCGTTTTATCTGCTGCAGGAAACGACTGCGCTCAGTCTCGGTAACAGTAATTAACCGGGCAATCTCGTCGAGCAGCTGATCAAGATCTTCTACGCGCTCCCGAACAATAGCCAGTGTCTGACTGGAGCGGTTGGTTGCCAGCAATCGGTTATTTCGGTCATAGATCAGTCCCCGAACCGGAGGCACTGTCTGCAAAAGAACACGGTTTTCTTCCGACTGGGTGGCCAGTTCATCGTATTGAACCACCTGCAGATAGAAAAGTCTGGAAATCAGCACCATGACTAAAAGGATCGTGAAGACCAGTGCTAACCAGACTCGAATGCTGACAATCCGTTGCTCTGCTTTGTGGTCCTTTAAGGTATTCACCGGCATCTGTATAACTGTCTATTTATGATAGGGGTGATTCTTGAGGATACTCCAGGCACGATAGACCTGTTCAGCAACAACGACCCTGACCAGGGGGTGAGGTAACGTCAATGGCGATAACGACCATCTGAGATCGGCCCGGGCCATCACACTGGGATGAAGCCCTTCTGGCCCTCCGACCATGAGGCTGACATTACGGCCAGAATGCATCCACCCTCCCATATTGTCTGCCAGTTTATCCGTCGACCAGGGCTTCCCTGTGATTTCCATGGTCACTATCAGGTCACCCTGGCCGACTGTACTCAGCATTTGTCCAGCTTCTTTTTCCTGCAGGCGACTGATGTCAGCACCCTTGCCGCGCCGGTTCAACGGAATCTCAATCAGATCCAGTTTGAGGTCAGAACCCAGGCGACGACTGTATTCCCTGTAGCCCTCATCAACCCAGGGTGGCATTTTCGAGCCAACGGAGATCAGACGAACACGCATCAGGACTGCTCTGTAGCCCGCTGTTCCTCGCTGGCCTCCCAGAGGCGTTCAAGATCATAGAATGCACGGGTAGCTGGCATCATAACATGCACTACAACGTCACCCATGTCGACCAAAACCCATTCGGATTTCTCCTGACCTTCTGTACCCAGTGGACGAACACCATTTTGCTTGCACTTATCGATTACATTGTCTGCTACAGACTTCACATGACGGTTGGAAGTACCGCTGGCGATAATCATGTAATCGGTCACGCTGGTCAGCCCGGAAACATCAAGAGAGGTAATGTCGTTACCTTTCATTTCTTCAATAGCATCAATGACCAGTTGCTTCAGTTGTTCAGATTGCATATATCTCTTTAGAACTCGATAAAAAACCAAAAGCCTGACCATGAATTGTACAGGCTTTTGTCATAATTGTTTGCTGATTAAGTACCTAAGTACCTAACCAGTGATTATTATGTACCATAATTAACCGCCACCTTGAGTGATGGCAATTCGTTATTTCCGGATATGACCATCGCCTAATACTACATATTTCCGGGATGTCAGCCCCTCCAGCCCCACAGGACCACGGGCATGAATTTTGTCCGTTGAAATACCAATCTCAGCACCCAGCCCATACTCAAAGCCGTCCGCAAACCGGGTAGAGGCATTGATCATAACAGAGCTGGAGTCTACTTCTCTCAGGAAGTCCCGGCCCCGGGTATAACTCTCGGTGATGATCGCATCGGTATGATGAGAGCCATAGCGATTAATATGCTCGATAGCTTCATTCATATCAGCGACCAACTTAATGGATAGCACCGGTGCCAGATACTCTGTCTGCCAGTCTTCTTCGGTGGCGGCCAAAGCATCCGGAACCTCGTCACAAACCTCTGCACAGCCTCTGAGCTCAACCCCCAATTTCCGCAAGCGCTGAGCCAGTTCCGGCAGTATATCGGCTGCAACAGCCCTGTTTATCAGCAGGGTCTCCATGGCATTGCATACACCATAGCGGTGGGTTTTGGCATTCACAGCAATGGCCAGTGCTTTCTCCCGATCTGCCAGATCATCAATATAAACATGGCAAATGCCATCCAGGTGCTTGATAACAGGCACCCTGGCATCACGACTGATACGTTCGATCAGACCTTTGCCACCCCTTGGAACGATGACATCTACATATTCGGGCATACTGATCAGAGTTCCCACTGCTTCACGGTCAGTGGTCTCTACCACCTGAACCGCTGCTTCTGGCAAGCCAGCCGATACCAGGCCCTTCTGAATGCATTGGGCAATCGCCTTGTTAGAAGCAATTGACTCACTGCCTCCACGCAGAATCACAGCATTACCGGATTTCAGACAGAGACTGGCAGCCTCAATGGTTACGTTGGGTCGAGACTCATAGATAATGCCTATAACCCCCAAAGGGACTCGCATTTTACCCACCTGAATACCACTGGGTACATATTTGAGGTCATCAATCGTACCCACTGGATCAGGCAACGAAGCCACCTGATTCAGGTTCTCGATCATGGTATCAATGCGGGCATCTGTCAGTTCCAGGCGATCCAGCAATGCTGCATCCAGCCCTCGCCCCCGCCCGTTTTCCAGGTCCACAGCGTTAGCTTCACGCAGTAGCGGTCGAGTTGCTTCCAGCTCAGTGGCGATCGCCAGCAGAGCTCTGTTTTTCAGGCCAGTATCCGCTTTGGCTACTTGTGCACTGGCTTCCCGGGCCTTTTTGCCCAGTTCATGCATGTACTCTGTTACCTGTTCAGTCACTGCGTGCTCCTTGTTCAGCCGGGCATTATAACCTGCCGACGGTTATACAGGAATGCTGCTATGCCTGCATAGTTCCTCTGGACAGCAAAGTACCTCTGGACAGCAAAGTACCCCTGGACAGCAAACTTTCTGAATTTTACCCAGCGTCGCCCGATAGCATAGCCTTTGCTGCTAAGTGCGATCGAAGCAGCTTTAATCCTGAATGCAAATTGATTGGAATCAGGATGCTACGTGATCCCATAGCCTGAGGTGTGGGAAAAGCAGAGTTGTGAAGCTCTCCCAACGAGTTGTCGCAGTGCAAATGTCTGCTATCTTGATGGCTTCAGACAGAGGGAGTATGAAGTATCAAAACTATTCTCATATTATTTGCACTATTTATACAGCCTGCTTTACCAGATACAGTCTTATGTGAACTGAGGGTCTTTCATCAAGTGAGGGAAAAACACTATATCCTTCGACATATTCAGAAAGAAACGGGTAAATATCTATGGACCCGGTCATATCCCGATGGCCGACACTATTGCATACCATCGTATGTTTCCCCCTTGATCGGAGGTTATATTTTTGTATGTTTCGATGATAACTGCATTTATTATGAAGTCCTCTCGCATAATTGCCCGACCGAAGGCTCATATTCTCCTCCTGCTCACCCATCATTTGGTTGCCATTTAAGAGATGGAGCGAGGGGAGTCAGGCAATCGGCATTGTAAACTCAAAAATAGTGCCGCCCTCAGGGTGACGATTGAACGTCAGTCGTCCACCATGTGATTGAATAATGGAGTGGCAAACGGTCAGACCGATCCCCATACCATCTGACTTGGTGGTGTAGAAAGGCGTGAACAGTTTTTCTTCTGCATCAGCAGCCAGTCCATAACCCCGGTCAATGACGGATACCTTGACGAACCGATCATCGATCTGCTCTGCCTTAACCCAGACACCTATGTCCCGGGTGTCCTGATCTCTCATGGCTTCCATACCATTGCGAATCAGGTTCAAAGCCACCTGCTGAATCTGCACCGGGTCCACTTTCACCTCTGGCAGGTTCTGAGCCACCTCAGTATGAATTTCCATACTGTTATTTCGAGCATCCACCTCAGCCAGCTTGACGGTATCGCTAATCAGCTTGATCGGATCGACACAACCCAGAACGTGATCAGGCTTTTTAACAAATGAGCGAATGCGGGCAATGATCTCACCGGCACGACGGGCCTGAATATTAATTTTGTCCATAGCCTCATAAAGCGAATCGTAAACATCGTCGTCTTTATGTTCCAGCCTGACCATCATGCGCTTGGCTACCTGAGCGTAGTTGGAAATTGCGGTCAGAGGCTGGTTCACTTCATGGGCAAAACCTGCGGCCATCTCTCCCATGATACTCAAACGGGAAACATGGGTCAGTTTTTCCTTCTGGGTCTCCAGTTCGTCCAGAGCCTTCTGCAACGCTGCCTGTCCACGCTTTTTGCTGCTGATGTCAGTAAAGACCACCACTGCACCGCTGGGCTGTCCCTCTTCCATAATGGGAGTGCATGAATAACTGACCGGGAATGATGAGCCCTCTTTATGCCAGAAGAGTGCATCGTCCACCCTTATGCTGACCCCTTTACTCAATGCCTCCTGAATAGGAGCCAGATGCAGACTGCGTGCTTCCTCTCCGGCTTCATCCAGCATCAGTTCAATCAGGCTACGACCGATGAGGGTGTCCATGGGCCAGCCCGTCATAATGGAAGCGGCTGCATTGGCAAAGGTGATTCGCCCCCTGCTGTCCAGCCCAAAGATACCTTCGTTCATGCTTTCCAGAATACGGGCCTTGTCAGCTTCAAGCTGTCGATTGCGGGCAGAAAGCGCCTGCTCCAGTCGATGTATCTTGAGCTGGGTTTCTACCCGGGCAATCACTTCTTCGGCCTGAAAAGGTTTGGAGATAAAGTCAACGGCACCCGTTTCCAAACCTCGAACCTTGTCCTTGGTGTCATCAAGGGCTGATAGAAAAATCACGGTAATATTGCTGGTAGCCGGATCTTCTTTCAGCTGACGGCACACTTCATAGCCGTCCATGCCTGGCATCATGATATCCAGCAAAACCAGCGCTGGCTTGGCCTTGTGAGCAATCCTCACAGCACTTTCACCGTTTTTCGCAATAAGAAGCTTGTAGCCTCGTCCACTGAGGGTCTGCAGCAGCACCTGCAAGTTGGTAGGGTTGTCATCCACCAGGAGAATGCGTTCTACATCATCAACCGTTTCCGGAGGAGTGTCTGCCACGTACATAGTTTTCGCCAATTCGTTAGTCACAGCTGGAAAAAGCATAGTCGAAGAAGTGCGCCATTCTGACAGAATTTGCCCTGCAGGGCATGGGATCTTTACATACTTAACGATGTGTTTTTTTGCGTTTTTACGGCGCTCAACCAAGAGACCGACAGAGAATAGCGCGTCCGGGCGACCCCCTAGGAGCCTAAGTTCGATAAGCCCCCGGGGCCTTGATAGGTATCAGTCCGTCAGCTTCTCCTGATAATCACATTTATTCACTTTATCTGCTGCAGGAATGAGTTCACCATCCTCGTCGAGATCAGCAGGCTTGCGTTTTCGATCTCTTCTGTTGTGATCCGACAGGTCTTGAGGTTTTTTGCGGACTATCACGGACGCTCGTTGCTGGCCATCCTCGATTACGCCTGGGTTAGGGTCTTGTTGCTTCTTGTGGGCACTTCTTTTGTGAGACCACAGGCTTTGAGCATTCTTATAGACTTTCCCGCATGGCTGCTGCTGACCATCAGCGCAGACCACAGTCACGTCACAGTTTTTCTGTCCGGTGTGGCATTTATTTTTGTGACTCGTCAGGGCTATCGCACTCTTAAAGACCTTCCTGCATGACTGCTGCTGGCCATCCTCCCCGGTCACGGTTGAGTCACAGATTTTTTCGCCGCTGTGGCATGTGCTTTTGTGTATCGACAGAGCTTTAGCATTCTTGCTGAGCTGCCCGCATAGCCGCTGCTGACCATCCTCTCCGACCAGGATCAATGCACAGATTCGCTGCTCGCTGTGGCATTTGCTTTTGTGATATATAAGGGCCCTGTGATTCTTGCAGAACGTCCCGCATGGCCGCAGCTGACCATCCTCCCCGAACACAATCAACTCACAGACTTGCCCGCTGTGGTAGTTTCTTTTATGGTCTGACAGAGCTCCGGCACTCTTACAGACCTTCCCGCATCGTCGCTGCCCGTCATCCTCCTCAAACATGATTATCTCACAAGTTTTTTGCCCGGAGTGTTTTCCTCTTTTATGGTTCACCAAGGCTCTGGCATTGTTGCAGAGCTTCCCGCATGGCCGCTGCCGACCATCCTCCCCGACCACGAGCACTTCACAGGTTTGTTGCCCGCTGTGGTAACTTCTTTTGTGCTTTGACACGGCTACAGCATTCTTGCAGTGATTGCTGCATGGCCGCAACTGACCCTCCTCCCCGACCACGACCACTTTACAGGCTCGTTTTCTGGAGTGTTCTTGTCTTTTGTGATACTTCAGTTTTTTTGTATTTGTGAAGAGCCTCCCACATGACCGCTGCTGGCCGTCCTCCGCAACCACAACCACATCACAGGTTCGTTCCCCGGAGTGTTCTTCTCTTTTGTGATATTCCAGGCAGTTAGTATTCATGAAGAGCTTCCCGCATGGCCGCTGCTGACCGTCCTCCCCGAATACGATCACTTCACAGTTTTTTTGCCCTTTGTGGTATTTACTTTTGTGATCCGACAGGGCGCCAGCATTCTTGCAAATCTTTCCGCATCGCCGCTGCTGGCCGTCCTCCCCGACTTCGATCTGATCACAGGTTTTTTGCCCGGTGTGGAATGTGCGTTTGTGATTCACCAGGGATCCAGCATTCTTGTAGACCATCCCGCATGGCCCCTGCTGGCCGTCCTCCCTCATTACGGTCAAGTCACAGACTTTTGGCCCGGTGTGGCATCGTCTTTTGTGACTCGACAGGCTTATGGCATTCTTAAAGACCTTACCACATGGCTGCTGCTCGCCGCCCTTCAGGACCACGGTCAACTCACAGATTTTTTGACCACTGTCGGCTTTAGCTTGTAGTGCGCCTGTCAGGGAAAGATGAGCTTGACTTTGATCCAACTGGGATGACTTAAAGGTGGTTTGCTGTGTTTCTGAAGAATTAAGCGTAAAGGCAAGTTCGTGTTCTCCAAGAAGACGCTGCAGATCAAGTGACCCATTAGTGGCCGTTAAATCATCGGCAATGGAAGACAAATACCCGAGCATTTGCACATCATCATCGAGTGACTCAGTAGCGTCAATGGCATTCTGGATTAAGTCTGCAAAATGACCATCAATGTCATCAAATTGTGGATCAGAATCGAATGGAAGCTGAATGTCAGAAAAATCATTGAATGTTCTGAAAAGAGGGTTTTGACGGGACTCCATAGCTTTTGCAGGATCAAAATGCCCCATGCAACCTGAGCAGTGTCCGGTAGCCAAGTGAGGGCATGAGCTTTTCAGGGTATTCAGGGGCCATTCAGCAGGCTCACTGCTACCAGATAAGGGGTGCAATTGACAAAAGCCATAACAGGGATGGACGAAACAATTTAAACCCAAGGTGTGCAGGTGTTGCTGGTCGCCTCCGTTTCCGCCGTTATAGTCATTATTCAGAGGGCTGATAAAAGAGCTCATAAGTGGCAGAGTGGCTTTTGGGGCTGGCTGGCTGGATGATTCTGACGACTGATATTGCGGTGAGTTCTCTCCGGAGCCAAACGCTGCAGTGATGGTTGCAAACCGGTGATCACCCTCTGTCATTACAGATGTCACCTGTTGTTCAATCATGCCAAACAGTCGTGTATCGGGATTCCAATAGTTTTTTAAAAACCAGGCAACAGCGACAAGCACTTCTGAAGGAAGCGATAAATAAGGAGTGGTGATTCTGGTTGCCACTTTTGTGGTCACGCTCATTTCGTAAGCAATAAGCAGATTTGTAGCGTAAAGCCATTGCCACGAAATCGACTCAATGATGGTTTTTTCTATTCCACAACCAGGTGACCTATTTCGCTTTTTACAAGGCGGCAAATATGATTGTCCGTAGTCGTTTATATGGGCAATATCTGATGGGTTGCCCGACAACGTATGCCAGTCAGATTTTATAGAAAAGTTTTGTTTTGGGGAACCTGCATTCTGTTCAAGCTCGACAATAAAACGTCTTGTCAACGATCCGGCCTGACAGATGACAGACAACGACAGCAGCAGTAACAGCAGTGCCACAAAGAGTGAGTGTTTAATAATTCTATCCTTGCATTCCGGTTTACAGAGAGGAAGGATAGATCAAGAAAACAAGCCTGTTTTCTGTCAAAACGCTCAAAAATCATACTCCTGGCGGCAGAAGGTAAAACTGATAATGCCACTCGTTGGAGTACTCGTTCTATGACTGCTGTCAGCGATGGCGGTGAAGCCAGCGTTCGACCAATCTGGAAGGCAAATGACCTCTTGAAGAGACGTTCAAAGTCTCTTTCTTACCTGATCAACTTGTCAGGTCGCTGATAACCTGACCAAAAAGACGGCTGCCAGGACGTTGAAAGGTATTAGTCCGCCAGCTTCTCCTGGTAATCACACTTATTCACTTTATTTCCCGGAGGACTGAGTTCCTCGTCCAGATCAGCAGGCTTGCGTTTTCGATCTCTTCTTTTGTGATCCGACAGGGCTTTAGCGTTCTTGCAGACTTTCCTGCATGGCCGCTGCTGACTATCCGCCCCTAACACAGTCACTTCACAGGTTTGTTGCCCTCTGTGGTTTTTACTTTTGTGATTCGACAGGGCTTTAGCATTCTTGCAGACCTTCCCGCATGGTCGCTGCTGGCCATCCTCAGCAAACATGATCACTGTACAGGTTTGTTGCCCTCTGTGGTATTTACTTTTGTGATCCGACAGGGCTTTAGCACTCTTGACGAGCTTCCCGCATGACCGCTGCTGGCCATCCTCGCCGATCAGGATCACTCCACAGGTTCGTTGCCCGGAGTGTTCTCTACTTTTGTGATTCGATAAGGCTCCAGGGCTCTTGAAGACCTTCTCGCATGGCCGCTGCTGGCCGTCCTCCCCGACCACTCTCAGGTAACAGGTTTTTTGACCGCGGTGGTATTTGCTTTTGTGATTCGACAGGGCTCTGGCACTCTTAAAGACCTTCTCGCATGGCCGCTGCTGGCCTTCCTCCCCGACCACGGTCAACTGACAGACTTTTTGCCCGGTGTGGCATTTGCTTTTGTGATTCGCCAGGGATCTGGCGTTCTTGTAGACTGTCCCACACGGTCGTTGCTGGCCGTTCTGCCCGACCACGGTCAACTCACAGGTTTTTTGACTAGTGTCGGTTTTAGCTTGTACTGCGCCTGTTCGGGAAAGATGAGGTTGGCGATCCAATTGGGATGATCTGGAGATGCTTTGCTCTGTCTCTGAAGGGTTAAGCGTAAAGGTAGGCTCGTCTTCTTTGAGAAGACGCTGTAGATCAAGTGACCCATTAACGACCGAAAAATCATCAGCAATAGAAAACAGATGCCCGGGCATTGGCACATCATCATTGAGTGACCGGTTAGCGTCAATGGTATTCTGGATCAAGTCTATAAGGTGACCATCAATGCCATCAGAGGGTAGCTCAGACTCGAACGGGAACTGAATGTCAGAAAGATCATGCAATGTATTGAAAAAAGGGTTTTGATGGGACTCCAAAGCATATGCAGGATCAAAATGCCTCATGCAACTTGAGCAGTGTCCGGTAGCCAGGTGAACGCATGAGCTTGCCAGAGTATTCAGGGGCCATTCAGCGGGCTCACTGCTCTCGGACAAGGGGAGCAATTGACAAAATCCATGACAAGGATGAATGAAACAATTTAAACCCAAAGTGTGCAGGTGTTGCTGATCGCCTCCGTTGCCACCGCTGTAGTCATTATTCAGGGGTCTAATAAAAGAGCTTATAGACGGCAGGGTGGCTTTTGAGGCTGGCTGGCCGGATGGTTCTGACGACTGATATTGCGGTGAGCTCTCTCCGGAGCCAAACACTGCAGTGATGGTTACAAACGGATGATCCCCCACTGTCATTATAGATGTCACTTGTTGTTCAATCTTGCTAAACAGCCGTGTATCGGGCTTGCAATAGTTTTTTAAAAACCAGGCAACAGCGACAAGTACTTCTAAAGGAAGCCATAAATAAGGAGTTGCGATCTTGGGTCCCACTTTTGTGGTCACGAACAGTTCGTAAGCAATCAGCAGATTCGAAGCGTAAAGCCACTGCCACGAAATTGACTCGATGATGGTCTTTTCTATTCCATAATCAGGTGATCTATGTCGTTTTTTATCAGGTAGCAAATCTGGTTGTTCATAGTCGTTTATGTGGGCAATATCTGATGGGTTGCCCAACAACGTATGCCCGCCAGGTTTTATAGAAAAGTTTTGTTTTGGTGAACCTCCATCCTGTTCAAGCTCGACAATAAAACGTCTTGTCAACGATCCTGCCGGACAGATGACAGACAACGACAGTAGCAGTAACAGCAATGCCGCAAAGAGTGAGTGTTTAATAATTCTATCTCTGCATTACGGTTTACAGAGAGGAAGAATAGATCAGGAAAATAAACCTGGTTTCTGCATAAACGCTCAGACATCATACTCCTGTGCCCATTGGAAATCTTACTCGGAATAGCGCGTCTAGGCGACCCCGTCTAGGCGACCCCGTCTAGGCGACCCCGTCCAGGCGACCCCGTCCAGGCGACCCCGTCCAGGCCGACCCCGCATAGGTGACGCTTAAAGCTGATAAGCTCCCGGGGCGCTGACAGGTATCAGTCCGTCAGCTTCCTCTGGTAATCACACTTATTCACTTTATCTACAGAAGGACTGAGATCATCGTCCTAGTCCAGATCAGCAGACTTGCGTTTTCGACCTCTCCTTTTGTAATCCGACAGACATCGTGGATAGTAGCAGACCGTCGCGTATGGTCGTTGCTGGCCAACAGTTACTTTAGGGTTTTGTTGCTCGCTCTGGTCGTTTCTTTTGTGATTCAACAGAGCTTTAGCATTCTTGCAGTCTCTCCCCCATGGCTGCTGCTAACCATCCGCCCCGACTACGATCACATTGCTGGTTCGTTGTCGGCTGTGGTATGTTTTTTTGTGATATATCAGGGCCTTAGCATTCTTGCAGAGCTTCCCGCATGGCCGCCTCTGACCATCCACCCCGAACACGATCACTTTACAGGTTTGTTGCCCGCTGTGGTATTTACTTTTGTGGTCCGAGAGGGCGTTAATACTCTTAAGGACCTTACCGCATGGTCGCTGCTGGCCACCCTTCGCAAACAAGATCACTTCACAGGTTTGTTGCCCGGTGTGTTGGCCTCTTCTATGAGTCACCAGGGCTTTAGCATTCTTGCAGAGCTTCCCGCATGGCCGTTGCTGACCATCCTCCCCGACCACCATCACTTTGCAGGCTTGTTGCCCGCTGTGGTATTTGCTTTTGTGATCCGACAGGGCAGCAGCGCTCTTGAAGACCCTTCCGCATGGCCGCTGCTGACCACCCTCCCCACCCACGATCACTGTACAGGTTCGTTGCCCGGAGTGTTCTCTTCTTTTGTGATTTGCCAGGATTATAGCATTCTTGCAGATTTTCCCGCATGGCCCCTGCCGACCATCCTTCCCGAACACAATCACTTCACAGGTTTGTTGCCCTCTGTGGTATTTACTTTTGTGATCTATCAGGGCTTTAGCATTCTTGCAAAGCTTTCCGCATGGCCGCTGCTGACTGCCCTCCCCGAAAACGATCTCTTCACAGGTTCGTTGCCCAGTGTGGTATTTACTTTTGTGATCCGTCAGGGCTTTAGCATTCTTGCAAAGCTTTCCGCATGGCCGCTGCTGGCCGCCCTCCCCGACTTCGGTCAGGTCACAGACTTTTTGCCCGGTGTGGTATGAGCTTTTGTGATTTGCCAGGGCTCCAGTACTCTTCAAGACCTTCCCGCATGGCCGCTGCTGGCCGTCCTCCCCGACCACGGTCAGGCTACAGATTCTTTGACTGGTGTGGTATTTGCGTTTGTGATCCGACAGAGCTCTGGCACTCTTAAAGCCCCTCCGGCATGGCCGCTGTTGGCCGTCCTTACCGACCACGACCACCTCACAGGTTTCTTGACCGCTGTCGGCTTTAGCTTCTGCTGTACCTGTCCGGAAAAGATGAAATGGTTTCTGATTCAATAGGGACGACTTAGAGGTGGTTTGTTGTGTTTCTGAAGGGCTAAGCGTAAAGGCAACCTCGTCTTCTTTGAGAAAACGCTGTAGATCGAGTGACTTATTAATGACCGCAAAATCATCAGCAATAGAAGACAAGTGCCCGACCATTGGCACATCACCATTGAGTGACCCGGTAGCGTCAATGGTATTCTGGATTAAGCCTGTAAGTTGACCATCAAATAGTGGATCAGAATCGAATGGGAGCTGAATGTCAGAAAGATCATTCAATGTTTTGAAAAGAGGGTTTTGACTGGAATCCCCAGCATATGCTTTATCAAAATGCCTCATGCAACTTGAACAGTATCCAATAGCGACGTGAACGCATGCGCTTTCCAGGGTATTCCGGGGCCATTCAGCAGGCTCACTGCTACCGGATACGGTGTACAATTGACAAAAGCCATGACAGGGATAGACGAAACAATTTAAACCCAAAGTGTGCAGCTGTTGCTGATGGCCTCCGTTTCCCCCGTTATAGTCATTATTCAGGGGGCTAATAAAAGAGCTCATAAGCGACAGGGTGGCTTTTGAGGCTGGCTGACTGGATGATTCTGACGACTGGTATCCTGGTGAGTTCTCTGTGGAGCCAAACACTGCGGTGATGGTTGCAAACCGGTGATCCACCCGTGTCATCATAGATGTTGCCTGTTGTTCGATCGGGCCAGACAGCCGCATATCAGGCCTCCAATAGTTTTTTAAAAGCCAGGCAACCGCGACAAGCGCTTCCAAAGGCAGCCATAAATAAGGGTCGGTGTTCATGGGAGCCACTTTTGTGGTAACGAACAGTTCGTAAGCAATCAGCAGACTCGAAGCATAAAGCCATTGCCAGGAAATCGACTCAATGATGGTCTTTTCTGGTCCATAACCAGATGAACTATGTCGTTTTTTATCAGGTGGCAAATCTGCTTCTGCATAGTCGTTTGTGTGGGCAATATCTGATGGGGTGGCCGACAACGTATGCCAGTCGGGTTTTATAGAAAAGTTTTGTTTTGGGGAGCCTGCATCTCGTTCAAACTCGACAATAAAGCGTCTTGTCAACGAACCGGCCTGACAGATAACAGACAACGACAGTAGCAGTGACAGCAGTGCTGCAAAGAGTGAGGGCTTAATAATTCTATCTCTGTATTCCTGTTTACAGAGAGGAAGCATAGATCAAGAAAATAAACCTGTTTTCTGCTGAAACGCTCAAAAAATCATACTCCTGTGCCCCCCGGGAGTCTGACTGGGAATAGTGCATCCAGGCAACCCCATCCAGGCGACCACAGAGGACGCTTAAGCCCGATAAGCTCCAGGGGCGTTCAGGTATCAATCCGTCAGCTTCCCCTGATAATCACGCTTACTCACTTTACCTCCCGGAGGACTGAGTTCAGCGTCCTCGCCCAAAGCAGGCTGGCGTTTTCGATCTCTTCTTTTGTGATACGACAGGGTTTGAGGTTTTTTGCAGGCGAACCCGGACGACCGTTGCTGGCCATCCTCGATTAAGGTCAGGTTACGGTTTTGTTTCTCTTTGTGGGCCTTTCTTTTGTGATGCCACATGACTCTGGCATTCTTGCAGAGTTTCCCGCATGGCTGCTGCTGACCATCCGCACCGACCACGATCACTTTACAGCTTCGTTGCCCGCTGTGGTATTTGCTTTTGTGCTCTGACAAGGCTAGAGCACTCTTATAGACCTTCCCGCATGATCGCTGCTGGCCATCCTCCCCGAATACCATCACTTTGCAGCTTTGTTGCCCGCTGTGGTATTTTCTTTTGTGATCCGACAGGGCTCCAGCGCTCTTGAAGACCTTCCCGCATGGTCGCTGCTGACCATCCTCAGCAAACATGATCACTTCACAGGTTTGTTGCCCTCTGTGGTATTTACTTTTGTGATCCGACAGGGCTTTAGCATTCTTGTAGAGCTTCCCGCATGGCCGCTGTTGACCATCCTCCCCGAACACGATCACTTTACAAGTTTGTTGCCCGGAGTGTTTTCCTCTTCTGTGGTTTGCCAGGACTATAGAATTCTTGCAGAGTTTCCCGCATGGCTGCAGCTGACCATCCTCCCCGGCCACCATCACCTCACAGGTTTGTAGCACGGAGTGTTCTTCTCTTTTGTGATCTATCAGGGTTCTGGCATTCTCGAAGAGCTCACCGCACGGCCGCTGCTGACCATCCTCTCCGAACACGATCACTTCGCAGGTTCGTTGCCCTCTGTGGTATTTATTTTTGTGATCCGACAGAGCTCTAAAACTCTTGGCGGGCTTCCCGCATGGCCGCTGCTGGCCATCCTCCCCGACCAGGATCACTTCACAGATTCGTTGCCCTGAGTGTTCTCCACTTTTTTTGTGATTCGATAAGGCTCCTGCGTTCTTGAAGATCTTCCCGCATGGCCGCTGCTGGCCGTCCTCCCCGACCACTTCCAGGTAACAGTTTTTTTGACCGCGGTGGTATTTGCTTTTGTGATTCGACAGGGCTCCGGCACTCTTAAAGACCTTCCTGCATGGCCGCTGCTGGCCGTCCTCCCCAACCAGGGTCAGCTCACAGACTTTTTGCCCGGTGTGGCATTTGCTTTTGTGATTCGCCAGGTATCTGGCATTCTTGTAGACCATGCCACACGGCCGTTGCAGGCCGTCCTGTCCGACCACGGTCAACTCACAGGTTTTTTGACTAGTGTCGGCTTTGGCTTGTACTGCACCTGTTCGGGAAAGATGAGGTTGGCGATCCAATTGGGACGACTTGGAGGTGGTTTGTTGTGTCTCTAAAGGGTTAAGCGTAAAGGCAACCTCGTCTTCTTTCAGAAGACGCTGTTGATCGAGCGACCTATTAATGACCGCAAAATCATCAGCAATAGAAGACAAGTGCCCGACCATTGGCACATCATCATTGAGTGACCCGGTAGCGTCAATGGTATTCTGGATTAAGCCTGTAAGGTGACCATCAAATAGTGGATCAGAATCGAATGGGAGCTGAATGTCAGAAAGATCATTCAATGTTTTGAAAAGAGGGTTTTGACGGGACTCCCCAGCATATGCTGGATCAAAATGCCTCATGCAACTTGAACAGTATCCAATAGCCACGTGAACGCATGCGCTTTCCAGGGTATTCCGGGGCCATTCAGCAGGCTCACTGCTACCGGATACGGTGTACAATCGACAAAAGCCATGACAGGGATGGACGAAACAATTTAAACCCAAAGTGTGCAGCTGTTGCTGATGGCCTCCGTTTCCCCCGTTATAGTCATTATTCAGGGGGCTAATAAAAGAGCTCATAAGCGACAGTGTGGCTTTTGGGGCTGGCTGACTGGATGATTCTGACGACTGGTATCCCGGTGAGTTCTCTGTGGAGCCAAACACTGCGGTGATGGTTGCAAACCGGTGATCCCCCCGTGTCAACATAGATGTCGCCTGTTGTTCAATTGGGCTAAACAGCTGTGTATCGGGCTTCCAATAGTTTTTTAAAAGCCAGCCAACAGCGAAGGGCACTTCCGAAGGCAGCCATAAATAAGGCTCGCCACTCATGGGGGTCACTTTTGTGGTAACAAACAGTTCGTAAGCAATCAGCAGATTCGAAGCGTAAAGCCATTGCCACGAAATCGACTCAAAGATGGTCTTTTCTATTCCATAACCAGATGAACTATGTCGTTTTTTATCAGGTGGCAAATCTGGTTCTGCATTGTCGGTTATGTGGGCAATATCTGATGGGGTGGCCGAAAACGTACGCCAGTCACGTGTTATAGAAAAGTTTTGTTTTGGGGAGTCAGCACCCCATTCAAGCTCGACAATAAAAAGTCTTGTCAATGATCCGGCCTGACAGATGACAGATATTGACAATAGCAGTAAGAGCAGTGCCGCAAAGGGTGAGTGCTTAATAATTCTATCTCTGCATTCCGGTTTACAGAAAGGAAGGATAGATCAAGAAAATAAACATGTTTTCTGCCAAAACGCTCAAAAATCATACTCCTGTGCCCCCTGGGAGTATGACTGGGAATAGCGCATCTAGGCGACCCCATCCAGGCGACCACAGAGGACGCTTAAGCCCGATAAGCTCCAGAGGCGTTCAGGTATCAGTCCGTCATCTTCCCCTGATAATCACGCTTATTCACTTTACCTCCCGGAGGACTGAGTTCATCGTCCTCGCCCAAAGCAGGCTTGCGTTTTCGATCTCTTCTTTTGTTGTAGGAAAGGGTTTGAGGTTTTTTGCAGGCCGTCCCAGACGACAGCTGCTGGCCATCCTCCCCGAACACGATCACTTCACAGGTTCGTTGCCCGGAGTGTTCTCTTCTTTTGTGATATAACAGGCTGTTAGCATTCATGAAGGGTTTCCCGCATTGTCGCCGCTGACCATCCTCCCCGACCACGATCATTGCACAAGCTTTTTGCCCTCTGTGGTATTTACCTTTGTGATCCGCCAGGGCTTTAGCATTCTGGCAAAGCTTTCCACATGGCCGCTGCTGGCCGTCCTTCGCGACTTTGGTCAGATCACAGACTTTTTGCCCGGTGTGGCATTTGATTTTGTGATTCGCCAGGGCGCCAGCATTCTTGTTAACCATCCCGCACGGCCGCTGCTGGCCGTCCTCCCCGACAACGGTCAGGTCACAGGTTTTTTGCCCCGTGTGGTATCTGCTTTTGTGATTCTCCAGTGATCCAGCATTCTTGAAGACCATCCCGCATGGCCTCTGCTGGCCGTCCTTGCGGACTTCGATCAGATCACAGACTTTTTGCCCGGTGTGGCATTTGCTTTTGTGACTCCACAGGGCTCGAGCATTCTTATAGACCTTCTCGCATGGCCGCTGCTGGCCGTCCTCCCCGACCACGGTCAGGTCACAGGTTTTTTGCCCCGTGTGGTATCTGCTTTTGTGATTCTCCAGTGATCCAACATTCTTGAAGACCATCCCGCATGGCCGCTGCTCACCGTCTTTCCCGACCACGCTCAGACCGCAGACTTTTTGCCCTGTGTGGCACTTGCTTTTGTGATTCCCCAGAGCTCGAACACTCTTAAAGACCTTCCCGCATGGCCGCTGCTGGCCGTCCTTCCCTGACACGATCACTTCACAGGTTTTCTGGGCGCTGTCAGCTTTAGCTTGCGCTGCGTCTGTCCGGGAAAGATGAGGTAGGCTCTGATCCAATCGGGATGACTTAGAGGTGGTTTGTTGTGTTTCTGAATGTTTAAGCTTAAAGGCAGGCTCATCTTCTTTAGGAAGACGCTGTAGATCGAGTGACCTATTAATGATCGCAAAATCATCAGCACTGGAAGACAGATGCCCGGGCGCTGGCACATCATCATTGAGTAACCCGTTAGCGTCAATGGTATTCTGGACTAAGCCTGTAAGGTGATCATCAATGCCTTCAAATGTTGGCTCAAACTCGAACGGGAGGTGAATATCAGAAAGATCATGCAATGTATTGAAAAAAGGATTTTGACAGGACTCCTCAACATATGCAGGATCAAAATGCTTCATGCAACCTGGGCAGTGTCCAGTAGCCAGGTGGACGCATGAGCTTTTCAGGGTATTCAGGGGCCATTCAGCGGGCTTACCGAAGGATAAGGGTTGCAATTGACAAAAGCCATAACAGGGATGAATGAAACAATTTAAACCCAAAGTGTGCAGGTGTTGCTGATCGCCTCCGTTTCCGCCGCTATAGTCATCATTCAGAGGGTTAATAAAAGAGCTTATAAGCGTTAGGGTGGCTTTTGGGGCTTGCTGACTGGATGATTCTGACGACTGGTATTGTAGTGAGTTCTCTCCAGAGCCAAACACTGCGGTGATGGTTGCAAACCGGTACTCCCAACGTGTCAGCATAATAGATGCCGCCTGTTGTTCAATCGGGCTAAAAAGCCGTATATCGCGCCTCCAATAGTTTTTTAAAAGCCAGGCAACAGCGACAGACACTTCCAAAGACAGCCATAAATAAAGGGCGGCGCTCATGGGAGCCACCTTTGTGGTAACGAACAGTTCGTAAGCAATCAACAGATTCGAAGCGTAAAGCCATTGCCACGAAATCGACTCAATGATGGTCTTTTCTATGACATAACCATATAAACTGTGTCGTTTTTTAACAGGTGGCAAATCTGGTTCTGAATAGTCGTTTATGAGGGCAACATCTGGTGGGTTGCCCGACAACGTACGCCAGTCACGTTTTATAGAAAAGTTTTGTTTTGGCGAGTCTGCATCCCGTTCAAGCTCGACAATTAAGCGTCTTGTCAACGATCCGGCCTGACAGATGACAGACAACGACAGTAGCAGTGCCAACAGTGCCGCAAAGGGTGAGTGTTTAATAATTCTATCTCTGCATTCCGGTTTACAGAGAGGAAGGATAGATCAAGAAAATAAATATGTTTTCTGTCAAAAGCCTCAAAAATCCTGCTCCTATGCTTACTGGCAGTCTGACAAAAAATAGCGCATCCAGGCGACCCCGTCTAGGCGACCCCGTCTAGGCGACCCCGTCCAGGCGACCCCGTCTAGGCGACCCCGTGCAGAGGACACTTAAGTCCGATAAGCTCCCGGAGCGTTGATAGATATCAGTCCGTCAGCTTCCCCTGGTAACCACACTTATTCACTTTATCTGCAGGAGGACTGAGTTCATCGTCCTCGCCCACAGGATGCTTGCGTTTTCGATCTCTTCTTTTGTGATTTGATAGAACTTGAGGTTTTTTGCAGACCGTCTGTCGACCATCCTCGATTACGGTTAGCTGGCAGTGTTGTTGCTTGCTGTGGACTTTTGTTTTGTGATTCGACAGGGCTTTAGCATTCTTGCAGACTTTCCTGCATGGTCGCTGCTGGCCATCCTTCCCTATCACGGTTGAGTCACAGGTTTGTTCCCCGGTGTGGCATATGCTTTTGTGTATCGACAGGGCATGAGCATTGATGCAGAGCTGCCCGCATGGTCGCTGCTGACCATCCTCGCTGAACACGTTCACCGTACAGGATTCTTGCCTGCTGTGGTGTTTAATTTTGTGATATCTCAGTGCTCTGGCATTCTTGCAGAGCCGCCCGCATGGCCGCTGCTGACCATCATCCCCGAGCAGGTTCACTTTACAGGCTTCTTGCCCGCTGTGGTAATTACTTTTGTGGTCTAACAGGGCTACGGTATTCTTACAGACCTTCCCGCATGGTCGCTGCTGACCATCCTCCCCGACCATAATCAAGACACAGGTTTTTTGCCCGGTGTGCCATGTGTTTTTGTGATTCGACAGGGTCTTAACATTCTTGCAGAGCTTCCCGCATGGCCGCTGTTGACCATCCTCCCCGACCACGGTCACTTTACAGATTTGTTGCCCTCTGTGGTATTCACTTTTATGGCTCGACAGGACTCCAGCATTCTTACAGACCTTCCCGCATGGTCGCTGCTGACCATCCTCCCCGACTACAGTCACTTCACAGGTTTGTTGCACGCTGTGGTATTTAGTTTTGTGATAAGTCAGTGCACTGGCATTCTTGCAGAGCCACCCGCATGGCCGCTGCTGACCACCCTCCACGAACACGATCACTTTACAGGTTTGTTGCCCGCTGTGGCATTTACTTTTGTGGCCCCAGAGGGCTTTAATGTTCTTAAGAACCTTACCGCATGGTCGCTGCTGGCCATCCTCCCCGACCACGCTCTGACCACAGACTTTTTGCCCGGTATGGTATTTGCTCTTGTGATTCGCCAGGGCTCCATCACTCTTAAAGAACTTCCCGCATGGCCGCTGCTGGCCGTCCTCCCCGACCACGGTCAACTCACAGGCTTTTTGAGCTCTTTCGGCTTTAGCCTTTACTGCGCCTGTCCGGGAAAGATGAGGTTGGCTTTGCGCCAATTGGGATGACTCAGCGGTGGTTTGTTGTATTTCTGAAGGGCTAAGCGTAAAGGCCTGCTCGTCTTCTTTGAAAAGATGCTCTAGATCGAGTGACCCATTAATGACCGCAATATCATCGGCAATGGAAGACAGATGCCCGAGCATTGGCACATCATCATTGAGTGACCCGGGAGCGTCAATGGCATCATGGATTAAGTCTGTGAGGTTACCATCACTGCCACCAAATAGTGGATCAGAATCCAATAGGAGCTGAATGTCAGAAAGTTCATGCAATGTATTGATAAGAGGGTTTTGACGGAACTCCGCAGCATATTCAGGATCAAAATGCCTCATACAACTTGAGCAGTGTCCAGTAGTCTGGTGAACGCATGAGCTTTCCATGGTATTCAGGGGCCATTCAGCGGGCCTGCTGCTACTGGACAAGGGCTGCAATTGACAAAAGCCATGACAGGGATGAATAAAACAATTTAAACCCAGGGTGTGCTGGTGTTGCTGATTGCCTCCGTTTCCGCCGCTATAGTCATTATTCAGGGGTCCATTAAAAGAGCTTATAGGCGACAGGGTGGCTTTTGGGGCTGGCTGGCTGGATGATTCTGACGACTGGTATTGAGGTGAGTTCCCTGTAGAGCCAAACACTGCGGTGATGGTTGCAAACAGGTGATCCTCTCGTATCAACATAGATGTCGCCTGTTGCTCAATTTGGCTAAACAGCTGTGTATTGGGCTTCCAATAGATTTTTAAAAGCCAGGCAACAGCGAAAGGCACTTCCAAAGGCAGCCATAAATAAGGCTCGTCACTCATGAGGGTCACTTTTGTGATAACAAACAGTTCATAAGCAATCAGCAGATTCGAAGCGTAAAGCCATTGCCACGAAATCGACTCAATGACGGTCTTTTCTATTCCATAACCAGATGAACTATGTCGTTTTTTATCAGGTGACAAATCGGGTTCTGCATAGTCGTTTATGTGGACAATATCTGATGGGTTACCTGGCAACGTATGCCAGTCACGTTTTATAGAAAAGTTTTGTTCTGGGGAGCCTGCATCCCGTTCAAGCTCAACAACAAAACGTCTTGTCAACGATCCGGCCTGACAGATAACAGACAACGACAGTAGCAGTGACAGCAGTGTCGCAAAGGGTGAGTGTTTAATAATTCTATCCCTGCATTCCGGTTTACAGAGAGGAAGGATAGATCAGGAAAACAAACATGTTTTCTGACAAAACACTCAAACGCCTGTGCCCCTGGACAGCTATTCGTGCTTCAATAGCCTTTTAATCATTAAGCCTGTGATATTGGAATCCAAGTATGAAAGTACTGGTCATCGGTCAAACCGGTCAGGTCGGCCATGAAGTCTGCAAAAGACTGACAGAGAAAGGTATTCCCTGGCACGCGCCGGACAGAACGGAACTGGACTTATCCAGGCCCGATCAGATTCAGAGCTGTCTCAACCACCACCAGCCAGATCTGGTCATCAATGCTGCGGCCTATAACAATCCGGTCAAGGCCGAGAATGAGCCTTCCCGCTGTTTCAGTATCAACAGAGACGCCGTTGCAGAATTGGCAGACTGCTGCCAGCGTCAAGGCATTATTCTGTTTCAGCTGTCAAGTTACAGGGTATTTGACGGTACCAAGCAGGAACCTTATAACGAAAAAGATCCTACCAACCCCATCGGTGTTCTCGGTAACAGCAGGCTTCAGGCGGAGCAACAAATCCGTGAACGCTGTGAGCGGCATATCATTCTGCGTCTGTCGTGGATCATCAGTGCGCGTCGTCCCAACATGCTTAGAAGACTGGCGGAACAGATGCTGGTTAACAAGGAAGTCTATGTAACTCCGGACCAGCTGGGTTGCCCGACACCGGCTGACGATGCTGCCCGGATTATTATCGCCATGGTTCAACAACTCGATTGTGGCGCCCAGACCTGGGGCACTTACCACTACTCCACCACAGAGTCAGTTTCTGAAAGCAACTTCGCCGAAATTCTTATTGCTGAGGCTTCCCAGCATCGCGACCTGAGCGTCCGAAAGCTGATCATGGCCAACATCGAATCCAGGGAAGGCATCAAACCTCCCGCCAATGGCACCCTATCTTCCAATAAGGTGCTGAACACTTTTGGCGTACATGCCCGCCCATGGAGAAGTGCTGTGGCCCGTATTGTCCGTGAAGTATGTGAGCTGACATCTTATCCACCGTAAACGACGGGGGATTGAAAAATAGCACAAGAGGCTTGCCCTGCAAGCCGGGCTTGCTGGTTTCAAAGTTGTTAGGTCGTTAAAGGTAATCGGGCCTTTCATTCTTTTCCATTTTTTCATCATCGCCTTTACCTTATCATCAAACCCGACGTTTTCAGCATCAATATCTCTTAGCTGTTTTTCACTAAGAACACCGGTATTTTTGGCAAATTTTTGTCAATCAATGCCTGGCTTAGAACCAATACTCAGGAGTTCATCCTCTGCAACGGTAGAATCCAAAGTTAGATGTGCGGTGGCGTATGCAACGGCTTGGGTTGACGGAACAGTTTCGGGATCTGATAGCTCATTAGATAGTTCTCTGGGAACCATACCAAAGATCAAAAACATACTATGTATAAATTTGTCTTTTTTTTCTGGCTCAGCAGCTTCCAGAAGCTTAACAAGCTGTTCGTTGGCTTTAATGCTAAAGTTTTCTAAAAGCTCAAGTTGCTCACTGGGTACACCTTCAGCAAAACTGACATGCTCAGGAAACATATCTCTTAAACGCTGTCCGTGCATTGATCTTATAAGAACCATTGCAGTATACATAGCTTCAACATCTATAAAATCATCATTTTCATCGCTAGTAACTCTTAACCCCGTAAAATGAAGTGTTTCACTGGCATGTCTACCTAAATATTTCCTGTTATATCGAGTAATAAAAGAATATCGACCAAAACTCGCACAGCCCCACATAATAATTCCTGATAAGTTCTCATAATCCATATCCGTATCCGGAAGACCAAAACCATACTTGGCATAAACATCTCTGGCTAATTTATTTAGCATTGCTATTGTTACAAACCTTGATGGGACTTTTTCATCGTTTAGCCACAAACTCGCTTCAGAAAATATTTCAAAGATAAAATTAATTAATTCTGATTTCTCTCTCTGATCTAATCCGGAATAAAAAACTTTGCCCGGGTCATCAGAAGCCAAAAGATTATTAGTCGTCAAGTAGTTCAGCAATTCGTTTGTGAATTGTTTCCAACTGGTTTCGTTCTCAAACTCATCCCTGTTAATAGCAAGTGCTTTGACAATTCTTGTCACCTCTACATAATCTTCAATTCCCTGGGATTTTGCCAATTCACCGACTTCTGAAACAAGGTGGTAAAGACACATACTGCCATTTAAAAATTTAACCCATTTCGAATGAAATTTACTTAGCGCATTTTTATCTGATACAAAACTTTGCGTTAAAAGTCTATAAAGTTCCGGGAGCTTATAGTTATCATTAATGCGAAAACAATCATCTCTCTGCCTTCCATCTGAATCCAACGTTTTGAACCATTCAAATACGTAGATTGCTGAAGGATCAGCCTCTTCTGTGCCTGACACAGGTTCTTCACTGTCTTGTCCTGTTGCAGCAGACAGCTCTTCCGTCGATTCCTGCTCAGCGAAAATGTTTCCTGACCCAGGTACTTCCTTATCCTGCCCTGTTGCAGGGAGCTGTTCTTTAGTCGGTTCCTGCTCAAGTTCACTGGATTCACGATCCAGACATTCTTTGCATTTATCGAAGGCAAGTACAGGTTTATTACAAATCAGGCATAAACCATTGTCTGATGACCCACCTGACCCATCATCTCCATCACTCTCACTGCCACTGCGGCTGCCTCGATTTTGACGACCATACTCTCGTTGATACTGGGCGTAAGAGGGTGGTCCAACGTTGGCCGTTTGCTTTCCAGCCTGAGTGGTTCCTCCAGAATGGCCGATCCCTGTAGGGACGTAGCCCGGAAAAACGGACACGCTGAGTAATTGTTTGGGACTGAAAATGAACTCTTGCTGCGCATAACGACGGTAGTCTGCTGTTTGTAACGGTTGTGACAGGTTACTGTTCTGGTAATGATCAAATACGGCCTCCGGATTATCGGGATTTCTGGACAATGCCAGAAAAAGCCCTGAACTCCTTTCAAGATTTGCACCTCTTATTTTATCCCAAAGTTCCTGCGAAATAATGATTGCCTGCTCATTCCAACCCTGCTTTATTTTGAGCACAATCCGGGTATCCCAAATCTGTTTTTTTACGGTCTGGCCGTCAGTGCCGGGTATCAGGGTCATTCTGCTGACATGCTCACTGGTCCATTCAAAGGAGTAAAGAGGGCCCATCCCACTGCCCGGCCTTTTTTTGAATAAATCGTCTAAATCATCGTTGCCGCCAACACCGCCACCACCAGAGCTTGTATAGGGTTTGCTGTTATCGGCAGTATCAGCGGCTCCGGGTATACCACTGAAACGGCTGCTGACGTCAGAATGACCAGGCCCATTTTTTACAGCTTGTTTATTGCGGTAAAAAATATCGACAAATGATGTTTTTTTGTTAGCTGACGTATTAATGCCCGATGACGAAGGTAAAGCAGCGCTTTCTGAAAAAAGACCGCTGCATTGCGGTTCTATAACCCATCCATTCTCGTTATCTTCAATGGTCAAAACCAACGATTGATGACCAGCCGGTAAACGCCATCTGACCGAGTACTCATGCTGCCAGCGAACACTGTCAGGTGTCGATGCAACCCGTATCACGCTCCCATTTTGTATATCTGGCATACCCTGACCCGTTACAGGCTTTTTAATGACCGGCGGGGTGGGATAATTTCCTGTCGACAATACGGGGGGCGTCCTGAAACAAAAATTAAATTGATCGCCCGATTGACTATCAAGGATGACATAAAGCTGATTGTTCGCCAATTCAGAAACTGTTTTAGCGTTCTCGTCAACCGCCTTGCGATCATAAGTAAGAAGGAGGGGCGGTTTGTTATCTCTAAACGATAGTTTATTAATCTCCCCCGATGTGTCAGTGACTTTGGAGAAGCTTCCCCAATCCGACCAGCTCAACAGGCTGGTATAAAAAGCACAGTGACCAGAAAGCGGCAAAATGACAGACAAGATGAACAAAAAAAACAGGCGAACCATAGTCAGAGGCCCTGCATTTTTCATGATCGGATTTTCCTGAAGATTTGTGATTGATAAGGCATAAAAGTAGACCTTAAATTTGAAAATTTTTTATTTATTTCTGAAGCTCTGATGTGTGATGAGGCTAATCTGTATTTGCCTCGTGGAGAGGTGAACCCTGTTGAAAAGTCACTCTCAGGGCATTAACCTTGACGAGGGTACTCCCTTTTGCGCCGGGAAAGAGTTTGAACCTTATGAAGCTGTTTCTTCAAGAAACAAAAACTTTCATTTGATATTAAAACATTAATGGAAATCCCCGAGACAGATTAATGAGTTTCTATTTAATACGCTCAAGGAGTTCGAAATGCCACGCCCACTCTATCCAGCAACCCTGACAGCCAAACACCAGCTCAGTCAGAACTCCGTACAACTGGACTTCAGGTTAGAGGCCGGTTTTGACTATCAGCCCGGACAATTTGTGCAGTTGCACTTCTCCTTCCAGGGACAGGACTACAAAAGAAGTTACAGCATTGCCAATTCACCCGAGTCTTTCCAAAACTCTCAACAGCTTGAGATAGCCATTAGCTTTGTTAAAGGGGGGGTTGCCTCTTCTCTGTTCAGTGAAGCAGAAGCGGGTCTGGAACTGTCCATCGGCGGGCCTTTCGGTGTGCTCACCGTACCGAAACAACACGACGGACGCATCATACTGGCAGGTACCGGAACAGGTCTTGCACCTTACCGGGCCATGGTACCTGAACTGAAAAAACTGGCCAGTGAAGGTACTCGGATTCTTGTTTTGATGGGTGTAAGAGACAGGGCCGATATGATTTACGAGCAGGATTTTCGTGACCTTGCTGCTTTATCCGAATCCATAGAATACAGGGCCTGTTATAGCAGGGAAAAGTCACTGAACTCCTCCGCCAACGAATACCCTGGTTACCTTCAGAATCAGTTTCCACAACTGAATCTTTCACCCGAAAAAGACCTGGTTTACCTGTGTGGCAACCCTGCCATGATTGACGATGCTTCCGCAGAACTGAAAGAGCTGGGCTTTGGACCAAGGCAGGTCAAGCGGGAAAAGTATGTCTTTTCCAGTTAATCCTTCTTGCGACTGAAACCATAGGCGCCCATTGCAGTTTTTAGATAGCACCAATAAGTTAATACACACCCACTTAAAACCTGTGTATGATGAGTTACACCCCGTTGAAACGAAACGGTAATCGTCGAGATTCAATTGCGGGTGAAAAAAATATAAAAACAACAAAAAACAATATAAAAATAATAAAAAAGGTAACTCCATGTCGAAACGGCTACTCAAGCTGCTGGTTCTTCACCTGGCATTGTCTCTCCTCCCTCTCCATTCCTTCGCATCCATACAGCCACTGTTTCAGTTCGCTGCCGGATTGCTGAACAATGGACAGTTTCCAGAGTCTGATCGCTATACAACCGATGATGATATTGTCATTCTGACCAATGATGGCGTAGAACTGACCGCTAATATCTTTGTGCCCACCCAACTCACCGGGTCTGCACCCGCTGTCGTTTTTATTAACAGTTGGGGGATGAATGAGTACCAGTACCTGCAACAGGCTGCAGCTCTGGCTGAACGAGGATATGTTGTTCTTAGCTATTCTACCCGGGGCTTTGGTGAGTCTACCGGACAAATTGACACGGCTGGTCCTAAAGACATTGCCGACTACAGTCAGGTCATTGACTTTCTACTGAATAACTACCCTGTAAACCCCAATGCGGTTGGTACTGCGGGTATCTCTTATGGCTCAGGAATCAGCCTGATCGGAGCTGCTCAGGATGAACGGGTCAAAGCCGTTGCCGCCATGAGCAGCTGGGGAAGCTTGCTGGACGCACTCTACGGCAATCAAACCCCCAGACTGGCCTGGGGAGAATTACTGATTTTGTTATCTGACCTCCAAGGCAGTCCCGATCCGATCATTGCTGAAAACTGGAACATCATTAAAAACCAGAAGCTGGATCAGTTACCTGCCGTTATCGAGTGGGCAGATGAAAGGTCTCCGATCAGCTACGTCGAGCAACTGAATCAGAATAATACTGCCGTCTATTTTGCCAAAGCTTATGGCGATAACCTTTTCCAGGCAAACTCTCTGCTTGAGATGTACAGTCAGCTGAGTACCCCCAAATATATAGATCTGCTGACCGGAACCCATGCAACGGCAGAGCTGTTGCCTCCGCTGTTGGGCATTGGTGAAGACAGAATCTGGAACAATGTCTACCAATGGTTCGACATTCACCTGAAGGGTGAAAGTAACGAACTGAGTCAGGCCAGTCCGTTTCAGATGAAAGTAAAGTTCCAGGACCGGTATGAAGGGTTCGACGGTTTTCCAATAAAAGAAGCTGCAGAGCAGAAGTACTATCTTCATCCAAGGTCTGCATTTGATAACGGCGATTTGGAAACCTTTCCCTATGAACCACCGTTCTGGATGTCAAAAGACAACACTATCAACTCCTGGACGGGTAGTTTATTCAGTACCCAGATTCCTGTTCTTTCACAACTTCTGGAACAGCTTGAAGTCCCGGTCGTCACTAACATTTACGCCGCATCCGATTTCAGAGGCATTTATTTCAACACCGATAAGCTGCAGAACGTCATGAAAATAAGGGGTAATCCGACCGTTAACCTTGTCGTACAACCACACTATGACAAGGCACAACTGGTGGGCTATCTCTATGACATGGACAGTTTGGGTAATGCAAGATTGATCACCCACGGTGTATCAACCTTGCCTCAGGCCGAACCCGGACAAAAAATTGAAATGTCCTTCGAGCTGGTCACCACAGCTTACGATGTACCGGAAGGGCACCGGGTTGTGTTGGCTATAGATACTAAGGACCCTCAGTATAAGAGACCTACAAGCGACAATTACTTTATTGATTTCGAGTTCAGTCGCCAGAAGCAATCAACATTCACGATTCCAACCCTTCAGGCAAACTGAGCCTACACAGTTTCTTCTTCTGAACATCACCGCCCGGAACCATTCCGGGCGGTTTCTATCAGGATATTCGGGGCTTGGGGATTTTCTCGTTAAAGTAAACTCTCTCTGCAGTCACCGCCACACTGAACCAGATACTTCCTAACAGCAAACCTGCCAGAACATCTCCAAACCAGTGGGCTTCAAGCACAAGTCTCGAGAGTGCCACCATCAGGGCAATCATCATGGCACAACTGTAGGCACTGAACTTAACAACGCCTCTCTTGGCGGCCACCAGGTATAAGGTCACCAGCAGCCAGACAAAGGTAGCCTGAGTGGTATGCCCGGAAGGGAAAGAAAACTGATCCAGACCATCAAAGTCAGCTGGTCTGGGTTTATCAATCCCCCATTTCATCAACCAGAGAGTTGCCTCCATACCCGCCAGGCAAGTCGACATAATCAACAATTTTTTATAGCGCCTGCACCAGAGAAAGTAGACAGCAAACAACACCAGGGGTAACCAGAGAATAAGGGCACTTCCCAGCCAGGTCACCAGACCGGACAGGTACTCAACTATCGGTACAGAAATACTGGCAATAAACGAGTGCATTCTGGGATTGTGGTCATCAAACTGACCACTGACGTCCATCACTGTCAGAAGTAACAGGCTGATATGCGCTATCACAATGAAGCTGACCGGTAACAGCAGCATCAACTTTTTCCTGTAGAACCTGCGATCCAGAATCAGCCCCAGATAAGCAATCAACAACGAAACAACGGTCAAACCGGTTAAAAGATAGTAAAAGGATTGCGGCACATCCAGCTTCAGGGCAGCACCGGTCAGATAGCCCGGCATGGTGTAGGCTATCGCCCAGGGCGCCGTGGAGAGCAGGTTGATAATATAAAAACGCAGGGGAGGCATATCCATCATCCCGGCAACGGCTGGAATCACCGGACGGATAGGGCCTATAAAACGCCCCAGGGCAACACTGAAGCCACCGTACCGTTCAAAAAAGCGTTCGCCTTTTTCCAGCCAACCGGGATGCCTTGAAAATGGCCAGCAGTTGCGAATTCGACCATGTAAATGATAACCCACCTGAAAGCTGACACCATCTCCCAGGGCCGCGCCCACAAAAGCCCAGGCCAACATGGGTAAGGGTTCCATCAACCCACTGCCAGCCAGAGCCCCAAGAGCAAACAGCAGTGCAACACCAGGAATGAGAAAACCGATGGCCACCAGCGACTCCACAAAAGCAGCCAATGCTATAATCGGGCCCAGCCAGTACCCGTGATGTTGAAGCCATTCATGCACTGCAACAAAGCTATCCGATTCCACAAAAAGCCTCTTTCAGAGTCATCATTTTTGGCCAGAAGCCAGTGTTCTCCTGCAAAGCAAGAAGGCTTATAACCCTGGGTGAATTCATTGATGTAAAATACTCCTATCATACCTACGAGAAATGCCACGCAATACAATATTGAGAGCAGAGCCATGACACCGGAACGTTACAAGAAATTTAAACACCTTCTGGATCGACGCCAGCCCGACCTGACGGTAATCACCGATCAGGTTCATAAACCCCATAACCTTTCAGCTATTATCCGAACCTGCGATGCAGTAGGCATTCCCGATATTCATCTCAGCCAGCCAAAGATGGGCTATCGAAATTTCCGCGGCAGGACTGTTGGCAGCCACAAATATGTCAATGTTCATCATCACAGCAGTGTAGAGGAAGGTATATCACAACTGAAAGCCAGCGGCTTTAAAGTTTATGCTGCGCATTTTTCCAACACTGCAATCCCCTATTCAGAAGTTGATTACACTTCACCTGTAGCCGTAATGATGGGCGCTGAGAAAAAAGGGATCAGCACCGAGGCAGCAGAGCTTGCTGACCAGCACATTATTATTCCCATGCAAGGTATTGTGGCTTCTTTCAACGTCTCGGTAGCAGCAGCGGTCATCCTGGTTGAAGCTCAAAGACAGCGTCTGTTAAAGGGAATGTATGATAAACCAAGCCTGCCTCCCGAGATCTACCCCCCAACCCTGTTTCGCTGGGGATACCCCGAACTGGCTCGGTATTGTGACCAGCGGGGGCTGAAATACCCGCAAATGGATGACAACGGGCAGCTTATAGACCCATCTTCCTGGTATGCCCAGGTCCGGACTGATACCTGAGTCCTATGGCAGTTTCTGCTCATTGAAGCCAGTCCCTTGTCATGAGCTGACATTGCTTGCCAAACATACCGTAAATGTCTTAGTTTCAAACATTGAAACTCTTCATAAGCAGTCCTTGTACTCATTACTCACTCTTACTTTAAAAACAGAGGCTACATGATCCCCCATATAGTATCCCGCATCAGGCAACTCAACCGCACTGCCTCTTTGCCCTTGAGAGGATTACTGGCTGCAGCTGCATTCATACCTTCACTGGCTATGGCAGCAGATAGCGCGGTTTTCCTGCAATATCATCATGTCAGTGACAAGACCCCGGCTATCACCAGTATTACGCCAGAGATGTTCAGGCAACATCTGGATTACCTGGATAAGAATGACTTTAACGTAGCGCCCATAGAGGCCATCACCAAAGCCATACAAAGTGGCGACTCGGTGCCTGATAAAACGGTAGTGATCACTTTCGATGATGCTTATAAGAACATCTACGAAAATGCTTTCCCAATGCTCAAAGAAAAGGGCTGGCCCTTTACCATTTTTGTCAGCACTCAGCCAGTAGACAGTGGCTTTGGCAACTTCCTGACCTGGCAGCAGATTCAGGAGATGACCCGCTCAGGCGCGACCATCGCCAACCACACCCTCAACCACCCTCATATGCCGGAAAAGCAACCCGGAGAATCCAATCAGGCCTGGCTCGAGCGTTCCAGAAAAGAGATCACCGAAACCGAACAACGCATCAGGAAAGAAACCGGTCAGAATGTGAAAATGCTGGCCTGGCCTTTCGGTGAGACAGCCCCGGAACTGAGAAAGATGATCAAAGAGATGGGCTATATTGGATTTGGACAGCAGTCTGGTGCCGTTGGCCCATTATCAGACTTTACCCGTCTGCCCCGCTTCCCTATGTCCGGAAGTTATTCCGATATGAGTGGTTTCAGAACCAAAGTTAACAGCAGACCCCTGCCAGTGATGCAGCAGGAACCCGATACCGCCATCATCGATCCAAAAAACCTGACACCCTCTTTAACCCTTACTCTGGCCGATGGCAGCTATCAGAAACAGCAACTCAATTGTTATGTCTCCGGACAGGGCAAAGTTGAAGTGAAATGGTTCGATAAAGAGAAAACCCGATTCACAACTCAGGCAAAATCGCCACTGCCAGTTGGTCGCAGTCGCTATAACTGCACGGCCCCTTCGATGGATGGACGTCATTATTACTGGTTTTCTCACCAATGGCTTCGCCTTACGGAAGATGGAAAAGCCATTGATTAGAGTCACCTGACCAGGGCTTGCTGTCTTTTGACAGAGAGTGATACAAACGCTTAATCCGTTTCAGCCACTCTGATTTAACTGAATGGCTGAAACAGGATTAAATGAATATTAAAGTGAGTCTCTTGGCAATAGCAGTCTTTGAGGTGTTTTTTCTAAAAACTCGTAATGTACTCTATATTTCATCATTCAAAGAAATGAATGACTAGTTTATATAGGATAGTGTGAGAAACTCTGAAACAAGTGTTTTTTGAAGCTTACACTGGCGAATAATCTCTTGAATTTCTTTTTGCTTACCACTAATTATTTCACATAAGATACTCATCACAATTCTTGAAATATCAGATGTCGAGCTTATACAAGAAACAATTAAAAGTCGCATATCCTGGGAAATTTTACATCCATTGAAAAGACATATTGCATCGTAAAGATCCAAATTTTTAATAAGCTCCAGCCAAGACGGAGCTAATAGAATTGTACCTTCTGTGTCGTAAGTTGTTGAGTCAACAACCCCTCCCTCAATAAAAAACACAACTCCATCTTTCCTTTGACCTGCAATAGACCACTGTTCTCCTACCCATGATTTAATTTCACAATCATAAAGTACTACAGACTGAACAAGTTTTACTTCAAATTTATCAATTGGAGAATATGAAAGCAAACCAGGCAATGGTACCCCCTTTATAGTAAAACTTTGGTCATCGAGGCGAATTATATCTTCCTGCAAACAATTTTTTAACCCATTGACCCAGATTGTTTCTGAAACAAAAGAAAAATCAATATGGCTAACTTTATCGGCCACATCATTAGTTACCAGCACTATAGCTCTTTCCATACCCTCTACATCTTGAATTGCCTCAATAAGGTTTACTTCTTCTGGACAGCTTAAATAGTTTAAAATAATTAAAAGCGGCACGTCATATTTGAAAACATCTTTTAAGTTAATTGCTACAGCACCTTGCACGTTTAAAAGAAAAGTAGCTATTACCGCAACCAATATTTTTTCAATTAAGTTCATAGCATGACACTTATACAAATATCTTAATTTTAAGACTGCCCAGACTATCACATGTCATATTCTCAATAATATCTATATGAGGCCTTACATTGATCCTCATTCCACTGGTAATGGTTCAGGTAAATAATCTGTGCATTCCCGGTAGTATCAAAGCAGCTATTTTATTCAGCACCTAACTCTTCAAAAGTTTTCAAAAATTTCCATTTTGAGGCCACAGGTATAGCAGATTAGGTATGACACATCTCCTTATTTAAAAATTATTTACATTTCATTCGTAAAAGGAGTGGCACCCATGGAGAAGTGGCGAATAAGCAAAAAAAGCTGGAACCCATGATTGCCAACCTGTTGACGATTTTTGGAGGTCGCTCAGCCTGCGGTGCAGCAGCTGAAACCAGCATTATGCTTTCCCAGAAATTTCAACTATACATACTGCAGAACCACCACTCGGTTGGACGACAATGATGAAGATCATAAGGTGTTTGTTGGTTTTAATAGCTACATGTTCCGTAGAGCTTCATGCTGACCTACTATCTGAAACGAAAAAAGTATTGGATTTTTTTGATCGGGGCATGGAGAAAACTCTTCCATCAAACTCAGAGGAGTTTGGAAAACATGAAGACTTAAAAAGTTCTTCAGAGCTTAGCATTACTCTTGATGAACTCAGGGCATGTTTTTCAGTGCTTCACTCTAAACTGGAAGTTTCTGCAACATCTGCCAAAGACGTGTTTGTGCAGAATCTTCAAAAATCAATGAGCCAAGTCTTCCATAAGCATATACCTCAGGAGTTTGCTACAAAGGCGGCAGAGTTCGGTACAACCACTCTGCATGGTGTAAGCTTGAGTGATTTCCTGCGTCCGTATGAATCAATGGGGGTAGGAGATTTGAAAGCAAGAACCAAATTTTTACTGGAACAAATATTAAGTACTTTTCTCAATAACCAAGGTTTTCATGACTTTTACAAGTCTATTGGAATCGACACCAATTTCTATGAAACCATAGTCTTGTTACAGTCTATTTCATCTGAAAAGTAATTTATCCACCTTAACAACAAACATAACAATTGATCAGGTTCGTTCCGAGGCGTCGCCCTGCGATGCGCAGCTGAAGCAGGCGATAGCCGTACAAAACAAGATCAAAATCACTCAGAAATTTTGGTGTAGATTCTCATTCCTTTGTGTAATGCAAAAAATCGACATTTAATACTCCTCCTTTTTAAAGTTTTGTGAATTAGACAAAAATGTAAGTTCATTGTTTAATGTTTTGTCATACAGATTCACATTCTTGTCATTAATACTAACGTCATCGCAAGGCACGGCTAAACCGGGTAGCCGGAGGTCTCTAACCTTCAACACACACCGCCTCAGCTAGGAGCCTGACCCATTAGAGAGGTATCTTGGGGAACATTATGAACATTAAGCCCTGGCTGCCCATCAGCCTCTTCTCTGCGGTCCTGCTGGCCGGATGCGACCTGTCCGGGCACAAAAGCTCTGAATTTCGTCCGGTTGAAATGACTCCGAGACTGGAAGCTGCGAAAAATAAGGCCCTGGTTCTGTGTTCCGGATGCCATGGCCCCGACGGCATAGGCACTGCTGACATTAATCCTAATCTGGCCTGTCAGAAGAAAGTCTATATGGTGAAGCAGCTGAATGATTATCGGAATGGACTGCGAGGCAACCATATCCCCATGGTCAATATCGCCAGGATGCTGACCGGGGAAGAGATAGACGCCATCAGTGAATGGTACTCACTGCAAAGGTGTCCCATTGATACTTTTTAGGGAGCCTCTGAGAGCCTGATGTTAGCCACACTGACCGAACCGTCAGTGACCTCTCTTTTCACCCCATGTCATACTGCCTGTCGTGAAAAAACCAACCCGCTCATGGATTATCAAGGAGGTATGCCATGGCTTACGGAACAGAAGCAACGCATTCAACGCCAGTGTTTCAGGATCATAAGATCATTAATGGGACGCATGATCAGCTGGCGATAGACACTGCTAATACTCTGGTTAGAGCTGGAGGTAGAGCTCTTGAGCAATTGGGCGCCAGAGCCAAAAGAACCTTTATGGGGCTGTCTGTGGACAGTATCAAAGTACCGACCTTTATAAAGGACAAGATCAAATCCATTGGAACGTCCAGAGCCTGGAAAAGCATCAAGCAGTATTGTGTACGCATCAATGAAGCCTGGGGAACCTTCGCCCGATGGGGAATGGGTGGTGCATTGGCGGGAGGCTTCCTCTTTGGATCAACGGTAGGTGCTGCTTTCAGCATGGGCCTGGGTGGTGCGGTCGGGCTTTATTACGCCACCAGCACCTGGTCAAACGTTGCCAGACAACAGGAACAGACCAACCAGGATGCCGCCAAACTGCAAAGGTATCAAGATCTGTATGGAGATATTAAACCTGATGAGCCTTATAAGCTGACAGCAGAAAATTTTCATAATTAAGTATCAATAAACTGCTTTTGGTATAGCGTGGCATTTTGCCAATGCCACGCTTTGTGCTTCAAGAGTGAGGTCTCAAAAGGCAATCATGAGGTTTTTCCCCATTGACTTTCAAAACCATAAATTCAATTACCCGATCTATAAGAACCCGCTTTACTTTGACCGAATTCAACCGATCTACACTGAAGATAGGAAAACACACAAGCTGAGGAAGTCCCATGAATGATGATACCGTCAAAAAACTGGCCCTGATGATTGCTGCTAACTGTACCCGCAACTCTGTTCTGGAGGAGGCTGAAAAAACCAGGGCTATCTCAGAAGAACAGATGACACAGTTTAATCATCAGATGTCCAACCGCATCTATACCTTTCTGACCTACCTTCTTAATAAACCGGCAGAAGAATACTCGATCATGATTGCAGAACTCTCAAAAAACTACCCTGAAGCCTGGGCGCTCCCCGATCTGGATCAGAGCCTGATTAATGCGGTAGCGAAATCTTCTTTGCCATCTTTACCACATTGAATCAAAAACTGATCTATGCTGAGGTGTTTTAACCGGGTCCATCAATGGTCATGAACTTCAGCTCCTATCAACGCTATAAGCTCCAGCTATCAGGGCTTTTACTGACGCTCTTCCTGACAGCCAAGACTCTGGCTGCTGATCCTGCATTAAGCCAGCAGCAACTTGATACACTGTCAGCACTGCTCTCTGAAACGGGCACTCCTCACAAGAAAGATTTTAACTCCATGGTCGAAGCAACTCAGCAGTGGCGGAGAAAACCCGGCCAGGAGCGCTGGGAAGTGGCAGACCTGAATTTTTCTGCCAAACAGAAAAAAAAGGTGAGGAAGTATCTGGCAGCCCTGGGCTTAATCAATCAACAGAAACCCAATAAGAAACAGTTTGATTACGCTCTGGTGCTAGGTGCAACAGCACCACGGATGAAAAGTCGTTTTCAGCATCTGGTCACACTCTGGAAGGAAGGCGTTCGCTTCGACCGGATCATTTTTTTATCCGGAGAGCGCCCCATTCACGACGACATCGACATGACAGAATTACTGGTTTCTGACGTGATTGGTAAAGAGGCTTCCAGGGATAAAAAACAAAAGGCACGCCCTGCAACAGAAAAAGAAGCCGCCAGGATGGTCTATATGTCCACTGAAATGCCTGATGACATGCAAAATATTCCTGTTGAACTCTTCTCATCGAGCCGAACCTGGCTGGTCGATCGATGGCAACGGGGCAACACAAGAGACAGTTTCAAAAGCTGGGTAAAGAGCAACCCCAAACCCGGCTCTGCCCTGATCGTATCAAACCAGCCGCATCTTCTTTATCAGCAAGAGGTCATCCGGCAGGAATTACCCCAAGGCTTCATCACCGAGGGAACGGCCCAGCAAGCAGATCCTGACAGTCAAATCATCATGATCCTCGATGCTTTGGCCCTCTGGCTTCACAACCTGCAGATCAGAATCGCTCAGAAAGCAGGCCAGGAGGCTGACAGGCAATAGTCTAAATCACTCTTCTGCCCGGCCGAAAAATTCTATTACGGCTTTAGTAAGTACCTGGCCAGTTGGTTTTGCATATTCTGGCGAGTGGATTTTTTCATCCTTCAAGGCGCAACGACGGGCGCGTAGCCATAGCTACGCAACCAGAGTTGGAACGCAGAAGGATGGAAAAAGCCGCCGTCCAGAATATGCGAAACCAACTGGTTAGGTACTTAATGTTTTAACACCTGCCTTTTCCCATTCTGACTGATTCCATGGAAGGACTCTATGCACCGACATGCCCCCGCCTCTGACAGCTCGATTCTGGACCACAGCACAGTCATTAACCCTCTGAAACTGTCGGGCTTAGCCACTTTAATGGACGAAGTCGGTATCTCTCACACAAACTCCCTCGACTCTCTGATCATTGCTTCTCAACAGTGGCGCAGACAACCCGGTCAGGAGCGCTGGGAGATGAAGGATCTGCCCCTGACACCGGACCAACATCTGGCGGTTATGGGTCACCTTAAGGCGCTCAACTTCGTTCAGGAGTTACTCCCATCCTCTACAAACTATGAGTACTCCTTAGTCCTGGGGGCAACGGTTCCCGGAATGGAGCGAAGACTTAACCACCTCGCCAAACTCTGGCAGGAGGGTGTCCGGTTTAACAAAATTGTTTTTCTGGTAGGACAACGTCCACTGAAAGAGGGTATCGATAATATTGACAGTCTTGTTGCCAACAGTATTGGTGAACAGGCCCGGGGAAAGGGCGCCAGAACTGCCCGCCCCATCACAGAGACAGAAGGTGCCATGCAACTGTTTGCCACCATGAAAC
This sequence comes from Endozoicomonas sp. ALB032, assembly GCF_049310125.1. NCBI lineage: Bacteria > Pseudomonadati > Pseudomonadota > Gammaproteobacteria > Oceanospirillales > Endozoicomonadaceae > Endozoicomonas > Endozoicomonas sp. ALB032. The sequence goes on along the minus strand of NZ_JBLYNW010000001.1, from coordinate 3,179,117 downwards.
TTCCCGGGGAGATGAAAAAGCTGCCGACAGAGTTTGTTGACTCTCCCAGAGTCTGGAAACAGAATCACTGGCAGAGAGCCAACACGCGGGACACCCTGATTCAGTGGATGAAAGCAGCACCGACTCCCGGCAGAACACTGGTAATTTCTGACCAACCCCATGCCCACTATCAACTGGAAGTGGTGAAACAGGAGCTTCCTGACGCTTTCCAGCCTGAAGTAACCGCTCAGACTGCGGATGAAGGGACCCGGATAATACTTTATCTGGACGCACTGGCTCTCTGGCTTCACAACCTGCAGTCGCGAATTAACTAATTAACGTACGACTGCCCCCACCCGGGCATCAGTGTCTGCTCGATGTCCAGCTGGCTTAATATCCTGGCCACCACAAAGTCCACCAGATCTTCCATGGTTTCAGGTTTGTTATAAAATCCGGGTGAGGCAGGCAAAATCACTGCCCCCATTCGGGTCAACTTGAGCATATTCTCAAGGTGAATCTCCGAATATGGTGCTTCTCTGGGCACCAGAACCAGCTTTCTGCGCTCTTTTAAAGCCACATCCGCAGCTCTCTCAATCAGATTATTACTGGCTCCATAGGTTATAGACGACAATGTGCCCGAACTGCAGGGACAGACGACCATCTTACTGGCAGCACCACTGCCAGAGGCAACGGGCGACATCCATTCTTCATGGCCTAATAGTTTGATCTGCCCGGCTCTGGCTTTGCAGTAATCAATCAAGACAGCCTCTGCTTCCCGGTCGCCGTCAGGCAGATGAAGAGACGTTTCCGTTTCAATCACCACTTTTGCGGCTCTTGAAATCATGCAAAAAATCTCTGCCCCCGAAGCGACAAGACACTGCATCAACCTGAGTCCATACTGGGCCCCGGAAGCCCCGGTAATAGCAAGAGTAATTCTCTCAGCCAATGTATTAACCTTTTTCTGACGCTGCCGCGTTATTAAGTTTCACCAGCAGACGCTGATGAATTCCCTCAAAGCCACCATTACTCATAATGACCAGATGATCACCCTTCTCAGAAGTTTCAATCAGGTAATCGATGATCTCTTCAGTAGACGACATTACACGGGTAGGAACGGGGCTTTTGTCAATAAACTCACCCTGTAACCACTCAATATTTGTGGGCTGAAACCAGATGACTTCAGACGCATTCCTGACACAACCCGACAAAGCATCACCATGAACGCCCATTTTCATGGTATTGGAGCGCGGCTCGATAACAGCCCGAATACGGTCATTCTGATGTCGGGCACGTAAGCCATTCAAAGTGGTTTCAATCGCCGTCGGATGATGGGCGAAGTCATCATACACTTTGATGCCACCTATATCAGCCAGCAATTCCATTCTGCGTTTGACCCCCTTGAAGAGGCTGAGTGCTTCACAAGCCAGAGCAGGCAACACCCCGACGTGCCGGGCAGCGGCTATAGCCGCCAGGCCGTTGGCAACGTTGTGATCACCCGTATGCGACCAGTTGACCTGGCCAACCACCTTGCCCTGATAGATGACATCAAAACCACTGCCATCCGTTGCAGTCAGGTGGGTCGTCCACTCAACTCCCAACTGCTCCTGTTCCGACCAGCACCCCATCGCCAGAACCTGGTTCAGGGCTTCGCAGTTCGCCGGAGATATAATTCGGCCATCACCCGGTATTGTTCTGACCAGATGGTGAAACTGCTTCTGGATAGCGGCAAGATTTTCGAAGATATCCGCGTGATCAAATTCAAGATTATTCAGTATGGCTGTACGGGGATGGTAGTGAACAAACTTAGAACGTTTATCGAAGAAGGCGGTATCGTACTCATCCGCTTCGACCACAAAAAACGGAGTCTTCCCCATTCTAGCCGAAATACCAAAGTTAGCCGGGATGCCACCAATCAGAAAACCCGGCGACATGCCTGCATATTCCAGAATCCACGCCAACATGCTGCCGGTTGTGGTTTTGCCATGAGTACCAGCGGCGGCCATCACCCATTTGTCTTTCAGAATGTGCTCGGCAAAAAACTGGGGACCCGAGGTATAAGCAAGTCCCTTGTTCAGGACGTGCTCTACAATCGGGTTCCCCCGGCTCATGGCATTCCCTATCACGACCAGATCAGGCTCATGGTCAAGATGTTCGATATGATAGCCCTGCATCAGCTGAATACCTTCAGCTTCCAGCTGTGTGCTCATGGGCGGATAGACATGTTCATCGGAACCACTGACCCTGATGCCAATATCCCTGGCCAGAAGGGCGAGGCTTCCCATAAATGTGCCGCAGATTCCCAGAATATGTATGCGCATACCATCCTTACTCATCGTCAGTCGCTGGCGGCTCTTCAAGGGCCGCAAACGGTTCTGAAAACATATGGCCAATGCGAAGTCGTTCTGGCCGTGGATTTAAGACTCTTTCCTTACCTTTTTACAGAAAAAATTCCGCTAAATAAACGGACAAACAGGCTTGTTTTAAGTATTATGCGGATCGAAACCCGCTAAACCATAGAACAACAGAAACATTCAAAGCCAAGATTACTATTCAGCGAGAGCCACTCAGGATGTCAATCAAACATGCATTTTATGCACAGTCAGGGGGCGTAACAGCAGTTATCAATGCCAGTGCCTGCGCCGTTATCGAGACCGCACGTCGCTATCCGGACCAAATTGGTAAGGTCTATGCGGGTTATAACGGTATTCTGGGAGCGCTCAGAGAAGAACTGATTGACACCAGTCAGGAATCCCATGAAACCATCGGAGCACTTCACCGAACCCCCGGAGGCGCATTTGGATCATGCCGTTACAAGCTCAAATCCTTCGAAGAGAGTGAAGCAGAATACCGCCGACTGATCGAAGTGTTTCAGACACACAATATCGGCTACTTCTTCTACAACGGCGGTAACGATTCCATGGATACGGCGCTGAAGGTGTCTCAGCTCAGTGAAAAAATGGGCTACCCCATCACCTGCATTGGTATTCCCAAAACCATCGATAATGATCTGGCGGTAACCGACAACTGCCCCGGGTTTGGTTCAGCCGCCAAATACCTTGCCGTTTCCACCAAAGAGGCCAGCCACGATATTGCCTCCATGTGCGATACCTCTACGAAGGTGTTTGTCATGGAAGTGATGGGCCGCCATGCCGGCTGGCTGGCAGCGGCCGCCGGACTGGCAGCCCGTCAGAATGGAGATCCTCCTCATATTATTGTGTTCCCGGAAACGCCCCTGAATAAAGAAAAGTTTCTGGCCAAGGTCAAGAAAACCGTGGATGAAGAAGGTTACTGTGTCATTGTCGCCTCTGAAGGCGCCAAATACGCCGATGGCACTTTTGTATCTGCTTCAACCACGGTCATCGACTCTTTTGGTCATCAGCAGCTCGGTGGTGTGGCACCGGCACTGTGCACCATGATCAAGCGGGAACACGGCTTCAAATACCACTATGCGGTGGCAGACTACCTGCAGCGTTCAGCCAGACATATTGCCTCCAGAGTGGATGTTGAACAGGCTTATGCCGTGGGTAAAGCAGCAGTTGAACTGGCGGTCACTGGCAAAAATGCCGTAATGCCCTGTATCACCCGTGAGTCCAATGCGCCCTATCGCTGGTCTATCGGTGAAGTGCAGTTGGAAGAAGTGGCCAACTTCGAAAAGAAAATGCCCATGGAGTTCATTGATGAGGAAGGCTTTGGCATTACTCCGGTCTGCCGGGAATACCTTGAGCCGCTGATTGAAGGTGAAGAATACCCGCCTTATCTCAATGGTCTGCCAAGATTCGCCAAGCTGAGAAAAGTGATGGTTGAGAAAAAACTCAACAACACTTTTGATAGCTGAATCGAACACGCCCGGACAGGAAATCATGCTATGTAGTGACCTCTTCCGGGCGTGCTTTATTAAAAAAACACTCTTACTTTCCTGATCTAAACTCAGTCTCGCAAGATTACTTGCAGAAACTTTAAATCAGGATGTAAGAATAAATGTTCAAACACTCACTCCTTGCGGCACTGCTGTTGTTGCTGTCGTCATCTGTCACCTGCCAGGCTCAATGGTTGACAGAGCGTTATATTGTCGAGCTGCAACAAAATGTGGATTCTTCTGAAAAAATCTTTTCTATCAAGCGGCATGACCGGCATACATTGCCGGATAACCCTTCAATCACTGGCAAAACAAACAGCTATGCATTATTAGACTCCCCGACAAATAACCTGGCATTCGGACCCGACGGTTACTGGCTAAAAAAGACCATTATTGAGTCGATTTCCTGGAATTTGCTTTTCGCTACTCATCTGCTGGTTGCCTTCGAACTGATCCTGACCACTCATGACACTTCTCCAGACGCCAAAACCTATTCTCAACTACCCCTTGCATTTATCGCTGTCGGCTCTCTTTTAAGCAGCTATTGGATCAGCGACTTACCGATGTTTAACCCGATAGGACAACCAGAGGCGAGTAAGGACCACCCGTTTGCAATCAACACTATGATGCTCAGCCCCGAAGATAATTCTCAACAAGGCCAGCTATCAACAGCATCCACCCAGCAAGCCTCAGGAACAACCATACGACTGAGAGGCACTATCACCAGCCACCCGCATTCTGACTCTGGCGAAGGTAACGGAGACCCTGAACAACAGCAACACACTTTCGATCTAAACTGTCACGCAGATAACTGTAATGGCGTTTGTAAATTCAGAAAATCAGAAGCAACAACGGAACAAGGCTCAGGGCTCGATGGGGAATTCGATCCACAAAGCCCTCCCTCAGAAGCCGTTGGGTTCTCACTTTCGCTTGCCCAGTCGCCGTCAACCTCCATAGCTGAGACTCCAGAAACACAGCCAATAAAAACAGAATCGAGGGAGTTATCATATTTGCGTCAGACCCGACACGCGACTCTTGCCCAAATAGCCACTGCAAGAGACCCGGAGGTTTTCCGAAACGGGTACATTTACCTACTCTGTGAAGAGGCAGTTTGTGGCGAACGCGTGAAAAGCCCGAATGGCACGCTGCAACCATGCGGGATGATCTGCGGGAGTCGTCAAGCCCTGGTGGATCACTTTGACAAGTTTCACAACGGCTGGGAAAAACAGCAGGGAGCCGGAACGGGTCTGAAGGACAATCTATCGAAGTTTTGGCAAAGGTTCTGTGCTGCGTTGAGTCGGAGCCAACCCACCCCTGAAGCCCCATCGGGTAACCAAAACAGACACGACCTGCTAGTCTGTGGCATTGAGGTTGAGGGCCCGGGGTGGCCGTGGTGCACGCGGCTTTGCATGAATCCTCAGCGTCTGATGCAGCACAGAATGATGTATCATGGTCGTAGGCCTGCCAGTATGAACCAGCATAACCCAGCCTCAGAAAAGCAAAAAGAAGTCAGTAGCGATTAAATCTGACGCTCGCCTTTTGCTCTCAACTCGTTCCCACGCTTTGCCCTCGTTCTCACGCTTTCAGGCCCTGTGGGTCAAAGCGTGGGAATGCATAAGCCCCTTCAGTAAAAGACAATAATCGTTTTGATAGGTACACAAAGCTACCCATCCACCACCGAATGGCTCGTGATTACCCTCTTCGGCCTCGCCAAAGGATACCGCAGCGCTTCAAAGAATTTTCCTGGGCTACACTTGGCCTCGCAAGATTGATTGCAGAATATTTAAATCAGGATGCAAGAATAAATGATCAAACACCCACTCCCCGCAGTGCTGCTGTTGCTGCTATCATTACCGGTCACCTGCCAGGCTCAAATGCTGACAAAACGTTATATTGTCGAGCTGCGACAGAATACAGGTTCTCCAGACAAAAGCTTTCCTATCCAACAGCATTATCCACATACATTGCCTGACGACCCTACAATCATTGCCAAAACAAACGACTATGCAGAGTCAAATTACCCGGCAAATAACATACCATTTGGACCCGACGGTTACGGGCTAAAAACAACCATTATTGAGTCGATTTCGTGGCATGTGCTTTATGCTACCCGTCTGCTGGTTGCCTTTGAACTTACCCTGACGACCAAAGACGTCTATATAAATTCCAACACCTATTCATGGCTAGCGTTTATCGTTGTCGAATCACTTTTAAACAGCTATTGGAATCCCGATTCACCCATGTTTGGCACCATTGGACAACAAGAATTGAGTCAGGATTATCCGTTTGCGATCAACACCATGACGCCCAGCCCCGGAGATAACCCACAACAAGGCCAGCCACCAGCATCATCCGGACAGCAGGCCACAGCAGTAACAACCACCCAACTGACAGGCTCTCCCACCAGCTCTCTGGATTCCGGCGCTGGCGATGGTAACGGAGACCCTGAACAACACCAGCATACTTACGGTTTAAATTGTTTCGTCGATTCCTGTAATGGTGTTTGTCGATTTCGACCACCATCCGATAGCAGTGAGCGAGCTAAAGCAGATGAGGAGTGTCCTATATGCTATGAAAAGTTTAGCAACACAATGATTACTCCCTGTTGTTCGCAGAAAATTGATAACCACTGTTTAAAAAGGACGTTTCAGAATGCTCCACGACGGTCAATGAAAACCTGCCCACTTTGCAGAGCAGACATGAATTTGTTAGCACAATCACCGGATTTTGCAGTAAGCGAAGAGGGACAGCAGGACCGACCAAATCCTTATAACGAACCCTGGGGTTTTCGTTTGGCCCCTTTCGTTTTCACCGGGAGAGCAGACAGTCTGACATGTGACAATGTCATAATCGGCCAGGATCGCCAGCCACGGCCATGCGGGAGGCACTGCAGGAATAGAAGAGCCTTGGCAGCACACGTAACACAGTACCACTCTGGGCAACAAACCTGTGAACTGACCGTGATCGGCGAGAATGGCCAGCAAAGGCCATGCAGCAGGATCTTCCGGAATGCCAGAACCCTGAGTTTTCACAAGATGATGCACCACCGACGGCAATGAACCTGTGACATGACCACGCCCCGGGGGCTCAGCAGCCAGCGATAGAGTTTTTTTAACAAATGGTCTTTATTAGAAAACACACCTGTTTTTCTGGTCTACACTTCTTCGCTTTAAATCAAAATGTAAGAAAAAAGTGATTGTAAAACCAATTTTTACGGCCCTGCTGTTACTCTTGTTATTATCTGTCACCTGCCGGGCTCAAGCATTAACAGAACGTTATATTGTCGAGCTTCAACAAAATACAGACTCTCCAGACAAAAGCTTTTCTATCCAACAGCACTACCCGCATACATTGCCGAAAAACCCTTCAATCATTACCAAAATAAACAACTATGAAGGATCAGATTCCCCGGCAAATAACATACCACCCGGACCCCGCAGATACGGACTACATACGGCCATCATTGAGTCGATTTCGTGGCATGTGCTCTACGCTACCCATGCACTGGTTGCCTACGATCTGACCCTTACGACCAAAGACGTCTATATAAATTCCAACACCTATTCATGGCTACCATTTATCGTTGTCGGCTCGCTGTTAAGCAGCTATTGGAATCCCGATTCCCCCATGTTTAATCGGATTGGACAACATGAATTGAGTCAGGATTATCCGTTTGTAATCACCACCATGGCGCCCAGCCCCGGAGATAACCCACAACAAAGCCAGCTATCCGCATCATCCGGTCAGCAGGCATCAGGAACAACCACCCAATTAACAAGTTCTTTCACCAGCCCTCTGGATTCAGGTTATGGCAACGGTAACGGAGACCCTGAACAACATCGACATACTTACGGTTTGGATTGTTACGTCGATTCCTGTAATGGCGTTTGTCGATTCCGATCACCATCCGATAGCCAAGAGCTGGCTGAAGCAGGTGAGAATTGCCCTATATGCTTTGATAAATTTAGCAATGCAATGGTCACTCCCTGTTGTTCGCAGAAAATTGACACATACTGTTTGCGAAGGGTGTTTCTGACCGCTCCTCGATGGACCACGAAAACCTGCCCATTTTGCAGAGCAGACATGGATTTTTTAGCACGATCGCCGGATTTAGCATTAAGCGCAGAGACACAGCAAGGCCCACCAGGTCGTTATAACGAACCCCGGGGCCGTTTCCCACGAACAGCCTTTTTCGCTCTCTCTGAGAGAGTATTCGGGCCAAGAACCTGTAACGAGGCCTTAATCGGCGAGGATGGCCAGCAACGGCGATGCGGGAAGGTCTGCAAGAATATCCGAGCCCTGTTAGAGCACAAAAGCAAACACCACAGCAAGCCACAAACCTGTAATCTGACCGTGATGTCGCGGCCATGCTTGAAGGTATGCAAAAATGTCCAAGCTCTGGCATACCACAAAGTCAAGTGCCACAGCAGACAGAAAACCCGTGACGTAACCGATGTCGGGAAGGATGGACAGCAACGTCCACGCGGGAAGGTCTGCAGAAATACCAGAGCCCCGGTGGAACACAAAAGAGAACATCGAAATCGCTAGCCTGATCAACGCGTTCCCTCGCTTTTAGGCCTTTTGGGTCACAGCGTGGGAATGCACTGGCCCTTTCACTAAAAGACATTAATCGTCTAAAAAGATGCACGAAGCCAACCATCTATCACAGAATGGCTCGTAATTTCACCCTCCGGGATCGCCAAAGAATATCGCATTGCTTCAGTGAATTTTTCTGGTCTACACTTGGTCTCGCAAAATTACTTGCAGAACATTTAAACCAGGATGTAAGAATAAATGACCAAACAGTCAATCTATGTACCACTGCTGTTACTGCTGTCTTTGTCTGCCACCTGCCATGCTCAACGATCGACACAACATTTTGTTGTCGAACTTGAACAGAATACAGATTTCCCTGAAACCCAGAGCTTCTCTATCACGCAGCATGACCTGCGCACATTGCCGAACAACCCTTCAAGCATTGCCAAAACAAACAACTTTATGGGGTCAGATTCCCAGTCACCCGGACCCGGCAGTGAAGGGCTAAAAACAGGCATTAGTGAGTCGATTTCGTGGCATCTGCTCTACGCTACCCATTTGCTGGTTGCCTGCAAACTGACCCTGACTACCAAAGACGCCCATCTAAACTCCAACATTTATTCATGGCTACCGTTTATTGTTGCCGACTCGTTGTTAAACACCTATTGGAGCCCGGATTCACCCATGTTTGGTACGATCGGACAACAAGAATTGAGCCAGTATTATCCGTTTGTGATCAATACAATGATGCTTAGCCCCGAAGATAACCCACAACAAAGCCAGCCATCAGAATCATCCGGTCAGCAGGTCTCAGGAACAACCACCCAACTTACAGGTTCTTTCACCAGCTCACTGGACTCAGGCTCTGGCGAAGGTAACGGAAACCCTGAACAACACCAGCACACTTACGGTTTGGATTGTTACGTCGATTCCTGTAATGGCGTCTGTCGATTCCGACCACCATCCGATAGCCAAGAGCTGGCTGAAGCAGGTGAGAACTGCCCTATATGTTTTGATAAATTTAACAATGCAATGGTTACTCCCTGTTGTTCACAGAAAATTGACACACACTGTTTACGAAGGGTGTTTCTGAACGCTCCGCGACGGTCAATGAAAACCTGCCCACTTTGCAGAGCAGATATGAATTTATTAGCACAATCACCTGATTTTGCAGTAAACGAAGAGGCACAACAGAACTTACCAGGTACTCATAACGAGCCCCGGGATTTCCGTTCGTTGCCTTTCGTTTTCACAAGGAGAACAGACAATCTGACATGTCTCATACCCTTTGTCGACGAGGATGGCCTGCTGCGGTCATGCCAGAGAACCTGCTTAAATAGACGAGCCTTGGCAGAGCACAAACGCCGCTGCCACAGAGGGCGATGAGTCTGTGAGGTCTAAATCAGCGAATATGGCCAATAGCGTCGATGTGGAAAGGTCTTCAAGACTGCCAATCCCTGAGTTTTCACAAAATGAGAAGCCACAGACGACAATGAACCTGTGACGTGACCACAGCCCGGGGGCTCAGCAGCCAGCGATAGAGTTTTTTTAACAAATGGTCTTTATTAGAAAAAACACCTGTTTTTCTGGTCTACACTTCTTCGCTTTAAATCAAAATGTAAGAAAAAAGTGATTGTAAACCCAATTTTTACGGCCCTGCTGTTACTCTTGTTATTATCCGTCACCTGCCGGGCTCAAGCATTAACAGAACGTTATATTGTCGAGCTTCAACAAAATACAGATTCTCCAGACAAAAGCTTTTCTAACCAACAGCACTACCCGCGTACATTGCCGAAAAACCCTTCAATCATTACCAAAATAAACAACTATGAAGGATCAGATTCCCCGGCAAATAACATACCACCCGGACCCTGCGGATACGGACTACATACGGCCATCATTGAGTCGATTTCGTGGCATGTGCTCTACGCTACCCATGCACTGGTTGCCTACGATCTGACCCTGACGACCAAAGACGTCTATATAAATTCCAACACCTATTCATGGCTACCGTTTATCGTTGTCGGCTTGCTGTTAAGCAGCTATTGGAATCCCGATTCCCCCATGTTTAATCCGGTTGGACAACAAGAATTGAGTCAGGATTATCCGTTTGTGATCAATACAATGATGCTTAGCCCCGGAGATAACCAACAACAAGGCCAACTGTCAGAATCATCCACCCAGCAAGCCTCAGGGACAACGACACGGCTTAGAGGCATTATCAGCAGCCGCCAGCATTCTGACTCTGGTGGCGGTGACGGAGAACCTCAACAAAACCAGCATACTCTGGGTTTAAATTGTTTCGCGAATAACTGTAATGGCGTTTGTAAATTCCGACAATCTGGAGCAAGACCGAAAACAAGGTCAAGGCTCTACAGGAACTCAGAGCCACAGAGCTTACCTTCTGAAAAAGTCGGGTTCTCCTTTTCGCTAACCCAGACACTTTCACCATCCCCGGGAGCGTCTTCAGAAACACAACCAATAACAACACAAACGACGGAATTATCCCAACTGGATCACAGCCGCAGGGAAAGCCCGCAGGAAGCCCGAGCCAGTATAACGCCCCCTCCCGTATCGAGGCTGTGGAAAAGATTCTGCGCTGCTTTGGGTCGGAACCAACCTGACTTTTCCCAAACGGGCACCGTAAAAGCTGCGTCGGGTAACCAGAAAAGATACAGGACCGAACCGGAAACCTGTGACTTGCCCGAAGATCAACGCCCGAGGCCATGCAGACGTCTTTGCAAGAATGCTCGTCAGCTGAGCAAGCAAACAAGAATAGTGCATCTTCGAATACCTGTTGGTGCAAACCGGGGACTTAGGCCTCCTGATGTAAATCAAAATCATCCAACCCCAAAAAGAGCAAGAGGATAAGTTTTGCAACACCCTCTTTCATGAGGGTAATATGTTTTGCTTGGCAGTCCGGAAACACCAAAGGACACAAGACTTCTAACTAAGTGACCGAAGTCATCCATCTAACCATCGAATGGCTCATGATTACACTCTCAGGGCCCAGCAATCGATACAGCTGCATTTTAATGAGTTTTTAGCAATTTTTTTTGTCAGAAAACACGCTTATTTTCTTGGTCTATACTTCTTCCCTTCAAACCAGGATGTAAGAATAAAGTGATTAAGAACCCTCTATTTGCGGCACTGCTGTTGCTGTCTGTCACCTGCCGGGCTCAGGTATTAACAGAACGTTATATTGTCGAGATTAAACAAAATACTGGCTCTCCAGACGGAAGTTTTTCTATCAAACAGCATGACCTGCACAAATTACCGCTCCCCCCTTCAACCACTACTAACATCAACGTTCATCCAGTCCGGGACTCTCAGGCAAATGACACAGCATTCGGGCTCAGCGTTTACGGGCTGAAAACGGTTATTATTGAGTCGATTTCGTGGCATTTGCTTTACACCACTCCTCTGCTGGTTGCTTACGAACTGTTCCTGACCACCCGTGACGCCCCTCAAAGCCCCAAAACTTATTCGCGACTACCTGTGGAAGCGTTTATCGCTGTCGGCTGGCTTTTAAACAGTTATTCGAACTTCGACTCACCGATGTTTAACACGATTGGACAACAGCAGGCGAGTCAGGATTACCCGTTCGTGATCAACACTATGATGCTCAGCCCGACAGATAACCAACAGCATGACCAGCGGTCAAAATCATCCAGCCAGCCAGCTTCAGGAACAAGCACCCGGCTTATGGGCACTTTCTCCAGTCACGAGCATTATGTCTCTAGCGGCCGCAAAAGAGACCCTGAACTGGACCAACACACTTTTGGTTTAAATTGTTTCGCAAATGACTGTAATGGCGTTTGTCAATTCCGACAAGCAGAAGCAAGACCGGGAAAAAGGTCAAGGCTCAATGAGGACTTCGATCGACAGTCCACCCCTTGCAATGAGTTAACGCCCCCCTTCCCGCCAGGAACTTCAGAAACACAACAAATAACAACAGATACTACAAAATCATCCCCATTGGGTCAGAGCCAACCTCATTTTTCCAAAACAGGCACAATACAAACCCTGTCAGAAGACGAAGGTCTAGCGGATGACGATCCTCTGTCCGATGACAACCCCATTTCGGATGACGATCCTCTGTCCAATGACGATCACCTTTCGGATGACGGTCCACTTTCAGATGAAGAACCTCTGTCGGATGATGAATCCCTGTTGGATGATGAATCCCTGTCGGAAGACGAGAGCGATTACTACTTTGATCCACCAACCTGTGGGATATTGGTGCGCAGGGACGGCCAGTTGGAGATATGCGGGAAGGTCTGCATGCCTTTTGAATCCCTGTCGGAACACAAAAGTACTCACCGAAGACGTTAGCCTTTTGATATGGACGCGTAGGATAGCCTCGGTCCTAATCTGACCCCACTCTGTCGAGAATGTCGCAAAAGTACTGCGCTGATGCCGGTTAAAAAGGTAGCCCAGGCTTGCTCGCTTATCTTTTGCGACTTTCTTCAGCCTGGGAACCTATAGTCTATCTGAAGTTGTAGAGCGAGATTTTCTTAGGGGTATGCATTCCTACTCGGAATAAGTGAACGAGATGCTGGAGTTTTAGGATACCCTCTTTTTTCATAAGGTGGTCTAACCTTCTTCTCTATAGACAGGAATGCAAGTACAGAATCATTAACCAGTCACTCGTTACAGCACAGCTATTGCTGCTACTGTTGTCTGTAATCTGTCAGCCCGAACTGTGGACAGGATGTTTTACCGTTGAGCCTGAACAGAATGAAAACTTTCCAAACCACAGCTTTTCTATAAAGTGTGATCAGCCTGCAGTGCCTGGAAAGCGATCAGGCATTGCCAGTGCAGACACCTGTTCGGGATCAGCTTCACCGTCTAATGACAAGCGGCACAGACATGACGGTAACGAAGCAACAATGATCCTTATCGATTCGATTTCGTCGCAAAGATTTTATTCTACTAACCTGCTGGTTGCTTACGAACTGACCCTGGCCTCTGAGGACGCCGCTCTGAGTGCCAGCCCCTATTCATGGCTACCTTTAGACGTGGTTGTCGCTGTCGGCTGGCTTTTAAAAAGTTATTGGAGCCCCGGTTCACCCCTGTTAAACACGATGGAACAACAGGGGGCATCTATGTTGTCACAGGTAGATCACGCTTTTTCAGTCATTACTGTGATGTTTAACTCTGGACATAACCAACAAGAAGGCCAACCATCAGAATCATCCTGCCAACAAGCCCCTGAAGCCAACAACCGGCCTACTGGCTCTCTCGCCAAGCCACTGCATTCTGACTTTGGTGACGGTAGCCAGAGCCCTGGACAAAACCAGCATACTTTAAGCCTGAATTGTTTCGTTCATCCCTGTTATGGCGTTTGTAAACTCCGACAAGCATCCGAAAACGCAGAGGCTGCTGAATGGCTGCTGGACATCGAAGAAAATTTGACAAACTACACTGAAAAAACACCCAAACAAAGCTCATGCACTCATTTAGCCGATGGATACTGCTTTAGTTGCATGGATTATTTTGATCCTGTAGAACCGGGACAAACCATGCCTTTAAAAACATTTAATAATCTCGCTGACATCCAATTCCAATGTAACTCTGGTCAACTGTTTCAAACGTCTGGCTCTGATAGCAACCCAGACAATAGCTGCAATCCTATAGAATCAATGAATACAGTAGCACCTGAGAACACTCTATCCGGAATAACACATTGCCATCAAGCCCTCTCCTGTGACGTCAAAGTGGTCGGGGAAGATGGGATGCAGTCGTGCGGGAAGATTTTCAAGAATGTTCGAACCCTTTCAATTCACAAAAAGAGATACCACACCGGACAAAAACGCTGTAATACAATTGTCGTCAGTAAAGATGGCCTGCAGCAGCCATGCGGGAGGCTATTGAAGAATGTTCAAGCTCTGTCAACTCACAAACAGAGATACCATACCGGACAAAAAAACTGTAATAGAACTGTCGTCGGGAATGATGGCCATCAAAAGCCATGCGGGATAGCTTTCAAGAATGCTCAAGCCCTGGCAGATCACAAAAGAAAAGTACATACCGGACAACAAATCTGTAACTTAATCGTGGTCAGGGAGGATGGCCTGCAGCAGCCATGCGGAAGGGTCTGCAAGAGTTCCAGAGCCCTGTCGGATCACAGAAGCATGCACCACACCAGCCACAGAACATGTAGTGTCATTGTGTTCAGGGAAGATGGCCTTCAGCGGCCATGCGGAAAGATCTGCAGGAGTAAAAAATCTCTGTCAGATCACAAAAGAAGTGTCCATAGCGGGCAAAAAACCTGTGACGTGATAGAAGTCGGAGAAGATGAACGTTCGTCGCCATGCGGAAAAATTTGCAGGAGTACCATAACCCTGGAGCATCATAAAAGAAAACATCGAAAACGCCAGCCTGCCAGTGTGGTCCGGAACAAACCTGAGCCCTCAAAAAGTCACATTGAATAAGTAAAAATCTAATCTGTCTCCCGCCGTTACCGGGCTGTCACAAAACTCTGGTTCCCATGCTCAGGAGGGTGGTCTACTCTTCCTCTCTGTACACCAGAAAGCAAGGATAGAATTATTACACACTCACTCTTTGCGACACCTCTGCTACTTATGCTGATGTTGCCTGTCGTCTGCCAGGCCGAAGCGTTAACAAGACGTTTCATTTTTGAGCTTGCACAGGATGCAAGCTCTTCAAACGCGATTTTTTCTATACAGCGTGACCTGCCTGTATTACCGGTCAAAACGTTAGACATTGTCGACACAAATGACTACGCAGGGTCAGATTCACCATCGAATAAAAAACGACAGGGACTACTCTTTACGACACTGATGTTGGCGCTGTTGTTGTCTGTTACCTGTCAGGCAGATGCGTTGGCAAGACGTTTTGTTGTCAAACCCGGACAGGTTGCAGGCTTGCCAAATAAGAGCTTTTCTATAAATCCTGACCGACAGACATTGTCCGACAACCCGACAGAGATCGATCTTGAAAACGGCTATGCAGCCTCAGATTCTCCACCTGATGACAAACGACACAGAGCTGATGGTTACAGAGTAAAAACGCCCCTTATTGAGTTGATTTCGTGGCAATTGCCTGACCTCAGGCATCTTCTGGTTGCTTACGAACTGATCCTGACAATTAACACCACAACTCTCAGACCCAAACATTATTCCGGACTACCTGTCGAAGTGGGTGTCGCTCTCGGCTGGCTTTTCAAAAGCTATTGGAACCCCGATTCACTACTTTTTAATCCTATCAGACAACATTTTTTATCTATATTGAAACGGGGGGAAAACCTGTTCCAGATCATCACTGTGATGTATGGCTCTGGATATGACCCAGCAAAAAACCCGTCATCAGGATCATCCAGACAGCAAACCCTGAAAACCCATACCCACACTACAGGCACTTTCACTAGCCTCTTGAATCATGGGTATAGTGACGGTGACGAAGGCCCTGAACAAGACCAACATACATTGGGTTTAAATTGTTTCATCTACCCCTGCCATGGCGTTTGTAGATTCAGACCATCATTTGATAGCAGAGAGCCCGCTGAAAAGGCTTTGAATCCCGAAGAAAGATCGACAGACTACAAAGGAGAAACACCCAGACAAAGCTCATGCTCTCATTTAGCCAATGGATACTGTTTTAGTTGTCTGGATCACACTAATTCTCTAAACATTTCATGTTCACAACAAAACACATTTCCAGAAACAAGGGATTATTTCCCTGGCATTCAAAGCCAATACACTTCCAGCCAGCTATCAGAGCCAGTGACCCATGACATTGATAACAACTGTTCAAACGATGTCGCTATAGGCGAGGCCGACTTTACTTTGATCAGTGCAGTAGCCGACTTTAAAAATGTCGCTAACGAGCCACTCGGTGACGAAGTATCAATGCTCAGTAATTTGTCTTTCACCACTGATAATTTTGCGGTCATGAATGAGTCAGTCAGTTTTGAAAGTCGTCTCGAAGAAATCGGGATTTCCTTTACACAAACCCAGACGGGCACAGTACAAACTTCTTCAGTATCTGACAATGTCCAGATAGAAACGGCATATTCTCAAGAAACTCAGTCGGTTCAAAAAAGCAAATACCACAACGGGCTAGTCTGTGACTACAAAATAGCTGGAGAGGATGGCCAGCCGCGACTCTGCGGAAGAGTCTACAAGAATACCAAGGCCCTGACGTGTCACAGAAGCAAATACCACAGCGGGAAAAAATTCTGTGACATGATCGTGGTCGGGGAAGATGGCCAGCAAAGACCATGCTGGAAAGCCTTTATGAATGCTCAAGCTCTGTCGAATCACAAGAACAGAGAGCACACCGGACCACAAATCTGTGACGTGACTGTCGTCGGCGAGGATGGCCAGCTGCGGCCATGCGGGAAGGCCAGTAAGAATATTCATGCCCTGTCGAGTCACAAAAACGAATACCACAACGGCCAGCAACAAATCTGTGACATTATCGTGGTCGGGGAGGATGGCCAGCAGAGGCCATGCAGGAAAGCCTGCAAGAATGCTAAAGCCCTGTCGAGTCACAGGAACAGATACCACACCGGACCACAAATCTGTGAGGTGACTATCGTCGGGGAGGATGGCCAGCAGCGGCAATGCGGGAAGGCCTGCAAGAATATTCTTGCCCTGTTGACGCACAAAAGCGGATACCATACCGGCCAGCAAACCTGCGATGTATCCGTGTTCGGTGAAGATGGCCAGCGACAGCCATGCGGGAAGGTCTGCAATAGTGCTGTGGCCCTGACACGCCACAAAAACAAATGCCACACCAGGACAAGAACCTGTGACATGCCCGTGATCGGGGAAGATGGCCAACAAAGGCCATGCGGAAAGTTCTGTGTGAATAATCTTGTATTTGCGTATCACAAAACCGCATACCACTCCGGGCAGTCAACCTGTGAAGAAATCGTAATCGGGGAAGATAGACAGCAGCGGCCATGCGGGAAGGTCTTTAGCAATGTTAAATGCCTGTCATCTCACAAAATCAGATATCACGGCAGGGAACAAACCTGTGATGTGGTAGTCGTCTCAGAGGCTGGTCAGACGCAGCGCTGTGGGAAGGTCTGCCCCCATCCTATAGCCCTGCGGTATCACAAACAAAATCACGGCAAACAAAAAAGCTGTAACCTGACCGTGATCGGGAAAGATGGCCAGCAGCGGCCATGCGGGAAGGTCTGTAAGAATGCTAAATGTCTGTCATCTCACAAAAGCAGATACCACAAAGGGGAAAAAACCTGTGACGTGCCAGTCGTCTCAAAGGATGGCCAGGCGCAGCCGTGTGGGAGGGTCTGCATCAATAATCAAGCTCTGAAGAATCACAAAAGAAGAGACCACGGAGAGAAACAAACCTGTTACCTGACATTGGTCGGGGAAGATGGCCAGAAAAGGCCATGCGGTGTGGTCTGCAAGAATGCTTCATCCATGTATGAACACATGAGAAGGCATCGAAAACGCAAACATGTTGATGTGGACCAGAACAATGAACTCCGTCCCTGAACTGACAACCACCCTTTCATGAAGTGATCTATCATTCATTCTTTAAACCATCAGGCAAGGATAGAATTATTAAACATTCACTCTTTGCGGTAACGCTTCTAATGCTACTGTCATTATCTGTCTTCAGTCAGACCGAGCCTGGAACAGGACGTTTTATTGTCAGGATTGAACGGACAGCAGGTTATCAAAAACAAAACTTTTCTATAAAGCCTGACCGTCGCGCATTGTCGGGCACACCGTCAGACATTGCCGACACAATCAGCTTCGCAGGATCAGATTCGCTGCTTGATGACAAAGGAGACAGATTGGGTACTCACGGAGTAAAAACGCCCCATATCGAATCAATTTCCTGGCAACTGCTTTACGTCACGAATCTGCTGGCTTCTTTCGAGCCGATCCAGACCACCAAAGACGTCCTTCAAAGCCCTTATTCTCATCTATGTCTACCTGTAGAAATAGTTATCGCTGTCAGCTGGCTTTTAAAAGGCTGTTGGCCCCCTGATTCATCATTGTTTAACCCGATTGAACCACTGATCGAACAACAAGAAGCGAGTCAAAACCAGCCGTTTATGATCACCACTGTGATGATTGGCCCCGAACATCAGCAACAACAAAGTCAGCCATCAGATTCAACCCGCCAACAGTCTTCGGGTACGACCATTCCTTATAAAGGCTCTTTCACTCCTCCCATGAATTCTGGCTCTGGTGATGGTGAAGAAAATCCTCAACAACACTCACATACTTTCGGTTTCAATTGTTTCACCAATCCCTGTCATGGTATTTGTCTATTCCGACCATCATCCGATAATGGAGAACCCGATGAGTGGCTAGTGAATTCCATAGCAAAATCATGCCCCCATTTGGCTGGTGGAAATTGCTTTAGTTGCATAGATCATTTTCATTCTCAAAACACCAAAGACTCCCGGGAAAGTTCGCATTTCGGAACACTGGATGATCTTTTTGACATTCAGCATCATTACGACTTTGATCTGCTATTTGAGCTACCTACTCATGACACTGGCAGCCACTTTGCCAATAGCTGCAACCCTGAACAATCAGCAATTGCAGGGGACAATCATACAACGGCCCCTGACAGGCAAAAAATCTGCGACGCGATCGTGACTGGGAAAGATGGTCGGCAGCAGCCATGCCAGAAGGTCTGCAAGAATGCTCGAATTCTGTCATCTCACAAAGCCAGGGCGCACAATGGGCAAAGAACCTGCGAGGTAACAGTGTTCGGGAAAGATGGCCAGCCGCAGCCATGCGGGAAGGTCCTCAAAAATACTCAATCTCTTTCATCCCACAAAAACAGATACCACTCAGGGCAGAAGACCTGTGACGTATACGTGATCGGCGAGGATGGCCAGAAGCGGCCATGCGGGACGAACTGCAAGAACGCTCAAGTCCTGACGATTCACAAAAAACAACATCACACCGGACAACAAACCTGTAGCGTGTTGGTGGAGGGGATGAATAAGCAGCTGCAACAATGCGGGACGATCTGCTTGAATGCTCAGGCCCTGCAGATGCACAAAAGCAATCATCACTCCGAGCAAAAAACATGTAGGGTATTCATGGTTGGGGAGGACGGTCAGACGCGGTCATGCGGTAAGATCTTCAAGAATAATCGAGACCTGTGTAATCACAAAAAAAAAGATCACTCCAAGCAACAAACCTGTGACTTGACAGTGCAAGGGAAGAATGGCCAGCCGCAGCCATGCGGAAAAGTCTGTAAGAATGCCAAAGCCCTGACGGATCACAAAAGCAGAGGCCACAGCGGGCAACAAACCTGTGCCACAAAAGTGATCGGGAAAGATGGTCAAGCTCATCCATGTGGGAAGATCTGCAAGAATGCTCGTGTCCTCAGATATCACAAATTAAGCGCCCACACCAGCCAACAAACCTGTGAAGTAAAGGTAGTTGGGGAGAATGGTGAGCCGCAGCCATGCGGAAAAGTCTGCAAAAATGCCAAAGCTCTGACGGATCACAAAAGAAGACACCGTAAACGCAAACGTGCTGATGTCGATCAGGAGGATAAACTCGATCCCCGAACTGATACCCATATTTTCGTAAAATGATTTATCCTCTCTGTCTAATGAGTCGATTTCTCGGCAGTTGTTTTAAACCCTCTGTACTCTGGCTCTGGTGGCAGTAATGGAGGTCCTCAGGAACTCCTGCATGCAATGGGTTTATTGCTAATGTCCGGGAGTTTGCTCTCCAGCATAGATGATTTTGCAGACGTTAATCAGCTGCACGATTTAAATAGTCTTCTTGAAGAAATCTGGATTTCCATTACGCTTAACCATTCAGAAGCACAACCGAATCGTCACATTTGGGTCAGAGCCAACCTCATCTTTCTTGGGCTGACGCATTAAAGGTTTCGATAGGTGACAGTAATTGGAAAGGATGGCAGGCTGCGGCCATGGGGGACGATCGGTAAGAACCCTCGTGGTCCGGGGTGGTAGCTTTAATCCCTGGTCTGACCACCGCACCTTCATGAGGAAGACACAAAAAAATACTTATTTTCCTGACCTATCCTTCCTCTCTTTAAACCAGAAGACAAGGACGGAGTTATCAGACACTCACTCTCTGCGGCGCCGATTTTGCTGCTAATGTTGTCTGTCACTTCCCAGACCGAAATGTTGACAGACCGTTATAGTGTTGAACTTCAACAGCATGCAAGTTCTCCAAATCAGGGCTTTTCTATAAACTCTGTTACTAGTACACTGTCGTATTATATGTCAAACTTAGTCGATTTCAACGGCTATTCAACCTCAAGTTCGCCACCTGATGAAAAACGACACATATACACCACAAACCTGCTGGCTGCATGCAAACTGATCCTGACCATCAAAGAAGCTCCACAATACTCACCCTCTTATTCACGGTTTTCTGTAGAAGTGATTGTCGCTGTCGATTGGCTTTTAAAAAGCTATTGGAACTCCGACTCATCACTGTTTAAACCGATTGAGCACATGGCGTCTTTGACAATCATCACTGCAATGTTTGGCTCTGGACATAACACACCGCAATACCAGCCATCAGGATCATCTGGCCAGAGAGCCTCAAAGGCTGCTCGCCAGGACACAGATTATTCCACAAGTCTCTTATATTCTGGCTCTGGCAGCGGTAACGGCGGCCCTCAACAACACCTGCATACCATGGGTTTAAATTGTTACGTTTATCCTTGTCATGGTGTTTGTAGCTACCGACTCTCTGCTGATAGCAGAGAGTCAATTGAATGGCTGCCGAATTCTGATGTAAGTGCGACAGGCCACATGTGGGCAACTCCCCGACAGAGCTCATGTCCTCATATGCCCAGTGGCTACTGCCATCACTGTGTAAGCCATTTTAACCCTGTTAACGCTAAAGATTCCGCACAAAGATCGCTTATCGAACTATGGAATGATTTTTCTGACGTTCAACCCACCCTCTATTCTGGCCAACCATTTGAGTCTAATTCGCATGGCATTGGTTTCAACCCAGACGGGTCACTGAATAATGAAGTACCAATGCACAGGAATTTGCTCTCCAGCGTTGATAATTATGCGGCCATTGACAGACTTCCCGAGACAGATAGTTTTCTTGAAGAAGCCGGAATGTCCATTACGCTTAACCATTCGGCAACAGAACAAAAAAACACCGGATCACCCCAATTGAGTCAGAACCAACCTCACCTTTCTCAGACAGATGCATTACGAGTCCAGGTAGCAGAGAACGACTGCACTGGGCAGACAACTTGTGACGAGATCGTGTTCGAGGAGGATGGCCAGCAGCGACTATGCGGGAGGGCCTACAAGAATTACAAGTCTCTGGCATCTCACAAAAGCAGAATCCACACCGGGCAAAAAAACTGTTACATGGTTGTGGTCAATAAAGATGGCCAAACACAACCATGTGGGAAGGTCTTTAAGAATGCCGGCGCCCTGGCATGTCACAAAAACAGATACCACAACACGAAGCAAACCAGTATTGTTACTGTGATCGGGGAGGATGGCCAGCACCAGCTATGCGGCAAGCTCTACCCAACTGCCCACGCCATTTCGATTCACAAAAGAAGAGTCGAAAGGAAAAGAAATACCTGTAATGTGGCCCTGGTTTCAGAAGATGGCCTGCAGCGGCCGTGCGGGATGCTCTTCAAGAATGTTCAATCTCTGTCGGTTCACAAAAATAGATACCATACCGGGCAACAAGCCTGTGACGTGATCGTGGTCGGAGAGGGTGGCCTGCAGCGGCCATGCGGGATAGTCTGCAAAAATACTCTATCCCTGTCAGTTCACAAAAGTAGATACCACACCGGGCAAAAAACCTGTGACGTGACCATGATTGGAAAGAATGGCCTACAGCAACCGTGTGGGATGATCTTCAAGAATGCTCAATCTCTGTCGTCTCATAAAGGCAGAGCCCACAGTAAGCAAAAAAAAATTTGTGACGCGACCCTGGTCGGGGAAAATGGACTACAACGACAATGCGGGGTAGTCTGCAAAAATGCTCCATCTCTATCAGTACACAAAAGCAAATATCATCGCAGACAACAAACCTGTAACGAAATCGTGGTCGGGAAAAATGGCCAGCTGCGACCATACGGGAAATTATGCAAGAATGCTGGTGTCCTCCGGGATCACAAAAAAACACATCGAAAGCGCCAGTCTGTTGATGCGAATCAGGACAATGACTCCGATTCTCAAGAAGGCAAAGTAAACAAAGCAAAATGAATTAAATAACGATCTGATACTCATCCTCTCAAACACATTTATTTTCTTGATCTATCCTTCATCTCTGTGAACCATAATACAATGATAGAATTATTAAACACTCACTCTTTAAAACACTGCTGTTGTTACTTTCGCTATCTATCGTCTGTCAGGCAAAACCGTTGACAAGACGTACTGTTGTCGAGCTTGGACAAGATGCAGACTTTCCAAACCAGAGCTTTTCTATAAAGCTTAAGCTGAACACGTTGCCGGGTAGCCCTTCAGTCATTGCTGACAATAACAGCTATGAAAGACCAGATTCGCCGCCTGATAATAATCGACAAGAATCGTTCGGTTACGAAATAAAAACGGCCATCATTAACTTGAGTTCCTGGCAGTTGCTTTACGCTACTCACCTTCTGGTTGCGTTCGAACCGATCCTTACCACCAAAGACGCTCCTCCATGCGCCACCCCTTATTCATGGCTACTTGTAGAAGTGGTCATCACTGTCAACTGGCTTCTAAAGAACTATTGGAATCGCGACTTATTGCAGTTTAAGCCGATTAAACACCCAGCGACGTCTGCAGCCATCACTGCGATGTTTAGCCCAGGACACAATCCATCACAAACTCAACAATCAGAATCGTCCTGCCGGAAGCCCTCAAAGGCAGCTACCCACGCCAAAGGCTATTTCAATAGACTGCTATATTTTGGCTCTGCCGACGGTAACGGAGACCCAAAACAACAACTGCATACTATGGCTTTCAGTTGCTACGTCTATCCTTGTCATGGTGTTTGTAAATACAATCCATCTTACGCAACGACACTCGAACAAAGCTCATGCCCTCATCTGACCAGTGAATACTGCTATAGTTGCGTAAGTCATGTTAAACCTGTTAACGCTACAAATATCGAACAAGAATCGCTTTTCGAACTATGGAATGATCATTCTTACATTCAGCCCCTATTCGATTTTGACCAACTATCCGAGCCAAATCTGCATGACATTGATGTCAACCCGACCGAACCACCCGACCACGAATTACCAATGCCCGGGAGTCTGCTCTCCGGCATCGATAATTTCGCAAACAATAATCGGCCATTCTGTGTAAATAGTTTTCTCAAAGGTATAAGTATTCCCGTTAGGGTTAACCATTCAGAAACACAACAAAAAACCACCGAATCATCCCAATCGGATCAGAACCATCCTCATCTTTCTCAGACAGACGCAATCCAGTTGCAGCCAGCAATTAACGACCACACCAGGCAGATAGCTTGTAACGTGACCGTGGTTGAGGAGGGTAACCAGCCGCGACCATGCGGTGTAGTCTGCAAGAATGTCAAAGCTCTGAGATGTCACAAAAGCAAGTACCACACCGGGCAAAAAACCTGTGACATAACAGAGGTTGGGCAGGATGGCCTGAAGCGGCATTGCGGGACGGTCTGCAAGAATGCTCAATCCTTGTCGTCTCATAAAAGGAGAGCCCACAACCAGCAAAAACAAACCTGTGAAATGGGCGTGATTGGGGAGGATGGTCTGACACGGCCATGCGGGAGAGTCTGCAAAAATGCGCCGTCTCTGGCGGTTCACAAAAGCAGATACCATACCGGGCAACAAATTTGTGATGCAGCCGTGGTCGGGGGGGATGGCCAACAGTGGCCATGCGCGATGATCTGCAAGAATGCTCAAACCCTGTCGGATCACAAAAGAAGAGACCATAGCAGGCAAAAAGCCTGTGGCATAATAATGGTTGGGGACAATGGCCAGTGGAATATATGCGGCAAAATCTACAACAATCCTTATGCTCTGTCGGCTCACAAAAGAAAATATCACCCCAGGCAAAAAACCTGTTACGTGAAAGTATTCGGGCAGGATGGCCTGTCGCAGAGATGCGGGTTGGTCTGCAGCAGTGCTCTGGCCCTGTCATATCACAAAAAAACACATCGAAAACGCAGCACTTTTAATATCAGTGACGACAAGTAACTCAGCCCCTGATCTGACACTCCCCATTCCATAAAGTTGTGCCCCTTACAGCCTTAGTTTTTTAATAGAGTTTTTTAACATAAGGTCTTTGACAGATAAACACTCTTGTTTTCTTGATCTATCCTTCCTCTCTGTAACCCGTAACACTAGGATAAAATTATTAAACACGCATCCCTTGTAACCCTGCACTTGCTGGTATTTTTCTTATCTGTCTTCTGTCAGGCTGAAACATTGACAAGACGTTTTATTGCCTTGCCTGAACAGGATACAGGTTTTCCAAATCAGAACTTTTCTATGAAAAATAACCGGCGTACTTTGTCAGGCAGCCCATCAGACATTGACGACACACCCAGCTACGCAGGATCTGATTCGCCGCAAGATCAAAAACGACACGAACCTGGCGGTTATAGAGTAAAAACGATAATCATTGAGTCGACTTCGTGGCAATGGTATTACGTCACTCATCTGCTGGTTGCTTTCGAACTGATCCAGACCAACAGAAACATCCCTCTAAGCTCTCACAGTTATTCATGGGTACCTGTAGAAGCGTTTTTCACGGTTGGTTGGCTTTTAAAAAGCTATTGGAACCACGGTTCACCGCTATTTAAACCAATTGAACAACAGGAGGCGACATCTGTGCTGACACAGGGGGATCAGTCGTTTGCGATCACCACCATGATGTCTGGCTCTGGACATCAACAACAAGGCCAGCCATCAGAATCATCTGTCCAGCAAGCTTCACATTTCTCCACCCTGCCTACAGACTATTTCACAGGTCTCATGTATTTTGACTCAAGCGGAGGCAGGGGGGGCTCTGGACTATACTCACACACCTTTGATCTAAATTGTTTCGTCCATCCATGTCGTGGCGTTTGTCACTTGCGATCATTACCCTTTCACCACTTATATTCTTTATACGGTTTTTTTGGTTTATCCGATTCATCTGACTCATCTGACTCATCTGACTCATCTGACTCATCTGACTCATCTGACTCATCTGACTCATCTGACTCATCTGACTCATCTGACTCATCTGACTCATCTGACTCATCCGATTCATCTGACTCATCTGACTCATCCGATTCATCTGACTTATCCGATAGCGAAGAGCTGAATTCCGAAGAAAGTTCGACAGGGCACGCAGAATATAATTGCAACTATATGGACGGGGTCGCATCACAGTCAGTAGATGCAGAGAAGAACGATAGAATTGGCCCTGCCGGGCAGGTCATCTGCAACCTGATAGTGGTTGGGGAGGACGGCCGACAGAAGCTATGCAGGAAAGTCTGTGAGAATACTCGATCCCTGTCGTCTCACAAAAGCATATACCACTCCGGGAATAAAATCTGTAACTTTACAGTGACCGGGAAGGATGGTCAGAAGCAGCCATGCGGGTCAGTCTTCAAGAATGCTAAATCTTTATCATCACACAAAAGCAGATATCACTCCGGACAGAAAATCTGTAAAGCGATCATTGTCGGGAAGGACAGTCAGAAGCGGCCATGCGGGGTTGTCCTCAAAAATGCTCAATCACTGTCTGTACACAAAAGCAGATACCACAGCGGCCAAAAAATCTGTAGGTTCACCGTGTTTGAGGCGAACAAGCAGCCGCGACCCTGTGGAAAACTCTGCAAGAATGCTAAGGCCCTCTGGGATCACAAAGGAAAATACCACTCCGGGCAAAAAACCTGTAACTCTAAATTGATCGGGGAGGATGGTCAGCAGAAACTGTGCCTGATGACCTTCAGAAATTCTAGAGTCCTGTTGGATCACAAAAACAGATACCACTCAGAGCAAAAAAGCTGTGACTTCACTGTGTTCGCAGAGGATGGCCAGCCACAGCCATGCGGGAAGATCTGCAAGAATACCAGAGTCCTGCTTGATCACAAAAGAAAAGAGCACACTGGACAAAAAACCTGCGACTTGACATGGGTCGGGGAGGATGGCCAGCCGCGTTCATGCGGGAAGCTATGCAAGAATGCTAAAGCCCTGTCGGATCACAAAAGCAAACAACACAGCAGGCAAAAAATCTGTGGCGTAACCATTTTCCCAGAGCACAGCCGACCTCGGGCATGCGGGAAGATCTGCAAGAGTTCTCAGGCCCTGTCAGCTCACAAAACCAGAGCCCACAGCGGGCAACGAACCTGTGACCGGACCGTGATCGGTGAAGATGCTCGTCCACGCCCGTGCGGAGAGGTCTGCAAGAGTTCCAGAGCCCTGTCAGATCACAAAAGAGACAAGCACACAGGGCAACAAACCTGTTACGCGACCGTGGTCGGAGAGGATGGTCGGCAGCGACCATGCGGGAAGGTATTCAAGAATGCTCGAACCCTTTCGAATCACAAAAGAATACACCGTAAACGCATGCCTGTTAATGTGAACCTGGACAATGACCTCATTCCTTGAACTGATAACCCCCCTCTTAGAGGGAAAGACAAAACAATAAACTTATTTCTTGATCTATCCTTCCTCTCTGTAAATCAGAAGACAGGGATAGAATTATTAAACACTCACTTTTTTTGGTACTGCTATTGCTGTCGTTGTCTGTCATCTGCCAGGCTAAGCCGTTAACAAGGTGCTTTGTTATCGAACTTGAACAGAATGCAGATTTTTCAAACCAGAACTTTTTTATAAAGCTTGACCGACGAACATTGTCAGACAACCCGTCTGACATTGCCGAGACTAATGGCTGTATAGAACCCGGTTCACCGCCTGATAAAAAACGACACAAACCTGACATTTACGGTATAAAGACGCCCCTGATTGAGTCGATTTCCTGGCAATGGCTATACGCTACGAATCTGCTGGTTGTTTATGAACTGATCCTGAACACCAAAGACACCTTTCAATGCCCAACCCTGTATTCATCGCTACCTCTGGAAGCGGCCATCACTGTCGGCTGGCTTTTAAAAAACTATTGGAACCTCGACTCACTGCGGTTTAACCCAATTGAACAACAAGAGGCGAATCAAAATCACCCGTTTGCCATTACCACTATGATGGCTGGCTCTAAACAGAATCAACCTCAATATCAGCCATCACAATTATCCGGTCAGCATACCCCAAAGGCCAGTACTCATATTACAGGCTATTTCACCAGCCTTCTGTATTCTGACTCTGGCAGTGGTAATGAAGACCCTCAACAATACCTGCACACTCTGGGTTTAAATTGTTTTATCTATCCCTGTAACGGTGTTTGTCGATTCCGACAATCTTCCGATCCGTCCAATAGCGTAAACGGGGTCGCCTCAGAATCAATGGTTGCAGGCGCAGCCGATACAACTCCCCCCGTCAGAAAGACAACCTGCAATGTGATCCTGATCGGAAACGATGGCCAGTTGCGACAATGTGGGAAGTTTTTAAAGAATAAAAAATCACTTTGGACTCACAAAAAAAAATGCCATACCGGGCAAGAAACCTGTGACGTAACATTATCAGGAGAAGATGACCAGCCGCGCCCCTGTGGAATGGTCTGCAGTAATGCCAAAAAATTGGCATCTCACAAAAAGAGATTCCATAGTGGGCAACAAACCTGTAACTTGACCGTGCTCGGGGAGAATGACCAGCTGCAGCCTTGCGGGAGGGTCTTCAAGAATACACAAACACTCTTATCTCACAGAAGGAACATCCATTCCGGGCGACAAACTTGTGAAATAACCATGGTCGGGGAGGATGGCCAGCCACAGCCTTGCGGGAAAGTCTACAAGAATATTCAAGCCCTGTCGTATCATAAAAGAAGCATACACAGCGGGCAACACATCTGTAATGAAAAGGTTGTCGGGAAGGATGGCCAGCCATGGCCGTGCGGGGAGATCTGCAAGAGTGCTCAAGCCCTGTCGAATCACAAAGCCAGATCCCACACCGGGCAAAAAACCTGTAACGTGGCCGTGGTCGGGGTGAATGGCCAGCTACAGCCTTGCGGGAAGGTCTTCAAGAATGGACGATCACTGTCATGTCACAGAAGGTGCATCCACAGCGGGCAAAAAACCTGTGACTTGACCGTGCCCGGGGAAAATGACCGACCACAACCATGCGGGACGCCCTGCAAGAATGCTCAGGCCCTTCGGGATCACAAAAGAAAAGCTCACACCGGACAACAAACCTGTGACTTGACCGTGCTCGGGGAGAATGACCAGCTGCAGCCTTGCGGGAAGGTCTTCAAGAATACACAATCACTGTCATCTCACAGAAGATGCCACCATTCCGGGCGACAAACTTGTGGAATAACCATGGTCGGGGATGATGGCAAGCCACGGCCTTGCGGGAAAGTCTACAAGAATATTCAAGCCCTGTCGTATCACAAAAGAAGCATGCACAGCGGGCAACTCATCTGTAATAAAAGCGTTGTCGGGGAGGATCGCCAGCCATGGCCGTGCGGGAAGACCTGCAAGAGTGCTCAAGCTCTGTCGGATCACAAAGCCAGATACCACACCGGGCAAAAAACCTGTAATGAGGCCGTGATCGGGGTGGATGGCCAAACATGGTCGTGCGGGAAAATCTGCAAGAGCGTCAGAGCACTGTCGGATCACAAAAGAATACATCGAAAACGCAAGCCCGTTGCTAATTACCGGAACAATGACCCCACTCATTGAACTGCCCCCTCTTTGATGAGGAAATCAACACACTTATTTTCTTGATCTATCCTTCCTCTCTGTAAATCAGAAGACAGGGATAGAATTATTAAACGTTCACTCTTTTCGGTATTGCTGTTGCTGTTGCTGTTGTTGTCTGTCATCTGCCATGCTAAGCCGTTAACAAGGTGCTTTGTTATCGAGCTTGAGCAGAATGCAGATTTTTCAAACCAGAACTTTTGTATAAAACTTGACCGACGAGCATTGTCAGACAACCCGTCTGACATTGCCGTTACTAGTGGCTGTATAGAACCCGGTTCACCGCCTGATAAAAAACGACAAAAACCTGACATTTACGGTATAAAAACGGTCCTGATTGAGCCGATTTCCTGGCAATGGCTATACGCTATGAATCTGCTGGTTGCTTATGAACTGATCTTGATCACCAAAGACACCTTTCAATGCCCAACCCTTTATTCATTGCTACCTCTGGAAGCGGCCGTCACCGTCGGCTGGCTTTTAACAAGCTATAGGATCGGCTCATCGCTGTTTAACCCAATTGAACAACAAGAGGCGAATCAAAATCACCCGGTTGCGATCACCACTATCATGGCTGGCGCTGAACATA
This sequence comes from Endozoicomonas sp. ALB032, assembly GCF_049310125.1. NCBI lineage: Bacteria > Pseudomonadati > Pseudomonadota > Gammaproteobacteria > Oceanospirillales > Endozoicomonadaceae > Endozoicomonas > Endozoicomonas sp. ALB032. The sequence goes on along the minus strand of NZ_JBLYNW010000001.1, from coordinate 3,149,377 downwards.
ATCAACCTCAATTTCAGCCATCACAATCATCCAGTCAGCATACCCCACAGGCCAGTACTCATATTACAGGCTATTTCACCAGCCTTCTGTATTCTGACTCTGGCGGCGGTAATGAAGACCCTCGACAATACCAGCATACTCTGGGTTTAAATTGTTTTATCTATCCCTGTAACGGTGTTTGTCGATTGCGACAATCTTCCGATCCGTCCAATAGCGTAAACGGGGTCGCCTCAGACGAGGTCGCCTCAGACGAGGTCGCCTCAGACGGGGTCGCCTCAGACGAGGTCGCCTCAGACGGGGTCGCCTCAGACGGGGTCGCCTCAGACTCGATGGCTGCAGGGGCAGTCGATACGACTCCCCTGGTCGGACAAACAACCTGCAACATAATCCTGATCGGAGATGATGGCCAGCTGCGACAATGTGGAAAGTTATTAAAGAATAAAAAAGTACTTTGGTCTCACAGAAGCAAATACCATACTGGGCAAAAAACCTGTGACCTAACATTATTCGGTGAAGATGGCCAGCCGCGCCGCTGCGGGAAGGTCTACAAAAGTGCTCAAGCCTTTTCTGAACATAAAAGCAGAATCCACAGTGGAAAAAAAACCTGTGATGTGACAGAAGTGTCGAAGGATGGTCAGCATCGACCATGCGGTAAGGTCTGCAAAAATTCCACAGCCCTGTCGAATCACAAAAGAATAGCTCACTCGGGACAACAAACCTGTGATGCCAACCTGGTTGGGGAGGATGGCCAGCTATACCCATGCGGGAAGCTCTGCAAGAATGCTAAAACCCTGTCGAATCACAGAAACCAATATCACACCGGGCAAAAAACCTGTGACGTAAAAGTCGTCGGAGACGATGGTCAGCCTCAGCCATGTGGAATGGTCTGTCAGAATGCTAAAGTTCTGTCGGATCACAAAAACAACTTCCACACCAGTCAACAAAGTTGTGATGCGAGCGTGGTTGGGGACGACGGCCAGCAACGGCTCTGCGGGAGGGTCTACGGGAGTGTTCGATCTCTGTCGGTTCATAAAAGCAACAGCCACACCGGACAAAAAACCTGTGCCGTAACAGTAATTGGTGAGGATGGCCAGCCAGGGCCGTGCGGATTGGTCTGCAAGAATCTTAAAGCCCTGTCGAATCACAAAGCCAGATATCACAGCAAGGAAAAAACCTGCAAGGAGACCGTGTTCGGGTTAGATAGTCAACCGCGGCCGTGCGGGAAAGCCTGCAAGAATGTCAAAGCCCTGTCGGACCACAAAAGACAACACCGTAAACGCAAGCCTGTTAGAGTGAACCGGGACAATGACCTCAGTCCTTGAACTGATAACCGCCCCCTTAATGGGAAAGACAAACAAACACACTTATTTTCTTGATCTATCCTTCCTCTCTGTAAACCAGAAGACAGAGACAGAATTATTAAACACTCACTCTTTGCGGCACTTCTGTTACTGTCGTTGTCTGTCATCTGCCAGGCTAAACCGTTAACAAGGTGCTTTGTTATCGAGCTTGAACAGAATGCAGATGTTTCAAACCAGAACTTTTTTATAAAGATTGACCGAGGGACATTGTCAGGCAACCCGTCTGACATTACCGATACAAACGGCTTTAAAGAACCCGGTTCACCACCTGATAAAAAACGACACAAACTTTACATTTACGGTATGAAAACGACCCTGATTGAGTCGATTTCGTGGCAATGGCTACAGGCTACGATTATGCTGATTGCTCATGAACTGACCCTGACCACCAAAGACACCTTTCAATGCCCAACCCTTTGTTCATGGCTACCTCTGGAAGCGGTTATCGCTGTTGGCTGGCTTTTAAAAAACTATTGGAACCCCGACTCACCGCTGTTTAACTCAATTGAACAACAAGAGGAGAATCAAAATCACCCGTTTGCCATTGCCACTATGATGCCTGGCTCTGAACAGAACCAACCCCAATATCGGCCATCACAATCATTGGATCAGCATACCCCACAGGCGACTGCTCACATTACAGGCTATTTCACCAGCCTCCTGTATTCTGACTCTGGCAGCGGTAATGAAGACCCTGAACAACACCTGCACACTTTGGGTTTATATTGTTTTATCTATCCTTGTAACGGTGTTTGTCGATTTCGACAATCTTCTGATCCATCCAATAGCGTAAACGGGGTCGCCTCACACGGGGTCGCCTCAGACCCAATGGTTGCATGGGCAGCCGATACAACTCCCCCTGTCGGACAAGTAACCTGCAACGTGATCCTGATCGGAGATGATGGTCAGCCGCGCCAATGTGGGAAGGTGGTAAAGAATAAAAAAGTATTTTGGTCTCACAAATACAAATACCATACCGGGCAAAAAACCTGTGGTTTAACATTATTAGGAGAAGATGACCAGCCGCGCCGCTGTGGGAAAGTCTGCAAAAGTGCTCAAGCCTTGTCTGAACATAAAAGCAAAGTCCACAGTGGGAAAAAAACCTGTGACTTAATAGAAGTAGCGGAGGATGGCCAGCTGCGACCATGCGGCAAGATCTACAAAAGTGCACAACTCCTCTCGACTCACAAAACCAAATACCACACCGGGCAAAAAGCCTGTGACGTGGCAGTAGTCGGCGAGGATGACCAGGTGCGGCCATGCGGGATGGTCTGCAGTAATGCCAAAAAATTGGCCTCTCACAAAAAGAGAGTCCATATCGTGCAACAGATTTGTAATGCGACAGTGGTCAGAAAGGATGGCCAGCCGCGACCATGTGGGAGAATCTGCAAAAATCCTAAAGCCATGTCGGAGCACAAAAGCAAATTCCACAGTGGGCAACGAACCTGTACTGCGACCGTTATCGGGGAAGATGGCCAGCAGCGAACGTGTGGGGAGATCTGCAAGAGTGCGCGGAGCCTGTCGTATCACAGAAGCAAATACCACACCGGGCAAAAAACCTGTGACCTGACAATAATCAGTGAGGATGGCCAGCTAAGGCTATGCGGATTGGTTTGCAAGAATATTCAAACCCTCTGGACTCACAAAAGGTATGTCCATAACACACAGAAAACCTGTGATGCCATGGTGGTTGGGAAGGATGGCCAGCTGCAGCCTTGCGGAAAGATCTTCAAGAACGCAGATTCACTGCCATCTCACAAAAGCGCCTACCATTCCGGGCAACGAACCTGTGAAATAACCATGATCGGAGAGGATGGCCAGCCAAGGCCATGCGGGAAAGTCTGCAAGAATATTCCAGCCCTGTCGTATCACAAAAGAAGCGTGCACAGCGAACAACAAGTCTGTAATGAAACCGTGGTCGGCGAGGGCGGCCAACTGCGGCCATGCGGGAAGGTCTTCAAGAATGCAAATTCACTGTCATCTCACAGAAGCGCGATCCATAACGGGCAAAGAACCTGTGAAATAACCATGATCAGAGAGGATGGCCAGCCACGGCCATGCGGGAAAGTCTGCAAGAATATTCCAGCCCTGTCGTATCACAGAAGAAGCGTGCACAGCGAGCATCAAGCCTGTAATGAGACCGAGGTCGACGAGGGCAGCCAGCCGCGGCCCTGCGGGAAGATCTGCAAGAATGCTCAAGCCCTGTCGAATCACAAAAACCAATATCATACCGGGCAAAAAACCTGTGATGTAAGAGTCGTCGGGGAGGATGGCCAGCCACGGCCATGTGGAGTGTTCTGTCAGAATGCTAAAACTCTGTCGAATCACAAAGCCAGATACCACAGCGAGGAAAAAACCTGCAAGGAGACCGTGGTCGGGTTAGATGGTCAACTGCGGTCGTGCGGGCAGATCTGCAAGAGTGGCAGAGCCCTGTCGGACCACAAAAGAAAACACCGAAAACGCAAGGCTGTTAATGTGAACCGAGACAATGTCCTCACTCCCTGAACTGTGCCGCCTTTCATGAGGAAGCCACAAAAACACACTTATTTTCTTGATCTATCCTTCCTCTCTGTAAACCAGAAGACAGGGACAGAATTATTAAACACTCACTCTTTGCAGCACTTCTGTTACTATCGTTGTCTGTCATTTGCCTGGCTAAACCGTTAACAAGACGCTTTGTTATTGAACTTGAACAGAATGCAGATTTTTCAAACCAGAACTTTTTTATACAGCTTGACCGAATAACATTGTCAGGCAACCCGTCTGATATTGCCGATACAAACAGCTATGCGGAACCTGATTCAGCGCCTGATAAAAAACGACACAAACCTGACAATGACGGGATGAAAACCACCTTTCAATACCCAACCCTTTATTCATGGCTACCTCTGGAAGCGGCCATCACTGTCGGCTGGCTTTTAAAAAGCTACTGGAGCCTCGAATCACCGCTGTTTGACCCAATTGAACAACAAGAGGCGAATCAAGATTACCCGTTTGCCATTACCACTATGATGCCTGGCTCTGAACAGAGCCAACCTCAATATCAGCCATCACAATCATCGGGGCAGCATACCTCACAGGCCACTCATCCTATTACAGGCTATTACACCAGGCTTCTGCATTCTAACTCTGGCAGAAGAGATGAAGACCCTGAACCAGACCTGCATACTTTGGGTTTAAATTGTTTTATCTATCCCTGTAACGGTGTTTGTCGATTTCGACAATTTTCCGATCCATCCGATAACGTGAACGGGGTCGCCTCAGACGGGGTCGCCTCAGAGTCAATGGTCACAGGGGCAGCCTATACAACTCCCCCTGTCGGACAGGTAATCTGTAACGTGATCCTGATCGGAGATGATGGCCAGCTGCGACAATGTGGGAAAGCTTTAAAGAATAAAAAAATACTTAGGTCTCACAAAAGCAAATACCACACTGGGCAAAAAACCTGTGACGTGACATTATCAGGAGAAGATGACCAGCGACGCCCCTGTGGGAAGGTCTACAAAAGTGCTCAGGCTTTGTCTGAACATAAAAGCAAAGTCCACGCCAGAAAAAAAACCTGTGACTTAACAGAAGTAGGGGAGGATGGCCAGCCGCGAACATGCGGGAAGACCTACAACGGTGCACAAGCCCTCTCAATTCACCAAACCAAATACCACACCGGGCAAAAAACCTGTGAAGTAACCGTGGTCGGGAAAGATGGCCAGCCGCAGCCGTGCGGGAAGGTCTACAGTAATGCAAAAAAATTGGCATCTCACAAAAAAAGAGTCCACAGCGGGGAACAAACCTGCAATACGACCGTGATCCGTGAGGATGGCCAGCCGCGAACATGTGGGAAAATCTGCAAGAGTCCTAAAGCCCTGTCAGAGCACAAAAGCAAGTTCCACAGTGGACAAAGAACCTGTAACGTGACAGAGACAGGAGAAGATGGCCAGTCACGACCCTGCGGAATGGTCTGCCCGAATGCTATAACCCTCTTGAGACACAAAAAAAGAACCCACGGTGGGCAACGAACCTGTGCTGCGACCGTTACCGGGGAAGATGGCGAGCAGCGATCGTGTGGGAAAATCTACAAGAGTGCGCAGAGCCTGTTAAATCACAAAGGCAAATACCACACAGGGCAAAAAACCTGTGTCTTTAAAGTCGTCGGGGAGGATGGCCAGTTATGGCCATGTGGATTGGTCTGCAAGAATGCTCAAGCCCTTTGGACTCACAGAAGGTACGTCCACACCAGAGAGCAAACCTGTGATGCCAACGTAGTTGGGGAGGATGGCCAGCTGCACCGATGCGGAAGGGTCTGCAAGAGTGTGCAGAGCCTGTCGAATCACAAAAACGCATACCACACCGGGCAAAAAACCTGTAACGTAAAAGTCATCGGGGAAGACGGCCAGCCACGGCCATGTGGAATGGTTTGTCAGAATGCTAAAGTCCTGTCGAATCACAAAGGCAACTTCCACACCAGTCAACGAATTTGTGAAGCGAGCGTGTTTGGAGAGGACGGCAAGCAGCGGCGATGCGGGAAGGTCTTCAGAAGTGCTCAATCTCTGTCGGTTCATAAAAGCAACAACCACACCGGGCAAAAAACCTGCCACTTAACCGTGCTCGGGGAAGATGGACTGCCACAACCATGCGGGGCTCTCTGTAAGACTGCTCAGGTCCTGTTGAAGCACAAAAAAATGGCTCACACTAGCCAACAAACCTGTGACCTGGCTATGCCGGGGAAGAATGGCCAGCTGCAGTCTTGTGGGAAGGTCTTCAAGAATGCACAATCACTGTCATCTCACAGAATCACCATCCATTCCGGGCGAAAAACCTGTGAAATAACCATGATCAGTGAGGATGGTCAGTCAAGGCTATGCGGGAAAGTCTGCAAGAATATTCAAGCCCTGTCGTATCACAGAAGAAGCGTGCACAGCAAGCAACAAGTCTGTAATGAAACCGCAGTCGCCGAGGACGACCAGCCGCAGCACTGCGGGGAGGTCTGCAAAGATGTCAAAGCCCTGTCGGACCACAAAAGAAAACACCGTAAACGCAAGCCTGTTAATGTGAACCGGGACAATGACCTCACTCCTTGAACTGATAACCGCCCTCTCAGTGAGAAAAGCAAAAAATACAGTTATTTCTTGATCTATCCTTCCTCTCTGTAAATCAGAAGACAGGGATAGAATCATTAAACACTCACTCTTTGCGGCACTGCTGTTACTGTCGTTGTCTGTCGTCTGCCAGGCTAAACCGTTAACGAGACGCTTTGTTATCGAGTTTGAACAGAATGCAGATTTTTCAAACCAGAACTTTTTTATAAAGCCTGACCGACAAATATTGTCAGACAACCCCTCTGACTTTGACAATACAAACGGCTATACAAAATCCGGTTCACCGCCTCATAACAAACGCCACAAAACTGACATATACGGGATCAAAACAACCCTGATTGAGTCTATTTCCCGGCAATGGCTAGACATTACCAATCTGCTGGTTGCTTATGAGCTGATCCTGACCACCAAAGACACCTTTCAATGCCCAACCCTTTATTCATGGCTACCTCTGGAAGCGGTTATCACTGTCGGCTGGCTTTTAAAAAACTATTGGAACCCCTTCTCACCGTTGTTTAATCCAATTGAACACCAGGAGGCGAATCAAAATCACCCGTTTGCAATCACCACTCTGATGCCCGGCTCTGAACAGAACCAACCTCAATATCAGCCAACACAATCATCGGGTCAGCATGCCCCACAGGCCACTACCTGTGTTACAGGCTATTACACTAGCCCTCTGCATCCCGACTCTGGCAGCGGTAATCAAGACCCTGAACAAGACCTACATACTTTGAATTTAAATTGTTTTGTCCATCCCTGTAACGGTGTCTGTCGATTTCGACAATCTTCCGATCCATCCAATGAGGTAAATGAGGTCGCCTCAGAACCAATGGCTGCAGGGGCAGCCAATACAACTCCCCCGATCGGACAAGCAACCTGTAACGTGATCCTGATCGCAGATGATGGCCAGCTGCGACAATGTGGAAAGGTCTTCAAGAATAAAAAAGTACTTTGGTCTCACAAAAGCAAATACCATACCGGGCAAAAAACCTGCGACATAACATTAGTCATCAAGAATGGCCAGCCGCGCCTCTGTGGGAAGGTCTGCGAGAACGCTCAAGCCCTGTCGAATCACAAAATCTCTTGCCACTCCGGGCAAAAAACCTGTGTCGTGATTGTGTTCGGGGAGGATGGTCAGTCAAGGCCATGCGGAATGGTCTTCATGAATGCCGCAGCCCTGTCGAGTCATAAAAGGAGCGTCCACTGCAGCTTAAAAACCTGCGATGCCAACCTGGTTGGTGAGGATGACCAGCTTTACCCATGTGGGAAGGTCTGCAAGAGTGCACAAGCCCTGTCGTGTCACAAATACAGATACCACAGCGGGCAAAAAACCTGTCGCGTAAGAGTCTTCGGGGAGGATGGTCAGCCAAGGCCATGCGGATTGCTCTGCAAGAATTCCGGAGCCCTGCTCAATCACAAAAACAGCGTTCATGCTGAGCATAAAACCTGTGATGCGGCGGTGATCGGCGAGGATGGTCAGCTAAAGCCTTGCGGGAAGGTCTTCAAGAATCCACAATCACTGTCATCTCACAGAAGGTGTATCCACAGCGGGCAAAAAACCTGTGACTTGACCGTATTTGGGGAGGATGAGCAACCACAACCATGCGGGACGCTCTGCAAGAATGCTCAGGCCCTTCGGGATCACAAAAGGCTCGTTCACACCAGACCACAAACCTGTTATGCCAACGTGGTTGGGGAAGATGGCCAGCTGTACCCATGCAGGAAGCTCTGCAAGAATACTCAAGCCCTGTCGACTCACAGAAACCAATACCACAGCGGGCAAAAAACTTGTAACGTGACAATCGTCGGGGAGGATGGACAGCTGCGGCCATGTGGAGTGGTCTGCAATAACGCCAAAAAATTGTCCTCTCATAAAAGCAGAGTCCACAGCGGGCAACAAATCTGTTATACGACCATGGTAGGAGAAGATGGCGAGCTGCGTTCATGCAGGAAGGTCTGCAAAAGCACTCAAGACCTGTACGTGCACAAAAGCACAGTTCACACCGGACAGAAAATCTGTAACCTGACACTAGTCGGGGAGGATCGACAGCCACGGCCATGCGGAGTGGTCTGCCAGAATGCCAGGGCCCTTTCGAATCACAAAAGAATACATCGAAAACGCAAGCCTGTTGATTGGGACCGGAACGGTGACCTCACTCCTTGAACTGCCCCCCTTTCATGAGGAAGCCACAAAAGCACACTTATTTTCTTGATCTATCCTTCCTCTCTGTAAATCAGAAGACAGGGATAGAATTATTAAACACTCACTCTTTGCGGCACTTCTGTTACTATCGTTGTCTGTCATCTGCCAAGCTAAACCCTTGACAAGATGCTTTGTTATCGAGCTTGAACAGAATGCAGATTTTTCAAACCAGAACTTTTTTATAAAGCTTGACCAAGGAACATTGTCAGGCAACCCGTCTGACATTTCCGGTACAAACGGCTATAAGGAACCCGATTTACCTCCGGATAAAATACGACATATACCTGACAATTACGGGATGAAAACCACCTTTCAATACCCAACCCCTTATTCATGGCTACCTCTGGAAGCAGTTCTCACTGTCAGCTGGCTTTTAAAAAACTATCGCAACACCTACTCACAGTTATTTAATCCCGGTAAACAACAAGAGGCGAATCCTGACCACCCGTTTGCCATCACCTCTCTGAGGCCCGGCTCTGAACAGGACCAAACGCAATATCAGCCAACACAATACCAGCCAACACAATCATCGGGTCAGCTTCCCCCGCAGGCTACTACTCATGTTACAGGCTATTTCACCAGCCTCCTGTATTCTGACTCTGGCAGCGGTAATGAAGACCCTGAACAACAACTGCATACTTTGAATTTAAATTGTTTTATCCATCCCTGTAACGGTGTCTGTCGATTTCGACAATCTTCAGATTCATCCAATAGCGGAACGCCTGTTTGTGAAAAAAGTTCAACAGACAACACTGGATCACCCCCCGTATCAGACTCATACCCTCATTGGGCCGATACAACGGCCCCTACCGGAGAGGCAACCTGCAGCGTGATCCAGGTCGGAGATGATGGTCAGGTGCGGCAATGCAGCAAGGTATTTCAGAATAAACACAAGCTGTCGCTTCACAAAGGCAAATACCATACCGGGCAAAAAACCTGTGTCGAAACATTATTCGGAAAAGATGGCCAGCTACGACCCTGTGGTAAGGTCTTCAAAAGCGGTCAAGCCTTGTCTGGACATAAAAGCAAAGTCCACAGTGGAAAAAAAACCTGTGATGTAACAAAAATCGGTGAGGATTGCCAGCCTGGGCCATGCGGATTGGTCTTCAAAAATTCCAGAGCCCTGTCAAGTCACAAAAGGTGCGCTCACACCAGGCAAAAAACCTGTGATGCCAACCTGATTGGGGAGTATGGCCTGCTGCATCCATGCGGGAAGGTCTGCAAGAATGCTCAAGCCCTGTCGAGTCACAAATACAAATACCACAGCGGGCAAAAAATCTGTAACCTGAGAGTCGTCGGGGAGTATGGCCAGCCACGGCCATGCGGGATGATTTGCCAGAATGCCGGAGTCCTGTCGACTCACAAAAGCAACTTCCACAAGGGGCAACGTAGTAGCTGTGATGTGAACGTGCCTGGGCAGGACGGCCAGCTGCGACCATGTGGGAAGGTCTTCAGGAATGTTCAATCTCTGTCGGCCCATAAAAGCAGCATCCACAGCGGGCAAAAAACCTGTCACTTGACCGTACCCGGGGAGGACGAGAAACCACAACCATGCGGGACGATCTGCAAGAATGCCCAGGCCCTGTCGGATCACAAAAGAAGAGCTCACACCGGACAACAAAGCTGTGACTTGCCCATGCTCTGTGAGGATGGCCAGCTGAGGCCGTGCGGGAAGAGCTACAAGAGTGCAAAAAGCCTCCTGGATCACAAACACAAGTATCACAGCGGGCAAAAAATCTGTATGGAAATCGTGATCGGGGTGGATGGACAGCCATGCCAGTGCGGGAAGGCCTGCAAGAATGCTAGAGCCCTGTCTGATCACAAAGCCCAATGCCACTCCGGGAAAAAAACCTGTAAGGAGGCCTTGGTCGGGATGGATGGCCAACTGCGGTCGTGCGGGAAGATCTGCAAGAGTCTCAAAGCCCTGACGGATCACAAAAGAATGCATCGAAAACGCAAACCTGCTAATGCGAATCAGGACAATGACCCCACTCCTTGAGCTGATAACCACCTCTGGTGTCAGAGACAAAAAAACACACTTATTTTCTTGATCTATCCTTCCTCTCTGTAAACCAGAAAGCAAGGATAGATTTATTAAACACTCACTTTTTGTGGCACTCTTTTTGCTGTCGCTGTCTGTCGTCTGCCTGGCTAAACCCTTGACAAGATGCTTTCTTATCGAGCTTGAACAGAATGCAGATTTTTCAAACCAGAATTTTTTTATACAGCTTGACCGACGAACATTGTCAGGCACCCCGTCTGACATTGCCGATACAAACGGTCATACGGAACCTGATTCACCACCTGATAAAAAACGACACAAACCATCCAATTACGGGATGAAAACCACCCTTATTGAGTCGATTTTCTGGCACTGCCTATACGCTACGAATCTGCTCGTTGCTTATGAACTGATCCTGACTACCAAAAACATCTCTCTATGCCCAACCCTTTATTCATGGTTACCTCTGGAAACGGTTATCACTGTCGGCTGGATTTTAAAAAATCACCCGTTTTCCATTACCACTATAATGAACGGTTCTGAACAGAACCAGCCTCAATATCAGCCATCACAATCATCGGGTCAGCATACCCCACAGGCCGCTACTCATATTACAAGCTATTACACCAGCCCTCTGTATTCTGACTCTGGCAGCGGTAATGAAGACCCTCAAGAACACCTGCATACTTTGGGTTTAAATTGTTTTATCTATCCCTGTAAAGGTGTTTGTCGATTTCGACAATCTTCCGACCCTTCCAATAGGGTAGACGGGGTCGCCTCAGACGGAGTCGCCTTAGACTCAATGGTTGCATGGGCAGCCGATACAACTCCCCCGGTCGGACAAGCAACCTGTAACGTGATCCTGATCGCAGATGATGGCCAGCTGCGACAATGTGGGAAGATCTTCAGGAATGCTGAATCTCTCTCGGTTCATAAAAGCAGCACCCACAATGAGCGAAAAACCTGTAAAATGGTCGTACTCTGGGAGGATGAACAGCCACAACCATGGGGGATTCACTGCAAGAGTGCTCAGGCCCCGCGAGATCACAAAAGAATAGCTCACACGAGACAAAAAACCTGTGACTTGACTGTGCTACGGGGGAATAGCCAGCTGCAGCCTTGCGGGAAGGTCTTCAAGAATGCACGATCACTGTCATCTCACAGAAGCGGCACCCATACCGGGCAACAAGCCTGTGATATAAACGTGCTTGGGGAGGATGGCCAGCTGCATCCATGCGGGAAGGTCTGCAAGAATACTCATTCCCTGTCGAATCACAAAAGCCAATATCATACCGGGCAAAAAGCCTGTGACGTAAGAGTCGTCGGGGAGGATGGCCAGTCACGGCCATGCGGGACAGTCTGCAAGAATATTCCAGCCCTGTCGTATCACAAAGGCAAATACCACACCAGACAACAAAGCTGTGACTTGACCATACTCTGTGAGGATGGCCAGCTGCGGTCGTGCGGGATGACCTTCAAGAGTGCAAAAGCCCTCTTGGATCACAAAAGCAGATATCACAGCGGGCAACAAAACTGTCCCGTGACAGAAGTCGGGGAGAATGGACAGCCACGAACCTGCGGAATGATATGCAAGAATGCTAAAGCCCTATGGGATCACAAAAGCAGAGTACACTCCGGGCAAAAAAACTGTGAAGAAAATGTGGTCGGAAAGGATGGTAAGCCGCAACCATGCGGGAAGCTCTTCAAGCATGCTATGGCCCTCTCGAATCATAAAAGAAGCGCCCACACCGAACAAAAAGCCTGTGAATTTACAGTGATTGGAGATAATGGCCAGTCGCGGCCATGCGGAGTAGTCTGCAATAATGCCAAAGCTCTGTCGAATCACAAAGGCAATTACCATACCGGGAAAAAAACCTGTGGCATCACTGTGCTCGGAGAGGGTGGTCAGCTGCGAAGATGCGGGAAGGTCTTCAAAAATGTATCATCACTGTCGTCTCACAAAAGCAGCGTCCACACCGAGCAGCAAACTTGCGAAGCTACTGTGATTGGGAAGAATGGCCAGCCTCTGCCATGCGGGACAGTCTGCAAGAATGCCAAAGCCCTGTCGAATCACAAAAGCAATCATCACACCGGGCAACAAACCTGTGAATTCATCACAGTCGGGGAGGATAACCAGCAGCGGCCGTGCGGTAGGATCTTCCGCAGTATTGCATCTCTGTCGGCTCACAAAAGCAAATATCACACCAGACAAGAAACCTGTGACTTAAACGTGCTCGACAAAAATGGTCTGTTGCGACCATGCGAGAAGGGCTGCAAGAATACTCAAGCCCTGTCGAAGCACAAAAGAACACATCGAAAACGCAAGTCTCTTGATGCGGACCGGAACGATTACCTGACACTTTGAACTGAAACCGGCCCTTTCATTGGGAAAACACAAAAACATACTTACTTGCTTGCTTGATCTATCCTTGCTCTCTGTAGACTTGAATACAAGAATAGAATCATTAAATACTCACTCTTTGCAGCACTGCTGATACTGTCGCTGTCTGTCACCTGCCAGGCTAAACCTTTGACAAGACGTTATATTGTCGGGCTTGAACAGAAGGCAAATTTTCAAAACCAGAACTTTTTTATAAAGCTTGACCGAAGGGTATTGCCAGGCAACACAACGGACATTGTCGACACAAACGGCTATGCAGAACCCTATTCACAGCTTGATGACAAACGACACAGACCTGACAGCTACAGGTTGAAAACGTTCTTCATTCAGTCAATTTCGTGGCAGTGGTTTTATGCTACGAATCTGCTGGTTGCTTATGGACTGTTTCTGACCACCAATGACATCCCTTTAAGCTCAAGCCCTTATTCATGGATACCTGAAGAAACAGTTATCGCTTTGGGTTGGCTTTTAAAAGTCGATTGGAATCCCTATTCATCCCTGTATAACCCGATTGAACCACAAGAAGCGAGTCAGCCCCCCCCGTTTGCAATTTCCGCTATGATGGCTGGCTCTGAACATGCTCCGCAACAAGGCCAACCATCAGAATCACCCGGCCAACAGCCCCCCGCTCATATTAAAGGCTATTTCTACAGCCTCCTTTATTCTGACTCTAACGACGGTAACGAAGACCCTGAACAACACTCGCATACTTTAGGTTTAAACTGTTATATCTATCCCTGTCATGGCATTTGTCAATTCCGACAATCTTCCAATCCATACAATAGCGGTGCGTTGGCTTTTGAAGAAAGTTCGACAGACCACACAGAGACAAACCCAGAACCAGACTCATGTCCCTATTCGGCAAATACACACTACTATCTTTATAAATTTGAAGACGGGGTCGCCTCAGACGGGGTCGCCTCAGACGGGGTCGCCTCAGACGGGGTTTTCCTTAACCTAATGGGAGCAGGATCAGCTGATCCAACTCACCTTGCAGGGCAAACAAAGTGCAATGAAATAGTATCAGGGGAGGATGGCCAGCAGCGACAATGCGGGAAAGTCTGCAAAAATGCCAGAGCTCTGTCATCTCACAGAAGCAAGTACCATAGCGGAAAAAAAGCCTGTGACTATACGGTAACCGGCGAGGATGGCCGACCTCAGCCATGCGGATTGCTCTGCCAGAATAACAGAGCCCTGTACAATCACAAAAACACCGATCATATCGGACAAAAAACCTGTGGTGTGACTGTGGTCGGGGAGGATGGCCAGCAGCGACCATGCGGGAAAGTCAGCAAGAATGCTCAAGCCCTGTCATCTCACAAAAGCGCATACCATACCGGGCAAAAAATCTGTAATTTGACCGTGCTCTGGAAAGATGGCCAGCTGCGACTATGCGGTCAGGTTTTCAAGACTTCACGATCACTGTCGTTTCACAAAAACAGCGCTCACAGCGAGAAAAAAATCTGCGAATTTACAGTGATTGGAGATAATGGCCAGCCGCGACCATGCGGAACTGTGTGCAAGAATGCTGAAGCCCACTGGAGTCACAAAAACAGTTACCACAGCGGGAAAAAAACCTGTGGCATGACTGTCCTCGGGGAGGATGGCCAGCAGCGGGCATGCGGGAGGGTCTTCAAAAATTTAGCATTACTGTCGTCTCACAAAAGAGGCACCCACACCGGGCAAAAAACCTGTGAACTGAACCTGATTGATCAGGATGGCCAGCCGCAACAATGTGGAAAAGTCTGCAATAGTGCCAAAGCCCTCTCATCTCACAAAAGCAACTGCCACTCACGGCAAAAAGCCTGTGAACTGACTCTGGTTGATAAGGATGGTCAGCAGCGGGCATGCGGAAAGGTCTTCAAAAATTTAGCATCACTGTCGTCTCACAAAAGCAATTACCACTCAGGCCAAAAAACCTGTGAACTGCCCCTGATTGATAAGGATGGCCAGCCGCAACCATGCGGAAAGGTCTGCAAAAATGCTCAAGCCTTCTCGGACCACAAAAAAACACATCGGAAACGCAAATCTGTTAATATGAATCTGAACGGCCTCCCTTGATCTGACTCCCGCCCTTTCATACGAAAGACACAAAAACACTCTTATTTTCTTGATCTATCCTTCCTCTCTGTAAGCCAGAAGACAGGGATAGAATTATTAAACACTCACTCTTTGCTGTACTGCTGTTACTGTCGTTGTCTGTCACCTGTCAGTCTAACCCCTTGACAAAATGCTTTGTTATCGAGCCTGAACAAAGTGCAGATTCTTCAAACCAGTATTTTTTTATAAAGCTTGACCGAAGAACTTTGTCAGACAGCCCGTCTGATATTGCCAACACAAACGGTTATACAGAACCCGATTCACCGCCTGATGAAAAACGACACAAACTTTACAATAACGAGATGAAAACGACCCTGATTGAGTCGATTTCCTGGCTACCTCTGGAAGCAGTTATCACTGTCGGCTGGCTTTTAAAAAATTATTGGAACCCGGGCTCACAGTTGTTTTATCCCATCAAACAACAAGAGGCGAGTCCTAATCACCCGTTTGCCATCACCACTCTGATGCCTGGCTCTGAACAGGACCAACCACAATTTCAGCCATCACAATCATCGGGTCAGCATACCCCACATGCGGCTAGTTATATTACAGGCTATTACACCAGCCTTCTGTATTCAGACTCTGGCAGCGGTAATGAAGACCCTGGACAATACCTGCATACTTTGGGTTTAAATTGTTTTATCTATCCATGCAACGGTGTTTGTCGATTTCGACAATCTTACGACCCATCCAATAGCGGAGCGCTGGTTTGTGAAAAAAGTTCGACAGACAACACTGGATCACCCCCTGTATCAGACTCATACCCCCATTTCGCTGATACACACTGCTTTGGTTGTACGTCTGTAGACGGTGTCGCGTCAAACTCTATGATTGCAGGGGCAGCCGACTCAAGGCTCCCTGCCGGACAGGCAACTTGTAGCGTGATCCAGGTCGGAGATGATGGTCAGGTGCGGCAATGCAAGAAAGTATTCAAGAATAAAAAATATCTGTTGTTTCACAGAAGCAGATACCATACCGGGCAAAAAGCCTGTGTCCTGACATCAGTCGGAGAGGATGGCCGACCAAGACCCTGTGGGAAGGTCTGCAAAAATACTCAAGCCCTGTCGAGTCACAAACACAGATACCATAGCGGGCAAAAAACCTGCAACTTGATCGTAATCGGGGAAGATGGCCAGAAACGGCCGTGCGGGAAGGTCTTCAAGAATGCTGTCGATCTGTCAATTCATAAAATCAGCACTCACTACGGGCAAAAAACCTGTTATGAGCCCGTTGTCAGGGAGAATGGCCAGACACAGCCATGCGGAAGGGTCTGCCAGAATCCTAAAGCCTTGTCTAATCACAAAAGAAATTTCCACAGCAAGCAACAAACCTGTGATGCGATCGTTGTCGGGGAGGATGGCCAGCTGCGGCCATGCGGAACGGTATGTCAGAGTGCTAAAGCTTTGTCGAATCACAAAAACAATTACCACACCGGGCAAAAAACCTGTGAAATAACCGTGGTCGGCAAGGATGGCCAGCTGCGGCCGTGCGGGAAGGTTTTAGGGAGTGCTCAATCTCTGTCTGCTCATAAAAGCAGCATCCACACCAGGCAACAAACCTGTGACCTATCAGTAATCGGTGCGGATAGCCAACCACGGCCATGCGGAACGGTCTGCCGGAATGCTAAAGCCTTGTTGAATCACAAAAGTAATTTCCACACCGGTCAACAAACCTGTGATATGACCGTTATCGAGGAGGATGGCCAGCTGCGGCCGTGCGGAACGATCTGCAAGAATGCTAAAGCCTTGTCGAATCACAAAAACAATCACCACACCGGGCAACAAACCTGTGAAGTAACCGTGATCAGGGAGGATGGCCAGCAGCGGCCATGCGGGAAGGTTTTTAGGAGTGCTCAATCTCTATCGTGTCATAAAAGCAGCATCCACAGAGGGCGACTAACCTGCGACCTATCAATAATTGGTGCGGATAGCCAACCACAGCCATGCGGAAAGGTCTGCCAGAATGCTAAAGCCTTGTCGAATCACAAAAGAAGAGACCACAGTGAGCCACAAACCTGCACTATGACAGTGGTTGGAAAGAATGGCCTGCAGCAGCCGTGCGGAAAGGCCTTCAGAAACGATCAATATCTGTCGGCTCATAAAAGCAGCGTCCACACTAGGCAACAAACCTGTGGCATAACCCTGGTCGGGGACGACGGTCTGCTGTGGCAATGCAGGAAGGTCTGCGAGAATGCTCATGCCCTCTCGGAGCACAAAAAAAGACATCGAAAACGCAAGCCTGTTTATGTGAACCAGCTCAATAACCTCACTCCTTGAGCTGATACCCGCACTTTAAGGGAGTGTCGCAAAACTCCAAAAACCCGCACCTTCGCTCTGCGTGGGAATACATAACTCTCCAGAAAAATTTTCTTGATCTATCATTTCCTCTTTAAACCAGAAGGCAGAGATATAATTATTAAACACTCACTCTTTCCAGCACTGCTGTTACTGTCTTTGTCTGTCGCCTGTCAGGCTGAACCCTTGACAATATGCTTTGTTATCAAGCCTGAACAGAATGCAGACTGTTCAAACCATAATTTTTTTATAAAGCTCGACCAACAAACCTTGTCAGATAAACCGCCTGACATTGCCGACACAAACGGCCACACGGAACCCTATTCATCACCTGACAAGATACGACGTAAGACTTACAACTACGGGGTAAAAAAGCCCCTCATTAAGTCGATTTCCTGGCATTGGCTATACGCTACGAATCTGCTGGTTACTTATAATTTGATCCTGACCACCAAAGACACCTCTCAATCCCCAACCCCTTATTCATTGCTGCCTCTGGAAGTGATTATCACTCTTGGCTGGCTTTTAAAAAACTATTGGAACCCCGACTCACTGCTGTTCAACCCAATTGAACAACAAGAGGCGAGTCAACATCACCCGTTTGCCATCACCACTATGATGGCTGGCTCTGAACAGGACCGACCACAATATCAGTCATCACAATCATCAGCGCAGCATCCCCCGCAAGTCAATACTCACTTTAAAGGCTATTACACCAGCCACCTGTATTCTGACTCTGGCGGCGGTAATGAAGACCCTGAACAGTACCTGCATACTTTGGGTTTAAATTGTTTTATCTATCCCTGTAACGGTGTTTGTCGATTTCGACAATCTTCCGATCCGTCTAATAGCGTAAACGGGGTTGCCTCAGACGGGGTCATCCTCAACTCAATAGCAGAAGTGGCAGCCGATAGCACCAGCCCCGCCGGGCAAATTACTTGCAACGTGATAGTGTTAGGGAAGGATGGCCTGCTGCAACAATGCGGAAGGGCCTTCAAGAATGCAAAAGTCCTGTCGGTTCATAAAAGCACATATCACACTGGACAAAAAACCTGTGACGCAACGGTAGTCGGGGAGGACTATCAGGAGCGGCTATGCGGGAGGGTCTACAAAAACACTAGAAGCCTTACATATCATAAATACAAATACCACTCCAGGCAAAAGCCTTGTGACGTAGTCGTGGTTGATGAGGATGGCCAGCGGCGATCATGTGGGACGATCTGCATAGGTTATTTTGCCCTGAAACAGCACAAATCACGAAAGCACGCTGCTCAAGAAACCTGTAACGTAACCGTGATCGGCGAAGATGGCCAACCGCAGTCATGCGGGAAGGTTTACAAGAATGCCCTATCCCTGTCATGTCACAAAAGCAACTTCCACTCAGGGCGACAATCCTGTAACGTGAACGTGGTCGGGGAAAATGGCAAACTACGTCCATGCGGAAAGGTTTGCAGGAATGCTCAAGCCTTGTCGTATCACAAGAGATCCTTCCACACCGTGCAACAAACCTGTCATGTAACCGTGGTCGGGAAAGGCGGCCACGCGCGAGAGTGCGGGAAAGTCTTAAATAATGCTCAGTCTCTTTCAGTTCATAAATATACATACCACACCGGGCAACAAACCTGTGATGTGACCGTGGTTGGTGGGGATGGCCAACAGCGGCCATGCAGGAAGGTCTACAAAAATGCTCAAGCCCTTTCGCATCACAAAAGCAGTGTCCACACTGGGCAACAAACCTGTGACGTGGTAATAGCCGGCAAGAATGGTCAGCAGCGGCCATGCGGGACGGTCTGTATGAATGCTCTAGCCCTGAGGTATCACAAAAAAAAAGTCCACTCAGGACAACAAATCTGTGATATGACAGTGGTCGCAGAGGATAGTCAGCAGAGACCATGCAGGAGGGTCTGCAAGAGTAATCAAGACCTGTCGAATCACAAGAGAAGACATCGAAAACGAAAGTCTGTTGATTCGGACCAGGGCGATGACCTCACTCCCTGAACTGACACCCGGCCTTTATGAGTAAGACACAAAAACACACTTATTTTCTTGATCTATCCTTTCTCTCTGTAATCCAGAAGGCAAGGATAGAATTATTAAACACTCAGTCTTTGCGGCACTTCTTCTGACGCTTTTATTACCTGTCGTTTATCAGGCCGAAGCATGTACAAGTCATTTTATTGTCGAGCCTGAACAAAATACAGGCTCTTCAAACGGGAATTTTTCTATAAATGGTGACCGCTACACATTGCCAGAAAAATCCTCAGAGATTGCCGACACAAATGGCCACGCAGAACACGAATTGCCAACGGATAAAAAACGACAGAGTTTTTATATTTACGGAGAAAAAATGCCTCTCACTGAGTTGATTTCGTGGGAATGCCTTTACACTGCGAATCTGCTGATTGCTAACGAACTGGCTCTAGCCACCAGAGACGCCCCTCTTCGCTCAAACCGCTATTCATGGATACCTTTGGAAGCGGTTACCACTGCCGGTTGGCTTCTAAAAAATTATTGGAATCGCTATTTACCTCTGTTTAACCCGATTGAACAACAAGAGGCGAGTCAAAATCGCCCGTTTGTAATCAACACTATGATGCCTGGTTCTGAGCAGGATCAACCTCAATATCAGCCATCAGAACCATCTGGCCAGCGTGCCCTGCAAGCCACCACTCACATTAGAGGCTATCACACCAGCCTCCTGTATTCAGATTCTGACGAAGGTAACGAAGACCCTGAAGGACAACTGCATACTTTGGGTTTAAATTGTTATATCTCTCCCTGTAATGGTGTTTGTCGATTCCGACAATGTTTAGATCCATCCAGTAGCGCAGGGTTGGTTTGTGAAGAAAGTTCAACAGGCTACGCAGAAGTAACATCCGGACAAAGCTCATGCCCCCAACTGGCCAGTAATGCCACCGGCCCTGCCCAGCAGGCAACTTGTAATGTGATAATGTTCGGGAAGGATGGCCAGCTCCGACAATGCGGGAAGGTTTACAAGAATAAAAAAATTCTTTTGTCTCACATAAGCGGATACCACACCGGGCAAAAAGCCTGTGACGCAATAGTGACTGGGGAGGATAACGAGCCGCAGCTATGCGGAGCGTCCTACCAGAATGCCAAAACTCTGTGGTATCACAAAAGCGTTGTCCACAGTGGGCAACAGACCTGTGTCGTAAACATAATCGGGGAAGATGGCCAACAGCGACCATGTGGAAAAATCTGTGAGAGTATTCGATCTCTGACGGTTCATAGAAGCAGATACCACACCGGGCAAAAAACCTGTTACGTAAACGTTATCTGTGAGGATGGCCAAGAGCGGCCATGCGCAAAGGTATGCATCAATAATGCTGCCCTGATGCACCACAAATCAAAAGATCACTGCACACAACAAACCTGCGGCATAACCGTGATCGGGGATGATGGCCAGCCGCAGCCGTGCGGAAAAGTATGCAAGAGTTATCGATCACTGTCATCTCACAAAAACTACTTCCACACCGGGCAAAAAAACTGTGACGTGATAGTGGTTGCTGAGAATGGCCAGCAGCGAGCATGCGGAAAAATCTGCAAGAATTCTCATGCCCTCTCGGAGCACAAAAGCAGCAACCACTGCGAGCGGAAAACCTGTAACGTGACCGTGGCTGGAGGGGATGGTCAGCAGTGGGCATGCGAGAAGGTCTGCAACAACGCCAGAGCCCTCCGGGAACACAAAAGAATATTCCACACCGGGCGACAAATCTGCGACATGCCAGTAATGGGAAAGGATGGTCGGTCGCGGCCGTGTGGGAAGGCCTTCAAAAATGCCAAAGCCATAATGGATCACAAAGGAAGAATCCACACCGGGAAAAAAAACTGTGACTTAATAGTACTCAAAGAGGATGGTCAGCTGCAGCAATGCGGTAAGATCTGCAAGAATGCTCATGCTCTCTCGGAGCACAAAAGAAGACATCGAAAACGCAAGCCTCTTGATGTGGGCCAGCAAGATGACCTCAGTCCTTGAACTGACACCCGCTCTTTTATGAGTAAGGCACAAAAACACACTTACTTCCCTGGTCTATCCTTCCCCTTGGTAAATCAGAAGGCAAGGATAGAATTATTAAACTCTCATGCTTTGCAGCACTGCTGTTGCTGATACTGTCATTATCTGTCTTCTGTCAGGCCGAGCCGTTGACAGAGCCTTTTATTGTCGGATCAAACGACCATACAGTGTCTGATTTGCCATTGGATGACAAACGACACAGAAATGACAATTACAGAATAAAAATAAACTTCATTGACTCGATTTCATGGCAATGGCTTTACGCCGCGAACCTTCTGGTTACTCTTCAACTGATCCTGTCTAGCAAAGACGCCTCTTTAAGCTCCAATCTTTATCCATGGCTATCTGTAGAAACGATTATCGTTGTTGGTTGGCTTTTAAAAAGCAATCGGTCCCCTGATTCAGCGTTGTTTATGCCTCTTGAACAACAAGCGAGATTTATGTTGACAGAGGTGGATCTCTCGTTTGCGATCAACACTATGATGCCTGGCTCAGAACCTAATCAAGCACAGGCCCAGCCCTCAGAATCATCCATCCAACAAGCCCCACAAATCACAACCTACCCTATAGGCTATTTCACCAGTCTACTGTATTCTGACTTTGATGACGGTAACGAAGCCCCTCAACAACACTCACATACTTTGGGTTTAAATTGTTTCGTCCATCCCTGTAATGATGTTTGTCAATTCCGAAAATCTTCAGATTCATCCGATAGCGGAGCGCTGGAATGTCGAGAAAGTTCGGCAGACCACACAGGCGCAACACTCGAACAAAGCTCAACCCCCCATCAAACTAATACACAATTTGATAGCTTCGACTCTACAGACGGAGTCGCCTTAGACGGGGTCGCCTTAGACGGGGTCGCCTTAGACGGGATCGCCCTGAACTCAAAGGTTACTCTTCTGGCCGATACAACTAATCCCCCGCAGCAAACAATCTGCAGAGAGTTATTAGTCGGAAAGGATGGCCAACTGCAGCAATGCGGGAAGGTCGCCAAGAATGAAAGAGCACTTTCATCTCACAAAAGCAGTTACCATACCGGGCAAAAAACCTGTGAGCTAACCGTGGCCGGGGAGAACGGACAACGGCGGCCATGCAAGATGACCTGCCAGAATGCTCAAGCCCTCTACGCTCACAAAAAAATCGTCCACAGCGGGCAAAAAACCTGTGACTTTACTGTGGTCAGGGAGGATGGCCGAAAGCGGGTATGTGCCATGGTTTGCAAGAATGCTCAATCTCTTTGGAATCACAAAAGCAAAAACCACGGCGGGGAACAAACCTGTAGAGCGACCCTGGTCACAGAGGATGGCCTGCAGCAACCATGCGGGAAGATCTACAAGAATTTTCAGGCTCTGTTTTATCACAGAAGAAAAGAGCACACCGGGATACAAACCTGTAACACAACCGTGGTTGGTGAGGATGGCCAGTCGCGGCCATGCGGTATGACCTGCAAGAATCTCGTAGCCATTGGGATTCACAGGAGCATCTTCCATTCCGGGCAACAAACCTGTGACGAGGCATTAGTCGGGAAGGATGGCCAGCAGAGGCCATGCGGGACGGTCTGTAAGAATGCTTCAATCCTCTCGGTTCACAAAAGCAAAGTTCACAGCGGGCAAAAAACCTGTGATGTGGCAGTGGTCGAGAAAGATGGTCAGCAGCGACCATGTGGGAGGGTTTGTAAGAGTGCCCATGCCCTGTGGGATCACAAAAGCAAAATCCACAGCGGGCAAAAAACCTGTGACGCAACGGTGGTCGTTGAGGATGGACAGCAACGACCATGCGGAAAGGTTTGCAAGAATGCCAGAACCCTGACGAATCACTATAGAAGAGACCACAGCGGGCCAAAAGCCTGTGAAGTGACAGTGATCGGGGAGGATGGTCAGCAGCGGCCGTGCGGGAAGGTCTGTGAAAATCTCCAAGCCCTGTCGAATCACAAAAGAATTCATCGAAAACGCAAGCCTTTTGATGTGAATTTAGACAATGACCTTAATCCTTGAATGGACAACTTCCTTTTCATGAGAAAGTTACAAAAACACACTTATTTTCTTGATCTATCCTTCCTCTCTGTGTAACAGGAGGCAAGGACAGAATGATTAAATACTCACTCTTTGTAGCACTGATGTTGCTGTCGTTGTCTGTCATCTGCCGGGCCAATCCATTGACGAGACGATTTATTGTCGAGCTTGAACACAATACAGATTCTCCAAACCAGAACTTTTCTGTAAAGCCTGACGGGCATATTTTGTCAGACAACCTGCCAGACATTGCCGGAAAAAACGACTATGCAGAGACCGTTCTGTCATCAGATGACAAACGACAAAGACCTGAAGAATACGGGGTAAAACGCTCCTTATTGGATCGATTTCACGGCAATGGCTTTACGCAACAAATCTCCTGGTTGCATACGAACTCATCCCGATCACAAGAAACACCCGTGAAAGCTCCCACCATTGTTCATGGGTACCTGTAGAAGCGGCTATCGCTGTCGGTCAGCTTTTAACAAACTATTGGAACTCGTATTCACTGCTGTTTAATCCGATTGAACCAAGAGAGGCGAGTGAAAACCACACGTTTGCAATCACCACTATGATGCATGATTCTATAGATGACCAACAATAAGGCCAGTCATCAGAATCATCCGGCCAGCAAGCCCCACAAGTAACTAACCATTGTGCAGGCTCTTTCAATCATTTCCTTTATTCTGACTCTGGTGAAGGGAACCAAAGCCCTCAACAACACTCACATACCCTGGGTTTGAATTGTTTCGTCCATCCCTGCAACGGCCTTTGTCAATTTCTACAACCTCCCGATTCATCCGATAGCAGAGCAATCAAATCAGTAGAAATCTCGAAAGACTGCACAGGAGCCACACCCAAACCGGGATCATGCCCCCATTTAGGCAATAGACGACTGTAGTTGTAACTCTGTAAGTGGGGTCGCCTCAAATCCGATGGCTGCAGGATCAGCCAATACAGCTCCCCCAGCCGGGCTGGCAATCTGCAACGTGATAGTGTTCAGGGAAGATGGCCAGCTAATGCAATGAGGGAAGATCTACAAGAGTAAAAAATCACTGTCCTCTCACAAAAGCAACCACCACACCGGGCAACAAATCTGTGACGTAACCCTGCTTAGAGAGGATGGCCTGTCTCACCAATGCGGGGCGATCCGCAAAAGCGCTAAAGCCATGTCGGATCACAAAAGCAAATACCACAGCGGACAGAGAACCTGTGAAGTAAAAATGGTCGGAGAGGATGGCATTCAGCGACTATGCGGGATGGTTTGCAAGAGTACTCAGAGCCTGTTGGATCACAAAAGAAGAAACCACAGCGGGCAAAAAACCTGTAGCGTGGTCATAAACGGGAAGGATGGCCAACAACGTCCATGCGGGCTGATCTGCAAGAATGCTTCAGTCCTTTGGAATCATAAAAGAAGAAACCACTCCGGGCAACAAACCTGTAGCCTGCTCGTGATCGGGGAAGATGGCCAGCAACAACCCTGTGGAAAGGTCTGCAAAAATGCCATGGAGCTGAGGAATCACAAAAGAACACATCGAAAACGCAAGCCTGTTGATGTGAATTGGGGCAGTGGCCTTAATCCTTGAACAGACACTCGCCTTTCCATGAGCAATATACAAAAACACACTTATTTTCTTGATCTATCCTTCCTCTCTGTACACCAGAAGGCAGAGATAGAATTATTAAACACTCTCTCTTTGCAGCGCTGCTCTTGCTGTCGTTGTCCGTCATTTGCCAGGCCAAGCCATTGGTAAGACGTTTTATTGTCGAGCTTGAACAGAATGCTGATTTTCCCAAACAGCACTTTGCTATAAAACACGACTTGCGTATATTGTCGGGCCCTCCGTCAGGCATTGTCGACGAACACGGCTATGCAGAGCCCGGGTTGCCATCCCATAACAAACGACATAAACCTGACAGTTACGGAGTGAAAACCACCTTCATTGACTCGATTTCGTGGCAATGGCTCTGCACCACTAACCTACTGATTGCTTATGAACTGATCCTGACCAGCAAAGACAGCTCTCTATGGCGAAACGCTTATTCATGGCTGCCATCAGAAGCGGCTATCACTGTCAGTTGGCTCTTAAAAAGCTATTGGAACCCCAATTCAACGCTGTTTAGCCCGATTGAACAAAAAAAGGCGATTCAGGATCATCCGTTTGCGATCACCACTGTGATGGCTGGCTCTGAACATGTCTCACAACAAACCACACCATCAGAATCATCCGGCCAGCCAGTCCGACAGACCATCACCTTCCCTAAAAGCTATTTCACTCAACTTCTTTATTATGATTCTGCCGACGGTAACGAAAACCCTCAACAGCACTCACATACTTTGGGTCTGAATTGTTTCGTCCATCCCTGTATTGACATTTGCCAATTCCGACAATCTTTGGATTCATCCAAAAGTTCAACAGACCACACAGGATCAACACCCGGACAGAGCTCATGCTCTCATTTGGCCAATGCACACTGTTATCGTTGCAACTTTAAAAATGGCGTCGCCTCAGACTCAGAGAATACAGGGGTAGCCCATACAACTGGCAATGCCGGGCAATTAATCTGCAACATGATAGTGTTCGGGAAGAATGAGCAACAGTCGTCATGCGGGAAGGTCTGCAAGAATGCTCGCGCCCTGGCGGTCCACAAAAGATCACTCCACTGCGGGCAACAAACCTGTAACCTGCCCCTGGTCGGGAAGGATGGCCAACTGCAGCTATGTGGAAAGGTTTACAAGGGTAAATACGCCTTGTCGGATCACAAAAGAAAAGCTCACACCGGGCAACGAACCTGTAACCTTACCGTGATCGGGGAGGATGGCCAGCGGCGGCCATGCGGAGTGCTCAGCAAGAATCTACAGGCCCTGATGTCACACAAAAGAAGATACCACTGCGGACAAAAAACCTGTGACGAGATTGTGACCGGGAAGGATGACCGGCAACGGCCATGCGAAAAGGTCTTCAAAAATGCTTTAGACTTGTTTAATCACAAAAACAGGGACCACGCCGGACAAGAAACCTGTAACGAGATCATGATCAGGAAAGATGGCCAGCAAGAGCCATGCGGGAAGCTCTTCAGGAGCGCTAAAGCTCTGTCATCCCACAAAAGAACCCATACCGGGCAAAAAACCTGCGAGATGACCGTAGCCGGGAAAGATGGTCAGCGATGGCAATGCGGAAAGGTCTGCAAGAATAAAAAAGTACTTTCAACTCACAAAAGCCAATACCATACCGGACAAAAAACCTGTGTCGTAACAGTAGTCAGGGAGGATGGCGAAAAGCAGCCATGCGGAACAGTCTGCGAGAATGCTTATGCCCTGATGAATCACAAAAAAATACTCCACTGCGAACAACAAACCTGCAACCAGACCGTGGCCGGAAAAAATGGCCAGCTGCGGCCATGCGGGAAAGTCCGCAAAAATGCCAAGGCCCTGTTGTATCACAAAAGAGTAGCTCACAGCGGGCAACAAATCTGTGACCTAACCTGGCTTGGGAAGGGCAACCAGCGAGAGCTATGTGGGAAGGTCTTCAAGAATTTACAATCACTGTCGTCTCACAAAAGCAGCGCCCACAGCGGTCAAAAAACCTGTGCCGTAAAAGTGCTCACAGAGGATGGCATTGAGCAACTATGCGGTTCGGTCTGCAGTAGTGCTCAAGCCCTTCTGGATCACAAAAGCAGAGTCCACAGCGGACAACAAACCTGTGACAGTATCGTGGTGGGAGAAGATGGCCAGCAGCAGGCATGCGGCAAGGTCTTCGGTAATAGTAACTCTCTGTCATCTCACAAAACCAGATACCACAGCGGGCAAAAAACCTGTAGCCTGGCCATTGCCGGGAATAATGGCCAGCAACGGCCATGCGGAATGGTCTGCAAAAATACTCAGGCCCTGTCGGACCATAAAAGAAGAGACCACACCGAGCAAAAAACCTGTAACCTGCCCGTGATCGGGGAAGATGGCCAGCAGCGACTTTGTGGGAAG
The DNA here is from genome assembly GCF_049310125.1 of Endozoicomonas sp. ALB032. Lineage (NCBI taxonomy): Bacteria > Pseudomonadati > Pseudomonadota > Gammaproteobacteria > Oceanospirillales > Endozoicomonadaceae > Endozoicomonas > Endozoicomonas sp. ALB032. Next base: position 3,121,887 of record NZ_JBLYNW010000001.1, on the reverse strand, counting down.
GTATACAAACATGCCTTTGAGCTGTCGAATCACAAAAAAACACATCGAAAACGCAAGCCTGTTGATGTGAAGTGAGGCAATGACGGGAGTGAAGCCGGGAACGACGGAAGTGTTCCCGATGCTCCCAGTAACCTGATTGTTGCCTCAAGACTGGTACTGACTGTCCTGTGAGGTTTGTGCTACGCGAGCTTATTGAAGATCTGGATTAGCATGTCTTCAATCTTGTCAAAACGACGGTCATGATCCTCTAAATAGTTTTCAATCTTGTCAAAACGCTGGTCAACCTTCTTAAAACGCTGGTCAACCTCCTTAAAACGTTGGTCAATCTTGTCAAATTTCCGATCATGTATTTTCAGGTGAATCTCTAATTGCTGATATGACCGAAGCATAAACGATAAGCTATCGCTCAAGCTTGCGGTCACTTTCTCCCATTTGTCTTGTTGTTCTTCCAGTACCGTGACTCTTGACTCAAGGCTCATACTGCCAGTCCCATGTGGTTTTTTGTTTGAAAATTGAGAATAGCAGAAACTCCCCCTTCCTCGAGGAAGATACAAAAACACACTTATTTTCTTGATCTATCCTTCTTCTCTGTAGACCAGAAGGCAGAGATAGAATTATTAAACACTCTCTCTTTGCAACACTGCTGTTGCTGTCGTTGTCGGTCATTTGCCAGGCCAAGCCATTGGTAAGACGTTTTATTGTCGAGCTTGAACAGAATGCTGATTTTCCTAAACAGCACTTTTCGATAAAAAACGACTTGCATATATTGCCAGGCCCCCTGTCAGACATTGCCGACAAAAACGGTAGTATTGAACCCAGTTTGTCATCAGATAAAAAACGACAGAAAACTTGCAGTTACGGGCTGAAAACGCCCCTTATTGAATCGATTTCATGGCAATGGCTTTATGCCGCAAATCTGCTGGTTGTTTTTGAACTGATCCTGACCACCAAAGACGCCCCGACGGGGTTCAACCTTTATTCATCATTACCCCTGGAAGCGGTCGTAGCTGTCGGATGGCTTTTAAACAACTATCGGAACCCTGTGTCATCCTTATTCAACCCTTATGAACAACAGGAGGCGAGTATAAATGACCCGCTTTCGATCATCACTATGACGCCTGGTTCTGAACGCAACCCATCACAATATCAGACATCACAATATCAACCTTCACAAGCATCTGGCCAACAGGCTCCGAGAACCACCCCCTATCCCGAAGGGTCTTTTACCAGCCCCTGGCATTCTGGCTTCGGTGACGATAACGAGGACCCTCAATCACATCGACATACTTTGGGTTTAAATTGTTTCGTCTATCCCTGTAATGGTGTTTGTCGATTCCGACCATCATTCGGTAATGCACATTCATTGAGTGCAGTGGCCGCCTGTACTGTAAAAACCCGACCACTGACGATGTTTTGGCATTTACCCGTCACCACCGATGATTTGCTCATAATCAATGGGTTACTCAATCTGGGTAGTCATGGTCTTGCCGAAAAAAACCCGTTTTCCATTTCGCTAATCCATTGCACTCCCCCGGCAGAAACTTTGGAAGCACAACAAACAACAGCATCAACCCAATGGAATCAAAACCTGATTCATCCTTCCCGGACAGCCCAGGCAGCAGCTGATAAGATTATATTCACGACATCAGACGATAAAGACTCTCAGACGGACGACATTGAATCGGCAGAGACTTCATCTTCGGGTTGTCTCCCTTACACAGGCGCTAACCATTGCCAACAAGGCCTTTTGGATCAAAAAAAAAGAGACCACTCCGGGCAACATATCTGTGTCGACAAACTGCTTGGGGAAGATGGTCAGCAACGACTATGTGGAAGAGTCTGCAGCAGTATCAAAGCCCTGTCAGATCACAAAAGAAGACACCACTCGGGGCCTCGAACCTGTTGCGAGACGGTGCTCGGCGAGGATGGCCAACCGCAACTCTGTGGAAAAGTCTGTAAAAGCATCAAAAACCTGTCAGATCACAAAAGAAGACATCACACCGGACAACAAACCTGTGCCCAGACAGTGCTCGGGAAGGATGGCCAACCGCAACTCTGTGGAAAGGTCTGCAACAATATTAAAGCCCTCTCAGATCACAAAAGAAGACACCACTCCGGGCAAAAAATCTGTGGCGAGACAGTGCTCGGGGAGGATGGCCAACCTTGTCAATGCGGAAAGGTCTGCAAAAGTAGTCAAATCCTGGCGGAACACAAAAGAATAAGTCACAGCGGGCAAAAAACCTGTGACGCAACCCTAATCGGGAAAGATGGCCAACTGCAGCCGTGCAGGCGGGTCTTCAAGAATGCCCATGCCCTTTCGGCTCATAGAAGCTTTATCCACAGCGGGCAAAGAACCTGTTCCGTAACCGTGGTCACAAAAAGTGGCCAGAAACGACCATGCCGGATGCTCTGCAAGAATGCTCAGAGCCTGGCGGATCACAAAAGAAGAAACCACACAAGGCAACAAACCTGTGACATGCTCGTGGTCGGGGAAGATGGCATGCAGCAGCCATGCGGGAAGCCCTGCAAGAGTGCCAAAGTCATGTCGGACCACAAAAGAAGAAAACACGGTGGGCAACAAACCTGTAACTTGACCCTGGTTGGGGAGGATGGAATGCAGAGGCCATGCAAGACAATCTGCAAGAATCCCGCTGCTCTGTCGACTCACAAAAGCAGTGTCCACAGCGGACAAAAAACCTGTGACTTGAACATGGTCGGGAAGGATGGTCGACAGCGATTGTGCAGGAAGATCTGCAAGAATGCTCAAGCTCTGCGGGATCACAAAAGAACACATCGAAAACGCAACCCTGTTAATGACAGCCGGGACGATGACTTCAGTCCTTGAACAGAGACCTGCCCTTTCATGAGAAAGACAAAAGAACACGCCTGTTTACTTGATCTATTCTTCCTCTCTGTATACCAGAAGGCAGGCACAGAATTATTAAACACTCAATCTTTGCAGCGCTGCTATTGCTGTTACTGTCATTGTTTGTCATCTGTCAGGCCAGATCGTTGACAAGACATTTTATTATCGAGCTTGAACAGAACACAGATTTTCCAAACCAGAACTTCTCTATAAAGCCTGTCCGGCAAACATCGTCGGGCAACCCGTCAGACATTGCCGACACATACGGCTATGCAGACCCTGTTTTGCCATCAGATGACAAACGACACAGACTTGACAGTTACGGGATGAGAATGCCACTCATTGAGTCGACTTCGTGGCAATGGCTCTACGCCACGAAGTTGCTGGCTGCTTACGAAATGATTCTGACTAGCAAAGACGCTCCTCAGTACTCCACTCCTTATTCATGGCTACCTGCAGGAGCAGTTGTCGCTGCTGCCTGGCTTTTAAAAAGCTATTGGAACTCTGATTCACTGCTGTTTAAGCCAATTAAACAAAAACAGGCGAGTCAAAATCACAGACTTGCGATCATCACTATGATGTCCGGTTCTGAACACAACCCATCACAATATCAGCGCTCACAATCATCCGGCCAACAAACCACAGAAGCCGCCAGCCAGCTCACAGGAGCTTATAATAATCCCCTGCATTCTGACTCTGGCGACGGTAACGAAGACTCTCAACCACATCGACATACTTTGGGGTTAAATTGTTTCGTCAATTCCTGTCATGGCACTTGTCGACTCCGACACTCATCCGATAGCAGAGAGTCCGCTGAATGGCCGCCAAAGCCGGAAGAAAGCCTACCTATAGACGAGGTAGCTTATATAAATGACTTTGCCGGGTCATTCAGAAATGATTTGACATACCCGGGGAGCATGCCCTGGAACACCAGTGATTTTGGCGACATTAATGCACTGTTCGACCCACAATATCTTCTCGAAGAAGAAGGGATTTTCGTTAAACTTAATCATTCAGAAGCACAACCAACAACCATTGAATCATACCCACTTGATCTGAACCAACATACTCTTTGCGAGACTCCTTTTATCGAGACAGCCACAGCACAAGTCACAACCAACAGCGAGCAAAAAGTCTGTGAAACAATAGTAATCAGAGAAGATGGTCAGCCGCAGCCCTGCGGGGCAGTCTGCAAGAATAGTTATGTCCTGTCGAACCACCGTAGAAGAATCCACAGCGGTCAAAAAGTCTGTCAAGTCACTGTGATCGGCGAAGATGGTCAGCAACAGCCATGCGGGACAGTCTGCAAGAATGCCCAAGCCCTGACGGACCACAAAAGAAAAAGTCACACCGGGCAACAAAGCTGCCAGATAACTGTGGTCGGGGAAAATGGTCGGCAACAGCCATGCGGGAAGGTCTGCAGCAGCACCAGAGCGCTATCGGATCACAAAAGAAATGCCCACACCGAAAAAAAAACCTGCGACCAGCCAGTCTATATGGAGGATGGTCAGCCTCAGCTATGCGGAAAGGTCTGCAAGAGTGCCGTTATGCTGTCGGACCACAAAAGAAGAAAGCACACTGGGCAACAAACCTGTACCTTGACCGTAGTCGGAGAAGATGGTCAACAGCGGCCGTGCGGGAGGATCTTCAAGAATCTTGCGGTTCTGAGCAATCACAAAAGGGGCCTCCACTCCGGTCCAAAAACCTGTGAAGAGACCATTATCGGAGAGGATGGTCAGTCGCAGCCTTGCGGGAAAGGCTGCAAGAATCTTCAAGCCCTGACATCTCACAGAAGCAGATACCACAGCGGCCAACAAACCTGTACCGCAACTCTGGTCAGCGAAGATAATCAACTGCGACCATGCGGATTGGTCTTTAGCAGTGTCAGAACCTTGTCGGACCACAAAAAAAAAGTTCACAGCGGGCAAAAAACCTGTAGCCTGACCCTGGTCGGGGAGGATGGTATGCTGCGGTCGTGCGGAACAGTCTACAATAGCTATCAAGCCCTGTCATATCACAAAAGCAGTTACCACAATGGGCAACACACCTGTAGTGTGATCGCGTTCGATGGAGATGATCAGCTGCGGCAATGCGGTAAGACCTTCAATAGTTCTCGAAATCTGGCGCAACACAGAAGAAAAGTCCACAGCGAACAAAAAACCTGTGGCATGGCCATAATCAGAGACAATGGCCTGCACCGGACATGCGGCAAGACCTTCAATAATGCTCAAGCCCTGACGAATCACAAAAGAAAAATCCACAGCGGACAAAAAACCTGTCGCGTGACCGTAATCGGAGAAGATGGCCAGCAACGACCATGCGGGAAAACCTGCAGGAGTGTCCAAGACCTTTCGGATCACAGAAGAAGAGACCACACAGGGCAAAAAACCTGTGACCTGACCGTTGTCGGGGAAGATGGTCGGCAATGGCGATGCGGAAAGGTCTGCAAGAATGCGGTAGCCCTGATCGGTCACAGAAGAATAAACCACAGCGGAAAACAAACCTGTAACCTAACTGTTATCGGGGTGGATGGTCAGCAGCGGCGATGCGGGACAACCTGCAACAATGCTGCAATTCTTTCCTATCACAAAAGCAATCTCCACAGCGGGCCAAAAACCTGTGACGTAACCGTGATCAGGGAAGATGGTCAGCAGCGACAATGCGGAAAAATCTTCAAGAATGCCAGAGTCCTTTACAATCACAGAAGAACACATCGAAAACGCAAGGCCGTCGATGTTGAACCAGACGATGGTATCACTCCTTGAACGGACAACCGCCCTTCAATGAGCAAAACATAAAAACACACTTATTTTCTTGATCTATCCTTCCTCTCTTTAAACCAAAAGGCAGAGATAGAATTATTAAACATTCTCACTTGGCAACACTGCTGTTGCTGTCGTTGTCTGTCATTTCCCAGGCCAAAACGTTGACAAGACACCTTATTGTCGAGCTTGAACAAAATGCAGATTTTCCAAACCTGAACTTTTCTATAAGCCCAGACTGGCCTGCATCGTCGAGCAAACCATCAGACATTGCCGACACAAACAGCTACCCTGAACACGATTTGCCATTGGATGACAAACGACATAGACCAGACAGTTACGAGGTAAAAACGACCCTCATTGAGTCAATTTCGTGGCAATGGCTTTATACGACAAATCTACTGGTTACTCACGAAGTGATCCTCACCACCAGAGACATACAACAAAGTTCAAGCCATTATTCATGGCTGCCATTTGAAGTGGTTATCGCTGTTGGTTGGCTTTTAAAAAACTATTGGAATCCGGATTCACTGCTGTTCAACCCGACAGAACAACAAGATGTGAGTCAAAATCATCCCTTTGCGATCACCACCATGATGACTGCCTCTGAACATAACCCACCACAATATCAGCCAACAGAATCACCCGTCCGGCAAGCTCCAGGAGCCAACAGCCAACTTTCAGGCTCTTTCATCAACCCCGTGCATTCTGACTCTGGAGACGGTAAAGAAGATCCTCAACCACATCGACATACTTTGGATTTAAATTGTTTCGTCTATCCGTGTCACGGCATTTGTAGATTCCGGTCATCATCCGATAATGCACATTCAATAAGTGCAGAGGCCAACTGTACTGAGTCTGCCCGGAAACTGAATGATGATCTGACAATGCCCGGGCATTCGCCTGTCAAGTCTGACGATTGGGTCATAATTAATTGGCTGATCAATCTGGGTAATCATGGCCTTGTCGAAGCACCCGGTAAGGTTGTATTAACGAGATCAAATCCTGAAAACTCTAAAACGGACGAAGTTAAATGGTCAGGGGCTTCACCTTCGGGCTACCTTCCTTTTGGTGGGGCTTGCCATTATGAAAAAGCCAGCTCGAATCAAGAAAGAGAAGACTGCACCGGGCAAATAACCTGTGACGAGACAGTGATCCTGGAAGATGGCCAGCAACGATTATGTTGGAAGCTCTGCAAGAATGCTCGGACTCTGGCGGATCACAAAAGCAGAAACCATACTGGTCAAAAAACCTGTGACGTGTCTGTGGTCGACAAGGATAACAAGCAGCGGAAATGCGGATTGATCTGCAAGAGTGTTCAAGGCCTCGCATATCACAAAAGGAGAGACCACACCGGACAAAAAACTTGTGATATGACCGTGATCGCGGAGGATGGACAGTTGCGGCCATGCGGGATGGTTTTGAAGAATGCTCCACTTCTGTCAGCTCACAAAAACGGATATCACACGAGACAAAAAGTCTGTGCCGAAACAGTGGTCTCGCAGGATGGCGAGCAGCGGCCATGCGGGAAGCTCTGCAAGAATACTAAAGCCCTGGCGGAACACAAAAGAAGAGAACACAGTGGAAAAAAAACCTGTTATATAACCGTGGTCGGGAAGGATGGTCAACAACGTCAATGCGGGAAAATCTGCAAAAATGCTGCCGCTATGTCGACTCACAAAAGCAGTATCCACAGCGGGCAAAAAACCTGTTACGAGACTCTGATCGGGAAAGGTGGCCAGCAGCGGCAATGTGGGAAAGTCTTTAGTAATGCCGGAGGCCTTTATGAACACAAAAGAGTACATCGAAAACGCAAGCCTGTTAATCTGGACCAGAACGATGATCTCAGCCCTTGAACTGAAATAATACCCGCTCTCAGATGTGGTGATCTATCCTTCCTCTGCGTAAACCAGAAAGCAAGTATTGATTATTAAACATTACCTCTTTGTAGCATTGCTGTTACTGTCATTGTCTGTCATCTGTCATGCAAAAACGTTGACACGACTTTTTATTGTCGAGTTTGAGCAGAATACAGACTTTCCAAACCAGAACTTTTTTGTAAAACCTGACCAGCTTACATTGTCGGGAAACCCATCAGACATTGCCGACAAAAACGGCTATGCGAAACCTCATTTCCCATCGGATAAAAAACGACACAGACCTTTCAGTTACGGGTTTAAAACATCCCTCATTGGGTCGATTTCGTGGCAATGGCTTTACGCCAAAAATCTGCTGGTTGCTTTCGAACTGATTCTGACTACCAGAGAGCCCCCTCTATCCTGTTTATGGGTACCTGTAGAAGCTGTTATCGCTGCCGGTTGGCTTTTAAAAAGCTATTGGAACCCCGAATCACCCATGTTTGAGCCGATTGAACGACAAGAGACGAGTCAAAGTGACCCGTTTATGATCACCACTATGATGCCTGGCCCTGGACAACATACAACACACTATCAGTCATCAGAATTATCTGGCCAGCAGGCAGCAAATGCTATCACCCAACGAACAGGCTCTTTCACCAGCCCGCTGCATTCTGGCTCTGCTGACGGTAACGAAGACCCTAAGCCAAACCGACATACTTTGGGTTTAAATTGTTTCGTCTATCCCTGTCATGGCATTTGTCGACTCCGACCATCGTCTGAAAATGCCTATCCACCGAGTGCAGAGGCCAGTTATACTGATCCTGCCCAGCCACTCAATCATTATGTGTCAATGCATGGGCATTTAACCGAAGACAGTGACGATTTGGTCATAATCAATGGGTTACTCAATCTGGGTAGTCATAGCCTTGTGGAAAAAACCGGGATTGCCTCTGCCCTTTCCCACTTCACAGCATCAAACCATAACACCTTTCAAACGGGCACAACTGAATGGACAGGGGCTTCACCTTCGGGCTGCCTTCCTTTCGGGGGGGCGACCCATTACCGACAAGTCAGGTCGACTAAGGAAAAAAGAAACCATACCGTGAAACGAACCTGTCTCGTGAGAGTACTCGGGGTGGATGGTCAGCAACGGCCATGCGGGATGGTCTGCAAAAATTCTCAGGCTCTGGCGAGTCACAAAAGAAGAAACCACACTGGAGAACAAATCTGTGATTTGATCGTGGACGGGAAGGATGGCCAGTCACTGCCATGCGGGACTGTCTGCAAGAATGCTCAAACTCTGTTGGGTCACAAAAGGAGAAACCACACCGGGCAACAAATCTGTGACGTAATCGAGATCGGAGAAGGTGGCCTCAAGCGGCCATGCGGGACACCCTGCAAGAGTACCAAAGCACTGTCGGATCACAAAAAAAGAGACCACACCGGGCAACAAACCTGTGTCGTGACCGTGGTCGGGGAGGATGGTCGTCAGCGGCCATGCGGAAAGATCTGCAAAAATGCTCAATCTTTATGCACCCACAAAAGTCAATACCACAGCGGGCAGCAGATCTGTGACTTCATCCTGGTCGGGGAAGATGGCCAGCAACGACTATGCGGGAAGGTCTGCAGGCACTCTCGAAACCTGACTGACCATAAAAAAAGGAACCACAGTCGGCAACAAACCTGTGAATTTAAAGTGCTTGGAAAAGATCGCCAGCTGCGGCCATGCGGGGTAATCTGCAAGAACGCTGCAGTTCTCTCGACTCATAAAAGCAGTATTCACAGCGGGCAAAGAATCTGTGGCCTGACCGTGTTCGGGGAGGATGGTCAGGAGCGGCTATGCGGGACAACCTGCAGGAATTCTGCGTCTCTCTGGAATCACAAAAGCACTATCCACGGCGGACAAAAAATCTGTAACCTGACCATGGTCGGAGAGGATGGTCAGCAGCGTCGATGCGGGAGAACCTACAAGAATGCCGGCGCTCTTTCGAGTCACAAAAGCATTGCCCACAGTGGGAAAAAAACCTGTAGCATGACCGTGGTCGGGCATGATGGTCATCAGCAACAATGCGCAAAAATCTTCAAAAATGCTAAAGCCCTGTCTAAGCACAAAAGATTGCATCGAAAACACAAGCCTCTTGAAGCCGACCAGGATTAACAGAAGCTCTTTGATAGAAAGGCACACTTATTTTCTTGATCTATCCTTCCTCACTGTATATCAGAATCCAAGGATAGAATTATTAAACACTTATTCTTTGCAACAACGCTGTTGATGCTTTCGTTTTCTGTCTTCTGTCAGACTGAACCGTTGAAAAGTGGATTTATTGTCGAGCTTGAACAGAATGAAAGTTTTCCAAAAAAGCGCTTTTCTATAATTCAGTCGATCTCGTGGCAGTGGATTTACACCACTAATCTGATGACTGCGTACGAACTGATCCTCACCACCAAAGAAGTGTCTCCAGACAGCAGCCCTCATTCATGGCCACCCGTCGAAGTGGTTTTCACTGTCGGTTGGCTTCTAAAAAGCTATTGGAAACCGGTCTCAGCGTTGTTTAACCCAATTGAACTACAAGCGCCATCTATCTTGCCACAGGAGGATCAGCCGTTTGCGATTATCATTACCCTGTTCGGCTCTGGACATGACCAACAACAGGTCCAGCCTTCAGAATCATCCGTTCAGCAAGCCCCAAAAGCTACCATCCAGAATACAGGCTATTTCACTCATCGCCCCTACTCTGACTCTGACGACGGTGACGGAAACCCACCACAGTATTCACACACTATGGGTTTAAATTGTTTCGTCCATCCCTGTCACGGTGTTTGTCGATTCCAACCATCATCCGAAAGCAGAGAAGCTGCTGAATGGCTGCTGAATTTAAAAGAAAGTTCGAAAGGCTGCACAAAAATGACATTCGGGCAAAGCCCGCGCCCTTATGGCATTAATGACAAAACGACAAATAACTGTAACCCGAAACAATCAGGGCATGCAGAAGCAGCACATGCGGACCCTGCCGACTCAGTCAATCATGATGTGCCAATGCACAGGCATTTACCTCTCACAGCTGAAGATTGGGTGATAGTCAATGGATTACTCAATCTTGGTTGTCACAGTTTTCGCGTAAAAACAGGAATTTCCTTTATGCGTGACCATTTCAACCCCCCAATGGAGACTTCAGAAACACAACAAACAACAGAGGGATCAACCCATTTCAGTCATAAGCCACTTCATTTTTCCCAGAAAGACACAGTGCAAGCCAAAAACAACATAAGGCAAAAAATCTGTAAAGCAACGGTGGTCGGGAAGAATGGCCAGCAGCGATTGTGCGGAAAGGTCTGCTGGAGTGCCGCAGCTTTATCGGTTCACAAAAGCACTTACCACAGTGGGGAAAAAATCTGCCTTAAGACCGTGATCGGAGAGGATGGTCAGCTACGACAATGCGGCAAGGTCTGCAAGCATAATAATGCCTTGTCAGATCACAGGAGAAGAGACCACACCGGTCAAAAAACCTGTGAAGTCACCGTGATTGGGGAAGATGGCCAGCAGCAGCCATGTGGAAAAGTCTGCAAAAATGCTCAAGCCCTGACGGATCACAAAAGCGGGTACCACTCCGGACAAAGAACCTGCAACGCTACCATGGTTGGGGAGGATGGCCAGCCTAAGCTATGCGGGAAGATCCTCAAGAATACTATTGCCCTGATGCATCATAAAGAACACTTTCACAGCAGAAAAAAAACCTGTGACGTAACCGTGATCGGTGAGGATGGCCTGCTTCGGCCATGCGGAATGGTCCTCACTAATGCTCGATACCTGAAGAATCACAAAAAAAGGGTCCACACCGGACGACAAACCTGCGACGAACCCTTGATCGGAGAGGATGGTCAGCAGCGACCATGCGGAAAAGCCTGCAAGAATGTTGAAGCCTTGCGACTGCACAAAAGAAAACATCGAAAACGCAAGCCTGTTGATACGAATCTGGATTAACAAGAGCTCTTTAGCAGAAAAACAAACTTATTTTCTTGATCTATCCTTCCTCTTTGTAAACCAGAATCCAAGGATAGAATTATTAAATACTCACTCTTCTCGACACCGTTGTTTCTACTATCTATTTCCGTCGCCTGTCAGGCCGAGCCGTTGACAAGCCGTTTTATTGTCGAGTTTGAACAGAATGGAGGTTTTCCAGACCAGAGCTTTTCTATAACGCCTTACACCCCTTCAGATATTCCTGACACAAACAGCTACACAGGATCAGCTTCGCTGCCTGATGGAAAACGACACAGATCAGGCTTTTACGGGGTAAAGCCAAACCCCATTGAGTCTATTTCGTGGCAATGGGTTTACACCACTAACCTGCTGATTGCTTACGAATTGATCCTCACCACTAGAGGCACTCCTCTGAGAGCTAACCCCTATTCATGGCTACCTGTAGAAGCCGCTTTCGCTGTCGGTTTGCTTTTAAAAAACTACTGGAACCCCAACTCACCGTTATTTAACCCGATTGAGCAACAGACGGCATCTATGTTGAGACAGTGGGATCAGCCGTTTGCGAGTATGATTACAATGTTTGGCTCTGGACATAACCAACAACAAGGCCAGCCTTTAGAATCATCCAGCCAGCAAGCCTCACAGGCCGCCACTCAGCCTGAGCGCTATTTCATTAATCACCTGTATTCTGACTCTGGCGAAGGTAAAAGAAACCCTCAGCAAGACTCTCACACTTTAGGTCTGAATTGCTTCGTAAATTCCTGTCGTGGCATTTGTCAATTCCGACCATCAGCGAGCAGCAGAAGGCCTGCTGAATCACCACTGAATGTCGAAAAAAGCTCAACAGGTCCTACAGGAGCAATACCCGGACAAAGCTCATGTCCTCCTTTGATAATTAAACACGGTCTCAGTTGCACAGGCTACTATGATTCTGTAAACACTACAGACTCACAAAAAAAACTGCCTGTAAAAGTATTCAATGATCGCTTTTCCTTTCAATTCCAATGCACTCCTGGTGAAACCTTTCTGCCTCAGACGCATCAAGCTCAGCCCCATGACGTTAATGACAACCTGACAAACAGCTGCAACCATACCCTCTCGATGAATGCAGGGAAAGCACAGTCTAACTCTGGCCAGCCACTCCATGATAATGCGCCAAGGCATAAGTATTTGTCTGTCACTGATGATGATTTGGTTATAGTCAATGGTTTACTCAATCTGCGTGATCATAGTCTTCTCAAAAAAATCAGGAATTCCTATGTCCGCAAACCTTTCAGACTTCCAGCGGGGGCGTCAAAAACACAACAAATAACAGGATCACCCCAATTGGGTCATAACCCACTTCATCTTTCCCGGACAGGCAGAGAACAAGCCACAAACCTCAGCGGGCAGAAAATTTGTAACGCAACAGTGGTCACAAAGAATGGCCTGCAGCAACCATGCTGTAAGGTTTGCATGAATACTACTGCCCTTTCGATTCACAAAAGCAAATACCACACCGGGCAAAAAACCTGTATCGAGACCGTAATCGGAGTGGATGGTCAACTGCAGCCATGCGGAAGAGTCTGCAAGCATGCTAATGCTCTTTCAGATCACAAAAGAAGAGAGCACACTAAGCAAAGAACCTGCGGTGTGGTAGTGGCTGGAGAAGATGGCCAACCGCAGTTATGCGGGAAGGTCTTCAAAAATACTTATGCCCTGACGCATCACAAAAGAACTCTCCACAGCGGGCAAAAGACCTGTCCCGTGCCAGTGACTGGAGAAGATGGCCAGCCGCGACCATGCGGGAAAATCTTCAAGAACGCTGAATCTCTGTCATCTCATAAATGCAAATACCACACCGGGCAAAAGACCTGTGACGTGACTGTGCGCGGGAAGGATAACCAACAGCAGCCGTGCGGATCCGTTTTTAACAGTTTTCAAGCCCTGTTGGATCACAGAAGAAAGAACCACAGTAGCAAAAAAATCTGTGAGGAAACCATAATCGGGAGGGATGGCAAGCGACAGAAATGCTGGACGATCTGCCAGAATGCTAAAGCCTTCTCGGATCATAAAAGAAAACATCGAAAACGCAAACCTGTTGATGCGGATCAGAATTAATTTTCTATAAAGCGAAACCTGAGCGTATTGTCAGATATCTCCACAGTCATTACCGATACCAAAGACTATTCAGAACCCGATTTGCCATCGGATAAGAAACGACATAGACATCAAAGACATAGGGTAAAAACGATCAACATTAAGTCGATTTCCTGGCAATGGCTTTATGCGACGAATCTGCTGGTTGCTTATGAAGTGATCCTGATCACCAGAACACCCTCTCTGAGTGCAGACACTTATTCACAGATACCTGAAGAAGCAAACTTATCTTCATAACCTATCCTTCCTCTCTGTATAGCAGAGTACAAGGATAGAGTTATTAAACACTCACTTTTTGCAGCATCACTATTGCTGCTCGTTTCATTTCCTGTCGTCTGTCAGGCTGAAGAGTCAACAAGGTGCTTTGTTGTCGAGCTTGGGCAGAATGCAACTTTTCCAAACCGAAGCTTTTCTATAAAGTGTGCAAGACAGGCAGTGTCAGAAAAACCATCAAACGTTGTCGACACAAGCGACAATGCAGGATCAGATTTGCCGCCTAATGGCAAACGACAGAAACCTGGCAATTACGGAGTCAAAACAACTTTTCCTGAATCGATCTCGTGGCAATGGCTCCACACTGCCAAGCTGCTTGTTGCCTACGAACTGATCTTCACCACCAAGGGTCCCGCCCTCGGTGCCATGACTTCTTCATGGCTGCTCATAGAAGTGGTTGTTGCTGTTGCCTGGCTTCTAAAAAACTATTGGCGCCTCGATTCATCGCTGTTTAACCTCATTGAACAACAGGCGAGTCAGAGACATTCGTGCGCCGCCATCACTGTGGTGTTTGGCTCTGGAGATGACCAACAACAATACCAACCATCAGAATCTTCCTGCCAGAAAGCTCAAAAGACAACTACCCACTATAGAGGCTCTTCCGCTGCTGGCCACCTGAACAATGATAATGAAGACGGTGACGAAGGTCTTCAGCCAAACCTGCATACTTTGGGTTTAAATTGTTTCGTCTCTACCTGTCGCGGCATTTGTCGATTCAGATCATCATTCGATAGCAGAGAGTCAAATGAATGGCCGCTCAATTCCATAGAAAGTTGGATAAACCACAGAAGGGCAGCCCCCTTTCTGGGCGCGTGCCATCATTTGGCCAATGGACACTGTTTCAGTTGCTTAGGTCGATTTAATCCTGAAGACACTGAAGATTTTCAACAAAACTCATCTTTCGAAGATTTGAATGGTATCCTTGATACTCAACTCTTATGCAATTTTGGCCAACCGCTTCATTCACTGTCATACCAGCCACAGACTCGTGACATTGATGGCAACCCAATCAACAGCTGCAACTATGCAGATTGGGTCGACTCAGACGGGGTCGCCTCAGACGGGGTCGCCTCAGACGGGGTCGCATGCACAATAAGTTCAGAGGCAGCCGATGCAACTGAACCTGCCAGACAAGCAATCTGTAACCTGACAGTGATCGGAAAAAATGGTCAACAGCTGTCATGCGGGAAGGTTTACCGGAATGCTAAAGCCCTGATTAATCACAAAAAAAATACCCACACCGGGCGAAGAAACTGTTACCTGACGGTGGTTGGGAAGGATGGTCAGCAACAACCATGCGGGAGAGCCTTCAAAAATACTCAATCTCTGTGGTCTCACAAAAGCAGGGTCCACAACAGACAACAAACCTGTAAGGTGACCGTGGTCGGGAAGAATGGCAAGCCGCAACCGTGCGGAAAGGTCTGCAGTAATAATCGTGCCCTCAGGGATCACAAAAGAACTGCTCACACCGGTCAACAAACCTGTAACCTGGATGTCATCGGAAAGAATGGCCAGCGGCAGACATGTGGAAAAGTCTGCAAGAATGCTCAAGCCCTGGCGGTTCATAAAAGCTGCTACCACAGCGGGCAAAAAACCTGTCACCTGCTTGTAATCGGGAAGGATGGTCTGCAACGTCCATGTGGAAGTATCTGCAAGAATGCCAAAGCCCTGCAGATTCACAAATGCAAGTATCACACCGGGCAAAAAACCTGTAACTTGATCATAGTCGGGGAGAATGACCAACAGCGGTCATGTGGAACCATCTGCAAGGATTCTCAAGCCCTGTTTCATCACAAGAAAAGACATCACACAGGGCAACAAACCTGTCAAAAGACTGTGTTCGGGGAAGATGGCCAGCCGCAGCAATGTGGGAAAATCTGCAAGAATGCTCTGGCTCTGCTTAATCACAAAAACAAAGTCCACAGCGGGCAAAAAACCTGTAACGAAACAGTGTTTACGGAGAATGGTCAGCAGCAGCCATGCGGAGTGGTCTGCCCCAATACCAGAGCCATAGAGAATCACAAAAGGCAATACCACAGCATACAAAAAACCTGTAGCGAAACCTTGGTCGGGGAGGATGGTCAGCCGCGACCATGCGGAAAGATCTGCATGAATGACGTGGCCCTGACGAATCACAAAAGAAGAAAGCACACCGGGCAACAAACCTGTGACGTGACCGTTCCCGGACAGAATGGTCGGCTGCGGCCATGCGGGGCAATCTTCAAAAATGCCGGATCCCTGGCGTCTCACAAAAACAGCGTCCACTCCGCTCAAAAGACCTGTCGCTTGACATTGGTCACAGAGAATGGCCAGCCGCAGTCCTGCGGGAAGGTCTGCAAGACTGCTAAAGCCGTGTCGGTTCATAAAAGAACACACAGAAAACGCAAACCAACTGAAGGAGTACAGGACGATGCCCCGGCCCTCAAAAGGTAAAGATATCAATCTGAGATCAGCACTTTTATTCAGTTTTGCCATTAAGCCGTTGGTTTATTGCAGAAGATCTGCGATTGAAAAACATGCTTATTTCATGATCTATCCTTTCCCATCTGTAACCCGCAAAGCAAGGATAGAATTATTAAACATTCACCCTTTGCAGCACCGCTGTTCTTACTATTGTTGTTTTCTGTCGCCTGTAAAGCCGAACCTTTGACAGGACGTTTTATTGTCGCGCTTGAGGAGAATACAGGTTCTCAAAATCAGATCTTTTCTGTAAAGCCTGACCAGCTCAGGTTACCGGGCCCGTCAGAGTTGATTTCGTGGCCAGGGCTTTATGCCACGAACCTTCTGATTGCTTATGAACTGATCCTGACCACCAGGGCCACCACTGCGGGTGAAACCCCTTATTCATCGCTACCTGCCGAAGGAGCTATCGCTGTCGGTTGGCATTTAAAAAACTATTGGAACCCGGACTCATGGCTGTTTAACCCGATTAAGCTACAAGAGATAAATCAGGATTACCCGTTTGTCATCACCACTATGATGCACGGCTCGGGACATGACCAGCAACAACGTCAGCCAACAGAATCATCCCGCCATCAAGCCCCAAAAGCCACCAACCGTCCTTCAGGCTATGTCACCAGACTACAGGATTCTGAATCTGGCGACGGTAACGGAGACCCAGAACAACACTCACACACTTTGGGCTTAAATTGTTTCGTTTATCCCTGTCATGGCGCCTGTAGATTACGATCATCATCCGATTCATCCGATAGCAAAACGTCGGATCGTGAGGCAGTCCACACGAGAGAAATGGCCGAACAAAGCTCATGCCCCCATTTGGTCAATAGACACTGCTATCGTTGCCGGTTAGTGATCGGGGCCCCTTCAGAGTCAGTGGGTGCTGGTACAGCCAATAAAACTCAGCTCAACGTGACAAACTGTAACGTTATAGAGATCGATGAAAATGGCCAGCTGCGCCAGTGTGGGAAGCTCTACAAGGATGTCCGAACACTGTCGACTCACAGAAGAAGATACCACACCGGACAACAGGCCTGTGAAACGACTGTGGTCGGGCAGAATGGCCAGCCGCAGCCATGCGGGGCAGTCTGCAAGAATGCTGGAGCCCTGATGGTTCACAAAAGCAGCGTCCACACTGGACAACAAACCTGTTACTTAACATTGGTCGGGGAGGATGGCAAGCTGCGCCAATGCGGAAAGCTCTGCAAGAATAGCGGAGCCCTGTCGACTCACAAAAGAAGACATCATAGCGGGCAACAAACCTGCGACATAACATTGGTTGGAGAGGATGGCCAGCAGCTCCCATGCGGAGTGGTCTGCCGCAATGCTCACATCCTGACGTTTCACAAAAGAAGATACCACTCCGGACAAAAAGTCTGCGATGTAAGAGTGGTCACAGGGGATGGCCAACAGCGGTCATGTGGGACGGTCTGCAAGAGTGCTCATGACCTCTCGATGCACAAAAGATGTACTCACACCGGTCAACAAGTCTGCGATGCAACTGTGGTCACAGAGGATGGCCAGCAGCAGCCATGCGAAAAGGTCTGCAAGAATGCTAAAACCTTGTCAGAGCACAAAAGCAATTACCACACCGGGCAGAAAACCTGTGACGTATACATTGAAGGGGAGGATGGCCAGCAGCAGCCATGCGGAAAGGTCTTCAAGAGCGCTCGAGCCCTCTCGTCGCACAAAAGCAGATTCCACACAAGTCAAAAAACGTGTGACGCGACAGTGGTCGGGGAGGGTGGTCAGCAGCAGCCATGCAAGAGGGTCTGCAAGAGCGCTCCAGCCCTGTCGGATCACAAAAGAAGACATCATAGCGGGCAACAAACCTGCGACATAACATTGGTTGGGAAGGATGGCCAGCATCGGACATGCAGGAAGGTCTGCAAGAATGCCAAGGCTATGGATAATCACAAAAGAATACACAGAAAACGCAAACCAGCTGCAGGAGAACAGGACGATGCCCCAGCCCTCAAAAGGTAAAGTGAATAAATAACAATCTGAGATCAGCACTTTTATTCAGTTTTGCCAGTAAATCTCTGGTTTATTGCAGAAGATCTTCAATTGCAAAAAATGCTCATTTCATGATCTATCCTTTCCCATCTGTAACCCGCAAAGCAAGGATAGAATGATTAAATATTCACCCTTTGCAGCACCGCTGTTCTTACTATTGTTGTTTGCTGCAGTGTGTATGGCCGAACCTTTGACAGGACGTTTTATTGTCGCGTTTGAGGAGAATACAGGTTCTCAAAAGCAGATCTTTTCTGTAAAGCCTGACCAGCTGAGGTTACCGGGCCCGTCAGAGTTGATTTCGTGGCCAGGGCTTTATGCCACGAACCTTCTGATTGTTTATGAACTGATCCTGACTGCCGGGGCCACCACTATAATGCACGGCTCGGGACATGAGCAGCAACAACGTCAGCCAACAGAATCATCCCGCCATCAAGTCCCAAAAACCACCACCCGTGCTACAGGCTTCGTCTCCAGTCTCCTGAATTCTGAATCTGCTGACGGTAACGGAGACCCACAACAACACACACATACTTTGGGCTTAAATTGTTTCGTCTATCCCTGTCATGGCGCCTGTAGATTAAGATCAGATAAAACCCGGCCCACCGGGCAAGTAATCTGTAACCTGATAGAAGTCGATGAAGATGGCCAGCTGCGCCAATGTGGGAAGTTCTACAAGAATGCCAAGGCCCTCTGGACTCACAAAAAAAGATACCACACCGAACAACAAAGCTGTGACGCGACTGTGACCGGGCAGAATGAGCAACCGCAGCCTTGCCGGGTGGTCTGCAAGAATGCTGGAGCCCTGGCGTCTCACAAAAGCAGCTTCCACACTGGACAAAAAACCTGTCAATTAACATCGGTCGGCACTGATGGCCAGCAGCTGCCATGCGAGAAAGTCTGCAAGACTGCTAAAGCCCTGACGGATCACAGAATAAGACACCACTCCGGGCAAAAAACCTGTAACCTGACGTTGGTCAGGAAGGATGGTCAGCAGCGGACATGCGGAATGGTCTGCAAGAGTAATAAAGCCTTCTCGGATCACAAAAGAAGATACCACACCGGACAACAAACCTGTGAAGTAACCGTGATTGGGCAGGATGGTCAGCCCCAGCCATGCAGGAAAGTCTGCAAGAATGCTATAGCCCTTTCGACTCACAAGAGAAGATACCACAGCAGGCAAAAAACCTGTGACTCAATGATGTTCCGGGAGGATGGCCAACAGCGGCCATGTGGAACCATCTGCAAAAATGCTCAGGCCCGGGTGCATCGCAGGGGCAGAGACCTCAACGGGCAACAAACCTGTCAAATGACTGTGATCGGGAAGGATGGCCAGCAGCGGACATGCGGAAAGGTCTGCAAAAACGCTCAAACCTTCTCAGAGCACAAAAGCAATTACCATACCGGACAAAAAACCTGTGACCTAACCGTGATTGGGGAGGATGGCCAGCAGCGGCCATGCGGGATAATCTGCAAGAATGCTAAATCCTTGTCGGATCACAAAAGAAGATGCCACACCGGGCAACAAACCTGTGACGCGACCCTGGTCGGTCAGGATGGCCAACCGCGATCGTGCGGAACGGTCTGCCAAAATGCCAGAGCCTTTTCGGATCACAAAAGAAGATACCACACCGAACAACAAAACTGTGACGCCACTGTGATCGGGCAGAATGGCCAGCCACAGCCTTGCGGGGCAGTCTGCAAGAATGCGGTAGCCCTAACAAGCCACAAAAGCAGCTTCCACACTGGACAACGAACCTGTCACTTAACATGGGTCGGGGAGAATGGCCAACAGCGGTCATGCGGATTGGTTTGCATTAATGCCAGAGCCCTGGCTAACCACAAAAGAACGCATCGTAAGCGCAAGTCTGTTTATGTGGATCAGGATGATGATCCTCAGCCCTCGAAAAAGTAAAGCAAGAAAGCAATGATCTCTAACAGAAACTATAAATCTTCCTTAACGCTCAAGCATTGTGGTTTCACAAAAAAAAAGACCACACCGGGGAACAAACCTGTAACTCGATGGTGGTCACGAAGGATGGCCAGCGGCGACGATGCGGGAAGGTCTACCGGAATCTTAAATCCCTGTCTGAGCACAAAAGTAGATATCATCGAAAACGCAAGCCTGTTGATCTGGAGCAGCACGATGACCACAGCCCTTCAAAAGGTAAAGTAAGTAACGATATTTAACAGGAGACTTTTGACAGAAAAACACGCTTATTTTTTTGATCTATCCTTCCTCTCTGTAGACCGGAACTCAAGGATAGAATGATTAAACACTCACTTTTTGTGGCATCGCTGTTACTACTACATTCCCTGTCTGCCACCGCTCAAGCCGATCCGTTGACAAGACGTTTTATGGTCGAGTTTCAACAGGATTCAGGTTTTCCAAACCAAAGCTTTCCATTAAACAAAGACCAGAGATTATCGGGTAACCCGTCAGTCAATGCCGAAACAAGCCGCCATACAGGACAAGTTTTACCATCTTATTATAAACGACAAAAATATTATGAGGTAAAAGCAACCTTGATTGGGTCGATTTCCCGGCAGTTGCTTTACGCCACGAATCTACTGGTTGCCCTCGAAGTGATCCTGACCTCCAGAGATGCCCTTCTGAGCTCTGCCCCTTATTCGTGGCTACCAGTAGAAACGGTTGTCGCTTTCGGCTGGATTTTAAAAAGCTATTGGAACCCGGATTCATTGCTGCTTAATCTGATTCGACAACAAGAGATAAGTCAGGATCACCCGTTTGTGATTACCACTATGATGCCTGGCTCTGGAAATAACCAACAACAAGGCCAGCCTTCAGGATCATCGGGTCTGCAGGCCCCCGCAGCAGCCCCCAGCCATCCGATAGGCTATTTCACCAGCCTTCTGTATTCCGACTCTGGCGAAGATAACGAGAACCCTCAACAACAGCAACATACTCTTGGTTTAGATTGTTTCGTCCATCCCTGTTATGGCGTTTGTAAATTTCGATCGCCTGTTGAAGGCTTGACAAACCTTACAAAAGCAACACCCAAACAAAATTCATCTACCTATTTGGCCAATAGACACTACTATCTTTGCATCAGTCATTCTGATCCTGTAAAAGAAACATCGAATGATTCCCCTGACATTCGACTCCAATGTTTTTCTGGCGAACTATCTCAGGCACTTCACATTGATGGCAACCCGGCCAATAGCTGCAACCTTGAAGGAGTCGCCCCGGACTCAACGGGTGCAGGCACAACCGATATAAGGGCTCCAGCCGAGCAAGCAACCTGCAACGCGGTAGTGGTCGCGGAAGATGACCATCTGCGGCAATTCGGGAAAGCCTTTCAAAGTACTCAAGCACTGTCGAATCAGAAAAGAAGAATCCATACAAGGCAAAAAAACTGTGAGGTGACTGCGGTCGGGGAGAGTGGCGAACAACAACCATGCGGGGTGGTTTGCAAAAACGACAAATCTCCGACGTCTCATAAAAGCAAATACCATTGTGGGCCAAAAACCTGTAACGTCGCTGTGGTTGGAAATGATGGTCAGCAGCGGCCATGCGGGAAAGTCTGCAGGAACTCTGTTTTCCTGTCGGATCACAAAAGCAGATGCCACACCGGACGAAAAACCTGTGATGAAATAGAGGTCGCGGAGGATGGTCAGCAGCGGCCATGCGGGGCAGTTTGCCAGAATTTTAGAGCCCTTTCGACTCATAAATCCAGATACCACACCGGGGAAAAAACCTGTGGCGCAACAGTGATTGGGAAAGATGGCCGACAACAGCCATGCGGGAGAGTCTGCAAAAATGCTTTAGCCCTTTCGAGTCACAAAATAAGGAATCATAGCGGGCAAAAAACCTGTAACCTAACAGTGGTCGGAGAGAATGGTCAGCAACGGCCATGTGGGAAGATCTGCAATAGTGCTGGAACCCTGTCGGATCACAAAAAAAGAAGCCACAGCCTACAAAGAACCTGTGACGTGAAGATTGTTGGAGAACATGGCCAGCCTCAGCCATGCGGGATGGTCTGCAAGAATTCTTATACCATCTGGGCTCACAAAAACAGAGTCCACGGTGGGAAGCAAACCTGCGACGTGATCATTGCTGATAAAGACGCCCAGCAGAGGCCATGCGGAAAGGTCTTTAAGAATAATCTGACCCTTTATGATCACAAAAGAAGATATCATCTAAAACGCAAATCTGTCGATGTGGACCAGGATGATGACCTCAGTCCTCCAAATGGTAAAGTGAGTAAGTAACGATCTTTAACAGGACGGTAACCTCAGCCTTCCAGAAGCTAGAATTAATTAGCGATCTTAAAGAGAAGATTTTTGAAAGAAAAACACACTTATTATTTTGATCTATCCTTCTTTTCTGTAAACCAGAATGCAGGGATAGAATTATTAAACACTCAATCTTTGCGGGGCTGCTGTTGCTGCTCTCTGACGTCTGCCAGGCAGAACCGTTGACATTGGGTTTTATTGTCGAGCTTCAACAGGATACAAGTTTTTCAAACCAGAGCTTTTCGATAACAACACACCGGCGCACATTGCCGGGTGATCTGCCAGACATTGCAGATAAAACCAACCATTCAGAAAAGAAACTGCCACCTGAAGTCAAACGACACAAACCTTACAGTTACGGTATTAGAGCAGCAATTATTGAGTCGATATCCTGGCAGTTGCTCTACGCTGCGAACCTGCTGGCTGCCCTTGAACTGACCCTGACCACCAAAGGCATGCCTGTGGACGCCACCTCCCATTCATGGCTGCCGGTAGAAGCGGTTGTCGTTGTCGGTTGGCTTTTAAAAAGTTATTGGAACCCCGATTCACCGATGTTTAATCAGATTGAACAACAAGAGATGACATCTATGTTGGCACGGTGGGATCAGCCGATTGTGATCACCACTATGATGGAAGGCTCTGGAAACAACCAACCGCAGGGCCAGCTATCAGAGTCATCTGGCCAACAAGCCTCTCAAGCCACCAGTCAACCTGCAAGCTCTTTTTTCGACCCTCAATATTCTGGCTATGGCAACGGCTCCGGAGACCCTCAACAATACTTACACACTCTGGGTTTAGATTGTTTCGTCCATCCCTGTCATGGCGTTTGCGAATTTCGGCCATCTTATGAAAACGTGGACCCCGTTCAAAGGTCGCTGAATGTTGAAGAAAGTCTGGTAAACCATGCAGGAGCAACACACTGGGAAAACTCATGCCCCCATTTGGCCAATAGTCACTGCTATCGTTGCATCAGACATTCTGATAATGCAAAAGAAACATCGAATGATCCTCCTGACATTCAACTCCAATGGGCTTTTGGCCAACTATTTCAACCAAATGGCATTGATAGCAATTTTGCATATAGCTGTAATCTGATAGTGGTCGGGCGTGGTGGCCAGTCGCGACTTTGCGGAAAAGTCTTCAGAAGTACACAAGCCTTGTTGGGACACGCAGGCAGAGTCCATTCCGGGAAAAAAATCTGTGACTTAACCCTAATCGGGGAGGATGGCCAAAAGCAACCGTGCGGGAAGGTCTTCAAGAATGCCAAAACCCTGTCGGAGCACAAAAGAGGCATTCACAGCAAGCAAATGACCTGTAACAAGACAGTAACCGGGGAGGATAACCAGCCACGGACATGCGGGAAAGTCTGTAAGAATACTAAAGCCCTGTCCAATCACAAAAGACAGGACCACTCCGGGCAACAAACCTGTAACGTTATGATGGTCGGGGAGGATGGGCAACAACGGCCATGTAGACAGATTTGCAAGAATAGCCGAGCCCTTTGCGATCACAAAAGAAGCACCCACACCGGGCAACAAACCTGCGACTTTATAATACTCAGAGAGGACAGCCAACCACGACTATGTGGAACGATCTGCAGGAGTGCCGAAAGCCTGTCGGAACACAAAAGAAATGAGCACACCGTGCAACAAACCTGTGACGTCGTAATGGTAACAGAGGATGGCCAGCGGCGGCCATGCGGGAAGGTCTACAAGAATAAACGGATCCTCTGGCATCACAAAAAATACTCCCACACCGGGCAACAAATCTGTGACTTCATGGTGGTCGGGGAGGATGGTCAAACACACCCATGCGGAAAAGTCTGCTGGAATGCTAAAATCCTGCACGACCACAAAAGAAACGCCCACAGGCAAAAAATCTGTGACCTTATGGTGGTCGGGCAGGACGGCCAACAGCGGCCATGCGCGACTCTCTTCGAGAATAAAAAAGCTTTGTTGTGCCACAAAAGAAACGTCCACAACGTGAAACAAAACTGTGACGTAACCGTGGTCGGAATGAATGGCCAACCCCGGCCATGCGGAAAGGTCTGCAAGAGTATTCAAGCCCTGTCATGTCACAAAAGCAGATACCATAGCGGACAACAAACCTGCAACGCTATATTGGTCGGCGAGGATGGCCAACAGCAGCCATGTGGAAAGGTTTACAAGAATGTCAGAGCTCTGTCTGAGCACAAAAGAATACATCGAAAACGCAAACCTGTTGATGCGGACCACAAAGACGGTCTCAGCCCTCCGTAAGGTAATGTGAATAAGTAACGACCTTTAGCAGAAGGTTTTTTGACAGAAAAACACGCTTGCTTTCTTGATCTATCCTTCCTCTCTGTATATTTAGAGGCAAGGATAAAATCATTAAATACTCACTCTTTGCAACACCCCTGCTGCTACTTTCGCTGACTGTCGCCTGACAGGCCGAAGCGTTGACCAGACGTTTTATTGTCGAGCTTCAACAGGATGCAGTTTTTTTCAAACCAGAGTTTTTCTATAAAAACAGACCAGCGTTCGTTGTCGTATAATCAGTCAGACATTGCCGACAAAAATGGCTTTATAACTATCAACAAGCTTATCATGCTGACCGGTCATATCCTGACATGTGGTCAGTAAATGGTTGTACTTGCAGCCCCAAAGTCATTTTTTTCACAAGTAGTCGAGTTCACATATTTGGCATGATGATTCACGGTATCATCTTAAAGCGGGTGAGTAGGGTTTAAACTCTTCGTCATCAAAAAGTTTACACTGTGGTTTTGTATCTTCTGTCTTCACTGTCAGTGTGCACATCAGCTGATAGTACAAAGGCGCATCGTCATTAACCCGGTTGACTGCAAGTGTGAGATCAGCTCTCTGACCGATCAATTGATGAATGGCCTTCGCCAGATATCGTGGGCAGTAACCAACAATCTCGGGTGTCTCGCTGGTGCGAATAGCGATCGCCTGGTGATCTGCCGGGTTCTGAATATCCTGCATCAGTAGAAGCGGATCGCCGGATTGCAGGGTTTTGATACGGGCTCGGGCGGAGTCCGTAACGTAGCGTACGCCGTGAACAAAAAAGTCGAATTCAAAGGAGCCCGATGTATCCTGCTGCACTTCAGGAAAGACCTGCAAATTATCAGTACTTTTAGTACCACCGGTTTTGGCCAGGATAAGCAGTGGGCAATTTTGTCCCTCCAGGCCCAGCCAGGATAATAAAAGCTTATATTCAGGCCGACGTTCTGATAACAGGCGATTGGCAAACAGGGGGAACAACCGTTCAGACCGATAAACCTTGGTTAAATCCTCCATGCCGGTAAACGGTGTAAACCGTTCACTATAGCCAGCTCCCCGAGTGTATTGAAACTGGTAATGATCGCCATTCCGAGTCAACTTGCCCACCGGGTGCCACTCTCTTTTTAACGGGTCCTGCCAGGCTAAAAATACGCTGTTTAACGATGTGTGCATAGTAGACTCCTTCTATTTTCTAAAATCATTTGTTCAGCAAATTGAATGGCTATGGGGGTTGTTACCTCCTCTGGTATCCGCTGTAGTAGCTGACCTATTTCAGCCTCGGACAGCAAGCTGAGTTTTTTCAGCCAGAAGCCTGCAGCCCGGGGCTGCATTTCTTTGGCAATAATAAAAGCATCCATGGTTTTCAATGGTTTATTGTCGGCTTTGGACCTATAGAGTGCACAACTGGCTTTCCTGACGTATGCCGCAACGGAAAACCCCCGGTCCTTTGTGGACAGGCGTTTCTGCCGGGTATCATCCCGCTCTGTGCAGCCAAGGCTGGAAGCGTGATCATAAGTTGGGCAAAGGTACTTTTTACCGCTGGCATCGTCCAGTAAAACCGCCCAGTTTTCATGGTGCCGATCCTGATTGCTGATCAGTGCATCCAGCATAAGGTAGCCGGTAAACACGCCAGCAGCATCCATAAACTCGGGGAATTTCTCCTTAAAGGGCGGAAGAATACCACTTTTTGCGGTTTCAAGAATACCCATTACCCGTGCCACCGTATGTTCTCTGACCCGGACAAACCGTTGTTGTTCATCGCCGGGATAGGTGTTATCAGTGGACATTAACAGCTGGTTACCCAAAGTCATCCGCCAACGGGTACGATCAGTAATAATGCTTGGGCTGGTGACACCAATATTGCCCTGAAAGCGGGCCATCTCATAGGTGGCGTGGGGAATACCCAACTGCACGCAAAGTTGCTCTGCCACCTTTTCCGACCAGTGCTCCCCGGTTAACGGGCGTGACTTTTTAAACAGCCATTTCTGTTTCTGCCAGGTATACCAGGATTTCTCCTTGGTGCCGAGATCCTCCGGCGAGTCCATCTCCTCCCTGATATCGATGATTTTATAGGGTGTTGTCATGCCGGGTTTCCTGGCTTTCTTGGGTTATTTAACGGTGACCTGGCCGTTCATTAGCATGGGAAGTAGCCACTCCGGGCACCAAACCTGCAAGGTTATAATACTCGGGAAGGACAGCCAACCACGACCATGCGGAATAGTCTGCAAGAATGTTCGAGCCCTGTTATGCCACAAAAGCAAATACCACACCGGGCAACAAACTTGTGATGTGACCCTGGTCCGGGAGGATGGACAGCCGCAGCAATGTGGAAAGGTTTGCAAGAATGCAATTACCCTGTCCAGGCACAAAAAAACACATCAAAAACGCAAGCCCGTTGATACAAACCAGAAAGACGGTCTCAGCCCTCCATAAGGTAATGTGAATAAGTAACGACCCTTGGCAGAAGGTTTTTGAAAGATAATCACGCTTGCTTTCTTGATCTATCCTTCCTCTCTGTACAACCGGAGGCAAGGATAAAATCATTAAATACTCACTCTTTGCGACAACTCTGCTGCTACTTTTTCTGGCTGTCGCCTGTCAGGCCGAAACCTTGACCAGACGTTATGTTGTTGAGCTTCAACAGAATACAGCTTTTTCAAACCAGAGTTTTTCTATAAAGCCAGACCAGCGTTCACTGTCGGATAAACCGTCAGATATTGACGGCAAAAACGGCTTTAAAAGACCAGATTTACCCTCTGATAATAAACGACAAAGATTTCTCAATTACGAAGTAAAAACAACCCTCATTGAATCGATTTCCTGGCAGTTGCTTTACGCCTCGAATTTGCTGCTTGCTTTCGAACTGATCATGACCAGCAAAGCCCCCCCTCTGGGTGCTACTTATTCATGGCTCCCCGCAGAAGGCATTGTCACTGTCGGCTGGCTTTTGAAAAGCTATTGGAACCCCGACTCACTGCTGTTTAAACCGATTGAACAATCAGAAATGAGGTTGTCACAAGGGAATCAGCCTTTTGCAATCACTACTATGATGCACGGCTCCGGCTATGACCAACAACAACAACCACAACAACAAAGCCAGCTATCAGAATCATCTGGCCAACAGGCCCCGCAAGCCACCAGCCAACAAACAGGCGCTTTCACCAGCCCTCTGTTTTCTGGCACCGGTGACGGCTACGGAGACCCTCAACAAGACACACATACTTTAGGTTTAGATTGTTTCGTATACCCCTGTTATGGCGTTTGTGAATTCCGACCATCTTTCGAAAACACAGAGCCAGATGAAAGCTGGCTGAATTTTGAAGAAAGTCTGGCAAGCTATACAGAAGTAACACCCGGACAAAACCCATGCCCCCATGACTGTCTATGCTTTCGTTGCATATGGCATTTTGATCCTGAAAATGAAAGATCAAATGACCCCTTTGCCATTGAACTCAAATGCACTTCTGGCCAACTATTTCAGTTAGATGGCATTGATGACAACCCGGTCAATACAACCGCCCCTGCAGAGCAAGTCACCTGCGACCTGACAATAGTCGGTAAGGATGGCCAGCTACGGAATTGCGAGAAAGTCTACAGGAGTATCAAAACCCTTTTGAATCACAAAGGAAAAGTCCACTCCGGTAAAAAAACCTGTCTCGTGCCGGTAGTCGGGAAGGATGGCCGACTGCGACCATGCGGGGAGGTCTCGAAAAATGCCGGTGCCCTGTCGAATCACAAAAGAAGGGCCCACAGTGGGCAGCAAACCTGTGAAGTCATAATGGTCACAGAGGATGGTCAGGAACGGCCATGCGGAAAGGTCTGCATGAATGCCAGCGCCCTGTCGAATCACAAAAAATGCGCCCACACCGGACAAAGAACCTGTGATATGACCGTGGTCGGGGAGGATGGTCAGCCGCAGACATGTGGGAAACTCTGCAAGAGTGCTCAATCCCTCTCGTGTCATAAATTCAGTCACCACACCGGGCAAAAAACCTGTGACGTAATCCTGATCGGAAAGGATGGCCAGCAGCGACCTTGCGGAAAGGTATACAAGAATGTCAGTGCTCTAAGGTATCACAAAAAAAACACTCACACCGGGCAAAAAACCTGTGATGTGATCGTGGCCGACGAGGATGGCCAACAGCAGCCATGTGGAAAAGTTTACAAGAATGCCAAAACACTGGCTATTCACAAAAGAACACATCGCAAACGCAAGCCTGTTGATACCAACCAGAAAGACGGTCACAGCCCTCCATAAGGTAAGTAACGCCCCTTAGCAGAGGGTTTTTTAACAGAAAAACACGCCTGCTTTCTTGATCTATCCTTCCTCTCTGTATATCCGGAAGCAAGGATAAAATCATTAAATACTTACTCTTTGCGACAGCTCTGCTGCTACTTCTGCTGACTGTCGCCTGTCAGGCCGAAACCTTGACCAGACGCTATGTCGTCGAGCTTCAACAGGATGCAGCTTTTTCAAAGCAGAGTTTTTCCATAAATCAAGACCAACGTGCATTGTCGGATAACCCGTCAGATATTACCGATAAAAATGGCTTTAAAAGATCAGATTTACCCTCTGATTATAAACGACAAAGTTTTTTCAGTTACGAAGTAAAAGCAACCCTCATTGAGTCGATTTCCCGGCAGTTGCTTTACGCCACGAATTTGTTGCTTGTCTTCGAACTGATCATGACCAGCAAAGCCTCTTCTGTGGGTGCCCGTGCTTATTCATGGCCACCAATAGAAGGGATTGTCACTGTCGGCTGGCTTTTGGAAAGCTATTGGAACCCCGACCCGGCACTGTTTAAACCGATTGAACAATCAGAAATGAGGTTGACACAGGGGAATCAGCCTTTTGCAATCACCACTATGATGCACGGCTCCGGATATGACCAACAACAATCACAACAACAAAGCCAGCTATCAGAGTCATCTGGCCAACAAGCCCCGCAAGCCACCAGCCAACAAACAGGCTCTTTCACCGACCCTCTGTCTTCTGGCTCCGGTGACGGCTACGCAGACCCTCAACAACACGCACATACTTTGGGTTTAGATTGTTTCGTCCACCCCTGTCATGGCATTTGTAAATTCCGACCATCTTTCGAAAACATGGGGCCAGATGAAAGGTCGCTGAATTTTGAAGAAAGTCTGGCAAGCCTATCAGGAGCAGTACCTGGGCAAAACTCATGCCCCCATAATTGTCTCTGCTATCGTTGCATCTGGCATTCTGATCCTGCAAATGAAACATCAAATGACCCCTTTGCTATTCAACTCCAATGGGCTTCTGACCAACTATTTCAGGTATATGGTATTGATGACAACCCGGTCAATACAACCGCCCCTGCAGAGCAAGTCAGCTGTAACCGGACAATGGTCGATGAGGATCGCCAGTTACGGTGTTGCGAGAGAGTCTACAAGAGTGTTCAATCCCTTTTGAATCACCAAAGAAAAATCCACACTGGCAAAAAAACCTGTCTCGCACCCGTGTTCGGAGAGGATGGCCGACTGCGACCATGCGGGGAGGTCTGGAAAAATGCCAGTGCCCTGTCGGGCCACAAAAGAAAAATGCACACTGGGCAGCAAATCTGTGAAGTAATCGTGGTCGGAGAGGATGGTATAACGCAACCATGCGGGAGAGTCTGCAAGAATGCCATTATCCTCTCAGATCATAAAAAAAGAAAGCACATGGGGCAAAGAATCTGCACTATGATCCTTGCCGATGAGGATAGCCAGCAGCGGCTATGCGGGAAGGTGTGCATGAATGTCCACGCTCTACGTTATCACGAAAGAAGCGCTCACACCGGGCAACAAACCTGTAACGTTATGATGCTCGGAGAGGATGGCCAGCAAAGGCCATGCACGCTGATCTGCAAGAATGTTGGAGCCCTGACGAATCACAGAAACAGATACCACTCCGGGCAACAAACCTGTAAAGTAACCGAGACAGGAGAAGATGGCCAACCTCGAGCATGCGGCAAGGTCTTCAAAAATGTCAGCGCCCTGGGGTATCACAAAAAAAGCGCCCACACCGGGCAACAAACCTGTGACTTTATGATGGTTGGGGAGGATGGTGAGCGACGGCCATGCGCAAAGGTTTGCAAGAATACCATAGCCCTTTATGATCACAAAAGAGGTACCCACACCGGGCAACAAACCTGTGACGTTATGATGGTTGGGAAGGATGGCGAGCGAAGGCCATGCGGAAAGGTTTGCAAAAATATCCAAGCTCTTGGTGATCATAAAAGAAGCGAGCACACCGGGCAAAAAACCTGTGATGTGATAGTAGCCGATGAGGATGGCCAGCAACGACCGTGCGGGAAGGTCTACAAGAATAGACATGTCCTCTGGGATCACAAAAAAAACGCCCACACCGGGCAAAAAACCTGTGATGTGACCGTGGCCGATGAGGAAGGCCAACAGCGCCTGTGTGGAAAGGTTTACAAGAATGCCAAAACACTGTCTGTGCACAAAAGAACACATCGCAAACGCAAGCCTGTTGATACGAACCAGAAAGACGGCCTCAGCCCTCCATAAGGTAATGTGAATAAGCAACGACCTTAAGCAGAAGGTTTTTTCTTGATCTATCCTTCCTCTCTGTATAGAAGGTGTCACGAAACTCCAACAAATCGTTCCCACGCTGCGACCCACAGGGCCTGAGAGCATGGAAACCAGAGTTTTGCGACCCGCTCTATATCCGGAGGCAAGGATAAGATCATTAAATACTCACTCTTCGCGGCACCTCTGTTGCTACTTTTGCTGACTGTCGCCTGTCGGGCCGAAACCTTGACCGGACGCTATATTGTCGAGCTTCAACAGGATGCAGCTTTTTCAAACCAGAGTTTTTCTTTAAAGCAAGACCAACGTGCATTGTCGGATAACCCGTCAGATATTACCGAAAAAAACGGCTTTAAAAGACCAGATTTACCCTCTGATGATAAACGACAAAGATTTTTCAGTTACGAAGTAAAAACAACCTTCATTGAATCGATCTCATGGCAGTTGCTTTATGCCACGAATTTACTGGTTACCTTCGAACTGATCATGACCAGCAAAACCCACCCTCCGGGTTCTACCTCTTATTCATGCTCACCAGTAGAAGGGATTGTCACTGTCGGCTGGCTTTTGAAAAACTATTGGAACCCCGACTCATCGTTTTTTAAACCGATTAAACAATCAGGAGTGAGGTTGGCACGGGGGAATGAGCCCATTGCAATCACTACTATGATGCACGGCTCCGGATATAACCAACAACAACCACAACAACAAAGCCAGCTATCAGAGTCATCTGGCCAACAAGCACCACAAGCCATCAGCCAACAAACAGGCTCTTTCACCAGCTCTCTGTATTCTGGCTTTGGTGACGGCTTCGGAGACCCTCAACAACAAGCACATACTTTAGGTTTAGATTGTTTCGTCCACCCCTGTTATGGCATTTGTATATTCCGATCATCTTTCGAAAACATGGGGCCAGATGAAAGGTCACTGAATTCTGAAGAAAGTCTGGCAAGACTTACAGAAGCAAAACCCGGACAAAACTCATGCCCCCATAATTGTCTCTGCTATGGTTGCATCTGGAATTTTGATCCTGCAAATGAAACATCAAGTGATCCCTCTATCATTGAACTCCAATGGGCTTCTGGCGACCAATTTCAGGTACATGACATTGATGACAAACCGGTCAATACAACCGCCGCTTTGGAACAAGTCAGCTGTCACCTGACAATGGTCGATGAGGATGGCGAGCTTCGCAATTGCGAGAAAGTCTACAAGAGTGTTGCATCCCTTTTGAATCACCAAAGAAAAATCCACACCGGCAAAAAAACCTGTCTCGCGACCGTAGTCGAGAAGGATGGTCGGCTGCGACCATGCGGGGAAGTCTGCAAAAATGCCAGTAACCTGTCGAATCACAGAAGAAGGGTCCACAGCGGGCAACAAACCTGCAACTTTACAGTGGTCGAAGAGGACGGCCAGCAGCGACCTTGCGGAACGGTCTGGAAAAATGCCGGTGCCCTGTCGAATCACAAGATAAGGACCCACACCGGGCAACAAACCTGTGACGTGACAGTGGTCGAAAAGGATGGCCAGCAGCGACCTTGCGGAACGGTCTGCAAGAGCACCAGAGCCTTGTCGTTTCACAAGCGTGGATACCACAGCGGGCAAAAAACCTGTGAAGTGATCGTGGTCGGCAAAGATGATAAACCGCAACCATGCGGGAGGGTATGCAAGAATTCCATCACCCTGTCGCATCACAAAAGAAACGCCCACACCGCTCAAAGAACCTGTGACCTGATCGTGGTCGGGAAAGATGGTCAGCCGCGGCCATGCGGAAAACTCTGCAAGAGTGCTCAATCTTTCTCGTGTCATAAATTTAACCAGCACACCGGGAAAAAAACCTGTAACCTGACCGTGGTCGAAGAGAATGACCAGCAGCGACCTTGCGGAACGGTCTGCAAGAACGCCAAAGCTTTATGGATTCACAAACTTGGATACCACAGCGAGCAAAAAACCTGTGATGTGATCGTGGTCGATGAGTATGGCCTGCAGCGGCCATGCGGGAAGGTCTACAAGAATGTCAGCGCTCTATGTGATCACAAAAGAAGGCCTCACACCGGGCTACAAGCCTGTGACGTTATGACGGTCGGGGAGGATGGCAAGCAATGGCCATGTGGAAGGGTTTACAAGAATGCCAAAGCCCTGTCTGTGCACAAAAGAATACACCGAAAGCGCAAGCCTGTTGCTGCGAACCAGAAAGACGCTGTCAGCCCTCCATAAGGTAAAGTGAATAAGCAAAAACCTTTAGCAGAAGGTTTTTGAAAGAAAAACACGCTTGCTTTCTTGATCTATCCTTCCTCTCTGTACACCCCGAGGCAAGGATAAAATCATTAAATACTCACTCTTAGCGGCTCCTCTGCTGCCACTTTTGCTGACTGTCGCCTGCCAGGCCGAAACCTTGACCAGACGCTTTATTGTCGAGATTCAACAGGATACAATTTTTTCAAAACAGAGCTTTTCTATAAAGTCAAATAAACGCTTAATGTCGTATATTATATCGAATATCTCCGAAAGAAACTGTTTTAAGACACCAGATTTACCCTGTGATGATAAACGACAAAAATTTTTCAGTTACGAAATAAAAACAACCCTCATTGAGTCGATTTCCCGGCAGTTACTTTACGCCACGAATTTGCTGGTTGCCTTCGAGCTGATCATGACCAGCAAAGCCCCTCCTCTGAGTGCTACCTCTTATTCGTGGCTACCGATAGAAGGGGTTGTCACTGTCGGCTGGCTTTTGAAAAGCTATTGGAACCCCGACTCACCGCTGTTTCAACCGTTTGAACAATCAGAAATGAGGTTGACACAGGGGAATCAGCCCTTTGCGATCACTATTATGATGCACGGCTCCGGCTATAACCAACAACAACCACATCAACAAAGCCAGCTACCAGAATCATCTGGCCAACAAGCCCCACAAGCCAACAGCCGACCAACAAGTGCTTTCACCAACCCTCTGTCTTCTGGCTCCGGTGACGGCTTCGAAGACCCTCAACAACACGCACATACTTTGGGTATAGATTGTTTCGTTCACCCTTGTCATGGCGTTTGTAACTTCCGACCATCTTCCGAAAGCATAGGGTCAACTGAAAGGGTGCTGAAATCTGAAGAAAGTCTGACAAGCCCTGCAGGAGCAACAGCCGGACAAAACCTATGCCCCCATAATAGTCTCTGTCATCGTTGCATCAGGCATTCTGATTCTGCAAATGAAACATCAAATAATCTCTTTGCCATTCAACTCCAATTCACTTCTGGCCAACTGTTTCAGGGACATGGCATTGATGACAACCCGGTCAATACAACCGCTCCAGTGCCAGTCCCCTGTAACCTGACAATACTTGATGAGGATGGTCAGCTACGAAATTGCGAGAAAGTCTACAAGAGCGCTTTTTCCCTTTTGAATCACAAAAGAGCATACCACTCCGGTAAAAAAACCTGTCTCGCGCTCGTGGTCGGGAAGGATGGTCAGCTGCGACCATGCGGGAAGGTCTGCAAGAATGCCAGCACCCTTGGGTATCACAAAAGAAAGACGCACACCGGGCAACAAACCTGTGACGTCATAGTGGTCAAAGAGGATGGTCAGGAACGGCCATGCAGAAAGGTCTGCAAGAATGCCGACGCCCTGTCGAATCACAAAAAAAACGCCCACTCCGGGCAAAGAACCTGTGATGTAACCGTGGTCGATGAGAATGGTCAGCTGCGGCCTTGCGGGAAGGTCTTAAAGAATGCCGGTCTCCTGTCGAGTCACAAAAGAGACGCCCACACCGAGCAAGAAACTTGTGACGTGATCGTGGTCGGAGAGGGTCACCAGCAGCGACCATGCGGAAGGGTCTGCAAGAACGCCAAAGCCCTTTCATCTCACAAGACTGGATGCCACAGCGGGCAAAAAACCTGTGCAGTACTCGTGATCAGCAAGGATGGTAAACCACAATTGTGTGGGAGGGTCTTCAAGAATGCCTATATCCTGTCAGATCACAAACAAAGAAAGCACAGTGGGCAAAAAACCTGTGATGTGACCCTGGTCGGAAAGGATGGTCAGCCCCGGCCATGTGGAAAGGTTTTCAAGAATGCCAAAACCCTGTCTGTGCACAAAAGAATGCATCGAAAACGCAAGCCTGTTGATACAAACCAGAAAGACAGTCTCAGCCCTCCATAAGATAATGGGAAGTAACGACCTTTAACAGAAGGTTTCTGACAAAAAAACAGGCTTACTTTCTTGATCTATCCTTCCTCTCTGTATATCTGGAGGCAAGGATAAAATCATTAAATACTCACTCTTTGCGGCACCTTTGCTGCTACTTTCCCTGACTGTAGCCTGTCAGACCGAAACGTTGACAAGACGTTATATTGTCGAAATACAGCAGGATGCAACTTTTTCAAAACAGAGTTTTTCTGTAAAACCAAACCAGCATGTACTGTCGTATGATACGTCAGATATTGCCGACAAAAACGGTTTTATAACACCAAATTTACTCTCTGATTATAAACGACGATGCTTTTTCGGTTACGAAGTAAAAAAAAACCTGATTGAGTCGATTTCCTGGCAATTGCTTTACGCCACTAATTTGCTGGTTGCCTTCGAACTGATCATGACCAGCAAAGCCCACCCTCCGGGCGCTACCTCTTATTCATGGCCACCGGTAGAAAGGATTGTCACTGTCGGCTGGCTTTTGAAAAGCTATTGGAACCCCGACTCACCGATGTTTAAACCGATTGAACAATCAGAAATGAGGTTGACCCAGGGGAACCAGCCTTTTGCAATCACGACTATGATACACGGCTCTGGATATGTCCAACAACCACAAAGCCAGCTACCAGAGTCATCTGGCCAACAAGCCCCACAAACAACCCACCAGCCAACAAACGCTTTCACCAACCCTCTGTCTTCTGGCTCCGGTGACGGCTTCGAAGACCCTCAACAACACGTACATACTTTGGGTATAGATTGTTTCGTTCACCCCTGTCGTGGCGTTTGTAACTTCCGACCATCTTCCGAAAGCATAGGGTCAACTGAAAGGGTGCTGAAATCTGAAGAAAGTCTGGCGAGCCTTACAGCAGCAACACCCGAACAAAACCCATGCCCCCATGATTGCCTCTGCTATTGTTGCATCAGGCATTCTGCTTCTGCGTATGAAACATCAAATAATCTCTTTACCATTCAACTCCAATGCGCTTCTGGCCAACTTTTTCAGGGATATGACATGGATGACAACCCGGCCAATACAACCCCCCCTCCAGAGCCAGTCCCCTGTAACCTGAAAACGCTTGATGAGGATGGTCAGCTACGAAATTGCGAGAAAGTCTACAAAAGCGTTCAATCCCTTTTTGATCACCAGAGAAAAGTCCACTCCGGTAAAAAAACCTGTCTCGCACCCGTGGTCGGGGAGGATGGCCGTTTGCGACCATGCGGGGAAGTCTGGAAAAATGCCGTTGCCCTGTCGAATCACAGAAGAAGTGCCCACACCGGGCAACAAACCTGTAACGTCATAATAGTCACAGAGGATGGTCGGGAACGACCATGCGGAAGGGTCTGCAAGAATGCCAGTGCCCTGTCGAGCCACAGAGGAAGGACACACACCGGGCAGCAAACCTGTCAAATCACAATGGTCACAGAGGATGGTCAGGAACGTCTATGCGGAAAGGTCTGCATGAATGCCTTCGCCCTGTGGAGTCACAGAACAAGTGTCCACTCCGGGCCAAGAACCTGTAATGTAACCGTGGTCGGTGAGGCTGGTCAGCTGCGGCCTTGCGGGAAGGTCTGCAAGAATGCCAGCGCCTTTTCCGATCACAAAAGATACGCCCACACCGGGCAACAAACCTGTGACGTGATCGTGGTCGGAGAGGGTGGTCAGCAGCGACCATGCGGAACGGTCTGCAAGAACGCCAAAACCCTTTCATCTCACAAGGTTGGATGTCACAGTGGGCAAAAAACCTGTGAAGTAATCGTGCTCGGCAAGGATGATAAAC
Source organism: Endozoicomonas sp. ALB032 (assembly GCF_049310125.1). NCBI lineage: Bacteria > Pseudomonadati > Pseudomonadota > Gammaproteobacteria > Oceanospirillales > Endozoicomonadaceae > Endozoicomonas > Endozoicomonas sp. ALB032. Next base: position 3,084,484 of record NZ_JBLYNW010000001.1, on the reverse strand, counting down.
CGCAACCATGCGGGAAGGTCTGCATGAATTCCGGCGCCCTGTCGAGCCACAAAAAAAGCGCTCACACCGGACAAAGAACCTGTGATGTGACCGTGGTTGGGGAGGATGGTCAGCTGCGGCCATGCGGGAAACTCTGCAATAATGCAGGTTCTCTCTCGTCTCATAAATTCAAACAACACACCGGGAAAAAAACCTGTCAGGTAACCATGGTCGCAGAGGATGGTCAGCCGCGACCTTGCGGAACGGTCTGCAAGAATGTCAGCGCTCTAAGGTATCACAAAATAAGCACCCACACCGGGCAACAAACCTGTGATGTGACCGTGCTCGGGGAGAATGGTCAGCTGCGACCATGCGGAAAGGTTTACCAGAATGCAATGGCCCTGTCTGCGCATAAAAGGACCCATCGAAAACGCAAGCCTGTTGATGCGAACCGGAAAGACGGTCTCAGCCCTCCGCAAGGTAATGTGAATAAGTAACGACCTTTAGCAGAAGTTTTTTGACAGAAAAACACGCTCACTTTCTTGATCTATCCTTCCTCTTTGTATATCAGGAGGCAAGGATAAAATCATTAAATACTCACTCTTTGCGGCACCTTTGCTGCTACTTTTGCTGACTGTCGCCTGTCAGGCCGAAACGTTGACAAGACGTTATATTGTTGAGCTACAACAGGATGCAGATTTTTCAAACCAAAGTTTTTCTATAAAGCCAAACCAAGGTGCACTGTCGGATGATCCGTCAGATATTGCCGACAAAAACGGTTTTGTAACACCAGATTTACTCTCTGATTATAAACGACGATGCTTTTTCAATTGCGAAATAAAAACCACCCTCATTGAGTCGATTTCCTGGCAGTTGCTTTACGCCACGAATTTGCTGGTTGCCTTCGAACTGATCATGACCAGCAAAGCCCCCCCTCCGGGTGCTACCTCTTATTCATGGCTACCGGTAGAAGGGATTATCACTGTCGGCTGGCTTTTGAAAAGCTATTGGAACCGCGACTCACCGCTGTTTAAACCGATTGAACAATCAGAAATGAGGTTGACACAGGGGAATCAGCCTTTTGCAATCACGACTATGATGCACGGCTCCGGATATGACCAACAACCACAACAACAACAACAACAACAACAACAAAGCCAGCTACCAGAGTCATCTGGCCAACAAGCCCCACAAACACCCCCCCAGCCAACAAGCGCTTTCACCAACCCTCTGTCTTCTGGCTCCGGTGACGGCTGCGGAGACCCTCAACAACAGGCACATACTTTGGATTTAGATTGTTTCGTTCACCCCTGTCATGGCGTTTGTAAATTCCGACCATCTTCCGAATTCACCTGCAACCTGACAATGATCGATAAGGATGGCCAGCTACGGAATTGCAAGAAAGTCTACAAGACTACTCAATCCCTTTTGAACCACAGAAAAGGATACCACACCGGTAAAAGAACCTGTCTCGTGCCCGTAGTCGGGAAGGATGGTCGGCTGCGACCATGCGGAGAGGTCTGGAAAAATGCCACTGCCCTGTCGAATCACAGACTAAAGGCCCACACCGGGCAACAAACCTGTAACGTCATAATGGTCACAGAGGATGGTCGGGAACGGCCATGCGGAGAGGTCTGCAAGAATGCCAGTGCCCTGTCGGGCCATAAAAGAAGGAAGCACACCGGGCAGCAAACCTGTGAAATCATAATGGTCACAGAGGATGGTCAGGAACGTCAATGCGGAAAGGTCTGCAAGAATGCCAGCGCCCTGTCGTGTCACAAAACAAGCGCCCACACCGGGCAAAGAACCTGTGATGTGACCGTGGTCGATGAGGATGGTCAGCCACGGCCTTGCGGGAAGGTCTTCAAGAATGCCGGTTCCTTGTCGGGTCACAAAAGAGACGCCCACACCGGGCAACAAATCTGTGACGTGATCGTGGTCGGAGAGGGTGGTCAGCAGCAACCATGCGGAACGGTCTGCAAGAGCGCCAAAACCCTTTCATCTCACAAGGTTGGATGCCACAGCGGGCAAAAAACCTGTGCGGTACTCGTGGTCAGCAAGGATGGTAAGCCACAACTGTGTGGGAGGGTCTTCAAGAACGCCTATATCCTGTCAGATCACAAAAAAAGAAAGCACAGTGGGCAAAAAACCTGTGCTGTGACCGTGGTCGGAAAGGATGGTCAGCCGCAGCCATGTGGAAAGGTTTACAAGAATGCCAAAACCCTGTCTGTGCACAAAAGAATGCATCGAAAACGCAAGCCTGTTGATGCGAACCAGAAAGACGGTCTCAGCCCTCCATAAGGTAATCTGAAGTAAGCAACAACCTTTAACAGAAAGATTCTGACAGAAAAACAGGCTTACTTTCTTGATCTATCCTTCCTCTCTGTATACTTGGAGACAAGGATAAAATCATTAAATACTCACTCTTTGCGGCACCTTTGCTGCTACTTTTGCTGACTGTCGCCTGTCAGGCCGAAACGTTGACAAGACGTTATATTGTTGAGCTACAACAGGATGCAGATTTTTCAAACCAAAGTTTTTCTATAAAGCCAAACCAAGGTGCACTGTCGGATGATCCGTCAGATATTGCCGACAAAAACGGTTTTGTAACACCAGATTTACTCTCTGATTATAAACGACGATGCTTTTTCAATTGCGAAATAAAAACCACCCTCATTGAGTCGATTTCCTGGCAGTTGCTTTACGCCACGAATTTGCTGGTTGCCTTCGAACTGATCATGACCAGCAAAGCCCCTCCTCTGGGTGCTACCTCTTATTCATGGCCACCGGTAGAAGGGATTGTCACTGTCGGCTGGCTTTTGAAAAGCTTTTGGAACCCCGACTCACCGATGTTTAAACCGATTGAACAATCAGAAATGAGGTTGACACAGGGGAATCAGCCTTTTGCAATCACGACTATGATGCACGGCTCCGGATATGACCAACAACCACAACAACAAAGCCAGCTACCAGAGTCATCTGGCCAACAAGCCCCACAAACAACCCCCCAGCCAACAAGCGCTTTCACCAACCCTCTGTCTTCTGGCTCCGGTGACGGCTACGAAGACCCTCAACAACACGCACATACTTTGGGTTTAGATTGTTTCGTTCACCCCTGTCATGGCGTTTGTAAATTCCGACCATCTTCCGAATTCACCTGCAACCTGACAATGGTCGATAAGGATGGCCAGCTACGGAATTGCAAGAAAGTCTACAAGACTACTCAATCCCTTTTGAAACACAGAAAAGGATACCACACCGGTAAAAAAACCTGTCTCGTGCCCGTTGTCGGGAAGGATGGCCGGCTGCGACCATGCGGAGAGGTCTGGAAAAATGCCGGTGCCCTGTCGAATCACAGAATAAAGGCCCACACCGGGCAACAAACCTGTAACGTCATAATGGTCACAGAGGATGGTCGGGAACGGCCATGCGGAGAGGTCTGCAAGAATGCCGGTGCCCTGTCGGGCCACAAAAGAAGGATGCACACCGGGCAGCAAACCTGTGAAATCATAATGGTCACAGAGGATGGTCAGGAACGTCAATGCGGAAAGGTCTGCAGCAATGCCAGCGCCCTGTCGAGTCACAAAACAAGCACCCACTCCGGGCAAAGAACCTGTGATGTGACCGTGGTCGATGAGGATGGTCAGCCGCAGCCTTGTGGGATGGTCTTCAAGAATGCCGGTCCCCTGTCGGATCACAAAAGAGACGCCCACACCGGGCAAAAAGCCTGTGACGTGACCCTGGTCGGAGAAAATGGACGCCAGTGGCCTTGCGGAAAGGTCTGCAAAAGCGCCAGAGCCTTGTCGTCTCATAAGTTTGGATGTCACAGTGGGCAAAAAACCTGTCAAGTAATCGTAGTCGGCAAGGATGATAAACCGCAACCATGCGGGAGGGTCTGCATGAATAGCAGCGCCCTGTCGAGACACAAAAAAAGCGCTCACACCGGGCAAAGAACCTGTGATTTGACCGTGGTCGGGGAGGACGGACAGTCGCGGCCATGCGGGAAACTCTACAGTAGTGCTGATTCTCTCGCGTGTCATAAATTCAAACAACACACCGGGAAAAAAACCTGTGACGTTATGATGGTTGTGAAGGATGGTGAGCGACGGCCATGCGGAACAGTTTGCAAGAATCGCCAAGCCCTTTGTAACCACAAAAGAAATGCCCACACCGAACAAAAAACCTGTGACGTTATGATAGTCGGTGAGGATGGCCAACAGCGACCATGCAGAAAGGTTTACAAGAATGCCAAAACCCTGTCTGTGCACAAAAGAATACACCGAAAGCGCAAGCCTGTTGCTGCGAACCAGAAAGACGGCCTCAGCCCTCCATAAGGTAAAGTGAATAAGTAAGAACCTTTAGCAGAAGGTTTTTGACAGAAAAACAGGCTTACTTTCTTGATCTATCCTTCCTCTCTGTATATCTGGAGGCAAGGATAAAATCATTAAATACTCACTCTTTGCGGCACCTTTGCTGCTACTTTTGCTGACTGTCGCCTGTCAGGCCGAAACGTTGACAAGACGTTATATTGTTGAGCTACAACAGGATGCAGATTTTTCAAACCAAAGTTTTTCTATAAAGCCAAACCAAGGTGCACTGTCGGATGATCCGTCAGATATTGCCGACAAAAACGGTTTTGTAACACCAGATTTACTCTCTGATTATAAACGACGATGCTTTTTCAATTGCGAAATAAAAACCACCCTCATTGAGTCGATTTCCTGGCAGTTGCTTTACGCCACGAATTTGCTGGTTGCCTTCGAACTGATCATGACCAGCAAAGCCCCCCCTCCGGGTGCTACCTCTTATTCATGGCTACCGGTAGAAGGGATTATCACTATCGGCTGGCTTTTAAAAAGCTATTGGAACACCGACTCAGCAGTGTTTAAGCCGATTGAACAAACAGAAATGAGGTTGACACAGGGGAATCAGCTCTTTGCAATCACTACTATGATGCAAGGCTCCGGCTATGAGCAGCAACAACCACAACAACAAAGCCAGCTACCAGAGTCATCTGGCCAACAAGCCACACGCCAACCAACAAGTGCTTTCACCAGCCCTCTGTCTTCTGGCTCCGGTGACGGCTTCGGAGACCCTCAACAACACGCACATACTTTGGGTTTAGATTGTTTCGTTCACCCCTGTCATGGCGTTTGTAAGTTCCGGGCATCTTCCGAAAACATGGGGCCAACTGAAAGGGCGCTGAATTCTGAAGAAAGTCTGGCGAGCTCTACAGGAGTAACACCCGGACAAAACCCATGCCCCCATAATTGTCTCTGCCATCGTTGCAGCAGGCATTCTGATTCTGCAAATGAAACATCAAATGATCGCTTTGCCATTCAACTCCAATGCACTTCTGGCCAACTGTTTCAGGGACATGGCATTGATGACAACCCGTTCAATACAAGCGCTCCTGTGCCAGTCCCCTGTAACCTGAGAATACTTGATGAGGATGGTCAGCTACGAAATTGTGAAAAAGTTTTCAAGAGTGTTCAATCCCTTTTGAATCACACAAAACAAGTCCACAGCGGTAAAAAAATCTGTCTCGCGCCCGTGGTCGGGAAGGATGGTCGGCTGCGACCATGCGGGGAGGTCTGGAAAAATACCAATGCCCTGTCGAGCCATAAAAGAAGGATGCACACCGGGCAGAAAACCTGTGATGTTATAATGGTCACAAAGGATGGTCAGGAACGGCCATGCGGAAAGACCTGCAAGAGTAGCGGTGCCCTGTCGGACCACAAAAGAAGGACGCACACCGGGCAGCAAACCTGTGAACTCATAAGGGTCACAGAGGATGGTCAGGAACGTCAATGCGGAAAGGTCTGCATGAACGCCAGCAGCCTGTCGAGTCATAAAAAAAGAGCCCACGACATGCGAAGAACCTGTGATGTGACCGTGATCGGGGAGGATGGTCAGCCGCAGCCATGCGGGACACTCTGCAAGAGTTCCAGGTCTCTCGCGAGTCATAAATTCAGACGCCACACCGGGCAAAAAACCTGTGACGTAATCCTGGTCGGAGAGGATGGCCAGCAGCGACCTTGCGGAACGCTCTGCAAGAATGTCGACACTTTACGGTATCACAAAGATAGCACTCACGCCGGGCAAAAAACCTGTAACGTTATGATGGTTGAGGAGAATGGCCAGCAACGACCATGCGGAAAGGTTTGCAAGAATGTCTATAAACTGTCAGATCACAAACAAAGACAGCACAGTGAGCAAAAAGCCTGTGCTCTGATCGTGACCGATGAGGATGGCCGGGAACGACCTTGCGGAACGGTCTGGAAGAATGTCAGCGCTCTACGGTATCACAAAAAAAGCACCCACACCGGGCAACAAACCTGTGACGTTATGATTGTCGGGGAGGATAGCCAGCGACGACCATGCGGAAAGGTTTGCAAGAATGTCTTTACCCTGTCTGAACACAAAAAAAGAAATCACAGCGAGCAAAAAACCTGTGATGTGATCGTGACCTATGAGGATGGCCAGGAGAGGCCATGCGGGAAGACCTGCAAGAGTGCCTGCGTTCTACAGGAGCACAAAAGAAACACTCACTCCGGGCAACAAACCTGTGACTTTATGATGGTCGGGGAGCATGGTGAGCAACGGCCATGCGGAACAATTTGCAAGAATAACCTTGCCCTTTGTTATCACAAAAGAAGTACCCACTCCGGGCAACAAACCTGTGACGCCATAATGGTCACAGAGGATGGCCAGAAACGGCCATGCGGGAAGGTCTACAAGAATAAAAATGTCTTGTGGCGTCACAAAAAATACGCCCACACCGGGCAACAAACCTGTGATGTAACAGTGGTCGGGGAGAATGGTCAGCGACGGCCATGCGGAAAGCTTTACAAGAATGCATTGACCCTGTCTAATCACAAAAGAACCCATCGAAAACGCCAGCCTGTTGATGCGGACCAGAAAGACGGTCTCAGCCCTCCATAAGGTAGAGTGAATAAGAAAGAACCTTTAGCAGAAGGTTTTTGACAGAAAATCACGCTTGCTTTCTTCATCTATCCTTCCTCTCTGTATATCTGGAGGCAAGGATAAAATCATTAAATACTCACTCTTAGCGGCTCCTCTGCTGCTACTTTTTCTAACTGTCGCCTGTCAGGCCGAAACCTTGACCAGACGTTATATTGTCGAGCTTCAACAGGATGCAGCTTTTTCAAACCAGTGTTTTTCTATAAAGCCAGACCAACGTTTACTGTCGGATAATCCGTCAGATATTGCCGACAAAAACAATTTTATAACACCAGATTTAGCCTCTGATTATAAACGACAGAGTTTTTTCAGTTACAAAGTAAAAACAACTCTCATTGAGTCGATTTCCTGGCAGTTGCTTTACGCCACGAATTTGCTGGTTGCCTTCGAACTGATCATGACCAGCAAAGCCCCTCCTCTGGGTGCTACCTCTTATTCATGGCTACCGATAGAAGAGATTGCCACTGTCGGCTGGCTTTTGAAAAACTATTGGAACCCCTACTCAGCACTGTTTAAACTGATTGAACAATCAGAAATCAGGTTGACACAGGGGAATCAGCCCTTTGCAATCACTACTATGATGCACGGCTCCGGCTATGAGCAACAACAACCACAAAGCCAGCTACCAGAGTCATCTGACCAACAAGCCCCACAAACCACACGCCAGCCAACAAGCGCCTTCACCAACCCTCTGTCATCTGGCTCAGGTGACGGCTTCAGAGACCCTAAGCAACACGCACATACTTTAGGGTTAGATTGTTTCGTTCACCCCTGTCATGGCGTTTGTAAATTCCGATCATCTTCCGAAAACATGGGGCCAGCTGAAAGGTCGCTGAAATCTGAAGAAAGTCTGGCAAGCCATTCAGGAACAACACCAGAACAAAACTCTTGCCCTCACAATTGTCTCTGCTATCGTTGCGTTCGACATTCTGATCCCGCAAATGAAACATCGAATAATCCCATTGCCATACAACTGCAATGGGCTTTTGGCCAACCATTTCAGGTACATGACATTGATGACAACCCGGCCAATACAACCCCCTCTCCAGTGCCAGTCCCCTGTAACCTGACAATACTTGAAGAGGATGGTCAGCTACGGAATTGCGAGAAAGTCTACAAGAGTGTTCAATCCCTTTTGAATCACAAAAGACAAGTCCACACCGGCAAAAAAACCTGTCTCACTCCCGTGGTCGGGGAGGATGGCCTTCTGCGACCATGCGGGAAGGTCTGCAAAAATTTAGTTGCCCTGTCGAATCACAGAAGAAGTGCCCACACCGGGCAGCAAACCTGTAACGTGATAATGGTCACAGAGGATGGTAGGGAACGGCTATGCGGAAAGGTCTGCAAGAGTGGTGGCGCCATGTCGAGTCACAAAAAAAACGTCCACAGCAGGCAAAGAACCTGTGGTGAGACCGTGGTCGGGGAGGATGGTCAGCTGCGGCCATGCGGGAAACTCTTCAGAAGTACTCAATCTCTCTCCACTCATAAGTACAGTCGACACACCGGGCAAAAAACCTGCGACATGCCCCTGGTCAGAGAGGATGGTCGGCAGTGGCCATGCGGAACGGTCTGCAAGAGCAACAAAGCCTTGTCAGATCACAAGCGTGGATACCACAGCGGGCAAAAAATCTGTGAAGTAATCGTGATCGGCGAGGATGGTAAACAGCAACCATGCGGGAGGGTCTGCAAAAATGCCTATATCCTGTCGAGTCACAAACAAAGACACCACAGCGAGCAAAAAACCTGCGATGTGATCGTGGCCGATGAGGATCGCCAGCAGCGGCCATGCGGAAAAGTCTGCAAGAGTGTTCAAGACCTGTCATGTCACAAAAGCAGATACCACTGCGGACAACAAACCTGCAACGCTATATTGGTCAGCGAGGATGGCCAGCAACGACCTTGCGGAACCGTCTGCAAGAATAAACGAACTCTGTCGGGTCACAGAAGGAGCGCCCACACCGGGCAACAAACCTGTGATGTGACCATGGTCGGAGAGGATGGTCAGCCGCAGCCTTGTGGAAAGGTTTACAAGAATGTAAACACCTTTTCTAAGCACAAAAGAACCCATCGAAAACGCAAGCCTGTTGATACAAACCAGAAAGACACTCTCAGCACTCCATAAGGTAATGTGATTAAGTAAACAACTTTAGCAGAAGGTTTTTAACAGAAAAACACGCTTACTTTCTTGATCTATCCTTCCTTTCTGTATATGTGGAGGCAAGGATAAAATCATTAAATACTCACTCTTTGCGGCACCTCTGCTGCTACTTTCGCTGACTGTCGCCTGTCAGGCTGAAACCTTGACCAGACATTATATTGTCGAGCTTCAGCAGGATGCAGCTTTTTCAAACCAGAGTTATTCTATCAAGCCAGACCAACGTTCACTGTCGGATAATTCGTCAGATATTGCGAACAAAAACGGCTTTAAAACACCAGATTTAGACCCTGATTATAAACGACAGAATTTTTTTAGTTACGAAGTAAAAACAACCCTCATTGAGTCGATTTCCTGGCATTTGCTTTACGCCACGAATTTGCAGGTTGCCTTCGAACTGATCATGACCAGCAAAGCCCCTCCTCTGAGTGCTACCTCTTATTCATGGCTACCGATAGAAGGGATTGTTACTGTCGGCTGGCTTTTGAAAAGCTATTGGAACCCCGACTCAGCACTGTTTAAACCGATTGAACAATCAGAAATCAGGTTGACACAGGGGAATCAGCCCTTTGCGATCACTACTATGATGCACGGCTCCGGCTATGACCAACAGCAACCACAAAGCCACCTACCAGAGTCATCTGGCCAACAAGCCCCACAAGCCAACTGCCAGCCAACAAGCGCTTTTACCAGCCCTCTTTCTTCTGGCTTCGGTGACGGCTTCGGAGACCCTCAACAAAACGCACATACTTTGGGTTTAGATTGTTTCGTCCACCCCTGTCATGGTGTTTGTAAACTCCGACCATCTTCCGAAAAAATGGAGCCAACTGAGAGGTCGCTGAATTCTGAAGAAAGTCTGACAAGCCTCACAGTAGCAACACCCGGACAAAACCCGTGCCCCCATAATTGTCTCTGCTATCGTTGCACCAGGCATTCTGATCCTGCAAATGAAACATCAAAGGATCCCTTTGCTATTCAACTCCAATGCGCTTCTGGCCAACTATTCCAGGTACATGACATTGATGATAACCCGGATAATACAACCGCCCCTGCAGAGCAATTCGCCTGTAACCTGACAATGGTCGATGAGGATGACCACTTACGAAATTGCGAGAAAGTCTACAAGAGTGCTCAATCCCTTTTGAATCACAAAAAACAAGTTCACAGCGGTAAAAAAACCTGTCTCGCGCCCGTGGTCGGGCAGGATGGTCGGCTGCGACCATGCGGGAAGGTCTGGAAAAATGCCGGTGCCCTGTCGAGCCACAAAAGAAGAACGCACACCGGGCAGAAAACCTGTGAAGTCATAATGGTCACAAAGGATGGTCAGGAACGGCCATGCGGAAGGGTCTGCATGAGCGCCAACTCCCTGACGAATCACAAAAAGAGAGCTCACGACATGCAAAGAACCTGTGATGTGACCGTAGTCGGAGAGAGTGGCCAACAGAGGCCTTGCGGAACGGTCTGCAAGAGCGCCAAAGCCTTGTCAGATCACAAGCTTGGATACCACAGCGGGCAAAAAACCTGTGCAGTCATTGTGGTCAGCAAAGATGGTAAACCGCAACCATGCGGGAAGTTCTGCAAGAATGCCAGCGCTCTGTCGAGTCACAAAAACAGCGCCCACACCAGGCAAAGAACCTGTGATGTAACCGTGGTCGGTGAGGATGGTCAGCTGCGGCCATGCGGGAAACTCTGCAACAGCAATCACTCTCTCTCTTCTCATAAGTTCAATCAACACAGCGGGCAAAAAACCTGTGACTCAACCCTGGTCGGAGAGGATGGCCAGCAGCGACCTTGCGGAACGATCTGCAAGAGCGCCAAAGCCTTGTCGTCTCATAAGCTTGGATATCATAGCGGGCAAAAAACCTGTGAAGTCATTGTGGTCGGCAAGGATGATAAACCACAACCATGCGGGACGGTCTGCATAAATGCCTACGCCCTGTCGGCTCACAAAAAAAACGCCCACAGCGGGCAACAAATCTGTGAAGTTATGATAGTCGGGAACGATGGTCAACCGCAGCCATGTGGGACACTCTGCAAGACTGCTCAAATTCTCTCGTGTCATAAATTCGATCACCACAGCGGACAAAAAACCTGTGTCTTAACCGTTGTCGGGGAGGATGGCCTGCAGCGACCCTGCGGAAGAGTCTGCAAGAGCGCCAGGTCCTTGTCGTCTCACAAGCTTGGATACCACAGCGGGCAAAAAACCTGCAGTATGCTCATTGCCGATAAGGATGGCCAGCAGCAGCCATGCGGGAAGATCTGCACGAATGTCAACGCTCTGCGGTATCACAAAAAAAGCGCTCACACCGAGCAACAAACCTGTAACCTTATGATGGCCGGGGAGGATGGCCAGCAACGGCCATGCATGACGATCTGCAAGAGTCCTGCCATGATGAATCACCAAAGAAGATACCACTCCGGGCAACAAACCTGTGAAGTAACCGTGACTGGGGAAAATGGCCAACCTCGGACATGCGGCATAGTCTTCCAGAATGTTAACGCTCTGGAGTATCATAAAAAAAACGCTCACACCGGGCAACAAACCTGTGTCGTTAATATGGTTGGGGAGGGTGGTGAGCGACGGCCATGCGGAACAGTTTGCAAGAATAGCCGAGTCCTTCGTAATCACAAAAGAAATGCCCACGGCGAGCAACAGACCTGTGACCTTATGATAGTCGGGGAGGATGGCCAGCGACGACCATGCGGGAAGGTCTATAAGAATAAGTCGGTCCTTGCGGATCACAAAAAAAACGTTCACACCGGGCAACAAACCTGTGACGCTATGATAGTCGGTGAGGAAGGTCAACAGCGGCCATGTGGAAAGGTTTACAAGAATGCCAAAACCCTGACTGCGCACAAAAGAACACATCGAAAACGCAAGCCTGTTGATGTGAACCAGAAAGACAGTCTCAACCCTCCATAAGATAAAGTAAATAAATAACGACCTTTAGCAGAAGGTTTTTGAAAGAAAAAAAACTCACTTTCTTGATCTATCCTTCCTGTCTGTATACCCGGAGGCAAGGATAAAGTCATTAAATACTCACTCTTAGCGGCACCTCTGCTGCTACTTTCGCTGACTGTCGCCTGTCAGCCAGAAACCTTGACCAGGCGTTTTATTGTGGAACTTAAACAAGATTCAGTTTTTTCAAACCAGAGTTTTTCTATAAAAAAAGACCAACGTTCACTGCCGTATAGCACGTCAGATATTACCGACAAAAACGGTTTTAAAAGACCAGATTTATCCTCCGACTATAAACGACAGTACTTTTTTAGTTACGAAGAAAAAACAACCCTCACTGAGTCGATTTCCTGGCAGTTGCTTTACGCCACGAATTTGCTTGTTGTCTTCGAACTGATCATGACCAGCAAAGCCCCTACTCTGAGTGCTACCTCTTATTTATGGCTACCGGTAGAAGGGATTGTCACTGTCGGCTGGCTTTTGAAAAGCTATTGGAGCCCCGACTCACTTCTGTTTAAACCGATTGAGCAATCAGAAATCAGGTTGACACAGGGGAATCAGCCCTTTGCGATCACTACTATGATGCACGGCTCCGGCTATGACCAACAACAACCACAGCAACAGCCACAACAGCAAAGCCAGTCACCAGAGTCATCAGGCCAACAAGCCAAAGGCCGACCAACAAGTGCTTTCACCAGCCCTCTATCTGCTGGCTCCGGTGACGGCTACGAAGACCCTCAACAACACGCACATACTTTAGGTTTAGATTGTTTCGTTCACCCCTGTCATGGCGTTTGTAAATTCCGACCATCTTCCGAAAACATGGGGCCAGCTGAAAGGTCGCTGAATTCTGAAGAAAGTCTGGCAAACCCAACAGGAGCAACACCCGGACAAAACCCCTGCCCCCATAATTGTCTCTGCTATCGTTGCAACTGGCATTCTGATTCTGCAAATGAAACATCAAATAATCTCTTTGTCATTCAACTCCAATGCGCTTCTGGCCAAATTTTTCAAGTACATGACATTGACCGCAATTCGGTCAATACAACCGCTCCGGTGCCAGTCCCCTGTAACCTGACAATACTTGATGAGGATGGTCAGCTATGGAATTGCGAGAAAGTCTACAAGAGTGCTCAATCCCTTTTGAATCACCAAAAAAAATTCCACACCGGCAAAAAAACCTGTCTCGCACCCGTGATCGCGGAGGATGGCCGACTGCGACCATGCGGGGAGGTCTGGAAAAATGCCGATGCCCTGTCGGGTCACAAAAAAAAGGCCCATACCGGGCAACAAATCTGTGCAGTCATAATGGTCACAGAGGATGGTCAGGAGCGGCCATGCGGAAAGGTCTGCATGAATGCCAGCGCCCTGTTGACTCACAAAAAAAGCGCCCACACCGGGCAAAGAATCTGTGATGTAATCGTGGTCAGGGAGGATGGTCAGCCGCAGCCATGCGGGAAACTCTGCAATAGTGCTGACTCCCTCTCATGTCATAAATTCAAACAACACACCGGGAAAAAAACCTGTGACGTAACCATGGTCGCAGAAGATGGCCAGCTGCGACCTTGCGGAACGGTCTGCAAGAATGTCGGCGCTCTGCAGTATCACAAAAGAAGCACCCACACCGGACAACAAACCTGCGACGTTATGATGGTCCGGGAGGATGGCCAGCGACGGCCATGCGGAAAGGTTTGCAAGAATGCCTGTGCCCTGTCAGATCACAAAAAAAGAAATCACAGCGAGCAAAAAACCTGTGATGTGATCGTGACCGATGAGGATGGCCAGGAGCGGCCATGCGGGAAAGCCTGCAAGAGTGCCTGCGTTCTACAGGAGCACAAAAGAGACACTCACTCCGGGCAACAAACCTGTGACGTTATGATGGTCGGTAAGGATGGCATGCGACGGCCATGCGGAAGAGTTTGCAAGAATCGCCGAGCCCTTTGTAATCACAAAAGAAATACCCACGCAGGGCAACAAACCTGTGACGTAATGATAGTCGGGGAAGATGGCCAGCGACGACCATGCGGGAAGATCTATAAAAATAAGTCGATCCTTGCGGATCACAAAAAAAACGGCCACACCGGGCAACAAACCTGTGACGTTATGATAGTCGGGGAGGATGGTCAACAGCGGCCATGTAGAAAAGTTTACAAGAATGCCAAAACCCTGTCTGGGCACAAGAGAACACATCGAAAACGCAAGCCTGTTGATGCGGACCATAAAGACAGTCTCAGTCCTCCATAAGGTAATGTGAATAAGTAACCACCTTTGGCAAAAAGTTTTCGACAGAAAACCACGCTTACTTTCTTGATCTATCCTTCCTCTCTGTATATCCGAAGACAAGGATAAAATCATTAAATACTCACTCTTTGCGGCACATCTGCTACTACTTTCGCTGACTGTCGCCTGTCAGGCTGAAACCTTGACCAGCAAAGCCTCTCCTCTGGGTGCTACCTCTTATTCATGGCTACCGATAGAAGGGATTGCCACGGTCGGCTGGCTTTTGAAAAGCTATTGGAACCCCGACTCACCACTGTTTAAACCGGATGAACAATCAGAAATGAGCTTGACACAGGGGAGTCAGCCCTTTGTAATCGCTACTATGATTCAAGGCTCCGGATATGACCAACAACAACCACAACAACAAAGCCAGCTACCAGAGTCATCTGGCCAACAGGCCCTGCAAGCCAGCCGCCAGCCAACAAGCGTTTTCACCAGCTCTCTGTCTTCCGGCTCCGGTGACGGCTACGAAGGCCCTCAACAACACTCACATACTTTGGATTTAGATTGTTTCGTCCACCCCTGTCATGGCGTTTGTAAATTCCGATTACATTCTGATTCGGCAAACGAAAGGTCAAATGATCCCTTTGCCATTCAACTTCAGGCACATGGCATTAATGACAACCCGGTCAATACAACCGCTCCTGCAGCGCCAGTCTACTGTAACCTGACAACGGTCGATCAGTATGGCCAGCTATGGAATTGCAAGGGAGTCTACAAGAGCGCTAAATCCCTTTTGGATCACCAAAGAAAAGTCCATTCCGGTGAAAAAGCCTGTGTCGTGCCTGTGGTCGGGAAGGATGGCCAACAGCGACCATGCGGTAAGCTCTGCAAGAATGCCAAGACCCTGTCGGATCACAAAAGAAGGTCGCACTCCGGGAAAAAAACCTGTGACGTAACATTGGTCACAGAGGATGGCATGGAAAGGCCATGCGGAAAGGTCTGCAGGCATGCCATGGCCCTGTCGGATCACAAAAGAAACGCCCACACCGGCCAAAGAACCTGTAATCTTGCCTTGCTCGGGGAAGATGGTCTGCGACGGCCATGCGGGAAGGTCTGCAAGAATGCCATCGCCCTGTCGGATCACAAAAAAAACACTCACATCGAACAGAGAACCTGTGGCCTGACCATGGACGGAGAGGATGGTCTGCAGCGGCTATGCGGGAAGGTCTTCAGAAATATCAAAGCCCTGTCGAATCACAAAAGAAACGCCCACATCGGACTAAGAATCTGTAAGGTGCGACTGGTCCGAGAGGATGGCCAGCAGCGGCCTTGCGGAAAGGTCTGCAAGAGCGTCAGAGCTTTGTCGTATCACAAGCTTAGATACCACAATGAAAATAAAACCTGTGAAGTAATCGTGGTCGGCAAGGATGGTAAACCGCAACCATGCGGGAAGGTCTGCAATAATGCCTACATCCTGTCACTTCACAAAAAAAGAAACCACAACGGGCAAAGAACCTGTGTTGCAATCGTGGCCGATGATGATGGTCAGCAGCGGTCATGCGGGAAGGTCTGCAAGAGTGTCGGCGCTCTGCGAGATCACAAAAGATACACTCACAACAGGCAACAATCCTGTGACATAGCAGTGGATGGTAAGGATGGTCGGCAGCGGCCGTGCGGGACGCTCTGCAAGAGTGCACAAACTCTTTCAAGTCACAAAAAAACACATCAACAACGCAAGCCTGTTGATGTGGACCAGAATTAGCAAAAGGTTTTTGTCAGAAAAACAAGCTTATTTTCTTGATCTATCCTTCCTATCTGTATACCAGAAAGCAGGTATAGAATTATTAAACACTCTCTCTTTGTGACACCACTGCTGCTATCGTTGTCTGTCGTTAGTCAGGCCGAACCGTTGACAAAACGTTTTGTTGTCGAGTTCCAACAGGATCCAGGTTCTCCAAACCAGGGTTTTTCTGTAAAGCCTGACCGACGTAAATTGGCGGGTAAGCCGCCAGACATTAATGGCTTAAAAAGATATTCAGAGCCTTATCTACCTTATTTCAAACGACAAAGATCGTATGGTTATCGCATAAAAACGTTCATCATCGAGTCGATTTCCTGGCAATTGCTATACGCCACCAACCTGCTGGTTACTTACGAACTGATACTGACCACAAAAGGTACTCCTCTGAGCCCCAGCTTTTATTCATGGCTTCCTTTAGAAACAGTTGTCGCTGTCGGCTGGCTTTTAAAAAGCTACTGGAACCTCTGTTCACCACTGTTCAAACCAATTAAACTACAGTCGGCTTTTATTTCGGCACTGGGGATGCATCCTTTTTCGGTCACTATTATGATGCCTGGCTCTGAAAATGAACAACAAAAGGGCCAACCATCAGGATGCTCTGACCAACAAACCCCCGTTACAACCACACATCCTATAAGCTATTTCACCAGACTTCAGTATTCCGGCTCTGGTGGTGGTGACAAAGCCCCCCACCAACAACACACGTTGGATTTAAACTGTTTTGTCTATTCCTGCAATGGCGTTTGTAGATTTCGATCAGCAGCCGGACCGGACCCACACTGCAACTTGATTGAAGGACACTGCTCGAGATCCATCAATGATTTTGATGCTTTAAGCGCTCCGGATTTCCGACAAAACCCACTTTTTGAAACATTGAACAGTCTACCTGACATTCAACACCATAATGCGCAAATGCCCGGGAATGAATCTGCCACCACTGAAGATTTGATTATCATCAACGGGTTACTCAATCTTCGAAATCAAAGCTCTTTTAAAGTAACACAAAAAACGACAACAGGATCATACCAATGGGTTAAAAAACCACGTCATCTTTCAACAGGTATCAGGCATGCCAGTGATCACAGCAGGAAACTAACCTGTGATGCGTCAGTGATTGGAGAAGATGGCCTACAGCGGCCATGCGGGAAGGCCTCTAAGAATACTAAATCTCTGTCGTCTCATAAAAGTAGAGTTCACACCGGACAGCGAACCTGTAACAAAAAACTGGTCGGGGAGGATGGTCGTCAGCGGCTATGCGGTGCCCTGTACAAGAATGCCGGGGCTCTATCGAATCATAAAATCAGAGACCACACCGAACAAAAAACCTGTGACGCGACAGTGGTTAGAGAGGATGGCCAGCCGCAAGCATGCGGAATTCTCTGCAAGAATGCCAGAGCAATGTCAGATCATAAAAGCAAATACCACACAGGACAAAAAACCTGTGAAGAGATCCTGATCGGGGATGATGGAGAGCTACGGCCATGTAGAATGGTCTGCAAGAATGCCATTGCGTTGTCGAATCACAAAAGAATACATCGAAAACGAAAGCCTGTTGTTGTGGATCAGGATTAGGAAATGTTATTTGACAGAAAAGCACGCTTGTTTTCTTGATCTATCCTTCCTCTCTGTATACCAGAAGGCAAGGATAGAATTATTAAACACTCACTATTTGCGGCAGCGCTGTTACTGCTATGGTTGTCTGTCATCAGTCAGGCCGAACCCTTGACAAAGCGTTTTATAGTTGAGCTGCAACAGGATACAAGTACTCTAAACCAGAATTTTACTATGAAGCCGGACGGGCTTAAATTGGCGAGTAACCCGTCAGACGTTGCTGACACAAATTTAGAACGTCAAATGACGTATAATTATGACATAAAAATGACCTTCATTGAGTCAATTTCCTGGCAATGGCTCTACGCCACTAACCTGCTGCTTGCTTACGAGCTGATCCTGACCACCAAAGACATCCCTCTGAGTCCCACCCCTTATCCATGGCTACAGATAGAAACGGTTGTCACCGTCGGCTGGCTTTTAAAAAGCTATTGGAACCCCAATTCACTGCTGTTTAAACCGATTGAACGACAGTCTGAATCTATATTGACACAGGAGGGACTCCCGTTTGTGGTCACTGCTATGGAGCCAGATTCCGGAGATGAACAACAAGGCCAACCATCAGAATCATCTGACCAGCAAGCACCCGAAACACCTAAACGCTCTAAAGGCTATTTCATCAGCGTTCAGTATTCGGGCTCTGGTAATGGTGACGAAGCCCCTCAACAACACCAACACACATTAGATTTAAACTGTTTCATCTATCCTTGTCATGGCGTTTGCAGATTTCGATCAATGAATAGTCTTCAGCGCCAATGGGCTTCTGGCCAAACCTTTCAGCCTCAGGCACATCAACCTGATAATCTACGAATGCCCGGGGGTGTGTCTGTCACTTCTGATGATTTGATTATAATCAACGGATTACTCAGTCTTCGTAATCAAGGCCCTCTTAAAGAAACCGTAATTTCCTGTGCGCCTGTGCATTTCACCCCGTCAATGGAAACTTTAGTAACAGAACAAACGACAAAACCATCCCAATGGGGGAAAAGCCCACCCCATCTCTCTCAGAAAGGCACAAGTGAAGCCAGAAGCCACAGCGGGAAACGAACTTGTGACTGGATGCTGGCCGAGGAGAATGGCCAACGGCGACCATGCGGGAAGGTCTTCAACAATATTCACTCCCTGTCGGCCCACAAAAGCAGATACCACAGCGGGCAAAAAACTTGCGACGCAGAAGTGGTCGGGAAGGATGGCCTGCAGCGACCTTGCGGAAAGGTCTGCAAGAATGCTACCGTCCTGACGAATCACAAAAGCAGATACCACACCGGGCAAAGAACTTGCGACGCAAGAGTGGTCAGGAAGGATGGCCTGCGGCGACCTTGCGGAAAGGTCTGCAAGAACGCTCGCGTCCTGACGGATCACAAAAGAAAAGCCCACAGCGGACAAAGAACCTGTACTCTGATGGTGACCGGAGAAAATGGCCTGCGGCGACCATGCAGAAAGGTCTGCCTGAATGCTCGCGCCCTGACGAATCACAAAAGAAAAATCCACGGCGGACAACAAACCTGTGATCTGATGGTGATCGGAAAAGATGGCCTGCAGCGAACATGCGGGAAGAGCTACAGTAGCGCCAGAGCCCTGTCTGATCACAAAGGCAAATACCATACCGGGCAAAAAACCTGTGACGCGACATTGCTCGGGGATGACGGCAAGGAGCAGCCATGTGGAAAGGTCTGCAGGAATATTCAAGCCCTGCGGGATCACAATAGAAGGTACCACACCGGACAACAAATCTGTGACGCGACATTGCTCGGGAATGACGGCAAGGAGCAGCCATGCAGAAAGGTCTGCAGGAATCTTCAAACCCTGCGGGATCACAATAGAAGGTACCACACCGGACAACAAATCTGTGACATAAAACTGGTCGGAGAAGATAGCCAGCAGCGAACATGCGGGAAGATCTGCAAAAATTTTGCGGCCCTGTTGACTCATAAAATCAGAAACCACAGTGAACAAAAAACCTGTGAAGCAACCGTGGTCGGAGAGGATAACCAGCAGCGGCCATGCGGTAAGGTCTACAATAGTGCCAGAGCCCTCTCTGATCACAAGTGCAAATACCATACCGGGCAAAGAACCTGTGATGTGATAGTGGTCGGCAATGATGGTAAAAAACGACCATGCGAAAAGGTCTGCAACAATATTCAAGCCCTCTCGGATCACAAAAAAAAAGACCATACCGGGCAACAAATCTGTGACGCTAGAGTGGTCGGGAAGGATGGCCAGTGGCGATCGTGTGGAGAGGTCTGCCAGAATGCTATCGCCCTGTCGAATCACAAAAGAACACATCGAAAACGCAAGCCTGAAAATGTTGACCGGGACGGTGACTTCAGCCCCCAAAAGATAACGCAAATAAGTAACGATCTTCAATAGCAGGTTTTTGACAGGGAAACACGCTTACTTTCTTGATCTATCCTTCCTTTCTGTATATCGGAACGCAAGGACAGGATTATTAAAAACTCACTTTTTTCGACACCACTTTTTCTGCTACTGTTCTTATCTGCCATCGGCAAGGCCGAACCGTTGACAGGTCGTTTTATTGTCGAGCTTCAACAGAATTCAGGTCTTCCAAAACAGAGCTTTTCAATCGAGTCATACCGGAGTAAATGGTCGGATAAACCTCAGGCGTTGCCGACATCGACATTTACTCAAGACTAGATTTACCATCCTGTAATGTACGTCAGATATCTAACAATTACGAAGTAAAAACAACTATCATTGAGTCAATTTCCTGGCGATGGCTTTACGCCTCGAATTTGCTGACTGCCGTCGAACTGATCTTTACCGCCAGAGTCTCCAATCTGAACTCTACGCCCTGTTTATGGCTACCTGTAGAAGCCGCTATTGCTGTCAGTTGGTTTTTGAAAAGCTATTGGAGCCCCAGTTCACTGCAGTTTAATCCGATGGAGCATCAAGAGGAGCAACAAGAGGCGACATCCATTTTGAGACATGGAGATCTACCATTTACCAACATCGCTATAATGCTTTGCTCTGGAAATAACCAACAACCCTGTCAACAACAAGACCAGTCATCAGAATCATCCGGCCAGCACGCTCCGGTAGCCACGGGCTATTCTACCAGTGTCCTGTATTCTCGCTCGTGTGACGGTAACGAAGACCCTCAACAACAGCAACATACCTTAGGTTTAAAATGCTTCGTCCAGCCCTGTTATGGTGTTTGTAAATTCCGACCCTCTTCCGAAAGCACGGGGCCAGCTGAATCGTCGCTGAATTATGAAGACGGGGTCGCCTTAGACGGGGTCGCCTCGAAATCAATGGGTACAAGGGCAACCGATAGGGTGGCCTCTGCCGGGCAGGCAACCTGCAACGTGGTAGTGTTTGGGGACGTCGGGCAGCTGAAGCAATGCCAGAGAATCTTCAAAACTGCTCAAGCCCTGCGTAATCACAAAAAAAGAGTCCATACCGGGCAAAAAATCTGTGATGTGGCCGTGTTCAGGGAAGATGGCCAGCTGCGGCCATGCGGAAAAGTCTACAAAAATGTTGATTCTCTGTCGTCTCACAAAAGAAACTTCCACAGCGGACAAAAAACCTGTAATTCATCCGTGGTTGACGAGAATGGCCAGCTGCGGCCATGTGGAAAGCTCTGCAAAAATGCTGATTCTCTGTCGTCTCACAAAAGAAACTTCCACACCGGGCAACAAACCTGTGACTCAACCGTGGCTGGGGAGAATGGCCAGCTGCGGCCATGTGGAAAGCTCTGCAAAAGTGCTCATTCTCTGTCGTCTCACAAAAGAAACTTCCACACCGGGAAACAAATCTGTGACGTCAATGTGATCGGGGGGAATGGCCAGCAGCAGCCATGCGGAACAGTCTGCAGGAGTGCTCAAAACCTGTCGGAACACAAAAACAAATTCCACGGCGAGCAAAAAACCTGTGAGGAGGTCATTATCGGGGAAGATGGCCAGCCGCAGCCATGCGGGAGGATCTGCAAGAATACTTATAACCTGTTGTTCCACAAGTACAGAGTCCACGGCAAGCAACAAATCTGTGACGCGATAGTCTTCGGGGGAGGTGGCAGGCAGCGACAATGCAAGAAGGTCTGCAAAAATGCTCTTTCACTGTCGGTTCACAAAAGCAAATACCACAGAGGGCAACAAAAATGTGACCATCGAAAACGCAAGCCTGTTGATGTAAAACAGGATGATGATCTCAGTAATCCAAAAGGCAAAGCCGACAGGTAACGGTCTTCGACTGAAGGTTTTCACAGAATAACATCCTTATTCTCCTGGTCTATCCTTTCTTTCTGTAAACCAGAACGCAAGGATAGAATTATTAAGTTCTCACTCTCTGCGACACTGCTGTTGCTGCTAACGTTGTTGCCCGTCATCGGCCACGGCGAACCGTTGACAAAGCATTTTATTGTCGAGCTTCAAGAGAGTGCAGGTCATGCCAACAAAAATGGCCATGCAAGACAAGACTTACCGCTCGATAACAAACGACAAATATTCACCAATTATAGAGTAAAAAAAGCCATCATTGAGTCGATTTCCCGGCAATGGCTTTATGCCACGAATCTGCTGGTTGCCTTCGAACTGACCCTCACCACCAGAGACGCCACGACTCTGAGCTCCACACCTTGTTCATGGCTACCGGTAGAAGCGGCTCTGACTGTCGGTTGGTTTTTAAAAAGTTATTGGAGTATCAATTCATTGTTGTTTAACTTGGTGGAACAGCAAGAGGCGACATCCATCCTGAGACAGGGAGATCAGCTATTTAGCAACATCGCTATAACGTTTGGCTCTGGAAATAATCAACAACCCTGTCAGCAACAGGACCAGTCATCAGCATCACCCGATCGGCAAGCTCCGGCAGCCAAAGGCTATTCCACCAGCGTCCAGTATTCTCGCACGGGGGACGGTGAAGAAGGTCCTCAACAACAGCAGCATACTCTGGGTTTAAATTGCTTCGTCCAGCCCTGTTATGGTGTCTGTAAATTCCAACCATCTTCCGAAAGCACGGGACCAGCTGAATGGTCGCTGAATTGTGAAGACGGGGTCGCCCCGGACTCAATGGCTATAAGGGCAACCGATAGAGGGGCCTCTGCCGGGCAGGCAACCTGTAACCTGGTAGTGGTTGGGGAGGTTGGGCAGCTGCTGCAATGCGGAAAAGTCTACAAAAATGCTGATTCTCTGTCGTCTCACAAAAGACGCTTCCACACCGGGCAAAAAACCTGTGACGTCTCCGTGATCGGGGAAGATGGTCAGCAGCAATGCGGGCAAGTCTGCAAGAATGCTGTAGCCCTGTCACATCACAAAAGCAAATTCCACAGCGGGCAAAAAACCTGTGACTCGACCGTGATTGGGGAGAATGGCCCGCTGCGGCCATGCGGGAAAGTCTGCAAGAATGCTCTAGCCCTGTCAAATCACAGAAGCAAATTCCACAGCGGGCAAAAAACCTGTGATTCAACTGTGGTTGGGGCGAATGGCCAGCTACGGCCATGTGGAAAGCTCTACAAAAATGCTGATTCTCTGTCATCTCACAAAAGACGCTTCCACAGTCAGCAAAAAACCTGTGACTCAACCGTGGTTGGGGAGAATGGCCAGCTGCGGCCATGTGGAAAGGTCTACAAAAATGCTCATTCTCTGTCGTCTCACAAAAGAAACTCCCACACCGGGAAACAAATCTGTGAGGTCAATGTGATCGGGGGGAATGGCCAGCAGCAGCCATGCGGAACAGTCTGCAAGAGTGCTCAAAACCTGTCGGAACACAAAATCAAAGTCCACGGTGGGCAAAAAACCTGTAACGTGGCCATTATCGGGGAAGATGGCCAGTCGCAACCCTGCGGGAGGATCTGCAAGAATACTTATAACCTGTTGTTCCACAAATACAGAGTCCACGGCAAGCAACAAATCTGTGA
The DNA here is from genome assembly GCF_049310125.1 of Endozoicomonas sp. ALB032. Classification (NCBI taxonomy): domain Bacteria; kingdom Pseudomonadati; phylum Pseudomonadota; class Gammaproteobacteria; order Oceanospirillales; family Endozoicomonadaceae; genus Endozoicomonas; species Endozoicomonas sp. ALB032. The sequence goes on along the minus strand of NZ_JBLYNW010000001.1, from coordinate 3,060,897 downwards.
CGCGACAGTCGTCGGGGAAGGTGGCAAGCAGCAACAATGCAAGAAGGTCTGCAAAAATGCTGCTGCCCTGTCGGCTCACAAAAGCAACTATCATACCGGACAACAAACCTGTCATTTGACCCTGGTTGGGGAGGATGGTCAGCAGCAGCCATGCGGGAAGGTCTACAAGAATGCTCGTGCCCTGTCGGATCACAAAAGAAGACACCACACCAAGCTAAAAATCTGTGACGTAATCGTGGTCTTGGAGGATGGCCAGTCGAGGCCATGCGGGAAAGTCAGCAAGAATGCCTGTGCCCTCTCCGTTCACAAAAGCGGATACCACACAGGGCAAAAAAACTGTGACGTGACCGTGTTTGGTGAGAATCAGCAACCACGACCATGCGCAAAGGTCTTCAAGTGTGCTCGAGCCCTGTCAAATCATAAAAGCAGATACCACAGCGGACAACAAACCTGTAGCACGACCGTGATTGGGGTGGACGGCCAGCCGCGACCATGCGGGAAGGTCTGCAAAAGTGCTGAAGATCTCCTGAGTCACAAAGGAACACATCGAAAACGCAAGCCTGTTGATGTGAAACAGGATGATGATCTCAGTAATCCAAAAGGCGAAGCCGACAGGTAATGGTCTTCGACTGTAGGTTTTCTTGACATCCTCCCCACCCTAAAGAGGGTATCGCAAAACTCTCTCCGGCGTGGGAACGCGTTGACTCCCGTCATTGCCGGCTTCATTCTCGTCATTCCCGGCTTCATTCTCGTCATTCCCGGCTTCATTCTCGTCATTCCCGCGAAGGCGGGAATCCACACTGACTCTCCACCAGAACCCTACTGCCCGGTGTCCCCCTGGCCTTGTCATCCCCGAGAAGGCAGAGATCCACCGTTGGCGCTGGATTCCCGCCTTCGCGGGAATGACGACTTCAGAGCGTGAGAACGAGCGGTTGAAGTTTTGCGACACCCTCTAAAAGTACGGGGTTTTACGCTCATTCGATAAAGTAACGATAAAGTAACATCCTTATTCTCCTGGTCTATCCTTCCTTTCTGTAAAACAGAACGCAAGGATAGAATTATTAAGTTCTCACTCTCTGCGGCACTGCTGTTGCTGCTACCGTTGTTGCCCGTCATCGGCCACGGCGAACCGTTGACAAAGCATTTTATTGTCGAACTTCAAGAGAGTGCAGGCCCTGCCAACAAACATGGCCATGCAAGACAAGATTTACCGCCCGATAAAAAACGACAAATATCCAACAATCACGGAGTAAAAAAAACCATCATAGAGTTGATTTCCTGGCAATGCCTCTATGCCACGAGTCTGCTGGTTGCCTTCGAACTGACCTTTACTACCAGGGACGCCAAGCCTCTGAGCTCCATACCTTGTTCATGGCTACCGGTAGAAGCGGCTATAGCTGTCGGTTGGTTTTTAAAAAGTTATTGGAGTATCGATTTACTGCTGTTTAACCCTCTGGGACGTCAAGAGAAACATCAAGAGGCGACATCCATCCTGAGACGGGGGGATCAGCCATTTAGCAACCTCGCTATAACCTTTGGCTCTGGAAATAATCAACAACCCTGTGTGCAACAGGACCAACCCTCAGAATCAACCGGCCAGCAGACCTCGCTGGCCATAAGTTATTTCACCAGAGTCCTGTCTTCTCGCTCGAGTGACGGTAACGAAGACCCTCAACAACAGCAACATACTCTGGATTTAAATTGCTTCGTCCAACCCTGTTATGGTGTCTGTAAATTCCAACCATCTTCCGAAAGCACGGAGCCAGCTGAATGGTCGCTGAACTGTGAAGACGGGGTCGCCTCAGACGGGGTCGCCCCGAACTCAATGGCTACAAAGACAACCGATAGGGGAGCCTCTACCGGGCAGGCAACCTGCAACGTGGTAGTGGTTGGGGAGGTCGGGCAGCTGCTGCAATGCAAGAGAATCTTCAAAACTGCTCAAGCCCTGCGTAATCACAAAAAAAGAGTCCATTCCAGGCAAAAAATCTGTGACGCGCCCGTGTTCAGGGAAGATGGCCAGCCGCAGCCATGCGGAAGAGTCTACAAAAATGCTGATTCTCTGTCGTCTCACAAAAGACTCTACCACACCAGGCAACAAACCTGTGACGTGACCGTGGTCGGGGAGGATGGTCATCAGCCGTGCGGGAAAGTCTGCAAGAATGCTGCAGCCCTGAAACATCACAAAAGCACATTCCACAGCGAGCAAAAAACCTGTGACTCAACAGTGGTTGGGGATAATGGCCAGCCGCGACCATGTGGGAAAGTCTGCAAGAATGCTGCAGCCCTGTCACAACACAAAAGCACACTCCACAGCGGGCAAAAAACCTGTGACTCAACCGTGGTTGGGGATAATGGCCAGTCGCGACCATGTGGGAAAGTCTGCAAGAATGCTGCAGCCCTGTCACGACACAAAAGCATATTCCACAGCAGGCAAAAAACCTGTGACTCAACCGTGGTTGGGGAGAATGGCCAGCTGCAGCCATGTGGAAAGGTCTGCAAAAATACTCATTCTCTGTCGTCTCACAAAAGAAACTTCCACACCGGGAAACAAATCTGTGCCGTCAATGTGATCGGGGGAAATGGTCAGCAGCAGCCATGCGGAACAGTCTGCAGGAGTGCTCAAAACCTGTCGGAACACAAAAACAAATTCCACGGCGAGCAAAAAACCTGTGACGAGGCCATTATCGGGGAAGATGGCCAGCCGCAACCCTGCGGGAGGATCTGCAAAAATACTTATACCCTGTTGTACCACAGATACAGAGTCCACGGCGAGCAAAAAATCTGTGACGCGATAACAGTAGGGGAAGATGGCAAGCAGCGACAATGCAAGAAGGTCTGCAAAAATGCTCTGGCACTGTCGGTTCACAAAAGCAAATACCACAGAGGGCAACAAAACTGTGACGTGTCCGTGGTCGGGGAAGATGGCCTGCCGCAGCCATGCGGGAAAGTCTGCAAGAATGCCAGTGCTCTCTCCGTTCACAGAAGCAGATACCACAACGGGCAACAAACCTGTAACACGATCGTAGTTGGGTTGGACGGCCAGCCGCAGCCATGCGGGAAGGTCTGCAAAAGTGCTAAAGATCTCTTGAGTCACAAAGGAACACATCGAAAACGCAAGCCTGTTGATGTGAAACAGGATGATGATCTCAGTAATCCAAAAGGCGAAGCCGACAGGTAATGGTCTTCGACTGTAGGTTTTCTTGACATCCTCCCCACCCTAAAGAGGGTATCGCAAAACTCTCTCCGGCGTGGGAACGCGTTGACTCCCGTCATTGCCGACTTCATTCTCGTCATTCCCGGCTTCATTCTCGTCATTCCCGACTTCATTCTCGTCATTCCCGGCTTCATTCTCGTCATTCCCGGCTTCATTCTCGTCATTCCCGCGAAGGCGGGAATCCACACTGACTCTCCACCAGAACCATACTGCCCGGTGTCCCCCTGGCCTTGTCATCCCCGAGAAGGCAGAGATCCACCGTTGGCGCTGGATTCCCGCCTTCGCGGGAATGACGACTTCAGAGCGCGAGAACGAGCTGTTGAAGTTTTGCGACACCCTCTAAAAGTACGGGGTTTTACGCTCATTCGATAAAGTAACGATAAAGTAACATCCTTATTCTCCTGGTCTATCCTTCCTTTCTGTAAAACAGAACGCAAGGATAGAATTATTAAGTTCTCACTCTCTGCGGCACTGCTGTTGCTGCTACCGTTGTTGCCCGTCATCGGCCACGGCGAACCGTTGACAAAGCATTTTATTGTCGAACTTCAAGAGAGTGCAGGCCCTGCCAACAAACATGGCCATGCAAGACAAGATTTACCGCCCGATAAAAAACGACAAATATCCAACAATCACGGAGTAAAAAAAACCATCATAGAGTTGATTTCCTGGCAATGCCTCTATGCCACGAGTCTGCTGGTTGCCTTCGAACTGACCTTTACTACCAGGGACACCAAGCCTCTGAGCTCCATACCTTGTTCATGGCTACCGGTAGAAGCGGCTATAGCTGTCGGTTGGTTTTTAAAAAGTTATTGGAGTATCGATTTACTGCTGTTTAACCCTCTGGGACGTCAAGAGAAACATCAAGAGGCGACATCCATCCTGAGACGGGGGGATCAGCCATTTAGCAACCTCGCTATAACCTTTGGCTCTGGAAATAATCAACAACCCTGTGTGCAACAGGACCAACCCTCAGAATCAACCGGCCAGCAGACCTCGGTGGCCATAAGTTATTTTACCAGCGTCCTGTCTTCTCGCTCGGGTGACGGTAACGAAGACCCTCAACAACAGCAACATACTCTGGGTTTAAATTGCTTCGTCCAACCCTGTTACGGTGTCTGTAAATTCCAACCCTCTTCCGAAAGCACGGGGCCAGCTGAATGGTCGTTGAATTGTGAAGACGGGGTCGCCTTAGACGGGGTCGCCTTAGACGGGGTCGCCTTAGACGGGGTCGCCTTGGATCGAGCCAACACGGAGTCAATGGGTTCAGGGGCAACCAATACATCGGCCCCTGCCTGGCAGGCATGCAACATGATAGTGGTCGGAAAGGATGGCCAGCTTCGGCAATGCGAGAAAGTCTTCAAGAGTGCTCAAACCTTGTCGAATCACAAAAGAACAGTCCATTCCAGGCAAAAAACCTGTGACGTGACCGTGTTCAGGGAGGATGGCCAGCTGCAGCTATGTGGAAAGGTCTGCAAAAATGTTAACTCTCTGTTGTCTCACAAAAGAAACTTCCACACCGGGAAACAAATCTGTGACGTCAAAGTGATCGGGGAGAATGGCCAGCAGCAGCCATGTGGAAGAGCCTGCAGGAATAATCAAGAACTGTCGTATCACAAAAAAATATTCCATAGCGAGCAAAAAACCTGCGACGTGACAATGATCGCGGAAGACGGCAAGCCGCAACCATGCGGGACGGTCTGCAAGAATGCCCACACCCTGTTGTCCCACAAATACAGATTCCACGGCAAGCAACAAATCTGTGACATGATAGTCGTTGGGGAAGGTGGCAAGTTTCGACAATGCAGGAAGGTCTGCAAAAATCCTCCTGCCCTGTCGGCTCACAAAAGCAGATACCACAGAGGGCAACAAACCTGTGACGTGACCGTGGTTGGCGAGGATTACCAATCATGGCCGTGCGGAAGGGTCTGCGAGAGTGCTCAAAGCCTGTCAAATCACAAACGCAAATTCCACAGCGGCCAAAAAGCCTGTAACTCGACCCTGATTGGCGAGAATGACCTGCCGCAGCGATGCGGGGTAGTCTGCAAGGATTCTCAAACTCTTTCGGATCACAAAAGAAGAGACCACACCGGGCAAAAAATCTGTAGCTCTAACGTGATTGGGGAGGATGGCCAAATGAGGCCATGCGGAAATATCTGCAAGAATGCTAAAGCCCTGTCTACTCACAAAAGCACATTCCACAGTGGACCAAGAACCTGTAACTCAACCGTGGTTGGGGATAATGGCCAGCCGCGGCCATGCGGGATGGTCTGCAGGAATTATGGAGCTCTGTCGGATCACAAAAGAAGAAACCACACCAAGCTAAAAATCTGTGACGTGACACTGGTCTGGGAGGATGGCCAGCCACGTCCATGCGGGAAAGTCTGCAAGAATGCCAGTGCCCTCTCCATTCACAAAAGCGGATACCACACAGGGCAAAAAAAATGTGACGTGACCGTGATTGGTGAGAATCAGCAACCGCGACCATGCGCAAAAGTCTTCAAGTGTGCTCGAGCCCTGTCAAATCACAAAAGCAATTGCCACAGCGGACAAAAAACCTGTAACACGACCGTGATTGGGGTGGAAGGCCAGCCGCAGCCATGCGGGAAGGTCTGCAAAAATAATAAAGATCTCTCAAATCACAAAAGAACACATCGAAAACGCAAGCCTGTTGATGTGAAACAGGATGATGATGTCAGTGGTCCAAAAGGTAGAGCCGACAGATAACGCTCTTCAACTGAAGGTTATTGACAGAGTAACACCCTTATTTTTCTGGTCTATCCTTCCTTTCTGTAAACCAGAACGCAAGGGTAGAATTATTGAACTCTCACTCCATGCGGCACTGCAGTTGCTGTCAGCTTTATTGCCCGTCATCGGCCAGGCCGAACCGTTGACAAGCCATTTTATTGTCGAGCTTCAACAGAGTGCAGGCCTTCCAAAACAGAGCTTTTCAATAAACCCAGAACAGCGTACATGGTCGTATATCCCGTCTGGCCCTGCCTGCCAAAACGGCTATGCAAGGCCAGATTTAGCCACCGATAACACACGACAAATAACCCCCAATTATGGAGTAAAAAAAACTATCATTGAGTCGATTTCCTGGCAATGGCTTTACGCCACGAATCTGCTGGCTGCCTTCGACCCGCCCCTAATTACCAGAGACCTCACACCTCTGGGCTCCACACCCTGTTCATGGCTACCGGTAGAAGCGGCTGTAACTGTCGGTTGGTTTTTAAAAAGTTATTGGAATCTCAATTCACTGATGTTTAACCCGATAGAACATCAAGAGGAACAACAAGAGGCGACATCCATCCTGAAACAGGAGAATCAGCCATTTAGCAACATCGCTATAATGTTTGGCTCTGGAAATAACCAACAACCTTGTCAGCAACAGGACCAGCGATCAGAATCAACCGGGCAGCAGACCCCGATGGCCGTAAGCTATTTTACCAGCGTCCTGTATTCTCGCTCGGGGGACGGTAATGAAGATCCTCAACAGCAGCAGCACACATTGGGTTTAAATTGCCTCGTCCAGCCCTGTTATGGCGTTTGTATATTCCGACCATCTTCCGAAAGCACGGGGCCAGCTGAATGGTTGTTGAATTGTGAAGACGGGGTCGCCTTAGACGGGGTCGCCTTAGACGGGGTCGCCCTAGACGAGTTCGCCCTAGACGAGTTCGCCCTGGACGAGTTCGCCCTAGACGAGTTCGCCCTGGACGAGTTCGCCCTAGACGAGTTCGCCCTAGACGAGTTCGTCTTTGACGGGGTCGCCTTAGACGGGGTCGCCTTAGACGGGGTCGCCCCGAACTCAATGTGTGCAGGAACAACCGAGACAAGAGCCTCTGCCGGGCAGATAACCTGCAATGTAGAAGTAGTAGTTGGGGAGGGTGGCCAGCTTCAGCAATGCGGGAGAGTCTTCAAGAATGCTAAAGCCCTGTTGATTCACAAAAGTAAATTACACAGCGGGCAAAAAACCTGTGACTTGGCCATTATCGGGGAAAATGGTAAGTCGCAACCATGTGGGAAAGTCTACAAAAATGCCCTTGCCCTCTCCGTTCACAAAAGCGGATACCATACCGGGCAACAAACCTGTGATTTAACCACAGTCGGGGAGTATGGTCAGCAGCGGCCATGCGGGAAAGTCTGCAAGAATGCCCTTGCCCTGTCCGTTCACAAAAGCGGATACCATAGCGGGCAAAAAATCTGTGACTTTCCCCTGGTTGGCGAGGACAACCAACTGCGGCCATGCGGAACAGTCTGCAAAAATGCTCATTCTCTATGGTCTCATAAAAGAAACTTCCACCCCGGGAGACAAATCTGTGACGTCACTGTGATCGGGGTGAATGGCCAGCAGCAGCCATGCGGAACTGTCTGCAGGAGCGCTAGCCTGACGTATCACAAAGACAAATTCCACGGAGGGCAAAAAATCTGTAGCGTGACCGTGGTTAGCGAGGATCAGCAATCATGGCCATGCGGAAGGGTCTTCCGGAGTGCCCAAACCCTGTCAAATCACAAATACAAATTCCACAGCGGCCAGAAAACCTGCAACTCGATCGTGATTGGGGAGAATAACCTGCCACGACCATGTGGGTTAGTCTGCAGGGATTCTCGGGCTCTTTCGGATCACAAAAGAAGACACCACACCGGGCAAAAAACCTGTAACTCTAAAGTGATTGGGGAGGATGGCCAACTGCGGCCATGCGGAAATATCTACAAGAATGCTAAAGCCCTTTCAACTCACAAAAGCTCATTCCACAGTGGAGAAAGAACCTGTAATTCTAGCGTGATTGGGGAGGATGGCCAGCTGCGGCCATGCGGGATGGTCTGCAGGAGTTATGGAACTCTGTCGAATCACAAAAGAAGGGACCACACCGGGCCAAAAACCTGTGACGAGATCCTGGTCGGAAAGGAGGGTCAGCAGCAGCCATGTGGGAAAATTTGCAAGAATGCCAGTGCTCTCTCCGTTCACAAAAGCAGATACCACAGCGGGCAACAAACCTGTAACACGACCATGCTTGGGGTAAACGGCCAGCAGCGGCGATGCGGGAAGGTCTGCAAAAGTGCTCAAGATCTCTCGAATCACAAAGGAACACATCGAAAACGCAAGCCTGTTGATGTGAGCCAGAACGCTGACCTCAGTGCTTCAGAAGGTAAAGCCAACAGGTAATGATCTTTAATTGAAGGTTTTTGATGGAGTAACACCCTTATTTTCTTGATCTATCCTTCCTTTCTGTAAACCCGATCGCCAAGGATAAAATTATTAAACTCTCACTCTCTGCAGCACTGTTGCTGCTACCGTTGTTATCTGTCTTCAGTCAGGCCGAACTGTTGACAAAGCATTTTATTGTCGAGCTTCAAAAGAGTGCAGGTCTTCCAAACCAGAGCTTTTCAATAAAGCCATACCAGAGTAAATGGTCAGATAACCCTTCAGGCCTTGCCGACACAAACGGTTATGCAAGATCAGATTTACCACCCGACAATAGACGGCAGATAACTAACAATTACGAAGTAAAAACAACCATTATTGAGTCGATTTCCTGGCGATGGCTTTACGCCACGAATCTTCTGGCTGCCTTCGAACTCATCTTTATCACCAGAGTCTCTCCTCTGAGTTCAACATCTTGTTCATGGCTACCGGTGGAAGCGGCTATAGCTTTCGGTTGGATTTTAAAAGACTATTGGAGCCCCGGCATACTGCTGTCTGACCTGATGAAGCATCAAGAGGCGACATCCATCCTGAGACAAGGGGATCAACCATTTACCAACATCGTTATAATGTTTGGCTCCGACCATAACCAACAACCTTGTCAGCAACAAGACCAGACAACAGAATCTTCCGGCCAGCATGCCACGCTGGCCACAGGCTACTCCACCAGCGTCCTGTATTTTCGCTCGGTTGACGGTAACGAAGACCCTCAACAACAGCAGCATACTTTGGGTTTAAATTGTTTTGTCCAAACTTGTTGTGGCGTCTGTAAATTCCGACCATCTCCCAAAAGCATGGAACCAGTTGAACGGTCTCTGAATTGTGAAGACGGGGTCGCCCCAGACGGGGTCGCCCCAGACGGGGTCGCCCAGAACTCAATAGCTGCAGGGGCAACCAATACACCAGCCCCTGCCGGGCAATCAACCTGCAACGTGATGCTGGTCGGGAAAGATGGTCTGCTTCGACAATGCAAGAGAGTCTTAAAGAGTGCCAAAGCCCTGTCGAATCACCAAAGAAGAGTCCATACCAGGCAAAATATCTGTGAAGTGATCGTATTCAGGAAGGATGGCCAGCTGCGCCCCTGTGGAAAGGCTTACCAAAATGCTAATTCTCTGTCGTCTCACAAAAGAAGCTTCCACACCGGGCAACAAACCTGTGATGTTACCGTGACCAGGGGGAATGGCCAGCAGCTGTCATGCGGAAAGATCTGCAAGAGTGCTCAAGCCCTGTCAATTCACAAAAGCAAATTCCACAACGGGCAAACAACCTGTATAGAGAAAATTGTCGGGGAAGATGGCAGGCCACGGCCATGTGGGAAGGTCTTCAAGAATGCTTATGCAGTGTCGCTTCACAAAAACAGAGTCCACGGCAAACAACAAATCTGTGACGTTACAGTGATCGGAAAAAATGGCCAGTTGCTGCCATGCAGGGCAATCTGTAAAAACGCTAAAGCTTTTTCGGATCACAAAAGAAGATTGCATAGCGGGCAACAAACCTGTGACGTGACCTTGGTCGGGAAGGATGGTCAGCAGAAGCCATGCGGGAAAGTCTGCAAAAGTGCCTGTGCCCTCTCCGTTCACAAAAGCGGATACCACACCGGACAAAAAACCTGTGACTTTACCTTCTTTGGCGAGGATCAAAGACCGCAGCCATGCGGAAAGGTCTGCAAGAATGCTCAAGCCCTGGCAAGTCACAAAAAGAGATCGCACAGCGGGAAAAAAACCTGTGACTCAGCTGTGGTAGGTAAGGATGGCCAGCCGAGGCCATGCGGGATGGTCTGCAAGAATTACGAGACTCTGTCGGATCACAAAAGAAACTTCCACGCCGAGCAACAAATCTGTCAATTGACCGTGGTAGACGGAGATCAACAACTGCGGCTATGCGGAAAGGTCTTCAAAAGTCCTCAAGCCCTGTCAAGTCACAAAAGCAGACTCCACAGTGGGCAAAGAACCTGTTATACGACAGTGATTGGTGAAGATGGCCAGCTACTACCATGCAGGACAGTCTGCAAGAATGCTAAAGATTTTTCGAATCACAAAAGAAGACTCCACACCGGGCAAAAGGTATGTGAACTAACTGTGGTCGAAAAGGATGGTCGGCAGCAGCCGTGCGGTAGAGTCCTCAAGAGTGTCTTTGACTTCTCCGTTCACAAAAGCAGATACCACAGCGGACAACAAACCTGTGACTTTCCCCTGGTTGATGAGGATCACCAATCGCGGCCATGTGGAGAGGTCTGCAAGAATGCTCAAGCCCTGTCAATTCACAAAAGCAAATCGCACAGTGGGCAAAAAACCTGTGACTTTACCGTCGTTGGGAAAGGCGGCCAGCCGCGACCATGCGGGAAGGTCTGCAACAACCGCAGAGCACTGTGGGATCACAAAAGATGCCAACACACCAGGCAAAAAACCTGTGACGTGACCATGGTTGGCGAGGATCACCAACCGCGTTTGTGCGCTAAGGTCTGCAAGAGTGCTCAAGCCCTGTCAACTCACAAAAGCAAATTCCACAGCGGGCAAAGAGCCTGTGACTCGACCGTGATTGCGAAGGATGGCCAGCCGCAGCCATGCGGGATGATATGCAGGAACTCTGGAGCTCTGTCGTATCACAAAAGAAAAGAGCACAGCGGACAACAAACCTGCAACGAAATCCTGATCACAGAGGATGGCCAGTCAGAGCTATGCGGGATGGCCTGCAAAAATGCTCAAGATCTCTCAAGTCACAAAAGAGTACATCGAAAACGCAAGCCTGTTGATAAGTAGGACAATAACCTCACTCATCCAGAAGCTAAAACGAATCAGTAATGATCTTTAACAGAGAGACTTTGACAGAATACGTCCTTATTTTCTTGATCTATTCTTCTTCTCTGTAAACCAGAACGCAGTGATAGTATTATTAAACACTCATTTGCGGCATCGATGTTGCTGTTAGCGTTGCTGCCTGTCATCGGCCAGGCCGAATCGTTGAAAAAATGTTTTACTGTCGAATTTCAACAGATTAAAGGCCTTCCAAGCCAGAGCTTTTTTATAGAACCAGACAAAAGTACATGGTCGGATAACCCGTCAGACTTTGCTGAAACAAGCAGCTATGCAAGACCAGATTTATCAACGGATAGTATACGACACAAAAATAACAGTTACAGAGTAAAAACAACAATCATTGAGTCGATTTCCTGGCAACGGCTTTATGCCACTAACCTGCTGGTTGCTTACGAACTGACCCTGACCACCAGATGCACACCGCTGGCCCCCACCGCTTATTCATGGTTACTGATAGAAACGGTTCTCGCTGTCGACTGGATGTTAAAAACTGTTTGGAACCCCGATTCACCTCTGTTTAAACCAATTGAACTACAGCCGTCATCTATATTGACACAGGGGGGGCACATATTTGCGATCACCACTGTGGAGCCAGGCTCTGGACAAGGGCAACAACAAGGCCAGCTATCACAATTAGCTGACCAACAGACCAAACAGCCAACCCGCCAAACTGCAAGCGCTATGAGCCACGCCCTCTATTCCTGCCCCGGCGATGGTAATGGAGACTCTAAACAACACTCACATACTCTGGGTTTAGATTGTTTCGTCCATCCCTGTCATGGCGTTTGCAGGCTACGAACTTCGTCCGATCCTACACATTCAATGACTACAGGGACTGCATGTGCTGACCCTGTAGTGTCACTGAGAGATGAAGTTCCAACGCCCGGGAATTTGCCTGCCAGCACTGAAGATCTGATTATAGTCGAGGGGTTACTCAGTCTGAGTAAATACAAACCTCACGAAGAAACCGAAATTTCCTTTACACCTGTCCATATCACATTCCCAATGGCGATTTCAGCAACCCGACAAACAACAGGATCACCCCAATGGGGCCAAAGCCCGCCTCGTCTTTCCCGGACAGGCACCAGACAAGTCACTGACCACAGCGGGAATCGAACCTGTTACGAGACCCTGTCGGGGGATAATGGTCAGCAGCGACCATGTGGTAAAATCTGCAAAAGTACTTCGGCCCTGAAGGTTCACAAAAGCAGATACCATAGCGGGAAAAGAAGCTGTTACACGGCCGTGGTTGGAGAGGATGGTGGAAAGCGACAATGCGGAAAGATCTGCATCAATGCTCAAGCACTGTGGGAGCACAAAAAAAGAGACCACAGCGAGCGACAAATCTGTGACGTAACAGTGGTCAAAAAGGATGGCAAGCAGGGACCATGCGGGAAGATCTACAAGAATGTTCCTACCCTGTCGATACACAAAAGCAGATACCATACCGGGCAAAGAACCTGTCAGTTGACAATAGTCAGGGAGGATGGCCAGCAGCGGTCATGCGGAAAGGTCTGCAACAATCTTCAAGCCCTCACGGATCACAAAAAAAGAGACCATACCGGGCGACAAAGCTGTGACTCAAGAGTGGTCAAAATGGATGGCCAGCAGCGACTATGCGGGAAGGTCTGCCAGAATGCTCGCACCCTTCTGGATCACAAAAGAAACACCCACAGCGGGCCAAAAACCTGCGACTTAACAGTGGTAGGACAGGATGGCCCGCCGCAGCAATGCGGAAAAATCTTTAAGAGTTCCCAGGCCCTGTCAACTCACAAAAGCAGATTCCACAGCGGGCGAAAGAGCTGCGACTCGACCGTGGTTGGGGAAGATGGCCAGTCACAGCCATGCGGGAAGGTCTGCATAAGTGCTAAAGCTCTCTCGAATCCTGAAAGAATACATCGAAAACGCAAGCCTGATGATGTGAACCAGGATGATGACCTCAGTGCTCCAGGAGGTAAAACCAAAAGGTAATGATCACTACAAGAATTTTTTTACAAAAAAATATCTTTATTTTCCTGATCTATCCTTGCTTTCTGTAAACCAGAACACAAGGATAGAATTATTAAACACTCACTCTTTGCGGCATCAATGTTGCTGCTACTGTTGTTATCTGTCATCGCTCAGGCCGAATCGTTAACAAGGGGTTTTGTCCTCGAGCTTCAACAGGATCCTGGCTCTCCAAACCAGAGTTTTTTTATAAACTCAGACCCGCTTACATTGTCGGGCAAACCGTCAGTCATCACCAAAAGCTATTCAGGATCAGATTTTCCACCTTATGACAAACGACAAAGACCTGACAGTAACAGGGTAAAAACACCCCTTATCGAGTCCATTTTCTGGCAATGGCTTTACGCCACTGATCTGCTGGTTACCTACGAACTGACCCGGGCCACCAGAGGTACAGCACTGAGCCCCACTCCTTATTCATGGCTACTGATAGAAATGGCTGTCGCTGTCGGCTGGTTTTTACAAAGTTATTGGAACCCCGATTCATTGCTGTTTAAACCATTTGGTATACATATGTCGTTTATATTGACATTGGAAGATCACAGGTTTGTGATCACCACCATGGTGCCTGGCTCTGAACAACAGCAACAACAAGGCCAGCTATCACAATCAACTGGCAAACAGGCCCCACAAGCCAGCAGCCAACCTGCAAGCGCTTTCAACAGTCCCCTGTATTCTGGCTCTGCCGACGGTAACGGAGACTCTCAACAACAGTCACATACTTTGGGTTTAAATTGTTTCGTCCATCCCTGTCATGGTGTTTGCAAGTTCCGATCATTATCGGATCATACCTATTCAATGAGTGCATGGACTGCTTGTGCTGACCCTATCGGACCACCCGGTAATAAAGCAACAATACCCGGGAATTTGCCTGCCAGCGCTAATGACTGGATTATAATCCAGGGGCTTCTCATTCTGGGTCAGCACGGAACTGACAATGAAAACGAAATTTCCTCTACACCTGCTCACTTTACCCCCTTAATGGTGACTTCAGAAACACAACAAACCGCTACAGAAACACCTCAATGGGGTCAAAGGCCACCTGGTCTTTCCCGGACAGTCACCGGGCAGGCCACTGAACAAAGCGAGAAACTAATCTGTGACCTGACCCTGTGCGTTGAGAATGGTCAGCAGCGATCATGTGGAAAGTTCTACAGGAATGCTCATGCCCTGTCACTTCACAAAAACGGATACCACACTGGGCATAGAACCTGTGACGTGACTGTGGTCGGGGAAGATGGTAAGGAACGATCATGCGGAACATTCTGCAACAATGCTGCTGCCCTGACGAGGCACAAACAAAAAGAGCACTCCGGGCAACAAATCTGTGACACAACAGTGGTCAGGAAGGATGGTCGGCAGCGACCTTGCGGGAAGGTCTGCAAGAACGCCATAGCTCTGTCGAAACACAAAAGACACATCCACAGCGGACAAAGAACCTGTGTCATAAAAGTAGTCAGGGAGAACGGGCAACAGCAGCCATGCGGGAAGGTCTGCAAGAATGTACAAGCCCTGTTGGCTCACAAAATAAACAACCATAGCGAGCAAAAAACCTGTGACCTGACCGTGATCGGGGAGGATGGTCAGCAGCGGCCATGCGCAAAGGTCTGCAAGAATGGTCAATTACTTTTGTATCACAAAAGAAGCCTCCACACCGGGCAACAAACCTGTGACCTGACTGTGATCGGCGAGCATCACCAGCCGCAGCCATGTGGAAAGGTCTGTAGTAGTACTCAAGCCCTATTAATACATAAAAGCAGATTCCATACCAGGCAAAGGACCTGTCAGGTAAAAATAGTCGGGGAGGATGGTCAGTCACGACCATGCGCGACGCTCTGCAAGGGTATTGGAGCACTTTCGGATCACAAAAGAAGAGACCACACCGGAAAACTAACCTGCAACGTGATCCTGGTTCCAGAGGATGGCCAGCCGCAGCAATGCGGGAAGGTCTGCATAAGTGCTAAAGCTCTCTCAAATCACAAAAGAACACATAGAAAACGCAAACCTGTTGGTGGAAACCAGGATGTTGAAATCATTGCTCCAAAAGGCAAAGCCAACAGGTAAAGATCCTTAACAGGAGGTATTTGGTAAGGAAACACCTTGATTTTCTTGATCTATCCTTCCTCTCTGAATACCAGAACGCAGGGATAGAATTATTAAACATTCACTCTTTGCAGCACCAATGTTGCTGCTACTGTTGTTATCTGTCATCGGTCAGGCCGAACCGTTAACAAGGGGTTTTGTCCTCGAGCTTCAACAGGATCCTGGCTCTCCAAACCAGAGTTTTTTTATAAACTCAGACCCGCTTATATTGTCGGGCAAACCGTCAGTCATCACCAAAAGCTATTCAGGATCAGATTTTCCACCTTATGACAAACGACAAAGACCTAACAGTAACAGGGTAAAAACACCCCTTATCGAGTCCATTTTCTGGCAATGGCTTTACGCCACTGATCTGCTGGTTACCTACGAACTGACCCGGGCCACCAGAGGTACAGCACTGAGCCCCACTCCTTATTCATGGCTACTGATAGAAATGGCTGTCGCTGTCGGCTGGTTTTTACAAAGTTATTGGAACCCCGATTCATTGCTGTTTAAACCATTTGGTATACATATGTCGTTTATATTGACATTGGAAGATCACAGGTTTGTGATCACCACCATGGTGCCTGGCTCTGAACAACAGCAACAACAAGGCCAGCTATCACAATCAACTGGCAAACAGGCCCCACAAGCCAGCAGCCAACCTGCAAGCGCTTTCAACAGTCCCCTGTATTCTGGCTCTGCCGACGGTAACGGAGACTCTCAACAACAGTCACATACTTTGGGTTTAAATTGTTTCGTCCATCCCTGTCATGGTGTTTGCAAGTTCCGATCATTATCGGATCATACCTATTCAATGAGTGCATGGACTGCTTGTGCTGACCCTATCGGACCACCCGGTAATAAAGCAACAATACCCGGGAATTTGCCTGCCAGCGCTAATGACTGGATTATAATCCAGGGGCTTCTCATTCTGGGTCAGCACGGAACTGACAATGAAAACGAAATTTCCTCTACACCTGCTCACTTTACCCCCTTAATGGTGACTTCAGAAACACAACAAACCGCTACAGAAACACCTCAATGGGGTCAAAGGCCACCTGGTCTTTCCCGGACAGTCACCGGGCAGGCCACTGAACAAAGCGAGAAACTAATCTGTGACCTGACCCTGTCCGGTGAGAATGCTCAACAGCGACGATGCGGAAAGGTCTGCAAGACTTCTCATGCCCTGTCGCTTCACAAAAGCAGATACCACAGCGGGCACAGAACCTGTGCCGTGACTGTGGTCGGGGAGGATGGTAAAGAGCGATCATGCGGAAAAGTCTGCAACAATGCTAACGCCCTGACGAAGCACAAACGAAAAGATCACTCCGGGCAACAAATCTGTGACACATCAGTGGTCAGGAAGGATGGTCGGCAGCGACCTTGCGGGAAGGTCTGCAAGAACGTAATAGCTCTGTCGGAACACAAAAGAAACATCCACAGCGGGCAAAAATCCTGTGACCTGACTGTTGCCGGTGAAGATAGCCAGCTGCGGCTATGCGGATTGGTCTGCAATAATACTCAAGCCTTGTCTTATCACAAAGTCAGAGAGCATCGCGGTCAACAAACCTGTAAGCTAATTATGGTCGGAGAGGATGGCCAGCAGAGGCCATGCGGGAAAATCTGTAAAAATGCCTATAGCCTGTCATATCACAAAAGAAAAGAGCACAGCGGGCAACAAACCTGTGAACTGACCCTTGTCGGGGAGGATGGCCAGCCACAGCCATGCGGGACGACCTGTAAAAATGCCCAAGCCCTGTATTATCACAAAATCAAAAACCACACCCGGCAACAAACCTGCAACGTGAATCTGGTCACGGAGGATGGTCTGAAGCGGCCATGTGGGACGACCTGTAATAATGCCCTGGCCCTGTCATATCACAAAAGAAGAGACCACACCGGGCAACAGACCTGCAACGCGATTCTGGTCACGGAGGATGGCCAGCTGCAGCCATGTGGGACGACCTGTAATAATGCCCTGGCCCTGTCATATCACAAAAGAAGAGACCACACCGGGCAGCAAACCTGCAACGTGGCCCTGATCTCAGAGGATAGCCAGCCAAAGCTATGCGGGAGGGTCTGCAAAAACGCTGATGCTCTCTCGAGTCACAAAAAAAGACATCGAAAACGCAAGCATGATGATGTGAACCAGGATGATGACCTCAGTGCTCCAAGAACTAAAACCAACAGGTATTGACATCCTCCCCGCCCTAAAGAGGGTGTCGCAAAACTTCAACAGCTCGTTCTCACGCTCTGAAGTCGTCATTCCCGCGAAGGCGGGAATCCAGCGCCAACGGTGGATCTCTGCCTTCTCGGGGATGACAAGGCCAGGGGGACACCGGGCAGTATGGTTCTGGTGGAGAGTCAGTGTGGATTCCCGCCTTCGCGGGAATGACGAGAATGAAGCCGGGAATGACGAGAATGAAGCCGGGAATGACGAGAATGAAGCCGGCAATGACGAGAATGAAGCCGGCAATGACGAGAATGAAGCCGACAATGACGAGAATGAAGCCGACAATGACGGGAGTCAACGCGTTCCCACGCCGGAGAGAGTTTTGCGACACCCTCTAAAGGACGGGGATTCCTACCACCAGACGGTCATGCCCGACCGCAGTGTATACCTTACCCAGTAGCGGCATACACCTTATTCGACAATCTGCTCTACCTTTCGGATTGTCTAGGCGACCCCGTTAACAAACACGGGCAGAAAGCGGAAGGTATTTTACTTCTCCTGTCAGGTAGCGTAATCGCAAAAAACACCTGACGGATAGCAAAGTAGCACAAGGGGCTTGCTTTGCAAGCCGAGCTTACATCCCCGTCCTCAAGAGGGTGTCGCAAAAGGGTATGGTCAGCAGGATATATCAAGATCGTCGTTCCCGCGCAGGCGGGAACCCACCACGAACAGTGGATCTCCGCCTTCGCGGAGATGACGGTTTGAAGCTTGAAGCGTTTTAATTGACCTTTTGCGACACCCTCTCAAAGTACGGGGTTTTACGCTCATTCGATAAGATATCGTCCGGTGCGGCCTCTGGTTTTTAACTGTGTTTTTTAACAAAGTGTCTTCGACAGAAAAACATACTTATATTCTTGATCTATCTTTCCTCTCTGTATATTGGAATGCAAGGATAGAATTATTAAACTCTCACTCTTTGCAGCACTGCTAATACTGCTAATATTGTCCTCTTTTGTCTGTCAGGCCGAACCATGGTCAGGAAGCTATATTGCTGAGTTTGAACAGGATGCAATTTCGCCAAACTGGAGTTTTTCCATTAAAAGTGACCTGCAAACATTGCCGGACAACCCGTTATATATTTCTGATACAAACGGCTATACAGGACCCGATTCGCCGCCTGATGACAAACGACAAGTAGCAGGTGGTTACGAGGTAAAAACGACCATCATTGAGTTAATTTCATGGCAGTACCTTTACGTTTCTCATCTAACAGTTGCTTACAAACTGATCCTGACCACCACCCCTTTGAGCTCCAAACTATATTCATGGCTACCTCTAGAATTAGCTGTCGTTGTCGGCTGGCTTTTAAAAAACTATTGGAGCCCCTATTCACAGCTGTTTAACCCGTTCGAACAACAGGCGGCAGTTATTTTGACACAGGGCGACTACCCGTTGGCAAACATCACTATTATGTTTGGCTCTGGACATAACCCTCCACAATACCAGCCGTCAGAATCATCTGGTCAGCGAGCCCCACAAACCTCCACCCAACCTACAGGCAATTTAACTGAACTCCTGCATTCTGGCTCTTTTGACGGCAACGGAGACCCTCAACAACTCCATCATACTCTGAGTTTGAATTGTTTTCTCTCTCCCTGTCATGGCGTTTGTGAATTTCGATCATCATCTGATAACCTCGGGCCTGCTGAATGGTGGCCCAACCCCGACGAAAGCCCGACAAGATACGCAAGAGTAGCACCCGGACAAAGTGCATGCCCCCATTTGGCTGATGGATACTGCTTTATTTGCATCAGTCAATTGGCTCCTTTAGATACTATAAATCCCCTACAAAGTTCACTATTCATAACAGCGAATGATTCCCCTGCCATTGAACCTCAAAACGACTATGGTCAACTGGTTAAGCCAGATACAAATCAGTCACAGATGCATGGCGCTGATAGCAGCCCTGCCAATAGCTACAACTTTACAGACGAACTTACCTCAGACTCAGTAACTATCGTGACGACCAATATCCCCCCCGCCGACAGGCAACTAATCTGTGACGTAACCATAACCGGGAAGGATGGCCAGCCGGTGACATGTGGAGTCATCTCCAAGAGGAAAAAGGCACTGTCAGTTCACAAAAGCAAATACCACTCCGGGCAAAAAGCCTGTGACGTGACCCTGGTTGGGGAGGATGGCCGTCGGCGGCCATGCGGGAGGCTCTGCAAGCATGCTGAAGACCTCTCGGATCACAAAAGAAGAGAGCACACCCTGCAACAAACCTGTTATGTCACCGTGATCGGTGTGGATGGTCTGCTGCGGACATGTGGGGCCATTTGTAAGAATGCCAAGTCTATGTCAGATCACAAAAGCAAAAACCACTCAGGGCAAAAAGCCTGTCAGGTCATGGTGATCGGGGACGACAGCCAGCTGCGGCCATGCGGGTTGGTCTTCAAATGTTTGAGAGCCCTGTCAGATCACAAAAGAAAAGAGCACAGCGGTGAAAAAATCTGTAATCTGACTCTGATCAGTGAAGATGGCCAACCGCAGCCATGTGCGTTTCCCTGCAAAAATGCCAAAGCTTTTGCAAATCACAAAACCAGATTCCATAGCACTGAGCACAACTGTGACTTTACAGTGTCCGACGAAGACGGCCAGCAGCGACCATGCGAAAAATTCTTCAAAAATAGTAAAGCCCTGAAGAGTCACAAGAGAAACGTTCACAGCAATCAACAAATCTGTGACGAAACCGTTATCGGGCAGGATGGCCAGCTGCGGCCCTGCGAAATGGTGTGCAAGAATCTTCTAGCCCTGAAATACCACAATAAAAAAGACCATAGCGGGCAACAAATATGTAAGGTTGGCGTGTTCACAAAGGATGGCCAGCAGCGGTCATGTGGATTTGTCTGTAAGAATACTCAAGCCCTTCGGTATCACAAATACAGAGACCACACAGGGCAACAAACCTGCAGTGCAATAGTGTTCGCAGAAGATGGTCAGAAACGGCCATGTGGAAAGGTCTGCAAGAACGCTCAAGCCCTGCGAAATCACCATAGAAGCGACCACACCAAACCAAAAGTTTGTTTCTATGAAGTCGTTGACGAACAGAGTCAGCGCCAGTCATGCGGGAGGGTTTGCAAAAGTGCTATAGACCTTGTAAATCACAAAAGAACAGCCCACAGTGGGCAGGCGATATGTGACGCAAATATAGTTGGCAAGGATGGCCAGCAGCGGCTATGCGGAAGGACCTTCAATAATATTCAAAACCTTTCGGTGCACAAAAGCAGATTCCACGGCACGCAAAAAATCTGTTACTCGACAGTGGTCGGAGAGGATGGCCAGCCGCGACCATGCGGAAAGACATTAAAAAATTCTAAAGGCCTGTCGAATCACCG
Organism: Endozoicomonas sp. ALB032; assembly: GCF_049310125.1. Classification (NCBI taxonomy): domain Bacteria; kingdom Pseudomonadati; phylum Pseudomonadota; class Gammaproteobacteria; order Oceanospirillales; family Endozoicomonadaceae; genus Endozoicomonas; species Endozoicomonas sp. ALB032. The sequence continues at coordinate 3,040,001 of NZ_JBLYNW010000001.1, read as the reverse complement.
AATGAAAGAACATTCCGGAGAACAAACCTGCAAAATAGCAGTACACGGGGAGGATGGTCAGCCGAGTCCATGTGGAAAGGTCTGTAAGAATGCTATGGCCCTGTCTTATCACAAAAGAGTACATCGAAAACGCAAGCCTGATGATGGGGACAAGTAAATATCTCCATCTTATCCCTACCCTGTCATTCTTTTGACCTACTTTCCTATCTGTATACGAGAAAGTAAGGATAGAATCATTAAACACTCTCTCTATCTGACCCTGCTATTGCTTTCATTGTCTGTCGTCTGTCAGGCCAAACCGTTGACAAGTCGTTTTATAGTTGAGCTTCAACAAAGCACAGGTTATCCAAACCAGAACTTTTCTATGAGGCGAGACCTGAATACATCGTCGGGGAACCCGTCACAGAGAACGTATGATTACGAGGTGAAAACAACCATTATTGAGTCGATTTCGTGGCAATTGCGCTATGCCACGAATCTGCTGATTGCATACCAACTGATCCTGATCTCCAAGTACTCTCCCGCATGCACCATGTCTCATTTGTGGCTATCTCTGGACGCCATTGTGATTGTCAATTGGCTTTTGAAAAGCAGTTGGAACCCCGATTCACCGCTGTTTAATCCGATTGAACAACAGGTGACATCTATGTTGACACAGAGGAGTCAACCGTTTGCGATCATGAAAATGATTTTTGGCTCCGAGCATCACCAACAACCCTACCAGCCATCAAAATCATCGGAGCAGCACGCCCCGGAAGCCACCAGGCACTCTGAAGGCTCTGTCATTAGCCCTCTGCAACCTGGCTCTGGCGGCGGTGGCGAAGGCCCTCAACAACATTTGCACACTTTAGGTTTAAATTGTTTTGTTTATCCCTGTAATGGAATTTGTCAATTCCGACTGTCACCCGATAATACCGGGACCGCTGAGTTACACTGTGAGCGGCCCTTCATGCCAATACAGATTCCAGAGACAATAACAGGAATGCAAATCTCTCAAACAGAAGCATCACCCGAACAAGGCTTATGCCCACATTTGACTCAAGGATACTGTTTTCATTGCATGATTGAGTCTGATTCTTCAGAAGCTATACTTCGCGAACAAAACCAGCTTACAGAAATATTGAATAATTTCCCTGATGATATTCAGCTCCTGTGCGATTCTGATGAACTATTTCAGCCATATGATATTGATGGCAGCCCTCTGGGAGGATTGACCATAGACTCAATAAGCGCTGAGGCAGCCTGTGCAAACGATCCTGCCGGGCGACCAACCTGCAACCTGGCACTGGCTGGGGTGGTTGACCAACTGAGACCTAACGGAAGAGTTTACAACAAAGTTCAATCCCTGACGTATCATAAAAAAAGAGCCCTCTCCGGTGAAATAACCTGTGAGGTGACTGTGGTCGGAAAGGATGGCCGACCACAGCCGTGCGGGAAACTCTGCAAAAATGCCCCATCTCTCTGGTCTCACAAAAGTAAAATCCACAGTGGGCAAAAAATCTGTGATGCGACCGTGGTCGGTGAGAATGGCCAGCCGGGTCCATGCAGGAAAGTCTGCAAGAATGCTGCAATTCTGGCGACTCACAAATACAAAACCCATGGAAGGCAAAAAAACTTTGAAATGACCATGATCGGGGAGAATGGCCAGCTGCGTCCACGCAAGAAGACCTTCAAGAATGTCAGAATCCTGAGGGATCACAAAAACAGAGAGCGCGAAAGGCAACAAATTTGTGATGTGACAGTGGTCGGAAAGGAAGATCAGCAGCAGCCATGCGGCAAGGCCTTTAAGACTATTAGAGTCCTTTTGGATCACAAAAGAAGAGATCACTCCGGGCAAAAAACCTGTGACGCGACCACGGTCGGGAAGGACGGCCAGCGGCAGCCATGCGGAAGAGTCTGCAAGAGTCAAAGAAGCCTGACGGATCACAAAAGAAGAGACCACACCGGGCAGAAAATCTGTCAGGTAACCGTGATCAGGGAAAATGGCCAGCTGCACCTATGCGGGAAAATCTGCAAGAGTGCTCAAGCCCTCTCAGAACACAAAAGAAGGGATCATACCGGACAGCAAATCTGTGACGAAACAGTGATCACAGAGGATGGCCAGCTGCAACCATGCGGAAAGACCTGCAAGAATGCTGAAGCCCTGACGAATCACAAAAGAATACATCGAAAGTACTAGGAGGCCGACCGAGAATAGCGCCCGTAGCGAGGACGGCAGAAAATTGAGGATGAAAATTCGGTTTTGTGAGGAGAATAGCGAGCTATTTGACGAACAAAAGCGGATTTTTAGACCAATTTGCTGCCGCCGCAGTAGGGCAGTCTATTCTCGGTCGGCCTCCTAGGAGCCTGTTGATGCAGACAAGGGGAAACGCCTCAGACTTCGAGAAAGTAAAATGAATAAGTAACGACAGAGCCGCTTTATGACGTTTACCTGGTCAAACTTTGATTTTTAACAAAAGGCCTTTAACAGAAAAACACCCTTATTTTCTTGATCTATCCTTCCTCTCTGTAAGCCAGAAAGCAGGGATAAAATTATTGAACACTCACTCTTTACGTTACTTCTGTTGCTGCCACTTTCATTGCCTGACACTGGCCAGACCGGACCATTGTCAGAACCTTATATTGTGGAGTTTCAACAAAGCTCAGGCTCTCCAAGTTACGACTTTTCCATGACACCAGATCGACGCACATTATCGGTCAACTTGTCAGACAGTGACCAAACACACGACTATGCCGAATCAGATTCACCACCGGATAACAAACGATACAGACCTGACGTTTACAGGATAAACACGGCCCTCTTTGTGTCGATTTCCTGGCAGTTTCTTTACGCTACGAATCTGCTGGTCGCTTACGAACTGACCCTGGGCAGCAGAGATGCCCCTCTAATCGCCCCCCCCTGTTCATGGTTACCTGTAGAAGCCGTTGTCAGTGTCGGTTGGCTTTTACAAAGCTATTGGAACCCGGATTTACCGCTGTTTAACCCGATCGCACGGCAGTCAACGTCTATGTTGACACGGGGGAATCCCCCGTATACTGCCATCACAATTACGTTCAGCTCCGGGGATAACCAACAGCAGCAACAGCAGCACCAACAATATCAATCATCAGAATCCTATGGCCAGCAAGCCCCACTGATATCTACCCACTCTGCAGGCTCTATCAGTGGCACTCTTTACTCTGGCTCTGGTGGCGGTGACGAAGACCCCGAACAACATCAACATACTTTAGATTTAAATTGTTACTTCAATTTCTGTCATGGCGTTTGTCAGCACCGACCCTCATTCGACAGCACAGAGTTCGCTGAATCGCCGCTGAATTTTACGGAGATTTCAATTGGCCACACAGGAGATATGCTCCAACAAAGCTTTTTATCTGATTTGTTGAATAGACACTGCCATAGTTGCATAGGTCATTTTAATTCTGTGAGCGCTACAGATTCTCAAGTTGAGCCGATTTTCGAAACATTGAATAATCTCTTTGACACTGAAATCCTGGGCTACGGGCAATCATCTCAGCTACAGACTCAGAACATGGATGACAAACTATTCAATAGCTTCAGTCTCTCAGAGTGGGCTGCCTCAGACGGGGTTAACTATACAACTGACGCCAGTGTGTCACTGAACGATGACGTGCAAATATCCGGGAATTTGCCTTCCACGGATAATGATTTTTTAGTCATCAATGGTTCACCCTCTGCACAGTGCCTTCTCGAACAGCACGAGGTTTTCCTTACAATGGGCCATTCAGAAACACAGCAGACAACCACTGAATCATCCCTTTTGGATCAGCGCCAACCTCATCTTTACCAGACAGCAACATTAACAAGCCTGTTGGATCAAAAAAGCAACAACCGTGCCAGACAATCAACCTGCAAAGTAAACGTGATCGGGGAGGATGGCCAACATTGGCCATGCGGGAAGGTCTGCAAAGATAATCAAGCCCTGTCGAAACACAAAAGAAAAGACCACAGCGGACAACAAACCTGTGGTGTGACAGTCATCGGGGAAGACGGCCAGCCAAGGCCATGCGGGAAAGTCAGCAAGAATACTAAAGCCCTGTCATCTCACAAAAGCAGAGACCACTCCGGGCAAAAAACCTGTTACGTGACAGTCACCGGGGAGGATGGCCAGTTGCGGCCATGTGGAAGGGTCTTAATGAGCGCTCGAGGGCTGACAGATCACAAAATAAAAGACCACAGCAAGCAAAAAACCTGTGTCATGACAGTGATCCGTGAAGATGGTTCGCCAAAACCCTGCGGGGTCATCTGCAAAAACGCCAAAAGCTATTATGATCACAAAAGATTCGCCCACAGCGGGCCGAAAACCTGTGACTTACCCGTGGTCGGGAAGGATGGTCAGCCGCAGCCATGCGGGAAGATCTGCAACAATGCTCAAGCCTTGTCGATCCATAAACTCAGAACCCACAGCGGGAAAAAAACCTGTGAAGTGAAAATAGTCGCAGAGGATGGACAGCTGCAACCATGCGGAAAAGCCTGCAAGAATGCTGGTGCGCTGAATGAACACAAAAGAGCACATAGAAAACGCAAGCCTGTTGATGTTAAACCGGACAATGACTTGAGTCGTCAAGAAACTAAAGTGAACAAGTAACGATCTGACTCCAGTCCTGTCAGAAGCTTTTCAAGAGGAGGCCTTTGACGGAAAAACGTGCTTATTTTCTTGATCTATCCTTCCTATCTGTAGACCTGAACGCAGGGATAGAATTATTAAACACTCACTCTTTTCGGCATCGCTTTTTCTGCTACTGTCGCTGTCTGTCGTTTGTCAGGCAAGACCATGGACAGGACGTTTTACAGAACCGGATCAGCCGCCTGATTACGAACGCTACGGAGCGGGTTATCAGGCAAAAGCCACGATCATTGAGTCGGCTTCCTGGCAATGGCTTTACGCCAGTGACCTGCCGATTGCTTATGGTCTGATCCTGACCACCAACGACGCTTCTCTTCGCTCAACCCCTTATTCATGGCTACCTGTAAAAATGGTTGTTGCTGTCTGCTGGCTTTTAAAAAGCTATTGGAACTCCGATTTACGACTGTTTAACCTCATTGAACAAAAAAAGATGAGTCAAAATCCCCCGTTTGTGATCACCCTTATGATGCCTGGCCCTGGACATAACCAACAACGATACCCGCCATCAAAATCATCTGGCCAGCCAGCCCAACAAGCAATTAATCACCCTACAGGCTCTTTCATTAGCCCTCTGTATTATGGCTCTGGTGGCAGTAACGGAGGCTCTCAACATCATCAACATACTTTGGGTTTAAATTGTTTCGCCTATCCATGTCATGGTGTTTGCATATTCCTGTCATCATCCTTTAGCAGCGAGCCCGCCGAATGGCCGCTGAACTCTGAAGGCAGTTCGACAGACCAAACAGGATCACTCAATGATGATGTGACTAGGCCCGGGCAAATGTTTGTCAACGTTGATGACGTGGTTATAATCAACGGGCTACTCAAACTGCAAAGTCGGAGCCTTCCCGGAGCGACCGGGATTTCCTGTATGCTTACCCGCTCTTTCCCCCCGATGGAGACTTCAGAAACAAACCAGACAACAACAGCATCATCCCAATGGGATCAGAGCACACCTCATCTTTCCCAGTCACCCCCAACAGCAGTAGCTATATTCACGACATCAAACCAAAGAACCTCAAAAACGGGAACGCTTGGATTGACAGGAATTTCACCTTCGGATTGTCTTCCCTCCGAAGAAACTAGACATTGCCAACAAACCCTGTCGAATCACAAAAGAAGAGACCCCTGCGGGCAACGAATCTGTGTCATGACATTGGTCGGAGATGACGGTCAGCCGCATCCATGCGGGAAGGCCTTCAACAATGCTCAAGCCCTGTATGATCACAAAAAAAGAAGCCACACAGAGCAACAAACCTGTATCTTGACAGTGGTCGGAGAGGATGGTCAGCAGCGGCCATGCGGGAAAGCCTGCAAGAATGCTCGCGCTATGACGGACCACAAAAGAAGGGTTCACACCGGGCAAAAAACCTGTGAGGTAACCGTGGTCGGGGAGGATGGTCAGCAACAGCCATGTGGTATAGCCTGTAAAAATGTTAAAACCCTGTCGGATCACAAAATAAGACACCACACCGGGCAACAGACCTGTTACGTGCCCCTGGTTGAGGAGGATGGTCAGCAGCGGCCATGCAGGGCGGTATGCAAGAATGCCCGAGCCCTGACGGTTCACAAAAGCAGAGTGCACAGCGGGCAAAAAACCTGTGTCGTGTTATTAGTCGGAGAGGATGGTCAGCAACGACAATGCGGGAAGATCTGCAAGAATACTCAAGTCCTGATGGATCACAAGAGAAGAGACCACACCGGACAACAAAACTGTGAGCTGACTCTGCTCGGAGAGAATGGTCAGCAACGACAATGCGGAAAAGTCTGCAAGAATGCTCAAGCACTGAAGGATCACAAGAGAAGAGACCACACCGGACAAAAAATCTGTGACTTTACCGTGGTCGGGTTGAATGGAGTGAAGCAGCCATGCGGAAAAGTCTGCTGGAGTACCAGCGCTCTATCGAACCATAAAAGAGAACATCGAAAACGCAAACCTGTTGATGTAGATCAGGACGATTGATCTGCTACCCGCCATTTCATAAGGTTTTACCCGGTGCCATCTTTGGTCCAGGTTTTTTTACGGTAGTTCCCTGACAAAAAAGCACACCTATTTTCTTGATCTATCCTTCCACTCTGTAGACCAGAATGCAGGGATGGAATTATTAAACACTCACTTTTTGCAATACCTCTGTTGATGATACTCTCGTGTTTTGTTGTCTGTCAGGCTGATCCATGGACAGAACCGTTTATTATCAGGTTTGAACAAAATAAAGGTTCTCCACTACGGAACTTTTCTATAAAGCTTGACCGTCAAACATTGCCGGGAAGTCCCTCAGACATTGCCCACACAAATGGCTATACAGAATCAGATTCTCTGCCTGATGAAAAACGACAAAGACCTGGTGATTATGGAGTAAAAAAGGCCATCATTGAGTCGATTTCATGGCAATGTCTTCACGCCAGTCATCTTCTGGTCGGTTATCAGCTGATCCTGACTAACAAAAACACACCTTCAGACTCTATCTCTTATTCATGGCTACCTGCAGAAGTGGTTGTCGCTATCGATTGGCTTTTAAAAAGCTATTGGAACCGGGACTCACCGCTGCTTAACCCGTTTGAACAACAGGAGGCGACATGTATGTTGACACAGAGGTACCAACCGTTTTCAGCCATCACTATGACGTTTGGCTCCAGAGATAATCAACAACAATATCAGCTATCAGAATCATCGGAACAGCCAGCTTCACAAGCCAGCCACCAGTCTACAGGCGATTTAAACAGTCTCCAGTACTCTAACTCTGGCGACGGTAACAAAAGTCCGGAACAAAACCTGCATACCTTGGGTTTAAATTGTTTTGTTCATCCCTGTCGTGGCGTATGTAAACTCCAACAATCATCCGATAGCAAGGAGCGAGCTGAATTACACTTTGGGGAGACCTCTGCCCCGATAAAGACTTCGGATGCAATGACAGAAAAACAAGCCGCTGAACCAGAAACAATACCCGGACAAAGACTGTTTACTCATTTGGAGAATAGACACTACCTCAGTTGCATAGGCCATTCTGATTCTGTAAAAGCTACACATTCCGAACAAAAATCACTGTTCAAACTATGGAATGATTTTTCTGACATTTACCCGCCATTTTATAGTGACCAATTATTTGAGCCACAGCCGCATGACATTAATGGTCATCTGGCCAATAGCATTAACTCTTTAGACGGGGTCGCCTCAGACGGGGTCGCCTCAGACGAGTTCACCTCAGACGAAGGCGCCCTGGAAGGAGCCTCCTTCGACGAGGTATCCATAGACTCAATGGGTACTGTGGCTGCTTTTAGCACATTCCCCGCCGGGTCACTCAACCATGAAATGTCAATATCCGGAAATTGGTCTTCCATCACTAATGAATTTTCGGTCATTGACAGTCCATTTGGACCAGATCGTTTTCTCGAAGAAAACATTTTTCCCCCTACATTTATCAAGTTCTCCCCCCTGAAAGGAGCTTCAGAAACACAACAAAACACCACTGAATCATCTCATTCGGTTCAGAGCCAACCTCATCTTTCCTGGACAGGCGTAGAAGGGGCCGATAACAAAAGCAAAATCAACACCGGGCAAAAAACCTGCAACGTGAACGTGGTCGGGGAGGATGGCAAGCAGAGGCCTTGTGGATCAGTCTTCAAGAATGCTAAATCGCTGTCATCTCACAAGCACAGATACCACACCGAGCAAAGAATTTGTAACTTGACTGTAATCAGTAAGAAGGGGCAGAAACAGCCATGTGGGAAGATCTGCAAAAATACTGGAAGCCTGTTGGATCACAAAAATAGAGTCCACAGTGGGCAACAAACTTGCGGCCTGACCCTGGTCAGGGAAGACGGCCAGTCACAGCCATGCGGGGTGGTCTTAAAAAATGCAAATGCTCTGGCGAATCACAAAAAAAGAGACCACACCGGGCAACAAATCTGTCACGCAATAGTGACCGGGAAAGACGGCCAACAGCGACCATGCGGGAAGACCTGCAAGAATGTAAAGGCCTTCTACATTCACAAAAGCAATTACCACGGCGGGCAGCAAGCCTGTGGCTTGACGGCGGTCTCAGAAGATGGCCAACAGCGGCCATGCGGGATAGTCTGCAAGAATCCTCATGCCCTTGCGGTTCACAAAAGAATTGCCCACACCGGGCAACAAAGCTGTGATGCAAAAGTAGTCGGGAAAAATGGCCAACCAAGGCTATGTGGGATCATCTTCAAGAATTTCAATTCTTTGTCATCTCACAAATCGAGAATCCACAGCGGGCATCAAACCTGTGACGTGACCGTCGTCGGCAAGGATGGTCGGCCGGGACCATGCGGGAAGATCTGCAAGAATGCTGGCGTCCTGTCGAATCACAAAATAAAACATCGAAAACGCAAGCCTGTTGATATGGACCAGGACAATGACCCCGATCATCCATCAGGTAAAGAGAAAAAGTAACGACCAGTAAAGCGTTTCAATGAAGTTTCACCCGTTACAACCTTTGGTTTTTAACAAAGTTTATTTAACAGTGGGTCTTTAAAGGAAATTCTTTGACAGAAAAGCACGCTCATTTTCTTGATCTATCCTTCCTCTCTGAAGACCAGAATGCAAGGATAGAATTATTAAATGCTCACTGTTTGCAATGACTCTTTTGATATCACTGTCGTTTTTTGTTGTCTGTCAGGCTGATCCATGGACAGGACGATTTATTATCGAGTTTGAACTAAATTCAGGTTTTCCAAACCGCAGCTTTTCTGACCAACACAGATTACCGGTCAACCCATCAGACATCGCCGAAAAAAAAGACTATACGGAATCCGATTCGCTTTCTGATATCAAACGACAGCAAACTTACATTTGCAGAGAAAAAACGACCTTCATCAAGTTCATTTCGTGGCAATGGCTTTACGCCACTCACCTGATGGTTGCTTATGGGCTGACCCTGAGCACCAGATATGCTCCTTCAAGCTTCATTTGTTACTCATGGCTACCTGTAGAAGTGATTGTCGCTGGCGGCTGGCTTTTAAAAAGCTATTGGAAACCGGATTCATCGCCGTTTTATCCTTTTGCACGACAAGTGTTATCTATATTGACACAGGAGGATCAATGTTTGGCGATCATCACCATGATGCCTGGCTATGGACGTAACCAACAACAAGGTCAACCATCAGGATCATCTGACCAGCAAGCCCCCCAAACATATACTCATCCTTTAGTCCATCTGACCAGTCTTTTGTTTTCCAACTTTGGCGATGGTAACCAGGGCCCTCAACAACACCAACATACGTTGGATTCGAATTGTTTCATCCATCCCTGTCATGGCCTATGCAGATTCCGACCATTGTCCGATTCGTCCAACAACGGAACTCTGAACTCCTTAAAGAGTTCGACTGGGCACACAGAGGCAACACCCAGACAAGACTCATGCCCGCATTTTGCCGATACAACCGCCTCTGCCGGGAAAGTAGTCTGCAATGTGATTATGGTCAGGCAGGATGGCCAGCTAAGGCAATGCGGGACGGCCGTTAAGAATGCCAAAGCCCTCATGTCTCACAAAAGCGGATACCATACCGGGAAAAAAAACTGTGACATGCCCCTGATCGGTGAGGATGGCAGGCAGCGACCATGCGGGAAGCTCTGTAAGAATGCTCACGCCCTGTCATGTCATAAAAACAGATACCACTGCGGGCAAAAAACCTGTGATGTGAATCTGGTCGGTGAGAATGGCCAGTTGCAGCCATGCGGGAAGGCCTGCATTAATTCTAAAACCCTGAAAGAACACAAAAGAAGAGACCACAGCATGCAACAAACCTGTGTCGCGATCATGGTCGGGGAGGATGGCCAGCAGCGGCCATGCGGGAAGACTTTCAAGAATATAGAAACCCTCTACTCTCACAAGAGCAAATACCACAGCGGGCAAAGAGCCTGTGACGAAACAGTAGTCGGAAAGAATGGCCAACAGCAGCGATGCGGGAAGACCTTCAAGAATGCACAAACCCTCTACACTCACAAAAACAATTACCACAGCGAGCAGCAAACCTGTTGCCTGACCGTGGTCGGGGAGGATGGGCAGGAGCAACAATGCAGCAAGGTCTGCAGGAATGCTAAAGCCCTCTCGAATCACAAAAGAAGAGACCATACAGGACAACAAACCTGTGATAAAACCCTGGTCTCAGAAGATGGCCAACAGCGACCATGCGCAAAGGTCTGCAGGAATTTTGGAGCCCTGCAGGCTCACAAAAGAAGAGCCCACACCGGTCTACAAACCTGCGACACTACACTAATCGGAAAGGATGGCCAAGCAAGACCCTGCGGGGTAAATTTCAAAAATCTTCAATCTCTTTTATCTCACAAAAACAGATACCACACTCGGGAAAAAACCTGTGACATGACCGTCGTCGGGAAGAATGGCCTGCAGCGCCCATGCAGGAAGGTCTGCAAGAATGCAGGATCCCTGTCGGATCACAAAAGAAGACATCGAAAACGCAAGCCTGTTGATGTGGACCAGGGCGATGACCTCAGTCATCCAGAAAGTAAAAAGAAAAAGTAACGACCAGTACATGGCTTCAATTAGGTTTACCGGGTGCAAGCTTATTTTCTTGGGCTATCCTTCCTCTCTGTAAACCAAAATGCAGGGATAGAATTATTAAACGCTCGCTCTTTGCTCTGACACTATTGATGGTATTACCGGTTTCTTTCGTCTGTCAGGCTGAACCATGGACAGGACATTTTATTATCGAGCTTGAACAGAATTCAGGTTTTCCAAACCCGAGTTTTTCTATCAAGCGCGATCAACTCACATTATCTGGAAACCCGCCAGACATCACCGACACAAACGACTATGCAAAATCCGATTCGCCGCCTGATGACAAACGACACATACCTGACGATTATCAGGTAAAAACGACCCTCATTGAGTCGATCTTCTGGCAATGGCTCCACGCTGCCAAGCTGCTGATTGCCTACGAACTGATCCTGACTACCAGAGACGCTCCTCCAGGCTCAAAACGGCTACCTGTAGAAGTGGTTGTCGCTGTCGGCTGGCTTTTAAAAAGCTACTGCCCCCCCTGTTCACCGCTGTTTAATCCAATTAAACTGCAAGCGGTATCTATGTTGAAACAGGATGAGCTCCCGCTTGCAATCACCATTACGATGCCTGGCTATAAACATGAACAGCAAGGTCAACCATCTGAATCATCTGACCAGCAAGCTCCCGAAACACCTGCCCGCCCTTCAGGTTATTTCTCCAGTCATCTGTCTTCTGATTATGGCGACGGTAACGAAAGTCCTCGACAACACCAACATACGTTGGATTTAAATTGTTTCGTTCATCCGTGTTATGGTCTATGCAGATTCCGACCTCCATCGGACAGCGGAGCGCTGAATTCCGTGGAGAGTTTGATTTGCCAAATAGAATCAGCACTCAGACAAGGGCCATGCCCTCATTTTGCCAATAAAAACTGCTATCGTTGCAATTTAATGGATGGGGTCGCCTCAGACGGGGTCGCCTTAGACGGGGCTACCTCAGACGGAGTCGCCATAAAATCAATGGGTGCAGTGGCAACCCATACAAACGCCTCTGCCGGGAATGCATTCTGCAACATGATGGTGATCAAGCAGGATGACCCGCTGCAGCAATGCGGGATGATCCGCAGGAATGCTAAAACCCTTTCGGATCACAAAACAATAGACCACGCCGGGCAACAAACCTGTGATATGACCCTGGTCTCAAAAAATGGCCAACAGCGGCCATGCGGGAAGGTCTTCGCGAATCCTGCCAGCCTGAGGGTTCACAAAAGAGGTGCTCACACTGGTCAACAAACCTGTAACGTAACAGTGGTCGGGAAAAATGGCCAACAGAGGCTATGCGGGGTAGTACTCAAAAATCTTCAATCTCTGTCATCTCACAAATCCAGAATCCACAGAGGGCAACAAATCTGTGATGTGACCGTGGTCGGGAAGGATGGCGAGCGGCGACTATGCAGGAAGGTCTGCAAAAATGCCGGAGTCCTGGCGAATCACAAAAGAAAACATCGAAAACGCGAGCCTGTTAACTTTGAACAGGAGGATGACCTCTGTCCTCCGAAAGGTAAGAAGAGAAAGTAACGACCAGTATGGCTTCAATGTGGTTTTACCACGTGCAACCTTTGATTTTTAACAGCGTTTTTTAAAAAAAAGTTCTTTGACAGAAAAGCAAGCTAATTTTCTTGATCTATCCTTCCTTTCTGTAGACCAGAATGCAAGGATGGAATTATTAAACACTCACTCTTTGCAATACCTATATTGATGACACTGTCGTTTTCTGTCGTTGGTCAGGCTGAATTTTGGAAAGGTCATTTTATTGTCGCGCTTGAACTGAATGCAAGTTGTCCAAATCTGAGTTTTTCCATCAAGCGCGACCAACCTGGATTACCGGGAAACCCGTCCGACATTGCTGACACAAACAACTATGCAGGATCTGACTCTCTAGCCGAAGACAAACGACAAAGAGAAGATGGCTATGGAGTTCAAATGTCCCTCAATGAGTTGATTTCCTGGCAGTGGCTTCATGCCACTAATCTGCTGATTGCTTACGAACTGACCCTGTCGACCAGAGACGTTCCTCTAAGCTCCCCCCCTTTTACACGGCTGCCTGTGGACGTGGTTGTCGCTATCGGCTGGCTTTTAAAAAGCTATTGGACCCCCAATTCACTGCTGTTAAACACAATTGAAAGACAATCGGCAGTTATATTGAAAAAGCGGTATCAACCATTTTCGATCACCACTGTGATGGCAGGCTGTGAACATGACCAACAAAAAGGACAACCATCAGAATCATCTGTTCAGCAAACCCCCGCCACTCACATCTGCCCTCCAGGCCATTTCACCAGCATACTGTTTTCCTCTTCTGAGGAAGGGAACGGAGACCCTCAGCAATACCAACATACGTTGGATTTAGACTGTTTCGTCTACCCCTGTAATGGCATTTGCAAATTTCGACCATCATCCGAAAGCGGAATGCTGGATTTCCTGAACAGTTGGACAGACGACACAGAATTGACATACGGACAAAGCTCATACCTACAATTGGCCAATAGACCTTCCTATGGTTGCCTCAGTCATTCTCAGACTGAAAGCACTGGACATCACCAGCAAAACTCACTTTTGGAAGCATTGAATAATCCCCCCGCCATTCAACTGCAATATACTTCTGGACAACTCATTCGGACACACGACACTGATGGCAACCGACCCTATAATCGCAGCTCTTTTGACGGGGTCGCCTTAGACGGGGTCGCCTTAGACGGGGTCGCCTTAGACGGGGTCGCCTTAGACGGGGTCGCCTTAGACGAGGTCGCCTTTGACGGGGTCGCCTTTGACGGGGTCGCCCTGGACGGGGCTGCCTTAGACGGGCTCGCCCCGGTCTCAATGGGTGTAAGGACAGCCACAGCCCTGGTCAAACAAGAAGCCTGCAACGAAATAGGGACCATGAATAATGATCAACATTGGCGCTACGGAATGGTCAGTGAGAGTTCTAAAGCCATGACAGAACACAAAAAAGCAGCCCACAGCGGACAACAAACCTGTGCTGTAACCACAGTTGGAAAGGATGGCCAGCAACAACCATGTGGGAGGCTTTTTAAGAATGTCCGGTCATTGTCAAGTCATAAAAGCAAATGCCACGGTGGGCAAAAAACCTGTGACATGACAGTGGTCGGGGAGGGTGGCCAGGAGAAGTCATGTGGGACAGTCTGCAGGAATCCTGAAGCCCTGCGGACTCACAAAAGAATTGCCCACACCGGACAACAAACCTGTATCGTGATCGTGGTCGGAGAGGATGGCCAGCCACGACCATGCGGAACGGTCTGCAAGAACAAAGAAAGCCTGATCTCTCACAAAAGCAAAATCCATAGTGGGCAACAAACCTGTGCCGCGACAGTGGTTGAGGAGGGTGGCCAGCGGCGTCCATGCGGGAAGATCTGCGAGAATGCAAAATCCCTCTACACTCACAGAAGCCTATGCCACAGCGGGCAACAGACCTGTGTCTTGACCGTCGTCGGGGAGGATCGTCAGGAGCGACAATGCGGGAAGGTCTGCAAAAATGCTATAGCTCTGTTGAATCACAAAAGAAGCAAACATGCCAGGCAACAAACCTGTGGTGTGATCCTGGTCAGCATGGATGGTCAGCGGAGGCCATGTGGGAAGGTCTGCAGGAATCCCGGAGCCCTGCAGAATCACAAAAGAATTGCCCACACCGGACAACAGACCTGTAACTTAACAGTCGTCGGGAGGGATGGCCAAACGGGGCAATGCGGGGGAGTTTTCAAGAATCTTCAATCCCTGAAATCTCACAAACTCCGGATCCATAGTGGGCAAAGAACCTGTGACGAACCCGTCGTCCGGGAGGACGGCCAGCAGCGGCCATGCGGTAAGGCCTGCAAGAATAATGCAGCTCTAATGTATCACAAAGGCATACATCGAAAACGCAAGCCTGTGAATGTGAACCAGACCGGTGACCTCAGTGCAACTGAAAGTAAGAAGAAAAAGTAACGACCATTAGACGACTTCAATGAGGTTTTACCCAGCGCAACCTCTGATTTATGGCAGAGGTTTTTTACAAGAAGTTTTTTGACAGAAAAGCACACTTATTTTTGATCTATCCTTCCTCTCTGTAGACCAGAATGCAAGGATAGAATTATTAAACACTCACTCTTTTCAGCAGCGTTGTTGTTGCTCCTGTCCTTCCCTTTCATCTCCCGGGCTGAGTCGTTAACAATACATTTTATTATCGAGCTTGAACAGAATACAGACTTTCCACCTGATAAGAAACCATACAGAGCCACCAGTTATGGCGTGAAAACGTTCCCTTTGAGCTCCAGGCCCTATTCATGGGTACCAATAGCAGCCTTTGTTGATGTCGGCCAGCTTTTAAAAAGCTATTGGAATCCGGACTCAGCCCTGCTTAACCCTATTGAACAAATGGAGGCGACCTCTATGCTGACACAGGGAGATTACTCGCTTGCGACTATCACTGCGATGTTTAGCTCCGGGCAAAACCCACCACAATACCAACAATCAAAATCATCTGGCCATCAAGCATCACAAGCTAACAAACAACCTGCAGGCTCTTTCATTAGCCCTCTGTATTTTGGTTCTGGCGGCGGTAAAGGAGGCCCGCAAAAGCACTCACATACTTTGGGCTTAAATTGTTTCATCTATCCCTGTTATGGCGTTTGTCGATTCCGATCATCATTCGATAGCAGAGCATCCGCCGGGTGGCCTCTGGGTTCAGTTGGAAGCTCGACAGACCACACAGGGGCGTTACCTGAACAAAGTTCATGCCCTCATTTGGCTAATGGATACTGCTTTAGTTGTATAGGTCATTTTGATTTTCTAAACGCTACAGACTTCCGACAAGGTTTGCCTTTCGAGAGCATGGAGTTTTTTTCTGACATTCAACTCCAATGTACATCTGTCCAACTATTTCAGGCGCATAGCATTGTTAGCAACCCAACCAGAAGCTGCAACTATAAAGAAGAGGTTGATTCAGGTGAGGTCAATATAGAGGAGGCCGACTCAGACGAAATCGACGTAGAAAAAGTTGACTCAGACGAAATCGACGTAGAAAAGGTTGACTCAGACGAAATCGACGTAGAAAAAGTTGACCCAGCCACAATAGGTCCCAGGTTAACCTGTAGAGTAGACCCTTCCAGGCAGCGAAGCTGTGAAGTGGTCCTGGTCAGGAAGGAGGGTCAGAAGCAACTATGTGGGGTGCTCTGCGTGAATGCGAAAGCCTTGCAGGAACACAAAAGAAGAGAGCACGGCGAACAAAAAATCTGTTACCTGACCAGAGTCGGAAAGGATGGTCAGCAGCAGAGATGTGGGATGGTCTGCAAGAATCCTAAAGCCCTGTCGGATCACAAAAGAAAAGACCACTCCGGGCAACAGGCCTGCGACAAGATCGTTGTCACAGAGGATGGCCAGAAGCGACTATGCGGGAAGATTTGCAAGAATATTCAGGCGCTTTCATGCCATAAAAGCAGATACCACACCGGTCGCAAAACTTGTAACCTGACCGTGGTCACAGAGGATGGCAAACAACGGCAATGTGGGTTGACAGTGGCGAATGCTCGCGCCCTGGCGGATCATAGAAGTAGACACCACACCAGGCAAAAAACCTGTGACTGGATAGTGATCGGAAAGAATCGACAGCAGCGACTATGCGGGAGAGTCTGCAGAAGTACCAGAGCCCTGTCGGATCACAAAAGAAAAAACCACAATGGGCAAAAAACCCGCGACGTAACAGTGGTGTGGAAGGATAATCAGCGGCGGCCATGCGCGATGGCCGACAAGACGACCCAGGTCCTTTACAGTCAAAAAAGAACACATCGAAAACGCAAACCAGTGCCTGACGATAACTCAGGTCTCTGACAGAAAAATTCACTTATTTTTTGATCTATCCTTCCTCTTTGTAAACCAAAAGGCAAGGATAGAATTGTTAAACACTTACTCTTTGCGACACCGCTGTTATTGCTGCTTTCGTTGTTTGCAGTCTGTCAGGCCGAACCCTGGACAGGACGGTTTACTGTCGAGCTTGAACAGGATACAGATTCTCCGGGCCAGAGCTTTTCTATAAAGCATAATCAACATACATCGTCAGGCAATCCATCCGATATTGCTCACAAAAACGGCTGCACAAGATCAGCTTCGCCGTCTGGTGAAAAACGACAAAGATCGGGCAGATACGAGATTAAATCGACCATCATTGAGTCAGTTTCGTGGCAATGGTTTTGTGCGGTTCATCTGTTGGTTGCTTACGAACTGCTCCTGACCACCAAAAACAACCCTCTAAACTCCAGCCCTTATTCGTGGGTACCTTCAGAAGTGGTTGTCGTTGTCGGTTGGCTTTTAAAAAACTATTGGAATCCCGATTCACCTTTATTTGACCCAATCGAACAACAGACGACATCCATGTTGACACAGGAGGATTATCTGTCTCAGATCCTCATTACCATGTATGGCTATGGACAAAATCCAACACAACATCAGCCATCAGAAGCATCCGGTAAACAAACCCCACAAACCACTAATCTCCCAAAAGACTCTCTCACTAACCCGCTTTATTCTGACACTGGCGGCGGTAACGGGGGCTCTGAACAACTCTCACATACTTTAAGTTTAAATTGTTTCGCTCACCCCTGTAACGGCGTTTGTCGATTCAGACCATCAACCGATGGCAAAAGGCCCGCTGAATGGACGCTGAATTACCAGGAAATCTCGTCAAACTGCACAGAAACGCACCCCGGACAAGGCTTATACCCTCATTTTGCCAATGGACATAACCCCTCCCAACGACAAGCGCATCAGCCTGATGATGCAACAACGCTCAAGCATTTACCTGTCAACACTGATGATTTGGTTATAATCAGCGGATTGCTCAATCTACGTAATCAAAGTTGTCCCGAAGAATCCGAAATCTCCTTCACGCTTAGCCATCTCACATCCCGTGCGGGGATTTCAAAAACAGAACAAACAGTCACTCACTCATCCCAATTGGATCAAAGCTCATCCCATATTTCCCGGACAAACAGAGTACAAGCCATAAACAATAACGAACAACCAGCCTGTGGCTTAACAATAGTTGGCGAGAATGGCCAGCCGCAGCCGTGCAGGACAATCTGCAAGAATGTTAATGCCTTGTCGGTTCATAAAAGCAAATACCATACCGGACAAAGAGCCTGCTACGTGATGGTGGTCGGGGAAAGTGGCCAGCAACAGCAATGCGGAAAGATCTGCAAGAATGCCAGTGCACTGGCAAATCACAAAAGAAGAGAACACACCGGAAAACAAATCTGTGGCGTAACGGTGGTCCTGGAAGATGGCCGGACACGACTATGCGGGACGGTGTGTAAGAATGCCGATACCCTGTCTACTCACAAAAGAAGACACAAAACCGGTCAACAAACCTGTAACGCGACCGTTGTCGGGAGGGATGGTCAGCAGCAGCCATGCGGAAAGGTTTTCAAGAATGCCTGCACGCTGGCGGATCACAAATACAAATATCACCGCGGCCAACAAACCTGTTCTATGTCCATGGTTGGAGAGGATGGTCTCTCGCGGCCGTGCGGGACGGTCTGTATGAATACTTATTCACTGATGAATCACAAAAGAAGATATCATACCGGACAACAAACCTGTGACCTGAACGTGATCGGCGAGAACGGCCAACAGAAGTGTGGGAAGGTCTTCATGAATGCCAAAGATCTGTCGACTCACAAAAGCGCCTGCGATACCAGACGACAAACCTGTATGCTGCCAGTAACCGAAGACGGTGCCCAGCCGCAGCCATGCGGAAAAGTCTGCAGCAATAAGAGTAAGCTGGCGGGTCACAAATACAAACACCACAGCGGGCAGCAAACCTGTTATATGACCGTGGTCGGAGAGGATGGCCTTCGACGATATTGCGGGACTGTCTGGAAGAATCCTAACTCCCTGATGAATCACAAAAGAAGACAA
The DNA here is from genome assembly GCF_049310125.1 of Endozoicomonas sp. ALB032. NCBI lineage: Bacteria > Pseudomonadati > Pseudomonadota > Gammaproteobacteria > Oceanospirillales > Endozoicomonadaceae > Endozoicomonas > Endozoicomonas sp. ALB032. Next base: position 3,020,897 of record NZ_JBLYNW010000001.1, on the reverse strand, counting down.
CACACCTCAGAACAGACCTGTTACGTGACAGTGATCGGGAAGGATGGTCGGCAGCGGCGATGCGGGAAGGTCTGCAAGAATGCAAGCTCGCTGGCGGATCACAAATACAAATATCACAGCGGGTACCACACCTGTCATATGAACGTGGTCGGAGAGGATAGTCTCCCCCGGCAATGCGGAATGGCCTGGAAGAATGCCAATTCCCTGACTAACCACAAAAAAAGATACCACACCGGACAACAAATCTGTGACGCGACCCTGGTCGGTGAGAATGGCCAGATGTATTCATGCGGGAAGCTCTTGAATAATGCAAAAGCCCTTTCGGATCATAAAAGAATACATCGAAAACGCAAGCCTGTTGATGCAGACAGGGACAAAGACCTCAACCCTTGATCTGACAGCAGCCATTTCATGAGGAAGACAAAAAAACACGCTTATTTTCTTGATCTATCCTTCCTCTCTATATCCCGGAACGCAAGGATAGAATTATTAAACTCTCACTCTTTGCGGCACTGCTGTTGCTACCGTTGCTGTCTTTCGCCAGTCAGGCCAAAGCATGGACAGGGCGCTTTACTGTTGAGTTTGAACAGAATACGGGGTTTAAAAAACAAAAATTTTCTATAAAACCTGACCGGCCCACATTGTCGGCATTGCCGGGCAACCCGTCAGACGTCACTGACACACGCGGCTATGGAGGATCGTATACACGGCCTGATAAAAAACAACACAATTCGAGTGGTTACCGGGTAAAAACAACCATCGTTGCGTCAATTTCGTGGCACTGGCTTTACACCACGAATCTGCTGGTTGCTTACGAGCTGATCCTGACAACCAAAACTTCCCCACTGAGCTCCAGCAATTATTCTTGGGTACCTGTAGAGGTGGTTGTTGCTGTCGGCTGGCTTTTGAAAAGTTACTGGAACCTCGATTCAGCCCTGTTTAACCCGTTGGAACAACTCAGTCTGAGCGAACAACAAGAGACGACATCTTTGTTGAAACAGCAGGACCATCCGTTTGCGTCCATCATCACTGTCTACGGCTCTGGATATACCCCACCGCAATATCAGCCTCCAGAGTCATCCGGCCAGCAACCCCCACAAACCACTCCTCTGCCTATAGGCTCTCTCACTAATCCGCTATATTCTGGCACTGGCGACGGTAACGGGAATCCTGAACAAATCCTGCATACTTTAGGTTTAAATTGTTTCGTCTACCCCTGTCATGGCATTTGTCAATTCCGATCATCACCCGAAAACAGAGGGGCCAATAAGTGGCCACTCAATGATGATGCGCCAATGTCAGGACATTTGCCTATCTCCTCTGATGACTGGGCTATGGTTAGAGGGTTACTCAATCTACGTGGTCATAGTCTTCCTGAAGAAACCGGTATTTCCTGTATACCTATCCCTTCAACAGAGACTTCGGTAGCACAACCAACAAGACAATCATTCCAATCGGGGCAAAGTCCACCTCATCTTTCCCAGACAGGCAAATTACAAGCTTCGGAAACGCTTGAATTAGCTGGAACTTCACCTTCGGGTTGTTTTCCTTTTAAAGGAGATACCCACTGCCGACGAGCCCTGACGAATCACAAAAGTAAACGGCAGGCGGGGGAAAAAACCTGTGACGTGACCATGGGGGATGACCAGCAGCGGCCATGCGGGACAGCCTGCAAGAATGCTCTATACCTCCAGAAGCACAGAAGAAAGGACCACACCGGACTTCAAACCTGTAGCATGGCCATAGTCGGGAAGAATGGCCAGCGGCAACCATGCGCAAAGATCTTCAAGAACGCTCAAGCCCTGTCGGTTCACAAAAGCAAATACCACTCCGGGCAAAAAACCTGTGACGTGGCAGTGCCCGGGGAGGATGGCCAGCAGCAGACATGCGGAAAGATCTGCAGGAATGCTCAAGCGCTGTCGGATCACAAAAGCAGAACCCACACAGGACAAAAAGTCTGTGATTTGACCCTGTTTTTGGGGAATGGTCTTAAGCGGCCGTGCGGAAAAGTCTGCAAGAATACGCTAAGTCTCCTGGAGCACAAAAGAAGCGCCCACGCCAGACAACAAAAACAAACCTGCAGAGTGCTCATCGTCGGGAAGGATGGTCAGCAGCAGCCATGCGGGGCAGTCTGCAAGAATGCCAGACACCTCTTTGAACACAGAAGAAGCGCCCACACCGGACCACAAACCTGTAGCATTACCGTAGTCGGGAATGACGACCAGCAGCGACCATGCGGAAGAGTTTACAAAAATGCCAAAGCCCTGTCCGATCACAAAAGCAGAGTTCACAGCGGGCGAAAAACCTGCAACGTGACCATAGTCGGGGAGGATGGTCATCAGCAACCATGCGGGAGAGTCTGCAAGAGTGCTGTATGCCTCATGGAACACAGAAGAAGTGCCCACACCGGACTGCAAACCTGTAGCATGATCATAGTCGAGGAGGATGGCCAGCAGCGACCATGCGGAACTATTTGCAAAAGTGCCAAAGCCCTGTCGGATCACAAAAACAGAATCCATAGTGGACAACGAACCTGTGACCTGATCATAGTCGGTAATGATGGCCAGCAGCGACCGTGCGGAAGTGTTTGCAATAGTGTCAAAGCCCTGTCGGATCACAAAAGCAAAATCCATAGTGGACAACAAATCTGTGACGTGATCATAGTCGGTAATGATGGCCAACTGCGACCATGCGGGAGTGTCTGCAAAGGTGTCAAAGTGCTGTCGAATCACAAAAACAGAGTCCATACCGGACAACAAACCTGTGACGTGATTGCGGTCGGGAAGAATGGCCAGCAGCAGCCATGCGGAAAATTGTACAAGAATCTTGGCAGCCTGCAGGATCACAAAAGAAGAGAGCACGGCGGGCAAAGAACCTGTAACCAAAAAGTGGTCGGGGAAGACGGTCAGCAGCGGCTATGTGGAACGGTTTGTCAGAATTTTCAAACCCTGTCAAAACATAAAAGAATACATCGAAAACGCAAGCCTTTTGATGCAGGCCTCAACAATGACCCCAGCCCTTGATCTGATGCCTGCCCTTTCATAAGAAAGACATAAAAAGAGACTTATTTACTTGATCTATTCTTCGTATGCCAGAAAACAAGGATAGAACCATTAAACGCTCACTCTTTGTGGCAGCACCGTTGTTACTACTTTTGTTCTCTGTCGTCTATCATGCAGAACGATGGACGAGGCATTTTACTGTCGAGTTTGAACAGAGTCATGGTTTTCAAAAACAAAACTTTTCTCCGGACAACAGACCTGTGACATAAGCGTGGTCGGGGGAGATGGTCAGCAGCGACTCAACGCCAATGTGCTTATTGCCAACACTTTCAGCCTCGGACTTATCAACCTGATGATGCACAAAACTCCAAAACACAAACCTGCTGATATTGACCAGAATAATGACCTCAGTCATCAAGAAGGTAAAATGAATAAGTAAAGATCTGACTCCAGTCCATTCATAATGATTTTGCCCTTCACGGCCTTTAATTTCTGACAGAAAGTTTTGATAGCAAAACACGATTATTTTCTTGATCTATCCTTCCTCTCTTTAAACCAGAAAACAAGGATAGAATTATTAAACACTCACTCTTTGTTGTACTGCTCTTACAGCTACTTTTGTCATCTGTCGTCTGTCAGGAGGAATTATTGACAAGAAATTTCATAATTGAGCTTGAACAAAATGCCGACTCTCCAAAAGAGAACTTCACTATAAAGCCTGACCTGAATACATCGCCGGGTTGCCATTCAGACATTGCTGAAACAAACGGCTATGAGAGATCAGACACGCAGCCTGATAACAAACTAGACATAACCTGCGGTTACTACGTTAAAACGAACCTCATTAAGTCAATTTCACGGCAATGGCTTTATATCACGACTCTACTGATTGCCTACGAACTGAGCCTTACCACCAAAGACATTCCCCTGAACTCCAACCCTTATTCATGGCTACCTGCAGAAGTGGCTGCGGCTGTCGGCTGCCTTTTAAAAAGCTATTGGAACCAGGATTCATTTCTGTTTAACCCGATTGATCAACAGTCGACTTCTATTTTAACGCATGAGAATCGCCCGTTTACGACCGTCACAACAATGTTTGGCTCAGGGTGCAACCCACCACAACAGCCGCCGCCAGAATCATCCGACCAGCAAGCGCCAGAAGCCACCACTCAGACTATCGGCTATTTCACCCGCCTCCTTTTTTCTGATTCAGACGACGGTGGCGAGGACCCTGAACAACACTCACACACTTTAGCTTTAAATTGTTTTGTTGATCCCTGTCATGGTGTTTGCCAATTCAGAGCAGTTAGCGGAACGGCAGCTGAATGGCCACTTGATGATGCGCAGACGCCCTGGAATGAGTCTGCCTTCTCAGATGATTTCAGCATAATCAATGGGTTAATCAATTTAAGTAACACTGAGCCTCTCGAGGAAACCGGAACTTCTTTCACGCCTGCCCTTTCAACACCGCCAATAGAGACTTCAGAAACACAACAAACAACAGGGTCATCACGATTAGGTCAAAGCCTGAGTCCTCTTGTCCATATACGCCCAAAGCAAGCCACAGTCCACAGCAGGCAACGAGTTTGTAACCTGGCCCTGGTCGGGAAAGATGGCCAGCAGCGGCCATGTGGGAAGGTCTTCAAGAACAGAGATTCACTGTGGTCTCACAAAAGCGGCGTCCACACCGCACAAAAAATCTGTGAAGTCAGAATGATCAGGGAGAATGGTCAGTGGCGGCCATGCGGGAAAATCTGCAGGAATGCTAAAGCCCTGATTAATCACAAACACAATCACCACAACGAGCGGCAAACCTCTGACGTAACCGTGGTCAGGGAGGATGGTCTCCCGCAGCCATGCGGAATACTCTGTAAGAATGCTAGCGCCTTGACCGATCACAAAAAAAGACATCATACCGGGCAAAGAGTCTGTAACCTGACCTTAGTCGCAAAGGATGGTCAGCGGCGACCATGTGGGGCGTTCTGCAAAAGTGCTCAAGCCCTGTCGGATCATAAAAGAAGACACCACACCGGGCCAAAAACCTGTGACATAAACATAACTGGTGAAAATGGCCAGCAGCGGCCATGCGGGAAGGTTTGCAAGAATGTTAAAGCCCTGTCATCTCACAAATTCAGAGAGCATAACAGTCGACAAACCTGCGACGTTCCAGTAGTTGGTAAGGATGGTCTGAAACGATCATGCGGAACGGTCTGTCAGAATGCTCAAACCCTTGCGGAGCATAAAAGAGTACATCAAAAACGCAAACCTGTTGATGCAGGCCGGGACAATGACTGCCCCCCTTGATCTGACACCTGTCCTTTCATAAGAAAGACACAAAAACACGCTTATTTTCTTGATCTATCCTTGCTCTCTGTATACCAGAAAGCAAGGATAGAATTATTAAACACTCACTCTTTGCGGCACTGCTGCTGCCGATAATTTCGTTATCCGTCTTCTGTCAGGCCGAAGTGTTGACAAGAAGTTTAATAGTCGAGCTTGAACAGAATGCAGGTTCTCCAAAACATTCCTTCTCAATAGATCGTGACCCGGATACATTTTCAGGCGATACATTGTCAGGCCATCCATCAGACATTACTGACACAAACGGCAACTCAGGACCATGCTCACAGTCTGATAACAAACCACACAGGTCCGGTTATTACGAGGCAAAAACAACCATCATCAAGTCTGTCTCATGGCAATTGCTTTACGCCGCGAACCTGCTGCTTGCTTACGAACTGATCCTGACCAACAGAAAAGCTAACCCAGACTTAAATTCTGATTCATGGCTGCCTGTAGAAGTATTGTTTGCTGCCGACTCGCTTTTAAGAAGCTATTGGAACCAGGATTCACTGCTGTTTAATCCGATTGAACAACAGGCAAAGTCTATGTTGACACATGGAAACCACCCGTTTGTGACCATCACGACAATGCTTGACTCTGGACATAACTCACCAGAATACCCACCGCCAGACTCTTCCGCCCAGCATGCTCCGCAAGCTACCACCCAGACTGTAGTTTATTTCACTTATCTCTTGCATTCTGACTCTGGTGACGGTGACGAAGCGCCTGAACAACACTCACACACTTTAGGTTTAAATTGTTTCGTCGATCCCTGTCAGGGCGTTTGTCGATTCCGTGTATCATCCGATAACAGAGAGCCGACTCAATCGTTACCTGGTCATGTGCGAATGCCAGGGAATGCGTCTGTCACTTCTGATGATTTGGTTATAATCAGCGGGTTACTCAATCTGCGTAATCGTAGTCCTCTCGGAGAAACCGGAATTCCCTTTACACTTAGCCATTTCACCCCCCCAATCAGGACTTCAGAAATACTACCAACAGCAACGGCATCAACCCAATTGGATCAAAGCCCACCTTATCTTTCCAGGACAGGCACAAACCGGGCAACAGTCCACAGCGGGCAACAATCCTGTAAGGTGACCCTGATCGGGGAAGATGGCCAACATCGACCATGTGGGAAGACCTGCAAGAATGCTCACGCCCTGTCGGTTCACAAAAGCAGATACCACACCGGGCAAAAAACCTGTACCGTGATAGTGATCAAAGAGGATGGTCAGGAGCAGCTATGCGGGACAGTCTGTAAGCATGGAAAAGCCTTGTCAGAGCACAAAAAACGAGATCACACCGGCCAACAAATCTGTGATGCAACTGTGATGTGGAAAGATGGCCAGCTGCAGCCATGCGGGGCTGTCTGCAAGAATGCGAAAAGCCTGTCGAATCACATAAGAAGGTACCACACCAGACAACAAACCTGTGACATAACAGTGGTCGGAGTAAATGGCCTGCAGCGGCCATGCGGAAGGTTCTGCAAAAATGCACAAGCTCTGTCGGTTCACAAAAGCAGAGTCCACACCGGGCAACGAACCTGCGCCCAGACAGTCATCGAAAAGGATGGCCAGCAGCGGTTATGCGGGGCTCTCTGCAAGAACGCTCAGGCCCTGTCGGATCACAGAAGCAGATACCATAGCAGACAGCGAGCCTGTGACGTAACCCTGATCGGTGACGACGGTCAACAGCAGCCATGCGGGAAGGTTTGCAAGAATACAAAAGCCCTGTCATCTCACAAAAACAGAGAGCACAGCGGGCAAAAAACCTGCAACGTATCCGTGCTAGCGGAGGATGGCCAGCCAAAGCCATGCGGGAAGGTCTGCAAAAATTCTCCAGACCTGTCGAATCACAAAAGAATACATCGAAAACGCAAACCTGATGATGTGAACCAGAAAGATGACCTCAGCCTTCAGTCAGATAAACTGAAATAAGTAGCTACGCTTATCTGAGCTTTCAAGAAGTTTTGCCCAGTGCAGCCTTTGATTTTTAACAGAAAAACACACTTATTTTCCTGTTCTATCCTTCCTCTCTGAATACCAGTATGCAAGGATAGAATTATTAAACACTTAATCTATGCTACATCGCTTTTGCTGCTACCGTCATTGTCTGTCACCTGTCGGGCTGAACCTTTGACCAGTCATTTTGTTGTTGAGCTTGCACAGGATGCTGGTTCTCCAAAACAGAACTTTGCTATAAAGCCCGGGTGGCATACATTTTCGGAAGACCCGTCAAACATTACCGACACAGACGGCTATACAGAGCCTGACCTGCCACCCTATGACAAACGACACAGACTTATTACATACGGAGTAAAGACGACCGATACTGAGTCGATTTCGTGGCAATGGCTTTACGCCACAAACCTGATGATTGCTTACGAACTGATCCTGAATACCAGAGACCCTTCCCTGTACTTCCCCCTTTATTCATGGCTATCTGTGGAAATGACTATCGCTGCTGGTTGGTTTTTAAAAAGCTATTGGAACCTCAAATCGCCTCTGTTTAACCCGAACGGACAGATTACGGCATCTATTTTGACACAGGGCGATCACCCATTTGCGATCACCACTATGACGCCTGGCGCTGGACATTACCAACAGCAAGGCCAACCAACAGAAACATCCGACCAGCAAGCCCCAAAAACCACCGCCTATTTTACAAGCTCTTTCATTCAGTCTCTGTATTTTGGCTCTGCCGATGGTTACCGTGATCCTCGACAACACTCACATACTTTGGGTTTAAATTGTTTCATCCATCCCTGTCATGGCGTTTGTAGATTACGACCATCACCCGATAATACACATTCAATGATTGCAGAGGCAGCAATTACTAATCCTTCTGGGCCAATCAGTGATGATGCACCAACGCTCCAGGGTTCGACTGTCACCGCTGATGATTGGGTTATAATCAAAGGGTTACTCAGTCTGGGTGGTCACAGTCTTCCAGAACAAGCCGGTATTTCCTTTACGCCTTTCCATTCCAACCCCTCAATGGGAACGTCAGAAACACAAGAAACAAAAACAGAACCATCCCGACCGGCCTCAGGCACAACTCATCTTTCCCGGATAACCTCAATAAAAGCGACAGACCAGAGTGTGCAACCAACCTGTGAAATGACCCTTGTCGGGGAAGATGACCTGGAAAGGCGATGCGGAAAGGTTTGCAACAGTGCCAGAACCCTGTGGGATCACAGAAGAAAAAACCACACAGGGCCACAAACCTGTGAGGTAAGCGTAGTCGAGGGTCATGGCCAGCTGCGACCATGCGGGAAAGTTTGCAGGAGTGCCAAAGCCCTGTCGGCTCACAAAAGCAGAAACCATACCGAGCAAAAAGCCTGTGATGTGTTAGTGTTCAGGAAGAATGGTCGGCTACAGCCATGCGGAAGGGTCTGCAGAAATGCTGGTGCCCTGTCGGATCACAAAAGCGGACACCACTCCGGGCAAAGAACCTGTGACGTGCAAGTAGTCGGGGAGGATGGACTGTCGCAGCCGTGCAGTAGGATCTGCAAGAGTACTAAAATCCTGTCGGATCACAAAAGAAGATACCACTCCGGGCAACAAGCCTGTGACCTGAAAGTGGTCGGGGAGAATGGTCAACTAAGGGCATGCGGAAAGGTCTGCAATAGTTCACATGCCTTGACGGAACACAAAAGGAGACATCGAAGGCGAAAGCATGTTGATGCGGATCAGGACAATAACTTCACTCATGATCTGACACCCAGCCTTCCACAAAATTAATCAGGAGCAATCTTTAGCTTTAAATATTGGTTCTTTTTCAAAAGATTTTAGACAGAAAAACACGCTTATTCGTGCGAGACGCTCTGCAAGACTGCTATCTGTCGAATCACACAAGAATACATCAAAAGCGAAAACCTGTTGATGTCGACCTTGACGGCGACCTCATCCACTAATCGGTCGGCCACACCGTTGCATGACCTGATCTATCCTTGTCTTTCTGTAGACCGAATACAAGGATAGAATGATTAAACTCTCACTCTTCGCGGCACTGCTATTAATGCTAGTGTCGTTGTCTGTTATCGGTCAGACCGAATCGACAAGTCGTTTTATTGTTGAGCTTGAACAGAATGCAGACGCTCCAATAAAGAACTTTACTATAAATATCCACCGTCGTGCATCACCGTGCAACCCGTCAAATATTGCCGACACAAAAGGCTATTCAGGATCAGATCTGCCACCTGAAAAAAAATGCCGCAAGCCTGACGCTATTCGAGTAAAAAAAAACATCACTGAGATGATTTCATGGCAACTGATTTACGCCACAAATCTGCTGGTTGCTTACGAACTTATCCTGACCACCAAAGGCCCACCTCTGAATTCCAACCCTTACGCATGGCTACCGTTAGAAGTGGTTGTCAGTTGGCTTTTGAAAAGCTACTGGAATCCCGATTCATGGCTGTTTAACCCGATTGAACAACAGGCGAGTCAGGGACTCCCGTTTGCGTCCATCACTATAATGTCTGGTTCTGGACAAAACCAGGAACAATATTCGCCATCAAAATCCTCTTGCCAGCAAGCTCCGCCGACAACCACTCCCCATACAGCCTCTTTCGCGCCCTCGCTCAATACAGACTATGCCGACGGCAACGGAGATCCTCAGCAACCCTCACACAGTTTGGATTTAAATTGTTACGTTTATCCCTGTAATGGCGTTTGTCGATTCCGATCATCATCCGATAGCACCGAGCCCCCTCTGTGGACAATGGATTGCGAAGAAAACTCATGCCCCCACTTGGCCAATGGGCACTGCCTGAGCTGTATAGGTCATCTGGATCCTCTACACATTACAGACTTCCAGAAAAGCTCACCTTTCAAAACACCGAATGATCTTTCAAAGACTGAACCCTCATACAATTACGACCCACAACCCGTTGGCATTGATAGCAACTCTGACGGGGTCGCCATAGACGGGGGCGCCTGTACATCTAACGCCATCGTGCAAGTCAACTATGACGCACCAATACCGGAAGAACGGACTACCACCGATAATAATTCTGCGCTTCACGGCTCACTCGATATGCAGAGCCATCCCGGAGAAGATAAGATTATATTTACACTTGCCCATTCAGAAACACAAACAACAACCACTGAATCATTCAAATGGGATCAGTACCAACCTCATCACATACAGACAGCGGCAATACAACCTGAATACTGCAACAGGCAAAAAACCTGTGATGCGATTGTGGTCGGGAAGGATCACAAAGAGCGGCCATGCGGAATTATCTGCAAGGATACTCAAGCCCTGCGAAATCACAAAAGAAAAAAACACAGCGGACAACAAACCTGTGACCTGATCGTGGTCGGAGAGGATGGCCAACCGCGGCCATGCGGAAGGCTCTTCCAGAATATTCAATCCCTGGCAACACACAAAAGCGGCCAGCACTCAGGACAAAAAACCTGTAAAGTGATCGTGGTTGGGGAGGATGGCCTGCAGCGACCATGCGGAGCGGTCTGGAAGAATGCTAATTCCCTGACGAATCACAAAACCAGAGTCCACAGCGGGCAACGAGTCTGTACCGTAAACGTAATTGGGGAGGATGGCCAGCTGCGTCCATGTGGAGCAGTCTGCAAGAGCACTAAAGCCCGCTCGGATCACAAAAGAACCGTCCACAGCAGTCAACAAACCTGTAACATGACCGTTTTAGGGCAGGATGGCCAGGAGCGGCCATGTGGGATGGTCACGATGAATCTACAAGCCCTGACGACTCATAGAAGTTACTACCACACCGCGAAAAAAATCTGTGACGTGATCCTGATCGGGAAGGATGACCAGCCGCAGCCATGCGGGATGATCTGCACAAATTCTCGAGCCCTGTGGAGTCACAAAAGAAGATACCACACCAGGCAACAAACCTGCGATGTGAACGTGACCGGGGAAGATGGCCTGGCGCGATCATGCGGGATGATCTGCGAAAACCCTCAAGCCCTGTTGATTCACAAAAAAAAACATCGAAAACGCAAGCCTGTTAATGTGGAACAGGACGATGACTCAGCCCACAAAAAAAGAAAACCGTACAACTAATGATCCGGTCTGATATTCTTCCATTCATAAGGTTTTGCCCGGTGCAAGCTTTGGTTTTTAGCAGAAGATTTTTAACAGCCTGTGACGCAATAATAATCAAAGAAGGTAGCCAAGAGCGGGTATGCGGGAATATCTTCAAAAATGCCAGATCCCTGTCAAATCACAAAAGAAAAATCCATGATGGACAACAAATATGTGGCGTGACTGTGGTCGGGGAGAATGGCCAGCAGAGGCCATGCGGGAGAATTAGCAAAAATTCTAACGCTCTGTCAAATCACAAAAGAAGAGCCCATACCAGACAAGGAACCTGCGACGTCAAAGTGATCGAAAAAAATGGCAAACTGCGGTTATGCGGGAAGATTTGCATAAATGCTCAATATCTCTCGATTCACAAAAGCAAAGCCCACAGCGGCCAAAGAACCTGTGACGCGACTCTGATCGGAGAGGATGGCCAACTGCAACCATGCGGGGTGATATGCAAGAATGCCGGAGCTCTGTCATCTCACAAAAGTGGGCATCACAGCGGAAAAAAAACCTGTGACGCGACAGTGGTCGGGAAAGATGGCCAACAAAGGCCATGCGGGAAGATCTGTAAGAACGCTTATGCCTTCTCCAGGCACAAAGGAAGACATCAAAAGCGCAAGCCCGTCAATGTGGACGAGAGTGATGATCTCAGCCTTCAAAAAATAAAGTGAATAAGTAATGATACTTTCATATATCCGTCCTTTCATGAGGTTTTTGCCAGTGTAACCTTTGGCTTTTAGCACAGAAACACGCTTTCTTTATTGATTTAACCTTCCTCTCTGTAAACCAGAATGCAAGGATAGAATTATTAAACGATCACTCTCTGAGGCACCGCTGTTACTTCTACTATTGATATCTGTCGTCTGTCTGGCAGAACCGTGGACAGAAGGTTTTACTGTGGAGTTTGAAAAGAATGCAGGCTACCCAAGCCATAGCTTTTCTATAAAGCACGAACCGAATACATTACCGGGCACCGCATCAGATATTGTCGACACAGACGGCTACGCAGGATCAGATGAAAAACGACATAGACATTACGGTTACAGAGTCAGAACCACTGCCATTGAGTCGATTTCGTGGCAATGGCTTTATGCGACCAATTTAATGGCTGCTTACGAACTGATCCTTATCACCAAAGGCAATCTTTTGATCTCGAATCCTGATTTATGGCTATCGGTGGAAGTGGTCGCTATCGACTGGCTTCTAAAAAAGTATTGGAACCCCGATTCCTCAGCGTTAAACCCGATTGAACAACAGGTAACACCTATGTTGACACAGGGGGATCTGCCTTTTGCGACCATCACAACAATGTTTGGCTCTGGCAACAATCAAAAACTGCACCCGCCAACAAAATCATCCGGCCGTCGAGCCCATGCAGCAATCACCCAATTTACAAGCTCTTTCTGCAACCCACTGTATTCTCGCTCTGGCGACGGTAACGAAGGCCCTCATCACCACTCACACACTTTGAGTTTAAATTGTTTCGTCCATCCTTGTCATGGCATTTGTAGATTCCGACCCTCACCCGATAACACAGAGCCACCTGAATGGCTGCTGAATACCTTGGAATGTTCAATGGGTCACAAACAGGCAACACCCACGCAAAGCTCATGCCCTCATTTGGCTGATGGACACTGTTTCAGTTGCATAGATCATCTTGATTCTGGTCAACTATTTGAGCTAAAGGTGCATGACAGTTATCGCCATCCAGCTAATAGCAGCAACCCTGCAGACGGGGTCGCCTCAGGCCAAATGAGTCCATGGGCAACTCATACAGCTGACGCTACCGGACCACCCAATCATGATGGATCAATAACCAGGAATAGCTATCTTCCTTTCGCAAGAACGATACATCGTCAAAAATCCCTCTCAGATCATCAACGAATCTGTGGCGTCAAATTGGTCTCAGAGGATGGCTTGCAGCGACCATGCGGGACAGTCTGCAAGAATGCTCAAGCCCTGACGGATCACAAAAGAAGAGACCATAGCGGGCAACAATCCTGTGGTCTGCCAGTAGTCGGGATGGATGGCCTGCAGCGGACATGCGGGAAAATCTGCAAAAATATTCAGGCTCTGATGTCTCACAAAAGAGCTGCCCACACAGGACCACAAATCTGTAACTTACCCGTGACAGAGAAGGATGGTCAGCCACGGCCATGCGGAAAGCTCTGCAAGAATTCTGAAGCCTTGTCGGATCACAAAAGCAGATACCACTCCAGGCAACAAACCTGTTATGTAACCATGACCGGGGAGGATGGTCAGCAACGATTATGCGGAAAAGTCTGCAAGAATGCTCGGGTCCTGTCTTCTCACAAAAGCAGATACCACTCCGGGCAACAAACCTGCGGATTGACACTGGTCGGGGAAGATGGCCAGCAGCGTTCATGTGGCGCAGTCTGCAAGAATGCTCAAGCCCTGTCGCAACACAAAAGAAGAGAACATATCGGGGAACAAACCTGCACTCTGTCAATAATCGGGAAAGACGGACTGCAGCGACCATGCGGGAAAATCTGCAAGAGTCCTCTGAGCCTGGCGTCTCACAGAAGAATCTTCCACACCGGTCAAAAAACCTGTGACGTAAACGTGATCGGAGGAGATGGCCTGCCAGGACCATGCGGGAAAATCTGCAAGAATGCTCAAGCCCTGTCGGATCACAAAAACAGAGCCCACACTAAACAAAAAATCTGTGAAGTAACAATGATTGGGGAGGATGGCCAGCAACGACCATGCTTAAGGGTCTGCATGAATTCTAAAGCCCTGTCTTACCACAAAAGCAGATGCCACTCCGAGCAAAAAATCTGTTACTTAAAAATGACCGGAGAAGATGGCCAACAACAACCATGCGGAAAGATCTGCAAGAATTCCCGAGTCCTGTCAGATCACAAAAACAGATACCACACCGGGCAGCAAACCTGTAAACAGATAGTGGTCAAAGAGGATGGCCAGCAGCAACCATGCGGAAAGATCTGCGATAATATACGGGCTTTATCGACTCACAGAAGAATTGCTCACACGGGTCAAAAAAAATGTGACGTAATCGTGGTCGGTAAGGATGGTCAGCCACAGCCATGCGGAAAGATCTGCCGGAATGCCCAGGCTCTCACGGCTCATAAAAGAAGACATCGAAAAAGCAAGCATATTGATTCAGAGCAGAACGATGGCCCCGGTCTTCAAAAAAGCAAAGTGAATAAGTAATGATATGTTCTGATATCCGTCCTCTGTTAAAAGAATAACACGCTTATTTTATTGATCTATCCCGCTCTCTTTAAACCTGACTGTAAGGACAGAATCATTAGACGCTCACTCTCTTCGGTATCAGTGTTACTTCTACTTTTGCTGTCTCTCGACTGTCAGGCAGAACTGTGGACAGAACATTTTACTGCTGAGTTTGAAAAGATTGCAGGCTACTCGAATCATGGTTTTTCTATAAAATGCGAACTGAATTCATTGCCGGACAACCCTTCAGATATTGCCGATACAGACAGCTATACAGGATCAGATGAAAAACGACACAGACCTTATGGTCACAGAGTTAAAACGACCATTAGTGAGTCGATTTCGTGGCAATGGCTTTATTTCACGAACCTGCTGGTTGCTTACCAACTGACCCTGATTATCAAAGACAATCCTCTAAACTCCAGCCCTGATTCATGGCTTCCGGTAGAGGCGGTTGTTGCTGTCGGCTGGCTTTTAAAAAGCTATTGGAACCCCGCTTCCTTCCTCTTCCTGTTTAACCCAATTGAACAACAGGCAGCATCGATATTGAAACAAGAAAATTTTACGTTTGCGATCATCACTGCGATGTTTGGCTCTGGAGACAATCCACAACAGTACCCGCCATCAGAATCATCCGGCCAGCAAGTCCCGGCAGCGAGCCCCCATATTACGGGCTATTTCACCAACCAGCTGTACCCTGGCTCTGGCGACGGCAACCGAGGCCCTCAACAAAACTCCCATACTTTAGGTTTAAATTGTTTCGTCTATCCCTGTCATGGCGCTTGCAGACTCCGAACAACACCGTGTAGCACAGTGCAAGCTGAATGGCTGCTAAATACTATGGAAAGTTCAACAGGTCAGACTGAAGCAACACCCGGGCAAAGCTCATGCCTCCATTTGGCTAGCGGATACTGCTTCAGTTGCATAGATCATTCTAATTCTGGTCAACTATTTGACCTACAGACGCATGAGGTTAATGGTAATCCAGCTAATGGCGACAACCCTTTAGAAAGAGTCGCCATAGAAGAAGTCGTCATACAAGGGACCGCCCCGGGCTCACTGAATGCAATGGCAGCTCACGTAGCTGAAGCTACCGGACCACTCAACTATGTTGAATCATTGCCCGGGTATGGTTTTTTTCCTCCCATAGGAATGCCTCCCTCTGGAACTGCACATTTCCAACACTCCCCGTCAGATAACCAAAAAACCTGTAATGTCAGAGTGATCGCAAGAGATGGCCAGTCATATCCTTGCGGGATAGTCTGCAAAAGTACCCAACATCTCTCAACTCACAAAAACAAGGCCCATACTGAGCAACACATTTGTGACGTCAAAGTGGTCGGAGAGGATGGCCAGCTGAAGCTATGCGGAATGATCTGCGAGAACGTCGCGGCTCTTTGGAATCACAGAGGCAAATACCACAGAGGGCGACAAACCTGTGACATAAAGGAAACCGGCGAGGATGGCCAGAATCGGCGATGCGGGAAGGTTTGCAAGAATGCACAGACCCTGTCGGCTCACAAAAAGAGATGCCACAGCGGGCAAAAAACCTGTGACGTGATAGTGGTCGGGGAAGATGGCCAGCGTCGTCCATGCGGGAAGGTCTGCACGCATATACAAGCACTGTCGTATCATAAAAGAAGGGAACACACCGGGCAACAAACCTGTGACGTAACAGTGATTGCGGAAAATGGCCAGCTGCAGCCATGCGGAAAGATTTATATGAATGCTGATAGCCTTTGGCATCACAAAAGAAACATCCACACTGCGCAACAGAAATGTGATATCAAAGTGGATGGAGAATATGGCCAGCCACGGCCATGCGGGAAAATCTGTAAGAATGTTCAAGCCCTCTCGGAACACAAAAGAAGCGCACACACCCGACAAAGAAACTGTGACGTACCAGTAGCCGGGAAGAACGGTCGGCTGCAACCATGCGGGCAGCTCTGCAAGAGTGCTAAAAAATTAACCGATCACAAAAGAAGAGCTCACACCGGACGACAAATCTGTGAAGTGACTGTGGCCAGGGAGGACGACCAGCTGCGGCCATGCGGAACGGTGTGCAAGAATGTTCAAGCTCTGATTATCCACAAAAGCAGATACCACAGGAAGGAGAAAACCTTCGACCAGGAGCTTGGTCGCAGAGAATGGCCAACCGGTAGCGGGGCTGCACAAAAGTAGCGAAATCCCAGTGCAACTCAACTTTTAACAGAAATTTTTTAAAAGAATAATGTGCTTATTTTCTTGATCTATCCTTCCTCTTCTGTAACCCAGAATGCAAGGACAGATTTATTAAACACTCATGCTTTGTCGCACTGCTACTATCGGTGCCTATCGTCTGTCAGCCCGAAACGTTGACAAGACGCTTTATTGTTGAGCTTCAACAGGATACAGGTTTTCCAGGACAGAACTTTTCTATAACGTCTGCCCGGCATATATTGCCGGATCGCCGGTCAGAGATTGTCGACACCAATGGCTACCCAGGATCAGATTCTCAGCCTGAGGATACACGACATATTTCTTACGGTTACAGAGTTAAAACGACCATTATCGAGACACAAGACACGTCACCACCCCTGACACGGATAGTTCACCTGTTTGCTGCCATCTTTACCATGTTTGGCTCCGAACATCACGCACAACAATATCAGCCATCAGGATCATCGGGGCAGCAAGCCTCACAAACCACTTCCCTCATTACAAACTCTTTCACCCTTCTCCTGAATACTGATTATCGTGACGGTAGCGACTACCCCAAAGGCAATCTGCATACTTTGGGTTTCAATTGTTTCGTCCATCACTGTCGTGGCGTTTGTCAATTCCGACCATCATCCAGTAGCAGAGGGACTGCTGAACCGCTGCTGAATTCTGAAAAAAATTTATCAGGCGACACAGAATTAATACCCGGACAAAGCTCGTGTCCTCATTTGGCCAGTGGATATTGCTTTAGTTGCCTGGTTCAAACTGATCCTTTAAACACTGCAGATATCCAACAAAACTCGCCTTTTGAAACATTGATTCAGCTCCAATACAATTCTGAGCCATTATTTAAGCCAGAGGTTTATAGCATTGACTGTGTCCCGGCCAAACCTATAGATAGGGTCGCCTCAGACTGGATCGCCTCAGACTCAATAGGTGAAGGAAGAGCTTATGAAATAGATCCTGTTGGAAATACAGATAGTGTCGCTAGCATAGACAAAGAGGATTTCCACCAGCGACCATGCGGAAAGGTCTACAGGAATGTTCACACCCTGTTGGATAACAGAAGCAGAATCCGCAGCGGGCAAAAAAACTGTCACTTAACAATCATCGGGGAGGATGGGCAGCAGAGGCCATGCGGGGCTGTCTGCAAGAATGCTCGGGCATTTTGGGATCACAAAAGTAAAGCCCACTCCAAACAAAAAATCTGTGACGCGACAATCCTCGAAAAGAATGGTCAACTGCGGCCATGCGGGACTGTCTGCAAGAATATTCGAGCCTTTTGGGATCACAAATACAGAATCCACACAGGGCAAAAAACCTGTGACGTAACCGTGACTGCGGGGGATGGCCAGCCGCGACCATGCGGAGCAGTCTGCAAGAATTCTCAAGTTTTGTCGGGTCACAAAAGGAATGTGCATGGCAGTCCAAAAATCTGTGACGTGACAGTGGTTGGGGTGAATGGCCAACCACAGCAATGCGGAAAGACCTACAAGAGTCTCAGCGCCCTGTCGGATCACAAAAGAAAACATCAAAAACGCAAGCTTGTTGATGTCGAGCGGGACAATGCTCCCGGTCCTTGATCTGACACTCCTTTCATCAAGTTCTGCGCTGTGTGCCTCGGGTCTATGGCAGAGTTTTTTTAATCAAGGTCTCTGATCGAAAAACACACTTATTTTCTTGATCTATCCTTCCTCTCTGTAAGCCAAAATGCAGGGATAGAACTATTAAACACCCACTCTTTATGGCAATTCTCTTGCTGTTACTGTCGTTGAATGTCATCTGTCCAGCCAAACCTCTGACAAGACGTTTTACAGTCGAGTTTGAGCAGGATGCAGACTTTCTAAAACAGAGCTTTTCTATAAAGCATGACCAGCATATATTGCTGAAAAACCCGTCAAACATTGCCGACACAGACGGCTACGCAGGGCCAGATTGGCCTCCTGATAAAATACGACAAAAGCCTTGCAATCAAAGACTGAAAACTTTCCTTATAGAGCCGATTTCGTGGCAATTATTTTACGCCACTCATCTGCTGGTTGCTTACGAACTGATCCTGACGACCAAAGTAGTGCCTTTGGGCTCAGGCTTTTATTCATGGATACCTTTAGAAGCGGCTGTCGCTGTCGGCTGGCTTTTAAAATGTTATTGGAACCCCGATTCCCAGCTGTTTAACACGATTGAACAACAGCAGATGAGTCAGGATTACCCATTTATGGCTATCACTCTGATGTTTGGTTCCGGACGTAACCAACGAGGATACCAGCCATCAAAATCATCCAGCCAGCAAGCCCCAACGACAACTACCCGCCTTAAGCACTCTCTTATCAGACTCCAGAATACTAACGGTGGCGACGGTAACGGAAATCCTCAAAAAGAGTTACACACTCTGGGTTTACATTGTTTCGTCCGTCCCTGTAATGGCGTTTGTAGATTCCGATCATCATCCGATAGCAAGGAGCCCGCTGAATGGATGCTGGAAACATTGAATGATTCCCCTGCCATCCAACTCCAATGCGCTTCTGATCAACCCTTTCAGCCGCGGGCACAGCAACCTCAGCATCACGGCACGGATGACAACCCGACAAAGTGCTGCAACCATTCACTCACAATGACCACAGGGGCAGCATATACTGGCCACAGCGGGGCACTTAATGTTCATTTACGAATGCCTCGGAATATGTCCGTCACCGATGATGACTTGATCATAATCAACGGGTTGCTCAATTTACGTGGTCATAGTCTTTCAGAAGCAACAAGGATTTCCTTTACGCTCAACCATTTAACATCTCCAGTGGCGACTTCAGAAACACAACAACCAACAAGACTAACCCAGGCAGATCAAAACCCACCCCACCTTTCCCAAACAGGAGCAGCACAAGCCGAAGACTACAGTGGACTGGAAATCTGTGACGCAACCATAGTAGAGGACGACGGCCAGCAGCGACAATGCGGGAGGATCTTCAAGAGTCTTCACTCCCTGACCGGTCACAGAAGAAGAAACCACGGCGGACAAGAAGTTTGTGATGTAACTCTGTTCTCTGAGGATGGCCAGCAGCCATGCGGGACAGTCTGCAGGAATGCTCAAGCCCTGGCGGATCACAAACTGAGAACCCACACCGGGCAACAAACCTGTGGAGAAACCTTGGTCGCAGAAGATGGCCAGCTGCAAACATGCGGGAGGATCTTCAAAAATGCTAAGGCCCTGTTATCTCATAGAAGCAAATATCATACCGGGCAAAAAACCTGTGACATAACCATGGTCAATGCGAATGGTCAGCAGCAACCATGCGGAAGGGTCTACAAGAATAACCAGGCCCTTTGGGTCCACAAAAACAGGGAACACAGCGTGCAAAAAACCTGTAACATGCCGGTACTCGGCAAGGATAACCAGCAGCGGCCATGCGGTAAAGTCTACAATAACGCTCAAGCCTTTTCGTCTCACAAAAGCAGAGTGCACAGCGAGCAAAAAACCTGTGATGTGTCCATGACCGGGGAAGATGGTCGACCAAAGTTGTGTGGGGCAGTTTGCAAGAACAATGGATCGCTGATGACTCACAAAAAAAAAGAACACTCCAGGCAAAAAACCTGTGTAGCGAGAGTGATCAAAGAGGATGGAAAGATACGACGATGCGGAAAGGTCTGTGAGAATGCTCAAGTCCTGTCGGATCACAAGGGAATACATCGAAAGCGCAAGCCTGTTAATCCTGAACAGGACGATGTTTTCAAACCCTGACCTGGCAAACACCATTTCATGAGGTTTACCCGATGCAGACTTTGGTCATTAGTAACCGTTTTATGACACAACACCATAACAGAAAAACACGCCTGTTTTCTTGATCTATTCTTCCTCTCTGTAAACCAGAATGCAGGGATAGAGTTATTAAACACTCATTCTTTACGGTACTTCTGTTGCTGCTACAGTCGTTTTCTGTCATCGGTCAGGCCAAAACTTTGACGAGACGTCACGTAGTTGAGTTTGAACAGGATGCAAGTTTTCTAAAACAGAACTTTTCTATAAGGCTTGAACAGCCTACATTGTCGGACGATCTTTCAAACATTGCCGACATAAACGGCTATACAGAACAGGATTGGCTATTCGAAATAAAACGACACAAGCCTTTCTATTTCAGAGTGAAAACTACCCTCACCGGGTCGATTTCGTGGCAATTTCTTTACGCCACTCACCTGCTGGTTGATTCCGAGCTGAAACTGAAAACCAGAAGTGCACCTCTGTACTCCAGTCCTTATTCATGGATACCCATTACAGAAGCAGCTATCACTGCCGTTTGGCTTATAAAAAGCTACTGGAACCCAGCCTCAACGCTGTTTAAACCAGTTGTACGACATTCGGCATATATATTAACACAGGTGGATTACCTGTTTGCAACCATCACCATGATGTTTGGCTCCAGACATGACCAACCACAAGACCAGTCATCAAAATCATCCACCCAGACAGCCCCGCAGACATCCAGCCACCGCATACATTCTTTCACCAGCACCCTGAATACTGACTATGGCGACGGTAACAAAGACCCCCTACGGCATTTACACTCTATGGGCTTAAATTGCTACATCTTTCCCTGTTTTGGCGTTTGTCTATTACGACAATCATCCGATAGCAGAGGTTACGCTGAAAGGTCTCTGAATGACGGTGAAAGTTCTCTGAATTACACAGGAGAAACAGCCGAACGAAACGCACTCCATCATTTGGCAAATAGATACAGATTAAGTTACATGAGCCAACTTGATCCTCTACTCCAGGCCCATGGCATGGGTGGCAACCCAGCCAATAACTGCAACCCTGCAGGTGGGGTCGCCTCAAACTCAATGAGTTCGGAACCTGTCGATACCACTGACGCTGTCGGGCAACTCACCTGTGATGTGGCCGTGGTAAAGAAGGATGGACAGCTGCAGCCATGTGGGACGATCTGCAAGAACTCTCGATCACTGTCATCTCATAAAAGCAGCATCCACAGCGGGCAAAGAACTTGTGAGGTGACCGTAGTCGGAAAGAATGGCCAGCTGCGACCATGTGGGAAAGTCTGCAAAAATAAGCGAGCCCTGTGGGACCACAAAGGCAACCTCCATACCGGGCAAAAGACCTGTGCCATGATAGTGGTCGGAGAGGATAACCAGCCAAGACCCTGCGGGAAAGTCTGCAATAGTGCCAGAAATCTGTCGTATCACAAGAGAGACTCACACTGCGAAAAAAAAATCTGTGACCTGACTGTGGTCGGCAAGAATGGCCAGCTACGGCCATGCGGGAAGATCTGCAAGAATAATCAATATTTGCAGATTCACAAAAAATGCATTCATAGTGGACAACAAACCTGTGACGAAGTTGTGGTCAGCAAAGATGGCAAACCGCAGCCATGCGGTAAAGTCTGCAGGAATGCCAAAACTCTGTTGGTTCACAAAAGAAGCACTCACAGCGGACAACAAACCTGTGACGCAACCGTGATCGGGGAGGATGGTCAACCGCAGCCATGTGGCAAGCTCTGCAAGAGTATACAAGCCCTTTCGGATCACAAAAACAGAAATCACTGCAAGCAAGCAACCTGCAACATAACCGTGATCGGGGAGAATAACCAGAAGCAACCATGCGGCAAAGTCTGCAAGAATACTCGTGTCCTGTCGTCTCACAAAAGCAGGGTCCACACCGGGCAAAAAACCTGTGGCGAGAGTCTGTTTGGGGAAGGTGGCCTGCCGAAGCCATGTGGAATGGTCTTTCTGAATGCTCAAGCCCTTTCGACACACAAAAGAAAAGAACACAGCGGTCAGCAAATCTGTGACAAAACAGTGATCGGGAAAGATGGCCTGCCGCAGCCATGCGAAAAGATCTGCAAGAATGCTCACGCCCTGTCAAGCCACAAAAGAATACATCGAAAACGTAAGCCTGTTGATATAAACCGGGATGATGACTTCACTCCTCAGGAAGACAGAGCTATTTGCAGCGATTTTTTGACCGGTGATGCCTTGGGTTTTTAACAGAAAATTTTCAAAAGAAAAACACACTTATTTTCTTGATCTATCCTTCCTCTCTGTGTATCTGAACGCAAGGATAGAATTATTAAACACTCACTCTTTTTAGCGAAAATTCGACAGGCCTCGCAGGAGTCACGCCGGGACAAAGCTCATACCCTCTTTCGGCTAACCAATACGGCTATGGTTGCATGGGGTATTTTGAATCTGAAGATGCTCCAGCTTCCCAAGAAAAATCGCTTCTTGAACTATTGAATGGCACAGTAGAATCCCGATCAGGATCTTTAATACACCCCTTACAAGGCAGGCCATTTCGCAGCAACTTTTTGCCCGTTGCAACCTCTGGCTTTCAACAGAAGTTTATTAACAGAAAAAAACCCTTACTTTATTGATCTATCCTTCCTCCCTGTATACCAGAATACAGGGATAGAATTATTAAACACTCACTCTTTTGGGCACCACTGTTGCTGCTACTGTCGTTATCCGTCGCCTGTCAGGCTGAACTGATAACAAAACATTTTATTATCGGGCTTGAACAGGATTCAGCTTATACAGGCAAGTGCTTTTCTATAAAGCATAACCTGCATGTACTGCCGGGCAAGCTGTCAGACATTGCCGGAACAAAAGGCTATGCAGAATCAGAATTACCGTCTTATAACAAACGACACAGTTCATTCAGTTACGGGTTAAAAAGGACCAACATAGAGTCAATTTCCTTGCAGTTGCTTTACGCCACTTATCTGCTGGTAGCCTTCGAACTCAACCTGACCACCAGAGAAGCCCCTCCGGGTTCTACCCCTTATTCATGGCTACCGATACAAGCGGTTGTCGCCGCCGGTTGGCTTTTACAAAACTATTGGAGCGACGATTCGCCACTGTTCAGCTCGATTGAGCAACAGGAAGCGAGTCAGAATCACCCTCTTGCGGCCATCACTATGCTGCTTGGCTCTGGACATGACCAATCGCAATACCAGCCATCAAAGTCATCGGGGCAGCAAGCCCCACAACCCATAACAGACACTAAAAACTATTTCACTAATTGCCTGTATTCTGACTCTGGCGGTGGTGACCAGAGCCCTCATCAAGACTCACATAGTTTCGATTTAAATTGTTTCGTCTATCCCTGCAATGGCGTTTGCAGGCTCAGGCCATCACTCGATAGCAGGGTATCCGATGAATCGCCGCTGAATTACAAAAACAGCTTTACAGATCAAGGAGGAGCGACACCCGAACAAAACTCACGCCCTCAATGTACCAATGCTTACTGCCTTGATTGTGTGGGTCATTCTGATTCTGTATACGCTACCAATTGCCAACAAAATCCGCCTGTCGAAACATGGGCTCCCACCCCTGGCATACCACTGCAATGCATTTCTGGCCAACTCCTTCAGCCACAGGCGCACCAGCCAGACTCCCAGGGCATGAGCAGCAACCCGACCGACAGCTGCAACCATGCAAACTCGAGTACAGGGACTACCTATATTGACCATACCGATACACTCAATGATGATGTGTCAATGCATGAGCATTTGCCTATCAACACTGATGATTGGGTGATAGTCAACGCTCTGCTGAATCTGGGCAAGCGCATTCTTCTCGAAAGAAACGAAATTCCATTTACACTTACCCCTCCCCCAATGGGGACTTCAGAAACACAACAAACGACAACAGAATCATACCAATTGGGTCAAAGCCCACCTCGCCATTCCCGGACAGATCAGGCGCAAACTACAGATCACAGCAAACAAAGAACCTGTAACCTGAGCCTGGCTGGGAAAGAAGACCAACAACGGCCATGCGGAGCAATCTGCAAGAATGCCAGAGCCCTCTCGTCTCACAAAAGCAAATACCATACAGGACAAAAAACCTGTCCAGTGACGGTGATTGGTGAGGATGGTCAGCAGCGACCATGCGGATCAGTCTGCAGGAATGCTCGAGCCCTGTCATGTCACAAGAGCAAAATCCACTCCGGGGAACAAGTCTGTGACCTGACCGTGGTCGGGGAGGATGGCCAGCAGCAGCTATGCGGCAGAGTCTGTAAAAACTCTCAAATTTTTTCGGCTCACAAAAGCAGATACCACACCCTAAAAAAGACCTGTCAAGTGACCGTGATTGGTGAGGATGGTCAGCAGCGACCATGCGGATCAGTCTGCAGGAATGCTCGAGCCCTGTCATGTCACAAGAGCAAAATCCACTCCGGTGAACAAGTCTGTGACCTGACCGTGGTCGGGGAGGATGGCCAGCAGCGACCATGCGGATCAGTCTGTAGCAATGCTCGAGCCCTGTCATCTCACAAGAGCAAAATCCACTCCAGGGAACAAGTCTGTGACCTGACCGTGGTCGGGGAGGATGGCCAGCAGCAGCTATGCGGCAGAGTCTGTAAAAACTCTCAAGTTTTTTCGTCTCACAAAAGCAAATACCACAGCGGGCAACAAACTTGTGATGTGACCGTGTATGGACAGGATGGTCAGCAACGGCCATGCGGGAAGCTCTGCAAACATTCTCGAGCCCTGTCATCTCACAAAAGCAAAAACCACCGCGGGCAACAGATTTGTGACATAACAGTAGTCGAGGAGTATGGTCATCAGCGGCCATGCGGGAAGGTCTGCAAGAGCTCTCAATCCCTTTCAGATCACAAAATCAGACAACACAGCGGGCAACAAGCCTGTGACGTGACCGTGGTCGAGGAAGATGGCCAGCCGCAGCCATGCGGGATAGTCTGCAAGAATGCCAAAGCCCTGTCATATCACAAAAGCAGAAACCACTCTGGGCAGAAAACCTGCGAGGTTTCGGTGGTCAAAGAGGATGGCCAACAGCAACCATGTGGGGCGGTTTGCAAAAGTGCTAAAGCCCTGTCATCTCACAAAATCAAACACCATCTCAAGCAACCAGCCTGTGATGAAACAGTGTTTGGAGAGAATGGCCAGGAGCAACCATGCGGGAAGATCTGCAAAAATCCCAGTGCTCTGTCGGATCATAGAAGAAGACACCATACCGGGCAACAAGTCTGCGACGCAACCGTGGTCGGAGAAGATGGTCAGACGCTGCCATGCGGGCAAGTCTGCAAAAATATCAGATCCCTTTCGGATCACAAAAGCAGAAACCATACCGGACAAAAAACCTGTAGCATAATCATGGTCGGGGGGGATGGTCAGCAGCAACAATGCGGGAAGACCTGCAAGAATGCCAGTGCCCTGTCGGATCACAAAAAAAGGGACCATGCCAGGCAAAAAACCTGTGCAGAGACCACAGTCGGGAAGGACGGTCAGCCGCGCCCATGCGGGAAGGTCTGCAAGAGTGCTCAAGCCTTGTCGGAGCACAAAAGAGTGCATCGAAAACGCAAGCTTGTTAGTTTGGACCAAGGTGTCCCCTGATCTGGCACCTGTCCCTTCATGAGTTTTTTTCCGGTGCAGCTTTGGTTTTTTAACAGAAGGTTTTTAACAGAAAAACACGCTTACTTTCTTGACCTATCCTTCCTCTCTGTAAACCAGAACACAAGGATAGAATTATTAGACACTCATTCTTTTCGTTACCACTGTTGGTGCTGTCGTTGTTTGTCGTCTGTCAGGCCGAGCCTTTGACAGGACCTTTTATTGTTGAGTTTGAGCAGGATGCAGGTCCTCAAAGCCGGAGCTGTTCTATAAAGCGTGCCCAGCATACATTGTCCGACAATCCGTCAGACACTGCTGACAATCAACACAGACCCCCTGGTTACGGGGTAGATACGACCCCTGTTGAGTCGAGTTCCTGGCAACTATTTTACGCCAATCATCTGCTGTCTGGTTACGAACTGATCCTGACTATCAGAGGCGCCTCTGCGCGCTCCACCCCGTGTTCATGGATACCTGTCGAAGTGGTTATCGCTTTCAGCTGGCTTTTAAAAAGCTATTGCCGTCCCCACTCAACACTGTTTAACCTGATTGAACTAAAAGAGGCACCGCAAGAAGCGAGTCAAAATAACCCGTTTGCGATCATCACTGCGCTGTTTGGCTCCGAGCGTAACCAACAACAACACCCACCATCAGAACCATCCGGCCTGCAGGCCTCACAAGCCACCCCCTCTCTTGCAAGTTCTATAATTCGCCCTCTGTACTCTGCCTCTGGCCGGGGTAACCGGAGCCCTCAGCAATACTTTCATACTTTGGATTTAAATTGTTTTGTCTACCCCTGTCATGGTGTTTGCGGATTCCGACCCTCACCCAACAGCACAGAGCCCAGTGAATGGCCACCGAATTCCAAGGACGGTTCGTCAGATCACGCAGGAGTTAAGCCCGGTCAAAAAACACCTCCCCATTCTGCCAATGGATACAGCCCTGGTTATTCGGATCATTCTGGTTTTGTAAACGCTAAAGATTTCCAAGAAATCCGACCTTTCGAAATACGGATTAATCCCCCTGACATTCATCTCCAGTGTGATTCTGGCCAACCTTCTGAGCAACAGGCTGATCAGCATCAGCTCCATGGTCTTGATGGCAACCTGAATGGCTGCAACCCTGGATGTTCAATGAGTGCTGAAGTGGCAAATACTGCCCCTATGGAGCCAGTCAATGATGATATCCCAATGCGCAGACATTTACCTATCACTGCTGATGATTTGGTTATAGTTAACGGTTTACTCAAGCTACGTGGCCAGAATCTTCTCGGAGAAACCGGGATTTCCTTCACGTCTACCCATTCAGAAACACAACACATAACCACTGAATCATCCCAATCGGCTCAGAGCCAACCTGATCTTTTCCAGACAGAAGCAATACAAGCCACAGACAACAGCGGGCAAAACATCTGTCATGTGACCATGATCGGAAAGAATGACCGAATGCGATCATGCCGGAAGTCCTGCAAAAGTGATCAGGCCCAGACGGATCACAAAAGAACAGACGACACGAGACAACGAATCTGTCAAGAGACTGTGCCCGGGAAATCTGGCCAGCAGCGACCATGTAGAACTGTCTGCAAAAACGCCAACGCTCTGTCATCTCACAAAAACAGATACCACAAGGGACAACAAACCTGCAAAGTGAACGTGATCAATGAGAATGGCCAGCAGCAATCATGCGGGAAGGTTTGCAAGAATAACCGTGCCCTGGGTGATCACAAAAGCAGAGACCACAGCGGGCAGCAAGTCTGTGAGGTAATAGAGCCCGGGCAGGATGGCCAGCAGCAGCCATGCGGAATGATTTGCAAGAATGCCAAAGCCCTGTCATGTCACAAAAGCAGAGGGCATAGCGGGCAAAAAACCTGTGACCGGACTGTAATCGGGGATGATGGCCAGCCTCGGCCATGCGGGAAGCTCTACAAAAATGCTCAGGCCCTGTCGACTCATAAAAGTAGATTCCACTCCGGGCAAAAAATCTGTGACGTAACCGTAGTTGGGGAAGATGGCCAGCTGCGACCATGCGGAATCATCTTTAAGAATGCTCCATCTATGTCGTCTCATAAAAGCAAGGTCCACAGCGGGCAAAAAACCTGTGACGCGATCGTGGTCGGGGAGGACACCAAGCTGCGGCCATGCGGAAAGTTCTTCAAGAATGCCCAAGACCTGTCATCTCACAAAAGAAGAGACCACACAGGGCAACAAGCCTGTGATGAGACCGTGGCCGTGATGTATGATCAGCAGCGGCGATGCGGAAAGATCTGCCTGAATGCTCACGCCTTGTCGGTGCACAAAAGACTTCATCGAAAACGCAAGCGTATGGATACGGACCTGAACGACTAGTCTGGCAAGCTTTCATGAGATTTTTCCAGATGCTACTTTTGCTTTTCAAGAGAGGCTTTTTGCCAGAAAAACACCCTTATTTTCATGTTCTATCCTTTTTCTCTGTAAACCAGAATGCAAGGATAGAATTATCAAACACATAGTCCCGGCTGCACTGCTATTGCTGTCGTTGTCTGTCGTCTGCCAGGCCAGACCCTGGGCAGGACGTTTTATTGTTAAGCCTGAACAGGATGCAGCTTCTCCAAACCATAATTTTTCTATAAAACTTGACCGGCGCAGATTGTCGCTCACCCCCTCAGATATTGGCAACACTGACGGCTGCGCAGAAGCGGGTATGCCACCTGATAACAAACGACAAAAGATTTATAGTTACGAGATACAAAAGACTCTTATTGAGTTGATTTCGTGGCAATGGCTATACGCAACAAAGCTGTTGGTTGCTTATGAACTGATCTTGACCAACAAAGACAAGCCCCTGGGCCCGACCCTTTATCAGGCTGTCACAAAAATACTCATCTGCTCCGGGTTGAGAAAGGGTTACTGGAGTTTTGCGACACCTTCTTATTCCTGGATACCTCTGGAAGCAACTATCGCTGTCGGTTGGCTCTTAAAAAGCCTTTGGAACTCTGATTCACCGCTGTTTAACCCGATTGTACAAAGGGAAGCGAGCCAAAATCGCCCGTTTGCGATCACCATTATTATGTCTGGCCCTGAACATAACCCGGCACAATATCAGCATCAGTCATCAGAATCTTCTGGTGAGCAAGCCCCACAAGTTACCACCCACCCTAAAGGCTCTTTCACGAGTTTCCTACACTCTGGCGAGGGTAAAGGAGATCCTCAGCAACACTCACACACGTTAGGTTTGAATTGTTTCCTCCATCCTTGCCATGGCGTTTGTCAATTTCGACCATCATTCGATAGCAATGAACACGCTGAATGGCCGCCAAATCCCTTAGACCATTCGACAGGTCAAACAGGACAAAACTCACACGCCTGTTTGGCTAATGGTCCCAGCTTGAGCTGCAGAAGTCATGTTGATTCTATAATCGCCAGACATTTAATGAATGCAGGGGCAGCAAATAATGACCCTGCCGGACCAGTCAATTCTAATGTACCAATGTCGGGGCATTTGCCTGTCACCGCTGATGACATTGTTATAATCGATGGGTTACTCAGTATGCGTCGTAAAATACGAGCCAGAGACCAGAGCAGACTACCAACCTGTGACGTGACCCTGGTCATGGAAGATGGCCTGCAGCGGCCATGCGGGCATGTCTGTAAAAATGCTCAAGCCCTGTCATCTCACAAAAGCAAATACCACACCGGCGAAAAGACCTGTGACGCGACCCTGGTCCTTGAAGACGGCCATCAGCAACCATGTGGAAAGGTCTGCAAGAATGCTCAAGTCCTGATGAATCACAAAGGCAGATTCCACACCGGCAAACAAACCTGTGACAAAAAAGTGATCGACAAGGATGGTCAGCAACGACCATGCGGAAGAATCTGCAAGAATGCTCGAGTCCTGTCATCTCACAAAAGCAGATACCATACAGGGCAACAAACCTGTGCAGAGACCATAGTCGGGAAGGATGGACAGCCGCGCCCATGCGGGAAGGTCTGCAAGAGTGCTCAAGCCTTGTCGGATCACAAAAGAGGAGACCACAGCGAGCAAAAAATCTGTAACCTGTCAGTGATCGGAGAAAATGGCCAGCAGCCATGCGGGGCGGTTTGCAAAAGTTCCAAAGCCCTGTCAGATCACAGAAGAAAATACCACACCGGGCAAAGAACCTGTGAAGTGATCGTGATCAGTGAGAATGGCCAGCAGCAATCATGCGGGAAGATCTGCAACAATGCTCTGGAACTTTCGAATCACAAAAGAGTACACCGAAAACGCAAGCCTGTGAATGTGAAACAGGGCGATTAATCCCTTGTCTGGCACCCTTTCATGGTTTTTTCCGAGTGCTACTGTCGCTGACTGTCGTCTGTCAGGCCAAACCGTGGACAGGACGCTTTAATGTCGAGCTTGAACAGGGTGCAGGTTCTCCAAGCGACACTTTCTCTATAAAATTTGACCGGGGCACATTGTCGGGCAACCCTTCAGATATTAGCGTCACCAACGACCACAATGAATCAGGTTTTCTACCTGATAAAAAACGACGAAAACATTGCATTTACACACTGAAGACGCCCCTTATTGATTCTACTTTTTGGCAATTACTTTACAACTTTCATCTTCTGATTGTTTACCAGCTAATCCTGATCAACAAAGACGCCTCTTCAGGCACCACTCAATATTCATGGCTAGCAGCCTGTCGGACTTAAGCGTCCGTAGCGAGGATTGCAAGAAATTGAGGATAAAAATCTCTGTTTCTGAGGAGAATAGCGAGCTATTTGACGAAGAAACAGAGATTTTTAGACCAATTTATTGCAACCGCAGTAGGACAGTCTTAAGTCCGACAGGCTGCTAGGAGCCTGACCGAGAATAGACTGCCCTACTGCGGTGGCAGCAAATTGGTCTGAAAATCCGCTTTTGTTCGTCAAATAGCTCGCTATTCTCCTCACAAAACCGAATTTTCATCCTCAATTTTCTGCCGTCCTCGCTACGGGCGCTATTCTCGGTCAGGCTCCTAGCAGCAGAAGCGGTTGCATTTTTCAGTTGGCTTTTAATGAGTTCAGGGACAGCCTTTACAGAAGCTCTTATCGGGTTACTCAGCGATGATGCGTCAATACCCGGGAATGATTGCCTTGTTCCCGAAGGAACACCAGCTAAAGGAGCTACTCACTGCCAACAAACCTTGTCCGGGCAAGAAATAATACACGACAAAAATCTAATAATATGCAATATCACCGTGACCAGAAGGGATCGCCAGAAGCAGCTAAGTGGTGCAGTCTGCAAGAATGTTCAATCTCTGTGTACTCACAAAAACAAACTCCACAGCGGAGAAAAAACCTGTAAGGTGACAGTGTTCACAGAAGAATTCATGGAAAACGCAAGCCTGTTGATGTGGATCTGGACAATAACCTCGATCCTTAATATGTTCGGCAAAGGTCTGACCAATACGCAGCGACTTTTTGCCCGGTGTAGCCTTTGGTTTTAGCAAAGGTTTATGAACAGAATATCTTTGGCAGAAAAGCATGCTGATTCTCTTGATCTATCCTTCCTCTCTGTAAACCAGAAAGCAAGGATAGAATTATCAAACACTCACCTTTTGCGGTAGTGATGTTTTTACTTCTGACGTTGTCCCTCCCCTGTCAGGCTGAACTCCGGACAAGATGTTTTATTGTCGAGTTTGAACAGGATACTGGTTCTCCAGATCAGGGCTTTTACATAAAACAAGACCAGCACACATTGTCAGAAAACCCGTCAGACATTATCTGTACTTCAGACCATTCAGGATTTGATTCGCCCCCTGATGATATACCTCAAAAATCTTGCAGTTATGGAGTTAAAACAACCATCATTAGTGTGATTTCGTGGCAATGGCTTTATACCACTCATCTGCTGGCGGTTAACCAACTTATCCTGACCACCAGAGACGCTCCTCTGTTCTCCAATCCTTATTCATGGTTACCTCCAGAAGCAATTATAGTTTTCTGTTGGCTTTTAAAAAGCTACTGGAACCCCAATTCACCGATGTTTAACCCGATTGAACCAAAAGTGGCTCAGCAAGAGGCGAATCAGAATCAACCGTTTGCGACCATCAATGCAATGTTTGGCTACGGAAATAACCAACAACAATGCCAGCCATCAGCATCATCCGGTCAGCAATTCCAGAAAGCCTCCAATCACCTTACAGGCTCTTTCAACAGTCTCGTGAATATTGACTATCGCGGCGGTAACGGAGGCCCTCAAGAACAGTCACACACCCTGGGTTTAAATTGTTTCATCTATCCCTGTCGTGGCGTTTGCAGATTTCGACCATTATCTTTCAGCAGTGAGCCCACTGAATGGACATTGAGTACCGAAGAAAGTTCGAAAGGACAAAGCTCATGCACCCATTTGGTGAATGAATGCCGTTTTAATTGTATAGGTGATTTTGATCTTGCAGGCGCAACATATTTCCAACAAAAACCACCTATCGAAACATGGATTGATCCCACTGCCATTCATCTCCAATATAATTCTGGCCAACCAGTTGAGCTTAAGCCGCATAACGTGTACGACAACGTTATAGACGGGGTTGCCTCAGAAGGAATGGCCCCGGACTACAAAAGCGAATATCACAGCGAGCAACCAACCTGCAAAGTTACAGTGGTCCGTGAGGATGGTCAGCAGCGGCCATGCGGGATGGTCTGCAAGAATATTCAAGCCCTGGTGAATCACAAAAGAAGAGCCCACACCGGGCCAAAAGCCTGTTATATGACCCTGGTTGGAGAGGATGGCCAGCGGCAACCATGCGGGCAAGTCTGCAAGAATGCTCTATCGCTATCCGTTCACGAAAGCAAAGTACACTCCGGGCAAAAGACCTGTGACGCAAGAGTCATCGGAGTGAATGGCCAGAAGCACCTCTGCGGGAGGGTCTGTAAGAATGCTGGAGCCCTGTCGGATCACAAAATAAGATACCACAGCGGGCAACAAACCTGTGACGTGAGAATGGTCGGGGAAGATGGTCAGCAGCGGCTATGTGGGAAGATCTGCAAGAGTCTTAAGACCCTGTCAGATCACAAAAGAGCAGCTCACGGCAGGCAACAAATCTGCGACGAAATAATGATCAGGGAGGATGGCCGACTGCAGCCATGCGAGGCGAGCTGCAAGGGCTCCAAAGCTCTGTCTGATCACAAAAAAAGATACCATAGCGGACAACAAACCTGTGACACAGCCCTGATTGGGGACGATGGCCAGCAATGGCCATGCGGGAAAGTCTGCAAGAATATTTGTACCCTGACGTATCACAAGAAAACAGCTCACAGCAAGCAATAAACCTGTGACGTAAAAATACTCGCAGAGGATGGTCAGCTGCGTCCATGCAGGGAGGTCTGCCAGCTTTCTATGGACCCCTCGAATCACAGAAGAATACATCGAAAGCACAAGCCTGTTGATGAACGCCGGGAGGATGACTCCACTCCACAAAAAGGTAAATGAATAAGTGGTATGGATATGATACCCATCATTTATGAAGGAGGCACAAAAACACACTTATTTTCTTGATCTATCTTTCCTCTCTGTAGCCAGAAAGCAAGGACAGTATTATTAGATACTTACTCTTTGCGGGACTGCTTTTGCTGCTTCAGTCACTATCTGTCGTCTGGGCCGAACCGTGGACAGGACGTTTTATGATCGAGTATGAACAGGATGCTGGTTCTTCAAACCGGTGCTTTTTCATAAAGCATGACCGTCAGACATTACCAGACAACCCGTCAGATATTGCCGACACAAACGGCTGTTCAGGATCAGCTTCGCCCCACGATGACAAACGCCAAAAACTTTGCCGTTACGAAGTGAAAACGACCACCTTTGAGTCAACTTCGTGGCAATGGCTTCATGTCACAAAGCTACTGCTTGCTTACGAGCTGACCCTGACAACCGACCCCTTCCCTCTAAATTCGAACTTTTCTTCATGGCTATCTGTAAAAGCGATTTTTGCGATCATCGCAGCGATGTTTGGCTCTGGAAGTAACCAGCAAGAATACCAGCCATCTGTATCGTCCAGCCAGAAAGCCCCACAACCCATCACCCGCATGGCTGGTTCATTAACCAACCCTGTGTATTCTGGCTCTGGCGACGGTAAAGGAGATCCTCAACAACACCTGCACACTCTGGGTTTAAATTGTTTCGTCTATCCCTGCATTGGGGTTTGTCAATTCCGATCATCACACGATAGCAGAGCACCCGCTGAATGGCCGCTGAGTTTCATTGAAAGCTCATGCCCTCATTTGACTAATGGATACTGCCTTAGTTGCATAGGTTTTGATCCGGCAAACGAAGCATATTCCGAACAACACTCAGCTCTTGAAACATTGAATGAACTCCCTGAAATTCACCGCCCATTCGATTTTGACCAATTGACTCAGACACAAGAACTCATGACAAATCACAAAAGCAAATGCTACGTTGGGAACCTGGTATGCAACGAGCTGCGGGGCGGGGAGTATGATCAGCCGCAGCTATGCGGAAGGGTTTGCAAAAATACTAAAGCCCTTTCGGTTCACAAAAGCAGATACCATACCGGGCAAAAAATCTGTGACGTGACCCTGATCGGAGCAGATGGCCAGCCAGGGCTGTGCGGGAAATTCTGCAAAAATGCTCAAGCCCTGTCGGATCACAAAAGAAGATACCACAGCAGACGTCAAACCTGTGATGTGAATCTGGTCGGGAAAGATGGCCAGCAGTGGCCATGTGGTATGGTCTGCAAGAATGCCCGCTCTCTGGCGGAGCATAAAAGCAAATGCCACAGCGGGCAAAAAACCTGTGACAAAACAGTGGTCAGGAAGGATGGCAAACAGTGGCCATGCGGGAGGGTCTGCAAAAATGCTAATGCCCTGTCGAATCACAAAAACAGAGTGCACACCGGACAACAAACCTGTGATGTGATGGTAGTTGGGGAAGATGGCCAACAACAACCATGCGGTATGATCTGCAAGAATGCTAAAACCCTGTGGGACCACAAAGGAAGACATCGAAAACACAAGCCTGTTAGTCTGGACTCTGACCTCGGCCTTTGATTTACCCAACCTTCCATGCTTTTTTTCCGGCAGCAACCATCGGCTTTAAAGAGAATGTTTTTGACAGAAAAACATGTTTATTTTCTTGATCTATCCTTCCTCTCTGTATATCAGGATCCAGAGACAGAATTATTAAACACTTTCTCTTTGCGGCACCGTTGTTGCTGCTACTGTGGCTGTCTGCCGTCTGTCAGGCCAATCCGTGGAAAGGACGCTTTAGTGTTGAGCTTGAACTGAATGCAAGTTCAAAACAGAGCTTTTCCATAAAGTCTGACCGGCCAACACTGTCGGGAAACCCGCTAGACACTACCGACACAAAAAGCTACCCAGGATCAGCTTTGTCAACCGATGACAAACAACACAGACATGCTGGTTCGACCATTATTGAGTCGATCTCGTGGCGATGGTTTTACGCCACGAATCTGCTGATGGCTTTTGAGCTGATCCTGACCACTCAAGACGCTCTTGTGAGCTGCGCTCCTTATTCATCGCTATCTTTGGAGGCGATTATAGCTGTCAGCTGGCTTTTAAAAAGCTTTTGGCATCCCGATTCACCGCTGTTTAAATCAATTGAACAACAGGCGGCACTTATGTTGACAGAGGGGGATCACCGATTTGCAACCATCACCACGATGTTTGGCTCTGGACATAACCCACCTCCCTATCAGGCATCAGAATCATCCGGTCAACCCACCCCTGCGACCAGTAATCAGGCTACAGACTTTTTCACCAGCATCTTTTACTCCGGCTCTGCCGATGGCAACGGAGGCTCTCAACAACACCAACACACGTTAGGTTTAAATTGTTTCGTCTATCCCTGCAATGGCGTTTGTCAATTCCGACCACCATCCGATAGCAGCGATTCAGTTGAAAGGCCGCTGAATTCTCCAAACAGTTCGATAGACAACGCAGTAACACCTCAACAAACATGTCCTCATCTGCCCCATGGGCACTGCCTCAGTTGTATGCGCTATCTTGATCCTGCATGCGCCTCAGCCTCCCAGGCATACTCAACTTTGAAAACATTGGATGAGCTTTTTGAAATTCAATTGCCATTCGATTCTGGCCCACTATTTGATCGAGAGGTGAACGACTTTGGTAGCAACCCGGCCAATAACTTCAACTCTATTGACTTACTGAATGCAGGAGCAGCCTATAGATCGGATGCTATAGGAGCACCCAATGATGAAGAGCTGACGTTCAGGAATTTTTCTTTCAACGACTATGAATTTCCGGCCACTAATGGGTCACTTGATCTTCAGAGTTTTGCCGAAAATGCCAGATTTTCCTTGACACTTAACCAATCCCCTCTTCCGACGGGAATTTCAGAAACACAACAAACAACCCATGAATCATTCCAATTGAGTCAAAGCCAGGCTGATCGTCCCCCTAAAGCCGCAGCATCAGCCCTTTCAGATCGCATAATCGTCACCGGGCAAACTACCTGTAACTTAATAGTGATCGGGGAGGATGGCCAGCAACAACTTTGTGGAAAGAGCTACAAGCGTATTCAAAGTCTGTCGGAACACAAAAGCAGAGAACATAGCGGTGAAAAAACCTGTGATTCAACAGTGATCGGAGAGGATGGTGAGCAACGGCCATGCGGAAAAGTCTGCAAGAATGCTCGAGTCCTGTCATGTCACAAGAGCAGAATCCACCCCAGGCAACAAGTCTGTCACGTGAAGGTGGTCGGGAAGGATGGCCAGCCACAACCGTGCGGAAAGGTCTCAACGAGTGTTGTCGCCCTGTCATCTCACAAAAGCAAAGCTCACAGCATGCAAAAGACCTGTCATGTGACAGTAGTCGGGAATAATGGACAGCTTAAGCCATGCGCAAAGATTTTTAAGAGTGCTCAATCTCTGGCAAGTCATAAATGCCAATATCATTCTGGGCAAAAGACCTGTGATATGATAACAATCGGCGAGGATGGTCAATCGCATCCATGTGGGAAGATCTGTAAGAATGCTCAGTCACTATCGACTCATAAAAGCCAATATCATAGCGGGCAAAGAACCTGTCGCGTAACAATAGTCGGGGAGAATGGACAGCTTCAGCCATGCAAAAAGATTTTTAAGAGTGCTCTAAGTCTATCGACTCACAAAAGCCAATTTCATAACCGGCAATGGATCTGTGATGTGACAATAGTCGGGGAGAATGGCCAGCTGCAACCATGCGGGAAGGTCTACAGGAGACCTCAGTCTCTGTCGACTCACAGAAGAAAAGAGCATACAGGGCAACAAATCTGTGACTCAACCATAGACAGAGGGAACAGCCAGTCGCAACCGGGCGCCAGGGGCTGCAGTAATGCTGAAACCCAGTTGCAACATAAAAGAATAGATCGAAAACGCAAGCACACTGCTGAGGAGCAGGAAGATGACCTCAGCCCTTAAAAAGATTGAGTAAATAAGTAATGATCTGACCTCCGCTCTTTCGTTAGGTGATCTATTCTTCTTGCCAGTGAACTAGATTCCAGGGATAGAATTATTAAACATACTCTCTCTTTGGCACTGCTTTTGCCGCTTCTGTCGTTTTCTGTCGTCTGTCAGGCCAAAACCTGGACAGGACCTTTTACTATTGAGATTGAACAGAATTCGGGTTCTCAAAAACAGAGCTTTTTTATAAAGCGTAGCCGAGGTACACTGCCGCCCTCCTCAGACATTGCCGACACAAACGGTTATACAGGATCAGATTCGCCATCGGATAGAAAGCGACAAAGTCGTGTCTGTTCGTCTATCACTGAGTCGATTTCGCGGCAATGGCTTTACGTCTCGAACCTGCTGGTTGCTTACGAACTCATCCTGACCACTCAAGACGACTCCCATAGCTCCACCCCTTATTCTTGGCTACCTTTGGAAGCGGTTGTCACTGCCTGCTGGCTTTTAAAAAGCTTTTGGAATCATGATTCACAGTTATTTAAACCAATTAGACTACAGTCGACATCTATTTTGACACAGAGAGATCAACTGTTTGCGACCATCACTATGACACTTGGCTCCGGACATAATCCACCCCAAAATCAGCCAGCTGAATCATCAAGGCAGCGTACTCCACAGGCCACCAGCCAGCCTACAGGCTATTTTACTCATCTCCAGTATTCTGAATCTGCCGACGGTAACGAAGATCCACAACAACATTCACACACTCTAGGTTTAAATTGTTTCATCTATCCCTGTCGTGGCGCTTGTGAATTCCGACCATCATCCGATAGCAGTGATCCTGATGAATGGCCGTCGCATTCTATAGAAAACTTGCGAGCTCACATAAAAGCAACACCCGAACAAAACTCATGCCCCCATTTGGCTGACGGGCGCTGCTTTAGTTGCATAGGTCACTTTGATCTTTTGAGCGCTAAAGGTTCCCAACCAAACTCGGCTGTCGGAACATTGGACGATCTTTCTGACATTGAATTTCCGTTCGATTCCAGGCCTCTATTTGATCTGGAGGCGTATAACTTTGATAACGACCCGATCAATAGCTTCAGCTTTTCAGACTTAATGAATGCAGGAGTGGCCTTTACAAAGAATACTAACAGGCTACTCAATGATGAAGTGCTATCCCACAGAAGTTTGTCGTCCAACGCGCTTGAGTTTCCGGTCATTAATCGGTCACCCGATTCACACGGTCTTTCTCAAGAAGCAGGGGGCTCCCTGACATTCACCCAACTGCCTCCTCCAATGGGAAATTCAGAAACACAACCAAACACCACTGAATCGTCACAATTGAGTCAAAGCACAGCTCGTCATTCCCAAACAGGTGTTGCACAAGCTTTTTCAGATCACAAAAGCAGAGTCCACAGCGGGCAAAGAACCTGTAACGTGACTGTGACCGGAGAAGATGGCCAGCCAAGGCCATGCGGGAAGATCTGCAAGCATGCTCGAGCCCTGTCGGATCACAAAAGAAAAACACATGGCGAGCGACAAACCTGTGACGTGATCGTGTTAGGGGCGGATGGCAAGCATCGGCGATGCGATCGAGTCTGCAAAAATGCTCGAGCTCTTTGGAATCACAAAAGAAGGAGCCATAGCGAGCAAAAAATCTGTGACGTGATCCTGATCGGTGCTGATAGCCAGCGACGGCCATGCGGTAAAATCTGCAAAAGTGTTCAAGCCCTGTCGGATCACAAAAGAAGAAAACATAGAAAGCAAAAAGCCTGTAACACAAGCCTGGTCCGCAAGGGTAACCTGCAGAGTTCCTGAGACAGACTCTGCAAGAACGCCAAATTTCTGGAGAAAATCAAAAGAGAGCATCTAAAACGCAAACATGTTGATGTCGATCGGGACGATGGCGGTCCTTAGTCTGACACCCGCCCTTTCATGAGATTTTAACCGGTGCAACCTTTGTTTTTTTTTGTAAAAAAACTTTGACAGGAAAGCGCACTTATTTTATTGATCTATCCTTCCTATCTGTAGTCAGAATGCAAGAATAGAATTATTAAACACTCACTCTTTGCGGCACCTTTGTTGCTTCTACTGTCGCTGTCTCTCGCCTGTCAGGCTAAACTGTGGACAGGATGCTTTGCTGTTGAACTTGAAAAGAATTCAGGTTCGGCAAAACAGGGCTTTTCCATAAAGCGTAACCGACTAACACTAGCGGGAAACCCGTCAGACACTGTCGACATAGACGGCTATACCGGAGCAGCTTCACCACCAGATGACAAACGACACAGGCATGGCGATTCGAGCATTATTGAATTAATTTCATGGCAATGGCTTTACGCTGCTGACCTGCTGGTTGCTTTCGAACTGATCTTGACCGTTCAGGACGCTCTTCTTAAGTCAGAGCCTTATTCATGGCCACCTTTAGAAACGACTATTGTTGTCGCTTGGCTTCTAAAAAGCACCCGGAACCCTGATTCACCAATGTTTAACCCGATTGAACAACATGAGTCGAGTCAGGATCAGCCCTTTGCAACCATCACTACGATGTTTGGCTCCGAACGTAACCCACCACAATACCAGCCATCAGAATCACCGGGGCAGCAGACCCCAAAAGCCACCACCCAACCTGCGAGCTATTTTACTGATCCACTGTCCTCTGACTCTGGCGACGGTAACGAAGACCCTCAACAACACTTACACACTTTTGGTGTAAATTGTCTCGTTTATCCCTGTAATGGCGTTTGTCAATTCCGCCCCTCTTCCGATAACAGCGGTCCCGCTGAATGGCCGCTGAATTCCGGAGAAAGTTCCACAGGTCACTCAAAAGCAATATCCAAACAGAGTTCATGCCCTCATTTCGCTAATAGATACTGTCTGACTTGCACCTGTTATTTTGTTCCTGTAAATGCTATAGATACCCAACAAAACTCGACTTTCGTAACATTAGACGATCTTTCTGACATTGAATGCCCATTCGATTCTGGTCGACAGTTTGACTTACAGGCCTATGACATTGATAGCAGCCCGACCCATAGCTTCAACTCTATAGACTTAATGAATGCAGGGCCAGACTCAACAACTAATGTGACCGGGCCACTCAATGATGATGTGCCAATACCCGGCTACTGGCCATCCAACGCTCATCATTCTGCGGTTGTTAGTGGATCTTATCTGCAGAGTCTTCCCGAAGAAGCCGGGTTTTCCTCTATGCTCCCGCACCTGCCACCTCCAGTGGAAACTTCAGAAACACAACAAACCAATGCTGAATCTTCCCCATTGAGTCAACGCCAACCTCATCTTACCTCGACAGACACTGAACAGGCCCCTTCAGATCCAGAAAGCAAAGGCCACACCGGACAAAAAGTCTGTGATGTGAACGTGGTCAAGGAGGATGGCCAGCAGAAACCATGCGCGAAGGTCTTCAAGAATGCCAAAACCTTGTCGAATCACAGAAAAAGAGTCCACTCAGGGAAAAAAACCTGCTCGGCAACAATGCTTGGTGCAAATAACCAGCGGCAGCCATGTGGGCTAGTCTGCAAGAACTATCAGTTCCTTTTAGAACACAAAAGAAGAGAGCACAGCGGGCAGCAAATCTGCTACGTAAAAATAGTCGGAGAAGATGGCCAGCCACAGCAATGCA
Organism: Endozoicomonas sp. ALB032; assembly: GCF_049310125.1. Taxonomy (NCBI): domain Bacteria; kingdom Pseudomonadati; phylum Pseudomonadota; class Gammaproteobacteria; order Oceanospirillales; family Endozoicomonadaceae; genus Endozoicomonas; species Endozoicomonas sp. ALB032. The sequence continues at coordinate 2,979,674 of NZ_JBLYNW010000001.1, read as the reverse complement.
GGAAGGTCTTCAAGAACCCTAATAGCCTGTCGACTCACAAAAGAAGCACCCACAGCGGGCAACGAACCTGTGAGGTAATAGTGACCGGGAAGGATGGCCAGCCAAGGCAATGCGGATTGGTTTGCAGGAGTGCTCATGCCCTGTCGGCTCACAAAAGCGGTTATCACAGCGGACAAAAAACCTGTGACCTGGACATGGTCGGGGAGGATGGCCAACAAAGACTGTGCGGAATGGTCTGCAAAAATGCGAGAACCCTGTACTATCACAAAGCAAAAGACCACAGCGGGCAACAAACCTGTAACCTAAGCTTGGTGGGAAAGGATGGTCAACGGCAGCCATGCGGCAAAATAAGCAGCAATCTCAGATCTCTAACGGTTCACAAAAGAAGATACCACAGAGGGCAACAAACCTGTGAAATAACCATAGTTGGGGAGGATGGAGAGCAGCGACCATGCGGAATGGCTTTCGAAAGCAAAGGTGCCCTGTCGGATCACAAAAGAATACATCTAAAACACAAGCCTTTTGATCTGGATTAGTAATGGCTTCAATGCAGTCCTCTCAGTCAGGAGCAACACCCGGACAAGACTCATGCTCCCATTTTGCAAGAATGCTCGCGTCCTGACGGATCACAAAAGAAGCACCCACAGCGGACAACAAATCTGTGACTTAATCTTGTTGAGAGAGGACGGTCAACAGCAGCCATGCGGCAGAGTCTTCAACAATGCCAGAGCCCTGTTTGATCACAGAAGAAGACCCCACATCAGGAAAAAAATCTGTGACGTGCTCCTGGTCAGAGGGGATGAACAACCGAAGTCATTCGGGACTGTCTGTAAGAACTCCAGAGCCCTGTCGTATCACAAAAAAAATATCACTCCCAACAATAAATCCGTGACTTGACTGAAGTTGGGCAGGATGGGGGCAGAGTCCATGGGGGAAAGTCTGCAAGAGTGGTGTTTCCCGTTACAACCTTTGGTTTTTGACAGAGTTTTTCTGACGGAAAGATTTTGACAGATGAACACGTTTATTTTCTTGATCTATTCTTCCTTTCTGAAAAACCATGATGCAAGGATAGGATTATTAATCTCTCACTCCTTGCGGCAACGCTGTTGCTGCTATTGTCGTTGCCCGTCATCAGCCAGACTGGCCCGTGGTCAGGACCTCTCGTTGTCGAGTTTGTACAAGATTCAGGTTCTCCAAATGAGAGCTTTTCTATCGGACAGGTCTGGCATATATTACCAAATGAACCTTCAAATGTTGCCGTCAGAAACCACTATGCAGAACCAGATCTGCCACCCGAAATTAAACGATACAATAACTACAGTTACAGTCTGAAAACAACACTTATTGAGTCGGTTTTCTGGCAGTTGCTTTCTGCCAACGAGCTGCTGGCTGCCTACAAACTGATCCTGACTACTAAAAACACCCCCCTGAGCACCACACCTTATTCATGGATACCCGCAGAGGCGACTATAGCGGCGATCTGGATTATAAAAAACTATTGGCACCCCGATTCACCACTGCTTAACCCGATTGAACTACAGTCGACTTCTATGTTGACACAGTGGGAACAGCCGTTTTCAGCCATGATGACGTTTGGCTCCAGACATGACCTACAAAAATGCCAACCATTAGAATCATCGAGGCAGCATGCCCCGCAAGCCACTAGCCACCCTGCGGGCTATTCGACCCCCCCACTGAATAACAAGTATGGCGGCGATAACGGAGGTCCTGACCAACAGCTGCATACTTTGGATTTTAATTGTTTCGTTTATCCCTGCCTCGGTGTTTGTCGATTGCGACTACCATCCGATAGCAGATGGCCCGCTGAATGGATGATGAATTCCAAAGAGAGTGCAGCAGGCCAAACAGGAGCAATACCAGGACAAAGCTCATGCCCTCATTTAGCTGATGGAAACTGTCTTGGTTGCATAGACTATTCATATTCTGAAGACGCTATACATCCCGAACAAAACTCGCTTTTCTACACGTCAAACTATCTCCCTGACATCCAACTCCCATTCGATTCTGCCCCACTATCAGAGCCACTGCTCCACGACATTAGTGGCAAGCCCGACAATAGCAGCAACTATACAAACGAAGTCGCCTTAATCGGAGTCACCTCAGAGTCAATGGTTGCTGGAGCAATCTGTGCAACCAAGACTCCCGCACCACTCCATGATGATATGGCAGGGAATTTGTCTTCCGGCGCTGACGGTTTTGCAATCATTAGCAGGTCACTCGACCCAAATAATCTTCTCGAAGGAGCCACTGCTTCGGTTACTAACTGGTTCACCCCGTCATTGGCTGAACATTGCCAATACAACCTGTTGAATTACAGAGGCAACATCCGCACCAGGCAGGAAATATGTGACTTGACAGTAATCGGTCAGGATAATATGCCACAGCCATGCGGAAAAGTTTTCACGAATGCTAAATATCTGTCATCTCATAAAAACAGAATCCACAGGGGGCAAAAAATCTGTTATCTGACCGTGGTCGGTAAGAATGGCAAGCAGCGAGCATGTGGGATGGTCTTTAGGAATATTAAAGCCCTGTCGTATCACAAAATAAGCCAACACACCGGAGAACAAACCTGTAGCATGACCGTGGTCAGGGAGGATGGTCAGAAACGACCATGCGGTAAGGTCTGCAGGTCTTATAAATCCCTGTTGGATCACGAAAGAAGAGGGCATAGTCGGCAACAAACCTGTAACACGACCGTAACCGGAGAGGATGGCCAGCCGCAGCCATGCGGAAAGGTTTGCAAGAGCGCTAAAGCTCTTTCCGATCATAAAAGAAGAAAACACACCGGGCAAAAAACTTGTGACTTCAGAGTGGTCAGGGAGGATGGCCAGCTGCAGTCATGCGGGAAGATCCTCAGCAATGCCAGGGCCCTGTCGGATCATAAAAGAAGAAATCACAGCGAGCAAAAAACCTGTGAAACAATAGTGATCGCAGAGGATGGTCAGCCCAGGCCGTGCGGGAAGGTCTGCAAGAGTGCCCTGACCCTGCTTGAACACATAAGAGGATGCCACGCCAAGAAAAAGACCTGTAACTTTATAGTGGTCGCCAAGGATGGCCAGCAACGGCCATGTGGAAAAGTCTACAAAAGTGTTCTTTCCCTGGCAATTCACAAATGTTCACATGGAAAACTCAAGTTTGATGGTCTGGAGGATAGCCCCAACCCTTGATCTGAAACCCTCTTTAATGAGGTTTTGCCTCCTACAACCTTTGGCTTTTGACAGAGTTTTTTTAACAGAAGAACTTCAGCAGAAAAACACGCTTATTTTCTTGATCTATCCTTCGCTTTTTAAACCAGAAGGCAAGGATAGAATTATTAAACATACACTCTTCGCAGCACAGGTGTTGTTGCTTCTGTTGCGGTCTGTCTTCTGTCCGGCCGAACCGTCGACAGAACGTTTTTCTGTTAAGCTTGAACAGAATTCAGGCTCTCCAATACAGAGCTTTTCCAAGTGTGACTGTCATACATTGCCGGGCAGCCTGTCAGGCACGGACTGCAATACCATCTGTACAGGCTCCTTTTCGCTACCCGAGAATAAACGACAAATATTTCTCAGTTTCGAAATAAAATCGACCATTCCCGAGTCGATTTCGTGGCAATGGCTTTATGCCACCCAGCTGCTGGTTGCCTGTGAACTGATCCTGACTGCCAGAGACACCCTAATGATCTCCAAACCATATTTATGCCTGCCTGTAAAATTGGTTGTCGCTATCGGTTGGCTTTTGAAAAGTGACTGGAATCCCGATTCACCATTGTTTAGTCCTATTGTACGACATTGTTCATTTATTCTGACATGGGAGGATCGTCTGTTTGCGGTCATCACTTCAGCACTTGACTCTGGAAAGAACTCAGCACAATACCAGTCATCAGAATCATCCGGCCAAAACACCAGGGAAAAACTCACCTTCACTAAAGGCTATTTCAGCAACCTCCTGTATCCTGACTCTGACAATGGTGACGAGGGCCCTGAACAACACCAACACACGCTGAATTTAAATTGCTACGTCTATCCCTGTAATAACGTTTGCATATTCCGACCATCATTCGATAGTTGCGAGTTATCTGAACAGCCACTGGATTACAGAGGAAGCTCACCTCATCTGGCTAATGGACACTGCCTGGATTACATAGATCTTTGTCATCCGGAGACTGCTGAAGACTCCCGGGAAGACCCGCTTCCTGAAATACTGAATGATTTTTCTGATATACAACCCCTATTCAATTCACACCCAGTATTTGCTGGCAACTCTGTAGACGGGATCGCATTAAATGGAATCGCTTCTACAACAAATGCTGCCGAACCATTTAATGATGAATTGCCAATGCCCGGGAATTGGCCTTACACCGCTGACCATTTAATGGACATTAATGGCTCAAGCGATCTATATGATCTTCTCAGAGAGTCCGTTTTTTCCTCAACGCCTGATTATTCAGAAATACCTGGATCAACTACTGAATCATCCCAACCGGATGATGACCAACCTCATCTTTCCCCGGTAGGCGCAATAAATGCCAAAAACGACAGAAGACAACCAACCTGTGACGTAACAACAGTGGGAAAAGATGGCCAGTTGCGGCCATGTGGGGCCATCTTCAAGAATGCTCAATCTCTATCGGCTCACAGATACAGTTACCATACCGGGCAAAAAACCTGCACCAAGATTCTGATCGGAAAAGATGGCCAGTCACGGCCATGTGGGCTCGTCCTCAAGAATGCTCAATCTCTGTCGGCTCACAAAAGCAGTTACCATAGCGGGCAAAAAACCTGCAACGAGATTCTGGTCGCGAAGGATGGCCAGTCGCGCCGATGTGGGGCCGTCTGCAAGAATGCTCAAACCCTGTCGAGACACAAACAAAGAGACCACACCGGACAACAAAGCTGTGACATAAGGGTGTTTGGGAAGGATGGCCAGCTGCGACTCTGCGGGAAGGTCTGCAATAATGTCATTGCCCTGAGGGATCACAAAAGAAGAGCCCACGCCAAAGAATATGCCTGTCGGGCAACAGTGGTTGTGAAGAGTGGCCAGTCGCAGCCATGTGCAAGAGTTTGCAAGAGTCTTCAAGCCATGTCGGCTCACAAAACAAAATACCACAGCGGGCAACAAACCTGTGACGTGACCATGGTTGGGGAGGATGGCCAGCAGCAACCATGCGGAAAAGTCTTCAGTAATATCAGAACCCTTATGAGTCACAATCGAAGAGATCACTGTGAACAACAAATCTGTAACCTGACCGTGGTCGGAAAAAATGGCCTGCAGCAGCCATGCGGGAAGGCCTGTAGGAATGCCAAGGCTATGTCATCTCACAAAAGCAAATACCATACCGGGCGAAAAACCTGTGAAGTGACCGTAGTCGGGGAGGATGGTCAGCCGCAGCCATGCGGGAAGGTCTGCAACACTGCTCAAGCCCTGAACAATCACAAAAGGGTACATCGAAAGCACAAGCCTGTTGATGTTGACCAGGAGGCTGACAGAGGACAGCGCCCGTAGAGAGGATGCTCAAGTCCGACAGGCTCCTGGCAAATAGCTTCATAGACTTCGGCTTCAGTCCATAATCTGACACCCGCACCTTCTCATAAGGTGATCTATCCTTCATCTCTGTAAACCAGAATGCAAGGATAGGATTATTAAACACTCACTCTTAGCGGCACCACTAATACTGCTATTGTCTTTGTCAGTCGCCTTTAAGGCCGAACCATTGACACGACGTTTTATTGTCGAGCTCGAGCAGGATGCTGATTCTCCAAAACAGAACTTTTCTATAAAATGTGACCGTCCTACATTACCGGACAAAGCTTCAGGCACTGCCGACAACAACGGCTGCACAGGTTCCGATTTACCGCCTGATGGCAAACGACACAGACCTTACGTTTACGGGATAAAAACGCCCCTTGTTACATCGATTTTATTGCCTATGCTTTACGCCACTCACCTTCTGGTTGCTTACGAACTGATCCTGACTACCAAAGATGCCCCTCCGGACTCACTCCCCTATTCATGGTTGCCTTTAGACCTGGTTGTCGTTATCAGTTGGCTTTCAGAAAGTTATTGCAGTCCCGATTCACTGCTGTTTAAAGCCATTGAACGACGGGTGGCCTCCATGTCAACAACGGGGGACCACCCGTTTGCAATCATCACTGCGATGTTTGGCTCCAGACGTGCGTCACCACACCATCAGCCATCAGAATCCTCCGCCCAGCAAGTCCCACATGACACTGCGCAACTTACAGGCTCTTTAATCGGCTCTTTGAATTCTGGCTCCGGAGGCGGTGACCGGGACCCTCAACAAAACGTGCACACTCTGGGCTTGAATTGCTACATTTATCCCTGTCATGGCATTTGTCAATTCCGACTCTCATCCGATGTCAGAGAGCCCGCTAAATGTTTGCCGAACTTCGAAGAAAGTTCGACAAGCCTCACAGCAATATCAGGACAAAGCCCATGCTCTCATTTGGCTGATGGCCACTGCCTTGGTTGCAGAGTTCATTTTGACCCGACAAACCCTTCCAGCTCCCAGCAACTCTCGCCGTCAGGAAAATTGAACAATCTCGCTGCCATTCAACTCCAATCTACTTCTGGCCAATTACTTCAGGCTCATGACATTAATGAAACACCTGCAAATATCTGCAACTACAGAGAGTCAACAGTTGCAGGGACCGCCTGCACCAATGACCCTAAAGGGCCAGTCAATGATGATGTGTCAAAGCCAGTGAATGAAATTAAACATTTCCAACGAGCCCTTTCGGGTCACAAACGCAAACACCGCACCAGGCAACGAACCTGTGACGTGACCGTGGTTGGTAGAGATGGGCAGCAAAAGCCATGCGGAAAGGTCTGCAAAAGGGCTCAGGATCTGCCTGAACACAAATGCAAATATCACGACGGACCAAAAACCTGCAACGTGACCGTAGTTTGGCAAAATGGCCAGCCGCAGTCGTGCGGGAGGACCTGCAAGAATAGCAGCGCCCTGTCAACTCATAAAAGCACATTCCACAGCGGGCAACGAACCTGTGGCGTGCCCGAAGTCAGAGAGGACGGCCAGCTGCAGCCATGCGGGAAAGTCTTCAAGAATGCTCAATCTATGTATTCTCACAAAAAAAGCCATCACAGCGAGCCAAAGACTTGTGTCTTCTCCATGGTCAGGGGAGATGGTCAGCAACGGCCATGCGGGAAAGTCTTTAGGAGTGCTCAGTCTCTGGCAACCCATAAAAGCAGAGTCCACAGAGGGGAACAAACCTGCGAGGTGACGGTGGTCACAGAGGATGGTCGGCTACAGCCATGCGGAAAGATCTGTAAAAACCATCTATGTCTGTCATCTCACAAAGACAGAGTCCACGGTGTTATTCGAACCTGTGATGCGACGGTGATCGGTAAGGACGGTCAACAGCGACCATGCGGAACGGTCTGTAAGAATCCCAAAGTCTTGTCACATCACAAAAGAAACTTCCACTCCGGACAGCAAGTCTGTGACGTGATCGTGGTCGGGGAGGATGGTCAACATCAGCCATGCGGAAGAGTCTGCAAGAGTGCTCCCGCCCTATCAATTCACACAAGAAGAAACCACGGCGAGATAAAATTCTGTGATGCGATCGTGGTCGGGCAAAATGGTCAACAGCGGCCGTGCTGGACGATCTGCAAGAGTGCCCTCGCCCTTTCGGATCACAAAAGGATACATCAAAAACGCAAGCCTGTTGATGTCAAACAGAATGACAAGTTCAGTCCCTGATCTGACACTCGCATTTTCAAGAGTTGATCTATTCTTCCTCTCTGTAAAAGACAATGCAAGGATAGAATGGTTAAGCATATATTCTTTTCAGCAGTGTTGTTGCTGATACTTTCGTTATCTGTCACCTGTCAGGAAGAGCCGTTGACACGACGTTTTTTTGTCGAGCCTGGACAGGATTCAGGCTCTCTAAAAAAGAACTTTTCTATAAAACCTGTCATACCTGCATTGCCGGACAACCCATCAGACATTGCCGACAACGACGGCTGTGCGAGGTCCGGCTCATCGCTTGATAACAAACGTCATAAACAAAACAGTTACGAAACAAAAACGCCCCTTGTTGAGTCGATTTCGTGGCAGTTGCTTCGCGCCACTCACCTGCTGTTTGCTTATGAACTAACCCTGACCACCAGAGATGTTACACTTTACTCTACTCCTTATTCATGGCTACCTGTAGAAGTGGCTATCATTGCCGAGTGGCTTTTGAAAAGCTATTGGAACCCCGGTTTTCCGCTGTTTAGCCCAGTTGAACAAAAAGCAGCATCTGTGGGAGCACACCCGTTTGCTACCATCACTGTGATGTTTGGCTCTGATCATAACCAGCAACAATATCAGTCATCAAAGTCATCCGGGCAGCAAGCCCCAAAGCCTCTCCCTCACCCTAAAGCCTCTTTCATCAGCCAACTGAATAATGACTATGGCGGCAACAGAGGCCCTCAACAACATTCACATACCTTGGAATTAAATTGTTACGTCTCTCCCTGTCATGGCGTTTGTCAATTGCAACCATCATCAGATAGCAGAGAACCCGCTGAATGGTCGCCGAATTCCGTAGCAAGCTCATGTCCCCACTTAGTTATTGGACACTGCTTAAATTGTGTAAGTCATTTTGATTTTTTATACACGGCAGATTCACAAGAAAAATTGTTCCTTGGAGCTTCGAATGATCTTTCTGATGTTCAACTTCCTTTTGATTCTGACCGACTATTTGATGACAACTTTATTGACGGGGTCGCCTTAGACGGGGTCGCCCTGGACGGGGCCGCCGATACGACCGGCGCTGCGGGTTCACTCAATGATGATGCACCAGTACTCGCGAGTTTTCCTACTACCACCCATGGTTTTGCGGCCATTCAAAAAGCATCCGATCTACAGCCTCCTATTCAAGAAGACGGTTTTTTTATTACGCTTAAACATTCAGAAACGCAACCAAGATCATCCCAATTGGATCAGAATCTGCCTCGTCTTTCCCGGACGGGGTCAAATCAAGCCACAGCCCACAGCGGACAGAAAGCCTGCAACGCAACAGTCATTGGAAAGGATGGCCAACTCTGGCCATGCGGGAAGGTCTGCAAGAATGCTCAGGCCTTGTCGCTTCACAGAAGAATGCACCACAGCGGGCAAGAAACCTGTAATGCAACAGTGGCCGGAAAGGATAGTCAGCAGCGGCCGTGCGGTAAGATCTGCAAAAATCTTTCATCCCTGTACAATCACAAAAGCAATGCCCACAGCGGACAAAAAACCTGTGCTGCAACAGTGGTTGGTGAGGATGGCCTGCTGCAGCCATGTGGAACAGTATGCAAGAGTACCAAAAGCTTCTCGGATCACAAAAGAAACTTCCACAGTGGTCGAAAAACCTGTGACTTGAAAATAGTCGGGGAAGATGGTCAACCGCGACCATGCGGGACGATCTGCAAAAATTTTTTAACCCTTTCTAATCACAGAAGAGACGTGCACAGCGGACAACAAACCTGTGATGGAATACTGGTCGGGGAGGATGGCCAGCCGCAGCCATGCGGGTTGGTCTGCAAGAATACTCAGATCCTGTCCTATCACAAAAGTTTAATCCACACTGGGCAACAAATCTGTGACGTGACCATAGTCGGGGAAGATGGCCAACAGCAGCCATGCGGGAAGGCCTGTAAGAATGCTCATGCCCTGTCATCTCACAAAAGCAAATACCACACCAGGCCAAAAGCCTTGGGTGAGATAGTGGTCCGGAATAATGACCGGCAGCGGCCACGCGGGAGGGTCCGCCGCCCTGCTGAAACCCTGTCGGACCACAAAAGAAAACATCGAAAACGCAAGCCTGCTGATGCGAACCAGGACGATGACTAAATCAGAATGCAAGATAGAATGATTAAGCACCCATGCTTTATGGCGTCACTTTTGCTGCTGTCGTTACCTGTCGCCTCTGATTGATTCGATGTCGTGGCAATGGTTTTACACCACATACCCGTTGATCGCTTACGAACTGATCCTGACCACTAAAGACACAACAAACACGCTTATGTTCTTGATCTATCCTTCCTCTCTGTATTCAGGAATCCAAGGACAGAATTATTAAAGGCTCACTCTTTGCGGCACCGCTGTTGCTGCTAATTTCGATGTCTTTCGCCTGTCAGGACAAACACTGGACAGGACGCTTTACTGTCGAACCTGAACAAAATTCAGGTTTTCCAAACCAGGGCTTTTCTATGAAGCATAACCTGAACACATTGTCGGGCAAGCCGTATGTCACTACCGACATAAACGACTATTCAGGATCGGATTCGCCGCTCTATAGTTCACGACATATATCGTTTATTTATAAATTAAACAGAAGCATCATTGAGTCAATTTCCTGGCATTTGCTTTGCGCTACTCAGCTGCTGGTTGCTAACGAAGTGACCCTGATTGCCAGAGACGACCCACTAAGCTTAGCCCTTTATTCAAAGTTACCTGCCGAAATAATTGTCACAGTCGGCTGGCTTTTAAATAGCTATTGGAGGGCTGATTCACCGCTCTTTAACCGAATACAACAACCTGATCTGATCGCACAACAGGCGAGTCAGAACCACCTGCCTGCGATTACTGTTATGATGTTAAACTCCGGATATAAACCATCAAACTACCAGCCATCACAATCTTCCAGCCAGCGGCCCCCTCAAGCCACCAGCCAATCAGTAAGCTATTTCTCTCATACCTTACATTCTAACTCAGGCAAAGGTAACGGAGACCCTCAACAACACCGTCATACGCTGAGTTTAAATTGTTTCGTCGATCCTTGTCATGGCGTTTGTCAATTCCGATCACTATCCGATAACAGAGGGTCTGATGAAAGTTTGCAGAATTCCCTGGAGACAGGTCAGGCAGAAGCATCTACCAGACAGAGCTCATGCCCTGATCTGCCCTATGAATCCTACTTAGGCTGTATCGGCTATCTTGATCCTGTAAACGACAAAGATTCCCGAAAAAACTCACCTGTAGAAACATCCTGTGATCTTTTTGACATTGAACATCCATACGACTCTGGAAATATGTTTGATATAAAGGCCTATGACATTGATAACGACCCAGCCAACTTCAACTTTATAGACCCAATGAGTGCCGAGGCTGGCTTTAAAGATGACACAGGCGGAACACTCAATGATGACGCATCAATGCTCAGGAATGATTACGCTCCCCGGGAATTAACTTCGACTTGTCAGTCAGCCCTGTTGGATCACAGAAGAAAATACCGAAGGCAAAAAGTCTGTGACATGGCCATAGTCGGAAATGATGGCCAAACCCTGTCGGATCAGAAAATAAAAAAAGACTACTCCAGACAAAAAATCTGTGGCTATACCGTGATCAGGGAGGATGGCCTGGAAGGGCCATGCGAAAAGATCTGCAATAATAGTAAAGCCCTGAGGAAGCACAAAAGAAAGCATCGTAAACGCAAGCTTGATGATCTAAGACAAGTCGATAGCTTCAGTCTTTGATCCGACACCCAAAACTCATAAGGGAAGCACAGATACATACTTATTTCTTGATCTATCCTTCCTCTCTGTAAACCAGAATGCAAGGATAGAATTATTCAACACTTACTCTTTACTGCACTGCTTTTGCTACCGTTGTCTTTGGTCTGTCAGGCCGAGCCATGGACAGTGCGTTTTACTGTCAAATTTGAGCAGAGTAAAGGCTCTCAAAAGCAAAACTTTTTTATAGAGAGTGATCGCCGTACTTTGTCGGGCATCCCGTCAGGCAGCACCGAAATAAACGTCCATGAAGGATCATATTTTTCGCCTGATTATAAACGACATAAACACATCGATTACGAAGTAAAAGCCACTATCATTGAATCGATTTCATGGCAATGGCTCTACGCTTCTAGTCTGCTGATTGCTTATAAACTGATCCTGACTATCAAAGACATGCCCTTAAATTCCAATCCTTATTCATGGTTACCTGTAGAAGTGATTGTCGGCTGGCTGTTAAAAAGCTACTGGAAACCCGATTTACTGCTGTTTAACCCGATTGACCAACAAGCAGCATCTATATTGAGACACGGGGGTCAGCCATTTGCGCCCATCACTACAATGTTTGGCTCCGGACATAAATCGTCACAACACCCGTCATCAGAATCATCCGTCCAACAAGCCCCACAAGCCAATAACATACCTACAGGCTATTCAACTCATCTTCTGTATTCTGACTCTGGCGACGGTAATGATGGCCCTGAACAAAACTCACACACTTTAGGTTTAAATTGTTTCGTCCATCCCTGTCATGGCGTTTGTCAATTCCAACCAGCATCCGATAACAGCTGGCCCGTTGAATGGATGCTGAATTCCGAAGAAAATTCGACAAACTACACAGAAGCAGCACCCGGACAAAGCTCACACCCTCATTTACTGGAAGGACACTGCTTAAATTGCATAAGTCAAAGCCAAACCTTTCAGTCTCAGGCTCATCAGCCTGATGATGAGCCAATGTCCCAGGTGGCACCAGCCACTACCGATGATGTGATTATAATCACCGGGTTACTCAATCTACGTAAAAGTAGTTCTCTCGAAGAAACCTCAACTTCCTCTGCACTCACTCATTTGCCCTCTCCATTGGAGACATCAGAAACACAACAAACAACAGAATCATCTCAATTGAGTCAGAGCCCACCTCGCTTTTCCAAGACAGGCACAGCACAGAGCACAGACCACACTCGGCAACGAAGCTGTGACGTGACCATAGACGAGAAGAATGGCCAACAGCAACCCAGCGGGAAAATCTTCAAGGGCACTCAAGCCTTGTCAGCTCACAAAAGGTTTAGCCATACAGGACAACATACCTGTGACTTAACTGTGGTCGGGGAGAATAACCAGCAGCGACCATGCGGGATTGTCTGCAAAAATGCTCAAGCCCTCACCGATCACAAAAGAAGATACCACACCGGGCAACAAACCTGTGGCGTAACCGTAGTCGGGCAGGATGGCCAGAAGCGCCCTTGTGGGGCAGTCTGTAAGAATGCTAAAGCCCTGTCGTCTCACAAAAGCGGCATCCACAGGGTGCAACAAATCTGTCGCACAACAGTGATCAGGAATGGCCAGCCGGAGCCATGCGGGGAGCTCTGCAGGACAGCTAAAGCTCTGGCAGGACACAAGCGCAGATACCACAGCGGGAAAAAAACCTGTGACTTTATAGTGTTAGGGGAGGATGGTCAGCAGCGGCCATGCAAAAAGGTTTACAAAAATGCTCAAACTCTGTTGTATCACAAAGGAAAAGAACACGGCAGGAAAAAAACCTGCGATATGATGGTGTTCACAGAGGATGGTCAGCAGCTGCCATGCAGAAAAGCCTTTGGCAATGCTAAAACGCTGTCGTATCACAAAAGAAAAGAACATACAGGACCACAAACCTGTGACGTGACTGTGGTTGGGGAAGCTGGCCAGCAACTGCCGTGCGGGAAGACCTGCAACAATTTTCAAGCCCTCTTGAATCACAAGAAAGCATGCCACACAGAAAAACTTATCTGTAACTTAACTGTGGCCGGGGAGAATGAGCAGCCGCAGCCATGCGGGAAGGTCTGCAAAAATGCTCAGGCCTTGGTGGATCACAAAAGAAGACACCACACCGGGCGGCAAACCTGTAACGAAACCGTCGTCGGTAAGAATCGCCAGCTACGGCCTTGCGGGCGAGTCTGCAAGAACGCCAGAACCCTGTCAGCTCACAAAACCAGGCTTCACAGACAGCAACGGACCTGTCACTTGACAGTGATTGGGGAGGATGGTAAGCAGCGACCATGCGGAAAGGTTTTCAAGGATGCTCAAGCGCTGTCGGATCACAAAAGAATGCATCGAAAACGCAAACCTGCTGACGGGAACCTGGACAATGAACTCAGTCATCAAGAAGGTAAAGTGAGTAAGTAACCATCTGACTCCAATCTTTTCGTGAAGTTTTGCCCTGTAAAGCCTTTAGTTTCTGACAGAAGTTTTTGAATAGAAAAACACGCGAATTGTCTTGATCTATCCTTCCTCTCTGTAAACCAGAACTCAAGGATAGAATTATTAAACACTTACTCATTACTTCGCTGCTTTTTCTGCCACTTACGTTTTCTGTCGTCTGTCAGGCAGAACCGTGGACAAGATGTTTTACTGTCGATCTTGAACAGAGTACAGGATCTCAAAAGCAAAACTTTTTTATACATCCTGAACCCAATATATCGTCGGGCACCCCGTCAGAAATCACCAAAACAAATGTCTATACAAGATCAGACTCACCGCCTGACGATAAACAACATAACGCCTGCAATTACGGGGTAAAAACAACCATTATTGAACCGATTTCATGGCAATGGTTCAACGCCGCGAATCTGGTAATTGCTTACGAACTGATCCTGACCATCAAAGACACGCCCTTAAATTCCAATCCTTACTCGTGGCTACCCGCAGAAGTGATTGTCGGCTGGCTTTTAAAAAGCTCTTGGAAACCTGATTTACAGCTGTATAACCCGATTGAACAGCAGGCGACATCCATGTTGAAACAGAGGAATCAACCATTTGCGACCATCACTACAATGTATGGCTCCACACATAACCCTCGACAATACCCGTCATCAGAAGCAACTGGCCAGCAAGCCCCACAAGCTACTAACAACCCTACAGGCTATTTCACTCATCGTCTGTATTCTGACTCAGGCAACGGTAATGAAGATCCTGAACAAAACTCACACACTTTAGGTTTAAATTGTTTCATTCATCCCTGCCATGGCGTTTGTCGATTCCGACCAGCGTTCCATAGCAGTGAGCCCGTTGAATGCCCCCTGAATTCCGAAAAAAAATCGACAGACCACATAGAAGCAGCACCCGGACAAAGCTCACGCCCTCATTTTTCAAACAGTCACTGCTTGAGTTGCAAAAGTGATTTTGATTCTTTAAAGGCTACAGATTCGAGACAAATCCCGCCTGTCGATACATTGAATGATCTCTCTCCTAGTCAGTACCAACAGGCTTCCTGCCAACCCTTTCAGCCTGATGAAGCGGGAATGCCTGAGAATTTACCTGCCACCTCTGCTGACATGATTATAATCGACGGGTTACTCAATCTACGTAAGCAGCCTCCTCTCGAAGATGCCAGAAACTCACTGACCATCAACAATTCTTCCACTCCAATAGGGACTTCAGAAATACAACAAACAACAGGATCATCCCAACCGGGTCAGAACCTGCCTCTCTCCCGAACAGCCACGAAGCAGACCTCAGACCGCAGCGGGCAACAAACGTGTGGCTTAACCACCATTGGGCAGGATGGCCAACCGCAGCTTTGTGGTTCAGTCTGCAAGAATGCCAGAGCCCTGTCGTCTCACAAAAGTGGCATCCACAGGGTGCAACAAACCTGTCACTTAACAGTGCTCGGGGAGGATGGTCAGCAGCGATCATGCGGGAAGATCTGCACAAACGCCCAAGCCCTGTCAGCTCACAAAAGAAAAAGCCACACCGGAGAACAATTCTGTGACGTAACCATGGTCGGGCAGGATGGCCAGCTGCAGCCTTGCGGAGAAGTTTGCGAGAATGCTCAAGCCCTGTCATCTCACAAAAGCAACATCCACTGCGGACAAAAAACCTGTGACGTCATCGTGGACGGGCAGGATGGCCAGCCGCAACCTTGCGGAAAAGTTTGCAAGCATGCTAAAAACCTGTCGGATCACAAAAGGAAAGACCACAGCGGGCAACAAACCTGTGACGTTACCCTGGTCGGGCCGGATGGCCAACTGCGACCGTGCGGGGTAGTTTGCAAGAATGCTAAAAACCTGTCGTGTCACAAAAGTGGCATCCACAGGGTGCAACAAACCTGTCACTTCACAGAAGTCGGGGAGGATGGTCAGCAGCAGCCATGCGGGAAGGTCTGCAGAAATGCTCGAGCCCTGATGTATCACAAAAGAAAAGAACACACGGGGCAACATGCCTGTCACTTGACCGTGGTCGGGAAGGATGGCCAACAGCGATCATGCGGAAAGCTCTGTAAGACTGCAAAAGCGCTGTCGGATCACAAAAGAATACATCGAAAACGCAGACCTGCTAACAGGGACCCGGACAACGACCTCAGCAAGGCGGCAAAGTGAGTAAGTAACCGTCTGACTGCAACCCTTTCGTGAGGCTTGCCCTGTACAGCTATAGCCTCCTGGTTTCTGGCAGAAGTTTTTTAATAGAAAAACACGCTGATTTTCTTGATCTATCCTTCCTCTCTGTAAACCAGAACGCAAGGATAGAATTATTCAACACTCACTCTTTTCTGCACTGCTTTGCCTGCTAGTGCCATTGTCTGTCCTCTGTCAGGCAGAACCCTCGACAGGGCATCTAAAAATCGACCATGAGCAGGGTGCAGGATCTCAACAGAAAAACTTTGTCATGAAAAGTGGCCGCCGTAGGTTTTCGGAAAACCCGTCAGACATTAGCGAAACAAAGGCCTACTCAGGATCAGATTTTCCACCTGATGATAATCGACATAATCCCTGCGTTTACGGGGTAACAATCACTACCATTGAGTCGTTTTCATGGCAATGGCTCTATGCCACGAATCTGGCGCTTGCTTACGAACTGATCCCTACCATCAAAGACAAGCCCTTAAGTTACAATCCTTATTTATGGTTACCTTTAAAAGTGATTGTTGGCTGGCTTCTAGGAAGCTATTGGACCCCTGATTCACCATTGTTTAAACTGATTGAACTACAGTCGGCATCTATGCTGAGGCAGGGGGATAAGCCGTTTGTGACCATCACTACAATGTTTGGCTCCGGACATAACCCTCCACAATACCCGTCATCAGAACCATCCGGCCAACAAGCCCCAAAAGCCACGACCCATCCTTCAGGCTATTCCACCCATCCAGTGTACTCTGATTCTGGCAATGGTAACGAAGACCCTGAACAAGATTCACACACTTTAGGTTTAAATTGTTTCGTTCATCCCTGTCGTGGCTTTTGTCGATTGCGAACATCAACCGATAGCACAGAACCTAATGAATGGCCGCTGAATTCCAGAGAAAATTCGACAGCCCCCACAAAAACAGCACCCGGGCAAAGCTCACACCCTCATTTGACGGATGGACACTGCTTGAGCTGCGTAAGTGGTTTTGCTTCATGGCAACCCTTTCAGCCTGAGACTCATCAACCTGATGACGCAGGAATGCCCGGAAATCTGTCTGCCACTGCTGATGACTTGATCATAATCAACGGGTTACTCAATCTACGCAGGCACCGCCCCCCCGGAGAAACCATCACTTCTTTTACGATTAAGCATTTGCCCTCTCCAATGGCGACTTCAGAAACACAACAAACAAGAGGATCATCCCAACTGAGCCGAACTCGCCTTTCCCAAACAGGCACAAAACAAGCCAGAGATCACAGCAAGCAACGAACCTGTGACGTGACCATAGTCGGGGAGAATGGCCAACAGCGTCCGTGCGGGAAGGCTAGCATGAATGCTCATTCCCTGTCGTCTCACAAAAGCAGATACCACAGCGGGCAAAAAGCCTGTGACATGATGGTGATCGGGGAGGACGATCAGGATCGACCATGCGGGAAGATCTGTATGAACACTCAAGCCCTGATAGCACACAAAAGAAAAAGCCACAACGTACTAAGAACCTGTAACAAAATCGTCTTCGGGCAGGATGGCCAACAACGGCCATGCGGGACAATCTGTAACGAAGCTCAAGCCCTGGCGGATCACAAAAAAAGATACCACAGCAGACGACAAACCTGTGACTTAAACGTCGTCGGGCAGGATGGCCAGCTGAAGCCCTGCGGAGTAATCTGCAAGAATGCTGCAACCCTGTCGGCTCACAAAAGCACTATGCATATGGGGCAACGAGCCTGTCAACTCACAGTGGTCGGAGAGGATGGTCAGCAGCGACCATGCGGGAAAGTCTGTAAAAATGCTCGAGCTCTGAAGTATCACAGAAGAAAAGAACACACAGGGCAACAAACCTGTAGCATGACCGTGGTCGCAGAAAGTGGCCAGCAACAGCCATGCGGGAAGATCTGCAAGAGCGTTCAAGCTCTCTCAACTCACAAAAGAATAGTCCACACTGGACAACAAACCTGTGACCTGACCGTGGTCGGGAATAATGGCCAGCAGTGGCGATGCGGTAAGGTTCTCAACAATGCTCAAGCACTCTGCGATCACAAACGAAGACACCACAGCGGGCAAAAAATCTGTGAAGCAACCTTGGTCGGGCAGGATGGCCAGCTTCGACCTTGCGGATCAGTCTGCAAGAATGCCAGAGCCCTGTCGTCTCACAAAAGCAGTATGCACAGGACACAAAAGACCTGTCACTTAACAGTGATCGAGGATGGACAGCCGCAGCTATGCGGGAAGCTCTTCAAGACTGCCAGAGCTCTTTCAGAACACAGAAGAAGATATCACGGCAGGCAACAAACCTGCGACAAAACCGTGGTCGGCGAGCATGGTCAGCAGCGGCCATGCGAAAAGCCCTGTAAGAATGCTGAAGATCTGGCGAAACACAAAAGAAGAAACCACACAGGGCAACAAACCTGCGACAAAACCGTGGTCGGCGAGCATGGTCAGCAGCAGCCATGCGGAAAGCTCTTTAAGAATTCTAAAGCTCTGGCGAATCACAAAAGAATACATCGAAAACGCAAACCTGCTGATGAGGATCTGCACGATGACCTCAGTCTCCAAGAAGGTAAAGTGAGTAAGTAACCATCTGACCCCAACCCTTTCATGAAGATTTGTCCAGTTCAGCCTCTAGTTTCTGACAGAAGGTTTTTGATAGAAAAACACGCTAGTTGTCTTGATCTATCCTTCCTCTCTGTAAACCAGAATGCAAGGATAGAATTATTAGACACTTACTCTTTACTGTACTGCTGTTTCTGCTGCTGCCATTGTCTGTGCCATCTCAGGCCGAACCTTGGACAGGTCGTTTTACTGTGGACCTTGAGCAGAGTACAGGGTTTAAAAAGCAAAACTTCTTTATAAAGAATGACCGTCGTACATTTTCGGGCAACCAGTCAGAAATTATCGAAAAAAACGGCTATGCAGGACAAGACTTTCTGCATAATCATAAACCCTGCAATTATGGGGTAAAAACACCCCTCATTGAGTCGATTTCATGGCAAAGACTCTACGCCACGAATCTGTTGATTGCTTATGAACTGATCCTGACCATCAAAGACACGCCCTTAAATTCCAGTGATTATTCATGGTTACCTTTAGAAGTGATTGTCAGCTGGGTTTTAATAAACTACTGGAGCCCCGATTCACCCGTGTTTAAACCGATTGAACTACAATCGGCATCTCTTTTGACACAGGAGGATCAGCCATTTGCGATCATCACCACAATGTTCGGCTTTGGACATAACTCACCACAATACCCATCACCAGAATCAACAGGCCAACAAGCCCCACAAGCCACTAACAACCCCACGGGCTATTTCACTCATCTTCTGTGTTCTGACTCTGGCAATGGTAACGAAGACCCCAAACAAGACTCACACACTTTAGGTTTAAACTGTTTCGTCAACTCTTGTCACGGCGTTTGTCAATTACGACCAGCATCGGATAGCAGCGGGCCCTCTGAATCGACGCTGAATTCTGAAAAAAATTCGACAGACAACACAGAAGCATCAGCCGGTTGCATCAGTGATTTTGATTCTGTAACCGCTAGAGATTCTCAGCCCCGAACTCATCAGCCAGGCGATATGCAATTGCCCGGGAATGTGTCTGCCACCTCTGATGATTTGATTATAATCAGCGGGCTACTCAATCTGGGTAAGAGTCAAAGCCCACCTCATCTTTTCCGGACAGACAAAGTACAAAGCAAAAACAGCAGTGGGCAACGAATCTGTGACGTAACTGTCGTCGGCCAGGATGGTCAGCCTCAGCCCTGCGGGACAGTTTGCAAGAGTGCTAAAACCCTTTCGTCTCACAAAAGTGGCCTCCACAGAGGGCAACAAACCTGTCATTTAAAAGTGGTCGCGGAGGATGGTCAGCATCGGCCATGTTGGACGGTCTGGAAAAATGCTCGAGCCTTAGATTATCACAAGAGAAAAGAACACACAGGACAACAAACCTGCGACGTATCAGTGATCCGGCAGGATGGTCAGCAGAGGCCATGCGGGACGGTCTGCAACAATGCCCAAGCCCTGAACGATCACAAAAGAAGGCACCACAGCAAGCAACAAACCTGTGACGTAGCTGTCTTCGGCCAGGATGGCCAGCCGCAGCCCTGTGGGGCAGTTAGCAAGAGTGCTAAAGCCCTGACGGATCACAAAAGAAGACAACACGGCAGGCAACGAATCTGCAACATAACAGTAGTCGGGGCAAATGGTCAGCGGCGACCATGCGGGAAGGTCTTCAAAGATGCTTCAGCTCTGTCGCATCACAAAAGAAAAGAACACACAGGCCAACAAACCTGTAACTTAACCGTGGTCGGGTTGAATGGTCAGCCGCGGCTATGTGCAAAGCTCTGCAAGAACGCTAAAGCACTGTCAGATCACAAAAGAATACATCGTAAACACAAACCTGCTGATCGGGGCCTGGACGATGGCCTCGGTCATAAAGAAGGTAAAGTGAGTAAGTAACGACCCGTCTCCTGCCTTTCATCAGGTTTTACGTTTTGCAGCCTTTTATTTGTGACACTCCCCGCCTTGTCGAGGATGTCGTAAAAGCCAAAATTCAAATCCAGTAAAGCCCTTCCCTTAGCAAAGTATGATGCTTTGCTGGGTTTCTTTCCCGACTGACCCATTTTCTATTGGATAACCGGTAGTATTTCCCTGCTTATCGGCTCTAAAACTTTACCTTAAAGAGGCGATGCAATAAGAGATAAACTACTGAAGTCTGGCAACTCAGGCTGTAAGCATTACACCGTACATAGTTGGGATTTAAGTGGCAGGGATGGCCAGATAAATGCAGGATGCACAACAATCAACTGAAAGAAAATTCAGGCATGGTCTATCAGTAACACTCTTTGTCTGGTTCATGATTCTCTCGTTGGGACCCATTACGGTGATTGGTTTCAACGAATACCGCCAGGGTAAGCAAACAATAGTTCAGACTCGTTATGAGCAGTTGAGTACCGTCAACCAGTTATTGAGTCAGCAAATTAATGATTATTTTGACTCAGTAGTGACCAACCTGTTTATCAAGGCCGGGGTGGCCCGGGATTTTCTGTCGCATCTGATCAAAAGTCACAGAGGTCTCAGAAAATCAACGCAAACGTTCATCAATTCTCACCATTACAACCAGATTCTGGATCAGTACTCCGGTGAGTTTGTGGACTTTTTACGTTACTACGATTACTCCGACCTGATTTTGGGGGATACGGAAGGTAATATTCTCTTCACCGTGAATGCCTACGACGATCTGGGCAAGAACATTTTCAATGGAACTCTTGCCAACACCTCGTTTGCAAAAGCTGCACGCGAGAGTCTTGAAGATTTGGTACCTAAGTACGCTGATGTGACTGCGTATCCACCCATTGGAGACCAGAAAGTCAGTTTTTTTATTTTGCCGCTGGTGGACGAGAGAGAGAAAGCCATTGGTTTTTTGGCGGTTCAGATTCTGGCTCACAACGTTCAGGACATTTTTGAGAGTGAAAACCAGTTTAGTGATGCTCTGAAATCTTATCTTATTGGTGAGGATGGCTACATTCGCTACGGTACAGACCTGGATTCAAGCCAGTCCATGATATTGAAAGCAGATAACATCCTGACGCAGGACTGGATAGCTCATATTGATGTCGAAGGTGTATTCCATGAAATCCATGACCATGACACGGAGGATGAAAGTCACGGTCTTGATAGCGATGCAGAGTTGAATGAGCTTTTTGGCGGAGAGCTTGATCTTCACTCGGAAGCCTCCGACAGTCATAAGGTCGATCAGCATTTTCATATCAAGAGCTACACCAATGTTTACGGCGAGAGGGTTCTGGGAACCTTTTATGCCATTGAGGTAGCCGGCACACCTATGGCACTTATCTCTGAAGTAAGCCAGAAGGATGCCTTCGACTCAGTTGTTCAGTTCAGAAACCGCCTGATCTATATCACAGCCATTACAGCCCTGATTGTTATTCTGATTGCACTGGTCATTACCCGAAGGTTGGTCAGACCTATCAGAGCCATCACGGCCTGGGTCAACCGGGTTGCGTCGGGAGATTATGCCCAGGGAGCTGTGCTCAGTGGCCACAATGAAATCAGTGACCTGAGTCGCAGCTTCTCTGAGATGACGGAGAAGTTGAGAAATGTCATCAGTGATAACGATCGCAAGAGCTGGCAACAGGAAGGTCAGGCAGGCTTGAATAACTGTATGAGGGGAGAGCAAGAGTTATCAGAGGTCTGTAAAAACATCGTTTCCTACCTTGCCCGTTATCTTGATATGCAGACGGGTGCCATGTATGTCATGGATGATGAGAAGCGGTTGCAGCTGATGGCATCCTACGCCTGGAAAAAACGCCAGCAAAGCAAAAACAGTTTTGAGATTGGGGAAGGTCTGGTGGGGCAGGCGGCTATGGAGAAGCAGGCCATTGAACTGACCAGCATCCCCGAAGATTACATCAAAATTGAATCGGGATTGGGCAGTACATCTCCGAAAGTGATTATTACCGTACCGCTTGTCTATGAAGGAGAAGTTAAGGGGGTTCTGGAGTTTGCCCTTATCAGGGAGCTGACGGATGAGCAGAGAGGCTTTCTGGAAGATGCCCTTGAAAGTGTCGCTATTGGTATTAATTCTGCCCAGTATCGTACTCGTGTCAATCAGCTGCTCGAAAAGACCACTCGGCAATCGGAAGCCATGAAAGAGCAACAGGAAGAGTTGCGTTCCGTGAATGATGAGCTGGAAAGCCGGGCCAGAGTGCTGGAAGAGTCTCAGGAAGAGCTGAAAGCCCAAAGTGAGGAAATGCAAAAGTCTAACGCTGAGCTGGAGGAGAAAACCGAGCTGCTGCAACAACAGAAAGCCGAGATTGAACGAAAAAACCTGGATATTGAGCTTTCAAGAAAAACCCTGGAAGACAAGGCAAAAGAGTTGGAACAGGCCAGTAAATACAAGTCTGAGTTCCTGGCCAATATGTCCCATGAATTACGCACGCCTCTCAACTCACTGCTCCTTCTGGCGCAGATGCTCGCAGATAATGACGAAGGTAACCTGAATGAAGACCAGATTGAATCCGCGCAGGTGATTTACAGCGGTGGTAAGGAACTTCTGGATCTGATCAACGACATTCTCGATTTATCCAAGGTTGAAGCCGGTAAGATGAGTATCAACCTTGAGGATATGGATATCGAAGAGTTGTGCTCCAGTATGCGGACTCTGTTCAAACCTCTGGCTGATAACAAGGGGCTGGATTTTGCTGTGGATATTGATCCGGGCACGACCAGGGTGATTCTCTCCGATAGCCAGAGAGTTATGCAGGTTCTCAAAAACTTCCTGTCAAATGCCTTCAAGTTTACGGAGCAGGGTGGTGTCTATATTCGGGTCTTTAATTCAATCCGCAAGACAGACCATGGCAATGAAACCTATGTCGGTTTTGCGGTCAGGGATACCGGGATAGGGATCCCGAAAGAAAAGCAGGACGCCGTGTTTGAAGCATTCCAGCAAGCGGATGGCTCCACCAGCAGAAAGTACGGCGGAACCGGGTTGGGCTTGGCTATCTCACGTGAGCTGTCTTCTATGTTGGGTGGTTATATCGGCATAGAGAGCGTTGAAGGAGAAGGGACAACGTTTACTGTGTATCTGCCTGACAATGCCGTCTGCTCACTTGATGGCGGAGAAGTGATGGCTGACAGTCATTCATCCGCTACCAGTGACGGTTATCAAAAAATAGCCTCTGCTGCTGAAAAAAAAACCAAAGCTCAACCCGCTCCTGAAGCTGAAAAAATTGCGACCAAAAAGAAGACGTCAGAGGCTGGCAAGAATATTTTGATCATTGAAGATGACCAGCACTTTTCGGATATCGTCAAACAGCTTTCCGGCAGCCATGGTTATCAATGTCTGGTGGAGGCCAGTGGTAAAGAAGGGATTCAGACAGCGATCGAAGAACAGCCTATGGCTATTATCCTTGATCTGGGCCTGCCAGATATGGATGGTGAAGAGGTGCTCAGGCAGTTGCAGAAGAATGAAGCGACAAAAAATATACCGGTGCATATCGTGTCGGGTCGTGATCCTGATGAGTCAGAGCGACAGGGCGCGGTTGGGTACCTCGTCAAGCCGGTGTCTATAGATGATCTGGAAATGGTTTTCAGCACGCTTGAAACGGCTCTGTCAGAAGATATCCAACATGCCCTGCTATTGGACAGTGATGCAGAGAGTCGATCGCACCTGGCGAAAATGCTGACAGAAAAGGGGATGAACATCGCCGGGTTCTCATCCGCTGAAGAAGCCGAAAAGTCGATGGCAGAGAATCAGTGGCAGTGTCTGGTGATGGATGTTGATTTACCCGACAGCAGTGGTCTGGAGTTTTTACAGAAACTGCAGGAAAAGATGGGCGACAATATGCCATCAATCGTCATTCATACCGATAAGAAGTTGTCGACTGAAGACCAGAAAGAGCTGCAGAAATATACCCGTGCTCTGGTTATGAAAGGAGATTACGCTTCTGAGAGGGTGATGGATGAGGTCAGTCTGTTCATCCATTCGGTTGAAAAGTCGGCTCCCGCTGAATTCAAGCCAGCAGCAGAGACCCTGAGTAACAAATCGCTGGAAGGTCATAAAATCCTGCTGGTGGATGATGATCTTCGTAATACCTTTGCATTGTCGAAGGGCTTGCAGGGGCTGGGGCTGGAAGTGGTCATTGCTGACAATGGACAAAATGCCCTCGATAAGCTTGATGAAGAAGACGGTATTGAGCTGGTGCTGATGGACATCATGATGCCGGTGATGGATGGCTATGAAGCCATGACCAAAATGCGTGAAATTGAACGGTTTAAGAGCATGCCAGTCATTGCATTGACAGCCAAAGCCATGTCCGATGACAAGGCGAAGTGCATAGAAGCAGGAGCCAATGATTATATGACCAAGCCAGTGAATATCGACAAACTGACTGAAATGATGAAAGTCTGGTTATTTAAATGACAAAACCCGTGGATTCGGATCAGGATTTTGAACTGAAACTACTGCTAAGGGCTGTTCAGGAAAAGTATGGTTATCAGTTTGGCAGCTATGCCAGGGCATCCTTAATGCGCCGTGTCAGAAGGCACATGAAAATGTCGGGTGTTCAGCACATCAGTGACTTGATTCCATTGTTTCTTCATGATGAATCTGCTTTCGCCGCTTTTGTTAAAGATATGTCAGTGGTCGTGACAGAGATGTTCCGGAACCCTGATTTCTTCAAGTCTCTGAGGGAAAACATAGTCCCGATTCTGAAAACCTACCCGTTTATCAAAGTCTGGCATGCAGGTTGCGCCAGTGGGCAGGAAGCATACTCCATGGCTATTCTCCTCGATGAAGAGGGTCTGCTGGATCGCAGTCAGATCTATGCCACAGACTTTAACGATCAGGCATTGCGTCATGCCAAAACCGGTATCTATCCCGAAAAAGAGATGGCCCTCTACGAAGAGAACTACCAAAAAGCAGGGGGCAAGAAAGAGTTATCAGATTACTGTCACAGAGGGTATGACTCTGTGAAGTTCAATGGACGACTGACCGAGCATATTACCTTTGCTAATCATAATCTGGTCACAGATGGTGTATTCGGAGAAATGAACCTGATTCTCTGTCGAAATGTACTCATTTATTTCAATCAGGAGCTTCAGGATCGGGTACTGCAACTGCTGTTTGACAGCCTGTGTTCCAGAGGCGTGCTCTGTGTTGGCAAGCGGGAAAATATTCTCTTCAGTACCATCAGTAATCAGCTGGAAGTAACGGATCGGGACCAGCGTATCTACAGGAAGAGTCTCTGATGAACGACGGGGTTGTGGTGATCGGAGTCTCTGCCGGAGGGCTTGCGGCACTGGAATTCCTGCTCCAGAAGCTGGGAAGTCATTTTGCTTGCCCCGTTGTTATTGCCAAACACCTGGCATCAGGTGATGAAGAGGGTTTATTAAACGTTCTGGACAAAACATCACCACTGGCGGTCAGTATTGCTTATGACAAGCAGAAGATGACCGACAACCATGTTTATCTGGCTCCCGGTGGTTACCACTTGCAGATTGAGGACAGGGAAACCCTGAGTTTGAGCATGGATGAACCCGTCTGTCATTCGATACCGTCGGTGGATGTTCTCTTTCAATCCGCTGCCGATGTTTTTGCCACACAGGTGGTGGGTGTCGTCTTAACCGGCGCCAATAGAGATGGTGCAGAGGGTATCAGGGCAGTTAAACAGGCCGGTGGAATAACCATTGCCCAGAATCCGGAAACAGCCGATATGCCAGTCATGCCCAATTCAGCTATTGCAACCGGTTGTGTAGACCATGTGCTGGACTTGAGTGATATTGCTATCTGTTTAAAAGCCGAGAATTTTAAACCTGGGACTTGACTGAGTCAGGAGGGCTGTCATGGATGACAAGCCAAGAGTTAAAATTCTGGTCGTGGATGATCGTCCCGAGAATCTGCTGGCCATGAACAAGCTTCTCAAGCCGTTGGGGGCCGAGATCCATAAAGTGGACTCTGGTGAAGCGGCTTTGTCAGAAGTTCTTCATCATCATTTTGCGGTGATCCTTCTGGATGTGCAGATGCCGGGCATGGATGGTTTTGAGACGGCAACTTTGCTTCACAGCAATAAGCAGACAGCCAGTATTCCTATCATTTTTGTGACCGCCCTTAACAAGGATCAGGCCTATATCAATAAAGGTTATCAGGCGGGTGCGGTTGATTATCTGCCAAAACCAATCAATCCGGATATCCTGTTGGGCAAGGTTAAGGTGTTTCTGCAATTGGAAGAACAGCGAATTGAACTTGAGCAGGTCTCCAGGAAACTTCGCTGGATCAGTCGCAAGAACAAGCTGCTGTTGGATAATGCCGGTGAAGGAATTGCCGGTCTTGATCCCGATGGCAGGATCTCCTTCATTAATCCAACCGCCTGCGCCATGCTTGAGGGAACAGAAGAAAATCTGCTGGGAAAACACATCAGTCAGTTTATCTACGACACTCAAGGAGAAGAGGCTCTGGAAAAGTGGCAAGAGTCAGAGATTCGTGAGAATACCATGGTCGGTGGAGGCGTCTTTCAAACATCCGAGAGACAACTCTGGACGCTTTCCGGAAACAGCTTCGCCGCAGAATACAATATGGCGGCTATTGTTAATGACAGACAGAAAGTGCAGGGTTGCGTTCTATTATTTCAGGACATTACCGAGCGTAAAAAGCTGGAAAATCAGTTGTTGCTGATGGCGAAATACGACAGTTTGACAGGGCTGGCCAACAGGACACTGTTCAGAGAATTTTTGGGTACTTCACTGGCCAGGAGTCAGAGGCGTAATAAGAGCACCGCTGTCATGTATCTTGATCTGGATCACTTCAAGGAAATCAACGATACCCTCGGACACGATGCTGGAGATCTTTTGCTGAAAAGTGTTTCACAAAGGTTGCAGGAGTGCGTCCGTGAAGGTGATCTGGTGGCCAGATTAGGTGGGGATGAATTTGCCATTATTCTGGATGATGTGGCGGAGGCTTCGGATGCCAAACTGATTGCAGAGAAAATTCTCACCTCAATCCGGGAGCCCCATGATCTTGATGGCGAAGCCAGACACGTAGGCACCAGCATCGGAATTGCAACGTCTGAAGATACCGGCTCCGACGCCGAAGCTTTGCTTAAGGCTGCCGATCAGGCCATGTACGTGGCCAAGAAAAGCGGGCGGGATGATTATCGGCTGGCGTCTGAGCTGGACAGTGAAGAGAGGGAACGGGCAGAACAGGGCAACTAAACGACACCTGAACAGACCCGGGTGGCTCTATAGATCTAAGGCCTGGGGTCATCGACCTTTTCCAAATCAACAGGCTTGTGTCGTTTTTAATCAAGCGGCACAGCTGATTCTTTATAGTCATCTGTATCGCTGATATCTGACGGGTTGCCTGACAGCAACAGCAGTATCGCAAAGAGAGAGTGTTTAATAATTCCACCCTTGCATTCTAGCAGCCTGTCGGACTTAAGACTGTCCTACTCGGCAACTGCTCCTGCGTTTCTCTAGCTCCTGCATCCATGCAGTCGTGCGGTTGCAATAAATTGGTCTAAAAATCCCTGTTTCTTCGTCAAATAGCTCGCTATTCTCCTCAGAAACAGAGATTTTTATCCTCAATTTCTTGCAATCCTCGCTACGGACACTTAAGTCCGACAGGCTGCTAGGAGCCTGACCGAGAATAGACTGCCCTACTGCGGCGGCAGCAAATTGGTCTGAAAATCCGCTTTTGTTCGTCAAATAGCTCGCTATTCTCCTCACAAAACCGAATTTTCATCCTCAATTTTCTGCCGTCCTCGCTACGGGCGCTATTCTCGGTCAGGCTCCTAGTGTTAAAACCAAAGGTTGCACCGGACAAAACCTCATCAAGAACGGGTGTCAGTTCAGGGAGAGTCATTGTTATTATCCGCATCGTCATGCGTACGTTTTCGGTGCTCTCTTTGGTGATCAAACAGCGTTTGGTCACTCTTGCAGATCTTCCCGCATGGTTGAGACCGGCCATTACTAACCACGATCACGTTACAGGTTTTATGTCCGATGTGGGATCTGCTTTTGTGAGACAACAATGATTCGGCACTCTTGAAGACTTTTCCGCATGGCCGTGGCCGACCACCCTCTTCGACCACGTTTACGTCACAGGTTTGTTCCCCGGTGTGGTATCTGTTTTTGTGAAGCGACAGGGCCTTGGCACTATGACAGACCTCACCGCATGACCGCGTCTGACGATCCTCCCCGACCACTATCAGGTTACAAATTGAAAGACCTTTGACGCTTATATGTTGTGTTGCGCCTGTCCGGGTAACATTGGGTTGATTGTGATTCGAGTGGAGTGATTCAGTGGTTGTTTGTTGTGTCTCTGAATGGGCAGGGGTTAAGAAAAACTCGTCTTGTTCGTGAGGATTCTGATGGTCAATTATCCTGTCAAAGACCGTAAAATCATTGGTGGAAGGCAAATTCCAGGGCGCCGGTACATCAGGATTGGGGTTCCCGTTATAGGCTGCCTCTGCAATCACTGAGCCTGAGGCGACCCCGTCTAAGGCGACCCCGTCTAAGGCGACCCCGCCAAAAGAGAGGGAATCAATGTAAGGCTCCTGAAACGGCTGCTCAGAAGTATCTTGAAGTTGAACGTCAGACAGGTCACTCAATACAGTGTTGCCTGTCGATCGTTCTGGTGAACCCATTGTCCATTCAGCTGGCATCCTGATATCGGATGATGGTCGCAAGCGGCAAATGCCGTTACAGACCAAACAATTTAATCCCAGTGTATGTTGGTTTTGCTGATAACCTCCGTTGCCATCGTCATCACCAGAGCCAGAAGGCGGTGGGCCAAGGGAAGAGCCTATATTGTATTGGCTTGTCCCTGAAGCTCTGTGACCGGATGATCCCGATGAATGGCGTTGTTGTTGGCCTTGTTCAGGAACAGGAACAACCATCATAATAATGCTCGAAAACGGCCTATCCTGACTCGTCTCCTGTTGTTTAGTCGGATTGAACAGCAGCGAATCAGGGTTCCAATAGCTTTTCAAAAGCCAACCAACAACGACCACCATTTCTGCAGGAAGCCATGAATAAGAGGTAGCGCTTATAGGGGCTACTTTGGTGGTCAGGGTCAGTTCGTAAGCAACCAGAAGGTTAGTGACGTAAGGCAACTGCCATGAGATCGACTCAACAAGGGTCGTTGCTAACCTGTAGCTGAGCGATAAATGTCGTTTATTGCTAGTCAGAAGGAATGGCCCTCTATGGTCATTTGTGTCGACAGTCTCTGGCAGATTGCCGGGCAATGCACTCGGGTCATGCTTTATAGAGAAGCTCAGGTTTGGAGAACCTTTTTCCTGCTCAAGCGCGACAACAAAAGAATTTGTCCATGTCTCGGCCTGACAGATGAGAGACAAAAACGGTAGCAGCAACAGAGCTGCTAAAAGGAGTGAGTATTTAATAAATCTGTCCCTGCGTTGTTGTCTTCAGGGAGAAAGGATAGATCAAAAAATTAAGTGTGTTTGTCTGATAAAAGCCTTTTGTAAATAGTCAAAGTTCGCACTGAGGAGACCTTTGTGCGCCGAAGTGGCCGTCCATCCACTCCGATCAAGGTCTTGCCAGAGTCAGAATAAAAAGGGGCAGTGAAAAAGCCTGTTTTTTATT
Source organism: Endozoicomonas sp. ALB032 (assembly GCF_049310125.1). Classification (NCBI taxonomy): domain Bacteria; kingdom Pseudomonadati; phylum Pseudomonadota; class Gammaproteobacteria; order Oceanospirillales; family Endozoicomonadaceae; genus Endozoicomonas; species Endozoicomonas sp. ALB032. The sequence goes on along the minus strand of NZ_JBLYNW010000001.1, from coordinate 2,949,432 downwards.
CAATTTGCATTTTTTTAGAGCTAAGTTTATCGTTCTCGTTCATATCAACAGGCTTGCGTTTTCGATGTGTTTTTTTGTGATCTGACAGAGATGCAGCACTCTTGCAGATCATCCAGCATGGTTGCAGCTGGCCATCTTCTCCGGTCACGGATATGTTGCAAGTTTGTTGCCCTGAGTGCTCTCTTCTTTTGTGCTCAGTCAGGTGCTGAGTACTCTTGCAAAACTTTCCGCATGGTCGCTTTTGGCCATCCTTGCCGACTGCGATTATGTTACAAATTTGTCGCCCTGAGTGCTCTCTTCTTTTGTGATCTCCCAGAGTTCTCGAGCTCGTGCAGACATTCCCGCATAGCTGCGGCAGGCCATCCTCTCCGACCAGAGTTACGTCACATATTTGTTGCCCGCTGTGGTTTCTTCTTTTGTGATCAGACAATGCTTTGGCACTCTTGCAGACCATTCCACATGGCCTTGGCTGGCCATCATCCCCGACCATGGTGAAGTCGCAAATCTTTTGTCCGCTGTGGGCGCATCTTTTATGATCCGTGAGGGCTTTCTGGTTGTTGCAGATCCTTCTGCATGGTCTTGGCAGGCCATCCTCCCCGACCAGGGGCATCTCGCAGATTATTTGCCTGGTATGTTCTCTTCTTTTGTGTTCTTTCAGGGCATGAGAACTTTTCCAGACCGAGCCGCATGGCCGCTTATAGCTACCGTCTCCGATCACAGTTATGTCACAGACTTGCTGCCCGGAGTGGTATATGATTTTGTGTGATGATATGGATTGAGCATTCTTGCAGACTGTTTCGCATGCTCGAAGCTGGCCATTCTCACCGACCATTATTACGTTACAGGTTTTTTGCCCGCTGTGGACTCTGCTTTTATGAGACGACAGAGATTGAGTGTTCTTGCAGACTTTTCCGCAAGGTCGCGTCTGGCCATCCTTGCCAGCCACTGTCAAGTCACAGGTTTTTTGTCCGCTATGGATGCCTCTTTTGTGTTTCGACAAGGCCTGAGCACTCTTGCAGACCATCCCGCATGGTTTCGGCTGGCCATCTTTCCCGAACACAGTTTCGACGCAGCTTAATTGCCCGTCAGGTCCAGTTGTACAGGCTGCTACTACATTCAATGGGTTTGTGGCGATCCAGTTTGAGGCGACCTCGTCTAAGGCGACCCCGTCTAAGGCGACCCCGTCAACAGAATTACGGATATTGACTGAGTTGCTATCAATTTTATGTTCAGTTTGTCGTTCAAGTAACGGGCCAGCATGGCACTGGACTTGAATGTCAGGCGGATCTGTTTCGAAAGGCAGATTATGGTCGGAACCTGCAGCGTTTACAGGATCAGAATAGTCTACACAACTAAAACAGTATCCATCAGTCAAATGGGGGCACGAGCCTGGTTTTAATTTTGCTTCTGTGTGCCCTGTCGAATTTTCTACGAAATTGTGTGGACATTCTTTGGGTCCTCTGTTGCCGGATGACTGTCGTAATTTACACGCGCCATAACAGGGATAGACGAAACAATTTAAACCCAATGTATGTAAGTGTTGTTGAGGTCTTCTGCTGCCGCTGCCATAGTCGGTATTCAGTGGGCTGGTGTAAGAGCCTGCGAACTGGTTAGTTGTCTTTGGGGATTTCTGTCCGGATGATTTTGATGGCTGGCATTCCGGTTGGTTATGTCCAGAGCCAAACATCATATTGGTGGCCGTAAAGGACTGATCCTGAAGCAGCTCTTGCTTTTCATTCGGGTTAAACGGCGTTAAACCAGGTGTCCAGCAGCTTTTTAAAAGCCAACCGACAGCGCTAACCACTTCTACAGGTATCCATGAATAGGTAGAGCTTAGAGGAGCGTCTTTGATGGTCAGGATCAGTTCATAACCAACCAGCAGGTTAGTAACATAAAGCCATTGCCACGTAATCGACCCAATAAGGGGTGTTCTTACGGCGAAGCCGCTAAGTCTGTGTGGTTTCTCATAAGTTAGTGAATCGGATTCTGTGTTGGCCATATCAGATGGGTTGCAGGGCAGAGTGCGCCGGTCAGGTTTTACTGAAAAGCTCTGCTTTGGAGAACCTGTATTCTTATCAAGCTCGACAACAAAACGTCTTGTCGACGGTTCGGCCTTGCAGATGAAAGACAAAGACAGAAGTAGCGACAGCGGTACAGCAAAGATAAAGAGTTTAATCACTCTGCCCTTGCATTCAAATTCAATCATCGTCCCGATTCCACATCAACAGGCTTGCGTTTTCGATGTACCCTTTTGTGATCCGTCAGGGCTCTGGCACTGATACAGGCGCTTCCGCACGGCTGTGGCTGGCCATTCTTCCCGGCCATGGTCAAGTCACAGGTTGGTTTCGCGCTGTCGTCTGTGGTCTGTATTGCATCTGCCAGGGAAAGATGAGGCAGGTACTGATCCCATTGGGGTGGCCCTCCTTGAGTAAAGCATTGACTATAACCAAATCATCAGCACTGATTGGCAAATCCCCGGCTGTTGGCACATTATGATGGAGTTGTCGGCCTGTCTGCTGAATTAAGAGGCCATTCAGCGGACTCGCTGCTGTTGAATGATGATCGGAACCTGCAAATCCCATTACAGGGATAAACGAAACAGTTTAAACCCAAAGTATGCAGTTGTTGCTGAGGGCCACCGTCACTGCCGCCAGAGTCAATATAAAAGGGGTTGCTGAAAGAGCCAGTGGATTGGGGGGGGCCTGTTAAAAGCCAGCCAACAGTGTTAATCACTTCTACAGATAGCCATGAATAAGGAGTGGTGCCCGGAGGTGTATATTTAGCAAAATCGTCATAAACCCTCGCCCAATCGAGGGTGTCGCAAAACCCCGCAAAAGCCGGTAATCTTAGATAAAGCAGTTTTACCGGCTACCTCATGACAACAAGACGCCAAATTAAGATTAATAACGACCCTCAGCTGGATATTTTCTCAACAGCAGCTCGCAACTCTGATCAAAGCTCTTTCAAGGAGTCTTGCAACTCAGATGACCAAGCTCAAACAAGACGTTTTATTGCTCCAGACGTAAACTCCATTACCCTGGCAATACAAGCTTAAAAGAGCATCTTGAGTTAACCGACCAGAAAGCACCATTCACTGTCGCTAGTCTTCTTGATGAACAGGACTGAAAATGGATCAGTCGGGAAAGAAACCCAGTAAAGCATCATACTTTGCTAAGGGAAGGGCTTTACTGGATTTGAATTTTGGCTTTTACGACATCCTCTAAAAGTACGGGGCTTTCCGCTCATTCAGGTAAATCATAGAGAGGATTTAGTCAGCAAGCGATCACCTCGACACTGTGTCATTGCCTCTGACCTGTTTAATACTCTGGCAGCCATTCAGGTTTTTCTGGGCAAAACAGCTGAAGCAGAAAAAACCATTCAACAAGGCTTTGATTTTGAACCTGACAGCACCATTTACAGCCTTCAGGATGCCCGGCACGATCTCGAAATAACTGATGAGCGTGTGCTTCAGGACTTCCCTCCCAAGTCACCCTGAAGCTTCTTGTCCAATCAATAAATTGTCTTGACCAGCCAGACCATGATGCTGGCCAGGCTGTAAAAAGAGCAGGTTAACAAAGCAACTTCCTGAAGGGACAGCCGATCATTCGAAACTTCCATAATGCTTACCTCGTACTTCATAATCGCTATTCAACATTACACTTCTCAGTGTAGCGATCAGAATCGGCGCCCAAATGGCCAGCAAAACTTCAGAAGCCTGATGCTAACAGGTGTCCAGTCTGTTTCGATCCTGTTAGTCTCCATAAGCAGGAATAGATGAACGGTCTTTTGATAGTCCAGACAAACTGACTGGCTGTTTTTCGCCAGAAAAGTGTCAGGCTCCCAGATAAGCCTTCTGGACAGCGTCGTCCGCCAACAGTTCATCACTGTCACCCTGCAGCACGATACGACCGTTTTCCAGAACATAACCCCGGTCTGCCAGTCTCAGAGCCTGATTAGCATTCTGCTCCACCAGAAAAACCGTAACGCCTTTTTCCCGGAGGCGTTCAATAATTTCAAAAATCTGCTGAATAACAATCGGAGCCAGCCCCAGGCTGGGCTCATCCAGTAACAGCAGATCCGGGCTGCTCATCAAGGCTCTGGCGATCGCCAGCATCTGCTGCTCTCCTCCGGACATGGTGCCACCTCTCTGGTACAGCCTCTCCTTCAGACGAGGGAAAAGCTCCAGTACAAATTCATAGTTTTTTCGAAAAGGCTCGCCATCCACAAAAAAACCGCCCATAGTCAGATTTTCTTCGACGGTCAGTCTGGAAAAAATTCTCCGCCCTTCTGGCACAACAGCAATGCCTGAGCGCATGATTTCGGAGGTAGGACGACCCACTAACTCTTTCCCTTTGTAGAGTATGGAGCCAGATTCGGCCCTGGGCTCACCACAAATGGTCATCAGCAATGAAGACTTGCCAGCACCATTGGCGCCTATCAGAGTGACAATCTCACCTGCCGAGATATCTACACTGACGGCATCCAGAGCCTGGATCTTTCCATAGAAGGTTGACACATTTCGAATGCTGAGAAGTGGTTCAGGTGCTGACATACTGCTACTGCCCCTTATTTATTCTGATTGTTATCTATTCTGACTGTCTTGAGGAGTCATCGAAGATCGGAAATACGTCCGCAAGACAGCCCGAAGACTCCGGGACTATTACTACTGGAAGTCCCCAAAAATTTGTGACTATCCTTCACCCAGATAAGCCTTGATCACCTCAGGGTTGTTGCGAATATCCTGTGGTGAACCTGAAGCCAGAGGACGTCCCTGGTTAATGACATAAATCCGGTCAGAAATATCCATAACCAGCTTCATATCATGTTCAATCAGTAGCACAGTGACACCATGATCCCGTCGCAGATCAGAAATAAGCTCGTCCAGCTCTGCTGTCTCATTGGGGTTGAGACCAGCGGCTGGTTCATCCAGCATCAATAACTCAGGCTGAGTGACCATACAACGGGCAATTTCCAGTCTGCGTTGCTGTCCATAAGCCAGATTACCCGCTTCACGATTGGCAAACCCGGTCAGACCGACTTTATCCAGCCAGAACTCTGCTCTTTCCATTGCTTGTTCTTCACTACGCCGATAACCCGGGGTCTTAAACAACCCCGCCAACAACCCTGTATTCAGATGTCGGTGCTGGGCAACCAAAAGATTTTCCAGCACGCTCATGCCCTTAAACAGACGCACATTCTGAAAGGTTCTCACAACACCGAGCCGGGCTATTTTATAACCCGGCATCTTTTCGATAGCCTGACCTTTGTATTGAACAGAGCCACCAGTCGCCTTATAAAAGCCCGTAAGACAGTTAAAAACGGTCGTTTTTCCGGCACCATTGGGCCCGATCATGGAAACAATTTCACCTGGACAGATTTTCAGCGCCATCTGATCTACAGCCAGCAGTCCGCCAAAGCGCATACTCAAATCAGAAACGTCCAGTAAACATTCACTCATTCTGATTCCCCCGTTTACACGCTTTCAGCCAATGATGCTGTCTTGATCGGGCTAACCGACTCAGACTTATCCGATTTAATCTTGATATGAGGCCGCTTCATGGGCATCAGACCTTCAGGACGCCATACCATCATGCAAACCATCATCAACCCGAACATCAGCATTCGGTATTCCTGGAATTCACGGGCAAACTCAGGCAGAACGGTCATGATCACAGCAGCAAGAATGACACCGACCTGAGATCCCATTCCGCCAAGCACAACAATGGCAAGAATGATGGCAGACTCGATAAAAGTAAACGACTCCGGACTAATAAAACCCTGACGGGCAGCAAAGAAGGTCCCGGCGAAGCCAGCAAATGCGGCCCCTATAGTAAATGCAGACAATTTGATGGCCGTAGGATTCAAACCCAGTGAACGACAGGCAATATCATCTTCACGCAACGCTTCCCAGGCTCTGCCAATAGGCATTCGAAGCAGTCGATTGATCACAAACAGCGTGGCAATCACCAGCAACACTGCCAGTATGTACAGAAAAATCACCTTGTACTCACTGCTGTAATCAATACCAAAATATTCGTGGAAAGGAACATTCCCTTCTTCCTGCGCCCTGCGTCCAAATTCAAGGCCAAACAGAGTCGGTTTAGGAATCTGGCTAATACCATTGGGACCACCGGTAAATGTCGTCCAGTTGTTGAGCAAGATTCGAATGATTTCACCAAAACCCAGAGTTACGATGGCCAGATAATCACCCCGAAGCCTGAGCACCGGAAAACCAAGAATAAAACCAAAGAAAGCCGCCAGGATACCGCCCAGCACCAGACTGCTCCAGAAGTCGAGACCCAGATATTGATTCAATAAGGCATAACTGTAGGCACCCACGGCATAAAAGCCGACATAGCCCAAATCAAGAAGACCGGCCAGGCCCACCACAATGTTCAGACCCAGCCCCAACATCACGTAAATCAGGGCCAGAGTGGCCAGATCCACAGCCCCCCTGGAAACAAAGAATGGCCAGATCATAAATCCTGCAACTGCAAAGCAGATTAAAAGGGTCCTGGTCTCTTTGTTCCTGGTTGCTTTGGTCAGCTTTTCTGCATTAATAGATGGTAACTGTTGTTTTATTCTGGAAAGCCTCTGATCGATGAGGGCTCTGAACAGCTGGAAGAAGAAGACAGCAGCCACACCTGCTGCTATCCAGTAGAGGGAAGAAGGATCGGCCAATGTCACCTCAAGTCCAACGCCCGAGGGCTCAAGACGAACCCCCATCATCAGGCTGGTTAGTATCAGCAAAACAACTGCCGAGAGTATTGCCGGAGTGAAGCGTAATGATTTCATACTTTTTCAACCTCCGGCTTGCCCAGAAGACCCGTCGGCCTGAACAGAAGAATCAGAACGAGGAGACTGAAGGCGACAACATCCTTATATTCCGCACTGAAGTAACCTGCGGTGAAGGCTTCCGTGACCCCCAGAATCAAACCACCCAGCACAGCTCCGGGTATACTTCCGATTCCTCCCAGTACTGCAGCAGTGAACGCTTTAAGACCTGCCATAAAGCCAATGTGGGGATTGATTACTCCGTAATACATGCCAAGCAATACACCGGCTACCGCAGCAAGAGCGGCCCCGATCACAAAAGTGATCGAAATAATCTGATGCGTGTTGATGCCAAGCAGCCCGGTCATGCCAAGATCTTCAGCGCAAGCTCTGCAGGCTCGTCCCATTTTTGATCTGGAGATAAACAGAGTCAGGGCCGTCATGGCAATAAACGTCACCACAAAGATAATTAACTGCATGTACGACACCGTGGCATTAAAACCGTCTTCAGGACCAAAGGTCCAGCCACCACTGATCATGCTGGGCATGGCTATATCCCGTGATCCCTGGGCCAGGCGGACATAGTTCTGAAGGAAAATGGACATACCAATGGCAGAAATCAGGGCAATCAGCCGGTTGCTGTTCCTCAAAGGCCGATAGGCAACCCTTTCAACAGCAAAGCCATAGGTACTGGTGATAATGATGCTGATGACAAAGGCGGAAACCAGCATCAGTGAAACACTGTCGATTCCCATCATCGCTAACGCGGCCAGTACCGCAAAAGCGATGTAACTGCCAATCATGTAGATCTCACCATGAGCAAAATTGATCATGCCAATGATGCCGTAAACCATGGTATAACCGATAGCGATCAGTGCGTACGTACTGCCTATCGTCAGCCCGTTAAGCAGTTGCTGAATAAGGTAAAAACCTGAATCCCCCATTCCACGACCTCGTTTTTATTCTTGTGAAAACCCCTAATGCCAGGCTGATTCTCTCATACGACAACGGCTCTTGGTAGGGAAAGAGCAAAAGTAGTGCCTGTAGAAGTTACACCCACTATCCTGACACAGAGGGCCGCCCGCCCAAGCCAAAAGGCAGTAACCCAACCCTCGCTGAATACCTGCAAAAGCTTCTGGTATTGCCATTACCTATTAGACGACAATAACAATATGCCCTTACGATTCAGAGACTTCTATTTTTATAGTTTTCGAATGTGCAACCCTGAACGCCAGAGCTTGGGTAAACATATTTCGCTATTCGTTAATACTGAACTTTTGATGTACTCTAGCAGCATCAAAGTCAATCAATTGGTCACTTTTGCTGACTCACCTGCCAGCCAAAAGCTCAATCTGGTCAAGATATGCCCAACACCCAAACCTCTAACAACCTTGCCGCCTTCATCTGGTCCGTAGCCGACCTCCTGCGAGGCGATTTCAAGCAATCCCAGTACGGGCGCATCATCTTACCGTTTACCCTGCTGCGCCGCCTGGAATGCGTTCTGGAGCCCACCAAGGAAGCAGTGGTTGCCCAGCACGAAAAAGTAAAGGCCATGAACCTGCCTGAAGAAGGCATGGAGAAGATGCTGCTGCGTGCTTCTGGATTGTCGTTTTTCAATACTTCACCCATGAACCTGTCGAAGATGGGTCAGGGCGATATCAAGGACAACCTTGAAAACTATGTCCTCTCCTTCTCCAAAGATGCCCGTGAAATCTTTGAGCATTTCAAGTTTGATGAGTTTGTAGGCAGCCTGAACGAAGCCAACCTGCTGTTCAAGGTACTGCGGAAGTTTGCCACCATCGACCTCAGCCCCAAGGCGATCAGCAACCACGATATGGGCTTGGTGTTTGAAGAACTGATCCGTCGCTTTGCCGAATCTTCCAACGAAACCGCCGGTGAACACTTTACCCCAAGGGATATTGTCGAGCTCACCACTTCACTGGTGTTTATGGAAGATGATGATGCTTTAACCAAAGAAGGGATCGTTCGCAGTATTTATGATCCAACGGCAGGTACAGGCGGCTTTCTCTCTGCGGGAATGGAGTACGTATACAAGCATAATACAAAAGCTCGTATGACGGCCTTTGGCCAAGAGCTGAACCCGGAGTCCTACGCCATCTGTAAAGCCGATATGCTGATCAAGGGTCAGGATGTCAGTCGCATCAAACTGGGCAACACTCTGTCGAACGATCACCTCAGTGGCGACCAGTTTGACTACATGCTGTCTAATCCGCCATTCGGGGTGGACTGGAAAAAGATCGAAGGCACCATTAAAGATGAGCATGAACACAAAGGCTACGACGGTCGCTTTGGCCCCGGCCTGCCAAGAGTGTCCGATGGTTCGCTGCTGTTCCTGATGCACCTGATCAGCAAGTTCAGGGACATCACACCAGAGAACCAGAACCCCAGCCGCATCGGCATTATCCTCAACGGTTCGCCGCTGTTTACCGGCAGTGCAGGCAGTGGTGAAAGCGAGATTCGCCGTTATATTCTCGAAGCCGACCTGCTCGAAGCCATTGTCGCCCTGCCCACAGACATGTTCTACAACACCGGTATCGCTACCTATGTGTGGGTGCTGACCAATAAAAAGTCCAATGAACGCAAAGGTAAAGTGCAGCTGATTAACAGCGTAAACCTGTGCGGCAAGATGCGTAAGTCCCTGGGCTCCAAGCGGAACATAATGAGCGAGACAGACCGTCGCATCATTACCCAAAACTTTGGAGCCTTTGCAGAAGCATCCGAAGAAAATTTTGCCGCCAAAATTTTCGACAGTCATGAATTCGGCTACCGTCGTATTACCGTGGAACGCCCACTTCGCCTGTCCGCCCAGATTACTGATGACGCGGTAACGGGTCTACGCTATGCACCCAGGCCGTATAATGCCGTTATGCGCTGGATGGTTGAGGAATTCGGCACAGAATGTCATACAACCTTGGCAGACAACGAAGAAACCATCCGCACCAAGATCAAAAAAGACTTCAAAGAACTGAAAGAGAAGCAGATCAAAGAGGTGCTGAACGACAAACTCTGGCTTTTCCAGCGGGGGCTGATGGAGAAAGCCCAAACTCTGCAAAATACAGTCGGAACGATACTGTCCAACGACTTTAACCAGTTCGATAAAGACCTGAAAGCCGCCCTTAAAGCCGCTAATTTGAAGTTGGATACCAGAGAGAAAAAGCAGTTCCTCGATGCCGTCACCTGCAAGAACCCCGAAGCCGAACCTGTTATCAAAAAGGTGCTGAATGAAGAAGTCCAATCGCTCTACGGCGCATTTGAATACCAAGGCAAAGTCGTCGAATTCCAGACCGGGTGACCTGCGGGATAACGAGAACATTCCTCTTGACCCATCAATGCCCACTCATATCCTGATCGAAACCTACTTCAACCGGGAAGTGGCTCCCCATGTACCCGATGCCTGGGTCAATGCTGATAAATGCGATGCCCAGGATGGTGAGATTGGAATTGTGGGTTACGAGATTCCTTTTAACCGACACTTCTATGTGTATCAGCCGCCCCGTGCGCTGGAAGCCATTGATGCTGATCTGGATGCGGTGAGTGCTAGAATCATGAGTCTGTTACAAGAGGTTCACTCATGAGCAAGCCAAAAAACAACATTAACCTGAGCCTGAATAAGGAATACAAAAGCTGGCTGAAAAACCTTAAACAGAAGGTGCTGGCAACCCAACTCAAGGCAGCCGTTCAGGTGAACTCCACTCTGCTGAATTTTTACTGGGAACTGGGGGAAGACATTGTTCGGCGGCAGGTTGAAGCAAATTGGGGTGATGGTTTTTTAAAGCAGCTGAATAAGGATTTAAGCAGCGAATTCCCTGATATTAAAGGCTTTTCCCTCAGCAACATCAAATACATCCGTCAGTGGCACCTGTTCTACCGAGATGAGGTTGAAAAAAGCCAACAGCTTGTTGGCCAATTAACGTCGATTCCCTGGGGACATAACCTGAAGATAATCAGCAAGTGCCAAACAACGGCTGAAGCTCTGTATTACGTGGGCAAAACCATAGAACATGGCTGGAGCCGAAACGTCCTCACTCACCAGATTGAAAGTGGACTTTGGCTGCGGAAGGGACAAGCGCCCAACAACTTCAATGCAACACTGCCTGCCGTCCAGTCCGACCTTGCACAGCAAACCCTGAAAGACCCCTATATGTTTGACTTTCTTGCCTTCACTGATAATTACACAGAGCGAGAGCTGGAGCAGGGATTGATTAAGCATATCACTCAGTTTCTACTGGAATTGGGATCAGGTTTTGCCTACATGGGCAAGCAGTTTCATATACAGGTAGGACAGCAGGATTTTTATATTGACCTCTTATTTTATCATGCACACCTGCATTGCTACGTAGTCATTGAACTGAAAGCGGGTGACTTCAGGCCGGAACACGCAGGCAAACTGAATTTTTATATCAAAGCAGTAGATGAACTGGTACGCAGGGAGGGCGATGCGCCGACTATCGGCATTCTGCTGTGTAAGAACAAGGACAAACTCGTGGCGGAATACGCCCTCAGCGATATTCAAAAGCCTATTGGTGTTTCGGAATACCAACTGTCCCAATCACTGCCAGAAAATCTGCAATCGCAACTGCCCAGTATTGAAGAAATTGAGCAGGGACTGGGGGGTGAGTTGTGAGTAGGCAGTTGACAGTGGGCAGTTTGAAGTTGGATGCGGTCAGCGGGCGTATTATGAAGTTGCTAGCGGAGGTGCATTCCTGATGAATGCAGTAACAGGAAAGTATCGGAAATATTCTGAGTACCAATTCTCCGGTATCTCATGGGCCAGAGAAACGCCTTCTCATTGGAAGATAAAACGGTTTAAGAATATCTTCCGAATAAGAAAGCGAATCGCTGGCGAGCTTGGTCACGACATACTGTCTATCACCCAGAAGGGTATAAAAGTAAAAGACACTGAGAGTGGCGACGGCCAGCTTTCAATGGACTACTCGAAATATCAGTTAGTAAATCCTGGTGACTTTGCAATGAACCACATGGACTTACTGACAGGGTATGTTGATGTGTCAAAGTATTCTGGGGTCACAAGTCCTGATTACCGTGTATTCACAATCGAAGACGAAGCATCTGATAAGAGATATTTTCTTTATCTATTACAACTCTGCTACGCAGCAAAAATTTTCTTCCCATTAGGGCAAGGCGCAGCTCACATTGGTCGCTGGAGGTTGCCCACCGAAGCTTTCAGCGAATTCCGTACTGCTTGCCCCACATTTGAGGAACAGGTACAAATCGCCGACTTCCTCGATCGTGAAATCGTTAGAATCGACACCCTGACCGAAGAGCAGCAATCCCTGATCCGGCTGTTGAAAGAAAAACGACAGGCGGTGATCAGTCATGCCGTCACCAAGGGGCTGAACCCGGATGTACCGATGAAGGATTCCGGTGTGGAGTGGCTTGGGGAAGTGCCGGAGCATTGGAAAGTAGCCCCTTTGATGTCGGTTGCAGATGTCATTGATCCTAACCCAAGCCACCGTAACCCTACATACACAGAGGATGGCTTACCATTCATATCAACGGTTGAGTTTACCGGCATTGATGACGTTGAGACTGACACGCCAAGACGGGTTGCGGAAGAAACGGTTTTTGAGCAAGAGCAACGTTGTAAGTTCCAAGAAGGCTCTATGGCTTTTTCACGGAAAGGAACTATTGGCGATGTTCGAATCCTGCCGCACAACCTTCGCTTTGCCCTGCTGGACTCTGTTTGTGTAATCAATTGCAGTAAAAATTTGAACTACCGTTTTTTGTATCAACAAATTCGTTCAAGTGTATTTGACTCCCAGCTTGGAGCCTTGACTAGAGGAGCAGCATTAAAGCAAATCAGTGTTGGTAGAGTAAGGAATATAAAAATATTTGTTCCGCCTCTCACTGAACAAACAGCAATCATTGAATATTTATTCGATCAACTTAGTCATATAGACGAAACAGTTAATGATGCAAAGATAGCAATTGAGTTAATGCAAGAACGCCGCACCGCCCTAATCTCCGCCGCCGTCACCGGCAAAATCGACGTACGTGACTGGGTCGCTCCGTCATAATAATATCTGAGCCTGCAATTGTCTCCACACTGCGGAGACAATTCACATCAGTCCTAAATTGAGACTAAAAGGTCTTTTTTTGGGACCTTGAAAAGTCCCAATATGAGACCTATAGTTCCCATATTGATACCTCTATAGGAACTTCGTCACTGTGTCATCCATTGCCTCCGTACTGTTCACCAAAACTCAGCAACGTCTGCTGGCTGTGCTCTACGGCAAGCCGGACTGCTCTTTTTATCTGAACGAGGTGGCAAGGCTGGCCGGGGTCGGCAAGGGCGCTGTGGTTCGGGAACTCAAGAAAATGACCGCAGCCGGATTGCTCACCACTCACCAGCAGGGTAACCAGCAGCATTATCAAGCCAACCCCGATAACCCCGTGTTTGAAGAGCTGAAAGCCATTACCCGCAAAACCTTTGGCGTACAGAGCGTGATTAAAGGGGCACTGTCGCCCGTTTTAAGTCAATGTGACATGGCATTTATTTATGGCTCGGTAGCAAAAGGACAGGAACACGCGGGCAGTGATATAGACGTTTTGCTAGTGGGGCATGATTTAAGTTATGGCGAGATTATGGGGCATCTGGAACCAGCAGAAAATCAGCTGGGGCGAATCATTAATCCTACACTGCTGACGCCTGAAGAATTCCAGCAAAGAGTAGACAGTCAGCAAAGTTTTGTCACACGACTTATGGAACAGCCCAAACTCTGGCTGACCGATCAACCCTTAACCGGAGACAAGCCATCGTGAAAGAGCTGGATAATCTGGTCAAAATCAACAAGCTCAAACAAGAACCCCCTGATGCACAGGAATTTGCAGGGATGGTTCGGGCGGCTGAAACCAAACTCAAAGATGCTGCCATCAGTGGTTTATCCGTCGACAGCCAGTTTTCTCTGGCCTATAGTGCGGCCCATGCTTTGTCACTTGCTGCATTACGCTGGCACGGCTACCGCTCTGAAAGCCGTTATCTGGTGTTCCAGTGTTTGCAGCATACATTAGACTTGAGTCGTGCAAAATGGCGGGTTCTTGATCAATGCCACAACCATCGTAACCTGGCGGAATACGAAGGGCATCTGGATATTAACCCGCAACTGTTGAAAGAACTGATTCTGCTAACCCATGAGCTGTTAAATCTGGTTAAATCACTCCCTGAAATCTCTTAGGACGTACGTGACTGGCAACCAGAAGCACAACAACAAGAACAACCCGCAGAGGCCACCGCATGAGCAAAACACCCGCTTCATCAAAAGAGCCGGATAACCTGTTCGGCGAAATCAAAGACCTGATACAAAGAGCCAAACAACGGGCAGCGGTGGCACTCAATGCCGAGATAACCGCACTCTATTGGAAGGTCGGTCAGCGTATTCAGCAGGAAATCCTGAAGGGTAAGCGGGCAGACTACGGCAAACAGGTTATTTCCGGCTTGTCCCGCCAGCTCTCCGGGCAGTTTGGTAAGGGCTGGAGCCCTCAGCAATTGAGACATTGTATTAAGTTTGCCGAAATCTGTGAGGCTGATGAAATTGTCTCTACAGTGTGGAGACAATTGAGCTGGTCACACCTGAAACTGTTGATTTACATTGATGACCCACTAAAACGTGAGTTCTATATGACCATGGCGATTCAGGAGCGATGGTCTGTCCGCACCTTCAGCGAGCGTATGGATTCCATGCTGTTTGAGCGTACTGCCTTATCCCGAAAGCCGGAAGAAACCATCGTTCACGATCTGAAAATGCTGAGGGATCAAAGGAAAGCCGATCAGGATATCGTTCTGAAAGACCCTTACATTCTGGATTTTCTTGAGCTTAATGATACCTACGTGGAAAAAGATCTTGAGGATGCTATTTTGCGGGAAATGGAGCATTTCCTGTTAGAAATGGGTATGGGCTTCACTTTTGTCGCACGCCAGCACCGAGTTCAAATTGATGAAGATGATTTTTATATTGATCTCTTGTTCTATAACCGAAAACTGAAGCGACTGGTTGCTATTGAACTGAAAACAGGCAAGTTTAAAGCTGAGTACAAAGGACAGATGGAGTTATATCTACGCTGGCTGAATAGATATGACCGTCAGCATGGAGAAGACCCCCCTATCGGCATCATTCTTTGTGCAGGTAAGAAGCAAAAGCAAATTGAATTACTTGAACTGGGTCAACTACCCGTCCCTAAAGGAACGGGCTTGTAAAAGCCCTTGTTGACTAGACCACTATTTAGGAGAGGCAAAAAATAGTAGACGTTATTTCGGATGTAGATACCTTGGAATGTCGCCTTAGTTCCTTGCTCTATCGTGGCTCTGTAAACAGTCTTATTGGGTTATAGACAGTCAACCACATTGCGAAGCCGTTATAACTGGTCGAAAGGAAGTCTGAAACTGGTTTGATCCTACAAACCAGCGTAAGCACAACTCGAAGGAGGTAGACTGAATGCTAGTTTACGTACTCAACAAGAATGGTGAACCATTAATGCCATGCAAGCCCCAACGGGCCAGAAAGCTCTTGAAAGAGGGTAAGGCTAGGGTTGTTTCAAGGACACCATTCACTATACAGCTACAGTTTGGCTCTACAGGCTATAAGCAAACTGTAGTGGCTGGTATGGATACCGGCTCTAAGGTTATCGGCTGTGCTGCTATATCTAACGGCAAGGTTGTATATCAGTCTCAAGTCAAGCTTAGAACCGATATTAAGAAAAAAATGGATCAAAGGAGAATGTATCGGAGCAATAGACGTAACAGAAAAACCCGATATAGAAAGCCCAGATTTTTGAACAGGAAAAACTCAACCATGTTTGGAAGGCTTCCACCTTCTGTAAGGTCTAAGGTTCAGTCCCATTTCAGGGAAAAGAAACAGGTTGAAATGATTTTACCTGTTACCCGATGGAATGTAGAAACGGCCAGTTTTGACATTCACAAGATAACCAACCCTGAAGTGTCGGGAAGGGGCTATCAGGAAGGAAAACAGAAGGATTATTACAACGTCAAAGCCTATGTCCTTGATCGTGATGGATACAAATGTCATTCAAAACAGAAGGTTAAGCATAGTGAAAAATTACACGTTCATCATATTGTATTTCGATCAAATGGTGGAACAGATGAGCCTGGTAACCTAATAACCCTATGTGAAAGGTGCCACAAGGATTTACACGATGGGAAATTTGAGATTAAGAGCCAGAAAAGCAAGACTAAACACGCCACCCAAGTCAGCACCATCAAGGAAGTGTTAAAGAAAAACTGGTCATTCAAAGAAACCTTTGGGTATGAGACAAAATTCAAGCGTGAAACGATTTTAAAATTACCCAAAACCCATTTCAATGATGCTGTAGCTATTTGCAGTGAACATGGGGAGTTGGTTGAACCGAGTCCAATTGTGTATAAGAAGGTTCATGTCTCTAAAGGTGACTATCAGTTACACAAAGGGCAGAGATCAGAAAAGAAAATTCCTGTTGGCAAGTTGTTTGGCATTAAAAAGTTCGACTATGTAAATACCCAAAAGGGTAAAGGATTTATCAAGGGTAGAATGTCTACAGGATATGCTGTATTGATGGATATAGAAGGTAAAACTACAATAACCAGCACAACAATTAAGAAGGGCTGTAAAAGGTTAAGCGCCAGAAGCACAACCCTGATCGACTTCGAACATTGTGCATAGCGAATCTTGGCGGATTCGTTGCTTACATCCCCCCGCTGAAGCGAGGGGTTTTACGCAAAATTCGATAAAACTGAATAGTGGAATCCTCGAATTGTCTCCGCAGTGTGGAGACAATTCAGCCAGATTGATACATTGTGCAAACACTGTCTGCATAATCCCTGAAAAGTCCCAGATAGAGACCTTCAGGTACCATTTTGAGACCTTGAAATATGGACAGTACCAGCGAATCCACCTTCCAGAATGATATGATCGCCCGCCTGCAAGCCAAAGGCTGGCTGCTGGGCAGTGGTGACCAGTACGACCGGGAAACGGCGCTGTATACCAGCGATGTACTGGATTTTGTGAAGAACACCCAGCCGAAGGAATGGCAAAAGTTCTGCAAAAGCTTTCCTGTGGATTCGGAACAGCATTTTATCAGCCATCTGGTCAACCAGTTAAAGAAAGCCGATGCCAATGCCATTGATAAGGAGCTTCGCAGCTTTGGCACCCTGGGCGTGTTGCGTCATGGCTTGAAGATTCGCAATGCCCGGTTCTCCCTCTGCCAGTTTATGCCGGAACATACCCTGAATCCGGATACGCTGGCTCGCTATAAAGAAAACCGTTGTCGTGTGGTGCCGGAGCTGGTTTACAGTCCTTATGTCAATCTTGTCCCCCCATCCCAACCTTCCCCCGAGGGGGAAGGCGTCGACGCTCATCTGGCAGAAACCGGTAAAAAAGCCAAGGCATGGCGCATTGACCTGGTGTTGTTTATCAACGGTCTGCCCGTGGCAACGCTGGAGCTGAAATCGGAGTTCAAACAGGCCATTGAAAACGCCAAACGACAATATCAAAAGACCCGTCTGCCCAAAGACCCGGAAACCGGCAAGCCAGAACCGCTGCTGACCTTTAAACGGGGTGCGCTGGTGCATTTTGCCGTGAGTCAGTACGAAGTGTATATGGCGACCAAGCTGGCGGGCAGCGATACCTTCTTTCTGCCGTTTAACAAAGGCACGGCTGAAGGCGGTGCAGGCAACGATATTCCCGAAAACAAAGATGAGTACGCCACCGAATACCTGTGGAACGAGGTACTGCTGCCCGATAACCTGCTGAACATTATCGGTCGGTTTGTGCATTTGCAGATCGAAGAGAAGGAAGACTGGGAAGGCCGCAAGTCGAAAAAAGAGACCCTGATCTTTCCCCGTTATCACCAGTGGGATGTGGTGACCAAGCTGATTGCGGCAGCAAAGGCGGAAGGCACGGGCAACAAGTATCTGGTGCAGCACAGTGCCGGTTCCGGAAAATCCAACTCTATTGCCTGGACCGCCCATCAGCTTTCTACCCTGTACGATGGCGAAGGCAACAAGCAGTTCCATTCGGTGATTGTGATTACCGACCGAACCGTGCTGGACGATCAGCTACAAGACACTATTTACCAGTTTGAACACGCCGACGGTGTGGTGGGGCGCATCAACAAAAAAGAAGGCGATGGCTCCAAGTCGGAGAAACTGGCAGCGGCCCTGGAGAGTGCTCAACCGATTATTATTGTCACCATTCAAACCTTCCCTTATGTACTGGCGGCCATTGAGAACAGTACCAGACTGAAGGAACGCCGTTACGCTGTCATTGCCGACGAAGCTCATTCGTCACAAACCGGCTCCACCGCCCGCAAGCTGAAGGAAGTGTTGATGGTGGATGGTGCAGAAGATGGGGATGAGGACAAAGAACTGTCTTCAGAAGACATGCTGGACGCGACCATTGCCTCACGCCGGGGCAGCAGCAACCTGAATTACTTCGCGTTCACGGCAACACCCAAGGCGAAGACACTGGAGCTGTTTGGTCGCCTGCCCAAACCTGATGAGCCTGCTTCCGAGAAGAACCTGCCTGAAGCCTTCCATGTGTATTCCATGCGCCAGGCCATTGAGGAAGGCTTTATTCTCGACGTGCTGAAAAACTACACCAACTACAAGGTGGCCTATCAGCTGGCCCAAAAAATAGAGGCCGAGGACAAAGAGGTAGACAGCAAAAAAGCCAAGGTAAAACTGAACCGCTGGGTGCGTCTCCATGAATACAATATTTCCCAGAAGGTGAAAGTCATCACCGAGCACTACAAAGAGCATGTTATGGGCTTGCTCGCTGGTCAGGCAAAGGCCATGGTAGTTACCAGTTCCCGCAAGGAAGCCGTGCGTTACAAGCTGGCGTTTGATAAATATCTTTCAGAGCACAAAAGTTCTATCGAGGTCATGATTGCCTTCTCCGGCGAAGTGGAATTCCATAAGGACGATCCGGACAGCTCTGCCCTGCTGGACCAAAAGTTCACCGAAACCAATATGAACCCAGCTCTAAAAGGCCGGGACATGCGCAAAGCATTCGATAGCGACGACTACCAGATCATACTGGTTGCCAACAAATTCCAGACTGGCTTTGATCAGCCGAAACTCTGCGCCATGTATGTAGACAAGCCCTTAGGTGGTGTGGAATGTGTGCAAACCTTGTCCCGTCTGAACCGTACCTATCCCGGCAAAGCTGAGTGCGGCACTTTTGTATTGGATTTTGTCAATGAGCCGGAAGAGATTCTGGCCGCATTCCAGCCGTATTACCAAATCGCTGAACTGGCGGATGTGACAGACCCGGATAAGGTATTCGACCTTTACGAAAAACTCCGTGCCAGCGGTATCTTTACCTGGAACGAAGTAGAACAGTTCTGCGAGGCTTTTCTTTCCAAGAGCAAAAGCAATGCAGCGGTGAGCAACATCTGCAAGCCCGCTGTGGATCGCTGGCAGAAGCGATACAGTTTTGCCATTGATGCTTATGTGCGTGCCAAGGAGATGTTCGAACGAACCAAGAAGACTAAAGATGCCGTGCTGATCGCTAATGCTGAAAACAGTTTCAAAGAGTGCAAGCTGGAAAAAGACCGGCTGGAAATCTTCAAAAAGGACTTAGGCACCTTTACCCGTTTCTACGAGTTTATGTCCCAGATTGTGGACTACGACAACAAAGATCTGGAAAAGCTCAGCCTTTACGCTCGCTACCTGCGCCCACTGCTCCGTGAAAAGGTCATTGAAGAAGATGATATTGACCTGGATAACGTGGTGATGAGCCATTACCGGTTGTCCAGGATTCGCCAGCAAGACATTGAACTGAAGGAAGACGCCGAGGGCTATGAACTGGAACCCTCCAGCGATATCGGTTCCGCCAAACCCAAGGACAAGAAAGAAGAGTTCTTATCCCAGATTGTCGCTCGGCTGAATGAGCTGTTTATTACCGACAACCTCACCGATGCTGACTTGATCAACTACGCCTTTACCGTGCGGGACAAACTGGCCGAAAACGAAACGGTGATGAAGCAGATTGAGAACAATACGGCTGAACAAGCACTGCTTGGTGACTTCCCACAAGCCATTGATGATGCCGTGATGGACAGCAACGAGGCTCAACAGGAGATGATGTTGCAGTATCTTTCCAACCCGGAATTGGCTCGGGGCTTTGCTCGGGTTGTGTTTGATATGTTGAAGGCGTGAGTGAGTGCCCTGCACTGGGCTTCATTGCTGAAGTGCAGGGTAAGATTTCTATATTTGTTCTGACTCAAAGGACTTCAGCACCAGGAATAAATCCACCAGCTAGCGCGATCTGTGTTTTGATAGATTCTTCTGGACTGTTAGCCGCACCAACCCACTTTCTGATTTTCTCGATTTCTGAAATTGACATCCTCCCCGCAGTGAAGAGGCTGTCGCAAAACTCTGGTTCCCATGCTCCAGCGTGGGAACCCATACCCATCTCGCGCTGCAGAGTCCCCTTTTCAGGGGAGGTATGCATTCCCACGCAGAGCGTGGGTGTCGCAAAACTCTGTGGGAACGATTTGACTCCCATCATTCCCAGCTTCATTCCCATCATTCCCAGCTTCATTCCCGTCATTCCCAGCTTCATTCCCGTCATTCCCGCGAAGGCGGGAATCCAAACTGACTCACCACCAGAACCATACTGCCCGGTGCCCTCCTGGCCTTGTCATCCTCGAGAAGGCAGAGATCCACCGTTGGCGCTGGATTCCCGCCTTCGCGGGAATGACGACCTAAGAGCATGGGAACGAGCTGTTGGAGTTTTGCGACACCCTCAGAGCGTGAGAACGAGTTGTACCTGCATCCCCCATTCTACGACCTCGTTTTTATTCTTGTGAAAACCCCTAATGCCAGGCTGACTCTTTCATACGACAACGGCTCTTGTTAGGGAAGGAACAAAAATAGGCAGCAGAATGCTGACATTGAATTCGGGCAATATCTCGACTAGGAGGCTGACCGAGAATAGCGCCCGTAGCGAGGACGGCAGAAAATTGAGGATGAAAATTCGGTTTTGTGAGGAGAATAGCGAGCTATTTGACGAACAAAAGCGGATTTTCAGACCAATTTGCTGCCGCCGCAGTAGGGCAGTCTATTCTCGGTCAGCCTCCTAGGTTTCAGCGATGCCAAAAGAGGTTCGTGCATGAGCAAACAAAAAAACACCGTCAACCTAAGCCTGAACGGCGAGTACAAAAACTGGCTGAAAACCTTGAAGCAGAAGGTACTGTCAACTCAGCTTAAAGCCGCTGTTCAGGTGAATTCGACCTTACTGGCTTTTTACTGGGAACTGGGGGAAGACATTGTTCGTCGACAGGCTCAGGCTAACTGGGGTGAAGGCTTCCTGAAACAACTCAGTAAGGACTTAATGTCGGATTTCCCTGAAATTAAGGGGTTTTCGGAGCGAAATCTTAAATATATTCGCCAATGGTTTCTTTATTACTCCGGGGAGCAGGCAATTGGGCAACAGCTTGTTGCCCAATTAACACAGGTACCCTGGGGACATAATTTGCAAATTATCAGCAAGTGTAAAAGTGTTCCAGAAGCCCTGTATTACGTGAGAAGTACCATTGAGCACGGTTGGAGCCGAAGCGTACTCACTCACCAGATAGAAAGCGGCCTCTGGCAGCGAGATGGACAAGCCGTCAGTAACTTTAGTGCCACCCTGCCAGCCGTACAATCTGACATGGCGCAAGAAACTCTGAAAGACCCTTATGTATTTGATTTTCTCGCCCTGACCCAAAACTACAACGAACGTGAGCTTGAGAAAGGTTTGACCGAGCATATCACCCAGTTTTTGCTGGAATTAGGGGCTGGATTTGCTTATTTGGGCAAACAATTTCATATACAGGTGGGACAACGGGATTTTTATATTGACCTGCTGTTTTACCATGTCCGGTTACATTGTTATGTGGTGGTTGAGCTGAAGACGGTAGATTTTGAACCGGAACATGCAGGCAAACTGAATTTTTATATCAGGGCCGTGGACGAACAACTGCGTAAAGAGGGCGATACGCCCACCATTGGCATTCTGCTGTGCAAGAACAAGGACAAACTCGTGGCAGAGTACTCTCTCAGTGATATGCAAAAGCCTATTGGCGTCTCGGAATACCAGCTCACTCAATCACTGCCGGAAAACTTGCAATCGCAACTACCCAGCGTGGAAGACATTGAACAGGGATTGGGAACTAAAAGATGAGACAGAAGCAGACCGACAACTGAACATTTCAGCGTCGGCCTATGCAAGCTATTCCCTGTAATGAAAATACCATCACAGTTACAGTCGACGGTATTTCCCGATCGGACTCTTATTTTGAAGCCTCAGACTTGGTACCGTCAGCGTGCCATTCGTAAACGACAAAACTGAAGTCTTTCAGGTCTCCCTTGCCATCGAAGGCCAGGTTGCCTGTTGGCGTACTGAAGGTGTTTGAACGCAGAACGTCGGCTACTTCTTCAGGGCTTTCACTCTTGGTCAGTTCCATGCCTTCAGCCATAACCTGAACAGCAGAATAGGAAGGGAATACGAAAGGACCGGATGAATCTTCACCTTTTGCCTCGAAGGCGGCTACCAGTTTGGCGTTGGCAGGGTCCTGATCAAAACTCTTCGGCAGTGTTACGAGCAAACCTTCTGAAGCCTGACCGGCAATGGCTGAAATATCCTTGTTGCCCACACCTTCAGGCCCCATGAATTTAGCCTTCAAACCCTTTTCTGCGCTCTGACGCAGAATCAGGCCCAGCTCAGGGTGATAGCCACCGTAGTAAACAAAATCGACATCTTCCTTCTTCAACTTGGCAATGAGCGCTGAAAAGTCTTTGTCACCTGAAGTAACACCTTCAAAAACAGCCACATCAATACCGGCTTTTTCAACCGTATTCTTAACGGCTGTAGCAATGCCTTCACCATACTGTTGCTTGTCATGGATAACTGCCATACGCTCGGGCTTTATGCTCTCTACGATGTAGTTACCCGCAGTGGGTCCTTGCAGGCTATCGAGTCCAATTGTGCGGAATATCAGCTCATATCCACGACTGGTGATCTCCGGACTGGTGGAGGCGGGGGTGATCATCAGGATACCTTCATCTTCATAGATGTCGGTGGTAGGCTGGGTAGAAGCAGAACACAGATGCCCTACGACAAAACGGATATCGTCATTTACGATTTTGTTGGCAACCGCTACGGCCTGTTTGGGATCACAGGCATCGTCATAGACTACCGCTTCCAGCTGCTTACCATTGACGCCCCCCTGTTGGTTAATTTGCTCTACGGCCATCTTCGCACCGGTGAATTGCATATCACCATACTGGGCTACAGGACCTGTTACCGGGCCAGCCAGAGCAATTTTTATCGTGTCGGCGGCCTGAGCCAGACCGGAAGCCCCTGTTACGGCTGCAGATACCGCCAGAGCGGCCAGAGTTTTGTTCATTTTTCTTATCATGCTGTAGTTCTCTTGGAATGGAATTAATTCCATTTTCTCATTATCTAAATCCTTCTTTCTCTCGAAAAGTTATATTAAGGATTTTTTTCAGTCATAACAGCTTTTTTTCCAAACTTTTTTCTTCGACTTTTGTCTAAATCTATACGAACGTCTTAAGGCGGCAGAGCTATCACAGACCTAGAGTGAAAGCATTAAGGGAATACTCTAAACAAGGATGTAAGGAGAAGCAGTATGGATACGAATCAACATAATACTCAGGATAATGAACTGAAAACCGGCGAACTGATTATATTGTCACTTTCTTTAGGGAGCGTTCTGGCTTCGCTTCACTTCTTTTTGAACACCATTTTCTGACAACCATGGATTCAGGAAATCTTTGTTGTCCCACATTGGTGACAAATAATATTTCATAATAGAGGTCAGGGGAAATGGCCGGGTTTACACCCGGCCCAGGTTATTTAAGCCCTGATGGTTTTAACCCCTTCCGCAGTGCCCAGAAGCAACACATCAGCAGATCGCGCCGCAAACAATCCATTGGTTACGACTCCCACAATCTGGTTGATCTTTTCTTCAAGACCCATGGCGTCAGTGATCTCCAGATTCCATACATCCAGAATGATATTACCATTATCAGTCATAACCCCTTCACGGTAAGCGGGGTCACCACCCAATTTAACCAATTCACGGGCAACATGACTGCGAGCCATGGGAATAACCTCGACAGGAAGCGGGAATTCACCCAGCACGTCTACCAGCTTGCTCTCGTCTGCAATACAGATAAACTCTTTCGCCACTGCAGCCACAATCTTTTCCCTTGTCAGGGCTGCTCCACCGCCTTTGATCAGGTGCAGGCGATTGTTAGACTCGTCAGCCCCGTCAATATAAAAGCGCAGTTCACTGATACTGTTCAGGTCATAAACCGGAATCCCGTGCTGTTTCAGACGATCAGCAGAAGCCTCTGAACTGGCTACGCAACCATCAAAACTGTTTCTGTGTTCTGCCAGAGCATCAATAAAGAAATTGGCCGTGGAACCAGTGCCAATACCGATAATCATATCTTCTTCCAGATGAGGGAGGATCCGCTGCAATGCAGCCTCGGCAGTCGCCTTCTTCAGCTCGTCCTGGGTCATGTCTCTACCTTGCGGTCATGTACAATGAAGCCAAGGATTATACCCCCGGAAACGATCCCCCGCTGAACTAAATACTTCAAATTTCGTATAACCTTTTGTTACTTGAAAACGATAAAAGATTGTTTCTTGTACACATGCCTGTTTAGAATCAGTCCAACCAAGATAAGTTATTACAAAAGTGAAGTCCCATGCCTCATCAGTACATAAGAATGATTCTCGAAGCCAAAGTTTATGATGTGGCGATTGAGACTCCTATTCATGAGGCTCCTTTTCTCAGCAAGCGTTTGAATAATCAGGTTTTTCTGAAGCGAGAAGACCTGCAACCCGTATTCTCATTTAAAATCCGGGGCGCTTATAACAAGATGGCCCAGTTAACCGCTGAAGAAAAAGCCCACGGAGTGACCTGTGCTTCTGCCGGCAATCATGCCCAGGGCGTGGCCATGGCAGCCAAGACCATGGGAATCGAAGCCATTATCGTGATGCCCGGCACCACCCCTGAAATAAAGTACAAAGCCTGCGAGGCCAGAGGGGCAAAGGTCATCCTTCATGGTGATACCTTTGATCAGGCACTGGCTTACTCCATGAAACTCGTTGAAGAACAGGGCTATACCTTTATTCATCCTTATGATGATCCCTACACTATCGCCGGTCAGGGCACGATCGGCATGGAAATTCTGCGTCAGCATTCCGGTCAGCTCGATGCGGTTTTTGTACCTGTCGGTGGAGGTGGTTTGGCCGCAGGCATAGCGACCTATATCAAGTATCTGCGCCCTGATGTCAAAGTCATCGGCGTTGAGTATGAAGAATCTGCCTGTCTGAAAGCAGCTCTGGAAGCTGATGAGCGAGTGACCTTGCCCCATGTGGGTCTTTTTGCTGACGGCATTGCTGTGGCTCAGATCGGCGAAGAAACCTTCAAGCTCTGCCGGAAATACATTGATGAAGTGATCACGGTCAGCTCTGATGAAATATGCGCATCCATCAAGGATATCTTTGATGATACCCGTTCGGTTTGTGAGCCTGCCGGTGCGGCAAGTGTGGCTGGCCTGAAAAAATATGTCAGCGAGACAGGTGCCTGCAATCAGAAACTGATGGCTATAGCCAGTGGCGCCAATATCAACTTTGATCGTCTGCGTTATGTTTCCGAACGTGCGGAATTAGGTGAGAAGCGAGAAGCGATCATCGCTGTCACCATCCCTGAACAACCCGGCAGTTTCAAAAAATTCTGTGAAACCCTTGGTAAAAGGAATATCACCGAATTCAACTATCGCTTCCACGACCCCAAAAATGCCCGAATCTTTGTAGGTGTCCAGGTTCATCCTGATCAAATGCCCATTGATAATCTGACCCAAGAGTTGCAAGAGAAAGGTTATCCGGTAGAGAACCTGACCGACAACGAGATGGCTAAGTTGCATGTTCGTCACATGGTAGGCGGCCATAGTAAAGCTGTGAAGGATGAGGTGGTTTATTGTTTTGAATTCCCGGAACGTCCGGGTGCCTTGCTCAACTTCCTGAACAAATTGGGTGACCAATGGAACATCAGTATGTTCCACTACCGGAATCACGGCGCTGCCTATGGCCGTGTTGCTGTCGGTCTGGAAGTACCAGAAATGGAGAGACCACACATCGCAAAATTTCTGGCTGAGCTGGACTATTACTACTGTGAAGAAACGGATAACAAGGCTTATCAGGCGTTTTTGGGGTGATGACCCGCTGAGATGCCGGGTTTATTATCCAGGACTCAATTTCTCTCAGGAACAAAGCATTGGATAACCGGGATAGGGCGAAGCCTTACAGCTACGCTCCTCCCACAACACCCAGTTTACGGGTCCGTACTGGGCGTTTCGGTCAGTTAAGCAGCCAATAATCTAATCAAACCTAATTCATCGAACCAACTATTCGGCAATGCTAAGTGCAGCGCAGGACTCCGGCATACTCGCAACTGCCCTTTGCTAGATCCTACCGTCTGTCTCGTCAGTTCATCACTGACTCCCCGCCTTCTCAGCTCCGCATAACGCTTCGGACTTTTCTCCCATTGACACCAGAGCATAGTCTCGTTGGAATACAATTACTCAAGTATTATTACCATGGTCGTGATACCACTTGGCACACCTAGTAGCATCTGGTGCATCGGCAGACTGCCAGACTAAAGGGTAATACTGCCACTCATTGTTATATTGGCTGACCATTTTGTTATGAACTTTATATAGGGTTGTGACTCCGAACAACATCAATCAATAAAAGAAAAGGAGTTGCATCATGACGACACCGGTCAGCAATATTTCAAATAAAAGATTGCTCCCAACAACAGATATGGCTTCAACACAAAACCCGTACAATTCACAAACATCTGGAGCAACGTGTTATAACAGGTCTGTGGAGTGTTTAGAGCCATCAGTATCTATAAAAATTGATAGATCCAAAAAAAGAGAGACTGCTTTCGCTGGGTTTCATGAGAGAGGCTTGAAGAATAGAGTGGTATTAAAGCATATCCCTTTTGAAATAGACGGCACTGTGTTTAATTATATCGATGGCAATAAAAGAGATGATGAGCTGGCAAAAAAAATGATTGACATTAGTGACGACAGGCCAAAAAGCTCTTTCACTTTTAATATCAAAACACAAAATGGCAATCACGACTATGCACCTTCACATCTATGGCAAAAGCAATTCTTAAAATGTGTAAACTCAGGATTGCAGATTTATTTCGATGATTGCCCTCCAGATAGATTAGTCCCTTTCTTAGGAAATAAGACAGTTGCTGAGATTTATAAAGGTAAAAAAATCCCAGCAACTTGCTATCAGTTTGTGAACTTTATGGAGTTTAATTCAACTTCATTTCTAGATAAATTCCGCAACGAGTATACAAACTTAAAAACTTTAGATACAAACAATCAATTCACTCCTATTGCAATTTTAAAAAACAACGATCCCGTTCATACATTTATTCACATTGGAGATAATGTTTGCATAGGTAAACTGGGGGACGGGAATATTTTTTTCCATACTGCTGAAGATATATTGAGTCATTATCAGGAATCTTTTGAAACTCCTTTGCGTTTGGCGATTGCAAATATTCAACCTTTACAGTTGTGTGGCAACCAACGTCACACTCACTGGCAAAGTCAAGCGCAGCACACAGCTTCGGTTGATTAAGATCCGGCCTTATTGCGTTTAACTCGCTGTAAGGCTCTTGTTAAATTATTGGGGTTGGTGATACGTTCCGTCAGGCTCGTACCACCCGCCGGGCTTTCGTAATCCTGTGATACCGACACGACCTCAGCTCTCATAGCCTCGCAGCCTCCGTTTCCGCCGTGACCACTTGGTATGAGTTCCAGTGTTTGCTGGACTTGTCTGCGTCCGGTGTATCGAATGACAAAAACTACTCACCACTCTTTACCGTTCGGGCCTTTACTGACATACGCCAGCTACTATGCCGTCTGCTGACTTCTGTGTAGCGATCAGGACACCTTAGATGACCTCAGTCTGAAATGTCAGACACTACACAGACCTCCCGAGGTAAGTCACACCGCCTTCACTGAACAACTGCCGGATCTACTGCCTGAATGTCCGGATGAGTATGGGACTTCGTTATCAATTGCTAACTCGTCCCGACGCAGACAGCCTCATATCCGATTTCTGTTCGTCAGCTCGCAGTTTTGCTCCACACTGCCTTCAGCCTGCACCTCGCGATACAAACCTTGTGTTTCGCTAACCCTTCGCCCTCATCTGGCTGAGCAGGGGACTTTCACCCCCAAGCTGTGCAACATGCTCGACACACAGCAAAAACCCCGGTCAATCTCTCAACCGGGGTTTTGCTTTATTCAATGCCTGGCGATGACCTACTCTCACATGGGGAAACCCCACACTACCATCGGCGATGTGTCGTTTCACTTCCGAGTTCGGGATGGGATCGGGTGGTTCCAACGCTCTATGGTCACCAGGCAAAACTGGTCGAGCCGTTGGCTCTCGAGCTGGAAGCTTTAAGCTGGAGGCTTGAAGCTGTTTCTCGAAAGCGGAAGGCTCTGGAATCCAAATCTCGTTTAAGCTGTGTCGTCTATTCTTGCTCAACACTCTCGTTCACTGTGTACGGCTTCAAGCTTCCAGCTTCCAGCTTTTGCTGGCAGCTTCGCTGCGCAAATCGCTTTGGCGTTATATGGTCAAGCCTCTCGAGTCATTAGTACGGGTTAGCTCAACGCCTCACAACGCTTACACACCCCGCCTATCAACGTCATAGTCTTTAACGTCTCTTATGGGCCTTACGGCCAGGGAAGTCTCATCTTGAAGGGGGCTTCCCGCTTAGATGCTTTCAGCGGTTATCCCGTCCGAACTTAGCTACCGGGCAATGCGTCTGGCGACACAACCCGAACACCAGTGGTTCGTCCACTCCGGTCCTCTCGTACTAGGAGCAGCTCTCCTCAAACTTCCAACGTCCACGGCAGATAGGGACCGAACTGTCTCACGACGTTCTAAACCCAGCTCGCGTACCACTTTAAATGGCGAACAGCCATACCCTTGGGACCGGCTTCAGCCCCAGGATGTGATGAGCCGACATCGAGGTGCCAAACACCGCCGTCGATGTGAACTCTTGGGCGGTATCAGCCTGTTATCCCCGGAGTACCTTTTATCCGTTGAGCGATGGCCCTTCCATTCAGAACCACCGGATCACTATGACCTACTTTCGTACCTGCTCGAGATGTACCTCTCGCAGTCAAGCTGGCTTGTACCATTACACTAACCGCACGATGTCCGACCGTGCTTAGCCAACCTTCGTGCTCCTCCGTTACTCTTTGGGAGGAGACCGCCCCAGTCAAACTACCCACCACACAATGTCCCCGATCCTGCTAAAGGACCTGGGTTAGAACCTCAATATTGCCAGGGTGGTATTTCAAGGTTGGCTCCATGCAGACTGGCGTCCACACTTCAAAGCCTCCCACCTATCCTACACAAGCAACATCAAGATCCACTGTGAAGCTGTAGTAAAGGTTCACGGGGTCTTTCCGTCTAGCCGCGGATACACTGCATCTTAACAGCGATTTCAATTTCACTGAGTCCTGGGTGGAGACAGCGTGGCCATCGTTACGCCATTCGTGC
>NZ_JBLYNW010000001.1:2020000-2915000 GCF_049310125.1 Endozoicomonas sp. ALB032 | reverse complement strand
TTGTTTAAAACGCTCTTTTAGTGCTTTAACGATTTTGGAGCTGGCTTTAACATCCATTCTTTCGATATGAACCAATGAGCGTCCTCTGGACTCCTTCTCATAGATCAACTCTTTAATACGTCTTTCCAGAAATACCTTTCTTAATGCTTTTTTTCTCAGAGATTTCAATCTATTCCTGAAGCGGCCACAACTCTCTTTGTGCCACAGTGTATTTATCACTCTCAGACAGGTCAAAGTCCGGAAAAAACGTTTCCTGAAATATTAATAAAGGGTTAGGCCTTACAAGACAGCCCGATGCACTTTTGGATATGACCGAACTAATCAGTTCCCCTTGATGCGTGCCTGTACCCATAATTTAACAGGGCCATCAGCTCGGCGAGAAAGGACTTTTTCTCACGCCTTGGCCAGTGAACGCATTGAATCAGAGGCCAGAGCTTCGTTTCTTAATTACAGCTCTTTCCTTTTGGCCTGCAGACTTCCGGCTTTTGCCTTTAAGTCGTCAGGTTTCGTTATGATAACAAAAAAGCCGGACAGTCTTTGGCTGAGCTACTTTTTTAGGACTTTTAGAGGGCCCCCGACTGGGAGAAGGCGTTCCTGAATGTTCAATCATCGCTTCATCCTGAATTGTTACGCCCTCTTATTATTCAAGGGGCTTTATCAAGGAACTATGGATAACAAGCCCCTGCTCTATGTTTATTCACCCCAAAACGAAAACACCCGCAATCAAGTGCGGGTGTCTGCGAAATAACAAGTGCCTGTCTAGCCAGACCGAGCCTCCATCGAACCTTTAACCTTCTTCATCGCATTTTTTTCCAGCTGTCTGATTCGCTCAGCTGATACGCCATAGTGTTCTGCCAGCTCATGAAGAGTTGCTTTATCCTCATTAAGCCATCGCCTCTGAAGAATATCCCGACTGCGCTCATCGAGTGTTGCCAGAGCATTTCTCAGCAGGTTCACTGAAGAGTCGGACCAATCCGAGTCTTCCAAAAGTCTCGCCGGATCCGCTCTCTGGTCTTCCAGGTAGTGGGCAGGCGCTACGGAGGTGCTGTTCTCGTCGCTGTCGTCCGGATAACCATCGAAGGCTGTGTCGTGACCAGCCATTCGACCTTCCATTTCACGAACCACTTTGGCCTCAACACCCAGGTCATTGGCAACAGCCTTAACTTCATCATTACTGAGCCAGGAAAGGTGTTTTTTGGAGCTGCGAAGATTAAAAAACAACTTGCGCTGTGCCTTGGTGGTCGCCACCTTTACAATACGCCAGTTCTTCAGGATAAACTCATGGATTTCGGCCTTCACCCAATGCACTGCAAAAGAGACCAGACGAACACCCACTTCCGGGTTGAACCGTTTTACGGCTTTCATCAAGCCTACATTCCCTTCCTGGATCAGGTCAGCCAGAGGAAGTCCGTACCCACCATAGCTCCTGGCTATATGAACCACAAAACGCAGGTGAGACATAACCAGCTGACGGGCAGCTTCCAGATCGTTCTTGTAGTAGAGGCGCTCTGCCAGACTCTTTTCCTGCTCAGCAGACAACACAGCAATAGCACTGACTCCCGTAACGTAGGCATCAATATTTTGCCCCGGGACTAAGATATCAACTGGCTGTATACTGGTTCCCATAATCCACTCCGGTTGAGTGCCAAATTAGCACTCGACTTAGTTCAAACTCCAAATACCCATACCGTAACAAAGACAACAGACTGGCTTTCAATTGAATAATAACAAAAATCGAGCCTACTGACCTGAGCAACTTTACGCTCTTTTACGATAAAAAAACTACAAGGAAAAGGCTAAACTTGCCAAACCCTCTACCAAGGCTGCACTTCTATTGTCCGTACATGACGATAGCAGCTCATTGCTGCACCTGCCACTCCCAGAAAAACACCCGAGACCAATAATGAAAAAAACATCGCAAAGCCAGGCCCTACCGGCGTAAAGCTGCTGCCATACAATGCAGCGAGCTCCAAAACTCCTGACATCAAACCAGCAAGCACAGCAAGTATAATCAGCAGAGCCAACAAAGCACCTCCCAGCCCATACCACACTCCCATGTAAAGGAATGGCAATGTGACAAAGCCATCGGTTCCACCCACCAGCTTGATCACTTTGATTTCAGCCCTGCGACTCTCAACGCTGAGACGTACAGTATTACCTATCGTCAGCAGTACAATAATCCCGAGAAGCACTGATAGTATGACGGTAAAACGCTCCAACAATTGCGTCATAGACTGAAGTCGCTCAATCCATTCCTGATCCAGCCGAGCTTCCATTACTCCTTCTTTGACCTGATATTTTTTCATTAGTTCACTGAGATGCTCAGAATTTAACCCTTCCCGGGGTGTAAGCTCCAGAACCCCCGGCAGAGGATTGAAGCCCAGGGCATCAATAACCCCTTTCATCTGGGCCCTCTCCTGAAATTCATTCAGCCCTTCATCCGGACTAATATAAAGGAACTGCTCAATGTCCGGATCATCTCTGGCTTCAACCCTGAGGCGATTGATCTGGTCACGCCCCAGCTTGTTTTCAAGATAGAGAGAAATTCTGGGCTGACCTTCCCAGTCATGACCCAATAACTGCAGATTGTTGGACAAAAGTACAAGAATCGCAGGTAGCGCAAAAGCCACCGCAATCATCAGACAGTTCAGAAAGGAAGCAAAAGGTGTCTTGAAGATACGAACTAATGAATCACCTGCCACCTGTCGGTGCAGGCTTTTCAGGTAAGCCATTGAGAAGCCTGTTGCCTTTTTTCTGGCCGCCCCTCTTTCAGCATCATTGTCTTTAGGCGTCCCAGTCTCGGGCTGTTTTTTCCGACTACCGTCTTCGTTTCTGACACTTTTTCTTGGAAACACGCCTAATGCACCTCCTGATCGTTAACCAGATGCCCTTGATCCAGAGTCAAAATGCGGTGGCGCATACGGGCTACCAGTGCCAGATCATGACTGGCAACCAGAACCGTAACGCCTACCTGGTTAAAGTTTTCAAACAGCTGCATGATTTCAGCGGACAGATTAGGGTCGAGATTACCGGTTGGCTCGTCGGCCAGTATCAGAGGAGGCCGGTTAACAACCGCACGAGCCAAACCCACACGCTGCTGCTGACCACCGGAAAGCTGAGCCGGATTCATTTTCTCTTTTTTCAGAAGCCCCACCATATCCAGGGCAGCCCTGACCCGCCCCGCACATTCATGGTAAGTGTACCCGGCAATGATCAGAGGTAAGGCAACGTTATCAAACACAGATCGATCAAAGAGCAGCTGATGATCCTGAAAAACCAGGCCTATATTTCTGCGAAAATAAGGAATCTGGCCACGCCCCAGCTTGCTGGTCTCGTGTCCTCCTACCCATATGCTACCGGTGGTTGGTTGCTCCATCAGCATGATGAGTTTCAGCAGAGTACTCTTACCGGCTCCGGAATGGCCAGTAAGAAAAGCAATTTCACCCCGATGCAGATGAAAGCTGGTCTGTTCCAGCCCCACATGCCCTCCGGGATAACGCTTGGTGACATTGTCAAAGCGTATCATTCAGGACTTCCCTGCTACTCTTTTTTCATGGTTTAAGGCTCAACCGGATCGAACAGAGCTTCTACAAACTCATCGGCAGAGAAAGGCCTCAGGTCGTCTATCTGCTCACCCACCCCCAGGAAACGGAGCGGTAGCTGCATCTGTTTGGACAGGGCAAAAACAACTCCACCCTTGGCAGTTCCATCAAGCTTGGTGAGCGCCATACCCGTCAGGTTCACCGCTTCGTGGAATATTTTGGCCTGATTGAGCGCATTCTGCCCTGTGCCTGCATCCAGAACCAGCAGCACTTCGTGGGGAGCTGAAGCATCCAGCTTACCCAAAACCCGCTTAACTTTGCGCAGCTCGTCCATCAGGTTATCTTTGTTGTGCAGGCGACCGGCTGTGTCGGCAATCAAGACATCTACCCCACGAGCTTTGGCTGCTTCAAAAGCATCATAGAGCACAGAGGCACTATCAGCACCGGTATGTTGGGCAATCACGGGGATATCGTTTCGTTCACCCCAGACCTGCAGCTGTTCCACAGCAGCGGCCCGGAAAGTATCACCAGCAGCCAGCATCACTTTACGACCTTCAGCCTGAAGCTTGCGTGCTACTTTACCGATCGTTGTCGTCTTGCCGACGCCATTAACGCCCACAACGAGAATAACAAAGGGCGTTTTCTGCTCATCAATAACCAAAGGCTGGTCAGCAGGCTTGAGAATTTCCTTAAGTTCAACCTTCATCGCAGAGATCAGCGCGTCGGCGTCACCCAGCTCACGGTATTTCACTTTTTTGGTCAGTTTCTCGATAATTTCCGTCGTGGCTTCAACGCCTACATCCGATATCAGAAGCTGTGTTTCCAGCTCTTCCAGCAGATCTTCGTCGATTTCTTTTTTACCAACAAAGATTTCCGCAACACCATCAACAAAGGCGCTGCGAGTCTTGCCAAGACC
This sequence comes from Endozoicomonas sp. ALB032, assembly GCF_049310125.1. Lineage (NCBI taxonomy): Bacteria > Pseudomonadati > Pseudomonadota > Gammaproteobacteria > Oceanospirillales > Endozoicomonadaceae > Endozoicomonas > Endozoicomonas sp. ALB032. The sequence continues at coordinate 2,910,542 of NZ_JBLYNW010000001.1, read as the reverse complement.
GCGCTTCATGCGAGCAAAGAAGCCCTTCTTCTCGTCCTGAGGCTCGTCCCTTTCTGCAACCACAGGTGGAGTAACAGTACTTTCAGCTTGCGGAGCTTTTATGGCTTCTGCCGTTGGGAATGTCTGCTCCCGGGGGTCTTCCTCAGCCACTTCAAGCGGGTGCTCATGCACAGGCTCAGCCTGAACAGGTTCGATAGAAACGATCTCTTCTGCTGACTCTACAATTGCCTTTTCGACTTCTGCCCGAACAATTGTCTCGTGGAGGGCTGCTGTCGGCTCAGTTTTCGGACTCTCATCTATAACCGGGGCAGGCTCGCTCTGTTTCTCTTCTTTGCGTCCCCAGGGCCAAAAACGTCGCTTCGCCGTTTTCTCATCACTTTTGCGAGAACCGAACATAAACTACTTCATCAGAATGGATTAAAAGGGTCACCGTATTAAAGCAGGTGGGTCTCAGGAAGCTAATCAAGAGCAATTAAAATGCCTGACAGCCTTCCGGAACTGTGTATCCTATCTTACAGCCATGAACGAATGAAGCTTTTTAAAATTAAAATAGTTCCAGCAAGGTAAGGGTACCTCCTCAGAAACCATGGTTATCTCATTCGGCAACTGATGTACAATCGCTGCCTCAATGCCATCAACCGGAGTGATCAATGGCGCGAAGAGCAGCCTTCAGGCATGGCCTTAATAATAAAGGTGGCGGACAATTAAGAATCATTGGCGGGCAGTGGCGCAGCCGCAAGCTGCCTGTCGCTGATCTTCCGGGCTTGCGCCCCACCTCAGATCGTGTGAGAGAAACCCTGTTTAACTGGCTGGCGCCCTGTGTTCCGGGTGCCAGTGTTCTTGATTGTTTCAGTGGAACTGGCGCTCTATCCCTTGAGTCTCTCTCTCGTGGCGCCAGGGAAGCCACCCTGCTTGAGGCAGCTGCCGAGGCGGCCTCACTCCTTAGCAAAAATCTGAAAGCCCTTCAGGCAGAAAATGCCAGAGTCATTCGCACCGACAGTCTGATATGGCTACAGCAAGTGGCAGACAAGACATTCGACCTGATCTTTCTGGACCCTCCATTCAGACAGGGATTACTGAAAGAGACATGTCATCTGCTTGATAAAAATGGATACATTCACAGCAACACCCTTATTTACATTGAGGTAGAAAGAGAACTATCTCCTCTGCCCGTACCTTCAAACTGGACCATTACGAAAACCAAAAACGCAGGTCAGCTAAGTTACTACCTGTTAAGTGTCGAGTGAGTTTAAGCTACAAAAATGATGAGTAAAGTAGAGTCTCCCTGCATTCGCCAATGCGCACTTAACGAAGATCAGGTTTGTACCGGCTGTTTTCGAAGCCGGGCAGAAATTGCCCGATGGAGCCAGGCTAACCAGGATGAACAGAAAGAGATTGTTTTCAATGCTCAAAAACGCTCCGAAGCTCAAAATCACCACCCCTGATAAAAGCGACTTATGTCGCTTTTAATCAAGATTTTATCCCAATGCTTCTGCCAGAGACTCTGTCGCTGAATTGAGCCACTCACCCTGACCATCACAGCCACCATTCGCTATAAACCAAAAGCAGCTGAACAATCGATACAAACCCTACCATTCGAAAACAACATCAGTCACATGGTAGTGGACTTAACCTATCGTTCTAGGTAACCTTCACACCGCCGAGATTCTTCTAACACTCTCTTTTCAGACGAGAACTCTAAGGAGTGGTCAAATGAAACAACCCGTCCGTATCGCAGTCACAGGTGCAGCCGGTAACATCAGTTACTCCCTACTGTTTAAAATTGCTGCTGGTGAAATGCTGGGCGCGGATCAGCCGGTGATTCTGCAGCTGGTTGAGATTCCTCAGGCTATGGACAAGCTGCGTGGCGTGGCCATGGAACTTGAAGACTGCGCTTTCCCACTGGTACACGGCATCAGCCTGCACGATAATCCATTCGATGGATTCCGTGGTGTTCATTACGCCATGCTGGTGGGTGCACGTCCACGTAGCAAAGGCATGGAGCGTGCCGATCTTCTGGAAGCTAACGCCGTTATCTTCGCCGAGCAGGGTAAAGCACTGAACGAAGTGGCGAATCGCGACGTTAAAGCCCTGGTGGTAGGTAACCCGGCTAACACCAACTGCCTGATTCTGTCCCGCAATGCCCCGAATCTGGACCCTTCCCAGTTCTGCGCTATGACCCGCCTGGACCACAACCGTGCCAAAGGCATCCTGGGTAACAAACTGGGCGTTAACCCGTCTGACATCGACGGTGTTTGCGTTTGGGGTAACCACTCTCCAACCATGTACCCTGACGTTCATCACGCTTCTGTTCTGGGCGAAGAGTCTGCCATCAGCAAGATTGACGAGAAATGGTACAAAGAAGATTTTACACCTCGCATCCAGAAGCGTGGTGCCGAGATCATTGAATGGCGTGGTCTCTCTTCCGCTGCCTCTGCCGCGCAGGCCGCCCTGGACCACATGCGTGACTGGGCTCTGGGCAGCAATGGCGAAATTGTCAGCATGGGAATTATCTCCGACGGCAGCTACGGCGTAGCCAAAGGCATTTATTACTCTTTCCCATGTATCTGCGAATTCGGTAGCTACCAGATCGTTCAGGGCCTGGAGATCAACGAATACGGTCAAAGCATGATGAAGAAGACCGAAGAAGAACTGCTGAGCGAGAAAGCGGCTGTCGATCACCTGCTGCCAGCTGAAACCGTTGAGTCCCGTGAAAATCTGAGAAAGTCTGAGCGTACTGGCCAGACCGCTTACGACAATGGTCTCGACAAGGCTGACGTTTACTACAAAGCGGATCGCATCTGCTGATCCGCCTCCTGCAGGAGCTGAGTCTATCAGCTCCTTTTTTCTTTTTTTCTGCTGCCTCTCAACTCATTCATTCAGACCCCTCATAGGCACAAAATACTCTGCTTCCAGTTCGGCAAAGGAGTCTCTGGCCACTTCACTGACATAAGGCCGGTCCATAAGCAAAATCTGATAAAAAGCTCTTCGGTATAGTTTTTTTGGCAACAATTCGTCTTCTTCAAGAAACGCCGCACTGACCAGCTCCTGCCAACTGCTGAGCACCATGAAGTGGTTCAACGCCAATGCTTCCACTTCATGCTTTGGCACTGCCATAAAGCCTGACAACACAAGCCCTGCAATAATTTTTTCCAGTACCTCCAGAGAGAGCCTTGCAAACTGTTGATAGGCAGAACGGAGCTCGCTGCTCCTGCTCATAACCCCATGAACATCACGGTAGATAAAACGGAACTCCCACATACCGGCCAGGGCCAATTCCAAATAGCTTCGCTTATCCTGAAAGTTCAGCGGACGGTCTTCCGGAATAACCATACTGGCGGCAATGTTGTCTATCAGACGTTGAAAAAGTGCGAGGATAATCTCATCTTTATTCCTGAAATGGTAATAGAGATTTCCGGGAGAAATCCTCAGGTCTGCGGCAATATGGTTGGTCGTTACCGCCCTTTCGCCCCGGTCGTTAAAAAGCTCGAGAGCTTTGTCCAAAATACGATCACGAGTTTTAACTGCCATAAATACCCTTGAAATCCTGTCAGCAAATCGCTAAATTTCAGTTTAGAGTAATTACTCTAAACAATCAAAAACCCACTAACCAGCCAGATTCTTAGTAAAAAACATGTAAACCAGATCGGCTGAAGGAGACCTGTATCATGAGCCTTAGTGAAATTGACCAGCCTACAGAGACTGGCTCATCGGAGCAAATCACCGCCAGTGATCCATCTTCCAGTCAGATCGCAAGGATGAAATCATCTCTGGAGGCCCAGCAACAAGCTTTTCGAACTCAGCCAAACCCCTCTCTCCAGCAACGCAGGGAATGGCTTAAAACACTGAAAAAAGGTTTGAAAAAACACCAAAAGGCTCTGGTAGATGCCATTAACAGAGATTTTGAGGGCCGTGCCGAAACCGAGACTCTGTTGGCCGAGTTTATGCCATCCCTCTCTACCATCGATTACTGCAGCAAGAATCTGGCTAAATGGATGAAGCCCAGTAAACGACATGTATCAATCACTATGCAGCCGGCTTCGGCAAAAGTGGTGTATCAGCCTCTGGGCGTTGTCGGTATTGTTGTTCCCTGGAACTACCCTCTCTTTCTGGCCATAGGGCCTCTGGCAACAGCTCTGGCTGCCGGAAACCGGGCAATGATCAAGATGTCCGAGTTTACTCCGGCCACCTCCAGACTGTTTGCCGAGATGATTGCGGATATCTTTCCTGCTGACCTGGTCACTGTCGTCAATGGTGAAGCTGAAGTGGCAGCCGCATTCACCGCTCTGCCATTCGACCATATTCTCTTTACCGGCTCCACACAGGTCGGCAGGCACGTAATGACCGCTGCTGCCAAAAACCTCACCCCTGTAACCCTCGAGCTCGGCGGAAAATCCCCGGTAATCATCGACGACGACTTCCCGATACAGGAAGTGGCCGAGCGTGTCTGCTACGGCAAATCAATGAACGCCGGACAAACCTGCGTTGCCCCTGATTACATTCTGGTCAAGAAGCAACGCAGGGAAGAGTTTGTAGAAGCCTACCTGAAGGCATTTAGCAGTATGCATCCGTCAGTGAATGACAGTCAGCATTACACTGCCATTATCAACGAGAGGCAACACCAGAGGTTGCTCAGCCATATTGAGGATGCCAAAAATAAAGGAGCTGAAATCCGGGTGGGAAATAATGAGGAAATAACCGATGGTTCCCGTCGTTTACCTCCGCACCTGATTCTAAATGCTACGGAAGATATGAGCGTCATGCAGGAAGAAATTTTTGGTCCACTGCTGCCCATCATTGAGGTCGACAACATTGATGACGCCATTCAGTTCGTCAATAACCGTCCCCGTCCACTGGCGCTTTATTATTTTGGTGAAAACAAACAGACTCAGGACAAAGTTCTGACTCACACCCACTCAGGAGGTGTCTGCCTGAATGAAACCCTTTTCCATGTTGCTATCGATGATATACCTTTTGGTGGAGTGGGTGCTTCCGGTATGGGCCATTATCACGGAAAAGAGGGCTTTCAGGCGTTGTCCAAGGCAAAATCGGTCTTTAGCAAAGGACGTTTCAACAGTGTCCGATTTGTATTCCCCCCCTATAATACCTGGCTGAAGAAGAAGATGATCAAATTCCTGTCAGGCTCCTGATCATTCGGATCCGGACTGTCATTCGATAGTCCGGAATCTTTATTCAAAGAAGTTCTGAAAGCAACTATCTATCATCCAGTTACCCTGTTTTTAGTCAGGTTGTTTGTCACCTTCGATTGATTTCGATACCATTCGGCCTTCGTTATCTTTAGATTGAAGAACTCTGCTTTAACCATTTTCAGTAGAAACGGGCAGATCAGGACGCACAGTCTTTCACTACAGGCATCTGTGAAGTCATGGAGTTTTCGGAATATTGATCCTGGCAGGTCGGGGTCAACCTGACTCAAAGGCTTCCCGGGACATCAGCAGGAAATGCATTTTCAATGAGCAAAGTAATCTACCCTGGCACTTTTGACCCTATCACCAAAGGCCATCTGGACCTGGTAGAACGGGCGGCAAGAATTTTTGATAACGTGGTCATAGCGGTAGCAGAAAGCCCTAAAAAGAAGCCTCTGTTTGATCTGGCCAAACGTGTTGAGCTGGCAGAAGAAGTGACAGCTCACCTTAATAATGTTTCGGTAACAGGTTTCAGCTCTCTGCTGGCTCACTTTCTGGAAGAACAGAAGGCCACTGTGATTCTGCGTGGTCTGAGAGCCGTATCCGACTTCGAATATGAATTTCAGATGGCCAACATGAACCGGATTCTGGCACCCAGTGTTGAAAGCCTGTTTCTGACACCTGCTGAGCAGTATTCTTATATTTCTTCTACGCTGGTACGGGAGATAGCCTCACTGGGTGGAGATATCGACAAGTTTGTCTCCCCCTGCGTTCAGGAAGCCCTGAAAGACAAATTTGGTCCACACGTCAAAAGCTGATAGAGCGCCACGAACCTGGCGGCTTGAGCTGAAACACTCGTGCGGAACTGGAGATTACATCATGTCCCTGATCATTACTGATGACTGCATTAACTGCGATGTCTGCGAGCCTGAGTGCCCGAACAGTGCGATCTCTCCCGGGGAAGAGATTTACGAGATAGACCCTGACCTCTGCACCGAATGTGTTGGTCACTACGATGAGCCGCAATGCCAGCAGGTTTGCCCGGTCGACTGCATCCCCAAAGACCCGAATAATGTCGAGTCACAGGATGAGCTTATGGAAAAGTATTTGATTATTACGGCGGCCGCCTGATCGCGGTCTTTTTCATTGCTCATGTTCCACTGGAGTCTGCCTGCAAACAGACTCCTAACTCAAAAACTCCCCACTCTGATACTCCCGAACAGCCTGCATCACCTCTTCACGGCTGTTCATGACAAAAGGTCCATATTGCACAACAGGCTCATTCAAGGGTTTACCGGCCAGTATCAGAAAGTCAGCCTGACGTTCTGCACTCACTACCAGCTCGTCACCTTCTGCGAAAACCGCCAATTCTGATTGGCTGATGAGTTGATCGGTGTCCGTCTGCAGTTTTACCTCGCCTTCATAGACATAGACCATCAGTTTTTTGTGACTTAGAGGTAGCTTGATAGTACTGTCTTGTTTCAGCGATACGTCCAACAACAGCGCATCGGTCACCTCTCTCTTCAGTGGAGCTGATAATTGCCGACCATCCAGCTCTACTTCACCCACCAGCAACCTTGCTGACCAGCCTTCACAGGACAGAACAGGGAAATTATTCTCACTGATATCAAGATACTCCGGATCACTCATTTTCCGGGCAGCGGGCATATTCAGCCAGATCTGGAAACCATGCAGCTCATTATTTTCAAGAATGGGCATCTCTGAATGAACAATCCCCTTGCCAGACTTCATCCACTGCACACCGCCTGACTCAATAGACCTCTGATTACCCAGATGATCTTCATGTCTGAAGCCCCCCAATTTCATATACGACACCGTCTCGATGCCTCGATGAGGATGAGCCGGAAATCCGGCACCCAGATCGCCAGAACCGTCAGTTCTGATTTCGTCCAGCATCAAAAAAGGATCCATAAGCTTATGCTGTCCAGAGCCCATCACTCGCTTGAGTTTCACCCCGGCTCCGTCTGAAGCCGGACGGGCCGACACTAGTTCCAGCAGACTTCTTGCTTGCGTCACTTTATGCCACCAGTTGATCAATTCTTTCTGCAGCTTTACCCAGCGCTACTTCTCTTGCGTCACCACCTTTGGCAAGTCCTTCTGCATAGATGAACTCAACATCAGTAATCCCGATAAAGCCAAGGAAGTGCTTAATCAGTGCCGTTTGTGTATCCATGGGTGTTCCCTGATACTCACCCCCTCTGGCCGCCAGGATATAGGCTTTTTTACCTTTCAAAAGCCCCTGTGGTCCCTGCTCGGTGTAGCGGAAAGTGATGCCTGCACGGGCAATATGGTCAAAGTATGTCTTCAGGGTTGATGGCATTGTGAAGTTGTAGAGAGGCAGCCCCATTACCAGCACATCGGCTTCATTCAACTCATTGATCAAACGATCTGACAGGCTGGCTATGCTCTTCTGATGTTCATTACGCTCTGCTTCTGGCAGGCTGAAACCCTGAAAGCTTTCTGCTGTCAGGTGAGGAATTGGTTCTGAACCCAGATCGCGATAGATCACTTTATCCACAGTCCGGGTCTGGGTGTATTTTTCCACAAACTGTCTGGCCAACTGCCCTGACTGTCCTTCTGAGCCAAACAGACTGGAATCGATTTGCAGGATAGTACTCATATTAATCTCCGGTTCATTAAATTGCCTTGGTTAAGCTTAATTTAATATCGATTTTTACGAATAAAAAGCGCAAAATATCCCTTATAAATATCGAATTATTAGATTATAAGTTCGTAAACCATGGCTAAAGTCACCCTTGAACAATGGCGAATGCTCCATGCGGTCGTTGAACATGGCGGTTTTGCACAAGCCGCAGAAGCCCTCCATAAAAGCCAGTCCACCGTCAGCTATGCCGTAAATAAATTGCAACAGCAGCTGGATGTTGAAGTTCTGGTCATCAAAGGCAGGAAAGCAGAATTAACGGAAGCCGGAAAAGTGCTGATCAGGCGCTCCCAATCCCTGCTGAAAGAGTCTGATGCAATAGAGAAGGTTGCTGACAGCCTGTCACAGGGTTGGGAAGGTCGCATCATTCTGGGTGTTGATGTCATCTTTCCGCCCCAGCTGCTCTCAACCTGTCTGAAAAGACTGTCCTCGCAGTGCCAGCAGACCCATATTGAGCTCGTGGAAACGGTACTTTCAGGGACTACAGACATGATGGCTACTGGTCAGGGAGACCTGGTGATCAGTGGCCTGGTACCACAGGGGTTTATGGGAGAACCTTTGATGAAAGTGACTTTCAAGGCTGTCGCTCACAAGGACCACCCGTTGCACCAGTTAGACAGACCCCTGAGCCTCAATGATCTCAAGCAACACCGCCAGATTGTCATCAGAGACTCTGGCGTCAAGAAAGTGGATGCCGGATGGCTGGAAGCGACAGAACGCTGGACCGTCAGCCATATCAGCACATCAGTAAGAATGATTTCCGAAGGGCTTGGGTTTGCCTGGCTACCAATCGCTCACATAGAACAGGAACTGGCCTCTGGGATGCTGAAACCATTAAATCTTCAGCCTCACGGCTCTCGGCGTCACCAGATATACCTGATTTATACCGATCAGGATTATGCTGGCCCTGCCGTAAAGTCTTTGGCCAATATTTTGAAGGAAGTCTGTGCTGACACAGAAAAGTCAGCACATTGATGGGACCGATCAAAACAAAACCAGAAAGGAGGTTCAGCTAATCTTTCGAAGCTCTCCCAGTTTGCCATCGGACCCATAGGAGATTTCGAAAGTACCATGAACCCCTTCACGAGTGACAAACTTGAGAAGGACATCGTAGGGAATGCTCATGCTAAAGCCCTCCCGGGTACTGACCTGGACACGGTTTTTCTTGCCTTGGTAATACTGCAGGACCTGTTCTGAATTCAAACTGACAGAGAAGGTAGCCTTATTCATTCTGGACTCCATTCCGCGTGTTCAAGCAAATTATGATATCGGCCGCAGGGGGCCTGTGGCCAGTAACGAGATTTGTATCATTTTAGCAAAATCAGCACACACACGAACAAGCCCGGTCATTAAAAATAACCAGGCTTATTACCTCAACTCTAACAGTCAGAGTTTACTGATTGGGCGGAGGCGCCATCAAACCTTCAGGCATTTCCATGTTGTTGGGCACCTGCATCTGCTGCATGACTTGGTTGATAGAATCCCTGATGCTGGCAATCATCGCTTTGTAGCCTTCATCAAAGCCACGATAAAAAGCCTGCTCGGTAGGCTTAACATCATCACCTTCCTGCTTGTAGATAGCAGACTGTTTGCCTTCAGGGTTTTCGCCACTGAAGAAGGCTTCCATGGAAGTGGGAACGGTCAGAGCGACACGACCACCAGCCATATAACCGTCAATGAAGCGCTCTCTCAGAAACGGGTTTTCACTGCTGCCGATACTGGCAGAACGATAGGCATCGTCGGCCTCACACCAGCGATCTTTGTATTCACTGGCTTTATCTTCATCACGGCAGTTGTATTCCAGAACACCCAGCTCTGCAACCACTCGCTGATAGCCTTCGCGGTAACCCGCTTCATCAGGCTTTTCAGTCTTTCCTTCCAGAGCCTCTCGAGAGACCTGACTGGTTTCCGCTCGACGGGCATCGTTGATACCCTGACGGTAACCTTTCAGATAATTGCCAAAGTTGGCAACATTACCAGCCATTGGGCTCTGATCAAAAGCTCCACGTGCCTCACACCATGTCTGCTTGAGCGCATCAGTGGTATCAACAGTGGTGCAATCATAGGCTTCTTCTTCGGCAACCGGACGGGCAGGCTCACCGGTTGAAGGAGCCACCTTCGGACAATCCCGCTTCTCCGAACAGCCCTGAAGCAGTGACAGTAATAAAACAACAGGTACGATACCTGCAAACATTAACCTACGCATTCGACTCTCCTTCCCGAGGGGTAATTGTAATTTCCAACATAAAAACCATTGACCATCAAGATTGCCATGATTTGAATCCGACAGGGACCTGGCAAAATTCTGCCTTATTAATATCATTAGACGGAGCTGGTTAAATATAGTTCAGAAAAATTGTTATTTTTCTTTTTTAGTCCCTGTGGATATATCCGGTGTTGAATGAGCCTCAGGCTCTTTTAGCTGGCACAATGCCGGCCAGTCAGAGCTTTGCACAGAAGCTACCAACTGACCCCATTGCTCAAGAGAACAGGTTTTCCCACAGGACAGAGCCAGAGGCTCGTCATTTAGTGAAACCTGAACAGTTCTGTTTGAGGCCGAGAAGCGCAGGGTTAACATACTGGTATAGGGAACATTAGACTCTGCGGGGCTCCCCAGAGCCGTCATCAGGGTCAGTATGTTGCTGTCACTGACAGACAACAGATAGAAGTATTCACAGGTGGTTTTGCCACTTTCAAGACAGCTCTGATAATGCTGATAACGCTGGTCAATCGCCTTCACAAGATACTGGCTGGCCAGCTGGACTATACGGCTGTCTTTGCCCATTTGAGGCATAAACCAGTCAATCAGACCCTCCAGCTGCTGCTCATCCCGGGGGGTCAGAAACTCTGGCAGAGGAAGATTATGCAGTTTTCTGATATGCAATGCGTCGGCAAGGCTCATCATGGCATGGAGTGTTGGCCTGTGCCCTGACTCTTTGGCCCAGAGCCTGATCCTGTCGAGCCCCATTTCTTCTGCCTTCTTTTGCCACAGAGGACTCTTTTGCAGACCGCCAATCAGGGCTTTGTAGCCAGTGCAGGCTTGAGTAAATCCGAGAAAATAATCGTCTCGCAGAGGGTAAGCATAAACCGGTGGAACAGCCGCAAACTCATTGCCTGAGCCTGTTTTGAGACTGTCGGGGTAAATAGCCTGAAGCATGGTGGTGGCGCACTGGATGGTTCTGTCCAGGCCACGGGCCTGATGATAACTGAGATCCGGATTCCAGCGGGAAGGAAAATCAGTCGGAAGTTGTGTCTGCCTGAAATGCTTACCCGCTTCATAACACTGCTTGAAGCCAATGTCTGTCATCTCACCGGGTCCCATGGGCCAGAGTTCGGGATTTAAAGGGTACCTTGGACTTCGATCTCCATGTCGCACCAGTGTGACAATGAAGTCATGAGAGTCGCGGTGATTGTCATTGTCGTCAGGCTCTGACTGAGCATGAGCCGTCATTAAAAAACACAATATACCCCAGACCAGAAGACACTCTTTCATTCTTTTATTCCTGATTAATTAAAGAATCAGACAACAGAGCATAGAAAGAAAAGTAACAATTGTTCAGAAAATGCGTCTGGATAGACAAACAATTTCGAGCTTTCAGACTCCCAGTGCATGTTTGATCAACATATCTTTGGCAAAAGGCAGACTATTCGTCCACTTCAGTCCGGTATTCCTCAGCCAGCGAAGACCGATATCGTCAGCGGCAAAGAGGTTCTGTAAACCCTCCATGGACTTCATCATCAACAAATTACTGCCCATTCTTCTGCGCTCATACCGATTCAGGATATGACTGCCAGAAAAGTCATCGCCACGCTCAATAGCACGAATAATTTCTTCAGAGAGAACCTCCACATCCTGCAGCCCAAGGTTCACACCCTGACCCGCCAAAGGATGAATGGTATGGGCTGCGTCACCTGCCAGCACAATTCTATTCCGGTGATATTGGCGGGCGTGTCGCTGCCTGAGAGGAAAGCGAAAACGGGGATCGACTGAAAGCACCTTCCCGAGCCTGGATTCAAAAGCGCATTCTACAGCCTGACAAAAAGCCTCATCATCCAGGGACAGGACTTCGTCGGCGCCATCGGGAACCAGCGACCAAACGATGGAGCAGAAGTGTTTTTCTCCCCGGCTGGGCATGGGCAGAAACGCCAGAGGCCCGGAGGCCAGAAAGACCTGCCAGGCGGTGTCCTGATGATATTTCTCTGTTTCTACGGTGGTGACCACCGCATGATGGAGACAGTCTTTCTGACTGGAAGGAATGCCCGAAAGTTTCCTCAGGCGCGACTCGGCCCCATCGGTAGCCACCAGCAGACGAGCTTCTATCTTTTCATTGTCCAGTTGAACCTGATGGGGCTCTCCCAGCTGATAGGCAATGGTTGACTGGTTGGGGAAGCATTCAACCCCCGTCTTAGCCAACTGCTCCAGCAGCGCATTGCGAACCACATCGTTTTCAACAATATTTCCAAGCGTCTTAAAACCTGCTGACCTGGCATCAAAGGCAATCTCACCCGTTCCTTCACTGTCCCAGACATACATATGCTGATAGGGCATTGCACGCTGTGAGGTCATAGCTTCCCAGGCTCCCAGTCGCTGGAATAACCGGGAAGAAGCTTCGGTCAGGGCACTGACTCTCGGTGCATAGGGACTGTCAGGAGAGAATACCTGAGCCGAAAGCGACTGTTGATCGACCAGGGCTATTTTCAGGTCTGTTTTTGACAGCGACAGGGCCAGAGATACCCCAACCATGCCACCACCGGCAATCACCAGATCAAATGATTTCAACCGAGATCTCCTGCTGATACTGTTTTTTCAGCTCAAGGCTGTATTTCCGCTAAAGGCTGTATTTCTGCTAAAGGCTCTGGCAATTAAAAGCCCATGGCCTTTCTGGCAAACCGACCTTTTAATCCCCGGCTCATATCCAGACAGCTTAACCCCAGGTTCCTGGCCAGAATCACCGGCAGCTCCTGTCGGGAAAACAATTTCACCAGACCGTCACAGAAGTCCAGAGTCATCCTCTGATCGATTCTCTGCTCATCGACGTACTGAAGCAAGCGGGACAGATTGCCCGGGGCCATACCCTGTCTGAGTGATTCAGCGATATTCCCGGCCAGAGCCATTGTATCCCTGATGGCCAGGTTATAACCCTGGCCTGCGACAGGATGCATAGCGTGAGCCGCATTGCCCAGAACAACCAGACCAGGTCTGACTTGCTCACGGGCAACACTGAGAGCCAGAGGATAGCTTTCACGCACACCAACTTTGATAAACTCACCAGCACGATAACCAAACTTTTCTTGTAAAGTGATCAGGAAAGTCTCGTCATCCATAGACATTTTGTCGTCAATTTCGTCAGACGGCACTGTCCAGACCAGTGCTGAACGATCTCCAGAGAGAGGAAGCAGAGCCATGGGTCCCCTTCCGGCAAAGCGTTCATAGGCTATGCCATTGTGAGGCTTATTCAGGGAAACGTTAGCAATCAGTGCATGCTGCTGGTAGTCATACTGCTTGCGTGAAATACCCAGTTTTGCCATCAAACGGGAACGACCACCATCGGCAAGGACCACAAGCGACGCCATTTTCTCAAAAGATTCACCCCCTTGATTGATAACCACTTTCGTTTCTGAGTCAGGCAGTGGCTGTAAAGATTGAACCTGTGCCGGACTCAGGACGTCTACCTGCCCCTGATCGCGATAAGCTTTCAGCTTTTTGAGCAGCACTTCACCCAGCCGATGGTTTTCAACCACATACCCCAGTGCAGGTACATTTTCTTTCTGATGATTAAGGTGGGTGGCACCAAAATGCCCTCTGTCAGAGACCTGAATATCCAGAATAGGCATGGCAAACGGATCAAGATCGGGCCAGATGCCAAGTTCACCATAGATCAGCCGAGTGCCATAAGAGAGTGCCGAGGCCCTGGCATCATAGCCCGGTGGAGACTTGGGCAGAGCGTCAGGGGAAGTATCCCGCGCTTCGTCAATAGAATGCGTTTCAACCAGCGCTACCTTCAGCCCATGTTCATCGATCGCAGACGCCAGAGCACACAGCAGACTGGCACCCACCAGCCCACCACCAATGATCAGGACATCGTACTTCCCGGTCATCTCTCTCTCCTTTCAACCATGAAAACACTCATCACTTAAGAGGACAACGGTAGCCTTTTTGGTTATCAGTGAATGGTTTTTGTATTACGCTTTGCCGATTTTTCCTGAGACGCCACCTCAGAAAAAATGGTTAAAAGACTCATCCGAACATACTCACTGACGTCTATGAACAAACGTTCAGACTCATCACTGCCATCCGCTTCAGGCCGGATCTGGGCAATTTCCGAGAAATCTCCCAGAACCCCTTCCACTTCCTGACTCAGAGACTGACCGCCAATCACTTCGCCGAAACCGAACAGAAACCCCTGACACCAAAAGCCCAGTGCTTCGGTTCTTTGCTCCAGGGCTTCATCGTCATCTGGCAGAAGCAGAGCAATGGAAAAGTCTGATTGATCAAGCTTTTGCAAGGTTCCCTGATACATGCGCATCAGGAGTTCCTGAAAGCGGCTGTCCAGCTCCTGATCATCCAGTAAACCGGACACCTGGCGGAACCAGGCTTCCACGCCGGGCTGACTGCCTGCAGCAAAGGTACCACAGAGAATGCCATGCAGTTCAGAAGGATGACTTTCACCGCCCAACTCAACCAGACGATCAGCCAGCTCATCAAAGGCGACAAGGTCACGAGCCGCATCATTATTTGTCATTACAATTACCCTGAAAGCCTTACTGGAATGAGCCCGTTGATCACATAACAACCGATCAATAACCGCGTGGATTGAAAAACCGGCAGGAAACCGGATCCCAGTGGCTTTATGAAAAACCCGATGGTCTGTGAGTGTACCAGATTTATCGGTTGGGCAAATCGCAAAGGCATTGTTCTGTCTACTGACAGCCGCTATAGTAGATCCAATAGCTCGGTCCCGGAACCTATGAACGACCACGAACTCACAACTCTGAACCAGAAAATCGATGACCTGGTAGCCATCAGCCTGAAACTGAAAAAAGAGAACCGGCTACTGCGCGCCAAGGAACAAACCTGGCAGGCAGAACGCGCGCAGCTGATGGAGAAGAATGATGTCGCACGCAGCAAGGTCGAGGCCATGATCAACCGCTTGCGCACTCTGGAGCATGAATCCTGATGGACAGTTCATCCACTACCACCGTCAATATCCTGGACAAAGAATACCTGGTCAGTTGTCCCAAACAGGAAGAAACCAATCTTCATCAGGCAGCCCGACACTTAAATGAACAAATGAAGCAGATCCGTGCGGGTGGCGTGATAGGTGCAGAGCGTATTGCAGTCATGGCGGCACTTAACATCAGTTACGAACTGCTACAGAGCAGGCAGCAAAGCCTGACCGACAATTCCGATGCTCAGGAACAGATCAAACAGATGCTTGGTAAGCTGGATCAGGCGCTCATGTTGATCGAAAGCTAAAACCCCTGACCGCTCTGGCCTGATGGTTCAATGTTGGCAAAAAACCAATTGAGCTATCAGTCAAAAGATCAATAGCAAAAAAAACCTACAGACTTACACGGCATAACCGATATAATTCCGGTCAAGTCTCCCTGGCCTGTTTGCCAGTCATTAAAGACCCGGGCTGATAATACCATAACGGGGATTCCTCGATGATGCTGGAGCGCAGGTCCACCTTGCAGTGGAAAGCCCGATTCATCACAGCAATCCCCACCGTTGCTTTAACGGCGACGGGCTTGTGTGACAGCGGCAGCTTGGGGAGACTTACTATCATGTTGTGTTTGACAACTTGCCCTCCCCTCACCAATTGCTATCCTCAAACCTCAAACAGTACGGTGTCCCCAAATCGAGGCAGAACGATGGAAAGTTTATACAACACTGACTATCACCAGTGGTTAAGACAACAGCGGGAACTCCTCATTCAAGGTCAATTGGATCAATTGGATATTGAAAACCTGATTGAGGAGTTAGAGTTGGGTATTAATCAAAACCTGGATACATTAGAGTCACACCTGATGATCCTGATTACTCACTTATTAAAATGGGATTATCAGGAAAAAGTATTACAAGATCCATGGGTGGACGAATGCGTGAAACATACCTGGATGCCCAGCATTAGAAACCCAAGGGCGAAAATTCGACAATTGATTGAAAAGCATTCTAATCTAAAACCCCAGATAGATCGTGTTTTGGCTAAGGCTTATTCCATCGGTAAGCAAGATGCCATTGATGAAATGAATGAATACGCTCGCCATTATCACCAAAGGCTCAATCAAAGCAGTTTTCCTGAAGTCTGCCCTTGGAGTTTTGAGCAGGTGATGGATAAATCTTGGCCGGTTTCTAAACACAGCCCCTGAAAGCCAGCCAACAATAAATTGCAGTATGAAGAGTCGCAACCCCTGGTGATTAATGCCTCAATTCAGCGATTCGACTTTTCCATTGAACTGAGTTGGAAAACTCTGAAAGCATGCCTTGCACAAGAAGGCATCACTGCCAATACCCCCAGAGAATGTATGCAGCTGGCGTACGCCGCCCACTGGTTCGATGACGAAAAAGCGTGGCTGAGTATGTTGAAGGACCGCAACCTGACTTCCCACACCTACAAAGAAGACCTGGCACTAGAAATATATCGTCGTTTACCCGGTCATTATCAGGCGATGAAGGCCTTGCATGTTTTTCCGACTAACCACTTTCGCTCCTGATCGAATGAATTGTCTCCGCACTGCGGAGACAATTGTGCAGACACTGTCTGCCCAATGCTTCAGTCCCATTTTTGACATCCTCCCCGCCGTGAAGAGGGTGTCGCAAAACTCTCTCCAGCGTGGGAACGAGTTGACTCCCCTCATTCCCGGCTTCATTCTCGTCATTCCCGCGAAGGCGGGAATCCCACTGACTCTCCACCAGAACCATACTGCCCGGTGCCCCCCTGGCCTTGTCATCCCCGGGAAGGCAGAGATCCACCGTTGGCGCTGGATTCCCGCCTTCGCGGGAATGACGAACTCAAAGCAAAGGAACGAGCTGTTGAAGTTTTGCGACACCCTCTCAAAGTACGGGGTTTTACGCTCATTCGATAATTTAAAATATTCTATGAGAAATAGCATTGTTAACTTCTGATAACAGTACACCAACTGACCTGATAGTGTCGTTCGTTTTAACGAGCTTACGGTTGTAGTGATTTTGCATCCACAAGTTAGAATGGATCCTGCCTCTGGCATCATCTACGCGCTGTCTTGCACTATTGTCTCCAGTCAAAGCTAAATGAGTCATATTTAAAGCACCATCAACACTATTAAGTACCATTTGACCCTGACAAAAACTGGCCGATGCTGAGAAGCTCGCAGCTTCTCGTTCTAACTTATTCATTCTGCTAACAAGTTCATCTTGAAGTTGAAGAAGCATAGAGGCGTCGTAGTGATTTTTATAAAGGGTTTTCGCCAGATTGAGACGAGTTCTATCTTCAAGATCATCAACACCCAATTTATTATTAAGCTGAGTTGCGGCTCTGAATCCATCTTTGATAGTCTTTACATTGCCGTAAGGTTTAGTAGCAGCATCTATAGCCTGTTTCAGAATACCATTTTCAAGTTTACTCTTAATTTGGTGCGCACGAGTTTCATTAAATCTCATACCCGGTGTAACCAACCGTTTAAATGCGTCAGCAACTGCACCAACCATACGGCTAAAAATATTTTTCCTACCTGTTTCGGCTGTGACATTGACATTAACAAATCTGCCTTTAACGTTACTTTCGTGGACATAAACAGTGTAAGCTCTTTCTGCTTCCTCAGAGTAAAAGGTTACTTTTTCACCTCTAAACTCACCAGCTTCGTTAATTAGTGTTTCATCAGCCATGCTATTTTTCCATGACTTGATGTGAAAGGTATTTGCTAGTGGACATCCCTGTATATTCATACGAATTACCTCCGTGGCAGTTAATATTTTTTAAAAGATATAGAAAATTCACCCTGACTATAATGACAACTCAGTTAGCAACACTGACAATCGATGGAAACAGCCGGGGTCATAAGGAAATTGGTGTCATTCATTTTTCCGCCCATTCGACTCTGGTCTTTTTCAACTCGTTCCCTCGCTCTGAGGGTGTCGCAAAATTTCAACAGCTCGTTCTCACGCTCTGAAGTCGTCATTCCCGCGAAGGCGGGAATCCAGCGCCAACGGTGGATCTCTGCCTTCTCGGGGATGACAAGGCCAGGGGAGCACCGGGCAGTATGGTTCTGTTGGTGAGTCAGTGTGGATTCCCGCCTTCGCGGGAATGACGAGAATGAAATCGGGAATGACGAGAATGAAATCGGGAATGACGAGAATGAAATCGGGAATGACGAGAATGAAGTTGGGAATGACGGGGGTGAAGGCGGGAACCAGAGTTTTGCGACACCCTCCCAATGAGGTAATCCAGTCGACATCTTTAGCTTTAGCAGAAAACTTATCCGTCAAGGCATATATCTCTGAAGACTTGTCATAGGAACAAAGTTCCCGAATAGCATGGGCTAAACGCGGGGGAAGATTGTGGTCAATGAAGTATTTCGCCATTAGCAATCCTTTGTTCAAAAGATACTGCTGCCATGACGGCTGACACATCAATCTTGTAGGGTATTCAGCTGAATGAAAGAAACGCAACTCACAAAAAAAGCCGATCCACTGTGACCGGCTTTCCAAGAAAACGTGTTCCAGAATAAATCAGGACTTTTGTTTTGGCTTTACGTACAGCACCAGGTTGTGGTCAACAATCTCGTAGCCGTGCTTATCAGCAATCTCTTTTTGACGACGCTCAATATCTTCATCGATAAACTCGATGATCTCACCGCTTTCCATACAGACCATATGATCGTGATGCTCACCTCTGGCCAGCTCGAACACCGAGTGCCCGCTGTCAAAGTTGTGCCTGATCACCAGACCGGCCCCTTCAAACTGGGTCAGCACCCGGTAGACGGTAGCCAGACCGACATCTTCTTCTGCTCCGAGGAGTGCCTTGTAGACATCCTCCGCACTCATATGAAGGCCCTGAGAGCTTTCAAGAATCTGAAGGATTTTGACACGAGGCAGCGTGACCTTCAGACCCGCTTTGCGCAACTCTTGATTTTCCAACACGTTTCCCTAACCTTTAGCATTTAGCAGGTAATCCCTGCTATTATCACACTTTTAAACCGAACATTCATTTTCGAAGAAGATAGTGGAAGTCTGAAACCGATGCAAAAACGTCCAGCCCTGACCACCGTTGTTCTCAGTGCCGCTGCTCTTCTGGCTGGGTGTGCCAGTTCAACAGACAGTGGCTCCAAACTCATCAGCTTCCCCGGTGTTTACAAGGTCGACATCCAGCAGGGTAATGTCATTACCCAGGAAATGGTCGATCAACTTCGTCCGGGAATGACCCGTAACCAGGTCCAGTATGTTATGGGCACCCCTCTTATGGAAGACGCCTTCAACCGGGACCGCTGGGATTATATTTCCAGTCTTCAGCCTGGCGGCGAACAGCGCACCCAGCAAACCCTGACTATCTTCTTCAAGGACGACAAACTTACCTCTATTGAAGGAGACTTTCGTCCCGGTGCTGGTAAAACACCTTAAGACAGCTTTGTTGACTGGAAGAGCAGCTCACCCTCAGGATGCAGCTGCCTCTTTCTTGAGCTTCGCTGTCTCCGCACGCTTCTTGCGCACTTCTTTCGGATCAGCTATCAATGGTCGATAAATTTCTATCCGGTCACCTTCTTTCACTGCCTGATCGGCAGGTCTGATAACCGCTTTGCCAAAGATACCCAGTTTAACAGAGTCCCAATCAATCTCAGAAAAAATCGACTTCATCCCGGATTGTCTGGCAGCATCAAGTACTGAAGTACCTTCTTTAACATCTACAGTCAGGATTCGGTAATCATCCGGCTTGGCGTAAGCCACTTCAACGCTTACTCTGGAATCTTCCCCCGGCTCCGACCGGTTATTGTTTTCAGCCATAAAGCTGCTCCGCTCTTTGACAGAAGGCGTCAACCATTTTATTCATTGCCTTATTGAACACTGCACCGACTGTAGCTCTGAGCACCGGGTTGGATATTTCGAAATCCAGCTCCAGAGATACCTTGCAGCCTTCATTGCCCAACGGTTTGAATGTCCAGAGCCCATTCAGCTTTGAAAAAGGCCCCTTCAGCAATGACATTTCAATAGACCGATTTTCCACCATTCGGTTCCTTGTGGAAAACTCATAACCCAGACTCCCTTTTGACAGTTCAAGAGCGGCTTCCAGCACTTCCCCTTCCTGCTTCAGTATTCTGGCCCCTGAACACCAGGGTAGAAACTCAGGATAACCTTCAACATCAGCCACCAGCGGATACATTTTTTCTACTGGCTGCATGATCAGGGCTGAACGGGAAACTCTTGGCATGACACACTGCAAATTTACAAAACAAGGGCCCGCGAGCATACCATATTGTCAAAGTTTTTGCTTTCAGGACTCTGCAGGAAGGACAGTGTAACTGAGCATCGGAAGGTGTGGGAGGAGCGTAGCCCCATAGCTACGCTCTGCGTCGATTATGATTTAAAAAGGCTTCAAATCATTTCAGCGCTGTGTACAGAATCAGAGCTACCGCTACGGGCACAATGATACGAACGGCAACGCGCCATACATTGAACAGACCAACGCTCATAGCCAGTTCGTTAGACATAACAGAACGCTTAATAATCCAGCCAGCAAAGATCGCTGTCAAAGCACCACCGAGAGGCAACAGGAAAACGTCGGTCATGTAACCCGCCAGGTCAAAGATAGTCTTGTCGAAGAACTTGACGTCGGCCCAGATGTTAAAGGAGAACACAGAGCCCAGACCAACCAGCCAGATAGCACCGCCAATCAACCAGGTCGCCAGTACACGATTGATAGCGAAGCGCTCAGTCACCCAGGACAGAGAAGGCTCAATCAGGGAGATGGCTGAACTCAGGGCAGCGATACCTACCAGCGTGAAGAATATGAAGCCCAGAATCGATCCGCCAGTGATATTAGCGAAGGCAGAGGTCAGGGAAACAAACAGCAGGCCGGGGCCGGCAGAAGGCTCAAGACCATGAGCGTAAACAATCGGGAATACGATCAGACCAGATATGATGGCCATGAGGGTATCCAGGAATGCAACATTCAGAGCTGTACGCGGAATAGAGTTATTAGCAGGCATGTAGGCACCGTACGCCATCAGGGCACACATACCCAGACTCAGGGTAAAGAAGGCCTGACCCATTGCCGCCGCAACCGCTTCGCCGGTAATCTTGCTGAAATCCACATCGAACATGAAGTGGAAACCACGCATAAATTCACCGGTGGCCAGAATACTGTAGCCCAACATGGCAAACAACAGGACGAACAGCGTTGGCATCATAACCTGAAGACCTTTTTCCAGACCTTTATGAACACCACGAGCGGTTATCAGAACAGTGATAACCATAAACAGGGTGTGCCACAGAATCTGTCTTGGCGCCGAGGCCGTCAGAGCTTCAAACTCACCGCCAATCTGATCAGCTGACATACCATTGAAGACACCTGTCAACAGATCCCAGGCGTATGACAGCGCCCAGCCGGCTACTACGCTGTAGAAGGTCAGAATGATGAAGCCGGTGACCATCCCCATCCAGCCAATCACTTCCCAGCCACGAAAGACACCTGCGTCGCTGGTCAGTTTACGCATGGCATTCAGGGGGCTCAGGCGGGTTGAACGACCAATGGCCGTTTCAGCCATCAGCAAAGGAATACCTACCAGAGCGATACACAGCAGATAAACCAGAACAAAGGCGCCACCGCCGTACTGACCGGCAATGTATGGGAATTTCCAGATATTCCCCAGACCAATGGCAGAGCCGGCCGCAGCCAGCATAAATGTCCAACGGTTGTTCCAGGTTTTGCGCGAGGTTGTCGGGTTTTGTCCTGACATGAGACTCCTCAATGATATACAGCAAAATTCTTATCGAGTGAAACCTTCATGCAGAGTGCTGCAAGGATAATTCAAACAACACTGCATTTAATTGCAAGCCGCCCGGGCTATTCAGTCTGGAATCAGACAGTCAGGAAAAGGAGCTCAAACGACAACCAGCTTGAAGAAGAGAGTAGAGTCATTACTTACAGCCAGGGGCACAAATAACAGCCCACTCAACACCGGATAAAGCAGCTACCATAAAGCTTTCACTGGAGCATGAGGGCGACGCTGAGCATTGTATCGGTTTAATTTCTCACCTCAACCACTTTTTCCTACAATCACCACAAAAAAAGAAATATCCTCCAAAATAATTTACAGCCCAGAATATTTAACCTAAACAATGTAAATTCCGGACAAATACGAAAAATCGTCAGGAACTTGAATAAGTAAGAGTCATAAGCAACGACTGGTTTTATACTCTATCCACGTTATAATCCGCGCATGGCTAAAAGATCGAAAAAAAGCGGTAAAGGCGACTCCTCCATTGTCGTCAACAAAAAGGCCCGTCATGACTACCACATAGATGAGTCATTTGAAGCGGGACTGTCACTGGCAGGCTGGGAAGTCAAAAGCCTTCGCATGGGCAAAGTACAGCTGGTAGACAGCTACGTTCTGCTCAAAGATGGCGAAGCCTGGTTGATTGGTGCCCAGATCACTCCATTGGATACGGCATCCACCCATGTGGTGGCAGATCCTCTGCGCGACCGCAAACTGTTGTTGCACAGAAGAGAGCTAGCCAAGATGTTCTCGGAAACTCAACAGAAAGGTCATACCTGTATCGCTACCAAGCTCTACTGGAAAGGCCATCTGGTCAAATGTCAGGTAGCCCTTGCCCGAGGCAAGAAAGAGTTCGACAAGCGAGCCGCCACCAAAGAGCGCGAGTGGAATATTGAAAAGCAGCGGGTTATGCATCGGGGGTGAAAGGTTAAACTTTTCAGAATCACACAGCAGGTTCAGCTAAGCAGAGAAGAAAAGGTTGCTCCCGGAGGCCCCGGGAGCAGAAAGCTTCAGTTCGGACTGATCTCCGGCGGCCTGTCACCTGCACCTGTGTTAGGTGGAGGTGGTGGCGGCACCGTGGTGTCAACAGCCACTTCTGTTTGTTCCGCTTCAATTTCCGTCTGTTCCGCTTCTTCTGTTGTGCCCTCAGTTTCCGCCAGTGCCTGCTCACAGTTTGCGGCGGCCTGACCAATCGCGCCCTGCAAAGCAGCATTGCCTGCTGAGGCGGTCATCAACGCAGCGACCATCGATTCTTTGTTCTGTTCAGAAACCTGACAAGCTGGAATATAGACAATCGGCTTCATCTGATCCGGAAATTCAGCAACCGCAGCCACCACCAGTGAAGCCAGCAAGTCTGGCTGATCCTGCAACTTTGCGGTAGCCCCTGAAATTAGCGCTTCAATGGATTGGTCATCATTTTCCATGGCCTTGGCCAGTGCCTGCTCGACGGGCATGGTCGTCAGATCTTGCGCGAGGTCGGCCCGGACACTACCCGAGAGGGCCGCCATCATCAGCGCAGTGGATGCAAATATGAGTTTTGGTTTCATCGTTGTTCCGGTTACGGTTCCCTGGACATGCACCTTTTATACAGCAACTGTCGCATCCATGTATAGGCAGGGACTGCGAGAAATTATATTGGCAGACCTCAACCAATACAAACTGGCAAAAGTCTTAAAGTGTCTTTTAAACAGAGCCTCTTAAACAGTGCCTGTTAATTAGCAGTAATAGACATTAATATACGGGCTTATCCAGATGTACGTCGTTTATATTACACCAGCCGTTCCAGTTTAAGGTAGAGACAGTTAGCATGAAGGGAATAAAGCAGCTCAGCACAGCAAGTCTGCTGGCTATGTATGGCACGAATGCGATGGCTGCCGTTGAGGATGCAGGCCATATCAATCTGGGTCCTGTGGAAATGGTACCGGTAGTCAGTGCCGGTATCGGCTACGACGACAATGTTTACCGTAAAGGTGAAGGCGAACTGGCGGATAAAGGCTCTACAGTTTACAAGTTGAACGCCGAAGCGCAGTTCCGAGCCCAAACCGGTCTCAACACCTACGCGGCAACCCTGGCAGCCCGTAACACCAATTTTTCCAGTCAGTCCGACGCCAGTTATACCGACGTTGGTGTTAAGGGAGATATCCACCAGGAATTTACCAGCCGCCACAGGCTGGATGCCGGATTTGACCTTGGCCGCTATCACGATGCTGGCTCTACTGTTAATGATGTCACCGATAAGTCCGCACCGGAATATAATCGCACCCAGGGCAGCCTGAAATACGGCTTTGGCGCCCAGGAGGCGATAATGCGTGCCGACCTGTTTGGCAGCTACAACAAACAGAATTACAGAGCGGGTGGCGAAGACAAAAAGACTACTGAATATGGTGCCACCGGCTATTACCAGTTCATGCCCAAGACCAGTGCCCTGATAGAAATCAAGGAGCGCAAGCTGGACTACACCGAGGAACAGAATGCTGCTTACGATATCACCAGCTATCTCGTAGGTCTCAGCTGGGATGCCACCGCCAAAAGCAGTGGTTACGCCAAACTGGGTCGCCGTTACCGGAGTGCCACTGGCATAGAACGCCAGGATTATACTGGCTGGGAATTGGGTGTAAGCTATCTACCGGTAGACCGCTCTCTGATTCAGCTGAGCACCACCCGGGACTACGGTCTGGAATCGGATGACCCGGCCAGTGCGGACTTTACCAAAGGCACCACAACCCGACTCACCTGGGAGCACCAGTGGACCGGAAAAATCAACACCCGAGCCAGCTACAGTTATTCCGACGAATCGATTCAAGACGGCACCGGCATCACCGAGAAAGAGCGCAAGGTAAACCAGCTGGGTCTGGCGGTAGACTGGAACATCAAACATAACATTCTACTCTCTGCCTCCTGGCAGCATGTCAGCCGCGATGAAACCGACAAAAACGGCTTTACCGGTGCTGAAGATTACAAGCGGAGCTACTATATGCTCACAGGTACTTTAGCTCTTTAAAGCACTACCGCTGCTCACTTTCAGTTGCCCGTGTTAGCATCAATCTGTCTTTTTTTCGGTTCTTTCAAGGGTTGATCTATTTTTAGAACCGATTCATTAACACATGCAAATAAGAAAATGATGCTCAACCTGTTTTCGGGTAACCCCCAGTAAACAGGTTGAGCAAGTGCAATATTTTGCTAGCAGGAAGAACGTCTTGTTATTTGCCGAACATTTCTGCAGCTTTATCTGGGTTTTGGTCAGCCAACCTCTGAAAGCCCCTATTTTCAGAAGGCGGGAAGCGTTTAGCATGTTATGTTATTATGTTTGCTTTTTTATTCAGGACTTTTTTCAATCTATCGCCTCAAATAAACCTCAGCCTTTTCAGGAGATTTCAATAGGGTACAAGCAATGATTTCCAGACAATACCTAACCAACCCACTGCGGCAGCTGACGACTTTAGTCGTTTTACTATCAATCATGGTCTTCAGTAGTGGCCTGCTGGCTGCCAACCCCATGAGCCTCTCTCGCTACAAACTGGGTGCAGGGGATGAAATCATGATCTCCGTTTACGGTGAAGAAGGGATGGAGAAAGAAATAATCCTGACGGATGCGGGCAGTATTTCCTATCCGTTCCTTGGGGAGTTTCGCGCCAAAGGTCTCACCCTGGGTCAGCTACAAAGGCTGATAACGGAAAAACTGAAAGACGGCTACTTCATTGACCCTCGGGTTAGCGTCTCCATGGTGAAATACCGCAAGTTTTTTGTCACCGGTGAAGTCAAGGAACCGGGAGGGTTTCCCTTTGAACCGGGGCTGACCCTGGAAAAAGCTATCGCTCTGGCGGGTGGTTTTACTCAGCGGGCTTCCAAAAAAGGCATTATCGTCACACGCGATGAAAATGGCAGTGAGAAAGAAAAGGAACTGTCGCTTAATGGTTCGGTTCTGCCCGGTGATATTATCGTTGTCAGCGAAAGCTTCTTCTAGGAGCTTGAACGAGAATAGAGTCCGAAAAATAGAAGACTATTCTCGTGCAACATCTCAGAAAACCGGCAGTTAACCAGACTCTTTTTCAGTAACCACGAAGGCACGAGGTTTTTCTTTTAAAAAAAATCTCCTCAGTGACTTCATGGCAAAAAATATGTACCCGATATGAACACAGAAACCCGAAAGGCATCATCGCCACCCGAAGCCCCTGCAAAAACAAGACTGCCCCGGGACGAAGAGATTATCGACCTTCGCCAGATTTTCCATGTGCTCAACAGTCACCGCTGGGCGATTGTCGGTTTTACCGCTGCGGTCACCCTGGTGGCGATATTTGCGGTGTTCTCCATGACACCCATCTACCAGGCCACCGCTACCCTGCAAATCGAGCAGGAGCAGGCCAAAGTCCTGTCCATTGAAGAGGTCTACGGCATTGATGGTGGAACCGACAGCTACCTCAACACCCAGTTTGAGGTGCTGAAATCCCGTGGCGTACTGGAAAAGGTAGTCAACAAGCTTGATTTGCTGAACAACCCGGAGTTTAACGGTCGACTGAAAGAAGCCCCCTGGTATGCAGGCATGCTGGACTGGCGCAGCTGGTTCGGCCTGAAACAGCCGGAAGCACCGGAAGATCCGGACATGATCATGCGCGATACCATCAATGCACTGTCAGCCAGTGTCTCCATTGAGCCCGTGCGAAAAACCCAGATTGTAAAAATCCATGCCCAATCCGAAACCCCGCAACTGGCGGCAAAAATCGCCAACGCCATTGCCAACGCCTATATCGAAGCCTACATGGAATCAAAGTTGGCCCTGACCCTGAACGCCACTGACTGGATGCAGGGCAGAATGGGTGAACTTTCCGAAAAGCTAAGAGTGGCAGAACAGGAGTTACAGGACTACCGTGAACAGGAGAACCTGATTGAGCTGGAAGGAGTCCTGAACGCTTCCAGCGACGAACTCAAGGCGCTAACCAATGCCCTGGTGGAAGTGCGCCGCAAGCTGGCGGTATCTGAGAACATCTATAGACAGATCTCTACCGGTGATACGCGCAAAGGCGACAATGCATCCCTGCAGGCGGTGCTTAGACACCCGCTGATTCAAAATCTCAAGCAGGAGAAATCAAAAGTTCAACGACAGGTAACGGATCTGTCCCGCCGTTACGGCCCAAAACATCCTGATATGATTTCGGCAAGGTCTGAACTGAAAAGTATTCAGGACAACCTTAATCTCCAGATTCGCACCATCGTCGAAGGGGTAGAGCGAGAATACGAAATCGACAAGGCCAATGAACGCAGCCTGACTGCGGCGGTAGAAGCGCTGAAAAAACGCATTCAGGCGACCAACCGCAAAGAATTCCGCCTGCGAGCTCTGGAGCGTGAAGTACAGACCAATAAAGACCTGTACGACGCCTTCTTCACACGGATTCAGGAAACCTCCGCTACCAGCGACCTGCAAACCGCCAATGCCCGAATAGTGGATCAAGCCTTTGTACCGAACTCGCCGATCAAACCGAAGAAAAAGCTGATTATTGCCGTGGCCGCATTGATGGGTTTGTTGATCTCCTGCGGTATCGCCTTCCTGCTGGAAATGCTGAACAACACTGTTCGTACGACGAAAGACGTTGAAGAGAAGCTAAACCTGCCGGTAATGGGGGTATTGCCAAAACTCACCGATAAAGCCCTGCTGGACCGTGTGTTCAACCTATTTACCGACAAGAAGCAGGCTTCATTCGGGGAGGCGGTGCGCACCATCCGTACAAGCGTCAACCTGACAGCAATGGACGAGAAACACCGACTGTTTGGTGTCACCTCAACGGTGCCCGGTGAGGGCAAATCATCGGTGGCCTCCAACCTGGCGCTGGCTCTTGGGCAGCTGGGCAAAACCCTCCTGATTGACTGTGACTTACGTCGCCCGGTGGTGGGTAAAAACTTCCATATCAAAGGGGGTTCTGCCGGGCTGGCCAACTTAATGGCCGGTACCGCCAAAGTGTCCGATGCGGTGCATAAACTGGAAGAGATTGATGTGATTCCCTGCGGCATGGTACCTCCGAACCCACAAGAACTGCTGGCTTCTGATCGACTGGCAAGCCTGCTGACCAAACTGAGGGAGCATTACGACTACATCGTACTGGACTGCCCACCGGTGCAGAACGTCAGCGATGTATTGATGGTCTCCCGCCATTGTGACGGGCTGGTCTATGTAGTGGAAGCCGGCCGTATGCAGGCCAATGCCGTCAACGCGGCGGTTGGCCGACTGCTGCAGGCCGGGGCTCCGGTTACCGGAGCGGTGCTGAACAAGATTAACCCGAAAGCCAAAGATCCTTACGGTTATAACCAGCGGTATTACGACACAACTGGTTACTACTCCGGAGCCTCCTGATCTCTGTTAAATCGTGAAGAGCGCTAAGGCTTAAAAAATGGCCTTAGGCTCTTGGTAAATCGAAAAATACCGTTTTATGTCGCGGGAGCAATTCAAGCTGAGGCCAAAAACGAGAGCCTGATACCTGCCAATGATAGACCAATTGCTGTGGCAGGTATTGACCAAAGTCGTATATTAGTTAATCGAAATATTGATTATGTACGACAGATTAAATATGTTATTTTTAATGCTCGGCGTGACCTCTGATACTTTAAATATAAAAATATTGTCTAAAACTAAAAACCATAGCTTTTCGCTACTGAGCCAGTGAAATTACCAAAAAACTATTCAGGGCTGTAGTACAAACTCCCTGAAAACAACGACTTATGGGGTTTAATGCGGTCATACACTCATGTGAACACAGTACAAAACATGCGTCGTACTTGAAATGTAATATTGTAGCCGTAAAATGTATCTCCATTGTTATCGGGGTGCTAGATCTCTCTAATTTTTCCCTGTCTGCTCATACCTGCATCATTGGTTGTCAGTGGTGTGCTTTTTTTTATTTGACAGGCAGCGTGGTTGGCGATGTAAGCAATGCCTGTTACCGAGGCCGTATGGTTAGACATCACAACTCAACGCTGGTTGTTTCAGTAAAAACCGAAAATCTGAGGGGCGGTAGCGTGTTTTTTTATCGCAATAGTTGTCTAATGCTGCCAGATTCTATGAATTCCGGTTAGTTTATCTAACCAGTTCCCGCACCCGCGTCTGACGGCTTTGAGCAAAATTAACGCTTCACGCATTACCCAGCACTTTTTAACCGGTTTGGCCGGGCTGCTGCGAAAATACACGATCACAAATCTGCCTCGGCAATTTTGACGCTCTGAATATACAAGTGACTCCAATGCCTAAAATTGCAATAGCCGGAACCGGATATGTCGGTTTGTCCAATGCCATGCTTTTGGCCCAACACAATGAAGTGATTGCGCTGGACATTATCCCTGAGAAAGTGGGTATGCTGAACGAACGCCTCTCACCGATCGAGGATGACGATATTGAACGTTTCCTTCGCAGTGAGATGCTTCACTTCCGGGCCACTCTGGATAAACAGCAGGCATTTGCCGAGGCTGATTATGTCATTATCGCAACCCCTACGGATTATGATCCGAAGACCAATTATTTTAATACCGAAAGTGTTGAAACAGTGGTTCGTGATGTGATGGACATCAACCCGGATGCCGTCATGATCATTAAATCAACGGTACCGGTAGGCTTCACCCGGCAATTAAAAGAAGACACCGGCAGCAACAACATCATCTTTTCTCCGGAATTCCTGAGAGAAGGTAAGGCACTGCACGACAACCTCTTCCCCTCCCGAATCATCATTGGTGAACAGTCAGAGAGGGCAAAAAAAATAGCGGAGCTGTTTGCTCAGGGTGCGGAGCAAAAAGATACTCCCATTCTTTTCACCAACAGCACCGAAGCCGAGGCCGTGAAACTCTTCTCGAATACTTTTCTGGCACTGAGGGTTTCCTACTTTAATGAACTGGACACCTACTGTGAAACCCACGGTATCGACTCACGGCAAATCATCGAAGGTGTTGGGCTGGACCCAAGAATTGGCAACCACTACAACAATCCAAGCTTTGGTTATGGCGGCTATTGCCTGCCAAAAGATACCAAACAGTTACTGGCTAATTATCAGGATGTGCCCAATAACCTGATCAGAGCCATTGTTGATTCCAACACCACCCGAAAAGATTTTATTGCCGACTCCATTCTCCGGCGCAACCCTGAAGTGGTCGGAGTTTACCGACTGGTGATGAAAGCTGGCTCCGATAACTTTCGTGCATCAGCCATTCAAGGTGTGATGAAACGGATAAAAGCCAAAGGGGTTAAAGTTGTCGTCTATGAGCCGGTTCTGACTGAAGATGAGTTCTTTCATTCAGAGGTGATCAACGATTTGGAAGCCTTTAAAGCAGTCAGTGATGTGATTATTGCCAACCGCAAAGAATCTGATTTGGAAGATGTTGCGGAGAAAGTTTATACCCGTGATTTATTTGGCGTGGATTCGTGAAGTCGCAGATCAAACGCACTCAGTTTTTCACACAACCGAGTGAATTGCTCATCGTATTTAATGCCGGTTAACACTTCTTGCAATATCGGGCCAATCATCACAGCCCGGTGTTGGCGGATTAATCTCTGCAACAGTATTGTTTCTTCAGGTATGGATTCAGTCCTGCGTCGACGCAGTGCAGCCGACCATACACAGGTATCAACAAGCACCATTATTTTCTTCGGGCCTCTTTTTTAAGGGGCTGAGCGTCGTAATCAATGGTGCCGAGATCATCCAGTAGTTCCAACTGCTTGCGGTGGCGAATAAATTCGGCGAGAGCTTCGTTAACGGCTGCTTTTTTGGTTTTATAGCCACCCAGTTGTTGGACCTGAGCAATCAAGTCGTCGTCTATAGCGAGGTTTGATGGCATGTTATCAACTGCTACACAATGGTTTACACAAAAAATCAATTTAGCCCGAGTGCTCATCCATTGCCAATGGCTGAACAATCGCAAAACCTGAGTGACCGACTAAGACCAGGTAGAAACGACTATCGGCTGAGGCATTCCATGAGACCATCGGCAGCATTAAAAAAATACCGGGTAAAGATCAAGGCCATCATAAAAGAGCACAAAGCGGCCAATGCCAGAGTATTTGGCTCTGTACTGAATGGAACAGACACCGAAACCAGTGACCTGGACATACTGATTGACCCAGATCAAGGCATGACCCTATTTGATATTGGAGCGATTCGCCACAAGCTAAAGCAGCTAACCGGTGTAAAAGTTGACATCCTGACCCCCGGCTCACTTTCAGACTCGATCAGAGAAGAAGTTCTTAGCCAGGCAGAGCCGATATAAAACTGAAAAATCCCCTAACCTCAGTTTTTTGACCTGAACCTGGTTTCCTACTCTTCGCACCTTAAAGTAAAACTATATTTGTCTTACCTTAAGCTGAAGGTAGAAAACCATGAAAAAGAAAACAGAGAGTAATTTTCTGCGTTATCTGAAAAGCACAAAAAAGATGACAGCCGACTGGCCTGAGTGGAAAAAAGAGGCTTTGAAGACAAGGTCTGCAGAGCATGATGTTCTGGATGACCATGATGCTCTCAATAATACGCAAGTTACACAAGATCGTAGCGATTGTGCTCAGTGGCTAAAAAATCACCTGTAATGGGTGATGAAGAGTAACCAAAAGCACATGGGTGAAAAAATGATCGACTTTGGAAAGTTCAAGCAGTCACTTGTGCTTCTAGAATCGCAATTCGGAAATTGGCAAACTCTGGATACCTCATTACCTTCATGGATTCAGGAAGCAGTTTCTGAATCCGTTATCCGGCGGTATGTAACCTGCTACGACTGCTTATGGAAAGCCCTGAAACACTACCTGAAAGAAGGCCTTGGTCTCCCTGATGTGCCTAACAGTCCAAAGCCGCTGTTTCGGATAGCCAATGAGAACCGCTTACTAACATCTGATGTCGCTCAGTGGATGACATACGCAGACACTCGCATCGGAACTTCTCACGACTACGATGGGAAAAAAGCAAAAGCTGCACTAAATATTATGGATGCCTTTATCAAAGATTCCGTAAAGCTTTATGTAAGCATGAGCGATGAAACCTGGTCATGAAAACAGCGTTGGAAACACCTGACCTGAATGCTCTGTTGGGCATTCCATTTACAGACCAAATACTGGAACAGGGAGTGGCAATTAACCTGGCCATTCATTTGTTTCGAAATGACGTGGTTACCCTTGCTAAAGGGGCCAGGATAGCCCGGGTTCCACTGGGTGATTTTATCCAGATTCTGGGTGCACAAGGCATTCCTGTAGTTGACCATGACCCTGCGGATCTGGACAGTGACCTTGAAAACCTTGGATAAGCCGAGGATACTTCGCAAATCGTAGCCAATAGCAGCCCAATAATTGCCTTTGATAATCACCAGAAATTCAACACCAACAGTGAAAATCAGCTTTTTACACTGACTTCCCTGCTGTTTCTTAAGAAAGACATCAATGGGTTTACGCACTATTCGGCTGACAGTTACATAGCAGATATGGAAGACCTGAAACCAGCAGCTATTTTTTATGATCATTACGGTTCAGGTACTTAACCCAGATCACCAGTGCACAGACAATGGAAAAGAAAATAGCCAGAGCCCAGGCGAAAGGGTTCATCTCAATCATGGTCAGACTCCAAATGAAAGCCCAGACCCCGGTTTTTCCTTGGAAAAACCCGGCAAAAAAGTTACGTTGCCTAAACCATTACCGATAGAGCTAATATCAAACCAATGGAACCACTGCACAAGGCAGTCATCATCTCATTTCTCAGGCAAGCTTATGGTGACTTGTCACAAGGTATACTGCTCTTTGGGAGCCATGCCAACGGCACAGCCAATAAAGAAAGTGACATAGACTTGGGTATTTTGATTGACGGTATGGCTGACCCGGTTGAACTATGGGAAAACGCCCAGACACTAGCCAGCCAGGTGAATACCAATATTGACCTGATAGATTTACGCGCAGCAACTACTGTACTACAGCATGAAGTGATCAATACAGGAATCTGGCTGTGGCAGCAAGATACCCTAACCTGTGACTTATTCGAACTCCAGGTTATGTCGTTGTACCAGCAGCTACAATACGATAGACGGGAAATCCTGGACGACTTACAAAGAAGGCTGCGTAATGAATGACATTATTCTTAACAAATACTCAATCATTCAGCGCTGTATTGCCCGTATTAATGAAGAATACAAAGGTCATGAGTCTGAACTGGCGACAAATTACACTCAGCAGGATTCTATAATTCTGAATATTCAGAGAGCCTGCCAGGCTGCCCAGGATATGGCGAACTACGTTATCAAACTGAAAAAATTGGGAATCCCCCAGAATGCCAGAGAATCTTTCCAGCTACTAAACGATCATGGACTAGTATCAGCCCCACTCACAGTCAGTATGACAAAAATGGTGGGGTTCAGGAATATAGCGGTTCATGAGTACCAAAAATTGAACATAGCTATTCTCAAATCTGTTATAGAAAACCATGTTGATGAAATTAACGGGTTCGCAGAAGAAGTTATGCGCAGTTTTAATAAGGATTGACAATGAAAGACCTGAACATGGTTTTCCTGACCCCGGTTTTCCTTTCCGGTTTTTGTAACTTGAACACGTATCCAAATGGATACATACTTCTTTAATGTACTTGCTCAAGACCACTGACCACTTCGAGAAGTGGTTGAACAAACTCAAAGACAAGCCGGGCAAGGCTCGAATCCTGGCCTCTCTGAAATTGCTGGAGCAGGGGCACATCGGGGACTGGAAATCAGTTGGAGGCAAAGTGTCAGAGCTTCGGGTGCACTAGGAGGCCGACCGAGAATAGACTGCCCTACTGCGGCGGCAGCAAATTGGTCTAAAAATCCGCTTTTGTTCGTCAAATAGCTCGCTATTCTCCTCACAAAACCGAATTTTCATCCTCAATTTTCTGCCGTCCTCGCTACGGGCGCTATTCTCGGTCGGCCTCCTAGGGGGCAGGCTATAGGATCTACTTTGCCAGGCAAAAGGATATCATCATCGTATTACTCAATGGTGGTGACAAGTCCAGCCAGTCCAGAGACATTGAAAAAGCAAAAGCCATTTTAAAAAATCTGGAGGCATGACATGAGCAGGAAGCTAAAGACCTTTGATGCATCAGAGTATCTTGACGACAGTGAAACGATTGCAGAGTACCTGAATGCTGTCATTGAAACGGGTGACCAGGCTTTGCTCTTATCGGCTATTGGTGATATCGCCAAGGCAACAGGGATGCAGAAGATAGCCAATGACTCAGGCCTTGGTCGGGAAAGTCTATACAAAGCCCTGGCACCAGGTGCGAAACCAAGGTTTGAAACAGTGTTCAAAATTCTTCAGGCTCTGGGAGTGAGTTTGAAAATCAGCCCTCAGCATTAGTGTTATTCTGGCATCGGACAATACAAAGTATAAAAGTATAATAAGGATGTTGGGTTACATTGTGAACGATGAAAGACCTGACCCCGGTTTTCTTTCTATTATCAGTAACCCTCGCCAAGCTTGGTAAGTTGACAACAGCTAAAAGACAGCCTTTTGCATCACGGGAGAAGTCCCGTGGATGCTGTTGTCAGGTGCCGTGGTTATTTTTGGAGGTGGTTTACAATGATAGCCAGAGTGTCTTCAATCTTGTCAAAACGTTCACGGTTTTCTTGCTGGTTAGCGTCGATCTTGTTAAAACGTTCACGATTTTCTTGCAGGTTAACGTCAATCTTGTCAAAACGTTCACGATTTTCTTGCTGGTATTGGCGAACTTCTTGCTGGTTAGCGTCAATCTTTTCATTAAGTGACTCAATAGCTATTTCCTGCCGTGCGCTGTGCAGGTACAGCTTCCTAATATCGTCCTGTGAGTTTTTTACACTGACCTCTATGCGACTGATGGCATTAAAGAAATCATCTGTGTCTTTATCGTGGTTCACGCGTACACCCTGTGATTATTTCTTGTGCGTTGAGCATAGCAGACAATAAAAGATGGCACAGAGACACCTAACCTTTTTCTGACCATCTGTGCTGTCACTGCCAGCGCAGAAAGCCAGATGTATTTTGTCAGTGTTATCATCTTCGTTAAGTTTTTGAATGGATGCAAAAGCGACATATCCTCAGTTCTGCCGACAGCTGGCGGAAAATGCGTGAAATTCGCAATGCATTTTCTCACGACTACCCGGAAGCTGAATCAAAGCGGGCTGAGGCGCTTAACATGGCATGGGCTGTGGCTCCCGAACTGATTGAAATCACCGAACAGTTCGAAGCCTATGTACTCAAGCTCCACAATATAAAGTTAGGCGGCGGTCATTGAGAATCAGTCCGGAACAGAAAGACGACATCATCGAGTTGGTCAGGAAAGAGATCAGCCAGCAGGCCAGGGTCTGGCTCTTTGGCTCCAGGGTCAGAGATGACGCACGGGGTGGCGATATTGACTTGTTGATTGAAGTCGATGGTTTAAGCAACCTGGTCGAAAAGAAAACCACTTACGCCTGGCCACGGAAAACCGGTGGGGTGAACAAAAAGTGGATATTCTGATTCACGACACCCAGCACCCTGAACAGCCCATTCAGCGAATTGCCAAGCTGGAAGGTGTACGGTTGGTTTGATGTAGATGTTTTTAGACATTTTAGAGTCAAACTGCTGAACAATACGAAAACCTTCAAAACGGGCCTGAAGAGAAAACAAAAGAAAGCTGCTATAAGTATAAGCTAACTGGCTGATGTCCTTGCTGGGGAGGCGATTTCATAATTTTGCCGTAATGTCTGAGTAGAGCAGAGCAACAGTTAATGATTCAGGATTAAAGAACTACCCCCAGTTGATTAATTGGTTAACTAAAAACGGAATAAATTCAAAATGAAAAAAATTCTTGCTGTGGCTTCCGGTGGTGGTCACTGGAAGCAACTAATTAAATTGAAACCTGAATTAGAAAAAGCAAATATAATATATGCAACAACTATCAAAGGTTTGGCTGAACAAGAGGGTATTAAAAACTCATATATCTTGCCTGAAGCTAGCAGTACTGAAAAGTTAAAAATACCCAATCTTCTTTATGAAGTCATTAAAATGATTGTTAAGGAACGGCCAGATATTATTATTTCGACAGGTGCTGCACCAGGCTTATTAACAATAGTGTGTGGTCGGCTATTAGGCTCAAAAACACTATGGGTCGATAGCATAGCAAATGGTGAAAAACTTTCTATGTGTGGTAGATTATCCACCTTCTTTGCGCATAAAACGCTTTCACAATGGGAAAACCTTTGTGATGGTAGAAAAGTTTTTTATCATGGTTCAATTATTTAAGAGATAAGTACATTGATATTGGTTACTACAGGCACACAGTTTCCTTTTGACCGAATGGTTCTTGCTGTAGACAAGTGGGGCAGTATAAATAGTGAAGTAGAGATATTTGCCCAAATTGGTAAAGGTGGAATTAAGCCACAACATATAGAGAGTACTGATTTCTTAACTCCAGTACAGTATTCAAGCTTGCTAAAAAAAACAAAGGTTATAGTAGCGCATGCTGGCATGGGTTCTATTTTAACCGCTTATGAATTGAATATTCCTATTATAATTTTCCCTAGAAGTTTTGCTCTTGGTGAGCATAGGAATGATCATCAAACATCAACAGCAAACAAATTTAAAGATGTATCTGGAATCTATGTTGCGACAAATGAAACTGAAATACACAACTACTTAGATAAATCGAATAGATTAAAGAAACCTGAACAAAAAAATAATCCTGAATATTACAAGTTGAAAAATTTCATCAATTCTTTTATTGAAGGGAATGAATTATGAAATTCTTACTTATGACAACTTCAATATTAAGCGAAAAAGCAATAAAGGAATTAGAACGCCTGTTTAACAGTATTGAAGAATCAGAGAACAGGCTAGAAAAAATTAAACACATAGTTCTTCTTCAAAACTTTACAGAAGAATATCAGTTTTTTATAGAAAAACACTCGAGATTAATTGATTTCATGACTTTTGATTCAAAAATGTCTTTATCAAAAGCACGAAATCTAATGTTAGCAAAGGCTAGAAAAGAAGGTACTTTGACAAATGTTGATATAATTGCTTACCCCGATGACGACTGTTGGTATACAAAAAGTTTTCTGGAATACATTAGCTCTATCTTTGCAAGCAAAAACAACCTTGACTTCTTATTTTGTAAGTATTCATCTAAGCCGGTAGATGCATTGGATAGTAATAAACCAAAAAAAGCTAAAATTACTGATCTAATAAAAAATGCTTCATCAAATACTATATTTGTCAGGTCAAATATAGCAATAAATGCAGGTGGCTTTGACGAATCATTAGGTGTGGGCACACCAAATAATGGGGGTGAAGATTTGGATTATGCAATAAAATTATTCTTATCATCTAGGTCAACAGAATTTATTGATAATGAACTGGTTGGTCACAGAGATAAAATATTAGAACTGAAAGAAAAATATTTCCAAGGTAGCCATATTGCTTTAAGAAAACATGCATTTAAAAAACCAACCCTTTTTTACCAATGGTTTCGAAAATTGATTGTTGGGATCGTATTGATTATTAAAGGAGACATGAATATTACTAAACTTATGAAGGCTAAATATTAAAGAACGAACACTTCTAGTTTTTTTGAAAAACCATATCAATTTATTGAAAAGACGCTAATGATCCACCGTATAAAATATACAGCATTAATTACAAAGCACACTAACAACTAAACAATGACTATGAAAGCTATTTTTGTATGTGAACGATTACCAAGCTTGGGCTTCAGTGGCGCTCAAAGCTACAACCTTAATATAATTAATGCATTGTTAGACTGTGGTTATGAGGTAACTGTAATAATAACTGGTGACTACTTTCCTGCTATCTTTTCAAGCAAATACGAAATCAAGCATCCACAAGTTAAAACTAAATATGTAAATGCGGTAAAGATTTTTAGTATTTATCTGTCTAAATCATGGCGTTCATTTTTAAGGCCATTAAAAAAAATAAGTTATTTGTTTTTTGATAGTCATAGTCCTCAAAAAAAAATGACAATTGGTAAGTTTTTATCAAAAAGAGATACCAACTCTACAAAAAAACTGATTACGAAAGAATGCAGCTTAGTTGTTGTAGACACAATATTTAGGTCAGCAATTATTGATGAGCTATCGTCAAAAAAAATATTAATAGCGCATGATGTATTTTTTGATCGGACTAAATCATTTCAAAAACGGGGTTATGAAGTATCACCTAGTATTACAAAGGATAAAGAGATTGGTATATGGAAAGAATTTGATTGTATTGCAGCAATCAATATTGAAGAGATGGATTTAATATCTTCATTAATAAAGAATAAGTCAGTGGTAACCATTTATCCAAGTGTTTCTAATAACACCTATCCGGCATTACGTACTTATAATGGATCTAGTATCTTATATATTGGTGCTAATGCAAACCACAATGTTGATGGGCTTAAATGGTTTTTTAATGAAGTTTGGCCAACCATTCTCAAACAGCATCCAAATATACATTTAAATATTATCGGTTCAGTTTGTGATGCTTTTCAAAGCCCGCCAGAAAATGTCAACTTCCTTGGTCGATTAGATTCCATAGAGGAAATTGCTAAAGACTGCCTATTTGCAATCAATCCGGTATTAATGGGGAGCGGGATAAAAATAAAAATTCTTGATTACTTAGCTTTAGGGTTACCGACAATAACCACAAAAGAAGGTGGATACGGGTATCCGAAGGGTGATCATGTGCCATATATTTGTGTATCAACAGCTAGTGAGTATATCAATGCTATTTCTAGCTGGATAGGTGACCGTAAATTAGTAACTGAAAGAGCAGAATATTGTTCGGCTGTTTTAGAGATTTTTACAAGGAAGTCTGCAGCAAAATCAATGGCTGGTTGTTTTAAAAAATTAGGTTTGAATAGTGACACAGATACGATCTAGCTTATTATGGTCAGCAGTAAAAAACTCTCTAGTCCGATTCAGTGGTGCTATTACTTTTATAGTAATGGCCAGGGTTTTGGAAACAGAACAACTAGGTATATTTTCAGCAGTTCTTGCAGTTTTAGCATTCCTAGAAATTTTTAGTGATGGTGGTATTAGTGATGCTCTTATTCAAAGAGAAAAGCTTAATGATATAATATTAAATACTGCTTTTGCTATAAATATTGTCATTGCCCTTATACTGGTTGTTTCGGTATGGTCTTTTTCAGACAACTTGGCTTTTCTTTTGCCAATGGAGGGAATAACAGAAATTCTTAAATTTGGTAGCCTTGCACTATTAATGAACGCTATTGGCTTTGTACCACAAGCGTTACTCAGGAAAAATTTTAAGTTTAAATGGCTGGCAATAAGAGCAGCTTGGGGTGCTCTAATCAGTAGTGTTTTTGGTATAACCCTTGTATTGGCAGGCTTTGGTGTATGGAGCCTACTGGCTCAGTTTCTATTAATGGCTCTTGTAAATGTGGTACTGGTTTGGAAAGGAGTTGACTGGCGTCCAAGCACTTCTTTTTCGATTACAGAAGCCAAACCGCTAGTTAAGTTTGGATCAAATTTAATTGGAGCTAAAGTACTGGATTATTTTTCAAATAGATCTGTAGAAATCTATGTGGTTACAATTTTTGGGCCCGTATCACTTGCTTTGTATGTAATGGGGCAAAGATTATACAGTCTGGCCATGCAAGTTATTTCTGCTGTGACCGTAGATGTATATATGCCCAAGTTTTCATTGTTAAAATCTTCCCATGAGGAACTTAGCAGTTGTTACTATAGAGCAGTAACTGTTACAGCTGCTATTGGCACACCCATATTTATTATACTAGCTATTTTGTCGCCTGAAGTCGTTAATATACTTTACTCGCATAATGGGCAAGGTTCTGAAAGGGTGGCCTTTTATCTTTCTATTTTAGGTGCAATACAAGTTATTCAGTTTTATAATGGTACTCTTCTAAATGCTATAGGGAGGCCAGATCTCACTCTTAAAATACTTTTAGTAAAAAGTATTGGAGTGTTGACATTAATGATATTTGCCACAGAAGTAAGTTTTTCTGACTTTGTTTTTTTCTACTTCACAGTCCAACTTTTTATTGTACCAGCCAGTTTTTTGATGGTCGCAAAATACTCCAAAACCTCATTAATTAATATTGTTAAAAAAACATATCCGTTTTTCTTAGCTTCCACTGCAATGGCGTTTAGTGTTACTCATCTCAGAGATCACCCGTTATTATCTTTGAATAATTCCCTTCTGAGTTTATTTTTACTTGGAATAATTTCAGTATCAATTTATTTTTTTGTTTTGGTGACTTTCTTTAATTCGAAAGCCAATTTAGTTTTGAAAATTGTATTAGGTGATAAATATTATGGTTTTTCACAATCAAAAAAAAAGTAAGGAAACAAAATCAATCAAATCTCAGATTAGAGAGTTTATTTTGCCACCGCTAATGTTTACTTCGTGGTATTTTTTAAAACGCAAGATAACTCCTATCAAAGTTGATAATTGTGTTAAAAAATTGGTATTTTTCTCACCCCATACAAGCAACCCTTTCGGCTCTAAAGGTGATGAAGCAATGCTTATTGCACTTGTCAATAAGTTAAAGGTTCAAAACCCTGATATCGAGTTAGCAATAGCGGTTGAACCTGGAGCATTTGTTTCTCCTTTGAAAAAGCTTGATGTAAAACCAATTGAGTGCTGGTCTTATCCATGGAGCCTTAAAAATATTTTTGCCCATGTAAAGGATTATGATGCAAGTATTTGCATAGGTGCAGATGTTATGGATGGCTATTATTCTGACATTAAGTCACTGCGGCTTTGGCTAATTTCAGATTTGATGGCTCGACATGGAAAAAAAACAATAATAGGAGGGTTTTCATTTAATTCTTTGCCTGCTACTTTTACCAAACTCTTTTTAACTAAATTTATATCAGACAAAATCATTGTAAATTTAAGGGACTCTTGTTCTTTAAAGCGCTATGATCAAATAGCTCGCTTTGATGCCAAACTCGTCGCAGATAATGCATTTATGCTTGCTCCTACTTTAAGTAAAGAAGTGAGTGATATAAAAAAATGGGTTGAGATACAGAAAAATAACAAAAGAATGGTTGTTATTTTTAACATCCACCCGATTTTAGTTCCTGATCGTTCTAAAGAAAAACTGACCTCAATGATTAACAGCTGTGCACAAACTGTTGACTTTATCATATCTGAATATAATGCAAGCGTTTTATTTGTAGCACATGATTTCAGAGATAAAAACACTGGTGATGTTTTTATGTTGAATGAGATTTATTCCAAGTGTAAGAGTGATAAGAGTTATCTTTCAACAGTATTCAATGATATTCCTGCCTCAGACTTAAAGGGTTTAGCATCATTGGCTGATTTGGTGATTACAGGACGAATGCATTTATCAATAGCAGCCTTAGGCTCAGGCGTACCTATATTAGGAATAACCTATCAAGATAAATTTGAGGGTCTTATTAAACATTTCGAACTTCCAAGTTACGTGCTTGCATCACCAGAGAAGATTATTGACGCTTCATTTTTTAAAAAATTTTGTGAGCATGGGATTCATAATGTAGATGAACTCAAAAAAAATGTTCAATCCAAAGTAGAGGTTGTCAGTTCGCTTTCAGAAAAAAACATACGATTAATTTGAACAGTTTAAATGTTGTCTAGTCTCACTC
The DNA here is from genome assembly GCF_049310125.1 of Endozoicomonas sp. ALB032. Classification (NCBI taxonomy): domain Bacteria; kingdom Pseudomonadati; phylum Pseudomonadota; class Gammaproteobacteria; order Oceanospirillales; family Endozoicomonadaceae; genus Endozoicomonas; species Endozoicomonas sp. ALB032. The sequence continues at coordinate 2,869,142 of NZ_JBLYNW010000001.1, read as the reverse complement.
TTGGTAAAACAGTATTTAAGTTACTAACTTGTGATTTTTAATTTGTAAAATTCGGTTTTCAATTCTGGCTTGTTTAAAGGAGGTGCTACTTTGCTTTGGCAGGCGTAGTTCGTATTGTAGCAAAAAGCAAAAAATACTGTTCTTATTCTCGATTAACTAGTTACAAGTTTTTGTGCTTTAAACCATAAGAATTGCTTAAATCAATTACCCCCCACATATGTCATTCGGTAAATTTATACTTTAGTAATCTGTTATAGATTTATAGCCAGGTTGTATTTCAATATTGGTTTTTTAAAAGATAATGATTTTCTACCAGCTTTTTTCATTTTCATTGCTTTTATTAGTATTAAATGTTGGAATGGTTTTTAATGTCGGTTTTGCAAATCCAATAGAAAAATCCTTCCTACTACTTTCAGCATTGGTACTAATTTTTAGACGGCATTTTGATCATAGAATAATAGCAATACTATTTGTTATTTTAATGATCACTCTTTTTAGTGCGATCCTGTCAGATTACTCTGATTTTAGTTGGATTATTTACGGAAAAGCTTTATTTCAAATAATTACAATTTTTATTTTCTTATCTGCCAGATTAACTGAGGCTGAAATAAGGTTCGTCTTAAAGGTGGTTACCTGGCTACCAACTTTTTCAATACTAATTGGTATGTTTTATTGGGTTGCTTTTGGCAGAAGCATATTTAGTTATGAGTTTGCTAGTGGTTTACCTAGGCTACAAGGTTCGTTAATACCTGCCTATCTTGGAGCCTATTGTATTGCAGGTTGTTATTCATCTTTAAGGTATGCTGATACATATGATATACGTTATCTCTGGTTAGTTTTTATTAATACAGTCATACTTATCTTAACTGGAGGGAGAATGGCGCTATTTATTGGTGCTCTTCTCTGCTTTCCAGTTTTCTGGGGTGGCTTCAAAAACTACATGAATCTAAAACGACTCATAATTATTGCAGCAGCTATATTTTTAATTTTATTTTTGATATTGTTGGGCGATGTTATAATTGGTCGTATTTTTCAAACACATTTAAGTGGCAGAGAAATCATTTGGGATTATCTTAACGACGTACTCGCCAAACATTGGTGGTTTGGTGTTGGTTATGGGCATCAGGCTACAATCCTTCCAGATGAGGTTAGAATTTTAGTGGGTGGAACAATAAGTGCGCATAATGAGTATTTGAGAGTCGCAGTGGAAATTGGATACATCCAAACTATTGTATTCTATTCTCTTTTGCTCCTCGCACTTATTCTCAAGGCTAGGCTGACAGAATGTACTAAGCCCTTTGAAATAATTTGGTCCAGCATATTATTTTTATTAATTTGTATAACTGAGAATGCAATTTCTTCAGTTTCTGGTTTTTTGTTCTTAATTGTTGTTGTAATGACTCGCATGGAACCAATGCGTACTTCTATGCGACAACCGTAAACTATTTACCTCTTGCTAGGATTTTGCAATGAGTAATCAAAATAGAATTAGCTCTCGTAGTAAAAGTGGAGGGGACAAAAAACTGTTTTAAATACTTTTGTGTTTTAAAATTTAATAACCAAATAATAAATATAAACTCCCTCAAAAAAGTCTATTAAAAATTAATAATCCTTCATAGGTTGGGCTTACTACGAGGCTTAGAGACTTATGAAGCTGACATATTCATTTTTTTGAGTGATTCCAAATTAACTTTATTTTCTTTTAAGAACTTAACGAAAGATGACTCTAAACAAATTCCTTTTTTTACAAAGAGCTTTAGTAAAGCTGAGATTGTTTTGGTATACACATTTTTGGGGAATGAAGATACATAAAACAGTCGTTATATCTATGAGTGCAAAACTAGATAAAACCTACCCTAAAGGAGTCAATATAGGTGAATACTCATACTTAGCATTCCGATGCTCAATCCTGACGCATGATATGACTAGGGGGATTAAAACGAATACTATTATTGGCAAAAACTGCTTTATCGGTGCTAACAGCATTATCTTACCAGGCATAACTGTTGGTGATAACAGCATTGTGGCTGCTGGGGCTGTAGTAACAAAAAATGTACCCAACAATTCTATTGTTGTAGGTAATCCGGCAAAGTTATTACGGTCCAATATCTGTGTAGATAAATATGGAGTTCTCATTGCAGAGAATGATCATTCCACGAAATAAAATCCTATTTATTCTCTCGTCTTTTTTACTATTCACTCTGTATGGTTGCACAAGCACCCTTACCAAGGAAAAGCCTGCAACAGGCTGCCAAATCTTATGGAAGCCTAACTCGGAGAATTTAAGATTCAAAGGTAGTTCCGCATCATCTATTATCATGGCGCTTGCTCCAGATGATTCACCGTCACTAAAGAGAAATGTTTTTAAGGGTCCAAATGATATAGCACAAATCAAACTTACTTTATTTGATCGCAATATAACAGCTGCCAGAATAACCTTTGATATTTTTCTTGAAGATGGATTTGAGTTCAGTCGCGGTGGTCATAAGCTACCACTCGGTTTATGGGGTGGCAGTTTGGATAGCAGATGCCTTGCAGGTGGTTGCCCACCTACAAGGCAAGATGGATTCAGTATAAGGTTGATTGAAAATCAAGGACTCCTCGGTTTATACATATATAACCTAAACAGGTCATCAGGTTCGGATAAGAAAGTATATGGCTCTACTCACATTAGCTCCACTTATATTGAATCTAATCGTTGGCACAAAATAGCTATAGATGTTTTCTTGAACTCCCCTAATAGAAACGATGGTATGTCCTATCTCTGGTTGAACGATAAGCTCGTTTTAATTGTGAGAGACTTGATTTTTAGAAATGCAGATGACTGGTTTATTCGTGGACCACTCCTGACTGAACTATGGGGGGGAGATATTTATCTATGGGGCAGTCAATCACCAAAAGATCAGAGTATTTGGTTTAAAAATTACAGAATTAACAAACTAAATTGCCATGAAGATTTATGATTTAATATTTATTGTTTTGATTACTATGATATCGACTCCCACAGAAGCATATGAAAATAAAAATAATATTGAGATCATTGCTATTGGGACAAGCTTGACAAAGCGCGGTATATGGTTAGAAGAATTAAGTAACGAATTAAGCAAATGTTTATCAGCTCCAGTAAAGCACCTAAATTTCGGATACCCTGGTAGAAACATTGAATATGGTTTAAGTCAACTTGATCTTATTCTTAAAAATAGAGCTGATTTTTTTCTTATTGAATTTTCGGTTAACGATGCCGACCTTATTAAAGGTGTAACGTTTACTAAAAGCAAGGAGCAAACAACAACACTAATAAATAATATAAGAACAACTTATCCTGAAGCCAAGATAATCATGATGAAGATGAATCCTGCTCTTGGCTTAAAGAAAGTAATGCGACCTAGGCTTAAATCTTTCTACGATATTTATGACCAGTTTGCCACGCTCCATAATGTATTTGTGATTGATTTTTATGAAAAATGGGAAAGTATACTTTCTGATGAACTTAAAGAAAATATTCCAGATGGGATTCACCCTGCACCCACCTACGCAGCTAGAGTAATGGTTCCACCACTTTTAAAACTCCTAAGTAACGAAAACTGTACTAATTAGTTCTAAATACATAACAAAATAAAATCATATGTTATCTTGCTAGCAGGCTACAAAAACCCAGAAATATACTTAAAAAACTAAATCGCCTTACACCTAATCTTTACTTTAATCGGTAAGCCTTAATATACCTAGTGTTAAATATTATTCCTTTTATTACATGTCAAGATTGACTACATCATTCATTACCTTGAGTTAACGTAAGAATATCTATGTTTTTAACACCCGTCATCATGTCCGGCGGCACCGGCAGCCGCCTCTGGCCCCAGTCCCGCTCTCTATACCCTAAGCAGTTCCTGCCACTGGTAAACGAACAAACCATGTTGCAGAACACACTTTCCTGGCTTGACGGGTTGGATTCGGTATCGGATCCGTTAGTGATTGCCAATGAAGAACACTGCTTCCTGGTAGCAGAGCAAGTCCGCCAGATGGGGGGCGGTGACTTCGGCCATTATTCTTGAACCTGTCGGTAAAAACACGGCACCCGCCGTCGCTCTGGCAGCCCTGAAAGCTCAATCCCTGTCTGAAAAGTAAGACCCATTACTGCTGGTATTGGCTGCGGACCATGTGATTCAGAATGTACAAGCTTTTCATCAGGCGATTGAAGCTGCATTACCTGCGGCAAGCGTTGGTGTATCAGTGCCATCCAATATTGCGGAAGGTGCTGGGCGGGGCAGCAACAAGGATTACTTGCGCTTTCTTTATATTGCCAGAGGTGCACTTCGTGAATTGGAAACACAGCTTATTATCGTAGGTGAGCTGGGTTTTTTTCCACCTGGAACCATATTAGCGAAAGTCGATGGGCTATTCAGAGTGCTGTCAGGCTTAATCAGCGCCATCAAAAAAACTCAATAACTATTCTCTATTCCCAGCCCAAAACTCCCAAGGATTTAACAATTTCACCCCTGTCTGTTCAAAGTCCTTAATGTTCCGGGTAACGACCGTCAGTTGATGGGTGATTGCTGTGGCAGCAATCATGGCGTCCCGCTCGGATTTTGGATTGGGGATATGTAACCGGGCACAGGTCAGGGCAATCGTGGTATCTAGTGGCAAAATGCGCCCCTCGAAAGCGGGTAGCATTCGCTCGTTCATCCATGCTCTGAGCGACCGGCCCTGCACTGGGTCTTTCCTGTCTTTCAACAGGATGCCCATTTCTATTTCCAGGACGCTGATGACTGATAAATAGAGTTCATTCGGTGCCACGGTTGTGGCCCAATGACTCACTGAAGGATGACCTTTGCCTGCACTGCACTTGCGCAGCTCAGACACAACATTAGTATCAAGCAGGTACATCAGGAAAAATCTTCCGGTTTCAGGAAGTTGTCTTTCAGGGGCAGCGCTTCCAGATCGGCATCCTCCACATCGGGCATCGCCAGCAGCTCGAGTATGTTGGCTGCATTGCGGGTAATCTCTTTATAGTGTTCGATATTAAGCAGGACATGGGTGACGGTCCCTCTGTCGGAAATAAATACCGGCTGCTTGAGCGCAGATCGTTTAGCCTCAGTAACATTCTGGTTGAATGTCCGTGATGAAATGGTCGTTATACTCATATCGAAATCCCTCTGCCCCTATTAACTTTTCACTATTAACTATTCACCACGTAGTAATGTAGCTACATTATTTATGGTTTTCAAAGTTTATAAATAACGTTTATGTGGCGGGCCACCAGGGCATGGTGGGCTCGGCTATTGTTCGTCAGCTGTCTGGACAGGCTGATATAGAACTGATCACCCGAAGTCGTGATGAGTTAGATCTGACCAATCAACTGCATCAACACACCAAAGACTACTTTCTTTAATTTTTTTTGGCTGCAAAAGCACGGTGAAAACCTGTGCTAAAAAAAAGTCTGTGCCTCCGTTAACTCTTGGCAAATATCCTCTATGAATTTAATACCCGTTATCATGTCCGGCGGCTCCGGCAGCCGCCTCTGGCCCCAGTCCCGCTCTATATACCCTAAGCAGTTCGGAGTTCCTGCCACTGGTAAACGAACAAACCATGTTGCAGAACACACTTTCCCGGCTTGATGTGTTGGATTCGGTATCGGATCCGTTAGTGATTGCCAATGAAGAACACCGCTTCCTGGTAGCAGAACAAATCCGCCAGATGGGGCGGCAGACTTCAGCCATTATTCTCGAACCTGTCGGTAAAAACACGGCACCTGCCGTCGCTCTGGTAGCCCTGAAAGCTCAATCCCTGTCTGAAGAGGAATAACCATTACTGCTGGTATTGGCTGCGGACCATGTGATTCAGAATGTTCAGGCTTTTCATCAGGCGATTGAAGCTGCATTACCTGCGGCAAGCGATGGCAAGCTGGTGACCTTTGGTATCGTACCTACCCATCCGGAAACCGGGTATGGCTATATTAAGGCCAGTAAAACATTAACCGGGAATAGTGAACAGGTTTCTCCGGTAGACAATTTTGTGGAAAAGCCAGATTTAGAAACGGCTCAGGGCTATCTTGCTTCCGGTGACTATTATTCCCATTGGTGTCGTGCATCGACTGGAAAACCCCGGCAAGTTTGACCTTGAGTTGATTGAGGTGCAGAGCGGCGGGTATCTGGGTGAGGATGATATTGTGCGGTTTGAGGATACGTACGGTAGGGTGTAATGAGTCGTGGGTGAATGCCGCCACCCGCTGCCCGCCTCACGTTAATCGCAAGCGTTTTGTTCTTTTGGTAAGCGGGCACAGGGCAGCGTTTCTTGGCATTCACTATTCCCTCATAAGCCAAAGGTGATTGCTCCCCGCCCTGTCGAGGGTGTTGCAAAACTCCAACAACTCGTTCCCACGCTCTGAGGTTGTCGCAAAACTCCAACGGCTCGTTCCCATGCTCTGAGGTCGTCATTCCCGCGAAGGCGGGAATCCAGCGCCAACGGCGGATCTCTGTCTCGGGGATGACAAGGCCAGGGGGCACCGGGCGGTTTGGTTCTGGTGGTGAGTCAGTGTGGATTCCTGCCTTCGCGTGAATGACGAGAGTGAAGTCGGGGATGACAAGGCCAAGGGGGCACCGGGCAGTACGGTTCTGGTGGTGAGTCAGTGTGGATTCCCGCCTTCGCGGGAATGACGAGAGTGAAGTCGGGGTTGACAAGGCCAGGGGGGGCACCGGGCAGTATGGTTCTGGTAGTGAGTCAGTTTGGATTCCCGCCTTCGCGGGAATGACGTGAATGAAGCCGGGAATGTCGGGAGTCAACTCGTTCCCACGCTGGAGTCAGTTTTGCGACACCCTCTAAGGGCAATAGATCTCCAACCACTTGGGCGTATAGCAGGAGCTGATAATGATTAAAATTGTTCAGGCTGTTTATCAGACAAGGCTGGAAATAAAGCTTCGCTTTTCTGATGGCAGCTTTGGTGTTATGGATTTTAGTGAAATGTTGTCACATAAAACCAGCCTTACCCTGGCTTTAGAGGATGGCGTTTTTTTTCAGCGCTTCTTTATCGAGCTGGGTGCTCTTTGCTGGCCTAATGGCCTGGAGTTCAGTGCGGGCAGCCTTTATAAAAGGCTGGAAGAATCCGGTAAACTGGTTAAGCCAGCTGCATAGGAATTGTCTTCTAAATAAGTTGCCTATGGGGCAAATAAGCTTTTAAATTTGCGTAGCTCCGAGACAACGTTGGTATCAAGCAGGTACATCAGGAAAAATCTGCCGGTTTCAGAAAGTTGTCTTTTAAAGGCTCTGCTACCAGATCGACATCCTTCGCTTCGGGCATAGCCAGCAGTTCAAGAATATTGGCAGCATTGCGGGTGATCTCTTTATAGTGATCAATATTGAGCAGGACGTGAGTAACGGTCCCTAACTCCCTATTGCGCTGAAGATTTGAGTCTTAATCCTGTGTTGGCGATCGTCGCCTTGTCTTAAGGCTCAAATCTCCATGCTTATCACAAGTGTATTAAGACACCAAAGATTATTTTTTAAAAAGACTGAACCTTAAAAATTATGAATTTAATACCCATAATCATGTCCGGCGGCTCCGGCAGCCGCCTCTGGCCCCAGTCCCGTTCTTTATACCCAAAGCAGTTTCTGCCGCTGGTCAATGAACAGACCATGCTGCAAAACACATTGAGCCGGTTGGATGGGCTAAACTCTGTTTCCGCTCCAATGGTGATTGCCAATGAAGAGCACCGCTTCCTGGTAGCAGAGCAGTTTCGCCAGGTGAATCGCAAAGCCTCTGCAATTATTCTGGAGCCAGTGGGGCGGAATACTGCACCTGCTGTTGCCTTGGCTGCTTTAAAAGCCAAGACCCTCTCCGAAGATGAAGAACCGCTGTTATTGGTATTGGCTGCGGATCATGTGATTAATGATGTCAATGCTTTTCATCAGGCTGTTGAGGCTGCGTTGCCAGCGGCTCTTGATGGCAAGCTGGTCACTTTCGGGATTGTGCCTGGTCATCCGGAAACAGGGTACGGTTATATAAAAGCCTTGAACGACAGTGAGACAAAGGCACAAGGTTTTTCTTCTGATGAGCAAAAAGAAACCTTTGAGCCTTCGAGCCTTTCTGCTGAAAAAATAATGCCTGTGGAGCATTTTGTAGAGAAACCAGATCTGGAAACGGCACAGGGTTATCTGGCTACAGGTGACTATTACTGGAACTCCGGCATGTTCCTGTTCAAAGCCTCGCGCTATCTGGAGGAATTGAACAAGTTCCGTCCGGATATTCTGGAAGCCTGCCAGAAAGCCATGGAAGTACAAACTGCTGATCTGGACTTCGTCCGTTTGGATGAATTGGCCTTTAAAGCCTGCCCGGAGGAGTCCATAGATTACGCCGTGATGGAAAAAACCACCGATGCAGTGGTGGTTCCCTTGGATGCAGGCTGGTCTGATGTTGGCTCCTGGTCATCGCTGGCAGATATTTCTGAAAAAGATGAGGTTGGAAACTCCACCCTGGGTGATGTTCTGCTTCATGATACCCGTAACACTTACGTGCGCAGTGAGAAAAAACTGATTGCCACCCTGGGCGTCGATGATCTGGTGATCACCGAAAGCGATGATGCCATTCTGGTGGCCCATAAGAACCGGGTGCAGGATGTTAAAAAGATTGTTGAACGGCTAAAGGCAGCTAACCGGTCTGAAGCTAAATTGCACCGTAAGGTTTATCGCCCCTGGGGTGCCTATGACTCGATTGATATGGGCGACCGCTTCCAGGTTAAGCGCATTACTGTTAAGCCGGGTGCACAGCTTTCTTTACAGATGCACCATCACCGGGCCGAACACTGGATTGTTGTGAAAGGCACTGCGCTGGTCACCAATGGCGATCAGGAAATTCTGCTGACTGAAAACCAATCGACTTATATTCCTATTGGTGTCGTGCATCGACTGGAAAACCCCGGCAAGTTTGACCTTGAGTTGATTGAGGTGCAAAGCGGCGGGTATCTGGGTGAGGATGATATTGTGCGGTTTGAGGATACCTACGGTAGGGCTTGATTGACGCCGCCCGCTGCCCGAAAACGCACAGCTCTTATCTTTTATGGGGAGCGCGAGGCGAGCGGCGCTCCTTAACTATTCATTCCCTGTGAAGAAGCCGGTATCTGGTCATTCATTGTGCATAACCAGCAAATCTGCTACATGCTGTATGCCTACACCAAAAACCGACAAAAAGACTTAACAAGTGCCGAGAAAAAGTTACTGTCAGAACTAGCGAGGGAGTTTTGCAATGAGTGACCATGAATTTAACTTTGATGAATTGGTGGAGAGCGTCAGGGAAGCGATCGACATTAACAAAGGCATTAAGAAACCTTCACGGTCGTTCAAATATGAAGAGATTGACGTCTTTGCTATCAGGAAGGCAACGCACCTTTCACAGGAGAAGTTTGCCGCCCTCCTTGGTGTGAGCATCAAGACAGTGCAGAGTTGGGAACAAAAGGTGAGAAAACCGCTCGGGCCAGCCAGATCGCTACTTATTATGTTTCGCAACAATCCTGCCCAGGCAATGGCTTTGCTTCATCAATGAGAACGTGATATAGACCTGTTAAATAAGAATTCTCGAAAAAGAAAAAAGATTTTATGCAGGCTGTTCAATGTGTTGCGAGCCATAACGCAACAGCACATTGGTAGCCACAGCAGTCATTGTTCGCCCCGGAATTTTCTGGCGGCTTTGCCTTTGATGGCTTTTTTGGTGTTCTCTGGCGTCAGGGGCAGATGGGTATCAGCGGATAATTTGATGGTGCCAGAGAGATCATCGGAGTTCATTTTTACCAAATGTGCCACACCGTCGCGCTCGAAAACCTGTATAAAGTCGCCTGGTTTTAGCCCGAGCTTTTGGCAGATGCTTTGAGGAATAGTCACTTGCCTTTTGGTCGTTAATTTATGCACATCGCACCTCTTTATGTATTACTGTGTTGCAATAGTAATATTATCTGTAGGCACAGATTGTACACAGGGCAACTATTATCGCTACTCGCTGCCCGAAAAGTGGAAAATGACCTTGACCAGCTGCAAACGTACAGTTATTAAGGATGATCATTGCATGGCTTTCCATGGCTCGTTGGTGCATTCCGTGAGATCATCGGCCTGTGATTTTGACGCCAGCTCGTTCAGAGCTTTACCGGCTGATTGTCTCAGGGCGACAGGTGAGGCAATCGTGGCCAGCATTTCGCCATTGGAAGTGACCGTAACTGGTTGACCTGCCTGAGCTTTTTTTAGATAGCTCAACAGATTGGCTCGTAGTTCACTGATATTGATCAGTTCCATGGTGATCTCTTTTTTGTACGTAAATTTTGTACAAAATAGCAGATTCAGTGAACCCCAGGCTTGCTTATTGACGTGATTTAATCCTGTTACACTTGTTGGCCCTCTTTAAGTGATACTGGCAAATTTGACCTTGAATTGGTCGAGGTTCATAGCGGGGTATCTGGGTGAGGAAATCAAAATGATTAAATTTCGCAAGGTCGATAACTCGGAAATAGCAGTGATTACTGCTATTGCTGGATATCATCCTTTGCAACATTTAAAAGCATTGAGTGTTGAGCTTAAGTCTATTGATTATTGTGGCGTTGTCGTATTTGACCTTTTGGTTTTTAATGGCCAGAGTGATAACCGTTTTGCAACATTATTTTTTAATGGAAAAAGCTTCGACAGAGCATCATTGATTCGACGAGTTTCCAGGCCGGGACGCTGAGCGCTGGACCAGTCAATATGTTCATAAATGCTGTCGTGGCCCTCATCAAAGGCCTGGTCAAATTCTTTGGCTTTCATAAGCGGCTATCTCTTTGGCTCTTGAGCGGCGTATTGAAATAATTGAGGTTTTATCTTTACTGGCGTAAATATGGCAGTCCAGTGCTTCCCGGCGTATTTGGCAATGAACAGGAAACTGGCGACATTAGATTAGGGTCACGGCCAGCCAAAACCCGAAAGACTAAAACGGTATGAAGCTGGTGCGGGAAGAAAGCAAGCCGATTTCCGGGGATACCGGGTTGCGGAAGGCGGATAGCGTTCATTAACTATTTCCGACTCACTCGAAATCGCCCATCCAGCCTGACCAGAACTTTCAGAGCTTATGGCTGAGGCACGATCTGAACCTGCAATGAAACCTGCATTTTTTCTCGCAGTGCAGAAAATATATCTGCCAGATTATCCATACTGGGATTTCCTTTGCCCGATAACATTCGATGAAGGCTTTTGCCGGATTTTTGGGTAGTATTCGCCAACTGCTCGAAACCGATCGTGGCATTTACCAAATCCCTTAGAACCATTCGGGCGGCATCGGGCTCACCGTTAAGGAACAGGGTTGCGGCTTCGTCCAGAAGGGTACAAGCAAAATCAGGATCTCGTTCTGCCCGGGCCTGTATTGTCTTTTTGCAATCTCGTGTTAATGGCATAGCGAAGTTCTCACTGGTTTTTGGCTTATATCAACATTAGAGCCGGATTGTTTTTCTTTTATTGAGGCAACTTAGTCAATAAATCAGCTGGTTGCCGGACTTTTATTTTCGGGGTTTACAATGACCAAACGCTCTTGTTTCAAGGCTTACGATATCCGTGGCCGCATGCCTGATGAATTGAATGAAGCTGTCGCCTGGCGGATTGGCCGGGCAACAGCGGAATATCTAAAACCCAAAACCATGGTAGTGGGGGGCGATATTCGCTTGTCTACGCCTGAGTTAAAAGCTGCTCTGAGCGACGGTCTTCGGGCAGGCGGGGCGGATGTGATTGATATCGGCCTTTGTGGCACTGAAGAGGTTTACTTTGCCACATCGCACCTGAAGGCAGATGGCGGCATTATGGTCACGGCCAGCCATAACCCGAAAGACTACAACGGGATGAAGCTGGTGCGGGAAGAAAGCAAGCCGATTTCCGGGGATACCGGGTTGCGTGAAATTCAGCGGTTGGCTGAAGATGTGTTTGTGGAGCCAAATAGAACGGGCTCCCCGGATACCCCATTAGGTTCTTATCGGCAGATCAGCAACCTTGCTCCCTATGCCGATCACATTCTGGGGTATATCAAACCGGATGAGCTAAAGCCTCTGAAACTGGTGGTCAATGCCGGCAATGGCGCTGCCGGGCATGTGATTGATGCCATTGAGGAACGGTTTAAGGCATCTGCTGTGCCGGTGGAGTTTGTGAAGATTCACCATGAGCCGGATGGTCACTTTCCCCATGGCATTCCTAACCCGCTGTTACACGACTGTCGGCAGGCAACGGTGGATGCGGTTCTTGAGCACAAGGCCGATATGGGCATTGCCTGGGATGGGGATTTTGACCGTTGCTTCCTGTTTGATGAAAAAGGCCAGTTTATTGAGGGGTATTATATTGTCGGGCTGTTGGGCGAGGCGTTTTTGGCTCACTATCCCGGTGCGAAAATTATCCATGACCCCCGATTGACCTGGAATACTACTGATCAGGTTGCCAGTGCCGGTGGTGTGCCAGTGTTGTGTAAAACAGGCCATGCTTTTATTAAGGAACGGATGCGGGAAGAAGATGCGGCCTATGGCGGAGAGATGAGTGCGCACCATTATTTCCGTGACTTTGCCTACTGTGATTCCGGGATGATTCCCTGGTTACTGGTGGCGGAGTTGATGTCCCATAAGAACAAGAAGCTTTCTGAACTGGTGGCCGAGCGGATTGCCCTGTTTCCATCCTCTGGTGAGATCAACAGTACATTGGATAATCCACAAGCGGCTATTGATCGCACTCTGGCAATTTATGAAAAGGATGCGGTGGCGGTGGACCATACCGATGGTATCTCTCTGGACATGGGTGACTGGCGATTTAACTTGCGCCTTTCTAACACTGAGCCAGTGATTCGGCTGAATGTGGAAAGCCGGGGGGATGTGGCGCTGATGGAAGAAAAAACATCTGAACTGTTGAGTTTGATTCGGCAGTGATTGTTTTGGACACGGAGGCACGGAGTTTTTCTTTTTAAAAAACTCATTCTCCGTGCCTTTGTCGCCAATAAACAGGGTTGTGAATGGTACGGATTATAGCGGCTGGCTGGCTGGCCTTTGTGGTGATTCTTTCCGCCAGTAAGAGTCTGGGCTATGGCAAATGGGCCTGGGGCAGTATTGAGCATTTTCTGGGCGGCAATTTGCAGATGCATTTTGTCATGGCGTTTATCCTCTCTGCATTGGCACATCTGGCCAGCTCAGGATTCTGGCAACGGGGCTGGTTGTTAATACTGTTGATTATTGGCTGTGCACTGGATGAAAGCGTGCAGTTTTTTTTACCCCTACGAAATTTTAACCCGCTGGATTTTCTCGTAACCTGTATCGGGTTGTTGTTGGCTGCTTTGCCGTTTATGGTAGCGCAGTGGAGAATTCTGAAGAAGAGTTGTACTCCAAAAAGATAGAGTCTATGTAAATGCCTACCTCTTTGTTATCGGGCCGCTCCCGGCTGCCTCTTTTTTCTCTGGTGATTATGGACATAGCCATCGCAATTGGTTGTGCTGAGCTGTCCGAATATATCCGTTTTGGGAATCATGCCACCCATTATGTGAATGCGATGGCCATACAGGCCCTTTTAGTCGTGGTTTTTTCGTTTTTGTGTGATGTTTACTCGCCGTGGCGGGGGCGTAAACTCATTGAGCGGCTCAGCAGAGTTTTTGCTGCATGGCTTCTGTCGTTTATGACGTTGTTTGCCATTTTGGTATTGACCAAAACCTCTGCGCAGTATTCCCGAATCTGGTTATTGATCTGGGGGGTGGGAGGCATTTTCATGGCGCTGCTGACCCGCTTTGTTCTCTATCGTATATTGATGTCGATTCGACGGCGCGGTCGCAATACCCGGCATGTGCTGGTGATTGGCGAAGGCCGTAACTTTGAGGCAATGCGCGCCTATTTTTCCAAAGACAACAGCTTGGGTTTCCGTTTGCAACATGTGATTGAGCATCACAATAATGAGCAGGCACTGGCAGAGCTACAAGAATACCTTGCTGAAAATAAAGGCTTTGATGAGTGCTGGCTTTGTATTCCTTTTAACAAAAACTCTCTGCTTCAGCCGGTGCTGTTCACCCTGCGCCACAGTACCGCCAACATTCGTTACATGCCAGGGCTGCAGGATCTGCCGCTGTTAAACCATAACATTACCAAAGTCGGTGATTTTGTTACCCTGGATATCAGTTGCTCCCCCATGGACAACAGTAACGCTTTTATTAAACGGATGTCTGATATTCTGTTTGCTAGCCTGATTCTGTTGCTGATATCACCCGTGATGATAGGTGTCGCCATTGCCGTGAAGCTTTCGTCACCGGGGCCAGTGTTTTTCAGGCAATACCGTCACGGTGCTTCTGGCAAGCAGGTGAAAGTGTATAAGTTCCGCGTAACCGCTCATTTGAGGACGTCTTCAAAAATCACAACCTGACTGCCAGCCTTTCCCCTGCAAACAACGCAGGAGATACCTAACGTGAAGCAACTGACAAAACCCTTTACCCGTCTCAACCCTGAGCAGTGGCAACAGATCATTGATCAGCAAATAGCCAGTGGCTTGAGCCAGAAAGCTTTTTGCCAAACTCAAAACATAAGCCTGGCAACATTCACAAACTGGAAGCGCAAACTCAGGGATAACGACAACACTGACTCCTTTGATATCGCTCAGGCTTCTGCCCCGGAATGGGTTGAAGTCCCAAACGGGCTGACTGAACCTCCAGCCAGCTTAAACTGGCAGTTGGAACTTGAGCTGCCCGGTGGTGTTATTCTTCGTATGCGTCGCTGATCATGTTTTTTCCAGAATCTCAGGTTCGGATCTGGCTCTACAACCGGCCCACCGACATGCGTAAATCCTACGACGGCCTGTCTGCCCTGGTGAGAAACAAACTTGAAGAAGACCCACTCAGCGGCCAGCTGTTTGTCTTCATCAACCGCAAACAAACCCAGTGCAAGGTGCTGTATTTTGATCGCAGTGGATACTGTATCTGGAGCAAACGACTGGAACAGGGTCAGTTTCATACTCATGCAGGCAAATCCATCAAGCAAACAATGGCGTGGACAGATCTGAAGCTCATCCTTGAAGGCATTGATACCCGCTGCGTTCAGCAATATAAACGCTACAAACATCAACCGTCCCGTTACACAAAAGGAGAGTCAAAGGTCTATCTTTAACCGCCATGAAATTACCTGTTTCGACCCCCGGCACCACTGACCAGGACCTGCTCCAGCAGATCCTGGTCTTGCTGTCGGAGCGTGATCAGGAAATAGCTTCTCTTAAACATCAGCTGGCCTGGTTTAAACATCAGCTATTTGGTGAAAAATCCGAAAAGCGCCTGATTGAGAATCCGGACCAGCTGGCGCTGGGAGAAATCCTTCAGGACAAGCCTGAAGAGCAGGAAACTCCCACAGAAACCATCACTTACGAACGGCGGAAAAAGAATCGCCCTGAAGACTGTGTGACCGATCAGGGGCTGCGCTTTACTGAAGATGTACCGGTTGAACTCATCCCGATGCCTGCTGCAGAAATGAAGGGTGAAGACGCAGACCAGTACGAAATCATTGACTACAAGTACACCTATCGGCTGGCGCAGCGCCCTGCCAGCTATGTCATCCTGAAATATCAGCGCGAAGTCGTTCGCCATAAGCCCAGCCAGACGCTAACAACGGTAGCCGCACCATCAGGATTATTTGATCGCAGCTTTGCCGATGTCAGCTTTATCGCAGGTCTGCTGGTAGAGAAGTACCGCTTTCACGCACCGCTTTACCGCCAGCATCAGAAACTTGAGTCCAGTGGTATTACTATCAGCCGTGGAACCCTGACACATCTTGAGCAGCGTGCCGGGCACTTACTCAAACCCATCGCTGACGAAGTGCTCAACAGCTGTCTGGAAAGTCGTGTCCTCACTCTGGATGAAACGCCCGGAAAAGCGGGCCGTAAAAGCAAGGGCAAGATGCAAAGAGGCTACTTCTGGTGTTTTTACGGAGACCAGAATGAGATAGCTTTTACTTTCTCCACCACTCGTTCTGGCAGGGTCGTAGAACCTTATCTGAAAGAGTATAAGGGGGTCTTGCTGACCGATGGTTATTCGGAATACGACCGCCTGTGCATGAAATACCCCAAAATCATCCATGCCCAGTGCTGGACACATAGCAGGAGATACTTCGTTAAGTCACAAGAGGTCGAGCCAGAAGCCGCAAAAGAGGCGCTGGACTGCATAGGTGCGATCTATCAAGTCGAAGACGAAATCCGCAAAGCTGAGCTGCAAGGCGAAGCAAAGCGGGAATACCGCCAACAGAATGGCAAGCCACTGGTTGATCAGTTCTTTAACTGGCATGAAGAACAACTTCGTCGCCTGAATCTGGTGAAAAGCAACCCATTGAGCAAGGCTCTTGGCTACGTGAACAAACGGGAAAAAGAGCTACGGCTTTATCTGGATAATCCGGATGTCGCCATTGATACGAATCACCTGGAGCGAAGTCTCAGGTGTATCCCGATGGGGAGAAAAAACTGGCTTTTTTGCTGGACAGAAGAAGGAGCAGACAATGTTGCCGTGTTCCAGACGTTAATCGTCAGTTGTCTTCTTGCAGGCATTGATCCATACAAGTACTTCGTCGATGTGCTTCAGCGCATCAGTTACCATCCGGCTCGAGATATCCGGGAGCTAATCCCACGAATCTGGAAAGAGAAATTCGGGGCCAATCCGTTAAAATCCGATCTCGATAAGTAGGGGGAGTCTATACCCTGCTTGAACGCTTACAGTTCCGCAGTATGAAGGTACATAAGGAAGGCGAGGGTAAAGTAACCCAGGCCACCAAAGGTGATCCGCGAGTGACTAAAGTCGGTGCCTTTATTCGCCGCACCAGTCTGGATGAGCTGCCCCAGTTTATTAATGTGCTGCAGGGGCGGATGTCCATTGTCGGGCCAAGGCCTCATGCCCTGGCTCATAATGAGTATTACAAAGACCTGGTGGAATCCTATATGAAACGCCATAAAGTGAAACCGGGTATTACCGGTCTGGCCCAGGTGCGCGGCTTCAGGGGTGAGACCGATACACTGGATAAGATGCAGCGAAGGGTGGAGTGTGACCTGGAATACATCAACAACTGGTCGCTGTGGTTGGATATCAGGATTATCATCGGTACCGTGTTTAAAGGGTTTATGAACCCTAACGCCTATTGATTTGACGCTGCCTGCCTTGCCCGAAAAAGATAAGACTGAGACTTTTATGAGCAGCGGGCAGCGGATTTAAATAAACATGAAACAAGTTCTTTTTTTAGCATTGCTGGCGGTGATGCTCTGGCTGCCGTTACCCGAAGGCAGCAAGCCCGAGTGGGCGATGGGGATTATGATGATGCTGGTCTTCGGGCTGGCGTTGTTCTGGTTACTGGGTTATGCCCTGAATCGGCTGCCGGTGACCCTTGTTTTTCAGAAAGCCCGCTGGTTTCACGTTGGGTTTATTCTGATCACCAGCTGGCTGTTTATACAACAAACGCCGCTACCGGCTAATTGGGTAAAAACGATTTCCCCCCATGCGTGGGATATTCATTCTCAAGCCAGTTTGGCATTGGAATTGCCTCTTCCCGAATGGCTCCCACTCTCTATTGATCCTTTTGCCACGCTGGTTACGGCCTTGCTGACAATGGCTTATTACCTGCTGTTTTGCCTGTGTCTTCTACTGATTGACCGGCCTGAGAAACTGAAAATCTTTGCCTGGGTGCTGGTCATTTCAGGTATTTTACAAGCAGTGTTTGGTTCATTAACTACGCTGTCAGGTCTGGAGGTTTTGCTGTTCCGGGATAAGCCCTCTTACTTCGGTGTCGCCACCGGTACCTTTGTGAACCGTAACAGTTTTGCCGGTTTTCTGGAGATGACTTTAGCCGCTGGTATGGGGTTGCTGATTGCCCAGCTTAATGAGCGACCTTCCCAAAGTTGGCAGGAATGGCTGCACCGCACCCTGAAAACCCTGATGAGCAATAAGGTAATTCTCCGCACCGGGCTGGCCATTATGGTGATTGGTCTGGTGCTCTCGCGCTCACGTATGGGGAATACTGCGTTTTTCACAAGCCTGATGGTGACCGGCTTTTTGTACGTCATCTGTCGAAAACAGCTGAGCCGGAGTATGGTGGTGCTGTTTGTCAGTTTACTGGTGATCGACATTGCTATTGTCAGTCAATGGTTTGGCCTGGAGAAGGTGGTGGAGCGTCTTGAGCAGACTTCACTGGAACGGGAGACCCGTCCCAATGTCTCCGAAGTGACACTAAATGCCATTGGCGATTTTGGCCTGACCGGCTCCGGTGGCGGCTCCTTCTATACGACACTGCCTTTTTATCACGATGGTAGCTGGAGGGGGTATTATGACTTGGCCCATAATGATTTTCTGCAGTTTCCCCTGGAGTTTGGTTTGCTCGCTTATGCCATTCTGGCGCTGATGGTGCTTGCTGCGGTCTGGCATGCCATTGTGGCCATGCGCCAGCGTCGTAATCGGCTGATGATTGGTATGGGCTTTACAGCCTTTATGGGCATTCTGGCCATTATGATTCACTCATCGGTGGATTTTAATCTGCAAATCCCTTCTAACTCAGCGTATTTTATCTGCATGATGGCGCTGGCATTGCTGGCGCGATATTTGCCGACGGTTGGCAAAACACGCAGGTAAAAGATCTCTGGTGAGAGGTTTTTGAATAGGGATAAATCATGAAAGCCCCCGAAGTCACTGAGTTCAATGGCTATAAGGATGTCCACCTTAATAGACTATAATTTTCTGTCACATATGTATTGGAGCAACATATAAGCATGAAATTTACTATTGAAGGTAATGATTGCATGCCTCCACTTTCAGGAGGTTATTTAATCATTTTTCTTGACAACCAGGAAATACATGTTGTTAGTGTTCCATCTCCAAATATATTTGCAGATAGACATAAGGACAGCATTTCAGAAAATCATGATGAATTTGAAGACTCGAATGGAAATGAATTTTCAATATCGGTATGGTCTTCAAATGTGGGTGTGGATTGGCAGCTAGACATAACGTCAACTAATAATAGAGAAAACTTAAAAGAACGTATTGGTGTGGAGTATCGCCCAAATGACTTCTGACCGATGCAAAAGTAGTTTCTATGAAGAATTCTGTTCTGGTATAGAAATAATAGAAAACCAAAGTAATGATAAGTTTCACAATAAATTATATTTTTCTAATGTAATAAGCTTGATGGAAAAATATCTATATGACCTTTTCATAAATGAAATCTCTTCAAATAGGGAGGCGATTGTAAGATTAGGAATGCAGAATAAATTTAGAACTGAATCACTGAAAATTCCTTACTTGCTTCATCATACAGTTGAAGAATATTTAATTAATGCAATGAAAAACATGGTCTGGCATAGACTTAACGATATTGATGTTTTGTTCAAAAATGTAATTGGTATAAAGATTAATATCAGTACAACATTGCTTGAAATTCTCAACATAAGGCACCACATCATTCACAGAAATGGTTACGATCTTGAAGGAAATAAAGTAGTAATTGAAGATCAAGATTTACAATACTGTATAGCCCTAGTCAACTCTTTTGTATTCGAAATAGATAAAAAGTATCAGGCTCAAAGGTAAATGAACAAATTGTAGTTTTGTGCATTAGCAACATAACGAATCTGTCATTTATGACGCATGTCAACAATGGAAAGTAGATCATAAACTTGCTGATATTCTGCTCTTAACCATCTCTGCGGTCATTGCAGGTTGTGAAGATCGGTAAGAAATTGAAGACTTCGGCAATGAAAGGCAGCCATGAGCACACAATACCTGTCTGAAATCCTTGCTGGGTGTGAGGTTTCGTGATTTTTCCCCAGGCTTTTAAGCCTTTCAGCCACTTTTCAGTGGCTGAAAGCAATGCCTCCGGCTGGCTGGCAGCTATCCAGAAGATACTGTTGTGAGGTATCAATCACTGCCAGGTCATCCAGCGTATTCCGCCCAAGCAGAATACTCTGGGGAAATTTGGAACGTGAGGTAAGGCTGAACTCGGTGGTGGTTTTTATATTGCCCAGTTCGATAGTGGCTTCTATGACGGGCCGTCGTTGTGGTTTCCCGGAATGGGTTAGTACACGAATAAACCGTTTAACGGGTTTGAGCAGGGTCACTTCCCGACCATAACCGCCCCGCTCTGTCAGGATCTTGAACCTTACCCAGTCTGAACCATTGACTGAGGTTTCGAAATTAATATCCCTGGCATCCATAGAGGATGTGGTGGAACCGGAGTCAATCAGTGCGGGAAGTTGGGTATCAAACTGATGGTCAATGCGAGTCACGGTTTCCAGATGGCCCACCAGGTAACGGTTGCCAATATTGCACTGTTGAGAAGTGCTGGCCGAAAGGGGCTGAGACAGTGGCGGGAATAACAGCATCAGAGCCAGTGAAAGAAAACCAGCTGCATAGCGCAGCCTTAGAGAATACAACATATCTTCCTCCATGAAGGTACTACTTCTTTAACCTTTCCTTAAGTGTATTCATGGAGGATGGTGTTGCCGGAGGGTGCTGACCAGAGGCATTAAATGGCGATGTACCTAATTATCCCGATGATTGCTCAGGGTCAGGGCGTCAGGAGTTCAGCACTGCGAACGGGCTTATCGGGTTTCTGGTGAATGGGATTTGTGAAAACGTCAATATCACGGCGAAAATCATGAACGAGCCTCTGCTGACTAATGCCACCATTCTCCTTTGGGTGGTAGTTGCAGAGGTGCCGGTGATTAATGCATCATCTTGTGACGTCCCAGCAGTTCGAAATAGACAGAAACTATTCTTCAATAAAAGCAAAGTACGTTGTTTGCTCCAGCTAATTATACAATTGCCATTTGACAAGAGCAGGCAAAGGGTTGGCACACTGCGTTAGCCTCTCCTACAAATTCGCAACTATTGATTTTTGATGGTTATAGGTAATACTACTCTTACTCAAAATCCAAGAAAGCAAGGCTTGACTGTGTAACGTCAAGTTACGAAAATTCAGTAAGGTAGTACAATGTGATTGAGTTTTTATTGCATAAAAGGCCAGTGTCGCTCCAAGTAAAGAGGCGAGAAAATCTTCAAGCATGGAAAGATTTTATTTACGGGAGGGCCAGGCAATTCTGGCGTGGCCCACCTTTAACAGAAGATAACGACATACACCTAACAGTCGTCTATTTTTGTAATGATTCACCTGTCGATGTGGACAATATAATTAAACCTATTCAAGACGCACTTAGCAGCCTTGTATTCGCTGATGATGTGCAAATCACTGACGTTGAAAGCCATCGCCGCTATTTATCCGATGGTATTGATGTGTTACAAATTTGCCCTCTATGCTAGCTGAAGCAGCAGCAACAGGCGAAGAAAGTGTATATATTAAAGTTGGACTTGCTAGTGCTTTAGAGGAATATTTATGAAATCTTTTTATGAGAAGTGCGAGCAAAAAGCAAATGAGCTTGCTGAAGAGTTACATGAGAAAGGATACTCTGTTAATATACAGCCTCAGAGGGACTCACTTCCTTTCACTCTTGAAAATTATCAGCCTGATATTATTGCCACAAAAGGAACTGAAGGTCTTATCATAGAAATAAAATCCTCAGCCAAGCGAGTCTCTATTGATAAATTCCAAAGTATTTCAAATGAGATTTCAAAGCACGAAGGGTGGAGGTTCATATTGGTCACCCTTGACGATGAGGGGATTGATTTATTTTCATATAGCAATGAGTCTCTACCTAGTAGAGATGAAATCAATGAGCGCAAAGAAGAAGTTGAACAACTGATAACAATAGGAATGTTTGATGCTGCACTGTTGTATTTATGGAGTACATTGGAAAGCTGTTTAAGGATTTTAGCCTTAAATACAAACATTCCAGTAGAAAGATTGGCGTTTAATAAATTATCTGATCACTTATATTCTAATGGAGAATTATCTATCGAACAGCATGAGTACTTGAAACAGATAATAGTGTTAAGAAATCAAGCAGCGCATGGATTTAATACAGAAATTCAAGCAGATCAGTTAAACACCGGTGTCAAAATATTAGAAGATCTTAATACTAGAGAACGAGGCTAACACATATGCTTAGGGTAGACATTAAGCCCCACCCTCAGCACAAAGACCTAATCTTGTACGCCCTGAACAACCATCTCGTGCAGGGTGTTCACGTTTCGCATTATTTGCCCAGAAGTTGTGCAGCTTCCTTATATGTGAGAGCAGAGACTTTCCTGCATTCATCAGGGATAAAATGACATTACCAACTGCCTTTCACCACCCCGATTGATATTTGCCTAAAATCTGTTGTCAAAGAAATAAACAGACATTCAGGTGCACCAACATGCCTCAAGCTCAATACCAGTCTAAGAACCTCAACCACCTTGGCTTGGTTGCCGCTATGTGTCGGGAGTTAAAGATAGCCGAATACATTGATGCCCGTATCACAAATGACTCCGATGTTCGTAATGTCACTATTGGACAAGCTGTAGTTGCAATGATCATCAATGGCTTGGGCTTTACGGGGCAAACTCTGTACATGCTCCCTGAGTTTTTTGAGGATAAGCCGATTGACCGCCTTATCGGGGAAGATATACAGGCTGAACACTTGAACGACAAGGTACTTGGTCGGGCTCTCGACAGTTTGTACGACGCTGGTGTTAGCGACTTGTATCTCAATCTGGCCGTCAAGGTCGTCAATCATCTGAAACTTCCTTGCAAGGCATTAAATCTGGATGGCACCAGCTTTCATGTGGATGGAGTCTATAACAGTCATGACAATCCAGACGACTTAAATTGTATTCATATCTGCCAAGGTTACAGCCGTGACCACCGGCCTGACCTGAATCAGGTAGTCTTGCAGTTAATGACTGAAAATCAGGCGGGCATCCCTGTGTTTATGGCCCCTGCCAGCGGTAATGTAAACGACAAAACCTGTTTTCAGGAAATTATCAAAAATCATCTGTCATGTTTTAAGGCCGCTTTGAATAGCCGCTATCTGGTTGCTGATGCTGCCATGTATGTTGCAGAAACCCTTCAGTTGCTTGATGAGCAAAAGCAGCTGTTTATCTCCCGGGTGCCCCTGAACATCAAGGAGGCAAAGGAGCTGGTCTGCAAAGCGCCAACCATGTCGCTGGTGCCTGTTGAAGGCTATGAAGATTACTACTCAGCTGAAGTGCCTTCCTGCTACGGAGGGGTTCAGCAACGATGGTTCCTGTTTCTCAACAAAAAGCGCGGGCTTAGTGAACGGAAAACATTGACCCGAAAGATGCAAAAGCAGTCACTGAAAGAGGCCCGTGATCTGGAGAAGCTGAGCAAAAAGGCCTTTTTGTGCCGGGACGATGCATTGAAGGCTTTTGCCTTGTGGCAGAAACAATCGAGACTTTGCCAAAGCGAAACAGAGCCAGAGGTTATCCGTAAACCCTGCTATTCGGGCAAAGGAAGACCATCGCCGGATAGCAAGCCTGATCACTTCGAGTACTTTGTGCAGGCTGAGTGCTTTGTTTCCTGCGAGAAAAGGGAGCATGCAGAAGCCTCACTGGGTTGTTTTATCCTAAGCACCAATGAACTGGATAAAAATAGTTTGAATGCCTCTGAGCTGCTGTCTACTTATAAGTCGCAACAAAAAGTTGAAGGCGGCTTTCGGTTCCTGAAGAGCCCGGACTTTCTGGTCTCTTCGCTCTATCTGAAGAAAGCGGAACGTATTGAAGCCCTGTTAATGGTGATGACTCTATGCCTGATGGTCTATGCTGCTATCCAGCACAGAATCAGGCAGGAACTGAAAAAGCAAAGTCGTGTATTTCCAGACCAGAAAAAAAAGCCCTGCCAGAACCCAACAGCAAGATGGGTATTTTTCTGTTTCCAGGGGCTTAGTGTATTAACGGTCAATAATCAGGAGGAACATGTGATTGGCTTGAAGGAAAGGCAGTGGACGATCATTCAAATTTTGGGCATTTTTTACGAGTCCATGTATTCCTGATAGGGGTGGTGAAAGGCGGTTACCAAACAACCGGGTTCCACTTTTCATCGCCTTATGCGTCGAGATTTCTTCAATGGCTCCACTTTCATAAAGGTTCGCCTGCGCAGCGTGGGCAAGATACTTTTTCAACGTCACAACCACGAAGGATATTAGAATCAGACTAAACACCAGTGTCGCTGATTTAGTGTTAAAACGATGCCACCCTGAATAGGACTTGGTCAAAGTTATTGAGGAGGTTCTGAGTAAAAACTCATAAAAAAAATCCAGAGGTCGGCGCCGACACGCTGCCCCTGAATTTGGCGTTATGCGCTTAGTAGTAAGGTGCATTCAACTATCTGCTATATTGTATTTCCTGAATTAATTATTTTGTATGAGGTTTTCTATAGTGAGTCAACTGAAAAGAATAAAGTCGGCCTTGATTAACTAAGCTTATCTTGATCCAAAAGATTTCAAAATTAATATAATCCGAGGTGAGCCAGCTACTGTAGAACATCTCGAATCAGGAATAACCATATCAATCTATCCAAATGATTCGATTATTGTTAATGGGGCAGCATTAAAAATATGGGCCATGAACAAAAATTAAAAGTTTGGATTTAGACAGTGATGAATGGGTGAATGTTTGGAGAAGACTTAAAGATAATAACGAGATATAAAACATTTAAAAAGTCATGGGGTTAATAATTGATTGCCTTCATTAAGTGGTTAAATGAACCAAACCGAATCAAAAATTGGTTCTCTTGGTTGGCCTGGGTTAGCTTATCTGCATTATTCATTGCGGCTGGTCATAAGGCAGGATACTGGCCAGTAACATTTCTGGGTATTTTTTCTGCATTCTTATGTTGGGTTTCTTCTGTTCATAGTTTATCAAACCTCGTAGGGGATTTTATTACCAAAAGGTTACCAAAATGGTTGGGCTGGCCTATTGCAGGTATTGTTGTTGCTATAATGCCACTTGGTATCCTGATTCTACTATCAATGTCACTGGTCGCACTCATCAGCAGCGCATAACGAATAAGGATAGATCGCGCCCAGCCGCAATCTTATCCTGTTGTTGCACAAGCAGACGACGCTAGACGTGCCGCCGCTTTGCTCATCGTTAAGTGCTATTCATGAAAATTGAACAAATGAATATTTGGATGAATTTCAAAGTTAGGCTTAATATCATGTCTTTCCAAGTCTGCCATTTCCTGAATAGCTTCTGGAGTTACTACTTTGGAAATACCATCTTGGATAATTCCGATAAAGTGTATGAGAGATTCATTAGATAGATAGTGGTATAAACGCCATATCCTGATGCCTTGAATTCTATTTTCTATCATGAAATTGAAATATTCAGACAAGCAATGATCACATCGATTTAAATTTTCTATCATTAAATTTAAGACTCTGCGAGCACCAAAACACCATGCTACCCTGTGCTCATCATACATAAGCCGATCTAATATCTCTTCGTAATCAGAGTGAACAGATGAGCTACTAAGGCAAATGACAAACAATACATACTGAAAGTATTTACTTTTCACGCTGGCAACCTGCTATAGATCAGTAAGTTAGCGGTATTATAGTTTTCATACTCCCCTGTAGCACGCACCTAAACGGGTAAGAGCTGGCCTTTCTCCAGCTCTCCCCAGTCGAGTCAACCAAGCATTCGGGCATGTAGATCTATACCGCAGTAATATGGGTGAGAATTAATGCAGAATCCCATTGGGTCTTCTCCATGTGGGATTGATTGGTTGCCTTTAGCTTATTGTTTCGGCAATAAGCTGGGGAGAAGGCTCAATAAGTACCGAATGGTTCCAGTTCGTGGGCCTGCGCCCCCTCCAACCGACGTCCGCAGCGCGGTTGAACCAGGCGTTATGCTCCTATCAATTCTTCTAGTTCACAATTTGTAAAATTCCCTTATGCGTGCTAGAGTTCACAATACGTGAATATAGAGACTATTATGCACGTTATCTCAAGAAAGCCGTTTAACGAGGCTGCAAAAAAGTATCCAAACGATGCTACTGCAATTGACGCAACCTATAAGTCATTGAGAAATAGTGATTTTCATAGCCCGAATGAGTTGAGTTCACTATTCCCCAGCTTGGATAATTTCAAGTACAAAGATAAATGGTGGGTAATAGATGTTGGTGGCAACAACCTTCGACTCATAGCTTTCATTGAGTTCAGAGACAGTAGAATGTATGTCAAACACATCGTCTCACACTCTGAATACGACAAACTATGCAAGAAGTACGCAAAGGAGGCTGGTACATGAGATACACAAATCTTAAGCAAAAGGCTCTAGACTTTTTTTCTGAAGCAGGCTTTGTAAGTCGTATTCATAGTGAGGAAGAGTATGAACAAGCTCTGGAATTGATGGAAGAACTCATCGAAGACTACGATAAATATCTTCCTCTAATCGAAGTTCTCTCTATATCCATTGAAAAATGGGAAGATGAGTCTGAGGATTTTTCAGATTTCAATGCAAGAATTGAAGCTCTGGATGATGGTGTAGCTGTTCTAAGAACACTAATGGATCAATATCAGCTCAAAGCTGATGATTTAAAAAGTGAGCTGGGAAGTAAGAGTTTGGTTTCAATGATCTTGAATGGTTCACGAAATCTAACCAGAGATCATATTCAGGCTCTTTCACAACGGTTCAAAATATCGCCGTCTGTATTCTTCAGTGGAGCATAAATCGGGTAGCCGGAGGATTCTAACCTCCAGCCCCCACTCCACGAAGCGTGCGGGTCCGCACTACACGAGTCACCGAGGATGGTGAAACCTGATCCATAAGTCTTTCAGAGAAACAAGCCCAGGATTTGCAAGAAAGCTGTCGTTCAATGCTTGCTGCACTGCGAACGTTTTGCTCAACCGGTAATACCCTTTGTTACTGGCTGCGATCGAGGCGGCTTTGATATGGTCAACGCCTAACTTGATCAGATTTATATAACGGGTTTTCGGTTTACGCCACTGCTTGATAAAACAGCAACGGATGCGCCGACGTATCCATTGATCCAGTAACAGTATGGGGCAGTAATTAAAGCGAAGCAGGCCCTTCTGTGACCAGCGGATTCTCTTCCCTGTGAAGGTAAAACTCAGGAACTCGATCTCGTGAATTTCACCACCTTGCTTGTGGTCGGGTTGACTGTCAGTTTTAGTCGACGTTCAAGGTACTGAGTGATGCTTTCCATCACCCTTTCCCCTGCCCATTGGCTGCGAACCAATATCACGAAGTCATCGCAATATCTTGCGAAACAGTGACCCCGGTATTCCAGTTCCTTGTCCAGGTTATCAAGAAGTACATTCAACAGTAGCGGTTAAAGTGGACCACCTTGTGACATACCTACCCGAGTGGGGTAGCATTGCCCATCAATCTTATCAGTTGGCCTGTTAGGCGCAAGATCCGATGCTGGTTTACCCAGAAGGGACTTTCATCCCATAATTTCATGCCCATGCCGGGCGTACCAAAAAATTTCAGCGGACACTAGCTCCGTTGGTGCCGCTGAATTTGGCGTTAGGCTCCTAAAATATCATTTGGTATGATTGCGCATTAAGCTATCATTTCAAATCATGAATAATGCAAATAGAAAAACACTAAAGGCGCTATTTGCCGACCCGATAAATGGCAATATTGAGTGGCGCAAGCTCGAAGCATTGTTTCTGTCATTGGGAGCCAAACGGACAACTAAGGGAGGTTCTTCAGTCAGTTTCGTTCTGAATGATGTACGTGCTGATTTTCATAGACCGCACCCAGACAAAGCATCGCTACGGTACCGGATTAAGGATGCCAGGCGTTTTCTGGAACAGGCAGGGATTAAACCATGAATATAATGAAATATAGAGGCTATATAGCCAGAGTTGAATACGATGATGAAGATCGTATATTTGTAGGGCATCTGGCTGGCATAAAAGATATTGTTGGTTTTCATGGTTCTTCTGTAGATGAACTGGAAACGGCTTTTCATGATGCGGTTAATGACTATATTGCAATCAGTGAAAAAACGGGGCGTCCGGTTCAGAGACCCTATTCGGGCAATCTGATGCTGCGGATTTCACCGGAAGTTCATGCTGCTGCTGCGACTGCCGCCGAAGCAAAAGGGAAAAGCCTGAACCAGTGGGCTTCAGAAGTTCTAAGCAATGCTTCTCAAATTTAACCTCTCTGCCTACCGAAGCCTAAATCGGGTAAGAGCTGGTCTTTCTCCAGCTCTCCCCACACCACAACAGTATGCGGGTCCGCGCCTGGCGATTGACCGAGGATGGTGAAACCTGATCCATAAGTCTTTCAGAGCAACAAGCCCAGGATTTGCAAGAAAGCTGCCGTTTAATGCCTGCTGCACTGCGAACGTTTTGCTCAACCGATAATTTCACGTGCCCTTGCGGTGAATAGCTTTTAAACATGATCGATATTCATAACCATATTATCCCCGCCATTGATGATGGCCCGGACACCCCGGAGCAGTCTCTGGAACTGCTGCGCATTGCCGAAGCCAATGATATCCAGCGGTTGGTCTGTACGCCCCATATGCATCCTGGTCGTTACGATAACGATATCACCACCATTGCTCCCGCCTTTGATGCACTGTTAGGCTTAGCCCTTGAAGCAGGCGTGGGTATTCAACTGGCCATGGGCGCTGAGGTGCGCTTCAGTGACGAGTTGATGTTTCAGCTCCGCAATGAGCGTATTCCGATGATCGGCAAGTGGGAGGGCAACGACTGTCTGTTGCTGGAGATGCCTCACCAGAATATTCCCATGGGCATTGAAGAAATGCTTGAGTGGCTGACTCGGCAGCATGTGAGGGTAGTGATTGCTCACCCGGAACGTAATAAAGAATTGATGGCCTACCCTGAGCGAATCTTCCCGCTGGTGGAGAGGGGCGCTTTGTTGCAGGTGACTGCGGGTTGCATTCCCGGTTTTTTTGGTGAAAAGGCGCAGACCACAGCCCGCTGGCTACTGGATCATGAACTGGTGCAATTTGTGGCTTCTGATGCTCATCACAGCAAACATCGACCACCCGCGATGAAGGCTGCTGCAGAGGTGCTGGATGACTGGTACGGTAAGGAGTTTCGGGATCAGTTGACGATGATCAATCCGGACTTGTTGACCTTTTCGCTCTTTGGTAACCAATCACTCTTAAAGGCTGGACGTGATGTTTAAGCGATGGTTGATGGTTTTTCCAGCGATAGTTCTGCTGGTAACCGCCTTGAATACTGCATGGAATCTGGTGCAGTCGCAGATATGGCGCTCCCAGACAGAGAACTTTCTCGATCATTGGGCTGCTAAAACGAAAGAAGATGACGGCTTCTCGGTGGATAAAGAAGAGTGGCAACTCACGCTGAATGGTGCAGATAAGGCGTTAGACAACATGCCAGGCTCTCCGGACTTGCTGGTGATGCGTGCCAAAGTACTTGATCGGGGAGTACAAGCGGGCTGGTCAAAGCATGATTACGGAGAGCTGTCAGAACTTGACGCCTGGCAACAATCCATTCTGTTAAGGCCTGGCTGGCCTTATAGCTGGAGCAACTATGCTCAGGCTCGTTCACAGCGATCATTAATTGACTCGTCGTTTGAGCAGGCATTGGTTCGCGCTGACCAACTCGGTCCGTGGGAACAATACGTAATGGAAAACGCCAGCATTCTTGGCAGATATTATCACGGATGGTTGTCTGAGCCGACTCAGCAGATGCTCAATAGCAGTCATCAGCGGCTGGTAACGCTTTATTCTCATCGGGCTAAACAGATAGAACAGAAATACCCACTGCCTTAAAGTATTAGCCATTTTCCCCAAAGGGCATAAAAAGCTCTTAAATCACAAAAGTACAATTGATTATGCTGAAAAAATGTCTTTTCCCTGCTGCCGGGTACGGTACGCGTTTTCTGCCTGCTACTAAAAGTATGCCCAAAGAGATGATGCCGGTGGTGTCCAAACCACTGATTGAATACGGTGTAGAAGAATCCCTGCAGGCTGGCTTATCGGACATCTGTATGGTGACTGGTCGCGGTAAGCGAGCACTGGAGGATCACTTCGATACCAATTACGAGCTGGAGCACCAGATCGCAGGTACGGACAAAGAAACATTGTTGACCAATATTCGACAGTTGATCGACAGCTGTACTTTTTCGTACACACGACAGCGAGAGATGAAAGGTCTGGGCCATGCCATTCTCTGTGGTGAAACATTAATTGGCAAGCAGCCCTTTGGTGTGGTCCTGGCCGATGACCTGTGTATCAATGCCGATGGGCCTGGTGTACTGGCACAGATGGCACAGCTCTACAAACAGTTCCGTTGCTCAATTGTGGCAGTCATGGAAGTGCCGGAAGATGAAGTCCATAAATACGGTGTCATTGCCGGACAGGCTATTTCTGATGACCTGATTCGCGTAGAAAATATGGTGGAAAAACCTGCCAGAGAAGAGGCTCCCAGTAATCTGGCCATTATCGGGCGCTATATTCTCACTCCGGACATTTTCGACCTGATCAGAGATACCCAGCCGGGCAAGGGAGGTGAGATCCAGATTACCGATGCGCTGATGACCCAGGCTCAGCTTGGCTGTGTGCTGGCTTATAAATTCAAGGGCAGACGGTTCGATTGCGGCAGTATTGAAGGTTTCATCGAAGCCACTAACTATTGCTACGATAAGCTTTACGCTCATTAATAATAAGTGGTTGACTTTGAACCCACTTTTTGAATAATTAGCCTCAGGTTTCACCGGGGGCGATCTGGATTCGACGACGGTTACGAAACCTTAGGTGCATGTCGAGAATGTAGTGATTCTCGTAAATCAAAACACTACAACCTTTTAGTTGCTAACGAAGACAACTTCCAAGGAGCTCTGGCAGCCTAAACCCTGCCTCCTCCCGGTCACTCCGACTTGCCTGTTGGCTGGAAATGACCGCTACTGAAAACAGGATCGCCTTGATGTCTGCCTGGGGCTGACAGGTTAAACTTTTCAGGATCGCGCAGTGTCACCCTGACCGTTGGGTCGTTCTGCGTTAACCTAATAACGGAATCTAAGCATGTAGAGCCGAAGGCGGAGAATCGGCGGACGCGGGTTCAATTCCCGCCGCCTCCACCAACTTGTCAATAGCCCTAATGAGTTCTTAGCAACCATTAGGGCTTTTTATTTTAAATTAACTATCAACCCTCGTTACTGACTCTCGAATCCATCAGGCTTCTTCTTGCCATCATAACTGACCCAGACCTTAATCCTGTTGGCATCGCCATTATCAATCCATAATAATCCATATGGATCCGCGCCTTCACTCACACTGACACTGGGGGCCTCACCAGTCTTTTTCTCCCACCAAAATTTCGCCACTCTCTCAGAGTGTGCTTTGCTTTTCACCAGGAACAGCTGGGTAGCAGCGGACTTTTCGCTACAAGCACCGGATTCAAGATAATGGATATTCATGGATTGACCGTTTTCATACGCCTGAATCGTCCCCACATAACGAGGCACGACAAAGTCAACACATACGCCCGATGAGTCCCACACTGCCTTAACGGAGTAGGCGTCCTCATCGGGTCCGACTTTCTGAAAGATTTCTACCTGCCTCACACCGTCGGAGAGAACATTCAGGGAGCATAAAGAGAACACAACCGTTAAAAACGCGAGCTTAAAGGCCTGCCTTGTATTTTGCGTCAACATAATGGAATCTCTCGCTACATCACAACAACTTACATTCTAGCTGCCTTTCACCACCCCGATTGATATTTGCCTAAAATCTGTTGTCAAAGAAATAAACAGACATTCAGGTGCACCAACATGCCTCAAGCTCAATACCAGTCTAAGAACCTCAACCACCTTGGCTTGAAGTGGTCTAATGACACCGGACACCTCGTTAAGCACAATAGTGCAACCAGTAACGAGGTTCATAATGGCAACGCGAAAACATTATTCTCAGGAATTCAAACTCAAAGCTGGAAAACTGTTTACTGAACAAGCTCAGTCGCCTACAGCAGTCGCCAGAAGTCTAGGAATTTGTGCGACTAACCTCCGTCGTTGGGTTCGACTCAGTGAAGAGAAGAAAGAGCTGGCTTTCCCCGGCAAAGGCCATCAGGCCCTGACGACTGAACAGCAGAGAATCAAAGAGCTTGAAGCTGAAAACAAACAGCTGAAAATGGAACAGGAAATCTTAAAAAAAGCCATGGCCTTCTTTGCGAAAGACCAGCTGTAAGATACGCCTTCATACAGCGGGAGAGGAAGGCCTATCCTGTCGTAACGCTATGCAAAGCACTAAAAGTTAGTCGCAGCAGCTTCTACTAATGGAATAAACAACAGGCAAAAAATCAACAGATTGACCCGGAGATGTTTCGCCTGGAGGCAGATGCCCGAGAGATTTTTGCTCAATCAGGTGACTCTTATGGAAGTCGTCGAATGGCGAAAGCCCTGCATTCAAAAGGTTACAGCATAGGGCGTTATCAGGCCAAAACCCTGATGCAACGGCTTGGCCTGCGGGTTCGGGTGGTCAAAAAATTCAAGGTGACAACCAACAGCAAACACAAACTGCCAGTGGCGGCAAACCTTTTGAATCGTGAGTTTTCAGTTTCAGCACCCGACAGAGTATACGTAGCTGATATCAGCTACCTCTGGACTCGTGAAGGCTGGGTTTATCTGGCGGCTGTCGTTGATCTGTTTTCGCGGAAAGTCGTCGGTTGGTCGATGAGTAACCGTATGACGACAGAGCTGCCCCTGGAAGCTTTGAGAATGGCTTACTGGGGCAGAAAGCCTGGAGATGGTGTGATGCACCATTCAGATCGTGGCAGCCAGTACGCGTCTCTGGAGTATCAGAATCAACTCAGGGAGTATGGGATGGTCTGTAGTATGAGTCGCAAGGGTAATTGCTGGGATAACTCTGTGATGGAGCGGTTCTTTGGCAGCCTGAAAAGGGAAAGAACGGATCATTATATTTATGATACTCGGGCAGAAGTAGAGGCACATGTTATTGATTACATTTTGTTCTACAACAATAACAGATTACATTCCTATCTGGACTATATGAGTCCAGTAGACTTCGAGAAGCAAAAATTGAAAAAAGCAGCTTAATCAGGTGTCCGTTTTTACTTGACCACTACAAAAAATGCTGGCAAAAATAAAGGCACAACACAGATACTTCATTGCAGATAACCAAGCTCAAATAGAAACAAAACATCACTCTGGAATATTCAGGGATTAGTGCTGACCACCAACAGTAAACACTGAACGTACTGATCTATTTTTTCTGCCCTGAGCAGCTCTTATCCATTAAATCAATATTCAGTTGCATCCACAGCAGAGTAGCAGCCAGGTTCACGTTGTTATGGCAGGTTCCATCATCGAGAGATAACAGGCCCCGAGTCTTATCGATCACCTGATTCACCTCCTGTTGGCGTTCTTCAGGAAAATTTTCCAGCAATCGTTTCAGACGCTGCTGCCCTTGGGTCAGATATGCAAACCTCGGAGGAAACTGGCACAGCTGATAAAGTTTAACCAAATCTGGTTCCAGCCCCCAGTCCTTCCAATTTCGCAATGCCATCATAACAAGGGATTCCAGATCAAGGGTATCAAAGGCAGGCTTGTCTAGCGTTTCAATAAAGTCCTTATCCTCCCCATTGATTACCAATCGTCCCAGTTGTTCACTTCCCTCCAGATACATTATTTGCAAAAAAAATCTCAACATCTTCTCTTTAGTAAGAGGTTCTTTTTCTGAATAATAACCGTTATCAGCCAACATGGGGAATGCCAACAATGTTTCCAGATCGTGAAACACGAATGACTCACAACCAAAGCGACTGACTTGACGTTGAGGAAAAAAGTAAAACCGGGAATCAGTAAAGCCGTGATATTTTATCGCCAGTGTTAAAGCTAAAGCGACAAAATGCGGCAGGGGTGAATAAGTTTGTTCATTATTGTAGTACTTAAAAACATTCAGGCTATCAGCGACAAAAACCCGATAATGCCCTTTGCTATTTCTCCTGATAGAAAAAACACTAATGTGGCCTGTTTTAACCTGAAAAATATAGTTTTTTGGCTCTTCGGCTGCCATTAATGGCAACTCGGTTATAAATAACGCAACCAGCTGATAAAGACACTGCGGGAAGCCAATATAAATATGCATGAGTTTTATAATATCTGCGCTGGCAGCATCCAAAACCCTCTCAACTAACTCGTCGTCGAGCAGCCCTTTGGGTAACTCAAGCTCAGGAAGCACCGCTTTGGCAAAAAATTCGATTAAATTTACTGGTAATTTCTTAAGCTTTGGATAGTCAAGTAGAACATGTGTCATTTCACCAGTTTCCAGCTTTCCAGGAAAATAAAGCTGAAGTAAACTTAGAATCGCTTTCCAACGGTATTGACTCTTCTCCAGAGAGCCTTTTTCTTCCAGAATACCGGGGTTTTCGGCGTAGAATTTTTTCACTTCTTCATTAAAGTCATCAATATTTTTTTTCTGATCCATTGTTTTCAACGACTTTTCAGTGGCCTTAAGTATTTCTTTCAGTTTTTCAAGATACCTGGCATGACCCTCACCGTTTCCGGAAGCTGACGCTGACGCTGCAGCAGAGGAACCTGAACTGCCCAGCCCTTCACTGCGTTGCTTTTTGCTTTGTCGCTGCTGCTGTGGTGGTGGCGATTGATTGCCCGTTTTGGTCTGTTTCTTGTTTTCATTACCAAAACGGTTCAATTCGAATGGATAGGCAGAAAACACCGTTGCTTTATCTGGCTGTAATCCTCCCCATTCAGAGACAGGTGAACTGACTATCGAACCTTTTTTTTTTCTTCTGTAACAGCAAAAACGGAACAACCTTAGACTCAGGTAAACGAATGGGGTCAGATAAGAAAGAGGAAAGAATCGCATCGACACCACCACTGGAGAGCAATGACGAAGTGTGAGGAATTACAGCCTGGCCGCCAGCTGACCAAAAGATGCTGGCAAAAATAAAGACATGGCTCATATTCTTCATTGTTGATAACCAAGCTCAAATAAAGACAAAAATATCATACTAGACAAAAAACTCAGATTTGCCCGACTAGGTGGTGTCTTCTTTTTGTCTTAAGAAGATTGTCTTAAACAGATCAGAAGCTCAATATATACGACATCAACTAACTAAAAACCGGGAATTCCGTCTATGTTACCTTTAGACGTATTTTCAGAACTGATTCAAGCTCAGGCAGATAATCATCGATCACAAATACCCGCTACTCCATTTTGTAGTAAATATTACCGTTTAAACATGCCCAACGGAATCAATCTTTGACTACCTGACCAGTTGATTTTGCAGACGCCTCAAATTCAGTTTTTGCAGATTGGTAACCGGGAGCACCAGGAGCAAAATAGAGTTCATCAAACAAATTATTTGTTTCAATATATGCAGATTCCCCAGATGTATATTGTTTAGCAAATCTTGTCTCACTAACAGTTTGAGTTACAGTCAATAACACTTCACCCCTGTAATAGACACGATAATGAGTACTGCTATAACCTTCACAACATGAACAAATATTATTCCCGTCATGAACATCTTCGCCCTTTGAAATATCGCAAGGTTGAAGATATTCAAGTAATTGGATGGCGTTCTCGAATACCTGAATCTTCGGGTTAGGTTTTTTTGCGCGATAGTGCTCATCGTTTTCAGTCAGGATTTTTTTTAACCTGTTCATATGCTTTATGATGCCTGGCACAGTTTTATGAGCTTTTGAAGCGGTCGAAGAAGTACGCCTACGCTTCGATTGTTCAGTGTCAGAAGAGGCGTCAACATGCTCATCTACTTCCTCAAACCTGCGTTTTTTTGACACTTTCTCCTTTCTCCTTTTCTCCTTTTTCCGTTTCTCTTTTTTTCTTTTCTTAGCTTGTCTCTCTACTTTTGCAATAGCCTTATCGGCGCGTGGCTGAGAGCGTTGTTTTTCTTTCATCGCGTGATGACTTTGGCTTGTCGAACTTTCAACGGAATTCAGCGCCCCTTCATCAGACTCACTACTGTTGGATGATAGAGAGAATTTACAAATGCCATAACAGGCAGCGACATAGCAATTTAAACCAAAAGTATGCTGTTCTTCTTCAGGGTCTTCCTTTCCATCGTCAGAGTCAGACGCCAGTGGATAAGTGAAATAGCCTGCAACACGGGTAGTTGTCCCTGAGCCTGAGGCTTGCTGACCGGATGATTCTGATTGTGGGTTTTGTTGGTCATTTTGTTGTTGGCTTTGTCCGGGTAGCACCAAAGTGGTGATCGCAAACGAGTCATCCTGACTTACCCCCAGCTGACCCATTGACTTAAACAGCATCGAATCGGGCTTCCAATAGCTTTTTAAAAGCCAGCCGACAGTGACAAGCGCTTCTGCAGGTATCCATGAATAATGTTTGTCACTCAGAGCGGCGTGATTGGTTGCCAGGATCAGTTCGTAAGCAACCAGCAGATTGGTGACGAAAAGCAATCGCCATGAAATGGACTCACTAAAGTTCATTTTTAGCCCGTAAACACCGTGTCTGCCTGGCTTGTCATCATGTGGCAAAGTTGATCCTGCACAGTCGTTTGTGTCAGCAAGGTCTGTCGGATTGCCCAACAACGGATTGAAGTTGTGCTTTACAGAAAAGCTCTGAGTGATTGGCGTATGCTCGATAACAAAATGTCTTGTCAACGATTCTGCCTGACAGACAATAGACAGCGCTAAAAGCAGGAACAGCAGCGTCGCAAAAAGCGATTGTTTCATTATTCGACCTGCGCACTTTGACACTCCCCGCCTTGTCGAGGGTGTCACAAAAGAGTAAGCAAGGCTGATTTATTTTCCCTGCCCCTGGCAGTTCCCATCCAACAAATCAACATTCAATTTCATCCATAGTAGGGTAGCAGCCAGGTTCACGTTGTTACGGAGAGTTCCATCATTGAGGGTTAACAGGCCCCGAGTTTCATCGATTACCTGATTCACCTCCTTTTGACGTTCTTCAGGAATTTTCTCCAGCAACCGATTCAGATTCTGCTGTCCCTGAGTCAGGTGTGCAAACCTCAGAGGAAACTGGCGTAACTGACACAATGTAACGAAATCGGGTTCCGGCCCCGATATATTCAAAATGTGGATCATCATGTAAATAAAAGAGTCGAGGTCTTGCGCATCAAAGGCAGGTTAGGTTTTGGTATACGAACTGGGTCGGCGGATAAGATAGAGGACAGAATTGTATCTACACCATAACCAGAGACCAATGATGAAGTGTAAGGAATTGTAGCCTGACTGCCAGCTGAAAAAAAATATGCTGGCAAAAATAAAGACACAACAATTACTCTTCATTATTGATAACCAAGCCCAAATAGAAGCGAAAACATCATTCTAGACAAAAAACTCAGATTTTCCTCACTCTTGGATAACTTATTTAATCTGAACCAGCACCCGGTCATAATATACGTCATTAAGTACCTAACCAGTTGATTTTGCACACGCCTCAAATTCACTTTTTGCAGATTGGTACCCGGGGGCATCAGGAGCATAATAGAGTTCATCAAATAACGTACTGGTTTTAATATCTGCTAACTGTCCACAACTGTACTTAGTTGAAAATCTTCTTTCACTAACAGTTTCATTAACAGTGAATAACACATCACCTTTATAATAAACATGGTAATAAGTATTGATGCCAAAATCATAGTTTCCACAGACATCAGGCACGAATTTAACATCTTCACCTTTTGAAATAACCCAAGGTTGAAGATATTCAAGTAATTGGATGGCATTCTCGAATGCCTGAATATCCGTGTTAGGATTTTTCGGGCCATAATGCTCATCGTTTTCAATCAGAATTTTTTTTAAAGAGTTCATGTGCCCTATAATACCTGACACAACTTCATGAGCTTTTGCGACTGCCGAAAAAGTGCTGTGCTCCGCTGGAAAGGCGTTAACAAGTGGCTCACTACTATCAGATGATTGTCGGAGTTCACAAACACCACAACAGGAACCGACGTAACAATTTAAATCCAAAGTATGCTGGTTTTGTTCAGGGTCTTCCTTTCCGCCGCCAGATCCAGACGACAGTCGACTTGTGATAGAGCCTGAAACACGGGTACTTGTCCCTGAGGCTTGATGACCGGATGATTCTGATGGCGGCTTTTGTTGGTCACTTTGTTGTTGCTTTTGTCCCGGGAGCATCAAAGTGGTGATTGCAAACGAGTCATCCTGACTTGCCTCCAGTTGATCCATTGGCTTAAACAGCAGTGAATCGGAGTTCCAGTAGCTTTTTAAAAGCCAGCTAACAGCGACAAACGCTTCTGCTGTTATCCATGAATAAGGTTTGCCGCTGGAAGCGGTGTCACCTTTGGCCAGGATCAGTTCGTAAGCAACCAGCGGATTGATGGTGAAAAGCAATCGCCATGAAATGGACTCGGCAAAGCTCTTTTTTCGCCCGAAAACAACAAGCCTTCGTAGTTGGTCATCAGGCGGAAAAGTTGCCCATGCATAGTCGTTTTTATCGGCATTGTCTGACGGGGTGTACTGCAATGAATTCAAGGCGCACTTAATAGAAAAGCTCTGGTATAACTGTGCATGCTCGACAAGAAAACGTGTTGTCAACGATTCTGCATGACAGATGACAGACAGCAACAGAAGCGGTAAGAGCAATGTCGTAAAAAACAGCTGTTTCATTATTCGGTCTATACAATTTAATTTTGTGGAGATTAATTAATAGACCAGAAAAATGGCAAATCAAAAAAATAACTGTAATTTGCCTTCAGAAACAAACCAAAGGTTGCCGCAAAAAAAGTTTGTAGACACCATTGCCACTAGCACCATCGCAGTGTCTTGAGAGCTGGGAAGATGGCAGACCATCCGCTGAGCAATACATGAGGCCTTGCCCCTTCTTTCACTTTTCTTCATCAAGATAGGTTTACAGCCTGAAATCCTGATGCAAGTTTTTCCAATGCTCTGTTAACTTTTCTTTGTGTTTCACATTCATCGGAAGTTCTTTAATAGCGGAATGCCACAATGTTCGGGCCCTATACATTACATCTTCTAGATGAGGCCTTACTGCTCGCCATGGTATGCCCGATTTTTCTGACCACGCCTTGAAGTTTGAGAATGATACAGCATACCAATCTTTTGTTTTTCCCAAATTCAAAGCAAAGTTTCGCTCCCCATCGATATACACATTTGTCGTTACTATGTCATAAGCAGGAGATAGCCGTGGTGTCACCTTGTCTTCGTATAAAAGACTCCAGTTTTTTAAATGCGCGTCACCATTTGCCAACAAAATATTCACTAACAGTCGTCTTGCGAACTGCTGTACATCTGTTAATGCATCACCAGAAAACTCGTACAAGACCCTGGCAATCTGTTCATAGTTTGCGGTGCGATATTTTTCATGGGGATACTTCACCAATACTTGTGCGAAGTCTTCCATATGAACTCGCCTGCTCTTTTTTCGATCAAAACGCTTTATCGCAAAAGCAAGGGATTCTTCAGGTAAATTGATTTGTGGCAGGTTATCCAACTGCCCCATATCAACCAGCTTGATTTCCGGTATATCAATACCCGCTATGGATGCCAGAGTCATCGCCGAATATTCATTAACAGGAACATCTCTATATTTTGTTGATGGCGTTTTTATAATCCAATCGCCTAAAACCCCGGATTTACAAAGGTTATAACGCCCATCCTTTTCTTCCATTGAAAACTTCATCTGGACGCCTGCCAGGGAAAATTTATTTTCTCGTTCTAATTTTTCGAACTTAATCACTTTCGCATTTCGATAATGACCTCTGGAAATAAGGGATACAACATCATCAGGTACGTGTTCTGGCTCTAATGGTGTGGCAATGATTGCTCCGGGCAAATCTTCCCCCAGATAAGAGAAGATTTGAAATTCATTATCAATATGCACCTTTAATCCCTGTGCAATGAGTTCTCGCAGCGATCCTTCTGGTAATAAATTTGATAGCGTTGGATGCAAGCGTTGATTTCGTGCCCAAGGCTCTGACATCAATTTATCAGAATGAGGAAATGCAGGATGGGTGATCAGGCTAAACGTTGACCGATGAATATTACTGCTAAATTCATCGGCAAAAAAAAGTACATTCCTACCACTCTGGTAGCCAGCCAAATAACCCACGCACTCTCCATGAAGTGTCAGCTTAATGACGTTAACATCGTTGCTCACGAATCATCTCCAAGCAAATCTTGCCACGGATCATCAAACAAGCTTTTCTTGTTCACTGAATTAGACTGATCTCTTTGGCCTGAGCTAACACCTTCAGATCCTGCCTCCTGCTCTTCGTTAACGCTTCTCCCCAGGACGGTCAGAACCGCCCCAAGCTTCTCTTTGGGTATAAGCACTACTTCACTATTTAAGCCCTTTGCTATCAATTGGAGCGTGTCAAGCCGTGGATTCCCTTTAGACTCCAGGCGCTGATATTGCTGGCGGGAAACACCAACACGCAGCAACATGTCGTTTTGTTTCAGACCTAAATCCAAGCGCCTTTTTTTAAGTTGCTGAAGCAAAGTATCCATATCATCTTGTCAACTTACTAGTTGCTTTGTTAGCTATAAAGAAACATATTAGTTTCATTTTTGAGAAAAGCAACTAATGTATTGCTTTACAATTTTCCAATCCATTGAATCAGACCCAAAGCAGCCAGAATTGCAAGTTTTCAGTCAAATGCTATTTTTTCATGTCCAATCATGAATTAATTACCATTGAGGTCGCTTTATGAAGAATTACCTGTTTGTAATAATGCTTGGGTATACGAGTGTTTTCTCAAGCACTGCCCGCTCTAATGACGTCTGCGTCGTCCCTCGCAGCTACGATCAAAAACCCATGTTGTCAGGTTTATACGATGAGGAAAACTCCAATGATGACTACGTCGTCCCTCACAGCCACAATCGAGAACCCATGCTGTGGGGTTTATACGATGAGATAAGCTTGAGGAGGACCTTGCTGGCATTGCACGCAATGGGGCTTGTTGTTTATTGGGTTATTCCACGTGCATGTCTAGGCGCTGCTG
The DNA here is from genome assembly GCF_049310125.1 of Endozoicomonas sp. ALB032. Taxonomy (NCBI): domain Bacteria; kingdom Pseudomonadati; phylum Pseudomonadota; class Gammaproteobacteria; order Oceanospirillales; family Endozoicomonadaceae; genus Endozoicomonas; species Endozoicomonas sp. ALB032. Next base: position 2,828,285 of record NZ_JBLYNW010000001.1, on the reverse strand, counting down.
GAGGATATTATTTTTTCTCTGGATCACCCCACATCAGGGCGTTGAAGGGTGCTGCAATTCTGGGAGGGCTATCAGCATGTGCATTTTCAACTGCAGCTGGCGTTATGCTTTATAATTGCCGCATAGATAATGTAAAAGAGGGGTCGCACTGAAAGAAAAACAGATCACCCGTATATTTCTTAATCTCCCTGGCTTAAAGCGTCGATAACCTCTATTGTTCCTTGCACAATATATAACCTGCTGCCTGACTCTCAAGTTAGCTTTCGTTTCTTTCTTGCCTTTTCACCAAAGATGCTGATTCCAATCAGAACCTTCTTAGCTTGGACGATGGTTCAATAATTTTTTCAATCACGCTCAAAGCAGCCCGGCTTGCAAGCTTTCAGTCAAATGCTATCCTGCGTGTTCAATCAGGAACTAATGGCCATTGAGATCATCTAATGAAAAACTTCCTGTTTGTCATAATGCTTGGATATGTGATTATTTTCTCAGGCGCTGTCTTCTCCAGTGGCAGCAGTGATCATGGCAATTACAATTATGGCTGCTGCGATGATGATGACAACTTTGGTCCTGACAGCTACAGCAAAAAAACCATTTTGTGGGGTTTATACACTCCGAAAAGCTTGGTGAATACTTTTGCGGCATTGTTCGGAACGGGAGTTGTTGTTTTTACTGTGACTCCACACGCATTCATAGGCGCTGTTACAGGGTATTGTATTTACCATGGATCACCCCACATCAGGGCGTTGAGAGGTGCTTTAATCTATGGAGGTCTGGCAGCATGCGTATATTCACCTCGAGTTGGCATTTTGCTTTATGACTGGAGCAGAGGTAACGGGGGATCAGACTAAGCCAGTAATCTTCGTCAAAACAGTCCTTCACCGGCCAGTGGCAACTCCTGTCCTTTAAAAACACAACCCTTTTCGATGAACAAACTTTAATCTACCGGACACGATCTGTTTATCCACAACCCTCTACACTTGAGCCATGACTAACTTCCTCCCTGATCGAGGTAAATCATGGAAAAATGGCTCAATCAATTAAAAAATGACTTCATTCACGTTAAGACTGCTTTTTTTGAGCAGCGTAATGGCGCTGCCATCAGCCCGTTTAAAGCAATTCTCGGCACCGTTATTCTCACGGGCCTGTTTGTACTGATGTTGCCGCTGATCATGCTGATCTTTATGGTTCAGATGGGGCTGATTCTGGTGGGTATGGTTGCTGTTCTTTTTATGGGGACCCGAAAACAGAGTGGACAATGGCCCAAAGAGGAAAAGCTGGTTAATCCCAAACCTGAGCCCGCAGAAACCGACAGGGAAGCGGAGATAGGAGGCTGATATTTTTGAGTTAGCTGTCCGGATAAGGTATTTTTCATCGACTTATCCACAGATCGGGTGATCCTTGTGTCTACTGCTATCCTCATTGTTTTTATTGCTGTCATCTTGTTCTGGGGCAAACGCCGCTTTGACCAGAAAAAACAACTGGCTCAGGAGGCCCTGGTTCAGGGTCAGGCTTTTCTGGAAAAAAACCGGAATGAAGAAGGCGTGATGACTACAGAGTCCGGATTGCAGTACAAGATTCTTGAGAAGGGTGAAGATTCCGATCACCCCACAGCCACCAGCAAAGTGAAAGTGCACTATCACGGTACGTTAATTAATGGTCAGGTGTTTGACAGTTCTGTAGACCGTGGACAGCCGATTTCTTTTGGACTGAATCAGGTGATTCCGGGCTGGACCGAAGGTCTGCAACGGATGTCGGTAGGCGACAAGTTCCGACTGTTTATTCCTGCCAATCTGGCGTACGGCAGCGGGGGTGCCGGTAAAATCCCCGGCAACTCTGCGCTGATCTTTGATGTGGAGCTGCTGGGTATCGAATAAACCATTCATTCATGATAAGGGCAGAGACCCTCTGCCCCATTAATCACTTATTCTTCAACAACCCCCTGCTTGCGCAGGTAATCGTCATAAGTTCCGTGGAAATCGACGATGCCATTTTCTGTGATTTCAATGATGCGGGTCGCCAGAGACGATACAAACTGACGATCATGACTGACAAAGATCAGTGTGCCCGGATAGTTTTCCAACGCCAGGTTCAGAGATTCAATGGATTCCATATCCATGTGGTTAGTCGGCTCATCCATCAGTAATACGTTCGGTTTTTGTTGAATCAGTTTGCCGAACAACATACGGCCCTGCTCACCACCGGAAATAACGCGGACTGACTTTTTGATGTCGCTCTGGGAGAACAGCATACGGCCCAGAACACCACGGATCACCTGCTCATCGTCGCCTTCGTTCATCCATTGACTCATCCAGTCGTACAGGTTCATATCCTTATCGAACTCGTCGCTGTGGTTCTGGGCGTAGTAACCGATATCAGCGTTTTCTGACCACTGGATAGTGCCTCCCTTCGGTGCCATCTTACCGGCCAGAGTATGCAGCAATGTGGACTTGCCAATACCGTTCTGACCAATGATGGCAATGCGCTCACCTACTTCAACCATCAGGTTAACGTCGTTGAACAGCATGTTGTCCTGGTAACCCTGGGACATTTTTTCCATCACCAGCGCATTGCGGAACAGTTTCTTTTCCTGTTCAAAACGGATAAACGGATTCTGTCGGCTGGAAGGTTTAACCTCTTCGAGCTTGATCTTGTCGATCAGCCTGGCCCTGGAGGTCGCCTGCTTGGCTTTGGAAGCATTGGCAGAAAAGCGACTGACAAAACTCTGGAGCTCCGCAATCTGGGCTTTCTTCTTGGCATTATCAGCCTGCATACGCTCACGAGCCTGGGTAGCCGCAATCATGTACTCGTCGTAATTACCCGGGAACGTTCGCAGCTCACCGTAGTCCAGATCAGCCATGTGGGTGCAGACACTGTTCAGGAAGTGACGGTCGTGGGAAATAATGATCATGGTGCAGTCGCGCTGCTTGAGTACCCCTTCCAGCCAGCGGATCGCATTGATGTCCAGGTTGTTGGTGGGTTCGTCCAGCAGCATGATGTCCGGATCGGCAAACAATACCTGAGCCAACAGAACACGGAGCTTCCAGCCCGGGGCAACAGCACTCATTGGACCATAGTGTTGCTCCAGAGGAATATCCAGGCCCAGCAGCAGTTCACCGGCACGGGCTTCGGCGGAATAACCGTCCATTTCACCAAACAGAACTTCCAGATCTGCGACACGCATACCTTCTTCTTCTGTCATGTCAGCCTTGGCATAAATGCGGTCACGCTCTTCCTTGACCTTCCAGAGTTCGGCATGGCCCATGATCACGGTATCAATCACCGTGTTTTCTTCATAGGCGAACTGATCCTGGTTCAGCTTTGCAATACGCTCGTTGGGATCGTAGCTGACATTGCCGGCAGAGGGTTCCAGTTCGCCACTGATAATTTTCATCAAGGTGGACTTACCACAACCGTTAGCACCGATCAGACCGTAACGGTTGCCGTCGCCAAACTTGACGGAGATATCTTCAAAGAGGGGTTTGTCCCCGAATTGCATGGTCACATTAGACGTTATCAGCATAACCTAGCTCCCCCTTGGCGATCTGCCTGACCAGACAGCCTATACATCATTTAAAAGATAAACCGCCAATTATTACACAAATGTGCCTGTTTGGTTATCAGAGGTGCTCCATACTTCCCTGTTGATAGTGACAGTGTCCGTCAGCAAACGGCTATGGCCTCCCGGTTTGCCGCTGGCAATAGAAGAAGGATCTCACTATTATCAGCTAACTGCCCGAGCTCTGTGCGGACATACAGGCTTATCCAAAGGAATTAATAATTTATATTCTATGACCATCTTCGCATTTCTTTCAGGCATCCTGTTAACTTGGCTGGTAATGTCAGGACTTTTGTCCCAGCTGATCAGTCTGATCGTCAATATCTGGTGGCCCCCTTCTAATGGAGAGCGTGGCATGCTGGCTGATCAGTGGCTTTTGAACAGTGGTGTATCAACTTCCTCCGGCTGGAGGCTGATCGGTTATTGGCGCGAGACTTCCGATTATGGTCATGCCTGTTCCGAGCTGGCAGGTCTGCTTGCCGATAAAGCCTGCCTCTCCAATCAGGATAAGGTTCTGGATGTGGGTTTCTCCAGCAACGATCAGCTTTTGGTCTGGCTCGATTATTATCAGGTTGATTCACTCACCGCATTGGCAGAAACAGAGCAACTGCTGGCAGGCGCCCAGGACCAGTGTGATCACTATGACCAGCTGAAGCTGGTAAGAGGCCACGAGCTGGAGCTGGCGAAGCTGGAGGCTGATTCTTTTGACAAATTGCTGGCCCTTGATTGCGCTTACCAGTTTGATAACAAATCGCGTTTTTTCAACAACGCCAGAAAAGTCCTTAAGGATGGCGGCAGCCTTACCCTGACCGATATGATACTCAGCCGCCCTTTCAGGAATCCCATGGAACGAAGAATGGTAAACCTGCTGGCAAGACCCTGTGGTATTTCTGTGAAAGGCTTAATGGTTCGGCAAAAGTATGAATTCCATCTTAAAGAAGCGGGCTTTGAAAAAGTTGAGTGTCTGGACATCAGCCAGGATGTTCTTTCGGGCTTCTGCTTCTGGTTCTCGCAGCACTATCGTCAACTGTCGCCTGTTACCCGTCCAAAAGTCTGGATTCGTTTGCGGCTGCTGGTCTGGTTTATCCGCTGGATGCAACACCGGGGATTGCTGGAATACCACGTCATATCTGCACGATGATGACAGTTATGTTTCATTATCCACAAATATTGTGGATAACCTTGTGACTTCTTTCTGGATACATCTGGAAGCCTCATTAAACGGTTTTTTTGTCAACTGATCAAAAAACAACCAACTATTTATGTAGATACTTTAAGGCTGTCGTTTAGATTCAGTCGTCGGAATGCAAAGAGTGTGGATAACCCATGCATCCCGGAAGACTGACTGTAAAATGACTCAACTCAAAGCTGGAAGAAGGGTTGCAGAAGCCTGGGAACGAGACCATTGAATCGTAAAGGTGCATCAGTGGCAATCAGACAAATGCAGTCTTCGCCTGTGTCTGCCACCGGTTGATGTTGAACGTCCGGGTCCAGATCGGCTACATCTCCAGCGCAGAATCGACCCAGCTCATCCGAATAGGAACCTCTCAATACCATGGTAAGTTCTGAGCCGGTATGCCCGTGGGAAGGCATGCAGGTGCCAGGTGCGATCTTTAACAACCGCAGGTTGCTGCCACCAGACGCTGGCAGTAAGAATTGCTTCAGGCCCGGAGCCATGTACCGCCAATGCAGATCGTCCAGGTAATAGCCGAGCAAGGGTCTGAAAGGAGCCGGTATATCGGCATCAACCGGAACATCCCGCTCCTCTCTGCTACTGACGGGAGCCTGCTCAATCTCATCAAGCAGGGCAAGAATGTCGTCTTTAGCATGGTCAGACATGGGTGCTGGTTCTAACTCTTCCAGTAAACTGATACCGACTTGTTCAGCTTCCTGAACCTGTTGTCTGCAATGACTGCAAACACTCAGATGAGCAGCAACCACAGTAGCAATGGCATCAGGCAGACTGCCCGCAGAGTAGCTCATCAGGGTGCTGAGGTCAGGATGATGTGTAGTCATTTTAACCCTCCCGCCTGACTACGAAGTTTGTTGAAAGCCAGTCTCAAGCCTGACTTGACACTGCCCAGAGGCATGTCCATGTCTTCAGAAATTTCCCGGTGGCTTTTTCCTTCGTAGTAGACCTTATACACCAACTGAGCCTGTTGTTGAGGCAGGCTCTTGAGAGCGGACTTGATCTTTTCTGAATCAAGCTCCGCCATGGCTGGCTCAAAATGGCTTTCCGGATAATTATCTAACGGCGTCATCAAGTCCGCTTTTTCCTTTCTCAACCGATCAATCCAGAGGTTGCGTGCAATCCTGAAGATCCAGGTGGACGCCGTAGATTTCTCGGGGTCGTAGCTTTTGCAATGTCTCCAGACAGAGAGCATGGTTTCCTGAACCAGCTCTTCAGCCATTTCTCCGTGTGCGCCTTTAGTCATCAAGTGTCTTTTGAGTCTGGGTGCAAAAAAACTGTACAGGAGCGCAAACGTTTGTTTGTCCCGATAGCGGCCCAGATCAACCAATGACTGCTTGAGCTTGTCTGGCATTTCAGAGTGACTGTTTTCTGAATCCATTGTGGTCTTGTTCGTAGATGGACTTATCATGAGAGTATCGTGTGTCCAGCTCATTTGTCTCTCTTTACGCTATGAAATGTCGTTTGGATCATCTGGATTCCGATTTTTTAGTGAGTGATCCAAATAAATCGTTATAGCGTAAAAATCTTGAAGATTATGTTTACAGGTCGCCCTATGACAGCTAAAGGACTCAGCATTGCTGTAATTGGATCAGGCATCAGTGGGCTTTCCAGCGCCTGGTTACTGTCCAAGCAGCATCAAGTCACTCTATTTGAAAAAGATGATCGTTTTGGAGGTCACAGTAACACGGTGATGGTTCAGGATGATGACCAGTCTATACCCGTGGATACCGGTTTTATTGTCTTCAATGATAAAACTTACCCCAATCTAACAGCTCTTTTTGACCATTTGGATGTACCTGTCACCAATACGGATATGTCTTTTGCGGTATCCATGAATAAAGGACAGACTGAATATTCCGGAACAGACCTGAATGGACTGTTTGCCCAAAGGTTGAATGCCGTTAAGCCCGGATTTCTGAAAATGTTGCTGGATATTTTCCGGTTCTATCGGTCCAGTGCCAAATTAATGAAACAGCTGGACCCATCAGTCACGCTCCGGGAACTGCTCACAGGTCGGGGCTACAGCCAACGTTTTATGGATGATCACCTGGTGCCAATGGGAGCGGCTATCTGGTCAACGCCATCCGATCGAATGCTGGATTATCCCGCCCTGGCTTTTATGCGTTTTTGCCAGAATCACGGCTTACTGCAGCTGACAAATCGTCCTCAGTGGCAAACTGTCGATGGCGGTAGCAAAGAGTATGTTCGCCGCATTCTGGACGACATGGACGGCCTGGCCATCAAAAATCGCTGTGTTCGAAAGGTCAAGCGCCATGCAGACCGGGTTATCATTTCTGACTTGCAGGGCGATACTCATGAGTTTGATCATGTTGTTATGGCCTGTCACGCAGATACTTCTCTGGCGATGTTGAGTGAACCCAGTGAGTTGGAACAATTACTGTTAGGATCGTTCAGTTTCCAGCGTAATCGGGCTATTTTGCACAGTGATGAACGACTGATGCCTAAACGAAAAAGAGCCTGGGCGAGCTGGAACTATTTTGGCACCCAGAGCAATGAGGGTCCTTCCGTCACTTACTGGATGAATCGTCTTCAGCATCTGGAAGGTCTTCCTCTGTTTGTCACTCTCAACCCTTCCTTAGAGCCTGAATCTATTCATGGTTGCTACCTCTACGACCACCCTGTGTTTGATCGAAATGCTCTGGAGGCACAATCAAGATTATGGGAGTTACAGGGCCGTAATCGTACATGGTTCTGTGGCGCCTGGTTTGGTTTCGGTTTTCATGAAGACGGCCTTCAATCCGGGCTGGCCGTTGCCGAAGCACTGGGTGGAAAAAGAAGACCCTGGTCTGTTGAAAACCAGAATGACAGGTTGATCTGGCCCGAACATGGTATCGGGAAGAGGCCGGTTTCTCATTTTACAAACAGCACTACCAACAAGGTTACAGACAGCAGTGTCAGTAATGGGAGGCGGACATGAAGTCAGCGGTCTATTGGGGACAGTTAATGCATAACCGTATTCGGCCCCGGAAGCACCGTTTCAGTTATCGGGTGGCTTCCTGGCTTATCGATCTGGATGAGCTGAATCAGCTTGATGACGAGCTCAAGCTGTTTTCAGTGAGCCGATTCAATGTGCTCTCTTTTCATCCAAAAGACTTTGCTGACGGTTCCGGAAACTGTCTCAAAACCCAGGCAACCAAGCTTTTGTTGGCATATGACATCCCGGCACCTGAACAAATCTTTATGTTGTGTTACCCCAGAGTACTTGGCTATATCTTTAATCCTCTGACGGTCTATTACTGTCTGGACTCAGAGCAGAAACTGTCTACCCTTATCTATGAGGTGTCCAACACCTTTGGTGAACGACACAGTTACGTTATACCGATAGAAAACAGTGAGGGTAAAAAAACAACCTTTCACCAGTCCGTCAAGAAGCAACTTCACGTTTCACCCTTTTTTGAAACCGAATGTGAATACCGTTTCAAGGCCCGCTTGCCCGACCAGATTCTGAAACTTGGCATTCATCTACATAATGCTGATGGCCAGCTATTTGCAGCAGTTCTCAAGGGCGAGCGACAGGCGCTCAGTGATCTGAACATTCTCAGGCAGTTGTTTGTTCTGCCATTGCAGGCTTTCAAGGTAACTCTGGCCATTCATTGGGAAGCTCTCCGGCTATTCATTAAAGGTGTTCGGGTAGTTCGCCATGTTCCAAAAGATCGCTTCTTCAGTTGGAGTCGCGGCATCACACACCGCTGGAATAGCACCCTGAAACGCACAGGAAAAACAACAACCATGAACGAACAAAAAAAGTACCAGAAACAGGGGGCGTAAATGTTGGACATCTCAGGAAAAACCCTGTCGCAGAATGGATTGCCTCCCGGGCAGAGCGCAGCTAACCTCCATGCTGAAAGAAGCGCCCACAGCGAAGGAAATGCCCTTGGCGAAGGTGAATTGTTTCTCAATAAAACATCGTCCAAAGCCGTTAATTGGCTGGTTAAACGGTTGGAGAAGGCTTCGCTGAGTCGTATTGAGTTAGTACAAAAGAACAGTGTGATAAAAATAGGTTCGTCTCTACGGGACGTACCGATTGCCAGAGTCAGAATTAATCACCCTTTCAGCATGCTCCTGGCAGCCAACCGGGGGATCATCGGGCTGGCAGAATCTTACATGAAAGGCGACTGGGATACGCCAGACCTGCAGGCTCTGCTGGACTGGGGAATGTTTAATGAAAAGCAGTTAGACAAGCAATTTTCCTCAAACTGGCTATTTCGAAAACTGAATCGATTAAGTCATCTTTTAAACAACAATAGTCGCTCAGGAAGTCGTCGCAATATTGCCGCCCATTATGATCTGGGCAATGACTTTTACCGATTGTGGCTGGACGACTCCATGACCTATTCCAGTGCCTTGTTCAGCAACAACGATGAAACACTTGAACAGGCTCAGGCCAATAAATACAGATGGGTACTGAACTGGCTGGATGTGATGCCAGAACATTCCGTGCTCGAAATCGGTTGTGGCTGGGGAGGTTTTGCCCGCTCATTACAGCAGCAGGGAGGACAGAATTATTCCGGAGTGACGCTGTCCAGAGAGCAGTTACAGTTTGCCCGTGATTCGCTTCAGCAGGATGCCGGTTTTAACTTTCAGCTAAAGGATTACCGGGATATCCAGGGACAGTACGACCGCATTGTCTCCATAGAGATGTTAGAGGCCGTGGGAGAGAACCACTGGCCCATTTATTTCCGGAAAGTGTTTGATGCCCTCAAGCCTGGCGGAGTGGCGGTGATTCAGGTGATTACCATTGATGAAGAGCGCTTCAGCGATTATCGGGCGGAAGCCGACTTTATTCAGCGTTATATCTTCCCGGGCGGCATGCTCCCGACAGACCAGGTGATCCACGACCAGTGTCATCAGGCAGGCCTGAATATCGAGAACACTCATTCCTTTGGCCGTGATTACGCCAGAACACTTTCAATCTGGGCCCAATCATTCAGGCAACACTGGCCAGAGATTGTGACTCTGGGCTTTGACGAACATTTTAAACGTATGTGGTTGTTCTACCTGGCTTATTGTGAAGCCGGCTTTAAGCAGGACAGCATTGACGTGAGACTTTATCGAATCAGTAAGCCCGGTATATGAAGCAGGCAGGGAGGTCTTAGTTATGCGGGAAGCAATACAGAAGCGATACAGGCAGGACCAACCTGTTCTAACCATTGAACAATATTTCCAGGGCACCACCTATGCCTGGGGAGAGTTTGTTGATCGCTTTGGTAAAGTGCGGAACTACTTTGAAGTCATCATGAAAGGTCGAATAGAAGACAATACACTAATACTGGATGAGGACTTTATTTATGACGATGGCACTGCATCCAACCGGCTCTGGAAAATAAAAACACTGGATGACAGCCACTACGAAGGTCAGGCAGATGATTTGATCGGTCTGGCCACAGGCAGCAGTCAGGGCAACACCTTTAACTGGACCTATGAAATGAATTTACCCATCAAGGGAATCAACTGGCGGGTGAAATTTGATGATTGGCTGTTCCTGCAGGAAAATGGCCAGATTCTCAATATTGCTGATGTCAGCAAATGGGGGTTCAGGCTGGGCACCCTGACCTTCTATTTCAGTAAAGATGCTTCGCTGATCAGTGCATCATCGCTGGAAAAACTGCAGCTTTCGAATACAGAATCAGAGAAGGAAAAATGAAGAAACTCCCATCTCTGAAAAACAAGGTAATCTGGATTACCGGTGCCAGTCAGGGAATCGGTCGCCAGCTGGCTTTAATGATGGCCCGTCAAGGTGGCACGGTCATAGCTACGGCGCGAAGTTTCGGCAATCTGGACCGGCTACAGAACGAAGCGCTTGATCTGGAGGGAGTTATTATCCCTTTGCCTGCCGACGTGACCCGTCAGGATGAGGTGACGCGAGTAGCCGAGGAGATTATGAGCCGCTTTGGTCAGGTGGATATTGCCGTATTGAATGCAGGCACATTTATTAAAACAGCAGGCGTGGATTTCAGATCCACCCATATGCGTCAACACTTCGAATTGAATGTGATGGGCGTCTGTCATTGTCTGGATGCGTTAATCCCCATGATGGTGAACCAGCAGTCGGGAACCCTGGCGATTAATGCCTCGCTGGCCGGCTATCGTGGTTTACCTGCTGCCGCCGCTTATGGGGCCAGCAAGGCAGCTCTGATCAATATGGCTGAGTCCCTGTATACGGATCTGAAACCGAAAGGTGTGGATATCAAACTGATCAATCCGGGATTTGTAAAAACCCCTCTGACGGATAAAAACACCTTTGAGATGCCCTTTCTGATGGATGCTGAGCCAGCAGCAGAAGCTATTCTGCGCGGTTTAAATGGCAAACATTTTGAAATTCGATTTCCGAAGGTGTTTGGCATGATGATGGGAATGCTCAGAATTTTGCCCTATAGAGCCTATTTTGGTGTGACCGGTCGGCTGAATCAATAATGGTCTCTTCAGGTTGTGCCAGAATGGACTCAACGGCACCCTGTTTCGGAGACTTGGGAGGCTGATCAACCAATAACAGATCTCACTCTTTATGAAATTTGCCAAGTACCTCATCATCCTGACCGCTGTCCTGGCTGCCATTGTCTGGTTTGGGGTAATGGATTCGTTCAGCCCATTGGCGAGAGAGGATATTACCCACCCCGTATTTACCATTGGTGATGCCAGCTATCAGAGCGCCCTGTCGGAAGGCAAAAATATCATCAAGTTTGGGCCTATGTTCTGGGGGTTATATCCCGGTGGATTGGCGTTTAAAAGTGCCAGAGAAGCCACAGCTTTTATGCAAAATAACCAAAGTGAACTGGATAAATTTGCTTCCGGCTGGGCGGTTTACGAATTGACCGGGGATTTTGAAATGGATACACATTCATCAGGCCAGCATCGCTATTTAAATCAATCGTTACTGGTCAGGCGGCGAGTGGGCCAACCTTAGCCAATACAAAAGCTCTAACATGTTCGGCTGGGCAAGGGTTTAAGGCGTTTTTGCTAAAGCTCGTCTATTTCCCCCAAATACACCTCTGCCTGATGAGTAATAACTGCCTGTTCATCAACGGACTGTTTATCCCAGTTCTTGTAAATCATGCCGATTCTGGGGTTCTTGCTCAGTTGCTCTCTGTGTTTCACCATAAAATGCCAGTAAAGACTGTTGAATGGGCAGGCCCGCTCACCGGTTTTTCGCTTCACGTCGTAGTGACAGCTTTTGCAGTAGTCACTCATCTTGTTGATATAGTTACCGCTGGCCGCATAGGGTTTTGAAGCTAACAAACCACCGTCTGCAAACTGGCTCATGCCACGGGTGTTTGGGAGTTCGACCCACTCAATAGCGTCCACATAAATGCCCAGGTACCACTCATCAACCTGACCGGGGTCGATTCCTGCCAACAAACAGAATGTGCCGGTAATCATCAATCTCTGGATATGGTGGGCATAGGCATAATCCAGAGACTGACCAATCGCCTCCTGCAGACAGGTCATTCGGGTTTCGCCGGTCCAGAAAAAGTCCGGCAATGCACGCTGAGCCTTGAAGTAGTTGAGTGAGGAATATTCTGGCATGTTGACCCAGTAAATGCCCCGAACGTACTCCCGCCAGCCAAGAATCTGTCGGACAAATCCTTCCACCTGGGCAATGGAGATGGACTCGGGGTCTGCTCGCCAGGCTCTGACTGCGGCCTGAATCACCTGCATTGGGGTCAGCATTTTACTGTTCAGGGCAAAGGACAGACGAGAGTGATAGAGGCTCCATTTTTTATCACTCCGGTGAGTCATAGCGTCCTGAAACTGCCCGAACCGCGGCAATCCGTGTTGACAGAAGTAACGCAGTTGTTTGAGTGACTGCTGCCTCGTAATCGGCCAGATCAGCTCGGGAGTGGCTTTACCAAAATATTGAATATTTTGTCTGTTCAGCCTTTCCAGAATGCCTGTCACCGGATTACTGAACACCAGTGGCTCCGGGATCTCTTCAAGATCACTGGCTTTGAAGTAGTTACGGTTCTCCTGGTCATAATTCCACTGTCTGCCTTCTGGCTGATCGCCGTCCATCAGAATGTCGAATCGCTTTCGCATCTTGCGATAAAAGTGCTCCATCCTTGTGGCTTTGCCCTGAGAGAAATAGCTCGAAAGCTCATCAAACGGCAGTAGAAAGTGTTCGCTATCGACTTCCTGGACAGGGACACCGATATTCATGTCCTGCAACTGCCTCAGAAGCCGGTATTCATCGGCTCTCTGGTATTGAAACCGCTTGATCCCGTGGGTTTTGACCAGCGCTCGCAGAAGGGATGGCAAATCCTCGTATTGAGCCGTCTCATCGAGGGTTAAATGCAAAACCTCATGGCCGGACTTTGCCAGTGCCGCAGCAAAGGCTTCCATCGCTGCAAAGAAGGCACAGATCTTTTGTACATGGTGCTTTACATAGGAGGCTTCCTGATAGAGCTCTGCTATCAGATAGAGGGTATCCGGCTCTTTGTTACTGAACCAGCTATGGCCAGCGTATAGCTGGTCTCCGAGGATGAGCCTCAGTGTTGAATAGGTTTTCATAGAACCTTCGCAAGTATCTGCCTACATCCTTACCTTTAATGCCTTCTGGGGCAAGAGGAACTTTCTCACCCTTAGTCGTGTCTAAATTATTAAACGGATTTACTATCAGGAGGTACCATTATGAAGTATTTATGGACAATTCTATTGATTCTGGCCCTGCCACTTAAAGCTCCAGCGGAAGAAATCAATCAGGGAATGATTGATATGGTTTCCACAGCCTACGGTTTGAGCGTATCGGGCGCCTATCCCGAGACTGCTTTAGTGGTCGGCAATTCTGCTTATTATGAACAAATGCTCGCTGCCGGAGCCATCGGTAACGACCACTCTGTGGACCCTGCTTTCTCTGAAGCCTATACAGCTCTTGGAGCCAAGGCTGAGGAGAATTTTTCCAAACTCTGTGAAGCCTATAAATTGTCAGCTTCCGAGAGTAAACCGACGGCACAGGATGTTCTGGATGCCATGAAGGCGCTGGACTTCGGCAGGCAATTTAATGCCGGCATTGAGGCATCCCGCAACAGAGATGACGGGCTCTTACTTTACAAAACGCCTTCCCTGATTAAAAAAGCTTTTAAGTCACTCCTGCCCTCTCGTGCAAGAAGTTTCAGAAAGCTCATAGAAAGCAGCCATGCCAGAACCATGATTTTCAATATCAATAAAGATCTTGTTAATTTACTGGGCATCGGTTCAAAGGCACGTACTGACCAGGTTAATGACATCGTCAGCTTTACCTCGAACAGCAAAGATTCAAGACTCATAAGGAGCAACACCGGCAATGCCGAGGGCATGAGCAAGGGGTTTAATGCCGTAGCCGGTGGATCTGGCCTGCAACTAAGTAAAGTAGACCCCGGAAAAGTCGTCAGCCATTACAGTGGCAAAAGTCAGGCTGATGTCATCATTGCTGCCGTTACAGAGCACGCTGCAAAACATGAAGACGTCGTCTACCTGCTGGCATTTTATGGTCAGTCCAAATACCAGTATTTCACCGTCAGCATTGCCAGGGGGTTCATCAACATTACCTTTGCGGCTGATGATAACAAACCGATTCCGGTCGTCATTGCCTCAATGCCCGCAAGCAGAGTCGATTATTCAACCCTGGCGGCAGCCATTAATGACTTTATGAGAGGCAAGGATGAAGTGCCGGATCTGCTGGGAATCTGGAGAATGGCTGACCTGTAAACTCGCTTGATTCCGGGCTAATTGTTCATGAGAGCCTGCCGGGACGTCAAAGTTAATCCCCTTTTCTGGGAAAAAGCTTGTGACGAACCCAGCCTCTCAGGCTATTCCCCCCCAAAACATAGCGATCCAGTTCCTCCTGCATGTGAAGGAAACGATCGCTGTCCCGAAACATAAATTCTCTTTTCAGCATCCGGCGTTGGGGGTTCAGCTTTTTAATGACTTTGGCCGGATTGCCTCCCACTACCGTATTGGGAGGCACGTCTTTCACAACCACCGCACCTGCTGCCACAACACTGTTCTCGCCTATGGTGATACCCTTGCCAACTTTTGCACCATGCCCTACCCAGACATTATCTTCCAGCACAATAGGTTTGCTGCAATGGAAGGGGCGCAGACGGTTATAGAGACCGTGCCAGTCGCTGTCGGATATGTAGCAATCGGCGGCTAACATACAGTTGTCACCAATGGTAATGCTGGCTGCTGAAGATATTGTAGTTCCCGGAGATATCAGGCAATGATCACCTATTTTGATATCACCCTGGATTCCCCGGCCGCTCCAGGTGGAAAGACTGACCGGGTTATGGCGGATACTGATCAGGTGGACAAAACGACCAATGGAAATACCGGCACCATGAACATTGACAGTAGAAGGGTGAACCACCATGGGGTGTTCGCCCAGATGTTCAAAATGTTTGCTGAAAAAGTGCCGGATATAAAACCGCTGCCAGCGGTCTGAGAGCACCTTGATCCAGAAAGGTTTATGATTTTTACGCACTGTCCAAGCCTGATTTGTTATTATGCCTTTGCAGCCAGTCATCTGACTGAACTACTTCCGACGTATAAATTGAAAAAAACGAACGACCTTTTTACAGACAGGTCTTTTACAAACGGGTCTTTTACAAGCTATGCCTCTAAAACTGCCACTCAATATCGATTCGGTTAAAGGCTTTCTGGCACCGGATGAAGGTGAAGCACTTTATCAGTTCGCCCTGAAAGCCAGCCAGCTGGGCCCCTGTCTGGAAATTGGCAGTTACTGTGGCAAGTCTACGGTCTACCTGGGTGTTGCCTGTCAGCAAAATAACAGTGTGCTCTACGCCGTCGATCACCACCGGGGTTCAGAAGAGCACCAGCTGGGAGAAGAGTACCATGACAGTGACCTCTACGATGCCAGCATTCAACAGATGGATAGCTTTAAAGCGTTCCGAACCACAATGCGCGAAGCCAAACTGGAAGATACGGTTGTCCCTGTTGTTGCACCTTCAGCGGTAGCATCCCGTCACTGGGCCACGCCTCTGGGCATGGTGTTTATTGACGGCGGTCACAGTGAAGCAGCCGCCCGGACAGATTTTCGCAGCTGGGTCAGCTTTATCAAGCCCCGCGGCATTCTGGCCATACACGATATCTTCCCCGATCCGAAAGACGGTGGGCAGGCGCCTTACAATATCTGGAAGCTGGCGAAAGCCTCCGGATTGTTTGAAGAGCTGCCCATGGTCAACACTTTGGGGCTTTTCCGCCGCCTTTAATTGTTGACTGCTGCCAGAGCTTCTTCGGTTTCTGGCAGTTCCACTTCCGGTTTTATCTCCAGACTCGATTCCAGAAACAGACGGGAAGCGGCTGTGTGTTCGGTCAGAGCATCGGCTGCCAGCAAAATAGCACCGGCAGTCCAGGTCGTTTTTTCCTGCGGCCAGATCACCTCTTCAACGTATTGATAGCCTGTCCAATAGCCGCCATCACTGTCACGCCAGTTGTGCAACCAGCTATAGAGCTGAGTGGCTTTCTGCTTTTCACCGGCAGCCAGCAGCGCCATGGTCAGCTCGCAGGATTCAGCGATGGTGACCCAGGGTTGATCGCTGACACAGAGACAGCCCATGTCTTTACGTACAAACTTGTCCCAGAATGTCTGGATTCGGTCACGGGCTTCCTGACCACGGAAGACACCGGCCAGAATGGGATAAAACCAGTCCATGGAAAAACGCTCTTTGCTTTCCCAGGTGCGGTCGAAGTACTCGGGATGGAATTTCAGAGCCTGCCCCAACTGTTGCCAGGCATTGAGCCATGGCTCAACCTTCCTGTTCAGCGCTTGAGCGATCAGAATGGCGCATTCGAGACTTTTCAGAACCGAAGAGCAGCCTGTAATCAGCGCATCTTTGTGTGGCTCACCATCTTCCATGACCGCCCAGTAAATCTCACCAGTAAACGACTGTTGTCGTAGTACAAACTGGATGGCACTTTCGACCATGGGCCAGTTCAGTTCCAGAAACCCGATATTTTCAGTAATCAGATAGTGATGCCAGACACCGGTCGCCACATAGGCGACAAAGTTCGTTTCTCGCTTATCACTGTATAGAGGCTTGCCGTCCTGATAGTTGGCGAACCAGCTGCCATCTTCCAGCTGCTCTTTTCGCAGCCAGCCATAGGCGCTTTCAGCTTCAGAATAATGACCAATAATACTCAGTCCCATGGCCGCTTCGGTATGATCCCAGGGGTCCAGCTTGCCACCGGTAAACCAGGGAATGCTGCCATCTTCCTGCTGTACAGAGAGGATGTGCTCTGCCGTTTTGTTGAGAAAATCTCTTGGGAACAGGCCTTTGGTCAGCAGCAGGCTATCCATAACAGACCTCCTTGTTGGTATCGTTGGATTTACCTCTGCCTGACTCCCACTCGAAGTACATCACGACACTTTTTCCCATGACCGGATCAAGCAGCTTTTCGGTAATGCGGGTCACCTTCGGCTTTTTCATAAGATCCCATACCAGCAGTTTGTGATAGTGATCGACCAGTTTAGAGGGCTGTTCCCATTTCCAGCACTTCAGCCACCAGTAGGGAACGTGCAGGGCGTGAGCCCAGTGTCGTGAATAACGACGCCAGCCAAGCGATTCGATATCATGGCGCAGATGCGTGGCGTTGAAGATGCGAATATGGCCACCTTCCACCTCATGGTATGCTTTGCTCAGTCGCCAGCAGATCTCTTCCGGCCAGGCTCTGGGCACACTGACTGCCAGCAAACCATCGGGCTTCAATACCCGTTTGATCTCGGCCAGCACCCCCAGGTAATCGGGAATATGCTCCAACACTTCGGAACAGATTATTTTGTCGAACGTGTCGTCTTCAAAAGGCAATTCCAGAGCGTTGCCCTGAATAAAACGAAGACTGCGACCGTCTTCTGCCCCCTGCAGAAATTGTTCAGACTCCTGCTGCCTGTCACGGGCTGTTTGCAAGTCTTTTTCGCAAAGGTCCAAACCTGTCACATCCACTCTGACCTTCAGCCAGGCTGCGATGGAGTGACGGCCCTCACCGCAACCCACGTCCAGCACTTTATCGCCACTGCGTAACTTCAGACGATTAAAATCTATGGTTTGCATATTGTTTCAGTTATCCTCTGGCATCACCCGCTGACAGCGGTTCGCTGGTCAGGCTCTGCATCGGCAGCGATTGTGGCTTTTAATTCTTCGGGTTCTTGTTCAGTATCCAACAGGTTCAGGTAATACTGGCTGAACTGTCTGGCGGCTAGTTTCCAGCAGAAGGTATCCAGAATTCGTTGTCGGCCAAGCTGGCCGTATTTCATCCGCTGTTCAGGGTTTTCCAACAGTGTCCGCAAGGCTTGTGCCAGGGCTTTGCTGTTGCCAGCCCGGACAATCAGGCCAGCATCTCCCACAACTTCAGGGAGAGCTCCTCCGTCTGAAGAAATGACTGCACATCCACAGGACATGGCTTCTCCGGCTGGCAGCCCAAAACCCTCATAGAGTGAAGGGGTCACAGCAATGGCGGCCTGGGAATAGTATTCCACCATTTGTTCAGTGGAAATGCCGGACACAAAAGTTACCACTGAACCAAGATTCAGTTGTTTCAACTGCCGCTCTGTCTGACCACCTGCTCTCAGTTTGCCTACCACCAGCAGTTCCAGCTCAGGATAGTCCGGTTTTAACAAAGCCATGGCTTCCAGAAGGTGTTTTAAACCTTTCAAAGGCTGGTCCGCAGAGGCTGTTGTCATAATTCTGAACGGCTTGCGTTCGATATGGGGTTGAGGACTGAAGACTTCGGTATCAATCCCATTATAAATAAGACTAATGTCGTCAGCTGGACGCTCAAAGGCTTCAGCAATATCCCCCCGGGACTGCTCCGAAACAGTGACAATGTGCTTCAGTTTACGAACCACTTTGCCCTGCATGGTCAGGAAGGAATACCAGCGACGAGTCAACAGACGGTGCTTCCAGTCAGGCGCGGCATCCAGAGCCAACTGTCTGTCCCGGGTTATGGGGTGATGGACGGTGGCGACAACAGGAATACCCTGTTTTTGCAGGTCCAGAAGGCCATAGCCCAGACTCTGGTTGTCATGAATAATGTCGTAGTCATGACCGTTTTTGTGCAGATATTTCACGACACGACGGGTAAATGTGTAGGGCTCGGCAAAGCCTCCGGTCAGCATGGCCCACCATTCAAAAAAATCAGACCAGGATTTCAGGTGTCTGGGTCTCAGGGCTGTGACATGACTTTCCTGGCTGAACAGATCCAGACTGGGGATTTCAATCAGTCCCACCCGGGGATCAAGATCCGGATAGGGAGGGCCGGAAATAACATCCACCTGATGGCCAGCTTCGACCAGAGCCTTGCTCAGGTATTTGAGGTAGATGCCCTGACCGCCCACGAAAGGATGACTTCGATAACACAGCAGACAGATTTTAAGCGACCTGGCAGGCTGTTTAGATACCTCAGACGACAGAGGGCTTGCTGACGTCAGTGTGTTGGGTAGTTTTTCTTGTATGGTCATTGAATAACCTGTCACCAGACTGGTTTATGGGCTTGAAACAGCGCAGTTTGCTGAATGTGACGGGACAAAGGCCACCGTTTTCTACCCGTATCATTTGCGGGTGAGTCCTTTCTGTCAGACTCGGACAGGCTCCTGATCGTCAGGGTCGTGGGAAAATAGCATAAAGTGAAGCGGGCGTGAAATGGCGGGTGCATATCGAATGAATCTCTGAGGGTCATGCTCTCTTTGTCTGCAGCGAACTAATGACAGATCTACCTTCATGCCTGATCTTTTGGACAGAATGTTGGTCACGCAAAAAAACTGTTATAACACTTTTATGCGCAATAAAATGTTATAAAAATACACTTTATTGCGCATAAAAGTGTATACACCTACACTTTATTGAAGAACGATCAAAAATCCGACATAACCCATGAAAAGATTGTTGCTGAAAAAACTGCTTGATTGGAAGCAAAGCCCCTCAAGAAAGCCTGTTCTGCTTGATGGTGCAAGGCAAACGGGCAAATCTTTTCTCCTTGAAACACTGTTCGGTGGACACTTTGAACAAGTCATACGCCTGGATTTTCTTGAGCAGCCCGGTTTGGCGAACCTGTTTGCCGACTCTCTCAAACCAGACGATATTATCACCAATATCGAGATTGAACTGAACATCAGCATTGACAGGCAAAAGGATCTCATCATTTTTGATGAGGTTGGAGAGTGTCTGGCGGCCCTTCACTCCCTGAAGTTTTTTGCTGAACAGTGTCCTCATATGTATCTCTGTGCATCGGGGTCAAATATTGGTCTTCTGGATTCATTTCCCGTTGGTAAGGTGGAATGGCTTGAACTCTACCCAATGACATTTGAGGAATTCCTCCTGGCCTCCAATCAACCGCCTCTGCTTAAAGCTTTTGAACAAATGAATCTGGGTAAGGTAGCTCATGAAAAGCTCTTCAGTTTGCTTATTGACTATTACTTTGTTGGAGGGATGCCAGAAGCAGTAAAGGCCTGGTTTGAGATTGATAAAGACATCACTGAAAGAACCCGGACAGTCCAACAAATACATACTTCACTTCTCTCGGGTTATGAGCGCGATTTCGGAAAGTACTCCGATAAACTTTCTGCACAACATATACAGGCAATTTTTAAAAATGTGCCAGTTCAGTTATCCAATACCATGGACGACTCAGTTAAACGGTTTAAGTTCAAAGACGTTTTAGAGAAAAAAAGTCGCTACAAAGAGCTGGCGGGCCCCATTAACTGGCTGGAAAATTGCCGACTGATCTCCAAGTGTCACCCCATAGACTGCAAGCCTGACTCCCCCCTTAAACCACTGGCCAAAGAAAATATCTTCAAACTGTTTTTATTCGATATTGGCTTACTGGGACACATGCTGCAGATCAACTACAAGGAGCATCGGGATCAGAAGTATCACTACAAGGGTTTTATCGCAGAAAACTTCATACAAAACGAACTCATCACCCTGATCGGCAAGCCAACCTATTCATGGGAATACGCCAGAAGTGAAATCGAATTTCTGTATAAAACCGAAGCAGGTGACATCGTACCTGTAGAAGTAAAAAGTGGCAAAAGGACTCGAGCCAAATCGCTGCAAACTTATGTCCAGCGATATAGCCCAAATACAACACTCAAGCTGATTGGTTCAACAGGCTCACTGGATGACCCTGCTGCCAGAGTCCTGCCTTTGTATTACATTTCTAAAATCAAAGAGATTCTGGGGTAATTTGGATAGCCGGACTTCTGTGCGCCAGGTGCTGCTGGAACAATAAGAGATGGGAGCGAGATATATAAAAAATTGTCTTACTTCTATAGATGGCCTATAACTAAATGATCCAATGAAGTTTTGATCCGGGGGCGATCTGGATTCGACGACGGTATCGAAACCTTAGGTGCATGCCGAGGACGTAGTGGTTCTCGTTAATCAAAACACTACAAACCTTATAGTTGCCAACCTGGTAGCTCTTGGAGACGCTCAAAACGAACTCTTCGATCAAGAAGAGATCGCACTTGCAGCTTAATCGTAGCTAAACCCTACGAGTCTTCCAGTCTCTCCGGCTCGTCTACTGGCCGGTTTTTGGACTGTCACCGTAAGTAGACTCGCGAGGCCCGGTATGCCTGTGGCTGGCCAGCTAAAACTTAACAGGATCGCTCAGTAGAACCCCGACCGCTGGGTCGTTACTGAGTTAAATCCAAAGGCGGATCTAAGCATGTAGAGCCGAAGGCTGAGAATCGGCGGACGCGGGTTCAATTCCCGCCGCCTCCACCAATATAAAGCCCTGTGGATAATTGATCTGCAGGGCTTTTTTTATGTCTGACAAGACACTTTTTCTTCAGGGTTCCGAAAAAGTATCAAAGGTTTGTCGAGCGAAACTTCCAGCCGTTTTCGCAGGTTTATCTCCGGGTCGTGCAATTCTCGAGCGCATGAACATTTGCCACCTGCCTGAAACACATCATCCCTGACGGACTATTTTTGAAGAAATAAAGATTTCTTATCAAGTTTGTTTGTTCCCACAAACTTCTATCTTGAAGTAATTTGGAGTCAATATGAAAATTGCAGTACTGTCTCGCAACCCCAAACTGTACTCTACTCGTCGTTTAAAAGAAGCCGGCGAAGAAAGAGGACATGAAGTTGATATTATTGACACACTCCGATGTTATATGGATGTAACACGCAGTCGCCCCACTGTTCGTTGTGATGGTGAGTCTCTTCCATACTACGACGCAGTCATACCAAGAATTGGCGCTTCAATTACATTTTATGGCACCGCCATCGTCAGGCAATTTGAAATGATGGGCACATTCTGTGTGAATGAATCTGTTGCCATTACTCGCTCTCGCGACAAATTACGTTCTTTACAATTGTTGTCACGAAAAGATATTGGATTACCGAGAACAGGCTTTGCCTGTAAACCCGAGAATGTAAAGGACCTTATCAAAAACGTAGGTGGAGCCCCCCTGGTTATAAAATTACTGGAAGGTACTCAGGGTATCGGAGTAGTTCTCGCAGAGAATCAGAAAGCAGCAGAAGCAATAATTGAGGCTTTTTTTGGGTTGAAAGCTAATATTTTAGTTCAGGAGTTTATAAAAGAAGCAGGAGGTGCAGATCTCCGTTGCTTTGTGATTGGCAGCAAAGTCGTAGCCGCTATAAAACGACAGGGAGCAGATGGAGAATTTCGCTCAAACCTCCATCGCGGTGGAACAGCAACGCTTGTCCGTTTGTCAAAAGAGGAGAGAGCGACTGCCGTTAATGCCGCAAAAGTAATGGGACTGAATGTCTGTGGTGTCGACCTTTTACAATCTGACAATGGGCCAGTCGTTATGGAAGTTAACTCCTCTCCGGGACTGCAGGGCATTGAAACAGCAACAGGAAAAAATGTTGCTGGCATGATCTACGAATTTATTGAAAGCAAAGCAACTAAATCAACCCGAACCCGTGGAAAAGGCTGAAGGTGACAAAGATGTTATTACCAGATATCAGTATCGGTGGCTCTGTGATCAAGGCCGGGCAAACCAGACAAGTTAGTCTGGAGGTTGCAAAGCTGTACACCAATACCGACTTTTCAGTACCTGTACATGTTATACACAGTAAAAAACCGGGTCCAAAAGTCTTTGTGTCTGCAGCTGTTCATGGTGATGAACTGAACGGAATTGAGATTATTCGTCGGCTAATAAATTTAAAGACATTTAAAGTTACTGTGGGCACATTAATTCTTGTCCCAATGGTTAATGTTTATGGCGTGCTTTATCAAAGCCGATACCTCCCAGATCGCCGAGATTTAAACAGAAGCTTTCCCGGTTCACCGAAAGGCTCATTGGCCAGCCGGTTAGCTCATATATTCCTGAAAGAAATAGTCAGCCTCTGTGAATACGGCATAGACCTCCACACAGGTGCTATTCATCGCTCAAACCTGCCTCAGATTCGTGCCAACCTGATGGATAAAGAAACACTCTCTCTGGCCCGTGCATTCGGTGTACCCGTTTTATTGAACGCCAATATTCGTGATAATTCTCTTCGACAGGCAGCTGAAGAGCACAATGCGCGAATACTGCTTTATGAAGCTGGAGAAGCCTTAAGATTTGATGAAGTCAGTATACGTGCGGGAGTTCATGGCGTTATCAATGTGTTAGCTGAACTGGGGATGCTCAGACTAAGGCGCAAAATAAAAGCTTTTACTCCCTACATAGCGAACAAAAGTTCGTGGGTCAGGGCTAATGCCAGCGGCATTATCAACTCACTTAAAAATCTTGGTGATCAGGTTGATAAGGGAACTCCATTAGCCACTATTGGTAGCCCACTTGGTGAAATCATTGATGTAGTAAAAGCGACACAGGCAGGCATCATTATTGGTAAACAGAATATCCCTCTCGTTCAGGAGGGTGAGGCTATGTTTCATATCGCTTTCTTTTCTGCATCCGATGATGATGTTGCTGAAGATATAGAAATGATGCAGGAAGAACTGCAAACTGAATCGTCCGTCTTGGAGTAACTTAAATGTTTAAAAAAATACAAAAAGCAAACAACAAACCTGTTATTGGCTGTGTAGAGCTATGCGACCTGCCAGACCTGGGTATTTGTGGCGTTGAAGTACGCATTGATACCGGAGCAAAAACCTCCTCCCTGCATGTGGACAATTTAATATCCTTTGAAGACGAGGGGAGCCCATGGGTTATGTTTGACCTGCATCCAAACCTCCATAACGTGGAAGAAGTTCTAAGCTGTAAAGCGCCTGTTAAAGATATCAAAACCATAAGGTCATCAAACGGGATGATAGAAAAACGGTATGTGATTAGTACCACATTAAAATTGCATGACTACATCTGGACTATCGATGTAACACTTTCTAACCGTGCAAAGATGACATATCTGATGTTACTTGGAAGAGAAGGGATGGGTAATTTTTTTTTAGTAGATCCTTCTCGGAAATTTATGAAGAACAAATAGGATAGATACATTCTTTGGGTGTGAATGCCAAACCATGCTGGCAGCAACACTCGATTCTGCCTGCCGATTGCGACCTGTATATTCTCGTCGATAAAGTTGCCACCCGGGATGCCATTCCAGATGGAAAGATATGAGGAGACCACCGGTAAAGTGATTTTCGGATTTTTAACCATGCAGCAGCCATCAGCTAGTGTTTTTCGGGAACTTACACGGGGTCCGGCGTGTCTAATGTGCATGGCTTAAGCAATTTTAAATATCAGCTCATTCTTATTAATTCACTAAACTTCTTGACTGAAGCGAAGTGTTCTGAAGATTGGAGGATCGTGTAATGAAGAGATTTCTCAAATTTGGCCTTCCTTTCACCCTGTTATTTTCTCTGGGTGCGAGTGCCGAACCATGTTGGCAGCAACAGTCGGTTCTGCCTGCCGACGGCAACCTGTGTATTCTCATCGATGATAAAGTGGAGCCAGATCAACCAAAATGGTTTTTCGGCAGGGCGGCACT
This sequence comes from Endozoicomonas sp. ALB032, assembly GCF_049310125.1. Classification (NCBI taxonomy): domain Bacteria; kingdom Pseudomonadati; phylum Pseudomonadota; class Gammaproteobacteria; order Oceanospirillales; family Endozoicomonadaceae; genus Endozoicomonas; species Endozoicomonas sp. ALB032. The sequence continues at coordinate 2,803,621 of NZ_JBLYNW010000001.1, read as the reverse complement.
GGATCTGAGTGAAACCGACCAGGCGGATGGCAAAATAAAACACTTTTGTGTTTATGAAGTAAAGAGTGAAGGTGGCTATGACATCAGGCGCAGCAATGACTATTTCTGGCTGGATGCGACGGAAAGTGAGGTCCAGTCAAGATTTCAAATACTGCCTAAGCACAAAAATGATCCACTCAGCCCTGATCAGTCTGATAAATGGGTTTTGAGCTCAGGCGCTCTGGCAGATCTTTTCAAGTTCTGCTCTGCTGAAAAACCAGAAGTGGTTGATTCAAGCGATATCAGCATGTGCGCAAAACCTTTGCAGAACGAAAGCATTGCTTTCGGAAAACTTTCCACACAGGCTAAATGCAAGGTGTTTGATGCAGCGGTAGGCGAAGGTGTATTGCCCCTCCGTCTGGTGCAGGCTATGCGTAAAGATATGTCTTATGCCACGTGGATAGGCGTTGGCTGGGCTGTGCGCAATGGTCAGCCATTTGCCACGCATACGGTTTATGGCCCTCCCTACTCCACAGAATATTGCCTGCTTCAGGCCATGATTCGAGGCCACGAGTACTGTAGCGTTGATAAAACCGGTCACTATCAAACTGGCAATCTGATTGACTACGATGACACAGCCGACGGCATAAACGACGCTTATCTTTTAAATTATCCTGATCAACCCTCAGGCAAACCGGAACTGTAATATCAGGGATTACTGCTATCAATCGACAGTCTGGCGGCCTCAAGCAGAAAGACGGCTAAAATAACATGTCAATAACTGTTAGATTTTAAAAGCTATTCTTCGCAAAAAAGCAGTAGATCCCTGACAACAATGGAAATAAGAAAAGCACAACGCAGCGATGCCCATAGAGCTTTTGAGCTTCGAACTCTGGCGATACGTTCTGAATGCAAAGGCCATTACAGTGATGAAGCCATCGCTCTTTGGACTGATGGTTCTGCCACTGAGAAATTTGTCGATGACGTTGAGCAGAATTTTCATGTTGTGGTGATGAAAGGGGAAGTGGCCGGTACAGGAATGATTGATATTGGGAACGGTATGATCGATGCCATCTTTGTGGACCCTCGATTTATGGGAATGGGCGTAGCCCGCAGGATGATGACTCACCTGGAACAGATTGCGAGAGAAGCCGGTCTGCCTGAGATGAAGCTGAATTCAACTTTGAATGCGGCTCCGTTTTATAGACTTTGTGGTTTTGAAGGAAATGAAGTATCGACTTATCATTCTTCCAGAGGATTTCAGCTGGACTGCATTCCCATGACGAAAAACCTCTCTGATGATGCCTGCTGACTCATTGTTGTGGTTTCACCCACACTTCTAAGAGGCTGTCGCAAAAGTGCTGCGCTTCTCCGAGGGCAGCCCTGGAGGCGGCTGGGATGCTCATTTACTCGTTGTAAACTGGCCTTTTTCGCCAATTGGTGCTGTGTCTCAGCTTGACTCGGTAGTTTTTCAGCAGCCTCTTAACCCGTTGCTATTCGTGACTTTCAGCTGAACCGTAAAGACAGGGTTTGTACCTATCCATCATCGTTTATTCATCTATATTATATGGAAATAATAACAAACAAACTTTATGTCATATTGATATTCCGGAATTACTATGAACGATTTCATTTCTGCATCGAATAATCTTCTTTGGGGAAGTATCCTGATTTACCTGCTGCTAGGAGCCGGTATTTTGTTCACTATTCGTACCCGCTTCGTGCAGTTTCGCCGCTTCGGTCTGGCCGCCAAAACCATGATGGGAAGTCGCAGAACCCACTCCCACCGCCAGATTTCTGCGTTCCAGGCATTCTGCACCAGTCTTGCGGCCCGAATAGGTACCGGTAATATCGCCGGTGTTGCCGTTGCCATCTACCTGGGTGGACCCGGTGCTATCTTCTGGATGTGGCTGATCGCCCTGCTGGGTATGGCAACCAGCTTTTCTGAAAACATTCTCGCCCAGATATACAAAACCAACAATGGCGACGGCACCTATCGCGGAGGTCCCGCTTACTATATGCAGAAAGCGTTGGGTCAGCGCTGGATGGGCATTGCTTTTTCCATCGCCCTGATTATCGCATTCGGATTTGCTTTCAACAGTGTTCAGTCCAACTCTATTGCGGCTGCTTTTTCGGGTTATAACATTGCTCCTGAGTACATTGGTGCAGGTCTGGTACTGGTCAGCGGCATTGTTATCTTTGGCGGCATTCGTTCCATTGCCAAAGTCGCTGAAATGATTGTTCCTGTGATGGCTCTGGGCTACCTGGCTGTGGCTCTCGTGATCGTTGCCATGAATGTCTCTGAACTGCCAGCTGTATTCACTCTGATTTTCAAGAGTGCTTTCGGTCTTGAAACAGCTATGGGTGGCGGTGTTGGCTACATGGTTTCCCAGGCGATGATGCAAGGTATCAAGCGCGGTCTTTTCTCCAACGAAGCGGGTATGGGTAGCGCACCTAACGCTGCAGCGACTGCACACTCTACTCACCCGGTCAGTCAGGGCATGATGGGAATGCTGGGCGTATTTATGGACACTATCGTCGTATGTACAGCCACGGCTGCTATCATTCTGATGTCTGGCATGCTGGAACCGGGCAGTGGCCTGACCGGCGTTGCATTGACTCAGGCTGCCCTGTCCAGTGAGATAGGCTCCTGGGGTGAACATCTGGTTGCAGTAGCTATTTTGTTGTTTGCTTTCACTTCCATCATTGCCAACTACTACTATGGTGAGTCCAACCTGCTGTTTATCAAAAACAGCAAGCCTCTGTTGGTGCTTTATCGTCTGGCAGTGCTGGTTATGGTGTTCTGGGGCTCTATTGGCAATCTTCCTGTCGTCTGGGCTTTTGCCGATCTGTCTATGGGTATCATGGCCCTGATCAACATTACCGCTATTCTGCTACTGTCAGGCATCGTTGTGCAGGTTCTGAAAGACTTTGACGAACAGGTGGCTGACGGCGTTGTCCCGGTATTTAACCGTAAGAAGTTTCCATTGCTTGATAAGACCATGGATAAAGACGTATGGCAGGAGCACAATGCTGGCGGGGTTCAACCATACCCTATCCCGAAAGGGAAGGTCCAGACGGCTGTTGAATAACATCTGTTGAGGTCGAGCCACCTGCCCGACCTCTTTTTCCTGAAAATGCTCTCCTGCCTGACATAAAACCGCTTCAGCAGAACCTGTCCTAACCCGGATTTGTGATATGCTTGAGCCCGTTTAAAGTTATCCAGGTGAGTACCGTCCTTTTTGCCATGCACTGAAGCACTCTGGCTGTGAAAGGTCATCCCAAAGGCAGGTATTCCCCCACCAAGTCAATGGAAAAGGTTTCTGAGCATGCCGGAAAAAAAGCAGGGCTTCGCCTTTGAGCAGTCGCTCACCGAACTGGATACACTGGTCCAGCAAATGGAATCCGGTGATATGTCGCTGGAAGAGTCACTGAAGGCCTTTGAAAAAGGGGTAAAGCTGACACGTGAATGTCAGAAAGCCCTGACTGAAGCAGAACAGAGAGTCCAGCAGCTTCTGGAAAATCAAGGCCAGCCGGAAACCCGCCCGTTCGATCCGACAGAAGGCCAATAATCCATGACTCTGCTGGAATACATCAAGGGTTGTCAAAGCCGCGTTGATGAGCAGCTCAAAAATCATCTTCCCGGAATCAGTCAGGTCAGTGAAAGACTGGTTGAGGCTATGTCCTACTCCGTTTTTAACGGCGGCAAACGCGTCCGACCGATCCTGGTTTATGCCGCCTCTGAAGCCCTCGGCGGCGAGCAGACTCAAGCAGACCCTGCTGCCTGCGCTGTAGAGCTGATCCATGCTTACTCCCTGGTACATGATGATCTTCCAGCAATGGATGACGATGACCTTAGAAGAGGCAAACCCACCTGCCACAAAGCTTTTGATGAAGCCACAGCCATTCTGGCCGGTGACGCTCTGCAAACCCTGGCTTTTGAAGTACTGGCTACCAACAGTCATGAATTACCCGCACCTGTCCGTCTGCAACTGGTCAGGGAGCTGGCCCGTGCTTCTGGCCATGGGGGCATGTGCGGTGGCCAATCCATGGACCTCAACTCGGTAGGCAGTCCTCTGAATCAGGAACAGCTGCAGTTAATGCACAGCCACAAAACCGGGGCGCTGATTCGCGCCAGTGTTGTCATGGGCGCCATCTCAAGCGGTAAAGTCGAAAGGGAACAACTGACCCACCTTATTCGTTATGCGAACGCTATTGGTCTGGCTTTTCAGGTTCAGGATGACATTCTTGATGTCACTGTCGACACCGAAGTATTGGGCAAACAACAGGGGGCAGACCTGGCTCTCGACAAGCCCACTTACGTATCGCTCATGGGACTGGAAGGAGCCAGAGAGCTCGCCAGCTCCCTTTCTCAGCAGGCGATTCACTCCCTTGAAAGCTTCGGGAGTCGAGCCATAATACTCAGGCAAATGGCAGAGTATCTCATCCAGAGATCTCATTGAACCGATCTGAGCAGTATTCCAATAGAAAAAACCTCCTGTTCAGGTACAATCCTATAATTCACCGATGACATTTACTGTTATCATTCTTTGCCCTTTGAGAAGAGTGTGGAATGATATCAGTCTCTCATGACTGTGTTATGACGCTGTCAGGCTTCGATACCCTCAAACCTGGCAAACTGCCGGAAGCATCAAGGTTTCCCCTTCCCGTCCCATACAAGTTGTGGTGAATGAGGAACTACGTCGAATTTTTGAAAAGCGACCCGGAACACCGCTTCCCCTGAAAAAGTCGCTTTTTATGGCTGAGAGGCCTGGATCGCAAGCAAACATGTTTCACGAAATACCCAAGACAAAACCTGATACTCCGCTGTTGGATCAGGTCGATACGCCTGATCAGCTGCGCCAACTTGACAGGACAGATCTGCCCCAGCTGGCCCGGGAACTCAGAGAATTTCTGCTCTACTCGGTCGGTCAGGTAGGTGGGCATTTTGGTGCCGGGCTGGGTGTTGTTGAACTGACTGTCGCCCTGCACTATCTCTTCGATACCCCCCATGATCGCCTGGTATGGGATGTGGGCCACCAGACCTATCCCCATAAAATAATCACTGGTCGCAAAGACAAAATGAGCACTCTTCGTCAGAAAGACGGTCTGGCTGCGTTTCCAAAAAGAGAAGAAAGTGAATTTGATACTTTTGGCGTAGGTCACTCCAGTACGTCTATCAGTGCCGCAATGGGCATGGCGACCAGCGCTCGACTGAAAGGAGAAAAACGTCGTACCGTTGCCGTGATTGGCGATGGTTCCATGACGGCCGGGATGGCTTATGAAGCCATGAACCATGCCGCCGACCTCAAAGCCAACATGCTGGTTATTTTAAACGACAATGACATGTCCATTTCAAAAAGCGTGGGCGGCTTGTCGAATTATCTGACCAAAATCTTATCCAGCAGGACCTATCACCATATTCGGGAAGGCAGCAAGAAAGTACTTAATGGCATCCCCCATGCCTGGGAGCTGGCGCGCAGGACCGAAGAACACATGAAGGGAATGATCATTCCCGGTACTCTGTTCGAAGAAATGGGTTTTAACTATTTTGGTCCTATTGACGGCCACGACCTGCCCATGTTGCTGCACACTCTTGAGAACCTCAAAGATCTGGACGGTCCTCAATTCCTGCACGTAGTAACCCGCAAGGGTAAAGGCTTTACACCGGCAGAAAAAGACCCTATTGGTTATCACGCCATCACAAAACTGGAACCCAGCTCCAAAGCCAGTGAAGAAAAACCCAGTCTTCCCAAAAAACCCAAGTACTGTAATGTCTTTGGTCAATGGCTCTGCGACATGGCTGCAAAAGACGACAAACTGGTCGGTATTACCCCGGCCATGTGTGAAGGCTCGGACCTGATTCGCTTTGCTGATCGCTACCCGGATCGCTATTTTGATGTCGCCATTGCCGAACAGCACGCAGTGACTCTGGCTGCCGGTATGGCTTGTGAGGGAATGAAACCCGTCGTAGCGATATACTCTACTTTCCTGCAACGAGCCTACGATCAGCTGATTCACGACGTTGCCGTTCAAAAGCTGGATGTCCTTTTCGCCATCGACCGGGCAGGCATGGTTGGCGAAGACGGCCCGACTCATGGCGGCTGTTTTGATATTGCCTACCTGCGCTGTGTACCTGAAATGCTGGTCATGACGCCCTCTGATGAAGATGAAACCCGTCGTATGCTTTCTACAGGTTACCAGTATCAGGGACCGGCTTCTGTCCGTTATCCCAGAGGAACCGGACCCGGTGTCGCGATCAGTGAAAGTCTGGAACCCATGACAATCGGTAAAGGAGAAATTCGTCGTCGGGGACAGCAAGTAGCTATTCTCTCTTTCGGCACTTTGCTGCAGAACGCTCTGCAAGTCGCTGACGAACTGAATGCCACTGTCGCAAACATGCGCTTTGTCAAACCGCTGGATAAAGAGCTCATTCAACAACTGGCCAAAGATCATGAACTGCTGGTCACTCTGGAAGAAGGCTGCATTGCCGGTGGAGCAGGCTCAGCCGTTTCCGAGTTCCTGAATGAGCATGGCATTAATGTGCCCATCATGCAGCTGGGCATTCCGGATGACTACATCGAAGCCGCCAGTCACAAACAACAACTGGCCGAGTGTGGACTGGATGCCGAGGGTATCAGACGATCCATTTTGAAACGCATGAGCCGGAGCCTGAAAAGAGCGATTAAAATCGCCCACGTCACCCCGGCCTGATCATCTCATTATCAGCCTCCTGTTCATGGGAGGCTGATTCATTTCACTTCTGATACTCTGATCTATTGCTGAACAGATGTTGCTAAATGCATAGCTTCTTCGCCTTCCATCTGAATGGTCACATCTTCATACAGTGATATTTTATTGTCGCGCATCTCTATATAGCCAAATATTTTAAACAAGGCGGTAGTGCCCTCATTGGAGGTTACTCTGGAGGTGTGGTGATCGAACCCCCGGTCACCGTCAAAAAAAATCCGATGCACAGAAATATCTACGCTTCTGGTATGCTCCTTTATCCACTGTAATCGCTCGCAAATTTGTCGGCTGCCCTCCAGACGTCTTTCATTGATGATTATGACGGCGTCCTCCGTAAAATAATCAGTCACTTTTGAGGTGTCATGCTTTGCCAGGACAATTTGTAGAGCATCACAGAAAAGTTGCACTTTTTGCTGATAAGTCATTACCTTTGCATTCATGAGTACTATTCCTACCTTCGACATCCTCCCCGCCGTGAAGAGGGTGTCGCAAAACTCTCTCCAGCGTGGGAACGAGTTGACTCCCGTCATTCTCGTCATTCCCGCGAAGGCGGGAATCCACACTGACTCACCACCAGAACCGTACTGCCCGGTGCTCCCCTGGCCTTGTCATCTCCGAGAAGGCAGAGACCCACCGTTGGCGCTGGATTCCCGCCTTCGCGGGAATGACGACCTTCAGAGCATGGGAACGAGCTGTTGGAGTTTTGCGACACCCTCTGAACGACGGGGATTCCTACAGCTAGGAGCCTGACCGAGAATAGCGCCCGTAGCGAGGACGGCAGAAAATTGAGGATGAAAATTCGGTTTTGTGAGGAGAATAGCGAGCTATTTGACGAACAAAAGCGGATTTTCAGACCAATTTGCTGCCGCCGCAGTAGGGCAGACTATTCTCGGTCAGGCTCCTAGAGGGTCATGCCCGAGCGCAGTGTACACCTTACCCAACAGCGGCATACACCTTATTCGACAATCTGCTCTACCTTTCGGATTGTCTGGGCGACCCCTTTAACAAACACGGGCAGAAAGCGGAAGGTATTTTACTTTTCCTGTCAGGTAGCGTAATCGCTAAAAACACCTGACGGATAGCAAAACAGCACAAGGGGCTTGCTCTGCAAGCCGAGCTTTCATCCCCGTCCTCAAAGTACGGGGTTTTACGCTCATTCGATAAGAAAGGTTCAATTTCTTCAGATATCCCACCCATTCTGAACCAACTGGAAATTGATTCAAATGAATGGCTCAAAACCATGAGATGGAATAACCGCCTTTATCGGGCAATGGGCAGGCTGGAAGCCATGAAAACTATTGCTCGGAAAATGGGGCAGTAATGAGTATAGGGATCGTTTACCTGTAGTCGCTCATTTCATGGCGTAAGCTGACTGCCCAACTTTTCCATTGTTATTTGTTTGTCCTGTCATATGGGGACCTTTACTATTTCTGACTTTTCCCCTTTTGAGCTATTCGTTTGTCGTTTGTTATGACAAACGATTATTCTGCTTGGCTGTAGGTTTGATGGTCTGCTGGGCTCGCGGTTAATAGGCCGTATTTTATATTTTTATATGGATGTCCTATTTTTCTTTTGAACTTTAATGACCATTACCTGTCTAAAACTTAGATGGCCATTGCTCGTCTAAAACTACAAATTATTACGAGGGATATATAATGACTTACGGAGTAACAACCAGCGCCGCAGTCAGTGCGGTAACTCAACCGCCGCATTACAGTGCAGCCGCGTCCAGGACCGATTCGGAGGCTACAACGCTTATTCCACGTGTTGATCAGCCTTCTGTAGATGAGGCTTCAGGCATTGCAGCCCGTAAAGCAACTAAAAGAAAGTTTGAAGAAGTACTGTTGGTTCCGACAGACAGGCCGCCTTCTGGCAGTCATCCCTCTACTTCCATTTTGGAAAATAGAGAAAATAACCATGAAAAATATTCACAAATGACTAACGCAGAATATGCTAGCACGTTTAGTTATGACGATCCGTTAGGATCAAATATAGAAGTTATCCTGGGAACAGGGGATTCAATTTGGGCTGAGTTGCCTTCCATTTATAGTGCGTGTCATCGTTATTGTTATCTTCTGATTTCTGCGAGTGAGAACAGAATTAATGCAGCCATGCATACTGCCATGAATGAAATAAACCTTGACTCTCATAAGGGAGAGGTCGATGATTTTTTAGAGGAATTCGGTGATAAAAAGTATAAAAAACTACTTTTTGTAAGAGACCATGAACTCTACTCCCATCTTGTTGAAAATGGTACCAGATTGGGTAACAACAGCGACGTTTATGTGTGTTTTTTTAATGAAAATCCTGTTACCGCATCCGACTACGATATTCAGTGTGATGCAAGACATAACAAATACGTGATATTAGACTCATCCGATAAATCAATCATAAAAGAGGGCAGAATATTTCATGATTAAATCCTCATTAGCCGACAGCTTGCACTAAGTTCTGTGCAAACTGTCAAGTGCCGAAAACAATGGAAAATACAAGACACTCGTAACCTGTTCCTTTTTTGGGATATATGGTTGATTTGTTTCCAGTAGCATTTTTGGGTGCCCAGTTTATTTCATATGGGACCTTTGCTATTTCTGACTTTTTCCCCTTTTGAGTCATTCGTTTGTCGTTTGTTATGACAAACGATTATTCTGGGGAGCTGTCAGGGTTTGACGGGCTGCTGGGCTCGCGGCTTATGGGCTGTATTTATATGGATGTCCTACTTTTTTCACCAAGAGCCAGAAACAGGTCGCATCTGGCTCCAGCTCAGACATCATGCAGTATCGTACAAGTGTCCCAGCTTCCAGACCTTGGTGGTCAGGTACTTCTCGTTATGAGGATTCTGCCCGGTCTGATGGGGCTGACGATGAATAATATCAATCCCCTGACGGGTCAAAGCATCAACCTTTTTAGGGTTATTGGTCATCAGCACTAACTGTGTGACCCCCAGATGATCCAGCATGGTCTTGCACATATCGTATTTGCGCAGATCAGCAGCAAAACCCAGTTCTTCGTTGGCTTCTACGGTATCCAGACCTGTATCCTGAAGCTGGTAAGCCCGTACTTTGTTCAGCAGACCAATGCCACGGCCTTCCTGACGCAGATACAGGATAACCCCGCGACCAGCTTCGGCAATCTTGCGCATGGCCTCCTCAAGCTGGGGGCCGCAATCACAGCGCATGCTGAAAAGAGCATCTCCGGTCAGACACTCTGAATGAACCCGTGCCAGAACGGGACCACCCTGACTCACATCCCCCATGGAGAGAGCCAGATGCTCCTTGCCGGTGCCACTCTCTTCAAATCCATGCATCATGAACTCACCGAAAGGGGTGGGCAAGCGAGACTCTGCAACGTAACGAACAGACACTCACTACTCCTCAAGACAGTCGTGCGTTGGGATTGTAACAGTACAAGATGTTACAGGCGAGTTAATATGGAGCCTCCAGTGTCATGACCCCGCCTTCCTCACTGAATCGGATATTCTTCAGATAACTCATACCCAGTAACACCTTTTCAGGGCTGCTGCCTTCGATGACCGTCGCTTCAACATTGGCAACCCGTATGCCGCCGACGGACACGAAATCCAGCATCACCCGAAAACCCCTGACGACGCCACTGGCCGTTTCGACACGAACCGCGCTGCCATCCCTGTAGCGAATGCCAAGACGGTCAGCCGTGGCACCGTTGATGGCGACAACATTCGCTCCGGTATCTATCAGCACCTGAACCGGATTATTGTTAATGACACTCTGGGCAAGGTACTGCCCATCATTGCTTCTGTTGATTCGAAACGTCAAAAGCTCGGGCGATTGAATGCCGTTACCCATATCGCGACTGAGAAAATAATCTTTCGCTACGCCATTGATTTCGAGCCGGGCTTTTCGACTGCTGGCGTCGATCAGTTTGACACCTTTCACCGGTTCTTGACCGGCCTTAAGAAATTGACGTTCACCATCAATGAAGACAAGAGCTTTGTCTGGAAACAGGGCCACTACCCTGACATTGACGGCGTGGGAAGAGTATGAAAAAGACAACAATAGGCTGGTAAAAACCCCAGCAATCACCTTGAAAGAGAATACTGATTTCATTCTATTTTTTATTTTGATCACCCACGAAGGGTTATAACCAATTCCGTTTAGGCACTATCTTGCTCACCACAGGCGACAGGGTCAAGTTGTTAGACACAGCCGAATATTTTATTCTCGAAAACACCCACCAACTCTCAGAGTCGGCACTCAGCTCTATGGCTCTGAGATCCAACAGGACACAAGCCATCAGAGCACAAAATAAGCAATAACCTGAAGACAGACAAGCGCAAAAATACCAGCCACAATGTCGTCTATCATTATACCCAGACCACCATGCACTCTCTTGTCTAACCAACCGATGGGCCAGGGTTTCCAGATATCGAAGATTCGGAACAGGATAAAACCGACTAACACCCACTCCCAGCCTCTGGGAGCAGCCAGCATAGTGATCCAGTAACCGACAAATTCATCCCAGACAATACCCGGATGGTCATGGACGCCCAGATCTTTAGAAGTCTTTCCACACAGCCAGATACCCAAAACAATACTGACAGCCAGTATTAAAAAATAATTCCAGAGCGGCAGGTACTGGAACATCAAATAGAAAGGAATGGCCGCTACCGTACCAAAGGTTCCCGGCGCAACAGGCGACAGGCCACTACCCAGACCAAAGGCTAAAAAGTGCACCGGATTTTTCCAGACTGAGGGTGTATTGCTCATAAGTTTCTGTAGTCCATGAAAGAATGCTCTTTCATAAAAAAGATGTCACTAAAAGTGCTGGTAGGCTCGTGGAGAAAGTGGCTCTGCCGTCTCTGCATCCACCAGCCCGGTAGCGGAAGTTATTCGACCGATACAGGTTACAGGATTTTCAGCCAGCAGGCTGTCAGGAAGCTGCAACTTTTTTCGATCGGGCCATGTAAAGCACAGCTCATAATCATCGCCTCCAGCCAGGGCCAGCTCCCTGGCTTTCTCCAGACCCTGCAAACTTTCGAGCTCTTTGGAGACGGGAACCGATGAAGTACTGATTTGAGCACCTACCTGGCTGGCTTTGAGAATATGCCCCAAATCGCCTAATAGACCATCGGAAATATCCAGGGCAGCTGTGGCTCCATTTTCCAGTAACCACTGACCCAACGCTATTCTGGGTGTCGGTCGATAGTAACGTTTCAGCAGATGACGCTGTTCGAGGGTGCGAACACTGTCCGGGCTCTCACCTCTCAAAACATCAGGTAATGCACCGACAGCGTCACCAAGACAACCACTGACGTAAATCAGGTCTCCGACTTTAGCGCCATTTCGCCGCAGCGCTTGAGCTACAGGTAATGTTCCCTGTACCTGTATCGAGAGGGTCAATGGCCCGAGGGTGGTGTCACCCCCGATCAATCCTATCTGATAGGTTGACGCAAGCTCTGCCAAACCGTCAGAAAACGACTGCAGCCAGACATCATTCGATTCAGGCATGGTGAGACCCAGCGTAAAACTGTGGGGTTTTGCCCCCATAGCGGCGAGGTCACTGAGATTAACGGCCAGCGCCCGACAACCCAGCAGATAAGGGTCGCAGTTTTTCGGGAAGTGAATGCCTTCAACCAGCGTATCCAGGGATTGAGCCAGTTGTTGACCAGGTTGAAGAGACAGAAGCGCACAATCGTCGCCTATACCAACGACATCACTTAAGTGCGATCGAAGACCCGGACGATCGAAGAAACTGCGAATCAGATCAAATTCGCCAAGCGCCATAGGAAAGGTTCCAGCCAAGCTAAAATATGAGTTTAACCTGCTGTCAGGCGGGTTAACAGATCAGGAGACAACAGCGCTACCTCCTGATCAAAAACCGATTACTTCCGACGGAAGTTACGCACCTCGTCAGGACGAACACGGGGTGCCAGCTTGTCCAGAATGCCGTTTATGTAACGGTGAGAATCCTGAGCACCAAACCGCTTAACCAGCTCAATCGCTTCGTTGATGACCACGCGGTATGGAACATCAGAGCGATTCATCAGTTCGTAGCAACCAATGCGTAGAGCCGACATTTCAACCGGGTCCAGCTGTGAAATGGGACGGTCCAGCAGCGGCGACATGGCGTCATCGAGTTGACTGACTTCACGGGCAATCCCGGTCAGCAGCATGTGGAAATAGCCGTCGTCAACTTTGCTGAAATCGTTGTCCGCACGGAACTGCATTTCAATCTGGGTGACGGATGACTGGGACATCTGCCACTGGTACAGGGCTTGCAGCGCCAGTTGACGTGCACGACGACGGGCAGATGGTTTAGGACGCGGGGCAGGTTTCTGCCCGGTTTCCTGCTTCTCAGTGGACAACTCAGGCCTCCAGTTTCTTGAGCAGGGACACCATTTCGAAAGCTGCCATGGCAGCCTCTTCACCCTTGTTACCCGCTTTGGTGCCGGCACGCTCGATAGCCTGTTCAATGGTGTCTACGGTCAGAACACCAAAGCTCACTGGAATTTCTTCCTCCAGATTCACGCTGGACAGGCCTTTCACGCACTCGTTAGCAACGAATTCAAAGTGTGGCGTGCCACCACGAATGACGGCACCCAGAGCAATAATAGCGTCGAAGCGTTGGGTTTTGGCGACTTTTTTAACAGTCAGTGGAATTTCGAACGCACCCGGACAACGAATAATAGTAATATCTTCTTCCGCAACACCGTGACGGGTCAGGCTGTCCACAGCCGCATTGAGCAGACTTTCTACAACAAAGGCATTCCAGCGGCCAACAACAATCGCATACTTGCCGTCATTAGCCTGCAGAGTACCTTCGATGGTTTGCAATGACATTGCGCTTTCCTCAATAAATCTTTGTAATGCACTTACTTCAAAGTACATGTGCTCTGACGTTCAGTCTTCACACGGGATATATTCTACAATTTCCAGATCAAATCCGGACAGGGCAGCGAAGCGAACCGGTGAGCTGAGCAGGCGCATTTTGCCTACTCCCAGGTCACGCAGAATCTGTGAACCGGTACCAATGGTCAGATAAGCACCGGACATACCGTTGCTGCCACTCTTGCCTTCCGAGAACTTTTCCAGTGCTCCGCCCAGGTCCAGTCTGGACTCAGAGTCCAGCAGCACAATCACGCCACGACCTTCACTGGCCACTTTGGCCATCGCCTTGTGCAGCGGCCAGCTGGACTTACCGCTTTCCGGATGTGCCGACAGCAGATCACGGAATGGTTCCATAGCGTGAACTCGCACCAGCGCCGGAGAGTTCGGTGTAATATAGCCCTTGGTCAGGGCAATGTGCGTAGCGCCGCTGATAGAATCCTTGTAGGCCGTCATATCAAACTGGCCAAAATCGGTATCCAGTGTGCGCCGCTCTGACTTTTCAACGGTTTTCTCATTCAGGATTCGGTAGTTGATCAGATCGGCGATGGTGCCGATTTTCAGATCATGCTCTTTGGCAAACACTTCCAGATCGGGACGACGAGCCATCGTGCCGTCTTCGTTCATGATCTCGATGATAGCGGCTGCCGGTGTCAGTCCGGCCAGACGCGCCAGGTCACAACCGGCTTCGGTATGACCCGCACGGCTGAGTACACCGCCAGGCTGCGCTCTCAATGGGAATACATGACCTGGCTGAACAATATCGCCGGGGCGGGACAGTGGGTCCGCTGCCACTCGAATGGTTCTGGCCCGGTCATGGGCAGAAATACCTGTGGTTACGCCTTCTGCGGCTTCAATGGAAACGGTAAAAGGTGTACCAAAGCCCGATGCATTGTCTTCCGAAGTCACCATCGGTGGCAGCCCCAGAAAATCACAGCGCTCTCCGGTCAGTGTCAGGCAGAGCAGACCTCTGGCCTCCCGGGCCATGAAATTCACGATCTCAGGAGTGATTTTTTCAGCAGCGATTATCAGGTCACCTTCGTTTTCACGGTCCTCATCATCTATCAGGATGACAGGTTTCCCGAGGCGAATATCCTCAATAATCTCTTCAATGGAGTTAAGCTGCATAACACCCCCATGTGTGTTTTTTATACATCCGGTATGCGAAACCGGCGTATTCTAACGGTTTCGTTCCCAAGCTGGAAGCAGTCACTTCATAAAGCCATGTTCAGCAAGAAAACCGGCTGTCAGGCTGGCAGGAGCCGATTCACTCTGTTCCCTGAGGCTCGGGTCCATTAGCCTTTCCAGATACCTGGCCAGCAGATCCACTTCCAGATTGATTTCTGTTCCTGCCCGGTACCCGGCAATAATGGTTTCCTGCCGGGTATGAGGCACGATGTTCAGGGCAAAGCGACAGCCATCCACCCTGTTTACCGTTAAACTGACACCATCTATCGTGACTGACCCTTTGTGGGCAATGTACCGGGCCAGATGAACGGGAGCCTCCACCCAATAGACCGTCGAACGACCCGAGAGTTCGATGGAGACAATTTTACCGACACCGTCGACATGACCACTGACCAGGTGGCCACCCAGCCGGGTTGAAGGCGTCAGAGCTTTTTCCAGATTCAGGGCAGAACCGACAGCCTGTCCCGAAAGCGTTGAATTTTCAAGCGTTTCCAGGGAAACATCGGCTACATATCCCTGTCCGGTCAATTCCACCACAGTCAGGCAGACGCCATTGGTGGCAATACTGTCACCCAGTTTTACATCAGAAAGATCCAACGAACCAGAGTTGACCGTTAACCTCAGATCACCAGAGAGGGGTTCTACTTTCTGCAGGCTACCAACAGCCTCAATAATGCCTGTAAACATGAATAGTGAATCTCAGTAATCAGTGTTCTGTTTAAACGTTGCCTTAATAAGCCAGTCATCGCCAATAGCACGGATATCAGAGATATTAAGACCCAGCTTTTCTGACATAAACTGGAATGGAAGGTTCAACAATGGCCGGGCTGCTGACCCCATCAAGATCGGGGCCATAAAGATATTCAGCTCATCCACCAGTCCTTCACTGACAGCGGCTCCGGCAAGGGTAGCTCCTGTTTCCAGCAAAACTTCCTGGCAATCTCTTTGAGCCAGTTCGCTCATTAATGCGTTCAGGTCCACCTGTCTGTCGGCGTTCAGCCTGATCACTTCAGCACCGGCAGCCTCCAGCTGTGCCTGTCGGCTCTGTTCTGCCTGATTCGTGCAGACAATCAGAGCCCTGCCGGGCCCGGTGACCACTTTCGCGTCGACAGGGGTTTGCAGGGATGAATCCAGAACCACCCTTAATGGTTGTCTGCGGGCCAGTTTTTCAGCGTCTGGCAGCCCCAGCTCTTCAGCTCTGACTGTTAATGAAGAATTATCATGAAGAATCGAGCCAACACCCGAAACAATGGCACAGCTCTGCGCCCGGAGCTTTTGAACTTCACTGCGGGCATCGGGTCCGGTAATCCACTGGGATTCACCACTCTCCATAGCCGTTCTGCCATCGAGGCTCATGGCCAGCTTGAGTCGGACGAAAGGTTGCCCGCTCATCATCTTTTTGATGAAGCCAGGATTCAATGCTCTGGCTTCGGCTTCAAGAACACCGGATTCAACCTCAATGCCGACGTCACTCAGCCTTTTCAACCCACGACCGGATACCAGGGGGTTAGGGTCTTCCATAGCAGCGACCACCCGGCTCACCCTGGCATTGATCAGCGCTTCTGCACAGGGCGGTGTTTTTCCGAAATGACTGCAGGGCTCAAGGGTGACATAGACCGTTGCTCCCTTAGTCCGGTCACCTGCCATTTCCAGGGCATGCACTTCAGCATGGGGCTCGCCCGATCGTTCATGAAAGCCTTCACCGACAATGACGCCATCCTTTATGATCACACACCCTACCCTGGGATTGGGCATTGCGGTGTATAACCCTTTACGTGCCAGTTGCAGCGCACGAGACATCATTTCATGATCAATCGCAGACGCCATGGGACCTTCTCCAGGCTCAGTCAGAAATGGGGCCAGTTTATATGAATTTACCTCCGGCATCACTCACTGGTGAAAGCGCTCGATAAAATTTAAAGAGGACAATACTCACTTCTCATTGCCCCCTTCAGCCAGGGAGAATCAGCCAAAAGTAAATGAGTTTAGCGGGATGCTTTCGGTTAAAAAAGATTCAGTCAATGGCCCATATCGTCTTAAGTCCGGGCTGACAAAGGAGGCCATGGACGCTGCTCTTCGCTCTCAATCCAGGCCTTGACCCAACCTTCCGGCTCTGGACGCCAGTCTTCCCTGCCCGTGGCTTTTCTGACTCGTTCAGTGGCGACTATCCGGCCCTTCTCGGTGACGGCCGTTCTTAACAGAATTGAAGAAGCCGGTTCCCCTTTGACCCACATGGACTGGATAATATAAACCCATCGCTCATCCATCGCAGCCACCTGAGTGTACATAGTTACTTTGTCGAACATCCGGACCCGCTTTCGATAACGAGTGGTACTGCCAGCAACCACCAATCCCCACTTCTCTCTTTTGAGGACATCAGACAGCCCACACTGAATAGAAAGAGTAAACCGGCCCAGATCATAGAGCGTCAAAACACGACCATTGTTCATTTCCATGAACAGATCTAAATCCCATGGCATACAGCGAAAGCAGTTTTCACTGACAGCATCGACGGAAATTTTGGGCGCTTTTTTGGCTTTACGGATTGTGGTCAGCAGTCGAATGAATGGATACATACTCAAATCTTCTAGTAATTATGCCGAGCATCATAGCCATTCAAACAGTAGAAAGAAACAAGCGTTTAAAACTGAGTCATTCACGCTTGTTAATCAATAGCTCAAAGTCTGTTCGAAGCTGATATGTTGTCTAGACTATCCTAGATAGCTTTCAGCCCTGTATGAGATGTTTCATGGCTAAGAACTAAGTGCATGCAACTGATGACAGGACGTAATGACAGCTACCCCTCACAAACGACGTACCCATTAATGAACTTTGTCCGGAAGATGACAAGCCCGGAGATAAGAGAGGGAGAGGCCAGGAAAACAAGCCCTTCTTCCGGAGTAAACTATGAAAAAATTATTATTTATTATTCTATGTTGGCTAATGACCAGCCCTGTATTGGCGTTACCTGCTATTAAACCGGCTCCTCTCAATAAGGGTGATACCGTTGCCTTAATTTCCAGTGGCTTTCGTGTTAATACCGCCCAGGATGTGCAATTTGCAACAGAACGACTCGAGGCACTGGGCTTGAGCGTTATCTACGGTAAAACTATTTTTCAACAAACCGGATATTTTGCAGGTACTGATCAGGCACGAGCTGCTGATATCAATGACATGTTTGCCAATCCAAAAGTAAAAGCCATTATCGAGTTGCGGGGCGGCTGGGGGTCAGCGCGAATACTGGAATATTTAGATTTCCCTTTAATCAAAAAGCATCCCAAGATTTTTATGGGTTTTAGCGACATTACCACCTTGCTGCTAGCCATCCACCAGAAAACCGGCTTAATAACGTTTCACGGCCCGATGGCTGCAGCTTACCCCTGGACACAATACACCGTTAATTATTTAAAGAAAATTCTCTTTGAAGGTAATGCCATTACCATGAGCAACCCCATCATCAAAAGCGATGATTTAACCCGTACTGTTGCCAGGATTCAAACTATTCGCCCTGGCATTGCCACAGGGGAAATTCTGGGTGGCAACTTATCCGTTTTAGTTTCTATGCTGGGAAGCCCCTACTTACCCAGTTTTAAAAATAAAATTCTGTTTTTGGAGGATACCGGTGAAGATGTTTATCAAATTGATCGCATGTTAACCCAGTTACAAACTGTCGGTATATTAAAAGAAATCTCTGGTTTTATTTTTGGTCAATGTATAAATTGTAATGCCAAGGTTCCTTATGGCTCTTACCGCTTGCAGGAGGTGTTAAAACAACATATTTCACCCTTGAATATTCCAGCCTGGAATGGAGCAATGATTGGCCATCAGGCCAGTATATTTACCATTGGTGAAGGTGTGAAGGTTCGTATCGACGCAAGTAAAGGGACTATTACGATGCTGGAACCTGCCGTCAATCCCTGAGACGAAAGTTTTGAACCGAAACTGCCTGTTCTAAAAGCCGGAAACTGAGAACAGACCACCAAAACAGATACTAAGACATATTTGTATGGCAGCACTTCGGTAATTCCTCTGGATATCATTCTCATAGCTTCTGGCGATTTGCATACTAACCAGCCTGTCAATGGATCGCGCCAGCACCTCTTCATCCATGACTATGGGAAGATTGGCATGCAGCAGGGTACCGCGTCATAAGAGTGCCATTATTCTTGCTGCATTTGCCGTCTACTATGGGTGTGCTGGCATTGTCAATCATTGACTTATGAACGAAAAACTCTGCAATGAGGTCAGCAATGGCCTCATTGTTTATCAATGGTTTCCAGTCGTTCAATTTCTTCCCGGAATTCATTCAGGTCCTTGAAGTGACGATAAACAGAGGCAAACCGGATATAGGCTATTTCGTCCAGCTCCCGAAGTACACGCATCACTTCTTCCCCCAAAACCAGGGATTTTATTTCCCGCTCACCGGTGGCCCGAAGCCGATGCTTGATCCGGTTCACAGACTCTTCAATCTGTTCCACGCTGACAGGACGCTTTTCCAGAGCTTTGGATATGCCTGCCCTTAGTTTTTCTTCATTGAAGGGTTCACGGGAACCGTCCCTTTTGACCAGCCTGGGAATCAACAACTCTGCCATTTCATAAGTCGTAAATCGTTCACTACAGGTCAAACATTCACGACGACGGCGAACCTGGTTACCGTCTGCCACCAGGCGGGAATCAATGACTTTGGTATCGACAGCGTTGCAAAAAGGGCAGTGCATGGGTAAGAGAAACGTTTTTCAGAGTGAGTCTTCCATCATAATTCACCCCTGTAAAATTACCAAGACTTTGCAGAATGAAGTGATTCTGTGTGGGTAAGCCGCTGACCCGATTCTCAGGTCAGCCGTCTTACTTTGAAAAACAGCCCTGGATCAGCTGTAGACAGGCAGACGCTTGCAGATTGCCAAAACCTTCGCCTTCACATCCCCGACAACCTGTTCATTACCAATGTTTTCAAGTACGTCACAGATCCAGCCTGCCAGAGCAGCAGAATCCTCTTCATTGAAACCACGGCGGGTAATGGCCGGAGTACCAATACGCAGACCACTGGTGACAAATGGAGAGCGAGGATCATTTGGAACAGCATTCTTGTTGACCGTAATGTTAGCTTCACCCAGAGCCGCTTCGGCGTCTTTACCTGTGTACTCTTTACCGATCAGATCCATGAGGAACAGATGGTCGTCAGTGCCGCCGGATACAACCTTGATGCCGCGCTCGAGCATAACCCGGGTCATCGCCTGAGCATTTTTAACGACCTGCTGCTGGTAAGTCCTGAAGTCATCGGACATGGCCTCTTTGAAGCAAACCGCTTTAGCTGCAATCACGTGACACAGAGGACCACCCTGGGACTCGGGAAATACCGCAAAGTTGAACTTTTTGTTCAACTCTTCATCATCGTTAGCCAGGATCAGACCACCACGGGGACCACCCAGGGTTTTGTGAGTCGTTGTCGTAACAACATCGGCAATACCTACCGGAGACGGGTAAACACCGGCAGCAACCAGACCAGCCACGTGAGCCATATCAACCAGCAGGAAAGCACCTACCTTGTCGGCTATATCGCGGAAACGCTGCCAGTTCACAACACGGGAGTAGGCCGAGAAGCCTGCAACGATCATTTTTGGCCTGTGTTCATCCGCCAGACGCTCAACTTCTTCGTAGTCGATCTCGCCGGTTTCAGGATTCAGGCCATACTGAACCGCTTCGTAAATACGGCCGGAAAAGCTGACCTTGGCACCGTGAGTCAGGTGGCCACCATGGGCCAGGCTCATACCCAGAACCTTGTCACCGGGCTTGATCAGAGCCATGTAGACCGCCGCATTGGCCTGGGAGCCGGAATGAGGCTGAACGTTAGCGTAGCTGGCACCAAACAGCTCTTTGGCACGATCAATAGCCAGCTGTTCAGTGACATCAACATGCTCGCAGCCACCGTAGTAGCGCTTGCCCGGATAACCTTCTGCGTATTTGTTGGTCAGGACAGACCCTTGTGCTTCCATCACTCTGGGGCTGGTGTAATTTTCGGAAGCGATCAGTTCGATGTGCTCTTCCTGGCGAACCGCTTCAGCGTCTATGGCAGCCTTGAGTTCAGGGTCGAACTCAGCGATGGACATGTCCTTTCTGAACATTAATGATTCCTCGGAATGTTGCCTGTTAATGAGGTTTTTCGGCGACCATTCTAATACAGCTGTTCAGGATTTCGTATCGAAAAAGTTTCATGTCAATTTGAGCGAGACTCATGGGCTCTGGCTCAGCTTTCTGGCAGCCAGTCCTCAGTCATGATCTGATCAAAGCTCCAGGGGGAGTCAGCCGGGAAATCATCGGGCTTACATTTCATGTCAGCCGCTGCATCTCTTTTTGCAGACCGATAGGCTTTTGGCAAGACCTCATCAATCTTACTGTTTAGGCCAGGGTTATCTTCGAGTAGATCGAAGATGGCACCTCGTTGTTTAGCGATACTGACCAGCCAGCTCCTGTACCAGTCCGTCATTGTGTGCTGATCGTCTTTTCCAGACTGCATTTGCCATTTCAGCAGGTGCAAGAGCAATTCTTTAACACAACTGCGTAAAGCCTGATACTGAGCCTTACCCATGTCTTCAATTTCCTCTACCAGATTGGCAATATCAAGTTCATTGAAACGACCTTGCCTAATCAACTCGGCCTGACGATACGACCAGCTATAGAAATCAGTGTCATACAGGTTTTCCATAAAAATACCTCCATTGCCATAACACTGTAGGCAAAGAACGGAAGGGAATCAAAATGAAGCATGCAGAGGCTGACGCCTTTGCGGAGTAAGTACGAGCATACAGAAATGCCTCAAAAGTGCTATCATACGGGGGTTTCGATCAAACCTATTATGGATGCCTAAATTGTCACAATACGTCTATACCATGAACCGGGTGAGCAAGATCGTTCCCCCAAAGCGCCAGATTCTTAAAGACATTTCCCTCTCTTTTTTCCCCGGTGCCAAAATTGGCGTCCTGGGTCTGAACGGTGCCGGTAAGTCCACTCTGCTGCGCATCATGGCTGGTGTCGATCAGGAATTTGATGGCGAAGCCCGTCCACAACCCGGTCTGAATGTTGGTTACCTGCCTCAGGAGCCGCAACTGACACCCGGTAAAACAGTCCGTGAAGTGGTGGAAGAGGCACTAGGTGAAATCAAGGAAGCCCAGGACAAGCTGGAAGCCGTTTACGCAGCTTACGCTGAGCCCGATGCGGACTTTGACGCCCTGGCGACAGAACAGGCCAGACTGGAAAACATTATTCAGGCGGCCGATGCCCATAACCTGGAGCGCAAACTGGACGTCGCTGCCGACGCTCTGCGTCTTCCCGAGTGGGACGCTGTCGTAGACAATCTGTCAGGTGGTGAGCGCCGTCGTGTAGCTCTTTGCCGCCTGTTGCTCTCCAGTCCCGAAATGCTGCTGCTGGACGAGCCTACTAACCACCTGGATGCCGAGTCAGTGGCCTGGCTGGAGCGCTTTCTCGTTGAATATCCGGGAACCGTTGTGGCTATCACCCACGATCGTTACTTCCTGGATAACGCAGCGGGCTGGATTTTGGAGCTGGACCGTGGCCACGGTATACCCTGGGAAGGTAACTACAGCGACTGGCTGGAGCAAAAAGAAGCCCGACTCGAGCAGGAAAGCAAGCAACAGGACGCTCATCGAAAAGCGATGCAACAGGAACTGGAATGGTCCCGCTCAAATGCCAAAGGTCGCCAGTCCAAATCCAAAGCACGTCTGGCACGCTTTGAAGAGATGCAGTCCCAGGAATTTCAGGCCCGTAACGAAACCAACGAAATCTACATTCCACCCGGCCCACGTCTGGGTGATAAGGTTCTGGAATTCAATCATGTTTCCAAAGGCTTTGGTGATCGGCTGCTGATCGACGACCTGAGTTTCAGCATTCCCAAGGGTGCTATTGTCGGTATCATCGGGGGTAACGGTGCTGGTAAAACCACCCTGTTCAAGATGATTACCGGAGACGAACAGCCTGATTCCGGAAGCATCGAACACGGCGAGACGATCAAAATCTCTAATGTTCAGCAGATGCGTGACGAGCTGAAAGACGACAAAACTGTTTTTGAAGCGATCTCCGATGGCCAGGACATTCTTCGCATCAATGGCTACGAAATGCAGTCCCGCAAATACATTGGTCGTTTCAACTTCAAAGGCGGTGACCAGCAGAAGCGTGTGGGTGAGCTCTCCGGTGGTGAGCGCGGTCGACTGCAATTGGCCGCGACACTGAAAGAAGGCGGCAATGTACTGCTACTTGACGAACCCTCCAACGACCTTGATGTTGAGACCCTGCGTGCACTGGAAGATGCACTTCTGGCCTTCCCGGGCTGCGCCATGGTGATCTCTCACGATCGCTGGTTCCTGGATCGCGTGGCCACACATATCCTGGCTTACGAAGGCGATTCCAAAGTCACCTTCTTCGAGGGCAACTACACCGAGTACGAAGCCGATCGCAAAGAGCGTCTGGGTGAAGAGGCAGCGGGCCCTCATCGTATGAAATACAAGCGTATTGATGCCTGATTGCCAGCCGACTAGGAGCCTGACCGAGAATAGCGCCCGTAGCGAGGACGGCAGAAAATTGAGGATGAAAATTCGGTTTTGTGAGGAGAATAGCGAGCTATTTGACGAACAAAAGCGGATTTTCAGACCAATTTGCTGCCGCCGCAGTAGGGCAGTCTATTCTCGGTCAGGCTCCTAGAGCGTAGCTTTCTGGCTACGCTCTTCAGTCAGCAGTGCGTGATTCGTCCGGTTACTCAGCCATTGACTGAGACCTGAGAGTAGGTCCCCTGTAATATGAAAAAACGACGAATGTCTGCTTCAACCGATCGACAAAGCCCCGAAAAGAAATGGAAACATTTGTTTTCGGGGCTCTCAATTTGTCTGGCTGCGCTCTAAAAGTTGCTGCGGCCATGCATGGGAACAACTTTGACTTTGAATCTACTAAGTTCAGCCATTGGATCTCCAGCGTTGAATAATGGCAGCTTCTCATCAAGTTTATTTGAGTAGTCGATAACACAATCAGTGTTATATCCACTTAGTTGCGGAACTTGTGAAATTATTTCATTTGGATTTGTCGTTCCATCCAACTGTTGTATTATCAGCCCCTCTGCGGAATTTTCACCTGCGTATATCCTCATCCCCCTACCCATAATGAAGAATGGTTCATCGGCTCCTAACTCTGTTGCAACCTTCAGTGCTGATCTTAATTTTATATAGTGGATTCTTTTTCCATCAATTGAAATTGGTGGATTCAACCTGAATTCCTGTTCGTAAAACAGCAATCCTTCTTTAGTTCGAACGCACTCCATTGTCTTCTCTGCAAAGGCTTCGAAAGACATGCACATAATAACTATTGGCAATATCAGATAGGATTTAAACATCTCATAACCTTTTGAACAACGTGTTTAAAATAATACACATTTGTTTTTTTTCAACATCAACCGAGACCCGGTACAGTAATGCTCTTCAGCACTTCCGGCTACTTGCTTTTTAAGCGGTCACGAACGAAAAAGTACTTAAGAGCCGTTTCTTTTCAGACCCTGACCGCTTAATCCCGAATAAGAATAGAACTTTCCTAAGATTCATCTAGTCTTCTCACTTCTGCAAAATAATTCAGGATTTATGGCTATGCTGTTTAAGGCACTCGGTAGTTTGCGTCTTGGTTTGATGTGCACTATTACAGGCTCAATACTGTCAAATAGTGCACAAGCTTCCGGAGCGGTTTTTATTGGGAGAATGGGAAGCTTGGCAGTACAGGTTCAGGGAGATAAGGCCCTGTTTAAAAACAACGAAATGCTTCACAAAAGCAACCCGTTGTCTCTGGCAATGGATAACAAAGGCATTCAAAAAATAGAAATAGAACCGGACAAGATAGAAATTTACAAAGATAAAAACAACTTGCCAGACACCATTTATTTTCCACTACTGATTGAGCCAACCCCATCGGCCACAGGCATTCAAACCATTGACCAAACCAGAGGGCTACAACTACTGAACGACAGCGTTATATCACTGGCAACCACCGTAATCGATAAAACCATCGTTCTTTCTACACCCACTCTGTACGCCCCGCCAACGGAATACAACTCTAAAACGATCGCTTATTCTGAGCTGGAACTCTATCAGGAGACTCAAAATACATTTTATGCGACAGCTTCTATTCCTATGCTGACCCCTGTGTCCTCAGCGGCATCCGAGGGGGATTATATTGACCTTGATTTTGAAACTCGGGATACCATCAGGGTTTACCCAAAAGGAAAGGACTCTGACTCCACATCCGGTTTTTTTGAGCAGATTATCAGAAAAGTGCCTGATAGCCCTGAGAAAAAAAGCGAAAACGGAGGGCAACAGGAAAAGCAAACGACCAATTCGTCCGGTGATGACCCCAACTCGGAAGACACTACTTCAGAAGACACTACTTCAGAAGACACTACTTCAGAAGACACTACTACAGAAGCGACAACAGATTCCTCGACCACAGTCGAAACTGCTTCAACCCCCACACAGCGATCGGAAGCCTCAGCGCTGGATGAAAAAGCTGATCTAACGCCGAAGCCTCTATCTGAAAATTTCAACACGTATCACTCAATAGAAAACAGTTCGAATCAAATCGTGCTTGATGCCATTAGAGCATTCATTGAAGAAAATGATGAACAGGATCTTTCATGGGTCGTACTTGAAAAAATTCACGGCTGCAACTACAGCTTCTGGACGGACGGCAGCATTGTTAAGGTGGGTAGAAGGAATGATTGGATTGGTGAAGATGAAAACTTTTTTAACCACCGCCCGGTAAATGAACAATACAGAGAAATGATTCTTGATATGCACCGGAAGTTCTGTAAAGAAGGAGACATTTTAAATGTTACGGGCGAACTCTACGGCAAATCTATTCAGAAAGAAATTTTTTATCAGGATAATATAAAATTTGCGGCTTTTGACATTTTCGTCAACAAACAAAAAATAGATTATAACACTTTTAAACAGTGGACTTCAGCTATTGGTATCCCTACGGTTACAGAGATAAAAATATGTGACTCCCTTGAAAGTGCTCTTTCTTTCAATCCGGTTTTTACAAGTTTTCATAGTCAAACCGGTGATGTTGCAGAAGGTGTTGTTATTAAGCCTGTGCAGCCTAAATTTTTAAAATACCAAAAACCTGTCATTTTAAAAATAAAAAACCCGAGATTTGCTGAAACCAATTTTAAAAAAGCACTTCCTAACGAAAATAAAAAAATAAAGCAAGAGAATCAGATTATACTCTCCTCACTTCTTGCAAAAGTAACGGAAAACCGTCTTTGTTCTGTTACTTCAAAATCAGATAAATTAACAACAAAAAACACTAATAAAATTAAAGGCGAACTTGTTAAGGACATTTTAGATGAATATGAAAGAGAGAATGAGCTAGCTGCCAAGAGTAAAGTAAACGATAACAAACAGTGGAAACTTATAATTTCTGAATTATTTAAAGCCGCATATCAACTGATAAATGATCGGCCTGAGACTTTTCAATAACCGGGAAAGCCTGTTGACTAGTTTGACTCGTTCCTATGCCAGTTCATGGTAATGAGTCATTCTTTGTGAAACTCTATAGCCAAACCTCACCCCTCGATAAGAGTTAACTACGAATTGAAAAAATCACACCAAATGAAAGAATGTCTTTGAAAACCTTTTCCTAGATGTTACTCATCCCAATTTTCAGTACAATTGATTGAAGAGTTTTCATAACGCATATAATTACGTTCATATAAAAATGGTCTCAATACCCCCTCAAAGACTTTTCTAAAGGCATATGGGAAGCGTGATAATTGTAACTGTGGCGTTATAGATAATATGGTAATTAAAGCAGTAATTGTTAGCACCGGAAAAAGATCAAATAATGCTTTATTTAATTCCTGGATGTTCGTTATATTTCTCTTTAGCTCAGCCCGTGTATCTTCTGGCAAAAGAAACCAGTAGAAAAAAATAAAATAATGGTTAAATAAACAACTATCTCTCGCATACGTATATATAGTATTGCAATCAATATGGTAAGAACTACCTAAACCAGCATTCGGGTCAGCTCCATATACTAATAATAAAAAAATAATCTGCATGCTTTCTGTCTCAAAAATGGCTGGATGGAAAGAAGAATAGCCAATAAATCTAATACAAAAAGCAGACACATTGGGATCAGCCCCATTTTGAAGTAAATGAAGTATCATCTCAACACTTCCATGCTGAAGAGCTGCCACTATTGGATAGACAGCCTCTTCATAGATTTCTTCATCTTCAACTACTCCATCGAACTCCCTTACATTAATATCTTTTCCTTGCGTAACGAGCAGAGTAACTTTCTCCTTATCTGCACTTTTTATGGCATCTAAAAACTCTCCGGAATAAACATAAATTGGATATAAAAAAAACGCATCTTAATAAACCTGAAAAATTGTAACCCAGTGCAATATAGCACCGAAATCATGAAACAACTAAATGAGCAAAAATCCCCACTGACTAAAGACTTTTAATTGCGTACAATACGCAGTCCGAGAAACGTCACCTTCGCTTCGCAAGACGATAAAACAGCAAAGCCCGGGAGTAGGAAAGTGATCAGCAAACTGAACCAACAGGCCGTCAATGCCACCAGCGCAGAAGGGACGCTGTATCAGAATTTTGCCGATCGGCTGGCCAGCTCCGGATTCCAGGGCGATATAGAGCTGGGCTATGCAGAACGGACTGTGCTGGCTACTGACAACTCGATCTATCAGGTGTATCCGGCAGGTGTCCTATACCCCAAAGGCACCGAAGATCTGAGCACAATGTTGTCATTGGCTAATGAACCTTCTTTTCAAACGGTTGTACTCTCTCCAAGGGGAGGAGGTACCGGCACCAACGGCCAGTCACTAACCTCGGGATTTATGGTAGACACCAGTCGCTATATGAATCAGGTTCTGGAGATCAACCCTGAAGAGCGCTGGGCAAGGGTTCAAAGCGGTACCGTCAAAGACTATCTGAATGATCTGGCTGCAAAGCACGGACTGTTTTTTGCCCCGGAACTGTCCACCAGCAACCGGGCGACAGTGGGTGGCATGGTGAACACCGATGCCAGTGGTCAGGGTTCGGTTGTCTATGGCAAAACCCGCCATCATGTCCTTGAACTGACCTCGGTCTTTGCTGATGGCACCGTATGGAACTCATCACCACTGACAGAACAGGAGCTTGATGAAATCTGTCAGCGCAAAGACCGCGCAGGGCAGGTTCACAAAACGGTGATTGAAGCCTATAACCAGAATAAAGATCGTGTCGAAACCATCTTTCCAAAGCTCAACCGAAATCTGACCGGCTACGATCTGGCCAACATCCGCAGAAAAGATCCTGTGAACCCTGAAGACGTTGGCAAGTTTGATCTCAATGCCATTCTCTGCGGTTCTGAAGGGACTCTGGCCATGATCAGTGAAATCAAGGTCAACCTTCTGCCTATACCCGACACCTCTGCACTGGTTCTGGTGTTCTACTCCAGCTTTCAGGAATCGCTGAGGGATGCCCAGTCCCTTATGCAAGCGACTCCAAGCTCGGTTGAAACCATTGATTCCAAAGTTCTGTCGCTCGCCAAAGCAGACAGTGTCTGGGAGAGCGTCAAAGAGTACTTTCCGGATGATGTTGATCAAATAGACGGCATTAACTTTGTTGAATACACCGGCCAGTCGCAAGCCGATATTGAAAAAGGTATTGAACGCTTAAAAGCAGAGTTGGACAAGCCATCGGAAATCCAACGGGTGGGTCACAGCGTTGTGACAGGAACTCCAAACGTTAAAAAGATCTGGAATATGCGCAAGCAGTCCGTGGGATTGCTGGGCAACATGGAAGGCGACGCACGACCTATACCCTTTGTAGAAGACGTTGCCGTGCCACCAGAGAATCTGGCTGCTTTTATCGCTCGCTTCCGGGCGTTACTGGATAGCCATAACCTGTCTTATGGCATGTTTGGTCATGTCGACGCCGGGGTTCTCCATGTAAGACCCGCCATTGATATGAAAGATCTTGAGCAGGAGGTTCTGGTCAGAACCATCAGTGATGAAGTCTCTGCGCTGGCGAAAGCCCATGGTGGCGTCCTTTGGGGAGAGCATGGCAAAGGCGTTCGCTCTGAATACGCACCCGACTTTTTTCAGGATCTTTACCCGGTACTACAAAACATCAAAAGTGCTTTCGACCCCCATAATCAGTTGAATCCGGGAAAAATAGCGACACCCTCCACCCGGGCATCAGAAACCCTGCTGAAGATTGACGGTGTGCAAACCCGTGGCCAGCTGGACAGAACCATCGAAAGAAAAGCCTTCGATGCTTTTACCCATGGCATGTATTGCAATGGCAATGGCGCCTGCTTCAACTACAATCCCAACAGCGCCATGTGTCCAACCTGGAAGGCCACTCTGGATAGAACTCAATCACCCAAAGGCCGATCAGGACTGGTACGTGAATGGTTGCGACTGCAAAGCGCGGCGGGCAGCAACATCTCTGAAGCAGTGGACGAAGCTCGCCAGTCCGGACTTTTCTATAACGCCATGGACAAGACCCGCAACAGCATTGCCAAGCTGCGAGGCAAGGAAGATTTCAGTCATGATGTTTATGAAGCACTGGACAGCTGTATGAGCTGTAAGTCCTGTGCAGGTCAGTGCCCTATTCAGGTGAATGTGCCTGACCTGAGGTCCCGGTACTTTGAGCTTTACCACACTCGCTACCTGCGCCCTGCTAAACATCATGCTGCTGCGATGTTGGAACCCGTTCTGCCAACACTGGCAAAAGCCAAATCTGTTTACAACCGTGTGGCCAACTCGGGTTTGATGAACAAGCTTTCGGCCAAAACGTCCGGTCTTCAGGATCTGCCGACTATCACCAGTGCATCCCCTCTGGAAGACAGCTGTCGTTCTGGTGCCTCCGTGGCCTCAGACAGTCTACTTGCTTCCATGACAGAAAAAGAGCTGGCTCGAACGGTGGTGATTGTTCAGGACGCCTTTACCAGTTTTTTCGAAACTCCGGTATTGACTGACCTGGTCGAGCTGTTGGTCAGACTCGGTTATCGTCCTCTCGTTGCGCCCTATAAACCCAACGGCAAAGTGTTGCATGTCTATGGTTTTCTGGGGCGTTTTGAGAAAGTCGCGAAAACCAATGCCAGAGCACTCAAAAAACTGGCCGATAAAGGTGTAGCCCTGATAGGGATTGATGCTGCCGTTACCCTGACTTATCGCGATGAATACCATGAGATCATGGGTGAAGAAGCTCCCAAAGTGCAATTACTCTCGGAATGGTTTGCCAGTCAGGCAGATACCATTCGTGAGCTTCAGTTAAATCTGAATGGTGAGTTCAAGCTGCTGGGGCACTGCACGGAGACCACGAATGCGCCAGCAGCACCGGCACAGTGGCAAAAGCTGTTTGCCGCCTGTGGACTAAAACTGACTTACCAGGCTACTGGCTGTTGCGGTATGGCGGGTATCTACGGACATGAAACCCGTAACCAGGAAACGTCCCGCAAGCTATACGACATGAGCTGGAAACCTGTGATCGAGAATCCTGACAACCAGGATCAACTGTTGGCTACCGGCTACTCCTGTAGAAGTCAGGTTAAGCGTTTTGGGAATACCGAGATTCCTCACCCGGTCTCAAGGCTGTTGGCCTTGATGAACGAGTAAAATAACAGTGCTCAACCCACTGCCAACAGCTCTGACAGCTCATTAGGATTCTCAATCAGATCAGCCACCAGCGTGTAAGCTTCCAAAACCGCCATGAACGCTGACACAGGGGGTCATCGTCCTGATTCGTGAGCAGATTGAAATCCCGGGCGCTCACCAGGATTCGGCCCTCACAAGGAAATCTGATCTGTGCTGAAGAGTGCTCAGGGTGCTCTCCTGCTGACGCCTTTTTGTCATCTCCACTCACTGTTAAAGCTTATCTAAATGTTGAATCAGGTTTCTGACTCTGATCCTGACTCTGTTTCTGTTGCTAGATTCTTGATAAAGAGGTTTTAAAACAGGGAAGTAAACAATGACTCAGGGTCTTTATGAACAGGTTCGGGATCTGACGCTAGATCGTAATAAGTTTGCACCGGGTACCAGGGTTGGACTCAATGACCAATACGAACTGGTGGAAGTAATAGCCAGCTATAAAGACTGGATTGTCACTCATCCGGACCCGGTTCGCCTGAGAAACCTGCTCGGCTCGCTGATTCAATCAGCCCAGAATGTGAATCAACATCTCAACCTGAGTGATCGCTCCGTCTCAATGCTTGAAGCAAAGGTAGCGGGAGAGCTGGACTTCTCAGTACTGACCAAACAGGTTGCAGCATTCCTGAAAACCCCCGCCTGTCAGATCATTCGTACCAGAGAGCAGCTCAATAATCTGCTGCAAGCTTCCGTCAAAGCCAAAAAAACCGGGAAAAATATTCAGGTCGAACTGAAACAAACCCTGCATGAAGGCTTTTCAAGATTCTGCGACCTTATGGACGTCAGCGATCTCAACCAGCTTGTCGGATTCTACAGAACAGCACTGTTTGAATGGCTGGATGAATTCAGTCATCTGTGCGCAACTCAGGGCGATCTGAATGACCTGTATCAGACCACCCGGAACTGTTTTGATGCCTTCACCAAAGACCTTATTACTGAGACTCAGGGCAATGTTGTCACGCCTTCTTCTACCAAGGCAGCGAATCAGGTTGCAAAAGATGAGAAGCGACAGTGGGATGATAATGCCGAATCACTGATTGAAATGGATGGCTGGTTGCAATCATCCAACACTGAAAATCTGGAACGACTGCTGAAGAAGATCCGTCAGGATAAAGATCTTGGTGACAGGTTTCTGAAAGTTAAAGGGTTTGAACTCAGATCCCGTCTGGAAAAATGTCCTGACGCCGTAGCTATGGACCTGAAGAGCATGAAGCTTTCACTCGATGATCACCTCCTGCGCATTGCAAAGCCTCAGCGCAAGAAACAAGATCCTCTTTATCAAATTGTTCTCTCTGTTGCCCGGCAGCAGAGCACCGACATTATTGCCCGTCTGCCACAGGATGATCCTGACATGATGGGTCTTGGTCTTTATCTGAAATACCCGAATGTGTTGGCTCGATGTAAGTCAGCCCTCGTGCATCAGCTCATTCTTCTGATTCAACTCAGCCCGGAAATGGAAGAGCACTATATTACCGTAGCCTCAAAACATTATCTGAGGCACCAGAACGGCTTGATGGTTGCCCGGTCACCGCTTTTGTGCAAAGCCACCCGAAGTACACTGCTACTGTCTGACTTTACCCAGGAAAAAACTATCACTCTGGAATTCATCAAACATTACCCAAAAGCGGCTCTGGACATTGAGCCGACTGTTTTTAAAAAACTACTTGCTCACCCTGATCTGGTCGACTTCTGGCCCGGGTTTATCGCAGAAAATGCGACCCGGCTCAGTATTGAAAACTGGCAACAGCTCTTTTCTGGAAACCCTTCCGGTTTTCATCAATTGATCACCCGACAAATGTCAGCAACACCTCCCGTGGTTTGCCGGTTTCCCAACGCTTTCGCAGCTCAGGTAAAGAGCTTCCTGAAAAACAACCCGGATATGTTAAGCAAAGTACTGAAGTTACCCAGACAGGTAGAAAGTGCTGGTTACAGAACGTTGATAGCCATCGCCCAATCACTCTCTTTTGAAATTGCCACCCTCTCGGAAATCAAACCTGATTCAGGTTTGAAATCAGAGGAAATTGGCAGCTCAAGTCAATACCGAATCATAAACGACGATGGACAAATGAACTCGGCATCGCAGGCAAGACCATGCCTGCGGCCGAAACACGGCCTGAAGCCAGGGTTGTATGAGTAGAGGTGTTTGGTATCGACAGTTGAAATAAAAATTGTCAACTAACGCCAAAAAACTGCTGATAAGGCCAGTGTTGTCATGAATACTCCGGGCGTTAATTACTTAGAAGACATTTTCTAGCACGGTGAAACCTTTGTTTTTGAAAAAATACTTATTTTCTTGATCTATCAATTTTCTGGTCTAGCCTCTCAATTCTTAAAAACACAAAACAGATGTAAGGATAAAGCTTTGAAAAAGCCATTTTCCAAGGCACTGCTGTTATTGCTAATATTGCTGCCTGTTACCTGTAATGCCAAATCTTTTAAAAGACATTTTATTGTCGAGTTTGAACAAGATGGAGGCGTTCCAGAAAGGAGTTTTTTCATAGAATACAATAAAAACACATTGTCGTACGATAAGTCATACTCTGCCGAAACAAATGATGACTCAGGATCAATTTTTCCGCCTGATCACAAATCATACAGACTTGGCGATTATGGAGAAACAACGCCTCTTATTGAATCAATCCCGTGGGAATTGATTTATGTCGCTCATCTGCTGGTTGCTTACAAGCTGGTTCTGACCACCAGCGCCCCGCTTCTGAGCGCCAAACCCTATTCATGGATACCCGCAGAAGCGTTTGTCGCTGTCGGCATACTTTTGAAAAGCTATTGGAACTCCAATTCATCGCTGTTTAACCCGGTGGATCAACTGGAGACAAGTCAGCATCATCCGTTTGCGATCACCACTATGGTGCTTCCGGGACAGGATCAAACAGAAAATGGCCAACAAAACCAGGCATCAGCATCATCCGGTCAGCAGGCCTCAGGAACAATCACCCGTAGAGGCTTTTTCGCCAGGTTTCTGTCTCGCGGCTCTGGCGAAGGCAAAGAAAATCCCGAACAACATCAGCATACTTTCGGCTTAAATTGTTACGTCGATTCCTGTAATGGCGTTTGTCAATTCCGATCACAAGCTGATAGCAGCAGGCAACCTGATAGAGGTGAGGAGTGCCCCATATGCTTTGAAATGTTTGGAAAAGTAACTGTGACTCCCTGTTGTTCGAATAAAATTGACACACACTGTTTAAAAGAGATATTTCTGAGCACTTCACCAGGGTCAACGAAAACCTGTCCATTTTGCAGAAGAGATCTGTCTTTCCTGGCAGAATCACCGGATTTTGCAGCAAGTGTAGAATCACAGCAGGACTTAACAGTTGCTGATAACAAGCCTTCGGGTATCAGTTCCTCACAAACGGCCTCTTTCACTAACACTATGAGAGCACTTGATCTAGCAGTCTGCGAGGTGATCCTAATGGACGGGATTGGCAGGGTGTTGCCATGTGGGAAGGTCTGCAAAAATCACGCAGCCCTGGCCAATCATGTATCACACTTCCACTTTCGCCGATGAAACTGTGACGTGGCCAGAGAGCCCCCTCTATGATTGGAGCGGGGAATTTCATACCAATCGATCATTTTTTCTTGATTTAACAACGTTCTGATCTAGCCTCTCTATTTCAAAAAATACGAAATAGATATTAAGGATGACCCCTTGAGAAAACCATTTTCTGCGGCATTGCTGTTCTTGCTGATGTCGTTGTCTGTTATCTGTTACGCCGAACCTTACAACAATGCCCTGAGCGCCAAACCTTATTCATGGATACCGGTAGAAGCGTTTGTCGCCGTCGGCATGCTTTTGAAAAGTGATTGGAACTCCAATTCATTGCTGTTCAACCCGACGGATCAACTGGAGGCCAGTCAGGATCATCCGTTTGCCATCACTACTATGGTACTTCCCGGACTGGGTCAACAAAAAAATGACCAGCAAAGCCAGGCATCAGCATCATCCAATCAGCAGGCCTCAGTAACAACCACCCACCTTAAAAACTGTTTCGCCCAGCTCCAGACTTGCCGCCGCGACGGTAACGGGAACCCTGAACAACCCCAACATACTTTCGGTTTAGAGTGTTACGTCGATTCCTGTAATGGCGTTTGTCGATTTCGATCACCCGCTGCTAGCAGTATGTCACCTGAAGCAAGTGACGAATGCCCTATATGCTGTGAAACGTTTACCAATACGATTCTTACTCCTTGTTGTTCACAGAAAATTGACAAACACTGCTTGCAAGAGGCATTTGAGAAAACTGGGAACACCTGCCCATATTGCAGAGAAGATTTGTCTTTTCTAGCTCAATCACCGGATTTTTCTCCAAGTGAAGCAGATGGGGAGTGCCCTATATGCCATCAAATGTTTAGAGATGATGTACTTGTGACTCCCTGTTGTTCGAAAAGAGTCGAGACATGTTGTCTACTGGATGCTTTGGTATGGTCGGAGTCGGGACACTGCCCATTTTGCACAGCAGGCACGTTATCAGTATTACGATCACTAGGTTTTATAGCAAGCGCAGAGGCACCGCAGGACTTAACAGGTTCTGTTAACGGAGACTTGCCAATAGTTGGCGAGGATGGGCCATGTCAAAGAGTCTACAAGTATGTTAGAGACCTGATCGGGTATCTCGAATAAATATACCCCTGATGAGTTTCTGGTCTAGCCTCCACATTCTCAAAGACACAAAATAGCTGTCAGGTTAAACCTTTGAAAAACCCATTTTCAGCGGCACTGCTGTTATTGTTAATGTCGGTTTCTGTTATATGTTCCGCCGAACCGTCGAAAAGCTATTTTATTGCCGAGTTTGAACAGAATGGAGGCGTTCCAAAAGGGAGCGTTTCTATAAAACTCAACAGTTACGTTGAAACAACCTCTTTTATTGAATCGATATCGTGGGAGCTGATTTCTGCCACTCATCTGCTGGCGGCTAACAAACTGCTCCTGAACACCAGTGACACCTCTTTGAGCGCCAGACTTTATTCATGGATACCATTAGAAGCGCTTGTTGCTGTCGGAATGCTTTTGAAAAGCTATGGGAACCCGGATTCACCTCTGTTTAATCCGCTGGATCAACCGCAGGCAAGTCAGGATCATCCGTTTGCGATCACCACTATGGTCCTTCCGGGACAGGGTCAAACAGAAAGTGGCCAGCAAAGCCAGACATCAGCATCATCTGGTCAGCAGGCCTCAGGAACAATCAACCGTCTTATAGGCTCTTTTGCCAGGCTTCTCTCTTGCCACCGCGACGGTAATGGAGACCCCGAACAACAGCAGCACACTTACGGTTTAGATTGTTACGTCGACTCTTGTAAAGGCGTTTGTCGATTACGACCACCAGCTGAGAGCAGAAAGCTACCTGAAGCAAGTGCCGATTGCCCTATATGCTTTGAAATGTTTACCAATGCGATTCTTACGCCCTGCTGTTCACAGAAAATTGACAAACATTGTTTACAAAATATATTTCAGACAACTCCGGAAATCTGCCCGTATTGCAGAGTAGGCCTGTCTTCATTAGCAAACTCACCAGATTTTGTAGTACGCGATGGGGCACAGCAGCACTTGCCGGAGCCTTATGACGAGTCCCGGGGTGTCAGCTCCTCACAAACGGCCTCTTTCGATATCCATTCGAGAGTACGTGGTCCAATAGCTTGCAACATGATCTTAATCGACGAGAATGACGGCCTGCGGCAATGTGGGATAGTCTTCAGTAATTATGCGGCCCTGAGGACTCACATAGCAAGATACCACCCCCCAGCACCCGGGCCATGACAGGGAGCAGCCCTGAAGCTCGAAGTAAACAGGATTCTAAAAAACTGACTGATTGCACATACGACTTTTGCTGTCATGGCTGTGAGCCCTGTGCGAAAAAGGCTTCAGACTCGCAACAAAGAGATGGCGCTTTAAGTTGGAGCTGACACAAGGACAGGCTACCATACAGTTTTATCTGAAACCTTCTAATGGCCAAAGCAAAATCCAGAAAAGCCTATGTCTGCACCGAGTGCGGCAGCGAGTCCTCCAAGTGGCAGGGGCAATGTCCAGACTGTAAAGCCTGGAATACGTTCAAAGAGGTCAACCTGGGACCTGCGGCTTCCCCCTCTATTGGTGCCGTCAATAAATCAGGCTTTGCAGGCACCCTCAGTGGTCTTCAGACCCTGAGTGAGGTGGATGTTGCTGAAGCGCCCAGATTCAGCAGTGGCACGTCAGAGTTTGACCGGGTTCTCGGCGGTGGTTTTGTCAAAGGCAGTGCTGTCCTGATTGGCGGCCATCCGGGGGCTGGCAAGAGTACCATCCTGCTTCAGGTACTGTGTCATGTTGCCCAGAGCATGAATGCCCTTTATGTCTCCGGTGAGGAATCACTGCAACAGATTGCAGCCCGGGCCAAACGCCTCGACCTGCCTGCTGATCGCCTGAAGATGCTGGCAGAAACCTCAGCCGAAAATATTGTCGCTGTGGCCGAACAGGAGAAGCCAGGGGTTATTGTTATCGACTCTATCCAGGTCATGTATATGAACGGTGTGGATGCGGCTCCCGGAGGCGTTGCCCAGGTCAGGGAGTCCGCTGCCTTTCTCACCCGTTTTGCCAAACAGACAGGCACTGTCTTATTGTTGGTAGGCCATGTGACCAAAGATAATTCTCTGGCAGGCCCCATGACCCTGTCCCATATTATTGATACCCAGATCATGCTTGGAAATACTGATGATTCACGCTTCAGGGTTATGCGGGCAACCAAGAACCGATTTGGTCAGGTGAATGAGCTGGGCATCTTTGCCATGACGGAAAGGGGCATGAAAGAAGTCAAAAATCCTTCAGCCATTTTCCTGTCCCGGGCATCTGAGCCCACCTCAGGCAGCATTATCAATGTTTTGTGGGAAGGCACCCGCCCTCTTCTGGTGGAAATTCAGGCACTGGTCGTAGACTCGCAGCTAGGCAACCCAAGACGTGTAACAGTGGGACTGGATCAAAACAGGCTGGCCATGCTGCTGGCGATACTGACTCGACACGGGGGTATTTTTACCAGCGATCAGGATGTCTTTCTCAACGTGGTAGGGGGCGTGAAAGTCACAGAAACCAGCGCCGATCTGGCCGGTTTGCTGGCAGTCGTTTCCAGCCTGCGCGACAGTGCTCTGCCCCAAGACCTTTTTGCCTTTGGGGAAGTGGGCCTTGCGGGTGAAATCAGGCCCGTTGCCAATGGTCAGGAGCGCCTGATTGAAGCGGCCAAACATGGTTTCAGAAGAGCCATTGTTCCGGCAGCAAACAAGCCCAGAAAACCCATTGAAGGATTAACTGTTGTCGGTGTTCACAAACTGTCCGAGGCACTGGAGGCTATCTGAATTATCCGGGTCGACACTCATCCTGTTATAATCCGTCGAAATGTTTGAAATCAGGTTAGAACATGCTCAAAGGTCTCTACGGTGTAACCGACAGCCAGCTTCTCCCCGACGATCGTATTCTACTGGAAGCGGTTGAACAGGCTTTGATGGGCGGCATGAAAGTACTTCAGTACCGAGACAAAAGTCTGGATCATGAAAAGAGGTTCCGTCAGGCCAGTACTCTGAGGGTGCTCTGCCACACTTACGGGGCCCTTTTGATCATCAATGATGACATTGAACTGGCTGTAGAATCGGAAGCAGACGGCGTGCACCTGGGACAACAGGATGAATCCATAAAATCCGCCCGAAAAAGGCTCGGGGAATACGCTATTATTGGTATCAGCTGTGAAGGATCTCTCGATCTGGCCCACAAGGCTGTTGAGGAGGGTGCCGATTACATTGCCTTTGGACGTTTTTTCCCCTCACATACCAAGCCTGACGCCAAGCCTGCCGAGCCGTCACTTCTGCCTTCTGCCCGGGAGACCTTTGAAGTCCCTGTTGTAGCTATTGGAGGAATTACTGTGGATAATGCCCCGCAGCTCATAGAGGTGGGTGCTGATATGGTGGCAGTGGTTCATAATTTATTTGCTTCCACAGATATTCAGAGTCGTGCCCGCAGTTTTACTGAATTG
Organism: Endozoicomonas sp. ALB032; assembly: GCF_049310125.1. Taxonomy (NCBI): domain Bacteria; kingdom Pseudomonadati; phylum Pseudomonadota; class Gammaproteobacteria; order Oceanospirillales; family Endozoicomonadaceae; genus Endozoicomonas; species Endozoicomonas sp. ALB032. The sequence continues at coordinate 2,765,132 of NZ_JBLYNW010000001.1, read as the reverse complement.
TTTTAATCAGGAATAGATCATGTCCCTTCCCCATGAACGCTCTAGCACTCTGTTTACTGAAGCCCAGGCTGTCATCCCGGGGGGAGTCAACTCACCGGTCAGAGCGTTCAAGGGTGTCGGTGGCAAGCCAGTCTTCTTCAAAAGTGCCAAAGGTGCCTATATTCAAGATGTCGATGGCAACAGCCTGATTGATTATGTGGGTTCCTGGGGTCCGATGATTCTCGGACATAACCATCCGGATGTTGTCAGCGCCGTTCGCGATCAGGCTCTGGATGGAATGAGCTTTGGTGCGCCCACAACCCTGGAAACCGAGCTGGCTCTGAAAGTCCGTGAAATTTTTCCCTCCATGGAACTGCTCAGAATGGTGAGCTCGGGCACCGAAGCCACCATGAGTGCTATTCGTCTGGCCAGGGGCTTTACCGGCCGTGACAAAATTGTCAAGTTTGAAGGCAACTACCATGGCCATTCTGACTCACTGCTGGTAAAGGCTGGCTCTGGCGCACTGACTCTGGGAGTGCCAAGTTCTCCGGGAGTTCCTCAAGCTCTGGCAGAAAGCACTATTACACTGACGTACAACGACATTGACTCTGTTAAACAGGCTTTTGCAGAAACAGGCAGCGAAGTGGCCTGTATCATCGTCGAACCAGTGGCCGGTAACATGAACTGCATTCCCCCGGTCAAAGGTTTCCTTGAAGGTCTGAGAGAAGTATGTAGTGAGTACGGCGCCCTGCTAATCTTTGATGAAGTCATGACCGGATTCCGTGTTGCCCTGGGTGGAGCACAGGCTCACTATGGCGTAAAACCAGATCTGACGACACTGGGTAAAATCATAGGTGGCGGTCTGCCAGTGGGTGCTTTTGGTGGCCGAAAAGAGGTCATGGAGCACCTGGCTCCACTGGGACCGGTTTATCAGGCTGGTACCCTGTCTGGTAACCCGTTGGCTATGGCCGCAGGGCTGGCGACACTGAGAAACCTGAGTCGTCCCGGCTTCCACGCAGAACTTACCGAAAAAGCAGCGAAGTTACTGGCAGGCTTCAAGGAGAAAGCCTCACAACATGGTATTCCCCTGCAAACCTCTCAAGTGGGTGGTATGTTTGGTTTATTTTTCACTGACCAGCCTCGCGTCGACCGCTTTAATCAGGTAATGGCCTGCGATGGAACCTTCTATGGTCGCTTCTTCCACGCCATGCTGGATGAGGGAGTCTATCTGGCTCCCTCCGCATTCGAAGCCGGATTTATATCCGAAGCTCATGGTGATCTGGAGATTCAGAAAACCATAGAGGCTGCGGATCGTGCTTTCCTTCACTGTCGATAAGGTAATCAATTGACCGTGAAAAATATTTTACTGCGTCGTTTTCCATGCTCACCGGATTCATACATGAGAATGACGCAAAATAGTTTTCTTACCTCACGGCTGTATTCACTATGAGTTCACTGGCTCTTTCGGATGCGGTGCTGGCAGCTGCCAGCACCTTTGCTGTTTTCCTGCTCTGCCAGCAACAGGCATTTGCCGAGATTCACAGAACGGCTACCAAGGGGGCCCTCCTGGGCTTCCTGCTGGTTGCTCTGGCGTCGGCAGCGGGCACCCTGAAGTATGGCTTTTCAGAGATCTGGACCGGTGTCTATCTCTTTCTGAATAACGCCGCTACTTACCTTTCGCCACCATTAGTTGGTACAGCCATTGCCCTGCTTCTGTCTAACAAGGTGTGGAGCAAGCCGGCCTGGGGAAGGATGATCATCGGACTCTGTCTGGCTTACGAAATAAGCCGCTGGTACGGGGTTGAAACACTCTACAGGGACGCCCTGTTGGCTTTCAGCCTGCTCATAGCCCTCTACAGTGTCGTCAGAGCACAGGTAGAGCCCGGACCCAAAGGCTTACTGCTCATTGCGTTCATCAGCTTTTTTATTGGCGGCCTGGTCATTGGCAATCAGGGCACCCTGGGCGGATACCTGAGGCTTAACCTATTCCGCTACATGCTTGCCCTGGGAAGCCTGCTGATGGCAACCGGTTTGTTCATGCTATTGAAAAACCAGAACCGGCCTTTCGAACAAGCAGACATCAATCAGGAATAAACGAACCCTCCCCTTTCCTGCTGCACTGCCAGCAGCAGGCGACCGGCAAACAAATGCGCGATCAGGGCTCAGACCCGAAGGCTCATGCCGGAGGCATTGGAAACAGTTTGACGTTATTGCCTTTTGCTTCAGAAACCTTGGCTGCCCCTTCTTTTTCAACTTCGTCAATACGAATAATAGACGACAAAGGAATATAACTCCGCTTAACACCTTCGAAAGTGCTCTTTAGTTTCTCTTCACTGGGATCGACCAGCAACTGGCTACGCTCACCAAAAGCAAATTCCTCTACTTCAATAAATCCCCAGAGCTCGCTCTGGAAAATCTGTCGAGCATACACTTCAAAGACTTCAGACTCATTCTGAAAAATAACGCGAAAAATCTGAGATTTCGACATTGACTCCAAACACCTGTGACGCCGGAAACTTTAATGAAAAACATTCATTTCCAAAGGAGATTAGGGACTGGTTCTAACGCCTATGGTCATTTCGGGCATGTAATACTAAAGGCGGCTAGCATAGCACAGACTGGGCGACCATGAGCTAATGAAAACGGGGGTTTATTGGACTTTAGTAATTTTTCGATATCTAAACTATATTTCACTGTGGGCTGGTTATGGAACATGGTTTGTATTCGATATGTTTACAGTGTCGCAAATTTCGGGCCCGGTTTTCTATCTAGCTAACTCTGGTGAGCTTGAGTCCCTTGAATCAGGCATGCTGATTTCTGAGAGCACGATAATTTCAAGTCCCGATGAGCATCATGTGGTTCTTCAGGAAGAATCAGGATCCCCGATCTCTGTTTTAGTGAAAGACCTTCAACCTGTGGCTGACATCTTGCAGAATAATGCTGCTAATTCTGCAATAAACAGTGTCCACTCAGCCAATAGTTTGCCTGACAGTGGTTCAGATGAAACACTGCAAGCGACTGAAACAGCCAGAGAGCATAATGACCGTCGGGTTATGCATGTTATAGAGTTTGAAGACGGGCATCATAAGGCAGCAGCTATTGTGGAGCGCGTTAACCTTGAAGTGGAGGTTTCGAAAGGACAAGCTTCCGCTAATGATCAATCTGCACGAGACTACACCGGCGATTTAAATACAGACTCTGGCTCAGTTTCGCTATTTAATGAAAAATCTTTTTTAAATTCACGAAACGGGACCGTTGCTCCACAGATAGCAGGAAGGTCACCAGCATTATCCGAAAATGCTGCTTCGAGTAATTTACCTCTGACAATTGTCGGCAGTTTTGCTGGTCAAGTGATCGAAGATTCGCAGATCAGTGCTTATGGACAATTGGATTTAAAAAATGGGGAGGGCACTTTCCCCGCGCAAGTTTATCAGGGTAAATATGGTGTTCTGACCATTGAGGAAAGTGGTGCGTGGGGCTACACGCTGGATAACAGTGCATCTGATGTTCAGGGGCTGCATGATGGACAGCGTGTATCTGAGCATTTTGTCGTACATGCTCTAAATACAAACGGTGTTGATTTCTCCCGCGCGTTTACTGTTGAAGTTCAAGGCTCTAATGACTTGCCAGTCGTAAATGGTGGACATGCAGGCCATTCAGTTGAAGGTGTCAGTCAACCGACCACTGGCAGCATTACCTCTACCGATGTCGATACTGGCGACACTGCAACCTTCTCTACCACGATGACAGTAGCAGGGTTCGCACTGAATGCCGATGGCTCCTATTCTTTCGACCCAACCGATCCGGCTTACAACAGCTTGGCTCAGGGCGATTCGGAGAAAATCGTCATCCCGGTCACGGTGACTGACGCTAGCGGCGCTTCTGATACAAAAGCTCTGTTGATGACAATTAGCGGCACCAACGACGCCCCCGTGCTTGATCAGATACAGGCGCAAAGTGTAAAGAAAGATGGCAACCAACTTAGCGGACAGATCACTTCACAAGACCCGGATAACCATGCATCCGTCGCTTATTCAATCGCCACTCCGGTTGATGGCTTCACGCTCAGCAGAGATGGTCAGTATGCCTTTGACCCAGGCCATACCGCCTATCAGCCCCTTGTCGCCGGTCAGAATAAAACGCTGACTATCCCCATCACGGTTACGGATCAACACGGAGCCACCGATACCCGGAATCTGGTCATTACCGTACACGGTCAATCCAATGCTGCGGTGATTGCTGGAGCAGACTCCGGTAGTGTCACCGAGGACTCTTCATTACAAGTCACTGGTAGCCTGAGTATCACCGATAAGGATGCAGGGCAGGATCACTTCCAGGCAGGTATCTACACAGCAACCTGTGGCAACTTAAACCTCAACGCTAATGGTCACTGGGCTTATAATCTGGATAATGCCCATGCCAACGTTCAGGCGCTGGGGGCTGGCACAACGACCACCAACAGCCTGACCGATACAATCCAGATTCAGAGTGCAGATGGCACAACGCATGACATTGTTATCACCGTTAACGGTTCTAACGATGGCCCGGTGCTGAACGCCATTCCCGCCGCCTCTGCAACAGAAGGTGCCAGTCAGGCAACCATGGGAAGCATTACTTCCGTCGATGTTGATACGGACGACACTGCCACTTACTCCACCACAGCGACGGCGGCAGGGTTTACGCTGAAGGCCGATGGTACCTATTCTTTCGACCCAGCCGATCCGGCCTACGATGGTTTAGCTCAAGGCAATACGCAAAGAATCGTGATCCCGGTCACGGTGACTGACGGTAATGGCGCTACAGATACTAAAGCCTTGTTGATGACGGTTAGCGGTACCAACGACGCCCCCGTGCTTGATCAGATACAGGCACAAAGCGCAACGGAAGATGGCAGTCAACTTAGCGGGCAGATCACTTCGCAAGACCCGGATAACCACGCATCCGTCGCTTATTCAGTCGCTACTCCGGTTGATGGCTTCACGCTTAACAGGGATGGTCAATATACTTTTGATCCGGGCCATGCTGCTTACCAGTCCCTTGCGGCCAGTCAGGATAAAACGCTGAGTATCCCTATTACCGTTACGGATCAACATGGAGCCACCGACACACAGAATCTGGTCATTACTGTACATGGTCAATCGGATGCTGCGGTGATTGCTGGAGCAGACTTCGGTAGCGTCACCGAGGATTCTTCATTACAAGTCACTGGTAATCTGAGTATCACCGATAAGGATGCAGGGCAGGATCACTTCCAGACGGGTAACTACAAAGCAACCCATGGCAACTTGAACCTTAATGCTAATGGTCAGTGGGCTTACAATCTGGATAACGCCCATGCCGACGTTCAGGCGCTGGGGGTCGGCACCACGACCACCAACAGCCTGACCGACAGGATTCAGATTCAGAGTGCTGATGGCACAACCCATAATGTTGTTATCACCATTAACGGTTCTAACGATGACCCGGTACTGAATGCCATTTCCGCCGCCTCTGCAACAGAGGGTGGCAGCCAGCCGACCACGGGAAGCATTACTTCCGCCGATGTTGATACGGGTGACACTGCAACTTACTCCACCACAGCGACAGTGGCAGGGTTCATGCTGAAGGCCGATGGCACCTATTCTTTCGACCCAGCCGATCCGACCTACAATGGTCTGGCTCAAGGCGATACGCAAACAATCGTGATCCCGGTCACGGTGACTGACGGAAGTGCCGCTACAGATACTAAAGCCCTGGTAATAACCGTTAGCGGCACCAACGACGCCCCCGTGCTTGATCAAATACAGGCGCAAAGCGCTTCGGAAGATGGTAGCCCGCTCAGCGGGCAAGTCACTTCACAAGACCCGGATAACCATGCATCCGTCGCTTATTCAATCGGTACTCCGGTTGATGGCTTCATGCTCGGCAGCGATGGTCAATATACTTTTGATCCGGGCCATGCTGCCTACCAGTCCCTTGCGGCCGGTCAGGATAAAACGTTGACTATCCCCGTTACGGTTACGGATCAACATGGAGCCACAGATACCCGGAATCTGGTCATTACCGTATATGGTCAATCGGATGCTGCGGTGATTGCTGGAACAGACTCCGGTAGCGTCACCGAGGATTCTTCATTACAAGTCACTGGTAATCTGAGTATCACCGATAAGGATGCAGGGCAGGATCACTTCCAGACAGGTAACTATAAAGCAACCCATGGCACCTTGAACCTTAATGCTAATGGTCACTGGGCTTACAACCTGGATAACACCCACGCCGACGTTCAGGCGCTGGGCGCTGGCGCAACGACCACCAACAGCCTGACCGATACCATTCAGATTCAGAGCGCGGATGGCACAACCCATAATGTTGTTATCACCATTAACGGCTCTAACGATGGCCCGATACTGAATGCCATTTCTGCCGCCTTTGCAGCAGAAGGTGACAGCCAGCCGACCACGGGAAGCATTACTTCCGCTGATGTCGATACGGGCGACACTGCAACCTACTCCACCACTGCGGCGCTGGCAGGGTTTACATTGAATGCCGGTGGCACCTATTCTTTCGACCCAACAGATCCGGCCTACGATGGTTTAGCTCAGGGCGATGCGCAAAGAATCGTGATCCCCGTCACGGTGACTGACGGTAGTGGCGCTACTGATACTAAAGCCTTGGTGATGACGGTTAGCGGTACCAACGACGCCCCCGTTCTTGATCAGATACAGGCGCAAAGCGCGACAGAAGATGGCAGCCAGCTTGGCGGGCAGATCACTTCTCAAGACCCGGATAACCATGCATCCGTCGCTTATTCAATCGCTACTCCGGTTGATGGCTTCACGCTTAACAGGGATGGTCAATATACTTTTGATCCGGGCCATGCTGCCTACCAGTCCCTTGCGGCCGGTCAGGATAAAACGGTGACTATCCCCATTACGGCTTCGGATCAACATGGAGCCACTGATACCCGGAATCTGGTCATTACTGTGCACGGTCAATTGGACGCTGCGGTGATTGCCGGAGCAGACGCCGGTAGCGTCACCGAGGATTCTTCCCTACAAGTCACTGGTAGCCTGAGTATCACCGATAAGGATGCAGGGCAGGATCACTTCCAGGCAGGTAACTTCACAGCAACCCATGGCAACTTACATCTTGATGCCAATGGTCACTGGGCTTACAGCCTGGATAACACCCACGCCAACGTTCAGGCGCTGGGGGCTGGCGCAACAACCACCAACAGCCTGACCGATACCATTCAGATTCAGAGTGCGGATGGCACAACCCATAATATTGTTATCACCATTAACGGCTCTAACGATGGCCCGGTTCTGAATGCCATTTCCGCCGCCTCTGCAACCGAAGGTGACAGCCAGCTGACTACGGGAAGCATTACTTCCGCCGATGTCGATGCGGGCGACACTGCAACTTACTCAACCACTACGACGGTGGCAGGGTTTACACTGAATGCCAATGGCACCTACTCTTTCGACCCAGCCGATCCGGCCTACGATGGTCTAGCTCAAGGCGATACGCAAAGAATCGTGATCCCCGTCACGGTGACCGACGGCGGTGGCGCTACTGATACTAAAGCCTTGGTGATGACGCTTAGCGGTACCAACGACGCCCCTGTACTTGATCAGATACAGGCACAAAGCGCGACCGAAAACGGCAGTCAACTTAACGGACAGATCACTTCACAAGACCCGGATAACCATGCATCCGTGGTTTATTCAATCGCTACTCCGGTTGATGGCTTCATGCTCAGCAGGGATGGTCAATATACTTTTGATCCGGGCCATGCTGCCTACCAGTCTCTTGCGGCCGGTCAGGATCAAACGCTGGCTATCCCCATTACGGTTACGGATCAACACGGGGCCAGCGATACCCGGAACCTGGTCATTATCGTACACGGTCAATCCAATGCTGCGGTGATTGCCGGAGCAGACTCCGGTAGTGTCACCGAGGATTCTTCATTACAAGTCACTGGCATCCTGAGTATTACCGATAACGATGCAGGGCAGGATTACTTCCAGGCGGGTAACTACACAGCAACCCATGGCACACTACATCTTGATGGCAATGGTCACTGGGCTTACAACCTGGATAACACCCATGCCGACGTTCAGGCGTTGGGGGCTGGCACAACGACCACCAACAGCCTGACCGATAGTATCCCGATTCAGAGTGCTGACGGCACAACACATGATATTGTTATCACTATTAACGGTTCTAACGATGGCCCGGTACTGAATGCCATTTCCGCCGCCTCTGCAACAGAAGGTGACAGCCAGCTGACTACGGGAAGCATTACTTCCACTGATGCCGATACAGGCGACACTGCAACTTGCTCCACCACTATGACGGTGCCAGGGTTTACACTGAATGCCGATGGCACCTACTCTTTCGACCCAGCCGATCCGGCCTACGATGGTTTAGCTCAGGGCGATACACAAAAAATCGTGATCCCGGTCACGGTGACCGACGGTCTTGGCGTTACTGATACTAAAGCCTTGGTGATGACGGTTAGCGGTACCAACGACGCCCCTGTGCTTGATCAGATACAGGCACAAAACGCGACGGAAGATGGCAGTCAAGTGAGCGGACAAGTCACTTCACAGGACCCGGATAACCATGCATCCGTCGCTTATTCAGTCGCTACTCCGGTTGATGGCTTCACGCTCAGCAGGGATGGTCAATATACTTTTGATCCGGGCCATGCCGCGTACCAGTCCATTGCGGCCGGTCAGGATAAAACGCTGACTATCCCCATTACGGCTACGGATCAACATGGAGCCACTGATACCCGGAATCTGGTCATTACTGTACATGGTCAACCGGATGCTGCGGTGATTGCTGGAGCAGACTCCGGTAGCGTCACCGAGGATTCTTCATTACAAGTCACTGGTATCCTGAGTATTACCGATAAAGATGCCGGGGAGGATCAGTTTCAGACGGCTAACTACACTGCGACTCATGGCAACCTTGACCTTAATGCTAATGGTCATTGGGCTTACAACCTGGATAATTCCCATGCCGATGTACAGGCGCTGGGGGCTGGCACAACGACCACCAACAGCCTGACAGATACAATCCAGATTCAGAGTGCTGACGGCACAACACATAATATTGTTATCACCATTAACGGTTCTAACGATGGCCCGGTACTGAATGCCATTTCTGCCGCTTCTGCAATAGAAGGTGACAGCAAGCCGACCACGGGAAGCATTACTTCCGCTGATGTCGATACGGGTGACACTGCAACTTACTCCACCACAGCGACAGTGGCAGGGTTCACGCTGAAGACCGATGGCAGCTATTCTTTCGACCCAGCCGATCCGACCTACAATGGTTTAGCTCAAGGCGATACGCAAAGAATCGTGATCCCGGTCACGGTGGCTGACGGAAGTGGTGCTACTGATACTAAAGCCTTGATGATGACGGTTAGCGGCACCAACGACGCCCCCGTGCTTGATCAGATACAGGCACAAAGCGCGACGGAAGACGACAGCCCACTTAGCGGACAGATCACGTCAAAAGATCCGGATAACTATGCATCCGTCGCTTATTCAATCGCTACTCCGGTTGATGGCTTCATGCTCAGCAGGGATGGTCAATATACTTTTGATCCGGGCCATGCTGCCTACCAGTCTCTTGCGGCCGGTCAGGATAAAACAGTGACTATCCCCATTACGGCTACGGATCAACATGGAGCTACTGATACCCGGAATCTGGTCATTACTGTGCATGGTCAATCGGATGCTGCGGTGATTGCTGGAGCAGAGTCCGGTAGCGTCACCGAGGATTCTTTATTACAAGTCACTGGTAATCTGAGTATCAGCGATAAGGATGCAGGGCAGGATCACTTCCAGGCAGGTAACTACGCTGCAACCCATGGCAACTTAAATCTTGATGCTAATGGTCATTGGGCTTATAACCTGGACGAGACCCATGCCGACGTTCAGGCGCTGGGGGCTGGCGCAACGACCACTAACAGCCTGACCGACACAATCGAGATTCAGAGTGCGGATGGCACAACCCATAATATTGTTATCACCGTTAACGGTTCTAACGATGGCCCTGTACTGAACGCCATTTCCCCCGCCTCTGCAATAGAAGGTGACAGCCAGCCGACCACGGGAAGCATTACTTCCACCGATATCGATACGGGCGACACTGCAACTTACTCCAGCACTATGAAAGTGCCAGGGTTTACATTGAATGCCGATGGCAACTATTCTTTCGACCCGGCCGATCCGGCCTACGATGGTTTGGCTCAAGGCGATACGCAAAGAATCGTGATCCCGGTCATGGTGACTGACGGTAGTGGCGCTACTGACACTAAAGCCTTGATGATGACGGTTAGCGGCACCAATGACGCACCAGCACTCTCTTCAACAGTAGTGTTGCCTCCGGGTACAGAGGATCAGGTGGTTATCATAAAGGCTTCTGACCTTCTGGCTCACGCCACTGATGTGGATCACCGTGCTCAGCTTAGTATTCATAAGCTGTCAGCAGACCATGGTCGTATTACTGATAATTATAACGGCACATACACCTTCATCCCGACTGTAAATTACAACGGCCCGGTGCAATTTAGCTATGAGGTCAAGGACGAGCATCAATCCTCTGTCACCCAGACGGCTTCAATGAATCTGGCTGCTATTGATCATCCTTCGATAATATCCGGAAACCTTGTTGCCACTGTTGCCGAAGGTGACATCGGTGATATCACTAATGTCAGAGGCATGCTCACTGTTAGTGATGTTGATGCTGGTGATAATCCGGTTTTCCACAATGTGTCGCCCACTGCAACAACCTATGGTCATTTCACCATGGTTAATGGCTTGTGGACCTATCTGCTTGACCAGAGCAAGGTGCAGGAACTAAACCCGTCTGCTCCGGATGCCAGCAAGCGCCAGGCCGCAGACTCTTACACATTTACGGCCAGTGATGGCAATACTCAAACCGTTCATATCACCATCACGGGTAGCAATGATGAACCCACGGTTGCAACAGTTCCTCTAAGTGGTACTGAAGACACAGCCTATACCTTCAGTGCCAGTGACTTTGGCTTTCAGGATGTGGATGCGGGTGCAGTTTTGGATCATGTCACCATCACCCGGTTGCCTGCAGCCAATGAGGGCAAATTCCAGTTAAATGGTGCAGATGTGACTGTCGGCCAAAATATAGTGACCGGTGCTATCCCCAATTTGGTATTCATCCCTGCCGCCAATTTTAACGGCGATGTACATTTTACTTATACCGTTAACGATGGTACGGCAGATTCAGCCATAGCAACTGGCAACATCAGTGTTTCGAGTGTTGTTGATGCCGCTGCCATTTCAACCAGTGCCCCACCTGCAGGAGATGAAGATAAGGCCATCGCACTAAACCTGGTTATTGCATCACACGGTGATACCCTGGAAAGCATTACCCTCACAGGTTTTTTAGCCGGTACTCAGTTTTCATCAGGTCATAGCGATGGTTCCGGTGGGTGGGTAGTAAATGCGAGCGATGTCTCATCGTTGACTTTAACACCTCCAACGAATTATCAGGGCTCCATGCCGTTATACGTCACTGCAACGACGACTGATGGCACCCACTCTGTTACCTCTCCTCCCCAAGCTGTTTCGGTCATGGCCAACTCTGTAACTGATGCAGCATCAGTTGCTTTAAGTTTTTCCGCTGAGCAAAAAGTTATGACCTTTAGCAGTGCGGGAACCGGGGGGGTTCTGAACCAGGGCCAGCTTGATACACCAGACCCTATTACAAAGTTGGCCGTTGAGTTTAACATTATCGGTAGTCAGCAAGTTGCCACAAGTGCTCATCACGGCGCTACGTTTCTGAGTTATGGCGTCCCGGCAGATCCAAATGAGTTTTATGTCTGGAGACCAGATAACCTGACCATTGGAATAGGTCACCATGAATACGCTACCGGCATTGATACAACTGACGGAAATAGCCATCGCTACTCATTATTATGGGACTCAGTGACCGGTCACCTGGATGTTCTTGTCGATGGCCAGAGCGCTTACAGTCATGACCACATTGCAACAGGCTACCAGATCCCGGGGCACGGCGTTTTTGCTCTTGCCCAGGACCAGGATCATTATGCAGAAGAGTCGGGACCTGCTGCCACAGGAAACCATGGATTTAACCCTAACGATGCCTATCATGGTCAGATATTCAGTGTATCGATGGCTGCCAATGTTGATGTTGACAAAACTCTGCTGACTCATTCTCCCCTGGGCAAAGTAATATCAAAAAATGCAGGCCTGGTTTTTGATATACAGGCAGACTATTCTGGCATGCTTGTCGATGTGACAGGTCATCATCAGTTATCACAGGTCGGAGCATTGACCGAACAGAAGGTATCAGTCGATACGGATATCGCTACTCCCAATAGCTCTGCACTATTGCATTTACACCCAAAGATAACACCACCTGCTGATCCGCAAGACCGTATCAGCAAGATTGAACTCACAGGTTTTAATGTCGGAACGGTATTAAGTGATGGCCATGGTCACGCTCACACAATTACCCAAATGACAGAACATGTCGATGTTCAAAACTGGACAACCACCGACTTGACTGCACTGTTACCAGGTGGGAATGCGCAAAATATGAATATCCGGCTAGTCGTAACAACCTCCGGTGCAGGAGGTGATACGGTCAGTGAACATTCTGCGCCGTTGATAATGGATCCGACCCAGCCTTTACCAGCACCGCCGATTTCAAGCCATGAGCAGGCTCCGGGGAGTGAAAGCGCCGACATTAACGTTCAACATGATAGACAAGCAACTGAAGGACCTATACAGGTAAGCGTTTCTGATAATGAACCTCAAGTCAATCTGGAGGCGCTGCGTGATCAAAATCAACCCCGTACTCAGGGTGATATCGACAATGCCCGGATCATACGTGCCGAGGTCGTTCTTGAAGCAGCTACCGAAAATGAAGCCGAGGGCTCTTTACGGCGTCAGGTTGAGCAACATCTCAATGAACAACAAAGCGAGAACGCTGGAGAACAAACCATTTCCAATGAGCTAAAAAGCGAACCATCACAGCCGACTGATGAAAAACCCTTGGCAAGCAGTAACACAGAGACTACCCACGATGATGCAACCTCAGGGAGTTCAAGCTTTCACATAGAGAATCTGGTACCAAAGCCGGATGATAATTCCTTTCCACCGATTTAACGACACAACTGACAATCGGTGCAAACGCAGACAAGAACCGTTCCAAAACTCAATGTTTGGGAGAATAGATGACAGATCAGAGCAACACTGAAGCCACTGATCGATGGGATACAGGATCTCCCGAGCGGACACACTTTGATGCCTTGCTCGATAGCCTGGTTATCGTGACTAAGTTGTATGATAAACCAAGTACGGCGACTGCCTTAAGTGCAGGCTTGCCTTTGATTGAGAATAAACTCACCCTTGCTCTGTTACCACTGGCGGCTGAACGAGCCAGTTTGTCTGCGCGCTTATTGAATCGTGAACTCGACACAATACTTCCCGAAGTCTTGCCAGCTATTTTGTTGCTTCACAATGGCAATGCCTGCGTGCTGACCAAGCTCGACATTACAGCTGACGAAGCCACAATTATTCGCCCGGAAGCAGGTCTGGGCAAGGCTGAAATGCACCTTGATGAGCTGCGTCTGCTGTACACAGGGTTCTGTTTTTTTATTAAGCGTGAGTATAAATTTGATAAAGGCCGCCGCCTGATAACCGGTGAGGCGGGCAAACATTGGTTTTGGGACACCTTGCGACTGTCTTTCCCAATTTATCGTGATGTGATCATTGCCTCTGTTGTTATTAGTTTATTTGTACTCGCCACCCCCTTTTATGTCCGAAATATCTATGACCGGGTCGTCCCTGACTCAGCTTTTGATACCTTGTGGGCATTTTCAATTGGCGTCGCCATTATTTTTTTCTTCGATCTTTTGCTTAAATTGATTCGGACCTTTTTCCTGGATGTTGCAGGGAGAAAGTCGGATGTCATTCTTTCATCCAGAATTTTTGCTCATGTTCAGGCTTTGAAATTAGAACACCGACCCAGGTCAGTGGGTTCATTTGCCAGAATGGTGAGTGAATTTGAGAGTATTCGGGATTTTATTACCTCTGCAACACTTAGCACATTGGTTGATATACCTTTTGTCATTATTTTCCTGATCGCAATTTATATATTTAGTGGCTACCTCGTTATTGTCCCGATGGTTTCAATTTTTATTATTTTGGTCATTACACTGTTGATCCGTCGACCAGTTGATGAGGCTATCTCTCATAGCTATGGTGCATCCTCGGTAAAGAATGGGTTGCTGATTGAAACCCTTAATGGCCTGGAAACCGTTAAGAGTAATCGAATGGAGGGGTTAAATCAGCGAAAGTGGGAACAGAATATTGGCGAAGCTTCGTACTGGAGCAATCGCTCCCGGCTTTATTCAACCTTTGGTACGAGTACGTCTGGCTTTATCCAGCAAATGTCGACGGTTGCCGTACTCATTGTTGGTGTGTATAAAATTGCAAACCATGATCTGACCATGGGTGGGTTGATTGCGGCCAGTATGTTAACAGGGCGTGTAATTTCTCCAATGACCCATGTTGCAGGCTTAATCGCACGATGGGGGCAAACCAAAGTAGCTTACAAGGGTATTGCCGGTATTATGGCAATGCCTGTCGAACGGGAAGATGAAAAACAGTACCTTCAGTGCGACCTTACTGACGGTCATTATCAGCTTGAAAATGTTTCGTTAACCTTTCCTGAGCAAACTGTTCCTGTTATCAAAAGAGTGTCCATTAATATTCCTGCGGGAAGTCGATTGGCGGTAATTGGTCGCATTGGTTGCGGAAAAACCACTTTGCTTCGGCTCTTAATGGGACTTTATACGCCTACCGAAGGTGTCATTAAGCTCGACGGTATTGATATTCGTCAGCTTGATCCAAGTGACCTGCGCAAGATGATAGGCTCAGTTGAGCAACTGCCGACCCTGTTTTCTGGAACGATACGCGATAATATCGCCACGGGTACACCTTATGCTACCGATGCGCAGATTCTTAAAGCCGCAGAGATGGCAGGCGTCATCGAATTTACCGGGACGCACCCGGACGGCTTGAACCGAGAGTGCGGCGAGCAGGGGAGAATGCTCTCCGGAGGTCAACGACAGTGTGTGGCACTTGCTCGCGCTTTGCTCCGGGATCCTAAAATTCTGATCTTTGACGAGCCCACCAGTGCCCTTGATCAAGACTCGGAAAGAAAACTGATACAGCGCCTGAATCGACTGGCACCTGATAAAACCATCATTGTTTTTACACAACGGCTTGCCATATTGAGTTTACTTGATTCCATCGCGGTTATGGATGATGGCGAGATACTGATGAAAGGACAAAAGCGAAAAATTCTTGATCAGCTTGCGAGTCAATCTCCCGGCAGGATGAGGGCTGTATGAGTTTATCACGGTTAAAAGGCAAAGCATTCACTCAGGCCGATCTCGATTTTATCACTGACGCCTCTCAAGGTGAGTTAATGCGAACACCGTCTGCAGCCAGAGTGACGCTTTGGATAGTATTTGTGATGGTGTTGTTTTTGCTGGTTTGGGCCTATTTTGCCAACATCAATGAAATCGTTCGCGGCCAGGGCAAAGCGACCCCCATTAGCCGTACACAGGTCATTCAAAACCTCGAAGGCGGTACTATTAAAGCAATCCACGTCATTGAAGGGCAGTCGGTCATGCAGGGTGAGCTGCTCATGGAACTTGATCCAACGGTAGCGAGCGGGTCATTGACACAGTCGGTCGTGGAGACTTCATCGTTACTTGCAAAAGAAACGCGCCTTGCAGCAGAAGTTGCTGGTACTCACCCAGAATTTACCCCTGAACAAATTGCTACCCATAACACTTTTATAGATACACAGTTAAAGCTCTATAAGGTGAGACAGGATGAGCTTCATATGCAGCTTGATGACATCCATCTGAAAACAAGCAAGGCTCGCCAGGAACTTGTCTCAGCTCAACAGCAGGTGGAAGATCAGCAGCGACAGGTTGATTTGATCCAGCAGCAGCTCAAAATGAACGAGCCTCTACTTAAAATGGGTGCAGTATCTGAGTCTGTTGTGATTGACGTTAAACAAAGGCTCAGTCAGGCACAATCAGAGGTTAATAAAACAAACAACCAGATCCCAAAGCTGCAAGCAGAGATTCAGCGTCTTGAGAAAGAAGAAGGCAGTACTCTGTCGGGCTTCCGGGCGGAAGCTCAGGAACAGCTATCCGAAGTGCGAACTCGTCTTGGTATTGCACGTGGTAAAAAAACCGTCAACGAGGCAAGTGTTCAAAACACCGAGCTGCATTCGCCGGTTGATGGGGTAATTCAAAAATTGTATGTCACAACCATTGGTGGTGTCGCAAAACCAGGGGCTGAGCTTATCGATATTGTGCCAGTAGATGATGAGCTATTGGTTGAGGCTAAGGTAAAGCCTAAAGATATTGGTTTTGTGCAGCACGGCCAGCATGCAAAAGTGAAAATTTCGGCGTTTGATTTTGCTGTTTACGGTGGGCTGGATGGCAGAGTACAGACCATTTCCGCAGATTCCATTACTGACCCCCATGGCGATAGTTTTTACATCGTAAAAGTAAGAGTCGAAAAAGCTTACTTTGGCGAGGGTTACAGCCACCTGAATGTCATTCCTGGCATGCAGGCAACTGTCGACATCAGCGTGGCAGAACGCAGTGTATTGCAGTACATCATGAAGCCACTATTGAGAGCTTTAAAGTGATAATTGCAGTGGCGATTATGTGTTTATATTGGAGCTGATGACAATGAAGCCTGTATTACGCACCACACTAACAGTGCTTGGTATGCTTTGGTGCAACACGAATTGGGCACAAAGCCTTGAGCAAACGATTAATGATGCCATACAGACCAACCCGGATATGGCTGTAACCTTACAGTCTTACTTTGCATCGCAGGCTGAACTCGACATTGCCCAGGGAAGGTTTCTACCCAGTCTTGATTTAAGAGCTGATAGTGGGCGGGAAGATCAGGATCGAGCTAATGTTGGAGAAACCAATCAAACTCGCAAGCAGGCCAGGCTGAAATTATCAATCCCGCTATTTCGTGGTTTTGCCAATACCAGTGAATACTCGCGCGCTGACTTCAACATGCAGGCTCATTATCATCAGACACTGGCACAAGCTGAATCACTCGCTTTACAGGTGGCGCAGGTTTATACCCATGTAATGAATGCTCAAGAGGTACTGCGTTTGTCGCAAGAAAACCTGGAGCAACATCTCGAAACTTACGATATGGTCGCTGCACGCAAGCGACAAGGCATATCGGATAAATCTGATCTTACGCAAATCAAAGGACGTATTGCCAGAGTCAGAGCCAATATACTAGCTGCCCGTAACAACCTGGCTGATGCTGAAACTTTATACAAGCAACTCACTGGTGACTATCCCGGTGACTTTATCCGTCCGGAGGTCGATCAGTCTTATTTACCTGAAAGCCAGGATCGAGCCATTAAATTAGCACTTCAGAATAATCAGCTACTCATCGCCAGCAGACTCGATGTGAATGCTTCAACAGCTGATGTGAAAGGTGTTCAATCTGAAAACTATCCCAGCTTTGACTTAGTTGCAGATCGTAGTTGGAAAGATAATGTGTCTGGTTTTGATGGTCGGGAAGATGAATCGCGACTGCTTGTAGAAATGAACTGGAACCTCTACTCCGGGGGACAAAGCAGCTCCCGTTATCGTCGGGCTCTCTATCGGGAGGAAGCCTCCCGGATGCGTTCGAATAAGGTGTATCGCGAGGTTCAGGCCAATGCAGAATCATCTTGGGACGCTTTCGTGACACTAAAGCAATCACGCGTCCATTTACACGATTATGTAGAGCAATCCAGAGAGAGTACGGAGTTATATCTGGCGCAATTTAAGGCTGGCCATCGTACGTTATTGGATTTGCTTGATACTCAGAACGAGCTGTTTGAAGCGCGCAAGCAATACCTCGCTGCTGATTATCAGTACGTTTATGCCCAATACCGTGTTCTTGCGAGCATAAGCAATATCCTGGGTGCAATGCGAATCAATACTATACGGCCACTGTTGCAAAAAGGGCCAAAGAAGACGACTCCATAAGCAAGGAGCGTGTACCACCCAGGGCTCACTTGGGATGAAATACAACAGGTGTTAGCGACTGATTCCGATATTCCACAGCGGAATTTGACAGATTCGACAATCGTATCTAATTAAAATATGTGCTCCGCTTTCCTTCCAATATCTTGCCTGTTCATTCCTTAACATCTCCTAAGGCTCCTCATGAATACACGACTCCCACTGCTTATACCCATACTCCTGTCTCTTTTTATCCCTCCTGCTTTTGCCGACAAAGAGTGTTCCGACATTGACGCTCTTGGTCTGAAAGAGAAGCAGCAAAGATTGACTGATATGAAACAGCGCTTCATCGAAACCCTTAAACCCTGGAAACACCTGGATCATATTCGTAAAGAGGCCACCAACCCCTCGCAATTAGATGAAGCAGGGGATCTTGCCCTGCAAAGCATCCCTGAAATCATTCAAAAAAATTATCCGGAAGTGCCCAAAACCATTCAGGAAGATATTAGTCAGCAGATAGAAGAACTCGATAGGGTGGCAGACTGTTTCCACTTTGGTAAGCGAAACAAAGAGTCGCTGATGAAACTGCGTTACCGGAAGGTACAAGACACCGATAGCCCCTATATTGGCTTCCTGTTACCAAAGGAGCGGGATCAGCCCCGCAAAGCGGAAGTCACCAGCTCTTCATCCTGCCGGGATAAACACTGCGACTTCACCACAAAGAATGTCGATGACCTGGATAAAGATGTCATCCTGCTGGTTCATCGCCCTGCCCGACTCAGTACTCCGGTAACGCATACGAAACCCATTGTCGACCCCAACACCACTGCCACAGAGCGCCTGCCTGAACGTGATTATCTTCTGGAGCTCAACCTGGAACGGGTCGGCGAGTATTTCACCAAGCCTGAAATCTACATGCATCTGACCTACTACAATGGCGACCAGCCCATTCGTGAGGATACGATTGAAATCCCCTGGGCAAAAGAAAAAGGCGTCAATAAAGGCAAAACAGAACTGATTATCTGGATGAATGCAGACTCCGTACAGCTGACTCTGATGGAAAATGACTGGGAAATCCCCTTCAGACTGATCGGCAAAATCCTCAGCAAGGCTGTAGCCATTGGAATACAGCTGGCCAGCGCCAGTTATCCTGAAATAGGCCATATCAAGAGTGCTCTCGATACGCTCAATAATCGCTTCTCATCGGAAGAGACCGAATTCTATGATGCCTTGGGCAGAATGAATGCCGATGATCTCCTGGATACCGTTCGTCTGCAAAGAACCGACGTGCAAAGTTATGTCGTCATGAAAACCGGGGTTGTAAAAATGACACTGATGCCTGTCTACACCCCCAAAACAGGCTTGAAAGACGAACTATAGCCGAATGGTTATCACGTAGTCTCTGTATGGAGGGTCAGAAATATTGCTCACTACCTTACGGGGTCGACTGCCGTTATAATGGCGACTTTTTCACCAGCCAGATCAGTGATCGCTGATTTTGCTATTCTGAGTCACCTGAGGCCTGAACATGACAGCTTCAGGGTCTCAGACCATTATACAGCAGACAGGAATCCGGCTTTGGCGTCTGAAATAACCAAAACAGCCCTGAGCAAACAAACAGCCCTGAGCGAAAAGAATGTGAACCCAGAAAGCAAAAGTATGAGCGCAACAAAAAAGCTTTATATCAAAACCCACGGTTGCCAGATGAACGAGTACGACTCAGCTCGAATGGCTGACCTGCTCGGAGAAACCCATACTCTGGAGTTAACGGACAATCCGGAAGAAGCCGATGTTGTGTTGGTTAACACCTGCTCTGTGAGGGAAAAAGCCCAGGAAAAGCTGTTCCATCAACTGGGTCGCTGGAAAAAACTGAAAGAAGCCAATCCCGACCTGGTGATCGGTGTCGGAGGCTGCGTGGCCAGTCAGGAAGGGGAAGCTATCCGCAAGCGTGCGCCCCAGGTAGACGTAGTATTCGGACCACAAACCCTGCACCGCCTGCCAGAGATGATCGATGCCACCCAGAGCAACCATATCCCTGTGGTCGATGTCACCTTCCCGGAAATTGAAAAGTTTGACCGGCTGCCAGAGCCTTCTGTAGAAGGACCAACGGCCTTCGTTTCCATCATGGAAGGGTGCAGCAAATACTGTACATTCTGCATTGTTCCTTACACCCGTGGTGAAGAAGTCAGCCGCCCCATGGATGACGTAATTGCCGAGTGCGCCGGTCTGGCTGAGAAAGGGGTTCGGGAAATCAATCTGCTGGGGCAAAATGTAAATGCTTATCGTGGCGAAAAAGACGATGGTACTGTTTGTGATCTGGCTGAGCTGATCACCATAGTCGCTGCGATAGACGGCATTGACCGAATTCGTTTCACCACGTCTCACCCGAAAGAGTTCTCCCAGAGCCTGATCGATGTTTACGCTCAGGTACCGGAGCTTGTCAGCCACCTGCACCTTCCTGTGCAAGCCGGATCTGACCGAATTCTCTCCCTGATGAAACGTAACCACGAAGTTGAGATGTACCGGGACAAGATTCGCCAGTTGCGTGAACACCGCCCTGACCTGAGTCTCTCTTCAGACTTTATCGTGGGCTTCCCGGGTGAAACCGATGAAGATTTTGAAGACACCATGAACCTGATCAACGAGATCGGTTTCGATGCCTCGTTCAGCTTCATCTACAGCAAACGCCCCGGAACCCCGGCATCCGACATGCCCGACGACGTTCCTGAGTCCACCAAAAAGCAGCGACTGAAAATTCTGCAGGAGCGAATCAATCAACAGACCATGCAAATCAGTCGTCGTCTGGTAGGCAGCACCCAGAAAATTCTGGTAACGGGTTACTCCAAAAAAGACCCGGGCGAACTGAGTGGCCGGACAGAGTGCAATCGTGTGGTTAACTTCAAGTGTGCCGAACCTCGCCTGATTGGTCGATTTGCCGAGGTTGAGATTGTTGAGGCGTTCCCTCACAGTTTGCGTGGCAGCCTGATTGATTCTGAACTGGGTGTTGTTGCCTGACCCTTCGAACAGAGCGGCTGGTCTCAAGGTGAATGTTCCCCGCCCTGTCGAGGCTGTCGCAAAACTCTGCTTCCCGCCTTCACCCCCGTCATTCCCAACTTGATTCTCGTCATTCCCGATTTCATTCTCGTCATTCCCGCGAAGGCGGGAATCCACACTGACTCACCACCAGAACCATACTGCCCGGTGCTCCCCTGGCCTTGTCATCCCCGAGAAGGCAGAGATCCACCGTTGGCGCTGGATTCCCGCCTTCGCGGGAATGACGAACTCAGTGCATGGGAACGAGCTGTTGGAGTTTTGCGACACCCTCGATTGGGCGAGAGTTTACGACGATTTTGCTAAGTTTTGTAAGCTTTGGGAGTTAACACATAACTACCCAGAGCTATCGAGACCGACGCTCTCTGTACCCTCTCTCAAAGTCTGCTATGCTATTTTTCTCATTCATTTGATAGAGGAGTAAAGCATGAGCTTAAACGCTGAACAGCCGCCCGAAACCGAGCTTGACCCTATTCGGGACACCCTGACGGAGATTGTCAGCTACGCCAGTAAAACCCGTGCTGAAATGCACCAAGGGTTCGCTCAGATAAACAAACGTTTTGATCAGCAAGACAAACGTTTTGACCAGCAAGACAAACGTTTCGAATAGTTCAAACAAGAGACTCATGAACGCTTCGACAAAATAGAAGACACTCTCACCATCATCGTCAACCACATCAAGAAATAAGCCACAGCGGAAAAATTATAAATTAACCGGGAGCCTGAAGATCAGCACTCGCTAATAACAGGAGCCGCAAGTTATACGGCTTTGTTTTTGGATTTTTCTACAGGCTCGTTATGTGCTCAAAATACAACTATAATCTCGTGCGGCATGGTTGGTTCAAATGTAGGCCTTTGCTCCTGAAAAGCATGATTATCAAGAAATTGAGAGATTTCGCATACATATCTATCATTTATTGAGTTTCGTTAATTGCACGCAACATGCTTTCATTATGAGTTGGCTTTAGCGCATGAATACTAATCATTAGTACCGGATATAAGGAGTTTAATTTATCAAGAGCTTTATATGCGCCCTTTTTATTACAGGCATCTCGAATTTAGGGCACGCTTCATGTCTAGTATATAAGAGTTCCAACAGCTGGACGGCCATTGGTTACATTGGTTTAGATAACCAAACCATCTACAAGATTTCTGATAAATCACATAAAAATGTTTACGTTGACATGCTACAAAAGTTTGCTTTTGAGCTAACAAATAACTTGGGTTATAGTATTTTTTCAAAAATCTTCTACGAAACCCCACATCAAGAAAAAGTGATAGGTTATATTAGCGTTTTCAAAAATGTTATTTATGAAAACGCTAATAGTTGGAATGAGGTTGGTTTTATAGGTTGGGATCGTCGTACTATCTATAAAAATAGGGATAGTTGGGACATCACAGGGTATATCGGATTTGGTTGCGACGATGACGATGACGATGATTAGTAATTCTAAATTTTAAGTTAAAGTTCGGATGAATCATAACGAATAAGGATAGATTGCGCACAGCCGCAATCTTATCCGGTTGTTGAACAAGCCCGTATTTGACAGCCACTCAGTATGGTTTATGGGAAATAGCTTTTTCTCTGGCCGCCTTTATAACTGATGTGGGTTGGTTTTGACTTTTGTTAAGCTAAGCGTGCCCCCGCCCCAGCCATTAATTGAGCATTGTCGCAAAATTATGTATTCAGATTGTGCTGGCTCTCCTCTGTTGAGTGAATTTAAGCCCTTTTCTATTGGTCAGGTGTTTTTGGCAAAGTTCTTCGAACTTTTTTTTCGGTTGAATTCATGTTCAGTATTCCTGTTATTCAGACACATCAGAATTGATGTGGTATCAGGAATTATTAAACAATATTGAGAGTTTTTTTACCGCGTTAGCGGCTTGGTTCATCAAAGCGTTTAAGAGTGACTACCCACGCTTGCTGATTTCGCTTCGCTCAAATTATAGCAAGCTTGGGCAGCACCTTGACACAATGTTAGGCGCGACAGGAGGTTCATTTGGAAAATCTAATTGTTTTTACTGGCGGTCCAGGTTCAGGTAAAACATCTGTTATTAATCACTTGAAAGAACTCGGGTATGAGTGTGCCCCCCGAAGTCGGTCGTGAAGTAATTAAGAAGCAAGTAGAGTCTCAAGGTCTCGCGTTACCATGGTGTAACAAAGTGGCATTTCGTGACGAAATGGTGAGAGAGGAGATCATAAATTATGAGAGATATAGAATGATCAAAGACACAGTTTTCTTTGATCGATGTGTGATTGATTGTTACGGGTATAGTACGCTGGAGCAGTTGCCAGTATCAAATATGTTGCTCAGATATTGCATTGAGATTAGCTATCGTAAATCGGTTTTTTTGTTCCCACCTTGGGAATCAATATTCACTAATGATCTGGAACGAAA
Organism: Endozoicomonas sp. ALB032; assembly: GCF_049310125.1. Classification (NCBI taxonomy): domain Bacteria; kingdom Pseudomonadati; phylum Pseudomonadota; class Gammaproteobacteria; order Oceanospirillales; family Endozoicomonadaceae; genus Endozoicomonas; species Endozoicomonas sp. ALB032. The sequence continues at coordinate 2,741,621 of NZ_JBLYNW010000001.1, read as the reverse complement.
ACAAGATTTCAACGAGGCTGTAGCTACGTACGAACACATGGTTGAAGCCTACTACAAATTCGGTTATGACTTAGTGGAAGTGCCAAAATGTTCTACCAAGAAACGGGCAGAATTTATCGTGAATAATGTGTAGCTAACAAGCGGCTGCATTTCGTTCCGGCCTGCGGCCTCCAACGGACTCGCTTCACTCGCCGATGAGCCGAGCGTTAGGTGCCACCACCTCTGAAACTTCTCATGAAATTGACAGTACGATTCCTGTGAGCCATCATTCTTGGCAGGAATCATTTGTCTATCATAGATTATGGGAGATTGGATTTTTTGCATCTGACACTCCCCGCCCTATCGGGCGAGGGTTCTTGATCGCTCAAGAACGTTTCTGTTTCATAGTTCGTTGCTCAGGGAACAGGCTTGGTTATCGCATAAAAGTTCCACAGTGAGAGCTTTTACGATGGCGAATCAACGGGGGCGCCTAGCCCCATGCTCCCCAAGTCTCACACAAACTCCACAGACTTAACATCCCGTCTGCCCGACGGTAGGTCTACAAGAGACAGGACAAAAGGTAGCAGTTTACCTACAAACACTCAACCGGAACGCTCTACGCGTTCCCGCCTTATATCCCCGCCCGCATTGGGCGAGGCTTTACGGCGAAACTGGTAATAAAGCGAAAACCATTCGATGACCTTGCTGTTCGGTTTCCAATGGATCGTGAACCTATCTTGAGAACGTACAGGTTGCTTGACAGTATGAAGTGTAAACCAAACAACTCTCAAGAGCTTAAGAACCTGTTCCCAAGCTTAGATAGATTCAAGTACGTGGAAGATTGGTGGGTTATTAATATTGGTGGTAACAAATATCGAACTGTACTCGGAATTAATTTCAGATCGGGTAGAGTTTTTGTGAAATTTGTTGGGACTCATAAAGAGTATGAAAAATTTACGAATGAGTATAGATGATATAGCTAGTGCGGAAGCTTGAGCTCCCACCAAAACATGCAAAAAGTGAATTGACAATGTTAGTAGCACTTGAAAATAGAGAGAATACGATGACTATATATGAACAAATGAGAGAGTTTGTAGCGTCAGTATCTCATGAAGCTAAAACGAGCTTCGGATTTTCTTTGCCTCTATCATCAGAAGCAGATTACAACAAAGCTTGTGATTTAATAGAGGAACTTGACTCAAAAAAGGGTACTGATAAAGAAGTTGATTTTATTTATCATTTCATGAAAATGTGGGAAGACAAAAATCTTCAAGCATTGCCTGAAGCCAGAGGAATAGATTTTCTATTACATTTGATGGAGGTAAACAATCTATCACAATATGATTTACCTGAAATTGGTAAGCAACCATATGTATCAAGAATAATTTCAGGAAAAGCAACGCTTAAATTACATCACATAGATAGATTAAGTGATAGATTTAATGTTCCTAGATCTATGTTTCTAGATGATTGAGACCACTCCCAATATAATTAGCTCCAGCACCTAACGAATATGGATAGATTGCGCGTAGCCGCAATCTTATCCGGTTGTTGAACAAGCCCGGATTTGACAGCCACTCAGTACGGTTTGTAGGAAATGGCTTTTTCTCTGGCTGCCTTCCCCTCTGTGTCAGAATAGATGTCGCCCTATTTTCTTTTCTCGCAGGTTCGCTGGTCGACCATTGACAGCTCCACCTGATCCGTTACAGTGTCGTCACTCACCTGCATGCCAAAACCCGTTAGTTGGCATTTCCCATAACATCAGACAATTACCACGGAGCACACCATGTCAGTTTTGAGAATCGCTGTGAACGGAGCCAAAGGCAAAATGGGACAGACAGTGGTTGAGTTTGTCCAAAAACACAGCCGTCTGGAACTGGCCGCATCCATCGACCTGGGCGATGACCTGGCAGCGGAAGTGAAAAACAACGACGCCGATATTGTCGTTGACTTTACCCGTCCGGAAATTCGTATGGAAACTGTGAAGAACACTCTGTTCTCTGGTGCTTCAGCGGTAGTCGGTACCACCGGCTTTACGCCTGAAGACCTGGAGAGCATTCGGAGCTGGGTCAGGGAAACCGGCAAAGGCTGCTTTATTGCACCTAATTTCATCGTGGGTAACGTGCTGATGCAGCAGTTTGCCAGGCAGGCCGCCCGTTATTATGAATACGCCGAAATCATTGAGTACCATCACCAGCAAAAAGTGGACTTCCCATCGGGTACCGCAGTAAAAACAGCCGAACTGATGAGCGAAGAGCGCGAGAAGTTCAATATTGGTACCCATGATCAGGTTGCCAACATTGAAGGCTCGCGGGGTGGTGATTACAGGGGAATAAAGCTTCACGCAGTCCGTATGCCAGGCTTTGTAGCCTCTCAGGAAGTGATTCTGGGCGACACTGGTCAGTACCTGACCATCCGTCATGATTCCATTGAACGAACAAGCTACATGCCAGGCATTCTTATGGCCAGTGAGTACATCCACGACAAGGCTGAACTGGTATACGGGCTGGAACATATTCTCTGATCGCAGAGAATGAATGGATTAAACAGATGACATTGTTAAAACCTACGGTAAAATCCTATTTTTCAGCAGTCTGATTCACTCATTTTTGCCCGCTGCGAGTGCACAGCAAAATACACTCATAGCGAATAAAATACGGCAAGAATCGGACTGCAGTATATGCTTAACCAATATAAATCGCAGTAAGAGCTGAATTCTCGACTTGAATACCCAGATCCAGGCAACACCGACAAAAAGTGCAGGTATAACCTGTCAGTTTCTTCTCGAACCGGACGATCCCCATCGATTCGCAGAGCTCTGCGGACAATTCAATCAGCACCTGAAACAGATAGAACAGCGCCTTGGCGTTGATATCCGTTATCGTGGCAACCAGTTCACGATCAGGGGTGAGGATCGGAGTGCCCAGGCTGCTTCGGAGATACTCAAGCGTCTATACCGGGAGACCGGAAAAACAGAACACCTGACGGCTGAGACAGTGCACCTCTATCTTCAGGAGTCAGCTGTTGAATGGGTCCACGAAGCCAGATCCGACAATCTGATCACTCTGCGCACCCGCAAGGGCACAGTCACTCCAAGAGGTGAAAACCAGCAGAAATATGTTCGTTCCATTCTTACTCACGATATCAACTTTGGTATTGGCCCGGCTGGCACCGGTAAAACCTATCTGGCTGTTGCTGCTGCCGTTCAGGCTCTGGAAGAAGAGGAAATCCGTCGAATCCTGCTGGTAAGGCCCGCTGTGGAAGCCGGTGAAAAGCTGGGCTTTCTTCCGGGTGACCTGTCTCAAAAAATCGATCCTTATTTGCGTCCTCTCTACGATGCACTCTATGAAATGCTGGGCTTTGAGCGAGTCGACAAACTGATCGAGAAAAATGTGATCGAGGTTGCCCCTCTCGCTTACATGCGTGGCCGTACTCTTAATAACTCTTACATCATCCTTGATGAAGCCCAGAACACGACGCCGGAACAGATGAAAATGTTCCTGACCCGCATCGGTTTTGGCTCAACCGCCGTCATTACCGGTGACATTACCCAGGTCGACCTGCCCAGGGGCACCCGCTCTGGTCTGGCTCATGCCATTGATGTTCTCAAAGGTGTCGACGGTATTGGCTTCAACTGGTTTAACGCCAAGGACGTTGTCCGTCACCCGATTGTCCAGAGAATTGTGCGGGCTTACGATCGCTTTGATCAGTTAAGTCAGAACAAATCTGTTGCAGGGGTTCAGTAATGTCTGCAGACGTCCATGTCGACGTACAGATAGCCAGCGGGAGTTCCGAAATACCCTCGCAATCGGATCTGCACAAATGGGCAGCTGCAGCAGTTGGCAATCATCGCGAAGAAGCCGAAATCAGTCTGCGTATTGTTGACAGTGAGGAAGGTGCAGAACTCAACCGGCAATGGCGCCAAAAAGACGGTCCCACCAACGTTCTGTCTTTTCCCTCTGACCTGCCGGAAGAACTCAACCTGCCGCTTTTGGGCGATCTGGTTGTCTGTTCACCTGTGGTTGAACGTGAGGCCAGGGAACAGGAAAAAACCCTTCAGGCACACTGGGCTCATATGATGGTTCATGGCACACTGCACTTGCTGGGTTATGACCATATCGAAGAAGACGAAGCCGAGGCGATGGAATCTCTGGAAACAGCGATTCTCCAAAGCCTTGGTTTTCCTGATCCGTACCAGTCTGAAAAGGGCGGATCATCATCATAGGAGAGGCTGGCCGAATCATGCAGATGATGCCATGAGAAGGCCTTCACGGTAATACAAGGTAATGAACGACGACACTGCGCCGGGCGACTCGCCCGCCCCGACATGGAAAGACAAACTGACGGCTCTGTTCGCTCAGGACCCTCAGAACCGGAGTGAGCTACTGACTCTACTCAATGATGCCGGACTCAGGGGCATTATTGACGATGAAGCTCTCAGTATTATTGAGGGCGCTGTTCAGGTGGCTGACATGCAGGTCAGGGAAATCATGATCCCACGCTCCCAGATGGTCTGTGTTGATGAAGACCAGGAGCCTCGGGACTTCCTGTCCAGGGTGATCGAATCAGCCCACTCCCGCTTTCCCGTCATCGGCGATACCAAAGACGAGATTATCGGCATTCTTCTGGCCAAGGATCTTCTGCCGCTGATTCTCCAGAATGGTAAATTCAATATCAAGGACCACCTTCGTCCTGCCACTTTCATTCCTGAAAGCAAACGTCTGAATGTGCTCCTGAAAGAGTTCCGAACCAACCGTAATCACATGGCCATAGTCATTGATGAATTTGGTGGTGTAGCCGGTCTGGTCACGATCGAAGACGTTCTCGAACAAATTGTCGGGGATATAGAAGACGAGCACGATGTTGAAGAGGACAGCTTCATCAAACCGGTTGAGGAACAGGCCCGTACTTTTATCGTCAAAGCCCTGACCCCTATAGAAGACTTCAACGAGCACTTTGAATCCAGCTTCAGCGACGAAGAGTTCGATACCATTGGGGGGATTGTCCTGCAGGAGTTCGGACATATGCCCAAACGGAATGAGTTCGTGGAAATTAACGGTTTCCGATTTGATGTTCTGAATTCTGACGGTCGCCGAATTCGACTGTTGCGAGTTAGCCCCGTCTAGCAAAATCAGGCAAACTGGTGGGGAGGACTCACGGTGTGACTGGTTTCAGTCCGACGGTTCTCCAGCCAGTCACCGCTGAGGAAACTGACTTTTCCGAATTCCATTTATGAACAAAAAAACGCTCTACTTTGGTCACCTTGCCACACTGTTGGCTGGAAGTTTGTTTCCACTGGGTTTCAGTCCCTTTAACATCTGGCCTGTCCTGATCGTTGCTACAGCAGCAGGCTTTGCTTATACCCGCACAGAAACAGTAAAGACGACCACTGTCCGAGGCTTTCTGTTTGGGCTGGGCCTTTTCGGTACAGGGACTTCATGGATTTATGTCAGCATCCATAACTTTGGTGCTGCCTCAGTCCCTCTGGCAGCTCTGTTAACCGCTCTGTTCGTTATTATGATGGCTGCCCTGATGGTCATGCCGCTTTTCTATCTTTATGCAAAACTCAGGCATCGATTCAATATTCAGGCTCCCTGGCAACAAGCTCTGATTTTCGCCGGATTATGGACACTGTTTGAATGGGTTCGTAGCTGGCTACTCACTGGCTTCCCCTGGCTTCTTGAGGGTTACTCACTGCTCGACACCCCTGTTCAATCCTGGGCACCTGTCGTAGGTGTTTTTGGATTGACTCTGCTCATGGCTTCGACTGCAGCCCTGATTACTGCGACACTGGTCACTGATCGAGCCCATCGGAACCCATCTTTGATCGCCCTGTCAATCACCCTGGTGTTCTGGGTTGCATCGGTTCCACTGGGTAAATTACAGTGGACTCACCCCGTGGGGGAGATAAGCTTCAGCGCTGTTCAGGGGAATATCCCCCAGCTCCTGAAATGGGACCCCGGCTATGTTGAGAAAACACTGAATACTTTCTATGGACTTTCTGAAGACGAGTGGGATCAGGAGCTGATCATCTGGCCTGAAAATGCCATGCCTCTTTACTACAGTCAGGCCAGATCGGTGCTCAGTCAGCTCAATCGTAAAGCAGCTGAACACAACAGCGCCCTGATTCTCGGCTTACCTATTGATGAGCGATCTGAGGACACAAAATCTTTGTTCGACGAAAAGTATTACAACGGCATAATCGCCATGGGTCTGGGAGAAGGTCGCTATTACAAGCAGAAGCTGGTTCCCTTTGGGGAGTATGTTCCTCTTGATTCACTCCTGCGCGGGCTGATCAGCTTTTTTGACCTGCCTATGTCGGCATTCAGCCCGGGGCCTGGTGGTCAGGAAAAACTGCGAGTCCCCAACACTGTGATAACCACTTATATTTGTTATGAGGTGGTTTACCCCGACTTTGCTGCCCGGCAGGCAAAAGACAGTGGGTTGTTAATAACCATCAGTAATGACACCTGGTTTGGCAAGTCTATCGGCCCCGAGCAACATTTCCAGATGGCCCGTATGCGCTCACTGGAGACCGGTCGATACATGATTCGCGCGACCAACGACGGTATCACTGCCCTGATAAACGATAAAGGTCAGATGGTTGAAAGCATCGAACGTTTCAAACCCGGAGTACTTAGAGGCACCGCTGAAGTCATGACAGGCAATACTCCTTTCATGTTACTGGGGTCCTGGCCTGTTTTATTCTTGAGTTTGATAATGATTATTGTGGCAGTTCTCAGCGCAAGAAGATCTGTCTCTGATTCACAGAAGTAAGGATCGGCTGTCTGTTATCTGAATTAAAAAGGGTGGCTTTGAGTCACCCTTTTTAATTCGGCCATCCTTTGATAAAAAATCAAACCACGCCCAGTTCTTTCAGTCGTTCCACCAGGTAACTACGCTGAGTATGACGCTCAGACAAGACCACCTCACTGCGTGGATGCAAGAACAGAGGCAGGGACATTCTGGATTTCTCACCCTTACCACCAGTCGGGTTGATCACCCTGTGACTGGTGGAAGGGAAATAACCGCCGGAAGCTTCCTGCAACATATCCCCGGTGTTGATGATCAGGTAGCCGAACTTTGAAGGAACATCGACCCAGCTGCCATCTTTCAATCTGACCTGCAGGCCGGGCTCACTGGCTGCTGGCAGAATGGTCAGCAGATTGATATCTTCATGGGCTGCTGCGCGAATGGCTCCCGGCTCTTCTTCGCCAGTGAACGGAGGGTAGTGAAGTACCCTGAGCAAGGTATTTGGCGTGTCTTCAATCATATGTGGAAGCGGCTCGGAAAAGCCTTCTGCTACCTCACAAGGCGCATTACTTTCAACCCATCCCAGCAACTCACCCGCCAGATCAGAAGCTTTTTCATAATAATCTGTAATTTCTGATTTCAGTTCAGCAGGAATCCGGCCCCAGGGGTAAATATGGTAATACTCTTTAATATCTTTCTTCTCATGCCCTTTGGCCACTTCAGAAACCTCTGGTGGAAAATAGCCGTCCTGCTTTTCAGGATCAAACAGAAAATCCTGTCTGGCGGGAGAATTAAAGAAGTTCAACCAGTTATCGTAAATTGACTGAACCAGATTCTGACTCAAAGGGTGGTTGGTTAAAACCGCAAAGCCGGTTTCGCGGAGTGATTCAACAAATTTTTGAGCTGCATCTGTGGCCTTATAATCGACTACCTTAACGTCCATTATCCTGATATCCGGTCAGTAAAAGTGGCGAGATTTTATCGTTCAGTTCAAGAAAAGAACAAGCTTTATGCGGTATTAAAAGCATTAAACCGGCTTCATACAAAAAATTGATTTTTTATTCTCAATAGCCGCCAATAGGCTATAAGGGTCTATGATATTGGCGTTCACATTCGAATTCCGGACTGGATAGGGTTTCGATTCAATGACAAACACCAACCTCAAGCAAAAACCCTGGCGACATTTGACTCTGGCACTACTAATGGGACAGTCGACAGCCATGTACAGCTCTGCAGAACGCCCAACCGGGGTGCGAATTGAACGCGATAGCCTGGGAGAAGTGACTGTTCCCAGGGACGCCCTCTATGGTGCCCAGACCCAGCGGGCAGTTGAGAACTTTCCTGTCAGTGGGCAGCCATTGCCTCATCCTTTCATAGAAGCCATTATCCGCATCAAAAAAGCCGCAGCCCGAACCAATCAGTCACTTGAGTTACTGGCTGAAGAGAATGCCCTGGCCATTATCGAAGCTGCAGATACTCTTATTGAAGGAAAATATGCGGATCAGTTTCCTATCGATGTCTACCAGACCGGGTCCGGAACAAGCAGTAATATGAATGTGAACGAAGTGATCAGTAATCTGGTCAATCGTACTTCAGGATTAAAAATCTCGCCCAATGATCACGTCAATATGGGACAAAGCAGCAACGACGTCATTCCTTCTGCTATTCACGTATCGTCTGCCTTGTTGATTCATAATCACCTGCTGCCCGCTTTGAATCATCTTCTGGAAGTGATGAAAAAGCGTCGGTTAGAGCTTGAGAATACCGTAAAAACAGGCAGAACCCATATGATGGATGCCATGCCCGTAACCTTTGGTCAGGAAATCAGTGGCTGGATAGCACTGATCAATAATGACCAACAACGAATCAGGCAGACCCTTGAGCGTCTCTATCAACTCACTCTGGGTGGCACTGCTGTTGGCACCGGAACCAACACTCATCACGACTTTGCAACAAAAGTCAGCAAACAACTGAGTCAGGATACCGGTTTGCTTTTCAAGCCTGCTAATAACTTCTTTGCAGCCCAGAGCCTGCCGGCCACAGCGCTTGAACTGTCCTCAGACCTTCGCAGTGTGGCGGTGTCACTGATGAAGATCGCCAATGACCTGCGCCTGATGAACAGTGGACCTTTGGCAGGGCTTGGTGAAATTGAACTGCCTACCCTGCAGCCTGGCTCCAGTATCATGCCGGGTAAGGTGAATCCGGTTATCTCCGAATCGGTTACCATGGCAGCCGCCCAGATCATGGGGCTGGACTCAGCCATCGCGATTGCCGCCCAGTCTGGCAATTTTCAGCTCAATGTCATGCTGCCACTGATCGCCAACAACCTGATCAATAGCATTACTCTGGCCACCAATAGCAGCCTGATTCTCGCCGACAAGGCTATAGCCGACTTTACTGTCAGGGAAGCTCATATCAAGGAGACGCTGAGGCGCAATCCGGTACTGGTGACAGCCCTGAACCCATTGATTGGCTATATGAAGGCGGCTGAAATTGCCAAGCAGGCTTATCGTGAGAAACGTCCGGTCATCGAAGTTGCTAAAGAAAAAACCGGTATGTCGGAAGAGGCATTGAAGAAGATTCTGGACCCTGGACGGGCCACCAAAGGCGGCATTGTCAAATAGCCCGGCTTGCTAAAGAGGGCGTCACAAAAACCCGTTTTCGACACCCTTAACGAATGGTCAGCCGATACCAGATTAAGCCCAGATATTCATTCAGGGCCAGTTCACTGAGCCTGAGATTGCGAACCCTCGGGATCCAGTTGGCCCCTTTCTGCCAGGTGATCTCTTTCGAGTTGAATGCTGTGGGTGCCGGAATCACTTTGAAGCCAGCCCTTTCAAAACTCAACACTGCCCGGGGCATATGCCAGGCGTGAGTAATCAGGACAACCGTTATCTGCTCTTTACCTGCCAGCTTATTACCCAGCAGCTTTTTACTGTTCCGGGCGTTTTGCCGGGTTGTCGTGCTCTGAGTTTCTTTCCATGAGACATCAACGTTATAGTCATTCTTCAGAACTCTGGCCATCATTTCCGACTCAGGTCGCTTCCCACCGCCAGTGGCCAGAATGGGGACTTCACACTCCCGGTACAACAAAGCGGTATAACGAATACGCTCAAGTGACAGAGGGGTCGGCTGATAACCCTCCAGTTCAGCAGAGCTTCTCGGCCTTCCCCCTCCCAGCAGCACCATGGCATCGGCTTTTTTACAAAGACTCCTATCAACAGGAGGATATATCTCCAGCCCCCTGGCGAGAAGATTGGCAATAGGGGCAACCGAAAGCAGATAGAGAAAAATCAGGGCCAACCACGCCAGCAAGCCCATTGTTGTTTTAAAGATCATGTTTTAAAGATCATTCCCAAAATCAGCATCCATAAAATATTAAAGGGGGGAAGCTGTCAGCCTCTCACCCCAATCAGCTACTGTAATTCACCAACAATATAACATCGTTACTGAGAAAAAAGCTTAACCGTTCAAGAGCCTGTCAGAATGATCTGATTCAGGCATTCAACCTGATAGCAATGAGTCAAAAAAAATGACAAGGCCCAGCTTGATGGGATCAATAAGAATTTACTTATTCAGCCGCCACTAATGCTGATATTTTAAGCTTTTTCGTAACATCCAGTATTCAGTATTCCGGCTCAGGACTATTTATCTGACAAGAGATCCTGATAATAGATCGGAAAGCACGTACTAAACCCCTGATCCAGACATGAGTTAATAAAGCCACTGACAAACTTTTATTGAAGTAGCCTTATGACCGAAAAAGAGAAAATGCTTGCAGGACTGGATTACCTTGCATTTGATTCTGAATTGACCCAGGATCGCCTCGAGGCCAAGAAGCTGTGTCACCGCTTTAATCAAGTTTCACCGGACGACAAAACACAACAGGCAGAGGTTCTCAATGAACTTCTGGGTACCCTTTCAGAAGCATGGATAGAGCCCTTTTTCTATTGTGATTATGGCTACAATATCCACTTGGGAGAGAACTTTTATGCCAACCATCACTGCACGATTCTCGACGGTGCTAAAGTCACCATTGGTAATGATGTGTTGTTTGGCCCCAGTGTCACCATAAGTACTGCGGGACACCCTCTGGATTCAGTAACCCGAAACACAGGGCTGGAGTTCTGCAAACCCATCACCATCGGTAATAACGTCTGGCTGGGCGCCAATGTGAGCGTCAATCCCGGAGTGACTATTGGCGATAATTCTGTGATTGGAGCGGGCAGTGTGGTGACTCGTGACATTCCTGCGAATAGCGTGGCAGTGGGAGCACCCTGCAGAGTCATTAAATCAGTCATGAACAAAGAAGCCATCTTATCACCCTTAAGCTGATGAGATAGCTTTATCTTGACATCCTCTAAAAGTACGGGGCTTTCCGCTCATTCAGGTAAAAGGCCTCTGATTCACGACTTCACTTCGGCTTCCTCTGGTTTTCGTGACGTCAGACGAGCAAACAGAATGCCCACCTCAAACAACAACCACATCGGGCCAGCCAGCAGAGTCTGGGAAATTACATCAGGAGGGGTCAGCAGCATGCCCAGAACAAAGCAGCCTACGACAATATAGGGACGCTTTCCAGACAGGGACTCAACGGTTGAGACTCCCGACCAGATCAGAAGCACAGTGACAACAGGAATCTCAAATGCCATACCGAAGGCAAAAAACAGTTTCAGAATAAAATTCAGGTAACTGTTTATGTCGGTCATCACCGTGACACTCTCAGGGCCGGTGCTGGTAAAGAACCCAAAGATCAGCGGAAAGACCACAAAGTAGGCAAAAGCCACTCCGACATAAAACAGTACGACACTGGCAATCAGCAGTGGTACAGCCAGCCTCTTCTCATGCCTGTATAGCCCCGGCGCAATAAACCCCCATATCTGATTGAGGATAAAAGGAATAGCGGCAAACAGTGACAGGACCATTGTCAGTTTGAAAGGTGCCAGAAAGGGCGAAGCAACATCCGTTGCGATCATGCTGCTATTTTCCGGCAGGAAAACTCGCAGAGGCTCTGAAAAGAATTCATAGAGCGTACTGGAAAAGTAGAAGAGCCCGGCAAAAATAATCAGCACAACAACGATGCTGCGCAGAATACGGGTTCTCAGCTCTAGCAGATGCTGAACCAAAGGTTGTTGCTTGTCACTGCTCTCGGTAGTAGACGACATTTATTTGTTATCCTGAAAATCACTCCGATGGCCAGATACTTAAGCATACTCAACTGAAAACCCTTCTCACAATCAGTAGATTCAATAGGACAGCCACTACTTGCGAAAAAAACAGCCGCCATTCTGCACAGAACCCTATCTGAAATGATTTCCAATAAGTACCTGGCCAGTTGGTTTCGCATATTCTGGCGAGTGGATTTTTTCATCCTTCAAGGCGCAACGACGGGCGCGTAGCCATAGCTACGCAACCAGAGTTGGAACGCAGAAGGGTGGAAAAAGCCGCCGTCCAGAATATGCGAAACCAACTGGTTAGGTACTTAAGTGAATTCATTCGATTAATGACATACCCATCCTTACAATAACGGGCAATATTTGTGAGGACAGTTTATGAGACACTCGATTCTCGACATCTTCTGGCGCTTTCTGGTGCTGGGTTGCTACTCCTTCGGGGGACCCACAGCCCACATTGGCTACTTTCATAAAGAGTTTGTAGGACGTCGCAAATGGCTCAGCGAAAGAGATTACGCTGACACCGTAGCCCTCTGCCAGATGCTGCCCGGACCGGCCAGCAGTCAGGTAGGAATGAGCATAGGTTTTGAACGTGCCGGCCTGCCGGGTGCTGTGGCCGCATTCCTGGGTTTCACCCTTCCTTCTGCCCTGATCATGATCCTGCTGGCACTGGGCTACAGTGAGATATCCGGCATCCCTGCCGCTATGGGAATGCTACAGGGCATCAAGCTGTTTGCCGTTGCTGTCGTGGCGGATGCCCTCATCAAAATGGGCAAATCATTATGTCCGGATCGTCCCAGGGTGACATTAGCGGTGTTGTCAGCAGGGGTCATGTTGCTGCTTCCCCATGTATTCACCCAGATTGGGGTGATTTTTGTGGCGGCAGCCTGTGGATTCGTCATCTACAAAGATCAGTCTGCTCATGACGACCATGCCCGGGTTAAAGGCAGCAAACGACAGGCCTTTGCTGCACTGGTTCTTTTTCTTGCCGGCCTTATCTTGCTGCCTTTCTTTGCAGATATGTCAGACTCTACCAGCCTGAGCTTGTTTGACAGTTTCTATCGCGCCGGTGCCTTGGTGTTTGGCGGCGGTCATGTTGTTCTGCCGATGCTTCAGGCTGAAGTTGTACATCCCGGCGGTGTTACCCCGGACGCCTTTCTGGTTGGCTACAGTGCCGCCCAGGCACTACCTGGCCCTATGTTTGCCTTGGCTCCTTTTCTGGGCGGTGTATACGGCGATAGCTACAGTATTTCCAATGCACTGGCCGCTCTGTTGGGTATTTTTGCTCCCTCTTTCCTTCTGCTGGCAGCGGCCTGGCCCTTCTGGAATCGTCTGAAAGCCATGCCAAAGCTGAGAGCCGCTATCAATGGCATTAATGCGGCGGTGGTAGGCTTGCTTCTGGCAGCCTTTTACAATCCGGTGATTACTCTGGCCATCAAGGATGCTCAGGATGTTGCCCTGGCATTGTTGGCTTATCTGCTTCTGGCTGTCTGGAAGCTGCCAATTGCCTGGATGGTTCCCCTTTTTGCAGGCATTGGTTTTCTGTTGATCTGAAACTGAGCAGACACTTCCGGGGAACTTTTCACTCCCCGGAGACTCTAAACTATATAAGCTTTTGGAGGGTACGATTATGCAATTCGTGGTGTTCTGGGATATCAACTGGCTGAAGGAACGACTGAGAAAGAAGCCTCTCTCTGGTCGGGAAACTTACCTCTATGCGATATGCTGGCTGGCATTTCTAACCCTGGCTTTTTTTCCTGGAAGCATCAATGACCGCTCTGCCCATTCCGTCTGGCTTGAGGCCATAGAGCTCTTGATTCCTGTCATTGCTATCTTTTACGCCTGGCTCTGCAACGGAGGTCTTCAGGGAGAACAGTTCTGGACCCGACTGATTTCAATAGGTTGGGTCGTCACCATGAGAGCGTTGGTGTTCAGCCTGCCGATCTTTTTAATATTGGCTTTTGCACCCATGGAACAGTCAGAGCTTATTTTTGAATCCGTCACCACATTGGTGAGTTTATTCATAATCTGGCGGCTGGGGAGTCATATCGAAGGACTAAGGGAAGTCAATATGACTAAAAAAACTTCCCTGTGAGCGGATGTTTTACTGTTACTTTTCATTCTCGAGAGTCTTGATTCTGGCTCTCACCTGCCTTATGTCCCGCCACAGTTGAAAGCTTTCTGCAGGGTTCTTATACCACTTCAATTTGTCTTTTTGCTTAATCATATTGTTCAATACATCTTGTTCGTTAACTAATCTGACCTGACGCCCCCCCCATTCGACAGCCTGTGATGCAGTCTGATAAAACTCTTCTGCTTCATGCTTGACGGCATCAACAACCTTAACTGCGGCTTTTTTTATCTGATTCAGAGGACCCTTCTGTCTTGCTTTCCTTGCTTCGGCCATTCGGCTTCTTTGTTCCTTACGAATTTTTTCATTTTGAAGCTGGGCACTGGTTTTGGCATTTTCCGCCTGGGTTCTGAATTTTTGAGCTTGCTCTAGTGTGCACTTTTGCGCAACCTTCGACCTGTACTGTCCAGCCTGTTTTTCCAGATGATCAGCTTGAGCCAAAAAGAATTCTTTTGACTCCTTCAGGATGGGTTTGCCATCGACAGCCTCAGCTGCTCGATGATCATATCGCCCGACCTGCTTGCCTTTGACCTTGTTCGAACTCTGTGAAGTTGAAGCTCCCACCAAGCCTTTGAGAAAATTTACTGGTCCAGCCATGGCTCATGATCCTCCTTGAAAGCTGAAAATACCTTACATCTAACTATCGACGATTTTCAGGTTTCTTCCATCACTGGACAGTGTTTAGAGAAATTCTTCTCCCATACCTTCGGCAAAAACGTTATATTATAACAACCTCAATCAGTTTCAGATGTCATGACCAAAGCAATCCCTACTAACCTGATTACCGGCTTCCTCGGATCCGGTAAAACTACTGCGATCCTTCATCTTCTTGCCAACAAGCCCAGAGAAGAAACCTGGGGTGTGCTGGTGAATGAGTTTGGAGAAATCGGCATCGATGGCGCCATAATGTCGGGCAAAGGCGCAGTTGTCCGGGAAGTGCCCGGTGGCTGCATGTGCTGCGTGGCCGGGCTGCCCATGCAGATAGGGTTGAATATGCTGATTGCCCGCAGCAAACCAGACCGTATTCTGATCGAACCCACAGGACTGGGGCATCCGGAGCAGATTCTGCAGACGCTGTCAGGTGAGCACTATTGCGATGTACTCGATCTGAAAGCCAGTATCTGTCTGGTGGACCCCCGGAATCTGAAAGACCAGCGGTATCTGGATAACGAAAATTTTCAGGATCAGATCGCTCTGGCAGACGTTATCGTGGCCAATAAGACCGACTGTTGTGAGGATTCCGACAAAGAGCGTTTTGACAACTTCTGCAGCTCTATGGAAAACAAAACATTCAAAACAGCCTGGGTAGCCCATGGCGCACTGGAGCAGCAATGGCTAGATCTTCCCAAAGGTCATCAGGTCGCTCTGCACCCGGATGCGCATCACTCACACAGCGCCATGCCCGAAACCGCTCCCCTGCAACTGCCCGATGGCGAGCTGTTTATCCGGCGAGAGAACAAGGGACAGGGCCATTTCAGCTGCGGCTGGCTGTACAGTTCAATGCTGGTGTTTTCCTTCGATGCACTGTTTCATCTGTTCAACAGCATACCCGCCAAACGTCTGAAAGCTGTGGTTAATACCCATCTCGGGCCAAGGGCATTTAATGCCCAGGATGGAGTAGTCAGCATCATGGAACTGGAAGAATGCGATAACAGTCGGATTGAGGTGATTCACAACGAACCTCTGGCATGGGATGAGATTGAAGAGTTATTGTGCCAGGCGGCAGGATTGGTGCCTGATTCAGAGTGAAGGCTTTACCAGTTACAAAAACGGGACCTCCATGAGATCCCGTTTCCAGAAAGTGTTGTGTTTCATCTGGATAATAAGCTTGCCAGAATCAAGCGCCGCAGCACTTCTTGTATTTTTTACCACTGCCACAGGGGCAAGGATCATTGCGACCAATTTTGGTAACAGAAACCGGATCTGGCGTTTCCGTAATGGCTTCCCAACGGGTGCGAACTCCCAAGTCAATGGAAGCCAGCTCCCTGGCTACAGAGGGCACTGCAGACAGCATCTTGCCAATGTCAGGCCCCCCCGGTTTTTTGGCTTTATCCATTAGCTGCTCAGGGTTGGACCAGACGCTGAGGAGAATGGTGCAGGCCGTCCAGGATTCTTCCAGCTCTTTCATGGCCTGGTGCTGGAATATTTCTTCCCAGAAGTTCACCAGCATGGCATTGGCTTCACCGAAACCTTTGGACCACTTTTGAAGATTGGGGAACAGCTCATCTTCCGGCGTTTCTGACAGACAGTCTTCAGGAATGATATCCAGCCCCATTGCAGCAGTCCGCTCAATCGTGTCGCAAAGATTAAACAATATACGGTGAGCGTCTTTTTCCTGCTGCGCATCCGTAAAAGCAGGTGTTTCACCAAAGATTTTTTTAAACCAGCGGTTGGGTGGCACCGGTTGAGGCGAGCCCCAGATACCAAACAGGAAACCTTCCAATTCCTGATAGGACATCTGGCCATACTCAGACAGCATGGTTGCCAATGTTGCCTTCTGGGCATCGTCAAAACGCCAGTCAGGAATGAAGGAACGGGTTTCTCTCAAACCCAGCTCAATCTCCACGTCCTCAATATCACCATGAACCTCACGATCAACTTTACCACGCTCAAAAGCATCGCGGATGACTTTAGCTGCTTCTTTGCCGTGCAGATCGATCAGGGCACCGACCAAGGCCGTATTCAGATAGTTCCCATCATCTTCCCTGTCTTCCAGAAGCTGCTGAAGGCCTGCTACTGTGCTTTCACGATCCGCGTCATGGTAAGTCGCATTCCAGCGCAGAGACTCTATAGCCAGATCCCGGGCATCTTCATTTTCCCCGGTGTTTCTGGCAATGCTCCAAAGGCGATCAGTGGCCACTTTACCAAGACGACCGACCACAGAAGGCAGATACTCTGAAATCACAAAATGTTCATCATCTTTGTAGAACAGCTCCAGCAGAGGTTCTACCGCTTCTTTTGCCTGCAGAATACCCAGAACTCTCCAGGCATGAACGGGTGACCAGACGGTATCGGCATCGTCATGGTCAAAGAAGGTCCAGTCCTGAGCCAACTTCAACAGCTCCGGGATGTGCGACTCATTAAATTCAAAACGGCTATAATCCGTCCAATCCTGCCAGTCGCAGTGGCCCAGACCAAGAAGTTCAGAAATAGGAGAGGTATAAGGACTCATGGAGATATCCGAAGGTGATCCGTACAGAAAGGCACGCAATCATAGTAGATCAGTTCAACTAATCCAACATCCTCGAGCTCCTTCAGAATAAATACTCCGGAGAGATTATGACGCTCATTCAAACTAACGTCTGAGAATAGCAATCCAGCGGCCAAGATTAAGCAGGCTGCCCAGCGCTGCAGCAACATAAGTCATGGCAGCCGCTTTTAATACCTCTCTGGCAGCAGGCATATCTTTTTCTGACAGGTAACCCTCCGCCAGAATGGGCAGGGCTTTTTTAAAGCTGGCATCCAGTTCAACGGGCAAATTGATCAGTTGCACCCAGATAGCCGCTAGCATACCGGAGACACCGATCAAAACCGTTAGCAACATGCTGTGTGGAACCCGGGTCAGGGCGAAAATCAGTGGCGTAATCATCAGTGCCATGGCACTGAAACGCTCTATGGTTATGGCGAGACGTATCCGCCTCTGACGAAGCATAAATCCGGCATGTTTTTCCTGATGCTGAAGCGCATGTCCGGTTTCATGGGCCGCGACAGCAACTGCTGAAACTGAACGTCCATCGTAGTTTTCCGGAGAAAGCGAAATCAGCCACTCTTCCGGGTTATAGAAGTCTTCTCCCTGGCTGCCTTTGACAACCTTTACGCCCTCAAGGCCAAAGCGTTCCACAAGATGTTCAGCCAGCTCGCCACCGGTTCCCTGGAGATCCGGACGATCACTGCTATGTAGTCTGATTGTTCGCTTTACCCAGATCTGGGGACCAAACACCAGAACAAGAATCAACAACCCCAGGATGACAAAGACCATTCCATGCTCTCCAATCCATTGATAATGTTTTAGCCCGGAAATTTCGTAAACTATCGAGCTTTTCGCTCAGCCATTCTCTTGATTTGCAGCGTTTTTATACGCTTTCAGGATTAAAAAATGGCCTGTTCACGTACCACGTCGGCGATCACTTTCAAGACGACCAGGGCCAGAATCAGCCTTGGGGCCCAATGCATATTTTTTACATCTTTAAAGAATTGCAGCATGTTTTTCAGCCCATATTACCGCTTACTGTTTGTGAAAAGGTCTTTCATAATGAAAAATAATTTCACTTTTTCACTTGTGGCTGAGAAGCTTTATATCATATCTCGGCTGCCAGCTCATATAAGTGTCCGTCGCTGGCGTGGTTCAATGGCGGTATATTTCTATCTCTGCTGTTTGCTAAAATCCTGACCTGAATCGGGAAGCCTGGCATTATTGGCCGATCTGGTTTCTGAATCCTTGCCTCACTCCAGAATCTGCTTTTCATGGCTATATCGAATTTTGCCCCTGAGTATAATCACCGAGCCGTGTCCAGCCTTCTGCTGGATATCGCTGTTCTGCTTACGTCATCCGGTGCACATACTGACAGGGTTGATCGTAATATACGACGAATATCTTATGCCCTGGGATATGACATTGAACTATTCTTCTCCTTTGCCGGGATTACTTTGACTCTATCTGATCGAGAGAGCCCCCACCTTCAACACACTGCTTTTAAAAGAGTTGGCCATTACGCTGTAAACCTCAGTGTGGTATCCGCCATCAGTCGAATGAGTTGGAAAGTCGCTTTTGAAAACTGGCCCATGACCGACATTGCCATAGAAATAGAGCGCATCCGAAGCATTCCTCATTACCCAAAAATGGTATTGCTGGTCATGATAACTCTGGCAGGTATGGCCTTTTGTCGACTGGCCGGCGGAGAAGTTCTGGCCATGCTGCTGGCAGGTGCGGCGACAGCCATTGGCTTTACAGCCCGAAATATATTGCTGGCCAAGGGTTATAACCTTGCCCTGACCGTTGTCGCTGCTGGCTTTATCGCCAGTACTATCAGTGGACTGGGTCTGGTGTTTCACTGGGGAGATTCTCCGGAAATAGCTGTAGCCACTTCCGTTCTTTTTTTGATTCCGGGCGTGCCGCTGATCAACAGTATTATTGATCTCATGCATGGCTATATTATTGTCGGACAGGCACGCGCCACGCAGGGCATTGTTATCGCATTTGCCATTGCCGCAGGTATCGTCATCAGCTCCGCACTGTTGGGAGTTCATCAATAATGAGCGGCTTGCTGTTAGAAAAGTGTCTTTGGGCTGCTCTGGTCGCCATGGGCTATGCTGCGCTGTTCACTTCGCCTATTCGGGCATTCTGGGCTTCAGCTTTTCTGGCTGCCCTGGGATACGGGCTGAGAGGTGTAGCCCTGCAGTTTGGTCTCGATTTACTGACATCCACACTGCTGGCATCATGCACCATGGGCTTGCTGTCGATTCAGTTAGCACATTGGGTGCACACGCCTACTACTGTTTTTATGGCACCCGCTGTTATTCCGATGGTGCCGGGCGTCTATGCCTATAGAAGCATTATGGGGCTTATGGAGATGAGCCAGGCCACCACCTTCTCAAGCGATCTTTTAATGCAAACCGTCAGCTATGGGTTGAATACACTATTTATTCTTTTATCCCTCGCCGTCGGCGTCACCATTCCATCTCTGCTCTTTAAGAATCGCAGTGTCAAAGACATCCGTTTCCTGAAATCCCGTCGCACAAGAGTCTAATTTCTCATAAGTAGCTGGTTAAGTTGTCATCCAGGGAGTGTCAGGCAGTTTATCGAGATTCTGCTCATATCTGTTCAGATTGAAAGTCGCATCATTTTGAATCACATCGATAATCTCGACCGAAAGGGCGCAGGCAATATAGTCCATGGCTTCCTGTCTATCCATACCCGTCATGGTCAGCCTGAGCAGTGTCTCTTTAACCCTTGTGGGGTTATTCCCGGTCAGCTGGTTTTCTACGATTTCCAGCAAATGCGCCTCAGTGACCAGATCATCATCAATCATGGCAGTTTTCCGATTATTAAATGGGGTAATCTTAGCGTTTTACCTTATCGATTGGCAGCCTGACGATGACTGAAATGGTTGAAATTCGGGAAGACTATTATCTAACCAACTTCCTGTCACTGCTGGATTTTGTTAATCATCATTATGAAGACCTGTTGGTGGATGATGAAAATAGTTTTCTCAGCTGTTTCCATGCTGCCTCTGAACCTGCCCGGCGTCTCTATGTACGTCTGATTTGCAGAAAGGGCCCCTTGTTCCGCTCAGACTTATTGAAGTATCCGGAAATATTGGCCATAACCCCGGCAGCCCGTGAGCTTGAGAAGCTGGGGCTACTGGCTGTTAATCCTGATATTAACGTCTCGGAACTGGTTCAACTTGGCACCAAGCCAGAGCTCTTGAAGTGGTTCAGCTCAGTCAGTGGCATTGCTTCGAAGTTGAAAAGACCTGAACTTGTTGAACGGATTGTGGCTGAAGTCTCTCAGTCACCCGATCTGCCTTTTGATATTTATAAGCCTCTTTTCGCCGAACAGGTTCAGAATCTACAATTCCTGTTTTTTGGTAATCTCCATCAGAATCTGACCGAATTTGTGCTGCAAGACCTGGGACTTTATAAGTTTGAAAATTACCCTCTGGAAAAAAGCAATCGACTATTCAAAACCCGGCAGGAATTAAACGACGCTTTACAACTATCTAAGTTAGGCATTCTCGCTTATGAAGCAGAGTTTGATAAAGACTCTCAAGCCCTTTGCCATTTACAAAATGAACTCCCCGCCCCACCTGCCAGCCCCATTCTAAAAAGACGCTTCAGCCGCCTGGTCAACCGGATCGCCAGAGAATTGGAGCGTAAAGAACGGTTCGATGAAGCTCTGAGCCTGTTTGCACAATCAAACCTGCCGCCAGCTCTGGAAAGAATGGCTCGTATCCACCATAAGCTTGGAGAGATAAAAGCCAGCGAAACGATTTGCACCCATATTCTGAAACAACCTGCCAGCGATATGGAGCTGGAGTTTGCCAAACGATTCATCAGAAAATTAAAGAGGGAGAAAGCCTTACGAAAACAATCCCGTTTTTCTGAAAAACGCCTTTCCCTACCTGATAGCAGCGAAAGGGTTGAATTTCAGGTGCAAAAACACTTTCAGAATAATGGCTGGAAAACATTCTATGTAGAAAATACTCTGATCTGTGGGCTGGCAGGTCTGCTGTTCTGGGACATTCTGTTTGCCGATATTCCAGATGCCTTTTTTCATCCTTTCCAGAGTGCGCCTGCTGACTTATCGACCCCCGACTTTTACCGTAAACGACAGAATTTGTTTGAAAAAAGATTCAGACAACTGAAAACGTCTGATGTGACCCGGGAGGCTCTGACTATTTATCAACAAAAGCGGGGCATTTCCAACCGTTTAATCTATTGGCCCGGGCTTTCAGAAGAGTTAATCACGCTTGCCTGCGACCTGATACCCTGGCCTCACCTGAAAGCCATGCTGGAAAAACTGGTTTTCGACTTTGCCCATAATCGTACTGGCTTTCCCGACTTGATTCTTTTTCAGCCAGAAACCCGGGAGTATCGATGGGTAGAAGTAAAAGGCCCTGGTGACCGACTTCAGGACAATCAGAAACGCTGGCTTTCATTTTTTTCCGAACACGATATACCGGCTGAAGTTATGTATTTGGATTGGCAGTAGTCAGAATGGTGTCATGACCATCGCCGAGATCAGCCTCTTTGGCTACAGCACACTAACACTTGACCGACTTTCCTTTTATCGTGGTCAGGCTTAAATGCTTTTTCAGAGTCCGGTTTCTGAAAAGATTTCCTCTTCCCCGTCCGACGCTGAGGTATTTCTTTGATAAGCTGGTGGAGGGTTTGCAGGTGCAGTTAGGGTGGATCGACTGTCTCTTTCTTCATAGGGTGGCGGTTGCATTGAAATAATGGGCGGATAAGAATGACTACCGGCATCTTCATCAGCCCGGAGTAAACCCTGAAGCACGGGAGTACTTCCAGGCTGGTCTGTTACTGGCAAATGTCTGCGACAAACATCATCTGCCTCAGTTATACGACGACACCGGATACTGCAGCCATCGTTCCGATATGCACTGACAGCTGGGTAAATCAGGCAACCAATACTGGAGCCAGTAATGCCACCGATAATAAGTCCTGTGGGGCTAGTTCCGCTTCCAATAGTGACAATACTCCCTATAAGGCAACCAACAGCACCTCCAAGGCCTGTAGAAATTCCAGTACAAATCCCGTGTCTTCGAGCACTTTGCAACGTCGGGTCCTGGCAAGTACATTCTACTATTGTTGCACTTCCTGCTACCTGCATAACATCCTACCCCCATTAATGGTCTGTGTTGTCATTATTTATTAGGCAAAAGTGTCTGAAAAAAGTTCCTCAGTTTTTGTCAGAAAACATCCAGAGCCTGTGAGAGTGAGTTAATACTTTAAATGCTTTTTCAAACCGTAGTTTCTGAAGAAGTTTCCTCTTGCCCATCCGACGCTGAATCATGTCTTTGGTAGGGTGGCGGAGGATCTGCAGGTGTGGTCAGGGTGGCTCGACTGTCTCTTTCTTCATAGGGTGGCGGTTGCGTTGAAACAATGGGCGGATAAGAATGGCTACCGGCGTCTTCATCAGCACGGAATGACCCCTGAAGCATGGGGTTACTTCCGGGTTGGTTCATTACTGGCAGGTGTCTGTGACAGGCGACGTTTGTCTCAGTTATACGACGGCAGCGGATAGTGCAGCCTTCAGTCCTGTATGCACCAAAAGCCGCAGAAGACAGGCAACCAACACAGCAACCAGTACAGCCTCCGATAAGACATCCTGAGATTGCGCGAGCCACCGCACCCCCAGCCAAGCCAGCAATCAGACCTCCAAAACATCCAGAAGTTACACCAAGAATGCCGTGTTTTCGAGCAGTTTCCGGCGTTGGGTCTGGGCAAATACATTCTAATATTGTTGCACTTCCTGATACCTGCATAACACCCTACCTCCATTAATGATTTATGTTGTTAATACTTTATTGGACTAAGGTGCATTAAAAAAGTTCCACAGTTTTTGTCAGAAAAATGAATTTTTCTCTCTGTCAACAATCACGGAGCAGCGGGGATCATTGCTTAGTGCCAGACAGGCACAGTCTCTGATATGTGATGCATGGGAATAGCGTGACGGAACCCGGAAAGGTTCATTATTCGGTGTCAACAAGGACAATCAATGAAATGGCGCTCTCGTAGGGAATCGAACCCCAATCTCAGCCTCCGGAGGGCCGCGTGTTATCCGTTACACCACGAGAGCATCGTCTGGCGTAGCCTCGACGGGGCTGAGGCAGGTTAGAATCCCTGTCCAGCTGAGCTACGACTGTTTGAAAGCCAATTGACTTCAGGGCTTTCAGCGGAGGCCAATATTACTGATCAGCTTCCTGCCTGTCTATGGCTTTTTGCCGCAAATACGGTTTTAGACACTGGTATCTCAAGCTGAACAGGTTTTGGCGGATTCGTCAACTGTCTGCTAATAACCTTTCCTGGCAGCCGGGGTCCTGCATGCATAAGCGTGTCTTGTCTGGTGGAAATACCTGTGACCAACCTTTTTTGCTTTTTCAAACGCCCTATCCGAGGTGACGTAAGATTCAGCATTTGCCATGAACTCAGGGAACTGATGGGAAAAGATGAAATCTGATCTGGACGAACATGACACTGCCTTCTATACATCAAGCACAAATCTCAAAGCAGCACTTAATAACAAATTCAGGGACTGCCAAGTAGATGCATTCCTGTGGATTTTTTTTGTGACGCTTGCTCTCTTTATTAAAATCAAAATGGTGTAGCTGTTTATGCGCTTGTTTATTTTTTTAGTTTTCAACTTAATTTTAACAATAGGGTACGCTGACGTATGTCCAATTTGTCTGCATGAAATTATCAGTGGTCAGCAAAGTACCAGCCTTTGTTGCGGACATGATTTTCATAAGGATTGTATAGAGACATTGCGATCAAATCATCGTGATCTGTTATGCCCGGTTTGCAGGCAGCGATCCCGAGTACACCATGGTGCAAGTTCGGGAGATCATAGTGTTTGTTTTGGGCAAGAACCTGCGGTTGAGGCACTTTCCAGACCAGAGCTTCAGGCAAATATGATTGTCGAGCTACAAAACAAACCGGCAAGTCCTAAGTTATTATCTGCAGCAGCTCTATTTGTACAATCACAACTCCATTGTCCACCAAGAGACGATAATGACAGAAGATTATACAAAACATTACTTGATTTGTTCTTTCAGCGTTTTTCAGAGTTAAGCGAAGCCGATCGGTGGAAATCAGTAGAAGCTTTTCGAATGATAATGGATATAACATGCAAGCCAGAGACACAGACTCAGACAGAGAATCAGACAGAGACAGAGACTCGGACAGAAACTCAGACTCAGACAATGACAGTGACAGTGACAGAGACAGAGACAGAGACAGTGACAGAGGCAGAGACAGTGACAGAGGCAGAGACAGAGTCAGAGACACAATGACAGCTGATTTTATTTAGCAAAATCGCCGTCAACCCTCGCCCAATCGAGGGTGTCGCAAATAAAGAAGCACCAATGTTTATATTTCGACAAATAGTTCAATACAATCAATCTGTTAAACAATTAGCTGATATGACAAACGTTTTGTTCTATAATCCGCGTTGCTTAAAAACAATTCGGTTGCTGGCGGTGCCCTGAGCACACAATAATAAGATCATCTCAATGGTTTATTCAGGTCCACCAGATCTAACCATAAGCAGCATAAGCGTTGAGATGCCTGACGTAGCCAAGTGCCACTGGCCAATTACAGTAAATTGTGCCACTGACTCATTACATGGTGCCGCGGGCCTTTGTCGATATAGGGGATAAGTGAGTGTCTCGGGTAACTCAAATACGTACGTTAATTGCCTTGGTCGGAGGCCTGTTTTCCGTCCTGGCGTTCGCCAAGCCTGTTGAGCTGGATGATATTTCCCGTAAAGAAGTAGCCGAGCGCATTGCTCCTCTTGGCTCTGTGTGTCTTGAAGGTGAAGACTGTGCTGCCAATGCCGGCGCCACTGCCAGCACCGCCAGTGGTCCTCGTTCCGGTGAGCAGATCTTCAACCAGTTCTGTACTGCCTGCCATACTTCCGGTCTGCTTGGCGCTCCCAAGAAAGGCGACAAGGCTGTCTGGGAAACCAAACTGGCTGCAGCGGGTGATTTCAGCAAGCTGCTGGGTAATGCCATCAAAGGTGTCGGCAGCATGCCTCCAAAAGGAACCTGTGGAGATTGCTCTGACGAAGAGATCAGCAACGCCATTGAATTCATGAGTGGTCTCAAGCCCTGATACGCTTCAGTGTTGTCAGCTTCACTGGCTCTCAGGCCAGTGGACTGACAAAGCCTTCCGGCTTAACAGCCAGAATTGAACAGTAGATATTGTTCAGAATATTCTCAGCCGTATTCCCCATCAGTACTCCACGGGCATGACGGCTCAGAGTTCCCATAACGATCAGATCCACATTAATTTCGTTGGCCAAATTCTCTATTTCTCTGGCAGCGTTGCCTTTCAACAGGTGTACTTTTACCCTGTCAGATTCAGGATCAATGCCCGCATCAACCAGTGTCTTATCCAGTCTCTGCTGATAGCGCTGATGAGTGCTCTCCTGAAGATCATAGATCTCCTCATCACCCAACATCCTCAATGCAGGCTGGTTCAACGGCAGGTTCCAGACTGTCACTATATGCAGCTCAGCGTCTTCCTGACTGCTGAGATAGTGACCATGAAGGAGCAGATTTCTATTCAGGGCCACCGCATCAGAGTCCGGGTCACCGACATCGACCGCTACCAGAATCTTGCCGGTGAAATCAGGCAGCTGATCCCTGCAGGCCATCATCAATACAGGGACCGGACATTTTCTTAGCAGCGCCAGGTCATTACCAGTTAACTGATTACGAACCAATGCCCCAGAGGGATCTGCAAGCTTGATAACCAGGTCTACACCAAATTCTTCAATTAAACCCGCAATGAGCTGTCTTGGCTTGCCAGCAACAATATGAACTTCGGCTTCAATGCCTTCTTCCCACGCCAGTTGCCTGAACTTCTCGGCATCCAGTTCCAACTGCTTTCTCATGGCAGCCTCCAGCTTGCTTTCCAGAGGTATGAACTGAAGCTTGCGCATAATTTCCAGGCTTTGATCAAAAAAGGCCATAATAAGCCTGGCGTGGTTATCAGCCACCAGCCTGAAGGCCTGTCTTAACTCGAGCTCGCTGGTATGACTTCTGGTAATGGCCACCATAACGGTCTTGAAAGCATGCATAGTCAACCCCATACAGTTCGCATCGGGCTTGTCGAATTACGTGCCGCCATCCTGCGACAAGCTCAGAACGAACGAAGTGTGTATATCAGTTCCTGGCTGCACTGGAAGCAAGGCTCCAGAAAACGCCTCAGATCATCTCACCAATAACCGGAATAATAGACAGCACCAGTAAAAGCGCCATAGTGATGTTAAATGCCCTTTGATAAGACGGCTGTTGCAACACCTTTTTCAGACGAACACCAAAAAATAACCAGACGCCTACGCAGGGAATCGCAGCGACCAGAAAGGCCAGGGCAATGACAATCACTTGCAGAAATACATCTCCGGACACTGTTGTATATGCAGCCACGGCACCTGTCGCCATAATCCATGCCTTCGGGTTTACCCACTGAAACAGGGCTGACTGTATAAAAGTCAGTGGTCTGGACTTGCCGCCATTTAAATCGGCAGGTGCAGACTTTGCGATGAGCCAGGCAAGGTATAGAAGATAAGCGACACCCAGAACCTTGATAATATCGTGAAGCACTGGAAAAAGATCAAACACCGCCCCCAGCCCCAAACCCACAAACAACACCATCAGAGGAAAGCCAAGACAGATGCCCAAAAAATGGGGGATGCTCTGTCGGGTGCCATAATTCATCCCCGAGGTCATGATCATGACATTATTGGGTCCCGGAGTAATCGTACTGGAAAAAGCAAAAGCCAGCAGGGGCCACAAAACGATGCTCAACTCGCCACTCATTATGAAACTCCCGATACTGTTATCTGGCCTTTGAGGAAGAGTACAGCGGCTCCACGCAGCAACACCCTGTCCTCAACCCATTCACACCCCAGCTCCCCCGTTCTTCGGGAAATCTGTTCAGCTTTGAGTGTTCTTTTGCCCAATAGTCCAGACCAATAAGGAGTTAGCATAGTATGAGCTGAACCGGTGACCGGATCTTCTTTATGAATGGGAAGCACTTTCATTATTTGTTCCTTTCTTCGGTTGTCCGATCAAAAACGATTTGGACTCTCTTGTTTTTTTGCCTTTACTTTCAACCGGCATAAATTGTCACCATACAATTTTATTTTTATTTTGCTTTTTTCATTTGATTGCAGTTTATAGGCTGCTTAAAATGGTTCAATCCTTTTATTGTCACCATGACAATCATGTAAATAGCTGAATCTATGATCGACTGGCAACCTGATCTGGATCGTTTTTCCGGTCCCAAATACAAAGCGCTGGCTGACGCTATAGAAGAAGCCATAAAGGAGGGCAAGCTAAACAATGGCGACCGGCTGCCCACACATCGCTCTCTATCTGAGCAACTGGGTGTCACCATCGGGACAATTACACGTGGCTACGCTGAAGCTGAACGACGGCGGCTTATCATCGCAAGAGTGGGAAGTGGTACATTTGTTCTTGGCAAGGTCTGGGAAAAAAGAGATTTCTCTATTCCAGAGCCCCGGGAATCCGACCTGATCGACCTTAGCCTCAGCTTGCCCGTCCCGGCCAACCGAGAGCAAACCCTGGCCAGGAGCCTAAGTTCAATAGCCGAAAAATGGCAACAATTGTCGCCTTTACTGGATTACCATCCGGAAACGGGCATCCCCCGGCACCGTGAGACCATAGTTCGCTGGATGGGCTATCACGGAATGAAAGCGGCGCCAGACAATATTCTGATAACATCCGGTGGCCAGAACGCTAACATGCTTACCCTCCAGGGTCTCATGAGGCCCGGAGATGTTATCGCGTCAGAATATCTGACCTACCGCGGATTTATTAATGCCGCCAGACACTGGCAGCTTCGCCATATGGGTTTGGCCATGGATCGGCACGGTCTGACGCCTGAGGCGCTGGAGCAATGTTGTGATCAATTCAAACTCCGTCTTCTCTACCTGACGCCAAACCTTCAGAACCCGACGGCCACTTTAATGCCACTGGCCAGGCGTCAGGAAATTCTGGACGTTGCTGCTGCGCACAACCTTGTGATTCTTGAAGACGATGTGCAGTTTATTCCACCTGAAAACCGCTTACCGTCTCTCTATAGCCTTGCGCCGGAACGAGTGGTGTACACTTCAAGTTTTTCCAAATTCCTGGCGGGAGGGCTGAGAGTCGGTTTTATTTGCAGCCCGAAAGACTTGAACCTCAAAATCAGAATTGCCATGCAAAACAATTATTGGAGCGCACCGCCACTGATGTCAGAAGTGGTAACGGAATGGATTGACTCCGGGGAAGCCCGGCAACTGACAGACTGGCAGCGGGAAGAAATCCTGCACCGGCAGGACATTCTGAAAGAAACTATCGGGCACCTTGATATTCAGTCACAGCCTTATAGTTTTTATGCCTGGCTGAGACTGCCAGAACCCTGGCGGGCAGAAACATTTGTCCAACAGCTGGAAAGTAAAAATGTTAAAGTGTTGCACTCTGAAGTTTTTGCGGTTGGCAGCTCGGCTGCGCCTCAGGCCGTGAGAATCTGTATCAGTAGTCCATCATCAAGAGATCAACTCAAAAGAGGACTGGAAACCATCAGCGAACTTCTGGCCTCTGACCCCAAACCTGTTTTCAGACCCATTGTCTTTTAAATGGTTTTTTAGATGAAACAACTGAATACTTTCTGGCTTAACAGTGGCCTGGCTTTGGCAGGCTGGCTGGTGTGCATGACAACCCGATCAACCTGGGCTGTTGCCGCAGCAGTCATCATTCTGATAGTACACTTCTCTACCTACGGCTCATGGAAAAAAGAGCGGGAGATTATGTTTATTACCCTGATTCTCGGTAGCGCCCTGGACAGTGTGATGAGCAATATAAGCGTTCTTCAATTTGCCGGTGAGAGTCGAATTCTTCCGCCATGGCTGGCTTGTATCTGGATAATGCTGGGACTGACCATCCGTCATAGTCTGAGCTGGTTAGGTAAAAGCAGACTGACAGGCAATCTGTTTCTTATTATTTTGAGTGCAGCACATTACTTCCTGTTGTTACAGTTTACCTATGTATCTTCCTGTCTGCCCACATGGCAGGCAGTGGCTATTCTTTCAATATCCGCAACAATAATTATTAATATTATTCTGACATTCTCTGATGTCTGGTGGGAAAAATATCGTCTCCAGAACCCGAAATAATCTCACCTGTTATTGAGTCTGAAAAATCACTGCTATCGAATTGCTGCCACAGAAACAGGCTCAAAAAGAGTCTGCTCTCAAATACGCTTACATAAAAGTATCACTTTAGTTACATAAACTATTGTAATATGCCGTCATTTCTGTGTAGCCTGACAACATTTCCGGGCGATGAGCTCTAGATGACATAGTGCGCGAAAATAAAAAAGGAAAGTATTTGATGACCGTCTCAGCCCCCCCTGTTAATGCCAGCAACTTTCTGACTCAAAAGGCAGCTGATATGAAGTCCTGGTTCGAGTCCGGGACCCAACCCATAGAAGGCCTGAATGTTCGTAAAATGCCGGCCCGTGCAGAGCCTCTTGAATACATAGCGAGCGCGGGAAAAACCAAAAACAAGGCTCGCTTCAAACTGATTGTCAGTAAGAACTTTAAGCTTTGGTCGATGGATCTTGAAATGAGTTTTTTCTGCCAGCCCTGGCTAAGCAATGACGGCATAGCCAACCCACCTGGTTTACTTTTCTCAGTCATTGATGACGAAGGTACGATTCACCCCATTGAATACCTGCCGACAGTGTTCGATTATGAAGAAGAGGATATGAATGCACCACAATGGTTCAGCTTCTGGATTCAAAAAATTCTGAAAAGACCTTCAATCAAAATTGTCTTTGCCTATAAACAACTGATTTTCTCTGAGCTTGATGACTAAAGCGCCCTTTCATTTACCATGATACGCCCAGAAACAATAATAAGAACCGGAGCCTGCTTTGAATAATTCATAACAAAAGGCTCCTTTCTTTTTATTTCCGGACGGGTGAAAAATATCTGCTATTACTTAATAAAAACAGGCAGAGCCTTCTTACTCCGAAAATACTGGATTAGTAACATACGTTTTTCTGCCATCTAACTTTTTGGAAGGAAAATAATGAATCGTTTACTCCTGCTTTTCTTCACTGCTTCACTATCACTCTTCTCATATTCAGAATTCAGTCACTACACTCATCGCTGGGTTGCCGTATTTGACTCAGGTATTGTTAAAAGCTGCGATGCAGAACTACTGATCGAAAAGCTGGACAAACTCTCTTCAGAGGTGACGATATCACTGGTACGCCCCTTCGGATCCTGCGGTATTGTTTTTCTTTCCGATTCATCGCTGGATATTGAAAGCCTGACTCAGCAGGACCCATCCATTCGATATATTGAACCAGATGGCCTTAACCAAATTCTGCCGGAAATGACACCCATTAATTAGCAACAAAACATAAGAGAACGATAATTAAAACAATTCCCTTCTAAAGAGTGATGACAGCACTAACAACCTTGTAGCCTGTTATCTGGCATTGATTCCCTGGACTCCGGCTCTCCCACTGCTTGCTTCTACTTCTATTAGTGCTAAAGTGCATGATTTTTCCATTTTATCCCTCTTGAGCATTTTAATGACCTCCCAGTACACCAACAACATCAAGCTGACTGAATACAGCCATGGTGCAGGATGCGGCTGCAAAATTTCGCCACAAATTCTCGATGGCATTCTAAAAACCAACCTTCAGCTGCCTGACTTCCCCGGACTGATTGTCGGTAACTCCAGCAAGGACGATGCCGCTGTTTTTGACCTCGGAAATGGTGAAGGCGTGATCAGCACCACTGACTTTTTCATGCCTATTGTTGATGATCCCTTCGATTTTGGACGAATCGCTGCCACCAATGCGATCAGTGATATCTACGCCATGGGAGGTAAGCCCATGATGGCTATTGCCATTCTGGGCTGGCCAGTGAATAGGCTGCCCCCTGAAATTGCCGCAAAAGTTGTCGATGGCGGTCGTCGGGCTTGTGCTGATGCCGGTATTCCTTTGGCAGGTGGGCACAGCATTGATGCACCGGAGCCTATTTTCGGACTGGCGGTCACTGGCAAAGTACCGCTAGAGCAGCTCAAGCGCAATGACCAGGCCCGGGCAGGTAGCAAGCTTTACCTTACCAAGCCTCTTGGTGTCGGTATTCTCACCACAGCCCAGAAGAAAAAGCTGCTCAGGGACGAACACAGCCACCTGGCTCGTGATGCCATGTGCACACTTAACAAAATTGGCTCAGAGCTGGCGCAATTACCGGGTATCAGTGCCATGACCGATGTCACAGGATTTGGTCTGCTGGGTCATCTGATTGAAGTCTGTGAAGGCAGCGAAGTAGCGGCCAATATCAGAATGAGCGCTCTACCACTACTCCCCCACGTCAGTGAATACCAACTACAAGGTTGCATTCCGGGCGGTACTGTACGCAATTTTGACAGTTATGGGCATAAAGCCGGGATCATCATAGAAGAGCAAAAACAACTCCTGTGTGATCCACAGACCAGTGGTGGCTTACTGGTCGCTGTGGACAGGGAAAGCGAAGAAGCGTTTCTGGCCATCACCCGGCAGCATGGTCTTTCACTGGAGTCTATTGGTGAGCTGGAAGAATATTCAGAGGGCCCTTTAGTGAGGGTTCAGATATAAGAGGATCGAGTAGGAGGCGGGGTTGCCCCCGCCGTCCTTTCACACCACCGGGCATACGGTTCCGTACCACGGCGGTTCCTGTAAACTCAGCTTTCGTTGTAATACGTCGCCTGCTGTCCAATAAACACCCAACCCAAGCTTCAGATACTGTCTTCCACTCTTTCGGATTTAAAGGCCTCTTTCGAGCATCTGTTCTAAACAGGCAGAGATCGCTTACTTCACATCATTTACAGGTTCAGCCCTTCAGTTTGCGGCAACAAACCTACTATGGCGTCTGCTGACTTCTGTTTTCCCATCCCAACACCTCACGATGCCGGTAGCCTGAGGCAGGAGAACAGATCTCCCGAGGTAATGCGCGTGACCTTCCCACTTATACCCGCCGCATCTACGTCCGCAGTTTCCATGCAAGTATTGGGCTTTGAAGATAATGGCCTTCTTACCCACTGCGACCGCCTACTATGCGATTCCTGTTCGTCGGGTCAGTGTTTTGCCTTCAGCTTTCTTCAGATTCCACCTCACGATGGACACCCTTGCCGTTCGGCTAATCATTCCCCTTGCCGGGCTGATAGAGGACTTTCACCTCCAAGTCATCCAGCCGCCACCACGCGTACTGGAACAGCGCCGTTTGGCGCTACGCGCCATACTCGGCGCACCGCCAAAAAAAAGCCCGACAATGTCGGGCTTAAAAATCGGTTTAAATTGTACGGTTACCGTATTCGCTCGAAGGTTTTTTGGGCGGATCAGCAGTAACGTTTGATGGGACCTCTTCTATTTCACCACCGGACTTAAGAAAGGCCTCTACCTGAGCGTTAAGACTCTCTCTGAGTTTTTTCCGGGATTCAACTGTGCGTTGATCAGCGGGTTCGTCTCGACTCCCCAGATAACTGATATCAACCCCGTCAAAACCAGCAGCAGCTTTTTTCGGCGTTTTCCGTGCCATAGCTATTTCCTCTTGGATACTGGTCAATGGAGCAATCTGTGCTCCAACCCATATTTTAAGACTTTAGTTCCGATTTTTTTTAGTTATAGTCCAGCGTTGGTAAAACGCCAGTCGGTTCGAGTCCTCCATTGATATACTGCTGTTAAAAAAGACCAATGAAATTATAATTACCTATATAGACGGCCTTGTAAAGTCGCAATCAAGCGACGTTTTCCGCCGCGCTTTTTGTGCTCTCCTAACCAGAGTCCCTGCCAGGTCCCGAGATTAAATCGGCCCCCGGTAACAGGTATCATCACACTGGCACCCCACAAGCTTGATTTTATATGGGCCGGCATATCATCAGCCCCCTCAAGAACATGGCGATAGTAGTCGGCACTATCCGGAATAGCTTGAAGGGAAAATGTTTCCATATCATGACGAACATCCGGATCTGTATTCTCATTCAGAGTAAGGGACGCGGATGTGTGCTGAATAAAGATATGAGCCAGACCCACCTGATAGAGTGAAAGCTCGGGAAGCTTTGACTCCAGCTCATCAGTGATAAGATGGAAGCCCCTGTCTTTTTCCGACAGTTGAATCAGTTTCTGAAACCAACTCATATCAAGTCTTCTCCTGTTTTGCCGAACTGCATTGGGCATTAAGCCCTTTTGGATAGCTTAACAGGCCTGTTTAATGATTCAGAGATTTTGGTTTGCTTTCATACTGCCTCTTTCTTTTCTGACAGCACTGTCTCACGCCAACGATTTGAATAACTTTGGCTGTGACTTTCTTGCTATGCAGGCTTTCTATATGGAAGAACTGGGAGTCAGTGGTGTCACTATTGTTCATCTGACACAAAAAATGGATAAGCCCGAAATAAAGGGCTTTACCAAACCGCTCGGGCCGAAAAAGTACCTGATAGCCTTGGCAGAAGGACTCGAACCCAGTGAAATAAGAGTCACCATGGCTCATGAACTGGTGCATGTCCGGCAGCTGGAAGAAGGCTCAATCGAAAACAGTGAGTTTAAAAAGCATTATCTGGACCGAAGCTTCGAAGATGAAGCCTTCCGGCTAAGCCTGCCATTAGCTGCCCAATTCTACACCAGCCATTCATGTAATGATGAAAATCAGGCAAAGCAACACTGAACGAAGGGGTAGTAGAGTATTTTCCAGCTCAGGGGCGTCGATAGTTGCGCCGTCTATTGATGACAACCTCTCCGAACTTATTGATCTACCCGCTGTTATAGTCTACTTTTTGGATATACAAAATATATATACAGGACTAAACATGGAAACCAGTGTATTTAGAAACAACCGTTCACAGGCGGTCAGAATCCCCAAAGAGCTTGAGCTGCCAGAAGGCACAAATCGTGTCAGGATCTCCAAACGTGGAGAATCTATACTGATCACTCCGATAAAAGGAGACTGGGACTCATTCTTTCAGATGGTTGATGAAAACGCTGTTGAGTTTGAGCGTCAGCCTCAACCCGACATGCAGGCCAGAGATCTGGGGGATTGGGGCGAATGAAATATATGCTGGATACCAACATGGTTATCTTCGCTATGCAAAAAGACGACCCCAGGCAAGTACGCCAAAAGATATCCAGCCACAATGGTGATATGTTCATTTCCTCAATCACCTATGATGAGCTGATGTTCGGTGTTTATAACTCAGACAGCGAAAAACGAAAGCAGACCAAAATCATTATACTAAACGAGTTTCTCATGAGGGTGTCCATTTTGCCCTTTGATGAAAAAGCCGCCGATCACTCAGCCAATATCCGGCAACACCTTTGCTCAAAAGGCCAGCAAGTCGGCGTATACGACAATCTCATTGCGGGTCATGCCCGAAGTCTTGGCATGACATGCATCACCAACAATACCCGTGAATTCGCCAGGGTACCCTCTCTGCTCGTGGAAGACTGGACCAATGTAAAAACACAAAAAACCAGCAGAAAAAGGTCATTGAGTTCAAACTGATCTACGAAAGAGCCTTGTGTAACTGCCAGAGTTCACCGCTGATTCAATTGCTAAAAGTTGAGTCTGTCAGTTGAACAGGGTCGAGAGATAATCCAGAGGCGCATAGAACTTTTTCCACTGAGTCCAGCCGGTCTCTGAAAAGCCTTCTTCCATTGGATAGCCATAAACGACGTAGTTTGAAAGACTGTTGATGAGAGCGAAGGTCAATGCAGGCACCAGAGTGACACCGGCTCTGATAAATGGGTTGTTTGAGGTTATCTTCGAACTGCCGAACATAAGCAGGACTCCAACTCCGCCCACAGCTGAGGATCCGAGTCCGACTCCGAATCCGGCTCCTAATCTGGCCAAGGCTCCGGCTGAGGTCGTGGCACTGGCTATGGCTCCAGCTACGGCCCCGGCTTCGGCTCCAGCGCCGGCTCCGGTTATAGCTCCGACTTCTGCTCCGGCTCCTGCTATGGCTCCGGCTCCGGCAAAAGTTC
This sequence comes from Endozoicomonas sp. ALB032, assembly GCF_049310125.1. NCBI lineage: Bacteria > Pseudomonadati > Pseudomonadota > Gammaproteobacteria > Oceanospirillales > Endozoicomonadaceae > Endozoicomonas > Endozoicomonas sp. ALB032. Next base: position 2,706,299 of record NZ_JBLYNW010000001.1, on the reverse strand, counting down.
CTGCTAAAGCTGCGATTCCGACTCCGGCTAAGGCTAAGGCTCCAGCTTCAGCCTTTAACTGTTCCCCCGCATCAATTGTTAACAATGAAAAAATTCCCGAGAGGCTACCCGCAATTGCTGCGCTGACAGCGGAAGCAAGAGTCGCTTTTGCCGGACTGAAGCCTTTATAGATCATGGCTTCATAGGCGACAGCGCCTGCCATAATCCCATTGACCACAGACAATGTCGTGTACCCTCCAGCCGCATACCATTCAGTTGTAGTATTTCTCACGCTCATTTTTCTTAGAATTACCGCCGAAAAAGCGCTGGCTCCAGTTCTTAATAATGCTTCGGACGCAAGGTAGATCAGGACTGTAACAGGTATCTTCCCACTCGTTTTCGTTATAGCCGCATAAGCTGCCATTACAGCACCGGCAAAATATAGGGGTTTCCACCAGCGCTGCTCCAGGGGCCAGGGAGACACATGCCCAGCCAGCGCCACTTCGGTGCTGGTCATCAGGGGGGCCAGCTGCAAACAAAAATCCGTTTTCAACTTCTCCAGCTCCTTTGTATCCGATTCAGCCAGATCATATTTACTAGAAAGCCCCGAGACTATTCCCGCTGTTTTACACACACCCCACCAGATACCCAGGTTGAGCAGGGTAGACAGAGAGAATCCAGCAATGTTTACCGTTAACTCAAGCCCGTTTGCCACCAGTGCGGTGTCATTTAAAGGCTCAAGAAAATCAAAATCATTTTGTAAGGGGGGACTGGCCTGTGCTGTCGTATAAAGCAAACACAAAACTAATGGACACAGGTTGAATGGCTTTCTCATGGTGATTTACCAGATGCAGCTACTGAACCGGAAATATAGACCTTTATCAGAGCTATGGATGACAAAATTCTTAACTCCAACGTGCGCTGCAGATAAGGCAACTAACACATAATGAGGCTCTTTTACCGTGTTCTTCTCACCAAGGCTGATGGTTTAATTCCTGTTAACCTCAGGGGCACTTCAAGCGTATGTCATCTAAACAGGGTCGAGAGATAATCCAGGGGCGCATAGAACTTTTTCCACTGGGTCCAGCCGGCCTCTGAAAAACCTTCTTCCAGTGGATAGCCATAAACGGCGTAGTTCGAAAGACTATTGATAAGAGCGAAGGTCAATGCAGGCACCAGGGTGACACCGGCTTTGATGAACGGGTTGTTTGAGGATATCTTCCAATTGCCGAACATTAGCAAGGCTGCGACTCCACTTAAGGTAAGGGTTCCGGCTCCGATTCCGCCTGAGATTCCATTACTGACTTCTGCTGAGGCTCCAGCTCCGAGTCCGGCTACGGCTCCGGCTCCGGCTCCGATTCCGGCCAGGGTTCCTGCACATGCTCCTCCACCGGCAACAGCTCTGACTACAGATTCGATTGTGGCTGTGGGTATAACTTCAGCTCCGAATCTGGCTAAGGCCAAGGCTAAGACTCCAGCCCCGAGTCCGGCTATGGCTCCAGCTTCGATTCCGGCTAAGGCTCCAGCTACGATTATGGTCAGGGCCTGCGTCTGTCCGTCCACATCAATTGATAGCATTGAAATAACTCCCGAGAGGGTACCCCCAATCGCTGAGCTGACAACAGAAGCAAGAGCCGCTTTTGCTGGACTGAAGCTTTTATGGATGATGACTTCATAGGCGACAGAGCCCGCCATAACCCCATTCATCGCAGAAAATATCATGTATTCCCAAGCGGCATACCTTTCAGCTTTAATATCCCTCACGTTCATTTTCCTTAGAATTAGCGTCGAAATAGCGCTGGTTCCAGTTCTTGATATCGCTTCGGACGCAAGGTAGGTCAAAACTGCGACAGGTATGTGCTTCCTCGTTTTCGTAACACTGGCGTAAGCTGCCATTCCTGCACCGGCAAAATACAGGGGTTTCCACCAGCGCTGCTCCAGGGGCCAGGGAGATACACGCCCGGCCAACGCCACTTCGGTGATGGTCACCAGGGGGGCCAGCTGCAAACAGAAATCCGTTTTCAACTTCTCCAGCTCCTTTGTATCCGATTCAGCCAGATCATATGTGCTTGAAAGCCCGGAGACTATTCCCACTGTTTTGCATACACCCCACCATATACCCACATTGAGCAGGGTAGACAAAGAGACTCCGGCAATGCTTGCCGTTAACTCAAGTCCGTTTGCCACCAGTGCGGTGTTATTTAAAGGCCCAAGAAAATCAAAATCATTTTTTAAGGGGAGACTGGCCTGTGCCGTCGTATAAAGCAAACACAAAAGCAAAGGAAACAGTTTGAATGACTTTCTCATGGTGACCTGCCAGATACAGTTACTGAACGGGAAATATAGACTCTTAACAGAGCTACGGATGACAAAATCCTTAACTACAACGTGCGGTGCAGATAAGGCAGCAAACACATATTGAGGCTCTGCTAATGAGGTCTCACCACAGCCTGATGGTCTACTTCCTGTTAACCTCAGGGGCGCTTCGAGTAAATGGATTTGAAGGTTGAATCTGTCAGTTAAACAGAGTCGAGAGATAATCCAGGGGCGCATAGAACTTTTTCCACTGAGTCCAGGCGGTCTCTGAAAAACCTTCTTCCAGTGGATAGCCATAAACGGCGAGGTTCGAAAGACTATTGATAACAGCGAAAGTCAACGCGGGCACCAGAGTGACACCGGCTTTGATAAACGGGTTGTTTGAGGTTATCTTCCAATTGCCGAACATAAGCAAAGCTGCGACTCCGCTAAAGGTAAAGGCTCCGGCTGTGACTCCGGCTCCGATTATGCCTCTGATTACTGCTGAAGCTGAAGCCCCACCTCCGATTCCGGCTATGGCACCCGCACATGCTCCTGCTCCGGCTATAACTGCGACTACAGCTTTGATTCCGGCTGCATCTCCGGCTATGGCTCCAGCTCCGGCTATGGCTGTGGCTCCAGCTCCGGCTATGGCTCCAGCTACAATTCCGGCTAAGGCCTGTGCCTGTGCGTCTACCTCAATGGTTAATACTGAAATAACTCCCGAGAGGGTACCTGCAATCGCTGAGCTGACAACAGAAGCAAGAGCCGCTTTTGCTGGCCCAAAGCCTTTATGGATGATGGCTTCATAGACGACAGCGCCTGTCATAATCCCATTGATCAAAGACAACAATGAGTATTCCCAGGAGGCATACGTTTCAGTTGTAATATTCCTCACACTCACTTTTCTTAGAATTAACGCCGAAATAGCGCTGCCTCCAGTTCCAGATACTGCTCCGGACGCGAGGTAGGTCAAGACTGCGACGGGTAAGTGCTCCCTGGTTTTCGAAGCAATAGTGGCGTAAGCTGCCATTCCTGCACCGGCAAAATACAGGGGTTTCCACCAGCGCTGCTCCATGGGCCAGGGAGACACATGCCCGGCCAGCGCCACCTCGGTGGTGGTCACCAGCGGGGCCAGCTGCAAACAGAAATCTGTTTTCAACTTCTCCAGCTCTTTTGTATCCGGTTCAGCCAGATCATATGTGCTTGAAAGCCCGGAGACTATTCCCACTGTTTTGCATACACCCCACCATATACCCACATTGAGCAGGGTAGACAAAGAGACTCCGGCAATGCTTGCCGTTAACTCAAGTCCGTTTGCCACCAGTGCGGTGTTATTTAAAGGCCCAAGAAAATCAAAATCATTTTTTAAGGGGAGACTGGCCTGTGCCGTCGTATAAAGCAAACAGAAAAGTAAAGGAAACAGTTTGAATGACTTTCTCATGGTGACCTGCCAGATACAGTTACTGAACGGGAAATATAGACTCTTAACAGAGCTAAGGATGACAAAATCCTTAACGTGCGGTGCAGATAAGGCAGCAAACACATATTGAGGCTCTGTTAATGAGGTCTCACCACAGCCTGATGGTCTACTTCCTGTTAACCTGAGGGGCGCTTCGAGTAAATGGATTTGAAGGTTGAATCTGTCAGTTAAAGAGAGTCGAGAGATAATCCAGAGGCGCATAGAACTTTTTCCACTGAGTCCAGGCGGTCTCTGAAAAACCTTCTTGCAGTGGATAGCCATAAACGGCGAGGTTCGAAAGACTATTGATAAAAGCGAAAGTCAACGCGGGCACCAGAGTGACACCGGCTTTAAAAAGTGGGTTGTTTGAGGTTATCCTGGAACTTTCCAACATAAGCAAGGCTGCGAATCCGGCAAAGGTAAAAGATCCAACTTCGGCTCCAACTAAGGCTACTAATCTCTCTCTGAACCCGGCAGGAGCTGCGGCTGGAACTGCGCCTGTGGCTGTGGCTGTCGCTGCGGCTGAAGCTGCAGCTGTGACTGTGAGTAAAGCTGCGGCCCCGGCTCCTAATCCTGCTCCTGCTCCGAGTCCGATTCCTGCTCCGGCTACAGCTCCGGCTAAAACTCCAATCCCGGCTTTGGCTAATGTCTCTCCGCCCACATCAATTGTTAACAATGAAATAATTCCCGAGAGGCTACCCGTAATCGCTGCGCCAACAACAGAAGCAAACATCGCTTTTGCTGGCCTGATACCTTTATGGATCATGGCTTCATAGACGACAGCGCCTGCCATAACCCCATTAATCAGAGACAATATTGCGTATTCCCCAGCCGCATACCATTCAGTCACCATATCCCTTACGCTCATTTTTCTTAGAACTAATGTCGAAATAGCGCTGGCTCCAGTTCTTGATGCCGCTTCGGATGCAAGGTAGATCAAGACTGCGACAGGTACGTGCTTCCTCGTTTTCGTACTACCGGCGTAAGCTGCCATTCCTGCACCGGCAAAATACAGGGGTTTCCACCAGCGCCGTTCCAGGGGCCAGGGAGACACATGCCCGGCCAGCGCCACTTCGGCGGTAGTCACCAGGGGGGCCAGCTGCAAACAGAAATCCGTTTTCAACTTCTCCAGCTCCTTTGTATCCGATTCAGCCAGATCATATGTGCTTGAAAGCCCCGAGACTATTCCCGCTGTTTTGCATACACCCCACCATATGCCCACATTGAGCAGGGTAGATAAAGAGACTCCGGCAATGCTTCCCGTTAACTCAAGCCCTTTTGCAACCAGTGCGGTGTCATTAAAAGGCTTAAGAAAATCAAAATCATTTTGTGAGTGGGGGCTGGCCTGTGCCGTCGCATAAAGCAAACATAAAAGCAATGGAAACAGGTTGAATGACTTTTTCATGGTAATTTTCCCAGTACAGCTAATGAACGGGAAATATAGACCCTAAACGGAGCTATGGATGACAAAATCCTAAGGCAGCAGACACATAGCGAGGCTCTGTTACTGAAGTCTCATCACGGCCTGATGGTCTGCTTCCTGTTAGCCTCAGGGGCACTTCGGGTAAATGGAATTGAAAGTTGATTCTGTCAGTTAAACAGAGTCGAGAGATAATCCAGGGGCGCATAGAACTTTTTCCACTGGGTCCAAGCTGTCTCTGAAAAGCTTTCTTCCATTGGATAGCCATAAACGGCGTAGTTTGAAAGACTGTTGATAACAGCGAAAGTCAACGCAGGCACCAGAGTGACACCGGCTTTAATAAGCGGGTTGTTTGAGGTTATCCTTAAACTGCCCAACATAAGCAAGGCTGCAACTCCGCCAAAGGCAAAAGCTCCAGCTATGGCTCCAGCTGCGGCTTCGACTCCTGCTCTGAAATCGGCTTTGGCTATGACTGTGGCCGTTGCTGTGGCTTTGGCTATGGCTGCGGCTATGATTGTGGCTTTGGCTGCGGCTGCGGCCACAGCTCCGACATCTGCTCCGATTCCGACTACTACTCCGGCCAGAGCTCCAACTAGAACTCCGGTCCCGGCTTTGGTCTCTGTCTGTCCGCCCACATCAATTGTTAATAATGAAATAAAACCCGAGAGGGTACCGGCAATCGCTGCGCTGACAACAGAAGCAAGAATCGCTTTTGCTGGCCTGAAACCTTTATGGATCATAGCTTCATAGGCGACAGTACCTGCCATAACCCCATTAATCACAGACAATATTGGGTATTCCCCAGCCGCATACCAATCAGTTACCACTTCCCTCAGGCTCATTTTTCTTAGAGCTAACGCCGAAATAGCACTGGCTCCAGTTCTTGATACCGCTTCGGACGCAAGGTAAATCAAGACTGCAACAGGTATGTACTCCCTCCTTTTCGAACTGGCAGCATAAGCTGCCATTCCTGCACCGGCAAAATACAGGGGTTTCCACCAGCGCTGTTCCAGGGGTGAGGGAGATACATGCCCGGCCAGCGCCACCTCTGCGATAGTCACCAAGGGGGCCAGCTGCAAACAGAAATTCGTTTTCAACTTCTCCAACTCCTTTGCATCCGATTCAGTCAGACTGTGTGTGCTTGAATGCCCGAAAGCTATTCCTGCTCTTTTACATACACTCCACCATATACCCACATTGAGCAGGGTAGACAAAGAGACTCCGGCAATGCTTTCTGTTAACTCAAGCCCGTTTGCCACCAGTGCGTTGTCATTAAGAGGCTTAAGAAAATCAAAATCATTTTGTGAGGGGGGGCTGGCCTGTGCCGTCGTATAAAGCAAGCACAAAAGTAACGGAAACAGGTTGAATGACTTTCTCATTCTGATTTGCCAGATACAGTTCCTGAACGGGAAATATAGACTCTAAACGGAACTATGGATGACAAAATAGACATTCAGGGCCAGTCGTTTTATACGCCTTCTGTAGTTTTTATTATCCGGTGATGTCGAGTTAGGTAGCCGACTCAGTGTCTGTGGAGACTTTTTATGTCTCAAACACCGGAAATGATCATAATTCGGGGAACAAATCCGTGACATTCTTCACGGGAACTGGTTGTCTGCTTTTGAGCTTCTTAACGAACACGGTAGCTGAAACCGCTGCAACGAAGACAACACCCACCGCGATAAGCCCAATACCCCAGTCCGGGATTTCTGCTCGTGATAAAGGGGGAAGGTTCTTTGGGTTGTAGTTTTGAAGACCCAGAGAAAGCACCTGCATACGGACATGCCGGATACCCTTCTCAATATCAGCGTCTGCAATTGCCAGATAGGCGTTATTGCCCACAAAAATCGGGCGCATCGACTTTGTTGCCGGGGTCTTGAATGCGGTGTCAAAATGATGGACATTGACCTGATTTTCATAAGTAATGACAGACAGTTGTCCATTACTGTTGTAAATAATAGCGTGCAAATAATGGTCTGAAGTCACCAGTCTGACGATTAAAAACGAACCAGGTTTTCCTGAAGGAAAACGAATCACATCGTCTATAATATGAGCACTGTCCATCACTCCAGTGTCAGTCGCCACCCGGCGAATGGAGAGTTTCTCTTTCTCAGGGCTGAATACAGCAACGTAAACATGGTCCTTTTGAATCAGAATGTCCTGCCGGATGTTGTCACTTTCAATGTTTGTGTCAATTACTATCTCTTTGCCATTGTATCCAAAAGAGAAAGCGGGATTGAGTTGTTTTTTTTCGAACTGTCTTATAAATACAGGATAGGGCGCATTTTTACCGCCACTGATGCCCGTTACATAAAGGTGCTTGCCATCTGGAGAAACCCTCAAAAAAAGTCCTCGTTCCTCATCGCTCTTAAAACATTTTTTAGGAAACGTGAGTCCTTGTTGATGATAACTGCTCATCAACAGTTTGTTATTAATTTTTCCTGTTAAATACATGACACCCTGATGATGAGCGGTATCATTAATTTGAACCCCTTCAGGAAATACCTTGTCGTGTACGCTGAATCGTGCCCGGTATCCCTGGCCAGCAATTAACGGAAACTCCAACAGAACCGTTTTTCCAGACGTTGGCGTTGCAATAATGTCAAGGTGAGAACCTGTAGTTTCGTGAATAACCTGTCCAGCCAGAGACTGATAGGAAGCCAACCTTCTGAAACTGCTGGCAGAGGTTGTGTAAGTCACAATACCACACAGACCAAATTGTTTATCCAGTTCAGAGCCTTTATAACGTGCCAGAATAATCCTTTTGGGATCCGACTCAGGCTGAATAACAACGTATATCTGCTGATTTGCAGCATCATACGCTTGAAACTGGGGTATTCCTCCTGGCGGTGAGCAGCCAGCCGAAAGGCTGGGTGCATTTGTATTGTGAGGCAGAGTTGTATTCGACGATAAAGTTTTGTTCAGCAGTGAATTTGCTGACGGAGATTCCGAAATGATCGTAGAAGTCGTGGTCAGTTTTCTGGTTGACAGACGTGTAGAGGGTGATGTTTTCGCTGATGCTCTTATACCGACCTGATAAATCCAGACCTTTTGGTCTTCCCCACCGGCTGCCAGCAGGGTACCGTCGTGGTTGTAGGCAACGCTCTGTATATCGCTTTTCGCATCGGAGATGGTGTGCAGGAGGCGAGCTGGTTTCGACACGTCATATATCCTAACCTTTCGATCACCTGACCCAACTGCGAGTCGGGTGCCGTCGTGATTGAAGTCGATGCTCATGATCCAGTCTCTCGCAACGGACAGAACTTGCGGCGGAATGGTCAGGTTATTCGGGTTATAAATCCTGACCTTATTCCAGACCTTTCTATCACTTCCCCCAGTTGCCATCTGAGTGCCGTCGTAGTTGTATTTAACGCTCCGTACCTGACCATTTGACTCGTGCAGAGTATGGGGGAGAATGGACAGATTCCTCGGATAATAAACCCTGACCTTTTGATCTTTCCCTCCCACTGCCAGCTGGGTGCCATCGTGGTTGTAGTCAACACTCATTACCCAATCATTTGCATATGGCAGTATTTTCGGGGAAATGGACAGGTCATTCGGGTCATAAATCCTGACCTTGTGATCTTGCCCACCCACTGCCAGCTCGGTGCCGTCGTGGTTGTATTTAACACTGCGTACCGCTTTTGTCGCATCGGACAGGGTAGCAAGGGGGGAGGACGGGGACACTGGGTCATAAATCCTGACCTTATTATCATTCCCCCCGGCTGCCAGCCGGGTGCCGTCGTGGTTGAAGGCAACAGTCCTGACCCAGTCTTTAAAATCGTGCAGGGTATGCAGCAGTCTGGGCCTCGCCGGGTCACTCATATCAAAGATTTGTACGGGGCCTGAAGAAGGGCATTTGGGATCAGCACTGCCGGAACCCATTCCCACAGCCATGAGCGTACTGTTCTTATTCCATGAGACACTCATAACCCTGTGGGGCCCACAATAACTTGGTGGGACAACGCCTCCTGTGGGTGTTGGAGCGGTCGTTACCGGCAACATGTTCGGATCTATATTAATCTCGTGGATCAGTAAAGGTTGCATTGTTGGCCGGGCAATAACGGCCGTTTGAGCAACTGCCTGCATACAGCTTGTTGCCAATAAGATAACCAAACCCGCAATAGAACAGCTCTTTGCAATGCCCATAACCACTCTCCAGAATTCCAGCTTGGTGATCTGAGGCAATGAAAATGGACACAAAATTCACTGCCGCCCGGTTAAAAAACAGGGAAAGATGTGAGGTGCCTGACGCTGTCGGTCAGCGGTAAAATAACAGTTGTCGAGACAGCTATTTCAGAAAACAGCAACAATAGACGTGAGTCTCAGTGGGTGTTGGCGCTTCAATCAGCTCTTCAACATCTTCTGCTAAACGCTGTATCTTACGACGACTTTCAGATAGGTAGCTATCAATCCATTCATTTCCAGATGTTAACGCTGCTGTACTGTGATTACTGGATCCTCGTAAGCACATCGTTAAAAAAAATCACCATTTTCGGTATGGATAAATATATACGATTTCATGCGGAAGCGTTGCTGACCCTATTTGCTGATAATGGGCTTTGATACGCTGTACAGGAATGTCAGGTGTCTTCTCGTTAATCCCAGAGGATCATCAGCGGGTTGATCTGGTTGCCAGACTGTTTGGTGGTTATTAATGATCATCACTCTTGGAGCGCATTCGTGGCATCACTTACTGGAACGGGTGGTTTCCTCCTGAACTTCTTATGGACTAAGACTGAAACCGCGACAACCAGGACCACAACAACCACTGTAATAAGCCCAATACCCCACTCAGGGAATTCTCCGGGGGGTGAAGGCGACAGGTTCTCAAGATGCAGAGAAATCACCTGCATCCGGACATGCCGGGTACCCTTCTCAATATCGGCGTATGCAGCTGCCAGATAGGCGTTATTGCCCACAAAAACCGGGCGCATTGACCTTGTTGCCGGGATCTTGAATGCGGTGTCAAAATGATGGACATTGACCTGATTTTCATAAGTAATAACAGACAGTTGCCCATTACTGTTGTAAATAATGGCTTGCAAACAATTTTTCGCAGTCACCAGTCTAACGGTTAAAAACCTACCAGATGTGCCTGAAGAACAACGAATCGTATCGTCAATAATAAAAGCGCTATCCATTTGTCCATTGTCAGTGGCGAACCGACAAATGGAGAGTTTCTCTGATGCTGGGTTGAATACGGCAACATAAACATGGTTCTTTTGAATCAGAATGTCCTGCAGACTGTTGTCACTTTCAATGTTTGTGTCAATTACTATCTCTTTGCCATTGTATCCAAAAGAGAAAGCGGGATTGAGTTGTTTTTTTTCGAACTGTCTTATAAATACAGAATAGGGCGCATTTTTACCGCCACTGATGCCTGTTACATAAAGGTGCTTGCCATCTGGGGAAACCCTCAAAAAAAGTCCTCGTTCCCCATCGCTCTTAAAACATTTTTTAGGAAACGTGAGTCGTTGTTGATGATAACTGCTCATCAACAGTTTGTTATTGATTTTTCCTGTTAAATACATGACACCTTGATGATGAGCAGTATCATTAATTTGAACCCCGTCAGGAAATACCTTGTCGTGTACGCTGAATCGTGCCCGGTATCCCTGGCCGACAATTAACGGAAACTCCAACAGAACCGTTTTTCCAGACGTTGGCGTTGCAATAAGGTCAAGGTGAGAGCCTGTAGTTTCGTGAATAACCTGTCCAGCCAGAGACTGATAGGAAGCCAACCTTCTGAAACTGCTGGCAGAGGTTGTGTAAGTCACAATGCCACACAGACCAAATTGTTCATCCAGTTCAGAGCCTTTATAACGTGCCAGATTAACCTTTTTGGTATGCGACTCAGGCTGAATGACAACGTATATCTGCTCATTTTTTGCATCATACGCTTGAAACAGGGGTATTCCTTCTGGCTGCGGGCAACTACCCGGCAGGCTTGGCGCTTTTGTATTGTGAGGCAGGGCTGTATACGACGATGAATGCGTGATCAGCGTTGAATTTTCTGATGGAACTCCCGAAATGGTTGTAGAAGCAGTGGCGAGTTTACTGGTTGAGTGACTTGCAAAGAACGAAGCAGTGGTTAGTTTACTGGTTGAGAGACGTGTAGATGACGATGTTGTAGCTGACGCTCTTATATCGAAACGATAAATCCTGACCTTTTCATCTTCCCCCCCAACTGCCAGCAGGGTGCCGTCGTGATTATACTCAACGCTCCGTACATCGTTTTTCGCATCAGAGATGATGTACAGGGGGCGTGTTGGATTTATTGCCTTGGACGCAATGGGCGGGGGCAGTTTGGTGTGCAGGAGGTCAGATGTATTCGACATGTCATATATCCTAACACTTCGATCACCCGACCCAACTGCGAGCTGGGTGCCGTCGTGATTGAAGTCGATGCTCATGATCCAGTCTCTCGCATCGGACAGAACTTGCGGCGCAAAGGTCAGGTCATTCGGGTTATAAATCCTGACCCTATTCCGTGCCTTATTATCACTTCCCCCAGTTGCCAGCTGAGTGCCGTCGTGATTGTATTTAACGCTCCGTACCTGACCGTTTGAATCCTGCAGAATGCGCGGGAAAATGGACAGATCCCTCGGGTCATAAACCCTGACCTTTTTATCTCTCCCTCCCACTGCCAGCTGGGTGCCGTCGTAGTTGTAGTCAACACTCATTACCCAATCACTTGCATCGGACAGAGTGTGCGGGGAAATGGACAGGTCATTCGGGTCATAAATCCTGACCTTTTGATCTTGCCCACCCACTGCCAGCTGGGTGCTGTCGTGGTTGTATTTAACGCTGCGTACCGCTCCTGTCGCATCAGACAGGGTAGCAAGGGGGGTGGACGGGGACACTGGGTCATAAATCCTGACCTTTTTATCATCCCCACCGACTGCCAGCCGGGTGCCGTCGTGGTTGAAGGCAACGGACCTCACCCAGTCTTTAAAATCGTGCAGGGTATGCAGCAGTCTGGGCCTCGCCGGGTCACTCATATCAAAGATTTGTACGGGGCCTGAAATAGGGCATCCGGAACCGCCGGAACCCATTCCCACAGCCATGAGCATACTGTTCATATTCCATGAGACACCCATAACCCTGTGAGGCCCACAATATCTTGGTGGGACAACGCCTCCTGTGGGTGTTGGAGCAGTCGTTACCGGCAAAACGTTCGGATCTATATTAATCACATGGATCAATAGAGGGCGCATGTTTGTAGTACCAGACGTTGTTGGCTGGGTTGTATACGACGATGAAGGTCTGGTCAGCGTTGAATTTCCTAATGGAGATCTCGAAATGGTTGTAGAAGCAGTGGTAGGTATACTGGTTGAGGGACGTGCAGATGGCGAAGCAGTTGTGAGTTGACTGGTTGAGGGACGCGCAGATGACGATGTTGTCGCTGGCGCTCCTGTAGCGACCTGATAAATCCTCACCTTTCCATCTTCCGCCCCAACTGCCAGCAGGGTGCCGTCGTGGTTGTATTCAACGCTCCGTACAACATCTGTCGCATCAGAGAGGGTGTACAAAACGCCAGGCAGATTCAACATGTCATATATCCTGACCTTATGATCAGCCGACCCGGCGGCGATTCTGGTGCTGTCGTGATTGAAGTCAATGCTCATGACCTTGTCTGTCGCACCCAACAGAGTATACTTCGTGCTGGCCAGGTTCTTTGTGTCATAAACCCCAACCCTTTTTTCCGGCCTTCCAAGATCACTTCCCCCAATTGCCAGCAGCGTCCCATCGTGGTTGAATTTAACGCTCCGCATTTGACCAAGCCAAGGGATCTTAGCTTGCGGGGCAATGGACAGATCCCTCGGGTCATAAACCCTGAGTCTGTAGTCTCTTGATACCGTTGCCAGTTCGGTGTCGTCGTGGCTGTAGTCAATGTCCATTACCCAGCCTCGTGAATCGGTCAGAATTGTCGGGCGAATGGACAGGTCCCTTGGGTCATAAATCCTGACCTTTTGATCGTTCCCACCCACTGCCAGCTGAGTGCCGCCGTGATTGTATTTAACGCTGCGAATCGGGCCTGTCGCATCGGACAGGGTAGCAAGGGGGGCGGACGGGGACACTGGGTCATAAATCCTGACCTTTTTATCATCTCCCCCGACTGCCAGCCGGGTGCCGTCGTGGTTGAAGGCAACAGCCCTCACCCGGTCTTTAAAATCGTGCAGGGTATGCAGCAGTCTGGGCCTCGCCGGGTCACTCATATCAAAGATTTGTACGGGACCTGAAAAAGGGCATCCGGAACCGCCGGAACCCATTCCCACAGCCATGAGTGTACTGTCCTTATTCCATGAGACACTCATAACCCTGTGGGGCCCACAATGTCTTGGTGGGACAACGCCTCCTGTGGGTGTTGGAGCGGTCGTTACCGGCAACATGTTCGGATCTATATTAAGCCCGTGGATCAGTTGAGGTTGCATTGTTGGCGAGGCAGTAACGGCCGTTTGAGCAAATGCCTGCATACAGCTTGATGCCAATAAGAGAACCAAACCCGCAATAGACAAGCTCTTTGCAATACCCATTGCCATTCTCCAGAGTTCTGTCTACCGACACTTCACTTCGTGGTCGAGGAAGCCAGTAGGGTTTAAAAACCTTTAGAAACATCCTCTACAAAAACGAATGAGAGCAAAGTAAGAGTCGTAAAGTTGATTGCTGAAATAATGCTTGCGTTGAAAGCTACTTTCATTCTTTGAAAGTAGAAACGCAGCTTTGTATGCCTATGATGAATGGGGCAGCAGATGCGTCAGGCGGTGTTTGAATATATTGAAATTGATTGGTTCTTTTGAATTTTAAGTGGGTAAGCAGGCTTCGCTCACCCTACTGAAGTCGAGCTTTCCTGTCAGCAAATATACCATTATCTTGAAGTGTGGCTTCTTATATTCCCTTGCCTTTCGCTTTGCAGCCTGTATCACCGAGTTTAACCCCTCCAGTAAGCCATTGTTGATTTGGCTGTCTTTCCACTGAATAACGCCATCCCAATGTCGTTTGATGGTTTTCGCTGCATTGATAACAGGCTTCAGGCGGCTGTGTGTTGCCCAGAAGTACCACTTCTTGAGCCTTGCTTCAAACTCTTCTCTGTTGGTCGCCGTGTAGAGCTGCTGAAAGGTCTCCCGTATCTGCAAAGCTCGAATTGACTTCAGGTTGAGGCCAGGCAAACTCAGACTTTCACGATGTGTTTTTTGCTTTGCCGTCAAGTTGCTTTCATTCTTTAACAGGATGTACTTCGCCCCCTTAAGCAGCGGGTTGGTTTTAGCTTCTTCCCGGCGAACCTTGTCGACAGCTTCGTTGATGATCTTGATGATGTGGAACTTGTCAAAGGTGATTTCTGCTGATGGCAGCTCCTCTCGAACTCCTTTGATAAAGGCTGGCGACATATCGCAGCTCACTTGTTTGACCTGTTCCGGCTTGCCATTGTGCTCTTTCAGGTCCTCTGTAAACGCCTTAACGGTATCACTGCTTTTTCCGTCAGCGACAAATAGGGTTTTCTTTTCCTCAAGGTCCACAAATAGCGTGATGTAGTCATGCCCTTTGGTGGCCGATGTTTCATCCATGCCCAAGGTATGTAAACGACTGTAGTCTTCATCAAATCTGGACGCATTGACGTAGAGTTCAAGAAGTATCCATAGCCGGTAGTCAGAAACCCCGGTTATCTTGCTGACGTGGTGAATCGGCATTGATCGGCACATTTGGATTAGGAAAGCCTCAAACAAGAGGGTAAAACCGCTGAGCTTGCCACTCCAGGGCGGAGGAATCAGACGGACTCTGCCATCATCTCGTTTAATCCGTGGTACACGAGCATGCAGGTAGCACTCATGCTGGAAGAAGTTCAGATGCCGCCAGGTTTTCTTAACAGTGTCAAAGGCTGTGTATGCCTTGCCGGAAGGGTCATCCTCTATGCTGTCCCGGAAGGTAGAGCCTTTCTGGAAGTTAACGTATATGTCCAGCCGTGACTGCTCAGTGTTGAACTTAACAGACTCAATAAACCAGGGAGAGGCGATGCCGAGAGCTGTCTGAAACAGGTCTTCCATGGAGAGGTAACTCAGGTTAGTTTAACGGGAAAGATTGAGAGAGCACTATACTCCGTTAGCCACTCGTTTTTCAAAAGAACCAATTGATTATAGTCGGACGCGTCAACACAGTTTTAACGGGTATGTGAGCTCTGAAAAATATGAATAGCCAGAAGCAGTTTAATCCGGCGTCACTTATATACTGTCTCAGATCAAGTGTTCTCCGGAACATAAAAAAAGACCTCGGTCGCACTTATCCCAAACCGGATCGATATCAAGGAACGTCCTGAGATCATTGGTTTGCGATCTCGCATAGGGGATTGGGAGGGCGATACCGTCTTTGGACAGAACGCCCACCTGGTTACCCTTGTTGATCGTAAGAGTCGTTTAACATTGATTGGAAAAGTTGACACCAAGCAAGCTGAAACCGTGGCAGATAGGATGATAGAACTTCTGAAGCGCGTCTCATCGGTTAATACAATTACACTGGATAACGGGGGTGAGTTTGCTGCTCACGAGAAGGTCAGCAAGGCATTCAATGCGGATGTTTACTTTGCCAAACCTTATGCCAGTTATCAGCGAGGAACTAACGAAAACACGAATGGCATCATTCGGCGAACCTGGCCCAAGAAAATGGCACTAGGAGCCTGTCGGACTTAAGCGTCCGTAGCGAGGATTGCAAGAAATTGAGGATAAAACTGCCTTTCACCACCCCGATTGATATTTGCCTAAAATCTGTTGTCAAAGAAATAAACAGACATTCAGGTGCACCAACATGCCTCAAGCTCAATACCAGTCTAAGAACCTCAACCACCTTGGCTTGGTTGCCGCTATGTGTCGGGAGTTAAAGATAGCCGAATACATTGATGCCCGTATCACAAATGACTCCGATGTTCGTAATGTCACTATTGGACAAGCTGTAGTTGCAATGATCATCAATGGCTTGGGCTTTACGGGGCAAACTCTGTACATGCTCCCTGAGTTTTTTGAGGATAAGCCGATTGACCGCCTTATCGGGGAAGATATACAGGCTGAACACTTGAACGACAAGGTACTTGGTCGGGCTCTCGACAGTTTGTACGACGCTGGTGTTAGCGACTTGTATCTCAATCTGGCCGTCAAGGTCGTCAATCATCTGAAACTTCCTTGCAAGGCATTAAATCTGGATGGCACCAGCTTTCATGTGGATGGAGTCTATAACAGTCATGACAATCCAGACGACTTAAATTGTATTCATATCTGCCAAGGTTACAGCCGTGACCACCGGCCTGACCTGAATCAGGTAGTCTTGCAGTTAATGACTGAAAATCAGGCGGGCATCCCTGTGTTTATGGCCCCTGCCAGCGGTAATGTAAACGACAAAACCTGTTTTCAGGAAATTATCAAAAATCATCTGTCATGTTTTAAGGCCGCTTTGAATAGCCGCTATCTGGTTGCTGATGCTGTCATGTATGTTGCAGAAACCCTTCAGTTGCTTGATGAGCAAAAGCAGCTGTTTATCTCCCGGGTGCCCCTGAACATCAAGGAGGCAAAGGAGCTGGTCTGCAAAGCGCCAACCATGTCGCTGGTGCCTGTTGAAGGCTATGAAGATTACTACTCAGCTGAAGTGCCTTCCTGCTACGGAGGGGTTCAGCAACGATGGTTCCTGTTTCTCAACAAAAAGCGCGGGCTTAGTGAACGGAAAACATTGACCCGAAAGATGCAAAAGCAGTCACTGAAAGAGGCCCGTGATCTGGAGAAGCTGAGCAAAAAGGCCTTTTTGTGCCGGGACGATGCATTGAAGGCTTTTGCCTTGTGGCAGAAACAATCGAAACTTTGCCAAAGCGAAACAGAGCCAGAGGTTATCCGTAAACCTTGCTATTCGGGCAAAGGAAGACCATCGCCGGATAGCAAGCCTGATCACTTCGAGTACTTTGTGCAGGCTGAATGCTTTGTTTCCTGCGAGAAAAGGGAGCATGCAGAAGCCTCACTGGGTTGTTTTATCCTAAGCACCAATGAACTGGATAAAAATAGTTTGAATGCCTCTGAGCTGCTGTCTACTTATAAGTCGCAACAAAAAGTTGAAGGCGGCTTTCGGTTTCTGAAGAGCCCGGACTTTCTGGTCTCTTCGCTCTATCTGAAGAAAGCGGAACGTATTGAAGCCCTGTTAATGGTGATGACTCTATGCCTGATGGTCTATGCTGCTATCCAGCACAGAATCAGGCAGGAACTGAAAAAGCAAAGTCGTGTATTTCCAGACCAGAAAAAAAAACCCTGCCAGAACCCAACAGCAAGATGGGTATTTTTCTGTTTCCAGGGGCTTAGTGTATTAACGGTCAATAATCAGGAGGAACATGTGATTGGCTTGAAGGAAAGGCAGTGGACGATCATTCAAATTTTGGGCATTTTTTACGAGTCCATGTATTCCTGATAGGGGTGGTGAAAGGCGGATTAACGCCAGAGCTGCCCAGTTCATTTCTCAGGTCTCTTGCCATATTATTCAGGTCATCGTACAAGGCCACCCGTTTTGCAATGGCCAGCTCAGCGTAACCCCCACTTTCAAGGCTGCTTTTTAGCTCATTTAAATAACCCGTGATACGGTTCTTTTCTGAAGACAACTTGTCAAGCAAAGCCTTTGACTGAGCCGTATCCAGGTTCACCGAAAAGCTTCTGGCCTCATCCAGTCTTCTGAGATGAATACCGTAGATTCGGGTATCCCCCTGGCCATTACCATCGGTGTCATTCCAGTTACTGGCATAGGCAATCTCAAAATAAGCACTGGCCCAATCTCCTTCATCCATGGCCTTGCTCAGGTTGTTGCCAATAATCGCCGGGCCACCGTTATAAGCCAGGGAGAGCAGGGAAGCCTTGTGGGCATTGGACAGGTCATCAAACAGGTTCTGGGCATTTTGCTGGCTTGTACCCAGCTTAACCTGAAGACGGTTGACCACATCGTCTTCAATAAAAGCAATGGCCGTATCGAATACGGGCTCCATATCCGTGGTGGTGTTTTCAAAGGTGAAGGTGATTCTCGGGCTGCTGCCGTCTGTGACCTTGGTCGCATAGTCCGACAGGATTTGGTTGACCTGGGTAGTGTATGTGGCGGTGTTTTGTGGGGTCCAAGTTTCTTCAAATACATTAAATAAATCTCTCGAAAGATAGCTGAATTCAGTGATTCCAAGAGATTCTCTAGTGTAACCAAATTGTTTAAGAACTGACTCAAGTACTTCTCGTTCCTGAAGATTGTAACCCACTCCTATTGTTGGAATACCCTTTGAATCAGCGTAAATAGACAATTTTGCATCTTCAAGTCTTTTTATTTCTTCATATAAGCTCATGAATCAAATCCCTTTATTCCTTGTTTTTCTATTATTTATTCAGCCAGTACTTACAGGCGTTACGCCCTTTGATACGTTTTATTTTTCTATCCTTGTAAATTTTTTCAAGAGTTATCCAATTTCTACTCCCCCATTCTTTATCAAAATTCCTAAGATCTAATTTATACATATCAAATGAAAAAAAGTGACCTTGATAGCTGATAAGGTTGTCTACTAGAGATATATGTTTTTGTTCAGCATTTGATGAAAAAATACTGTAAAATTTTTTAAAACCATACTCCTTTGAAGCTCTATATTTCACCTTATTACTTAGAGTCTCCCATTTCTTTTGGATACTAAGAGCCTTTCCTGGAATGGATGGTATGCAATACTTTTGTGGAATTTTTTGCTCAATCACATGCTCTTTAACCCCATCCCCATCCAGATCCAGAAAAGCTTCAGAGAGTTTGCTGTAGCCTGTCAGATACTCTTTTTCTTTCTCCGGCCAGGCATTCCGGTAGGCTTCTGTGCCATTGTCCCGGTGGTAAAGGATCTTTCCGTATTCAATCTGTCGCTTACTGTCCAGTGGAGTAAAAGGCACCAGGGTAAAGGGGCTATCACTGAAATCAGGGGTGTGACAAGGCAACAGCTTTTCTTCTGGAATGCGGTTGATAACCTCCAGAAAAGCCTTACAGACGTTTCCTTCAATACCCTCTACAAAACTGGAGTGGTCTCGGGTGATCCGAAAGTTGTCAGTTGGTTTTGATTCTGCCCAGAGGATGGTTGGTGACAGTAAAATCAAACTGACATATTGGATTGATTTTTTCTTTCTCATAATGCTCACTGATAATAAGGCTATCTTTCTCGAATACTCTCCTGCTTAAACCTCAAAAGCGGACTCAAAAAGTATTCTATCAATCGCCGCTGCCCGGTTTTAATTTCCACAGCTACACTCATGCCAGGCGACAGATTCACTTTCCTTTTCTCTACCAGCATCCAGTCTTTCTCTATGTGAACACTGGCCAGGTACCGCAAGCCTTGCTTTTCATCGGGTACAGCGTCGTCGGAGATATTGATCAGCTCACCGCCAATCAGACCGTATTTGGTGAAGTTGAAGGTGTCGATTTTCACCTCTGCCCGCTGGCCTTCCTGCACAAAGCCGATATCTTTGTTCAGCACCCAGGCTTCAACTTCCATGGTTGCTTCTTTAGGTACGATCTGCATCAGTGCCTGTGCAGGCTGGACGACACCGCCAATAGTGTGGATCTGTAGTTGCTGCACTGTGCCGTCTATGGGCGAAACAATCTTCTGCTGGTCATGCAGTTCCTGGGCCTTGATGCTTTCCTGCTTCAGGCTGGTCAGCTGGCGACGAACCTGCTCCTGTTACCAGAGAAACCAGTGGATCGCCAGCTTTCACCTCATCGCCTTCCCGAACGTGAATGGCCTGTACTTCACCTATCACCATCGGCTGAATGGTTTTTACGCGCTCGCCCGGTACGATTTTGCCCTGTGCCGTGGCAACAATATCAATCCTGCCCACGCAAGCCCACACAATGGCTATTGTGAATAACAGGATGATGGTTTTTACAATTATTCGGCTGGTCGGGTTCGCCGGTGTTTCCTCCACTTCCAGAGCTGCCGGTAGAAATTGGCGTCGTGTATTGTGCAATGCTGCCTGCTTTTCTGTTCTGGACAACAGGAACCTGGTCGCTTTTTCCCAAAGTGGTCTGACCATTAGATAGCCTCCCGCAAACCATGTTGATGGGCATTCAGTCGGGCGTAATGGCCGCCTTGCTTAACCAGTTGATCATGAGCGCCTTCTTCCACAATACGACCTTTTTCCATGACAATGATGCGGTCAGCATCCCGCACAGTTGAAAGACGATGGGCAATAATAAAAACCGTCCTACCCCGGCTGATCCGCTTCATATTCTGTTGGATAATATGCTCGGACTCGTAGTCCAGGGCACTGGTGGCTTCATCGAAGATCAGAATTTTCGGATTGGTCAGTAATGCCCGAGCTATGGCAATACGCTGTTTCTGCCCACCAGAGAGGGAGCTACCCTGTTCACCAACCTGAGTGTCATAACCTTCAGGCAATTCAAGAATAAAGTCATGGGCACCTGCCAGCTGGGCGGCAGCAGTGACCCGCTCAATAGAGGCACCCGGATCAGCCAGTGCTATGTTGTCGCGTACTGAGCGGTTAAACAGAAAGTTTTCCTGAAGCACCACGCCGACTTGCCTTCTCAACCAGGCGGGCTCGACTAACGCAAGGTCAATGCCATCGACCAATACTCGACCAGACTCAGGCACATAAAGTCGCTGTACCAGTTTGGTAAGTGTGCTTTTTCCTGAACCGGAGCGACCGACAATGCCAATGACTTCACCCGGTTTGACGGCGATGGAGATGCCATTCAAGACAGCAGGACGATCGGGTTGATAGCGGAACGTGACATGTTCAAACTTGACAACACCCTTCAGTGTTGGAAGTGTCGTACGATTTGGGTCATGTCCCGGCTCTGTGGGTTTATTCAGAACATCGCCCAGCCGCTGAACGGAAATACCTGCCTGCTGAAAGTCCTGCCAAAGTTGAACCAGTTTCAAAATAGGTGCACTGACCCTGCCAGCAATCATATTGAAGGCAATCAGCATACCGACCGATAGCTCACCATTGATCACCAGGGTGGCGCCAACCCAGAGAATCAGCACTGTGACTACCTTGTTGATTAGCCCTGCAAACTGGCTGGCAATATTACCCAGGTTCATCGCCCGGAACGCGGCAGAGACATAAGCTGCAAGCTGATCTTCCCAGACTCGTTGCATCTGAGGCTCAACCGCACTGCTTTTTAATGGTTTCCATCCCGGTGACAGATTCCACCAGAAAGGACTGGTTTTCTGCGCCTCTCTTGAACTTTTCATTCAATCGGGCACGAAGAACAGGCGTTACTATCAGGGACAGAATGATATAGAAAGGAATAGAGCCGAGAACAATCCAGGTCAGTGTCGGGCTGTAGAGGTACATTACTACAAAGAAAATGATAGTAAACAACAAATCAATACACAGCGTCAGCGCAGAACCGGTAATAAACTCCCGAATTGTATCCAGCTCACGGACACGGGCTACCGTGTCACCGACTCTGCGGGCATGAAAAAAAGCAACGGGCAAGCGGAGCAGGTGATTAAAAAGCCGGGAACCCAGCACCACATCTACCCGATTGGTAGTATGGCTGAACACATAGTTCCTGAGCCCATTCAGCACAATATCAAAGACTGACAGCACGAGCAGACCAAAAGCCAATACATCCAGTGTCGTTAGTGCCTGATTGACAAGAACCTTGTCGATAATGACCTGGAAGAACAGAGGCGTAATCAGGGCAAAGAGCTGAATAAAGAAGGATGCCAGCAGCACTTCATAAATCAGTTTTTTATGCTTGAGTATGGCCGGAATAAACCAACTGAAGTCGAATTTTGCCATTCCCCCTGGTAGCAATGATCGCTTGGTGAATAGAAAGAGTTCACCAGTGAACAGGGTTACCAGTACATCCAGCGATACCGTTTCAGGCCGGTCTTTCAAAGGGTCCTGAATCAGTGCTTTGCCATCATGAAAGCGGGCAATGATAAAGTAATGGCCATCAGAGTGACGGGCAATGGCGGGTAGAGGCAGATCTTGAAGTTTTTCACACTGAACTTCTGTACGACGAGCCTTGAGCTTTAAAAATTTTGCGGCCCTTAAAAGGTCTAACCCCTCAACAGGTCGATCGGAATCACCAAACTGGTGTTTGATCTGCTCCGGCTGAGCGGCCAATCCATGAAAACGGGCCAGCATCACCAGACAGGTCACTGCTGATTCCGAACTGCGTACACCATCCATCGGTGCGACTTCCTATAATTATTCTGTTCCTTGTGAGTTTGGATTGGATACTTTTATGGCAGTGCTTGTCAAGATTTACCACTAAATGTCACCAAATGTTCATCAAAAGAACAAATAACGAACACTTTCAAGTAGAAGTGCCTTAAGTACCTAACCAGTTGGTTTCGCATATTCTGGACGGCGGCTTTTTCCACCCTTCTGCGTTCCAACTCTGGTTGCGTAGCTATGGCTACGCGCCCGTCGTTGCGCCTTGAAGGATGAAAAAATCCACTCACCAGAATATGCGAAACCAACTGGCCAGGTACTTATGATTTGAATTCACTTACCTGCTTTCTGGTACTGGCTATTGAGGAAGGAGTGGCAGGGTCAGAAGACGACTGTTATCGGATACATGGACGACAGATTACAGCCATTAAGCTATTTCTTCGGCTTTGTGTTTTGAGTCCCATGTCGGCGATAGCACATGATCTCTATGACGTCATTTCAAAGCGACTTCGGCGCTTGCATAGCATCGACTCTTGCGAACCTTTCTATTTTGTGTTCACAGATCGCAATCAGAACCAGGACTGCATAATGAATTGTTTTTTCGGTTATGCGTATGAACTTTTTTACAACAGCCTGTCATAGTTTGAAGAGTGGTTAAGTCAAGCTAAAGAAATAGAGCTGGTTCAGAAAACCGTCTTGGATGAGAGAGCATTTTTATGGTCGGTTTTTCTGACAGAGGTACAACAGCTTGAGCATGTTTTGTTCAATGAGAAACCAATCAGGCTGGAGCAACACCCATATATTAAAAAACTACTGGACAGAATGGACGATTATAAGAAATATGTTGGACCTTGAGCAGCGGGGTGGTCACCGGATAACAGCAGAGTGGGTGACTTTTGAACGGTAGAGGTGGTCAATCTGGACAGTACAGCTAATCGGTAAGTATCTTGGTGTGAGCAGCGATACTGTATACCGCTGGATCGATAAGCAGGGTATGCCAGCCCACCGCTTGGGCCGACGTTGGAAGTTCAAAAAAGATGAGCTTGATGCCTGGGTTAAAACGGGCGGAGCTGCTGAACCTTCCCCTCCCAAAAAGTCACCCAAAAGAAGCCCCCAAAAGATAACCCAGGAGTAACACCCGGCTATGAACCACGAAATCCATAACAGTATTGTGCGTTTTATCTGGGGTATTGCCGACGATGTACTTCGGGATATCTATGTGCGTGGCAAGTATCGCGACGTTATTCTGCCGATGACAGTCATTCGTCGTCTGGATGCTGTACTGGAGCCCAGCAAAGAACGTGTACTGGCAATGCAGGAGCAGCTGGTTAACGCTGGTATCGCCAATCAGGACGCTGCACTCTGCCAGGCCTCTGGTGAAGCGTTTTATAATATCTCTCCTTTCACACTCCGTGATCTGAAAAACCGCGCAAAAACACAACAGTTTAAAGCCGATTTTGAAGAATATCTGGATGGATTCTCCAACAACGTGAAGGAGATTCTCGATAAGTTCAAGTTCCGCAATCAGATCCCAACACTGATTGAAGCGGATATTCTCGGCCACCTGGTAGAAAAATTTCTCGACAACCGCATCAATATAAGCCCGAAGCCGGTTCAGGACGACGAGGGCAACGAGTTGCTCCCGGGGCATACTGGAAGCCATTGATATGAACAGTTACCGCGTTGAAGTGAAAAGCAGTCAGAGCATCAGTCTACAAGATCAGGATGCCGAAATAGGCTCAGTGCCAACCAGTGGGGGTGGCCGCATGCCAGAGCCGGAACTGGATCAACTCAGCAATATTATCAAGACATTCAATGACCAGTTCGGGAGTTTCGACTGGAGGGATGGCGACAAAGTCAGCAAGATTATTGTCGAAGAAATCCCGGCCAAGGTAGCAGCAGACGCAGCCTACCAGAATGCCATGAAAAATAACGACAAGAAGACTGCCAGAATAGAGCACGATGCAGCCCTGCAACGGGTAATGATTGATCTGCTGGCGGATAATACCGAGTTATTCAAGCAGTTCAGCGATAACCCTTCATTCAAGAAATGGCAGGGCGACACTACGTTTGGTGTGACCTATCAGCAAGATTCAGGACGAACCTCACCAGGAGCTAATCATGGATGTTAAATCCGCTGCCATTCAGGTTTTAAAGCAGGCGGGGAAAGCGCTGCATGCCAAAGATATCGCTCAACAGATCATCTCTGATGGCCTATGGCAGTCGGCAGGTAAAACACCAAATGCTAGCGTTAGCGCCCGTATTTAT
Source organism: Endozoicomonas sp. ALB032 (assembly GCF_049310125.1). Taxonomy (NCBI): domain Bacteria; kingdom Pseudomonadati; phylum Pseudomonadota; class Gammaproteobacteria; order Oceanospirillales; family Endozoicomonadaceae; genus Endozoicomonas; species Endozoicomonas sp. ALB032. The sequence continues at coordinate 2,681,698 of NZ_JBLYNW010000001.1, read as the reverse complement.
TCTGATATCAAGGCTAAAGGGGATGACTCTGCTTTTGTAAAAGTTGGCCCTCAGGTATTTGCGCTTCGGAATAGTAGTGAAATGCCGATCCCGGATGGCTTGGTTCATAAGGCTGTAAAAAAACCGGTGGAATCAGCCTCTGAAAATCATGGCTTTTCATTCACTCAATGTGCTCAGAAAGTGCTTGAGAATTTTGGTAACAAAAAGCCTATGCATTATAAGGAGATCACCCAGAAGGCTTTGCAACAAGGCTGGCTGGTCACGGCTGGAAAAACACCAGAAGCCACTATGTATGCTCAGGTGATTAGCGAGATCAAAAGGCAAAAAAAACGTGGGGATCATCCACGTTTTGTTCAACATGGCAAGGGTTATGTTGGCTTAAGTCAATGGATGAAACGAGGATTAACCTTCCAGATTGAGCAGCATAATCTTCAGATTCGCAAGGCCTTACATAAGCGGCTGCTGGCTATGAAGCCCGGAGAGTTTGAAGAACTCATTTCACTTTTGCTAGCAGAAATGGGTTTTGAAAGTGTCGAAGTTACCAAGCTGAGCGGTGATGGCGGCATTGATGTTCGTGGAATCCTGGTGGTTGGCGATGTAGTCCGCATCAAAATGGCTGTACAGGCTAAAAAATGGAAACCCAAAAATAATATCCAGGCTCCCGTTGTACAGCAGGTTCGTGGTAGTCTCGGCGTACATGAGCAAGGGCTAATAATTACTACCAGCAACTTTAGTTCAGGAGCGATCAACGAGGCTGCACAACCCGACAAGACCCCAATCGCATTGATGAATGGTGAACAACTGGTAACGCTTCTGATGGAATACGGCATTGGCGTGAAAAGCTCAACGCCAGCACTGTTTGAAATCAATGATGAGTTTGCCATTCAGGATCTAAGTGATTAATTGCCATAGGTGAGAAGTAAATGCCTTGGACTACAGAGCATGTTGAAAAGTGGCTCGTTGATACTGGTGAACGGTTAAGGACTGCTGATGGTAAAGAAATTGAGCTCTGGGAGTTTCGTCATGCGGAGGACGAGGAAGTGCTCACAGCATGGGCCAGGCATTTCCGGAATCACTACTGCCTGGATAGTGATATCGAGTTTCTCCGTGGCAGGCTTTCGTGTGCAGACTACCTGAACAACACTATTTTCCCCTGTCAAAGCAGCAAACTGGGTCCGGGCATACGTGCTGGCGACTTTGGAGAAATTCTGGTTTGTGATTACCTTCAATGGTTTTCAGGCTTCTGGGTTCCCAGAATACGGTGGTCATCCAAAGTTGTCAGAGATGAGTCCCCCAAAGGAAGCGATGTGATAGGGTTCAGGTTCGATCAGGAGAGCGGTGAAGCATCGGGCAAGGATAGCCTGTTTGTTTTTGAATCCAAAACAAAGTTCTCAAAGTCAAAGATTAATCGTCTGCAGGATGCTATCAATGATTCAGCCAAGGATCATATTCGTATTGATGAGTCGCTGAACTTCATTAAGCGAAAACTCCATGAGAGGCGCGATTTTGAACAGGCCCGGAAGATTGCAAGGTTTCAGACCCCAGTAGATATCCCCTATGAGGAGAAGTTTGGCGCTGCTGCACTTATTTCCGATGAATTTTTTGATGTTGATGAACTTGCATTATCCAACTGCACTCAAATCCCCAAGTCAGCAAAATCCAAAGAGTTTCTACCCCATCCAAACATCGATAATTTGGTACTACTGGTGATCAAAGGTCCTAATATGATGACTCTGGTTCACGAGCTATACAGGAGGGCTGCTAATGAGGCCTGAACAAAGATCCCTGCATCTACTGGGGGTCACCCGCTCAAAAGCCAAGATGCTCGAATACAGTGTGCCCAGAGAGCACCATATCAAAATCACTCAAGATCCAGCCAGACTATTCAGAATATCCATTGCATTACTGGGAGATCTTGCTGCGGCAATCAACCTTGAGGAACCAGATCAAGACTTGCTCACTGAGCTGAAAAGTAATCTGCTCTTTTCTGCACGTTTCTTTGACTCTTACCTTCAAACAAAACTGAATGAATCGCTTGACCCTTATCTTCTACTACTAGGATCTTCCTCATACTACCTCTGTGATTTACCCGGTAGTGCTTCAGTCCTGGCCAAATGTATCAAAGGCAACTGTCCTGACTTGGATGGAGAAGGACTTGAGGCTTTATTACTCTGGATGTTGCAGGCGAACATCAACACCTATTTTGAAGGGTCAACCGGGCCTTACGGTAAATTGATCGATGAAATTTCACGACAACTTTCTCGCTATATTGCGGAGGGAGATGGCGAAGAGCTCCTGGTTGATCTGGCTAGACAACTTAGGAATTCTGTCTATGACTTTGGTACACCCAGGCAACTGTTATTCGGAGATGTAATAGGTGCTGTATTAAGAAAAAAACTCGACAACTCTTCATGGAAAGCGCTGCCGCTCTATTCTGGACTGAACCGTGTCAAATGGCTTTCTGCCTTACAAAAAGAGACCTTTATCAAAGAGTTCTGGCCAGCTCAACACTTATTGGGTCGGGCAGGTGTTCTTAAAGGTGAATCAGCTATCGTCCAAATGCCTACCAGTGCAGGCAAAACGAAAGCAACTGAGCTGGTTTTAAGGAGTGCCTTTCTGGCTGAACGTGTGTCACTGGCCATCATTATTGCGCCGTTCAGAGCGCTATGCCATGAGATAAAGAACAGTCTTGCTGAAGCATTCCTTAATGAGACAGTCAGAGTGGATGAACTGTCTGATACTCCCCAGGCTGATTTTGAAGCAACTGAGTTTCTGGGACACCAACAGATTCTTGTTGTTACTCCTGAAAAATTGCTTTATGTCTTACGACATGATCCGGAGCTTGCATCTCAGGTTGGACTGGTTGTCTTTGATGAAGGCCACCAGTTTGATGATGGCTCCCGCGGCATAAGCTATGAGTTACTTCTGACATCACTACGCTTCATGCTTCCTGAGATCACTCAAAAAGTGCTGATTTCAGCAGTCATTAGTAACGCGGAAGCGATTGGAGAATGGTTAAATGGTAGCCCTGAAGTAGTGCAAGGAACTGCTCTTAGTCCAACCTTCAGATCTGTTGGATTTGTAAGTTGGATGGATCAGCTGGGAAGGATTGAGTACGTTAATAGCCAAAATGCTGAGGAGAGAGAGTTTTTTGTTCCCAGAGTTATTGAAAAATTAAACCTTGGAAGAATGGATAGAGAAAGAACTGATCGGTTTTTTCCAAACGAAAATGATGAACAGTCTATTGCTCTTTATCTCGGCCTTAAACTCGTTCCTAACGGAAGTATCGCTATTTTCTGTGGAAGAAAGTCAACAGCTACCAAGATCTGTGAGAAAGCTATAAACGTTATTAAGCGAGGAGCTCCATTAACGTTCCCAACAGAATTCTCAGACATGCAGGAGGTTGACCATTTATCGAACTTGTATGTTCAAAATCTGGGGGCTGATGCAGCGGTATCCCAGAGTGCTGTTCACGGTATTTTCACTCACCATGGTAATACGCCGCATGGTATCCGGCTTGCGGTAGAGCACGCTATGCGTAAGAACCTCGTACGCTTTGTCATATGCACCTCCACCTTGGCTCAAGGTGTAAATTTGCCCATTCGGTACCTTATTGTTACCAGCGTCTACCAGGGGACAGAGCGTATTAAAGTTCGTGACTTCCATAACCTTATAGGTCGTGCAGGCCGAGCAGGATTACATACCGAAGGCAGTATATTATTTTCAGATCCTGTGGTTTATGACAAGAAAAAGGTTCGTAGAGACAGATGGCGCTGGGAGCAAGTAAAAGAACTGCTTGAGCCACAAAACTCGGAGCCTTGCATTAGTAACCTTCTTTCTTTTTTTGACCTCATTAAGAGTAGCAACGGCAAGATAAGAATAATTTTGGATGATTTAGATGTTGCGGTAGCTCACATCGGAGGCCCAGATGATGTTGCAAGATTGATTGAAAGACTTGCTGATACTGGGTTTCCAAGAGAAGAGCTCCAAAGGCAGATTAGATGGAGGATTGAGCTTATCAACGCCATTGAAAGCTTTTTACTATCACATTGGCATGAAAACGAAGGCAGCCTTTTGGAAGAAGATGTCATTGGATTAGCAGAGGGCACGCTTGCTTTCTTTCTAGCCAATGCCTACTACAAAAAAGAGCGTATCCGAGAATTATTCCTGCTTTTGGCGAAAAACATTTACACTAAAATACCGGATTCTAACCATCGTCAAATCTATGGAAGAACACTATATGGAGTACAAGACGCACAAGCTATTGAAGGTTGGGTTCGTGCAAATGAAACCAACTTATTTTCTCTTGTAGAGGATATAGAAGTGCTTGATCTTGTATGGCCTATGATTACTGAATATGTAGGGGGAGGTGTTTTCAGTAGATTTGACCCACCGGAAGTACTCAAAGAAATTACTTATGGATGGATTTGTGGAGAATCATTCAGTAATTTACTGAAGCTAATTAAAACAAAGAAAACCAAAATGATATGGGGTAACCAACGACGGGAGTTTAAGGTTGATCATGTCGTAGAAGTCTGTGAGGGTAAGATTGCTTACGATGGTGCTCTCCTTATTGGTGCAATCTGCGAAATTGTTGAATTGCTTGACCAAAACGATACAGAAAAGCTGGTTCAGCTTCTGCAACGTTTTCAAAAACAGCTTAAATATGGACTGCCTTCTGAGACAACGATCACTGTGTATGAGCTCGGCTTTTCAGATCGTGTGATTTCTCAGGATCTCATGGCATTTCTCAATCTTACAGGGGCAGATAAAAAAGGAATTGTGAAACAACTTAAACAGGAGCGAGACAGGGCCATTGCTGTGATAGAAAAATACCCAAGCTATTTTCAGGAAAGAATGAGCGAAATTTTACAGTCATAATTTTTCTTCACCTGCTCACACTTTAAACCAGCGGTTTGGAAATTAGTATTTCAGACCCTAGGGGGATCTGAAGTACTTCAAAGATGCCTACATGGTGTTAATGAACCGCATATTATCTGCGTTTTAGTAAAGAGCGTAAAGGAATCAGTCTTGTATATTTTGCGGGTATAATACGGGACTCCCCCTTGCGGGCATCCATTTTCCAGCAAGAGGCAGACTGCATCTGTTTGAACTCCAATTCATCAATACTAACATCAAACGGGTTTGGTTGTGCCTCTAGCTTTTCATCTGCATCAACCTGGTCTTTTTTTGTAATGTGATCCATGTAATAGTGATATCCCGCTATGAAATGTTCCATATTCAGCTCATCATCATTATTCAGGATGGCTTCTTCAGCGGCATAATTTATTAAAACCCTCAATCTCCTCATATTGCCTTTAGAGAAGGTAAAAAGTCTTGGGTAAAGCTCCACCTCGTGAAGCCCAGGTTTTTTAGAGAATGGCAAGCTGTCGTTAAATACTTTTAAAAAAGTTCTGAAGTCTTTCCGCTGCTCTTTATCAATAATCCGAAATGGCTCAATTCTTCTCTGGATCATAAACCGTCCAGCAAGGGCATCATCACAATCAAGAATAATTTTACTGTATGGCATACCAAAGAGAACAACAGGAAGACCTGATGTATTGATTAGAATCTTGAGCCACTTTGCAGCATCTTCAAGAACAGTGAATGACTTCGTTTCAATTAGATGCTGAAATTCATCGAGAAGACTGATCTCAACACCACATTGCCTCATTAAGTTGGCCAGGATTTTTGTCAGCTGTGGTGCTGAAAGCCCTTTAGATGAAAGCTCATGGCCAAGATCCTCCAAAAAGCAGATAGCGGCCTGCTTTGGTACAGTTCTATCTGGGAAGTCACTTGAAAAAACACTAACGACGGATCTCTCTAGCTCTTCTCTTGTGGGGTTTAGCCTTAGGTACTCCTTCCTTAAAGTCGTTTTTCCAGCACCGGGCTCGCCAAGTACAAGCATACACTCTGGATACCCACCTCTTTCCGATATTCTACGGCATCGGTGAATGTCGGCTAGAATACGATCCAGGTTAGGAGAACTGATATAGCAATTTCTTACTTGGAGAATCTTTTTATCTTGTTCATCCGTTATGTTGTCATATCGATCATAGAGTGTATTCATGACACATTACTCTGCCATCCAGTTGTATCTATCTCATCATCTTCTAACTCAAAGTCCACAACTGAAGCCGTTGAAACCTCCTTATCGGTTTTTTTAGAGGGAGACGCTATTGCCTCAAGACCTTCATTCAGGCTGGAGTTCGCATCTTGTGCGATGTCTAAGTATTTGGCTAATGCCGTAGTAGAGCTGACAGAAGCAGTGGAGCTGATATCCCAGCCATTTGCTTCTTCCTGAATTCTACGCTCAATTTCCAGACTGGCCCGTACCACATCCTGTTGGGTGGTATAGCTTCCTTCAGAACTTTTCTTAGCATAAGCCATATGGGTGTCATGTTGTATCAATACTAACATCAAACGGGTTTGGTTGTGCCTCTAGCTTTTCATCTGCATCAACCTGGTCTTTTTTTGTAATGTGATCCATGTAATAGTGATATCCTGCTATGAAATGTTCCATATTCAGCTCATCATCATTATTCAGGATGGCTTCTTCAGCGGCATAATTTATTAAAACCCTCAATCTCCTCATATTGCCTTTAGAGAAGGTAAAAAGTCTTGGGTAAAGCTCCACCTCGTGAAGCCCAGGTTTTTTAGAGAATGGCAAGCTGTCGTTAAATACTTTTAAAAAAGTTCTGAAGTCTTTCCGCTGCTCTTTATCAATAATTCGAAATGGCTCAATTCTTCTCTGGATCATAAACCGTCCAGCAAGGGCATCATCGCAATCAAGAATAATTTTACTGTATGGCATACCAAAGAGAACAACAGGAAGACCTGATGTATTGATTAGAATCTTGAGCCACTTTGCAGCATCTTCAAGAACAGTGAATGACTTCGTTTCAATTAGATGCTGAAATTCATCCAGAAGACTGATCTCAACACCACATTGCCTCATTAAGTTGGCCAGGATTTTTGTCAGCTGTGGTGCTGAAAGCCCTTTAGATGAAAGCTCATGGCCAAGATCCTCCAAAAAGCAGATAGCGGCCTGCTTTGGTACAGTTCTATCTGGGAAGTCACTTGAAAAAACACTAACGACGGATCTCTCTAGCTCTTCTCTTGTGGGGTTTAGCCTTAGGTACTCCTTCCTTAAAGTCGTTTTTCCAGCACCGGGCTCGCCAAGTACAAGCATACACTCTGGATACCCACCTCTTTCCGATATTCTACGGCATCGGTGAATGTCGGCTAGAATACGATCCAGGTTAGGAGAACTGATATAGCAATTTCTTACTTGGAGAATCTTTTTATCTTGTTCATCCGTTATGTTGTCATATCGATCATAGAGTGTATTCATGACACATTACTCTGCCATCCAGTTGTATCTATCTCATCATCTTCTAACTCAAAGTCCACAACTGAAGCCGTTGAAACCTCCTTATCGGTTTTTTTAGAGGGAGACGCTATTGCCTCAAGACCTTCATTCAGGCTGGAGTTCGCATCTTGTGCGATGTCTAAGTATTTGGCTAATGCCGTAGTAGAGCTGACAGAAGCAGTGGAGCTGATATCCCAGCCATTTGCTTCTTCCTGAATTCTACGCTCAATTTCCAGACTGGCCCGTACCACATCCTGTTGGGTGGTATAGCTTCCTTCAGAACTTTTCTTAGCATAAGCCATATGGGTGTCATGTTGTACTTACCGCTGCCGTCACTGGGAAAATCGACTTGCGAAACGTCAAGATTGAAAGCACTGTAGACTCTGCTGAGCAATAATACCCAAAGCATTTTTTATAACTTAATCGAAGGTTACCACTATGAACAAAGCGTTGATTTCCCAGCTAACCAACCGATTCGAGGAAATTACCCACACATTAGCCGATGCAACCATAGAGTTCTGGTATGCACGGGAGCTGATGTCTGAGCTGGGGTATGACCGCTGGGAAAACTTCACCAAGGTTGTAGATAAGGCCAGAGCTGCCTGTGAAAACTCAGGAAATCCTCAAGACGACCATTTTCGTGACGTCACGAAAATGGTTCAGTTGGGCTCCAGTGCACAGCGCCCTGTTGCTGATGTTATGCTGACCCGCTATGCCTGCTATCTGGTTGCCCAGAATGGCGACCCCCGTAAAGAATCCATTGCCTTTGCCCAAACCTATTTTGCTCTTCAGACCCGAAAACAGGAGGTTCTGGAAGAACGTTTACGGCTTCAGGATCGACTGGATGCCCGGCAAAAGCTCAGGGAATCTGAAACCGAGCTTTCGAGAAATATCTATGAGCGGGGCGTTGATGAACGGGGTTTTGGTCGTATTCGGTCAAAAGGTGATGCCGCCCTGTTTGGAGGCAACAACACCAGAAACATGAAACAAAAGCTGGGTATGCCTGAGAAGCGGCCACTGGCTGATTTCCTGCCTACGGTGACCATTGCAGCGAAGAATCTGGCCACCGAAATTACCAACCACAATGTCACTGAGCATGACTTGCAGGGAGAGCGCCCCATTACGCAAGAACATGTTCAGAACAACCGAAGCGTTCGCACAATGTTGCAGGAACGTGGCATTACACCAGAAGAGTTGCCACCAGAAGAAGATATCAACAAATTGTCTCGTCGCGTGAAAAGCAATGAACGTAAGTTAATCAAGGAAAATCGGCTGCCCAAACCTGCCCGGCAGACTGATAAAAGCTGAATTTGATATTAAGAGAGTGTTTTGCGACACCCACATTTCTAATGGGTATGTTAGTTCTGAAAAAGATGAGTAGACAGAAGCAGTTTAATCCGGCGTCACTTTTATACTTTCTCAAATCAAGTGTTCTCCTGTACATAAAAAAGACCCCGGCTAAACAACACTGAAAGTATTGTTGCTGGGGTCTGGTATGTCAAAGTTGCTTGTATCTATGTCATTTTTATCTGTTTTATGTCATGAGATGCTTGTAGCGACAGCCAGAGCATGTTCACTGCCGTGCAATTTCCAACTGCCTGCTCGGCAGGTCACAAAATTGATAACTTTACGCTACACCTGTTTCTATTTCCAACTGCCTGCTCGGCAGGTCACATTACAAAATCAGTGTCGCTGTCCGATCTCCGATTTCCAACTGCCTGCTCGGCAGGTCACGGGGGCGAGGGTGCTTAACAGTTACCGTCGGCATTTCCAACTGCCTGCTCGGCAGGTCACCGGGAGGGAAAATGTATATAACCCTCACAGCTCAAGAGGATAGGCCAACAATCCACAAAACACCCTTTTTTAGCTCGATCAAAAAATTTCTAAAAAAACAACCAGCTAAAAGCCCTGATTATTTTTTGGTAAAAGTCAGATCCGGCACCGTTCCGCATACACACTCCTGGTTTGCTAACCCATAACTGGTATACCCATCACAGCATATATTTTTAGCCGCGTGCTTCTGGAGCCTAAAGTAAAACACTTGCGTGGGATCCTCAGAGCTGGTCATTGGAATGTTATGAAACAACTGAATATTGCGAACACGACTTGATGGGTTCTGCCTCGGTAGATATTTATAGCCTTTTTTTTCAGCTATTCGCTGCCCACGCCTTATGCGCCGCTGCCTGCCTCCTTCACAATATTTATCGCTTTTTAATTCTTTTCCGTATCGAACTTCTTTAACGTTATCAGGAACTATGGTGATCTCATGAAAGAAAAACTTCTGAAGTCTTTGCATCTCCAGAAAGTACGGCTGTGACATTAGTTGCTGTAAGCAGAGCCGGTCTACTGAAACACAAGCAATGATGTCACCGATGGTTTTATCGCAGAATTTCGGAAATGTGACCCCCACACTGTTGATGCTATGCCTACACTGGAACCCATGGAGGATTTTCAAGCACCTGCCAACCAACAGTTCATTATTCGATCCCGGCTGAAACTGGATACCGAAGGTAAAGCGTTTCATTCTTTTTTCTCCGGTCTCATACCACCGCACACATGGCAGGCCATAAGGAAGTGATATCATCCATTGCTGGATCATTCAAATCAGGTTTCGCTACCAGAAACTCAATATATCGCTCTATATTCTTTAACAGGGAGAAATAATCCTTTCCTGTACTTGGGTGTCGGTGAGCTGTCAGCTCTTTCCTATCCGCACAATATGCACTCACTTTTTTCCGAGATGTTGCCCCAGGAAACCAGTCATCAATCTCGTGCAACGCTGCCCCAAGCTTATGGCGGCTGAATACCACTTGCTCCTCACTATTGATTTCACAAGTGGCCAGCAACTTACTTCTTGATTCACCATCGGCAAATGCCTGGCTTGGAAATACCTCAGAACAGAGCGGTAACATCAACCTTGCCTCAACCAATAGCGAGCAGGAATCTCTCAAGGATGTCAGAGCCTTTTCAAATCGATCAACCCATTTTTCGATGGATTCCTCAAGGTCATCCAGCTCTCTGTTCCACCGCCTTGTTTCCACATGATCAATGATCATTTGATCTTTATCCCTGCAATCATGAAGGCGAATTTCTGTACCGAGAGTGTATTGGTTTTCCCATAGCCAGTTACCCAACAACAGGTTCTCAAGATACCTTCGGGCCAACACTCGATAACCGCCCACTTCTTTGTAGGCATCACTTAGCCTCGCCACGGCTTCCTTCATTTCCGGGCGATCACATTGATACAACTGCCCAGAATGCGCCTTAATCCTTATTGAAAAACGAACCACCAATGCCTCGGACTCAGGTGGCATATAAACCTCCTGAATGGTTTGGATATTCGCATGGGATAACGATGAGGGCTGGCAACTTTCTTTTACGCCCCCTTTAGCAGCATAGGCTTCTGCGTAACCTTCTTTGGTTGCAGCAATAGTGGTTGTATCGGGCAACAGCGGATGCTCCCTGGCCTCATTATCAACCCAAAAAAACAATCCTTTCCCAAGGTAGATCGATCGTTGTTGAGCATGCTGACTACACAGCTTCATCACCTGGATTCTCCTTTACTGAAACCTCAATACCAGAGCTGCTGAAAGTAATAGACCAAAAAGCACGTTCAAGTGGATTTATTTGCTGCACCGGACGCAATGCAACAACGGATACGACAGGTGTCGCAAAAGCATGAGAGCAACCTCCAGCACCCACTCTTGTTTCCGGTTTACCCAGGAATCGGAACCCGCCACCAATGGGAAAACTCTTGCCCTGGGACAGACATTTCAGCAGTTCGCTTCTCTCGGGAGAATTACGTAAAGCGACAATCACTCTCCCATAACTAGGCATCCGCACCAATGATGCTGAGACTTCTTCCACAGTCCCATAACGATCACATTTCCTGTAAAGCTCACATTGCCCATAACTTCCCTCCATTGGGTGCGTTAAAGTCCCTCCAGCAAACCTTGAGGGTAGACAGCCAAACAGGTTGTCTTCACTCAGGTCTATCTCTTCTCTGTTCTCCGGAAGCTGTACGATCAGATCGAACTCAACATCACAACTTCTGTGGTCAATCACTGGACTATTAACCAAGCTACTGTTTTTCATCTCTTGATCCGAAGCGGGATGCCCTTTGTTCAGACCGTATTTTCGCAGCACCACAGCAAACCGAAAATCCGTTCTGCCAGGTTCATACCCGAGGTTGCATAAAAAGGCATGCACCAACCCAGTCCAGGCTGTTAATGAGGGCAGACCAATAACATAAGGATTGCTTCTAGCGTTGGCGTTGTAGACTAAAAGTCGTTTGAAGTGCAGGAACCGGCCAGAAATTGCCGGGACTTTAATCGGTACTGTAAATTTATTTAGCGTGATATTTACTGCTTGTTCCAGTAGAGGCAACAGATCAGGATTGTAGGACAGCTGTGCTGAATACCAGGAATGCTCAAAAAGGGTATTGATATAAGTCAACACATATTCAGCGGCTCGATCTTCCTCATTCAGGCCCCCCTGAATCAGCCTCATTTCCAAAGCTTCACTTAGAACTCTGGAAATCTGGCTCTGACCTGCCAAATAGTGAGTCCTCAAGATAAAAAGGAATGAAAAAAGTTCTTCAATGACCTGTGCTAACTTGTTCCTTTCATTACTCAGTCGTTCCTGTCTCTGCCTTTCCGTTTCAACAATCTGCCTGTTCGAGATCAACTGCAGAAGAAAGCTCAAATTTCCCTTACGAAAAATAGCCCGATCATTGAACACATGTTTTTTAGATCGCCACTTATCCAGTATGGATTCGAGGCTGAGATCACGTTTATCCAGCCTTGGCGGGTAATAGAGGCAATACAGTTTCCCTCCGCAAGTCGCCAAAAAACTGCTGACTTGAAAGGGCCACGCATAGAATAACGGACGACAACGAATGTTCGTATGCCTCACCAGGTTGTGTATCCATCTCTGAAAACCAACCTCAACCAACGGGGTAACAGCGATATAATTTCCATCTCCATCGGGAAAAGAGACCACCACACTGTTTGGACTCACAAAATCAGGTAGAGTGTTATACATTCCCCCTCGACAAGCATCCTGTAGTGGTTGAACTCGCTTCTCCGGAAACCCAAGGGTGATAAGCTTTTGAATAAACGGGCTGCCCCTCTCGTTCGAGAACTGTTCAAAAAGCGAGGTCACTCGGTTATGCCAGAAAAACTCCGTCGCCAGGAAATGGCTCTTCGATACTTTGTTGCTGTTATGGGAATATCCCAAATGCTTCTGGCCGTCCTCGCCATAGTGTTCAGGGAACCATCGGGCGCAACCAGAGGCACGACTGTTTGGATCCTTAAAGTAATGGGTAACCACCCATGGCGCGGTTGCAAGTATGCCTTTATGCCAGTGCTCACTTTTGAAGAGCTCCTTTGCTGCCATTTCATCAAACAAATCCGTCTTGTCACCCATTGATCGTGTCAAATTTGCCAGAATGATCAGAGCCTGAGCAATACTTCCATCAATCACCACAGGAACATCAGAGAAAAAGGCATGCTTGATTCTGATGTTACGCTCCTGACTGTCCTTACCCTCCAGCAGATCACTCAGTTTCACCATTATCACCACCTTGAAAGATAGAGGCTGCGGTTGGATTCTCCTGACTGAAAGCTCACGCACCATAGGACAAAAACGTCATTCAATCTGAATAACGGCTGTTCAGGGCTTATGAGTTGCTTGTCTTTTTGCAGCCTATACGGATGCAGCATCCCCTCTTCAATCAGCCGTGCCAGATGCCGAGTATTAATCCCTAAAATCACACAGGCCTCAAAACCATCCAGCAGGGTTTGTCCGATTTCAGCATAGGGATGCCCCTCCTGAAAAATAGCCCGGTCAAAAAAGGAAAATACGAACTTGAGAATGTCGTTGGTCGCCAGCCGACTATCTGGCAAATAACGGCTTACTCTCAGCAACGAACCAAAAATAGAGCGAAATGCAGTTTCTTGCATCGACCGCACAGAATACTCAAGTCCGCCCTGAGCCAGCTGATCCAGCCGGACGTATAGCTTGCGCGGCCAGTCATCAAAGAAATCAATGCACCGAAGCAGAACGTCGTCTTCATCCACAGATGGTCCGCCAGAATCATCAGCCCACAGCATAAACCACAGCACTGCTCCAAAAACGGCTTCCGTCGTTGAAGCACTGTACAGAAGATTGTCTCCTTTGCTTTTTGTCTTGTACCCGTAGACCCGTTCCGCCAACTTCACCAACTGAGGATTCCCAATTTCAGTTTTTGCCGAGATTAAATCAAAGCCACACCGGCAAGAGTGGACTGCTGCGTCTCGTATATAATCGACACCCACCCCGCACTGAGGACATTTAAAAACAAGCGCGGTACCATGCCTGGGACAAGCTCGCACCAGAGAGATATGCCAAAAAGTTGGGATATAAGATTTCTCTTTTAAACATTGAGGGCATACAGGAATGTTCTCTGATCGAAAAAACACCTTGGGAATATCAAGCCCTTTCCAGTACAGTGAAGAGTGATGCCCCGCAAACAGCCGATCTGTTTTGAGTACCGACAGCTCCAGAAAAGGCAGGTGTTCTTTGCAGCACAAATCAGATAGCAGGCTCAACGCCCAGTAGCGTTTACTTGAGGAAGTGTTGGCGTGATAGAGATTGAAAGAGCCAAGGTCTGTGGGCATTGCCCCTGCCAACTTGCCATGTTGCTTTTGCAGGAGCTTCCCTAAATGGGGGAAAAGCTTCTTTACCCTGAAATGGTTTTCTTCGGCGAGCCGGATAATATAGCTCTCCAGAGATTCGTCGTATTCAGGGTCTGGGCGGATCAGAAACATAAGCACCATTACTCAGGAATTCTGAGCATCAATATAGCGGCTAATTCTCCACACGGAGTGGCATTTTCCTGCGCTTCTATGGATTGTGCTGCAATCATCTGACTTACGCTTTAAAATTTGAACTGACACAGTAACACTCTTGCATGTGAAGGCATAAATCTACTAAAAATTAGCTGAACTTACCTGAAATAATTAAACTACAAATACAGGGTAAACATAGAGACAATATTTTTTAAGAAAAATCAAAAAGCTAAAGCCTTTGCACCATTTGAAAGCATACTTTCGCACTCATATAAGGCATTTCCTATTTTGAAAAATTATTGACTTACGCAGACGATCCAATTAAATTTTCTCATGCTTCCTGTGAAGTATAAGGTAGCCAACCCATGAGCTTGAAAGGAATGATAAAATGTAAATTAAAGCAGATGTTAATGTCGATGCCCCCAGTGCATTCACTATTCGTAATCATGCATTTGAAACAAAAAATCCAAGTGCATTTACTATTCGTAATCATGCATTTGAAACAAAAAGCCCAAGTGCATTCACTATTCGTAATCATGCGTTTAAATCAAAAAAATAAGCTGTATTTTTGATAAAGCAAGCTGTTTGGCAGAGTGGAGCAGTTCATTCTGTCAGACACATTTTAGGCGATAAGGATAAGACTATGAAGCTTGCTGAAAATGTTATTAGGGAGTTGAAAAGTATAGGTGCTAATAAGTATCCATTGTACGAAAAGATTTTAAAACACTCTTTTGATATTAATAGCCCGATCTTTGCAAAAGATAAATTTTCTCGAGCTTACAGAGAGCTTGCTAATGATGGTGAGTGGTTTGCGAACCAAATGGTTGCAAATGCTTGTTTGGAAGGCTATGGCGCTCAACAATATTGACCTTTATAAACTTTGTAGGGATTTTGAAAATAGTTTTTTTTGCAAATCAAATTGCAATATGTATATTACACCTCCAAACACTCAAGGTTTGAAAGCTCATTATGATACTCAAGATGTAATAGTGCTTCAGATAAAAGGCTGTAAGAAGTGGTTCTTTGAAAAAGAATCAACCTTATACCCAATGGACAATGATTACGATGACCAACATGTCGAAGATATTATAGAACTTCACTCAGAGGTTTTAACTCCTGGGAGTATTCTTTATTTGCCAAGAGGTTGTGTTCATAAAGCCCTTAATGAAGGTGATAATACTTCTATTCACCTCACAATATCGCTAACACCGTACAGAAAGATACACTTATTGCATGCAATGCTGGAGCAGGCTGTTAATAATCATTCCTTTTTAAGGAAAGCGGTTACTTTAAGCGACATTAAAAAAACCTTAAGTGGGAAAGACACTGGATCAATAACACGTTTAGTTGACTCTCTTAATGAGTTCATATGTAACAGTATTGAAAAAACAGAAGAAAGAATTCTACTTGACGCAGCTCTTAGTTTAATAAAAGATATTCACGATCATCAAAGAACAATATCAATAAACTCGACATTTGAATTCTCTGATATGAATAGGGTTGTTGATCATAATTCGATATTAACTGTTTGCGAAGACCAAAACCTATTCTTTTCAGAGAATGAAAATAAGATTTTTTATATAGGAGGTGAAATTACTATAGATCAAGCGCATATATTTATTAAACGACTATTACTCGAAAAGAAGGTATTCAAGGTTAGTGATATTGATTCTGATGATGCACTAAATATAGCTGATTCTCTAATCAAATCAGGGATCGTCTATTTGAAATAATCTATTTCGCCAGACAACTATAGGGGGTGCACCAGTGCTTTTATTTTTCTTTCTTGCGGTATCAGTAATGGTAATTACTCCAGGGCCTAATGGAGCACTTATAATAAAAACAGTTTCAAAATATGGAAAATTGCATGGTTATCATAATGTGCTTGGAATAGTAGCAGCATTTTTTATACACGGTACTTTATCTATATTCGGATTATCAGCAATTATATTGACTTCTACTGGGATCTTCAATGCAATAAAAACTATAGGAGCTATATATCTTGCATATTTGGCGATTAAAGCTTTTATGTCATCTATTAAATATAGAGAATTAAAGAGTGATGGATACAACATCGAAAAAGGACGGTGCCTTTATAGGAGAAAATACATCTTATCTTTAACAGAAGGACTCTTGACTAATACTTTAAACCCTAAAGTTTCGTTGTTTTATATTTCTGTGTTCCCACAATTTTCAGGCTACTACGGTAGCAATATTGCAACGCTATATAGTCTTGTCACTATTCATGCTATCTTCGCTTTTTTATGGTTTTCCCTAATGACAATATTTGTATCGAAGAGTATTTCATTTACTAATTCACAAACCTCAAACTTTGTCATCCAGTTCAGTGTAGGGTGCATTCTGTCCGTTTTTTCATACAAAGTGTTAATTCTTGGAGCTTAGCATTAAGTCTTTAAAAATCAATGAGTTACATGCATTTTCTGACGTAAAAGCAATTTTGTAGGCCGATAGATACTCCCTTTCAATGGCCTTCATGTCACGTCTGAAATTCTGAAATGCTCTCTTGTCACTCGGTGAGCATGGTACCCTAAGAAATGGGCCAAATGGGGAAATAAGCTTTCCATGCCTTTTACCGTTCTGAAATAACCAGCCTTGGTCGACTTTCTTTGAGACCAGTGCGCCGATCTCTTTACAACTGCTGAACTTTCGCATTATCAACATCCTTGAAGGCAGGTGCATTCATACACCTGCCATATTCATTTACTTACTTTTTGGAACTTCCTGTATTCTTAGCTGCAGCAGACTGTGCACGAGAAGCAAAACTGCCACTGGAAACCTTTCCACCATCTGCTTTAGCTTCACTGCTCTGGATGCGTGCCGCTGCACTGGGTGTCATAGGAGCACTGGTCTTGGACTTATTAGCCATGAGATAACCCTCAAGCGTTCTACACAACCCACCGTAGGTTGCGTTTCGAGTCTCGCTTTGGAGACAAGGTTGAGGTTACGAAAGAAGCGGGGAGTTGGCGGCAGCGTGGGTGGTGAAAAATTTTTTATTTTTGTGTAGGCCAGATAAAACCTGACCTACACGTGGACTCTATAATATCTCGGATAGAGTTCTCACTTCTGTAAATGTTTCCTCAACAACTGGATTTACTCCTCTCTTTGCATTTTGATCCCAGTACGATGGTTTCTCTAGCTCAACAAATTCTATCTGATCAAGGTCTTTCATACGGAATGGATTTTTATCCTCTGGAAAGAATACCTCACATGCTTTCAGAAAATGGTCGTAAGTAATTTGTCGAGTACTTTCTTTGATTGCAAGGAATGCAGCTTGATCGATAACATTCCTTAAAACCCGCAAATTGCCACGACTCACCACAAAAAGTCGAAGAGATATTTCTCGACTCTTCAAATTCGCTTTTTCTTCAAACCCAAGCTCCTCGTCCAATTCATCCAGAAAGTTGAGATAAATTGCCTTTTTTGGTTTGTCTGAGATGATAAATGGAGACAGATATCTTCTACGAAGAAAACGACTTGCTAACTGGGAGTTCTGTTCAATGGCATGCAGGCACCAAGGCATCCCAAACAGGATAAAAGGTCTTTTGGTTTCAATGATTAGCCTTTTTAAGCACTCTGTAGCGTCATATACCAATTTTCTACTTTCGTGTTCCAGAAACCCCTGGGCTTCATCAATAATGAAAAGCTCAATACCAAGCTGATCCACATATTTAACTATTAATTGCAGCAGATCCTCCTCATCCAGTTCCTTGTAATCTTCAATCTCCTGACCAATGGCTTTTAGAATCTTGATCAACAGGCCTCTCTCTGACAGTTTCGTAGGCAAGACACAATATACGACAGGCATTATTGATCGATCCGCCTTCTCATAGCGCTTATGGTCATTTCTAAATTTTTCGATTTGTGCTGACTTACCTGCTCCAGTGTCTCCGTAACATAACATGCATGGTGGTTCTCCCCCGTACTTTGCCAGCTCCTTACATTCTTCCATGTCACTAAAAACAAGGTTATGAATCTCCATCCAGATTCGCAGGTCTCTGACGTAAGCACTTCTCTTTTTTTGCCAGTCTGACAGTACTAACGCCATTACTCTTCACCTCCAGAAGAACTCCAAGCTGAACGGTCAATAGGAACATACCAATCATCTTTTTGATCTGATGAATCACTGGAATTGGAGCTCACTGCATTATTTCCAGGCTCCTTGGTTACACTTGTCAAAGAGCCTGTTGAGTTGTCTGCGACTTTGGCATACCTAGCAGCTCTGACAGACGTACTATTTTTTCCGGTTCTTCCATGACTTTCCCAACGCTCAATCTCCTTTCGAACCAACTCTTTGATAGCGTCTCTTGCCGCTACAACGTCATCATGCCTGTATTTCGCACAAATATATTTCCGAGCGTACTTTTTATGTACCTTATGCTGCCATTCAGAGAGACCATCAGCATATTCAAAATCGACAGCAGGTACTTTCAAGTAACGCCGCTCCGATTCATTAAACACATGAATATACCCAAGGTCATCAGGGTCAACTTTGTACATGACCGTACCGCTACCGATTCTGCCTCTCAACATAGCCAGTTCATCTGAGTCATATCGAAGATTTGAATACTGAACACCACCACGACGCAACTTGCTGTACTTGGTTCGACCTAAGATAACATCCAGTCTTTTTGGATCTACATGCCGAGGAGGGAAATCAAGGATGGCTTCCTTCCAGGCAAGGTCAGGAATAATGGTTCCTTTCGCTACTGGTTGCTGCTGATAAATATCCACTACCCAGGTATATAGAATTTCTGTGAAGGTAGTAAAAGTTATTACGGCGTTTTTGGCTGGGTCATAGTCACCTCGCTCAAGGATATTGCAGAAGGTTTTACCCGGTAGATCAATCAACAATTGTTTATTGATGGTTCCATATAACCTCTCAACCTTCCCTTTCAGCCACGGCTTTTGCACAGGATTATATTGGGTCTGGATGTTTAACTCTGCCAGAACAACCTCAAGGTCTTTTGACCAAAACTCTTTTCCATTATCAAAAACAAACAGCTCTGGCACACCAGAGCAAATCCATGGATTCTGTATCTCCGGATATTTTTCACTAATATAATTTTTGGGAATAATTATCGACTTGAGCAGCTTTATAAGAGACAAAAAGCTCGGTGGATGAAAGCCTATATAGAAGCCAGTAATAGAGCGAGACAAAGCATCTATGGAAGTAGTCAGCCAGGGACGTCCAAGAGGTAGGAAGTTCTCATCATCATCAACAACAAAGACATCAAGCTTCGTATGATCGACTTCTACTCGTTGTAAAACCCTTTCTAGGTTCAAGGACTTACCTGTAGAAGAAAACTCAATATCAGCCTTTCTCTTTCCTTCTCTTGCCATCATCAATTCATAGGGCGGCTCAGCTTTTATACGTTTTCGGAATATGTCATAGCAAGGTGTTTTGAGTTTTTCATCTTCAGATCTTTGCTTGTTCGCCTTTGTTATATAACCATCAAGGTTATCCCACGCTTCCTGAATCGATATACGTTCTTTGGTCTTGTATGTTTCTATTGCCTGCTTTATGAAATCCTCAACTTCCTCTGGTAGTCTGCTGGTATGATTTCCCTGCTTAATATAATCCGTAAATAATGCTTTCACTGTTTGACCATTGGAACTGTACGCAGCATTCCAGCGTGCGAGAGTTCTCCAACCAGGAGGTTTTGAGTCATTCAGCTCTCTGGCAATCTCAGGAATTAATGGAGAAAGTGATTTCTCTGTCCAAGAATCAACAGATTTTCGCAATTTACTGACATATTTGAATCTTCGTAGTACTTCTTCTCTTTGCTTTTTGGGTAAGCTGGCTAAATCTTCAGATAAAGAATCCTCTTCCAAGCTTTCTGGACTATTGATCACAAACTCAACTCTTCCAGCAGCCAGACTGGTTTCAATCTCTTCTATGCTTTTTTTGAGAACCTCACCACTTTGCAAAAGATCTCTTAGAGCAAGCTCCTTTTCATTGCGATTCTCCACTCGAAAAAGTTTTTCAACTTGCGTTTCCTCCTCTGGAAAAAACTTAAACACAGTTCCTTCAGTGAAACGCTGGACGATGGTCATGGCATATTCTCACTACAGAGTCTTTGGTCAAGGGAGAAGTATCTAAGTCAGTGGTCAACTCGTTTCTGGCAAGAAGGTCATATGCCAGCGGAAGAAAATAAGGTAGCTCCATATCAGACAGAACAGCATGATCCTGAAGACTTAGTTGCTGTTCTTCGTTTGATCTCACTATTTCAATTATTTTTCTTTGTTCTGATGCTAGAACACCACCAGTCCTATACCTGTGCAGTATTTTCAGATTATTTAGGTAAGGCTGTCTCCGGATATACTCTTCAGTCCACAACAAGAGCTGAGTGCCTGAACGTTCTGCAGCAGCCTTCATGCAATGAAAACGCTCCAGAAAATCTTTCCGCCTGGCAACTCTCTCTGGTTTAACCTCTATATATGGTCTTTCACCTCCTATCATTCGAGACAGAAAATCAGGGGTATATCTGCAAATGCGACCTTCAAAAACATACTCATAACCCTCAGGCTGGGACTCATAGGAGAGTACCTTTGAGCTGTATTCAAGAGGGTAACAACTATCAAATTCGAGCGCTGATTCAGTGAGGATCGTTGAAGGGTTCTTGAGGCTAACGAAACGATGAATATTGTTAACCTTGGATTTTCCGAGTTTTCTACGATACATAAAAAAGACCCCGGTCATACAACACCAGAAGTATTGTTGCCGGGGTCTGTTTTGTCAAAGTCGTCGTTTTATGTCATTCCTAAACGTTTTATGTCACGTTATGGAAGTATCAACACACACGGCGACAGCTTTTTTTAATCACCTGCATCTTATCACTGTTTACCCATAAACTCGGGATAAGCTTCCATACCACATTCGGTCAGGTCAGCACCTTCATACTCTTCTTCTTCAGTAATACGCAGACCAAGTATCTGCTTGATAGCAGCCCAGACGATCAGGGAAGAGAGGAATACCCAGGCGAAGATTGAACCGATACCCAACAGCTGGGCGCCGAAAGTTGCACCGTCGTTGGTCAGCGGTACTGCCAGCAGACCCCAGATACCTACAACACCGTGTACTGAAATGGCACCCACTGGATCGTCGATGCGCAGTTTATCCAGTGCCAGGATGGCCAGAACGACCAGAGAACCACCAACGCCACCGATCAGAGTCGCAGATACTGCGGTTGGTGTCAGCGGCTCAGCGGTAATGGATACCAGACCGGCCAGAGCACCGTTCAGAGCCATAGTCAGGTCAGCCTTACCGAACAGGACACGGGCTATGATCAGAGCAGCAATGACACCACCAGCAGCACCAGCGTTAGTGTTGACAAAGATCTGGGCGACAGCGTTCGCACTTTCAACATCAGACAGTTTCAGCTGAGAACCACCATTGAAACCGAACCATCCCAGCCACAGAATAAAGGTACCCAGAGTAGCGAGTGGCAGGTTGGCACCGGGGATCGCATTAACAGCACCGTCTTTACCGTACTTGCCTTTGCGTGCACCCAGAAGCAGCACACCTGCCAGAGCGGCAGCAGCACCAGCCATGTGCACAACACCGGAACCTGCGAAGTCCTGGAAGTTAGCTTCGTTCAGGAATCCACCGCCCCATTTCCAGAAGCCCTGAACGGGATAGATGAAGCCAGTCATGAAGACCGCAAACAGCAGGAAAGACCAGAGTTTCATGCGCTCTGCAACCGCACCGGAAACGATCGACATTGCAGTCGCTACAAAGACCACCTGGAAGAAGAAGTCTGAACGTACAGAGTAGTATGGCGCATCATCACCACCCGCAGTTACCGCTGCAACCGTGTTTTCAGTACCAATCAGAGAGCCAAGGACCGGCAGGATACCGCCTTCATTGGTTCCAGGGTACATAATGGCGTAACCACAGAGCAGGTACATGGTAGAGGCAATCGCAAACAGGGCGATATTCTTTGTTAGAATTTCAACGGTGTTTTTAGAACGGACCAGACCGGCTTCGAGCATGGCAAAACCGGCTGCCATCCACATTACCAGCGCACCGGACATCAGAAAGTAGAAAGTATCGAGTGCGTACGACACTTGAGCCAGATTTTCCACAGGGCTCCTCCCAAAAAAGTTCAGCAGATAAGTAGTCTTTTGCTACGGCATTTGTGCCCTGAAAACAGTCTCCTCAACTCGGAAACTGTTTCCACATTAGCTATTTTTATTCTTGCGAATGTCGTCTGGTGCTTTTAGTGTATCTGCAACAAACGACGAAGTTTTTTAATTGTTGTGCATGCACCCTGAGAACCATCAATTTCCTGACTATGGTCTCTTGCTGCTCTGCACATCAAACAGCGTCTTCGCCAGTTTCGTTGGTTCTGATCCGAATCGCCTGCTCCAGATTGGTAACGAAGATCTTCCCGTCACCAATCTTTCCTGTGTTGGCAGCTGAAGAAATGGCTTCGATCACCTGGTCCAGCAGGTCATCTGCAATGCCGACCTCCAGCTTGACCTTGGGCAGAAAATCAACCACATATTCAGCTCCACGATAGAGCTCAGTATGTCCTTTCTGTCGACCGAACCCCTTAACTTCGGTGACAGTGATACCCTGAACACCAATCTCGGACAAAGCCTCTCGCACGTCGTCCAGTTTGAATGGCTTAATGATGGCTGATACCAACTTCATAAAAGCTCTCCTGAGTGAATCCTGTTGGCCAACAGGGAAAATCCGGACATTGTTATTGTGATCCGCGCTCCCAGCCCTGAATATTCAGCTGATCTAGATTCCAACTGAGTTTGGTGGCTTACATGCAGACAATGTGCCAAATTTTGAAAATAACCTGATAAACGGGTCTTTAGAGTAAAAAAGGCCCATTTCCGTTCACTTGTTAAATTTCATGCACCAACAAAGCCCATCTCTAACAATTCTCGCACTTAAATCGCGCACTCTTCTGATGCAATGGATCAGCCTCTGTCTCTCATACAAAGCCTGGCTAGCTACTTGGGGAACATCGCCGTAACCGCAAAGCGGAACCCCCAACCTTCAGCGCCCTGTTCTGGCGCATCAGCCCAGTAACGCACACCAGCTGCAAAGCTCACCGGTAGCTGGCCTATGCGAACTACTTTTGACAGCACAGCATTTACTGGAATATTCCATTGACTATTTTCCCAATCGTAAGTGCTTTCGGATTGTAGCGTATATGTCCAGCCTTTTTGGGTGCAGGAGAGAAGTACCCGATTGCGAACCGCTGTTACCTGCTACATCATTTTGTTCGATCAAAGGTAGAATGGTTCTGGACACGATATTCCAATTATCATTCATCTCGATGGGTATAACAGGCTGTATATTAACAGTTACTCTGTGCCCGTCTTGAGGACCAAAGCCCGTATCATAATTGGCTTGCACGGGCACACTGACTCAAATCAGCGACAGGGTTGGTTAATTTTTTTGCCAGCTCATTGTCGTCACAATAACCTGACAGGCAGAGAATCAGGCTTAAACACGATTACAGAAACTTAAACATAACGACAGTAGACTTTTAAATTACTCTAATCCAGGTACAGGCTGACTCTTCCGCTGAAAGCTTCCATCGGAATTTCCGTAAAGTCGGTAGCAAACCAGACTACTACATTATCTCTGGAAGGTGACACATATAAGCCCTGGCCATTCATACCACTCTTATAGAGGTCACCATCAGCGAATACAGCATCCCACTGATAACTATTAAATAGTGGTGCATCTCTGAACTCTTCTGCCAGCCTGGGCCCAAGTGCGCCTTTCAAATAGTTATCGCGTTCTCCTGATGTTTGCATACGTTTCAGCATTTTTTCTGAAACAATGCGTCTATCGCAAAGCTTCTTCTAACTCGGGGTAAACAACATGCCAAAACGTGCCATATCATCTAAACGAGAGCTGACCAGGCCATGAATAATGGCATTACCCTGCGGACTTAAACCAACTGTTGCATCGCCCGCCATGCTCGCTTTGGACCAAATCCGCTCAGCAATAACCTCTGCCAATCTTTTTTGTGTGATTTCCTCAATTACCAAACCCAACATCTGTGTATTAGCGGATGAATACTCAAAAGCCGTGCCCGGCTTTTTCAGATAAGGAATCGCGAATAAGGCATCGTCGTGGGTGTAAACTTTTCCGTCATCAGCGGGCAAACCAACCTCTGCTCTCACAAAGGCGTTGTGAGGGGTATCACCGCTACGTGTTGCGGGACTTTCCTCTAAATTGAGGCCCGACTGCATATTCAACACATCAAATAGTTTCACTTTCCCCCAAGCTGTACTTTTTGCTTTGGGTAGATAGTCTGCCACGGTTTTCTGTAGATCAATACGCCCTTCCTCTTCCAGCAAAGCGATGAGCGTGCCGACGATCACTTTTAAATTCGACATCCACACATGGCGGTCGTTCTCTCTAATGCCGGGGTATTGCTGGTAGACAATTTCGCCGTTTTTGACAACCAGAACGCCCTGAACCGGTGAATGCTTATCCAGGATCACTTGCTCGAATGTAGTGGATTCGCCGTCTTTTTTGAGTGCGATTTCAGCAATTGATTTCCTGGCATTTTCATTAAGCCTGACCACCCCTCCATCATGGTAAATCATGGCTTGCGGAAGAAACTCACCCAAGTGCAAATAAGAGTAAGCACCCGATTCGGTAATATTTAGAAACTTGCTCAAGCTCCACTCATTATGCAACCGTCGTGCATCGGTCAGGCTATAACCATGTTTGATTGCGTGCACCGAGAAATCTTCGGTTGGCGTGGCGTAGGCGTCGTCTCTGTTACCCGCAGCGCTGACACTGTTTGAGAGGATAAGGCTTGCGAACAGAGAGAACCAGCCGAGGGCAGATACAAGTTTGATTTGAGTCTTTGGCATAAGCCAAATCCATGAGTTCACCAAGTCAATGTTCATGAATTAACCAACAATTTAGCACATAAAAGCAGACACGGCGAAATAGCTGCTTGTGGTATCATCACTGCCGGTTTTAAATCACAGCAATTGCAGGAATAATCGATGATCGATAAAGCCTCCCTTATCGGTAGTATTGCCGGCAAAGCAGGACAGGTTCTGGGTGGGCAGAAAAGCCAGACCCGGGAAGATATTGAGCACAACATCAAGGCAATGGTGAGCAGTGCTCTGGCCAAATTTGAACTGGTCAGCCGTGACGAGTTTGATGCCCAGGTCGCGGTTCTGAAGCATACCCGTGAAAGACTGGAAGCCCTCGAAAAGAAAGTGGCCGAATTGGAAAAAGCTGGATCGTCCGACGGTTGCTGCTGATGTCATTGGCCGTTCTTGCCCTGAGAACGGCTGCCCCACGCACTGCCAGATTTTACTCTTCACTGACACTTTTCATTGTATAAAAAAATAATTCAAATCAATAAGTTAACTTGAAATCAAAATTATCCCCCTCGGTAGTTATCCCTATAGAGATACTACTTTCTTCGCTATAGCATTGCTCTACAAATTAAGATGACTGCCTCAACTCCATTTGGTAGCAATGGCCATATCCCTACAAAGACAGGATGGCCTCAAGGACAAATAGTGAAAATTTCAGGAGAACAATCACTATGAAACGCGCACTTTCAATGTTTACTCTGCTGATGACCATGGTGATGTCTGGCTTTGCACAGACTGCATCTGCGGCTGGCTGGGAGCTTCTGGGCGAAAAGAAAGTCAGTCGTCGTGCAGAAGCAGACACCATCCGTGTTGGTCTGAGAGACGGTGCTTTCAAGCGTCTGCAGTTCAAGGTCAAAGGTGCAGACGTGGATTTCGACAAAGTGATTGTTCACTACGAGAACGGTCAGAGCCGTGAAGTAGCCATCCGCAGCAAAGTCAGAAAAGGCGGTAGCTCCCGCGTCATTGACCTGCCCGGCAAAGCAAGGGCCATTGAAAAAGTAAGATTCTATTACGACACCGAAGGAACCGGACGCGTTCAGGCCAGTGTTCTGCTGATGGGTAAGTCTGCCTGATAACAGACAACCGAGAAGTGGCAGCTGAACGACTAAGCTTCCGGGTCTGGAGCCATTGAGCTTCAGACCTCTCTGGAGAGAACCCATATGATAAAACGACTGTTTACGTTTTTAGTTTTACTCACCACTTTTTCACCGGTCTCAACAATGGTCCATGCAAGCCCGGGCAATAATGATCGGGATGAAATCCGTGAAGAGCGCCGTGACGACCGTCAGGATAATCGTGAAGAGCGTCGAGACGACCGTCAGGACAATCGCGAAGAACGTCATGACGACCGTCAGGATAATCGTGAAGAGCGTCGAGACGACCGCCAGGATAACAGAGAAGACAGAAGAGATGATCGTCAAGACCACCGTCATAATGGCTGGGATGGCCCAAAGGTCATTAAGAACAACCTGGTCGTTGTAGCCCCTAGAAAAAGGGTGATCAGAAACAATATTGTCGTGGTAAGAAACTATGGTAACTCATACTACGGCTATGGCCATTACCACGATGACAACGATGCCTACAAATGGCTGGCGTTTACGGCCATCACGCTGAAAATTCTCGACAACATCAATGAAGCGGCGCAGCGTGCTCACGAAGAAGCACAGATCAAAGCCACTACAGCGCCTGTCGGTGAAAAAATCATCTGGGATGAAGGCGATGCCTCCGGCTATGTTGTTACTACCAAAGAAGGCAAAAGTGCCTCCAGCGGTCTGGTTTGCCGTGAATTTCAACAGTCCATTACAGTAGGTGGTCAAACTGAGGATGCCTGGGGTCAGGCTTGCCTGCAGGAAGACGGTTCCTGGAAAATCATTAACTGACCTCTGCACCGGCCAGCCTGCTGGCCGGGCAATTCTGCCAGCAAATCTCTGAATCACTGCTATTCTCAACCCTTCAGCTTTGCAAAGGCATTCCATTCCGGTGTGCCAAAACAACAAAAACAAGCACAAAAAGAAGGGAGTGTTTATGTCGCGGCTAGCTGTTGTTCAAACCCGCGCCAAAACCGGGCTGGATGCGCCTGCGGTATCGGTTGAAGTGCATTTGTCGGCAGGTCTGCCAGCCCTGAATATGGTCGGTCTTCCGGAAGCTGCTGTTCGTGAAAGCAAAGACAGGGTAAGAAGTGCCATCCTCAACAGTGGCTTTGAGTTTCCGGTTTCCCGTATTACCGTTAATCTGGCACCCGCTGATCTTCCCAAAGAAGGCGGTCGCTTTGACCTGCCTATCGCTCTGGGTATTCTGGCGGCATCGGGCCAGCTCAAACCTGAGTCTCTGGCAGGTTACGAGTTTCTTGGTGAACTGGCCCTGTCAGGCGCGCTGAGACCGATCACCGGCTCACTGCCAGCATCCATAGCCTGCAGCCAATCGGCTCACACACTGCTGCTTCCCCAAATGAATGCACAGGCGGCAGCCCTTTGCCCTGATGCCAGAGTGTTGGGAGCAGAAAACCTGCTGGGAGTCTGCGCTCATCTCACCGGTAATCAACATCTTACAGAAGCCACCTGCAACAGGAATGAATCCCCTGTCGATTATCCCGACCTGCTGGATGTCAAGGGGCAACAACAGGCTAAACGAGGCCTGATGACGGCAGCCGCTGGTGCTCACCATCTGATTTTCTACGGTCCCCCAGGAACCGGCAAAACCATGCTGGCCAGTCGCCTGCCCGGAATTCTTCCCGAGATGAATGACCATGAAGCTCTGGAAGTGGCCGCCATACATACTTTGTCTTCCTACAGCCAGCCCCCTTCATGGAAACAGCGACCCTTTCGCAACCCCCATCATACCGCTTCAGCCGTCGCCCTGGTGGGTGGAGGCAGTGTCATTTACACCCATTAATGATAACTAATACTCAATACTGATAGCACTATTCTCCTTCCTATAACTTAAAACGCTAATCATGTGCTGGTTTTGAATCCAGAATTAGAAGAAATATTGGTGCTTTTAACAGTTTAAATCGTTCTAGCTTGCCCCTACATTTATAGAGTTTCGAGGAAAAAATAGTCAGAATTTTCGGGTGAAAATATGGGGCACGAAGTAGATATATTGGGTGTTGGAGAAAAGTCGAACAGCGGGGATGCCATAGCTCTTCGGTTTGGTAATCTTCATGGAGACCGATCAGAGCAGGTGGTCGTCATTATTGATGGTGGCTATAAAGACGACGGCCAAAAACTGGTTGAGCACATAACTGAACACTTTGATACCAATAAGGTTGATGTGGTAATCAGTACTCATCCAGACCAGGATCACATCAATGGACTTCAAACAGTCATAGAAGAATTGGAGGTCTCCGAACTATGGATTCACAAAGCTTGGGATCATAATGAGGGGCTAGCAGCAGAATTCAAAGACGGTCGAATTACTGATAATAGTATCAGTGAAAGGCTTAAGGAGAGCTTGAACCAAGCCCATGAACTTGTGAAAAAAGCAGAAGAAAAAGGCATTATAATAAGAGAACCGTTTACTGGCTTAACCCGCTATGGCATAAGGATTTTAGGCCCTTCGTTAGAATTCTACGAAAAGCTATTGCCTCAGTTTGACGGTATGCCTGAAGCAAAAAAAATCGACGAGACCGCAAAAAAATCTTTGGCTGCAGCCCTGCTTGACTCTGCAAAGGCAATGGTACATATGGTCTTTCCGAAGTGGGGAACAGATGAAATTGATGACGAAGATGGCACTTCGGCTAAAAACAATTCCAGCGTTATTACTCAAATAGTGGATGATGGTCATCGATTAATTTTCACTGGTGATGCAGGTATAACAGCTCTTAACTATGCAGCGAATGAACTAGAAGGTGATCAAGACGATGCTACCTTAACATTCTTCCAAATACCGCACCATGGCAGTAGACGAAATATAGGGCCAGAGGTCTTAAACAGACTTATCGGTAAACCCTTAGAATCCGAGGGCGGAAGCCGTCATTTTTCTGCAATTGCATCCACTGCAAAAGAAGGTGAGCCTAAACACCCGCACAAGAGTGTACTCAATGCATTTATCCACCGTGGTGCAACGGTTCACGCCACACGTGGTTTAGGAATCAGGCATAATAGAAACGCGCCAGAGCGAAGAGGATGGGGCGCTCTGAATGGTGAACCTTTCTCCACTGAACCGTATGAAGAAGAGGCGTAAGAGAGGCTTAGAGATGACAAATAGGCTAAAGAGAAAGAACACATATACAATTTTCTCTCTAATTGCTGCCGCAGTGCTTTTCAGTGCTGGCAGCCACCTTGGATTTAACCAAATTCCAGAATGGATTGAGATTATTTCAGCCGTAGCAGCCGTAGTCTTTTTACCAGCTGTTGCACAACTTCTGGCAAACCTATTGCCCAATCAAATTAAATGTAAATTGATTTTTCTTCGTTGGAAGAATGAAATGCCTGGTAGTCGAGCCCATAAGTTGTGTGAGACGGACCCAAGAATTAATGTCGAGAACGCTAGTAGAGTATGGCCAAAACTATTTTGCGCTAATACTACAGAAAAAGATCGTAACCGTATCTGGTATCAGGATATCTATAGACTTGTCCAAGATACGCCTCAAGTTTATCAGTCTCATGGTTCGTTTTTGCTTTACAGAGACGCTTTCGCAGGTTTGTTTATCTTATTTTGTACTTCTGTACTTTTTTATCTATTCAAGATTGAACTCGGAGGAACTGGCGAGCTTGCAATAGAAGCTGTTTTGGCGCTAGCTTTTTCTACTGCTCTGGCTATGATTGTCGCCAGAAATATGGGTAACCGTTTTGTAGTCAACGCTATAGCTGTAGCGCTTTAACAGCTAAGCAAATGCGAATGAACACGCAGCCCATGTCAACTCTATTGTGGGCTGCTACATACGGTTTTCTAAAAATATTCTCTAGGAACTTTGGGCTATGTTTCGGGAAACCAGTATGAATGCCCCTCTGGTATTCGCCCTTCCGTACGGCCATACTTTTCCCTGATCATACTCATCGCTTTAGGAGGTATTGTTGATGGACCATAATCCATCATTGCCGCAAATTCCTCGAAAGTAGGATGCTTTTCCCAGTAGCCACCATCAATTGCAGCTTCCAATGACCTGTCGAAGTGCGCCTTGATTAGCTTCAGAGCAAATTTGGCCTGTTTTTTCGGATAGCCCTTTTGCAGATACATTCCGTCATACGCTACTTGTTTGGAGTCTTCACGTTCTTCCCGAACTTCTGGCTTATAACCAAGTGCCTTTACAGCCTTTTCATACTTAAGGTGGCGATCTTCATGTTGCTTGAGGTCTTCTTCGAGATCAGAGCAGTAAGTGAAATCGCAATACCTACAATTGACCAAGTTTGGCCCTCTCCCTTCTTGCAGGGACTTCATGTACTTTTTGTGCAAAACCGTAGCATGGTGATAATGCCGCAGACCTGCAAGATGCTGTGCAGACAAGTCAAGCCGTTGAGAATACTTCAGGTCAGGATGGTCTTTTCTTAGATTTTTGGCAAACTTTTTCAGTTCTGCTAGCCAGAGATAGCCGTAGTGTTTTCTTTCACTCATTAATCAACCCAATCGTTATATGAATAATTCTGTAGTCCACTTAAAGAAAGAGTCAGGATCAGGTCGTTCTATGAGCAGTAGTGCATGACGCTTCGCCTGTGTGGACGGCAAGCTTCTACTAGAGCATGGGGAGTTAGGATAAAGGGCTTACCACCAGAATACAAGCGACAGTCAACCTAAAGTTTACCGCTATTATTGATAGCAGATATCATACGAGGCAATATTTGAGGTTGGAGTTCTCAGTATGTTGCTTTTGTCTGGAAACTTTATTCTGTCTATAAACGTTGTCGATACCACAACACAGGACCATTTATGGCTGCTCCGTCGTCTACTTGCTGGCCTCTCGACCCGCACACCATCGGTAAACATCAGGTTTTGAAATCATACATGCACGCCTGGTTGCCAATTCTCAGCTCTGGGTTCCCAAAGCTGATGTTCATTGATGGCTTTGCCGGACCCGGAGAATACGAATGCGGATCACCTGGTTCGCCGATCATTGCCCTGGATGCTCTGATTCAACATAGCTATAAACAGCACATCAGCAGTCAGGTGGACTTTTACTTTCTGGAAAAAGATGAACGCCGCATCAGCCACCTTTCTAACTTGGTAAAAGCTCGCTATCCAAGCCTGCCACCCAACGTCAACGTTTACTTTATTAATGGCGTTTTTGATACATCCGTTACCGAATTACTGGATCAGGTCGAGATACAAAGCTCCAGACAACTCCCATGCTTTGCAATGATTGACCCTTTTGGTGTCACTGACAACTCAATGGACACGATGGCTCGTCTGCTTTCTAATCCAAGAGCTGAGCTATATATTTCCTTCATGTACTCGTACATCAACCGCTTTAAAAACACTTCCAGCTTTGAAAACAGCCTCGACTCTTTGTTCGGCTGCCCTGACTGGCGTGAAGGCCGGAACATTACTGACCAAGAAAATAGGAAAGACTTTTTCTACAACTTATACAAGCAGCAGCTGAAACGGTCTGGGGCTTCAGAAGTCGTTTATTTTGATTTGTATCGTGGGAATGAGCTGGTTTATACCATTTTCTTTGCCACTAAAAGCCGCTTAGGTTGTGACAAAATGAAGCAGGCCATCTGGCGAGCCGCACCTGATGGCAATATGATTTTTCGAGGAAGTGAGCATCAAGACTTGCTGGGTGGTGCTCTCCAGCCTAACTTTAAACCTCTCCAAGTCGCACTGACCAGGCAGTTTAAAGGGCAGGGGTGGATAAGAATTGAAAGCATACAAGATTTTGTTGCCTCGGATCGTACTGATTATCACACAGGGCATACGAAAAGCCAGGCGCTGAAGCTTATGGAAAAAAATGGTGATATTGAAGTTGACACTTCAACACGCAAACGCCGAAACACGTACCCAAACGGAACGAGGCTTCGATTCCTTTAACCCACTGCCTGTGATTTGAACGCTATCTGGGCGGCCTGCTATTAACAGAGTGCGCCCATTCTCCGAACTGAACAATTAGTTTGGCTAGCACTTTTTCTTGCTGTGGTGTTCCATCCCAAACTTGCTGCAATGCTTTCATAAGTGCCTTGCTCGTTGCTGGATTGACCTCTCCCTCATCCATTTGACAGTAATTCATCAGCTTTCGAATCTCAGGTGAAATTCTCGACCAATTACCATTAAGAGCGCGGCTGACCGTTGGCTGACTGACATCAAGCTGCTTGGCCAGCTTCGTCTGATTGGTTCCGTCAGACTCGATTCTTTTTTTCAAAAGAATCGATAATTTTTTTTGCATATTATATTCAATATTCTTTTTAAAACGAATAATGAATAGTATAATAGAGATAATATCTTCGATTGACAATCACTCACCATAAATTCAGAGTGCACGGAGCATCGCCATTAAGGAGGACTTAATGAGTACCAGTAAGATTGAATGGACAGAACAAACCTGGAATCCGATTACTGGTTGTACAAAAGTATCACCCGGTTGTAAGTTTTGTTATGCAGAGGCCATGGCTAAACGCTTAGAGGCCATGAATACCCCAGGCTACGAAAATGGCTTCAAACTAAGCCTTATGCCTGACAGGTTGACCCAGCCCCTCAAAAGGAAGAAGCCTACCAAGTATTTTGTGAACTCCATGAGCGACCTGTTCCATGAAGAGGTACCGTTTTCATTTATTGATGAGATTTTCTCTGTTATCGAAAAAACACCGCACCATGTCTATCAGCTTCTGACCAAAAGAGCAGATCGTATGAGTCAGTACTTTCAGGATAAAAAAGCACCGACTAACGCTTGGCTAGGCGTTTCAGTGGAAGATCAAAAGTATGGCATCCCTAGAATCGACCAGCTCAGGCGAGTTGATAGCAGCATCCGTTTTTTATCCGTAGAACCTCTTCTGGAAGACCTTGGAAAAATCGATTTATCGGACATTCACTGGGTGATTGTGGGAGGAGAGTCAGGCCCCAATGCTCGGGAAATGAAGCCTGAATGGGTAGAGAGCATTCAAGAGCAGTGCAAGACTGCAAATGTTTCATTCTTCTTTAAACAATGGGGCGGATGGGGTGCTGATGGCAAGAAACGCTCCAAGAAGGCGAATGGCCGATTGTTTTCTGGAAAGACCTGGGATGAAATGCCAGTGCATATCATAGAAGGCAGCTTGTAGACGACATTTAAAAACCATATCCTTTAAAGGGCATTTCACCTTAGATAAAATTGTATGCCCAAAAAGAACGGTTATGATTGGTGCAACGTGTCCCCGCCAATCCTTGAAGAACACAGCCGGGTTAAACACAATGTCATTGGAGAGTATCTGCGCCGTTATATCTCCAAGTTAACCTCTGATCCTCGGAGGGATCACCTGAAACTGTTTATTGTTGATGGCTTTGCCGGAGGTGGGGTGTATCGCTCTGAAGATGGTCAGTTATTGGATGGCTCTCCCCTTGTCATGCTCAAGACCACCCGTGAGATGGAAAAGCAGGTTCAGGAAAGTCGCACAAAGGACTTTCGCATTCAGGATCAGTATTACTTCATCGAGAAATCACCCGCAGCTAACCGTTCTCTTGCCCATGTTCTCGATCAACATGGTCTCCAGCAAGACAAAGATCACTTCTGGCAGATCAATGGCAGTTTCAGTACCAAGCTGCCTGACGTCATCAGAGACATAAAGCGGCAAGCCCCCAGATCTAAAAACCATCGCTGTATATTTTTATTGGATCAGTACGGTTATAAAGATGTCCCTATGCAGGATTTGTACAAAATCCGAACTGAAATCCCAGGAGCAGAAGTTATCCTGACGTTCTCCACCGACAGTGTGATTAATTATTATTCCAGCAAACCCGCCTTTGTGCAGGCAATGAAAAACATCGGCCTTCAGGCTATTTTTGAAACTGAATTTCAAAGCCAGCTGCGAGAAGGGAATTACAGCCGGACTGTGATGGAACAGATTCTACACCACCTGATTTGCCGAAAAAGTGGTTTTAAACATTTCACCTCATTCTTCATCCGGTCTCCAAAAAGCAACCGATCCTATTGGCTGATGCACCTCTCAAATCATTTCATCGCCAGAGATGAAATGTGTAACACTCACTGGCAATACGACAATTACTTTGTTCACTATGGTGGCCCAGGACTCAATGCCACAGCTAACCTCATACCCTCACTAATGCTTGGATATGACCCTAAGAAAGGGCACGGTGACTTCCAACTCCCGATTGAGTTTGCATTTGATGACCACGCCAGTCTTCGAACACACCAGTCACTGCTGGCAGACCTTCCGAAACGCCTATCAACCGATCAGCCGTTGTCTTTAGAGCTTCTGTTTTCAGAGACGTGCAATAACTCTCCTGCTAATCTTCAACAGTACAAAGATGCCCTATACACCTTGCTGGCCGGTAAGGAGCTGGAACTGATTGGTGAAACAGGAAAAGTCCGAAACCCTAGATCAGGTAAAGGTATCGATCTGCGTGACAAGATTGTTTTACCAAAGCAGATTGGTTTATTTTGATTCGCTTCAGGTGAGTTAATTATTATTGACTGGAATTGGTTCAGCTGATTTCATGCGAGTGATCAACAAGCCCAAACGAAAGCGTTAGGGCTTTTTTTGTGTTAGCCCTTCTTACTGAGTCAAACTCTCATCAGTCCCATCACTTTCGATGAATTCCTCACTAACGATACAGACCCTTCTTCTCAGAGAGAACGAGTCCGCCAAAGATCTGATAATATTTGATTGTACGCTCTCATTATACGGTGTAAATTATTTCTGTACTCTCAAACCAACAGTAAAAACACCAGAGCGCTGTAGAGGAATACATGCCGGAATCAGAGAGATGGAGAGCGAAGTGGTTTCAGGGGGTCTCTCTGGGCAATCCAGAGCAGAATATTTACCACGCTAACTATTACGGTGAATCGCTAGGCACTGCCAACGCAACAAAAACGACCTTCAGCGTCCAAACCAGCTATCTCCCTTGTATCAAGATTGGTGACATTATAGAAAATGGCCTTGTCGTCGGAAGCCAACGTCTATCTAAACTAACATCCATTCGTATTCACGGAGCCTCCAAATTCTGGGAAACCAGACAGCTTTGTCAATTTGCATCAAAGGGCAGTCTGCTTAATATTCCACGAGGAGTTTTTGATTTTGGACGATCTGGATTCTATGAATATTGCATGGTGGGCCAGGTCTCAACAAAACAGGGTAATCGTATAGCCGTATTTCCCTGCAGTGAGGTGTTCCGATCGTTTTACTGTGCTTCAGAATATATAACCAGGGAATTTCTCACCCTCAGCATTGCCCCAAGAGATACTCGCTTTTTCAACCTTGAATCTCGAATGCTGGACAAAACGACACTGTATATAAATCCCAATACCTGCATCTCATCGGCTGATTTGAAACGAATACTGCCAGCGATTTTCTATGAGCCAGGCCAGCCAAAACCTCCTGCAGTACAGGGCATTGATCTACTTATCAATACTCTCATTACTCAAAATAACAATAACGTGTTGAAAGGAACACGCTATCCACTGCGCATCCAAACCCGCTTTCCCTTTGATGAACCGGCAAACATGCTCGTTCGTTCTCAGGATATTCCATGGGTGAACGGTCAACGAGCCTTGTTGATCACAAACATTGTTGCCAGTGAATTCCCCTTGCTATTTCCTTTGGAGCACATTAAATATTTCCCTAAGAATCAACCAGGTTCAGAAGTCCAAGGGAATACGCCCACTGGCTATCCTCCAAAGCGAACACCCAAGAAAACAGGGAAGGAAAGTGCCGATCATAACTCAAGGCCCGATTCGACTATCGCTAGTGATAAACACGCTAATACAAACCAGTTAATTTTGCTGGATGAGAACCGTTACAGTTTATCACCCATAGTCAAAACTAACAGCACCTATACCAGTGCTAGCAAAAGAGTCGGTGAAATTGACGTTACCGATGTAGCATTTGAGAAACCAACATCAACACTGGACAGTGAGGGTATTCTTCCGAAAACACTGATAGAACCACCTGAAGTCGAAAAGCGGAAAGTATTGAAAAATACACCTGCTGGTCTGCACAAACTGAGGAAGCTAACCAGCCTTCTTGCCTCTCAAGGCGTCGGTGCCAAAACAATATGCCATAGTTACCCTTCACAAAGTGGATATTCAACCCTGCCACCGGAAGAAGCCATGTTTGAACCACCTTGGTCAAAAGTATGGTATGACACTCATGATTTCAGGCAGCGAGATTATGTCCGCCGTCGGTGTTATTTTCTGGAGGTGCAATGCCAGACTACTGGCCATACACTCTATCTTGCAGAGGTTGAGACTCGCATGCATAAAGCAGCGATGCGAAACCCTAGCGACCACGCATCACCTGAAAGTAGCTCAGAGATTTACAGTATTCTTCTGGCGTATACGTCACATCTGGAACCGCTGACAGAAAGGCAGCAAATTGATTTTTTGGATCTCATCACCGCCTTTCAAGGCAGGCCAACTTCTGCAAGTGCCAAACCATACGGATTTAAGATTGACCGGATCAAACTACGCATGCGTAAAGATGGCGACAACCTTCAGGGCCTGTTAGAAAAAATTGACGACAGTCTCACCCTTTACCCAGAAACAACTCCTTAGAGTCGGTTGGAAGAGCACAAAAAATGACAGAAAGATATTTTATCCCCGCGCAAGGTGCAGATCTACAAGCCCTCAAAACAGTGTTAGCAACAGCTATCAAGCTGGCCGAAGAGAATAAATCTGCAATCGTACTGGTTGTGCCTGCACTAAAATATATTCAAGGAAGCATTCTCAACAGGGTCGTCAATGAAACCTCACTGAAGGGCATGGTAAAAGGCAAAACTGTTCGTTTCCATGGTGTAACTATGCGGATGGTATCCCGTCAGACGTTTTCTCCTCATCGAAACGATAAGGTATTACTGGCTCTTTGGGGCGGAGAAAATTTACTTCATAAAGTGGATGAAGCCAAGAGTGCTGTAGCCGTTGTTGCTATCAGCTGGATTAAAAGTGACATTGAGAGATGGGCCTTAAAACACAATGCAAAAGAGCTGACTACGTTAGTGATATAAATATGGAAGCTACCATTAAACAAATCGGTGAATTATTGCCATCGGGCTGTACTTTAGTTGCATGCAACAATGAAGGTGAAAGGCTCGGGCATGCACACTTAACCGTAGAACAAAACATAGCAACTTTAGCTGATATTTATGTCAGAGCAGAGGTAGTCGAGAAGCTTTGGATACCCTTGCTTAAACGCAAAGTCTGCTGTCGAAATCAGGGTATTGGTAGCAAATTGCTCGGACAAGTAAAAGAGCTTTGCCAAGCATCAGGAATTAAAATTGTCAGCGGCCAGATGGTAGGCGATGTAGGCAGACTAAAGAAATGGTACACCAAGCATGGCTTTGAGGTAATCGGAGAAACCATTAAGTATAACTGCTGAAAATGAACAACTTTTCGTGCTATTTCAATCATGAGAACTCAAGGAGGGCCTAATGAAACCACGTTTGCTGAGTAGTGATGATTTGAAAGAGCTTTACTGAGTTACAGGACCCGAAGCCATTTATTACCGCCTCTGGATGGTCAAATTCTATCCGAAAATCGGTAGTTGGGAAGTAGAAAATACCCATGAATTAAAAGGTTACAATGGCATCAAAAGCAATCTGACAGCCAGAATTCGACAATATGCCAATAAAGGTATTTGGCCTGAAGGTATAAGGTTAGGAGTGGGTATCTTCGAAAATCATCAGCTGGTCAGAGTTCTGGAAGCACGGAACTTAGGCTATTACAATTCTGTTGCTCAGAGGCAGAGGGTTGTTTAATGAAGTTCATAGGTACGACTCTGCTCCTTTATACTGCACTTCTGTCAGAAATAGCCGTCGCATCGGTGGTCAAGCTGAGTCGAGGTGGCATTTGTCATGGTGAGGCTAGCCCTCATTACGATAGAACAAAGAACTTCCAACCCTTTCTATCTATGGATGAATGCCTGGCAGCCGGAGGTCAGCTTCCGAAAGGCCAATCACACTTCAATCAAAAGCAGAAAACATCAAACTATCAACCGTCACGAGAATATCGCCGCGAATATTTCGATCACTGGAGTGATGACGACAGAGACTGTATCAATACACGCCACGAACTTTTGTTGGAGCAGTCTACATCCACGATTGATACAGGAAAGAACAAATGCACAGTAGAAAGAGGCCGCTGGAATGATCCATATACTGGAAAAATATTTTATAACGCCAGAGATCTGGATGTTGACCACGTGATCCCACTCTACTGGGCTTGGCAGCACGGGGCCGATCAGTGGTCAACGGAGAGACGTAAACAATTTGCGAATGATGAAGTGAATCTTCTTGCGGTACAAGGCAGTGTAAATCGGGAAAAGGGGGCTAAAGGTCCATTGGAATGGCTACCTCCTGACAACCGGTATCACTGTCAGTACCTATCTCGCTGGAAGAGAATTATTTTGAAATATGGACTGAAACTCTCTGCTGCGGAGCAGCAGCGCATACAGTGGTTACATAGTGAAAAATGCCAAAAACAATAATGGGCTTTGGCCTGCATGAACACCTAAGGAGCCAGCATCTAAAGTGATTCCGTTTCACTTCAGAAACGGAATCTCATGACAGGAACAGCAATAGAGTTAGGGTCGTTATTTTATTCCCCACCTTTGTTTTTCTGCTTTGTCCATGCTTGTTAAGTACTGGGTACAAATAGAAGTCAGTTCCGCTGGAGAAGACCCCAGTGCCGCAAAGTTGGTCAACACATACCTCTTGACAGTTTTTGGCCAGAGGCCCTCTTTAGCTGCACTGTTAATCGTAAGCTTGGCTGTCTGGTAGTTTCCATAGCTGTTACCCGTGGCTTTTTTCAGGGCTTGCTCGAAAGCCCCAAAAGTCCAATCGTCAGTTCTTGATTCAAACTGATCCAGTACACATCTTTTCGTTTGAGATAATTTGCTCATACATTCTCCGTATTTTTAGATTCAGTTTCTGATGACTTTTGAGCAGCCCGAGTGAGGGCCAAAGCCACTCCGCCAACAAGAAGCGCCCCACCTAAGAAATGAATAAATTTAGGGTTTTCAGCCACCAAACCTACAGCCAAAGCGCCTGTTGCGGCTCCGATGGCAGTGTTGGTGACTTGCGTTGACGTTACTTCCAAGCCTGATGCCCACTTGATAAAGTGTTCGCAATTGGCACTGTCAACAGAGTATTTCCACCTGCCAATTTGTGACCTGGCTGCTTGCAACATCTCAGCGGCATCTTTTTTTCTCTGAGCATTGGCAATGTAGGTTTTCTTTCCCTTCGTCACTACGTCCCAAGGTTCTTCCTGAACGGTGCTATTTCTCTTTGTTGCTGAGAGCAGCATTGGTTTTCCCTTGTCACAAAGGTTGTCTGTAACAAGCGACCAATGTTGATAAATACCAAAATCAGTTACAACAACATCCCCAGGGGTGACTACAAGACTTTTCACTTATAACTCCATTTATTCTTTATTCTGCCTACCCAGTTTATATGAGTGCTTTCTCTATCAATTCAACCCCAGGATGGTCTTAAGGGAAGCAATTTTCTTCTTTCGGATACGGAAATAGCGATTTCAAGATCGTACAATGGTGACAACCATTTAAAGGAGACTCCTTACTATGGGATTGAAAAAAGATAACCCTACCGTTTTCTGTAAAGGCTTCATTGAATGGGAGTTGAAGACCTATCAGGAAGAGAAGATATGGATGTCCTACTGGCCTGTGATGAAGCGCATGTTAGATCGAGCAGACGAACTTGTACAGGTATTTCATGAGCTAATCGAAGCCTTTGGTTATTCAGATACGCTGGAAGGATACCCTCCCCAAAATCAGTATCTTTGGCTAACCCTTGAACATATCTGGACCAGTCAGGACTACTGCCGCAAAGATGTAAAACAAGCCAGAAATGACTTCAAAGAGCTGAACAGGCTTCAGGAGGAAATGATTGAACTGTCAGAACAACTGGCAGGAGCTCTCAGACGTGAGACTGAACTTTATGAGAGAACAGGCTTCAACAAGGCTGATTATCAGTCAATAACTGACATGGTTGAGCTGGCGAGCGAGAACAATTATCTGTATAACTCCTATCTTTCAAAACCCCTGAAATCATTAGCCATACAGTATGATTGGAAATATTGGCCGAGTAGGGCGGCTATTGTTGAAGTTATTTCTACTTTTGAGCGTGCTCAGCCTGCCCCAGCCCATTTGGATATTTCAGATCAGGTTATACAGGGCAGAACATCAGATATTAAGGATTTTGTGTTAGCGTTTGACCAAAAATTTGATGATTCGGTGGGACTCCCAAAAGATTTCCGTTTCAGCAAAAATGGATTTCTATTCGGTGGTTGAGAACCGAAAGTCACTTAACCAGTG
This sequence comes from Endozoicomonas sp. ALB032, assembly GCF_049310125.1. Taxonomy (NCBI): domain Bacteria; kingdom Pseudomonadati; phylum Pseudomonadota; class Gammaproteobacteria; order Oceanospirillales; family Endozoicomonadaceae; genus Endozoicomonas; species Endozoicomonas sp. ALB032. The sequence continues at coordinate 2,641,190 of NZ_JBLYNW010000001.1, read as the reverse complement.
CAGAAAGACCTGAAGAGAGTTTTTATAGCCCTGTTTTTGACTGAGAAACGCTTCAGATGATACTTGGTACTGCCCCTGCATATTATCCATAAACATCACCGCTGCCCTGAGATACGCCAGTCGGGTACGAGCTTTCCAGCGATGCCGCTGAGATTCCAAGTATTCAGCCCACTCCACTATAAGCCCATAGTGACCATGACTGGCTAATAGCCGCTGAATGGAATCCTCAGAGCACTGCTGATTGATTTTCTCTTCTGAAATAGCCCAGCCATGAAACTTTTCCAGCACTTGTCTGATAACAAGGTGTCTTCGGAGTGTCAGAGTATCAAAAGTGTTCACAGCCCCAAGGAAAGAGCCCACTTGAATTGCTTTGTGATCCAGCTCGACAAAAAAGCTCTGGTGTTTTCGCAATAACATCCAGGTTGCCAATGCTGTTCTGACTGTCAGGCTGTATTGACAGAAATTCTTAACCAGCTGCTTCACCTCAGAGTTTTTTACTTTTTGTTCAATGGATTGCTGCTGTATTCTGACTTTTTCAAGGTGATAGCAATGAATGCATTGACTGTCGCTATGAAAAGGCGCTTCCTGCTCACATACCGGACAGACAAAGGAGGCTGAGTTGTCAGTACAACGTTGGCAAAGTGGTTTACCTTCCGGTGTCCTGGATACCACTGAACGATATTTTCGGCAGCGTGAACATGTTTTATGGTGCCGACGATAACAACGATCACAGACCTTTAAATAGCTGCCACCTCGTCTATCCAGAGTAAGCCTAGAGCAACTCCTCAAGCACATTTGACAGGTACACCTCGAAAGATCTTTGGGTGTTGTCGGTTCAGAACCTGAAGGTAGACGTTCCTGTAATGAAAAATCACTATGAGCTACTTCATTCGGTCGCAGCTCCTTGCAACCCGCTCCACCCTCGGGGCACACAACTCTAAAATACTGACGAATCCTTTTGCTGGCATGCAGAGATACACTATGCCCCTTATTTGATACAAACAGGTTGTCTGACCCCCGAACAGCGGATAATTGCCTCCGCGCTTCTTTCAGGTAATCAATGATGGATCGATACCAGAATGCATCATCCGTTGTTAGTATCCGCCTCTGGTGCGCCAGATAAAGCGCGCCAGCTCCTTGATTTTTGCTACTTGGGGCGACTACAGAAGTGAGAGTCAGTTGGCTAATGACTAGCGCTGACACATCGAATGCCATGCAGGTATGAAGAAACGCCTTGTCACGCAATAACAGAGCCTTAGCCTGTGACAAAGATTCGTTATGGCTTGAAGCTTTATCAAGCTGCTCATCCAAGTATCTGAGAAGGGCTTTTTTTTGTTGGGCTGTAAATGCCGGTAGCCTCTTGGGGGAGATAGCAGTCGTTTGCACTCCGGTTTTTAGAGGAACTTCATTCACTGGTCTCTGTCCCTGATAATTGATACCCAACCTGATCCAGAGAGGAATGTTCTTCCTTACATTCATCACTCTTGAAGGTTGTAACTTTGCCCGTTGGAGCAAATCTTTCAACAGGCCAGGCCACTGCTCCAAGAGTACTGACAGACCTTCTATAATCCAGGCTCTCTGCGAAAGACCGGCTCTTTGGATTGAGGTCGAGCATTGACTTGGTACTGTCATCTTTACCAGTGGCTCTAACATTTCTCGAATACGTGCCTGCCCCGTGATGAGTTGTGCCAAAAATCGTAATCCCAAAGCAAAATCGGTTGGATTGCCCGGGTATAACCACTTTGCTATCTTTGACTTCAACGATCCATTCAGTACTTCAACTAGCCCTTTGGCAGGTTCGCTGTGAATCCAAACTGTTTGTTTGGCATTACGGAGGTCATAGCCACATTGGGAACAGTGACACAAACCCTGTATTGCCGGATCAGTAAGATGATACTGCACAGGGTAGCGACAGGCAGGACAGCAATCCCAGAGCTGGATCTGATGCTCTGGACATCCGGTATTCCAGGCCAGTCGCCATTGCTGCCGCCAATATCCATCTGCTTCCAGACACAAAGGGCAATACTGCAACCCAAAACGTTTTCTTTCTCGGTGATAGATGCCTACAGGCATGACCCAAAGCGGCAAACCATCGGACGGGTTAACCGGCAACACATCATTGAAGTTTTTTAGTGACAGTTCAATCAGAGTATCGACAGGCAATGCAACCCGCCTTGATAAAGTTTGCAGGTACGATTCAGGACAATTGCAATCCAAATCTCGATACCAAAGTCTGGGGTTCTCAAATAAGCAAGCGTAAAAGGCGGGAGCCGCCTGACCGTAGCGATGTGCCAGCCGGGTCATCCAACTGGTCAATAATTCATTGGGCTTGGGGCAAGGCCGGAGTAACAATTCCGGCCTGTCATGAGTATTAAATGGTGCTGGCGTGCTTTTGCCGTTCAGACGGAGGTACCCAACCAATGCTCTCTACATCCTTTGGTGTGATATGAGATCGACCTGCTTTGACCGCCCTGACGGTGGCTTCACTCAGGATCATGGACAGCTCACCGATAAGCCCCTCACTGGCCGTATAAAGCGTGGTCGCAAACTCCTTGCTGGTAAGGTTAGACGGTTTTACCAGGGGTAGCACTCGCTCAAAAGAGGCCAACAACCTTAAGAAGGGTCGATCCAGTTGCCAGGTAGGGAGAGACACAACTGAAAATCGGTTGGATAATTGAGGCTCTACACTGATCGCCCTGACAGCTTCTTTCAAACCCGCAGCAACAATCGGGATTCGCAGCTCATTGGCAAGGTATTTGATTGTGTTCAGAAACTGATGTTGCTTCTTGGTCGTACCCGCCAGCATATGGTGCAACTCATCAAGGATCAGCATTCTTACATTCGCGTGTTTAAGGGTTCGCAGAACGATACCCAGCAACTTCGTGGCTGAGTCATTGACGTTACGGGGAGCCCAGACGGTATCAAGGATAGCATTGTAAAGCATTCGCTCATCCGGCACTGGAGGACATTGCACCAACAGAGCAGGAAGAGTAAAACCTTCAAAGGCCTCAGGATCTTTATAGTATGGCGGGTGTTCTTCACAGAAGCGGGTAAGCAATATACTCTTACCATTATTGGTTTCACCCACAATCAGTAGGTTAGGCATACGATGGCATTGAGGCCAATCCAGTAGTTCATTTAACTTCGCCAGGACTTGGGTAGCAGAGTCATAACCGATCCAACCAGGGCTTCTGACAAACTTGATCTGCTTCTCAATCGGTTGTTCGAGCACCTCTCGAACACTGGGCTGCAAATGATCACTCATGCATCAAGTCCTCAGCCTTTTGCCATTCACTTTCGTTGTACGACTTGTCGATGTCATCGAAAGGCTTGATGTCTTCAGAGAACAGGTCATCCTCTGCCTGATCAAAGCTTATTTCTCTTCCATTGCTTTTTTCCGGCTTGGGCCGAATCGCTGCCGCTGCCTTCTGGCCGTATTTTTTTCTGGCTGCCTGACGTCGAACAGCCATGGTGTCTTTTTTGGCCTTCTGACTGATGGCCTGCATTTTCTCATAAGCTGTGAAGATTTTATCTTCATCAATATCTTTCAGCCCTTCTTCCTTGAGCTTGCGTTTAACTTTGCGAAGCTCCGACAGGGTAATCACCGGATGTGAGATGTTACGGTAGGGAATAGAAAAATACTGCTGCATCTCATCATCCCAGAAGTACAGTTTGCTGATGTCCCTCGGGTCTCGGCGCAAAAGGAACTTTCGTTTGCGATTCGGGGCATCGGGACAGGGTTCGTGAATCCAACGACGAAGCAGGTCGTGGTAGTAGTAAATCTCATCCCAGACGATACCGTAGCGTTGAACTGTCCGTTCGCTGTAGGGGAGAAAGTCTAGATGCAACCGGTGGCCGTCTTCCACCTTCAGAGGCAAACCACTGCCTGGAGTATTTTCATCACCAAAAATACCCAGCTCAAGCTTCTTTGAAGGAGTCATCATCACAGCTGAGTGCGGTGTTTCATGGTAAACATTCACAATCAGCGTTCCCAGCCACTCTTCGAATTCTTTCAAGGAAAGACTGGCTTTTTTTTCTGACTGGTAATCGCCTCTTTTATCCACCGATGAGAAAGTGCTACCAGGCAGTTCATGAATCTGCTGATTAAATGTTCCCAGAAGGCGCTCAATGTGACCACCAAAATTAGGGCGAGCTACCGGACGCCAGGTCAAATCAATGTTGTACTGCTCGCAAGCGCGTTGAACCATGGAACAGCGAAAATCTCTGGCATTGTCGGCGTGTACCATAGCAGGCTTACCCCAGATCGGCCAGATACCTTCAATGTTCCGTGTTTGCAACCACTGATCCTTTGGGAGGATGGCATGGGCCAGACACATACCCACACTGGTTGCAGAAGGCTCATCAAAAGAAACATAAACGCCAGCCACCATTCGGGTGAAGACATCAATAGCGACAGTTAGCCAGGGTTTGCCAATCGGTTTGCGAGACACTTCGTCAACCAGGATGACATCAGCGGGTGTATGATCAATCTGGTAAACCGCTAACGGTGTTTCAGCACCGGGAAAGTTTTTTACTGATGGTTCAAACTTATTTCGTGTTTCACTTTTGCTGAACCGACGTTTCGTCACTGTATAGATAGGCAAGCGCTTTATTCGCTTACGCACCGTATTGTGATGTGGGGGTTCCAAACCTGCCCGTTTACAACGCCTGTCCACTGCACGGCAAATACTGGAGACACTGCGCTTTTGGCTATCAAGATACAGTTCATTAATGGTAGCAGTAATGATGCTGCTGATATCATCGGGTAAGTTGTCTGAACCGGCCTGATTTCCTCTTTTCTGTGGAATCAGGGCAGACAGGGTACCTTGTTCCCGCCATGCTTTTAACCACCGCCAGATTGTCGCTTCACCAAGTTTATGTTGCTGTGCAATCATCTTTACTCGGGTTCTGGTATCGGAAGGTTGCTCTGCTTCAGGTGGGTTTAACAAGGGTGCGATGATTTCAAAACGCTGTCTTGCAATATTCCAGTCTTCATCCCCAATAGAAGCCAGGTCAGGCTTCTGAGTCTTTAGAATTTTTTCTGTTTCAACGACAGGAGTTAACTCTGCAAGCGCATGATTGGTTGCTTCGCCTGTATCGACATTACGAACGATTGCTCTGACCATATCTATGGGAACAATCAACTCAAACTCCTGACCGTCACTCTCACGGCGGACACGCATGTTGGGCTTGAACTCAAAACTCTTCATGCTGTCTCTCCGCTTCTCGTTCTCCAGGCCATAATTCGGATTTGAGGTTTAAAGGTGAGGTCAGGTCGGCACTGATACCTCCCTCAGACAGAAGCGCCCAGACAACAGTCTGGTATTCAGCCTGCCGCCAGCGGTCTGCGCTCAGATAATTCAATAAGCCGGAAACCGTCGTATGCCTCATGGATTCAATGGCTGCTTTAGTATGTTCCACCATAGCAGGCATACAGTCTTCAATACTGTATCGCCGCAGAAAACGGCAGTTATCGAGCCAGACCGTCTGAATTTCTTTCTCTGTTAGTATCTTAAACTCCCAACCTCTGTCCTTAGCATATTTTCTGGCTGCTTTTATTTTGGGCTTAATTTCGCTCCAGTTGGCAAAGAGATCCTCCCGATATTTGACCTCAGCCAAGACGGTCACACCGGACCGGTACTTGAACAAAACATCAGGCGTATACGTGTGTGCCTTGCCTTCAAGGGCATAAGGAACTACGACTGGCTGTTCTTCGATTTCAACAACATCAGGCATCATATCGAGACAAATCAGAAGATCTCTTTCCAAAGAGGACTCAAAGCCTGCGGAAACACCATCGGAGGTTCTGAGAGAGACACGGCCAGTGACATTTCTATAATTCTTGGGGATCGTTCTGACGGGCATATCACGTCCTACAATTGTTCTTTCTTATGGGTATAAAAAGCAATTTAGTATCAGTTATAGGTATAGATGCTCTCAATTTCCGATGTAGGAAAAACTGCTCAAGCCCCGAACTTATGGTCTTTACGCTATCAGTAATAAGTGTAAATGTCAGGCAGCCAGCCCCGACCAGGAGAGATTTCCTTTGCGCATAATGGTGTCCTGTTCCTGGATGAACTGCCGGAGTTTCAAAAGGTAGCCCTGGAAGTACTGAGAGAGCCCCTGGAAACCCGGGAAGTGGTTATTTCCCGAGCCAAAGGTCAGGCCAGCTTCCCTGCCGGCTTTCAGTTGATTGCCGCCATGAACCCCTGCCCCTGCGGATATCTTGGAGACCCACAGAAAGCCTGCCAGTGTTCTGCCGAGCAGGTCAGACGTTATAAACGAAAACTGTCAGGTCCTTTACTGGATCGCATTGATTTACAGATAGAGGTTTCCAGTCAGAAAACGGAGCGACTTTTTGAAAACCCGCCCGAAGATGAAAACCTGTCAACTGAAAAAATACGTCAACAGGTGATTCAGGCAAGGTCTATCCAGCAGCACAGGCAGGGGAAACCCAACGCCCGATTGTCTGCCAGCGAGATGGATGAATACTGTTCACTGAATAAGCAAGAACAGGATTTTATGACCCGGCTGTGTGACAAACTGGGTTACTCAGCCAGAGCCGTACACCGAATACTGAGAGTGGCCCGAACTCTGGCGGATATTGATGAGGACAAAGACATTCAACAGAAGCATCTTGCTGAAGCGGTGCATTACAGAAAGCTGGATCGTGAACCAGGTTAACCGATAACCTCTCTTTGTTATGAAGCTGTTTTTTCAATCTCTGGCTATCAGCTCAGCGGCTCAGGCAGATCATCTATCAGTCAGCGCTTACTTTCAGGTTCACACCCTGACAGTATTACTGTTCCTGCCAGTACATGCTTTCGGAAACGGCTTTAATCAATCGGCTGATGTCTTCCGGATACACTTCCCCGATATTGCCAATTCTGAAACAGTCAGCATCAGAGACTTTACCGGGATAAATGACGAAACCTTTCCCTTTCAGCTGCTCATAAAAGCGGAGGAATTCATAATCGGGGTGCTCGGGGGAGTAAAATGAAGTTATAAACGGAGAGTGCAGTTCAGTGTCTAACAGGCACCGGAAGCCCAGCTCACTCATACCCTGGACGAGCAAACGCTGATTGCTGGCGTAGCGCTTGTGACGGGCAGCAATGCCCCCCTCTTCAATCAACTCTGCCAGGGCTTGATGGAAAGCCCTTACGGTGTGGGTGGGGGAAGTAAAACGCCACTTACCGTGATTCTTTTCCATGCATTGCCACTGATCATAGAGGTCCAGAGACAGAGAGCGGGCCAGGCCTTTGCATTGGGACAAAAGAGTACGACGAGCTATAACAAAGCCAAAACCGGGTACGCCCTGAATACACTTGTTGGCAGAGCTGATCAGAAAATCAATACCCAGCCCGGCAAGGTCAATCGGCACACCGCCGAAGCTGCTCATGGCATCAACAATCAGAATACAGTCGTGTTTCTTCACCACCTGTGCGACTGCTTCAACAGGGTTCAGCATGCCTGTTGTGGTTTCACAATGAACAATGGCGACATGAGTGATGGCTTTATCTTCAGAGAGTACCTGATCAATTTCCCCCGGCGTCGGCGGATTAATCTCACCACAATTCAGAACACTGTGGGGAATATTCAGATACTCGGCAATCCGGGCAATACGGGCACCGTAAGCCCCATTGTTAATGACCAGTAATTTCCCTTCATCAGAGATAACCGACCCGACGGTTGCTTCTACCGAAGCAGTACCACTACCCTGCATGAGAACGGCGGTGTAGTCATCAGTATCCGAGGCCAGTTTAATCAGCTGACTGCGGATCTCTTCAACCACGCCAAGGTTGTAATCATCGTCCCAGGTACACCAGTCACGCAGCATCGCTTCTCGGACACTGGCAGAGGTTGAGAGGGGTCCCGGAGTCAACAGAAGATAAGGATTTTCCAGGCTCTTTTCTTTCACAGTGGGCACTTCTTTTGTAGACATGACTTTAATGAGACACCTGTAGAAACAGAAATTTCAATCGTCTGGTATATACCAATTGGTACAAAATCATGATGGAGACACTTTTTTCTGTAAATACCCAGCGACCACTCTTCATAAAAATTTCACATTCATACCAGTCTGGAAACAACAGCTAAAAGAGCTCCCCCCAACGTCAGTCAAGCAAATAGTTAATTGTCATAAAAGCGATCATTTAATTGTCATAAAAGCCGTTTAGTATGGTCTATACCAGTTGAAAATCCATTGACCCTTAGAGAATAGTATTTATGGGACAGGGAAAAAATCAGTATCAAATCATTCGCACGGCCCTGAACGAGCAGATAGAAAGCGGGGCATTAAAACCGGGAAGCAAGCTACCCTCGGAGCGATTGCTGAGTGAAAAATTCGGTACCACCCGCATTACTCTCAGAGAGTCATTGTCATCACTGGAAGCCGACGGACTGGTCTATCGCGAAGATCGCAGAGGCTGGTTTGTTTCTCCGCAAAGAGTGACCTATGACCCTACGGTGAATGCTAACTTTCATACCATCGTTACCCGCCAGGGCAGAGTACCCGGTACCCGGATGATCCATGCTGAACGGGTACCAGCACCGCCCAGGGTTCAAAAGCTACTTCAGATCCCAGCTCTGACCCCTGTGTATCGGCTGCAACGCCTTCGTTCAGTGGATGGGCGAAATGTCCTCTACGTTGAAAATTACATGAACCCTGCCTACTTCCCGGATCTGCTCAAGCATGATCTGTCTCGATCACTCTCCGATATCTATCAGGAGCATTATAACCGCCAGTATGCCCGGGTCAGTTTCAGGTTGTACCCGGTAGGCCTGAATGCCGAGGCTTCTTTGCACCTCAAGGTCACCACGGGCAGTTCCGGTTTGTTGGTTGAGCGAACAAACTACGATCAATCGAATGTCTTGATTGACTGTGACTTTGAGTATTGGCGGCAGGATGCGGTGGTTATAGCCGCTGACACCACTGTGAGCCCCATGACTTGAGAGTCATTAATACCTGCTGGTGCCAATGGTATGAGCCATTTTCTTACTGAACGTCCAAACCCTTTAATTTCCGAATCTGAAAAATGAGAAGAGGTCACAATGAACAAAATTCAACTCGCGGTTTTTGATATGGCTGGTACTACGGTCAATGAAGACAACGTCGTTTACAAAACCGTTCAGAAGAGTCTTGTCGACGCAGGCTACGATTTCACTCTGGACGAAGTCCTTGAGCATGGCGCAGGCAAAGAGAAGCATCAGGCCATAAAAGATACCCTGTCGTCCAAAGGCTTTGACCACTCGGACTCGGAACAAATCTTCCAGTCCTTTAAAAAACAACTGACACGGGCCTATGAAGAACTGGCAGTCACCTCTTTTGACGGCGTCCCCGAACTTTTGAAAGAGCTGCGGGCAAGAGGCATCAAAGTCGCACTCAACACCGGCTATAGCCACCAGGTAGCAACAGGCCTGCTGAAAAAGATGAACTGGCTGCCCGGGGTCGAATTCGACACCCTGATCACTGCGGATGATGTAACAAACGGCAGACCAGCACCGGACATGATTGAGCTGGCCATGGAGAAAACCGGTATTCACGACAGTTCACAGGTACTTAAAGCCGGAGATTCAGCCATTGACATCGAGGAAGGAAAAAACGCCCACTGCGGTATCACGGTTGGCGTGACTACAGGCGCCCAGACCCGGGAGCAACTGGCAACAGCCGCTCCAACGCTGGTGCTCGACAGCCTGGCCGATATCCTTAAGCACATTTGAACACAGGGAGACACCTTTGAAATACGATTTAATGGTTGTCGGTGCAGGTATTCTTGGCACTTTTCACGCCTTCGCTGCTGCGAAGCGGGGGTATAAGGTACTGCTGGTTGAAAAAGACAGTCAACCGGTACAGGCCACCGTCAGAAACTTTGGCATGGTTGTTCCATCCGGCATGACAGCAGACCTGCTGCCGACCGCCCTGGACTCTCTGAGCATTTATCAGACCCTGCAAGATCAGTTTGATATTTCAGCCCGAAGAAATGGCAGCTGGTATATAGCCTCCGATGACCAGGAGTTGGCCATGTTGCAAGAGCTACACCAACGAAATCAGCAAACGGGCTACCCTTCATCACTGCTAAGTATTGACGAGGTTATACGTGCCAATCCTGCCGTCAAGAAAAGTTATGCAAAAGGTGCCTTGTACTTCCCGGAGGAATTCAGTGTTAACCCCCTGCAACTGATTTACCGCATCATTGAGTTTATTCAGCAGGAATACACCGTTGAATACCGACCCAACACCCAAATCATCAGCATGGAAACCGGGCAGGATGAAGTCATCAGTATGGATTCAGCTGGTGAGCAATACCGGGCTTCAAAAGCGATAGTCTGTAACGGGCATGATTTCAAAACCCTGTTTCCATCACGCTTTCTCAACAGTGATATTGAGCTGGTCAAGCTCCAAATGATGCGTACCAAACCACTGAAGAGCGTCAGTCTCAATGGCAATTTGCTTTCGGGCAGGACTATCAGACGCTATGAGAGCTTTCGCAACTTGCCTTCCTGGAGTGCCGGAGAAAAAGACTCAGAGCTGGATAAGTACGGGATACATATTCTGTTCAAACAGGAGCTTGACGGGTCCATCATCATTGGCGACTCACACGAGTACGCCGATGCCCGCGAGGCAGAGAAACTCTCCTTCACAATGAATCAATCCATCAATGAACGGATGCTGACAGAAGCCAGAAACATTGTTGAGCTTCCTTGCTGGGATATCGCGGAATATTGGGCAGGTTATTATTGCCAGAGTAAAACCGATCACTACTACCAGGATGATATAGACGACAAAATTCATTTTCTCACGGCCATCGGTGGCAAGGGCATGACCCTGGCTCCCGGCATTGCAGAAAAGAATATTGAAAACATCCTTTGACATCCTCCCTGTCGTAAAGAGGGTGTCGCACAACTCCAAAAACTCGTTCCCGTGCTGGTCCTTGGGAACCAGAGTTTTGCGACACCCTATTAAAGTACGGGGTTTTACGCTCATTCGATAAATCTTTCAGCAAACCCATCATTTCTTTGCGATATTGACGGTTCTCCCTGGCATCAATGACCAAATTGACCAGCCCAAAACCACGGGCAAAGCCCCGGCAAAAGCATCTGTGCTTTAGCAATTCATTTTGATTCCCCTATGTTATTTGCCTACAGTGGTAGGGCAATGGAGGTGATTTATGGAAAACTTGTATGACACTGATTTCTACACATGGTCTTATCGACAAGCCGAGCTTATCAGGCAAGGCCGTTTCGATGAACTTGATATGGACAACCTGGTCGAGGAAGTTGAGGACATGGGTAGAGCCCGTTATCGTTCAGTACAGAGCCGTTTGTCTCAATTACTCATGCACTCGCTTAAATGGCAGATGCAGCGTAAAAAAAATGATTTGCATGAGATGGATCAATGGTTCCGAAGCTGGTCAACCAGTATCAGTAAACAACGTATTGCCATTGAGCATGAGCTTGAAGAAAATCCCGCTCTCAATAGTAAACTGGACGAGATTTTGCCAAAAGCCTATCAGTACGCCCGAAAGCTTGCTGCCAACGAGATGCAGTGCAGACCCGACGCTTTCCCGTCTGAGTGCCCATGGACCTATGACGAAATCATGGAAGATGGCTGGCTGCCGGAGGCTGATGATGACTGATTTATACAAAACCGACTACACCGCCTGGCTAAGCCAGCAACGGGAGCTGCTGGCTCAGCGACAATTTCACAAACTCGACATTGACAATCTGTTGGAGGCGATGGAGTACGAAATGGGCAGTACCAGAGATACTCTTGAGTCTCATTTATCGGTATTGGTTTTACATCTTCTCAAATACGATTATCAGAAACGCATTCTGAAAGATTTGTGGGTAGAGGATAAGGTTGTCCAGACGTGGATGCCAAGTATCTACAATTCCAGAGCAGCGATTGAAAAGCAAATTTCAAAACACCCTCATTTACAGCCCATGATCGTGGAGTTATTGGCGGGTGCATATTCCGATGCTTGTCGGCAAGCAGTTAAGCAGATGAACAATTACGCTCGCAGTGAAAGCCAGAAGCTGAGCAAAAAAAGCTTTCCCGGCCAATGCCCATGGACCTTTGAACAGATCACAGATGACGACTGGCTGCCCGGCGACTAAAGCAGCGCAGCAGCCCCAATCCCCGCCACCGTAATAATGGTGCCAAAGACCCCGCCCTGGTTCTGGGCACTCTGCCGAACCGCCGCCTGATTGCACAGCCTCCGACGACCAGGAGTTGGCCATGTTGCAGGAAGCTGTCACAGAGTCGAAAAAGATCTGTAATATTTTAGTCATTTCTCTCTCGTAGAATCGCGATATCCCTTCTGGTCTTAGCCAGAACAAAATGATTATCCGACTGGAGAGAGCTCCATGAAAAAACACCTGACAGCCCTGACCCTGGCAACAACTTCAATTTTCAGCGCTTCATCTTTCGCTGCATCTCCTGTGGAATTGACGGTTTATACTGCTTTTGAGACCGACATTCTGAATCGCTACAAGAAAGCCTTTGAGCAGGATAATCCCGATATCAGCATCAAATGGGTACGGGACTCTACCGGTATCATGACCGCTAAACTGCTGGCAGAAAAAGATAACAGCAGGGCAGACGTCGTATGGGGTCTGGCCGGTTCCAGCATGGCACTGCTGAAGGACGAAGGCGTACTGGGCACCTACAAGCCCAGAGGTCTGGATCAAATCAAGACTCAGCTGGTTGATCCTGATGCCGCTAAAGCCTGGTTTGGCAACCAGGCCTATTTCAATGTCATTTGCTACAACGAAGCGGTAGCCGCAGCCAAAAAACTGCCCAAGCCTCAATCCTGGCAAGACCTGCTTGATCCGGTCTATCAGGGCCAGATTGCCATGCCTAACCCGGCCTCTTCCGGCACTGGCTATATGCAGGTTTCCGCCTGGCTGCAGAGCATGGGTGAAGACAAAGGCTGGGCCTATATGGATAAGCTGAACAACAACATGTCCCAATACACTCACTCAGGTTCCAAGCCCTGTGTTCAGGCTGCCATGGGTGAAGTGGCTATTGGTATTTCCATGGCAGTTCGTGGAGCTCAACTGAAAAGCCAGGGCGCGCCACTGGATCTGATTCTGCCAAAAGGTGGCATTGGCTGGGATGTGGAGTCAGTGGGTCTGGTTGCAGGTACCGACAAGGCTGCAGCTGCAAAAAAACTGATCGACTGGTCTCTCAGCCAGGAAGCGAATGAGCATTATGTAGAGGCTTACCCCGTTGTCGGTCACAAAGACGTCCGTAAAGAAGTACCTAACTATCCAGATGTAGAAAGCGCCATGGTGGATCTGGACTTTGGTGAAATGGCCAGTGAGCGTGAGACTGTACTTGCTGAGTGGTCCAAGCGTTTCGATCATATGTCCGAACCCAAGTCGTGATATCACACTAGTTACACAGAAAGTGCCGTTTATTCCCCAACGGGAATAAACGGCTTTTCAGGTTTGGAGCTTTAGGAAGTTAACGCTATGAAACCCTTTCTCACCATCGAAAACCTGGGGAAACGCTTCGGCGATTTCACCGCTCTCAAAGAGATTTCCCTGTCCGTTAATAAGGGTGAATTCATCTGTTTTCTCGGCCCCTCGGGTTGCGGAAAGACGACGCTGTTGAGAATGATTGCCGGATTGGAAGCCTGTAAACAGGGAGAGATCTGGCAGGATGGCACCAACATAACAGCACTCCCACCTGAACAAAGAGACTTCGGCATTGTCTTTCAATCCTATGCCCTGTTCCCCAACCTGAGTGTTTCAGAAAATATCGGTTTTGGTTTGAAAAACCAGGGTCAATCCAAACGTGAAGTTGAGGACAGCGTGAACCAATGGCTGGATATTATCGGCCTGCAGGATTCCGGCCTCAAATTTCCCTCTCAGCTTTCTGGCGGTCAACAACAGCGTGTAGCACTAGCAAGGGCTCTGGCACTCTCTCCGGGGTTGTTGTTGCTCGATGAACCCCTCTCGGCCCTGGATGCCAAAGTCAGAATCAAGTTGCGGGAAACGATCTGTAAGCTGCAAAGAAAACTGGGCATTACCACCATTATGGTGACCCATGACCAGGAAGAAGCCATGGCTATGGCTGATCGCATCGTGGTGATGAATCACGGAAACATAGAACAGATAGGCACACCGGAAGAAATTTACAAACAGCCAGCCTCTCGCTTCGTTGCTGAATTTGTTGGCGCCATGAACTTTCTGGAAGGTGATACCAACAAAAAGAATCAGGTCGTACTGGCCAACCAGCCACTCTCTCTGCCAGTGACTGAGTCAACAACGAGAAAAGTGATTCTGGGGATTCGTCCGGAAGACCTGAGCTTCAGTGAAGGTCAGTCTGCTTTGCCAGTCAGTGTTGAAAGTCTGGAGTTTCAGGGCTCCTTTGTTCGTGCAGAGTGCAGCCCTGTTGGCTGGAGCAGTGAGCGACTGATTAAAGTCGATGTACCTGTCCACCAGCTGGCTGGCCTTAAGCTGGAACCGGGGAGCCAGAATCGGTTGTCCCTGAGTGAAAAACATATCCATGTCTTCCCTGCAGCATGATGAGCCCGCTTTAAATATGAGTCTATCTACACACACCCCAGCGGATGCAAACTCTCCAGCACTGGGCCGGAAGCCTCTGCTGCCAGCCATCAGCAGGGATCAATGGATTCTTGGGCTGGTCATCGGAGCGGTTGCTCTCTATCTGATCATTTCACTGCTTCTGCCACTCCTGGCCATGCTGGCAAGAAGCGTTCAGGACAGCAGTGGGACGTTTATTGGTCTGAGTTACTTTGCTGAGTATCTTGGCAACCCGGCCCTGAGTCATTCCATTGGCAACACGCTGAAAGTCGGTGTTATTGTTACGACAATAGTCGTTAGCTTGTCATTCCTGTTTGCTTACGGACTGACACGAACCCAGATGCCTTTGAAACCGCTCTTCAAAGTAATGGGCATGTTACCCATACTGGCACCTTCCCTATTGCCTGCCATCAGTATGATTTATCTGTTTGGTAATCAGGGGGTGGCTGTAGACCTGCTGTTTGGTCACTCTATTTATGGTCTGCCCGGTATTGTTATGGGTCTGGCTTTCTGGACCTTTCCCCATGCACTGCTAATTCTTACCACGGCGCTTTCAACATCCGACGCCAGACTCTATGAAGCAGCTCGCTCCATGGGTACCTCTCCATTCAGAACGTTTACAACAGTCACGCTTCCAGCTGCCAAGTTTGGTTTGATCAGCACGGTCACTGTCGTATTCACCCTGGTCGTAACCGACTTTGGTGTCCCGAAAGTGATTGGTGGCCAATATAACGTACTGGCTACCGACATCTATAAACAGGTCGCCGGTCAGCAGAACTTTGCCATGGGCGCTGTCATCAGTGTGCTTTTGCTGATACCCGCTCTATTGGCTTTTGTGATTGATCACAGAGTGCAGAAAAAACAGAAGGAATTGTTTGGCGCTCGCTCAGTCAATTTCCAGCCCGAGCGAAACCCCGTGAAGGACAGCATTTTCTTCCTGCTCTGTAGCCTGGTCTCTCTGGCCATTTTGGCCGTGGTGGGCATGGCGATTTATGGCTCATTGGTCACTTTCTGGCCCTGGAATATGGAGCTATCCTGGAACAACTATCAGTTTGAAAGGTTCAGTGCCAATGGCTGGGAACCCTATTTCAACTCTCTGGAAATGGCGTTCTATACGGCTATTGCCGGAACCCTGATTATTTTCATTACCGCTTACAATGTGGAAAAAAGTAAGTTACCCCCCATACTAAGGCACTTTATCCACATTATGGCCATGTTGCCGATGGCAGTACCCGGTATGGTGCTGGGTCTGGGTTATATCTTCTTCTTTAATCAGGCCGGTAATCCGCTGGGTATACTCTATGGAACCATGGCTATTCTGGTTATCAACACCGTGGCCCACTATTTCACTGTCGGGCACCTGACGGCATTGACCGCTCTGAAGAAGTTACCCGCCGAGATCGAACAGGTAGCCGCATCACTCAAGATTCCACAGTATAAAGCTTTCCTGAAAGTATCCCTGCCGGTCTGCACGCCTGCTTTGCTGGATATAGCGATCTACCTTTTCGTCAACGCCCTGACCACCACGTCGGCTGTTGTTTTCCTTTACTCCACGGATACTATGCTGGCTTCCGTTTCTGTAATGAATATGGAAGATGCCGGACAAACAGGCCCGGCCGCAGCCATGGCGGTTTTGATTCTGGCAACCGCAGCCTGCGTCAAGATAGCTCATATGACGTTGGGTAAATTGCTATTGAACAGAACCCAGAAGTGGAAGCACTCCTGAAGCACTCAAAACTCGCTGGTCTGTGGGAACGTGATTGATTCGTTCCCACGATGAAGCATGGGAAGCAGAATATTTTTACGACGGGGAGGATATCAAAGGTCTTGATGCACCTGCTTCCCGGAAATAGATGCTTTCCATTTGTCAAACTGAGCCTGAAGCTCATTGATCGGATCGACACCTGCGGGAACGGACGCTACGCCCAAATCGACGTAGTAGTTCTCTTCGGTGTCATCAGGTCGGGCAACCACCAAAAAAGAGAATAATGAGGAAACCCCTTTAGAAGAACAGCGGCGATCGGCACCAGCAAAATTAGCGCCCTGTATGGCGGCCATGAGTTTATCAGCCAGACTGCCCTGGGTACCGTTAAAACTATCTTCCATATTATCCAATACTGCTTCATGTAATAGAGAATTTCCCAGAATCACATAATGGTTTCCCGTACGATGTCCATCTGCAATAAAGACATCTTCTCCCGTAAAAGCAGCAGACCGTGGATGATTGGCAGCATCAAAATCGACAATGCCGTACTGCCGGGCGGATGGGAATTGATCCACGTCATTGGCCTTTAGCCAGCGAATGATTTGCTCGGGACTCATACCCTCATCCATCTTTTTGCTGGCATTTTGCTGATTGACTTCGTGGTAAAAAGCCTGACTCACGATGACACCTTTGCCCGGATGCAGTCGTGATAAAAAATCGGCTTCCGTACGCTGGAAGGCGCTTAGAGGAGAACAGGTTGCCCCGGCAGCCCCAACTTCTCTGGTAACAGGGTCAACGGCAACAATAGAAAAAGTACCCTGAGCAGTTAAAGAGACTGACAGCAGTGACAGCACACTGAAAATAAAACGAAATTTCATAGGCTCAAAAACCACTTGAATTTTTGTCATTGTTATATTGATCCTGTGACCAGAATGGTGCCAGAGAGCCTTTATGTCAATTTTAAAACAGACAACGGTACAGCCAGATTCCTGATATACTGATCCTCTCAGCTCAAGACACAACACCAAAGCGACCCCCCGTGCACAGACTCAACGACCGACAGGCCGAAGCCGTCAAATACATTGATACCCCTTTGCTGGTTCTGGCCGGTGCGGGCAGTGGCAAAACCAGTGTGATCACCACCAAAATCGCTTACCTGATTCAGGAATGTGGTATCAATGCCCGCAATATCATTGCCGTGACCTTCACCAACAAGGCCGCACGGGAAATGAAAGAGCGTGTCGGCAGACTGGTCAAGGGCAGGGCCTCCTACGGCTTGACGGTTTCAACCTTTCACAACCTGGGGCTCAACCTGATCCGCAAAGAATGCAAGACGCTGGGATACAAGCCGGGCTTTTCCATTTTTGATGCCCAGGATGCCCACGCTCTGATAGGCGAATTGATGCAGCGGGAAATGGGATCAGACGAAGAGAGCGTTGATGCCGTCCAGCACATGATCTCCAACTGGAAGAATGACCTGATTCTGCCCCCACAGGCCATGGCCAATGCCCGTCAGCCCAACGAGCAACTCGCTGCTCGGGTTTATGAACATTATAACCGCACGTTAAAAGCCTTTAATGCGGTCGATTTTGATGATTTGATTCTGCAACCGGTCATGTTGTTCCGTGAGCATCCGGAAGTTCTGGAGCGCTGGCAGAACAAAACCCACTATGTGCTGGTCGACGAATATCAGGATACCAATGGTGCTCAGTATGAGTTGATCAGTCGACTGGTAGGAGACCGGGGCAAACTCACCGTGGTAGGTGACGATGATCAGTCCATTTACGCCTGGCGTGGTGCCCGTCCTGAAAACCTGGCACTGCTCAAGGACGATTATCCTTCGTTAAGAGTTATCAAGCTCGAGCAGAATTACCGCTCCACCAGCCGTATCCTGAAAGCGGCCAATACCCTGATTGCCAATAATCCCCACGTGTTTGAAAAAACGCTGTGGAGCGAACTGGGCATGGGGGAGACTATTCGGGTTATTCGATGCCGTAATGACGAGATGGAATGTGAACGCATTGCTACCGAAATACTGACCCAGAAACTAAAAAACGGTACCCACTGGAAAGATTACGCGGTGCTGTATCGAGGCAACTTCCAGTCTCGCTTGCTGGAAATGAAGCTTCAGCATCATCAAATTCCTTACCGCATCAATGGCGGCACTTCATTCTTCGCCCGCGCTGAAGTCAAAGACATGATGGCTTATCTCCGACTGCTGGTGAATCAGGATGATGACAACGCCTTCCTGCGTGTTGTCAACATCCCCCGTCGGGAGATAGGCCCTGCTACGTTGGAAAAACTGGGCAATTACGCCGGTACTCACAACCTGAGTTTGTACGCTGCCTCGCAGGAAATGGGTCTTCAGGAAGACCTGTCGCCCAAGTATGTCGAGAAGCTACGCAACTTTACCCAGTGGCTGGATTCGGTATCCCGCCGCTGCCAGACCGATGAAGACCCCATTGCCGCCATCCGTGAAATGATTAACGACTGCGACTATGAAAACTGGCTGATGCAGACCACAGCAACGCCTGCAGGGGCAGAGAAACGCATGGGCAATGTCTGGTTCCTGATTGACTCACTGCAACAGACTCTCGAAAGAGGCGACGAAGATGCTACGGTTGAAGATGCCATCGCCCGACTGATTCTCAGAGATATGATGGAACGGCAGGAAGAGGAAGAAGATAACGACAAGGTACAACTGTTAACGCTTCATGCTTCCAAGGGGCTTGAGTACCCCTATGTATTCATGATGGGTATGGAAGAGGACCTTCTGCCCCACCGTACCAGCATTGAAGAAGACAATATTGAAGAAGAACGACGACTGACTTACGTCGGCATCACCCGCGCCAGAAAGACTTTGACCATGACGCTGGCAGGGCAGCGAAAGCAGTACGGTGAAATCATTGATACCACACCCAGTCGTTTCCTCGACGAACTGCCACAGGAAGACCTGGAATATACAGGATTCGGCGAGAAGGCCAGTAAGGAACAGAATGCCCTGACCGGTAATGCAGCTCTGGCGATGTTACGCAGCCGGTTGAGCGACTGAATAGCAACAGCAGCCCGCCTTAAAAACCATTCGGATTTTTCTTCTGCCAGCTTCAAGGCGACTCTGACCCAGTCAATGGGGTGCCTGGAATCTTTCTGCATGATGACGCCCCGTAGTCTATACATACAGACTCGAGTGGTTGTTATCATTATTCTTATCGCAGTACCCGTATGAATAGAAGCCTGACTGTCGGTGAAAGATCGTCTTTGCTATTAGTGTCGCTTGTCGCCTGTTTTCCGGACTGCAGCAGTTGGGCTGACACTGTCGAGCTGAACAATAATAATTTCAATCAATACCTGAATGCTGACCATCCGGTCAAAGGTGACTATCAGTTAACCAGTAATATTGACCTGAGCCAATTTCTCTGGAAACCCATCGGCAATGCGTCCGTTCCGTTTTCTCTCACTCTGAATGGCAACGGCCACGTTATTTCCGGACTCAAGGTTTCAACTTCAACCGATAACACGACCTCAGGCTTTTTCGGGTCACTGCAAAACAGCACCATCAGGCAGATCCTGCTTAAAGAGCCAAAAGTGACCAGTACCGGATTTACAAGCCCGGCAGGTGCCCTTGTGGGAGAGTTGAAAGGCAGCAGGATTGAAGAAGTAGTCAATTATGACGGAGCCATCAAGACCATTGGTTCTCTCAGTCATGCCGGAGGTGTAGCGGGCAGTGTTACTGATAGCATTATACACGACAGCGTAAACACCGGAACCGTTATCACGACCGCAGATGCCAGCGCAGGCGGTATCGCCGGATTGGCGGTTCAGGCATCGTCCCTGTCAAATAACCTGAATACCGGAAAAATAGCCTCCAGAAATTTATATGCCTCACCTGCCGGTGGCATTGTCGGAGCTCTGAGAAACAACAGCATTGCTAACAACAATGTCAATACCGGTGAAGTTAATGTTGGCTTTAGCCAATTTTCCGGGGGGGTTGCAGGAGAAGCACAAACAGCCAAGGTATTACATAACCTCAACACTGGAAAAATATCTTCAGATTATTCGAGAGCCTACTCCAGGTTAGTTGGAAGCGTAAGTGGAAGCAGTGGCGGAATAGTGGGGCATGCTTGCGGGCAAACCCTGGTCAGCAAAAATCTCAATACGGGTAGCATTTCTACAAAGCGTTGGCGTACCTACGCAGGTGGAATAGCAGGAGACGTGATCAACGCGCCTGTTGTTCAAAATGTCAATGTCGGAACTGTCAGGACTCACGGCAATCAGGCATCTGCCGGAGGAATTACCGGGGAAGCGGTTGGTACAAGCGTTCAGGACAACCTGAATGCCGGAGCAGTCATAACGAAAGGCGTTAATGGCCACGTAGGTGGTATTACCGGGGCTGCGGCCCACTTGGCCTCAGTTTACAATAATGTCAATACGGGGCGGGTTGAGGCACAACAGGGAGCGTGGTCCTATGTCAGTCCTGCAGCCGCAAGAGTGTACCGGGCAGGTCCTATTGAGCATAACCTGGATACTTTCACAAAGTACCAATGGACCAGTGAGACATTCAGTGGACGTAATAAAGGTGTCGTAAGACTATCGAAAAGTGCTCTCAAATCAAACCTGACCGGATTGAACAGCAAGCTCTGGAATGCCGGTAATGAATCGCAGCTGCCGATGCTCAAAGGCATTAACATCCCCTACCGTGAGCTGGCCCGAATAAGTGGTAACAAATTCCCAACAGCTCTGAGTGAGTTTGCAGACCCCGGTGGTCTTTCAAATGCCACCTCTTTTAATCCTGATGTCTGGAACGCTCGGGATGGTTACTTACCCTTTCTACACGTTTTCTCCAAATCACAAGCCTTATTAGCCGGGATTGACTGCACACAAGAAGGATTTGACTGCAGTACAGACAATGACATCTCGCAGACTCCAACATCCACACAGCCTTTGCCACCCCATTCGCCCGGCCTCTCAAGTCAATGCCCGCCACCAGAAGGCACACCGCTCTTGCAAGCCTATGACCCGGAAAACCAGCATATATACGTTGTGATTAAGGCTGAACCGTCTTCTGAATCGGCTCCTGGAGGTATAATTCTGGCACGCTATAAGGGCCCTGAACTGGATCAACAATTTGGTTTGTGCGGCATTGTGACTTATACAACCTCTAGCCCCCACGCCAAAATACTGAGCTCATACCCGTCTCTGTCAGCAAAGGTTATTCACAAAACCACAGGCTCTTCCCTCAATATTATTGCAACAACAAAGTCAGGAAAAACGACCCTGTTCGAGTTCCCGTTAACGGCCAACCAGAGATACCGATTGCAATTCAACGTAAAACTAAATCCCGCTGCTGCTTCTGAAAACGATGATAAAAAGTTGATAACCGCCAGTAACATTGACACGGTCAACTCTCGGCTGGACATCCTGATACAAAAAGACCAGACCTACGTTGCCACATTCAGTCCCGGAGAAGAGAAACTTTCTATTCGTCGGTTTGCCGCTGACAGTGGAGAAATGGATAGTACTTTTATTATTGATGACTGGATTGATTTTTCTTCCCGCTCCCCGGATTCACCTACAACCGTCAGGCTGATGACAACGGAAGATTATCTGCACGCCATTATTTACAACAGCGATGGACAACTGTCTGTATTTACTTATGAAGATCAGGTCAACGTCCATCGTTTTGACACCAGATTTAAACCTGCGGCAGCAGAGTCTATGCGCCTGGTATTTGTAGGCAATAAAGCTTACCTGGCCATTGAAAACCCTGATACTGAGGAAGGCGGTCGGCAGGTTCAGATGCAAGAAATCTCTCTGGGCATTGAAAACTTCAATCGTCAAAAACCCTGTGTCGCATTACGGTCTTCGGAATCGTCTGCGGTGATTTCTGACTGGCGGACTGAGCTTATTGCAGCAGGCGCTGTAGTGGCTACTACGGCGGTTGCAGTCATCCTTATCATTAACAAGTTTAAAAGGTCAGGAATGCGAACACGTAAGTAGCGACCCTGAGAAAACGGGCAAATACAAAGTCAGTCGGCATGATGACTCTGAATAGTCTACATTAACGTACTTATTATCATTATCTCTATGGTAGTTCTGCAATGAATAAAAGCCTGATAAGAGATCAAAATCGGCAAAGCCTGACTATAAAAAAAAATCCTTTGCACTATTACTGTCACTTGTCGTCTGTTTCTCAAACGGAAACAATTGGGCCAGCACTATTGAGCTGAACAATAATAATTTCAGAGAACATCTGAATGCCGACCACCCGGTCGAAGGTCACTATCAGCTAGTGAGTGATATTGACTTGAGCCAATTCACTCCCTGGAAACCCATCGGCAACACCTCCATTCCGTTTTCTCTCACACTGTATGGCAACGGCCACGTTATTTCCGGACTCAAGGTTTCAACGTCAGCCGATAACACAGCCTCAGGCTTGTTCGGGTCACTGCAGAACAGCACCATCAGGCAGATCCTGTTTAAAGAGCCAAAAGTGAGCACTGTCGGATTTACAAGCCCGGCAGGTGCCCTTGTGGGAGAATTGAAAGGCAGCAGGATTGAAGAGGTGGTCAATTATGCCGGAATCGTCAGAGCGAGCGGTCCTGGTAGTCATAGCGGAGGTTTGGCGGGCAGTGTTTCTGATAGCGTTATACACGACAGTGTAAATACTGGCACCGTCCTGACGATCAGAGCTGCCAGCGCAGGTGGTATCGCTGGCTGGGCCGATCAGACATCTTCCATATCTAATAACCTGAATACCGGAAAAATAACCTCCAGAATTTTATATTCCTCCTCGCCTGCCGGTGGCATTGTCGGAACCCTGAAAAACAACAGTACTGCTAACAACAATATAAACACCGGTGAAATTAATGTTGGCTATACCGAATATTCCGGTGGGATAGCAGGACAAGCAGAAGCATCGGAGGTATTACATAACCTGAATACCGGAAAAGTTGCCTCGGATTATTTGCGAAGCTTCTGCTTCTGCTGCGGGGAAGGTGGTAGCAGTGGTGGAATAGTGGGACATGCCTCCGGGCAAACTCTGGTCAGCAAAAATCTCAATACGGGTAGCATTTCTACAAAGTATTGGCGTACCTATGCAGGTGGAATAGCGGGGGATGTGGTCAAGGCTCCTGTTGCTCAAAATGTCAATGCCGGAACTGTCACTACTCAAGGCCCTCAGGCATCCGCCGGGGGTATTACCGGAGAAGCTGAAGGTTCTAGCGTAAGGGACAACCTGAATGTCGGAGCAATCACAACGAAAGGTGTTAGTGGTCATATAGGTGCTATTTCCGGGGCAGCCACCCTTTCAGCCACAGTGTGCAACAATGTCAACACAGGGTCCGTTGAAGCCCAGCGAAACTTCAGCTACGTAAGCGGGGCCGCAGCAAGAGTTTGGAAGGCAGGTCGTATTGAGCATAATCTGGATACTTTCACAAAGTACCAATGGACCAGTGAGAGAGGCAGTGGACGTAATAAAGGTGTCGTAAGACTATCGAAAAGTGATCTCAAATCAAACCTGACCGGATTGAATAGCACGCTCTGGAATGCCGGTAATGAATCGCAGCTGCCGATGCTCAGAGGCATTAACATCCCCTACCGTGAACTGGTCCGAATAAGTGGTAACAAATTGCCGACAGTTCTGAGTGAGTTTGCAGACCCCGGTGGTGTTTCAAATGCCACCTCTTTTAATCCTGATGTCTGGAACGCTCGGGATGGTTACTTACCCTTTCTACACGTTTTCTCCAAATCACAAGCCTTATTAGCCGGGATTGACTGCACACAAGAAGGATTTGACTGCAGTACAGACAATGACATCTCGCAGACTCCAACATCCACACAGCCTTTGCCACCCCATTCGCCCGGCCTCTCAAGTCAATGCCCGCCACCAGAAGGCATACCACTCTTGCAAACCTATGACCCGGAAAACCAGCATATATACGTTGTGATTAAAGCTGAACCGTCTTCTGAATCGGCTCCTGGAGGTATAATTCTGGCACGCTATAAGGGCCCTGAACTGGATCAACAATTTGGTTTGTGCGGCATTGTGACTTATACAACCTCTAGCCCCCACGCCAAAATACTGAGCTCATACCCGTCTCTGTCAGCAAAGGTTATTCACAAAACCACAGGCTCTTCCCTCAATATTATTGCAACAACAAAGTCAGGAAAAACGACCCTGTTCGAGTTCCCGTTAACGGCCAACCAGAGATACCGATTGCAATTCAACGTAAAACTAAATCCCGCTGCTGCTTCTGAAAAAGATGATAGAAAGTTGATAACCGCCAGTAACATTGACACGGTCAACTGTCGGCTGGACATCCTGATACAAAAAGACCAGACCTACGTTGCCACATTCAGTCCCGGAGAAGAGAAACTTTCTATTCGTCGGTTTGCCGCTGACAGTGGAGAAATGGATAGTACTTTTATTATTGATGACTGGATTGATTTTTCTTCCCGCTCCCCGGATTCACCTACAACCGTCAGGCTGATGACAACGGAAGATTATCTGCACGCCATTATTTACAACAGCGATGGACAACTGTCTGTATTTACTTATGAAGATCAGGTCAACGTCCATCGTTTTGACACCAGATTTAAGCCTGCGGCGGTAGAATCTATGCGCCTGGTATTTGTAGGCAATAAAGCTTACCTGGCCATTGAAAACCCTGATACTGAGGAGGGCGGTCGGCAGGTTCGGATGCAAGAAATCTCTCTGGGTCTTGAAAACTATAATCGTCAAAAACCCTCTGTCGCTTTATGGTCTGCAGAATCGTCTGCGGTGATTTCTGACTGGCGAACTGAGCTTATTGCAGGAAGCGCTGCAGTCGCTACAACGGCGGTTGCAGTCGTCCTGGCCATCAACAAGTTTAAAAGGTCAGGAATGAAAACCCGTAAGTAGCGACCCTGAAGAAACGGGCAAATAACAAGGCCAGTCGGCATGATGACTCTGAGTAGTCTATATAAACCTACCTATTATCATTATCTCCATGGTATTGCCGCAATGGATAAAAGCCTGATAAAAGATCAAAATCAGGCAAAGCCTGACTATCAAAAAAAATTCTCTGTACTATTACTGTCACTTGTCGTCTGTTTCTCAAACGGAAGCAATTGGGCCAGCACTATTGAGCTGGACAATAATAATTTCAGGCAATATCTGAATGCTGACCACCCGGTCAAAGGTTGCTATCGGTTAATCAGTGATATTGACCTGAGCCAAATTGTCTGGAAACCCGTCGGCAATAAATCCGTTCCGTTTTCCCTCACTCTGGAAGGCAACGGACATGTTATTTCCGGCCTCAAGGTTTCAACTTCACATTATGGCACTGCCACTGGCTTGTTCGGGTCACTACAGAACAGTGTCATCAGGCAGATCCTGATTAAACGGCCAAAAGTAAGGAGTTCCAGATTTGTGAGCCCGACAGGTGCGCTTGTGGGAGACTTGAAAGGCAGCATAATTGAAGAGGTGGTTAATTATGCCGGAACGATCAAAACGACCGGTTACGGCAGTGACGCCGGCGGTTTGGCGGGCAGTGTTTCTGACAGCGTCATACGCGATAGTGTAAACACCGGCACCGTCACCACAATTTTTGGAGGCAGCACAGGCGGAATCGCCGGATTGGCCAATCAGACATCATCTGTTTCAAATAACCTGAATACCGGAAAAATAATCTCCGGATTTTGGCATTCCTCACCCGCAGGTGGCATTGTTGGAACACTGAAAAATAACAGTACTGCTAACAATAATATGAATACCGGCGGGGTCACTGTCAGATATACCGAAAATTCCGGGGGAATTGCAGGAAAGGCAGAAACGGCCAGGGTATTAAATAATCTTAACACCGGAAAAATGTCCATAAATTCGAGATTAGTCGACGCTATAAAAACAGGAGGCAAGGGCGGAATAGTGGGGCAGGCCTCCGGGCAAACCATGGTCAGCAGAAACCTCAATACTGGCAACATTTTTTCAGAGTATGTTCCAACACATGTGGGTGGAATAGCGGGGCAAGTGGACGAGAGTTCTGTTGTTGAAAATGTAAATGCCGGGACTGTCAGTGCTGGCGGCTCAGTGGGAGGTATTGCCGGAGGTACTGAAGGTGGAATCATTCGGGACAACCTTAATGCCGGAGCAATTAAATTATCTGATATTGGTGGCTATGTCGGTGGTATTGCCGGAAAGGCCAGCTTTTATTCGACCTCGCTTTACAACAATGTCAATACGGGGCCGGTTGAAGCTCAGGAAGGAAGTCTCTATCTGAGCGGGGCAGTGGCAAGAATCTGGATGACAGATCGTATTGAGAATAACCTGGATACTTTCACAAAGAATCAATCGGCTAGTTTAGGTGATGATGGACGAAATACAGGAATCAAAAGACTGTCAAAAACTGCTCTCAAATCAGACCTGAGTGGTTTGAACAGCACACTCTGGAATGCCGGTGATGCAACACAGCTGCCGATGCTCAAAAGCGTTAACACCCCTTACCGTGACCTTGCCCGAATAGATGGTACCCAACAGACAAATAACCAGTTTCCCACCGTCCTGAATGAGTTTGCTGATCCTGGTGGTGAGACAGATGCTACCTCTTTCAATCGTACTATCTGGAACGGACGGGATGGTTATTTACCGTTTCCAAAAGTTTTCTACAAACCACAAACACTACTGGCTGGAATTGATTGCACACAAGGAGGATTTGACTGCCGCGAGGATAAGAACATCGTGGCAACTCCGTCGGTTACACCATCGTCGTCTGCTCGGCTCTCAACCGTTTCATTAAGCACTGCTTCCAGACCCCATAGCTTATCGGATTCGGAGTCAGCGTCAGAAACTTCATCTCCGGCCCAATCGTCATCTGCACAGCATTCAATCAGCGAATTGGACACTACACTTGAGGCTCGTACTTTACCTGATTCGGAGTCACCATCAGAAAAATTGTTGCATACAACCTTACCTGATAGTACATCCTCCACAACCCATTCAGCCAATCCGCTGGATAACTGTCCGCCACTGAAGGGCACACCTCTCTACCAGGCGTACGACCCGGTAACCCAGCGGATATACGTTGTCATCCAGCCTGGAACACATTATGAAGAACTTTCGGAAGGGGTTATTCTGGCACGCTATAAAGGCACCGAACTGGATAAACAATTTGGTTTGTGCGGCGTTATGAAATACACCCCCTCTGACAACCACGCCATAATGCTGGATCCCTCCCAGTCACTGGTAGGACAGGTTATTCAGGAAACAACTGGTTCCTTCCTTAACCTTGTTGTAACAACAGATTCAGGAAAAACGACTCTGCTCGAGTTCCCGTTAAGTGCTATCCAGGGATACCAGGCACAATTCACCGTTAATAACGACTTATTCCCTGAAAATCTGCAAATTAATGATGCTACTCATCATCAGGGTTTCATGTATTTAACTGGAACAGTCGATGACAACATATTTATTGGCCATTACCACCAGCAGCAGCTCTTTTATCCTCTAGATTATGCCGAAAGCAGTGGCCAATATGATGAGGAACAAGGGCTTAGTCTAAGGCTTTCCCCGGATGGTGAACGCCTTTATGTAACGGGCAAAAGTGATAGAGATACATCCTATCAACTGTTTATCAGGCAGTTCGATAGTAGTCAACTAAGCCCCATTGCCACTTTTGGAGACAGCGGGAAAGAGATAATACCCACCAATAACATCGACAGAGTCAATATTCAGCAGGATATCCTGATACAAAAAGACCAGGTCTACGTTGCAACATTTAGCCCTGAGAAACAGCAACTGTCTATTCGCCGGTTCGCCACTGAAAATGGCCAGATGGATAGTGCTTTTATGATTGACGATAGCGTTGGCTTTCCTTCCCGCACATCGGGTTCGTTTGCAACTGTCAGGTTGGTGACAACGGAAGATTATTTGCACGCCATTATCTACACCAGTGATGGACAAATGTCTGTAGTTACTTATAAAGATCAGGCCAACATTAATCGTTTCGATACCACATTCAAACCGGCAGCAGTAAAGTCTATGCGACCGGTTTTTGTGGGCAATAAAGTCTATCTGTCCGTTCAGGATTATGAGAGTGAGAAGGGGAGTCGGCATGTTCAGATGCAGGAAATTTTTCTGCATCCTGGAAACTACAACCATCAAAAAACCCCTGCCGCCATATTGTATGAGGAATCGCCATCGTCCTCCGGATTGTCCAGAAAATCATCCGGAAAACTTTCTGCAGCAGTTTTTGGTTTGGGAATCGGGCTTATTACAGCGAGCACTGTGATGACTGTAACGATTGCAATTGTGATAGCCATTAAGACCCTCAAGAAACAACCGCCTCTATCAGCAATATAAATGCAACTTCCAGACGCTTTTATCAAGGATCATCCGTATAACAAAAGCCGCCTGATATGTTCCTGCATAATGACTCCTCTTAGCAAAATCGTCGTAAACCCTCGCCCAATCGAGGGTGTCGCAAAAGCCCAACAACTCGTTTCCACGCTCTGTGTGGGTGTCGCAAAACTTCAACAGCTCGTTCTCATGCTCTGAAGTCGTCATTCCCGCGAAGGCGGGAATCCAGCGCCAACGGTGGATCTCTGGCTTCTCGGGGATGACAAGGCCAGGGGGACACCGGGCAGTATGGTTCTGGTGGAGAGTCAGTGTGGATTCCCGCCTTCGCGGGAATGACGAGAATGAAGTCGGCAATGACGGGAGTCAGCGAGTTCCCACGCCGGAGAGAGTTTTGCGACACCCTCGATTGGGCGAGGGTTTACGACGATTTTGCTAACATTGGCATGAACCGTGACTGATGAGCTGAACAGGATTTTATTACGGATCGTCTGGATAACAAAATCTGCTTGCCATGCTTGCTCATGATGACCCCTTATAGTCTATAAATACAAATGAGAATACGAGTAGTTATCATCATTATTTTTATGGTAATGCTTCCATGAGTACCAACCTGATAGAAAATCAGAATTGGCGTAGCCTGCCTATCAACAAAAAGCCATCTTTATTATTACTGTCACTTGTCGTCTGTTTTCCAGACTGGAACAGTTGGGCCAGCACGATTGAGCTGGACAATAATAATTTCAATCGATATCTGAACGCCGACCACCCGGTCAAAGGTCGCTATCGGTTAATCAGTGATATTGACTTGCGCCGATTCAGGCCCTGGGAACCCGTCGGCAATAAATCCATTCCGTTTTCTCTCATTCTGGATGGCAAAGGCCACGTAATTTCCGGCCTCGAAGTTTCAACCTCGTTAGATAACACGGCCTCAGGCTTGTTCGGGTCACTGCAGAATAGCACCATCAGGCAGATCCTCCTTAAACAGCCAAAAGTGACCAGTTCTGGAACCAACAGCCCGACAGGTGCACTTGTGGGTGAGTTGAAAAGCAGCAGGATTGAAGAGGTGGTTAATTCTGCTGGAACCATCGGAACGGACGGTTCTCACAGTCATGGCGGAGGTCTGGCGGGCAGTGTTTCCGATAGCACCATACATAATTGTGTGAATACCGGCACTGTGACCACAACCGGAGGCGCCAGCGCAGGCGGTATCGCCGGACTGGCCGATCAATCATCTTTTGTTTCAAATGACCTGAATACCGGAAAAATCACCTCCAGATATACAGGCTCCTCGCCTGCTGGTGGCGTTGTTGGAACACTGAAAAACAGTATCGCTAACAATAATATGAATACCGGTGAAGTGCGTGTCAGCCATACCCAACATTCCGGGGGAATTGCAGGAGAAGCAGAATCAGCCGAGGTATTGCATAACCTGAATACGGGTAAAATTGCTTCAGATTATTTGATAGGGTCCCACTATAGCGAAGGCGGCAGCAGTGGCGGAATAGTGGGGAAAGGCTCCGGACGCACACGGATCGAACAGAACCTCAATACAGGTAGCATTTCTTCAAAGTATTCCAGTGCACATGCGGGTGGAATAGCGGGGCAGGCATCCAGCACGGCTATTGTTCAAAATGTAAATGTCGGAACGGTCACCACTGATGGCAGTATGGCATCTTCTGGCGGTATTGCTGGAGAGACTTCCGGTGGAAGCATTCGTGACAACCTGAATGCCGGAGCAATCAAAGAGAATGGCAGGAGAGGAGCCGTCGGTGGGATTTCCGGGACTGCCTTCTATTCGGCCTCCGTTTATAACAACGTCAATACGGGGTCAGTTCAGGCATATAGATTCGGCAGCTATGAAAGCGCTGCCGCCGCAAGACTTATTCGTGAGGGTCATATTGACAACAACCTGGATACTTTCACGAAGTATAAAAGGACCACCAGCTATGGATGGCGTGGATACAATAAAGGTGTCGTAAGACGATCGAAAACTACTCTCAAATCGGGTTTAAACGGTTTGAGCAGCGAGCTCTGGAATGCCGGTGATGCAACACAGCTGCCGATGCTCAAAGGCGTTAACACCCCCTACCGAGACCTTGCCCGAATCAATGGGACCCGACAGGCAAACAACCAGTTTCCTCCCGTCCTGAATGAGTTTGCCGACCCTGGTGGTGTCGCCAATGCTACCTCTTTCAATCGTACTGTCTGGAACGTTCAGGATGGCTATTTACCGTTTCCAAACGCATTCTTTGAACCGCAAACATTGCTGGCCGGAGTTGATTGCACGCAAGGGGGATTTGACTGCAGCAAAGAAATGCTTCCTCAATCACCCATGGGCAGAGCTCTGAGTTTTGAGTCACCATCAGAAGCTTCAAACGCTATACCCTCGTCATCCACGCAGACGTCAACCGGAACATTGATCACGGCTTCTGTGGCTCGTACTTCCCCTACTTCTGAGTCACCGTCAGAAGAAGCTTCATCTACTATCCCACCGTCAACGGCACAGCCAACAACCAGCGAAATGACCATGGCTTCTGTGGCTCGTACTTCCCCCACTTCTGAGTTACCGTCAGAAGCTTCATCGACTGCCCCACCGACAACGGCACAACCAACAACCGGCAAACTGACCACAGCTTCTGTCGCTCGTACTTCACCTACTTCTGAGTCACCATCGGAAGAAGCTTCATCCACTGTCGCACCGTCAACGGCACAGCAAACAACCGGCGAATTGACCACAGCTTATGTCGCTCGAACTTCATTCACTTCTGAATCACCGTCGGAAGAAGCTTCATCCACAGTTCCATCGTCAACGGCGCAGCCAACAACCGGCGAACTGACCACGGCTTCTATCGCTCGTACTTTGCCCACATCTGAGTCACCGTCGGAAGAAGCTTCATTTACCGTCCCATCGTCAACGGTACAAACAACAACCGACGAACTAAACACGGCTTCTGTCGCTCGTACTTCGTCCACTTCTGAGTCACCGTCAGAAAAAGCTTCATCGACTGTTCCTTCGTCAACGGCACAACCAACAACTGGCGAATTGACCACAGCTTCTGCCGCTCGTACTTCGTCCACTTCTGAGTCACCATCAGAAGAAGCTTCGTCCACTGTTCCATCGTCAACAGCAGAGCCAACAACCAGCGAACTGAGCACGTCTTTTGTAGTTCGTACTTCACCCACTTCTGAGTCATCATTGGAAGCTTCATCCGCTGTACCATCGTCATCGGCACAGCCGAAAACCAGGGAACTGACAACGGCTTCTGTAACTGGTACTTCACCAACTTCTGGGTCATCTTTGGAAGCATCATCCGCTGTCCCTGCATCATCGTCACAGCCATCAACCAGCGTGGCCAGGACTATTCAGCTAGACAATAATAATTTCAATCAATATCTAAATGCCGACCATCCGGTCAAAGGTCACTATGAGTTAATCAGTAATATTGACCTGAGCCGATTCACTCACTGGGAGCCCGTTGGCAATAAATCCGTTCCGTTTACTCTCACTCTCATTGGCAACGGCCACGTGATTTCCGGCCTTGAAGTTTCAACATCAGCAGATAACACTACAGCAGGCTTGTTCGGGTCACTGGAGAACAGCACCATAAGACAGATCCTGCTTAACCAGCCAAAAGTTACCAGCTCCGGAGATGCAAGCCCGACCGGCGCACTGGTGGGAGAGATGAAACAGAGCCGGATTGAAGAAGTGGCCAGTTCTGCCGGAGTCATCAAAACGAGCGGTTCCGGCAGTCATGCCGGTGGGATAGCGGGCAGTGTTTCTGATAACAGCATCATACGCGACAGCCTCAACACCGGAACCGTAATCACAACCGGAATTGCCTGCGCTGGCGGCATCACTGGACTCGCCGAACAGGCATCCGTCATTTCAAACAACCTGAATACCGGAAAAATAACGCCCAGAAACTTACATGACTCACCTGCCGGCGGCATTGTCGGCAGACTTAAAATCAGTAGCCTTGCTTATAACAATTTGAATACCGGTGAGGTTAATGTCGGCCATACCGAAAATTCCGGAGGCATTGCCGGAGAAGCCGAGGCAGCCAGAGTCGTACAAAACCTGAACACTGGAAAAATTGCTTCCGATTATTTGGACGGCACTTCCCAACGGGGGGGTGGTAATGTTGGCGGAATAGTGGGGGAGGCCTCGAGCCATAGCCTCGTCAGCAACAACCTCAATACAGGGAGTATTTCTGGAAAATATGGCTCCCACGTGGGTGGCATAACAGGGCGAGTAGTCAAGACTCCTGCTGTTCAAAACGTCAATGTCGGACCTGTCACTACTGACGGCAAATTTGCCTATAGCGGAGGTATTGCCGGAAAAGCCAGAGGTGAAAACATTTATGACAACCTAAATGCTGGAGCGGTCGTAGGAAGAGGCAGGAGCAGCCCAGTCGCTGGTATTTCAGGAACAGCCCGCGGGGCCAACGTTTACAATAATGTAAACACCGGGTTGATTAAAACATATTATTATGACAACCGAAAAAGTGCGGCAGTAGCAAACATTCGCAAAGCCGGACGTATTGAGAATAACCTGGATACTTTCACAAAGAATCGCAGTGTTCTTACTTTCGTCGAATGGGATGGATATAATACAGGCGTCGTGAGAGTACCGAGAGACGTCCTAAAATCAAACCTGAGTGGTTTGAGCAGCGAGCTCTGGAATTCCGGTGATTCATCACAGCTGCCGATGCTCAAAGGCATTAACGCCCCCTACAACGAACTTGTCCGAATAAACGGTACCAAACAGGCAAACAACCAGTTTCCCAGGGCCCTGAATGAGTTTGCAGACCCTGGTGGTAACTCAAATGCCACCTTTTTCAGTCGTACTATCTGGAACAGTCAGGATGGCTATTTACCTTTCTTAAAAGCTTTTTTCGGAGCACAAACATTATTGGCCGGAATTGATTGCACACCAGGTGGGTTTGACTGCAGCGAGAAAAAGGAGACAACTCCGTCGGCTTCATCATCGTCATCAGAAAAGCCATCAGCCAGCCTGTCGGATAACTGCCCGCTACCGGAAGGCACACCTCTCTTTCAGACCTATGACCGGGAGAACCAGCGCATATACGTTGTCATTCAGCCTGAGTCACATGAGCCTTCCGGGATTATTCTGGCACGCTACCAGGGCACTGAACTGGATAAACAATTTGGTTCATGCGGCACTGTGAAATACACAACCTCTGTCAACCAGGCCAAAATACTGGATTCTTACCAGTCTCTGACAGGGCAGGTTATTCATGAAACCACAGGTCCTCATCTTGACATTGTTGCAACGACAACGTCAGGAAAAGCGACTCTGCTTGAGTTCCCGTTAACTGCGGCCCAGAGAGACCAGGCACGACTCAGGGTCCGCAAGAACCTGTTCCCCGACAATGTTCAAATTAATGATACCGCTTATCATGAGGGTGTCATGTATTTAACAGGAAGCATCGATAACAGCCTGTTTGTTGGCCGTTACCTCCAGCGACGGCTCTATTTGCATGAAAAGTATCCTGAAGATAAGGAAGAAGGACTTTTTTTAAGACTCTCCCCAGATGGCAAACGTCTTTATGTTGCTGGAAAAAGTGATCAGGATGCGCCCCATCCTCTGTTTATCAGAGAGTACGACAGTAACCAACTAAACCCCGCTGCCTCTTTTGGAAACAATGGCAAAGAGATAATGGCCACCAATGACATTGACACGTTCAACAGTCAGTACATCCTGATACAAAAAGACCAGTCCTACGTTGCCGTATTCAGCCATGAGGGAGAGAAACTTTCTATTCGCCGGTTCACCACCGAAAATGGACAGATGGACAGTGCTTTTATTATTGACGACAGGATTGATTTTTCTTCCCGCACAAAGGGCTCAACAACAACTGTCAGGCTGATACCAAGAGACGATTTATTACATGCCATTATTTACAACAGTGATGGACAAGCGTACGTAGTTACTTATCAAAATCAGGTTAACGTCCATCGTTTCGACACCACCTTCACACCTGCAGCAGCAAAGTCTATGCGCCCGGTTTTTGTGCGCAATAACGCCTATCTGGCCGTTGAAAATACCAATATTGAGGAGGGTAGACGGCTTGTGCGTATGCAAGAGATTTCTCTGGAGATAGAAAACTACAACTACCAAGTATCCCCTATCGCTTTCTCGTCTGAGAGATCGACTGAAGGAATGAGTGGCCTGGGAATCGGGTTTATTGCAGCCGGCAGTGTGACTGTTGCAACAATTGCAATCATCCTGGCCATTAAGAAGTTCAAAAGGCAGAGATTTGGATCAGGGACAGAAACTCACGAATTACTATCTTTGGATAAATTTTAGATAATTGACAGACAGGACGGCCCCGTAACGAGGATGGCAGAAAACTGATAATTAAAATCCGGTTTTGCAAGCAGAACAGCGAACTATTTGACGAACAAAAGCAGATTTTCACCAATTTACTGCCAACACACGACTGCATGAACACGGAGCCAGAGCAACGCAGGAGCAGTTGCCGGGTAAGGCAGCTATTCCTGGCCAAGCTCCAAATTGCCCTCCTTGTAGACATACTTCCCGGCCAGCTTGATGCCCGCTTTCGCCAGAAGCTGACGGTATTCCAAAGGTTTCAACCAGACAATCCGCTTAAAATCCTCCTCGCCCAGAATCTCATCAAGTGCCTCTTTCATCCGCACAGTCTGACCCAACGGAAACTCTCCTACCATCAACAGAGGCAAATTGGCGCCTTCCTTGTCCTTGCCAATTCCCAGTTCACCCAGCCCGTCTACCACTCTTTTGATGGCTGGAATAAAGGTATCCCTGGCACATCGGGTTAATGCGTTTTGACCGGCATACCAGTCTTTTTCATTGACACCCTCTGGCACTGTATTCTGTTGCAGCACCCAGAAGCCGACATAGCCGGCTTCATTTTTCTTATCTTTCAAGCGAACAAACAGGTGATTAAACTTTCTGGTTGGCAGGGTGGTATTCAATCGCTCCTGTTCCTTTTTGCTATAGCCCAGAACAGGATAGGCCAGATAATCACCTTTAGGTGCCCGTCCATAAACGTCAACGGTTGGCATAGCATTCATGGCTTTCAGAACCGGTACATGTTTCAAATCCAGTGTGTCAAAATCACTGGCTGTGCAGGCTGCTGGCAGCTGATCGAGGAAGAACACCTGGATGGCTACGCCATACTCATAACCCCCACCCTCACTGTCGTAGCTCACCCGATCATAGCGCATAACACCATCCCGAATTTTGTAACCAATGGCGTAGGTGGTCAGTTGAATAAAATCCAGATCCCTTAGCTCTGTCTTTTCACCCACTTTCTGTCTGGCCAGTTTCGCCATCAGACGGGTATCTGAATCCATTTGTAAATGCTTATCGGGGGGCATCTGGAAATGACGAAGCTTCAGAACTTCTTCCATGTTCTCGCGAATGTACTGCTCTTTCAGAACTAACCTGCCACCGACCACAACGGCTCTTTTGTGATGGTCATTATATCCGGCAATACCGACGTAAACGGCATCAAGCCCGATTTCGTCGTCATCTTTCAGCTCAGGCCAGTGGAAGCGAGCCGATTTCCTGAGATTATCAAGAGCATTAGCGAACAGAACTGTTTCCGAGTCACGGAACGCCAGATTGCCCGGATGACCCATACCGGTGAGTGAAGCCTCATAAAAGTCTTCTTTACCAGATGACTGGCTGTAACTGACATGGACCGGAGAGGCCACAGAGCTGGCCAGTACCTTCTCTGGATTATTTGCCGAAGCCAACACCATGTTGACCTCGGCATTGCTTTCATAGACCACCAGCACCAGATTGTCTGAATAGGTCTTGGCAAAGGATAGTGAAGAGAACAAACTGAGAGAGATCAAGACAACACTGCCTATAAGCCTGAGCTTCATCGGATCAACCCCTTTTTTAGCAAACCTTACAGCAGGGACACTGCTGTATCAGCGAACCGCAGCACTTCTGTGCAAACGTCATTAAAAAAAGCACCTGATCATCAAAATAGCCAATGAAATGAAACCCGGAAGCATAATTGTTTAGACAGAAACGTTATAAAATATTGGTCAGATCCATTTGCAGCAGACTGAGGGCAATGCTGAACATGATCAGACAAATCACCAGATCAATGATTTTCCATGCTTTTGGACGGGCTAACAGGGGTGCCAGCTTCACAGCACCAAACCCAAGACCATAGAACCAGATAAGCGATGCGGTGATAGCTCCCAGTACAAAATAACCACGCTGATCACCGTATTGAGCACCAATACTGCCCAACAAAATGACCGTATCAAGATAAACGTGCGGATTCAGCAGAGTGACCGCCAGAGTCGAAAACACAATACCCCGAATAGACTTTTGCACCTGCCCTTCTGCTTTGAGTTGCCCGGTTTTGAAACTACGCTTCAGTGACATCAGGCCAAATCCAGTCAAATAAGCAACACCCGCCCAGCGGGCTACTTCAAGCAGTGTGTTATTACTTTGGATAAGTGTACCAAGACCCATGACACCGGCCAGTATCAATAAGGCATCGCAGACTGCACAAATTGTGGCAACCAGGATAGGTGACTCTCGACGTAAGCCCTGAGCCAGCAAAAATGCATTCTGACTGCCAATAGCTATGATCAAGCCGCCGCTTAATAGCAACCCATTCAGATAAATTTCCAGCATTGCCTACTTTCTTAAAGCGCGTTAAGTACCTAACCAGTTGGTTTTGCATATTCTGGACGGCGGCTTTTTCCATCCTTCTGCGTTCCAACTCTGGTTGCGTAGCTATGGCTACGCGCCCGTCGTTGCGCCTTGAAGGATGAAAAAATCCACTCGCCAGAATATGCAAAACCAACTGGCCAGGTACTTGTACATTCAACAGAGCGACCCACTATGGCCCATTCAAACCCCAATCATAGTGATGATCTAAATCCCCTTTGTACTGCTGAAGCCTGGTGCGCAGATCAGGTTTGGCGTATTTCACCAAGTGGGCGATCAAAGATTGGTCATTCCCACCGAAGTCGACTTTATACCAATGATAGATACTTGAGACGAGCAGTTCGCCATCGTCAAAGGTCACGCCGCGTTCGTGGTTGACGTAATCGGTTGCGGCGGCTTCAAGCAGTGTTTCTGTGTTTTCTGAGGTGAAAGCTTTTGC
This sequence comes from Endozoicomonas sp. ALB032, assembly GCF_049310125.1. Classification (NCBI taxonomy): domain Bacteria; kingdom Pseudomonadati; phylum Pseudomonadota; class Gammaproteobacteria; order Oceanospirillales; family Endozoicomonadaceae; genus Endozoicomonas; species Endozoicomonas sp. ALB032. The sequence goes on along the minus strand of NZ_JBLYNW010000001.1, from coordinate 2,603,458 downwards.
GGCAATATTCGGGCAACTGTAGCTGGCGCAGTTGACAGCGTAATGGATGCGTGCGTCGCTCCAGATGGGTCTCAGGATATTGTGCTCAATGTTGTTGAGCGTGAGTTTTTTACCTTGAATTTGGGTGATATCGTCGTTCCAGGGGCCAAAGCCGAAGAAACTTTTGCCAAGCTCAGTAATACTATCCACGGGGTAGTTTTCAAGAATCAATTCCACCGTGAGCGCATTGTAGAGGTTCACCCAGTAAGCGAACTGCTCTTGCTTTGAATAGCTGCGGGGGTCAAGCGCGGTCATTTTTTTCAGGTAGTTTTGCAACCGCGATCTGTCGGCTTTGGAGACTTTGCCGTAATTGAACAGGTTCACGCCGGAGGCATGTTTGTTGTCCAAGTATGTGTCGAGGGTATGTTGCCAGTCGCTGTGATCGATGACAGCTTTATTGCTTTCGTCGCTTTTATTCCAGAAAGGAATCAACTCAGATTCAGGGGCCGCATGCACGACACTGACGCTCATGAGCATGCCAAGAAAGCCGAACAAACTCAGCAAAACGAGTTTGGTAGATTGGGTAAAAAATTTCATTGAGATGCTCCTTTTGCCTCAGCATAACATTTGATTTATCAGGCGGACAAAACCCTCACTCGCGCCATTATAAAGTGGTGAATAACAACTCAGTGTCACGCAGTGCTCCGAAGGTCTGCCCATGGCAAGCGTTGAGAGACAGGCTAAGTTTTGAGACATACGACTCAATACCAATACTAAGATGAAGCCCCTGTCTATCATTCGCTTGCAGTTAACACCTCTTTATGCGAAATTCACCAACGCTTGAAAAAAGCAATTGATGCCCATAGCGATTAAAATAAAAGTCGCTTTTGATGGCAAATCAATGACTGGCTGGCTTCCCCGTGTTCAAGACGGCCAAGAATAATAATTAAAATAAAGTGGAGTTCTGAAGAAAATGGTTAACCCAAAACCCAGTTCAATCAGCCTTTTATTAGCTGTCTTTATCGTCGCCGTGTTAACAACAGCAGCGACTTCGACTCTGATCTGACAAGCTGATGGCTTAGGCCAGGGAGTGGCTTACTAAACTTTCTCACCATATAGCTGCTTTTCTGTTGCAATGCTCTTCATTGGAACATCCCAGTCCGCCGCCGGAATTGAACTGACTTTCTGACACTCATGCGCTAACCCCATCAGTATCGGTTTACTGCGGTTTTCCAGAAAGGCAAAAGTCCGGTCGTAATAACCCGCTCCCATGCCAAGACGATTGCCCTGCTCATCAAACCCGGTGAGCGGCATAAGCACCAGATCCAGTGCTTCTGCCTTAACGGTTTTTTCAAGATCCAGTTCCGGTTCGGCAATCCCGTAACGGTTCTCTACCATCCGGGTATTGGGTCTGTAGAGCTGGAAATACATCTTTTCAGGCTGCTCCTGATCCAGAACCGGAAGATAGCAGAACTTATCCTGCTCCCAGATCGCTTCGGCGATAAATCCGGGATCAATTTCACCATCATTAGCCAGATACAGAGCGATATGCTGACTGTGCCGAAAAGCCTCACTGTTACACACGACAGAGGATAATTTCTTTGCCGCAGTAAGTTGCTGTTCAGCCGACAGGGATTGACGACTGCTTCGTAACTGCTTGCGCAGGCTGGCTCGATCCATCTGAGATGACACCCGACATTGTTCTGTTGGAGCAATATTGTCTACTGCTGAAAGGAAATACTCAATGATTGAAATGGATGATGCCTGTCAGAAATCAGCGACTGCCTCTCCAGAAAAGGCAAAAGGCCGCTGATTTCAGCGGCCTTTTGCTATGTTCAGTTCCTGACTAGGAGCCTGACCGAGAATAGCGCAACCAGACCAACAGAAGTTTTCCCAAATCTTAAAATGAGCAAAAAATATCCAATTATTAGTGGGATTTTGCTCATTTTTGCATATTTATGCCTTCTCACAGCCTCTATGCTGCCTTTTTAGCCTCTTTCAAATCTTCAAGACGGATTGACCTCGTGGAAGCCGCTTTTACAAATTTTTTGATATTATGCGCAGTGCATACCAGTGAAAATTCCGCTGAAACTTTTTCTTTGCCGCAGAGACTGAACCCTCGGAAACCAGATTCTTTTATCTGTCCAAATGGTGGCTCCGCAATAACTTTACGACGCTCATATATGGCTTTCGCACCGGCTGTCTCCATTTTCTTATTCATAGCCTGACGTGCTTTTTCAAACTTATCGGTACGGATAACCCTGCCAGCCTCTTTCTTTGAATCACTGCAATTCCGACGATAAGGGCATTCCCTGCATACCGTCTTGTTTGCCCGGTAGCTTTTTCTTTTGCTTTTGCTGGCCGGGTTCGTTACCAGCTTTTCCCCTGCCGGACAGATAAATACATCAGCTTCGGAATCATACGCAAAATCCGCTTTGACAAACTTCCTGTCAGAGCTTTCAAGGTCGTCAGCGGCAGGCTTCTCCGCCTTGTCGGTTGCGATATAGGCATCAATCTCATGTCGCTCGACTGTATGTAAGTTTGACCCTGAAAAGTAACCATTATCCATACTCCACTTATCTACAGCCGCGCCATCAGTGGCTCCTGATAATGCCCTCAGCGCCGGCTCCACTTCCTGTACATCGTTGGCGTGTTGGCTGACATGCTGGCCAACAATGATCTGGTTATCGGAATCAACTGTAATTTGAGCATTGTAGCTGTACTCACAATACCCCTTCTTGCTCATCATGCGGTGCAAAACTGATCTGCTTTTTGTCGTCTATTGGTTTGTCTGGATTTAAAGCTTTTTCACGTTCTTCAAGTGCTTTCTTGGCCTCTTTGATTTTTTTCAGGCGCTCTTCTTTAAACTGGAGGTCTTCAGGAATGCTGTAACCATTGGTTGCTTTGTAGGCGTCATCTTCTTCCTGATCACACTGACTGGCTTTTTTGATCAGCTCATCCACTTCGGCACTGAGTTCTGCCTCTTTCGCTTTGAGCCTCCCGTAGCTCATGGCCTTGTGTTTTGAGCTGTTGGCTTTGAACTTGGAGCCGTCCAGGCTGATATGACCCAGTGATGCCATTTTGAGTTCAATGGCCAGTTTGACTGACTGTTTGAAGCAGTCATGGAAAAACGACAGATTATCCTTACGAAAGTCACCAAGAACCCTGAAATTCGGGCAGTTCATTTGTGAGATATACATGAACGCCAAGTCTTGTCGACACCGTCGCTCAATCTCACGGGAACTGAAAACACCATGGCTGTATGCGTAGATCAGAATAGCGACAATGAGCTTTGGAGGGTATGCGTGCTGACCAAGGTGGTGATATTTTTTTTCGACTTCAGACGTATTAATGTTCTGAAAAATGCTTTCATAAATAAAACAATCATGATCTTTGGGAAGCAAATCGAAAACGTTGGTTGGGAACAGCAGATGCTGATCAAACTCAACAGGACTGTCCTTAAACTTTGGTGGTGGTGACATTTGGCATAATCAGAGTTGGTTTAAGGCTTATCATAACAGATAAGCCTATTCTCGGTCAGGCTCCTAGGAGCCTGACCGAGAATAGCGCCCGTAGCGAGGACGGCAGAAAATTGAGGATGAAAATTCGGTTTTGTGAGGAGAATAGCGAGCTATTTGACGAACAAAAGCGGATTTTCAGACCAATTTGCTGCCGCCGCAGTAGGGCAGTCTATTCTCGGTCAGGCTCCTAGCAGCCTGTCGGACTTAAGCGTCCGTAGCGAGGATTGCAAGAAATTGAGGATAAAAATCTCTGTTTCTGAGGAGAATAGCGAGCTATTTGACGAAGAAACAGGGATTTTTAGACCAATTTATTGCAACCGCACGACTGCATGGATGCAGGAGCTAGAGCAACGCAGGAGCAGTTGCCGTGTAGGACAGTCTTAAGTCCGACAGGCTGCTAGAACGGAATATCATCATCAAAGTCGTCAAAGCCACCTGCTGGCGCAGTCTGAGGCTGTTGCTGAGGTTGCTGCTGCGGAGCAGGACGCTGTTGAGGCTGATGTTGCTGAGGCTGATGTTGTTGAGGCTGATGCTGCGGCTGCTGTGGAGCGGCTGCAGGCGCCTGCTGTTGCATCGGCTGCTGGGGTGCATTGTATTGTTGCTGAGGAGCAGGCTGTTGTGCAGCTCTTGGCTGGAACTCGCCACCACCCGCAGGCATAGCCATTCCGTCCTGACGGCCATCCAGCATTTGCAGCTGGCCACTGAAACCGTCAACAACAACTTCTGTCGTGTACTTATCCTGCCCGGACTGATCCTGCCACTTACGGGTCTGCAGTTTACCTTCAATGTAAACCTTGGAACCCTTGCGCAGGTATTGCTGAGCAATTTCAGCCAGCTTGCCGAAAATGACCACCCGGTGCCATTCGGTTTTTTCCTGTGGCTGGCCGGTGTTACGATCTTTCCAGGACTCACTGGTCGCAACACTCAGGTTGGCTACAGCGCTGCCATTCGGGGTAAAACGGACATCCGGATCATTGCCCAGGTTGCCGATCAGAATGACCTTGTTAACACCTCGTGCCATCAGTTTCTCCAGTAATTTTTAACATGAACCCTTTTCATCCTCACAGGAATGAAAACAGGCTCCTGGTTGTCGCTTTCTCATTCATTTATGTCAGCACTCACCGTATTGGCGCAGCGCGGTCATATCCACTATTTTTCTGTCCACCTTAAGATAGGCGGTTCTCTCACTGTCCAGGACAGTCACTTCCTCAACCCCGGGAATAATGGCCAGTTCCCTGCCAATAGCACGGGCATCCAGGCTCATGGAGGAGTCGAGGGCCATCACCATACTGCTGACATAAGGAGGTTGCTTCATGGTAACAGACAATAACCACCAGAGTGCAGTAGGGATTGCACAAACCATCATGACACCGGTCGCTCCCCAGTACTGAAAGGCGAGTCCACCAAGGCTTCCACCCAGAGCAGCCCCCAGGAACTGACTGGTTGAATATACGCCCATGGAGGTTCCCCGGGTGCCTGCCGACGATAATTTACTGACCAGAGAAGGTAGTGTAGCTTCCAGAAAATTGAATGCAGCAAAAAACAGGAATATTCCCAGCAAAACACTTTCGGCACGCCACATACCGGCAATGGCTGCCAGCAGGACAGTGACAGCGCCAACAAAGCACTGTTTCAGGCGACGTTTGGCTTCACTGAAAATAATCACCGGTACAATCATCACAAAAGAGACCGAGAGTGCCACCACGTAAATCCAGCCATGATTTTCCCGGGCCATCCCAAGGGTGTCTTCCAGCATCTGAGGCAGGAATACGAACAGGGCCATCAAGGTGAAATGCAGGGTAAAGATACCGGCCATCAACCTGAGCATTTCCCGATTACCTATAACATTGCCCACATCTTTGATACTGACTTTGGTGTTCAGATCAGTCCGGGTCACTACCGGAGTTGGCACCATGAACAATAGAATCAGAATGCTCAATCCGGCCATTACAGCATTACTGCCAAAAAGCCCCTCCAGCCCCCACCAGTCGGCAAAAAGAGGGCCCAGTAACATGGCGATGCAGAATGAGAATCCGATACTGATACCAAATACCGCCATGGCCCGGGTACGGTACTGCTCACGGGTCAAATCAGCCAGAAGTGCGGTGACAGCCCCGGATACCGCACCAGCACCCTGAAGAATCCGACCAAAAATGACTCCATAAATAGAGTCGGCCTGAGCGGCAACCAGACTGCCCAGCATAAAGATCATCATACCGGCTATGATAACCGGCTTGCGCCCGAACCGGTCTGACATCCAGCCAAAGGGAATTTGCAGAGCCGCCTGGGTTAACCCATAAGCACCAATCGCAAAGCCGGCCAGGGCTGGAGTGGCCCCCTGCAGGTCTTCGGAATAAAGGACCAGAACAGGCAGTACCATAAACAGGCCAAACATCCTGAATACAAACACCAGTGACAGTGAGACCGTTGATTTCAGTTCCTGCGGAGACATTCCTGACTTCTTATATAACATTGCAAGCGGCTTATTTTATCAGGAAAAACTTTTGAAGAAAGGAGTCGCCGAAAGACAATATGCCCATTGGATTTAAAAATAGAAAAAAAAACTTACATTTACCTGCAACTTCCCGAAAATCAGCTATTTTTAATCGTTCCGGTGGAATCATTACAACCATGAACAAGAAGTCTGCCAGACCTGAGGCCGCTTACAGGTAGCCCAAGCAATAAAAAAAGAGGATTGATCAACATGATATACCCTGCCCGACGCTTCGGTCATTTACCACTTTTCATGATGGCGGTAATTGCTTTCACATTGGCAACTCCCAAGCCAGCAGAGGCCGCTAACGACAGAACGCTTCGCTATGCGCTTCTTTCCTCTGGAGTGGTTTTTGTGGGCGGTTTGCTGCTGTTAATTGAGACTTCCTATTCAGGTGGTTCAAACTACTCCGGGGATGTTGAAAATCAGGAGCACTCGTTGCAATTGCCCGTCATCACCTACAAAAAGGAGGCGGCGTTAAAAAACCATCACTCCGTTGATGTCAGGCTTGCCCCTTCGGTAGACCCGAAAGGCGAAATAATCGAATTTAAAGGGACCCTCTTGCAACTGAAGGGCACAAAAAAAGCGGCTGTCTGTAACCCCATCCTGGAAGTCAAAGAGGTGAATAAAAACCTATTAAAAGATATTCACGACCAATGCAACGCCTGGTTCAGCAGAAACAATATGGTATTTCCCCATGAAGTCAGTGGTATTGATCTGGCAGAAGCCTTTAATGTTGCGCTTCCGGAAATGGTATACAGAGCCAACATTCTGACCCTCACTCCCTATCAGGTAGCGCTGAAACCCAATCACAAAGAAGCTACCAAAGAAGATATGAGTTATTTCAGCATAGCGATGAGCGACTTCGAGCCTAACCAGTACTTTAAAACCTGTTATCACTATCCAAGAAACGCCGGCATGAACCCTCCGATGATCGACTCTGCAGGCGAACTGGTTTTCAAACTGCCAAAACAGGGCGTTACTCATCTGCATCATGACGGACACAACGAGTATTTCATAGCGACTCGCCTGTCCAGCAGCCAGGCTAAATTTGCCTATGCCTGGAAGCTTGGCTCTCCCTGGCCACCTATGCCCAGACCAGTCAGATTAACTCCGGCAACCAAGGACATTCTGCCCATTCATGTCCTTGATCACGAGTAACCCGAAAACAAAGTCAGTTCAGTTTAAGTGCATGCACGGTATTGTCATAGACAGTCTTCAGCCCCGATCATCAAGAAGGTGTCGCAAAAGCCTCATCAATATTGGGGGCTTTTTTATCCCCCCCCCTACTGAGGGTGTCGCAAAAGGGTATGGTCAGCAGGATATATCAAGATCGTCGTTCCCGCGCAGGCGGGAACCCACCACGAACAGTGGATCTCCGCCTTCGCGGAGATGACGGTTTGAAGCTTGAAGCGTTTTAATTGACCTTTTGCGACACCCTCTACTGATCACGGTCGATAGCAAATGGAGACCAGGCCTGACGTGTTGGCATCACCTCAACACGGTTGATATTGATGTGTTCCGGCAAGGTTGCGATGTAGAACATTTGCTCGGCAATATCTTCTGCGCTCAAAGGCGTGGTGCCACGGTACAGGTTATCAGATGCCTCCTGGTTTCCCTTGGTACGAACCAGGGTGAATTCGGTCTCTGCAATGCCTGGCGACAGGTCCGTAACACGCACACCTGTCCCCTGCAGATCACACCTCAGGTTATAACTGAACTGCTTAACAAATGCCTTACTTGCACCATAAACATGGCTTCCCGGATAGGGCCATTGACCTGCAATCGAACCTACATTGATGATAGTAGCGCCTGCCCCAGACTTGATTAAGGCAGGCAGCAGTGCATGCGTGACATTGACCAGGCCAGTAACGTTGGTGTCTATCATGGTATGCCAGTCATTAAGATCAACCTCGGGTGCTCCCTGGGGAGCCAGTGCCAGTCCTGCGTTGTTGACCAAAGCCGTTACTGCTGAAAATTCCTCTGGCAACGACGCTACTGCTTTCTTGACGGCTTCTGAATCGCGTACATCCAGTTGCATCACATGCACAGGAACATCCAGTGTCTCCCTGAGGTCCAAAAGTCTCTCTAAACGACGCCCCGAAAGAACCAGCGACCACCCCTCTTTGGCAAATCTGTGTGCAGCAGCTTTACCAAAACCAGAGGTCGCGCCAGTAATAAATGCGATTTTCTTCATCATGTTTTCCTTGTTAAATCATGATTGTGAGCAGTGCCAACATCATCAAAATGGGCGCTACCGTGTTTTTTGGTGATGAATCCGGGTATAAATCAAACAACTTCTTTCCCAATAAACTGCCCAGCATGGCAACAGGAAAAAGAACCAGGCTGAACTGAACAGACCGGGCCGAGATAGCATCGACATAAAGCAAACCCAACAGTGATGTCGCTGAACTCAGGATAAAAAACAGTATCGCCGTTGCTCTGATTTCACTGGCCTTTAACGACAGGTTTAACAGATACAAAACCAGTGGTGGACCGCCCGCTGAAGCCGTTGTCATGCCAAAACCTGACAATGCACCAGCAAGCATGGCATAGCGATGGTTAAGCCAGGTGAACCGCAGATCAAACATGATCAAAGTACCGGCAATCAATGAGAAGCCTGCAATCATCATCTTCAGTTCATGTGCAGATATGACCGAAATAAACAAAAGCGAGACCGGTATTGCGCCTAGCATGCCCAGTGAAAGCATGGTCAGCAGACGTCGATTAACCTGCTTCCTGGCGCCCGGCAACAGACACAGACTACTGAGCAGATCGAGTGTCAGAGCAATAGCAATGGCATCAAAGGGGGAATAGACAAGACTCAGGCACAGGGCAGCAATAATGGCAAATCCAAAGCCACTGTAACCCCTTACCAACCCGGCAAACAAAACAAATACCGTTGCTAAGCCCATCATCAATTCCGTTAAACATTACACATTGCTTCTGAAGGCCATCAATGTAATCAGCCCACGACCTATCCTATAGAGCCAGTTTTTCAGATTGTCTGAGTCAGTAGCGCCAACAGCCGCCCTGACACAAGGCTTTTTTTAAACTGTCCCTACATCCTTTTTTATGTTTCTCGCCAAGATAACTGCAAATCACAAACAAAGACTCAATCCTTACCCCACTGGAGAATTAAAATGGATGTATTGGGATCAGATGTATCAAATCATCATGTCCTGGAATTGGATAAACATGTATTCCACTCTTGGTCGGTACAAGAGTCAGCAACACCGGTAGCCATTGCCGGTGCACAGGGATCTAGCCTTTGGGATTTCGAAGGAAAGCAGTATCTGGATTTTAGTAGCCAGTTGGTGAACACCAATATTGGGCATCAGCACCCAAAGGTGATTGATGCCATCAAGGCCCAGGCTGAATCTCTGGTGACCATAGCTCCGGCAACAGCAAACCTTGCCCGGGGTGAAGCAGCCAGGCGCATACTGGATAGAGCACCGGCTAAGTTCAATAAGGTGTTTTTTACCAACGCTGGTGCTGATGCCAATGAAAATGCGATTCGCATGGCAAGACAATTTACCGGTCGTGACAAGGTGCTTTCTGCCTACCGCTCATACCATGGCAATACCGGCTCAGCGATCGCTGCCACAGGTGATTTTCGTCGTGTACCCAATGAATACAGCCGCGGGCATGTACACTTTTTTAACCCTTATCTTTATCGCACCGAGTTCAATGCAAAGACGCAAGAACAGGAATGTGAGCGAGCTCTGCAGCACCTGAAACGAGTGATTGAATGCGAAGGACCAGATTCCATTGCCGCCATTCTTCTGGAGACAATCCCGGGCACAGCAGGCTTTCTTTTACCACCGGAAGGCTATCTACAAGGGGTTAGAGATCTGGCCACCGAACATGGTATACAACTGATCTTTGACGAAGTGATGGTGGGATTTGGTCGCACCGGCCGCTGGTTTGCTTTTGAGCACTTTAACGTTATTCCGGATCTGATCACCTTTGCCAAAGGGGTTAACTCAGGCTACGTTCCTGCTGGCGGCGTTGTTGTAAGCGAGCCAATATCCGAATATTTCAAGAGCCACTTCTTTATGGGCGGCCTCACCTATTCTGGCCACCCACTGGCCATGTCCGCCATTGTCGCAACTCTGGATGCAATGGAAGAGGAAGGCATTGTTCGCTATGCCGATGAGGTAGGAAACACGGTTTTGGGACCCGCATTAATCGACCTGATGGAAAAACACAACAGCATTGGCGACATTCGTGGCAAGGGCATGTTCTGGGCTCTGGAGCTGGTCGAAGACAGGACAACACGAGAGCCTTTAAGCAATGAGAAAATGGCCTCCATTAAAGCCAGATTAACCGACAAGGGCCTACTTTCTTTTATAGTGAACAACCGTATTCACGTAGCGCCGCCTCTTATCATTAAACCCAATGAGATTGCCCAGGGTGTGGCCATTATTAGCCAGGTACTCTCGGACTTTGATTAAAACCTGAACAAAAAACGCCAGGACAATGGTCTTGGCGTTGACACCTCCAAAAGGAAAAAATCTATATAAAGCCTAACCTTCCAGGGCGCTTGCCAGTTGTTCAACCCCGGGGGTAATGAGCGCCTTATCGATGGCATGAAAGCCAAGCCTGAAAAAACTATTGGTTTCAGGGTTAGCTTGTTCCTGCCCCATGAAATGCGAATATCCTGTTTCTATCAGAACCCCCCGTTGAGATGCTCTGGACGCCAGTCGCTGACTGCTTATTCGGTCGGGTGTTTCTAACCACAGCGCATTGCAATAGTTACCCTTGGCCAATCGCTTACAATCGGGAAGATAGCGCTGAACCGCTTCATTAATCTCGTGCCAGCGCTGGCGTGTATTGTCTTTGAAACGTCGCAGGAAGCTATCGTAATAACCCTGTGAGATAAAATGCGCCATTTCCATTTGCACCCGGCTTGGCGGGTGGCGATACATTAAACGACGCAGTGTTCGTAACTCATAGATCAACTCTTCCGGAGCAACGATATAACCAAGGCGTAGACCAGGTGCCAATGTCTTGGAAAAACTACTGACGTAGACAACACGGTTGTCTTTATCCAATGCCTTTAGTGCAGGCAAGGGGTTCCATTCGGAGTTGCTGTCTGAGTCGTAATCATCTTCTATAATGATGGCGTCACTCTTTTGCGCTAATTGCAAAAGGTCATGTCGGCGTTGCTTACTCATGGTCACACCCGTTGGAGCCTGATGACTCGGTGTAACGTAGAAATAATCACACTTGGATGACAGCTCGTTAAGCACCAGCCCGCTCTGGTCAACAGTATGCGGATGAAGCTGTGCCCGGGCCAAACTAAAAATATTGTTAGCTTCTTTATAGCCAGGGTTTTCCACCCCTACTCGAGTGTGTTTATCCATTAACATCCTGGATAGCAAATAGAGCGCGTTCTGTGAGCCAACGGTAATGAGAATCTCATCGCTCCTGGCGTGAATGCCTCGCTGTGGGAGTACCCGGGTTCGGATCTGCTCTACCAATAACTCTACATCCTTATCAACTTTGTCACACAGCCAGCTATGATCTTTCGGGTCTGCTATCACCTTACGAGTGGATTCTCGCCACTGCGCCAGAGGAAAATCTTGAATGCTTGGTTGCCCATAGATAAAGGGATATTGATAACAGCTCCAGTGGGAGGGTTTAACTATACGGGGGAAAGCATCTGTAGAAACCTTGAATCGACGGCTCCAGTTTGCGGCATTGGCAGGGTTGTCTGCCTCAAAATGGTTCAACTCCTGTTCCACCTCTTCAAGTCTGGTGGAATATTTTTCCGACAGGTAATAACCGCTTCTTGGCTTACTTATCAGGTAACCGTCATCTGACAGTGCTTCGTAGACCAGTGACACAGTATTGCGTGACACCTTCAATTGACTTGAAAGCTTACGGCAGGAAGGCAGCGCCTCATCGGCAGAGAACACACCTTCGAGTATTGCTTTAACAAGATACTCTCTTACCTGCTCCTGCAAACTTCTCTTCGAATCAAACTCAATGAAACAGCTGTAATTTATCCCCATGGAGTCAACCTTTTGGATATTTTTATTCATTGCATTCGATTCACCACAGCAAAAAGCAAGCCAATATACTTAATTAGTCGTATTTATCTTATATTCTAACCACTGTCCCAATCAGCACGGAAAATTGGCTCTAACCCAACTATCTATCTCATCTCTAAAGTGAAGGCGTTCACAAATCACAGCAAGTAACAAATTATGAGACATGGAATAAAACTTAGAAAATGGGTAGCCGTTGCCGCAGCAACGATGACTATAGGCATGTCCAGTATGGTTGTTGCCGATGAGTCGCCATCTTTTGCCAGCAAGGGAATAAAGGTTGCGACAGAGGATAACTACTCTCCGTTCAACTTTATCGATAAAGGCAAGCCAACCGGGATAAATAAAGATCTTCTGGATGAACTGCGCGACTACTCCGACTTTAAAGTAAAGCAGGAGATTCTGCCCTGGACAGGTCTTCTGGCATCCGTTTCCGCAGGTCAGTATGACCTTGCCCTTACCGGTGCAATCATTACTGACGCTCGCCTCAAAGCATTCGATTTCACCCCACCCATCGCCTCCGCACAGCACTATTTCGTCGCCCGGGCAAAAGACGACAGCGTAAACACGATTGCAGATCTGGATGGAAAAACAGTTGGCTTGCAGGCAGGCAGCGCACTACTGGAAAGGCTTCCCGAATTGAAAACCATGCTTGAAGCCCAGGATAAGAAACTAGGAAAAGTGGTTGAGTATCAATCATACCCTGAAGCCTACGCCGACCTGGCAAATGGTCGCATCGATTACGTGATCAACAGTATCGTCAATATAAATGAGTTGGTAAAAACCAAGCCCAAGGTATTCAAGAAAGGTGAAGCTGTATCCGGCCCCGGCTTTGTAAGCTGGCCTGTACCCAAAGACAACCCTGAACTGCTGGCCTATCTGACCGACTTCTTTGCACACTTAAAAGAGACAGGTCGTATGGCTGAGTTGCAGGAAAAATGGTTCGGTGAATCCTTTGATGAACTGCCAACCAACGCCATCGTTTCAGTTGAACAGTACCATAAATTGACTGCAGTCCGGTAAACCACTCCTCACAGTTCAGTAATGACCAGGGCTTAAAAACGACTACTCCTATCGCCCTGGTCTTACTTAAAAAATCAACGTTAATACTGCTGCAGACAGGTAGGTATTTATGGATCACTACGGATGGATGCAATTGCTTCAGGGGGCATGGACCACGGCATGGATATCAATGGTATCCATCGCCCTGGGGGTGGTTTTCGGGCTCGTGATAGCGCTTATTCGTATGGCGAAACTGCCAATTGTCGATCAGATATTAGGTGTCTATGTCAGCTGGGCAAGAGCCACACCACTGGTGACATTAGCCTTGTTCATCTTCCTCTCTTTTCCGTCTTTTGGCATCAATCTCGATAAACACTTCTCGGCCATCTTGTGTTTAACCCTGAATACCTCTGCCTTTAATGCCGAGATCTGGAGAAATGCATTCCTTAACTTCTCCAGTGGGCAGAAAGAGGCCGCTGAAGCTCTGGGTATGCGACGACTGACCTATTTTAGGCGCATCATGTTCCCTCAAATGGTGGTCATGAGCCTGCCCGCACTGGTCAACGAGATGTCTTTCTTAATCAAAGGCAGCCCGGCGATTGCCGTGATTGGCGTTGTTGATCTGACTCGTGTTACCAACCGAATCGCAGCCGTCACCTATGAACCTCTACTTCCTATTCTGTGTGCTGGCATTCTCTATATGTGCATCATAGGTGTGCTAATCAAATTACAACAAATGGCCGAGAAAAAGGCTAACTACCTGGCTGGCTGATAATAAGGAGTAATCATGGCTGAATGGGAAATAATCTGGCAGCAAAGAGACATCTTTATTTCAGGTTTTGGTAATACTTTTATACTGTTTTTGGCGGGATCAATCGCAAGTTTCATCCTGGGTGTGACCCTTCTCTACACCTTGGAAAATGGCTCAAAAGGTGTTAAAGGCAGCGTAATCCTGATCATCAATATGATGCGCACCCTGCCCTTCCTGATTTTGGCTTATCTGCTGTATTACGGGTTGCCAGAGGTCGGAATCCGCATGGATGCCTTTACTGCGGGGCTGATCTCTTTATGCCTTTATCATGGCACCTATTTCTGCGAGATCTTCAGAGGTATTCGCAAAGGACTGGATTCAGGCTTGACGGAAGCAGCCCAGGCTTGTGGCTTCTCCAGATTCAAGACCTTTACCCGCATTATCATGCCCAATGTGCTGTTTCGATCCGTGCCGCTCATTGCCAATCAGCTGATCATCTGCCTGAAAGACACCGCCTTTCTGTGCATTATTACCGTTGGTGAGATCACAGCGGCCGCTAACAGTATTCAATCAACCTACTTTATTCCGCTTAACGCATTTATTGTGGCTATTGCCCTGTACTGGATTATCAGTATCGCCATCGAACAGGTCAGCAAAATCACACTTAATAAAGTTCAGGATAGAGGGCTAAGCCATGCTTAATGAAAAGATTCTCACCAAGCCAGTTGAAACCCCGAAAACCGCTCAGGAAAGCGCACCTGTGGTAGAACTGCCTGTCCAGTACCCAAAAACCGAATCTAATGCCCGGGATATTGTAAGGGTGGTGAACCTGTCCAAACAGTTTGATGGCATCGAGGTGCTGAGAGACATTAACCTCACCATCAAAAAGGGCGACGTTGTCAGTATTCTGGGTTCTTCCGGTTCAGGTAAGTCGACCCTGCTTCGTTGTATGAACTGGCTTGAACAACCGGAACGAGGCAGCATCCATTTGGGTGATGAGCGCATAGGTATCAATCCTGTTACCAGGAAACCGCTCAAATACAAAGAGCTCGCCAGGATTCGCGAGCGTATCGGTATGGTGTTTCAAAGCTTCAATCTCTGGCCTCATCTTACTGTGCTCAAGAATGTCATGGAAGCCCTGTTACATGTTAAGAAAATGCCAAAAGCGGAGGCGGAAAAAATCGCCAGAGTGCAGTTAGAAAAAGTTGGTATGTCCCATAAACTCGACAGCTATCCAAATATGCTATCGGGCGGTCAAAAACAGAGGGTCGCTATCGCCCGTGCACTGGCTATGGAACCAGAGGTATTGCTGTTTGATGAACCCACCTCAGCCCTTGATCCTGAATTGGTTGATGAGGTTCTGACCGTGATGCAGGCGTTATCGAAAGAGGGTTACACCATGGTGGTGGTCACACACGAAATGGAGTTTGCCAGAAACGTTTCAAGCCAGGTGGTGTTCCTGGAGAAAGGTATTCTGATTGAAAAATGTCCGCCAGAGAAGTTCTTTACCAATCCGGATTCACCTCGGGTAAGACAGTTTTTGAAGCTCGATGGCGCCTGACTCAACTTCAGCACTGAGAACAGAAAGCCCTGGATTGCAGGGCTCTCTTGCTGCTGCAAATCACTGGCTCCTCTGTTTTCAGGCCCTTTCCGGGTAGAAGTGAGCTGAATCAGCGCCGGACGTGATCTGTTTGCGCAAGGCTCGTGGTCAGTGACTCTGTTAAGTTAATATTTTTTTCTTCCATTAATGCTTCCAGTAAAGGATAAAGAGCGCCCAGTTGCTTTTCGAGCGTGTCTTTAATGGTGTCGACGATCACCTGCGTACCACGCTCAATTTCAATGTTGACCCAATCATCTGCTTTTTTAGCATTGAATGTTGTGACTCTTCGGGTCTCAGGAATCAGCCAGACTTCAAAACAGTCTTTCTTCTTGTCGACATCGGATAAGGTTAGGCTGCATCCATTAATCGCTATATACCCTTTAGGGAAAATGTATTGCCCCCATTCATTGCTGTATGCAAACCGCATACGGCAGTTTCCCTCGATCTCTTCAACTTCAAGAATCTGAGCCCGAAAGTCGATGTGTCCAGAAAGAGGGTGTCCGCCAATTTCCGCCCCATCCATTGCTGCTCGCTCGACATTCACGGCCTGACCAGTGACATGATCTCCTAATGTCGTTACACGTAGGCTTTGCAAAATAACATCAAATCTGGCCAGAGTCGGACTGATAATTTCTGTTACCGTAAGACAAACGCCGTCCACCGCAACACTGGCCCCTACATTCAGCCCCTGGCAAAAGCCTTCCGGGAACTCAATGTCAAAGGTTCGGATGCCATCGTGGTCATCCACACGGCCAATTTTGGCCATGCCTTGAACAATGCCTGTAAACATTCAAATTGCTCCATTACTTTCGAATTAGTGTCAGGGTATACGTGTAAGGACTGTCAGCAGGATCTTCAACGATGTTTCTTCAGGCGAACAATATAATATCTGAAGCCAAAATATCACACGATTTTAGCTTAAAGTGCTCTGGTTTAAACTCGTAAGGATAGAAAAAGCCACCGTCCAGACAGGTGAAACCAGCTAGCCATTTACTTAACATGGGTTTGCGCAAGCAAAGCCTATATAATTGCTCCTTTGCCTGACAGATGGTACTGAGGGACTGGCTTTGGACACAATCACCGTAAGGGGTGCAAGAACCCATAACCTGAAGAACATCGATCTCGATATGCCCCGGGACAGCCTGATTGTCATTACCGGTCTTTCCGGATCAGGAAAGTCGTCCCTGGCCTTCGATACCCTTTATGCCGAGGGTCAGCGTCGCTATGTGGAATCTCTGTCTGCCTATGCACGACAGTTTCTCTCGATGATGGAAAAGCCGGATGTCGATCACATCGAGGGTTTGTCTCCTGCCATTTCCATTGAGCAGAAGTCCACCAGCCATAACCCTCGTTCGACAGTCGGCACCATTACTGAAATATACGACTATCTTCGTTTGCTTTTTGCCAGAACCGGTACACCCCGCTGCCCTGAGCATCACTTACCCCTGGAAGCCCAGACCGTCAGCCAGATGGTGGATCAGGTACTGGCATTGCCAAAAGGTACCAAACTGATGTTGCTGGCACCTGTGGTCAGGGATCGAAAAGGTGAACACCTCCATGTCTTCAGCGAACTGAGAGCCCAGGGTTTTATTCGAGCCCGCATTGATGGCATTGTCACCGACCTCGATAACCCACCTGAGCTGGACAAAAAGAAGAAGCACACTATCGAAGTGGTGGTTGATCGCTTCAAGGTAAGAGAAGATCTGCAGTTGCGTCTGGCAGAATCTTTCGAAACAGCTCTCGAACTGACCGACGGGCTGGCAGCAGTCAGCTTTATGGACGCGGAGGAGCAGGACATTGTGTATTCAGCCCGCTTTGCCTGCCCGTCTTGCGGCTACAGCATCAATGAACTGGAGCCCCGCATGTTCTCGTTCAATAACCCGGCGGGGGCCTGCACCACCTGTGATGGTCTGGGGGTCAAGCAGTTTTTTGATGAAGACCGTATTGTCCAGCACCCGGAATTAACCCTGGCGGAAGGCGCCATTCGTGGTTGGGATCGCCGCAGCGTCTATTACTTTCACCTCTTAAAGTCACTGGCTGCACACTTCGGCTTTGATATTGATACCGCTTTTGATGATCTTACTGCTGAGCAACAGACGATTATTCTTCATGGCTCCGGCGAAGAGCAGATTGATTTCAGTTACGTCAACGATCGGGGCGATGTTTATAAAAAGCGCCATCGTTTTGAAGGCATTATCCCCAACTTTGAACGCCGTTTCCGTGAGACAGAATCCCAGTCTGTGCGTGAAGAGCTTTCCAAGTATTTGAGTACCCAGCACTGCCCAAGCTGTAAAGGCACTCGTCTCCGTCAGGAATCAAGACACGTCTTTATCGAAGATGAAACACTGCCCGATCTGGTGAAACTACCGGTAGAACGTGCGCTTGCTTATTTCGAACAACTCAGCCTGCCCGGCCAGAAAGGTGAGATTGCAGAAAAAATTCTGAAAGAGATCTGTGATCGTCTGAGCTTCCTGGTGAACGTGGGTCTTAACTACCTGACACTAGATCGCAGTGCGGATACCCTCTCAGGAGGTGAAGCCCAGCGCATTCGACTGGCCAGTCAGATTGGTGCTGGCCTGGTTGGCGTTATGTATATTCTGGACGAGCCCAGTATTGGTTTGCACCAGCGAGATAACGAACGTCTACTGAATACACTGACCCGTCTCCGCGACCTGGGTAATACAGTGATTGTTGTAGAACATGACGAGGACGCCATTCGCACTGCCGACCACGTGATTGATATCGGTCCGGGTGCCGGAGTTCATGGCGGTGAAATTATTGCCCAGGGCACACCTGCCCAGATTATGGACAACGAAAAATCGGTCACAGGCCAATATTTGACTGGCACTAAAAAAATCGCGATACCTGAACAGCGTACACCAGCGGATAAAAAGAAACGACTTAAACTCACGGGCTGCACCGGCAACAACCTGAAAAATGTCACCCTGGAAATCCCGGTGGGGCTGATGACTTGTGTAACAGGCGTTTCCGGCTCAGGAAAGTCCACCCTCATCAACAGTACTCTTTATCCTATTGCTGCCCAGGTCTTGAATGCTGCCACTACTTTAACGGCATCAAAGCACAGGAAAATCAGCGGTCTGGACCACTTCGATAAATGCATCGACATTGACCAAAGCCCTATTGGTCGGACTCCAAGGTCCAACCCAGCTACCTACACAGGCATTTTTACCGCAATTCGTGAACTGTTTGCCGGAACCCAGGAAGCCCGTTCCCGTGGCTACAAGCCCGGACGTTTCAGCTTTAACGTTAAAGGGGGTCGCTGTGAAGCCTGTCAGGGCGACGGTGTCATAAAGGTAGAGATGCATTTCCTGCCTGACATTTATGTGCCCTGTGACGTCTGTAAGGGCAAACGATACAACCGTGAAACGCTGGACGTTAAATACAAAGGCAAGAATATTCATGAAGTTCTGGAAATGACCGTCGAGGAAGCTCTGGAATACTTTGAACCGATTCCTGCCGTTAAACGTAAACTGCAAACTCTGATGGATGTTGGTTTGTCGTATATTCATCTGGGACAAAATGCTACCACACTCTCCGGCGGTGAGGCACAGCGGGTGAAACTGGCCAAGGAACTTTCCAAAAGGGATACCGGCAAGACCCTGTACATTCTTGATGAGCCAACTACAGGCCTGCACTTTCACGATATTGAACAGTTACTGGCAGTGTTGCACAGGCTAAGAGATCGCGGGAATACCGTGGTAGTGATTGAGCACAATCTCGATGTCATCAAAACAGCAGACTGGATCGTCGATCTGGGACCCGAGGGAGGTGATGGTGGAGGTCAGATCATTGCCGAGGGCACGCCTGAAGTTGTGGCTGACAACGAATTTTCCCATACCGGTCGCTTCCTGAAGCTGATGCTAAAGTCACCTGATCAATAACAGAGAACCAATATCAGCCCTGACGGGCTAATGGAATTCACTCCCGCCGGATTCGACGGGAGCACTCTTTCGGATATCGATAGCGTTTACAGATTGAAGCTGAAGGCGCAATGAAGGATGATTCTCCCCTTAAAGTTTTGCCTTGAAAAAGGGTCTTCCGTTTTCAGTCAGCTGGACGCATACCACTTTTTCTTTCGTTTCGGGCATCTCGGGTTAAGCACTCTAAGGAGTTCACTATGTGGGGCAAGAACAGCTCAGAAAACAGTTTGGTCAGCAGCACCAGAAATGATGACACCATCACTCTGATAGCTGCAGGCACAGAAGTTGAAGGAGACATCCGTTTCCGTGGCATCGTTCATGTTGAAGGTAAGATCAAGGGCAATGTCAGCTCCAACGATGGCAAACTTCAACTGATTGCCGGCAGTCGTGTAGAGGGTAATATTACTGCCGCCCAAATAGTCATCAATGGTCGTGTAACTGGTGACGTTTATGCTACTGAAAAGCTTGAGCTATCAGCCGAGGCCCATGTGGAAGGCAACGTATATTACGATGTGATGGAAATCGCGGCCGGAGCTGCCATAAATGGCAAGATGGAACGTATGCACAAAAGTGGCGAACTGTTGCCCAACCCCTCTGAAGAAGAAAATGAAGTCAAGGTCAAGAAACTTGGATCTACCTGATCCTCCGAGAGGAAAGAAGACACTCTTTCCTCTTTATGAATAACCGGTGATCAACTCATCCGTTATTGCAATGAATACCACCTCTTGATTAAAACCGCAACGAGCGCAACGCTCGCTGTTATGGCTAAGGTTCAAGCTACCTTGTCAAACACTTAAGAAAGACATTTCTGGCACCGTTGATATCACGATCAACGGTGAAGCCCTCACCCTTAATAATTTTGGAAGAACCTAATTTTTCGTCAATGGTACCGTTCCATGATTGAGTCTTGGATGTATAGGCTTCGTTGCAATCAACTACATGCTTTCCATACTTTTTTGCGTACCACTTAAGCCGCTTTTTGAATTGGTAGTGATTGAGGTCAAGCATCTGGCGGCAGGTGTTACGGCGAATGGTGCGAACCTCCTTATCTTTGCGTGTGACCATACCTCTTGTCTCAAAGGTTGGCAAAAATACAACATCGTAGTTCGACACCAGCTCGAACGCCAGCCGGTTATGCAGATCAAGAACAATGTCATCCTTTTTGCATTTCAGCCGGTCAATTTCCCTGTTGAAATGAATAATCCGATCTCTTGCCCACTGGGGCATATCGGGGAACTCAACGCCCTTCTGAGTGTTCAGGATTTTTTGCTTTTGACTGATCAAGCTGTCCACTTGCTTCATCAGTGGGAACAGCTTTGTTTTTGCAACGTTATCACCCGCTATCAACGCCTCTTTTTCGCTGTAGCAAGTGGCAAAGGTGCGAACTCCGGGGTCAACTCCAACGCATCTAACCTTCCCTTGGATTTTGGGATTTAGCTCAATATGTTGTTGAACCTGAATGAACCAGCGACCTTTGTCGTAGGTTACGACACAAGATTTACCAATCGCTTCTGCTGGCACATCTTCTGTCAGGTGAATCTTGCCAAGAGCCTGTACGCAGGGATTTAATCCCTTTGGCAAACGGTCAATAGAGAATGAGTGCCTGCTACCTTTGCGGCTTTTGAAACTGATTTCTGCAAAGCCCTCTTTAGCTCCCTTGAGCTTCTTGTTGTGCTTGCAGACCGCTTTGAATGTAGCCGCTGCCGCCAGTGTTCCATTATCAGAAACAATCGAGTTATAAGCCCTGCCACTTTCTTTTTGCTCTTGCTTCACTTGAGCTTTAATGGCAGGTCGCATGTTGATGAATTTTCCGCTGGCATCTTTATAGTCATCGTTGCGGAAACGCTCAACAGCAAGGTTGTACGACCTGCGATAGAGTATCAGGGCATCGTGATAGGCTTGCTTATTCTCTGGGTAAAACCTGATCTTTTTTGACGCTACTATCTTTGCGTCCTTTGCGTCTTTTAGCAGATCGCTTCCCGTAGTGGCTATTGCAGAATGAGGTAATGAAACCGATAAGCTCTTGGGTGTCGAATGACTTACTGGCGTTATCCGGGTCATCCAAAACCTCGATGTGTCCTCCCGATAATTCAACAAGCCATTTGATGAGTCCAAACCCTGATCGGGCAAGGCGATCTTTTGTGGCAACCACAATATGGGTTGGATTTCCGCACACCGCTGATTCCAGAATGGTTTGCAGTCCTTTTCGCTTAAAGTTGAAAGCACTGGCAATGTCGCTGATAAATTCTGCATCAGGGTGCTCTTTGAGTAAGATACGCTTTTGCGTGTCAATGCTGGATTTTTGCTTTCCAGAACTCACTCTTGTATAGCATATCTTCCTCTGCTGGTTAATGAATATGCGGAAGTGACCACCACTGGTTTGCTTCACTTTTTCGTAGTGACCGCTTTCGATCTTGCGCCTCATAGTTTGACTGGTTACGCCTTCAATCTTGGCTAGCTTTGTAGTTGAACCCCACAAGATAAATTCACCTTTTGACGATTTATCTTGTGTCTGGCGTAATTGATTTTGCGATTGTTGCAATTTTATTTGACTGTTTATTTCGCAGCCTTTTAGGGACTGATAAAGCTTGCCGTGTCGAAGCTTAAATTCGCAGTACGAACCAATTTTTTATGGAAAAACACCTACCTGAAAAGAAAAGTATTGATCCAGATCAATTCTCTTGTAAGCGTTAATACGTATAGTACGAACCATAGGAGCAAGGGCAAACACACAATAAGAACGATTTCACAATAAGAAAAAATAATACAAGGGACCAAGTATAAAAATCATAACACTTGATATAGCCTGTTAGTATATAAAGCCAAGTTTGAGAGAACCTGGTTTTTTTTATTTTATTAGCTGTGAAACCAGAAATCCTGCCACAACAATCACACCAAAAATCACCACAAAAAAATCGTTCAAAGGCTTGCGATATCGTTTCAGAGCAGCAGACCTGTAGAGCCCTATGACCGGAATAAAGAACAGGATAATCGCCATTATGGGGGCTACTATGGCATCCATGATCATAAGAATACTCCAATCACCAACACCTGCAATCCAGCATCCCAGGGCCACCAGAAAAATACTCAAGCGTCTGGGTCTGGCAGAAGGGGTTGTTAACTCACCCGGCCTGAACCGTTCCAGCCCCACACCAATAAAGCCATTGATCACTTCAATAGTGCCGAGAAAAAAACCATAGTAAGAAGTTAAAATCGCCACAAAAGCGATAACAGGTGCCAGACTGGAAAATAAACGATTACCGGGTTGATTAGCCAGGATGGAAAGAATTGGTAGGTTTTGAGCTTTCGCAAGCTCAATCTGTTCTGGCGCCAGAGCCAATACACACGAAAGCACGAAGAACAATGTGATAAGCAGTAAAACCAGAGAGCTTCTGAAGTGAATCTGGTCGGTCTTGGCGATGCACTGATGAAGCTCAGGCATTTGACGCCGGTACGATCGGGCAAAGGATGGACAAACAGCCGCATGGTAGAAAGAAAATACCAGCACGGGTAACGTCAGAAGAAAGGTTTTAACGATATCCACCATGGGCACTTCCTGACGGAGAAAATCCATTCGCCATTGAGGTATCAAATACAGACTTACGCACAGAAGCACCACAGTCAGAGGAAAAACCAGACTGCTGATCAGCTTCAACATTTTCTGCTCTGAGCCACTAAACAGCGCGATCATGCCCGTGACAAGCAAAAAAACAAGCAAAGGTCTGTTTATTAGGCCTTCCCATTTGAGCTGATTTATCAGAAAACTCTCACTAACATTCGCAATGCCAATGGTATAAAGCAGCAGGACAGGAAACATCGACAAAAAACAGAGCAGCATCAACCACTGACCGACTTTATCACCAAAGTTCTCTCTAACAATACTGCTGATATCCCCATCAGGTTTCCGGGAAGACAAACAGAAACGGGTTAACCCTCTATGGGTGAGAAATATGATGGGACCACTGACCAGGGCCATGAAGAAAAGAGGCCATATACCACCACTACCGGCGACTATGGGGAGGTAAAGCAGCCCTGCACCTATGCCTGTACCTATGTGACTGAACATCCAACCTGTGTCCCTGGCGATCCATTCTGATTTGGCGTATTTTTCTATGGAACGTTTTGCTTCAATACCCTGATTTGACATAGACTCCCCCATTCGCAAAACTGCAATGCCTTTACAATTTAGACAATGAAAAGATGGCCTGGTTCCCCTGTGATTTTCTGCTGAATCGATTCAAAGTTGGCTTGTCATTAGGAGCCTCAAAAAAAACCGGACACAAGGTCCGGTTTTTTTTGAAAGAGTAAAAATCTTACTCTTCAGTAGCTTCCGCTTCAGCAGCTGGACGATCCAGCAGCTCGACGATAGCCATAGGTGCATTGTCACCCTTACGGAATCCGCACTTCAGGATGCGGATATAGCCGCCTGGACGCTCTTTGAAGCGAGGGCCCAGTTCGGAGAACAGCTTGCCAACAGTCTCTTTGTTACGGAGACGATCAAACGCCAGACGACGGTTGGCTACGCTGTCTTCCTTAGCCAGGGTGATCAGCGGTTCTGCAACACGGCGCAGCTCTTTAGCCTTAGGCAGTGTTGTTTTGATTACTTCGTGCTCTACCAGGGAAGCAGTCATGTTCTTGAACATCGCCTTGCGATGTGAACTGTTCCGGTTGAGCTTGCGGCCACTCTTACGATGACGCATGGCACAAACTTCCTCATTCTACCATTTGCCTTACACCCACTCTTTTGGAGTGAGTGAAAAAGCCAATGGCTGCTTAAGCAGAAATCTTGTCGTCGCCCTTCAGGCTGGCCGGTGGCCAGTTGTCGAGACGCATACCCAGGCTCAAACCACGAGAGGCCAGAACGTCCTTGATCTCGGTCAGGGACTTCTTACCCAGGTTCGGGGTCTTGAGCAGTTCAACCTCAGTGCGCTGAATCAGGTCACCGATGTAGTAGATGTTTTCTGCCTTCAGACAGTTAGCACTACGAACAGTCAGTTCGAGGTCATCCACAGGGCGCAGCAGGATAGGATCAACTTCATCCTCTTCCTTAACTGGCTCTGGCTCTGGCTCACCTTCCAGATCAACAAATACAGCCAGCTGCTGCTGCAGAATGGTTGCAGCACGACGGATGGCTTCATCCGGGTCCAGAGTACCGTCGGTTTCCAGATCAAGAACCAGCTTGTCCAGGTCGGTACGCTGCTCGACACGAGCACTTTCAACGACATAGGAGACGCGGTAAACAGGGCTATAGGTGGCATCCAGTTGCAGACGGCCAATAGCACGGGTCTCATCTTCATCCTGATGACGGCTGTCAGCAGACTCATAACCGCGGCCACGAGCTATCCTCAGCTGCATGTTCAGGTCGCCTTTCTCATTCAGATTGGCGATCACATGATCCGGGTTAACGATTTCAACATCGTGGTCCAACTGGATATCCGCAGCAGTCACAGGGCCAGCACCTTTCTTGGTCAGACTCAGTGTTGCTTCGTCACGGCCGGTCATGCGAATGGCAAGACCTTTGAGGTTCAGCAGGATGTCAATAACATCTTCCTGAACACCTTCAATCGCACTGTATTCATGCTGTACGCCGTCAATCTCAACTTCTGTCACGGCACAGCCGGGCATGGAAGAGAGAAGGATACGACGCAGAGCATTGCCCAAGGTATGTCCAAAACCACGCTCAAGCGGTTCCAGAGTTACCTTAGCGCGCGTCAGGCTAATTTCCTCGACATCAATGTGTCTAGGAGTAAGAAATTCAGTAACCGAATTCTGCATGGATGTTACACCCCACCTAACTGTCTATCCCTTACTTGGAGTACAGCTCGACGATCAAGTTTTCGTTGATGTCAGCTGACAGGTCACTCCGCTCGGGCAGCACCTTGAAGGTACCTTCCTTTTTGCTGGCATCAACCTCAACCCAGGTAGAAAACCCACGCTGAGCGGCCAGTTCAAGGGCTGCGTTGATACGCAGCTGGTTTTTAGCCTTTTCGCGGATGGCGACAACATCGCCAGGCTGAACCTGGTAGGAAGGAATGTTTACAGTCTTTCCATTCACCAGGATGGCTTTGTGGCTTACCAGCTGACGTGCTTCGGCACGGGTGGAACCGAATCCCATGCGGTAAACTACATTATCAAGGCGAGACTCAAGCAGTTGCAAGAGGTTTGCACCCGTTGCACCTTTCTTGCGATCAGCGGCCTTGTAGTAGTTACGGAACTGCTTCTCCAGTACGCCGTAGATACGACGAACTTTCTGCTTTTCACGAAGCTGTACACCGTAGTCAGAAAGACGGCCACGACGCTGACCGTGCTGACCTGGAGCAATTTCTGCTTTGCACTTTGACTCGAGTGCACGAACACCACTCTTCAGAAAGAGATCAGTGCCTTCACGACGAGACAGTTTGCACTTTGGACCAATATATCTAGCCATTTATACCGACTCCTGCTTATACACGACGCTTTTTAGGCGGACGACAACCGTTGTGGGGGATCGGAGTAACATCAGTGATGTTAGTGATCTTGTAACCACAAGCGTTCAGTGCGCGTACAGCGGATTCGCGGCCAGGACCAGGTCCTTTCACGCAGACATCCAGATTCTTCAGACCGTATTCAGCAGCAGCCTGACCTGCACGCTCAGCAGCAACCTGCGCTGCAAACGGCGTGCTCTTACGAGAACCACGAAAACCGGAACCGCCGGCTGTGGCCCAGGCCAGAGCGTTGCCCTGACGATCGGTAATGGTCACGATAGTGTTGTTAAAAGAAGCGTGGATGTGAGCAACACCGTCAACAACCTGCTTTTTAACCTTCTTACGTGAACGAGTACCTGGCTTTGCCATATCAGAATAAATCCTGTTTCATAAGAACGGTATAACCATTCTTAATTGATACTTACTTACGAATAGGCTTGCGAGGACCCTTACGGGTGCGAGCATTCGTCTTGGAACGCTGACCACGAACCGGCAGACTGCGACGGTGGCGGATACCACGGTAGCAACCCAGGTCCATGAGGCGTTTGATGTTCATACTGATTTCACGACGCAGATCACCTTCAACGTCCAGCTTGGCGATTTCACCACGCAAGGACTCAAGTTGCTCTTCGCTCAGATCAGCGATTTTGGCTTCTGGCTTAACGCCAGTGGTCTCACACAGCTTTTTAGCTGTGGTCTTGCCGATGCCGAATATGTAGGTCAACGAGATAACAGCATGTTTGTTATCCGGAATGTTGACGCCAGCAATACGGGCCATTCAATCGTCTCCGTTTGTTTTCTCCGTGAGTTCATCCTTGCCTGTACAGACAGGGACATTTTGAGTTCACGGTTATTTTCGCCTGTAGACTTATCAACCAACTTTGCAGCCAGTCATGCGATGTTTATCTACTTCGCCATCTATAGGCAGATAACACGGACCGGATCAGTACCTGAAGATACTGTCGGGAATGCTATAAAGCATGCCCTCCCAATCCATTGTTAGATGCTTACACAACTAACAGGTCGAAAAGCGGAAATTTTAATCCCACCAACGACAAAATACAACCGCTCATGATGCTCATGAACGGTTGTATTTATCTGTAGCCTTATGAGGTCAAGCCATAACGGCCCGGGACAACCCGAAAGACCTCATGCACAATCAACCTTGGCGTTGCTTGTGACGTGGCTCAACGCAGATGACACGAACAGTGCCCTTGCGCTTGATAATCTTGCAGTTGCGGCAGATTTTCTTAACCGATGCACGTACTTTCATTATTCACTCCACCATTTCAGAGCTAGTGGCATTCGATGCAGAACCGGTGTTAGCGGATCAGGCCACCACCACCGTAGCCCTTAAGATTGGATTTCTTCAGCAGTGACTCGTACTGATGTGACATCAGGTGTGACTGCACCTGAGCCATCGTATCCATGACGACCACCACTACGATCAGCAGACTGGTACCACCCAGATAGAAAGGCACGTTAGCCGAAACTACCAGGAACTGTGGCAGCAGACATACTGCTGTCATATAGATAGCGCCAAACATGGTCAAACGAGTCAGGACACCATCAATGTAACGGGCAGACTGCTCACCAGGACGAATACCCGGGATGAATGCCCCTGACTTCTTCAGGTTGTCTGCAACATCCTTCGGATTGAAGACCAGCGCAGTGTAGAAGAAGCAGAAAAAGATGATACCTGCAGAGAACAAGACTATGTTCAGCGGCTGACCCGGACCCAGTGCCAGTGCGATATCCTGGAGCCATTCCCAGCCCTCGCCCTGACCAAACCATTGTGCAATGGATGCAGGGAAGAGCAGAAGGCTGGAAGCAAAAATGGCTGGAATAACACCAGCCATATTTACTTTCAGGGGCAAATGGCTGCTCTGTGCCGCAAACACTTTACGACCTTGCTGACGCTTGGCGTAATTGACAGTTATACGGCGCTGACCGCGTTCGATGAATACTACGAATGCAATAATTGCAATGGCCAGCAGAGCAATTGCGAGCAATGCCAGAATATTGATGTCACCCTGACGGGCGGACTCGAATGACCGCCCGATCGCACTGGGAAGGCCAGCGACAATACCTGCAAAGATCAGGATAGAGATGCCGTTACCAATCCCGCGTTCAGTCACCTGCTCACCCAGCCACATCATAAAGACGGCACCGGTTACGAAGGTGACTACAGCTACTACATAAAAGCTGATATCAGGATTGAACGCCACGCCCTGGTTAGCAAGACCTACGGTCATGCCAGTACCCTGGACGAACGCCAGCAACACTGTCAGGTAGCGGGTATACTGACTGATCTTGCGTCGACCCGATTCACCTTCCTTCTTGAGCTGTTCCAACTGGGGGCTGACCACGGTCATCAACTGAATGATGATGGACGCCGAAATGTAGGGCATGATTCCCAGTGCCAGCACCGACATACGCTCCAATGCACCACCGGAGAACATGTTGAACAGGCCAAGAATGGTCCCTTCATTTTGTTGAAACATCCGAGCCAGGGCATCAGGGTTGATGCCAGGCACAGGAATATGAGCACCGATCCGATATACCAGGATCGCCAGAAATACGAATTTGAGGCGAGAAATTAACTCGCCCAAACCGCTTTGATTCCCAACAGGTAGTGTCTTAGCCATTTAGTCCTCGATCTTACCACCAGCAGCTTCGATCGCGGCGCGAGCGCCTTTGGTAGCTGCCAGACCTTTTAGTGTTACGGCCTTGTTCAGTTCGCCGGACAGTATCACTTTCGCTCGCAGGATGCTACCGTTGATGAGGTCTGCAGCCTTCAGAGCCGCCAGATCGATCACTTCGGATTCAACCTTGGCCAACTCATGCAGACGAATTTCAGCAGTGAAACGCGCCTTGCGGGAAGTAAAACCATACTTGGGCAGACGGCGTTGCAGTGGCTGCTGGCCGCCTTCAAAACCTGGTCTTACAGAACCACCGGAACGTGACTTCTGACCTTTGTGACCACGACCACCAGTCTTACCCAGACCGGAACCGATACCACGGCCAACGCGCTTGCGCTCTTTACGACTGCCTTCGGCAGGACTCAGAGTATTCAGACGCATGTTATTCTCCTTCGACCTTAACGAGGTAAGATACCTTGTTGATCATGCCGCGAACGGAAGGAGTATCTTCCACTTCAACCGTGTGGTTGATGCGACGCAGACCCAGGCCACGGACGCAAGCCTTGTGGCTTTCGAGGCGACCGTTAGTGCTCTTTACGAGCGTCACTTTGATCTTCTCAGCCATGACTTACCCCAGAATGTCTTCAACAGACTTGCCACGCTTGGCAGCAATGTCATCAGGAGAACGCATGTCGCGCAGACCCTTGAAGGTTGCGTTAACAACGTTCACAGGGTTGGTGGAACCGTAGCACTTGGCCAGTACGTTGTGTACGCCAGCCACTTCCAGAACAGCACGCATTGCACCACCGGCAATAACACCGGTACCTGCAGAAGCAGGCTGCATATAGACCTTGGAAGCACCGTGACGGGCTTTTACAGGGTACTGCAGGGTATCACCGTTCAGGTCTACCTGGATCATGTTGCGACGGGCAGCTTCCATAGCCTTCTGAATAGCGACAGGCACTTCACGCGCCTTGCCACGACCGAAGCCTACTTTACCTTTACCATCACCAACAACGGTCAGGGCTGTGAAACCGAAGATACGGCCACCTTTCACCACTTTGGCTACACGGTTAACCTGCACCAGTTTTTCGATCAGGCCTTCGTCATTGTTTTGCGGTTTACGCTCATCTTTCGCCATGATGCCTACCCTCAGAATTCCAGACCGGCTTCACGGGCTGCATCGGCGAGAGCCTTAACACGACCGTGATACTTAAAACCGGAGCGGTCGAAAGCGACCTTGGCAACACCAGCAGCTTTAGCTCGCTCAGCAATCAGAGCGCCCACTTTTTTAGCAGCTTCAACGTTACCGGTAGCTTCGCCACGCAGCTCCTTCTCAACGGTGGAGGCAGAGGCCAGCACCTTGTCACCCTCAGGGGCAACCACCTGCGCATAGATATGACGCGGTGTGCGATGAACGCTCAGACGGTTAGCGCCCAATTCACGCATCTTCATCCGTGCACGTCGGGCACGACGCAGGCGAGCAGAATTTTTATCAATCATGATCACCTTACCTTACTTTTTCTTGGCTTCTTTACGACGAACATGTTCGTCGGCGTAGCGGACACCCTTGCCTTTGTATGGCTCTGGGCGACGGAATTCGCGGATTTCCGCTGCAACCTGTCCAACCAGCTGCTTGTCGATACCCTTGATCAGGATCTCTGTCTGGCTTGGAGTTTCCGCAGTGACGCCTTCCGGCAAACTGTAGTCAACCGGATGAGAGAAGCCAAGGTTCAGATTCAGGCTCTTGCCCTTGGCCTGCGCACGATAACCTACACCCACCAGCTGCAGTTTCTTTTCGAAACCAGCGGTCACACCGGTCACCATGTTGTTAACCAGCGCACGGGTAGTACCAGCCAATGCACGAGAGTGCTTGGCACCGTCACGGGCTTCGAAAGTCAGGACGTTTTCTTCCTGCTTTACTTCAACGTTGGAGTGAATGCTCAGCTCCAGTTGACCTTTACCACCCTTGATGGAGATATGCTGACCATTCAACTTGATCTCAACACCGGCAGGGACTTCTACAGGGCTTTTTGCTACTCGAGACATCTGACCCCTCCCTTAGAATACGGTGCAAAGAATTTCGCCACCAACACCGGCTGCACGGGCAGCACGATCGGTCATTACACCTTTGTTGGTAGAAACAATGGCAATACCAAGACCGCCTTTCACTTTGGGCAGACCTTCTTTGCCTGCGTAAGAACGAAGACCCGGACGGCTTGCGCGCTTCAGGTTTTCAATAACAGGTTTGCCTTCATAGTATTTCAGGTCGATGATCAGAGTTTTCTGAACTTCGCCTTCTACACGTGCATCGGTTATATAACCTTCTTCCTTCAGTACTTTGGCTACAGCAGCCTTTACCTTGGAAGATGGCATTTCGACAGATGCATGTTCTGCCATTTGGGCATTACGGATACGAGTTAGCATATCTGCTAACGGGTCCTGCATACTCATTATCTATCTCTCCAGAAGATCAATCGCGCTTACCAGCTGGCCTTAACCAGACCTGGAACATCACCACGCATGGCCGCTTCACGCAGCTTGATGCGGCTCAGGCCGAATTTACGCAGGTAGCCGTGAGGGCGACCTGTTACACGACAGCGATTACGCAGACGAGATGAGCTGGCATCACGTGGCTGCTTCTGCAGTGCTACCTGAGCGTCCCACTTCTCATCTTCTGAGCTGTCAGGACTGATGATGATCGCTTTCAGCGCAGCGCGCTTCTCTGCATACTTGGCAACGGTGCGCTGACGCTTCAACTCCCGCTGCTTCATGGATACTTTTGCCATGGGCTCGTACCTTAATCAGTTACGGAACGGGAAGTTGAAGGCTTTCAGCAGTGCACGGCCTTCGTCGTCAGTCTTAGCTGTGGTAGTCAGGGTAATATCCAGACCACGCAGAGCGTCGACTTTATCGTAATCGATTTCCGGGAAAATGATCTGCTCTTTGACACCCATGCTGTAGTTGCCACGGCCGTCGAAAGACTTCGGGCTGATACCACGGAAGTCACGAACACGAGGCAGAGCAATGTCAACCAGACGCTCCAGGAATTCGTACATACGTTCGTCACGCAGGGTCACTTTAACACCGATTGGCCAGCCTTCACGAACCTTGAAGCCTGCAACGGATTTACGTGCCTTGGTAACGACTGCTTTCTGACCGGCGATTTTTTCCATGTCAGCAACAGCGTTCTCGATGACTTTCTTGTCACCGATCGCCTCACCCACACCCATGTTCAGGGTGATTTTAGTGATACGAGGAACTTCGTGAACGTTGCTCACGCCCAGCTCTTCTCTGAGCTTGGGCAGGATCTCTTCACGATATTTAGTCTTGAAGTTTGCCATTATGCCACCCCTTACGCGTCAACCGGTTGACCGGTAGACTTGAACACGCGCTGTTTCTTGCCATCTTCAGAGATAGCAATGCCAACACGGTCAGCCTTGTCGGTTTCTGTGTTCAGGATTGCAACGTTGGAAGCCTGAATTGGAGCTTCTTTTTCAACGATGCCACCAGGGGTGCCCAGTGTCGGGTTAGGCTTCTGATGCTTCTTGATCATGTTGATACCAGAAACAATCAGTTTGCCATCGGCACGAACGGTCTGCACTTTGCCGCGCTTACCTTTGTCCTTGCCAGCAATGACAATTACTTCGTCGTCACGACGGATCTTTTTCATTTCCTGCTCCCTTACAGTACTTCTGGTGCCAGGGAAATGATCTTCATAAACTGCTCACCACGCAGTTCACGAGTCACTGGCCCAAAGATACGGGTACCGATTGGCTGATTGCTTGCGTTCAGCAGAACGGCAGCATTGCCATCGAAGCGGATTACGGAACCGTCTGGACGACGAACGCCTTTTTTGGTACGCACAACAACGGCGTTCATCACCTGGCCTTTTTTGACCTTACCGCGTGGAATCGCTTCCTTAACGGTGACTTTGATGATGTCGCCAATGTGGGCGTAGCGGCGGTGGGATCCACCCAACACCTTGATACACTGTACTCGACGAGCGCCGGAGTTATCGGCTACTTCGAGTTGAGATTCTGTCTGGATCATGCTTATTCTCCAAGCCCAAACTGCAGACGGGTACCCGCCGGTCGTTGTACAACTGGCCGACCACAAGGCCAGCCACTTCCACTCAGACCCAGGGCACCGTGGCCTTATATTTGAGTAGCACGCTCATCAATGGAAACCAGTTCAAATGTCTTGGACTTAGACAAAGGACGTGTTTGCTTGATTGTGACAATGTCGCCCATACGGCAATCATTGTTTTCGTCGTGAGCGTGCAACTTGGTGGACCGCTTAACGATCTTACCGTAGAGCGGATGTTTAACACGGCGCTCAATAAGAACGGTGACGGTCTTGTCCATCTTGTCACTCACAACCTTACCGGTCAGAGTACGGACTTTCTTGTCTTCAGCCATTGTTAAATACCTGCCTTCTCATTCAACGCCGTCTTAATACGGGCGATGTCGCGTCGGGTCTGCTTCAGCAGATGAGTCTGACTCAGCTGACCCGTCGCTTTCTGCATGCGGTAGTTAAACTGGTCCCGCAGCAGTGTGACCAGCTCTTCGTTGAGCTGTTCAACCGTTTTTTCACGCAATTCAGCAGCTTTCATCACATCACGCTCCGCTTAACGAAGGCAGTTTCCACTGGCAGCTTGGCTGCAGCCAGGGCAAATGCCTCGCGAGCCAGCTCTTCGGACACACCTTCCATTTCGTACAGGACACGACCCGGCTGGATCTGTGCTACCCAGTACTCGACACTACCCTTACCTTTACCCATACGAACCTCGAGAGGTTTCTTGGAGATCGGCTTGTCAGGGAAGACGCGAATCCAGATTTTACCACCACGCTTGATATGACGGGTCATGGCACGACGTGCTGCTTCGATCTGACGAGCAGTTATGCGTCCACGGCCTGTTGCTTTCAATGCGTATTCACCGAAGCTAACAGTGGAGCCGCGGTGTGCCAGGCCGCGATTGCGACCCTTTTGCTGCTTACGAAATTTCGTACGCTTTGGCTGTAACATTACCGCGCTCCTTACTTCTTAGCCTGTCTCTTCTTAGGACGTTTGGCTGGCTCTTTAGGCTGCTTTTCAGCTTCAGCTGCCATTCCGCCAATCACTTCGCCTTTGAAGATCCATACTTTAACGCCCAGGATACCGTAGGTAGTCAGGGCTTCATAAGTTGCGTAATCGATGTCTGCACGCAGAGTGTGCAGAGGTACGCGACCCTCACGGTACCATTCGGTACGGGCAATCTCGGCGCCGCCGAGACGACCACTGATTTGCACCTTGATGCCCTTCGCGCCCAGACGCATAGCATTCTGTACAGAACGCTTCATGGCACGACGGAACATTACACGACGCTCCAGCTGACCAGCGATGGACTGTGCAACCAGCATTGCGTCCAGTTCGGGCTTGCGAACTTCTTCAATGTTGATGTGAACAGGTACGCCCATCATATTGGTAACAGCCTGGCGCAGCTTCTCAACGTCTTCGCCTTTTTTACCAATTACGATGCCTGGACGGGCAGTGTAGATGGTAACGCGAGCGCTCTGTGCTGGACGCTGGATGTCGATGCGGCTTACAGAAGCATTTTTCAGCTTCTTCTGCAGGAAATCACGAACTTCCAGATCCGTAATCAGCTTGTCAGCGTATTGCTGACCTTCAGCAAACCATACAGATCTGTGGGGCTTTACGATGCCCAGTCGGATCCCATTTGGATGTACTTTCTGACCCATGTGATCGCTCCTTAGACCTCTGCAACCTTAACCGTGATATGGCAAGACCGCTTAAGAATGCGATCAGCACGGCCCTTGGCACGTGGACGAATGCGCTTCATGGTCATACCTTCGTCAACGAAGATAGTAGACACTGTCAGCTCATCGATATCCATGCCTTCGTTGTGCTCTGCGTTAGCAATCGCAGATTCCAACACTTTCTTGACCAGCTCTGCAGCCTTTTTAGGGCTGAATGCCAGCAGGTCCAGGGCTTCACCAACAGCTTTGCCTCGGATCTGGTCAGCAACCAGGCGCGCTTTCTGGGCGGAAATGCGAGCGCCTTTGTGTATAGCAGCTACTTCTTTCATTTCTTACCCTCTTAGCGCTTCTTGGCCTTTTTGTCTGCAGCGTGACCGCGGTAGGTGCGGGTAGCAGCAAACTCGCCCAGCTTGAGGCCTACCATGTCTTCGCTAACGAAAACAGGCACATGCTGGCGACCGTTATGAACGGCGATAGTCAGACCCACCATGTTTGGCAGGATCATTGAGCGGCGTGACCAGGTCTTGATCGGACGCTTGTTGCCGCTTTCAACCGCATCTTCGACTTTCTTCAGCAGGTGAAGGTCGATAAATGGGCCTTTCTTCAAAGAACGTGGCACTGTCGTATCCTCTCTCTAGGCTTACTTCGCGCTGCGACGACGTACGATCATTTTATCCGTACGCTTGTTGGAACGAGTCTTACGACCCTTGGTCGGAACACCCCATGGTGTCACTGGGTGACGACCACCGGAGGTACGACCTTCACCACCACCGTGTGGGTGATCAACCGGGTTCATGGCAACACCACGAACGGTCGGACGCACGCCTCTCCAACGCTTGGCACCCGCCTTACCCAGAGAGCGCAGGTTGTGCTCGCTGTTAGAGGCTTCACCCAGAGTTGCACGACAGTCAGCCAGTACTTTACGCATTTCACCGGAACGCAGACGCAGGGTTACGTAAGCACCATCACGCGCTACGACCTGAGCGGAAGTACCGGCACTGCGCATCATCTGCGCACCTTTACCTGGCTTGAGCTCAACACAGTGAACTACAGAACCCTGCGGAATATTACGCAGAGGCAGTGTGTTGCCTGGCTTGATAGGAGCATCAACACCAGAGTAAAGCTCGTCACCGGCTTTCACACCTTTAGGTGCGATAATGTAACGACGCTCACCGTCCATGTACTTCAGCAGGGCGATATGAGCGGTACGATTTGGATCGTATTCCAGACGCTCAACGATAGCCGGGATGCCATCCTTGTTGCGACGAAAGTCTACGATACGGTAGTGCTGCTTGTGACCACCACCACGATGACGGGTAGTGATGCGACCAGCGTTGTTACGACCACCAGACTTGCTCTTCTTTTCCACCAGAGGCGCGTGTGGGCGACCCTTGTGAAGGTCAGGGTTTACAACCTTGACAACAAAGCGACGACCCGGAGAAGTCGGCTTGCACTTAATTACGGCCATCCTGTAACTCCTTATTCCGCGTCGGCAAAGTCAATCTCTTGACCCTGCGCCAGACTGACGTACGCTTTTTTCCAGTCTGAGCGCTTGCCCATACCGAAACGAGTACGTTTGGTCTTACCTTTAACAACCACTGTACGAACAGCATCAACGCTGACTTCGAACAGTTGCTCTACCGCTTTTTTGATTTCAAGCTTGGTTGCGTCCTTGGCTACCTTGAAGACGTACTGGCCATGCTCTTCAGCCACCACTGTCGCCTTCTCGGAAATGTGCGGACCAAGCAGAACTTTATAAATACGTTCCTGGTTCATCCCAGCATCTCCTCGAATTTCTTGATGGCTGCAACAGTCATCACGACTTTCTCATGAGCGATCAGGCTGACGGGGTCAACGCCTTGTACGTCACGTGTATCCACATGGGGAATGTTGCGAGTCGCCAGATACAGGTTCTGATCTACTTCATCAGAAACAATCAGACCCCTCTCGACATTCAGCTCCTTCAGCCTGGCTACCATCAGCTTGGTCTTTGGCGTTTCGGCACCAAGGCTTTCAACCACCACCAGACGTTCCTGACGAACCAGCTCAGACAAGATAGAACGCAGAGCACCACGATACATTTTCTTGTTCAGCTTTTGAGCGTGATCCTGTGGTTTAGCAGCAAAAGATTTACCGCCCCCGCGCCACAGTGGGCTACGGATTGTACCGGCGCGTGCACGGCCAGTACCTTTTTGACGCCAGGGTTTGCGTCCACCGCCGCTTACTTCGCTGCGGGTTTTCTGAGCACGGGTACCTTGACGAGCACCGGCCATGAAAGCAACGACAGTCTGGTGAACCAGGCTTTCGTTGAATTCAGTACCGAAGGTCACGTCAGAGACTTGAACCGTACCAGCACCTGTTACATTCAATTCCATCGTCTAATCCCCTCAGGCGCGCGCTTTAACTGCAGCTTTAACGATAACGTCAGCACCAGTAGCACCAGGTACTGCACCCTTTACCAGCAGCAGGTTACGTTCAGCATCAACGCGAACGATTTCCAGGGACTGAACAGTCACTTTCTCAGCACCCATATGCCCAGCCATCTTCTTACCCTTGAAGACACGACCCGGGGTCTGACACTGACCGATGGAACCAGGAGCACGGTGAGACAGAGAGTTACCGTGTGTAGCGTCCTGCATATGGAAGTTCCAACGCTTTACGCCACCCTGGAAGCCCTTACCTTTGGACTGACCAGTTACGTCTACTTTCTGACCCTGCTCGAACAGGTCAACTCCGATCAACTGACCCAGCTCGTAAGAAGCAGAATCGTCAACACGGAATTCCCAAAGACCATGGCCAGCCTCTACTTTTGCTTTCGCAAAGTGGCCAGCCTCTGGCTTGCGAACACGGCTGCTTTTTTTAGTACCCGTAGTCACCTGAACTGCGCTGTAACCATCAACATCCAGGCTTTTAACCTGAGTGATGCGGTTAGGATCAACCTCAATTACAGTGACTGGTACAGAAGCACCGTCTTCTGTGAAGATACGGGTCATACCGCACTTCTTACCGACTAATCCAATAGTCATTTCAACCTCTCTCGTGTACGGGGCTTTCACCCACTATGGCCGCTCATTCCAGAGCGTTACACAAAAGTTTTGTGCACACTGAATGGCTGCCCGTGCCGCTATTAACCGAGACTGATTTGCACTTCAACGCCAGCTGCCAGGTCTAGCTTCATCAGTGCGTCAACGGTCTTTTCGGTGGGCTCAATAATGTCGAGAAGACGTTTATGAGTACGAATCTCATACTGATCACGCGCATCTTTGTTTACGTGTGGAGAGATCAGAACCGTAAAACGTTCTTTTCGGGTTGGCAGAGGGATTGGACCACGCACCTGAGCACCAGTTCGCTTCGCAGTATCAACAATTTCCTGCGTGGACTGGTCAATCAGACGATGATCAAAAGCCTTCAAACGAATGCGAATCTGCTGAGCTTGACTCATCTTGTTGTAACCATCTATCAATAAAGAACTAAGTCCGGTGAACAATGCCACCCAGACAAAAGAGGACGCGGAATTCTACTAAGCACAAAACTTAAAGTCAACACAAGTGCCTGACGAAAAATAATTCGACACTTGTTTCAGCCACCTCACGCGTAGTTAAGACGGCATGATAACCTAATAGAACGAGTAATGAGATAAGGAAAACTGCTAAGGAGTGTTGAGCAAGTTGCCCACCTGGCCTTTACGATCACGCTAAAAATATGTACGACAGCACTAAAGTGCTAAGGCTATATCGGACGTTAGAACTTAACTTAGCTAGCTGCCCAATTGACTGACATCTACTATTCTGCCCTCTGGAAGTGCCAGGTTCATATTTTTATTGGTTACTTTTGATCCTGGGCACAACCCATCAGTGTTTCGAAATCAGGCTCAAACAAAACTGATTTAGTTAATTAAGTGTACCCGGCAAGAGAAAACTGGAAAAACGGCGGATAAAAAAATCACTGCGGGGATCGCAGTGATTTTTGGTTTATTGTTTAGGATCGCATCAGGCTTATGCCTTTGATGTTGAAGCTTCCCCCTCATAATAAGCCACAACCCTGTCAGCAAGCTTTGATCGTTCAAAGCCATTGCCATTCGTTACATCCAGGACCGCATTGTAAACCTTTGCCATCAAATAGGGGGTAAAAAAGGCTGTCACGCTTAATCCTATAAAAGATCCAACAGTGACACCAGCAACAGCACCGGCAAACAGACCTTGTGGCCCCGCTAACGCTCCAACCGCCGCACCAATGGAACCCGCTGTGAAAGCCCCAACGGACGTGGCAGTTGGCATAACGTGTAACACTGATGCAACGCCCAGCGCCAGCGCTGACAATGCGGCCAGAGCACGATTGGTTTTTCTGGCTTGCAATGGCTGACCCTCATATCCCTTATCCCCTACAGGCACATGAGAACCCTCATTAAAGGGTGCTACGATAGCTACTTTCTTACCAGAAAGACTTGCTTCATTTTTGTCTGTTAAAGTGGCTTGATATGGCGCTTGATACTGACCCGTTACATCAGAATAATCGATTTGACCTAAATGCATATTACACCTCCATTTGTATAGATTTATGAGTATTTATTCCTTAATAGTTCTTTCCTCAATGAACTTGTACTGAATGATATTGGTCTGTAGCAATCTACTCAATTACATAAATGTTAGGATTACTAACATCTTAAGGGTGCAATATGGAATTAGGCTGAAACAAAACCGCTTTAGTTAATAAAGAGTACCAAGCAAAAGAGAATCAGAAGAATGAGGCACAAAAAGCAACCGTTAAAGCCAAGGGCATTCACCCCAACTT
This sequence comes from Endozoicomonas sp. ALB032, assembly GCF_049310125.1. Taxonomy (NCBI): domain Bacteria; kingdom Pseudomonadati; phylum Pseudomonadota; class Gammaproteobacteria; order Oceanospirillales; family Endozoicomonadaceae; genus Endozoicomonas; species Endozoicomonas sp. ALB032. Next base: position 2,564,458 of record NZ_JBLYNW010000001.1, on the reverse strand, counting down.
GTCGAGACCGGATTTTAACGGACTCGACTCGAATTTCTCTTTCCAGGGTCACGGGATCAGCTCTCGAATATCTCGAGCTGATTGAAAAATGAAAAATGATGCGCTGAAGGACATCGATGAAGTACTGAGATGAATCACTACCTGTAAGAAGAAAACTGACAATTACGTCTAGAACACAGTATCATTACCCCCTTCCCTCTTCTGTCCAGCAAAAAAACCAGTTCTTTCTCCGCGCTGGGACACAGCGAAGGCTACACGTCAGATGCTTGGCCCTCCGTTGGCGGTATTCCTTTTTTCTTCACCTTGCAGCTCGGCTTTACGAATTTCGTCTTCGACTTTATTATATGCTCAATGAGTTATCGGGAGCAGGCATCTCAGTCATCACCAAACACTCTTCAGTCAGCTTCAGGTAGTAATCCAGATCAGGATGTTCCAGCTCGGCTTGCTTGCCCATATCATCATAAACCCGAACTCGCATAGCTTCTTTGTAATAAGGTTCCGCTTCAAAGGCAGTGACCTCCTGATCACTCATCAGACCACCTTGTACAGCAAGTGACTCCCGCGAAGCCTCGGTAAGCTTGTCGTAATAGGCAGGCTTGAGTGTGCACATGTATCGCTTTGCCTGAACATGAAGTCGAATACAGTCTGTGACCAGTGTTGGCAGATAACCTTTTAAACAACGCTCACCAATATCTTCATGAAAGCCATCAATGCCATGATCGGAAATATCTTCCGGGAGACCATGCAACAAATGACCAATATCATGAAGGAAAGCAGCAACGACTACTTCCTTTGAGCTGCCACTCTGTTCAGCGTAAAAGGCTGACTGCAACATATGATTGGCCATTGAGATATGCTCACCATAAGCAACATGACCATTCTCGATATATTGTGTGCGGATAAAATCAATAACTCTCATTTCAATAATCTTTTCTTCTGGATCAATTCATTCGCTTAAGTTCACTGCGCAGGGAATCAATATCCGCATAAGCACCCTGAAGATGTCGTTTACCCCGGGCTGGCATTTCACGACCATGCAGAACCCGCTGATTGTTGAACATCATCAATTCGCCCGGAGCCAGCTTACAGGTATATTTACAGGCTTCACTGTGAAGAAGATTCATAAAACACTGATAGGCTTCGTAGAAGTCTCTGGCTTTTTCAAATGGCAGGCGCACCGGCTGGACCGAACGGTTGTTAATACGAATACCGATGATTTCACCCTCGCAACCCAACTCAATCACCGGGCCACTGCTCGACAAACTGGTGCTATCACTACTGAAGTTGTAATGCAGGGTAATTGTCGAAAGCAGAGCGAAGTATTCAGGGTGCTGCTGTCTCAGCAACTGTGCCGCATAAAAACCATCCGCCAGAGCAGTGATGCCACCCTCCGGCGCAGCCTCAAGGCAATGCAGCAATTGCAGTGTTGGCACTGGATGACGGTAAGGATTATCCGTATGAAGGCTCAGCGGCCTGGGCGTAAAGGCGAGATTTTCCGGCTCTTCTTTGCTTATTACTTCAAAATAACGGCCATAGTTGGTTTCACGGACGTAGCCAAAATGATCGACAACCTTGAGCACCTGCCCTGCCTGAGCTGGCACATTGTAGAGAAATGACAGACCGTGGGTTTCAATGGCTTGCATCCACTGTCGTTTAATCTCAGGATCGTCTATGGCGTTGTAGTCAAAACGAATACTGTCAGCCTGCAAAGCCCCTCCCCACAAACTTGGTGTTTCAGGGACAAACGCCTCAGCGATAAGCAGACTTGCTGGATAGATTGACCGGTGACCATCCTGCCAGAGAATCTGCAAGCTTTTATCAACACCAATATCAACGACAGCTGCCGCTTCTGGCCTGATATTCATAGGCACGTCCATGACCTCAATCAGCCTTTGCCCCGACTCATGTCGGCATTGATCACAAGGACAGTTATCGCGAAGCCAGAAGTAATGAAATGGCTTATCGTGGAAAAACAGGTGATCGTTGAACAGCTCAAGCATGGCATCCCCTTAAAACCACAGCCTTACTTTTATTAAGTGTTTTGGCGATGGGTATTATTATTCTGACTTAAACTCAAACTTAGCGGACCATTCTTTAAGAACGGCATCGCGCTCATTGGCCATACGACCAAAATCAACGTCAGCCATGACAGCTTCAACATCGGGGTAATTTTTGACTTCGCCTTTCACATCCTTGTGAGCGACAACCGGGTAAACCGTGTTGTAAAGCTCATTGGCTTCTTCAGATACCGACCAGTCAGCCAGTGCTTTTGCTGCATCGGAGCTTGTATTGACCAGACCAACTGCCTCTAGATCCCAGCCAACACCCTGAGGCATCACAAGATCTATTGGTGCGCCCTGAGTTTCAATTTAGCGCCACGCAGAGCAAATGAAATACCAATCACCGTTTCTCCCTGGGCTGCTTCAACACAAGGCTTGGAACCAGAGTGAGTGTATTTGGCAATATTTTTATCCAGAGCCTCCATGTACGCCCAGCCCTTTTCTTCACCCATGGTTTGCAGCCAGGCAGCCACCTGAGTGTAACCCGTGCCGGAAGAGGCTGGATTAGGCATGATAATATGCCCTTTGTAAACCGGGTTCAGAAGGTCATCCCATTTTTCAGGTTTTGGCAGACCCAGTTTTTCTGCCTCTACGCTGTTGAAACAGATCGCATTAAAAAAAGCATCATGTCCGTACCAGGCTTTATCGCTTTCCGGATCCACCATGCCGGATTTAAGCTCGGAGACACCTTCCGGAGTATAGGCTTTAATAATGCCCTGATTTTTCAGAAGAGCCTGAGACGAAGCAGCCAGCCCCCATACCACATCAGCAGGAGTTCCTTTGCCTTCTGCCAGTATTCTGGCAGTGATTACTCCGGTAGAATCACGAACCCAGTTGATTGTGATATTCGGATGCTCTTTCTCAAAAGCCTCTTCGAATGTTGATAGCAGATCTGTTTCAAAGGCCGTGTAAACAGTCAACTCCTCAGGAGAATTAGCCAAAGAAGTGTTACTAACAACAGATACTGACGCCAGAGCCAGACCAGTCATCCATTTTTTCATAAGGTCATCTCCAACTAGAATCGACCTGAACCAACGACATTTTCTGGCATCACCTTACTCCGGATATGTTTCAATCAAATGAAACCTTTTTATCCATGCCTTAGTTATTACTCTCGAGGTTGGAAAAACGCAAGAAAGGAAGATCACAAGGAGTACCTGTGACTGAAAACGACAAAAAAACCAGATAAATGGACACCTGAAAACCAGTTGGCTGTCATCATTAAAACGACAGCATTAAACCAAGGGAAGTGTCACAAAGGAGAAAAAGTGATGTTGAGCTTGTGTCCGGTGGCTTGTGCATATTTTTTCAGCATACCCAGACTCGGGAGCGTTTTACTGTTGGCACTTTCGAGACGGCAGATACTGGTTTTCTGTGTACCTATCGCCCGGGCAATGTCTTCCTGAGTCATTCCAGCTTCCTGCCGCATTCGAATCAGTTCACGGCGGAGTGCAAAGAACTCTGCTTTTTCTTCCATCGCAGCTTGAACATCTTCGCGCTCAAGCGCCTTCTTGCGAAATGCTTTATAACTTAAGTTTGCCATGCTGCACCTCCTTCATCCGCTTATATCCAAGATCTAAGTCTCTTTTAGATGTTTTTTGAGTTTTTTTCTGAAACACATGCAAAATAACAACATGGTTTCCTTTCACACTGCAAAAAAGACCCCTGCCTATTCCTTCAGATCCATTAGCCCTAAGTTCATATAACCCACGCCCCATTGGTTTGGTATGAGGTTCACCAAGGTTTGGACCGTGAACTTCAACCTGATCAAGAAGATCAATGAAATCAGCCAGTATCCCGGCAGGCAGCTTATCCATGTCCTTGGCGACTCGATCACTGTAGAAATGGATGTGCCAAGTTAATTTTTTCATAAGGTGAGGTTAGCAATATTGTTAACCTTGTCAAGTTCAACCATTGGCAGGGACGGTCGGCAAATCGAGATAAACTAGAGGCCCGGTTGAGTTTTTTCTTCAGACAGGTGGGCCATGGTTTCGCAATTCGTTGAGATGGTTTTCACCCATCCACCAGGAAAGCCAGCGGCTTAAAGACAAAAAAACCCCGGACAAGTCCGGGGTTTTTATAGGGTGGTCTAGATTACCAGCGATTCAATATCACTCGATGATCTTGGCAACAACACCAGCACCTACAGTACGACCACCTTCACGGATAGCGAAGCGCAGACCGTCTTCCATCGCTACTGGAGCGATCAGGGTAGCTACGAAGTTAATGTTGTCACCAGGCATTACCATTTCAACGCCTTCTGGCAGTTCTACAGCACCGGTCACGTCAGTGGTACGGAAGTAAAACTGAGGACGGTAGCCCTTGAAGAATGGAGTGTGACGACCACCTTCGTCCTTGGACAGAATGTAAACTTCTGCTTCGAACTTGGTGTGAGGCGTTACAGTTCCTGGCTTGATCAGACACTGACCACGCTCAACTTCTTCACGCTTGGTACCACGCAGCAGCGCACCAATGTTCTCACCTGCACGACCTTCGTCCAGCAGCTTACGGAACATTTCAACACCGGTAACAGTAGTCTTGGTAGTCTCTTTGATACCAATGATTTCTACTTCTTCACCAACGGTGATGATACCACGCTCAACACGGCCAGTTACTACGGTACCACGACCAGCGATGGAGAATACGTCCTCGATAGGCATCAGGAACGGCTGATCGATAGCACGCTCTGGCTCAGGGATGTACTCGTCCAGGGTTTCAACCAGCTTCTTAACAGCGGAAGTACCCATTTCGTTGTCGTCTTTACCTTCCAGAGCCATCAGGGCAGAACCAGTGATGATTGGCGTGTCGTCACCCGGGAACTCGTAAGTGTCCAGCAGTTCACGAACTTCCATTTCAACCAGTTCCAGCAGCTCTTCGTCGTCTACCATGTCAGCTTTGTTCAGGAATACCACGATGTAAGGTACGCCAACCTGACGAGACAGCAGGATGTGCTCACGAGTCTGAGGCATGGGGCCGTCAGCAGCGGAACATACCAGGATAGCGCCGTCCATCTGAGCAGCACCGGTGATCATGTTCTTAACGTAGTCGGCGTGTCCTGGGCAGTCTACGTGAGCGTAGTGACGGCTAGGAGAGTCGTACTCTACGTGAGCAGTAGAGATGGTGATACCACGCTCACGCTCTTCAGGAGCGTTATCGATCTGAGAGAAGTCTTTAGCTTCGCCACCCCATACTTCTGCACATACGCGAGTCAGTGCAGCCGTCAGAGTAGTTTTACCGTGGTCAACGTGACCGATGGTGCCGACGTTTACGTGCGGCTTCGAACGTTCAAATTTTTCCTTAGCCATTTCTCTTGACCCTTAGATAAATATCAATGGTTCGGGGTAGTGATTCTCGTGCAGCATTCTAACAGCCCTTTATGCCTGTTAGAACACCGCAGATACACTATTAACCCTGATTTTTAATGACCGCTTCAGCAATGCTGGCGGGAGCTTCGGCATACTCGCTGAATTCCATCGAGTATGTAGCACGCCCCTGAGTTGCTGAACGCAGATCTGTGGCGTAGCCGAACATTTCACCCAGTGGCACCTGAGCGTTAATAACCTTACCGGAAGGTGTATCTTCCATACCCTGAACAATACCACGACGACGATTCAGGTCACCCATAACGTCACCCATGTAGTCTTCAGGTGTTACCACCTCAACCTTCATCATGGGCTCCATCAGAACAGGGTTAGCCTGTGGCGCGTATTTCTTCAGACATTGAGAAGCAGCGATTTTAAACGCCATTTCGTTGGAGTCAACATCGTGGTAAGAACCATCGTACAGACGAGCTTTCAGACCCAGCAGAGGGTAGCCGGCAATAACACCGTTCTGCATCTGCTCTTCCAGACCCTTCTGAACAGCCGGGATGTATTCTTTCGGAATAACACCACCAACAATCTCGTTGACGAACTGAAGACCTTCTTCACCTTCTTCAGCCGGAGAGAACTCAATCACAACGTGACCGTACTGACCACGACCACCAGACTGCTTGGCAAACTTGTGGTTAGCATCAACGGTAGCTTTCAGCTTCTCACGATAAGCAACCTGTGGCTTACCAATGTTCGCTTCAACCTTGAACTCGCGACGCATACGGTCAACGATGATGTCCAGATGCAGCTCACCCATACCGGAGATGATGGTCTGACCGCTCTCTTCGTCGGTATGAACACGGAAAGAAGGATCTTCCTGGGCCAGTTTACCCAGAGCGATACCCATCTTCTCCTGGTCGGCCTTGGTCTTTGGCTCAACCGCAACAGAGATTACAGGCTCCGGGAATTCCATACGCTCAAGAGTAATAACGCTGTTCATGGCGCACAGAGTGTCGCCAGTGGTCACGTCCTTCATACCGATCAGAGCAACGATATCACCCGCCAGACACTCTTTGAGTTCTTCACGGTTGTTAGAGTGCATCTGAACCATACGACCTACACGCTCACGCTTGCCCTTAACAGGGTTGTAAACGGTGTCGCCGGAATTCAGGGTACCGGAGTAACTACGGATGAAGGTCAGGGTACCCACGAATGGGTCGGTAGCAATTTTGAACGCCAGCGCAGCAAACGGAGCATTGTCGTCAGCTTCACGGGTTTCTACCGTGTCTTTACCGTCGTCCAGAATACCTTCAATGGCCTTAACTTCTTTCGGAGAAGGCATGTATTCGATAACAGCATCCAGAACGGCCTGTACGCCCTTGTTCTTGAATGCGGAGCCACCGAATACCGGAATAATTTCGTTAGCCAGGGTGCGAGCACGGATACCGGCCTTGATTTCTTCCTCAGAGAGTTCACCTTCTTCAAGGTACTTCTCCATCAGCTCTTCAGTGGACTCGGCAGCTGCTTCAACCATGTATTCGTGCATTTCTGCACAGACATCGGCCATCTCGGCAGGAATGTCTTCATAGTTGAAGGTCATACCCTGGTCAGCTTCGTTCCAGATGATCGCCTTCATCTTAACCAGATCGACAACACCTTTGAACTCGTCTTCAGAGCCAATCGTCATCTGCATCGGAACAGCATTTGCGTTCAGACGATCGCGCAGCTGATCGACTACCATCTGGTAATTAGCACCGGTACGGTCCATCTTGTTGACGAAGACCATACGAGGTACTTCATACTTGTCAGCCTGACGCCATACGGTCTCAGTCTGAGGCTGAACACCAGAGGAACCACACAGAACAACGACAGCTCCGTCCAGTACACGCAGGGAACGCTCAACCTCAATGGTGAAGTCAACGTGTCCGGGAGTATCGATAATGTTTACACGATGCTCATCAAACTGAGCATCCATACCACGCCAGAAACATGTAGTAGCAGCAGAAGTAATGGTAATACCACGCTCCTGCTCCTGCTCCATCCAGTCCATAGTAGCTGCACCGTCGTGCACCTCACCAATTTTGTGGCTCAGACCGGTGTAGAACAATACACGTTCAGTGGTCGTTGTCTTACCCGCGTCAACATGGGCACAAATACCAATATTGCGATAGCGGTCAATAGGGGTTTTACGGGCCACGACTCAATCCTCTGATACTTAGAAACGGTAGTGAGAGAACGCTTTGTTAGCTTCAGCCATGCGATGCACGTCTTCACGCTTCTTGACAGCGGCACCCTTGTTCTCGGCAGCATCCATCAGTTCGCCGGCCAGGCGAAGATCCATAGACTTCTCGCCACGCTTACGCGCAGCGTCAACCAGCCAGCGCATAGCCAGTGCTGTGCGACGGCTTGGACGAACTTCTACAGGTACCTGGTAGGTAGCACCACCGACGCGGCGGGACTTTACCTCTACCACAGGAGCGATGGACTCGAGCGCTTTTTCAAACTGCTCCAGAGGGTCCTTGCTGGTACGCTCCTGAACTTTGTCCAGTGCGCCATAGACGATTTTCTCGGCAACAGATTTTTTACCGGAAACCATCACATGGTTAATGAATTTTGCCAGAGTCTTGTTATGAAACTTTGGATCTGGCAGTACTTCGCGCTTGGCGACTACGCGTCTTCTTGGCATTGATAAGCCCTCTTTTCGGCCTTCAGGTAGCTCAGGAAAAAACTCCTGACCTTACTCTTATCAACCTACTGTTAAATTCTTGCTCTACTGAGCGTTCTCAAGTCTAGTCTCTGGACACTGGTTTCAAGCAACCAGTTCAAGACTTAGGCTTTTTGGTACCGTACTTGGAACGGCCCTGCTTACGGTCGTTAACACCCTGAGTATCCAGGCTACCGCGAACGGTGTGGTAACGAACACCGGGCAAGTCTTTTACACGACCGCCACGGATCAGAACAACACTGTGCTCCTGCAGGTTGTGACCTTCACCACCAATGTAGGAAGTCACTTCGAAGCCGTTGGTCAGACGCACACGACAAACTTTACGCAGCGCAGAGTTTGGCTTCTTGGGGGTAGTAGTGTAAACACGGGTGCATACACCGCGACGCTGTGGGCAGGCCTGCAGCGCAGGAACGTCGGTCTTTTTGACCTTACGCTTGCGAGGCTTGCGAACCAGCTGGTTAATTGTTGCCATTGGCGAACTCCAGTCGTTTCTAAGTAAGTAAGAATCAGCTGCGTCAGAGGAGTGCGCAGAAGATTCTTTGCTTCAACGGCAAAAGCCGGCGTAAAAACCGGCATCTACCAACCCCTTTCAAATACAGCTAGGGGCAATATAAAGCGGCGAAATTTTACGGAATGCTGGGAATTGCGTCAAGTCTGTGGATAACACAAATCGTGTAAAAGTGAAGCTCGCGGAGTAAAATCCCGATTATTGCGATTCACTCCGGATGTCAGAGTTGTGATAAAGTCCCGCCCATACCCTAGATCACCCTCAGGATTACCATGAAACGCGAACTGGCGATTGAATTCTCACGTGTGACCGAAGCGGCAGCCCTGGCTGGTTATAAGTGGCTTGGCAGAGGCGATAAGAATGCGGCTGACGGTGCAGCAGTTGAAGCCATGAGAGCCATGCTCAACAAAGTTCAGATGGATGGCGAGATTATCATTGGTGAAGGCGAAATCGACGAAGCCCCCATGCTCTACATCGGAGAAAAAGTCGGCAAGGGTCAGGGCGAGAGTATTGATATTGCCGTTGATCCTATTGAAGGTACCCGCATGACTGCAATGGGTCAGAACAATGCTGTGGCCGTTCTGGCTGCTGGCGATAAAGGTTCCTTCCTGAAAGCGCCCGACATGTATATGGAAAAGCTGGTTGCCGGTCCTGGCGCGAAAAACGCCATCGACCTGAACCTTAGCCTTGAAGAGAACATCCATAATGTCGCCAAAGCACTGCACAAGCCCATAGAAAATCTGACCGTTATCACACTGGCCAAGCCTCGTCACGACAGCGCCATTGAGATGATGCAAAAAATGGGCGTAAAGGTTTTTGCCCTTCCTGATGGTGATGTAGCCGCCTCTATTCTGACCTGTATGCCCGACAGCGAAGTCGACATGATGTACTGCATCGGCGGTGCACCCGAAGGCGTAGTATCGGCAGCTGTGATTCGTGCATTGGGTGGCGATATGCAAGGTCGTCTGATGACCCGCGATCAAGCCAAAGGCGATACGCCTGAAAACAGGGCTGCCGGTGATGTTGAACGCAGCCGCTGTAAAGAAATGGGTATTGAGCCCGGCATTCTCTTGCGTCTGGATGATATGGCCAGTTCTGATAACGTGGTGTTCTCGGCAACCGGTATTACCAAGGGCGACCTGCTGGAAGGTGTTTCCCGCCAGGGTAACATCGCAGAAACCGAAACACTGGTGATTCGTGGTAAATCCCGTACGATCCGTCGTATCAAGTCTATCCACTATCTGGATCGTAAAGACGACGACATTAAGGGTGTCATCCTTTAACTTTGTTTTCCTCCGAGCCATTGTCTATTGAAAACAGAAATGGCTCCCCCTTCTTTCTATTCGCAACTGTTGTCAATTAAATCTGAGCAGCGGTGCTTGAGGGATCAGCCAGGAGAATATGCTTCAAAAAATATCTCAGCAAATCATTTTAATGATTTTTTACGAGATAATTGGCAGCAACCCCGACAACAGACACGGCAGCTAAACAGAAAACTCCAGGGATTCCCATAACGGCATAAGTAGCAACACCACTAGCAATACCGGTAGCAACACCAGTAGCAACATCGACAGTCTTTCCACGCAGCTGAGTAGCCAAGAAAGTGTTGATAGCACCACCAACCATGGCAGCGGCGAGTGCCCCGGAAGAACGGACGTCATCTGCAATTACTCCACCTGCAACTCCTACAGTCCCGCCAGCAGCCGAAATAAAAAACGAGGGAGTTGGGTGAGCAAACGTGTAACTAATCTTGCGAATAAATTTAAGAGTTCTTTTCGAAATAGTTACCATGCGTTCCTGCAATGGAATTTTTTTTATCTGTTTTATATCACTATCAGTTAATTTTTTTAGACAGATACGGCAGCTTTGTTGTTTATTCCTTTCCAACCATTGCTGCATGCATGATTTACCAAAAGCATGTCCGCATTCTAGTTTGATACTTTTGCAATTTGTTGTGTCAAAACATATTGTGCACTTAATCTCAATAATACCATTAACTCTGCAATCACCATCCATAGCAAACCCCCCTATTATACTTTTGGCTTATTACATTATTAGATACTTATATTTGGTTTTAGTTCCTTATAAATACTTGGATTTTTAACTCGTTCTGTCATCAAGGTGTTTTTTCTCTCCCGAAAGGCGATAGATAATCCCCTTTAGGGCGATGAGGCAGAACATCAACAGGATCTTGCTTCACTGGCTGACGACACCCCGGTCACCGGTATTACCAAGGGCGACCTGCTGGAAGGTGTTTCCCGCCAAGGTAATATCGCAGAAACCGAAACACTGGTGATTCGTGGTAAATCACGTACGATCCGTCGTATCAAGTCTATCCACTATCTGGATCGTAAAGACGACGACATTAAGGGTGTCATCCTTTAACTTTGTTTTCCTCGGAGCCATTGTCTATTGAAAAACAGAAATGGCTCCTTCCTTCTTTTGTTCATGGCTCTTGTCAATTAAATCTGGCACCAGTGACTGAGGGATCAGCCAGGAGAATATGCTTCAAAATAGCTCAGCAAATCATTTTAATGATTTCTTACAAGATAATTGGCAGCAAGCTTGACAACAGACACGGCAGCTAAACTGAAAGCTGCGGGCTTTCCCATAGAGACAAAAGTAGCAACACCAGTAGCAAAACCAGTAGCAAGTTCGACAGTCAATTGACGCTCCCATTCATGAATACTCACAAAACCGCCGATAGTACAACTAATAAAAATAGAAGCGCCAATCCCAGCATCGTTCTCATCTGCAACTACTGCAGCTAAAGTTGCGGTAGCCCCGCCAGCAATCCCAACAAGAAGCGAGGGATTTGGGTGAACAAACATGTCAACAGTCATGTCAACAGTCTCGCGAATAAATTTAATAGTTCTTTCCAAAATAACTACCATGCGTTCATGCAATGGAATTTTCCCTATCTTTTTTAAATCAATATCAGTTAATTCTTTTCGACAGAAGTGGCAGTTTTTTTGGTCATTCCTTGCCAACCATTTCTGCATGCATGATTTACCAAAAGCATGCCCGCATTTTAGTTCGATGCTGTCGCAATTTGCTGTGTCATAACATATTGCGCACTTAATATTATCAACTCTGCAATCACCATCCATAGCAAAACCCCCTATTATACTTTTGGCTTATTACATTATTAGATACTTATTTTTGGTTTTAGTTCCTTATAAATACTTGGATTTTTAACTCGTTCTGTCATCAAGGTGTTTTTTCTCTCCCGGAAGGCGATAGATAATCCCCTTTTGGGCGATGAGGCAGGACATCAACAGGATCTTGCTTTACTGGCTGACGACACCCCGGCCACCGGTATTACCAGGGGCGACCTGCTGGAAGGTGTTTCCCGCCAAGGTAATATCGCAGAAACCGAAACACTGGTGATTCGTGGTAAATCCCGTACGATCCATCGTATCAAGTCTATCCACTATCTGGATCGTAAAGATGACGACATCAAGGGTGTCATCCTTTAACTTTGTTTTCCTCCGAGCCATTGTCTATTGAAAACAGAAATGATTCCTTCCTTCTTTTGTTCATGGCTCTTGTCAATTAAATCTGGCACCAGTGACTGAGGGATGAGCCAGGAGAATATGCTTCAAAATTGCTCAGCAAATCATTTTAATGATTTCTTACGAGATAATTGGCAGCAACCTTGACAACAGACACGGTAGCTAAACAGACAGCTGCGGGCTTTCCCATAAAGACAGAAGTAGCAATACCAGAAGCAACACCAGTAGCAATACCAGTAGCAAGTTCGACAGTCAATTGACGCTCCCATTCAAGAATACTCACGGAAACGCCGGTAGTACAAGTAATAAACATAGAAGCGCCAATCCCACCATTGTACTCATCTGCAACTAATGCAGCTACAGCTGCGGTAGCCCCGCCAGCAATCCCAACAAGAAGCGAGGGAGTTGGGTGAGCAAACATGTCAACAGTCTCGCAAATAAATTTAGTAGTTCGTTCCAAAATAGTTACCATGCGTTTCTGCAATGGAATTTGTTCTATCTCTATATCATCACCAGATAATTGTTCTCGACAGAGATGGCAGTTTATTTGGTTACTTCTTTCCAGCCCTACCTGCGTGCATGATCTACCAGAAGCATGTCCACAATCTAGAGTGCTTGGAGTGTTGCTTTCACAATGTTTTGTATCTTGACATATTGTTCTTATATCACCGTTAAGACTATTCATATCAAAGACCTCCTATTATATTTTCAGTTGGTTTCAACATTATTAGATACTTAAATTTGGTTTTAGTTCCGTATGAATACTTGGATTTTTAACTCGTTCTGTCATCAAGGTGTTTTTCCTCTCTTGAAAGGTGGTAGATAATCCTCTTTGGGGCAATGAGGCAGGACATCAACAGGATCTTGCTTTACTGGCTGACGACACCCCGGCCACCGGTATTACCAGGGGCGACCTGCTGAAAGGTGTTTCCCTCAAGGGTAATATCGCAGAAACCGAAACACTGGTGATTCGTGGTAAATCCCGTACGATCCATCGTATCAAGTCTATCCACTATCTGGATCGTAAAGATGGCGACATCAAGGGTGTCATCCTTTAACCCTGTTTTCCTATGAGCCATTGACCATTGAGAATAGTCAGTAGCTCTCCTGCCTCATATGCTGCATCTGCCACGACAGTAGTAGAGGGAACAGCCATAGGAGTACGCGTCGAAATTGCTCTGCAACATTAAAAATCGTTTATTCCGAGATAATTACCAACATCACAGATAATAGTCGCGGCAGTACACCCGATAGCTAAGCCAGCACCCGCATAATTCCCGAAGACAATGCCGGTAGCAACACCGGTAACGATACCGGGAACGACACTGACATGCCTTTCAGGCTCACTAGCAGCCCAGACACACGCGATAAGAGACCCAGTCACGGCCGCAGCGGGAGGTACAACATCTACCCCGCCAACCCCGGCAAAAGCAGCTCCGGCAGCTCCGGCAGCCCCGACAGCAAGCCCGACAGCAGCCGAAGGAGATACTGGAAGAGATAATGCCACAATAGATTGGAACAAAAATTTAATCGTTTTTTCCGGAATAGTTACCACACGTTCCCACAACGAGGTTTTTTTTATCTCTTTTATCTGATCATCAGTTAATTGTTCTCTACAGAAAAGGCAGTTATATTGATTAGTCCTTTTCATCCATTGCTTTATGCATGATAAACCAAAAACATGTCCGCATTTTAGTTTGATGCTTTTGCACTCTACTGCGCCAAAACAAATTGAGCATTGAGTAGTATCATTAACACTGTGATTACTTTCCATACACCCCCCCTGTTATATTTTTTTCCCATTACATTCTTAGATATTTAAATTTGGTTTTAGTTCCTTATAAATACTTGGATTTTTAAATCGTTCTGTCATCAAGGTGCTTTTCCTCTCCCGGAAGGCGATAGATAATTCCCTTTGGGTCTTAAAGCATTGCACTGAGCAGCCGTGACAGGTAGCGTTAAAACATTGACTCAATGGATTGAGCACATGTTAACGACACTGCCGCGCCTCCTTACGATTTTTTTATCGCTTCTGCTTGTCAATCTGGCCTGGGCATCGGAACCCGAGCTCTGGTATCAGAAGGTCTGGTGCGAAGGTAGAGGCGGAGAAGTTGAAGCCAGACTCGACGACGGTAGACGTGTCGATTGCATAACTGACCTTCACGCCATCGAAATGGATTTTGCCAACAAATGGCCTGAAGCCATCGGCCAGTCTCTTGCCTATGGAATGCTGACCAAAAAACAGGCTGGGATTGTGTTGATTCTGAGAAAACCATCCGACCATGAATATTGGGAACGCTTACAACAGGTTCTGGAGCACTATAAACTGCCGGTTACTACCTGGAAGCTTGGCCCCTGAAGCCACAGTTTTTTCTTTTATGAAAAAAGTTTAATGATTCACTCATCTTCCGGTTAACTGCTTTCGATTAATCTAAGCCCACCTTTTACACAGATACCCATTTCGAAAGAAAAACCGGAGATTGAAACCATGAATAAGACACTATCTGCTTTCCTCGCTGCTTCAACGATCGCACTGACCACTGGCAACGCATTTGCTGAATACACCGGCCCCATCAGCACACCCAGGATCAATGATGTTGCTTCCATCATCGAAAACCCGGTTGATGACTCCCAGGTGGAACTTACCGGTTACCTGACCAACAAAATCGACGATGAAACCTACACCTTTTCAGATGGCAACGACAGCATTCAGGTAGAGATTGAATCCAGAGACATGCCTCAGGTGCAGATCAATGAAAAGACCAAAGTTAAGATTTTGGGCGAAGTAGAAAGCGGTGCTTTTGAAACAACCGAGATAGAAGTCGAAAAAATCACCGTCATCTGAACAGAGCTTCACTTTAAACAAGGGTTGCCGGAAATTCTCTGGCAACCCTCAACCCTTTGAAGACAAAAACGATAATAATCTACCGAAAGGCACGTCTAATCAATCTACCTGATATACCAGTGTAGAACCAGAGACTTCATGACCGATTATCAATAAAGGCTTTCCAGTTGGACTGTCAGTGGCTTCTACAAACTTCATACCCTCCGGAGAAACATCCCCCGCTTTTTCTGGTTCTTTCTCAGTATCAACTGAAAAATCACGGTTGTAGACATAGCTGACAAACTTGGCTTTTTCAGGATGAGTCACGTCGTACATCAGGACACCGCCGGTTCGTTCCAGACCAATAAACGCATATTGACGTCCATCAATCTCACCCACAGCCAATGCCTCTGGCTCAGGGCCTTTGTCGTCACTGCGGTTATCACCTTTGGTTTCTTCGTCATTATTGTTGAAGTGTTTACCCAGCACAGCAGCCGTCACTTCTTCAAAGTCGCTGCCTGAGTCATAGACCAGCTCACCTGTTTCGTTCCAGATAGAAAATGAGCGTGCTCCGTAGGAGTAAAGTTCTTCAAACTTGCCGTCGTTATCCGAATCACCCAGAGTGTTGGTAATTTTCAGACGAGCCAGCTTTTTCTGGTCTTTGGCTGCTTCAGCGTTAGGGTGCTCCAGGGCCACCTTAACCTTTTTGGTACGAACTTCTTCTGTGAACCCCAGGCAACCGTCTTCATCATCGTATTTCAGACCACCAGAAGCCAGACATTGAGCTTCAGAAGCAGCTTTGTACCAATAATCTCTGGCATCACCTTCGTTGGCTGTTACAACATAGGTTTTACCTTCTACGGAATAGGTAGCGATGGTATCTGGCTGATACATACCATAGACACCACTCCATTTTTGCAGATTCACACCACCGTCTTTATTGCTGGCATCCATCGCAAACTGACCATAATCCTTGTAACCAAGGGGAACAATAGAATCAATGCGAGCATTGGCAATATCAACCAATGCCAGGGCATTGTTTTCCTGCAGAGAGACGTACGCTGTTCTGGAATCATCAGAAACGGCTATGTACTCGGGCTCAAGATCCTGAGCCACAGAAGCATCACGACCAAAAACCCTGACATCCTCTGGCAGCTCACTGTTTCTGGAGTACCCCTTGTTGAAAGCAGTGAAAGTAGCATGACGTGGTTCTTCCAGTTTGCCTTCAGAGGTAACCTTGACGACACTGACTGAACCTTCCGGGTCAATTTTGTAATCCGATGAGGGTTCACCTTCGTTTGCTGTCAGCAGGTATTTTCCATCGGGCGTAAAGGTCACCATATCAGGCAGTGCACCTACAACCTTATAGTCACTGAATACAGCGCCACCTTCAGAATCGAGCTTATAAACAATGACAACGCCTTTCTTTTGTTTGTCACTATTTTCAACAGCAACAGCCAGCAGATCGCCATGAACAGAAACGCTGTTGGCGGTGCCCAGCTTCATGCCGTCAATACTGGATTCAAGATTGATCTTGCCAATTTTGAGTATATTGGAATCCATGGTCGGATCAGCCAGTGGCTGCCCCTTGAGTGATTTACCGCTGAGAATATCTACGGTTTTATCCAGGGCGTTGACAACATAGATAGATTGACTGGCTTTATGCCAGGCCACAATCTCTGCAGCCCCTTTATGGTAAGTGCCAGAAGCATATCGAGCGATCGGCTCCATGGTGGGATGGGAAACTTCAACGTTTTCCTGAACCATTGAACAGCCAGCCAAAATGAAGGGAGCTGCCAGAGTGATAGCGTTGCGAGCGAGTTTCAGTTCCATTGAGATTCCTGATTTTATTCAATTTGATCAGGGCTTTTTATAACGGTTACAAATGACTATTTAATGACATTGTTGACACAAAGACGACAAAAACTGGCTTTTCTCGTCCCACCACTGGAGAGGCTATAGCATAACAATAACAACTCAAACCTTTCAGCGTGCGGGGTACGCATTGCTGTCAAGGGTAAAGACAGGTGTGGCTATTTGCGGGTCTATTATCCGGGAGGCTGACCCTTTACAGCAAAAATGAAATGGCAAACCTGGCTACCAGGCGGAGGAAGCAGTTAAGACTATTTATGGAGGCATGGCGTAATGAGCAATCGTGATTTATTCTCGGAACTCAGCTCTGCTCTTGCTGAAGCCAGGGAGCACTCAGAAGGTAAGTTGACGCTGAGAAGCCATCAGGTAGACGATAAAGGCGAGTTGAGCATCTCACCAGATGAGATTGTCGGTATTCGTGAAACGTTTAATATGTCCAGAGGCGTGTTTGCACGCTTGCTGCATACCTCTGTCCGCACCCTGGAGAACTGGGAGCAAGGGCGCAGTGTACCCAATGGTCAGGTCGTTACCCTGCTTAGGCTGGTCCAGCGCCATCCAGAAACTCTTTCGTATATTGCGAGTCTTTGAACAACACTTTCAAGGAATTATGTTGCAATGGCGAGAGCCGTAACTATATCCCTAAAAAACAAACCCGGAGCCAACTCCGGGTTATTCGTTCTCAGATAATAGTCTGACTTCAAGCCTGCTCAGCAGTAGCCTTTTCATCAGCCTTTGGAGAAGCTTTAGTCAAACAGATAAAGCCTGCAATACCCGCGATCAGGGAGGCAATCAGAACCCCTGCTTTTGCCAGTACCAGATCATTGGGGCTGCCAGCAAATGCCAGCTCTGATATGAAGATAGACATGGTGAAACCAATTCCGCCCAGGAAGGCAACACCGACAATATGCAGGAAGTTACATTCGTGTGGCAAATCACCCCATCCCAGTTTCCAGCCTACCCAGGTAGCACCGGCAATACCAATTAACTTCCCTAATACCAGACCCAGAGTAACACCCAGAGTGACGTTATTGAAAATCTCGGTATCCCCGGAGAATACATTAAAGGGTATACCGGCGTTAGCCAAGGCAAAAATAGGAATGACGATATAGGTAACAGGCAGGTGCAGACCCGTTTCTATTTTCTGCAGTGGAGCTTCTGCAAGGCGGGCACCATTACCCAGAGCCCGAACGTAAGCCAGCACTTTTTCATTTCGCAGAACATCTTCACCAGGGCGGTAACTCCGGTCAAATCGTCGAATCAGATTTTTTACCTGAAAGCTGAATGCAACTGGATCGTATTTGGGTTTTGCCGGTATGGCAAAAGCGGTAATAACACCAGCCAATGTCGCATGAATACCTGCTTCGTAGAGCTGAAACCAGAGGCCCGCACCTATTAGCAGATAAGGCAATGGACTACGAATACCGGAAGCATTGAGAACCCATAATAATGCAGTAAATCCTGCAGCCCATAGCAAAGCAAGCTGATTGATTTCGTTGGTATAGAAGACGGCAATGATCATGATAGCGCCCAGGTCATCCACAATGGCCAGGGCCACCAGGAAGGTGATCAGGCTTTTAGGAACACGACCACCCAGCAGCGCACAAGTACCAACAGCAAAAGCAATATCCGTTGCCATTGGAATGCCCCAGCCGTCTGCAGCAACACCGCTCGGGTTGATACCGGCATAGATCAGTGCGGGCACCACCATACCACCAATCGCCGCCATGATAGGCAATACGGCATGCTTGAGGTCGGAAAGCTCACCGACAAGGAATTCACGCTTGAGTTCGAGACCAACATGGAAAAAGAAAAAAGCCATCAAGCCATCATTGACCCAATGGTGAACAGACATCTTCAGACCACCGTCGCCGAATGAGACTCCGGCGTAGGTTTTCAGGATCTGTTCATAGAGGGGGTACAGATTACTGTTCGCGATCACCAGAGCGATGACAGCGCAGATCATCAGAAGGATACCGCTGGTCGTTTGACGATGGATAAATTCTTCAAAAGGCGTGAGGATGCGGTCAAATGCCACCTCCCAGCGAGCGTTATAAACCTTGCCTTTTCGACCTATAAATTTTGTGAAATTATTTCCCGCCACAGCAACTCCTCAAGAGCATCAAGCTTGACACCGTAGACTACATCATGAGGTTGTTGATGTCTCGTGAATGTTCAGTGAGTCTTTTATTGCCTGTAGTCAGTCGTCTGTTGAAGGTTTTATCTCTAAACCTCTCAAGTTTAAAAAAGAGGGCTTTTCTCCTGAGCCGGTTGCTGTTTAACACAGACATAGCAAGCTGTTTCCATCAACTCGTTCCTCAAAAAAGCATTTCTTCATATTATTACCTTTCTCGATAATTGGTAGAAAAATATAATGCCTGCTTCAGCCGCCTTATACGATCGGCTGGGCGCAGCGAACGAGCAGATAGCATTTACTATGTGACTGCTTGAATAGTGTATTTGTGCTAATGTTGATTAACTGTGATCGAGGCCGAATCAAAGTAAAATTTTCAAGAGAGAATCACAGTGAAAAGATCAATGATAATATTTTTATTTATCTCGTTTATTTCTACTGCTGCTGAAATAAAAAAGATTTCTAACAATCAATTTGAATACAAAAACAATCAAGGTGATATAAGAAAAATTCTAATAGATAAGCCAATAGGAATGGTGAACTATATAGCTGTCATCAGGCAGGCTATATTCACAAGGTTTCTGATACGAACAAACGATGGGAACCACTATCTACACCATGAAGCCTTCGAAGTACCAGACTCTCCATTAGCTGCATATTATAAGCAGCTCAGTGACAATCAACGAACACCATTTGTTACCACGGAGGGATTATATAACCTCGCAAGTGCAGGAACATTTCTTAACTCACAACAGCCTGCAACAAAGCCCAGGCACGTAATGATCACAACCGCTCTTAGCGATGTGCAAAGAAGCAGTTCTGGCGATGAGTTATACATTCGTCCAATGCATGAAAATGACGCATTTGTCAGAGTGACGGGAGGCGTTTATTCCATTGTCTTTCAGGCTCATTTCAAATGAAATTTGCGGTCTAAGGTCAGTCTGCCTTTAAACGTCCCAGAATCTCCTTTATTTGTCCTTTACATGTCCTATAATTGTCCGAATAGGATTTTAAGGGACACATTTAAGAGACAATGATGACGTTAAGTATTGGCGATCAACTTCATGAAATCATTAAAGTTATAGAGCTGAATTCAAGAGGTCTGGCTCGAAAGGAGATCTCAGATCTACTTTCTTTTTCTATAAATAACAAGACATTACAGAGACGGTTAAACAGCCTTTGTGCTAACGGAGTTATTGCAAAAGAAGGAAACAAAAGAACAACAAAGTACTATCCGACTCATCTTTCCCGAACCGATAGTAAGAGACAAAATAAGGACAAATCGAGCTTAATTTTCAGCCCCAATAGCCAGAATGCTCTTTATTTGCTGGAAACACCGCTCCATGCCCGGACGAGAGTGTCCTATAACAGGGAATTTATCGAAGCTTATGTCCCTAACGAAACAAGTTATGTCCCTTATGACATTCGCAGACAACTATTCCTGAAAGGTAAACGCTTTGATCAACAGTTAGCCGCTGGCACCTATGCCCGTCAGATATGTCAGAGACTTCTGATTGACCTGTCTTACAACTCAAGTCGACTTGAGGGAAATACTTACTCAAAACTTGACACTCAGAAGCTGATTGAAAATGGCATTACGGCTGATGGAAAAATTCATGAAGAAACCGTGATGATTATGAATCACAAAGAAGCAATTCTGTTTCTCATTGAAAATGCAGAATTGATCAAACTCGACAGTTTTACTCTATTCAACCTGCACAACCTCCTCTCCCAGGACTTACTGGCAAATCCACAGAGTTGCGGTAACATCCGAACAGTAACCGTCGAAATAGGAAAATCAAGTTACACGCCTCTCGAAAACCCTCATATCCTTAGAGAAATGCTGGAACTGATACTGGTCAAAGCCAATAAAATAGAAGACCCATTCGAACAGAGCTTCTTTCTTCTGGTGCATCTTTCATACTTGCAGGCATTTGAAGATGTCAATAAGCGCACCTCTCGCCTGACTTGTAATATCCCATTTATCAAGCAGAATCTATGCCCTCTAAGCTTTACCGATGTCCCCCGCGATGACTATATTGCCGCACTGCTGGCAATTTATGAATTTAATGACATCAGCCCTATGCTGGATCTATTTGCCTGGGCTTATCTTCGCTCCTGCAATCAGTACGAAGTTGTCAAAAAGTCACTGGGTGAGATCGATGCCTTCCGAGTCCAACACCGACAGTTGAGAAAACAGGTCATGGGTCAGGTCATCCGTGATAATTTACACCGTCAAGATGCGGCTCAACTTATCGAACAATTCTGCCTGAACAATGGCATCGGAGATGTTGAGAGGTTTATGGCTATGACAATGACCGACCTTAACAATCTCCACGCTGGCGCTATCATTGGCCTTGGAATATCAGAAAGCCAATTTTATCTCTGGCTGGCTGGGAAATAAGCAGCAGCACTCGTTCAACCAACCTGCCATTGCTATTGGTTGTCACGAAATTGCGTTACATAGAAATAGCTTACCGTGTCTGCGTCAGAGCGTACCAAACTACAGGTAAATAAAAGCCATCGTTGAACATTTACGAGACAGCAACTGGCTCTGTGAAAATAAGAGAGGTCACCCGAAGGCAGCCTCTCTCATTTAGCTCACTGTATAAAAACAGGCGTCAGCCTATTTTTACACCTCGCCGAAGTTAAGAGCTTCAGACAGAGCCGCTTCAACTTCAGAAGCAGATACCTTGCTCGGTACTTCAAACTCAGGCTCTTCACGACCCTTACGACGTTCTTCGTGGTAAGTCAGACCTGTACCTGCAGGAATCAGACGACCCACGACTACGTTCTCCTTCAGACCACGCAGGTAGTCACGCTTACCGGTAACAGCTGCTTCGGTCAGAACTCTTGTGGTTTCCTGGAAGGAAGCCGCAGAGATGAAGGACTCAGTGGCCAGAGATGCCTTGGTGATACCTAGCAGAACCCTGTCGTACTTGGCAAGAATCTGATCCTGATCGCCCAGCTTCTCGTTTTCTTCCAGAACAGTGGTCAGTTCTAACTGGTCACCGCGGATCAGAGAAGAATCACCGGTGTCGGTCACTTCAACTTTACGCAGCATCTGACGCAGAATGGTTTCGATGTGCTTGTCGTTAATCTTAACGCCCTGCAGACGGTATACATCCTGGATTTCGTTAACGATGTAACGGGCCAGCTCACCAACGCCAAGTAGACGCAGAATGTCGTGGGGGTTCGTAGGACCGTCAGAAATAACTTCACCCTTGGTCACCTGTTCACCTTCGAACACGTTCAGGTGACGCCACTTCGGAATCAGCTCCTCATAAGGATCGCTGCCATCGTTCGGGGTGATGACCAGACGCTTCTTGCCCTTGGTCTCTTTACCAAAACCGATGGTACCAGTGATTTCCGCAAGGATAGAGTGCTCTTTGGGCTTACGGGCTTCAAACAGGTCGGCCACTCGTGGTAGACCACCGGTGATGTCCTTGTTACCGCCGGACTGCTGCGGAATACGGGCAACTACGTCACCAATTTCTACCGTCGCGCCGTCGGCCAGGTTCACCAGAGCGTTCGCAGGCAGGAAGTACTGTGCTGTTACATCAGTATTTGGCAGCTTCAGTTCTTTGCCATTAGCATCCAGCAACTGGATAGCAGGACGGATATCCTTTCCAGCAGAAGGACGATCCTTAGGATCCAGAACTTCGATGTTGGACAAACCGGTCAACTCATCCGTCTGAGTCTTGACGGTAATGCCTTCTTCCATGCCCAGAAACTTAACGGTACCGGACAGTTCGGTCACGATGGGGTGGGTGTGTGGGTCCCACTTGGCCACTATCTGACCGGCTTCTACTTCAATACCGTCCTTGACAGACAGAACCGCACCGTATGGCAGCTTGTAACGCTCACGCTCACGTCCGAATTCATCTGCGATAGCGAGCTGACCAGAACGGCTTACAGCAACTAGCGCACCGTCTTTACGTTCAACGTGCTTCAGGTTCAGCAGACGGGCGGTACCCTTGTTCTTAACAGAGATGTTGTCCTGTGCAGATGCACGGGATGCAGCACCACCGATGTGGAAGGTACGCATGGTCAGCTGGGTACCGGGCTCACCGATTGACTGGGCAGCGATAACGCCGACCGCTTCCCCTTTGTTAACCAGGTGTCCACGACCCAGGTCACGGCCATAACACTTGGAACAGATGCCGTAGCGGGTTTCACAGGTAATTGGAGAACGAACCCTGACTTCGTCAACGTTCATCAGCTCCAGGCGCTTAACCCAGGCCTCATCGATCAGGGTACCGGCAGGTACAGCGATTTCATTCTCTGCACCCGGCTTGAGTACGTCTTCAGCAACCACACGACCCAGGATACGTTCACCCAGAGGTTCTACGACTTCACCACCTTCGATGTGCGGAGTCATCTGCAGACCACGGACAGTGCCACAGTCGTCTTCAGTCACTACCAAATCCTGGGCAACGTCTACCAGACGACGGGTCAGGTAACCGGAGTTCGCTGTTTTCAGAGCGGTGTCTGCCAGACCTTTACGAGCACCGTGAGTAGAGATGAAGTACTGCAGTACGTTCAGACCTTCACGGAAGTTTGCGGTAATCGGCGTTTCGATGATGGAGCCATCCGGCTTGGCCATCAGACCACGCATACCGGCCAGCTGACGAATCTGTGCAGCACTACCACGAGCACCGGAGTCGGCCATCATGTAAACGCTGTTGAAGGATTCCTGTTCTTCCTCTTCACCCTGACGGTTGATCACGGTGTCGGACTTCAGGTTGTCCATCATGCGCTTGGCCAGCAATTCGTTGGCACGGGACCAGATGTCGATCACCTTGTTGTACTTCTCACCCTGTGTCACCAGACCGGAAGCAAACTGGTTTTCAATCTCACGCACTTCTTCGTTAGCGTCATCAATGATACGGCTCTTGTCGCCCGGGATAACAAAGTCGTTAACACCGATTGAGGAACCGGAAATCGTCGCATAATGGAAGCCCATATACAGCATCTGGTCAGCGAAGATAACGGTTTCCTTGAGACCCACGTTGCGATAACAGGTATTTAGCAGACGGGAGATCGCCTTCTTCTTCATGGTCTGGTTGACCAGTTCGAAAGGCAGACCTTCAGGTACGATTTCCCATAACAGGATACGACCAATAGTAGTATCTGCCAGGAAAGCGTTGCTGTGCTCTACGCCGTCGTCGTCTTTGTACTTTTCAGCAACACGTACCTTGATACGGGCATGGAGATCAGCATGACCGGTACGGTAGGCACGCAGGGCTTCGTTTACGTCAACGAAGGCCATGCCCTCACCCCTGGCGTTAATACGGTCACGGGTGATGTAATAAAGACCCAGTACTACGTCCTGGGAAGGTACGATAATAGGTTCGCCACTTGCTGGTGCCAGAATGTTGTTGGTAGACATCATCAGGGCACGGGCTTCCAGTTGAGCTTCCAGAGTCAGAGGTACGTGTACCGCCATCTGGTCACCATCAAAGTCAGCGTTATAAGCCGCACACACCAGCGGATGCAGTTGAATCGCCTTACCTTCGATCAGAACCGGTTCGAACGCCTGGATACCGAGACGGTGCAGTGTAGGTGCACGGTTCAGCATCACCGGGTGTTCTCGGATTACATCAGCCAGAACGTCCCAAACCTCAGGGGTTTCACGCTCTACCATCTTCTTGGCAGCTTTGATGGTGGTCGCCAGACCTTTGGCTTCCAACTTGCCGAAAATGAATGGCTTGAAGAGCTCCAGAGCCATTTTCTTGGGCAGACCACACTGATGCAGACGCAGGGTAGGACCTACGGTGATTACAGAACGGCCAGAGTAGTCAACACGCTTACCGAGCAGGTTCTGACGGAAACGGCCCTGTTTACCCTTGATCATGTCAGCCAGGGATTTCAGGGGACGCTTATTGGAACCGGTGATAGCACGACCGCGACGACCATTATCCAGCAGCGCGTCTACAGATTCCTGCAGCATACGCTTTTCATTGCGGACAATGATGTCTGGAGCATTAAGATCGAGCAGACGCTTCAGACGGTTGTTACGGTTGATTACACGACGGTAAAGGTCATTCAGGTCAGACGTCGCAAAGCGACCACCATCCAACGGCACCAGAGGACGCAGATCGGGTGGCAGAACCGGCAGAACAGTCAGAATCATCCACTCAGGGTTGTTACCTGATTTGTGGAAAGCTTCCAGCAGTTTCAGACGTTTGCTCAGTTTCTTCAGTTTGGTTTCGGAATTGGTCTGCGGAATTTCTTCACGCAGCATGTCAACTTCTTCACCCAGCTCGATGTCAGCCAACAGAGCTTTGATGGCTTCAGCACCCATACGGGCATCAAAGTCGTCACCAAACTCTTCCAGAGCCTCGTAGTACTGCTCATCGTTCAGCAGCTGGTTTTTCTCCAGGGTCGTCATACCCGGATCAATCACTACGTAAGACTCAAAGTACAGTACCCGCTCGATATCACGCAGGGTCATGTCCAATAACAGACCGATACGGGATGGCAGAGACTTCAGGAACCAGATGTGAGCAACAGGGCTGGCCAGTTCGATGTGACCCATACGGTCACGACGCACTTTCGCCAGCGCAACTTCTACACCACATTTTTCACAGATGACACCACGGTGCTTAAGACGCTTGTATTTACCGCACAAGCACTCGTAGTCCTTGACCGGACCAAAGATCTTGGCACAGAAAAGGCCGTCACGCTCAGGCTTGAACGTACGGTAGTTGATTGTTTCCGGCTTTTTAACTTCACCGTAAGACCAGGAACGTACCATTTCTGGGGAAGCCAGACCGATACGAATCGAGTCAAACTCTTCGGTCTGACCCTGGGTCTTGAGTAGATTCAGTAGGTCTTTCAAGATCGCATCTCCTCGATCCACCTGCTGGCCAGACTATGCCTGACCGGCGGATTTCACGTATTCGTTATTCGGTGTCCAGCTCAATGTCGATACCCAGAGAGCGAATCTCTTTCAACAGTACGTTGAAGGATTCGGGCATCCCGGCTTCCATTCGATGATCACCATCGACAATGTTTTTATACATCTTGGTACGCCCGGTCACATCATCAGACTTAACAGTCAGCATTTCCTGCAGGGTGTAGGCAGCACCGTAGGCTTCCAGTGCCCATACCTCCATCTCACCGAAACGCTGACCACCGAACTGGGCCTTACCACCCAGCGGTTGCTGGGTAACCAGAGAGTAGGAGCCTGTAGAACGTGCGTGCATTTTATCATCAACCAAGTGGTTGAGCTTCAGCATGTACATGTAGCCCACAGTGACAGGACGGTCAAAGGCATCGCCAGTACGGCCGTCGTGCAATTTTACCTGTCCCGTGTCGCTCAGGTCTGCCAGACGCAGCAGCTCCTTAACTTCAGACTCTTTGGCTCCATCAAATACTGAAGTAGCCATCGGTACACCGCCGCGCAGGTTGTTGGCCAGTTCCATGACTTCTTCGTCAGTGAACTTGTCCAACTCCTCAACACGTCCGCCACCCACTCCGTTATAGACCTGATCCAGGAATTCACGGATTTCAGCGACTTTCTTCTGAGACTCGATCATGCGGTTGATCTTGTGACCCAGACCACGAGCCGCAGCTCCCAAGTGAGTTTCCAGAACCTGCCCTACGTTCATCCGAGACGGTACACCCAGCGGGTTAAGTACGATATCAACCGGATTACCTTCTTCATCATAGGGCATGTCCTCGACAGGCATGATGATGGAGATAACCCCCTTGTTACCGTGACGACCCGCCATTTTGTCACCTGGCTGAATGCGACGCTTGATAGCCAGATAAACCTTGACAATTTTCAGGACGCCAGGCGCCATGTCATCACCGGTCTGCAGCTTTTTCTTCTTGTCTTCGAAGCGCTCGTCGAGCTGTGCACGACGTTCTTTCAGCTGTTCTTTAGCCAGATCCAGCTGTTCGTTCAGGGCCTCGTCAGACATGGACAGACGGAACCACTGTTCGTGTTCCAGATCATTCAGGAATTCGTCAGTGATGGTGTTGCCCTTGCTCAGGCCAGGACCACGGTCGACAGGCTGACCACGCAGAGCTTCACGCAGACGATCGAAGGTATCTTCTTCAACGATACGGAACTCTTCGTTCAAGTCCTTGCGGTATTCGTCCAGAGCCGCCTTTTCGATGCCCTGGGCACGACTGTCTTTTTCAACGCCGTCGCGGGTGAATACCTGTACGTCGATGACGGTACCCTTAACAGAAGTTGGCACACGCAAGGAAGTATCTTTAACGTCGGAAGCCTTCTCACCGAAGATCGCACGCAGCAGTTTTTCTTCCGGAGTCAGCTGGGTTTCGCCTTTAGGAGTTACCTTACCGACCAGAATGTCACCGGCACCCACTTCAGCACCAACATGAACAATACCAGCTTCATCCAGTTTGTTCAGTGCAGACTCACCGACATTAGGAATATCAGAAGTAATTTCTTCCGGTCCCAGCTTGGTGTCACGAGCCACACAGGTCAGTTCCTGAATATGGATCGTGGTGAAGCGGTCTTCCTGTACAACGCGCTCGGAAATAAGGATCGAGTCCTCAAAGTTGTAACCGTTCCATGGCATGAAGGCTACGCGCATGTTCTGACCCAGAGCCAGCTCACCCATGTCTACAGATGGGCCGTCAGCCAGAATATCACCACGAGCGATGGTTTCACCGGCACGAACCAGAGAACGCTGGTTAATACAGGTATTCTGGTTAGAACGGGTATACTTGGTCAGGTTGTAGATATCGACACCGGCCTCACCTGGTTGCAACTCGTCGTTGTTGACACGAACAACGATCTTGGCAGCGTCAACGGTATCAATCACACCGCCACGCTGGGCAACAACGCAAACACCGGAGTCAGAAGCCACGTTACGCTCCATGCCAGTACCTACCAGAGGCTTGTCGGCACGCAGGGTTGGAACGGCCTGACGTTGCATGTTTGATCCCATCAAAGCACGGTTAGCATCGTCGTGCTCGAGGAATGGAATAAGGGATGCCGCAACGGATACCACCTGCTTGGTCGAAACGTCCATGTACTGGACTTTTTCAGGACCCATCAGAGTAAATTCGTTACGGTGACGAACGTTAACCAGCTCTTCAGTCAGGTTATTACTGTCGTCCATTTTCGCAGAAGCCTGAGCGATAACATACTCACCTTCTTCGATGGCAGAGAGGTAATCAATATCATCAGTTACCTTGCCATCTACTACCTTGCGGTAAGGAGACTCCAGGAAACCATAATCGTTAGTACGGGCATAGGTCGCCAGAGAGTTGATCAGACCGATGTTCGGACCTTCAGGCGTTTCAATAGGGCATACACGACCGTAGTGAGTCGGGTGTACGTCCCGAACTTCAAAGCCGGCACGCTCACGGGTCAAACCACCCGGGCCGAGTGCTGATACACGACGCTTGTGAGTCACCTCGGACAGCGGGTTGTTCTGATCCATAAACTGGGACAGCTGGCTGGAGCCGAAGAATTCCTTGATAGCCGCTGCAACAGGCTTGGCGTTAATCAGATCCTGAGGCATCAGGCCTTCAGACTCTGCCAGACTCAGGCGTTCCTTAACGGCACGCTCAACACGAACCAGACCGACACGGAACTGGTTTTCAGCCATTTCACCCACAGAACGGACGCGACGGTTACCCAGATGGTCAATATCGTCACAGATACCCTGACCATTTCGGATGTCTACCAACGTCTTCAGAACATCAACAATATCGGTGTTGTCCAGAACACCGGAACCGATGTCTTCTTCACGACCCAGACGACGATTGAATTTCATACGACCTACAGCTGAGAGGTCATAACGCTCTGCAGAGAAGAACAGGTTACCAAACAGGGTTTCTGCTGCTTCTTGAGTGGGTGGCTCGCCAGGACGCATCATGCGGTAGATTTCTACCAGAGCTTCCAGACGGTTTGTAGTAGTGTCACTGCGCAGCGTATCGGAAATATATGAACCGCAATCCAGTTCATTGATGTACAGGGTTTCAACCTGCTTGATACCAGCTGCCAGCAGCTTTTCGTATACTTCCAGGGTAATTTCAGTGTTGCAATCAACAATGATCTCACCGGTCGCGGAATCTATAACGGTTTTGGCCAGGACTTTTCCGTAAATGTACTCAACGGGAGCTTCCAGCTGTTCAATATTGGCTTTTTTCAGCTGACGGATGTGACGTGCAGTAACACGACGCCCCTGTTCAACCAGAACATTGCCTTCACCGTCTTTAATATCAAAGCTTGCAGCTTCACCACGCAGACGCTCGGCGGCAAACTCGGTACTGACACTTTCAGCACCGATGCTGAAATCTACAGTATCGAAGAAGTAGTTCAGGATCTCTTCATTACTCATGCCCAGAGCACGCAGAAGGATCGTAGCAGGCAGCTTACGACGACGGTCGATACGCACGTAAAGCATGTCCTTGGGATCGAACTCGAAGTCCAGCCATGAGCCACGGTAAGGAATAACACGAGCGGAGTATAGCAGCTTGCCTGAAGAGTGTGTTTTACCACGATCGTGGTCAAAGAATACACCAGGAGAACGATGAAGCTGAGATACGATAACACGCTCAGTACCATTGATTACAAAGGTACCGTTCTCAGTCATGAGCGGAATTTCGCCCATGTAAACTTCCTGTTCCTTGATATCTTTGATTGCCTTGTTGGCAGAGTCTTTGTCATAAATGATAAGGCGCACTTTCACCCGCAGAGGTACTGCGTAAGTTACACCTCGAAGTTGACATTCCTTGACATCAAACGCAGGAGTACCGAGCCTGTAGCTCACGTATTCCAGCGCCGCATTTCCAGAGTAGCTTACGATTGGAAATACGGATTTGAATGCAGCATGAAGACCAATGTCTTCACGTGCGGTCGGCTCTTTTCCGGACTGCAGCAGCTTGTGATAAGAATCAAGCTGAATAGCCAGAAGATAGGGCACATTCATGACATGCGGCAGTTTGCCGAAGTCTTTGCGGATGCGTTTTTTCTCTGTATACGAGTATGCCATCAGCGTTCCCCAGCTTGGTCACCTGGTTCTGGCTTCAGACCGTCTGGCCTGGCCATCTAGGTTTATTGAGGGCGGGTGGCCCCCTTTTGATACCCAATTAAAAAACGGTGATTTCAACCGTTACCGTTGCATGAGCTTTAGCGTCCAGAATGAAAGCAGGGCTTTCATTCTGAGAATCTGACCGGAAATTGCGCTCCAACGGATCATGATCCGAGCTGTCGATTTCCGGTAAGGCTCCCACTCTGCCAATGACACTGCAACTTTCTCAGATTGATGGAGATTTACTTCGGCGGTAACACACAGTTCAGCCTGTGCCAATACCGATCTGAATCCCATCAATTTAATAAGCCATCGAACACTGCCATCCAGCATGGAACGATATAGCTCATACAACGGAAAAAGGCCGGTGCCATAGAGGCACCAGCCACCTGAGTCTATTATGCAATAGGCTCTGGATATTTCAACGCTGTCGTAGAATTACTTAACTTCTACGGAAGCGCCAGCTTCTTCCAGCTGCTTCTTCAGGTCTTCAGCTTCTTCCTTGCTCACGCCTTCTTTCAGAGGAGCAGGAGCGCCATCTACAACAGCTTTAGCTTCTTTCAGACCCAAGCCAGTCGCGCCGCGAACAACCTTAATTACGTTTACTTTCTTGTCGCCAGCAGCAGTCAGAATTACGTCGAATTCAGTCTGTTCGGCAGCCGCAGCGCCAGCGTCGCCAGCAGCAGCAGGGGCAGCAGCAACTGCAGCAGCAGCAGAAACGCCGAACTTCTCTTCCATAGCTTCAACCAGCTCAACAACGTCCATTACGGACATTTCAGCGATTGCATTCAGGATATCTTCTTTAGACAGAGCCATTGTATGTCTCCAAAAATCTTTTTTGGGGTAAAACCCCGGAATTCATTAAATAAGAGAAAAAATCAGCCAGCTGGAGAGCACCCGGATTAAAGGCCTCCCACGCACTAAGGGCTTTAATGCCTGCCAAGAGGCTTAGGCGGCTTTCTTTTTCTCGTCGGCAACAGCTGCCATTACACGTGTAATGCTGCTTGGGAACTCGTTCAGAGTTCTGGCCAGCTTGGTTACAGGTGCAATCATTACACTCATCAGCATCGCGCGAGCCTGATCCAGAGTAGGCATCTTGGCCAGAACATCAATCTGTTCTGCTCCCAGAAGCTGTCCAGAGATGGACAGAGCCTTAACTTCCAGAGCATCGTTCTCTTTAGCGAAGTCCTTAATCAGACGCGCAGCAGCGCCCGGATCTTCCTGAGAGAAGGCCAGCACAGTTGGACCAACCAGAGAGTCTTGCAGGCACTCAAAATCAGTACCTTCAACAGCGCGCCTGGCCAAGGTATTACGTACAACCTTCAGGTATACGTTACCTTCACGAGCCTGCTTACGCAGTTGAGTCATCTGGTCAACCGTGAGACCACGGTAGTCCGCGATTACAGCCGACAGAGCGCTTTGTGCAGCCTCGCTGACTTCGGCGACAATCGCCTTCTTGTCTTCGAGTCCTAACGCCATTGGCTTTACTCCAAATTATGAAGTTAACACCCGGCTATTCAGCCACTGAGTAACCGGGCAGTTACAATACGGTGAAGGGTTAATAACAAAATACTGAAACAGTCTTTTGTATTGCTCACCGTCTACGCAGGAAATTAAGCGTCGATCTTTTTGTCAGGCCTCCTGGCCCAACCCTGATTTAACAGGCACAGATCTTCACACCTACGATCTTTGACGGCCTCCGAAAACCGGAGACCCCAAAGTCTTTCGGATACTGCAGATATCCTGCCTGCAGCTTTCCACTATTCGTTAACCAGCTTAGGGCTGACTCTCAGCTCCGGGCTGTTTTCAGCAAAGCTGTGAATATTAGATATTCAGGGAGCTCATGTCGATAGTCAGACCCGGGCCCATGGTAGAGGACAGAGTGACTTTCTTCATGTAAACACCCTTACTGGAAGAAGGCTTCAGCTTCTTCAATTCAGCCAGCAGTGCTTCAGCGTTCTCTTGAAGGGAGCCCGCTTCAAAATCGATCTTACCGATGCCCGCATGGATAATACCGTTCTTGTCAGTACGGAAACGTACCTGACCGGCCTTGGCGTTTTTAACCGCTTCAGCAACATTTGGAGTAACAGTACCCACTTTCGGGTTAGGCATCAGGCCGCGCGGACCCAGAATCTGGCCAAGCTGACCTACAACGCGCATCGCATCCGGAGAAGCAATAACTACGTCAAAGTTCATTTCGCCCGCTTTGACCTGAGCAGCCAGATCATCCATACCAACGATGTCAGCACCGGCTTCTTTAGCTGCTTCAGCGTTAGCGCCCTGTGTGAATACAGCAACACGAACGTCTTTACCAGTTCCTGCAGGCAGAACGGTAGAACCACGAACTACCTGATCGGATTTACGAGGATCCACACCCAGATTTACAGAAATCTCAACGGATTCTTTGAACTTAACGCTGGATACTTCCTTCAGGACGTTAGCAGCTTCTTCGAAGGAGTATGCCTTTTCAGCTACAACCTTCTCAGCTATCATCTTGGCGCGCTTGGTCATCTTAGCCATTATTCCACACCCTCCACGTTGACACCCATGGAACGAGCAGAACCAGCAATGGTGCGAATTGCCGCGTCCTCGTCTGCTGCAGTCAGATCAGGCTCTTTGATCTTGGCCACTTCCAGAAGCTGCTCACGAGTAGCAGTACCCACTTTTTCAGTGTTAGGGCGACCGGAGCCTTTCTTCAATTTCAGAACTTTCTTCAGCAGAACAGATGCAGGCGGAGTCTTGGTCTCAAAGGTGAAGCTTCGATCGCCGTATACGGTAATTATTACCGGAATCGGCATACCAGCATCCATCTCTTGAGTCTTTGCGTTGAACGCCTTACAAAACTCCATGATGTTCACGCCGTGTTGACCCAGAGCAGGACCTACAGGTGGTGAAGGATTAGCTTTACCTGCAGGCACCTGCAGTTTGATGTAAGCTTCGACTTTTTTAGCCATATCAACCTCAATAGTGGGTCTTCGCTTTAACAGTCACTTTCGGCTTCCACCAGACTGCCTCAGCTACCCGTTCAGGGCTTGCGCCCTTCAGATAAAAACCCTGCACTACTTACGCAGCACAGGGTCTTGAATTTTTTAAAGTCTGTTATGCCTCAAGACCCGCTCAAGACTGATCAAACTTTTTCAACCTGGACAAACTCCAGCTCAACCGGTGTAGAGCGACCGAAGATCATTACCGCAACATGCAGACGGCTCTTCTCGTAGTTCACTTCTTCCACCACACCATTGAAGTCCGCAAACGGCCCATCAATGACTCTAACCATCTCACCAGGTTCAAACAGCGTCTTGGGACGTGGTTTCTCAACACCTTCCTGAACACGCTGCAGTATGGCATCCGCCTCTTTTTCGGTGATTGGTGCAGGCTTGTCCGCCGTACCACCAATAAAACCCATGACCCGAGGGGTATCTTTAATAAGATGCCAGCTATCTTCGTTCATTTCCATCTGGACTAATACATATCCAGGGAAGAATTTACGCTCACTTTTACGCTTCTGACCGTTTCTGATTTCAACCACTTCTTCGGTAGGCACCAAAATCTCACCAAAGAGGTCCTCCATACCGTGAAGCTTTACGCGCTCAATCAGCGAACGCATCACCTGCTTTTCGTAGCCGGAGTAGGCATGAACCACATACCAACGTTTCGCCATTATTTATCCCTATCCAATCAGGCTGCTGATAATCCAGCCTAGCAGAGAATCAAGCGCCCACAAAATGAGCCCCATAATTACAACCACAGCTACAACAATCAGCGTGGTCTGAACAGTTTCCTGACGAGTCGGCCAGACTACTTTGCGAATCTCAACCTTAGCTTCCTTGACCAGCGTCCAAAAAGCATCACCTTTTACGGTTTGAAGCGCAACAAACCCGGCCACTGCAGCCAAGGCCACCAAAGCCAGCGCCCTGTAGAGAACAGAATACTCACCAAAGTAAACATTCCCACCAACACCAGCGGCCACCAGAACCGCAACAAGGGCCCACATGAGGCCATCCAGTCGTCCTTTAGGTGCTACTTCAGGTTTTCCACTCATCGGTTGACTATCTCTATTCGGAAAAGCTTTGCCAGAAATTATACTGACATAATATAGAAATGGCAGGCCAGGAGGGAATCGAACCCCCAACCCCCGGTTTTGGAGACCGGTGCTCTACCAATTGAACTACTGGCCTGTATCTTTGAGCAGTCTTGTGATACCTACCCCGATACAAGGACCGATCAATTATAATCGACCCCAATCAAGCTGAAAAGTCTTATTCTTTTTTAAACCCCATAAACAGAGGCAACCAACAGGAGGAATCCACCCCCCCTTTACACCATATGGAGCTCTTGAGCAGATTTGAACTGCCGACCTCACCCTTACCAAGGGTGCGCTCTACCAACTGAGCTACAAGAGCACTTAAATCAGAATTAATGGAGCGGGTAGCGGGGATCGAACCCGCATCATCAGCTTGGAAGGCTGAGGTTCTACCATTGAACTATACCCGCAAAGCAGGACCTACATCATGCAGTATGCCCACTTATCAAGCCAACTTACAAGAAAGAAGACTTAGAAATCTGGTGGTGGGAGCTGGATTCGAACCAGCGAAGCTTTCGCGTCAGATTTACAGTCTGATCCCTTTGGCCGCTCGGGAACCCCACCAAGTGCTGCGCCATTCTATTCAGGAGCATTTCAATGTCAAGCCCGTTCCCTGCCAACTATGCAGAAAGCTTGTCTTCTCTAGCCGCCCTGAAGCGCAGGCGTATATTAGTGAATCGAATCGTCGGATGCAACGCTTTTGCAGTTTTTTTCCAGCATTTTCAGATCATTGTATTCGTCAGCCTGCCTCTCCCAGAAACCGACGCTTAACTTCTTTGCTTCTGAATCTGTCATCTCCAGCCAGAATGTTTCAGGCTCACGGGGTAGCTTTTTAATAGCGGGTTCATAACCCGCCTCTTGTACACGACGACTGACTTCATTCGCCGAAATTTCCTTGCTGAATAACCCCAGAGATATGCCATTAGCCAGCTCACCCTGGGTAATCACAAAACTGTCTATTCCCTGCCCCTGCAACTCTCTTAACAACCTTATTGCCGACTGCCGATTACTTCGGGGAGGAATATGCACCCAGTAGTCAGCAAGTACTGCCTCGTTGTCAGAACGCTCCCTGCTCGAAATACCCAGAGAAAAGAGTTTCTGCTGCAGATGGTCTGCTTTTGCAGAGGATTCAAAAGGCCCAACTACAAGACACTGGGCTTCAGCGACTTTCTTTGTCCTTTTTTTCTCCCGCGTTTGCACAGGGAGTTCTGATGCTACCTCAGAGAGCAGCATCAATCTTTTACCTGCCTGCACAGAAACTTCGGCACCTACGTTTACAGCCCGGTAGGGCTTATGGGACTGATGATAATAGCCCCAGACAAAATAGCCGGCATTGGCAAAGAGAAGTACCAGGACGATCCAGCGCATACTAAAAACCGAATTTTGGAAGTTAAACTCTATAAATAGCTTCTATAAACAGCTTTTATAAACAGTATGACTTCCCATTAATTTTAAATCTGGGTGATTAAAAAACATTATTGTCTTTCAAAGGCAATCGAGAGTCCATCCAGAACCAGCTCTTCAATCAGCACCTGCTCTATTCCTTCCTTTATGTGAGTTTGCAACAAAGAAGCATCGCCGCCGGTCAGAAACAAACGGGCGCCCGGCCATTTAAGACAGGTCTCATGAATGAAAGATACTGCCATAGCCAGAACACCATGGTTAATACATTCTGAAGTGACGGTTCCCAATGCTGTTGCTTCTGCAGGATGCTCAATGTTATCGAGATTGGCCGTATTGACGGCCAGAGCTTTTTTCATCAAGCGGATACCCGGAACAATGAATCCTCCCTGATGGTTTCCGTGACCATCAATCACATCCACTGTAATAGCTGTACCACAACTGACAACGATTTTAGTATTGTGCAGAGAATGAGCATGTGCCGCCAGCATGGCCAGCCACCGATCTACACCCAACCTTTCTACTTCTTTATAGATAACTGTAAGACCAGCAAAGCTTTTTCGGGTTTTAGCAATAAATGGCTCCACGCCGGTAGCTTCTGACAAAATGCGCACTAACTGCTCTAATCTTGCGTTCCCTGAGACTGTTGAAATAGCAATGGAGTCAAGAGTTCCCAACTCTTCCAGAAGCAGGGACAAGATAATCTGCCAGTCAGCATCATTATGAATGAAGCCCGATTGAGCGGAAGCACCACCGACCATCAGACGCCATTTAAGCCGGGTATTTCCGGCATCCAGCTGCAACTGTCTATCGATGAGCTCGTTCATGATTGACGTAATGACACTTCTCCACCATTAAAAATATGAAGACCAGAAACTGTCTCGAGCAGCAGCCCCCCCTGATCATCCACTCCCATATAACGCCCTGTTACGGATCGGTTAGAAGCCATTAACGTAACTTCCTTGCCACGATAGGCATCGTATTCGCACCATTGCTCCCTGAACAGTCTAAAGCCACCTTGTCCAAATCCATCGAGCAAATGAGTCAGGGTATTGATTAACTGCCCTGCGACCGCATTTCGGCTCACCGTCTTGCCACATACCCGGAAAAGATCAACAGCCGGCTGACTCACGGACTCCAGCTGCCCATCACTTAAACGGACATTAATGCCTATTCCGATCACCACATCACACTCACCCGTGGGATCTCCATGGACTTCCAGTAACACACCACAGAGTTTTTTACCCTGCCAGAGAACGTCATTGGGCCATTTAAGCTTTAATTCTCTGGCTCCCAATGTTTCCAGTGCTTTTACAACGGCCAGACCTACCGCAAGACTGAGCCCTTCCAGCGAAGCCGTTCCCTCACCATTCTGCCAAAGGGCAGACAAGCTTATTGTTGACCCAAAAGGACTGCTCCATACTCGACCCCGTCGCCCCCGCCCTTTTGCTTGATACTCCGCCAGACAAAAACGAGTGACTCCGGCAGGAACCGGCTCCAGGTTACGAACAAGATCATTGGTTGATTCCGTAATAAAGCAGGTATGGACTTCAGATTTATTTCGAACGTCTACATCTATATTGCTCTGAATCTTTTTATTATCAAGAAGCTCAATACCACTGCCGAGGCGGTAACCTTTACCTCGCACAGAATCCACTGCCAGGCCAAGCTCTTCAATCGCTTTCAGTTTTTTCCAGACAGCGGCCCGACTGATCCCAAGCTGCTCACCCAGATCTTCACCGGAATGAAACTGCCCGTCTGCCAACAAGCCCAGTAATTTATCCATCAACCACTCCCAACAACTGAGAGCAAATAATATGCGCTTCATTCCTGCTGCTCAAATCATTCAGACATTCAGTCTGTCTCAACAGATTCCATAAGAAGCGTCATTAAAGATGATGAAAAATTCCCACTCATAAGACGAGCCCCACAAAAGCTGTTACAGAAGTGCATTACGCTACGATTCCCGCAAACCTCTTACCAGTCACATTATTCTCAGCGGTTCTTCAGGAAATGATATTACAGAGATGTTTTTGGTGTTCTTTCATCCAGACGCTTATACTCAATCGTAAACGATCAACCCAGATACTCTTTGTTCCAATCCTGAATGAACAGCAGTTTTTTCTTCCAGAAGCCCGGAAGCGCTGCCCGCTTCTGAAGCAGCCTCGTCTCTCTATTTTCACTGTTTTCTGTCATGGCCACACCGGTTGAGGAAACTGTCCGAATTATTCAAAGCTGGAGTTCTGGAGGAAGGTAATGAACTTTGGGAAGCATCTGGCTATTGCAAGTCTTATTATCTCACTTCCGGTAAGCTGCATACAGGCTCAAAATCCGCGCTCAATTGGGCCAGGAGAAATACCTCCTCAATTATTCTATGTAATTGACATAGGTCCGAACCAGCCACAGGCAATACCCACTTCAACGCCCACTGCCACCCTGCCAACACCTTGTGGACCCCACAGCGCTTTGAGTATTGCATGGAATAAAAACAGTACGCTCATGGCTGTGGGAGTACGTTCCGGCACTAACTCCTGCGGTCTTTCAGGAAGCCTGCAAATCTTTGATATGAGTTCAGGATACCCCAGGCTCCTGCGTTTCGTGCGCGCAACAGACTTTATAGGAAGCGTTACTTTCAGTCCCGACGGCACTCTGCTGGTAACCGGAGGGGATGATGATACGGTCAATGTTTTTGAAGGAGTGAGCCCGTTCAAACACCTGCAAACCCTGATCGAAGGGCAAAGCGATATAGAAACTGTTGCCATTAACTCCAACGGCACACTGCTGGCAGCCGGGGGGAAAGATACAGATGTCAGGCTCTATGTTAAAAACAGGAGAAATCTGTTCACTTACGTGAAAACCCTGACCGATGCAAGAAACTATATACAAACAGTTGACTTCCACCCCATCAACGGCCAGCTGGCAGTCGGCGAGAGTGGCAACAGGGTAAGAATTTACAGCGGGACCAATCCTTATAACCTCCTGAAGAACTTCTTTATTCCAGGCGCCCGGTTATTAACTGTTGCCTACAGCCACGACGGCACCCTGCTGGCATCTGCGGATGATCGAAAAAAAATCAATCTTTATAATGGGACGAACCCGGGCAACCCTCTACAAACCCTTACCGCACCGAGGCGGATATTGAGCATTGCCTTCAACCGAAAAGCTACCCAACTGCTGGTTGGGCATATAAATGGATATGTGAGTATTTATGTGATCACACCGTTATCCAACGTGTTCACGGACACTCTGCCGTTCGTAAAGTCACCGCTCCCGGCACACGCTCTTGCATTCAGCCCCGACGGTAAATGGCTGTCAGTCGGTAGAACAGAGGTCGCGATATACAGGGTCGATGGTGTAAGAGCGCCTACAACTCAAGCCAGCACAACTGAAACGATTACAACAGTTGTCATCACAACAGCAGTCAATACAACAGCAGTCAATACAACAGCAGTCAATACAACAGAGGCCACTACAACAGAATACTGTGAAGAACCCAGCCCGGTAACCAGAATAAAAAGTAACACCGAAATGGGTAATTCTTCGACACTCACAGCCCTTTCGCTAATCGCATTACTAACCGCCGTTCTTCAGGGCATAATACTGCAATGATGTTTTTGGAAAGCCATCTGGCCAATTAAGCCTCTGTCATGGTTGATCTTTTGGCTTGATCCGACCTTCCAGAAAACAAACAGCAAACTCATGTTATTCGGCCTGCATCCAGCTACTCGCATTATTTTCCTTGGCTTGCCAGACACGCTCTGCATATACTTGCGCCCTGAAAGAACAGGCAGGAACCTTCGTCATGAGTATTTTCAAATCCCACATTGTCCAAATGGGAGCCTACACCCCCCCTCTGGAAGGCCGGGACCCTCATGACCATCTGTTGCTGGACTTTAATGAACGTACCCTGCCCGTCTGCCCTTCAGTGAAAGAGGCCATGATTGATTTCATTCGGGCTGATCGCCTGCAGTGCTACCCATCCTATGGGAACATTGCTGCAAAGATTGCCAGATACTGCCATGTTGATACTGATCAGCTGATGATCACCAACGGCTCCGACCAGGGTATCGAACTGATCATCCGCTCAGCCTGCCGTGAAGGTGAAGAAGCCATTATTCCCCGCCCCTCATTCGCCATGTATCAGCAGGTGGCCAGGGTAGAAAACCTCAACATTATTGAGCCCTCATATTCCAGAGACAATGGTTTCCCCAGACAGGCTGTGCTTGATGCTATTTCCGATAAAACCCGGCTTATAGTGATTTCCAATCCCAACAACCCAAGCGGCACTATTGTGGCCAGGGAAGACATTCTTGAAATTGCCGCCGCTGCCCCCAACGCCGCTATTCTTGTGGATGAATGTTATTTTGAATACACGCAGAAAACAGTGGCAGATGTCGTTGAACAATACCCCAATCTGCTGATTACCCGCACCTTCTCAAAAACCTGGGGCTTACCTTCTGTTCGACTTGGTTATGTCATCAGTAATAGTGAGAATATACGAGCACTGCTGAATGTTCGCGGCCCGTACGACGTTAATCAGCTGGCAGTGGTTGCGATAGATGCAGCGCTTTCCAACCCTGGCTATACCGAACAGTATGTTAAAGAAGTGATGGAAGTCTCCAAACCCATGTTTGAAGATTTTCTGAACAGCAAAGGAATTGATTACTGGCCCAGTGTCGCCAACTTTATCTGGACATTCCCGAACAACCCGGATGAGATCGAAAAATACCTCCGGTCTCACCATATACTGGTTCGACCGAAGGCCGATGAAAGTGGTAAAACAGGCTTGAGAATTAATCTGGGCAACAAAGCCCAGACTGAGTCTCTTATCCAAACCTTATCCCGGATAATCTGATTTTCGATACTCAATCACAGGTTTCCCCAAATGCGCAGGAGGCTGATAGCCTCTTGGTAATTTATAGTTTCGCCAATCAAAATCAGGGTTGAACTCTTTCTCCGCATCAATCATATCTCTCATTGAAGGTGATTCGTTGATATAGATCGCTGTCAAATCACCAGAATTCCAACCGTTATCATCAGCTAGCTCCTGCAGCTCGATAAATCGCTCAAAACTGATATCAGGACCTCTTCCATCTCCAGACGTGAACATTTCCCAGTCGGCAGCAAAGTCGACCCTGTAAATCATCGGTTTAGCGCCATAGAAGTGGAATGTCGTATAGGGTATGCCTCGGTCATCAGCGGCTTTTTCAACAGACTTCAGCATGTCCTGCAAGTCGTCCACCATGACGATGTGTTGTGCCGGATGCCCGGATTTGTCGAGGTAGTGATGCAAGCCCTGCTCCTTGGTTTTCAGTGGCCCCGTTTGGATTTTGATCGAGATTGCATCATCAAACAGATTTCTATCGAGTTGTGTTTCCTCAATTTTTTTTCTCAAAGAGTCTTCGTCATTGGCAGTAAGCAGAATAATTCTGGCATTGCCCGGACCCGCCTTTGTTCGGATATCCTGAATGATTTTGGCCGTATCAGGATTGACCAGACGTCTCTCTTGACGACCCTCGGCCACTAAATCTTTGGCGATCAGCGTCTCATCCAAATCGAAACAGACCAGGACCGGTTCACCGGGCTTGATATGTGGCAGCACTTCCCTGATGTCTTGTGATTTCGGCACTCTAACTGACTCACGGACTTTCAGAGCTTCTGGTAAAGCACTCGCTGCTTCAGATACTGTGACCTCCGCAGGTGGAACCGTGACTGCCTGAGCAGCTGGCAGCTCATTCTGCCCCCAGGTCATGACCTGACGTCCCCGGCCCATCAAATTCAGCTTGATATCATCTTTGACTTCTTTGGCCCTCCCCCTGAGCGCGCGGTTTTCTGTTTTCCAGTCATTATCTGGGAATACCTGTTTCAGGTTTCTTTCAATCTCCAGAGGATCAAGACCTAAATCGGGTCGTATCTGAGCCAGTTCCTGCGAAGCAAGCTCTATGTTATTGGCAGCAGGATCAGAAAGCCTCAACATCTCAGGCATCAATGCTTTCATGTCTTCTGCTCTGGAAACTTGCGCCTGGTCCATTCTCACCTGCAGAGAGATCAGCTGGCTGCGTTTGAGGTTCAATCCCCCCCAGAGGAAATCCCAACCCGCTTCAGAGAAACATCTGGATAGATTCGCTTCTACCTCCGCTGGACTCAATTGGAGTTCAGGTCGAATCTGTACCAATTCTCTGGCAGCCTGCTTTCGACTTTGTGATGCTGCGGGAGATAACTTCCATAAGTCGTCCATTAGTTGTTTCATTGCAGTCGACTTACTTATCGGTTGAGCATTAATCACCTGTTGCTCAGCCTTGTCGATATTAGCCTGTAGCCTCATATCGACATCGGGACCACAATACTCATTCCACTCCCGTTCCGTTGGAAAAGCTGCATTAAAGTTGGTTTCCTGAACATCCCTCATTGCCTGATCAATCTGTATATATCTGCCTCTGAGCTGTTGAAATGCCTCATAAGCCATTCGACGACTGCTTCTTTGCTCAGGTGACAGAAGCACCAGATTCTTTATCAGATCACGGCACGACTCTCGCCCTTTGTTTGGATCGAAGGCATCAAAACGATGCTTCAAAGGTTCGACTTCAGCGGGTCTTCTCAGCTGGTAGGTGCCATCCCACA
This sequence comes from Endozoicomonas sp. ALB032, assembly GCF_049310125.1. Taxonomy (NCBI): domain Bacteria; kingdom Pseudomonadati; phylum Pseudomonadota; class Gammaproteobacteria; order Oceanospirillales; family Endozoicomonadaceae; genus Endozoicomonas; species Endozoicomonas sp. ALB032. Next base: position 2,522,382 of record NZ_JBLYNW010000001.1, on the reverse strand, counting down.
AAGAAGGCCACAGCTCACGTCCCGGAGCTCTCTCCAGACCTTTGATAATTTCAACCCTGGCAGGCGCCCCATTGACATGGCTGGATAACCAGTCAGCAGCTGCTTCAATACTGACCTGCCACTGTTCAGGTACCTTATCCAGCTGCTCAAACACGCCTATCAGATGGCCATAATTTCGATCACTGGCCAGACAGAGGTTGGTGCTGTCAATCTCCCTGTCATATTGCTCATCAGTGACAAACTCTGGAGAGTACGCCTGGACGGAGACAGTGTTGAAGTAATCTCTGGCTTCATCCGTCGGTGTTCCATCGGGATTAAGCACAGGGAACATCTGTCGGTTTTGCGCGTCCACTACGATAAATCGCCCGGATGACTTCAGTCTTTGCAGAAAGGTGTAATGACCGGCACCACCGCTTTCGCCTGATTTCAGGACAACATACCGGTCACTATCAAACGCCTCGGCTAATGGCCTTTTGGCGGCACCGGGCTGTCTCTGCTGACCTTTTTTGATGGCTTCGAAAAACTCACCGACATGATTCTGAAATTGATGGTGATGCTGTTTTTCTTCAATACCGTCGATCTGGGCCCAACCCACAATAGGCGTCGTCTCACTGTTATCAAAAGGAATCTCTATTGGCGTTGAAATGGCATGGACCTGGTTATACCCCTTGCCTCTGGCAAAATGCTCCAGAGAGTTGGCAAAGCCCTGACAATTTGAATTACCCGCTGCCTGTCTCTTATAGAGTTCGGATACAACGTTATTGAGGAGTTCAAATTCAACTTCTTCATCGGCTGAAATCAGGGTCTGCCTGTGGATTGTCAATTTATCCAGATCGGCGAGGCGATTGACTCTATCAGCGCCAAAAGTTCCAGCCGTTATCTGTCGTGTGGCTTCATCCTTATCAATCCGTCCGTACTGGTATTCAAGATCAATTTTGGAACGGTTATAACCACGGTCAATATCTTCCTTAATCTGGTTAAATGCTTCTGCCTCCGTATTCGGTTGGACATTAATGAGCATCTGTCGACGCTCTTTTTCCAGATCACGCACAGCATCCTCAAAAGAAACTGCATGAACCCTATGCTGATTAAACCGGCCACTGACAACCCGGTCGGGTTGCTGGCCGGATGGCTGTATACGATCCCACTGAGCTTTCATGGTCAGGAATTGTTGTTGAGCGTCGTCCATTTCCGGCAACTGCCATGAAGACTGCTCAGAGGGCATAGTATTCGCAGCAGAAGCTTCTGGCTGTTTTTCAGAAACAGGAGGCGGTATCGTGACTGTCTGCGGAACAACAGACGCTCCATCCGTTGTTGCAATCACCTTTTTGGCTGTTACCACAATTTTCCCGGAAAACTCACGGATGTAGTCCTGCTGACGAGGGCTTCTGTTCAAAACTCCCCGGGCCAGCCTCTCATCGGTATTTAAAAGATGAATAGCCACTGCAAGGTCTGCATCCTTTATATCCGGGTTGAATGCCCTGGCTTTTTTAAAGGCTTCCAGCTGTTCCCTAGTTGCTGGTTGCTGAGGGCCAACAAACTCCTCGCCCAATGGGCTAAAACCCATTTGCCTATAATCGTCGTCCAGCTCGTCACTGATGTCATGGGGCTTTGCAGAAGACTGTCTCAGGTAGCTATAGAATTTCTCAAGGCTGGTAAACACAGGTATTGCGTTGTCGTCCTCTACGGTCTTTGAAGCAGCCTCTGAAGCTGCCTGAACATCTTCTGCGGGGAGAACGCCGTACAGGAACTTACCCTCATTAACCGTGCGCCCCAATTCGTTGAGCAGAGGATCATTAAATTTCATATTATCCAGGCAGGCATTGACCATTTCATCGGTCATCACTTTATCCCGATAAGCCTGTTTCATATCCTGAACGGTCAAACTGTATTGTCTGTCTCCGAGAATATCCACAAATATCTGACATGCCCTGTGAACCAGCTTCTCTCTGATTTGCGGCGGAGTAATCGCAGACAGGCGCTGAGTATCAAGTGCATCACTACGGCGGGCATTCGCCCGCTCCCGTCTGGTACATCGAAGCTCTCTGGGAGGGTTTGTCTTGAAATAATCAATAGCCTGATCCATGACGTAAAAATATTGGTCCAGATCGCCAGTATGCCGGGAAGTGAACACATTTTTGCGAGTTGTATCCGTTGTTGATTGAAGTAATGTAACCCTATAAGGCTTCTCTTCATCAGGAGCCCGATGTTTCGCACATTGAATCCGGATATCGACTTTCTCGGATTCCATAAAGTCCTTTAAATGAGATTCCCAGTCATCTTTGTCTCGGGCTTTAGTGGTCAAACAGAACTTTGAGATCAGGTTTTCGACGGCTGCCACTATTTCATTGTCTGGTGCTTTTTTCAGGAGTAGCTGAACCAGCTCAACCTCAGCCTCATGCAGAACGGTCAGACTGGCCTGGTTTAAGGCTACACATTCATCATTCCAGACACTGGCCTTTCTTGGCGTAGCCGGATCTGTGATGGATACATCTCTTTTTAACAGCGGGGTTCTGGCCCCGGTGGCCGTCCGTACTTCACGACTAACGCCCACCAGCTCCGGCTTATCCATAAGCTCATTGTGTCGCTGGTAATAAATGCTTACGGAGCGACAAAAGGCATTGTACTTATCGGACGGCCCCAGAACCCAGCCGACTTTTTCCGATGACAAGCGACCATTATCAAGAATGGGGTATTTGCCTTGAACGTCTTTATTGGATTTATAGAAATCAAGAAATGATAGGGGAGAAAACGGAACCACTATGACCTCCTTGTCATTGGCATAGCTAAGCATTCCCAAAAGCTTAGCAAGCTGTGGTTACGTCACTTATTCGACAGGCGACAGAGAGTCAGCCAGAGGACTGACTCCCGAAGTTTATTTTCAGGCAGTTTCTTCCAGTTCACGGACGTCCTGGGTCATGCGCATAGGGCAGAAATCGGGTCCGCACATGGAACAGAACTCAGACTCTTTCGCACCTTCCTGAGGTAATGTCTGATCGTGATAGGCTTTGGCCGTATCAGGGTCCAGAGCCAGGTTAAACTGATCCAGCCAGCGGAATTCGAAGCGCGCCTTGGACAGGGCATTATCCCGAACCTGGGCAGCGGGATGACCTTTGGCCAAATCAGCAGCATGAGCGGCAATTTTATAAGCAATCAGACCGGCTTTTACATCATCTCTGTCAGGCAGGCCCAGATGCTCTTTGGGTGTGACATAACAGAGCATGGCGCAGCCATACCAGCCAATCATGGCAGCACCAATGCCCGAAGTAATATGGTCATAGCCGGGTGCCACATCGGTAGTCAGAGGTCCAAGGGTATAGAAAGGCGCTTCATGACAATGCTCCAGTTGCATCTCCATGTTTTCCTCAATGAGGTGCATGGGTACATGACCCGGTCCTTCTATCATGACCTGAACATCGTATTCCCAGGCAATCTTTGTCAGTTCCCCAAGGGTTTTCAGTTCGCCAAATTGCGCTTCATCGTTGGCATCGGCGATAGAGCCGGGACGCAATCCATCCCCCAGAGACAGGCTGATATCATACGCCTGACAGATCTGACACAGCTCCCGAAAATTGTCGTAGAGGAAATTCTCAGCATCATGCATCTCTGCCCACTGGCCCAGAATACCTCCACCCCGGGAAACAATGCCTGTTACCCTGTTTCTGGTTTTAGCAACATGTTCCCTGAGAACACCGGCATGGATCGTCATGTAATCCACACCCTGCTCTGCCTGTTCAATAATGGTGTCTTTCATGACCTCCCAGCTCAGGTCTTTCACCTTGCCCCTGACCTTTTCCAGAGCCTGATAGATAGGCACAGTACCGATAGGCACAGGCGAGTTCCTGATAATCCATTCACGGGTTTCATGGATGTTCTTGCCTGTGGATAGGTCCATCACCGTATCGCCACCCCAGCGAACCGACCAGAGCATCTTTTCAACTTCTTCTTCAATGGAAGAGGTCACCGCAGAATTGCCAATATTGGCATTGATCTTCACCAGAAAGTTACGCCCGATGATCATGGGCTCGGACTCAGGGTGATTAATGTTGGCCGGGATAATGGCACGCCCTTCAGCGACTTCTTTTCTGACAAACTCCGGGGTGATATGGGAGCCATCAGTGCGCCCCATACTCTCGCGAATCGCAATAAACTCCATTTCCGGAGTAATTATCCCCTTTCTGGCGTAATGCAGCTGGGAGACATTTTGGCCAGCCCTGGCCCTGCGTGGCGTTCTCAGTGCTTTGAAGCGAATATCTTGCAAGCGCAGGTCGAACTGACGGGAGCGGGCAAATTCCGAGGAGCGATCGTCGAGCAGCTCAGTATCCGCTCTCTCTTCAATCCACTGTGAGCGCAAACCAGACAGGCCCTGATTCAAATCATGAGGAACGCCGGTCTCTGTGTAACTGCCCGAAGTGTCATAAATACGCACCGGTTCATTCTTGCCGCCACCAAAACGTTCGGGGGTATCGTGCAGGCGAACTTCCCTCATACCCACACGAATGTCTTCGCGACTGCCTGTTACATAGGTTTTTTGAGAGTTGGGAAAAGGGCGACAGGCGTCCATTAGCAACTGCCGGTCAAACCCGGACGCATTTTTCTCGCAAGCCATCGTTTCTGTATCCTTCACGTTGAGTTCATGACGGTTTCGATATAGCTTGCCGGATAGGCCATCTTGTTCCCTTCGCAGGTGTTAACCTGAGCAGGTTCTACGGATTCCGAAAAACAGCAATTCGGTCTCAGCCTGTGGCGCTCCGACAAGATTGCCGGAAAGTATAAGTAGATTTCTAAAAGGTTAATAGTATAAAGACACAAAAAAACCAAGGGTTTATTCAGCTGTAGTCGCCTGAAAGCTCCTTACACAGCTGGGTTCTGAAGGTCTGCAAAAAATCACTGTGACGTGCCGCCATTTTACGCCCGGGCTCTGTTTTCATGGTCTTTTGAATCTGTAAAAGCTTGATTTCAAAATGGTCCAGCGAGTATTGACGATCGTTCAGCGCCCTGTTTTTCCCCATGGGATCTTCGGGATCGAACAGTTTCTGGCCCAGCTTGCCGCCCGTATAAAAACAGCGGGCAATACCAATCGCGCCCAAAGCTTCCATCCTGTCAGCATCCTGAACCACTTCAGCTTCCAGAGTTTCAGGAGTGATATTAGCGGAATAACTGTGAGTTTTTACTGCATGACACACGGCAGCCGTCAGCTCTTCTGGAAAGGCCAGAGATTTCAGGCAGACTTGGGTCTTTTCAGCCGCCAGGGTGGAAGCCCTGGAGCGCTCCGGATGGTTTTTTGGCAACACCACAATGTCGTGAAAATAACAGGCAGCAAGAACCACCAGCCGGTTAATGTCAAAACGCCCCTCATCCATCAATTGTTGAGCGGTTTTCCAGACCCGCTGAAAATGGGAAATGTCGTGCGAGGCATCATCGCAGTCCCTGTCTTGCAGGTATTCGACAAAACGTTCTTCCCAGCTTTTCAGCAGTGCAGGTTCATTAAAGTTCATGATTCGGGATCCACAGGCCTTTGGTAACGTTGACAGGTTCTGCTGTTAATAGCCGGAAAATCATGCAAAAAATTGTGAGTGTGGACAACCACTCTGTCCGGGTGAATATCCACCAGATTATAAACCGGAGGCTCCGGCGAAACAGAGTCTGGCCTGGGGTTATCAAAATCAAAAGGTGTCTGGTGTACCAGTGAAGGTGGGCATGAAAAGCTGATCCCCTGCCAACTGCCTGAAACAGAGCGGTGCAAATGCCCCAGGAACAAATGCCTGATCCGTTCCTTATGGGGCTTGATCGCTGACCAGAGTGCTGCTGAGTTGATCAGATTGTCCCTGTCCATACTCGCCAACCCCGTTTCAAAAGGAGGATGGTGCATAAACAGGCAAACCGGTTTGTCTGATGCCTTCAGTTCATCTCTAAGCCATGCCAGTCTTTGCTCACAAAGAATCCCGCTGCGCTTTCTGTCATCCAGAGTATCCAAACAGATCAGGTTGACCCCTTCTGTTTCGAGCTTAAACTGGATAAAACCTTCCTGCTGCCTTGGGTGACTCGAAAAAACATCCAGAAAATTCTGCCTGTGATCATGATTGCCCATCAGGCAGTAAACCGGAAAAGGCAACCTGTCCAACTCTTCTTTCAGGGCTCTATAAGCCTCTTTCTCGCCCCAGTGTGTCAGGTCACCGGTAATAATGCAGGCGCTGGATTCCGGCACTTGCTGCACAAGTGTATCGACACAGTTTTTCAACCTTGCCTGTGGGTCAATGTCGTAATTCAACATGCCCGCCGGAACCAACTGGGGATCAGAAAAGTGTACAAATCGATAGACCATAAAATGCAATCCCGTCATTATTCTCAAGCTAAATGATCGCACGGAAAAGGTATCGCTTTAGAGGAAGTTTGTTTACTTTTTTGATGGTCTATCCAGACTAATGAGAGTGACTGAGAGCTTCTGCCGAACTCAGAGAAAACCGGGCAACCGTTAAATTACACCATCCCTCATAACCGGCCAGACTCATACCCAGTGACTCGATCACATCAAGGGCAAACTCGTTTTGGGGTGAAGCAAAAGAGATGATTTCCTTGAAGCCCAATCTTTTGAACCCCAGATCGGTCACAGCTTCAGCCGCTTCGATGACCAGCCCACGACCGCGATACTCCTGACTGAACCGCCAGCTCATCTCTATGGTATCGCCATAGGCCGAAAATCCACAGTTGCCAATCAGCCTGTTACTCTCTTTTAGAACAACTGCCCAACGAGACCAGCCTTTATGGTCAAGTTCGATCTGAAAACGCCAGAGATCGGTTTCTGCTTCGCTGGCGGGGGAGTGAATACTGTAATGCAGTTCTTGGTGAACTGCTCCAATGATATCGGCATACGGCTTTAAGTCAGCTTCTTGCCAGGTTCGCAGGATCAGTCGGGGTGTTTCGGCAACAATCAGCACATGAGACTCCAGAAACTTCATGACCAGGCAAGATAAGGTTTAGTCGATTTTTTCGCTTTAACCAGAATCTGTACCCAATTAATAAAAAGAGTACTGCTCTCTTCGACCCTGAACCGATAAAAAAAGTTCGCCAGATCGAACGTTTTTTTCCCAGACACGATAGACTGACTGCAAAGTGACTCCCGGCTGTTATTCACTCCAGAACCGCCGATGAAACTTAAAGGAACTTGAGTAACTATGAGGTCTGGCATTGAACCCTATATTTCTGGACTACCTGAATAGAAAAGACGAAAGCTTCAGCTGGCGCTGCCTTGAAACTTCTCATTGCGAAGAGTTTCCGGTCGTCTCCGTTAGCCATTTAGAACTGATTTCCCAGACTTGGCAGGAAGGCTCAGGGTTTGGCCTCCGTCAGCCGGAATGGCAACACCGCCTCACACTTTACTGGCCTGAAGGAGGTTCAGAGAGTCCCTGTCTGTTAATGATTAATGGTGGATCAAGGCACGATCCATCCCTTGAACTCACTCCCTCGCATAATGTCGATGGCGCACATTTATGCCATCTCACCAAAGCCCCGGTAGCCGTTCTCAAAGATGTTCCCAACCAGCCTTTGACCTTTCGGGATGGTGTTCCCAGGTCGGAAGATGATCTTGTTGCTTTTTCCTGGCAAGCCTTTCTGGAAGATCCTGAACACAATGGTCTTATGCCCATTCAATGGCCCATGGTGAAAAGTGTTATCCGGGCCATGGATGCTTTGTGCGAGTTCAGTGAAGAGATCAGTGAAAAAAAATGCTCCCGAATAAATGACTTCATTATCGCCGGGGCTTCCAAACGGGGCTGGATTTCATGGTTAACGGCAGCCGCTGACCAAAGGGTCATGGCTCTTATTCCAATGGTGATCGATACATTGAACGTACAAGCCTGCATGAATCATCATCTGAATGTTTATGGCGGCTTTGCCAGCGCTATCAGCGATTATGCAGACAGTGATCATGACATTCTGTCAAGCCTGGAATCCAAGGGTATGCAGCAATTGCTCAATGATATTGACCCCTTTGTCTACAGAAGTCAGCTTCATCTGCCTGCATTTATTGTCAACGCCAGTTGCGACGAGTTCTTTCCACCAGACTCTGCCCGTTTCTATTACCCGAAGTTATCCGAATTAACCTGGCTGAGGTATTTACCGAATGCCAGCCATTACCTGGGCCGGGACAGTGACGTAAACACCGATGAGATCATGGCTTCTGTCTTTGGTGCGCTGATCTCGGAGCAGGATATGCCCGCCATGAACTGGCAACTGCTGGATGAAGGTGGTTTGGAAATCAGAACCAGCCTTGAACCTAAATTAGCCCGTGCCTGGGTTTGCCATAACCCTGAGGCCAGAGACTTCCGAAAAGATGTACTGCAACAGGCAGGTATCCGCTATCAGGCAACCCGTATAGAACCTGTCGTCTCAATGCCCTGGACTTATCAGTTTTACCCTGCAACGCCCGAGAATGGGTGGACTGCCTTCTTTATCGAGCTGGTCTTCAACAATGCGCCTTATCCGGATCTGATCCTGACATCAGGCGTTCGGGTGACTCCTGACGTTTATCCTTAGAGCAGCCCTGACTGTTTATCCACTCGACAAAAAAGGATAACCGGACAGCCCATCAGAGATCATATATCGCAATAGCACTGAGCGATATCAGGGGGCTACTCAGACTTTTTCATATCCCGATATTCTTTCAGTTTATCCCGTAGTTCCTTGCGTGACTCTCGATAGGTTTGCATCTGCTGATCGTTGAGTACCGTCGCCAGTCTCTTATTGGTTTCATCCCTGTTTGCCTTGAGAGCCCTGGCTTTTGCAAGCCGGTCCTGATCGGTGGCCTGAATCTTTTTCACATTCTCCCTACTCTCCTTCAGGATGGCCTTTACATTGGGCTTTTGTTCATCCGTGAGATTGAGTTTTTGCTCCAGCTGACTGTATGCTTCTTCCATATTCACGGGCGCTTTGCTCGGAGCCGCTTCTACTTCGACAGAGCAAAACACCAGCAGAATGGAAACCACCGATAGACAGAAGATTATGCTTCCTGGTATCGAATGATTGTCCAGAGAATAAAAAGATGCCCCGGTTTTCATAGCAATTCCTCCAGTGAAATTGACTGCTCATACACCTTGAAGAGTAAAAAAGGTGTGTGATACATAACATGAAAGGTGCCTGCCATGTCGATATGGAAGACCCAAGCTACTCCAGAAAGCCTGAATCAGAGATGTGAAGGCAGTATGTGCAGTCATGTGGGTATCAATATAGTAGAAATAGGCGACGACTTTCTTCGTGGCACCATGCCGGTAGACGAGAGAACCAAACAGCCCCTTGGATTTTTACACGGTGGCGCATCGATGGTTCTGGCTGAGACCCTTGGCAGCATTGCAGCCAACCTCTGCTGCGCAAAAGATCAATACTGTGTCGGCCTTGAGATCAATGCCAATCATCTTAAGTCAGTCACTTCCGGACGGGTGACTGGTACCGCCAGAGCCGTTCACATTGGCAAAAGCACACAGGTCTGGGAAATCAGGATCGAAAATGAACAGGGGCGGCTCACCTGTATTTCGAGAATTACCATGGCCGCAGTCGGCAGATAAAAGTTCTGATGAAAAGCAGATACCGGGCGTTTCTGTATCTGCTTCAGGGTCTGATGTCGTGTTGTTTTGGGAAAAAAATCACAGTCTGGATTCGATCAGGCTCTCCAACTTCACCTGATCTCTGGCAAAATTACGAATGCCTTCGGCGAGTTTTTCTGTGGCCATCGCATCTTCATTCATTGCCCAGCGGAAAGCCTGTTCGTTCAGTACCACTTTTTCATGACTGGATGTGGCACTCTCCGGAGACAGCTTCCGAACAACCGTCGCTTCTGTCTTCTCCAGATCATCCAGCAGACCCGGGCCGATCGTCAGACAATCACAACCCGCCAACTCAATAATCTCAGCTGTGTTACGGAAGCTGGCACCCATGACCACAGTATTGTAGCCATGCTGCTTGTAGTAGTTGTATATGCGGGTCACAGAAACCACACCCGGATCCTCAGCCGCTTCAAAGTCACGACCTTCAGCTTTTTTGTACCAGTCAAGAATACGGCCAACGAATGGAGAAATCAGGAATACACCAGCTTCAGCACAAGCCTGAGCCTGGGCAAAATTGAACAACAGGGTCAAATTGCAACGGATGCCTTCCTGCTCCAGAACCTTCGCAGCTTCAATGCCTTCCCAGGTAGAAGCAATCTTGATGAGCAGACGTTCAGGGTCCGCGCCCTGCTCGCGGTAAAGGGCAACCAGCTCCCGAGCCTTGCCAATGGTGGCATCCTTATCAAATGATAAACGAGCATCGACTTCTGTTGAGACAACACCCGGTACGACCTGCTGGACTTCCTTACCAATCGCTACGGCCAGCCAATCACAGGCATGCCTGACCTGCGCCACTCCATCATCAGTTTTGGATTTGCCATACTCCAGAGCACTATTGAAAAGTGGCTCATAAGCAGGAAGTTCAGCCGCTTTCAGAATGAGGGATGGATTGGTTGTAGCATCTACAGGCTGATATCGACGAATGGCTTCGATATCGCCGGTGTCTGCCACTACTTTCGTCATTCCCTTGAGTTGCTCTAACTGATTCATTGGACTCTCAATCCTCACTTTTTTTTATGGCAATCGATTTCGTCAAAATAGTCAAGAACTACTCAGGGCCGTGTCTACATTCAAGAAAAGTTCATAACAATAACGATAGGCACTCTAACAAAGCCCAATGGCCAGAGCTGATAACGCAGCCTTTCGGGCTTCCACAACTTCCTCATTGCATCCTGCGAGATGAAATGAATCCGGCACCCGGAATTTATAAATCAATTATTCTGTGAGGTGTTCTGGTGCATCATCTGGTTAACCCTGAGCTCCTGCAGCAACAGTTCAATTTGAAACTGTTCCGCTTCAATCAGAGTTTTATAACGGGCTACCACCGCATTCATCTGATCAGACAAGGTTCCTTTGGTCTTCTGATCAACACTGTTTGCAATAGACTTCGATTGAGTATTGATGTCTTTTTCCTTAACACTGTTTCGGGGCTGGCTTTTATTCTGAGGGGTCTTTTTATTGATTTTGGCCTGCAGCTGTTTCAGCTCGCTCTGCATGCGATCACGGTAGGTCCGAATGCGCTTTTGTCTCAGAGCAATACGATCTTCGATCATCCGGGCGCGGACCTTTTCGTCCATTCCCCGCAGTTTATCCATATCAAATGGCTCAAGGGGTGCCGCCAACCCCTTAAGTTCAATAGGTTTGGCATTGCTATCGCACTTTTCTTCTGTAAAAACCACAGCGCCATTTACCTGACATTTGTAAATTGGCTTCGCGTACCCTGTAACCGGAATCAATAAAATGCCGACGCCCAGCAAAAGTTTTCTCAAATCCATGATGATGCCCTGACTTAATACCTTTTCTTCACTATAGTCAGAGCCTGGAAAATGAATATCAAAACGACCTGCTCCCTTATTCTTGCCCGTGGCATGATTACAAAGATCAGTGTGCTATTGACTCACTGTTTTTGGTATCTGCGCATTAGTACCCACAGATAACTGCTCACCGCCAGTGCAATCAGTCCCAGCAATATTTTCAGAACAACCTGGGGAACCAGCCAGACTGAAATCCCTATGCCCAGCCATAATAATGCCAGAGCCCGATACCCTATTTTGGGTGAGAGTGCCCTGTCATGCAGATATTCTTTCAGGACCGGACCGAACCTTGGGTGCCCCAGCAGCCACTGATTCAATTTTGGTGAAGAGCGAACGCTGAGCCACAATGCCATCAACAGAAACACCGTCGTTGGCATCAGAGGCAACACAGCACCTATAATGCCGAGCACAATGCAAAGTACTGCCAACCCCTGATACAAGAGTCGCAACAATGGATTTCTGACCAGAAGGTTGCCTTTTTCTGTTGCTACCTGATCAGCCAAACGGGGCTCTTTACACTTACTCAAATGTCGCTTCCTGAATACGCTTAACGTACTCCAGCTCTGTGAGTTTTTTCAGAACTTCATAGTAATCCTGCTGATGGGTGTCACCGACGGCCAGATACTCGCCTGAGCGGCACTGTATTTTTCCCGGCGAAACCCGGTAAACAACCAGCGTTGGATCAATCGCCATAACCTGATCAACATACTCGATATTGTCAGGAATACAGAATTCATAGGACACTGCCGTCAAGCTGTCATCTTTACCACGCAGACCCTCCCTGTTGAGTTCATTGAGATCAAACTGGATCTTGGCCATATCCCCCGCTTTCCAGCCCAGCGTGGAGCAACCACTCATAAACAGAGCCAGCAGGAGTAAAGCAGGAGTTTTCAATGACATAAGCAAAACCTTTAAAGATTAACTGCTTGACTATAGTAACTCTTTTCTCTGCTTCATGGTGGTTAATCACGAAAAGGATGCACATACGACTAACAACAGAAATAATCCACATTAGAATGATCACACAAAATATATCTATACTGATATCCTCTGCACTCAGCATCGTTAAATTATGCATTCCAATATTCTTGTTCGAGCCGCTCTGGTGATACTGATCCTGACGGCCAACAGCAGTTTTTCAGCCTCTGACTTTGAGATTTCCGAGTTAACCAGAGGGCATCAGCGGACCAGTGACTATCTGGACAGTATTCGTGACAATCGTCCACTACTCGAGACGTTCATGAATCAATTGCCAAAAGGCGGCAATCTCCATCATCGCTTCATGGGGGCCATTGAACCCAAAGAGGTCATTGATATTGCGATAGAACGAGGGTTCTGCATGTATAACAACCAGTACATGGCCCCGTGTGACTGCTGCGCACAGTCCGTGAAGGATTATGTCAGTAATGAAGAAAACCATGCAGCTCTGATCAAGCAACTTATGCTTCCAGACGGTCATGATCCCGACGAGGTGCGCAACTACTTTCTTATGGTTAAAGCCTTGTTCGATGGGATAGATGCCCGTTTCATTTCATATGTGCGAAAAAAGGCCGCTGTTGATGGACTTTCCTACATTGAATCAACTGTCTACTTCGATGAAGCAAACGGGCCAGACAAGTTATTTTCTCTTATCACTCATCTTCCCACACCGAACCCTGACAGCACCCAAAGTCTGGAAGACTTTCGTGCCAGACTGAGTTCCCAGTCAGATTTTCAAACCCAGTTAAAGACCGCTGCCGGAAAGATAGCCAACGCCTTGAAAGCTTCTGACGATCATTTGAACTGCTCTCATAGTCACTCTCACCCTGCGTGTTCTGTTAGCGTCCGGTTTCTACACGAAGTACACCGGGCTGATCCCCTGCCCCAGGTTTACGCCCAGATGATCTTTGCCTTTGAACTGGCTCAATTGAGTCTCTCCGGCAACGACCATCAGGTGCTGGGCATCAACATAGCCGGATCTGAAAATAGTGATAGGGCACTGAATGATTACCTCAGTCACATGAAAATGCTGAGTTTTCTGAAAAACCACAAACAATACCCTCTGGTGAAAGAGCGTATCAGTCTTAATGCAGGAGAACTGGCCAAGGCCACGGTTGAAGATTTTTACTATCGAACCGCCATGGCAGATGCTGTTCAGATCGTTCAGCCCAAACGTGTAGGTCACGGATTAAGCTTTATGGCACAGAACTGTCTGAAGCAATCTGACTCCGGTAATGAAGAATACGCCAACTGCAGTGCCGAACTGCTCAAAACCATGCTGGATAATGACATTGCTGTTGAAATTCCACTCACCAGTAACCGGCGATTGAGCGGTATCGGGGCCAACAGCGGTCACCCCTTTCCTGTTTATGTCAGCAGTAATATTGCAGTGACGCTGGCTACTGACTATCCGGGTATTCTGAAAGTCGATTTGACCAGTCAGTTTGTTGAGGCCGTCTCCAGTTTCAGTCCTGATCAGACCGGCAACAGTATTCACCTGTCCCTTGACCAGATTATTGATTTTGCACGCAACAGCCTGGAGTACAGTTTTCTGCCCGGTCAGAGCCTTTGGCTGAAGAGTGAAAGCCACGTCAGATATCAAAAAAGGGTTCCGGCCTGCCTGGATCTTGAATCAGAAGCCTGCAAGAAATTTGTTAGTGGTAATACCAAGGCGAGATTCCAGAGAGATCATGAATCAAGGCTGAAAGACTTCATGTTAACAGTACCTGTTTTGAGTAAGAAACCATAATTTAACACCCTTGAGAACTACCAGGAAACTTGCAAAACGAGAGTAACAAAATGGCAAAAGAATTCGCCTCCAGATCTCGGTTCGGCTTACTGACGCAACTGAAATTAATAACGACATTAGTGATCCTGCTGTTCAACGCAAACGCAGTAGCAAAACGTAGCTGGATAGCTTTTGTGACACCTGAAGACGGCGATCACAGACAAATCTACAGCGTTTCTTATGATAGGAATGGTGAAACTCGATGTATGCTTTATCCTCCTATGATTGACGACGGTTTCACCTTCACATGGCAAGAAGGTCAGAATCCATCATCATCACAACCCCTGGCAATCATGAACCTAAACGCCTCACCATTCAGTAAATGCGGTTGGTCGCAATCTTATCAAGACATCATCATACAGGATTCCCACAATCGCGTGGTAAAAGCCCGGTGGTACAAACAGGTAGATAAAGCTCCTTATCTATGGGTACGAGAAGACTTGGGTGATTTAATATCCAGCACTAAGTGGAGAGAGTTTGATGAAGATCATACTGACATCTACCCCGCGATAGTTGTTCAACTCCGTCATTGAAACACTACACGATCCTGTTGTTAACAGTTTTCGTCCCCCCATTCCCTTTGTCGCTAATGCTCGGCGACAAATGGAACGTTTACATTTCTGAAGATATAAACATTATTCAGAAAATAAAATGAGATTCGATCGACCCCCCTTGCGGACGACCAGGAAACTTGCAAAACAAGAGTAACAAAATGGCAAAAGAATTCATCCCCAGATCTCGGTTCGGCTTACTGACATTGCTCTGCTTCTGTCTTCTGATTCTGAGGCATCAGGTTCATGCCAGAGATCACCTGAAAGTCTCTCCCGGAAACTGTACCCCTTCTTACCTGGGTAAGCACTTTCATGACGTGCTGCCCTGCTACCTGAAGCAGAAAGATAAGAATTATCAGTGGAGTGTTTCACCAGCAACTGAAGAGCGCGTTGAGCTGGATGGAAAAGTGCTGAAGGTCAAAGTATACCCTGTCAATATGAAGTCTCTGCGCTGGACTGTTGGCGAGCAGGACAAAGTCTCTGACCCCGTCTGGGAGCACCGGGTCATGGTTTATGTACCGGAAAAGGTCAGCGCCGACACAGCGCTGCTCAATATCAACGGCGGCATCATCCACTGGCCTGAAGGTCAGCCCGATAACAACAAGAGGTTCACCGATGCCCTGCATTTTTCCCATATAGCTGCCAGAACACGGTCAGTCGTCGTTGACCTGAAAGATATTCCAAACCAGTTCCTGCAATTTGGAGACAAAAAACCACTGAAGGAGGATGCTCTGATTGCCTATACCTGGCAAAAATTCCTCGATAACCCGAAGAAAAACTATAACTGGCCACTCCGACTGCCCATGGTCAAGGCTTCCGTCAGAGCCATGGATACAGTTCAGGCACTGATGAAAGAAAAACATATAAAAATTGACCGTTTTGTATTAGCCGGGGGGTCAAAACGAGGCTGGACAGTCTGGCTGACTGCAGCAATGGACAAAAGGGTCTCCGCCATTATACCCATGGTCATTGATGTGCTTAACCTGCAAGACAGTATGCGCCACCATTTCAATAGCTACCAGGGCTGGGCTCCGGCTATCAAAGACTATTATTCTCTGATGCACACACTCGGTACCCAACCTCTGACTCAGTTAATGGAAGTGATCGACCCCTATTCCTACCTTCCTCAGCTGGCCATGCCAAAATACATCATCAATGCCACGGGCGATGATTTTTTCTTACCCGATTCCAGCCGCTATTACTTTAATGATCTGAAAGGCGAAAAATGGTTGAGATTTCTTCCTGACCTGCGGCATTACATTCTCAGAATGGATCAAACACTGGTCAGTGAAACCATCGAATCCTTTTACGGAGCCACCATTGAAGATCGTCCCATGCCCAGGATCAACTGGGATGTCTCTAAGCAAAACCTGAAAGTGGAAGCCTCAATGCCCCCCAAAGCCATGAAACTCTGGACTGCAGAAAATCCTGAAACCAAAGATTTCCGAACCAGCCCTGACAACCCCACAGTCACCCGGTTTAAATCCGAAACACTCAAATTCCATTGCCATAAAAGCTGTCGGGCCGATGTTGCGTTAAAAGCTCCCGAAAAAGGTTGGAAAGCCAGCTTTGTAGAACTGATCTATCCCAATCCACCTTATCGTGACCTGTCATTTACTACCCGGGTGTTTGTCACTCCGGATGTTTATCCTGAGCACGGCAGCAATGCGTCTCATGGTCAGAGCCATCCATAAAACATATAACGCAGCGGATTGTCCGGGCACTGCTCAAGGCCACACTCAAAGAAGACTGAAACGATATTGGCAACAACCAGAAACACTAGAAACGCAAAGGCCAAATGGGAAAACCTTCGAATTCTTGGGTCTCTCGCTTCTGAAACCTCGTTCCTGTATGCATACAATTCAAATTGTCTGGAGTAGCCTATGACCAGTGCGATGTACACGATTAAAGCAGAGCACAGAATATACAACCAGGTATACATATGCAGCCCCAGGATAGCTTCACCATATCCTTGAGGTGTTGTCAGATGCAGTGCAATTTGCCTAAGAGAAATAAAGCTCGTCAAGACGGCTGCCAGCAGCGACAGACTGTAATGACCAGGTCGAATATGATACCTCATATTGAGCAGAAACCCTGAGGCAATGATTAGTATTCCCTGCCGCTGCAATATACAGAGAGGGCAGGGTAACTCCCCCATCACAAATTGAAACCAGAAAGCGACAACCAGAAGAAGGCAGGTGATTGTCAATTCAAAAACACTGGCAAATTTCACAAAATCATTGATCTCACTGCGAGAGTTCATGACCGATCTCCGACAGGTGTCTATAGATAAATTTCCAGGTGCTCAGAAATATGATGCATAAAAATCAATGCAATCAGAACGAGAGAAATGCTGAACAAAACGATGCCCCATCTTCGATTGAACCAGGCGACAAGCATCGCAAATAATATGAAGATAAAAGACAACAAAGCGTAAGGCATTAACCGTGCTCCCCGGCCCGACGAGACTGTTTCAGCAATGCCGCGCTGCACTGATAAGACGTTAAAAAGTGTCTTCGGGCACCAATCTCGGGCAGGCTCCTGAACATGAAAGTTTCATAAGAGCATAGCTTTGTCATTCTTTATTGTCAGATAAGAAGCGTCTGTTGAAAGGACGCTCTTAAGAAAGCAAATGTCTGGCGTGGGAAAAAAATCAGGCAAAAGGACGGATACCCACCTTATTGCGAATATCCTGCAGGAACGGCACTGCTTCAGCACGGGCTTTTTCTGCACCTTTTTGCAACTCAGCTTCAATAAATGCCGGGTCAGCCATCAACGCGTTATAGCGTTCACGAGGCTCCCTGAGTACATTGTTGATGTATTCAAAGAGTTCATTTTTCAGGTCACCCCAGCCAGCACCGGCTTCGTACTGCTGCCGTTTTTCAGCCACCTCCTGTTCCGTCGCAAAGGCTGAAAAGATCTGAAACAGAGTGCAGGTTTGCGGGTCTTTAGGTTCACCGGGCTCCAGAGAGTTGGTTTTGATCTTGCGGATCAGCTTGAGCAGCTTTTTCTCTGGCACAAACAACGGGATGGTGTTGTCGTAGCTCTTGCTCATCTTGCGACCGTCAAGACCATTGAGAACCGCAGTGTTTTCACCCACCACGGCTTCTGGCAGCACAAACCTGGTTTTGTAGTGGTGGTTCATTCGACCGGCAATATCCCTGGCCATTTCCAGATGCTGAACCTGATCACGACCCACTGGAACACGGTTGGCATTGAACATCAGGATATCCGCCGCCATCAGGATCGGGTAATTGAACAACCCCATCAGCACGCCCTTGTCCGGGTCAGACTCGCCCGCTTCCTGATTGCTCTGGGTAGCTGCTTTATAGGCATGAGCACGATTCATCAGACCTTTGGCGGTCATGCAACCGACAATCCAGTTCAGTTCCATAATTTCCGGAATATCAGACTGACGATAAAAAGTGACACGATCGGTATCCAGACCCAAAGCCAGCCATGTCGCGGCAATTTCCAGCCCGGACTGGTGAATACGCTTGGGGTCACGCCCCTTGATCAGGGCATGGTAATCCGCCAGAAAAAGGTAGGACTGAATGTTTTCGTCACGGCTTTCTTCAATCGCAGGACGGATAGCACCCACATAATTGCCCAGATGCGGCGTGCCTGTGGTGGTAATACCGGTTAATACTTTGGTCTTTGTCATGGGGTCACTCATAGGCCTCACGAAGTGGCAATGGGCACTTTACTGGAAACGGGAAGGCGGCATTATAGAAGAGGCAAGGCAGGCATCTCAACCACAGGCGGCACTGCTGTCCGGTTAAACACATTCAAGCTCCATAATCAGGGGCGTCTGAAGCTTGAATATTTTTAACCGGACGAGAAGACTATTCTGATTTCTTGTGACAGCGCTTCCTACTACAAACAGGTTTTTTTGGGCAGCTCAAACCGAAGCAGAGGATATTTTCATAGAAGGTGGAACCTGAAGGGCAAGAATCCCAGGTTGTAAAAATAGAGCAACGAAAAGGATTGCAGCCATCACCATTACATAAATGGCAAGCAGGAGAAAACTGTTCAACAGTGCATGTACATCTGGGGCAGTCACCATGGAACGATGGGCTCTCGCATTTGGAGCAAAAATCGTCTTCATCGTTAGCTGCATAGCTAACTTCATTGCTACCCTCATTGCTACCTTCATCACTCTCGCTCTGGTCGTTCAAAGCTGGTCGGAAGAAGGGCGAGAAATACAAGGCACCAACAAATAACCCACATGAGTTCTCACCATTATCCGATACCGTTTCATATCCAAATTCAAATCCTTTGCCAACGGTAGACTGCACACAGATGTCCAGGTGACCTGCGTTCTGATTTCTGTTTTTGAATACGTAATAGCTCCTGGATACGTAATAATAACCATTGTCGTTTTTTTCAATATGGGCAAATGAAGTAAGCCAGGTGGCAAGCTGCTCATAGTTTGCATCGAGCCAATCGAAGTTAGCGGTGTACTGTGTGTCCTGGACGACAACACCAAGTAGTCGCGGGTATGCACAGACAAACGAATCAGGTTCAGTTCCGGGGATGACCTTACCAATCAAATCGCCAGCATCGGCTCGAGTGTCGGAAGGCATGCACATCAGGACATCGGGATGAGCAGCCTCAAAGATATCTGTCGTTAATTCGCCAGCACCTTTCATCATGCCAGAGCTGAAATCAGCTTGCGTGTTCCTGGGACAGGTATCGGCACGAACATTGAGGGTAATTGTGGACAATAAAAGCAGCGTGAAAAAAAGCCTATGCATGAGGGGTTTCATAAATAACTCTTTTTTCATTGTTCAGTGAAACGGATGCAGGGAAAGAGTAAAAAACGTCAAGCGACTTTTTTATAGAATCAAAGTACAAGTGAACAACAAAAGTCACTTTAACCATGCACTGAAAGTCTGGGGAGTAAGAGCCTTGCTCTCGTGTTTTCGATTGGATCAGAATTCGTCAGCTTGATTCTGAGCAGCCAAGACTACGCATGCACCGACTGATAATAGCAAACCCCTGATAAGTCTGCCCAAATAGAGACATTCTCATGATGTGTCGTACTTATTCTTATTGGTTTTATCTCATCCGGCATCACACTGCCAACCCTGACAGAACAGGTGTGCACTGATTGGTAAAATTGAGACATTGTCCATATAGCTCTCAAGGCACCGGATACTGACAAGAGCCGACATTCGTCGGCCCTTTCTGACACTCAGATTGCACATTTTTCAATCAATATTCATGGCAAACGATTACGTCACAATGGCTCTCTTGCTCAGCGATCTGAAACGCAGCAGCAGGAATACAGCAGAAAGCGTCAGTGCCAGCACTAATCCGATCCAGAGACCATGGGGACCCATAGGTTCATCGGCGATAAAATCCGTCAGTCCCAGCGTATAACCCAGTGGCAGAGCTATACCCCAGCAGGCAATCAGAATAATGATCATAGGTACCCGGGTGTCTTTGTAACCCCTTAATGCACCATTGGAAGCGACCTGAATACCATCGGCGTACTGGAACAGTGCAGCAAAGATCAACAGCTGGGCAGCCAAAGCTTTAACCGCAGTATCCCGGGTATAAAGCGATGTCAGAGCATCGGCAAACGCCCACATAACAGCAGCAATCAGGGTGGCTGTCAGCAGGGTCGCTACGATACCCGAATACCCCGAGAACCTCGCGGCCTGAGGATCACCAGCCCCAAGAGCCTGACCGACCCGTATGGTGATTCCCATGGATAGACTCAACGGCACCATAAAGGCCATGCTGGCGAGATTCAATGCAATCTGGTGACCCGCGACGGTCACTGCGCCCAGTTTGCCAATAACCAGAGCGACCGCCGAAAAGATACTGGCTTCAAAAAAGATGGCCAGACCGATGGGAACGCCGAGTTTCAGGTGAGCAGCTATTCGCCCCATGTCGGGCGATTCAAAACGGTCGAACAGATTCACTTCTGTATGCTTTTGATTGAACCGGGTGTAGCAGAACATCAACAGGCACATCACCCAGAAACAGATGGCTGTTGCATAGCCACAACCTACGCTACCCATTTCCGGAAAGCCGAACTTGCCATAAATCAACACATAATTAAGCGGAATATTGATCAGCAAACCGACAAAGCTGATAAGCATGGCCGGCTTGGTAATGGAGCGCCCTTCGCAATAGCTGACCATGGTTTGATATAAACAGATCCCGGGCACACCCCAGGCCAATGCATCCAGATAAGCATCCGTCCTGGCAGCCATTTCGGCATTGACTTCCAGAACATTGAGCAATGGCATGGCATTGATCATCAACACCATACCGACCACACTTAACACCAGAGACAGCCACATGGCCTGACGAACCGGTGAAGCAATCTGGTCAATTTTTAGGGCACCAAACAGATGGGCGACAGTCGGTGTTGTCGCCATCAGGATACCTCTGATTAACAGATAAATCGGAACCCAGATACTGGAGCCAATAGCCACCGCTGCCAGATCTTCTGCAGAGTATTGACCCGCCATACTGGTATCCACAAAGCCCATACCGGTAGTTGCCAGCTGCGCACCCAGAATCGGGGCAGATAAATAAATAAGCTCTTTAAGTTCCTTGGAATATCGTTGGTATAACGTTGGGCTGGCTGTCATTTTTACTCACTGTTCTGATGTGCTTTTACCAATACTGAATCGGGGTAAAAGTTAAACCATCTTACCAGTCACATAACAACATTTGATATGGCTAATTTGCCGTGACTTTTTGGGGCCCTGCGCGGGATTTTTACCTATTTCCTTTAGCCGGTTACATCGCCTTTTGATGACATATTTGCTACTGTCGGCGGATGCCTGAATTACCTGAAGTTGAAACGACCCGAAGAGGTATTGCACCTCATATTATTGGTCACACCGTATCGGATGTTATTGTTCGCAATCCACAACTGCGCTGGCCGGTTCCGGAACATTTGCAACAGCATTTGTCCGGGCAGGTTATCCGTGCAGTCACCCGACGGGCGAAGTATCTCCTGATCAAAACCGACGCCGGAACCTTATTGGTTCACCTGGGGATGTCCGGAAGCCTGCGCATACTGAAAGAACCGCAGGAAGCCCGAAAGCATGATCATGTCGATCTGGTTTTCAGTCACGGGATAAGGCTGAGATACACCGACCCAAGAAGGTTCGGAGCGGTTCTGTGGATCGACGACGATGTTATGAAACATGACTTGTTAAGCAAACTCGGCCCGGAGCCACTCGGTGATGAATTTACAGCCCAGAGGCTTTATCTCAAATCCAGGGGGAAAAAACAGCCGGTAAAAACGTTCATCATGGACAGCCATGTTGTTGTTGGGGTCGGGAATATTTACGCCAATGAAGCCCTGTTCAAAGCAGGCATCCGGCCTGACAGGCCCTGCGGAAAAATTTCCAAAGCCCGTTACGAGCGACTGACCGAAAGCATCAAAGAGACTCTGGCAAAAGCCGTTAAACAGGGTGGAACAACACTGAGGGATTTTGTCGGAGGCGACGGCAAGCCCGGTTACTTCAAGCAGGAACTAGCCGTCTATGGACGCAAGGGAGAAGCCTGCGTGCACTGTTCAACACCTATAGTAGAGATCCGGCTGGGTAATCGCAGTACCTGTTACTGTAAAAAATGCCAGCGTTAATCTGAACCGGGATTTAACCGACCTTTTGAGGATTAGACATAGTTACAGAAACAAAATAGACTCGCACCGTTGGTTGGGGTGTTCGGAATGAATGTTTTCCGGACTGAGAGAGACCCATTGAACCTGAACCGGATTATACTGGCGTAGGAAACCGACGATTGAACGGGCTCGCTATCCCCGACAGGATTTCCCCGGCACCGTTCTTCAGATACCTTTTCTACGTCAGTTCGAAGAAGTAAACCGAACGATGACTAATGAAACACCAATTGCCCTTACCATTGCCGGATCGGACAGTGGTGGTGGCGCCGGTATACAGGCAGACCTGAAAGCCTTTTCAGCATTGGGTGCCTACGGCTGCAGTGTTATTACCGCTCTGACCGCCCAGAATACTCAGGGCGTGCAGGGTATTTTTGACGTTGAGCCTACCTTTATCCGTCAACAACTGGATTCAGTCTTTTCCGACCTGGCTATCAAGGCCGTAAAAGTGGGCATGTTGAGCCAACCAGACGTTATCACAACGGTAGCGGATAGTCTGGCTCACTACCGCCCGGCCTATCTTGTGCTTGACCCTGTGATGGTGGCTACCAGTGGTGACGTTCTGCTGCACCAGAGTGCTATTGAGACTCTCAGGCAATCACTGATTCCCAAAGCCAGTCTGATCACCCCTAATCTGCATGAAGCTGCGGTGCTTCTTGACTGCCCGGTGCCCAGAAATCCGGACCAGATGATCGATATGATTGAGCCTCTGCTGGCGCTTGGCTCCCGGGCAGTTCTTCTTAAAGGTGGTCACCTGAGTGCTAGTAATAGTGATGATAAAGCCACTGATTTTTATCACGACGGGAGCTCTTTGCACCGACTGGAATCCGACTGGATACAAACCGGTAACACCCACGGCACAGGCTGCACACTCTCCTCAGCGATCACCGCATTGCTGGCTCGTGGCTACTCCATGAGTGAAGCCATTCCGGAGGCCAAAAAGTACATTGCCCAGGCCATTGCCCATGCCGATCAGCTGAACATCGGTCAGGGTAGCGGACCTGTTCACCACTTTTACAACATCTGGTGATCCGGTCTGAATGTTTGATGTTTTAGTAAAAAATGCTGCTCTGGCTTATGGTGAAAAGGTTATTTTTAATGGTCTTGACCTGACTCTCGCAGGAGGCGAGTGGACCTGTCTGCTCGGTGGCAGCGGGGTTGGCAAGACCAGCCTGTTGCGGTTGATTGCCGGTTTATCCACAGGCCAGCCCTCTACCCCCCAAAAAAATGTCTTAACCACAGCCGGCACAGTGCTCTGCCAGGATGGCTTTTCCCTTGAAGGTCGCATTGCCTGGATGGCCCAGCAGGATCTGCTGCTGCCCTGGTTCTCAGTCATTGACAATATTACGCTGGGTGAACGGCTCAGAGGCTCTTTCTTTAGACGAACAAAAGTCCCTGCCGAAGAAATGGCAAGAGCCAGACATATTCTCGAGCAGGTTGGCCTTGTGGATAAGTCTGACGAATTACCCCAGAACCTTTCCGGTGGACAGCGACAGCGCGTTGCCCTGGCCAGAACCCTGATGGAAAATCGCCCCCTGGTATTAATGGACGAGCCCTTCGGCGCCCTGGACGCCATCACCCGACTGAATCTTCAGGACCTTGCCTGTGAGCTACTGGCTCATCGAACGGTACTTTTGATCACCCATGACCCTCTGGAAGCCCTGAGGCTGGGCCATCGTATTTATCACCTTCAGGGACACCCCGCAAAATTAACCGAAGCCATTATGCCACCCGGTACCCCACCCAGATCATTGGCAAACAGAACCTTGCTGAGCCTGCAGGGTGAACTGCTGGAACGACTGAGACATGAGGAAGAGCATAAATGAAATTCTGGATGCCGCTGCTCAAGCCTTTTCTGGTAGTTCTCGGCCTGTTAGTCATTTGGGAAGCCATTGTCGTACTGTTTTCTATGCCGAACTATATATTACCGGGTCCGCTGGCAGTGCTGAGCAGTATGTACGACAATGCCTCTTTGCTGTGGGAACACACACTCGTCACCCTGACAGAGATGCTGCTGGGTCTGGTTCTGGGGGTTCTGTCGGGCATCCTGCTGGCTATGATTCTGGTTTATTTCGTAACACTTCGACCATGGCTTCTACCACTGCTGCTCATTACCCAGGCGGTTCCGGTCTTTGCACTGGCTCCCATACTGATGCTCTGGTTTGGCTACGGCCTGGCTTCCAAAGTAGTCATGACCATTCTGGTGATTTTCTTCCCGGTAGCCACCTGCTGCTATGACGGCTTGCGCCACACTCATCAGGGCTGGCTGGACATGGCAAAGACCATGGGCGGGAACCGTTTTTCCACACTGCGTCATATCCGCTGGCCGGCAGCCCTTCCTGCCCTCGCCTCCGGCTTGAGGGTTGCGGTTGTCGTGGCTCCCATAGGAGCTGTAGTCGGTGAATGGGTTGGCTCCAGCGCCGGGTTGGGCTACCTCATGTTGCAAGCCAATGCGCGCCTGTGGGTAGACCAGATGTTCGCAGCGCTGACGGTACTGGCTATCTGCTCTGTCGGTCTTTACTTCATGACCGATCTGGCTCTGAAAAAACTTATCCCCTGGCAACCTGCCACCTGACTCTGCTGAGGACTCATAATTTTGCTCGCACAAAAACTATTCAGAAAAGTGTCTGTTCTGCTGTCGCTTCTGTTGGCCAGCTCACTTTCATTTGCCCAACCTGTTAAAGAGCTGAACCTGATGCTGGAGTGGTTCGTCAATCCAGATCATGGGCCTATCGTGATTGCCCGGCAAAACGGCTACTTCAGGGATCAGGGGTTGAAAGTAAATATACAGGAGCCTGCTGATCCTAACCTGCCTCCCAAGCTGGTTGCCGCCGGTGATGTTGACCTCGCCGTCTATTATCAACCCAGCCTGACTCGCGGCGTCGCCAACGGCCTGCCTCTGGCCTGGGCGGGCACCCTGGTTGCGACACCTCTGGATGGACTGATTGTTCTGGAAGATGGGCCGATCCAATCCCTGAAAGACATGAAAGGGAAAACCATTGGCCTGAATATTGGCGGCAATGAGAACGCTTTTCTGGATACGCTGTTCAAACCTTACGGGTTTTCTTCAAAAGACATCAAGATGGTGAATGTTGGCTGGAACCTCTCTTCTTCCCTGATGTCAGGCCGTGTTGATGCAATTATGGGTGCTTACCGGAACTTTGAGCTGAACCAGCTGGCCATCGAAGGTCGACAGGGCAAGATGTTCTATTACGAAGAAAATGGTATCCCTCCCTACGACGAGCTGATTTTTATTGCCAACAGCAAGAAGCATGACAAGCAGGTGATCAGGAAATTCCTGCGAGCCATCGAACTGGGCACCCAGTTTATTGTCAACAATCCGCAAGCCTCCTGGGAAATTTTCAGGGATTACAGTCCCAAAAAGCTGGATAACGAGCTTAACCAACGGGCATGGTTTGATACGGTGTCACGCTTTGCTCTCAGACCCTCGGCCAGAGACACAGGGCGCTATGACCGTTTTGCCCGATTTCTCGAGGCCCATGGCGATCTGAAAAACATTCCAGAAGCTAAAGACTACATGCTGAATCTCTGATGAGCAGAGGGCAAAGCAGCTTCAGGTCAGCTGCCCTGCCTGACAGGCATCAGATAAAACAATCAAAATTCATCGTAATACCGTAATTTCCCTATCTGTTCCGGTGACTGCACCGGAACTTTAACGGCGTTGAATCTGTCGAATGCATTATTTTCTGGATTGAATACTTCATAGACAAATTCGTTACCATCAACTTTAATAACTTTGGTAATATCCAAACCACCTTTCGGGTTAATAATATTGGCTTTCGATTTAAAGTCATTTAGATCAACGTCTTTATATTTAAAATCGAATTCCAATCTTTCCCAGGTGTCTTTGGGGGAAATATGTCTAAGATCGAAGATCAACCTTTCCCCCGTGTCTTCAGGGGAAAACCATACACCAGAATAAGCTATTAATTTAAGATTCTGTTCCGGGATTTCTATAACCGTATCATATCTACCGTACAATATATCCTCACTGTAGTGTTCACCATACCCTGTAATAATGAACTTTACCGGACCTTTATAGCGCTGAGGTGGGTGGTAAGTAATATATTCGTTAAAAGGTAAATCATCTTCAGAAAGCCAAGTACCTATTATCTCGTTTTCCACTTCATCGGCGTGTAAATAAGTAAAAGACAGAAGTAGTATTATGCAAGCTGCATAGTTAATTTTCATTATCAGGTTTCTCCTATCCAAAAACATATAGACCAACGGAATATGGATTAAGTTCCAGAGATGCCTGAAAAACATTCCATCCACCAGAAACTGCATGCTGAATCACCGATGGGCAGAGGACGAACCGTTCTGAGGCCAACCGCTCTGCCTGTCAGGCCTCAAAAAAGTCAGTCGGATATCTTCGAGATGCGGTAGTTGCTTTATCTGCTCCATTGACTGACCCGGAAGTTTAACAGTTTTGAATTTGTCAAATCCCTTGCTATCTGGATTGTATTCTTCGTAGATAAATTCGTTAGCATCGACTTGTACAACTCTGGTAAGAGATAAACCTTGAGCTGGGTCTAAAATTTCTTTTCTGACTCTATGACGATCTAAATCAACGTTTTTGCTCTTAATATCAAGAATCATTTTTTCCTGTGAGTCTCTGGGAAAGAACCATAAACCACTGAAAGCTATTGCTTTACTACTGAGCATTGGCATTTCTACAACCACATCATATCTGCCGTATAATACATCCTCGCTAAAGCATTCACCACATCCTCTAATATTGAACAATGCCGACCCTCCAAACTGACAAGGTGGATGATAAGTTATATATCTATTAAAGGGTAAATTATCTCTGATAAGCCAAGTGCCTATTATCTGCTTTTCCACTTCATCGGCGTGTAAATAAGTAAAAGACAGAAGTAGTATTATGCAAGCTGCATAGTTAAGTTTCATTATCAGGTTCCTGGTATCCAAAAAAAATACAGTTCAGTGAAATATATATTAGGAATCCATAGATACCTGACAAAAAATTCCGAAGGACAGCACTGTCGTGCTGTCCATGAATTTGTGATAGATGGAATTAATTACCCGGTCAGTCAGGCGAAGACTTAATATTCTGGCTGAAGATCCTTGTCCAAAACCCTGAGCAGACCGGTTAGCGATCGTATCTCGTAATCAGGTCTGCGGTCGCCATTGAACGCCTTGTCAGCAGGATTAAACCAGACGGTTCCAATTCCCAGTGCTCCGGCACCAGCAACATCGGCTTTCAGGCAATCTCCCACATGAAGGGTCTCATCGGGAGTCACACCGGCACGCTCCATGGCTTTCAGGAACAGAGTCGGCTCTGGTTTCAGACTGTTGTAATCCTCTGCCTTGAGAGCAAAGTCAAAAAACTCACTGACCGACAATTTCCCAACATCGACATTGCCATTGGTGACCGCAGCCAGCGTATAGTCTGCTGACAGATGAGAAAGGACTGGCTGAACTTCGGGAAAACACTTCACATCATGACGCCACTCCATAAACTCCCGCATCAAGTCACCGGCAATTTCTTCCGCTCTTGATTCCGGGCAATCGCAGTCTTGCAGAATCTTCTGCAGAGAAAACCGGCGCAGTTCCGTAATCTGATATTTGAGCTGCGGATGATCCTCCAGGAGTTTGACCCGATACTCAAACACTTGCTTGGGGTTCATTCTATCGTGGGTTGCTGGCCAGTACTCACAGAGTTTTTTCCAGGCTTTCTGTTCTGCCCGAATCAGTACCGGCATGTTTTCCCAGAGCGTGTCATCCAGATCGAAAGTGATCAGCTTTATCATTATTTTTTCCTTTTGGGTTCTTTTATTGCTGAAGGCTCCTGATCTTCGGTAACTCTCTCTTCCCTATCAGACGGTTCATTAACAGAGGACGTCTTACTGACTCTCTGTGCTCTCGGATGAGCCTTATCATATACGTCGGCCAGATGTTGAAAATCAAGATGGGTATATATCTGGGTAGTGGCAATATCACTGTGCCCCAACAGCTCCTGAACCGCCCTGAGATCGCCACTGGACTCCAGCAGATGACTGGCGAAAGAGTGTCTCAGCAGGTGAGGATGCATACGCCCTGAGAGACCCCTGTCTCTGGATAGCTGACTCACACGGTTTTGCACCTGACGGGCACTGATACGATTACCCTGCTTTGAGAGAAACAGGGCCTGTGCATTTTTTTCCGGAAAAATAACTCTGACGGACAGCCATTTTTTTATAGCTTCACGCGCCTTTCGACCCACCGGCAGCCAGCGTTCTTTTTTGCCCTTCCCCAATACGATCACCTGCCTGTAATCATCCTGGAAACTATTGAGATTCAAGCCAACCAGTTCCGAGAGGCGCAGCCCCGAAGAATAGAACAGTTCCAGGATAGCCAGATCCCTGATCACTAATGGGTCATCATCCTCCTGATCAAGCAGCCTGGTGAGTTGATCGGCATCCATGGTGACAGGTAACTTTCTGCCCACCTTGGGTGCAGTGACTCTCTGGGCAGGGTTATCCGCAACCTTTCCCTGCCGGTTAAGGTAACGATAAAAACTGCGAACGGATGAAAGCAGGCGATGCAGACTCTTCTGCCCAAGGCCCTGGCCATGCAACTCTGCCAGCCATGTCCGGAGCTGACGTTCTTCAAGCTTTTGCCACTGAGTGATTCCAAGCACTTCGGCCTGCTTCAGTAATTTACCCAGATCTCTCTGATAGGCCGAGCAGGTGTGAACAGAGCTATTTTTTTCAAACTTCAGATAATCGAGAAAAGCATCAATATCCTGTTGCAGGAAACCCATGACAGAACCTTTGGTAAGCACATCTGTTCATCATTCACCAAGCCCTCTGTCCATGCAATATCGATAACGATGGTTCTTTTGCATTTTTGCGGGAAATATAGCTCGCGACCAACCTCCCGTTACCCGCAGGGAACCAAAACCAGATACAGGTGTCAAATGTTAAAACAGTGAGGTTTTCATATGAATGCTACCGAAGGTGTTAGATGTGCAATATGCCACGATTCAGTAGATTGCAGTCCCTTCAAACTAACATGCGGACATGCTTTTGGTAAATCGTGCGTACGGGTATGGATGGAAAGTTCTGACCAAAAGAACTGCCCGATGTGTAGAAAAGAATTAACTGATGACGAAATAACACAGATAAACGATCTCCCGTTATATGATCGAACTGTAAATGTTTTGAAAAAAGCTACCCCAATCTTTACCAAAACTGCTTCGTTTTATCTCAGGTTTTGCTGCATTTACGTTGCTGTTTCCGCAATTAAGTTAAAGTCTGAAGCTTTCTCAGTTTCATATATTACCAGTATTTTGAATCCTGCCGTGTCTATTCCAACAGGTGTTATCGGGGCTCTCGGGGCTGCTACTGGTGTCCCCAGAGTTTATTCAACTGCTGCTGGGGCTGCATTCGGGGCTAGTGTCATGGCTGTGGCTGTGTCTAATAATTCTTTCGTTAAAGCTTTCCCTGAACGGGTTATAGTAGGGGTCATTTCGGGGGCTTCAATAGCTTTTACATCATATAACAGTAGGAGGTGAGTTTCACTTTCATCCGCTTCGACCTTGCAGTGACTCGTGATTAAGGCAATGAACCGTACAATTATCCTGATTCGAGCGAGTGAGTGCGTTTAAGGCTCTGCGATTCACGGAAAGTACCCCGTCTGGCAATTCTGAAGTTCTTGTCTATTCTCTGTCTGTTCTACCAACATCAGTCAATAGCGTCCCTTTCTTTTTCCAGAGCAGAAAGTCAGCACAGATTGTTCCGGCGTTTTCCGTCAGACAAGAAGGGCCGGGTTGGTATTATTAACACCCGTTGTTTAGAAAGATTTGAATGCGTTTTTACCGTTTCTTCCTGGCATTTGTTCTTTTACTACTGGCTCTGGCGGTCCTGCCGTTGTGCTATTGTGCAACCATTATTGACCAAAACAATCACGATGGACACAGGGTTCGGATTGAAATCAATGATGATACAGATCTGCAGCGGGCGAGTCTGTGGCAAGTCAGTTTGCTGCTTCCGGAAGGCTTCAATAACCGAAAAAGCAGCCTTTGTTTTATGGCACCTGTGGTGCCAGCAGGTTCGAACAGTATCCCGCTATTGACCACGAACGACCCGGTTGACTATTGCTACCAGCTGACAGAGAAGCAAACACATGTCTTTCAGGATGTCTCAAAACATGCCTCTGAAAACGGCACACTGGTTCGTTTAAAACTCACGACGGAAGACAGACCAGAGTCGGCTTTTATCACCACCAATCAATCGCTGAAACCCCATACTACTTCTCATAGAGAGGGCTTAAAGGCAGGTAATGGTGGTGGAGAACCATCAGGCAAGGTATCAGATAAAGCTCCAAAGGACGAAAGTAACGACCACCAAAAAGAAAAAAAAGGTGAACCTGGAGATAAGGGGAGCGACTCACCGGGAGAAAGCAATTATGGCAGCGAAGAGGGTAATAACAGAAAAGACGGCAATGGAAAAGAAAGTGCAAAAAACACCAGGACTCAAGACCTTCAGGTAATCGCCAACCAACTCGTAGCCCTCATTGGAAGCGACGATCCCGATGCTGTTTTTATGCTAAGGCAAATACTGGATGAGCTGAACATGCCTCAGCGTTTGCAGGTTCTCGAAACAAAAAGCACAAACACCAGTGGCAATACTGTCACGCCTCTTGAGGCAATATTGAAACTGCAGCGTTCTTTCTATGAGAACTCAACGCGCAACCGGTTTATCGAGCAGTTGATAGAAGCTACGAGCGACCAAACAAGGACTCTGGATGATTTTAACATTCTGTCTGAACTCCAACCGATCATTGCAACTGACCGGTCAATGCCCGAAGCAAACGACAATAACCTGATGATTTTGTATAAGATTGTTCAGGACTTCATCAACAGATTCAATCAATCTGACCAACAGCCATCAATAGGTCACTTTGAAAAATCTTGCTTTACTGAGTACTTCGTTCAATTACTCCTGCTTTATTCAAACCCAGTTGAATCCATTCGTGAGCTGTTAGGGAAAATGTCAGATTCAGTTATCAGACATGATATTATGAATTCTGCACAATCATTAACATTCTCCACTCCTTTTCACGCTATCCTTATACAACTTGAACAGCACCCATCGTTCCATGAATTAGAAGGCCTCTCAAATGAACTGATAAGGCAGGCGCCTGGTTCCCACTTACATAATGAGGAGGCAACCCCGTCGGGTGCAGAATTAACGACACGGGTTCAAAAAACCCGAGAGCGATTGTGCGAACATTACAACAGGCTCTGCCGTGTGAATTTTAAGTGCTGTGGTTTGTATTTCCCCTGCCACAAATGTCATAACGAGAGCGATAAATGCAAAGTGACAGATTGCAGGGCTGTTGATGCAACATGGCTTCTATGTTCTGTATGTGGATATGAAGGGACGATTACGGAGAACTCCCAGACATGTCCAAACTGTAACGAGCAAATGTCGCAATATTTCTGTGCAATATGCAAACACTTTACCGATACGGAAAAAGAACCATACCACTGCGATAAATGCGGCATTTGCCGAGTAGAAAAGGATGGAAGCTATCACTGTGATGTTTGCAATACCTGTTTACAAGACGTTCACAAATGCCGGGAAAACGCAGGCCACGATGACTGCGGCATCTGCATGGAAGATGTCTTCCGCGGTGGCAAAGTACTCCCCTGCTCCCACATAGTTCATCATGAGTGCGCCATTGCAATGATTCAAAACGAGATAAGAACCTGCCCTGTTTGCAGATACCCTCTATACAGTCCGTTGGATGAAAACAATAATTAACCGTCTGACCGGATTTAATAATCACCGTCGTGATCGCTTCATGTTTATAAGCAAGTAACCCATTTAGCAATTCAGAAATTCTTGTCTATTCTCTATTTGTTCTGCGAATAATAAGACCGGTCAATAATGTTCCTCTATTTTTCAATTGCAGAAAGTCAGCACAGATTGTCCTGACTTTTTCTATCAGACCAGAAAGTTGGTGCTGGTGTTATTAACACAAGTTATTTGGAAAGGTTTGAATGCATTTTTACCGTTTTTTCATGGCATTTGCACTTTTCTTAATGACTATGATGACTGTGCAGTTGTGCCATTCCTCCACCATCATTGAACGACACTATCCCGATGGGCGCAGAGCTCGGATTGAAATCAATAATGGCACAGATCCTCAGGGTATGAGTCAGTGGCGAATGAGTTTGCTGCTTCCGGAAGATTTCGATGACCAAAACAGCACCCTTTGCTTTAAGGCACCCGTGGTGTCAGCAGATTGGAACAGTATCGCACTATTGGTCAACAACCACTTGAGTAACTATTGCTATCAGCTGGTAATAGCCGCAAAGGAGCAAACATCCGTCTTCCAGGATGTCTCAAAACGTGCCTCTGAAAACAGCCTGCTTGTACGCTTGAAATCCAGGACGGCAGACAAACCGGAGTTGGCTTCTGTCGCCATCCACCAACTCCTGAGCGGCAAATCCCATGCTAACCCACTAACCCTTCTGGTTTACCCCGACAGGATGACTGACCCTGGGCTGGAAGTCGGCCAAACCCGAAATAGCACACTGACAATGACGGGAGACAGACTGGCTGGCAACGCAGATTTTTCCGGTGGCGGCAATGGAGGCTTCTTTTACTCGCCCCCTCCACCATGGGGAGGAGGTGGGAGACCATCAGGATTATTCGACATAGATCTGGTTGTCCTGAAACCCGTCAGCAACTGGCTAATGTCTAAGGGCAAGGACTCCAGCTCTTTTGAGAAACAGCCATACCCGGCGCGTTTGAAAATGACACGCGTTAACGCAGATGGCTCCTCCAGTGAAGCCGTTATACCCGTTGGCTGGCTTGACTTCCTGAGCACTGATCAACTGACCGATGTTAATTTCTGGAACACCCTCTTCCAGCGTGCCACCACTTCTTGCCCGGCCAGCGAAAGCCTTCAGTCGCAGCTTGGCTGTTTGAAGCGATTTCTTGAGTTCACTGTCTTGAAGACAGATCATGCTGGCGGCTTAAAGGCAGGTAATGGAGATGGAGAACCATCAGGCAAGGCAAATGATAAAGCACCAAAGGACGAAAATAACGACCATCAAAAAGAAAAAAAAGGTGAACCTGAAGATGAGAAGAGCCATTCAACCAAAGAAGGCAATGATGGCAGTGAAGAGGGTAATAACAGAAAAGACGACAACGGTAAAAAAAGTGCAAAAAACACCAGGACTCAAGACCTTCAGATAATTGCCAACCAACTCATAGCCCTCATTGCAAGCAACGATCCCGATGCCGTTTTTAAGCTGAGGCAAATACTGGATGAGCTGGACATGCCTCAGCGTTTGCAGGTGCTGGAAACAAAAGGCACAAACACCGAAGGCAACACTGCCACGCCTCTTGAGGCGATATTGGAACTGCAGCGTTCTTTCTATGAGAACTCAACGCGCAATCGGTTTATTGAGCAACTGATAGAAGCTACCAGCGAGCAAACAAGGACTTTGGATGATTTTAACATTCTGTCTGAACTCCAACCGATCATTTCACCTCACCAGACATTGCCCGAAGCTGTCAACAACAACCTGACGATTTTGTACAAGATTGTTCTGGATATAATCCACAGGGTCAATCAATCTGGCCAGCAGCCGCCCTTAGGACAATTTGAAAAATGTTGCTTTACCGAGTACCTGGTTCATTTGTTACTGTTCTATTCAAACCCAATTCAATCGATTCGTGACCTGTTAGAGAAAATACCAGACTCAGTCATGATCTGTGATATTATGTTTTTTGCAAAATCACTGACATTCTCCATCTCTTTTCGCAACGCTTTTTTACGACTTAAACAGCACCCATCGCGCGATGAATTAGAACGCCTTTCAAATGGGTTGATGTGGCGGGCGCTTACTGCTAACTCGCAACAAGTGCTTTCTATAAAGCCTGTAATCAATCACAGTGGTAATGGCTACTTACAGCAAGGAGCCAGCCCAAAACATCCCGCCCTTGCTGATGAGCAAAATCCCTCTTGCCAAAAGCGATTACAGACAAGACGTGCACATGATAATCATCAGACCAATGGGGCACAGGAACGATCCGATTTGGAAGTGTCGAGGAGAAATCAAAACGTCTTAAGTCCATATCCGATCAATGATTCCCATCTCGTCGAGCTGAAAAGACACGCTGATGAAAAAAGAGAGAAAAAAAGACAATGGATAAGACAGATAGAAAGACAACAGAAGGCAGCGGCCAGCCCGGCGATGCAGAGTAATGGCAAAGAGTGTTCTGCTTCTAACCAGCAGTCGAGCAACCATAATGAGGAGACAAACCCACCGAACGGGCAGCTAAAGACATCTGTGCAAGAAAACCGAAAGCCTTTGTGCGGTCATTACCATAGGTTATGCCGTGTAAACTTTGGTTGCTGTGCCGGGTATTTCCCCTGCCACACCTGCCATAACATGAGTGATTATTGCGAGGTTAAAGATTGCCGGGCTGATAAAGCAATAAAGCTAAAGTGTTCTATCTGTAACTACGAGGGGGACATTACGGAAGACTCCCAGACGTGCCCGGGATGCGACCAGCTGATGTCGGACTATTTCTGTGCAAAATGCAAACACTTCACCAATTTAGAAAAAAAACCGTTCCACTGTGATAAATGCGGCATTTGCCGAAAATTCAAGGATAAGTGCTTTCACTGTGATGTTTGTAATGTCTGCCTGGATAAAAGGTATCAAGACAATCACAAATGCCGGAAAAACTCAGGCCACGACGAGTGCTGCATCTGCCTGGAAGATGCCTTCTCCGGCTGCGTGATACTGCATTGCTCCCACAAAGTACATCGTGATTGCGGCGATGCAATGATTAAAAGTGGGATAACAACCTGCCCTCTTTGCAGACGCTCTCTGTACAAACCGTAATCCATATAGCAATTCTGACACACTTGACTATTCTCTGTTTCTACTACAAATAACGGGATTGACCAATGATGTTCCTTTATTTTTCAGAGCAGAACTGTTTTTGCCCATTCTGTCTATCAGATAAAGAGAACAAGTCGCAATTATTGACACAAGTTCTGTAGTGCAATTTGTATGCATTTTTACCGCCTGTTCACAGCATTTGTTCTTTCACTGCTGGCTATGGCGGTCGTGCCTTTATGCTATTGCTTAACCATCATTGACCGACACAATCCCAATGACAGGGTTCGGATTGAGATCAATGAGGGAACAGATTCTCAGGGTGTGAGTCAGTGGCAATTGAGTTTGCTGCTTCCGAAAGGCTTCAATGACCGAAAAAGCATCCTCTGCTTTAAAGCACCTGTGGTGCCAGCAGATTCGAGCAGTATCGCACTATTGGTCACGACCGACTTGAGTGACTATTGCTATCAGATAGTCATAGTGACAGGGGAGCAAACACGCGTCTTCCATGGTATCTCAAAACGGGCCTCTGAAAGCGGCACACGGGTTCGCTTAAAATCAACGACAGCAAACAGACCAGAGTTGACTTCTGTCACCAGCAATCAACCCGTCAAACCCCATACAGCTCCTCTTACCCTTCTAATCTATTCCGACAACATCACGGAAAGTGTGCTGGAAACAAGACAAACCCGAAATAACACACTGGCAATGACAGGTGACAAGCTCGCTGGCAACACAGATTTTTCCGCTGGCGGTGATGAAGGCTTCTCCTATTCACCGCCTCCACCATGGGGAGGAGATGGGAGGCCATCGGGATTATTCGACATAGACCTGGTTATCCTGAAACCCGTCATCAACTGGCTGATGTCCATGGGAAAGGATTCCAGCTCATTTGAGGAACAGCCATCTCCGGCGCGTCTGAAAATGACACGCATCAATGCAGATGGTTCTTCCAGTGATGCCGTTATAACCTTGGGTTGGCTTGACTTTCTGGACATTGAACAACTGACCGATGTTAATTTCTGGAACACCCTCTTCCAGCGTGCCGCCACTTCTTGCCCGGACAGCGAAAGCCTTCAGTGGCAGCTTGGCTGTTTGAAGCGATTTCTTGAGTACACTGCCTTGAAGACAGATCATGCTGGTGGCTTAAAGGCAGGTAATGGGGATGGAAAACCATCAGGTAAGGCATCCGATAAAGCATCAAAGGAAGAAAATAACGACCATCAAAAAGAGAAAAAAGGTGAACCTGAAGATCAGCAGAACAATTCACCGGGAGAAAGCAATCATGGCAGTGAAGAGGGTGATAACAGAAAAGACGACAATGGAAAAGAAAGTGCAAGAAACGCCAGGATTCAAGACCTTCAGGTAATTGCGAACCAACTCGTTGCCCTCATTGAAAGCGACGATCCCGATGCCGTTTTTAAGCTGAGGCAAATACTGGATGAGCTGGACATGCCTCAGCGTTTGCAGGTTATCGAAACAAAAAGCACAAACACCAGTGGTAATACTGCCACGCCTCTTGAGGCAATATTGAAACTACAGCGTTCTTTCTATGAAAACTCAACGCGCAACCGGTTTATCGAGCAGCTAATCGAAGCTACGAGCATTCAAACAAGGACTTTGGATACTGTCAGAATTCCGTCTGAACGCCAACCAATGATTCCACCTGACCGGTCAATGCCCGAAGCTGGTGACAATAACCTGATGATTTTGTATAAGATTGTTCAGGACATCATCAACAGGTTCAATCAATCTGTCCAACAGCCATCATTAGGACACTTTGAAAAATCTTGCTTGACTGAGTACTTCGTTCAATTACTCCTGCTCTATTCAAACCCACTTGAATCCATTCGTGAACTGTTGGAGAAAATATCAGATTCAGTGATAAGACGCGATATTATGATTTTTGCACAATCATTTACATTCTCCATCCCTTTTCGAGAAACCCTGATACAACTTGAACAGCACCCATCGTTCCATGAGTTAGAACGCCTCTCAAATGAACTGATGAGGCAGGCGCCCGCTTCCCGCATACTGCAAGAGCCCCCACTACTGGTGTCTTCAGTAGAGCCTGTAATCAGTAACCATGATAATACCAATGGCAGAGCCACAAACAACTCAAACAGATTCGCACACTACACCCAGCAAGTTAACAGCTACCGAAGTGACTCCGGGTCTACCGGCAGTTCCCCCGTCGTCTTGCCAGCCGATAGATACATACAGCAAGGGGCCAGGCCAAAGCTGTCTGACCCTGGTGATCAGGAAAATCCCTCTTCCCAAAAGCGATTTCAGACAGGGCCTTCTCATGGTAATCATCTCACCAACGGAGCACACAACCGATCCGATTTGGAGGCGTCTGGAATAAATCAAAACTTCTCAACTAAACATTCGACCGATGACTCCCTTCTCGTTGAGCTGAAAGGCCGCGCTCAGGAAAAAAAAGAGAAAAAAAGACAACAGACTAAAGAGTTAACTGAACAGGCTCAAGAATTACCAATAGAGAAGCAGTCTTTAACTGCAGAAGTTCAAGCGTTAAAAACAGTGATTCAGGAGCTAACTAAGTTAAAAACAATGATTCAGGAGCTAACTAAGGAGACTCAAGGATTAAGACTAGAGAATCAGGTGTTGGTTGCGATGAATGAAAACCTGATTACAAAAAATCAGGAGCTATACAAGTCTATGGACAAATCAAATACTGAAGCGCTGCATTTGAAGGAACAAATCAAAAAGTTGCACGTTGATCTCAGAAGACAACAAGAATTAGTAGACCATTTGATCCATCGATCAGATTATCAGACGGCATCGGCCAATCAGAGGGTACAAACCAATAATCTTGCGATGAACAGCAATGGCACAGTGTTTTTAGCTCCTTTCCATCCGTTGAACACCTACAATGAGAAAGCAAGCCCGCCGAAAGAGCAGTTAAAGACATCTGCACAAGAACAACGAAAGCCATTGTGCAAAGATTACCGCAGGCTCTGCTATGTAAAATTTGAGTGCTGTCAATGGTACTTCCCTTGCCATAAATGTCATAACAAAAGTGATCGATGCGAAGTTACCTCTCGAAAAGCTCTTCACACGACACTGCTTTTATGCTCTGTGTGTGGATTCAATGGGGATATTACGGAAGACTCCCAGACATGCCCGGGATGCAACGAACTAATGTCGGAGTATTTCTGTGCACAATGCAAACACTTCACCGATTTAGAAAAAAAACCATACCACTGCGATAAATGCGGAATTTGTCGAACATCTAAGGATAATGCCTTTCACTGTGATGTTTGTAATGTCTGCATGAATACAAGACTTCAAGACAGTCACAAATGCCGGGAAAACTCGAGCCACGATGAGTGCTGCATCTGCCTGGAAGATACCTTCTCCGGCGGCAGGATAATGCCTTGCAGTCACAAAGTACATCGTGAGTGCGGCGCTGCAATGTTTATAAACGGGATAAGAACCTGTCCTATTTGCAGACACCCTTTAGACGCCTGGTTTGATGAAACAATCATTAAACCATCTGACTGAATTTAATAGTCGCTACCAGCGACCGCGTCTGACTTGCATAGGGAGTTAGAACGTTCGATTGGTATAAAATGAGTTTTTAAAAATAGCAGCACCGTACTGCTACCACAGCCCGGTATCAGGCCCTGCAAGACACTTTCAGGTTGATAATGCCGAAGACTCTGATGCACATAACGAGTCACTCAAATAGCAATTCAGGAATTCTTGTCTACTCTCTGTACGTCTTACGGATAATAAAGCCGGTCAATAATGTTTCTTTATTTTTCCAGGGCAGAAAGTCAGCCCGGATTGTCCTGGCGTTTTCTGTCAGACAGGAAGGGCGGGTTGATATTAATCACACACTTAGTGCAGAAAGATTTGAATGCATTCTTACCGTTTATTCATAACATTTGTTCTTTTCCTGACGACTATGTTGGTTGTCACCTTGTGCTATTCCTCAACCATCATTGACCGACATAACCCCGGTGGGCAAAAGGTTCGGATTGAAATCAATGACGCCACAGACCCTCAGGCTGTCAATGAGTGGCAAGTGAGTTTGCTGCTTCCGGACAGTTTCAACAATCGAAACAGCACCCTCTGCTTTAAGACACCTGTCGTGTCAGCAAATCCGAACAATATTGCTATATTGATGACAAACGACCAGAGCAACTATTGCTACCAACTGTTGATACTGACAAAAGAGCAAACACCCGACTTCCAACATCTCTCTCAACAGGCCTCTAAAAATGGCACACTTATTCGCTTGAAATCCACGACGGCAGACAGACCAGAATTAACTTCTGTCACCACCAATCAACTCCTTAACGGCAAACCCCATACGACCCCATTAACCCTTTTGGTTTATTCCGACAACACGACCGGCAGTGAACTGGAAACCGGCCAAATCCGGAATAACACAGTGACATTGACAGGCGGCAAGCTCACTGGCATCGCTGATTTTCCCGGTGGCGGCAACGGTGGTTTCTTCTATTCACTCCCACCCCCACCTTGGGGAGGTGGCGGGGGGAGACCATCGGGATTATTTGAAATAGATCTGGTTATCCTGAAACCCGTCATCACCTGGCTGATGTCCATAGGCAAGGATTCTATTTCGTTTGAGGAGCAACCCACCCCGGCACATCTGAAAATGACACGGGTTAATGCCGATGGCTCTTCCAGCGAAGCCGCTATACCTGTTGGCTGGCTTGACTTCCTCAATATTGAACAACTGAACGATGTTGATTTCTGGAACACCCTCCTCCAACAGGCCGCCACTTCCTGCCCCGCCAGCGAAAGTCTCCAACGACAGCTTGGCTGTTTCAAACGATTTCTTGAGCGTAGTGCCTTGCAGACAAATCATGGCGGTGGCCTGATGGCAGCTAATGAGGAGGGGCAACCCTCTGGTAGCGCACCCAATTCGGGGCCAAAGGACGAAAATAACGATCACCAAAAAGAGAAAAAAGAAGAACCTGAAAATCAGGACAACCAGTCACCGGGAGAAGGCCATGATGGCAGCGGGAATGGCAATAACAGAAAAGACGACGATGGCGAAGAGAGTGGAAAAAATGCTACCGCTGAAGACCTTCAGGTACTTGCGAACCGGCTTGTTGCCATCATTGAAAGTAAATACCCCGGAGCAGTTTTTAGACTGAGACAAATACTGAATGAGCTGGACATGCCTCAGCGTTTGCGGGTTCTGGAAACAAAAAGTACCAACACCGCAGATACTGTCACTCCTCTTGAAGCGATACTGAAACTGCAACGTTCTTGCAACGAGAATTCATCGCGCAACCTGTTTATCGAACAGCTGATAAAGGCCACTTGCAATACAAAAAAGAATTTGAGTAAATTCAACATTCTATCTACACTCCGACCGGCCATTCCACCTGATCAGGCAGTGCTCGCAGCAGGCGACAACAACCTGTTGATTTTGAATAAAATTGTTCTGGACATAATCCACAAAGCCAATCAATCTGACCAACAGCCACCTGTGGGACAATTTGAAAAGTGTTGCTTTGTTGAGTTCTTCGCTCAATTGTTCCTGATTTATTCAAACCCGGTTGAACTGATTCGTAATCTGTTGGGGAAAATATCAGATTTAGCTTTAAGGTATGATGTTATGATTAATCCACAATCATTGACATTTCCCGCCTGTTTTTTATATAACTTCACGCAATTTCACCAACACCCATCCTTTCCTGAATTAAAGCGCCTCTTAAATGAGCTGATGAGGCAGGCACAAAACTCCCACTTACAACAAGTGCCTTCTATAGAGCCTTTCATCAGTAACAGCGATACTACCGCTAACGAAACAATTGCCAGCAGTGGAGATACAAGTACCATCCAGCGAGCTGTCTGCAACCAGAGAGCCTCTGGCTTTACCGGCAGCTCCCCTTGCTTACTGGCTGGTAGAAACCCAAAGCTGGAAGCAAGTTCAAATCAGCCTGCCCTTGTTCATCAGCAAAATGACGCTTCCCGGGAGCGATTACAAGCAGGACCTTCATCTGGTGATCTTCAAGCCACCGGGACACAGGAACGATCCGATTTGGCAGTGTTGAGGACAAATCAAAACCACTTAAGTAACCTCCTGATCGATGGACCCCTTCTCGAAGAGCTGGCAAAACACGCTCTGAAAAGACGGGTGAAAAAAAGACAACAGTTAAAACAGCTAGAAAGACAAATGAAAGCAAGGCGACAGATGTTGCCGGTCAGCTCTCCGTTGCCAAGTCATGTTCTCGCCGAGCTGGAAAGACACGCTGAGGCAAAACAAGAGCAAAAAAGACAACAGTTAAAACAGCTGGAAAGACAAATGATAGCAAGGCGACAGATGTTGCCGGTCAGCTCTCCGTTGCCAAGTCATGTTCTCGCCGAGCTGGAAAGACACGCTGAGGCAAAACAAGAGCAAAAAAGACAACAGTTAAAACAGCTGGAAAGACAAATGATAGCAAGGCTACAGATGATGGCGACCAACCCGACGTTGCAAAGCAATGGCGCAGAGCATTCTGCTTCTTTCCAGAAGTCGAGCACCCATAATGAGGAGGCAAACCCGTCGAATGAGCAGTTAAGGACGCCTTTGGAAAAAAAACAAAGGCAACTGTGCATTCATAGCCGTAGGTTATGTCGCGTAAACTTTGGGTGCTGTGAAGGTTATTTCCCATGCAACAAATGTCATAACGATAGTAAGAAATGCGACCTTACTGATCGTAAGGTTATTCATGCAATAAGGCTTCAATGTTCTCTATGTAACTATGAGGGGGATATTACGGAAGACTCCCAGACATGCCCGGGATGCAACGAACTAATGTCCGACTATTTCTGTGCACAATGCAAACACTTCACCGATTTAGAAAAAAAACCATACCACTGCGATAAATGCGGAATTTGCCGAACAGAAAAGGAGAAGTCCTTTCACTGTGATGTTTGCAATTTCTGTATGGATAAAAGTGCACAAGGCAATCACCGATGTCGGCCAGATTCAGGCCATGATGAGTGCTGCATCTGCCTGGAAGATGTTTTCCACAATTCCGTGATATTGCCCTGCACTCACAAAGTTCACCAGGATTGCGCTACGGTGATGATTACGAACAAGATAAGAACCTGCCCTGTTTGCAGATACCCTCTATCCGCTCAGTTAATTGACAGGAT
Organism: Endozoicomonas sp. ALB032; assembly: GCF_049310125.1. Lineage (NCBI taxonomy): Bacteria > Pseudomonadati > Pseudomonadota > Gammaproteobacteria > Oceanospirillales > Endozoicomonadaceae > Endozoicomonas > Endozoicomonas sp. ALB032. The sequence continues at coordinate 2,479,956 of NZ_JBLYNW010000001.1, read as the reverse complement.
TTTGACCGTAATCAATAGTCGCCGCTAGCAGCCTGACCGGTACCACAACCCGGTATCAGGCTCTGCAGGATACTTTCAGGTTGATGCTGCCGAAAGCGTTGTGGCACAGAGCAATTTACCCACATAGCAATTCAGAAATTCTTGGCTATTCTCTGTTTCTACTTCGGATAACAAGAACAACCAATGGTGTTCCTTATTTTTCCATAGCGGAAAGTCAGCACAGACTGTTCTCACACACTTCATCAGGCAAAGAGGGCCGATTGGAATTGTTGTACCAGTTATATAGCGAGATTTGAATGCTTTTTTTACGCTTATTCATAGCATTTGTTCTTCCTCTACTGGCTATGGCGGTGGTGCCTTTTTGCTATTCCTCAACCATCATTCATCGACATAATCCCGGTGGGCACAAGGTTCGGATTGAAATCAATCACGGCACAGCCCCTCAGGCTGTCAGTCAGTGGCAAGTGAGTTTGCTGCTTCCGGACAGTTTCAACAATCGAAACAGCACCTTTTGCTTTAAGACACCCGTGGTGTCAGCAGATTCCAACAGTATTGCGATATTGTTGACGAACGACCAGAGCAACTATTGCTACCAACTGTTGCTAATGACAAAAGAGCAAATACCCGGCTTCCAACACCTCTCTCAACAGGCCTCTGAAAATGGCACACTTATTCGCTTGAAATCCACGACGGCAGACAGACCAGAATTAACTTCTGTCACTACCGATCAACTCCTTAACGACAATCCCCATACGACCCCATTAACCCTTTTGGTCTATTCCGACAACACGACCGGCAGTGAACTGGAAACCGGCCAAACCCGGAATAACACAGTGACATTGACAGGCAACAAGCTCACTGGCATCGACGATTTTCCCGGTAGCGGGAATGGTGGCTTCTTCTATTTACTCCCACCCCCACCCTGGGGAGGTGGCGGGGGGAGACCATCGGGATTATTTGAAATAGATCTGGTTATCCTGAAGCCCGTCATCAACTGGCTGATGTCCATTGGTAAAGATTCTATTTCGTTTCAAGAGCAACACTCCCCGGCACGTCTGAAAATGACACGGGTTAATGCCGATGGCTCTTCCAGCGAAGCCGCTATACCTGTTGGCTGGCTTGACTTCCTCAATATTGAACAACTGAACGATGTTGATTTCTGGAACACCCTCCTCCAGCAGGCCGCTACTTCCTGCCCCGTTAGCGAAAGCCTCCAATGGCAGCTTGGCTGTTGCAAACGATTTCTTGAGCGTAGTGCCTTGCAGACAAATCATGGCGGTGGCCTGATGGCAGCGAATGGGGAGGCACAACCCTCTGGTAGCGCACCCAATTCGGGGCCAAAGGACGAAAATAACGATCACCAAAAAGAGAAAAAAGAAGAACCTGAAAATCAGGAGAACCAGTCACCGGGAGAAGGCCATGATGGCAGCGGAAATGGCAACAACAGAAAAGACGACGATGGCGAAGAGAGTGAAAAAAAAACTACCACTGAAGACCTTCAGGTACTTGCGAACCGGCTTGTTGCCATCATTGAAAGTCAAGATCCCGGAGCAGTTTTTAAGCTCAGGCAAATACTGAATGAACTGGACATGCCACAGCGTTTGCGGGTTCTGGAAACAAAAAGCATCAACACCGAGGATACTGTCACTCCTCTTGAAGCCGTACTGAAACTGCAGCGTTCTTGCAACGAGAATTCACTGCGCAACCTTTTTATCGAGCAACTGATAGAGGCCACAAGCAATACAAAACATAATTTGAATAACCTTCACACTCTGTCTCTGCTTCGACCAATCATTCCACCTGACCGGGCAATGCCCGAAGAGGGCGACAACAACCTGTTGATTTTGTATAAGATTGCTCTGGACATAATCCACAAGGTCAATCAATCTGACACAGAGCCACCTATGAGTCAGTTTGAAAGATGTTGCTTTACTGAGTACTTTGCTCAATTGTTCCTGGCCTATTCAAACCCGGTTGAACTGATTCGTAATCTGTTGGGGAAAATATCAGATTTGTGCTTAAGGCGTGTTGTTCTGATTAATCCACAATCATTGACATTTCCCAACCGCTTTTTAAATACCTTTATACAATTTCACCAACACCCATCGATTTCTGAATCAGAACGCCTCTCAGATGAGCTGATGGGTTATGCAAAAAATTCTCACTTACAACAGGTGCCTTCTGTAGAGCCTGTCATCGATAACAGCGATACTCTCTCTGACGAAACACTTGTCAGCAATAAAGATCAAGGTACCACCCACCAGCAAGCTGATAGCCACCAAAGAGCCTCTGGCTCTTCCGGAAGTTCCCCTTGCATACTGACTGATAGATACCCAGAGCCAGAGGCAGAGCCAGAGGCAGAGGCAGAGTCAGATCAGCCTGCACTTGCCTATCAGCAAAATAACGCTTCCCAAGAGCGATTACAGGCAGGACCTTCATCCGGTGATGATCAAACCACTAGTGCACAAGACCGATCTGCTTCTGATCAGCAGTCAAGTACCCATAATGAGGAGACAAACCCGTCGAACGAGCAATTAAAGACACCTGTGCAAGAGCGAATGCCATTGTGCAATCATTCCCATAGGTTTTGTCGTGTAAACTTTGGGTGTTGCGAAGGGTATTTCCCCTGCCCTAGATGTCATAACAATAGTAAGAAATGCGACCTTACAGATCGTAAGGATTTTCATGCAAAAAGGCTTCAATGTTCTCTATGTAACTATGAGGGGGATATTACGGAAGACTCCCAGACATGCCCGGGATGCAACGAACTAATGTCGGAGTATTTCTGTGCACAATGCAAACACTTCACCGATTTAGAAAAAAAACCATACCACTGCGATAAATGTGGAATTTGCCGAACATTTAAGGATAGGGCCTTTCACTGTGATGTTTGTGATATCTGCCTGAATACAAGGTTTCAAGACAATCACAAATGCCGAGAAAACTCAAGCCACGATGAGTGCTGCATCTGCCTGGAAGATACCTTCCACGGCTGCAAGATAATGCCTTGCTACCACAAAGTACATGGTGAGTGCAGCACTGCAATGCTTAAAAACGGGATAAGAACCTGCCCTATTTGCAGAAACCCTACAGACGCCTGGTTTGTTGGAAACAATCATTAAACCATCTGACTGAATTTAATAGTCGCTACCGGTGACCGCGTCTGACTTACATAGGGAGTTAAGTACCTAACCAGTTGGTTTCGCCTATTCTGGACGGCGGCTTTTTCCATCCTTCTGCGTTCCAACTCTGGTTGCGTAGCTAAGGCTACGCGCCCGTCGTTGCGCCTTGAAGGATGAAAAAATCCACTCGCCAGAATATGCGAAACCAACTGGCCAGGTACTTAGAACGTTCGATTGGTATAAAATGAGTTTTTAAAAATAGCAGCTCCATACTGCTACCACAGCCCGGTATCAAGTCCTGCAAGTCACTTTCAGGTTGATACTGACGAAGGCTCTGTTGCACAAAACAAGTAACACAAATAGCAATTCGGAAATTCTTGTCTACTCTCTGTTTGTCCTACGGATAATAAAACCGGTCAATAATGTTCCTTTATTTTTCCAAAGCAGAAAGTCGGCACAGATTGTCCTGGCGTTTTCTGTCAGACAGGGAAGGCGGGTTGGTATTAATAACACATTTAGTGCAGAAAGATTTGAATGCATTCTTACCGTTTATTCATAACATTTGTTCTTTTCCTGATGACTATGTTGGTTGTGACCTTGTGCTACTCCTCAACCATCATTGACCGACATAATCCCGGTGGGCACAAGGTTCGGATTGAAATCAATCACGGCACAGCCCCTCAGGCTGTCAGTCAGTGGCAAGTGAGTTTGCTGCTTCCGGACAGTTTCAACAATCGAAACAGCACCTTTTGCTTTAAGACACCTGTGGTGTCAGCAGATTTGAACAGTATTGCGATATTAGTGACGAACGACCCGGGCAACTATTGTTATCAACTGACCATACTGACAAAAGAACAAACACCCGACTTCCAACACCTCTCTCAACATGCCTCTGAAAATGGCACACTTATTCGCTTGAAATCCACGACGGCAGACAGACCAGAATTAACTTCTGTCACTACCGATCAACTCCTTAACGACAATCCCCATACGACCCCATTAACCCTTTTGGTCTATTCCGACAACACGACCGGCAGTGAACTGGAAACCGGCCAAACCCGGAATAACACAGTGACATTGACAAGCAACAAGCTCACTGGCATCGACGATTTTCCCGGTAGCGGGAATGGTGGCTTCTTCTATTTACTCCCACCCCCACCCTGGGGAGGTGGCGGGGGGAGACCATCGGGATTATTTGAAATAGATCTGGTTATCCTGAAGCCCGTCATTAACTGGCTGATGTCCATTGGTAAAGATTCTATTTCGTTTCAAGAGCAACACTCCCCGGCACGTCTGAAAATGACACGGGTTAATGCCGATGGCTCTTCCAGCGAAGCCGCTATACCTGTTGGCTGGCTTGACTTCCTCAATATTGAACAACTGAACGATGTTGATTTCTGGAACACCCTCCTCCAGCATGCCGCTACTTCCTGCCCCGTTAGCGAAAGCCTCCAATGGCAGCTTGGCTGTTGCAAACGATTTCTTGAGCGTAGTGCCTTGCAGACAAATCATGGCGGTGGCCTGATGGCAGCGAATGGGGAGGCACAACCCTCTGGTAGCTCACCCAATTCGGGGCCAAAGGACGAAAATAACGATCACCAAAAAGAGAAAAAAGAAGAACCTGAAAATCAGGAGAACCAGTCACCGGGAGAAGGCCATGATGGCAGCGGAAATGGCAACAACAGAAAAGACGACGATGGCGAAGAGAGTGAAAAAAAAACTACCACTGAAGACCTTCAGGTACTTGCGAACCGGCTTGTTGCCATCATTGAAAGTCAAGATCCCGGAGCAGTTTTTAAGCTCAGGCAAATACTGAATGAACTGGACATGCCACAGCGTTTGCGGGTTCTGGAAACAAAAAGCATCAACACCGAGGATACTGTCACTCCTCTTGAAGCCGTACTGAAACTGCAGCGTTCTTCCAACGAGAATTCACTGCGCAACCTTTTTATCGAGCAGCTGATAAAGGCAACATGCAATACAAAACAGTATTTGAATAACCTTCACACTCTGTCTCTACTTCGACCAATCATTCCACCTGACCGGGCAATGCCCGAAGAGGGCAACAACAACCTGTTGATGTTGTATAAGATTGCTCTGGACATAATCCACAAGGTCAATCAATCTGACACAGAGCCACCTATGAGTCAGTTTGAAAGATGTTGCTTTGCTGAGTACTTCGCTCAATTGTTCCTTATCTACTCAAACCCGGTTGAACTGATTCGTAATCTGTTGGGGAAAATATCAGATTTGCCCACAAGGCATGTTCTTATGATTAATCCACAATCATTGACATTTCCCAACCGCTTTTTAAATACCTTTATACAATTTCACCAACACCCATCGATTTCTGAATTAGAACGCCTCTCAGATGAGCTGATGGGTTATGCAAAAAATCCCCACTTACAACAAGTGCCTTCTATAGAGCCTGTCACCGGTAAAAGCGATAATATCTCTGACGAAACAATTGTCAGCAATAAAGATACAAGTACCATCCACCAGCAAGCTGATATTAACAAAAGAGCTTCTGGCTCTTCCGGCAGTTCCCATTGCATAGTGACTGGTAGATACTCAGAGCTGGAGGCAGAGCCAAATCAGCCTGCCCTTGCCTATCAGCAAAATAACGTTTCCCAAGAGCGATTACAGGCAGGACCCTCATCTGTTGATCCAAGACCAGGGAGAGAAAAACAACAGTGGGTAGCGGCCAGCCCGGCGATGCAAAGCAATGGCGCAGAGCGTTCTGCTTCTGACCAGCAGTCGAGTGCCCATAATGAGGAGGCAAACCCGTCAAACGAGCAGTTAAAGACACCTGTGCGAAAAGAACGAATGCCATTGTGCAATCATTACCATAGGTTATGTCGTGTAAACTTTGGGTGCTGTGAAGGGTATTTTCCCTGCTATAGATGTCATAACAAAAGTAAGAAATGCGACCTTACAGATCGTCAGGCTTTTCAAGCAAAAAGGCTTCAATGTTCTCTCTGTAACTATGAGGGGGATATTACGGAAGACTCCCAGGCGTGCCCGGGATGCAACGAACTAATGTCGGAGTATTTCTGCGCACAATGCAAAGAATTCGACAATATGGAACTAAAACCATTCCACTGCCATAAATGCGGAATTTGCCGAATAAACAAGGATGAGTCCTTTCACTGTGATGTTTGTAATATCTGCCTTTATGTAAGGTATCAAAGTAATCACGAATGCCGGGAAAACTCAGGCCACGATAAGTGCTGCATCTGCCTGAAAGATTCCTTCGACGGCTGCTTGATAATGTACTGCTCTCACAAAGTACATGATGATTGCTACGCTGCAATGCTCCGTAAAGGGATAAGAACCTGCCCTGTTTGCAGACAATCTCTATACGTTCCACCGGTTGAAAGAAATAATTAACCATCTGGCTCGATTTAATAGTCGCCGCCAGTGACCGCTTCAGTATTGCAACACGGGAAGAGGACAAGGCTCTGTGGCACAAAGCAATTAATCCATTTAGCAATTTTGACATTCTTGTCTATTATCTGTTTTTTCTACGAATAATAAGACCTTCCAGTAATGTTTCTTTATTTTTCAGGGCAGAAGGCCAGCACAGACCTTTCTGATTGTACTCTGTCAGGCAAACAGGACAGGTCCGGGTTGTTATCATAAGTTAGTGAGATTTGAATGCACCTTTACCGCTTATTCATAGCATTTGTTCTTTTCCTGGTGGCTATGGCAGTTTTGCCTTTGTGCTATTCCTCAACCATCATTGACCGACATAATCCGGGAGGGCACAAGGTTCGGATTGAGATCAATGATGGCAAAGATCCTCAGTTTGTGAGTCAGTGGCAAATGAACTTGCTGCTACCGAAGGGTTTCGATGACCAAAACAGTATCCTTTGCTTTAAGGCGCCTGTGGTGCCAGCAGATTCCAACAGTATTGCGATATTGGTGACGAACGACCCGAGCAACTATTGTTATCAACTGATGATACTGACAAAAGAACAAACACCCGACTTCCAACATATCTCTCAACATGCGTCTAAAAATGGCACGCTTGTTCACTTAAGATCCACGACGGCAGACAGACCGGAATTAACTTCTGTCACTACCGATCAACTTCACAACGATAAGCCCCATACTGCCCCGTTAACCCTTCTGACCTATACCGACAACATAAACGACAGTGGTTTGAAAACCGGCCAACCCGGGAATAACACACTGACATTAACGGGCGGCAAGCCCGCTGGCATCGGCGATTTTCCCGGTGGTGGCAACGGTGGCTTCTTCTTTTTGCCGCCCCCCCCACCCTGGGGAGGTGGCGGTGGGAGACCATCGGGATTATTTGAAATAGATCTGGTTATCCTGAAACCCGTCATCAACTGGCTGATGTCCATTGGTAAAGATTCTGCTTCGTTTGAAGAGCCACCCTCCCCGGCGCGTCTGAAAATGACACGGGTTAATGCCGATGGCTCTTCCAGCGAAGCTGCTATACCTGTTGGCTGGCTCGACTTCCTCACTGTTGAACAACTGACCGATGTTGATTTCTGGAACACCCTCCTGCAACATGCCGCCACTTCATGCCCCACCAGCGAAAGCCTTATTAGGCAGCTTGGCTGTTTCAAACTATTGCTTGAGCGAACGGCCTTGAAGAGACATCATGGCGGTGGCCTGAAGGCCGCTAATGGAGATGGCCAACCCTCTGGTAGCGCACCAAATTCAAGATCAGAGGACAAAAATAACAGCCATCAAAAGGACAAAAAAGAAGCACCTGAAGATCAGAACAACAACTCACCGGGAGAAGGCAATGATGGCAGCGGGGATGGTAATAACAGAAAAGACGACAATGGCGAGGAGAGTGAAAAAAATGCCAGGACTCAAAACCTTCAGGTACTTGCCAACCAGCTTGTAGCCATCATTGAAAGTGACGATCCTGATGCTGTTTTTAAGCTGCGGCAAATACTGGATAAGCTCAACATGCCACAGCGTTTGCAGGTTTTGGAAACGAGAAGCGCAAACACCAGTGGTAATGCTGTCAGTCCTCTTGAGGCGATACTGGAACTGCAGCGTTCTTGCTATGAGAATTCATCGCGCAACCGGTTTATCGAGCAGCTGATAGAAGCCACGAGCGATAAAACACGGACTTTGAATGACCCTGACATTCTGGCTTCACTGCAACCGATAGCCCGACCACTGTCCGAAGCTGGCAACAACAACCTGATGATTTTGTACAGGATTGTTCTGGACATAATCCATAGAGTTAATCAATCTGGCCAGCAACCACCAATAGGACAATTTGAAAAAAATTGTTTTATTCAGTACTTCGTTCAATTGTTTCTGTTCTATTCAAACCCACTTGAACTTATTGGTAATCTGTTAGGGCAAATATCAGATTCAGCGGTAACCCATGAGATTATAATTGCTGCACAATCATTGACATCTGCCAGTTCTTTTTCAAATGCCTTTATACAATTTCACCAACACCCCTCGTTTCATGAATTACAACATTTCTTAAATGAACGGTTAAGAAACCCACAGCAGGGAGCAAGGCCAAAACGGCCCACCCTTTCTCATCAGTCAAATACGCCGCACCAAAAACGATTAAAAACAGAACGATCTTATGGGGATGATGACATGACTATCATTGCTTTTTGCGATGATGCATTGAAAGTGAATAAGGTGCAACATACACAAATTACTCATAATAAGTGCCCAATATGTTGTGAGCGCTTTTTACGCACAGCAGGATTAGTGAAAACACCCTGCAATCACATTTTTCACGTGCTTTGCTTGAATCTGTGGCTCCAAAAAAGGCTACCTGATCTTGCAATTAAAACTTGTCCTGTATGTCGATCAGAATTAAAAAGCTCAAAAGAAAAACTTAACAACCTTAACAGGCTATTGAATAAATACGGCAATTGTCATTTGTTAGACACTGCAGATAGAGCCGTTAAGGAATGGAATAGAACAACAAGTCATGAAGCCTTATACCATTTTGTCCAACTTTGCAGACTCAACAGTCAGGCGTCAGATGATCCACGGTATGCCAATATCTTGAGAAAAATAATTTATCCCGTTATAAAAGCCAACATTCGCCATGACTCTGAGATCACGTCAGCCAGCTTCAGCCCTGATAGCCGCCAGGTGGTGACCGCCGGTGAAGATTGTACTGCGAAAATCTATGGCCATAAGGCCGATGGATCGTGGGAAGAAGAGGCCATTATTCGCCACAATGGTAAGGTCAAATCAGCCAGCTTCAGCCGCGATAGCTGTCGTGTAGTTACTGCCAGTGAGGATCACAAGGCGAAAATCCTGGGCCAAAAGGACGATGGATCATGGACAGAAGAACTCACCGTTCAACATACTGGTACGGTCAACTCAGCCAGCTTCAGCGCTGATAGCCAACGTATGGTGACTGCCAGTGACGATGGTACCGCAATAATCTTTGGCCAAAAGGACGACAGGCCATGGGAAACAGAAGCCAGCATTAGCCACAATGGTCCGATCCAATCAGCCACCTTCAGCCCCGATGGTAGCCATGTGGTGACTTTCGGTAAAGATAACCTGGTGAAAATCACTGGCAGGTCGGCCAATGGAGCATGGCAAGAAAAAGTCATCATTGCCCATGATTACACGGTCAACTCAGCTACCTTCAGCACCGACAGCCGCCGTGTGGTGACCGCCAGTGGCGATGGTACGGCAATAATCTGTGCCCAACAGGACGATGGATCATGGGAAAGAGAATTGACCATTAGCCATATCGACAGCGGGGGTCCGATCATATCTGCCGAGTTCAGCCCCGATGGCCGCCATGTGATGACTGTTGCCGGGGATGACCTGGTTAAAATCTATGGCAGGCAGGACAATGGATTATGGGTAAAGAAAGCCATCATTGCCCATGAAGATCGGATCAACTCAGCCAGCTTCAGCGCCGATGGATGCCATTTGGTGACCGCCAGTTCTGATAATACGGCCAAAATCTATGGCGAAAAGACCGATGCAGCATGGGAAGAAGAAATGACTATCTGCCACAACCATAGACTCTTATCGGCCACTTTCAGCCCCGATAGCCAACATGTGGTGACTGCCAGCAGAGGCAGGACGGCAAAAATTCATAGCCACAATAATAATGGATCATGGGAAGAAAAGACCACCATCCTTCATGAAGGCTGGGTTCGTTCAGCCACCTTCAGCGCCAATAGCCGCTTTGCGGCGACCGCGAGTATCGATAGGAAGGCGAAAATCTATAGCCTGAAAGACGATGCATCATGGCAAAAAGAAATCACTATCTATCATCATGGTGCGGTATTCTTGGCCAACTTCAGCGCTGATAGCCGCTTTCTGGTGAACACCAGTTGTATTTCAGATATTGGTCGCTATCAGGAGGCTGCGATGATCACTGAACTCTGGAAGGACGAATGAAAGCAAACCGCCCTTCTCTGACTTCAAGATGTTGCGGAAGACATTGTGGCACAAGACAAGTAGTCCCTATAGCGATTCAGAAATTTTTGGCTATCCTCTGTTTGTACTGCAAATGATGAGATTGGCCAATGCCGTTCCTTTATTTTTCCAGAGCAAAAAGTCAGCACCGATTGTCCCGGCATTTTCTATCAGACAAAGAGGGCGGATTGGATATTATCGACCAGGTTACAGAGAGACTTCAGTGCAGTTTTACCGCACATTTATAGCTTTCATGGCCTTTGTCCTGTCATTACCAGCTATGGTGATTGCACCGTCAGGCTACTCTTACACCCTCATTGACCAGCATAATCCAGATGGGCACGAGGTTCGGATTCTGACCCTTCTGACCTATTCCGACAACCTGGCTGACATCGGACCGAAAACCAGCCAAACCCGCAATAACACACAGACATTGTCAGGTGGCAAGCTCGCTGGCATCGACGATTTTCCCGGTAGCGGGAGTGGCGGCTTCTCCTGCCTCGCCAGCGAAAGCTTCCAATGGCAGCCTGGTTGTTTCAAACCATGGCTTGAGCGAACGGTCTTGAAGACAAATCATAACGGTGGCCTGAAGGCAGGTAACGGCGATGGGCAGCCTTCTGGCAGAGCACCTGATCCAAAGCCAAAGGACGAAAATAACCACCATCAAAAGGAAACAAGAGAAGAACCTCAAGATCAGGAAAACCAATCACCGGGTGAAGGCCATGATGGCAATGGGAATGGCAATAACGGAAAAGACGACGATGAATCGGTGACTAAAAATAATGACTCCACTCAAGACCTTCAGGTACTTGCAAATCAGCTTATAAACATCATTGAAAGCGGCGATCCCAGTGCCGTTTTTAAACTCAGGAAAATAATGGATGAGCTGGACATGCTTCAGCGTTTGCAGGTTCTGGAAACAAAAGGCACAAACAGCAGGGATGAAAGTATCACTCCTCTTGAGACGGTACTGCAACTGCAGCGTTCTCTCGAACAGAATTCATTGCGCAACCCATTTATCGAGCAGCTGATAGAAGCCACAAGCGATAAAAAACAGACTTTGAATGACCTTGACACTCTGCCTGCACTCCAGACAATAATTCCACCGGACCCGGCAATACCCGAAGCTGGTGACAACAACCTGATGATTTTGTACAAGATTGTTCAGGACATAATCCAGAGAGTCAATCAATCTGACCAACAGCCACCTGTAGGACACTTTGAAAAACGTTGCTTTGCTGAATACTTCGTCCAGTTATTCCTGACCTACTCTAACCCACTTGAGCTTATTCATTATCTGTCAGGACAAATATCAGATTTAGCCATAAGGATTGATATTATAACCGTTGCACAATCATTTACATTTCCTGCCTCTTTTGCAGATACCTTTGCACATTTTCATCAACACCCGGCGCTTCATGAATTACAACATTTCGTAAATGAACAGTTAATTCAGCTGCGTACCGACCCTTCACCCCATGAGCCAGTAATGAGTTCTACCCCACAAGTTAATAGCTGCCAAAGTGCCTCTGGTACTGGATACTCAAAGCAGGGAGCAAGGCCAAAGCAACCCGCCCTTACTCATCAGGCAAATGGGCTGCGCCAAAAACGATTAAAGAAAAGACGATCACACGGTGGTCATTCAACTCGTCTGGCAAGTACATCATCTTTTGTCGGTGCGGATAGAGCCATGGCTGTGCCTGGCAAGAAAACAATGGATGATTATATAAATATCAATGCCTTTCGCGATAATACATTTAAAGTGGATAAGGTGAAACATGCACAAATTACTGATAATAAGTGCCCAATATGTTGTAAGCGCTTTTCACGCACAGCAAGATTAGTGAAAACGCCATGTCATCACGTTTTTCATGTGCATTGTTTAAATCTGTGGCTCCAAAAAGGGCTATCTGACCTTTCAGTTAAAACTTGTCCTGTATGTCGATCAGAATTAAATGACTTAAGAGAAAAACTTAACGACTTTATCAGTCTATTGAAAAAATACGGCAATTGTCATTCGTTAGACAGTGCAAATAGAGCCGTTAAGGAATGGAATATAACAGAAACATGTTATGAAGCCCTATACCATTTTGTCCAACTTTGCAGGCACAACAATCAGGGTCCAGATGACTCACAGTTCGTCAATATCTTGAGGACAATAATTCATCCCGTTACAAAAGCCAACATTCCCCATGACCTTGAGATCAACTCAGCCTCCTTCAGCCCTGATAGCCGCCGGATGGTGACCGCCAGTGACGACTGTACCGCGAAAATCTACGGCTATAAGGCCGACGGATCATGGGAAGAGGAGGTCACTATCCGCCACAATGGTCCGGTCAAATCAGCCAGCTTTAGCAACGACAATTGTCGCGTAGTAACTGCCAGCACAGATCACACAACGAAAATCTTTGGCCAGAAGGACGATGCATCATGGGAAGAAGAACACTGTGTTCAACATACTGGTAAGGTCAACTCAGCCACCTTCAGCGCTGATAGCCACCATGTAGTGACTGCCAGTGAAGATCGTACGGCAATAATCTTTGGCCAAAAAGACAACAGACAATGGGGACCAGAAGTCACCATTAGACACAATGGTCCGATCCAATCAGCCGCCTTCAGCCCCGATAGTAGCCATGTGATGACTGTCGGTAAAGATAACATGGTAAAAATCACTGGCAGGTTGGCCAATGGATTATGGAAAATAAAAACCATCATTACCCATGATGACGCTGTCAACTCAGCTACCTTCAGCGCTGATAGCCACCATATAGTGACTGCCAGTGACGATGCTACGGCAATAATCTATGGCCAACAGGACGATGGCTCATGGGAAAAAGAATTGACCATTAGCCATATCGACAGCGATGGCCCGATCCAATCAGCCGGGTTTAGCCCTGATGACTGCCATGTGATGACTGTTGGCAGGGATGACCTGGTTAAAATCTATGGCAGGCAGAACAATGGACCATGGGTAAAAAAAGCCATCATTGCCCATGAAGATCGGATCAACTCAGCTACCTTCAGCGCCGATGGATGCCATTTGGCGACCGCCAGTGACGATAATACGGCGAAAATCTATGGCAAAAAAACCGATGCATCATGGGAAGAAGAAATAACTATCTGCCACTACCATAAGGTCCTCTCAGCCACCTTCACCCCCAGTAGCAGACGTCTGATAACCACCAGTATCGACAGGGCAAGCAAAGAGTATTGCCAGAATGACAATGGATCATGGAAAGAAGACAGCCCTACCCTTTATAAAGATTGGGTCTGTTTCCCTTCAGCCACCTTCAGCACCGATAGCCGCTTTGCGGCGACCTTCACTATCGACAGGAAGACAAAAATCCATACCCTGGAGGGCGATGCATCATCGAAAAAAGAAATCTCTACCTGTCACAGTGGTACGGTACTCTCAGCCAACTTCAGCGCCAATAGCCGTTTTCTGGTAACCACCCATTTCGTGTCATATGGTCGCCACCACTCTGCAAAAATCACTGAACTATGGAAGGAAGAATAACAGACAAGTATTTTGCCGGTTAAGAGATTGATGCTGCCGAAGGCTCTGTCGCACAAGACAAGCAATCCACATAGCAATTTAGAAATACTTGGCTATTCTCTGTTTCTACAACAAATAACAGGATTGGCTAAAGATGTTCCTTTATTTTTTCAGGGTGGAACTGTTCTGACGCACTCTATCAGGCAAAGAGTACGGGTTGGAATTGTCGACACAAGTTGTAAAGCGAGATTTGAATGGACTTTTTTCCGCTTATTCATAGCATTTGTACTTTTCCTGCTGGCTATGGCGGTTGTGCCGTTATGCTACTGCTCAACTCTCATTGACCAGCATCATCCCGATGGGCACGGGGTTCGGATTGAAATCGATGATTTCACGGATCCGCAGGGTGTGATTCAGTGGCAAATGGTTTTGCTCCTTCCGGAAGGCTTCAATGACCAAAACAGCTTCCTTTGTTTTAAAGTACCTGTGGCGCCAGCAGATTACGACAGTACCTCGATATGGGTCAGGAACAACTTGAGTGACTATTGCTATCAGCCAGTAATAGTAAGGGAAGAGCATATACCCTTCTTCCATGATGTCTCAGAACGCGCCTCTGAAAATGGCACACTGATTCGCTTAAAATCCACGACGGCAGAGAGACCAGAGCTTATTTCTGTCACCACGGATCAACCGCTGAACGTCAAACCTCGGGCTATCCCACTGACCCTTCTGGTCTACCCCGACGAGATCACGGACAGTGGGCTGGAAACCGGACAAACCCGAAATAACACACTGTCATCAACAGGAGACAAGCTCGCTGGCAAAGCCAATTTTCCCAGTGGTGGCAACGGGGGCTTCTTCCACTTGCCTCCCCCTCCACCCGGGGGAGGAGGGAGACCAACGGGATTATTCGAAATAGATCTTGTTATCCTGAAACCCGTCATCAACTGGCTGATGTCTTTAGGCAAGGATTCTACCTCAACTGAGGAACAGCCATCCCGGGCGCGTCTGAAAATGACGCGCGTTAACGCAGATGGTTCTTCCAGTGAGGCCGTTATACCCGTCGGTTGGCTTGACTTCCTGAATATTGAACAACTGACCGATGTTTATTTCTGGAACACTCTCTTCCAACGTGCCGCCACTGCTTGCCCAGCCAACAAAAGCCTTCAGTGGCAACTTGGCTGCTTGAAACTATTTCTTGAGCAAACAGCCCTGAAAACAGATCATGCCGGTGTCTTAAAGACCGCTGATGGGGATGGAGAAGCATCGGGTGATTTACCAGATAAAACACCAAAGGACGAAAATAACGACCACCCTGAAGAGAAAAAAGGTGAACCTGAAGATCAGGAGAACAATTCACCGGGAGAAGGCAGTTATAGCAGTGGAGATGGTGACAAAAGAAAAGACAACAATGGCAAAAAAAGTGAAAAAAGCACCAGGACTCAGGACCTTCAGCTACTTGCTAACCAGCTTTTAGCCATTATTGAGAGCGACGATCCCGATGCCGTTTTCAAGCTGAGGCAGATACTGGACGAGCTGGACCTGCCCCAGCGTTTGCAGGTTCTGGAGACAAAGGGCACAAATACTGCGGGCAATACTGTCACGCCTCTTGAGGCGATATTGCACCTGCAGCGTTCTTTCGATGAGAACTCAACGCGCAACCAGTTTATCAGGCAACTGATAGAAGCTACGAGTGATCAAACAAGGATTCTGGATGATTTTAACAACCCCTCTGAACTCCAACCAATCGCCCCACCTGACTGGGCACTGCCCGAAGCAGCCGACAGTAACCTGATGATTTTGTATAAGATTGTTCTGGATATCATCCACAGGGTTAATCAATCTGACCAACAGCCACCCATAGGAAACTTTGAAAAATGTTGCTTTACCGAATACTTTGTTCAATTGTTCCTGCTCTGTTCAAACCCACTGGTACCTATTCGTGAACTGTTAGGAAAAATATCAGATTCGGGCATCAGCCGTGATATTATGATTTCTGCACAATCATTTACCTTTTCCATCTCTTTTCGCGATATCTTTATACAACTTAATCAGCACCCATCGCGCCTTGAATTAGTGCGCCTTTCAAATGAGTTGATCAAGCAGGCGCATACTATCGAGTTACTGCAAATGCCTTCACTACAAGTCCCTTCACTACAAGCCTCTTCACTACATGCCTCCTCACTAAAAGCCTCTTCACTACAAGCCCCTTTCACAGAACCTGTAATCAGTCAGAGAGATATTGCCTTTAACACTACCACTGCAAACAATGGAAATATGCTCACCCATTCCATCCAGCAAGTTAATAGCTACCACAATGCCTCTCGCTCTACCGACAGCACTCCTGGCTTAGCAACTGACAGATACTTACAGCAGGGAGCCAGACCAAAGCTGCCTGCCCTTGCAGGTCCCCAAAATGCCTCCTTCCAAAGGAGATCTCAGACAAGACATTCACATGGTCATCATCAATCCAACTGGGCAGACGACCGATCTGATCTGGAAGAGTTGGGAATAGATCAAAACTTCTTAATTAAACATTCGATCGATAACTCTATTCTCGTTGATCTGAAAAGACGCGCTCAGGAAAAAGAAAAAAAAAAGACAACGGATTGAAGAGTTAACTCTAGAGGTTCAAGAATTAAGAAGAGAGAATCAGGCGTTAACTTCAGAAGCTCAGGGACTAAGAAGAGAAAACCAGAATTTAACTTCAGAGTCTCAATGGTTGAGAAGAGGGCATCAGGAATTAACTGAAGAGGTTCAAGGATTAAGAAGAGAGAATCGGAGGTATTGTGATTCGCGGGCCCGTTTGGAAGAGTCAGTAGACTATGTGAACCAACAAGCACGGTATCAGACGGCAGCGGCAAGCCCGGGCTCGATAGCAAACAACGAAGCAGAGTCTCACGCATGTTACCAGCAATCAAGCCCCCTGAATGAAGAGCCAAACCCATCGAACGCGCAGTTAAATACATCTGCGCAACCAGAACGAAACTCATTATGCGGTCATTACCAGAGGTTATGCCTTGTGAACTTTGGATGCTGTGCCGGATTTTTCCCCTGCCAAAGATGTCACAACATTAGTAATGACTGCGACGTTGACGATCGCATGGCTGTTGATGCAATAAGGCTTCGGTGCTCTCTGTGTCACTATGAGGGGGACATTACAGAAGACTCACAGACGTGTCCGGGATGCAATCAGCTAATGTCGGAATATTACTGTGCAAAATGCAAACATTTCACCAGTATGAATATCACACCGTTCCACTGCAATAAATGCGGTATTTGCCGAATAAACAAGGAAGAGAACTTTCACTGCGATGTTTGCAATGTCTGTCTGGACATAAGGTTGCAAGGCAATCACAAATGCCGGGAAAACTCAGGCCACGATGAGTGCTGCATCTGCCTGGAAGATGCCTTCGGCGGCTGCCGGATACTGCCCTGCTCCCACAAAATTCATAGGGAATGCGCCATTGAGTTGGTTAAAAACGGGATAAGAACCTGCCCTGTTTGCAGAAGCCCTCTATATACTCCGTTAGTTGAAAATAGCAATTAACCCTCCGACCGGATTAAATAATCACCACCGGTAATCACTTGATGTTTATAGTGCAGGAAGGAGGGGCTATTGTGCAGTTTCTGGCGGTGCAGAGTTTGCTGCTTCCCAAGACTTTACGATAAAAGGCATACAACCCACATAGCAATTCAGAAATTCTTGTCTATTATCTGTTTGTTCTAAGAATAATAAAACCGCTCAATAATGCTCTTTTGTTTTTCCAGAGTAGAAAGTCGGCACAGATTGTCCGGACGTTTTTATATCAGACAAGGAGGGTGGAATTGGTGTTATTAACATAATTATATAGAAAGATTTGAATGCATTTTTACCGTTTATTCATGGCGTTTGTTCTTTTCCCGCTTGCTATGGTGGTTGTGCCATTATGCTACTCCTCAACCCTCATTGACCGACATCATTTAGACGGGAGCAGGGTTCAGATTGAAATCAATGATGCTGCAGATCCGCAGGGTGTCAGTCGGTGGCAAGTAAACTTGCTGCTTCCGAAAGGTTTTAATGACCGAAAAAGCATTCTCTGCTTTAAGGCGCCTGTGACTCCAGAAGATTCGAACAGTATCGCAATATCGCTCACGAACGACTTGAGTGACTATTGCTATCAGCTACTGATAATGGAGGAAGAGCAAACACCCATCTTCCAGGATGTCTCACAGGGTACCTCTGAAAATGGCACGCTTGTTCGCTTAAAATCCACGACGGCAGACAGACCAGAGTTGACTTCTGTAACCAGCGATCAACCGCTGAAGGACGAGCCCCATATTGCTCCAATGACCCTTCTGGTCCACCCCGACAACATAGCAAACAGTGGACTGGAAACCGGCCAATCCCGAAATAACACACTGTCATCGACAGGAGGCCAGTTCACTGGCACGGGCAATTTTCCCAGTGGTGGCAATGGCGGCTTCTTCTACTTGCCTCCCCCTCCCCCCTGGGGAGGTGGTGGGGGCAGACCATCGGGATTATTCGAAATAGACCTGGTTATCCTCAACCCCATCATCAATTGGCTGATGTTTATTGGTAAGGATTCTATCTCGTTTCAGGAACAGCCGTCTCCGGCCCGTCTGAAGATGACACGCGTCAACGCAGATGGCTCTTCCAGTGAGGCCGTTATACCCATTGGTTGGCTTGACTTCCTGGATGTAAATCAACTGACCGATGTTAATTTCTGGAACACCCTTTTGCAGCGTGCCGCCAATTCTTGCCCGGCCAGCGAAAGTCTTCAGTGGCAGCTTGGCTGTTTGAAACTATTTCTTGAGCGCACAGCCCTGAAGACAAGTGGCCTGAAAGCGGGCAATGGGGATGGTGAACCTACTGGCAGGGCACCAGACAGAGAATCAAAGGACGAAAATAACTATCAACAAAAAGAACAAAGAGATGAACCTGAAGGTCAGGAGAGCAGATCACCGGGGGAAGGTGATGATAGCAGTGAAGATTGGAATAACAGAAAAGACGACAATGAAGATGAAGATGAAGATGAGAATGAAGAAAACACCGGGACTCAGGACCTTCAGGTACTTGCGAACCAACTTGTCGCCATCATTAAGAGCAACGACCCCAACGCCGTTCACAAGCTAAGGCGAATACTGAATGAGCTGGACATGCCTGAGCGTTTGCAGGTTCTGGAAACCAAAAGCACAAACACCAGGGGTAATGCTGTCACTCCTCTTGAGGCGGTACTGGAACTGCAGCGTACTTACCGTGAGAACTCAGTGCGCAACCGGTTTATCAGGCAGCTGATAGAAGCCACGAGCGATGAAACACAGGCTTTGAATGACCTTGGCACCCTGTCTACAAGTGAACCGATTATTCCACCTGAGCAGGCACTGCCGGAAGCTGCCGATAACAACCTGATGATTTTGTATAAGATTGTTCAGGACATAATTGACAGGGTCAATCAATCTGACCAACAGCCACCAATAGGACAATTTGAACAATGTTGCTTTACTGAATACTTTGTTCAATTGTTCCTGTTCTATGAAAAACCGCTTGGGCCTATTCGTGAACTGTTAGGAAAAGTATCAGATATAACCACACGAAGTAATATTTTGTTCCACGCAAGGCCGTTTACATTCCCCAAGCCTTTTATAAATATTACGCAATTTGATCAGCACCCGTCGTTTCAAGAATTATTAAGCTTTTCAGATAAACTCTTGAGGCAGGTGCAATCTTACTCATCATCACAAGCGCCTTCGCCAAAAGAGTCTTCACCACAAGCGTCTTTAATCCGTAACAGAGATTATATCTCCGACGACACAACTGACGGTGCCTGCCCCGAGCCTGATGAACATCAATCCGAGTGTAACGGTGATAATACCTCCAACGAAATAATTGTCAGCAATGCAAGCCCATTCTCCGATTCAATCCAGCCTGTGGATAGCTTACAGGCAAGTTCATTCACTGATTCAGTCCAACCAGCTGATAGCTTCCAGGCAAGTTCATTGACCGATTCAGTCCAACCAGTTGATAGCTTGCAGGCAAATTCACTCACCGATTCAGTCCAACCAGTTGATAGCTTCCAGGCCAGTGCAAACACTCATTCAATCCAGCCTGCTGATAGCTTCCAGGCAAGTTCATTCACCGATTCAGTCCGACCAGTTGATAGCTTCCAGGCCAGTGCAAACACTCATTCAATCCGGACTGTTGATAGCTTTAAGGCAAGTGCAAACACTTATTTAATCCGACCCGTTGATAGCTTCCAGGCAAGCGCAAACACACATTCAATCTGGTCTGTTGACGGCTTCAAGGCCAGTTCAAACACTCTTTCACTCCGGCCCGTTGGTAGCCTCCAAAGTGCCTCTGGCGCCACCGGCAGCACCCCTAACGTACCAACAAACAGATATTTACAGCAGGGAGCAAGGCCAAAGCAGACTGCACTTACCAATCAGCGAATCGGCCCTTTCGAAAGGCGATTACAGGCAGGACGTTCACACGGTGCTTATCACGCCAGTAGGGCACGTGACCGATCCGATATGGAAGTGTCAGGGATAAATCAAGACTTCTTAAGTAAACATACGACCGATGCTTCTCTTCTCGTCGCCCAAACTTATCCCCAACCTTCTTTGCCTGCACAGATGTGGGATAGCAACGGACTGCCTTCAAATCCTTCACCGATTGCTCCGGAAAATGCATTTAATGCATTCGAAAACCCTGCCCTTTATGAACTTGGAAACTTGAATAGCAGTTTAAGAGAGTTAGAACATGCTACAAATCAATACCACTGGCTTACAGAAATGATTGAGCTGCAAAGATGCGATCAGGAGAAAGATAAAGAAAAGATTGCAAAGTTAACTGGACAAAACGAACAGTTAAGAGAATTGAACCAAATGTTAAGAACAGAGAACCAAAGATTAAGAATAGAAAATCAAAATTCAGATATAGAGAATCGAAACTTAAATGTAGAAAATCATGAATTAACGATAAAGAATCAAGAATTAAATGCAGATATTGAGGGGTTGCGAGGCTGCGTAACTTATTTTGAAGATCAAAACAGAAGCTTGAATAACCAATATTCAATATTGATGCGTGAGCTTCATCAGCTACGATCAGCAAACCGCATGAATGATCGAACAGATCAACCTATGGCAGAGGTCTGGCCGACGATGCGAATCTCAGCCGATTTTGTTTCTCACGATCACTCGATCACTCACAATGAGCTGGAAAACTCTTCTGACTCCTCCGATTCAGGGCCACCATCTGTAAGCGATATGCCTCATGGAGAAAATCAACAGATGGCCGCAGCCAACACTTTGCAGATCATTGACTCATATTCTGCCCCTTACCAGCAGCCGTGCACCCAAAGCGGGCATGCAAACCCGCCCGATGAGCAGGCAGGCTGTTCAAACGTAGATTTACAACGGCTTCCACTGCAAGAGTCTCACGGAGCAGGGTGCCAGCATTACCGGAGATTCTGCTCTGTGGGTTTTCCTTGCTGTCCGGGGTATTTCCCCTGCCATAGATGTCATAACGAAAACAAGGATCCTTCATGTACAGCTACACATAAGGCTCTCAATGCAGTACGGCTTAAGTGTTCTCTGTGTGGATATGAGGGAGAAATTAATGAAGATTCCCAGACATGCCCCGGATGTGGAGAGCAAATGTCGGAATATTACTGCGCAATTTGCAAACACTTCACCACAGCACATAATAAACCGCATCACTGCGATAAATGTGGTATTTGCCGAATAAACTCAGATAATTCCTTTCACTGTGATGTTTGCGGTGTCTGCCTTGATAACAGGCTATTGGGCAATCACAAATGTCGGGAAAACTCAGGCCACGATGAGTGCTGCATCTGTCTGGAAGATGCCTTTAGCGGCTGCCAGATATTAGCCTGCTCCCACAAAGTCCATAAGGAATGTGCCATAGCAATGATTAATAACGGGGTAAGAACCTGCCCTGTTTGCAGACACCCCCTATTTACTCAGGAGCATGAACACAATGATTAAACGTCTGAGCGGATTTAATAGTCGCCGCTGGCTTAGCCTCCTTCAGATAAGACGACTCAAGACGCGGCTGGTCACATCACTGAGATAACCAATGAACAGGCTGCCCATGGAAGCCCGAAAATGATTTTCATCCCGGCTGCCCAGTGCCAAAACACCCACTTTATCCGGGAAATTCAATGGCGCCAGTGCCACTGAACCGATTTCCCCATGGTTGTCCGGAAACAGGAATTCCAGTTCGCGGGACTTCATTCGGCCACAGATGACCTTTTGACCGGAAGATTGTTTATCCCTGAAGCCTGAAAGCAGATCACCCAGAATTTCATCCGCTGTATCAGGATCTTCTTCCCGGATGGTCAGATTGGCTGGTTGGCGGGTAAACAGAATCAGGGAATGAAAATCGATTTCAAAATCCTGCTCCAGACCATCTTTGAGGGTTTCAGTCGCCTGCTCAAGGTCCTGACTTTCCAGCATACCAAGCACCAGTTTGCGAGTCTGTTCGAACAGGCGATCGTTATCCCGGGCAACGTCCACCAGTTTGCCAAGCCTGCGCCGCAACTCAAGATTGTGTTTCCTGAGCAGTTGTAACTGACGTTCAACCAGTGAAATAGCTTCCCCTCTTTCATGGGGAATCTTGAGATCCAACAGCAGTTCATCCTGATTCAAAAAAAAGTCAGGATGGTTCTTCAGATACTGAATCACCTGATCTGCCGTCATAGCAGTGATCTGGTTTTCTCTGCCAGCGTTTTTCTTGTTTGAGGCTTTATCACTGGTGGCCGAGTCTGTCATATCCTTGTTTGTCCTTCGAATACCCTGGTGGCACTCCCTGTCATCATAACCGGGTGACCTTCTCCCCGCCAACGAATCAGAAGACTGCCACCGGTAAGATTAACCCGAACCTCTTCATCCAGAAGTCCTTGTAAACGACCCGCGACAACCGCCGCACAGGCACCGGAACCACAAGCCAGGGTTTCACCCACGCCTCGCTCATAAACCCGGAGGTTGATCTCTGTGGCATCCAGTACCTGCATAAAACCGGCATTACAGCGTTTTGGAAAACGACTATGGCCTTCCAGTTTGGGACCCATTGATTCAACCGGTGCCCGGTTAATATCCTCCACCTGCCATACGGCGTGAGGATTGCCCATGGAAACTGCCCCCACTATCAAACGCTCTCCGTCCACATCAAGGTCATAGGTGGTTTGCATGGATGGTGCGTTGAACGGAATCTGTTGAGGCTCCAGCACCGGAATACCCATGTCCACCGTAACATCGCCATTGTCTTCAATGGTGAGTTCCATATTGCCACCTGAAGTCTGAACACGAATGGTGTCACGTCCAATCAGTTTCTTGTCCCTGACAAAACGGGCAAAACAACGGGCACCATTGCCACATTGCTCCACTTCACTGCCGTCGGCATTGAAGATCCGATAACGGAAATCCATATCGGGATCGGTGGGCGGCTCAACCATCAGCAACTGATCAAAACCAATTCCAAAATTCCGGTCAGACAGGCTGCGGATTTTTTCCGGCGTAATGCGTATGGACTGGGTGACTCTGTCAACAACCATAAAGTCATTGCCCAGGCCGTGCATTTTTGTGAAGTGCAACAACATAGCGCAATAATTATCCTTCTGGCAGCAGTATTTCGTTGGCCCACTGGTCAGCCAGCCTTTCCCGGCGACGAACCAGATGTACCTGATCACCATCGACCATAATTTCAGCAGGGCGACAACGGGAATTATAATTGGAGCTCATTCCAAAGCCATAGGCACCGGCAGAGCGGACCGCCAGCAAATCGCCTTCAGCCACTTTCAGCTTTCTGTCTTTACCCAGAAAGTCTCCGGTCTCACAAATGGGCCCGACCACATCGCACAATAGCTCCCCTCTCTCGTCGTTGCGCACCACCGGTTCAATACCATGCCAGGCGCTGTAGATTGAAGGACGCAAAAGATCATTCATGGCCGCATCAACCACGGCGAAAGCCTTATGGTCAGACTGTTTGATCAGCTCAACTTCAGTGATCAGCATCCCTGCCTGTGCGGCAATAGATCGCCCGGGCTCAACCACAATTTTCAGGTGCTTGTGGTGCTCGTTGGCAGCCAGGTGCTCTCTCACTTGCCCCAGATATTCTGAGGGTGTCGGTGGCTGTTCGTGTTTTTCGTAGGAAATACCCAGGCCACCACCAATATCCAGATGCTTCAGAATAATACCCATTTCACGAAGCTGATCAACCAGCAGCAATAGACGATCAAGAGCATCAATAAAGGGCTCTTTGGTGGTGAGCTGAGAGCCGATATGACAGTCCACACCCACCACTTCGATATTCGCTAGCTCAGCTGCCCGCTGGTAAACGGCAGGCGCAGCCTTGATATCAATACCGAACTTGTTGTCTTTCAGACCCGTAGAAATATAAGGGTGGGTCCGGGCATCGACATCCGGATTCACCCGGACAGAAACAGCGGCCACTTTGCCCATGATTTCTGCTTCTTGCTGGATTCTTTCCAGCTCCGTTTCTGACTCAATATTGAAGCAGTGAATACCCAGTTCCAGGGCTCTTCTGATTTCATGACGCTGTTTGCCGACACCGGAGAAAACCACTTTAGAGGCTTCACCGCCGGCAGCAATAACCCGCTCCAGTTCACCAACGGAAACGATGTCAAAACCCGCTCCCAGTTTTGCCAGAACATTCAGAACCGCCAGGTTGCTGTTAGCTTTGACGGCGTAACAAATCAGGTGAGGCCACCCTTCCAGCGCCTGTTTGTAGGCTTTAAACCCTTCTTCAAACCCTTTGCGGGAATAGATGTAGGCCGGGGTACCAAACTGTTCAGCAATTTCAGTAACGGGAACCTGTTCAGCATAAAGCTCACCGTCACGGCTGGGAAACCAATCCATCAGACTGTCTTACTCTCTGTCATAAAATTTCTGGGGAGCATTATTCTACTTTTCCGGGCTTGAGGCATCCATGCACTTGAGGCATCTATGCGCTTCAGTCGCCTGTCTCTCCCCGGAGACTGATTACTCTGACCCACCATGAGTCAACTGCTGGGTGTCACCATCCTTTGGAAGATACAAATCCCCTTTCTGACCGCACCCGGCAAGCAGAAGAGTGGTGAACATGAGGGCAATAAGGGCTCTCATGAAAGGCTCCTTGTACTTTTTACCATGAGCTGAATTTGCTCAGGGCTGTGTGGATAGTCATTCACCACCAGAACAGCCCTTCTTTGAAAAGGCTGTTTCAGCAATGATCAACCGCTGAGTATAATCTGCATCAAACAGCGGCGATAGCCCTAACTGACGGATACACTGATGAACGAAAGCGAATATCATGACCTCCTGGACGACCTGATGGTCGCTATTGAAGACGCCATAGAAGAGGCAGGGCTGGATATTGATTATGAAACCGCCGCAGGCATTCTCACTCTGACCTGTGAAGACAACTCCAAGGTCATTCTGAGCCGCCAGACACCCGTGCTGCAATTATGGCTGGCCGCCAAAGGCGGCGGCTTTCACTTCGATTACGATGAAAGCAAAGAACAGTGGATTGCTGACAGCAACGGCGAAGCGTTTATGCAGGTGTTGAATCGCTGTTTGAGTGAGCAGTATGGGGAGGCAGTAGAACTTACCGTTTAAGTGCTGGTGAAGCTTTAGCTTCCCTGGTTCAGGTTTCCTAAAAAACAAAAAGGCGAAACCCGGATAGAGCTTCGCCTTTTTTGACAGAGTCTGGGGAAGCAGATTGCGCCTCCTCAGATACTGCTTACTGTCAGGCTGACTGCTTCTGATGATTAGAAGTAGTAAAGAGCCTGCACAGCGTAGGTGTCGTCAAAATCTTTATTGCCGGCAGCAGCGACTTTCTCACCACGGGTGTATTCGAAAGCGAACTGCATTGGGCCAGTTTCATAGATGGCACCCACCATGTAGTCGGTGAACTGAGCGTCAGTCTTGTCACCAGTGTAGGTGTCGTCAGCAGTCAGCTGGTTGAAACCAGACTGCAGGTAGAAACCATCAACAACCTGAGGCAGGGCCAACTTACCGTACAGTTCAATACCGGTAGATTCTTTGTCCAGAGTGCCTTTGACTACAGCAGTCTTGTTTTCAAACTGACCATAGGTAGCTGCCAGGTACAGAGCTTCGTTTTCGAACTTGGCGCCAACGGTAGCAGAGGTAGACTTGTCAGAACCGCTGTAATCTGGAGAGTTAGTTGGAAGACTTGCAGGAGTATTGTCTACTTCGTTAGCGTACTTGGTTTCGTTGTAGGTAGCACCCAGAGACAGACCCATTGGCAGATCGTAGCTCAGAGCAACACCGTAGCTGGAGTCACGAGTTCCAGACTCGCCAGCCAGTGTAGTGCCACCGGTACCTTTCAGCTGGTACTGGATACCAACGTTCAGACCGCCAAAGCTGTTGCGATACTGGATTACGTCGTCAGCACGCGCAGTACCGTCAGTGTCACCATTGTCGTGTGAAGAGTCAGCATCAGTTGCCAGACCTGTACGGCCACTGTAGACACCCATAGCAGCACCACCACCGATGGCGAACTGGTCAGTCCAGCCAGATACGTCAGAGGTTACAGACCATGCTTTACCTGCAGTGAAGGCACCGTAGGTATCGTGGCTCAGGCCAACATTACCCAGACGGTTGAAGAACTGATCGTCCTGGTCGCCGTCAACAGCGTAGAAGCCCCACTCAGCAACAGCAGAACCGGTCCAGCCGCTGGAAAACTTGTGAGCGTATTTGAAGTTGATGCGTGGGCTGGCATCTTTCATCTCAGCGTCAGAACCATTGCTCTTAACGGTCTTAGCTCCGATCTTACCGCCAATTGACAGGCTGTTAACGTCATCGTTATAAACTTCCAGGGCCATTGCCTGACCGGCAACGAGGGAAGCGACTAAAGTGGCAAGCAGTTTCTTCTGCATGATCACTGGACTCCTAACTCAATGTGTTGTGTTGTGTGAATCTTTTCTGCTTTTTATATGTGATCACGAACTATTAGAAATCATTCTATGACCGAGCAGTTATATGCGGATTCTTATAAGTTATTGGACGTTCATCACATCACTAAAACTCATATACTTATTCAATTTTTGATATTGCTGAGGATTTATACTTATACGACTAAGTTCGCACGCAGTTAAAGCCACCATTAAAATAGAGATACTTACCTATTGAACTCCCCGACCTGTCTTTTTACCGTAACTATTTAGCGCAGACGGTTAAGTAAATTTTTTAAAAACCGGGTAAAAGTTGATTAAAGAAACACACTCTTTTTCGCTAAAAAAGAGACTTTATGGCTCACAAGTAAACGACAAAGATTAAATTATTAAAAAAACAGAACATTACTGCCTGTGTCAGGTATTGAATTTCGGAGAGAGTAAGGCAGATCGGCATTCAAACTAAGCAGAGCCATACAGCGGGATAAATGGATTAAAAGAAGCCTTTAGAAGCAGAAGGTTTATTTTTATCAAAGTGAACTGTTTCCAGCCCACCTTGAATAATGTTCCTTAAAAAGTCCGATTCAGCCCCATATCCCAGAAGCCAATTTCCAGACGGGTGGCCTCTCTGAAAGTACGACAGAGAGAGTCCATCCGGCCTTCAGAGAAACGGCTGGCAGCCAGTGTTTCAATCGCTTCAACCTGCCTGACAGCCCCTTGCACAAACTCCTCTCCCCCATAGGTTTGGATCCATTTCCAATAGGGGTTTCCTTCTCTTTTAGTTGCCGGGTCATTGATCAGTCTCAGACCAATCTCTGCATAGCCTACTGCACAGGGGGCGAGGGCAGTTTCCAGATCCAGAATATCACCTGCCATTCCTCGCTCCAGCACATAGCGGGTATAAGCCATATTAGCCCTGGCTTCTGGCTGACTGACCACATACTGCTCAGTCATTCCCCACTCGGCACAGTAGTCCAGATGAAGATTCATCTCTGAGAGAATCCCGGCCACGGAGCCGGAAGCTGCCCTCATATCCTCAAGATTATCAGCCTTGTAGACCGCCAGCGCATAAGCTCTGGCGAAGTGAATCAGAAACAGATAGTCCTGCTGCAAATAATGCTTGAAGCTTTCCAGAGGCAGTGTGCCGTCCGCAATACCCTGAACAAACTCATGGTGACAATAGCGGTGCCAGTCATCAGCACAGGCTGTTTTCATTTTGCAGTAAAGCGTATCGGAATGATCAAAAGGAGAAGTCATGACTCAGTCCAGAAGCGTGTGAAAAAAGGCGAAATCATACCCTGAATGTTTAACTGGAGCACCAAGCCGTTATACTTCAGTTTTTGGCACGAACAGGTTAAAACCATGCTGACTCAAACCATGATCGACAAGCTCAACGATCAGATCAATCTTGAGTTCTACTCCTCCAACCTTTACCTGCAAATGGCTTCCTGGTGCGAAGCCCAGGGGCTTGATGGCTGCAACGAGTTTCTGCGTCGGCATGCCCGGGAAGAAATGGAGCATATGCAAAAGCTCTTTGACTATGTTAATGAGACTGGGGCAATGGCTATCATCGGTGCAATCAATGCACCTCCCCACCAGTATGAATCGGTAAGAGATATCTTCCAGCGGACTTACGAGCACGAGTGCGAAGTGACCCGTTGTATCAACGAGCTGGCGCACACTGCATTTACTGAAAAGGACTATAGTACTTTCAACTTTCTGCAGTGGTATGTAGCCGAGCAGCACGAAGAAGAAAAGCTGTTCAAAGGTATTCTGGATAAAATCGATATGATTGGCTTTGAGGGCAAGGGTCTCTACTACATCGACAATGAAGTATTGAAACTGGTAGCCTCCATGCCTCCTGTAACGGCAGCATAGACAGTGCTTTCACAGGGCAGCTTTATGGCCACGGAGGTTCCTTCATCCAATGCCTTAAGCTTGCTCTGTCTAAACAGGCAAAGTAAACCGGAAACTGGTCCCCTTTCTCAATCGGCTGGTCACCTCTATATGACTGCCATGCAACTCCAGAATTCTTTTCACGATGGCCAGCCCCAGGCCAATACCTCCGGCTTTGTTGCGATGCTCTGCGGCCAGTGATGCCTGGTAGAAACGATTGAATATTCTTGGCAGATCCTCCTCATCAATGCCTCTGCCTGTATCTTCAACCGTTACATTAACGCCCCTTGCTGTGGTACTCAGACGGATCAGGATCGAGCCATTCTGCGGAGTGTGGGTAATAGCATTTTTCAGAAGATTATCAAACACCCTCTGAATCATTCCGATATCAGCAAAAACCTGTGTCTGACTTTCATTACACTCTATGGACAGGGAAATCCCCCGTTCTTTCAGAGTCAGCCTGAAGCTCTGAACCGTGTCGTACATCAGCTCAGCCAGAAGAAAGTGCTCAAAGTCAGGCTTTTTGCTGCCTGACTCCAGCTTTGACAGTCAAATAAAATTGCAACAATCGCAAAATCAATTACGCCAGACACAAGATAAATCGTCAAAAGGTGAATTTATCTTGTGGGGTTCAACTACAAAGCTAGCCAAGATTGAAGGCGTAACCAGCCAAACTATGAGGCGCAAGATCGAAAGCGGTCACTACGAAAAAGTGAAGCAAACCAGTGGTGGTCACTTCCGCATATTCATCAACCAGCAGAGGAAGATATGCTATACAAGAGTGAGTTCTGGAAAGCAAAAATCCAGCATTGACACGCAAAAGCGTATCTTACTCAAAGAGCACCCTGATGCAGAATTTATCAGCAACATTGCCAGTGCTTTCAACTTTAAGCGAAAAGGACTGCAAACCATTCTGGAATCAGCGGTGTGCGGAAATCCAACCTATATTGTGGTTGCCACAAAAGATCGCCTTGCCCGATCAGGGTTTGGACTCATCAAATGGCTTGTTGAATTATCGGGAGGACACATCGAGGTTTTGGATGACCCGGATAACGCCTGTGGGCCATTCGACACCCAAGAGCTTATCGGTTTCATTACCTCATTCTGCAATAGCCACTACGGGAAGCGATCTGCTAAAAGACGCAAAGGACGCAAAGATAGTAGCGTCAAAAAAGATCAGGTTTTACCCAGAGAATGAGCAAGCCTATCACGATGCCCTGATACTCTATCGCAGGTCGTACAACCTTGCTGTTGAGCGTTTCCGCAACGATGACTATAAAGATGCCAGTGGAAAATTCATCAACATGCGACCTGCCATTAAAGCTCAAGTGAAGCAAGAGCAAAAAGAAAGTGGCAGGGCTTATAACTCGCTTGTTTCTGATAATGGAACACTGGCGGCAACGGCTACATTCAAAGCGGTCTGCGAGCACAACAAGAAGCTCAAGGGAGCTAAAGAGGGCTTTGCAGAAGTCAGTTTCAAAAGCCGCAAAGGTAGCAGGCACTCATTCTCTATTGACCGTTTGCCAAAGGGGTTAAATCCCTGCGTACAGGCTCTTGGCAAGATTCACCTGACAGAAGATGTGCCAGCAGAAGCGATTGGTAAATCTTGTGTCGTAACCTACGACAAAGGTCGCTGGTTCATTCAGGTTCAACAACATATTGAGCTAAATCCCGAAATCCAAGGGAAGGTTAGATGTGTTGGAGTTGACCCCGGAGTTCGCACCTTTGCCACTTGCTACAGCGAAAAAGAGGCGTTGATAGCGGGTGATAAGGTTGCAAAAACAAAGCTGTTTCCACTGATGAAGCAAGTGGACAGCTTGATCAGTCAAAAGCAAAAAATCCTGAACACTCAGAAGGGCGTTGAGTTCCCCGATATGCCCCAGTGGGCAAGAGATCGGATTATTCATTTCAACAGGGAAATTGACCGGCTGAAATGCAAAAAGGATGACATTGTTCTTGATCTGCATAACCGGCTGGCGTTCGAGCTGGTGTCGAACTACGACGTTGTATTTTTGCCAACCTTTGAGACAAGAGGTATGGTCACACGCAAAGATAAGAAGGTTCGCACCATTCGCCGTAACACCTGCCGCCAGATGCTTGACCTCAATCACTACCAATTCAAAAAGCGGCTTAAGTGGTACGCAAAAAAGTATGGAAAGCATGTGGTTGATTGCAAGGAAGCCTATACATCCAAGACTCGATCATGGAGCGGGACCATTGACGAAAAATTAGGTTCTTCCAAGGTTATTAAGGGTGAGGGCTTCACCGTTGATCGTGATATCAACGGTGCCAGAAATGTCTTTCTTAAGTGTTTGACAAGGTAGCTTGAACCTTATCCATAACAGCGAGTGTTGCGCTCGTTGCGGTTTTAATCAAGAGTCAGGACCAGAAAAACCAGACGGTTATAATGCTCAAGATAACGATGCCGGATGATTCGTCTGAAAAGGCTATGTCCTGGTTCCTGCAATGGTTGTTCTGCTATCGTATCCATCAGGCTACCGCTCCTTCTTTTTCTGATTTGGTCTCTGCCGGGTTCTCTTTTTTCTGAATCATGGCCAGCAAAGCCTGCTTATCGGTTTTTCCCCGTGTTGTCAGCGGGAATTCGGATAGAGCTACTACGGAGGAAGGAAGACAGTAATAGGGCAATCTGTCTTCTATGGCTTTCAGACATTTTTCAATGCTGCTATTAGCGGGTCTGACAAATGTCACCAGTTCTTTGTCGTTTAGCTTCATGGTCACAGCCTGTTGACATAGACCCGCTGACTCGATGACGTTTGAAATAGCGTCGAGCTCTACCCTGAAGCCTTTAACCTTGACCTGATCATCAGTGCGCCCAAAGTGTTCCAGCTCGCCCTCTTCATTCCAGCGTGCCAGATCTCGCGTTCTGAACATCAGGCTACCATCGGCCATAAAAGGATCAGGCTGATAACGCTCACGGGTCAGACGGGCATTATTGATGTATCCTGCTGAAACACCTTTACCCCCGGCCCAGATCTCACCCACTTCTCCCATCGCACAGGGCTGCATATGCTCGTCCAGCACATACACCGTATTATTGGGTGTCGGTTTGCCAATAGTGAGAGCCATTGAGTGTGGGCGAAAGTGCTGGGCCGTATTGATGATGGTGGTTTCGGTTGGGCCGCAGCTGTTAATGAAGCGACATCTGCCAGCCCAGTTTTCTGCCAGTGATCTTGGGCATGGCTCGCCTGCAACAGCAACACTTTTGATTCTTTGACACTGGTCAGCATCAACTTTTGCAAGAATACTGGGAGTAGCGATGATGACATCGCACTGCTTGGCTGCTTCAGTGAAATCGTTTTCCCGGATCACCAAGGTTCCGCCATGGGCAAGACAACCCAGAATTTCCCAGGCCGCCATATCGAAAGCAATGTTCAGCAGTTGCGACACTTTATAGCCGGGCTTTATTCCCAAATTACCTGGCGCTGTCAGCAGAATATTGCAGACATTGCCATGAGTAACCCGGACACCATTAGGCTTACCGGTGGTTCCCGACGTGAAAAGAATAAAGCAATTGTCACCGTGGCTTGCAGCAGAGCGAGGCACTGTCATGGACCAGGATTGCTGATCCTCTGACTTTGGAAAATCCAGACTATCAATAGCCAGAACTCTCTGGTGGTCCCTGACAGGAATTTTCTCCACCAGATGTGACAGTGTCAGAACAATATGGATATCTGCAGAATCCATCACGTCGATCAGGGTGGATTCCGGCGTAATTCTGACATCCTGAGGCACATAGGCGGCTCCTGTCTTCAGAATACCCACCAGCCCCACCAGCATGTGAATGGATCGCTCAAGAAACAGCCCAACATTATTTCCCTGACCTATTCCCATAGTGGCCAGTTGCACAGCCAACCAACTGGCTTTTCGATTGAGTTCACCGTAGGAAATATTTTCCTGTTTGTGCTGGGCAGCAATGGCTTTCTCCTGCTTCAACGCCTGCAGCTCAAAAGCCTGATGAATAGCATGGTGCGAGATTTGTCGTTCAGGGCCCCGGCCAAAAGCCTCAAATTTCTTCTGATCAGCGGGACTCAGTCCTGCCAGCGCCTGCCGGTTAAACCTCCTATTCTGAACTGCATCTTCCAGAGATTGGTTTAGTGATAGCGAGGTCACCGGGTTGTTGTGACTTTCCATCCTCATTGTTTTTGTCTCCAGTCAAATAACACGATATTGAAAAGTGACAACGGAAAGCCTTTTGGGCTCATGGTACTTTTCACCTTTACTGCGGTTGACTGAAAACATCACAGGAAATTCTCACAGAATTATCACAGGCTTCTCACTTATTTTTAAAATTCGCTCCAATGCTCTTTTCAGATCAAAATAAGCATGGTTAAACAACCATAGATAACAATTACACAACAGACTTAAAGCCATTAACTTTCTCTATTGTCCAGATAGAGAGAAGTAACTGTCTCCTTACTCTCCCGCTTGATTCAATAAATCCAAGCTTGGTTATGATCGACTGACTCGGCTAACCATAAAAAAATCACATTTAAAAAATTCCTTTTGAAAGCATCTTCGCTGTTACAAATGCTTGCATGGAGGTTAGGAGATAAAAGCGATGAAACCGCTTGCATATTGCACATTACTTGCCCTTGCCATATCCGCCACCCTTCAGGCCGCTCCTCTGACCCGGGATAACGGAGCAGTAGTGGGTGACAACCAGAATTCATACACCGCCGGGGAGAACGGTGGTGTTCTACTCCAGGATGTTCAACTCATTCAGAAGCTCCAGCGTTTTGCCCGGGAGAGAATTCCTGAGCGTGTTGTTCACGCCCGTGGAACCGGTGTTTATGGTGAATTTAAAGCCAGTCGTGATATTTCCGATTTAACCCGCGCCGCTGTTTTCACAAAAGATGAAGTCACTCCGGTATTTGTTCGTTTTTCTACCGTAATCCATAGCAAAGGATCACCAGAAACTTTGCGTGACCCGCGAGGTTTTGCGACCAAGTTTTATACTCGTGAAGGTAACTGGGATCTGGTAGGCAACAATCTTCCGGTGTTTTTTATCCGCGATGCCATCAAATTTCCGGATATGGTCCATTCACTAAAACCGTCTCCAGTGACGAATCAGCAAGACCCGAATCGATTCTTTGATTTCTTCAGCCATGTTCCTGAATCCACTCACATGCTGACCTGGGTCTATTCCGACTTTGGCACACCGGCCAACCTGCGTCAGATGGACGGCTTTGGTGTGCATGCCTACAAATTCATTGATGCTGGCGGTGATGTTTCCTACGTGAAATTTCACTGGAAAAGTCGCCAGGGCATCAAGAACCTGACAGCCGAAGAAGCGGCAGAAATACAAAGCAGGGACTTCAGCCATGCGACACGTGATATGTATGAAGCCATTGCCAGAGGCGACTACCCGAAGTGGGATCTTTTCATAAAAGTACTCAAGCCATCACAACTGGATGACTTTGACTACAACCCACTGGATGCCACAAAGATGTGGCTCGATATCGAAGAGACCAGAGTGGGTACGATGACGCTGAACCGGACACCGGACAACTTCTTCCAGGAAACGGAACAGTCCGCTTTTGCCCCGGCCAATATTGTACCAGGGATTGAACCTTCTGAAGATCGCCTGCTACAGGGTCGGGTGTTTTCCTATGCCGACACTCAAATGTATCGTCTGGGCGCCAACCATCAGCAGATTCCTGTTAACCGTGCCAAAGCAACGGTCAGCAACTGGAATCAGGACGGCGCCTCCAACCATGGCAATCAGACTTCTGACGTTAACTATCAACCCAGTCGTTTAGACCCAAGAAAGGAAGTGGCCAAAGGCCGCTACAGTTCTTTACCTGTTGAAGGCGAGTATCTGCAGCGAGCTATCAGGAAACAGTTGCCGTTTGCTCAGGCAGGCGTCCTCTATCGCAGCTTCAACAAACAGGAGCGCAAAAATCTTGTTAGCAATCTGGCTGGAGATCTTGGCAAGGTTGAAAACGAAGATGTGAAATACATCATGCTCAGTCACTTCTATCAGGCTGACAGCGAATTTGGTGAACAACTTGCAAAAGCCGTTGGCGGCAACCTGAAAACCGTCAAGAGCATGTCCAGATAACGCCACTGCAGTGGCGCTCACAAAGTGTGTGCCACTGTCTTCAAAATGAAGGTGGATTTATGCGTTTAGTTATTTTGTTTTCATGGTTTTTAGGACTCGCTGCCACTGCTCAACAGTTACAGGCTGATACTCCTGATTATCCCGTTGAAGTCAGACCATCAGCTTCTGAAAAAGTCGTTAAAGATCAGACTGCACGACAACTTACGGACTTTTTTCTGGCAGCAGCCCGTATCAACGATACAGAAGTGATTAGCACATTTGTGAAAGCTGGCTTTCCGGTAAACGCTAAAAACCAAAAGGGCTACACAGCCCTGATGGTGGCTACCTATAACGGACAGCCCGATGCTTTTAACCTGCTTTTATCAGAGGGTTCAGACCCTTGCCTTAAGGACAACAGGGGAAATACCGCATTAATGGCAGCCATCTTCCGTGGCGAGTTGAAGATGGCTTACCGGTTAATGAAAAGTGAGTGCGACCCTCGACAGCAGAACAATGTCGGCCAGACAGCAGAAGAGTTTGCCCGTGTTTTTGGGCAACAGGATATTCTTCAGGCACTGACATCCACCAAAAACACGGAATGATTTTTTAAGGTTGAGCGGGACTGCAGGACATAGTCTGGCATTAGCTTTTCGGACCATTACCAGAACCCGATCAACCAGCTTGTCGATCCCCCGGTCGGCTTGACTGATGCGCCTGACAATAGCGCATCGGAGGGTACTAACGCTCGCATAAAGGGCAGAAAGGTGATTGCTTCGCCCATTCATCAATGCATGCCTGGCAATACCAGTGTTTTGCACAGGACGCAGCTGCAGGGTCTTTCAAGGAATCTAAACAAATAAGACATAATCCTGGAAAAAGCTGTCTTGCCAAGCAGCAGAAAGCTTCTATAGATAATTCGTGCTCTGCTATTTTCGCAATGAGTCTGAAAATGGCTAATAACGAGCTTTCATTACTATTAAAAAATACGCTTAGGTCATAAGCAGTATTAGCCAAAAAACCCGATAATAGGCTTATTGATAAAATAGCAATATATATATAATTATGATTACTAGCGCTTTTAGATATAAGGAAACGTAATAAAGCAACATTTACCATTTCAGATAATCGTAAAGGCAGCCTTAGATGATCGTAATATAATGACAGATAGGTTAATAAATCCGAAAGACCAGTGTAAAAACTCTGTACGTAATCTTCATATGACGCAGAATGGTCGGAACTTACATATTCATCATAATATAACGAGAAAGCAGTTAATAAATTCAACAGACCACTGGAAAAACTCTTGTCGTAATCTTCATAGGAAACATTATGGTTGAAACTTATATGCACTTCATAAGTATCAACTTGATACCCGTAAGAAGCAGCACAAAATATTAGAAAGATAAATATCACTAATTTGCGTAGATGAGGCATATTCATCACCCAAGGGAGGGCAAGCCAACTGACCACTGTCCACTGTCCACTGTCCACTGTCCACTGTCCACTGTCCACTGACAACTGAACAGCAGCCTTGCCATCCCAGACAAAGGAGGACAAGGCTTCGGGAAATCAGACCATAGACAGAACCCGATCAACCAGCTTGTCGATCCCGACAGCGGCTTCACTGATACTCTTGGCAATCATATAGGCCGGAGTGGTCACCAGCTTGTGCCGTTCATCAACCACAATATCATCCACAGCACACTCCACGTGCCTGACGCCTGTCTGCTCCAGTGCAGCAGCGGTCTCAGCGTCATTGCCGATGGTGGCCAGAACCCCTTCACCAAATATGCGACCGGCAATAGCCGGTGAAATGCACATCATCCCGACCGGTTTTCCGGCGTCTGCGAAAGACTTGACCGCCAGGCTGACGCCACTCTGAACCTTGAGTTCGCTGCCCCTGAAGGCAAAATCCGATAAATTTTTTGCCGCTCCGAAACCACCGGGCAGAATCAGGGCATCAAAATCTTCCGCCTTCAACTCTTCAAGCGGCCTGATCTCACCCCGGGCAATCCTGGCCGCTTCTACCAATACGTTGCGGCCTTCTTCCATTTCTTCACCCGTTACATGATTAATAACGTGATGTTGAGGTATATCGGGGGCAAAGCACTGGTAACTGGCTCCGCAGCGATCAAGGCTGAGCAGGGTCAAAACAGCCTCATGGATTTCGCTACCATCAAAAACACCGGACCCGGAAAGAATAACAGCTACTTTTTTACTCATGGATAGTCTCCATTTCATGCCATCACGAAAGAGCGGCAGACTACAGATTCTGAAAATCATCAGCCACAGGCGAAAAAATCTCTTCAATACTATAGAGCAAAGAAGGATGAAATAATTTGCACAATTAACACGCAGATGGATTGCGTCGACGATCCCTTTGGAGTCAAGCTAGACTGAAGAAAAAATACTTGAATGGAGTCCCTGTCCTGTTGAAAAAAATTCTAGCTCTAAGACTTCTAACATTATCCATCATGATGTTTGCCACTGGCCTGATTACCGGTTGGTGGTGGCATGAAGTGTTGGCTGTTAAGGGCAAAAAGACTTACTTCGAAAATCAGGACTTCAGGAATTGGCTGCCTCTTGGAGATTTCACTAACACGCTGGAGTGGCCTGACATACCTCAGGAAATCATTGATTTTGAGCGGGCACTGGAAGAACACAGGTACGATGACGCCCTGATCATTTTTCAACGGCAGGAGCGACAGAATTCGGAACTTAGTCAACGACTGGAAACAGTCCTGCTGCAAAAAATAGATGAATGGTATGAACACAGGGAGTACAGTATTGCTGCACTGGAACGTTTTACCCAACATTATTATCAAAACCCGGTTTTTCTGAAAAAGCTGGCCCAGCTCTACACCGAGGAGCAGGAGCTGGAGAAAGCCATTGAAGTGTTGATCAGCGTCCGCTCATTCATCAGCCTGCCTGATCAGCTGGAAAGCACAGCCGACAGTATTCACAAGCTCAGCCGCATGATCTATGAAAACAGGCAGAAAAACCAACAACTCCAGGAAACCCTGCCCCTCTTCCAGAAACTGGCAACCATGGAACCCGAGCGTGCCTTTTACCGGTTTGCAATGGCTCAGGGTTACCTGTCTGCCGAGGATTCCAACAATGCCATTCGCGAACTCGAGTTATTGCAGACCGATGAAGAGTTTGGCCGAATGGCTTTCAAACAACTGTCTGACCTGTTGCCCCCTGTTCAGGAAGAACCCGAGGAAATGCCAGCTTCAGCCATTTCTCTCCTTAGTGAAGGCAACCACTACATCGTAGTAGCGTCAACTCAGGATAAGAGCCAGCCAAGATTGCTGATAGACACTGGAGCCAGCCTGACAACTTTGCCCAATGCTTTATTGAAAGAGCTTAAACGCAAGAAAATGGCCCATCGGGTGAATCATACCCAGTTGAAAACAGCCAGCGGGTTTGTCTTTGCTCCTATTTATCGGGTGAAGGAGCTACACCTCGGTCAATACATTGTCAAAGACCTGGAAGTAGCCGGATTAGAGCTGGACTACGCCTTTGCAGAAGGGTTGCTGGGTATGAATGTACTGGGCCAGTTTCACTTTCAGATCGACCAGGACCGCAACTACCTGATTCTGTCACCTCGTTAACACCGAAGTGTTACCCCCCACCTGTTACGCATTAATACCTATTCTCTGCGAAAGTAACAAAGTCTCGTAACCTTTTCTTCATTTGCTCCCTTCGAACAATTTAATTATTGTTAAAAATCAACAAGTTAAAAAAACTGGCACAACCTATGCTGAAGACTGACAAAACAATAACAATAAGCACAAATAATAAAAATAATAACCCTGCCCAAATAACAACAATAAGGGCAAAAGTAAGTTGATTATTTTGCAGTATGCCCTCCGGGTTCACCATGGAAAAGGTAGCCAGCAAAATCATCCGTTTACAGTCTCCGGCGATACAATAAAAATAATAATGATTCGCCAACTAAGGGGGGGAGGTTTGCCTTTCCCCCTTTTTTCTTTTCTATCTAACACCTGTCTGATGTCCTGATATGAGCTCCTAAAGACTATAAACCTGTGTCAACATCCCCCACTGGAATGCTATGATGTACGCCAGACTGGAGCAGTACATCTGATCCACCGCGACGATATTACTGACTAACCAACAAAGATTTCATGCAAAACTCATCATGACAGGCATCATTATTACAGTATTAGTGGTGCTGGGCATATCGCTTGCTGCTTACTTCCTGCTTAAGCCATCCACAGAAAAAGACTCTGCACCCCCTGAATCGCAGCTTCCTGAACCCGACTCTGTTTGGGAGCCTGACCAATCCCAGTCTGAAGACCAGACTCGCATTCCTCAAGAAAACCACCCTGTTTCACGGCGTGAAATCAGTGAAAATGCTCTGAAAGTACTTCACCGACTGAACAATAATGGCTATGAAGCCTACCTGGTAGGGGGCTGTATCCGGGACCTTTACCTGGACCTGCACCCCAAGGATTTTGACGTTGCCACCAATGCAACGCCTGAACAGGTCCGCAGACTGTTTCGTAACTCACGGATCATTGGTCGAAGATTCAGGCTGGTGCATATTCTGTTTGGTCGCGAAATGATTGAGGTCGCCACCTTCAGGGCCGGTCATGATGATGCCCGCAATGATAGCCACAGCAAGGACAAGTCCGATCACTCTGATTCCGGACGGATTCTCAGAGACAACGTCTATGGCTCAATGAAAGACGACGCTATTCGTCGAGACTTTACCGTCAATGCACTCTATTACGACGTCCGTGATCACTCTGTCATAGATTACTGCGGTGGTCTTCAAGATCTTGAAGATCAGACCTTGAGGTTGATCGGTGATCCGGTTAAACGATACCACGAAGATCCGGTCCGAATGATACGGGCGCTGCGCTTTATGGCCAAGCTGGATTTCGATATGGACCCTGCAACTGCGGACCCCATCTATGATCTGGGTCATTTGCTGAGTGACATACCATCGGCCAGGCTGTTTGACGAGGTGCTGAAACTACTGCAATCAGGCAAAGGGGTAAGAACTTTCCACCTTCTGCGTGAATACAGCCTGCTTCAGTACCTGTTCCCGGCAACACATCACAGCCTTGAAGCTCAGGATGAATTTGCTGAAGCACTGATTATCAGGGCGCTGGAAAGTACCGATTCACGCATTGCCCGTGGCAAACCCGTCACTCCCGCCTTTTTATTTGCTGCCTTCCTCTGGACGCCGCTGCAAAGACTGGCCGGAGATCTCCGTGAGCAGGGCATTCCTCCCATACCCGCTCTGCAACAGGCAGCCATGGTCGTGCTGGACAATCAGTGTACTCACACTGCGGTTCCAAAACGTTTCACCATGGTAGTACGGGATATATGGGAAATGCAGCACAGACTGGAACGCCGTCAGCCAAGAGCCATTGAGTCCTTGATGGCGCACCCTAAATTCAGGGCCGCCTACGATTTTCTGGTACTCAGGGAAGCCGCCGGTGAAGCACTGGACGGAGCGGGGGAGTGGTGGACCGACATCCAGGACTCTGCTGACCAGGACAGAAACAGCATGATTCGCGACCTTCATTCCCGCCCCGGTGGTAAGGGAGGCCAGAAACGAAGAAGACGCCGCCCACGCAAGCGTCCTCCTGTTACGAACAAACCGCAATAAACCAGCGAAGCTGAAGCATTATGACCAGCGTCTATATAGCCCTGGGCAGCAATCTGGACAATCCCGGTCTGCAATTGCAAAGAGCCGTGGACGACATCGATTCCCTGTCCAAAGTTGAATTATCAGGCTGTTCAAAGCTCTACATCAGTGAACCGGTGGGGCCTGCAGGACAGCCTGACTATTACAACGCTGCCATTCGGATTGAAACCACATTCGCACCACTGCCGTTACTGGACGCCTTACAAGCCATTGAAAATAACCATGGCAGAATCAGAACCGTGCACTGGGGGCCGAGAACACTCGATCTTGATATTATCCTGTACGGTGATGAAATCATTGATTCCGATCGTCTGACAGTGCCCCACTATCAGATGCATCTGAGAAACTTTGTGCTCTGTCCACTTCTGGATATAGACCCTGACCTGACCCTGCCTGATGGCCGCAAGGCAGCCACACTTCTGGCAGAAGTCGGAACCGCAGGTATTGAAGTCATGGCAACAAAGTATCCCTGGCTTTGACATCCTCCCCGACATGAAAGAGGGTGTCGCGAAAGCAAGTAACGAAAGCAAGTAACGAAAGCACTTAGCGAAAGCACGTAACGAAAGTACGGAGGTTTACGCTCATTCGATAAACTTCCGAATCACGCTTCCCCAGAAGCACTGACACACCTGACTGCTTTGCGTATAATCCGCCACAAAGCACTTTCCAGTTAACGCTAAAGGCTCAAGGTCCTGATAGATGGCTAAAGTAACCCTGAAAACCCTGGCCGACATGAAACAATCCGGCGAGAAATTTGCCAGCCTGACGGCCTATGACGCGACGCTCGCCCATCTGGTCAACACTCAGGGGGTTGAAGTCATTCTGGTGGGGGACTCTCTTGGCAATGTCATACAGGGCAATAGCAGCACGGTTCCCGTCACCGTCGATGACATGTGCTACCACACCCGCTGTGTAGCCAGGGCAGCTCATGACTCCATGGTCATGACAGACCTTCCTTTTGCTTCCTACGCCACCGAAGAACAGGCAGTCATCAGTGCCGCCAAAATCATGCAGGCCGGTGCCGAAGTGGTGAAACTGGAGGGTGAAGGCTGGTTGCCTCCTATCGTGACCTGCCTCAGGCAGCAGGGCATTCCTGTCTGTGTCCATATGGGACTCACCCCACAATTTGTTAATGTTTTTGGCGGCTACAAGGTTCAGGGTCGGGAAGAGGAAAGAGCCAACAGCATGATCCAGGCTGCCATTGATCTGCAGGCTGCCGGTGCGGCCATGCTGCTTCTGGAATGCGTACCCAATGACCTGGCTCGGGAAATCACCAAAGCCGTTGACATCCCGGTTATCGGCATTGGTGCCGGAGACGCAACCGATGGCCAGATTCTGGTCCTCCATGACATGCTCCATCTAACAGCAGGCCGCAAGCCCAAGTTTGTCAAAAACTACATGCAAGACAGTGCCACCCCACAGGAAGCTGTGGCTCGGTATGTTGCAGAAGTTAAAGATGGCACTTTCCCGGGTCCGGAACACAGCTTCAATTGAGTCTCTCCATTCAGTCAGGTTTCTGAATGATCTGGCTGAATGGTATAAACAGAATCTCTTACAACCGCCAAAAGCCA
Organism: Endozoicomonas sp. ALB032; assembly: GCF_049310125.1. Classification (NCBI taxonomy): domain Bacteria; kingdom Pseudomonadati; phylum Pseudomonadota; class Gammaproteobacteria; order Oceanospirillales; family Endozoicomonadaceae; genus Endozoicomonas; species Endozoicomonas sp. ALB032. Next base: position 2,437,779 of record NZ_JBLYNW010000001.1, on the reverse strand, counting down.
GAAATACTGGCTTTTTTAAAGTCACTGATCGTCTAGTTATTCGCTATGAAAACACTTCATACCATCGCTGAAATCCAGGCTGGGGTAGCAGCTTGCAGAGTCGAAGGCAAAACCGTAGCTTTCGTGCCGACCATGGGTAATCTGCATGGCGGTCACCTGACTTTGGTCGAAAAAGCCCAGAAACTCTGCGATGTGGTCGTTGTCAGCATTTATGTCAACCCACTGCAGTTTGGCCCGAATGAAGACTACGACTCTTACCCTCGCACCATGGAGCAGGACCAGCAGCTCCTGATCGAGCAGGGAGTAGATCTGCTCTACACTGCCCAGACGACAGAAATTTATCCTGAAGGCAGCGAACATCACACCCACGTCAGTGTCGAAGAGCTGGATGGCATGCACTGTGGCAAAAGCCGTCCGGGCTTTTTCACAGGTATAGCCACAGTGGTCAGCAAACTGTTTAATATTGTTCGTCCCGATGTGGCTGTCTTCGGAGAAAAAGACTTCCAGCAGCTGGCCATTATTCGCAAAATGGCCAAAGACATGTGCATACCTGTTGAGATTGTCGGTGCACCTATCGCCCGCGAAGATACCGGACTGGCCATGAGTTCCCGCAACGGTTATCTGACACCGGAAGAACGTGAAGAAATAGCCCCCACGCTTTATCGCTGTCTGCGGGCCGCACGTGAAGCTATTCTGGCGGGCGAGTGTGATTATGACCTGCTGCGCCGTGACGCTTTTGCAAAAATGGCACAGGCTGGATTCAAGCCGGACTATTTCAACATCAGCAGTACTACCACGCTTCTGCCAGCGGGTCCCGATGACCAGAACCTGGTGATTCTGGCAGCCGCCTACCTCGGCAAGGCCCGATTGATTGACAACATCACGATAACAAGTCAGAAAGATTAGCAATGGTTGAATTAACCGGGAGCTAAACAGGGAAGGAGTGTCTTATACTGAACCAGACTCAACGATACGAAGGTAGACTCTATGGAAGACAGGACACGACAGGTTTCACACTGGTTTAGCCGGTGCATGAGTGTTTTGAGTATAGGATTACTGACACTCATCAGCTACAGTCCTCCTGCTTTGACTGCCCAGGAAGCTCCCTATGGCATGTGGTTGTTACTAAACCCTGAAGTGCTGGGGAAGAAAGTGACAGCGGGTGCATTGATAATTTGCTCGGGAAATGCTTCCAGCGATTCTGATTGTGGAGAAAAAAATCATTTCACTCTGGTTTTTCTTGAAGATAACGGAATCCATGGCTGTTTAGACTTCGTGTCTACAGGATCAGCCAAAAAAGAAGCAGAGAAGCCCTGGCAACTGTTTGCCAGGGATGACGACGATGAAGAGAAGGAAACTTTATTGGCTAACGTTGAGCGGTCAGGTGAGCATTTGACATTGATTGATCAAGAGCAGCGCCACTTACTGAAATTTAAAAAAGATACCTACAAAAATATAGAAAAAAAAATTGATGATATATGCAGTCAAAAATATAAGGAGCAGAAGCCTCATTAAATCAACAAAGCATTCGTAAGTACTCAGCCATACGGAATCGAATATTTCTGGCTTATTGGGCAGGTGCTCTGCAAGGCGCAACGACGGGCACATAGCAAGCTATGTGACCAGAGTTGCAACGCATCACGACTGCATGGATGCAGGAGCTAGAGCAACGCAGGAGCAGTTGCCGCGAGTGCCTGAACAATAAGTCAGAAAATATGATTTCGTATGGTTGAGTACTTACCATTCATAAATTCTACTTTCTATCACAACACTCCGAGGCTGTACTCACATGAGTCCTATTCAACACTTGCCTGAATCCTCATCGCTGGAAACCCTGCAACAAAAGATGGCAGGCACGCACCTGCGAGAACTGTTTGCAGCTGACAAGGACCGATTTGAACGCTATAGCCTGGAAGCGGCTGGCCTGTTTCTGGATTACTCCAAAAATCTGATAAACGACGATGTAATGTCTTCCCTGATGACGATGGCTGAACAAGCCAGACTGCCAGAGGCCATTCAGGCCATGTTCCGGGGTGACAAAATCAATTACACCGAGAAGCGTGCCGTTCTGCACACAGCCCTGCGTAACTTTGGCACAGACCCGGTCATGGTCAACGGTGAAGATGTCATGCCCAAAATACGCGCTACCCACAAGCGCATGAAAGGCATTACCGACTCAGTGCATTCTGGCGAGTGGCAAGGCTTCACCGGCAAAGCCATCAAACACATTGTCAATATTGGTATTGGCGGCTCCTATCTGGGTCTGAAGACAGTCATCAATGCTCTGACGCCTTATCATGTTGAAGGGCTCGAACATCACTATGTAGCCAATATTGATCCGAACGAAATTTCAGAAGTTTTTCGCAGGATTGATCCAGAAACCACCCTGTTTATCGTGGCTTCCAAGTCCTTTGGCACACTGGAAACCTTGCAGAATGCCCAGGCTGCCCGTGCCTGGATGCTGGAAAAAGGTTGTGCCGAGTCCGACATTCGCAAACACTTCGTGGCTATTTCCACCAATCTGAAAGCCATTGATGAGTTTGGTATCGCCCAGGAAAACACCCTGCCACTCTGGGACTGGGTCGGTGGCCGTTACTCTCTTTGGTCCACCATTGGACTGATGATCAGCCTGGTAGTGGGCTTTGAGAACTTCCAGAAACTGCTGAAAGGTGCCTGGGAGATGGACAGGCACTTTGCCCAGGCACCTCTGGAAAAGAACATGCCGGTTATCCTGGGTATGCTGGGCGTCTGGTACCAGAACTACTTTGGCTCAGAGTCCCACGCCGTTATTTCCTACGATTACTTCCTGCGTGACTTCCCGGGCCATTTACAACAGATGGATATGGAAAGTAACGGCAAGCAGACCCGCAGAGATGGCAGCACCGTTAATTACCAGACAGGTGCCGTTATCTGGGGTGGCACAGGTACTAATGACCAGCACGCCTATCACCAGTTGCTGCATCAGGGTACGCGACTGATTCCTGTGGACTTCATTGCTCCGGCCACCAGCCATAATCCACTGGGCGAACAGCATCCATGGCTATTTGCCAACGCCCTGGCCCAGAGTCAGGCCATGATGCAGGGTAAGAATCTGGATGAGGTTCGTGAAGAGTTAACGAAGGCGGGCATAAGCAGTGCCGATATTGACGCTCTGGCGCCTCATAAGGTGATTCCCGGCAACCGTCCCAACAATATGATTGTGCCTGAGAAAATCACTCCGGAGGTGGTGGGTGCTCTGGTGGCACTCTATGAACAGAAAGTCTTTGTGCAGGGAACCCTCTGGCAGATCAACTCTTTTGATCAATGGGGTGTAGAACTGGGCAAGGTTCTGGGCAACCGGGTTTATGACCGCCTGAAAGAGTCCGGTACGACTTCCGATCAGGACAGTTCCACTAATGGACTGGCTAATCGTTTCAAGCGTTTTAATGCCTGATTGAGGTTGAATTAAACGGCATCTGTTCAAAGAGTTGATAACTCTACGATTTCATCATCACCTGACGAGAAAGAAATCTCTTTGTAACGTTTTGGCTGGTTTCTCTCCAGCCAAACTGCAAAACAAAAAAAGAGCCGCGATAGCCTCAGTGGATATTGCGGCTCCTCATTCTGTCGTGTGAATCAAGAAGTTATTTTATCGATCATTGCAATCCAAGCACTAAGTCGAACATCTACATCAACAGAAAAAAAAAATAAGACACCCATAAAAAAACAGCCTCGTCAAAAAATTAAAAAAAAAAATAAGACACAAAAAAAATAAGACACCCATAAAAAAACAGCCTCGTCAAAAAATTAAAAAAAAAAATAAGACACAAAAAAATAAGACACCCATAAAAAAACAGCCTCGTCAAAAAAAAATTAAAATAAGACACCCATAAAATTAAAATAAGACACCCATAAAAAAAACAAGACATTCAAAAACTGTATTCCCAAAAAGGATCAGAAAATCTATCCTCAAGTAGCGTATCAATGAGACACACAGCGCCATCCAACGAACAAAGGCTGTCCAAGCCATAATTCAGACAATGCAAATCCATTCCGACATAAGTCGAAGAGATAAAGAGAGGGTCTTTGACGTCTTAACTGACTTCTACACTAACCTGTCAGGTACAAACGACTGCAGGCGTTTAAACCTCGAAGCCACTTCTGTCTGGCTTCAAGTGCAAAGGCCTTCATCGCCTCCAGACGGCCAACTGCCCGATAAAAACGATTATTCCATTGCATGGTTTTCAGCCACTCATCCGGATCAATTTCCAGTCTTTGAAGAATAGGAGGGGTACACGACGGGATGGAACCTTTCTTGTCTGTCCTGACAATGCGGCCACTCCAGTCAACCAGTTCCAGATAGTCGTGAAGAAGGTAGGGAAGGGCAACGTCCGCTTCCTGTCCCTGCAAACAGAAAGGTTTCAGGGTCAGCGGCTGTTTTTTAGTCTCAGAATGTTTAACCTGCTCCACTCGTTCCTGAATCGACGTGTAGTTCGACTCTTCCGGTATTTCTGCCTTTCCTGCCCGAATCGGATTCAAGTCAACATAGGCCATGCAGGTCAGTAACGCTGCTTCGTCCAGCAATGCCTGGCTTTTAAAGCGACCTTCCCAGAAGCGTCCTTTACACTCATCTTCTTTGTTGGCCTCACGAGCAAGATGTTCATTCAGGCAGCGCATAAACCAGCTGATATCCGTTAAACGACGCCGGTATTCCTCAGCATATTCATCAATACGGGCCAATTCAGCGCTGCCCAGTTTGTCAGCGGCCAGATGCCTTTGCACCAGAAGTGGACCTCTGAACAAGGTCGTCCAACGATGCAGCACTTCATTCCGTGACCAGCTCCTGGCAGATGACTGATTGATGTGCAAAACCACATGATAATGATTCGACATGACAGCGTAAGCGCAAACTTCGATAGCAAAGACTGAAACCAGTTCCTGAAGTTTATCTACCACCCATTCGCGGCGATGCTCGTAATTCTTGCCAGTAAGGTGGTTCTCTCCACAGAGGTAAGCCTGACGAACACATCTTGCTATGCAGTGGTAATAGGGCGTTGAACCGGGGTCAATCAGAGTATTGCGGGCCTGAGCCATGAACACACCTGTCTGGGTAAAAAATCAGTGATGGGTGAAAAAGTAGACCAGGTGGATGGTAAAGCAAATTTATGGGTGTCTTTTTAAATGCTAACCGGTTAGTTAGTTACGGCAACAACTTGCAGACAAAAGTTTTGTTAGTTGCACTCAAAAAAATTTTATGAACTTTTATTCCAAAACCCAATCTAATTACCAAAATCAATTTTTAAATGTCGTAACTGGTCGAAAGGAAATCCTGACTTAAGTAAAAAACACTATGAATTCTATAAATAACAAGCTCGAAATTACAGATTTACCCTCACCACCACCCGAGCAAGCTCAATCGGCAACAACCACTGCTATCCATGCCGACAGGTCCGTCACTGTACCTGACAGGCAGATACAATCTTTGCTGCATTTATTATCCACAACATCATATTCCCTCATCTTCAGATATTTGTCGCTCCGGGATATTCACCGCTTAAAACAGGTATGCACCCACTTTCGCGATGCTATTAAAAGCGATAACGCCCTGGCAAAAGCGTGGTTTCGTCGGTTTCCTTTATCACACCAGTATCAACTGAGAAAAACCATCACTACAAAAAGTAATCAACAAGTCCATGATTGGCTTGGGTCGTTTACGAACGATAAGGCCTTATTGACGTCACTTACCCATCTCCAAAAGACGGGTGCTTCTGTACCTGCTCTGCTATTTTTCACCAAGACTGTACTTATGTCTCAATACAAAACATTCAAGTTGGATACAAAAACCATCATTGAAAGAAATTACCAATCCCGTTCAGCCACCCTGAGTGATGATGGCCGTCATCTGATGGTGTTCAATTCTCATAGGACGGTGAAAATCTTCGGTCATGAGGATGATGGATCATGGCCAGAAAAAAAACACATCATTCATGATCATCCTATCAGTTCAGCCACCTTCAGCCCCGATAGTCAGCATGCAGTGACTGCCAGTCAGGACAACACGGCAACAATTTTTGGCTTGGGGAGCGATGGATCATGGGAGCTAAAAACCACCATTAAACATCGACGTAATCTGATGTCGCCCACCTTCAGTCCCGATGGACGCCATTTGGTGACCAACTTTAACGAAAGGACGGCGCAGGTCCATAGCCGGAAAGACACCGGATTATGGGAACAAAAAGTCATCATTCGCCATCACGATAAGGTCACATCAGCCATCTTCAGCTTCGATGGCCGCCATTTGGTGACCATCAGTCACGATAGGACGGCGCACATCCATAGTCTGAGTAACACTGGATCATGGGAACAAAAAGCCATCATTCACCATCACAATATAGTCACATCAGCCACCTTCAGCTCCGATGGCCGCCATTTGGTGACCGCCAGTTGGGGTCACGAGATAAAAATTCATAGCCTGAAAGACGATGAATCATGGGAAGAAACAGGTTCCAGTCGCCAGAGAAGTCCTCAAGTGAAAGCCAGCTTCAGCGCTGATAGCCGCCATCTGGTAATAACCGCTGGATATGACAAGCCAAAAATCTATGGCAAGGCAGCTGATGGATCATGGGTACAGATTTCCCACAGGGCTGATGTCGAATCGGCCACCGTCTCCTTTAGCCCCGATGGCCGCCATTGGGTTACCCTCAATCGTTATGGAGAGTCAGAAATCTATAGCGAGAATGCCTATGAATCATGGAGGCAACAAATCATCTTTCGCAATATTAGCCGCGTCGTCTCTGTCAGCTTCAGCCCGGATGGCCGCTATGTGGTGGGCGCCGGAAGTACCTCGTCTCACTCAACCTTTGGTACGGTATGCATTTATGGTCTGGGAGCCCATGGATTTTGGATTCGTCAAGCCATACTTTTTCATGAACAGGAGGTCTTTTTGGCCAGTTTCAGCCCTGATGGCCGCCACGTGCTAACTACCAGCAAGGACAAAACCACTAAAATCATTGGTCAGCAGACCCGTGGGACATGGGTCGAAAAAGCTATCATTTCCCATGATAGTCGTCTTGTCACAGCCAGCTTCAGCCGCGATGGCAGCCATGTGTTCACTGTTACTGAAGAGGGTACGGTGCAAATAACCGAACTACGGAAGAAAGATTGATTGTTTGCTGTCACTGAATGACGCCATTGCGTCGGCAATCCGGGTAGTTAGAAAGTTCGATTGGTATTAGAGCTGAAAAAAACGACATCTGTTCAATAGATGCCGTTTAACCTCAAAGGCAGTATTTTACTGCTGTGGCGGTAGCAGCAGTGACTGTATCTTCAAAAGCTTGTCTTCAAGTTGTTGCTGATCCGCTTCAGACAGCTTCTCTCTGAATAAACCAACCACATCAAGAAGTGCCGTCTTGAAGGCTTCATTTTGCAGAGTCAGATTCTCATTTTCCTGCATAACAGTAGGCATTTCTTTTTCCAGACGGTATTCCAGATCCTCCAACCGGGTTCTCAAGTACCCCGCCTCTGTCTCCAGTTCAGCATTTCGAAGCACGGTTTTATCGGCAAATTCAAGAGATTCATCCACCTGAGTCTGTTTCTCAAGCTCAATCTGCGCCTTTGCTCTGGTCAGTTTACCGACCTCTTCACGCCACTTTTTCTCTTCTTCTGCCCGATCGCTGGCAATGTGCGCAAATTGCTCACTTTCTGCCTTAACCTCTTTCAGCTGTTTTTTGATATCTGCCACTTCCAGGGCGGCCTCACTGACTCGTTTTTTATAGTCTCTCTTTTGATCCTGAGCCATTTTGAGTTCCTCCCTGAGGTCTGACATCTGCTGCTCCAACTCATTTTTCTTCCTCATAAGCTCCTGATACTGAAAGCGAGAGACACCTCGAGGACCCTGAGCCTGAAGATCGGTCAACCCTGTTTCACCGGTCACAGAAAGAGGTTGAAGTAAAGAATTGGGTTGATGTGTGGCGGTACTGAGACTGACATAGGCTCCCTGATCGTCGAACTCGACGCCGGACTCCCGGAAATCAAAACCGGTACCAGTCCTTGGCACCTGCCCACTGTTTTCTAACAAGACTTTCAACCTGTCAATTTCAGCCATGGCCTCAGCGTGCTCTTGCTGCAACTGTTCCAAATGGCTTTTGGCAGAATTGTAATCCAGCTGAAAGCCTAATTTAGCCGCCTCTTCTTCATGAAGCTTTTGATTGGACTCGTCCAGATCCTGCCTGAGCCGCTCAAGCTGAGCCTTGCGTGCACTTTCCGTCTGGGAAAACAGAGCTTTTTGATCGGAGAAGGCCTTTTGCTTAAGCTGCAGCTCCTGCTCAATAATATCCGCTTTTGAAGCTTTCTCCCTCAGCGTTGCCACCTCACTTCTCAACTCAAGCCGTTCTTTCCCGAGTTCTATTTTGGCCTTCTTCTGCTCATCCCTGAGTCGATAGACCTCTCTGGTGAGCCTGTCTACCTGTTGCTCAAGACGAACAGCATCACTCCTGAACTTTTTGCAGTCTGACTTCGCCTGCGCTACTTCACCGATCGCTCTCTGCTCCGCTTCGGAAACGTTGCTCAGCTGAGCTTTCAAGGCAATGAGCTGTTGATTCAATTCACTCACACTGCGCTCAGACTGGCTATAGTCCTCCTTGAACCGGGTCTCGAATGTCAGCAATGCATCTTCAGCTTTCTCTTTGAGACGCCTCAGTTCAGAGACCTCAACAGTCAGCGATTCAATCTGCTGGGTTTGAGAGCTCCGGGCTGACTGAGCCTCTCTGGAAGCCAGTTTCAGCTTTGTTTCTGATGCCAGCAGCGACTTTGCCAGATCCTCAAGGCTCTTGGCCTGTTGGGTGAATTCTGCTTCCGCTCTGCGCTGCTCTTTTAACACGGTTTGCAATCCAGCTTTCAGGGTAGTCACCTCTCCTTCCAGAGCTGCCCTGGCGGTATTCCACTCCCTGGATTGAGCGATCCAGGTTCTCACTTCATGCTCTTTCTTTTGCAGCGCTTCTTTTACGCTTGTCTCTGCCGTAGAAGCCTTTAGTAATAGAGACCGGGTCTGTCGCAGGTCAGTCTGAACCTGAGCGAGCGTCTCTTTGTTGGCTTTCAGTTCGTCTCCCGTGGCTCTGAGTTGTTCCAGTTCCCTGTTCTGCTGACCCAGCTGAACTTCCAGCGCTGAAACGCGACCGTTAGAGCCTTTAAGCTGAATTTGGGTATCCTTTAACTGTTTTTTCAGCTGCGTTTTTTGAGATTCAAGCTCGGTTAACCGCTCTTTACCCAGTCTGAATTTCTCTTCCAGCCTTTGACTTTTTTCAAAATACCCGGATGCTTTTTCATTCTCCTTTTTCATGGCACCGTTCAGGAACTCAAGCTGAGCCGACAGCTCGTGGTAATGAGCTCTTTCTTTCTCAAGCTGCTTCTTCTTCTCTTTTAACTCCATATTAAGCTGGATATTGGCCTGGCTGGCCTTGATTCGTGCATCAGAGACCTGACTGGCGAAACGTGTTCTGAGTTGACGCACCTCAGTGTCAGAAGACAGCTTGTCGGCCTGCAATTTTTCATTGTGCTCTCGTGCTTCGACGAGCTGGGCTTGCAGCCGTTGAATCTGAGATTGCAGCTGGTTCAGGCCTTTTTCGGCTTTCTTTGTCTCATCCATGACTTGCTTCATTTCTGCGTGGTGGCTTTTCAACTGTTCTTCAATAGCCACAACTCTCGAATGGGCCTGATCTCGCTCACCCCTGATTCTCTGCAAATCTTGCGTCTGATTTTTTGTCAGCGTCTCTAACTGTTCACTTCTGAGTTGCAACGCTGCAAAATTCTCTAAAGGTTCTGATACTGATTTAAGGCTGCTTTGTGCATTATCCAACTGCCTCCTCAAGCGAATGTTTTCAAGCTCTGTTTCAGACTGTTGCCCTTCCTTCCTGGTCCTTTCCCGTAACTGGGCTGTGACCTGATTTAGCTGGAATTTCAGATTGTCAGCCCTTGTGGATTCTGCATTTTTTTCTTTGTGGAGTTTATCAATGGCGTTCTGGAAAATTTTTAAACGACGACTAGCCTCATGCAAATTCGTCTCTAGTGTGCCAGCTGCCTCTTTAACACGTCCCATTCTGTCTTGCTCGGTCAGCGCCTGAATCATTTGTTTTTCACTAAACTCAGCCTGTCGTGTAAGCTCCTGATTTTTTCTATCCAGGTCATGAGCTTCCTCATCTTTATTTGTCAGCAACAGGGTCTTCTGACGCAGCTCATCTTCAAGTGAGCGAACGTGGGCAATTAAAGCCTGCGCGAAGTTAGCTCTTGAAGGATCTTGATCATAAGCTTGCAAATGTCTCTGATCTCTTTGCTGGATATCAGCAAGGAAGCTGTCTTTTAATGTTTCGAACTCATCCAGAAGTTCATTGGCCATTAGCTGTAACGATTGCTGATCCTTGCGCTGACTTTCTAACACGGTTTCATAGAAGGGAATATCGTTACCTAATGCATCTTCAGTCTGTTGCGCAGCTTTCAAAACTTCACAGTAGTCACTATGGAGCTGACAGATAAGCTGGTAATACTCATGAATGCGCTCATCCATTTTCTTCAGCTCAGCCTGAGTTTCAGCATCACTGGCCTGGGCAGGCTGAAGCGAACAGGTTGGCAAAAAAGTACCGAACCAGGATGCAGACGGCTCCAACGCTACCGTCCGGTCCCCCAGAGATTTACCGCCATTCACAAAACGACTATGCTCGGGCCTGGCAGGCAAGGTTGATACCGTCTTTCCTGCCAGCACCATGCTTAAGTTGCCTTTAGAGGCACGACAGCGTCTCCATGCGTACTCCACAGCTTGACCCGGATTCTTGCCAGGTTTCTCTCGTGTTATCCGCCCCCCTTCTCTCCCCAAAAATTGAGATTCAATCAATGCTCTTGCGGGATTGTGTATTGGATTGGACATAGTAATACTCCTTTTACTTCATTAAAAAATTCTTAAACCGTTTGACTATCAGCCCGCCTGATCAGGGGGCTTTCATCTCCGCTTGTCGGGTTGTTCTGTATAAACCTGCCTGGCTGGGCTCTGAGGGTTTCAATCTCCCTTTCCAAAGCTGCCCTGTCGGTCTCCCACTGTCGGGATCGGTTGACCCAGGCAGTGACTTCATCCTCTTTTTGTTGCAAAAGAGATTGGGTCCGTTGCAGGTTATTCTGAAGCTCAGTCAGTGTATTTTTGGGTACCACATCAATACCCTTGGCAGTGAGCTTTTTATGCATATTTTTTAACTTCTTCAGCATATGAGCTTTTTGACTTTCAACTTCAGACAGTTGCTCTTGTGTGGCTTTAAGCATGGTGGCCTTCTGGCGTAAGTCATTCTCAAGCTGCTCAGTCGGTCTTGATTGTTCCAATCGCTCTAAACGGGCTCTGATATCGTCATCCTGATGAGAACCTGCAGTATGTTGAGCTTTTGATATACGCCAATTTAGATGATCAGCCTGTTCCTGGTTTATTCTTATGGTCTCTTGATAGGCACGATCAAGTAAGTCTTTTTCTTCCTGAATTCTTCTTATGATTTCTTGATAGCCACGATTAAGAACTGCATTTTCTTCCCGGATTGTTCTTATGGATTCCTGATAGTTACGGTTAGCTTCTGCTAAATCCTTTTCCAGCTTCTCAGCCCGTCTGGTTAGCGCACCTTTGTCTTCATGGATTTTTCTTTCGGAGCCAGGATTAGCTTTGGCCAATTGACTCTTCAGTTGCTCATTCTGACGGGATAGATCAGCATTTTTTGCACTGATTCTTAGTACGTAAGATTCAGACTCTTCTAAGCGCCTTCGAACTTCTAGCAAATCCCTGCTCTGATTGTTATTCAATTCTTCTAGCTGAACTATTCTTTCATTTTGATCTCGAGAAGACTTTACGATGCGATTAGCTGACTCTAAATCCTGCAACAGCTTTAGAATCTGTTGGGGATCCGAAAATTTTTTCAGCCCGATTTTGGAAAAGGCATCATCCAACTGCTTTTTTTCTTCCCGGATGGTTTTAATTTCTTTCTGAATCGATGTTGAATTACTATTAACATTTCTTATGACATTCTCTAATTTTCTGACTCTTTCATCAGCAATCGCCTTAATTGATTGCTGGTCACAAGCTCGGTTCAAATGCTCTTTGCTAATCTTAGCCTGTTCTTTAAGAAAGCTGATGTCTGCACCCAGTTCATGGACTTCACGATCTTTGGCTTCAAGCATTTTGGTTTGTTTCTGCAATTTATCAGCCATTAACTGTAATTCTTGCTGCTCCTTATGCTGGCTTTTAGACACTTCTTCATAGAAGGGAATATCGTCGCTCAATGCCGTTTCTGTCTGCAAAGCAATTTCCAGCGTTTTAGTGAGCTGGCTATGGAGCTGGCAGATGCGCTGATAATACTGCTGAAGACACTCATCCATTTTATCCAGCTCGGCCAGGATTTCAGTCTTACTGGCCTGGACAGACTTTCCTGAATCGGTTGGCGAACGTTGCCAGAATGAAGAAACTGCCACTGTCCGCGACTTCAGACTTTTAAAACGGCTAGGCACAGGGGGTTCAGGCAAGGCTTCTACGATCGTAGCTTTGCGCATCTTGCTTAATATCTCTGTAAGAGCTTTGCATTGATGCAATGAATAGATCGCAGTATGGCGCGTATGGTTGCTGGGCAACTCAGATGCCAACTCAACATCTTGATTAACCAAAATGTTAGATTCGAGCGGTCGGTTTGCTGTGCCTGCTGGTGTTGCCATTGTATTACCCCCTTTACACTATGCAAAAATTCATAAGCCGTCTGACTGTTAACGAGCCTGATCCGGTGAGGCTTCTGTCTCTGCTATGCCCTTCTGGCGTAACTCATTCTCAAGTTGCTCAATCCGCCTGGATTGCTCTATTAATTTTATCTGGGCATCGATAGCCTTTTTCTGATAATGATCTGTTGCTTGCTGAGCAATTGATAAATGCTTCTCCAGAGCTTTAAGCTGGCTGGATAGCCTGTGTTTTTCTGCATGCCCCTTTTTTACTGCGTTTGCATGCTCACTTGCGTTACGATCAGCACTTTTCAGACTCTCCTTCAGTTTCCGAAGCTGTTTGTCTTTTTGATTCATTTTATTCCTCGTACCGGCCACGAGATCTTCAGCAGCTTTCGAGCGATCCCTGGCGTCTTCTAAAAGTCTCTCCAGATCTTCAATCCGTTCGGATAGTGCAGTTTTTTCTTTAAGGATTGTGCTTAAGGTATCCTTATCAACATTTGGATCAGGTTGGTCTTTTGCTAAATCCTTATCCTGCTTGTCAGCAGGTTGCCATTTTTCAGCTTTTTCTTGCCGGAGTGTATTAAGCTCTTTCTGCATCGATGTTAGACGAAGATTAGCTTCTCTTAAACTGTTCTCTAACAGTCTGACTGATGCATCTTTACGAATGATTATGTCTTCCACATTCTGCAACTTGAACAATTTATTTCTGCTGCTTTCAAGCTCTCGTGTAAGATCCTGATTTTTTCTAACCAGTTCACCTACTTCCTCATCTTTGGTGTCAAGGATTTTGTATTGTTCTTGCAACTTACCAAACAGTGACCCTATTTTTTGCTGATCATGATGCTGCCTTTCCATCGCACTGTTGTAGAAGGGAAAAATGATCTTCAATTCCGTTTCAGTCTTTAGAGCAACATCCATAGCCTCAGAGTGCTGACTATGGAGCCTGGAGAGCTGCTGATAATCCTCCTGAGTTCGTCTGTCCATTCTCCCCAGCTCAGTCAGAATTTCAGCCTCTCTGTCTTCTAGCTTTTCTGAATCGGTTGACGAGTCATACCGCAGTGAAGAAGCTACCACTTTCCGTGACATCAGACTTTTATCACCGTAAAGAAGATGGCAATAATCAGGACGGTCAGGCAACTTTTCTGCGGTCATGCCTTCGCGCAACAGGCTTAATGTATCTATAACAGCAGAGAATCGATGCAATGAATCCACTGCAGAACTGTCCGCACATTTGCGAGGTGCTTCAGGTGACATCGCAACATTATCATTGACCTTGGGGTCAGATACAAATGAAGGTCCTGCTGCTGATTTAATTGGGTAAGTCATAGTAATACTCCTTTTACACTATTAAAAAATTCATAAACCGTTTGACTGTTAACGGGCCTGATCCATGGAGGCTTCTGTCTCTGCTATGCCCTTCTGGCGTAACTCATCCTCAAGTTACTTAATCCTTCTGGATTGCTCTATTAATTCTATCTGGGCATCGATAGCCTTTTTCTGATAATAACCTGTTGCATGCTGAGCAATTGATAAATGCTTCTCCAGATCGTTAAGCTGTCTGGATAGCCCGTATTTTTCTGCACGCTCCTTTTTTAATGCGCTTGCATGCTCACTTGCGTCACAATTAGCTCTTTCCAGACTATTCTTCAGTTCCCGAAGCTGTTTGCCTAGTGCATGCTTTTCATTCCGCATATCGACCATGTAATCTTCAGCAACTTTCAAGCGTTTCCTGGTGTCTTCTAACAATCTGTCCTGTTCTTCAATCCGTTTGGATAGTGCAGTTTTTTCTTTAAGGATTGTGCTTAAGGTATCCTTATCAACATTTGGATCAGGTTGAACTTTTGCTAAATCCCTATCCGGCTTGTCAGCAGGTTTCCATTTTGCAGCTTTTTCTTGCCGGAGTTTATTAAGCTCTTTCTGCATCGATGTTGAACGACTAAAAGCTTCTCTTAAACTATTCTCTAACTGTCTGACTAATGCTTCATTACGAATGATTATGTCTTCCACATTCTGCAAATTGAACGCTTTATTTCTGCTGCTTTCAAGCTCTCGTGTAAGATCCTGATTTTTTCTAACCAGTTCATCTACTTCCTCATCTTTGGCGTCAAGGATTTTGTTTTGTTCGTGCAACTCAACAAGCATTGACTCTAATTTTTGCATATCATGATGCTGCCTTGCCATTGCACTGTGGTAGAAGGGAAAAATGTTCTTCAATTCCGTTTCAGTCTTTAGAGCAACATCCATAGCCTCAGAGTGCTGACTATGGAGCCTGGAGAGCCGCTGATAATCCTCCTGAGTTCGTCTTTCCATTCTCCCCAGCTCAGCCAGAATTTCAGGCTCTCTGTCTTCAAGCTTTCCTGAATCGGTTGGCGAGTCATACCGTGGTGAAGAAGCTACCACTTTCCGTGACATCAGACTTTTAGCACCATAAAGAAGATGGCAAGGCTCAGGACGGTCAGGCAACTTTTCCACGGTCATGCCTTTGCGCAACAGGCTTAATGTATCCATAACAGCAGAGTATTGATGCAATGAAACCTTTGCAGAAGCGTCCGGAAATTTGCGAGGCGCTTCAGCTGGCATCTCAACATTTTTATTGACCTTGGGGTCAGATACAAATGAAGGTCCTGCTGCTGATTTAATTGGGTAAGTCATAGTAATACTCCTTTTACACTATTAAAAAATTTATAAACCGTTTAACTATTATCCTGGGAAACTTCCATCTCCTCTGACTGGTTGTTCTGTAATAGCATGCTCAGTTTATCCATCAGATTTTCAATCTCTCTTTCCATAGCCGCCCTGGCGGTGTTCCACTGTCTCGATTGATTGACCCAGGCGATCACCTCATCTTCTTTCTGTTGCAAAAGAGACCGGGTCTGTTCCAGCTCATTCTCAAGCTGAGAGCGCATTCTTTTTTCAGCTCTGAGACTTTGTTCTCTACAGGCCAACTGGCTCATCAAATGATTGTTTTCAAGTTCCAGTTCAAACAGTTCCCCCTGAATGTCGTCACGCTCTGTGGTTTTTGGATCTGACTCATTCTCACGTTGGCTCGCTCCCCTGGATTGTTGAGCTTTTTCTTTCCGCATTTTTTTTAAAAGAGCCAGATGAGCATCTGAACAACGACGAGCTTCTGCTAACTCTGCCTCCAGCCCTTCAACCCGTCTGGACAACACATCGTTTTTTTCTTGCATTGCTTTTTGCATTTTTTCTGATTCAACTTGCTGATTATTTGAGAACCTTCTAATTTCTAATAACTTCTGCTTCGTCCTGTAAAATTCTTCGTATTGTTTACCTTTTTCATCCTGCAGCGTTTTAACTATTCCGAATAGTTCATCTCTATCTTTCTTTATTATTTTTAAAATATGCTGATCGCCACGAGCTTGTGCTAAATCCGCCTTCAACTTCTTAAAATCTTCCATGCTCACATGTTTTCCAGCTTCGAAACTGCGAAGGGCAGCTTGAGCCTCTTTTCTTTCTATTCCAACTTCCTTAAGCTCTTCCCGCATCAGAGCTGAACGCTTACGAGATAGACTCAGCTGGTCATCTAATTCTTTGAATAATTCCTTAGTTTGAATGGTTCTGACTTGTTCGTCCGCTACCGAAAACGCTGTATTTTTGCTAAGTACAGCCTGCTGCGTAAGCTCCTGGATTTTTTTATCCATTTCATGAAATTGCTCATTTCGGGCTTCAAGTATTTTCGTCTTCTGATCTAGCGCACTCTCAAGAGAACCTAAGTGTGCAGTCAAAGCCTGAGAGAATTTACTGCCCATTACCGGTAATTCTTCCTGACCCTTATGCTGACCTTGTAACACTTCGATATAAAAAGAAATATCGTTTTCTAATAAGTTTTCAACCTGTTGAGCGACATTCAGAGATTCACAGAGCTGACTGTGAAGCTGGCAGAGGCGATGGTAGTACGCCCTTCTTTGCTGATCCATATTTGCCAGTTCAGCCCAGATTCCATAGCCATTGGCTTCGTTAATCTTGTTTAAAACGCTTCTTGTGCCTACGTTAATCCTGCTTAAAACGCTTGGCATCTCCTCAGTACTATCCTCGAGGGATGGATGCGCTGACACCGTCCGACGATCCAGACATTTAAAATCACTCAAAAGATGGCACTGCGAAGGGGGTTTAGGTAACCCTTCCACAGTGATCCCTTTACGCATCTTGCTTAATGGCTCTGTAAGAGCACTGCATCGATATAATGAATATTCTGCAACGCTGGCGGGATCGTCGCCGGACATCATATCTTTGATCCGAACACTCTGGTCAATTATGTGTGCAGAGGTTGCTGCACCTGTTGGATTTGCCATTGTAATACTCCTTTTACAACGTTAAAAATTCACAACTATTTTGACTATCAACTAGGAGGCTGACCGAGAATAGACTGCCCTACTGCGGCGGCAGCAAATTGGTCTGAAAATCCGCTTTTGTTCGTCAAATAGCTCGCTATTCTCCTCACAAAACCGAATTTTCATCCTCAATTTTCTGCCGTCCTCGCTACGGGCGCTATTCTCGGTCAGCCTCCTAGCCTCATCCAATGTAGCTTTAGTATCAGTCGTCTGGTCGTCCATTGAGAGTGCTCTCAGTTTAGCCCTCAGGTTTTTAATCTTTTTATTCGTCGCTGCCCTGTCGATATCCCACTGTATGGATTCAGCATCCCTTGAGCTCAGTTCAGCCTCTTTCGCTTTCAAAAGAGACTGAGTCTCTTTCAGCTCACTCTGAAGCTGAGAGAACATCTTTTTACTCTTTATCAATTCAAGCACTCTGGTACTGTTCAATTGAGATGAACGCTTCAGCATTTTCATAAAAAGAGCATTTTGACTTACTGTATTGGAGAGTTGCTTTTGTTTGCCTTCAAGCAGTGCGGTTTGATGATGTAACTCATTCGTTAGTTCCTCAACCCGTCTGGATAGCGCATCTTTTTCATCACTGAGTTTTTTTTTGATAGCCTTATCAGTCTCGAAGCGAAGTTTATTTTGTACTGCAAGCTTCCTCAGTCTTTTAATCTTATTGGATTGTTTCTGATAGTCACTTTTATATCTTGCTATACATTTCCTCAGGTTTTTAATCCGCTCGGATTGTTTCTCAGTTTGTTCTTCATGTTCTCTAACGATCTGGTTTTCTCTATCCGAACGTCGTGCATATTCTTTTTTCAATAACGCCAGATAATAATCATTTTCTTTTGATATTTTATATTTTTCTTTCTCGGTTTCGCTAAAGATGCTAGACATCTTCGATAAACGACTATGGTATTCACTCAAAAGCTTCTCTAAATTTTTAATTTTTTCATCAACAAGCGCCTTTGCTTCTTGCTCGTCATGCAGTCGCTTCATTGGCTTTTTGCTATCTTCAAGCGGTAGTGTAAGCTTCTGGAATTTTCTAGCCGGTTCACGAACCTCCTGATCTGCGGCCTCAAACATTTTGGTTTTCTGATGCAGCTCATTAGTCGTTACCTCTAATGCTTGCTGATCCTTAGGCAGACTTAAAAACGCTTTCGTATAGAAGAGAATATCTTCTTCCAATATAGTTTCAGTCTGCCTAGCAAATTGTATAAATTCCATTAACTGCGAGCGGTACTCACAAAGGCGCTTGTAATCATTCTGAATACGTTCATTCATTTTCTCCAGTTCAGCCTCGATTTCAGCCTCACTGGCCTCGCTTACTTTTCGCAGAATAGTTGTCGGGCCCTGACAAGATGAAGATACTGCCACCTCTCGGGACTCCAGATCTTTACGACAAAAAGGGCTATTTTCCGGAGGGGCAGAAAAACCCGACATGATCGTGTCTTCTGTCGGTAATTTTCCTAATGCATCTTTACAAACATAACAACGACGCAATGCATATCTCGCAATGCTGTCCGAATGGCCCCTTGGCATCTCAGATCTAATGGGGTCATGTCCAAGCGGACTCATTGTTAAGTCGAGTGAGTTGGCCATTGTAATACTCCTTTTACAACATTCAAAAATTCATAAACCGTTTGCCTGTTAACGAGCCTCGTCCGGTCCAGCTTCTGTCCCTGCCGTCTGGTTGTCAGTTGAGAGTGCTTTCGGAGTAGCCTTTGCAACCCGGGCACTCACTTTATTCTCTCTCTCTTGCAAGAGAGCCTGAGTCTCTCGCAGATCATTCTGTAGCTGAGATAGCGCCTCTTTGGGTACCACATCAGCGCCCTCGGACGTTAGCCTTTGATGCATATCTCTTAGCCTTTGAAGCAATTGAACGTTTGTGGTTTGCATGTCAGACAGTTGTTTTTCTTTGGCATCAAGCACTGTGTTCTTCTCATGTAACTGCTTCTCTAACTGCTCATTCCGTCTGGATAGCACAGCTTTTTCATGCCGGAGTCTGTAAGAGTCATTCTCCCTCTCATCCTCTTTGAGACTGAGTAACACTCGGTCATAATAGAAATCAAAGTCTTTAATCAATGCCGATTCAGCATCCTCAACAAGGCCCATAACTTCAGTGAACTTTTTATGGAGCTTGCAGAAGCGCTGGTAATCTCCCTGAATACGTTCATGCATTCTTTCCAGCTCAGCCCGGGTTATCTCCAGCTCAGCCCGGGGTCCAGCCTCACTGTCTTCGGTAAGCTTTTGTGATGCAGTTGACTCCTGCAGGGATGAAGAAACGTCCACCGTACGTTTTTGTAGACGTTTACCACCCTCCAGAAGCGTGCAATGTTCTGGGGGGGGAGGTAAAGTCAGGCAGGTCCCGTTCAGATAAATATTGCGTAATGCTTGTCGATAATAACTGCATCGATACAATGCAAACATCGCAGTGCCTCTGTGCGTCTTAGGTAACTCCTGAGCGAGGTCAGTTTTTGCTGAAGGATTTCCTGCGC
Organism: Endozoicomonas sp. ALB032; assembly: GCF_049310125.1. NCBI lineage: Bacteria > Pseudomonadati > Pseudomonadota > Gammaproteobacteria > Oceanospirillales > Endozoicomonadaceae > Endozoicomonas > Endozoicomonas sp. ALB032. The sequence goes on along the minus strand of NZ_JBLYNW010000001.1, from coordinate 2,418,242 downwards.
CAAATGGACCTATCATGTAATACTCCTTTTACAACATTAAAAAATTCACAACTGTTTTGACGATTAACGAGCATACGGGGAGGCTTTCGTCTTTGCCGTCGGGTTGTTAACCGAGAGTGCTCTCAGGCTAGTTCTCAGGGTTTCAATCTCTCTTTCCATAGCAGCCCTGTCGATATCCCATTGTCTGGATTGGGCATCTTTTTCTTTCCTGATTTCGAAAATGGTATTATTACATTCATCTATTTGTTGATAAGCTGCTGATAAATCTTTCTGCAGTTTGTCAGCCCGTCTGGATTGTTTCTCTTTTTCAATCCGGGTTTCTTCTTTGATATCATGATCAGCTTCAACGCGACGGATGTATGCTTCTATAGAACCTTCCCGCCACTTAATAAGCTTGGATAATGTATCTTTTTCTTTCTGCATTTTGCCAAGTTCGTACTGCATATCTTTTATACGACTGTCAGCTAATTTCAGACGTTTCTCTAAATTCATGACTTTTTCATCAACAGGCGACTTTATTTCTTGCACGGCCTGTGGTCGATTCATTGGCTTATTGCTATCTACAGGTTGTTGCATAAGGTTCAGGATTTTCATCTCCAGTTCAAGAGCCTGCATATCTTTGGCCTCATACATTTTGGGTTTCTCATTCACCGCAACAGCCTTTGATTGTAATTCTTGCTGTTCCATATGCGGACCTGCTAAAGCATTCTGATAGAAGGAGATATCGTCATCCAATGCCATTTCTATCTCTAAAGCAACAGCCAAAATTTTCCTTAACCGCTGACTATGTTCACAGAGGCGCGAGTAATTCTCCGACGTACATTCGACGATTTCCTCTCGCTCAGCCTGAATTCCAGCCTCAGTAGTCCCGCTAATCTTTTGTGGATTGGTTAACGAGCCCTGACTGGATGAAACAGCTTCTATCGACCGGGCTTCCAGATGTTTTTCAACCTTCGCAGAAGAGTGTCTAAGAGGCAGTGGAGCAATTGGCCACTCGAAATCTGTCGTTAGCTTGCTTAATTTGTCTTTATATTCACAGCATCGACGCAATGAATACATCGCAGTAGTACCCTGGTGCTTCACGGGCATTGTAGGTGTCGTCTGAACATTCACGCCAGTCACTGATGAAGGACCCATTGCACCTGATGGATTTGCCATAGTAATACTCCTCTGACAACATTTAATTTAATTAGTCATACACCTTTTGACTCTGGCCAGTACGGCTTGTTCCCCTGTTTGGTCCTGAATAACTTTGTTGTTAGCCATTCTGACAAAATTTCCCCAGTCAATAGGGAAATCCGCTACTCTCGCCTTAGACTTATGACTGATTCTCTGTAATATTCATTCCCCCGAAACCGCATTATGAAATGGTCCCGGGCTGAAGAGACGCGGACCCCGAGATTGATGAGAGCAGCATTAACATGATTGACAAGTCCATCCCCCTCACCGACATTCATCGTCATCTGGACGGTAATATTCGCCCCCGGACCATTCTGGAGCTGGGCCAGCAGCACAATCTGGAGTTACCCGCCAATAATCTGGAAGATCTGATTCCCCATGTTCGGGTTATGAGCAATGAGCCTGACCTGGTGAGTTTTCTGGCCAAGCTGGACTGGGGTGTAAAGGTTCTGGCAGATTACGACGCATGTCGTCGAGTCGCCTATGAGAATGTTGAAGACGCCCTGAATGCCCAAATTGATTACACCGAACTGCGCTTCAGCCCTTACTATATGGCCATGACTCACAACCTTGATCCTCAGGGTGTGGTCGAAGCGGTCGTGGACGGTGTTCAGGCCGGCAGCCGTGATTTTGACGTCAAAACCAACCTCATCGGTATCATGAGTCGTACTTTTGGCCAGGAAGCCTGCCAGCAGGAACTGAATGCCTGTCTGGCCTTCAAAGACAGACTGGTTGCGATTGATCTGGCCGGTGACGAGTTCGGCAAGCCGGGCGATCTGTTTGTTGAGCACTTCAAACAGGTTCGTGATGCTGGTCTCAATGTCACAGTTCATGCGGGCGAAGCAGTGGGCGCCGAAAGCGTATGGCAAGCTATTCGTGATCTGGGTGCCACCCGAATTGGCCATGGTGTCAGAGCCATTGAAGACCCGGCGCTGATGGATTACCTGGCCGAGCACCGCATTGGTATTGAATCCTGCCTGACGTCAAATATCCAGACCAGCACTTTCCCAAGCATTGAAAAGCACCCGCTCAGGAAATTCCTGGCACACGGCGTATTAGCCACTATCAATACCGATGATCCGGCGGTGGAAGGCATTGAGCTGCCCTATGAGTATGAAGTCGCGGCGCCTGCTGCTGGTCTCTCCCCTGAGCAGATCCGTCAGGCCCAGGAAAATGGTCTGGCCATTTCTTTTTTGAGTGACGCTGAGAAAGAAGCGCTCAAAGCTGCCAAACACTGAGTATATGGGTCGGGCCTCACTGGTCCGACCTCAATGCTGATCTGGCACATCTCTGGCTATTTCGTTGCCAGAGGCTTTTCCCTCGAAAAAAGCTCTGGCATTGCCCAGTGTGGTTTTGGCAATGGCCACCAGCGCCTCTTCGGTAAGAAAAGCCTGGTGGCCGGTAAAAATAACGTTGTGACAGGCTGAAAGGCGTCTGAAAACATCGTCCTGAATCACCTCATCGGACAGGTCTTCAAAAAACAGGTCCTGCTCGTTTTCGTAGACATCCAGCGCCAGTCCACCCAGAATCCCTTTTTTCAGAGCGTCCATTGCTGCCATTGAATTCAGCAGTTTACCTCTGCTGGTATTGACCAGTAACACTCCGGGTTGCATTTGGTTAAATGCGTCCTCATTGATCATGTACTCGTTGTCTTTCGTTAAAGGGCAGTGCAGGGTGATCAGCTTGCTTTGTTGCAGCAGTTGATTCAGGGAAACATAATCCCCACCCAGATCTTCAAAAGCCGGGTTCGGATAAGGATCGTACCCCAGCAGTTTGCAACCAAAGCCTTTCAGAATACGGGCAGCAGCCAGACCGATTTTGCCCGTGCCAATAACCCCCGCTACACGACCATGGAGGTTAAATCCTGTCAGCCCTTCCAGTGAGAAGTTGGCATCCCGGGTTCTCTGATATGCTTTATGGGTTTTGCGATTCAAGGTCATGATCAGGGCAATGGCATGCTCAGCCGTGGCCTCGGGAGAATAAGCCGGAACTCTTGCTACAGTGATACCCAACTCTTTTGCCGCATCCAGGTCAACATTGTTAAATCCGGCACAGCGCATAAGCAGAAGTCTGATACCATACTCCGCCATGACAGTCAGAACTGGCCGACTGAGATCGTCATTAACAAAAGCGCAGACGGCATCACCCGCTCTGGCCAGGTGAGCGGTTTTTTCATCCAGGTGAATATCAAAGTATTCCAGTTCAAAGCCGGTATCGGCATTGCACAGGTCAAAGAATTCACGATCGTATTTTTTGGCATTAAAGATACAGATTTTCATGATCGGTTCAGGTTCCTCTTTTCACTGGCATGAGCATTTGACAGCCATAAACTCTGGGCAACTGATAAGAATCATAGCGGAATTTTTTAGTGAAAATAGCCTTTCTATGCCAACGTATGGCAGCTCTTCCGGGCTGTGGTTTGATTTGAATCTCCCGGTTTAGCCGGGCAGGCCGGGTCTCGCTGATCAGGCCTTTAACGCCAGGAATTTTACAACACTAAACAGCAAGCAAACCCTAATGATGCGAACTGTTCTTTTGTGAATGTTTGAATGTTTAATCTTTTCTACTACCTTCGACAGAGGATTTAATTAAATGATAGGGATTTTTATGAAAACTATATTTTTTTGGGCGATGCTGATTATCGCCGTGACGGGTTTTTGTTCAGAAGAAAACGAATCTGTTTGTGTTGATAACCGATTTTTTTTCCAAATCGATAACCCCGACGACTATGAAGTGAATATCAAATTTTTGGACGAAAGTTCAAATTTGCTTTATGAGCATGACTTATTCAATGGATTACATCCTGATGCTATAACGAAAAAAGTATTGATTGATTTTTCTTCTCGGGCAATAACGGTGAATTCAATTTCTCGGGTAATAACGGTGAAATCAATCTTGTTAGATGGCAATTCCAAGGTCATAGCCAAAGAAAAGGAAAGTGATACAGATAATAGAATTGAAAAACTTTTACCATCGAACTATCTAATTACCATGACTCGCATCAGCGATCATGATACTAGATTGATCTCCAATCAATGTTATTCATCTAATGATCAGGAAAAGGTTGAGATACTACAAGCTTCTACAAATACTGCTCTAAATCAATTAAACATTTTTGAATTAAATATGAGACTTTTTGGAGTCAGTCAGATAGATGAAAATAAAAAGGAACAATTGTTTGACGAGAAAATTCGTTCTCTTGGCTTTAAAAAAGATGCCTGTGGCAGATATGTTCACATTAACAGTTCATCATTAAATCTAGACGACTGTGCTAGTATTGTTATCCCGGTCCTGTCAGAGCCCGAGTTGCGGTTAAGATAAGGTGCTCTGCAGGGGACAATTCTCTGATGGATCTTGTATAAAAGGGAGAGTGGGTGCTAGCCAGCAGGTTTAAACGCAAGCTGAATGATTCCTGCCTTTGCGAGAATGACTATCGAAGGAGTATCAATGCTACAACTCGTTCCCATGCTCTGAAGTCGTCATTCCCGCGAAGGCGGGAATCCAGCGCCAACGGTGGATCTCTGCCTTCCCGGGGATGACAAGGCCAGGGGGACACCGGGCAGTATGGTTCTGGTGGAGAGTCAGTGTGGATTCCCGCCTTCGCGGGAATGACGAGAATGAAGCCGGGAATGACGGGAGTCAACTCGTTCCCACGCTGGGACCCACAGGGCCTGAAAGCATGGGAACCAGAGTTTTGCGACACCCTCCTTCGCGGGAATGACAACTTCCTACTTAGTTTGATGAACACAACAAGCGGTTTGACAAAATCGAGGATACTCTAGCAGCCTGACCGAGAATAGCGCCCGTAGCGAGGACGGCAGAAAATTGAGGATGAAAATTCGGTTTTGTGAGGAGAATAGCGAGCTATTTGACGAACAAAAGCGGATTTTCAGACCAATTTGCTGCCGCCGCAGTAGGGCAGTCTATTCTCGGTCAGGCTCCTAGCCATCGTCGTAAATCACCTTAAGAAATAATCACGCTACCTGGGTGCCCACTCTCTTGCCGTATCCAGATCAGCATTGTTAAATCCGACACAGCGCATGGGCAGAAGTCTGATATCATATTCCGTCATTACACTTAGAACCGGCCGACTGATATCGTCATTAACAAGAGCACAGACTGCATCAGCCGTCCTGACCAGGTGTGCTTTTTTCTCATCCAGATGAATATCAAAGTATTCCCGTTCAAAGCTTTAGTCGGCATTGTACTGGCCAAAAAATTTACGATCGTATTTTTTGGCACTAAAGATACAGATTTTCATGATCGTTCAGGTACCTTCTTTACTGGCATGAGCAATGGTTAAGCATCATAGCGGAGTTTTTTAGTGAAAATAGCCTTTCTATGCCAACGTATGGCAGCCTGGCTAAGCAGTGTCATTATTCTGATGGCCTGTCTGTGGACAGGCGATCTGTTCAGCGTCTGGATCAATCATGCTCTGCCGGGCAGTATTATCGGCATGCTGCTTCTGGCAGCCCTGCTGGGCAGCGGCCTGATTCGACTGTCCTGGGTTGAAGCCGGTGCCAGCTTTCTGGTTCGCTGGATGTCCCTGTTGTTTGTTCCCATTGGAGTCGGTGTTATCAATCAGCTGGACCTGCTGGCCAACAGTCTTGGTGCTCTATTGCTGACCAGTATTTTTGGAACAGTGATCGTTATGGCCATTGCCGGATGGTTGTTTCAATGGCTGGAGCATACACGACAATGACGTTGTTCCCGATGTTTTCGACCACTCCGATGAAGGGCCTACTTTACTGTTCTCTGACAGTGGCTGTCTACCTGATCGCCTGGAAGCTTCAGAATCGTTTTAAGTATTCACTGCTTAATCCGTTACTGATCAGCATTCTGGTACTTGTGGGTATTCTTCTTGGCGGCAATATTCCCTATTCCGACTACCAACAGGGAGGTGACTGGCTAAGCAACCTGCTGGGCATCGCGGTTGTCGCTCTGGGCGTGCCTCTTTATCAACAGATGAGAGATATTCATCGGGAGCTGCCCGGTGTGATTCTGGTGGTTTTTATTTCCAGCCTGTTTGCCCTTGTCAGCACAGTTATACTCGCGGTTCTGGCTGGGGCCGATGGTCAGGTCGCTGTTTCCCTGGCACCCAAATCGGTCACAACACCCATTGCTGTTATGATTGTAGATAGCTTGAATGGTGTCCCTTCTCTTACGGCTATTGCCGTCATCCTGACGGGTTTGATGGGCGCTATTTTTGGCTTGCCATTACTGTCGTTGCTGAAAATCACTGATCCAAAAGCCAGAGGTATTGCTATGGGCACAGCCTGCCATGCATTGGGCACTGCGAGAATGGTTCAAAGTTCATTGAAAGAAGGCGCTTACAGTGCGCTGGCGTTAGTACTTTCTGCCAGTATCAGTGCTCTTCTGGCTCCATGGGTGATACCCAGGGTTCTTGGCTGGTTAGCCTAAATTAGCGGCCAGGTTTTGCCTGGCCGCTTTTCCTGCTTAATACTCTACGCGATAACTCAGAGTGTAAGCACGACCTTCTGCATTATGAGCACTGATGCCATTGTAAGTGTCACCAGCCCACTGGCTGTAGACCGTTTCGTAGTCCTCATTCAACAGGTTGGTTATACCTGCTTTCAGAGTGCCCACGGGCATAGCGAAGGAAGCCAGCAGATCAACAGTGGTATAACCGTCAACCTCATAACTTACGACATTACCACCAGACACTTTCTTGCCTTTGTCGTAATCGGCAAAGGTTGTCGACTGCAGACGTATACTCATATCTTCCTGATCGTAGGTGACATAGGCCACGTACTTTTCAGGAGAGACATCGGCTGCCTGCAGGTCAAGCCATTTGCCCACTTCTTCGTAGTAGCTGCGTCCTTCTGTGAAGGCGTAGCTGCCACCGACACTCCAGTAATCATTGACGAAGTATTCCAGGGAGCCTTCAAAGCCGTAAACTTTCTTTTGCTGGTCCAGCAGGTCCACATTGTAATCTTCATTAAAGTCTATGGTTTTATCAGACTCGTTATAAAAGACAGAGGCATTGGCCAGCAGGTCGTCAAAACGTCCGCGCCAGCCCAGTTCATAGCTGTCAGTCTTGATGGCATCCAGATTCGCTTGTGAGATATCGGTAGAATTCAACGGCAGACCGGGGATTATGGCCAGAATACTGTCTGGTGAAATCACATCCCTTAAAATCCTTGAAGCATCAGGGACTTCAAAACCCTGAGAGTAGTTAACAAACACTTCATTGCTGCCATTCAGCCGATAGACCAGACCAACGTTAAATAGAGTATCGTCATACTTTCTGACATCACCCTCTAATACAGTTACATCTGCATTAGGAAACAAAATAGGCAAAAACCAGGTTTCTGCTAACGGAGTGTAGTCAGCAATATCCAATTCAGCGCGCTCGTGACGAACACCGGCGTTCATGGTCAGCTGTTCGGTAATATCCCAGGCGGTCTGCAAGTAAAACCCAAGGGTCTTGGCATCGACATCCGGACCGTATTCATAGGAAGATCCTGTCGGTTCAATAACTGTGCCGCCACTGTCAATGTACTTTTGCAGATCGTGCAGTTGTCCTCTCTGTTCGCCTTTGTCAACATCGTAGTCAATACCGTAGGAGATTCTGAACGTATCGGTCAGAGCCCTGTCGAGAAGCAGCTTCAAGCCATAGACTTCTGAGGTAGACGTCGACTGATTAACAAAAGTAGTGCCCGGGGATATCGTGGAACCTAACATATTCGGGTAAGGGAAGAACCTTGCGTCACGCTCACGATAGTAGGTTTGCAACTGAAAATTATTGCCTAAAAAGTCAGCATCACTGTAGATCAGATCAATGGAATTTCTCTTGCTGTAAGGCTGATCTTCCAGCTGCAACCCTTTAACAGGTGGTGGTGCGTCAGCAGCATCTCCAGTGATCAGAGAGGAAATGTCGGGCGCGTAATCAGAATCCATCTGATCATCAAAATATTGCAGTGTCGTCTCCAGGCGCTGCTCCGCGTTGAAGTCATAACCCAGTTTCACCAGAACATCTTTGGTATCGGTATCGCTTCGGCTGACCTGAGAGGGGTCCGGGTTAACCCGGTCACCATCGGCATCAAAAATGCCATCACGACTCTCGTAAGTTCCGCTGAACAGGTAATCAAAATTACCGTTACTGCCACTGATACTCTGATTCAGGGTATAGCTGCTCAGCTCGTCACCAGATACCTTGATGCCGGCTTCAGAAGCAAACTGGATATCGCCTTCGGCTGGCTTACGGGTGATCAGGTTGATAACAGCGCCGGTCGCACCACCACCATAAATTGCGCTGGCACCGGAAATCACTTCAATACGTTCAATGTTTTCAGGACGAATCATGCTGAGCTGGCGACTGATCTGACGGTTCTCGGTCTGAGCAATGCCATCAATCAAAACCAGAGCCTTACGACCACGGACGCTTTGGGTTCTGTCGGTCACCGTCTGAGTGCTGGGACCAAAGCCAGGGACCAGCCGTTCAAGAATATCAGCCAGTTTCTGACCGGACACGCTCTGCTGGGCCACTGCTTCACCACTGATGACCTGTACGGTCCCGGAAACATCAGAAATACTGGCTTCAGAGCGGGAAGCGGTAACAACGACTTCTTCCAGCCGGGTCACGGAATCATTGCCTTCTGCAAAAGCATTCTGACTTCCCAACGCCATGGTTATAGCGATGGCAAGAGGCGTTTTATTTGTTTTCATAGGTTAGCTTTCCCTGTGTTTGATTATCATTCTCATTAGATCCCTGTTCTTGTTCCAAGCCCGCTTCCCGCAGGTTTCTGATTTTTTCAAAAAGGTTATTTAACGACTTTGGACGTATTTGCCACTGAGCAGTAAAAGGATGAAATAAATACCACCGGCTCCTGAGACCAGAAGACCTGAAGGAATTTCAAAAGGAGCCATCAACGATCGTGATAGCCAGTCACTGATGACCAGCAGCAAAGCGCCCGTCATGGCAGTAGCCGGAATCAGATGTCTGTGGCTTGACATGCCGGTGACGCGGCAAATATGGGGCGCCATCAACCCGATAAAAGAAATACCTCCCACTGTCGCAACACTGGTTGCACTCAAAAGGGCGACCAGCAGCATCAGCAGATACACTGAAGCCTTTACTCTGATGCCCAGCAGGGAAGGCCAGGAGGCGCCCAACTGAAGAATGTCCAGCTTTCGCCACATCAGCATAAACATGGGTATCAGGATTAAGACACCAGAAGACAACAGATAAACCAACTCACTGCTGGCTGCATAGGTACTGCCTGAAAGCCATACAAGCACCTCGCTGGACTGATTACTGCCCAGCACCATCACTACGCTGATCAGCGTTGCCGAAACCGCAGAAAGACAGAGGCCAGCCAGGGCAAAAAGCTGGGGATTAAACCCGGTCATCCGACTGAGGGCCATTAAAAGAAGCAGGGCAAAACCACTGCCAAACATCGACAGCATGAGCAAGTCCAGACGCTCAAGACCAGGCACCATGACAGAGCCCAGGACCACAAACAAAACGCCCGTGGTCGTCAGACCAGAAACATCGGGACTGGCCAGAGGATTTCTCATCAGGGTCTGAAGAACCAGACCAGAGACAGCCAGTGCAGCTCCGGCAAAAGCTGCCGTTAAAACTCTGGGCCAACGCAGGTCGATCCAGGACCGGTCAAGGCCGCTGAACAGACTGAAGTAAAAAGCGACCAGCACTAAGGACAGCAGAACCCAGAGGACTTTTACCGGAGACACGTGAAACAGAGCACGTATTCCTGTCTCACCGGGTGCTCTGGCCAAATTGCTGATCCTTTTACGCTGGCTCAACAGGAAAATCATGAAAGGTGCGCCGACAACCGTTGTCATGGCTCCGGCCGGGATACTGTAATGGGCTTCGGACATCAGGAAAGGAATCATTCTGGCCAGCACATCTGCACCCAGTAGCAGCAATGCACCTGTCAGGCTGGCCGCCAGCAGACGTTTCCATGCTGAGCGATAACCAAGACCACGGGCAATGTGCGGGGCAATCAGACCAATAAAACTGATCATTCCCACCTGACTGACGACAGTGGCAGACAAAAGCAGAGCAATCACCAGCGACAAGCCAACGGTTCGTCTTACATTTATCCCCAGACTCTCGGCCTGATCTCTGCCCAACTCAATCAGGTCCAGACGTCGGGCCAGCAATGTGGCAAAGAGAATCATCAGGGTAAAGATCGGCCAGCTGCTGTTGATAGCCTGATAGTCAAACTGGGCAAGATTCCCTGCCCCCCAGGTGTACAGGCCCTCCAGACGATTCTCGAAAAACATCAGAATACCGGCACTGAGAGCACCCAGTGACAGGGTAATGGCCATGCCAATCAGAACAAGGTTAACCGGTGAATCACTGATAGCTGTGGCCAGCCTGAACACCAGTAAAGTGGTAAGCGCAGCACCCGCAAAGGCGACAACAACTGGGTACTGGTCGGTCAGTTCAGGCAACAGAACAGTTCCCAGCACTACGGCGAGCATGGCCCCGGAGTTCACTCCCAGTGTTGCCGGACTGGCAAAGGGATTTCTTGTCGCTCCCTGAATCAACACACCCGCTGCCCCCAGTGCGGCACCGCATAACAATGCCATCAATGTTCTTGGCAGAAGGAGCCAGGTCACTATTTCAGAGGCCATAGCATGATCGGCGGGTTGCTGCAGGAACGGCAATCCATTCAACAAATCAAGATCAATGCCGGCAGGCCCCACTGTCAGGGAAACAGTGACCAGAAGGATGAACAAAAACAATGTCACTGCCGTCTTTTTAACGCCTTCATAAAAACTGTATACAGACTCCAGAGTAAACATCACACCTCCGGAGCCAGATAACGGGCAAAAGCCTTGGCCATTCGAGCAGCCGACTCAGGGCCACCATATGACCAGAGTGCGGGCAGATAATAGACCCGGCCTTCTTTAACAGCCGGAAGGGCATTCCAAACCGATGATTGCGCCATCGTTGGCAGATTTTCAGGCTGACTGCCAATAATGATCAGACTGGCGTCGCCAATAGTGGTCAGTTTGAGGAGGTCAACATGGGTAAAATCCCGACCGGGCAATGAAGAGTGCCAGCTGTTTTCCAGACCAATCCTGTTAACAATGGCACCCGCCAGAGACAAATCGCCGTAGACTCGAAGTCCCAGTCCCATACCGACAAACTTACCCACAACGACTTTCTGGCCGGAGAGTCCCGCTGCTTTGATCATATTGCGGGCCTGTTCCAGCTCAGACTCCATTTCCCTGAGTCTCTTTTCTGCCAGAGCTTCGCGCCCCAGAATATGTGCCACTGAACGAAAAATACCCTGCATTCTCAGAAAATAATCCAAAGGATCTTTCTGGCTCGGGTACTGGGAATAAAGAACGGTTGGAGCAATGCTCTTAAGCTCTGAAACTATACGACTATGACGCCATTTATAGCCAAGAATAAGATCCGGTTTGAGAGCCGCTATGGCTTCCAGACCCGGCTCAGCTCTCTGCCCGAGTTCGGTAACACTTGCCGGCATAACCGGATCATCGGACTGCCACTCCCGATAACCCTTTATGGAAGTCACCCCTGCAGGTACGACACCGAGGGTGAGCAGCATTTCAGCCTGGGTCCAGTTCAGTGCTGCAATCTTTTCCGGGGTTTCGGCCAGATCGGGTTCAGTGACTGAAGCCATCGCTGCTACCGATGTAAACAGCAGGCAACAACAGCTTTTTTTCAGGACTGCAAACATCAGGCGACTTCCTTGCTCAAAACACGATGGATCACGGGCTCAGCCTGACGCTCACCCAAGGGCAAAAAGAGCGACTCTTTTCTTCCTTCCAATTGCACTTCCCAGGTCTCTACCCCAAATACATCCGAGATAATGCGCTTATCCAGTACCTTTGTAGCTGCACCTGTTCTAATCACCTGCCCCTGATCCATCAGCACTATTTCGTCGCTGTACTGAAGGGCCTGATTCAGGTCGTGAAGTACCCAGATAATGGTGGTCTGCTTTTCATCATTGAGCTGTCTGACAATATTCAGCAGGCGCAATTGATGAGCGATATCCAGCCATGAGGTTGGCTCGTCCAGAAGTAAAATGCCGGTTTCCTGGGCCAGCACCATGGCCAGCCAGACTCTCTGCATTTCACCACCGGAGAGATGATCAACCAGTTCACCGGCATAATGATCCATACCGACTCTGGAGAGTGCCGAACTGACGGCCCTGTGATCCTCTTTTTTCAATCGCCCGAATGGACCTGCATAGGGGTATCGGCCACAAGCCACCAGATCCGTTGCCGACATACCAAGTGGAACCGGTGAGTGTTGTGGCAACAACGCCAGGCTTTTAGCCAGTTCTTTACGGTGGAGTGACTTCAACAACTGCCCTCCCAAAAGCACCCGCCCTTCACTGGGCTCAAGCAAACCGGAGAGCAATTTCAGCAGGCTACTCTTACCCGAGCCATTGGGTCCGAGAATAGCGGTTATTTTTCCTGGCGTGATGTCAAGATGGGTTGGTTGCAGAATGGTTTTTGTTCCCACCCGCAAACACGCCTGGTCAAGCGTTAGGGTCTGCTCCATGGCCTCAGTTTCTTTTGTTCTGTGGAAGTGTGATCGCTTTACTGTCAGACAACTGAAGCAAGCTCCCGGACTCTCTGCTGAGCCGGACTGACCATTCACTGAATAATTATTTTTCAATTTCAGACTGCCTGATATTGTCCTGATGCAGTCGTACAATCCTGATAGCCATTGGCTCAACCAATGGACAATGGTTGCGAATGATAATAGTTATTATTTACACCATCAAGCTTAAACTGCCGTTTGATGGCACCGCTCAATCGCCCAGTCACGAGCCTGATCAAAATCGAGACAGGACACCATGGGAAAAGGCATAGCCTTTTTCATGTTGTCACTGACCACTCTGTCACCCTCCTGTTCGGAAAGCACAACCCGGGCAATACCACGGCAAAACGCCCCCAGTTTTATCCTGTTCTCTTTAAACCAGAGCCCTAGTTCTCTTCTGGCTTCCGGTGAAAACTCACTGTTGGGCTTTGCCTGAATAATGAGACTGAATGGCTGCTCTCTTGCCAGCAGCTCAGAAAGGTCGACTAGCCATTGGCGAGCATCATCGTCGCAGGCCGGGCGATTAAAGCTGACTGTGACAATGGGCCAGCCCACCATTTGAATTGAGTTCATGTAAACCTAACAACTCCGTTTCTTTGGAGATTCAACTAATAAAAAGGAAATCATCAGAAGCAGAACAGCCAGAAAAATGCAGAAAACTTCTGCCATCTGAATGCCCAGTGATCCTCCCAGTCCGGCCAGAAGCGCTCCCATGGTATATCCGAGGGTATGAATCATAGCGAGGGTTCCTGTCAGAACGCCCTGCTGACCTACCTGTTCTGACGCCAGTGTCGTGTAAGCAGGCGTCAGTAATGCAATCGAAGCGGCACTGATGACCAGTCCGAATATCAGGCATATCAGTTGAGTGGAGGTGATCAGCAGGAAACTACCGAACAGTAATAAAACGCTGCCGACTTTTAATGACAGAATCAGCCTGCCCTGAGCAAAACGAGATACCAACAAATGAGCAACCACCGTCGAAAAAGCGGCTACCATCATGAGCATCGAAAGTACTCTTGATGCTGATACTCCGTCGTAAGAAAAACGCTCTTGCAAAATAGGACCTATAAGGTACTGCAACAGGCCAAAGAGCGTTGTTACAGAGCAGGCCACCAGCAAAACAGGCCAGAGTGATTTCAGCATTTGCCTGAACGGGTTCTTTTCTTCGCTACCTTTTTCTTGCCTGACTTCTGAAGGCTTGTCATTGGTTAATATTGAGACCTGTATTAGCAAGGGGATAGCACAAACTACCAGTGCTAAAACAGGAAACAGGCTGCCCTGGGAAATCAACATTGCCGGAATCACAGGACCTATGAGACGCCCGGCATTTATACTGACTGTAATCCGGCTTAGACCAGGCAGTCTGTTAGAATGATTACTGTCGTCTATAACCCAGGCCTGAACCGCTGGATACAAACCCGATACCAATAGACCATAAATAGTCCTGGCGAAAAACATCAAACCAATGGCCAACTCTCTGCTCAGCAGACCAGAGCCCAGACCGTGAAGCGCGAATGCCAGCAGTAAAAAGCTGGCCGCAAAACCAAAGAGCCCGGACTGAACCACTCGCTTGCGTCCAAAACGGTCACTTATTCTTCCCCACAGGGGCGAAGTGAAAATAAACAGACAGGTTCCCAGTGCCACCATGGCCGTCAGCAGGCCATAACCTAAACCGGTTTCTTCAGCAATGGCTGGCAGGCAGATCAATAGCGTCGTCTGCCCGGCACCGAGCATAAATACCGACCCAAACTGGCTGAACTCTTTGATGGAGTCTCCGGTCTCATAAACGGGTTTTGCTATAACAGGGCCAAGCTCATTTTGTTGCATGGTTGATGTTTGTTGTTGTGATCTGTTGCAAATGATAACAATTCTCATTTACAATTCAAGCCCTATTGAGCCAGACCTTAAATAAAATCCTCGTAACAGTAATTAAGGTCTTCCAAATTATGTGCTGAATAATAAGATCATTCTGGAGAATGAAATCAGTGTCCACACCGCTTTTAGAAACCACAACCATCAAAGCTGTATACGATTCATCCTATAAAAGGTTCGGACATGAGCTTACGTACGACTGCAATAGTCATGAGCAAGCTGAAAGCCTGAGTGCTGGCTGCTTTTTTAATGCCTTGCTCAGGGAATGGAAAGACTGGTCATTAGAGCCTGTTGGTAGCCACAAGAAGTGGTTGAGCGGTCAATCAATAAGTTCAGACTGGCAGCCGCCTGTTGACGCTGAAGCCACTGCTTCAATCCCCTTGAACAAAAGCGACTGTCGGCTTTTGATTTATATTAAATATTTATCCATCAGCGGCAGGCATCAGTTCTGCAAACCCATTGCCCTGGTTAACCAAAAAAACAACACCATCACTGATTTATCCTTCACTGAAAGTGTTCAGTTAATCGTTAAAGACAATGCTTTATGGAACAGTGACGCCGGGCAGAGACAACTGTTTTTTAATCGTGTTAAAAGAAGCGTTGAGAATATGGCGTCTGTTCTTGAATTAAGAAAAAACGAACTTGACCAACTATTTTCCGGCTGCACAGATTTTCAATCTTCAGAGCAAGCCCTGCTGGCAGGTCACTCCGTTCACCCTACCCCCAAAAGTCGCGATCAATTTACCGCAGAAGACTCACAGCGCTATATTCCTGAATACGGAAACAGCTTCCAGCTGCACTGGTTTTCTATTGATGCCAACCTGCTGGAAGCAGACAGTGTTCATGAATATTCATTCCATGAACTGACTCGCCAACTGGCTTCTGAAGATCCGGAGTTCTCCGGTCGTTTTCCTGAAGACATTCCCGAACACCACACCCTGTTACCCGCTCACCCCTGGCAGGCTCAGCAATGGTTAAAGAATGCTTATATACGGCAGTTGCTCAGTGAAGGCCAAATTATTAACTATGGTCTGCATGGTAGCCAATGGCGTGCTACTTCTTCAGTACGGGCGATCCATGGAATACACGCCTCCTTGATGTTGAAGTATTCACTCAGCGTCAAACTGACTAATTCGATACGTCACCTGCTGCCCAAAGAAGTGATTCGGGGCAAGGAAATCCATCAGGTGAAATACCAGACGCCTTTAGGCAGTGATTTGAAAAGCCTTTATCCGGACTTCGAAATCATTACCGAACCGGCTCATGCCGCCATCAAGGGAGAAGACGGCCAGGTGCTGCCTGAAACCATGATGGTGCTTCGGGAAAATCCTTTCAACCGGGAAACCGTCAACCAGTGCACTGAGTTACTGGCCAGTCTTACCCAGGACAACCCGGTAGGTGAGCCCAGACTGATTGCTCTGATCCGGGAATTAGCTGTAAAGGAAAGGGCCAGGCCTGAAGCTGTCGCACAAAAGTGGTTTGGAAAATATCTTTCCAAAGTTTTAGAGCCCATGATCGTTGCTCAATCAGACTTTGGTCTGCTAATGGGCGCACATCAACAAAACCTGTTGCTCAGAATGCCAGAGGGTTACCCGGAAACCGTCTATTTCCGCGACTGTCAGGGCACGGGGTACAGCCGCCTGGCCAGAGAACTCTTGCAAGCACACCTGCCTCTGGCTGATGAAGAAAAAGAGCACCACGTCAGTGAACAGCTTGGCAACCGGCTATTTACTTACTATCTGCTGATTAATTCCACCTTTGGTGTTATCAGCGTGTTGGGAGCCAGCAATATTCTTCCGGAGAAAGAGCTTCTGTCCTCCCTCTACCGTTTTCTGGACAACCTGCGCAAGCAGGGCCGCCGGGACACCAGCTGCCTTGATTACATGCTCGATAGCAGAGAGCTCTGGTCAAAAGGTAACTTTTACTGCACCTACTGCAACATTAACGAGAACACATTAAAGAACCCGATGGATGTCTATCACTCCATGAGAAACCCCTTGCAGGCATTCAGTGAGGTTGTCCGGTAATACACCCCATTAATTTTATCGTGAAAAACATTTTGCAATGCCATTTTCATATTTGAGCATGACGCACCTTGTTTTTCTTCGCACAAGGCTACTCAGACTCACTCTTACGGAAGAGCAATGACTAAAATAACAACGATTACCCTGCCAGGGGCATCAGACTGCAAGATTTCTCTGCAATTACTGTCATCCAATAGCCTGACGGTGCATGACAACAATCAATCTCTGCTGTTAAAAATCTCGGAGCAGGATAGTGCCTTAATAACTGCAGCTAACGAATCCGATCTCCCTGAGAATGTGCCCAATCACCTTATTGCAGCCAGTCTGGATTACCTGTTTTCCCGCAATCCGGATCTCTTCCAAATTCAGGTTGCAGCTTCGTTGGCTGAAAGGCTTCAAGATAATCAGCTGATACACAGCCATAAAGAAAGCTCAAAGGAAGCTACCTGTTATCGCTCAGGCCTCTATCAGGACCGAACACTCTGGCACTATCAGAGAGATCATCAGACGATACCTGAAATCTGGACTGAAAACGAAAAAGCTGTCACGCATCCACTTCGTCAGGAACAGCCTAAAGGTGTCGTTTATAAGCGTTATGACTATCAAAATGACCTCACTGTCTCCTTCAGAACCCTTGATCCGGACCAGGATCTTGATCTCTTCCATGAATGGATGAATCAGCCTCGTGTCGCAGAGTTCTGGGAGATGGCCCAGAGCCGGGAAGAACTGACAGCCTATCTTCAGTCAGCATTGAAAGACCGGAGAACCTGGCCAATGATCGGGTGCATCAACGGAGAGCCTTTCGGGTATTTCGAACTCTACTGGGCTCTGGAAGACCGTATTGCTCCCTACTACGATTGCCAGCCCTGGGATCGTGGCTTTCACCTTCTGGTAGGGAATCTGGAATTTCTGGGCGAGAGATATTCCAACAGCTGGACAAAGTGCATTACTCACTTCCTGTTCCTGGACGAGCCCCGAACGACTCGTCTGGTGGGAGAGCCCAGAGCTGACAACAAGAGATTGCTGAAGCTGTTGAGTCCCGCTGGCTGGTCATTGGTCAAAGAGTTTGACTTCCCTCACAAACGTGCGGCACTGGTCAACTGTTACCGGGAGAGTTTCTTCCAGGAGATCCGGTTATGAATCAGGCTGTTACGGCTTTACCTGTCAATCAGTGCCTTGAGTTCTGGCAGAAAGCTAACCGTCGGTTGTTAGCAAAAACACTCAGTGAGCTGAGCTGGGAAGAAGCCATCATCCCCAAAGCAATTGCTCCTGAAGAAGTGAGTGGCGGACTGTTTATCCTTGAACTGAAAAGCGGCGTGAACTATCGCTTTTATGCTTGGAGAACCATCTGGGATCAATTAATAGTGGATACTGCGTCCATTTCCCGTAGCTATCTGGACAGTTGCATCGACTCAGCACTGGAAGTCAGTCAGTTTTTTATAGACGCCAGGGAGGAGCTGGGACTGGACTCAGCAACACTGGCAAACTTCCTCGAAGAACTGGCCAATACGCTGATGGCCGAGGTACAGGTTCAGAAAAACTATCACCAGAAAAGTGCAGCCGAACTGACTGAGCTGGAGGATGACGAACTGCAATGTTATCTGGATGGCCATCCCAAAGTCACCGTCAGCAAAGGACGCCTCGGCTGGGGACAGGAGGATTATCAGGATTACGCCACTGAGTTTCTGCCCGAAATCCAACTTGAGTGGGTGGCATTGAGCCGTGAAAACTGTAGGCTCTCTCTGGCCGTCGACCTTCAGGAAAATGATCTGATCAGCGCTGTTCTTAACAGCAGGGAGCAGGCAGATCTGAACGTCCGCTGTCGTCAACTAAATATTGATTCAAGCCACTTTTTCCTTATGCCGGTGCACCCCTGGCAATGGCGCAACCGTCTGGTCAACCTGTTCGCTTCTGAAATTGCTACAGGTCACATCGTTCATCTGGGAAGCTATGGAGACCCCATGCTTCCACAACAGTCTCTTCGAACTTTGTCCAATAAGAAGCGACCAGAGCAACTGAACATCAAACTGCCACTCTCGATTTTAAATACCTCCTGCTACCGGGGTATTCCCGGTCGATATATCCAGGCAGGTCCCATGGTTTCGAGCTGGCTCTCTGAAATAGCTGCGTCTGATCCAACCCTGTGCAACCGCAGAACCATTATTCTGGAAGAGCCTGCCGGGGCTTTTTATCCAAACCCTCAGTTCCAACAGATAGCGGATGCTCCCTACCGTTATCATGAAATGCTGGGCTGCATCTGGCGTCAGAGTGTTCACGCTAAAACCGAAGAATCGGAACGGGCTATCCTGATCTCTACCCTGTTCCAGAAAGACGGCTATGGCTATCCATTGATTTGCGAGTACATTCATCGTTCGGGATTAACAACAGAACAGTGGTTATCAAAGCTTTTTGATCTGGTGGTGGTTCCTCTTTATCACCTGCTGTGTAAATACGGTGTTGGTCTGGTGGCTCATGGCCAGAATATTACTCTGGTTCTGGATAATCATCTGCCAGTCAGAGTAGCGCTGAAGGATTTTCAGGGTGACCTGAGACTGATCGATCAGGACTTCCCTGAACTTGACACTCTGAGTGATTACGCCCGTTCAGTCACTGCCCGCCTGCCTGCTGCTCACCTTATTCACGACTTGCAGACCGGTCACTTTGTGACTGTTCTTCGCTTTATCTCTGCCTGTCTGGCCGAAAAAGGCTTTTCCGAGTCCCGTTTCTACCAGTTGCTGGGTGAACAACTTAAGTCGTATATGAAGGCACATCCCGAACTGGAAGATCGCTTCAAACTGTTTGATCTGTTCACACCGGAAATGGCACGGGTTTGTCTGAACCGGGTTCGTTTCAAACTCGGCTATGGCGACACCAGCGAACGCCCTCTGCCAGAACTGGGAACCCCTCTCAAGAACCCTCTGGCAATAACACTCAGGGAAGAATGATGAACTTTACACACTACCAAGATGAAACCGCCCCTCTGGATCTGGCCGGACTGGGATCTGGCCCGTTCAACCTGAGTCTTGCAGCACTGCTGGACAGTCTTCCCGAGCTAAAGGTCCGTTTCTTTGACAAAAGACCCGCCTTCGGTTGGCACCCGGGGCTTATGTTGCCTGGTGCTCATATGCAGACCTCCTGCCTGAAAGATCTGGTAACTGCTGTACAACCCACCAGTCGCTGGTCTTTCTTGTCATTCCTGGTGGAAAAGGGACGGTTTTATTCTTTTTTAGCCACTGAAAAGATGGTGATCAGCCGCAGCGAATTTGTCGAATACATGAACTGGGTCGCAGAAAACCTGGAGTCTTTGCAGTTTGACTCGCAGATCAGGGAAGTCAGCTTTGAAGAGGGTAGCTTCGTGCTGCGCTCGGACAAGGAGAAGGTTAAAGCTCGTAATCTATGTCTGGGAACAGGCAAAGTACCCTGCATACCTGATTGCGCTCGAGCTCTGGTGGGTAGGCATTGCTTCCATGCCAGCGAACTGATGACCCGCCAGCCTGATCTTCGCAACAAAAAGGTTGCCGTTATTGGGGGCGGCCAGACGGGTGCAGAAGTCTTCCTTAACTGTCTGCGTGAACAATGGGGTAAAGCTGATGAGATTCAGTGGATTTCCCGCCGGGCCAGCTTTGAGCCTCTGGATGAAAGTCCATTTACCAATGAATATTTTACGCCCGGCTATGTTAGCCGCTTTTTATCCCTGCCTGAGGAAAAAAAAGAAACCATTGTCAAATATCAGAAGCTGGCCAGCGACGGCATTACGCCTGCATACCTGCTGGAAATCTACCGGGAACTTTATGACCGCACCTACTTGTCCCGGAGTCAGGTAAACTGGAAACTGCTGCCTGACCGGACCCTCACGGCCATGTCTGAATCTTCGAGTGGCTTTTACGACCTCAAGCTCACCAATTCGCTGTCTTCAGAGGATGAAGTGCTCTCTGCTGATATCGTCATTCTTTGTACAGGTTTTCAGAATCTACTGCCCCGCTATCTGGAGCCAATTCAGTCCAGATTGAACCTTGACGAACACCAGCGTTTCAAACTTTCTTCCAGCTTTGCCGTTGATTGGGATGGTCCGGACAACAGAAGCATTTACGCCGTCAACGCAGGTCTGCACAGTCATGGTATTGCAGAGCCACAACTGAGTCTGACCGCTTGGCGATCAGCAAGCATCATCAATGATCTGACAAAGCGGGAAGTTTTCTCAATCAGTCAACCAGGCAGTTTGATTGGGTGGTAAATTTGTTTTCAACGACCCTGAAAAAGACGGGTAATTATTTTGTAGGACTGGTCGGCGTCATTGCTGTTTTACTGATCGTCATCCAGTTCATTCCTGCACTCAGTAAAAACCCGTCTACCACCTCGGCTCCCGAACTCCGTCGCGCAAATGAACTTCATGACTTTGTTGAACGATTACCGGGATCTTTATGTCCGTATATCCCCTGTTACATGGCTGAAGCTGCTCCTGCGGAAGGAGGAGGCGGTGGTTCATCATTTCTATAAATTACCTCATAGTACTTGAGAGGCATTCCAATATAATTTCCGTAGGCATTAATGATTGCTTCAATCGTATGAAAGTAAAGTTTGCTATGACCAATTATGCTAAAAAAAACGCCTTCTCCTAAGTACAATTAATCTCTCTGCTCCTTTGTTATAGGCAATAACTGCGGCCATCGCTGATTTATTTTCTCTGCCCCTGGCAGTCCCTGTCCAACAACTCAATATTTAATTTCATCGACAGTAGAGTAGCAGCCAGATTCACGTTGTTACGGAGAGTTCCATCGACGGTTAACAGGCCCCGAGTTTCATCGATCACCTGCTTCACCTCCTTTTGACGTTCTTCAGGAAATTGCTCCAGCAACCGATTCAGATTCTGCTGTCCCTGGGTCAGGTGTGCAAACCTCAGAGGAAACTGGCGTAACTGATACAATTGAACCAAATCTGGTTCCAACCCCGATTCCTTCCAGGTTCGGAGTGCCATAACAATAAAGAAGTCGAGGTCCAGCGCATCAAAGGCAGGTTTGTCTGCTGTTTCGATAAAGTCCTTAATCTCACCATTAATTACTAATCGACCCAATTGTTTGGCCGACTCCAGATACATTATCTGCAAAAAAAACGACATTGTAATGTCTTTAGTAAGGGGTTCTTTGTCCGCATAATAAACGTTTTGATCCAAGACAGGGAATTCCAACAATGTTTCCAAATCGTGCATCATAAATGACTCACAACCAAAGTCAGTAACCTGACGTCGAGGCAGAAAATAAAAACGGGAATCAGTGAAGCCGTGATATTTTATCGCCAGCGTCAACGCTAAACCGACAAAATGCGACATGGGTGAATAAGTTTTTTCTGCCTGGAAGCGCTTAAAAGTACTCAGACTATCAACGAAAAAAAACTGATAATGCCCTTCACTATTTCTCCTGGTAGAAACAACACAGACATGACCTGTTTTATCCTGAAAAACATAATTTTTTGGTTCTTCTACAGTAATGAATGGCAGCTGGGTTATAAACAATGCAAGTAGCTGACGAAGACACTGATGGGAACCAAGATAAACATTCATGAGTTTTATAATGTTCGGCTTGGCAGTACCCACAAGTCTGTCAGCTGGCTCATAGTTGGGCAACCCTTCAGGTAACTCAGACTCAGGGAGCACAACTTCGGTAAATAATCTGATTAAGACTGCTGGCAATGTCTTAAACGCAGGATAGTCTAATGAAATATGTGTCAATTCACCTTTTTCCAGCTTTCCGGGAAAATGAAGCTGAAGCAGCCTCAAAATCCCTTTCCAACGGTATTCCTTGTTCTCCAGGAAACCTTTTTCTTCCAAAAGATTGGGGTTTGCCCGATACAATTCCTGCAATTCTGCATAAAAGTCATCAATATTTTTTTTCTGATCCATTGTTTTCAATGACTTTTCAGCAGCCTTAAGTATTTCTTTCAGTTTTTCAAGATGCCTGACATAACTCTCATCGTTTCCGAAAGCCGATGCTGATGCTGCACCAGAGCTTGAGGAATCTGAATAGCCAGAACTACTCTGCCCTTTATTACTTTGCTTTTTACTTTGTCGCTTATGCTGCGGTGATGGTGATTTAACATCGGTTTTAGACTGTTCCCTGTTTTCGTTGCCAAAACGGTTTAATTCGAATGGATAGGCAGAAAACACCGTTCCTTTATCTGGCTGTAATCCTCCCCATTCAGAGACAGTCGAACTGACTATCGAACCTTTTTTTCCCTTCTGAAACAACAAAAGCGGAACAACCTTAGTCTTGGGCAAACGAATAGGGTCGGATAAAAAAGAGGAAAAAATCGCCTCAATGCCAACGCCAGAGATCATTGACGAAACGTAAGAAATTGCAGCCTGGCTGCCAGCTGACAAAATAATGCTGCCATAAATAAAGACACAGCACATATTCTTCATTATTGATAACCAAGCTCCAATAGAAGAAAAAGGATTATTCTAGACAAAAAGCTCAGATTTTCCTGACTCTGGGATAACTTCTTTAATTGACTCGTTCCCATGTTTAATTTCAAGTGATCTGTCAGTCTGATATGCATTCCCACGCTGGGGAGGGTGTTGCGAAACTTCAACAGCTCGTTCTCACGCTCTGAAGTCGTCATTCCCGCGAAGGCGGGAATCCACACTGACTCACCACCAGAACCATACTGCCCGGTGCTCCCCTGGCCTTGTCCTCCCCGAGAAGGGAGAAATCCATCGTTGGCGCTGGATTCCCGCCTTCGCGGGAATGACGAACTCAGAGCATGGGAACGAGCTGTTGGAGTTTTGCGACACCCTCTGGAGCGTGGGAACGAGCCAATTCCGTATGGCTGAATACTTATAAGCTAGCGACCAGATGAACGATCTTGGCATTTCAGCCAATGGTCATTTAGTTTGCATGCAGAGGCCCGTTCTGGCGTATATTTGCTTACCAGTATTTGCGAGTTTTCAAAGTGAGCAGAGGAGTCCCAGCCCCAAACTTTCCAAGTAACCTGGAACCTCACCGGTACTCCGCTGTATTTCGAGTCAGGGAGTACATAGTAGAAATCCTGGAAATGGCCTCCATAGAAGGGTCCGTCACCGTGTTTGGTGTGTTGGCCGTCAATGTAAAGGTCGACGTCGGTTACGCGTGCTTCCTGACCACGATTATTATTCCAGAAGATGTGCACTACCTGGTTGGCACAGAATTCCCCTGCCGTTCCACTGTGGCATTTTGGTATCGACGGAAGCCCTATGGTTCCAGGATCGCCTGCGTATATGGGTCCATCTTCACCGTATCCGCCCGGATTGTGGGAATCATCTCTGGATTTAAAATATAAATCCCGGGTGACGCGTCCCAAGTGACCACTTGATTCTCTGTAGGAGTAGGTAGCCCTGAAGTAATAAGTCTTACCGGGTTTTACCCGATAGTAGAAACCATTCAAGAACGATCCGATGCTAGCCATCTGAGTGTAACCTTCCGACAGGTCATATGCGTTCTTGGCGACATGAACCATAGTATGGACCATGGTAATATCACTATGCGCACTGAAATCAGCCATGCCAATCTGCACGATATCACCAGTGCATATCTGGTTGTGGGGGCAGTCAGCACTATACACAGACAAGGGGACGCCGTCGTGCTCCTTAGCGTGACTGTTAAGCTCCGCATTAGCCACTTGCATCCCTGCGAAACACGACAGCACGAACAATAAAAGACTTTTAAAAAATTTTGCGTGATTCATGAGCTTGAACTTCTTAAACCTTAGGAGAGTTAAGCGTGTTAAGGTTAGCTTCGTTTTAACCCCCTCACACGAAAAAACATTCGGTCAGATTTCAACATATGCCTCAGTTAGCTTATCGGCGAATATTTCGGCGAATACGGCCTCCGTATTCACAAGGTTAACCTGTAACTCTACTTCGAGTTCTTCCATTTTTTCTTTACCCAGAGCCATTGGTAGCTCTGTGCAACCTAACAGCACGTGCCCCACTTCCCTGCCTGCCTTTCTCTCACTGTTGACGTATTGACGGATCATCGAAGACAGCTCCTCCTGCTTATCGCTCCCCCCCGTTCTCTTTGTATGATCTATCAGCTGTTGCAAAACTTTCTGGTCAGTTTGTGACAGGTTAATCGAATCTACCCCCTGCTGCCCGAGAGTCAGAGAATAAAGTTTGTTTTTATAAGCTTGCGTCGTTTCCAGAACCAATGTCGTCGTGTTTTTAGAGGGCACCTGATCTTTTGCAATTCTGCTCGCTATCTGATCCACCAGATGCAAAAGTGGCTTTATGCCCAGTTTTTTTAATGTGGGGCATTTGGCATGTGCCGCATTACTGGCTATTACGTAGCTCCGGTGCCGACGGGCTGCAAATGTTCGAATGTTATCTATGAAGCTGGAACCACTGGCAATCACTTCCCACAAGGTCCGGGGTGGTGGGCAGGAAAACAGGTTCATTACCAGATGATCTTTATCTCCTCCTTTTGTGAAAAAATCATCCAAAGCTCTGGTCACTATTTTGGCATCTGACAGCGGACCCATACCGCCAAGAACCCCCAGCTGGCTACGTTGGCAATTGTTTTTTCGAGCGGATTTACCAACGATATGAAGGTCGATGGTTGGCCTTTGGCTTTCCTTAGGGATGAGCTTTGCGATGGTTTGCTGTAGATCGTTGTAATAGCTTATCTGGTCAGGCTCTATTTCAAGACTGATCCGTTGTTGACAGTATTTTTTTCTTGGCTGAATACTGTGTTCGGAAATCACTCGCCGGGTCCAGTCATGCTCAGTTTCACTCTTTTGCGGCTTAGTGGACAACAGTTGCTGATCAACCTCTTGCAGAATTGCCGCCAGTTTCTCTCCTCGCTCTCTACTGCTTTGAAAAGCCAGCAACTGTGCCTTCTGGTCAACGCTAATATATCCTTCTCTGGCCAGTTGGTTGATGCTAATGGATTGTTTGAGCTTGGTGCCATCAGGTTGAACGACCGTAATATTTCGATCTTTTATTAATCCAAAGGAAAATACCGTTCTCAATGCCTGAACGATATTTGAAGATTTTGCTTTTTCACCAAGGGATAAGTATGGCGGCTTTACCAGAGCGGTTGTTGTGACGCTGCGTCCTTTGGTGTGGCCCGTGCTTGCCTTTGCTGAAGACTTTCTACTGACCTTTTCGACTGGGTTCGAAGGCATGCTTTTTTGAGAACCAATTTTCATGCTGCCTTGTGTCCCGGCTTATTTTCTCCTGTAATTTTCTCGGCTTGCAGGGAATTATCTTTATCAGAAACGATGAGGTACTCAACCATACGAAATCATATTTTCTGACTTATTGTTCAGGCACTCGCGGCAACTGCTCCTGCGTTGCTCTAGCTCCTGCATCCATGCAGTCGTGATGCGTTGCAACTCTGGTCACATAGCTTGCTATGTTCCCGTCGTTGCGCCTTGCAGAGCACCTGCCCAATAAGCCAGAAATATTCGATTCCGTATGGCTGAGTACTTATTCCTTGAGGTTAGCTTATTGGTTTATCCAATGCTGTCTTGCAATGTAAAAAAACCACACTGAGATTCAGGTAGCACATACTTATGGCGGTGTTCAGTCAACAACACTGAGGAAGGTAATTATGAGAATAATCATGATAGCTATAGCCCTGACCTTTGCAGGTTCTGCGCTTGCATCTGAAGAGGGTTTCTATATTGGCGCTAAAGCTGGCTATGAATCAATCAGCAGTAAGATGGAGTACGGATCACTGAAGATTGATTCTTTTGGTAATCAGGGGAGTATCTATGGTGCTTTTGTCGGTTATAACTTCCCTGTTGACCGTGCTATGTATGTGGGACTGGAGGCTGAATATAACCATCACACAACCAAGGCTGAGTATAAGTTGAGTTCCTTTGAAGAAGAGGTCCGGTTTAAAGATGAATATGGTGCAAGCCTGATTATAGGCCACGCTTACAGTGAGACTGTAAACGTCTATGGTCGTTTCGGAATGAGTAAATTAAAGTCAGAAGCTAAAACCTCTGACGGGAATAAAGGGGATGACAAGGTTACCGGCTGGCATGGTGGCTTCGGTGTCGAATTTAAAAATGAAGCCGGTCTCCCCCTGTCACTCAGGGCTGAATACCGATATAGCCAGTTCGATGACATTGATTATGACTATGGAGCTGAAGTAGAAAACAAACCAGAAGCGCATTCGATGTCTCTCAGTGCCATCTATAGTTTTTGACAATTTCTGAATAAACAAACAACCAAAAAACCAGACAAACCGACTGTAAGTTAATGTTGCAGCTTGATCATTTTCAGGACTCTGAAAAAGACGACAGGAAGCGTGGACGCTGCATTTAACGGAAAGGGCGAAATTCTCTATCCATAGCCTCTCATCGGAAGCGTAGCGACGGGGACACCCTGACCTTTGGAGGTATGGATGGAGAATTTCACGAGTTTAGTTAAAAAGTGGCCCAGCATGCTCATCTACTTCCTGTAACTTGCGCTTTTTCACTACTTTTGCGACACCCTATTCAGGTAGGGGAGGATGTCAGTCGCTTGCCCCTCTCAAGGAGATGGTCAAAAAAGCCAGGATATAATGCCCGCAAACGCACTCACTTCTATACTGGGTTAACTTTATAAAAACGAGGCAGGTGAGAGGCCATGACCCAGGCAACGATCTACCCGGTTTCCGAGGCTTTTCAAGACTCATGGATGAGCGAAGAAAAATATCAGGCGCTCTATCACTATTCTCTGGAGAATCCGGAAGCGTTCTGGGGTAAAAAGGCTGAACGCTATCTGGACTGGTATCGCCCCTGGGATGCCATTTATGAAGGCGACTTCAACAGCTGTGAAGTGAGCTGGTTTAAAGGTGGACAGCTGAATGCCAGCGTCAACTGCATAGACAGACACCTGGAAAATCGTGCCGACCGGGTAGCCATTATCTGGGAAGGTGACACGCCAGACCTGCAGCGTAAAATTACCTATCAGGAAATGCATGACGAGGTCTGCAGGCTGGCCAATGGCTTAAAGGCGCGAGGTGTCAACCGAGGGGACAGGGTTTGTATCTATATGCCCATGGTTCCTGAGGCCGTTTATGCCATGCTTGCCTGTGCACGCATTGGCGCTGTTCACTCCGTAGTCTTTGGCGGCTTCTCTCCAAACTCCCTTCGTGACCGTATTCTCGACTGTGGCTGCCGGGCAGTGATCACTGCTGATGAGGGCGTTCGGGGAGGGAAACATATCCCTCTCAAAAAGAATACCGATGAAGCTCTGAAAGACTGTCCTGATGTCAGTACTGTAGTGGTTTATGAGAGAACCGGAGCGAGGATTGAATGGCAGGAAGGACGCGACATTTCTTATCAGGAGCTGACAACAGACCAGCCCGTTACCTGTGAACCTGAGATCATGGAATCTGAAGATCCCCTCTTTATTCTTTATACTTCCGGCTCCACCGGAAAACCTAAAGGTGTCCTCCACAGCACAGCGGGTTATCTGCTTCATACCACGGTCACATTTCACTACGTTTTTGATTACCACGAAGGTGACATTTTCTGGTGTGGTGCTGATGTAGGCTGGATTACCGGCCACTCCTATATTGCCTATGGTCCTTTATCCAACGGTGCCACTATGGTCATGTATGAGGGGGTCCCCTTTTGGCCCGATGCTTCTAGAATCTGGGAAATTGTAGATCGTCACCGGGTGAATACACTCTATATAGCGCCTACGGCAATCCGGGCTCTGATGGCCAAGGGGGATGAATACGTTAAACGAACTTCACGAGCCAGTCTGAAAATTCTGGGAACCGTGGGCGAACCCATTAATCCGGAAGCCTGGCATTGGTACTACCAGATCGTGGGAGAAGAACGCTGTCCCATTATCGATTCCTGGTGGCAGACAGAAACGGGTGGCATGATGATTACGCCTTTGCCGGGAGCCACCGCGTTAAAACCCGGGTATGCAACACGGCCTTTCCTGGGCATCCGTACTGCCATTCTGGATAATGAGGGTAATGAGGTTGTCGGGCCCGGTCAGGGAAGTCTGGTGATCACTGGTTCCTGGCCAGGTCAGATCAGAACCGTCTATGGCAATCATCAGCGAGCAATTGACACTTACTTCAGCCAGTATCCGGGTTATTACTTCACGGGAGACGGAGCCCGCAGGGATGAAAATGGCTATTACCAGATCACAGGCAGAATGGATGATGTAATTAATGTTGCGGGTCACCGACTGGGCACGGCAGAAGTAGAAAGCGCCCTGGTATTGCATGAGGCGATTGCAGAAGCAGCCGTAGTGGGAATTCCTCATCCAGTGAAGGGTGAAACTGTTTATGCCTTCATGACACCCATGGACGGTATTGAAATCAACGATGACTTGATGGAGGAACTTTCAAATCTGGTAGCCAGTGAAATCGGCTCATTCGCTCGCCCGGAGATACTTCACCCATGCCCTGCCCTGCCCAAGACCCGCTCTGGCAAAATCATGCGACGCATCTTGCGTAAACTGGCCCAGGGCGAGAAAGATAATCTGGGTGACTTGAGTACACTGGCTGATCCGGCGGTGGTCAAGCAGCTGCTAAGTTCCACTTAAAAGCCCTGTTTCAATGCTCCCTTTTGATCGAATTAGTTTGTTTCTGAAGCGAGGCTTTATTAGATATAGTTCTAATTTCATAGAACTATATCTGTATTCCTATTCATGTAGAATTCTAAAAAAATGTCTCACTACAGTTAGAGTTCATACGCTATGGCACTTATTGAAGGTCTAAAAATCCGTAACTTCAGATCATTACGAGATGTGACTCTTGGAAAAACCTGGCATGATAGACAACGAAAGTCACTTACCCCTCTGACAGTCGTAGTAGGCAAGAATGGCGTTGGAAAAAGCTCTTTGTTCGATGCTTTTGGTTTTCTTGCAGATTGCCTGAAATTCGGCGTTGATGAGGCATGTCATAGAAATGGACGAGGTGGATTTGAACGCCTCAGATCAGGAGGATCGGATAATAACATCGAGTTTGAAATCTACTATAGAGAATCCTCAAACGAACGCCCTATCACGTATGAATTATCTATTGGTACTGATCGTCATGGAAGACCTATAGTTGCTAGGAGCCTTATATGGTCCGCCCCGTTTTGCAAGAGCCTGTTTTGTTAATTAGCAAACAAAGATAACTGCAATCATATATACGGCCTATTCATGAGGTCTAACCCTCTGGCCCTGATGGGTATCCGCGCAACCTGGCCTTATCAGTCCGACGGCCTCAAGGGCCAAGACTCCTATCAGGTTTCAGGTTGCCGGTTTTTACCTGTTTGCCATCAACTGTACATGCTCATCGCAATCTGCGGGGGGGGTTCCCCTTTGATTAAGCTTATGCTTTACTTTGCCGCTGCCGCCTTTACCTCATTATGCAGCCTTGTAAACTTCATTTCGGGTCATGATGACCCAGACAATCCGAGCCATTTTATTAGCCAGACCAACGGCGGCAACGTTGTGATTGCTGCGCTCATTAAGTTGGCTAACCCATTTTTTACAGCGGTCATCCTTATTTTTGAGGCAGTGGAGTACCGAACGTGCGCCGTGTATCAATAATGTGCGCAGGTATTTATCACCCCGTTTACTGATGCCCAGCAGGACTGACTTACCGCCTGTGGAATGCTGTCTTGGAACTAATCCCAACCATGCGGCAAGGTGTCGACCAGATTTAAAATACGTCGCATCACCAACGGCTGCCTTCAATGCTGTGGCAGTGATGGCTCCGATACCCGGCATAGTCATCATTCGACGACATTCGTCGTCGTTTTCAGCCAGCTCCTGAATTTTCTGGTCATACTGTTGAATACGCTTGTCAAGACTGGCCAACTCTTCTGATAAACCATGTAGCAGCTCACGAGTCAGCGAATGGAGTCCATTTTCAGCATCTTCCAGAATTCGTGGAAGCTGTGCACGAACTTTACCAATACCCTGGGCAACCACAATACCTTCTTCCAATAGTGACCCCCGGATCTGGTTAACCAGGGCAGTTCTCTGATCAACCGCTTGTTGACGATAGCGGTGCAGAAGTTGCCAGGCCTGCTGCTCTGACGTTTTAACAGGTACAAAACGCATGCTGGGCCGTGAAGCTGCTTCTGCAATCGCTTCAGCATCGTTGTAGTCATTTTTGTTGGTCTTGACATAAGGCTTGACAAATTGAGGTGAAATCAGCTTGACAGTATGCCCATAGTTCTTGAATAACCGAGCCAAATAGTGAGCACCACCACAAGCTTCCATAGCGATAATGCATGGCTCCAGATTTGCCACGTACTCCAAAAGGTTCTTCCTGGACAACTTCTTTCTGATGACTTTGCTACCCTGGTCATCAACACCAAACAGGTGAAAGTTGTTCTTGCCAATATCGATACCAAGTACTGAAATAGTCATGGGTGGTTCGCTCCGGTTAATCCTGTTTAAATGGTTAACTCCATTTTGGCTCATTTGAAGCCGTTTAGGAGGGGCGGACCATCCCATTAGACCGAGAATAGACTGCCCTACTGTGGCGGCAGCAAATTGGTCTGAAAATCCGCTTTTGTTCGTCAAATAGCTCGCTATTCTCCTCACAAAACCGAATTTTCATCCTCAATTTTCTGCCGTCCTCGCTACGGGCGCTATTCTCGGTCAGGCTCCTAGCAGCCTGTCGGACTTAAGACTGTCCTACTGCGGTTGCAATAAATTGGTCTAAAAATCCCTGTTTCTTCGTCAAATAGCTCGCTATTCTCCTCAGAAACAGAGATTTTTATCCTCAATTTCTTGCAATCCTCGCTACGGACACTTAAGTCCGACAGGCTGCTAGCGGGCGACTCAGACAGAGACGGAGAGGCCAAAAAAACAGGCTGGCCATTCTCTTTTCTGGAGCTCAATAATGGGTCTGGCAAGGAAGCCAAGCATGCATTTTGAAATTCTGGTTGAAGGTCAAACTGAGCTAACAGCCTTGTCAGACTAAGGGCATATTCCAAAGCACCCAATGAGGATAGAGCTGTAGTTGTTCTTCCGGATCTTGATGACAAAAATCAAGCAGCTATTTCTGAAGAATTGAACAGCTTACTGGCCTGGTGTGAAAATAACTTCACTGCTGACTTTGAAGGACTACACTCTCTGGATAAAAAGAAAGAATGGTCCAAAAAGATCCCACCGCATATGGATATTGATAAAAATCAATCTCCCAGCTTCCAGAATTTTGTCAAATGCCTTCGAGCAAATTTATGATGAACGCTCAGCGCTGAACCTTTGCCAGCCACTTATCCAGCTGGTTGGCAAACTGCTGGCGATCACTCTGGCTCAGTGCCGGAGGCCCGCCGGATTCAATACCACTGGCGCGAAGTGTATCCATGAAGTCACGCATGTTCAGCCTTGCCCGAATATTGTCTTCTGTGAACAGTTCACCACGAGGACTCAACGCAGCAGCACCTTTTTCAATCACTTCGGCGGCCAGAGGAATATCGCTGGTGATAACCAGGTCTCCTGACTCGGCTCTTTTAACAATCTCATTGTCTGCCACATCAAAGCCGGAGGCGACCTGCAGGGATTTTATAAAGCGTGACCCCGGAACCCTGAGTGGCTGGTTGGCCACCAGAGTCAGTGGGGTTTCGGTTCGGTCGGCGGCTCTGAATAGTATTTCCTTGATCACCACCGGGCAGGCATCGGCATCAACCCAAATTTTCATTCTGTGAGAAAGCTCTTAACCCGGAAACCAGGAACCTGTACTTAATACCATTTCGGTCTGAATTCCGGTTATCATCAAAAAGTGAAAAAGATCAGGACCATCACCATGAACGGGCAGAAAAACCGGATGTACCAGGGCCAGATCTTCCAGAAAAGACTGTGCTCAATATCCGGATATCCTTTCTGCAGTTCTTTCAGTTTTTGATCTCTGGACCATATCCAGGCCGCATAGATACAGACGACCAGGCTTAACAGAGGCATAGCATAGCGGGTTGTCAGGTTGACCACAAAGTCAAAGAGCACATCAAACCAGATCATCACGCAGACACTAACCCCGAAAGTAATCAGCGAGATCAGCCAGGAGCTGGCAGTCCTGCGGACATGAAGTCGTCTCTGAAAAACCGCTACCGGTACTTCCAGAATCGAAACTGCTGAGGTCAAAGCCGTAATGGTTAATAAAAGAAAGAAGGCCAGGGAAAGCAAAATACCCGGTGAACCAAACTGAAGAAAGAGCTGTGGCAAAACATCAAACACCAGCTTGTCGGCGCTTTTCAGAGCACCCTCTGCGGTGTAGATATCAATTCCGTGATTCAGCGCAACAAACATACCCGGAATAATCAGCAAACCGGCCATCACTGCGACCAGCGTATCAGTGACGGCAACACTGGCAGCCATCACCGGAATATTACAGTCGCGGGTCAGGTAGGCACCATAAACCACCATGATGCCTACCCCCAGAGACATGGAGAAAAATGACTGACCCAGGGCACTGATCAGAAGATCCTTATTCAGCAATTTGGAAAAATCAGGCAGCACAAAATACCGAAGACCTTTCAGGGCTCCTTCCTGTGTCATGGTGAAACCGATCAGCAGCAGAATCAGCAGCACCAGCATTGGCATCAGACGGCTACACCATTTCTCAATGCCATCAGCAACACCGCCGGAGACAATGGCCGCTACTATGACCATGAATGCACAGGCCGCTATCATGGTGGGCAAAGGATTAAATGAAGTCAGTGAGGTGGCCAGACTGTCCAGACCCAGAGCCACCGCTATGGGAGCCAGACCAAAACAGATGATCCAGCCGGAAATGATGGCGTAAAAGGTATAGATCAGCAGAACTGTGACTGTTGAAACCCAGCCAGTCAGCTTACCCAGCAGCTTGAAAAAATATCTGTTGCTGACACTTGCGAGGGTACTAACCGGGTCTGAGCGACCATAACGGCCAATTACCAGTTCAGCCACCAGCATCGGCCAGGCAAGGAGGAAAGAGAAACAAAGGTAGATTAGAACGAAGGCAGCACCACCATTGTCGGCAGTCTGGGCAGGGAATCCCCAAATATTGCCTATACCTACAGCGGAGCCCACAGCCGCAAGATAGAAACCCAGTCTGGATGTAAACTGTGGAGCATTCTCCGGAGTCTGTTCGTACGCAGTGTTTTCATGGTCCATTCAAGTGTACCTTTTTATGCCATGAAAAATAATGTCCTTCACTCATGGCTATTTGTACCGAGAAAATCTCATCCATCCGGGATGAAAAATTTCCTTACAAAAACGTCCTTATTCGTTGTATCTCCCCGGAGCACTGCATGAACTTAGTACACATGTACAACATAAAGCCCGAAGACTGAGTCTATATCTCAAAGAAAACATTTATCCAGTGTATACAAAACAAACAGATTGAGAGAATTATTTTTTAATTCTCCAAAAAAAGGCGCTTTCAGGAAAAAAAGAGCGTTTTTTTCCGTGAAGTTTTTGTCGAAGTTAACCGCCAGATCGCTTGGCATCGTAGCCAGCTTTCTTGAGCACATCGACCATGACATCCACATGATCTCCCTGCAGCTCGATATTGCCGTCTTTTACAGAACCACCACCGCCGCAGCGCTTTTTCAATGTTTTGGCGTAGGCCTTGAGGTCATTACCCGCAAGAGGCAAGCCACTGATCACTGTGACCACTTTACCACCACGACCTTTCTTTTCAGGGCGGACACGGACGTTGCCATCACCCACTTCTTCCCTGGGCTTTTCTTCCTTGATGCGACCCTTATCGGTCGAATAAACCAGTTTGCTGCTCATTCTTCACCTCAATCTCTTTTCAGCCAGCCTTTTTCCGTGACTTGCTCAATCTCACCAGAAAGATCAGAAAGCCCATCACTTTCAGAGGCTGTCGCAAAAATATAGCTGCCATGCTTTTCGGCTCTGTCGGTCCCAGCGCAAAAAACCATAGGCTATCTCAAGTTGCAGAGCCCGGTTTTCAGGATGATAAAATTCCCACGCGGAATGAAGGAAAGAGCTGTTGCAGTTTTGCGACACCCTCGAAAGGACAGCGAGGGTGTCAGATGAATCTGGACAATACAAATCTTGGTAATGCTTGTCTAGTTTGCCTTGTCGATATTGTGAGCGGCTTTTTCAGCCATTATGTAAACAGCAAGTACCGGGAAAGTACCCACATGTCTTGGGAATACTGATGCATCAACGACACGCAAATTTTCGATACCTCGCACACGAAAGTCACTATCGAGCACCGAAAAAGTATCTTCTTCTCTACCGATGGCGGCAGTACTGAATGCGTGATGGCCCCAGGCTCGATCTCTAATTGCCTGCTTGAGTTCCTCATCGGATTGCAACGATCTCCCCGGCCAGACTTCCTGGTATTGCGTTCCATAAGTAGCTTCTGCGTTCTGAACAATATCACGCACCAATTTCACGCCCGCAAGAACACCTGCCAGGTCAGTCTCACCGGAATTCGGATTTCCACCCAGTTCTAATGTGTTCTTATTACCGTCTTCGAAGGAGTTGTAATTAACTGAAGGTCGATCAAAAGGACTATCCGTTTTAAGTGTTACAACACCACCACGGTTTTCATTATGACCTTTCAATACCACCCAGGTGAATCGTTTTGGTTGAAGTCCTGCCGCACTGTAGCCATCAAAGTAACCCGTAAACTGATTAACCAGGCCAAAGATATGCAGGTCCTCTTCAGGCTTGTCGGCTGAAGACTTTGTCAGTATCGACGTAAAGCTTAGATTAGTCGATAACACCGATTTCTCGCTTTGTGTGTTCAGCGCCTTCGCACCCGTCAAATACGCTACACAGCCTTCACCAAGAATATTACTCAACAATGAAAAACAATTCTCGATCCACTCCAGTTTGGCGGGTGCCTCATATACCATGCCGACTTCATATCGATCCTGAAGATTTCTCCCTACTCCCGGTAATGCATGGCGCAGGGAAATGTTGATATCAGCTCGATTAAATACTTCAGGATCACCAATACCGGACAACATAAGCAGCTGCGGTGTATTGTAGGCACCAGCCGCCAGAATTATCTCTTTAGCAGCAAAGACTTGATCACGAGTTTGGCCCGAAGCATCCTTATGAGTTTGATCAGCTTTGTATGCACCTTCAGCCACTACATACTCAACCCCCGTCGCTTTCTTGCTATCCTGACTATCAAACAACACCTTTGTGACCAAAGAATTGTACTGGACAACTAACAGCGGACTATCATTGTCATAGTCCCAGAGACCATCACTTTTACACTTATTTTCACGCTGACCGTCCGACAATCCGTCTGGATTTAAGGGATCTTCCATACAGGCGCTTGCCAGGATTCGTTCACGAACACTCGCCCTGAAGCCATCATTGTGAGCCACAGGCAACACCCACATGCCTTCTTCCTCGTTAGCTACCGATGCTTCCAGAAGGTTATTGTCGTTCAGATTTTCAACGATGGATTTATTACTGTCAAAATTAGGAGGATTCACAACTGATACTGCAGACTCAACCATCTCTTGAACATATTGACCATGTACATCATTAACCAGCCAGTCCGCTTCATATTTTTCAATAGAAGCCCAATCGTAGAGAATAGGCAGATAAGTACTATTTATATTGCTGGCCGACCAAGAGTCATCGCCCGTCAATTGAGCCAAGGAATCCCAGTCTGAATTTTTTGGCAGCACGTTGATCATGGCATTGTTCGCTGAAGAACCACCTATCCCTGTGCCTCGAGGATAAAAAATGCCTTCTCGCGAGGTTCCGGAGGGACAGTCACAGTTGCCATTGTCCTGAACAATACAGCTCACGCGCTTCCCGGGATCATCATTGATCCGACACATCGCATTAGAGTTACGTGCAGCCTTCGCTGGGTCACTGTAATGTTCGACATAATAAGACCAACTTCTGCCCGGCTTTTCACTTGCAAAGGGGTGATTGGCAGGAATGGGGTAGGTTGGGTTTCTATCAGCCGGATCACCACCTGCATCGATGAGTAATACTGAATGCCCCAGGTGCGCCAGTCGTGATGCAACAGTTCCACCACCTGAACCAGCACCTACGACAACAAAGTCATACTCGGGTTCGGGTTCGGGTTCGCAATAAAATATCATGCAGTACAAATCAGAACTGGAAATTGCTTCAGCAGCACTGGACCAACCTGAAGTTATAATGGCCAGGAAAAATAGACTAAATCTTGTTAGCTTCACTTAAACAGCCTTTTAATAATATTTTAATTATAATTGTCAGTGCTAATCCTGAGCGAAGATGGCTCGGCTCAATAGCCTTGACTTTGCTCTTCATTCCTTTGAGAACTGCTCACCCTGTGAGGACAAAGCAACAATACCAAATAATCGCGGCTAGATCCCCTAACCTGATTACAAATAAATAGAATAGTCTGAGGGACATTCGAACAGGATCTAACCTACTCGAATTTTTTTATATTTACGGTGGGTATACCAGGCCCGTTATCGGGCGGCTCTTTGTGAATGCCCACCGCCCTGTCGAGGGTTTACGACGATTTTGCTAATTTTGTAGCATTTTTAGCCGCTTTGCGGCTTCAGGAAAAATTAAAAACAGAACTAACAATTCACAGTGCATCTACCCCTGCTCAAGCAGTCGGCGCAAGTCGATAATGCCGGCATTGGCGCGAGAGATATAATTGGCCATGACCAGTGAATGGTTGGCCAGTATGCCAAATCCGCTACCGTTAAGAATGAATGGACTCCAGACTGTTTCCTGAGTAGCTTCCAGTTCCCGAATAATTTGCTTCAGGCTGATCGTAGCGTTCTTTTTTTCCAGTACATCGGCAAAGTCGACCTCTATCGCCTTCATTAGATGAATCAGTGCCCAGGAAGAACCACGGGCTTCGTAGAAAACATCATCGATTTTGGTCCAGGGCGTTTTCACTTCCACCAGCGTCTCTGCTTCTGTGGACTGGGAAGCTTCCGCATCCCCTGCCAGATCAGTATTAATACGCGGTTTGCCGACACTGGCACTGAGTCTTTGAGAAAGACTGCCCAGACGGGTTTCAACATCGGTCAGCCAGCGGGTCAGGTTATCGGCACGGGCGTAGAACTGGGCGGGATCCTGCTTATCGGGCAGTCGACGCATATAATTGCCCAGCTTATCGATACCACGCTGGTATTCTTTTTCACTGGAAGGAAGAATCCAACTCCTGGAATCAAAGTTAAACTGAGGCTCGGCAATGGCAAGATCGCGATCTTCCTGAGACTGGGACTGCGAACGACTCATATCTTTACGAAGAGAGCGCGCCATATCACGCACCTGAACCAACACACCCAGCTCCCAGCTTGGCATATTATCCATAAACACACCGGGAGGACCGATATCATTTCGGGTATAGCCACCGGATTTGCTCAGCAGCGTGTCCGCAATACGATAAAGCGTAGCCGTAGTCGTGTAACCCACCACAACTTCCTGGTCATTGGCCTGTGCCATCTGCTCAGTATTGGCTTTTACTGAAAAACTATCCGGTTCAATACTCCAGTAAATACCTAAAGCAGTCAGGCCAATTATCAGGACACCAACAGCAACAGCAATCATTTTGGCCCCAGGTATACCACCACTCAGGGTGCTCGTGAGACCCTCAGTTACTGAAGACAGACGCTCTTTTATCTTTTCCAGAGCCATAGATTCCTCATTGCTCCAATCTGAATCCTGTTCATTATCCTCTATTCAGTGCGGGTATTAAAGACGCAGTCATTGCACTATGTGAATGACCGCTTGGCAAAACGCCGTGAGCTCTCGCCCACTACGAGGCTATCGCAAAATTGCTGCGCTTTGCTGATAGGGCGGGAAAATGCCCCTGCCACAATCCTTCATGACCTGCCGGACTTCCATCCAACAGAGGCACTGCTTTTATTTCGACAAGACACAGCAGGCGCTGACAAAAAAGCAGGTGCCAACGATGCTTCTTTTACACTTCAAGACCTGTTAAAGAACCTTTTTTGATCGATAAAAGCTTTATTAAAATCAGAGGGTTGGCGAGAGCGCCCTGATATGCTTATAATTCACCTCCACTAAGAACCAAGCCCTGAAGTCTTGTGCGTTATACGCTACCAACAGGAAAGATTACGGGGTTGGTGTCAAAATGGGGCCTTTAGCTCAGTTGGTTAGAGCATCCGACTCATAATCGGCAGGTCCTGGGTTCGAGTCCCGGAAGGCCCACCAGATACAGCAAAGCCCGTAGCGTCAGTGAACACTACGGGCTTTTTTGTGTCTCGTTTATTGTGCCTACTAATGCACCTACTTTGTGTCGGACTGTAACGGTATTAAAAAGTGAGTGTGTAAGTAAATCTCCAGAGCCCTTAAAGGCAGTGACCGCCGCCCCAGTTGACATCCTCCCCGCCGTAAAGAGGGTGTCGCAAAAGCACACTAAAGGCTCTGCACAAGTGCAGAGTCTCTTAGAGATTGAAATCTCCTGTGCATGACGGCCCTCGGGGAGGACTTAAGCCCGATGCCTAAGCAATGCGGGGACATTTGAACTATAAAAATGAGAGGGAATAAGAAAATGAAAAAGCTATTTTTTTCTACATCAGTCTTACTGGCTCTATTGCTGTCTGGCTGTGATCGTGATGCCCAACTCGCATCCAGGAATCTATCGAAAGCAGCGGATCAATTTGAAATTGATCGTAGAGTTGTTTT
Source organism: Endozoicomonas sp. ALB032 (assembly GCF_049310125.1). Classification (NCBI taxonomy): domain Bacteria; kingdom Pseudomonadati; phylum Pseudomonadota; class Gammaproteobacteria; order Oceanospirillales; family Endozoicomonadaceae; genus Endozoicomonas; species Endozoicomonas sp. ALB032. The sequence continues at coordinate 2,379,016 of NZ_JBLYNW010000001.1, read as the reverse complement.
TTACAATGGCATTACAGGCGACTATATGCTTTCGCTCGAGGGCAAGTGTTCAATCAAAGACAGCAACAGGCAGCTAGAGGTCACCTGTAAGACGGGTCCCAATGAATTTAAAAAGCACTTCTTGGGGTTGTCCGATAATGTCACATACTTCGCTGAACAGACGAACGGTGTTGGTGTGAGTGTTTATCACAACCGAATCATCTGGAAGCCACAAAGTATCATGCCGAATATTGATATTAACGGTTCTACTGATGACCTGATGGAGAGTATGACAAAGTAGACTAACCCATAGAGCTGACGGGCAGCGTAGCTGTCTCCGTCAAGCGAGTTGCCAGGCGGCGTGGCTATTTCCGAAGGTGGTTTACGATGATGGCGAGAGTTTCTTCTATTTTGTCAAAATGTTTGCAGTTCTCAGACTGGTAAGCCTCGATCTTGTGGTCTTGCTGATCAAAACGTTTTTCTACCTGAGCGAACATACATGGGCCGGTTCTCTCGATGATTTTCCAGCACAATCTTCTGTGTTTCCCCGGTAATCTGGACGAAGCGATGTACAGCGTTATCCAGCGATTCAAAATGGGATTCAAGTCTCTCTACACGATGTCCCAGTGACATACTGCGTGCCGTTATCATTTGTTGTAGGAGCAGTCAGAATAGCAGGCATTGTGAGAGGGCCGCCAAGGTATTGCACAGTGAAAAGTGTGAACTGGTTTATCAATCTCTGAGTGTCCTTTTCATTTGCGTCAACCCATGGTCACAGGTTGGCAAGACTGAGCTGGTTGACGGCCAGATACTTTGCCGGGAGTGTAATCGCAGAAAGTCCAACAAGTAGTAAGCGACCTACCCACCCCATATACAGGCAGCTGAATTTTGAAATGTGTCCCAATTGGCCTACACTATAAAACACCATTCAATACCAGAGGGAACCGTCATGAGCAAAAGCGCTGTGGTCAGGGCCAGAGTGGAACCTGAGCTGAAGAAACAGGCTGAAGCGGTGTTTCGCAAGATCGGGCTGAACACAACACAGGCCATTACTCTTTTTTATACGCAGGTTGAGCTGTGCAACGGGTTGCCGTTTGATGTGCGTATTCCTAACGAAGAGACTCTGAAGGCTTTCGAGGAAAGCGACAGAGGGGAAGGGTTGGTAGAGTGCAAAGATCTGGATGACCTGTTTAAGAATCTGGATATTTAAGCATGCTGATACCCGTATTCTTAAACCGCTTTCACAAGGACGTTAAAAAAGCCAGGAAGCAGGGGAAAGATATTGACAAACTCAAGCTTATCACCCGCCAGCTGGTAGAGCAGAAGCCCCTGGCTGCCAGACACAGGGATCACCTTTTGACCGGGAATTATAATGGCAGGCGGGAATGCCATATAGAGCCAGATTGGTTGTTAATCTACAGGCTGGATGATGATCGTATTGTGTTTGAACGGCTCGGGAGTCATTCCGAGTTGTTCAGATAGCAAGGTGTCCTTATCCCACCTTCCCCAGCAACGCCTCCTGCTCTTCACGACTCATAGCTTGCCGTCTGCCTTCAGTGACTTGATAAGCTCATCATGGGATACGGTTTCCTCGCACCGGTGCTCTGCCACTGTCGCAAGATCTTCAAGGTCTTCTAACAGCTCCTGATATTGATCCACAGGCAAAACGACTGATACCCGGTTTCCCTCGTCATCGGTTATGTATTGCGGCTTTTGTTGTGCTGGCATGGTTTTATTTCCGATTTAGACCTACCTTTTTTACGTATTTCCTATTTTTAAGTACTGCTTTTGGCCTGTCGGTAAGCCTCAACAATACCGCTATTCCTTTTCTCAAATAGCAAAACTCCATCATCGCGACTCCATACCTGTTCACTAAGCCGGTATTTAATGCTCTTCACTTGAGTTGGGGCTAGTTTTGCCATTAAAACCATCTTTGGATGTTGCGCCCTCTTTGCACCTTCTATTACACCCCCCCCTTTCTGTCGGACTTAAGCGGAAAACAATAGTACAGCTTGGAAGCTTATGGAAATAATAAGTCCAGTAAACAAGAGGTTATAAGCAAGATAAGGGATCATTTGGAATGATACGAAAGCACAAATTGAAAGACACATACTCGGCAGGTCCCGGGCTCAAGTCCCGGAAGGCCGACTTCCGGAAAGAGCAAGCAGCAACAGTGCGGGAAGGTCTGCGCAAGCGCCCAGCCCTTTCACGTGGAATACGCAAAAGCACACTTATTATCTTGATCTATCCTTCCTCTCTGTAACCCAGAAGGCAGGGATAGAATTATTAAACACTCACTCTTTGCAGCACTGCTCTTAATGTCATTGTCTGTCATCAGCCAATCTAAACCGTTGACAAGACATTTTGTTGTCGAGCTCGAGCAGAATGCAGATTTTCCAAACCGGGACTTTTCTATAAAGCTTGACCTCCGCATGTTGTCGGGGAACCCCTCAGACAATATCGACTCAGACGGCTATGCAGAACCCGGCTCGTCACCTGATGACAAACGACACAAACCTTACAGCTACAGGGTGAAAACGATCCTCATTGAGTCGATTTCGTGGCGGTGGCTTTGTGCTACGAATCTGCTGGTTGCTTGTGAACTATTTCTGACCATCCAAAACTCCCCTCTGGACTCGCTCCCTTGTTCATGGCCGCCTCTGGCAACAGCTATCGCTGTCGGTTGGCTTTTAAAAAGCTATTTCAACCCCGACTCACCAGTGTTTAATTCGATTGAACAAAAAGAAGCGTGTCAAAATCATCTGTTTCAAAATCATCTGTTCGTAATCACCACAACGATGCCTGGCTCTGAACATGCCCCACAACAAGGCCAGCCATCAACATCATCCGGCCAGCAAATCCCTCAGGCTACCACTTACATTAAAGGCTATTTCACCAGGCTCCTGAATTCTGACTCTGGCAATAACAACGAAGGCCCTGAACAATACCTGCATACTTTGGGTTTAAATTGTTATCTCTATCCCTGTGATGGTGTTTGTCGATTCCGACAATCTTCCAATCCATCCGAGAGTGGAGCGTTGGTTTGTGAAGAAAGTTCAACAAACAACACAGAAGAAACACCCGAACAAATTTCATGCCCCCATTTGGCCAATACACAGTGTTATAGTTGCAACTCTTCCGATGGTGCTGCCCTGAACTCAGTAGTTTCAGGGGAAGCCGATGCAACCTGCCTTGCCAGTAAAGTAACTTGCAACGTGTTAGTGTTAGGGGAGGATGATCATCTTCGTCAATGCGGATCGGTCTGTAAAAATGTCAGAGCCCTGTCGTCTCACAAAAGCAGCATCCACACCGGGCAAAAAACCTGTGACTTGACCGTGCCCGGGGAGAGTGGCCAGCTGTGGCCATGTGGGAAGACCTTTAAGAATGCTCAAATCCTTTCGGCTCACAAAAGAGAGGCTCACACTGGACAACAAACATGTGACCTGACTGTGCTCGGGGAAGATAACCAGCTGCGACCATGCGGAAAAATTTTCAAAAATACACGATCATTGTCGTTTCATAAAACCAGCTTCCACACCGGGCAAAAAACCTGTTCCTTGACCGTGCCCGGGGGGGATGGTCAGCTGCGGCGATGCGGGAGGGTCTTTAAGAATTCTCAAGTCCTGTCGAATCACAAAAGAAGAACTCACTCCGTGCAACAAACCTGTAACTTGACCGCGCTCGGACAGGATGGCCAACTGCGACCATGCAGGAAAGTCCTTAAGAACACTCGAGCAATGCTGGATCACAAAAGCAAAATCCACAGTGGGCAAAAAACCTGTGAAGTGATCGTGGTTGGAGAAGATGGACAGCAACGACCATGCGGAAGAGTTTGCAGGCATATCACAGCCCTGGCGAATCACAAAATGAGAGACCACTCCGGGCAAAAAACCTGTAGCGAAACCGTGGTCCACGAAGATGGCCAGCAGCGAACTTGTGGGAAGGTCTGCAAAAACGCGCAAGACCTGTCGAATCACAAAAGAATACATCGAAAACGCAAGCCTGTTGATGTGAACTAGGGTGACGAACTCAATACCGGCCTGGTGGGCTTCCTGAAGGAGTTTGTTGAAGACTATCCGGAATACAGTTACGACGTAAAACACATCTATGCAGATGGTGATTATGTGATCTTTCATTCCCACGCCACATTGAATAAAGATGATCGTGGTAACGATGAAAAGGGTATGAATATCATTGATAACTGGCGTTTGGAGAATGGTCGTATTGTTGAACACCGGGATTCCATTCAAGCGTTGGACGGTTTTATGCGCTTCTATTCAATGATCAGTGGCGGCAACATTCGCAACGAAAATGGTGTGTTTTAAGGAAGTTTTCAGGTTGAGGCAAGGAATGGGTTCCCAAGGGAACCAGAGTTGTGACACAGCCTGGTCATATCTCCCACTTCACACTGACAGAAAAGTTCCTGCCGGTCTGGGTATAACGGTTAAGGCCCTTATAGGTGTCAGAAAGACCGCGTACATCATCCCACTTCCAGTATTTCTTGTCAGTAATGTTGAAAATACCGGCAGTGAGAATCACGTCTTTAATGGGCTTACAATAAGTGGTCATATCTACAAGACCATAGCCAGGTGTTGCAAACTGTTCGCCCCCTGCTTCACTCTCGTCTGAAGCAATATCGCTTTTAGAGATATCGTCTTTATCTTTCGCGGCGACCAGAGTCCACATCATTTCCCCGCCCCAGTTGTCATCGGGTGAATCATAGGCCAGTCCAATAACAGCGGTGAGCGGAGCAATACTGTTTAAAGGATCGTCTTTAAATAATTCTCCCTTATCATTGGAGAAAGTACCCTGACCTTTACTCCAGGCAACCGCTGTCTTAAAACTTGTTCCAATGGGCGCCCCTATGGCTTCATCCAGCCAGAGTTGGCCCTTGAACTCAAGACCCTTGATGGTTGTGTCATCCAGATTCTGATACTGGTACTGAACATCTCTCCCAACTGTTCCAAGGGGAACCATTTCAATAAAGTCGTCATACCGATTATAAAATGCAGTGATTTCTGCACTTCCAAGTCGCCCGTTCGCTCTCAATCCTACTTCAATAGAGTCACTTTTCTCGGGCTCCAGATCGGGATTAGGCATGACATGAATGTTCATTGAACCGACAGGTACGATTTCTTCAAAGTACATCGCAAATAAATCAGGTGTGCCAAAGCCCTGGCTGTATTGTACAAACCCTGAAAATACGTCTGTGAACTTGTAAACAGCGCCCAGTTTTCCAGACCAACTGTCGTATGATTTGTCTTTATATGCTTTTTTATAATATTGATCCGTTTCAGTTTCTGGTGAAAAACTGTCATAACGAATGCCTGGTGTCACGGTCAGACGATCGTCCAGCAGGGTTATTTCATCCTGAAGATAGATACCCGAAGATTCAACGGTCGCCAGCGGCGCATAACGACTAATGTCATTCTCTTCACCAGCTGGATTTTTGACGTATGTGGTCTTGTTCAGGTTATTCTGCTCTTTTCTTCCCAGCTCCAGTCCATAGCTGATAAGGTGATCGGAGGATTTGAAGTCAAGCCATTTGGTCATCTTCAGATCCAGCTGCCAGCTGGTTTCCCTGTAGATGTAATCCTTGTTTCTCGCCTGGGTTTTCCATTTCGAAGGGCCCGGGACCTCGACCAGCATTTCATCGTAGGTAATCTGATTAGTCTCGGTTTCCTGCCAGTTCAGGGTCCACTTAAGCGTATCGAAAACCGGTATGAACGCTTCCCACTCATGAAACACGCCAAGGCGTTGACGTTTTGTTGAGTCCTCTGCTTCAAATTTGCTGTAAGGAGAAGGGTTTCCAGTGGGCTGTACACCGACCATTGACAATAAATCAGTGTCAGAGTGAAGCTCCCGCCACTCAACTGTCAGCCCCATACGATGATCGTCGTTCAATTGGTACTGTAACTTGCCCAGTACGTTATTGACACTAATATCCTTGGGGTCGGCTTCTTCCCTGGCCTCACCCTTCACATCGGCACCACCATGGGTCCGGGTTTCTTTGGCATCGCGACGGGTATAAATCAGCAGGCTTTCCAGATCATCACTGCGATTAGCAAACGTTGCTGTTTCAGTAAAGGCACTGTCAGCAGAGGAGTATCCCCCCTTCAGTGATGCGTTGGCGTCATTACCTTCGGGATGAAGAAAGTCTGCCGGGTCTTTGGTGACAAAAGCAACAACACCGCCAATAGCATCGCTACCATGTACGGTCGATGCCGGACCTTTTAAGACTTCAACGACCTTGATGGTTTCGAGGTCAATAAAATTTCGCTGGGAACGCAAAAACATTTTGGTGGAATCAAAGGCTTTGGCCTGATCCACTCCGTCTACAGTAATCTTGACCCGGTTGGCATCCATCCCACGAATATTGAAGCTGCCCGCACCGGTTCTGCCATCATTTGTGACCCTGACCCCCGGCTCGTAACGAACCAGGTCATCAATGTCATTGACCATTCTCTTTTCAATGTCATCCGCCGTGGTGACATCCACGCTGCTGGCCACCGAATCGAGATTCTGTTCAGTCAGTGTCGCTGATACAGTCACCTGGTCCAGCAGAGTGGGTTGTATAGACGGCAAAGCTTCTTCAGCCTTGACTGTGACATTTGCTACTGCCATGACGGCCAGGGCCAGATGTGTTTTTTGAATCGCGGGTAGGCTCATTGTTTAACAGCAATTCCTGAAGTTCGGGCGTCAATGCGATTGTTACAGCGTCTCCCGAGTCAGTGACCGAGTATGACGAACAGGACTGATAATTGAGAGATCAGTCAGGTTAATCCTGAAAATAAATCAGTTCTTCTGCAATCTGAACTCCGCCACTAAAGGCACATGATCCGAGAGCATTTCAGCTTTTTGGACCACTCTGGCCTTCACTAGATCCAGCTTTGCTGAGTAAAAGAGATAATCCAGCGTCCGATCCAGACCCAGATCCTGACGGGTTCGACTAGTGAACCACCGTTGCCTTTCCTCTCCAGAAGCCTGTTGAGGCGTTGGAACAACCGGAAACCTGTCGGTCAGTACGGATAACTCGGAGTCTTTCTGATACCAGAACTGCTCGGAGTCATCGAGGTGCTCATACTGTCCCTGCGGAATCAAATTGAAATCCCCTCCGGTAATCCACAGGGAGTCGGCCCCCATCCGGTCCAGCCGCTCAGCCAATTGCTTTACCTGCCTTTGCATAATATCCAGCCCTTGGGCAAAAGCATCCAGATGCGTGTTAATCACCGTCAGTGACCCGGCTCCCAGGTTGATTTCGGTCTCCAGCAGGGCCCGTTGAGTGGTCGCAGGATAAAGAGACTGATCAGGTATGGCAGGAAGGTCATGCCTGACGACACTGTCAATAGCAAACCGGGATAAGGTCAGCAGGTTCACTCCACCCGGCTCTTTCCGGACATTCGGTGAGGCCCGTTCGTTCAAATAACTATAAGCGGTGAAGGCACTGCAATGAAACCTTACAGGCAGGGCGTCTTTCAACCACTGGATCTGGTTCATCCTGACTCTGGGGTCTACGTCGACTTCCTGAAGCAGAAGGATATCAGGGTTCTCTTCTTCAATCAGGTCTGCTACCTGATGAAAAACAGACAATTGCTTGTCAAGAGCCAGAGCTTCGAGTTGCTGCGGGGGCTTCCATAGTTCATAGATGCCTCCGGCCATAAACTGCACATTCCAGGTCATCACTTTGATGGATTGACCGGCTTCAAGCTTTTCCGGTGTTCCGGTGCATTGAACAGAGGGTTTGGCAAAAGCAGAACCGGCTGCCAGCCCCAGCTTGAGTAACACAGTGATCAACAATAACCACGAATGAAAAGAAGTGGTCTTCGAATCTGAAGGCATAGTTCCACCCTGACTGGATAAACGTCAGATCGGCCAGAGTCTGCTCTCAACCAGCTTCTCATTGCCGACCATGGATACCCAGTATAGACCGCAGTTTTCTGCGGCTCTTACAATTTCTTTTTGACTATCGCGTTTATACAGAACTTCAGTACAGGTTGAACGACCTGCTTTTTAGATAAAGGCATTACAACATTACAAAGTCTATGTCGTTTAATATGGGTAGAAATCTCATTTAACGCCACAAAGACATTTAACAGATGCACATTAAATAGGTACACTTCGCCTACATCCCAACGACACCAAGGAATGTAGCCGTGTATAAAAAACGACAGTTACTGGCTTTTGTAATTTCCACCGGATTGGCCGCTTCGGTTTATGCTGATGAAGGACGCTGGTATATCAACCCTGCGATTGGTCTTCAGAATTTTGATTCTGATCGCAATCTGGACGATGCCACCACACTGACTCTGGGGGGTGAATATCGCTTTAACGACCAATGGGCCACAGAACTGAGATTTCTCGACAGCAATGCTGACAGCAGAATTGGGGATACCGATGTCAACCAGTATTACCTGGATGCTCTCTACTACTTCAAACCCATGACAGCCAGGTGGCAACCTTTTGCCATTCTGGGTGTGGGCCACGGGGAATTTGAAGGCAAGCTCAATGACTCTCAGGAAACACAGGCCAACGCCGGTGTTGGTGTTCGCTATGCCATTAACGAAAACTGGTCACTGCGCGGGGATGTTCGTGGCATCCACGGAGCCGACGACAGCACCTGGGACAGTCTGGTCAACGTCGGAATCAGTTATGCCTTCGGTGGAAGTTCAGCTCCTGCCCCGGCGCCTGTTGAAGCAGATAGCGACCAGGACGGTGTACCTGACAGTCGTGATAATTGCCCAAATACACCAGCCGGTGCGACGGTTGATGCCAGTGGCTGTGCACTGGACAGCGATAAAGACGGTGTTCCGGATTATATGGATCAGTGCCCGAATACTCCCGAAGGCCGCAAAGTCGACGACAATGGCTGCAAAATCGCACTGATAAAAGACATCAGCATGAAGCTCAGCGTCAATTTTGCTACCAACTCTGCCGTGGTAACCGGCGAGATTGATAACGTCGACGAAGTGGTTCAGTTCCTGAAAGCCTACCCTGAAGTACCTGTGGAGATTGGAGGTTACACCGACAACAGAGGTGCTGAGGAATACAACAAAAACTTGTCACAGCGTCGTGCAGATGCAGTTCGCAACATTCTCATCAATGATTATGGTATTGCAGGCGACAGCATCACAGCCGTTGGTTACGGCGAAGATCAGCCTGCTGCCAGCAATGAAACAGCTGAAGGACGTGCCGCCAACCGCCGGGTTGAAGCCACTCTGAAGCATAAGATCGAGCAGTAGTTCTGGCGAGGAGAGTTCATTCGAACTCTCCTTTGCCAAGTGTCACCATCAGGGCATCTTTTTCAGATTGTAGCGTGAAGCTAAATCACCCGTTGCCTTCTCGCCGTTCACATCCAGTTTCATAAGCATGTTTTCACCAACGAAGTATTGGTTTGGACCTGACTCGTCAACCAAGGTGACGACGTTGCCCGATTTGTTCCAGGTGAATTTACCTCCAGATTTGATTGGGTCGCCTTCTTTGCCTTCATACAACTCAACCAGTGAGTAGGTGCCGTCTTCATTGAGTGTCAGCGTTGTGTCGATGCCTGCACAATCTGCACAGGGAAGTTTACCTTCGTAAATGCCAATCCAATTCAGAGCGTTTTGCGCGTTTTGACCAGAATCGACAAAAGTATCGGTGTTGGTCAGCTGCTCTTCTTCGATTGGAGCTACATCAATTGCGTTTTTCTGATGTGTTGCCTGAGGACCGTCAACCGCACTTGTCTCCGGCGGTTTCTCATCCTGACAGCCCACTGTGATGATCACCACACCAGTTAGCGCCAGTAGTGTCTTTTTCATTTCACACCTCTTTGACAAGGCAAGGAGTGTCACTAAAGCCTATTCGCCAAGCGAAAATCATGTTGGAACAGGCCTCATTTGACTTTAGAACCCATTAGAAAAGGACGCTAGTGGAATAAAATTCACTAGCCAGTCCAGTAGTACCTGCTCACGGAAAAAATATGTATCAAACCCCCAGAAAACATCACCCGTGTTCGTTGAAAATCTAATCCCGTGGATAAAAATTCCAGTGGGCCGATCCAGCCAATCAAACCTGTTACAAAAATTTATTTGCTGCTGATGATGTATTGGATAATTGCCCCAGACCAGATAGGAAGGACTGAAATATGTTGCTCGTACAACAACTCCAAACACTGGCGGAACGAGAGTTACAAACATACCGAGACCTTTGCGAGATTTGCACAGTGTATAAGCTACCACTTTAGATGCAAGACAGAATAAGGCAACCGAAAACCAGCAGCCTGTCGAACTTAAGCGTCCACCTGGACGGGGTCGCCCAGACGGGGTCGCCCAGACGGGGTCGCCCAGACGGGGTCGCCCAGACGGACGCTTAAGTCCGACAGACTCCCGGCAGGAAGCAAAGCAGAATGAAAATTACAAACCTGTAAAAAAAAACCTACAGAGCAACCAAAAATATCACAATCGCAAAAACCAATTTCTTTATACAAATGATAATGATTTGCGTTTAGGTTGTGTTTTGCATATTATCCTGCAACATCATCACAAGCGCTTCGGGGTATTCAGAACACTGCGCTTGTGTGATTGATCCCTATAAAGAATCCTCTAATAGCAGTACACGTAGGCCAACAATGACGTTTACCAAAAGTAGACTGGCAATTGCTGTCATGGCAGTGTCTTCCGGTTTTGTTTACGCAGACAGCACACCTCAGACCAATGCAACCCTTCTCAATCAGGTGACAGTCACTGCCACCCGATCTGAAAAAGACATCACCGATGTAGCCCAGACGATTGAAGTCGTAGACCAGTATCAGATCCAGCAGGAACAACCTGAGTCTGTGGCTCAAGCCGTCCAGTCTCTGCCAAACGTATCCGTCAGTGGTGGCCCGCGCACTAGCTCCCAGAACATTAATATTCGCGGTCTGGAAGGCACTCGTGTTCTTCAGATCACCGATGGTGCCCGCCAAAACTTCTCCAACGGCCACCGTGGTAGTTATTTCACAGACCCGGAACTGCTGAAATCTATTGAGGTGGTTAAGGGTCCATCCAGTAACCTGTGGGGTTCAGGTGCTATCGGCGGTGTCGTTGTGCAAAACACCAAAACCGCAGAAGAAATGCTGGAACCCGGTGAAACTTTGGGTGGCTATGTATCCCAAGGCTTCCACAGTAACAATAATGAATCCCGCACCAGTGGCTCGCTTTATGGTGTGAATGACAACTTCGACTGGTTGCTCAATGGCTACTATAACGACGGTGGTAACTATGAAACAGGGACCAGCGGCGAAGGGAATGGAGACGAGGTTGAGAACTCCGGCTCCCGCGAACAGGGTGGTATGGCCAAACTGGGCTGGCAGCTGAATGACGACAGTCGTCTTGAGTTTAAAGCTCAGCAGGCTCAAACCAATGCCAAAGTTCCCAGCAATCCCGCAACGGCTGTAGATACGGACTCCCCATTGATTATTCAAGAGTCCACCAACACCAACCTGTCTGCTGCTTATCTTTTTAATCCTGACAGCGTTTTGGTGGACAGCAAGTTCCAGCTGTTTTACACCGATACTGAATTTGATGAGTATCGTATTGAAGACGAGCAGACTGATAATACCCGATACAAGACATTGGGTGCAGCGTTTACCAACGTATCAAAGCTGACTCATTTAGATTTAACCTATGGTCTTGATGCCTACAAAAACACCATTGAAACAGTTCGTGATGACTTCGGAAATGAAGGTAATCGCCCGGAAAATCTCGATGGCGAGTCCACCACTGCAGGTGCTTTTGTTCAGGCAGATGTTCCTTTGGCAGAGGCATGGACTTTGCAAACCGGGGTTCGATATGACCGCTTTGAGACCAAGGACAACCGTCCTGACTCCGACATTGAAGAAAAGAAACAGTCTGACAACGCAGTCTCCCCTTCTGTTGCCCTGATCTGGGACACCACTGATTGGCTGACTCTGACTGCCAGTTACAATGAAGCCTTCCGCGCACCGAATATGGAAGAAATGTTCTCTACAGGAACTCACTTTGCAACGCCAGTTGGCACCAACAGGTTCGTACCCAACCCGAACCTCAAACCTGAAGAAGCGAAGAATAAGGAAATTTCAGCCCGGATGAATTTTGCTGGCCTTCTGAGTGATGATGAACTGACCATCACAGCCAACGTCTTCCAGAACGATGTGGATAACTTCATTACCCAGTTCGTTTATGATCCAAACATCTTTGGTGTTCCAACCAAAACAACCTGGAAGAATGTTGATGAAGCTCAATTGAAGGGCTTTGAGTTGGCCGGCCAGTATCGTTACCAGGATATCCAGCTCGGCCTGTCCTACGGCCAGACCCGTGGCGAAGATAAAAAGACGGGTGAATATCTGGATAACATACCGGCCGACAAAGTGGTTGCAGATGCTGCCTACCTGATGCTGCAGGGTGACCTGAAAATTGGTTCACGGTACACCTATGTCAGTGCTCAGGAAGATATTCGTTCCGATTACGACGGCCAGTCCTCATACGACAGCTACGATCTGGTCGACCTTTACGCTAGTTATGAGCCAACTACCGGCGCTCTGAAAGGCATCAAGACCGATCTGACAGTCAACAACCTGATGAACGAGTACTACATTTCTGCCTGGGAAACACTCTACGAGCCGGGTCGCAATATCAAGCTGAACGTGCGCTATATGTTCTGACTTTTAACCCTGTGACGGTTACTGCAGCGCACCCAATAAATGCGAATTATTATCATTTGACTTATTGAATACGTCTTAAAGTTGCAGTAATCTTCACTCGCCAATGCACAAGTAAACCGATTATGTCTCGAACGCTGCTACTCACATTGATCATCTCCATTTCCGTACATATGGCAGCGGCTATCTACCATGGTCAGCAGGAAGTTGAGCAGACTAAAGTGGCTCAGGGCAGCATCAGGGCTCCCATCAGAATGACCTTTTCTTCAGTGCAGCAGGCTGCTCCCCAGGAGCCTGTCAGGGATACCTCCAAACCTGTCGAGAAAAAACCAACGCCCATCAAGAAACCAGAGCCAAAGAAAAACGTCGTCAAGATAGCGGAACCAGAGCCACAACCTGAAAAGCCCGAAGTTAAAAAAGAACCTGAGCCTGAAAAGGTGGTCGAGAAAAAACCGAAACCGCCCAAAAAAGAAGCAGAGACTCAGGTAGTCAAAACCGCCACAGAAAAGAGTGAAGCAGAAGGTCTCAGCAACGAGCCTGTTTTCGTCTCCAGACCTGCTATTCGCAAGTCCGTCCCTCCCAAATACCCGCGCACTGCGCAACGAAGAAACCAGCAGGGCGTCGTTATGCTGGAAGTCCTGATAGATATTGAAGGCCATGCAATGAGCATAAAAGTGCTGGAGTCGTCCGGTTTCAGGCTACTCGACCGGTCGGCTATTGCAGCGGTTGAAGACTGGGAGTTCGAACCCCAGAAGCGTAACAACCGGCTGGTGGCTTCCCGGGTCCATATTCCCGTGGCATTCCAACTGAATTAACAGCCTCTGGCTCACCCAAAATAGAAGATTTTGAAGATAAAAAACAGGTATTAATTGATGTTACTGGAACAGATCTCTTCCTTGGGACTCATGGGCTGGCCCCTGGTCATTATCTCCTGCATCAGTCTGGCTCTTATCCTGGAAAGACTGATCACTTTTACGCTGCTGCCCAGCCTCAATAAAAAAAGCATGAATACCCTGCTCAATGAAGTTCGCGGCTGCTCCCACTGCAATAACAGCCAGAACAAACTCTGCAAAAACCTTGTTGCCGGAAAAGGTGTTCGCAAGGGTATCGCTATTCTGTTGAGCCACAATGACTGCGAAAAAGAGATGCGTGAAGAAGTAGCAGGCCTCTGGCTCCTGAAACAAAAAAACACCCTTCATGCCTGGCTGAAACCACTGATGCTGATTGGTATTCTGGCACCTATGTTGGGACTACTGGGCACCGTTCTTGGCCTTATTGGTATGTTCCAGGGAATTTCTGAAGTACAGGGCCCGGTAACACCGGATATTCTGGCTGGCGGCCTCTGGGAAGCGATGTTCACCACCGCCTTTGGTCTGATGGTGGCCATTCCATCCCTGGCAGCCGCTCACGGTTTTGGCATCTGGGCCAATCACTATGTGTCCAAACTGGAGTTTGCCCTGAACCATGCCAACCTGCTGCTGGAAGGCCTGAAAATGAACGACGATGGCATTGCCCTTAATCAGGAAACCGGCACCTGTCCTGAGGCCGTTCCAGCATGATTCGTATTTCCGATAGTGACGAAACAAACGCCTCTTTTTCCGCAGCGGATCTGACACCGCTGCTGGATGTTGTCTTTATTGTCATGGTTTTCCTTTTGTTCACAGCCAATGTGCAAACCCTGAGTCTGCCTGTGAATCTGCCTGAAGCCAGCCGTGAAGAAGCTGCCCTGACTGAAGAGCCTGAAACACTGACCGTAAGTATTCTGGCAAATGGTCAGCCCTGGGCACTGGCAGAGAATAAATACGACAGTTTTAAAGTGTTTAGTCAGGCGCTGCTGGCCCGCGTCAAGCAAGCGCCTGACACCACGGTCCTGATCGCCGGTGATCAGGAAGCACCTCTGGGTAACCTGGTTGAGCTAATGATGTTTTTAAGTGAGCACGAAATCACTGCCGCACAAGTCCTTATGGAGGAGAAAAGTCCATGAACACAGTGCCTGGAAAGAAGCTTCTGGCCTCTCTGGCAATGGCTTTCCTGCTGCCAGTGTCTCTCTTCACAACGGCAGCAGTGACCAACGCCCAGAACAACCGTTCAGCAGAGGAGAAACGTATTGTTTCTGCCGGCAGTGGTATTACTGAAATCATTTACGCACTGGGTGCTGGTGACCAGCTGGTAGCAGTGGATCTCACCAGTAACTACCCTCCTCAGGTTAACAAACTGCCCAAACTCGGCTATCACAAGCAGCTCTCTGCCGAAGGTATTCTGGCACTGAAGCCTGACATGCTCATTGGCACAGACGACATGGGTCCAAAAACCACCATCACTCAACTGGAAATGGCGGGTCTGGAAGTTGAATCCTACGCCACCGACAACTCTGCCGAAAGCATTCACAAGCGAATACATTCGTTGGCGAAATTGCTGGATAAAGAGAAAGAAGGCGACGCTCTCTGGCAATCCATCGAGAACGACCTGAAAGCCTCACAGCAACTGGCCGAAGGCAAAGATAAACCCAGAGTCCTGTTCCTGCTGGCCATGGAAGGCAGAAACCCCTCCGTTTCCGGTGCCGGTACCGAAGCCAATGCCCTGATCAAGCTGGCCGGTGGTTTTAATCCTGCAGAAGCTCAGTTCAACAGCTATAAACCTCTTTCCAATGAATCGCTGTTGACCCTCGCTCCTGATGTGATTATCTATTCGGATCGTGGTCGTGGCCTCACCATGGAACAGTTGTTCGACAGCCAGCCTGTTTTGAAACAGACGCCTGCGGGTAAAAATGCCCGTGTTATTCCCGTAGACGGTCGATTACTGCTGGGAGGTCTGGGTCCCAGAACCGGAGAAACAGCTTTGAGTCTGGCCAAGGCCTTTTATCCGGAATCCTGATCACCGTCACTGAGAACAACAATGAACCCTAGTCGTAAATCGGCACTGTTGCTGATAATGCTGGCCTTGGCCCTGCCAACTGTCATGGTGCTGTCCGTGGGCACCGGTCCGGTGGCCATTGCCCCTCTGGATATTATCTGCATTTTCCTGGATAGACTGGGCATCACTGACAGTCAGGTATCCGACCAGACACGTCTGATCGTAGAATCCATCCGCCTGCCAAGAACACTGATGGGTATCATGATTGGCGGCTCTCTGGCCATTGCCGGTGCTGCCATGCAGGGCTTGTTCAGAAACCCGCTGGCTGATCCCAGTATCATCGGTGTATCCAGCGGCGCGGCCCTTGGAGCGGGTATCGGTATTGTTTCAGGATCGGCGCTTTTCGCAGGATTCTCCAGCCCACTGCTTATGGATTACAGCGTTTCACTGCTGGCTTTTGGCGGCGGCGTTCTTACGACCTTGATCGTTTATAAAATGGGTACCACCAGCAACGGCACCTCTGTCGCTACCATGCTGCTGGCCGGTGTGGCGATCTCTGCACTGGCAGGCGCAGGTATGGGAATCCTGAATTACATTGCTGACGATGCCACTCTCAGAAGCCTGACCTTCTGGCAAATGGGCAGCATAGGTGGTGCCAACTGGAACTCGGTCCTGCTCTGTTTCACCCTTTTAGGTCCAGTTATTTTCTTGCTGTGTCGTTACGGACTGGTTCTCAATGCCATGTTGCTAGGCGAATCCGAAGCCCGACATCTGGGCATTGATGTTCAGAAAACCAAGCTTAAATTGATCCTGGTGACGGCCATGGCGGTCGGTGTCTCTGTATCGGTCGCCGGTATCATTGGCTTTGTCGGACTGGTAGTCCCCCATCTGATTCGTTTGCTGGCAGGACCTGATCACAAAACACTGTTACCTGCCTCAGCCATGCTGGGGGGTATCCTGTTGCTGGCAGCCGATATGATCGCCAGAACCGCTGTCGCTCCCGCTGAACTGCCCATTGGTATTGTCACCGCCCTGATGGGTGCTCCGTTCTTCATGTCCCTGCTATGGCAGCAACGCAAAAGGATCGCCTGATGAGTTGTCTCAAGGTTGAAAATGCCACAGTGCAGATTGCTGAAAAGAGACTGCTTGATGACGTCAGTCTTACAGTCGCTCCCGGTGAAATAGTCACAGTTCTGGGCCCTAACGGGGCTGGTAAAAGCACCCTGATGAAAGTCATCAGTGGAGAGCAAAAGCCTTCTTCAGGAAAGGTACTGTTAAATGACAGAACTGATTGGGGACTGCAACAACAAGCTCTTATGCTGGGCGTGTTACCTCAGTCTTCCTCACTGAGCTTTCCTTTCACGGTTGCAGAAGTGGTTATTCTGGGACGCATTCCCTGTGCTACAGACCGGACAGAAAATCTGGCCATCGTTGAGGCGGCACTGACAGAAGTCGATGGTCTGCATCTGAGAGATCGTCGGTACACCACCCTTTCCGGTGGTGAACGACAGAGGGTTCATATGGCCAGAGTGTTGGCCCAGATCTGGGACGAACCGGATTTTGGCAAACGCTACCTGTTGCTGGACGAACCCACTTCAGCACTGGATCCGGCTCATCAGCAACTGACTCTGAAAATGGCCCGCAAGCAGGCTGAGAAAGGTGTAGGTGTAATGGTTATTCTGCACGATCTTAATCTGGCAGCCCGTTACTCAGACCGTCTGATGATTCTAAAAGAAGGGGCTATAGCAGCCCAGGGAACACCCCATGAAGTGTTGACCGCAGAAACGTTACAGGCTGTGTTTGATGTGGATGTTACGATTTCGGAGCATCCAGTTCATGGCTGTCCTTTGGTTATCAATAATTAATCTCTGTTGGGATCTTTTCACAATTTCTCATCCCCCTCGAACGCCAGGATGAGAAATTGGTTCCTTTAATTTTATACCTACGCAAGTGACACTCCCCGCCTTGTCAGGCGAGGCTTCTGACTTCACAGGCTACAGCCAGCCTATAGCGACTGGACTTACACAGAAGCCTCCATCAGCAGTAACCGGGTGCCTCTCGGTTATTTATTGGTCTCTTGTTTGATTTGCCGCAGCCTTAACGGGTCACTCAGGTATGGGCTCGTCTGGTTCTTCAAGGGCGGTTGAGCAGTTGTCTCTGCCTTAATTTTTTGTTAACAGTGCTTGGTTTTCGTCACCGTAAGTCTCTGCATAGAGACAGACCGATGGAAAATATAACCAACCACGTACAAATACTCAACCGCAACGCTCTGCGTTCCCGTCTTATATCCCCGCCCGATTGAGGGTGTCGCAAAAGCCCAACAACTCGTTCCCACGCTGTGAGGGTGTCGCAAAACTTCAACAGCTCGTCCTCACGCTCTGAAGTCGTCATTCCCGCGAGGGCGGGAATCCAGCGCCAACGGTGGATCTCTGCCTTCTCGGGGATGACAAGGCCAGGGGGACAACGGGCAGTATGGTTTTGGTGGAGAGTCAGTGTGGATTCCCGCCTTCGCGGGAATGACGAGAATGAAGCCGGGAATGACGAGAATGAAGCTGGCAATGACGGGAGTCAACGCGTTCCCACGCCGGAGAGAGTTTTGCGACACCCTCGATTGGGCGAGGGTTTACGACGATTTTGCTAAAAATAAGCGTACAGATTCAAAAAATAGGCGCACCATAACAGCCAATTCGAACTCAATAATATCTGTTGTCTTCACCCCACTTTCCAAAATATTCCGATAGCAACTGGTCCCACTCATCCTGATTTTTTGTATGTTTACTCATGTTAGCGAGATTGATTTCCAGCCAGTATTGCTCGTCATGGCCTTCAGGCAACGAATTAAAAAATTCAATGGTTGTTAAGGGGCTAACGGCAATGTTTTGATGAAGCAAACAGTGTTTGGCTATTCTTAATTGACTCTCTTCTGAGCATTCTTTCCAAAATTGATGAAAATATTCCCGATACACTTTGAGCTGATAATTACAAAAAAAAGCTTTGTAAGCTTCCATTTCAGCCAGAGGCAGGCCATCTATTTGCAGGGATAAGATTGAGTTGTTTTGTATACTTTCGCTACTGCCCTCAGGAATTTCCTTCAAGCAATCATCATGCTCATCCGTACTGTTGGCATTGACGCCAAAGTCTATGTATTTGTCATTGGATTCAGGGAACAGAACAAGGTTCATAACATTTAACATCAACGACAAAACTGATTCCCGGGAAAAGTCATTGTCTTTGAGGCTATTGAGGGGGCATAATTCTTCAAGTGGATTTCCACTCGTACTATTATAATCTCCTTCTTTCAGGAAGGTGGTTCTGAACTCAAAATACACATCTTTGAGATCTTTGATTTGACTATGATAGAACTCCGGATTATTCCGGACAAAATTTATTGCATTGGCAGTACTTTTAAATTCAATGGAGAAAAGTCCATAAATGATTTTATGAAGTTGCTGTGGATAAGTTCTGATAATTTCATCAATATGTTGGGACAGAATATCCCGGCTTAAATCATCCAGCGATGTTGAGAAATAGCATAAATAATCACTCTTCCCCATCACCTCCAGCCAATTTTCCAGATTGAACTCATTGTTCTCATTAACACAGGACTGATACAGGATTCGGGAAATCTGGCATGTACTTTCAAGTACCTCGCCATCCTTACCACCTGGAGTGTAAAACCGAACATTGTCTAATACCGATGATGAAAACCGCTCACCTTCAAAAGAACATCGGGCGAAAAAGCAACTGCCAACAATGGCACTGTTTAACAGCTCTGTATTGAATTTACATTGCTGAAATGTAATGGATGGCAGGATTGTACCCTTCATTGAACAGCCACTGAAATCAATGCTTTTTATACGACTCTTCCTCTTCAGCTCAAAACCATCCAGGGAATCCAGCTTGCCCTCCAACAGTTGTGGGTTTTGTTCAAACAGCAACTGTATGCGCTCTTCGCCACAAGAGCTGACGATACCTTTGATGCCTGGGTGATGCTTACTGTCTTCAGAGGTTAACTCACGGTAGAGGAGTGCCTGAGGGTTCCGCAGTTTATTCAGCAGCAAGGGCATGGAGGAAAAGTCATCCGTTTTCGAGGCGGGCTCTGGTTTTTCAGGACACGGGTAGCGAGTTGCCATCCCGGCATAATCCCAATGGAACATGACCGGCTCCCCTTCCGGGGTTAGTTCAATGCCCTCCCAGGCACTGTTCACCATGCTTTCGTTACCGACAATCACATTAATCAGCAATAATCTGGCCCACTGCTCTGAAGAAAGAGAGCGCAGCGTCGCCTCGCCGCCTTTGAGCTTGCCCTGCCATTGTTCGGGAACGGGACTGACCACATAAAAATGACCCTGCTCCTCATGAACAAAACTCTGAGGGACTGTGATGCCCAGCAGCCCGGCAAGGTTAGCCATTAGCAGCTGGTTGCGGGCGCTTAGCTCACAGCTCGCCGGTTTGACGGAATATACTTGTTGGCTAACGGGGTCGTTGTAAAGCGCCGCTGGCCAGGTGCTATGACATTCTTCCATGGCAGCACTTTTCATGGCACCAGCTTGCGGAGTCAGTTTTGCCAGAGAGAAGGACGATGCCGGTGGTTCTGTCAGCTGTCCGGTATAGGGCGTAATCAACTCCCGAACAACACCGGACTGTTCACCTATGCTAAACAGCTGATAACTAAAGGGCGAAGGATGGTGCTCCCACTGCTTCTTAGTGTTTTCACAGCGGGTGGCGGCACCGATGCTGAAGAAATGTTTGTGGTTTGCTTCACTGTCCTGCAACTTGATCGGACACCACAGGTCACCCTGCCTGGCAATCACCCGGCAGACCTCTTCGGCCAGCAGGCGCCAGTCTTGCCTCTTGAGATCATCCTGACAGTCAGCAAAACACTCCAGCCGATCCATGTAAAAACATCTTCTGATCCGCATGACTTCCAGCGTATCTGCATCGTGGAGCAGACTGCGCAGGGTTTGTATCGCCTCGGGCAGATGCTCGCAGCCCTTCGGATTATCCTTGTGGCAAATGGCTTCACCACACTGCCAGGCCGGGGACTGATCCACGCAGATGTTGCGCAGATGTTCCCTCAGATTGTCAGCACTGGCCCGCTCCCACTCCAACGTATCGAAACCATCGCCTTCACGGCCAGTATCGTGAAACAGGCAGGTTTTGATCAGCAAGGGTATCATTTGGTCGGGAAATTCCCGCGCCAGGCGATCGCCGTGCAGTTTACGCTGTTGCAACAGGGCTACTGCCCAGATCGCCGCCCGGCAACTGTGCTGGAGACCGTGAACCTCGCGGGCAATGGTCTGGGCAGAAGGTGAGATGTGTGATGGGCGATAAGGCTGAAGCAAGGCCGTTTTTGCTACCTGAGTGGATTCAATCAACGATGGATCAATGACCGGCCAATGGGCTGGTTCAGTTTCGGTTTCGCCTATACTCGGACACTTTTCTACCGGTTCACTGGTCAGCGTTGCCAGTGATGTGCCACTGATTTTCGAAGTAATATCAGCAACGGTTACATTACGTTTATGCCCGGCCTGACAATCAATTTTGATTGCCTGATTCCACTTTTCAGAAGCAGCACCGGGGAGCATGACCTCTTCAAGTTCACTCACTTTCCTGGTGGCAAAGGCGACGCCTTTGTTAACACTATTGTCAGATGAAGGGATACAACCGGCAAAAGATAGCTGTTCTGTTGTTCCACCTACTGTTTTCCTGGGGAGCGAATCCATTTTTTTAGCCCTCACTGCTGTCCTTGTAATAAGTACCTAACCAGTTGGTTTCCTCCATTGTCAGGGCTAAAAATCCAGACGATGCGTAATATGCTCGCAGGCAGGCTGAAAAAGGTGTGGGTGTCCTGGTCATTCATAGGCTCGCAGGCAGGCAATTCGAGCTCAATAAAATTCGTTATTATTAGCCCACCCTCGAAAATATTCCGGAATCAAGCGGTTCCACTCATCCTCATTTTTTGTATGTTTACCCATGTTAGCGAGATAGATTTCCAGCCAATATTGCTCGTCCTGGTCTTTAGACAACAAATCCATAAATTCCTTGGTTGTTATAGGACTAACGGCAATATTTTGATGACGCAAACAGTGTTTGGCTATTGTTAATTGACTCTCTTCTGAGCATTCTTTCCAGAGTCGATGAAAATATTCCCGGCACTCACTAAGGTGTAATTTACAAAAATGAGCTTTGAACTCTCGCATTTTAACCAGAGGCAAGCCGTCTGTTTTCAGGGATAAAATGGAGTTATTTTCTGTACTTTCGCGATTGACCTCAGGAATATCCTTCAAGCAATCGTCATGCTCATCCGCGCTGTTGGTATTACCGCTAAAGTCTATGTATTTATCATTGTATTCAGGGAACAGAACAAGATTAATAACATTTAATATCAATGCCAAAACCGCTTGCCGGGAAGAATCATTGTGTTTCAGGCGATTCTTGGCAAATAATCTTTCCAATGGACTTAATCGCATGTTGACACAACGTACTTCTTTTAGGAAGGTCGCTCTTAAATCAAAATACCAATCTTTGAGATCTTTGATTTTGCAATCACAGAATTCCGGATTATTTTCGATAAAACTTACTGCATTGGCAGTATTTTCAAATTCAAAGAAAAAAAGTACATCAGTAATTTGACAAAGTTTTTTTGGATAAGTGCTTTTAATTTCATTAATATTTTGGGACAGCACATCACTGATTAAATTCTCCAGCGGTGTTGAGTCGTAGTGTAGAAAATCACTTTTTATCATCACATCCAGCCATTGCCCCAGATTGAACTCATTGTTTTGATTAATACACGACTGATATATGATTCGGGAAAGATGGTGTGTACTTTCAAGTACCAGGCCATCCTTACCAGCTGGAGCGTAAAAGCGAACCTTGTCTAATACCAATGATGAAAACCGCTTACCTTCAAAAGAACATTTGCTGAAAAAGCCATAGTCAACTTTGGCACTGTTTAACAACTCTGTATTAAATTTACATTTGTTAAAAAGAGTGGATTTCAGTCTTGTTCCCTCCATTGAACAGCCGCTGAAATCAATCCTTTCTATACGACCCTCACTATTTAACGTAAGACCATCCAGGGAATCCAGCTTGCCCTCCAACAGTTGTGGGTTTTGCTGAAACAGCAACTGTATTTGCTCTTTGCCACAACACTTGACGAGTCCTTTGATGCCTTCGTGATACTCGCTGCCTTCAGAGATTAACTCGTGGTAATAGATTGACCAGGATTCCCGGAAAAGCTGTTCCAGCGGACGTCCATCGGGCCAGTGGCTAAAGCGTTTCTTTAGTGTACCCAACAATTGCCGCTGTCCTTCGAGAGAACTCATCTCAAGCTTGTATAACTCGTCAAGCAGGGACACGGGATTGGAAAAACGAGTCTCTTGTAAACTACTGTGCTCAATCACACTTCGGTAGTCATAGGTCGATCGCGTAATGATTTTTTCATTACGTGTGAAGGCTTCCAAACCAGAAAATTCCTTCCCATAATGCTTTTCATCTCTATAAATTTCTGCATCCATACGACCGAGTGTTTCAGAAGTCAGGCGCAAAGACATGGCCCCACCAGGTTTGTATCTGGACTTATCCTCCAGCCCCTCCATGACTCGGAAAAATATGTATTTTGTGTCGCAATTCATCCTTGTTACCGTATGCATCGCACCGATATCATGGGGTTCCATACCGATCTGACTACGTCTTTCAAAAGAGTTCAGGGCAGCTTCATTTTCCAGGCTGAGCAAAAACTGTTCACTGTTCCGCTCCTCCTCTGCATGAAAGTTTAAATTGTGCCCAAGGCAGAAGTTCCTTGCGGGGTTTGCCGAAATGCCATGGGGAAACCCCGGAAGGAATTGCACCCAACGTCCTGCGCGAATACGAGAGTGGGTGTCCCATTTCAGTTCTTCATCACTGAGATTCAGCAACCGTTTAAGAAACGCTTTTTTGCTGGTGTTTACCGGGGTATTGATATCCGCTGCCACGGCACGGTTCATATTACCAAGGCAGCCGTGGTAGTCGGCCAGGGCGTCCAGCCATATCGCCTCCAGATCACTGGTATCCGGCCGCTCCCCGTCAATGCCCAGCTCTGCCAGCTCCCTGAACAATGCTTCAACCACCGTTTTATTGTGTCCCCCAAAGGTGAGGGTCAGTTGATTTTCATAACTCAGGGCATCAGGCAGGTTCGGAGGTGAAAACAGGATATTGCCCCCTTCACAGACGGTCGATTCAAGTAATACAGCCCGAACCGGTGGGGTGGCGAGCCGGGCTTCCTTCAGTTGTTCCGGACTCAAATAACTGACGCTCTGGCCTGTCAGTTTGGCAAAACCATGGCTGAATTCAGCCAGTTCTACTGTCGCTTCAACCTCTTCGCCAATTCTTGAACTGACTCGTGCAGGAAAGACAGGGACGGGCAGTGGTGTTTTGATGGCTGGCAGTTCTGCAATATACGGTACGTCGGCTTTTGATGATGCCCGGCACTTGTTAGCAATGTCCTGCAGAATCGTCACGGTGTTATCAATGGTATTGTGATCCTTTGCCTGCCATCGTGATTTATTTTTGGCTAACTGCCCGGCCACTCTCTCACAATCATTGGCCAGGCTGGCCAGGTCACTGCGCCAGTCGCGGTAACTGCCTTCCAGGGCATACCTGGAATCATTCAGGGCAAAGTTGGTATATTTAACCCGCATCGCCAGACGGTGCAATCCCCGATCCAGGGCCAGGTTATCAGCCAGTTTATTGCCCGCTTCCCGGGACAACTTCAGGGTCATCCGGGTAATGGGTTGGCCATTGGCATCCAGTAACTGGCTGATACCGATCTGCCCGCCGCAGATATCCCGGCCTTTGACCGGCAGCCAACCACCGCGGATACCCGCCGCCTCTATCGCCTTGTATTCCGCCATAGATACCCGCTCACCTGCCTCCAGACTGTTGGGAAAGCGAGTGGTCAGCCAGGCAATGCGATCATGAATAGTCTGTCGTAACCAGCTGCGGTCACCGGGCAGAAAACCGCTGTGTTCGATGAGCCGGTCCAGGGCCTGCCAGTCAACCTGGCGCAAGATATCTTTCAGGGTATGGCCCAGCAAGTCATCCTCTAATTGCACGAGAATATCGACGCAGGGGTTATAGATCGGCAACGAGTTCATGGAGGGCGCCTGAGGGTCCCGCAGTTTTTGCAGCAGCACGGGCATGGAGGAAAAGTCATCCGTTTTGGGGGCGGGCTCTGGTTTTTCAGGACACGGGTAGCGAGTTGCCATCCCGGCATAATCCCAGTGAAACATGACCGGCTCCCCTTCCGGGGTCAGTTCAATGCCCTCCCAGGCACTGTTTACCATACTTTCGTTACCGACAATTACATTAATCAGCAATAATCTGGCCCACTGCTCTGGAGACAAAGAGCGCAGCGTCGCCTCGCCGCCTTTGAGCTTGCCCTGCCATTGTTTGGGGAAAGGACTGACCACATAAAAATGATCCTGCTCCTCATGAACAAAACTTTGAGGTACTGTGATGCCCAGCAGCCCGGCAAGGTTAGCCATTAGCAGCTGGTTGCGGGCGCTTAGCTCACAGCTCGCCGCTTTGACGGAATATACTTGTTGGCTGATGGGGTCGGTGTAAAGCCCCGCTGACAAGGTGCAGCTTTGGCATTCTTCCATGGTAGCAGCTTGCGGGGTCAGTTTTGCCAGGGAGAAAGACGATGCCGGTGGTTCTGT
Source organism: Endozoicomonas sp. ALB032 (assembly GCF_049310125.1). Classification (NCBI taxonomy): domain Bacteria; kingdom Pseudomonadati; phylum Pseudomonadota; class Gammaproteobacteria; order Oceanospirillales; family Endozoicomonadaceae; genus Endozoicomonas; species Endozoicomonas sp. ALB032. The sequence continues at coordinate 2,353,825 of NZ_JBLYNW010000001.1, read as the reverse complement.
CAGCTGTCCGGTATAGGGCGTAATCAACTCCCGGACAACACCGGACTGCTCACCTATGCTAAATAGCTGATAACTGAAGGGCGAAGGGTGGTGCTCCCAATGCTTCTTAGTGTTTTGACACAGGCTGCCGGTACCGATACTGAAGAAATATTCGCAGTTTGCGTCACTGTCCTGCAACTTGATCGGAGACCAGAGGTCACCCTGCCTGGCAATCACCCGGCAGACCTCTTCGGCCAGCTCGCGCCATTCTTGCCTCTGCTGATCATCCTGACAGTCAGCGAAACATTCCAGCCGATTCATGTAAAAGCACCCTCTGACCCGCATAACATCCAGCGTATCGGCGTCATGGAGCAGGCTGCGCAGGGTCTGTATCGCCTCGGGCAGATGCTCGCAGCCCTTCGGATTATCCTTGTGGCAAATGGCCTCACCACACTGCCAGGCCAGGGACTGATCCACGCCGATGTTGCGCAGATGTTCCCTAAGGTTGTCAGCACTGGCCCGCTCCCACTCGGGCGTATCGTTCCCATCGCCTTCACGACCCGTATCGTGAAACAGGCAGGTTTTGATCAGCAAGGGTATCATCTGGTCGGGAAATGCCCACGCCAGGGGATCGCCGTGCAATTTACGCTGTTGCAACAGGGCTACTGCCCAGATCGCCGCCCGGCAACTGTGCTGGAGACCATGAACCTCACGGGCAATGGTCCCGGCAGGAGGTGAGATGTGTGATGGGCGATAAGGCTGAAGCAAGGCTGTTTTCGCTACCTGAGTAGATTCAATTAACGATGGATCAATGACCGGCCAATGGGCTGTTTCGGTTGCAGCTATTTTTGGACGCTTTTTTAACGGTTCAATGGTCAGCGCTGCCAGTGATGTGCCACTGATTTTCGAGGTAATCTCAGCAACGGTTACATTACGTTTATGCCCGGCCTGACAATCAATTTTGATTGCCTGATTCCACTTTTCAGAAGCAACATCCGGGCGCATTAGCTTTTCACTTATACTTACTTTTTTGGCAAAAGCGACGCCTGTCTTAGCACTATTGCCAGAGGAACGGATACAACCAGCAAAAGCTGGCTGTTCTGTTGTTTTAATAGGAAGCGGATCCATTTTTTAGTCCTCGCATCTGCCCTTGTTACACCAGTCTGATTAAGACGAACCTGATCGAATGTGATTTTCGACTTTTTATCCAACAATTAGTTCCCTCCATTGTCAGGGCTAAAAATCCAGACGATGCGTAATATGCTCGCAGGCAGGCTGAGAAAGGTGTGGGTGTCCTGGTCATCTGGTCATACCGAATCCCTTACAGTTTGGACAGTTTATCCAGTCAGTTAGTTCCATCCATTCTGTGAAGACTGGGCAAAACTATAAGATTGACTCCATACCTGCCGAATGGCACGAGGTATTGAGGAGGGCAGGCAATTCAAACTTAATAAAATTCGATGGGGTTGGCCCATTCCCCAAATTCGTCCACAAGCAACGAAGCCCACTCTTCATGAATTTTTATATGTTTTTCCATGTTAGCTCTATAGAGCTTCTGCCAATTTTCCACATCCTGACCTTTACACAACAATGTTATAAATTCCTCGGTTGTTGAAGGGCTAACGGCAACATTTTGATGACGCAAACAGTGTTTGGCTATTATTAATTGACTCTTTTCTGAGCATTCTTCCCAGAATTGATGAATATAGTCCCGGTACTCTTTAAGGTAACTGTCACATAGCCAAGCCTTGTAATGTCGCATTTCAACCAGAGGCAGGGCATCTTTTTTCAGGGATGAGATTGAATTGTTTTTTGTAGTTTCGCTACTTACCTCAGGAATAGCCTTCAAGCAATGGTCATCCACGCTGTTGGCATTGACGCCAAAGTCTATATATTGATCATTGGATTCCGGGAATAGAACGAGGTTAATAACATTTAACATCAACGCCAAAACCGCTTCCCGGGAAAAGTCATTGGGTTTGACGCTGTAGAGTTTGAATAATTCTTCAAATGGATCACCTTGCGTCCCATTATAATCTCCTTTTTCCAGGAATAGGGTTCTGAACTCAAAATACAAATCTTTGAGATCTTTGATTTTGCGATCATAAAATTCCCGATTACTCCTGACAAAATTTATTGCATTGGCAGTGTTTTTAAATTCGATGGAAAAAAGCCCATAAAGAATACGACAAAGTTGCTGTGGATACTTTGTGTTAATTTCATCAACATTTTGGGACAGAATATCACGACTCAAATCATCCAGCAGTGCTGAGTCCCCGCGTAGACAATAGCTTTTGCCCATCAGTTCCAGCCATTGTTGCAGATTGAACTCATTGTGCTCATTAACACACGACTGATACAGGATTCGGGAAAGCTGGTGTGTGCTTTCATATACCAAGCCATCCTGATCATTTTCAACGTGAAAACGGGAATTGTCTAATACCGATGATGAAAACCGCTTACCTTCAAAAGAACATTTGGTGAAAAAGCCGTTCTCAATGGTGGCATTATTTAACAGCTCTGTCTTGAATTTACACCCCTCAAATGAAACGGATTGCAACACTGTGCCATTCATTGAACAGCCTCTGAAATCAATCCCTTTTATATTAAACCCACCCTTCAGCTTAAGACCATCCAGGGAATCCAGCTTGCCCTTCAACAGTTGTGGGTTTTTCTCAATCAGCGACTGAATGCCCTTTTCACCACAAACCTTGACGAGACTTTTGATGCTTTTGTCAAACTGGCTGCCTTCACAGATTATCTCATGGTAAAGGACTGACCAGGATTGCCGAAAAAGCTGTTCCAGCGGGCGCCCATCAGGCCAGTGGCTAAAGCGTTTCTTCAAAATAGACAACAATTGCCGTCGACTTTCGCTAGAGCTGATATCAAGCAGATTCAACTCGTCAAACAAGGACAGAGGGTTGGAAAAACGAGTCTCCTGTGGATTAGCCGAATTATTGTGTTGAATCAAACTCTGGTAGTCACAGGTTGACTGCTTAATGATTTTCTCATTACGAGCAAAGGCGTCCAAACCAAGGGCCTTATTAAACTGACATTGATTATCATAAATTTCTGCATCCATACGGCCGAGTGTTTCAGAAGTCAATTTCATACACATGATCCCATTTTCATAAACCCGCCCTGAATAATCCGCCAGCTCCGCGTCCTCGATGATTCGGGTAAATGCATATCCGGTGTCGCATTTCATCCTGCGCAACGAAGCCCTGGGATTGATATGCCAGGTAGGTTCCATCCCGATCTGAGTACGTCGTTCAAAGGAGCTCAGGGTAGCGTCATTTTTCAGGCTATCGGACACAAATCGTTCTTCTTTTCCTTCCCGATCTGCACAAAATTTTGTATCGTGCGCGGGGCAGAACTTTCTGTCGGGGGTTGCCGAAATGCCTTGGGGCGAGCCCGGACGTAGTTGCACCCAACGTCCTGCGCGAATACGAGAATGGATTTCCCAATCAAGCAATTCTTCGTCACTGAAGTTCAGCAATTCTTTAAGAAACGCTTTTTTGCCGATGTTTACCGGCGTATTGAGATCGGCTGCCACGGCAAGGTTCATATCACCAAGGCAGCCGTGGCAGTCAGCCAGGGCGTCCAGCCATTGCTCCTCCAGGTCGGTGGTATCTGGCCGCTCTCCGTCGATGCCCAGCCCTGCCAGTTCCCTGAACAATGCTTCAACCACTGTTTTACTGTGTCCCGCAAAGGTGAGGGTCAGTTGATTTTCAAAGCTCAGGGCTTCTGGCAGGTTCGGAGGAGAAAACAGAATACTGCCGCCTTCACAGACGACCGATTCGAGTTCAACGGCTCGTACCGGTGAGGCACTCAGGCGGTTAACCTTCAGTTGTTCCGGACTCAAATAACTGACCTTCTGGCCTGTCAATTTGGCAAAACCGTGGCTGAATTCAGCCAGTTCTACTTTCGCTTCAACCTCTTCGCCAATTCTTGAACTGACTCTTGCAGGAAAGACAGGGGCGGGCAATGGCGTTTTAATGACTGGCAGTTTTGCAATGGACGGCAGGTCGGCGGCTAACGACGCCCGGCACTTGTTTGCAATGTCCTGCAGAATCGTCACGGTATTATCAATAGTATCCTGATCCTTTTCGTGCCATCGTGTTTTATCTCCGGTTAACTGCCCCGCCATGCCGTCACAGTCATTGGCCAGGCTGGTCAGGTCACTGCGCCAGTCTCGGTAACGTCTGTTCAGGGCAGAGTTGGTATATCTAACCCGGCTGGCCAGACGGTGCAATCCCCGTTCCAGGGCCAGGTTATCAGCCAGTTTATTGCCCGCTTCCCGGGACAACTTGAGGGTCATCCGGGTGATGGGTTGGCCATTGGCATCCAGTAACTGGCTGATACCGATCTGCCCGCCCCGTATATCCCGGCCTTTGACCGGCAGCCAACCGCCACGGATACCCGCCGCCTCTATCGCCTTGTATTCCGCCATGGATACTCTCTCACCTGCTTCCAGACTGTTGGGAAAGCGGGTGGTCAGCCAGGCAATACGATCGTGAAGGGTCTGCCGTAACCAGCTGCGGTCACCGGGCAGAAAACCACTGTTTTCGATCTGCCGGTCCAGCGCCTGCCAGTCAACCTGACGCAAGATATCTTTCAGGGTATGGCCCAGTAAGTCATCCTCTAATTCTGAAAGAATATCGACGCAGGGGTTATAAATCGGCAACGAGTTCATGGGGGGCGCCTGAGGGTTCCTCAGTTTTTGCAGCAGCAAGGGCATGGAGGAAAAGTCATCCGTTTTCGAGGCGGGCTCTGGTTTTTCAGGACATGGGTAGCGAGTCGCCATCCCGGCATAATCCCAGTGGAACATGACCGGCTCTCCTTCCGGGGTCAGTTCAATGCCCTCCCAGGCACTGTTGACCATATTTTCGTTACCGACAATCACATTGACCAGCAATAATCTGGCCCACTGCTCTTGAGACAGAGAACGCAGTATTGCCTCCCCGCCTTTGAGCTCGCCCTGCCATTGTATGGGGACAGAACTGACTACATAAAAATGACCCTCTTCTTCATGGACAAAGCTCTCAGGTATTGTGATGCCGAGTAGCCCGGCAAGTTTAGCCATCAGCAGCTGGTTGCGGGCACTTAGCTCACAGCTCGCCGGTTTGATGGCATAAACCTGTTGGCTAACGGGGTCGTTGTAAAGCCCCGCCGGCCAGGTGCTCTGGCATTCTTCCATGGCAGCAGCTTGCGGGGTCAGTTTTGCCAGAGAGAAGGACGATTCCTGTGGTTCTGCCAGCTGCCCCGTATAAGGCGTAATCAACTCCCGAACAACACCGGACTGCTCACCTATGCTAAAGAGCTGATAACTGAAGGGCGAAGGGTGGTGCTCCCACTGCTTTTTGGTGTTTTCACACAGGCTGGCGTCACCGATGCTGAAGAAATGTTCGCAGCTTGCGTCACTGTCCTGCAACTTGATCGGATACCAGAGGTCCCCCTGCCTGGCAATCACCCGGCAGACCTCTTCGGCCAGCTCGCGCCATTCTTGCCTCTGCTGATCATCCTGACAGTCAGAAAAACACTCCAGCCGATCCATGTAAAAGCTTCCTCTGACCCGCATAACATCGAGCGTATCGGCGTCATGGAGCAGACTGCGCAGGGTCTGTATCGCCTCGGGCAGATGCTCGCAGCCCTTCGGATTATCCTTGTGGCAAATGGCTTCACCACACTGCCAGGCCAGAGACTGATCCACGCCAAAGTTGCGCAGGTGTTCCCTCAGGTTGTCAGCACTGGCCCGCTCCCACTCCGGCGTATCGTTCCCATCGCCTTCACGACCCGTATCGTGAAAAAGGCAGGCTTTAATCAGCAGGGGTATCATGTCGTCGGGAAATGCCCGCGCCAGACGATCGCCGTGCAGTTTACGCTGTTGTAACAGAGCTACTGCCCAGATTGCCGTTCGGCAACTGTGCTGGAGACCGTGAACCTGGCGGGCAATGGTCTGGGCAGAAGGAAAGATGTTTGATGGGCGATAAGGCTGAAGCAAGGCTGTTTTCGCTACCTGAGTGGATTCAATCAACGATGGATCAATGACCGGCCAATGGGCTGTTTCGGTTGCAGCTATTTTCCGACGTTTTTTTACCGGTTCAATGGTCAGCGTTTCCAGCCCTGTCTCAATTATTTTTGGGGGAATATCAGTGGCGGCTACTTCCTGCCCGACATTTCGCATGCAATGAATATTGGCTGCCTCATCCCGCTTTGCAGAAGCAACATCCGTGGGCATTAACTCTCTACTTATACTCACTTTTCTGGCAAAAGCGGTGCCTGTCTTATCAATATTTTCAGATAAACTTGAGCCGGCAAAAGGCGTCTCTTCTCTTGTTCCACCTACTGTTTTACCGAGGAGCGAATCCATTTTTTTAGCCCTCACTACTGTCCTTGTAATATTGACCTTCTTGAGTCAAACCGAATCCATTGAAACTTGGACAGTTTATCCAGTCAGTTAGTTCCATCCATTCTGTGAAGACTGGGCAAAACTGTGAGATTGGCTCCATACCTGCCGAATCACAACATCACCTTGTCTATTGTTAAAAGTGCCTCACTGAGGAGGGCAGGCAACTCGAACTTAATAAAATTTGGTGGATCTGCCCCATTCGCCAAATTCTTCAACAAGCAACGGAATCAACTCACTCTGAATTTCTACATGTTTTCCGATGTTAGCGAAATGGATGTTGCGCCAATTTTCCTCGCCGTGTTCTTTAGATAACAAATTAAAAAATGCCCCGGTTGTTTTGGGGCTAACGGCAACATTTTGATGACGCAAACAGTGTTTGGCTATTGTTAATTGACTCTCCTCTGAGCATTCTTCCCAGAATTGATGAATATAGTTCCGGTACTCTTGAAGGCGAAACCTGCAAAGACGAACTTTGTAACGTTGCATTTCAACCAGAGGCAGGTCATCTGTGTTACTTTGTGTACTTGTGCTACTTACCTCTGGAATGGCCTTCAGGCAATAGTCATGCACATCGGCACTATTGGTATTGACGCCAAAGTCTATGTACTGATCATTGGATTCAGGAAACAGAACAAGATTAATAACATTTAACATCAACGCCAAAACCGCTTCACGGGAATAATCACTGCGTTTGACGCTATAGAGTTTAAATAATTTATCAAATGGAGTCCCTGATTCACCCAGATATTTTCCTTCTTTCAGGAAGTTGGTTCTGAACTCAAAATACAAGTCTTTGAGATCTTTGATTTTGAGATCATAGAATTTCGGATTATTACTGGCAAAATTTATTGCATTGGCAGTACTTTTAAATTTAATGGAAAAAAGTCCATTAATAATTTTACAAAGTTGCTTTGGATAAGTGTTTTTAATTTCTTCAATGTGTTGGGACAGAATATCCCGGCTTAGATCATCCAGCGGTGTTGAGCCGAAGCGTAGAAAATCACTTTTTCCCATCACCTCCAGCCATTGTTCCAGATTAAACTCATTGTTCTCATTAATGCACGACTGATACAGGATTTGGGAAAGATGACGTGTACTTTCATAGATCACGCCATCCTCATAACCTTCAGAGTGAAAATGGGCATTGTCTAATAGCGATGATGTAAACCGCTGACCTTCAAAAAAACATCCGCTGAAAAAGCCTTTTTCAACAATAGCACTGCTTAACAAATCTATATTGAACTTACACTCCTCAAATGAAACAGATTGCAACACTGTGCCGTTCATTGAACAGCCCCTGAAATCAATCCTTTTTATAAGAGCCCCACCATTCAGCTTAAGACCATCCAGGGAATCCAGCTTGCCCTCCAACAATTGTGGGTTTTGCTCAAACAGCAACTGTATGCCCTCTTCACCACAAACCTTGACGAGACTTTTGATGCCTTTGTCAAACTGGCTGCCTTTACAGGTTATCTCAAGGTAAAGGATTGACCAGGATTGCGGAAAAAGCTGTTCCAGTGGGCGCCCGTCGGGCCAGTGGCTAAAGCGTTTCTTTAGCCTGCGCAACAATGCCTGACCTTCGGGAGAACCCATCTCAAGCAGTTTCAACTCGTCAGACAAGGACACAGGATTGGAAAAACGGATCTCTTGTAAATCACTGTGCTGAATCACACTTTGGTAGTCACCTGCTGACTGCGTAATGATTTTATCATTACGGGCAAAGGCGTCCGAACCAAAGAATCCCGACGCAATTTGGCTTTGGTTGTTATAAATTTGTGCATCCAGACGGCCAAATGTTGCAGAATCCAGGCGCATACACATAAACCCACCTCTATTTTGCCTGGAATTAGCCGCCAGCTCCTCCATGACTCGGGAAAATGCATATTCGGCATCGCATTTCATCCTGAGTGCCGAAACATTCCCGGTTGGATCTATCCCGATCTGGGTACGTCGTTCAAAGGAACACAGGGTCGCTTCATTTTCTAGACTCTCGACCACAAACTTTCCACTGCTGCTTTGCTGCAATGCAGAATAGTTTAGATCGTGCGCGGGGCAGAACTTCCTGGCAGGGTTTGCCTCAATACCATGGGGCAACCCCGGGCGATAATGCACCAGACGTCCTGCGCGAATACGACAATGGATTTCCCAAACCAGTTCTTCGTCACTGAGGTTCAGAAGCTCTTTAAGAAATTTCTTTTTGCGGGTGTTTACCGGAGTATTGATCTTCGCTGCCACGTCAAGGTTCATATCACCAAGGCAACCGTGGTAGTCGGCCAGTGCGTCCAGCCATTGCTCTTCCAGGTCAGGGATATCTGGTCGCTCCCCACCAATGCCCAGCTCTGCCAGTTCCCTGAACAATGCTTCAACCACCGCTTTAGTGTGTCCCGGAAAAGTGAGGATCAATTGATTTTCAAAGCTCAGGGCTTCAGGCAGGTTCGGAGGAGAAAACAGAATACTGCCGCCTTCACAGACGGCCGATTCGAGTTCAACTGACCGAACCGGTGGGGCGATCAGGTTGGCATGATCCATTTGTTCCTGACTCAAATAACTGACGCTCTGGCCTGTCAGTTTGGCAAAACCGCAGCTGAATTCAGCCAGCTGTACTTTCGCTACATCGTTTTTGCCGGTTCTTGAACTGATTCGTGCAGGCAAGGACGTGAAAGGCAGTGGAGTGTCGATGGTTGGCAGTCTTGCAATGGAGGGCACGTCGGCAGCTAACGATGCCCGGCACTTTTTAACAATGTCCCGCAAAATCATCACGGTATTATCAATGGCATAGTGATCCTTTTCGTACCATCGTGTTTTATCTTTGGTTAACTGCTCGGCCATTCCCTCACAGTCGTTGGCCAGGCTGGCCAGGTCACTGCGCCAGTCACGGTAATCGTGGTTCGGGAGGTTTTTGGAATTATTCAAGGCAAAGTTGGCATATTGAACCCGGATGGCCAGACGGTGCAATCCCCTTTCCAGAGCCAGGTTATCTGCCAGTTTATTGCCCGCTTCCCGGGACAACTTGAGGAACATCCGGGTGATGGGTTTGTCATTGGCATCCAGTAACTGGCTAATACCGATCTGCCCGCCCCGGACATCACGGCCTTTAACCGGCAGCCAACCGCCACGGATACCCGCTGCCTCTATCGCCTTGTATTCCGCCATGGATACCCGCTCACCCGTCTCAAGGCTGTTGGGAAAGCGAGTGGTCAGCCAGGCAATACGATCGTGAATAGTCCGCCGTAACCAGCTGCGGTCACCGGGCAGAAAACCGCTGTGTTCGATCAGCCGGTCCAGGGCCTGCCAGTCAACCTGGCGCAAGATATCTTTCAGGGTATGGCCCAGCAAGTCATCATCCAATTGCGCGAGAATATCGACGCAGGGGTTGTGGATCGGGAACGAGTTCATGGGGGGAGCCTTGGGGTCCCGCAGTTTATTCAGCAGCACCGGCATGGAGGAAAAGTCATCCGTTTTGGAGGCAGGTTCTGGCTTCTCGGGACAGGGGTAGCGAGTCGCCAGCCCGGCAAAGTCCCAGTGGAACATCACCGGCTCCCCTTCCGGGGTCAGTTCAATGCCCTCCCAGGCACTGTTAACCATATTTTCATTACCAACAATCACATTAATCAGCAATAATCTGGCCCACTGCTCTGGAGACAAAGAGCGCAGGGTCTCCTCCCCACCTTTGAGCTTACCCTGCCATTCCCCGGGGACACGACTGACCACATAAAAATGCCCCTCTTCCTGATGGACAAAGCTCTGAGGTACTGTGATGCCCAGCAGTCCGGCGAGGTTGGCCATCAGTAACTGGTTGCGGGCACTTAGCTCACAGCTCGTCGGTTTGATGGAATAAACCTGTTGGTTAATGGGATCCTTGTACAGCCCCGTTGGCCAGCTGCCCGAGCAGTCTTTTATGGCAGTAGTTTGGGGGTTCAGTTGTGCCAGTGAGAAAGACGATGCCGATGGTTCTGCCAGCTGTCCGGTATAAGGCGTAATCAGCCCCCGGACAACATTGGACTGCTTGGCTATGCTGAAGAGCTGATAACTGAAGGGCGAAGGATGGTGCTCCCACTGCTTTTTGGTGCTCTCGCACTGGCTGTCGGCACCAATGAAGAAGAAATGTTCGCGGTTTGCAGGACTGTCATGCAAGGTTATCGGATAAAAGAGGTCACCCTGCCCGGCAATCACCTTACAGACCTCTTTGGCCAGCGAGCGCCACTCTTCCCTCTGGTGATCATCCCGACAGGTAGCAAAACACTCCAGCCGGTCCATGTAAAAGCATCCTCTGACTCGCATAACATCGAGCGTATCCGCATCATGGAGCAGGCTGCGCAGGGTCTGTATTGCTTCTGGCAGATGTTTGCAGCCCTTCGGGTTATCCTTGTGGCAAATCGCTTCACCACATTGCCAGGCCAGGGACTGTTCCATGCCACAGTTGCGCAGGTGTTCCCTCAGGTTGTCAGCACTGGCCCGCTCCCACTCCAGCGTATCGCGCCCATCGCCTTCACGACCAGTGTCGTGAAACAGGCAGGCTTTAATCAGCAGGGGGACCATGTGGTCGGGAAATGCTCGCGCCAGGCGATCGCCGTGCAATTTACGCTGTTGCAACAGGGCTACTGCCCAGATTGCCGTCCGGCAACTGTGCTGGACACCATGAACGGGGCGGGCAATAGCCTGTGCATGAGGCACGATAATGTTAGGACAATAATGCTGAAGCAAGGCCGATTTCGCTACCTGAGTGGATTCGATCAACGATGGATCAATGACCGGCAAATGGGCTGTTTCGGTTGCAGCTATTTTCGGACGCTTTTTTACCGGTTCAATGGTCAGCGTTTCCAGACCTGTCGCAATTATTTTCGGGGGAATATCAGTAGCGGCCAGCTTGTGCGCGGTCTTGCGCCGGAAATCATTATTGTCCGCGTCAAACCAGTTTGCAGAAGCAACATCCGTGGGCATTAACTCTCCACTTATACTCACTTTTCTGGCAAAAGCGCTGCCTGTCTTATCAATATTTTCAGATAACCTTGAGTCTTCAAAAGGCGCCTGTTCTCTTGTTCCATCTACTGTGTAACCGGGGAGCGAATCCATTTTTTTAGCCCTCACTACTGTCCTTGTAATACTGACCATTTTTGAGTCAAACCGAATCCATTAAAGCTTGGACAGTTTATCCAGTCAGTTAGTTCCATCCATTCTGTGAAGACTGGGCAAAACTATAAGATTGGCTCCTGGGAGCCTGTTGTCTATTGGCAAAAGTGCAACATTGGGTAAGGCAGGCAATTCGAACTCAATAATAACTGTTGCCTTTACCCTACTTTCCAAAATATTTCTTAAGCAAGAGGTCCCACTCTTTCTTATTTTTTTTATGTTTTCTCATGTTAGCGGTATAGATTTCCTGCCAATTTTCCTCGCCATCTTCTTTAGACAACAAATTTAAAAATTCTCTGGTTGTTGAGGGGCTAACGGCAACATTTTGATGGCGCAAACAGTGTCTGGCTATTGTTAATTGACTCTTCTCTGAGCATTGTTCCCAGAATTTATGAATATAGTTCCGATACTCTTTGAGGCTAAGGTAACAAAGATGAGCTTTGTAACCTTGCATTTTAACCAAAGGCAGATCATCCATGTTGCTTTGTGTACTTTCACTACTTACCTCAGGAATGGCCTTCAGGCAATGGTCATCCGCGCTGTTGGCATTGACGCCAAAGTCTATGTATTGACCACTGGATTCCGGGAATAGAACAAGGTTAATAACATTTAACATCAACGCCAAAACCGCTTCCCGGGAAAAATCATTGTGTTCGAGGATATAGGGGGCGCATAATTCATCAAATGGATCACCTGACGAGTTCTTATAATCTCCTTCTTTCAGGAAGATGGTTCTGAATTCAAAATACAAATCTTTGAGATCTTTGATTGGGCGTTGATAGAATTCCGGATTACTCGAGACAAAATTTATTGCATTGGTAGAACTTTTAAATTTAATGGAGAAAAGTGCATAAATAATTTCACAAAGTTGCTGTGGATATGTTTTTTTAATTTCATCAATATGTTGGGACAGAATATCCCGGCTTAACTCATCCAGCGGTGTTGAGTGACCGCGTAGACAGTCACTTTCCCCCATAACCTCCAGCCATTGTTTCAGATTGAACTCATTGTTCTGATTAACACACGACTCATACAGGATTCTGGAAAGCTTCCGTGTACTTTCATACACTAGGCCTTCTATATCCCTTTCAGGGACAAAACGAACATTGTCCAATAGCGAGGATAAAAGCCGCTTGCCTTCAAAAGAACATTCGCTGAAAAAGCCATTTTCGACAGTAGCGCTGTTTAACAGCTCTGTATTGAATTTGCATTTCTGAAATACAACGGATTGCAGAACTGTACCCTCCATTGAACAGCGACTGAAATCCATCCCTTTAAAAGTATGCTGGATCCCGTCCAGCTTAATACCATCCAGGGAATCCAGCTTGCCCTCCAAGAGATGTGGATTTTGCTCAAACAGCCACTGTCTGTACTCTTCACCACAACACTTGACGAGACCTTCGATCTCTTCGGCAACTTTGCTCTCTTTGCGGGTTGACTGATGGGAACAGGGCTGCTGAAAAAGCTGTTCCAGCGGGCGCCCGTCGGGCCAGTGGCTGAAGCGTTGCTTTAGTGTACCGAACAGTTGCCGCTGTTTTTCGGGAGAACTGATCTCAATTCTGTTCAACTCGTCAAGCAAAGATAAAGGGTTGGAAAAACGAGCTTCCTGTGACTTATCGTGCTGAATCACACTTCTGTAGTCATCAGTTGATTGCGCAATGATTTTCTCATTACGGGCGAAAGCCTCCAAACCGAAGAAATCCCCAAAACATTGGCCGTCATCTCTATAAATTTGTGCATCCGTACGGCCCAGTGTTGCAGAAGTGAAACGCATGTGCATGGCCCTGCCATTTATAGACTTGGAATTATCCGCCAGCTCCTCCATGATTCGGGAAAATGTATATTCAGTGTCGCAGTTCATCCTGCGCGCCGAAGCCTTGGCAGCAATATGCCAAAGCGGTTTTATCCCGATCTGAGTTCGTCGTTCAAAGGAGTTCAGAGCCGCTTCATTTCTCAGGCTGGTCACAATCTGTTCACTTTTCTGTTGCTGCTGCGCACAAAAGTCTAACTCGTGCCCGGGGCAGAACTGCCTGACGGGATTGACCTCAATACCATGGGGCAGCCCCGGGCGGTAATACACCAGACGTCCCGCGCGAATACGATAATGGATTTCCCAATCGAGCAATTCTTCGTCACTGAAATTCAGTAATTCTCTAATAAAGGCTTTTTTGCCGGTGTTTACCGGGGTATTGATATCCGCTGCCACGGCAAGATTCATATCACCCAGACAGCCATGGTAGTCGGCCAGGGCGTCCAGCCATTGCTCCTCCAGATCAAGGATATCTGGTCGCTCCCCACCAATACCCAGCTCTGCCAGTTCCCTGAACAATGCTTCAACCACCGTTTTACTGTGTCCCCCAAAGGTGAGGGTCAGTTGATTTTCAAAACTCAGGGCTCGAGGCAGGCTTGGGGGAGAAAACAGAATACTGCCGCCTTCACAGACGGCCGATTCGAGTTCTACTGCCCGAACCGGTGGGGCGCGGAGGTGGGCAGCCTTCAGTTGTTGCGGGCTCAAATAACCGACGCTCCGGCCTGTCAATTTGGCAAAACCGTGGCTGAATTCAGCCAGTTGCACTTTCGCTTCAACGTCTTTACCGGTTCTTGAACTCACTCTTGCAGGCAAGACCGGGGCAGGCAGAGGCGTTTTGATGGCTGGCAGTTCTGCAATAAACGGCACATTGGTAGCTAACGATGCCCGGCATTTGCTAACAATGTCCTGCAGAATGATCACAGTCTTATTAATGGTCTTGCGATCCTTTGCGTGCCATCGTGTTTTATCTCTGGTTAACTGTTCCGCCATGTCGGCACAGTCATTGGCCAGGCTGGTCAGGTCACTGCGCCAGTCGCGGTAATGGTCGTTCGGGGCGTGCCTGGGATTATTCAGGGCAAAGTTGGTATATTTAACTCGGCTGGCCAGACGGTGCAATCCCCGTTCCAGGGCCAGGTTGTCAGCCAGTTTATTGCCCGCTTCCCGGGACAACTTGAGGGTCATCCGGGTGATGGGTTGGCCATTGGCATCCAGTAACTGGCTGATACCGATCTGCCCGCCCCGTATATCCCGGCCTTTGACTGGCAGCCAACCGCCACGGATACCCGCCGCCTTTATCGCCTTGTATTCCGCCATGGATACCCGCTCACCCGCTTCCAGGCTGTTGGGAAAGCGGGTGGTCAGCCAGGCAATACGATCATGAATAGTCTGCCGTAACCAGCTGCGGTCACCGGGCAGAAAGCCGCTGTGTTCGATCTGCCGGTCCAGGGCCTGCCAGTCAATCTGCCGCAAGATATCCTTCAAGGTATGGCCCAGTAAGTCATCCTCTAATTGTGCAAGAATATCGACGCAAGGGTTGTAGATTGGCAACGAGTTCATGGAAGGTGCCTGAGGGTTTCTCAGTTTTTGCAGCAGCAAGGGCATGGAAGAAAAGTCATCCGGTTTGGGATCAGGCTCTGGTTTCTCCTGACACGGGTAGCGGGTCGCCATCCCGGCATAATCCCAGTGGAACATGACCGGCTCTCCTTCCGGGGTCAGCTCAATGCCTTCCCAGGCACTGTTCACCATATTTTCATTACCGACAATGACATTAATCAGCATTAATCTGGCCCACTGCTCTGGAGCCATAGAGCGCAGCGTCGCCTCCCCGCCTTTGAGCTTGCCCTGCCATTCCCCGGGGACAGAACTGACCACATAAAAATGGCCCTGCTCTTCATGGACAAAGCTTTGAGGAACTGTAATGCCCAGCAGCCCGGCAAGGTTAGCCATCAGCAGCTGGTTGCGGGCGCTAAGCTCACAGCTCGCCGGTTTGATGAAATACACCTGTTGGTCAACGGGGTCGCTGTAAAGCCCCGCTGGCCAGCTGTTCTGACATTCCGTATAGGTAGCAGGCAGGTTCAGTTTTGCCAGGGAGAATGATGATTTCGATGGTTCTGCCAGCTGTCCGGTATAAGGCGCAATCAGCCCCCGGACAACAGCGGACTGTTTACCTACGCTAAAGAGCTGATAACTGAAGGGAGAAGGGTGATGCTCCCACTGCTTTTTAGTTTTTTCGCACCGGCTGGCGTCACCGATACTGAAGAAATGCTCGCGGTCTGTGGGTCTGTCCTGCAATCTAATCGGGTACCAGAGGTCACCCTGCCTGACAATCACCTGGCAGACCTCTTCGGCCAGCAGGCGCCAGTCTTGCCTCTGATAGTCATCCCCAGAGGCAGCGAAACATTCCAGCCGATCCATGTAAAAGAAGTCTCTGACCCGCATAACATCCAGCGTATCTGCGTCATGGAGCAGACTGCGCAGGGTCTGTATGGCTTCTGGCAGATGCTGGCAGCCCTCTGGATTATCCTTGTGGCAAATGGCTTCACCGCACTGCCAGGCCAGGGACTGATCCACGCCGCAGTTACGCAGGTGTTCCCTAAGGTTGTCAGCACTGGCGCGCTCCCACTCCAGCGTATCGTCTCCATCGCCTTCTCGACCCGTATCGTGAAACAGGCAGACTTTAATCAGCAGGGGTATCATTTGGTCGGGAAATTCCCGCGCCAGGCGATCGCCGTGCAGTTTACGCTGTTGCAACAGGGCTACTGCCCAGATTGCCGTCCGGCAACTGTGCTGGACACCATGAACCTTGCGGGCAATTGCCTGTGCAGGAGGCGCGATGCTGTCAGGAGAATAAGGCTGAAGCAAGGCCGTTTTCGCTATCTGGGTGGATTCAATCAACGATGGATCAATGACCGGCCAATGGGCTGTTTCGGTTGCAGCTATTTTCGGACGTTTTACCGGTTCAATGGTCAGCGTTTCCAGACCTGTCTCTATTGTTTTCGGGAGAATATCAGTAGCGGCCCGTTTGTGCCCGATCTTGTGCGAGAAATCATTATTGTCCGCGTCAACCCACTTTGCAGAAGCCACATCTGTGGGCATTAACTCTTCACTTATACTCACTTTTCTGGCAAAAGCGCTGCCTGTCTTATCAATATTTTCAGATAACCTTGAGTCTTCAAAAGGCGCCCGTACTTTTCCTGCGTTGATAGGGAGCAAATCCATTTTTTTAGCCCTCACTACTGTCCTTGTAATTCTGAACTTTTGGAGTCAAACCGAATCCATTACAGTTTTGACAGTTTATCCAGTCAGTTAGTTCCATCCATTCTGTGAAGACTGGGGAAAACTATAAGATTGGCTCCATACCTGCCGAATGGCAGGAGGTGTTGAGGAGGGCAGGCCATTCGAACTTAATAAAATTTGGTGGTTTTGGCCCATTCCCCAATTTTATCCACAAGCAACATACGCCACTTATACTCAATTCCTATATGCTTACTCATGTTAGCGAGATAGATGTCGCGCCAATTTTTCTCGCAGTGTTCTTTAGACAATAACTTAAAAAATGCCCTGGTTGTTAAGGGGCTAACGACAACATTTTGATGAAGCAAACAGTGTTTGGCTATTGTTACTTGACTCTTTTCAGAGCATTCTTCCCAGAATTGATGAATATATTCCCGATACTCTGTAAGGCGATGCATACAAAGATGGGCTTTGTAACGTTTCATTCTATCCAGAGACTCATCATCTGTTTCCGGGCATGAGATTGAGTGGCTTTGTGTACTTCCGCCACTTACCTCTGGAATAGCCTTCAAGCAATGGTCATCCGCGCTGTTGCCATTGATGCCAAAGTCTATGTATTTATCATTGGCTTCAGGAAATAGAACAAGGTTAATAACATTTAACATCAACGCCAAAACCGCTTCCCGGGAATAATCATCGCGTTTAACATTATGGAGGCCAAATAAGTGTGCAAATGGACTACCTTGACTACAATATTCTCCTTCTTTCAGGAAGATGGTTCTGAACTCAAAATACAAGTCTTTAAGATCTTTGATCTTGCGATCATAGAATTTCGGGTTATTTTCAACAAAACTTATTGCATTGGCAGCATTTTCAAATCTAATGGAAAAAACCCCATAAATAATATCAGAAAGTTGCTGTGGATAACTTTTTTTAATTATTTCAATATGTTGGGATAGAATATCCCGACTCAAATCGTCCAATGGTGTTGGACCGCAGCGCAGACAATGACTTTTCCCCATCACTTCCAGCCATTGTTTCAGATTGAACTTATTGTCATCATTAACACACGATTGATACAGGATTTGGGAAAGCCGGTGTGTACTTTCACATACCCGGCCATCCTTATTACTTTCAACGTCAAAACGGGCATTGTCTAATATCGATGATGAAAACCGCTTACCTTCAAAAGAACAGTTGGTGAAAGCACCATCTTCAATAATGGCACTGTTTAACAGCTCTGTATTGAATTTACACTCGTCAAATGAAACGGATTTCAACACCGTGCCGTTCATTGAACAGCGGCTGAAATCAATCCCGGTTAATTCACGCTTGATCCATCCCTTAGACAGGCTCCCTTTCGGCTCTATACCATCCAGGGAATCCAATCTTCCCTCCAACAGTTTTGGGTTTTGCTCAAGCAGCGACTGAATACCCTTTTCACCAAAGACCTTGATGAGATTTTTAATGTTTTCGTCAACCGAACTGTCTTCGGAGATTAACTCATGGTAGTGGGCTGACCAGGATTTCCGAAAAAGCTGTTCCAGCGGACGCCCATCAGGCCAGTGGCTAAAGCGTTTCTTCAAAATAGACAGCAATTGCCGTCTACTTTCGCTAGAGCTGATATCAAGCAGATTCAACTCGTCAAACAAGGACAGAGGGTTGGAAAAACGAGTCTCCTGTGGATTAGCTGGATTATTGAGCTGAATCAAACTCTGGTAGTCACAGTTTGACTGCTTGATGATTTTCTCATTACGAGCAAAGGCGTCCAAACCAAGAGCCTCATTAAACTGGCATTGATTATCATAAACTTCTGCATCCATACGGCCGAGTGTTTCAGAAGTCAATTTCATACACATGATCCCATCTTCATGAATCCGCTCTGAATAATCCGCCAGCTCGCCGTCCTCGATGATTCGGGTAAATGCATAACCGGTGTCGCATTTCATCCTGGCCAACGAAGCGCTGGGATGGATATGCCAAGTGGGTTCTATCCCGATCTGAGTACGTCGTTCAAAGGAACTCAGGGTAGCGTCATTTTTCAGGCTATCGGTCACAAATCGTTCTTCTTTTCCTTCCCGATCTGCACAAAATTTTGTATCGTGCGCGGGGCAGAACTTTCTGGCGGGGGTCGCCGAAATGCCATGGAGAAACCCCGGACGCAATTGCACCCAACGTCCTGCGCGAATACGAGAATGGATTTCCCAATCAAGCAGTTCTTCGTCACTGAAGTTCAGCAATTCTTTAAGAAACGCTTTTTTGCCGATGTTTACCGGCGTATTGAGATCCGCTGCCACGGCAAGGTTCATATCACCAAGGCAGCCATGGCAGTCAGCCAGGGCGTCCAGCCATTGCTCCTCCAGGTCGGTGGTATCCGGTCGCTCCGCACCAAGGCCCAGCCCTGCCAGTTCCCTGAACAATGCTTCAACCACCGATTTACTGTGTCCCCCAAAGGTGAGGGTCAGTTGATTTTCAAAGCTCAGGGCTTCTGGCAGGTTCGGAGCAGAAAACAGAATACTGCCGCCTTCACAGACGACCGATTCGAGCTCAACGGCTCGTACCGGTGAGGCACTCAGGCGAGTAACCTTCAGTTGTTCCGGACTCAAATAACTGACCTTCTGGCCTGTCAATTTGGCAAAACCGTGGCTGAATTCAGCCAGCTCTACTTTTGCTTCAACTTCTTCGCCGATTCTTGAACTGACTCGTGCCGGTAAGGCCGGGAAAGGCAGAGGCGTTTCGATGGTTGGCAGTTTTGCAATGGACGGCAGGTCGGCGGCTAACGACGCCCGGCATTTGTTTGCAATGTCCTGCAGAATTGTCACGGTATTAGCAATGCTATCCTGATCCTTTTCGTGCCATCGTGTTTTATCTCTGGTTAACTGCTCCGCCATGCCGTCACAGTCTTTGGCCAGGCTGGTCAGATCACTGCGCCAGTCGCGGTAAAATCTGTTCAGGGCAGAGTTGGTATATTTAACCCGGCTGGCCAGACGGTGCAATCCCCGTTCCAGGGCCAGGTTATCAGCCAGTTTATTGCCCGCTTCCCGGGACAACTTGAGGGTCATCCGGGTGATGGGTTGGCCATTGGCATCCAGTAACTGGCTGATACCGATCTGCCCGCCCCGTATATCCCGGCCTTTGACTGGCAGCCAACCGCCACGGATACCCGCCGCCTCGATCGCCTTGTATTCCGCCATGGATACCCGCTCACCCGCTTCTAGGCTGTTGGGAAAGCGGGTGGTCAGCCAGGCAATACGATCATGAATAGTCTGCCGTAACCAGCTGCGGTCACCGGGCAGAAAACCGCTGTGTTCGATCTGCCGGTCCAGGACCTGCCAGTCAATCTGCCGCAAGATATCCTTCAAGGTATGGCCCAGTAAGTCATCCTCTAATTGTGCAAGAATATCGACGCAAGGGTTGTAGATTAGCAAAGAGTTCATGGGAGGTGCCTGAGGGTTTCTCAGTTTTTGCAGCAGCAAAGGCATGGAAGAAAAGTCATCCGGTTTGGGGTCAGGCTCTGGTTTCTCCGGGCACGGGTAGCGGGTCGCCATCCCGGCATAATCCCAGTGGAACATGACCGGCTCCCCTTCCGGGGTCAGTTCAATGCCTTCCCAGGCACTGTTGACCATATTTTCGTTACCGACTATCACATTAATCAGCAATAATCTGGCCCACTGTTCTTGAGACAGAGAGCGCAGCGTTGCCTCCCCGCCTTTGAGCTTGCCCTGCCATTGTTTGGGAACAGGACTGACTACATAAAAATGACCCTCTTCCTGATGGACAAAGCTTTGCGGAACTGTGATGCCCAGCAGCCCGGCGAGGTTGGCCATAAGTAGCTGGTTGCGGGCGCTTAGCTCACAGCTCGCCGGTTTGATGGAATAAACCTGTTGGCTAACGGGATCGCTGTAAAGCCCTGCTGGCCAGGTGCTGCTCCGGCATTCTTCCATGGCCACACTTTGCTGGGTCAGTTTTGCCAGAGAGAAGGACGATTCCTGTGGTTCTGTCAGCTGTCCGGTATAAGGCGTAATCAACTCCCGGACAACACCGGACTGCTCACCTATGCTAAACAACTGGTAACTAAAGGGTGAAGGGTGGTGCTCCCATTGCTTTTTGGTGTTTTCACACAAGCTGGGGTCACCGATGCTGAAGAAATGCTCGAGGTCTGTATTGCTGTCCTGCAACTTGGTCGGGTACCAGAGGTCACCCTGCCTGGCAATCACCTGACAGACCTCTTCGGCCAGCAGGCGCCATTCTTGCCTCTGCTGATCATCCTTACAAGTAGCAAAACACTCCAGCCGATCCATGTAAAAACTTTCTCTGACCCGCATAACATCCAGCGTATCTGCATCGTGGAGCAGACTGCGCAGGGTCTGTATCGCCTCGGGCAGATGCTCGCAGCCCTTCGGATTATCCTTGTGGCAAATGGCTTCACCACACTGCCAGGCCAAGGACTGATCCACGCCGAAGTTGCGCAGGTGTTCCCTCAGGTTGTCAGCACTGGCCCGCTCCCACTCCAACGTATCGAACCCATCGCCTTCACGGCCCGTGTCGTGAAACAGGCAGATTTTGATTAGCAGGGGTATCATTTGGTCGGGAAATTCCCGCGCCAGGCGATCGCCGTGCAGTTTACGCTGTTGCAACAGGGCTACTGCCCAGATTGCCGTCCGGCAACTGTGCTGGACACCATGAACCTCGCGGGCAATTGCCTGTGCAGGAGGCGCAATGCCTTCAGGACAATAAGGCTGAAGCAAGGCCGTTTTCGCTACCTGAGTAGATTCAATCAACGATTGATCAATGACCGGCCAATGGGCTGTTTCGGTTGCAGCTATTTTCGGACGTTTTACCGGTTCAATGGTCAGCGCTTCCAGCTTTGTCTCTATTATTTTCGGGAGAATATCAGTAGCGGCCCGTTTGTGCCCGGTCTTGTGCGAGAAATCATTATTGTCCGCGTCAACCCACTTTGCAGAAGCCACATCCGTGGGCATTAACTCTTCACTTATACTCACTTTTCTGGCAAAAGCGCTGCCTGTCTTATCAATATTTTCAGATAACCTTGAGTCGTTAAAAGGCGCCTGTACTTTTCCTGCGTTGATAGGGAGCAAATCCATTTTTTTAGCCCTCACTACTGTCCTTGTAATTCTGAACTTTTGGAGTCAAACCGAATCCATTATTGATTTAGACAGTTTATCCAGTCAGTTAGTTCCATCCATTCTGTGAAGACTGGGCAAAACTGTGAGATTGGCTCCACACCTGCCGAATCGCAACATCACCTTGCCTATTGTTAAAAATGCCACATTGAGGAAGGCAGGCAATTCAAGCTCAATAAGTACCTAACCAGTTGGTTTGGTCCTGCTCTCCAAAATTTTCCAAAAGCAAGCGATTCAATTCATCCTCATTTTTTTTATGTTTATCCATGTTAGCGCGATAGATTTCCTGCCAATATTGCTCGTCGTGGTCTTGAGACAACAAATCTCTAAATTGCTTGGTTGTTTTGGGGCTAACGACAACATTTTGATGAAGCAAACAGTGTTTGGCTATTTTTAATTGACTCTTTTCTGAGCATTCTTTCCAGAACCGATGAATACGGTTCCGGTATTCTTTAAGCTGAGATTTACAGAGAAGAGCTTTATAACGTTGCATTTCAACCAGAGGCAGGCCATCTGTGTTGCTTTGTGTACCTTCGCTACCTACCTCAGGAATGGCCTTCAAGCAACCGTCATGCTCATCCGCACTGTTGGCATTGACGTCAAAGTCTATGTATTTATCATTGGATTCAGGAAACAGAACAAGGTTAATAACATTTAACATAAGCGCCAAAAGCGCTTCTCGGGAATAACTTTTGTTTGGTCCATAATCGGACCTAAAAAATCTTCCAAATGGATCACCTGATAACCCTATTTTAGAACCTCCTTCTTTCAGGAAGATGCTTCTGAAATCAAAATAAAAATCTTTGAGATCTTTGATTTTGTGATCATAGAATCCAGGATTATTCCAGACAAAATTTATCGCATTGGCAGTATTTTGAAAATTAATGAAAAAAAGTTCATAAATAATTTTACAAAGTTGCTTTGGATAGATTCTGGAAATTTCATCCATATGTTGGGACAGAATATCCTGGGTTAAATCATCCAGTGGTGCAGAACCGGATTGTAGAAAACTACTTTTAAGCATCACCTTCAGCCATTGTTCCAGATTAAAATTATTGTGCTGATTAACACACGACTGATATAAGATCCGGGAAAGCTGGCGTGTTCTTTCACACGCCAGGTCATCCCTCCCAGATTCAGGGTTAAAACGGACATTGTCTAATATCGATGATGAAAACCGCTTACCCTCAAAAGAGCATTCGGTGAAAAAGCAACCTTTAACAATGGCTCTGTTTAACAGCTCTGTATTGAATTTACATTCCCAAAAAAGAAAGGATTGCAACACTGTGCCATTCATTGAACAGCCGCTGCAATCAAACCCTTCAAGAGCACACATCCACCCATTCAGATTAAAGCCATCCAGGGAATCCAGCCTGCCCTTCAACAGTTGTGGGTTTTGCTCAAACAACGACTGTATGCGCTCTTCGCCGCAAGCCTTGACGAGACTTTTGATGCCTTCGTCAAACTGGCTGCCTTTACGGGTTATCTCATGATAAAAGGCTGACCAGGATTGCGGAAAAATCTGTTCCAGTCGGCGCCCGTCGGGCCAGTGGCTAAAGCGTTTCTTTAGTGTACCCAGCAATTGCCGGTGTCTTTCAGGAGAACTAATCTCAAGTTTGTGCAACTCGTCAAACAAGGAGAGAGGATTGGCAAAACGGGTTTCCTGTGTCTCATCGTCCTGAATCACACGTCTGTAGTCATCGGTTGACTGAGCGATAATTTTCTCGTTACGGGCGAAGGACTCCAAACCAGAGAAATCCGCCAGGTATTGGCTTTGATCGGCATAAATTTGTGCATCCATACGGCCGAGTGTTGCAGAAGTCAGGAGCAAACACGTAACCCCACCACAGCGGTACCCGGAATTATCCACCAGCACCGCTATGACTCGGGAAAATGTGTATTCGGTGTTGCATTTCATCCTGCGTGACGAAGCCACGGCACTTTCATGCCCAAGCGGTTCCATCCCAATCTGGGTACGTCGTTCAAAGGAGCTCAGGGTAGCATCATTCTCCAGGCTACCGGCCACAACCTCTTCACTGTTCCTTTGCCGCTGCGCATGAAAGTTTGTATCGTGTACGGAGCAGAACTTCCCGGCAGGGTTTGTCTCAATGCCATGGGGCAACCCTGGGCGGTAGAACACCAGACGCCCTGCACGAATACGACAGTGGTTTTCCCAATTGAGCAATTCTTCATCACTGAAGTTCAGTAATTCTTTAAGAAAGGCTTTTTTGCGGGTTTTTACCGGGGTATTGATATCCACTGCCACATCAAGGTTCATATCACCAAGGCAGCCGTGGTAATCGGCCAGGGCGTCCAGCCATTGTTCTTCCAAGTCGTTGATATCCGGCCGCTCTCCACCAATACCCAGCTCTGCCAGTTCCCTGAACATTGCTTCAACCACTGCTTTGCTGTGTCCCCTAAAGGTGAGGGTCAGCTGATTTTCAAAGCTCATGGCCTCAGGCAGGCTCGGGGGAGAAAACAGAATACTGCCACCTCCACAGACGGTCGATTCGAGTTCTACTGCCCGAACCGGTGGGTCACTGAGGTAGGCAGCATCCAGTTGTTCCGGACTCAAATAACCGACACTCTGGCCTGTCAGTTTGGCAAAACCGTGGCTGAATTCCGCCAGTTGCACTTTTGCTTCAACGTTTTTGCCGGTTCTTGAACTAACTCTTGCAGGTAAGGCCGGGAAAGGCAGAGGAGTTTCGATGGTTGGCAGTTTTGCAATGGAAGGCCGGTCGGCGGCTAACGACGCCCGGCACTTGTTAGCAATGTCCTGCAGAATCCTCACGGTATTATCAATTGTATCCTGGTTCCTTTCGTGCCATCGTGTTTTATCTCCGGTTAACTGCTCCGCCAAGCCCTCACAGTCATTGGCCAGGCTGATCAGGTCGCTGCGCCAGTCGCGGTAATGTCTGTTCAGGGCAGAGTTGGTATATTTAACCCGGCTGGCCAGACGGTGCAATCCCCGTTCCAGGGCCAGGTTATCAGCCAGTTTATTGCCCGCTTCCCGGGACAGCTTGAGGGTCATCCGGGTGATGGGTTGGCCATTGGCATCCAGTAACTGGCTGATACCGATCTGCCCGCCCCGGATATCGCGGCCTTTGACCGGCAGCCAACCGCCACGGATACCTGCCGCCTCTATCGCTTTATATTCCGCCATGGATACCCGCTCACCCGCCTCCAGGCTGTTGGGAAAGCGGGTGGTCAGCCAGGCAATACGATCATGAATAGTCTGCCGTAACCAGCTGCGGTCACCGGGCAGAAAACCGCTGTGTTCGATCTGCCGGTCCAGGACCTGCCAGTCAATCTGCCGCAAGATATCCTTCAAGGTATGGCCCAGTAAGTCATCCTCTAATTGTGCAAGAATATCGACGCAAGGGTTGTAGATTAGCAAAGAGTTCATGGGAGGTGCCTGAGGGTTTCTCAGTTTTTGCAGCAGCAAAGGCATGGAAGAAAAGTCATCCGGTTTGGGGTCAGGCTCTGGTTTCTCCGTGCACGGGTAGCGGGTCGCCATCCCGGCATAATCCCAGTGGAACATGACCGGCTCCCCTTCCGGGGTCAGTTCAATGCCCTCCCAGGCACTGTTGACCATATTTTCGTTACCGACTATCACATTAATCAGCAATAATCTGGCCCACTGTTCTTGAGACAGAGAGCGCAGCGTTGCCTCCCCGCCTTTGAGCTTGCCCTGCCATTGTTTGGGAACAGGACTGACTACATAAAAATGACCCTCTTCCTGATGGACAAAGCTTTGCGGAACTGTGATGCCCAGCAGCCCGGCGAGGTTGGCCATAAGTAGCTGGTTGCGGGCGCTTAGCTCACAGCTCGCCGGTTTGATGGAATAAACCTGTTGGCTAACGGGATCGCTGTAAAGCCCTGCTGGCCAGGTGCTGCTCCGGCATTCTTCCATGGCCACACTTTGCTGGGTCAGTTTTGCCAGAGAGAAGGACGATTCCTGTGGTTCTGTCAGCTGTCCGGTATAAGGCGTAATCAACTCCCGGACAACACCGGACTGCTCACCTATGCTAAACAACTGGTAACTAAAGGGTGAAGGGTGGTGCTCCCATTGCTTTTTGGTGTTTTCACACAAGCTGGGGTCACCGATGCTGAAGAAATGTTCGAGGTCTGTATTGCTGTCCTGCAACTTGGTCGGGTACCAGAGGTCACCCTGCCTGGCAATCACCCGGCAGACCTCTTCGGCCAGCAGGCGCCATTCTTGCCTCTGCTGATCATCCTGGCAGTCAGCAAAACACTCCAGCCGATCCATGTAAAAACTTTCTCTGACCCGCATAACATCCAGCGTATCTGCATCGTGGAGCAGACTGCGCAGGGTCTGTATCGCCTCGGGCAGATGCTCGCAGCCCTTCGGGTTATCCTTGTGGCAAATGGCCTCACCACACTGCCAGGCCAGGGACTGATCCACGCCGAAGTTGCGCAGGTGTTCCCTCAGGTTGTCAGCACTGGCCCGCTCCCACTCCAACGTATCGAACCCATCGCCTTCACGGCCCGTGTCGTGAAACAGGCAGGTTTTGATTAGCAGGGGTATCATTTGGTCGGGAAATTCCCGCGCCAGGCGATCGCCGTGCAGTTTACGCTGTTGCAACAGGGCTACTGCCCAGATTGCCGTCCGGCAACTGTGCTGGACACCATGAACCTCGCGGGCAATTGCCTGTGCAGGAGGCGCAATGCCTTCAGGACAATAAGGCTGAAGCAAGGCCGTTTTCGCTACCTGAGTAGATTCAATCAACGATTGATCAATGACCGGCCAATGGGCTGTTTCGGTTGCAGCTATTTTCGGACGTTTTACCGGTTCAATGGTCAGCGTTTCCAGCTCTGTCTCTATTATTTTCGGGAGAATATCAGTAGCGGCCCGTTTGTGCCCGGTCTTGTGCGAGAAATCATTATTGTCCGCGTCAACCCACTTTGCAGAAGCCACATCTGTGGGCATTAACTCTCCACTTATTCTCACTTTTCTGGCAAAAGCGCTGCCTGTCTTATCAATATTTTCAGATAACCTTGAGTCTTCAAAAGGCGCCCGTACTTTTCCTGCGTTGATAGGGAACAAATCCATTTTTTTAGCCCTCACTACTGTCCTTGTAATTCTGAACTTTTGGAGTCAAACCGAATCCATTATTGATTTAGACAGTTTATCCAATAATTAGTTTCAGCCATTATCAGGGCTAATTTACTGACTTTTTATATCCTCGGGCTCAATAAAGCCCAGATAGAGATTAAAGAATTTTTTCCAAAATTTATCGGTTTAGTTTAGCCGCGACCTGTGTTGCAGATTTGCCATGACACATCTCATTATTTGAAAATTGTTAAGATTACATTTACGAAAAATATTGCATCAATAGAAAATTTCAGGAGAACCTGGCCTTAGGTTGAAAACTGGCAAATCATGCATATCCTTAAAGGCAATCAACTTTAAGGAGTATTCAAAAATGTTAAAAACACTGACTCAAATGTTATGTGCATGGACCATATTATCGTGCAATGCTTTGTATGCTAATGAGGAGCTGAATAAATTATATTACCGATTTTCAACTCAAAAAATGCCCGAATTGTTTGACTCTATCCAAAGTGCATTGAATGAGTCACCCGAAATCTCTCAAAGAGCAAAAGTTAAAGACTTGGCGCTGGTTACCAAAAAAGCCTATAAAACCTGGTATAAAAGTCTGGAAACACTTACTCCGGTTGAAGCAGGAACTGCAGCAAATCTAATAAGGAATAATTTATCAACAGTATACTTTGAGCAAAAAGTTGATGAGTTTCTATCCTCTAAAAGCCATATGATTAGTTGGGAAATCCCTATTTATCATCAGATAATTAACATAATGATCGGCGTATGGGGCGGAGTGTTTTTCGAAAATGAGAACCTGGCCAAAATAAGAAAAGAAATTTATCATTTATTCACTTGTGATGATCATGATTGCTCTGAAATTGCTGAAAAATTTTCTTCCCAACATGATGAAGATGTAACTCTTGCAATACAAAGGTATTTTGAGTGCAAAAAAACAAAAGGTTCAGCTTATGGTCCCCATCTGGCTGAATTATGCGAATTGATTAATAACGATAACTTTTATAAGTCGACATACTTTGCATAAGTACTGTAAGCAACCATTTTTGGACAGGCATCCGTTATGGCTACCTTACATCATATTGTACATTGGTAATCGTAACTTCCTGTCTCTCCTTCGATACCATGAATGCGTCAAAATAATCAAAAGGTGCCCTTCCTTCCAGAAGTTTCACTTCTTCACCTGTTTCACCTTTTTTAGGATCCGCGCGGTGATAAAGCGGTAGCTCCATCTCGTCGGCAATGTCCCGTGCGGCATCAATGAATAATAAATCACTCTTATCGGGGTAGGCCTTCTCAAGAAATAACGCAGGGCGATCATCCCGATCAAACACCAGACGAATAACGCTTCTGCTGAGGATATCTCCTTTGGCGCTCTTTCTGACAATCATGGCATTGCGTCCATCCATCACGTAGCTCATTAGTCCTCTGCTGTAATCCTGAGCGCCGTCCGGTGTCAGGCAAGTGCGAACTTCAAGACCACTGATAAAAAGATCCCAGGGGTCTTCCGTCAGCCTCAGGGTTTCTCCCGGGGACAGCAGCTTGTTTCGGGTTTCCACACTGAAGTCACTGAAGTTCGCGCCCCAACCTGCTTTAAATTGGGGGTATTTCCGGTAAACGGCCTGCAAGTGTGGATTGTTCAGCGGTGACTGCCTGCTCACAGTAAAAGTATTGCTGGCACTGGCCTCTATAAACTGATGGATAAGATCTGTAACTTCTCTATTTCCATATTCTTCCATTGCTGCCATGTAAAAAGGCAGGAGATGATAATGTCGTTGTTTCCATAGCCATTGTGAGACCTCCTTACTTTTTCCCACTAAAGCGTCAGCCCCTTTTTCGGCGATCAACAATGGCAATCCTTCTTTCTGACAGCTTAAGCCCATGCTGTCCAGAAATTGATTAAACCTGTCTCCCATGTTGAATATCATGTAGAGCAAACCCAGTTTTTCATACGTCAGGCTTTGGGTGAGTTTTTTCAGGGTCTGTATTACCATTGCCTTATTCATATCATTGCTGGCCAATAGCCGTTCCAGAGTAACCAGCCACTGATGGAAAACCTTGCCATCTTTCATCTGTCGCCTGCTCCTGCTGGCGCTGGGAGCCTGCAAAGATTCACAGAGTTCCTCAATGTCATCTTCTGAGAGGATATCGGGCACAAATGCCAGCCATTGCAGCGGGGCCATGCGCAAATGATCGCCACCTTTGATTCCGGGCTCACCCAGTATTTGCCGTATTTTCGGGGTACTCTGAACCAGACGGGCCAACCCACCGATGAGATAGGGAATATTTTTTTTATTGCCATGTTTCATAATGGCCCTGACAAAATGATCCAATACTGAAGCAGCCATTATTTCTTTGGATGATTTGCAGGCGGCAATGATCATTAAAAGTCGATGCACTTTCGCTTTGATATCGGGTTTGCCTTCAGGCAATGATAGAGCAGCCAATCTGCTTTCCAGATCGTCAACTGCACGGAGCAATACCTGTGAATAGTCCGGGGTCGTTTTATCAATATTTGTTCTGAGTACCCTCAGATAACTGGCCAGCGGTTTGCCTTCAAGTAGAACAAACCCATTGATATCACTGAGTTGTTTGAGTTCTTCAAACTGTAAGGCAACAGGAGCAGGTGCTTTCAAGATATTTGCCACAGTATCAATATAGTGGTGATAATCAATGGAATCAGGTTGTTTCGACAAATAGGCCAGCTCTTTAGCAATATGCCAGATGCTATTTGAATCAGCGGTATACAAAACCGATCTAATGTACGACGTTAACTCAGTAATATCAGCCTCTTTTGAAAAACCGGAGCAGGCTGCATACAGATACAACAATCTTCTTGTGTAGAATTTGAAATCATCATCAACAAAAATGCTTGGTAAATAGCCATCCGCATCAACTCTTGGAAGAAATTCTTTTTCAATATTGTCAACTTCACTCAGCAACTGTCTGGAAAGTTCGTTATTTTCCGATTCAAGGATTTGCCTTATCTGCAGAAGTCCGTCCTTGACCAGTTTGTCATCCTCTACAGGGTTTAGTGCTGTCAGCTTTTCATTGATTTCATTGTCCTCCCTTGCCAGAGAAGGCTTATCAGGAAGGCGTTGAAACAGGTTCTTTGCCTCTTCTAATCGGATGGACAAAGGAATTCTCTCAAGGTACCGGGCGACCATTTCCGCTGGCAATTCAAACTTTTCTTTAGCAGCCAACATAATCCGGAGTTTTTCAGCCGCGCTTAAAAATTTTTTTTCGAATAACTTTTTTACCGTCTTCGAAGCATCCAATCTCATGCACTCATTAATAACAGCCCGTTGCACCTCTTTGGTTGGAGACTTTTCTATTGCCCCATCATGAAATTTTTCCACCAGATTGCTGGCAGCTCTTTTTATAGCTTCTACTTTTGAACCGGGTAATTGATTGACAAGATCAGGGTGAAGATTAACCAGCCGTTCAAACAGCTGTTTACTGCCATCGGTATTGAGGGTTTGTTCAGACAGTAAGGTAATGCCATCATGCAGCTGTACCTGCCAGCCAAGATACTGAACGGAGTCACCTTCTGCTGAAAAGCCAATGGATGACTCCATGATTAATGCATGCAGCTGCTGTAGTGTCAGACCATTTAAACGATAAAAATTCATTTTACCTCAGCGGTACGGTAGGCATAAGTACTCAGCCATACGGAATCGAATATTTCTGGCTTATTAGGCAGCTGCTCTGCAAGGCGCAACAACGGGAACATAGCAAGGCTATGTGACCAGAGTTGCAACGCATCACGACTGCATGGATGCAGGAGCTAGAGCAACGCAGGAGCAGTTGCCGCGAGTGCCTGAACAATAAGTCAGAAAATATGATTTCGTATGGTTGAGTACTTATTCACTGGACAAGCATCTGGCTACCTTACATCACGTTTTACATTGGTAAACGTCACTGCCTGTCTCTCCTTTGATCGAGTCAAAGTGAGAGCGCTTTATTTTCTCCCTCCTGAACACTCCCCCCCTTTTTCGGCGATCAACAATGGTAATCCTTCCTTCTGACAGCTGAAGCCCATGCTGTGCAAAAAATAATTTTTCGTAAGTCAGACTTTGGAAGCATTGCCCAATCGAGCCGGGCAGGCGGAGATATAAGACGATTGAGTCGAGACTCATAATAATTCAGACATTTTAGCTAATAATTAGTTCCATCCATTATCAGGCTGTGCTCAGTTTAAGTATTGGCGCACTCCCCGAAGCCAGAAAAATCAGGAGATTATGAAAATACCTCGCTGTGAAACAGGAGAACCTTTTGTCCTCAATTTAAATCGAACTGAATCAGGGAACTTTTTGATGCATTTTCGAGTCAAAATCTTAGGATCAATATAATTAATGCGATTAATCAGGAAGGGAGGAACGAATAATGCAGCCAGCCACAAACTTAAAAGCGGGTACTGTCCTTAGCCCAGTCTCTGGTGCAAACAGTAAACGTAATCAACCGGGTAATTTTCAGGGTCGTGCCAGCACCTGCGTCGGCGCTGGCAGCTCTGGCTACTCACCACCCGTTGTTGGAAGGCATCCTTCATACCCAGCGGCAGTTCCACTTGCTGATCGAATGACGACTGAAGGCAGGAATATGTCCCCCCGGTTCGCAAATGCAATGGAATACACCAGCTGTGCAACAACTAACAGAGACAAATTTCATTCAGAGTCTGACAGTAGATTGCGCGAACAGCTCGAAGAATTATCATTACCAGATCCCTCACTTTTGCATGGCGATAGAGTTCAGCAGACTGGAGGAAGAAAAGGATCTCACAATGATAAAGCTAAAGCACTGCTGGAAACGATACTGCTTCAAAAAGCTCTCAGCCCGGAAATTAAGCCCGATGGTGGTTCTGGCAAAAGTCCTGGTTTCTTCAAGAGGCGCAAGCTGAATGGATTGGTAACAAAAGCAGTTGATAATTTCTTCAAAAAATCAACTCATAATTTTTCGCCTGCGAGTTTGGTGAGCAGTCAAGCGCAACGAGTTGAACAGCTGCTTCAATCTTTTGCCCGAACGGAATCCGGTCAAAGGCTCTACAGAAAAGCCGTTGCCAATAATCTAGTAGTCCTTGAAAGTCTGTTGAGAAAGGCGGGTGTTGATATCAACCATCAAAGCCCTAAAAGTGGCGACACGCCAATAATTGCAGCCGCCAAGGCGAATCATTGGTCAATGGTTAGTTTACTGCTTGAGGAAAAAGCCACTGTGCATCAACAAAACAAATCTGATTTTCATTTGTTGATGCTGATTTTTAGCGCCTGGGGGGATTACAAGATTACCGATCAGCAACAGAGGGAACTTACTTTAAAAGCCCTCGAAAATCAGCCTGAAGCTCAGATTAAGTTGGCAAACGGTCAGACAAAGTTACTTGCCGTTTATGCCTTTCAACATGCAGTCTTGAGAAATTGTCAGTTATTTTGCAATCAGTTGCTGAAAAACTCTCATCTGGTCAGCGCATTAAAACAAGAACAGATAGGTTCCAAGCTTATGATAGATGTAGTGATGAACTATCGTGACCCGGCAGCAGCAACGAAGTATCTGGTGAATTTGAAAGATTCTGCCGGGCGGCGACTTTTTGATCTTAACTGTAAGACACAGTCAGGTAAAACGCTCCTGATACTGGCAGCAAAAAAAGGTAACACCCATACCATGGAAACCCTTCTTAACACCCCGGGTGCTGTAGAAAATATTAATGCTTACACCACCACCTCCCTACCGTGCCCCCCCTCTCGGTGGACGGCATACACTTATGCTCACTACTACAGTGAAGCCCATCAGAACCGCTATATCCTCGAAAAGCTGGTGAAACGTGGTGCCTGGCGGGTGCCTGCATACAAGGTGAAAGAAAAGGAACCAGATAGTATCTATGGTCATTCCTACCATTTCGGTAGCTATGGCGGCGATGACGGTCCAGATGGTGAGTGATACGGGCAGTGGTTTTGGGGATAGCGGTTGACACCTGAGGAGCCTAGTACATAACTCAAATTTCTTTGTCCTGCAGCAATGCCGGAATTTTCCATTCTGGCATTATTCTCCCTGATTCAGATCAGGGTGACCTATGCCAGCTCAATACCGTATCCGCCTGTCCATAGACGAACAGCAGCAATTAAAAGACCTCATTCACCAAACCAAGGTGGCCAAGCATAAACGTATTCATGCACAGATCCTCCTGTGTCTCGATGAAAACGGGCCAAAACTGACGGAGCTCCAGACCAGCCAAACCTGTGGTGTTTCAACGAAAACGGTTCAGAGAACACGCAAACGCTGTGTACTTGAAGGGCTGGATATTGCTGTTAATAGCAAGTTCAATGGCATTGCCCGCCCAAGAAAACTCCAGGGGGAGCAGCAGGCGGCATTGACAGCTCTGGCTTGCTCAACACCACCAGAAGGTCATAGCCGCTGGACGCTACAGCTTCTCGCTGACCGTATAGTTGAGTTGGAGCATGTCGATTTCATCTCGCATCAAACCATTGGCCGAGAGTTAAAAAAAACGAGTTGAAGCCTTGGCAGAAAAAGGAGTGGTGTATTCCAAAAAAAGCGAACGCAGAATTTGTTTGCGCTATGGAACGTGTTTTGGATGTTTATCAACAACCACATGATCCGAATCGACCACTGATCTGTATGGATGAGAGCAGTAAGCAGCATACTTTGGAGGTCAGGACTCCACTCCCTATGAAGCCTGGCCAACCCCTAAAATATGACAATGAGTATGAGCGCAATGGTGTGAGTTCTCTCTTCATGTTTTTTGCGCCACTGGAAGGTTGGCGACATATCGAGGTGACTGATAGCCGAACTGCCTGCGACTGGGCTCACCAGATCAAACAGCTGGTTGATGTTCACTTCCCAAAAGCTGATGTCATCCGTCTTGTCATGGATAACCTGAACACACATACACCTGCATCTCTTTATAAAGCCTTTGAACCAGGAGAGGCTCATCGGTTGGCCAGTAAGTTGGAAATCATCTATACACCCAAGCATGGAAGCTGGCTCAACATGGCAGAGATTGAAGCGTGGGAGTCCCAGCGTAATGGTGTAGAAAGCAAAATGGAATGGCGATTTACGACCGAGGATGCTCGGGTAAAACTCAAGAAGCTTTACCCGACGATCAAATCGGAGTGATGTACTAGAAGCATCCGTTGTGACTACCTTACATCACGTTGTACTTTGGTAATCGTAAGTTCCTGCCTCTCTTTTGTTGACAGAAACTCGTCAAAGTAATCGAAAGGCGCCCTTCCTTCCAGAACTTTCACTTTTTCACCTTTTTTTGCATCCACGCAGCGGTAAAGAGGAAGCTCCATCTCGTCAGCAATGTCCCGTGCGGCATCGATGAACAATAAATTACTCTGATCGGGATAGCCTTTTTCAAGCAATAACGCAGGGCTATCATCTTGGTCCAGCACCATGCGAATAACACTTCTGCTGAGGATATTTCCTTTTTGGTTCTTTATGACAATCATGGCATTGCGTCCATCCATCACATAGCTCATCAGTCCACGTCTATAACTATGTAGGCCGTCTGGTGATATGCAGCTTTTAACTTCAAGCCCACTGATAAAAAGATCCCAGGGGTCTTCTGTCAGCTTCAGGGTTTCCCCCTGGGACAAGAGCTTGTTTCGGGTTTCCTCGCTGAAGCCACTGAAGTTCGCTCCCCAACCTGCTTCAAATCGGGGGTATTTCTTGTAAACGGCCTGCAAGTGTGGATTGTTCAATGTTGACTGCCTGCTCTGAATAAAAGTACTGTTAACACTGGTCTCTATAAACTGATGCGTAAGGTCTATAACTGCTGCATTCCCCTGTTCTATCATTGATGCCATGTAAAAAGGCAGGAGATGGTGATGTCGTTGTTTCATTAGCCATTTTGAGAACTTTTTATTCACTCCCACCAAAGCGTCAGCCCCCTTTTCAGCGATCATCAAGGGTAATCCTTCCTTCTGACAGCTCAAGCCCATTCTGTCCAGAAATGCAGTAAACCTGTCTCCCATGTTGAATAACATATAAAGCCAGCCCAGTTTTTCATAAGTCAGACTTTGGGTAAGCTTTTTCAGGATCGGCATTACCATGGCCTTATTCATAACCTCGCTGGCCAGCATCTGCTCAAGGGTAGACAGCCATTGGTGGAAAATCTTGCCATCTTTCATCCGTCGCCTGCTCTTGCTGGCGCTGGGAGCTTGCAAAGATTGACAGAGTTCCTTGATGTCATCTTCTGAGAGTCTATCGGGTACAAATGCCAGCCATTGCAGCGGCGCCATTCGCAAATGCGGTCCGCCACTGATTCCGGGGGCACCCAGTATTTTCTGTATTTTCGGGGTACTCTGAACCAGACGGGCCAGCCCAGCGATCAGATAAGGTATATTTTTTTTATTGCCATGTTCCATGATGGCCCTGACAAAATGAACCAATACTGAAGTATCCATTATTTCTTTGGATGATTTGCAGGCGGCAATAATCATTAAAAGTCGATGCACTTTCGCTTTGATATCGGGCTTGCCTTCAGGTAGTGATATACCGGCACATTCTTTTTCCAGATCGTCAACTGCATCGAGCAATACCTGCGAATATTCCGGGGCTATCTTATCAATGTTTGCTCTGAGTACGGTTAGATACTTGTCCAGCGGTTTGCTTTCAAGTAAAGCGAACCCTTTGATATCACTGAGCTGTTTGAGATTTTTAAACTGTAAGGCGACAGGTGCCGGTGTTTTCAAACAATGGGCCAGGGTACTAATATAGTGACAATAATCGATGGAGCCGGGTTGTTTCGACAAATAGGCCAGCTCTTTAGCAATATGCCAGATGTTATCTGGAAAGGAGTTACTTGGTTCGATGATATAAAGAACAGATTTAATGTACGACATTAACTCAGCAATATCACCCTGCTGTGAAAAACCGTAACAGGCTGCATAGAGATACAGCAATCTTCTTGAATAGATTTTGAATTCGACATAATCATCATGGTCTGATAAATTGCCATCCCATCCAACTCTTGGGATATATTTTTCTTCAATACTGTCAACTTCACTCAACAATCCTCTAGAAAGCTCGTTATTTTCGGATGTTAGGGTTTGCCGGATCTCTAGAAGTCTGTCCCTGACCTTTATTTGAGGGTCTAATGCTGTCAACTGTTCATTAATTAGATTGTGCACCTCTGACAGAGAAGGCGTATCAGGAAGACTTTGAAAGAGGTTCTTTGCCTTCTCAAATCCGATGGATAAAGGAATCCTCAAAAGTGTCCAATAAGCCTCGTGAAGTGGTCCTTTATGTTCTTCTTCAGCAGCCAACATAATCCGAAGTTTTTCAGCCCCGTTTAGAGTTTTTGTTTTGTTCAGCTTTAATACCGTTTTCTCAACATCAAGTTTCAGGCACTCAAGGAAAACGGCACATTGCACTTCATTGGTTGGTGACTTTTCTATTGCCTCAAGTTGAAATTGACTCACCAGATTCCTGGCGGCCATCTGTATAGCTACAGCTCTTGAATCAAAGGGTTGTGTCTCAAGATTAACCTGCCGTTCAGATAGCGGTTTACTCCCGGTAGCAATGAAGAATCCCTCTGACATTAATTGCTCATTTTTCATAGGTAAAACTTCAGTTTCTGGCATTCTTTTACGAAATTTACCGGGCAGTAAAGGGTCGTCTGTTGTATTTGCCGTTCTTTTTCGAGCAGTTTTTTCTGTCTGTGCGGTGGTGCCATCCTGTCGCTTTACCTGCCTGCCGAGGAACTGGGTGGAGTCATCTTCTGCTTCTGTTGAAAAGCCATTGGGTTGCACCACCTTCAATTCATGCAGCTGTTGAGTCAAACCTTTTAACTGATAAAAATCCATTTTACCTACCTCCATTGTGGGCGTATGTTGGAACCATTACAGGACAGCCAAATACCATATGTTCTGGAAAATCAGCGTTCAGATCTTTAATACAAAGAAAAACCCTGAAGCTGATTTTCTCATTCCTGTCTTTGCAGTACCGACCTGACTGAATAAAGACGAATCTCTATAACATTTGACTGTTAATCCAATAATTAGTTCCATCCATTGCTCTGTTAAGTGTTGGAAGACTACCCGGTTAAAACTGTGGGTCTGTTGCCAGTCTCGGGGATTTTTTGTAGCTATTTGCTACTTTTATTGTACTCTGCTACATATCACGAATGATCATCAGTTGGAGAATTTGTCATGCCTTCTGCACCATTGAGACTTAATGATGAATTAGTCCGAAAGGCTACTATCGTAGATTCGGCTCTGAGTAGAACCCCACCCAAGCAAATAGAGCACTGGGCTAAGATTGGAAAAATATTAGAGGAAAACCCCGATTTAACCTATTCCTTTGTTGAAAGGATACTTATTGCAAAGGCGGAAATGGACTCAGGGGAAGTGGTTGATTATGAATTTCTGGAAGATGAGAAATGAAGGTAGTAGCAACAATAACCTTCATGAAAACAAAGAAAAAACTTCACAAGAACCAGATTATTGATTTAGATCGGGCAGTCAAATAAAATTGCAACAATCGCAAAATTAATTACGCCAGACACAAGATAAATCGTCAAAAGGTGAATTTATCTTGTGGGGTTCAACTACAAAGCTAGCCAAAAGCGTATCTTACTCAAAGAGCACCCTGATGCAGAATTTATCAGCGACATTGCCAGTGCTTTCAACTTTAAGCGAAAAGGACTGCAAACCATTCTGGAATCAGCGGTGTGCGGAAATCCAACCCATATTGTGGTTGCCACGAAAGATCGCCTTGCCCGATCAGGGTTTGGACTCATCAAATGGCTTGTTGAATTATCGGGAGGATACATCGAGGTTTTGGATGACCCGGATAACGCCTGTGAGCCATTCGACACCCAAGAGCTTATCGGTTTCATTACCTCATTCTGCAATAGCCACTACGGGAAGCGATCTGCTAAAAGACGCAAAGATAGTAGCGTCAAAAAAGATCAGGTTTTACCCAGAGAATAAGCAAGCCTATCACGATGCCCTGATACTCTATCGCAGGTCGTACAACCTTGCTGTTGAGCGTTTCCGCAATGATGACTATAAAGATGCCAGCGGAAAATTCATCAACATGCGACCTGCCATTAAAGCTCAAGTGAAGCAAGAGCAAAAAGAAAGTGGCAGGGCTTATAACTCGCTTGTTTCTGATAATGGAACACTGGCGGCAGCGACCACATTCAAAGCGGTTTGCGAGCACAACAAGAAGCTCAAGGGAGCTAAAGAGGGCTTTGCAGAAATCAGTTTCAAAAGCCGCAAAGGTAGCAGGCACTCATTCTCTATTGACCGTTTGCCAAAGGGGTTAAATCCCTGCGTACAGGCTCTTGGCAAGATTCACCTGACAGAAGATGTGCCAGCAGAAGCGATTGGCAAGTCTTGTGTCATAACCTACGACAAAGGTCGCTGGTTCATTCAGGTTCAACAACATATTGAACTAAATCCCGAAATCCAAGGGAAGGTTAGATGCGTTGGAGTTGACCCCGGAGTTCGCACCTTTGCCACTTGCTACAGCGAAAAAGAGGCGTTGATAGCGGGTGATAAGGTTGCAAAAACAAAGCTGTTCCCACTGATGAAGCAAGTGGACAGCTTGATCAGTCAAAAGCAAAAAATCCTGAACACTCAGAAGGGCGTTAAGTTCCCCGACATGCCCCAGTGGGCAAGAGATCGGATTATTCATTTCAAGAGGGAAATTGACCGGCTGAAATGCAAAAAGGATGA
Organism: Endozoicomonas sp. ALB032; assembly: GCF_049310125.1. Lineage (NCBI taxonomy): Bacteria > Pseudomonadati > Pseudomonadota > Gammaproteobacteria > Oceanospirillales > Endozoicomonadaceae > Endozoicomonas > Endozoicomonas sp. ALB032. The sequence goes on along the minus strand of NZ_JBLYNW010000001.1, from coordinate 2,315,337 downwards.
CATTGTTCTTGATCTGCATAACCGGCTGGCGTTCGAGCTGGTGTCGAACTACGACGTTGTATTTTTGCCAACCTTTGAGACAAGAGGTATGGTCACACGCAAAGATAAGAAGGTTCGCACCATTCGCCGTAACACCTGCCGCCAGATGCTTGACCTCAATCACTACCAATTCAAAATTCGGCTTAAGTGGTGCGCAAAAAAGTATGGAAAGCATGTAGTTGATTGCAACGAAGCCTATACATCCAAGACTCAATCATGGAACTGCCTTTCACCACACCGATTGATATTTGCCTAAAATCTGTTGTCAAAGAAATAAACAGACATTCAGGTACACCAACATGTCTCAAGCTCAATACCAGTCTAAGAACCTCAACCACCTTGGCTTGGTTGCCGCTATGTGTCGGGAGTTAAAGATAGCCGAATACATTGATGCCCGTATCACAAATGACTCCGATGTTCGTAATGTCACTATTGGACAAGCTGTAGTTGCAATGATCATCAATGGCTTGGGCTTTACGGGGCAAACTCTATACATGCTCCCTGAGTTTTTTGAGGATAAGCCGATTGACCGCCTTATCGGGGAAGGTATACAGGCTGAACACTTGAACGATAAGGTACTTGGTCGGGCTCTCGACAGTTTGTACGACGCTGGTGTTAGCGACTTGTATCTCAATCTGGCCGTCAAGGTCGTCAATCATCTGAAACTTCCTTGCAAGGCATTAAATCTGGATGGCACCAGCTTTCATGTGGATGGAGTCTATAACAGTCATGACAATCCAGACGACTTGAACTGTATTCATATCTGCCAAGGTTACAGCCGTGACCACCGGCCTGACCTGAACCAGGTAGTCTTACAGTTAATGACTGAAAACCAGGCGGGCATCCCTGTGTTTATGGCCCCTGCCAGCGGTAATGTAAACGACAAAACCTGTTTTCAGGAAATTATCAAAAATCATCTGTCATGTTTTAAGGCTGCTTTGAATAGCCGCTATCTGGTTGCTGATGCTGCCATGTATGTTGCAGAAACCCTTCAGTCGCTTGATGAGCAAAAGCAGCTGTTTATCTCCCGGGTACCCCTGAACATCAAGGAGGCAAAGGAGCTGGTCTGCAAAGCGCCAACCATGTCGCTGGAGCCTGTTGAAGGCTATGAAGATTATTACTCAGCTGAAGTGCCTTCCTGCTACGGAGGGGTTCAACAACGATGGTTCCTGTTTCTCAACAAAAAGCGCGGGCTTAGTGAACGGAAAACACTGACCCGAAAGATGCAAAAACAGTCATTGAAAGAGGCCCGTGATCTGGAGAAGCTGAGCAAAAAGGCCTTTTTGTGCCGGGACGATGCATTGAAGGCTTTTGCCTTGTGGCAGAAACAATCGAAACTTTGCCAAAGCGAAACAGAGCCTGAGGTTATCTGTAAACCCTGCTATTCGGGCAAAGGAAGACCATCGCCGGATAGCAAGCCTGATCACTTCGAGTACTTTGTGCAGGCTGAATGCTTTGTTTCCTGCGAGAAGAGGGAGCATGCAGAGGCCTCACTGGGTTGTTTTATCCTAAGCACCAATGAGCTGGATAAAAATAGTTTGAATGCCTCTGAGCTGTTGTCTATCTATAAGTCGCAACAAAAAGTTGAAGGCGGCTTTCGGTTCCTGAAGAGCCCGGACTTTCTGGTCTCTTCGCTCTATTTGAAGAAAGCGGAACGTATTGAAGCCCTGTTAATGGTGATGACTCTGTGCCTGATGGTCTATGCTGCTATCCAGCACAGAATCAGGCAGGAACTGAAAAAGCAAAGTCGTGTATTTCCAGACCAGAAAAAAAAGCCCTGCCAGAACCCAACAGCAAGATGGGTATTTTTCTGTTTTCAGGGGCTTAGTGTATTAACGGTCAATAATCAGGAGGAACATGTGGTTGGTTTGAAGGAAAGGCAGTGGACGATCATTCAAATTTTGGGCATTTTTTACGAGTCCATGTATTCCTGATAGGGGTGGTGAAAGGCGGATGGAACGATACCATTGACGAAAAATTAGGTTCTTTCAAGGTTATTAAGGGTGAGGGCTTCACCGTTGATCGTGACATCAACGGTGCCAGAAATGTCTTTCTTAAGTGTTTGACAAGGTAGCTTGAACCTTAGCCATAACAGCGAGTGTTGCGCTCGTTGCGGTTTTAATCAAGAGCTGAGGAGCCTGCAAGCATCCGTTATGACTACCTTACATCACGTTGTACGTCGGTAATCGTAAGTTTCTGTCTCTCCTTTAATAAAGGAAAAGCGTCAAAATAATCGAGAGGTGCTCTCCCTTCCAGAAGTTTTATCATACCTTTTGTACCTGTTTTAGCATCCAGGTAGTGGTAAAGGGGCAGGCCCATCTCGTCAGCAATGTCCCGTGCGGCATCAATGAACAATAAATTACGCTTATCGGGATAGCCTTTTTCAAGCAATAACACAGGGCAATCATCCTGATCCAGCACCATGCGAATCACACTTCTGCTGAGGATATTTCCTTTTTGGTTCTTTATGACAATCATGGCATTGCGTCCATCCATCACATAACTCATCAGTCCAATTTTAAAACTCAGGGCGTCAGGTGATAGACAGCTTTTAACTTCAAGCCCACTGATAAAAAGATCCCAGGGGTCCTCTGTCAGCTTCAGGGTTTCCCCCTGGGACAAGAGCTTGTTTCGGGTTTCCTCGCTGAAACCACTGAAGTTCGCTCCCCAACCTGCTTCCAATCGGGGATATTTCTTGTAAATGGCTTGCAGGTGTGGATTGTGCAGCGGTGACTGCCTGCTCTGAACAAAAGTGTTGTTAACACTGGTCTCTATAAACTGATGGGTAAGGTCTTCAACTTCTGCATTCCCCTGTTCTATCATTGATGCCATGTAAAAAGGCAGGAGATGGTGATGTCGTTGTTTCATTAGCCATTTTGAGAACTTTTTATTCACTCCCACCAAAGCGTCAGCCCCTTTTTCAGCGATCATCAATGGTAATCCTTCCTTCTGACAGCTCAAGCCCATTCTGTCCAGAAATGCAGTAAACCTGTATCCCATGTTGAATAACATATAAAGCCAGCCCAGTTTTTCATAAGTCAGACTTTGGGTAAGCTTTTTCAGGATCGGCATTACCATGGCCTTATTCATAACCTCGCTGGCCAACATCTGCTCAAGGGTAGACAGCCATTGGTGGAAAATCTTGCCATCTTTCATCCGTCGCCTGCTCTTGCTGGCGCTGGGAGCTTGCAAAGATTGACAGAGTTCCTCGATGTCATCTTCTGAGAGTCTATCGGGTACAAATGCCAGCCATTGCAGCGGCGCCATTCGCAAATGCGGTCCGCCACTGATTCCGGGGGCACCCAGTATTTTCTGTATTTTCGGGGTACTCTGAACCAGACGGGCCAGCCCAGCGATTAGATAAGGTATATTTTTTTTATTGCCATGTTCCATGATGGCCGTGACAAAATGAACCAATACTGAAGTATCCATTATTTCTTTGGATGATTTGCAGGCGGCAATAATCATTAAAAGTCGATGCACTTTCGCTTTGATATCAGACTTGCCTTCAGGTAGTGATATACCGGCACATTCTTTTTCCAGAACGTCAACTGCATCGAGCAATACCCGCGAATATTCCGGGGCTATCTTATCAATGTTTGCTCTGAGTACGGTTAGATACTTGTCCAGCGGTTTGCTTTCAAGTAAAGCGAACCCTTTGATATCACTGAGCTGTTTGAGATTTTTAAACTGTAAGGCGACAGGTGCCGGTGTTTTCAAACAATGGGCCAGGGTACTAATATAGTGGCAATAATCGATGGAGCCGGGTTGTTTCGACAAATAGGCCAGCTCTTTAGCAATATGCCAGATGTTATCTGGTATACGGTTATTTGGCTCGATGATGTAAAGAACGGATCTAATGTACGACGTTAACTCAGCAATATCAGCCTGCTGTGAAAAACCGGAACAGGATGCATAGAGATACAACAATCTTCTTGTATAGACCTTGAAATTTCTATAATCCTCAGCGTCTGATAAACGGCCGTTCCATCCAACTTTTGGGATAAATTTTTTTTCAATATTGTCAACTTCACACAACAGCTGTCTGGAAAGTTCGTTGTTTTCCGATTTAAGGGGTTGTCTGACCTCCAAAAGTCTGTCCCTGAGCATTTTATCAGGTCTTAATGCTGTCAACTGCTCATTAATGACATTGTCCACCTCTGGCAGAGAAGGCGTATCAGGTAGGCGCTGAAACAGGTTCTTTGCCTTCTCAAAACCGATGGATAACGGAATCCTCGCAAGTATCCAGTAGCCCTCAGGAAGTGGACATTTATTCTGTTGTTTCTGCTCTTCTTCAGCTGCCAACAAAATCAGGAGCTTTTGAGCCCCATTTAAAGATGTTGTTGTGTTTAGCCTTATCAGCGTATTATCAACATCAAGTTTCAGGCACTCAAGGAAAACGGCACATTGCACTTCATTGGTTGGTGACTTTTCTATTGCCTCAAGTTGAAATTGACTCACCAGATTCCTGGCGGCCATCTGTATAGCTTCAGCTCTTGAATCAAAGGGTTGTGTCTCAAGATTAACCTGCCGTTCAGATAGCGGTTTACTTCCAGCAGTAATGAATAATCCCTCTGACATTAACTGCTCATTTTTCATAGGTAAAAGTTCAGTTTCTGGCATTATTTTACGAAGTTTACCGGGCAGTAAAGGGTCGTCTGTTGCATTTGCCGGTCTTTTTTGAGCAGTTTTCTCAGTCTGTGCGGTGGTGCCATCCTGTCGCTTTACCTGTCTGCCGAGGAACTGGGTGGAGCCATCTTCTGCTTCTGTTGAAAAGCCATTGGGTTGCACCACCTTCAATTCATGCAGCTGTTGAGTCAAACCTTTTAACTGATAAAAATCCATTTTGCCTAACTCCATTGTGGGCGTATGTTGGAACCATTACAGGACAGCCAAATACCATAAGTTCTGGAAAATCAGCATTCCGATCTTTAATACAAAGAAAAACCCTGAAGCTGATTTTCTCATTCCTGTCCTTGCAGTACCAATCTGACTGAATAAAGACGAATCACATTAACATTTGACTGTTAATCCAATAATTAGTTCCATCCATTGCTCTGTTAAGTGTTGTCCATGATGTTTTTTACGCAGTCGAGTATTAGTTCCAGTTTTACGTCGTGTTCCTCCAGCTTGGTTACTATTTTTCTATGGTCACTGACGAGTATTTCCTGACTGCATTCCAGTTTGTCCATTCTGGAGTCCAGTTTTTTCTGCCCGTCTTCCAGCCTGTCTACTTTGGTTTCCAGCTTGTCTACTTTTGTTTCCAGCTTGTCCATTCTGGAGTCCAGTTTTTTCTGCCCGTCTTCCAGCCTGTCTACTTTGGCTTCCAGCTTGTCCATTCTGGAGTCCAGTTTTTTCTGCCCGTCTTTCAGTGCGGCAGTGTCGCTGCCGACGATTGACAGATTTTTTTCTATTCTGTCCAGTCGGCTCTCTGTAACGTGCCATTCTATTTGCGCTCCTGCTTTGGCGGTTTCATCGGATACACCGGCTTCCAGCAAAGCGGTATACAAAGGTTGGTGAAGGATTATTTTTACCGTAGGTTATTGTTTGGGTGGGCTGAGTATAGTCGGGTTTGACTATCGCGGCGGTACGATACAAGGTAAAACGATAATAACAGGTACAACAACCAAGAAGAGATGCAAAAGGCTAAGTGCTAGAGGGTGTCGCAGAACTCCAACAGCTCGTTCCCACGCTGGGACCCACAGGGCCTAAGAGCATGGGAACCAGAGTTTTGCGACAACCTCTAAAGCGAGGGGGTTTTACGCAAAATTCGATAAACCTTAAGCCCGAAAGCCTGCCAAACGACAACTTTCCAGCAGAGCGAGCGCCGTTGATTCAGCGAACCATATGCAGGAAGTGCATATGTTTCTCGTACTGATCAATAATATCGCCAATGACCTGTTCCCGGGTCCAGCCCATAATGTCGTAATCCTGACCACCCTCCCTCAGGAAGACTTCTGCCCGGTAATACTTGCTCTCTTCTTCGTCATCAATGACAAAACTGGGTTGAACATAGGAACGAGGGCTGACCCTGTAGAGAAAGTCCTGTTCCTCACCATGAAAAACATTGAGAGAGGCAATACTTTTGTTGCGATCAAAATCAATTCCGGTTTCCACTCCCTGCTCTTCCAGCTCTCTGGACAGGGACTTCATTGCCGGTAACACGACACTTCTCATGAAGACCCTGACACTTTTGCGCGCCGGGAAGTGGGTAATATTCTGCAATCGACTCTGCCATGGAATTGAAACATTGGCATGGCTCGGAGCCAGGGTGGTTTGGGTCAGACTTTCTTTCTTGGCAGCATCCAGTGCCAGCGCTTTTAACAACCCATAACCGGAAACCAGCAACACCACAGCGAATGGCAAAGCCGTTGCAATAGTGGCTGTCTGGAGCGCCTTGAGACCTCCGGCAAGCATCAGTACCAGGGCAACCAGACCAATCAGGGTAGACCAGAATACCCGCTGCCAGACCGGTGTTTTCCCTTCACCCTTAGAAGCCAGCATATCAATCACCATGGCACTGGAATCGGAAGAGGTTACAAAGAACACCACGACCATGATAATGGCGATTCCTGACAGGAACTCAGTGGCCGGGAAGTACTCCAGAAACTTGAAGAGCGCCAGTGAAACATCGACCTGAACAATGTCAGCGAGATCTTCCGCACCATGATTCATAATCAGATCAATGGAAGTGTTTCCGAATACGGTCATCCAGATAAAGGTCAGACAGGCCGGTACAAACAGCACGCCACAGATAAACTCGCGAATGGTTCTGCCTCTGGAGATACGGGCAATAAACATGCCGACAAAAGGCGACCAGGACAACCACCATGCCCAGTAAAACAGAGTCCAGCCACCCATCCAGTCGGTCGGTTCATAGGCATAGAGATTAAATGTTTTGTCGACGATATCGGACAGATAACTGCCAATATTCTGCACCAGTATCTGCAACAGCAGGATAGTAGGCCCGAGAATAATGACCATGGCCATCAGCAACAGTGCCAGCAGCAGATTGATCTCGGATAAACGACGAATTCCCTTATCAAGCCCTGAAGCAACAGAGAGCGTGGCCAGAGCGGTAATCACTACGATCAAAACCACCTGAACATGAGTGCTTACATCAACATCAAACAGGTAATTCAGGCCCGAGTTGACCTGAAGCACGCCATAACCCAAAGCTGTAGCCACACCAAAGGTCGTACCCAGAATGGCAAAGATATCAATAATATGACCAATAACACCGTGAATACGATCACCCACAATCGGGAAAAGCGCTGAACGGAGGGTTAATGGCAGATTATGACGATAGCCAAAGAACGCCAGAATCAGAGCCACAATGGCGTAGATGGCCCAGGCATGAAACCCCCAGTGAAAAAAGGTAATTCTCATGGACTCCCGGGCGGACTCGATGGATGCAGGATCGCCCACAGGGGGAGTGAGAAAGTGCATAACGGGTTCCGCCACGCCAAAGAACATCAGGCCAATCCCCATACCGGCTGAAAACAGCATGGCAAACCAGGAGCCGAAGCTGAAGTCCGGCTCGGAATGGTCAGGGCCTAACTTAATATCGCCATAACGGGAGAGGCCGACAATAGCGACGCCGATAAGGATAATGGCGACTGCCGTCACATAAAACCAGCTGGCGTTGGTCATTATGGCCGTTTGCAAGAAGGTGGAATAAAGCTCGGCTTGCTTCGGAAACAGAGCCGTAGAGACTACTATCAGAAGAATGATACTGGCTGCACCGACAAAGACGGGCAAGTTAAGACTGTGACGTGATTCTGAAAGATCAGACATAAAGACGAGTGGCTCCCAAAGTCAGGTTGATTGACTGAAGCTCTTCAGGTGAAGTTGTTTAAGTGAAGGCGCTGAGACTACCTCAGTATTAAACAATTTCAGGCGAGAGGGCGGAAGATACTACAGGTCTGATATTCAGTGGTCAAATGATGTTGGTTTTTCTGATCTGTTTGTGGCAATCGGTCGAATCAATCATCTGAACAGGCCAGGAGATCACTGAGCCTGAATCCTGTTATTGGGACGATGTTCTTGTTTCTTTACAACAAATCATCCGTCCACAGACGTGCATTCTAATGGGAATCCCTCGCTGGCTTCTTTGAATCGGTTGTGACGAAACTGACCAACTCACTGGGCAGAACGCTTGCTCTGGCAGCAGGTAATGATGTTAAAGTGCCTGCAAAGGCAACTGAATCAGAGCATTATATTACTTAAATCTGAACTCGTTGGCTCCTGCCTGTCTGTCTCACCCCGCATAGCCATATAGCTCGATGCTATGGCTTCAGCCTGCCTGTCTGTAGAGGAGTTTCCATTCTCACGGGTCGAAGCAGAACGTCTCGATAACATGGCCAAGGCCAGGGCTCGGGATTGATCACTGGGTCTTAAGGCTCGCAATAGTTCTACTTCCCTGGACACTAAAGAGATTCTGCAAGATGGACAGGTTGAATTTTTCGATAGCCAGGGTTCCAGGCAGTCTTTGTGAAACATATGTTTGCATTGTTTGAGAACCATGACTTCCCTTCCGGCAAAAGTTTCGAGACAAACAGGGCAATTGTCGCTCGGCTTTTGATAAAGTGCTGACTGGCTATCTGGGCTGCTGGGCGGTTTGATTCCGTTCATATCTCTTACTGCTCTCTCTGTTTTTCAAATAACTTACGTTATTGGACCAATGTCTATCCATTGAGTTCCCTGTGCTTATGTTTGCGATACCGACGGTTCTCTTTGGCATCAATGGCCGAATTGACCAGCCCAAAACCACGGGCAAAGCCCCCGGCAAAGGCATCTGTGCTTTGGTAATTCATTTTGCTTACCTTCTGTTATTTGCCTACAGTGGTTGGGCAATGGAGGTATTTTTTGAAAGGTATCCAGTTAAGGTAAAACGATGAATAGCTTATATAACACTGATTATCATCAATGGCTGAGTCAGCAGGTGACCCTGTTGAGAAATCGTAATTTTGAACAATTAGACCTCGAGAATTTGTTGGAGGAGTTGGAGTTGGGGATAGAATCCAAGGTAGACAATCTGGAGAGCTATCTAATTAATCTCATACTTCATTTACTTAAAATGGATTATCAAACATCCGTTCTGAAGGATTCGGTAGCCTCTGAAAGAGTCATTAAAGGTTGGATGGATACTATCGATAACGCCAGGGATGCGATTAGTCGATTAATCATAAAAAATCACAGCCTGAAACAACGGGTGGAAGATGTTTTAAGTGAGTCTTATCCTGCTGGGAAAAAAGGAGCCATTCGGGAAATGAATCGTCACATGCCGCCCAAATGCCCCAAACTGGATAACAGCAGCTTTCCCGACACCTGCCCTTGGTCTTTTGACCAAATGATGTCTGAAGACTGGTATCCACTGAACGGAGTAAGCCTTTATGAGTAGTTTATACAAAACCGATTACACCCAATGGCTGACCCAACAGCGTGAACTGCTGGCCCAGCGCCAATTTGACAAACTCGACATCGACAATCTGTTGGAGGCGATGGAACAACGTATGGGCGATACGAAAAAAGAATTAAGGTCTTATCTAAGAACATTGCTCATACATCTTTTGAAATACGCTTACCAAAAGCGAGTATTGAAAGATTCGTGGGTAGAAGACAAAGTTCTCTACACTTGGATACCCAGTATCAACAACCCGAGAGTAGATATTAAAGACCATATAAAAGAAAACCCCTGTCTTCAGCCAAAGATAGACGAAGTACTTGCAGAAGCCTACTCTCAGGCTAAAAAAGAAGCCGTCAAACAAATGAACCAATACATCAAGATCGAAAGCAAGCGCCTGAACAAAAGCAGCTTCCCCGAGTATTGTCCATGGACGTTTGAAAAGATCATGGATGACGACTGGCTACCGGAGGTTGGAAAATGAGTAGTTTATACAACACAATTACAGAACAGCCAAAGCATCACCACTCTGACCCGAGTGCAGAGTAATCGATTAATGCTTTTATCTTTATGGAGCACAGTTGCAAGACAAAAATCAGTGCACGGACACTCTGAACCTGCTCAGGCTCCGTGGGGTTGACTGATTGAAGACAGAAGTGAAGCTGATGACAAGCGTCCACCCAGTCACTACAGTACATCCGCCCTTCTTCAACGTCATAAAGAGCATGTCTGACACTCTCTAACCCTGATCGGATGGTCTGTTTCAGTGTCTCGAACCGGCTGACCAATTGCGGTAATTCTGCCCGCAATGAATTGACCACGCCTGAACCGTTGTTTCCAGCCAGCGACAAGAATAATTGGTACCCATACAACATTGTGTGAGCCCCATGAAGCAGCCGATTCACGTTGTCACTGGTCTCTGCCAGTAATTTTAATCCTTCCGGTGTCATGCTCAGTTTTTCCGGGTTTGCGAGACAATCCAGTCCGCCACCGGAGTTAAAAAATGGTTGCAGTCGGGCGTTTTGATCCCTGAGCCACTGAAAACCGCTGTCGACCTGATCGAATGTGCCTTCAGGGGGGAGAAAATCCTCCCAGGATGGGATGGCTTTGGCTAACGGTGATACAGAAAAAGCAGAGGGCAGGCTTCTGTTATTGTCCGTTGTTCCGGCGAAGCAGGCTTCGCTGAGGCTCTCGCCAGAGGCAATGGCCTCTTCAGTGCTTGCCGAAGAGTACATTCCAGTTTCAGCCTCGCTTAACATTGCTTTTCGAGCCGCAAGACTTGTACCTGCTTGCGAAAGTTGACCAACACGTGGAATAGACGGCACTGCAACCGTTTTGGTATCGGAGTCCTGTGCGCCACCCTGCTGCGGTTGAAATACCGTAGCAGCTGCAGTGCTGGTTGTTTGGCTTTCTCCATAAGTCATAATCTATCCTCCATGAAAATTAATAATTTAGAATCGGCAGCGGACATAAAAGTTCTCGCCCTCCTACGTATTTGGACAGGCAACGGACATAAAAGTTCATATTTCACGTTGTCGATGAGACCGGGGAATTTTGGTGTGAGCTTTCGAGAACCAATCTTAAAGCAGTGTCAGGCGAAACCAGGAGGCAGGTTGCCAGGTGAGAGCGCAGGTGAGTGCATTGAGATGTCAGTCAGAATATTACTCGCTGAATCAATCCGCATTTGCTCTGCCAGTCTCGATAACGGCCTCCTTAAAGAACTTGTGGTCCAGAGGAGGCCATATTTGCACCCTGTACGATGGTTTCGTCAGAGTTCTTTTGAGTCGCACCGTCAGAGACGGTGGTTTACCACTAAAATGCCTATTTGTCTTTCAGACGCTCAAGCTTCGACTTAACCTCTATATCAAGCTCCTTCGCTGCATTCCAAACAGCTTGTGCAATAGCCTCGTCATCCTTAGAGATTTCGGAATCGCTGTAAGTGTATATGCCATGAACGTTTAGCATAAGCTCATGAAATGGCCCAACCAATTTTTGATTTTCAGTCATCGCTTCATTGACCATCCGCTGGTAGCATTGCGCCAAGGCAGTGTCATCCTTATCGACTTTGGTTTTATTGCTTTGAAGATTCAGCAAAAAAGCTTCAGCCTTTCGGTCTGTCAGGCTTGTGCCCGTTTTCGGATGACCTGCAGGTGGAATAGACGGTACAGTGTCCGTTTTGGCCTTGGATTCTGGGGCGCTATTCTGCGACGGTTGAAATACCGCACCTGTTGCGGTGCTGGTTGTTGTTGTGGTTACTCCGTAAGTCATAATATTTCCTCCTTGGGAATTAAAATTAAGAAAAGGCAACGGACATTAAAGTTCACGTTAACCTTAATCCTTGGACAGGCAACGGACATTAAAGTTCACGTTAACCTTAATCCTTGGACAGGCAACGGACATTAAAGTTCACGTTAACCTTAATCCTTGGACAGGCAACGGACATTAAAGTTCACGTTAACCTTAATCCTTGGACAGGCAACGGACATTAAAGTTCAAGTTTTCCCTTTAAGACCTCGAAGTTTTTCCAGCGCAACCAATTCATTACTTCGCCATTGGTGGACTTTACCCTTCTTGCGAAGGCTTCTTAGTAACATCCCTGTTAGCCCTTACAAGAGCCTTTACCCTGAATTGTGGCAATTCTGGAGGAACTTTTGAGGCATGATTCGATCTAAATATTTAATGCCAGCGATTACAGCCAGCATTAGTGCAATGGAATGATCTGGAAGATGACACCCTGTAATGGGCACCGGTGCCAGCATCAAAGCCTGTGGGATAAAGGCACAGCACTGCTACCCTATCAATGGCGGCAAGGTCTATCAGGGCAGCCCGGTCAAGTCTAACGCCGCCAGTGTCCATGCCAGCAGTTACAACAGTCTGACGTTTAAACTCTATCGCGATGATGAACTGGTGATGACACAGGCCGTGACTCAGATCGGGGCTTTCGTCTGCCAGCCGGTCGGAGTTCACGGTGGCATTTTGAGTTAGAGGGAACCGATACCGTGACCGCTGTGATTATGGCCAGCAGTATGGGGTCACTTTAATAATGAAAACGACACTGAGCTATAAATAAACCGGCATCAGTCACTCTATAAACAAGGCGGTGCTCCCGATCAATACGCCTCGACCAGTAACCCGACTTATCATGTTTAAGTGGTTCTGGACAACCCAGACCTTCGAACGGCTGCCGCTTAGTGTCTTTTATTAAGGTATTAATACGCTTTAGCATTCTGTTGTCATGAGACTGCCAGAACAGGTAATCTTCCCATGCGGTTTCAGCCCAAGAAAGTATCATTCCTCTATTAGTCCATGCTGGACTGCATTACCGGCCTCAATTTCAGCGATGGCTTCATTTAAACGACGAGCATTTTCAGGGCTGGACATTAGATAAGCCGTTTCCTGATAAGCATTGAAATCTTCGACAGACATAAGTACAGCTGGCTTACCATTTTGCCGTGTGACCATTACAGGCTTGTGGTTATCATTCACCCTATCCATGGTACTGGCCAGCTGTGCACGAAAATCTGAATAACTCATAACATCCATGATGCAAACTCCAGTATTTATTTTATTGGCTTCATTGTACGCATATACGTACTTATAGGCGAATAATGATTAGAAATAAAGGACTAACGAATTATGAGCTTCCCTGCACTACCCAGCAGTGTTGACCGCTACGTTCGGGAAATCCTGAACCGGCTATTGGGTCGCACCGGGGCCGCCGGTGATGCCGTTGTCTTGCGCCGTGATCTGGTGCAGTTGGGTCTGGCGGGCAGTCAGGGGCAGAACCTGGAGCTGCCAGCATCGTCGGACTATATCACTCAGGTACTGCAACCGGTGGAAGGGTTGAGCATTCCCGACAAGCCCACCACGCCGGAAGGTCTTAAAGTTCACATTAACCTTAATACTTGCACAGGCAACGGACATTAAAGCTCAAGTTTGCCCTTTAAGACCTCGAAGTTTTTCCAGCCCAGCAAATTCATTACTTCGCCATTAGTGGGCTTTACCCTTCTTGCGAAGGCTTCTTAGTAACATCCCCGTTAGCCCTTACAAGAGCCTTTAGCCTGAATTGTGGCAATTCTGGAGGAACTTTTGCGGCATGATTCGATCTAAATATTTAATGCCAGTGATTACAGCCAGCATTAACACAGTGGTAAATCCTGGGGTGTAAACAACTTATTTTCTAAGGAGAGAAGAAATATGAATGCATCAGATTCTACGTTCCCACCGGTGATAACACAGCCGCAAACGACGGCTCAGATAGCACCGGATAATAACTGTAAGTGTCCGGATGGCGTTGTTTCAAATCGTGTTGTACCGGTTGGCGGCTGTTCCCTGCTCGGTGCCGTTGGCGGTACTCTGTTTGGTGCTGTTATAGCCTGCTGCAACCCCGTAGGTGCCTATTTCAGCTCAGCCAGCGCTGCCGTTGGTGCTTCTGTTGTCTGCTGTCTTGCTACTGGCACTGTTGCCGGAGCCGCTGTTGGCACTTATGTTGCATGCAAATCCCCCAGCCGCACCGGGCTTAAGGAACGAGCAATCACAGGATCTACGATGACGAACACCCTCACCGCTGAGCAGCAACAGTGTCAGGGGCTACCATCGGCATTGACTTCATTGGCCGCAGGCAATAGTTCTGGCAGTACCGGTCCTGTTCGGTCCCAGCCAACTGCTGCTGGCTGTCCCCGGATAGGAGCTGCTGTTCGTTATCAGCCAAATGCGGGTGTGATCCTTCCTTATCTCTTAACTTAAAGATCTATCCGTAGAAGCGCTACTCCCGGCGCAACTCCGGAGGAACTTTTGCAGCATGATTCAGTCTCAGAATTTAATCCACCGGGTACAGTCAGCATTAATGCAATGGAAAATCCCGGGGTGTAAATAACTTATTTTCTGAGGAGAAAAGAAATATGAATGGAGCAAATTCTGCGTTCCCACCGGTGATAAAACAGCCACAACTGACGGCTGACAGAGCATCGGATTCTACTTTTAAGTGTCCGGATGGCGTTGTTTCAAAATGGGTTTTACCGGTTGGCGGCGCTACCTTGTTGAGTGGTGCTTTCTCAGCTCTGGGTTGTTATTGTGTAGCCGGTTTCAAGCCCGTAGGTGCCTACCTCGGCGGTCCTGTTGGCGCTATTGTTGGCGCTGGTATTAGCTGCCTTTGTGTTACTGGCAATGACTTCAGGGGCACTGATATTCGGGAGCGAGAGATCACCAACTCTATCAGGATGGACACCCTTTCCAATGCGCTGCAACCGTCTCAGGAGCGACTATTGACAGTGTCTTCATCAGACACAGGAAATAGTTATGGCTCTTGCAATCCTGTTCAGTCTCAGCCAAGGAGGACCGCTGTTCAGTCCGATTCTGATGATAGCTCTTCGTCCAGTTCATCAGACGACGACCTGTTTGACAGCGCCATTCCTTCTGTTTTCAGAGCCAGGGATGGGGCCGACGTTGCCTCCGGATTACTCACGAATATGGCCCTCAGTGCCGGCAGGCTGGCTGCTGTGCGTTCATCTCTCCGGTAATTGTTCAGGTAACAAAGTTGAGAGTTGGGTTTACCGTTTGGAGGAATTTCCGGACTCGGAACGGTTGCCAATTCTTTGGCTGGTTTTGCTGTAGCCATCGGCAGCCCCATAGTTGGTCATTATGCCTCTTTGGCGCTGCTGTTTTTTTGACTTCGGCTGGGTTCATCGGTCCGTTCTTTGATACCTGCTCAGCGTCTCAATGAGGATTAATTGGATAGCCAAAAAACTGCTTGTTTTCCCTTAGTATTTTTGTAAATAAGGCTTCATTCAGAGCCTTATCCGAGCCGTCATTGTGGTCGACAAAAGTGGCTCCCAGTAACCCTCCCCCTCTGGGCATAAAATAGATGTCCGCTTTATCCGCAGGGCTGGTTCGTTTCGGTGCTCCCGGCGGCTGGTAGCGAGTGTAAATAATGTAGTCGAGCTTTTTCAGGGGTTGATGAGCCAGATCCAGCAACAATCCCATGTTTGGGTAGACCCTGTCATCGTGATTCAGTTTGCCGGCCCCGAGCCCGGAACAGTTAAAAACAACATCGGTTTTAATATCATCCAGACTGTCCACTGTCTTATGGATCACGGGAATCTTTCTGGTTCTGAGTTCACGATCAAAGGCTGCCATAATGACAGCAGTATCCATAAAGTAAGTCCGGAATTTTTGCATCGGGTAACTCACACCGGTCGAAAACTCAACCACGCCTTTCTCTGGTTTGGGTAACAATCCTGCCTCGGCAAAGGGCTCAATACCGGTATAAGTTTCCAGGGGACCTTCCTCGTCTTCTTTGCCCAGACCACTGTAAACATCAATAAGATGAACCCCTTCATTGATGATGGGATGGGTTCCGCTGTCTACCCTTTGGTAACCCTTGAGCGTCTCAATGGCCAGCTGTTCAGCCTCTTTTTTCTCTGTTTCATTTTCTGTTGCCAGAGACACCATGGCCAGATAGCCGGTTGAGTTCAGAGAAGCAATACGGTTGTCTTGCTCGGCGACAATACGAATGCTCCGGTAGCCTGCATGATGGAGTGATAAAGCCAAGGCTTTTCCCATACAGCCCGCGCCAATGACCGTAATGGGGACCTGGTCGTTGAATTTATGCTCTCTGGCCTTCTTCTCAAACAGGGCCATAGCCTTGTCGACACTCCCCCAGAGAAGCGTCCAGCCACTGCCTCCATGACCGTATAAATGGACTCTTAACTGTTCACCCAGACTCTCGGCACTAATCTCTGGCAACCCTTTTCGCATAGGGCGAAGACAGACAACCTTGCGATCAATATTGCCGATCATCACCACTCGCCCCTGAGCATCAAAGTGGGCATCGTCCAGCTGAACCGCCTCAAGCTGATCATAAAACGGGGCTGAATGGACCACTTGAGAGGAAAAAAGGGCCATTACCAATACCGCACAGTGCCAGTTATTCAGGGTGCGACTCCGGCGAACCAGTACGCAAATTCTGCACTGTCATCCGAGAAGAAACGGGAAACCGACTCAGCGACCCGATTCACTTGTGTCTCCGTCATCCCCGGAAAAACAGGCAGGGAAAGACAATGCCGGGACACCTGCTCGGCAACAAAAAGATCCTGTGTCATTGGCAAACCCTCAAACACCGGCTGCTGATGCAGTGGCATCGGATAATACAGGGCTGATGCAACGCCCTGGCTGGCCAGATGCTCCCTCAGTTGATCTCGCTGATCGGTCAATACCGTAAACTGGTGGTAAACATGCTCCTGTCCTGTCGGCAACAGAACATCCATCCCCTGCAGACAGGAGCGGTAGTCTTCTGCTATTTTTTTTCGCTCTTCGTTATAACGTGCAATATGCTTTAGCTTGACCCTGAGCAGCGCCGCCTGCATTTCATCCAGTCGACTGTTGAAACCCATGCGTTCATGTCGGTATTGGGCGCTACTGCCGTGGTTTCTCAATAGCTTAAGCTGCTCCGCCACAGACTCCGTCTTTGCGGTGATTAGACCGCCATCACCAAAACCACCGAGGTTCTTGCTGGGGAAAAAACTGAAACAACCAAGGTCACCCCAGGTTCCCATCATTCTGCCGTTGACTGAAGCACCAAAAGACTGGGCGCAATCCTCAATCAGCAGCAGAGATCGCTCCTCACAGAGCCTCTGAATTTCCTGAATACGGGCAGGCAAACCAAACAGATGAACCACCAGCACTGCACGAGTGTGTTCAGTAATCGCTTCCTTTACCCGAAGCGGATCAATATTAAACGTCTCTGGTTCTATATCCGCAAACACTGGTGTTGCTCCCACCCGAACGATGGCCTCAGCGGTGGCAAAAAAAGTAAAGGGCGTCGTGATGACTTCGTCACCAGGCCCCAGACCCGCTGCTGAGAGTGCAAGCACCAGGGCATCGGTGCCATTAGCGCAGCTGACTGTATGATTAGCCTGGAGAAAGGTTCCGACTTCCTGCTCAAAAGCCATCACCTCCTCTCCCATCAGAAAACGACCTGAGTCGAGTACCCGTGTGGCCGCCGACCTGAGTTCCTGCTGAACAGGCTTGTGCCAGGCGAGTGTATCCACCATCGGGATCAGTGGTTCCGAGCTCACTGGATGCCTCCTTCAATGATGTCGGAAATCCGGGTAGCTAACTCCAGGGCACGCTGGCCATCTTCACCGCTGACCCTGGGTGCTTTTGAGTGACGAACACAGTTTAGGAAATCTTCTATTTCCCTGCGCAGGGAGTCGCTGTCTTTATAATTCAGTGCATCACACTCAATATTTGGAATGCCGGGAAACATCTCACCTTTGCCTTTGTAAAAGTGCGACAGATTCAGAGACTGAAAGTCGATACAAATGCACGACTTCTCCTGAAAGATGTGCATTTTTCGCTTGGCTTTCTGACTGATCCGGCTTGCGGTCACATTGGCTACGCAGCCACCGCTGAATGTCAGCCGTGCCTGGGCAATATCCACCGAGTCAGACAGAACAGCGGTACCGTTGGCAGCGACATCCACCAGTGGTTGGTTGACCATGCTGAGAATAATATCCAGGTCATGGATCATAAGATCCATAACCACATTGATATCCATGGAACGTGGCTTGAATCCGGCCAGCCGGTGGGACTCAATAAAGCGGGGTCTGTTCAACAGCGGGCCTACCCCGGAAAGTGCTTCGTTAAAGCGCTCCAGGCAACCTACCTGCAGAACCAGCTTCTGGTGTCTGGCTATCTGAACCAGCTCATGGGCCTCATTCAGGCTGGAGGTTATGGGCTTTTCGACCAGTACATGCACACCAGCCCTGAGAAAATCCCTGGAAATCTTATGATGAAGCAACGTAGGTACCGCAATACTGACAGCATCCACCTTATCTAACAGTTGTTGGTAATCAGCGAAGAACTCTGTAGCACAGTCTCTGGCAACAAGACGACCACTGTCTTCATCAATGTCTGCCACCCCGACCAGCTGAGATCCAGGTAACATGGCGTACTTATGGGCGTGAAACTTTCCCAGATATCCCGTCCCGACTACTGCGGTTCTGAGCATTAAAAGGTTCCATAACGTAATGATGTCACGCCCTTAAAAATAGACGTAATTTCGCAGGCTACACGAACCATCATGCAAAAAGAGGAATGAAATATAGCCACTGGATCTGGAAATCAGGGCAGGCGACTTATCAATGGTTGTTGAATCAGCCGATTATTGAATATCAAAAACGGGCAATGTCCGGGTCAGAGTAATTTCCTGCGTCGATATATCAGCGCCCAGAGCCATAATTTCAACCCCTGCTGCTGCAGCTTCTTTAATGGCCCGACCGTATTCCGGGTCAATATCATGAGCCGGAGCGACACGTTCAATTCCCGTGTGTTGAACACAAAACAGCAGCACCGCCCTATAGCCTGACTCAACCACGGCCATCAACTCCCTGAGATGCTTTGTCCCTCGTGTGGTGACAGCATCAGGAAACAAGCCCAGACCATCACCCACTGCCAGAGTGACACTTTTCACTTCAACATAACAATCTGGCAAACCTTCTTGCTGCAGCAAAAAGTCGATACGGCTTTTTTCTTCACCGTAAGGTACCTCTCTGCGAACCTTATCGTATTCTGTCAGCCCGGAAATCTGTTTCAGGTTCAGCGCTTCTGCCACCAGTTTGTTGGCTCTGCCGGTATTCAATCCGGCCAGGGTGTTTTTCTCCTCTGATCCGAACATAACGGGGATCTCGGCCAACTCCCAGGTGCAGGGATATTTCCGTTTGGGATTGCCGGAATCGAGATACCAGACCTGTTTACCCGGATAGAGACAATTTTTCATGGAACCGGTATTCGGACAGTGAAGGGTAATGCTACTGCCATCCTCCAGCTCAACATCTGCCATGAACCGTTTATAGCGACGAAGCAGGCGGGCTGACTGAAGATTTTTTTCAAATTTCATATCAATATTTTATTAAATCGGACGTTAATATTCTAAATCTGAATTCTATGATACTCAGTTGACGGTTTCCTCCGACAGTATTTTGTGATTACTATGTAATATGTGGATGATCACTTGTCGACAGCGGCAGAAGCATTTTTTTATGGCGCATTGCCATAGGTTTTGGTAGTTTCATCGCTTCTGTGAGGAAGGCAAGAGGCATAGGGGCCAGATTTAGCAGCTGATTCTGGCAACCCGTAGTGTTGACCTCAGCTTTCAAGGAAGCCGGTCTTATCCGGCGTTCGGATGGAAAGCTTGGCAAGAAGTATGTCGAGCTACTTAATGAGAAGGTGATGAGGCTGTAATCATGTCAGCACAGAAAAAAGCCGATCAAGGTAATTTGCTTCGCTCTTTCACTCCGTATGTGGAGAAAGAAGGCGAAGAATACATGAATGAAAAGCAGGTCGAACATTTCACCAACATCCTAAGGCAATGGAAGCAGGAGTTGATGGAAGAAGTGGATCGCACCGTAAACCATATGCAGGATGAAGCAGCTAACTTCCCTGACCCGGCTGACCGTGCCAGTCAGGAAGAAGAGTTCAGCCTGGAGCTACGCACCCGGGATCGCGAGCGCAAACTGATCAGAAAAATCGATAAAACTCTGACTCGTATTGAGGAAGAAGATTACGGTTTCTGCGACTCTTGCGGTGTCGAGATTGGTGTGCGCCGTCTGGAAGCTCGACCTACAGCCACTCTTTGCATCGATTGCAAAACCCTGGCTGAAATCAAGGAGAAGCAGCTGGGTCAATAATACCCGGTCATTGCTGACTTCACACAAAGCCGCGAATCATATCGCGGCTTTGCTGTTTTTGCGTTTATCAAACTGTATTGCCGAAGCATCGACAATACTCCCTTTCATCTGCTTATGGTCTGATGAGCCTGAACATGCCGACAGCAAAAAAACCTGCTCTCAGTCAAGAAAAGTCAAACTACATTGGCCGCTTCGCACCTTCTCCTTCCGGTCCACTACACTTTGGCTCACTGGTCGCCGCGCTGGCCAGTTTTCTTGATGCCCGCTCGCAAAACGGAATCTGGCGGGTCCGCATGGAAGATATTGATCCTCCCAGAGAACAACCTGGCGCAGCCCATCAGATTCTGAAGTCGCTGGAAGTCTATGGCTTGCTCTGGGATGACCAGGTGCTCTACCAAAGCGAGCGTTACGAGGCGTACCAGGACATCATCAGTGACCTGAAGCTCAGAGGTTTCGTATACCCCTGCACCTGTACACGCAAAGATCTTCATGGAACAGGAGGCGTCTATCCGGGTATCTGTCGAGACAAAACAGTCAACACAAAATCCCCACACTCCCTGAGGGTCAGATGCCCTGACACAATCATTGCGTTTCAGGATCAGATTCAGGGATCGATCGAATATGCGCTGCCAGATCTGGGTGACTTTATCATTCAACGCAAGGATGGTCTCTTTGCCTATCAACTGGCCGTCTGTGCAGACGACGCTTACCAGGGAATCACACACATCGTCAGGGGTCATGATCTTCTCAATGCCACGCCCTGGCAGATCCATCTGTTGTCTCTGCTTAACACTGCTGCGCCTGTTTATGCTCACGTTCCTGTTATCACCCTTGCAAACGGCGACAAGCTCAGCAAGCAGAACCATGCTCCCGGGATTCCTCTTGATCGACCTGAACAACAGTTAATTAAAGCGCTGAGGGCATTGGGACAAAATCCGGATGCCGAACTGGATGGCAGCAGTGTTTCCGAGATTCTGCAGTGGGGTATAGCGCACTGGCAGATAGAAAAGGTCGCAAAACAGCCTATTGTGCCACTGGCGACTTTATCCTGAAGATCGGGAGTGGTATACATAGACTATTAACCTTGTCGAGAAAGATGTGTCTAAGGAGTGGATATGTCCGTCATCAACACCGTTATTAAAAAAATTGTACGTCGTTGGCTGCCTGCTGCCACATTGCTTGTTATCCCCCATTCTCTGGCGTTTACCTCTCAGGAAATCGAGCCCGTCCCGGGAGCTACATTCGATGTTACCGACTCTGAGTTCTGTCAAAAAGCTCGTTTTGAACGCGAAAAGGCTGTTGGCAAAGAGCCGGATCTTTCGAAAATTGAGGTGGTCACCGCACAGGATGCTGCACTCTGCTTTACCCCGGATGAAAACCTGTTTTTCGTTGCTAACCAGGAAGCACAGAACATCCTTGGTCCTCACGCTCCCTGGTATTTGCAGATCAGCCGTGAGTTTCGTGAACGGGTGAAAGAAGCCTGCAAGATTATGGGCTACCAGAACGACGATGTCAGCCGGGCTTACGATCACTGCCTGGAGGACCGCTATGAAGAGCTGATGGGCCCTTACGAAGATAAGTATCGCAGGGAAGCAGGAAACTACCTCAGCAAAAGAAGACAGGTGGCAGAGAGTCTGGTGGTTCGTTGCGATGCCGCGTTGAGTATCAAACGCTCTCGCCTGCCAAGAGACCTCAAATTCCCTCTGGCTTATTACGATAAGCACATCAACGCCCTGCCCAGCTGGTTTCTGGAAGAAAAACTGGACGACACTGACTGGATCAGGAAAATGGCTGACCTGAAAGCCAACGAACTAATGAGCGACGTACTGGGCGACGACTGCCCGGGCAATATGGTTTACTGGGTGACCTACGATCCACCGGGTGTTTGATGTAGACATTTCCTCAGGGTAGAAACTTTTCTTTCGGGCTTCCAACTCTACTTGAAATGTCTGCTTTTTGATGTATGACACTTACAATGTCTGGCTGATGACGGGTCAATTTATAAAAAATAAGATGAGATCCCGCTAGAGCGCTTAGATATCCTGATTTGATCTCATGCCTTGGTTGACCCGCCTTGGGATTTTCAGCCAACCATTCAAATTTATCCGTTATCAAGCGTACGCAGTCGTCGGCTTGTTCCACACCCCAATGATTGAATGTATAAAGCCAGATTTTCTCAAGATCCATCAGAGCTTTTTTACGAATTTTATATTTACTACTCACAAATGTTTCCTGTGCAGTTCAGCCAATAAACCATCCGTACTGAAGTCTTCTGCAACCTGGCTATTTTCTCCCTCTTCCAACTCTTTTCTGAGAGCCTCAAGTTTTACTTCATCCTCTTCTAACTTCCGCAATCCTGCCCTGACCACTTCACTGACCGACTGATAACGGCCTTCCTTGATTTTTGCAGCCACAAACTGCTCAAAGTGATGCCCAAGTGTCACAGATGTATTTCTGCCCATTAACAAGCTCCTGTATTAGTTTGTCGTTACATATTAATACAAACTTCAGCACCTCCCGAGATAAATTCACCCTCTTTTGCGGTTTATCTCAACACTGGTTAACATGGACAGTCCGATTTAAAGCTCGTACTGAAGTTTCATGTACATCTATCGTCTGGTTTTGCTTCTGGTTATCAGTATCTACCTTTTCTCTCCCGCCATCATGGGATGGTGGATTACGACTGGCGATAGCTGGTACCAACCCTGGATTCTCTGGTTTTTCGTGATTCTGGCAGGCTTCCTGCTCCAGCCGAGAGGGAAGTCCGATGAGTTTTGAGCTCGAAGAACTCCTGCTGGTCAGTGTCGCCTATTTGCTGGCCTTATTCTTTTGTGCCTGGGCGACCGAGAAAGGTCTGATTCCCGAAAAAATCACCCGCCACCCTGCTGTCTATGTGCTGTCTCTGGGTGTCTACGCCTCCAGCTGGGCCTACTTCGGCAGTCTGGGTTTCGCGAATGAGCATGGTTATGTTTTTCTTGCTTTCTATCTGGGTGTGAGTGGTGCTTTCCTGCTGTCTCCGGTTTTGCTCCATCCGATTCTTAAGATTACCCGAACTTACCAGCTCAGCTCACTGGCAGACCTTTTTGCGTTCCGGTTCCGTAGCCCTGTCGCCGGAACCCTGGCCACTGTATTGATGCTGACCGCAACCATGCCTCTGCTATCACTGCAAATTCAGGCGGTATCCGACAGTATTCACCTGATCAGCAAGGAGTACTCTCCGGAACGACTGGCCATCGTTTTCTGTGTCATGGTAGCCCTGTTTGCGGCTCTGTTCGGGACTCGTAATCCCTCAACCCGTGACAGACATCAGGGTCTGGTCATGGCAATAGCGGTTGAGTCAGTGGTCAAACTGGTGGTTATGGCAACCCTGGGCCTGGTAATTTTGTTTGAAGTTTTTCATGGTCTTGATGGCGTGGAAGTCTGGCTTGCTGTCCATCAGGATTCACTGATAGAAATGCAAACACCGCTTGAGGACGGTCCCTGGCGCAGCATGCTGCTGATGTTTTTTGCTTCAGCGATTGTCATGCCACATATGTTCCATATGACTTTTGCCGAGAATCGTAGCCAGCGTTCTCTTCATATTGCCAGTTGGGCACTTCCCCTTTTTCTGCTGATACTGAGTCTGCCCACACTGCTGATTCTCTGGGCCGGTATCAAGCTGGACAGCCCGGTAGCGGCTGACTACTTCACGCTGTTCATTGGTCAGGCTCTGGATATGCCATGGCTAACCATTGTCGCCTACATAGGAGGGCTGGCGGCTGCCAGTGGCTTGACGATTGTCACAATACTGGCCCTGTCTTCAATGATCATGAACCATATAGTGTTACCCTATCACCCGCCTCGCCTTCAGATTGAGGTGAACATCTATCGCTGGCTGATCTGGTTCAAGCGATGCATTATTGTGGCACTGATTGTCAGTTCCTACGGCTTCTATCGCATGCTCGAAGCCGAGCGCGCACTCTATAATCTGGGGGTTATTGCCTACGTAGGCGCCCTGCAACTTCTGCCGGGAGCGCTCTGCGTACTCTATTGGCCCAAAGCCAATCATAAAGGATTTATTGTCGGCCTGATCGGCGGTACCACCTTCTGGTTCTTCACTATGATGTTGCCCCAGATGGTCGATTTCAGCCTCTTCAGTTCGACCATGAATGAAGTTTCGACCTATCTTTACCAACAGTGGCATCTGTTGGGTATGACTGCCTTGTCGGTCAATGCAGTACTTATCTATCTGGTCTCGAAGTTTACCCGTATGTCCCCCGAAGAGCGTTCAGCCGCCAGTGCCTGTCTGGTGGAAAGCGATAGCCGAAACGAGCAGAAAGTACCTGAAGCCAAGTCCGCCCATGATTTCCATGAAATGCTGAGCAAACCTCTGGGGGAACTGGTAGCCCAAAAGGAAGTATCCAGAGCACTCAGCGATCTCAACATTAGCGAAGAGGAAAATCGCCCCCATGCGCTTCGTCGGCTAAGGGAGCGGATCGAGAAAAACCTTTCGGGCCTGATGGGACCGACTGTGGCCCACGATATCGTTGACACTTTCTTGCCCTGGGATGAAAACAAGGGTTACGTTACCCGGGATATTCATTTCATGGAATCCCGACTGGAGGCCTATCACAGCCAATTGAGCGGACTGGCCGGAGAGCTTGACGATCTGAGGCGATATCATCGGGACACTCTGAATAATCTTCCCATGGCTCTTTGCTCCGTGGATGCGGCAGGAGAGATTATGCTCTGGAACCAGGCTATGAGTCATATGACCGATATTCCCGCCTCGGATGTCCTGGGCAGCCCTATGAACCAGATTCCAGAGCCCTGGAATAAGATTCTCGGCAACTTTGCCCGGATAGACAGTCACCACCTTCCTAAACATGGTGTAGAAATTAATGGGCAGTTGCGTTATTTCAATCTTCATAAGGCTAACCTTGAAGCACCATTATCCGGTGTCAGTGGCAACAAAGTGATGCTGCTGGAAGATCATACTGAAAACCAGATGCTGGAAGATCAACTGTTTCATAGTGAACGACTGGCTTCCATTGGACAGCTGGCGGCCGGTGTTGCCCACGAGATTGGCAACCCGGTCACGGCTATTGATTGTCTGGCCCAAGAGCTGAAAGCCCTTTCAGAAGAAGACGATACCCGGCAAGTGGCGGGTCAGGTACTGGAACAAACCAAAAGAGTTTCCAGAATTGTGCAAATGCTCATGAGCTACTCCCATAACGGTAAGAATCGATCAGAAACGAGCACTCATGAACCCGTCGATCTTTTTACCAGCGTTCAGGAGTCTATCAGCCTGTTGCAACTTGGACGAAAGAGCAGCAATATCAGCTTTCTTAACTTATGTGATCCAGATCACAGGGTGGCGGGTGACCCACAAAAACTGCAACAGGTTTTCATCAACCTGCTGAATAATGCTGTGGATGCTTCCGATGAGAACAGCACAATCACTATAAGAACATCGGCCTCTGACCATACCATCAAAGTCGACGTCGAAGACCAGGGTCATGGCATTCCTGCCAGCATTCAGGAGCGTCTGTTTGAACCCTTCTTCACCACCAAAGAGACGGGTAAAGGTACCGGCCTCGGTCTGGCACTGACCTGGAATATCATTGAAGAGCACTTTGGTACCATCAGAGTCATCAGCCCAACCGATAAAAATCTGGATAAAGGTACACGTTTTGAAATTTCCCTGCCGCGTCATGAGCCGCAGAGCATCAGGCAGCAGCATGGTTATATGACTTATCGGCCCCATGATTCATGGGAGCAGGAGGGGGAAACCGTATGAACCCGGGTAATATTCTCATTGTTGAGGACGAAGAGATTATTCGTGCCTCCCTGAGAAGATTGTTGGAAAGAAACGACTACAGCGTCAGCGAAGCGGGTTCTGTCCACGAAGCTGAGTTGTCCTACAGATTAAAAGACTTTGACCTGATCATCAGTGATTTGCGCCTGCCTGACTCACCCGGTACCGAGATGATCAACCTTGCTGAGGACGTACCGGTCCTGATTATGACCAGTTATGCCAGCTTGAACTCAGCCGTGAACACCATGAAAATGGGCGCTGTTGACTATATTGCCAAACCCTTTGATCACTCTGAAATGCTGGAACGTGTTGCCGCTATTATGGCAAACAAACCGGCTTTACCTGACAGATCAACTGAAGACGTGCTTAGTGACACACATACAGGATACAGCGGTATTCTGGGGCATTGTGACGCCATGAAGCTGCTCTTCAAACGCATCCGAAAAGTTGCCCCGACCGATGCCACTGTTCTGATTCAGGGTGAGTCAGGTACGGGTAAAGAACTGGTCGCCAGAGCCCTCCATGAGAACAGCCGCCGTGCCAATGGCCCAATGATCTCGGTTAATTGTGCGGCCATTCCGGAGACCCTCATTGAATCAGAACTATTTGGTCACGAGAAGGGTTCCTTTACCGGAGCCACTGCTGCCCGGACGGGCCTGATTGAAGCAGCCAATACCGGCACCCTTTTCCTTGATGAAATCGGTGAACTTCCCCTGGAGGCCCAGGCTCGATTGCTTCGGGTTCTGCAAGAAGGAGAAATCAGAAGAGTGGGCTCCGTGCAATCCCAGAAAGTCGATGTACGACTGATTGCTGCTACCCACAGAAATCTGCGCCAGCTCTCTGCAAGTGGTGACTTCCGTGAAGATCTCTATTATCGATTGAAAGTGGTAGAACTGAGAATTCCGGCTCTGCGTGAGCGAGGCAACGATGTCCTGATGCTTGCAGAGAAGCTGCTGGAAAAAGTCTGCAGCAAGATGGAGCTGGAAGTGTATTCTTACTCTCCTGAAGCCATGGCAGCTATCTGTCAACATCAGTGGCCGGGGAATGTGCGAGAGCTGGAACATGCCATTGAGCGGGCTGTCATTCTCTGTGACGATGACATCATTACGCCTGAAACTCTGGATCTGGATGTTCACGTCAAATCGACTTTCTTCAGGACTGACATCGGCAATACTGACAATAACAACGTGGTTGAGACTCAGGATGGTTTGTCACTGGAAGATTACTTCCAACGCTTCGTGCTTGAACACCAGAATCAAATGACCGAAACCGAGCTGGCTCAGAAACTCGGCATTAGTCGTAAAACACTTTGGGAGAGACGACAACGACTGGGGATTCCCAGGAAAAAAACCACAGCCTGAAACTGTCTGAAGATTAATCAATCTGATCAGGTCATCTTTCTGATTGCTCATCAAGACCCCCAGTTCGATGGGGGCGTTTTAAGCAAATTAAGGATAAATTATTTTTATAAATAAATAACGGCTCTTTCATAATGGATCGAGCTATCAAATCAATGGGAAGATACCTGAACACTGCCTATAATTTTTTTTGTTGCTTTCGCAACACCTCAGCATCTCTATTTTCATTTTCATTTTCATTTTCATTGAGAATATCTATTATGAATCTGCTACAACCAGACGGCTTATGTCGCAGGGCTTCCCTTGTTGCTTTGTCAGGCCTGTTCATCGGCTTCACTCCTCTCAGCCATGGGGATTTCGCAGACGATGCAACGAAACACGTAGAAGCTATTTTTAATGAGGGCATTGGCTTGAATGGAAACGTTGATCTCGGCAAATGTATAATGCGAGTTGATCCCAACAGTCAGGCAGAAATGAAAAATCCAGCACAAAGTGTTTTTAATCATCCGGGTAGTATCAAGGATGTGGGTATCAGCCTCAATAACTCTCACCTTGTGAGAGTAACCTTTGATGACATGCCAAATCCTACCTACCTGGTGCGCTCTGAAGACCTCATAATCACGTCAGACACCGGCAACAAGCCGGGTTGGGTAATCAGAGAGTTCAGGTTTACCAAGGGGGCGGCTATGGAAGCAAAAGTGCAGCTCAATGACAGCGTGGCATGGACCTGGGACTGCAATGACGCCGCTGTTAACATAACTAATGTACTGTTTCGGGACGACCTTCAATCTGCTCAACCCGATCAACCCTCTCAACCCGATCAACCTGACAAAAAGCCACCAGCAGAGTTGTAATGGTATCTTCAGGAGCCGGACTTGAGCTGGGCTATTTTCAGCTCATTTCTGGCCACCTTGAGATGGCTGATGGCGTCCAGGCCCATTTTCTTTAATCTTGACTCCTGGGCAGTCTGTTCACGATAGGCTGCCTCGGCGTCATCCCGCTGGGATTTGAGCACATCCATTTTCTTCGCCAGTTCTTCATCGGCTTCATGACTGGCCTCCAGCAACGCCATCTGCCCATTAAGCCGGGTCAGTTTTTCGGAGCACTCTCCAACCCGGTGCCGGGTTTCTTCAAGATTTCTCAAAATAGAAGTTTCAAAGGCTTCTGCATCACTTACCCGCTGCTGGAGCTGCTGAAGATGTTCAGATTCCATGAATGCTGTTATTTCCTCGCTGCTTCTTTATCAATTCTTTCCAGGTCTTTTTTCATTGACACAGGATATTGCTGCTGGATTTCATCCATACTATCGCCAAACATAATATGTTCAATAAACTCCCTATTAAAGAGCTTGAATTTTTCGGGATCTTTCATGGCTCCCAACAGGCAAGCGCTGAGATTGGACCTGAGCCTGACTTTTTCACCAAAAACCAGTCCTGAAGCCAAAATATCGGCCAACACCTGTCGATAATCACTGGGGTTGCGCAGGTTATCCATGGACTTCTCCAATGCCTGGATACTCATTGCTTTGTGAGGCGTTATACCTTTGAGAAAAGCTCTCATCTGGGTTCCGGAAGGCTTCAAAGGAGGTTGTTCTGACGACTTGAAACTGACCTTGTCGGACAGTGTTCTGGTAATCGCTGGCTTCTGCTCTCCAATTATTGGCTCTGCAACTTTTGATGCTTCATGTTTCTTTAGCGGCTCTTCTCGACTTTGCGTTTTCTCAGGCGGTCCGGTTTTCTTCCGGGAAGCCTGTTTTTCTGCTTTCTTCTGTTGCCTGAGACTTCTATCGATTTCTCTTTGCTCTTGCTTCTTTGCTTTTTCGGATTCTCGCGCTGACTTCACTTTTTCTTTTAACAAGGCCACTTCGAGCTGCAACTGTTTTGCTTCAGCCCTGGCGTCCGAAATGTGTTGCTTGATCAAGGTTTTTACGGCCTCTGCATCAATGCCATGCTTAACCTGCTTTTCATCGGCTTTGGCCAGTAACTTCTCGCCATGGACCGTCAGAGCGTTCGCTTTCTTCTGAGCCCTTTGCAAAGACTTGAGCGCTTCTCCCAATCTTTTGCTGGACTGATCTTTGGCTGCTATCACCTTACTGCGAATTTTAGGTACCGACTTCCCCAGGGATAGTAACTCTTTTTGCAATCTTTCAAGCGCCTGACGCGCTTTCTTACCAGCCTTTGCAGCCTTCTTTTGCTCTGCTTTCAGATCCTTCTGTGCCCGCTCCAGATCCTTCACTTCGTGCTTTCGTGTACTCACCAACTGGTCAGACTCCCGGGCTGCGTAAAATGCCTCACTTTCAGCCCCGGTCATTCTCTTACCGCCCAGTCCTAATTCCAGCAAGTTCTCCTCCAGTACTCCCTGTCTGGCCAGACTGTGAGCCTCGGACTTAAGTTTCCTGGCTTCTTTCAATGATTCATTGGCCTCTTTCAGAGCCGCTGTCAGGGCATCTTTGCTGCTTCTGTCGACTTTGGGTCTTGCTTTCGAGCCTTCCCAAGAAATTTTTTCCCGAACATTACTGACTTTGGATAAAAGTTGCTCTTCGCGGGAAGGTCCTGAAGGCAATTTCTTCTTCACATCATCGGGCGAAGCCGCCTGAATATCGAATTCTGACAGGCTTTTGCCAGACAGTCCGGAAGGCTCAAGGCTGCCATTATTCAGACTGACACTCAGATCAACCCCGATGATAGAGTCACGACTAAGACGAGCAGGATTTTCAGCTTCTTGCCGGATGAGAGGCGCTGAGTCCGTTCCTGAAGTTTTGGGGAGGGTTGGGGATATCCCTGCCTGTGAAATGCTGGATTGAGACATCGGGTTCCTGATCATTTTGTAAACAGGCCTCGGAGAAGAGACCCTTTATTTTTAATCTAGCAGCCTGTCGGAATTGAGCGTCCGTAGCGAGGATTGCGAGAAATTGAGGATAAAAATTTCTGATTCCGAGGAGAATAGCGAGCTATTTGACGAGGGAGCAGGAATTTTTAGACCAATTTATCGCAACCGCAGTAGGACAGTCTTAAATCCGACAGGCTGCTAGCAGCCAGGATCTGAGTCAGCGTCTCATCCAGTCATGATACTTCTTGACCCACTTCAACAAACCTTCCGGCGCATGGGCCCGTTTCCACTCACCTGCAGCAAACTTGTTGGATTCGCTGAGCGTAGGGTAAATGTGAATAGTGCCAAGAATCTTGTTCATTCCCAGACCGTGTTTCATGGCGGTGATGTATTCGGTGATCAGTTCACCGGCATGGTAACCCACGATAGTGCACCCCAGAATCTTGTCACTGCCCGGCCTGGTAAGAACCTTGATAAACCCTCTGGCTTCCTCATCGGCAATAGCCCTGTCCAGATCATCAATACCGTAGCGGGTGATTTCGTAGGGAACTCCCTGTTCTTTGGCTTCCGTTTCATTAAGGCCTACTCTGGCCACTTCCGGATCAGTAAACGTACACCAGGGCATGACCGAGTAATCCACTTTGAACTTCCTGAAGCGTCCGAAGAGTGCGTTCACAGAGGCATACCAGGCCTGGTGCGCTGCTGCATGTGTGAATTGATAAGGTCCCGCCACATCACCGCAGGCGTAGATATTCGGGAATCGTGTCTGCAAATATTCGTTCACAGCAATGGTTCCACGCTCTGTGGTTTCTAGCCCGAGCGCTTCCAGCCCCAGGCTGCCGGTGTTGGCTTTGCGACCTGTGGCAAACAGGACAGCATCGAAATCAATGTCAACGGTTTGGCCTTCATGCTCAGCTACCAGCCATTGTTTATCACCGTCTTTGTGAAAGGATCGGGTTCCGTGCTTCAGCTTAAGATCAACCCCGTCTTTGCGAAACTGGGACATCACCTCCAAAGAAACATCCGGATCTTCCCGGTGCAGCAGGCGGGGACCATGATCGAGCAGAGTCACATTGACACCCAGTCGGGTAAAAGCCTGAGTCAATTCACAACCGATCGGTCCGCCGCCGACGACCAGCAGCTTTTGTGGTTTTTCACGAATATCCCAGAGAGTATCTGATGTGTAATGGGTAATCTGATCAACACCGGGCAAAGGCGGCACAAAGGGTCTGCCGCCACTGGCGATAATAATATTTCGGCTGGAAATCCGCTGACCGTCCACCTCAATTTCCCAGGGACTGACCAGCCTGGCTTCACCCGTAACGCAGTTTACGCCCAGACCGGTATAACGTTCGACCGAATCATGGGGCTCAACCTGCTTAATGACCGATTGCACTCGTTCCATTACAGCGGTGAAATTGACATCAGCCTGCACATTCTCCAGGCCAAATTCGTCGGCTCGCTTCATGTAATGGGCCATCTTGGCAGATCGAATCAAAGCCTTGCTGGGAACACAGCCGGTATTAAGACAATCGCCACCCATTCTATGCTTTTCAATCAAAGTGACTCTGGCTTTCACGGCCGCTGCAATGTAGCTGCTTACCAGTCCGGCAGAACCCGCTCCTATCACAGTCAGGTTATTATCGAACCTGCGGGGTTTTCTGAAGCCCTTGTAAACACCGGAATGACCCAACATGCTTACTCCTCCTTATTTTCTTCACTGATTGAAGGCTTTTTGATCAGGCTGATAGCTTTACGTGCCAGCCATGGGAAAATCCCCAATAATACAAAGGAACCAATAAGCCCCGGTGTTAAAATACCACTGACGGATAATTCCTGAACCTGTCCCAGCTGAGCACCGGCATTCACATACACAGCCGTTCCCGGCAGCATGCCAAGCTGACTGATCCAGTAAAACGTTCTGGCTTTCATGGGCGTCAGCCCCATAACCAGGTTAATCACAAAGAAAGGAACTGCAGGAATCAATCTCAAGGTCAGAAGATAAAACAGACCGTCTTTCTCAATACCCTTATTAATGGTTGCCAGATATTGGCCAAACTTACCCTGGACCCATTCCCGCAACAGCGTTCTGGAAATGAGGAAAGCCAGGGTGGCCCCTATCGTGCTGGCAAAAGAGATCACTATCAGGCCCGTCGTAAACCCGAAAATAGCACCACCAACCAGAGTAAGAATAACAGCGCCCGGAAGCGAAAGCGCCGTTACAGCCACATAAATGGCAAAGAATACGGCAATGGTAAGTGCAGGATTATCGCTGTAAAGCGACTGAAAATAATCACGAGTCAGATATTGTTGTGCATCCAGTGCAAAAAATGCAGTAATGGCTGCCATAACAGCCACCAGTAGAATGATTTTACTTTTATTCATACAAGGAATCTTCCTGCGGAACGGTTGCAACATCCTGTCGGGAAAGCGCATAACGCATCTTTTTCGTATAATGCCTGTCAGACTATACGTTAGCTACACCCATAAGGTTTCACACGTCATGAACCGGACATTTCGCTCTATCCCCTCATAACGAACAGGGTTGACGAGCGAAACAAATACTTTTAACCACCCTCTTCAGAGTGTAATTATGATCCAGCGACCCTTCCCGGCAAGCCGTCCCAGACGCATGCGTTTTGACGATTTTTCCCGCCGTCTGATGAGAGAAAACCGCCTCACTGCGGATGATCTGATCTACCCGGTATTCATTCTTGAAGGCTCTCGTCACCGGGAAGCTATTCCTTCAATGCCGGGCATAGAACGAATGACGGTCGATGAGCTGATTCGTGAAGGTGAAGAGCTTCTGGAGCTGGGTATTCCGGCCATTGCCCTGTTTCCAGTCACACCGGCTGAGAAAAAGTCTGATGATGCCGCCGAAGCCTGGAATCCGGAAGGCCTGGTTCAGCGGGCCGTTCGTGAGTTAAAACAAAAACTGCCGGAGCTGGGCATTATTACTGATGTGGCCCTGGACCCATTCACCAGTCATGGACTGGACGGTCTGATTGATGAATCAGGTTATGTCGTAAACGACCCAACCGTTGATGTCCTGGTTAAACAAGCTCTGTCTCATGCCGAAGCAGGAGCTGATATTGTCGCACCCTCCGACATGATGGATGGCCGAATTTCTGCCATTCGCACCCGACTCGAAGAGACCGGTCACCTGAACACCCGGATTCTCGCCTACTCTGCCAAATACGCATCCAGCTACTACGGCCCATTTCGCGATGCTGTCGGCTCTGCGGGCAATCTGGGCAAAAGCAACAAGCATAACTTCCAGATGGATGTAGCCAATATTGATGAAGCTCTGCATGAGATCGCAGCTGACCTCAATGAAGGAGCCGACATGATTATGGTTAAACCCGGTATGCCTTATCTGGATGTTGTCAGAAGAGCCAAGGATGAATTCAAGGCACCCACCTTTGTTTACCAGGTCAGTGGCGAGTACGCCATGCATCAGGCGGCCATTGCCAACGGCTGGCTGGACCGAAATGCCATCATGATGGAGTCTCTGCTCTGTTTCAAACGAGCCGGAGCCGATGCCATTCTGACCTACTATGCCAGAGAAGCGGCTCGCCTGATCAGGCAATAACGCCTTAGCACTCAACTCAGTCATCAAAACGTCGTACAATTACGTTATAACAAGAGCCCATTGTCAGTCCGGCTTATACATGTATTCGTATACTGCCACTACCGATGCTGTAAGAGGTCCCATGGATAATTCAAAAGACCGGGAACTCCCTGAACCCGGAGTCAGCACAAAAGAGAGCCAGGAGCCTGTTGCTCCAACGCCTCGTATTACAGACCTTAGCAACCCGGACTACTACATCAACAGGGAGCTGAGCCATTTACAGTTCAACCGCCGTGTGCTTGAGCAGGCGATGAACGACGACCACCCCCTGATTGAACGTCTGCGGTTTCTGTTGATTTATAGCTCAAACATGGATGAGTTTTTTGAAATCCGAGTTGCCGGCCTGATGCAGCAGGTAGAATTTGCCCGTGAACAAGTGGGTTTGGATGGCCTGGGTCCTCAGGCGGTGCTGAAAGAGATCAGCCATCAGGCCAAGCAAAATGTTCAGCTTCAATACGAAATCCTGAACGACAAACTGCTGCCTCGTCTGGCCAGGCAAGGCATTCGATTTATTCGGCGTCATCAGCTGAACGACAAACAGAAAGCCTGGATCAAGCGCTTCTTCTATAACGAAGTCATGCCCATCATCAGTCCCATTGGACTGGATCCGGCTCACCCCTTCCCGAGACTGGCCAACAAACTGCTCTGTTTTATTGTGGCAATGGAAGGCAAAGACGCATTTGGCCGTGAAACGGGTATGGCTGTTATTCCTGCGCCAAGATCGTTACCTCGGGTCGTTGAACTGCCCGATGACGTCTGTGACAAGGGCGGTAGAAATTATGTCTTTCTGTCATCTATCATCCACTTGCATATGCAGGACCTGTTCCCGGGTATGACCATCAAAGGGTGTTACCAGTTCCGATTGACCCGAAACAGTGATCTGGACCTTGAAGACGAAGTAGAAGATCTGGCCAAGGCCCTGCAGGGTGAGTTGCTCTCCCGCCGCTACGGAGAGGCAGTGCGCCTTGAAGTGGTCGATAACTGCCCAGAGCCACTGGTTGACTTCCTGCTGAAAGAATTTGGCCTGACGGAGGATGAGCTCTACCGGGTCAATGGTCCGGTGAACCTGATCCGAATGATGTCGGTATGCAACGAGGCATCACCCGAGTTTGAGCACATGACCTTCCCCAGCTTTACACCCAGTTACCCCAAGGCGTTGCAAGCCCGAAGCTCACGGTCTGTTAATATGCTGGATGCCATTCGCAAGTCCGATATTCTGCTGCATCATCCCTTCGAGTCCTTCACTCCGGTTGTAGATATGCTGCGCCAGGCGGCTACTGATCCTAATGTTCTGGCAATACGTCAGACGTTATATCGTACCGGAGCTCGCTCCGAGATGGTCGATGCTCTTGTGGAAGCGGCCAGGAAAGGTAAAGAAGTCACGGTTATCGTGGAAATCCGGGCACGTTTTGACGAAGAAGAAAATCTGGCACTGGCAAGAAGACTTCAGGAAGCCGGAGCGGTTGTCGTGTATGGAGTGGTTGCCTACAAAACCCACGCCAAACTGATTCTGATTGTTCGTCGGGAAGGAAAAAAGATTCAGCGTTACGCACACCTGGGTACCGGAAACTATCACGCGGGTAACGCACGACTCTATACCGACTATAGCTTGCTGACCTGCGACAAGGATATCACCAACGATGTGCGCAAAATCTTTCAACAGCTGACGGGGATGGGTAAAGCGGTGCGCGTGCGTAAGCTTTTCCATGCGCCCTTCACACTCAAGAAAAGCCTGATCGAACTGATCAATCAGGAAGCCGTTAATGCCAGAGAAGGTAAACCGGCTCGTGTGATCATCAAGGTAAACTCACTGACTGAAAGCCATTTGATAAAGGCTCTTTTCCGGGCTTCACAGGCCGGTGTCGAGATTCACCTGATCATTCGGGGTATTTGCTGCCTGAGGCCCGGTATTGCCGGATTGTCAGAAAATATTCAGGTGCGCTCTATTGTCGGCCGTTTTCTTGAACACACCCGGGTTTTCTACTTTGAGAACGATGGGAAATTCAGAGTCTACTGCTCCAGTGCTGATGGTATGGTTCGTAATCTGGATATGCGTGTTGAGACCTGCTTTCCCATTGAAGAGCCGAAGCTGGCTGCACGAGTGAAGAAAGAGCTGGAACTGTATCTGTCAGATAATACCCTTAGCTGGCAACTACAAAGTGATGGTCAGTATCTGCAGAACAAGCCATCACGGGGCCATCGTCGCAGGAATGCCCAGAGAAGGTTGCTGGAAACACTTGCAAACTACACTCACTGATTTGCAGAGAGGGATTCAGGACAAAGTTGATTTTTTGCCTGAATCCATCGACCGCACAATTACAGGAACAGTTCTTTCAGAGTACGCGATGTTCAAAGCAAGGCATTTGCTTTCTGATCTCCTGCAGTGCTTTTATGTTCAGCTCGGTGGTCAGTACACAGGGAGTGTTATCGGCCTCTGCAAGCACTTCACCCCAGGGCGAAACAATCATGCTGTGTCCCCAGGTTTCTCTCTTGTTGGGATGAGTCCCGCCCTGGTTAGCCGCCAGAACA
This sequence comes from Endozoicomonas sp. ALB032, assembly GCF_049310125.1. Classification (NCBI taxonomy): domain Bacteria; kingdom Pseudomonadati; phylum Pseudomonadota; class Gammaproteobacteria; order Oceanospirillales; family Endozoicomonadaceae; genus Endozoicomonas; species Endozoicomonas sp. ALB032. Next base: position 2,279,060 of record NZ_JBLYNW010000001.1, on the reverse strand, counting down.
TAGCAATGGTTCTCGATAGCGCGGGCTCTTAATAACGGCTCCCAGTGGGCCTGACCAGTCACCCTGGTAAATGCGGAAGGTACAGTAATGATTTCTGACTCCCTGACTCTCAGTTCTCGATAGAGCTCTGGAAAACGAACGTCATAGCAGATGGTCAGGCCTGTTCTGGCAAATTCCATATCCACTACATTCAGATCATTCCCCGGCGAATAGTCATCGGATTCCCTGTAACGGCGAGTGCCGTCCGATATATCGGCATTAAAGAGATGGATCTTGTCGTAGCGGGTGACTTCATTACCCTTGGGGTCATAAACAAAGCAGGACGCCCTGCTGTTCTCTCCTTCATTGACGACACAGGGTATAGACCCCCCTACCAGCCAGGCCCCGAATTGTCGGGCAATGCGGGACATCCAGTTTCTGACCACGCTGGTATTGTTGCCCAGAGCGGGAATATCCCCCCCCAACTGAGCAAAACATTCAGGCAGCACAATTATGTCAGCTGAAGACTCCATGCTTGAAAAAAGATCTTCTGCCTGCTTAAGATTGGCTTGAACATCAGGTCCGGAACACATCTGGACCACAGCAGCGGTTACCGCTTTACTCATAGGCTTTCCCCTCTGCCATAGGTTAACCTCTCCAGTTTAATAGATCTGATAATACCAATCGAACTTTCTAACTCGCTATTGCGCTGAAGATTTGAGCCTTAATCCTGCGTTGGCGATCGTCGCCATAGCCAAGGCGCAAATCTCCATGCTCATCACGGGAGTTAGAGAGCACAATTGGTATTAGACCCGTCTCTCAAGAAGCCGATTTACACCAGCATTCAGATCAGATTGAGCAAAGTTTACTTTAGATAATGTTGTTACTTGTTAACCGAATCTCGTTTATTGTTATCGTCAGACAACATCCCGACTCGCAGCGGTTTGTTGAATTTCAGCAATGTTTATAAAAAAAGAGATGATCTCAATCTATGTGTCTGATTACCCTGCACTGGCAACCAGAGGCTCAGTACCCGCTGATTCTGGCTGCCAACCGCGATGAGTTCTATGAGCGGCCAGCAAGAACCATTCACTTCTGGGAAGACAATCCGGAGATTTTTGGTGGCCGGGATTTAGAAGCTGGAGGCAGCTGGCTGGCCCTGAGTCGCAAAGGCAGAATGGCCGCAGTCACCAACTATCGGGAATCGCCTGTTTACCCGGGAACCCTGTCCCGTGGTCACCTGGTAAGTGATTTTTTAAATAGTGATCTGTCACCCAAAGAATTCCTGAACCAGATTCATCTTAAAGCGGATCATTACTCCGGCTTTAACCTGTTGGTCGGTGATTCCAGCGGTCTTTACTACTACTCCAATCGTATGGGTCGTGTTGTTTCACTGAAGCCTGGCTTCCATGCCCTTAGCAATCACCTCTTGAACAGCCCCTGGCCCAAGCTGGAGAAAGTCAGGCAGGGACTGGCGCTGCATGTCAAGCATCATCAGAAACCCGAACCTGAAGGCTTGATTTTTATGATGCACGACAGTTCAAAAGCGCCCGATGACCAACTTCCCGATACCGGTGTAAGCCAGGAGCAGGAAAAGTTTCTATCCAGCTGCTTTATGGCCAGTGAACATTATGGAACCCGAAACACCAGTGTCCTGATTCTCGACAAACAGGGTTCTCTCAGCTGGACCGAGCAAATCTATCTGCCCTACGGAGAAACTGGAAAAAAACTCCGGTTCTCAATGTCATTTCCAGTGTCATGGTAGCCAGCCACCTGATTGGTCGACCTAAAAAAAGACCACAAAGCAGCCAAAAGCAGCTAACTTTCATAGCATGTAGTTTGTCTCTATTCCTATTGGAAGGTCTGAAACATCGCTTTCAGCATCTTCCGAAAAGTGCACGTTTTCGCAGTCAATACGAAGTCACTGAACCCCGCACTAGAAATACGGGGTATCCTGTTGAGGTAAAACGATGAGATCACAAGCTCTGATCCGACTTTATCAGTCCCTGCTGGCCGCGCTGGTGCTGTTGTTCTCCATGACCCTGCAAGCCGCTGGAGGTTGGCAGCAAATTGGCGAAAAGCATATAATCCCTTCTCAAGACACGGCAACCATCAAAATATCTTCTGCAGACGAAGATACTTCCTACAAAACCATCAAATTTCATATCACTCAGGGCAGCTTGAAGATTCGTTCTGCCAAGGTGCATATGAGTGACGGACAAGTGATTGACCTGAGTGTCCAGAAGTTAGTGCTGCCAGGACTGGAAACACGCGGATTCCCGATTCCTGACCATGGCCGCTCTATTAAAAAAATTGTACTTTATATTCAGGCTCCCCTCGATCACTCATCCAATGTGGTGGTCTATGGAATCAAAGCTGACACTTCCGAGAAGAAATCCTAGCTCTGATACAAAGTTTCTGTCGTGTTATCCTTTTCAAAGCTCAGGATCTTCTGTCAGCGACTCAGACCATGGAAGGTCTGCACTACTAGCTGGAGAAGCGCTTGCTTTTGATACCCATGACTTTACCAAGTCCCTCACGACAAAGAGCCAACTCCAGCGAACTCCTGATCAAATGAGAATTGTCCAGCATCATCACGTCATCAAGAATCTCTCTGGCTCTTTCCAGAGTGATTTTCCTGAGCGCCCATTTCACCTTGAGCAAGTTGGTGGCACTCATGGAAAGCATGTCAAACCCCATGGCCATAAGAAGAACAGAAGCGACTGGATCACCGGCCATTTCACCACAAATACCGACGGTTCGGCCTTCTTTATGACAATCTTCGACCACTTTTCGAAGCGCCTGCAAAACAGCCGGATGGAAAGAGTGATATAAGTCAGCCACCCTGGGATTATTTCGATCCACTGCCAGAAGATATTGCGTGAGATCATTGGAACCGATCGACATGAAGTCTACACTCTGCGCCAGTTCACGGACCTGATAGACCGCAGCAGGAACCTCAATCATAACTCCGACGGGAGGCATCACAACCGATAAACCTTCAGCTGACACTTCGCCATGCGCTCTGTGGATAAGATGCAGTGCATCTTCTACTTCATAAACACTGGTCACCATTGGCAACATGATTCGAAGATTATCCAGTCCAACACTGGCTTTAAGCATCGCCCGGATTTGAACCAGAAATATTTCCGGATGATCCAGGGTTACACGGATACCTCGCCACCCCAGGAAGGGGTTGTCTTCCTGAATGGGAAAGTAAGACAGAGCCTTGTCCCCGCCCACATCCAGCGTACGCATGGTGACTGGTCTGGGGGCAAAGGCTTCAAGCTGCTGACGATAAATTTTTTCCTGCTCTGCTTCACTGGGGAATCGTTCCTTGAGCATAAAAGGAACTTCGGTACGATAAAGACCGACACCTTCTGCTCCACGATCCAGTGAACGAACCGTGTCAGTCATAAGACCGGTATTAACCCACAGTGGTAAACGGTGATTGTCCGGGGTAACACAGGGCAGGTCACTGATTGCTTCAAGCCCTTCGCTGAATTCTTTTTCTTCTTCGACAACGGCCTGATAGTGTTCCAGCAGTTCTCTGGAAGGCGAGGCATAAACCAGCCCAAGGTTGCCATCGACAATCAGTTGCTTGCTGGACATCTTGTGATAGGGCAGATCGACTGCCCCCATTACGGTAGGAATGCCCAGAGCCCTGGCCAGAATGGCCGCGTGGGAATTGCTCGAACCCTGAATAGAGACAAGGCCCACCAGCTTCTCCTGGGGAACATCTGCCAGCATACTGGCCGTCAGTTCTTCACTAATCAGTATGGTTTGATCGGGGTAGGTTATGCATTCATGATCGTGTTGCTGGATACTGGCAAGAACCCGACGACCCAAGTCTTTTACATCAACCGCACGCTCACGCATGTAGGGATCGTCCATCATTTCAAAAGTACGTACGTGCTCGTCTATTACCTGCCTGAGCGCTCCCGGTGCCCAGTTACCCTGCTTCACCCGGTTCCTGATTTCCAACCCCAGAGCATTGTCGTCCAGCATCCGAAGATAGACATCAAATAATGCTTGCTCTTCTGCCGGCAGATGGCCAGAAAGTTTTTCGGCTGTGGCCTTCATTTCCGAACGAACCGACTCCAGAGCCAGATCCAGAGAGTCCAGTTCTCTTTTGATGTCGTGACAGGTACGATCAGGAACGGCCCCCAAATCCGCCACCGGAGAAGCGACAACGGCTTCACCAATGGAAACACCGCTCGCGCCAGGCGTCCCCTGAAAGCGAGCTGTCTTGCGGGTATTGACCGTAACATGCAGGGAACCTGTGGCCTCAGCATGGGCAATGACACCTGCAAGCTGGGCAGACATGGTGACCAGAAAAGCCTCTTCATGCTCATCAAACCGGCGTTGTTCTTTTTGTTGAACCACCAGCACACCCAGAATCATCCGATGATGAATGATGGGAACCCCAAGAAAAGCATGAAACTTTTCTTCACCGGTTTCTTTAATGTAACGATATTTAGGATGAGAGGAAGCTGCTTTCAGATTAATGGGCTCTTCTCTGAGACCGACCTGACCGATAAGACCTTCAGACTGGAATAAACGAGCGACACCGACAGCCTTTTTATTGAGGCCCTCTGTCGCCATAAGCGTATAGGTAGCCTGTTCAGCATCGTAGAGATAGACTGAGCAGACTTCGGTATTCATCGCATCCCGAACCCGCCGCACGATAATATTTAGCGCAGCCTGCAAATCCGAGGCGGCACTGACTTCCTGTACAATCGTACGCAGGGTGTTCAGCATGGTGACTTAGTCCAGTCTGCTTATCTGTCTCCTGTGTCTGCTATCTAAAAATAACAGACGCCCGTCTCTGTTGTTTACCATGAAATGGTTTCTGTGTGATGACTGTCAGAAACAGGCTTTCATCACGCAAGTGCAAGGATAGCACCTCAGTGAATATTATCTGTGCCTTTCAGGCTGATGTCAGCATTGGCAACAGTCTCAGTGTCAAAAGTCATGACAATTACACATTGTTAGCTTGATTAGCTTGCAGGCGTCCTATTCGGGGAACCAGCTCGCGCAAAGCACGGCGATAGACCTCCCTTTTAAATGAAACGACCTGCCCCAGGGGATACCAGTAGCTGACCCATCGCCAGCCATCAAACTCCGGTGATCCCGTATGATCCACACTAACCCGGTCATCACTGCTTAGCAGCTCCAGCAAAAACCATTTCTGTTTCTGCCCAATGCAAAGCGGATGCTGATCCCTTCGAACCAGTCTTCTGGGCAGGCGATAACGCAGCCAGCCACGAGTGCACGCCAGAACGTTTACGTCGTCCGGCTGAAGCCCAATTTCTTCATACAGCTCGCGATACATGGCATCTTCGGGGGTTTCATCATCGTTTATGCCCCCCTGGGGAAACTGCCATGCTTCCTGTCTGATTCGCCTGGCCCACAGGACCTGTCCGTGATGATTAGCGAGGATTATGCCCACATTGGGCCTGAATCCATCTGTGTCAATCACGTAAGCGACTACCTTAAACTATCTATTGCTTTGCATTGTTTCATAAACCGCTGCACAACGGCAATCAAGATCTTTGCAATCAGGATGCCACTTTTGATAATTAATCAATTATTACTCTTCAAAACTGTGACAAGAGTATTAACATGAGAAACAATTTCTCGCCGTTTTCGCTTTCCTAAGAAATCATGAACAGCCTCTCAGAAGATTTTCATAGTACAATCAGCAAACATTTATAGCAGCGCAGTCTGGCAGGAGGATTTGTGGCTCTGGCAATCTTTGATCTTGATAACACCCTGATAGCCGGTGACAGTGACTATCTCTGGGGACAATTCATGTCCCATGAAGGCATGGTGGATGCAGCCAGCTTTCATGATGGCAATGAATATTTCTATCGTCAGTATGAAGCGGGTACGTTGGTACTTAGCGAATACCTCGACTTTTGCCTTGAACCACTGACCCGTTACACTCTGGACGAACTTAAAGTCCGACATGACCAGTTCATGGAACAGACCATTCGCCCCATCATGCTGGAAAAAGCTGCGAACCTCCTGAAAAAACACCGCCAACAGGGTGATCACCTGATGATCATAACCGCCACCAGCCGATTTGTTACCGAGCCCATTGCCAAAGCCTTTGATGTCGATACGCTACTGGCCATTGAGCTTGAGATTAAAGATAACCGCTATACAGGCAAAGTGGTCGGCACACCGACTTTTCAGGAGGGAAAGGTGATCCGCCTTAAGCAATGGTTGCAGGAAAATCCGGCATATTCTCTGGAAGGCAGTTACTTCTACAGTGATTCAAAAAATGACCTGCCCTTGCTGGGTCAGGTAGATCACCCGTTCGCGGTTGATCCTGACCCTGAATTGACCACAGTTGCTCATGAGAAAGGATGGCCCGTCATCAGCCTCAGATAAATCTATTTTACTCTTTAAGAACCGTCCGTTTCTGTGCTTTATTTATGAGGTACCAGCGAATTCTCTATTCATTGCTGGTACCTCCATTGCAGCAGATTGGCCTTACCCGGACCTCTGCTCACAATCATCAAAAAAGCGGAGAAACAATGGACAGATCCCACTTCTACGCATTAATGGAAGGTGAAGGTAAGCTGGACTACGAAGTCTATCTCAATACCTCACAGATTCTGAAAGCCCAGAAGCCCATGGCTGATCTTTGTAATAAAGATGAACTGATGTTTCAGGTCGTTCACCAGATCGAGGAACTCTGGATGAAACTGATCGGTTACACACTTCTGGACATCGATGATTACATTCAAGAAACCAATACTCACCGAGTTATCAGCCTGTTCCAGAGAGTACAGCAAACACTTACCCTGATGACCAGCCAGCTGCGTCTGCTGGAAAGCATGTCGCCAAAAGAATATCAGGAAATCCGGTTGCAACTGGGTAATGGCAGCGGGCAGGAATCCCCCGGATTCAGAACCTTGCTGAAAATGCCCCCCTTCCTCTGGGAGAGTTATCAAAAGCATTACCTCGACCAGAAAGGGCTGACGGTAGAAAAGATCTATAACTCACAATACAGTCACTGCGAGGCCTATGTTGTGGCAGAAGCCCTCACCGAATTTGATGAACAGTTTCAGGCTTTCCGTATTCATCATCTCAAGCTGATCTACAGAACCATTGGCATAGGTGCAAAATCCTTAAAAGGCCGCTCTGTTGAACTTCTGCAAAAAGGCATTCAACAGCGTTTTTTTCCCGAACTCTGGGATATCCGTGGCGCAATGACCGATGCCTGGGGCGGAGAATACGGCGTAAAAAGAGACGCCCTGGGCAACACCAAAAATGCCGCTCATGACAACTGATATTCAAGCGCGTTTCCATCGGCCCGAACGAAGCGTCTATCTTCTGAATCACTCGGTTGGCTGTCTGCCCGCTTCCGCCAGTGATGCCTTTCAGAGTCATTTTCTGGAACTCTGGAAACAACAGGGCAGTCACGCATGGGGACAATGGCTCGAAAACCTGACCCGATTCAATGCTGCTCTGGCCAATCTGCTTAACGCTAAAACCCAACAGTTCTGCCCGCAGACCAACCTGTCCAGTGCACTGACCAAAATAGTGGGTTCGCTGCCACCGGCTGCTGCTGGCCAGCATATTTTGATGTCAGAACGAGACTTTCCTTCCATGGGGTTTGTGATCCAGACCCTGTGTAAACGTTTTGGACTGAAGCCCCGCTTCATACCTCACGAAACGAACCTTACAGACCTGAACTGCTGGGATGACATGCTGTCCGACGATGTCTGGCTGGCTTTTATCACTCACGTTCAGTCCAATGACAGTCTGCGCTTGCCCGTAGCTGACATCACAGGACTGACCAAAAAGAAGTCGATAATTTCTATCGTGGATATCGCCCAGTCAGCCGGAGTTGTCCCCATTGACCTTAATACCTGGCAAGCCGATTTCGTCATTGGTTCCAGTGTTAAATGGTTGTGTGGCGGTCCCGGCAGCGGCTATCTCTGGGCCAGTGATGACATCATCGAATGCTGTCAGCCCATGGATGTCGGCTGGTTCTCTCATCAGAACCCCATGGCGTTTGATATTCATCACTTTGACTATGCGGCTGACGCAGGGCGTTTTATGGGAGGAACCCCTTCCATTATGCCTTTTACCGTCTCCGCAGAGAGTATCCGGACTCTGGATCGTATCGGTACGGAAAATATTTTTCAGCATAACCAGAAGCTGATTAATCATATTATCGCTCAAATTAATCAGGGAGAGATTCGTTCTCCAATGCAGGAAAACCGTCGAGGAGGCACTCTGGCCATCTCATTCAAGGATAACCAGAAAGCGATGCAAGCCATGGATCATGCTGGCATATTCTGCGATCAAAGATCCGAAGGTCTGCGTTTTTCACCTCATATTTATAATACGGAAGAAGACGCAGACCAACTGGTTCAGGTTATTAACCGGCTCTGATCAGGCCCGGGTCACTCGAGCAATAATGGCCTTGATGTATTCTGTCTCCGGTATGGCAGGCAGAACGGGATGATCGGGGCCCTGATGACCCTGCTCGATAATTTGCAAATTACGGTCAATATGGCGGCTGCCCGCTCTCAGGGCATCGAACAGTGAATCTTTCTGAAGATGCATGGAGCAGGAACAGGACACCAGAATGCCATCCTTTTCCAGCAACCTCATGGCCAGCTCATTAATCCGGCGATAGGCCTGTTCACCCGCTTTGATGTCCTTGCGTTTCTTGATAAAGGCCGGTGGATCAACAATCACGACATCGAACTTTTCACCCTCATCCCTGAGAGCTTTCAGGGCTGTGAAAGCGTCCCCCTGGATAGACTCAACACGATCGCCAAGGCCGTTAAGCCCGGCATTTTCATGGACCAGCTCTACCGCCTGCTCAGAAGCATCAACACAGGTCACCTGACTCGCACCAAAGGCCGCGCATTGAACGCCCCAGCCACCGACATAACTGAAAACATCCAGTACTTTCTTACCGCTGACGTAGTGACGCAGACGTTCGCGGTTCAGGCGATGATCGTAGAACCAGCCCGTTTTCTGGCCTTTGATGACCGGCGCCCTGAAGGTTACACCGTTCTCTTCCAGCTCCACTTTTTCCGGCACTTCGCCATAAGCCACTTCTACGTACTCAGGCAGCTTTTCCAGCTGGCGACCAGTCCCGTCATTTTTCAGAAGAATACCTGAAGGCTTGAGCACCTTGACCAGAGCATCAACAATGTCATCCTTGACCGTTTCCATACCGGCAGTGGACATCTGAGCAACAACAATATCGCCAAAACGATCAACCACCAGTCCCGGCAAACCATCGCTGTCGCCAAAGACCAGACGGTAGAAAGGTTTGTCGAATACTCTCTCCCTGAGACTCAAGGCTACCTGAATACGATGCACCAGCAGTGAACGATCCAGGACATATTTGCTGTCCCGACTGACCAGCCGGGCACAGATCAGACTATTCGGGTTGATATAACCTGTCCCCAGAGGTTTACCTTCAGCACTTTCGATATTGATCAATTCCCCTGTTTTGAAATCTCTCAGGGGAGAAGTCCGGGTATCGACTTCGTTGCTGTAGATCCAGAGGTGGCCAGCTTTCAATCGACGATCAGCCCGATTCTTCAGGCGGAGAGTTTTTAACGTCATGGAGTTACTACCAGAGCGGCAAGGAGGAAACAGGAAAAGAGCCATTATAAGGGTTCAGGGCGCTTCGGTCATGCCGGGATGTTTATCACTCTGTGCTGACCCTTATCAGTGATTGACCTACCAGTGCTTTTCGACACCTGAAAAAAAGAGGCTCTCGTTAAGTGTTTTTCTCTGAAAAAGCACTAAAAAGCTAACCAACATTCTGGTAAGTCGCAAAAAATCGACAGACATACGAATTGGTTACAAGATAATCCGTCTTTACTCTGCAAGTTATTAACTTGCCTGGAGCCTGACGGGTCATAATTCCGGCGGACTCCTGTAGGAGTAATGACTATGAGAGCGCGTCTTCAAGAGAGTCTGGCTGAAATGCTTCTGGGATTTAATGACCTGGAAGATCTTGAGCAGATTATGTCTCTGGTAGAATCTGCCAATAAAGGGTCAGCCTCCGGTGCCAATCACTTTGTCGAGAATGCCGGCCAGGCTATTCAGCCACACGATTTGAAAAACTTCCTTCGTCTCTATCCGATGGCGCAGGCCATGGTGGCCATGGTTCGCCATTATGAACTCAACAAAGAAACCGATACCCTCAAGATCGTTCTCGAATCCCTGCTGGAAGGTTTGGAAGAAAGAGAAGCCGACGAAACAATCCACTGAAAAGAGTCTCAAAGGCTGCTTATTCAGCTCAGGGCTGTTTATTCAGTTCAGGACTGTTTATTCTGAAAGAACACCTGAACTGAATCAGTGAGGCATAAGCATGTTGACTCTGTCAAAGGAAAACAGGCGCCAACTCAACGAGAACGGATACACAGTCATTCCTGATGCCATCCCCCTGCCCCTCTGTGATGACGCAATTGATTTAATCACACAGTTTCTTGAAATTGACCTCGGCGAGCCGGAAAGCTGGTACAAAAAAGACCTGGGTTACAACGGACTTGTTCCCGTTCACCAGCACCAGAGCCTCTGGAATATAAGACAACATCCCAATATTCACACACTCTTCTCTCAGTTCCTCGGCACTGAAAAACTCTGGGTTCGAATGGATAGACTGTCTTTCAAGCCTCCCTCTCTTGACCCCGAAGCAGATCAGCTAAAACGTCATATCCATCTCGACTTTCCGGCTGAAAAACTGACATCGTTGCGCTTGCAGGGCATTCTCTATCTGACCGACACCAAAAAAGACCAGGGGGCATTCTGCTGTGTACCCAGCCTTTTCAAAAAAGATGAGGTTCTTAAGCACCGTGAAAGTCTCTGGTTCTCTGAAGAGGAACTCAGTCAATATCCGATAGAACCTATAGAAGGCGAGGCCGGTTCACTGGTTATCTGGGACTCAGGACTCCCCCATTCTGGCATGCTGAATGTTTCGGACAGACCCAGACTGGCCGTCTACATCTCAATGTTTCCGGTAGGCCTGGAAGAAACGGCTGAAGAACGCATACAACTCTGGCAGGAAAAAAGAGCACCAGAAAAGTGGCGGGGCCTAAACTATCAACAAGATCCGGAACCGGGAGAGCCCGCCCGGCTCACTGAGCTGGGTAAAAAACTGTTGGGGCTGGAGGAATATAACTGACACCCTCTGAACGACCCGGCTTTCAGGTGGCTAAACATAAACGCAACGTCCAGGCTTCCTATTCACTTTTCTATGGAATCCAGAACATGAGTAGCCTGCAGCTTTATCTGGCACTGTTTGTCGGCCCGCTATTCTTGTTGCACGCTCTGTGTTCACAGGCTCAGTCGGCAACTCAACTTGCCCCGGTGTTGTGCAACTCTCTCACAGGACAAACGGCGGGTGTTCAGCGACGGCTAAAGCAGTATAGTGAGCTTCACCGACGACACTGTCTTGTTCTCAGTGCCAACCAGAAAGAAAATTTAGATGAATTGATCCATCAGGCTCCTGAAAATACGGTGATACTGCTCTCTTCCAAAACGGTTCCTGTCAGAGGTAGAAACCCGGTTGAGTACCTTTTGAAAGATCCGATAGTTTTAAAGGATGGCCAGAGCATTATTGGAGCCGCTGATGACGGTTTTGAAATCGTTATCAAGTTCAGAGGTCACGGAGACTACTATATGGTCAAGGTAGGAACCACTAAAAATTTCCGGTTTGGAGAAAAAAGAGACAGCCATATCAGACACCTTACTTTCCGGCCACTTGGATACACTGCTGGTCACCCAGACGCTGCCCACCCCATACCTAACTCTATTGTTTTCGCAGAATGTTACAACCGGAGACTGATTGTAGAAGACAACATATTCCATCTTCCCAAGAGGTCCGCAATTAATCTTGATTGCAAAGAACCACTGGATGCAACGGCCGATCTCGATCGTCCTGGCCCGGGCCTGCAGTTTGCCAATAACACGGTCAGGGGTTACCTCATCAAGACCTGGTACCTGAACTATATGCCCGAAGATGGGATATTTGTAAATCTTCCTGCTATCAGGAACCAGTTACAGAGAATCACTGTTACTGATAATAGATTCCGGGGCAGAATGGCAGAGGCAGGTGAATTTACTCTCGGGTCCGGAACCCATCTGGATATCTTCAGAAATACCGTAGACATTATCAATGATGGCGTTACTAACACACTTCGCGACGCTCGTGCCCAACGATCGCCCCGGGTGGGAGGCTTTACTCTTATAGGTCATACCGATGCCAATGCAGAGCCTCCTCTCTTTAACCTGGCAGGCAACCGGATCCGGGTAACAGCGCCCGCTATAAACGTCAGCCCCCCTCTTAAGCTGGCCCTGGCCTGTAACCAACTGCAAGCCACCAGTCCATGGCAACAACTGCAACAACACTTCAGCCTGAAAGCTGATGATCCATTACGACTGGGAAGTAAGTGCAAAAAACCGACGACTCCACCCAATGACATGTCAACACCAAGTTCAACGGTTGCCATGCCATCGGCTGGCTCAAGCGTTTCCGTGCCAACAACCATTCCCTATACCATCAGCCAGATTCTAAATACCTGGACGGCCATTAACTCGTCTGCCACGGCCTGTGACGGACTGACCAACTTCGAAGGTCGTTTCTTCTTTGAATCAGCAGTCTGCCCGACAGTCGCTACGACCTCTGCTTTTATTACCGATAGGGCTTTTAGAAGCAACACGATATCTAATAACAGCTTGACCTCCACTTCATCTGGCAGCTTGGCCACCACTTCATCAGCGGATTCAAAAAGAATGACTTGGGGTTTAGGTTTTATAACCATTCTGGCCATATTGCTGGCTCTATAATTGGATGAGGCTCTGATATAAAACAAACTTGGCTCGTCCCAAGCTTGTTAAAGGCAAGGTGACAGCGCACTTAAAAAAACTGCGTGCGTAGGACAGGGAGTATTTCCATAGAATTCTTCAGCATCTCGAAATGACGTATGCTTTTTAGCAAGTATCTCTTTGGTACACCTTGGTTTTCCCTCAACCATCGAATAAACTCCCGCATCGGCCTTAAATTACTTTATAAAAAGTACTTTACCAACCATGAAAACCCGCGACCTGCTCAAACTCCCTGACCTCAAACTAGCTCAGGCCATCAACACCATGAAAGGCAAAGAGTGCGAGAAGCACGCCAGAAACTACACCAGAATTCTGGGCGTAGAGTTTGATAAAGCGGTTATGCACGCCACTTACGCCGCCATGTTCAGTCAGAGTGACGAGCCAGTCGATCTGCGTACTTATAAAGCCATAGTGGATCTGGTGGACAGTGATACTGAATATGGCGAAAAGGAAGCAACAATTCTTACAGCACTGCTGTTAGCTCATATCAACCAAAAAATGAAACGGGTTCAATCCGTTGTTTCGCAAACACCTCCAACATTACCCCTGTCGTAAGAAACTACGGGGAAAAGGAAACCGACGATGCTAATGCAGCTATCGGAGTTTACCAGCACCTTACAAAGGCAAGGAGAGGAAGAGCAAGAATCTTCACAGAAATTCTGGGTAGAGAGTCCGAAAAAGCGACTGTGCAAGCCAACCACGCCACCCTGTTCAGTGAGAACGACAAACCTGCCAAGCCATGCGGCTAAAACCACCTTAGATAGAGTGGTTTTCAACACCGATAGATACGATTAAAAGATAGCCAGAACCGGTTCTTTTGAATTTTAAGTGGGTAAGCAGGCTTCATTCACTCCACTGAAGTCGAGCTTTCCTGTCAGCAAGTACACCATCATCTTGAAGTGTGGCTTCTTATATCCTCTTGCCTATTGACCACAATCTTGCATTTGACCCTGACTTCACCAGGGAATCTTTTTTCAAATATCATGTCTTTAATTCAGAACAGGGCCGAATTTTCAGTGATCTGGCAACCATCGCTGAGTGTAAAGAAAGGATGGAGGTCGCATTAACTGACTTTCATAAATGAGCTGAAACGGCTCAAAATGAGTGGCCTTGGCGGGATCTTGAGGAAAGCATGGTGTTTGACCTAGGAGCCTTATATGGTCCGCCCCGTTTTGCAAGAGCCTGTTTTGTTAATTAGCAAACAAAGATAACTGCAATCATATATACGGCCTATTCATGAGGTCTAACCCTCTGGCCCTGATGGGTATCCGCGCAACCTGGCCTTATCAGTCCGACGGCCTCAAGGGCCAAGACTCCTATCAGGTTTCAGGTTGCCGGTTTTTACCTGTTTGCCATCAACTGTACATGCTCATCGCAATCTGCGGGGGGGGTTCCCCTTTGATTAAGCTTATGCTTTACTTTGCCGCTGCCGCCTTTACCTCATTATGCAGCCTTGTAAACTTCATTTCGGGTCATGATGACCCAGACAATCCGAGCCATTTTATTAGCCAGACCAACGGCGGCAACGTTGTGATTGCTGCGCTCATTAAGTTGGCTAACCCATTTTTTACAGCGGTCATCCTTATTTTTGAGGCAGTGGAGTACCGAACGTGCGCCGTGTATCAATAATGTGCGCAGGTATTTATCACCCCGTTTACTGATGCCCAGCAGGACTGACTTACCGCCTGTGGAATGCTGTCTTGGAACTAATCCCAACCATGCGGCAAGGTGTCGACCAGATTTAAAATACGTCGCATCACCAACGGCTGCCTTCAATGCTGTGGCAGTGATGGCTCCGATACCCGGCATAGTCATCATTCGACGACATTCGTCGTCGTTTTCAGCCAGCTCCTGAATTTTCTGGTCATACTGTTGAATACGCTTGTCAAGACTGGCCAACTCTTCTGATAAACCATGTAGCAGCTCACGAGTCAGCGAATGGAGTCCATTTTCAGCATCTTCCAGAATTCGTGGAAGCTGTGCACGAACTTTACCAATACCCTGGGCAACCACAATACCTTCTTCCAATAGTGACCCCCGGATCTGGTTAACCAGGGCAGTTCTCTGATCAACCGCTTGTTGACGATAGCGGTGCAGAAGTTGCCAGGCCTGCTGCTCTGACGTTTTAACAGGTACAAAACGCATGCTGGGCCGTGAAGCTGCTTCTGCAATCGCTTCAGCATCGTTGTAGTCATTTTTGTTGGTCTTGACATAAGGCTTGACAAATTGAGGTGAAATCAGCTTGACAGTATGCCCATAGTTCTTGAATAACCGAGCCAAATAGTGAGCACCACCACAAGCTTCCATAGCGATAATGCATGGCTCCAGATTTGCCACGTACTCCAAAAGGTTCTTCCTGGACAACTTCTTTCTGATGACTTTGCTACCCTGGTCATCAACACCAAACAGGTGAAAGTTGTTCTTGCCAATATCGATACCAAGTACTGAAATAGTCATGGGTGGTTCGCTCCGGTTAATCCTGTTTAAATGGTTAACTCCATTTTGGCTCATTTGAAGCCGTTTAGGAGGGGCGGACCATCCCATTAGACCGAGAATAGCGCAACCAGACCAACAGAAGTTTTCCCAAATCTTAAAATGAGCAAAAAATATCCAATTATTAGTGGGATTTTGCTCATTTTTGCATATTTATGCCTTCTCACAGCCTCTATGCTGCCTTTTTAGCCTCTTTCAAATCTTCAAGACGGATTGACCTCGTGGAAGCCGCTTTTACAAATTTTTTGATATTATGCGCAGTGCATACCAGTGAAAATTCCGCTGAAACTTTTTCTTTGCCGCGGAGACTGAACCCTCGGAAACCAGATTCTTTTATCTGTCCAAATGGTGGCTCCGCAATAACTTTACGACGCTCATATATGGCTTTCGCACCGGCTGTCTCCATTTTCTTATTCATAGCCTGACGTGCTTTTTCAAACTTATCGGTACGGATAACCCTGCCAGCCTCTTTCTTTGAATCACTGCAATTCCGACGATAAGGGCATTCCCTGCATACCGTCTTGTTTGCCCGGTAGCTTTTTCTTTTGCTTTTGCTGGCCGGGTTCGTTACCAGCTTTTCCCCTGCCGGACAGATAAATACATCAGCTTCGGAATCATACGCAAAATCCGCTTTGACAAACTTCCTGTCAGAGCTTTCAAGGTCGTCAGCGGCAGGCTTCTCCGCCTTGTCGGTTGCGATATAGGCATCAATCTCATGTCGCTCGACTGTATGTAAGTTTGACCCTGAAAAGTAACCATTATCCATACTCCACTTATCTACAGCCGCGCCATCAGTGGCTCCTGATAATGCCCTCAGCGCCGGCTCCACTTCCTGTACATCGTTGGCGTGTTGGCTGACATGCTGGCCAACAATGATCTGGTTATCGGAATCAACTGTAATTTGAGCATTGTAGCTGTACTCACAATACCCCTTCTTGCTCATCATGCGGGCATCGTGATCTGCAAAACTGATCTGCTTTTTGTCGTCTATTGGTTTGTCTGGATTTAAAGCTTTTTCACGTTCTTCAAGTGCTTTCTTGGCCTCTTTGATTTTTTTCAGGCGCTCTTCTTTAAACTGGAGGTCTTCAGGAATGCTGTAACCATTGGTTGCTTTGTAGGCGTCATCTTCTTCCTGATCACACTGACTGGCTTTTTTGATCAGCTCATCCACTTCGGCACTGAGTTCTGCCTCTTTCGCTTTGAGCCTCCCGTAGCTCATGGCCTTGTGTTTTGAGCTGTTGGCTTTGAACTTGGAGCCGTCCAGGCTGATATGACCCAGTGATGCCATTTTGAGTTCAATGGCCAGTTTGACTGACTGTTTGAAGCAGTCATGGAAAAACGACAGATTATCCTTACGAAAGTCACCAAGAACCCTGAAATTCGGGCAGTTCATTTGTGAGATATACATGAACGCCAAGTCTTGTCGACACCGTCGCTCAATCTCACGGGAACTGAAAACACCATGGCTGTATGCGTAGATCAGAATAGCGACAATGAGCTTTGGAGGGTATGCGTGCTGACCAAGGTGGTGATATTTTTTTTCGACTTCAGACGTATTAATGTTCTGAAAAATGCTTTCATAAATAAAACAATCATGATCTTTGGGAAGCAAATCGAAAACGTTGGTTGGGAACAGCAGATGCTGATCAAACTCAACAGGACTGTCCTTAAACTTTGGTGGTGGTGACATTTGGCATAATCAGAGTTGGTTTAAGGCTTATCATAACAGATAAGCCTATTCTCGGTCAGGCTCCTAGGAGCCTGACCGAGAATAGACTGCCCTACTGCGGCGGCAGCAAATTGGTCTGAAAATCCGCTTTTGTTCGTCAAATAGCTCGCTATTCACCGGGTAGAAGGAGCTACCAATTGTAGCTCCAACCCCCTCAGATCCCGGCGTGCGGATTTCCCGCACCGGGCTCTTCGATATTTGACTCACAGCACAGCCATGGATTTCATTGCCATAAAAGGCAGCATTATCCTCGGTTTCTGTAGCGGCAGAAGCTGCTTGAGGTTATGGTACTTTTCCCATGGAATCTTGCCTTTCCGGCATCGGCTACACAGCATCTTGTACCAGTAGCGGTCAACAAACCGGTAAAGCTTCTCCATACTTCGGAAGTTTCCTCCCAGACCGTAATACGCATAATGCCCTCTCAACCGTCGATTGATCGCTGTCACTTGTTCGTGCAGCGGTTCATGGCGTATTCGTCTCAGCAGTTCCTTCAGTTTGGCTATGCTGCGTCTTAGGCGGGATTTTTCCGTTCTCCTTCCCACCATGAAGTTTCCTTTCAGATTCCTTGTGCAGTAGTGCGTAAAGCCAAGGAAGTAAACCGTTTCCGGTCGTCTTCCCCCACGACTGGCAAAACGTCCGAACCTGACTAACCGGGTTTTATCCCGCTCCAGTTTCAACGCAAACTTCTCCAGTCGCTGTGGCAGCACATTCATGAACCGCTCCGCATCACTGCGATACTGAAAACACACCACAAAGTCATCAATGTACCTGATCAGCCATGCCTCGCCTTTTAGCCGAGGCTTGACCATGCACTCGAACCAGAGGTCAAGTACATAATGCAGGTACAGGTTGCTCAGAACTACGCTGATCGGCCCACCCTGAGGCGTACCTTCTTCACACTCTTGCAACTCCCCGGCCTCCATCACCCCGGCTTTCAACCAGCGCCGTATAAGGTTCAGGATTCTGGGATCACCGACCCGGTGTTCCACAAAACGAAGCAGCCATCCATGGTCAAGACTCCCAAAGAAGTTCTTCAAGTCCGCTTCCAGCACCCAGCTGACCTTTCGGCCTGAAACCACCTCGTTAAAAGTGGACAGGGCATGGTGCGCTCCCAGTCGTGGCCTGCCACCCATGGAACAGGGCAAAAAAGTCCTGCTCATAAATAGCATTCAGCACATCAGCAACACTTCGCTGCAAAGCCCGGTCATTGATGCAGGGAACACCCAGAGGGCGCTTTTCCTTTTTTCCCGGCTTGGGTATCCATGCCCTTTTGACCGGCGGTGCCTTGTAGCCTTGCCGATGGATAGACGTCAGTGTCTGTTCCAACCACCGCTTAAAGTCTTTCTTTGTCTCTTCGACAGTCAGCCCATCGACTCCGGGCGATGTGTTGTGTGGAATCTTGTTCAGATTCATACACAGGCTCGCCGGGGTAATATGATGTGCCAGACTTGTAAAGCGAAGTTTCGGATAACTCCGGGCTTTCGCTGCTACCCTCTCCAGTCCCGTTGCCATGGCTGGTTTACCTTCTCACTGCGTAAAAGACCGTAACTCCCTCAGATGTGGAGCCCATGTTTCCCTGGAAAGGCTCAAATACCGCCAGCCGCTTCCCCATGTGACGGGCTCTCCCCGCCTCGGAGTACTATCAGCTGGTCTGACTTCCTGAACGTCATCAAGTCGTTCTTGCTTTACAGGCTCGTCGGACCCTACAGGCTCCGCCTGAACGTTCAGGATCTCCCTTGTTCACGTAAAATCATTCGATAACATGCCGTGGGTACGAACCCCGGAAGCAGTCGGGATGCCTTGTCATTAGCGGAGCTCCCGACTTCCGCTTTCCCCATTGAGAAAGAAGGTCAGCTACTTCAACCACGTTCAATTTCGGGGCTAATTATCCCTTAGCAGACGTTACGGCCTGTTATCACCCTGTCTACGCTTCGCAGTAGTCGTTACCTTCTACCACGCAAGACTCGGTACACGGCTGCCGACCACAGCTTTACCGCGATGACCATTTCAGGCCACAAGATTTTACGCGCTTGCAAGGCGCAATCCTCACAAAACCGAATTTTCATCCTCAATTTTCTGCCGTCCTCGCTACGGGCGCTATTCTCGGTCAGGCTCCTAGGGTGGGACACTTTCTCCGCAGCTTAAATCTGCGCCATCAATTCAAGAAGGAAAAAATCGGTACTCTGTACCCTGTTACTATGCCGTTAGTGCAGATTACGGAAGAGAATCGGTTAAGAGCGATTCAGCCTCTGCATTTTGAACGTACTGAGCCGGAAAAAATTATTGAGCACGGAAACCTCTGGATTGGCAAACTGAGCACTTTACAAGAGCTTAATGAACTGCCGGAAGACATTCTGATTCCAGTAGAAAAGCCCGTGGTGCATAAAGGCGATGTTCAAAAAGCCTGGACAATGGTTCAGAACAGGTTAAAAGATTTTGGTGATATTGCTGATGCCAGCAATGAGACAGCAATAGAAAAATTTGCCAAAGGTACGTCAAGAAACCATTATGCATAAACTTACCTTATGGATGAAAGCCAAGCTTGTTGAGCCAGCCGAAGAATATGCTGCCAACCAGGGTAAATCTCTGTCTCAACGGGTAGCTGATTATTTTAATGCGCTAATCCTTGGGGAATCTGATGCCACCAAAAAGCTCACCCCTCTCACACAGAGTCTCAGGGGTGTTATGGCGGATTCTGAAGTATCAAACGAGGAGGATTACAAAAAATACCTTGAGGATAAGTATCTGTAAACATTCTGGTCGAGACCAATATTATCCTGAACGTACTTCTTGACCGCTCTCCCTTTTTAGCCAGCTCTTTTAGCGATTACGAAGACAGTGTGCTTCATGCTTCTGCAATTCAGGCTGGCGCAGAAGCTATTATCACTCGTAATGCCAAAGACTTTACTTATGAACGAGACCCGGCCTCCTTCTGAATCAGTCTGACCGACGTTTCTGTTAACTCGTTAATACTTTGCCAGAAGAGCACTCGCTGCTCTCTATCGTCAGGTTCCAGTGGCTGAAGTCTTTTAAGCGAAGCCTGAAGCTCCTTCGGGCAAACTGATTCGCGTACGGGTCGGGGTTGGTCAGGATAGCTATCGCTAAAAAAACGATCCCAATCAAAGTAACAACCCGGATCAGCCTTTCCCCTGAAACCGGCTATCTGTTCATGGCCAAGAATCCGTTGTGGATCATTCAAACTCGGGTAGTGCTTCTGCAAGTGTTGAATCACATCTTTCAGAGCAGAATATTGTGCATCGGTGAAAGGGAAAACATTCCCATTGAAGTTAACCAACTCTATTCCAATGGCAAAATCGTTGAATGTTTCTTTTTCCTGCCAGCGGCTGACGCCTGCATGCCAGGCTCTGTGAGCCGTACCATTCAGGCAACTGACCAGCTCGTAGACGGTACCGTCCAGATCAATTACCAGGTGAGCTGAAACCTCACACCCCTTACTCGAGACGATGTCCAGCGTACCCTGGAGATCCACAGCCGTATAATGCAAGATCAGAAACTCTACTGGAATTTCCCGGTCATCAAAGTTAGGGCTGGGATGTGAAGTGAAACTTAGAACCATTAATTTGCCTGTAAAAAACCTGGAGTCCGTTGAATTTATAGACTAACCAGCCCACTGCTCTGAGATCAAGGGCGCATTTTAATTGAGCCATGGCCAGTTTTTCAAATGAATGTTTGCAGGATTCAGAACCGATCAACTTCATCTCTTGTTACTTTTCTGATAGCCCTCAATGGCTTCCTGACGACGTTTGCTGACCGCCAGCTGTTCCTGTACACGATCTCGTTCCAGCTGGCAGGCCAATATCATTTCCCGGTAGAGCGCTTGGAGCTCTTTGAGAAGCGCCTTCACCTCTTCGGAGGGGGCTGAGCCACTTTCCAGAGCTTCTTCAATTACCTGACGGGCTTCAGTATCCAGAGCTTCCAGCGTTGTCCAGTCCCGGTTACGGATAGCCTCCCCGAGATTAAAAATGGACTCCCGGAGTTTCCCTTTGGTAATGTCAGGTTTTTTCATCGGTAACCTCTTTACCATCAGCGATGCCAGCCTGAGCCTGAGTGTAGACAGTCATGCTAACGCCATCTGTCATGTGGATTATCCAGAACGATGATCACTCCCATTTATATCGTTGAGTTACTACTATTGTTTATCTTCGGCACATTATTGGTCAACAAGACTTAATACAGTAGACATGACAGCATTACCCTTCAATGATGTGCCTGCACACAAAGCTGTACTGCTTTGGATTATGCAGGCTCTCTCCTGGAATTTTCGCTTCATGCTTTCCCGTGAATATGATAAGAATGGAATGAAGGTGCGTGGACCATTCAAGCGCGAGCAGGAGGCTGCGTGAAAAAACTGTTTTTTTATCTGAAAAGTCTTTCTTTGCTCTCAGGATTTAAAAAATATCCTTATGGGCTCAATCTGCTTTTACTGTCCGGTTTTTCAGCGATTGCTTTTGCAGAAGTAACAACAGACAAGCCAGCCGACCTGAGTCTCACTCAGGTTATTGCGCCTCTGTTTTTTGTCATTGTGCTGATATTTGCCCTGGCCTGGATCGTAAAGAAATTGAACATAGGCACACCCGCCGTTGGCCAGGGAATAAAAGTAGTCTCAAGCGTTCCGGTTTCCAGCCAGGCCAGGGTCTGTCTGATTCGTATAGGCGAAAAAGATATATTGCTGGGAGTCACCAACCAGCAAGTCAATTTGATTCACAGGTTTGATGAATCCCCCCTGCCGCCTGATAACAGGCAAAACCAGCAGGATTTTGCCGTTCAGTTCAAAAACCTGCTAAAAGGTGGAAACTCAAAGTAAGCCGCTACCTTATTTCCTGCTCATTTTATCTTTCACAGGAACGACCTCTTTCCAATCCTGAAAAAGTATTGAGTAAAGATCTCGAGTGGGCGTCAGGATCATGAGCAGAATAATAGAATTCCCCTGATATCGACTCATAGTGTTTTTTCAGTAAACGCCCTCTGGGAATGACCGTGTAATATTCACCGCGAATGACAATGCGATATAAACCTTCTTTGTCGTACATATCGGGTATCCACTCGACGGTAGCCACTCCCGCCTGCCATTGGAACCGGGTAGTCCAGTCATCATCTGTGGCAACTGTATCCCATGATCCTGTGCAGTCATTCTTCCTCTGCACATAAAAAAAACTATCGAGATCCATGCCTGATCTTGGGTGTGATGCAATATATTGAAGCTTCACTGACTGGCCTGAGTGAATATTATCCTGACTGTCAGTTATTATACTTCCGTATTGGCTATGTTCTTTTTCCGGGATGTTATCCATACGAACATCGTCGTACAGATAACTCAAATCCAACGGCATTGCTTCATCCGAAGGAGGCTGCTCCTCTTTACTCAATTGCCTGGAAAGACTTGAAAAAGCCTGAATCATGGCACTGAGCTCCCATGGACCGAATAAGGTGGATGCTCCCTCATAGTGCTGTTTGTAGAACTCCTCTGCTGTGGTCAAATAGCTGGCATAATCGTTGGAATACCCGGCGATGACAATATGCCTGTCAGGAATCCCTGAAAGTTTTGACAATCTTTTTCGAAGCCGTCTTCCAGCCATAACTGTCGGCTCAACAGGCAAGGCAGCAATCTGAAAATTGCCCAGCCGAGCCAGCATCAAGGGCAGGACTTCGGGGACCCAGGGCTGGTTAATGACTTCCCGGTGCATATTGCCTGAGGGAAACACATCATTGAAATAGTGAAAGTTTTTCCGACTTCCCAATGACAGCATGACCGGCTTGGGCTTCTGACATATCAGTTCTTGTTCGGACGGCGAGGTCAGAAAATCGGTTACCATTCTGATCCACCATTGCTCATTCTTGCGGCCTTCATAGGCCCCAAGTAACAACCTCACAAAATAGGGCGGCCGACCATCTTCCGTGCCTGCGGCAAAACTGTATCCCATAGCTGGATTGCAGGTTGTTACTTGCTTCTGCTGCCCTGAATATTCTTGCCGGACTTCGTAGTTGGAAAAGTCCACCCAGTTATGCACCGACTCAATGGGTCCATAAACTCTGTTGCCTCTGGCATTAAAAAGTTCCAGGGCTTTTTTAAACTGTCTTTGACCGATCTCCCTGACATTTTCTTCGGGCGTTTTGCCGGGCCCGGTGCCATCAAGATTCAGGTTAGGTGTCATGTCCCCGGCATTGGTTTGTGGAAAGGCTGCAATGAAAGAATCCACTCCCCAGTTGTACTTTGCATAGCGTTCAAAAGCCCAGCTGGCATAGCCTTTGTTGTCACTGCTCAACAGGAGATTACTGCGGGGATAGGAGACTGCATGGGTTGCAAACCAGGTGATAGCACCTAATGGCCTACCGCCCCGGGCAAACCTGAGTTGCTGAACAAACCGGTCAATAGAACCTCGCCGGCTGGCATCTACATTGTTTTCATAGGCAGACAGGGACCGATTGCGGCTGGCATTGTCCAATAACCCCGTTTTCATCCGGATCTCAGAAGGAGCAAGGTCTTCATGGGCCATCCTGATGGCCTGGATAATGCCCGACACCATCTTTTCAAAAGCCCGGTCATCGAATACGCCATAGGGCATATTGTATAGAAAATGGTGAGACTGACCGGCTGCGGCACTGTGGGTATGAGTCGCTGACAGGATGACGTTGTGGCGGTTATAAAGAGAACCAAACTCTTGTTCCAACCGAGTTAGAACCGCCTGATAAACACTGGCAAAAACCGCTCCCGCATCAATGACCACAATAGCAAGACGATGGCTCTCTCTTCCCTGACTCACTATAAAGGCTCTGGCCCACTGCCGATCATTGATTCCAGCACTTATCTGGCTGCTGTCGGCATATCCCATCATGCCACTGCCTACTGCCGAGCCTGTGATGTCTGCTTTACTGACCCCGACCCAATAGGAAGCATTGACCCAGGTTGCCAAAAAGAGAAGTATCAAAAAAAGACTGCCGGAAGAAAAAGTAAACCGGTTCATAAAATTCCCTATCCGTTCAGAAGAGCGGAGTATAGCTAGCTCTCAGATCAGACAAAGCCCATGGGACAGTCAATTGGGGAAAACTACCATAAAAAACCACAACAAAGACACAGTTATCCAACAAGTTATCCACAGGTTGCAGGTAAAACTCTGGTACCCATCCGCTATCTCAAACTCTAGAGGCCGGTTTTCGGGGGGATGCGTTCCCACGCCTGGCGGGAACGAGTTGCAGGAGCTTTGCGAAACGCTCTTTAAGGTGGGAAGAATATCAATTCCACTGGATCGCTATTGCTTCATCATCATGCCGACCAGTTGCAGCATCTGCATTTCTGTCTGGCAAATTCTCTGAAGATCTTCCTGGGTCTCCCGGCTCATATCACCCAATCGATCATTCATTTCATCCTGTCCATGCCATTTTTCAACGGCCATATCTTCCGGGTAAGCCGCCAGCAGTCTGTTATGGAGTCCCTGCTGCTTTTCCCAGAGGACACTCAGCATAATGATAAGAATGGGAGGAGCCTGCCCCGTCAGGGAACGAAGCTTGATATAGGTCCAATACAACTGAGCAATCCGAAAAGTGCTGTTGCGCAGACACAAAAGGGATAGATAAGCTTCTTCCTGATCAGTCATGGAGTGTCTCCTCAGTCCATATAGAACACCCGGAACTCGTTATCAGAAGACTTACGGCTGTCTTCAGGCTTGAGCAATACTGCGGATGAAGATCACTTCGACAGCGTTCAGAAAGTGATCCGTAAAATCACTGTAACATGGACATCATAAATGCCCATAGAGAAAATCGACCCGTTTTCCAGCATCTGAACAGAAGGCACAGATGACCGGAAAAACCACTGCTTCAAAAAAGTTATCCACTTTTCCACAAAAACCCTGATCAAACCCCTGAATGAACTGTGGATAAGTGAGAAACTTCCTCTGAATCTGGCTTCATTGAAGAACTGATCAAAAAACAACCAGCTCATCAATGAATCACTCCCTGCCAACCAGTGGGTGTCGCAAAACTCTAACAGCAAAACTCTAACAACTCGTTCTCACGCTCTGAGGGTGTCGCGAAACTCTCTTCGCCGTGGGAACGAGCTGTTGAAGTTTTGCAACATAAAACTACTTGAGAACAACGCCAGGCGACTGCCTTAGCACACGTCTGATGCCAAGCCAGCCCGATAGGCCAATCAGCAAGGCACTGACAATGGGAAGCGTAAACCAGAGCCAGATAGCTGGCTGCCAGGATAGCTCAAAGACCTGCACATTCAACCACCCGCTACAGATTTCTGTGCCCACCACAGCCATCATGCCGGAGAATGCCCCCAGAATGAAAAACTCGCCTACCTGCATGATCACAAGTTGCTTTCTGCTGCCACCCAGAGATCGAATCAGAGCCCCTTCACGCAGTCGGGTATCAAGACTGGCTTCTATGGCCGATGCCAGAACCAGTAAACCCGCCAGTAATAGCGCCAGAAGCATGGCTTCCACCGCAAGAATGGATTGCTCAAGCATCACCTGCACCTGACTGATAACAGCGTCCATATCCAGCAGACTGATGGTTGGAAACTGTCGAACCAGTTCATTCAACACCAGCCGATCCTGCTGTGGCAGATAAAAACTGTTCAGCCAGGTCGCTGGCAAACCTTTCAGCGAGGCTTCTGGCAAAATCATGTAAAAGTTGGGTTGGAAAGACTCCCACTGAACTTCCCTGATACTGGTGACTTTGGCAGTCACTTTAGTACCTGCAATCATAAACGTCAGTTCATCACCCAACCCAACCCCCAGATGCTCAACAATAGACCTCTCAATGGAAATCTCACCGGTATCACCCGGTTGCCACCACTCCCCTGCCACTACCTCGACTTCAGATGAGGGCTGGTCTGACCAGGTCATGTTCAGCTCACGATGCAGGGAGTTATGATTCCTCTGCTCTTCTGAAACAGCCTCTTTGGCCGAGAGTCCATTGATTTCAATCAGTCGACCCCGAACCATAGGATAGAGAGTGGTTCCGTTTATATCATTGCTCTGCAAGAAGTTCTGAAAGGATTTCACTTCTGCTGGCTGAATATTGATCGCAAAGTAGTTGGGGGTTTTCTCAGGTAATTGTTGTTGCCAGCGTTCCAGCAAATCCGTTCTTACCAAAAGCACCAGAGCCATAGCCATGAACGTCAGGGTGAAAGCTGTTAACTGGGCAGACGTTTGTCCCTGTTCCTGAAGCAGACGTTTCAGACCAAGCCGCCAGGGCATGGGTACGGGTTGCCCAGACAAGCGACGATGAACGCTTGTTAGTCCGGCTTTGATCGCCAGCGTGATGAGTAATATGACGGCGCTGACTCCAAGAATCATTCCCACTGTCATCAACAACTGGCCTGTGTGATACCAGAGCAGCATCAGCATGGTAATCAGAGACAACCCATACACCGACCAGACGCTTGCGGCGGCTGGTGTCAGCTCACGCCTGAGTACCCTCAGTGGCGTAACGTCCCTCAGTCTCAGTAATGGCGCCAGGCCAAATCCGACCAGTGTAATAATGCCGGTCAAACCACCCACTATCATGGGCACAGGACCGGCCTCAGGGAGCCATGGGGGCAAAACATTCGCCAGCAGTTTGACCACCCCCGCCTGTAACAGCCAGCCAATGATGACACCGGGTATTGAAACCAGAACAGCCATCCAGAGCAGTTCTCCGACAAAAATCTGCATAAGCTGATTCTGCTGTGCGCCCATGCACCGCATCACTGCGATACCATCAAAGCGTCGTTCAGCAAATCGACGGCTGGACATAGCAACCGCAATACCGGCCAGAAGCATGGCCGCAATACTGCCCAGTCCCAGAAACTGCTTTAACAGGACGACAGAACCGCGCAGGTCTTCACGATCGTCTTCTGCCAGATTCAGTTTTTCGCTGTCGGATAAAAGGGGCTCAACCTTACTTTTAAATATGGCCAGCTGTTCTGCTTCACCTGCAATCAATGTTTTCCAGTGAACCCGACTTCCCGGCTGGATAATTCCAGTCGCATCCAGATCGTTGATGTTAAACATCAGACGGGGTGACAGACTGTAAAAGCCACTGCCACGATCGGTTTCCAGAGTGATCGCTCGCGCGACTTTGAACTCTGCTTCCCCTAGCAGAAGGGTGTCGCCCACTTCCACTTCCAATAGTGGAAACAGTCTGGGTTCCAACCAGACTTCTCCTTCTCCGGGCGTATCCTCAGTCACTTCATCCGCTACAAAAGGCTGATCAGCCGTTCGCATGTGTCCACGCAGAGGATAATTAAGGGTGACTGCTTTTGCTGACACCAGCTGCATCTGGTCTCCAGCCATAACCACCGACGGAAATTCCAGAACAGTGGCTTGTTCAACAGGTTCGTTCTCTATGGCCTGACTGACCTGTTCAGACAGCTTTTTGGAACTGCTGATGACCAGATCCGCACCCATCACTTCGGCTACCTGTCGACCCAATGAAAGCTGAAGCCTGTCACTGAAAATCGCAATAGAGGTGCTGACGCTCACGGCCATCAGAAGGGATAACATCAACAGCCAGAGTTCACCGGATCGCCAGTCCCTCAGCAGAAAACGCCACGAAAGCAAAAGACTTTGACTCATTTCAGTGCTCCGGGATGTTCAACTTGCTTTTCTTCAGCCTTCGCTTTGGCTATCTCTTCTTCCAGATGCCCCCGGGTCAACTTTAAAACTCGTTGACAGCGGTGGGCCAACTGCAAATCGTGAGTCACCAGAACCAGTGTCGTTTTGTTCTCACGGTTCACCTCGAAGAGCAAGTCGATAATGCTTTCCCCGGTTTTCTCATCCAAGTTGCCCGTCGGTTCGTCAGCAAACAATATCTCCGGCTGCCCGGCAAAAGCTCTGGCAATGGCAACCCGCTGCTGCTCTCCGCCGGATAGCTGTTTTGGGTAGTGGCTCAGCCTTTCAGATAAACCCACCCTGTCGAGTAACGTTCTGGCATCTGCCTCTGCGTTCTCTTTTCCTGCCAGTTCCAGGGGTAACATGACGTTTTCCAGAGCCGTCAGATTAGGCAGAAGATGGAAAGACTGAAAAACAAAACCGGTATGATCGGCCCTGACCCGGGCTCTGCCGTCTTCATCGAGATGATCAATCCGGTTACCAGCCAGAGCCACCTCGCCTTCAGTAGGCCGATCAAGACCGGCAAGAATGCCCAACAGAGTGGATTTTCCGGACCCTGAAGTCCCGATGATGGCGACAGACTCTCCGGACTTGATCTTGAGATCGAGTCCGGACAAGATGGTGAGCGAACCACTCTGGGCTGTCACTGTTTTACTCAGGGATTGTGCCGAAACGGCAATGGAGGATTCTGTGCTAATGGTCATACGCAGTTGTTTGCCGATGTTTAAATTAATTGTTATTGGGCGGTTGTGTTCCGTGAAAAATAGTTTTCGTTGCCCGCGTTCATATTCGAAGATGACACAACATAGTTTTCTTCGCTTGTGCCTTTTAATACGTTCATGGTTGCTTATCGGATGTTTTGCACTGAGCTGGAGCGCATCCGCTGCCACTGAGAAAACACTGCTGGTTTATGGCGACAGTCTCAGTGCGGCTTACGGTATTGAAATTAATCAAGGCTGGGTTTATTTATTACAGCAAAAAATGCAACAAACCAACCCCGACTGGAAAGTGGTCAATGTCAGTATCAGTGGTGAGACAACAGCAGGAGGCTTGAGTCGGATAAAAACGACACTGGATAAATATAAGCCTGACCTCGTGCTATTGGAATTAGGGGCAAACGACGGACTGCGGGGTACTTCTCTAAAGAGTACGAAACAGAATCTTGAAAAAATGATTAAAATGGCTCAGGCCAAGAAAGTCAGAACCGTCCTTTTTGAGATGCAGATCCCTCCCAATTATGGTCCGCTCTATACCCGTAAATTTACAAATATTTTTCAGGAACTGGGCAAAACCTATAACCTGACTGTTGTGCCTTTCTTTCTGGCAGGAGTAGCGGGTAATAGTGACTTGAATCAGCCCGATGGAATTCACCCAACTGCCGAAGCACAGCCAAAACTGCTCGAAAATGTCTGGACTAGTCTCCAGCCACTCCTGGAGTAAAATTAAATCGCCCGATCTTCTGCCAGCAGGCCTGGGAAAAAGCTGACGCCGGCAAACTCCGATCCTGGACGAGCTCTTCATATCACCGGGTTGGGCGGGACTTAACTTTATTTGAACAAATTTACGGGCTGACAGTTCAAATTTTTAGTCTATGCTCACATTCGTTTTTTTATTAAAGACGGATTCAGACGTGTGTCGTTATTTTATTCATCAATCGAGATGGCTTCTTTCATTGGTTTTGTTATTTAGCCTGCAAGTGCTGGCTGCACCCTGTAAAAATTGCGGCAAAGAGAGCGAGCCCGGTAAGGAAGGGCAAATGTTGTGCCAAACCTGTGACTCCGGAAAACTTACTGCTCCTCCTCCCAGTCCGTCATCCCCCGCTAATGAAGCTTTGCAGGGCTCGGCTGCTATAAAGAACGCCATTGAGCCAACGACCGATGAGATACCTGCGCCCCCGTCATCACCCTTCAGGATTTTGTTGGTGAATGATGAAAATGAAGATGTGTTGAATGCCCGGATTCAACTCAGCGACGAGACTTTCGATGCTTTTGATCACAAAGATGACAATGCATATACAACACTTTCCAAATTGCTTGCTCGGTATATGACAAAGATTGCCGGGAAAATGAATCTGAATGAACTGGAAATGACTTTCCAGGAAGAGCATCACAATCGTAAGAAAAAGGAGGGGCTGGATTATCAACACCGGCATGATTGTCTGGTATTTTTCATCCGTCAATTTCATAAGCAAATAAGGGGGCGGTTTAAGGAAGAGCAAACGGGGATGATGCAAAAACTGCATCAGGCAGCGCTTGGTGCAGGAGCTGCAGAAACAGAAAAGAGGCCAATCCATGAAAAGGCAAGAGCTTTGACTCGTGAGAGCGCCACGAAAATAGAACCACCTGAATGGCCTGACCTGTCAGGTATGGGAATGACTCTCCTGCTCAGTACTGAATTTCAGAACGAGCAACTGATGATGGATCTTACTTCTGTTTTTCAGGCTATTCAGGAAGGAAATATGATACAGCTGATTATTACTCTAATGGTGGCAGCAGATGGGGGTAATCAGGCTGCCGCAGGCATACCTACCTGGTTGATGCTTGGTGCTATTATTCCCGACCCTGCTATGAACGGTGATACAGAGTCTGCGGACATGCACCTGTTAATCGGAACCCAGCAGCCACTGCATGTTAATCAACAAAATTTAATGAACGTACTCATAGCTACAATAGAGATAGTGGGTCAAAACGAGCAAAATGCTGATTTATCTTTACACTTTTTTCAGAGCCTTCAAATGAATATTCAAGATAACGAAGATCCTCTATCATCAATCCCCAATATCGAGAATTCGATTAATCCTAATCTTCCCGTTAGCGGATTTGCCACCAAGCAAGGCCTTTAGAAGAGTCCCTCACATCATCGGGTCGGACGGGACTCAACTTTATTTGAACAAATTTTCGGGCTGGCAGTTCAAAATTTTAGTCTATGCTCACATTCGTTTCTTTATTAAGGAAGGGTTTAGATGTGCATCATTATTTTATTCATCAATTGAGATGGCTTCTTTCATTTATTTTGTTATTTAGCATACAAGTGTCGGCTAACCCCTGTAAAAATTGTGGCGAAGAGAGCGAGCCCGGTAAGGATGGGCAAATGTTTTGCCAAACCTGTGATTCCGGAAAACTTACTTATCCAGCCCTCAGTCGGTCATCCCACACTAATAAACGTTTGAAACGCTCCGCAGCTAAAAAGAGCGCCACCATGACAACGAACGATGAGATACCTGCCCCCTCATGTTTAGATCCGTTACCCTTCAGGATCTTGTTAGCGAAAGATGAAAATGAAGACGTGTTGGTGGCTCGAGTTCAAGTCACTGATAAGACTATGGACGCTTTTGAGCGGAAAGATGGCAAAGCATATACTAAGGCTCTTGCCAAGTTGCTCGCTATGATTATGGACAAGATTGCCAGAAACATGAAGGTGGATCAACTGGACATGAGTTTCGAGGATGAGCATCACGGTCATAAGAGAAAGGAGCAGTGGGATCATCGACACTGGCATAAGTCCCTGGCATATTTTATCTATCAATGTGAAAAGCAAATGAAGCGTCGGGGTGAGGAAGAGCAAACAGGGATGATGCAAAAGCTGCATCAGGCAGCGCTTGGTGCAGGAGCTGCAGAGACAGAAAAGAGACCAATCCATGAAAAGGCAAGAGCTTTGACTCGTGAGAGCGTCATGAAAATAGAACCACCTCAATGGCCTGACCTGTCAGCTATGGGAATGACTCTCTTGCTTAGTACTGAGTTTCAGAACGACCAACTGATGATGGATCTCAGTTCTGTTTTTCAGGCTATTCAGGAAGGAAATATGATACAGCTGATTATTACTCAAAACGTGGCAGCAGATGAGGGCAATCAGGCTGCCGCAGTCATACCTACCTGGTTGATGCTTGGCGCTATTATTCCCGACCCTGCTATGAACGTTGATACAGAGTCTGCGGATATGCACCTGTTAATCGGAACCCAGCAGCCACTGCTTGTTAATCAACAAAATTTAATGAACGTACTCGTAGCCACAATAGAGATAGCGGGTCAAAACGAGCAAAATGCTGATTTATCTTTACACTTTTTTCAGAGCCCTCAAATCAATATTCAGGTTAACGAAGATCCTCTATCATCAATCCCCAACATCGAGAATTCGATTAATCCTAATCTTCCCGTTAGCGGATTTACCACCAAGTAAAGCCTTTTGACGTCGGAATAAGACAATAACGGCAATCATCAGACACTTAGGAGTCAGAAGACGTTTGTTCTGCTGACTCTTCTCTACGCTGACAGCGATTAAACCGTCTGCCAGACTGACGCGCAACCTCTGGTCAGTTACAGAGTCTTCAAAGCAATTTTTTTTTCGCCGTTCGCCGGTAATGGTTTCTGCGGAAGTTTCCTGCTTTTTCAAATTGGAAATCGGGTTCACCTCCAAGCTCATTTCATATTGGAGGAGACTTTTTGGCTGGCAGTGCAAAATTTTAATCTAAGCTCAAGTTCGGTCTTTCATTAAGAGCGAATTGAGATATGCATTATTATTTTATTCATCAATCGAGATGGCTTTCTTTATTCGTTTTGTTATCCAGCCTGCAAGTGCTGGCTACACCCTGTAAAAATTGCGGCAAAGAAATTGAGCACGGGAAGGACGAACAAATGTTCTGTCGAACCTGTGATTCCGGCAAGTCTGCTTCTCCGCCTCTTGATCCGTCATCCTCCGCTGATCAAAGTTTGAAAAGCTCTGCAGCTAAAAACGCCACCGGAGCAACGAACTCCGAGAAACCTTTTCCCGAGTTTTTACCTTTCAGGATCTTGTCGTTTGACGCGGATGAAAATGATGATGTGCTTGTTGTTGAAGCTCAATTGAGTGGCTTGGCTATCGATGCTTTTGAGCGAGGAAATGGCGATGCATTGGCTGAGTATATTGCTCAAAGTCAGATAAATCTTGCTGGTCATATGAAGGTGGATCATCTGAAAATCAAGTTTGTGGAGGGGACTCGACTGCAACAAATATCGAAGATGGTGGAGCAAAAGCAAAAGCAGTTGGAGCTCGCGCAAAAAATTCACCAGGCAGTGCTCAGTGCAGGAGCTGCTGAAGGAACAAAAATAGTAAAGATGCCAATCCATGAAAGGGTAGAAAATCTGACTAGTGAAAGAGCCGCGAAAATAGACCCATCTCAATGGCCGGACCTGTCAGATATGGGAATGGTCCACCTGCTCACTGCTGAGTTTCAGAATTCCCCACTGATGATGGATCTTACTTCTGTTTTTCAAGCTATTCAGCAAGGAAACATGATACAGCTGATCATTACTCGAATGGCGGTAGCAGATGAGGGCAATAAGACTGCCGAAGGCACAGTTACGCCTCTGATATTCGCCGCTATTATTCCAAACCCTTTTATGGCAGGTCAAACAAAGTCTGCAGATATGCATCTGTTATTGGGAAGCCCGCCACTGCATGTTAATCAAGATAATTTAATGAACGCACTCACAGCCGTTATGAATGTAGTCAGTGAACACGAGCACAATGCTGATTTATCTTTACACTTTTTTCTTAGCCCTCAAATCAACATTCAGGATAACGGAGATCCACTGTCATCAATCCCCAATATTGAGAATTCTATTAATCCTAATTTTCCTGTTAGCGGATTTGCCACTAAGTAAGGCCTTTTGACGTCGGAATAAGACAATAACTGCCATCATCACACATTTAGGAGTCAGAAGACGTTTGTTCTGATGACTCTGTTCTATACTGACGGGATGGTTGGGCGGGACTGGCCTTTCTTTAAGCGATTTTCTGGCTGGAAAGGCGAAATTTTAGTCTATGCTCACATTCGTTTCTTATTAAGGACTGATTGGGATATGCATCCTTATTTTATTCATCAATCGAGATGGCTCTTTTTATCTGTTTTATTATTTAGCCTGCAAGTGCTGGCTACCCCCTGCAGGAATTGCGGCAAAGAAAGTGAGCCCGGTAAGGATGGGCAAATGTTCTGCCAAACCTGTGATTCCTGGAAGTCTGCTTTTCCACCACCTGATCCGTCATCCTCCGCTGATGAAGGTCTGAAAAGCTCTGCAGCTCAAAATACCAGCGGAGCAACGAACTCTGAGATACCTGCTCCCGAGTTATATCCGGTAAACTATAATTTCCTGTTCTTAGAGAAGGACGACAATGATGAGTTAATTGCCCGAGTTCAAATCGGTAGCATGCTTGTTTATGCCGCTGAGCGGGAAGATAGCGATTTGCATGCCACATTAGCTGAGCTAATTGCTCTGGATCTCATAAATCTTTACGATCTCATTAAGTTGGATATTCTGAAATTTGAGCGGGAAGATGACGATTACGATGTGTATGCCACATTGGCAGATCTAATTGCTCTGAATCTCATAGATCTTTACGATCTCATTAAGTTGGATGTTCTGAAAGTTGAGCGGGAAGAGGGAGGCTCCCCAACGTTATTGGATAAGCGGGAGGATAGGGACCGTCTGCAAAACCTGTTGGGAATAGTGGAGCAAGCACAAAAGCTATTGGAGGTAGCGGGGCAAGGGCAAAAGCAATTGGGGAGGTTAAAGCTGAGGCAAACGCAGTTGAAGTTCTTGTTAAAACTGCATCAGGCGTTGCTTAGTGAAGATACTGTTTCAGTGAGACTAATAAAGACACCAATCCATGAAAAGGCAGAATCTCTGAGTCGTAAAATAGCTGCGGAAATAGACCCATCTCAATGGCCGGACTTGTCAGATATGGGAATGGCTCACCTGCTCAGTGCTGAGTTTCAGAATTCACCACTGACGATCGATCTTACTTCTGTTTTTAACGCTATTCAGCAAGGAAATATGGTACAGCTGATCGTTACTCAAACGACGGTAGCAGATGAAGGCAATCAGGCTGAAGCAGGCACAGTGATGCCCGTGATGCCCGTGATGCCCGTGATGCATGGCGCTATTATTCCAAACCCTTTTATGAACGCTCAAACAGTGCCTATAAATATGCATCTGTTATTGGGAACCCTGCCACTGCATGTTAATCAAGATAATTTAATAAACACACTTACAGCCATTATGAAGATACTCGCTGAAAACGAGCACAATTTATCCTTACACTTTTTTCTGCCCCCCCAAGCGTATATTCAGGATAACGAAGATCTTCTATTATCAATCCCCGATATCGAACATTCGATTAATCGTAATCTTCCCGATAGCGCATTGTCGCCGAAGCTGTAACAAGACTATCAGTGCAATCATCACAGACTCAGGAGTCAGAAGACGTTTGTTCTGATGACTCTGTTCTATGCTGACGGGATGGTTGGGCGGGACTGGCCTTTCTGCAAGTTGCAACGTAGTCAGAGTGCCTGAACAATAATTCAGAAAATATGATTTCGTATGGTTGAATACTTAGTCTATGCTCACATTCGTTTCTTATTAAGGGCTGATTGAGATATGCATCCTTATTTTATTCATCAATCGAGATGGCTCTTTTTATCTGTTTTATTATTTAGCCTGCAAGTGCTGGCTACCCCCTGCAGGAATTGCGGCAAAGAGAGTGAACCCGGTAAGGATGGGCAAATGTTCTGCCGAACCTGTGATTCCGGGAAACTTACTTCTCCACCTCCCAGTCCGTTATCCACTATTGATAAAGGTTTGAAAAGATCCGCAGCCAGAATGAATGCCACTGAGGCGACGAACGATGAGTTATCTGCTCACTCAGAGTCAGATTCGTCACCCTTCGGGATCTGGGTAATGAGTGATGAAAATGAAGATCTGTTGAATGTTCAAGTTGAAGTCAGTGACAGGACTGTAGATGCTTTTGAGCGAAAAGATGGCAATGCATATGCCAAGTCACTTGCTAAAGTACTTGCTCAGAATATGGCAAAGATTGCCAGAAACCTGAAGGTGAATCAGCTGGACATCAGTTTCAAGGAGGAGCATCACTGTCATCAGAAAAAGGAGAGGCGAGATCATCAACATCTGCATAAGTCCCTGGCATTTTTTATACGTCACTTTCAAAAGCAGTTAGAGGTGCAGGATAATCAAGAACTGCATAACTCCCTGGCATTTTTTATACGTGACTTCAAGCAGATGGAGGTGCGGGATCAGCTGCAAGAGCAGCAGGAGATGATGCAAAAACTGCATCAGGCAGCGCTTGGTTCAGGCGCTATAGAGAAAGAAAAGATGCCAATCCATGAAAAGGCAATAGCTTTGACTCGCGAAAGAGCCACGAAAATAGACCCATCTCAATGGCCAGACCTGTCAGATGCGGGAATGACTCTCCTGCTCAGTATTAAGTATCAGAATGACCTGCTGATGATGGATCTTACTTCTGTTTTTCGGGCTATCCAGGAAGGAAATATGATACAGCTTATCGTTACTCAAAGGGTGGCAGCAGATGAGGGTAATCAGGCTGCCGCAGGCACAACCAGGCTGTTCATGCTTGGCGCAATTATGCCAGCTCCTGCTACAGACGATGATACAGTGTCTATGGATATGCACGTGTTAATCGGGACCCAGCAGCCACTGCATGTTAATCAACAAAATTTAATGAACATACTCATAGCCGCTAAGGAGGTGGCTGGTGAATACGAGCACGGTGCCGATTTATCTTTATACTTTTTTCTAAGCCCTCAAATCAATATTCAGATTAACGAAGATCCTCTATCATCAATCCCCGATATCGAACATTCGATTAATCGTAATCTTCCTGATAGCGCATTGTCACCGAAGCTGTGAGAGGACAATAAGTGCAATCATCACAGACTCAGGAATCAGAAGACGTTTGTTCTGATGACGTGATTTGACCACATCATGAATTAACCTTCGCTCCCGGAAGAGCCCCTCAAATCATCGGGCCGGACGGGACGAGCCTTTCTTTAAGAAATTTTCCGGCTGTGAAGGAAAATTTTTAGTCTAAGCTCAGATTCGTTTTTCTATTAAAGGCGGATTGAGATATGCATCATGATTTTATTCATCAATCGCGATGGCTCTTTTTATCTGTTTTGTTATTTAGCCTGCAAGTGTCGGCTACCCACTGTAAGCTTTGCAGCAAAGAGAGCGAGCCCGGTAAAGATGGGCAAATGTTCTGCCAAACCTGTGATTCCGGAAAGTCTGCTTCTCCACCCCATGATCCGCCATCCTTCTCTGATGAAGGTTTGAAAAGCTCTGCCGCCGAAAAGAAGGCCACCGAAGCAACAAACGATGAGATACCTGCTCAGGACAAGACGAACATTTTAGAGTTCAGGGAGCTGTGGAAAGAGTTGATGGACTCGTGGGCTCCGCTGCAAGCACAGCCGGAGATGATGCAAAGGCTGCATCAGGCAGAACTTAGTGCAGGAGCTACAGAGACAGAAAGGATGCCAATCCATGAAAAGGTAAGAGCTTTGATCCGTAAGAGACACTCGAAAGAAAACCGATTTAAATCGTCGAACATGTCATATATGAAAAAGGTTTATCTGCTCAGTGTCGGGTTTCAGAATTCACAACTGGCGATGGATCCTGCTTCTGTTTTTCAGGTTATTCAGAGAGGAGATATGATACAACTGAGCATTTCTGCTCAAATGGTGGCAGCAGATGCGGGCAATCAGGTTGCCGCAGCCGCCACAACCAGGCTGCTGGAGATTCATGGAGCTATTATTCCAGACCCTGCTACGGAGGGTGATGCAGAGTCTACAGATATGCACCTGTTCATCGGAACCCAGCAGCCGCTGCGTGTAAATCAACAAAACCTAATGAGCGTACTCACAGCCACCATGGAGGTAGTTGCTGAAAACTCGCACAATAATGATGCATCTCTACACTTTCATTTGATCCCACAAACGTCTATTCCACCCGACGAAGATCCTCTACTGCCATCCTCCAATATCGAAGATTGGATCAATCGTAATCTTCCCGATAGCGGATCTGCCACTGATCAGTTGTGACGCTGGAATAAGACAATAACTGCAACCATCACAGACTCAGGAGTCAGAAGATGTTTGTTCTGATGACGCGATTTGACCACATCATAAATTGACCTCAGATCCCGGAAGCGCCCTCATATCATCGGGTTAGGCAGGACTAGCCTTTCTTTAAGAAGCTTTCTGACTGGAAAGGAAAAACTTTAGTCTAAGCTCAGATTCGTTTTTCTATTAAAGGCAGATTGAGATATGCATCATAATTTTATTCATCTATCGCAATGGCTCTTTTTATCTGTTTTGTTGTTTAGCCTGCAAGTGTCGGCTACCCCCTGTAAGAATTGCGGCAAAGAGAGCGAGCCCGGTGAAGATGGGCAAATGTTCTGTCAAAACTGTGATTCCGGAAAGTCTGCGTCTGCGCCTTCTGGTCCGTCATCCTCCGCTGATGAAGATTTAAAAAGCTCTGCAGCCGGAAAGAACGCCACCGGAGCAACGAACGATGAGATACCTGATTCCCCTGATTTGAATACGTCGAGGTATAGCGTCTTGTTATTGAAGGAAGGAAATGTGTTGATGAGTCAAGTTAAAATCAGTGAAGCGGCTGTGGCTGCTGCCGAGGGGGAAGGAGGCAATGCATTTGCCAGGGAATTTGCCAAGACAATTGCTGAGAATCTGTTAACCATTGCTCGCAGCACCAATACCGATCATATGATAGTTGATACCGTGGAGATGCGTGATCAAATGCAAGAGCGAATGGTGTTGCGGGATCAGCAGAAAAATAAGATGACGATTTTTCCAAGACTACATCAGGCACAGCTTTGTGCAGGAGCTGAAGAGACAAAAAGGATACCAATCCATGAGAGGGCAGAGGCTTTGACTCATCAGAGAGCGGGGAAAATAGCGCTATCTCAATGGCCAATCCCGTCAGATACGGGAATGATTCACCTGCTCAGTGCAGGGTTTCAGAATTCCCGACTGATGATGGATCTTACTTCTGTTTTTAAGGCTATTCAGGAATGAGATATGGTACAGCTGATCATTACTCGAACAGTGACAGATGAGAGCAACCAGGCTGCCGCAGGCACAGCCAGACCTACGATGCTTGGATCTATTATTCCAGCCCCCACTATGAACGATCATACAGAGTCTTCGGATATGCACCTGTTAATGGGGCCCCGGCCAGTGCGTGTTAGTCAACATAATTTAATGAACGTACTCATAGCTATTATGAAAGTGCTTGATGAAAACGAGCACAATGCTCATTTATCCTTGCACTTTTTTCTGATCCCTCAAACGTATATTCAGGATAACGAAGATCCTCTGACATCAATCTCCGATATCGAAAGTTCGATTAATCCTAATCTTCCTGTTGCCGGATTTGCCAATGATAAGCCACTGTGACGCTGGAATAAGACAATCAGTGTCAACATCACAGACTCAGAAGTCAGAAGACGTTTGTTCTGCTGATTCTGACAGTGCGGTTTGACCGCATCATAAACTGATCTCTGATCCCGGGCGAGCTGTCATATTATCGGTTTGGGCTGAGCTTGCCTTTCTTTAAGACATTCCCTGGCTTGCAGTGCAAAATTTTAGTCTATGCTCAAATTCGTTTTTTTATTAAAGGCGAATTAGTGTATGCATCATTATTTTATTCATCAATCGAGATGGCTTTCTTTATTTGTTTTGTTACTTAGCGCGCAGGTGCTGGCTGCACCTTTTACCTGTGAGAGGTGCGGCAAAGAGTTTTTCTGCCGAACCTGTGATTCCGGGAACTCTACTTCTACACCTTCTGGTCCGTCATCCTGTGCTTATAAAGATATGAAAAGCTCTGCAGCTAAAAACACCAGCGGAGCAACGAACTCTGAGAGACCTGATCTCGAAGAGTTTTATCTGCCAGCCTACAGATTCTCGTCGGTAGAGAAAGGTGAAAATGGTGATTCGTTGATTGTTCAAGTTAAAGTCCGAGAGAGTGTTA
Organism: Endozoicomonas sp. ALB032; assembly: GCF_049310125.1. Taxonomy (NCBI): domain Bacteria; kingdom Pseudomonadati; phylum Pseudomonadota; class Gammaproteobacteria; order Oceanospirillales; family Endozoicomonadaceae; genus Endozoicomonas; species Endozoicomonas sp. ALB032. The sequence continues at coordinate 2,239,521 of NZ_JBLYNW010000001.1, read as the reverse complement.
TTGATGCTATCGAGCGGGCAGCAGTAGAGAAAGAAGGCGATGCATGTACCAAGTCATTGGCTGAGCTAATTGCTTCTAAGCTTGTAGCTATTGGCAATCACAGCAAGATAGATCATGTGAATTTTAAGTTGGATGAGGGGGATCAGGAACGTCTGCCAAAGCTATTTGAGATGGTGGGGCAAAAGCAAAAGCAGATCGAGTTCTCGAAAAAAATGTTTATGGCAGCGCATGGTTCAGAAGTCGAACGGACAATAATGCGAAGGAGTACAATCCATAAAAGATTAGAGGCTCTGACTCGTGAAAGAGCCGCGAATATAGACCCATCTCAATGGCCAAACCTGTCGTATATGGGAATGACTCACCTGCTCACTGCTGAGTTTCAGAACGCCTCACTGATGTTCGATCTTACTGCTGTTTTTCAAGCTATTCAGGAAGGAAATATGATACAGCTGATCATTACTCAAACGCTTGCAGCAGATGAGGGCAATCAGGCTGCCGCTGGCACAGTCACGCCGGTGATGCTTGCAGCTCTTATTGAAGGCCCCACTCAGCGCCGTGATCAAGCAGAGTCTCCGAATGTTCATCTGGTATGGGGAACCCCGCCAATGATTTATAATGATATGAACTTGCCCCCGCCACTGCGTTTTAATCAACATGATTTAATGGATGCACTCACAGCCATTATGAGTGTGGTCAGTGAATACGAGCAAAATGCTGATTTATCTTTACACTTTTTTACGACGCCTCAAACGTATATTCAGAATAACGAAGATCCTCTATTATCAATCCCCAATATCGAACATTCGATTAATCGTAATCTTCCCGATAGCGCATTTTCAGCGAAGATGTAATAAGACTAAGTACCTGGCCAGTTGGTTTCGCATATTCTGGCGAGTGGATTTTTTCATCCTTCAAGGCGCAACGACGGGCGCGTAGCCGTAGCTACGCAACCAGAGTTGGAACGCAGAAGGATGGAAAAAGCCGCCGTCCAGAATATGTGAAACCAACTGGTTAGGTACTTACTAAATGCAATCCTCACAGACTCAGGAGTCAGGAGACGTTTGTTCTGCTGAGTCTGACAGTGCGGTTTGACCGCATACTAACCTCTGATCCTGGGCGAGCTGTCGTATTATCGGTTCGGGCTGAGCTTGCCTTTCTTTATGAAATGCCCTGGCTTGCAGTGCAAAATTTTAGTCTATGCTCATATTCGTTTTTTTATTAAGGGCGCATTGGTATATGCATCTTTATTTTATTCATCAATCGAGATGGCTTTCTTTATTTGTTTTGTTACTTAGCGTGCAAGTGCTGGCTTCCCCCTGTACCTGTGAGAGGTGCGGCAAAGAGCTTTTCTGCCGAACCTGTGATTCCGGGAACTCTACTTCACCTTCTGGTCCGTCATCCTCTGCTGATGAAGATATGAAAAGCTCTGCAGCTAAAAACACCACCGGAGCAACGAACTCTGAGATACCTGATCCCGAGGCGTTTGATCCGATACCCTATAGATTCTCGGCGGTAGAGAAGGGTGAAAATGGTGATTCGTTGATTGTCCAGGTTAAAGTCCAAAGTAGGGTTATTGATGCTATCCAGCGTGCAGAAACACAAGAAGATGGCGATGCATCTTCCAAGGGATTGGCTGAGCTAATTGCTTCTAATCTTGTAGATATGAGCAATATCAGAGGGATAGATCATGTCAATTTTAAGTTAGATGAGGGGGATCAGGAACGTCTGCCAAAGCTATTTGAGATGGTGGAGCAAAAGCAAAAGCAGATGGAGTTCCTGGAAAAAATGTATCTGGCAGCGTGCAGTGCGGGAGCCGGACAGACACTAATGTTAAAGACGCCAATCCATTTTAGGGTAGAGGCTCTGTCTCGTGAAAGAGCGGCGAAAATAGACCCATCTCAATGGCCAGACCTGTCATATATGGGAATGACTCACCTGCTCACTGCTGAGTTTCAGAACGCCTCACTGATGATCGATCTTACTGCTGTTTTTCAAGCTATTCAGGAAGGAAATATGATACAGCTGATCATTACTCAAACGGTTGCAGCAGATGAGGGCAATCAGGCTGCCGCTGGCACAGTCACGCCGGTGATGCTTGCAGCTATTATTCCAGAAGCCTTCAATCGTTACAGCAGCTGTTCAGAGTCCACGAATATTCATCTGGTATGGGGAACCCCAGCAATGCTTTTTAATGATATACACCTGCCTCTGCCACTGCATTTTAATAATCAACATAGTAATTTAATGAATGCACTCACAGCCATTATGAATGTGGTCAGTGAATACGAGCAAAATGCTGATTTATCTTTACACTTTTTTGTGGCTCCTCAAACGTATATTCAGAATAACGAAGATCCTCTATTATCAATCCTCAATATCGAACATTCGATTAATCGTAATCTTCCCGATAGTGCATTTTCAGCGAAGATGTAACAAGACTATAAATGCAATCATCACAGACTCAGGCGTCAGAAGACGTTTGTTCTGCTGATTCTGACAGTGCGGTTTGACCGCATCATAAACTGACCTCTGATCCTGGGCGAGCTGTCATATTATCGGTTTGGTCTGAGCTTGCCTTTCTTTAAGAAATTCCCTGGCTTGCAGTGCAAAATTTTAGTCTATGCTCATATTCGTTTTTTTATTAAGGGCGAATTGAGATATGCATCATTATTTTATTCATCAATCGAGATGGCTTTCTTTATTTGTTTTGTTACTTAGCGTGCAAGTGCTGGCTGCACCCGGTACCTGTAAGAGGTGCGGCAAAGAGGTGTTCTGCCGAACCTGTGATTCCGGGAACTCTACTTCTCCACCTTCTGGTCCGTCATCCTCTGCTGATGAGGACATGAAAAGCTCTGCAGCTAAAACCACCGGAGCAACGAACTCTGAGACACCTAATTCCGTGGAGTTATATCTGAAACCCTATAGATTCTTGTCGGTAAAGAGGGAAAATGATGACACGTTGATAGTTCAATTTAAAATCAGAGACTGGGCTATTGATGATATCGAAAGGGCGGAAACAGAAGAAGATGGCGATGCATGTGCCATGGCATTTGCTGAGCAAATGGCTTCTAATCTTGTAGATATGCGCAATATCATCAAAGGGATAAATCATGTCAATTTTGAGTTGGAGGAGGGGGATCAGGAACGTCTGCCAAAGCTATTTAAGATGGTGGAGCAAAAGCAAAAGCAGATCGAGTTCTTGCAAAAAATGTATCTGGCAGCGCTTGGTGCAGAAGACGAACGAGCAATAACGTTTAGAAGGTGGACAATCCATGAAAGAGTAGATGCTCTGACTCGTGAAAGAGCCGCGAATATAGACCCATCTCAATGGCCGGACCTGTCGTATATGGGAATGACTCACCTGCTCACTGCTGAGTTTCAGAACGCCTCACTGATGTTCGACCTTACTGCTGTTTTTCAGGCTATTCAGGAGGGAAATATGATACAGCTGATCATTACCCGAATGGCGGCTGCAGATGAGGGCAATCAGGCTGCCGCTGGCACAGTCACGCCCGTGATGCTTGCAGCTCTTATTGAAGACCCCACTCAGCGCCGTGATCAAGCAGAGTCTCCGAATGTTCATCTGGTATGGGGAGCCCTGCCAATGATTTATCATGATGAGAACCTGCCCCCGCCACTGCGTTTTAATCAACATGATTTAATGGATGCACTCACAGCGATTATGAATGTGGCCAGTGAATACGAGCAAAATGCTGATTTATCTTTACACTTTTTTGTGGCTCCTCAAACGTATATTCAGAATAACGAAGATCCTCTATCATCAATCCCCGATATCGAACATTCGATTAATCGTAATCTTCCCGATAGTGCATTTTCAGCGAAGATGTAACAAGACTAAGTACCTGGCCAGTTGGTTTCGCATATTCTTGCGAGTGGATTTTTTCATCCTTCAAGGCGCAACGGCGGGCGCGTAGCCATAGCTACGCAACCAGAGTTGGAACGCAGAAGGATGGAAAAAGCCGCCGTCCAGAATATGTGAAACCAACTGGTTAGGTACTTATAAATGCAATCATCACAGACTCAGGCGTCAGAAGACGTTTGTTCTGCTGATTCTGACAGTGCGGTTTGACCGCATCATAAACTGACCTCTGATCCTGGGCGAGCTGTCATATTATCGGTTTGGTCTGAGCTTGCCTTTCTTTAAGAAATGCCCTGGCTTGCAGTGCAAAATTTTAGTCTATGCTCATATTCGTTTTTTTATTAAGGGCGAATTGGGATATGCATCATTATTTTATTCATCAATCGAGATGGCTTTCTTTATTTGTTTTGTTACTTAGCGCGCAAGTGCTGGCTTCCCCCTGTACCTGTAAGAGGTGCGGCAAAGAGCTTTTCTGCCGAACCTGTGATTCCGGGAACTCTACTTCTCCTCCTTCCGGTCCGTCATCCTCTGCTGATGAAGATATAAAAAGCTCTGCAGCTAAAAACACCACCGGAGCAACGAACTCTGAGATACCTGATCCCGAGGCGTTTGATCCGATACCCTATAGATTCTCGTCAGTAGAGAAGGGTGAAAATGGTGATTCGTTGATTGTCAAGGTTAAAGTCCGAGGCAGGGTTATTGATGCTATCCAGCGTGCAGAAACAGAAGAAGATGGCGATGCATCTACCAAGGGATTGGCTGAGCTAATTGCTTCTAATCTTGTAGATATGAGCAATCTCAGAGAGATAGATCATGTCAATTTTACGTTGGATGAGGGGGATCAGGAACGTCTGCCAAAGCTATTTGAAATGGTGGAGCAGAAGCAAAAGCAGATGAAGTTCCTGGAAAAAATGTATCTGGCAGCGCGTAGTGCGGGAGCCGGACAGACAGTAATGTTAAAGACGCCAATCCATGTCAGGGTAGAAGCATTGTCTCGTGAAAGAGCGGCGAAAATAGACCCATCTCAATGGCCGGACCTGTCATATATGGGAATGACTCACCTACTCACTGCTGAGTTTCAGAACGCCTCACTGATGTTCGATCTTACTGCTGTTTTTCAAGCTATTCAGGAAGGAAATATGATACAGCTGATCGTTACTCGAATGGCGGTGGCCGATGCGGGTAATCAGGCTGCCGCTGGCACAGTCACGCCGGTGATGCTTGCAGCTATTATTCCAGAAGCCTTCAATCCTTGCAGCAGCTGTTCAGAGTCTACCAATGTTCATCTGGTATGGGGAACCCCAGCAATGCTTTTTAATGATCTACACCTGCCTCTGCCACTGCATTTTAATAATCAACACAGTAATTTAACGAATGCACTCACAGCCATTATGAATGTAGTCAGTGAAAACGAGCACAATGCAGATTTATCTTTACACTTTTTTATGAGCCCTCAATCGTATATTCAGAATGACGGAGATCGCCCTGTATCGTGTGAAATCTATCACAACCCTTCGCTTTATCTTGGTCTTCCCGTCAGTGAAGTTGCCGTTGATAGTGGAATAAAACAATAAGCGCAATCATCACAGGTTCGGGAGCCAGAAGACGTTTGTTCTGCTGATTCCTTTGAATGGTAAACTATGACTTTCGGTGCCATTCTGACCTCTCTTCTTAAAGAGGTTTGACTTTCTGTCGAATCTTTCCTGTTTCGATAGCTTCCAGAAAAGCGTCTCCCAATCTGTCACTTTCTTTAATGACTTTTTGCCAGTACTTAACCCTTTCATCAAAAGAAAAGGTTTTAAAATCGGTTCTGTCCGGAATTTTGCCATAGGGAAGTTTGCTGACAAAGGATTCAGAAGGGTACACCAAAACCAGCTTGTCACAGTGTTCAATGGCCGGTTTTCGCCACCTCAGGCTTTTATCAAACCAGCCAGGCACGATTCGTTGATAGAAGTGAGGGTAAAGAATCAGGCCCTCTCCCTTCGGAAATGCCATGTCAAAATGGTAGTCTGTGATGCCGCCATCCCGATACACACCTTTCGGGGCACCGGCAATATTCCGCACCCCTTCCATCGCCAGAGGAATTGATCCGGAAGCCATAATGACATCCAGCATATTCTCTTCGGATAAAGAAACCCTCTCTGTTGGCAGGTTGTCCATTTTGTAGAACGGAGCATTGGCATCAGGATGATGGAAAAGCGTTCTGGTAAAAAAAGCCCCCAGTGTTTTGCGGCTGAATGTATTGCCGATTGCTGCAAGGCTGAGTCCCGAGAGCTGTTTCAGGTTCACATCGCTTTTGATAAGCCCCCGGCTCTTGGCTGCAATCAGGTTAAATCTTATGACCCCATTGGCAAGAATCTCGTTTGCTCCATTCTCACCCAACATGTCCCGGGCCAGAACCCGGCACTTTCGGCTGACCTCCGCAGCATCTGGCTCTATTGAATACTCTGTCAGCAAGTAACCCTGTTCAAGCCGGTGGTGAGCTTCGAGGGCATTTTCCTGAGCATAACAACTGAGGCGCCACGCTCCCGCAGACGTGCCTAAGAGGTTCAGGGGCTGCTGTCTGTCTTTAAAATATTCACCGATCAGACACTTGTCCAGACCTGTTAACACGAACCATTTGGGGCCGCCTGAAGCCCCCAGCATGATATCAATACCGGACTGGGGAAGACCTTCATCTCGTATTTTTTCCAGAGCTGTGGAACCGGCCCTGATTTCAAAGACATCAGTCATTACTGAACGTGCTCTAACAACGCTTGCCGGATATCTTCAGGAATGGAAGTCGCTTTTCCGGCTGCAAAATCATAATGAATCACCACCGCCTTGCCACGTGCCGCCAGAACGTTGTTCTGCCAGGCTTCATGATGGATATGCATGGATGAATTACCCACCTTTTCAAGACAGGTTCTGATCTCGACGTCAGCCCCGTACTTTAGCTCTGCAGTATAATCCACTTCAATTCTGGCAATAATCAGTCGCCAGCTTTCTGTATCGAGACCGGGAGTAAACAGACGACAAATCGGCTCTCTGGCCTGTTCAAACCAGACGGGCAGAACCGTGTTATTGATATGCCCGAGGGCATCTGTCTCACAAAACCGGGGAGCAAGGGTATGCAGGTACATCAGTGTTCTTCTTTATAATTGGAAACCTGGCTATGAATAGACTGCAATGGCTTCCTGCTGTCAGTATTATTGTTTAAACAGTTTTCTATGATGCCTGCATGAGAAAAAGATGCAAATAATCGTTCTGGAGCTATTCAGGGTAGACGATGGCAGGAGCCCATTTCAGCCATTCAGCTTGCGGTTCATCCGCCAGCTCGAACGAAGTTTCAGGAGCAACCCTGTGTCCCTGCTCCGGCGTCGCAAAGGCAACGCCACCCGCCAGAACCGCTTCGAGGGATTCCGTTCGAAGCCTGGCACCACTGAACAAACCAAAATTGAAATCCACGCCACTGGCATTCCAGAATCGGCTTTTATGGGTTACCAGCGGCGCGTAGCGATCTTCGATGTTGAGAAAAATAATGACTTTGTTGGCAGGGTTACCCAACTTGAATCCGGTAACCACGCCTACCGGAATCTCCCGGTAATAAACGGGATTACCCGGTTTAATGGAACCCAGCTGAGCACTGACCAAGCGAATACGCAGACCACCAGAACGAGGCTGATCATCAGGCGCTCTTGGGTCTGCAACAAAAACATCACGCTTGGCAGCAGCCTGGGAGCGTGCTGGCGACACGTCGATATAAAGACCTGTCAACAAGGTTTCCAGGTGAGCTGTGTTGGTGAGACCCAGTTTAGGTTTAACCAGCCAGAACCTGGAACCTTTGCGAGCCAGCCAATCAGCGCCTCCATTGAGTAAGACGCTGGCTTTTATGGCTTTTTTGGCATCATCCAGATTAAGTTCTGTCACCTTTCCCATCTCCAGACCCTTGTACTTCAGTCGTGTACCTACCTGAAGGCCATCCGCCGATTCAAATTGAATATGTATCACCTTGCCGGTTTCACTTGCCCGGTTAATATCGTCATACAAAACAAACCTGGTTTTATTGGCAACTTTGGCTGCATCAGGGTTTGGGGTTTTAAATGCAATGCCTCCTGAAATCATAGAGTTGAGTGTTCCTGTCCTGACTTTGAATCCCTGCAACCCACCTTCCAGAGTTACACCGCTGATATTCCAGAAAAGCGTGCTTTTATTCACGAGATGTTGATATTTGGGCTTGATCAATATTTTGATCACCACTTCCTGTTTTCCCAGCGTGTAGGACTCCACTTCACCAACAGGCATTTTTCTGTAGAGGACAGGGCTACCCTGATTCAGACCTTCAAGTGAGTCAGCCCTGAGCTCAAGGTGTAAGCCCGGAGAAGATGGTGAAGCCGGAGGCTTGGTGGCCAGACCCATAAAATCTGTTTCCGGTTCGGCATTTTTCATATCAACCTGACTGACATCCATAGCGATATAGCGGCCAGCCAATAAGGTCTCCAGGCCGGTGATGCCTTTGAGGTTTATTTGTGGTGCCACCATCCAGAAACGGGCACCTTTTACCAGAATGTTCCTGGCTTCAGGACGAATAACGGCCTCTGCAATAATGGCTGAGTAATCCTCATTAAACGACGTATTCTTGATAACGCCCACTTCCATACCATGAAACAGTATTTTTGATTTTTCCTGGCCAAGAGCGACATCCAGAGGGAACTTAATAGAAATACGAATTCCCGCTTCCGCTGCGTCATAATCGTCGTACAAAGGAAAGCGGGTGCCATCGGATGCTTTCGGTTCTTTTTCCTCCCATTCCGGAGTGTAAAGAGCGACCCCGCCCTGGATAATGGAAATCAACGACTGGGTTCTGACCTTCAGGTGCGTCAGACCTCCGGAAATATCCACCCCTCCCGCATTCCAGAAACGGGTATTTTTTCTTACCAGATGAGTGAACATCGGTTTGATGTAAACATGGACATCGACTCTTTCGTTATCCGGGGAGAGAGCGTAACGAGTCACTTCGCCAACCTTCAGACGGCGATAATAGACCGGACTTCCCTCCTGCACAGAGGACAACTCCTCAGCCTGAAGTACCAGGCTCAGCCCACCTTCTTCTATGCCCGGCGTGGGTGGTGAATTCAGCGCCAGGAAGGATAGCTGCCTTTCCCCCTTCTCGGAGGGCTTAAAAGCGATGTAGTTGCCAGAGACCAGAGTATCCAGACCGGACACGCCCGCTACAGAAAGTTGGGGCTGAACCAGCCAGAACTGACTGTTATCTCTGAGATATTTCTGCATCTGCCGATCCATTTCCAGCTCGACATCGACACCTTCAAGGTCTTTCGTCATGGTCATTCGAGCAACTTTACCTACCGCCAAACCGTTGTACCTGACTTCTGTTTTGCCTACTTGCATGCCTTTGGCACTGTCAAAATGAACGTGAACTTCCAGACCGTGTTGATAAAGTGTTCTCCAGATCAGAAAGGCAACTATCATCAGAGCAATCAGGGGCAGCAGCCAGATAGCCGGAACACGACGACGCTCTTTCAGATCAGCGTTCACAGCGATCTTTTCATCGCTCATTGTTGATCTCCTTTCAGACTGAACGGCCTTGACCGGTCCCAAAGCAATCTGGGGTCAAAACTCATTGCCGCGCACATGGTCAACACCACCACTGCAGCAAACGCAAAAGCCGCAGGACCCGCCGTGACAGTGCCCAGGTGCCCGAACTGCACCAGTGCGACGAGAAGGGAAATAATAAAAATATCCAGCATGGACCAGCGGCCAATCCAGATAATCAATCGATACAAGGCAGTCTGACGACCCGGGTTGATCCTTCTTGTATGCACACAAACCAGCAGCCATACCATGCCCAAAAGTTTCATCAAAGGGACCAGGATACTCGCTGTAAAAACCAGCAGCGCAATGGGTGCCATACCATGATGTATCAGTTCCATAACCCCCGACATGATCGTATCCGGCCTGCTGCGCCCAAAACGACTTACGATCATTATCGGCAGCATGTTTGCAGGTATGTAGAGCAGCGCGGCGGTGAGGGTTAGAGCCCAACAACGGGACAGGCTGTCTTTTTTTCTGGATCGCACTTTACTGCCACAACGGGGACACCGGACATCTTCTGCCTGACAAACCCTGTGGCAATCCAGACAGAGTTTTATCCCACAATCAGCACCGCTGGACATCGGGCCAGGTTGCTCCGAATCCGATGCAGTCATTCATCCTCTCCCAGCATTGTCCAGATCTCATGCTCGTTCAGGTTCTGGGCAATAATCAGTTCGCAGAGCATCAGTCCGGCAAAGCAATATAACCCTGTACCTATCTGCACGCTGGCCATATCTGCCAGTTTGATGACCGCGACCAGCGCACCCAGAAAATAGATTTCCGTCATGCCCCACTCTTGCAGGCGGGTATAAAGTCTCAGCAAACTTCTGGATATTCTGCGCCCCCGGCTAGTGATGGCAGATACAATGATTTTAAGCAGAATCAAAAGGCGAAACAGAGGAATCAGTATGGCAGACAGGAGCACCAGCAAAGCTATAGCACCATAATCCCCTTGATAGAGAGCAGCAACACCTCCGCAAATCGTGCTTTGCTGCTCATTTCCCAGAATATCCATGGATAGAACAGGGTAATAATTGGCCGGTATAAACAGAATTAAGCCAGTCACAACCAGAGCCAGACAACTCTGGATACCTGCAGGGCGGTGAGACTCCAGCACACAGCCGCATCGGGGGCATACAGCCTGCTGCCGACAGGCCGGGTCATGATTGAAGACCGGGGTATTTATCATCAGATCACAGTCAGGACAAAGCCTGATGCCTGAATCAAAACTCGTCTCTTTTTTAACCATATAGGTATATCTGGGGAAGAAACTGAACAAATTCTGCCATATAATCTGCCAGTGAATTTTAGCTGTTCTGATTGCCTTGTCTCTATATCGGCAGCACGAACCAGTACTACGCCCCAGAGCTCCCTGAGAGGCGTTAATAACAGATACACAATGATTCAAGAGGTCCAGGTATGCTTCCCGTTGAGCGTCGAGAGCACATTTTGTCTTATGTTGAAGAGAAAGGCTGTGCCAACATCGAAGAGATGGCGGAGAAATTCGATGTTTCCCAGATGACTATTCGTCGCGACATACGAACCCTGGAGCAGGAAGACAAATTGCGCGTCACCTATGGCGGTGCGGTATCTAAAAGCTTCCTTATGGAGGATATCCCCTACGAAAAGAAGAACGCCGTCAACATTGAAGAGAAAAAGTCCATTGCTCACGAGGCCCTCAATCTGGTTAAGGAAGGACAGATCATTCTGCTGGATGCTGGCACAAGTACCATGGCCCTGGCCAAGCTGTTGATGCGCATGAAGGTCACCATTATTACGCCCGACCTGAAAATTGCTCTGCAATTGTCAGACTCTTCAACCGCCAAGGTCTACACGACGGGGGGACTGGTCAGTGCCATTACCAAGGCTCACTGTGACACAACGGCCCTGTCCTTCCTGGACAGCATTAATGCTGACGTTGCCTTTCTGGCAACCAACAGCTGGAGTCTGCAACACGGTATGACTACTGCGTCTACCGACCATTACTTTATTCGTCGCAAGATGCTGGAACGTGCAGCCCGCAGTGTACTGCTGGCAGACTCCAGCAAGTTTGGCGCTTCCAGCATGAAAACCATCTGTCAGCTGAATGAGCTGGATACCATTATCACAGACAGCCGTTTCGATGATGAGAGCCTGGCGGCCATCAGCGAGGCAGGTGGTAATATCATCCGCTCCTGACTGCACGACAATGCAATTATACTTTGAATAGGATGGCATGTTCTTCCTGATTGCATGGACTAAACTCACAGCTATCAATCAGACTGAGTCCAGCCAGACGTTGCTGTGAGTGATGAAACCCCTTATCTGTATTCCAATGGGTGACCCGGCCGGAATTGGCCCGGAAATCCTGATAAAGGCACTTTTAACCAATGACTTCTCCAATACCTGTCGATTGCTGGTCGTCGGCTACGTGGAGATTCTTCAGCAAGCCATTTCGATCAGCGCTTCGCCTCTTACTATCAACTCTGTTGAGGCCTGTTCGGATATTGATCCACGGACAGGTATTCTCAATGTCCTTGAGCCACCTGCCCCTCCTCAAAGTGTCGAGCCGGGCAGAGTTTCCCCAGCCGCAGGAAAGATGGCCTACGACTGTATTCAACTGGCAACACAACTGGCTCTGGAGAGGCAGGCCCAGGCTCTGGTAACGCCCCCTGTTAATAAGATGTCCCTGGACGCGGCTAATATCAGACAGGCAGGACACACCGAGATTCTTGCCGAGCTGACAAACAGCAAGAACCCACTCACTTTATTTGAGGTTGCGGGCTTGAAAGTCTTTTTTCTTTCACGACATCTGTCTCTCAAGCTGGCCTGTGACTACGTCACCCGACATCACCTGATTCAATGTGCTCAAAAAGCGGTTGATGCCATGAAATCTCTGGGTATTGAGACCCCCCATCTGGCTATAGCCGGGTTAAATCCTCATTGTGGAGATAACGGACTGTTTGGACATGAAGAGCAGGAAGAAATCAGGCCTGCTGTTCTTGAACTACAGCAGCTTGGGTTGAACGTGTCCGGTCCCCTGCCTGCTGACTCGGTGTTTTATCAGGCTCTGAATGGAAAGTTTGATGCTGTCATCTCGCTCTATCATGATCAGGGACACATTGCGACCAAAATGGTGGACTTCCATAAAACCATTTCAATCACCTGCGGCTTACCCTTCCTGAGAACTTCAGTAGATCATGGCACTGCCTACGACATTGCCGGGAAAGGCGTTGCTTCTGCCATCAGTATGGCCGAGGCCATCGCAGTGGCAATCCGTTATCTGACAAAGGTTTCACCAGTGGGAACAACCTGAATAGCGGTCGAACTACCAAAATCAACCTGCCCGGTGACCACAACAGGGGCGCTTGTCTCTGCATTTTCAGGTAAAGAAATAATCAAACGTCCATTGCCTGATTGCTGAATATCCACATCCAGCGTCTGTGCAGTGGTGGCATCATTAACAATCTTCAACGGCCCTTCTATGAACAAATCGGGACGCTCGATACTGGAGCCTTGCAGGATATTGCCTTTCAGAACAGGTGCATCATCCACGTCTCTGCCATGATCATAAACAATGATCTGCTCTACTCCCGAGATATCACTGACTGTGCATTGCCATCGGTATCCGGATTCAAAACCAGTCCCTCAATCAGAAGCACGCTTTTGCCAGAAGGATTGCGAATTTCAATAGCGGTTTCATCTTCAGGCAAGGCCTGAATGATCTGGTTAGGCTCAATGGTTTCGCTGCTGGTCACAATCTGTCTGGAATAGGCTATTTCACAGGTCAGAGCCATCACCGCCGATATGGCCGTTGCCAGGCGTTTTTTGCAGACACTTAGCCCCGAAAATACCTCACCCTTCCTGTCTTGATTCATCCGGTCTGATTCCATTCATGGGTAAAGGACCAGAGAAATATCGACCTCCTGACCTGTCAATTGACCAAAGTCCGGTTTTTTTCTCTTCAGCCCTGAAGTATTCCCAGCCGTCTGCCGATAGTGGATTCAGCCGGATTTCAAATTTGAAAAAATCGCAGTCATCTACTGCAAGGAAGAAAGGATGAACAAGAGCCTGTTCAGGAAGAAGACTCTCGCTGCAGTGATTGCTGCAACAATTCCATTTGCCGCCACCCAGTCCAGCGCAGTGACAGAAATCACCAGTGATGGAGATAGTTATGCCGCCAGCGGGCTATTCGGTGCAGTGACACGCAATGTTAATGCTGAAGCAACCGACACCTATGCATTCATTCTGGATGCTGACAACGGTACTTTCTACGTCCAGGGCTCGTTACTTCAGCCAGTCAATATCAATCTCGATAACCCGAATGGCGAAGCCATTCTGCTCTATCGCCAGGCTAATACCAGCTACGCCGTGAATATGCCTTCGCTCAGCGGCCTGTATGGTAAAGGTACAGCCCACGGTATCCTGTTGAGTAACGGCGAAGCCAGCGTCATTCAAATCAATGTTGGAGAAACCAATCTGGGCGGCACTATTCAGGTAGAAGACGGAGATGCTTTCAGAATTGAAGAAGAGCTGTCGGGCATCGTCACCATAACCGGGACACTGCAAGGTAACACAGCCATCACAGCAGCCGAAGGTGGGAAGCTCGGAACAAATGCTACGATCTTAGTTAATGGCGGTGTACTGAAAACAAACGGAGATACTTCTATTGACTTCAGCGATGCCGGTGGAGCCCTTGTCATGGGGGTCGTTGACGGTACGGTAGAGGGCAAAGTGCTGGGTTATACCGGCTCCGGTGATATTCTGACGATAGGTGGTAACTCGACATTTGGTGGCGATATTGAGGATATTGAATCCATCTTGGTCGTAAGGTCAGATTCACACGTCGTCAGTTTCCGAGGTGATATCAAGAAGAATTCCGGCGCAACACACGTCAAAATCTCTGGTATTGCCAGCTTTGACAAACCCGGAGCACAGACCATTGATGGTGATCTGACTGTTTATTCAACAGGGGTCATTACAACAGAGCTGGGTACCGGCTCCGACGCCAATGCAGCTCTGATTGTCACCGGTACTGCCAATATTAACCCAGGTTCAACGCTGAAAATTGTTCCTACCCTGGAAGTCGTAGAAGCTGGTAACACCGTAGAAGATGCAAAAATTATTGAAGCCAACACCAGCCTGAATGCTTCCGATCTGACGATTGAGCACTCTGTGTTGATTGATACTACCGAGGTCACACAGAACGGCAATGCTCTGACCACAGATCTGACACCAAGAACCCTCGAAGCACTGAAGAATCTGATTGCACAGGAAGGTGCCGGAGCCACCACTGAAGAAGCTCTGGCGGCTACGATGACAGTGATTACCCGGGACTCCACCAACTCCACGAGTTTCAATAACTTTTACCAGACCGTTTCCAATATTACTGATGTAAAAAAACTGGCTGAGTTCGCCAGAGAGAGTAAATTCAACAACTCTGACGCCGTCCAGATGACCAACGTAACGGCAGAAACCAAGGTTAAGACCAACGTTCTGGCCCACGTCAGGGCGGTTCAGGAAGATGACCTGTCTGACAGCGGACTGTCATACGGTGGCAGTTACACCAATCAGGGTTTCTGGTTGCAGGTTCTTGGCTCGGACGTCACTCAGGATGATCGCAGAAACGATGGTGGAGACAGACTTTTCGGTTTCGATGCCGATCTGAGTGGTCTGACACTGGGCGCAGAAACCACCATCAACGATGACTACCTGGTAGGAGCTGCATTCACTGTAGCCAATGCCGAAATAGACAAACACGATTCTAATGACAACTCTACCATCAAGAACTACCAGGTCAGCCTCTACGGCTCCTGGGAGCAAGATAACTGGTTCCTGGATGGCGTCATTAACATCGGTCGCAGTAACAACGAGCGTAGCCGTTATATCGATGGCTTTGTCGATGCGCCGATTACTTCGGACTATATCAGTCATCAGTACGGCCTGACCACCATGCTGGGCATGAACCAGAGCTTTGGTGAGATGAAGATAGTGCCAATGGTCGGTTTCAACTACACCATGGTCAAAAGTAAAGCCTTTAAGGAAGATGACAAGTATGCGACCGGTTTTGCCCTGAATGTGGACAGCCAGAAATATCAAAAGGTCGAGCTGGGTGCTGGCGTTGAAATCAGTCAGGCTTTCAAAGTCGACCAGGGTGAACTCGAACCTTCTCTGAAAATGATGGCCTGGCATGACTTTAAGGGTGATGTCGTAGAAACCACCACACGTTACGTGCTCGGTGGACCCGAGTTCACCTCAAAAGGGGCCGACGCTGTCAAGAACAGCTATCAGGCTTCAGCCAGTGTGACCTACCGTCGCAACGATAACATGAGCTTCGTTGTGGGTTATGAACTGAACCAGAGTTCAGATTACAAAGCTCAGAACTACTACCTGAGAATGAAGTACGACTTCTAACTTTGACGCTTTCGAGAGGACTCTGTTTCAGGGTGTTGTACTCTCGTTTTCCCTCTCTCCCTCCCTCCCGGTATTAAAGCCTTCAACCCACTCATTTATCTGGTACTATTCGCCCGGAAAAGCAGGTACTCTCGTTTTACATACCCTGCAAGATCCCACATTGACCAACACTATTTACCGGAATCGCACCGATATGGCTTCTCTCAGACACCTCCTGGTAACGGCTTTTATCCTTTTCTTGTCACTTTCTGCCCATGCTGCTTCCAGCACTGAACTCAATGCTACCGTCCATGAAGCGTTGAAAAATCTTTATGCACAGAGCAGTGCTGCAAAATCTCTGGGCAGCAGAGCGAAAGGAATCCTGGTCTTCCCCAAGGTACTGAAAGGCGGGCTGGTTGTGGGTGGTGAATACGGTGAAGGCGCACTTTTAAAGAATGGAGCAATACAGGACTATTACAATACCGTATCGGCCTCTATCGGTTTCCAGCTGGGCGCACAGGCTCGCTCCCAGATTGTCATGTTCATGACCAGCGAGGCTCTGAACAACTTCGTGAACAGCGAAGGTTGGGAAGCGGGTATCGATGGAAGTATTGCTATTGCTGAGTTTGGTGCCGGAGAAGGTATAGACACTAAAACCGCTAGAGCTCCCATCATTGGCTTTATCAGCAATAACAAGGGATTGATGTATAACCTGACTCTGGAAGGTTCCAAAATCACAAAAATTGAAAAGTAAAACCCTCGTCAGGTACTTCGGTGATTTCAACTCTACCCCGCTGATATTCGGTGATGTAAAGTCTTTTGCTACCTTTGCCACCGAAAACAACATCGGTGGGGCATGAGCCTCTGGTCACAATGGTTCGATGAATCTCGCCATCGGGAGTGACAGTGGCCACATGCCCCTGACCAAACATGGCCACATAAAGGTTACCCTCTTTGTCAAAAGAGATTCCATCGGGCCCCACAACCCGGCATGGGCCGGCAGTATCGGTGACCGACACAAACTGTTCACGGCTGCTAACCTCCAGTCTGTCTGTAAACGGATAACGATAGATATTCCCTGTTGCCGACTCACTGAGATAGAGCTTCCCATCAGGAGCAAAGGCAATACCATTGGCGAAACGAAACCCGTCATCAAGGCAATCCACCTGTTTACTGACGGGATCAATGCGAAACAATTTTCCCTGCATTGGCCCCTCCCAGACTTCCGGATCAGGCCCTTCCCGAGTGATCAGGTCAGCGACGCGGATACCAGAATCTGTCAGGTAAATGGCCCCTTCAGGCCCCAGAGTCATATCATTGGGCCAAAGAAAGGGGTTCTCACCGTCTCCGTAAAGTCTCTCCGCCAGTGAGCCATCGGGGTTGAGCCTGAGCAGAGATGGCTCACGGGTCTCGGCAACCCAGATACTGCCATCATGGTTGTCCTGTAAAATACCATTGGGCCTGTCGACCTGCGCAAAAACATGGCGGTGCTTTCCTGAGGCTGAAACCCGGGTCAGACGACCTCTCTCCTCACCGACTTCTGAAACAACTAAACTTCCGTCGTTTAATATCAAAGCGGACACTGGATACTCCAGCCCATCAACAAAAATCATACTGCCCCTCTTGAGTGTGACCGAAAAAACGCTACCTCTGACGGTCTAATGAAAAAATAGCTGCCATCGCAGGTGAATGTTCATTTGGAGAGACAGTTTAGATACAGATGACGACCAACTGTTTAGAACAATAAGAAACAAAATATAGGGAGAATTAGCTATAAAGGGTATTATTTAGTCACTAATATAATTAATAAAAACACTTAAAGAGCAATAACTTATTAACTGATAGCATCCAGATAACTTTGAAAATGCAGCGCTATCAGACTCTGCTGCCATTTTCAGACTTCAGCCTGAGCTGTATTTTCGGCTCATGGCTGTTTGATTTGACTCGGGGGAAATGCGACTACTATGAGTCGTCCGGCCAGGGCCGTCATTCATCTTGACGCTCTAAAGCATAACTATCGATTGGCTAAATCACTGGCGGGCGGGGGCAATGTTCTGGCCGTTGTAAAAGCCGACGCTTATGGCCATGGTGCTATCAGATGTGCCCACTCCCTGTCAGAGGAAGCCGACGGGTTTGCAGTGGCCTGTATTGAAGAAGCCCTGGAGCTCAGGGCAGCCGGTATCAGAAACCGTCTGCTTATTCTCGAAGGATTCTTTGAACATTCCGAACTCACCAATATTGCCTCAGAAAATATTGACATTGTCGTACAAAGTCCGGAACAGGTAAAACAGCTTGAACAAACCCCACTGGAGAAGCCTGTCAGGGTCTGGCTGAAAATGGACTCCGGCATGCACAGAGTGGGTATTCTTCCCGGCGATTATCGCGATGCCTGGGCAAGGCTTGAGCAACTGCCCTGGATCGACGAGATTCTCATGATGACTCACCTTGCCTGTGCCGACGAAACTGACAATGGCTACACCCTGCAGCAGCTTGAAGTCTTTGAGCAACATACCCTTGGATTGCCGGGTAAAAGAAGCATTGCCAATTCGGCCGGTCTCATTCATTGTGCCGCTGCCAGGGCAGACTGGAGCCGCCCCGGTCTTATGCTTTACGGAGCCTCTCCTTTTGATCAGGCTCATAACATTGAATCCAGGCTCAAGCCTGTCATGGAGCTCCACTCAGCCATTATCAATATCAAGGAAATCCCTGCTGGCAGCCCGGTAGGCTATTCCGGTACCGCAGTGACCAACAAGACGACGCGTTTAGGCGTCATCGCCATGGGTTATGCCGATGGCTATCCCCTGGCTCCCAATGGTACGCCGGTACTCGTCAATGGTCAGCCAGTACCACTGACAGGTCGGGTCTCCATGGATATGTTAACGGTTGATTTGTCAGAAATAGGTGATGTGAACGTGGGAGATCCTGCTTTACTCTGGGGTAAAGACTTGTCGGTGAATGAAGTAGCACGACATGCGGGCACAATTCCCTATCAGCTGTTGTGTAATATAAACCGGTTTCCCATTTCGTACTCTCAGCAAGTTACCTGCAAAGAGAGAGTATGAATCCACCTGAAAAATTGTCCGATTGCCGGGAACGCTTTAATAACCAGCGCATCTGTCAAATCCTTTACATTGCAGAACCGTTTCAGCACTTGTATATTCTCTGCACGTGCCATACTCTTCTCAGTCCGTGACTGAAGCCTTCTTATGACGGTCAGGAGCCACGGGGAAAAAGGCGTCCCGGTGTACATCGACACCTGGAGCAATGCGGTAATTTATACCATGCCCAAAACTACCTGAATCAGACGATTGCTGAAATGAGAAGTCGAAAAGAAGTCGTCCGGCAACTGGACAGGATCGATCGTAATATTCTTCGCACACTCCAGGAAAACGGTCGAATTTCCTATGTGGATCTGGCAGATCGGGTGGGCTTGAGTACCACACCCTGCATGGAAAGGGTCAAACGCCTTGAGCGGGAAGGCATCATTCAGGGCTATAGTGCCCGGTTAAAACCCCAGTACCTTCAAGCAGGCTTGCTGGTGTATGTTGAAATCAGCCTCTATACCAAATCGGCCGATATCTTTGACGAGTTTCGACGGGCAGTTGTCGCTCTTCCAAACGTGCTGGAATGCCACCTGGTTTCCGGTAACTTTGACTACCTGATCAAGGCCCGTATTTCAGAAATGGCTTCTTACCGGGAGTTGCTGGGCGACATATTACTGAAGCTTCCGGGAGTGAGGGAATCCAAAAGCTACATTGTCATGGAAGAACTGAAAGAAACACTGAATCTCCCAATTCCTGACTAATCAGTAATCCCTGATAAAATAA
This sequence comes from Endozoicomonas sp. ALB032, assembly GCF_049310125.1. NCBI lineage: Bacteria > Pseudomonadati > Pseudomonadota > Gammaproteobacteria > Oceanospirillales > Endozoicomonadaceae > Endozoicomonas > Endozoicomonas sp. ALB032. Next base: position 2,219,850 of record NZ_JBLYNW010000001.1, on the reverse strand, counting down.
TTCAGGGCGACTGCATCCTGCTCTTCAATATCATGAAGCTGGAATCCAGCGGCAAAGTCCCTGCTGTGATCGCCCTGTTTATTACCAGACTGACACCAGACGCATTTGGCCACCAGTGTTACGTGGTGCGCTGTGTCATTAAGACCAGGCAGTACCATGGTAATATTCCTGACGTCTTCCAACCGAATGGGTTGATCCGTAGTAATACTGAACCCTCCTCTGGATACATCTTCCAGAACCCCCAGCAGTTGACCACTGTCATTGTCCACGACCTGGGCGGGCTCAGCCAGAACCTTGCGTGGATAGCGCCGCTTCTCAAGTACAGTATCCGTCATAACAACTCCTCTCTTTCATAAAGCGAAATTTCAAGATACCGACTTTTTAGCAAGATGACAAAATTCTGCTGCATTTGGCAACCCAATTCTGTTATAAGTTACCTTAAGTACTCTGCCATACGAAATCGAATATGTCTGGCTTATTGGGCAGGTGCTCTGCAAGGCGAAACGACGGGAACATAGCAAGCTATTTGACCAGAGTTGCAACGCAGTCAGAGTGCCTGAACAATAAGTCAGAAAATACGATTTCGTATGGTTGAGTACTTATATCCATCTGCCGGGACGCTGTGTATCAGACCGACTCAGATGGACCAGTAGAGTCAATCTATCAATTTTAATAAGCTCCAGATGGGGAATATTGCTGACATCTTATTACCCAGGGAGCCCTATATGGTCCGCCCCGTTTTACAAGAGCCTGTTTCGTTAATTTGCAAACAAAGATAACTGCAATTTTACAAGGCTCGCAGAATTCGGGAATTTGAAAGTTTAAATACGGCTTGATATGTTGCTATCCAATACGCCTGCTCTGACTTTGACCTTAGCGATTGTATTAGAGGTCTTTGCAACGTCCTGGTTGCCCAGAACCCATCAATTTACCGCCCCCATACCGACAACAGCGGTATTGATAGCCTATGGCCTGGCATTTTACCTGTTGTCGATTACGGTTCAAACCATGTCACTGGGTGTGGTTTATGCGATCTGGTGTGGTGCAGGTATTGTCTTGGTCGCAGCTTTGTCATGGCTGATATATGGGCAAAAGCTGGATATTTATGCATTGATTGGTATTGGCTTTATTCTAACCGGAACCGTTATCATTAATCTCTTCTCATCTTCTTTGAGTCATTAATCTTTCATCTGGGTGTCAAAATCTTGTAACCTGCCTGAAGTAGCTTGAATAAGCGCCTAACCAGGTACTTATTTATTTCAGTCAGGTGAATTCATGCTACCCCCACTAAGAGCCCTGGTGGCCTTTGAAGCAGTGGCCAGGCTTGGCTCTATTGGTGCCGCAGCGCGGGAATTGTGTGTAACACAAGCCGCAGTGAGCCAACAGCTCAAGAGTCTGGAAGCATTTCTTGATACCACATTGTTTGAACGAACCAGGAGAGGCGTCAAGCTCACCTCTTCGGCACTGCAATATCAACCCATAGTCTCTGGCTCTCTGGCTCATTTAAAGTTGCAGACTCAGCTTCTTTTTGGTGAGCCAAAAGCGGATGTGTTGAGGCTGAGAGCCAATCAAACATTTTGCCACAACTGGTTACTCCCCCGATTAGACAGCTTTTATCAGAAATACCCTTTCATTCGCCTCGATATCCAACTCGTGGACTGGCCTTCCACAACTCCTTGTCAAAATGTTGATATAGAGCTTACTAACGGCAAAGTAGATAGCGAAGAAACGCATGCAGAAAAACTGTTTCAGGAACACTGGCAGTTGGTATGCAGTCCGCAATTCAAACGAGATTATCAACAATCATTAAAAGATGAAGACTTCTCTCAATTACCTGCGGTACAGGTTAAGGGCTATCAGGAGAACTGGCTGCAGTGGCTGAGCCACAATCAAATTGAGACCACCTTACCCAGAGTGCAATTGGAAATCAGCAACTCACTCCATGCTCTGGAAGCAGTAAAGCACGGCGTTGGGGTTATGTTAGTTCGCTCACTGGCAGCATCCGAGTTACTAAACAAAAACGAAATTGTGCTGGCACATCAAGCGTCAATGCCTGCGGAGTCTGGCCACTATATGATTACTAACAATAATCGCAACGCAAAGGTGAATTTCTTCTGTGACTGGCTGCACCATCAGATTAAAAGGGATGGCCTTATCTAAAGATTTTCTTATGAGCACCCATAAAAAAAATGAGGTGCTTTTCAACATAATTGTCATATATCCCGTTTAAATTATCGACAATTATTAAAAGTGCCAGGGTTAAGCCATGCGTACCTTCTCTCAACATTTTTCGAACCGGTTAAAGGTGCTGTTTTTTACTGCACCTTTACTGATACCGCTCGTAACGTTCTGGTTGGTGCCATTTGGTTACTCCGTCTATATCAGCTTTACCGATTGGGACTACATTTCGCCAGAATACAATTTCGTTGGTCTGGAGAATTACCAGTATATCGTAGAGGACTTTGAGTTCACTCAAGCTTTACTCAATACCTTTTGGTTCTCGCTCGCTGTGGTCATTCCTACCGTTGTGCTTGGTCTTGTGTTTGCTTTGCTGTTACACCGCAATTTTGTCGGCAGTCAGTTTTATCGAGCGGTGATCTTTTCTCCGTGGATTACCCCGACGGTTGCTGTCTCCATCGTCTGGTCCTGGGTCTTTGAGTCTAAATCGGGTCTTGCGAATCAACTGTTAATGTCTATGGGCTTTGACAAAATCCCGTGGCTGGAACAAGGAGATACCGCTATGGTGGCCGTGGTCATCGTGACTATCTGGCAAGCTATTGGCTGGACAATGCTGTTTTACATCAGCGCCTTAAATAAGATTCCCGAATCTTTATATGAAGCCTCTTTAATTGACGGATGCAGTCGTCTGACCCGTTTTCTGAGGATAACACTACCACTGGTTTCACCGACCACATTTTTTCTGGTGGTGGTCAATATCATCACGGCTGTGCAGGCATTCGATCAGTTTCAGATTCTGACTCAGGGTGGCCCCGGCGGGGAAACACGGACCTTGTTGTATCTTTTCTATCAACAGGCATTTGAGCGGTATGAAATGGGCCCGGCAGCAGCAACCTCGCTGGTCATTTTAGCGATCACAGGTTTGCTTGCCCTGATCAATACCTGCATCGGTAAGCGCTGGGTTTACTACTAAGGACAGGGTTATGACGACACAAGCTATTGATAGTTCAATCACGTTAGGTCAGATAAAAGCCGTTAGCCGTAAGAGAATTGCCATTAAAGAACGTTTAGTGGCAAGACAGGCTTTTCTTGCGCTGGCTAAGCATATTTTTCTGATGGCCTGCGGAACCATGATGATGTTTCCATTCTTATGGATGATATCGGGCTCTTTGAAGTCGAATGATGAAATTTTTTCCAGCCCACTTAATTTAATCCCGGAGACATTCCGTTGGGAAACATTTGTTGAAACATTCCACAGTGCGCCATTTGGTTTGTACATCTTTAACAGTTTTAGTGTGGCGTTATTGACAACTCTGCTGGTGATCATCAACTCAGCCATGTTTGCCTATGCACTGACTCAACTGAGATTCCGCTCCAAAACTGTGCTCTACTTCGTTGTGATGGGTTGCTACATGTTGCCCGGTGCGGTGACCTATATTCCCTCCTACATCACGCTGGCCAGACTGGGTTTGCTCGACTCTCACACTGGATTGGTTATCTCTAATGCGGCCTCTGTTTTTGGTGTTTTCTACCTTCGTCAGGTGTTTATAAAAATACACCCTTCACTGATCGAAGCGGCACGCATTGACGGAGCTGGAGAATTCAGGATTTTGTGGGCCATTATGCTTCCCCAGTGTCGGGCTGCGGTTGCCACATTGTTCCTTATTACGTTCATCACTAACTACAACAGTTACATGTGGCCAAGCCTGGTGATTACTTCACAAGAGTTGAACCTGATCGCAACGGGTATTCGCCAATATTTTATCGCTGAAGGTAACTACGGCTTGAATTGGTCGCAGATTATGGCTGCGAGCACAATTGCTGTGTTGCCTTTATTGATTCTATTCGTCGTGTGTCAAAAGACGATTCTTTCAGGCATCGCCGATAACGGCGTAAAAGAGTAAACGGACATGAAACTGAACAGTCTCGCACTTATGCTTACCGGCGCAGTGAGTGCGTCTTTATTCTCAGGCAGTGTACTGGCAAAAACCGAAGTGGACTTCTGGTATTCAGGCGGTACAAAGCCTCAGAAAATGATGACTGAACTTATTACAGAGTTCAACGCGAGTCAGGATGAATATGTGATTAAACCTGCTCTGCAGGGAAATTACACCGAGACTTACCAGAAACTTCAGGCAGGTTTAGCGTCAAAAACTGCGCCAGAGTTAGTACTTTTGGACCCGGTTTACGCTGATGCCATGCGACAGCGTGGTTTAAGCCGTGACTTGAATACTTACATGGATGCACAATTCAACTTTGATGACTTTGTCACTGCCTTTAGAGACCAGGTAACGGCAGAAGATGGGCAAGTATTTGGTTTACCCGCTTACGGCACCACACAGGTTTTCTATTACAACAAACAAGTGTTGGCAGAGAATGGCTTTAAAGAAGAGGATTTAAACACCTGGCAAGGTGTTGCAAAAGTTGCAGAAAAAGTGACTAAGCGTGACGAGAAAGGCAACACAGTGTTTTACGGCTGGGAACCAATGTGGGGCGCTGATAATTTGATCGATGCCGCTTTTTCTAACGGCGCCCGTGTGATCAGTAATGATGGCAAGAAGGTGCTGATCGATTCACAGGAGTGGGTTGAGGTTTGGGATAGTTTCCGCACGTGGATTCATGATGATGAAATCATGCGTATTCACTACGGTGGTCAGGGCTGGGAATACTGGTATAAGACCATTGACGACGTGATGAAAGACCAAGCGCTGGGCTATACCGGTTCTTCAGGTGATCAGGGTGATCTGGATTTCACTAAATTGGCAGCGACCACTCAGCCTGGTTGGGGGTCGCATCCTCCGGCTCCTCAGGCAGGAGCACTTATTTACGTGATGCCTGAAGGAACCGATGAAAAAGCGGCTCAAGGGGCGTTTGAATTTATGCAGTTTTACACAAGTGCCGAAAAAACCGCCGCCTGGTCAATGTTCACAGGCTACATCCCGGTTCGCATGAGTGCAGCGGATGTCGCTGAGTACAAGTTGTTTACAGAGAAGAATCCACAAGCTCTGATTCCGTTGAAGCAAGCCAGCTCAGCAAGCCCTGACTTTCTTGATCCAACCAACGGCAAGATTATGGATGCGCTGAGAGTGGCTGCTGACCAAATTCAAATCCAAAACGTTCCTGCTGAGAAAGCACTTAAACAGGCAGCAAAAAAAGCGCAGCGGGCGTTAGATAGAGTGAACCGCTCTTAATGCCTTTCGAGCCCGTTTCAAACGGGCTCTCATTTCTAAAGAAACGGATTAATCACCGGACGCTATGACTGAATTTCAGGGTGAGCTGACCTTTGGCCGAACTCGTCTGCCATTTAAGGTACCGAACGGAACCTTATCGGTAAATATCACCGGTTCAACGGTTACTAAAAGGTTTTTGTATGCCGCTGTCTACGATGCAAAGGACCAATATCGTGGCAAAATACTGTTTGAAAAACCTGACAAGTCATTGTGTGTCAAACCTGAACACTCCGGGTTTGGTGCGATTGATGGCGATGTTATGGAAGGGGAATGGTATCTCGATCTGTACAATCTGGATGCTGAGTTTAAACCCAAGCGTGCCATAGAATATCGTATCCGGGTTGACTTCAATCAGGAGCAAAAACATGAAGACCTTCTCACCGAAGATGTTGTCGGGACTGACCACAATATCCACTTTGATTACAGCAGACTGATTAAATCTGAATCACGCTGGTATCGTGGTGATCTTCATGCTCACACCAGACTTTCTGATGGTCATAACAGTCTCTCTGCGGCAAAGCAGATTGTGGAGTCTCAAGAGCTCGATTTCTTTTTCTTTACCGAACACAACATTTGCCAGCCAAGACTGCCTGTCTCAGACTCATGTCTTTTCTTGCCCGGCATCGAGGTGACCACTGACCTGGGACACTTTAATGTTCACGGGCCGCAATCCATATTGGATCTCAGAAGTGTCGAGCTTAGCAACCAAAAGGTTATCGAAACAGGTCTGCAACTCGCCCGCGAGGGCCAGAGCTCAATCAGCATTAATCACCCGATGATGAAACCATGGCATTGGCAATATTCGCCGCTTTTACTTGTGAAGATCTCAACCTTTGAAGTCTGTTGCGATCCCACCTGGCCAACATCGCCGCAAGCCACAGAGTCTGCACTGCGGGTGCTCAATGAAATGTGGAATTGCGGTCATCGGGTGGCTGCCATAGGTGGAAGTGACTCACATCTCGAGCCACATGAGCGCAACCCCAAAGCGACGGAGCCGTCGATATATGGCGACCCTTCTACCTTTGTCTTCAGCCAGGGTTTGAGTGGTGAGGGCATCTTGTCCGGTTTGCGCAACGGTCAGGTCTACATAGAGCGACGATGCGGCCTTTCGTTTGATATCAACAACCATCAACTCTTGCCGGGGGCTGACAGCTCGGGCGAGCCTCTGAGCTACCGAATAGCTGTACAAGATACTCAGTTGAGTTATCTCGCTGAGTGCATTGTCGATGGCGAATTGGTTGCCAACGTCATGCTGGGTACAGAGCCGAAAACGATTAAGGTCGATTCCGATTATCACTGGTGTCGAGTTGATATTCGCAGAGCCCGGACCCGGGAATTCGAAGGCTGTATCAACGCTGTTTATAACGGTACCAAACCTACTTTTAAAACCCCGAAAGTGCATAGTTGGGGAGAGCTGATAGAGCGATTAAATAGTGATGAAGTATAGAGCACTATTGTTTGATAAAGATGGCACACTATTGGAATTCCACAATATGTGGCTAAAGGTTTCATGCAGCGCCTGTCATCGAGTAAAAAAATATAGCGACGAGAGACAAGGTCATCAAAATGTCACTGAGACCGGGTTACTCTCGGCGATTGGCGTTGAGGGAGACAAAGTCGACAATCATGGCCTGCTCGCTTCTAACCCTGTTGAAGACACCGCTGCTGCATGGTTTGAAATGCTCAACCCTCAGGTAACACTGACAGAATTCACCAGAGTGACGAAAAGCGCTTTTAATCAGGAGGTTGCAGAAAATCCTGAATGGATCGAAGCCTTACCCGGAGTGGCAGACAGGCTCACTTCTCTCAGGCAACAAGGGATGATTTTAGGCATTGCAACAGCGGACACCAAAGATTCGACACTCTATACGCTGGAACAATCAGGCCTGAAGGAGTTGTTTGATTATATTGGCTACAGTGACGGGGATATAGAACCCAAACCAGGTCCCGCGCTTCTCCATGCGTTTTGTCAGCAATGTGGAGTTGAACCCCACGAGGTCATCATGTTCGGAGATACGGTGTCGGATATGGAATTCGCTACCAATGCCGGGGCAAAGAAAATTGGTGTCCTGACAGGGACTGCTTCAGCGAGCGAGTTGGAACCTGTGGCGGATCTTGTTATTCCATCGGTGGCTCAGTTTGACCCATACGCACTTAATGAATTGACTTGAGGATGAGAAATGGCTGAAGTCACACTGAAAGGGGTAGAAAAAACCTATCCGAATGGTTTTAAAGCGGTACATGGTGTCGACCTCAACATTCGTGAAGGTGAGTTCATGGTGTTTGTGGGCCCCTCTGGCTGCGCAAAATCAACCACGCTGAGAATGATTGCGGGCCTGGAAGATATCTCTGAGGGCGATGTGTACATTGGTGATAGGCGAGTGAATGATTTGCCTCCAAAAGATCGCGGTATCTCGATGGTTTTCCAAAACTACGCTCTTTATCCTCACATGACCGTGTATGAAAATATGGCCTTTGGGTTGAAGCAGCAAAAGCTGGCAAAAGCCGAAATAGAAAAGCGTATTGCAGAAGCGGCAAAGACACTCGAAATTGAGCATCTACTGCAAAATAAACCCGGTGAAATGTCCGGTGGACAGAGACAGCGCGTTGCACTGGGCCGTGCCATGGTCCGCAAGCCGGTTGTTTTTCTCTTCGATGAACCGCTTTCAAATCTGGATGCCAAACTCAGAGTCTCAACCCGGGTCAGTATTGCTCGGCTGCATAATAATCTTAAAGCGGAAGGGCAAAATGCAACCATGATTTATGTTACCCATGATCAGGTGGAAGCCATGACACTGGGCGACAGAATCTGTGTACTTAACCAGGGCCAGATCATGCAGGTCGATACGCCAATGAACCTCTATCAATACCCTGCTAATAAGTTTGTTGCCGGCTTTATTGGTTCTCCGGCGATGAATATCATTAAGGTGCTTATTGATGAAGTCGATGACGTAATGAGTGTGGTTACAGAGAGTGGGCATCGCTGGGAGTTGCCGCAACATAAGCAGAACCTGGCCAGACAGAGAGCAGGTAAGTGGGTCTGGTTTGGTATTCGCCCTGAGCATATTCAGTTAGCCAACGATGCTACAAACACCTCAGACGTCAACACCCAACGCCACAAAATTGATGTAGTGGAGTCAATGGGTAATGAGCTTTACCTCTATTTTCAGTTGGGAGGTGACAAGATGATATCAAGGATACCCTTCGACGCAGACAAAGTGTTAGCCAATGGTGACTCTGCGTTGTTGAAATTCACAGTCTCTCAATGCCACTTGTTCGATTCGGATACTGAAGAAGCTTTAGGCTAGGGATATCTCATAAATATGAGCAGGTTCCGCCCAATCACCTTACATGATTGAGTCGACCAAAAATAAGCTTCGGAAGAAGCAAACCGGAACCTGCCATGGCAAAACATACACAAGAAACTCTTCGTTTTCACTCTGTTAATGGTAAAACTGTCAGAGTTGATTTTAACGGAGGGGAGTTGTCTTCTGATTTTGGCACACTGCTGCTTCGTGAAATAGCCATCCGTAGTGAGCTAATCCCCAGGCTCGTCAAGGCAATCCAGGAAAAACGACATCAATCCTATATTGACCATTCCATACAGGATCTTCTGACACAAAGAGTGCTGCAAATGGCCTGCGGTTATCAGGATGCCAACAACAGCAACCATTTGCGTAAAGACCCCATGTTCAAGTTGGCTGTCGGTCGTAGCCCTCTGAATACCGCGACCGAGCCCCTCATTTATCGCCGCATACCCCCCTGCATGAGCAGGCATCCATATCTTATTTCTGGCGTTATCCCTTGCGATCTTTTGTCCGATCACTGCATCGAAATTTGCAGGGCTGGCGCAAGCACTCTCACCAGTAAAGTAACCGTGAAACCATTTTTCAACGTCATACAGCAAACTGTCAGACACGAACCTTCAAAAACATGGAACTGCGTTTTTGCGATAGCGGAGTCAATCAATTCAGGAGTCAGGCGAGGTCCATTTCGGGTCTTAATCAAGAACTCTCATGCACGCCGATATAAAGGCTCGATTTTATAAACACTACTCGATGCTTATGTACGACATTACTCTAATAATAATCGGTATCATCACCTATTCAAGAGGTCTGCAGCGTCTGATATCCGAACGATTGCTCGTATTGACACACAACCTGTTTCTGTAGCATATAAACGACGATTGCAACCATTTTACAATTACATAAGGAAATGAAAGTGAATACTCTACAGGCCCTGCTAGACGAATTTACCGAAGCAACCCGCAACAACCGCGATAAGGGCACGCAGTTTGAAAAGCTGATTGCGAACTATCTGATGACTGACCCGCAATACGCTGACCGGCTTTCGGATGTCTGGTTATGGGGAGAGTGGCCGTATCGCTGGGGAAGTGATGACGGTATTGATCTGGTCGCCCGTGAGCGTGGTACGGGGGAATACTGGGCGATTCAGTGCAAATTCTTCGATCCGGCAAACACGCTTGACAAGGGCGGCATTGACACATTCCTGGCCGCATCAGGAAAGCAATTCAGCACCACGGATGGCGCATTCAGTTTTACAACACGACTGATCGTATCCACCACCGAGAAGTGGTCATCCAAGGCAAATAAAACCCTCGAAGCGCAAACCGTCCCTGTAAGCCGCCTGTTCTTCAAAGACCTGGCCGACAGCCCAATCGACTGGAGTCAGTTCAGCCTCAGCAATATCAAGGACATCAAGCTCAAGAAAAAGCACGAACCCCGTGAGCACCAGCGTGAAGCCATCGACGCAGTAAAGAAAGGCTTTGAACAGCACAGCCGGGGTAAAATGATCATGGCGTGCGGTACGGGTAAAACCTTCACCGCCCTGCGCCTGATGGAAGAAGTTACGCCAGAGAAAGGCCGAATACTCTTTCTGGCTCCGTCCATCTCGCTGGTAGCGCAGTCATTGCGGGAATGGACCGCCCAGGGTGTCAGCCCAATCAATGCCTTCGTCGTCTGTTCTGACTCAAAGGTGGGTAAAGATGAAGAAGACATCAGCCTGCATGACCTGGCCTACCCCGCCACCACCGATGCAAAGAAACTGGCCGCCGCAGCAAAAGTGGTCAGTAAAGACCGGCGCACCATTGTTTTCTCCACCTATCAGTCTATTCAGGTGGTCAGCGAAGCCCAAAACAGGGTCTTGGCGACTTTGACCTGATTATCTGCGATGAGGCGCATCGTACTACCGGCCTTACCCTGAAAGGTCAAGACTACTCCGAGTTCGTCAAAGTTCACCAGAATCATATCGTCAAGGCGGACAAGCGGGTTTATATGACCGCTACGCCTCGAATATACGCCGACAAATCGAAAAGCAAGGCCAACGAAGCTGATGCCGTGCTGTTCTCAATGGATGATGAAGACCTCTACGGCCCGGAACTTTATCGCCTCGGGTTCGGCAAAGCCGTTGAGAAAGACCTGCTGACCGAATACAAGGTGCTGATCGTCGCCGTTGAAGAAGAGAAGATGGCGAATCTGGTCAACAACTACAACGCCTTCAAAGTCGCCGACGACAAAGCCATTGATATGAAGTTGGCCACCAAAATCATCGGCAGCTGGAAAGGTCTCTCGAAGCAGGGGTTGGTGATGGTGGACGAAGCAGGTGAGCAGGAAGACCTGACGGAAGACACTGCTCCCATGCGTCGGGCAGTGGCGTTCTCCCGCTCGATCAAAGATTCAAAGCAGACCACCGACATCTTCGCAAAGCTGGTCGAGACTTACCAGAACTCCTACCGCAACGTCGACAACTCAATGGTCAATTGCGAACTCGACCATGTGGATGGCAGCATGAACGCCCATGTGCGGCAGGAAAAACTCGGCTGGCTGAAAGATGACATATCAGAAAGTAACTGTCGTATTCTTTCCAACGCCCGATGCCTGTCCGAAGGTATTGATGTACCTTCGCTCGACTCAGTTATCTTTTTCGATACCCGTGAATCTATCGTCGATATTGTGCAATCCGTTGGTCGAGTCATGCGGAAAGACCCTGCTAGCAAAAAGAAGTATGGCTACATCATTCTGCCGGTCTGTATGCCGTCTGAGCGGGTCAAGGATTACAACAGCTTCATCGACAGCGACCCGCAGTTCAAGGGCATCTGGAAGGTTATCAAGGCACTGCGTGCCCATGATGAATCGCTGGTGGACGAAGCTGAGTTTCGTAAGAAAATACAGGTCATTGTTGGTGAGCCGGGTAGCGGCTCTGATGGCGACGACGGGAGTGATGGCACCCTTGACCTGCCGCTGGACATTCCGAACCTGCCCTTCGACGAAGTCAACGAAGCCGTTTATGCCGCCATTCCGAAAAAGCTGGGCGACCGGGAATACTGGAGCGAGTGGGCGAAAGACATCGGCAAAACCGCAGAGAGTCTGATTGCCCGTATTAAGGCGCTGATCAAAACCGACAAATCACTGGCAAGTGAGTTCGACACCTTCCTGCAAGGTTTGAAAGACACCCTGAACCCTGCCGTTACCGCTGATGAAGCCATTGAGATGCTGGCGCAGCACGTTCTGACGCTGCCAGTCTTCCAGGCACTGTTTACGGATAACGAATTCCCCGAACAGAATGTGGTCGCTCATGCATTACAAAAAGTGGTCGATCGACTCGACGAATCTGCCGTTGCCAGCGAAACCGAAGATCTTAAAAAGTTCTACGACAATGTTCGTGAGCGGATCAGCCTGGCCAAGAGTGACAAGTCCAAGCAGGACATTATTCGCAACCTGTACGACACCTTCTTCCATAATGCGTTTCCGCGCATGGCGGAGCGGCTCGGGATTGTCTACACGCCCATTGAGGTGGTGGACTTTATTCTGAACAGCGTTCAGGCAGCGCTGGGCAAGCATTTTGGCAGCAAACTGGGCGATAAAGGTATTCATATCCTCGACCCGTTCAGTGGCACCGGCACCTTTATTGTGCGGCTGATTCAGTCCGGGCTGATCAGTAACGATGACCTGCCCCACAAGTTTAGTAGGGAGCTGCACGCTAACGAAATAGTGCTGTTGGCTTACTATATTGCCACGGTGAATATTGAAACTGCTTTCCACGGGCAGACCGGGAATTATCTTCCGTTTAATGGCATGGTGCTGACTGACACTTTCCAGATGACTGAAGATGATGACCTGGTGGATCAGATAGTGTTGCCTGAAAATAATGCACGGGCCACGAATCAGTTGGCACATCCGATTCGGGTGATTGTGGGGAATCCACCGTATTCGGCAGGTCAGAACAGCGCAAATGACAATAACCAGAACCTCAAGTACCCAACCTTGGATGCAAAGATTCGCACCACCTATGCGGAAAGGTCTACAGCGACCAACAAAAATAGTCTATATGACTCTTACATTCGTGCGATTCGTTGGGCGTCCGATCGACTGGGTGAAAATGGCATTGTTGCATTTGTGACGAACGGTTCATTTATCGACGGTAACGCCGCTGATGGTATTCGTAAGTGCCTGACGGACGAGTTCAGTCATCTTTATATTTTTAACCTGCGTGGCAATCAGCGTACGTCTGGTGAAGAATCCCGCCGAGAAGGTGGCAAAATTTTTGGTTCTGGGTCACACACGCCTGTAACTATCTCGATTATGGTGAAAGACCCAAGGCGTAATGGTGCCTGCGAACTCAATTATCACGATATTGGTGACTACCTGAGCCGTGAAGAAAAGCTCTCTGTGATTGAACAATTTGCCAGCATCAAAAATATGGAATGGCAGAACATCAAGCCAAATGATGCTGGTGATTGGGTTAATCAGCGTGATGAGGTATTCGATGGTTTTACTAAACTTGGTGACAAGTCTAGCGATGGTGAACAGGGTATTTTCGACACATACTCCAGAGGTGTTGCTACTGCCCGCGACGCCTGGGCTTATAACATGTGTAGGGATGCTCTCGAATCAAATATGCGGCGCATGATTGATGCTTTCAACGAGGATAGTGCTGGATATGCAGAGATGTGTCAGGGCAAAACAAAAAATAACCTGCCTGATATTGATAAATTCATTGATCTTGACCCCAAAAAGATTAGCTGGAACAGATCATTAAAAAATGACGCTAAACGAGGAAAACAATACAAGTTTAATGCTGTGTCGATAACTAAAGGTATGTATCGGCCTTTCGAAAAACAGTGGCTATATTTCAATCGTCAGTTCAATGATATGGTCTATCTGCAGCCAAGGTTTTTCCCGACGCCGTCTCATAAAAATATTGTTATATCTGCTACGGGAACAGGAGCAAATAAACCATTCTCGGCGATAGCATCAAACCTTATTCCATGCTTGGACTGCATTGAAAAAGGGCAAGCATTCCCCCTGTACTGGTACGAAAAAGCGGACCAGGATAATAATAGTGCTCCTCAGAGCGATATGCTTTCTGATGGCCAATCAACTAGCGTCGATGAACACGGCTACATCCGCCACGATGCCATCAGCGACTGGGCGCTCGATAGCTTCCGTGACCACTATGGCGATGACACCATCACCAAAGAAGACATCTTCTGGTACGTCTACGGCATCCTGCACTCTGCCGAATACAAGCAACGCTTCGCCGCCGACCTGAAAAAAATGCTGCCACGTATACCCTTTGCAGCAGATTTCCGGGCATTCAGCAATGCAGGACGCAAGCTGGGTGAATGGCATCTTAACTACGAAACAGTGGAGCCGTTTCCACTAGATGAACATGGCGGCAAAGCCCAAAACCTGCTGATGGAAGACGACGATTACCGGGTATCAAAAATGGTGTTCGGGAAAAAGGGCAAAGAGAAAGACAAGTCCGTCATCGTCTATAACGCCAACATCATTCTCGAAGGTATCCCGCTGGAAGCCTACGAATACGTGGTCAACGGTAAACCGGCGATTGAATGGGCAATGGAGCGGTACCAGGTTACCGTCGATAAGAAAAGCCATATCCAGAATGACCCGAACCAGTGGTCTGAAGACCCTCGCTACATCGTCGATCTGGTAAAACGGATTGTCCGTGTCAGCGTCGAGACCGTGAGAATCGTCAAGGCTCTGCCACCACTGAACGAGTCCACGGCATAGCCTCAAACGCTTTCGTCATGCACTCTCAGGTCGGCATAGCCGCGATGGGTCAACTCATTGAGCAGATGCTGGTACTCCTCCACAGTTGCCGGTGTCAGCTCATCCATCAATGCCGGGCTGGCTGCCCCATGCTCCCCCTGCTGCTGATAACTGGAGATACGCCCCCGGTTATCGGCCACGTCATCAGGAAACAGGGCAATCACATCACCCTCCGGGAATTTTCTGAATACTACTTTAGTCATGATTTGAACCGGCATTGTTAATGATCAGGAATCCTGCCAAACAATGTAGACCAGTTTCAGCCATTGGGGGTGGGGGTGTTGCCATGCAGTTTTAGAGGCCACCCACAATGTGGATGGTGCATCCTGCGAGTCAAGAGTGTGCCACTACACACTCAACCCGATAATATCGGACACTTTGGCATGGTGTCCGTGCTACCATGTAATCCATGATCGCTTCTTTTAAAGACAAGGCTACAGCAGATATTTTTAACGGTAAGGCTTCCCGCCTGGCTCGCAAAGTCTGTCCCCAGTCGCTTTGGCGAATCGCTGCAAGAAAGCTCGATCAGCTGGATTCTGTGCTAATCCTGGATGAACTCAAGGTTCCACCGGGTAACTGTCTTGAGGCCTTGACCCGAGACCGGAAAGGGCAACACAGTATCAGGATTAATGACCAGTATCGAATCTGCTTCCGGTGGGGCAACAATGGTCCGGAAAATGTTGAAGTCACCGATTACCACTAGGAGCAACGGATGACCAGAGTGCCTGAAAGCCGACCACCTACCCATCCCGGCGAAATGTTGCTGGAAGAGTTCCTGATGCCTATGAATATTTCACAAAGGGAGTTAGCGGACGCCATTCACGTGCCTTATCAGCGAGTGAATGAATTGGTCAATAAAAAGCGTGGGATCACACCCAGTACAGCGTTGAGGCTAGCCCGTTTTTTCGGAATGTCACCAGACTTCTGGTTGAGTCTGCAGGTTCGCTGGGATTTATATAACGTTCAAACTGCAGAAAAAAGCGACCTTGAAAAAATACAGGTATTCCAGCAGAAAACGGCCTGACTCGATTTTCTGAAGTCAACTCCCTCAGCCAAAACAAGCAGAATTTTGCTCTCATGGAATCTCAATGACACCAATCACTGGTGGCAGCGCAAAAGCCTGAAGAATAGCTAAGGATATTGACTATGTGCTGGTTCAGGCTCACCCCCTCCTGCTTTGCACCTTCTGCAAGGTTGCGATGAAGGTTTTTTGCCAGTCGCAGTGTTACTCTGCCACTGAAGTCGTCTGTAAGCTCATCAAGGAGAAAGCATTACCTTACTCTTTTCGGCAAAGATCTCTGCGGTAATTTCTATAGTGTCAATCGCCAGGGCGTAGGCCTCTTCGGCAGTATCAGCCTACTCAGCAACATCTGGTAGCTCTTTGACCCGAGCTTCAAAAAATACCTCACCATCGAAATTAGCCCGACGGACGGTAATGTTATAGCTGTGAGGATTCATATCCTGTCTCCGTTAAAGTACGTTCAAGCTATTGTTGTTTTAAGGTTGACAATACACCTGCTGACGTATTGTAATCGTTGAAGGGCTAAAAGCCCTGATCATCGCTGTTTTGGGCAGTCATCCTGACCCTTGGCTACAAAAAAAATAACTATAAGCAAAACAGAGCATTATCGGCTCTGACACATACGGAGATCCCGTTATGTTCAGACAGATAAAAGAGGCCCGGCTTAATGACATTCATCTGAAATACGATGAAGCCTCAGGTCTCAGAGCAATCATTGCAATCCATAACACCCGAAGAGGACCAGCCCTCGGCGGTTGTCGTATAATTCCCTACACCTCAACTGAAGATGCAGTTACCGATGCTATCCGTCTTGCCAAAGGTATGAGCTATAAGGCGGCGCTTGCCGGACTGGATCTCGGTGGCGGCAAATCCGTCATCATGGAGCCGACAGCCCCCTACAATCGGGAACAACTGTTCAGAGCTTTTGGCCAGTTTATTGAAGAACTGGGAGGCCGCTATATTACTGCAATGGATAGCGGCTCAAGAGTATCTGATATGGATGCCATCGCCTCTCAAACTCAACACGTTTCTTGTACCTCTTCGAGTGGTAATCCCGCACCTTCCACCGCCCTCGGTGTTTACAAGGGCATTCTGGCTACCCTGAAAGCTCATCCGGAATTTGGTTCTTCACTAAAAGGTATCAGAGTCGCTGTTCAGGGACTTGGTAATGTCGGCTTTGCCCTTTGCCAGTTACTGCATCAGGGTGGCGCCAAACTGATTGTCACTGATATCAATGAACAGAAACTTCAGCAGTGCATTGATGAGTTGGGGGCAACCGCCGTCAGTACTGAAGAAATCTATTCGGTTCCCTGTGACATTTTCAGTCCTTGCGGTCTGGGAGGCATTCTCAATAAAGACACCATCAGTCAATTGCAATGCACTGCTGTAGCAGGCTCTGCAAACAATCAACTGCTGACTCCCGAATGTGGCCAGTTGCTGTTTGACAGAGGCATTCTCTATGCGCCGGACTACCTGATCAATGCCGGTGGACTGATCTTCGTAGCAATGACACACCAGGGTAAACCACAGAGCGAAATAAATGATCGCATCAACGCCATAGAAGAGACTTTGTTGCAGGTCTTTCGCTATGAACAGCAGCGGAAGACTCCCAGCAGTGTGATTGCCGATCATATGGCAGAAGCTCTGCTATTCAAATAGCAATCCTGACAACTAATTGCCTGACTGACTTCTCACAGTCATTACTTGTCACAACTATGGGTATGCGCATTTCTTTTTATCCCGGTGGTCAAACAGAGTCCCGTAGTAAAAAACACAGGAGCGCACCTTATGAAAACCAACGATGCCTGTCAGATTCCGTTCTATCAGTACCTCAGTGAGGAGGGAGAAGTCCTCCAACCTTTGCCAGAATGGACTGAAGATAAAGACACCCTGATTCAATATTACCGCACCATGGTCATAGCCAGAGCAGGTGATGCCAAAGCCGTTGCCCTGCAGAGAACCGGTCAGATGGGGACCTACCCATCCTGTCTGGGACAGGAGGCTATCAGCACTGTTTTTGGTTCACTGATGGAGAAAAAAGACGTCCTGATTCCTTACTATCGAGACCTTCCCGGATTGATGTTACGAGGGGTTCCCCTCTCCGATATCATGCTCTATTGGGGTGGAGATGAGCGCGGCAGTTCCGGTCCGGCCTGGGGTCATGACTTTCCGAACTGCGTTCCTATTGCTACCCAGGCAGATCATGCTGCCGGGGTGGCCACCGCGATCAAAATTCGACACGAACCTCAGGTGGCGGTGGTGTCACTGGGCGATGGCGCTACTTCCAAAGGTGACTTTACTGAAGCCCTGAACCTTGCCGGGGTCTGGCAGTTGCCCCTGGTATTTATCATCAATAACAACCAGTGGGCTATTTCTGTTCCT
Organism: Endozoicomonas sp. ALB032; assembly: GCF_049310125.1. Classification (NCBI taxonomy): domain Bacteria; kingdom Pseudomonadati; phylum Pseudomonadota; class Gammaproteobacteria; order Oceanospirillales; family Endozoicomonadaceae; genus Endozoicomonas; species Endozoicomonas sp. ALB032. The sequence goes on along the minus strand of NZ_JBLYNW010000001.1, from coordinate 2,201,947 downwards.
CGTAACATTCAGTCCGGAGCCCCGACACTGGCTCAAAAAGGCGTTGCTGCCGGGCTGCCTTGCGCACAAGTTGATGGTAACGATGTTGTGGCGCTGCACGAAGTCATCAATGAAGCCATGATGCGCGCCAGAGGCGGCAAAGGCGCTACAGTGATTGAAGCCATCAGCTATCGCCTGAGCGATCACACTACGGCAGACGACGCCAGTCGCTATCGTAACAGTGAAGAGCTGCAGGATGCCTGGAACAAAGAGCCGGTAAAACGACTCAGAAACTTCCTGCATCACCGTGGCCTGTGGAATGAGCAGAAAGAGCAGGCGCTGAAACAGGAAGCTGCCGCCCTGGTTGAGAAAGAAGTCAAAACCTATCTGGAAACGCCACTTCCTTCTATCAGCGACCTCTTCGATCACACCTATGCAAATATGCCCCCGCAACTGGAACAGCAAAAACAAGCCGCTATGTTTAAAGCCGACGGAGGAACTCATTGATGAATAGTTCAGTATCTGAAAACCTGATCCGATCGACTGTCGACAGCAGCACAAATAAAATCACCATGGTGGAAGCCATCAATCTGGCTTTGGACCACGCCATGAAACAAGACCCTGAGGTGGTACTGCTGGGTGAAGACATCGGTGTTAATGGCGGTGTTTTCCGCGCGACTCAGGGTCTGAGAGAAAAGTATGGCCTGAAAAGGGTCATGGATACGCCCCTGGCTGAAGCCCTGATCGCCGGTATCAGTGTTGGTATGGCCACTCAGGGTCTGAAGCCTGTTGCGGAAATCCAGTTCATGGGGTTCATCTTCCCGGCCATGGAACAGTTGATATGTCATGCTGCCCGAATGCGAAACCGTACCCGTGGACGCCTCAGCTGCCCAATGGTTGTCAGAGCGCCTTTCGGGGGTGGTATCCGCGCTCCCGAGCATCATTCTGAAAGTACAGAAGCTCTTTTTGCCCATATTCCCGGCATCAGAGTGGTCATTCCATCATCGCCCGTCAGAGCCTACGGACTGCTGCGCTCTGCGATTAATGATCCTGATCCGGTCCTGTTTCTGGAGCCCAAACGCATCTATCGCGCGGTCAAGCAGGACGTTTCTGAAGAGACTCCACTGCTCCCACTCGACAAGTGCTTTACGCTCAAGCAAGGCTCCGACCTGACTCTGATCAGCTGGGGAGCTTCCATCACTGAAACCCTTCAGGCCGCCAAAACTCTGGAACAACACGGCGTTTCCGTGGAAGTGATTGATGTCGCCACAATTAAGCCCCTTGATATGGAGACGATCCTGACTTCGGTTCGCAAAACAGGCCGTTGTGTGATTATTCACGAAGCCTGCCGAAGCTTTGGCGTAGGTGCTGAAATAGCTGCCGGGCTGGCCTCGGAAGCGCTCATGGATCTGAAAGCACCGATCGAACGGGTGACAGGATATGACACGACCATGCCCTATTATCGGATGGAAAATCATTACCTTCCCCAACCTGATGACATCATCAAGGCATCCCTGAAAACACTGGTGTATCAATGATATCCGCAGAGCCTTCAGCAAAAGGGCTTTCAGTAACAAGGACAAGAATATGAAATTTTTCAACCTGCCCGACCTGGGTGAAGGCATTCCCGAAGCCGATATTATTGAATGGCATATCAAGGAAGGTGAGTCCGTCGCAGAAGACCAGATCATTGTCTCAGTCGAAACCGCCAAGGCTATTGTCGACGTTCCTTCACCCATCAGCGGTGTTGTCGCAAAACTCTGTGGCAAACCCGGCGACACCATTATGACCGGAGCGCCTTTGCTGGAGTTTGTCAGTGATCAGGAAGATGCCGGCACGGTGGTCGGCGAGTTAGCAACAGACTCTCATGATGACAGCACCGATGACCATTTTTTTATCGGTACACCACCTGACTCCGGAAAAGCCCCTGCCGCTGCAAACAAAGCTGACATCAGTGAGCTGGCCGCCAAACTGGGTGTCTCCATCGATCAGCAAAGCGTTGGCAGAAACTCCATTCGTCAAAGCTATCCCCTGGAAAACCCTGAGCCTCTCAAAGGCGTCAGAAAACACATGGCTCGAACCATGACGCAGTCTCATGCCGAAGTAGTACCTGTCACTCTGTTTGATGATGTGGATATTGAACACTGGCCAAAAGGTACAGACATTAGCGTTCGGCTGATTCAGGCCGTTACCTCAGCCTGCAAGGAAGAACCGGCACTCAATGCCTGGTTTGATGAAACGCTGATGAGTCGTGAAGTCTTTACTTCCGTTCACCTGGGACTGGCTGTTGACAGTGAAGAAGGTCTGTTTGTGCCTGTTATCAGAGACGCAGAAAAACTGGATGCCACTGCGTTGAGAGACAGCATTAACAATTTTAGAAAAGCGGTTGAGGAACGCAGCCTTCCGCCATCAGAAATGCAGGGTGCCACCATAACTCTCAGCAACTTTGGTGTTTTTGCGGGTCAGTTCGCTACCCCTGTTGTTGTGCCGCCCATGGTGTGCATCATTGGTGTTGGCCGACTGAGAGCCCGGGTGGTCAGCGAAGACGGCCAGATCCAGAATCACCGGATTCTTCCTGTCTCTCTGACCTTTGATCATCGCGCAGTTACTGGTGGAGAAGCCACTCGCTTCTTGCATTGTATCCTTCAGAAGTTGTCCGAATAATTTTATATCGGCTTTTACCAATGGGTAGAAGCCGATTATCATGAAAGTTGGATCTGTCAGTTAAACAGAGTCGAGAGATAATCCAGGGGCGCATAGAACTTTTTCCACTGAGTCCAGCCGGTCTCTGAAAGGCCTTGTTCCAGTGGATAACCATAAACAGCGTAGTTTGAAAGACTATTGATAACAGCGAAAGTCAACGCAGGCACCAAAGTGACACCGGCTTTGATAAACGGATTGTTTGAGGTTATCTTCGAACTGCCAAACATAAGCAAGGCTCCCGCTCCGCCCAGGACTGTGGCTCCAGCTATGGCTCCGGCTCCGACTCCGGTTCCCACTCCGACTCCGACTGTGGCTCCAACTCCGGCTCCGGCTCCAACCAAGGCTCCGGCTATGATTCCGACACCGGCTCCGGCTAAGACTCCGGATCTGGCTCCGGCTTCCAATCTGACTGAGGCTAAACCTGAGGCTACGACTCCGGCTCCGACTCCGGCTACAACTCCGACTCCGGCTCCGGGTCCGGCTCCAGCCTGTGCCTGTAAATCAATTGTTAGCAGTGAAATAATTCCCGAGAGGGTGCCGACAATCGCTGCGCTGACAACAGAAGCAAGAGTCGCTTTTGCTGGACTCAAGCCCTTATGAATCATGGATTCATAGACGACAGCCCCTGCCATAATTCCGTTAGTCATGGACAATATTGTGTATTCCCCTGTCGCATACCATTCGGTTGCAATATCCCTTAAGCTCATTTTTCTAAGAATTAACGCCGTAATAGCGCTGGCTCCAGTTCTTGATACCGCTTCGGACGCAAGGTAGGTCAAAACTGCTACAGATATGAGCTCCTTTGTTTTCGTATTGGCGATATAAGCTGCCATTCCTGCACCGGCAAAATACAGGGGTTTCCACCAGCGCTGTTCCAGGGGCCAGGGAGACGCTTGCCCGACCAGCGCGACTTCGGCGGTAGTCACCACGGGCGCCAGTTGCAAACAGAAATCCGTTTTCAACTTCTCCAGCTCCTTTGTATCCAATGCAGCCAGATCATATTCGCCTGAAGTCCCGGAGACTATTTCCGCTGTTTTACAGACACCCCACCATATACCCAGGTTGAGCAGGGTAGACAAAGAGACTCCGGCAATGCTTTGCGTTAACTCGAGTCCATTTTCAACCAATGCGGTGTCATTAAAAGGCTTAAGAAAATCAAAATCATTTTGTGAGGGAGGGCTGGCCTTTGCCATCGAATAAAGCAAACACAAAAGTAACGGAAGCAGGTTGAATGACTTTTTCATGATGATTTTCCAGATACAGTGACTGAACTGGAAATATAGATTCTAAACGGAGCTATGAATGACAATATCCTTAACTACAAGGTGCAGTGCAAATAAAGCAGCTATCTAATGCTTCCAATAGGCTGCGCCTTCGGCACAGCAAATGAAGCAGGTGTTAGCTGCCAGAGTTTACCGCTGATTCAGTGGCTGACAGTTGAGTCTGTCAGTTAAACAGAGTCGAGAGATAATCCAGAGGCGCATAAAACTTTTTCCACAGATTCCGGTCGGTCTCTGTAAGGCCTTGTTCCAGTGGATAACCATAAACAGCGTAGTTTGAAAGACTATTGATAACAGCGAAAGTCAACGCAGGCACCAGAGTGACACCGGCTATGATAAACGGGTTGTTTGAGGTTATCTTCGAACTGCCGAACATAAGCAAGGTTCCGACTCCGCCCAGGGCTGAGGCTCCGACTCCAGCTCCGATTCCGGCTCCAGCCCCGACTCCGACTACGGCTCCAACTACAGCTCCTGCCAGGGTTCCGGATAAAGCTCCGGTTGCAGCTCCTACGACTAAGGGTTCAGCTACGGCGAGGACTCCGAGTTCGGCTACGGCTATGGCTCCGAGTACGGCTAAGGCTGTGGATCTGGTTTCGGCTGCAACTCTTTTTTCGGCTTCGGCTCTGGTTTCGGCTGCGGCTCTGGTTTCGGCTTCGGCTGCGGCCTTTGCCAGTCCGTCCACATTCATTACAAACTCTGAAATAACTACAATCCCTATGCTGACAAGAGAAGCAAGTAGCGCTGTTTTTGGACTGAAGCCTTTATGAATCATGGCTTCACAAACGGCATACCCTGCCATAACCCCATTAATCAGAGACAATACTGCGTATTCCCCAGCCGCATACCGTTCAGCTGTAATATTCCTTACGCTCATTTTTCTTAGAATTAACACCGACACAGCGCTGGCTCCGGTTCTTGATGCCGCTTCTGATGCAAGGTAGGTCAAGACTGCGAAAGGTACGAGTTCCCTCGCTTTCGTCATGGAGGCATAAGCCGTCACTCCTGCACCGGCAAAATACTGGGGTTTCCACCAGCGCTGCTCCAGCGGCCAGGGAGACACATGCCCGGCCAGCGCCACTTCGGCAGTCGTCACCACGGGCGCCAGTTGCAAACAAAAATCCGTTTTCAACTTCTCCAGCTCCTCTGTATCCAATGCAGCCAGATCATATTTGCCTGAAGGCCCGGAAACTATTTGCGCTGTTTTACAGACACCCCACCATATACCCAGGTTGAGTAGGGTAGACAAAGAGATTCCGGTAATGCTTTGCTTTAACTCGAGCCCGTTTTCAACCAGTGCGGTGCCATTAAAATGCTTAAGAAAATCAAAATCATTTTTTGCGGGGAGGCTGGCGGCCTTTGCCATCGAATAAAGCAAACACAAAAGTAACGGAAACAGGTTGAATGACTTTTTCATGACGATTTCCAGATACAGTGACTGAACTGGAAATATAGATTCTAAACGGAGCTATGAATGACAATATCCTCAACTACAAGGAGCGGAGCAAATCAAGCAGCTATCAAATGCTTCCAATAAGCTGCGCCTTCGGCACAGCCACTGAAACCTGGCTGCCAGAGTTCACCGCTGATTCAGTTACTGACAGTTGGGTCTTCATTTAAACAGAGTCGAGAGATAATCCAGAGGCGCATAGAACTTTTTCCACTGAGTCCAGGCGGTCTCTGAAAGGCTTTGTTCCAGTGGATAGCCATAAACAGCGTAGTTTGAAAGGCTATTGATAACAGCGAAAGTCAACGCAGGTACCAAAGTGACACCGGCTTTGATACACAGGTTGTCTGTCTTCAAACTGGCCAACGAAACCAAGGTTCCTGCTCCGATGAATGCGGCTGTGGATCCGACTACCACTTTGAAGATTCCGACTACGTCTCCGAGTCCGGCTGAGGCTCCGGCCAAGGCTCCGGATAATCCGACAAGAACTCCCAATCCTGCTCCTGATTGGGCTGATCCGACTCCTAATCGGACTATGACTGCGGCTTTGACTCCGGCTATAAATCCGGTCTTTGTCGGTTCGTCCACATCCGCTGTTAACCCTGAACTAATTCCCGAGAGGGCTCCCACAATCGCTGCGCTGACAACAGCAGCAAGATTCGCTTTTGCTGGCCTGATGCCTTTATGGATCAAGGCTTCATAAGTGACAGTACCAACCATAACCCCATTAATCGCAGACAATATTGCGTATTCAGCAGTCACATACCTTTTAGTTGTAATCTCTCTTACGAACCTCGTTTTTCTTAGAATTGACACCGAAATAGCGCTGGCTCCGGTTCTTAATAGCGCTTCTGAAGCAAGGTAAGTCAAGATTTCGGCAGGTATGTGCTGCCTCGTTTCCGTCATAGAGACATAAATGTCCATTCCTGCACCGGCCAAATAAAGGAGTTTCCACCAGTGTAGTTCCAGGGGCCAGGAAGACACATGCCCGGCCAGTGCCACTTCGGCGGTCGTTATCACGGGTGCCAGTTGCCAACAGAAATCCGTTTTCAACTCTTCCAGCTCCTTTGTATCCGATGCCGCCAGATCATAGGTGTCTGAAAGACCGGTGACTATTCCCGCTGTTTTACAGACAGCCCACCATATGCCCAGGTTGAGCAGGGTAGACACAGAGACTCCGGCAATGCTTTCCGTTAACTCAAGCCCATTTGCCACCAGTGCGGTGTCATTAAGAGGCTTAAGAAAATCAAAATCATTTTGTGAAGGAGGGCTGGCCTGTGTCGTCGAATAAAACAAACACAAAAGTAACGGAAACAGGTTGAATGACTTTTTCATGATAATTTCCAGATACAGTGACTGAACTGGAAATATAGATTCTAAACGGAGCTATGAATGACAAAATCCTCAACTACAGGGAGCGGTGCAAATAAAGCAGCTATCAAATGCTTCCAATAAGCTGCGCCTTCGGCAAAGCCACTGAAACAGCTGGCTGCCAGAGTTCACTGCTGATTCAGTGGCTGACAGTCAGGTCTGTCATTTAAACAGAGTCGAGAGATAATCCAGGGGCGCATAGAACTTTTTCCACTGAGTCCATTCGGTCTCTGAAAAGCCTTGTTCCAATGGATAGCCATAAACAGCGTAGTTTGAAAGACTATTGATAACAGCGAAAGCCAACGCAGGCAGCAAAGTGACACCGGCTTTGATAAAGGGGTTGTTTGAGGTTGTCTTCGAACTGCCCAACATAAACCAGACTCCGGATCCGCCCAGCATTGTGGCTACGGCTCCGACTAGCACTACGCCTTCGGATTCGGGTTTGGCTTCACATAGGAATCGGATTCCGGCTGTGGATCCGACTAAAGCTCCGGCAAAAGCCAGGGCTTCGGATAGAGATCGAGCTCCGGATTGAGCTCCGGATTGAGCTCCGGATTGAGCTTCGATTATGATTGCTGGTATGGCTCCGGCAAAGACTGCGGCTGTGACTACGGCTAAGTATGCGAATTGCTTTCTGTTTCGGGCTTGGCCTCGGGCTGCGGCTGTGTAAATGGCTTCGTCTGCGGCTCCGACTCCGGTCTTTGTCTGTCCGTCCACATCAATTATTGAACCTGAAACAATTCGCGAGAGGGTACTTACAATCGCTGCGCTGACAATAGAAGCAAGTATCCCTTTTGTTGGACTGAAGCCTTTATGGATCATAGCTTCGAAGGAGACACTGCCCACAACAACCATACTAAGCGCATATAATACTGCGTATTCCCAAGCCACATACCATTCAATTGTAATATCCCTTACGCTCGTTTTTCTTAGCATTAGCACCGACATAGTGCTGACTATAGTTCTTGTTAACGCTTCTGACGCAAGGTAGGACAAGACTGCGACAGATACGAACTCCCTTGGGTGGGCAATAGCAACACAAGCTGCCATTCCTGCACCGGCAAAATACAGAGGTTTCCACCAGCGCTCCATGGGCCAGGAAGACACATGCCCGGCCAGCGCCACTTCGGCGGTCGTTATCATGGGAGCCAGTTGCCAACAGAAATCCGTTTTCAACTCTTCCAGCTCCTTTGTATCCGATGCCGCCAGATCATATGTACTTGAAAGCCCGGAGACTATTCCAGCTGTTTTACAGACACCCCACCATATACCCAGGTTCAGCAAGGTAGACAAAGAGAGCCCGGCAATGCTTTCCGTTAACTCAAGCCCATTTGCCACCAGTGCGGTGTCATTAAGAGGCTCAAGAAAATCAAAATCATTTTGTGAAGGAGGGCTGGCCTGTGTCGTCGAATAAAACAAACACAAAAGTAACGGAAACAGGTTGAATGACTTTTTCATGATAATTTCCAGATACAGTGACTGAACTGGAAATATAGATTCTAAACGGAGCTATGAATGAAAAAATCCTTAACTACAAGGTGCGGTGCAAATAAGGCAGCTATCAAATGCTTCCAATAAGCTGCGCCTTCGGCAAAGCCACTGAAGCAGGCTTTAGCTGCCAGAGTTCACCGCTGATTCAGTGGCTGACAGTTGGGTCTGTCATTTAAACAGAGTCGAAAGATAATCCAGGGGCGCATAGAACTTTTTCCACTGAGTCCAGCCGGTCTCTGAAAAGCCTTGTTCCAGTGGATCGCCATAAACAGCGTAGTTTGAAAGACTATTGATAACAGCAAAAGCCAACGCAGGCACCAAAGTGGCACCGGCTTTGATAAAGGGGTTGTTTGAGGTTGTCATCAAACTGTCCAACATAAACAAGACTCCGGATCCGCCCAGCATTGTCGCTACGGCTCCTAATAGCACTGCGCCTTCGGATTCGGCTTTGGCTTCACCTCCGACCCCGATTACGGCTGTGGATCCGACTAAAGCTCCGGCAAAAGCCAGGGGTCGGGATAGAGATCGAGCTCCGGATTGAGCTCTGGATTGAGCTTCGATTATGATTACTGGTATGGCTCCGGCTAAGACTGCTGCTGTGACTACGTCTAAGTATGCGAATTGCTTTCTGACTCGGGCTCGGCCTCGGGCTGAGGCTGTGTAAATGGCTTCGTCTGCGGCTCCGACTCCGGTCTTTGTCTGTCCGTCCACATCAATTATTGGACCTGAAACAATTCGCGAGAGGGTACCTACAATCGCTGCGCTGACAATAGAAGCAAGTATCCCTTTTGTTGGACTGAAGCCTTTATGGATCATAGCTTCGAAGGCGACACTGCCCACAACAACCATACTAAGCGCATATAATACTGCGTATTCCCAAGCCACATACCATTCAGTTGTAATATCCCTTACGCTCGTTTTTCTTAGCATTAACACCCACATAGTGCTGGCTATAGTTCTTGTTAACGCTTCTGACGCAAGGTAGGACAAGACTGCGACAGATACGAACTCCCTTGGGTGGGCAATAGCAACACAAGCTGCCATTCCTGCACCGGCAAAATACAGAGGTTTCCACCAGCGCTCCATGGGCCAGGGAGTCACATGTCCGGCCAGCGCCACTTCGGCGGTTGTCATCACGGGAGCCAGTTGCAAACAGAAATCCGTTTGCAACTTCTCCAGTTCATTTGTATCCGATGCCGCCAGATCATATGTACTTGAAAGCCCGGAGACTATTCCAGCTGTTTTACAGACACCCCACCATATACCCAGGTTCAGCAAGGTAGACAAAGAGAGCCCTGCAATGCTTTCCGTTAACTCAAACCCATTTGCCACCAGTGCGGTGTCATTAAGAGGCTCAAGAAAATCAAAATCATTTTTTGAGTAGGGGCTGGCCTGTGCCGTCGAACAAAACAAACACAAAAGTAAAGGAAACAGGTTGAATAACATTTTCATGATGATTTCCAGATACAGTGACTGAACTGGAAATATAGATTCTAAACGGAGCTATGAATGAAAAAATCCTTAACTACAAGGTGCGGTGCAAATAAGGCAGCTATCAAATGCTTCCAATAAGCTGCGCCTTCAGCAAAGCCACTGAAGCAGGCTTTAGCTGCCAGAGTTCACCGCTGATTCAGTGGCTGACAGTTGGGTCTGTCATTTAAACAGAGTCGAAAGATAATCCAGGGGCGCATAGAACTTTTTCCACTGAGTCCAGCCGGTCTCTGAAAAGCCTTGTTCCAGTGGATCGCCATAAACAGCGTAGTTTGAAAGACTATTGATAACAGCAAAAGCCAGCGCAGGCGCCAAAGTGACACTGGCTTTGATAAAGGGGTTGTTTGAGGTTATCTTTGAACTGCCCAACATAAGCAAGGCTACCGCTCCGCTCAGGGCTGAGGCTCCAGTTATGGCTCCGGCTCCGACTCCGGCTCCCACTTTGATTCTGGGTCCGGCTCCGGCCCCAACTAAGGCTCCGGCTCCGGCTCCGGCCCCGGTTCCAACTAAGGCTCCAGCTATTACTCCGACACTGGTTCCGGCGTTTCCGACTAAGGCTACGGCTCCGGCTTCCGCTCCAACTGAGGCTAAGCCTAATTCTACGACTCCGGCTCCGGCTCCGACTACGACTCCCATTACGACTCCCATTATGACTTTGGCTACGACTCCAGCCTGTGTCGGTTCACCCAAATCAATTGTTAGCATTGAAATAATTCCCGAGAGGGTACCCGTAATCGCTGCGCTGACAACAGAAGCAAAAGTCGCTTTTGCTGGACTCAAGCCTTTATGAATCATCGATTCATAGACGACAGCCCCTACAATAATCCCGTTAATCAAAGACAACATTGCGTACTCCCCAGTCGCATACCGTTCAGCTGCAATATCCCTTACGCTCATTTTTCTTAGAATTAACGCCGAAATAGCACTGGCTCCAGTTCTTGATACCGCTTCGGACGCCAGGTAGGTCAAAACTGCGACAGGTATCAGCTCCCTCGTTTTCTTATTGGCGGCATAAGCTGCCATTACTGCACCGGCAAAATACAGGGGTTTCCACCAGCACTGCTCCAGGGGCCAGGGAGACACATGCCCGGCCAGCGCCACTTCGGTGATAGTTATCGCAGGAGCCAGTTGCAGACAGAAATCCGTTTGCAACTTCTCCAGCTCCTTTGTATCCGTTTCAGCCAGATTATGTGTGCTTGAAAGCCCGGAGACTATTCCCACTGTTTTACAGACACCCCACCAGATACCCATGTTGAGCAGGGTAGACAAAGACAGTCCAGCAATGCTTTCTCTTAACTCAAACCCGTTTGCCACCAGTGCGGTGTCATTAAAAGGCTCAAGAAAATCAAAATCATTTTTTGTGGGGGGGCTGGCTTTTGCCGTCGAATAAAGCAAACACAAAAGTAATGGAAACAGGTTGAATGACTTTTTCACGATAATTTCCCAGATACAGTGACTGAACTGGAAATATAGATTCTAAACGGAGCTATGAATGACAATATCCTTAACTACGAGTTGCGGTGCAAATGAAGCAGCTATCAAATGCTTCCAACAAGCTGCGCCTTCGTCACAGCCACTGAAGCAGCCACTCGCTGCCAAAGCTCACCGCTGATTCAGTGGCTGTCAGTTGAGTCTGTCAGTTAAACAGAGTCGAGAGATAATCCAGGGGTGCATTGAACTTTTTCCACTGAGTCCAGATGGTCTCTGAAAGGCTTTGTTCCAGTGGATAGCCATAAACAGCGTAGTTTGAAAGACTATTGATAACAGCCAAAGTCAACGCAGGTGCCAAAGTGATACCGGTTATGATACATACGTTGTCTGAGGTTGTCTTCGAACTGGCCAACATAAGCAAGGTTCCGACTCCGAACAGGGCTGCGGCTGTGGATCCTACTCCCAATGTGATTCCGAATCCGTCTACGATTCCATTTCCGATTCCGATTCCGATTCCGATTCCAGCTCCGGCTAAGGCTCCGGACAGGGCTACGACAAAAGCTCCAAATCCTGCTCCAAATCCTGCTTCTGATCCGACTCCTGATCCGACTCTTGGTCCGATTTCTGCTGCGGTCAGGGCTCCGGTTACGCCTCCAAGCCCGACTCCGACTGCGGCTACAACTCCGGCTCCAACTACGGATCCGGATACAACTCCGGCTAAGATTCCAGACAGAGTTCCGGGTCCGGCTCCGGCTCCGATTCCGGTTCCGAATCCGGCTCCAGATACAGATCCGGCTGTGGCTCCTGCCAGGCTTCCAGCCAGGGCTCCGGCTACGACCCCAATTCCAACTCCAGCTCCGACTCCGGCCTTTGTCTGTTCTTCCACATCTGCTATTAACTCTGAACCAATTCCCGAGAGGACTCCCACAATCGCTGCGCTGACAACAGCAGCAAGACTTGCTCTTGCTGGCCTGAAGCCTTTATGGATCAGGGCTTCATAAGTGACAGCACCAACCATAACCCCATTAATTGAAGACAATATCGCGTATTCCCCAGCCACATACCTTTTAGTTGTAATATCTCTTACGAACCTCATGTGTCTTAGAATTTGCACCGAAATAGCGCTGGCTACGGTTCTTGATAACGCTTCTGAAGCAAGGTAAGTCAAGACTCTGACAGGTATGTGCCGCCTCGTTTTCGTCATAGAGGCATAAATGTCCATTCCTGCACCGGCAAAATAAAGGAGTTTCCACCAATGCTGTTCCAGGGGCCAGGAAGACACATGCCCGGCCAGCGCCACTTCGGCGGTAGTTATCACAGGAGCCAGTTGCAAACAGAAATCCGTTTTCAACTCTTCCAGCTCCTTTGTATCCGATGCAGCCAGATTATAGGTGTCTGAAAGCCCGGTGACTATTCCCGCTGTTTCACAGACACCCCACCATATACCCAGGTTGAGCAGGGTAGACAAAGAGAGCCCGGCAACGCTTCCCGCTAACTCAAGCCCGTTTGCCACCAGTGTGGTGTCATTTAAAGGCTCAAGAAAATCAAAATCATTTTTTGAGGGGGGACTGGCCTCTGTCGTCGAATAAAACAAACACAAAAGTAACGGAAACAGGTTAAATAACTTTTTCATGGTGACTTCCGATATACGGTAACCGAACGGGAAATATAGACCCTGAACGGAGCTCTGGATGACAATTCCCTTAACGAAAAGCAGCGGTACAAATAAGGCAGCTATTAAATGCTTCCAATAGGCAGTGCCTTGGGCACAGCGACTGAAAAAGCCGTTAGCTGCCAGAGTTCACCGCTGATTCAGTGGCTGTCAGTTAAACAGAGTCGAGAGATAATCCGGGGGCGCATAGAACTTTTTCCACTGAGTCCAGCCAGTCTCTGAAAGGCTTTGTTCCAGCGGATAGCCATAAATAGCGTAGTTTGAAAGACTATTGATAACAGCGAAAGCCAGCGCAGGCACCAGAGTGACACCGGCTTTGATAAACGGGCTGTTTGAGGTTATCTTCGAACTGCCCAAAACAAGCAAGACTACGACTCCGCCCAGGGCTGCGCCTGCAACTTCGACTCCGGCTCCGGCTCCGATGCTCGCTCCGACTCCGATGTTGGCTCCGACTTCGACTCCGACTCCGACTCCAGCCAAGGCTCCAGCCAAGGCTCCGGCTATAACTCCGACTGCGGCTCCGGCTATGACTCCGTCTCCGACTCCGAGGGTCACGGCTGCTGCTTTCGTTGCGACCGAGGCCAAGCCTGAGACAATGAATCCGGCTCCGGCTCCGGCTACGGCTCCGGCTGCGGCTGCGGCTGCGGCTCCAGCTTCAGCTTGTGTCTCTCCATCCAAATCAATTGTTAGCACTGAAATAATTCCCGAAAGGGTACCCACAATCGCTGCGCAGACAACAGAAGCAAGAGTCGCTTTTGCTGGATTCAAGCCTTTATGAATCATGGATTCATAGACGACAGCCCCTGACATAATCCCGTTAACCATAGACAATATTGTGTATTCCCCAGCCGCATACGATTCAGTTTCTATATCCCTTACGCTCATTTTTCTAAGAATTAACGCCGACATAGCACTGGCTCCAGTTCTTGATACCGCCTCGGACGCCAGGTAGGTCAAGACTGCGACAGGTATAAGCTCCCTTGTTTTCGTATTGGCGGTGTATGCTGTCATTCCTGCACCGGCAAAATACAGGGGTCTCCACCAGCGCTGCTCCAGGGGCCAGGGAGATACATGCCCGGCCAGCGCCACTTCGGTGATAGTTATCGCAGGAGCCAGTTGCAGACAGAAATCCGTTTGCAATTTCTCCCGCTCCTTTGTATTCGTTGCAGCCAGATTATGTGTGCCTGAAAGCCCGGAGACTATTCCCACTGTTTTACAGACACCCCACCATATACCCATGTTGAGCAGGGTAGACAAAGAGAGTCCAGTAATGCTTTCCCTTAACTCAAGCCCGTTTGCCACCAGTGCGCTGTCATTAAAAGGCTCAAGAAAATCAAAATCATTTTTTGAGGAGGGGGTGGCCTTTGCCATCGAATAAAGCAAACACAAAAGTAACGGAAACAGGTTGAATGACTTTTTCATAGTGATTTCCAGATACAGTGACTGAACTGGAAATATAGATTCTAAACGGAGCTATAAATGGCAATATCCTCAACTACAAGTTGCACTGCAAATAAAGCAGGTATCAAATGCTTCCAATAGGCAGTGCCTCGGGCACAGCGACTGAAACAGCCGTTAACTGCCAGAGTTCACTGCTGATTCAGTGGCTGACATTCAGGTCTGTCATTTAGACAGAGTCGAGAAATAATCCAGTGGCGCATAGAACTTTTTCCACTGAGTCCAGCTGTTCTCTGAAAAGCCTTGTTCCAGTGGATAGCCATAAACGGCGTAGTTTGAAAAACTGTTGATAACAGCAAAAGCCAACGCAGGCGACAAAGTGACACCGGCTTTGATGAAGGGGTTGTTTGAGGTTAATTTCGAACTACCCGACATAAGTAAGGCTCCGAATCCGCCCAGGGCTGAGGCTCCCAGTCCAACTGCAACACCGACTCCGATTCCGGCTGCGCCTCCAGCTACATCTTTGGCTCCAACTATGGCTCCGGATACAGCTCCGGCCAAGGCTCCGGCCAAGGCTCCGGATACGACTCCGATTGAAGCTCCGGGCACAAGTCCGTATAAAACTCCGATTTCGATTATGGTTACGGTTAATGCTGCGGCTCCGATTCCTGCTCCGGCTCCGACTCCGGCCTTTTTTTTGTCCGCATAAATTACTAACTTTGAAATAATTCCCGAAAGGGCACCCGCATTCGCAGCGCTGAAAACAGCAGCAATAGTTGCTTGTGGATGCCTGAAGCCTTTGCGGATCTTGCTCTCATAAATGCCCCCCCCTAGCATAACCCCGTTAATCATAGACAATGCTGAGTATTCGGCGACCACATACCATTCAGTTGTAATATCCTTTACGTTCATTGTTCTAAGAATTAACGCCGACATAGCACTGGCTCCAGTTCTTGATACCGCTTCGGACGCCAGATAGGTCAAGACTGCGACAGGTATAAGCCCCCTTGTTTTCGTATTGGCGATGTATGCTGTCATTCCTGCACCGGCAAAATACAGGGGTCTCCACCAGAGCTGCTCCAGGGGCCAGGGAGATACATGCCCGGCCAGCGCCACTTCGGCGGTAGTTATCACAGGAGCCAGTTGCAAACAGAAATCCGCTTTCAACTCCTCCAGCTCCTTTGTATCCGATGCAGCCAGATCATATTTGCCTGAAAGCCCGGAGACTATTCCCGCTGTTTTGCAGACACCCCACCATATACCCAGGTTGAGCAGCGTAGACAAAGAGACTCCGGCAATGCTTTCTGCTAACTCAAGCCCATTCGCCACCAGTGCGCTGTCATTAAAAGGCTCAAGAAAATCAAAATCATTTTTTGAGGGGGGGCCGGCCTGTGCCGTCGAATAAAACAAACACAAAAGTAACGGAAACAGGTTGAATAACTTTTTCATGGTGACTTCCCAGATACAGTAACTGAACGGGAAATATAGACCCTGAACGGAGCTATGGATGACAATTCCCTTAACGACAAGGTGCGCTACAAATAATGCAGCTATTAAATGCTACCAATAGGCTACGCCTTGGGCACAGCGACTGAAACAGCCGTTAGCTGCCAGAGTTCACCGCTGATTCAGTGGCTGACAGTCAGGTCTGTCATTTAAACAGAGTCGAGAAATAATCCAGGGGCGCATAGAACTTTTTCCACTGAGTCCAGCTGGTCTCTGAAATGCCTTGTTCCAGTGGATAGCCATAAACGGCGTAGTTTGAAAGACTGTTGATAACAGCGAAAGCCAACGCAGGCACCAAAGTGACACCGGCCTGGATAACCGGGTTGTTTGAGATTATCTGCGAGCGTACCAACGTAAGCAAGGTTCCGACTCCACCCAGGGCTGTGGCTACAACTCCGACTTCCATTCCGGGTTGGGATTCGGCTTTGACTTCGGCTCCGACTCCAACTCCGGCTAAGGATCCGACTAAAGCTCCGACTAAAGCTGCGGATCCGGATAGAGATGGAGCTCCGGTTTCATCTTCAATTATGTTAACGGCTGTGGCTCCGGCTGACACCACGGCTGTGACTGCGGCTAAGTATATGGTTTCGACTGCGACTCGGGCCAGGGCTCTGGTATTTGTCTGTCCGTCCACATCAATTATTGCCCCTGAAATAATTCTCGAGAGGGTACCTAAAATCGCTGCGCTGACAGCAGTAGCAAGAATCCGTTTTGTTGCATTGAAGCCTTTATGGACCAAAGCTTCGTAGGCGACACTGCCTGCAATAACCAAACTAAGCGCAGATAATACGTATTCCCTGGCCACATACCATTCAGTTGTAATATCCCTTACGCTCATTTTTCTTAGAATTAACACCGCCATAGTGCTGGCTATAGTTCTTGATACCGCTTCTGACGCAAGGTAGGTCAAGACTGAGACAGGCACTAACTCCCTTGTTTGGGCAATAGCGTCATAAGCTGCCAATCCTGCACCGGCATAATATAGAGGTTTCCACCGGCGCTTCGTGGGCCAGGGAGACACATGCCCGGCCAGCGCCACTTCGGCGATAGTCATCACGGACGCCAGCTGCAGACAGAAATCCGTTTGCGAACTCTCCAGCTCCTTTGTATCCGTTTCAGTCAGATTATGTGTCCTTGTAAGCCCTGTGACCATTCCCGCTGTTTTACAGACACCCCACCAGATACCCAGGTTCATCAGGGTAGACAAAGAGAGCCCGGCAATGCTTTTCGTTAACTCAAGCCCGCTTGCAAACAGTGCGTTGTCATTAAAAGGCTCAAGAAAATCAAAATCATTTTTTGAGGGGAGGCTGGCCTGTGCCGCCGAATAAAACAAACACAAAAGTAACGGAAAAGGGTTGAATAACTTTTTCATGATAATTTCCCGGAAAAACTGACTGAACAGGAAATATAGCCCCTCGGCGAAGCTATGAATGAAATTTCCTTAGCTACAAAGTGCGGTGCAAATAAGGCAGCTATCAGCCCCTGATTCAGAAGTATTTGGCTGCAAATCTTTTACATTAACTTAGTCGTATAATTTTAATTTATGCAAAGATGGCAAAACTGTCACAAACCCCAAAAGCTCAGTGCATTTTTTTTGAGTGCAGAAAAAAAATCGCTATTTTCTGCACTAAACCCGACGACAGCTATTGCAGATTGATTAAAAACTCCACATTATAAAATCTAATGGGTTGGACTTTTCCTGCCATTGTGTTTGAGTCAACGAACAGGAGACTGACCGGGAATAAAAAAATTCTTGATCAGGCTTCCAGGTTTTAGTTGAGCTTTCCATGATGTCAGCCAATGGACGGCTGCCAGCCCGGGCCACTTTCTATACTGACTCTCTTCAATCATAAGAGTGGCCAATGTACTGATCTTGAGACAGTCGTGAATAAAGGGGGCGCCCCCCCGATACGGCTGTCGAATCCGAACATCAGACAGGGCAGGGCACAATATGGATATATTTAACCACTACCAGGAGCGATTCCAGTCCACGCAGCAGGAAGAGCTTACCATTCAGGAATATCTCGACCTCTGTAAAGATGATCCCGGGGTCTATGCCAATGCAGCAGAAAGAATGCTGATGGCCATTGGCGAACCGGAGATGACAGACACCTCCCGGGATTCTCGCCTGAGTCGTATTTTTTCCAACAAACTGATCAAACGTTACCCCGCCTTTGAAGAGTTCTATGGTATGGAAGAAGCCATTGAACAGATTGTTTCTTACTTCAAGCACGCTGCCCAGGGACTGGAAGAAAAGAAACAGATCCTTTATTTGCTGGGTCCGGTGGGTGGCGGTAAATCTTCTCTAGCGGAAAAACTGAAAGCCCTGATGCAAAAGCAACCTTTCTACGCCATTAAGGGGTCGCCGGTTTTTGAATCACCACTGAATCTGTTCAATGCCGATGAAGATGGTGACATTCTGACTCAGGAATACGGCATTCCCAGACGTTATCTGGGCGGCATCATGTCACCCTGGGCAGTGAAGCGTCTTAACGAGTTTGGTGGTGACATCACCAAGTTCAAGATTGTAAAACTCTGCCCCAGCATTCTTAACCAGGTGGCCATCGCCAAGACCGAACCCGGTGATGAAAACAACCAGGACATTTCCAGTCTGGTGGGTAAAGTGGATATCCGTCAGCTGGAAGAATACTCTCAGGATGATCCGGATGCTTACAGCTTCTCCGGAGCACTCTGCCGCGCCAACCAGGGTCTGATGGAATTTGTGGAGATGTTCAAGGCTCCTATCAAAGTTCTCCACCCATTGTTGACTGCCACTCAAGAGGGTAATTACAACAGTACCGAAGGGATGGGCGCGATTCCTTTCAATGGTGTGATCCTGGCTCACTCCAACGAATCAGAATGGCAAACCTTCAAGAACAATAAAACCAACGAAGCCTTTATTGACCGGGTTAATATTGTCAAAGTGCCCTACTGCACAAGGGTGAAAGAAGAGATTCTGATTTATGAGAAACTGCTCTCCAGCAGCTCTCTGAGAGAAGCGCCCTGCGCACCCGATACCCTGAAGATGCTGGCCCAGTTCTCGGTTCTGTCTCGAGTTAAAGAACCTGAAAACTCCAACGTTTACTCGAAGATGCGAGTCTACGACGGTGAAAACCTGAAAGACACCGACCCTAATGCCAAGCCGCTGCAGGAGTACAAAGATGCTGCAGGAGTGGATGAAGGTATGGAAGGGCTTTCAACCCGTTTTGCTTTCAAGATTCTTTCCAAGGTCTTCAACTTCGATCCCACCGAAGTGGCGGCAAACCCGGTTCATATGCTGTACGTATTGGAGCAGCAAATAGAACAGCAGCAATTCCCGAAAGAAATCCATGAACGCTACCTGCGTTATGTGAAGGAATTTCTGGCGCCGAAGTACATTGAGTTTCTGGGCAAGGAAATCCAGACTGCTTACCTCGAATCATACTCTGAGTACGGACAGAATATCTTCGACCGTTACATCACCTACGCTGACTTCTGGATTCAGGATCAGGAATACCGTGATCCGGAAACCGGAGACATACTCGACCGGGCTTCAATCAATGAAGAGCTGGAGAAGATTGAGAAGGCCGCCAGTATCGCCAATCCGAAAGACTTCCGTAATGAAGTGGTGAACTTTGTACTCAGAGCCAGGGCCAACAATCAGGGTAAAAACCCAAGCTGGTCCAGCTACGAGAAAATGCGCACCGTGATTGAGAAGAAAATGTTCTCCAATACTGAAGACCTTCTGCCGGTCATTTCATTCAATGCCAAAAGCAGCAATGAAGACCAGCGCAAACACAACGAGTTTGTGAAGCGCATGGTCGAGAGAGGCTATACCGAGAAACAGGTGAGACTGCTGGCTGAATGGTACATCAGGGTCAGAAAGTCACAGTAAGAGCTGAGGCCTGCGACAGCGTCGCAGGCCCTTTTTAAGTACCTAACCGGGTACTTAATGGAATTATTCTTTGATCATTTACAGGTCCGACCAACGACCATGGGCAGGTGAAAAAAGTGATCAAAAAATAATTTCGAGACCGCTTCGAAAGTGACTGACGAACGTCAGAAAATAGCTTTCGGAGCCAAAATACACAAAAACGGTGGAAAGATGTCACCCTATTCCGATAACTACTAAAACCATGAGCAAAAAAAGCGGTAAGCGAAAAAAATCATGGCAAGCAGGGATTGGAATAACAAGGTTTTGAACAGGCAGTTCAAAACTGGCGACATGGAAATCATGAAATGTTCTGTGTCATAACAGACAGGGAGCGTGCTGATGAGCATTATTATTGATCGACGTCTGAACGGGAAAAACAAGAGTACTGTCAATCGACAGCGTTTTCTGGACAGATACCGAAAGCACATTAAAAAAGCGGTTTCTGAAGCGGTTAACAAACGCTCCATTACGGATGTGGAATCTGGGAGTCAGGTTACCATTCCTACTAAAGATCTCTCTGAACCCCACTTTCAGCATGGTCAGGGTGGCCGCTACAAACAGGTTCATCCCGGTAATAAAGAGTTTGTTTCCGGCGACAGAATCAAACGACCATCCGGTGGTTCCGGGCAGGGTTCAGGCCGGGGCAAAGCCGGTAACTCCGGCGAAGGCATGGACGAGTTCAGTTTCCAGATCAACCATGAAGAATTTCTGAATCACATGTTTGATGATCTTGAGCTGCCAAACCTGGTTCGAAAGCAGCTTCAGGATGCCACTGAATTCAAAATGAAGCACGCCGGTTACACCAGCGAAGGCTCTCCTGATCGATTGAACATTGTTCGCTCCCTGAGATCAGCACACGCTCGAAGAATTGCCCTCGGTGGCGGTGCCCGAAAGGAAGTAAGGGCATTAAGACGGCAGCTTCGTGAGCTGGAAGTCAGTCCGGAGGAAACCGATTCTCAACTTGTAGAAGAACTTCGCGAGAAGATTAAAGAGCTCAATGGCAAGTTGAAAAAGCTGCCCTTTATTGATGACTTTGATCTCAAGTACAACAACCTGATTAAAGTTCCCAGCCCCAGTAACAAGGCCGTAATGTTCTGTGTCATGGATGTCTCCGGTTCCATGACACAGGAAATCAAAGACATGGCCAAGCGCTTTTTCATCCTGCTTTATTTGTTCCTGCAACGTAATTACAAACAGATCGAAGTGGTCTTCATTCGGCACCACACTGCCGCAAAAGAAGTTGATGAGGATGATTTCTTTTATTCCAGAGAAACCGGCGGAACCATTGTCTCCAGTGCTCTGGAAATGACCAGTGACATCATCAACAAACGTTACAGCCCGGTGGACTGGAACATTTACGTCGCCCAGGCTTCCGATGGTGATAACTGGGAAGGAGATTCCAGCGTCTGTTCGAAAATTCTGACCGAGCAGATCATGTCGAAGGTTCAATACTTTTCCTACGTCGAAATCACCGACCGGGCTCACCAGAACCTGTGGCGTGAATACGAAAGCATAGCTGAACAGTTCGCCGATCAGTTTGCCATGCAACAGATCAAAACACCGAATGACATTTATCCGGTGTTCCGTCGTCTGTTTGAGAAAAAAGAAACCGTATAAGTGAGGCATCCGCCATGAGTGAGGTTACAGATATTAAAGAGAGAGAACCCATCTCCACGGGTTCAGAATGGACCTTTGATCTCATTCAGGAATACGACCGTGAGTTGGCGCGGCTGGCAGACAAGTTCCGGCTCGACACTTACCCGAACCAGATTGAGGTCATCAGTGCCGAACAGATGATGGATGCCTACTCTTCTACAGGCATGCCATTAATGTACAGTCACTGGAGCTTTGGCAAACAGTTTCTCCATACCCAACAGAATTATCAGCGCGGCCGCATGGGGCTGGCTTATGAAATTGTGATCAACTCCAACCCCTGCATTGCTTATCTCATGGAAGAAAACACCATGACCATGCAGGCTCTGGTACTGGCCCATGCCAGTTATGGTCATAACTCATTCTTCAAAGGTAACTATCTGTTCCAGACCTGGACCGATGCCGAATCCATTATTGACTACCTGATGTTTGCCAAGCGTTATGTTGCTGAGTGCGAAGAAAAATATGGCGTTGAAGCGGTTGAAGATGTTCTGGACGCTGCCCATGCCCTGATGAACCAGGGTGTTAATCGCTACAAGCGCCCGAGACCACTTTCAGCAGAACAGGAAAAAGAGCGCCAGCAGGAAAGAGCAGAGTATATTCAGAGAACCCTGAACGACATCTGGAGCACTATTCCAAAGACGGAAGACAAAGAAGAGAAAAAAGTTGAACGCTTTCCTAAAGACCCGGAAGAGAACATTCTCTACTTTCTGGAAAAAAATGCGCCACTGCTGGAAACCTGGCAGCGTGAACTGCTGCGAATAGTCAGGAAAGTATCCCAATACTATTACCCTCAACGTCAAACCCAGGTGATGAACGAAGGCTGGGCCTGCTTCTGGCACTACCATCTTCTCCATGAGCTTTATGATGAAGGAAAAGTCACCGATGGCTTTATGCTGGAATTTCTGCACTCTCACTCAAGTGTCGTATACCAGCCTCCCTTTGACAGCCCGCACTACAGCGGCATCAACCCCTACACACTGGGCTTCAGCATGTTTCAGGATATTCGCAGAATCTGTGAAAATCCTACCGATGAAGACAGACACTGGTTCCCGGACATTGCCGACAGTGACTGGCTGGAAACCGTGCATTTTGCGATGAAAAACTTCAAGGATGAAAGCTTTATTCTGCAATTCCTGTCTCCCAAGGTGATGAGAGAACTCAGACTCTTCTCGGTTCTGGATGACGAAAGCAAGTCCTACCTGGAAGTCGATGCGATTCATAACAGCACCGGATACAAAGAAGTAAGGGAGTCGCTGGCTGCTCAATACAATCTTGGCAACCGGGAGCCCAATATCCAGGTCTTTGATGTGGATGTGCGTGGCGATCGAACCCTGACTCTCAGACATTACCAGCACCAGGGACGTCCACTGGATAAAAGTACAGAGGAATTACTCAGGCACGTACACCGGCTCTGGCAATTTGATGTCAAACTGGAGTCGGTGACCATTGATAACAAGGTAAGCAAAAGCTATCAGTGCCCGGATAAAAAAGATTCCGGGAAGTCTCACTAAAAAGATCTGATTGAAAGACGAGGGTCTTTTTATATTGAAAACTAATAAGAATTAAAAAGCCATCCGAGAGTCTCCCGGACTTAAGCCTCCGTCCGGGTCACCCCGCAGCAAGGGTTGCTATTGCAACCTCACGACTGCATGGATGCAGGAGCAGTAGCTGCTTGGGACGGCCTTAAGTCCGGCAGGCTTCTGGCCCCACATATCCTATCCACTTAAAACCGAATCCCCGCTGCCACGACAGAAAGAACCAGCCCTTCCGTTCAATGCAAAAAATACTGACTACGGTGATAACCAGAAGCTTGATGCCTATTAACGATATTTTCAAAGAGTCAGATGCACGGCTGAATGGCTGTTTTTTAAAAACAAGCAATACCCACTCAAAGCAATTCAATTCATTTGCATGTCTTGATGACTCATAACCGTTTATGTATTGCACAAAATTATTCCTACCATCACATAAAGCGTTATTAAATCTATTTAAATAGTCCATAAAAGCACATTAAATGCTTCCATCAATTTAAAGCTTCCTGTATAAATAGTTACCTCCGTCATTGATAACCATTAATACCCGGTCGAATTAGTCTGAATTGGGAGTTCCTGAATGAACGTTTTTGAAGAAATTCATCACCGCCTGAGCAGTAAAACTCGTATCCGCTCTTTGTTTAAAGATGTTCATGTCGAAGATCTTGAGCGTATCATCTCCAGAATGCAGGACGTAATGCAGGAGAAAGTTGAAGCCCGCAATAAGATTGACGAAGAGCGTCAAGCCAAACTCGAAAACATTGAAGCCGTTAAGCAGATCATGGCCGAACGCGGCATTTCAATGGAAGACTTGGACCATCTGGAAATAGCGACTCAAAAACGTCGTCGTAATGTACAAAGGTTTACTTTTGAGTACCAGACAGAAGCCGGCGACACTGTCCAATGGGATGGCTCTACCACAGGGCGCTTGCCGCGTGACTTCCAAAGCTACCTGGACCGCACCGGCAAAAAACGTCTGGAATGCGTCGTTGGCGAAGAGTAAGTCTACCTTCGTCAGTATTTCGGGTTCATGCCCGGTCTGCAACTTCTTGAATAGAGACACCAATGGATCAAAGTATCATTCTTTGAAAAACCTCCCCCTCTGACTCGAAGTAATCAGTTGGGGATCCCATTACAGAGTGCTCAGGTGGGACCACTCTCATCAACACTCTGACCAACAGCCCGCAGTGCACCCCACAGCAGGTGTTCAAGAGACAGATACAAACTAGTAAAGAAAATACAAATACGCAAGCCCGGTCTTTGCAGGATGGTTAAAATCCACCACCCTGCCAGCTCCCGGGGATTAGCGTTTCAGAGTAAAGATAGTCAGGATCAGTCTGTAGTACAACAGACTGTTCGCGAATGATGAAACCATGAAAAGATTATTCATTTTTTGATGGTAGTCCTAAAAGCAGAAAAGGTGCCACCGGCCCTTTTCTGCTTTCATGAGTGTTCCAACTCAAGGCATTTTTCCGGAAAGTGGCAAATAAAGCGGCTGCCTTTTCCTGGGTGACTGCTGATCGTGAGTTTGCCTCCGTGTCTCAGCATGACGTGCTTGACGATAGCCAGGCCAAGCCCCGTTCCCCCGGTATTCTGGCTACGACTTTTATCAATCCGGTAAAAGCGCTCAGTCAACCTCGGAATATGCATTGGATCAATACCGACACCATTGTCTTCTACCATCATATGTCCGCCTTCCCCGTCCTGCCACCAGCGCACAAGTATTTTGCCACCCTCGGGTGTATAGCGCACGGCATTAAAGACCAGATTCGAGAAGGCACTGCGCAACTCATTACTGCTGCCTGCCAAAAAGACATCTTCAGGACAATCCAGAGAAATCTGATGCTGGCTTTCACCACTGAGCGCACATCCGTCTTCAACGATACTGCTGAGCAGGGTTTTAACATGAACCCCATTCTCGTCTGCCTGAGCTTCAGCCGACTCCAGTTTGGACAGCAACAGCAGGTCTGCCACCAGATTCTGCATTCTCAGCGACTGCTCCTGCATCCTGTTCAGTGCTTTTTCCCAAACAGGGGGCAGACCTGAATCCGGGCCCAGACTGTCCAGCATGGTTTCGATGTATCCAGACACAACCGTCAGTGGTGTTCTCAGTTCATGGGAGACATTGGCA
This sequence comes from Endozoicomonas sp. ALB032, assembly GCF_049310125.1. Lineage (NCBI taxonomy): Bacteria > Pseudomonadati > Pseudomonadota > Gammaproteobacteria > Oceanospirillales > Endozoicomonadaceae > Endozoicomonas > Endozoicomonas sp. ALB032. Next base: position 2,176,949 of record NZ_JBLYNW010000001.1, on the reverse strand, counting down.
ACAAAGTCTTTTCTCATGACTTCCAGCTGATTCAAGCGCGTGACATCTCTAACGGTCATGAGACGATTGCCTTTGCCATAAACCGTTATATTAAATTGCAGTTGATGATCAGGGTTGATTGGCGAGGGGATCTCAAGAGCTTTTTGATAACCACCCTGCTCAAAGTAGTCGACAAACCTTGGATCACGTAGCAGATTGGTAATCAACTGCCCCTGATCGTCAGGCGTCTTAAGCCCTATCAAAGTTCCAGCGGCGGGATTCCACCATTCCAGGTTGCTCTGATTATCTATCATTACAACACCGTCGTTCAGCGCAGCAGTTGATTCCTGAACACGTTCAATCACTCCGGCCAGCTTTTGCCGGGAACGACTGTGCTGTTTTTGCAATCGATAGATACCATCAAAAATTTGCCCCCAGAACCCTTTACTCTCAGGAGGCTCTTTGCTCCTGGCCTTGGGGTCATTCAGCCAGTCCAGCAGCTTGAAAAGCTGACGGAAGCTCCAGACAAAATAACCTCCCATGACCACACAGAGTCCTAAAAAAGGCTCTCCAAACAACCAGCCCAGGGAAAACCCGACAATCACGTAGGCGATCATGCGGCTCAGCAAATGGGTTTTTGAAATTGTTGTCATATTACTCCCGGCCAGATAACTGCTGAGCACTGAGCATAAAAGGTTTACACCCTCGTTGAGAAACGATATCCAGTACCACGAACCGTTTGCACAAAGGCTTCGTAGTTATCACCTAAGGCCTTACGCAAGCGTCGAATGTGTACATCAACGGTTCGCTCTTCCACATAAACGTTGCCACCCCAGACCTGATCCAGTAACTGCCCACGGGTATAGGCACGCTCCTGGTGCGTCAGGAAAAACTGCAGCAAACGGTACTCGGTAGGTCCTATTTCAGCAGGTGAGCCATCAATAGAGACTCTGTGGCTGACAGGGTCCAGCTCCAATCCCTTGATGACAATGGGAGACTGGTTATCAAATCCGCCTGTACGACGGAGAACCGCTTTTAAACGAGCAGCCAGCTCGCGGGGAGAAAAAGGCTTGGTGATGTAGTCATCGGCACCGGTTTCAAGTCCCTGGATTTTGTGGTCTTCTTCACCTTTGGCCGTCAACATAACAATGGGTATTTCAGAGGTCAGCTCATTGCGCTTCAGACGACGGGCCAGTTCAATTCCAGAGACATCTGGTAACATCCAGTCCAGCAAGATCAGATCGGGTTTGTTATCCACAATCAGAGAGTGCGCTTCTCTGGCATCTGCTGCCTCAAGACAGTCATACCCTGCCATTTCCAGAGCAACGGTCACCATTTCGCGAATCGGTGCTTCGTCATCTACGATCAGAATGGTCTTTCCTGGCATTAATCTCTACCTGTTATCTGTCGATTCGATTTCGGCGGTGACGTTCTGGCATCTATCAGCTGAAGCTCATTAGGGCTATATCAGGATGGTAGTGTCTCAGGACAGCACCTTTCCTATCGCTCAGGCTGCTTCTCACTACTTTGATCAACCGCACTATACACCGGACATTACACCTTTGAAATGTTACAGGCAGATGACACACTAAAGGCTGATATTGCAGCTTAAAAATAAAAAGATCCCTCAGGGTTTACAGGGTAAGGCTTTTCGCCATTTATCCCCACAGCCACCATAAGTAGCAATACTTACCGGGCTCTAAGCCGGATTGAAGATCAAAGATAACTCAACACGAAACCTGCAAATACAATGGCTCCGGCCCAGTGGTTACTAAGAAACGCCCTGAAGCAGGCTTCACGCTCACGACGACGGGTTAACCATTGCTGGTAAACGAAAAGGGCTGCGACAGCCAACAATGAGAGATAATAGAGAGCACCTAACTCCAGTTGATGGCCTGCCATGGCCAGTGTCATCAGGGTAAGTACCTGCAGGCAACCAACAATCAGGTTATCCATCTCGCCAAATAGAATGGCTGTGGACTTGATACCTACTTTCAGATCATCGTCACGATCCACCATGGCGTATTGAGTATCGTAAGCCACTGTCCAGAAGAGATTGGCCAGAAACATCAGCCAGACGATGTTTCCCAACGAGCCACTCTGAGCCGCAAAAGCCATGGGTATCGACCAGCCAAAAGCAGCCCCCAAAACCACCTGAGGCAGATGAGTGTGTCTTTTGGCAAAAGGGTAAGCCGAGGCCAGCAATAATCCGGCAAAAGAGAGCTGGACGGTAAGAGTATTGGTAAAGAGTACAAGAATGAAAGACAAAAGTACCATACCGGAGAAATAGATCAGCGCTTCTTTTTCCTGAATTTTACCCGTTACCAGCGGTCGATGCTGTGTTCTCTTAACATGGCCGTCCACTTTCCTGTCAGCAAAGTCATTAATAACGCAGCCTGCACTGCGCATCAAAACCACGCCGACCGAAAAAATCACCAGATTCTTCAGACTCGGTACACCTTCTGCCGCCACCCAGAGTGCCCACATAGTAGGCCAGAACAACAGATAAATACCAATAGGCCGGTCCAGCCGGGCCAGCCGTAAGAAATCTTTTAAACGGGGAAATCGTTGCAGAACTACTTCAGTGCCTGCCAATACCGCCATTGGTTTTCTGAATTGCATCATAATATTTAGCTGCTTATCTGCATCTTTATTATCATCGCTGAGATTCTTATTGCTCATCGCCCTGAATCATGACCCGCATCGCCAGTTTATCAGGTCAGGCCAGGTTCTCAATCAGGCCATGACCAGACCGACTGCGGAAATCTCTATATTTCACGAGGTAAGTGCTTCGACAAACAATCATTCTTGTAGAGCTTCAGGGTTCAGGATGCTTCGACATGACTCTGGAGTGCTTCTCTGTCTGTTCAGACAGGTCCGGCAAAAAGATTTCACAAACAGATATAGACTTTTCGTGCAAATAAAATAACGACCGCCTTCCCCAGGCTGTTTCATCAGAGTATTTTTCAACCAGATGAGGATTAAACTGACGAGCCGGCAGTTCCGCTACCTCAAATGGTCCCCGACGCATACCGGGATGATTAAATAAAAACTCCCCCAGGGGCTTAGTGCCCAGTTGCAGCAGCTCTCTGTTCGTGCCAATAAGACTGCTGTGAGGCAATACACTTCGTGCAAACACTCTGGGTCGGCCACCACAGATCAGCAGAACCTCCCTGATAGAAGCCATTTTGCTGCAATGTCTGTTTTCGAATGATCCTGCCAACTCACCAGACGTGGACGTAGCCTTTGACTGTTCATAGTTATTGAGAAACTTTAGCTCCGAACAGGTCGGCATAAAGGTCCCGTGACGAATAACCTGAACCCTGAAGTCGCCGTCAAACTCATGTTTCAAACGCTGAGTCAGGGAACCTCTGTCCAGCAGCCAGTCTCTCCAGGGCTCTGGAATCTGCTGTTTCAAATAATGTCTCGGCTTCCAGGATAAGCCTGAAAAATCAATAAAAGGCACCATCACTCCTGCTGCACAAATCCAATTTTCCAGAACTGCCCCGGGAGGAAACAAGGCAGCTCACCTTGACACTCCCCGCCTTGTCAGGCGAGGCTTCTGACTTCATAAGCTACAGCCAGCCTATAACGACCGGACTTACGCAGAAGCCTCCATCAGCAGCAACCGGGTGCCCCTCGGTTATTTATTGGTCTTTTGTTTGATTTGCCGCTGCCTTAACGGGTCACTCAGGTATGGGTTCATCTGGTTCTTCAAGGGCGGTTGGGCAGTTGGCTCTGCCTTAATTTTTTGTTAACAGTGCTTGGTTTTCATCATCGTGAGTTTCTGCATAGAGACAGACCGACAGTGAATTTAGCCAACTATGCACAAACACGCAAGCATAAGGCTCTTCACCAGCGCGGCCCGACCTACGCGGCCCGACCTACGCGGCCCGACCTTCCCGACTTATATCTCCCTCCGCCCGATTGAGGGTGTCGCAAAACTCCAACAACTCGTTCCCACGCTGGAACCCACAGGGCCTAAAAGCATGGCAACCAGAGTTTTTGCGACACCCTCCAAGGCGGGGAGTGTCACGGTTTCCTCAATTTCTTTCTGCCTGACTTTAATGGACACGACCGAATTCTTTTCTATGCTTCCTGCCAATGGTATAAATCATCCCCAAGGGATGATCGAAAACTATAAATCAGGATCCGCGCATGGCTGTCGTAAAACGTACGCCCCAAAAGACCGGTCGTATAAGAACCGAGAGAGTTCGGCTGATTTTGAAAGCTGCCGAACAGGAGTTTGCCCGGCATGGATTCGGGGGAGCCACAATCCAGCGTATAGCTGACCTGGCCGATTTACCAAAACCGACTGTCTTGTATTACTTCAGTAACAAGCAGGAAATTTATGACGAAGTTCTTAACAATATTTTGTATCTCTGGAATGACAAACTGAACAGCTTTCATCCGAAAGATGACCCTGCAGAGTCACTTGAACGGTATATCCGCTCAAAAATAGAAGTCTCCAGAAGATACCCCACAGCCAGCCGAATTTTTGCCAGTGAAATCATTCATGGCTGCCAGCAGCTGTCTCCGTCCATGAAGGACTCTACCCAGCAGTGGTTTAAAAACAAAACAGAGATTTTTCAGCACTGGATGGATGAGGGTAAAATGGCCCGGGTAGAGCCCATGCACCTGATTTTTATGATCTGGGGATCGACTCAGCATTACGCTGATTATGAAAAACAGATCTGCCTTATCATGAACAAAAAGAAACTGCCTGCCTCAACCTACGATCAAGCCGCTGACACTATCTGCGACATTGTTCTTCGTGGTTGCGGTCTGAAGGTTTGAGAAACGATAAAAATCTTGTAGAGTCACAAGGTAAAAATGAACCGGGCAGATTAACACGCAAGTCACTGCCATAAACTGCTGTATTGGCGGTCTATGGTATACGGCAGCTTGTTGCACTATCCAGACCGTCCTGCTCATAACAAGAGGCAGATGATGAGAGTCTGGATAAAACATCCCCTGGCTATTTTCACCGCAAACAGTCAGGACGCCGGTAACGGCGTGGTGATTGATGAAAGCTCCGGCAAGATCACAGAGCTGGTTCCCTCGGGACAGTCTCCGAAAGTCTCCTGTGATCAAAGCTATGACGCTTCCGGACAGGTTCTCCTTCCCGGTCTGATCAATACTCATCACCATCTTTATCAGACCCTGACCCGCGCCTTCCCTCCGGCACTGAATAAAAAACTCTTTCCCTGGCTGCAAACGCTTTATCCTGTCTGGGCCAGACTGAAGCCAGAGATGCTGTTTAACGCCACTCAGCTGGGACTGACAGAACTGCAGCAGTCCGGTTGTACAACAGTGGCAGATCATCACTACCTATTCCCGGAAGCACTCACAGAAGCCATTGATATTCAGGTGAAGGCCGCTGACAGTATTGGCAGCAGGGTTATACTGACTCGGGGTTCCATGAGCCTTGGAGAGAAGGATGGAGGCCTTCCTCCCCAGTCTACCGTGCAAACAGAAGCTGAGATACTCGACGACTCCGAACGTCTGATTCATCGTTATCATGAGTCAGACGAGGGGGCAAAGGTTCAGATTGCCCTGGCACCCTGCTCACCTTTTTCAGTCAGCACAGAGTTGATGAAAGAGACCGCTGGGCTGGCCCGTAAACACAATGTTCGATTACATACCCATCTGGCTGAAACCCATGATGAAGACAACTTCTGCATCGAGCGGTTCGGTTTACGGCCACTGGATTACCTGGAATCTGTGGATTGGCTGGCTGACGATGTCTGGCTGGCCCATGGTATTCATTTCAATGACGATGAAATCAAAAGAATGGGACAGGCGGGCATGGGCGTCTGTCACTGCCCTACCTCGAATATGCTGCTGGCATCGGGCATCTGCCGCACCAAAGAACTGGCGTCTGCAGGCGTGCACGTCGGACTGGGTGTGGATGGCTCCGCTTCAAACGACGGCTCCAATATGATGCAGGAAGTCCGTCAGGCTTTGCTGATCAATCGTCTGCGTTACGCCGCAGACGAAGTCACTCATCTCGATGCTCTGTACTGGGCAACAAAAGGCTCAGCCAAAGTGCTTGGCAGGGGCGATATTGGAGAACTGGCAGAAGGAAAGCAAGCCGACCTTGCTCTTTTCAGCCTGGATGAGTTGCGTTTCAGTGGCAGCCATGACCCACTGGCAGCACTGGTTCTTTGTGGAGGCCATAAAGCAGCTGCCGTTATGTGTGCAGGAAAGTGGCTGATTAAAGATGAAACACTACTTCATCTTGATCAAGAGGCCATCATGGCTGCACACCAGCTTTCTGCCAGAAAGCTGGTGTCTTGAGAGGCTGTCGTAAATCTCTGGTTCCAATGCTCCAGAGATTTATGACGGGGAACGAGTTGTAGGGTATGACGAAAATAATCAGGAAGTGGTTTCTTCTTTGATGGCTCCCGAAGATGCATTAATATTTTTCACCACTTTTCTCTGATCGCTGGATTCAGGCCCGGAATCTTCAGGCAAAACCAGTGTCAGCAAAATAGCGGTCAGACCTCCGGTGGTAATCGCCGAGCTGAAAATGTTTTTGACCAGTTCCGGCATCTGGCTCAGCACCCCGGGCACAATAGTGACGCCCAGCCCCATACCCATGGACACAGCAATGATCATTACCTGTCGACGATCAAGTGATCCTGAAGCCAGGATGCGAATACCTGAAGCGGCCACCGTGCCAAACATAACCAATGTAGCCCCACCCAGCACAGGCTTGGGAACCAGCATCAGGATGGCCCCGAGTATCGGGAAAAGTCCCATCACTAAAAACAAACCGGCAATGATATAGCCAACAAACCGGCTGGCGACACCGGTCATTTGAATCACACCATTGTTCTGGCTAAACGTCGTCGTTGGAAAGCTGTTCAGGCAAGCTGCGGTCAGAGAGTTCACGCCATCAGCCAAAATACCGCCACGAATACGCTCAACGTATCCATCACCCTCAATAGGTTCACCCGAAAGTTTTGCTGTCGCAGTCAGGTCACCGGTAGATTCAATGGTCGTTATGACATAAATGAGAGCAATCGGAATAAATAGCTCCCAATCGAAGGTCATTCCATATTTAAAAGGCACCGGAGCAGTAAATAAAACCGAGTCCGACAATCCCTGCAGAGTCATTTTACCGGTATAAAGTGTTATCAGGCTGCCCACCAGCAAGCCAAGGAAGATCGCCGAGAGACGCACCATGGGACGAGAACTGCGATTAAAAAAGATCACAGTCGCTAACACGGTGATGCTCACTGCAAGGTTGCTCAGCGCACCAAAATCAGGCGCATTGAAGCCACCGGCCATATCGGTCACAGCTACCTTAATCAGGCTGAGACCAATCAGTGAAATAACAATTCCGGTAATGGTTGGCGTAATAATCTTGCGCAGCTTATGGAAAAAGCGGCTCAGGACAATCTCGATAAATGCCCCGAAAAAACAAAGACCCGTCATCAGTGCAATAATCTCTTCACTGCTGCCTCCCCGACTCTTAACCACAAAACCGGCAGCAATAAGGGAGCTCAAAAACGCAAAACTGGTTCCCTGAATACTCAACAAACCAGACCCCAGGGGACCAAACCGTCTGGCCTGGATAAAGGTACCTATCCCTGAGGCGATCAGCGCCATACTGATCAGGTAAGGAATATGCTCTCCCAAACCCAACACCCCACCGATGACCAGGGTCGGTGTCACAACCCCCACAAAGCTGGCTATCATATGCTGCAGGGCACTGAAAAAAGCTCGAAATAATGGTGGTTTGTCGTTTAATTGGTGGATGAGGTCGGGATTATGAGTCTGGCTATTCATGCATACTCCTGCCGTCTATTTTTTTTATACAGAGTGAGTATTGCAATTCCTTGACCAATTATTCAATTTTTTTTGGGGTACTATACCAGCGCAACCAGCCTGCCAGGTGCTAGCCTTTCCCACCTGGGCCTGCGACAAGCAGAAATCAATCACTTGACTTTGCATCATCAAGCTTTCGTTTCCGGTGTTGTCTTTTGTGATTCGACAGAGCTTGAGGGTTTGGCAGGAGCTTCTGGCACTCAGGGCAAGTTTGCACTCTGGTGTGATCTTTTCTTTTGTGAACCGACAAGACTTTCGCGTTTGGCAGGATCTTCTGGCACTCAGGGCAGGTTTGTTCTCCGCTGTGATATAGACTTTTGTGAACCGACAGGGCTTGGGCGTTTGCCAGGGTCTTCTGGCACTCAGGGCAGGTTTGCTTTCCGGTGTGATCTTTTCTTTTGTGAACCCACAGGGCTTGAGCGTTTGGCAGAGTCTCCAGGCACTCAGGGCAGGTTTGCTCTCCAGTGTGATCTTTTTTTTTGTGAAACGCCAGGGCTTGAGCGTTTGGCAGGGGCTTCTTGCATTCAGGGCAGGTTTTCTCTCCAGTGTGATATTGACTTTTGTGAGCCGACAGGGCCTTACCGTTTGCAAAAGTCTTCTGACACTCAGGGCAGGTTTGCTTTCCCGTGTGATGTTTTCTTTTGTGAACCGCCAGGGCATAAGCGTTTGGAAGGGGCTTCTGGCACTCAGGGCAGGTTTTCTCTCCGGTGTGATCTCTTCTTCTGTGAGACGCCAGGGTATAAGCGTTTGGAAGGGGCTTCTGGCACTCAGGGCAGGTTTTCTCTCCGGTGTGATCTCTTCTTCTGTGAGACGACAGGGCTTGAGCGTTTGCCAGGATCTTCTGGCACTCAGGGCAGGTTTGTTCTCCGGTGTGATATTTTCTTTTGTGATGCGACAGGGCTTGAGCGTTTGGCAGGGTATTCTGGCATTCAGGGCAGGTTTGTTCTCCGGTGTGATATTTTCTTTTGTGATCCGACAGGGCTTGAGCATTTGGCAAGGACTTCTGGCACTCAAGGCAGCTTCGCTCTCCGGTGTGATATTGACTTTTGTGAGTGCGCAATGAGGCTTGAGAGCTAAATGATTTCTCACAGCCAAGGTGATCACATCGGTATTTTTTGGAGCCTGCCTTCCTTTGTTTTTCCGCAGGTGGTGGATTTAATTTTAATGATGAACCAGTTCTGCTGTCAGCTTCTGAGACAACTGTCGATGCTTCAGCAGGATGGCTAACCGGGCCAGATTCCTGATCGCCTGTTTGCAAATAGACATCGCAAGCGAAAGAGTCATCTGAGATTGAACGACACCGGGTACTTGTGGAAGGAGCAAAGATACAGACTCCCTGTTGAATACAACAGGGCTGTTCATGGCAATTTTCGTCAAGACTATGTCGGGAGTCTGTGGGCTGCCCCGAATTTTCATCATTATGGTCATTGTCGTATAGATAATGCGGTTTTTCTGAATGTCTATTGAATGACTGACCATGATCCTCTGACCCCATTGCCCAGGAATTGTTACCGCCGCCCGCCCCGTCCATCAAAGTGATAATCTGAAGTTTGTTTCGCCGACAGGGTTTGTCATCGGGCAGCATGCCTGACCCCGAATATCCGTTTGTGCTGAGCATATGTGATGGCTGTTTTTGCATCAGCCTCCAACCAGTCATTGGCATTGCAGTTGATATGCCCGGCTCAGTTTTTATAGAAAAACTCTGGCTTGTCGAAGCCCCATTCTGATCAACCTCAACGATAAAACCATAAGTCTGTGGCTCAACCGGGGAGACGAAAGGCAAAAAGACCAATACGTGCGAGAGTAGACTTTTAATGGTTCTATCCTTTTTTTCCGGGGATAGGAGCAGTGAGGATAGACGATAGGAACTTTGGGAGCTTTTCAATGTTGGCAAGCTCTATTGCCTCCCATGTCTTTTTGTCATCGGTTAACCGCCGCTGGTGATAGACAGATAGACGTGATCATTGCACTTCAGATCATACCCAAACGTGTGCAGTGCCCTTCCCTCCTGAGCCTGTGACAAGCAGAAATCAATCACTTGACTTTGCATCTTCAAGCTTTCGTTTCCGGTGTAGCCTTCTGTGATTCGACAGAGCCTGATTGTTTGGCAGTAGCGCCTGGCACTCAGGGCAGGCTTGTTCTCCGGTGTGATATTTTCTTTTGTGTGCCAACAGGGCTTGGGCGTGTGGCAGGGTCTTCTCGCACTCAGGGCAGTTTTGCTCTCCGGTGTGTTCTTTTCTTTTGTGAAGCGCCAAGGCTTGAGCGTTTGGCAGGGGCTTCTGGCATTCAGGGCAGATTTGCCCTCCGCTGTGATATCGGCTTTTGTGATTCGACAGGGCTAGAGCGTTTGGCAGGGGCTTCTGGCATTCAGGGCAGGTTTGCTCTCCGCTGTGATATCGGCTTTTGTGATTCGACAGGGCTAGAGCGTTTGGCAGGGTCTTCTGGCACTCAGGGCAGGTTTTCTCTCCGGTGTGATATTGACTTTTGTGAACCGACAGGGCTTGAGCGTGTGGCAAGGTCGTCTGGCACTCAGGGCAGGTTCGTTCTCCGGTGTGATCTTTTCTTTTATGAACCCACAGAGCTTGAGTGTTTGGCAGGGTCTTCTGGCATTCAGGGCAAGTTTTCTCTCCGCTGTGATATTGACTTTTGTGAACCGACAAGGCTAGAGCATTTGCCAGGGTCTTCTGGCACTCAGGGCAGGTTTTCTCTCCGGTGTGATCTTTTCTTTTGTGAACCGTCAGGGCTTGAGCGTTTGGCAGGGGCTTCTGGCAATAAGGGCAGGTTCGTTCTCCGGTGTGATATTGGCTTTTGTGATTGTACAACGAGGTTTGAGAGCTAAGTGATTTTTCACAGCCGGGGTGATCACATCGGTATTTTTTGGAGCCTGCCTTCCTTTGTTTTTTCGCAGGTGGTGGTTTTAATTTTAATGAGGCACCGGTTGTGCTGTCAGCTCCTGAGACAACTGTCGGTGCTTCAGCAGGATGGCTTACCGGGCCAGATTCCTGATCGCCTGCTTGCAAATAGACATCGCAAGCGAAAGAGTCATCTGTGGTTGAACGACACCGGGTACTTGTGGCAGGAGCGTAGATACAGACTCTCTGTTGATTACAACAGGGCTGTTCATGGCAATTCTTGTCAAAGCTATGTCGGGAGTCAGTGGGCCGACCCGAATTTCCATCATTATTGTCGTTGTCGTATAAATAGTGTGATTTTTCTGAATGTCTATTGAATGACTGACCATGATCCTCTGACTCTGTTGTCCGGGAGTAGTTACCCCCGCCCGTTCCTTTCATCAAAGTGATGATCATGTGTGATGGTTCGTTTTGCATCAGCCTCCCATCGGTCATTGGCATTGCAGATAATAGGCCCGGCTCAGTTTTTATAGAAAAACTCTGGCTTGTCGAAGCCTCATTCTGATCAACCTCAACGATAAAACCATAAGTCTGTGGCTCAACCGGGCAGACGAAAGGCAAAAAGGCAAATACGTGCGAGAGTAGACTTTTAATGGTTCTATCCTTTTTTTCCGGGGATAGGAGCACTGAGGATAGACGATAGGAACATTGGGAGTTTTTCAATGTTGGCAGGCTCTATTGCCTTCCATGTCTTTTTGTCATCGGTTAACCGCCGCTGGTGATAGACAGATAGACCTGCGCATTGCACTTCAGATCATACCCAAACGTGTGCAGTGCCCTTCGTTCCTGACCCTGAGACAAGCAGAAATCAATCACTTGACTTTGCATCTTCAAGCTTTCGTTTCCGGTGTTGCCTTCTGTGATTCGACAGAGCCTTAATGTTTGGCAGTAGCGCCTGGCACTCAGGGCAGGTTTGTTCTCCGGTGTGATATTTTCTTTTGTGATCCGACAGGGCTTGAGCGTGTGGCAGAGTCTTCTGGCACTCAGGGCAGGTTTGTTCTCCGGTGTGTTCTTTTCTTTTGTGAACCCACAGGGCTTGAGTGTTTGGTAGGGTCTTCTGGCATTCAGGGCAGGTTTTCTCTCCGCTGTGCTCTTTGCTTTTGTGAACCGACAGGACCTGACTGTTTGCGAAGGTCGTCTGGCACCCAGGGCAGGTTTGCTTTCCGGTGTGTTCTTTTCTTTTGTGAACCCACAGGGCTTGAGTGTTTGGCAGGGTCTTCTGGCATTCAGGGCAGGTTTTCTCTCCGGTGTGATATTGACTTTTGTGAGCCGACAGGGCATGACTGTTTGCCAAGGTCTTCTGGCACTCAGGGCAGTTTTGCTCTCCGGTGTGTTCTTTTCTTTTATGAACCGCCAGGGCTTGAGCGTTTGGCAGAGTCTTCTGGCACTCAGGGCAGGTTTTCTCTCCAGTGTGATATTGATTTTTGTGATTCAACAGGGCCTGTTTGTTTGCCAAGGTTTTCTGACACTCGGGGCAGGTTTGCTCACCGGTGTGTTTTTTTCTTTTGTGAACCGCCAGGGCTTGAGCGTTTGGCAGGGGCTTCTGGCACTCACGGCAGGTTTGTTCTCCTGTGTGGTATTTTCTTTTATGATCCCAAAGGGCTTGAGTGTTTGGCAGGGTCTTCTGGCATTCAGGGCAGGTTTTCTCTCCAGTGTGATACTGACTTTTGTGAGTCGAAAGGGCCTGACTGTTTGCCAAGGTCTTCTGGCACTCAGGGCAGGTTTGCTCTCCGTTGTGTTCTTTTCTTTTGTGAGTCGCCAGGGCTTGAGCGTTTGGCAGAGGCTTCTGGCACTCAGGGCAGTTTTGCTCTCCGGTGTGTTCTTTTCTTTTGTGAACCGCCAGGGCTTGAGCGTTTGGCAGGGTCTTCTGGCACCCAGGGCAGGTTTGCTTTCCGGTGTGTTCTTTTCTTTTGTGAACCCACAGGGCTTGAGTGTTTGGCAGGGTCTTCTGGCATTCAGGGCAGGTTTTCTCTCCTGTGTGATATTGACTTTTGTGAGCCGACAGGGCATGACTGTTTGCCAAGGTCTTCTGGCACTCAGGGCAGTTGTGCTCTCCGGTGTGTTCTTTTCTTTTATGAACCGCCAGAGCTTGAGCGTTTGGCAGAGTCTTCTGGCACTCAGGGCAGGTTTTCTCTCCAGTGTGATATTGATTTTTGTGATTCAACAGGGCCTGTTTGTTTGCCAAGGTTTTCTGACACTCGGGGCAGGTTTGCTCACCGGTGTGTTTTTTTCTTTTGTGAACCATCAGGGCTTGAGCGTTTGGCAGGGGCTTTTGGCAATCAGGGCAGGTTCGTTCTCCTGTGTGATATTGACTTTTGTGATTGCACAACGAGTTTTGAGAGCTAAGTGATTTTTCACAGCCGGGGTGATCACATCGGTATTTTTTGGAGCCTGCCTTCCTTTGTTTTTTCGCAGGTGGTGGTTTTAATTTTAATGACGCACAGGTTGTGCTGTCAGCTCCTGAGACGACTGTCAAACTTTCAGCAGAATGGCTTTCCGAGCCAGATTCCTGATCGCCTGTTTGCAAATAGACATCGCAAGCGAAAGAGTCATCTGAGGTTGAACGACACCGGGTACTTTTGGAAGGAGCGTAGATACAGACTCTCTGTTGATTACAACAGGGCTGTTCATGGCAATTCTTGTCAAAGCTATGTCGTGAGTCAGTGGGCCGACCCGAATTTTCATCATTATGGTCGTTGTCGTATAAATAATGTGATTTTTCTGAATGTCTATTGAACGACTGACCATGATCCTCTGACTCTGTTATCCGTGAATAGTTACCACCGCCCGTTCCGTACATCAAAGTGATGATCATGTGTGATGGTTCGTTTTGCATCAGCCTCCCATCGGTCATTGGCATTGCAGTTAATAGGCCCGGCTCAGTTTTTATAGAAAAACTCTGGCTTGTCGAAGCCTCATTCTGATCAGCCTCAACGATAAAACCATAAGTCTGTGGCTCAACCGGGCAGACGAAAGGCAAAAAGGCCAATACGTGCGAGAGTAGACTTTTAATGGTTCTATCCTTTTTTCCGGGGATAGGAGCAGTGAGGATAGACGATAGGAACTTTGGGAGTTTTACAATGTTGGCAAGTTCTATTGCCTTCCATGTCTTTTTGTCATCGGTTAACCGCCGCTGGTGGTAGACAGATAGACGTGAGCATTGCACTTCAGATCATACCCAAACGTGTACAGTGCCTTTCCCTCTTAACCCTGAGACAAGCAGAAATCAATCACTTGACTTTGCATCTTCAAGCTTTCGTTTCCGGTGTTGCCTTCTGTGATTCGACAGAGCCTGAATGTTTGGCAGTAGCGCCTGGCACTCAGGGCAGGTTTGCTCTCCGGTGTGATCTTTTCTTTTGTGAACCGTCAGGGCTTTAGCGTTTGGCAAGGTCTTCTGGCATTCAGGGCAGGTTTTCTCTCCAGTGTGATATTGACTTTTGTGAGCCGACAGGGCTTTCGCGTTTGGCAGGGTCTTCTGGCACTCAGAGCAGGTTTGCTCTGCGGTGTGATCTTTTCTTTTGTGAATCGTCAGGGCTTTAGCGTTTGGCAAGGTCTTCTGGCACTCAGGGCAGGTTTGCTCTCCGCTGTGATATCGAGTTTTGTGATCCGACAAAGCTTTTGCGTTTGGCAGGGTCTTCTGGCACTCAAGGCAGGTTTGCTCTCCGCTGTGTTCTTTTCTTCTATGATTCGACAGGGCTTGGGCGTGTGGCAGGGTCGTCTGGCACTCAGGGCAGGTTTGCTCTCCGGTGTGATATTTTCTTTTGTGATCCGACAGGGCTTGAGCGTTTGGCAGGGTCTTCTGGCATTCAGGGCAGGTTTGCTCTCCTCTGTGATATCGACTTTTGTGCTCCGACAGAGCTTGAACGTTTGGCAGGGTCTTCTGGCATCCAAGGCAGGTTTGCTCTCCGCTGTGTTCTTTTCTTCTATGATTCGACAGGGCTTGGGCGTGTGGCAGGGTCGTCTGGCACTCAGGGCAGGTTTGCTCTCCGGTGTGTTCTTTTCTTTTGTGAACCGAAAGGGCTAGAGTGTTTGCCAGAGTCTTCTGGCACTCACGGCAGGTTTGTTCTCCGGTGTGGTATTTTCTTTTATGATCCCACAGGGCTTGAGTGTTTGGCAGGGTCTTCTGGCACTCAGGGCAGTTTTGCTCTCCGGTGTGTTCTTTTCTTTTGTGAACCGCCAGGGCTTGAGCGTTTGGCAGGGTCTTCTGGCACCCAGGGCAGGTTTGCTTTCCAGTGTGTTCTTTTCTTTTGTGAACCCACAGGGCTTGAGTGTTTGGCAGGGTCTTCTGGCATTCAGGGCAGGTTTTCTCTCCGGTGTGATATTGACTTTTGTGAGCCGACAGGGCATGACTGTTTGCCAAGGTCTTCTGGCACTCAGGGCAGTTTTGCTCTCCGGTGTGTTCTTTTCTTTTATGAACCGCCAGGGCTTGAACGTTTGGCAGTGCCTTCTGGCAATCAGGGCAGGTTCGTTCTCCGGTGTGATATTGGCTTTTGTGATTGCACAACGAATTTTGAGAGCTAAGTGATTTTTCACAGCCGGGGTGATCACATCGGTATTTTTTGGAGCCTGCCTTCTTTTGTTTTTTCGCAGGTGGTGGATTTAGTTTTAATGACGCACCGGTTGTGCTGTCAGCTCCTGAGACAACTATCGAACCTTCAGCAGGATGGCTTATCGGGCCAGATTCCTGATCGCCTGTTTGCAAATAGACCTCGCAAGCGAAAGAGTCATCTGAGGTTGAACGACACCGGGTACTTTTGGAAGGAGCGTAGATACAGACTCTCTGTTGATTACAACAGGGCTGTTCATGGCAATTCTTGTCAAAGCTATGTCGTGAGTCAGTGGGCCGACCCGAATTTTCATCATTATGGTCGTTGTCGTATAAATAATGTGATTTTTCTGAATGTCTATTGAACGACTGACCATGATCCTCTGACTCTGTTATCCGTGAATAGTTACCACTGCCCGTTCCGTACATCAAAGTGATGATCATGTGTGATGGTTCGTTTTGCATCAGCCTCCCATCGGTCATTGGCATTGCAGATAATAGGCCCGGCTCATTTTTTATAGAAAAACTCTGGCTTGTCGAAGCCTCATTCTGATCAACCTCAACGATAAAACCATAAGTCTGTGGCTCAACCGGGCAGACGAAAGGCAAAAAGGCCAATACGTGCGAGAGTAGACTTTTAATGGTTCTATCCTTTTTTCCGGGGATAGGAGCAGTGAGGATAGACGATAGGAACTTTGGGAGTTTTACAATGTTGGCAAGCTCTATGGCCTTCCATGTCTTTTTGTCATCGGTTAACCGCCGCTGGTGGTAGACAGATAGACGTGATCATTGCACTTCAGATCATACCCAAACGTGTACAGTGCCTTTCCCTCTTAACCCTGAGACAAGCAGAAATCAATCACTTGACTTTGCATCTTCAAGCTTTCGTTTCCGGTGTAGCCTTCTGTGATTCGACAGAGCCTGATTGTTTGGCAGTAGCGCCTGGCACTCAGGGCAGGTTTGTTCTCCGGTGCGATATTTTCTTCTGTGAGCCGAAAGGGCTTTCGCGTTTGGCAGAGTCTTCTGGCACTCAAGGCAAGTTTGTTCTCCGGTGTGATATTGACTTTTGTGAACCGACAGGGCTTGAGCGTTTGGCAGGGTCTTCTGGCACTCAGGGCAGGTTTGCTTTCCGGTGTGATCTTTTCTTTTGTGATTCGACAGGGCTAGAGTATTTGGCAAGGTCTCCTGACATTCAGGGCAGGTTCGCTCTCCGGTGTGTTCTTTTCTTTTGTGATTCGACAGGGCTTGGACATTTGGCAGGGGCTTCTGGCACTCAGGGCAGGTTTGCTCTCCGGTGTGTTCTTTCCTTTTGTGAACCGACAGCGCTTTCGCATTTCGCAGGATCTTCTGGCACTCAGGGCAGGTTGGCTCTCCGGTGTGATATTGACTTTTGTGAGCCGACAGGGCTTGAGCGTTTGGCAGGGGCTTCTGGCACTCAGAGCAGGTTTGCTCTCCGGTGTGATCTTTTCTTTTGTGAACTGACAGGGCCTGAAGGTTTGCAAAGGTCTTCTGGCACTCAGGACAGGTTTGCTCTCCCGTGTGATATCGACTTTTGTGAACTGACAGGGCTTTCGCGTTTGGCAAAGTCTTCTGGCACTCAGGGCAGGTTTTCTCTCCGCTGTGATCTTTTCTTTTGTGAGCCGCCAGGGCTTGAGCGTTTGGCAGGGTCTTCTGGCACCCAGGGCAGGTTTGCTTTCCGGTGTGATCTTTTCTTTTGTGATCCCACAGGGCTTGAGTGTTTGGCAGGGTCTTCTGGCATTCAGGGCAGGTTTTCTCTCCGCTGTGATATTGACTTTTGTGAGCCGACAGGGCCTGACTGTTTGCCAAGGTCTTCTGGCACTCAGGGCAGTTTTGCTCTCCGGTGTGTTCTCTTCTTTTGTGAACCGCCAGGGCTTGAGCGTTTGACAGGGTCTTCTGGCACCCAGGGCAGGTTTGCTTTCCGGTGTGCTCTTTTCTTTTGTGAACCCACAGGGCTTGAGTGTTTGGCAGGGTCTTCTGGCATTCAGGGCAGGTTTTCTCTCCGCTGTGATATCGACTTTTGTGATACGACAGGGCTTGAGCGCTTGCCAGGGTCTTCTGGCACTCAGGGCAGTTTTGCTCTCCGGTGTGTTCTTTTCTTTTGTGAACCGCCAGGGCTTGAGCGTTTGCCAGGGTCTTCTGGCACTCAGGGCAGGTTTTCTCTCCGGTGTGATCTTTTCTTTTGTGAACCGTCAGGGCATAAGCGTTTGGCAGGGACTTCTGGCAATCAGTGCAGGTTCGTTCTCCGGTGTGATATTGACTTTTGTGATTGCACAACGAGTTTTGAGAGCTAAGTGATTTTTCACAGCCGGGGTGATCACATCGGTATTTTTTGGAGCCTGCGTTCCTTTGTTTTTTCGCAGGTGGTGGTTTTAATTTTAATGACACACCGGTTGTGCTGTCAGCTTCTGAGACAACTGTCGGTGCTTCAGCAGGATGGCTTACCGGGCCAGATTCCTGATCGCCTGCTTGCAAATAGACCTCGCAAGCGAAAGAGTCATCTGTGGTTGAACGACACCGGGTACTTTTGGAAGGAGCGTAGATACAGACTCTCTGTTGATTACAACAGGGCTGTTCATGGCAATTCTTGTCAAAGCTATGTCGTGAGTCAGTGGGCCGACCCGAATTTTCATCATTATGGTCGTTGTCGTATAAATAATGTGATTTTTCTGAATGTCTATTGAACGACTGACCATGATCCTCTGACTCTGTTATCCGTGAATAGTTACCGCCGCCCGTTCCGTACATCAAAGTGATGATCATGTGTGATGGTTCGTTTTGCATCAGCCTCCCATCGGTCATTGGCATTGCAGTTAATAGGCCCGGCTCAGTTTTTATAGAAAAACTCTGGCTTGTCGAAGCCTCATTCTGATCAGCCTCAACGATAAAACCATAAGTCTGTGGCTCAACCGGGCAGACGAAAGGCAAAAAGGCCAATACGTGCGAGAGTAGACTTTTAATGGTTCTATCCTTTTTTCCGGGGATAGGAGCAGTGAGGATAGACGATAGGAACTTTGGGAGTTTTACAATGTTGGCAAGCTCTATGGCCTTCCATGTCTTTTTGTCATCGGTTAACCGCCTCTGGTGATAGACAGATAGACGTGAGCATTGCACTTCAGATCATACCCAAACGTGTACAGTGCCTTTCCCTCTTAACCCTGAGACAAGCAGAAATCAATCACTTGACTTTGCATCTTCAAGCTTTCGTTTCCGGTGTTGCCTTCTGTGATTCGACAGAGCCTGAATGTTTGGCAGTAGCGCCTGGCACTCAGGGCAGGTTTGCTCTCCGGTGTGATATTTTCTTTTGTGATCCGACAGGGCTTGAGCGTTTGGCAGGGTCTTCTGGCATTCAGGGCAGGTTTGCTCTCCTCTGTGATATCGACTTTTGTGCTCCGACAGAGCTTGAACGTTTGGCAGGGTCTTCTGGCATCCAAGGCAGGTTTGCTCTCCGCTGTGTTCTTTTCTTCTATGATTCGACAGGGCTTGGGCGTGTGGCAGGGTCGTCTGGCACTCAGGGCAGGTTTGCTCTCCGGTGTGATCTTTTCTTTTGTGAACCGAAAGGGCTTGATTGTTTGGCAGAGTCTTCTGACACTCATGGCAGGTTTGCTCTCCTCTGTGATATCGACTTTTGTGCTCCGACAGAGCTTGATGGTTTGGCAGGAGCTTCTGGCACCTAGAGCAAGTTTGCCCTACGGTGTGATATTTTCTTTTGTGAGTCGACAGGGCTTGAGCGTGTGGCAGTCTCGTCTGGCATTCAGGGCAGGTTTGCTCTCCGCTGTGTTCTTTTCTTTTGTGACTCGAGAGGGCTAGAGTGTTTGCCAGAGTCTTCTGGCACTCAGGGCAAGTTCGCTCTCCGCTGTGATCTTTTCTTCTGTGAATCAACAGAGCTTGAGCGTTTGGCAGGGGCTTCTGGCACTCACGGCAGATTTGTTCTCCGGTGTGGTATTTTCTTTTATGATCCCACAGGGCTTGAGTGTTTGGCAGGGCCTTCTGGCATTCAGGGCAGGTTTTCTCTCCAGTGTGATACTGACTTTTGTGAGTCGAAAGAGCCTGACTATTTGCCAAGATCTTCTGGCACTCAGGGCAGGTTTGTTTTCCGGTGTGGTACTTTCTTTTATGATCCCACAGGGCTTGAGTGTTTGGTAGGGTCTTCTGGCATTCAGGGCAGGTTTTCTCTCCGCTGTGATATTGACTTTTGTGAGCCGACAGGGCCTGACTGTTTGCCAAGGTCTTCTGGCACTCAGGGCAGTTTTGCTCTCCGGTGTGCTCTCTTCTTTTGTGAACCGCCAGGGCTTGAGCGTTTGGCAGGGTCTTCTGGCACCCAGGGCAGGTTTGCTTTCCGGTGTGTTCTTTTCTTTTGTGAACCCACAGGGCTTGAGTGTTTGGCAGGGTCTTCTGGCATTCAGGGCAGGTTTTCTCTCCGGTGTGATATTGACTTTTGTGAGCCGACAGGGCAAGACTGTTTGCCAAGGTCTTCTGGCACTCAGGGCAGTTTTGCTCTCCGGTGTGTTCTTTTCTTTTATGAACCGACAGGGCTTGAGCGTTTGGCAGAGTCTTCTGGCACTCAGGGCAGGTTTTCTCTCCGGTGTGATCTTTTCTTTTGTGAACCATCAGGGCTTGAGCGTTTGGCAGGGGCTTTTGGCAATCAGGGCAGGTTCGTTCTCCGGTGTGATATTGGCTTTTGTGATTGCACAACGAATTTTGAGAGCTAAGTGATTTTTCACAGCCGGGGTGATCACATCGGTATTTTTTGGAGCCTGCCTTCCTTTGTTTTTTCGCAGGTGGTGGTTTTAATTTTAATGACGCACAGGTTGTGCTGTCAGCTCCTGAGACGACTGTCAAACTTTCAGCAGAATGGCTTTCCGAGCCAGATTCCTGATCGCCTGTTTGCAAATAGACATCGCAAGCGAAAGAGTCATCTGAGGTTGAACGACACCGGATACTTTTGGAAGGAGCGTAGATACAGACTCTCTGTTGATTACAACAGGGCTGTTCATGGCAATTCTTGTCAAAGCTATGTCGTGAGTCAGTGGGCCGACCCGAATTTTCATCATTATGGTCGTTGTCGTATAAATAATGTGATTTTTCTGAATGTCTATTGAACGACTGACCATGATCCTCTGACTCTGTTATCCGTGAATAGTTACCGCCGCCCGTTCCGTACATCAAAGTGATGATCATGTGTGATGGTTCGTTTTGCATCAGCCTCCCATCAGTCATTGGCATTGCAGTTAATAAGCCCGGCTCAGTTTTTATAGAAAAACTCTGGCTTGTTGAAGCCTCATTCTGATCAACCTCAACGATAAAACCATAAGTCTGTGGCTCAACCGGGCAGACGAAAGGCAAAAAGACCAATACGTGCGAGAGTAGACTTTTAATGGTTCTATCCTTTTTTTCCGGGGATAGGAGCACTGAGGATAGACGATAGGAAGGTTGGGAGTTTTTCAATGTTGGCAAGTTCTATTGCCTTTCATGTCTTTTTGTCATCGGTTAACCGCCGCTGGTGGTAGACAGATAGACGTGATCATTGCACTTCAGATCATACCCAAACGTGTGCAGTGCCTTTCTCCCTTAACCCTGAGACAAGCAGAAATCAATCACTTGACTTTGCATCTTCAAGTTTTCGTTTCCGGTGTTGTCTTTTGTGATTTACCAGAGCTTGAACGTTTGGCAGGATCTTCTGGCAATCAGAGCAGGTTTGCTCCCCAGTGTGTTCTTTTCTTTTGTGATTCGACAGGACTTGAGCGTTTGGCAGAGTCTTCTGGCACTCAGGGCAGATTTGCTCTCCGCTGTGATATCGACTTTTGTGCTCCGACAGAGCTTGATAGTTTGGCAGGAGCTTCTGGCACTCAGGGCAGGTTTGTTCTCCGGTGTGGTATTTTCTTTTATGACCCCACAGGGCTTGAGTGTTTGGCAGGGTCTTCTGGCAATCAGAGCAGGTTTGCTCCCCGGTGTGTTCTTTTCTTTTGTGAGTCGACAGGGCTTGAGCGTTTGGCAGGGTCTTCTGGCACTCAGGGCAGGTTTGTTCTCCGCTGTGATATCGACTTTTGTGAGTCGACAGGGCTTGAACGTTTGACAGGGTCTTCTGGCACTCCGGGCAGTTTTGCTCTCCGCTGTGTTCTTTTCTTTTGTGAGTCGACAGGGCTTGAGTGTTTGGCAAGGTCTTCTGGCAATCAGAGCAGGTTTGCTCCCCGGTGTGTTCTTTTCTTTTGTGATTCGCCAGGGCTTGAGCATTTGGCAGGGTCTTCTGGCACACAGGGCAGGTTTGCTCTCCGGTGTGATAATGACTTTTGTGAGCCGACAGAGCTTGAGCGTTTGACAGGGTCTTCTGGCACTCAGGGCAGATTTGCTCTCCGGTGTGCTCTTTTCTTCTATGATGCAACAGGGCTTGAGCGTGTGGCAGGGTCGTCTGGCATTCAGGGCAGGTTTGCTCTCCGCTGTGATGTTTGCTTCTGTGATTTGACAGGCCTTGAGCGCTTGCCAGGGTCTTCTGGCACTCAGGGCAGGTTTGCTCTCCGGTGTGCTCTTTTCTTTTGTGATTCGACAGGGCCTGAGGGTTTTTCAGAGTCTTCTGGCACTCAGGGCAGGTTTTCTCTCCGGTGTGATCTTTTCTTTTGTGAACCCACAGGGCTTGAGCGCTTGCCAGGGTCTTCTGGCACTCAGGGCAGGTTTGCTCTCTGGTGTGATATTTTCTTCTGTGAGCCGAAAGGGCTTTCGCGTTTGGCAGAGTCTTCTGGCACTCAAGGCAGGTTTGTTCTCCGGTGTGATATTGACTTTTGTGAACCGACAGGGCTCGAGCATGTGCCAAGTTCTTCTGGCACTCAGGGCAGGTTTGCTCTCCGCTGTGATATCGGCTTTTGTGATACGACAGGGCTTGAGCGCTTGGAAGGGTCTTCTGGCACTCAGGGCAGGTTTGTTCCCCGGTGTGATATTTTCTTCTATGATCCGAAAGGGTTTGAGCGTTTGGCAGGGTCGTCTGGCACTTGAGGCAGGTTCGTTCTCCGGTGTGATATTGGCTTTTGTGATTGCACAACGAGTTTTGTGAGCTAAGTGATTTTTCACAGCCGGGGTGATCACATCGGTATTTTTTGAAGCCTGCCTTCTTTTGTTTTTTCGCAGGTGGTGGATTTAATTTTAATGATGAACCGGTTGTGCTGTCAGCTCCTGAGACAACTGTCGGTGCTTCAGCAGGATGGCTTACCGGGCCAGATTCCTGATCGCCTGTTTGCAAATAGACATCGCAAGCGAAAGAGTCATCTGAGGTTGAACGACACCGGGTACTTTTAGAAGGAGCGTAGATACAGACTCTCTGTTGATTACAACAGGGCTGTTCATGGCAATTCTTGTCAAAGCTATGTAGGGAGTCAGTGGGCCGACCCGAATTTTCATCATTATGGTCGTTGTCGTATAAATAATGTGATTTTTCTCTATGTCTATTGAATGACTGGCCATGATCCTCTGACTCTGTTACCCGGGAATAGTTACCGCCGCCCGTTCCGTACATCAAAGTGATGATCATGTGTGAAGGTTCGTTTTGCATCAGCCTCCCATCAGTCATTGGCATTGCAGATAATAGGCCCGGCTCAGTTTTTACAGAAAAACTCTGGCTTGTCGAAGCCTGATTCTGATCAACCTCAACGATATAACGATAAGTCTGTGGCACAACCGGGCAGACGAAAGGCAAAAAGACCAATACGTACGAGAGTAGACTGTTAATGGTTCTATCCTTTGTTCTCTGGGGATAGGAGCAGTGAGGATAGACGATAGAAGTTTGGGGGCTTTACAATGTTGGCAAGCTCTATTGCCCTCCATGTCTTTTTTTCATCGGTTAACCGCCGCTGGTGGTAGACAGATAGACGTGAGCATTGCACTTCAGATCATACCCAAAAGTGTACAGTGCCTTTCCCTCCTGAGCCTGTGACAAGCAGAAATCAATCACTTGACTTTGCATCTTCAAGCTTTCGTTTCCGGTGTTGTCTTCTGTGATTCGACAGAGCCTGATTGTTTGGCAGTAGCGCCTGGCACTCAGGGCAGGTTTGCTCTCCGCTGTGTTCTTTTCTTTTGTGAGTCGACAGGGCTTGAGCGCTTGCCAGGGTCTTCTGGCACTCAGGGCAGGTTTGCTCTCCGCTGTGTTCTTTTCTTTTGTGAGTCGACAGGGCTTGAGCGTGTGGCAGGGTCTTCCGGCACTCAGGGCAGGTTTGCTCTCCGCTGTGTTCTTTTCTTTTGTGAGTCGACAGGGCTTGAGCGTGTGGCAGGGTCTTCCGGCACTCAGGGCAGGTTTGCTCGCCACTGTGATATTGACTTTTGTGATTTACCAGAGCTTGAGAGTTTGGCAGTAGCTTCTGGCACTCAGGGCAAGTTTGCTCTCCTGTGTGTTCTTTTCTTTTGTGAGCCGAAAGGGCTTGAGGGTTTGGCAGAGTCTTCTGACACTCATGGCAGGTTTGCTCTCCTCTGTGATATCGACTTTTGTGCTCCGACAGAGCTTGAACGTTTGGCAGGGTCTTCTGGCACTCAAGGCAGGTTTGCTCTCCGCTGTGATCTTTTCTTTTGTGAGCCAACAGGACTTTCGCGTTTGGCAGGGGCTTCTGGCAATCAGGGCAGGTTTGCTCTCCGGTGTGATCTTTTCTTCTGTGAGCCGAAAGGGCTTTCGCGTTTGGCAGAGTCTTCTGGCACTCAAGGCAAGTTTGTTCTCCGGTGTGATATTGACTTTTGTGAACCGACAGGGCTTGAGCGTTTGGCAGGGTCTTCTGGCACTCAGGGCAGGTTTGCTTTCCGGTGTGATCTTTTCTTTTGTGATTCGACAGGGCTAGACTATTTGGCAAGGTCTCCTGGCATTCAGGGCAGGTTTGCTCTCCAGTGTGTGCTTTTCTTTTGTGATTCGACAGGGCTTTCGCGTTTGGCAGAGTCTTCTGGCACTCAGGGCAGGTTTGCTTTCCGGTGTGCTCTTTTCTTTTGTGATTCGACAGGGCTTGAGGGTTTGGCAGGTGCTTCTGGCACTCAGGGCAGGCTTTCTCTCCGGTGTGATCTTTTCTTCTGTGAGCCGAAAGGGCTTTCGCGTTTGGCAGAGTCTTCTGGCACTCAAGGCAGGTTTGTTCTCCGGTGTGATATTGACTTTTGTGAACCGACAGGGCTCGAGCATGTGCCAAGGTCTTCTGGCACTCAGGGCAGGTTTGCTCTCCGCTGTGATATCGGCTTTTGTGATTAGACAGGGCTTGAGCGCTTGCCAGGGTCTTCTGGCACTCAGGGCAGGTTTGCTCTCCGCTGTGATATCGGCTTTTGTGATTAAACAGGGCTTGAGCGCTTGCCAGGGTCGTCTGGCACTCAGGGCAGGTTTGCTCTCCGGTGTGATATCGACTTTTGTGATTCGACAGGGCTTGAGCGCTTGCCAGGGTCTTCTGGCACTCAGGACAGATTTTCTCTCCGGTGTGTTCTTTTCTTTTGTGAACCGCCAGGGCTTGAGCGTTTGGCAGGGGCTTCTGGCACTCAGGGCAGGTTTGCTTTCCGGTGTGATATCGAGTTTTGTGATCCGACAGGGCTTTTGCGTTTGCCAGGGTCTTCTGGCACTCAGGGCAGGTTTTCTCTCCGGTGTGATCTTTTCTTTTGTGAACCGTCAGGGCATAAGCGTTTGGCAGGGACTTCTGGCAATCAGTGCAGGTTCGTTCTCCGGTGTGATATTGACTTTTGTGATTGCACAACGAGTTTTGAGAGCTAAGTGATTTTTCACAGCCGGGGTGATCACATCGGTATTTTTTGGAGCCTGCGTTCCTTTGTTTTTTCGCAGGTGGTGGTTTTAATTTTAATGACGCACCGGTTGTGCTGTCAGCTTCTGAGACAACTGTCGGTGCTTCAGCAGGATGGCTTACCGGGCCAGATTCCTGATCGCCTGCTTGCAAATAGACATCGCAAGCGAAAGAGTCATCTGTGGTTGAACGACACCGGGTACTTTTGGAAGGAACGTAGATACAGACTCTCTGTTGATTACAACAGGGCTGTTCATGGCAATTCTTGTCAAAGCTATGTCGGGAGTCAGTGGGCCGACCCGAATTTTCATCATTATGGTCGTTGTCGTATAAATAATGTGATTTTTCTGAATGTCTATTGAATGACTGACCATGATCCTCTGACTCTGTTACCCGGGAATAGTTATTGCCGCCCGTTCCGTACATCAAAGTGATGATCATGTGTGATGGTTCGTTTTGCATCAGCGTTCCATCAGTCATTGGCAATGCAGATAATAGGCCCGGCTCAGTTTTTATAGAAAAACTCTGGCTTGTTGAAGCCTCATTCTGATCAACCTCAACGATAAAACCATAAGTCTGTGGCTCAACCGGGCAGACGAAAGGCAAAAAGACCAATACGTGCGAGAGTAGACTTTTAATGGTTCTATCCTTTTTTTCAGGGGATAGGAGCAGTGAGGATAGACGATAGGAAGTTTGGGAGTTTTTCAATGTTGGCAAGCTCTATTGCCTTCCATGTCTTTTTGTCATCGGTTAACCGCCTCTGGTGATAGACAGATAGACCTGCGCATTGCACTTCAGATCATACCCAAACGTGTGCAGTGCCCTTCCCTCCTGAGCCTGTGACAAGCAGAAATCAATCACTTGACTTTGCATCTTCAAGCTTTCGTTTCCGGTGTTGTCTTTTGTGATTTACCAGAGCTTGAACGTTTGGCAGGATCTTCTGGCAATCAGAGCAGGTTTGCTCCCTGGTGTGTTCTTTTCTTTTGTGAGTCGACAGGAGTTGAGCGTTCGGCAGAGTCTTCTGGCACTCAGGGCAGGTTTGCTCTCCGCTGTGCTTTTTTCTTTTGTGAACCGACAGGGCTAGAGCGTGTGGCAGGGTCTTCTGGCACTCAGGGCAGGTTTTCTCTCCGGTGTGATATCGACTTTTGTGAACCGACAGGGCTCGAGCGTGTGGCAGGGTCTTCTGGCACTCAGGGCAGGTTTGCTCTCCACTGTGATATCGACTTTTGTGAACCGACAGGGCTCGAGCGTGTGGCAGGGTCTTCTGGCACTCAGGGCAGGTTTGCTCTCCACTGTGATATCGACTTTTGTGCTTCGACAGAGCTTGATGGTTTCGCAGGAGCTTCTGGCACTCAGAGCAAGTTTGCCCTCTGGTGTGATCTTTTCTTTTGTGTACCAACAGGGCCTGAGCGTTTGGCAGGGTCTTCTGGCACTCAGGGCAGGTTTGCTCTCCGCTGTGATATCGGCTTTTGTGAGTCGACAGGGCATAGGCGTGTGGCAGGGTCGTCTGGCATTCAGGGCAGGTTTGCTCTCCGCTGTGATATCGGCTTTTGTGAGTCGACAGGGCTTGAGCGCTTGCCAGGGTTTTCTGGCACTCAGGGCAGGTTTGCTCTCCGGTGTGTTCTCTTCTTTTGTGATTCGACAGGGCTAGAGTGTTTGGCAGGGTTTCCTGGCACTCAGGGCAAGTTTGCTCTCCGCTGTGATCTTTTCTTCTGTGAATCAACAGAGCTTGAGCGTTTGGCAGGGGCTTCTGGCACTCAGAGCAGGTTTGTTCTCCGGTGTGGTATTTTCTTTTATGATCCCACAGGGCTTGAGTGTTTGGCAGGGTCTTCTGGCATTCAGGGCAGGTTTTCTCTCCGGTGTGATATCGACTTTTGTGAGCCGACAGGGCCTGACTGTTTGCCAAGGTCTTCTGGCACTCAGGACAGGTTCGTTCTCCGGTGTGTTCTTTTCTTTTGTGAACCATCAGGGCTTTCACGTTTGGCAAGGGCTTCTGGCACTCAGGGCAGGTTTGCTCTCCGCTGTGATATCGACTTTTGTGAGTCGACAGGGCTGTCGAGTTTGACAGGGTCTTCTGGCATTCAGGGCAGGTTTGCCTTCCGGTGTGTTCCTTTCTTTTGTGAAACGACAGGACCTGAGCGTTTGGCAGGGTCTTCTGGCACTCAGGACAGGTTTTCTCTCCGGTGTGATCTTTTCTTTTGTGAACCGACAGGGCTTGAGCGTTTGGCAGGGTCTTCTGGCACTCAGGACAGGTTTTCTCTCCGGTGTGATCTTTTCTTTTGTGAACCGACAGGGCTTGAGAGTTTGGCAGGGTCTTCTGGCACTCAGGACAGGTTCGTTCTCCGGTGTGATATTGACTTTTGTGATTGTACAATGAGGTTTGAGAGCCAAGTGATTTTTCACAGCCTGGGTAATCACATCGGTATTTTTTGGGGCCTGCTTTCCTTTGTTTTTTCGCAGGTGGTGGATTTAATTTTAATGACGCACCGGTTGTGCTGTTAGCTCCTGAGACGACTGTCAAACTTTCAGCAGAATGGCTTTCCGAGCCAGATTCCTGATCGCCTGTTTGCAAATAGACATCGCAAGTGAAAGAGTCATCTGAGGCTGAACGACACCGGGTACTTGTGGAAGGAGCGAAGATACAGACTCTTTGTTGATTACAACAGGGCTGTTCATGGCAATTTTTGTCAAGGCTATGTCGGGATTCGTTGGGCCGACCTGAATTTTCATCATTATGGTCATTGTCGTATAAATAATTTGATTTTTCTGAATGTCTATTGAATGACCGATCATGATCCTCTGACTCTGTTGTTCGGGTATAGTCAGTGCCGCCCGTTCCGTACATCAAAGTGATGATCTGAAGTTTGTTTCGCCGACAAGGTTTGTCATCGGGTAGCATACCTGAACCAGAATATCCGTTTGTGCTGACCATGTGTGATGGTTCGTTTTGTATCAGCCTCCCATCAGTCATTGGCATTGCAGTTAATAGGCCCGGCTCAGTTTTTATAGAAAAACTCTGGTTTGTCAAAGCCTGATTCTGATCAACCTGAATGATAAAACGATAAGTCTGTGACACAACCGGGCAGACGAAAGGCAAAAAGACCAACACGTATGAGAGTAGACTGTTAATGGTTCTATCCTTTGTTTTCCGGGGATAGGAGCAGTGAGGATAGACGATAGAAGTTTGGGAGCTTTTCAATCTTGGCAAGCTCTATTGCCCTCCATGTCTTTTTGTCATCGTTTAAGCCCCGCAGGTGATAGACAGATAGACGTGAGCATTGCACTTCAGATCATACTCAAACGTGTGCAGTGCCTTTCCCTCCTGGCCCTGAGACAAGCAGAAATCAATCACTTGACTTTGCATCTTCAAGCTTTCGCTTCCGGTGTTGTCTTTTGTGATTTGACAGAGCGCCGGAGTTTGGCAGGATTTTTTGGCACTCAAGGCAGGTTTGCTCTCCTCTGTGAAATTGACTTTTGTGGCCCGACAGGGCTTGAGCGCTTGGCAGAGACTTCTGGCACTCGGGACAAGTTTGCACCCCGGTGTGATATTGATTTTTGTGAACCCACAGGGCTTGAGCGCTTGCCAGGGTCTTCTGGCACTCAGGGCAGGTTTGCTCTCCGGTGTGTTCTTTTCTTTTGTGATTCGACAGGGCTTGAGCGCTTGCCAAGGTTTTCTGGCACTCAGGGCAAGTTTGCTCTCCGGTGTGATATTGACTCTTGTGAGACGACAGAGCTTGAGCGTTTGGCAGGGTCTTCTGGCACCTAGGGCAGGTTTGCTCCCCGGTGTGATCTTTTCTTCTATGATTCGACAGGGCTTGAGCGCTTGCCAGGGTCTTCTGGCACTCAGGGCAGGTTTGCTCTCCGGTGTGTTCTTTTCTTTTGTGATTCGACAGGGCTAGAGTGTTTGGCAGGGTCTCCTGGCACTCAGGGCAGGTTTGTTCTCCGGTGTGTTCTTTTCTTTTGTGAGTTGACAGAGCTTGAGCGCTTGGCAGGGTCTTCTGGCATTCAGGGCAGGTTTGCTCTCCGGTGTGATATTGACTCATGTGAGCCGACAGGGCTTGAGCGTTTGGCAGGGGCTTCTGGCACTCAGGGCAGGTTTGCTCTCCGCTGTGATCTTTTCTTTTGTGAACCGTCAGGGCATAAGCGTTTGGCAGGGGCTTCTGGCAATCAGGGCAGGTTCGTTCTCCGGTGTGATATTGACTTTTGTGATTGTTCAACGAGGCTTGAGAGCTAAATGATTTTTCACAGCCGGGGTGATCACATCGGTATTGTTTGAAGCCTGCCTTCTTTTGTTTTTTCGCAGGTGGTGGTTTTAATTTTAATGACGCACCGGTTGTGCTGTCAGCTCCTGAGACAACTATCGGTGCTTCAGCAGTATGGCTTACCGGGCCAGATTCCTGATCGCCTGTTTGCAAATAGACACCGCAAGCGAAAGAGTCATCTGAGGTTGAACGACACCGGTTACTTTTGGAAGGAGCATAGATACAGACTCTCTGTTGATTACAACAGGGCTGTTCATGGCAATTCTTGTCAAAGCTATGTCGGGAGTCAGTGGGCCGACCCGAATTTTCATCATTATTGTCGTTGTCGTATAAATAGTGTGATTTTTCTGAATGTCTATTGAATGACTGACCATGATCCTCTGACTCTGTTGTCTGGGAGTAGTTACCCCCGCCCGTTCCTTTCATCAAAGTGATGATCATGTGTGATGGTTCGTTTTGCATCAGCCTATCATCAGCCATTGGCATTGCAGTGAATAGGCCTGGCTCAGTTTTTATAGAAAAACTCTGGCTTGTCGAAGCCTGATTCTGATCAACCTCAACGATAAAACGATAAGTCTGTGGCATAACCGGGCAGACGAAAGGCAAAAAGACCAATACGTGCGAGAGTAGACTGTTAATGGTTCTATCCTTTTTTTCCGGGGATAGGAGCAATGAGGATAGACGATAGAAGTTTGGGAGCTTTTCAATGTTGGCAAGCTCTAGTGCCTTCCATGTCTTTTTGTCGTTGGTTAACCACCGCTGGTGATAGACAGGTAGACCTGCGCATTGCACTTCAGATCATACCCAAACGTGTGCAGTGCCCTTCCCTCCTGAGACTGTGACAAGCAGAAATCAATCACTTGACTTTGCTCCATCAAGCTTTCGTTTCCGGTGTTGCCTTTTGTGATTCGACAGGGCTAGAGCGTTTGGCAGGGTCTTCTGGCACTCAGGGCAGGTTTGCTCTCCAGTGTGATCTTTTCTCCTGTGACCCGAAAGGGCTTTCGCGTTTGGCAGAGTCTTCTGACACTCAAGGCAGGTTTGTTCTCCGGTGTGATATTGACTTTTGTGAACCGACAGGGAATTGGCATTTGACAGGGTCTTCTGGCACTCAGGGCAAGTTTGCTCTCCGGTGTGTTCTTTTCTTTTGTGCTCCGACAGAGCTTGAGGGTCTGGCAGGAGCCTCTGGCACTCAGGGCAAGTTTGCCCTCCGATGTGTTCTTTTCTTTTGTGAGCCGACAGAACTTTCGCGTTTGGCAGGGTCTTCTGGCAGTCAAGGCAGGTTTGTTCTCCGGTGTGATATAGACTTCTGTGAACCGTTAGGGCTTGAGCGTTTGGCAGGGTCTTCTGGCACCCAGGGCAGGTTTGCTTTCCGGTGTGATCTTTTCTTTTGTGAACCCACAGGGCTTGAGCGTTCGGCAGAGTCTCCAGGCATTCAGGGCAGGTTTGCTTTCCGGTGTGATCTTTTTTTTTGTGAGCCCACAGGGCTTGAGCGTTTGGCAGAGGCCTCTGGCATTCAGTGCAGGTTTTCTCTCCGCTGTGATATTGACTTTTGTGATTCGACAGGGCTTGAGCGTTTGGCAGGGTCTTCTGGCACTCAGGGCAGGTTTGCTCTCCGGTGTGATCTTTTCTTTTGTGAGCCCTCAGGGCATAAGCGTTTGGCAGGGGCTTCTGGCACTCAGGACAGGTTCGTTCTCCGGTGTGATATTGACTTTTGTGATTGTACAATGAGGTTTGAGAGCCAAGTGATTTTTCACAGCCGGGGCGCTCACATCGGTATTTTTTGGAGTCTGCCTCCCTTTGTTTTTTCGCAGGTGGTGGATTTAATTTTAATGAAGCACCGGTGGTGCTGTCAGCTCCTGAGACAACTGTCGGACCTTCAGCAAGATGGCTGACCGGACCGGATTCCTGATCGCCTTTTTGCAAATAGACATCGCAAGCGAAAGAGTCATCTGAGGTTGAACGACACCGGGTAATCGTGGAAGGAGCCAAGATACAGACTCCTTGTTGATTACAACAGGGCTGTTCATGACAATTTTTGTCAAAGCTATGCCGGGAGTCAGTGGGCTGACCCGAATTTTCATCATTATGGTCGTTGTCGTATAAATAATGTAATTTTTCTGAATGTCTATTGAATGACTGACCATGATCCTCTGACCCTGTTGTCCCGGAATAGTTACCGCTGCCCGTTCCGTACATCAAAGTGATCATCTGAAGTTTATTTCGCCTGGAAGGCTTGTCATCGGGTAGCATGCCTAACCCCGAATATCCGTTTGTGCTGATCATGTGTGATGGTTCGTTTTGCATCAGCCTTCCATCAGTCATTGGCATTGCAGTTAATAGGCCCGGCTCAGTTTTTATAGAAAAACTCTGGCTTGTCAAAGCCTCATTCTGATCAACCTCAACGATAAAACGATAAGTCTGTGGCTCACCCGGGCAGACGAAAGGCAAAAAGACCAATACGTGCGAGAGGAGACTTTTAATGGTTCAATCCTTTTTTTACCGGGGATAGGAGCAGTGAGGATAGACGATAGGAAGTTTGGGAGTTTTTCAATGTTGGCAAGCTCTATTGCCTTTCATGTCTTTATGTCGTCGGTTAACCGCCGCTGCTGATAGACAGATAGATAGACCTGAGCATTGTACTTCAGATCATGCCCAAACGTGTGCAGTGCTCTTCCCTCCTGAGACTGTGACAAGCAGAAATCAATCACTTGACTCTGTACCATCAAGCTTTCGTTTCCGGTGTAGCCTTCTGTGATTCAATAGGGCTTGAGCGTGTGGCAGGGTCTTCAGGCACTCAGGGCAGGTTTTCTCTCCGGTGTGATATTGACTTTTGTGAACCGACAGGGCATGAGCGTGTGCCAGGGTCGTCTGGCACTCAGGGCAGGTTTGCCCCCCGCTGTGATCTTTTCTTTTGTGAACCGACAGGGCTTGAGCGTGTGCCAGGGTCGTCTGGCACTCAGGGCAGGTTTTCTCTCCTGTGTGATATTGACTTTTGTGAACCGACAGAGCATGAGCGTGTGCCAGGGTCGTCTGGCACTCAGGGCAGGTTTGTTCTCCGGTGTGATATCGACTTTTGTGATCCGACAGGGCTTGAGCGTGTAACAGGCTCGTCTGGCACTCAGGGCAGGTTTGCTCGCCAGTGTGATATCGACTTTTGTGAGCCGACAGGGCATTCGCATTTGGCAGGGTCTTCTGGCACACAGGGCAGGTTTTCTCTCCGGTGTGATCTTTTCTTTTGTGAAACGCCAGGGCTTGAGCGTTTCGCTGGGGCTTCTGGCACTCAGGACAGGTTTTCTCTCCGGTGTGATATTGACTTTTGTGAGTCAACAGGGATTGAATGTTTGCAAAGGTCTTCTGGCACTCAGGGCAGGTTTGCTGTCCGGTGTGATCTTTTCTTTTGTGGACCACTAGGGCTTGAGCGTTTGGCAGGGGTTTCTGGCACTCTGGACAGGTTCGTTTTCCGGTGTGATATTGACTTTTGTGATTGTACAACGAGGTTCGAGAGCCAAGTGATTTTTCACAGCCGGGGTAATCACATCGGTATTTTTTGGAGCCTGCCTTCCTTTGTTTTTTCGCAGGTGGTGGATTTAATTTTAATAATGAACCGGTTGTGCTGTCAGCTCCTGAGACAACTGTCAGACCTTCAGCAGGATGGCTTACCGGGCCAGATTCCTGATCGCCTGTTCGCAAATAGACATCTGTTGTGCAAGTGAAAGAGTCATCTGAGGCTGAACGACATCGGGTAATTGCGGAAGGAGCGAAGATACAGACTCCTTGTTGATTACAACAGGGCTGTTCATGGCAATTTTTGTCAAGGCTATGCCGGGAGTCGGTGGGCCGACCCGAATTTTCATCATTGTGGTCGTTGTCGTATAGATAATGCGGTTTTTCTGAATGTCTATTGAATGACTGACCATGATCCTCTGGCCCCGTTTTCTGGGAATAGTTACCGCCGCCCGTTCCGTACATCAAAGTGATGATCTGAAGTTTGTTTCGCCGACAGGGTTTGTCATCGGGTAGCATACCTGACCCCGAATATCCGTTTGTGCTGATCATGAGTGATGGTTCGTTTTGCATCAGCCTCCCATCAGTCATTGGCATTGCAGTTAATAGGCCCGGCTCAGTTTCTATAGAAAAACTCTGGCTTGTCGAAGCCTCATTCTGATCAACCTCAACGATAAAACCATAAGTCTGTGGATCAACCGGGCAGACGAAAGGCAAAAAGACCAATACGTATGAGAGTAGACTTTTAATGTTTCTATCCTTTTTTTCCGGGGATAGGAGCAGTGAGGATAGACGATAGGAAGTTTGGAAGCTTTTCAATGTTGGCAAGCTCTATTGCCTTCCTGTCTTTTTGTCATCGGTTAACCGCCGCTGGTGATAGACGATAGACGTGAGTATTGCACTTCAAATCATGCCCAAACGTTTGCAGTGCCTTTACCTCCTGACCCTGAAACAAGCAGAAATCAATCACTTGGCTTTGCATCATCAAGCTTTCGTTTCCGGTGTTGCCTTCTGTGATTCGATAGGGCTTGAGCGTGTGGCACTGTCGTCTGGCACTCTGGGCAGGTTTTCTCTCCGGTGTGATATTGGCTCTTGTGAACCGACAGGGCTTGAACGTGTGGCAGGGTCTTCTGGCACTCAGGGCAGGTTTTCTCTCCGGTGTGATATTGACTTTTGTGAACCGACAGGGCTTGAGCATATGGCAGGGTCGTTTGGCACTCAGGGCAGGTTTTCTCTCCGGTGTGATATTGGCTTTTGTGAACCGACAGGGCTTGAACGTGTGGCAGGGTTTTCTGGCACTCAGGGCAGGTTTGCTTTCCGGTGTGATCTTTTCTTTTGTGAACCCACAGGGCTTGAACGTTTGCCAAGGTCTTCTGGCACTCAGGGCAGGTTTGCTTTCCGGCGTGAGCATTTCTTTTGTGAATCGCAAGGGCTTGAGCGTTTGGCAGAGTCTCCAGGCACTCAGGGCAGGTTTGCTTTCCGGTGTGATCTTTTCTTTTGTGATTCGCCAGGGCTTGAGCGTTTGGCAGGGGCTTCTGGCACTCAGGGCAGGTTTTCTCTCCGGTGTGATCTTTTCTTCTGTGAGCCGAAAGGGCTTTTGCGTTTGGCAAGGTCTTCTGGCACTCAGAGCAGGTTTGCTCTCCGGTGTGATATTGACTTTTGTGAACCGACAGGGCATTCGCATTTGACAGAGTCTTCTGGCACTCAGGGCAGGTTTGCTCTCCGGCGTGACCTTTTCTTTTGTGAACCGCCAGGGCATGAGCGTTTGGCAGGGGTTTTTGGCACTCAGGACAGGTTTTCTCTCCGGTGTGATACAGACTTTTGTGAACAGACAGGGTTTGAGCGTTTGGCAAGGTCTTATGGCACTCTGGACAGATTTGCACTCCGGTGTGATCTTTTCTTTTGTGAGCCGACAGGGCTTGTGCGCTTGGTAGAGACTTCTGGCACGAAGGGCAGCTTTGCTTTCCAGTGTGATATTGCCTTTTGTGAGTGTTCAATGAGGCTTGAGAACCAAGTGATTTTTCACAGCCGGGTTGATCACATAGGTATTTTTTGGCACCCGCCTTCCTTTGTTTCTTCGCAGATGGTGGATTAAATTTTAATGATGAATCGATTGTGCTTTCAGCTCCTGAGACAACTGTCGGACCTTCAGCAGGATGGCTCACCGGGCCAGATTCCTGATCGCCTGTTTGCAAATAGACATCTGTTGTGCAATCGAAAGAGTCATCTGAGTTTAAACGACATCGGGTACTTGTTGAAGGAGCGAAGATACAGACTCTTTGTTGATTACAACAAGGCTGCTCATGGCAATTTTTGTCAAAGCTATGTCGGGAGTCTGTGGGTCGGCCCGAACTTTCATCATTATGGTTGTTATCGTATAGATAGTGCGATTTTTCTGAATGTCTATTGACTGACTGACCATGATCCTCTGACCCCGTTTTCCGCGAATAGTTACCGCCGCCTGTTCCGTACATCAAAGTGATGATCTGAAGTTTGTTTCGCCTTGAGGGTTTGTCATCCGGTAGCATGCCCGGCCCCGAATATCCGTTTGTACTGATCATGTGTGATGGTTCGTTTTGCATCAACCTCCCATCAATCATTGGCATTGCAGTTAATAGGCCCGGCTCAGTTTTTATAGAAAAACTCTGGCCTGTCGAAGCCCCATTCTGATTAACCTCAACGACTAAACGGTAAGTCTGCGACTCAAACAGGCAGACGAAAGGTACAAAGAGCAATACGGGCGAGAGTAGACTTTTAATGGTTCTATCCTCTGATTTCTATGGATAGGAGCAGTGAGGATAGACGAGAAGAAGTTTGGCAGTTTTTCAGTGCTTGCAAGCTCTATAGGAGTTACAAAGCGTAGATAGATAACCAACTGGCTTATCGAATTAGCGCAAAACCCCGTACTTTGAGAGGGTGTCGCAAAACTCCAACAGCGCGTCGCAAAACTCCAACAGCGCGTTCCCATGCTCTGAGTTCGTCATTCCCGCGAAGGCGGGAATCCAGCGCCAACGGTGGATCTCTGCCTTCTCGGGGATGACAAGGCCAGGGGAGCACCGGGCAGTATGGTTCTGGTGGTGAGTCAGTGTGGATTCCCGCCTTCGCGGGAATGACGGGGGTGAAGGCGGGAACCAGAGTTTTGCGAAACCAGAGTTTTGCGACACCCTCTTCACGGCGGGGAGGATGTCAAAAAATAAGGTTTAAGTACTGCTTGGTGAAGAAAATTTCTTCCCATGTCTTTTTGTTATCAGTCAACCCGCGATGGACGTGAACATTGCACTTAAGATCATGCTCAAACGTGCTCAGTGCCCTTGCGTCCTGAGCCTGTGACAAGTCGAAATCATTCACTTGACTTTGCATCATCAAGTTTTCGTTTTCGGTGTTGTCTTTTGTGATTCGACAGGGCTTGGACGTTTGGCAGGTGCTTCTGGCACTCAGGGCAGGTTTGCTCTCCGGTGTGTTCTTTCCTTTTGTGAACCGACAGCGCTTTCGCATTTCGCAGGATCTTCTGGCACTCAGGGCAGGTTCGCTCTCCGGTGTGATATTGACTTTTGTGAGCTGACAGGGCTTGAGCGTTTGGCAGGGGCTTCTGGCACTCAGAGCAGGTTTGCTCTCCGGTGTGATCTTTTCTTTTGTGAACTGACAGGGCCTGAAGGTTTGCAAAGGTCTTCTGGCACTCAGGACAGGTTTGCTCTCCCGTGTGATATCGACTTTTGTGAACTGACAGGGCTTTTGCGTTTGGCAAGGTCTTCTGGCACTCAGGGCAGGTTTTCTCTCCGCTGTGATCTTTTCTTTTGTGATCCGAAAGGGCTGGACCGTTTGGCAGGGTCTTCTGGCACTCAGGGCAAGTTTGCTCTCCGGTGTGTTCTTTTCTTTTGTGAGCCGAAAGGGCTGGACCGTTTGGCAGGGTCTTCTGGCACTCATGGCAAGTTTGCTCTCCGGTGTGTTCTTTTCTTTTGTGAGCCGACAGGGCTTGAGCGCTTGGCAGGGTCTTCTGACACTCAGGGCAGGTTCGCTCTACCGTGTGATAATTTCTTTTATGATCCGACAGGGCTTGAGCGTTTGGCAGGGTCTTCTGGCACTCAGGGCAGTTTTGCTCTCCAGTGTGTTCTTTTCTTTTGTGAACCGACAGCACTTTCGCGTTTCGCAGGATTTTCTGGCACCGAGGGCAGCTTTGCTTTCCAGTGTGATATTGCCTTTTGTGAGTGTTCAATGAGGCTTGAGAGCCAAGTGATTTTTCACAGCCGGGTTGATCACATGGGTATTTTTTGAAGCCTGCCTTCTTTTGTTTTTTCGCAGGTGGTGGATTTAGTTTTAATGACGCACCGGTTGTGCTGTCAGCTCCTGAGACAACTATCGAACCTTCAGCAGGATGGCTTATCGGGCCAGATTCCTGATCGCCTGTTTGCAAATAGACATCGCAAGCGAAAGAGTCATCTGAGGTTGAACGACACCGGGTACTTTTGGAAGGAGCGTAGATACAGACTCTCTGTTGATTACAACAGGGCTGTTCATGGCAATTCTTGTCAAAGCTATGTCGTGAGTCAGTGGGCCGACCCAAATTTTCATCATTATGGTCGTTGTCGTATAAATAATGTGATTTTTCTCTATGTCTATTGAATGACTGACCATGATCCTCTGACTCTGTTGTCCGGGAATAGTTACCGCCGCCCGTTCCGTATATCAAAGTGATGATCTGAAGTTTGTTTCTCCTGGAGGGTTTGTCATCGGGTAGCATGCCTGACCCTGAATATCCTTTTGTGCTGACCATATGTGATGGTTCGTTTTGCATCAGCCTCCCATCAGTCATTGGCGTTGCAGTTAATAGGCCCGGCTCAGTTTTTATAGAAAAACTCTGGCCTGTCAAAGCCCCATTCTGATCAACCTCTACGATAAAACCACAAGTCTGCGGCTCAACCGGGCAGACGAAAGGCAAAAAGACCAATACATGCGATAGTAGACTTTTAATGGCTCTACCCTTTGTTTTCCGGGGATAGGAGCAGTGAGGATAGACGATACCCCCGCAGGTGATAGACAGATAGACGTGAGCATTGCACTTCAGATCATACCCCAAACTGTGCAGTGCCTTTCCCTCCTCGGCCTGTGACAAGCAGAAATCAATCACTTGACTTTGCATCATCAAGCTTTCGTTTACGGTGTTGCCTTTTGTGATTCGACAGGGCTTGGGCGTTTAGCAAGGTCTTTTGGCACTCAGGACAGGTTCTTTCTCCGGTGTGATATTGACTTTTGTGAACAGAGAGCGTTTGAGCGTTTGGTAGGGTCTTCTGGCACTCAGGGCAGGTTTGCTCTCCGGTGTGTTCTTTTCTTTTGTGAATCCACAGGGCTTGAGCGTTTGACAGGGTCTTCTGGCACTTAGGGCAGGTTTGCTCTCCGCTGTGATATTGACTTTTGTGAGCCGACAGGGCTTGAAGGTTTGCAAAGGTCCTCTGGCACTCAAGACAGGTTTGCTCTCCGGTGTGATCTTTTCTTTTGTGAGTCGACAGGGCTTGTGCGTCCGGCAGGATCTTCTGGCACTCAGGGCAGGTTTGTTCTCCGGTGTGATATTTTCTTTTGTGATCCCACAGGGCTTGCGCGTTTGGCACGGTCTTCTCGCAATCAGGGCAGGTTTTCTCTCCGGTGTGATATTGAGTTTTGTGAGTCGACAGGGCCTTTTTGTTTGGCAAGGTTTTCTGGCACTCGGGGCAGGTTTGCGCTCCGGAGTGATCTTTTCTTTTGTGAACTGCCAGAGCATGAGCGTTTGGCAGGGGCTTCTGGCACTTGAGACAGGTTCGTTCTCCGGTGTGATATTGACTTTTGTGATTGTAAAACGAGGTTTGAGAGCTAAGTGATTTTTCACAGCCGAGGTGATCACATCGGTATTTTTTGGCGCCTGCCTTCTTTTGTTTTTTCACAGGAGGTGGATTTAATTTTAATGATGAACCGGTTGTGCTTTCAGCTTCTGAGATAACTGTCGAACTTTCAGCAGGATGGTGTACCGGGCCAGATTCCTGACCGCCTGTTTGCAAATAGACATCTGTTGTGTAAGCGAAAGAGTCATCTGAGGCTGAAGGACACCGGGTACTTGTGGAAGGAGCGAAGATACAGACTCTTTGTTGATTACAACAGGGCTGTTCATGGCAATTTTTGTCAAGGCTATGTCGGGAGTCAGTGGGTCGGCCCGAACTTTCATCATTATGGTCGTTGTCGTAGAGATAATGCGACTTTTCTGAATGTCTATTGAATGACTGACCATGATCCTCTGACGCTGTTGTCTGGGAATAGTTACCGCCGCCCGTTCCATACATCAAAGTGATGATCTGAAGTTTGTTTCGCCGACAGGATTTGCCATCGGGTAGCATGCCTGACCCTGAATATCCGTTTGTGCTGGTCATGTGTGATGCTTCGTTTTGCATCAGCCTCCAGTCGGTCATTGGCATTACAGTTAATATGCCCGGCTCAGTTTTTATAGAAAAACTCTGGCTTATCGAAGCTCCATTCTGATTAACCTCAACGATAAAACGGCAAGTCTGAGGCTCAAACGGGCAGACGAAAGGCACAAAGAGCAATATGTGCGAGAGTAGACTTTTAATGGTTCTATCCTTTGTTTTCCAGGGATAGGAGCAGTGAGGATAGACGATAGAAAGTTTGGAAGGTTTTCAATATTGGCAAGCTCTAAAGACTTAAATCTTCAGCGCAATAAAATCAATCACTTGACTTTGCTTCACCAAGCTTTCGTTTCCGGTGTTTCCTTTTGTGATTCGACAGGGCTAGGGCGTTTGGCAGGGGCTTCTGGCACTCAGGGCAGGTTTGCTCACCGGTGTGATATTGCCTTTTGTGATTCGAAAGGGCTAGAGCGTTTGGCAGGGGCTTCTGGCACTTGAGACAGGTTCGTTCTCCGGTGTGATATTGGCTTTTGTGAGCCGACAGGGCCTGACTGTTTGCCAAGGTCTTCTGGCACTCAGGGCAGGTTTGCTCTCCGGTGTGTTCTTTTCTTTTGTGATTCCACAGGGCTAGAGCATTTGACAGGGTCTTCTGGCACTCAGGGCAGGTTTGCTCTCCGCTGTGTTCTTTTCTTTTGTGATTCCACAGGGCTAGAGCGTTTGACAGGGTCTTCTGGCACTCAGGGCAGGTTTGCTCTCCGCTGTGATATTTACTTTTGTGATTCGACAGGTCTTGAGCGCTTGGTAGGATCTTCTGGCACTCAGGGCAGGTTTGCTCTCCGGTGTGTTCTTTTCTTTTGTGATTCGACAGGGCATGAATGTTTCGCAGGGTTTTCTGGCACTCAGGGCAGGTTTGCTCTCCTCTGTGATAATGACTTTTGTGATCCGACAGGGCGTGAGCGTTTGGCAGGGTCGTCTGGCACTCAGGGCAGTGTTGCTCTCCAGTGTGTTCTTTTCTTTTGTGAGTCCACAGGGCTTGAGCGTTTGACAGGGTCTTCTGGCACTCAGGGCAGGTTTGCTCTCCACTGTGATATTGACTTTTGTGAGCCGACAGGGCTTGCGCGTGTGGCAGGGGTTTCTGGCACTCAGGGCAGGTTTGTTCTCCGGTGTGACATTTTCTTTTGTGATCCGACAGGGCTTGCGCGTGTGGCAGTGTCGTCTGGCACTCAGGGCAGGTTTGTTCTCCGGTGTGACATTTTCTTTTGTGATCCGACAGGGCTTGCGCGTGTGGCAGTGTCGTCTGGCACTCAGGGCAGGTTTGCTCTCCGGTGTGATATCGACTTTTGTGAACCGACAGGGCTTGCGCGTTTGGCACGGGCTTCTGGCAGTCAGGGCAGGTTTGCTCTCCGGTATGGCATTTTCTTTTGTGATCCGACAGGGCTCGAGCGTTTGCCAGGCTCTTCCGGCACTCGGGGCAGGTTTGCTCTCCGGTGTGATATTTTCTTTTGTGAACCGACAGGGCATAAGCGTTTGGCAGGGGCTTCTGGCACTCAGGACAGGTTCGTTCTCCGGTGTGATATTGACTTTTGTGATTGTACAATGAGTTTTGAGAGCTAAGTAATTTTTCACAGCCGGGGTGATGACATCGGTATTTGTTGGAGCCTGCCTTCCTTTGTTTTTTCGCAGGTGGTGGATTTAATTTTAATGATGCACCGGTTGTGCTGTCATCTTCTGA
The DNA here is from genome assembly GCF_049310125.1 of Endozoicomonas sp. ALB032. Taxonomy (NCBI): domain Bacteria; kingdom Pseudomonadati; phylum Pseudomonadota; class Gammaproteobacteria; order Oceanospirillales; family Endozoicomonadaceae; genus Endozoicomonas; species Endozoicomonas sp. ALB032. The sequence continues at coordinate 2,136,037 of NZ_JBLYNW010000001.1, read as the reverse complement.
GACAACTTTTGTACCTTCAGCAGGATGGCTTACCGGGCCAGATTCCCGGTCGCCTGTTTGCCAATAGACATCGCAAGCGAAAGAGTCATCTGAGGTTGAACGACACCGGGTACTTGTGGAAGGAGCGAGGATACAGACTCCTTGTTGATTACAACAGGGCTGTTCATGGCAATTCTTGTCAAGGCTATGTCGGGAGTCGGTGGGCTGACCCGAACTTTCATCATTGTTGTCGTTGTCGTATAAATAATGTGATTTTTCTGAATGTCTATTGAACGACTGACCATGATCCTCTGACTCTGTTATCCGTGAATAGTTACCACCGCCCGTTCCGTACATCAAAGTGATGATCATGTGTGATGGTTCGTTTTGCATCAGCCTCCCATCAGTCATTGGCATTGCAGTTAATAGGCCCGGCTCAGTTTTTATAGACAAACTCTGGCTTGTCGAAGCCTCATTCTGACCAACCTCAACGATAAAACCATAAGTCTGCGGCTCAACCGGGCAGACGAAAGGCAAAAAGACCAATACGTGCGAGAGTAGACTTTTAATGGCTCTATCCTTTGTTTTCCCGGGATAGGAGCAGTGAGGATAGACGATACCCCCGCAGGTGATAGACAGATGGACGTGAGCATTGCACTTCAGATCATGCCCAAACGTGTGCAGTGCTTTCCCTCCTGAGCCTGTAACAAGCAGAAGTCAATCACTTGACTTTACATCACCAAGCTTTCGTTTTCGGTGTTGCCTTCTGTGATCCGACAGGGCTTTCGTGTTTGACAGGGTCTTCTGGCACTCAGGGCAAGTTTGCTCTCCGGTGTGATGTCGAGTTTTGTGAGCCGACAGAGCTTGAGCATTTGGCAGGGTCGTCTGGCACTCTGGGCAGGTTTGCTCTCCGGTGTGATATTTTCTTTTGTGAGCCCACAGGGCTTGGTTGTTCGGCAGGGTCTTCTGGCACTCAGGGCAGGTTTGCTCTCCTGTGTGATATTTTCTTTTGTGAGCCAACAGGACTTGAGTGCTTGGCAGAGTCTGCTGGCATTCAGGGCAGGCTTGCTCTCCGGAGTGATATTGACTTTTGTGAGCCGACAGGGACTGAGCGTTTGCCAGGGTTCTCTGGCACTCAGGGCAGGTTTGCTTTCCCGTGTGATATTTTCTTTTATGATACGACAGGTCTATCGCGTTCGGCAGGGTCGTCTGGCAATCAGGGCAGTTTTGCTCTTCGCTGTGATCTTTTCTTTTGTGAGCCCACAGGGCTAAAGTGTTCGGCAGGTTCTTCTGGCACTCAGGGCAGGTTTGCTCTCCCGTGTGATGTTTTCTTTTATGATACGACAGGGCTTTCGCGTTCGGCAGGGGCTTCTGGCACTCAGGGCAGGTTTGCTCTCCCGTGTGATAGTTTCTTTTGTGGTCTGACAGGGCTTGAGCGTTTGACAGGGGCTTCTGGCACTCAGGGCAGGTTTGCTCTCCGCTGTGTTTTTTTCTTTTGTGATCCGACAGGGCTTGAGCGTTTGGCACGATCTTCTTGCACTCAGGGCAGGTTTGCTTTCCTGTGTGATCTTTTCTTTTGTGTGCCGACAGGCATTGAGCGCTTGGTAGGGGCTTCTGGCACTCAGGGCAGGTTTGCTCTCCCGTGTGATATTTTCTTTTATGATCCGACAGGGCTTTCGCATTTGGCACGCTCTTCTGGCAATCAGGGCAAGTTTGCTCTCCGGTGTGATCTTTTCTTTTGTGAACCGTCAGGGCATAAGCGTTTGGCAAGGGCTTCCGGCACTCGAGGCAGGTTCGTTCTCCGGTGTGATATTGACTTTTGTGATTGTACATTGAGGCTTGAGAGCTAAATGATTTTTCACAGCCGGGGTGATCACATCGGTATTTTTTGGAGTCCGCCTTCTTTTGTTTTTTCGCAGTAGGTGGATTTAGTTTTAATGATGAACCGGTCGTGCTGTCAGCTCCTGAGACAACTCTCGGTGCTTTGGCAGGATAGCTTACCGGGCCAGATTCCTGATCGCCTGTCTGCAGATAGACATCTGTTATGCAAGCGAAAGAGTCATCTGAAGTTGAACGACACTGGGTACTTGTGGAAGGAGCGAAGATACAAACCCCTTGTTGATTGCAACAGGGCTGTTCATGGCAATTTTTGTCAAGGCTATGTCGGGAGTCATTGGGCCGACCCGAATTTTCATCATTATGGTCTTTGTCGTAGAGATAATGCGATTTTTCTGAATGTCTATTGAATGACCGACCATGATCCTCTGGCCCCGTTGTCCGGGAATAGTTACCGCCGCCCGTTCCGTACATCAAAGTGATGATCTGAAGTTTGTTTCGCCGACAGGGTTTGTCATCGATTGGTATGCCTGACCGGGAATATTCGTTTGTGCTGCTAATCTGTGGTGGTTCGTTTTGCCTCGGCCTCCAATCGGTCATTAGCATTGCAGGTAATATGCCCGACTCAGTTTTTATAGAAAAACTCTGGCTTGTCGAGGCCCTGTTCTGATCAACCTCAACGATAGAACCATAAGTCTGCGGCTCAACCGGGCAGACGAAAGACACAAAGACCAATACGTACGAGAGTAGACTTTTAATAATTCTATCCTTTGTTTTCTTGGGATAGGAGCAGTGAGGATAGACGATAGTGAGCATTGCACTTCAGATCATGCCCAAACGTGTGCAGTGCCTTTCCCTCCTGGGCCTGTGACAAGCAGAAATCAATGACTTGACTCTACATCATCGAGCTTTCGTTTCCGGTGTTTTCTTCTGTGATTCGACAGGGCTTTCGCGTTTGGCAGGGTCTTCCGGCACTCTGGGCAGGTTCGCTCTCCGCTGTGTTCTTTTCTTTTGTGATCCCACAGGGCTTGAGCGTTTGGCAGGGCCTTCTGGCACTCTGGGCAGGTTTGCTCTCCGGTGTGATATTGACTTTTGTGAGTCGACAAGGCTTTCGCGTTTGGAAGGGACTTCTGGCAATCAGGGCAGGTTTGCTCTCCGCTGTGTTCTTTTCTTCTGTGAGCCGAGAGGGCTGTAGGGTTTGGCAGGGTCTTCTGGCACTCTGGGCAGGTTTGCTCTCCGCAGTGATAACGAATTTTGTGAGCCGATAGGGCTTGAGTGCTTGGTAGGGCCTTCTGACACTCAGGGCAGGTTTGTTCTCCTGTGTGATATTTTCTTCTGTGATTCGACAGGGCTTTCGCGTTTGGCAGGGTCTTCCGGCACTCTGGGCAGGTTTGCTCTCCGCTGTGTTCTTTTCTTTTGTGATCCCATAGGGCTTGAGCGTTTAGCAGGGTCTTCTGGCACTCTGGGCAGGTTTGCTCTCCGGTGTGATATTGACTTTTGTGAGTCGACAGGGCTTTCGCGTTTGGAAGGGACTTCTGGCAATCAGGGCAGGTTTGCTCTCCGCTGTGTTCTTTTCTTCTGTGAGCCGAGAGAGCTGGAGGGTTTGGCAGGGTCTTCTGGCACTCAGGGCAGGTTCGCTCTCCGCAGTGATAACGAATTTTGTGAGCCGATAGGGCTTGAGTGCTTGGTAGGGCCTTCTGACACTCAGGGCAGGTTTGTTCTCCGGTGTGATATTTTTTTTTGTGAGTCGACAGGGCTTGAGCGTTTCGCAGGGGCTCCTTGCAATCAGGACAGACTTGCTCTCCGGTGTGCTCTTTTCTTTTGTGATACGCCAGGGTTTGATAGTTCGGCAGGGTTTTCTGGCACTCTGGGCAGGTTTGTTCTCCGGTGTGATATTTTTTTTTGTGAGCCCACAGGGCTTTCGCGTTTGGCAGGGGCTTCTGGCACTCTGGGCAGGTTTTCTCTCTAGCGTGATATCGACTTTTATGAACCGACAGGGCTTGAGCGTGTGGCAGGGTCTTCAGGCACTCTGGGCAGGTTCGCTCTCCGGTGTGATATCGTTTTTTGTGATCTGACAGGGCTTGATTATGTGACAGGGTCGTCTGGCACTCAGGACAGGTTTGCTCTCCTCTGTGATATCGACTTTTGTGAGCCGACAAGGCATTCGCATTTGGCAGGATCTTCTGGCACTCAGGGCAGGTTTGCTCTCCGGTGTGTTCTTTTCTTTTGTGAGTCCACTGGGCTTCAGCGTTTGGCAGGGTCTTCTGGCACTCAGGGCAGGTTTGCTCTCCGGTGTGATATCGACTTTTGTGAGCCGACAGGGCATTCGCATTTGGCAGGGTCTTCTGGCACTCAGGGCAGGTTTGCTTTCCGGTGTGAGCATTTCTTTTGTGAAACGCCAGGGCATTAGCGTTTGGCAAGGGCTTCCGGCACTCGAGGCAGGTTCGTTCTCCGGTGTGATATTGACTTTTGTGATTGTACATTGAGGCTTGAGAGCTAAATGATTTTTCACAGCCGGGGTGATCACATCGGTATTTTTTGGAGTCCGCCTTCTTTTGTTTTTTCGCAGTAGGTGGATTTAGTTTTAATGATGAACCGGTCGTGCTGTCAGCTCCTGAGACAACTCTCGGTGCTTTGGCAGGATAGCTTACCGGGCCAGATTCCTGATCGCCTGTCTGCAGATAGACATCTGTTATGCAAGCGAAAGAGTCATCTGAAGTTGAACGACACTGGGTACTTGTGGAAGGAGCGAAGATACAAAACCCTTGTTGATTGCAACAGGGCTGTTCATGGCAATTTTTGTCAAGGCTATGTCGGGAGTCAGTGGGCCGACCCGAATTTTCATCATTATGGTCGATGTCGTATGGATAATGTGATTTTTCTGAATGTCTATTGAATGACCGACCATGATCCTCTGGCCCCGTTGTCCGGGAATAGTTACCGCCGCCCGTTCCGTACATCAAAGTGATGATCTGAAGTTGGTTTCGCCGACAGGGTTTGTCATCGGGTAGCATGCCTGATCCTGAATATCCGTTTGTGCTGGTCATGTGTGATGGTTCATTTTTTATCAACCTCCAGTCGGTCACTGATATTGCAGTTAATAGGCCCGGCTCAGTTTTTATAGACAAACTCTGGCTTGTCGAAGCCCCATTCTGACCAACCTCAACGATAAAACCATAAGTCTGCGGCTCAACCGGGCAGACGAAAGGCAAAAAGACCAATACGTGCGAGAGTAGACTTTTAATGGCTCTATCCTTTGTTTTCCCGGGATAGGAGCAGTGAGGATAGACGATAGGAAGTTAGGGCGTTTTTCAATGTTGGCAAGCTCTATGGGAATTAAAAAAGCGCAAAAAAAAATCTAATGTCGTATAAATTATTTTTTCCAACAGGGTTTAAGAGCTGTGAACATTGCCTTTCCCTCCCGGGCAGAAATCAATCACTTGACTTTGCATCATCAAGCTTTCGTTTCCGGTGTTGCCTTTTGTGACTCGACAGGGCTTTCAAGCTTGGCAGGGTCTTCCGGCACTCTGGGCAGGTTTGCTCTCCGCTGTGTTCTTTTCTTTTGTGAACCGCCAGGGCTCGAGCGTTTGGCAGGGGCTTCTGGCACTCAGGGCAGGTTTGCTCTCCGCTGTGATATTGACTTTTGTGAACCGAAAGGACATGCGCGTTTGACAGGGTCTTCTGGCACTCTGGGCAGGTTTGCTCTCCGCTGTGTTCTTTTCTTTTGTGATACGACAGGGCTAGAGCGTATGGCAGGCTCTTCTGGCACTCAGAGCAGGTTTGTTCTCCGCTGTGATAATGACTTTTGTGAGCCGAAAGGACTTTCGCGTTTGGCACTGTCTTCTGGCACTCTGGGCAGGTTCGCTCTCCTGTGTGATATTGACTTTTGTGATTCGACAGGGCTTGCGCGTTTGGCATGGTCTTCTGGCACTCTTGGCAGGTTCGCTCTCCGCTATGTTCTTTTCTTTTGTGATCCGACAGGGCTTTCATGTTTACTAGGGTCTTCTGACACTCTGGGCAGGTTCGCTCTCCGGTGTGATCTTTTCTTTTGTGATTCGACAGGGCTTGAATGTTTGGCAGAATCTTCTGGCACTCAGGGCAGGCTTGCTCTCCGCTATGTTCTTTTTTTTTGTGATCCGACAGGGCTTGAGCGTTTGGCAGGGGCTTCTGGCACTCAGGGCAGGTTTGCTCTCCGGTGTGATCTTTTCTTTTGTGAATCGCCAGGGCTCGAGCGTTTGGCAGGGGCTTCTGGCACTCAAGACAGGTTTGTTCTCCGGTGTGATATTGACTTTTGTGAGTGCTCAATGAGCCTTGGGAGCTAAATGATTTTTCACAGCCGGGGTGATTACATCGGTATTTTTTGGAGTCCGTCTTCTTTTGTTTTTTCGCAGGAGATGGATTTAGTTTTAATGATGAACCGGTCGTGCTGTCAGCTCCTGAGACAACTCTCGGTGCTTTGGCAGGATGGCTTACCGGGTCAGATTCCTGATCTCCTGTCTGCAAATAGACATCTGTTGTGCTAGCGAAAGAGTCATCTGAGATTGAACGACAGTGGGTACTTTTGTAAGGAGCGAAGATACAGACTCCTTGTTGATTACAACAGGGCTGTTCATGGCAATTTTTGTCAAGGCTATGTCGCGAGTCGGTGGGCTGACCCGAATTTTCATCATTGTTGTCGTTGTCGTATAAATAATGTGATTTTTCTGAATGTCTATTGAATGACTGTCCATGATCCTCTGACCCCGTTGTCCGGGAATAGTTACCGCCGCCCGTTCCGTACATCAAGGTGATGATCTGAAGTTGGTTTCGCCGACTGGGTTTGTCATCGGGTAGCATGCCTGACCCTGAATATCCGTCTGTGCTGGTCATGTGTGATGGTTCGTTTTGCATTAGCCTCCAATCGGTCATTGGCATTGCAGTTAATAGGTCCGGCTCAGTTTTTATAGAAAAACTCTGGCTTGTCGAAGCCTCATTCTGATCAACCTCAACGATAAAACAATAAGTCTGTGGCTCAACCGGGCAGACGAAAGGCAAAAAGACCAATATGTGGGAGAGTAGGCTGTTAATGGTTCTATCCTTTGTTTTCCAGGGATAGGAGCAGTGAGGATAGACGAGAAGATGAGGGGCACGAAACTAAAACATAGTGGTTCCTGGATTCTCTCACCTATGACAAAGGTTATGGAATTTTACTGAAACGCCGATGTTTTATATCTGATGACTGTCGTAAAGCCCGGTTTGATAAAAGCGATGAACTCAGCGACGATCACAGAGCTGAAGCCATAATCTACACAGATTGAAAGTGAACAGGCTTGCTCACCAGAAATGAGCAAGCCAGAGAAGCTTAAACGCCAAAGAACACAAACTTGAGGACAAAGAGCACAGCCAATACCCAGACACTGATACTGACATCGCTGGAACGTCCGGCCAGAACTTTAATCACCGGATAAGCGATGAATCCCAGAGCAATACCATTAGCAATAGAGAAGCTCAGTGGCATCATGATAGCGGTCATCATGACCGGTCCGGCTTCAGTCAGATCGTTCCAGTCGATATTAGCAAGGCTGCCCACCATCAGAACGGCAACATAAATCAGCGCTCCCGCAGTTGCATAAGCAGGTACCATCCCGGCCAGGGGAGAGAAGAAAGCACAGAGCAAAAACAGCAGACCAATGGTAACCGCTGTCAGACCGGTGCGACCTCCTGCGGCCACACCTGAAGCACTTTCAACATAGGAAGTGACCGTCGGTGTACCCACCAGTGCACCCGCCCATGAAGCTGTACCGTCAGTGATCATGGCTCTGTTCATGTTGTGCATTTTACCGTCTTTGTCGGCCAGACCCGCCTTGTCGCCCACAGCAATCAGGGTACCTGTCGTATCAAACAGATTGACGAACATGAAAGCAATAATGACACCCAGCATTTCAGGGTTGAGAGCACCCATAATGTCCAGTCCACCGACGATAGGCATCATGCTGGGTGGTGCTGAAGCCACGCCACTAAAGGCAACATCACCGGCCAACAAGGCAATAGAGGTGACAACGGCAATAGCGATCAGCACAGCGGCTTTGAGGCCACGGAATGCCAGACCCAGAATAAGAAACAGACTGAGACAGGCCATCATTGGGCCAAACTGAGTGATGTCCCCCAACGTCACTATGGTGCCGGGGCTGGCCACCACAATGCCGGCATTTTTAAGACCAATCAGTGCCAGGAAGAGGCCAATACCGCTGGTGATTCCGACTCTGAGACCGACAGGAATGCTGTCTACAATCCATGCCCTGACTTTGAAAAGGCTCAACAACATAAAGCCTATGCCGCCCCAAAATACAGCACCCATGGCTTCTTGCCAGGTGTAACCCATTCCCAGCACCACCGCGTAGGCAAAAAAAGCGTTCAAACCCATACCCGGAGCCAGTCCTACAGGCCAATTAGCGAAAAGACCGATGGCAATGGTACTCAGGCCCGCGACCAGACAGGTGGCAGTGAACAGGGCACCCTTATCCATCCCGGCATCACTGAGCATTCCCGGTATGACAAACACCACATAACACATGGTAACAAAGGTCGTCAGACCTGCCATCATTTCAGTTTTTACTGTCGTGTTTTTGGCACTGAGTTTGAAGAGACGATCGAGCAATGATGCACCCTTATCCCCACCCACAGCGGGCGACATTTCAGCGTTATCCATTCCAGACTCCATATAATTGTTGTTCTTATCGATGCAATGATCCAAGCAACTGATCAAAACTGATAATACTGAATTTACCCCGGGTCAATAAAAAACGATCCAAAGGTATACGAGGCTTTTTTGATAGCATTATTCGTTCCAGGACAGCTGAGTCTGCTGCCTGCCTCTTTAATACCAGCCTGTTTTTAATACCAGCATTTTGCTGATTTCGCTTGCTATTTTCCCGACCAAATAGTCAAATTACAAGTCGCAGATATGAGCTAAGAAAAATATTCTACGTAAATCAAAAACAAAAAAACGACCATGCAGAATATTTTTCCCTATAGAGAATTAGAATAAAGGAGTCAGTCGTCGTGATTCGATTTCTGCTCAACGAGACTCTGGTTGAACTTAGAGACACTCCCTCCGATACCACCGTACTGGACTACCTCCGGGGTAATCACAGCCACAATCCGGATAGAAAAACCGGCACCAAGGAGGGCTGTTGTTCAGGCGACTGCGGTGCCTGCACTGTGGTGGTTGCGGAGCCGGAGAACGACCGTCTGAACTATCAGACCATCAACGCCTGTATTGCTTTGCTACCGGCACTTAACGGCAAGCAACTGATCACCGTTGAAGATCTTGCTGAAGGGGAAAAACTGCACCCTGTTCAACAGGCCATGGTGGATCACCACGGCTCTCAATGCGGTTTCTGTACGCCCGGCATTATCATGTCCCTGTTTGCCTTCCATCATGAAGCCCCCGAAAACAGACCTGACATTCCTGAAGCTCTGGGTGGCAACCTTTGCCGTTGTACCGGCTACCAATCTATCGTTGATGCTGCTGATGAAATCGCCAGCCTGACATCTTCTGACCGCTTCAAGCATCAGGAACAGGAGACAGTTCAGAAACTCAACGCACTGAAAGCCCGGCTCGATGACACCGCCAATGGTGTCTTCATGCCGAACTCCGAGCAGGCACTGGCTGATTATCTGTTACAACATCCACAAGCCAGATTACTGGCCGGTGGCACAGACCTTGGGCTGGAAGTGACTCAACAGATGAAGGATTTACCGTCGCTGGTCACTCTGGCCTCGGTCAATGAGTTAAAAGAGATCACCTGTACTGACCGGGAAATGATCATTGGCTCTGCGGCCAGCTTCCGTCAGCTGGAACCTCTGCTGGCCAGACACTTTCCTGAGTTTGCAGAAATGCTTTCACGTCTGGGCTCACAACAGATTCGAAATGTGGGCACTCTGGGCGGCAATATCGGTAATGCCTCGCCCATAGGCGACACGCCTCCTGTGTTACTGGCACTGGATGCACAGGTTGAGCTGCGTATAGGCAACACCATCAGATCCCTGCCTCTGGAAGATTTTTTCCTGGGCTACAAAAAGACCCTGCTCGAAGAAAGTGAATTTATTGCCCGCATTCGCATTCCGCTCAAGCCGCATCAACTCAGAGTTTACAAGCTGAGCAAACGTTATGGTGATGATATATCTGCCGTTCTGGCCGCCATCAATCTGGAATTGAACGACAACGGAATCATTACCCGTGCCAGAGTCGCATTTGGAGGTATGGCAGCTATACCCAAACGGGCTTTGGCCTGCGAAAAAGCCCTGACAGGAAAAGAGGCCAGCGCCACTACTCTGCAAGAGGCGCAGAAAGCCATTCGTTCAGAATTCACACCACTGTCCGATGTCAGGGGCAGCAGCGACTATCGATTGCAGGCAGCATGCAACCTGCTGGAAAGATACTTTCTGGAAATGTCCGGACAAACTGCGAGGATCATTGCTCATGCGTAAGTTACCGGATATCAGCAAAACCCGGTCTTCCCCGAAGACAGCCAAACACGACAGTGCCCATCTGCATGTCAGCGGCAGAGCCACCTATATCGATGATCGACCCGAAATGGCCGGTCAGTTACACGCCGGATTTGGCCTGTCTACCCAGGCCCATGCTGAAATCATCAGCATGGATCTGGAGGCAGTCAAAAACAGTCCCGGTGTGGTCATGGTCGTCACCGCTGACGACATTCCCGGACACAAAGACATTGGCCCGGTTTACCCTGGTGATATGTTGCTGGCTGATGGCAAGGTCGACTATATCGGTCAGCCGGTCTTTGCGGTAGCGGCCACGTCTCACCTGGCCGCCAAAAAAGCGGCCAGAAAAGCAAACATTGAATACAAGGCGTTAGAGCCTGTGCTGGGCATCGATCAGGCCATGCAGGAAGAATCCTTTCTCAGACCTGAGCATGTGATGCGTAAAGGCGACGCCCATCGTGCCATTGCCGAAGCACCCAGACGACTCGAAGGTGCCATGAGCAACGGCGCCCAGGAACACTTTTATCTGGAAGGACAGATTGCCAGCGTCGTCCCTCTGGAAGACAACCAATACCATATTTACACCTCCAGCCAGCACCCTTCTGAAGTGCAGAAGCTGGTAGCAGAAGTTCTGGGCATTCCTTTGCACAAAGTCGTGGCGGATGTTCGACGCATGGGGGGAGGCTTTGGTGGCAAAGAAACCCAGGCTGCTGGTCCGGCCTGTATTGCAGCACTTCTGGCCAGTAAAACAGGACAACCCGTAAAATTCCGGGTCGACCGCTCACAGGACATGATGTCCACCGGCAAGCGCCACCCTTTCAGACACCGTTATCGCGCAGGCTTTGACAGTAAAGGAGTTATCAAGGGGATAGATATAGAGGTCGCAGGTGATGGCGGTTATTCCCCTGACCTCACAGACGCTATTGTCGACAGGGCCATGTTTCATTCCGACAATGCTTACTACCTCGATAATGCCATAGTCACTGGTCACCGCTGCAAAACCAACATTGCTTCCAACACCGCATTCAGAGGCTTCGGCGGGCCTCAGGGCATGTTGGTAATAGAGCGGGCAATGGACGACATTGCTCGTGCTACCGGTCTTGACCCACTGGATGTTCGCCTTAATAACCTGTACGGCATTGGCGAACGAAATGTCACTCATTACCACCAGACCTTTGAACACAATGTTCTGCCGGAGCTGATGGCAAAACTGGAAGAGAGTTCTGAATACCGAAAGCGCAGGCAGGAGATTACAGCGTTCAACCGGAACAGCCCGGTATTAAAGAAAGGCTTGTCCATGACCCCGCTGAAGTTTGGTATCTCTTTCACGGCCAAACATCTCAATCAGGCTGGCGCTCTGGTCCATGTCTACACAGACGGCAGTATTCAGGTAAATCATGGCGGTACCGAGATGGGACAGGGGCTTTACGTTAAAGTGGCCCAGGTGGTTGCTCATGAATTTGGGGTTGGCCTGGATCAGGTACAAGTGACCTCCACCCGAACCGACAAGGTACCCAACACCTCTCCGACGGCGGCTTCCAGCGGCAGTGACCTGAACGGCAAGGCCGCACAGGATGCCTGTCAGAAAATTCGTGATCGCCTGATAACATTCGCTGCCGAACATTATCAGGAACAACCTGAGGCTATTCAGTTCGCTGATGGTCATGTCCACATGAAAGAGCGGACCATTCCTTTTGTTGAACTGATTCAGGCCGCTTACTTCAACCGGGTTTCACTCTCCAGCTCAGGCTTTTACAGCACTCCCGAGATTCACTATGACCGGGAAACAGCCAGTGGCCGCCCTTTTTATTATTTTGCCTGCGGTGCTTCAGTCTCTGAAGTGGTAGTGGATACCCTGACCGGTGAATACCGGGTGGAGCGGGTTGATATATTGCACGACGTTGGCAGATCACTGAACCCCGCCATTGACCGTGGCCAAATTGAAGGCGGGTTTATCCAGGGTATGGGCTGGATGACCACTGAAGAAGTGGTCTGGGATGAGCAGGGAAGATTGCTCAGTAACAACCCGGCGACTTACAAGATTCCTACGATTGAAGATCTACCGGCTATCTTTAACGTTGAGTTGTTCGAGCAGGATAATCCGGAGCATACGATTTATCATTCCAAGGCCACCGGCGAACCTCCCCTGATGCTCAGCTTCTCGGTGTGGTCGGCAATACGTGATGCCGTTTCGAGCCTTTCAGACTACACCGTCAGCCCGGACATTGATGTTCCCGCGACTCCGGAAAGAGTGCTGAAAGCCATCTCGAAAATTAAAGAGCGGCCCCACACAGAACCTCTAAAAAAAGAGGAGGCCGCCTATGGAGTGGATTGACGCGCTGTCAAAGCTCAAGCGTTCTGGTCTGCCTGGCGTTCTGGTGACCGTCCTGGGATCAGCCGGTTCTGCGCCCAGAAAATCAGGCAGTAAAATGCTGGTCACAGAAGAAAAAAGCTTTGACACTGTGGGTGGCGGGCATCTTGAGTTTCTGCTGATTGAGAGAGCCAGGGAGCTGATGGCTTCAGATCAGCATGAGCCTGTTATGGAGCACTTCCCACTGGGTCCCCGGTTAGGTCAGTGCTGCGGTGGCAGTGTCAGCGTGATGCTGGAGCCCATTGCAGGCTGTCACTTCCATATCGCTCTGTTTGGGGCCGGGCATATTGGCAAAGCGCTTATTCATGTTCTTACGCCTCTGAATTGCCGTATTACCTGGATTGATAATCGGGCAGAACTTTTCCCCCGGAATACCCCTGAAAATGTCACCTGTATTCTCAGTGAACAGCCTGATGAAGAAGTGGCAGATCTGCCCGAAAACGCCTTTATTCTGGTGGTCACCCACAATCACCAGCTGGATTATGCGATTGCTGAACAGGCATTAAAACGATCAGACACCGGCTGGTTGGGCGTCATAGGCTCCGAGACTAAAGCCAGCAGATTCCGTAAGCGTCTTGAGCATAAGGGCTTCAACCCGAAACGGATTGAGCAGATGAGATGTCCGGTCGGACTCAATGAAGTGGGAGGCAGAGAGCCCGCAGAGATCGCCATTGCCATTGCCGCAGAGATACTGGCTGTCAGAAATGGTTCTCGTGACAGCCTTGTCCGAAAAAGGGAGGGTATTCCCTGGCAGACACTCAAGGCATTAATAAACGACCACCACCAAGCCTGAAGGCTTGGAAGTGGGTTTATACCGCGCTTGAACCAGCCCCCCCAGAGGTCTGAGATTGGCTATCTGCACTAGCGGAAACACCTGCACGAGATGCCTCTCTATCTTCCTTTTTGGTCGTCATTCCCTCGCCCCGAGCCATAAAAACCCGTTGCTTGCTGACAAGAGCTTTAATAAATTCCATCTGTTTTTCTATCTGCCTTTCACCACCCCGATTGATATTTGCCTAAAATCTGTTGTCAAAGAAAAAAGGTCCGCCTCGATCAGACAAATCATGGCATCAGCATCCCGAGTGAGCTCTGTAGCGAGAAAACCATTGCCCTGACCTAGGCAGCTTCCAGGACATGCCTCATTGAACAACACCCCGCAGAACCCGTACTTGTACAGCTGCGAATGGTACTCAAAAACAATGGCCTCATCTTCAACAGTTGCCCCAAGCAAACACGATACCTATGACATCCTCACTTTCCTTTTTTAAGAGGCCAACAAGGTGTTCCAGAGTGAGCTTGCCCATCAACTCCATGTATGCGGGGCGTACCGTTTTATTAGGCCTGCGCAGGATGCCAGTCTCTAAACAGTCAGAAGATAAGATTGTCAGAGATATCAACACTGACTTATGAATCCGAGTCAGGAAAGCTATGTATTACCGTCTACAAGCCCTTGCTGACGGCAAAATGAGCATGGGCAAAGCAATTGAAAAAATGCTCGATGTCATGGATTCCTTGTCTTCGGGGGAAGAGGGTGATTCAGCTTCTTTCTGAGGGAATGCGCAAAAACCCCGAACTACCGGCAGCAGGGCGGTCAGATCAGAGTCCGCTTGTTCACCGACTCATCCTCAATCCTGATTTTGACACAACAATGCACTTGCATTACCATAATAAGTGATAGTTAACAATCTAAGGTTTCATCATGAAAAATGTGTCCGTAGATCGATCCACCCTGACGGATCGTTATCAGACGACTATTCCGGCCTCGGTCAGAAAGGCGTTGGAATTGAACAAGCAGGAAAAGCTTCAGTATGAGATTCGCTCCGATGGCAGCGTCCTACTTTCTAAGTGCCAGAGTGACAAAGAAGACCCTGTAATAGCAGGTTTCTTGGATTTTCTTGAGCGGGACATGAAAAATCATCCCCGAACACTGAAGCCGGTTTCCCCGGAGCTTGCCCAGAAGCTCACTGATCTGGTTGGGGAGATCGATATTGATCTCGATGAGCCTCTTGGTGGGGATTGATCGGCAATGCCTTCCAACCGTAATGATTTTCATGGCTGGACGATTCTGGCCCACCCAATGTTTGTCGCTCAACTCAAGAGCTTGGCTGTTGAAGTCAAAAAACTGAAACAACAACATCCTGATTCTTTTCAAAAGAAAAACGCCACAAAACGACTGGCGGCAATAAACCAGTTGGCGTTTGAACAGGTTCCGAGCAATCCCTCTGATCCAATATACCGTCAAGGTTTGACGCTTGGAAAAGCCAGAAAGCATTGGTTTCGAGCTAAGTTTTTTCAACAGTACCGGCTGTTTTTCCGCTACGACGAGGCAGCCAGAATCATCATATATGCTTGGGTAAATGACGAAAAAACCAAACGTGCCTACGGTAGCAAGACCGATGCATATTCGGTGTTTAGGAAACTGGTGAGTGCGGGAACGCCCCCTGACAGTTGGCAGGATCTAATGAATGAATCTCAAGGCATTGAGGATCTGGATGAATTTTTCAAAAACCTCTAGCAGGCACAATCCCACACAACCACTATGAGCCTGTTGCCCCGTACTGATACTCCCATGGCATTACCGGACAGCACAGTTTTCTCTGCCTGTTGGTAAAGGAAAATTGAGTCTGGTCAGTTTATACCGGGCTTGAACCAGCCGCCCCAGAGGTCTGAGATTGGCTATCTGCACTAGCGGAAACACCTGCACGAGATGCCTCTCTATCTTCCTTTTTGGTCGTCATGCCCTCGCCCCGAGCCATAAAAATCCGTTGCTTGCTGACAAGAGCTTTAATAAGTTCCACCTGTTTTTCTATAAAGTCATGCTGCAATTTACTGAAATTGCTCTCAGCTGCGAGGTATTTTTTTTGAGCTTCAAATGTCATCTGAAGCTTGGAATTCTCAGACAAACTATTTGCTAACTCATCCAACTGCCGGGCATGCCCAGCTAAATCCTGAACTACCGGGTTGGCCTTTGCGCTGTCCAGTAATGCCTGTACGCGTTTGAACGCTTCCTTTTCGGCGTCCAGATCAAGAGCTGTTCGCAGAAATTTCAGCTTAACATCCCTACCTTCGGTCATTTTCTCTTCTAAACTGTAAAGCTTTACTTCAAGAGCCTGAATGTCTGAGGCCTGTTTTTGCAGTACCTTCTCATAAAACTGGATATCCGTCGGCATCGTCAATTCAACACAATCATTCAATGTACGTTCGAAAAAATTACGCACATTTGCATCATTTATAAAAATCTTCAAAGGTGCCAGTCGACGACAATTATTCAACGCATTCAATCGCTCAAGCCGTGCTTCCAGCATTTGCTCCTTTAACTCGGAACACTCCTTCTCGAGGCGTTTTACTGTTTCTGTCAGATTATCTTCAGGTGTCTTCTGGTAGATTTCAGAAGCAGCCTTAAGCCTGCCGTAAAAGCCTCCGGCTGCGCCAATAGCAATATAGAGTGCCAAGGTTTTTTTCAGGCCCAGGTATTTGAAAGAAAGCAAAGGAAGAACAGGAAGACGCCGTGAGGTAAAGGGTATTGGGTTCAAAATCGCCTTACTCAGAGCGGATACACAACCATCCATGCTGCCAACAATGGAGGCCAGAGGGTGATGCATTGCATCTGCGGCGGTTACGCTGTGCTCTTCCAACGCTTTTTTAAACTGACTCAGGTTACCTTCTGTTAAGGGAATCTGCTTGGCAACTTCAGGTGTAGCGAGAGTTGCAATCTGTTTAGACAGATCATCCTGCTTTTGAGCAGGATCATTCGCTGAAGCCTCAATGTTAGCGAAATCAGTGAAACTCGGCGGCGGTGAAGGGATGGGGTTTATATTCATAAGAAACTCCTGTTCATTGATTGACTGACTTCCGTTGTCAGATGGTTGCCTTCTCTTAATTTGGACATTCAACTCAGGAAATGGTTCCCCTGACCCTTTAAAAGGTCAGCACAGAATGAGTAAGAAAATATGATTTTGTACGAACAGGTACTTATACTTTATGCCAATCTTGCTTTCTAACTCCAGTGATGGAGCGTGTCGCAAAACTTCAACAGCTCGTTCTCACGCTCTGAAGTCGTCATTCCCGCGAAGGCGGGAATCCAGCGCCAACGGTGGGTCTCTGCCTTCTCGGGGATGACAAGGCCAGGGGGACACCGGGCAGTATGGTTCTGGTGGAGAGTCAGTGTGGATTCCCGCCTTCGCGGGAATGAAGCCGGCAATGACGGGAGTCAACGCGTTCCCACGCCGGAGAGAGTTTTGCGACAGCCTCAGAGCGTGGGAACGAGTTGTAAGTTCGATTGGTATTATCTGTTTCCCAATACGGTTATTAGAATGGAAAGAGTGGATCGTCTGCTGGTAGACAACGGCCTTGCTGCCTCCCGCACCCAGGCACAGAAGTTTATTGCTGAAGGAAAGGTGCAAGTGTTGCATTCCTGCAAATGGCAAACCGTAAAAAAGCCCAGCGAGAAACTGACCGGAGAGGCAGAGCTGAAAGTCACTCTGGATGAGTCGGATAGATTTGTTTCCCGTGGCGGACTCAAGCTGGCAAGTGCTCTGGAGAAAGCCGGTCTGGATATTACGGGAATGACCGTGATTGATGTGGGTCAGTCAACGGGCGGTTTTACTGATTGTGCCCTGCAGTCAGGCGCGACGAAAGTAGTCGGTATTGAAGTAGGGCATGAGCAACTGGTAGAGAAACTGCGGCAGGATCAGCGGGTAGTTTGTCTGGAAGGTATTAATGCCCGTGAGCTTGGCCCGGAGCTGTTAGAGCATACTGAAAACGGAGCCGGGTTTGATCTGGCGGTGATGGATGTTTCTTTTATTTCCCAGACCAAAATTATACCTTCGCTGGCACCGCTGATTAAAAAGGGAGGTTTTCTGGTCAGCCTGGTCAAACCGCAATTTGAAGTGGGAAAAGCAGGTCTTGGCAAAGGAGGCATTGTTCGGGATGAGCGTCTCTATCCTGAAGTAGAATCATCCATTCGAAGTTGTCTCGAAGAGCAGGGTCTGAAAACCACCGATTATTTTGACAGTCCGATCAAAGGGGGTGATGGAAACCGGGAGTTTCTTGTTATTGCCAGAAAATATCAGGCGACAGACTCTAAGGAACTGTCTTGACATAACTTCCACACTTACGATGATGTTATCCAGTAAAAAAAACCCTTGCCACGGAGAAAAGAAAAATCTTTTCCTCTTGACCTGACAGGGACCTGCCAAGGTTAGTATTCCTGACCGAAACGCCAGCGTTTCTGCCTGTCATGTTTACAAAAAATACCCTACGATGTTTCATACTCAGACTTTATAGGATACCAACACTGAGTCAGCTTCCAGCAAAGTAAAAGGCAGGTATCGGCGAAAAAGCAAACTTCTGAGGGATTACCCGGTGATCTCTTGTGAGTAAGGCAACCATCTCATGTTTCGTCATCGGGGATGGTTGAAATTACCAGTTTATACGCTTTTTGCTGAACTATTCTGCTTTGGACACTCCAGAATCGTTGAATGATGTTTGGTTAGTCCTGTAATTGAATAATTAATAGATCAAAGGAGTGATAATGATGTTGTCTAATAATATTTCTTCCCGCCCAACGATGCAGGTTTTTTCAGATGCCGCCTCGGCATATTCTGTTGAAACGCAGGCCAAAGGCATAAAATTTGGCGATACATTCAGAAGAGTCTCCTCGGTGTTTTCTGAAAGTGTTTTAAAAGAGGCCAATCGGGTAATAGATGACGACAAAAGTTATTTCAATTCGGCTTTTGTCAAACATCTGCTGAATGAAAGAATGGTAGGAAAAGTTATAAAATCAAGCACAATATTTGACCATCTGAAATTTGGGTTAAATCATGAAAATCCCGTTTTCATGGCCGAATTATGCTATAAAAAGCGAATTCAGTTTGATAAAAATAGTCATTTGATTAAAGAGTCTTTCCGAAAGGACTGCTTGGCTACTTCATCGGATGAAATCCGGGCTCTATGCTCAGAGGCATTGGAAAAAATGGCCGATGAATTTCAATGGCGGGATCGTTCGGTAGAAGTTTCTAATCTTGTCCTGATTCGTTACCCATTAATTCCCTCAAGGGGAATTAAAGATTTGCCCTGGCATAAGGATCCCGGCAAAAAAAGCATGGTCGTCCAATTGAATGACAATACCAACGCAACTGGAACGGGTGTAAAGTATTCAGGAGGCGGGCTTGATATTGGCAAAAATTCATCGCGTATTAATTCAGCAGAAATATTCCTTGATAAAGGCACTGAGGAGTCATTTTCATATGATGGCCGAAATAACGGGGTTGTATTTTCCAATGAACATTCCCTGATTCATCGGGCTGGGGATATCGTATACCTCAGCGAAAATGATGATGATCTGGAAGAAAAACGCATCATAGTGGTAGTAGTTAATGATTAATACCAATCGTGTTTTCTAACTCCCGTGATGAACATACAGAATGGAAAAAGCGGATCGTCTGCTGGTAGACAACGGCCTTGCTGCCTCCCGCACCCAGGCACAGAAGTTTATTGCTGAAGGAAAGGTGCAAGTGTTACATGCCCGCAACTGGCAGACTGTCTATTCTGAAGTAGAATCATCCATTCGAAGCTGTCTCGAAGAGCAGGGTCTGAAAACCACCGATTATTTTGACAGTCCGATCAAAGGGGGTGATGGAAACCGGGAGTTTCTCATTATTGCCAGAAAGGCGTCATCAGCCTGAACAGTTAACGCTTGCGAGCGATCATCAATCCGTCGCTTACCGGCAGTAATACCATATCAACCCTGTCATCCTGTTGAATAAAGCGGTTGCATTCGTCAATGGCTCTGGTTTCTGCATCCTGAGGATTCACCACCGAGCCACCCCAGAGACTGTTGTCCACTAACACCAGTCCGCCAGACTTCAGTAGCTCAACACCACGCCGGTAGTAATCCAGATAATTTTCTTTATCGGCATCGATAAACACCCAGTCGAACAAACCCTCCTGACCTTGCATTTGAGCCAGGCTGTCCAGAGCAGGCTGAATTTTCAGGGTTATTTTCTCCGACACCCCCGCTTTCTGCCAGTACTCTCTGGCAATGTTCGTCCATTCCTCAGAAACATCCAGGCAAGTCAGGTGTCCATCTTCTGGCATGGCCAATACGGTTGCCAAAGCACTGTAGCCAGTGAATGTGCCGATCTCTATTCCCTTTCTTGCACCACTCATCTTCACCAGCATTTGCATGAAAGCCCCCTGCTCCGGCGAGACCTGCATGTACCCTTCGGAAAAGTCTGCCATCCGCGCTCGCAGCTCACTCAGTACAGGATGATCGCGCATGCCTGCATGGGTGAGATAAGTGGCGATTGCAGGTGTTATGGTCAGAGTTGTTCTGGACATGACATTGCTCCTCAATTCAATCAGTTAGCAGGTATGGAAAGGGGTCGCATGTAATCATGGATGAAGAATAGAAAAATTTAAATGATAGAAATGAATTTTACCCACTATGAATGATCAGAAATCAACCAAAAAGTAGCACCCACAAATGCGTGGGCTGAATTTTAATCAAAAAATTTTGACTGTTGCCTGCTGAACCGGATTATTTATGAGTTTTCGGGCAGGCTCTATTTACCATACGGCTACTGTAAAGTTTTTATATTTGCAATCGCTAAACTCAAAGGAGTTTCATAATACTCCTGGTAATGACTTAATATATCTTCAACAGTATGAAAATAAATACCACTACCTCCCATTTTACCTACACAAACATTATCTCCAATATGAATGAATGTATGAACAAGTTTGTTATTGTTTAAAATTGCAAGAGCAATGAAATGATCCTCTATGTCTGAGTTTTCTAAAGCTGTAAGTTGAAGGTAAAGTTCGTCATGGTATGATTGTGAATTAACCTCCATTAAGTTAACAAACTGAAAGCAGGTTGTTGGCGTTTTTTCACCTTTATAAAAATCGCTAAAAGTTTTATTTCCTGGTAAACGATTTCCAAACTCTGGGGGGAAATCATCAAAAATATTTTGTAAGCCTTGACTTATACATTTTATGAATCGTTCCTGCCATGAATTTGAAGGCTTGTAGTTGCGATTGCCATCATCTGTTTTAATGTTAAAAGATATAACCTTTCCCAGCGTATTGTCACCAATTTTCTGTGCTAAATCATTATCCCTTTCATTCCCGTTGATGCAGTTAAAAAGGTCATATTCTATTTCAAATGGAAGGTACTTTAATACTGTTCTCTTCTCCAAACCGTCTTGAAGCAAACCAGTAAAAGTCTTGTCTCTTTTTTTAGATCTATCAATTTTTATACATACTAACGCCTCTTCAGTTTCGACGAACATCTGATGACACCTTGCCTCAGTTTTTTGTAAAGCTGAAGCGTTTTGTTCAAGACAGCCATAGGGTTGAGCAAAAATTTTAGAGGTAACCGCCAGAAGTAATAGAGCTGCAAGTTTAGTAATCATTTCAATATTCAGTTTTAAATGCTATGTGCTGGATCGATAGTATAGGCATGACGAATGCCTTCTGTTCGCTCCATAGCTTCGGCCCCATCCGGAGTGTTCTCGACGCAGTGTTGAAGCAGGTGTTGAGCCTGTAGAAAAAACTCAACGCACTGACAGAGCAGATAATTGACATCCTCCCCGCCCTAAAGAGGGTGTCGCAAAAGCCCAACAACTCGTTCCCACGCTGTGAGGGTGTCGCAAAACTTCAACAGCTCGTTCTCACGCTCTGAAGTCGTCATTCCCGCGAAGGCGGGAATCCAGCGCCAACGGTGGACCTCTGCCTTCTCGGGGATGACAAGGCCAGGGGGACACCGGGCAGTATGGTTCTGGTGGAGAGTCAGTGTGGATTCCCGCCTTCGCGGGAATGACGAGAATGAAGCTGGCAATGACGGGAGTCAACTCGTTCCCACGCTGGAGAGAGTTTTGCAACACGCTCTTAATGGCCTGGAAGAGGCAATGGGCCATCTTGCAGGATAACGAAGCACCTTACGAAATGAAAAGACATTGGCCCTCACAGCAGGAGGGTAATCTTTTTAGGTGATTATCTCCAAACAGTAACGCCTCACTGAATGTTTATTTATCGTAGAGCCTGTTTAATTCTTTCATGAGTTCGTCAGAACTTTGCTGCTTATCAGAGTGAACCATTCTCGCCATATTTCTATAGTCTTTAGCCCGATCTGTTGTCAGCTTGTAACCAATTTTTTCAGCAAAACTTTCAATTGTGTGCATTCCGTATTCTTTTTCAAAAACAAATGCACCATAAAGTGCTTTTATCTTTTGTGCCTGTTCAGTCTCTTCCCTGAGTATACATATTCTCAGTGCTGTGTTGACCAGGGCCGAGTTGATAATTTCATGGCGGAAAACAATATGTGTAAAGGCCATGATATCGCGGTATACGGGATCGGACATATTCTCAAACTCAGTCAGCGCGTTTTGCAGCAGCCCCGTCAGCATATCAAGGACAAAATTTTGAGCAGCTTCGTCAGGCATTACCAGACTCAATAGGATATCGATCCGGTTAGTCTCCCATTTCAAATCCATCTGCTGCAGAACTTTCTGGAAAGTAGTAACCCCTAGTTGTGCCCTGTGCTCAGTTTTGAATTTTAGTGCAGACTCAAGTTCACCTCTGAGAACACAGATCTCCAGGGCCATATTCGCCAGCTCAATATTACCCAAGTGATGACCAAGAATAAGATCGGTAAATTCCTTGATTCCGCTGTACTTGGTCCTGCTCATATTAACGGCCTGCGGCAGCGCGTTTTGCAGAAAATGCGTCAGGATATCCTGGGCAATGGTTTGAGTGGCTGCATCAGGCGTTACCAGATCCAATAGAATATCGGTTTTTCCTTTTTGTAGACAAATCCCCTCTTCCAATTCTTGGACTATTTGCCTCAGAACTGTCTGGAAATGGCTAGCCTCAAGTTGTGCCCGGTATTTTGCTTTGAATTCTTGTGCTGACACAAGATCATCTCTGAGAACACAGATATACAGGGCAATATTCGCCAGCTCATTGTTAACGATGTCATGGTTGAAAAAAAGCCGGGTAAATTCCACGGTATTGCGGTGCATGTAAAGACTTGTAGTAGCCTTGGCACTTGCTAGAGCTTTTTGCAGTACACCATCCAATACCGTTCGGGCAACCGCCTGAGTGGCCGGTTCGGACGATGAAAGTTCAAATAAGCTCCTGGCCTGTTGGACATTGAGGGTTTTTGCGGCACTTTCCAGGCCCACTTTCAGAATATCTGCGGTCAGAATAGCGCCATGGTCATTGACCAGACGTTGTGCAAGAGAGAAGTTCCCGTCGCGAATTGCTGCCTCCAGTTTCGCTTGGGTGGCAGAGGTAATTTTCCGAACTCCAATGCACTTATCACATTGACGCTGATCAGAATGAAATGCATGCCCGTAGCTATCTACAACGATTTTCTTATCGAATTCCACCTGACAGATGACGCATACGCTTTTATCGTCATTGCTTATGTCGGCCGTGTCAGACGATAAAGTCGTAGCCTTCCATGATGTACCGCTGATAGCCTGCATAATAATTCTCCTTAAATATTTACACTTTCCAGATCAGACAACAATGGGAGCGAAAAGTTTCAGAAACTGCCTGTTAAAGTGTCGTTACAGACTTTTTTGACGTGAAAGCGGTGTTGAGCCTGTAGAAAAAACTCAAAGCAATGACAGAGCAGATAAATAATATTCACTCCCTTGAATGGCGAAAGTGAGATTTTATACCAGACTGTTCGGTTTGCCTCTGAACAAATACTTTCAGGTTGTCAATTGATAATGTGCTGGATCCATAGTACTGGCATGACATCCTCCCCACCCTAAAGAAGGTGTCGCAAAACTCCAACAGCTCATTCCCATGCTCTGAGGTCGTCATTCCCGCGAAGGAGGCTGTCGCAAAACTCTAACAACTCGTTCCCACGCTCTGAGGTTGTCGCGAAAGCCCAACAACTCGCTCCCATGCTCTGAGAGTGTCGCAAGACTCCAACAGCTCGTTCCCATGCTCTGAGGTCGTCATTCCCGCGAAGGCGGGAATCCAGCGCCAACGGTGGATCTCTGCCTTCTCGGGGATGACAAGGCCAGGGGGTCACCGGGCAGTACGGTTCTGGAGGTGAGTCAGTGTGGATTCCCGCCTTCGCGGGAATGACGAGAATGAAGTCGGGGATGACAAGGCCAGGGGGTCACCGGGCAGTATGGTTCTGGAGGTGAGTCAGTGTGGATTCCCGCCTTCGCGGGAATGACGAGAATGAAGTCGGGAATGACGAGAATGAAGTCGGGAATGACGGGAGTCAACTCGTTCTCACGCTGGAATCCAAAGAGCCTAAAAGCATGGGAACCAGAGTTTTGCGACACACTCGAATGGCGAACTGAGATTTTATACCAGACTGTTCGGCTTGCCTCTGAATAAAAACTTTCAGGTTGTCAATTGACAACCTGAATAGTCATCACTAAGTTTTTGAATTTTACCCATTATGAAATCCTATGAATTTATCCTTCGTTTCAGCATCAAAGAGTGCGCTCAGGACGTTGATGATATTATCGAAGCGCTGGGCGAGGCGGGTTGCAATGACATGTTGATTGGTATTGGTCAGGCAGGGCGAATGGCCATGATGTTCGACCGGGATGGCACCAGTGCTGCTGATGCCGTTGGCAGCGCAATACGGGACGTGAAAGCAGTGATTCCTGATATCAGGCTTCTTGAAGCTTCACCGGACCTCGTTGGGCTGACGGACACAGCGGAGCTACTGGGTTTCTCAAGACAGAATATGCGAAAACTGATGACCAGTAATCCAGAGAGTTTTCCGGCCCCGGTTCACGAGGGCAAACAGGCACTCTGGCCTCTTGAAACCTTGCTGACCTGGCTGAGAGAAAATAAACAGTACGAGATTGATGATTCGTTGCTGGAGTTGGCAAAGGCCAATCGGCATCTTAACCTGGCCTCAGCCACCAGAAGTTCAGACCCTGATCAGCTGAAAGCTTTTGGCCGCTTGCTGGCAGGTGATTGACGAACTTCCCAAACGAGGGGCGCCGCCATAGATAGTTTAATGAATCTACGATTTCCCCAATGGCCACCATCTGCGCTGACCATTAATAGGGTTCAAACGGGCTCAGCGATATTAATCTATTGAGCACCGGTCTCGTTGCAGGGATGATGTTCATGCCAGTGGCGGGCAATCTGCTCACGGGTGCATAGCCATACTTTTTCCTTCGACTGCACATAATCAAGGAAACGCATCAGTGCAGCCGCACGACCCGGTCTGCCTACCAAACGACAATGCAACCCTACTGACATCATCTTTGGATGATCGGCTCCCTCATCATAGAGCACATCAAACGCATCTTTCAGATAACTGAAAAACTGATCGCCAGAATTAAAACCCTGAGCGGTCGCAAAACGCATATCATTGCAGTCCAGTGTATAAGGCACGACTAACTGCGGCTGATCAAATCGGGTATCCCAATAAGGCAGATCGTCTGCATAACTGTCTGCGTGGTAGAGAAAACTTCCCTCTTCTGCCACCAGCTGCTCTGTTTGGGGGCTGCAGCGGCCTGTGTACCAACCGGAAGGTCTCTGACCGGTCATTTCTGTATGAATTTGAATGGCCTTATGCATGTGCTCACGCTCTTCATCAGGATCGTGAAACTGGTAATCAATCCAGCGATAGCCGTGACTGGCTATCTCCCAGTCAGCCTTCAGCATGGCCTCAACCGCCTGGGGGTTCCGCTGCATGGCCATGGCTACGGCATACACCGTCACAGGAATATTTCTCTGGGTGAAGATACGGTGCAGCCGCCAGAAACCGGCCCTGGCCCCATAATCGTAGATAGATTCCATACTGATATGGCGCATCCCCTCATACGACTGGGCACCAATAATTTCGGAAAGGAAAGCTTCTGAACCCCTGTCACCATGAAGTACAGAGTTTTCACCACCTTCCTCGTAATTTATGACAAACTGAACGGCAATCCGCGACTGTCCCGGCCATTGCGGATGAGGTGGGGTATTTCCATACCCTGTTAAGTCTCTGGGGTAGTGGTTATCACTGAGATTCATGGCAAACTCCGACTTATTTTTTTTGTTTAAATCAATATATTGATTGACCTGTAGTATCTATGGCATAAACTCCCAAAGTCTGACCATTTGGTCAACATTTTGCTTATAATTTACAAGATCCATTTTGCCAGAACACAGAAAAATATGCCCTTTTAGCTGGGGACAATAATACTCCAAAAAAAAACCAACAAAAATCAGGATATGCGATGAATACAATGACTGATGGCTCAACAACCACTGACGGCTCTGACAAAGCCCTGCTATGGCGACAGACAAAAGTCGATCTGGCCGCCCGTGCCCTGGGTGGAGATGTACTGTCTGCAAGCGATGACTTCTTTGCTGAAAAAGACAACCTTTTGCTGGACTCCGAGCCGGTCTTTCTTCCGGAAAAGTACACGGCTTACGGCAAATGGATGGACGGCTGGGAGTCCCGCCGACGCCGCAGCGGCGATCATGACTGGGTCATCGTGAGACTTGCGACCCCGGGAATGGTGGAAGGGGTAGAAGTTGATACCCGCCACTTCAAAGGCAATGCACCAGGCGCCGTTCAGCTGGAATACATCGCCAGCGAATCTGACCCCAGTGAACAAAGCCAATGGCAGCCTATGACTGCAAGAATGGCGGTTGATGCCGACCACCGAAATCTGATCCGTCTGGACCAACCTGTCGAAGCCACTCATATTCGTCTGACCATTTTCCCCGATGGCGGTGTTGCCCGCCTGAGAGTTTATGGAAAAATCCTCTTTAACACTCAACACCTTCTTCCCAACGAACCCGTTGATCTATCGGCTCTGATGAATGGAGCCCGCCCTGTCAGCTGTTCAGACGCTTTCTTCAGTCCGATGCAAAACCTGCTTCGTCCGGGTCGCGGTGCCGATATGCATGATGGCTGGGAAACCCGCAGAAGACGCAATGGCGGTCACGACTGGATGATCATCAGGCTGGCGACACCCGGTAAAATTGGTCGGGTTGAGATTGATACCCTGCACTTCAAAGGAAACTATCCTGACAGAGGAAGCCTGGAAGGCTGTTATTTTGAGGGAGATGTGCCTGATGACACGGCACAATGGCGCCCGATCCTGAGCGAACAGAAACTTCATGCTCACCGTAATCACTCTTTTGTAGAGAATCTGGAAAATACTCAGGAAATATACACCCATGTTCGCCTGAATATTTTCCCCGATGGTGGCGTATCAAGATTGAGAGTTGTCGGTCAGCCGGAGCCCACAAAATGACATTGAACGAACTGAATACCCTGAGCGAAGAGCAGGCATCAGAAACTTTTCGTCAGTGTTGTGCCAGCGGTCAGTGGGTTGAGTCCATGGTAGCAGCAAGACCCTTTGCTAATATTGAAAGCCTGCTGATTGCTGCTAATGCCGTTTGGTCTCACTGCCAGAAGCCCGACTACCTGGAAGCGTTTGATGCCCACCCGAAAATCGGTGACATCAACAGCCTGAAAGAAAAATACAGGAATACTCAAACCATGGCAGGCCATGAGCAGTCCGGCGTCGATGAGGCCAATGAAAAAACCCTGCAGGCACTGGCTGAAGGCAACGAACAGTACGAACGGCAGTTTGGCTATATCTTCATTGTCTGCGCTACCGGCAAAAGTGCCAGCGAGATGCTGACGCTGCTGCAGGAACGTTTGAGTAACGAGCCAGAGGAAGAACTCTCCATTGCAGCGGCTGAACAGCATAAAATAACCAGTATTCGCCTGTGCAAAATGCTCAAGAACACCTCTTTGGCCAAAGAAGGAGTAATTTAATGACCGGGATCAGTACTCATATCCTCGACACAGCTCGTGGCCATCCTGCCGACCAGGTTCCTGTCACTCTATACAAACAGGCTGAAGACAGCTGGGTAGAGGTTGGACGGGGCAAAACAAACGCCGACGGAAGAGTAAACAGTCTGACTACGGACGAAGTAAACCTTCCGGAAGGCATTTATAAGCTGGACTTTGCGATTCAGGATTACTTTAACCGGCTGGAACAAAAATGCTTTTATCCGGAAGTCCCGGTCATTTTTGAAGTCAGCGACGATCGCCACCACCATGTGCCATTGCTGATATCTCCCTTTGGGTATTCGACTTACAGAGGTAGCTGATTTCCATTGTTCATAAGGTCTGTAAGTCAAACATGAACAGCGTTGCAAAGCGCTTAGCGAAAAGCCCTTAGCCCCAAAAAGCCCTGAGCTAACAGAAAATAAATATAAAGAGGCATTCCATGCCAACCACGTTAACCACCCGGGCTCTCCCTGTAGAGCCCTTGTCTGCCGAAGCTTTCAAACCCTTCGGCGATGTGATCGAAGCCTGTGGTGACGCCATGATCATCAATCAGGGCCGCTGTCGTAAGTTTAACGATCTCACCCGAATTGAAACCGATGCCGTGGGGGAAGTGGCTATTCATATTTACCACACGCA
This sequence comes from Endozoicomonas sp. ALB032, assembly GCF_049310125.1. Classification (NCBI taxonomy): domain Bacteria; kingdom Pseudomonadati; phylum Pseudomonadota; class Gammaproteobacteria; order Oceanospirillales; family Endozoicomonadaceae; genus Endozoicomonas; species Endozoicomonas sp. ALB032. The sequence goes on along the minus strand of NZ_JBLYNW010000001.1, from coordinate 2,107,925 downwards.
AGCCATCAAACAGCCCTACCAACTGGATTTGCTGGAACGCCACCCTCTGGGCAGCCAGACCTTTATGCCCCTGGAGCAGCAGCCGTTTTTGATTGTTGTTGCTCCTGATAACCACTCGGAGCCGGACTTTAATCATATTCGCTGTTTCATCACTGATGGTTCCCAGGGCATTAATTACCATCCGGGCACCTGGCATCATCCGCTACTCTCTGCCGGTGACGGAATCTCCTATCTGGTGATTGACCGGGCCGGGCCAGGACACAACTGTGACGAAGTTTTAATCCCTGCCCACCTTTCCCTGACCGTGGGAGCACCCTTATGACGAGCACTGCAACTACCCCTGTTTTCTGGCGTGCTTCTGTACTCCACTTTCTGGACGATCCCGATAAGGGAGAACAAAGCTGGGAATACTTTGACGACGGTGGACTATTGGTTGAGTCGGGTTGTATCAAAGCCTGCGGCCCTGCCAAGAACTTATTGCAAGAACTGCCGGAAGGCTGTGAAATCAGAGACCTTTCAGGCAGGCTGATCATACCGGGATTTATCGATACTCATGTGCACTATCCCCAGCTGGAAGTCATGGCAGGTTGCGGAGTGCAACTGCTGGACTGGCTGGAACAGTATACTTTTCCTGCTGAAGCCCGCTTTTCAGATCCTGAATATGCCCGGGACATTGCAGAGTTGTTTCTGGATCAGTGCCTGAACAGTGGAACGACTACTGCACTGGTTTTTGGCACAGTCTCTCCACAATCGGTTGATGCTTTCTTTGAAGCTGCGCAAAAGCGCAAGATGCGTATGATTGCCGGCAAGGTCATGATGGATCGCAATGCGCCAGACTACCTGCTCGACACCCCGGAAAGCAGCTATGAAGAGTCAAAGCAACTGATTGATCGCTGGCACAACAAGGGTCGATTGTCTTATGCCGTCACTCCCCGCTTTGCTCCAACCTCTTCTTCCGAGCAGCTCACCCTGGCTGGAAGACTGCTCAGAGAACATAACGGTCTCTACCTGCATACCCACCTGTCTGAAAACCCCAAAGAAATAGAGTGGGTTCAGGAACTGTTTCCTGACAGTAAAAATTATCTGGATGTTTATGACCAGCATGGTCTGCTGGGTCCCCGCTCGATCTTTGCCCACTCCATCCATCTGTGCGACGAGAGTTGGGAGCGAATGGCTGAAAGTGATTCATCCATTGCCTGCTGTCCGGGTTCCAACCTGTTCCTGGGCAGCGGTTTATTCCGTTTTTCTAATGCTAAAAACAAAAATATTCGTGTCGGGCTGGGCACAGACGTGGGTGGTGGCACCAGTCTTTGTCTGTTGAACACGATGAAAGACGCTTATCAGGTATCTCAGTTGGGTGAGAATACGATATCTCCTCTTCAAGCTTTCTACCTGGCCACTCTGGGTGGGGCCAGAGCCCTGCATCTCGATGACCGCATTGGCAGTTTCCGGGTCGGCAACGAGGCAGACTTTCTGGTGCTTAATCCCGAAGCCACACCTTTGTTGAAATTCAGAACAGAGAAAACACAAACACTTGAAGAGTTGCTGGGTGTACTGATGGTAATGGGTGACGACCGGGTCATTGAAAAAGCCATTATCATGGGCCAGGAAACTCGAGGAAGAAGCTGAGTATGGAATCCTATATACAAGACTGGTTGAACCTGATTTTTCGATGGTTGCACGTCACAGCAGGTATTGCCTGGATTGGTGCCTCCTTTTACTTCAACTGGCTGGAAGGCCGGTTGGAAAAAGCTCCTCAGGCAAAACAGAAAAAAGGTATTAAAGGGGAATTATGGGCTGTGCACGGTGGTGGCTTCTATGAAGTAAACAAATACCATCTGGCACCGGAGAAAATGCCGGAAACCCTGCACTGGTTCAAATGGGAAGCTTATGTTACCTGGCTCAGTGGCTTTGGCCTGCTGGCCATCATCTACTACTGGGGAGCAGAAAGTTATCTGCTGTCGTCAGACTCTTCACTGTCCCCGGCCTCAGCTATTGCGGTCAGCCTATTCAGCCTGTTCGTGAGCTGGCTGGCTTATGACTTTCTTTGCCGAACGCCATTGTTTAAAAATGAAAGACTGTTCAGCGCGGTACTCTTTGGGCTGATTGTTTTTGCAGCCTGGGGATATGCGCAACTGTTCAGCGACAGAGCAGCTTATATCCACGTTGGTGCCCTGATCGGAACCCTGATGGTGGGTAATGTCTTCCGGATTATCATCCCATCCCAGAGGAAGCTGGTTGACGCAGCACAAAGAAGTGATAACAGCTTTGATCCGGCCATTGCCCAACATGCACTGCTTCGCTCCAGGCACAACAACTACTTCACCCTGCCGCTGTTGTTTATCATGATCAGCGGCCATTACCCAATGACTTATGGGCATGACTGGAACTGGGCGATTCTTGCTGCCCTGTCGCTGGCTGCGATTCTGATCCGACACTTCTTTAACCGTCGTAACCAGGGTGCTGTATTAACCTGGCTCTGGCCTGCCGCTGCCGTTGTCATGTTGAGTCTGGCGTTTGTTATACGACCACAAATGGCTCCAATATCCGAGGTTGCAAAAGCACCCGCTTTTGACAAACAGGAAATTGTCGAGATTGTCACCAGCCGCTGTTCTACCTGTCATGGGGCCAAGCCAACTGACCCTCTCTTCCAGACAGCGCCAGGTGGCCTGATCTTTGACGATTATGAATCCATCGCCAGCAAAGCGGACAAAATCTACAGTCAGTCCGTTCAGACACAGATCATGCCACTGGCAAACCGTACAGAGATGACGGAAGAAGAACGCCAGCTTCTGGGGCAGTGGTATCAGCAGCTGAAATCTGAATAGGAGAACAAGGTCACAGTTTTCATCACCCCGGGCTCTGTCAAAAACAGAGCCCGGGGTGTTATTGTTATTCCAATGCTTTTTCCTTGCCCTTTTTTTCACCCCCGAGCAGCTTTCATTGTATAAGATTGAGACAGTCGTCACTGACTTTTAAATGGCCATTAATGGAGACAGACATGAAGAAATGGCAGTGTGTTGTTTGCGGTTTTATCTATGACGAAGAACAGGGCTGGCCTGATGAGGGGGTTGAGCCGGGTACTCGCTGGGAGGATGTTCCTGAAGACTGGCACTGTCCTGACTGTGGTGTCGGCAAAGAAGACTTTGAAATGGTCAAAATTGGCTAATTTGGTCGAAATAATCCGATTCCCGTGTTTTTCACGAGAAAGCCTATTGCTCTAACCTTTACAGTGTTTTAGTCTGTTCATGACTGCTTATCCATCGGAAGAAAGAAAAACAAGAAGGAGTGCATGACACCATGCGTAAACCAGAACTCGTTAACGCCATTGCCGATCAGGCAGATCTGACAAAAGAACAAGCCAATCAGGCACTCAACGCCATGATTGAAGTCATAACCTCCGCTCTGAAACAAGAAGACACTGTCAGCCTTGTAGGCTTTGGTACATTCCTGCAGCGCAGCAGAGCCGCACGCACAGGTAAAAACCCGCAAACAGGAGAGCCGATTCAGATTGCTGCCAGCAATACGGTCGCCTTCAAACCAGGTAAATCATTGAAAGACGCAGTTAACGGCTGATACCGGCTGAGCCCAATAATACCCGAGGTTGCTCTGCTTACAGAACAACCTCATTTATTGAAACCTTTCTTTTTCCAGACAGCCAGAGCCTCTCTGAGTATCTTCCCAGCAGCCAGAAACTGAGCGCCAGCAATGCAAAAAACAGTGCTGTATTTATCTCTTCCCAAGCGTACTCAAAGAACCGGGTATACAGATTCAGCAACAAAAAGGAGATTCCGCTGATTCTCAGAATAGAGTCATCTCTGCAAAAACCGATAAACATCGCCAAACCTGACGCTGCCGCCATGGCCAGTCGCCATAACCAAAGCTGCATTTCTGATGCCTCAAGGGCTTTAAGCCCGTAGTTGTAATTACTCGTCATGGACAAAATCCACAAGCACACGAAAAGCATCATTAAGGAAATAAACTGAGTCACATCAAAAAAGGCTCTGGTTCGTTTAAAAAAGGGCAGGCCATAGCCCAACAGAAGAACCACCAAACTGAAGAAAAGAAATCGCAAGGGATAGCTCATCCCGAAAAACGGCTGATAGTAACCACCAGCCCAGTAAGTCGTTTCAGCAAAAAACCAGAAAGCCAATGCTCCTAGACACAAAACCCAGAGCAACAGCGATTCCAGCAGTAACGCCAGCACCAGATAGATCACGGCACCAAGAAGTAATAGCAGCGAATAGTGGCCACTTCCTGTATAAACGGCCCGACCCAGGTAGTAAATGGAAGCCGCTGTGGATGCAGCGCCCAGAAAAAAAACAAGCTCCTGACTAAAGACACGGCCTGTCTGACGGGACTTGAACCAACCGCCAAACAGATAAAAACCAACTGACAACGCAGCAAAAAACAAACTTCGGGTGCCGTCCTGAAGAGTCAATAAACGCTCCAGCCATGCCATCAGAGCCTCATCCATAACCACCGCTAACAGGGATAGCACCATGGAAGACAATGCAGCCCAAAAAGCGTATTGAGCCAACATACGCCACTGAAAGGAGTGCACGTCCAGAGAGTCCAGCAGGGCTTCCTTTTTAACTTCATCCAGAAGACCATCCCGGTACCAGTTCTCCAGTGTTGCTTGCAGAAATCGGTGCTGTTTTTCATTCACTTTCATGATGTCCTCCTAAGATGTCTTCAGGAACCAGAGCCTGTCTTTTCACAGATCATAGTGAGTAGCCTCTATCAGTCCGGGTTTACATCAAAAGCCCGCCAGACCTTCATCGTCGTTCAAATGCTTATAGCGTACATTCCGAACCCCTATTTTTCGACCGGGGTGTTGACACTTTCGCTTTAAATCCCTAACATTCGCCGCACTTGTTGACCAGCCTACTGCTGATCACAGGGCCCAGGTGGCGGAATTGGTAGACGCGCTAGCTTCAGGTGCTAGTGTCCGAAAGGGCGTGGAAGTTCGAGTCTTCTCCTGGGCACCAATCATTAACAATGATTGGGCAGGACGCAAAGTCCATACAATTTAAGTGACAGGCCCAGGTGGCGGAATTGGTAGACGCGCTAGCTTCAGGTGCTAGTGTCCGAAAGGGCGTGGAAGTTCGAGTCTTCTCCTGGGCACCAATCCTCAAGATCTTGTCGTGTGATTCATGGCAAGAAAACCGGTAAAATTCCCGGCTCTCTCATCTCTCTTCCTTTTTATTCTCTCGCATCACTTACTTGCTGGTTTTTCCGGATATGAGCCTTCTTCACTTCCAGTATTTTGTGGCCGGATACTAATCCTTCATGGTCAGGCAAGCATTTGGTTTTCAGATCGTGGAAGTACCATCTTTCTGTAAACAGTTCTGATGTATACCCGCACTACGCCAGTAAATCAGCGGCTGTCGTAGACAAGCCGCTGGATTTTGGTATTAGATGACGTGGTTATTTTTTGAGATGATTCACGATGATGGCGAGTGTTTCTTCAATCTTGTCAAAGCGCTTATCGTGCTCGTCGAAGCGTCCATCAATCCTGTCAAAGCGCTTATCGTGTTCGTCGAGTCGTTTATCAATCCTGTCAAAGCGCTTATCGTGTTCGTCAAAGCGCCTATCGTGTTCGTCGAGTCGTTTATCAATCTTGTCAAAACGCCTATCGTGTTCTTCAAAACGTTCATCGACTCTCTTGAAACCTGCAAGTGTCGCTTGTGTCAATGCCGAAAGATCAGATTTAACCCTGATAACCTCAGATTTGACCCCTGCAATATCCAACTTTAAGTCTGCAATGTCATGCTGGTTAGTCATTGTAATGCTCTGTGTGTCTGCGCAAACCTTCACCAGACTGTGCATGTTAGCGTCCATCTGTCTATGTTGCTCCTCAAGTCTTTCAACTCTTGCCTCAAGGCTCATACATTTACCTTTACAGTTTATTGTGTGAGCGATGAGCATAGTAGACAATCGAGGCCGTCACGAAGGCACTTGGCAAAACTATAGACCACCTGCTCACAGGCATCGGCTGACGCCTACAGCAGGTTGGCATTCATTGCTGTTAAAAAATGTGCCTCGTCAGCAAAATAAGAAACCTGTTTCTCTGGTGGTGCATATGATTCGCAACAGCAGCACTCGCCAGGACCGGGTGCTCGACCTGTGTGGAGGCTCAGGCACTACCCTGATTGCCTGCGAAAAACTCAAGAGACAAGCCCGGCTCATGGAACTGGACCCAAGATACTGCGATGTGATTATCAAGCGGTGGCAGGAATTCACCGGGCAAGTGGCCAAGCATGAGAATGGACAGGAGTTCAAAGCATGACATGGAAGCAGCGCATCACAGGCCAGGGTACCGAGGATCCCCAGAAGCTATTAGTGAACCCAGACAACTGGCGAGTCCACCCGCAGTCCCAGCAAAGAGCAATGAAAGGCGCACTCGATGAGTTGGGATGGATTCAGCAAATCATCGTTAATCAGCGAACGGGCCGTTTGATAGATGGCCACCTGCGTGTAGAGCTGGCCAAAAAACACAAAGCCAAAGAAGTGCCGGTCATTTACGTCGACCTCACAGAGGAAGAAGAGAAACTGGCCCTTGCCACCCTGGACCCTATCAGCGCTCTGGCAGACAGCAACGCAGAAATGCTCGAAGCCTTGCTGAGCCAGGTTGAAACAGACAACGATGGACTGCTGGAACTGCTGGCAGAACTTGAGCCGGATTATCCACAAGACACAGAAACAGTCGTAGCAGAAGAACCCGAAGAAGAAATACTCAGCGCACCTAAGGTCACGCAATCAGGTGACATTTGGCAGATCGATGAACATCGGCTCATGTGTGGCAGCAGCACAGATCCACAAAGCGTTGATCTATTGATGGACGGCCGCACGACTCTGTTTTACCAGCCCGCCCTATGGCAACCAGAGAGACTACACCACAGATGGTATCAGCGACTGGGACAAATTAATGACCGGCGTCTTTGGAGGAAGCACCCTCGGCAGTGCTCTGCACAAAAGCGGCCAGGTGTTAGTTAACCTTGGATTGATACACCACAAAAATGAGTGGTTGCCTTACTGGAAGGACTGGCTAGAGTGGATGAGTATCGGTGGCTGGCGAAGGTTTGGTTTATACGTTTGGGATCAGGGACCCGGTATGCCGGGTGACTGGGCAGGCAGATTTGCCCCTGCCTTTGAGTTGATCTTTCACTTCAACAAGCAGAAGCGAAAACCCAACAAGATTGTACCCTGCGAAGGTGCCGGTGAAGTCAGCCATGATAGAAATGCCGGCGGAATTCGACAAGTCGATGGTGATGTCGGTGGCTGGACCCATGCTGGCCAACCCATCCAAGACTTTAAAATACCGGACAGCGTTATCCGAATCATGCGTCAGAAAGGCAGTATCGGCGATGGCATCGATCATCCGGCGGTCTTTCCAGTCGCACTGCCTCAGCACTTTATCGAAGCCTTCACAGACGAGGATGATATTTGCTATGAACCATTCTCAGGATCAGGGACCAGTCTGATCGCCGCTGAGCAAGCTGGCCGAAAAATGTATGCAATGGAACTGGCACCTGAATACTGCGATGTGGCACTGGAACGTTTCAGGCGAAAGTATCCGGATGTAGAAATCATCCACAGTCAAAGCGGTCAATCGCTGGATGATTTGATTAAGAGCCGGAATTAAAAACTTCTAAAGACCGAGCAGCACAGGCATGGAAAAGAAAGCATTCACAATAGTCACCAGTCAGGCAGTCAAAGATTTTATGTTTTGAAAGTGTTAATAGATAACTTATCTGTATGGATTTATACAGTAAAAATAACCACACACATAACCTCAGGGATTAGAAATGTTAAACAAAAAAATAAACACGGGGAACTAAATGGATAGACAATGATCTAAAACTATAAGTTATTTGAAAAACAGAGAGAGGAGAAAGGATATGAACGGAATTACACCACCCAACACACCACCCAACACACCACCCGCCGGCCCTAATAGTCCATCATCGCCTTATCAAGAGGCGACCGGTGATTGCCCTATTTGTTTCGAAGCTTTTGACGGAAGGGAAGTCAGGGTTCTCGAAGAATGCCGCCATATGTTTCACGAAGACTGCCTGAGTAAATGGCTGTCGGAAAATACAACCTGTCCTTATTGCAGACACAGTCTCGGGGAAAGGGAAGCACAACCATTGCTTGACAGGCCACCAGTACTTGGTTTGATCCAAAGCGCAACGTTTTCTCCAGATTGCCGGGAAGTCATCTACGAGAGAGCTATTGATCACTGGGCTCGGTTACATAGGTAGGAGCCGTTGTGAAAAGGCAGAACCTGATCGAAAGGCAGTTAAAACAACAATATAAATCATCAAGAATCTAAAGGAGATAAAATAGTAAGAAAGGTTAACGCATAAGGAAGTTAACGATGAGGCCAAGGAAATGGACAAAAAACGCTTAAAAACCAGTGAGTTAAAACGAAAGTCGTTAGAACTCCGTACACTTGGCCTTTCCTACCAGCAAATCGGCGATCAATTAAGTGTCTCCAAGACGGCTGCTTACAAGGCAGTGAAGAATGCTCTGCAAGAGATTCAGGAAGAAACCCGGCAGCTGGCCAAGCTCAATAAGACCCTCGATCTGCAACGTCTGGACTGGATTATCAGAGAGGCCATGAAGCTGGCTCTCAAGGGTGATCTGCAGGCCATGGACAGAATCATGAAAGCCATAGACCAGCGAGCCAAGATCTACGGCTTTGAGGCACCCCAGAAGATAGCTCACACAACACCCGATGGCGAAGAGATACAGCAAGGCGTTGTTGTTGTTCCGACCCCCATGGCACTGGATGACTGGATCAAGCATTACCATCAGGACGAGCAGGAACAAGAGTGATCACCTGGTCGCCTCAGCCCGGTCCGCAAACGGCACTGCTCACCTGTCCCATCGAAGACATCTTATACGGCGGTGCTCGTGGTGGAGGCAAGACCGATGGTTTTCTGGGCAAGTGGCTGATGCGAAGCCAGCACTATGGCGGCAAAAGCAAAGGACTCTTTGTGCGACGCAGCATGCCAGAGCTGGATGAAGTGATAGGCCGCAGTCAGGAGATATTCACACCACTGGGAGCCACCTGGAAAGCCCAGAAAAGCACCTGGATCATGGCCAACGGAGCCATGCTCAGACTCAGAAGCCTGGAGCGGGATGCCGATGCAGGCAAATACCAGGGACACAGCTACACCGATATCTACATAGACGAGGGCGGTAACTTCCCGGACCCAGCGCCCATCGACAAGCTGAACGCCACACTGCGTAACCCTTACGGTATCCCTTCCAGCTTCAATGTCAGTGCCAACCCGGGCGGACCCGGCCATGAGTGGATCAAGAAACGTTACATCGATCCTGCTCCGTTGGGTATGCGACCAGTGACGGATGAAAGCAGCGGCGAGAAGCGCATTTATATCCCCAGTCGTCTGGAAGACAACCAGCTACTGATGCAGAACGACCCAAAGTATATCGCCAGAATTCGCAAGTCAGGACCCTCCTGGCTGGTTCAGGCATGGCTCAAAGGAGACTGGAACGCTACACCCGAAGGCGGCCTGCTCAAGGCACAATGGTTCAAGCGGTACAACGTTCAGCCCTCGGAATTTTTGCGTGTTATTCAAAGCTGGGATACCGCTTATAAACCAGAACAGGTGAACGATCCCAGTGTCTGCACCACCTGGGGCGAAACACGACAGGGATGGTACCTGTTGGATGTCTTCAGAGAACGTATGGAGTACCCGGCACTGAAACGGGCAGCAGCGAGCTTATACGAAGCCTGGCGGCCACAAGGCGTACTGATAGAGGACAAGGGCAGCGGCCAAAGTCTGATTCAGGAGCTGAAAGCTGGCGTGGATATGAACCAGAGCAAGGTGCGTATTCCGGTGATTGCCATAGATCCCAAGGGAATCAACAAAGTGGATCGAGTTATCGCCGTATCAAGCCTGTTTGAAGCAGGCATGGTTTTTTTGCCAGAAGTGGCTCCCTGGTTATTGGACTATGAGATCGAGCTGACCATCTTCCCTCTGGCACCTCACGACGATCAGGTGGACAGCACCAGCCAGTTTCTCAAGTGGGCCCATGAGAATCAGGCCAGCTTTGACTTTGCCGCCAGTGGTAAGAAGCGGGTGGGAGCAGAAGCTCTGGGCGACAATAGAATCGACTCCGATAAAGGTTACGGCAGTGTGCGAGGCAACAACGACTTCAGAGGATACTGATGACATTTGATGAATTGATAGAGGCCACAGATCTGGACTCGGCACTCATGATAAGGGACATGAACTTCAAAGCCTGGTACTGCACCATTGGGAAGTTTAGAGATCAGTGCGAAGCTCTGGAGGCTCTGGGTTTTCTGGAACGTGGTGAGAACATTAAAGGGATGCCCTATCCGAAGTGGCGGAAGATTCAGCAGCTCAGCGGATGACAGCATTAAGCGGACGCGGGCAGAGCTGATTTTATTTAGAGCAAGCCGCCTGTTTAAGTCGAGCCGCCAAAAAAGGCGGCGTCGGGTGGGCGAAACGAACGAACTGGGAGTATTTGTTAGGCGATTCCTAGCACTCTGCGGACTGCTGAATCAAGTTCTTCACCTGATGGCAAATTTGCACCACTGATGAATCTATTGGAAAATTCTTCAAGTTTGAACCTTATTTCACGCTCAATGATTATTTTCCGCTGCTTACCATGTTCGACAGGTTCTGATAGAGAGTATGTATGAACAGTTAGAACATCTTTAGATTTACCAGATACTAGAGGAATATCCGCTCCAATAACATCTTCAAACTTTGAATATACAATTTCTGGCAAAATGAAATACAGCCCAGATGTTACCAATTCGGATCGAGAATATATCAATCCTTTGCGTATTAGCTGAGGAATAAGCCGTTTGTGCACATTAGCCCAGTTCATTCCATGTCCTGACTTTGGAATAATGTCTGTTGAACTTGATAAGTTTTTATATGCATACCAGTTGTCACGGTAATTCCCTGTTATATCGATGCTCTGAACTTCAATGCCAACATACTCAACAAGTACACCATTTTGTATCTTCGCTAAGACCCAATCCATCGAAAGACTCGTGCCAAGTTTAACTTCTTTCCCGGATGTTTGCCCTAACGCCACTACACATTCAAAAATTTCATTGCGATGTGGAATAAACTCTTCATATGTTAAAAACTGTACATTTTTCCCAAATGCATCTTCAGCTACTTTTCTGAGTGATGCATAGCGGTTTTCATATAAACGGTTAGGGCAAATCACACAATCCCCATAGGGAGATGTTACGCTACACGTCCCGTACGTAACGGTTTGGTCATGATTTGTTTTCGTGCATGCCTTTTCAATGAATGGACAAGCACCAAGATTCCATAAACTTCTACATTCCGCACTCAAGTCATCAGGCGAATAACCAAAAGCTTCAACAATATCTTTATTCGGTCTTCGTAACATCAGTCAGTAACCTATCATTTTCCTTACTTCCTCTCCAATCGCTTTTGCCATTAAAGGAGGAACTGCATTGCCAACTTGCTCATACTGCTGGGTAATACTTCCTGTGAATTCATAATGGTCAGGAAATGACTGAATTCGTGCAGCCTCTCTCACGGAAAGAACTCTATCTTGTTCAGGATGAAAAAAACTACCCCAATGTGGGTCGCACTTTGTTAAAACTGTTGAACATAAAGCTTCTGGGTGAAGCCTTCCATAACGCTTTGTATGGTCACTACGCCTAGCACGCTTAAGGCCAGATGGTAACAATTCGAAGGGGATATCTCTCCAACTTCCTCCTTGAGGAATGTGCTTTAGCCTTTCTAGGTTGATTTTTCCTAGATTATTACAACTATGGTTTTTAACCGTGCTAGCACCATTTCTTAACTTTTTTTGAAAATCACTGGCTGGTGCAGTTCTATATTCTACTGCATCGTTCTTTTTACCACTTTCGATAGCAGGCAAGTCTGAGATTGCATCCCATACTGTCGTACGCTTCTTGAGACTGGCTGCAAACAACGGTGGAACCTTGATACAAAGTTCTTTTGCACCAGCAAAATTTGCTATTGCCTCCGCATTATATTCAGGCTCAGGAAAGTCAATAATGGCTTTGTTTTTTCTTATTGCGATAAATACTGTACGAAATCGCATTTGAGGGACACCGTAGTGTCCAGCAAATAAAATTCGGTGTTTAACTGTATAACCAAGCGAATTCAACTCTTTGTAGATTTGCTCTACGACAGTCCCCTTGCCGAGTTGAACTATGCCCGGGACATTTTCTATAAGAATAGCTTTAGGGAGTAATGCTGCAGCAACTCGTAAAAAGTCTTTGAACAAGTGGTTCCGTTCATCATCCAAAGTTCTTATTGGAGCATTTACAGAAAAACCTTGGCAAGGGGGGCCTCCTGCAAGTAAGTCGAGCTCTCCAGAAGATATCCCTAATTTTTTTTTCAAGTTGAGTTCGCAGACTGACCTGACATCACCAACGACAACACTTGCACTTGGATTGTTTGTTTGATAAGTCTCTGCGTACTGCTCAACGAGTTCGTTTGCCAGTAAAGTCTTGAAGCCCGCCATTTCAAGGCCACACGTGAGGCCTCCAGCACCAGAAAAGAGGTCAACTGAAATCACAAATTTATGAACCTATGGATGAAATCCTATGAGTCTATCACGAAATCCATATTTGATCTTGAGGGTTTCTGTGAACTATCGGAAACGCCTAACATGGGGATATGCAGCACACGCAGTATAATATCATTAACAACCGTACCAAGAAAGATACTTTCATCGCAGGGAAAGCTACTCCCGGAGAAATCGCAAAGGCCGACCATGGCATCCGCATGGCCAAAGCCTGCCTACTCAGGGACATCCTTATCGGTTGGAAATAATGTCCAGTTCAGCCTCACCGCCGACGGCGTCGTCAGGTTGAGTGCCGCAGGCCCGGAACTAACTGGAACAATGTGTTAAGCATCGTATTTCCTGAAATCTCGAAGCCTATTTGCTAAATCTTTGATTTCATTTGGCTCTGTTAATTTAAAAATTTCACAGACAGACTGTATTGCAAGACCCATACAATTTGCCAACGTAACCAAACTGTCATTGAGTCCATTTATTTCTGGCTCATTTTTTAGTGCTAGTATTTTTTTATTCTTTACATCTAAAACCAAATGTTCTTCAAGTGATGCCACCTTTGAATGTAAAGTAGTGCTTGTGCATGAATATAAAGTCTCATAAAAATCCAATAAACCAGCATGTTTAGCACAATCATATACACTCAGTGATTTAAGGTTATTCTCTTTAATATTGCTTTCAATTTCTGATTTTAATTTTTTGAAACGTTCTAACTCTTCATCATATTGCTTGTTTCGTGTTTTGTAATTTATAAGTTTTCCAAAAACTTTCTTTCTATCAATTTCACTGGCTTCTAAAATCTTGATATGGAAATCTCTATTTCTTGATATTGCAACAAGAGGGAATAGGGGTTCCAGAAAACATCGTATTGATACTTCTACTTGATAATTCATTCCTTTGAAAGCAACTAATAATGCAGCTTGATAAGATTGAAGTACTCTAGCAAATAATGAAGCAGAAATAATTTCTTTTGCAGAGGTGTTGTTAATAGATATTTCATACTGTAACTTTTGAGCCACCTGATTAAAGTCAGTACATAATTCAAGTTCCTCTGAACACTTTTCCCAGAGTAACTTTTTGAAGAATTCATCTACTTCAGCTAAAAATCCAATTTTATTAAATTTGTTCATTACTACCTCGTAGATTCCTGACGCCTTGGTTCAGGTGCGCTGTTACTTTATTGACCATGTTGATGAAAATTTTTCATTGTAAATTGAAGAATATATGACCTCTAATGAAAAGTTATTAAGTGAGTCTTCAAGGGTCTTGAAGATAAATTCAGACTCTTTATGCTTATTAGTAGATATAAGCCACTTAGTTTCATTTTCTGGTATTACAAAGCCCTTTGAAATCAAATTAAAACTAAAACTATTGATTGCCATTTGTGAAAATAAGTTTTTGTATGATGAATCATTGAACTCGTATTCTTTTCCATCTCTTATGATTTTTAGACTATTTATGATTAAGGGCCCTGTACCAGAATTCTTAAAATTTAGTCCAATTGTATCGCCTTGTCTTGAAATCATATAGTTGACTTGAAGTCTTGGTCGAACTGACAGTCGGTTGTGCTTTCGAGTTACAAAACCCTGCCATATGGCAACAAACAATGCAATTAGAGCAATAAATGCTGATGATATTGCAACGATCAAATCACTACCAAGCTTATAAAGACAGCTAACTTCTTGTTCCATTTAAATATATCTCAACTTGCCTCAAATGATGCAGTTATCTCAAGCACTTAACATGAGGATATAAAGCACACGCAGTATAATATGATAAACGTACCAAGAAGGATACTATCATGGCAGGGAAGCCCTCTCTCGGAGAAATCGCAAAGGCCGACCATGGCATCCGTATGGCCAAGGCTTATACGTCACTGTTACTGTCAAACCCTGACACTGTCTTACAACAACGAGGCCGTGACCTAAAGCTATACGAAGAGATCCTGCGTGATGACCAGGTCAAGTCCTGTTTCCAGCAAAGACGTCTGGCTGTCACACAGTCAGAGTGGGATGTAGAGCCTGCCAGTGAGAGCCCTGAAGATTTAGCAGCCGCAGAGTTTATCAAAGAGCAACTTACTCAGCTGGTGTTCGATGATATTACCGACAAGATGCTGTACGGCGTTTTCTATGGCCTCTCGGTAGCAGAATGTCTCTGGCAAACAGATGGTCATCAGATCACCTTGGACACGGTCAAGATCAGGGACAGGTCCCGTTTCAAGTTCGATGTCCAAAACCGCCTGAGACTGATCAACGTACAGAACCCCAACGGCAAGCTGATGCCAGAGAATAAGTTCTGGGTCTTTTCAGCCGGTGCTGACCACAGCGATAACCCTTACGGCCTCGGTCTGGCTCATGCGCTCTACTGGCCCACCTTCTTCAAGCGCAACGGTATCAAGTTCTGGCTGATCTTTCTGGAGAAGTTCGGCATGCCCACTGCAGCGGCCAAGCTGCCACCCGGACAGGCACAAGATCCCATCGAACGAGACAAAGCATTGGCTGCTTTGGACGCAATACAAACCGACAGCGGCATAGTGGTACCTGACAATATTGTTATTGAGCTGATCGAGGCGGCTCGATCCGGGACCGCAGACTATGACGTGCTCTGTCAGCGTATGGACAAAGCCATCAGCAAAGTCATCCTCAGCCAAACCATGACCACTGACGACGGCAGCAGTCGCAGCCAGGCTGAAGTCCATCAGGGAGTGGCTCGCTCGGTTATCAAGAGTGATGCAGACCTGGTGTGTGAGAGCCTGAACCAGCAAGTCATCAAATGGCTGACTGAATGGAACTTTCCTAACGCCAATGCGCCCAGAGTCTGGAGAAATACCGAGCCTGAAGAAGATCTGATGCAACGGGCAGAACGGGACAACAAGATCAGTACGCTGGGCTACGAGCCTTCCGAAGAATACATTACAGAAGTGTACGGTCCCGGCTGGAAGAAAAAAGAAAGTAGTCCTCTGCCACCCGTGGGGAAAGGCTCACCGGAGCTGCCTGCGGAGTTTTCGGAGATTAGTAGTCTGACTCAGAAACGAGCAGCACATCGGGCCGATATGCAGACCATTGTGGATGCGGCTGAATATTTGGGAAGTCATTATAAGGAGATATATGGCAAGCGGGTGGAGCAGTTGCTGCAATATATGGAGGAAACCGGGGATGTAGAGACGTTCAGGGAAAAGCTAACCCAGATGATGGAAGAGCCGCCTGCTAATGAGGCGGTAGAGCAGGTGAGGAATGCTTCGTTTTTTGGGAGGTTGATGGGGGTATTCAAAAATCGACATGAAGAGAGTGCATAAAACAAAATGCTTTCTGACTCATATTGCTGTCATAAGCAGATCGAACTCTGTACTAAAAAAAAAGAAGACCTGAGCGATAGAACGAATATCTGCATATTTAGAGGATACCTTCATGGAAATTGGTTCAATCTCAACAAACCGATACAATACAGCAGCTACAGGTGTTGCAAAAAACCCTCTTTCAGCATCTCAGACTCCTTCAGGTAATAAAGAAGTTCAAGTTCAGATCAGTCAGCAAGCAAGGGATTTGAGTAAGATCAGTACAAAACAGGCATACACATTAAATCCTAAAGAGATCGAGTATTATAAAAACAACCCAAGAGAAGCTGCTGTTGACGCAAAACAATTTGCCTATGGTATTAATTTTCTCCTTGTTCCAGCACCAACCAGCCCAAGAATCGCTGACCATAAGTACCTGGATGGAACACCGGTCACTGACACTAGCTACAGACCAAAATTCGAAGCTGAGGCTGATTTCTTCAGGCAACAGAGAATCGAATTGTATGAAAAAGAAAGGGCTGAAGGCACCTCATCTATTGAGATCATGAAAAAAATATTCGATCTGTATGCTAACCTGCCAGAGAGCTTCAAACTGAAGATAGGGTATATTTGAGATGGGACATTAAAAGGTGAGAATGCTGGTTCTCACCTCAAAAAATCCAGGATCAATTGTTACTTGTCCAGTTCACGATAATGTTATTTGTCATACCAAAAGGTACTGGCGAAATGTTACCGCTACCAGGCACACCGAAAGCAAAATAGTACTCTGCGTTTGCAGAGCGTCCCCGGAAAGCCTCACTACCAGCTGATTGATAGCCAGATACGTTTAAACAACCACCGATAGTATCGCAGAGATATACAATCAGCCCTGCCGGTTTATTGGCAATGTTCCAGTTCCACTGAACAAGAGTCACTGTGGCATTGGTTGGAATGGAAGTTGTAGATCCCATCAAAGAGGAAATATAGTACTACCCTCTAAGATACATAGTCGGTCCAGTCACAGAGTCAGCCCATGCTCCAGTAATAGTGGAGGCGTTAAAAGGCTGTGCCATCAGACCAAGGGCAGGAGCAGCATTAGCATCACCAAGCAATTCAAACTTATGCTTTTTCATTGGGATGGATTCTGAAGCATTAGAAGTGATGGAGAACGTCAGAGAAGAAAAAATCAGAATCAACAAAGCAAAAAAGTTGCGATTAAGCAATTTCATTGGTCTCATTCCTTTGAGATTTTAGGTAGGAATAAAAAAAGGTAACGGAATATTCCTGACTGATCAAGAAAAGCCACAGCAAAGAAGCTCCTACTACCAGAGGAGCTTTTTATGGCCACAGAGATTTTTAACTTTTTTGAACTCACGACTTCTTTTGACCTCAAGCCCGAAGATGCTATCCGCCACTTCCAAAGCAAAGGATTAACCACCAGCTTCAGCTGGATGGACATGATCGGCGAAGAAAACGACGCAGCACTGACAGTGGCCAAGATGATGGACAACGATCTGCTGTCCACGGTTGAGAAGCATCTGGACAAGGCCATCGACGACGGTCTTACCCTGAACGAATTCAAACGACAGATGATCCCCAGACTGCAGAAAGCTGGCTGGTGGGGCAAAAAGGATGTGGTCGACCCGCTCACCGGCAAAGTCATCAAAGCGCAGCTGGGCAGTGCCTCCCGTCTGGAGAACATCTTCAGAACCAATCTCCAAAGCGCCTATGCGGTAGGTCAGTGGCAGAGCATCGATGCCAACAAGGAAACCGCTCCCTACCTGATGTACGACGCAGTAGAAGATCATCGCACCCGACCAGAACATCAACAGTGGAACGGCACTGCTCGACCCGTGGATGACCCTTTCTGGCAGACTCACTACCCGCCCAATGGCTGGAATTGTCGCTGTGGCGTCATTCAAATGACCCGTGATGAGATGAAACAGCAGGGCATTAGTCTCTCACCCAAACCCAAGATCAAGAAGCGGTTATGGACAAACTCCAGAACAGGCAAAGTACGCAACGTCCCTGCTGATCTTGATCCCGGCTGGGATCACAACCCCGGCAAGCGCAGACTTGATCATCTGAAACAGGTCAAGCAAGAAAAAAATCGGTCAGCTGACCATCGCCCAACAACAAGCCAACAAAGTCAGTGACCAGGCTATCAAAAAAGCCCAGCAAGCCTACATGACCCAGCTGGCAGCAAACCAGGCTCTGAAAAAGCTGGGCCAGTCAGAAATCGATGGTGCTTTTGAACGGCAGAAGAAGAAAACACTGGAGAGAGCTGCTCAGCACCAGCTGGATACTGCCATCAGTGAGAATACACCCTATCTGGCCAATGCTATCAAGCAGCTGAACAAGCAGAAAGGCAGTGCCGGACTCAGCTCCACAGAGCTATTAGCCAAAGCAAAAACGAAAGCCACCAGCATCGAGCAATCCGTACTCCTGAATCAGTACAAAAAAGCCAAGGTCAGTGACAAGCAGCCCAGTGCCAAAGCTCAGGCAGCCTACGACAACCTCCCGGGAGAAGCTCAGTTAGCCATTGACGATGCCATCGAATTAAAGACAGGCCAATATCAGGCAAAGGCAACTCTGAAAGACATTAAAGACAACCCAAAGGGACAGACACTCAAGCACCAGATACTGCAAAAGCTCGAGAAGTCAGGTGAGGCAGAAAATCTGACTCCGGTGAAACTGCTCCAGCTGGTGGAAGAACAATACAAACTTGAGCAAGCGAAGAAAGAAGTCGCTGCCAAGTTATCTGGCTACAAGAAAAAAGTGCTGGAAGGCAAGCTGCCAACACCCGGACAGCAAGCTGCTTTCAACAGCCTGGATGATGCAGCGAAAGATACGTTTCTGGCCAAAGTGGATGTGGCCAAGAAAGCTGCTGCCAGTGAGCCAGTAGTCACAGTACCGAAAAAGACAAAGCAAACCACCTCAAATCCGGTCGAGAAAACAGACCCAGCACCCACCACTGTGGAGCCACAGGCAAAAGCGCCGGAGTGGTCAAACCTTACCAAGATCGGCAACCAGAAAGGCTCCAATCCAGGAGGCATCTACCAGGACACAACGACGGGCAAGAAGTACTACGTCAAAGAACCCGCCAGTGAAGATATGGCTCGCAATGAAGTATTGGCAGCCAAGCTGTATGAAGCTGCAGGTGTGGATGTGCCAACCCTGCATCTGATGAAAGAAGGCAAGACAGTACGCATTGCCTCCGAGATCATAGAAGACCTGCAGCAGGATGGCAGTCAGCTTGCCAACGGGAACATTCAGGGAATCAACGACAACTTTATGGTGGATGCCCGGTTAGCCAACTGGGATGTGGCCGGTCTTGGTTATGACAACCTGCTCATCAAAGGCAGCAAGGCCATTCACATCGATGTGGGTGGAGCCCTTCGCTATCGAGCCCAGGGTGGTCTGAAAGGGCAAGCATTCGGCAAAGAAGTACTGGAAATTGAGAGCCTCAGAGATCCGGGCATGAACCCACAGTCTGCAGCGGTCTTTGCCAATGTCACCAAAGACGACATGGTGGCAGGTGCCAGGAGAGTACTCAGCCTCAGCAGTCAACAAATAGAAGAAATGGTAGAAGCCTACGGACCGACCACGAGACGAGAGCGAACCAAACTGGTCAACACTCTGCTGGCCAGACAAAAATATATCGCCAAGCAATTCCCGCAAGCCGTTCAGAAAAAACAGGCTCAGCCAGCAACCAGCACTCCGATCACTCGACTGGAACATGAGCAGATCAAAAACAGTCGATCCAACGGTTATGCCATAGCCACTGACAAAGACGATATTGAAGACCACAACGTCCTTCTGTATCACAAGCAAAGCCCGGAAGGTAAACAGCAAACAGGTGCCTACTTCAAGCTCATGCCTGCTGCTATGAGAAAGCTGGAGAGAACACTCAGCCAGACTCAAGACGGCAAGCAGTTTGATGACCTTCATGGCTTAATCATCAAAGCGGTTAAGTCAGTCGCCCACAGAGCAGACAACGACATGGCACTGGAACCTCATGTTTTTGGATATATTGATGCTGCTATTGAACGATACGAGGAGATTCAAAAAATACTCACAGAAGACGTCGCTAAAAAACTACGCCCTAATAAAGATCTGACGGACTTCAACAAGAAGACAGAACCCTTCATTAGTCGACTGTCGCAGGTTCGAAACCATCAGGTTTCTGGCGAGATACCGAGCTGGGACAAAACTCTTGGCTTCTATAAGAAGTTCACTATTAAACCAGCCAAGTCCGGCGCAAAGACTAAAGGCCTGCAATGGCAAAAGAAGAACACTGAGTATGGCCTTTCAAGCTTCGACAGAGGTCACCAGAGACATGGGAAATCAAAGGAGTTAGTGGGTACCAGCCATTACGAAACTAAAGTGAATGGTGCCACCATACGCTTTTGGCCCCAGGGAGAATATGACGTGCGCTTTGCCCTGCAGGGCAGAGTGGAAATTGAGGTACCCGGCAATAAGCAGGACGATGCACTCAAGATCTTTGATGCCATCAATGAACTGGGCATAGACAGCCAGCGGACTTCTGCACTGGATATTGAGGAACTCTATCTTGATAAGCTGTCCTACATCCACAAGCAGGATAAGAAACTGTCCAACCTGACCAAGGGAATGGATGACCAGCAGGAACGCATAGATCTGAAGCTCAGTTCACTCAGCGAAACATTAGAGTTGGATCTAAAGAACAGCCCTTCCTATCAATCCATGGGGCAACATCAGGCATTCGGTCATGGTCGCAGAGTTCACTATCGACCTGAGGTTCTGGAAGACAAAGCCTTTAAAGGTTTTGAAAAGGACTATCGAATATTCCATGAGAATACTGCTGAGAAAAACATCGTTGAAACCCTGAAGAACGTCCTCAGCTCAGGCGGTCAGATGGCATCTACCACCGATAAAATCCGTAGAGGCATAAAGCTGGGTGGAATGTCGTACTCCGAAGACCTGTACTCTGGTGGTGCCAACTACTTCTTTACCAGGATTCGAAAAAAGAATACCGCATACGAGAAAGAGGGATTCGTCTGGAAATCAAAACAGGCAGCCAGAGTGGATGCCATATCCTACAGTCACGATGCCTACGGTCGAACTGCTGATCATTACGTTCAACAGCACAGAAAAACAGATATCAGGCAACTCAAAGCCATATCAAAAGAACCAATTAATTTGGTAAGTTTTTGAATTATAAGGCTGTGGTAGTATCTTCAGGTGCTAGTGTCCGAAAGGGCGTGGAAGTTCGAGTCTTCTCCTGGGCACCAATCCTCAAGATCTTGTCGTGTGATTCATGGCAAGAAAACCGGTAAATTCCCGGCTCTCTCATCTCTCTTCCTTTTTATTCTCTCTCATCCTTTACTTGCTGGTTTTTCCGGATTTGAGCCTTCTTCACTTCCAGTATTTTGTGGCCGGATACTAATCCTTCATGGTCAGGCAAGCATTTGGCTTTCAGATCGTGGAAGTACTATCTTTCTGTAAACAGTTCTGATGTATACCTGCACTACGCCAGTAAATCAGCGGCTGTCGTAGACAAGCCGCTGGATTTTGCTATTAAATGACGTGGTTATTTTTTGAGATGATTCACGATGATGGCAAGTGTTTCTTCAATCTTGTCAAAGCGCTTATCGTGCTCGTCGAAGCGTTCATCAATCCTGTCAAAGCGCTTATCGTGTTCGTCAAAGCGCTTATCGTGTGCGTCGAGTCGTTTATCAATCTTGTCAAAACGCTTATCTTGTTCGTCAAAACGCTTATCTTGTTCGTCAAAACGCTTATCTTGTTCGTCAAAACGCTTATCTTGTTCGTCAAAACGTTCATCAACTCTCTTAAAGCCTGCAAGTGTTGCTTGTGTCAGTGCCGAAAGATCAGATTTAACCCTGATAACCTCAGATTTGACCCCTGCAATATCCAACTTTAAGTCTGCAATGTCATGCTGGTTAGTCATAGCAATGCTCTGTGTGTCTGCGCAAACCTTCACCAGACTGTGCATGTTAGCGTCCATCTGTCTATGTTGCTCCTCAAGTCTTTCAACTCTTGCCTCAAGGCTCATACATTTACCTTTACAGTTTGTTGTGTGAGCGATGAGCTTAGTAGACAATCGAGAGTGTCACAAAGGCACTTGGCAAAATTATTGACCGCCTGTTCACAGGCATCGGTTGATGCCCAGAGCAGGGTGGCATTCATTGCTGTTAAAAGATTTTTGACCCGCCCAGTGTGACCTGCATTATTTTGACATCCTCCACGACTGATTCAAAGAAATCAGTGGTGAAGGATGTCAAACACTACAATGTCTGACTATGCAGACCAGGCTCCTTACCCACCACCTTGGTGCACAGTTGTATTTCATTGGCAGACAAAAAGTTGCCTCTTTGCTTTATAAAGCGAGTACGGATCAGTGCAGACCTGCTTAAGAAATGACATTATTTACAGGCAATCCCTAATGAAGAGCTGCAGGCTTTTTATAAAACGCCATGTTATTCATTCCGAACCTCATTCGGTATTATCAACATGATAGATTTACTGCAAAACACTACAAGCCAAGCCATGACCACCACCTCAGATTTTTACCAGAAAAATGCGCTGCAATTTTATAGTTCAACTGTTGGCGTTGATGCTCGGGAACTTTATAAGTTTTTCCTACCATTGATACCCAATGGAGGGCATATCCTTGACGCTGGTTGTGGTTCAGGCCGGGATGCCAGAGCTTTTCTTAACCGGGGCTACAAAGTCACTGCATTTGATGCCAGCGCCAATCTTGCAGCAATGGCCTCTCAACTAACGGGTCTGACAGTTCAGACTTGCCTGTTTAATGAGTTTCAAACAAAACGACAGTTTGATGGAATCTGGGCTTGTGCCTCCCTGCTTCATGTTCCTTACTCAGATCTGGCTGCAACCATTAACCATCTGGCTGGTTTTCTGGTCCCGGGCGGCTATTTTTACTGTTCCTTTAAATACGGGCAGGGTGAGGCATTACGGGATGGACGTCATTTTACGTATATGGATGACGCTCTATTACAAAACATGCTGAGCTCAACTGAGCTATGGATTCACAACAGCTGGACCACCCGTGACCTAAGGCCAGAAAGAGCCACTGAGCAATGGCTAAATGTAATTTTAGGCCTAAATGATTAAAAGATTCTCGATCCACGAGGTTCGGGCTTTTTCCAACTATGCAGAAGTTGAAATTTAGCCTGATCGTAGCTGTGCTGGAGGAATGCTTTACGTAATGCTTCTGTTTTGCCTGTTTGTTGAATCAAAGTCTCTCTGATAGGCAGATGGCTGTTGATAAAATACTCATTTCTGGCATGAAGTCTGTACAGATAGTCAATATGTGGAAGCTGAGCAAACTTACCATCCTCCCCCCTGTTACAGCTCTGACAGGCAAGAACAAGGTTCCAGATACCATCAATAGTGGGTATGTACTCTCTGATTGACCATGGAAAAAAATGGTCTACATCAGCAAGGTCGGTCGCCCCTGATTGAATGGATATATGATCAAAACAGTAAAAACATCTTCCTTTCTGGTAGCCGTTCAAGCTGTCTCTGGAGCTGGTAATGTTTACCCTGCGGTCATTCAGATGAGTGAATAGTTGCTTGCTATGGTGGTCATGCTCAACACGCAGGAGATTTCTTGCAAGGCCTGACTGCCAGGCACTTTCTACCAATCGCCAACGAGCATCGGTTTCGGGTTTTATGCTGTTTATGGCTTCTGATGCCATGAGGGTGTAAAAATTTTCTGTAAGTCGGATGCCTTTGTTAGTCGTTTTACGCTCATCTATGAAAAAGCGTTTGTCGACTTCACGACGATTAACATTGTGAAAGGCGTCAATGACATTTTGAAAACCGAGTCTTACTGTTTGGGCACAGAGATAATCCTCATCAACCCTACCAAGATTGAAATCTGAACATGCTGACAGAAACTTACTGGATCTTGATGTCGTCTGTTTTGGTGCCTCTTTCAGATGCTCACAGATATGGCGAGAGAATGGGCCTGCCAGCTGTTCCAGAGAGATAAAATCATCGCTTGAGTTGGACAACTCATAAAGAGAACAGGCAAGGGCAAATTTGTAAGAAGCTACATTGTTGCCGAAAAGAATAATGCTGCGCCAGTAATTATCAAGCGAAGGTTCAACATCGTAAAATTGAGACACTGCACCCCCCCAGATCGTCCATAAATGTGTGGAAAGGCATTATTTAATACTTTTTGAAGTTATAATTTTATATGTAATTATATTTAATTATATGTAGATATTGCTACACAAGTACCAGGTAGCCTTCGGATCGATTTTTGATTAAAGAGGTAAAGGAAATCAGCAGTAGAAGGTGTTACTGATGAACTGAGCTCGATTTTGGCTCTCTTGAAATTTTTGGAAGATTCCCGTTGGTGAGTTTTACAGTGTGCTTTGCTGAGTTCTCGCAAAAGACAAATGTCGTTCACTCTGATAGATGCTGACTATGCTATCCGGCCTTTTTCGTAGGTATGTGATCGCGATTCATCCCAATATTTTAAAAAGAATGTTAATCACCGTAGAAACCTGAAACTGCCACTGACAGAGCCGCGCTATCGCTTTTCTTCAGTAGCTAATCGTCTTAAGCCTCCAATGAAGATGCAGTTGTAATGGCGACCTGCTTTCAAAAGAGGCCAATGTCACAGGTTTTCAGGGTGTCTGGTCGCTTTGGGTTCTATCATCAGCTTCATAAAGGGCTGACAGGACTCAGGTTAGATAACAGGCATTGTTCAGATACTTTGCCCTGATATTATTCAGCACCTGATCACCGGTTAGTGTTTTGCCCTCTGACTCATCTTTAGCACCGAAAGACAATAGCTTCAGCAGTGCGATAGCTTCTTGCCTGCGCTCTCTATTCTCAAAGGATTCAATGATGTAAACCTTGCCATTTGGTTTCAAGACGATTCGCTCTTTCAAGTCCGGGTTAGCCGCTTTCTTTTTACGAAGCTGAACGGTTCAATTCTCATCACTTTGCCTCTTGTCTGTGGCCTATTGGTCCATATATATCTTTTACTATCGGGATGTGACTATTTACTCTTGCACGGCTTTAAGCTTTCATCGATTAAAAACCATCGGGCCTACTCTAGAAAGACTTGGCTTTCTAACCTGGAATCTTCAATGGAACTTAATACCTGGCTGACTTTTCTGGCCGCAACCATCATTATCAGCTTAACGCCGGGAGCCGGTGCGGTTAATACCATGGCCAACGCCATTCGCTCAGGGCTGATCCGGACCCTGCCATCCATCATGGGACTCCAGGTCGCTCTGATTATATTTCTGATTGTCGTCGCTGCCGGTCTTGGGGCCATCCTTGCAGCCTCAGAGACACTGTTTACCCTGATCAAGTGGACAGGCGCTCTTTACCTGATTTTCCTGGGCATCATGAAATGGCGTGAAGCACCCAATGAGTTTTCGGTCGAAAGCCAAATCCGCACCAGCAAGAAAAAATCCTTTGCCAGTGCCATTCTGGTGAATCTGACTAACCCCAAGGCCATTGTTTTTCAGGCGGCTTTCCTGCCGCAGTTTATTGATCCTGCTCTGACACTCTGGCCCCAATACCTGATTATGGGAATCACTATGATCCTGGTTGATAGCCTGGTCATGCTGGGTTACGCCAGCTTCGCCCTAAAGCTGATGCCATTTCTGAAAAAATACGGGAAGCTGCAAAACCGACTGTTTGGCTCAATGTTTATAACCTGCGGCGGGCTTCTGGCTGCCAGTCAGCGATAACTGTTCCAACGCACTATGGTCAATGTCTCACAAAAGGAAGGGGAAACCTCCGGTTTCGGAAAATACCTAGCCATGGATAATAGGAATCGTCAGCAGGGAACAGGACGTTCGTAAAGTCAGGAAGACTTTAGCTGACAAGGATTACTTCAGGCAGGACGCCTCGGGATACTCAGGAAGACTTGAATACCGCAGGAAGCGGACAAAGCAGGAAGCTTTGAAGTCAGCATTCAGATGGGAAGTAAATTGAGGCAGGACGCCTGAAGTGGTCAGGAAAGACCAGGATAGCAGGATGCTCGTTTCAGAGCAGGAAGAGGTTTCACAAGGATCGTACAAAAAGCAGACCGCAGGGTCTGTTTTTTGTACCCGGTGTTATTGACAAAGAACCTGCTCATACATATTATGCACCTCGTTCTTTGCCGGTATAGCTCAGTTGGTAGAGCAACTGACTTGTAATCAGTGGGTCCCGAGTTCGACTCTTGGTGCCGGCACCATATATAGCAAAGCCCGTAGCGTTAGTGAACACTACGGGCTTTTTGCTTTCTGAGCTTTTGCGCCTGCTAATGCGCCCTCTTTCCGTCGGAATAGGTCAACACTAGATTAGGGGAAGGTTATCCAGTGCCTTCTATCACATATACCCAACCCACTCTATACGTCTTAAAATGCCTTAACTGCTCAAACACACCCTGATACACTTCATTAAAAACAACCGGAGGATAGCTATTTTTTTGAAGCAGCATGATCAGCTGAACCCCCAGAACTGATTTGAGATTATTCAGGTTGCTCCAGTCTGGAAAGCGAACCTGCATCCAGCCCGATCTCAACACTAGATGCCAGCACCAAACACCAAGAAGTCGACGTACATACAGTTCATTTTTTATCAAACTTTGCCACTCCCATTCTCTTTATTATCACTTGTACAATGATCCCACTATTCAAGCTTTTCGCTCATATTCAGGCTTATTTTCGTGGCGATTCATTGCAGTTTGGGAGGTCTTGACGTGACAGGATCTGAGAGATGAACAAAAAAGAACTATCCGAACGTGATATATGTACCAAATACATCACCCCAGCCATCGAAAAGGCCGGATGGGATATCCAAACTCAAGTAAGAGAGGAAGTAACCTTTACCGCAGGCCGCATCATCGTTCGCGGTAAGCTCCATGCCCGAGGTAAAAAACGTCGGGCAGACTACATCCTCTATCATCAGAAAAACCAACCCATAGCGGTCATCGAGGCCAAAGATAACAAGCACAGCATGGGCTCCGGAATGCAGCAAGCCCTGAGCTATGCAGAAGCACTTGATATTCCCTTTGTGTTCTCCAGTAATGGAGATGGCTTCAAATTTTACGACCGCACGGGTAATGCAGATCAAACCCAAACAGAGTTGTCCCTTAATGAATTCCCTTCGCCTGGTGAGCTATGGAGTCGCTACTGCCAGGCAAAAGAATTAGACGAGCCAGCTCAAAAAACCGTCAATTACCCTTATTTCGATGATGGTTCCGGGCGCACTCCGCGCTACTACCAGGCAAACGCTATTAACCGCACTATTGAAGCCATTGCCAAAGGCCAGAATCGAGTTCTACTGGTCATGGCAACTGGAACCGGGAAGACCTATACCGCTTTCCAGATCATCTGGCGGCTCTGGAAATCTGAAAAGAAGAAGCGCATTCTGTTTCTTGCCGACCGCAATATTCTTGTGGACCAAACCAAGTCCAACGACTTCAAACCCTTTGGCCCAGCGATGACCAAAATTGAAAAGCGCCAGGTCAACAAAGCGTTTGAGATATATCTGTCGCTCTATCAGGCCGTTTCAGGCAATGAAGAAGAAAAAAACATCTATAAACAGTTTGATCCTGATTTCTTTGACCTGATTGTCATAGACGAATGCCATCGTGGTAGCGCCCGTGAAGACTCTGCATGGCGAGAAATTCTGGAATACTTTTCCTCTGCAACACACGTTGGTTTAACCGCCACCCCAAAAGAGACGAAGGAAGTCTCCAATATCCATTACTTTGGTGAACCTGTTTATACCTATTCTCTAAAACAAGGGATTGAAGATGGCTTCCTGGCACCATACAAAGTCATCCGATTTGATTTCGATATTGATCTTGAAGGCTGGCGACCACAAAAAGGACAGATCGATAAGTATGGCAACCTGATTGAAGACCGCATATTCAACCAGCGGGATATGGACAGAAACATTGTCTTTGACGAGCGAACCCAACTGGTAGCGCTGAAGGTTACTGAGTATTTGCAGAAAACCGATGAGTTTCAGAAGACCATCGTTTTCTGTGACGACATCGATCATGCTGAACGCATGCGGGAAGCACTGGTGAATTTGAACCCGGATCGGGTGAAAGAGAACCGCAAGTATGTGATGCGGATTACCGGTGATAACGAAGAAGGCAAGGATGAGCTGGATAACTTCATTGACCCCGAATCCACTTATCCGGTCATCACCACGACAAGCAAGTTGATGACGACCGGTGTGGATGCCAAAACATGCAAGCTGATTGTTCTCGATCAGAGCATCCAATCCATGACTGAATTCAAGCAAATCATTGGTCGTGGCACCCGTATTGATGAAGATCACGGCAAACACTGGTTCACTATCATGGACTTTAAAAAAGCCACTGAACGTTTTGCCGACAAAGACTTCGATGGCGAGCCGGTACAGATATTCAAGCCTAAGCCAGGTGAGCCCATTATCCCGCCAGAGGATGAACCTGAAAATCCCGAAGGAGAAGGTGGCGGAGGAGGAATAGAGGAAGATCCGCCGATCATCACTGATCCACCCAGCGAAATAACACCGGAACCTGAGCCAGAACCCATACCACCCGGAGGGAGCGATGAAGGCGACCCTGAACCACCGCCGGAGCCACCCCGCATCAAGTACCATGTCAAAGGGCAGGCGTTTAAAGTCACCAAATATCGAGTTCAGCATCTGGATGCCAGCGGCAAACTGGTCACCGAATCCATGCACGATTACACCAAACAGTGTGTCGTAAAGCAGTATGCCAGCATGGATGATTTCCTCCGCAAGTGGTCCGCTGCCGACAAGAAAAAAGCCATAATTGATGAACTGACAGAACTGGGTGTTTTCTGGCAGGAGTTACAAGATAATGTCGGCGAGAAACTGGGAACAGAATTGGACCCGTTTGACTTGATCTGTCACATTGCATTTGACCGGCCAGCCCTCACTCGACGGGAGCGTGCCAATAATGTGAAGAAGCGAAACTATTTCAGCCAATACGAAGGGGTAGCTCGTCAGGTGCTGGAAACATTACTCGACAAATACGCCGATGTCGGCATCGAGCCAGTGGAAGATATGACTATTCTGACGGATCAGGCATTTAGCCAGATAGGTGCGCCCATAGAATTAGTAAGAGCGTTTGGTGGCAAGTCTCAGTACCAGAAGGCGTTTAAAGAACTGGAAGAGCAACTGTATTATTTGGATAGGTAGTACCTTGACACAATGACAAATGTTAAACATCCATCGTTTAAAGCATTCCTTGATTCACTGCTTACCAGCGACGATATTGTCAGCAAACTACGATCCCAGCCTGCTGACAGCTTTACCGTGAGTCGAAGTGGCATACTATTGCCGACTTACTACAGCATTACCCTGACTTACTGGAAGCCCTTAATGGCTACGCTTTCAAGGGTTGGGATAGCTCTATCGCCTTCTCCGACAGTCAGCTCAAAGCCTGTTATTTGATTGATGAAGACTACATCAATGAAGGACGGGCGTTCGTTTTATTTAACCTGATTGCAACAAGCTGGTTTCACCTGTCCGAAGTTAGCCATCAGGCCGTTTACTGGGAAATTTCTGAAGACCAATGAGTATCACGAGTACGATCAAATCCATTCAGGATCTTATGCGCCAGGACGTAGGGGTAGACGGTGATGCCCAGCGTATTGGTCAGCTGGTCTGGTTGCTTTTTCTGAAAATCTTTGACGACCGGGAGCACGAGTGGGAGCTGTTCAAAGAACACTATGAATCACCTATTCCGGAAGAATTGCGCTGGCGGAACTGGGCCGCAGACCCTGCAGGCATTACCGGTGACAAGCTTAAAAAGTTTATCGACAATGAGCTGTTTCCGGAATTACAAACCCTTCAACCAAAGGGTGATGATCAACGAGCCTTCGTGATTCGCAGTGTATTTGAAGATGCCTACAACTACATGAAGTCAGGCCAGCTGATCCGACAGGTCATTAATAAAATTCAGGAAAGCATCGACTTTAACAAGGCACAGGAACGTCACGCCTTTGGGGATATCTATGAACAAATCCTCAAAGATCTGCAAAGTGCCGGTAACGCAGGGGAATTCTACACCCCCCGTGCCGTTACCGAGTTTATGGTGAGCCAGATCGATCCAAAACTGAATGAAAAAGTCATGGACCCCGCTTGTGGAACTGGCGGCTTTTTGACCTGCACGATTGAGCATAAGCGTAAGCATTACGTTAAAGTGCCCGCCGATGAACAGAAGCTACAGTGCAGCATATACGGTGTAGAGAAAAAGCCTCTTCCTCACCTGCTCGCTACCACCAATATGATACTGCACGGCATTGAAGTGCCCAGCCAGATACGTCACGACAACACCCTTTCCCGCCCATTAACTGACTGGAAAAAAGATGAACGGGTAGACGTGATTGTGGCCAATCCGCCTTTTGGGGGCACAGAAGAAGAAGGGATAGAAAAAAACTTCCCGGCCAATATCCGAACCAGAGAAACGGCTGATTTGTTCATGGCGTTATTTATTCGCCTGCTCAAAGAGAATGGTCGTGCTGCTGTGGTCTTGCCGGATGGCTTCCTGTTTGGCGAAGGCACCAAATCGAAGCTGAAAGAAAAGCTGCTGGAAGAGTGCAACCTGCACACCATTGTCCGTTTACCCAATGGTGTGTTTAATCCCTACACCGGCATTAAAACCAACCTGCTGTTTTTTACCAAGGGGCAACCAACAGAAACCATCTGGTTTTACCAACACCCTTATCCGGAAGGTTACAAGAACTACAGCAAAACCCGGCCCATGCGGGTGGAAGAGTTCAAAGCTGAGCAAGTATGGTGGGGCAACGAAGCGGATGGTTTTGCCAGCCGGGAACAGAGTGAGTTTGCCTGGAAAATAGACTTCAAAACCATCAAAGCTGAAGCCGAAAAAAAGGCACAGCCACACAGAGATAAAGAAGCCGACTACAAGCAACAGGCCAACCGGCTGGAATCCAGCGTTAAGCAGCTAAAAGAAGATCTGAAAACCGTCTCTGTTGTCAGCAAAAAAGCAGCCCTGAACGAACAGATCAGGCAGCAAACCCAGGAAGCCAAAACACTCAAGGCAAAAGCCGACACGGAAAAGAAAGCAGCCGATGCCATCTACTGGCCAATCTACAACCTCGATATCGACAACCCTCATATCGGCGAACAAGTCAGTCATGACCCGGATGAGCTGTTGAGCCAGTACGCTGCTCAGCAGAAGGAAATGGCAGAAACCCGCCGTCAGCTGAAAGAAATTTTGGCACAAGCCCTAACTGGTAACACTGAGAAGGGAGTCAAATGATGTTAAACGCCGTTAGCGAAAACTTTGACCTCTGGGGCAGTGCTCACACAACCAAAAGTGCGTCCGGCCGAGGCAGTAGCAGCAAGCTGGATTTGCATGGCATTAAGAAATTGCGGGAGCTGATTCTGGAGCTGGCGGTTCGGGGAAAGCTTGTGCCGCAGAACTCGAACGATGAACCGGCTTCGGTTTTGTTGGAGCGGATTGCGGCTGAGAAAGCACAGTTACTCAAAACAAAGAAGATTAAAAAACAGAAGCCTGTTCCACCTATTACCGATAAGGAAAAACCTTTTGTACTGCCGGAAGGATGGGTTTGGGTTAGGTTTGGCGATGTGACGTTTAACCGCGATGCCGAACGGGTGCCGTTATCTGTTAGTCAACGCAGAAGCCGCCAAGGAAAGTATGATTATTACGGTGCTTCCGGGGTGATTGATTCAATTGATGGCTACTTGTTTGATAAGCCGCTTTTGCTAATTGGGGAGGATGGTGCAAACCTAATCAATCGATCAACTCCCATTGCATTTATGGCTTATGGTAAGTATTGGGTAAACAACCATGCCCATGTACTGGACGGTATAACAGAAGAATTTTTGATATATCTTGGACTTTTTATCAATGCTATTTCACTGGAATCTTATGTTACTGGTACTGCTCAACCCAAGATGAATCAAGCAAAGATGAATACAATTCTTTTTGCTTTTCCCCCAGAAGCGGAGTTCATTCGTATAACAGCAAAAGTCAACGAACTAATGACTTTATGCGACCAACTGGAACAACAACAAACCAACAGCATCACCGCCCACCAAACCTTGGTGGAAGAACTGCTAGCCACCTTAACCAACAGCACTACTGCCGATGAAGTGGCTGAAAACTGGGCCAGAATTGCCGAGAATTTCGACACCCTGTTCACCACCGACCACAGCGTTGACCAGCTTAAACAAACCGTTCTGCAACTGGCGGTAATGGGCAGGCTGGTGCCGCAGAATCCGGAAGATGAACCGGCTTCAGTACTGTTGGAAAAAATTGCGGCTGAGAAAGCGCAGTTAGTGAAAGACAAGAAGATTAAGAAGCAGAAACCGTTGCCAGTGATTACCGATGAAGAAAAGCCCTTTAATCTGCCCGCTGGTTGGGTGTTTGCTCAGCTTGAGGATATCGTGGATATTCAAAGTGGTATCACCAAGGGTCGCAAGCTAGCTGGAAGAAACCTGATTTCTGTTCCGTATTTGCGAGTTGCTAATGTGCAGCGTAGTGCGCTTGATCTAACTGTGATAAAGGAAGTTGAAATTCCAATCGAGGAAAAGGAAAAATACGAAGTTATCCCCAGAGACTTGCTCATTACTGAAGGTGGTGATTGGGACAAAGTAGGTCGTACATCGGTTTGGTCTGGAGAGC
The DNA here is from genome assembly GCF_049310125.1 of Endozoicomonas sp. ALB032. NCBI lineage: Bacteria > Pseudomonadati > Pseudomonadota > Gammaproteobacteria > Oceanospirillales > Endozoicomonadaceae > Endozoicomonas > Endozoicomonas sp. ALB032. Next base: position 2,075,367 of record NZ_JBLYNW010000001.1, on the reverse strand, counting down.
TACCTTATGTCGCTCATCAGAACCATGTCTTCAAAGCCCGAATCTTCCTCAAGGAACAGAGCGAAGACTGGATTGAAATGTATCTTAATGCTCCGTTCGCAAGGGCTTATTTTGCAGGTTCCAGTAAACAAACTACCAACCTAGCATCCATCAACAAAACACAACTCAGAGGGTGTTTAGTTGCAATACCACCTGCGAAAGAGAAAAGTCGCATCGTTTCAAAAGTTAATGAGTTGATGGGGTTTTGCAACACCCTAAAATCCCAAATCCACCAAACTCAAACCACCCAGTTACAACTGGCCAATGCAATGGTCGAACAAGCAGTCGCCTGACAGTGAGGCAAGGAACTCAGTATGGCAATACAACAAGGCATCTGGAAAATGGGCAAAACCTGCCCACTGCTCCATTGGATAACGAAAACCAGCTTGAAGAGCAGGTATTTCAAGATATATCCATTCTGAACCCCGACTGCTTGCTGATCGTTCGTCAGGGTGCTCAAACGGGCTTGGGATATAAGGGATTAAAGTCACTTGATATTGATATTTTATGTTGGTGCAGGATCTAGCAGGTCACTATCTTAGGGTAGACATTAAGCTCAAAAAAGATTCATTTCTAGCGGCAGAACTCACCTTGAACAGCCAAAATAAAGCTTCGCGAAAAGTATCAAGGCTGAACAAGATGAGTATCGCAAATAATAGACTAGTTGAAAAAAACTGCTGACGTGTTTCGACCGGTCTGAACTCCTCAGCATGGCGGAGCAGCTTGGTTTTACTATACGACAGCGAGATATCCGCCCCTTGGACTTTATCCTTTCACTGATTGCTGCCCTCGCTGGTGATGGAAGCTGCGATACTCAAGCCGATCTCCACCGAAAATTTAATGAGTTGACGGGGCTGAATGTCTCCTATCGTTCCTGGGCAAATCAAGCTAAAAAAGACGCGATGCCTGCTCTTGTCCTCTGGCTATGGTTGCAGTGTCTGGAAATCTTTTCGCGCAAAGTCATGGCGTTTGATGAGGACAGTCCATTTTCAGAGTTTGAGCACATTCTGATTCATGACGGCTCATCGCAAGCTGTCTACGATGCCCTAAAGGAAACATTTCCCGGCAGGTTCTCAACGGTCAGTCCTGCTGCTGTCGAACTTCATACGACAATGGATCTTCTTACCAACAATCTGGTGCGCGTGCAGCTCACTGAAGATACCCGTTCAGAAAGAGACTGTCTGCCACCACTGCCAACCTCCATGGCCAATATCCTGATGCTGATCGATGCCGGTTATTTTGAGTTGGAACGCTTTGCTGCCATTGATGATCGGGAGGGGTCTTTTATCTGCAAGGCACCTCAGAGTATCAACCCGACGATACTCAGCGCAGTACGGGAGGATGGCAAAAATCTCAATCGCTACAAAGGGAAAAAACTTAAGGAGGTGTTGTCTGGCTTCCCTAAAGATCAATGCCTCGACCTGGATGTAGAATGGCCAGGATTCAAAGCCTGGCCATATCGTTTGGTTGTCCGCTGGAATGACAGGAAACTGAAATGGGTATTCGTTGTAAGCAACCTTAACCGGGTTGAGTTCACCCTGAGTGAAGTACTTCAGGCCTATCGTCTACGATGGCAAATAGAGCTTATCTTCAAAGAGATCAAGTCCTATTCAGGGTGGCATCGTTTTAACACTAAATCAGCGACACTGGTGTTTAGCCTGATTCTGATGTCCTTCGTGGTTGTGACGTTGAAAAGGTATCTTGCCCATGCTGCTCAGGCGAACCTCTACGAAAGTGGAGCCATTGAAGAAATCTCGACGCATAAGGCGATGAAAAGTGGAACCCGGCTGTTTGGTAATGTCATTTTATCCCTGATGAATGCAGGAAAGTCTCTGCTCTCACATACAAGGAAGCTGCTGGACTTCTGGGCAGATAATGCGAGACGTGAACACCCTGCACGAGATGGTTGTTCGGGGCGTACAAGATTAGGACTTTGTGCTGTGGGTGGGGCTTAATGTCTACCCTAAGAGGTCACTATAGTATCCTGTTAGTGAATAACACGCTGGCAGGTTGCCAAATAAAAAATCAGGCATAAATACTGAGGTTCAATGGTTTACGAACGTCCCTGGAAAACTTTCCAGCAACAACTGGATTTGTTGGTCTCCCGTAATCTGGTGGTTTCAGACAAAACTGCTGCACTTAATCATCTCCAGCGCATTGGTTATTACCGGCTGAGTGCCTACCTCTATCCATTCCGGGTCTTTCGCATTCAGCCAAATTTCCAAGTGGTTAAAGAAAACGAGTTTGTTGCAAACACACACTTTTCTGATGCCGTGAATCTCTATATTTTTGATAAGAACTTACGGCAATTGATGCTGGATGCACTTGAACGGATTGAAGTGGCTTTGAGGGTCGATATCGCTTATTTGCTCGGTGAGCGAGATACCTACGCTTACAAGAATATTGACCAGTTTCATCCGACGTTTGCAGGAAAAAATAAGCGACATGCTAACTGGCTGAAAAAATATGAAAATCTGCTGAAACGATCAAAGGAAGATTTCGTTAAGCATTATCGTCACAATCATGGTGCAGACTTACCCATTTGGGTTGCTATAGAGGTCTGGGACTTCGGGGCCATGTCGCAGCTGTTTTCGATGATGAAAGTGCCTGATCAAAGGAAAATTTCCTCAAAGTATGGGGTGACAGACTTCAAGGTATTTTCCAGTTGGTTACGCTCGTTGAACTACCTTCGTAATCTCTGCGCTCACCACAGCCGCCTTTGGAATCGCAATGTGATTGATCAGCCGAAATTACCCGCTCCGGGTGAGATTAGCTGGTGTGACCATTACCTTGGAAAGAATGAACTGATATCCAAACCCTTTCTGCTGATCAACATTGTTGCTCACCTGTTGAGTATTATTTGCCCTGCCACGAAATGGCACGACAGACTTATACAGCAGTTGGATGAATTCCCTGAAATCAAGTCCGACAGGAAGGTGTCAATAAACGATATCGGGCTACAGGATGGGTGGAAAGGACTTATAGGAAGGTAAAAATAAGAACCCCCGCGTAGGTTGCAAGCAACGAAGAGGCGGGGGCCGTGTTACCCGAAATACTAGCTCATCAGGTGGGTAAGTCAACTTAAAATCATTCAAAATGTTAAGTTTCTTTCAATACTCATTCAAAAATACCAGATGTTGTACGTCAGCCCAATTACCACCAAAAGCAAGAGTTTTATTGGGTTGAAGGTGTGAAGCCCTGCCGGTATCTCTGGTGCTAATTGCCCCGTCACACCTCCGTTGGGACGTTGTAGCATTACAGCCTGCAACAGAGCGTGCAAATATTATAGACAAAGGATGGTTGAACCGGCTTGTGTCAAGTTAAGTGTACTTTCCGGACAGACCACAGCACGACGCTAAGTCACTGATCTATCGTGTCCAATTAACTTATTTCTGCTCAATTGGACTTAGTGTAAAACAAAGCCTAGCCTTTACTTTACTCAAAATAAGAAGTAGAGGAGTGAAGTGGTCTAATGATATCCTGATGACAGCCACGAGTATTTACACAATTTGAATTACAATGTCGCAGTAAATTCAATGGATTCAGACAAGGGCCCCAGTAAATAACCGAGCAGCGTGCGTTTGCCTGCCAGAATATTTAGTTCAACGGTCATGCCGGGAATCAACTGATTATTTTCACCAAACCCTGAGCTTTCCGTCTCAATCATCGCTTTATAGTAATGCTTGGCCGTGACACTATCTAAATAGGTGTCAGCACTCACCTCCAGAACCTTGCCCCTTAGAGAACCATAAGTCGTGTAATCGTAAGCAGAAACCCGAACATTTACCGACTGACCGGGCCAGACTCTGGCTCTGTCATGTGGGGCCACCATGGCTTCGACCATCAGGGGAACGCCATCCGGGACTATCTCCGCCAATATCGAACCCGGTGAGACGACCTCGCCGATAGTATTGACATGCAGGGTATGCAAGGTACCCGTAACCGGTGCTGCCACTTTTTTACGGATCTCCCGTTCACTGGAAGAACGAATCTGTGCCTGAATCTGGGTAATTTCTAATCGGACCTTGTTGTAATTGTGCTGTGCCTCTTCACGAAAATCCGTCATCAGCTTGGTTTTCTTTAAGCGCAGCTCAGACAGGTTGGCATTAATGACCGGAATCTGCTTCGTTGACTGGTTGATTCTGGTCTCGATTTTCAGCAACACCATCTTTTTTTCCAGTTGATTATGAATCGAACCAGCACCCTCTCTGAGAAGCGTCGTCAATATATCTAACTGCTTCTGAGCGACTGCCCGCTCGTTTTTCATATCCTTGATGACCTGGTCAAGCTCAGATAGCTGGGCTTCCTCTTTGCTGATCTGTTGCCGAACAATGGAGATTTGTTCGCTGAGCTTTCTGGCACGTTTTTTATACAACTCGTGTTCGTTAAGGTAGTGCTCGTTATTTCGAGCCGTTTTTTTACTGGCAGTGATCAGTTCTTTACCCGTCATTTCCGCATACAATCGTTGCGCTTTTGCGGTCAGCCCTATGAGTCTCTGGTTCAAAATGCTGATATTTTCGGTCAGAGAAGGATTCATCACCGAAAACAACACCATGTCTTTATGAATCCGTTGCCCTTCTGTCACGTGCAATTCGGTGAGAATACCGCCTTCGAGATGCTCAACTACACGGTTATTGCTGAAAGTAGTCACCCGACCATGACTTTTGACAACCACGTCTATTTCGACAATAGCTGACCAAACCAGAAAACACAGGACAATAAAAGTGATGGTGAAAATAACGGAATAGCGGGAAATCGAACGAAACCGCATTCGGGTTAACAGCGGCTTCATCATTATTCGCTCTCCAACACCCTGATAACCACCTGGTTTCTTTGCTCTGTACCGGATTCGTCAAGTCTGATCTTGATAAATTCAGCGGACATACCTGCATCAAGAAGAATTTTTCGAACTTGAGAGATTCGATTGAAGGCAATTTCGTAAGAAACCGTTTTTGCCAGACTTCTGCTATTGAGCAAACTGATAACATGGATCGTTTTACCCTGAAAATCATCCATGTTTGCCTGAACCCAGTCTTGCAGCTCTTTGTTTGCGGCTTCAGAAAGCCGTGAATTGAAATCCTCGTACTTTATACGAATGAGTTTACTTTTTATCTCTGTGGATACCTGGCTCTCTAAATTAACACTCAGGGCTTCAGAAACGATTTCTTTCTCAATATCCGCTTCCACCGAAGCCTGCTGACCCGCTTCCTGCCCTTCGGTTGAACCGGCTGCCGCGTGTTCAGCTTCAATTGATGATTGCGCAATATCAAACCCCACCTGAACACTCAGCGCAGAAACGACCATAACCAACACAACAACCAGGAAAACAAAGACCAGCAGAGTGGTCGACAGAGCATCCACAAATCCGGGCCATGGGTTGCTTTCAACTTTTTTAGCCATGGTGCTCCAGTAGCAGGTGTGCGGGAAGGATATTGTCTGACTATCTATCGCCTGTCTGATCTGTTTCTTAATAACCGTCAACCCAAAGCTGAATGTAAAAAGGAACCATCCTTTGCAGTTTTCGTGTTGTGAGCCGAATAAGACTCTGAGACGTGTAGAGTCATTTTGAAAACGCGGGTAAGCAGCAAAAAAAAACAGGACAGGCAGGATCAAATTTTATGAAACTAAAAAGTCTGCTTGGAGTGAGTTCATTACTGTTTCTCTCCCCGGTGAGTGCTTTATCGTTACCTGAAGCGGTTAACAAAGCACTGGCGATTAACCCGACCCTGAAGTCTCTGGAGTCTACGGTTGAGGTTGGAAAGGCACAACTGGACAAGAGTTATGCCGACTACCACCCGAAGATTACCCTTCAGTTAGAAAGTGGCAAGAGCAACAATTCAGACAGTAACTGGCAGCAAAAACGCAAATCATCCGTAACACTTAATCAGGTTGTATACGACTTTGGCCGGATTTCCAACCAGATCAGCGCCAGAAAATACAAGCTGAATTCCTACCAACAGGATCTTGATAACGGGCGTGAGCAGCTCGTGCTGCTCACCTCAAACACCTTTCTGGAGATACTGAAACTCGAGGAGGTGATCGGCTATATCAAGGAGAATATAGCCTTTTACGATCGTTTTCTGGGCATCCTTGAAACTCGAAATCAGACAGGCGCGTCCAGCAAATCTGATGTTCAGCGTCTGACCAGTCTGAGCCAGAATGCCCAGCTTGAGTTGATCCAGTATCAGACGGACCTGACGTTTGCCCGTAAAACCTTTAAAAGCCTGACGAACATTGAGCCAGAAAACCTGACAATTCCTTCACTGGATGGACTGGTTATCAAGCAAACCCCGAAGGAACTGGTCGAATTTGCAACAACCCGGAGTTATCAGATCCAGTCTCTCAAAAAAAACATTGAGTTCGCCAAAGAAAATCGAGACAAAGCCCGTTCCGATCTTTATCCCAAATTTAACCTGAAAATTGAAACCAACAGGGAAAATTCTCTGGATACCAACGGGAAATGGTCAACCACACAGGCTGCCGGTATCACAATGAGTTATGACATCTGGGACGGCTTCAAGGCCCGAAGCAATGTTGATGAAAACAATGCCAAAGTGATGCGGGCTAATCATCAGTTACGAGAGGCTACACTGGCACTGGAAAAAGAGGCAGAGGAAGCTTACAGCGCGATGTTGAAGTTAAAAGATGAGAAGGCCGTCAATAAAGAAGCACTGGAAACCAACCGTGAAATTGTCGATCTCTATTACAAAGAATTTGAATTGGGTGAAAAGACCCTGCTGGACATCACCACAGCCCAGGGGGATTACCACAACAGCAGAGTCCAGAGTGCCGTGTTCCGGTTTGAGTATTACAAAAGCACGCTGAGAATCCGTTATTACCTGAACGATGTCATCAATACTGTACGAAGTCTGGCAGACGAATCGGAATGATGCTTCAGAAGAAAAGCGAGAAAACAACGGGCAACACGGACAAAACAGGATAATAAGGACATGTCTGAGCTGCATATTGCCGACCCGAAAAGAATAGTGAGCTTCATAAGGCGAATGCAGTTTGTCGTCGTAGCCAGTCTGATTCTGGTGTATTTTTCCAGGGATTTTTTTATCACGGCACTTATGTCGAACCTGCCCCTGAACGGTACGATTTTATCGGTGTTCATAATCGGTTCGGTGCTCTGTTTCCTTTATGTGTTTCAACTCAAAGATGATGTTCTGGTGGTTGCCAAACTGGATGAGATCCTGTTTCAAAGCAAAGACGATCTGGACAATAAGAACGACCAAAGAGATAACAACAAGCAAGAGCAGAATGAACCCGTACCCTTGAAGATGCACCTGATGGGGCCAACCGTCACCCTGCTCAAAAACAACGTGGCATCTCTGGGTGTTATCCGACTCTCGGCCCCTGCAACACGGGCCCTGATAGACTCCCTGCAAGACAGTATGAGTGAAAAGTCCGCCTTCATTCGCTACTTCACCGATCTTCTGGTTTTTATCGGGCTACTTGGAACTTTCCTCGGTCTGACCATCACCATTGGCTCCATCGGGGGCATCCTGTCTGATCTGGCGGGTGGGCTAGATGGTGGAGATATTATGGAAACCCTGATCAAGCTGATCAGGGGTCTGGAAGGACCTCTTGGCGGAATGAGCACCGCCTTCGGTTCTTCCCTTATGGGACTGAGCACTTCGTTGGTATTGGGTATTTTTCTGCTCAGTCTCGACAAGGCTGGCCATTACTTCACCTCTGCCATGGAAAACTGGCTGGCTGAGCACACAGTTGAGAGAAATTCTAATGGTGGAGCGGCTGCAACCACCGCCACTCCAGTCCTGGGAAACGGGCAACTGGAGCAGATTACCACCCAGCTCGGCACCATCGCCAATACTCTGAAGAAAATCAGCATTCAGTCTGCAAATGACAGACAGTGGCAAAGCCTGATCGCTTTACTCAAAAATAACCACCTTGAGCTGAAGACTGAGACCTCTCAGCTGTCTGAATCCTTACTGCGAGCAGAACAACATATTGAAACTTCTGCCGAGCTTCAATCGAATCAGTTAGCCCAGACGCAATTGCAACTACAGGAATCAGAAAAACTACGACAGTTGTTCACGACTCAGACCGATGCCAGCACAGAAGCACTGGGGGCCGTCCAGGAGAGCAAGCATCGGCTGGTTCAGATTGTCAACGCCCTGCTGGATGAGCAGAGAGCGCTGGGGCGTAGTCATGTGAAAACCACTGAGCAGGTCTCCGAGCTAAAAGCGTTCATCTCGCAGAAAACAGACGCCTCTGCTACCGAACTTAAAGGCGTCTCTCAGCAGTTACAGGCACTTTCCGATAAGGTTCAGGAAGATAATCAGGACAGCCAAATCAGACAATCACGAATGGAAAAGATGTTCATCTCCATGTCCAGAGCAATTAAGGATGTAAGAGCCAGAATTAAAGGCAAATGAGCAATGAGAGCTCATCGGCATATCATTGCTCTGGTCTGGAGTCTGGCCGCTTCGGCTGACGAGAGTCCGGATTTTATTTTCCCGGTGGCTTGTCGATATGGTGTTGATTGCTTTATCCAGAACTATGTTGATCATGACCCCACTGCTGGCTTCAGCGACTACCAGTGCCGTCAGCAAACCTATGACGGCCACTCTGGTACCGACATCAGGCTGGTCAACCTGCCTCAAATGGATAAGGGCGTTCCTGTGCTGGCAGCAGCCAATGGCAAGGTTGTCGCGACACGAGATGGCATTACAGATACTTATCTGGACCCGGCAAGACGTGAGGAAATAAAACAGATCGGTCTGGGTAATGCCGTTGTTATCCAGCATCGGGACGGCTGGCGCACAATTTATGGCCACCTGAAAAAAGACAGTCTGACCATCAAAAAAGGTGACCGGGTTATCCAGGGACAGCCACTGGGTGAAATCGGCCTGTCCGGATTAACCGAATTTCCCCATGTTCATTTTCAGGTGACACATCACAATAAGACGATCGACCCGTTCATAGGAAAACCGGACAGAGGCAAATGTGGGGATACCCTCAACAGTCAGTGGCTCGGGATCGCAGGCAACAAGGTAGCCTACTTCCCGGGTCGGCTGTTGGATCATGGTTTCAGTCATACCCCCCCGGACAACTACCAGGCGATTGAAACCGGAAATTTTAATGACGGTTCGGGTGACAAAAACCCGCGCCTGTTTTTTTGGGTTCGATTCATCGGGCTGTCAATGGGTGATCAGGTAACATTGAGTTTCGTTGCACCCAATGGCGAACTGATCAGGCAGCATACCTTCCCGAAGCTGAAATCAGGCAAGGCACAGCAATTTTATTACATCGGCATTAATAATCCGGCTATCCAACCGGGTCAAGCGGGTCGCTGGCAGGGAAAAGTCAGACTGAAACGCACCTCGCTCCCTCCCATTAAAAGGGCTTTTGATTATGCAGTCGGTGCTGATGATGTTGCTGACCGCTGATAATTCAGCTCTTTCAGCACTCGACTGCGACTGTCGTCACCGATAATACGACCTTCGGATATCACGATAATCCGGTCCACCAATTGCAGCAGGTTTTGCCGGTGCGTGATAAGAATCAGTGTCTGGTCGTCCTTCAGGATGCCCGGAAGACGCTGACAGAATAGTGTTTCGTTATAATTGTCATAGGCACTGGTTGGTTCATCAAGGATCAGTAAACGACTCTGACGCACTAGCGCACGAGCCAGGCAAAGCGCCTGTCGTTGACCACCGGAGAGATTCTCGCCCCGTTCCATGATTTCATGGGCGTAGCCCCGGGAGCACTTCTGAACAAATCCATCCAGACAAGCCCCATGACAGGCTTCGTCCAGCTTTTTAGTAGATGCTGCACGCTGTCCGAGCATCAGGTTACTTTTCAGTGTTCCGGCGAACACACTAGGCTTCTGCGGTGCCACAGCATAATGGCTGCGGTAATGATCCAGGTTAAGATGCTGCAGATTGCGACCGTCAATCATAACATTACCTTCAGTCGGCTCTACCAGTCCCTGAATCATGCGGATGAGCGTACTCTTCCCTGAGCCGGAAGCGCCCAGTATCGCGACTCGTTCCCCCGGCTCGATCTTCAGACTGATATTTTTCAAAATCTCTGGTTCTGTGGCTTTATATCGATAGGACACTTTATCGAATTCAATCAGTCCTTTCAGGGTTGGAACATTGAGTTTATCGTTGAGGTCATCCTCTCCTGCCAGACCTAACAGTTCGTTAATCTCTTTTAGCGCCTTGATGGAGAAGCTCAGGCGATTCACTGCCATGGCCAGACTCATCAATGGCGCAACAGCCCTGCTTCCAAGAATAATGCAGGCAAACAGGGAGCCAGAAGAAAGGTTACCGCTATGTATCTGGAATACACCCACAATAAGCATACCGATGACCACACTCTGGCTGGCACTTGCCACCAGCGTGTTTAGCAAAACATTAGACTGTTTACTGGCCTGCGATGCCCAGGCAGAAAGGGTTACCAGACTTCGCCAGCGCGCCTGAGTCTTGCGTGTTGCACCGAGTGTTTTAATCGCTTCCAGCTCTGAGCTGACTTCATAGAGAAAAGCACTTTTGGCATTATTGGCCCGGGTCAGCTGACTGGCACGATGTCGTGTACTTCGATAACTGTATATCGCAATCGGTATCAGACAGGCCGCAATGCCAAGAGGAATGAGTGCCATGACGCCACTGATCAATCCTATTACCAGTGTAAACAGAATAAAAAATGGCGCATCCAGTAGTGATAACACTATCGTTCCGGACAGAAATTCCTTAACCCGGGCAAAATTTTCCACGGCATGGGTAATGCGACCCGCAGAGTCCGGCAGTTCACTTTGTTTCAACTGAAGAAGACGCCCCATGATGAACTGTTCGCTGCGTTTTTCAATAATCCGGCAGGCGTCATCGACAAAATAAGTGCGAAGCCAGCGCAAGACAAAATCAAAGATAACCACTACCAGCATACCCATCCCCAGAACCAGGAGCGTATCTGTAGCAAAGGTTGGGATGAGTTTATCGAACACCATGTTGGTGAATAACGGTAGCGCCAGAGTCAGCAGATTGACCATCACGGTCGCCAGCAATACCTGGGCGTAGTGAGGTCGGAGTTCGTTCATCTGTGTGCGAAACCAGGAAGGCATCAATAGCTTGCTGGCAGTGGCTTTTTCCTTGTGTTCACTGAAACAGAAAATCGTGCCGGTATAAACCGATGACAATCGCGACAAAGACAGCCATAACCCCAGAGGGTACTTTCGTGACGCCACAAAATACTCACCGTTGCGAATTTCGGTGATAGTCATGAATTTTTTTTTCTTTAACTGAATGATGCAGGGTAAGTCATCTTCTGTAATATCAATGAGTTCGCTGTGTTTTTTCCTCATGTCCAGGCCACAGTAGGCGGCGGCCTGTTTAAGACGCCAATGATCAAACTCCTGACCTTCCCGTGTGAGCGCCTCTAAATCCTCACTGACAACATCGGCACCCATATAATGGCAAACGCTGAGGAAACAATCTTTGAGGTGAAATTTAAGCATACGAGGCGCTCTTTTATTTATCCTGGCGCCCTCTGAACCTACTGGCCTGAATCCATCAGAGGAAGTTGACTGTTATGGTATTGCCACTGTTGTCATGGTAAATGTGCTGACTGGCATCACTGGTATCACTGCTGGTCGAATCATTCACAGTAATACCATCACTGCTATCAACATCAATGGTCAGGCTGTTACTTCCGGAAAGTGCACCGACATCATCCATTGAGATAGTGATGGTATCGGCACTTCCTCCGTTGAAATCAATTTTTTCAAAATTATCGATAAGGCTGGTGTAATTACCCAGATCCCAACTGCCACCGTTATTAAGACTGAGCGTGTCGCTGTCAGCTCCACCATCTACCTGTGTGGCGCTGTTTTGCAGGGCTGCCAGATCAATATTGAGAGTGTCGTCACCAGCTCCGCCAATAAGCTGATCAGCAGCAAAGCCCGTTAGGGTGTCGTTACCCGCATTACCTTCCAGTACGTTAGCTATCGTGCTGGAGGCGGTGAGATTATCTCCACTGCTGGAGCCCAGCACCTTCTCGATACTGGTCAGGGTGTCGTTACTGCCGCCACCGTCGGTGGCCACGCCAGTGTCCAGGTTAACCGTGACGCCGCTGGATTCACTGCTGTAATCAACAGTATCCTCATCGTCCCCGCCGTTCAGTATGTCGGCCCCGGCACCACCCTCCAGAATATCGTTGCCGGAACCGGCAATGAGAGTATCGCTTCCGTTTCCACCCCGGAGTGTGTCATTACCGCTACCACTGTTCAGAATATTGTTGGCGCTGTCACCAATCAGGGTATCGTTGCCGTGGTCGGTAGTGACATTCTCAAAACCCTTGACCTTGTCATTACCGGTAGAGGCTCCGCCACCATAACTTTTGTTGACTGTGATGTAACCATCAGCATCTGCAGTGGCAGAGAGGTCGACAGTAATATCATCCGGTGTGTCACCAGGTCCGGTGACGTTACCCACCATATCCAGCGTATCGCCCGCCGCAGTATTAGCTCCGCCATCTAATTTATCGTTTCCGAAGCCACCGTGGATGATGTCATCGCCAGCGCCACCCGTAATGGTGTCATCGTCCTGATTACCGTTAATGTTGTCGTCGCCGTCTCCCCCGTTAATGGTGTCAGCACCCGCACCACCGAAAATAGTATCTCCTCCATCTCCCCCGTTGATGGTGTTGGCTGACGCATCACCATACAGCTGGTCGCCTAATGCATTGTCGGAGCCAGTAATGTTTTCGATATCTGTCAACGTATCGATGCCACCGCTACCATCTGTGGCATTTCCTCCTGTTAAATTAACAAAAACTGCACCTGAATCCTGACTGTAATCAACAGTATCAATGTCATCACCGCCATCAAGCATATCAGCACCGGCACCACCGCGAAGCGTGTCATCACCGGCACCACCATCAAGGTCGTTGCTGGCAGTGTTACCGATGAGCAAATCGTCCCCGCTACCGCCAATAATATTTTCGATCTCACGAAGGGTGTCCGTGCCCGCAGAAGTGGTGGCTGTACCGTCGTTGCCGGTTTCGGCCAGAGTGACAATGACACCGCCAGTATCCGCCGAGTAATCCACGGTATCAGTATCTGTCCCGCCATCCAGAATATCGTTGCCACCGCTGCCATAGAATATATCGTTGCCACCAGCACCACTGAGACTATTGCTGTTGCTGTCACCGGTCATGGTATCGATAAAAGCAGTACCAACGACATTTTCCACATTACGGACAGTATCGGTATTACCACCCTTGGCTACTGAGCCATCAGATGCGCCAGCCAGAGTGACGGTCACACCACTGCTGTTAGTACTGTAGTTGATAGTATCCGTGCCGCTGCCACCATCCAGAATGTCGGTACCATTACTTGAGTGGATCGTGTCATTCTGATCACCGGCGTTAATGGTATTGTCCTCATCATCACCCGTGATGGTATCGGCGCCATCTGTGGCAATAATATTTTCGATGTTGCGAAGAGTGTCTGTATCAGTGCCATCATTGACGGTACCGTTAGCGCTGCCATTGAGCACAACCGTGATACCGGAATTAGCATGACGACTGTAATCCGCAGTATCAGAACCTGTGCCACCATCGAGAGTGTCTGTCCCGGTGCCTGCTTCCAGAATATCGTCGCCAGCCATACCATTGAGGGTATTATTGCCACTGTCTCCGATCAGGGTATCGGCGTTACCGGAGCCAGTGGCATTTTCAATATTTTTGAGCGTGTCAGTATCACTACCATGAACAGAAGTGCCGTTGGCAGAACCGTTAAGAGTGATGGTTAAACCACTACCAGAGTTGTTGAAGTGGGATGTGTTGTAATCCACCGTGTCACTGTCGCCACCACCATCAAGAGTATCGTTACCATCACTGCCATAAATGGTGTCTGCGCCGGTACCCGCATTGATCGAATTGCTGACACTGCTGCCGGTCAGTGCGTCGTTTTGACTACTGCCAATAATATTTTCAATATTCTTCAGGGTATCGGTGCCCTGATCAACGCTACTGCCTGTCTCACTGGTCAGATTAGCGGTCACGCCGCTGGTAGCGCCACTGTAATCAACCGTATCACCCAGACTGCTGTGAGTTCCTCCCTCCAGCACATCATTACCGGCACCACCGATCAGTATGTCGTCCCCCGAGCTGCCATCGAGGGTATTATCGCCACTGTCACCTGTCAGCGTATCGTCGGAGAAACTGCCGGTAATATTTTCGATCTCGTAAAGGTTATCGGTGCCATTGCCGGTGGCTATGCCAGTGCTCAGATTGACATTAACCGCACCACCGTCAGCGTAGCTGACCGTATCATTACCGGTACCCCCATATATGTCATCGTCACCGGCGTTGCCTTGCAGCGTGTCTGCACCACTGTCACCATAGAGAGTATCGTTGCCAAAACCACCTTTCAGAAGATCAGCATCCCCCCCTCCACGCAGAATATTGGCCAAAGCATTGCCGGTAATATCATCGGCCTGACCACCTCCGGTAACGTCTTCAATCCCGGTGATACTGCTATCGGATGAGCCATAACCATCCTGAGTGGCGCTTCCATTTCCTAGGTTAAGGTTAATGGTGTGGGTTGCCATGCTCAGGTCAAGCAGGTCATTATTACCACTGCCACCGTCAATAGTGTCATCGCCCAGACCACCATTGATGGTGTCATTATCAGCACCACCTTGCAGCGTATCATCACCGGCACCACCCTCAATCGTGTCCTGACCCACATTGCCTTGCAATACATTGGTGTCGCCGTTACCGGTGAGAATGTCGTCACCACTGCCTCCGACCACACTTTCAATACCGGACAGGGTGTCTGTCACCGCGCTGACGGTTGCCGTCTGTAAAACACTGGACAGATCTACGGTGACTGCCGAGCTTTCACTGGCATAGTCAACGGTATCATTGTCTCCGACCTCTTCACCGCCATCCAGCGTATCGGCACCGGCACCGCCCGTCAGATAATCATTGCCGTCACCGCCTTCCAGATGATCCGCACCATCACCACCGGACAAGGTATCATTATCGCTATTACCCACCAGGTGATTGGCGTTGGCGTCCCCTGTCAGGTCGTCAGAATGGGCACCACCACGGATATTTTCAATATTTACGAGAGTATCGCTGAAACCCTGGCCATCTTCGGCATTGGTGCCAACCAGGTCGCTGAGATCAGCGGTAACATCACCGATAGCGTCGCTGTAATCGGCCCAGTCCGCTGTGCCGACACCACCGTCGAGACTGTCATTACCAGCTCCGCCAACCAGGGTGTCATCACCGGAATCCCCGTTCAGCGTGTCGCCTCCCGCTCCTCCTCGCAGGGTATCGTCATTATCACCGCCGTTAAGGGTATCAATGCCATCCCCTCCTTCAAGCACATCATCACCAGCGTCACCGTTGAGCTGATCAGCACCGGCCTCTCCACGCAGCGTGTCATTGTTGTCACCACCGTGGAGGGTATCGTCATCGGCGCCACCTTCGAGGGTATCGTCGTCATTCCCCCCCTCCAGAGTATCATTGCCGACACCGCCAAAGAGCTGATCCTGACCGGCATCGCCACGCAACGTATCATTGCCTGCCTCGCCATAGAGGGTGTCATTTTCCGTACCCCCTTCAAGGGTATCTGCTCCGGCACCACCATACAGCGTGTCCTGACCGGCATCTCCGTAGAGCAGGTCATCGTTGTCATGGCCCTCCAGCCTGTCATTGCCGCTACCGCCATGGAACTGATCGACTCCAGTGCTTCCGGTCAGCACATTATCATCGGCACTACCCGTGACGACGCCACCGTTAGCGCCAAGCGTAACATTCTCAATATTGGTAATACTGGAGTCGCTGGTACCATAGCCATCGTTGGTTGCCGTACCGGCCTGAAGATCAATATTGACCGCTTGTGTTGCCCCGGTTAATAACAGGGTATCGGTTCCTGCCCCACCGTTGATGGAGTCATCACCGCCGCCCCCATCAAGAGTGTCATCACCGTCTTCACCCCAGAGCGTGTCATTCTCGGTTCCACCTGAAAGAGTATCCTGACCTGTGCCACCCTTGAGGAAATCTTCACCCTGACCCCCTGTCAGGATGTCGTTATCGGCATTACCCTCGATATCATCGTTATCCGCATCACCGTCAATGGTATCGTTGCCATCACCGCCAACCAGCTCATCATCGCCACTGCCACCTGAGAGGCTGTCATCGCCGCCGCCCCCTTCAAACCGGTGGCTGTCAGCATTGCCGGTCATGCTGTCGTTGTTGGAAGTACCGATAATAGTTTCAATATTAAGCAGCGTGTCCTGACCACCTTCACCGTCATTACTGACCTGGTTACTGCCCAGGTTCATATCAACAGTGATTGCCGACTTGCCGCTGTAATCGGCGGTATCACCATTGCTGGAATGACTGCCTCCATCCAAGGTATCGTCACCGGTTCCACCATAAAGAGTGTCATCCCCGGCATCGCCATTCAGAGTGTCATTGCCAGCATCGCCGAAGAGGGTATCGTTGTCATCGCCACCACTGACAGTGTCACCATCAGCGTCCCCATGAAGTGTGTCCGCACCGGCACCACCATCAATTATGTCCGCACCATCACCACCATTGACTGTATCTGCTGCACCACCGGCATTAATGGTATCAATACCAGCATTACCATTGAGGGTATTGGCATTGTTATCACCGGTCAGGGTATCGCCATAAGCACTGCCGCTGATGTTCTCTATACCTTCCAGATTGTCGGTATCGGTACCATCGTTAGCTGTTCCGTTACCGTTGGCAGTCAGCGTAGCCGTGACTGCGCTGCCATGGGTACTGTAATCAGCGGTATCACCGTTACTGCTGTGGTTTCCGCCCCTCAGGGTATCGGCACCGGCCTTGCCATAAAGAATGTCATCACCGTCCTGACCATCCAGAATATTGACTTCTGCGGTACCTGTCAGGATGTCATCACCGGAACCACCCAGCACAGATTCAAAATTGGCAATGGTGTCAGTATCGGCCCCGTCCACCACCGAAGACGAACCCAGGTCAACCGTCAGGCCTGTGGTATTGTCAGAATAATCCAGGGTATCGTTATCGCTGGCGCTTTCACCGCCATCGAGAGTGTCACTGCCACTGCCTCCGCTGATGGTGTCATCGCCTTCATCGCCGTTGAGGGTATCGTTTCCGCCCCTGCCTTCCAGTTTGTCATTACCTATTCCACCGTCATAACGGTTGTCTCCACTATCACCGATGATATGGTCATCACCCGCACCCAGCACCAGGTCTTCAATGCTGGTCAGGGTATCAACATTGCCACCACCGAGATCGACCTGAAAACTATTTCCGCCTCCTGAGCGGTCAATAGTCAGTGCTCCGGCGAAGGCGCTGTAATCCACCCGGTCATTACCCAGCCCACCATCAAGTGTGTCAGCACCAAGGCCCCCTTCAAGAATGTCGTCACCGTCCTGACCCAGCAACACGTCATCGCCATCACCACCGGTCAGAGTATCGGCGCCATCGCCACCTTCCAGTTGGTTCGCCTGAGTATCACCCTCTATGGTGTCAGCGTTGGCAGAGCCAATAACATTCTCAATGCCTGTGAGTACGTCATTGGCACCATCGCCATCGTCAGTAGCTACTCCATTAAGCAGGTTCACATTGACAGCACTACCGGCATCGCTGTAATCGGCAGTATCAGTGCCAGCGTCGCCGAAAAACGTATCAACCCCTCCAGCACCATAAAACGTATCGTTGCCGTTACCGCCGGTGAGTTGGTTACTTTCAGCATCCCCCCGAATCGAATCATCATAAGCAGTGCCAACTACTCTTTCGATATCGATCACTGCATCACGGTTGCCGTAGCCATCATCGGTGGCTTCTTCATTGGCCAGGTCAATGGTCAGGGCTCCGGAGGCGCCGCTGTAATCGGCAGTATCATTCAGGCTGTTATCGGCTGTCTCATCGCCGCCACGCAGGGTATCTGCGCCGTCTCCACCGATCAAGGTATCCGCACCGTCACCGCCATGAAGAGTGTTGGCAAGGTCATTACCGGTTAACGTGTCATCATTACTGCTGCCGGTGAGGTTTTCGATACCCGCCAGAGTATCGATGTCACTGGTGGCGGCATCAGTGGCTGTACCGCTGCCGGCACCGCCACTGGTCAGTGTTACCGTGACAGCACTGCCATGCCCTGTGTAATCTGCCGTATCTCCGGCACCCTGACCACCATCAAGGGTGTCGTTGCCAGCACCGCCTCGCAGGGTATCATCACCCGCATCACCTATGAGCTGATCAGCACCGCCACTGCCACTGAGGGTATCGTTACCGGCATTGCCACGAATCGTATTGTCGGCATTATCACCGGTCAGCGTGTCGTCGTTACTGCCGCCAGAAAGGTTTTCAATATTAGAGAGGGTGTCCTGGCCACTTTGGCCATCGTTGTTTTGTGACTGATCAAGAAGGTTGATGGTGACAGACTGAGTCTGAGCACTGTAATCTGCGGTATCAGTCCCGGCATCACCCTGCAGATTGTCATTACCTGAACCACCGATCAGCGTATCGTCGCCATTACCGCCTCTGAGGGTGTCGTCAAGATCTCCCCCATCGAGGGTATCATTACCCTCCTGCCCTTCCAGAGTATCGGCGCCTCCCAGTCCATTCAGGGTGTCGTTATCATCTCCCCCCCAGAGAACATTACTGATGCTGTCGCCGGTCAGCGAATCGGCATGGTCACCGCCCATCAGGTTTTCAATGGACTGGAGAGTATCCTGACCGCCCAGAGTATCATTGATCGGAGCGCCAGCAGAAAGATCAATCGTCAGGCTGGATACAGCGTCCCGATAATCCGCCGTGTCACTGCCAAGATTACCGGTAAGGGTGTCGTTGCCAGAGCCGCCAGACAGAGTATCATCGCCTGCCCCGCCATCAAGCGTATTGTTGGCAGAATCACCGGTCAGAGTGTCGTTACCGGAGCCACTGACGATATTCTCAACATCAACAAGACTGTCCCGATCACCATGACCATCATTATTATTGGTATCGTCTGCCAGATTAATCAGGACGTTATTGGTCTGGTAGCTGTAGTCGGCGGTATCCGTGCCACCACCGCCTCTGAGGGTATCATTGCCAGCTTCACCTACCAGCCAGTCATCACCATCGCCACCATCCAGTTCATTAACTTCGCTGCTTCCGGTAATGGTATCGTTATTGTCAGTTCCGACGATATTTTCAATATCAACCAGGGTATCAACATCTGAATTGCCGCCACTGAATACGGCAGACCCCGAACCTGAGCCACCATCAAGATCAACCGTCAGCTCAACACCTGATACCGAGCTGTAATACACCGTATCAATACCCAAGCCACCATCGATGGTATCGCTGCCTGCACCTTCGTAGAAGGTATCTGCGCCGTCATCACCAAACAGCTGGTCATTACCGGCATTGCCAGTAATACTGTCATCACCCGCTCCACCTTCTATGCGGTTGACGTCGCCATCGCCGATAAGAGTGTCATTGTGATCACCGGACAAGATATTTTCGATATCATTAAACGTGTCTGTGAGGATACCCTGCTCTTTGGCTCGGTTTGCGGAGAGGTCCACTTCAACGGCTGCGGTGGCATCAGTGTAATCCACTGTGTCAGTACCCAAACCGCCATCCAGTAAGTCGGTTCCTGCACCACCCCGCAAGATGTCATCCTTATTACCACCGTAGAGCTGGTCATCACCATCGGCCCCACTGAGGGTATCGGTGCCGTCGTTGCCGTAAAATTCATTGTTATGACTATCGCCTGTGGCGACATCATTTCCTGCACCAAGCTGGATAATCTCGATATTGCTCAGGGTATCACTGCCTCCCAGACCATCATCGTTAATAGCCTGGTTGGCCAGATCAATAACAACGGCCTGGGCATTGGTATTTGCGGAATAATCAACGGTGTCGGTATCATCACCGCCATCAAGTGTGTCATCGCCCGCAGCACCGGTCAGCGTATCGTTCCCCGAACCACCGGATAGCTGGTTATCTGCGCTACTCCCTGTAAGGGTATCCGCCGCATCAGAACCAATGATGTTCTCAATATTACGAAGCGTATCGGTGTCAGATCCCGACACAGCCGAGCCGTCCCCTCCCAGAACCAGTGTTGCCTGAACTGACTGACCTGAACCCAGCAAGCTGTAATCCACAGTATCAATATCATCGCCGCCATCGATAATGTCGCTGCCACCCCCCTCAATAAACACGTCATTGCCGGTTCCGCCTTCGAGAGAATCGGCACCATCGCCACCGGTCAAAGTATCATTGCCGACATTCCCCCTGAGGGTATTGGCATCCGCTGTCCCGGTCAGTGTATCGTCACCGCTGCCAGTAATGACCGCTTCAAAATTGCTGATGGTATCGGTATTGTTGGAGTCGGCGTTAACCGTGGAGTTGTTCAGGTCTACGGTCAGGTTATTGGTGTGGTCAGTGTAATCCAGAGTGTCAAAATCAGCGCCACCATCCAGATCATCGTTTCCGGCACCTCCGCTGATCGTGTCATTGTCATCCTCGCCACGAATGGTGTCGCTACCGTCACCGCCGAAAATAGTGTCGTTCTGGTTACCACCATAGAGCGTATCGTCTGCACCTTCACCATAGAGGATGTCGATGCCGTCCAGCCCCTCCAGAACATTAGCTGCACTGTCTCCGGTCAGTGTGTCATCGTGGTTGCTGCCCTTGATATCCTCAATGCCATTCAGAGTGTCATTACCATTGGCGCCCGATGCATTGCCTGTGGTCAGGTTAACGGTGACACCAGCCGAGGCATCATCATAATCTGCCCGGTCAGTCGTACCAGCATCATCGCCACCAATCAATACATCATCACCCAGGCCGCCCCTGAGAACATCGCTTCCTTCACGACCTTCCAGCCGATTATTCTGGTTATCACCCGCCAGGTTATCGCCGAGCGTACCACCAATAAGGTTCTCAATACTGTCCAGAGTATCCTGACCACCATCGCCATCGTCGGAGACCTGCTTATTTAACAGACTGGCAGTGACGCTGCCGGTGACTCCGCTGTAATCAGCGGTATCGCTCCCGTTGCCCCCTTTCAGCGCGTCGTTACCGCTATCACCACGCAGGGTATCGTCGTTATTGCCGCCTTCGAGAGTATCCGCCCCGCCTCCGCCAGACAGGATGTCGCTGCCATCCAGCCCGCTCAGAGTATTATTCTGGTTATCTCCCGTCAGTGTGTCGTTATTCAGGCTGCCTGTAACATTCTCAATGCTGTCCAGGGTATCGCTGGAAGAATCACCGTCGTCAGAAGTCTGGTTCGAGGCTGCGGAAAGATCAACCGTCACTCCGGACTGGGCATCACTGTAATCTGCCGTATCGGTACCTATACCACCTATGAGATTGTCAGTGCCAGCCCCACCACTGAGGGTGTCGTTATCCGCCCCCCCTTCCAGAACATCGTTGCCACCCATACCCTTCAGCGTGTCGTCACCGGCACCCCCTTCAAGCTTGTTGGCCTCAGCGTCACCGGTCAGGGAGTCTCCGTTGTTACTACCGATCAGGTTCTCAATATCAATCAAATCATCAGAACTGCCATCACCATCATCACTAGCTTGCGAGTTGGACAGGTCAGCTACCACGGCACCAGCAGCACCAATGTAATCCACCGTATCCACATCAGAACCGCCGCTGCCTACCAGCCGATCCTGACCGCCACCGCCTACCAGAATGTCATCGCCGCCGCCCCCGGTCAGCACATTGTCTGCGGCATCCCCCGTGAGCGTATCGTCGGCACTGCCACCGGTGACATTCTCTATATCCACCAGAGTGTCCTGAGCACCACTACCGTCATCGTTCAGGGACTGGTTCTGAAGATTGATGGTCACCGCCGTATTTCGGGCGCTGTAATCTGCCGTATCCCCTGCCGATTCACCACCACTACCACCATCGAGAGTATCCGCACCATCGCCACCGACCAAGGTGTCATCACCACTTTCACCATAGAGCCGATCAACGCCACCGTTGCCAGTCAGGGTATCGTTGTCCTGACCGCCATGAAGATCATTGGCGTTGTTATCGCCGGTTAAGGTATCGGCCTGATTACTGCCTCGCAGATTTTCAATGCTAATCAGTGTGTCCGTGGCGTCGCCACTCACTGACGCCTGAGGAGTGCCGGAAGACAGGTTGGCATTGACCGAACCAATAGCCGCTCTGAAGTCCGCCGTGTCCGTTTCGGTGCCACCATCAAGGGTATCGCTGCCGAGGCCACCAATGAGAACGTCATTGCCACTGCCCCCCTGAAGGTGGTCATCACCGCTATTGCCGTCGATGGTATCGCTACCACCGCTGCCTGCTATGAGGTTGTCGTGAATATCGCCGGTCAGGGTATCACCCAGCCCGCTGCCTGTGATGTTTTCAATATCGACAAGGGTGTCAGTATCGGCAGTTCCATCGGTGGCAGTACCGCTGTCAAGATCAACCGTTACTGCACGACTATGACTGCTGTAGTCAACCGTATCACCGTTGGTTTCCCCGTTAGCACCGCCATTGAGAGTATCACTGCCACTGCCGCCTTGCAGGGTGTCATCACCCTCGTTACCGAATAGCTGGTCGGCACCGTCATTGCCGCTCAGGGTATCGTTACCATCATTGCCCTGCAGGATATTGACACCGCCGTCACCCGTCAGCGTATCGTAGTGATCACTGCCGTTAATATTCTCAATACTGGTCAGGGTATCGGTGTCGCTGCCAATGGTGACCGTATCGACACTACCGGAAATATCCGCCACCACACTGGCGGACATCAGACTGTAATCAACAGTGTCATTACCGCTACCGCCGTCGAGGCTGTCACTGCCGAGGCCGCCATCAAGGGTATCGTCGCCACCACCGCCTTCCAGAGTGTCATCGCCCGCATCACCAAAGAGCGTGTCGGCATCATTTTCCCCCTGAAGGGTATCGTCGCCATCGCCACCACGCAGCGTATCGTCACCACTGCCCCCCTGAAGCAGGTTGACCTGGCTGTCACCGGTAATACTGTCAGCACTGGCACTGCCGACAATATTCTCGATGCTGTCCAGGGTATCCGTAGCTCCTGAACCGTCGGTGGCATTGGGCGCGGCATCAGCAAGGTTCACAGTAATACCGCTGGCATCATTGCTGTATACGGCGGTATCAATGCCAGCGCCGCCTCGCAACTGGTCGGCACCTGTGCCGCCTTCAAGGCGGTCTGCATCGTCACCGCCTTCCAGGATATCGTCACCCTCATTACCGACCAGGGTATCCTCGCCCGCTTCTCCCCTGAGGGTGTCAGCATCCAATCCCCCGTCCAGTGTGTCGTTGTCGGCACCACCGGCCAGTATGTCCTCTCCCTGCCCCCCCATCAGGGTGTCATCACCACCATTGCCCAGCAGAGTATTGGCATTGTTATCACCGGTCAGCGTGTCGGCAAACTGGCTGCCGGTGATATTTTCAATACTGATCAGGGTATCAGTGGCATCGCCATCAACAATGGCCGTATCGTTTGCGCCTGACAGGTCTGCTGTAACAACCCCCAATGCATCGGTGTAATCCGCTGTATCGCCGTCGCTACCCTCAGTTCCGCCATCCAGTGTATCTGCTCCGGCACCACCGGCCAGAGTATCATCGCCAAGGCCGCCAGCCAGGGTATTAGCATTGGCATCACCGGTCAGGGTGTCCTTAAAGTCACTGCCGGTGACATTTTCAATATTAGTGACGCTATCAGTAGCACCACTGCCATCGGTGGCTTGGTCAACAGAGAGATCGACTACCACACCCATACCGTCGCTGTTGGTGTCCTGATCAGAAGCGTAACTGAGCGTGTCCACACCCGTGCCACCGTCGATGGTGTCAACTCCCTCTCCTCCTACCAGCGTATCGGAGCCGTCACCGCCCTCAAGGGAATCATCACCCTGTCCGCCTTTCAGACTGTCGTCACCGTCGCCACCCTGCAGCCTGTTGGCAGCCGTGTCACCTGTCAGCACATCATTACCGTCGCTGCCGGTAACATTCTCTATCCCGATCAGGTCATCCTGACCACCACCATCACCGTCATCCGTCGCCTTGCCGATAGACAAATCGACAGTGACTGCACTGGCCGCCAGAGAGTAGTCGGCGGTATCGCCCACCGCCGTGTTGCCCCCACCTTCCAGACGGTCATTGCCTGCCCGTCCTGTCAGGGTGTCATCCCCTGCTCCCCCATAAAGATCATTGACGTTAGCGTCGCCGATGATCACATCGTCGTGGCTGCTACCCCGAATATTATCGATATCGTGGAAGGTATCCTGGCCACCATCACCATCGTCTGTCGCTGTACCGTCCGTCAGGCTCGCGGTTACAGCGGCTGCCGCATCGGTATAATCAACAGTGTTCTCACTGGCACCGTCACTGCCGCCACGGAAGATATCATTGCCGCCCCCACCCACGAGGCTGTCACTGCCCAGACCACCAGACAGCTCATTATCATCGTTATTTCCGGTCAGGCTATCGTCATGGTCGCTGCCAATAACTTTTTCAATGCCACTCAATGTATCCGAGGAACCAAAGCCATCAGACGCAGTGCCAAGGTTCAGGTTCACGGTGACAGCCTGATTACTGGTACCGTAGTCCACCGTGTCAATACCATCACCGCCGACCAGCTCATCGTCATCACGGCCACCCACCAGCAGGTCGTCACCGTCCCCGCCGGTCAAGACATTGGCATCATCATCACCTCTCAGGGTGTCATTGTTGGAGCCGCCGGTAACATTTTCGATGTCGTTCAGGATATCGGTAATGAACCCGCCTTCAGTCACCTTGTTACTCGCCTGTGACAGGTCAACCGTAACAATGCTGGTGTTGTCACTGTAATCCGCCGTGTCACTGCCCGCTCCGCCATTGAGGGTATCTGCACCGGCCCCACCCACCAGGATATCGTTGTCATTACCACCATTGAGGGTGTCATCACCGCCATTACCGAGCAATGTATCTGTACCGGCATTACCACTAAGCACGTTGTCTAATGCGTCACCGGTCAGACTGTCATCGCTGCTGGTACCGGTTAAATTTTCAATGTTCTGCAGAACGTCCTGGCCGCCCTCGCTATCAGTGGCCTGGCCATCAACCAGACTGGCCGTGACACCACTACTGCCATCACTGAAGACAACCGTGTCGCCGGCTACACCATGACTGCCACCATCCAGAATGTCGTTACCCGCACCGCCAGTCAGAGCGTCGTCACCGGCTCCGCCAGAGAGTTCGTTGCCCTGGGAGGAGCTGTCAGTTCCGGTCAGGGTATCGTCACTGCTGCCCCCGATCAGGTTCTCGATATTGCTGTAGGTTTCACTACCACCGCTACCGTCGTTACCGAGGCCAGTCCGAAGGTTAGCGGTGACGCCAACGGAGACTCCGGCATAAGTGACCGTATCCACGTCCGCACCACCATCGAAATTATCCGCCCCGATACCACCAGAAAGCGTGTCATTGCCGTCATCGCCCTTTAGCGTGTCGGCACCTGCACCGCCACTGAGAATGTCATCGCCACCATTGCCGGACAGAACATTGTCACTGCTGTTTCCGGTCAGCGTATCGCCATAACTGCTGCTACCTGTTATGTTTTCGATGTTGCGGAGGGTATCGGTTTCCGTTCCACCGGCATCCGTTGCCTGGCCATCACCAGCATCTGCAAGCGTTGCGATAACCGAACGACCGTAGTCGTCATAGGTCACGGTATCAGCGCCGCTTTCTCCATCAAGAACGTCATTACCGGCACCACCGAAGAGCAGGTCGTCACCATCCCCCCCGCTCAGGGTATTGGCATCTGAAGAGCCCCGGATATCGTCATTGTGATCACTGCCAGTGACATTTTCGATGGCGATCAGGGTATCGGTACCGCTATCCCCATCATCCAGAGCCTGGCCAGCAGCCAGATCTACACTGATGCTATTGGCTGCATTGCTGTAATTCGCTTGGTCAGCCGTTCCACTGCCGCCATCAAGAACGTCATCACCGCCACCACCGGCAAGGATATCATCGCCTCCTTCACCTTTAAGCTCATTGTCCCCGGCATCACCACTGATATTATCCTGAGCATTACTGCCCGTTATATTCTCAATGCCATACAACTGATCGCTGCCACCGTCGCCATCATCGCTGGCTGAATTGGCAGCGAGATCAACACTGACCCCTGCCGCTGCCAGTGAATAGCTGACGGTATCTGTGTCCTGACTGCCAGGATTAACTCCCGCAGCTTCTGTCTCTCCATAGAAAGTGTCATTACCGGCACCACCACGGAGCAGGTCGTCACCGGCATTGCCGCTAAGCAGGTTGTTATCGCTATTGCCCACCAGCCTGTCGTTGTTGCTGCCGCCAGTAACATTCTCAATATCAATCAGGGTATCCGTGCTAGCATCAATGCCGTTGGTATTGGTTAATGAGCCATCCAGAGCAACAGTAACAATGCCGGTGCTTGCAGAATAGTCAGCGGTATCACTCCCGGTGCCACCATCCAGTGTGTCGCTGCCTCCCCTGCCAGTGAGCACATCGTCCCCGGCACCGCCGGACAGCTGGTTATCGGAACTGTCCCCCAGCAGGCGGTCATCACTGCTGCCGCCAGTGATATTTTCAATACCTACCAATGTGTCACTGCCACTGAGCGTGCTGCTGGCAATACCGGTATCCAGATCCGCATTCAGATCGGTTGAGTCAGCACTGTAATCGGCTGTATCACCATTGGCTGTCTGGATGCCACCATTGAGAGTGTCATTGCCACTGCCGCCGGTCAGCCGGTCGTCACCATCCCCTCCCAGCAGGGTGTCTTCGCCCCCGCCGCCATTGAGGACATCATCACCGGCATTGCCAGTCAGCGTATTAGCATCACTGTTGCCGGTTAGCTGGTCATCACCGGAACCGCCTATGACATTTTCTATGCCTGAAATAGTGTCCTGGCTGCCAGTACCATCATCAGCCACCACCCCGCTGGCCAGATCAACCTGAAGGCCAATGGCAGCGGCACTGTAATCAACTGTATCGCCATGGGTTTCATTGTCATCCCCACCGATCAGCTGATCTGCTCCGGAGCCACCAATCAGTCTGTCATCACCATCACCGCCGTCGAGTATATCTGCGCCTGCTCCGCCAGACAGTTGATCCTCGCCAGCATTGCCCCGGAGCACATTACTTTCATTACTCGTACCGGCGCTAATAACATCATCACCAGAGCCTCCCAGCACATTCTCAATACTGGTCAGGGTATCAGTGTTATTGAAACCATCATTGCTGGCCGTATCATTTTCCAGGTCAACAACAATATTTCCGGTGACTGTCGTATAGTCAGCCGTATCGCTCTCCGAACCACTGCCACCATCGAAGATATCGCTACCATTTCCGCCCACGAAGGTATCGTTACCATCGCCACCCTGCAGGTGGTTATTCAGCTCATCGCCGATCAGAACATCATTTCCTGCAGAGCCTGTGACATTTTCAATGTTTTTCAGGGCATCGGTTCCGCCGTCACCGTCGATAGCAGCATTGGCACCAATGCCGTATGAAGCCGTGTGATCTGTGCCGGAAAGGTTCACTATCACCGCTGACGAAGCTTCACTGTAATCGACCCAGTCACCCGTCTGGCCATTAATACCACCATCCAGCGTATCATTACCCCCCCGGCCCATCAGCGTGTCGTCACCACTGCCGCCACTGAGGGTATTTTCAGTTGAAGTTCCTTTCAAAAAATCGTTTCCGGAACCACCGGAAAGGTTCTCAATGGAAATCAACGTGTCCTGTCCCGACGCTGTTACAACGGGGTTCAGGGTGTCATCCAGGTCTACGGTAACGCCGCTGGTCTCGTTGCCATAACTGACGGTATCACTCCCGGCACCACCATCCAGCCTGTTGGTACCCCCACCACCTCCCAGAGTATCATCCCCGTCCAGACCGAATATTTCATTATCCCCGGTATCACCGAGCAGTGTGTCGCCCTGCCCCGTCAGATTGGTACCTTCAATATTTTCAATAGATTGAATAGTATCTGTGCCACCTAGGCCATCATCGGAAATTCGGCCATCGCCGAGGTCAACACTGACGGCACTGGAAAGAGCAGCAAAACTGACCGTATCAACGCCATCACCTCCTCGAAGATCATCGTTTCCGGAACCACCATCCAGGACATCGTTCCCGTCACCGCCTTCAAGAATGTCATTACCGGCGCCCCCGATTAGCGTGTCATCATCAGCACCGCCCTGAAGGGTATCCCGACCATTCCCTCCATCAAGCCTGTCAATGCCGCGACCACTGCTCAGCACATTATCGAGATCATTCCCCGTGAGAGTGTCATTACCATGGTCCGTGGTGATGTTCTCAAACCCAGTGATGGTATCAACACCAGTGAACAGGCCACTCCCATAACTCTTGTTGACCGTAACGGAACCGGTTCCATCCGGTGAGGTACTCAGGTCAATCGTGATATCATCCGGTGTATCGAAAAGGCTGGTTACCGTCCCCACCATATCCAGCGTATCAATGCCTTCACCACCATTGAGGGTATCGTTACCAAAACCACCATGGATGATGTCATCATTGGCACCGCCATCAATAAGGTCGTCACCCTGATTACCGTTTATGTAGTCGTTACCGCTACCACCATTTATGGTGTCCGTTCCGTCACCACCAGAGACAGTGTCGTTGCCATCCATTCCGTTGAGAACGTTTGCCCCAAAATCACCAAAAATCTGGTCATCCCCGGAACTACCGGTAATGTTCTCAATATTGGTCAGGGTGTCTGTATCACCATTGCCGTCGGTGGCGGTCGACCCTGCCAGATCAACCGTGACAGAACCGGTTTCATCACTGTAATCCACCGTATCCGAACCTGCGCCACCGTCCAGGCTGTCTGCGCCGGCGCCACCTTTCAGGATATCGGTACCCGCACCGCCCGATAGATTGTCATCATCAGCCCCACCGTCCAGTACGTCACTTCCGGCACCGCCGAAGAGAGTATCTGTGCCGACACCACCTACCAGAAAGTCATCGCCACTCAAACCGCTAATAACATCATCGCCGGCAAGGCCGCCAAGCGTATTATCACCACTGTTGTCGGCGTCAATGTATTCGCTACCGGTGATGGTATCGTCATGGATTGTGCCGATGACATTCTCAAAATTACTAATGGCATCAGAAGTGCCATAGCCGTCATCAGTCACCGACCCGGAGCCCAGGTCTATTTTGACACCGCTTTCAGGCCCTATCGTATTGGCACCATATTCATAGCTGAACTGAATAGTGTCAGAACCCGCCCCGCCATCGAGCTGATCATCACCCATACCGCCGGAAACAAAATCATCACCACCTGCCGCATCAACAATGTCATCACCAACGCCTGCGTGAATGATGTCATCATTGTCGCCTGTTGTTATATTGTCGCTGGTTGGGCTGGTATCCAGTACCAGGGGGGAAAGTTCCGATGAGGAAAGAGTGAGTTCACCCGGATCGGAGGCATCTCGGCGGATAACAGGGATGACGTATTCATTTTCTGAACCGTCTTTGAGAACCAGTTTAAAGGAAAGATCCACCACCTGACTGTCAGTTTCAGTAGGGTAGGTCAGAATAAAATTGGTCAGACTCGGCAGCAGCCAGCTTCCGTCACCCTCAGTCGCGCCACCGGCAACTCCCCAGCCATCGGGCATATTTTCAACATAAATAGCTGCAATATCATTAATATTTGCATCATTCTGCAGAACCAGATTCTTACTGTTTAATGAGTCAGTAAAAAGTAAGGGATCTTCACCGTAAATTTCCAGGCCACTGTTGTAATTGAGCTGAACATCAGAGTCTCCGTCCAGGCTGCTACCAAAGCGCTCAATCTCAAGATGCTGCTCAGGATCGCTTTGGCTGGTCGAAGAGTTGTTGCCGCCACCACCAATAATGAGCTGACCTGCAGAACTTGAACCGACATTGGTCACCGAAACCGAGAATGTAAGATTACTGGTACCTTCCGTTGTTGAAGCAGCTTCTGTTGGAGTAACTTCTTCAACCGGAGGCGAAGAAGACGAGCTGGTGCTGGTTGCCTGCGCCGTGTCGGTAAAATCATCATCCCGGGGTTCTACCTCTTCTACAGGTTTTTTCTTAAACGCCTCATCATTCTTTTTTATTTCCTTGCTGGCTTTTGATTGAGTCTTTGAATCAGTCGTTTCACTGTATGATGTTTCTTCCGTTTCCTTGCCTGATGGCGTTTCTTCCTCTTCAGATTCACTCTCCTGTCCCTTCAGAGTAGAAACAGGTACATCTTCCGATTCAACAAAACTGGATTTGGAAATGAATTCATCACCACTGATAACTGAGCCATCGGCGAATTTAAATTGAAGTGTTTGCTCTGTTGCAGCCATCACCCCCGCAAGTAACAAGGTGATTTCAACACCATCTGGGAAGACAAGAACAAAGTCAGGCCCCCTGACTTCCAGTTTTACGTCGTCGGAATTAAAGTCTAAAAGATACTGGGTATCAGCTGACACTGATTTGACAACTGATTTTGATGGTTTATCAAATCGAACTTTTTCAAGATTTGTGTCGACGTCTGAATTTAATTCGGAATCACTAGAGGTCTGCGACTGCTGCTCACTACTGGCACTGCTATCATCAGCCATGATTACACCCTTGTGTAATGATGTTAAAAATTATAAATCTTGATAAATATTTATCGTCACAAACAAACAAGCGATCTATCTAAAATACAACCCCTATTAAGTAGGTATAGATAGCTAACTTTATTAATTCAAAAAATAAAAGACAGTCTATTTAACCAATACTTTGAACAGTTTTTTTGACGACTTAAGTACCTGGCCAGTTGGTTTCGCATATTCTGGCGAGTGGATTTTTTCATCCTTCAAGGCGCAACGACGGGCGCGTAGCCATAGCTACGCAACCAGAGTTGGAACGCAGAAGGATGGAAAAAGCCGCCGTCCAGAATATGCGAAACCAACTGGTTAGGTACTTAACATTGATGTGCCGATGCTTGTGACAAGGGTTCGGATGTCATCGCAAATCTGCCGTCTCTCCGAGCTGCCTGAAAGCGCCCTGATCACCAATCCCCAGGCACCACTGAGTTAAAAATCGTCCGAATCATTGACTCTCTGATGTTGCCATTTAAGAGCAGGTGCAGTGGTCTAAAAAAACGACATGGAAGAAGCTGCACTATTGTGCATGCAATTCTCTGATCTGAAGAATTCAGTATGATACTCTCGTTCCTTTTTATTAACCGAGGTGATAAAAGAGTTAAACAAAACGCCTATGGTCCAATCAGATTTATAGCCAATACTGGAAGCCATTTTAATAGGAGTATTTCTGGTGTTTAACCTATACCCAAATGTTAACAAGTCCTTCTCATAGGCTGCATCGAAACAATAATGCCATAAGAAAGAATTGACCGGATAAGGAGTTTTTCCACTCTTCAGGTCATTCCAGGCACTATCGCAAAACGTCTTACCCTTCTCATCCAGACTGGCAATGGAAAAATCCTTACTAATACCTAACTCTGCTGCGGTATAGTCAAATCCTGCAATAGCAAGAAAACTGTGCGTATTTCGGGGAGGGTGAAATCCAATATAGTTGTTGATTTCTTGTACTCTTGTAATCAACGGCTTAACTTTCGCAGTGCAGGTAATAAAATCACCAGTTCCGTTTCTGCCATCTGGCAAAGGGTAGCCCATAGGGAAACATGACGCCCGGTTCAAATATTGGCTTATTGCCTGATCCAGCCCTAAACCCAAAAAACTTTCTGACTTAAGCTTGTAAGTATTGTCGTTTATCTTAACGGTGAAATCCTCATCCTTATCTACCTCATAAGCAATCTGTGTAGAAGCACCGCCCAGGTCAAGAACACCTACTGTGTCTCCCTGTAATTTTATGCGCGAGTTGTCATAATTCAGCGCCAGCCAGGCATAGAGTCCCTCTTTTCTGCCTGTTATTGTCGCCACTTCAATAGTGGCTGAAGGAAAGTTTTCTTTTAACCATTTTTCAATTCTATCATTCAGAGCTGCTCTTTTCTGAGGTCTGATTACCCGCATTCCGGCGGTTGAATAAAAGTAAATATTATTAATATTTTCTTTGCTGACTGAATCGAATAGCCGATCAAGATAGCCACTCACACTATCTACACTTTCTTCATGAACGCCTCCTTTTATTTTGCTTGGCGTTTTGTTCTTGATAACAGGAATTCCGTTGGCAGGGTCTGAGGAATGTTCATAGATATAGAGTCTTGAACCGGTACTGCCCGCATTGACTACTGCAGTTTTCTTTTCCGGATCAGAACCATAAACTGCCGTTACCACTGAGCACAAAATTGCAAAAATACTCGCTAACTTACCTGACGACATTACAGTCACACCCTGTTTTTCGGGGTCGAAACACCCGCCACTGAAACCTGATAAAGCGCTCGTTTTTCTGATCAATATTGACCCAGTGATAGTAGCAGAAGTTTGGGAGGATGAAGGTTTTGTATTTTAATTTTTTGCCTCGTCAGCAACAATGCTTCGGACAGTTTTAACCCATTGATATCAATCGGTTGGGCTCTCATGGCAATTTAAGGCAACTCGCTGGGACACCAGAATTGCCATTAAATTCGAGCCCTTGTGGCACAAGCCCCAGTACATCCATGTTAAGTCCTCAAAAAGCTGTGCAAAGTATTTTTTAACAGAAACTGGTCGATAGTTAATAAGGTTTGAAATAAAAAAATTATCAATAAATTAGAACGCATATATAAATGAACAATAAATCACCTTCATGGGGAGAACCTGCCCCCTGGTTCCACGCTCACACAACCAACAACCCTCAATTTGCTTTTTCCAGTCTCGGCGGACGTTTTGTCGGACTGGTCTTTCTCGGAGACTGCTCCGCAAAACCGGTCATCAAGTTTCTGGAAGCAGTCAGTCAATCAAACTTAATGACTCGTGACGACAAAAGCGTCCGTTTCGCAGTCACCCTGAATCAAAGAGACCTGCACAACCCCCAGGCACTGAAAGCATTCCCAAATCAACGTATTTTTTACGATGAAGGAGGAACTGTTTGCAGGCAATATGGAGCCATGGACAAACGCTCAGAACAGCAAGAAATTTTCTATCCTTATTGGTTAATTCTGGACCCAACGCTTCGTGTCTATGCCAAAGGCAATCTTGACGAGCCTGATATTTTTATAACAACTATGCAGAAGCTGCCTGACCCAGTGTATCACTCATCTCCAGATATAGAACCCTGGGCTCCGGTTTTGCTGGTGCCCAGGGTGCTGGAAAGCGACTTTTGCGAAACCCTTGTTCGTTATTATCAGAAAGGGCAGCCGGAGCCTTCGGGCTTTATGCGAACCGTTGGCGGCAAGACACTGGAACTTCAGGATAACCATGTCAAACGTCGAACCGACCTCAGTATTGACGATAAAAACCTGCAGGCAGCGTTGAAACATCGAATAAGAACCCGCCTCACTCCCGAAATAGCCAAAGCTTTTCAGTTTCAGGCCACACGCATTGAGCGCTATATTGTTGCCTGCTACGACAGCAGCAATGCGGGCTTCTTCAAAGAACACCGGGATAACACTACGAAGGGCACCGCACACCGGCGATTCGCTATCAGCATCAACCTGAATAGTAACGAATACGAAGGGGGAGAATTGTGGTTTCCAGAATACGGCAACCGTCGCTATAAGCCCCCCACAGGTGGTGCCATTGTCTTTTCCTGTTCTCTTATGCATGCAGCAACACCGGTAACCAGTGGCACCCGCTATGTCACCCTGCCATTTCTTTACGATGATGCGGCAGCCAGAATACGTGAAGAAAATAATCGCTACCTGGGCGACGGTGTTGAGCCTTATCAGTCAAACTAATCTCTGCCGGTGCTACCATGGTTTGGCAGCGAGCTTACCTGCTACGCCCAACTCGCTCAAACTGGCATATAACTCGCTGAACTTCATGCAAAAGTTCTCTACAGTCTCAATCTCTGGCAATCTTATCCGCGCCAATAACTTTCACTTCAATATCTTTCGCTTCGATATTTTGCACCTCAACATCTCGTTCATAAATGTTGAAGGATGTTAAGGAGTGTTTGAAAAGACAGCCAGCTATTAAGCCAAGAATGCAACCATCACAAGGGCGCCCCAAAAAGGCACCAACAGTGAAGCCAAAGGCTGCCATGTAACATTGCGGTTTTTTGCTTTCAAGTCGGTATATGTGTCTTACCGTTTGTTGTGAAGCCGGTTGACTCTGTTGAGTCGGTTGAGTCGATTTGATCTCGATTGGTGCCATAGTTATCTCCGAGTTTGAAGGGTTCATCAATACAACATATAGAGTCAGATGACATTTCCTCTTAAATGTTCCAGAAAAAAACTAACATGGAGGATAGTATTGCTAACATTTCAGACTATTCATGAACTCAACCCACCCAACACTTGGTTTCGTCCGGAAAAGAAACATCCTCTCGTGCTGAATGAATTGAGATCTGATTTTGGCTCGTCTGGCTTGCGGCTGATAGGCACCCCGGGATCACCCGAGGATGTAAACAGAATCTGAAAGAGTGTCACGCACTGTAAAAGTGATCTAATATATTTCAATAGATTCTAATAGGTACAAAATTATGAGGATCGTACGAACTAATCAGCATGGTCAGGTTACCATTCCCGCAGATATTCGAGCCAAGCTGGGCATTAATCAGGAAACTGAAATAAGCGTTAATCTCAATGATCATGGAGAAATCATTCTGACACCCGCCAAAAACCAGAAAGTGGATATTCGTAATTTACACAATAAATATTCAATGGATATGAGCCGGGAAGAATTCAATCAACTTATAGACGATAGCCGGTCGGATATCTGATATGTCGGTAGTCTATTTAGACTCATGCGTCGTTATAGATGTGCTTGATACAAAAGCACCTCACTACGAGTGGGCTGTATCAGCACTGGAACAATACGCGGAGCTATCTATATCCCCAATAGCCTTTTCTGAAATATGTGCGCCTCTACGTACAGTTGAAGAGGCTTTGTCTTTACTTAAGGATCTTAATCTTACTCTCAGGGCTCCATGCCATAGAACTTTATTTCTGGCATCAAAAAAGCACCTTGAATATCGTCGCAGGAGCGGTAAGAAAAGTGGCGTATTGTCTGATTTTTTTATTGGTGCACAGGCAGCCGTTGAAAAAGGACGATTGATCACAAGAAATAAAGGGCGTTTCTCAACCTACTTCCCCATGTTGGATATTTTGTGCCCCTGAATTAATACAAAAAGCCCTTCTGCTTCAGATCAACTTCTGTTGAACCCTGCCTCTGCCATCAATAAGACTGACTTCTGCCAGGGTCCCATTAATCAGGGTCAGATTAGGTGGTAGATGCCCGATATCAACATCGTAGATAATAGGTATCTCAAGACCTTCCAGGACATAACTTAGTGCCTGATGATAAGTCAGGGATTGACCATGATGCTCATCAGGTGGATTTCGACCCATCAACAGCCCATTCAGAAGGTTAAAGATACCTCTGTACTTCAGACCCAACAACGCTCTGATCAGAGCAGTGGGAGAAAACTCTGCATTCTCCAGAAACAGTATAATTCCGTCCTCAGGGTATCTCTGCTGGAAAGCTTTTAAATCCAGATAGTTTGACCCTAAGAGATGACACAGGGTATCCAGACAGCCTCCCAACAAACGACCGGAAAACTCTACAACCTGCTGGTTCCCGCCCATAGATTTCCAGCACGTGGACTCAGTCAGGTTGAATAATGCATTGGGGTTTTCAGCGTAGGATGCTCCCCAGATTTGATACTTTTCTGATGAATATTGAGTGAATGCTTCAGTAGTTCCCAGATAAGCCAGAGTGTTGGTCGTTAAAGGCTCCTGCTGCGAACGATGGAGTTGCATCAGATTAGTACAATGAGCCGTCGCCCAACCGCATTGACTGGTGATTACAGACGTCAGCGTACTAATATCAGAGAAGCCCACCAGCCATTTGGGTTTTGCTTTGGCTATCTGGTCAAAGTCCAGCACTGAAAGCAGATCCATGGCAATCTCTCCTCCCCAGGGCGGCATAACTGCATCAATAGCGTCGTCCAGCAGAAAATCAGTTAGTTCCCTTGCCCTTTTCTTCAGTGGCGCACTGACATAATGCTGGTTCGACCTGAGACACTGACCTTCAACCACAATGAAGCCCTGAGCGCGCAGATCATCAAGGCATCGATCAAGACGAGGGTGACAGGGTTCTGAAACACCCGAAGAAAATGCTGTGATTGCGATTCGACTGCCGGGTCTCAAAGGTGCAGGGTACTTCATTATCCGATTTCATCTTTTATCAGTTCTTTACGACTAAGCCATGAGCGTTTAGGCTTTTTTTCATTTTACTTTCCTGCTATTCACTGTCGCAACAAGGCAAAACATGATATCACCGCACGATCCTTTTCTTCAGCAACAAGGCCTGCTGATGGCCAGCAGTTACTTTACCCTGACGGGTCAGTTGCTTTTCGGACTGCCTCTGAAAGACCCCGAACTGGGTTTAAAGCTGTATGAACACTCGTCAGTGTTGTTGTCTCATGGCACACAAAGTGATCCGATTTTCTGTTATGGCAACCTGAGTGCCCAGTCTCTCTTTGAAATGGACTGGAACATCCTGACTCAAATGCCCTCCAGGCACTCTGCAGGGCAGCCCAACAGGGAAGAGCGGGCCAGATTGCTCAAAGAAGTCAGTGAACGCGGCTACATCAAAAACTATTCAGGTATCCGGGTTTCCAGTACCGGACGACGGTTTTTGATTGAGCAGGCGCTGGTCTGGAATCTCTACGATGAGGAAGATGAATACCGGGGTCAGGCTGCTGCATTCAGTGACTGGACTTTTCTTTGAGATCTCCCCGTATCTTCAAGGGCGACAGGTATAGATAGCCATTCAACTGAGCTATTCTGAACAATAGACGATCAAAGGATAATTTTTATGAAAGGACTCATTTTCAGCGGCCTCTGCTTGTTGTCCTTGCCCGCCTTTTCAGAAAACGACTTGCCTCTGCCATCACCGCCCGCTTCCGCAGAAGCTCATGATTATAAAAAGCAGAGCATCGAACAGTTGATCGACAGCGGAGACGATGACGAGCTAGTGAGACTTTCCGGTCAAATCATCAAGAAGCTTAGATGTTCAATTTACCTGTTTCGAGATAAAACCGGAGAAATCCAGATTCAGATTAAGAATGACGACATACCCAAAAAGGGTCTGCTCTTCCGCTCCCCTACCATCATCAAAGGTGAGGTCACGAAAGACCCAAACAAACCCATTGTGGTGGAAGCCGACAAGATTCTTTATGTTTTCTAAAGACTAATCCGCCCCCGTACATTCCAGATCTCCGATCATTACTGAGTGCGGTCACCGACCACCAGGAAGTCGGAGTTGAGCAGTAAATCTCCGGCACCCTCCAGCGTTATATTTTGGATAGACAAAATATGACCAATATTTATTTTTCAGGCATTTTTTCCGGGTAAATTTAGTTTTTTATGGCAGTATTTAGTTTTTACCGCTACTAAAAATCTAACATAATCTGTAATTATGTAGACTTAATCTACGCCGTCGACATGGATGCACGACGAATCGTGTCTAACTCCACTCTTGCGTAGGGTTTAGGGTCTGGGCGACCCCGTCGAGCTGTAACCTGTCTCGACCGTAATTATCAAGGTTCAAACTCGCACTGTAATCCCTATCATGCAGAGTTTTACATTTTGGACACCGCCACTCACGATCAGACAGAGTAAGATTGTCATTTACGTAGTCGCAAGTATGAACCGCACACTTCTTCGAGCTGGGAAAGAACCGATCTGCAATCACAACCTGGCATCCTCTCAGCTCTGCCTTGTATTCAACAAGTTCTCTCAGCTTACCGAAACCTGCGTCACTGATTGCTCTTGCCAGTTTGCGGTTTTTTACCATGCCTTTGACATTCAGATTTTCGAGGGTGATTATTTTGAATCTTGACGTCAGATAATCACTTACCTCATGTAGTACGGCTGATCGCTGGTTACTTATCCGGTAATGCAGTTTGGCAACCGCTCGCTTGGCTTTCACATAGCGGTTGCTTCCCTTTGTTTTGCGGCTTAACGCCCTCTGTTTCCTGTTAAGGCGTTTCAGAGAGCCTTTCAGTTTCTGATTAGCAGTAAAGGCTTTGCCATTCGAACAAATAGCTAAACCTTTGATGCCAAAATCAACGCCTACAGACTCATGGCTTTGTGCTTTTGGGTGGTAATCCTGAGTGTCTACCAAAATAGAAGCGAAATACTTTCCGGCTCGCTTACTGATCGTCACCTGACAAGGTGTTCCGGTGAATCTCAGTTCCTGGCGCATCTTGATGCGGGTTTTCAGTTTCTCAATGCGAAGTGTTCTGCCATCAACATCGAACTTGGGTTTTTCTCTGAGAGAAAAACTGTCGTGTAGTCCTCGCTTCTTGAATCTTGGATAACCTGCTTTTTCTCCTTTCTTCACCCGACGGAAGAAGTGAGTAAACGCGTCA
Organism: Endozoicomonas sp. ALB032; assembly: GCF_049310125.1. NCBI lineage: Bacteria > Pseudomonadati > Pseudomonadota > Gammaproteobacteria > Oceanospirillales > Endozoicomonadaceae > Endozoicomonas > Endozoicomonas sp. ALB032. Next base: position 2,036,865 of record NZ_JBLYNW010000001.1, on the reverse strand, counting down.
TGAAGATCGTCGATTGTATTCCTGGTGACACGTTGGCTGACTTCGGCATACCAGGGAAACTCAAGCCTGAGTTCTTGGTATTTTTCATTCGCAGCCTTCTTTGACCATTTAACGCCTTCTTGATTGAAATGTGCCAACAGTTGATTGAACGCATGACGACGAGAACCACAAGCCCTATCAAGATAATCGGCTTGTTGTTTTGTCGGTCTGAGTTCAATCTTGTGAGCTAACAACATCTTGCAAAGTCTCAAGCATTTTTTCGTATAACCTGAGTTCGCCAACCTTTTGCAGAACAGCAGGCTTCCAGTAACTCTTGCTGCCTGTCTAAGTCTGGCTTTTGGTCGTGACCGGATACTCTGCAATAGCAAAGCGTTGGCGCAGCTTCGTTACAGTAGCCATCAATTCAGACACGTCGTAGTAACAAGTTCTAACTTTGGTCTTTCTGGCAGGAAGCAGCTCACCTGCACTTTCCGATTTTCAAAGTGTTATTGGGTCTGTACCATGTAAACGAGCTGCCCCACCTAATCTTCACTAATCACTTATCCATGCTTGAGATCTTATAAGATAGTTTTAGATTATAATAGATTTCTGCGAACTGTTTTTAACCCTCACAGATATGGAGCAGTTCCGGGAATGCATAAATTGCAGGTCGGCGGCCAGATCCTTCCCTGAGCGTCACAATGGGACCATCCGGCACATGCAACTGGCGCAAAAGACCGTGCAGAGTAGGCTTACTGATACCAGACCGTTTAGCAAAATCGTTCACTTGAAAGATAGGTCTGTCAAAGAGTGTATCTATCAGTTGCATAGTGAACTTTGAGCCTGTCGTTTGTTGAACACTGACTTTAGTCTTCTCATATAACGACATGATCGTTTTTACTTTCTGAACGTTCTCTTTAGCCTGAATCAGTATGGCTTTGAGAAAAAATTCAATCCATCCTGTCCAGTCGCCTTCCTGGTAAATCCTCTTCAGCCGTTCGTAATATTCATCCCGGTGTGCTTCCAGATAACCTGAAAGATAAAACATAGGACTGGAGAGTCTCTGTTTACTGTATAAAAACAGCGGTATAACCAAACGACCAATACGACCATTGCCATCCTTGAATGGGTGTATCAGTTCAAATTGAGCATGAACAATGGCGGTCTGAGCCAATACATCAAAATCATTCTCGCCCAGATAATGATTCCAGGCTTCAAGATGATCCATCAGCTTTATGGGGTCCGGGGGAACAAAGGTTGCGGTCTCCAGGGTACATCCAGCTCGACCAATCCAATTCTGATCCTTTCGAAAAGCACCCGGTGCTTTGCCTTGCCCTCTTACACTGTCCAGTAGTAGCTGATGTAACTGTAACAAGAGGCTTAAAGAGATGGTTCGCCCTTCAGCCAGGTACTCCTGAGCCAGCATCAATGCTTTTCGATAGTTCAGTATTTCCTGAATGTCTGTATTTTTTCTCTCGTCAAATTGAGCACCTGCTTCATGCTCAAGCACCTCTTCAACCGTGGCCTGGGTCCCTTCAATCCTCGATGATAACACCGCTTCCTGATTCATCAAGGGCGATAGCATGACCGCAGGATTAATGATTCCCTGCAGCAAACCACTGTATTCAGCAAGTGCCGCATTAGCTTCACCAACCAGCGTGATGAGACGGCTGAAATCAAGACCTTGAAGGGGAAGCGTATCAGGTATATACGGGGTCATGCCAAAACCTTGTGTATTAAAAAAAAGAATATTTAATATATAAATCCTTTTGTGTCTGTCGTATCCAACACAAAATTTTTTATTAAAAATTGCAATATTTAATACACAATAACGGTAGCGTACTGAACCTGATACACAAATCAGATTTTGTATTAAATTAATTGATTTTTAATACAAAAAATACAAATCACTCGGCCACTTTATCTTTCCTAACAGATTAAGAGTGTCAACCAGCAAAATCCGCGAAGTTTCCAGACGGGGCTTCCATTACATTATCCAAACCTGCCTTCCAGTAGCATGCTCCTCCTGGGAATATTGCTCTGGCAGGCAGGTTTGGCTTATTCAGACTCCTAAAGACCAATTAATAACCGAGCATTCCAGATCTTCGACCAGTCCTGAGTTCGATCACCCACCACCAGAAAATCGGAATTCAGCAGACTCTCTTTGAAGTTGTAGGAAAAGCGCTTGCCGTGAGGGTCCAGCAGTAAGCCTCCGGCACCTTCCAGTATCGCCTGAGCTGCTGCGGTATCCCACTCGGATGTCGGCCCCAGCCTTGGGTAGATGTCTGCCAGCCCCTCTGCGACACGGCAACTCTTGAGGGCACTGCCGACAGGCCTTACCTCCAGATTGGGATAGAGCGCTCTGAGTTTTTCAATAAATACAGCAGCTCTTTCGGTGCCATAACTGCGACTGCCCAGTGCCACAGTTTCCTTTCCTGGCTGAAAACTTCTTGGAGTAATACTGACCGCAGGCTGGTCCTCAGTTTGCTTGAAAGCCCCCAGGTCACTGCCACCCCAATAAATAGTATTCTCATCAGGGACGTGAACCACACCCAATACCGGGTAGCTTCGACCATCTTCTGACTTTTCCATCAAGGCGATATTCACAGTGAACTGGCCATTTCCATTGATAAACTCCTGGGTGCCATCCAGGGGGTCCACCAGCCAATAGCGTTCCCACTGGCAGCGTTCGGTAAAAGCGGTATGCTCCGACTCTTCTGATAAAATCGGGTATTGAACGTCCAGAGCCTTCAGGCCCCGCTCAATCACTTCGTTGGCTTTGAGATCTGCCACAGTAACCGGCGTTTTGTCAGATTTATGCTGAACACCCAGATCTTGCTGATGGTAAAGGGTCAGGATGGCCTCTCCGGCCTCTCGGGCAATCTGCTTTACGGACTCAATCAGCTTGTTGTCAAACATCAGGATTCTCCAGCCATCCGGCCTGAATTTTCTCTCTGACCAGAAACAGGGCAGCCAACGCCCTTGCTTCGGAAAAGTCCGGCCTTTCGTTCAGTTCCAGCAAGCGGTCAAAGGACCACTCAACCACTTCCAGGGGCTCTGGCTCATCCCCTTCGAGCTTTTCTTCATAAAGATCCCAGGCCACCATTGAGTGTATTCTGCTTTTCATGTAGTTGGGTGACTGGGTAAATGAACTCAGGTACTTCCATTGCCGGGCTCCATAACCGACTTCTTCCTTTAGCTCGCGGTTACCGCCTTGTTGCAGACTTTCTTCCGGCTCAACCAACCCCTTGGGCAGAGTCAACTGATAGTCTTCGGTACCACCGGCATACTCGCGGATCATCAGAAAACGATGATTATCCAGCAGCGGCACCACCATGACCGCCTGATGCCCTGTTCCAAAAGAACCCAATCGTTCATAGGTTCTTTCAACACCATTGGAGAATTTGAGATCCAGTTCTTCTATTCTGAACAGACGAGTGCGTGCAATTTCACGACACGCTTTGATGACCGGTTTTTCTGACATGATTCCCTGCCTCTTGTTCAGCCGTTATTATATGTGTCTAAGCCATTGCTTACATACGTCGATGGACACTTAATTCACTTAGCCTTGCGCCAATAATACAGCAAGATTGCCGTTCAGGGTCTGGATACGCCATTATGACAACAGAAGAATATCGAGGTGATTATGATTAACTGGAATACCATAGATACGGTTCTCCTCGATATGGATGGCACACTGTTGGATCTCCATTTTGATAACTACTTCTGGATGGAATATGTGCCTCATAAATATGCCGAAAAACACAGCATTACTCTGCAGCAGTCGAAAGAAGAGTTGCATCCGAGGGTAGCCCAGACATACGGCAAGTTGGAATGGTACTGCCTGGATTACTGGGCCAGAGAGCTGGACCTGGATATCATCGCTCTGAAGCAGGAGCTGGTTCATTTGATCAGCTTCAGACCCGGTGCCGACCGTTTCCTGCAAAATATCCGCGACCGGGGCAAGAAAGTGATTATGATCACCAATGCCCATCGGGACAGCCTGTCACTGAAGCTGGAAAGACTCTCCATGGCCCACTACTTTGACAAATTGATCAGCTCCCATGATTACGGCTACCCGAAGGAAACCCAGGCATTCTGGCACAACCTTGAAGCCGATATAGGAACGGACAAGGAACGAGCCCTGTTCATTGATGACAGCCTGCCGGTCCTGGATTCTGCCAAAACCTATGGCATCGCCCATTTACTGGCTATCCGTTACCCAGACAGCAAACAGGGTGCTAAAGATACTGGTGAATATCAGGCTGTTGAAGATTTTCACGAGCTTATTCATCTTTGATTAGGCTTTGAAAACCAGTTTAATGACTTTTGAGAGTAATGAATGGCCAAGCAAAGTAGTGTTCACAACAAACAGTCGGACAAAGTACGCCTGGACAAGTGGCTCTGGGCTGCCCGCTTTTACAAGACCCGAAATATCGCCAAAGAAGCTATTGAAGGTGGCAAGGTGCACCTGAATGGCCAGCGCTGCAAACCCGGTAAAGAGCCCAAAGTAGGTGACCAGCTGAAACTGCGTACCGGTTGGGATGAAAGAGTAGTGATTGTTCGGGAACTCTCTGACAAACGTCAGAAAGCCGAGTTGGCACAACAACTCTACAAAGAGACTGCGGCCAGCATCCAGTCTCGTGAGGTGGCAGCAGAACAACGCAAGGCAATGCGCGGTGCCATGGCGCCGAGGCCGGATCGCCGTCCGGATAAAAAACAGAGAAGGGATATTCTCAGGCAGAAATCCAACCTGGCCGATTAATGTCAGATCAGATAAACAACACCTTTTTCCACCTTTGAGAGAACCAGGGTCAGTTTGTCACCAAGGCATGGGCCTGCCACACACTCTCCTGACTCAATGAGAAACAGAGCCCCATGAGTAGCGCACTGGATCAGTCGCTTTTCGCTGTCCAGAAAGCGGTCTTGCTGCCATTCCAGATTAATACCGAGGTGTGGGCAACTGTTTTCGTAGACGAAGACCTCTTCATCTCGACGGACAACGAAAATAGAGCCTTTTTCGGTTTCGAAACCTTTACTTCCCGGGTTTTCAAGATCATCAACAGCGCAGAGTTCCAACAAGTTTCCAGTTCCTGAGTTTGATGGCTGCTCAGAAAATAGATTCTTCAAACAGCCATGAGCCGACAATGGCGCTCACTGCGCATCATCAAGGGAGATACGAAGCCTGAAAGAGCAGTATCGGCCCATAATAATCGAGCTGATTTAAAACTCATAGCGCACTCTGGCTGAAAAACTGTCGGTGGTGTAGTGCTGACTCCAGTTATGGTCATATCCTGCTCTGAGTGTCCAGTGATGACCACTTTTGACGGCAAAAGCAAGACCTGCAGTGAGACGATAGGGGTCCCTGTCCTGCCCAGTCACTTTGAGAGTTGAGCCGTCAGCCAGGTAGGTCGCTTTGAATTCGCTTCCGGATGAAATAAAGTCGTAATAGCCCATCAGTGTCAGCTCAGGTTTAAAGACGGTCTGACGTCCCCAAATGGCTCCGTTAAACTTGAATCCAGCACCCAGCTCAGCTGTGAGGTAGTCATCATTTTCAATTTTTCGCTCGAACCCGGAGTTTCCCTTTTCAGAATAATCCTGGATCCGAAGCTGACCATAACTGAACAAAGCCCGAGGCACCAGACTCCAGCTACCCAGCTGCCAGGCGGTGCTACCAGTGACTCTGAGGCCCCACTGGTCAGCCTTGAAGTCGCCTTTCACTCTTTGGCCATTAACTGTTTTTTTACTGTCGTTGGAACCACTTCCCACAGATGCCATGGCGTTCATGGACAGTCTTCGGTAATTCCAGCTGCCATAGAGCGAGGTCAGATAACTTTGTTGACGGGTACTGGCGCCATCATCCATATCAATAGAGGCTTTGGATAAGGTCATGGCAAACCCGAATCTGATATTACCTTCCAGCTCACCGTCCACTCCCAGCGTCATGCCTCCCACCTGATTCTTGAAGCCCATTTCCTGAGCAACAGCCTCCTGTTCACCCTCGGTATAAAGAAGCTGACCCCAGGCTGCACCATCGACAAACTGGTCGCCATAACTAAAACCACGACGAATGCCTTGATTACGACTGAAAATGATATTGTGAACGTTATTGGTCAGAGTCAGCCCTGTTTTTTGAACTGCGGCCGAAGCCTCCGGTTGAATTTCATTAGCCTGGGCAGAAGCCACTACCGTGGCTAAAGCCGCAACGGGTAAAAAATAATTGCGCGAAATTTTCACAATCCTTGTGCCTTCCTTGTTCTCAGTGCTGATTCAAGTCATTAATGTAGGCAGGAGGTTGCCTGTTCTCGGTCAACCTCCGGACTTTTTCTGATATCTGCTATTGTCATCGGATCATTCAGACAATGTCTTAGTAAGAATCACCGAAGCCCATTCCATGCAGTGGTTATATTCTTCCGCTTTCTACATCTTTCAAAAAATCCACGAGCGCTTGCCGGTAATTTTCCGGATCATCCCACATAGAGCAATGACTGCCGTTATCACAGAGCACCAGCCTGCTGTGAGGCAGAATGGAAGCCATCTGCTTCTGATCGTCCGGCGCCGTAGTGTCGTAGCGTCCAGCCAGTACCAGTGTTGCAACACGGATCCCGGCCAGATCATTCCAACGATCCCAGCCCAGCAGATTGCCGGTAAAAACAAACTCATTATTACCCTGCATAGTGTTGTAAACACTCAGATTCCTGTGATCAAAGGCCCTGTTCAGGGCTTCAGGCCAGCTCGGCAATCTGCAAATGTACTTGCGATAGAGATGTTCCATCAAAAGAGAAGGGTGCTCTTCATTGTCCAGATCGTTCGCTGCTTCGAATGGTTGTATTTGATCGACCACTTCCGGTGGCAACTGCTCCCGAAGGTGCTTGGTATGAGCCATATAGGAATGAATACTGCCGGTGATGCTGCCGAGAATCAGTCCTTTCAGATATTTTTGGTACCTAAGTGCATATTCAATTGCCCACAAGCCACCACAGCCGTGGCCAAAGAGGTAAAAATCCTCCAGGCCCAACGCCGTCCGAACCTGTTCGATCTCATCAATGAATCGTTCCAATTGCCAAAGTGATCCATCTTCAGGCTGATCTGAGCACCATGAACCCAGTTGATCATAAAAAATGACCTCCACTCCTTGAGGAGCAAGAAAATCTTCCAGACATTCCAGGTACTCATGGGAACACCCCGGCCCACCGTGCAGTGTCAGTAACCTTAATGGCCCAGAGCCCACCCGCTGAGTCCAGACCCGATAACCGTTATCCAGTGTCACCCACTGAACTCCCGGTGCGTTGTGCTTCTCTTGTTTGGTCATCATGCCAGTACACTGTTTAGACTTCGCAACGGATTCAGTGTAGGCAGTTTCTGTGGAAAAAGAGGCAATGCACTCATTTACCTACTACTATTTCCGAGCCATCGTTTAGCTAAATTATTTATCTTTCAACGGTTTGTCGATTTTATTGAAGACTCATGCCCTGATCCTGGTTCTCACCTTGCTGGCTTGCTCAAACCAAACCAGTGCATCCACAGCCTGCCAGAAAACTTTTGGGCCTGCTGGAGGCAATATATTGCTATCAGGAATAAGTGTTTCATCGGGAGACAACCTGTAGATCACAATCCCTTACAGCAGCCATCGTATTACTTTGCTAAATGACTCACAGGGGGTCGGTCCCAAACCAACTCAGCAGAGCATCTGAAAGAGAAACGGCTCAGTCGCTTTTCCCGTTAAAGTTCCCAATAGGCAGAAAGAGTCTGACAACAGGGAGACTCAACGGGGTTCTGTGGAAAACTCTCTATGGAAGCTGTGGATAAATACAGTTGTCAGCAGCGATCAGTTTAAATAGATAAATTCCATAGTCGTCCAGAGGCCTTTATTTATGTGATGTTTTTTTTGTCGCTTTCTTTAAGCTCACGGGAAAAAACCTGTGCATAAAAAGTGTATAACAGATTGTGCACCCTTCTTGAGCAAGTTCATCTCCTTTGCTGACTCGAAAAAGGCTGGCCTTTTTTTCAGAGTTCCGAGACACTTGAGTGACGACTTCTGTCTGCACCGGCGAACAGACATAGGCCATGGCAAACCCATTACCGCAGTAAGAAAGCATTAAATCCGACAGCCCCCAGACCCGAATGGAATCATGAACCCCGGAAAAATATTCAAATGATTATCGAGGCGTTCACATGGGCCTTCTCAAGGGCAGTAAAAGGCGCACGTCAGGCAGGACTTGTGCAGGAGGTTGCTGCGATTGCAGGGAAGTACCAGCGAAACAAAAAAGCCTGGCAACCCCATCTGGAGCAAACCCGCGCTGCCATCAATGCCGCCATAAAGGAAGCAGATCCTGCTGAACCCATTCTGATTCTGGGCTCAGGACTGGGCCTTGATCTTCCACTGCAAACACTCAACGATCATCCAACCGGTGCCCTATTGTTCGACGCCGTAAAGCCGCCGCAGCTTGCTGCCAAGCTGAAACAGTATCCAAATATTAAATTTGAACTAAGAGATGTCACCGGCCTTCTCGAGGAACTCTGTAGCAACTTCAGCAGCAAGAAGATAAGCCTGCCCACTTCTGCACCGCTGCCGCTCAAGGGTTTCAGCCTGGCAATTAGTGTGAATATGCTTTCACAGATTCCGTTATCATTCTCCAACAGCCCACCGGAAGGCGACGCGGAAATACGCATGATGACGGCTATCCAGAAAGCCCACATCATGACTTTAAAAGCGATGGGCTTTACCATTCTCTTAATTTCTGATTACGAACGCCACGAGTACAAAGACGATGGCATTGAGGTTATCACGACCGTTGCGTGCCCCCTTTGGCCCGGTAAACCTGTAAATGAATGGGACTGGCATATTACACCATCAGGCGAAAGCAGAAATGGTCAGACCACAATCCTTAAGGTGGGTGTCTGGAAAATCCCTGCTGAGTTAGCGATGGCCTTGAATGAATCAACGACTCAAGGCAGCCAGTCTTCTTCCATAATCTGATCAAATGTCCATGGGCAAATCTCAGGAAAGCTGTGTTCATCAAGCTGCTGATGCTTCATCACATATCGATTCATTTCTTTAATCGCAAGCAGTTTTCCGTCTGGGTAGGCTTCATCCATACTGATGTTCAACATACCCTTGAGATGAGGTCGCTTCTTCAGGAGCTTCCTAATTGCAATTCTTGTTCGGTCTATAGTTGCCATCCAATCTCTGCAGTTATAAGGCTCAGGCAGCACAGGATTCAGAACTCGAATCTGATACTCATATTTCAGTAAATGGAGCAGGAGTGTCGTCAAACGAGATTCCAAGGTATCCAACTCACTGCTCATATCATGGATTTCCCCAATCAGGTTATCTACATCAAGCTGGTCAAATTGACGGTTGGTCAGATACTCTTTCTGCTGCTCAACCCAGCGATAAAAATCGCTCTCATACAGGTTTTTCACGAATAGCCTCCTATCCGGCTCAAACTCAGAGGTATAGTCTACATTTTCTTCTCATCAGGTATTACTGCATCAAACGGCAACCAATCTTCTTCCATAATCTGATCAAATGTCCATGGGCAAATCTCAGGAAAGCTATGTTCATTCAGTTGCTGATGGGGCTGAACATAGTCATTCATTGCCTTGATAGCCAAGACCTTTCCATCAACATAAGCTTCATCGAAAAGGCTTTTCACCTCACTCTGAAGATGAGGCCGTCTCTTTATAAGCTTGTTAATTGCCAGCCTTGTTCTATTAATTGTTCCTTTCCAATCTCTGCAGTTATAAGGCTCGGACAGCACAGGATTCAAAACTCGAATCTGATAATCATATTTCAGTAAATGGAGCAGGAGTGTCGTCAAACGAGATTCCAGGGTATCCAACTCACTGCTCATATCATCGATTTCCCCAATCAGGTTATCTATATCAAGTTGGTCAAATTGACGATTGGTCAGATACTCTTTCTGTTGCTCAACCCAGCGATAATAATCAGTCTCGTATAGATTTTTCATGAATTGTCTCCTGTCCGGCTTAGGCCCGAGAGTATAGTTTATGTTTTCTTTTTGTCAGGAATCACCACATCAAACGGCAGCCCCTTTCTCAGGACAATCTGGCTGAAATAGAGATTAATAGCCTGGGAGGTCGTTAGTCCCAGTTTACGAAGCACTTGTTCCGCTTCTTCCTTTAACGCTTCGTCGATACGCGCTCTGACGGTGGTTTCTTTAGCCATAGTGGTATCTCCCGTGACATATTTCTGACTGGAATTCATGATTTCCTGTATGGTACATGAAACAGACGACCAACGGATGCGTTGTTCCTGCTACGCTTTTCCCGATAAGTGTTAAACTATCTAGATTGTTTGGCTGCCTGCACATTCGTTGTGAGCACTTTTACCTCACCTAGGGCACTTGCCAGTTTTTTTGTCGAAGCAACTCGATAACCTATTCCGGAGGAATCAATTTAATGGGCCGACGCCATAAAACCCACGCTGTTCAGGTTGGACACATTACCATCGGTGGCGATGCGCCTGTGGTCGTCCAATCCATGACGGATACGGATACTGCTGATGTCGAGCGTACGGTTGAGCAAATAAAGCTTCTGGCGGACGCTGGCTCTGAGATTGTCCGGGTGACGGTCAATACCGAAGAAGCGGCTGCTGCAGTTCCGGCCATCTATGAGAAGCTGGCCCAACAGGGCTACAACGTCCCTATTGTCGGCGACTTTCACTACAATGGTCATATTTTGCTGACCAAGTACGATGATACCGCCCGCCTGCTGCACAAATATCGCATTAATCCGGGCAATGTTGGCTTTGGCAACAAGAAAGACGATCGCTTCAACGCCATGATTGACGTAGCCATAAAGTACGACAAACCGATTCGTATCGGGGTGAACTGGGGCAGTCTGGATAAAGAGCTGTCGACTCGTTTAATGGATGAAAACGCACGTTCTGAAAACCCTAAATCCTCTCAGGAAGTTCTGCACGAAGCTCTGGTACTCTCCGCGTTGACCAGTGCCGATGCAGCCGTAGCAAGAGGGCTGGGGGCCAACAAAATTGTTATCTCCTGCAAGGTCTCCCGGGTACAGGACCTGATCAGTGTCTACGAAATGCTCTCAGAGCGTTGTGAATATGCACTCCACCTGGGTCTGACCGAAGCGGGTATGGGCAGCAAGGGGATTGTTTCGTCCAGTGTTGCCATGGGCGTATTGCTTCAGCAGGGCATTGGCAACACCATTCGTACCTCCCTGACTCCAGAGCCCAATGGCAGCCGTGATCGAGAGGTGATTGTTTCCCAACAGATATTACAGGCACTGGATGTCCGTAGCTTTTCTCCTGAGGTGACCGCCTGCCCCGGCTGCGGTCGAACCACCAGTACTTTCTTCAGGGTTCTGACGGATGAAGTCGACGCCTTTCTGCGTACCAAAATGGTGACCTGGCGTCACAAATTTGTGGGTGTGGAAGAAATGAAAGTAGCGGTTATGGGTTGTGTTGTTAACGGTCCCGGTGAGAGTAAACATGCCAACATCGGCATCAGTCTGCCCGGAACCGGTGAAGCACCTTCGGCACCTGTGTTTATCGACGGTCAAAAAGTAACTACGCTCAAGGGTGACAATATCACTGAAGAGTACAAGGAAATGATTGAAGAGTACGTCCACAAAACTTACTCACCCAGGGAATCACTAATTGCCACCCAGTAATCGCTCAATCAAATTCCTTAGAAGCCCGCTCAGCGGGCTTTTTTATGCTCCGGTACTTGATTACTCTGCTTCTTTTGGCTCAGGTTTTTCCTGATCAACCATCTCCGGTGTTTCCAGACTGATCCGTCCGAGGCCACCGCTGCGGAATTCATTCAGGAGAATCTCAGAGACCTTATGAAGATCAGCTATACCGCCTCTTCTCATGCAGTTTCTGCGGGCAGCAATCACATCCATCAGTTCGATATCACTGGAAGGCAACTCATTGATCTGAAAACGCTGCCTGAGAGCTTCCGGGTATGCTTTCAGAAAATATTCAGCGGCAAACAGGGCGATGTCTTCGTATTCCAGAACCGCATCTTTAATCGCTCCGGAAATGGCCAGTCGATATCCACAGGCTTCCGGCTCCAGCTTGGGCCAGAGGAATCCGGGCGTATCCAAAAGCATCATGCCATTAGGTAACTTGATGCGCTGCTGCTGCTTGGTAACTGCGGGGACATTTCCGGTTTTGGCAATAATACGGTTGGCAAGCGTGTTGATCATGGTGGACTTGCCGACATTGGGAATCCCCAGGATCATGGCTCTCATGCCTTTGATATCGAGTTTGCGTTCTACCATGCTCTCGGACAGCTTCAGAACACCACGCACTTTTTCCGGCTGACTTTGGGTCAGGGCAATGGCCTTAACCCCTTCTTCCTTTTCCATCTCCCTGATCCACCGCTCTGTGACAGCAGGATCAGCCAGATCACTCTTGTTCAAGACCTTAATGTAGGGCGTTTTACCACGCAGAGAAGGCACCAGAGGGTTTCCGCTACTGAAAGGAAGACGGGCATCCAGAACTTCGATGATCAGATCGACTTCCGGAACCACTTTCTTGATCTCCTTTCGAGCCTTGTGCATATGCCCGGGAAACCAGTTAATTGCCATAACAACACCTTTGTATACTGAAGGCCGGTATTCTATATGCTCCGGAGCAATCTAGTAACCCAGGCTTTTATCTATTGCTGGCGGCATTTCTCCCTGCTCAATAAGCGCTACGTCTGCAACAATCTGTTCCATCGCCCGCTCAATCGGAGTAGGAGCTGCAACATGAGGCGTAACAATAACCCGTCTGTTCTGCCAAAGGGGATGCTTGTTGTCCAGTGGCTCAACTTCAAACACATCCAGCACGGCGCCCCTCATGCGGCCTGTTTCCAGAAGATTTTGCAAAGCCTCTATCTCGATAACATCGCCCCGTCCTCCATTAATAAGAACACTGTCTTCAGGCAGCTTTTCCAAAGCCTTCTGATTCAACAACTTTTGGGTAGAAGGTGTTGAGGGCAAGAGATTGACCAGCACTCTGGAGTGTTTCAGAAGGTAGTCCAATCCTGCATCGCCTGATACAGCATTAACACCGTCGACCTGCTTTTCAGTTCGACTCCAGCCAATGACCGGGAATCCTGAATCGCTGACTGCCTTTGCCACTGCTTTACCAATAACACCAAGACCGAGAATGCCTACCGTCCATTCTGACTTTTTGCTTATTTTATGGGGCTGCCAATGACTATCTGGCTGTTGCTGCCTGTAATAATCAAAATCTCGATAGAAATGCAGCAGACCATATATCACATAATCCGACATGTATTCCTCCATGCCGACTCCTCTTAACTTGAAGACTGGAAGATCAGCAGGAAGGCTCTCAAGATTTACCAGTCCATCAACACCGACACCTTGGTTAAATACTGCTTTTAATTGGGTCTGTTGTTGAAAGAATTCGGCCGGAGGTTGCCAGATCACTGCATAATCCGCCAGCCAGTCGTGACACGCTTCTTCAACCCAATGACGTACGTCTGCATCAGGAAAAGCGTTCCTGACGGCTGAAGTCCAAAGTTCACTATTTTTCTTGTTATACACAATGATTTTCATCAACCTTAACTCCTTGGTAGATCATGAACTAATAATTAAAAATAACGCCCTGAGTCGCGACCAGAAAAAGCCTGACCACTGGGATGGATAATGCGGCCTTATTAACAGATATTGATTAAGAACAGTTAATGTCCTGCACTGCAATAATTTGAATACAGCTTTTCTATCATTGTGATAGTCTTTGCCAATTTCCAATTTCATCTGCTTGCCTCTAACTTTTATTTTATACAACAAGAGGACAATTCCATGAATGTATCCAAACAGTTAGAAAATAAACAAGATAGTTTCGATGTTTCAGTTAAGCAATCCAAAAAGCAAAACGATTGCAATTTCAACGATGACTATTACGGAGACAGAGTCTGTCTTGCACCTTCTAACCAAAAGAAATAACAATTTGCAGATTCGAGCATTAATAAATTCTTGATAGAATGCTGCAACTCTACAAATTCGTTCTGGATGATCCTGTCAATTGCGAGTTCGGTTACCAAAATACAAAAACCCCAGCTGATCTCTCAACTGGGGTTTTGCTTTATTCAATGCCTGGCGATAATCAACTCTCACATGTGGAAGCCCCACACTACCAGAGGCTGTCGCAAAACTCTAACAACTCGTTCCCACGCTCTGCGTGGGAATGCATACCTCCCCTGAAAAGCGGACTCTGCAGCGCGAGATGGCTATGGGTTCTCACGCTGGAGCATGGGAACCAGAGTTTTGCGACAGCCTCACCATCGGTGGGGGCCGCCCAGGTGGGGGCCGCCCAGGTGGGGCCGCCCAGGTGGGGCCGCCCAGGCATGTGTCGTTTCACTTCTGTTCTGCCACACTCCTTTGCCCACAAAACAAAAACCCCGGTCAATCTCTCAACCGGGGTTTTGCTTTATTCAATGCCTGGCGATGACCTACTCTCACATGGGGAAGCCCCACACTACCATCGGCGATGTGTCGTTTCACTTCCGAGTTCGGGATGGGATCGGGTGGTTCCAACACTCTATGGTCACCAGGCAAAACTGGTCGAGCCGTTGGCTCTCGAGCTGGAAGCTTTAAGCTGGAGGCTTGAAGCTGTTTCTCGAAAACCAAGGCTCTGGAATCCAAATATCTTTTAAGCTGTGTGTCTATTCTTGCTCAACACTCTCGTTCACTGTGTACGGCTTCAAGCTTCCAGCTTCCAGCTTTTGCTGGCAGCTTCGCTGCGCAAATCGCTTTGGCGTTATATGGTCAAGCCTCTCGAGTCATTAGTACGGGTTAGCTCAACGCCTCACAACGCTTACACACCCCGCCTATCAACGTCATAGTCTTTAACGTCTCTTATGGGCCTTACGGCCAGGGAAGTCTCATCTTGAAGGGGGCTTCCCGCTTAGATGCTTTCAGCGGTTATCCCGTCCGAACTTAGCTACCGGGCAATGCGTCTGGCGACACAACCCGAACACCAGTGGTTCGTCCACTCCGGTCCTCTCGTACTAGGAGCAGCTCTTCTCAAACTTCCAACGTCCACGGCAGATAGGGACCGAACTGTCTCACGACGTTCTAAACCCAGCTCGCGTACCACTTTAAATGGCGAACAGCCATACCCTTGGGACCGGCTTCAGCCCCAGGATGTGATGAGCCGACATCGAGGTGCCAAACACCGCCGTCGATGTGAACTCTTGGGCGGTATCAGCCTGTTATCCCCGGAGTACCTTTTATCCGTTGAGCGATGGCCCTTCCATTCAGAACCACCGGATCACTATGACCTACTTTCGTACCTGCTCGAGATGTACCTCTCGCAGTCAAGCTGGCTTGTACCATTACACTAACCGCACGATGTCCGACCGTGCTTAGCCAACCTTCGTGCTCCTCCGTTACTCTTTGGGAGGAGACCGCCCCAGTCAAACTACCCACCACACAATGTCCCCGATCCTGCTAAAGGACCTGGGTTAGAACCTCAATATTGCCAGGGTGGTATTTCAAGGTTGGCTCCATGCAGACTGGCGTCCACACTTCAAAGCCTCCCACCTATCCTACACAAGCAACATCAAGATCCACTGTGAAGCTGTAGTAAAGGTTCACGGGGTCTTTCCGTCTAGCCGCGGATACACTGCATCTTAACAGCGATTTCAATTTCACTGAGTCCTGGGTGGAGACAGCGTGGCCATCGTTACGCCATTCGTGCAGGTCGGAACTTACCCGACAAGGAATTTCGCTACCTTAGGACCGTTATAGTTACGGCCGCCGTTTACCGGGGCTTCGATCAACCGCTTCTCTTGCGATAACAGCATCAATTAACCTTCCGGCACCGGGCAGGCGTCACACCGTATACGTCCACTTACGTGTTAGCACAGTGCTGTGTTTTTAATAAACAGTCGCAGCCACCTGGTATCTTCGACCAGCCTCAGCTTACGGGGCAAGCCCGATCACCAAAGCCGGCGCACCTTCTCCCGAAGTTACGGTGCCATTTTGCCTAGTTCCTTCACCCAGGTTCTCTCAAGCGCCTTGGTATTCTCTACCTGACCACCTGTGTCGGTTTCGGGTACGGTCCCTTTTGACCTGATGCTTAGAAGGTTTTCCTGGAAGCCTGGCATCAACCACTTCCCCACCTTGGTGGGTTCGTCATCAGTTCTCGGCTTTGTGAACCCGGATTTGCCTGAGTCCACAGCCTACGACCTTAAACAGGGACAACCATCGCCCTGCCGGCCTAGCCTTCTCCGTCACTCCATCGCAGTCAAAAGGGGTACAGGAATATTAACCTGTTTCCCATCGATTACGTCTTTCGACCTCACCTTAGGGGCCGACTCACCCTGCGCCGATTAGCGTTGCGCAGGAACCCTTGGTCTTCCGGCGAGGGAGCCTCTCACTCCCTTTATCGTTACTCATGTCAGCATTCGCACTTCTGATACCTCCAGCCCACCTTCCGGTGAACCTTCAACGGCTTACAGAACGCTCCTCTACCGGTTCAGTTGTCAGTTTGCAGTTGTCGGTTGTCAGTTTGAACTGAGTTATTTAAAACTCTTGTGCAAACTAACCAACATCTTACTGACTTGATTGTATTCGGTTTTGAGGTCTTGCCATTGCTGATCGTCAATGTAATTGAGATCAAGGCAGTACCTTAACCAAACTCTCATTTCGTCAGATGATCCGATAGCCATCAATATGAACCTTCGAAACTCTGCTTTTGAGATGATCAGTTTCCCATGTCCTTCAGCAATATTTGCACAGATTCCTTTACTGGCTCTGCGCATCTGATCAGCAAGTCCATGCATTTGTTCAATTCTCGGAAATTCCAGCGAGAGCTTGTGAACTTTCAAAGAAAGCTTATAGGCCCGTTGAAATACTTCTAAATCTTCAAATCG
>NZ_JBLYNW010000001.1:1717500-2015000 GCF_049310125.1 Endozoicomonas sp. ALB032 | reverse complement strand
AATGGCCGCCAGGATCAGAGAGTAGGGCAGAATAATCAGAAAAGTCTCCATGCTCAATGGCACCATGGGAATACTGAATTCAGGTAATCCACCGGCAATGCCTGCTACATCACCTACGGTTCGGGTATCAAGATCAAGGCCAATGACCAGCAGCGAAACCACAAGAATGGCTGCCAGAGAAGAAGGAATCGCCGTCGTCAGTTTAGGCAAAAAGTGAATAATGGCCATGGTCAAAGCCACCAGTCCCAGCATCATGCCGAGCTCACTTCCCTGCATCCAGGCTATATCGATAACACTGCCTTCCATAAAGGTTCCAGACAACCAGCCTGTCGCACCCTCTACACCAAATTGACCCAGCTGAGCCAGGAAAATAACGATCGCCAGGCCGTTAACAAAGCCCAGCATCACCGGGTGGGGCACCATGCGAATAAATTTACCCAGCTTCAACGCCCCTGCCAGAACCTGAATAATCCCCATCAGTACAACGGTTGCAAAGAGATACTGAACACCGTGGTCGGCCACCAGACTGACCATAACCACAGCCAGTGCACCGGTAGCACCAGAAATCATGCCCGGACGACCACCGATTGCAGCTGTGATAAGACCTACCATAAACGCAGCGTAGAGACCCACTAGTGGTTCAACACCCGCAACAAATGCAAAAGCTACCGCTTCGGGCACCAATGCCAGTGCTACCGTCAGACCTGACAACAGGTCATTTTTCATGGTAGCTACCTTACTAGCTTTAAGATCGAACAACATTGCCTCCGATTCAAACAGGCAGGTGGGTGGCGAAAGATTAGTTTTTAATTATACGAGCCGATATGGGTTTGTCGGATAGAAAACCGTTTTAAATAGCTCTATGCCCAATAAAAGGAACACTGCTCTGTTTGATAAACAGAGGCAAAGAGTTAATTTTCAGGGAGAAACATTACGTGAATTCTAAAGAAGAGACTGGCAGAAGACAACGACCAGATAGTCTTGAAAATGACGGTTCCTGACCCGTTCGATTGTTGTCAATGATAGAATCAGAATCCTGTCGTTCATACTCTTAACTCGCTCAGAAGCATCAGCTACAGGCTTTCTGAATGCAATGGTTTATTTCCTGAATTTTATGACAACAGTGCCGGCAATTTTGTCATGCCATCCTTGCCTTTTTTTATCCACTACGATCCAGAAAAAACCCAAAAACAGGGGTAAAATTGAGATAAAGTAAGCCAGGTAGCGAATGATAGACTGAGACAGGCTTGGAGCAAGGCCGGTCTTTTCATCAACGACTTTCATGGTAATAAGCATTTTGCCCGGTGTAGCGCTCTTGTAATGCCAGAACAAGACAACCGCCATCGCCGGAAATAACCAGTTGATCATGATATCGACCGGATCCAGGAGCTGCTTTGAATCTTTCATTGTCATCTGGTTACCGTCAATCATCATGGCAAGCGGTAGAGTAATGATGATCAGAACCAGTGTATCGATCAACGTTGCCCAGAATCGGTCGAGAAATCCAGCATATTCAAAGTTGTCTGATCTTTGAGGATTTAAATCGAGCTCAGACATTATCAGTCTCCTGGTTTACAGTCATCTGTCATTAGCGGTAGAGTCGGCAAACCCAGTCAAATTCTTAGTCTGCCGGAAGGACTGCGGAACCTTCCGAATGCTATCTCAACCCTGTGAAAGCAGATCTTTAATGGATGACTCCAGTTCCTGAGGCTTGGTTGTGGGTGCATATCGCGCAACCACTTCACCCTGACGATTCAAAAGAAACTTGGTGAAGTTCCACTTAATATTTTTAGTCCCCATCAAACCGGGCGCTACTTGCTTCAGATCCTTGTAGAGATTAGCAGCACCGTCGCCATTCACTTCTACTTTTTCAAAGACAGGAAATGTGACGCCATAATTTTTTTCACAAAAAGCACCGATTTCACTACTGTCACCGGGCTCCTGTTTGCCAAACTGGTTACAGGGAAAACCCAACACCACCAGCCCCTGCCCTTGATACTTCTTGTGCAGTTCTTCCAATCCTTTGAACTGAGGAGTAAAACCACACTGACTTGCAGTATTAACAATCAACACTACCTTGCCTTTATATTCAGCCAGAGACTGAATATCTCCGTTTAACAGTGGCATTTCGTATCTCAGAACATCCATTAAGTCTATCCTTATCTGGTTTAAGAAGGTTATACCTCATTTTTTCCAAATTGGATGAAAAAAATAAAATTAGCAGAGCTTTAGTATCAGATAGAGTCACGGAACGGGAATAAAAAAAGGCGGCTTGGGACGAGCCGCCAAAACGATGAGGATATGCGAGTCACTGGTAGCTGTTTACCAGTTAATCAGGTCAAAAAGTCTAGTTTCGATAGGCGACTCCTTTCTTCTTGTCAATGAGAATGATTCTCATTCTATACCTAACCTGCCCTTTTGCAAGTTAATTTTTGTTTTTTTGAAAAATACAAGGCGCCCACGGTCACGATTATTCTGCCAGCCCTTCGTTGATCGCCTGCTCCAGTGCATCCATGGCTTCCTGAGCATCCGGACCAGAGGCTTTGACTTCTATGGTGGTGCCTCTGGTAATCCCGAGACTCAATAGTTTCATCAGGCTTTTGCCGTTAATAAATGCGCCACTTTTATCAGGGTTTCTAACGTCTATCCGGCACTCAAAAGGCTTGATAGTGGATACAAAGACCTTACCAGGACGGGCATGCATTCCATTCGGATTAAAAATAGTGAACGCCCGGCTAAGCACTTCCTTTTCCGGTGCAGGCCAGACACTCCCTCTTGACGCCGTAGCTTTCAATGCAAATGGAGAGTTAGAATCAACACGTCTACGAACCCGTTCTTCAGAAATCAGCTCAGGCACTCTGGGCGGAGAATTAATAGCATCAATAACGTCCTGGGGGTTTTCTGTTTTTGCCAGAGTGCTGCATAGCTCGTCGTTACCGAGCATTCGTGTCAGCCCTCTCAAAATCTGCAGATGTTCATTGGAGCAGGCTGCTATGCCAACAGCCATGAAGACCTTTTCACCGTCACCCCAGTCAACGCCGCGAGGAAACTGGAGAATGACCACGCCGGTTTTGATGACAGCATCACGAGTGTTCGGCGTACCATGGGGGACAGCAATACCATTTCCAAGGAACGTGGAGGAAATGGCTTCACGCATTTTTAAACCAACCGTGTAAGCTTCAGTGGTATATCCGGCCTCAACCATTTTCTGGCCGACTAGCTCTATTACCTCCAGCTTATTTTCAGCAGACTGATTCAGGAAAATATTGGATAAGTTCAGTGTTAACATATGAGCCAGATCGTTACGGCAGAGTCTGGAATATTAGCTGAACTCCGTCACCAGCGACGACCAGGCTTCAGACATTAGCGTATCTTAGTGACAATCTTTTTGTCCGGTGAAGAAATCCTGTAATTCCAAAACCAGACGACAACCAGTGCCGGAAAAAACCATTTGATCATGATATCTCCCGGCACTGATGCTGCCCTGAATTTTCAATCATCAGCTGATTGCCACCAGCCATCATGGTAAGCAGGAGCAAAGTAACAATCATCAGAAACGAGGTTTTGAATCCAGCTCACAAAACGGGAGCTTCCCCATTTATTTGCCATGCTATCAATCAGAAATCGTCACAAGCCCGATTCATTCAAGCTGTTTCACTTTTTCTTCGGCATCAACTCAAGATCTATCACCTTAAAGTGACCTGAGCGCCCCTTTGACTGAGAATCACGAGAGGGAACAAAACTGACGCCTTTGGGATTACGCTTGTTCATCCTGAAGTGATCGACCCCGTAACTGGGAAAGCGGATCGCTTTTGATTCTAATCTCAGATCCTCCACCACATCCCCGTTAGGCAAAGCAAGTGTGCCAGCAATGACGGCATTGTAGACAACACCTACCCCATAACGATTGTCGGAGGTCAAATTGAGTTCGACGTCGGGGCTGCCATTCTCCAAAAAATTGGCGTTCAGTGTGGGGAGGGTAAAATCCAGTCTATTATCTTCTGAGAGTCCAAAGAATACGGAATCTTGAATGTATCGGTCAACCAGCCAACTGAACAACATCCAGTTCATGACAGCAAGCCCATACTGCTCTTGGAGGTGAGGATCCTGGAGATAGGGGCCAGCATTTGATATCTCCAGCTTGTACTTGTAAGAGATTACCTCGTCAGCTGCCTTCTCATCTGCCTTATAATCACCCTTGTCGGTTACGAGCAACCCCTGTGTTTCGAGCGGCACGTAGAAAAGCTGTCCTGTTGCCAGTTGCTCTAGTTTGAGAATACCCCAAAAGCTTTCTCCTTCCAGCTGATCAATGTCGAAGCCCGCCCCGGGTTTTTTCAACAGCGACTCATCTACGCAAAAGCGTTCAAGTTCACCATCATGATCGCCTCGCAGCAGCATGCTGGCCAAATTATAGAATTGGCTGTGGCTGTCAGTGCTAGACCTCTTGTGAAACGGTGTGACAATTTTGAGTGCACCAGGTAAATACGTATCACTTTGACAATACTCCTCGCCGCAAATACCTTTCGCATCCCCACAAGAAAACTGGTAACTCGACTCTGTCGTATCCTTCGAAGCCGGAGGAGCCTCGGCATCAGGAGGAACCTTGGCATCAGGAGGAACCTTGTCCTCAGGAGGAATCTCGTGATCAAGAGGAGCCGCTAAAGGAGAGGCCAGGGCGGCAGGAACAGAAAAGGCCAGAGCCAAGCTCAGGCAGGAGACTCTTAACAGATTCATGACTAGAATCCTCACAGTTAATTACATACTCTTGAGGTCAATGCCACTGGCTGAGACTAGTCGATCTCTGCCTGAATGCAAATTAGTCACACGAGAAATTCAAAGAAAGGAATGTGAAACCATAATTTTTTTATAAATGATAAGCACCGATTTCACTTGGCTTCAGACATTGGCGTACTTCTCAGCATGACCCAGCCAGCGCAGGATCAATGGCTCTGCGTTTTGTGGTGCCTCTTTCAAGACACTCTGGGCTGCATCCCTGACCTGATCCAGCAAAATGGCATCCCGTTCAAGATCGGCTACCTTGAACTGGGCAAGCCCGGTCTGTCGGGTACCGAGCACTTCACCCGGTCCACGTAATTCCAGGTCTTTTTCAGCAATGACAAAACCATCGCTGGAGTCGCGCATGACTTGCAAACGCTCTCTACTTTGCTGCGAAAGCGGGGCGTGATACATCAGAAGACAGTGGCTCGCTATGCTGCCCCGTCCGACACGACCTCTTAGCTGATGCAATTGAGCCAGACCCAGACGCTCCGGGTTTTCAATAATCATCAGGCTGGCATTGGGTACATCTACTCCTACTTCGATAACTGTAGTGGCCACCAACAGATGCATGTGTCCGGATTTGAAAGCATCCATCACTTCAAGCTTTTCAGCCGCTTTCATTCGACCATGAACCAGTCCTATAGAAAGCTCAGGCAATGCCTCACGTAACTGTTCAGCCGTCACCTCAGCTGCCTGGCACTGCAAGGCTTCTGATTCTTCAATCAAGGTACAGACCCAATAGGCCTGACGCCCCTCCAAACAGGCTGAGCGCAGTCGCTCTATCACCTGATCACGGCGGTCATCGCCAATCACGACCGTATTAACCGGTGTTCTGCCCGGAGGTAATTCATCGATAACGGAACAATCCAGATCAGCGTAGGCACTCATAGCCAGCGTTCGGGGAATAGGCGTTGCGGTCATAATCAGCTGATGAGGTTGCCCACCTTTTAACTCACCCTTTTTTCGCAGTGCCATTCTCTGATGCACACCAAAACGATGTTGCTCATCGATAATGGCCAGACCCAGCTTCTTGAATTGCACGTCTTCCTGAAAGAGGGCATGAGTGCCCACAACCACAGCCGCATCGCCCCGGGCAATCTCTTCCAGAACCTGCTGACGCTTCTTCCCTTTGGTTTTTCCTGACAAATAGGCGACAGAAACCCCCAGAGGTTTCAGCCACTCTTTAAAGTTTTTTTCGTGCTGCTCAGCGAGTATTTCCGTGGGAGCCATAACAGCAGCCTGATAATCGTTCTCGACCGCCTGAAGTGCCGCCAGGGCAGCCACCACCGTTTTACCTGAACCCACGTCGCCCTGAACCAGTCTCAACATGGGATCAGGCTGCATCATATCCTCACTGATTTCCGCCAGTACTTTTTCCTGAGCCCCTGTCAGGGAAAATGGCAACTGCTCACGAAAATCACGGGTTAACGTCTGCCTGGGTGACATTGCATAACTTTTTACTGTTCGGATCAGGCTACGCAGCTTCTGCATGCTCAGGTTGTGAGCCAAAAGTTCTTCAAAAGCCAGTCGTATTTGCGCCGGATGGCGACCTTCAGAAAGCAGTTCAAGAGAAACATCGGGGGGAGGCGAGTGCAGGAACTCCACCGCATCCACCAGCGCGCCAAGCTGGTACTGCCATCTGACATTTTCAGGCAGCCACTCCTGAAGCGCATCAGGATGATCGAGTTTTTCCAGCGCCTGCACACAAAGGCTCCGAATTCTCTGCTGGTTAAGCCCTTCAGTCGCCGGATAGACAGGCGTCAGGGTTTCCTCAACATCCAGATCATTATCCGGTTTGATGACCCAGTATTCAGGGTGATAAATCTCAAGACCGCTGGCTCCTCTTCGGGGCTGACCAAAACAACGAACCTCAGTACCCGGTTTGAGGCTATTCTTCTGTGCGCTGGAGAAATGATAGAACCGCAATCCCACAGAACCGGTGCCATCACTGATGCGGCAAAGCAGACTCTGGCGTTTCCCCATCAAAACATCAGACGCTACAACAGAGCCCTGAATGACATAATCCCCTTCCGGATGAATAGCGGCAATAGGTGTAATGCGGGTACGATCCTCGTATCTCAGGGGCAGGTGAAAAAGCAGATCCTGCAGGTTGTGAATATGGATTTTTGCCAACTTGTCGGCAAGTGCAGCCCCAACACCTTTCAGCGCTGTCACAGGAATCTCATGCAGGGGCTTCACCATATCACCTCAATAAACTGCTATTACTTTTTATTCATTTCGCTTCCGTTACAGAGCATAGCCTGAGAGCACTGGACAATGCATCTATTGCCTTGGGTCTCGGAAAACTGGCACGCCAGGCCAAAGCGACCGTCCGACTGGGTGATGGCGGGCGAAAAGGCTTTGACGACAATACATCTGGGGCGTAGTGGCTACCGACCAGGGCCGATTCAGGCAGCACACTAATGCCCATTCCGGAAGCCACCATATGGCGGATGGTTTCCAGAGAAGAGGCTTCGATACCGCTTCCATCATCACCGGCATCGTTTTTCTGAGCCAGAAGCGGACAGGCCTCCATAACCTGATCCCTGAAACAGTGACCTTCACCCAGGAGCAGTAACTCTTCGTTCACCAGCTCTGCGGGATCTATATCCTGCTTCGACAGCCAGGGATGCCCGGCTGGCAATAAAACCCTGAAAGGATCGTCATATAAAGGCAGGGTCAATACATCAGGCTCAGTAAACGGCAAGGCGATGATAATGGCGTCCAACTCGCCCATCCTCAGTTTTTTTCGCAACACCGCAGTAAAGTTTTCTTCTATATACAGAGGCATTTTAGGCGCCACCAGTGCCAACTGAGGCACAAGGTGTGGAAACAGATAAGGCCCGATGGTGTATATAGCCCCCACCCTCAGGGGAGTGCTCAACTGATCGCGCCCGGCTGTGGCAATCTGTTTGATGCCCGACACTTCTTCCAGAACTTTCCGGGCCTGACTGATCACCTTTTCCCCCATCGGGGTCACCCGTACCGAATTTCGCGATCGTTCGAAAAGTGCCAGCCCGAGCTCATCTTCCAGCTTTTTCACTCCCACACTGAGCGTAGGCTGGCTGACATGGCATTTGGCAGCAGCACGACCAAAGTGCTGCTCCTGAGCAAGAGTCACAATATAGCGCAATTCTGTGAGAGTCATAATGATAGGCGCCTGCCAGGAAAATACCAGAACACTGTAAATTTAAACAGTTTTTTTTTCAAACTATTCCTTTGGCTTTCTGTCAAAAGCAGAGGGTGTATTACCAGAGCCGCAGAGAGAAACGTCCAATTTAAGTAAGGTTACTTGCATTTCCCTGAAGATAAAGGACACTCACGGGTGTCCTTTTTTTAAAAAATGACGGGGCCGCTATGAATAAAAATGTATTGATCGCCGGTTGTGGTGATGTCGGTTGCGAGTTGGCACAGCAGCTTCTGGACACAGGTAATTACTTCGTCTGGGGATTACGCCGGAGCATCGACCGTTTACCCGGACGCGTTCATCCTGTAAAGGGCGACCTCTCGAATCCGGAGCAGCTGGGCGAATGGCCCAACAAAATTGACTATGTCGTCTATGCGGCCGCTGCCGATGGACCCGGTCAAGACAATTATCATAAAGCCTATTTAAGAGGTCTTTCCAACGTTCTTTCCCGCCTTCAGGCAGACGGCCATCGGCCAGAACGAGTGCTCTTTACCTCCAGTACCAGCTGTTACCACCAGAATGATGGTCAGTGGGTGGATGAAACCTCACCCACGAATCCTGGTCGTTATTCCGGGAAGATCATGCTGGAAGCAGAAGCCATTTTGATCAATAGTCCATTTCCTGCAACAGCCGTTCGCTTTGGCGGTATTTATGGTCCCGGAAGACATCGCATGATCAACCGGGTAAGAGCCGGTGAAGGTTGCAAAGCAGAGCCTGTCATCTACGGCAACCGTATACACCGTGATGACTGCGCCGGTATTCTGGCTCACCTGATTCAACGCGATGAACAGAAGCTTCCCGTTGACTCCCTTTATCTGGGAGTTGACCATGAACCTGCGCCATTATATGAAGTACTGCACTGGCTTGCGGATCAACTCGATATAGTGCTGGATGACAACCATCCTGCTCCCCAGCCCCAGAGAGGCAGCAAACGTTGCAGCAATCAAAGAATTGTTGATGCAGGTTACACTTTCAGGTACCCAAACTATAAAGCTGGCTACTCAGAGCTTTTAAGCTCAATGTCTTCTGAGTAATTCTTGTTAAAGGAATATGAAAAAATCGCTTATCGGATAGAGCGCTGCGCTCAAAGGACAGACTTGGAACAAGAAGAAATATAACAACCATGCAGCCAGGAAAATGGGTTTATCTGACAAACATCCTTCCGCCTGTGGCTGAGATATTTTTAACTGCGAGCGAAAAAAGCCTGCACAGAAAAAAATACCTCAATACTCGATGGAGAGATTCCCTGAGTATAATCCCCCCGGATAGCTATTAAAAAATCACCTCAACTCCAGAATGGCATCAATCTCGACCGGAACACCTTTGGGTAACTCTTTGACGCCAATAGCAGCACGGGCAGGGTAGGGCTGAGTGAAATACTCGGCCATAACCTCATTGACCGCATTAAAATTGCTGAGGTCGGTCAGGAAAATGCCCACTTTTGCCGCATCCTGAAGTTCTCCGCCAGCAGCTTCGGCAATGGCTTTCAGATTTTCAAAGCAGCGTCGGGTCTGCGCCTTGAAGTCTCCCTGCTCCAGTTCCATGGTCTCCGGAATCAGAGGAATCTGGCCGGAAACATAAACGGTCGTTCCCGCCTTAACCGCCTGAGAATAGGTCCCAATGGCCTGAGGCGCATTCTCAGTGTTTATGGTCTGTCTGTTACTCATTATGCGCTCGCTTCTAAACAGAAAAGAGCCAAATAGTAAGGGACAACACGTATTTTTCAAGTCCCTCTGAAGTTTTCGCCCATAAAAGGCTCCTAGGCTTCTCTGCGACGGTTAATGGAGTGAACGCCCTTGATCACACGAAGGCGTTTAATGATTCGGGCCAGATGGAGACGATCCCTTACCTTGATCACCAGCTGAACCATGCAGAAGCTGGCATCACGCTCTTCCATGCTGATTTTTTCGATGTTGCCCTCCACTGCAGTGACACTGGTTGCCAAAGAAGCAATCATGCCTCGGTGGTGCTCCAGCTCTACCAACAACTCGACTGTGAATTCGCCGGAAACATCTTTGTCCCAATCCACCTCCAGTACTTTTTCAGGGCTATGACGAATATCAGCAATGTTTTTACAGCTTTCGGTATGAATCACGATGCCACGGCCTGAGCTGACGTGCCCGACAACCGGGTCACCCGGAATCGGGTAGCAGCACTTGGCAAAGCTGATCACCATGCCTTCCGTGCCCCGGATCGACAGTGGTTTCTCTGAGTCAGAAGTATCGATCTGGTTTTTTTCTGCTTCCACACTGCCAGGCTCCATCAGCATACGTGCAACGACGTATGCCATGCGGTTGCCTAAGCCTATATCTTCCAGAAGGTCATCCACAGTATCGAATTTCAGCGCTTCAATCTGACCTTTCAGAACCTGGTCGTCCATATCATCAAGATGACTCTCGAAGCTGACCAGAGCCTTGTTCAACAGTCGACGACCAAGGGCAATGGATTCATTGCGCCGCTGATTCTTGAGGAAGTGACGTATATTCGATCGGGCTTTTCCGGTCACAACAAAATTCAACCAGGCGACATTAGGTCTTGCACCGGGCGCTGTGACCACTTCTACCGTCTGCCCACTCTGCAATGGTTGACTCAGGGAAGCCAGACGACGGTCAATGCGACAGGCTACACAAGTGTTACCCACATCAGTATGCACGGTGTAGGCAAAATCAACGGGAGTGGCACCCTTGGGTAATTCAAGAATATGCCCCTTGGGTGTAAAGACGTAAACTTCGTCCGGGAACAGGTCGATCTTAACGTTCTCAATAAACTCCAGTGAATCACCGGCATTCTTTTGCAGTTCCAGAACACCTTTAAGCCACTGACGTGTTCGGGCATGACTGCCGGACAGCGCTTCATCTCCGGATTTATAGAGCCAATGAGCAGCAATGCCATTATTGGCCATATCCTCCATTTCCTGGGTACGGATCTGGATCTCAATGGGAACGCCATGCATACCAAAAAGACTGGTATGAAGTGACTGATAGCCGTTGGCCTTGGGGATAGCAATGTAGTCTTTGAAACGCCCCGGAATAGGCTTGTAAAGATTATGGACCATGCCTAACGCACGGTAACAGGAGTCGGCACTTTCAACTATGATACGGAATGCGAACATGTCCATGATTTCGGCAAAGGACTTGCTCTGGTTACGCATCTTTCGATAGATACTGTAAAGGTGCTTTTCCCGTCCTACCACCCGGCCCATCAGGCCGACTTCTTCAAGGCGGGCAGCAATGGCTCTCTGAACCTGACCGACAAGATCCTTGCGATTACCCCGAGCCTCTTTTACTGCCTGACGTATCATTCGGGATCTCATGGGATACATGGCCTGAAAGCCGAGATCTTCAAGTTCAATCCGCAGATTGTGCATACCCAACCGGTTGGCAATCGGCACGTAAATGTCGAGGGTTTCTCTGGCAATCCGACGACGCTTGTCGGGTCTGAGAACACCCAGAGTACGCATATTGTGAAGTCGGTCTGACAGCTTGACCAGAATGACCCGGATGTCCCGTGCCATGGCCAGAGCCATTTTCTGGAAGTTTTCGGCCTGGGCCAGAGTCTTGTTTTCAAACTGCATGTGCGTCAGTTTGCTGACTCCGTCAACCAGATCGGCTACCACTTCACCGAACTGTTCGTGAATGGCAGATTTTTCAATTCCGGTATCTTCGATAACATCATGCAGCATGGCGGCCATCAGACTATGATGGTCCATGTGCATGTCTGCAAGAATCGCAGCTACTTCGAGGGGGTGGGTAATATAAGGCTCACCACTACGCCGGGTCTGACCGTCGTGCGCCTGTTCAGCGTAATAGTAAGCCCTACGAACAAGATTCACCTGTTCGGGATTCAGGTAGGACTTCAAGCGGCCGGCAAACTCTTCAATAGTCAGCAAAGCCCGCTCCTCCTGTGCAGCCATCCAGCCATCCAGAACATCTCCGGGAGAGATCTGGAGGTATTAACCCTCAACGCCAGCCAGAAACATGGCTGCTTCGTCTTCGTCTACCACTTTTTCTTCAACAGACAAAGGGGTTACCAGACCTTCTGCAATTTCGCGTAGCGCCATAACGGTGGGCTTGTCGTTTTCCCACTCCAATTTGGGGTCCTTACCACCAATCGCCAGCTGACGGGCACGCTTGGAAGCGACCATAACCAGCTCAAAGCGATTATCAACATTGTCCAGACAGTCTTCTACGGTTACTCGAGCCACTGCTCACCTCTCAAATTTGATCACTGTGGAAATGCCCTTTCCTATTCGCCCGACCGGGGTTAATGTTCTGCCTCTTTTCGGTCAGACTCCCTGGAAAGAGCACTTTTGTTCCATGGCTGAAACAGCCTGTTTTCCGACCTTACAGTTTACTTTACGACCCGAGTCCAAACAAGCCCGTGACGGGTCAGCAGCCATACTACGGAAGGTCAGTTCATCAGTCATTGGTTATTTATCGGCAACTGATTTGATTGCGTCAGATCAATAGGTCTTTCCGAAGCACATCCTTATAATGACACATCCGCTCTTTTTACTGGACAGCCACGAGACTATGACAAAGGCTAAAGAAGTAGAGATTTTCTACCTTTCGGACTTCCCTTAGAGGTAGTTATGCAGTTATTTATATAGTATCGCCGTCACCTGACATTATTATTTTGCCACCGACAAATCAGAACAAAACTTATGACAATCACGGTTAATCAGCTGACGACTCCGGAAAAGCTGGCAGCATTGCAATCAGTAATGAAAAGCCAGAACATTCACGCGTGGATTATTCCAAGCTCCGATCCACACCAGAGCGAATACGTGGCCGATCGCTGGAATGGTCGTGCCTGGCTGTCCGGGTTTGATGGCTCAGCAGGTACCCTTGTGGTACTTCAGGAGCGGGCGGCCTTATGGACCGATGGCCGTTATTTCCTTCAGGCTGAAGAACAACTGGCGGGCAGCGGCATTGAACTGATGAAACAGGGGCAGACTGATGTGCCGCCAATCAACAGATGGATAGCAGATAACCTTGAAGAAGGTCAGGTCGTTGGCTTTGATGGCAAGGTTGTCAGCCTCAGGTTCGTCAGAAATCTCAAAGGGTCGTTTGATAGCAAAAGCCTCTCCCTTAAAACCGATCTTGACCTGCTGAGTGATATCTGGAAAGACCGCCCAGCCATGCCTGCTGAGTCCGTTTTCCTCCACAGCAATGAGATGGCAGGAAAAACTCGTGAAGAAAAGCTGGCTGAAGTACGGAAAGAAATGACAGCAGCCGGAGCCGATCATGTTCTGCTCACAGCCCTGGACGACATCGCCTGGCTGTTCAACCTGCGTGGTTCTGACGTTGAATGCAACCCGGTTTTTCTTGCTTATGCTCATATTACCAAAAACTCGGCACAGCTCTTTATTGACGAGAGTCGTATAGATAAAAACGCTCTGGGAGCACTGAAAGCCTCATCTGTAGAGTTGAGAGCTTATTCAGCGATTGCAGACAGTCTGTTGTCACTCGACAATGTTGCACTGTTGATTGATCCCGCGACTACCTCTCAGTCGCTGTTTGAGGCTATTGCAGACAGCGTCGATGTTATTGAGACCACCAGCCCGGCCAGAAACCTCAAAGCGATTAAGAATCCCTTTGAAATCAAACGCATGAATGACTGCCATCGTCGTGATGGTATCGCCATGGTGCGCTTTATGCGCTGGCTTGAAGGCCAGATTTCCACGGGAACCCTGACCGAAGTTACCCTGGATGAAAACCTTCAGGCATTTCGGGCAATGGCTCCTGAATTTAAGGGACCAAGCTTTTCGACCATTGCCGGATATGGGCCTAATGGTGCGGTCATTCACTATCGGGCTGAAAAAGACACCTGCCTTACAGTTCAGCCAAAGGGGCTTCTGCTGGTTGATTCGGGAGGCCAATACCCGGATGGCACCACAGACATTACCCGCACCTTTGCCTGCGGTGAAATGACCGAAGAGGAGAAGAAAGACTACACTCTGGTGCTCAGGTGTCATATTAACCTGGCACGGGCTCGTTTCCTGCGAGGTACCCGTGGCATCCAGCTGGACATGCTGGCAAGGCAACCGGCATGGGCTGAAGGTCAGAATTACAATCACGGTACCGGTCATGGTGTAGGATATTTCCTGAATGTTCATGAAGGCCCGCACAGTGTCAGCCAATACTTCCTGGATGTGGCTCTGAAGCCGGGTATGCTGATTACCAATGAGCCAGGTATGTATCGTAATGGCAAGCACGGTATCCGGATCGAAAATATCATGCTGGTTGAAGAAGATATCAAAACCGAATTCGGCGATTTCTACAAACTGACAGACCTGACTCTGGCACCGATTGATACCCGTCCACTGTTGCTCGATAAGCTCAACAGTGGGGAGATTGAGTGGCTGAACAACTATCACGCCAGAGTGAGGCGTGAACTGTCTCCACTTTTGGAAGGGGAAGATCTGAAGTGGCTGACCAACGCCACGGAATCAGTCTGACCAGAGGCAACTATAGAATAAAACGGCAGCCCGATGGCTGTCGTTTTGCTCCTTATGTTCAGTTCAACAAACCTTCAATCAGGCCGGACTTGTAGTGCTGCATCCAGCCAATAGACAAGCGACGGCTCCTGATGATCGTTTGCAGGTCACGCAAAGCCAGATCAAACTCATCATTGATAACCAGGTAATCAAACTCTGCATAGTGAGACATCTCATTCACAGCCTGATTCATACGACGTTCAATCACCTCTAAGTCATCGGTGCCTCGACCGATCAAACGCTCACGAAGCGCTTCCTTGGAAGGAGGCAGAATAAAGATGCTGACGGCTTCTGGCATCAGCTTGCGCACCTGCTCGGCACCCTGCCAGTCAATTTCAAGAATAACGTCTTCGCCGGTATCCAGCTGTTCCCGTACCCAGGCTTCAGAGGTGCCATAGTAATTCCCGAAGACTTCTGCGTGTTCCAGGAACCGGTCCTGGTTCATCAGCTCCAGAAAAACGTCCTTGCTGGTGAAGTGATAGTTCATTCCGTCTGTTTCGCCGGGTCGAATCGGACGGGTTGTGTGGGAAACCGATACCTTCACATGGGGAGTCGACTGAACCATAGCCTTGACCAGACTGGTCTTGCCGGCTCCCGAGGGGGCTGCGATGATATAGAGTTTACCTTTGTTTACCATGATATCTCCAAACGACAGCAGTAAGACTGCCGGGGATTTAAATGAAACACTTCCGATGCACACTAAGTCTTTTGAACATTGCGGAGAATGATTAGAATGCAGTTTAACAGAAGCTAATAAGTCTTCTTTAGTAGAATAAGTTTTTGCAGGGGTTGCAACGAGGCCACCATGAATAATAACAAACAGCCGGTACGCCTGTTGACGCTTGAGACTTCCAGAAACGAGGCAGAGCGTTGGGTTAAACTTTTCCGCAACTCCGGCCTTCCGGCCCGCGTACAACATCTGGAAACTCTGGATGAGCTTGAAGAGGCGCTGAACACTGGCCTTTGGGATTTATTGCTCACGGTTGAAGAAACGCCCATGCTCAATGCCGAGCAGGTTTTGTCCAGCATCAGGAGATTAAAGCTCGATATTCCAGTCATTGTATCTGTTCATGATAATAAACCCGACATGATTAAGCACTGGCTGGAGAAAGGAGCAGGTGATGCCATCCATCACTGTCACGAAGAACACATGTTGCACGCCATTCTCAGAGAAAAAGCGAGTCAGGAACGCCGACAACAATTGCAAAAGCTGCAAAAAGAGCTGAACGACCTTAAGCAGCGTTGTCAACTATTGATGGACAATACTTCACAGGCCATTGCCTATGTTCACGAAGGCATGCACATCGATACCAACCCTTCTTACATCAAACTGTTTGGTTATGAAGACCCGGATGATCTCGCGGGTATGCCTCTGATTGATATGATCGCTTCCCAAGACCAGCCTCTGTTTAAAAATCTGATCAAGCATTTCAAACCGGGCGATGAACAGCCCGCTGTTGAGTGCCAGCTAATAAATGCTGAAGACCAGACGTTTTCGGCAACAGTCCTGTTATCTGATGCAGTGTTTGATGACGAGCCGTGCATTCAGGTCATAGTCAAAGCCAGTGCTCCCGCATCAGCAACAACGACGGTCGTTCATCAGGAAGACGATTCTATTCTGATTCCGCGAAAACACTTTACCTCGGTGCTCAACTCTGAACAGGAGCCGGAAACCCTGGCTTATCTGAGGCTCGATAACTATGACTCGATTCGGGAAAATATAGGCATTGACGGCAGCATAGCGGTTCAGGAAACAATCAGTCGGCTTCTCTGTGAACATGTACCCGAGAGCACGGCCACACACTATGGTGACGAAGTATACCTGATCAATGTCCATGAAAAGAATATTACCGATCTGGAGCCTTTAAGAAAGGCTCTGGAAAATGAACTGATCTCTGCAGGGCAGCAAACTCTCTTCACCACAGCCAGTATTGGCCTGGCTGAGAGTGGTCAGGAATGTGATGGACAAGCCATGCTGGAGCGCGCCCGTCTGGCCTGTCATCTGGCAGCCAGCAGCGGAGGTAATAAGCTCGAATTCTTTTCCCAAAGCGCTATCGATAATCAGAAAGCCTGTAATGGTGATACCGTTGCCATAATTCGTCAGGCTCTTGAAAACGACAGTTTTCGTTTGTTGTTCCAACCTGTGATCAGCGTAGCCGGAGATGGTCCTGGCTATTATGAAGTTCTGTTGCGTCTTCTTGACCAGAAGGGCAGAGAAGTCCCTGCCGGCGAGTTTATCAATGCCGCAGAAGACAGTGACCTGATGCCATTTATTGACCGATGGGTTATCCGTCAGTCCGTGAAGCTGCTGTCCAGAAAGCTCAGAAACGGTGAAGATACTCGACTGATGATTCACATCAGTCAGGCCAGTCTGGATGACGAAGAATTTACTGAGCGTCTGTCTCGCCTACTGCAAGCTGCAGATGTTCCAGGCCATATGATTATCCTGCAAATGGCCGAAAGACTGATTCACCAGCATCTCAATCAGGTTAAGTCTTTCACGGAACGTTTGCAGCCTGTTGGCTGTCAGTTTGCCATGACCCAGTTCTCGGGCGAGTCACGCTCCATGAGAATCATGGAACACCTGGATCTGGTGTTTGTGAAACTGGATTATCTGTTCACGGAAAAGCTTGATCGTAATGACGATGCTCATCTCAGGAAAGCCACGAAAAATCTCAAGAGCCTCAATAAAGTCATTATCATGCCCGGGGTAGAAAATGCCCAGACACTGACCAGCATCTGGCAGCTGGGTGTTGATTATATGCAGGGTCATTATCTGCAACCGCCTCTTGAATCCATGACCTACGACTTCAGCAGCTAGCAGCCTGTGACTTGAAATTGAACGATTGAAAGAGTTCAAAGCCACCCTGATCAATAGCGCCGTAACCGGCAAAATCAAGGTAGCCTCAGGGCATCAGGCAGCATCCGGCTGGTAGGGGGTAACGTCCAGCTCTTTCTGCTTCAGGTGCCACAGGTCATGGGCATTTTGTATCCGCAGCCAGTGGTCGGCAGAGGGTTTGCCAAACACCTTTTCCAAACGCAATGCCATTTCTGCGGTAATCGCCCCCCCACCGTTGATGATTTTGGACAGGGTTTTACGGCTTACGCGCAGGTGTTCGGCTGCCTGGGTAACGGAGAGTCCAAGCGGCTTCAGCAGATCTTCACCCAGAATTTCACCGGGGTGAGCGGGGTTATATATTGCCATCAGTGGTAATCCTCGTAATTGACTATTTCGACACCGGCCTGAGTCAGTCGGAAGGTAACTCGCCAGTTGCCACTGACGGTGACCGACCAGATACCCTGCCGTTCTCCTTTCAGCGGGTGCAGACGGTAGCCGGGAAAATCCATTTCAGAAATGTGCTCTGCTTCGTCCAGGTTAGTGAGAATACGCTGTAATTTTCTGGCATGTTGCGCCTGTATTCCCGAGGTTTTACCGGTACGATAGAACCGCTCCAACCCCTTATGCAGAAAACTGATTATCATAGCTAAAGTGTAACCTCAAAGGTTCCAGTGTCAATTGAGAGATAATGATGGTCAGCCAAACCAATGAGCAGGCACTTGGGGCTGCCATCGAACAGCAGCCTAACGGCATCTGCCTCAAACACTGGAACAGGGTAGCAAAGGATGCTGCCGCCGTTGCGCCGAGCCAGAGTTTCCAGCTGGGTTATACACAGGATTTCGATGCCCGGCATACTGTGGATAAGCTGTGCACAAAAAGAGGTTTTGGGCATTTCTGCAAGGAAGAGGGGGTTCAGGCCAGGGTGTTTGCTGTAATACTCTATCGTCACTAATATGTGTAAATATACAAATAATATACACATTGGTGAATCATGCGCACGAACATAGTAATCGATGATGATTTAATGGCACAGGCATTGAAGGCTACTGGACTGGAAACCAAAAAAGAAGTGGTGGAGCAAGGCTTGAAACTGCTGGTAAGACGCGCTCAGCAACAATCCATCAGAAGCCTGCGGGGCAAAATCCAGTGGGAAGGGGATTTGGATGAAATGAGGCGTCAACGATGATATTGGCGGATACCAGTGTCTGGATTGACTATCTCAATGGCAAGATCACTCCGGCATCGGATTTACTGGATGCCTGTCTTGTTGAGGGTACCCTCGCCATGGGAGACATTGTTTTTCTGGAAATTCTGCAAGGTATCCGGGATGACAAACAGTTCCGAAAAGTAAAAAGCAAGCTGTCGTTATTGGATGAATATACGCTGTTTGGCCCGTCCATGGTCATTAAGTGCGCTAATAACTTTCGGGCATTACGCAACAAAGGGATCACGGTTAGAAAAACCAATGATGTCATCATTGCCACATATTGTATCGAGCAAAAGATACCATTGCTCTACGCCGACAGGGATTTTAACCCCTTTTCCGATCACCTTGGGTTGATATCGGCACTGGCGTGAAAGGAATATGTCGTTTGTGGAGCAGGGTTTAAAAAATAGACTCTGTCAGGCCAGGCTTCTGACTTCAGAGGCTACAGGCAGCCTATAACGACGAGACTTACGCAGAAGCCTCCATCAGCATGGTGACAAACCTGGCGACTTTTAATTCGATAAATTATCAATATCTTCCGGGCGCAGACGGTTCTTGGCTTTGCCTTCACGGTATTCCCGGTCGGTATTAATGAATAGCACATGCTTAGGGTCTGCTGCCCTTTCTTTGCTGGGTTGAGCTTGTACCGCTTTTGGGCTGGTATAAGCAGATTTTTGTTGCAGAGTGCATGTTAACGTTATTGGAGAGATAGCACTCGAAAAAACCGACAACTAAAGCTGATTCGGTTTTTTCGGTTGTTTTACGAGATGGCATTTTTTTGTACTGGCAGGGATTATGGCTCGCTGAATGGGTTGGGCAGCTGGTCAAAACGGCTCAATAGCGTGTGAGTATCCCCATAACAATCATAGGCCATAGCGCAAATACGTCTGGCATGGCCCTCGAAATAGTCGCACCATATAGTCTCACCAGCACAGATGTTTCAAATCTTCCCTATTCGGCCAACAAGCCAACCTGCAAGGGAACAATCAAGAGATACCGTCAATGCTTGAAGTATTAATTTCTGCTACCAATGCCTTTTGCAAGTAATATGAAGGCTGATCTGGATCGGTTACCCAGTCCGGACGGAAAGCGCATTGGCACCCAGCCCATCGCTTCTGGCGATCATGTCATTGCCTGGCAGGTGCATGCGGTTAAGGGCTACCGGAATAGAAAGGAGTACACGGATGTTATTGCAGTAGAAGCCCGCAGCCGCTATGCCATTCTTTTTTCTAACCCGATGTTTTCTGATTTAAACGAGTTTGCTGAGCGATTTACCAAGCGCTGGGCCAGAGAGTCTATCCATATGGCCATAGTAGAGTGGCGCTACCACAGAAGACCAGGCTCAGACCATGTATGACCAGTTTCTGGATAGGGATAAGGTCATCCGGTTTTTCAGAAATACCGACCTAAGCGTCAATGGACATGTTACGGATGCTGAGCAGTGGCTGAGCCAGTCCTATGAACTTTATGGGTTGGAACAACTGAAGGAGAGTGAAGAAACCCTTTTCCTGCTAAAGCAACTACTCTTAACGGGCAGGAGGCATCATTGGCTCTACCAGATAATGTGGTCAGCCTTGATGAGGTACGCAGGCGTAAGAAGGTGTAATAGGCATAAAAAGCATGACTGAATACCAGTATTATGAGTTGGTAGCCGTTGACCGACAGTTGTCCAAAGAGGAGATGGGCTATCTCCGGGGGATTTCCAGCCGGGCACAGATATCGTCTACCCGGTTTTGTAACACTTATATATAACTACGGTGATTTAAAAGCCGACCCGAGGCAGTTGCTGAGCAGATTTTTTGATGCTTATGTTTATGTTTCCAATTTTGGCTACAAGGTTTTTGCCATCAAGACGCCTCGAAATCTTATCGATGAGTCGCTGCTGCTTCGTTATCTGGTGAATGATACCAGCAGTTACACTGGGGTGGCTGGTCACTGGATCATTGAGTTTGCTTATGAAAATGAAGACGGCTACGACGACGATTGGGATGAAGGTGATGGCTGGATGGGCAGCCTGTTGAACATTCGCAATGAGCTGATGCACGGTGACTAACGTTCACTGTATCTGTCCTGGTTATCTCAAATGGACTGGCTGGAGCCAGATTCCCTTTCCCCCGCCATCTCACCCGGCATTGATGATCTTTCTGCCAGCCAGAATGCGTTGTGTGACTTCCTGAAACTCGATGCTCAGCGGGTTGTAGCGTCGGCCCGGGTCAAACCGGATTATGTCAGTGTTCAGCCGGAAGCACTGGTTGATCGGGCTCAGGAGGTGCCCTCCAGCAGTTCGGTCACGGTTGGCCAACTGCTGGCTTCCGCCGAGGAATTGCGGAAAAAGGCCCATGAAAAGGCTATGGAACAGAAGCTGCGGCAACAACAGGAAAAGGCCGCAACTGTGGCCGCCAATGAAGATGCCTGCTGGCGCCGGGTGGAAGAGTTGTTTGAGAAAAGGCGTTCTTCTACGGTGTATTCTGAATTGTCTGCAGAGCTTGGTGATCTTCAACTCATGGCCAAAATGCTCGACAGACAAACAACCTACGATCGGAAGCTGGCAGAGCTAAAACAGCGTTATGCCAAGAAAACCAGCCACTGGCAGGGGTTAAGGTGCCGGTAAACGACCGCTGCTTATTAATCAATTAGATATCACAGACTGCCTTGAGCCCCAGCTATCATTGATTGGTTTTGAAAGGTACGGTTTGCTTTAAAAATGTTCAATCCATTGCCATAGCCTTGCGAAGGGGGGATTACAACTACATCAGTCTGGAATCCGCACTATCGGAATATGGTGCTATTTCCCAGATTCCAGTGGATCGGCTGACCATCATGACTACGGGGCGAAAGGGAGAGTATAAAACCCCTTTTGGGGTTCTTGAATTTACCCACACCCGCCGATCAGTCGCCGATATTCTGGACAGCGCCAGAGCCTCGTTATGCACAAATGAACATCGACAAATGGCAAATCTCAGTAATAACTTCTCCAGGCCGTAAAGATACTCCTCGGCAAAAAATCAAGATTGAAGTCGCTAATGTGCCTGCATACACCAAAAAAGCATTGCCACTGAGAGTGAATTATCCGTTTCTACCCGATGGCTATGGCGACACTTTGGTATTCACTAAAACCCTTGACGAAGTGCTTGCAGACAAGCTGATTGCATTGCCTGCGACACAAAAATACATTCGCTACCGTGATATATGGGATCTGCCCTGGCTTCTGCAACAGGGTGCCGAAATGAATGTTGAGCTGGTGAAAAAGAAAGTGAACGATTACCTGCTTGATGACTTTGGTTATTTTGAACAACGACTGGATCAATTGATTCAGAATATCCCTGAAATGGTATCCGATGGTCGTCTGAAAACGGAAATGCAGCGATTTATACCTTCTGACGTCTATGAACGCACACTGGGTAAGGAAAAATTTTCAGGCTATTTGTCAGGGACGTTAAACAAACTGTTTAGCGGATTGAAGGGAGAGCTTTATGGTAAAGATGAGCCTCCCGAGTTCAGAATGTGATGATGGCCGAATGTTCTTTACTGGAGTAATGATAACAAATGAATAACAGTAACCTGCCAGTCAAGCCTTCTATGGATTACGCTCAATTGCTGGAGGCTCTGAACCGAGCCAGCACCTTCGATCTGTTCCGACTGAACGCCATGATCCACCTGGAGCTGGAGTCGTCAGAGCGCATAGGGCGGATCAAGGCAGCGCTGACCATAGGACAGAAGCTGAGCTATTTTGACAGTAATAGCAATTCGCTTCGCGACTGTGAAGTCTTGCAGCTCAGGCAAAAGCGGGCACTGGTACTGGATTTTACCGATGGTAAACGCTGGTCTGTGCCTTACTACATGCTCAATCTTGAAGGAGCCGATGTCCGTGTTAATCATGAAACCCGGCAGGGGCTGAGTCGCCATGCCATTGCTGTTGGAGATCTGCTGGGTTTTAAAGATAAGCAGGGAGAGGAACATTTTGGGCATGTCCTCCGTCTGAATACTAAATCGGTCACCCTGAAGGTGGCAGAAGGGCAGTGGCGGGTCGCTTATTCACTGCTCTACCGGGTTCTGGATGGGCAGGGTGACCAGGAAGGGGAACTTTTGATTGACGGTGAGAGGGCTGATCAGTGCAGTGAGACGGTGCAGGGTTCATTACTTGAATGAATAAAAACTGTCTTCTAATCATTGAACGCCAGAACCTCGCTTAGCTGTTATCCTGACTCAACATTTGCAGGCCTTTGTCACCGAAGCCTAACAGGTAAAGTATGCTATCCAGACCCAATATTGAGACAGACTGTCTGGCGCTCTGTCTGACCAGGGGCTTGGCCCTGAACGCAACACCCAACCCGGCCACTCCCAGCATGGGCAGGTCGTTAGCTCCATCGCCTACGGCAATGGTTTGCTCCAGAGAAATCCCCTCTCTCCGGGCGATCTGTTGGAGCAAGGTCGCCTTGCGCTCGCCATTGACGATTTCACCTTTGACTGCACCAGTCACTTTGCCATCAACTATTTCCAGTTCATTGGCAAAGATATAGTCGACCCCTAATCGCTCCTGAAGGAAGCGAGCAAAGTAAGTAAAACCACCAGACAGAATGGCTGTTTTATAGCCCAGGGCATTCAGGCTCTGAAACAGCTTCTCAGCCCCTTCTGTTATAGGAAGCTTTTCGGCTATGCCTGCCAGAACCGACTCATCCAGACCTTTCAGCATGGCCAGTCTCTCGCGGAAACTCTCATTAAAATCCAGTTCGCCCTGCATGGCCCTTTCAGTGATTTCTGCCACCCTGTCACCCACACCCGCCGCTTCAGCCAGCCGATCAATAACCTCGGCTTCAATCAGGGTAGAGTCCATATCAAACACCGCCAGTCTGCGATTTTGACGATAGATGTCGTCTTCCTGAAAGGCCACATCCATATCCATCTCCGGGGAGATGTGTAAAAAGTCCGCTCTCAATTTATCCAGATCGGGAGAAACACCCCCGACCGAGAACTCCAGACAACGGCCAGACAGTCGGGTAATCTGATCGATATTCAGCCCATGTTCAGCCGTGATATTGGCAACACCGGCGATTTGTTCTGCCGTTATATTTCTGGAAAGCAGGGTCAGGATGTAACGATTGTTGCCCTGACCGGATACCCACTGTTCATAGTCTTCATCAGAAAGGGCCTGATAATTAAACTGAAGTTCAAGCTCATCAAAGTGAAAACGCAGATCTGTCACCACGGGAAAGGTTTCCAAACCTTCTGGCAATCGAAGGATGATCTGCCATGAAAGAGTCCCCACGGTCAGGGTGTCACGGATAATCGACTGGCGAGTATCAAGCATTTCCAGCCCCCCGTTCTGATGAGCACAGGTGGCCATGATGGTCGTTATTGTGGACATCAGACCGGGCTTGTCTTGCCCTGTCACGTTGATCAGCAGAATCTCTCTCACAGTTCACCTGACTTCTTATCGTTTTGAATGAAAAACGGTGGTAACCAGCCTTGTTCTATCGCTCATGGTGGTTAGACAATGCATTGTAACTCATAGAGCTCATTGCCGTCAGGCAGTGAGGAGCCCTGACGCTTTTTGTCCTATATTCTGATCTGGTTAAAAGGGGGAATCACGTCATGGACAGCTCAAATAAAACACTTTATGAGTCAGAAAAATCTGGGAATTGGAAAACAAGCTACACTGTCGATTTGTTGCAGTAATCCATCAAAGGCAATGGGTATTTACCTGCTCTGCATCAATATCCCCACTCAACATACGACAATCAGGGTTTGTGTAGCATTGCAGGTCGGAGTGATCAATAGTCGGCACCGTTCAAGCATTAGGTGTTTCCAATTTATTTTCTGCTAAGTGGGGTTTTTCAATGCGAAACAGCTTACGGCAAACATTGTTATTTTTTACTTTGATTGCAGTAGGAACAGTTAAAGGAGATTCTCCCCCAACCCCTTCGCCTGAGCCATTATCTATAGTGCTGGGCGATGGTTCCATTATTGTTGTGGGCGATATAATTTTATCCATCCATGGTTTTACTCCGTTTTTTGATTCCCAAAAAGGCTCAGTACTGCTGATTTCAGACATTAACGAAAAAGATACCATCAGACTTCGGGCAGATGGTGGCCAGTCTCTGGTTGTGACTGATCGTTCAGGTCATCTGATCCACATTGATTTGCAGGCTCTGTTAGAGAAGAAGAAGGCTGCTTTTGTGCCTGTTGATGCTTCAATTCAGACTGAAAAAACAGGACAGTTTTTTTCGGGCATCACTATAAAGGCAAAAACATTGCCAACTGGTTTAAACGGCTTGCCGACGAGTGTTTTTTTACAAAGCAGCGATTATCGAAAGAGCAGTCAGCGAGAACAATATTCAGGCAGCCTGACTCCAGATCAGGCTATTTTTTCTCTTGCAGGTCTTGGCAGCAAGGGAAACTCTCCCTTGTCAACAAGTCATGGACTTCTGGGAATAAACGACGACAAATCAATACTCTCTAACTTTCTGGATTATCCGATAACACCAACTTTTGTAGAAGTGACGGCCTTTATGAATTATGAAAACTACGCAGATACTGAAAACGTTAATGACACTATGATTCTGCTGAGGTTCCTGGTGGAGAAATTGAAAACAATAGAAATGCTTCATTCTCTTCTAATGACAGATTTTTCTGAAGACTTTCTTGATAAAGAAGAATTTAATGAAAGATTCTGGGTGGAAGACCAGCATCAATCGCTGAAGCTGGAAAGTCTTTATCATTATTTGGTATCCAGAAAGCAAAGAGAAATAGACAATGCGTCCCAAACTATTGATGGTGCGACCGGGAGCGCTTCGGCAGCGTTGCCAGGGTCTCAAAACGCAGTGACAGCAATGGGTTGTGCGATTGCCAGATTGATTAGAATACTATTCCCGGAAAATACAGATGAAAGAATCAATTCTATCCTGGAACAATCTATTGGACCGGCGGTTACAAGGGAAGAAATATTTTCACGGTTTCATCAAGATGATGAATTGCTACTGGCAGGCATACTAACAGCATCATGTCTTGCAATGCGTCATATGCGACATGCCGAAGAAAGAGCAGGCATAGAAGAGTCAGATGAAGATGAAACCTCAAGCTCGAGCTCAAGCTCAAGCGAGAACAGTGATTTTGAAAGATGGTATGAAAAAAAATATGGTGGCAAACCCAATTGACCTGTTTGGTGATACCTATGAGTTTCTGATCTCAAACTATGCCGCCAGGTAAGTCTCTATAAGTAAACCTTTTCACTATAAGCTGTATTTTCGTCAGGTTATTAGCCAACAGACAAGCCTTTAAGACCATCAAGTAACGATTTGATCTGTAATACCTCAAATTCACATTTTGCAGCTTGATAGACGGGGCCGCCAGGAGCAAAAAGGAGTTCTTCAAATTTGACGCTGGTTTGAATAGCTGGTAACCCATTCATATGACCACATTCGAGTGCACTTTTAATAGCACTATTATGGAATAGAGAGAATAACACCTCATCCCCATAATAAAAGTGCTTATAAATAGCACTAAAACCATCACCGGATTTATGTTCCATAACTTCTGAAATATTGCAAGGTTCAAGATACCCGAGTAATTGGATGACCTTCTCAAATACTTGAATATACTGGCTAGAATCTGTCTTTTCAAAAAGTTTATCGATGGCAATTAGACTTTTTTTAACTGAATCCAAGCGCATTATGATTCTTGACAAAGTTTCCTGAGCTTTTTTGTTTGTTGCGTCTATTTCACTGCTTGTCTGGTTAGACACTACTCTCTGTTCAAGTGACGTGCTGGTGCTGGCAACGGCTCCCAACCTCTGACATGAGTGATCGGGATCAATCCTGTTTACAGCATGACTCAATGAAGAATCAAGATTATCAGCTACCGTTGTAGTTCTGCCAAAACTGACACCCTCTGGTGTTTCCTTCTTAGGCTTTAGCGAAAATAAACCAACAATGCCGGAATTGTTATCTACATTATTCATATTTACTACCTTTTTTAGCTAGCTTCGTTCTCACTTAGCAAGAGCATTAAAAAAATGACTTAATAGTTTTGAGTTAATTTTGGAACAAAGGTTCATAACATTGAAGTCAGTGCAATTAACAAACCTGCGAATAAGGCATGATCTATTCGATGATTTTATATTTACGGTAAGTCAGGCCACTTTCAGACAGTTACTTGTCATTTTGTAGTATTTTGGCGCTCCCAGACCTCTTCCGGGCGAGGCTTTCGGCGAAGGTAGACTGTCCCTTTTTTACTGACAGAGCTATCGAGATCCTTGCTCCGCCTATTGCTGATTGCAATAGCCAAATCTCTGAGTGGCAGCGTATTGTTAGAAGAACATCATTTTCAGGAATGCCTCAATGACCAGAGCCCCAACAAACTGTTTTAGCTGTTATTGCAGGGTCATTGATTTTACCCCGCAGCTGTCTTTGATTTACTCACCCTATTCAACTTTGAGTACTGTGCAAACCATATCAAACAAAACGAGTAAGCTGTAGCTCACTATAAACTGCCTTTTCGCTCAGGTTATTCGTGGACAGGTAAACCTTTAAGACCATCAAGTAACGATTTGATCTGCAATACCTCAAATTCACATTTTGCAGCTTGATAACCGGGGCCACCAGGAGCAAAATAGAGTTCATCAAATAAGGCGCTGGTTTCAACAACTCTAGCTCCCAGCTTCACAGGATTACGTGTATCACCAGGACTGACAGTATTCTGCAATAAAGAGAATAACATCTGACCCCTATAATAAACATTAAAATCAACAGTACTAAAAAAATCATCACCGATTTTAACAGAA
This sequence comes from Endozoicomonas sp. ALB032, assembly GCF_049310125.1. NCBI lineage: Bacteria > Pseudomonadati > Pseudomonadota > Gammaproteobacteria > Oceanospirillales > Endozoicomonadaceae > Endozoicomonas > Endozoicomonas sp. ALB032. The sequence continues at coordinate 1,987,710 of NZ_JBLYNW010000001.1, read as the reverse complement.
CCTGCCCCAACATTAAATCTTACAACTACTGAAATCTTGCAAGGTTCAAGATGCTGAAGTAATTGGATGATATTCTCTAATACTTGGATATCCCGAGTATGGGCTGTATTTCTACAATATTCATCCTCGGCAATTATTTTTGTTTTAAAATCATCTAAGTGATTTATAATTTTTGACACAGCCATCTGGGGTCTTTTTTTTGCTGCGTCTATTTCGGTGTTCGTCTGGTTAGACACTACTCTCTGTCCAAGTGACATGCTGGTGCTGGCAATAGTTTCCAACCTCTGGCTTGAGTGATCGGTGTCACTTCCGTTTACAACATGGCTCAATGAAAAATCAATTTTGTCAGCTGCCATTGTGGTTCTGCCGAAGCTGACACCCTTTGGTGTTTCCTCCTTAGGCTTTAGTGAAAATAAACCAACAATTCCGGAATTATTATCTGCTTTATTCATATTTAATACCTCTTTAGTTAGCTTCATTCCCACTTAGTAAGAACATTTGAGATTGATTCAATAGTTTAGAGTTGGTTTTGGCACAAAAGTTCATGACATTGAAGTCATTGCAATTGAATAACCTGCGAATAAGACCTGATCTATTCGATGATTTTATATTTACGGTAAGGCGACTTTACAGGTAGTTCCTTGTCATTTTGTAGTATTTTGAGTCTCCCAGCCCTCTTCTGAGGGTGTCGCAAAACTCTCTCCGGCGTGGGAACGCGTTGACTCCCGTCATTGCAAGCTTCATTCTCGTCATTCCCGGCTTCATTCTCGTCATTCCCGCGAAGGCGGGAATCCACACTGACTCTCCACCAGAACCATACTGCCCGGTGTCCCCCTGGCCTTGTCATCCCCGAGAAGGCAGAGATCCACCATTGGCGCTGGATTCCCGCCTTCGCGGGAATGACGACTTCAGAGCGTGAGAACGAGCTGTTGAAGTTTTGCGACACCCTCTTCTGGGCGAGGCTTTCGGCAAAGGTAGTAAGTAGACTGCCCCTCTTTTACTGGCAGAGCCATCGAGATCCTTGCTCCGCCTATTGCTGATTGCAATAGCCAAATCTCTGAGCGACAGCGTATTGTTAGAAGAAGATCATTTTCAGAAATGCCTCAATGACCAGCTCCCAGCAGGCTGTTTTCAGCTGTTGGTGCGGGGTCATCAATTATACCCGGCAAATGTCCGCTCACCCTGTCCAGCTTTAAGTACTGTGCGAGCCATTTCAAACAGAATGGCAAAATATAGCTCACTATAAGCTGCTTTTTCGTCAGGTTATTAGCGAACGGACAAGCCGATAAAATCAGCTGCTCTGAAGTCTCTCAAACTCACTTTTTGCAGTTTGATAACCAGGAGCACCAGGAGCACCAGGAGCACCAGGAGCAAAATAGAGTTCATCAAATAAGGCGCTGGTTTCAATAACTTCAGCTCCCTTCTTTAAAGAATAACCTTTACCACAAGGCATGAAAACATTATGGTGTAAAGAGAATAATACCTCAGACCCATAATAAAAATTAAAATCAGTAGTACAAAAAGAATGATCACCGAATTTAACAAAGCATGTGGAATCACAGCATTCTGCAAATTCTGAAATATTACCAGGTTCAAGATGCCCAAGTAATTGGATTACATTCTCAAATACTTGGATATCTGGGTTATGAGCTGTATTTCTACAATATTTATCCTTGGCAATTAGTCTTTCTTTCATACCATCCAAGTGATCTATGATTGCCGACACATTCTCCTGAGCTTTTGTTTTTGCTGCGTCTATTTCGGTGTTCGTCTGGTTAGACACTACTCTCTGTCCAAGTGACGTGCTGGTGCTGGCAATAGTTTCCAACCTCTGGCTTGAGTGATCGGTGCCACTTCCGTTTACAACATGGCTCAATGAAGAATCAACTTTGTCAGCTGCCATTGTGGTTCTGCCGAAGCTGACACCCTTTGGTATTTCTTCCTTAGGCTTTTGCGAAAATAAACCAACAATTCCGGAATTCTTATCGACGTTATTCATATTTAATACCTCTTTAGTTAGTTTCGTTCTCACTTAGCAAGAACATTTGAGATTGATTCAATAGTTTAGAGTTGGTTTTGGAACGAAGGTTCATAACATTGAAGTCATTGCAATTAACAAAGCTGTGAATAAGGGCTGATCTGTTCGGTGATTTTATATTTACGGTAAATCAGCCCACTTTTCAGACTGTTGCTTGTCATTTTGTAGTATTTTGACGCTCCCGGCCCACTTCTGGGCGAGGCTTTTCAGCGAAAGTGATAAACTGAACTCTTTTTTACTGACAGAGCTATCGAGACCCATGCTCCGCCTGTTGCTGATTGCAGTAGCCAAATCTCTGAGCGGTAGCGTGCTGTCAGAAGAACCTTATTTTCAGGAGTGCCTCAATGACCAGTGTCCAACGACGTTCGTGGCTCAGTAGTTGGCTGTGATTTTAAAAAAGAGACCAATAACAATGTGCTGACGGATCAACATATCCAGCAGATTATGGCGTTCTTCGACAGCAAGGACGATGTGGAGCATGTCGCAAAGTCGGTCAGCCTTGAGACGATCGCTGACAATGACTACAACCTGTCGGTCAGCAGTTATGTAGAAGCCAGGGATACCCGGGAGAAGGTTGATATTACCCAGGTGAATGCTGAGCTGAAAACACGGTTGGCAAAATAAATCAACTACGCTCGGAGATTGATGCCATTGTGGCTGAGTTAGAAGGTACAGAGGTTAAGGCATGAGAAAAGACAACAAAAAATTCGTCCGCAACTCCACTGCGGAGTTTCTGATTTTTACAGCCCAGTCCGAAACGCAGAGCATTGAAGCTCGTTATGAAGATGAAACCATCTGGCTGTCACAAAAACTCATCGCGCAACTCTTTGGGGTTGATGTGCGAACAGTGAATGAACATTTGAAAAATATCTTCCAAATGGGCGAATTACAAGAAAATTCAGTTATCCGGAATTTCCGGATAACTGCCACAGATGGCAAAAAGTATAATACCAAGCACTACAATCTGGACACGATCATTTCTGTGGGCTACCGGGTGAACTCTGTGCGTGCTACTCAGTTTCGCCAATGGGCTACCCAAGCCCTGAGAGACTTTGCCATCAGGGGTTATGTCATCGATAAAGAGCGTATGGAAAATGGCTCCTTTCTCGGGGAAGACTACTTTGAGAGACTGCTGGAAGAAATCCGCGAGATCCGCCTCAGCGAACGCAGATTTTATCAGAAAATAACTGATATTTACTCGACCAGCATCGATTACAACAAGGATGCTCCTATCACCCGAGAATTTTTTTCAAAGGTTCAGAATAAACTTCATTACGCAATTCATGGCCACACTGCAGCTGAACTGATCAAAGAACGCGCAAATAGCGAAAAAGCAAATATGGGGTTAACCAGCTGGAAAAACTCACCCGATGGCAAAGTCCTGAAAACTGATGTCTCTGTTGCGAAAAACTATCTTAGTAAAGAGGAGATGGATGGATTGAGCCGAATCGTCAACGCCTACCTTGAACTGGCGGAAGCACGTGCCCTGAGAAAGATGCCCATGACCATGGAGGACTGGGCCAAAAGACTGGACCAGTTCCTCGAATTCGATGACCGTGAGATCCTGCACAACTCTGGAACAGTATCAAAGCAAATTGCAAAGGACTGGGCAGAAAGTGAATTTGAAAAGTACCGCATTGTTCAAGACCGTCTGTTTGAAAGTGACTTCGACAAAGAGATAAAAAAAATAGAAGCCTCCCAAAAGAAAAATGGAGGCAAGCCATGATTCCGGTCAATAAATTAAACATCACCGACCAAATAGAACTGGCCAAAGCAGAAGAAAAGCTCAGCAAGCAAAAAGCCAAACAGCTCTTGGATTCTGGTGATATCAATGGATAAATTCGACACCCTGACCCACTCCATCACCGAAGGCTTACCCCGAGAAATTGAGCTGCGCCAAAAGCAGTACGAATACTACCGTGACCTGCTGCTAAGCTTCCCAAAGCCAGAAGAGAGGGCAGCCTGACATGAGCCATAAAAACCTGAGCCTGCAAGACCAAACCACCAAATTCCTGCTTTATACCGCTCCCGGTGGAGATGTAAAGGCAGAGAGGTCCTGCTGAACAATGAGACCCTATGGCTAACCCAGAAGCGTATGGCTGAACTGTTTGGCGTGGGTGTTCCAGCTATTTCCAGGCATCTGGAGAATATCTACTCCAGTGGCGAATTGGATCAAAAAGCAACTATTTCCATTTTGGAAACAGTTCAACAGGGAGGGTAAGCGGGAGGTAAAACGCAAGCTCGAGTACTACAACCTGGATGCCGTCATTTCCGTAGGCTAACCCAAGCCACACAGTTCCGCATTTGGGCGATAGCCTTAATCAAGGAATACATCATCAAGGACTTTGCCATGGATGATGAACGTTTAAAAAATGGCCGGTATTTTGGTAAGGATTACTTTAAAGAGCTGCTGGAGCGGGTGCGTTCCATCCATGCCAGTGAGCGGCGTATTTACCAGCAGATTACCGATATCTTTGCCGAGTGCAGTATCGACTATCATCCCAAATCAGACACCTCTCGTTTGTTTTATGCCCATGTGCAAGACAAATTTCATTTTGCTATTACCGGTCATACGGCAGCGGAAATCATCGCTTTAAAAGCCGATGCCGACCAACCGCTGATGGGCACTAATGACCTTATTTAAACAAACGTGCGTGTTTGAAAGTCAGGTTTTAACCACATTCTCTGTTAGAATCGTGCCTATTGGCACCCAATGCGTACTTCAATGCACAAAGCTCCGCGTGATCGGCACTCTGGCAGAACAGTTCAATGGAAGCGCCTGACATAACACCTTAGGAGGCTCGGCCTTGTCATTGCCGAAAAAAATCATCACCCTGTTTGCCAGACAATCAGAAGCTCTGTCCCTTCGCCAACAACTATTGTTGCTGTTTGGCGTGCTTTTCACAGCCCTGACTCTGTCTACCGGCTTTCTGGTCAGCAGCGAGCTGGAGTCTGCCAGCCGTCATCAGGCTGACTCCATCGGAAGCCTGCTGAGTGCCCAGACAGCCAGTGCGGCCACCGATATGCTGGTCACAGGAGACAGGCTCAGTCTCAACGTATTGCTGGGACAGCTGGTGCAAAACCCTTACGTGGCCAAGGCCGCCATATACAGCATTGATAATCGTGAAATAGCCTCTTCAGAGAGCGATGAGGTCGGTGAGAAGGGTGAAACTTATTCGTCACCGATACACTATCAGGACGTAATTGCAGGCTATGTCCGCCTGCAACTGGACAGTGAGTTACTGACCCGAAATTCCGGCGATGCTCTGACACTGATCATTACGATCAGCATCATTCTCCTGATCAGTGGATTGTTGTTGCTCTCCTTTTTCGCCTCCAATATCACTTCCCGACTTAAGCTTATTGAAAGGCAGTTGCATTCTATTCTGCAATCCCCGGCCAATCCGGTCTCCTTTAGAAATGAAGTACTTCGACTCTCTGGTTTTGTGGAAAAACAACTGACTGAAAAACTGATGGACTCCATTGAGCCGGAACCCGAGGAAGAGGAAAAAGAGGAAATCTCGGCCATTATCAGTGTCCGCAATAAAAACCTGTCCCGATTGCGGCAACTGCTGGCCCCCCACGATCTGATGAACATTATTGAGACTCAGAGCGAAGCGCTCAGGTGTGCCACTCAACATTACCAGGGCGAGTTAAGTTACACACCAGATGGCACCGGGTATATTCACTTTTCCAGTCTGGAAAGTGCTTCTTTTGCCATGGATGCCCTGAGTTGTGCCCTGTTAATACAAAGTCTTAACAGGGTGGTTGGCGAGCAGAACATCGCTTCGCTGGAGATGGGATTGGGTATCTGTATCAGTGACGGTATCTGTGATTTCCCCGGTAGCGAGCATCCCTCACAATCCGACAATGCCGCCAGTCATGCGTTGATGCTGGCGAGTCTTCCTGACTCGGAAGGTATTCACATGTTTCGTGATCAGCTCAACTGGCTGCCAGCCGGAGAGCCCGAAATAAAACTCAGTGAACAGGGCGAAGATATTGTGGAGGTCACCGGTTTACCTGCAGAACAGCAGCAAGCCATTGCACAGGAGGCTTATTCCATCAGCCGGGAGCTGGAGCGATAGTCAACGCCTACTGTTTTCTTCGCTCATAGCTGTTTAGAATCTACTCAGGAGGGTGGTCAATGACTCTAAACCGATTTCAAAATGGCAGTCAATGGTTTTAAAGGCCGATTTTCATCTGCACACACGCGCAGATAAAGAATTCAGCTATAAGGGTGAAGATAATGATTATCTTAATCAATATATAGAAGCCCTGCTGGTTGCAGACATTGGTCTTGGAGTCATTACCAACCACAACAAATTTGATCTGAATGAATTCAAAGCTCTGCGCAAAAAAGCCAAAAAGTCCGGCATTGGTTTATTGCCGGGTATTGAGCTGTCAGTCAAAGATGGACAATCAGGTGTACATACTCTGGTCGTATTTTCTGATGAGTGGTTTAACAACAAGGAGCAAACTAACCATATACAAAGTTTCTTAAGCCTGACGTTTGCGGGTATTGCCAACTTTGAAGATGAAAATGCTCGCTCTAACCATGACTTGGTAGACACTGTTCGGGAATTGGATAAATTCCAAAAAGACTATTTTTTGGTTTTTGCTCATGTCGAAGCACCCAATGGTTTGTGGGGTGGACTATCACCCGGGCGTGTTAAAGAATTATTTGATACTACTGCTGTTCAGCACAGAGCCCTGGCTTTCCAGAAGGTTCGGTCCCGCGATACTCGAGATAAGATGAAGCAAGCATTGGGTAAGCTCTATCCAGCGGAAGTCGAAGGAAGTGATGATAAGCAGCTGGCGGATATGTCCGCCAGAAAAGAGTCCTGTTTTTTAAAGCTGGGGGCTTTTAGTTTTGAAGCAGTCAAGTGCCCTCTGGGACAAGGAAGCCAGGGTTCGCCCTGTGCAACCAGGATACACTCACTCATATATCCGGAAAGTCAGCTTTGAAGGTGCTGGCACCTTGGGTGGTACAGAGATATTTCTTTCTCCTGAACTGAATACTTTGATAGGCATTCGAGGTAGTGGGAAGTCATCCATTCTTGAAGGAATTCGTTATGCGCTGAACATTTCCTTTGGAGCAAAAGCATCCGATATTGATTACAAGGAAGGACTGGTTAAGCACCTGTTACATAGTGGTGGAAAAATCACTATTGATGCCATCGACCGTCGCGGACAGCCCTACCAAGTTCGCAGAATTCTAGGTGAAAGACCCGATGTTTTTGTTAACGGGCAATTACAACCGGGAGTCTCTATCCGGGAAACCGTCCTCCATCAGCCTATCTATTTTGGTCAAAAAGATCTTTCCAGTACTGGAGCAGGATTTGAAAAAGATCTGATAGAAAAACTGGTAGGTGATGCTCTCGTACCCGTGCGTGAAAAAATTAAACAGGGTCAACACAATGTGCTGGATGCAATTCACCAGATCAAGAGGCTTAACCGGGCGGTATCTCAAAAACAGGAGTGGACACAAAAACAGCAAGATGCCCAGTTTCAACTGAAATTTTATCAGCAGCACGGTGTGGAAACCAAACTACAAAAACAGATTGACTTTGACCGCGATGAACGAAAAGCACAACAAGTTGTTCTTGGTGCTGATAATTACCTGTCTGAATTGAACCGTTTTATAGCCAACTTTGAAGATGAGCTAAAAAATCAGGTTCTCTATAAGTCACCACAGAACAAACCGTTTTTTGATGACTTTTTTACTACCTATCAAAGCCTGTTAGCTGGCTTTGATAGCATAAAGCAGGTAGTTACCGATAGTCAGGTTACGTTGCAACAATTACGAGAAAAGCTTTTCGGCTTTAGTGAGCAAAAACTATCTCTGAAAGAAGAGTTTGCAGAAATAGAACGAAAGCTTGCGGGAGAACTCAAGAAAGCCGGTGCACAGGCCATCAGTCCACAGGAGTTTAAGCAATTAAAATCCTTATTGGATCAGGCAGAGCAAATGCTACAAGTGTTAGCCAAGAGTGAGCAACAATACAGCGATCTTGGTGAAACTCTTGGGAAGGAGTTGGATGGCCTCGATAAATTATGGTCAGAGGAATATCGTGCTATCGAACAGATCCTCGATAAGATCAACCTTGTTGACTCTCCTTTGAAAATTCGATCCGATTTCAAAGCCAGTAAAGCCGCTATGCTTAAGCATATTCAGGACTTGTTCCGTGGGAGCCGTATTCGTGAGATAACGCTGCAAAGTGTTGTCGATGAGTTTCAGGACTTTGGCGCTATGTGGCGTGAAAAAGATCAACTAAAATCTCTTCTGGGTGGCTCGTTTGATACGTTCTGGCAGTACTTTGAAGATAAACTAGACAGCTTACTTACGTGGCAGGTGCCTAATACTTACACCATTGAATATCACAACAAACCTTTGGCTCACCACTCTTTAGGTCAGAGGGCTTCTGCGCTCATGCTCTTTGTTCTAAGCCAGCGAGAAAACGACGTTGTTATCATAGATCAGCCAGAAGACGATCTCGATAACCAAACTATCTATGATGATGTCATCAAGTTAATACAGGAGTTAAAACCAAAAACTCAGTTTATCTTTGCAACTCACAACGCAAACATACCCGTATTGGGGGACGCCGAACTGGTCATTGCCTGCGAATACCTCGATGATAAAGTCCAGCCCAATAGCGGAAGTATTGACTGCTGCAACATACAGCAACGAATTGTTAGCGTCATGGAAGGTGGAACAGAAACCTTTGAGAAACGTAAACAGGTATACGAAGCATGGAAACCGCAGAACTCTTAGGCATTATTGCCAATGGTGAAGATTCCAGACACCAGTTTAAAGCAACTATAAACAACGTTAATTCGTTGGCATTAGAAATGGCCGCTTTTAGCAACTCAAAGGGCGGTCATATTATTATTGGCGTCAATGATGATGGCACAATAACAGGGCTCTCTGATGCTCAGTTACGAAAAATAAATCAAGATATTGCCAATGCGGCAACAAACAACGTAAAGCCAGCAATCAACCCAATTACCCAAAACTTTTCCCTTCCTGGTGGAAGGGTATTGGTATTAATTGTAGCGGCCGGTTTAGTCAAACCCTACATGGACTCAAATGGTTACATTTGGGTAAAAAACGGTTCTGATAAGAGAAGAGTCACAGCCCGCGAGGAGCTTCAGCAGATGTTTCAGGAAGCAGGGTTGGTACATGCTGATGAGTCTTCGGTGCAAAACTCTTTTACAACTGAGCTTGATGAAGAATTTTTTGACACTTTCTTTGAACGAGAATACGGAGAGTCTGTAGATAAACAGCACATTTCTCGTTCACAGTTATTAGAAAACATGAATTTTGCAAAAGATGACTTGCTGAATATTGCAGGTACATTACTGTTTTCCACTCGCCCACAAGTTCGACTGCCTGTTTTCATTGTCAAAGCGGTTGCCTTCCCTGGAAAAAATATTGAGGACAATCAATATATTGATAGTCAGGATGTTAAGGGCAAACTAACCGATATTTTTCAGCAGTCTCTGGGGTTTGTGCTGTCGAACATCAAGCACATTCAAAAAGATCAAGGGTTTAACTCCATTGGTGAGCCTGAAATACCACGTATTGTTCTTGAAGAACTCATCGCCAATGCGTTAATACACAGAGACTACTATATCTCAGCACCTGTAAAATTATTGGTATTTACTGACCGCATTGAAATTATAAGCCCAGGACATCTGCCGAATAACCTGACGGTAGAGAACATAAAAATGGGCAACTCTAATGTTCGCAACCCCGTCCTTGCATCATTTGCCCCCAGATTGCTGCCATACCGAGGTCTTGGTAGTGGCATCAAGCGAGCAATCAAAGCCTACCCAGATATAGATTTTATTGATGATCGAGACTCAAATATCTTCAAGGTAACTATTTTTCGTAAAGGGTGCTGAATACTTACGGAGAGATCATGAAGTCCAATCTAGCCATAGTTAAAACAGCGATAGCGATAGCTATTAGTTTGAGTTTATACGCCTACGGCAGCGGTAATTACTCACAAAACACGACGCAGACGACAACGCTTGCTCCAACTCCTATATCTGAAAACCAACAAACTCTGGCTATGGTGTTTCCAAAATACACGACTGTGTTTGGTATTAAAGTTCGGGGCACAGAAAAAGTACCCGATGAAAAGCTGCTTCATGCTGCGAAAATCCTGGCTGAATACCTCGATAACAATGACGATGGCCTTATCGACAATCAGCAAGTGGTAGATATGTTAGTTGCACAAAAAGCCACTTTGGCAATGATAGCTGACGATTCCGAACTACAGCCTGTAAGGGATAAAGTCGGAAATAAAAAGAAACTACCCAATCTGCAAGACCTGAAAGCAAGCGAAACACACCCAAATGGCGCGGACAGAGGTGTATTTGATGGCGCCCTCGAAGAAGTACTGCATTTGATCACCCATCTTGGCTACAGCAAAATTTATCCTGAAGTGTTTGGCGAGCGACACGGTTCATTGATTGCCGATGCCATGGACAAAGCTCGTGGTGGTCGGTTTGATACAATCCCGGACAGTTACCCTAAACACGCCTGGTTCACTTATGAGGATGAAAGCTGTAACTACAGTTGCATGATCACTGAATATACTTATTTTGCACTGACTTCGATGCTCGGCGGTCAAGAGTTTCCCGGTCGATTGGAAAAAATCCAAAATGAATGGACATTAAACACCAGAGCTAAAGTACAATCAGGTGACCCTGATGTTTACAAAATTCTGACTAATCGGGCCTATTCACTGCCCAGTGTATTACCAGACGGTCAGTACAACTCGGCCCATTTCGAGATAAAAATGGGTGCTGATGAGTCAACAGTGGTCAGCACAGAAGCCCATGATTCTGCGACAAAAGCAGAACAAACGTCAGTCGTGCTGCTGGTCGCTGTAATGATCATTTTTGGAAAAGTGATGCTGTACTGACTCTAAAAATGCGGGAAGGAAAAAGTTTAATTTCTTTCCTTCTTACTATTTCAGACTCTCATCTCAATGCCATGCCTGGCCATGTAAGCTTTGGCCTGGGGAATAGAGTATTCAGCAAAGTGAAAAATACTCGCAGCCAGAACAGCATCTGCCTTACCTTCCTTCACAGCTTCAACCAGATGATCCAGATTTCCGGCACCACCCGAGGCAATAACAGGAATGTCCAGAGCATTGGATATGGCTCGGGTTACGCCAATGTCGTAACCGTTCTTTACTCCATCCTGATCCATACTGGTCAGAAGAATTTCGCCAGCTCCCAACTGTTCCATTTTCCTGGCCCACTCAATCGCATCAAGTCCGGTTGGTTTTCGGCCGCCATGGGTAAAGATCTCCCAGCGTTCAGGCTCACCTGACAGGCTGACCTTCTTGGCATCGATGGCAACAACAATACATTGGGAGCCAAAACGATCGGCAGCTTCCTGAACAAATTCAGGATTAAAGACAGCAGCCGTATTAATACTGACTTTGTCGGCACCGGCATTGAGCATGGTACGAATATCTTCCACCTTGCGAATGCCGCCGCCTACCGTCAGAGGGATAAACACTTCGCTGGCCATACGCTCAACGGTATGAACCATGGTGTCGCGGTCTTCATGGCTGGCGGTAATATCCAGAAAGGTGATCTCATCTGCACCCTCTTCGTTATAGCGGCGAGCCACTTCAACGGGGTCACCGGCATCACGGATATCAAGAAACTGGACGCCTTTCACTACTCTGCCATTGTCAACATCCAGACAGGGAATAATTCTTTTCGCTAAGCCCATTGAGCGGCCTCTCTATTTTTTGCAATAAACCGATTAAAGACTCAGTTGACCAGACGTAGGCATACCGGATATCGGTACTCATCTCCCCGACTGGCTTTCATGCTGGCCCGGATCACAAAAATCAGGGCAAAAACCACCGCAAACGGAATCAGGGGAAGAAAGAGCAGCCCGATCAGAACAGCATTCAGTAATCCCCAGATGGCAATCACCAGAGTCACCGTGATCTGGAAATTCAGAGACTCTTTGGCATGATGGGCAATAAACATAGACTGATCTTTTTTCTGATACCAGATCAGAAAAGGGATCAACAGGTTCGTGCCTGGCAGGACACAGCCAAACAAGGTCAGAATATGGGAGAAAACAGCCCAATTCTTCTCATTGGAATCGGGCTTTTTCATAAATGGTTGCAAAGCGTCTATGTCCATTTTTTTAAGCTCGAACGTATTTTAAGTGTCGAGCCCCCTCTAAGGATTCCAGTTCAAAAAGTTCTCAAGCAGTTTCAAGCCGCTGTCAGCGCTTTTCTCAGGGTGAAACTGCACCGCAAAGATATTGTCCCGTGCTAAAGCCACATCAAAATCAACGCTGTAGTGACAACGACCAACAGCCATCCCATCGTCATTTGCATGAGCATGATAGCTGTGGACAAAATAGAAGCGGGCATTATCTTCGATGCCTTTCCACAAAGGGTGGTCACGATGTTGCTGAACCGGGCTCCAGCCCATGTGAGGAACTTTCAGTTTTTCACCGGCCTCATCCACCAGCCCCTTGCCAAAAAATTTTACTTGCCCGGGCATCAGACCCAGACAATCAACGCCACCATTCTCTTCGCTGTGATTCAACATGACTTGCATACCAACGCAAATACCCAGAAGCGGGCGCTGGCTTTCGACCACTTCCCGCACCACATCATCTACGCCTTTGGCACGAATTTCTGCCATACAATCACGGATAGCACCGACACCGGGAAGCACCACATGATCGGCCTGCTGAATAATGTTCGGGTCAGAAGTCACCTTGACACGGGTATCGCTGCTGGCCACGTGTTCCAGAGCTTTACTGGCAGAGTGAAGGTTACCCATCCCATAATCGATGACTGCAACTGTCTTCATTTTTTTAACTCACCTGACAGCTTAATGAAAAACATACCGACTGCATCACCCTGTCTGTTTGAAGTGGACTCAAAGCTTTTTTTCGCTCATGGCTGTTTTTTGCTCATGGCTGATTACAGCGATCCTTTGGTGGATGGCATCTGGCCAGCCATACGAGGATCCAGTTCCAAGGCCATTCTCAATGCCCGGCCGAAGGCCTTGAAGACCGTTTCTATCTGATGGTGAGCATTGCGACCGCGCAGGTTATCAATGTGCAACGTCACATTGGCATGATTAACAAAGCCCTGGAAGAACTCGTAGAACAGGTCGACATCAAACTTGCCAATCATGGCCCGGGTAAAATCGACATTAAACTCAAGGCCGGGACGTCCGGAAAAATCGATGACGACTCTGGAAAGCGCCTCGTCCAGCGGTACATAGGAGTGCCCGTATCGGGTCAGACCTTTCTTGTCACCAATGGCTTTGGTGAACGCCTGCCCCAGGGTAATACCGATATCTTCTACGGTATGGTGGTCATCGATTTCGTTGTCACCCACAGCCTTGATATCCAGATCCATCATGCCATGACGGGCAATCTGGTCCATCATATGATCAAGAAATGGCACACCAGTGTCGAACTGGCCTTTACCACTGCCATCCAGATTGATATCAACCCTGATCTGGGTTTCCAGCGTATTTCTTTCAACACTGGCCTTGCGCTCAGCCATGATAATCTCCAATTATATCTATTCTGTACATAGAGTCTGAGCTGTTATTACTACCAGACTCAAATAAAGACCATTCAAACCTGAATGCTTGCTGACTCCCGGACCTCAATCCGGCCATTATACGGAGCAGCTATCAAGCAGGCGAGCTATTCATCTCGTACTTTTTCAAAAAGTTCTGCTTCCAGCCTCTCAAGCAATCTGTCTATCTCCTTTCGTTTGTTCTGTATCAGCCTGCCACCGGAAGGCCTTTCACGGTCATTGGCCCAGTTCTGCGACCAGCCTACAGTAAAATCCACACATTGTTCAGCAAACTGAGGCAGTGAAAATGCCCTGGACTGTTCCACACACCCGGTAAGGAAATTATCGACATCCGACTGCTGGATTGGGTATTTGCCAGCCGTTCTCTTCATACTCCCGGGCTTGAGGACATAGATCCAGATTTGCCCCTTCCCGGGTAGCTGGCCACCAGCCATTGTCTTGAGTTGTCTGACACTGATGAGGGTTCTGCAGTTCAGAGTTTCATTGCGATCCAGGCTGCTGATCTGATGACCGGATGATGCCAACAACAAGCCATTGAATAACTTCCCTTCTTTTGGGGTAACACCCGGAACGGTCTTTGTCGGTGATTTTTCAACGACTCTGGCAAACCAGCCCCGCTGATAACCGCTGACCCAGACAGGGAACTCAGCCTTGTCTTTGTTGAGCTTCTTCTCCCTGGCTGCTTCCAGCATCAGCATGTCTGAAGCAACAAGGTATTGCTTTTGAGTGGTATCAACCCTCGGGAAACACGCCAGGTCCAAAGCCCATGAAGAGACGGGCAAAGCCAGGCAGAACATTGTTGCCAGCCATCGTTTGACTGACATTATCCCAAAAGCGTCCATTGTCTCCATAACCCGTTCCCAACGTATTCAGGCGGCAGAGGCCGATTTTCCCCAGGCAGAGTCACGCAAACAACCTCACCACCATATTAGTCGCTGAACTGCCGCACCATAGCGAGGGTTGAACATTTCCCGGGGTCATTGCTTGCTGTTCGATGAGCCAGACAACACTTGGCGACTGAAAAATTAATTCAACACAAGACTTGCAATTATTTTTCAAACCTGATTTGTTAAAAGCAATGATCAGAAGGATCTGATTCATGTCAGCTCGAGTGCTGTTTATGGAAAAAAACATCAGGCTCGGAGTTGTTGCTACCCTGGCAACACTCACCGCTTTTTCGGCGGATGCCCTTTTATTGCCTCCAAAACCCTTGACACTGAGTTCATCATGGGATTGTCGCTCCGATCAGAACAGCGACTGGCTATGCCGAAGCAGCCAGACAGATCGTTACGAACAATCTCTGGAAACCGCTGCTTATTCTGCTTCAAATAGAAATAACGGGTACCCGGAAACTATTTCTCAGCAGCACTATGAGCCTGTCAAAGCGGAGCCAGACAACCAGTTCAAACAGGAGTTTGTGCAGCCGGACTATCCTCGGCAGGGTAACAACTACTCCTACACCTATCAACAGACGACTCCAGAACAACAACTCCGGCAGAGAGTCAACGAACTAATGGGCTCGGAACATGGGAGTTTTGTTATCCAGTGGCTCGCAACCCATACCGAAGAACCATTAAGGGATCTACAGCGTCGTTTCCCGGTCCTGCAGCAAGCGACGATTGTCCGCTATCAGCGCAAAAACAAAGATTGGTTTTTATTGCTGGACGGACCATTCAAAGATAGCCAGTCAGCAATGACAGCCCTCAACAGTCCTCCCCGGTTGTTGCTGACCGACAAACTCTATCCCTGGACACGGTCTCTGGCCAGCATTCAGAAGCTCAACCTGATTATGCCAGGTGAACTCAGAGATCCCGGTGACCCCTCACAGCCACTGAACGAACAGCGTTATGCCTACAATAATCCTGTAAAGCCGGACAATAATCGATTGTTTGCCAGTATCGCTCCCGCCTATCCAAAATTGCAGCAACAAGAAACCCATCGGGATTACAACGTCGATTCTCAGCAGACATCTGAGCCACCATTTCACTCGTCCTATCAGTCCGAGCCTTATAAAGAACCAATGGATTTGAACTACAGTGCTCCTCGTTCGCAGCGTTATACCCGGACGACTCCTGAAAAGGAGGACTTTCAGACAAAACTGCACTACCAGCAGAGCTACCTGAATGAGGGTTATTCAACGTATTCGGTCCAGGAAGAGACCAACGAATATCGTCGTCCAAAAGAAGCCAGAGAGTACCAGCAACCGGCCAGACATGACATTCTCAAAGCTTCCCGGCACAGTTACGCTATCCAGTGGCTGGCTGGAACCCGAAGAGATACGCTCGAAAGAGTCCGCAGGCGGTATGCACAGTTGAGTGACACCCAGATCATCCACTATCGGAAAGGATATCAGGACTGGTTTTTACTCGTGGGTCCTCCCTATACCAGCAAAGATCAGGCTAACAGAGCACTTTCCAGCCCGGAGCTGGCCCGTATTTCTATACGCCTCTCCCCCAGAGTCCGATCGGTTAATGAACTACAAAGTCTCATTACAGGGAAGTCAGAAAAGACTCAGCAGATAACCTCCCGAAAGGTTACTCAACCGCAAGGGACAATCATCAGTGGGCCGGGAAACAGCTATACCATTCAGTGGTTTTCAGCCAACAAGCCAGAAGCCATTGAGAAGCTGAAAAAACGATTCCCGGAATTGAAGTCTGCAGTTACGGCGCGATACCGAAAAAACCAGAAAGACTGGTATGTCCTTTTGCAAGGTCAGTTCACCAGCAGTAAAGAAGCTCTGGCTGTTCTCAATTCACCTCAACTGAAAGACGCTGTCCAGGTCCTCTACCCCTGGACCCGCTCGGTAAAATCCCTCAAGAAACTACAGGCCCGGGAAAGTTAGGGGGGGGACAATATTTTCACCCCCCTTACCAACTCCTCAAACACTTGCGGTACACTATCCTGACCAAGGAATAACAATATTTTGTACCCAGAGATCCCGAGGTCTCCAATGAACCGTGCAATTAAACTCATCGCCTTTTTGGTGGCTGGCATCATAATTCTTGTTGTTGCTGCTGCCCTGATTCTTCCGAAAGTGATAGATCCCAACAATTACCGGGATGACATTTCCAAAATGGTTTACGACAATACTGGTTTGACGCTCACGATTGACGGCCCTATTGGCTGGTCGGTCTTTCCCTGGCTGGGACTTTCCCTTGAACAGGTGAATGTTAAAGGGGCAGACAACTCCGAGCTGGCCAGACTGGGGACAGCGGAAGTCAGTGTTAAGCTGCTACCTTTGTTAAGCAAAAAAGTAGAAATGCAAACAGCCAGGCTGATAGGGCTGGATCTTAATCTGGTCAGGAACGAGTCCGGCCAGGGCAACTGGGAGGTTTCCAGAAAAACAGGTAGCGAGCCTGTTGCAACAGAGACCACAACAGTTGTATCGCCCGAAGGTACCACCGAATCTACACCTCTGGAATTGGATATTGCCAATGTCAGTGTTGAAGGACTGGTGATCCGTTATGACGACGAGAGCACAGGTAAAACCTACCTGGTTGATCAGGCCGGGTTGGAAACCGGGGCAATTCGCAACAATGAGCCTTTTGACTTTAATCTGAAAGCTCGTATCAAGAGCAGTGAACCCGATCTGACACTGATGACTGGCATCACGGGTGTTCTGAAGTTCAGCCTCAAAGAGGGCACCTATGATCTGCAGGATCTCAAAATATCGGCCAACCCGGCAGCAGATAATCTTGTCGGGACAAGCACCGAAACCCTGCAAATTGTCGGCGCCCTGAACGTTCAGCAACAACCGTTGATGGTGAAAGGCCACCTGGATGTCACACAGTTCAATCCAGGCAAGTTTCTGAAAGAGATCAAGATCCTGCTTCCCCCCATGGCAGATCCCGGGGCAATGACCCAGCTGGCTTTCAAGAGCAGCTTTAACACCGATGGTAAAAGCTTCTCTGCAGACAAACTGGATCTGACGCTTGATGGTTTCAATCTGGATGGTTTCTTCAAAATCGGAAACCTGCAACAACAGGACATGACTTTTCAGTTCAAGGGCGGTGACCTGAACCTGGATCGCTACCTGCCACCTGCCTCCGAACAGACAGAGACCAAAGAAGAATCAAAAGGCAAGTCTGAAGGTGTGCAGAGCACAGAGCCTCCGACCTTTGCGTCAGGTACTGTGAAAGAGCTTCAGCCCAACCAGGCGCTGCCACTGATTCCGGAAGACGCCCTGCGTCCTCTGAACGTCAAAGGCTCTCTGGAACTGGCTTCCCTGACCGTGGCAAAACTCACTTTTAACAAGCCTTCAGTCCAGCTTACAGCCCTGAACGGACAACAAGATATCAAGCTGGCTTCCGGCTTCTACGAGGGCACCATTGATCTGGACGGCAAGCTGGATGTTCGCAAACAGGGTAATCCTGAAATTCAGACAACAGCAGATCTGAACGCTATAAATCTGCAGGCTCTGGCTCAGCCCATACCGGCTTTGAAATCCATTGAAGGTAAGGTCAATGCAGACATGAACCTGACAACCCATGGCCAGCTTCAGAGTGTCCTGATCAGTAACCTGAACGGAAAGGTTGACTTCAATGTCGATAAGGGAGCCTTTACGGAGGCCAACTTTGACAAGATGGTGTGTGAGGGAATTGCCAGAATACGCAAGAAAGATCTGCAGAAAAAAGACTGGGGTCATACCACCCGGTTCACCCAGCTCGGAGGCAGTTTCACCATCAGCAACGGGGTAGCCAGCAATAAGGATTTGACTGCTGCTCTGACCAACCTGAATCTCAAGGGTGACGGCGCTATCAATCTGGTCAAACAGACTATGGATTTTCATGTGGGCCTGAACATCAGTGGCGACCGTGCTCCCGATAGTGACCCAGCCTGCGAGGTCAACGAAGACTACGTCAATGTCGCCTGGCCGGTTCGTTGTCAAGGCAAGCTGGGACAGCAGGAGTGTGGTATTGATACCAAACGTCTGGCCGACACCATTGCTTCACTGGCCAGACAAGAAGTGAAAAAGCGTGTGGAAAAAGAGATTGAGAAGAAAGCCGGACACCTGAAAGATGCCCTGAAAGGTCTTTTCAAATAAAAAAACCGTTTTTCCAATGCTTCCTGCTCTATTGCCCCCCGCTCATCCGTGTCGGTATCAGTGGGGGGGAATGCGAGAAGCTGTCAGCCGAAGGTGGATTCACAGAAGTAATAGAACTTGAGAATGCAAATCGTTATGTTATAACATTTACAAAATAACAAGCATTGACTAGCTTTATATCACCCAACGCATTGAGCATTTTCACACTAGGAGCCTTCTGTGCCTGCAGTAAACCCGCCGGTTATTTCTACTGACTTCCACTCTCCAGCAACCAAAGTTACTCCCTTTAAAGGAGCTATCCGCAAAAAATCAGCTTACAGCCGAATGGCAAAAGCGCTGATTCTGCTAGCAGCGTCAGCCACCGCAACTGTTCATGCTGAAGGATTCAGTCCAAATTTCAGCCTTATTCTGGACGGCCATTACAAGTCAGCTGACAGCGCTCTCAGCGAATATGAAAAGGGCTTTGGTCTGGGTCATATTGAACTGGGTGTCAGTGCGGCTATTGATGATCTTTTCTACGGCAAGTTCACCGGTGTTGTGCATCATCACGGCGGCGAAACCGAGTTCGAAACAGAAGAGGCATTTATCCAGACTCTGGCTCTGCCTGGCGGTTTTAGTGTTCGCGCTGGTCGATTTCTGTCTGACATCGGCTACCTGAATAGTCAGCACGCTCACACGGATTCATTTGTTGAAAGGCCTGCCGCTTACCGGGCAATGCTGGGGTCACACTACTATGACGACGGTGTACGCCTGAGTTATGTAATGCCTACCGATACGTTCTGGACGATCGGTACCGAAGCTTTTAGTGGTAAAAAGATGCAGGCTGCAGATTTAACCGATCCAAAATCAGTGGGAGTCTACACCGCCTTCACCAAAATTGGTGGTGATTTTAATGAAGAGCACAGCTGGCAGCTGGGTCTGAGCTATCTCAGAAATGACAACGGCGCCAGCATCAGCAATCATGACCATGAGCACGAAGACGATGAAGATCACGGACATGAAGAAGATGAGGGCCACAGCCACTCTCATAACGCCCAATTTACCGGCAAGAACACCTATATTGCCGATGCCGTATGGAAGTGGGCTCCTGATGGTAACTTCAAGTACCGCAGCCTGACCCTGACAGGGGAATATCTGCAAACACAGGATCTCAGCGACACCTTTGAGGGTAATGAAAAGAATAAAGGCTTCTACCTGAGTGGCGTTTATAAGATGACGCCTCAGTGGGCAGTGGGTGCTCGTTACGGGGAGTTCAGGGGCTTCGAAGCCCACGAGGACCATTTCGACGAGAAGAAGCTGCAAGAAACTGAACTTATGGTGTCCTGGAGCCACTCTCACTTCTCCACAGTCAGACTGCAGTACACTCATCAGACAGGTGACGGTTTCGAAAACACCAACAACATCGTAACCCTTCAGTATGTTATGTCCCTTGGAGCTCATGATGCGCACACTTTCTAAACTGTTGCTGGCATCCGCTCTGGCCTTTCCAGCATCCAGTCATGGAGCATTGACCGTATTTGCCTGTGAGCCTGAGTGGGCTGCATTGTCTGAAGAGCTCGCTACTGATACAAAGGTTTACACGGCAACAACGGCCCGACAGGACCCTCACCACATTCAGGCTCGTCCGGGACTGATCTCGAAAATAAGAAAGGCAGACATAGTCGTTTGCTCAGGTGCTGAGCTGGAAACCGGCTGGCTGCCGGTTCTGCAAATGAAGTCAGCCAACCCAAAAATTCAGACCGGAGACAAAGGGCTGTTCTTTGCTGCTGATCAGGTAGAGACCATCGGTAAGCTTGAAAAAGTAGATCCAACCATGGGCGATGTTCATCCGGAAGGAAACCCTCACCTGCATCTTGATCCTTATCGACTGCAGAAAATCGCCCTGGCCCTGGCAGAACGCATGGCAGAGCTTGACCCGGGGAACAGGGATGAATATCTGGCAAACGCAAAAAAATTCTCAGAAGTCTGGGAGACCAATATCAAGCGCTGGGAAAAGGAAGCCGCTCCACTGAAAGGTAAAAACCTGGTGACCTATCACAGCAACTTTGACTATCTGCTGGAGTGGCTGGGTGTGAATGTTGTTGGTGACCTGGAACCCAAACCTGGTCTGCCACCTTCAACCAGACACCTGGCATCCTTGTTGGAGCTTTCTAAAAAGACGTCTATCGATGCCGTCGTGTACGCCTCCTATCAGGACAAAAAAGGTGCGGACTGGTTAAGTCAGAAAGCCGGTGTGCCCGCCACAGAGTTGCCGATGACGGTCGGTGGCAGCAAACAGAGTAAAGACCTGATCAGCTTGTATGACGATCTCATTCAAAAGCTGCTGAAAGTGACAGGCAAACCGGAAGATTCATAATGGAATGGGCTCTTCTTGCAATCATGATGCCTGCCCTGGTGGCAGGCATCATTGTTTTCAGTACACACCTGGTCCTGGGAAGACAGGTTCTGAAGCGTGGTATTGTCTTCATGGATCTGGCTATTGCCCAGGTCGCGGCTATGGGTGCCATCGTCGCTCATATCCTGACGATGACACAGGCTCACCGTCATGTTCCCCACGATGGCTCCGCAGGATTAGGAGCTTTAATGCCCTTTGCCTTTTCCATTGGTGGTGCTGGCCTGATTGCATGGCTGGCCAAATACTCAGAGAAAGAGCTGGAAGCGATTATTGGCTGCATTTATGTGGTCTCTGCTGCTTCTATCACTCTTCTTATGTCCAGTGATCCCCAAGGCGCGGAGCATATTTCCAGAGCCCTGAACGGTCATATCCTCTGGCTTGGCTGGCAGGACATGGTGGTTCCGGGATTGGCAAGTTTGGCTTTTCTTGCAGTGACAATCATGAGACCAGAAATCCTTGATGGCAGACTTTTTTACCCGCTCTTTGCCCTGATGGTCACACTGAGCGTCAAAATGGTGGGTGTCTATTTGGTATTCAGCGCCTTGATTATGCCCGCTCTGGCTGTCAATCAGTTGTCTGGAAAGAAAGCTCTTGCTTTCGGCTATATGGCAGGATTAACAGGTATGATTCTGGGACTGGTGCTATCGAGTCTTTATGACTTTCCTGGTGGTGCGACAGTTGTCGTTAGTTTGACAGCTGTCTGTGTACTGTTCAGAGTATTGAGCAGGCGCTGATAGCCAATGAAAAAGCGCCAGAAGGACTCACCTTCTGGTAGCCTGACTTTTTAGCCCATAACCTGAGGTCGGCATAAATAAGGCCACTTACGGAAGATCCCGTACTTCGCCCCAAAAACAGCGATAATCCTTCGGATTCAGCCCTAATTTCCTGAGGTAATCTATGGTTTTAAGCTTAACTTCAACTGCCGTATAGTCTTTGCATGATTTAATATCTTCTGGGACAGGCTGCAAGGGGATTTTATCCTTTCTGCACTGATGAAGGTAGCCAAACCAGGCCTGTAAAAATTGGTTAATCAACTTAATTTCCTGTACCGTTTTCGGGCAACGGAAAAACCGAAATTCCAGTGTTGATAACTTCTCGACTTTTTCTGCTCCGGTAATATGCAATAAAGACATAGCCATATACTTTTCCATACAATAATTACCAATTGGACCTAGCCCCATTTGTATGGTCGTCATATGAACAAGTTGGCTATAAAAATGGGCAAATTGATCAAGCCTGTCTTTTTTTTCCGAATCAGTGCTCGCTTTATGGCTTGTTTTTTCAGTATGATTTTCTTCTATTCTTTTATTGTAACGGTCAATAATTCTATTTAACCGCTTTACGGCAAATGGTTTTGTGTCTGGATTATAATCAGCAAATGTTTTATACCATTTAGCTTCATCCTGCTGTAAGATTCGATCATTATTTCCAAACGCCCTCAATAGAAAAGGATTTCGCTGGATCTCAGATTCCATGGCCATAAGCACACCTGTGTCACCCTGAGTAGCACTCATCGCATCGACGTGTTTATGGCCGGAGCTATAATCAATGAATCCTTCGTTTCGCATTAAATCAGTTACTTCAATCACCTTCTCAAAAGATAACTCCGCGAGTTGATCATCAGAATGATAAGGCGTGCAGTTTATTTCAAACCACCGCCGTGAGTCATAAAAAGGGATCACTGTAAATTTACTGTTAAATCCATAGCGTACACGACGTTGTCCGTCAGTACCTTGATCAGTTAACTTTTTTTCTGATAATCGAGATAAAAAAATCTTACGATGATCACCATAACGAAGAGAACAATCATCTTTTAGATCATATTCAAGCTCTTCACCAAATTTAAGGTTTGGTCTGTTTGCCAAATCCACTCCATTGTCATTCGGTAAAGAGCAGTTATCAAACAGGGTATCGACAATGCCATCACAGCGCCGCAAAAAAATAAAATCCATAACATCTCGATTAAAAAACTCTCTTAAATCACTTTTGTTTCTGCGTAAAGCAATGGTTAACAAGTTTCTGTCTTTGTAATCTCCAGAACCACTATCAATAATTGTCTGCCTGAATTTCACAGCAAAATCAAAGATAATACCCAGCTCAGAAAAAAGGCCTCTTGAAGCAAAAAGAGTTTCGAAAAATGGAAATATATCCTTCATTAATTGCTGGTAGGTAAATTTATGATTACAATACCCAATATATGGAGTCACATCATCCGATAGATTCTTTTTTTTGTTGAGATAATCAACTAACATGTCCACCAGACTATAACATAATCCACGCAAATCTCTTTTTGATTCCGCTGCTGCCCCTTCGGTAAAAATAGTAGTCAGGAAAGACTCTATCTCCTCAACCCGCCCCAAGCTAATGGTTTTACCCGCCACGTATTTATCGGGGCTGCTTTTAACAGTAAAACACCGATCATGGACAAGCCCCTCCTGGTATAAAATAAAATCGATAAAAATCCCTATTAATTCGTCTCTTTGATCACCTCTACAGCTTTCTTTTTCGATTACGTTGTATCTCAGTGTATGTATGAGGTTTTCAATAGTATTTCTAAAATGCCCAGCCACTGCCTCAGCTGTAAACTTCTCGCTGACTCTGGCTACATTCATTACCTCAGCACTATCCGTAGTAACGCAATGGGAAACTTTTCGCTCGGGAATAGTCTGATTGACGATCTGGTGACTGCAACCTAGCGCAATAGAGCCAAGCCTGCTTATCTTATTTACCTGTGCAAAGGATTCATCATCAAACTGCAAATTTCTTGAAAAACTTTTAAATACTTTCTGTTCTGAATCAAAACAATCATCATTCTTTTCATCAGGACTGCTTTCATAAAGTCCGCAAGCATCTGTTCTGTTAGAATTTATATTCATTGTTCACTCCATTGAACGTATTTGATTTCTTAGCTATGTAGATTTAGACTATTAATTCTTGAAAAAGTTCCAGAACGATAATTCATATTACTCAATGCCGATCCGCTGCATGAGGCTGATGAGCTGCTTCACCCCAAAATCAGGAAGCGCTCTTATCTAACCAGACAATCAATTTACTGATGTTGTCATGCTAACCAGATCGTGATGCTGCTATCTAAAGCATTCCCATATAGTTGCAGGCGCCACCCCTCATCTCCGAACACAATATAATACAAGAAGCCCAAAAATAAACATTGAACAGAAAGCGATTGTTAAGTTATCAAGCTGAGTTTTTTTGCTGTCGCAACTCATTTCTAACGAGTTCAAGTTCAGAATTAGTTTGCTGACCGGAAAGAGCGTCAAGCCCAGTACTTCTAGTGCTGGGAAGGATAGCTCGGAGTCCAATAGGACTCCTAATGCGGTCTATCCTGTTGTTCGATGTATTGTTTAAGAACTTCAATCGGTGCACCACCTACGGAACCCGCAAAGTAGCTTGGACTCCATAAAGCATTTTTCATATATGCAGGCTTTATCAACTCTGGATGGTATTGCTTCAATCTTCGACTTGAAACACCTTTCAGACTGTTTACCAGTTTTGATACTGCTACTTTTGGTGGGTAGTTTACCAGAATGTGTACGTGGTCTTGCTCGCCGTTAAATTCTTCCAGTTCTACTTCAAAATCAGAACATACGCTTTGGAATATTTTTTCAAGTGTTTTCAGGTTTCCGTCTGTAAATACTTTGCCTCTGTACTTTGTGATAAAAATTATGTGTGCATGCAGCATAAAAACGCATCTTCTACCCTTTCTTAATTTCATTAGACCAACCTTGGAAATAGCTATTAAAGTCTTTATAACTGCCTTTCACCACCCCGATTGATATTTGCCTAAAATCTGTTGTCAAAGAAATAAACAGACATTCAGGTGCACCAACATGCCTCAAGCTCAATACCAGTCTAAGAACCTCAACCACCTTGGCTTGGTTGCCGCTATGTGTCGGGAGTTAAAGAACTATGGGCATACTGTCAAGCTGATTTCACCTCAATTTGTCAAGCCTTATGTCAAGACCAACAAAAATGACTACAACGATGCTGAAGCGATTGCAGAAGCAGCTTCACGGCCCAGCATGCGTTTTGTACCTGTTAAAACGTCAGAGCAGCAGGCCTGGCAACTTCTGCACCGCTATCGTCAACAAGCGGTTGATCAGAGAACTGCCCTGGTTAACCAGATCCGGGGGTCACTATTGGAAGAAGGTATTGTGGTTGCCCAGGGTATTGGTAAAGTTCGTGCACAGCTTCCACGAATTCTGGAAGATGCTGAAAATGGACTCCATTCGCTGACTCGTGAGCTGCTACATGGTTTATCAGAAGAGTTGGCCAGTCTTGACAAGCGTATTCAACAGTATGACCAGAAAATTCAGGAGCTGGCTGAAAACGACGACGAATGTCGTCGAATGATGACTATGCCGGGTATCGGAGCCATCACTGCCACAGCATTGAAGGCAGCCGTTGGTGATGCGACGTATTTTAAATCTGGTCGACACCTTGCCGCATGGTTGGGATTAGTTCCAAGACAGCATTCCACAGGCGGTAAGTCAGTCCTGCTGGGCATCAGTAAACGGGGTGATAAATACCTGCGCACATTATTGATACACGGCGCACGTTCGGTACTCCACTGCCTCAAAAATAAGGATGACCGCTGTAAAAAATGGGTTAGCCAACTTAATGAGCGCAGCAATCACAACGTTGCCGCCGTTGGTCTGGCTAATAAAATGGCTCGGATTGTCTGGGTCATCATGACCCGAAATGAAGTTTACAAGGCTGCATAATGAGGTAAAGGCGGCAGCGGCAAAGTAAAGCATAAGCTTAATCAAAGGGGAACCCCCCCGCAGATTGCGATGAGCATGTACAGTTGATGGCAAACAGGTAAAAAAAAACCGGCAACCTGAAACCTGATAGGAGTCTTGGCCCTTGAGGCCGTCGGACTGATAAGGCCAGGTTGCGCGGATACCCATCAGGGCCAGAGGGTTAGACCTCATGAATAGGCCGTATATATGATTGCAGTTATCTTTGTTTGCTAATTAACAAAACAGGCTCTTGCAAAACGGGGCGGACCATATAAGGCTCCTAGCAAAAACACCAGAGTGTCCTAGTATAACTATTGTCGTTACACGGCAGTAGGTTCGATTATGTTGACGCAAAAGACAAGCCAAAGCTTTATGCCAGCGTTGTTGATGGTTGTGTTCTTACTATTTCCCCTGGATGCTTTCTCCGATGGTATCAGGCAAATAGAATTCTTACAGAAAATCGGGACTGATAAGGATCCCTATGTAGTTACGGCAAAGTGGGATTCATCGGGGATGTGCGTTGACTATGTCTTGCCGCAGTATATTCAGACGATTCCGGGCTATGAGAACGGACAAACTATGAATATTCATTACCTGGATACGAGTTACTGTAGCGAATTGTCGGGCGCTGCACAGCTGTTCGAGGTGAAAAGCAAAGATCATTCCGGGAGATCGGCTCGACTTTGGTGGGAGAAAGAGATTGGCAAGGATCCCCGTGCAAGGGTAGACGAAGGTGCAGATCCAAACGGATTAGTTTGGATTGACAATACCGATAGCAACAAAATTAAAGTCTGGGTCAGTTATGATCGCAAGGAGACTGACTGAGAATAGACTGCCCTGCGTGGCAACTGCTCCTGCGTTGCCCTAGCTCCAGCATCCATGCAGTCGGTGGCGGCAGCAAATTGGTCTGAAAATCTGCTTTTGTTCGTCAAATAGTTCTCTATTCTCCTCACGAAACCAAATTTTCATCCTCAACTAACTGCCGTCCTCGCTACGGTGTCGCCTGTTATTACGCAAAGTTGTTGTTAACAAATTGCTGATCTTATAAAACGCATCACCACTATCAATTGAATCGCTGACCCACTACGTAAGGCTGTTGATCGAGATGGAATGATTCAGCAGAGATGGAATAAATGAAGGGGTTGGGAGCCAATAACCCCCACGCCAGCGTTAAAACTGACTTTAAAGCTCATAACCTGAGTTTTACATTCAATCGGTCGCTGACGGAATATCCCTTACTTCACCCCAAAAGCAGCGATACTCCTCCGGATTCAGCCCTAATTTACTGAGGTATTCAATGGTTTTAAGCTGAACTTCCTCTGCCGTATAGTCTTTGCAGGATTTAATATCTTCAGGGACAGGCTGCAAAGGGATTTTATCCTCCCTGCATTGATGAATGTAGCCAAACCAGGCATGTAAAAATTGGTTAATCAACTCAATTTCCTGTACCGTTTTCGGACAACGGAAAAAACGAAACTCCAGCGTTGATAACCTGTTGACTCCGCGTGCTCCGGTAATATGCAACAAAGACATAGCCGTGTACTTTCCCATTATTTCGGGATCAATAGTCGTCATATGAACAAGCTGGCTATAAAAACGTGCAAATTCCTCAAGCCTCTCTTTTTTTTCCGAATGAGTGCCCCCTTTATGGTTTGGCTTTTCAATATAATTTTCTTCTATTTTTTTATTGTATCGTTCAATGATCCTGTTTAACCGCTCTACGGCAAATGGTTTCATGTCTGGATTGTAATCAGCAAATGTTTTGTACCATTTCGCTTCATTTCTCTGCAGGATACGATCATTATTTCCAAACGCCCTCAGCAAAAAAGGATTTCGCTGGACCTCAGACTCCATCGCCAGAAGTACACCAGTATCACCCTGAGTAGCACTCAAGGCATCGACGTGTTTATGCCCGGAGCTATAGTCAATCAATCCTGAGTTACGCATTGTATCAATCACTTCAATCACCTTCTCAAAAGATAATTTCGCGCGTTCATCATCAGGATGGTAAGGCGTGCAATTTATTTCAAACCACGCCGACGTGTCATAAAAAGAGACTACGGTAAAGCGATCATCAAAACCATGGCGTACACCACGTCTGTCAGTGATAGTGCGACTACTCATCCCTGTTTCTTTTAGTAGAGATGAAAAAATATGACAAAGCCGACCCTCTGTATCGGAATCTTCATTTTTAACATCATATTCAAGCTCTTCACCCAATTTAAGGTTTAATCTGTTTGACGGCTTCGCTTCATTGTCACCCCCAAAACAGGAGTCATCAAACATTGCATTGACAATAGCATCACAGCGCCTGGAAAAAATAACATCCATAACATGTCGATTAAAATACTCTCTCATATGACTTCTGTTCTCACGCAGACCAATGGTTAACTTGCTAGTTCTGCAAGGTTCACGCGCACTTTCAACCAGTTCCTGCCTGAATTTCACGAAAAATTGAAAGACAATACAGAACTCAGAAAAAAAGCCTGTTCCATTAAGAAGATTTTGAAAAAATGGGTATATCTGCTTAAGCAATTTCTCGAACCTGATTTTATGCCAAGAGTTATCAAAAGACACAATCTTTGGGTTAACATCATCCAGTTCGTTTTCCTTTTTTTTAAGATAATCAACCAGCATGTCCTCCAGACTATAAAGCGTTCTAGGGCAATAAGCTTTTGATTCCTCTGTTGCCCATTCGGTAAAAATAGCATTCAGGTAAGACTCTATCTCTTCAGCCCGATCCTGGCTCATGGTTTTACCCATCAGGTATTTATCTGGGCTGCTTTCATCATTAAAACGCCGATCATGGACCAGACCTTCCTGAAATAAAATAAAGTCGATAAAAATCTCTGTTAATTCGTCTACTTGAAAGAATGCATAGCCTTCACTTGTGATTTTTTTGTATATCACTGAATGTATAAGGTTTTCAATGCTAGTCCGGAAACGCTCAGCCACTTCCTCTGCGGTAAACGTCCCGTTGACTCCGGCTACATTTATGGCTTTACAATCATCAGAAGTAACCCAGTGAGAAACTTTTCGCTCGGGAATAGCCTGTTTGGCAATCGGATGGCTGCAGCCTGGCGCAGTAGAGCCGAGCCTTCGTATCTTATCAACCGGTGCGGAGGATGTATCCTCAACCTTTAGCTTTCTTGAAAAACTTTTGAATACTTTTTGTTCAGAATCAAAACTTTCATCAGTCTTTTCAGCAGGGCTTCTTTTATGAAATCCGTAAGCATCTGCTTTGGTAGTGTCTATATTCATAAATTCTTCTATTGAACACATTTAATCCTTTAAAGCTTGAGTGCATTAGACTATTAATTACTGAAAAAATTCCGGAACGATGATCAATATTACTCGCTGACCCGCTACGTGAGGCTGTTGATCGAGATGGAATGATTCAGCAGAGGTGAAATAAATGAAGGGGTTGGGAGCCAATGACCCCCACGCCAGCGTTATAATTGACTTTAAAGTTCATAACCTGAGCTTTGCATTCAATCAGGCGCTGAAGGATTATCCCTTACTTCACCCCAAAAGCAGCGATACTCCTCCGGATTCAGCCCTAATTTACTGAGGTATTCAATGGTTTTAAGCTGAACTTCAGCTGCCGTATAGTCTTTGCAGGATTTAATATCCTCAGGGACAGGCTGCAAAGGAATTTTATCCTTTCTGCACTGATGAATGTATTTAAACCAGGCTTGTAAAAATTGGTTAATCAATTCAATTTCCTGTACCGTTTTCGGACAACGGAAAAAACGAAATTCCACCGTTGATAATTTGTTGACTTTGTTTGCGCCGGTGATATGCAACAAAGACATAGCCATATACTTTTCCATGATATCAACATCAATATAACCAAGCCCCTTCTGTATGGTCGTCATATGAACAAACTGGCTATAGAAATGGGCAAATTGCTCAAGTCTCTCTTTTTTTTCCCAATCAGTACGCCCTTTATGGCTTGGCTTTCCAGTATGATTTTCTTCTATTTTTTTATTGTATAGGTCAATGATCCTATTTAACCGCTTTACGGCAAATGGTTTTGTGTCCGGATTGTAATCAGCAAATGTTTTGTACCATCTGGCTTCATTCTTTTGCAGTATACGATCATTATTTCCAAACGCCCTCAGCAAAAAAGGATTTCGCTGGATCTCAGACTCCATCGCCAGAAGCACACCGGCATCACCCTGAGTAGCACTCAAGGCATCGACGTGTTTATGCCCGGAGCTATAATCAATCAATCCTTTGTTACGCATTGTATCAATAACTTCAATCACCTTCTCAAAAGATAATTTCGCGCGTTCATCATCAGGATGGTAAGGTGTACAATTTATTTCAAACCACGCCGTCGAGTCATAAAAAGAGACTACGGTAAAGCAATCATCAAAACCATAGTGCACACCACGTTGGTCGGTGATAGCCTGATTACTCATCCCTTTTTCTTTTAGTAGAGATGAGAAAATATTACAAAGCCGACCCCGTGTACGGGAAAAATCATTTTTAACATCATATTCAAGCTCTTCACCTAATTTAAGGTTTGATCTTTTTGACGGCTTCGCTTCAGTGTCAGTCTCAAAAGAGGAGTCACCAAACATGGCATTAACAATGTCATCACAGCGTCTGGAAAAAATAACATCCAGAACATGTCGATTAAAATACTCTCTCATATGACTTCTGTTCTCGCGCAGACCAATGTTTAATTTGTTGGTTCTACAAGGTTCACGCGCACTATCAACCAGTTCTTGCTTGAATTTTACGAAAAAATTAAAGACAACACCGAACTCAGAAAAAAAGCCTCTGCCATCAAGAAGGGTTTGAAAAAATGGATATATCTCCTTCAGTAATTTCTCGAACCTGATTTTATGCCAAAAATTACCAGAGGACACAATCTTTGGAGCAACATCATCCTGTACGTTTTCCTTTTTTTTAAGATAATCAACCAGCATGTTCTCCAAACCATAATCTACTCTAGGCCAATAAGTTTTCGATCCCTCTGCTTCCCATTCGCTAAAAATAGCATTCAGGTAAGACTCTATCTCTGCTACCCGCCCCTGACTCATGGTTTTACCCGCCACGTATTTATCAGGGCTGCGTTCAACAGTAAAACACCGATCATGGACCAGACCTTCCTGACATAAAATAAAATCGATAAAAATCTCTGTTAATTCCTTTGTTTGATCATATTCATAGCTTTCCCTTGCGATTTTTTCGTTTATCGGTGAATGCCTGAGGTTTTCAATGGTAGCTCGGAAATGCCCAGCCACTTCCTCAGGCGTAAACGTCTCGCTGACTCCGACTGCATTTGTGGCCTCACAATCATCAGAAGTAACCCAATGGGAAACTTTTCGCTCGGGAATAGTCTGATTGGCAATCTGATGGCTCGAACCTGGTACAATAGTACCGATCCCTCGTATCTTCTCTACCGGTGCGGAGGATGTATCCCTAACCTGTAGCTTTATTGAAAAACTTTTGAAAACTGTCTGTTCCGAATCAAAACTTTCATCAGTCTTTTCAGCAAGGCCGCTTTTATGAAATCCGTAACTATCTGTTTTCGTTGTATTTATATTCATAAATATCTCTAATGAACACATTTAATTCTTTAAAGCTCTAGTGCTTTAGACTACTAATTTGTAAAAAAATTCCTGAACGATGATTCATATTACTCAGTGCTGGCCTGCTGCATGAGGCTGATGATCGGGATGGAATG
Source organism: Endozoicomonas sp. ALB032 (assembly GCF_049310125.1). Classification (NCBI taxonomy): domain Bacteria; kingdom Pseudomonadati; phylum Pseudomonadota; class Gammaproteobacteria; order Oceanospirillales; family Endozoicomonadaceae; genus Endozoicomonas; species Endozoicomonas sp. ALB032. Next base: position 1,956,160 of record NZ_JBLYNW010000001.1, on the reverse strand, counting down.
ATTCAGAAGAAGTGAAGTAAATCAGGAGGTTGGGGGCCAATCACACCAGCGCCAGCATTAAAAACTGAGACTATAGTTCATAACCTGGGTTTTACATTCAGTCGGTCGCTGGCGGAATATCTCTTACTTCGCCCCAAAAACAGCGATAATGCTCCGGATTCAGCCCTAATTTAGTGAGGTAATCAATGGTTTTAGCTTGAACTTCCTCTGCCGTATAATCTATGCAGGATCGGATATTTTCAGGAACAGGCTGCAAAGGGGTCTTATCCTTTCTGCACTGATGAAGGTATTGAAACCAGACTTGCAAAAATTGGTTAATCGACTTGATTTCCTGTACCGTTTTCGGACAACGGAAAAAACGAAATTCCAGCGTTGATAATTTTTTGACTCCTCTTGCTCCGGTAATGTGCAGTAAAGACATAGCCATAAACTTTCCGCTGACATCGGCATCAATATAACCTAACCCCTCTTGTATAGTCGTCATATGAACAAACTGGCTATAAAAAGTTGCAAATTGCTCAAGCCTCTCTTTTTTTTCCGAATCAGTGCTCTCCTTATGGCTTGCCTTTTGAGTATCGTTTTCTTCTATTTTTTTATTGTATCGGTCAATCATCTTATTTAACCGCTTTAAGGCAAATGGTTTTATGTCTGGATCGTAATCAGAAAATGTTTTATACCATTTAGCTTCATCGTTCTGCAGGATACGATCATTATTTCCAAATGCCCTCAGCAAAAAAGGGTTTCGCTGGACCTCAGACTCCATGGCCAGAAGTACACCGGTATCACCCTGGGTAGCACTCAAGGCATCGACGTGTTTATGCCCGGAACTATAATCAATCAACCCGTCGATGAGCATTGAATCAGTCACTTCAATCACCTTCTCAAAAGATAATTCTGCGAGTTGATCATCAGAATGGTAAGGCGTGCAGTTTATTTCAAACCATCTCATTGAGTCGTAAAAAGGGTATACGGCAAAGCTATTATCAAAACCATAACCATAAGATGCATCAGGTCCGCAAGCATTAGCATCGTGATAAATCATACCTTTTTTTTGGAGTCGACATGTAAAAGTAGCAACAGGCCGATACTTTGAGCCAGAAGGTTGATTTTTTATATCATATTCAAGCTCTTCACCGAATTTAAGATTTAATCTGCTTGCCGGTCTCACTTCATTGTCAGTCCCAAAAGCGCAGTTATCAAACATGGCATTGACTATACCATCACAGCGCCTGGAAAAAATAACATCCATAACATCTTGATTAAAATGCTCTCTTATATCATTACCATTGAGGCGTAGAGCAATGGTTATAACATTATTGGTTTGACACGGTTTACATGCACTATCAATGATTTCCTGTCTGAATTTTTTGACAAAATCAAAGATCACAACCAGCTCAGAAAAAAAGCCATTTCCAGCAAGAAGGGTTTGAAAAAATGGAAATATAGCTTTCAGCAATTTCCCGTAAGTAAATTCAATGAGGCAAAAGTCATTTTTACAGTCAGTCTTTGGGATAACATCATCCGATGCGCTTTCTTTTTTGTTAAGATAATCAACCACCATATCCCCAAAACTATAATACATTCGAAGTTCATAAAATTCTGATTCCTCTGCTGCCCGTTCGGTAAAAATAGCATCCAGGAAAGACTGTATTTCTTCAGCCCTCCCTTGGCTTATGGTTTTACCTGCCAAGTATTTATCGGGACTGCTTTCAATGGTAAAACAGCGATCATGAACCAGGCCTTCCTGGCATAAAATAAAGTCAATAAAAATTGCTGTTATTTCTTCTCTTTGATCAATTTCATGATATCCCGTTGCGATTTTCTCGTATCGCAGCTTATGTATGAGGTTTTCAATGGTATTGCGAAAACGTTCAGCCACTTCCTCTGCGGTGAACGTCTTGCTCACTCTGCTTCTTGCTTCGTCTAAGGCCTTAAAACCATCAGTAGTAACCCAATGGGAAACTTTTCTATCGGAAGAAGTCCGACTAGTCTCTCGATCACAAAAATGTGGCTGATTACAAGCAAGTACGCGCATCTGCTTTATCAATGCAGAAGATTTATCTTGAACCCATCGCTTTCTTGAAAAGCTCTTGACTTCTCTCTGCTCTGAATCATAACTCTCATCAACATTTTTTTTAGCAAAACTGCTTGCATAAAGTCCATATGCATCTGTTCTGTTAGAATTTATATTCATTGATCACTCCATTGACCGTATTTAATTTTCTTAGCTATGCGTTTTAGACTATTAGTTTCCAAAAAAATTCCACAACCCTGCCAATAATGACAGATTTCGTGTTTGATAACGGTCTTCGGGGATTAACAGCCAAACCTGAATACACTCCGGAACTGGCCGTTGAAAGAGGATCATACTCCTGAAAAAAGACTGGCAGAATACAAGGATCAAAACCAGTCATTTTCTGTTCAGGTTAAATGCTGATTACACTCAGGCGATGATGGATCTGGGCGCAATGATTTGTACCCGAACCAAATCTTCCTGTCTGATTTGCCCGTTAGAGCAGAATTGTCTGGCCCATAAAGCCGGGGAAGAAACCCGCTACCCAGAGCCAAAACCTAAAAAAGACAAGCTGGAACGATGATTCATATTACTCAGTGCTGGCCTGCTGCATGAGGCTGATGATCGGGATGGAATGATTCAGAAGAAGTGAAGTAAATCAGGAGGTTGGGGGCCAATCACACCAGCGCCAGCATTAAAAACTGAGACTATAGTTCATAACCTGAGTTTTACATTCAGTCGGTCGCTGACGGAATATCTCTTACTTCGCCCCAAAAACAGCGATAATGCTCCGGATTCAGTCCTAGTTTACTGAGGTAATCAATGGTTTTTAGCTGAACTTCAGCTGCCGTATAGTCTTTAGAGGATTGAATATCTTCAGGGACAGGCTGCAAAGGAATTTTATCTTTCCTGCACTGATGAATGTATTGAAACCAGGTTTGTAAGAATTGGTTAATCAACTCAATTTCCTGTACTGATTTCGGGCAACGGAAAAAACGAAATTCCAGCGTAGATAACTTGTTGACTCCGCTTGCTCCGGTAATATGCAACAAAGACATAGCCATAAACTTTCCCATTATATCGCCACCAATGAAACCAATTCCCTTCTGTATAGTCGTCATATGAACAACTTGGCTATAAAAATGCGCAAATTCTTCAAGTCTTTCTTTGTTTTCCGAATCAGTGCTCACTTTATGGCTTGGCCTTTCAGTATAATTTTCTTCTATTTTTTTATTATATCGGTCAATGATTCTATTTAACCGCTTTAAGGCAAAAGGTTTTGTGTCTGGATTATAATCAGCAAATGTTTTATACCATCTGGCCTCATCGTCCTGCAGGATACGATCATTATTTCCAAACGCTCTCAGCAAAAAAGGATTTCGTTGGATCTCAGACTCCATCGCCAGAAGCACGCTGGTATCACCCTGAGTGGCACTCATAGCATCAACGTGTTTATGTCCGGAGCTATAATCAATCAATCCTTCCTTGCGCATTGAGTCAGTAGCTTCAATGACCTTCTGAAATGATAGTTTTGCGCGTTGATCATCTGTATGATAAGGCGTGCAGTTTATTTCAAACCAATCCTCTGAGTCATAAAAAGAGACTACGGTAAAGCTATTATCAAAGCCAAAGTGTGGGCCACGTTTGTCATTGGAAGCTTGTAAAACCATCCCTTTTTCTTTGAGTAGAAATGAAAAACCATTACAAAGCCGACCCCGCGTACGAGAAAATTTATTTTTTACATCATATTCAAGTTCTTCACCAAATTTAAGGTTTGGTCTGTTTACCGGTTCCACTTCATTGTCAGTTTGAGAACAGCCTTCAAACATGGCATTAACAATACCATCACAGCGCCCTGAAAAAATAACATCCATAACACTTCGATTAAAATACTCTCTCACATCACTTTCGCTAAGCCGCAGACCAATGGTTAACATATTGCCGGTTTTACACGGTACACAAGCACTATCAATCAATTCCCGTCTGTATTTTGCGGCACAATTAAACACCAAAACTAACTCGGAAAAAAAGCCTCTTCCTGCAAGAAGGGTTTGAAAAAATGGATATATCTCTTTCAGCAATTTCTTGTAAGTAATCTCATAAATATGAAAATCATATGTAACCTTAATCTTTGGGGTAACATCATCCGGTACGTTCTCTTTTTTGTTAAGATAATCGACCAGCATGTCACCCAGACTATAACGTAACCTGGGCTTATTAAATTTCGATGCCTCTGCTGCCTGTTCGGTAAAAATAACATCCAAGTAAGACTCTATCTCTTTAATCCGCTCCTGGCTCGTAGTTTTACCCGCCACATATTTATCGGGACTGTTTTCAACGGTAAAACACCGATCATGGACCAAACCTTCCTGGCATAAAATAAAGTCGATAAAAATTCCTGTTATTTCTTCTCTTTGATCATCTTCATGATATTCCATTGCGATTTCGTCGTATCGCAGCCTATGTAAAAGGTTTTCAATGGTATTTCGAAAACGCTCAGCCACTTCCACTGCGGTAAACGTCTCGCTCACTCTGCTTCTTGCTTCATCCGGGACTTCAAAAGCATCAGTAGTAACCCAATGGGAAACTTTCCTCTCGGGAATAGTCTGACTAGCCTTTCGATGACTACTATCTGGCAGAATACAAGCAAGCCCTCGTATCCGCTTTGTCAATGCAGAGAATTTATCTTGAACCCATCGTTTTTTTGAAAAGCTCTTGACTTCTCTCTGCTCTGAATCAAAACTCTCATCAACATTTTCTTTAGCAAGACTGCTTTCGTAAAGTACGTGAGTATTTGTTCTGGTAGTGTTTATATTCATAGGTCACTCCATTGACCGTATTTAATTTTCTCAGCTACATATGTTTTGGACTATTAATTTCCAAAAAAATTCCACAACCATGCCAGTAATGACAGATTTCGTGCTTGATAACGGTCTACGGGGATTAACAGCCAAACCTGAATACACTCCAGAATTTGACCGTTGAGAGAGGATCATACTCCTGAAAAAAGACTGGCAGAACACAAGAATCAAGCCAGTCATTTACTGTTCAGGTTGTGCCATTTGCGGCCTGGGCTTCAGGTAAAACAGGGTATAGCGAATAACAACATAAGCCACAATGGCAGTAGCCACCCAGAGTTCCATGAGCCCCAGCTGAAAAAAGAGATCAGCAAAGACACCATTTACCCTGCCTTCCAGCTTAAGCAGCGCTGTGGCACCAATCACCATTGGGAAGGTGAAGGCTGCATAGCCCGGTGAAAATGGCAATCTCAGCAGCTTGATAAAAGCCATATACACCATTGCCGTCATAAAAATAGCCAGTGGCGTCAGAATACTGATCATAATCAGGCTGGGGTTATCAGTGATGGTCAGGTATCCCGCCAGAGACAGACTGGCAGGTGCCCCCATAATGGCAAAAGTAGGCAGCGCCGCATCAGGAATAGCGTTCTTGAAGATCAGGCGATAGAACATGATGGGCAGCTTTACGAAATAGCAGAACATTCCAAAGATAAACAGCAGCCTGACCAGCGACTCAAAACCCATACCCGTACTGGTGACCGCAGCCACTATGATACCAACGGGTGGTACAAACCAACTGGGCACCATATGCTCAATATCAAAGTCCCGAATCCTGTGAGTCACAAAACCTGCCAGTAATATCAGATGTGTCAGCACGGCTGCCACCCAAAGCAAGCGTGCCGCAAATTCGGAAACGGGCATGAGTGCAGAGGCGATCACCATAGTCGCCATGGCGCAGGTTGGCATAACACTGCTGATGACGGGATGTGAAAGATCTTCACGAATCAAATGCGGGTGCAAAATAAACTTCAGCATCACCTTGAAGACCAGAATAGCGGCGATAACCGCAGCGGTCAGCTTCAGCCCCTGGGACTGGTCGGGCATGACCAGAGACCAGGCAGCACCAAGGCTGGCAATGCCTAGAGCCAAGCCTCCAAGAGGAGTGGGTACACGGCTTAGTCTTGTTACCAGACCAGCCGTGCGGCCTGGATTTGCAGTCTTATTCATCTTGCTTATTACCGAGAGTGTCTGTCATCGCACATGGCTGTTTGAGCAGCTTTTAAAAGGCATGTGAATAAAATAACCTGTTTGGTGAATAAGAAAATTCAAACTTTTAAATAATTAAGATCAGTAAGTCTTATACTTAAGAAGGCCATATACTTCCGATAAAAACAGCCTGCGCCAGAAAAATGATTAGGTTAAAGTGCAGAAGATCATGTTTCCCTCTTCGCAGTGCAAGCAGATACAAAAACTCTTTGAAATCAGATTGAGCGGCATTTCATTGCACTTTTCATAGTAGAATGCACGACTCAATTTTCAAACCCAGACTCCCTGATATGTCGCCAGATAGCAATAATGAAGCCTTCAGCCTGCAAATACTCCAATGGTTTGATGGTCATGGCCGCAAGAACCTGCCATGGCAGAAAAACATCAACCCCTACCGGGTCTGGATCAGCGAAGTCATGCTGCAACAAACCCAGGTCGCTAGCGTTATTCCGTACTTTGAAAACTTTATGGCGCGATTTCCCAAGGTTGCAGACCTGGCTTCAGCGGAGATCGATGATGTACTCCATTTGTGGAGTGGGCTGGGGTATTACAGCAGAGCCAGAAACCTGCATAAGGCGGCCAAAATGGTCATGGACACTTTTGCCGGTGAGTTTCCACGTTCTGTTGCTGAATTAACTCAGTTACCAGGGATTGGTTTATCCACTGCCGGAGCGATAGCATCTATCAGTATGGGTATTCGTGCTCCGATTTTGGACGGCAATGTCAAAAGGGTTCTGGCCCGTTATCAGGCCATTCCTGGCTGGTCCGGACAGTCCGCTGTCGCAAAACAACTCTGGAGTATTGCTGAAGAGTATACTCCACATCATCGCAATGCTGATTACACTCAGGCGATGATGGATCTGGGCGCTATGATTTGTACCCGAACCAAACCTTCCTGTCTGATTTGCCCGTTAGAGCAAAATTGTCTGGCCCATAAAGCCGGGGAAGAAACCCGCTACCCAGAGCCCAAACCTAAAAAAGACAAGCCGGAACGATCGGTAAGAATGTTAATGGTAATTAACGAGTTTGGAGAGGTTCTGTTGGAAAAAAGACCTCCTACGGGTATTTGGGGAGGACTTTGGGGGTTTCCGGAAATCCAGATCGAGGAGGTGCTGTCTGAAGCTGCTCAAAACATGACCGGATTGAGTCTGCAAGATTTTGAAGAGTGGCCGTCATTTCGACACACATTCAGCCATTATCACCTGGATATCACCCCCATCAAATCTTTTACTGCCAAAGCCTCTGCAGTAGCGGATGGCGATCGATGGCACTGGTTTCAACCTGATCAGCCGTCCGAGCTGGGGCTGGCTGCTCCGGTCAGCAAGCTGTTAAGTAAAATCAGGATGAGCCTGTAAAGGCGATAAGCAATATGAAATTACCGGGTTAGAGTTGAAAAAAATTTCGAGTTAAACTACGCAACCCCAATGAAACAATGCCAAGTCCAACATGATCCGTAGATTTAAAGAATACGTCACAGGGTGTTTATCTGTCTCCCTTTTGATCATCAACACCCTTTTTCTCAGCCTGCCGCTGCTCTGTTTTTCTCTCTTAAAACTCGTCGTCCCTCTAAAAAGCTTTCGTCGCCTTATGGGACGCATAGCCCACTCTGTGGCGGAGCTGTGGATCAGCATCAACTCTCTCTGGATCAGAGCGCTATCAGGAACCCGTCTGAATATCAGCGGCCTGAAAGATCTGAACCCCAATGGCTATTATCTGGTCACTGCCAACCATCAAAGCTGGGCTGATATTTTGCTGATGCAACATCTGCTCAACAGAAAAATCCCCTTGATGAAGTTTTTTCTCAAACAGGAGCTGATCTACGTTCCGGTCATAGGTCTCTGTTGGTGGGCTCTCGACTTCCCGTTTATGAAACGTTACAGCAAAGCTTATCTTGAAAAGCACCCGGAAAAACGTGGCAAAGATCTGGAAAATACCCTCAAAGCCTGCGAAAAATTCAAAACCATGCCGGTATCCATTGTCAATTACCTTGAAGGCACCCGTTTTAGCAAAGCAAAACAGCAAAAGCAGTCGTCACCTTTCAAACATTTACTAAACCCCCGCGCTGGCGGTATCAGCTACGTGATCGGAGCACTGGGTGAGCAGGTGAGAACCCTTTTGAATATCACCATTGTTTATCATCAAAAAGACCAGCTGGGCTTCTGGGACTTCCTGTGTGGTCGAATTAAAAGCGTCAGTATCCATTTTGAACAACAAACGATCCCGGAATCATTCATAGGTCGAAGCTACCAGCAGGATGCTGAATTTCGAAATGACTTTCAGGCATGGGTCAATCAGCTCTGGGTAGAGAAAGATCAGCTCATGCTGGAAATGAGTCAGCGTCAGGAAGGTGTTGTTAAATGACAATCGTTGAAGCTGGTAAAAAAAGCTAAAACATAGTCGTATAATACAGCCTTCATTCTGACTCCTAGGCCAAAAAATTCTTTTTGGCCTAGAGTTTACGCTTGCTTTCAATATGTGACGAAAGCAACTTTCCAAGTCTACTTTCCAGAACGTATGCATTTATGTAAGCAACAGCCTCTGATTCATCCTCTGATTCAGAATCATCCTTTGTCAAAAGTGACTGATATACAGTTCTCAATAACGAAACCATTTGCACTCTTATTTTTGAATCACACTCGTTATATTGGATTTCAGTAAATAAACTACAGTAGCCATCTACAAAATTAGTAACGAACTCTGGAAAAGCACTTATCCAATCAGATAAATCAGGGTCATCAAGTAATAACACCGTCCCCGGTAAAACTTGAAGTATCACTGTGTTAATATCAATAACTATCTGCTGTGGTGATTTTACTGATTTGTATAAACCATCTGTATCTACAAAGAGCACAGAATTATCAGATTTGACGATTATATTTGAGCTATGCAAATCTCCATGCACTAAGCGGGATTTCAATAAAATAAAATTGTTTTCAACATATTTATTGATTATCCCTGAGCTATGCAGAGTACCGAGAGTCATTCCAATTTTTCTATACAATATATTTAGTTTTTTTTGATTTAAACCATTTGAATACATTTTTTCTTTTATTGTACTTAATGTTTTTCCTTCAATATAAGGAAAGACAGAGTAATAAAAGGGTATTGAATCACTTAAAAGGGAAACTTCTCTCACTGGTTTTACTAACATTGAGCAAAATTCAGATATGCAGTTTGTAGATAAGTAGTCATTGATAAGTGTATTTTCTTGATAATTGCTATTTCGTGACTCTTTTATAAAAAATCTATCCGACGGGCATATTAAAGAATAGAAAGCGTCTTTAGTGACAGAGCCTTTATCAAAATTAAGGCTTTCCAACTGACATACTTCATAATTCTCAATACCGAGAGAATTTGAAATATCAAATACGCAGTCCTGAATACTTCTGGAGTTACAGGATACCCTTTCATATGCCTTAGCAGTTGAAGACAATGACATAAGCTCAACCAAGAGGCAGATCATTAAAATTTTTATTGTGGTTTTCATGTTAATACAAAAAATTTGATTAATAATGTTTAGACTGCTTTTTTTGAAGAAAGTTCAAACTTTATGTTCCGACCGCCATCTAACAAATGCTTCCTGCTCTTTCTGGTGTCTCGTCTCTTGAGCCGACGTTTTTTATATAAGCATTTCTGAACAGCTCTCCCCTACAGGACGATTTCCTAGTAAAATACTAAGGTATTATTTGAACGTAGCAATGCCGTCGAAGGGAGTGGTGGCATTTCCGTCCTCTGATGTATGGAAAATCCTGAATGAGAACAAGCCTGGATCAGCTCAACTTTAACAACCGCTTTGGCCAGCTGCCTGACGTGTTCTACACCCGTCTTCAGGCCACGCCTCTGGATAATCCAAAGCTGGTAGCCGTCAGTCAGCCAGCCGCTGATCTGTTAGATCTTGAGCTGAGTGACACCTGCAAAGAACAGTTGACCCAGGTGGCTGGAGGCTTAAAAACTCTGAAAGGTTCCGATCCTCTGGCAATGATCTACTCCGGACATCAGTTTGGCAGCTACAATCCACAGCTGGGTGACGGACGAGGCTTGCTTCTTGGAGAAGTGACCAACAACCTGGGTGAAAGCTGGGATCTCCATTTGAAAGGGGCAGGTATGACGCCTTATTCCCGATTTGGAGATGGTCGGGCCGTTCTACGTTCCTGCATTCGAGAATACCTGGCCTCTGAGGCTCTGTTTCACCTGGGCATCCCGACCACCCGCGCCCTATGTGTGGTGACCAGCGACACTCCGGTTTACCGTGAAACTGAGGAACGCGGATCTACCCTGCTGCGAATGGCAAAAACTCATATCCGTTTCGGTCACTTTGAGTATTTCTACTACAGCAAACAATACGATGCCCTTGAAACTCTGGGCGAATTTACCATTGAGAACTACTTTCCCGAGTGTTCCGATAAAAACGACAAATACAGTTTATTTTTCAAAACGGTGGTAGACAAAACCATTGAAATGATTGCCCTTTGGCAGGCTAACGGTTTTGCGCATGGGGTGATGAACACCGACAACATGAGTATCCTCGGCGAAACTTTTGATTACGGACCTTTCGGCTTTCAGGATGATTTCAACTGGCACTTCATCTGTAACCACTCTGATCACTCCGGTCGCTACGCCTTCAGCCAGCAACCTGATATCGGTTACTGGAACTGTGGCCGACTGGCACAGGCCCTGGTGCCTCTGCTCGACGATGTATCCGCTCTGCAAAAAATACTGGACACCTATCCTGCACTATACTCAGCCAGATATCTGTCATTGATGAGTGAAAAGCTGGGACTCCTGGAAGAAGACCCCAAAGACTCAGATCTGATCAAGGATCTTCTGCAGTTGCTCCATGAACAACATGTGGACTACACCCTGTTTTTCCGAACCTTGTCTGATTACCATGTGGGTCAGGGAGTATCCGCATTCGTTGCTTTATGCAGCGAATCTGAGCCGCTCGGACAATGGCTGCAACGCTATGATGAAAGAGTTTCTCAAAACTCCGAGCCAGAGCAGCTACGCCACCAACGTATGAAGCAAATTAACCCCAAATACATTCTGCGAAACTATCTCGCCCAGGCTGCTATCGAGAAGGCAGAACAAGGGGATTATGTCGAGATTGAACAACTGATGACAGTGTTGCAGTCCCCCTATGATGAGCACCCTGATCTGGAACATTATGCTCAAAAGCCCCCTGAGTGGGGTAAAAAGCTGGAAGTCAGCTGCTCGTCCTGACGGATAGTTTGCTATACCATTCCAACCTGTTACTGATTAAGAAAATGAGGATACCCATGGCCCGTACCGTACATTGTGTAAAACTCAAAAAAGAAGCCGAAGGTCTTGCTGTACCACCTCTGCCCGGACCCAAAGGCCAGTGGGTTTATGAGAACGTTTCCCAGACAGCCTGGAGCGAATGGCAAGCCCACCAGACTCGCCTGATTAACGAGAAACACCTCAACTTGCTGGACCCTGAAACCCGCAAATACCTGACCGAACAGATGGATAAGTTTTTCGCCGGTGAAGATTATGATACCGCCGATGGTTTTGTGCCTGAGCAGAAGTAAACTGATTAGGAGCCTCTACCATGAACATCAAAGACATTTCCATCTCTAACAACAAAAAGAAGCAGATCCTCTCTGCTATCAGCGACCACTCCGTCCTCTTTCAGGAAGAAAATGGCGACATTGTTGTAGATACCCGGGCCTATCAGACTTACAAGGAAGAAAAAGGGCAGGCACCGATTGAAGAAATAGCGGAACTGGACTCTCTGGAAGAATTGGCAGACTATGTCGTTTTTCAATGACAAAGCAAGCTCTGTCTGCTGCGTTACATCTCTAATCTATTGATCCAACCCAATTTTTTTGTTCAAAAGACCGAAAATCGTTGTAGCCGACTTGACTCAGAGGGGTGAAATCCGTTTAATACGCCTCGCACATGATTGCATGAAACGCCTGGGTAGCTCAGTTGGTAGAGCAGCGGATTGAAAATCCGCGTGTCGGTGGTTCGATTCCGCCCCTAGGCACCATTGATCTTCACGATGGTGCTATTAAGTCGAAAAGCAGTCTGGCCTGGGTAGCTCAGTTGGTAGAGCAGCGGATTGAAAATCCGCGTGTCGGTGGTTCGATTCCGCCCCTAGGCACCATATATCAAAGGGTTACGAGAAATTGTAACCCTTTTTTTGTGCGCCGAAAAAATTTACAGATTAATAGTGTACCTCTGAAGCGCTACTCAGACCGCCCTGGCACACCAGATGACCTTGCCCACAACTGGATTCTCTTCCACCTTTTTCAGATCCATATTCCAACGGGGATATTCAGGGTTATCACTGGTTATTTTCAGTTCATGCTGCACCTGTTTTACCCGCTTGGCCATCAAACCATCTTCGGTTTGAATAAGGTAAACAGCTTCACTATGGACTGATCTCCGGGACAGATCCACCAACACCTGATCTCCGTCCTGAAAGGTGGGCAGCATACTGTCACCGCTGATGGTGACAAATGCCAGACTTTCACCGGAAACGCCCAATTGTCGGCTCAGAAAGGTTTTATTGAAAGCAAAATAATCGCTGACTTCTTCACCCTGAACAGCTGAACCCATTCCTGCACTGGCCTCTACATCAAACATAGGAGCGAAGACAATTTCTTTACTTTCTTTAGTATCAGATATTTGTCCACTGTCGTTTTGATTGCCAGTCAGCAACCAGTTCAGGTCGACCCGAAACTCATCATAGAGACTTTCCAGATAGGCCATGGAAGGGCGGCTTGTACCCCGACAGATTTTATAGATGTGAGAGGCGGATTTGCCTGTCATTTCGGCAAACTGCTTTTTGTTTCCCTTTGCCAGACGATCAACTATCAACTGGAATCGACGCGCGAAAGCGTTTGCCATACTCTGTTTTGTCCTGAAATAAGAATGAAAGAGCAATTATACAACAGCAGATCTGATTAAACGTGCACAGATAAAAAAGAGGCCTGCTGTTCAGCCTTTAGCAAAGGACCGATATAATCAGCCAATGACTTTCCAGCTACGCCCTTATCAACAAGACGCTGTTTCCAGAGTGATACAGCACTTTCGCAACAGTGACGACCCTGCCCTTGTGGTACTGCCCACAGGTGCTGGCAAGAGCCTGGTCATCAGTGAGCTGGGACGCATTGCCCGTGGCCGGGTCCTGGTTCTGGCTCATGTCAAAGAGCTGGTTGAACAGAATCATGTCAAATACGAAAGCTATGAGCTGAAAGCTTCCATATTCAGTGCCGGGCTGGGCAAGAAAGAGGCTACTGAGCAGGTTGTATTTGGCAGTGTTCAGTCTGTCGTTAAAAACCTGGATCAGTTTAATGACGAGGACTTCACGTTGCTGGTCATAGATGAGTGTCATCGGGTTTCTCTGGAGAAAACCTCCAGTTATCACAAGATTATTGAGTACCTTCAAAAGCTCAATCCAAAGCTGAAAATACTGGGATTAACGGCAACGCCCTACCGGCTTGGCATGGGTTGGATTTATCAGCATTACCTGCCCGGAAACCAAAAAGGCACCCTGCGAACGGCAGAAAAGCGATTTTTCAAAAGCTGCATTTATGAACTTCCGTTGTCGTACATGATCAAAAACAACTATCTGACACCGGCAACCTTGATTGATGCTCCTGTTGTTTTTTACGACTTCAGTCTTTTATCAAGGGACCGTTTTGGTCGCTACAGCGAAGCTGATCTGAACACGCTGCTCAAGGGCGAAGGGCGGGCGACACAACAGATCATCAATCAGGTTCTGAAAGCGTCGGAAAACAGAAAAGGTATCATGATCTTCGCTTCTACCGTGGACCATGCCCGGGAAATAATGGGCTATCTGCCAGAATCTGAATCCGCTTTGATCATTGGTGACACGGCTACTCAGGAACGCGATAACCTGATTCAGGCTTTCAAGGCTCAGAAGATCAAATATCTGGTCAACGTCTCGGTCTTAACCACCGGCTTCGACGCCCCCCATGTTGATCTGATCGCTATTCTTCGCCCCACCGAATCTGTCAGCCTTTATCAACAGATTGTGGGCCGTGGGCTTCGTCTGGCAGGAGGCAAGAAAGATTGTCTGGTTATAGATTTTGCCGGCAATCGCTATGATCTGTTTAGCCCTGAAATAGGTAGTCCAAAGCCAGACTCCCAATCCGTTGCGGTGACAGTTCCCTGCCCTGCCTGTGGCCATGAGAACAGCTTCTGGGGCATTGTCGATGATGACGGTGATCTGATCGAGCACTATGGTCGCCGTTGCCAGGGCGTTGAAACGTTTGAAGGTCAAATCGTTCGATGCGACTTCCGCTATCGTTTCAAGGAGTGTCAAGAATGCGGTGCAGAAAACGACATTGCCGCGAGAAAATGTCATCAATGCAGAAAAACACTGGTTGATCCGGATCAAAAACTGCGAGATGCCCTTAACCTGAAAGACTGTATGGTGCTTCGTTGCTCCGGTATGACGATGGAATCTGACTCCGGAGGAAATCACCCCAGAATCAAAATCACCTACTACGATGAAGACGGAGCTGAAGTCAGCGAGTATTTCCGTCTGGACACCGCTGCCCAACAAGGTGCTTTTTATCATCACTTTGGCAAACATGCCCTGATTAATCGTGCTGAGCCCTTCAGGGCAAAGTCAGTCGACTCCGTTATCAGTCAACAAAAGAAATTTCGCAAACCAGACTTCGTGATTGCCAGAAAAGAGAAACACTACTGGTCGGTCGTTGATAAGCTCTTTGATTATGAGGGTCATTACCGAAAGGCTTATGAGGCTGAATAACTCCTCCTCATACTCTAGACCTATTATGAAGGTGCCTGAAGCAAGACATTTATGACAGCAATAATCAGACTAAACCTCTCTTTCGACAGATTCTCTTATGTCATATTGAGAGAGTTCATGTCTGATGCGCGTGTTTAATTCATCGCGATTAAGCCAAATAAGTTCTTCGATGTGTTGGATATTCCTGCTTTTGAAATCCATAGATAAGAGTAAGATGAATCGTCTCTTGGCTAACAATGAGTCACAGTTCAGGATCTGCCTGCGAAATTCTTCGGATGCAATCATTTTTTTTCTCAGAGGATCTCCCAGATTATAAAACAAGCCCTTTGCTAATTTATTAAAGAAAATAATCAGCAGGTTTTCGACTGTTCCATCGGGTTTACCGGGATCCAGATCCGGACGGTCAAGTAGTGTAAGTGCTAAATGAGGGTTATTTAACAATATGGCCTGACCGATAAGGCTAACAGGGATCTTTCTTTCACCCGTTTTTTTATAAAATGAAAACTCAGGAGGAAATTTAATATGAAAGGAAGATTTAAAAGGCCCTGAGTACTCAAATCCTATTTTTGTATTTACCCGGGTTCTGGGATCGCTGGCCAGTAATTCACTGATTACGCCTCTGTTTTTGGCTCCTACCTGGCTGTTTACTAATTCCGTTGGTGTCATGTACATACTTCCAGTAAAATCTTGAATACAATTGACGCTATTAACGTTGGTATCATTGTTTTCCAGTAACACCTTCATTATTTTTGATGTGAAATCAGCAGGCGAATAACTAGAGTGCCTGCCACTGCGAACAAATAGTCGGGGGAGGTTACCTTCTCCTTTTTCATAGCTTTCACTCGCCAATACTGTATCCGGTAATGCTCCATAGTTAATTAACAATTGGAGTGCTTCCGTTTTACCATGAACTGCCGCCTGAATGGCCGGATTTCGATTTTTTTGCTTCAAGCAAAGTTGTAAAGAGGTCGGGTGCCTGTCAATGATATAGCTGATCAGCTTAGTATCGTTGTGTTTGGCTGCTTTCATTAATGCTGAATCTGGTCCTCTTAATTTCAGATGCAATTTGTTAACTTTATGCTGAGCCCAGGAACAGGTCCGTGTCTCACTGTTCTGTTGTCCTTGAGCTGAATTGCTTCTACCAAGCAGGCTGTGATTCTCAAGAATATGGCTATTGGGTGCTCCTCCAGTGGCTATCATCTCTCTTCTCCTTTTTTAATTTCATATTCCTTAGATTATTATTTTTTTATAAAGTTCAACGGTATCCTTACTTTTTTTACTTCAATCCGGATAATGAATCATATCCGCTGATAGGGCTCACAGCTGGAGTAATTGTAGAGACATCAATCTATTATCAAGCTCCTGAATCTGATTTAATCGCCTCTGTCCGTGATACAGAACACAGGTGGGACTTACTGAACATAGGTACAAATCAGTCCTGCTGCTGGTCAGTAACTACTTTTAATTCCTTATGGTATTATCCTTGTCCATAAACATTTGCTTAAGGCATTAAGTACTCAGCCATACGGAATCGAATATTTCTGGCTTATTGGGCAGGTGCTCTGCAAGGCACAACGACGGGAACATAGCAAGCTATATGACCAGGGTTGCAACGCAGTCAGAGTGCCTGAACAATGAGTCAGAAAATATGATTTCGTATGGTTGAGTACTTACAGTAGAATAATGACATGATCTGGATCATCGCACTCATTGCTCTGATTATTATTGGTAACTTCATGTGGCTCCTGCCTTCCAAATCAGACAGGCGTCGTATGAAGCTTAGAAACAAAGCCATCTTGTCTGGCTTTACCTGTCGGGAAATCAAAGACAAAGATCTTTTACCTGAATCTGCCATTATCGAGCAGAGCCCATGGCTTGAGTATTCCACTGTGTCTTTGACTGAAGATAATGATCCCGTTATCGTTCTGGAAAAAGCCGATGGATGCTGGCCTGAAAACACTAGAGTCGGCTCTGAAAAGCTCTCCAAATTACCTGCTTCCGCTGTCAGAGTGAGCTTCCGGGCAGGTTCCATCGCAGTACTCTGGAATGAAGAAGGTGAACTGGAGGATGTTCAGACTATCATGGATTTTCTTGAGAGCGTTGCGGTTACAGAGCCCCGGCAATAAACCTGAGCCACCACGTAAAATTCCTTCCGTTCTTTTCTTTTTTCTCAAGACAACTTTTGTGACTACCTCTTTATGTAAGAGAGGCAGTCACTCTGATACGTTAAGCCAGTCCTCGCTCCGGGCTGGTTCTTACATGGGTCAAATAAAGTGGCAGGCCAACCAAAAGGAAACCTCCTACCAAATTCCCCAGAGCGGTAGGCAGTTCATTCCAGATCAGGTAATCCATCACAGTAAACTCACCACCCATGATCATTGAGAAGGGAAAAAGGAACATATTGACAATAGAGTGCTCGAAGCCCATGAAGAAAAACAGCATAATAGGCATCCACATGGCCACCATCTTTGCACCTGCAGACGTTGAGATCATGGCGCCGACAACCCCCATTGATACCATCCAGTTACAGAGCATTCCCCGAACAAAAATCGTTAACCAACCTGCAAGACCATGCTCCTGATAGCCCAATGTTCTCGACTCACCAATGGCGGAGACTTTCGCAGCTATGGCTCCACCATCAATGCTGTAGCCATAGGTCAAAATAAACGACACAAAGAAAGCAGTAGTCAGTGCTCCGGCAAAATTCCCCAGAAATACCAGACCCCAATTCCTGAGAAGCCCTCGCATATCCACACCAGGTCGTTTATCAATTAACGCCAGAGGAACCAGGGTGAAGACGCCGGTCAACAAGTCAAATTTCATGAGATACAACATGATAAAACCAATCGGGAACAACAGAGCTCCGATCAGCGGTGAGCCAGTATTGATAGTCACTGTAATGGCAAAGATAGCCGCCAGTCCCAGAATAGCTCCTGCCATGAAGGCTCGAATAAAAGTATCTTTGGTTGACATAAAGATCTTTGACTCACCGGAGTCCACCATTTTTTTGACAAACTGATCGGGTTCGATATAAGCCATATAATTCCATCTCGCTAATTTTATTATTCGTCGAGTCCTGCACAGCAAAAAAGATGCCTGTCTTTTGATTTATCACTTAACAATTTGATTTTTAATAAGTTAACTATTTACAGGATGGCAAGTACCTGAAGAAAATAGTTGATGGGAAAGAAGTGAATCGGTGCATTTTGTGTGAACATGCACCAAAGAAGGAAAAAGTTTTGAGAGTAATGGGATACGATTAAACAAAAACCCCGATCAATCTCTCAACCGGGGTTTTGCTTTATTCAATGCCTGGCGATGACCTACTCTCACATGGGGAAGCCCCACACTACCATCGGCGATGTGTCGTTTCACTTCCGAGTTCGGGATGGGATCGGGTGGTTCCAACACTCTATGGTCACCAGGCAAAACTGGTCGAGCCGTTGGCTCTCGAGCTGGAAGCTTTAAGCTGGAGGCTTGAAGCTGTTTCTCGAAAACCAAGGCTCTGGAATCCAAATATCTTTTAAGCTGTGTGTCTATTCTTGCTCAACACTCTCGTTCACTGTGTACGGCTTCAAGCTTCCAGCTTCCAGCTTTTGCTGGCAGCTTCGCTGCGCAAATCGCTTTGGCGTTATATGGTCAAGCCTCTCGAGTCATTAGTACGGGTTAGCTCAACGCCTCACAACGCTTACACACCCCGCCTATCAACGTCATAGTCTTTAACGTCTCTTATGGGCCTTACGGCCAGGGAAGTCTCATCTTGAAGGGGGCTTCCCGCTTAGATGCTTTCAGCGGTTATCCCGTCCGAACTTAGCTACCGGGCAATGCGTCTGGCGACACAACCCGAACACCAGTGGTTCGTCCACTCCGGTCCTCTCGTACTAGGAGCAGCTCTTCTCAAACTTCCAACGTCCACGGCAGATAGGGACCGAACTGTCTCACGACGTTCTAAACCCAGCTCGCGTACCACTTTAAATGGCGAACAGCCATACCCTTGGGACCGGCTTCAGCCCCAGGATGTGATGAGCCGACATCGAGGTGCCAAACACCGCCGTCGATGTGAACTCTTGGGCGGTATCAGCCTGTTATCCCCGGAGTACCTTTTATCCGTTGAGCGATGGCCCTTCCATTCAGAACCACCGGATCACTATGACCTACTTTCGTACCTGCTCGAGATGTACCTCTCGCAGTCAAGCTGGCTTGTACCATTACACTAACCGCACGATGTCCGACCGTGCTTAGCCAACCTTCGTGCTCCTCCGTTACTCTTTGGGAGGAGACCGCCCCAGTCAAACTACCCACCACACAATGTCCCCGATCCTGCTAAAGGACCTGGGTTAGAACCTCAATATTGCCAGGGTGGTATTTCAAGGTTGGCTCCATGCAGACTGGCGTCCACACTTCAAAGCCTCCCACCTATCCTACACAAGCAACATCAAGATCCACTGTGAAGCTGTAGTAAAGGTTCACGGGGTCTTTCCGTCTAGCCGCGGATACACTGCATCTTAACAGCGATTTCAATTTCACTGAGTCCTGGGTGGAGACAGCGTGGCCATCGTTACGCCATTCGTGCAGGTCGGAACTTACCCGACAAGGAATTTCGCTACCTTAGGACCGTTATAGTTACGGCCGCCGTTTACCGGGGCTTCGATCAACCGCTTCTCTTGCGATAACAGCATCAATTAACCTTCCGGCACCGGGCAGGCGTCACACCGTATACGTCCACTTACGTGTTAGCACAGTGCTGTGTTTTTAATAAACAGTCGCAGCCACCTGGTATCTTCGACCAGCCTCAGCTTACGGGGCAAGCCCGATCACCAAAGCCGGCGCACCTTCTCCCGAAGTTACGGTGCCATTTTGCCTAGTTCCTTCACCCAGGTTCTCTCAAGCGCCTTGGTATTCTCTACCTGACCACCTGTGTCGGTTTCGGGTACGGTCCCTTTTGACCTGATGCTTAGAAGGTTTTCCTGGAAGCCTGGCATCAACCACTTCCCCACCTTGGTGGGTTCGTCATCAGTTCTCGGCTTTGTGAACCCGGATTTGCCTGAGTCCACAGCCTACGACCTTAAACAGGGACAACCATCGCCCTGCCGGCCTAGCCTTCTCCGTCACTCCATCGCAGTCAAAAGGGGTACAGGAATATTAACCTGTTTCCCATCGATTACGTCTTTCGACCTCACCTTAGGGGCCGACTCACCCTGCGCCGATTAGCGTTGCGCAGGAACCCTTGGTCTTCCGGCGAGGGAGCCTCTCACTCCCTTTATCGTTACTCATGTCAGCATTCGCACTTCTGATACCTCCAGCCCACCTTCCGGTGAACCTTCAACGGCTTACAGAACGCTCCTCTACCGGTTCAGTTGTCAGTTTGCAGTTGTCGGTTGTCAGTTTGAACTGAGTTATTTAAAACTCTTGTGCAAACTAACCAACATCTTACTGACTTGATTGTATTCGGTTTTGAGGTCTTGCCATTGCTGATCGTCAATGTAATTGAGATCAAGGCAGTACCTTAACCAAACTCTCATTTCGTCAGATGATCCGATAGCCATCAATATGAACCTTCGAAACTCTGCTTTTGAGATGATCAGTTTCCCATGTCCTTCAGCAATATTTGCACAGATTCCTTTACTGGCTCTGCGCATCTGATCAGCAAGTCCATGCATTTGTTCAATTCTCGGAAATTCCAGCGAGAGCTTGTGAACTTTCAAAGAAAGCTTATAGGCCCGTTGAAATACTTCTAAATCTTCAAATCGCTGCATACTTACTTCTCATACTGCCAACTGACAACTGTAAACTGACAACTGAACCCCGTAGCTTCGGTGAATAGTTTGAGCCCCGTTACATCTTCCGCGCGAGCCGACTCGACCAGTGAGCTATTACGCTTTCTTTAAAGGGTGGCTGCTTCTAAGCCAACCTCCTGGCTGTCTGGGCCTTCTCACATCGTTTCCCACTTAACTATTACTTTGGGACCTTAGCTGACGGTCTGGGTTGTTTCCCTTTCCACGACGGACGTTAGCACCCGCCGTGTGTCTCCCGTGATTGCACTCATCGGTATTCGGAGTTTGCATGGGGTTGGTAAGCCGGGATGGCCCCCTAGCCCAAACAGTGCTCTACCCCCGATGGTGAGACACGAGGCGCTACCTAAATAGCTTTCGAGGAGAACCAGCTATCTCCGGGCTTGATTAGCCTTTCACTCCTATCCACAAGTCATCCCCTGGCTTTTCAACGACAGTGGGTTCGGTCCTCCAATCAGTGTTACCTGATCTTCAACCTGCTCATGGATAGATCGCCCGGTTTCGGGTCTATTCACTGCGACTGGACGCCCTGTTAAGACTCGCTTTCGCTACGGCTTCCCTATACGGTTAACCTTGCCACAGAAAATAAGTCGCTGACCCATTATACAAAAGGTACGCAGTCATCAGTGGCCAGTTGTCAGTTGTCGGTGGTCAGTTTTGTTCAGCGTCAATTTCAACACCTCTGCAAATCTGCCCGTATTTTCCAACTTGACGACCTGGTAATCAGTCATCTGCTGTCGCTTGCCTACTGGCAACTGACAACTGACAACTGACCACTGACTCCCACTGCTTGTACGTACACGGTTTCAGGTTCTGTTTCACTCCCCTCAACGGGGTTCTTTTCGCCTTTCCCTCACGGTACTGGTTCACTATCGGTCAGTCAGGAGTATTTAGCCTTGGAGGATGGTCCCCCCTTGTCTCCGAAAAGACGGTTCAGACAACATTTCACGTGTGCCGTCCTACTCGATTTCACAATAACTGGCTTTTCGCGTACGGGGCTATCACCCACTATGGCCACACTTTCCAGAGTGTTCCGCTAAACCAAAAATTGCTTAAGGGCTACTCCCCGTTCGCTCGCCGCTACTGGGGGAATCTCGGTTGATTTCTTTTCCTCCGGGTACTTAGATGTTTCAGTTCCCCGGGTTCGCCTCCTAAACCCTATGTATTCAGGTAAAGGATACTCACTTGTGTGAGTGGGTTTCCCCATTCGGACATTCCTGGATCAACGCCTGTTTATCGGCTCCCCAAGACTTTTCGCAGATTACCACGTCCTTCATCGCCTCTGACTGCCAAGGCATCCACCGTGTACGCTTAGTCACTTGACCATATAACCCAAAACGATCTCTTCGAGATCTCAGTTGTCAGTTGTCGGTGACCAGTGGTCAGTCGATTCGTGGCAACTGATGGTTATAGGCAATAACTACCTTTAACGATCTTCAGTAACCGGCAACTGTCAACTGACAACCGGCCACTGATACGCCCTACACTTGAGAGTGTCTCAGCAAGAATTTCATTAAAAGACCAAAGTCTTTTAAATCAACTCAGCTTAATTTAAGTTTGGATTCCACATTGTTAAAGATCGCATTGTCCGCTTTCTATTAAAGAAGGGGACAATGAAGCAAAATACGCTTAATGAATGAGTCGTTCGGATTAATGGTGGAGCTAAGCGGGATCGAACCGCTGACCTCCTGCGTGCAAAGCAGGCGCTCTCCCAGCTGAGCTATAGCCCCATATTCCGAATCATGATTGGTGGGTCTGGGCAGACTCGAACTGCCGACCTCACCCTTATCAGGGGTGCGCTCTAACCAACTGAGCTACAGACCCAATCCTGCTGGTTCAGCGCACCGCCAAAACAACCGATTCATTAAACACACTTTTTTAAAGAACAAAACTAACAACTGCCAACTGACCACCGTCAACTGACAACTGATAATCAAACAATTCGTGTGAACGCTTATGGAAGGTCGGTCTTCGTTTAAGGAGGTGATCCAGCCCCAGGTTCCCCTAGGGCTACCTTGTTACGACTTCACCCCAGTCATGAATCACTCCGTGGTAACCGCTCTCCCGAAGGTTAAGCTAGCTACTTCTGGAGCAACCCACTCCCATGGTGTGACGGGCGGTGTGTACAAGGCCCGGGAACGTATTCACCGTGACATTCTGATTCACGATTACTAGCGATTCCGACTTCATGGAGTCGAGTTGCAGACTCCAATCCGGACTACGATGCACTTTCTCAGATTAGCTCCACCTCGCGGCTTGGCAACCGTCTGTATGCACCATTGTAGCACGTGTGTAGCCCTGGCCGTAAGGGCCATGATGACTTGACGTCGTCCCCACCTTCCTCCGGTTTGTCACCGGCAGTCTCCCCAGAGTGCCCACCCGAAGTGCTGGTAACTGAGGATAAGGGTTGCGCTCGTTGCGGGACTTAACCCAACATCTCACGACACGAGCTGACGACAGCCATGCAGCACCTGTCACTGCGTTCCCGAAGGCACCCCTCTATCTCTAAAAGGTTCGCAGGATGTCAAGGCCAGGTAAGGTTCTTCGCGTTGCTTCGAATTAAACCACATGCTCCACCGCTTGTGCGGGCCCCCGTCAATTCATTTGAGTTTTAACCTTGCGGCCGTACTCCCCAGGCGGTCTACTTATCGCGTTAGCTGCGTCACCAGAAATGCAAGATCCCCGACGACTAGTAGACATCGTTTACGGCGTGGACTACCAGGGTATCTAATCCTGTTTGCTCCCCACGCTTTCGTACCTCAGCGTCAGTGTCAGACCAGAGTGTCGCCTTCGCCACTGGTGTTCCTTCCTATATCTACGCATTTCACCGCTACACAGGAAATTCCACACTCCTCTTCCGCACTCTAGCTTGCCAGTTTTGGGTGCCGTTCCCAGGTTGAGCCCGGGGCTTTCACATCCAACTTAACAAGCCGCCTACGCACGCTTTACGCCCAGTAATTCCGATTAACGCTCGCACCCTCCGTATTACCGCGGCTGCTGGCACGGAGTTAGCCGGTGCTTCTTCTGCGAGTAACGTCACAGATGCAGGGTATTAACCTACACCCTTTCCTCCTCGCTGAAAGTGCTTTACAACCCTAGGGCCTTCTTCACACACGCGGCATGGCTGCATCAGGCTTGCGCCCATTGTGCAATATTCCCCACTGCTGCCTCCCGTAGGAGTCTGGGCCGTGTCTCAGTCCCAGTGTGGCTGATCATCCTCTCAGACCAGCTACGGATCGTCGCCTTGGTAGGCCTTTACCCCACCAACCAGCTAATCCGACGCAGGCTCATCCGATAGCGCAAGGTTCCGAAGAGTCCCCTGCTTTCCCCCCTCTTCCGAAAAAGAGTAGGACGTATGCGGTATTAATCCGGATTTCTCCGGGCTATCCCCCACTACCGGGCAGATTCCTACGTGTTACGCACCCGTCCGCCGCTCGTCAGCAACTAGCAAGCTAGTTCTGTTACCGCCCGACTTGCATGTGTTAGGCCTGCCGCCAGCGTTCAATCTGAGCCATGATCAAACTCTTCAGTTTAAATCGTTTTGTCAGCTGCCCCGAAGAACATGCTGACTGCTCAATCTTTGCAATCAAACGTACATGTTAGAATTAACGAGTATGTTCGCTTGCTTGATCAGCATTTAAATCATTCCAGAGCAAAGCTCTGTTGACCGATGCCATTCGCACAAGCGCCCACACGAATTGTCTGATAATTTGTTAAAGAACTGGATTAAAACAAGAAGGTTTTAACCGGCTGATTCAGCGGTCAGCGCTGTTCAGCAAGGCCGCTATCTTACCGCGACCGTTTTTGTTGTCAAGCCTTGTCTTTGCCAAGGAGTCAAAGCGGCTTTCCAACCCGCTAAACTGACAAACACTTATGATTAATCAGTGTTGTTTTTCCTGTTCAGCGGCGGCGCATTCTACATCGCCAAACCAGACTGTCAACCAATATTTTATTGATTGCAATGCCGTCTGCCAGTAATGGAATATTGCGCCGGATAAGTAGAATGAATTATACGTCTGAAACCGACTATGGCAACAGAGGATTAATACCTAATGCTCAATAGTGCTATTCAGGCACCCAATCATTCCAACGACAAATGTCGCTTGAAAACCGGCTTGACGATCTGTTTGCTCAGGCCCTGAAGAAATCGAACGCAACGACATCTGCAATTTTCTTTTTGTTCAGCATTAACATCAGGAGGCGATCAAGCCCCATAGCGACACCAGCGCAATCGGGCATACCTGACCTCAAGCCTTCAACAAGATGATGATCGTAAGGGTAAACTGGTCTGCGCAGTTCTCTACGATTAGCCTGCTCCGTTTTGAAACGCATCTGCTGCTCTTCAGCATGGGTCAGTTCGTGGTAACCATTGGCCAGTTCAACACCGTTAACAAAAAGCTCGAATCGTGCTGCCACCCGGTCCCCTTGATCATTTGTATGAAGCTTCGCCAGAGCAGCCATACTGGCTGGGTAGTCGTAGACGTAAACGCCATTGAGCTCACCGGCCTCACCGACACCGAGCTCGGGTTCAATCTTCTTTGAAAACAACAGATCAAGACAATCATTTCTTTCCAGGCCTGAGAGTGCCTCATCGACATGCTTTTTAACCAGATCAGAAAGCGCCTCATCTGTTGCCCCATGAGGATTCAGTCCCAGTTTTTCCTGAAAAATGCCCCCATAACTGACTCTCTCTATCTCTTTAAAAGCTGTCACTGAAGACAGGAGTGAGGTCATATCATCCATTAACTGGTGCGGATCCATTCCGAGTCGGTAATATTCAAGCATCGTGAATTCAGGATTATGGCGCCCGCCTGCCTCTCCATTACGAAACACTCGACCCAGAGAATAAATATCACCACTTCCCGCAGCCAAAAGCCTTTTCATTGGAAACTCGGGTGATGTATGCAGGTAGCAAGTTTGCTCACTACCTCCACCGATAGGTAAAAAGCTAGTGACAAAACTATCGATATGAAGATCTACAGTTGCGCTGGCAGAAAGCATGGGCGTATCCACTTCCATCACTTGCTGCTCGTCGAAGTACTGCCGGATTCTGGCGAACAGCCGGGCTCTTTCTTGCAGTGTCGAGATTGAGGCAGAGGGCTTCCAGTTGTCGGATGACATGTAAGTCATACTCCATTTGCCAAATGAGTCACATGTTAGCCCTCAGAGGGACGCAATCAATTAAAGCGGCGGACGATGCTAAAGCCCTCCAGCCAAAGGCTGGAGGTAACGGTCAATTACTTCACACGACCCACATACTCACCAGTTCGGGTATCGATTTTCAGAACTTCACCTTCAGTGATAAACAAAGGCACCTTCACGGAAGCGCCAGTACTTAGCTTGGCTGGCTTGGAGCCGCCCTGGGCAGTATCACCTTTCAGGCCCGGATCGGTTTCAATGACTTCCAGCTCTACGAAATTAGGTGCGCTCACAGAAAGAGGAGATCCGTTGTAAAGGGTTACGGAGTATACTTCCTGCTCCTTGAGCCAATCGAGAGTATCCCCCACGGCTTCCTTGCTGGCAGCGTGCTGCTCGAAAGAACCGTCAGTCATCATGAAGTGCCAGAATTCACCGTCGGTGTAGAGGTACTCCATGTCATAGTCCATCACGTCTGCCGCTTCGATGCTTTCACCAGACTTGAAGGTACGCTCCCAGACACGGTTGCTCATCAGGTTGCGGAACTTGACGCGGTTAAAGGCCTGACCTTTACCCGGTTTTACAAACTCGTTTTCAATGATGACGCAGGGATCACCTTCCAGCATCACTTTGAGACCTGAACGAAATTCGTTGGTACTATAACTAGCCATCGGACACTACCAGCAAAATGAAAACCCCTATGATAACCCGTTACGAGGACGGTGTGCATACTGACAAGCTATCAACCCGTTTTATGCTTCCTGAAGAGCAACCAGACAACTGGAAAAAAGTGCTGGCTGATTCAGTCACCGACCCTGAAGTATTGCTCAACATTCTGAATCTTCCAGACACTTTGTTGCCGGGGGCCATCAAAAGCGACAAGTCTTTTCGTATGCGGATTCCACGTCCTTTTATAGATCGGATGACCCGGGGTGACCAGTACGATCCGCTGCTCAGACAGGTTCTGCCTCTGGGTGAAGAGTGTGAGGAAGTCAGTGGGTTCAGTCTCGACCCTCTGGCAGAACAGTCTCAGAACCCGACCGAGGGCATTATTCATAAATATCAGGGAAGACTGCTTCTGATTATCAGCGGAGCCTGTGCCATAAACTGCCGCTTCTGCTTTCGGCGACATTTCCCTTATGAGGACAACCGGCTGGGCGGAGACAACTGGATGCAGGCGATAGAATACATTCGCACTCAGAACAGTATTCATGAGGTCATATTAAGTGGCGGAGATCCACTGGCTACCACGGATAGTCGCCTTGCTCGTATGGTAGAGGCACTGTCCGATATACCCCATGTGAAAACGCTTCGAATTCATACCCGACTGCCTATTGTTATTCCCCAGAGAGTCACCAAAGAAATGCTTCATTGGTTTTGTAGCGGAAGGCTGAAACCCGTTATGGTGATTCACTGCAACCACGCCAATGAGATCGATGAACAGGTTGAACGAGCGCTGCAAAAGCTGAGACAAGCGGGTGCAATAGTATTGAACCAGACGGTGCTGCTTAAAGGCATCAATGATGACTCCGGATCACTGGCCGATCTGAGTCACACCCTGTTCAATGCCGGAGTTCTACCCTATTACCTGCATCTTCTGGACCGGGTTCAGGGTGCCGCCCACTTTGACGTAACGGAAGAAAGAGCCAAAGTGCTCGTTAACGAGCTGATGCAGAAATGTCCGGGTTACCTGGTCCCCAGGCTGGTCAAAGAAGTAGCAGGAGAAGCCAGCAAAACCCCCATACCGGTTAATTAGCCTGTCTGTCACGCTGGATTCTTTAAGCCCGTGATCTTAATATAAGAAATGGTCCTAAAGGATTTTTAACAGGCAGACAATCAGGATGATTTCATGGACGCGCAGAACGAAAGGATTCCGCTGCAGCTCCCGTCTCAGAGCCTGAACACTTTATCGTTCAGCCAGACCGATGTGCACGGAGTTCATCAATGGCTCAGTGAGCTGCCTAAAATTGATAGATCTTTGTCGTTTAAATCAATAGGGCAGGCATTGGAAGAGCTGGCTCGCCTCAAAGTACAGCCTTCTCTTCAGTGGTCTCTGGTTGAGCAATTCAGACCCGTCGTTTATTTTCTGGTTCATCAGAGTCAGAATCAGGTTCTGAAAGATATCATCACTTTTAACGATGCTCAGCAGGTAGAATACGATAATTGTCTGAAACTGCTGCTCAGACTGCTGAGAGTCTACAAAGTGATTGTGCGCAGCAGCCAGAACCAGGAGGATGCTTCCAGCCCTCTGGGCGCCGCATTGCATCGCTCACTGACTGAAAGTGCCTCCATTCTGCTCTTTACCTGTGAGTATTATCGACCTGCTCCCGAGCGGGTGTGGCTGGAAATGCACACCCTGTACTTTACTGCCCGCACACAAAATCTGGACACTTTCAGCCTAGAGGATGCCATCACTACCAAGGCCAGAAAACTGTCTCTTTCAGATCTGTATAAGCGTGCATTGCTACTCAGTCGTTCCCGATCCAACCAGCTGAGACCTCAGGAAATCCGACAGATTTTCAAGGCCCTCTGTCTCTGGGCACCGCACAGCAAACTCGAGCCGGTTGAAAACAGCCGGTCGCACTTTGTGGTCAATCTGGATTCCGATGAAGGGCTGCTCTACAGCTCTCTATTGGAAGGAGAAAAAAATGATCACCTTATGGCTCTGGATTCCAGGCTGCTGACCGCGCACCTCAAAAAGCTGAGCGAATCGGTCTCGGAAGAAAAACCCGGAGCTCTGACAAAACGGGTCATTGATCATCTGGCAGCTGCATGGAGCCTTCCCGGGCAACGAAAACACCAACGTCAGACAAGCTCAGACAGCTGTGAAATCTGCTTTGGCTTCAGCGCTGTTCATTATTTCCTGCACGGCCAGCAGTCGTTTGATGAAATGGTTTCCAGACATATAGCCCATAACCAATCCGGTATGAGTAGCTTCTCTTCCAATGACAGTAGTGATGCCTGGTCCGAAGCCCATGACACCCATACGGATGAAGATACAAAGATGTCCACGAGCACTTCATCCATTCAATTTGCCCGCTCAGGCAATCAGGGCTCTCTCTATCCCGTCTATGATTGCTCGATCATCAATACCTGCGCAGGGGGTTACTGCCTGAGCACCAGTGGTGATCTTGAACGCCAACTGCGAACCGGGGAGCTTCTGGCCGTCAGGGAAACCGGCCAGAAAAACTGGTTACTGGCCGCAGTCCGTTGGGTTCAGGTGAATAATCAAAAAGATCTGCTCATAGGTTTGGAACTTCTGTCTGCCTCAACAAAACCCTGTGCGCTTACGCCTCTGAAAAAAAACATGGACACCAGTCACTATCAGAGAGCTTTCCTTCTACCGGTCATGCCAGCCGTGAATGATATGCCCACCCTGATAACGCCCAGGGTCTCATTCAAAAGTGGACTGAAATTCACTCTGCTTCAGGGAGACAAAATCCGAAAAGGTCAACTGCTGGAATGCATCTCCAGTTCACCAGGCTATAGACAGTTCAAATTTCGGCTGCTGGAAGATCAGTACTGATCGCTTCTATACTTTTTTCGATTCAACCCTGAAGATCGAAGCAGGGGCAATAAAGTGTTCAGCAACCATTCTTTGCAATATGTACTACCATTCATCTTCCTTCTGACAGGCTGTAGCACCACTCAGGAGGTCATGGATTCCTGGCACGGCCACCACGTAGAAGAAGCCATCAGTAACTGGGGAGCCCCCAGTTCCATGCTGGAACTGAAGAATGGTAATAAAGTTTATAGCTGGGTCTCTAACTGGGGCTCAGCCTACCTGATGAGCACTTGTCGACAGTCGTTTACTACTTCTTCCAACGGCGTCATTCAAAACTGGCGATACACGGGCTGCCCTTACTGGCAATCGATATCGATGGATAAAATTAAAAAGATGTCGTCTGAGTGACACTTCCACCGTCGCCAGAACGCAGGAGGCGCCATGGTTAGCACTTAACGATGTTCAAAACTGATACCAGAACAAATCACTCGATATTCTGAATCTGCTCCCGCATCTGCTCAATCAACACCTTAAGATTAACGGCACTTTGTGTCAGACCTGCGTTGATGGATTTTGAGGACAGCGTATTGGCTTCCCGGTTGAGTTCCTGCATCAGGAAGTCAAGTCGGCGCCCGATAGCTCCTTTCTTGCCCAGGGTGTGTTTAACTTCAGAAACATGGGTCGACAAACGATCCAGCTCTTCATCAACGTCCATTTTCTGAGCCAGAAACACTAATTCCTGTTCCAGTCGATCCGGGTCCAGTTCAGCCTTGGCTTCTTTCAGACGATCCATGATTTTTTGTCTTTGGGACTCCAGCAAATCAGGGAGAACAGAACGCACGCTCTCTACTTCTTCGGTCACGCCTTGCAGCCTTAAACGGATGAACTTCTCCAACTCGCCCCCTTCTCTGCGACGGAAATCCGACAGCTGTATCAGAGCCTCTTCAAAGGCTTTGATAACCGCCGCATGAACCGGAGCCATATTGGTCTCTTCATTGTCCATAATGCCGGGCCATTGCAAGACCTCCAGAGGATTTACGCCGGAAGCATTGATGAAGTAGGTTTCAACTTTGTTGACCACTGACTGCAGAGCTTCCAGGGCCGATTCATTGACGTTCATCTGCTGCTGACCTTCTGCCAGTTGCAGCTTTAATGAACATTCGACCTTACCCCTGTGCAGGTGCTTTCTCAATGCTTCTCGCAATGCAGGTTCTACTTCCCTGACAGCTTCTGGCAGACGAAAATGAGGCTCCAGGTAGCGATGATTGACTGAACGAATTTCCCACACCAGACTGCCCCAGCCCTCCTGGACCTGAGTGCGGGCAAATGCCGTCATACTGGAAGTCATAAGTATCCCTGTTAAAAGAACCGTCAGCCACATCGGCTGAGCATAAATTACTGCACTGAAAAGCAACCGCCCCGAGTGCCGCCTTTGAAGATGTCGGAATCCTGATCAACTCGGATCAGGAAGCAGAACGGGAACCACCCAATCTTTTTCAGAGCGAAAGTTTGTGGTCCGGTGTTGCAGGATACATCAACAGCAAGCAGTATCAAGCCTCGATCAACTTCCGGCCATTAATGGTTATTTTATGGCAAACATAGAGCCCAACGTCGGCGTTGGTTATAATTCCGCTTTTAATATTCCCGGCGGTAGAAGGTAAGACAATGCGGCGTCCTAGTGGAAGAACTGCGGATCAGTTACGCAACATCAAAATCACTCGTGAGTACACCATGCACGCTGAAGGATCAGTGCTGGTTGAGTTTGGCAACACCAAAGTGATCTGCACAGCGTCTGTCGACAGGTCAGTCCCCCGATTTCTGAAAGGTTCCGGACAAGGCTGGGTGACCGCCGAATACGGTATGCTGCCCCGATCAACCACAGATCGCATGGGCCGCGAAGCCGCCAGAGGCAAGCAGGGTGGCCGCACTCTGGAAATTCAGCGTCTCATTGGCCGCTCACTGCGTGCTGCTGTTGACCTGAAAAAACTGGGCGAGAATTCCATCACCATCGACTGTGATGTTATCCAGGCAGACGGTGGTACCCGTACAGCCTCTATTACCGGTGCCTGCGTGGCTCTTGTTGATGCGATCCGCCATATGCAAAGGAAAAAGATCATCAAGAATGATCCATTCCTTCAGTTGATTGCTTCTGTTTCTGTAGGTATTTACAAAGGCAGCCCGGTTCTTGATCTGGATTATCCGGAAGACTCCAACGCTGAAACCGATATGAACGTTGTCATGACAGAAGAGGGTGGTTTCATTGAAATTCAGGGTACCGCTGAAGCAGCACCGTTCAGTCAAAACGAGATGACAGCCATGTTAGCTCTGGCTAAAGCAGGCATTAATGACCTGATTAACCTGCAGAAAGAGGCTCTGGCAGAATAAACCGCTTGATCCAGACCGCCTGCCGGTCTGGCATAACCCGATGGGACGAAAGGATATTGATAACCGACAGCCTGGCAGCTATCTGTTAAATGCGAGACAGTCTGCGAGAATGCAAAAATCCTGTCGAATCACAAAAGAGCACATCGAAAGGGCAAGACCTTTTGATGTGAACCGGGATGATTTCCCAAGCCCTGCGACTGACATCTGCCCTTTCATGAGTGAAGACACAAAAAACACACTTATTTTCTTGATCTATCCTTCCTCTCTGTAAACCAGAAGGCAAAGATAGAACTATTAAACACTTACTCTTTTTGGCACTGCTGTTACTGACGTTGTCTGCCATCTGCCAGGCTAAACCCTTGACAAAACACTTTGTTATCGAGCTTGAACGGAATGCAGATTTTTCAAACCAGAACTTTTTGATAAAGCTTGACCGACGAACATTGTCAGGCAACCCGTCTGAGATTGCCGACACAAACGGCTATACAGAACCCGATTCACAGACTGATAACAAACGACACAAACCTGACAGTTACTGGATAAAAAAAACCTCCCAGTGCCCAACCCCTTATTCATGGCTGCTTCTGGAAGCGGTTATCACTGTCGGCTGGCTTTTAAAAAACTATTGGAACCCCGACTCATCGCTGTTTAACCCAATTGAAGGACAGGAGACGGGTCAAAATCCCCCGTTTGCGATCACCACTATGATGCCTGGCACTGAACAGGACCAACCACAATATCAGTCATCACAATCACCGGGCCAGAATACCTCACAGGCCACTACTCATATTACATGCTATTACAGCGGCCTACTGTATTCTGACACTGGCGGCGGTAATGAAGACCCTGGACAATCCCTCCATACTTTGGGTTTAAATTGTTTTGTCTATCCCTGTGACGACGTTTGTCGATTCCGACAATCTTCCGACCCATCCAATAGTGTAAACGGAGTCGCCTCAAACTCAATGGTTTCAGAGACAGCTGATACAACTCCCCCTGTCGGACAGGCAGCCTGCAACGTGATCCTGATGGGAGATGATGGCCAGCTGCGGCAATGCGGGAAGGTCTTCAAGAATGAAAGAGTACTTATTTCTCACAAAAGCAAATACCACACCGGGCAAAAAACCTGCGACTTAACTTTAGTCGGTGAGGATGGTCAGCTTGGGCCATGCGGAATGGTCTGCCAGAATGCTAAAGCCCTGTCGAACCACAAAACCCAATATCACACCACGCAAAAAATCTGTGGCGTAAGAGTCGTCGGAGAACTTGGCCAGCTTCGGCCATGCGGAACGGTCTGCCAGAATGCACAAGTCCTGTCGAATCACAAAAGATACGCCCACACCAGGCAACAAATCTGTGGTGCAACCGTTACCGGGGAAGATGGCCAGCAGCGACTGTGCGGGAAGATCTACAAGCATAAGCTAGCCCTGTCGTATCACAAAACCAAATACCACACCGGGCAAAAAACCTGTGACGTAATACTAGTCAGCGAGGATGGCCCGTCAAGGCCGTGCGGAATGGTCTGCCAGAATGCTAAAGCTCTGTCGAATCACAAAAGAACCCACACCAGACAAAAAACCTGTAACCTGACAGTAATCGGGGAGGATCGCCAGCCACGGCCATGCGGATGGGTCGGTCAGAATGCTAAAGCCCTTTCGAATCACAAAAGAATTCATCGAAAACGCAAGCCTGTTGATGCGAACCAGGATAATGACCTCATCCCTTGAACTGATACCCGCCCTTTGATGAGAAAGTCAAAAAAACACACTTATTTTCTTGATCTATCCTTCCTCTCTGTAGATCAGGAGGCAAGGATAGAATTATTAAACACCCACTCTTTGCGACACTGCTGTTACTGTCATTGTCAGGCAACCCGTCTGACATTATCGACACAAACTGCTATTAAGAAGGTACAGATCAGCTCTCCAGTTCCCAGTCAAAATCGATGATGACCGGCGCGTGGCTGGAGAAAGCCTGGTTTTTGTAGATGCCGCCATTCAGGACACTGTGACGCATCCCGGCCGTAATGATCTGATAATCAATACGCATGCCCAGATTATCGTGACGCAGAAACTCATCCTGCCACCAGCTGTATTTGCCAGACTCACGATCCACTTCACGATAAGCATCAAAGAAGCCCATATCACCCAGCAGACCTTCCATCCAGCCACGTTCAGCAGGCTGAAAACCGGAAACTTCTTCAGAATCGCGCCAGTTGGCCACATCAATCTTGCGATGAGCAATGTTCCAGGTACCCGCCATAATGAATTCACGGCGCTTGCGACGCTGTTTGTTCAGATGATGGGAGTAATTGTCCAGAAAGCGATACTTGAAGTTCTGGCTGGCAGCATCATGACCTTCAGGCACATGCATGCTGGCAATACTGATCTTGTCAAAGTCAGCCTGAATATAACGCCCTGTTTCGTCCGCCTCGGAAAAACCAAGCCCGCTGATAATAGCTTTGGGCGCCTGACGTGTATAAATGGCTACACCGCCACAATCTTTCCTGTCATAACCACCGTGTGCATAACAGAAATATCCATTGAGCTGATACTGGTCTTCTTCCATTGCAAACTCATCTTCTCGAATGTCCTGCAAACAGATGACATCGGCATCCTGGTCCATCAACCAGCCAAGCAGACCTTTTTCACGCGCGTTTTTTATGCCTTCGCAATTAAAGCTGATAACTCTCATTATTGACTACACCTTACCTGAACCAGACCTGGCCCGGCATAAAGCAAACTACCTGATTGAACTGTCGACCTGAGTCAACAGTCATTAAAACAGGCTTAATCCTGCATCTGCCTCAGGCCAATGAGGGTGTTGCAAAAGCAGCGACAAAGCTGAGACAGGGAAAAAAGTGGCAAAAAGCGAAGTTTACAAGGAGTAAATGAGCATTTTGAATCACCTTTTAACGCAGTATCAGTCAGGCACAGCACCTTTGCGACGGCCTCCAATGACTTGGGAATCGACTCATAACCTGAATAGTCACAGGTCTCTCTCCATAACCAGAGCATTGCTTCCCGGATCCGGGACCAGCCTTATACAGCCCTGATTAAACCCTGGAAATGACTTAATAGTTAAAAGTGCTGCATTTCCAAGGTAAAAGTTCAACTACACAGAGTACAGGAAAAGAGGGAATTTTAACTGAAGAATGATACAGGGTTGTCGCCGATATGTTTATCCGCATAAATGCTGCAACAGCTTCTCAAAATATCAGAGCAGTGCACTGTCGTCAGGCATCAAAACATCACTTTGGCTTTTTTTCATTTAAAGACACTACTTTCGAGAATAGCTGCACCCATGGATAGTTGGCAAAGGTATTTTCAAAATTGAGGGTTCCCATACAGTTTACTGACCTTCTTACTCAAGGCTAAACACAGAATTACAAACTCACTGTCGTAAGAATAGCGTTCAGCATTTCCGATCCATTTTATGGGGTTTTATAAAAGCCTCCTACAGGTTGACGGTTCGTCCTGCTGCAAGCGGCGCCAGTGACCCAAACTTTATTTGACCGGAATCATGTAAATCGCTTCAGAGCCTGCATGAGAAGAATTTTCGCGGTAAAATAAAGCTACCTTTTTTCGAATAAGCACTTGATAGATCATGCTCGATTATCAGAGAGAATTTCTAGACTTCGCCCTGCAAGAACAGGTGATTCGCTTCGGTGAGTTTACCCTCAAATCTGGCAGAAAATCGCCCTACTTCTTTAATGCCGGCCTTTTCAACACTGGCGAAGCCATCAGCAAAATGGGGCAGTTCTATGCTCACGCCCTGGTCAATTCTGGTATTGAGTACGATATTCTTTTTGGTCCGGCCTACAAGGGCATCCCTCTGGCCACTACCACTGCAGTTGCATTATCTGAGCATCACGACCTCAATACGCCCCTGTGTTTCAACCGCAAGGAAGTTAAAGAACACGGCGAGGGAGGCAATATCGTCGGAGCCCCCCTTGAAGGTCGTGTCATTATTGTGGATGACGTGATCACAGCAGGTACTGCTGTTCGTGAAGTTATGGAAATTATTGATCAGAGCCCTGCCAGTCCGGCGGGAGTCATGGTTGCTCTGGACCGTCAGGAAAAAGGCAAGGGCGAACTGTCAGCCATCCAGGAAGTTGAGAGAGATTTTTCCATCCCTGTGGTCAGCATTGTCACACTGAATGACCTTTTGTCGTACGCCGAAGAGAATAAAGATATAAAGATGCATGCCCCTGCCATCAGGGAATACAGGGAACGTTACGGAGTCTCATAACAATCTCTGGCATCAGAAATAAGCGGCTCTCTTCGATCATGTCGGCCTGTTTCGCTGCTCTGACAGTCTCTTGCGCCAGTCTAAACGCAGACGGCTGTCAAAGCAGCAAGGGCGATCACTGAGTCGCCCACTGACACATCGTGCTTATCTGAAGACGACGGTTGCAAGCACTTCCCATTGTGCGAGCCACTGCTCAGTTGGCTTCCGTTTGAACTCACTGCGCACGTACTGACAAATACGTCCTTCAGCAATGGAGAGCAACATATTAGCCATAGCACCCGGAGTAGCTTGAGGTCTCAGCCCCTCACTTAATTCAGCACCTCTCAGGACCTGCTTGATCTGGGTTTCCAACCGGTCAAACAGTTTGAAGACTCTCTGTCTAAGGCGATCAGGCTCTCCAGCCAGAGCATCGCCTGTGAGAATACGAGTCAAACCAGGGTTTTTCTCACAGAAACCCAGCAGAAGTTGCAGCATCATGCCGCAGCGCCGCAAAGCCTGCTGCTCTTCTTCCATTATCAAATTAACCCTTGAGAACAGAGTATCTTCTATGAACTCTATCAGTCCTTCAAACATCTTGGCCTTGCTGGGAAAGTGGCGGTAAAGCGCTGCTTCAGACACCCCCACTTCTCTGGCCAGAGACGAGGTAGTAATCCTCTCCCCGGGGGCATTTTCCAGCATATGAGCCAGTGCCTGCAGAATTTGATCCTTTCGGGAAAACTTTCTGGTTTTATCCATTACTTCTCGACACACTCTTACTATGTCCGTGAAAAAATTTTCAGCCTCCAAACAGCCTTGAGCCGAAAATGCCGCTGACCTCTGACTGTAAATATCACTGTCTCTTTTCTCAGAGGCTGTTCACGCATGACCGCCAGTAATCAGGGTACCCACACCCTGATCGGTCAGAAGTTCCAGTAGCAGGGCATGGGGAACTCTTCCATCAATGATATGAGCCCGGTTTACCCCATTACTGACTGCACTCAGGGCACACTGGATTTTTGGCAGCATACCGCCATAAATCGTGCCATCAGCAATCAGCTTCTCAACTTGCACGGAATCCAGTCCGGTCAACAATTCACCTTCTTTACTGAGTAGCCCCGGAGTATTGGTCAGCAATAACAACTTTTCCGCATTCAGAGCTTCTGCAAGATGACCCGCTACCAGATCGGCATTGATATTATAAGACAGACCCGAATCATCACCACCGATAGGTGCAACTACAGGAATGAAGTCCGAGTTCTGTAGCATCTCAACAATACCGGTATCGATGGACTCCACTTCACCCACATGGCCAATATCTATGATTTCCGGTGCAGACATTTCCGGTGTCTTATGAGTCACTTGCAGACGACGTGCCCGGATGAAGCGACCATCCTTACCTGTGACACCCACTGCACGACCACCGTTGTTATTTATCAGCGTGACTATTTCCTTGTTGACCAAACCACCGAGCACCATCTGGACAACATCCATGGTACTGGAGTCTGTCACTCTCATTCCCTGCACGAAGCGGGTTTCCAGATTCAGGCGTTTCAGCATGGACCCAATTTGAGGGCCGCCCCCATGAACAACAACAGGATTGATGCCCACAGCTTTCAGCATGACGACACCCTGGGCGAAGGCATTTTTAAGCTCTTCACTCTCCATAGCGTTGCCACCGTACTTGATGACTATGGTTTTACCTGCAAAACGCTGTAAATAAGGCAGAGCCTCTGTGAGCACCCGGGCCCGATCATGCAATGGCAGTTGGGTTGCTTTATCCATCAATACTCCTCACAAAACACAATCAGCCGAAAAAATACCAGAGCAAAAGTTCGACTCTTTATGACACTTCCGGCTCAGGCACTGGCTCGCATTGCCGACACTGATTTATCGAGTTCCAGAATGACCAAAGCCACCGACACCGCGATCAGTTTCATCAAAGCTGTTAACAATATCCAGTTTGGCCTGAACCACCGGCACTAGCACCAGCTGAGCAATGCGCTCACCGGGCTCGATGGTGAAAGTCGAACGACTCCGGTTCCAACAGGAAACCATCAGCTGCCCCTGATAATCAGAGTCAATCAAGCCCACCAGATTACCCAGAACAATACCGTGCTTATGTCCCAGCCCGGAACGAGGCAGGATCATGGCAGCCAGAGCAGCGTCTTCAATATGAATGGCCATACCGGTAGGCAGCAGCTCGGTCTGCCCCGGCTCCAGTGTTAACGGCTTTTCCAGCATAGCTCTGAGATCAATCCCTGCAGAGCCATCCGTTGCATAGGCTGGCAAAGGGAATTCAGAACCCAGTCGTGTATCAAGAATTCGGGTTTTCAGTGCTTTCATTGGTCACCTGACGTGTTTTTGTATTCTCTTTCCCATTTACCAAAACGACGCGCGACAATTTTCAGAATCTTTCTGGACAGAACGGTCTTGGAAGCTCTTGGTATGGGCTCTTCAAAATCTTCACCCAGAATGGTCACTTCATTATTGTCACTACTGAAACCTATTTCATCATCTGACACGTCGTTGGCAACAATCAGGTTCAGTTTCTTGCGACGCAGTTTATCTATTGCATAACCCAGAACATTTCGGGTTTCTGCCGCAAACCCGATAACAAAAGGAGGTTCTTCCAGATCGGCCACCGATGCAACGATATCCGGATTCTTGACCAACCTGATCTCCAGCGTTTCAGAAGGATCGTCAGGGTTCTTCTTGATCTTGTCTTTCTCGATTTCAACAGGACGATAATCACAGACCGCTGCACAGCCAATAAAGATATCAACCCCTTCGATGTTATCCAGAACAACCTGTTGCATATCTCTGGCACTGATGACATCAATGCGCTCAACCCGGTCGGGTGTTTCCAGGGCAACCGGGCCACTGACCAGTTTGACCGATGCACCGGCTTCCACGGCTGCGGCCGCCAGAGAGTATGCCATTTTTCCAGAGCTGTAGTTGGAAATAAACCGCACAGGGTCCAGAGCTTCCCGGGTAGGTCCGG
This sequence comes from Endozoicomonas sp. ALB032, assembly GCF_049310125.1. Classification (NCBI taxonomy): domain Bacteria; kingdom Pseudomonadati; phylum Pseudomonadota; class Gammaproteobacteria; order Oceanospirillales; family Endozoicomonadaceae; genus Endozoicomonas; species Endozoicomonas sp. ALB032. The sequence goes on along the minus strand of NZ_JBLYNW010000001.1, from coordinate 1,917,266 downwards.
CGGTAATCAGAACATTCAGGCCACTCAATACATCATGTTCAAACATTTCAGCGGTATGCCGGGCAATCAGTTCGGGGTCCAGCATTCGGCCCGGACCAATATCACCACAGGCCTGACTGCCATCGTCAGGCCCGAAGATGCTAACGCTGCGCTCTTTTAACAGTTCTATATTCTGCTGTGTGCTCTGGTCACGCCACATGCCCTGATTCATGGCAGGTGCCAGACAGATAGGCGCACTGGTTGCCAGACACAGTGTAGTCAGCAGGTCATCGGCCTGACCGCTTGTGAGTCGGGCAATGAAGTCGGCTGTGGCCGGAGCCACCAGCACTACGTCAGCCCAGCGGGCCAGTTCAATATGACCCATTCCGGCTTCAGCCCTGGCATCCAGCAGATCCAGGTGGACCGGATTGAGGGAAAGGGCCTGAAGCGTCAGAGGCGTGATGAATTCACAGGCAGCTTTGGTCATGACCACCCGGACATCCGCATCCCATTTGCGAAGCATGCGAATCAGCTCAGCACTCTTATAGGCAGCAATGCCACCTGTTACACCGAGCAAGATCCGTTTATTTCTTAAACGTTGCATAGTAGGCCTATGTTCGATAAATAAAGGGGATTTCTCAATTCCTTTAAACCTTTGGGTCTATTTTCGGGCTATTTTAATTTATAAGGCAGGCATTAGATAGATGACCTTGATCAGTCATTGTCTGCCAGATTCTTCTGGACTCATCTTTAGACTTTGAAGGCATCCATTTTGCGTAAACTTCATTGATCATTTTTGTGTTCTTGTGGCCAAGCTGAGTCGCCAGCGGTAACTTTCAAGCCTGTTTGAAGCAGACATGTTTTTTACCGGAAGTGACTCCTTGGTTATCGAACTATGCGATCAAGCTGACCATCTTCCCTCTGTCGCCTAACGACGACCAGGTAGACAGCACCAGTCAGTTTCTCAAGTGGACCCATGAGAACCATGACCCGCTTATGCTTTGCTGCCAGTGGAAAAAAACGTTTGGGAGCTGAAGCCTTGGGCGACAACAGAATCAATTCCAGAACATTAAAGGTATGCCCTATCCGAAGTAGCATAAGATTCTGCATTTATGAAATTTGATCTGGACGAACATGACACTGGCCACTATAAGTAGTGCACAAATCTGAAAGTAGCACTTAATAATAAATTCAGAGACTGTGAAGTAGATGCATTCCTTAAGAAATTTTTTAATGCTTGTTCTCTTGATTCAAATCAAAATGGTGTAGCTGTTTATGCGCTGGTTTATTTTTTTAGTTTTCAACTTTAGTTTAACAATCAGTACAGGATACGCTGACGTATGTCCAATTTGTCTGCATGAAATTAACAGTAGTCAGCAAAGTACCAGCCTTTGCTGCGGACATGATTTTCATAAGGATTGCATAGATACATTGCGATCAACTCATCAGGATCTATTATGCCCGGTTTGTAGGCGGCGAGCACGAATACATCATGGTGCAAGTTCAGCAGATCATAAAACTTGTATTGAGCAAGAACCTCTGTCACAGGCACTTACCAGACCAGAGTCTCAGGCATCAATGATTGTTGCACTACAAAGGGGTCCGGCAAGTCCGAAATTTTTAGTTTTTGCAGCTCCATTCGTAAAATCACAAGAACATTACCCAGCAAGAGACGATATCAGCAGAGAATTATACCAAAAATTATCTACTTTGTTTTTTCAGCGTTTATCAGAGTTAAGCGAAGACGATCATTCGAAATTTGAAAAAGGTCTTGAAGAGCTCACGGATTTTCTAAATGAGCCAACAGAGACTCAGATTGAGCCAAAGACGGAAACACAATAACAGCTGGTTTTATTGAGAGTATGCTGCCTGATTAAGTCGAGCCGCCAAAGGTGGTGTCGGGTGAGCGTCAGCGAGTCCGAGACAATGCTGTTATTATGTTGCATTCGCACTGAGTTAAAAGCGATGTGCTTAGAGACGTACACTGGCAGAGTGTTACTGGAATTCTTAGATAAACATGTAAATGGGAACCCGTTTTTTTACATGAAATTGGGCTGGATGAAGGATGAGCCCAGATCTTTTTGGGGACAGAAATTTAATAACCCTGCTCACTTGCACGGAAGACTGACCAGACTCGATTCAGCGGCACCGAAGACATCTGCTGGAATTTTTTGTTATGCATTCTTTCAATACTGTTTTCTTTACTAACAAATCATAGAAACTTATTCCACATAAGAAGCTCTAAGTATTTATATGGAAATCACTATGGATAGTTTGATTATGAAAAGTTTGTTTTTTTTGTTCATCACTTTTATTACGATAAACTCTGCATTAGCCCAAAATGATATGGTTTTAGTTATTTCTGATACTAGTTATGCATCTTTACTTGAAAAAGAACTAGAGGTTTACAAAAATGACCTTGAATCAGAAGGTTGGAATGTTAATTTTCTTTTTAAAGATAAAAAATATTATTCATATAGTGAATTCCATAAAGAATTAGTCTTACAACATTCAATGCAAAAAATGAAAGGTGTAGTCTTAATTGGCAATTTCCCATATGAAGATGATCATTTAATTAGTTGTAGTGAGTGCACTTTTGCTAATTCATTTTTTTTCTCGATAAAACCAGATTTTTGGGTGAGCCGTATCGATCCTAGCCTGGTAACAAATCTAGATAACGTAGCGCTGCTTAAGAATTACTTTAAGCGGAACCATGAATATCGAAAAAGCAACTATTATTGGAATAACCATATCAATGCAATATCATCAATTGAGTCTTACCATGATACAATTAATTACTATATACATGCTTTATATTCTTTGGGAAGTTATTTACCCAATGTTGTTTATAGTACGGATGATTTTTGGAAAGCTGTGAATGAATCTAACGCAACCATAACTGAAATTAACGTTCATGGTAATAGGGATTTAATTTCTGTAAATAATCAGATTATTAAAGCTGAAGAAATCCTTTACAACTCCCATTCTAAAAGCAGATTTATTGATCTTTATTCTTGTTACGGCGGATTTCCAGATAAGAACAATATTGCCTCTGCATTCCTTTTTTCCCCATTTAGTAGAGTGTTAGCTGTTTCAGCAAGATCTGATCTTGCAAGCATAAATAGCCAAGTACATGCACATTATGTGAACTCAATGAATGTGGTCATAGGTGAAAGTTTCATAAAAAATTATTCTTGGGCAAACCATGCTCTTCCGTACTATAACGGTAGAATTTTATTAGGTGACGGAACTTTAAAGTTGAAAAAATAATTATTTTATGGCGCTGAATGCATAACCGCAGAACTGACCGGCAGCGGCTGTCCCCGTCAAGTGGGATCTTGCGGGCGAGTGAGCCAATGACCACAAAGCCCTCTGGTTTCAGAGATACGGTAACGGAAATGGCTCGTTCCCATACTTTTAGGCCCTGTGGGTCCAAGTGTGGGAACGAGATAAATCAGGGAATTTTTCGGGTTTTCTTGTGTCTGAAATAACACCAACTTAACAGTCGATACTTCAGACCTTATGACTCATCAACCTCAGGACACAGCCATTAAAGCACTTCCGGTAGAGGAACGCCCCAGGGAAAAGTTGATCTCCCGGGGGCCTGCCGTATTGAGTGATGCCGAGCTACTGGCCATTCTGCTGCGTACTGGCTACAAAGGCACTCATGTGCTGACTCTTGCTAACCAGCTGATTCAGCGCTTTCAGTCGTTAGATGGTTTGCTTTGTGCAACACCTGCGCAATTACAAGCTTTAAAAGGACTTGGGAAAGCGAAGGCGACTGAACTCAGTGCCATTCTCGAAATCTGCCAGAGAGTACTCTCAGAAAAAATGTCTGAGCAGAGCACGATCAACTGCCCGGATGCCACCCGTCAATACCTTCAGCTCCATTTCAGGGGCTGTCAGAGAGAAGAGTTTGCCTGCCTGTTTCTGGACACCCGTCACCGGGTTCTGGCTTTGGAAACCCTCTTTCAGGGCACACTCGATGCAGCGCCTGTCTACCCCAGAGAGGTGGTAAAAAGAGCCCTTGAACTCAACGCGGCGGCGGTTATAGCCAGCCACAATCACCCATCAGGTGATCCGCAGCCCAGCCAGGCTGATATAAGAATTACCGAAGCCCTTAAGAAAGCACTGGCCCTGGTGGATATCAGGCTACTGGACCACATTATTATTGGCAAAGGCGTATCGGCTTCTCTGGCCGAGCAAGGCCTTATGTGAATCTGGCAAGCGATGGGTATAACGATGGGTATAATGCTGAAGAGATCCAATAGACTTCCTGCAACACAAATACGTGATAATCAGATACCCTGACACCACAAATATCGATTTTTACCACTACAGATTCTGTTCAAATCCGTGGATAATTCAGACCGCGACCCTTGAAGAACTGACTCTTTCAGTTTTTCAGGAGCCAGTAAGGAGAAGGCTTTCGAGCCAACAGGCGGAAACGCTTACAGCGCCCAACTTGCACCAAAGCCTTGACTTTGGTATAAAGCGCGGTCTTTGTATATGGGTAGCTGCTGAGAGTTCTGACTCTTAACATTGGGCAGACCTGCCCGAAAAAGAATAACGGAATCCTCCGGCCTCATGGCTGGGTTTTTTTGGTTTGAGAGGCCACTACTATGTCCAAAGTTTGTCAGGTTACCGGCAAGCGCCCGGTTACCGGAAACAACGTTTCCCATGCGCACAACAAGACCAAGCGTCGTTTCGTGCCAAACCTGCACCACAAGCGTTTCTGGGTAGAGAGCGAGAAGCGTTTCGTTCGCCTGCGTATATCTGCTAAAGGCATGCGCATCATCGACAAGAAAGGTATCGACACCGTTCTGTCCGAAATGCGTGCTAACGGTCAAAAAGTTTAAGATAGCGGGAGCAATAAGTCATGGCTAAAGGTATTCGTGAAAAAATCAAGCTGGTTTCATCGGCTGGCACAGGTCACTACTACACCACGACCAAAAACAAGCGTAACACTCCAGACAAGCTGGTGTTCAAAAAGTACGACCCGGTTGTACGCAAGCACGTTGAATATAAAGAATACAAGATCAAGTAAGATCCTGAGTTCTTTCCGGCCCGATGCTCTGTCGGGCCCACTTTTCCTCCTCATGTTCTTCTTACGTTCAAATACATTACGATTTAATATAACCTGCAACTACTCTGTAACCGAGTTGTCTATTTTGGACCAGTTTGGTCAACCCTCAATCCACCATTCATTCCAAACGTTCCAACACTTACTATCTGGAGTAGTGTCAAAAGAAAAAGACAAGAAAGCCTTTCTCCCGGCAGATCAAGCAAACGGTAGCTTTATGATAAAAGAAATCCGAGTAGAAGACTGGAAAAGCTTCGAAAGCTCGACCCTTTACATAGACCCTCTCACAGTTCTCATCGGCACCAATGCCAGTGGTAAGTCCAATGTACTGGACGCCTTACTATTTCTGAACCTCAGTGCATCAAGCGTGCCTTTGAATGTTATTCTTCAGGGAGACAGTAATTTCCCGGGATTGCGTGGCAGCATAGACTGGGTATGTCGTTCGGGTACAAAACAGTTTGCCTTGGAAGTAAAAGCCTCTGGAAGCAATGAACTCATTGATTATATTTACAGGCTTGAAGTCAATATTGAGGGCTTACCACAAATTGCCTCAGAAAGCTTGAGACGAGTGAAGTACAGACCAGGAGCCCAAGCCATCTCCTCAGATATATTTTTATTCAAAACTGATGATTGCGGACTGGATGCACCTGCTATTACAGCCCGTCTCTACAACAGAAAACAAGGTAAACCCAGACCCTCGGCACGACAATCCACTATTTTGAGTCAGCTACACCCGGAAGCATTCTCTCAAAATCTGAGTAAAGATATTACCGAGGGGGTTGAAGCCGTTATCGGGGCACTAACAAGTATTTTTATTCTTGACCCTATCCCATCTCACATGAGGAATTATGCCCCCTTGTCAAAAGATCTCGATAGCGATGCAGCCAACATGGCCGGAATCATTGCGGCTCTTGATGTACAACAAAAACAGCACATTGAAGAGACATTGACAAAGCATGTCAGTTTATTGCCAGAAAAGGATATTGGTCGGATATACTCTGAAACTGTTGGCCGTTTCAAATCCGATGCCATGTTATATTGTGATGAGTTGTGGGGCGACAAGAAGATTTCCGTTGATGCCAGAGGTATGTCAGATGGTACATTGAGGTTTTTGGCCATACTGGTTGCCTTACTCACCCGCCCCGAGCACAGCCTTCTGGTAGTAGAAGAAATTGATAATGGTCTTCATCCTTCAAGATCCAATGTCCTTTTGAGCGTTTTGAGGTCTATTGGAGAACAACGTCATATCGATATCCTGGTGACCACACACAACCCAGCACTATTGGATAGCCTGGGACCGGAAATGACGCCTTTTATCACGATAAGTCATCGTGATAGTGAGACAGGGCACAGTCGTCTGACTCTTCTGGAAGATTTATCGAAACTCCCCAAACTGCTTGCTATAGGTCCTGTTGGCACTCTTTCAAGCCAGGGAAAGCTTGAACAGGCGCTTCGTCAGGAGCAAGTGTCCGGAGGTATAGGTCAGTAATGAGCAGTAAAGTCATTATCTTTGATACATCTGTACTATGTTGCTGATTGCAGGTGCCAGGAAAAGATACTTGTGGCCCGGAAGGTGATCGTTGGTACTTTGAACGCATAGAACAAAAAGTTTCAGAAGAGTTACAAGCAGGCAGTACGTTTGTATTACCTTTGGCCACTATTATAGAAACTGGAAATCACATTGCTTTTGCATCAGGTGACAGATATTCATTAGCAAAAAGCCTTTCAAAATATATTCGCAAAGCGGCTACCGATACAGACCCGTGGGCAGCATTTGGCCATCAAACGGAGCTATGGGGAGCAGACAAGCTGATACAACTGGCCGAAACTTGGCCAGATCTCGCTATTCAAGGGTTAGGTATTGGCGATACAACGATAAGAGATGTCGCCGATTATTATGCCAGGACCAACGCCATAGCAGTGGAAATCTTAACTGGAGACAAAGGCCTAAAAAGCCAACAACCTCATAGCCCGGCTATCACACCTAGAAGAAGACGCTGATGAAAGTGAGGCCGATGAAGGGACAGTTAAGTTCGTCAGACTCCTGGCCGATAAACGGCCTTATGGATCTTGAAACCTTTGCCAGCCTCTTCTCAGGCTCACCGTTCAAACCCTTGTTACGACATCGTAATGCCGTGTTGAATGCACTTTTGCACCTCAACCGACAACTTCAAGGTTTTGTGTATGAAAACACGCCGACCCCTTCCAGCAAGCCCTGGATCAAAGAACTCCCACATCAGCTTGAAGCCATGGAGCAAGAAGTGCTGTCCCGGCTGCAAAAACCATCGCTGACAGCTCAACCCAGGGAAGTAATCGCAGATACACTGCAGGCACAGAGCCAGCTCGCCCATCAGATCTTTCGACTTTCAGAACGACTGAGCTACCGCCCCCTTCGATTGCCAGCCGAAATGATTGTTCCGCTGAATAACCTGACCGGGCACTTTGGCAAGACGGCGTATCAATTAAAGCAGGCCGCCATCGAATTAGATGAACTCAGCAAGGGCGGATTCAGAAAGCAGCACAACAAATCTCAAGGTTGCTACAGGAAAAGTCTGGCCTGTGATGTCGATGAGCTCAGTAAGGTCTGTCACGAGATTCGTGAACAAACCTGCCTGACGGAAAGCGAAATAGACCCTGTGGATGTCGCCCTGCTGTTTCTGATTCTGGACGACATCAGTGATCTGTCTTTATGGATGCGTTCTCTGATAACTCATCTGCAAGCCTGATAAAACCCGCTGGCAGACACTATTACCATCATCAACAACTACTCACTTTCAACAACACATTCAATCCGCTTTTTACCGGTACGATCCAGATAGTCCTGAAAATCTTTGGGCAGGCGCCCTGTTGTTGAACCGAACCAGCGCACCGTGTCTCCGGAGTTTGTCTGAAACTCAAAGTTATGTTTGGAGACGTTTCTCTTACGCTTGCCTTCCTTGCCTACCTCTTGCAAAAGATTCAGGTCAGACATCGAGAGGCCTTTGGCCTCCATAACTTTCTTGATCTCTTCTACGCTCTGAAGCTTTTGTTTTCTTTTTATATCAGCGGCTTCTTTTTCCTGATTTTTTTCTTCCAGCACCTCATTCAACCGGTTAATGATGCGCTCCATCTCATCCATACCCATATCCTTGAAGAGAGAACGGATTCTGGTTTTACTACCCAGACGATGCAGAAGTTCATCAAATATATTCATCATCAGACCTCAGTGTATCAAACAAATGCCGTCAGCTTGTGAAGGCACCATTCAGCGTTCACCATAAAACTTGATAAGTCGTTTAATTCTAGGGCGACCCCGACTCATTCGCCATCGATTAGTATCTCTCAGGCTATAGACACAGCCACAATACTCCTGTTGATAGAAATGCTCATCTTTGGAAATTTCAATCATTCTTGAGGCGCCACCCTGTTTGCGCCAATTAACAGTCCAGTACGTCAGGTCCGGATACCGACCGGCAGCTTCAACGCCGCAGCGATTGATTTGCTCAAGGTTCTTCCAGCGAGAAATACCCAATGTACTGGAGATGAGATTAAACCCATGTTCAAAAGCATACAACGCTGTTCTCTCAAAACGCATCGAAAAGCATATTGAACATCTTTCTCCACGCTCCGGCTCGTCCTCGTAACCCTTAACACGATCAAACCAGTTTTCAGTATCATAGTCGGCATCAATAAAGTTGATGTCATTTTTTTCACAGTAACGCTTGTTCTCTTTTTTCCTTAACTCATATTCTTCCAGAGGATGAATGTTAGGATTATAAAAATATACCGTCTGCTCAAAACCAGAGGCTTTAATGGCACTAATGATTTCGCAGGCGCAAGGTGCACAACAAGAATGCAATAAAATTCTCCTTGAGCCGTTGGGAGACTTCAGGACAGGCCTTTGATAGTTATCTGCAGAGTAGGGTGAATTCATAATATGGATACCTGAATCCAGTCGTAATCATCAGTTAAATAGCAAACGCGTCAATTGAGAAATGCTTTTTTCTTATATCCATGAGTTAAGGTGAGTTCAACGCAGAAAACCTCCAGACATCTTGGCTAACGTCAAGATACCAAACCATAGACAACTACCAAAGGCTTCGTGTCTATGACCAGTGTATTCCGTGATGTCGATGATTTCTGCCTGAGTTTTGCAACCGGGCAGCATAAGCAACTCGTCTGCGATGCCAATAGCGCAAAAGTGATATATCAAAACTGTCGCTCAGTGAAATAATGACCATCATATTCTATTTCCATCAGGGTGCCTTTCGGGAGTTCAGGCATTACCAACAGGTTTGTCATTTATTGATTCAAGGCCAATCATCAATCGAAGACCTGTACCTGGCCTTGTTGAGGAGTCCAATAAAAAACATCTTTATTCAGATGGCCTGAACAGGAGAGTGGATACCCATGCACAGCCTGGACGCCAGAACCACGGATCAAAAGAGGCGGCATATACCCTCACGCAGGGGTTCATCTTCCACCCTAAGTTCGGTGATTTTCACAGTTTCACCACCAACATCCTGATCATTATCAGAGACGGTCATCACATAGTCGCCATCAGCGCTGAAGCTGGCTGACAAGACTTGACCGTGATGGGAAATGATCGCTTTTACTAACCAGGATCCATCGAGCATCTGACCACAGATTTTCGCCGTGCCGTCATCACTGGCAGTCACCACATGTCGGCCATCAGTGCTGAAGGTCGCTGAATAGACCCTGCTCTTATGAGAGATGGTCATTTTCTCCTGCCATGTTCCATCGTCCTTCAGGCCATAGATTTTCGCCGTGCCGTCATCACTGGCAGTCACCACATGTCGGCCATCAGTGCTGAAGGTCGCTGAATAGACCTTGCTCTCATGAGAAATGGTCATTTTCTCCTGCCATGTTCCATCCTCCTTCAGACCATAGATCTTCACCATACCATCATGACTGGCAGTCAACACATGGCGGCTATCAGTGCTGATGATAAGTGATAGAATCGAGTGAACATGGGAAATGGTGCCTTTTTCTTCCCATAACCCATCGTCATTCTGACTAAAGATTTTCGCAAAATTATCGACAGCAGTGACCAGGTGGCGGCTATCGGGGCTGAAGCTGACTAACTTGTCTGACCTCCTGTGGCGGATGCTGGCTTTTGGTTGCCATGATCCGTCAATCTCCAGGCCATGGACTTCCACATTTTGATCTTTACTGGCAGTCACCACAAGGCGGCTATCGGCACTGAAGCTGGCCGACCTGATTGGATAATTGTGCCGAATGATGGCTTTTGGTTGCCATGAGCCATCGTCCTCCAGGCCGGAGATTTGCGCTGTCCGATTCTGATCGCCACCGATGGTCACCATATGGCGACCCTGGGCGCTAAAGGTCGCTGGATGAAAGAAATTCTGATTGGGAATCATGGTTTTTTTTACCCATGTACCATCAGCTTCCAGACCGCTGACTATCGCCATGCCATCTTGACTGTTGGTTACCAAATAGCCACCATCAGGACTGAAGGCGGCTGAATGGACAGCGTCCTCATGAACAATAATGACTTTTCGTTCCCATGAACCATCGGCCTCTTGGCCGTAGATTTGTGCTGTGCCGTCGTAATCGAAAATAACCACACGGCGGCCATCGGCGCTCAAGCTGGCATCATATGATGTATCCTCCTGATTAATGACGACTTTTGGTTTCCATGATCCATCGGCCTCCAGGCCAAAGATTCTCGCCGTGCCATCCTGACTGGCAGTCACCGCGTGGCTGGCATCAGCGGTGAAACTGGCCGAGTTGACGCGGCTATCATGTGAAATAGTGGCTTTTGTAGCTAATTTGAAGGTTCTAGATTGAGACTTTCGTTCGGTATTAGTGAAATGAAGCAGAGCAGGTAAATGAGGATCGCTCCGGTGTTGTATCAGTAATTCGATTAAATCTTTATCGTTTATAAACCGCTCCATCCAACAACGGAGCTGATCGTCATCTTTTGAAGTGATGATTGTGTTAAGTAGAAGCTGGTGTGATGAAGGAAAACGGCGATACCACGCCTTTGCCAGCGCATTATCTTCTTGAATCACTTCTCGAAAGTGGGTAGATACCTGTTTTAAACGGGCAATATCTCTAAGCCTCAAACAGCCAATAATTTTCAAATGCTTGTCGACGGACAAATCGAGTAGTGAAGGTTTACTCTCGTCAGATACACTGATATTTCTGCCCTCACTGACACCCGTCGGAGCTTGCGCCAATATAGACTGATAGCGTTCTGGTGGAGGTGAACCACCGGTGGTGCCGTTATTTTCTAGTCCATTCATGTTCGGAATCCTCAAAGTCAGTATTTGTTCTTGATTAGAAAGAAAATTCAAAATTAATGCGGTAATGTAGAGTTGGGTTAAGGATGAAAGTTCATAACATGTTGTTAAGAACAACTAACAAAAATGCCGCCATGCATTTTCAGTGTTTTCTCCGCAACAAATGATAAACAGAACGGATGGATGTTGCTCAGGGTCGTAGGACCACCGTGCACAGCGTGGAAGCCAGAGTGTCATAGATCAAAAGAGGCGGCATATACCCTCACGCAGGGGTTCATCTTCCACCCTAAGTTCGGTGATTTTCACAGTTTGACCACCAACATCCTGATCATTATCAGAGACGGTCATCACATAGTCGCCATCAGCGCTGAAGCTGGCTGACAAGACTTGACCGTGATGGGAAATGATCGCTTTTACTAACCAGGATCCATCGGGCATCTGACCACAGATTTTCGCCGTGCCGTCATCACTGGCAGTCACCACATGTCGACCATCAGTGCTGAAGGTCGCTGAATAGACCCTGCTCTTATGAGAAACGGTCATTTTCTCCTGCCATGTTCCGTCGTCCTTCAAGCCATAGATTTTCGCCGTGCCGTCACCACTGGCAGTCGCCACATGCCGACCATCAGCGCTGAAGGTCGCTGAATAGACCATGCTCTTATGAGAAATGGTCATTTTCTCCTGCCATGCTCCATCGTCCTTCAGGCCATAGATCTTCGCCATACCATCATCACTGGCAGTCAACACATGACGGCTATCAGTGCTGATGATGAGTGATAGAATCCCATGATAGGAAATGATGCCTTTTTCTTCCCATAATCCATCGTCATTCTGACTAGAGATTTTCGCAAATAAATCGTCAGCAGTGACCAGGTGGCGGCCATCGGGGCTGAAGCTGGCTAACTTGACTGACCTCCTGTGGCGGATGCTGGTTTTTAGTTGCCATGATCCGTCAATCTCCAGGCCATGGACTTTGGCATTGCTATCGTTACTGACAGTCACCAGAAGGCGGCTATCGGCGCTGAAGCTGGCCGAACTGATTGAATAATTGTGCCGAATGATGGCTTTTGGTTGCCATGAGCCATCGTCCTCCAGGCCGGAGATTTGCGCTGTACGATCGCGACCGATGGTCACCATATAGCGACCCTGGGCACTAAAGGTCGCTGAATGAAAGCATTTCTGATTGGGAATCATGGTTTTTTTTACCCATTTACCACCATCTTCCAGACCGCTGACTATCGCCATGCCATCTTGACTGTTGGTTACCAAATAGCAACCATCAGGACTGAAGGCGGCTGAATGGACAGCGTCCTCATGAACAGTAATGACTTCTCGTTCCCATGAACCATCGGCCATTTGACCATAGATTTGTGCTGTGCCGTCGTAATCGAAAATAACCACACGGCGGCCATCGGCGCTCAAGCTGGCATCATATGATGTATCCTCCTGATTAATGACGACTTTTGGTTTCCATGATCCATCGGCCTCCAGGCCAAAGATTCTCGCCGTGCCATCCTGACTGGCAGTCACCGCGTGGCTGGCATCAGCGGTGAAACTGGCCGAGTTGACGCGGCTATCATGTGAAATAGTGGCTTTTGTAGCTAATTTGAAGGTTCTAGATTGAGACTTTCGTTCGGTTTTAGTGAAATGAAGCAGAGCAGGTAAATGAGGACTGCTTCGGTGTTGTATGAGTGATTCGATTAAATCTTTATCGTTTATAAACCGCTCCATCCAACAACGGAGCTGATCGTCATCTTTTGAAGTGATGGTTGTGTTAAGCAGAAACTGGTGTGGTGAAGGAAAACGGCGATACCAGGCCTTTGCCAGCGCATTATCTTCTTGAATCACTTCTCGAAAGTAGGTAGATACCTGTTTTAAACGGACAATATCTCTAAGCCCCAAACAGCCAATAATTTTCAAATGAGTGTCGACGGACAAATTGAGTAGTGAAGGTTTACTCTCGTCAGATACAGTGATAATTCTGCCCTCACTGACTCCCGTTGGAGCTTGCGCCGATATAGAGTGATAGGGTTCTGGTGGAGGTGAACCGCCGACTGTGCCGTTATTTTCCAGTCTATTCATGCTCGGATCTTCGAAGTGAGTATTTGTTCTCGATTAGAAAGAAAATTCAAAATTAATGCGGTAATGTAGAGTCGTTTTAAGGATAAAAGTTCATAACATGTTGTTAAGAACAACTAACAAAAATGCTGCCAGCCCATGGATTTTCCTTCTCTTTCTCCACAACAAATGATTAACAGACTGGATGACACATACTGAAGACATTTTTTGTTCAATTACCCTGAACAGAGGTATGGATAACCGTGCACAGCGCGGGAAACCTAGCAGCCTGTCGGACTTAAGCGTCCGTAGCGAGGATTGCAAGAAATTGAGGATAAAAATCTCTGTTTCTGAGGAGAATAGCGAGCTATTTGACGAAGAAACAGGGATTTTTAGACCAATTTATTGCAACCGCAGTAGGACAGTCTTAAGTCCGACAGGCTGCTAGGAGGCCGACCGAGAATAGACTGCCCTACTGCGGCGGCAGCAAATTGGTCTGAAAATCCGCTTTTGTTCGTCAAATAGCTCGCTATTCTCCTCACAAAACCGAATTTTCATCCTCAATTTTCTGCCGTCCTCGCTACGGGCGCTATTCTCGGTCGGCCTCCTAGAGTCATAGATCAAAGGAGGCGACATATATCCTCAAGAATGTCATCTTCCATAGAAAGCTTGGTGATTTTCACGGTTTGACTAGCACGATTGTCCCAATCATTGTCAGCGACGGTCATCACATACTCGCCATCGGCGCTGAAGGTGGCTGATCTGACGCGACCAGCATGGGAAATTGTCGCTTTTACGAACCAGGATCCATCGAGCATCTGACCACAGATTTTTGCCGTGCCGTCTTTACTGGCAGTCACCACATGTCGGCCATCAGTGCTGATGGACGCTGAATTGACCCTCCCCTTATGAGAAATGGTCACTTTCTCCTGCCACGATCCATCGCCCTTCAGGCCATAGATCTTCGCCTTATCGCCACCGAAAGTCACCAAATAGCGGCTATCAGAACTGAAAGTCGCCGATATTATCGTATCATCATGGAAAATAGTATCCTTTTTCTCCCATGACCCATCGGCCTTCAGGCCATAGATTTTCGCCGTTTTATAAGCACTGGCAGTCAGCACATGGCGGCTATCAGCGCTGAAGATAACTGATAGAAAACTTTTACGAGGAATGGTGGCTTTTTCTTCCCATCCATCGTCCTTCAGACTATAGATTTTTGCAAAATTATGTCTGGCAGTGACCAGGTGGCGGCTATCGGGGCTGAAGCGACCAAAGGGGCTGAAGTGGATTGATGAATACGAAAGATCATGGTACAGGGTGGCTTGTTCTTGCCATGATCCGTCTATATCCTGGCCATGGACTTTCGCATTGCGATCGCCACTGACAGTCAACACAAGGCGGCCATTGGGGCTAAAGCTAGTTGACACGACTAAACTATTGTGCCGAATGATGGCTTTTGGTTCCCACGATCCATCGTCCTCCAGACCGTAGATTCGCGCTGTCTGATCGTTACTGATGATCGCCACATTGCGACCGTCGGAGCTAATGATCGTTGAATACAAGCCTTGCTGATCGGGAATGCTGGCTTTTATTTTCCATTTACCATCGGTCTCCAGGCCATAGATTCTTGCCCCACTCCCAGAGCTGGTTACCAAATAACAACCATCGGGACTGAAGGTAGCTGAATAGACAGCGTCCTCATGAACAAGAACGGCTTTTCGTTCCCATGAACCATCGGCCTCTTGACCATAGATACGCACTGTGCGGTCGTAACCGGAGACTGCCACACGGCGGCCATTGGCGCTGAATCTGGCTGAACATCTTAGATGGCTTTGATGACTGAGGACTTTTGGTATCCACGATCCATCGGCCTCCAGGCCAAAGACTCTCGCCACGCCGTCTTGACCGGCAGTCACCATGTGGCTGGCATCAGCACTGAAACTGGCTGAGTTGACAGGCCTATCGTGTGAAATAGTGGCTTTTGTAGCTAAGTTAAATCTCCAAAATTTTGACTTTCGTTCGGTATTAGTGAAATGAAGCAGAGCAGGTAAATGAGGACTGCTTCGGCGTTGTATGAGTGACTCGATTAAATCTTTATCGTTTATAAACCGCTCCATCCAACAACGGAGCTGATCATCATTTTTTGAAGTGACGATTGTGTTAAGCAGAAACTGGTGTGATGAAGGAAAACGGCGGTACCACGCTTTTGCCAGCGCATTATCTTCTTGAATCACTTCTCGAAAGTAGGTAGATACCTGTTTTAAACGGACAATATCTCTAAGCCTCAAACAGCCAATAATTTTCAAATGTGTGTCAACGGATAAATTGAGTAGTGAAGGTTTACTCTCGTCAGATACAGTGATATTTCTGCCCTCACTGACCCCCTCTGGTGCTCGCTCCGATATAGATTGATGAGGTCTCAGGGGAGCTGGACTGCCAACGGTGCCGTTATTATTTACTCTATTCATGTTCGGAATCTTCGAAGTGATTATTTGTTCTCGATTAGAAAGAAAATTCAAAATTAATTCGGTAATGTGAAGTCGGTTTAAGGATGAAAGTTCATAACATGTTGTTAAGAATAACTAACAAAAATGCCGCCATGCATTTTCAGTGTTTTCTCCACAACAAGTGATAAACAGAACGGATAAATGTTGCTCAGGGTCGAAGGACCACCTTGCACAGCGTGGAAGCCAGAGTGTCATAGATCAAAAGAGGCGACATATGTCCTCACGCAGGGGTTCATCTTCCACCCAAAGTTCGGTGATTTTCACGGTTTGACCACAATTATTACTATGATCATTGTCAGCGACGGTCATCACATAGTCGCCATCGGCGCTGAAAATGGCTGATCTGACGGGACCAGCATGGGAAATGGTCGCTTTTACGAACCAGGTTCCGTCGAGCATCTGACCACAGATTTTCGCCGTGCCGTCTTTACTGGCAGTCACCACATGTCGCCCATCAGTGCTGAAGGTCGCTGAATTGACCCAGCTACTATGAGAAATGGTCACTTTCTTCTCCCATGACCCATCGTCCTTCAGGCCGTAGATCTTCGCCTTACCATCACAACTGGCGGTCAGCACATGGCAGCCATCAGAGCTAAAGGTCGCCAATCTAACCCCATCTCCATGGAAAACGGTCTCTTTTTTTTCCCATGATCCATCGGCTTTCAGTCCATAGATTTCCGCCGTTTTATCAGCACAGGTGGTCACCATATGACGGCTATCAGAACTGAAGGTAAGTGATCGAATCGAACGATTATGGAAAATGATGCCTTTTTCCTCCCATAATCCATCGTCCCTTTGACAATAGATATTCGCAACCCAATCGTCACGAGTCACCACGTACCGACTATCGGGGCTGAAGCAGGCTGATGCAGCCGAGTGATAATGGTGTAAGGTGGCTTGTTGTTGCCATGATCCATCTATCTCCTGGCCATGGACTTTCACATTGCGATCACCACTGACAGTCACCACAAGGCGGGCATCTGGGCTGAAGCTAGCAAACCTGACTAAACTGTTGTGCCGAATGATGGCTTTTGGTTCCCACGATCCATCGTCCTCCAGACCGAAGATTCGCACTGTCTGATTGTTGCCGATGATCGCCATATTGCGACCGTCGGAGCTAATGATCGGTGAATGCAAGCCTTGCTGATCGGGAATGCTGGCTTTTATTTTCCATTTACCATCGGCCTCCAGGCCATAGATTCCCGCCCTTCTCCAAGAGCTGGTTACCAAATAACAACCATCGAGACTGAAGGTAGCTGAATAGACAGGGGCCTCATGAACAATAACGGCTTTTCGTTCCCATGAACCATCAGCCTCTTGATCATAGATACGCGCTGTGCGGTCGTCACCGAAGACTGCCACACGGCGGCCATTGGCGCTGAATCTGGCTGAACATGTTTCATCGCTATGATTTAAGACCTTTGCTATCCACGATCCATCGGCCTCCAGGCCAAAGACTCTCGCCGCGCCGTCTTGACCGGCTGTCACCATGTGGCTGGCATCCGCGCTGAAACTTGCTGAGTTGACAGGCCTATCGTGTGAAATAGTGGCTTTTGTAGATAAGTTAAATATTCTAAATTTTGTCTTTCGTTCAGTGTTAGTGAAATGAAGCAGAGCAGGTAAATGAGGACTGCTTCGGCGTTGTATGAGTGATTCGATTAAATCTTTATCGTTTATAAACCGCTCCATCCAACAACGGAGCTGATCATCATCTTTTGAAGTGACGATTGTGTTAAGCAGAAACTGGTGTGATGCAGGAAAACGGCGATACCACGCCTTCGCCAGTGCATTATCTTCTTGAATCACTTCCCGAAAGTAGCTAGATACCTGTTTTAAACGGGCAATATCTCTAAGCCTCAAACAGCCAATAATTTTCAAATGCGTGTCGACCGACAAATTGAGTAGTGAAGGTTTACTCTCGTCAGATACATTGATGTTTCTGCCCTTACTGACTCCCTTCGGTGCTCGCGCCGATATAGATTCATGAGGTCTCAGGGGAACTGGACTGCCAAGGGTGCCGTTATTATTTACTCTATTCATGCTCGGAATCTTCAAAGTGAGTATTTGTTCTCGATTAGAAAGAAAATTCAAAATTAATGAGGCAAAATTAATGAGGCAATATAGAGTCGGTCTAAGGATAAAAGTTCATAACATGTTGGTAAGAACAACTAACAAAAATGCTGCCATGCATTTTCAGTGTTTTTCTCCGCAACCAATGATAAACAGAACGAATGGATGTTACTCAGGGTCTATTGAGGAGTGTCATGAATCATAAGAGGCGACATATATCCTCAAAGGGATCATCTTCCACCCAAAGTTCGGTGATTTTCACGGTTTGACCACGAGTATCGTCCCAATCATTGTCAGCGACGGTCATCACATAGTCGCCATCGGCGCTGAAAGTGGCTGATCTGACGCAACCAGCATGGTAAATGATCGCTTTTACTAACCAGGTTCCATCAAGCACCTGACCACAAATTTTCGCCGTACCGTCACGACTAGCAGTCACCACATGTCGGCCATCAGTGCTGAAGGTCGCTGAACTGAGCCACATCCTATGAGAAATGGTCACTTTCTCCTCCCATGCCCCTTCGGCATTCAGGCCATAGATCTTCGCCATACCATCAACACTGGCAGTCACCACATGGCAGCCATCGGGGCTGAAAATCGCTGAAATGACCCAATTCCTATGAGAAATGGTTACTTCCTCCTCCCATGACCCATCGTCATTCAGGCCACAGATTTTCGCCGTTTTATCAGCACTGGCAGTCACCACATGGCAACTATCAGCGCTGAAGTTAAGTGATCGAATCGAACCATTGTGGGAAATGATGCCTTTTTCTTCCCATAATCCGCCCTCCTTCAGACTAAATATTTTCACAAAATTATCGTCACCGACAGTCACCACGTGGCGGCTATCGGGGCTGAAGTGGGCTGATTTGACCGGGGGAACATGGGGTAGAGTAGCCTCTTCTTGCCACAGCCCGCCTATCTCCTTGCCATGGACTGTCGCATTGTGCTCTCTACTGACAGTCACGACATGACGGCAATCGGCGCTAAAGCAGGCTGACCTGACTGTATTATTGTGGCGAATAATGGCTACCCATTGCCATAATCCATCGTCCTCCAGACCTAAGATGTGGGCTGTGTGATCTTCAGCGATCATCACCAAATAGCGACCATCGGCACTGAAATTCACCAAAGCATTGGAATTGTGACCGAGAATAATGAGTTTTTTTACCCATGAACCATTACTCTCCAGACCGGAGATTATCGCCTTTCTATCCCAACTGCTGGTTACCAAATAACAACCATCGGGACTGAAGGTGGCTGAAGAGACAGTGCTCCCATGAACGATAATGAGTTTTCGTTCCCATGAGCCATCGGCCTCTTGACCATAGATACGCGCTGTGACGTCGTAGCCGAAGATTACCACACGGCGGCCATTGGCACTGAAACTGGCTGAACAGCCAAAATCGCTTTGATGAGTGAGGACTTTTGGTATCCACGATCCATCGGCCTCCAGGCCAAAGACTCTCGCCACGCCGCCTTGACCGGCAGTCACCACGTGGCTGGCATCAGCACTGAAACTGGCTGAGTTGACAGGCCTATTATGTGAAATAGTGGCTTTTGTAGCTAATTCAAATGTCCAAAATTTAGACTTTCGTTCGGTATTAGTGAAATGAAGCACAGCAGGTAAATGAGGACTGCCTCGGCGTTCTATAAGTGAATCGATTAAATCCTTATCATTTATAAACCGCTCCATCCAACAACGGAGCTGTTCATCATCTTTTGAAGTGACGATTGTCCTGAGTAGCAACTGATGTGATGAAGGAAAACGGCGATACCACGCCTTTGCCAACGCATTATCTTCTTGAATCACTTCCCGAAAGTAGGTAGATACCTGTTTTAAACGGGCAATATCTCTAAGCCTCAGACAGCCAATAATTTTCAAATGCGTGTCGACCGACAAATTGAGTAGTGAAGGTTTACTCTCGTCAGATACATTGATGTTTCTGCCCTTACTGACTCCCTTCGGTGCTCGCGCCGATATAGATTCATGAGGTCTCAGGGGAACTGGACTGCCAAGGGTGCCGTTATTATTTACTCTATTCATGCTTGGAATCTTCGAAGTGAGTATTTGTTCTCGATTAGAAAGAAAATTCAAAATTAATGAGGCAATGTAGAGTCGGTCTAAGGATAAAAGTTCATAACATGTTGGTAAGAAAAACTAACAAAAATGCTGCCATGCATTTTCAGTGTTTTTCTCCGCAACCAATGTTAAACAGAACGGATGGATGTTGCTCGGGGCCTATTGAGGAGTGTCATGAATCAAAAGAGGCGACATATATCCTCACAAAGGGGTTCATCTTCCACCCAAAGTTCGGTGATTTTCATGGTATGACTAAGGAAATTGTTCCGATCACTGTCAGCGACGGTCACTACATAGACGCCATCGGCGCTGAAGGTGGCTGATCTGACGCGACCATCGTGGGAAATGGTCGCTTTTACTAACCAGGTTCCATCAAGCATCTGACCACAGATTTTCGCTGTGTGGTCATAACTGGCAGTCAACACATGTCGGCCATCAGTAGTGAAGGCCGCTGAATAGACCCATCCACTATGATAAATGGTCACTTTCTCCTCCCATAATCCATCGTCCTTCAGTCCGTAGATCTTCGCCATACCATCGTCACTGGCAGTCACCAGATGACTGCCATCGGGGCTGAAGGTCGCTGATCTGACCCAATCTTTATGGAAAATAATCTCTTTTTCTTCCCATGATCCATCGGCTTTCAGGCCATAGATTTTCGCCGTTTGATCTGCACTGGCAGTCACCAAATGGCAGTCATCGTGACTGAAGTTAACTGATAGAATCGAATCATCATGGGAAATGATGCCTTTTTCTTGCCATGACCCATCGTCCTTCTGGCTATAGATTTTCGCAAAATTATCCTTACCGGCAGTCACCACGTGGCGGCTATCGAGGCTGAAGCTGGCTAACTTGACTGAACGATTGTGGCGAATGATGGCTTTTGGTTGCCATGATCCGTCTATCTCCAGGCCATGGACTTTCGCATTGCAATCGCGACTGAGAGTCACAACAAGGCGGCCATTGGCGCTGAAGCTGGCCGACCTGACTGAACTATGGTGGCAAATGATGGCTTTTGGTTGCCATGATCCATCGTCCTCCAGGCCGAAGATTCGCGCTGTCTGATCTCTACCGATCGTCGCCACATAACGACTGTCGGCGCTAAAGGTCGCTGAAACAGAGCAATCCTGATGGAAAATGATGGTTTTTTTTATCCATGCACCATCGGCTTCCAGACCATAGATTCTCGCCTCGCCATCTGCACTGATGGTTACCAAATAGCGACCATCGGAACTGAAGGTGGCTGAAAAGACAGCGTCGTCATGGACAATAACGGCTTTTCGTTCCCATGAACCATCGACCTCTTGACTATAGATACGCGCTGTACCGTTGTAACTGGAGACTACTACATGGCGGCCATGGGCGCTGAAGCTGGCTGAACATGATGAATGGCAGTTAAGAATGAGGACTTTTGGTTTCCATGATCCATCGGACTCCAGGCCAAAGATTCTCGCCGTGCCGTTACTACTGGCAGTCACCATATGGCGAACATCAGCGCTGAAACTGGCCGATTTGACAAGGCTATCATCTGAAATAGTGGTTTTTGTCGCTAATTTAAAGGTTCTAAATTGAGACTTCCGTTCGGCATTAGTGAAATGAAGCAGAGCAGGTAAATGAGGACTGCTTCGGCGTTGTATGAGTGATTCGATTAAATCTTTATCGTTTATAAACCGCTCCATCCAACAACGGAGCTGATTATCATCTTTTGAAGTGACGATTGTGTTAAGTAGAAGCTGGTGTGATGAAGGAAAACGGCGATACCACGCCTTTGCCAACGCATTATCTTCTTGAATCACTTCCCGAAAGTAGGTAGATACCTGTTTTAAACGGGCAATATCTCTAAGCCTCAGACAGCCAATAATTTTCAAATGCGTGTCGACCGACAAATTGAGTGGTGAAGGTTTACTCTCGTCAGATACATTGATGTTTCTGCCCTTACTGACTCCCTTCGGTGCTCGCACCGATATAGATTCATGAGGTCTCAGGGGAACTGGACTGCCAAGGGTGCCGTTATTATTTACTCTATTCATGCTCGGAATCTTCAAAGTGAGTATTTGTTCTCGATTAGAAAGAAAATTCAAAATTAATGAGGCAATGTAGAGTCGGTCTAAGGATAAAAGTTCATAACATGTTGGTAAGAACAACTAACAAAAATGCTGCCATGCATTTTCAGTGTTTTTCTCCGCAACCAATGATAAGTACCTACCAGTTACTTAAACAGAACGGATGGATGTTGCTCAGGGTCTATTGAGGAGTGTCATGAATCAAAAGAGGCGACATATATCCTCACACAGGGGTTCATCTTCCACCCAAAGTTCGGTGATTTTCACGGTTCGACGACCATCATGGTCCCAATTATTGTCAGCGACGGTCACTACATAGTCGCCATCGGCGCTGAAGGTGGCTGATCGGACATAACCATCATGGGAAATGGTCGCTTTCACTAACCAGGTTCCATCGAGCATCTGACCACAGATTTTTGCCGCGCCGTCGTCACCGGCAGTTACCACATGTCGGCCATCAGTACTGAAGGCCGCTGAATAGACCCACCCACTATGAGTAATGGTCGCTTTCTCCTCCCATGACCCATCGACCTTCAGGCCGTAGATCTTCGCCATACCATCGTCACTGGCAGTCACCAGATGGCAGCTATCAGGGCTAAAGGTCGCCAATCTAACCCAATCTTCATGGAAAACGGTCTGTTTTTCCTCCCATGACCCATCGGCTTTCAGGCTATAGATTTTCGCCGTTTCATCAGCACTGGCAGTCACCACATGGCAGCTATCAGCACTGAAGTTAAGTGATTGAATCGAACCATTATGGGAAATGATGCCTTTTTCTTCCCACAATCCACAATCCTTCTGACTATAGATTTTTGCAAGGTTATCGTCACCGACAGTCACCACGTGGCGGCTATCGGGGCTGAAGCGAGCTGATGCGACCGCGAGATCATTGGGTAAAGTGGCTTGTTCTTGCCATAATCCGTCTATCTCCCGACCATGGACTTTGGCATTGCGATCGCGACTGACAGTCACCACAAGACGGCTATCGGCGCTGAAGCTGGCTGACCTGACTGAAGTATTATGCCGAATGATGGCTTTTGGTTGCCATGATTCATCGTCCTCCAGGCCGAAGATTTGCGCTGTGTGATCTCTACCGACGGTCGTCACATAGCGACCATCGGCGCTAAAGGTTGCTGATACATAGTGATCCTGATGAAAAATGACGGTTTTTTTTACCCATGCACCATCAGCTTCCAGACCGTAGATTCTCGCCTCGCCATCTGCACTGATGGTTACCAAATAGCGACCATCGGGACTGAAGGTGGCTGAATAGACAGAGTCCTCATGAACAATAACGGCTTTTCGTTCCCATGAACCATCGACCTCTTGACTATAGATACGCGCTGTACCGTTGTAAGTGGAGACTACTAAATGGCGGCCATGGGCGCTGAAGCTGGCTGAACATGATGAATGGCAGTTAAGAATGAGGACTTTTGGTTTCCATGATCCATCGGACTCCAGGCCAAAGATTCTCGCCGTGCCGTTATAACTGGCAGTCACCATATGGCGAACATCAGCGCTGAAACAGGCCGAGTTGACAAGGCCATCATCTGAAATAGTGGTTTTTGTCGCTAACTTAAAGGCTCTAAATTGAGACTTTCGTTCAGCATTAGTGAAATGAAGCAGAGCAGGTAAATGAGGACTGCTTCGGCGTTGTATGAGTGATTCGATTAAATCTTTATCGTTTATAAACCGCTCCATCCAACAACGGAGCTGATCATCGTCTTTAGAAGTGACGATTGTACTAAGTAGAAACTGGTGCCTTGAAGAAAAACGCCGATACCACGCCTTTGCCAGCGAATTATCTTCTTGAATCACTTCTCGAAAGTAGGTAGATACCTGTTTTAAACGGGCAATATCCCTAAGCCTCAAACAGCCAATAATTTGCAAATGTGTGTCGACGGACAAATGGAGCAGTGAAGGTTTACTCTCGTCAGATAGAGTGACATTTCTGCCCTCACTGACCCCAGTTGGTGCTTGCGCCAATGTAGATTGAAAAGGTCTCTGGGGAACTGAACCGCCAACAGTGTTGTTATTATCTGTTCTATTCATGATCGGAGTCTTCGAAGTGAGTATTTGTCCTCGATTAGAAAATATTCAAAATTAACGCTGTGAAGTAAAGTCGGCTTTAGAGTAAAAGTTAAGAACTTCTTGTTAAGAACAACTAACAAAAATGCCACCGGCCCATGCATTTTCTTTGTCTTTCCCCACAACAAATAATGAACAGGCTGGACGGTTGTTGCTCAGGGTCTATCGAGAAGTGCTTCTTGCGCTTCCATCATCAGGATTTCTTCCAGTGCCCGCAAGCCGACAAGGTAGCCAGAATAAGAGGCCGTTATTGCTTGTCTGGGCAGGTCGTGCTGGACAGCAACATCCCCGGCAGTCAGCACGCCGCTCTGACAGGTATGGCTCCAACGGTATTCGTTATCCGGACTCTCGGGCGCTGTTGAGCCAATTCCCAGGCTCTCCGGCGCGTATTCCAGTGTGTTTGCAATGACGCCATCCACCACGATGGAACGGCTGTCAGCCTGAACATGGTAGAGATTTTCTAAAGGCGTCAAGGTAATGGTATCTACGGTTGTTGCAGAAACGGATAACTTGAGAAGCTGCTTATCCAGACTTGTGAGCAGGCTGGATTCATTGTCGGGGACTGGCCAGAAGCCTTTCAATGACTTTCTGTTTCGGGTATCAATGAGAACAACATCAAATCCCGATCGACTGGCATATAAAGCAGCGGTTTTTCCGCCAATCCCTGCGCCAAGAATAGCGACCCTCCTTTTCGGCCAGATACTTTTTGTCACCGTTTTATTCAGCCACTGGGCAGTGGTGGTTCCCCTGGCAGCAGCCATCAGGAGAGTAACAAAGGGGCTATCAACAGAACCCAGTGTCAGTATGCTGCTCTTCATCAAGGGCTGGGACCATGGGGTTTGGTTGAGATCATAACGTTGGATATAGTCCTTGTTATTCAGACAAATATCAGGATACATACTGGATTGAGGTTTCTGTCCGATGGCTGAGAACACGCCAGAAATGGGAAGACTCAGCTTGCGCCTGCCACCCTCAAAACTCAATGTAGTGGCATTTAACAAGCCATCCTGATTGATGTAAACAGACTCCAGATTATGTTCGAAATAGAGAAAAAGAGCCTTCTTTCTTCTCTCCAGTGCATTGTAGAGAAGATCAATCAAGATGCTTTCTGCCTTGAAGCTACTGCCTTGAACGGCCAGATGCACCTTGTTGGCATTGAGGCTGAGCAGGCTGATGGCCTGTTCAATGGCTGAGGCTCCTCCACCCACCACCAGAACATCTTTTTCCGCAAACCTGGGACCATCACAATCGGTACAGGTAAATACTCCGTTGCCTTTGTAGGGCTCCAGAATCGTCGGCAGGTTCGGTTTTGCCCCCGATGCCAATATAACAAGGGGCGCATAATAGACGGAGCGCTCCCCCTGTAAAATCTTCATTTTTCCCTTCAGTTGAGTGGCAACGATATGATCTTCGATGATTTGGACATTAGGACTGCTCCTTGCCTTGTCTTCCATCAACTGTTGCAGGCCTCTCCCCATGATTGTCAGGCTACCTGGCCAGTTCTCAATAATGCCCGCCCCTTCAAGCTGACCCTGGCTCTTATGGCTTTTTATCACCTGTATCCTGACCATTGGGTTGTATCTGGCAATCGTCTGGGCGGCCGTCATGGCTGCAGGCCCACCACCTACGATCACAACTGAAGGCGTCAATGCCCGGAGTGTCGGACTCAGGAATAAGGTGAGCAGCAGACCTACCTTAATGATATTTTTAGACTTCATTCTTAAAAGTGTTCAGCAATAGGCAATTCGTTGCAGAGTATTTTTCTTTTAATACCAATCGAACTGTCTAACTCCCTATTGCGCTGAAGATTTTAGCCTTAATCCTGCGTTGGCGATCGTCGCCATAGCTAAGGCTCAAATCTCCACGCTCATCATGGGAGTTAGAAAATACGACTGGTATAACTCTTATTGTTCTTTACCGGCCTGATTCCGATCAAGCTGTCGGATTTCCGGAACGCCTGGAAAATAGATCAGGTTACGACTTACTCAGGCCAATGGGTAAAAATAGATCAAATTATTTGTTTGTGAATGCGATTTCCAAAATTTCAGGTCTTTCTCACGCTATTGGACGGTGTCGCAAAACTCTCTCCAGCGTGGGAACGAGTTGACTCCCGTCATTCCCGGCTTCATTCTCGTCATTCCCGAGAAGGCAGAGATCCACCGTTGGCGCTGGATTCCCGCCTTCGCGGGAATGACGACCTCAGAGCATGGGAACAAGCTGTTGGAGTTTTGCGACACCCTCTATTGCCAGGGACTGAAGGATTAAAAAATCAAAGACCGCGTTAAACCCTGATGCCTGATTGCAACTCTCGCGCTAGTCTTGTAAATCACAGTTTTAAACTATGAGACTGTCAAAAAACTCTAACAATTCGCTCCCACACTCTTGAGTGTTCTAGCAGCCTGTCGGACTTAAGACTGTCCTACACGGCAACTGCTCCTGCGTTGCTCTAGCTCCTGCATCCATGCAGTCGTGCGGTTGCAATAAATTGGTCTAAAAATCTCTGTTTCTTCGTCAAATAGCTCGCTATTCTCCTCAGAAACAGAGATTTTTATCCTCAATTTCTTGCAATCCTCGCTACGGACGCTTAAGTCCGACAGGCTGCTAGAGCTTCATTGTCAAAGCTACAGCCAGATTTCTGGCAGCCCTGATCAGGTTTTCTTCTCCTTTCATCAGTGCCTGCTCAAGAGTCACCGCTCCGTGAACTACAGGAAACAAGGCATCGATCCCCTGAGCATAAACAGCCTCTGCCCCTTGCCCAACTGAACCGGCCAATGCCACTACCGGAAGATCCAATGATTTGGCAATACGGGCCACACCCACTGGGGTTTTTCCCTGAGCAGTCTGACCATCAATGCGGCCTTCACCTGTAATGACCAGATTGGCCCCTTTGACTTTTTCAGCCAGGTCAACAGCAGCCATGACGATTTCAATACCCGGCTCCAGCCGGGCATTGAGAAAACCCAGTAATGCCGTCCCCATGCCACCCGCTGCTCCGGCACCCGGCCTGTCACAGACAGAGACACCCAGGTCGCGTTCCATAATCAGGCCATAATGACCAAGGGACTGATCCAGAACTTTGACCATATCGGGTGTTGCTCCCTTTTGCGGACCAAAAATAGCGGAAGCTCCATTGTCACCGGTCAGTGGATTATCAACATCGCAGGCAGCAATAATCTCTACTGATTGCAGGCGCTGATCCAGGTTAGAAGTATCGATCCTGGTCAGGCTTGATAACTGACCACCACCGCGTTGCAACTCCTTGCCCTGGTCGTTCAATAAACGAACCCCCAGAGCTTGCACCATACCGGCACCACCATCATTGGTTGCACTGCCACCGATCCCGACAATTATTTTCTCGACGCCCCTGTCCAGCGCACTCAGGATCAGCTCACCGGTACCCTGTGTGGTCGCAATCATCGGGTCACGGTGATCAGGACTTACCAACTCCAGTCCGGACGCCCTGGCCATTTCAATGACAGCGGTTGTGCCGTCACCCAGTATGCCAAACTCAGCCTGAATCTGATGACCCAGAGGGCCTGTGACGGGCACTTCTATACAATGTCCACCCGTGGCATCAACCAGTGACTGAAGTGTTCCTTCGCCACCGTCAGCAACAGGTACTTTGACGTACTGTGCATCAGGAAGAATTTCCTTAAAGCCGGTTTCGATCGCAGAGGCTACCTGGGCAGCCGTTAGACACTCTTTAAAGGAATCGGGGGCAATGACAATTTTCATCGGTTTCTACTCTTCCGTGTCAGCCAGTCTTTATGATGCCGCAATACGTAGTAGACGTCAGGGCTATTCTGAAACACATATGGAATTACAGGGCTAATTTTTAATAAAATAAGACCTGTGTCTTTTATGTCCGAGTCTGATTCGTGTCCATTGCTTCTCGTTTATTGGTTGTATTTTCCGTTGCTCTGCTTCCTTTTTCTGCCTGGTCTGCACCCGCCAGTTTTTCTCAGGCCAAGCGGGAAGCGGTGAAAATCTATTCCGATCACCTCACCAGTTTTTATTGCGGTTGCGATATAACCGTCCGCGGCAAGAAACTGGTGCCTGACCTGGAATCCTGCGACTACAAGGTACGAAAACAACCAAACCGTGCTTCAAGGATTGAGTGGGAACATGTTGTACCGGCCTGGGAATTTGGTCATCAGCTCCAGTGCTGGCAGGAAGGGGGCCGTAAGCTCTGTAGAAAGAATCCCGATTTTCGCAAAATGGAATCGGATCTCCACAATCTGGTGCCCGCCATAGGAGAGGTGAATGGCGATCGATCCAACTACCGCTTTGGCTTTCTGCAAGATACGCCCAAAATGTATGGCCAGTGTGACTTTAAAGTCAATTTCAAGGAGCGAAAAGCACAACCACCGATAACAAAACGAGGCAAGATTGCCCGTATCTATCTGTATATGGCAAGCCGCTACGCCTTCAGAATCAGTAAAAGTCAGAAAAAGCTCTATGAGTCCTGGGATCGGCTCTATCCGGCAACCGCCTGGGAAATTGAGCGTAATGCTCGTATTGCCGAGGTTCAGGGCTGGGAGAATCCATACGTTTCAATATATTCAGAGGGATGAATGAGCCCATTCCACTGTCCTATCTGCGATCAGGGTATTATCATATTCCGATTAGCACATTTTTAAAGCTCCCAAGGTTTATAGAGAATGGAACAGACCTTCATAGGTGATGATGGAATAGAACGTCAGTCACTGAGGGCCTATACAGAAAGCGCATACCTGAATTACTCCATGTATGTCATTCTGGATCGCGCTCTGCCCCACATTGGCGACGGCCTGAAGCCAGTACAACGTCGTATTGTTTATGCGATGAGTGAGCTGGGACTGAAAAATACCGCCAAGTTTAAAAAGTCGGCCCGTACGGTGGGTGATGTTCTGGGTAAATTTCATCCTCATGGCGACTCTGCCTGTTACGAAGCCATGGTATTGATGGCGCAGCCCTTCTCATACCGCTATCCGCTGGTAGATGGTCAGGGTAACTGGGGGTCGCCGGATGACCCCAAGTCTTTTGCTGCCATGCGATATACCGAGTCCAGACTGACTCGTTATTCTGACGTACTGCTCGGTGAGCTGGCACAGGGCACGGTAGACTGGGTGCCTAACTTTGACGGAACACTGGAAGAGCCATCCATCTTGCCTGCCAGATTGCCCAATCTGCTGTTGAACGGTACCACCGGTATCGCAGTGGGTATGGCGACCGACATTCCTCCTCACAACCTGAGAGAAGTCGCAAACGCCTGTATTCATCTGCTGGATCATCCGGGGGCAACCACTGCCGAGCTTGTTGAGCATGTTCAGGGACCGGACTTCCCCACCGAAGCTGAAATCATCACACCCCGCGAAGAAATTCTGAAGATTTACGGGCAGGGACGAGGTTCTCTGAGAATGAGAGCCGTCTATCAGCAGGAAGGCGGAGAAATCATTGTTACAGCGCTGCCCTATCAAGCTTCCGGAGCCAAAATTCTGGAGCAGGTAGCCGCTCAGATGCAGGCCAAGAAGTTGCCCATGGTCGCAGACCTGAGGGACGAATCAGACCATGAGAATCCTACTCGGCTGGTGATTGTTCCCCGCTCCAACCGTATTGATGTCGATGGTTTGATGAACCATCTGTTTGCCACAACCGATCTTGAGAAGACCTACCGGGTCAATATGAACATGATCGGTGTCGATGGCAAGCCTCAGGTCAAGGCTCTGGATACCCTGCTGAAGGAGTGGCTGGTCTGGAGAACCGATACCGTCAGACGTCGCCTGCAGCACCGTCTGGATAAAGTACTGGCCAGACTTCATATTCTTGAAGGTTTACTGGCAGCCTTCCTGAATATTGATGAAGTCATCGAAATTATCCGCAATGAGGACAAACCCAGGGAAGTCATAATGACTCGATTTGGCCTCTCCGAGCTTCAGGCCGATGCCATTCTGGAAATCAAGCTGCGCCAGTTAGCCAAACTGGAAGAGATCAAGATTCGTGCTGAACAGGAAGAGCTGGAAAACGAACGCAAAAATCTTGAGCTGACCCTCAGTTCCGAGCGTCGACTGAAAACCCTGGTCAAAAAAGAGATCAAGGCCGATGCCGAAGAGTTTGGTGATGATCGTCGTTCACCCTTGAAGGTTCGACAGGAAGCCCAGGCTCTCTCGGAAACTGACCTGATGACATCTGATCCAGTGACTGTCGTGCTGTCTGAAAAAGGCTGGGTGCGATGTGCCAAAGGACATGAGGTTGACCCCGCCAGTCTCAACTACAAGGCAGGGGATAGATATCGACTGTCTGCCAAGGGCAAGAGTAACCAGTCTTCGGTATTTATAGACTCTACTGGTCGTGCATATTCTATTCTAACTCATACTCTTCCCTCTGCGCGAGGCCAGGGTGAGCCGCTGTCCGGGCGTGTCAATCCACCTTCCGGGGCGACCTTTGAAGGGCTGTGTGTCGGTGACAATGATGACTGTTATTTGCTGGCGAGCGATGCTGGTTATGGCTTTGTCGTTCAGCATTTTGATATGGTCAGCAAGAACAAAGCCGGTAAGGCTCTGCTGACTTTGCCCAAGTATTCCCGGGTCATGTCACCTATACCGGTAACGGGCGAAGACCAGGTGCTGGCTGCCATTACCAACGAAGGGCGTATGCTGATCTTCCCGCTATCTGAATTACCCAAGCTGGCAAGAGGCAAAGGTAACAAGATCATTAATATTCCTGCGGCACGGGCATCGGATCGAATCGAATTGATGGTTCATCTGGCGGTGATGAACTCGAGCGATGCTCTGGTTCTCTACGCCGGCAAACGGCATGTGACTCTGAAACCGGCAGATATTGAGCATTACCACGGAGAGAGAGGTCGCAGAGGCAATAAGCTGCC
Organism: Endozoicomonas sp. ALB032; assembly: GCF_049310125.1. NCBI lineage: Bacteria > Pseudomonadati > Pseudomonadota > Gammaproteobacteria > Oceanospirillales > Endozoicomonadaceae > Endozoicomonas > Endozoicomonas sp. ALB032. Next base: position 1,886,201 of record NZ_JBLYNW010000001.1, on the reverse strand, counting down.
CCGAGGCTTCCAGAAAGTGGACAGTGTTGAGGTTATTCGGGCGAACAAGGAGGAGGAGGAGGATTGTTAAGCTCGATGCCTGAGTCATCCGGTCACAGGTTTTTATAGCCGTCGCTGACGACCGTTAAAAACCCATGACGGTCTTTGCACCCAGTGACTGCGATCAGCGACTTCTGATCCCACACCCCTTGATGATGAGGTTGCAAAGATGCTCTGTCGCAGCCTCTAAATCCTCATCGGACAGAGCCTCCTTACCAATAACACAGGCTACCTGTGGGCTGTAATCCACATAATATTGGGTGGTAGCCCAGATGGTAAATAACAGGTGCAAAGGGTCGACAGGGTCCATTTTGCCTCGCTCTATCCAAGATTCAATAACTCGTGATTTCTCTTTGATCCATGACTTGAAGTACTCAAAATGTTCTTTAAGATGTTGCCCACCATGAATGATCTCACTGCTGAATATACGGGAAGCGTTGGCGTGAGCCAGACAGTATTGCATTTTTGCCTGTATGTACTGACGAAAGGCTGAAGCCGGATCATCCTCTATGTTCAAGCCGGAAAAAACCGCTTCCCAGAGTTCCATAATATGGCCAAGAACAGCACCATACAGATCGACCTTGCTGTTGAAGTAATAATGAATATTGGCTTTTGGCAACCCGGCTCTGGTTGCAATATCCCTGATTGAAGCTCCTTTGAAGCCACTAAGAACGAATTCGTCCTCTGCAGCTTGCAATATGACCTTAATATTTTTCTGGCGCACACGACTGCTTCTCACAGCCGTCTGCTGAACTTTGGCAGCGGAAGATTGCATAAAATCTCCGTATATTGATTGGGTGTTATGACGATCGACTATGAATATAGACAAGAGTTGCGCAATTACCATTCGTTGCACATAAATTACGGCAGTGTTTTTTATTACTGTGCTAATGGGTCAGGGTTTATATTTGCAATTCAGAAGGGTAGCAAGATTTGTGACGATATTATTTTCTTGGTGCGTAGTCAAAAACGTCAGAGTGCAGGTTTTTTTCCGGGAATCCGTCTCCAATCATTACGTCATATGTCGCATAAACCATTTGTGGTGAGCCACTGATATAGGTCTGACAATCGAGCAGCTTTTCGCGATCGACCAGAATCGCTTCATACAGCAGCCCATGGCGCCCACACCAGTCATCTTCATGATGGGTTTCACTGACTACCGGATGATAATGAACGCCCTGGCCAGACCATTGCACAGGGAGGTTGGGCAGATAGAAGTCTGCAGGTGTTCTGGCTCCCCAGTAAAGATGCATCTCACCGTGATGATGGTGACGCAGGCAATACTCAATCATGCTTTTCATTTGGGAGAAGCCGGTTCCGGCGGCAACGAAAAGCAGGGGCTGCTGTTTGTCGATTGAGTCAGGGAGATGGCAATTCCCTAGAGGCAAACTGACGTTCAGCACACCTTCTTTTATTTCCCGAAAGAGCTGTTGAGAGTTTGGACTGCCTTTCAGCTGTTGAATATGCAGCTCCAGATGCTGCTGGTTTTTTTGCGGCGCTGAAGCAATAGAAAAACAATTGTTTTCATTATTCTGAAGGTGAACAACAAGATACTGACCCGGATAATAGCCAGGAAAGCAGTCTGACTCAGCAGTCAGTTTGATACGGTAAATGTCGGAACTGAGAAGCTGAGTATCGGCAACTGAGCACCGCAGCCTGGAAGACTCGCTTATCTGCACAATACCTCCCTCCCGAATATCACAGCCAGCAGGAATGCCCGGGGTTTCCCTGATGACCGTATTAAGAAGTAACTCTCTAGCAGCCTGTCTGCCCTACTCGGCAACTGCTCCTGCGTTGCTCTAGCTCCTGCATCCGTGCAGTCGTGCGGTTGCGATAAATTGGTCTAAAAATTCCTGCCTCTTCGTCAAATAGCCCCGCTATTCTCCTCAGAAGCAGAAATTTTTATCCTCAATTTCTCGCAATCCTCGCTACGGGCGCTTGAGTCCGACAGGCTGCTAGCTCGGGTAACCGACTGATAATCAAGAGCTGTAATTGTTTCAGTCTATACCCAAATCACCCCAGAGTGCATCAACCCGTTCCTTGACTTCCTGCGTCATGGTTATGGTTTGCCCCCATTCCCGATCGGTTTCTCCGGGCCATTTATTCGTAGCATCAAAACCCACCTTGGAACCAAGACCTGCAACGGGTGAAGCGAAATCCAGATAATCAATGGGAGTGTTTTCAACAAAGACGCAGTCCCGCTTGGGATCCATTCGAGTCGTCATGGCCCAGATGACATCGTTCCAGTCTCTGGCATTGACATCATCGTCGGTGACAACAACGAACTTGGTATACATAAATTGTCTGAGGAATGACCATACACCGAGCATGACTCGCTTGGCATGACCCGGGTATTCCTTACGCAGGGTCACCACCGCCATTCGGTAAGAACAGCCTTCCGGAGGCAGATAAAAGTCCACGATTTCCGGAAACTGCTTTTTCAGAATGGGAACAAATACCTCATTCAGGGCCACTCCCAGGATAGCGGGCTCATCGGGAGGCCTGCCTGTGTAAGTGCTGTGATAAATGGGATCTCTTCTGTGAGTAATACACTCTACGGTAAAGACCGGGAAACGCTCCACTTCGTTGTAGTAACCGGTGTGATCACCGAACGGGCCTTCGTCCGCCATCTCTCCCGGATAGATATGCCCTTCCAGAACAATCTCGGCACTGGCAGGTACCTGAAGATCGTTGGTGATGCTTTTAACCAGTTCGGTTTTACTGCCTCTTAACAGGCCCGCGAAGGCATACTCTGAAAGACTGTCAGGCACAGGGGTCACTGCCCCCAGGATGGTAGCCGGATCAGCACCCAGAGCTACGGTTACGGGGAAAGGTTTATCAGGGTATTGCTGTTGCCAATCCCTGAAGTCCAGAGCACCGCCACGATGAGAGAGCCAGCGCATGATCAGTTTGTTTTTACCAATCAGCTGTTGGCGATAAATTCCGAGGTTCTGTCGATCCTTTCCAGGGCCTTTGGTGATGACCAGAGGCCAGGTGACCAGAGGGCCCGCATCGCCGGGCCAGCAGGTTTGAACAGGAATCCGGTTCAGATCTATCTCATCACCTTTGAGCACGACTTCCTGACAGACGGCTTTACTGACCACTTTGGGTCCCATGTTCAACACTTGTCTGAAGACAGGCAGCTTTGTCAAAGCATCACGGAAGCCCTTGGGTGGATCGGGTTCCTTAAGATATGCCAGGAGCTGACCTACCTCCTTCAGCGCGCTGACATTATCCTGCCCCATACCCAGAGCCACCCGGCGCTCTGTGCCAAACAGATTGGCCAGTACCGGCATGTCATAACCTTTTGGATTTTCGAACAGCAGTGCCGGCCCTTTCTTGCGAAGCGTTCGGTCGCTGATTTCGGTCATTTCCAGATACGGATCGACTTCGGTCTTGATTCTGACGAGTTCACCCTGCTTTTCCAGCAGCTTGATGAAGTCCCGTAGGTCCCTGTATTTCATTGGAAGTTAAAGCTGAGGCTGAGAGAAGATGGGGACAGGCTGACCTGTCCCCGGATAATGATGGATTACTTCCGCTTCATAGACTGGAAGAATTCTTCATTGGTCTTGGTGTGCTTCATGCGGTCCAGCAGGAATTCAATGGCGCCGATTTCGTCCATTGGGTGCAGGATCTTGCGCAGAATCCACATGCGCTGCAATTCTTCTTCTGTGGTCAGGTAGTCTTCACGACGAGTACCGGACTTGTTGAAGTTAATGGCAGGGAAAACGCGCTTTTCAGCGATGCGACGGTCGAGGTTCAGTTCCATGTTACCAGTACCTTTGAATTCCTCGAAGATCACTTCGTCCATTTTCGAGCCAGTGTCCACCAGGGCGGTAGCCATAATGGTCAGACTGCCACCTTCCTCGATGTTACGGGCAGCACCAAAGAAACGTTTGGGACGCTCCAGAGCGTGGGCATCAACACCACCGGTCAGAACTTTACCGGAAGAAGGAATAACTGTGTTGTAGGCACGAGCCAGGCGGGTAATGGAGTCCAGCAGGATCACCACGTCTTTCTTATGCTCAACCAGTCGCTTGGCTTTTTCCAAAACCATTTCAGCCACTTGCACGTGTCGTGACGGAGGCTCGTCAAAGGTCGAGGCCACCACTTCACCACGCACGGAACGGGCCATTTCGGTCACTTCCTCCGGACGCTCATCAATCAACAGAACGATCAGGTGGCATTCGGGGTTGTTACGGGTGATATTAGCTGCAATATTCTGCAGCATCAGGGTCTTACCAGCCTTAGGGGGGGAGACGATCAGACCACGCTGACCTTTACCGATTGGAGCCACCAGGTCGATAATTCGGCCTGTTAAATCCTCGGTGGAGCCGTTACCCATTTCCATGACCAGACGATCCTGTGGAAACAGCGGGGTCAGGTTTTCAAATAGAATTTTATTACGGGCGTTTTCTGGCTGGTCAAAATTAATTTCATTGACTTTTAGCAGTGCGAAATAGCGTTCACCCTCTTTAGGTGGTCGAATTTTACCCGCAATGCTATCACCGGTTCTCAGATTGAATCGACGAATCTGACTGGGTGAAACATAAATATCATCAGGACCTGCCAGATAAGAGCTGTCGGAAGAACGCAGGAAGCCGAAGCCATCCTGCAGGATCTCAAGAACACCATCGCCATAGATGTCTTCCCCGCTGCGGGCGTGGCGCTTCAGGATTGAGAAGATTACGTCCTGCTTCCGGGAACGGGCCAGATTTTCAAGGCCCATTTCATTAGCGATCGCCAGAAGTTCAGGAACAGATTTTTTTTTCAGTTCGGTAAGATGCATAAGAGTTCGCGAACGTTAAATTGAAAGGTAATGGCCGTCGTAGTTGCAGGAAGATCAGATATTATTGAGATTATTATTTTCAGCATCGTTTAATATCGATGCCTGCCTAAGCTCATAAAAACGGCTTTCAAGCTGTAACCACATCGTAAAGGCAAGCTCGAAACAAACGTGGCCGGAGTATCCACTACTGCTGTTCAGAAGGACCTTCAAAGCTCCAGAAAAGCATCCAACAGGCTTACCTGAAACAAGCAGATCTAATAACTCCCGAATTAACAGTCTATATCCTTTTCTGGAAAATAATCAAGAACTCCTGCTACGTCAACTTTTCAGAAACTTTTTGTTGAGAAATATTTCCCTTCGGAGCAAGCATGAAAACAGCTATTTCGTATCTGTGTTTTTGATTTTCATCAGCCTCATTCTGACGATGATGGATGGGCGCCGGACTATCCTGACTCATTGCTTTGTGATATCACACAATGCTGTGAAACCAGCTGGATGATTCGACTTCATCCGGCTGATTTTTTCCAGAAATCTCCTGGCCGGGAGTATCAGAAAGCTTCTGAAATCTCTAAAGCCGTAAGATTGATTCTGTTACAGGTTGCTATCAAGAAATGCTGTCAGCTGAGACTTGGACAGGGCTCCAACCTTGGTCGCTTCAACATTGCCACCCTTGAACAGCATCAGTGTTGGAATGCCTCGAACGCCATACTTTGGAGGTGTGGCTTCGTTGTCATCAATGTTCAGTTTACAGATTTTCAGCTTGCCGTCGTAGTCCAGTGCGATTTCGTCCAGTACGGGCGCGATCATTTTGCAGGGACCACACCATTCAGCCCAATAGTCGACCAGTACAGGACATTCTGCCTTCAGCACGTCCTCTTCGAAGGAAGCGTCTGTCACATTGACAATTTCGCTCATGGAATGGATCTCCTAGCCATTTTGCTTAATGTCAGAGCACGAATCATAGCAAAGGGATGAACCCGGAAACAAATTCGATCACTCTGATTTTATTGTGGGTGGTAGTTTACAGAGTTATGATTATTTGTATACGGCTGTCAGCATGAATCAGATTTTGCAGCCGAATTTATGACTCATGGGATGTTTATTTTTCATCATCAGAAACTTGAAAGTATGGCTTTTTTCCTTTCACGAAATCTCTGCCAAAACCTGTAAACAGAAGCTTTAAGCGCAAGCAGCCCGGTATACAACAATGTGCGGCTGACAGTAAATGTGCTGTAACCAGAGCCTTCTGTTATATTGCTGGTTTATGTTAGCCAGCACCATGATTTGCATGACAAAAACTGATTGTCTGGTCATGGCCTGATTATTCAACCAACCGTCAGCTCAACGGGCCCCGGGTGAAAAAAACCGGACTGATTGCTGCGGGAGTGTCGAAGAAGAACATTATGACAGACCAGGGTCGTATTGAGTCCAACAGCCAGCCTCTCGTGGCAGCTATTGATCTGGGTTCCAACAGTTTTCACATGATTGTCGCCAGAGTGGAACAGGGGGAAATCAGGCCAATTGAACGACTTGGAGAAAAAGTACAGTTGGCTGCCGGTCTGAGTGAGGATGATTGTCTTTCTGAGCAGGCCATGAAAAGAGGACTGAATTGCCTGGCACAGTTTGCCCAGTATATGTCCGGAAGGCACTTTCAGGCACTTAGGGTCGTTGGCACCAATGCCCTTAGAAAAGCGAAGAACAGCAGCGATTTTGTCGAAAAAGCTGAAAAAATCCTCAATCATCCTGTTGAAATTATTGCCGGTCGGGAAGAGGCCCGTCTGATCTATTTGGGCGTAGCCCAGACTCAATCAGACGACAATGATCGTAGAGTTGTGGTCGATATTGGTGGTGGCAGCACCGAGCTGATTGTAGGTGAGCGCTTCGAACCCAGACTGCTCGAGAGTCTTCATATGGGTTGTGTTGCCTATACCGACCGGTTTTTTCCCGGCGCAGAGCTGTCCCCCGAGCGCTTTCAGTCGGCTTATTATGCGGCGCGCCTGGAACTCCTGAATATTGAACAAGCCTACAAAAATCTTGGTTGGGTGGATGCGGTGGGCTCCTCTGGCTCTATTCGGGCAGTGAGTTCGATTCTCTCAGCCATGGGCCATGGTGAAATTATTACCCATGAAAAAATGGACATGCTCAAAAGTCAGGTTCTGGAATTCAGTCACACTGGCAGAGTCCGTTTCCCTGGCCTGAAACCGGATCGGCAGGCTATCTTCCCTGCCGGGCTGGCCATTTTGATGGCCTGTTTTGACGCTTTCGAGATAGAAAGGATGCAATACTCAGAGGGTGCTCTTCGGGAGGGCGTTCTTTACGACATGCTGGGTCGGGACCATCATGAGGATGTCAGGGGCCGGACCCTGTCGGCATTGATGAAACGCTATCATGTTGACCTGACCAATGCAGAAGGGATTAACCGTTACTCACAGGCCTGTTTTGATCAGGTCAGAAAGAGCTGGGGACTGGTGGCTTCTGATCGGGAGTTATTGAACTGGGCTTCACTGGTGTGCGAGGTAGGCCTGGATATTTCACATGCACAATACAACCGTCATGGCGCTTATCTGATCCAGCACTCGGATCTGATGGGGTTCAATAAAGAGCAGCAGAGAAAGCTGGCTCTGCTGGTGCATGGGCATCGCAGAGCCATTCCGAAAGGCTTGCTTGAACATTCAGACAGCAACCTGCTGTTAAAGCTGACTGTGCTCCTGCGTCTGGGGATTGTGCTCAATCATATACGGGACGGGGCTTTCTCCCATTATGATTTAAAAGCGGGTCACCGTACTCTGAATGTTAGCTTTGAATCAGGTTGGTTAGGAGATCACCCCCTGACAGCAGCCGACTTTGAACGAGAAAAAATGTATCTGAATAAGGTCGGCTTCAAATTAACTGTGAACTGATGGATCGGGGGGCTGTTCGGAAGACATATCAAATTCCTGATACTCTTCCCTGTCCCTTGTGAGCATGATGACGGCACCGTCAATCAGGTTTGTGCAGGCATCGTGAACATGAGCGCTGTCGTTCAATAGTGAGCTTGCAATAAATGGGTCGACCTGTCCGGAGCGAATCAGTTCATTCAGAGTCTCGTTGGTTTGCCCGTCTCTTTCCCTGAGTTCTTTCTTCAGTTGTTCCGCATGTTCACGGATATGGCTGTAACTGCGACGAACGCCCAAAATGTCAACCAGCTTGAGAACGGAAGCCAGACAGAGCCTCAATTGATTGTACTGTTCCCGAATCTGCTCATTTTCCGACTGGGTGTATTTGCCCATGTTCTTGTAAATATGCTTGACGTGCTTGATGGCCTGAACAAAATCACGACAGGCCACTTTCAGGGCAAACAGCTCCTGAGCTTGCTGCCTGGGGAGTTTACCTTCCAGGGCACCAGAATACTGGACAATATCCGCATAGATACCCTTTATGTGGCGAATATAAAGTTCCTTGATCGTCCAGGGCTGGTCATCCCTGCGCCAGCTCTGAACCAACTCTTCGAGGTTGTCAGACTCACGAAGCTTTTCACCGCTGAGATAAATGCCATAACAGATCAACTCAAGAGTATTGCGATAGAGATGTCCACACTCCTTGGTAATGGCTCTCAATGCGGTATCGGGATAACTGAGAGTGACCGGGTTCAGGTAAATAGCTCTTTCAACCTTCAAAGATTCATCCCCCGCAAGATTTAATGGAACCTGCGGAGTGCTCTCGGTAAAGAGCATCTGTAGCCAATGCACCATTTTATTGAGGAAGGGCAAAAGGGTCACGATACCAATGATGTTGAACAGGCTATGAAAGATGGCCAGCTTCAAGGTGTAATTATTCGCGGCAATACCATAAACAGAAGCCAGATAGTCCACTGCGCCCATCAGAGGTTTGAGAGCAGCAATAGCAATGGTGGCCGTGACGACATTAAAAGCAAGGTGGGCAACAGCCAGCCTTTTACCTTCTGCGTTGGCACTGATGGCTCCAAGGATGGCCGTAATCGTGGTGCCAATATTTGAGCCGATGGCCAGGGCCAGGGCATTCTCATAGCTGAGCTGACCTGCAGCAAGAGCCGAGAATGTCAAAACCATTGTTGCGTTGGTTGACTGCATAATGATGGTGGCCAGCATACCTAACCCGGTATACACCAGCACCCCCGAAAAGCCCTGCATGGCAAATTCAGCCAGGTCAATGGAGCTTTTGAAGGCATCAAAGCCCACCTTCATGAAGTGGATACCGAGGAACAGAAAGCCTATACCAAGAAGGATGTAACCTAATCCATTAATATTCTTGTACTTGTTGGATTTCAGGAGCACTCCTATCACTAAAAGGGGCATGGCATAGGTTGACAATTTAACCTTCAAGCCAAAAACAGCTACCAGCCAGGCACCGGCTGTACTGCCAAGATTTGCACCAAAAATAATCCCGATTCCTGCCGTCAGGCCTATCAGTCCGGCACTGAGAAAGGAAATGACGATAACCGAAACCAAAGAGCTGGATTGCAAAAAAGCGGTGGAAATCACACCAAAGGACAGGCTTTTCCAGACCTTATCGGTAGTCTTCTTGAGCAGAGCTTCAAGAAGCCCTCCGGTATAGACCTTAAAGCCCTGCTCCAGATAAACCATGCCAAACAAAAAAATAGCAACACCAGCCGCTATCTCACGAAATTCGGGGCTGACCCAGAAACCATAGATCAGCATTACAATGATAGAAGGTAAAAAAAGTCGGCTTAACATGCCTGATTGAAAGCTCATAAACATTCCGAACGCTGACTTCATTACCGTCCTTATCGGCGCTTTGGTTCGGACTTTTCAATTAATTTATCTGTAGCAAAACTGTCACTAAAGAGTCAGGACTAGGGCCCGATAATATGGGTTCCCGAGATTCTAATGCCTGATCAGCAGTATGGAATAGCCTCGCGGGTAAAGATGACAGAGATGAGAAACATTCAAAGAGCTGTGACGGCAAGTTTCATAACAGGGAACTTCGTTCAGATGGTTGAGTAACAAGGTTAGGAAGATGGCCGGAAATCTGATAGTTAAAGATCGAATCACCTGCGAGCAGGGGCGATTATATCAATGCCTGCGAAATGGTCGGATCAAGGTACTGATGGACACTGGTGAGGTCAGAGAGTACTTTGCTAAAGATCTGGTGGCTACACTGGCCTCCAGTCCGGCGGCAGAGCTCTCCAAAAGACGTTGTCTGAAGCAGTGACATAATGGACTAAAGTGCACTAATAAATGAAGGCCTGTTTTTTCAGGCCTTTTTTCTGACACTTCCTACCCTGTCAAAAATTTACGACGATTTTGCTAATTCAGCCTGTCGCCCGGAAATGCCCATGGCGTATTTCATGACTTCCTTCACGGCAGGCTTTGATTTAGCGGCAAGACTCAATGCAACGTTTCTCAAAACCTTCAGGGGCAAACTGTTGTTGCTGAAAGCAAGGTAGAAAGCATCCATAGTACTCATCATCAATTGATTGTCTCTGCGACGAGCTTTTTCGTAACGCGATAGCACTTTCTGGCTACCCAGTGACTCACCCGCTTGAAAGGCATCAGTCAGTACCTCTGCCAGCCAGGCAACATCCTGAAAGCCCAGATTGACCCCCTGACCCGCAAGAGGGTTGATGGTATGTGCGGCATCGCCTGCCAGCACTACTCCATTAGTGAAATAGTTCATGGCATGACGACGGGCCAGCGGGAACGAGCCTCTCCCGTGCAGCTTAAGCAACGGTGGTAACTCTTTGGGAAAAGTCGATGACAGCTCTTCCAGAAAGTCAGTGTCCGAAAGTTTCATGAGTTTCTGGACATTCTCAGGCAAGTTATACCAGACAATAGACGCATAACTTTTGCTGTCGATATCGGGCAGTGGCAGAAAGGCTTCCGGTCCGGTAGGCGTGAAAGCCTGCCAGGTAATGTCCTGCAAGCCGCCTTCAATCTCTACAGTAGCCACCAGACACTGTTGCTCATATTCACGAGTGTCAAGACGAATATTGGCTTGCTCCCTGACTCTGGACTGGGCACCGTCAGCCCCGATAAGCAGATCCGCTTTAAATACACTTCCATCCTGCAGCATGATTTCAGGCTTTTCACCCTTTAGATTCATACTTTCAATAGTTGCCGGGGCGAACAAGGATACCGACTCTACATCTTTGAGCCTTTTTAAAAGACCCAGCTGAGTGATGCGATTCTCGACAATAAAACCCAGCTGGTCGTGCCTGATATCTGCTGCGTTGAATACGGTTTGATTAGGACGCTTATCCGTTTCACTGCCGAGCGGAAAGTGCAATTTCTCCCATACAGCCATGCGTCGGTATGGGCACATTCTCATGGTTTGCAGGTATGGCCAGACTCCCAGGTTTTTCAGAATCTGCTCTGATGCATAGCTCAGTGCCGACACTCTCAGGTCCGGCAACTGATCAGGTTTGAATGCTGACGGTAAGGCCCGGTCAAAAACTGCAATACGAATACCTTTGAGACCCAGAGCACAAGCAATTGCGGCACCCACCATACCTGCGCCAACCACCAGTACATCGTAGTTTTCTGATTTCACCATAGCCTCACTTCCCATTAACCCAATCTGTGCAGATAACCGGCCCATATGACCACAGGGCCGCTGAATGCTCAACTACCCGAATCAGGAAGGATGTCGCAGCATCTAACAAATAAAAACCAATTTTCTTGCATATCAATCAACTACTGCTAAATAAATTGTCATCATAAATAAAATTTATTAAGTGAGTATTCAAATGCAGTATCGGTTTCTTCCGATAGTCCCATTCCTTGTGTCATTTTACAGTGAAGCAGGACAATGGCCTAACTTAGCCCAGTATTCAACTTCTTATTATTACAACCAACCCAAAATAATAATGGACCGGAATCTTCCACATTTACTTCAATTGTCGGAAGCTCCCAAAGTACCATGGACCGATGAATTATTTTATCATCCCGAAACACCCCCCCTGAGTGGAACAAAAACACTTTTTCAATTGAACATTGCTACAGCTGGTGCTTCCTGTGTTGAGATTTCTGAAGCCGATGGCGGTGTTTTCGTCAGTGCATTTAAAGACGCAGAAGGAACTTCCAAAACAACACCTGCATTAGAGCAGGTCTATCTGAATCAACTGGATATTCTCAGACTGAACAGAATCAGTCTTATTTTTGACTCTCAGGTCAACACCATGAAATTTTCTTTTCATGGAAAAACCTTCATTATTTCCGAATTCAGCGATTCTGAAATTTTCGAACCCTATCACTCATACCTGGTCCCGGCTATCTTGTTAATGCCCGAAGTCCTGCAACTGGTTGTCAATCTGGTCCAGCACCTGAATGAACACCCTTATGGTATAGAGGGAGAAGAAGCTTTCCCCGGGGGAATGCTCGAACAGGCTGACGAGAATGAGTATTTCATTTTTCCCGACATGACTCTGTTTCCCACTCAGCCCAACACAGGCTTCTGCAGGGGCAGCAGTCACTGTGTTCCCCTGAGTCAATATGCCTGGCTGGTCTATTCAGGGCATGGGAAAGCAGCCATTATCAGTGATCCTTATTCCTCCGATGAGCCTATGGATGGAAAAAAAGGAAAAAGAGGTAATGGCGATAGAGGGAAAAAAACGGTCTATAGACCAGCACCTGCCGGATTGACTAACTTCCGGGTCGGTAATGTCCGAAATGGATACGTCGGGCTTGGCTCAGGCGGTGAAGAAAATGATCCACCTGAAAGAGCAACAGATTATTCCAGAACACCTCCAGAAGACAGAAACGAATTTGAAGATGACGAAACCTCTTTCCTACTACCTGAAGATGATGAAGCTGACGAGCGAGATGCTCAATCAAGGTCTGACCTGGAAAGGTCTACAATTGCCAGACTGAATCGTAATGCATCAAAAGACAGACGCATCGAGACTGTCCAGATAGAAAAATTCGCAAATTTCAGAGGCCGTTTTTATCGTATAAATCATGGTAAAAGAAGCTGGAAGAAGCTGACGAATGACCAAAGCGTTCAATTCGATGACTCAAAGGAAGCGTCCCAGAAACCATCCACACCACCACCTGAAGCACCTGCAACTTCTGATCAGGAATCAGCTGAAACAGAGACAACAGTCGTGCCTCCTGACACAGCTCCATTGCTGGTAGCGAAGGATGAAGAAGAGCCCGTAGTCAGTTCTGGCCCTTCAAAAAACAGAGAGCTGCGCAAAGGTATGTCATCCAAAGAAAGGAGGTTACTCATCAACATTGATGAGATTTAGACATCAGACTCGCTGTCATTTTGATACTCGTCTTTGTCTTTTTGACGGGCCCGACGCTCAGAAAGTTTTCGGGCCCCACGCTTCTTATTGCGTTTTTTTGAAGCTTTTCGGGATCGCAGATTTCGGGCAGAGTTGAGCCCCCGCTCCTTTTGAGGGACTTTAGGCTGATACTCATCGCCACCCTGTTGAGAACCTTCACCCTGATCGCCTGAGCTTTTGTTTGGGTTTTCACCATAGTCCAGTGCAGTCGAAGTAGAAGACGGATTGATTTTCATCAGTTGCGCTTCCTTGCTGACCTATTGAATGAGTGTATCCTGAAAAATATTTACCTCCAAGCGTAATCAGCTAAATCGTCACAAACCTTGAAAGCAGTTCTGCCAAATGGCTGGAAGACAAATAAAAAACAATTTTTTTGCATATCGATCAACTACTGCTAAAAATAACCTTTGCATAAATAATGTTGATTAATTACCTGGCCAGTTGGTTTCGCATATTCTGGCGAGTGGATTTTTTCATCCTTCAAGGCGCAACGACGGGCGCGTAGCCATAGCTACGCAACCAGAGTTGGAACGCAGAAGGATGGAAAAAGCCGCCGTCCAGAATATGCGAAACCAACTGGTTAGGTACTAAAGTGGAGTATACAAATGCAGTATCGGTTGCTTCCGATAGTCCCTCTCCTTGTGTCATTTTACAGTGAAGCAGGACAATGGTCTGACCTGGTCCATCATTCGATTTCTTATAACTACCAACCCAAAACAACGGACTTATATCTATCACCTATAGAAGTATTGGGACTTCCTGAATCACAATGGACTGATAATTTGTTTTATCAACCCGAAGCGTCCCCTTTGAGTAAAACAAAAACATTTCTTCAATTAAATGTTGCCACTGCCGGTTCCTCCTCTATTGAGGTTTCTGAACCTGATGAAGGTGTTTTCGTCACTGCATTTAAAACCGCAGAAAGAACTTCCAAAACAACATCTGCATTAGAGCAGGACTATCTGAATCATCTGGATATTCTCAGACTGAACAAGATAAGGCTGGTGTTTGATTCTCAGTTCAACACCATGAGATTTTCTTTTCATGGAAAAACGTTCATTATTTCTGAATTCAGCGATTCTGAGATATCCGAACCCTATCACTCATTCCTGGTCCCGGCTATCTTATTAATGCCGGAAGTTCTTCAACTGATTATCAACCTGATCCAGCACCTGAATGAACATCCTGACGGCTTGGAAGGAAAAGAAGCTTTCCCTGGGGGAGTGCTGAAACAGGCTGAAGTAAATGAGTATTTTATTTTTCCCGACATGACTCTTTTTCCCACTTATCCCAACACAAGCTTCTGCAAAGGCAGCAGTCACTGTGTTCCCCTGAGTCAATATGCCTGGCTGGTCTATTCAGGACATGGTAAAGCGGCCATTATCAGCGATCCTTATTCCTCCGAAGAGCCTATGGATGCAGATAATGGAAAAGAAGGTGAGGGAGGTGAAGTGAAAAAGCCTGCCGATGCACCTCTTGCTTCCGGGTCCACTGACTCTCGGGCAGGTAATATCGGCAGTGGTGGAGGTATTGGGGCTGGCTCAGGCGGTGAAGACAATGACCCACCGGAAAGAGCAACCGATTATTCCCGAACTCCTCCAGAAGACAGAAACGAGTCTGATTATGTTTATATCTCTTTAATGAATGACATCTCTTTGCTTTTAGCCAAGGTTAGTGAAGTCTACGAGCGACAAGGCTGGACCTTCTCTGACAGGGAAAAGGCTACAGCAATTTATGCATCTGAAGGCGTAACATTTAGTGCATTTTCTTTTAGTGCACATTCTGGAGAAGAGATTCCGAAAGATATGCCACAGGAAGAACTCGAGAAGCTGCGATACGCTTTAGTGCTCGCCCAGGATGCTATTGGTGATAAATTTAAAGTTATAGGCATAAGACATCTTATACAGAAGCTGGAAAACCTCATTGGCAAATCCGATGATTCAGGGGAAGCTTCGCCAGAAGCACCTGTCACTTCTGCTCAGGGATCTTCTGAAACAGAAACAACCGTCACCACTCCTGACACGGACGCCGGGGCTACAAGTGGTGCAGGTGGTGGCTACCGTCACTGGATGTTCCTGAAAAATTATGGCACGCTGTACGGTCGCGGTTATATTTTTGAAGACGTAAAGATGCAGCCAGATGATTCCCACACCAGCATGTCAGATGGCTCAGGGAAAGCTTCGCCAGAAGCACCTGTCCCTTCTGCTCAGGGATCTTCTGAAACAGAAACAACCGTCACCTCTCCTAACACAGACGCCGGGGCTACAAGTGATGCAAGTGGTGGCTACCGTCACTGGATGTTCCTGAAATCTTATGGCGAGCTTTACGGCGTCGGTTATATTTTAAAAGACGCAAAGATGCAGCCAGATGATTCCCACACCAGCATGTCGGATGGCTCAGCTAAAGCTTCGCCAGGAGCACCTGTCCCTTCTGCTCAGAGATCTTCTGAAACAGAAACAACTGTCACAGATTTTGACACGGCCTCCTTGCTGACGAACGATCAAGAACAGTCCGTCGTCGATCCGGACTCTGCAGACAGAAGAACACACCCGGAAGCTAGTCTAGACACAGGATTGGACTTAGTTGATCAGCATTAGTGATTTGCATGACTTGTAACGGATACTTTGGCAAGGAGAGCTGATTATGTGTTTTGGAGGCAGTGGCGGTTCAGCAGAGTGCCCGGAACCAGGGTGGGTTCTTTGGCACCATTTGGACGGTGGCGGGGATTGGGGCTGCTGAGCTGTTTTAGTCGTCGGGCAGCCATCCCATTTGTGTAACCTGCTCATAGCTCCATGGGCATTGGTCGGGAAAGCTTTTTTTGTTCAGCCGTTTGCTATTGATCCTGATATAGCGGTTTAGTTCTTCAATGGCGTATCGTTTAGCCTTCGGATAGGCTTTTTCGAGTGATTCGTCAAAACGGTTGCTCAGGTGGGGATATTCTTCGACGTGCAGCTCAATCTGTTTTCTAGGGTTGCTGATACTGGGCATCCATGACTGAATAACCTTGTCTTCCACCCAAGGGTCTTTCAAAATCCGCTTCTGGTAGTCGTATTTCAGCAAGTGAACCAGCAATATCACCAAGTGAGAGCGTAATTCTTTAACCTCATCGCCCATACGTCGTTCCATCGCCTCCAGAAGATTGTCAATGTCGAGCTGGTCAAACTGTCGCTGAGCCAGTAACTCCCGTTGCTTGCTGAGCCATTGGGTGTAATCGGTTTTGTATAGGTTTTCCATAAAATACCTCCATTGCCCCTCCAATGTAGGCAATTAACAGAAGGGAATCAAAATGAATTACCAAAGCACAGACGCCTTTGCCGGTGGCTTTGCCCGTGGTTTTGGGCTGGTCAATTCGGCCATTGATGCCAGGGAGAATCGTCAGTATCGAAAACAAATGATGGGGATGCAGAAAGATTTATAACGGCTACTCTGGCAAGGAGAACTGATTATGTGTTGTCAACTGGCCGGGTATGGTGCCGGGCTGACAGGAGCACAGAAACAGGCCCGCTAGCAGCCTGTCGGACTTAAGACTGTCCTACTGCGGTTGCAATAAATTGGTCTAAAAATCTCTGTTTCTTCGTCAAATAGCTCGCTATTCTCCTCAGAAACAGAGATTTTTATCCTCAATTTCTTGCAATCCTCGCTACGGACGCTTAAGTCCGACAGGCTGCTAGCGCATGAGGTCACTGAGCCGGAACGGTGCCCGGATTGTCGCCGCCAATACCGTGCGGGAAGGGGCAGCACAACGTCAGGACAGTCTGAGGACAGGCTTGATGAATCTTGTCAGAAGCGCACAGGGTCAGGGTTTGCAGGGGATTAACTCGGCAGCCGCATTGTAAAGCCAGCGCAACCAGGCGGCGGTTCAGCAGAGTGCCCGGAACCAGGGTGGGTTCTCTGGCGCTATTGGGTCGGTGGCGGGGATTGGGGCTGCTGCGCTGTTTTAGTCGCCGGGGAGCCAGTTTTTTTTGGTGGCTTGCTCAAAAGACCATGGGCATTCCTTGGGGAAACTGTTTTTGTTCAGGCGTTTGCTCTTGATCTTGATGTATCTATTCAATTCGTCAATAGCATCCCGTTTAGCCTTCGGGTAAACATTGGCCATTATCTCTTCAGCATTTGGCTGAAGACACGGGTTTTCCTCAACGTGGAGCTCAATTTCCCTTCTCGGATTGTTGATACTGGGTATCCAAGTGTAGAGAACTTTGTCTTCAACCCAAGGGTCTTTAAGAATCCGCTTCTGGTAGTCGTATTTCAGCAAGTGAACCAGCAATACCACCAAGTGGGCGCGTAATTCTTTAACCTCATCTCCCATACGTCGTTCCATCGCCTCCAACAAATTGTCGATGTCGAGCTGGTCAAATTGTCGTTTGGCCAGTAGTTCGCGTTGCTGACCTAGCCATGCGGTGTAGTCGGTTTTGTATAGGTTACTCATGGTCAGCCTCCGGCAGCCAGTCTTCTGTCATGATCTGCTCAAAGGTCCACGGGCATTGGTCTGGGAAGCTGCTTCTATCAAGTTTCTGGCTTTCACTACGAGCGTGTTGATTCATCTCCTTAACTGCAAGCTTTTTAGCATCTTGATAAACGTCGGTTATCAGCTCGTCAGCCTTGGATTCAAGACAGTGGTCACCCTTTAAATGGCGATTGATCTGAACTCTTGATTGCCCAATACTAGTGACCCATAAATGGGCTACCATACTTTCCACCCAAGGGTCTTTTAACACTCGTTTCTGATAATCGTACTTGAGTAGATGCAGCAACAAGATAGTTAAATGAGAGTCAAAAGCCCTGATACTGTTGCCCATCTCGTACTCCATCGCCTCCAGAAGATTGTCTATGTCGAGCTGGTCAAATTGCCGCTGAGCCAGTAACTCCCGTTGCTTGCTGAGCCATTGGGTGTAATCGGTTTTGTATAGGTTTTCCATAAAATACCTCCATTGCCCTACCACTGTAGGCAAATAACAGAAGGGAATCAAAATGAATTACCAAAGCACAGATGCCTTTGCCGGGGGCTCTGCCCGTGGTTTTGGGCTGGTCAATTCGGCCATTGATGCCAAGGAGAACCCTCAGTATCGAAAACAAATGATGGGGATGCAGAAACTAAGTTTAAGCAACTATTTTCAAAGAGAAACAAAGGCTCTAGTCTATGCTGTTTATTTTCATTGAACCGGTACCTCTGTCATCTTATGCAACAGAAGCCTATCGTCATTTTTGACTCCGGAGTCGGAGGTCTCAGCATCTACCAGAAAGTCAGGGAGAAACTGCCGTCTCTGTCCGTGATTTACTGCTCTGACAGTGAAGGTTTTCCCTATGGCCCAAAGTCTGAAAATGATGTGGTTGACCGAACTCTTCATTGTCTGTCACGGCTGGTTAATAACTTTCAACCCTCCCTGGCCATCATCGCCTGCAATACAGCCAGCACTATTGCTTTGCCCAGGGCCCGCCAGCTGCTCGAAATTCCTGTTGTTGGCGTTGTGCCAGCCATCAAACCTGCCAGCCAGTCTTCAAAAAAACGCTGCATTGGCCTTCTGGCCACGCCGGGAACCGTTGAAAGAGAATATACCAGTCAGCTGATCCATGAGTTCGCAGGAGACTGTGAGGTGATTCGGGTAGGCAGTAGTGAACTGGTGCACCTTGCTGAACAACATCTGCGCGGTGAAAAAATAAACCCTGATGATCTGAAAAAGATTATTGAACCGCTGTTCAATGGCACTAACTGGCCAGACTGTATCGTTTTGGGTTGCACCCATTTTCCATTGGTTCAGGAACTTCTGGATTCTGTCGTACCCGCCCCCGTTACCTGGATTGATTCCGGTGAAGCTATCGCCCGCAGAGTGGCCTCTTTGCTGGAGGTGCATTATTCCCATCATGAAGGGCCTGTTGAACATTGCTTCCTTTATACGGGCTCAGACAAATCGGTCACGTCATTGCTACCCGCTCTGGAAGCCATGAATTTTTCGGAAATAACCTGTCTGGACTGCCTGATCGGGATTACCCCGTCAGGCTGACAATCAAAGTTCTCAGGAATGTTGTAATACTCAGCGGCATGCATCAAAGGATACATGGGTCTGTTTTGCCTGCCTGCTGTGATCCGGATTCTCGTCTACGCTCAATGCCATGATTTCATTATCTGTCAAAAACCAATCAGCAGTTTTCAATCCATTTGATACCTGAAAGGCGATGTTATGTTTATTCAAAAATTAAGATATTCAAATTACAGTCTGGTGTTGATGCTCATCATGCTGCCACTTGTTTCACCTTATGCCCGTTCTTCTCCATATTTAAACTCTAATTCCTGGCTACAATCTCTGGCAACCATGTTTGTTCTCCACTCCGCTATTAACCGTCCTGATAATCAAAATAGCGGCTTTGCAGATGCCAAAAATCTTAAAACTTGCGAAGGTAGCTGTCAGTTTGAGCCACAGTTGCATGAATATTTTAAAGGCACAGTTGTTCTTTTTGTCAGGATTGATCATGGCCCTTGCCCGACAGGGAATTTTGATGAAAAAGAGGAGATTTGGTTTGGGCTCTGGAATCGTCAATATAAGTGGGTCGATTTTTCTATGATGAAGTTAGAAAATCATACATTGGATACAGAAAAAGGTTACGAAGGACGGTTTTCTTATTCTTACAAAGGAGATGCGGCAGGCGCTAATCTGAAAATCTTTTTTAAGGATGTACAGCCAGAAGAGGCCGGATTTTATGGCGCACGCATCCGTTATGACTCCTTCCCACCAGTTATATTCAGATGCGATCTTGAACTAAGACACATTCATCATGGGCCAGTGAATCCAAACATTGCTGTTCTTCAGGGCAATGAAGCCAGATTCCAATATAGATTCAATCCCACTGTTGATAATGAGATACCATCACTGGATTCGGTTCGCTTTGGCCCCCAGCAAAAAAATGGCAGTATCGAAACCTACCTTTATTGGCAGAAAGACAAGGTAGAAAGTATTTCCTATCAAAATGCCGAAAGACAAGTACCGATGAATTTTTCCAGTCCGGGAAACACATCGCTGAGTTTTTCCAATCTGAGAAATATTTCACTGGATCTTTCCAATCTTGGGAACTATACCTTCACTGTGACTATGCACGGAGTCAATGTAACTGATACTGGTCGTTATCTTTGTGATATAGAAGTGACACGTTCTCTAAAAACTTTCCACACGCTAACCACAGACCTGGTTGTCAAAGCAAATCTCTCCGACCCTGAGGTGATAGAAGCATCCACCCAAAGCCCATTTTCGCAAACACATACTTTCTATCCCGGAGATACCAGAACCCAAAAAGCAGATCTTGCCAATAGACTCAACTCGCCCATCGCTATACATCAAGAACTGCCTCAACAGGAGTGTCTTTATCCCAACCCCGACTGGAAAAAATTATCACGAGATTACAGCAAGGGAATAGAGACAGGAATCGCCGTTGGAATCCCCGTGGGGTTCGTTTTAACTACTATAGCTGCTGGTATTATCTATTATGTTCGCAATTTGCGAAAAAACCATAACCATCATCTTATTGAGGGCGAGTTTATTCCTAATTATGATGTAATTATCCTTGACACTAAATGATCATTAAGACTTGTAAAAGTCTCCTCAGTTACTGATGAATCAAACTACACAGTTGACAGTTCTCTTGACTGCCTCTGTTTGTAAAGACCTTGCGGTATAGCAGAATGGGGAAATCCACACCTGCTATACACGCTTGTGTAGATCTATTTTCTGAAAAATCAACAGTATCTATACGTTGTGAACGGGTTAGAATCACTAACCAACTGGCCAGGTACTTATGAACAAAATTTTAACCCTATTCATGCTGCTATTCACTGCAATAACTTATGCAGAATGGATAAAAGTAAACCCGGGCAAATACTCTGACTATTATCATATGCAATATGAACTGAAGTCTGGCGAGTACAGGGTTAACAAGCACTATGGTTTTAACCAGGGTGGTCAATTTGAAATATTGGTGCCCAAAAAATACTTTCCTATACCTGCACCAAACTGCAAAAAAAATATCATTATACGAATGCCAGCTTCAGAGAATGAAGGGCGAAAACGAGCACTGTACGATAAGCTGCTGGCGGCAGAGTCAGTAGTAGTCACATTGGAACTTAACCCTTATGTCAATGTCACCAACGAATCGCCATTAGAATTGGAGTTACAGTACTGTAACGTGTTTTTCAGACAAAAGTGGGGGGATTACTACGACGCACTGTGAATCACGCTACAAAATCAATTGCGGCACTCCTCACCTGAATTAAGGCTGTCGCAAAGCTCTCGTTTCCATGCAGGGACCCACAGGGTCTGAAAACTTGGGAACCAGGGTTTTGCGACACCCTCTTTAGACGGGGGAAGATCCAGGTCGCTGACCAGATGCTTATACCTACAACGGACTCAGGTTAGCGTAAGCCATCATCAACCATTTTGAACCTTCCGAATCAAAGTTGACCTGAACCCGGGCCTGGCCGCCTTCACCCTCATAATTCAGGACCACCCCTTCACCAAAGACATCATGATGAACACGCTGGCCTAAAGCCAATCCATGGTCAGATGTTTGAACAGAAACCGGACGAGTAATTGATCCACCCAGACGCACTTCCTGCAGCAGCTCGCCGGGAATTTCCCGAATAAAGCGGGAAGGGCGATTCATGGTGTCACTCCCGTAGAGTCTGCGATTCTCTGCATAGGTAAGATAGAGCTTTTCCATAGCCCGGGTAATCCCGACGTAACAGAGTCGTCTTTCTTCTTCCAGGTTACCTTCTTCCAGAGACATCTTATGGGGGAACAGACCTTCTTCCAGACCGGCAAGAAAAACCAGCGGAAACTCCAAACCCTTAGCTGAATGAAGGGTCATCATCTGAACGCTGTCTGTAAATGGGTCAGCTTGATTGTCTCCGGCTTCCAGAGCCGCGTGGGCCAGAAATGCTGCCAGCGGAGACATGGGCTCTGTCTCTTCATCCTGATCGAAGTCTTCAATATCAAATTCGCTGCAGGCGGTGACCAGTTCCTCCAGGTTTTCTACCCTGGCACGACCTTTTTCCCCTTTCTCTTTCTCATGATGATCAATCAAACCAGAGACGGATATTACATGGTCGGCCAACTCCCCCAGATTCAGCTCATCACCTGAAGCACTCAGGCTTTCTATCAAGTCAACAAATTCACCCAGAGAACGACCGGCTTTGCCACCAATGGCACTGGCGGCAACAACAGTTTTGACGGCACCCCATAAACTCAGGCCCTGTGAACGGGCTGTTTCACGGAGTTTTTCAACGGTTTTTTCACCAATACCACGAGTAGGAATATTGATAACCCTTTCGAGGGAAGTGTCGTCATCAGGTGAGCTGACCAGTCTCAGATAGGCCAGAGCATTCTTGATTTCCGCCCGTTCAAAAAACCGCTGACCACCATAAATTCGGTAGGGAATGGAAGCCCTGAGCATGGCTTCTTCGAGAATACGGGACTGGGCATTAGAGCGATAAAGTATCGCTATACCACTGCGAGCCATGCCCTGTTCAGAAGCCTCACGAATACGATCGGTGATAAATCGGGCTTCATCCATTTCGTTAAAACCGGCATAAAGCTGGATGGGCTCTCCTTCATAACCGCTGGTCCAGAGCTCTTTACCCAGCCTGTCCGGGTTATTGGCAATCACTGCATTGGCTGCACGCAGGATGTTACTGGTAGAGCGATAATTTTGCTCAAGACGAATGGTTTGGGCTTTCGGAAAGTCTTTTGAGAATTGTCGTATGTTTTCAATACGGGCACCACGCCAGCCATAGATCGACTGATCGTCATCACCGACGATCATCATTTTGTCCTGATCACCGGTCAAGATCCTCAACCAGGCATACTGAATGGCGTTAGTATCTTGAAATTCGTCCACTAGCAGGTAACGGAATCGCTCTTGATAGTGCTGAAGAATATCCGGTCTTTTCAGCCAGAGCTCATGTGAACGTAGCAGCAGCTCACCAAAATCAACAACACCTGTTTGGTTGCAATAGTCATGATAAGCCCGGTAAACATCCAGCATGGTTCTTTCAAAAGGATCATAACCCGGATCGATATAGTCAGGTCTGAGCCCTTCATCTTTCTTGCTGTTGATGTACCATTGGGCCTGACGGGGAGGCCACTTCTGTTCATCAAGGTTCATGGCCTTCATCAGACGTTTGATCACCCTCAGCTGATCATCGCTGTCGAGTATCTGAAAGTTCTCAGGCAAGCCTGCATCCTTAAAGTGAGCCCTCAACAACCGGTGAGCCAGCCCGTGGAAAGTTCCAACCCACATGCCACGAGGTGGAATCCCGAGCAGTTCTTCGATACGGCTTCGCATCTCTGCCGCTGCCTTGTTGGTAAAAGTCACTGCCATAATGGAGTAGGGCGACATGCCTTCAGCCTGAATCAGCCAGGCAATACGATGCACCAGTACCCGGGTTTTACCACTGCCAGCTCCTGCCAGAACCAGCAGTGAACCCGGAGGACTTGTGACCGCCTGTCGCTGGGCATCGTTCAGGGAGTCAATGATAGGGGTTACGTCCATAGACAGCATTCTTTCCAGCTAGATAAAAACCATGCAGTCCGGCTGCTCAATGCGCAACCAGAGCCGTTAAGGAATTGTACAAGGTTTTAGCAACATCGTCGTAAACTCTCGTTTGGACGAAGGTTTAAGACAATTCTGCTAAAAATCACTACCGTGAGAAATATCTCACACACTTTGTCGTATTTTTCTCTTGTTCTTCTCAAACATTTTTCATAATTTCGTAACTGTCAGAAAGCATCATAAAAACAATAAAAATCAAAAAGAACAAAGAGGTGCCGCCATGGCTAACAAAGATATACAGCTTAAGAAAGATTATCTTCAGGAAGAAGAAATTGTTCGAGACGATTTACCTAATAAAGGTTCAAAGCGCGCACTGCAGATTCGAAGGGCCCTGGAAGACAGAAAAGAAACCAAAAAACTCAGCTCGTTCTTCGGCGACAGCTACTGGGGTGATGTTTGACCATTCATTTTTTCAGCCCCTTATCAAGGGGCTGAGATTTTGCTGACCATTCCAGATTTTACTTTCCCACCGCTTTCCCTCATACGATCCTTATATCATCCGACTCTGTGACACTCCCCGCCTTGTCAGGCGAGGCTTCTGACTTCACAGGCTACAGCCAGCCTATAGCGACTGGACTTACACAGAAGCCTCCATCAGCAGTAACCGGGTGCCCCTCGGTTATTATTGGTCTTTTGTTTGATTTGCCGCAGCCTTAACGGGTCACTCAGGTATGGGCTCGTCTGGTTCTTCAAGGGCGGTTGGGCAGTTGTCTCTGCCTTCCCGTCTTATATCCCCGCCCGATTGAGGGTGTCGCAAAAGGTCAATTAAAACGCTTCAAGCTTCAAACCGTCATCTCCGCGAAGGCGGAGATCCACTGTTCGTGGTGGGTTCCCGCCTGCGCGGGAACGACGATCTTGATATATCCTGCTGACCATACCCTTTTGCGACACCCTCGATTGGGCGAGGGTTTATGACGATTTTGCTAACCGCCGAGTATTCAGTAGCTGTTCGCAATCCTATTGCCGGCGACAGTCAGACAACAAACCAATTTGTTAGAAAAACTCGAGCATTCACTCTCAGAATCGTTATAATATAACGTTTATTTTTGATACCGATACAGTTGTCTAACTATGATTTTCTCAAGAAAACCAAAGATAATGCTCTGGCTGTCTGGCCTTTTACTCCCTCTGACCTTGTCGGCCTGGAGCAAAGAACCACCCAAAGTACTGACTTCTATTAAGCCTTTGCAGCTGATTGCGGCTTCCATCACCGAAGGTGTTACTTCTGCTGACGTGTTACTTCCTGCTGGTGCTTCTCCCCACAGTTACAGCCTGAAGCCTTCAGACGCCAGAAAGCTTTATGAAGCCGATTTTGTTTTCTGGGTCGGACCCGATATGGAAGTCTTTCTGGATAAAACCCTGTCAGGTTCAATAAAAGCGACCTCCGTGCCTTTAATGCAGGAAAGTGAGTTAAAGCTTCTGAAAATTAATGAAGGCGAAGAAGAGAACCATGATAATCATGGTGGAGAAAACCACGATGATCATGCCGGAGAAGATCATGATGATCATGAGAACCATGATGACCATGCCGGGGAAAGCCATCATCACCACGGCGAGTATGACGTCCACATCTGGCTAAGCCCCGATAACGCCATAGCGATAGCCAAAACTCTGTCAGAGAAGCTGAGTGAGCTGGACCCTGGGCATAAAAAGCAATACACGGATAATTACAACGCATTCAAAAAAGCGGTACAGGCAGCAGATAAGCGCAACATCAGCAAACTGACTGACTACCATAATCAGCCCATGTTCGTTTTCCATGATGCTTATGGTTACCTTCAGAAGCATTACGAGCTGAATATTGTCGATCATTTCACTGCAAACCCGGAACAGCAGCCGGGTGCGAAACATCTGACTCATCTGCAAGAGAAGCTTAAAAAAGCCGGTAATAGCTGCGTTTTCCGTGAACCGCAGTTCCAGCCTGCTTATATTGACAGGATCATTGAAGACACCAACGCCCATGTTGCTGTGCTCGACCCTCTGGCCACAGATGTCGCTGTCGGCCCTGATGGTTATATCGAGTTTATGGACAGTTTGACCAACACCATCGTCAGCTGCCTGAAGCAGTAATTACAATTTAACAAGAGCCCCGTTAAAAAGAGCCCCGTGAACCTGCAATTGACAGGTGATCGGGGTATTTACTGAAGCCTGAGCCCCATAAAACTGCCACCAAGAAACGCGGCTACTGCCAGAAAAGGCAGCAGGGAAGCCAGCAGGGTTACCCACATTTTCAACTTTGAACGCTCCAGACGCAGATTCCATCGTTCTTCCGAAAAGGTCTGGTCATCATCCAGCTCTGTGGATAACCCGCAGCTTGAACAGGTCACCTGCCACATTTCAGTGTCCCCAACCATCATGCTGGCCAACTCTGCTTCGCCCAGACAACAGGGACACTTTTCCAGTTTCATAACGCCTCCTTGCATTTATGCACACATCAATGACAGTTTTTTCCACACCTTTTAACAGGTTATCCACAGATAAAACCTTTATTCAAGGATTATCTTATTCATTAGCTGGCCCTAATGTCACACCTCTGCCAGAGTTTCAAATGGCAATATCGCCAGCTAAATGAACACGTATGTTTTGAGTCAGGGCTTGTGTGGCAAATGCCTGAATCACTTGTTTCAGATTTTCTTGCGGCACATAGGCAATAGAAATATGATTGCTCTGGTGACCCGCCATCAGGTCGTCACGACCCACTCCGTCCAGTACACAGTTCATCAAAGGCCACTCTTTGCAGGTTGCATTAAGACGACGCTGAAACTCTTCCTGAGGCAGTTCGAAGGCCGTACCGGTACCGATATGCATGTGAACGTCTGTACCCTCATAGTGCGCTCGAGCCCACACAAACCTGCCTGCTTTACTCTGGCCGCTCAGCGTAGAGCCGCCTAAGGGGAAGTACATGGCAGGCTGTCGGTGACCGATAGCACCGCCGATTCCCCCCTTGATGTGTTCGAAAGGTACAGAGCCGGAAATTTCGAAATCCCAATAAAATGTACCTTCAAACTCACTGCCCCAGCGAATATCGTGCAGCGTTGTCTCCGATGGCAGACCCAGACTGTCGAGCAGGCGAAACAGCATGGTTTGTGGAATAGCGGTCCCCATGTCTACCTCGTTAATGCAGGGAATGGGCTTGCCTTCGGAAATCACGTCTCCATTGTCGTCTTTAATCGGAAAGCGGGCGGTTGAGCCGATGGCACCTTCTGCAAAGTCCGAGGCAGCACAACTGTCTTTCAAACCCTGTTGATACTGAACCCCAACGCTTGTCAGGCCAAAGCGTTTGGTCGCACGAGCCATGGCAATCATCATGGCGCACTGCTCTTTTACCTGCTCGCGGGTCAGCTCGGTGGCAGCATCGCTACCAAATTTGAAGGCCATACCGCGATCGATATACCATTGCAAACACTCCTCACGCAGCTCTTCTGAAACAAGACTCATGTCGTGCAAAAGCGCGGACTGGGATAATGCCTCAATGGGCATTCCAATCCTGACGAGGCATTCCTGTGGGAATACGCCGTTCATCATGCCCATGCAGAACATGTCGTAAAGTCCCATAATTTCCTTGTTTTCGAGAATGTATTCTCCCACCTGCTGACCTATTTTACCGGCTTCAGTGCCAGTCACAGGGTGCTCTCTGGTGATCTCTTTCAGGTAGGAGGTATCGTGTTCAATCTGTCCGCTTTCCAGCCAGGCTTGCAGACCCATGTAAAAGAAATCATCATCAAAGTTTTCGGACCACAGGCGGCTGTAATCTTTGCCAAGACTGGTCAGGGTGCCAGCCATGCACAATGCACCCACCAGACCGGGCCATGTGCCATCGAAGTTAGCCAGCAGCAGGATAGGGCCCCTGTGATGAACCAGGGAGGGTGCTATGTGATGCGAGTATTGCCACGCGGTCATCAGCACAATTACCGGGGCCTCAGGACTAATGGAGGCGAGAACATCAGAGCCTTCACGCTGGTTGCTGATAAACCCGTGTCCCTGATCCTCTTTTACGGGATGAGCACGACGGGCACTGAAATCAAACTTCTCTTTCAAGGCCGCCTCCAGTTTTCTCTCAAAAGACTGCTGAACATCCCAGCATGTCTGATTCGCAGTATCCCTGAGATCGCCATTTGCAATAACAAAGACTTCTTTATCTTGCAGGGCAACAGGTTGTCTTTTCTCAGGCAGGGTCAGGGTTAAAGCAGTCACAATTTAAACCTCCTTAGGCCGTGTTTGTCTGATTAAAATTCACCCATAATGTTTTTGTACTTCATCTGGTCTTCGAACATTTCTTGAAAAACCTTGTACTTGGCATCATGAAAAGCCCGGGTTGATGTTTGGGGTTTGATGACCTTGCCTGTGGATGACATAGCGGACATGGCATCCTTTAACCCGGCAAAATCACCGCAGGCCGTTGCCGCCAGCATGGCAGAACCAAGGATCACCGCTTCGTCCTCTTTACTCAGGATGATTTCGCAACTCGTTGCATTAGCGTGCTCACGAAGCCACAAGGGATTTTTTGTGACTCCGCCACACATATGTATGCGATTTATTTGATGCCCGGCATTGTTCATTGTCGCAATGATATGACGTGTGCCGTAGGACACTGATTGAATAGCAGCCATGTAAATTTTAGCCAGTTCGGCCAGGTCCTCATTTAATGACAAGCCTGAAACCATGCCTTTTAAATAAGGGTTAGCCCGAGGTGAACGGTTGCCATGATGGTAGCCCAGCAGATGGAAATGGGCGGTAAAATGGGGATTTTCAGACTCAAGGCGGGCCACCTCTTGGTTCAGAATCTCATATGTACTGCGCTTTTGCTGCTTCATCAGTCAGCTGTCCAGCAGGCGAACCGGGATCAATGATTGTCTGACCGATTTTTTCATCGACAATCAGGTCTTCCAGATCCAGCTGCTGAAACAGAGAGGTATCCCAACGTTGGTCGTGGGCAAGATAAGTCCATTTGCACACCTTGGTACAAGTGCTCCGAAGGTCCTTGCCACTGGAGCGGTAAACCAGGTAATCCGACAGGTCGAAAAAACGTGCAGTGCGTTCATAATGCTTCGGCAGGTGACGTTTTAACCATTTCAGTTTAGGCAGTCCCATTTCGGGGCTGACTTCGCCACCGACAAACTTCAGAACCTCACTGTTGGTGGCATTGATTTCGGCTGCCTCGGTTAATGCCCGGTGATCCATCCACATGATGATATTCTGATCATCCCGTTCTGTGGGCGAAACGGTCACAGGGTTATTATTTGCATCAACAGAGACCAGGGAACAGGTTGCGTCAAACCCGATGCCTTTACCTGTTCCGGATTGATAGCTGAATCCTTCAAAACGGTGCTTACAACCTTGCAGACCTGTTCCCAGATATCAGACGACGATTGTTCAACAAAGTCTGCGGCAGGGCGAAACTGCCTGATTGGACTGACGGCCAGGGCAATTTTCTCTCCCTTTGCATTGAACAATCCCGCCCGGGCACTGCCAGAGCCGACATCGACGCCTATGTAGAAATGTTGCATAAATTGTTGTCAGAGAACCCTTGCAGATGACTTTGGGGATGATGAATGTTTGGCGCGTATATAGGTTCCTGACATAGACACACAGCTCCTCGGGCTATTTTGCTGCATCAATATTAGGCTATAAAACAGACAGCGTATTTTTATTACGGAATCTATTGTGATGAGACTGAATCAAGATCCAAATGTATTACTCATGGGCCACCCTCTGCTGTTTCAGGAACAACCCCAGGTCGACGTCAGAGAAATAACTTCAGATGACTTTCAGCACAACCTTGAGATTCTCAAGCAGAAGCAATTAAGTACCCTTGGAGTGGGACTTGCCGCTCCCCAGATAGGTTGGCCCGCCCGTGTTCTCAGTGTTGGTATTTCAGAACTTAACCGGTTCAGATATCCACAGGCTCCGGACATCCCTTTTGCATTCTGGATCAATCCACAAATCACCGATTTCAGTAAAAATACCTGCTGGACCTGGGAAGGCTGCCTTTCAGTTCCGGGCATGAGAGCCTGGATTGAGCGCCCTGAAAGCATCACAGTGGTTGGATATAACGAACACGGAGAGCGGCATGAAAGCAACCTTTCAGGTTTTACTGCCAGGATAATGCAGCATGAACTGGATCACCTTAACGGGAAGCTTTTCCCTGTGAGGGTGGAAGATAAAAGTCTGATAATTCCCAATCAGTCGATTGAGTATCAGGAAGAATGGGCAGAAGGCTGGCCAACAGAAAATGCCCGCAAGACGACGCGCGGCCAGATTTCTAATAGGCGCTGATAAAACTAGAAGATCTCATCGTCGCCATCAATCAGATGGGTCGTATCATCCTGATCACGTAACTCTTCACGATACCGGCGTCGGTTCAGTAGTTTATTCTGTACCGGATCTGGCAGCTCGGTAAACTGAATGATCTGCTTATCAATGAGCAGGTCAATCAAATCTTCAAGTACCCGGATAAAGTCGGCATCCGCCGCCTGCATGACCTTGCCACCGATGGTCGGGTTTCGTTGCAGGAAGTTATGGACGGCTTCATCTTCCAGATTGACGATTTCCCAATCGTCAGTCAGCGGCTGGTCAGCAACCGCCTGAATTTCACCTTTCTCGTCTTTGAGTGCGTATAGCATCCTGCTGCTCCTAAATACGCCGGTTGATAGGTAAAGACTGAAGCAAATCGGATATCAAACCCCGGCTGATATCAAACAGATCGTCACCCTGCAAGCCTTCACTGGCACCGTTTATATCCCAGATTACCTCACCACTGCGGATATCAATAACCGTCAGTCCCATAGAAACATTGGGCCTGCCGCTGTCATCGTAGTACCACTCGAAAATCTCACCGGCAATTGCAAAGCTGATATCATTTTGCATAGCCCACTGTTTGCCATTCTGATAGCGATGAGCCGCTTCCAGCGATTTTGAGGCAGTCGTCACTTCTGACTCAGGATACAAGCGGGCTTCTTCAATACCCCGTGAAGGCAAATTAACCATCAGTATTCTTTCTACCTGAGTAGTGATACTGGAGGCTTCGCTGTGATTGATAAAAGGCAGGACGGCCCAATTAGCGGTACCTGGCAGACCTTCACGATACAGACCTGAGGAAGCGGCCGTACCGCCCAGACCACCCGAGTTATTAAAACCTGTGTACTGACAGCCTGTCAGAGCCAGCACTGCAGTTAGAATCAGTATTAAAAATCCGGGCCTGGCTTCATTGAACATAATCTTTAAGTTCTCCATGGTTCAACCTTAACCATTGCAGGGCAACGATAGCCGGAGCGTTGGAAATACGACCATCTTCAACCATCTGCCAGGCTTCTTCTTCTGCCAACACATGCACTCTGATATCTTCGCCTTCTTCCGGCAGTCCGTAAACCCCACCTGCCGATGAGGCATCAACAATGCCGCAATAGAGCATGAAACGTTCATTGGTTGCGCCGGGGCTGACGTAAAAATTGGATACCGGTAAAAGATGCTTCACTTCACAACCGGCTTCTTCTTTCACTTCACGAATGGCAACCGATTCCAGAGATTCACCCGGCTCGGATATGCCTGCAACAATTTCCAGCAACCAGGGGTCATCATGGCTCATCAGAGGGCCTATGCGAAACTGTTCGACCAGTACGACTTTTTCCAGAAAAGGGTCATAGAGAAGTACACCCACAGATGGCACTCGCAAAACCGCTTCCCGAACCAGTGTCTTACTCCACCCCCCCTGAAAAAGGGCATGCCTGACTTTATATCGGCATAGCTTCAGAAATCCAGACCAGACTCGCTCTTCACTTTCAACATGAGCGTCTTCGACTCCCAGACCAGATAATTTCATGGCACACCTTATTGATATAAATGATGCTGAAGAATGTAATCATGAACCGAAGGCAAGAGCAAAGCAGCCACGGCTTCCTTGTTGTTATCGTCAGAACTTCCTGAAACTAACAGCTCTCTTACCTGAGTGCTTCGAATATTCTGTCGTTCCAGTGCAGTAAAGACCTGCCAGCGTTGTTCAATCTCTTCAGACCGATAGAAGCGTTTCCAGATCCGGGGATCGGCATTATCGGGCCCTCTGATAAAACCCAGCTGATCCCTGGGGTATTTCTGCTCCAGGAGTTCCAACAAATCAAAGGTATATACCGGTTTTTCGGGATTATCTGCCAGCATTTTCTGCTCAATGTCTGAGACTTCTATCTGACATTGAGGCAGTTGTACCGCATTCACCAGATGCTGGCACATGGCCACACGATGATGAAACGGTAACATCGACTTGGAAAAAGCATGGGCAGCATTGGGCACCAGCAATATCAGGTCAAACTGCTGTCGGGCCTGTTCCAATACATCCAGATGCCCCAACGTCGGCGGATTAAAAGCAGAACCCAAAACTCCTATTTTCCTGGCGGTCATGATGTTGTTTCCAAAATGACACTCTTCGGTACTTCCACTTCGACTGCGATGGGCAGATGATCTGAAATTGGCAGATTCAGTACACCGACCTGATGCACTGTCAGGGAAGGACTGACCAGAATATGATCCAGTGAACGACTGGGACGCCAGCTGGGAAAAGTGTTCAGTTCTGAGTGAACAGCCTGCAAGTCAGTATCTTTCAGGGGTGAGTTGTTTAGCAGTTGTTCAGCGTGGGTATTCATATCGCCCATCAGGATCACATGATTGTAAGTTCTGACCAGATCCCTGATATAAGAAAGCTGATTATTTCTGGCCCTCTGGCTGAGAGCCAGATGCATCATCGCCACAACTAAAGGATCCCCCTGGTCACCAAACTGGGCAACGATAGCTCCCCGTCCGGGAATCAATCCGGGCAGTTTATGATCCTCAAGAATGATGGGTTTGTATCGGCTCAGCAATCCGTTACTGTGCTGCGCCAGTTTTCCGAGATTCCGATTCAACTGGTGATACCAATAGGGAAACTGGCATTTCAGGGCAAGGTATTCGGTTTGATTGATAAAGCCACTTCTGAGGCTGCCACCATC
This sequence comes from Endozoicomonas sp. ALB032, assembly GCF_049310125.1. Lineage (NCBI taxonomy): Bacteria > Pseudomonadati > Pseudomonadota > Gammaproteobacteria > Oceanospirillales > Endozoicomonadaceae > Endozoicomonas > Endozoicomonas sp. ALB032. Next base: position 1,853,542 of record NZ_JBLYNW010000001.1, on the reverse strand, counting down.
GGCTTCCTGAAGAGCTACCAGATCAAAATCAGGGAGGGCGGCAGCAATCTGATCCAGTGTTCTTGCGCGTCTGGAATGAGGCAACAGATGTTGCCAGCTGCGAGTCAGATAGTGACGAAATTGCTGGGTGTTGATGCCTACCTGGATATTAAAACTCAGTAGACGAATGTGTCCGGGCTTTTGTGATCGGGGGTTATAGACCAGCTCACTGCAGTGAACAGATCCCGGGGCTCTGTCCCTCTTCAAGCGAGAAGACAAGGCCCCCTTCAAAGCTCTAATCGGCATCAGTTAAACCTGAATTCTGGATGCTGGTCAGCCCGGCATCCATTTTGTCGAAGAGGTCAAAATGTTCAGCTTTTTGCCTTTGACTCTTCCTTAACCTTAGGCTTTAGCTGGGCTGCACGTTCATCACGCACTTTCTTGATGAGGAAGTCAGCAATAACGGGCATGTTTTCCAACCCAACTCTGGGCTCAATTACATATCGGCCATCGACTACCAAAGCTGGAACACCATTGAGATGATAACCTCTGATTTTTGCCCCCCCCTGATTCATCAGGTTCAGAACTCCGAAGGAATTATAGAAGCTTGCAAACTGCTTGGAATTAATGCCGTAGCGCTCCTGAAGAAAATTACTCATAGTTTTTACGTCGCCAAGACGGTTATTTCTATTCTGGATTTCAACAAAAATACTTTTGTGTATCTCGTTCAGTTTTTTCTCTTCAGGTATCATGGTTTCCAAGGTGTAGTAAAGCTGGGCATGGGTTTTCCAGATGTTTGGACCAAAGAAACCGGGCGTACGAAGAACGCGGGTGTCTTTTTCCAGAGAAGGCTTCCAACGCTCAACAATGGGTTCCAGAGTGTAGCAGTGTGGGCAGCCATACCAGAAGACTTCAGCCACTTCGATCTGGCCTTTCTTCACTGAAGTCTGAACCGGATCAGGCAGTACCCGATAGTCCTGACCTTCCTTATATTTGTCTTGCACAGCAGCCTGCGCCATTAATGGCAAAACCAGAGCCAACCATAAAAATTTCAGTTGTTTTGGCATCTAAAAACACTCCAAGGCTTTTATAATGATCTATCAGAGTGACAAGTTAACAGAAGTCTGGGCAGTGAGTCCAAGCAGAGGTAACCCTCTCTGTTATCCTATCGTATCGATCAGGAAAGATAAGGTATTTTCAAGGCAAATTCTTGTTGAATGTCGGACTATTGATAAAAAAATTTTTACGTTAAAAAGCCCATACAAAGAAAAATTTTTCTACCTTTCTTCCAATCATAAAAAAAACGGTTTACAACTTATCATTGCAAACCGTTTTTTGTGCTTACGGCTGAATCGCCAGACATCAGTACTGCTCAACCGACCGCCGCTATTGCCGCAGACCACTGATGTAACTCGACAGAGCGTCTACTTCTTTGTTGCTCAGTTTTTCAGCGATGCTTCTCATCACTTTGGTATCACCGTCATTAACACGCTCACCTTCTCGGAAATCACGCAACTGCTTGGCGGTGTATTGAGCGTGTTGACCACTGATTTTCGGGAAGCCTGCCAGGGAATTACCCTGACCCGTTGGAGAATGACAGGCTGCACAAGCAGGAATGCCTTTCTTCTGATCACCAAAGCGGTACAGCTGTTCACCCAGCCCCACCTGTTGAGGATCGGCTATCCCCTTTGGCGCAGGCTGGCTCGCATAGAAAGCAGCAATATCTTCGATATCCTGCTCTGTAAGCTGCCCTACAAAAGGCGCCATTTCCGGAACATTGCGGTTACCGGCTTTAATGTCTGAAATCTGTTTAACCAGATAGCGTTCGCCCTGTCCTGCCAGATTGGGGAAATTGGGCGCCAGGCTTACACCTGTTGCTCCATGGCAGGCGGTACAGGTTGCCACTTTGGCTTTTCCAGCATTTGCATCCCCCTTCGCAAATGCCACACCTGATACCCCCAAGGACACTACCAGACCGAAAATAACTTTTTTCATTAACCTGACCCAGCTACGGCACTTGCCATGAGTGACTGTTATTATCCCAACCCTTCCAGTCAGCTGCTCAGCGTCTGATTGTAAAGGCGGAGACCCCTCTGTCTTTACAAACATCCTCTTTATTCAGCTACTTTTTTCGACCTGTGCTCGGCCTCTATTCTGAAAAAGCTGGATTAAAATGGCTGCATATGCCTCAAAACGATGGCCATTATATACCTTAATGCTATTTTCCGATAGGTCGTTGAGCCCAGTAAATTCGCCAGTGTTCAGACAAACTGTTTTTTTTGGGGGCATTTAGCCTGCGACCAGCGGTTGCCAATTGTCGGCAAATACTTCGCGGCTATTCCATTTGCCCCACAAGTCAAGCAAAATTGCGCCAACTTTTCATTTCTATAGCGAAACTCCCGGACCAGGGAGCTTCCTGACAGGTCTGACACATGAGTGAAACCAGAACCGGTTTAAATTATCGCAAGGCCAAATTTCTGACCAGCGCTCCCAAGCTGAAACTGTGCCCGCCCGACAATGGCAGGGAAGTTGCCTTTGCTGGTCGCTCCAATGCAGGTAAATCCAGTGCGCTGAATACCCTGACGGGCTCAAAAATTGCCCGTACCAGTAAAACTCCCGGGCGCACCCAACTGATCAACTACTTCAATATCGAAGAGAGCATCCATCTGGTTGATCTTCCCGGTTACGGCTACGCCAAAGTACCGGAAGCTGTGAAAATCGAATGGCAAAAACATCTTGATGATTATTTAACCAACCGGGAATCTCTGGTGGGTCTCGTACTGTTGGTTGATATCCGCCACTCTCTGAAGGAATTTGACCGAATGATGCTCCAGTGGAGCATTGAATCCAGAATGCCACTGCATATTCTTTTAACCAAAAGTGACAAATTGAAGTCCGGTGTCGCAAAACAGGCCCTGAACAACCTGAAAAGAGAACTCTCGGAATATCCGCAAATTTCGATACAACTTTTTTCTGCCCTTAAGAAAACCGGTGTTGATCAACTGGCACAACGTCTGGATACCTGGTTGCTGTTGGATGACGAAGCGCTGGAATAAAAAAAGCTCCAGCCAACGGGGGAAGATGGCTGGAGCGCCAAGCTCCTTGACAAGGAGAGATCAAACACACAGATTGCAGTGAGAGAAAAGGGAGGGGAATTTCTCTCACATCGGACTATCGACCCGAACAGAAACCTTACAGTTGTAACTCCAGCTTCCAAACGAGACTCGTCCAATGCCTGACGCTCTTCGAGGCAAAAAAAAACCAGTTACCAAAGGGGGGGCGGTAACTGGTTCATTGCAGGCTTAGTCGGGGAACACAGCACTGCTTTAAATACCTACACTAAACACACACAACATACACACAACATACACACAAGGACTTGGTAACAAGGTTTTGCCTCGCTATACAACTTTTGACAACTGAATTTTTAAAAAGTTCCCGATGGATGAAAATATTTTTGATTTTTTTTCTGACAGGTCATCAGGCAAAAAAAACCGGCTACCAAGGGGGGAGGTAACCGGTTCCTCGCAGACTGTGTCGGGAAACACAGCGTTGCTTTTATTGCCAACACTAAACACACAAGGAGTTTGCAGAAAGGCTTTTCGCCTCCCTACATATACTGAGACAATCAAAATTCAAAAAAGTTCCCGAAGATGTGAAAAAAATAATATTTTTTTCACATCTTCAAATCTTTCGTGGAAACATTACCCTCATTGATGCATCAGTGAGCTTCATCCCAGTTGTATCCGGAGCCCGCTTCTACCACCAGGGGAACCTTCAGGTCTGCAGCCTGGGACATTTTTTCCACAACACCGGCTTTTACGATCTCCAGCTGATCCTCTGCTACTTCCAGCACCAGCTCATCGTGGACTTGCATAACCATTCTGGCATCCAGTTCACTCTCTGAAAGCCACTGATCCACATGAGCCATCGCTCTTTTTATGATATCTGCCGCCGTTCCCTGCATGGGGGCGTTGATCGCAGTCCGCTCCGCTGCCTGACGACGCATACCATTGCGAGCATTGATTTCGGGAAGGTAGAGCCTGCGTCCAAACAAGGTCTCAACATACCCTTTTTCTTTGGCAGACTCTCTGGTTCGGTCCATGTAATGAAGCACACCAGGGTAACGATCGAAATAAAGGTTGATGTACTCTTGTGCTGACTTTCTGGAAATACCCAACTGTTTGGCCAGTCCGAAAGAAGACATTCCGTAGATTAGACCAAAATTAATCGCCTTGGCACTTCTGCGCTGCTCTGAAGTGACCTCATCCAGCGCAACGCCGAAGACTTCCGCAGCTGTGGCTTTGTGAATATCCAGACCCTGCGCAAAGGCTTCCAACAAACCGGCGTCATCAGAAAGATGAGCCATGATTCTCAGCTCTATCTGTGAGTAGTCAGCAGCAATCAATTGATAGCCTTCAGGAGCGACAAAGGCCTGGCGAACCTTGCGTCCTTCCTCGGTTCGAATAGGAATGTTCTGAAGGTTAGGATCAGAGGAGGACAAACGACCGGTTGCTGTCACCGCCTGATGATAAGAAGTATGAATTCGCCCAGTGGCCGGATTGATCATCTGGGGCAGCTTATCGGTGTAAGTCGACTTCAACTTGCTAAGGCCACGATGTTCAATCAGAAGTTTTGGCAGGGGATAATCCAGTGCCAGCTCCTGAAGCACTTCTTCAGCGGTGGAAGCTTGCCCCTTCGGTGTTTTCTTGATGACCGGCAGACCCAGCTTCTCAAACAGAATCGCCTGCAATTGTTTGGGAGACGCCAGGTTGAAAGGCTCTCCCGCTGCATCATGAGCCTGCTTTTCAAGCTCATGTAGACGCTCGCCAATCTCCATACTCTGCTGCGCCAGCAGGTGGCCATTAACTCGGGCTCCCTGCCTTTCCATCCGCGACATAACAGCTACCAGGGGCATTTCTATATCACGAAATACAGAGTACAGAGACGGCTCATGCTCCAGTTGAGGGGCAATCGTTTCATGCAGTCTCAGGGTAATGTCGGCATCTTCCGCCGCGTAGGGCGCCGCTATTTCAAGATCAATCTGGTTGAAAGTGAGCTGCTTTTTACCTTTGCCTGCAATCTCTTCAAAAGAGATGCATTGATGGTCGAGGTACTTCTGAGCCAGGCTATCCATATCATGGCGGGTAGCGGTTGAGTTCAGCACATAGGACTCAAGCATGGTATCCCAATGGATACCTTCCAGACTGATATCATAGTTAGCCAGCACACTTTTATCGTATTTCAGGTTCTGGCCTACTTTTTTCTTTTCAGGATTCTCCAGTAGCGGTTTTAGCTGCTCCAGCACCCAGTTTCTATCCAGCTGAGCGGGTGCGCCAACATAGTCGTGGGCCACCGGAACGTAGGCGGCCTTACCCGCTTCTACAGCGAAAGAGAGTCCAACCAGTTCTGCTTCCATATAATTCAGACTGGTGGTTTCGGTATCAAAAGAAAACAGCTCCGAGTCATTCAATATTTTCTGCCAGCGGCCAAAAGTCTCTTGATCGAGAACCGTCTCATATTCAGCGTGTACATCTGGCTTGGCCGACCCAGTTTCTGCGCCTCCGTCCATGTCTTTTTCCAGTTCAGCGATCATGGAACGGAATTCATACTCTTTATAGAGAGTCAGCAAAGCATTTTTATCTACCGGTTCCGCTTTCAGGTCCTCAATTGCAACAGGCAGCTGGACATCGGTTTTGATAGTGGCCAGATCCCGGGAAAGCCGCACAATATCCTGGTGCTCTTCAAACTTGGGAGCAAAATTTTTGCTGCCCCTGAAGCCCAGGGCAGGGACTTCATCCAGACGTTTGGCAATCTCGTCAATACTGCCAATCCCCTGTAACAGAGCCAAAGCGGTTTTCTGACCAACCCCGGGCATGCCGGGAATATTGTCACTGGAGTCACCCATCAGGGCGAGATAATCAATAATCAGGTGCGCTGGAATACCAAACTTGTCCACAACGCCATCCAGATCAGTACGGGTATCGTTCATGGTGTCGATCAAAGTGACATGCTCAGAAACCAATTGCGCAATATCCTTGTCACCGGTTGAGATGACGGTAGCAATTTTTTTCTCAGTGGCTTCTCTTGCCAGAGTGCCAATGACATCGTCTGCTTCCACACCCTCAATCATCAACAACGGCATACCCAGGGCTCGAACCATTTCGTGAATCGGTTGGACCTGTGAGCGCAGATCGTCCGGCATAGGCTTGCGGGTTGCCTTGTACTCCTCGTACAGATCATGCCGGAAGTTTTTCCCCTTGGCATCAAAGACGACCGCTACAGGACTGCCCGGATACTCCTTAAGCAGACTCTTCAGCATGTTCGTCATCACACGGATAGCACCTGTTGGACGACCGTCTGATGTTCTCAGGTTCGCTCGTTCTGAAGCATGGAAAGCCCGATAGAGGTAAGAAGATCCATCTACGAGCACAAGGGGCGGATTGGCTTGGTCTGACATTGCTGAATTGATCTCTGGTTAAAGAGACTGTCGCAAAAGTAGCATTCAGACATTTATATAACTGAACACCATCGGCTACAGCCTCCCAAATATTGGAGTAGACTGCTATTTTAATCTCTTTTTGCAAACGGACACATGGTTATTACTTGGGGCACGCTATGAAATCAGTAACAGGTTCAATGGCTTTTGCTGCAATCATGTCTTTATTTCTTCTCGGCTGTGCCAACTCTCCACCGTCATCCAACCCGACAGAAGCTGCTCTGGAAAAGCCTCCCAAAGTCGTTCAACCTGAATCGACAACGATCAGCAAGGAAGATTTTGAAAAAATTCCTAAAAACCTGCGTCCGGAAGATCTTGAGCAAAGGGATGACACTACCGTAGTCATTCGTCCCGGCAGCCAAGGAATCATAAAGGAATACCGAATTAATGGCTTTCTTTACGGGATCCATGTCACCCCCGAGTTTGGCGAACCTTACTATCTGGTCGCAGCGGATCATATGGGTAACTTTATAGATCCCACCAAACCCGAAATGCTGATTCCATCCTGGACTATTTTTAAATGGGAGTAGATGGCTGAGCCTTTACTCTCAGTGGGTGCGGGATTCCCGTCAGACTGCTACCTGTTCACGATTTTGCAATGATTTCTGCTTAAAACGCCTCACTATCACCAAGATTGTCTAACCTGAGTTTTCAACTTACATTCAAAGGAAAACTCGAACATTGCAAGCTGTAAAAAAATTCTTGCTGATTTGGATCGCGGCCTTCAGCAAAGTCAGCTCAAATTGCTACAGCATGGACGAATATCTTGCCTTTTTTATGGCGCACGGCAGAACACTTTTGACCACCCAACAACTTTTTGTTGAGGTCACATCCACGCAAGCAATATACCTCAAAGAAGCGAATGTCCTTCCATTCCCTGACACACATTGCATAACTACGAAAATCCAGGGAGAACAGCTGTGTTTCGGGAACAAGGATCCAGCCCGTGTCCGGCTCCAGCCCACCAAAAGCATCAAGCTCGGACTATCTCCCCAGAGTATTTCACAACTGAAATTCAACGCATCACTCCCATCATCAACTTCAGTGTCCCTTGCCGGGCAGAGTGTATTCCCTGAGTTTGACTCGGGGACTGAAGCTTACAAACAGGGCAGATGGCCGAAGTTATTTCGCAGCTACTGGGAATGCACAGATGGGCCGGTACGTGAGGGTAAACAGGACGGAGAGGATGAAACTATCGAGTGGTATGTCTTTGAAGAGAGTGGGAATGAGCCTGATGACTCCAATGATGCAAATATTCGATATGAAGAGCCAGCTCACGAGGAGACACCCTTAAAGCCTGATACCCGCTACTGCCTGCCGCGCTGTTCCGATGATCAAAGCCAAATAAGCAGAGCCTCGCCCGGTGATGGAAACAGTGAAGGAGCGACAGGCAATGAAGGCCAATCAAGTCCTGAGAATACCAAGAATCAGGAAAATGAGGATGAAGGCACGAGCGAAGACACATCAGAAAACGCGGAGACAGAAGAAAACCATCATGAAGATATCGAGCCTTGCCGAACTTGTGGTGAATCATTTTGTGAGCACCCCGAATTCTACTTTGATACCCCTACAAAAGCCAATTTCCCCGAAGCCGCCTCAGAAACAGCAAAGCCCCATACCTGCATCGCTCCAGACTGCAATCGCCGGTTCACTTCTGTTTCCAACCGAAATGCCCACGCTCGCAGGATGCATGGCAGGGAAAAGCCTCATGCCTGCACCGATTCAGACTGTAATCGTCAGTTCGCTTCTATTTCCAACCGTAATGCCCACGTTCTCAGGAAGCATACTGAGGTAAAACTCTATCCCTGCACCGATCCTTACTGTAATCGCCGGTTCGCTGTTATTTGCGACCGCAATGCCCACATTCGTAGGATACATGCCAGGGAAAAGCCTCATCTCTGCACCTATCCAGACTGTAATCACCGGTTCGCTTCTGCAACGGAGCGTGATAGACATATTCGCAGGATGCATACTATGGAAAAACCCTATGCCTGCAGCAATCCAAACTGTGGTCGCCGGTTCATTTCCAATTCCGACTGCAACATGCACTTTCGCAGAATGCATAATAGGGAAAAGCCCCATGCCTGCATCGATCCAGGCTGTGATCGTCGATTCGCTTTTATTTGCGACCGTGATGCCCACATTCTCAGGGTGCATGCCAGTGAAAAGCCTTATGCCTGTAATGAGCAAGACTGTGATCGCCAGTTCGTTACTGCAACCGAGCGTGATACCCACACTCGCAGTAAACATACTATGGAAAAGCCCTATGCCTGTGACAAACCAGACTGTAATCGCCGGTTTGCTTCTTCTGCCAGCCTTAATGCCCACGGTCGCAGGATGCATAGCGAGGAGCCAAAACGCAAACGCCAGAGAATTGAAAATCAGGGTGATCGGAAGTAAATAAAATGACTATGATGTAACAGCCGTTAAGGAACGATTCCTCACAATAATCGGATAAAGCTACACTTCGAAGGGCTTTCTCTGCATCAAGGAATACATCGAGAATCAGGATCAGCCCGTCAGCTCTGACGAAATTGACCTCCCGCCCGGTTCGAAATGAATACTCTTTCGATTATGGATAGAAGTTTGGTTATAATATAACATCGTTCACCAACTACCTTTCATTGTCATGATCAGTGTCCACCAGCATCACGACCATCATGTGTGTATATCAGAAGCCTTGCAGGAGGCTCGTATACTCTGTCAACAGAGGGGAGTCAGGCTGACCCATCTCCGTGAGAAAGTACTGGAACTGGTCTGGCAGAGCCATCAACCCGTTGGAGCCTATGAGATTCTTGCCCAACTGACGAAGCAGGAAGAGCGGGTAGCTCAACCCCCCACGGTTTATCGCGCCCTGGACTTCTTGTTGGAGCAGGGCCTGGTTCACCGTCTCTCCTCTCTTAACGCTTTTATTGGCTGCCCGCATCCCGGCATAAAACATAACAGCTGTTTTCTTATCTGCGAGAAGTGCCGCGTGACACAGGAAATCGATCATCAGGCCATTAACCAGTCGATTAGCTCCTGTGCCTCTGATCAGGGATTCAAGATCGTTGACACTGCGATTGAACTCACAGGTTTGTGCTCAAGCTGCCAGAAATTCCAAGAGTCATTATGAGTTCAGACCAAGCCTCTGCCTGTAAAAAAACGTCTGGCCATAAAACAGTAACCACAAAGGATCTGAATGCCCCTATGTCTGAAGAGACGTTAATCAGATTGAACAACATCCATGTTGCGTTTCGCGAACGAGAAGTCGTTTCCGATATTTCTCTGGACGTAAAAGCGGGTGAAATCGTGACCCTGATAGGACCGAACGGGGCCGGTAAAACGACACTGGTCAGAGTTGTTCTGGGCCTGCAGACACCTGATTCCGGTAGCCGGACCATGAAAGAAGGCCTGCGTATCGGCTATATGCCACAAAAATTACATGTTGACGAAAGCATGCCCCTGAGCGTTAAACGCTTTCTTTCCCTGACCGGACAATCAGGAAAACAGATTCGTTCGGCACTGGCAAGAACCGGAGTAACCCACGTCATCAACTCACCGGTTCATTCGCTTTCAGGCGGAGAGCTTCAGAGAACATTGTTAGCCCGGGCACTGCTCAACAAACCTCATCTTCTGGTGCTCGATGAGCCGGTTCAGGGAGTAGACGTCAATGGTCAGAAAGAGCTTTATCACCTGATCACCGAACTCAGAAATGGCAATAACCCTGAGCTGAAAGACGGCTGCTCTGTCTTAATGGTCTCCCATGACCTTCATCTTGTGATGGCCTCAACAGATCGGGTCATTTGCCTTAACCAGCACCTCTGTTGCTCAGGTCACCCTCATCAGGTTCGTCAACACCCGGCCTATCTGAAACTTTTTGGTGGAGAGTCCGAGGAACTGGCTGTTTACGCTCACCACCATGACCACGAACATACTGTTGATGGTCATATCATTCACAAGAAAAACACCGGGAGCACTCATGTCTGAACTGCTCCTTACCGCACTGCTGGCAGGATCAGGGGTTGCTATAGTGGCAGGGCCTCTGGGTTGTTTTGTCGTCTGGAGAAAGATGGCCTACTTTGGCGATACCCTCTCTCATTCGGCACTGCTGGGCGTAGCCCTGGGGCTGCTGCTCGATGTTGATCTTAATCTGGCCATTGTAGTGTGCTCGCTGTTTCTTGCGGTTCTCCTGGTCTCGCTGCAGGAACAACAAAAAATGGCGTCCGATACACTCCTGGGGATTCTTGCCCATAGCAGCCTTTCTCTGGGTCTTGTTGCGATCAGTTTTTCCGAGAACGTCCGGATCGACATGATGTCCTACCTGTTTGGAGACATTCTGGCGACCTCACCCACAGACCTGTTCTGGATATACGGCGGCGGCGCACTGGTTCTCATCACTCTGGCCCTGCTGTGGCGACCTCTTCTGGCCATGACTATTCATGCAGAGTTGGCCCAGGTTGAAGGTTTTCCGGTGCGAAGAACCAAACTGATTCTGACCCTGCTGATGGCCCTTGTGATTGCTGTGGCTATGAAAATTGTTGGTGTGCTTTTGATCACTTCACTGATGATTATTCCGGCCGCAACAGCCCAGAGGTTTTCCCGAACACCGGAACAGATGGCTATCATCGCTGGCATCATTGGCCTGTTGAGCGTGGCAGGAGGATTGACTGCATCCTGGCAACTGGATACACCGTCAGGACCTTCCGTTGTCGTCTGTAGCTTCCTGATTTTTGTTTTGGGTTTGAGCTTCAAACGCAGCTGATCGACGGGCCAGTCTTTCTGGCCCCGAAGCCTGATAACCGAGTTATTCCTGATAAAGCTCATCAACACCCACCATTACCCGTGTCAGTTTTTCTGAATCCAGAGGCGGGCGGATAAAGCCGTGGTAGTCCCCCTTTGGATTGATGATGACCAGGTTAGCGCCATGATCCACCAGATAGTATTCATCTTCCGGATCGATGACCGGTGTGTAGGGGATGTTCATTTGCACGGCCAGGTTATGGATAGCTTTCTGGGAGCCCGTCACACCCACAAAATCAGGGTTAAAATGTGGGACATAGCCATTAAGCTTCTCTACTGTGTCCCTGCGTGGATCAACTGTCACCATGAAATAATGCATTTTCTTTGCCATTTCAGGGTTATCGTTCTTCAACAGCTTATCCATCTGGTTCAACTGACCCAGCGTAGTAGGGCAGATGTCCGGACAGAAGGTGTAACCAAAGTACACCAGGGACCATTTGCCTTCGAGATTGGCTTGGGTAAAAGGTTGCCCCTTGTTATCCACCATACCCTTCATTTCAAAGGTGCGTGGCTTGTCGAAAACCACTGTACCCATTCGCTGTAACTCTTCCAGTGTCAACGATGGCTTGTTTGTGTACTTGTAGAACGTCAGACCCATAATGACCGCAACAATGGCCACCAGAATCAATACTGTTTTATTCACGTTGTTTCTGATCCCAGATTCCATGGACAATCCTCTGGAGCCCTAAGCTCATAAAAAAAGCCCTCGGCTCGTATACAGCTCGAAAAAAACTGTGGCTGCTTTCAAGCCTATGCCTGTTAAAGCCACAAATAGAACGTGTAATGATCCACCAGCAATACCACGAAGAGCAACATCAAATAGGTAATGGAATACTTGAACGTCTTGATGGCGGCATGGGGCCTGCTTTCTCGCAACAGAGCAATAGCCCAGTAAAGAAAGCGCCCCCCGAGAATCAATGCACCCGCCAGATAAACAGTACCACTCATGCCAGTCAGGAAAGGCAGAACACTGACCAGAATCATGATCACTGTATACAGCAAAATATGCAGTTTGGTGTATGCCTCTCCATGAGTCACCGGCAACATGGGAATGTCCGCCCTGGCATATTCAGCTTTGCGATGAATAGCCAAAGCCCAGAAGTGAGGAGGCGTCCAGGCGAAAATAATCAAGACCAGCAGCAGGGCGTGTCCTTCAAAGTGTCCGGTCACTGCCGTCCATCCCAGCAGGGGAGGGGAGGCACCGGCAATCCCGCCAATGACAATATTCTGTGGAGTAGCACGCTTTAAAATCAGAGTGTAAATCACGGCATAACCCATCAGTGAGGCCAGTGTCAGCCAGGCGGTCAAAGGGTTGACCAGAAACACCAGAATCCCTATGCCCAGCACACCCAGAGTAAAGGCAAACAACAAAGCCTGAAGTGGCTCAACACGCCCTGTGGCTACCGGTCTCTTGTGGGTTCTGGCCATAACCGCATCAATCTGTCGATCGACCACATGATTGATCACCGCAGCGGAAGCGGCCGAGAGAGCAATGCCCAGATTACCAAACAGCAGAATATCCAGGGGCACCATGCCCGGCGTTGCCAGGCACATACCAATCACTACCGTCAGAACCATCAGGGCGACCACCCTGGGTTTGGTCAGCTCAAGATAATCACGCCAGTGAGCGGATTCCTGCAGGGATGCACTACTGCTCTTTTGAATGACCTTACTCATGATTGAACCTCACTGAATCCTTCAGATATGTTCATACGGAAGTTGAGAGCCACCAGTGTCAACAGCAAAGCAGCACCTCCCAGATTATGAGCCACTGCCACTGAAAGTGGCAGGCTGCCCAGGATGTTACTGACCCCCAAAATGACCTGTACCAGCAGAGCCAGAAGCATCAAAGTGGCCAGCACTCTCAGGCTGTTTCGGTTATTAGACAACTGTGTATTACTATATCGAAGTACCTGTACAAAAAGGAACAGCAGAAACACCGTAGTCACCAGTGCCCCTAATCGGTGTAAAAGATGTATAGCAGTCCGGGCTTCAGAGTCCATTTTTCCACCCAGATAATTCGGACCAATAGACTGGCTGACATTCAAACCGTCGGCAAAATCAGCCTCAGGCAGCCATTGCCCCTGACACATAGGAAAATCAGGACAGGCCAGGGCGGCGTAGTTGGAGCTGGTCCAGCCTCCCAGTGTGATCTGTAAAATCAACACCAGCAGTCCGACAGCGGCTAAGCCTCGCAGCCGATCTCTCTGGCCAGAGGAGGGGAGTTTTGGCCAAACCAATCCGGATAAACGAAGGGTCAGTAAAAACAACAAACTAAAGGTAGCAAAGCCACCCAGAAGATGAGCGGTCACCACCTGGGGCCAGAGCTTTAATGTCACAGTCCACATGCCGAAAGCCGCCTGCAGAATAATCAGCCCCAGAATCAATAAAGGCAGTTTTAATGGCTGTCCCGGCTCTTTCCGGTTCCGGACGGCCTGAATGGCGATCATCAAAACCAGCAGCAGCAGGGAGCCTGCGACATACCGATGCACCATTTCAGCCCAGCCTTTGTCGACCTCTACCGGGGCATGGGGAAAGAGTGTTTCCGCTATGGCTATTTCCTGCGCTGTTTCAGGTACTGTCAGGAAGCCATAACAACCTGGCCAGTCAGGACAACCCAGTCCTGCGTGAACCAGTCGTGTATAAGCCCCTAACCCGACAACCACAGCGGCCAGCAAGGTTGCAAACAGGGAGAGATAAAAACCCGTTCTCTGTCGTTTTGTCTGGCTTCTTGTTTTTTTAATAGACGCTGTCGTCATAGAACACCTTTCAATGTCAGCCGATGTTTGATGCTTTAAGCAACTTCCTTAAGTCTTTTAATAAATCTCCACCGTACTGCCCTGGCTGATACTTCATCATGATATTCCCCAGGGGGTCAACGATGTAAAAGCCATTGGTTGGCCATTCTCTTTTTTCACCCGGGTTTTTACCCAGAGCGTTCAACACCGATTCTTTACGACTGCCTAACCAGATCAGATCAGGGTGTTCGCTGAGTAAACGCTTGTTTAATTCAGGATTCGATGAGGACGAAATGAACAGCCGAACGACCCGGTCACTGTCTCTACCCAGCGCCAGATGCGCCTGACGGGTTTGATAGAGCGCTTCCTGACAGGCCTGATCAGAACAGGCATCGTCACCAAACACCAGAACCCCCCAACGTCCCTCCAGCCCCTGCAGATCAAACATTTCATTATTTTTCTCAAGCGTCATACTCTGGAAGCTGGCAGGGGGTAACAACAGTTCACCTTTGTTCGTACGACCATCCGGCACAAACTGTGTTCCAAAGAAATAAAAGTACCAGGCCAAACCCATTGCCAGAGAAGGCATGAGAATAACCAGAGCCAGTTGCCAGCGACTTTTTGCTTTCTTTACTCTTTTCATTCTTATAATACCCGGTTGATTAGATAGTCACATTTCTGCACTCAAAATATAAAAGGAATCCGGATCATCCCCGGCTCCGTCAAGGTCCATGAGGGCATAACCGAGTTCTCCATATTCGGGAGGTCTCATAAACCGGAACGCTGACGACAACCAGGTTATTTGTGCCGGTGTTTGCAGTGAAATATCACCATCGACCTGAATAGACAGCGGTGTCTCATCCTGATGTTGAATGCCCAGTTGAGTAAAAACAAGCTCCCGTTGACCTGACCAATTGCGTAATTTCTGCATATTCGTCCGAGTCAGACCTGACCAATTGAGTAATCTCTCCATAGTCATCTGAATAAGTGTCCAAATGGGATGCGTCCTCTGATGACTATAAAGCAGCTTTCCCCGCGTACAGATCGGGAGCATGTAATTAAAAAGGGCGATTCCACCTCCGAACGTTGGCCCTGTACTTGCGGCCAGAAAATTCAATGGAATATTGAACCTGCCATTATCAGTAGTGCACCTGACTATGGGTGTATTCCATCTCATCGCTGAACTGATGGCTAACATTGCAGAGGCCATACTTCTGGGTGAGTATCTGAGCAGTCGGCTTGGTCGTTTACCACTGTTGTGGTCGTCTTTCTTTTTTTTCATCTGGGTCGCCATACCCAGATCAAACTCGCTCACTGCCAGAACCGTTTTCTTCTCGCAGCTGCCTCCTTCACAACCTTCAATTTTATAGGCACCAAAGCGCATAGGAGTGCCATATACCAATGTCCGAAGGGCATGCATCGGTTTACCCAATCGGAGTGTATTCGCAATGTCGTTTCCCTTACCCGCCGGTATAACACCGATAACAACTTGTGGTTTACCTTCAAGACCCTGAACCACCTCATGGATAGTGCCATCGCCACCAACAGCAACAATCAATAACTGATCTTCCTGATCGTGTTGCACCTGTTGCCAGTCCAGATATGCCTGCATTGCCAGTTCCGTTGCATGACCCGCATGTTCTGTAAAAAAAACGTTATATGTCGCTTGTACCGCAGCTGCAGCCTGGTCTTGTGAGCCGACTGCTGTATAGTGCTGGTCGACCGCTTCTTCAATTCTGTCCCAGACCCTCCAACCTTTACCATTATTACTGGCAGGATTGACGATAAAGCAGGCGTGACGAATCGTTGCAAATCCATATACAGGAATAAGAAACACAAAAAGCAGCAGGACATATAAATAAAAAACTCGACTACTCACAGTAAACCATCCCCTTTTCTGTCAGTCACGGATACCTGTTTTTGTTGGCATTGATCCGGGCCTGGCGGTGGCAATTGCCATAGATACAAACCCAGCCATTAAAAACCATTGGATAGCTTAGCTGAGGTTTTTCTGAGAAACAGTCTGATAGCCACACTGAAAATTTAAATGGAACCCTGCTTTTTCCTGGCTCTTTAATCCTCCACTTCATCGAGATACATCAGGGCATGACCGAGTTCTCCATGTTCGGGAGGTCTCATAAACTGGAACAACCCCCTCAGCCAGGTTATTTGTGCGGGTGTTTGCAGTAAAATATCACCATCGACCTGAATAGACAGAGGTGTCTCAACCTCGTTTTCAATATTCAGTTGAGTAAAGCAAAGCCGCTGCATACCTGGCCAGTGGAATAATCTCCCAATGGTCATCTTGATAAGTCTCCAAATGAGGTGCGTGCTTGTCTCCATGTTAATCTGAATAAGTGTCCAAACAGGATGAGTCCTGTGCTGATTATAAAGCAGCTCTCCAAAGAATCTGGACGGTCCCATATCGTTATAAAGGGTAAGCCCGCCTCCTACCGTCGGCCCTGTCCCTGCTGCCAGAAAATTCAAGGGGATATCATGATAGCTTCCACGATCAAAACGACACCTGACATTGGGTGTATTCCATCTCATTGCTGAACTGAAGGCTAACATTGGATAGGCCATACTTCTTGGTGAATATCTCAGCAGTCGGCTTGGTCGCTCACCACTGTCGTGTTCATCTTTCTTTTTTTTCATCTGGGTCATCACACCCAGCTCAAACTCATTCACTGCCAGAACCGTTTTCTTCTCGCAACTGCCTCTTTCACAACCTTCAATTTTGTAGGCACCAAAAGGCATAGGAGTGCCATAAACCAATGTCCGAAGGGCATGCATCGGTTTACCCAATCGGAGTGTTTTCGCAATGTCGTTTCCCTTACCCGCTGGTATAACACCAATAACAACTTGTGGTTGACCTTCAAGACCCTGAACCACCTCATGGACAGTGCCATCGCCACCAACAGCAACAATCAGTAACTGATCTTCCTGATCATGTTGCCCCTGCTGCCAGTCCAGATATGCCTGCATTGCCAGTTCCGTTGCATGACCCGCATGTTCTGTAAAAAAAACGTTATATGTCGCTTGTAGCGCAGCTGCAGCCTGGTCTTGTGAGCCAACTGCTGTGTAGTGCTGGTCGACCGCTTCTTCAATTCTGTCCCAAACCCTCCAACCTTTACCATTATTACTGGCAGGATTGACGATAAAGCAGGCATGGCGAATCGCTGCAAATCCGTTTACAGGAATAAGAAATACAAAAAGCAGCAGAACATATGAATAAAAAACTCGACTATTCACAGTAAACCATCCCCTTTCTGTCGGTCACGGGTAACTGTTTTTGTTGGCTCTGTCCGGGCCCGACAGAGACATTTACCGGAGACACAGACCCAGCCATTGAATAGCGTAGCCGAGGTTTTTCTGAGAAATAGTCCCACTGCAATACTCAAAATTTACATGGAATCCTGCTTTTTCTTCGCTCTTTCGTCCTCGGCTTCTTCAAAGTACATGTCGAAATAATTGTAATCACCATATACGGGAGGTCTCATAAAATGGAACACTCCCGGCAACCAGGTTATTCGTGCCGGTGTTTGCAGTAAAATATCACCATCAACCTGAATATCCGGAGGTGGTTCCTTCACGTGCTCAATGTCCAGTTGATTAAACTGAGCCCGTTTGAGGCCTGACCAATTGAATAATCTCTGCATAGCCACCTGAACAAGTGCCCAAAGGGGTGGATCCCACTTCTCACCATAAAGCAGCTCCCCCTGCGAACTGTCTGCTCTGACACCATCCTGAAGGCCAAACTCGCCTCCGATTATAGGCCCCGTGACCCCTCCGGCCAGTATATTCAGAGGGATATGGAATCTGCTACCCCCATTAATGCTGCACTTGACCATAGGTGTATTCCATCTCATTGTTGAAGCGAGGTCTGAGAGTGGATAGATCATATTTCCGGGTGAGTAACTCATCAGTCGACCCGATCGTTCACCGCTCCCGTAATCATTTTTCCTTTTTGTTAACTGATTCGTCACGCCCAGATCAAACTCATTGACTGCCAGAACCGTTTTCTTCTGGCAACTTCCTCTTTCACAGGCTTCAATTTTATACGCACCTAAAGGTTGAACGGCTCCATAAACCAGTGTCCGAAGGGCATGCATCGGGTCACGCAATTGAAGTGATCTTGCTATATTGTTTCCCGTACCCGCCGGTATAACCCCAATAATAACTTGTTGTCGATGAGCTTCTAAACCCTGAACCACCTCATGAACAGTGCCGTCTCCTCCCACTGCAACAATTAACAACTGATTCTCTAATAACTGCCTGGCCGAGGCGGACTTCAACGCCTTCCTCCCGGCTTCTTTATAATGTAATAACTTCTTCTTTAATAATTTATGCTCGTCCCCCTGCAGCTCCTGCTCCTGTTGCTCCCGCTGCTCCTGATGCCAGTTCTGATGAGCTTGGGTTGCCAGATCCGTTGCATGACCTGCATATTCCGTAAAAAACACTTCAAATGTCGCTCGATCCTGAGCAGCAGCCTCGTCCTGTGAGCCTACTGCTGTGAAATAATGATTGACAGCCTGTTCAATACTTTCCCAGACTCTCGCACCCTGTCCATTATTACTGGCTGGATTAACGATAAAGCAGACGTGGCGGATATCTGCCAATATGCTTTTCGGAATCTCTAGATATGGGTTTCCCGGAATCACCGCAAATCCGTTTTTCGGAACAAGAAATACAAAAAGCAGCAGTCCATATAAATAAAAAATTCTGCCAGTCACGTTGAGCCATCCTAATTTCTGTAAGTACCGGAACTTTTTTATGCGGTTTTTGCCAGCTTCCAGAAGACTGATGTCTCCATCTGCAATAGGACCCACCATTAAAAACCATTAGACAGCTTAGACGAAGTTTTTCCGTGTAATGTTCAAGCCCTACTTAACGTTTAAAAAATTCAAGTAAAGTCAGCTCTTCTTCACGACGCATTGCCTCATAACCGAAATCACCGGGTTCAGGGGGTCTCATAAACTGGAATACTTCTGGCACCCAGGTTACTTGTGCCGGGGTTTGCAGCAAAATATCACCGTCAACCTGAATATTCTGAGGTGCCTGACCGTGCCCAATGTCCATTTGAGTAAACCAAGTCTGTTGCAGAGCTGACCGATTGAATAATCTCTGCATGGTCATCTGAAAAAGTGTCGAAATCGGGTGAGCCCTCCGCTGATTGTAGAGCATCTGTCCCTGGTCACTGTTCGGACGCATACCATTAAAAAGTCTGACTCCACCTCCAATCGTTGGCCCAGTTCCCGCTGCCAGCAGATTCAGGGGGATATTGAAGCTGCTACCGCCATCAATACTGCAATCGACTGTAGGTGCATGCCATCTCATTGCTGAACTGAGGGCTGACATTGTATAGACCATTCTTCTGGGAGAGCATCTCAGCAGTCGGCTTGGTCGCTCGCCACTGTCGTGTTCGTTTTTCTTTTTTGTCGCCTGAGCCGTCACACCCAGATCAAACTCGTCCACTGCCAAAACCGTTTTCTTCTCGCAAGTTCCTCTTTGACAACCTTCAATTTTGTAGGCACCAAAGGGGGCAGGTCTTCCATAAACCAGACTCCGAAGGGCATGCATGGGATTACCCAAACGAAGTGTTCTTGCTATATCATTCCCCGTACCTGCCGGTATAATCCCTATAACGACTTGCGGCTGTTGATTTTCTAAACCCTGAACCACCTCATGGACAGTGCCATCCCCGCCAACGGCAACGATCAGTAACTGATCTCCATGAGCGTGTCGCCCTTGCTGCCAATTCCGGTATGCCCGAAGTGCCAGTTCCGTTGCATGACCAGGGTGCTCCGTAAAAGACACCTCATATGTCGGCCCTAACGGAGAAGCAGCCTGGTCCATAGAGCCGCTTGCTGTATAGTATTGGTAATGGTCGAGGGCTTCCTTAATACTGTCCCAGACTTTTTCCCCCTGGCCATTATTACTGGTGGGATTAACAATAAAACAGGCGTGGCGAATTTCTGCAAATCCATTTTCCGGAATAAGGAATATAAAAAACAGCAGGCCACATAAACAAAAAATTCTGCTAATCACAGTGAATCATCCTCTTTTGCATCAGCTGCGGACACCTCTTTATGGTGCTTTTGTTGGCTTTGACCCAAGCCTGAACATAGCATCTGCCAGAGATAGAGAAAGAGCAGGACCAGAGCCATCAGGAACCATTGAATAGCGTAGCCGAGATGTTTCTGAGAGGTAGTTTTCATTGTCAGGGGGCGTATCAGATAAGCGCCGGGCTGATTCTGTTCCAGCTTCAGAATATATAGAGGTAGCGTCTGCCCCAATGCTTCCCCCATTCGGTCAAAGTGGATGGCCTGAATACGTTTGGGCCACTCTTCATGCCAGATATCTTCACCCAGCGTGAACGGATTCCCCAATAACCGATAGAGTTTGCCCGTTAACTCAAGTTCTCCATCAGGTGTCTTGATTTCCGGCAAACTGTCTCTGGATTGAGCAGGTATCCAGCCTCTGTTGACCAACAAGTACTGACCATCATTGGCCAGAAAAGGCATGATCAGGTCGTAACCGGCACGACCTTCGTGAATCTGGTTATCGAGAAAAAAAGCCCGACCGAAAATAAAACGACCACGGACGTTTATCGGCAGATACATGGCATCAGAGTAGCGGCTGATATCAGACAGGCTGAGAGCGGGCATGGTCTGTCGTTCTGCCAGGGTCTGCTCAAGCTCAAGCTTCTCCTGGTATCGGGACATCTGCCAGAACCCCAGTTTGATCAGCAGGGGCAAAAGCAGCAACACCAATAGCGACAACTTAACGCGATAGCTCTTAAGGGATCGATAGCTATACTTCAACATCGGGTGCTCTACCAAACTCCGCTGTTATTCTGATCTGAATGCCTTTAACGTAAGAAAAAACATGTGCGACACAGATTGATTTAACAATCGGTTAAGCAAACCGTTTTTCATCAACTCAGGCATCAGCAGGGAGCGTAATATGTGGTTAAAAATTATTATTGTTGTTCTTTTTCTTGCCGTACTCTTCTGCCTGGGCAGAGGCATGTACTTTCTACTTAAAGGTGATGGCGGTTCCGCCAAACTGGTAAATTCACTCACCGCCCGGGTTGGCCTGACCGCCCTGATCATGTTGATCATTGTGGTGGCCTGGCTGTTTGGAGATGTTCACAGTAACGCTCCCTGGCTGTACCGCTAAACGACGAAAGTCGTTAGCTTCCACCTCTTCCCGGAAATGTCGGGCTCTCCTCATATCAGATAAACAAAGATAAACAGGCCGAGCCAGACCACATCAACAAAGTGCCAGTACCAGCTGGATGCCTCAAAAGCAAAATGGTTATCCGGCTTAAAATGCCCTTTATAGATACGAATCAGCATGATCAGCAACATTATGGCACCCAGGGTGACATGTGCCCCGTGAAAACCCGTCAAAATAAAGAACGTTGAGCCATAGATACCCGCGCTCAGGGTCAACCCGAGCTCATTGTAGGCTTCGGCGTATTCTTCAGCCTGAAAGTAAAGGAAAGTAAAACCCAGAATCAGGGTGAGAATCATCCATACCTTCACCTTGGTTCTCTCTGCCTTTCTGAGGGCATGGTGTGCAATCGTCAGGGTAATACTGGAAGCGACCAGTAACAGGGTGTTCAGCAGAGGAAGATGGAATGGATCGATGACCCCTCGGGCTCCCGGGAATGTTTCATTATCCGGGTTGGTCATCAGCGGCCAGTCCGCTTCAAACTCTGGCCAGAGGTGTTCATGAGTGGAAGCACCGTCTCCCTCGCCGGCCAGCCAGGGAACGGCAAAGTAACGGATATAAAAGAGCGTTCCGAAGAAAGCCGCAAAGAACATGACTTCGGAGAAGATAAACCAGCCCATACTCCAACGGAAGCTGCGGTCCATCTGGTCACTGTAAAGACCTTTGCGGGACTCTTCGATGACATTACTGAACCAGCCAAAGATCATGTAAGCCATGATCAGGGAGCCGCCGAAAAACACATAATGTGCAAACGAATCTTTTACCCCGGCAGACATGTCGTTCATCATCATGCCTGCACCCAACAGCATGGTAAAAAGACCTATCGAGGCAATGATCGGCCACTTGCTCTGGGCCGGAACATAATAGGTACCTTCACCTTCTTGAGCCATCAGAATCTCCTCAGGACGGCAGTGTCCTCTCTCCCATTGTCGTCACATCAAACAAGGTGTACGACAACGTTAGTTTGGTGATATGCCGGGGTAATGCCTGATCCACAATAATTCTAAGCGGCATGATTTTTTCTTCGCCTGCTTCCAATGTCTGGGTGGTGAAGCAGAAACACTCTACCTTGTGCAGATAGTTGGTAGCCTGAAACGGTGAAACACTGGGAATGGCCTGACCGATCATTCGTTCGCCGGTCGGGTTGCGGGCAAAGAACTCCAGCTCGCCAACCTGCCCGGGGTGAACCACCACTTCTGTGACGCTGGGTTTGAAGTCCCAGCTCATCTCAGCATTGTTGGTTGCCACAAACTGCACTTTCACCTTCCGGCTGGTATCCACCTCAGCCGTTTCGGCATTGTAGCGGTATGGATTCGGATCGGTTTTGCCATTGAGTCCCGTTACCTTACAAAACACGTCGTATATGGGAACCATGGCAAAGCCGAAACCAAACATACCGCCAGCCACCAAGCCAGTCTTGATGACAGTTCTCCGCGACAGGTCGGCCGGGGTATCATCCTTCTCACTCATTACTTCACGTCCGGTGGTGTGGTGAAGGTATGGTAAGGTGCTGGCGAAGGCAGGCTCCATTCCAGACCTTCTGCACCTTCCCAGCTTTGAGCCTTGGCTTTCTCGCCGCCCCTGATGCATTTGATCACGATAAACAGGAACAGCAGCTGCGTGGTTCCAAACATAAAACCACCGATACTGGCAATCATGTTGAAGTCGGCAAATTGCAGGGCATAATCCGGAATACGGCGAGGCATACCCGCCAGCCCGATAAAGTGCATCGGAAAGAAGGTCAGGTTCATACCGATAAAGGACAGCCAGAAATGCGTCTTGCCCAGCGTCTCGTCATACATATGACCTGTCCATTTGGGCAACCAGTAATAGACCGCAGCAAAGATGGCAAAAATTGCACCGGGTACCAGTACGTAGTGGAAGTGAGCCACGACAAAATAGGTGTCGTGATACTGGAAGTCAGCAGGGGCAATAGACAGCATCAGTCCAGAGAAACCACCGATAGTAAACAGCACCACAAAAGCAATACTGAACAGCATGGGGGTTTCAAAGGTCATGGCGCCCCTGAACATAGTGGTAACCCAGTTAAAGACCTTCACTCCGGTAGGCACAGCAATCAACATGGTGGCGTACATAAAGAACAGTTCACCCACCAGCGGAATACCTACGGTAAACATATGGTGCGCCCAGACAATAAACGACAAAAAAGCAATACTTGCGGTGGCATAGACCATTGACGTATAGCCGAAGAGGGGTTTTCTGGCGAATGCTGGCAGAATGGCTGACACGATCCCGAAGGAAGGCAGGATCATGATGTACACTTCTGGATGTCCGAAGAACCAGAAAATATGCTGGAACAGAACAGGGTCGCCACCACCGCCTGCATTAAAGAAACTGGTGCCAAAGTGGATGTCCATCAGCATCATAGTCACAGCACCGGCCAGTACCGGCATAACAGCAATCAGCAGATACGCAGTAATCAACCAGGTCCATACAAACAGCGGCATCTTCATCATGGTCATGCCGGGTGCCCGCAGGTTCAGAATGGTGGCGATAATATTGATCGCCCCCATGATGGACGAGATACCCAGCATGTGGATGGCAAAGATAAAGAAGGTGGTTGACGGCGGCCCATAGGTGGTTGACAGAGGTGCGTAAAATGTCCAGCCAAAGTTTGGACCCCCGCCTTCCATAAACAGTGTGCTGATCAGCATCACGGCTGCAAAAGGCAGAATCCAGAAGCTCCAGTTATTCATTCTTGGCAGCGCCATGTCTGGCGCACCGATCATCAATGGAATCATCCAGTTAGCCAGGCCGACAAAGGCAGGCATGACCGCACCGAATACCATGATGAGACCGTGCATGGTGGTCATCTGGTTAAAGAAGCCGGGATCTACGATCTGCATCCCTGGTTGAAACAGTTCCGCCCGGATCACCATCGCCATAGCACCGCCGGTCAGGAACATAATAAAACTGAACCAGAGATACATGGTGCCAATATCTTTATGGTTCGTGGTTAGCACCCAGCGCATCAATCCCCTGGCAGGACCGTGATGGTCATGATGCTCGCTTGGCTTGTCATTTGCGCATGTGTCTGTCACAGCAGTCATGGTTGCATTCCTCACAGTCCAGCCTGATGTGTATTAGTATTCGGCTCATTCACCGCTGGCTTACTGACAGCAGCAGACCCGCCTGAAGCTTCAGCATCCGTCGCTTTGTACTCCCCGGTATTCTTGTATTCCAGAATTTGCTTCGGCGTGACCAGATCACCGGTATTATTACCCCAGGCATTTCTTTCGTAGGTAATGACTGCCGCCAGATCGACTTCGCTCAACTGGGCAGCAAAGGCCTGCATGGCGGTACCCTTCTTGCCGTTCAAGACAATATCGATATGCGCTTTGACCTGATCTTTCTCAACAGCCATTTTTGATCCTTTGAGAGCAGGAAACAGGGGCGGCATACCCTCACCATTGACCTGGTGACAGGCCGCACAGACTCTTTCGTAGGTGTTTTTTCCGCGCTCCATCAGCTCGGCCATAGTCCAGTTTTTACTGGTTAACTCACGCTCTTTAGCAGCCAGTGTTTTCTTCTCTGACAACCAGTCTTCATAGTCATCCGGTGACCTGACATCCACTACAATGGGCATAAAGCCATGATCCTTCCCACACAGTTCTGCACATTGACCACGATAAATTCCGGGACGTTCGACGTTGGTCCAGGCTTCGTTAATAAAACCCGGAATAGCATCCCGTTTAACGGCGAATGAGGGTACCCACCATGAATGAATAACATCTGCGGCAGTGACCAGGAAACGGATCTTTTTACCCGCAGGTAATACCAGTGGTTCGTCAACCTCCAGAAGATAGTTGGGGTCTTTGCTGCGAACGTTATAAATCTGTTCCGGTGTAGTTTTGAGATTACTGAAGAAGGACACTCCTTCTCCCAGATACTCATACTGCCACTTCCATTGATACCCGGTAATTTTGATATCAATTTCAGCTTCATCCGTATCGTAAATATCAATCAGTGTCTTTGTTGCCGGAATCGCCATGCCCACCAGAATTAATAGCGGGATGGTCGTCCACAGTATTTCTACAATCGTACTTTCATGGAAGGGATGGGGCTTAACGCCTCTTGATTTACGGTGCATGAAAATGGAGTAAAACATAACACCGAATACCAGAATGCCAATGACCACACAGATAATAAATATGGTCATGTGCAAGTCGTAAACCGAACGACTGACTGCCGTAACCCCCTCGGTCATATTGACTTTCCAATCAGCCAACAGACGGCTGGGCATCATAAAACCTGATAGTGTGGTCAGAAAAACCAGAAAGTATTGACCGACTCCCCCGGAAACAATAGAAGAGGGTCGTTTTCTGGAAGTTAAACAAGTGGAAGAAACCAGAACTTTTCCTGATCCGAGCGACAATAACGACCGGACTATTCGAAAAATGGCACCATACCGGAACCCCGCCACTGGCACCATCCGGGATGGGCGATATTTACCGCTCATGCTTTTCGTCCCGTTCATGGCAGTTTTTATCAAAAGAAAGAGAGCTAGTGCGTGCTGCATCATTCCCTTACATCCCCTGACTGTCCGCCCAGACAAGGCGGTGACTTATTATTATTGTTCAGCAGACCCAAGTCTTGCTTTCAGAGGCGACGGGGCAGCAAGCATCCGGACATCCCCGAGCAATGCTTACTGACTTGACTAGTTGTCGTTACCGGACAGGAGCCACACAGCATCTTGCCAGAAAAACTGCAATACACTTTAACTATCAGAGCTAACTACCAGAGCTGCTGATTTACAGAGATTTCAGCCAACCGTCTACCTGTTATTTCTTTTTCGCTGTGGAGAAAGAAATAACCCGGTTCAGGCTATCTGCGGAAAGTCAAAGTGCCAATATTCAATCGCAAGAGAGCGCTAAGTAACCGACAACGTCATACTACTTCGGACCCGACCTGCAAAACCTACTGCACAGGAACACCCTGCAAATAACAATACCCGTGAGACGCATTGAGTGATTCATTCAACCTGACAATGATCGCTCATCAAGTATAGTCCCAGAACCTCATTAAACAACATGATTGCACAAAATGAAAAGAGTCTTGTCAAAAAATACCTTTAATAAGAAATTGCCACTTGTCGTTTAAAATAAGGTAACGTGAATTCAATGGAAAGAATACCTGTTTAGACTTTTTTCGATCACTCTTATTGAGTCAGCACAACTTTGTAACGCCTGTCACAGATACAAACATCCATTCATCTTCTTTATGATATTTTTATTACACCTCGAAATGGGTGGATCAGAACCAACTTTCAGAGCCTGTTTAAGCATATGTAGTGTGTCATTTTTTTGACTGCACAAGTGCTTGCACTTTTTCATTTTTGTCGTAATTTACAGTCTTTTTTAAATTCTAATTTAATGAATAAAAGATCTTTGTATTATGAAAAAGAGGTATTTAAAAAAGCTTGAGTTCTTGTTGGTACTATGGTCTTTTTAACACCTTCACGGTGACGTTGCAGTACCCAAATTAATAGCAACCGCAACGGAGACAATCATGGACGTAGTGGCAATTAATAATCTGATCGATTGTGCCCGAAAGCATGAAGAGGGCTCAAGCCACCTTCAGTCGCTTGTCTGTCAACAGGTGGAGCAGTTGCACCACACAATCGAACTTCCCGACGACATGGCCAGTGAGACACTGCTGAAGTTTGCAGTTGAATACATTGATCATGTACCTGACTTTCTTGAAGCGCTGGATCAGGCTTCAAAGGAACTGGACATTGAGGCTTTCATTTCCCCTTTTCTAAGCATTGCCGAAGAGAACTTTCTGGCACCGGTTTTGCAGTCCCAAAATAATGTGGGGCTGTTTGATCTGCTGGATAAAGCCTACTTTACGCATCGACTGATTGAGGAAGTAAACGACAGTTACCTATCTCGAATCGGCTCTCCCCTGATCCCGATGAACATGACCTGGGCCAACCTGATCATTCATGCCATTCTGGGTGAAGAGTTTGGCAATGAGCTGGACAAAATCGTTGAGCAGACGGTCAGGCACATGATTCGTTCGCAGGAGCTTTATAACGATCGCATGTTCAAGGATTTCGTCAACAACCGCAATCCGGAGCAGTGGGTAACGACCTGGTCAAAATGGAATTGCCTGTCCAGCCGTATGGGTATTGAACTGAAGTTTACGTCAGCAGCCTGATCCGGGGCACTGACGATGAAGTAGACGTTAATGCAGAGGACTGTATTTGAACATCGCTTGTTAAACTCCAATAGCCATGGCGCATTTGCAAAGCAGCACAGCTGTGAGGGTTTATCATAACATCTGATTTCGAACTCAGGGTTGTTGATCCAGTATTCTTACGATCTGAACAGCGCTTTCCTTTTTAGCATCATCATCCGACTTCCTGTCTTCTGGGGAGACCCTCGTCACTGGTGGTTTCCCCGCAAGAGAAGGATCTTTTTCCATCACATCCGAATAATGGCATTCCACGCACTCGCGATAGTTTTCACCGTTCTCGGCGTACATCCTCACCGAATCCTGCTGACCACAGGATGGACAGACGGCTCCGGCAATAAATCTTTTCGTTGTCATAGCTCTGAGGCCTACAGCAAACAGGTGCCACAGCGCATAAATGCCTATAGCACATAAAGAAATACCAAGACCCCGAGATCCCATGATCTCAGAGCCTTTCATTCAAAATTCTCTTTTCAGACAGAGATACCCGAATGGCGCAACAGAGCATCCACTTCTGGCTCCCGGCCCCGGAAATTTACAAACAGCTCCATGGGCTCCGCAGAACCGCCTTTTTCCAGAATTTCATGCAGGAAAGACTCACCGGTCTGGCGGTTGAATATACCCTCTTCTTCAAATCGGGAGAAGGCATCCGCAGACAATACCTCAGCCCATTTGTAGCTGTAGTAGCCCGCCGCATACCCTCCAGCAAAGATATGGCTGAAGCCATGCTGGAAACGATTGAAGGCCGGAGGCATAACCACAGAGACCTGACTGCGAACTTCATCCAATACCGCCTGAACCGTTTTCCCTTCACTCACGCTTTTTGAAAAGTCTTTATGCAGTTTGAAATCAAACAGTGAGAACTCCAGCTGACGCACCATCATCATGGCGGACTGGAAGTTTTTAGCGGCCAGTAATTTATCCAGTTTATCTTCAGGCAGAGGCTCGCCCGTTTCAAAATGGCCGGAGATCAAAGCCAGACCTTCTTCTTCCCAGCACCAATTCTCAAGAAACTGGCTGGGCAGCTCGACTGCATCCCAGGCTACGCCATTGATTCCGGATACGGCAGAATAATCGACCCGGGTCAGCATATGATGCAGACCGTGACCAAACTCATGGAACAGGGTCACAACTTCATCATGGGTCAGCAGGGCTGGCTGATTACCAACGGGTGGCGTGAAGTTACAAGTCAGGTAAGCCACTGGCAGCTGAACTTTGTCGCCAATCCTGCGACGCACCCGGCACTCACCCATCCAGGCACCACCGCGCTTGTGTTCACGGGCATAGAGGTCGAGGTAGAAACGACCAATCACTTCGCCATCGCGAATAACATTGAAAAAGCCAACATCTTTGTGCCAGGTTTCAACGTCGGTGACCTTGTCAAAGGTAATTCCAAATAGGCGTTCCACGACAGAGAACATGCCATTCACTACTTTTTCTGACGGAAACCAGGGACGCAACTCTTCCTGAGAAATAGCGTAGCGCTGCTGTCTGAGCTTCTCGCCATAGTAGCCAATGTCCCAGGCCTGCAAATCTTCAGCACCGTGTTCTGCTTTGGCAAAGGCTTTCAGTTCATTCAGTTCTTTTTCTGCCTGAGGCTTGCTCTTACTGGCCAGATCTTCCAGAAACGCAACGACCTTGTCAGTGGAGTCAGCCATTTTGGTCGCCAGTGAGTATTCCGCATAGTTATTGAACCCCAGCAGTTCGGCCAGCTCCTGACGTAGCTTGAGGATTTCATTAATATTGCCTGAATTATCAAATTCACCCGCATTCGGACCCTGGTCCGATGCCCGGGTACTGAACGCTGTATAAACCTCTTCCCGCAACTCACGATTGTCTGCATAGGTGATCACCGGGAAATAGCTCGGAAAATCCAGATTCAGCATCCAGCCTTCGCTGTGACCTTTGGACTCAGCCAACTGTCTGGCGCCTGCCAATGCGGATTCAGGCAGGCCGACCAGCTCTGATTCATCGGTAATCAGTTTGGACCAGGCCATGGTGGCATCCAGAACATTGTCAGAAAACTTACTGGTCAGTTCAGAAAGACGTTTTTGAATGTCGCCATAACGAGCTTTTTTCTCTTGCGGCAGGGCAACACCCGCCAGTTTGAAATCCCGCAGATTATCGGTAATGACTTTTTTCTGAGCCTTATCCAGATTCTCGAACCCCTCTGACTCGGACAGCGTCAGATAGGCCTGATAGAGATCCTGATTCTGACCCAGCCATGTTGAATATTCGCAAAGCAGGGGAAGACAGGCATTGTAAGCATCTCTTAGCTCATCGGTATTGACGACAGCATTCATATGACCCACCGGTGACCAGGCCTGATTAAGCCTGTCTCCCAGACTGTCCATGGGTTCCTGAAGCGTCTTCCAGCTGAAGGTTTGATTTTTATCTGCCAGAAGTGCGTCTACCGCTTGCTCACTTTCGGCAATAATGGTCTCTACAGCCGGTTTTATATGCTCTGGTTTAATCTTGGCAAAAGGAGGCAGTTCGCAGGTTTCCAGCAGTGGGTTGCTCATAATTCAGATGCTCGCTGTTTATTGTCCAAACTGATGGTTCTTTTTATGTCTATGGGTGCAGGATTATCGGTTTTCAAGGACAATGCAATACTTGAAAGCGTTCTGCTTCGCGACAATAGTTGTCTAAAAGGCATTACTTTCTTTCAGTTTGAGCAATTGTTGTTCTAACTTTCCCTGTCTGAGAAACTATTGAGGCATGAGATGAGTCCAACTGTATTCAAGAAGAAGGGGTATCGTTTTTTCTGAGAGATTGAGAAACTGATCAAGGAGAAGCACTATGCCATCATCAACGCATGGAATATGCACTTCCGGAACTGAAGTGACAAATATCTCATCTCATGGCATCTGGCTAATGACCAGTGGCAAAGAGCTGTTCATGTCTTACGAAGATTTTCCATGGTTCAAGGACCAGCCAGTTAGCGCAATCATCAACGTTGAAGAACTCAGAAAAGGTCACTTCTATTGGCCAGATATTGATGTTGATCTTACTGAAACAATGATTGAATCTCCTGACCGTTTTCCTCTTAAAGCCCAGACAAAGAGCAAGCAAAGAAGTCAAACATCATGACAAGCCAATCCATCAGAACCTTCAGAGGTCATACCCCAGCACTGGGTGACCGGGTATTTATTGACGAAACCGCCCTGGTCCTGGGCGACGTAGAAATTGGTGAAGACAGCTCCGTCTGGCCCATGGCGGTGGTGCGCGGAGATATGCATCGCATCCGCATAGGCTCACGCACCAGTATTCAGGACGGTTCGGTGTTGCATATCACCCATGCCAGCGCGTTTAACCCCGATGGTTATCCGTTGATTATTGGTGATGAAGTGACGGTCGGTCACAAGGTCACCCTGCACGGTTGTACGATCCACAATCGCTGCCTGATTGGCATTGGAGCCGTGGTGATGGATGGCGTAGTGGTCGAGGAGGAAGTGATTGTCGCTGCGGGCAGCCTGGTGCCACCGGGAAAGCGACTGGAAAGCGGGTTTGTTTACAAAGGCAATCCAGCCCAGAAGGCTCGCCCGATCAGTGAAAAAGAGAAGGCCCTCTTCTCTTACGGTGCGGACAACTATGTGAAGTTGAAAAACGAATACTTGGGCCTTTAAAAGGTTATTAAAAATAAATTTAATATAATTAAAGTTTACTTTCGCCCAAAGTATTACAGACGCTTGAACTATCCAGACCTAATCTTCCCATATCAGCAAATGATTTGGGGAGATTCACCATGAGCGAAGCCATTAAGCCCATCAACACAGCAGCCACTCAACAGTCCCACTGGATCGCAGACAGCCAGATGGATAAGCAGGAAATCTACAACGCTGAAAAGCAGGCTGAGAAATTTCATGAAAACCTCAGCGCCCAAACCGCTGAACAGCATTCTGGATATATGAAAGATAAACAGGCAAGACTCGCATTATTGCTGAGCCAAAAGAATTTTGTTATTTGAGCCTATGCAGATTGACTGGGGCTGCTATGCTGTCAGCTCCATTCACGTAAACAGGTTCCATAATTCATGTCCCTAGAAGTAAGACTTGAAAAGCTTGAAACCCAGCATAGAAACCTTGACGCAGATGTGCACAGTCTGGCCAGGGTGTGTGCAGATATAAAAAACATCGCACTCACTAATCAGCATGATATTGCCGGATTGAAGTTAGATGTTTCCGGGGTGAAGACGGATCTCGCTGGTGTGAAAGCCTGCATAGCTGCATTGACAGAAGCCACCCACGCAGGGTTCAAGAGGGCGGATGAACAACACAATGAGTTCGTCAGGGAAACCCGCCAACGCTTTGATGAACATGACAAGCGCTTTGATGAACATGATAAGCGCTTTGACCAAGTCGATCAGCGCTTTGACAAAGTTGATGAGCGCTTTGACAAAGTCGATGAGCGCTTTGATCAGCTCGAGTTACTCATTCGTCAAAGAATTCCCAACACGCAAAACTAATCACTTTCGAAAACTCACCCTCTACAAAAAGCCCGCCAGATTTTAATGTCCGGGCTTTGTCGTGTAAAATCGACAAATCAGGATTGGTTTTTTTAAAGGCCAGATGTTATAAGCCCGCTCAATTTTTTTTATTCTAATTCTGAGTTTAAGCTGAACCGATGGAAATCTACTCCACAGCCATATTGCTGTTCCTGATTATGGATCCGCTCGGCAATATGCCAATCTTTATCTCTGTTCTAAAAGCTGTGCCCCCCAGGCGTCGGGTCAAAATTCTGATGCGGGAAATGCTGATCGCCCTGTTGATTCTGGTGATTTTCCTGTTTGTCGGCGATGCCATGCTGCAAGTACTCCATCTCAGGCAGGAAGCGGTCAGTATTGCAGGGGCGATTATCCTCTTTATTATCGCCATCAAGATGATTTTCCCTCCCAGCCGAGGGGGTGGCATCATGGGTGACACTCCCGATGGCGAGCCTTTCATCGTACCTTTGGCCATTCCTTTGATTGCCGGTCCTTCTATCCTGGCCACCCTGATTCTGTTGGGTAATCAGCACCCGGGAGAACAGGCTAAACTGGTGACGGCGTTGCTGATCGCCTGGGCTGCATCCGCCGCCATCCTGATGTGCTCAAATCAATTTATGAGAGTATTGGGCAACCGTGGTGTATTCGCTATTGAGCGACTGATGGGGATGATTCTGGTGATGCTTTCTGTGCAAATGTTTATGGATGGTATTGCCAAGTATCTGGGATAATTCCTAATCGTTTGGAGGCTGCAAAAAGTCAGCCTCCAATCTCAAAAGCCGTAAAAGTATCCTTAATTTATATCTTCCATACAAAATACTTATCGCCTGATGCGCTGCAAAAAAGGTGTAACTTTGCCAGCATAAAAAAACTGCATAACCCTTATGAAAAAAACTTATAACCATAGATTAAGGAAAAGTCAGTTTATTCACCTGTATTTTTATAAATTTCAACAAGTCTAACTTTTTTGAACGATTCAATTTTTACGCACATACGTTCAAAAACCTTCTTGATCCTTTTTACAACTTTTAGTTATATTCGGTTACCCGACCACTGTGATTCGGTTTTTCTGTATTAAAAACACATAATCCGAATAGTCGATGATCAGGGTCGGGGAAGATTTCCGTGATCTGCTTTTCGGGATCAATGCTACACCCGGCGGAATTGACGACAGTAGTCCATCAAATAAAAACAACCACCCAGTAGATGACTCTTTACTCAAGTTGAGAACATTGAACAAGGTGTTATAAAACGGCAATACACAGGATCGTGTGTTACTCGTCTTGCTCTGACACATCCGTCAGCAGCAACAGCACCCGCCCATTACCATAACTCCAATCAGAATTATGCGTTGACCGTTATCAGACCGGTCATCGAATGAAGGGGATAACAATATGAAGAAGCCATTCAAGGCTCTGACGCTTGCCGGCATTCCGGCTTTGACTCTGGCTGCCAGCATCATGGCCACCTCCAGCGCCAACGCCGCAATCGTTCCGGCAGGCACACAACTGGCACAGGTCCAGGAGCTGGTTCGCGGGAACGGTGCAGAGCCTGCCTCTCTGGATCCACAGAAAGTAGAAGGCTCTCCAGGCAATAAAGTTGTTAAAGATTTGTTTGAAGGTCTGGTAAACCAGGATGCTGAAGGCAATGTTATTCCCGGTCAGGCAGAAAGCTGGTCAATTTCCGACGATAACAAAGTATTTACCTTTAAGATTCGAGATACAGCAAAGTGGTCCAATGGAGACACTGTAACAGCCCATGACTTTGTTTTTGGTTTCCGAAGAGCTGTAGACCCAGTCACTGCGTCACGCTATTCCTGGTATATGGAAATTCCCACTATCGTTAATGCTTCTGAGATTATCAAAGGTGAACAGCCCGTTGAAAGTCTTGGAGTCAAAGCTCTTGATGATAAAACCTTTCAGGTAACGCTTGAAAAACCTGTACCTTACTTTATCAAAATGCTGGCTCACTACACTATGTTCCCTGCACCGGAGAAGGTTATAAAAAAATATGGAAATAACTGGACCAAGCCGGAAAATATAGTATCAAATGGCGCATACAAGATGGAAAAATGGGTTGTGAATGAACGAATTACATTGTCTCGCAATGCCCAATATTGGAATAATGAACAAACCGTCATTGACAAAGTCACTTTCCTGCCAGTCTCTGGCAATATTGAGCTTACACGCTACAAAGCAGGTGAAATAGACTTTACCAACGGCATAACACCTATTCCCGTCCAGCACTTTGCCAGCTTGCAGAAAAGCATTCCTGATGAAATAAAAATCACCCCAAGGCTCTCCACTTATTATTATGAGTTTAATGAGAAGGTTAAGCCTTTTGATGATGCTCGTGTCAGAAAGGCCCTTTCCTATGCAATCAATCGCAACGCTATTGCCAAGTATGTAATGAAACAAGGTGAAACACCTGCTTATACTTTCACACCTAAATCTGTAGCTGGTTTTATTCCACCTGAAATAGATTACAGCAAGATGACTCAAGCTGAGCGTGATAAAGAAGCCAAGCGCCTCCTGACAGAAGCCGGTTTCGGTCCTGATAATCCATTAGAATTTGATCTCCTCTACAACACTGATGAGGCACACAAACAGATAGCTATTGCCATCTCGCAGATGTGGAAGCCTTTAGGCGTTGAAGTCACACTGGAAAATCAGGAATGGAAAACCTTCCTCGATAGTAAAGATGAAGGTAAGTTTCAGGTTGCCAGAGCAGGGTGGGCAGGAGACTATAACGAAGCGTCGACCTTTCTTGATTTAAAAACATCCACTCATGGTCAAAACGATGGCAAGTTTAATAGTCGTGAGTATGATGCCTTAATGGAAAAATCCAGAACTGTTACTACAGACGAAGAGCGCGCCGAACTTTATCGCAAAGCAGAAGAAATACTTGCAGAGGATATGCCTTTAGCACCTATCGTTGAGTACACAACAAGCCGACTGGTTAAGCCATACGTCGGTGGTTACCCAATGAGCAATGTTGAGGACAACGTTTACACCAGAGATTTGTATATCAGGAAGCATTAATCTCTCTGGCGTGGAAAACCCCTGGTTCCCACGCTCTTGAGGGATGTCACAAAACCTCCGGTTGCCGGACTGAAGCCCGGCAACCGGAGGGTTGGTAACAGCCTCTCCTGCATGGAAACAAGTTTTACATACAGTCAGGGACACATAGTCGTCTAAGACTAACAAAGAGTGTACCTATGTTTATATTTATTCTGAAACGCATCGGCGTTGCCATTCCGACACTGTTCATTCTCGTACTTTTGTCGTTTTTTCTGATGCAGATGGCTCCGGGCAGTCCTTTCACGGGCGATTTCAATATGCCACCGGAAATCCTGGCCAACCTTGAAGCCAAGTACCACCTCGACAAGCCGCTCTGGCAACAGTTTGCCTATTACCTGAAAGACCTTCTGCAGGGCGACCTGGGACCGTCTTTCAAGTACAAGGATTACACCGTTAACGAACTGGTGGCCCAGAGCTTTCCGGTTTCCCTGACCATTGGCTCACTGGCGTTTTTATTCACCGTTATTGTGGGGGTTGGACTGGGAACTCTGGCAGCCCTGAAGCAAAATTCCTGGATCGACTACAGCATTATGACGTTCTCCATGGTGGGCGTCGTACTTCCTTCTTTTGTGATTGCGCCACTGATGGTACTGATCTTTTCCATCAGCCTGAAGTGGTTGCCTGCGGGTGGCTGGAACGATGGCAGCTGGCAGAACATGATTCTTCCTGTCGCCGCCATGGGTATTCTTTATGTAGCGGCAATAGCCCGAATCATGCGTTCCAGCATGATTGAAACCCTGAACAGCAACTTTATTCGTACTGCCAGGGCCAAGGGTTTGCCAAAGCATCACATGATTCTCAAACATGCCCTGAAACCCTCATTGCTGCCTGTTGTTTCTTATCTGGGTCCGGCTTTCGTCGGCATTATCACCGGCTCTGTGGTGATTGAAACCGTGTTTGGCCTGCCGGGCATGGGCCAGCATTTTGTCAATGGAGCACTGAACCGGGATTACTCGCTGGTATTGGGACTGACGATCATCATTGGTTCACTGACCATCCTGTTCACCGCTATCGTCGATATTCTCTATGGGCTGATCGATCCAAAAATCAGGGTGGGGGGTTAAACCATGGCGTCTATTTCCATGAAAACCGGCACTGTGAATAACATGGTGAAAAAAGAGAGCCACAAGGCTGTGGAAAACTTCTCCGAACAGCTTGCCAACGAGCGGTTGGAGATTGAAGGGCGCAGCCTCTGGGCCGATGCCCGCCGACGCTTTCTGAGTAACAAGGCCGCTGTCGCCAGTATGATTGTTCTGGCAGCGGTCACCTTGCTGATTATCTTTGGCCCTGCGGCCAGTCAGTTCACTTATGAAGAAATTGACTGGGCCAATATGGCTGCACCACCCTCTATGGAAACCGGACATTTCTTTGGTACCGACCACCTCGGTCGGGACCTTTTCGTACGGACCCTTGAAGGCGGACGAATCTCCTTCATGGTAGGTGCACTGGGGGCTCTGGTGGCCGTTATTATCGGAACCATTTACGGTGCCATGGCGGGCTTCCTGGGTGGCCGTGTTGATAACCTGATGATGCGGGCCCTGGAAATTCTTCAGTCTTTCCCGTTTATGTTTCTGGTTATTCTGATGATCACTTTCTTCGGACGCTCCATATTGCTGATCTTTATCGCCATAGGGGCCGTCTCCTGGCTGGATATGGCGCGTATCGTCAGGGGTCAGACCTTGAGCCTGAAGAGCAAGGAGTTTGTCGAAGCGGCCATCATCAGTGGCGCCAATTCCAGCCAGATTATTTTCCGTCACCTGATTCCTAACCTGCTCGGTATTGTGGTGGTTTACGCCTCCCTGCTGGTGCCCGGAATGATTCTGTTTGAATCCTTCCTGAGCTTCCTGGGACTGGGTGTACAGGAACCCATGACCAGCTGGGGTGCACTGGTCAACGAAGGCGCCATCTCTATGGAAGTGGCGGTCTGGCAGCTGGCCTTCCCGACCACTTTTCTGGTGATTACCCTGTTCTGTTTCAACTTTATTGGCGACGGGCTCCGTGATGCCCTGGACCCGAAGGATCGTTGATATGCAACTATTAGATGTCGATAACCTGCGGGTTCGATTTACGACACCCGACGGAGATGTCACAGCCGTAAACAATATGACCTTTTCTCTGAAGGCTGGTGAAACACTGGGCCTGGTAGGAGAGTCCGGGTCAGGTAAAAGTCAGACTGCTTTTGCTCTCATGGGGCTGCTGGCCAAAAACGGCATTATTGAAGGTTCCGCCAGGTTTGAAGGACAGAATATTCTGGCGCTGAGTGAGACTGAGCTGAATCGTATTCGTGCCCAGAAGATCGCCATGATCTTCCAGGACCCCATGACCTCGCTGAACCCTTACATGAAAGTAGGGCCTCAGCTGATGGAAGTTCTAAAGCTGCATAAAGGCATGAGTAAAAAAGAAGCCTTTGAAGAATCCGTAAAAATGCTGGATGCGGTAAAAATTCCTGAAGCTCGCAAGCGAATGAATATGTACCCCCATGAATTTTCAGGCGGCATGCGCCAGCGGGTTATGATTGCCATGGCATTGCTGTGTCGTCCCAAACTGTTGATTGCTGACGAACCGACCACCGCTCTGGACGTCACCGTTCAGGCCCAGATCATGGAGCTGTTGAATGAACTGAAGACCGAGTTCAACACCGCCATCATTATGATCACTCACGACCTGGGGGTGGTGGCCGGCATCTGTGACAAGGTACTGGTAATGTACGCCGGTCGTACCATGGAATATGGCACGACCAACGAGGTCTTCTATGATCCTCGTCATCCATATTCCCGAGGCCTGCTGGGTGCGATTCCACGACTGGATACACAGGGTGATTCGCTGCCCACTATTCCGGGCAATCCTCCGAACCTGTTGAGCCTTCCACAGGGCTGTCCTTTCCAGGAACGTTGCCCTCATGTCATACCACGTTGCCAGCAGGAAGCGCCGCCACTGGAGAGCTTTGGCGAAGGTCGTCAGAAAGCCTGTTTCTGGACACCCGACAACCCCGTTAATACTTCCGGCAGGGAGGTGGCAGCATGAGCCTTCAGCGGCCTATAAAAAGCCTTCAGCGAGCTATAGAAAGCCCTCAGCCTATTTTGAAAGTTCGGGATGTTAAGGTTCATTTCCCGATTCATAAAGCCAAAAACTGGCCCTGGGAGAAATCCCCGGTCCTCAAAGCCGTTGATGGTGTCAGTTTTGATCTCTTCGAAGGAGAAACCCTCGGTGTCGTGGGTGAGTCCGGTTGCGGCAAATCAACACTGGCCCGCTCGATCATTGGTCTGGTGAAGGCTACGGAGGGTAAAATTCTCTGGCAGGACGGCAATATTGCCGGGCTACCGGAAAAAGCCATGAAAAGTATCCGCAAGGATATCCAGATGATTTTTCAAGACCCTCTGGCGTCACTGAACCCGAGAATGACCGTAGGCGATATCATTGCCGAGCCTCTTCACAACTATTACCCGGATCTCTCGAAAGATGAGATTCTTTCCCGGGTTCGTGAAATGATGACCAGGGTGGGCCTGCTGCCTAATGTTATTAACCGTTATCCCCACGAGTTCTCTGGTGGTCAGTGTCAGCGTATTGGTATTGCCCGGGCACTGATTCTCAAGCCGAAACTGGTGATTTGTGATGAGCCGGTGAGTGCTTTGGACGTGTCCATACAAGCTCAGGTGGTTAACCTGCTGAAAGAGCTTCAGCAACAGATGGGACTGTCACTGATCTTTATTGCCCACGACCTGAGCGTAGTCAAGCACATCAGTGATCGGGTACTGGTGATGTACCTGGGTAATGAGGTAGAGACCGCCAAAGCCGAGCCAATGTATGATGCCCCCCGTCATCCTTACACCAAAGCTTTGTTGTCGGCGGTGCCTGTCCCTGATCCGAAAATGGAAAAAGAGAAGGAGATTGAACTGTTGGAAGGTGAACTGCCATCGCCTATCAACCCACCCAGCGGCTGTGTCTTCAGGACCCGTTGCCCGATAGCAGAAGCCAGCTGCGCCGAGCATCGTCCAAGACTGATGGATGTAGGCAACCAGCATTTTGCGGCCTGTCCCAAGGCCTGATTAACTTCTCACCTGTCTAATGGCAGGTGAGTCGTCTTGCCGTTTAGCCTTCCGGCAACCAATTCTCTGTCATGATTTGCTCAAAATCCCAGGGACAGCTCTCTGGAAAACTGCTCTCATCCAGT
Source organism: Endozoicomonas sp. ALB032 (assembly GCF_049310125.1). Taxonomy (NCBI): domain Bacteria; kingdom Pseudomonadati; phylum Pseudomonadota; class Gammaproteobacteria; order Oceanospirillales; family Endozoicomonadaceae; genus Endozoicomonas; species Endozoicomonas sp. ALB032. The sequence continues at coordinate 1,814,355 of NZ_JBLYNW010000001.1, read as the reverse complement.
CTCTGATGGGGCTGGACGTAATCATTCATGGCCTGAATAGCCAGTTTCTTACCACTGGCGTAAGCGTCGTCAAATACCTCACAGACTTTATGATTCAGGTGGGAACGGTCCTGAAGCAGAATGACCAGCTGTTCCCTCTGTTCCCGGATAGTGCCTTTCCAGCTACGGCAGTTATAAGGCTCTGGAAGCACCGGATTAATGACTTGAGTCTGGTACTGGTATTTGAGCAAGTGCAGCAAGAGAGTCGTTAGCCTGGATCGAAGGGTGTTTCGATCATTGCCCATATCATCAAACTCCTCAATGACTCTCTCCAGATCAAGTTGATCAAAGCGCCGGTTGATCAAGTGATCTTTCTGTTGCTCTTTCCAGCGATAAAAGTCAGTTTCGTACAGGTTTTCCATAAGCTACCTCCATTGCTCTTCCACTTTAGGCAAAAACAAAAAGGGGAGCAAAGGCGAACTGAAGAAAGATTCCTACAGATGGGGCTGTCACTGATCTTTATTGCCCATGACCTGGGCGTAGTCAAGCACATCAGTGACCGGGTACTGGTGATGTACCTGGGTAATGAAGTAGAGACCGCCAAAGCCGAGCCGATATATGTCGCCCCCGTCATCCTTACACTAAAGCGTTGCTGACGGCAGTGCCTGTCCCAAGGCCTGAATCTTTACTTCTTGCCATATCTGCTGACGCAGATATGGCTCCCTTTCTCACCTGCAGAACAAAACAGGTAACTGACTGGCACAGCCACTAGCTGATCCGAGAAGGGCAGTACCCTGTCTCCGTTATAGACGATAACACCTCGTTGAATACATCCTGTTTTTATCAGCATTTCCTGAGCCGCAAACATTTCCTTCTTAATCGTTAAGCCTGCTTTCACTTCAATACCTGTCGCTCGTCCGCTACGTCCGGACAAAATAAAATCCACCTCTCGCTTGTTTTTGTCACGGTAATGGAACAATTGACAGTCCTCATCACTGACAACGATAGCTTTCAGCAATTCTGAGCAAACCCAGGTTTCCATCATTGGACCCATCAGATTTTTATCAGCCTGAAGCGAATCTTCATTGATACCTCTCAGCGCACAAAGCAGTCCAGTGTCCACAAAATGTATTTTGGCCTGCTTGACACTTCGTTTCAGCTCATTGCGATGCCAACCGGGAATTCGCTTCACCAGATAAAGATTTTCCAATGCCGAAACATACTTCTGTACCGATTTAATATCCATCTGCACAGCCTTTCCAAGACTGGCATAGTTCAAAGCATTTGATGAAATAGAGGCTAACCGTTTCAGTAGTTGAGCCATTTCATCCAGCTTTTGCAGCTGGAACACTTCTTTGATATCTCGCCGAACAATGGCATCGCTATAGGAAAGATGCCAACGAGCCCTCCGTCTTGGTGAACGTTGCTGAACTTCAGGATAACCGCCGCAGACAATCGCCGAGATAACGTCATCGTATCCAAAAGAAATCAAGGGCTTTGGAACAAAATCTGGAGACAAGAGTTGTTTAATAATATCGTTTTCATCACTACTGAATAAAGGCTGTTGCAGCTCAGGTTGACTGAACGGATACAGGGTCACGAACTCAACTCGACCAGCCAGAGAATCTGCCAGTGTGGGCAGCGTCATAAGATCAGCAGAGCCGGTCAGAATAAAAGAACCAGGCTGACGATCTTCATCTACTAACAATTTGATAGTACGCACCAGTTCAGGAGCCCTCTGAACTTCATCAATAATGACAGGGCGTAATTGATGACGCAGCAAGCCAATAGGATCATCACGGGCAATGGATAGAATATTTTCGTCATCCAAAGTTAGATAACTACCCTTTTCTATTAGCTCGGGCAGCTCCAGAAGATGCTTGCTCAGAGTAGTCTTTCCAGACTGTCTTGGGCCGGTTATCACCACTACGGGTGTATCAGTCAGACATTCCTGAAGGTACCGTTCAAGAGCTCTGGTAATGTAGGGCATATTTTCGACCAAAATGGATTTTAAACCCGACTATTATGGATTTTAGTTAAAACTAAAATGGATTTCATTTAAGACTATTATGGATTTTAGTTAAGACTAAAATGGATTTCCAATAAAGATATAATGAATTTAAATCACTCAGTCATATTGCCTGTCAGCTGGTTTGGGACGAAGCCCATGGCTCCGCAAGCCGGTCAGACTGAATGACTGAAAACCCGACATCACCCCTGAAGCGTACTGATTAATTATGTTTCAGGGGTTGTCATCTGGGCATTTCAAGGGTTTAATTCGCGCATTCTAAACAGCCCTGAGCTTGATCAACGATCGAGCCTTCCGGCAGAGTGAAACGCTTAATAAGTGCTTCCCATTCACTGTTGGTTCTTAATTTCCAGTTTCTCTATCCCTGTCCTGACTGGCTGGTTGGACCTTCCCGTTATTGAAGGTTGGTTTTAAAAGGAAAGGCATCATGCTAAAAGACAACACATACCTTGAGACCCTCTATAGTGGCTACGGCCAGAGCTTTTCCGTCGATGAGATGTTGTTCGAACAAAAAACCGAACACCAGCATCTGGTCATATTCAACAATAAGATGTTTGGTCGCATGATGGCACTGGACGGTGTTATCCAGACTACAGAAAAAGATGAGTTTATCTATCACGAAATGATGACCCATGTGCCGATCCTGACTCACGGTAACGTCCGTCGTGTTCTGATCATCGGTGGTGGTGACGGTGGTATCCTGCGTGAAGTGCTCAAGCACAAAAGCATTGAACACGTCACTATGGTTGAGATTGATGGCGCAGTGGTCGATATGTGTAAAAAATGGCTGCCTGATCACTCCGCTGGCGCTTACGAAGACCCACGGGCCCAACTGGTGATTGACGATGGCATCAACTTTGTCAGTGACTGTGAAAAAACACCTGACGGCAGCTTTGACGTCATCATTTCTGACTGTACAGACCCCATCGGTCCCGGTGAAGTGCTGTTCTCTACAGAGTTTTATGCTGGCTGCAAACGTCTGCTAAAAGAAGGTGGCATCTTTGTCGCTCAGAACGGCGTCTGCTTTATGCAACTGGATGAAGTAGAGACCACCAGCCGTCGTCTGGGCCATTATATGAAGGACTGCTACTTCTACAGTGCCGCTGTACCCACTTATGTAGGTGGTATCATGACCTTTGCCTGGGGCTCCGACAATCCCGAAGCCCGTCACGTTTCTCTGGCAACGGTGACTGAACGTTTTGAAGCCTGCGGTGTCGAAACACATTATTACACTCCCGCTATCCACAAGGCAGCTTTTGCTCTGCCCGGATACGTAGAAAAGGCGATACAGAAGGTCAATGACTAACCCAGTGATGCCCGGCTTTCCGGAAGGCCCGATAAACAACCCTGACGCGGTGATCAGAGAAAGCGGATGGAGCGTTGAAGCCTCACGCTCCACCTACAACGCCCGCTATTGGAGCCAGGGATACTTCGATATTAACGACGATGGTGAAGTCGTTTATCTGCCCAGGGGCAGACCGGCAGTCAGTCTCAATAATATTGCCGCCCAACTGGTCCGCAAAGGTGCATCATTACCGATCCTGGTACGTTTCCCGGAGATTCTCCACGATCGGGTTAACACACTGTGTGACGCCTTTAACCAGGCCATTGGAGAATATGGCTATCGCAATGATTACCTTGCGGTTTACCCCATCAAGGTGAATCAGCAGCGAGCCGTGGTTGAAGAGATTCTGGAAAGCCAGGCCGCCAGGCAGGATCGCCAACTGGGTCTTGAGTCTGGCAGTAAACCTGAGTTGCTGGCGGTATTGGCCATGGCCAAGCGTGCCAGCTCTGTCATTGTCTGCAATGGCTACAAAGACAGGGAATACATTCGTCTGGCACTGATTGGTGAAAAACTGGGGCATCAGGTCTATATCGTTCTGGAAAAAATCACCGAACTGGAAATGGTTCTGAAAGAAGCCAAAGAACTCGGTGTCACCCCAAGACTGGGGCTTCGTGTTCGCCTTGCTTCCCAGGGTAAGGGAAAATGGCAGGCCAGTGGTGGCGAGAAATCCAAGTTTGGTCTGTCTGCCAGCCAGGTACTGAATGTCATCAAGCGACTAAAAGACAATGGCAACATGGACTCTTTGCAGCTGCTGCATTTCCATCTGGGCTCCCAGATGTCGAATATTCGAGATATACGCAAGGGCATCAGCGAATGCGCGAGAGTTTATGCAGAACTGTATCGCCTGGGTGCACCGATCCATTGTCTGGACGTGGGTGGCGGTCTGGCTGTGGACTACGAAGGAACCCGAAGCCAGAGTAACTGCTCCATGAACTACAGCCTCCAGGAATATGCGAACAATATCGTTTATACCCTGGGAGACCTTTGCGCCGAACAGGCCATTCCTGTACCCAGGATTATATCCGAGTCGGGTAGAAACCTGACGGCTCACCATGCCGTCCTGATCACCGACGTAGTGGGTGTTGAAAGCTACGAGCCGGAAGAACCTGATGCACCGGGCAAAGAGGCCCCACAACTTCTCCATAACATGTGGCGCTCCTGGCAAGATCTGGTGAAAGGTGTTGAGCAACGGGCACTGGTTGAGCTGTTCCACGACACTCAGAGTGACCTTTCAGAGGTTCATACACAGTTCGGAATCGGTCTGCTGGATCTTGAGCAAAGAGCCTGGGCAGAAAGTATTAATTTGAGAATTTGTTATGAGCTGTCCAGACGTCTGTCTCATAAAAACCGCTCTCACAGACCTCTGATTGATGAGCTGAGTGAAAAACTGGCTGACAAATTCTATGTCAACTTTTCACTGTTTCAATCTCTACCCGATGCCTGGGGGATTGATCAGGTTTTCCCGGTGCTGCCACTTTCCGGCTTGAACCGTCCGCCGGAAAAGCGGGCCGTTATGCTGGATATTACCTGTGACTCCGATGGCACCATCGACCAGTACGTTGATGGTCAGGGCATTGAAACCACTCTGCCGGTACCTGAGTGGCACCCGGATAAGCCTTATATGATTGGTATTTTCCTGATCGGCGCCTATCAGGAAATTCTGGGTGATATGCACAACTTATTTGGCGACACCGACACGGTATCTGTTCGTGTCACGGAACTGGGATTAGTCGAGATGTTTGATTTCCAGACCGGAGACACAGTGGAAGATGTTCTTAAGTACGTCAATCTGAAGCCGGAAAGCTTCCTGCATACCTACAAGAAACTGGTGGAAGAGTATCTGCCGGAATCCAGCCGGGCCTCTGTGCTGGCAGAGCTGGAAGCGGGCTTGAAGGGTTACACCTACCTTGAACACCTGGGAGGAATTGAGCTGTGATGTTCTTCGAAGGCTCTGAAAAAAAAGTAGAAGTCATTATAGCGACTGAAGCCGGTTCGCTGCGTGGGCTGGGCAAAAACTTCTGGTCCGATATGGTAGCCAAGGCTCAGGCGGACATTCTGACGACCCTGAGCAATGACTACTGCGACGCTTACCTGCTGTCTGAATCCAGCCTCTTTGTCTGGGAAGACCGCTTCCTGATGCTGACTTGTGGAACCACAACTCTGGTCGATGCCTTCCTGTTTTTTCTGGAACATGTGGCTGACGAACACATTCTGTTTGCCAGCTTTCAGCGCAAAAATGAGTACCTTTCACATCTGCAGAAAACCTCTTTTGAAGAGGATATTCACCGGATTCAATCTGATTTGAAAGGTAGTGCTTTTCGTATTGGCAGTCTGGACAGTCATCACAACTATATCTTCCATCTGAATCGTCCCTACCAGCCCAGGGCCGATGACCAGACCAGTGAGTTACTGATGTATCACATCAAAGGTGAGAGCGCTCAATATCTGCGCGGTGAAGGGCAAACGATTGAAGGTATCCGAAAACTACTCAGACTGGAAGAAATATTGCCCGGTTTTGATCTGAGTGACTGGCTTTTTGAACCTTTTGGTTATTCTCTCAACGCCATCAGAGGTGATCGTTACGCCACTTTCCATATCACACCTCAGGAAGACAGCTCCTATGTCAGTTTTGAGACCAACCTGAATATGGAAGACGCTGCTATTCTGGAAAGTCTGCTGGAAGCCCTGCGCCCGGGCAGTTGGGACTTGATTGGCTTTAATGCACCAGCTCCCCTGCGGGAAAATGGCGAGTTCAGCTGTCTGACAGAATGCCTTCTGCCTTTGGCCTGTGGCTATGAAATGAGTTTTAATCATTACCAGCACACAGAACAGCGCTCACTGCAGGCCGTGGAGCTGACGGGATAAGATCATGACTACGCTGACAAAGAAGGAAGACCACTCCCTTTACGCTAATGCCTTTGGCTTTCTGCGGCTGCCAATGGATTTCAACCCTGTTCAGTCTGGTACTGACCTGATCATTACCGGTGTTCCGTTTGATCTGGCGACTACAGGGCGCAGCGGCGCTCGCTTTGGTCCTGAGGCTATTCGCAAGGCTTCAGTCAACCTGACCTGGGAGGGCAAGCGCTGGCCCTGGTTCTTCAGCCTGAAAGATCATCTTTCTGTGGCTGACTGCGGTGATCTGGTCTTTGAATGCGGCAATGCACAGGATATGAGCGATACCCTGTTCCAACATGCCGACCGGTTATTGTCTGTTGGCAAACGTATGCTGACGTTTGGCGGCGATCACTTTATTACCCTGCCTTTGCTCAGAGCCCACGCCAAACATTATGGACCTCTGGCACTGATTCACTTTGATGCTCATACCGACGACTATGACCAGGGTGGTAAATTCGACCACGGAACCATGTTTTATCATGCCCAGGTTGAAGGGTTGATTGATACCTCGGCTTCGACCCAGGTGGGTATTCGAACCAATTACGATCACAAGAACACCCCCTTCAATATTCTGGATGCCAGTTACGTCAACAGTACCCCAGTGGCAGAGATAATTGACAATATACGTAAAAGAACAGGTAATCGCCGTGTTTACCTGACCTTTGATATCGACTGCCTGGACCCGGCTTTTGCTCCGGGAACCGGAACCCCGGTTTGTGGCGGCCTGACCTCGGACCGGGCTTTACAGCTGCTCAGAGGTCTTGAAGGTCTGGATATTGTGGGCATGGATGTGGTTGAAGTCGCGCCGGCTTACGATCACGCCGATATTACCGCTCTGGCTGGTGCTACGATTGCTCTCGAGATGCTTTATCTTCAGGCAGCCCAATCAAAAGCCACCTGACAACCATCCGGCTCAGGCAAGCTGCCCGTTGGTGCTTTGCCTGGCAGGGAGTTGTCCTACCACTCTGACCACTTCAAGCTTATCGGAACATGACAGCAGGGCAGGGTGTGAACCCGGCTCGCCTTCCGGTATCGGCTGTCCCATCTTCTGATAGAAGTCGACCCAGTAGGGGAATATTTCTCCGGTTTCCAGATCACGAAACCCCATGGGGGTTTCCGGAAATACCGGCTCTCCCTTGTTGGCAGACCTGAACGCTTCCAAAACAAGAGCACTGCAGTACCAGGCTCGGTCACTGATATCGGATTGAGCATGACCCTCCGGAGAGAAGTTTCTGTTATAGGGCGAGTGCAATTGCTCATCAGCAAAGGCCAACGCTTCATCAACTAAAGCAAGCCATGGAGACTTGAGACGAGCCATCAGAATGCAAGGCCGCCCCAGTCCATCACATACGGATTTGTCGATAAACTGATTCAGGCTTACTGTCTGAACCTTTGGCATGACCGCTTCAACCAGCTCCCCGCCTTCCATAGCAATGGCGACATGATTCAGAGCCATGCCGTTGTAACCGGCAAACAGTCTGCTGATAACCCACTCCAGCTCTCCTCCCTTGCGCAGTTGAAACAGAAGGTCGCCTTTTTGCAGTTCTGGAATGGAAATTGCGTTTGGCTGCTCAGTCATTTATCAAAATCCTCATAAAACCTGATGAGAGATTTCTGGAAATATTCAGGTTTTCTGCAGCCTCAGCCGCCGAAAGATTCATAGGCTCCAGAACACAGAACCTTACAATTTCCCTGGATGATCCATCCTTCTATTTCTGATTCGTTTTGTCACAGGACGCTACTCAATAACAGTTTGAAGCTTTGCCAGGACTTCATTAACCAGTGTTTCAGGGGCGCTCTCAACCTTCCTTGATTGCCTTGCCCTAAGATCAATCATCCTCACACCATTAATGAGCACCACTCCCGGAGTCTCTGTTCCCGTTCCCATCAATGGAACAGTAAAACCCTGCACACGGGAATAATTACCTTCCTGGGTAATTGGGGCAACCAGCATAGAGCCCAAGCGATTAAATGCGTTTACGGAGAGTACAAGACAAGGTCGGCTCTCTCCCTGCACTTCAGATCCCGACACTGGGTTTAGATTCACCCGGACGATATCGCCACGGTCGTAAATACTCAAAGTGCTTCATCCCCAACAGGCGGGATAGAATCCCATTCGGTTAACTCTTCCGGCATGGCCGCTGACAGATCGCACTGGGCCAGCAACTCATCCATTGAATAGCGTGGCCGCTTGGTGGCCTTGGTAATCACCAGACTGTTTTTCACTTCCTCAATAACGATACTGTCACCATCCTTCAAATTCAGCCTGCGCAGAAGCTCTGACGGTATGAGTTCAGGTGGCAACTTGAATATAAGCAGCACTGGTCGGGTGGTGATGTTATGTCAGTGAAACCTCAATCCACCAGAAAGTAGCAACCCTGGCCAGGTGCCCCCATAGAAATACCTAACTGACTTCTTTTGGTCATTGTTAATCCACAATGTTTCACCAGATTGCACTTCCAGCCATATACTGCCAGACCTATCTGGAGAGAACTCCCCCATCTGGAGAGAAATAATCATCCACAGGACTCCTATAAAACTAAAAATTTTGCCGTTCATCAACTGAATGCGTAACCACATGTACACCATCCCCATACAAATTGTTATTGCCCCTAAATTGAGAGAATGGCGTGGCGGGCATTGGTTGTACTTCCCTTTCCCCGAGACTTCTGCACATGGGACAGGTTCTATTATTCACTAGCCAGGTCGCCAGGCATCTTTCATGAAACATATGGGTGCATGGTTCGAAAACCTTGACTTCACTTTCGGCAAAAGGTGCATAACAAATAGGGCATTCTTCGCTCAGCTCTTGATAACGTGCTGACTGATCATTTGGGCTGTTGGGTGGTGTGGTTCCGTTCATATCTCTTACTCCTATCTCTGTTTTTCAAATAACCTGTAGCGTTAGATCATTGTCTATCCATTTAGTTCCCAGTGCTTATTTTTTTGGTACGCCCGGCATGGGCATGAACTTATGGGCTGAAAGTCCCTTGTGGAAGAACCTACACAGGATTCTGCCTTAAAAATTGCAATGCTTTGCAGGTTCTTATAATCAGGCACTACGAATGTTCATCTCTGGCTTTATGGCGATAGCAGGGTATTTTTTTAGCAGCTTTTTATCGTGGATTAGTTTTTACCATCAGAGGCGCCCTTCGTTTCGCCACTCGCTCGTTTCTTCGTGATGAGTTTCCGGTAACTGGTTCCATCGGTTTTTTGATGCGTTCAAGGGTATCCAGCTTTTTCGGGTAATGGGTTTCCAGTAATTCCCTTACTTCTTGCTCCATAGAACGGTTAGCAAAATCGTCGGGGGGTCATTTCTTTCGAGCTTACGGATCGCCTGTAACCTTCATGATCTCGCCAGCCTCGGAGTTTGGCTGCTCAGTCGTTTAACCCCCAGAGAGCTCATTTCTGAGCATTTCCAGAACAGGAGTGGTCTCCGGACGGACACCTCTCCAGATAGCAAACTGCTCTGCGGCCTGTTCTACCAACATACCCAGACCATCAATCACGGTTCCCGCCCCCTGATCCAATGCCCAACGGTTGAATACTGTATAAGAAGCTGAATACATCATGTCATAACAACAGGTCGAAGCAGCAATGACTGATGGTGGAACTGGAGGCAGATCACCATGCAAACTGGCAGAGGTTCCATTGATGATAATATCAAAATGACCTTCCAGTTCTGAAAAACCGGAAGCTTTTACGGGTTGCTCCGGAAACAGGTCTGCCAGAGCCTCGGCCTTGCTGACAGTGCGGTTGGCAATCACCAGTTCGGACAGCTCCTGTGCAAGGATCGGCTCAAGGATACCTCTTACCGCACCACCAGCCCCAAGAACCAGCACCCGCGCTCCTTTGATTGAAACACCATTGTTGACCGTCAGGTCCTGAACCAGACCGAGTCCATCGGTATTGTCTCCGTTGAGAGCACCTTGTTCATCCAGCCAGAGGGTATTAACTGCCCCGGCTTTCTGAGCCCTCGCCGTTCGCACAGTTGATAGCTGCCAGGCCTGCTCCTTGAAAGGAACCGTTACACTCAGACCCAGGTAACCGCCATTTTCAAAAAAGCGTTTAACGGCCTGTTCAAAATCATCAACCGGAACCAGTTGGGCGTTGTAAGTCAGCCTGTGCCCCACAGACTCGGCAAACATGGCATGAATTCTGGGCGACTTACTGTGCTCAATGGGGTTTCCCATCACAGCGTAATGATCAACAGGTATGGCCATTGTTTTTTCTCGGGGAGTGTCACTTTAAATATCAGACCCAGTCTCTGGGTTTCAGAAATTCATTATACAAACGGGCCTCTTCTGTCCCGTCTTCCGGGTGCCAGTTGTAATCCCAGCGCACAACAGGCGGCAGAGACATCAGGATAGACTCGGTACGACCACCGGATTGCAGGCCAAATAGTGTGCCACGGTCGTACACAAGATTGAACTCAACATAACGCCCGCGCCGGTACTCTTGAAAATAACGGTTCTGTTCTGTGTATTCAGTGTCCTTACGCCTCTGAACGATGGGCAGATAAGCGTCGATATAACTGTTGCCTACCGCCTGCATAAACTCGAAGCAGCGTTCAAATGGCCACTCGTTAAGATCATCGTAGAACAGACCGCCGACACCACGGGGCTCGTCCCGATGCTTCAGGAAGAAGTATTCGTCACACCATTTTTTGAAGCGGGGATAGACCTCTCCGCCAAAAGGTTCGCATGCGGATCTGGCCACCTGATGCCAGTGTATGCAGTCTTCTTCGAAACCGTAATAGGGTGTCAGGTCATAGCCACCGCCGAACCACCAGACCGGATCAGCCCCCTCTTTTTCGGCAATCAACAGACGAACATTGGCATGAGACGTTGGCACAAACGGATTCCTGGGATGAATCACCAGAGAGACCCCCATGGCCTGAAAACTCCGGCCTTCCAGCTCGGGTCTTTTTGCGGTGGCGGAAGGGGGCAGTTTATCGCCTTTTACGTGGGAGAAGTTCACTCCCCCTTTTTCAAACAGAGAACCATCTTCAATAACCCGGGCACGGCCACCACCGCCACCGTGGTAATCCCAGGTTTCTTCACGAAAAACAGTACCAGTGTCTTCTTTTTCCAGGGCGTTACAGATAGCGTCCTGCAATGACAGCAGGTATCGCCTGACCCTCTCTACCTGTTCATGGCTGTCTAGAGGCTCGACATCTAGAGGCTCGCTGCTGTTTTCCGGACTTGTGGCTTTTCCGGTTTGGGCATCGGTCACCATAATACTCCCTGGGCTGGCTGGATAAAAAAGAGATGCAGTTTAACAGAGCCGGAATCAACCGGCCCGAATCAGTTGTCCTGTCTGAAGATCACGAATTTCAGAAGGTTCGGTCTGTGGGCCCGTTTCACCGGAAACAATCAGAGATACCAGGTTTCCCATCTGTTCCTGAACCTGCTGCTCAGTCATTAAAGGAGATTCTCCTGCCCGGTTGGCAGAAGTGGATACCAGTGGCTGCCCGGCCTGTTCACAGAGCTTTTTAACCACCGGGTGAGCACTGACCCTGACAGCGACCGTATCGAACTTTCCACGAACCCAGTCCGGTGTCCATCGCTCAGTATCAGGCAGTAGCCAGGTATAAGGCCCCGGCCAACTGGCTGATAAGGTTTCAAGCTGTGCTTCGGTCAGGTTGGAAAGCAGGGGAGCAATCTGTTGTTGAGATGAGGCAACCAGTATCAACCCTTTTTCAACAGGGCGATGCTTAATAGCCAGCACTTTGTAAACAGCTTCCCGATTCCAGGGGTCGCATCCGAGCCCCCAGACCGCTTCCGTAGGGTAGGCTATGACCCCCCCCTGTTCGATAACAGCCTGAACTTTAGACATAGCGTTTCATCAACTTGATCAGCGAGTAGCGGAGTTTAGCAAGGCTGTAAAAACGCCGCTAGCTGATCAGGACTGACTCAGGCTTCTGTTGATGACTTTCCGACACGTTCATGCAGCGCAGGGTAGGCTGCCTGATCGAGCCATTGCGTCAGCTCACAGAGCTTGTTTTGCACACTGACGGTACTCCCACCACAAACATTGATGTGGCCCATTTTGCGACCAGGCCGTTTTCCTTTGCCGTACCAGTGAATATGAGCCCCCTCCATTGCTATCACAGCATCGGGAAGCGTGTCTTCACCCAAAATGTTGATCATAGTGGTTTCACGGATAAGACGGGTACTGCCCAAGGGCATTGCACAAATAGCGCGCAGATGATTTTCAAACTGACAGGTTTCAGCTCCCTGCTGAGTCCAGTGCCCGGAGTTGTGAACCCTTGGCGCTATTTCATTGACCAGCAGGAAGCCATTGACATCAAAGAACTCCAAAGCCAGCACTCCGACGTAGTCCAGACTCTCTGCTACTGCAATGAACATCTGCTTTGCCTGTCCCTGCAAAGCCTGATCAGTGATCGCAGTAGAGAGACTCAACACTCCGTTGGTATGTACATTCTCGGCCAGAGGGTAGACCGCAACTGTTCCATCTGCGCTTCGGGCACCGACCAGTGAGACTTCACGATCAAAAGGGACAAACTCTTCGGCAACAATAGCCTGATGCTCTGTGGCTGCAATGCAGTCGGCCATTTCTGCCCAGATGGCATCAGCCTGATCCGCCTCTTTTAGCCGCCACTGCCCTTTACCGTCATAGCCGCCCAGAGCACTTTTGAGCACCATGGGCAGCCCCACGTGCTCAATGGCTTTCCGGAAGTCTTCGTATGACTGAATGACAAAGTATCGGGCATTTTGAACGCCTGCATCGTCCAGCCGTTTTTTCTCGATTCGGCGGTCGCCACCGGCCTCAATAGCTTCTGTAGATGGCAGGAATTTACCGCTTTTCTCGCAGATAGCCAGAATATCGAGGGGAATGTGCTCAAATTCTGCGGTAACGACATCAGCCTGCCTGATTGCCGATTCCAGGTCATCACCGGTGGTCATTTGAGTCAGTGGGTGAACCACTGTTTCGCTGCTTACATCATAAGCACTGATTTGAATGTTCAGCGGTGCGCCCGCCAATGACATCATTCGCGCCAGCTGACCGGCCCCCAGCACTAAAACCTGCATCAGATTAATCCTCTGCCGGATTGGAATTAGCCAGAACCGTGTCCGTTTGTTCTTTACGGAAAGCTTCTACTTTAGCCATGACCGCTTCGTTGTGGGTACCAATGATTTGAGCGGCCAGAATACCGGCATTGGCTGCACCTGCCTCGCCAATGGCCAGAGTCCCCACGGCAATCCCTTTGGGCATCTGGGCGATGGACAGTAATGAGTCCATACCCTTCAGTGCTTTGGACTGAACCGGCACACCCAGAACAGGCAGGCTGGTGAAAGCTGCAGCCATACCGGGCAGGTGAGCCGCACCGCCTGCGCCTGCGATGATAACTTTGAGGCCGCGCTCTTTTGCGCCTGAGGCGTAATCAGCCAACAGCTGGGGAGTCCTGTGTGCTGAAACCACTCTGGTTTCATAGCGGACTCCAAACCGATCCAGCATTTCTGCTGCCAGTTTCATCGTTGGCCAGTCTGACCTGGACCCCATGATAATGCCGACTTCCATCTCAAACTCCTGTAAGCCGTGTAATGGTCGGTGGATGATTCGGGGTAGATTATAAGAAGACTTGTACGTTTGAGCGAATAAGCATTAGAAAATCTTGCAATAAAATCTCAATGGTCGGGAAAATGATTGTTTTTTGTTCAGATTGAGAACTAGGAGGCCGACCGAGAATAGCGCCCGTAGCGAGGACGGCAGAAAATTGAGGATGAAAATTCGGTTTTGTGAGGAGAATAGCGAGCTATTTGACGAACAAAAGCGGATTTTCAGACCAATTTGCTGCCGCCGCAGTAGGGCAGTCTATTCTCGGTCGGCCTCCTAGCCCGTCCGGATATAACCACCAGGCACCGACTCAATAAAACCTTCCAGCTCCATTTCAGTCAGAATGACAGAGACCTGGTCAAACGAGAGCCCTGATATCTGGCAGATCAGATCCACACTGACGGCTTCACCGTTCATGCTTTCCAGAATGACTCTTTGTAACCCTGACAAGTCAGAGCTGGCGGATTCAGGTTTATGAGAGGGTTCAACAAAAGCCCGGAGATAGCTCTGCAACTCAATCAGGATATCCTCAGCCGATTCAACCAGAACAGCCCCTTCCTTTATGAGCTTATGACAGCCACGGCTGAGAGGATTTAACACAGAACCCGGTACAGCAAAGACTTCGCGCCCCTGCTCGGCAGCCAGTCTGGCTGAAATCAGGGATCCGCTGTTCAGTGCTGCCTCAACCACCAATACACCCGATGACAAGCCACTGATGATGCGGTTTCTTCTTGGAAAATGTCCAGGGTTTGGTGTCGTCCCCAGGGGAAATTCGCTCACGAGAGCGCCCTGGATTGCTATAGCCTGATACAGGTCGCCATGGCTTCTTGGATAAACCACATCCACCCCGGTTCCCAGAACCGCTATGGTACTGCCATAACTGCCCAGCACTCCCTGATGCGCAGCTGCATCTATCCCCAATGCCATACCACTGGTAATAACCAGTCCTTTTCGAGACAGTTCCTTAGCCAGCTCCTGAGCGAGTCGACGCCCCTGGGGAGTCGGTCTGCGGCTGCCGACAATGGCGAGCTGAGGCTCATTCAAGAGATCAATATTACCGATCACGTAAAGCAGGGGAGGGGGGTCACTTAACTCTTTGAGAGCAACAGGGTATTGAGGCGATTGCAGGGTAATTATGTGATGAGCCTGGCTGGATTCCAGCCAGAGTCGACAATGGTTCAGACGCTCAAGAATATCGGGGGTCTCAGGATTCCCTGATAATTGCGCCGCCAGTTTTTCCGGCAGCCCCATTCTCAATGTCTGATAAGAGGCTGACAGAATAGCGTCTGCAGAACCAAACTCCCGGATCAGACCATTGAAGCGAACCGCACCTAATCCGGGCTGAAAGGAAAGCAGCAGCCATTTGCGTAAAGGCTGCCAGATGGAATCATGGATTTGCTGAGTCATTGCACCTCAGGGGCTTTTCAGAGTGTCTCCTACACCTATTTCTTCATAGGCAGTCAGCACAATACCATAGCTCACTTTTTCAAAAGTACGATAAATCATGATCATACCGGCTCTTTCAGGAGGCAGATTGACCATTTCACCACTGATCTGATCCTTAACCTTCAGGTTCTTGTAGGCATTGAGTATATCGCCCTGACGCAAACCTTCCCGGATACCCCGATTGATAATAACGCTGTTGAACTGACCGACTTTTTTCACCCCATCAACCACAGAAACAATTTTACCTTCCACCGGTGCATCAGGTGCTCTGGGGAAGAAGGTAGTTTGAAGGCTGAAGGTGTCTGCTGGCACCACTTTATCACCAGGCCTAACCTCCTGCTGGCTTGTCTGGATTTTCAGACTGGCAATGCCATTGTCGACTTTTTGCAGGGAAGCATCGGCCACTTGATGGCCAATAATACCCAGTACTTCACCGCTGTCAGGATCTTTCAGAACGTCTCCGGCTCGGAGAATGTCGAGACTCTTGTCCAGAGAGCCTATTTGTCCCCGGACATAAACCTTGTCTCCCGCGCCGGTTATAATTCGTTCCTGTCTGGAAGCAAATATATAAGGAGCACTTTCTAAAGCCCGTTTAGAGGTAAATACCCGGCTGCTCTTGAGAAAGGCATCGATTGCGCTGAGCGGGATAGCAGGAATTGCGGATTCAGCAGGCAGTGTTCTTACTTTCGGGCTGAGCTTGATGGTTCTGCCACTCTCGCCACGACGGACAATCGTCAGCCTTGGACGACCATCGATGTAAACCAGGCTCACCAGATCACCGGGGAAGATGAGATGAGGGTTATGAATCTGGGGGTTTGCGTGCCAGATTTCAGGCCATAGCCAGGGACTTTTCAGAAAGCGGTTGGAAATTTCCCACAGCGTATCCCCTTTTTTTACCATGTAATCCCGGGGAGAATCTGACTTGATCGGACTCTCGTAAGCTATCCCTGATGACGACAGGCAGAGCAGAAGAACGCCCAGTACTATGCTTCTCATTGGTTACCGATCCCTTGCACTTGTTGTTGGTTTTATTCCAGCAGTTTATCAACGGGTCCTGTCATCGGGCAATCAAACCCTTCAATATGAAGAAAATCTGCCCACAAAATTGTGACTTATCTTTTTTATTCCACTGCACCCATAGCCGATAAAACAAAAGCTCAGGGACAAATCTGAGTCACTATTGTTCTCGACCGGCAACGGCCTTTCTGTACTTCAGAGCAAATCAGGAAACTATCCAAAGCAGTGATTTTTGCCTACATTAGGAAGGCTGGAAGGCAGCTAGGGAGGTGATATATGGAAAACCTTTATAAAACTGATTATTACCAATGGGTCAAACAACAAAAAGAACTTTTGATAAACCGTCAGTTTGACCAGCTTGATCTGGAACATCTCATTGAGGAAGTTGACGATATGGGTAGGCATGAGCCCCGGTCACTCACCAGCCACCTGAAGCAACTACTTATGCATCTCCTCAAATGGCAGTTTCTACCAGAGCGTCGATCAAGAAGCTGGCAGGACTCCATTATTCTCCACAGGGAGGATGTTGAAGAACTGCTTGAGGAGAATCCAAGTCTGGGGCTGAAAGTACCTGAACTTTTCAGCAAGGCCTATAAAAGGGCGGTTGTACTGGCGGTTAAGCAAACCGGCCTCCCCACCAGAACTTTTCCAAAAGAATGCTCATGGACCTATGAGCAAGTGATGAAAGATGGCTGGTTGCCTGAGGAATAGCAGGGCTTGAAACTGTCGGCAGGGGACTTCAATTAGTCGAAAATAAAGTAATGAAAATACCTGTTAAAGCAGCCAGCAAAGGTTATATGCTTTACTGGCTACTATTGCTATCGTTACCCTCAACGTCGTCTGTCATTTCTTTATCAGCAATGAATCTCTTTAATGGTGGAGCGGTAGGAAGGTGGGCAATCTGCTCTTCAAATTGAACCCGACTTCTGACTGACAACTTTGACAGTTCTTGTAGCGAAAGGGGGGTATTTGAGCCTTTGATATATTTGACAGAGATTGTTGCGTATGACCTGACAACGTTCACAGCCAGAAAAACGGTTTTATGCTTTAGCCCCGAAAACGCATCTCCCAAATATTTCCCGTTGGTTTTGAAGCCTATCGTTCCAGCATTCATATCTATTATGCAACTTATCTTTTCAGGCGCATTAAATGTACTGTTTGATTCGTCTTTGGGGTAATTGCCTATCGTTTGGCCATTATGAATCAGTTTGTTGTTTTCTATGTTCCAGCCCCATGAGGACTCCGTGCTACCAAGAAGGTTTGTGTAAGCTTTTCCATGCTTAGGAGTTCCTTCCAGTGCAACCCCAATCACCGGATGAGAGCCTCGCCTCAATGTCGGCCATTCAATGTCCAGAATATGAATGCCTTTTGAAAAGCCGGTATCCGACATGGCAATATCTGTACTCGATCCAGAGTCAAAGCGTACTAGTTTTGTTGGCTCATCACTTAAGATATCAAGATTGTCACCACTTTTGGCTCGATCCCAAATGGTGGGAATGAAGAGATTAGTATCATCCTGACATTCCAGGGCTTTTAAAGATAGTGATGTATAACTACACACCTGCAATGGGACCATTTGATCGACTTTCCTTCCTTCCCAGAATGCATTGCCATGTCCAGCTTTGGTTGCTTGACTGGTCTGAGAGTTGGAGCTTAGACACGATATTGGCAAACACGACAAATATTGTGAAATACGGCTTGATGGATTCATAATTACATTCCCTTGAATTAATATTATTTAGATAGCTTTAAATTGAAAAAGTTCCTTTTTTGCCCCAATTTTCACCACTCCATCGATAACATTCCGATTTCAAAAAGTTAATAAGTCGTGCCAACCATTAATTCGAATTTGATATATATTTGAAAATCACATGATTGCATCTTATTTCGCTCCGAAGCCCGTTTCCATGACGGGCATGAGATCACCTCGGAAGATGTCATCTTTTCATTCAAAGCCCTCAGTGAAAAAGGAAGCCCCCGATACAAAATGCAGCTGGACTCCATTGCTTCGGTGGAGGCACTGGGCCGGAGAAAAGTCCGCTTTAACTTTAAACAGTCGGGTTCCCGCCAACAGCTATTCCACGCAGCGGAGCTTCCCGTTCTGCCAGCCCACTTCTGGAAGAACAGGGCCATCGATAAATCAACCCTCACTCCACCTTTAAACAGCGGCCCCTACAGAGTCAGTCATGTGGAACCCGGCAAGCTGATTGTGTTCTCAAGGGTCGAGGATTACTGGGGAACTTACCCGTTAACAAGGGAAAATATAATTTCGACACAGTGAACATACATTTCTATCGCGATTTTCAGGTAGCCCTGGAAGCCTTTAAATCCGATGGACACGATCTGCATCTTGAAGTCGTCGCCAAGAACTGGCAATTCGCCTACGACTTCCCCGCTGTCATCGACGGGCGTATAAAAAAACGAACCATTCCCCATCAGATGGCTTATGGCAGCAGCTTTTTCTTTTTCAATACCCGTCGTCCATTATTCAGGGATATACGGGTTCGCCAGGCCATTACCCTGATGTTTGATTATGAATGGACGAACCGGGTGATCTTTCATAATGCCTACCGTCGTTCTCACAGCTACTTTCCCAACAGTTCTCTGGGAGCTATTGATAAGCCAACCCCCGCAGAGCAGAAGCTACTAGCGTCATTAACTCCCTCATTACCGAACCCGATTGTCAGTCAGGCATTTCTTTCAGGAAAAACCTCGAGTCCATCGGAATCACCATGAAATACACGGTCATGGACTCCAGCCAGTATTACGCCAGAATGCGATCCCGGGACTTTGATATGATTGCACAATTACTGCCGCAGACACTCTCGCCGGGCCTGGAACTGTTCGATTATTTCCATTCAAGCCGGGCCCATGACAACAGCTCCAGAAATTTTGCCGGCATTGACCATCCGGTCGTAGATCAACTCCTTCAGAAACTGACTGAAGTGAATTCACAACAGGAACTCCAAACCCTGACACGCTCACTGGACCGGGTGCTGCTATGGAACTATTACGGCATCCCGAAGTGGCACTCCACTTACATGAGGGTGGCTCACTGGGACAAATTTGGCTGGCCTGAGCAACTGCCGGAATACACCACCAGCTTCAGCACCTGGTGGCAAAAGCCCTGAGCACCGGAATTTAGCATTGCTTGCCGATATCTGACTGATTACCAGCCTCCTGGCACGGTCATGGAAATCACACTCCGATGCCACACTCCTGCTAAGCCCGCAGTCATCTAATCATTTCTCCTGATAACGGCGCTCAAAACACAGATAGCTCCTCCTTAAGTTCATCGCCTATCCGTCAATAAGCACTTAAAAAATGGAACATTCGCACTTAAAACTACCTATATACCTAAAAGAAATTTAAAATTACTTTTTAATTTAATGAAACAGCTTGAGAATCCCCATGGCGCTTCTGGAAATCCTTCAATACCCTGACGAAAGACTTCGCACTATTGCTGAGCCCGTGGCCGAGGTAAACGACGATATTCGTAAAATCGTCGATGACATGCTGGAAACTATGTACCAATCCAAAGGCGTTGGTCTGGCGGCCACTCAGGTCGATATTCATCTGCGCATAGTGGTGATGGACTTTTCCGATGATGGCAACGAACCAATGGTTCTGATCAATCCAACATTCGAACCTCTGACCGAAGAGTTGACGGATCTGTCTGAAGGCTGCCTGTCCATCCCGGGATTCTTCGAGCTGCTGGATCGCCCGGCTGAGATTCGTCTGACCGCACTGGACAGAGACGGAAACGAGTACTCAAAAGACCTGGATGGTCTGGCTGCTGTCTGCGTACAGCATGAGCTGGATCACCTGAATGGCAAACTGTTTGTGGACTATCTGTCCCGACTGAAGCAAGAACGTATTCGCAAAAAGCTGGTGAAGAACAAGCGCCTTGCCACAGCTTAATGACTCTGATGATCTCCCGGATAATACAGGAAAAGCCGCTCCGGGGGACTCAGATTTTACTCAGGCCCTTACTTTATCTATCATCGCCGCCATCCCAATCGTTCTGTCGAGCCTTTAGAAAACCTAATGAAAAGTCTTCGTATTGTCTTTGCCGGTACTCCGGATTTTGCCAGCGCCCACCTTCAGGCGGTTCTGGACAGTCAGCATGAAGTCATTGCCGTATACACCCAGCCCGACAGACCGGCGGGACGAGGCAGAAAACTCAAGCCCAGCCCGGTGAAAGCGCTGGCGTTGCAACATGACATCCCGGTGTTTCAGCCACAATCTCTGAAAAAAGATGACGCAGCCCGGGAACAACTCGCTGCGCTCAAACCCGATCTGATGATTGTAGTGGCCTATGGTTTGATACTTCCGAAAAGTGTTCTGGAGATTCCAACCTTTGGTTGCATCAATGTGCATGGATCAATTCTGCCACGCTGGCGTGGAGCAGCTCCTATTCAACGGGCTATTGCTGCGGGTGATGAAGAGTCCGGTGTCACCATCATGCAGATGGATGAAGGTCTGGATACTGGCGATATGCTGGTTAAAGCCCGCTGTCCGATTCACACAACAGACACATCTTCCGATTTGCATGACCGTCTGATCGAAGTAGGGCAGCCGGCTCTGATTGAAGCCGTCAATGCTATTGCTCAAGGCACTATCCGTGCAGAAAAGCAGGATGATGGTAATGCTTGTTACGCCCATAAAATGAGCAAGGAGGAAGCCCGTATTCAATGGAACAGATCAGCAACTGATCTTGATTGTATGATACGGGCATTCAACCCTTGGCCAGTGGCGACAACAGAGCTGGAAGGTAATGCCATTCGGGTCTGGGAGGCAAAGCCTGTTACAGGAAACCATGATTTGGCACCCGGCACCCTGATCAAGGCTGACAAATCAGGCCTGGATATTGCTACTGAAGAAGGCATACTGCGTCTCACTAACGTGCAGTTATCTGGCAGCCGTGCCATGCCAGTGCAGGACCTGCTCAACAGCCGCAGGGATATGTTTGTACCCGGGAAAAAATTCAACTGATGGCCAAGCAATCTTCCGTTCGACTGGCGGCAGCCAAAGTAATCAGCCGCGTTGTTTCCGGTGAATCCCTGAGCCAGGTATTACCTGAATATCAGCAAGCCCTGCGCAAGAAAGACCAACCGCTTCTGGCAGAGCTCTCTTACGGCACACTGCGTTACTATTTTCGACTGGATAGCTGGCTCAGCACCCTGATGGACAAACCGCTGAAAGCAAAAGAGCAGACGATTCACAGTCTGATTCTGGTGGGGCTCTACCAGTTGTTCTACACCCGCATTCCGGCACACGCCGCTATTGGGGAGACCGTTCAGGTCACCCGCATGATGGGTAAAGCCTGGGCCCGAGGTCTTGTGAATGGTGTTCTGCGCTCTGCACAGCGTCAGGAAGAAGCGCTCAATGCACTGGCTGAATCCAACGACATTTGTCTTACAGCTCACCCCCAATGGCTGGTCGGCAAAATCCGCAATGCCTGGCCCGGGCACTGGCAGGATATCACCCGGGCCAATAATCAGTCTCCACCTATGACCTTGCGGGTCAATGAGCGGCATTTAAAGCGTGATCGATACCTGAAAAAATTACTGGATGACTGCATTCAGGCTTCGTCTTCTCGGGTGTCTCCTCAGGCAATAACCCTGACGCGGGCTCTCCCGGTGGATCAGCTGCCCGGCTTTTCGGACGGTGTGGTCAGTGTTCAGGATGAATCTGCTCAGCTTTCCGGAAACCTGTTGCCTGTTAAAAAAGGTGACAAGGTTCTCGATGCCTGCTGTGCTCCGGGAGGCAAAACCTGCCAGCTGCTGGAAATGTTCCCGGGCATTGAACTCGATGCTCTGGATATAGATGAGAAGCGACTGGCTCGTGTGCAGGAAAATCTGGATCGTATTGGCCTGAAGGCCCGACTCATGACAGGTGATGGTGCTCAGCCCGAGCAGTGGTGGGATGGACAGAGTTACGATCATATTCTGCTGGACGCCCCCTGCTCGGCAACCGGTGTCATCCGCCGCCATCCGGATATTAAACTGCTTCGCAAACCCGAAGACATTGATGCATTGGCTGAGCTTCAAGGCAAGATTCTTAATACCATGTGGTCGTTGCTCAAGCCCGGTGGCACACTGCTCTACGCAACCTGTTCCATCATGCCTGCTGAAAACAGCAAACAGATTGCCGCCTTCCTCGAACATCAGGAAGACGCCGTACTGCAACCCTTTCCAGGAGAATGGGGACTGGATACCGGCTTTGGCCGACAGATTCTGCCCGGTTCAGGTGACGGTTTTTTCTACAGCCTGCTGAAAAAAGTGGACCATGATTCTGACGAAACCATTGAGCACTCTGAGCAGACAAACAGCCTTCAGCCAATAAAAAGCCATCAGGAAAGTCTATGAAAATCATCATTCTCGGTGCCGGACAAGTAGGCGGAACCCTGGCTGAAAACCTGGCCAGTGAAGAGAACGACATCACGGTAGTGGATGCCAACGGAGAGCTTCTCAGAGAGTTGCAGGATCGTATTGATATCCGGACTATTCAGGGTATGGCCTCCTTCCCCTCTGTACTCAAACAGGCCGGTGCTGATGATGCTGACATGCTGGTGGCGGTAACCAACAGCGATGAAGTGAACATGGTGGCCTGCCAGATTGCCTATACCCTGTTTCACACACCTTCCAAGATTGCCCGTATTCGTCAGGCGGCTTATCTGAACAGGGATAAACTGTTTGGCGATGATGCTATGCCCATCGACGTATTGATCAGCCCCGAGCAGGTGGTGACCAACTACATTCGACGCCTTCTTGAACGTCCCGGTGCTCTTCAGGTTCTCGACTTTGCCGATGGCCGTGCCCAGCTGGTGGCCATGAGAGCCTATTATGGCGGTCCATTGGTCGGGCAGGAGTTGCGCTACCTGCGTGAACATATGCCCAACGTTGACACCCGTGTGGCTGCAATTTTCCGCCGTGGCAAGGCCATCATGCCCAAGGGGACCACAGTGATCGAGGCCGACGATGAAGTATTCTTCATCGCCGACCGCTGTCATATCCGGGCTGTCATGAGTGAACTGCAGAGGCTGGATGATGATTACAAACGCATCATCATTGCCGGTGGCGGTAACATTGGTTTGCGCCTTGCTCAGTCGGCTGAAAATGATTTCAAGGTAAAAATCATTGAGCAGAATATGGAGCGCTGTCAGTTCCTGTCTGAGACGCTGATCAAAGCCATGGTTTTCAATGGCAATGCATCCGATAAAGAGCTGCTGATTTCTGAAAACATCGAAGAGACGGATGTCTTTTGTGCCCTGACCAACGATGATGAAGCCAACGTCATGGCCGCTATGCTGGCTAAACGACTGGGCGCCCGAAAAGTCATGGCCCTGATCAATAACCCTGCCTACGTTGATCTGGTCCAGGGCGGCGAGATAGATATTGCGATTTCTCCACAGCAGGCCACCATCGGCAGTCTTCTTAAACACGTACGAAGAGGGGACGTTGTCAATGTTCACTCACTTCGTCGTGGTGCAGCAGAAGCCATTGAAGCCATTGCCCATGGCGATGAAAATTCATCCAGAGTCGTCGGTAAAACGGTTCAACAGGTCGTGCTGCCCCCCGGAACAACCATCGGAGCCATAGTCAGAAACGATGAAGTGTTGATTGCACACGACACTACTCGTATAGAGTCCGGGGATCATATCATTCTGTTCCTGACCAACAAGAAACGTATTCACGAAGTAGAACAACTCTTTCAGGTTGGACTGGGGTTCTTTTAAACGATACATTTCGACATTAGAGTCAGCGGTTTATTTTTTACCAGACTTGAAAAATGACACCCATGACTAGGAGCCTGACCGAGAATAGCGCCCGTAGCGAGGACGGCAGAAAATTGAGTATGAAAATTCGGTTTTGTGAGGAGAATAGCGAGCTATTTGACGAACAAAAGCGGATTTTCAGACCAATTTGCTGCCGCCGCAGTAGGGCAGTCTATTCTCGGTCAGGCTCCTAGGAGGTATTACCGCATCTGGGGGGTCCGATGGGGTGGTACCAGTCTTGTGTACTTATTGATAATTGAGTCAGACGGCATGGCCGTTGTCTGTATAACTAGAAAAACAGGGTCTTATGCAGTTTTCTGTCGTTTTGCCCGTCCTGGGTATTCTCTTGATGCTATTCAGCTTCTCCAGTCTTCCACCTCTGGCAGTGGCGATGATCTATGGGGAATCTGAAATTTCACTGTTTTTATATACTTTTTTTCTGACTTTTCTTATCGGTTTCTTATTTTGGTTTCCCTTCAGAAAAATTAAATCGGACCTTCGCCCCCGTGACGGCTTTATTATCACTGTTCTTTTCTGGGTGGTCCTGGGAGGCATGGGTTCCCTGCCACTTTTATTAATGACAGACCCGGGACTCAGCGTCACTGATGCCCTATTCGAGTCCATGTCGGGCCTGACCACCACTGGCGCTACGATACTGACGGGCATCGATCACCTGCCCAAATCGATCCTCTTTTATCGCCAGCAACTGCAGTGGCTGGGAGGCATGGGGATCATTGTTCTGGCTGTCGCTATCATGCCTATGCTGGGCGTCGGAGGGATGCAGCTTTATCGGACAGAAACGCCGGGACCTATAAAGGACAACAAGCTGACGCCCCGAATTAAAGAAACCGCGAAAGCACTCTGGCTGCTCTACGTGACATTAACGGCAGTGTGTGCCCTGGGTTACTGGCTGGCAGGTATGAACCTTTTTGATGCTGTGAGCCATAGCTTTTCGACCATAGCCATTGGTGGATTCTCAACCCACGATGCCAGTATTGGCTATTTTGAATCACCACTGATTAATGCCACGGCTACTTTCTTTATGCTGGTAGCCGGTATTAACTTTGCCCTCCACTTTTTCGCCTGGCGCAATAAATCTACTTACCATTACTGGAAAGACCCTGAGTTTCGCACTTACCTGCTGATCCTTCTGGTGGTTTCATTGATTACAGTGGCAGGCCTCTACTTCTCTGCCACTTATGATCTGGCAGACTCCCTCGATTACGGTATTTTTGAGGTGGTTTCTGCTGCCACGACGACCGGTTATGCCACCAGCGGTTTCTCAGCCTGGCCAACATTCCTGCCACTTCTTCTCTTTATGACCAGTTTTATCGGGGGATGTGCAGGCTCGACGGCAGGAGGGATTAAGGTGATTCGTGTACTGCTGATCTTCAAACAGGGTGTAAGAGAACTTCGTCGTCTGGTTCATCCTAACGCCGTTTACTCCATCAAACTCGGTGGCAAGGCTGTTCACAGCCGAGTCGGTGAGGCGGTCTGGGGGTTCTTTGCCGCCTATGTATTCCTGTTTGCCGTTATGATACTGGCTGTGATGGCAACGGGTGTTGATTTGACTACCGCTTTTTCTACCGTCGCTTCCAGCATGAATAACCTGGGCCCCGCCCTGGGAGAAGCCGCCGAAAACTACAGCACGCTTCCTGATACCGCGAAATGGATTCTCTGTTTTGCCATGCTGCTGGGTCGTCTGGAAATCTTCACACTGCTGGTACTATTCACACCCACATTCTGGAAATACTGAGACGGGAAAAGTTATTCACAACAGCTAACAGCTTATCCACATTTTCTTCAGAACTCCATGATCCTGTCCCGTGGAGTTTTCCGGATATTATTACCCTCTTATTCACAACGACCTCATTTCCAGAGGGATACAACGGTATCCGCTCCAGAGCCAAAACGTTATAATCCGCTGCTGTTTCCAGAAAATTAAAGCCTAATTTGAGCCTCCATGAGGTAGTACTGTGACTTCTCAAAGCACGCCTGATATCAAGACATTCCAGGGCCTTATTTTGGCCCTTCAGCAGTTCTGGGCTCGCCAGGGCTGTGTCATTATGCAGCCGCTGGACATGGAAGTGGGTGCAGGCACCTTCCATCCAGCGACGTTCCTTCGCGCTATCGGTCCGGAAAACTGGAATTCTGCCTATGTGCAGCCCAGCCGTCGTCCAACAGATGGTCGTTATGGTGAGAACCCAAACCGTCTTCAGCACTACTATCAGTTTCAGGTGGTAATGAAACCTTCTCCGGATAACATTCAGGAACTTTACCTGGACTCCCTGAGAGAGCTGGGCATTGATCCACTGGTGCATGACCTTCGCTTTGTAGAGGACAACTGGGAATCCCCCACACTCGGCGCCTGGGGTCTGGGCTGGGAGGTTTGGATGAATGGCATGGAAGTCACACAGTTCACCTACTTCCAGCAAGTGGGTGGTATTGAGTGCTATCCGGTGACTGGTGAGATCACCTACGGTCTTGAGCGTCTGGCCATGTACATTCAGGGTGTTGATAACGTCTACGATCTGGTTTGGACTGAAGGCCCACAGGGCACAGTATCTTATGGCGACGTCTTCCATCAGCAGGAAGTAGAGATGTCTACTTTCAACTTTGAACATGCTGACACTCAGGAACTGTTCCATCAGTTCGATTTTTATGAAGGTGAATCAAGACGTCTGGTCGAAGCTGGCCTGCCTCTGCCTGCCTATGAGTACGTCTTGAAAGCTTCCCATACATTCAACCTTCTGGACGCCCGCCACGCCATCTCGGTGACAGAGCGTCAACGCTTTATTCTGCGAGTCAGAACGCTCGCCAGAGCTGTAGCCAAAGCCTACTTTGACGCTCGCCATAACCTCGGCTTCCCGCTGGCCAGTGAGGATATCCGCTCAGAAGTTCTGGCCAGTCTGAAAGACAGCAAGACACAGGAGAAGAAGTAATGAGTCAGAAAGATTTCCTGGTCGAGCTGGGAACAGAAGAGCTGCCTCCAAAAGCGCTTAAAAGCCTTTCCAATGCTTTCACTCGCGGCATTGTTGATCGCCTGAAGAGTGCTCAGCTGTCTTTTGACAGTTATGAAGCCTTTGCCGCACCTCGTCGTCTGGCTTTGCTGATAAAAGGGCTGGAAACGGCTCAGCCTGATCAGCAGCTTGAGCGCCGCGGCCCTGCTATAAAAGCCGCCTTCAACGCAGAAGGCAAGGCCACTAAAGCAGCCGAGGGTTTTGCCCGTTCTAATGGAGTGTCTGTCGACCAGCTGGAGAGGCTGGAAACCGATAAAGGTGCCTGGCTTGTCTATCGTGGGGTTCAGCAAGGTTCCGACACCACTCAACTGCTGCCAGACATGGTCAGTCAGTCTCTCAATGAACTGCCTATTCCCAGGAGAATGCGCTGGGGTGCGCAGCGCACCGAGTTTGTTCGCCCTGTCCACTGGTTAGTCATGCTAATGGGTGGAGAGGTAGTCAATTGCGAAATTCTGGGCCTGAAATCAGGTAACCAGACTCGAGGCCACCGATTCCATGGGAACCAGCCTCTGACCATTAACCAGCCTGCCGATTATCAGAACCTTCTGAAAGAACAGGGTAAGGTGATGGCTCTCTTTGAAGAAAGACGCAGTCTCATTAAAACACAGGTAACGGAGCTGGCTGCCGGATTAGGTGGCGAAGCGGTTATCGATGAAGACCTTTTGGATGAAGTGACCGCTTTGAATGAGTGGCCTGTTGCTCTGTCCGGTCGTTTTGATGAAGAATTCCTGGAAGTCCCTGCTGAAGCCCTGATTTCTTCCATGAAGGAGCATCAGAAGTATTTCCACGTCCTGTCAAAAGAGCTATCTCGGGAAGGAACATTGCTTCCCCATTTTATAACCATTGCAAATATCGAGAGCCTGAAGCCTGAACACGTAGTATCCGGTAACGAACGGGTAATAAGACCTCGCCTCGCAGATGCCAAATTTTTCTTTGATACAGACAAAAAAAACACGCTTGAAGCACGCAGGGAGACCCTGAAACCCATCGTTTTCCAGGCACAGCTGGGATCGCTATTCGATAAGAGCGACCGCATTGCAAAACTGGCGGGTTTTATCGCTAAACAGGAAGGTGGGCAGGAACAGCTGGCTGTCCGAGCCGGAGAACTCTGCAAATCAGATCTGACTTCAGAAATGGTTTTGGAATTCCCGGAGCTGCAGGGCATCATGGGGCAATACTACGGTGCAAACGATGGTGAACCACAAGAGGTATGCGTCGCTCTGAACGAACAGTACATGCCACGCTTTGCAGGTGATGAGCTACCCTCTAGCCTGACAGGTTGTGCCGTAGCGATTGCTGACAAAATCGATACCATCACCGGCATCTTTGGCATCAATCAGCCACCTTCAGGCAATAAAGATCCGTTTGCTCTGAGAAGGGCCACCCTGGGTGTCCTGCGAATTATTGTTGAGAAGAAGCTGGATCTGGACCTGCGTGATCTCATTAATCAGTCTGTCGAAGGTTATCAATCACAAGGGGTTGAGCTGCCAGCAGCCAGCGGAAAAGCTTTAGCAAATAATGAAGAGCTGGCAGAAACTGTTCTGGATTTCATGCTGGAGCGTTTCCGCTCCTGGTATCATGACGAACAGATTCCTGTTGAAGTCTTCCTTTCTGTTAAGGCCCTGAAACCATCCCGCCCCTTCGACTTTGATCAACGTGTCAAGGCAGTGCATCGCTTTAGTCAGATGGTCGAAGCCGAAACCCTTTCTGCAGCCAACAAGCGTGTTTCCAACATTCTGGCAAAAGCCGGAGATCTGGTCATTCCTGACTCCGTTGACCCTGCACTGATGACAGAAGCCGCAGAAAAGGCTCTGGCCACAGCGCTGGCCGACAGTAAAGAAAAAGCTGCACCGATTCTGGAACAGAGACAATACACAGTCGCTATGGAAAGTCTGGCGCCACTGAAGGACTCTGTAGACCGCTTCTTTGATGAAGTATTGGTCAATGCTGAAGATCAGCAGGTTCGTTTGAACCGCTATGCTCTTTTGAAACAATTACGCAGCCTTTTCTTACACGTTGCGGATATTTCATTACTGTAGGTTGCACTCGGGACTGCCTTTGTTGCAGAAATTCTGACTAAAGCTTGATAAAGTGGAGTGCGGCATTTATGCCGCACTTTTTCTATCTTTTGGAAAAGTTTTTCAGGTATGAAGCCTGCTGACTGAAATTATGAGTAAACTGATCATTCTTGACCGCGACGGAGTCATCAATAAAGACTCCGATCACTACATTCGTTCGGTGGCTGAGTGGATTCCTCTACCAGGCAGTATTGAAGCCATCGCCAGACTGAGCAGGGCAGGGTATTCCATTGCCATTGCAACCAACCAGTCAGGCCTTGCCAGAGGTTACTTTACTCAAGAAACCCTTGAGGCCATGCATCAGAAAATGCTGGATCTGTTAGCCTTGGAAGGAGGCAAGATAGATTGTATTCGATACTGCCCCCATGGCCCTGACGATCAATGTCGCTGCAGAAAGCCTTTGCCTGGCATGATTGAACAGATCGAAGAAGCCCTGAACATACCCGCATCATCTGCCTGGGTGGTCGGGGATTCTCTCAGAGACCTTCAGGCAGGGCAGGCAATGGGGTGCAATGTAGCTCTGGTGAAAACCGGCAAGGGTGTCAGAACGATGAATAAAGGGGAAGGCCTCCATAATGTACCAGTATTTGAAGACCTGGCTGCATTTACCCGCTTTATTCTCGAACCGTCACAGGTCAGTATTCAAGGATAAACAAGATAGGTTTTAAATGACATTCGTCGTTCAATATATAAGAACAGCGTTATTTTATTTTCTGCTGGCCACCTTCACCGTTTTCTGGTCCATTTTACTGTTTTTTGCTATTCCTTTTGTTCCTGTTAATAGACGCCACAAATTATTGGTGAAGTACTGGGCGATGATGGCTATGGGACTGGCCAGATTTATCTGTGGGATAAAGTATGAAGTGCACGGGAAGGAAAATATTCCTGATACACCCTGTGTCATGATCAGTAATCACCAGAGCACCTGGGAAACCTTTTTCCTGCAGATGCTTTTCAGTCCTCAGGCTCCGGTTCTTAAAAAAGAGTTATTTAAGATTCCATTCTTTGGCTGGGCAATCAGACTCATTAAACCGATCGCTATTAATCGCGATGACCCCAGGGCCGCATTAAATGATGTAGTAGAGCAGGGTACTGATGCCTTACACAACGGTCGTTGGGTTCTTATTTTTCCGGAAGGAACCCGCAACCCTAATGGTCAGTTAGGCAAATTTTCAAGAGGTGGTGTCAATCTGGCAAGAAAGGCCGGGGTTAATGTACTACCCATTGCCCATAATGCTGCTGCTTGCTGGCCTATGAACAGCT
This sequence comes from Endozoicomonas sp. ALB032, assembly GCF_049310125.1. Taxonomy (NCBI): domain Bacteria; kingdom Pseudomonadati; phylum Pseudomonadota; class Gammaproteobacteria; order Oceanospirillales; family Endozoicomonadaceae; genus Endozoicomonas; species Endozoicomonas sp. ALB032. The sequence continues at coordinate 1,783,922 of NZ_JBLYNW010000001.1, read as the reverse complement.
TTCTGAAAAAGCCCGGTACCATTCAGCTTCATATAGGAACGGTCATAGAAACCACAGACAGGACGGCGCTGGAGATTAATAATGAGGCTCGGAACTGGATTGCCAATACACTCGACAACATGAACGGGAAATCGAAACAGGTTTAAACAAAAACATCATTCATCACCGGGTATAGGGTAACAGGTGATGAATGATTTAGAGCCTTATCAAATGAGTATCAGGCAGCCATGTGTTTTTCAATCAATTGAATTATGATATGAATGACTTTGATGTGAATTTCCTGAATCCGGTCTGCATAACCAAAGTGGGGCACCCGGATTTCTATATCCGCCAGACCGTCCATTTTCCCACCATCCTTACCCGTCAGAAGAATCACTTTCATCCCTTTTTTTCGGGCTGCTTCAATCGCTTTTAAAATATTGCCAGAGTTACCACTGGTACTGAGCCCGAACAGTACATCACCTTCAAAGCCTACACCTTCAAGATAACGTGAGAATACATAGTCATAACCGTAATCGTTGGAGACACAGGACAAGTGACTGACATCAGAGATAGCAATGGCCGGGTAGGCAGGGCGGTTATCACGATAGCGACCAGTCAACTCTTCAGCAAAGTGCATGGCATCGCAATGGGAGCCTCCGTTACCACAGGAGATAACCTTTCCACCCTGCTTAAAGGATTCCGCCAACAGGCTCGCCGCACGGTCTATGGCATCAATACAGGTTTCATCATTGAGAAAACGCTCCAGAACCTGCTGGGCTTCTTCGAGTTCTGCACGAATTACTGAATGGTTCATGGCTATCAACTGTCGAATCAGAGGCCTAAAGTATACTGCTGATACATTAACGGCGCAGCATAACTTTATTTGCCCGGAAGAGGATTAATAGATTGGGCTCAGAGCCACTTTTCATGGCCCCCTGAGACCCTGTGAGGATGAGGTATTAAATGTCGAGATTAGCCACGTTCAACGCATTAGACTCAATAAAGTCTCTTCGAGGCTCAACCTGATCACCCATCAATGTATTGAAGATCTGGTCAGCTGCAATAGCATCTTCAATGGTCACCTTCAGCATTCTTCTTACTTCCGGATCCATGGTGGTTTCCCAAAGCTGTTCGGGATTCATCTCACCCAGACCCTTATAGCGCTGAATGTTGTGGCGTTTGGTCGATTCAGTCATCAGCCATTCCAGACCTTCCTCAAAGCTTTCTATCGCTTTTTTGCGCTCACCTTTCTGGATGAATGCGGTCTCTTCCAGCAAGCCTTGTAGCTTGGCTCCCAGGGCTTTGATAGAGCCGTAGTCTCCGGAACCAAAGAAGTCGACATTCCAGATATATTCAGTTGGCACACCGTGAGAAATGATAGTGACCTTGGGCAACCACACCTGATGCTCACGGTCTTCAAACAGCTCAAAGCTCATCTCACGACCAGCCAGCTTCAGCTCCTGAATGCGAGTATTCAGGGTATCCAGCCAGGACTGCATTTTTGTCTGGTCTTTCAGGTCTTCCTGGGAAACTGCATCCAGATAAATCATCTCTTTCATGATTTCAGAAGGGTAAATGCGAGACAGACGCTCAATGGTTGCAATGACTTTTCTGTATTCTTTTACCAGAGATTCCAGAGCTTCATCACCAATACCCGGTGCATTTTCATTGACATGCAGTGTGGCATTTTCCAGTGCAGACTGGGTTAAATAGTCATCCAGTGCAATATCGTCTTTCAGGTATTGCTCCTGTTTGCCTTTCTTCACTTTATAGAGAGGCGGCTGAGCAATATAGACATAGCCATTTTCAATCAATTCTGGCATCTGACGGAAGAAGAATGTCAATAGCAGGGTTCGAATGTGAGAGCCGTCAACATCAGCATCGGTCATGATGATGATGTTGTGGTAGCGCAGTTTCTCAATATTGAACTCTGTGCGACCAATGCCACACCCCATTGCGGTAATCAGGGTACCAACCTCCTGGGAGGAAAGCATTTTGTCAAAGCGTGCTTTTTCAACGTTCAGGATCTTACCTTTCAGTGGCAGGATGGCTTGTGTTTTCCGGTTTCGACCTTGTTTGGCAGAGCCCCCCGCAGAGTCACCCTCCACTATGTAAAGTTCGGAGAGAGCAGGGTCTTTTTCCTGACAGTCAGCCAACTTTCCGGGCAGTCCAGCTATGTCCAGAGCGCCTTTCCTGCGGGTCATTTCACGGGCCTTACGGGCCGCTTCACGGGCTCTGGCTGCATCCAGCATCTTGTTTACAACCGCTCGGGCTTCTTGTGGGTTTTCCATCAGATAGTCCGCAAGATAACTGCTCATCTCCTGCTCAACAGCTGTTTTCACTTCAGAAGAAACCAGCTTGTCCTTGGTCTGGGATGAGAATTTGGGGTCTGGAACCTTGACCGAAATAATCGCTGTGAGACCTTCACGAGCATCATCACCGGAAGTGGAAACTTTCTGGTTTTTAGCAAAACCTTCGCGCTCAATGTAGCTGTTCAGGTTTCGGGTCAGGGCGGCTCTGAAGCCGGCAAGGTGGGTACCACCATCACGCTGAGGAATGTTATTGGTGAAGCAAAAAATGTTTTCCTGAAAGCCATCATTCCACTGCAATGCCACCTCTACACCAATGCCATCTTCCCTTGTTTTTGTGAAGTGGAAGACCTTGTTGATATTGGTCTTATTGGTATTCAGATATTCAACGAATGCACTCAGACCACCGTCATAACGGAACTGATCTTCTTTACCTGTACGCTCATCAATCAAGCGGATAAAAACACCAGAGTTCAGGAAAGAGAGCTCTCTCAGTCTTTTTGCCAGAATGTCATAGCTGAACTGAATATTGGAGAAAGTCTCCTCAGAAGGTACAAAATGAACCTCTGTACCGCTCTTTTCAGTCTCTCCTATCACCTTCATAGATTCCTGTGGAACACCGTGAGAATAGACCTGCTGATGAACCTGACCATTCCTGCGAATGGTTAACTTGAGCTCTTTGGAAAGGGCGTTTACCACGGAAACACCAACACCGTGCAGACCACCAGAGACCTTATAGGTGTTGTCATCAAACTTACCGCCGGCATGGAGTACCGTCATGATCACTTCTGCGGCGGAGACACCTTCTTCTTCGTGGATATCTACAGGGATTCCCCGACCGTTATCACGAACGGTAATGGATTCATCCGGATGGATAATGACGGCAATTTCATCACAGAAGCCTGCCAAGGCTTCATCGATCGAGTTGTCTACCACCTCAAAAACCATGTGGTGAAGGCCGGTACCATCATCGGTATCACCAATGTACATGCCCGGGCGCTTACGAACTGCATCCAGACCTTTCAGCACTTTAATATTGGACGCATCGTAATTTTGTTCACTCATACTCTTTCTCCAGCGATTCAGTCTGGCGAATCTCACGCCCAGATTCCAAGTTCACAGATCCCTGTTTCACGTGAAACACTTTCAGATTGATTTCAGGCTCCCAGCAATCCACCAGTGCGCCCGGCTCTACGCAGGTAATAAATACCTGACTCTGCATATTCTGTAATATCTTGCACATAGCTTTTCTGTGGGGAGCGTCTAGCTCTGAAGGTAAATCATCCACAAGAAAAACACACTGGCTACGGGTCATTTTTGAAAAGAGATAGCCTTGTGCCAGCTTTAACGCACAAACGACTAATTTCAGCTGACCACGAGAAAGAATATCAACGGCATTACTTCCTTCCAGACGCACCCTTATATCTGCTCGTTGTGGCCCTGATTGTGTGTATCCGGTCTGAAAATCACGAACTGTATTTTCTTTTAACACCTCAGCCAGACGTCGTTCTCTGTCCCAACCCCGGTAATAACTTATCTTGATATCACCCAGCGAGGTCAGCTGGTTTAGAACATCCTGAAAAACGGGTGTCAGTTGATCAAAGTATTGCTGTCTGAGTTGATCTACAGCCTCAGCCGCTTTTACCAGTTCCTCATCCCAGACAGACAGCTGAGATGAGTAGGATGAACCCGTTATTTTACCATGCCGAAGCAAACTGTTCCGCTGTTTAAGCACTTTTTGAGTTCGCTTCCAAAGAGGTAAGAATTCATGGTGTTTCACGTGAAACACCCCCCAATCAAGAAACTGTCTTCTTTGCTTGGGTGAACCTTCCAAAAGTTTGAAAGTATCGGGATTAATAATTTGTAAAGGTAGAAGTCTGGCCAACTCGGACGTTGACTTAAGCGTTTCACCCGCGACCCGAATTTGAAAATTCTCTTCTTCCATATCTCGGGAAACGCCAACCGGTATCAGTCGGTCATTATTGGATTGAATTTGCGCAAATACCGTGCACTTACCTTTTTTATGACGAATGACCGGCTTAAGTCTGGCACTTCGAAAAGATCGAGCCAAACCCAAGAGATGAATAGACTCAAGAATACTGGTTTTTCCACTGCCATTAAGACCGTAGAGAATATTGATATCCGGGGAAGGGGAGAAGGTAGCGGATGCCAGATTCCTGACATCCTTAATCATCAGCTTGTGAATCGTCATCGGCTTGAACAAACCTCAGAGATGAGACTTTTCACAACGGCTTTCAATGATAAGAGGACCTTTTTTTCTGAAAAGACCCAGAACACTAAAAAGGCCTTCAATGATGGTAAAAACACCTTCATTAAAGTCTCATAGGCATAACAACATAACTGGAATCACTGGCGTCAGACTCTTCCAGCAGGGCACTGCTATTAGGATCAGAAAGGGTAATCTTCACGGATTCACCTGAGATAACAGACAACACATCCAGCAAGTAACTGACGTTGAAGCCCATCTCCAGAGTTTCACCGTGGTATGCCAGACTGATTTCTTCTTCCGCTTCTTCCTGCTCAGGGTTATTTGCTATCACCTTTAGCAAGCCATCGGAAAGTATCAGGCGAATACCACGATACTTTTCATTGGAAAGAATGGAAGCACGTTGGAAAGCCTGACGAAGCTCCTGACGATCTCCAATAATAATCTTGTCACCACCACGGGGAATAACACGGTCATAATCCGGGAACTTCCCATCCACCAGCTTGGAGGTGAACATAAAGTCTCCGGTTTTCGCTCTGATATGGTTGGCACCCAAAGTAATATGAACCATCTCGTCTCCTTCTGTCAGAAGACGGGCCATCTCCATAATCCCCTTACGCGGGACGATAACCTGGTGACGGTCTTGCTGATTAATATCAGCATCAACGGTACACATAGCCAGACGATGGCCATCAGTAGCAACAAAACGCAGCGTATTCTGGCTGACTTCTATCAGCATACCATTCAGATAGTAACGAACGTCCTGTTGCGCCATGGCAAAGCCAGAACGATCAATCAATCGGCGCAAACGGCTCTGACCAATGGTAAAGGTCATTGAACCCGGTTCTTCGTCAATACTTGGGAATTCATTGGCGGGCAAAGTCGACAAAGTAAAACGAGAACGGCCTGCTTTCAGTTTGACTCGTTGATCATCCTGGGAAAACTCAATCAAAGCGTTTTCCGGAAGAGACTTACAGATATCCATCAGCTTCCTGGCTGGAACGGTAATTTCTCCGCCCTCAGAGACCTCATCCAGTGTCACTCTACCGACCAGTTCTACTTCCAGGTCAGTACCTGTCAGAGAGAGTTGATCACCGTCCACCACCATCAGGACGTTGGACAATACAGGTAGAGTCTGTCTGCGCTCAACAACACCCGCCACCAGTTGAAGTGGCTTGAGCAATGCTTCCCGATTAATGGTAAATTTCATCGCTTTCCTTTCTCTTGGCTATCTGGAAGTAAGTCACAATGACCTTCTTCCTGAATTCATTAAATATCTGCTGGCTGAATCAAAATCAGCTAGTCAGAGATCTCAAAAGATTTTTGTAATCATCACGGATTTCACCGTCTTCATCCACCAGCTCTTTCACTTTACGGCAGGCATGAAGCACAGTGGTATGATCTCGACCGCCGTAGGCGTCACCAATTTCAGGCAGACTGTGACTGGTCAGCTCCTTGGAAAGAGCCATTGCAATCTGTCTGGGCCGAGCCACAGAACGACTACGACGTTTAGATAGAATATCAGCTACCTTGATCTTGTAATACTCAGCCACTGTTCTTTGAATATTATCGATACTGACCTGCTTATCCTGCAAGGCAAGCAGATCCTTCAGGGACTCCCTGATGAGATCAATATCAATCTTGCGCCCCATAAAATGAGCACTGGCAATCACCCGTTTCAGAGCGCCTTCCAGCTCACGAACATTGGATCGAATTCGCTGGGCAATAAAGAAAGCCGCTTCATGGGGTAAATCAACTTTTTGCTGCTCTGCCTTCTTCATTAATATGGCTACTCGGGTTTCAAGCTCGGGAGGCTCCACTGCGACCGTCAGGCCCCAGCCAAATCGGGACTTTAATCGTTCCTCCACACCACTGATTTCCTTGGGGTAACGATCACAGGTCAGAATCATTTGCTGTCCCCCCTCAAGCAGGGCATTGAAGGTATGAAAAAATTCTTCCTGTGAGCGCTCTTTACCGGCAAAGAACTGGATGTCATCAATCAGCAGGGCATCGACGGAGCGATAGTAGCGTTTAAAGTCATTGATGGCATTTAATTGCAGCGCCTTGACCATGTCGGCAACAAATCGTTCGGAATGCAAATATACGACTCTGGCATTACGATTTTGACGAACCAGAGAATTACCCACGGCATGCATAAGGTGAGTTTTACCCAGGCCTACACCGCCGTATAAAAACAGTGGATTGTATGCAGCTCCCGGGTTTTCAGACACCTGACGGGCTGCTGCAAGTGCCAGCTGATTCGATTTACCTTCAACAAAGGTATCAAAGGTGAAGTGGGCATTCAGGGAACTGTTATGTTTTATTGAACCCTCGACTTCTATTTGTCGTCCGGAAGAAGGTTCTTCTTTCCTGGCAGGATGACTGCTGGCAGTGTCCTCTTTTGCTTTCAGAGGATTGACTTTCTTGGGTATGGCATGGGGCTCAATACTTTCAGACGACACAGGTTTACTAGTAGAAAGGCCCGATGCTTCACTGAGGCTGGACACCAGCTCCCGGGTCACCGCCTTCTTTTCTTCTACGACAGGCTTGGGTTGTTCAGGGCGTACAGGACTGCTGGCAGGCGAAGCACTCCTTCGGCTGAGAGACTGAGGGCGACGGTTCGAGACGGCCAGTGCCACCGCCGGAGCCTGTCCATCAGTCAGTTCATCAAGTATCTCTTCGATGCGCGGCAGAAACTTCTCTTTCACCCAGTCTGCGACAAAACGATTAGGAGCCAGCAGGCAAAGATCGTGTTCATCACCCATGACTTTCAATGGGCGAATCCAGGTATTGAACTGCTGTGAGGACAGTTCATCTTGAAGCAAGTCCACACACTTTTGCCAGAGCTCTAAGGGCACGGGCGCTCTCCTGAAAATGGGTGAAATGGAAGCCGGTCAGCCTGCCTGCTGGACGACTTCGCTAATGGCAGGAAACAGAATCTGTCCAGAAACACCTATTCCTCCACAGCAGAACAGTGCAGATACGCAAGAAGAACAGGCCAAAAAACAGCTTCAATTGTATCCTTTCAGGGAAAAGTTATCCACACCTTAAATTTGTTGAAAGCATGGCCAGAAAATAATCTTTTTACTTAATTATCAACACTCTATAAGCAAAAAGAGACGAAAAAAGAGACAATCAGTGATGAAAAAATAATGTGGAAAAGGCTGTGTTCACAAAGGCTGATGAAGGATGAGTGAGCTGTGAATAAGTATAATGCATCGACGTACTGTGTATAAGGTACCAAATTATACACAGGCTGTGAGCAGGCAGAGAACAGTATAGTTGCTTATTTTCTACACATTCACACACACGAACAAACCCAGAGTACAAAAGGCTTTACAGAACTTATCCACATAAAAAGTGTTGCCTAATATTTATTAAAAAAACAAAACACCATCACTCAAGTACATATGTATTATATGTACTTAATTTTCCAGAATGACTCTCAAAAGATTTTTAATTTATAAATGTCATTTGAAATTAGTGGTGTGTTATTTTTCCCTATATATAAAGGACGTAATTTCCCCTATAAAAATGCACTTTTACGATAACCCCACTTAATATCCGCAAAGAGCTGGCTGCCCTCTAAGGATTGAGCCCTGAGCCCAGGTGGCAAACTCTTGACAAATGCAAATTGACGCTTATCCCTCAATTACTTAGAATGCCCGTCTTTTTGTAAATCGATAAAACGAGTAACGTCATGAAAAGAACATTTCAGCCCAGTAATCTGAAGCGCAAGCGCACTCACGGTTTCCGTGCTCGCATGGCTACCAAGAACGGTCGTGCGGTAATCAACCGTCGCCGTGCCAAAGGTCGCAAGCGTCTGGCTGCCTGATTTGGACTGACAGGTGAGCTTCGCTTTTGGTCGCGATCTGCGACTTTGCTCAGCAGCTGATTTTAAGCAGGTTTTCAACCGTACGGATATCAAGGTCAGTAGTCGCCATTTACTGATACTGGCTTGCCAGAATGAGCTTGACCACCCCCGCCTGGGGTTGGTGATCGCCAAAAAAAATATCCGTAAAGCTACCGGCCGCAATCGAGTCAAACGACACATTCGGGAAACCTTTCGCCTCCATCAGGGGGAACTGGGAAACCTGGATATTGTTGTTCTGGCTAGAAGAGGTCTGGGTGAGCTGGAAAGCTGCGATATCAATAAACTGCTCACCCACCAATGGTTTAAACTGGCCAGACGTCGGAACGAGCAGAAGGTTTCCTGAATGGAGACCATTGCCTGAAACAGGCACTCTATGGGGCTGCGTGACAGTGGAGGTAGAAACTGCCTCCAGTCACTCTTCAGAAAGCCAGTCATACTGTCTCCACTCAAATCAGCCGATGCGTTTCCTGTCTATTCGGCACAGACAGAGTAAAGTCGACATGACCAGACCTGTGATTAATTTTCTCGTGCTTTTGCCCAGACGCTCTGCCATGGGATTGATCAAGGTGTACCGTTACTGCCTGAGCCCTATTATGGGCAGGCATTGTCGCTTTTACCCCAGCTGTTCCAGCTATTCACAGGAAGCTCTCCAACATCATGGTTTTCTGAAAGGCAGTTTTCTGACCTTGAAACGACTGCTGCGTTGCCATCCCTGGCATCCAGGAGGTTATGATCCGGTGCCTGCTCCCTTGGACAAGCAACGCCGGTCATCAGACGATCATATTCATCACCAAGACTCTTTGGCTCGGACATCATGGATCTGCAAAGAACACTCTTGATAGGTGCTATAGCCGTTGTTGGTGTGTTTACACTTCAGCAATGGAATGAAGATTACAATCAGACCCGGCCGGCCAGCGATGCTGTTGTGGCTAATGTCTCCACTTCTCAAAGTGGTTCTGATTTACCCACTATCTCACCATCATCTTCCTCTCCGGAAATTCTGGATGACAAGGTTCAGACTTCTGCTCAACTGATCAACGTTAAAACAGACACACTGAACCTTCAGATTGACCCCGCCGGTGGTGACATTGTCGGACTCAGCCTGCCCAAATACCCAGCCTGGCTGCCTGAAGAAGGCGAGAAAGCTACGCCTTTCCAGCTACTGGTTAACAGGCCCAACTGCACACCGGGTGAAGTGACCTGTGTCTACACTGCCCAAAGCGGCCTGATTGCTACTGATGGTCCCACCAACGATCAGAATCAGAGACCCCTCTACAGCACTGCACAGACCAGTTACACCTTGCCAGCCGGTCAGGACCAGCTGACGGTTAAACTGACTCGCAGCACTGGCGAAGTTCAGGTAACCAAAAGTTATACTTTTAAGCCCGGCTCCTATGAAGTCGTATTGGCTTACGAAATCGCCAACAACAGCGACAAGGAATGGCGTGACACCTTCTATGCTCAGCTGAAGCGGGATGGTTCAGAAGACCCAAGCTCAGTAAACTCCAGCGCCCCCATGAATACCTACCTGGGGGCGGCTGTTCGTTCTATTGATGAGCCATACAGAAAGCTGCCTTTCGATGATTTCCGAAAAGAGCCTTTCAAGGAAAGAGTCGAGGGTGGTTATGCAGCCATTCTTCAGCACTACTTTGTCAGTGCCTGGGTACCCGCTCAGGACAAGCCTCACAATTATTACACTCAGGAATCCCGTAACAATGAATACTATAGGGTGGGTTTCTACAACGACCCTCTGGTAGTCAATCCTGGTGAGAAAGTTGTCACCGGTGCAACGCTTTATGCTGGTCCTAAAGATCAGCCTGCCCTGAAGAATCTGGCGGATGGTCTGCAGCTGACCATGGACTTCGGCATGCTGTGGTTCCTGGCTCAGCCACTGTTCATGTTGCTGCAGTTTATCCATTCTCTGGTAGGCAACTGGGGTTGGGCAATTATCCTGCTGACAGTTTGTGTGAAAGCGGTATTCTATCCACTGAATCAGGCCAGCTTCCGTTCTATGGCTAAAATGCGCAAGCTGGGGCCAAAAATGCAGGAGCTGAAAGAAAGATACGGCGACGATCGCCAGAAGATGTCTCAGGCCATGATGGAGATGTACAAGAAAGAGAAGGTCAATCCAATGGGTGGCTGCCTCCCGATTCTTGTCCAGATGCCAGTATTCATTGCCCTCTACTGGGTGTTGCAGGAGGCTGTAGAGCTGCGTCAGGCACCCTGGCTCGGCTGGATTCAGGATCTGTCCCAGATGGACCCTTACTTCATCCTGCCGTTGATCATGGGTGCTTCCATGTTCGCGCAGCAGATGCTGAACCCGACACCTCCTGACCCTGTTCAGGCTAAAGTGATGAAGTTGATGCCGCTGATTTTCACCATATTCTTCCTGTGGTTCCCGGCAGGTCTGGTACTGTACTGGGTAACCAACAACATTCTGTCGATTATTCAGCAATACATCATTACCAAAAAGATCGAGAAAGAAGGCTCCTGAGTCTGAAAATCTCAAAAAAAACGGACCGCAATGGTCCGTTTTTTTAGATCCATGACGGCCATGGCACCAGCAGCCACCTTAGATTAGACTAATCATTTTTCTCATTTCTCAGCCAGTAATTGCTATGTCCGATCTCCGTGCACTCCATAAAGACACTATTGCCGCTCAGGCAACCGCTCCCGGAAGAGGTGGGGTGGGGATCATCAGGGTCTCAGGCCCTGAAGCTTTGTGGGTTGCCAGAGAGGTTCTGAAAATGGAGCCCAAGCCTCGTTACGCTCATTACGGTCCTTTTTACGATGAGCAGGATGAGGTTCTGGACGAAGGACTGGCTCTTTACTTTCCTAATCCAAATTCATTTACTGGAGAGGATGTCATAGAGTTCCAGGGACATGGTGGTCCTGTCATTTTGGACTTACTGTTGAAAAGAATTAATGCCCTTGGGGTCAGGCTGGCCAATCCCGGAGAGTTTTCCGAAAGAGCCTTCCTGAATGACAAGATGGATCTGGCGCAGGCCGAGGCCATCGCAGATCTGATCGACAGTACTTCAGAACAGGCAGCCAGATCGGCATTAAGATCACTGCAAGGCGCTTTCTCCAGAAGAGTCAACGAGCTGGTCGAATCCCTGATTGAACTGAGAATTTACGTTGAAGCTGCCATCGACTTTCCCGAAGAAGAGATTGATTTCCTGGCCGACGGCAAAGTGGCAGGCGATCTCAAAACCATCATCAGCCATCTTGCCCAGGTCATGAGAGAAGCGGGTCAGGGGGCTATTCAACGTGAAGGTATGACCGTAGTGATTGCCGGACGTCCCAATGCCGGTAAATCCAGCCTTTTGAATGCGTTATCAGGACGGGAGTCAGCTATTGTAACGGACATTGCCGGTACCACCCGTGATGTCCTCAGGGAACACATCAATATCGATGGTATGCCCTTGCATGTCATTGATACCGCCGGTCTGCGAGAGACAGATGATAAAGTCGAACAGATTGGTGTAGAACGTGCCTTCAGGGAAATAGAAGACGCTGATAGAGTACTCCTGATGGTGGACGGATCAACCACTGACGCAACCGATCCTCACGACATATGGCCTGAGTTTGTTGATCGACTGCCTTCCAGAGAAAAGCTCACTGTGATCCGTAACAAGATTGACCTGACAGGCGAACAGGCAGGCATAGAGGACGTTGAAGGGGTCCCCCTGATCAGGGCCTGTGCTATGAGAGAACACGGCCTGGACGCTCTCAGAGTGCACCTGAAAGCCTGTATGGGCTATGAGGGCGCCATGGAGGGTGGTTTTTCTGCCCGGCGCAGACATCTGGATGCGCTGCGAAGAGCAGAGGAGTTTCTGGATAACGGTCAGAAGCAGCTTGTATACATGGGGGCAGGTGAACTTCTGGCTGAAGATCTGCGACATGCCCAGAAGGCCCTGGGCGAGATTACCGGCGAGTTCTCCAGCGACGATTTGCTGGGCAGGATTTTCTCCTCGTTCTGTATTGGCAAGTAGGTGAAATTCAGAGGTTCAGTTTACTTTTTTAAGGTTTGCTCTGAAGTTTCAGGCTCTGCCTCCGTGGGTTTATCACCGGGTGGAGCCAGAAAGATCTTCAGGCGCTGCTTTGGTGTCAGGTGTTCACCTTTTGCTTCTCTAAACATATCCCGCCATTCAGAGAAGGTAACCGTCAGAGGGTTATGGCTGTTGACAGGCTTACTGACCCCGTAGCGCACAGTTTCTACTTCTGGTTCAAAGGTACCGAATAGCTTATCCCAGACGATCAGAACACCGGCATAGTTTTTATCGATGTAATGAGAGTTGATACCGTGGTGAACCCGATGATGGGACGGTGTGTTAAAAATAAGCTCGAACTTGCCAAGACTGCGAACCCACTGAGTATGGACAAAGAACTGAAGCCCCAGATTAAGCAGCACTGCAAAGATAACCCATTTAGGCTCAAAACCAATGATGACTAAAGGAACCCAAAACAGCCACATACCGGCAATTGGGTACATCAGGCTTTGGCGAAACGCGGTGCTGAAATTCATTCTTTGCGAACTATGATGTGCGACATGGGCAGCCCACATCCAGCGTATCCTGTGGCTGGCACGATGAAACCAGTAGTAGCAGAAATCCTGTAAGATCAGCAAAGCAACAAAGGAAGCTGCGTTCATTTCAATCTCTAGTAACTTCCAGCCAAAAAGCCAGAAATAGAGTTTGACGATCACCAGGCCTGTAACGATATCTGCCAGTTGATGCATACCTGCTAATGAGAAATTGCACAGTACTTCTGGCAGTTTATAGGCGGAATTTTCCGGAAGCATTCCGCCCCTTTGGCCGATGAAATATTCTGCCAACATTAAACCAATAAACAGCGGAGCCAGCAGCATCAGCAACCATTCGGGATGGTCAATAATCATTTGAAACTCCATCTTCTGCTTTCGTCAATAAGGGTTAACATTTGGCATAGTGATCTTTACTTTGCCCGGGTAAGTAGCCAAATAAACTAATGCTCTTTTGGGGCTTTAAGAGAGGCTTTCAGGTTGTCGAGCCAGAGCGTGATTCTTTTCTTGTTCGCGCCAAGATCGGAGTAGCCGTAATGTGAGCGAGAGTAAATGGCCAGTGTGCTGGTATCTTCCCCCTGACTATAAAAACGTACGGTAATGGTATCCGGATAGCCCATGAAAGGGGTTCTCTGAACGTAGTCGACCTGCTGACCATCGTCACTTGTCCGCAAGACTTCTACCTTCTCCTGACTTTGGGCAAGGTCTGAAAACCGCTCTTGCAGCTCTGTGACACCAACGTTCAGAACAGGGCTGATCTGATGGGGCTCTGCTAAAAACTTGCCTTCTGGCAAAACCAGATATTGATTGGGCTTTTCGTGTAGTTTTAATGTTTCAAAATCAATGACCCGGTCATCAATCGCTGTGAAAAGGAAGTCCAACATCAGATTTTCTCCGAATCAGTTTTCAGGGCGTCAGTATGACGGATCTGAGTGGAGCCTGAAAGACCCCTGTATGCGTTAAACCTCCCTAAGCTCATTTCAGGGCCTCAAGCATAATCAATATCCCTGATCACACCTTCGTCAGAAGTTTCCAGCAAAATCGGTTTGTGGATTTTGAGAATAGATTTAGCACCTTCATCACCACTGAGCAATGTTAAATCAGATTGCAGAAAAGCCGGAAATAAAACGGGATGAGCAGGGACGGGATCTGAATCTTCAGATTGATAGATTGGCCTGATGATTTTCTTGTACTCATTGTTTTTAAAGCTTTTTGTGAGCTGCCTGTAGGTGTCAAATTCAATGTAAGGCATATCTCCCAGGCAGAGAAGGATGTTTTGATCTTCAGGAATATTGTTAATAGCTATAACAATGGATGAGCTCATACCTCTTTCAAAGTCAGGGTTTTCAGTGTAAGCAAGACCGTATTTGTCTAATGAATGTTTAAGAATGTCATCCTGAGGCCTGACGATCACTAAAACCTGATTAACATGGGGCTGGACATTCAACGCACTAAGAATGGCCATTGGGATGCCGTTAATCTCATGCATCATTTTATGGCCATTAAATCGCGAGCCTTTGCCTGCAGCTAAGATAACCGCTGTTATTTTCTCGCAAGGGTTGAATTTTTTGATGTTAGCTGATGTCACAGGCGGTCGTCTGACTTATTTGATCTTCTTTCTTTTCCAGCGCCTTACCAGGCTGTATGCCATTTTTAATGGCAGTGATTTCAGCAAGAATAGAAAGTGCAATTTCTGCGGGGGATTTACTACCGATATTTAATCCAACCGGGCCATGGAGCTGGTTAACCTCAGCATCACTGAAATCAAAGTGCTCCCTGAGTCGTCTGCGACGCTCCTGATTGTTGAGTCTTGAGCCAAGAGCACCAACATAGAATGCATCGCTTTTTAGTGCTGTTAGTAAGGCCATGTCGTCTACTTTCGGGTCATGGGCTACTGCGACAATGGCAGTGCGGACATCGACATTTAAATCCTGAATGACATCATCGGGAAAGCCTTTTAATAACGGCAAGTCTTTTAAGGGCCAGTTGCTTCGATAATCAGGTCTGGGATCGCTAACCAAAACTTCAAATCCAAGGCCTTGTGCAAATTCAGCCAGATATCGGCCGGTTTCACCGGCACCAATCACCATTAATCGCCAGATTGGTCCAAAGACGTTTTGCCAGTGGGTTTGTGACAACCCTGGTTCTTGTTGCTTCCAGGGCTTATAAATCACTTGACCCGTTTCAAGGCTTACCTTTCTTAAGCAGGTTTTTCTCGCTTCAATGTGATCAATAAGAAATTTAACGTCTGCTACTTCATTGAGAGGCTCCGCCATGAGTTCCAGAGCCCCTCCGCAAGGTAATCCGAATCGGTGACGTTCTTCAGCAGTTTCTCCGTACATGATTTTTTGCACGAATCTGACAGGGTTTTGGGCTAGCTGTGCAATTAAATCTTCTTCAACACATCCGCCACTGACGCTACCAAAAAAGCGACCAGAAGAACTTACCACTAAAAGGGAACCTACCGGTCGGGGTGAGGTGCCCCAGGTTTTAGCGACACTGACCAGGGAGATTTCATCACCTTGTTCAAGACAAGATAAACAACCTTTCAGAACGTCTAATTGTGAACCTTGCATAGTGAACCTTTGCTTATACATTCCAGGCAGGATTCCGTCCCTCAGGCAGCCTCTGGGCAGTAAACTGCTGCAATACCTATCCAGCGGTTTGATGCTGAGGGACGAAGCTCGACAAATCAACTGAGTTTAAGAGGCAAGCTTCTTAAACGATTACCTGTTGCTGCAAAGATGGCATTGCCCACAGCCGCTGCAATTGGCGGCAGGCCTGGTTCACCTACACCGCTTGGTGCTTCATCACTGTCAACGATGACTACATCAATTTCTGGTGATTCATGCATTCGCAGTATCGGGTAATCATGGAAGTTACTTTGAACCACTGCACCGTCTTTGAGTGTGATCTCTCCGTAGAGAGCAGCGGTTAAACCAAATAAGATGCCACTTTCCATTTGTTGGATAACTATTTCGGGGTTAACCGCTAAACCGCAATCTACCACACAAGTCACTTTGTGAACTTTGATTTGGCCGTTGTTCACAGATACCTGTGCGATTTCTGTCACATAGGACATGAACGAAGTATGAGCTGCTACGCCATGATAATGACCTTCTGGTAAAGGTTTTCCCCAGCCCGCTTTGTTGGCAGCAATTTTTAGAGTGTTCGCCAATCGAGGATTATTTTTCAAGTGTTTAAGGCGATAGTCGACAGGATCCTGTTTTTGCAAAATGGCGATTTCATCCATCATGCTTTCTTTAAAGAAACCACTGAATGAGTGACCAACACTTCGCCAAAAACCTATGGGCAGTCCCGGATCAACCGTGACATGGTCAACGGATTTATGGTCGGCATCATAGTCTTCGAATAAGCCTTCTACTGAAGTAGGATCTACCGTCCAGCCATCAAACAGGCCGTAACCGGCTTTACTGATCCAGTCGACCATACCGTCAGGCAGGAATGCTGGCATCATGGCATCGGCCAGTTCATCCATGGTATAAGGTATGACGTTTGCACCAGAGCGCTTAACGTTCCAGCTGTCGATATTACCGTCTTTATCTAAGCCAACTTGAAACTTAGCCAGGGTCGCAGGGCGGTAATAGTCGTGTTTTGTATCATCTTCGCGACTCCAGATCAGTTGCACTGGCAGGCCTGATGCCTTGGCTATGGAAACGGCTTCGGCAACAAAGTCGCTTGATATACGACGTCCGAATCCTCCCCCGAGGAATGTACTATGAATCGTGACATCATCTTTTGCTACATCACCATAAAAAGCACCCAGTTTGGCGGCAATTCCGGGGTTTTGGCTTCCTGTCCAAATGTCTAATTTGTCACCCGTGAATTTCGCAGTACAATTCATAGGTTCCATGGTGGCGTGAGCCAGGAAAGGGGCCCAGTATTCTCCAGATACA
This sequence comes from Endozoicomonas sp. ALB032, assembly GCF_049310125.1. Taxonomy (NCBI): domain Bacteria; kingdom Pseudomonadati; phylum Pseudomonadota; class Gammaproteobacteria; order Oceanospirillales; family Endozoicomonadaceae; genus Endozoicomonas; species Endozoicomonas sp. ALB032. Next base: position 1,767,070 of record NZ_JBLYNW010000001.1, on the reverse strand, counting down.
AGGGTGTCGGAAGCTTTTAAGGCATTGCGACCCTCTCCTTCTTCGTGTGCATTATCCGCTTCATCGCTATCCAAAGCTTCTTTAAAGAGTTGTTTACCGTTACCTGCTTCAGTGGCAGCGCTGGAAAAGTTTGAAAGGGTTTCAGGTAATTCCCACTGCACGTCTAACAGAGGTAAGGCCGCTTTTGCCTGATAGTAATGATCAGCAACCACTGCTACACCGTTGAAGATTCTGACAACAGCTTTTACGCCGGGCATGCTTTTCACTTTGCTGTCATCAAAGCTTTTCACAGTGCCACCAAATACCGGGCAACGCTTTAACACAGCCCGGTGCAGGCCCTCAAATTCTACATCCAAACCAAATTCCGCCAAGCCTGTGCTTTTTGCTACAGCATCAAGACGTTTTGAGTATTTACCAATATATTTGAAGTCTGCTCTTTTCTTGATGGGTGTGTCTTCAGGAAGGCTCAATTGAGAAGCCGCTTCGCTGAATGCACCGTAAGGTAGCTTTTTACCTTTGGCTACAATCATTCCATTATCAGTTTGAATTTGATCAACTGACAAATGAAGTACCTTTGCTGCAGCTTGTCGAATAACCATACGAACATTTGCCGCCATTTGGCGAAGTGGAATGAAATGAGTACGAATACTGTTGCTGCCACCTGTTAGTTGCAGCCCATATTCCGGGTTTGCATATTCTTCGCAGGCGCCAACCTGTTTAACCTTGATTTTATCTGGATGAACGTCGAGTTCTTCTGCCAGCACTGTGGTCAGGCCTGTGTATACGCCCTGTCCCATTTCCGAGCGGGGAAGATAAAAATAGATTTCATTATTGCCGGTAATTTGCAGCAAAGCATTGGGTTGCAGATCACCGGTCATATTATTGTGGGATTTATTGCTGGCACAGGCAGTCAGTGGAATTCCAACGACCAGACCGCCACCAATAATGCCCAGTTTTTTGAGAAAGCTACGGCGGGAGCTGTTTTCTAATGCCTGTTCGTTTTTCGTTAGCAATTTTTTTTGCTCAGTGACACTCATGATTGCACTTCCTGTGTGTCCAGTGAAGAAGTTGCCGTTGGATCAAACGGTTGCACGGCTTGCAAACGGCCTTTGCCATTTCTTAAATCTGCTGCTGCATTTTTGATGGCTTTTTTCACATTAGGATAAGTACCGCAGCGGCATAGGTTGCCGCTCATGGCGTTGTCGATGTCACTGTCACTGGGGTTTTTATTCTGGCTTAGTAATGCGGTAGCACTGATGATTTGCCCGCTCTGGCAATAGCCACATTGTGGAACGCCGACTTCTACCCAGGCGTTCTGTAAAGTGGACATCATTTCTGGATTACCAATGCCTTCAATGGTGGTTATATTTCTATTGGCCACGGCCTGAACGGGCATAATGCAGGTTCGGGAACTCACACCATCGATTAACATGCTGCAGGCACCACATAAGCCCATACCGCAACCGAATTTTGTACCTTTCATTTTTAAATGTTCGCGAACCACCCAAAGCAAGGGTGTATCGCCCGGTGCGTCTACATTGACTGTTTGTCCATTGAGTTTAAAGCTAATCACTTGTCCCACCCGGCTGTGCCAGTTTCTTATCTGGCTCATAAGTTTTGATAGACTTTGAGCCATTTATTATTTTTGTGGTTTACAGAAACCACTTTATATCCGTCGTTTATACTGCTTAAACAATTGTCCCGGCAGCCCGGCGAAAGTGGTATCAGTTGTGGGTCATTATACGGAACTCTACCCACAAACATAGTGGGAAATCTGGTCACATTTTCAAAGACGACAATGGCCTTACAGAGAGAGCGGGCATGAATGGTTCATAGAAGCAGTTCGGATCAGACTGACAACCTGATTTTGTTTTCAGGATACTCAGGCTTGGCTGCAGCGGGTAAAACATAAACTCTGAAGCATCAGATTGAATCCCCTTTCTGATCAAACAGAAGCAGGTCGTGAGGTCTTACCGAAATATCCACAGGTGTGCTTTCAGGGAACGGGGTTGAGTTTTCCACAACCAGAACATTTTCTTTCAGCTTAACCTCGGTCCTTAATCGGGTTCCCATAAACTGCTGGCTTTTGATCTGGGCAGGATTCACCGGTTTTTCGCACCGACACCTTTCAATCGAAAACATTTGTGGACGGATAAACAGCTCCGCAGTCTGACCGGGGTCTGCTGAAATATCAGTGGATGACTCAACGACACCGACTGGTGTTGAAACGGTGCGACTGTTTATTACTTCACAGGGCAGGAGATTTCCAGACCCCATAAACTCTGCCACAAAACGAGATGCCGGGCGGTTATAGACGTCGAAAGAGTGACCTCGCTGCAGAATATTGCCATTGTGCATAATGGCAACGGAATCGGCAAAGGCAAAACCTTCATCACGGTTATGGGTGACAAACAGTCCAGTGACTTTCTGTTGCTTGAGAATATCCCTGACCTCCCTCACCAGTTTCTGTCTTACCTGACTGTCAATATTGGAAAAAGGTTCATCCAGCAACAACAGGGAAGGGTTGTTAGCCAGGGCTCTGGCAATGGCAACACGTTGCTGCTGGCCGCCGGAAAGTTCATGAGGATAGCGCTTGTCCAGGCCAGAAAGGTTGACCAGCTCCAGCATGGCTTCCACACGCTTACGGGTATCTCTGCGGGAAAGGTTTTTCAAACCAAAAGCAATATTGTGAAACACGTTCAGATGAGGGAACAGAGCGTAGTCCTGAAAGATCATCCCCATTCCACGCTGTTCCGGGGGCAGTGTTCCATGGACTGAACTGACGACCTGACCGTGCAGGGAAATGGTCCCTGCAGAAGGCTGAAGAAGACCTGAAATGGCTTTTAAAAGCGTGGTTTTGCCGCAGCCGCTTCGACCCAGCAGGCAAACAATTTCTCCCTGTTCTACCTCAAGGCTCAGGTTAGAGAGTACTTCTGTCTGTTCATAACGGCAGCTCAGGCCAGCAATTGTCAGGGCGGTCATTTTTGTTCTGCCTCCAGTGAACGGTTCAGAAGTATCAGTGGTATCAGCCCGGCCAGTACCATTATCAATGCTGCCAGAGCAGCCTCTTCCAGTCTTTCATCGGAAACAAACTGGAAAACCCGGGTAGCCAGTGACTCAAAGCCAAAAGGTCTTAAAAGGAGAGTCGCCGGCAGCTCTTTCATGGATTCGATAAAAACCAGCAGAAATCCGGTCAACAAGCCTTTGCGAATCATGGGAATATGAACGCGCCTCACCATTTCTGAAGGTTTGCATCCCAGTGTTCGGCTGGCCATATCCAGAGACGGGGAAACTCTTCCCAGGCTGGATTCAACACTGCCAACGGCCACGGCAGAGAAACGAACGGTATAGGCGAAAACAAGCGCAAATATCGAGCCACTGAAAATCAGGCCAACGGGCGGTAACTCAAAGGCCATAATCAAATCATTCAAACCGTGGTCAGACAGGGTTAATGGGGTTAACACCGCTATCGCCAGAACATTTCCGGGAAAGGCATATCCGCTAGAAACCAACCGGGAAGGAATATTGGCAAAGCGACTGCCCTGAAGGCGCTGATACAGTCCCAGAAATAAGGCGACCAGTGTTGCAGATGTGGCTGCGGTTAATGAAACCTTCAAACTGTTGAAGCTGTAAGTCAGCCATTCCTGGTTCCAGGAATCACTGAAATATCGGAAAACGTAATCCAGCAAAATAGCAGCAGGTAGAAGAAAGCCCAATATGACCAGCATCCAGCACCAGAACAAGGCCAGGGCCTTTTTCCAACCCCTCAAAACGGAGGCTTTCCTGTGGTCCTGCCCGGTGCTTTTCTGGTACAGCTGTTGTCTCCTGCGACTGAAGCTTTCCAGTGAGATCAGCAGCATCACTGCAACCAGCATGATAGCTGAAAGTTTGGCAGCGGCATTCAAACTGCCATAACCCAGCCAGGTATCATAGACAGCTGTCGTGAGAGTCGGTACAGCAAAGTAATCAACCGTGGCAAAATCACCCAGTGTTTCGATACCCATGAGGGCAAGGCCGGTGACAATAGCCGGTCTGGCCATGGGGATTGAGACCCTCAGAAAACTGGAAACAGGAGAGCATCCGAGCAACCGGCTGGCAAGCATCTGACTCTGGGAATGTTCAAGAAATGCGGTTCTGGCCAGTAGATAAAGATAAGGATAAAGCACTAGCGCCAAAATGATGACTGCGCCACCCAGACTGCGAATATCCGGGAAAAAATAATCCGCAGCACTCTGCCAACCCGTTAAATCCCTCAGCAGTCTTTGCACAGGGCCTGCGTATTCCAGCAGGTCTGTATAGATATAGGCGACCACGTAAGAGGGCATGGCCAGAGGCAGTACCAGAAGCCATTGCAGATAACGTTTACCGGGAATTTCACAGTTTGCCATGATCCAGGCTGCAGGAAGGGCAAGGATCAAACCCAGAATACCGACACCCAGGATCAACAATACGGTGTTGAGGATATAAGTGCCCAGCACAGTATTTCGCAGATGAGCAAAAATCTCACCGCTAGGCGCCGAGGCCTCATAGACCAGAGCCAAAAACGGAGTAAAAAGCAGAAGAGCCAGCAACCAGCTGCCAGCTCTCCAGAAGATCGAAAGGCCTTGTCTTGAATATGACTTATCAATGCCACACTGCAAAGAGAGTGGTGATAAGTCATTTTCCTGTGTTTCTAAGGCGGTAAGCACCTGTTTCATGAAAGTCTGTTTAAATATCTGTCCGAACTCTGCCAAGCGGCCAATTTTACAGAAAACGGAATGAATATCAGTAAAATTTGCATCTGTCTTTCAAACAGCAACGCAATTAGGGCCCCGGCCTGCAAAATTGCTTTTACGTCAGAAAATCGCCTTAACGTGCTGATATATCTGAAATAAATGGCTTCATCGACAGCTTCCATTTGTTCGTCTGCAAGTGCCGAATGAAAGCACTTGCAGATGTAGTCAAGTCAGAACAAATTAGCCTTGTTTACTCGGAAACCAGTATGAGCCTCCTTTGGGGATGTGGCCTTCTTTACGACCGTATTTTTCTCTTATAACTTCTATTGCTTTTTCTGAAATAACTCCGGGAGCATAGTCCATCATTGCAACAAACTCGTCGAATGAGGGATGCTCTTTCCAGTAACCATCATCTATCGCTCTTTCCAGAGAGCGGTCAAAATGAGAACGGAATACTTTTAAAGCTGCATTTATTTGCTCGTCGAGCCCAAACGCCGAATGTATGGCGCTGTATGCTTTTTCCTTAGAGTCTTCTCTATCAACAAAACCTTCTGGCTTATAACCCAATGCCTTCACTGCCTTTTCATAATTTAAGTGGCGATCTTCATGCCATTTCAAGTCGTCAGCTATGTCTGCACAATACGTGAACCCACAATATTTGCATTTAGCCATGCCTGATCCTTGGTCCTCTTGCAGAGAAGCAATATATTTTTTATGCAGTGTAATCGCCTCATGATAATGTCGAAGCTTTGCTAGTTTCTGAGCTGCATAATCCAGTCTCTGAGAGTGTCCTAAGTCAGGATGGGTTGTCTTGAGTTTCTTTGCAAAAAACTTAATTTCGGCAAGCCAAAGGTAGCCATAGTGGTTGCTATTGCTCATAGTGGAACCTAATCATAGTGTTAGATATTCCGTAGTCCACTTAAGGAATGACCTTGATCAGGCCGCAACTGAGGAGGTAGTGCAAGATGCTTTGCCAATGTGGACAGCAGGCTCCTACCCAAGCCATGAGGCAAGATTAACGGCTTAATTTTGTGAAATCAATATTTCCGATACCTGTGTGTCACTGCGCTATTCCTCACCTTGAGAGCGGTTTTGATAATGCTCTGTATTCCCGAAGATATTTCTTGACCAGCCAATCTTTACCATGCTGTAAAGTGACAGCACCCGAATCGTGCAACTGCCGTCCATACTGCACAAGTTTTTGAATGTCACTTTCATATATGAATCTTGAAGCAAGTATTTCTCCTTGGTTTGGATGAGAAAAGGTTTTCGGATTTGCGAGCCAACGGCTTAATCTGGAATCTTCAGGGGATAATAAAAATAAAGCTTTTATTGCCCTGATCATACCCACATAAAATAACCTTCTTTCTTCTTCTAAGCCTAACTTTTCCAATGGATTATCATTGCTAATGTCAAAATTTCCGGATGGAAATTGCTCGTCATATAAGTCAGCCATAATGACATATGGAAACTCTAAACCTTTTGATCGATGGCAAGTCATAAGACTTACTGAGTTTTCATCTTCTATTGGTAACGGACTGATTAATTGACTAATGAAAACATTAGGGGCAATATTGTTATCACTCAGTACCTGTCCGAATAAAGATAAAGTCCTAACCCTGTGATTTGAATCAATAGTTGAATTTGATTTTTTATCCCATAGAGAGAATAAATCAGCAGTTCTTACCATATGATCAAAAATAGAAAAAGCCGATATTTCTTTTTGCTTTATTTCTATATTGTGTAGCTCTTTCATTATTTTTGATAATTCAGATAAGTCTTTTTTGTTTAGCTCTCTGGCTGCTTGCTCAAGGACAATACATAGATTGATAGTATCATCTTTTGCAATCTCTTTTGCTATTTTCTTTGCATCAGAAATTTTTAAAAATGGACTCATACCTCGAAGGAATCGGCTAATAAAGTTATCGTTTCTAACTCTTTCCGGGCATAGTTTCTTGTGCATTAAGAAATGCATTAGTAAGCCAATGGTGCAGAAAACATCTTGACTTGAATCATCATGTTTCGTCTTGCCTTTATAAGGAATACAAAATAACCTCATCAAAAATTGTATTAACAAAAGTTGAGCATTATTTCTCGTCAAAACGGAAATATCACTAAGAGGTATATTCTTGTTTTTCATTGTCTGAATAAGAGTAATCAAAGAAATACTTGGCTTATTGCTTTCTATTAATTTAACTTTTGTATCTGGTGTTGATAGGTGAGAAATACAGATTTTTTTCTCTCTTTTCTGATTGTTATTAATGACCGAGTTTGCAACCAAGGATAATGAATGTCCGAACCGAAATGTAGTGGTCAGTTTGTAAAATGAGCTGCCAGGGAAGGTTCGCAAAAATACTTCATCACTCATCAGGTCTGGCCTAGAGCCTCTCCAGCTATAAATACACTGGTCTTCGTCACCAACAGCATTTATGACTCCCCCCGTTTGACATAGGGAAGTAAGCAGCCTGTTTTGACCAATATTGATATCCTGATATTCATCTACCAGTATGTATTGATATCTAGGCAAACTGAGATCAGTAGAGTACAAGGTATTAACCAAATCTGGAATCCAGTCCTCCTCAGTACGAATATTATGAGCCAGCCGTTTCTCTTCAAAACCCTTATAAGCTCTCTCAAAGAGTTCTTGTTCTTCTGTCGTTTCTATGTATGGGTTGTAACACTCTGCCTTTAGGTTTCTAACCTTATCTATAAACTCTTCAGTCAGCTTATACTCATCATACTCTTTACGCTCTTTTTGAGCGTATTCCCTCAATGTATCTCTTAATAAATGTTTGCGAATTTCTTTATCTTCATCAGCTTCACCCTTAAAAATATTAAGATAGCCGTATTTTGAAGCTTTTTTTAATTCTTCGAGAGCAAATGAATGAAATGTACAAACCCTAACATTATTAGGTATAACCTTTTTGTTATGAGGGATGTTGAATCTCTTTTCAGACAGTTTTTTTGAAAAACTATCTCTTGCATCTCGATTAAACATCAAAACTAATATATCTTGCGGTGCTATCTTTTTTTTGTTTATTAAATAGCAAATCCTTCCAACCAAGGTCTTGGTTTTTCCAGACCCAGGAACTGCTCTGACAAGCATGTGGCCATTTTCATGTGAAATAACTTTTTTTTGTTCATGCGTATAATAAATCATGATTGAATTTCCTTATACTCAATGCATCGAGTAGCTTCAATAGGAAAAACAGCCTGACTTTTCAGTGTACAAAATATTTTTTTATAACTGCTGTTTATCTGTGAGTGTTCGCAGCAATAGCATCGAACCTCAATGTAACCTTTGCTTTGAGACTTTCGATATAACTTGGCGATTTCAGTCTTACTCGGAAAATCGTCACTGTAGAGTGTTGCTATGAATTGACTGGTTGCTTCCTGCTCTTGTAATGCTGAAAGTTTGATGTCTGTTATTGATAGGTCTGACTGTTTATTTACAGTGATTTTTTTTGCACTTGTTGGACATTTCTCTATTAGGCACTGCTTTGCTTCAAATTCAGACAATATAAAGTTGTAAAATTTAACTTCATCACCGCTTTTTATTCCGTCTGACCAAAGAGATTCAATTTCAAGAGCATCCTGAATCTGGAATTCTATAATTTTTGCTCCCGTAGAGATTTTCTTGTCTTCACACTGGTGTGTAACAGCAAACTCTATGAGCAATAAACGCTCAGGATTGTTCGATGAACTTAAAAGTAAATCGGGTCTTATTTTGTAATCATATCGATCCAGAACCACTTCTTTTTGTGGGCATGATATCTGGTCAAAAGACCGTGTTAGGTCATGAGTAATAAGCTTTTCATATCGACACTTCAGTGACTCGCAGTTGGTTTGGACTGTTGGGCAGATCTGTATTGAGTTAACATGTATATAAAACGGTCTTTTTTCTTCCAATGCAGCTTGATAATCGCGGTGGAAGAGGATTTTGCCTAATTTGTGTAGGTATGTTTCTCCTGTGCAGGGTGGAGAATTATAGTGCCGGAAATAGTTTATTCTTTCGCCTTCTGTTTTTGCTACCATTCTTTCCTGGCAATTCAGGCATGTATAACGTCTGCTTTTATGTGCGCTGTTAATGTGAAGAACAACACCATTTTCGTTGTAAGCGTAAGGATAATGAGGCTCTTTCATAAGGATTTTGAAGAGTTACATGCCCGTTCTGCCGGATGCAGGAAGCCATCGGTAAAGTGTTGGCACAGAAACGCCAAGGTTCGCAGCAACTTCTTTGGGAGGAATGCCGTCAGTCAGCAGCTTTTTAGCAGCCTCAATTTTTGAGTCTGTCATCTGCCGTTTGCGCCCCCCAATCTTTCCTCTCTGGCGTGCAGTTTCAAGACCGGCCTTAGTGCGCTCAACAATCAATTCACGTTCCATTTGAGCAAGGCTTGCCATGACATGGAAAAAGAAGCGTCCTGCTGTTGTTGTAGTATCAATGCTGTCTGTGAGACTGACAAAATGGCAGTCCTGTTGTTCAAGCTCATTTACCAAGGTAATCAGACTTCTGGCACTTCTCCCAAGGCGATCCAGCTTCCAGACAACCAGGGTATCCCCATCACGTAACACTTCAAAAGCGAGTTTTAAGCCCTCTCGGTTACTCTGTGTTCCGCTGGCTTTGTCTTCATATATCTTTGTGCAGCCAGCTTCCGATAGAGCCTTCCGCTGTAATGAAAGATCCTGATCTTTTGTTGATACTCTTGCGTAGCCGATTTTCATATCAGCCTTCCTTGATCATCTCTGTAAAATCAGACCACTGCTCAACTCTGAAGGCTCTGATATCTCTGACAGAAGCAGGAAACCAGGGAAGTGCTTTCAAAGCCGTGATAGCGCGGAATAAATTCGCCATGTTCTCGTCGTCTGTGACGTAAAGGCTTCCCTGAACTCGTCTGAAGCCAAAGCCAGATAGCGTGGAGCCAATCTCAACATAAGCCTGTGGCACACCTTTCGGGTGATGCTTTTCAGTCTCAGCGACAACCAGATCAAAGGCAATGGCGAACATCAGTGAGCTACCGGATCATTTTTGATATTTGAATACCTGTATTCAGCTTCTTCTCCAGACTCAGGAATCTGAATTAAAACAATCCAGTCATCCTGATCGATCGGTCTGACAGGCGCAACAATTTTGTACGCAGGACCCAACTCGCCAAATCGTCGATACTGACCGATTAGTTGGGGATCAGGGAATCGATCTTGGGGCATTTTTTGGTCTCCTGATTATCAAAACTCATTTAAGAGTATGGAATCGAGAATTTAATTTCAAGAATAGTTTTTGAGAATCAGAAAGCAAGATTTTTCGGGACAGATTCTGAAACTCGGCTATCTTATCGAAAACCAACGTTTTTGAGAATAAAGATAACCGCCACCGATGGTCGCAATTCATGAAACGGCTTACCCGAGGCTGCGCTCTCGTACCACTTTTGATGATCTGGATGGTTCGATCTGGGAGCCTAAACCTGATGAAATGGACTGGATTAATGGTCAGGTAAAAAAGCCTCTGCACCGCCAAGTACTTTTGACCATGCTGAAGATGTTTCAGCATTTGGGCTATCACACAAGTTTTGATGACCTGCATGATGGATACACTCAATATTACGGGAAGATAACAAAGAGCCGGAGTTCCGATGCAGAAGTCAGAAAACACCGAGACTCTTCCGCAAGAAGCATTTATCTGCGTCTGCTGAGAGACCGCTTCAAAGTAAAACCCGCTGGTAGAAATATCTTCATACAACTGGCCTATGAGTCAGCCAAAAGCAAACACCACCTGGCAGATATCATCAATGAAGTCCTCGAAAACCTGATCAAGGACTCTTATGAGCTTCCCCCCTTTGATGCACTTGCACGGGTAGCAAGTGACCAGCGCCGAAGGATCAATAAAGAACTCTACAGCAATTACCTCGATTCTATTGATGAAAAATCCAGACAGGTTCTCTCATCATTACTAAATGAGGAATCCTGGGAGAAGCTGAAAAAAGAACCAGGAAAACTGACGACAAAAAACACAACCAATACGCTGGCAGTGTTGAGCTGGCTTCGCAAGCAACAGGCAGGTTTACCCAATTTACCGGATATCACACCGGGACTTACAATTGGAAGCCCGCGCTCTGGATCGTTCGGAAATGGCGCGATTGAGAAAGGGTAAGCAAGAGCTGCTGCTGACGATCCTACTCCGTTACCGACTTTCCCGCACCCTTGATGATGCGGCTGATTTACTGATCAAACTAATGCGGCGCATGCATACTCGGGCAGATAAGAAGCTGAAAGACTGGCTGAAAAATAAAACGAAACAGCAGGAGCAGCTTATCGGGCAGCTGAAGGATGTTACCGTTGCTTACCAGGGGAGTAGCAGAAACGATCAGCATAAACTCCGGAATATAGGCACAGCCCTGAAACACAATCCGCAGGAAGTGAACGACTCCTGCGACCAACTACTGACCTACTCAAGCAACAATTACCTCCCGTTTTTGTTGCCTATGTTCATAAATCATAGAGCAAATCTGTTTGATGCCCTGAGCTTACTGAAGGTGAGAACGCCTCATAGTGATTATGAGCTGTTCAAAGCCATACTGTTTATCAAGAAACACGAGACATCACGTAAAAGCCATATTGATGTATCCAACAGCTCTGTATCCCTAAAGTGGATACCTGCAAGAAAGTGGTGGACTTCAGTCACAGATACCAAAAAGAAAGGCGAACCCGTTACCAAAGTACATCGCCTTTATCTTGAGCTATGCCTCTTTACTCTGGTTGCAGAAGCACTCAGGTCTGGCGACTTGTTTGTTGAAGACAGTGAGAATTTCAGTGATTTCAGAACGCAGTTTATCTCAGAAGAAGAGTATCAAGAGCAGTTCGAAGATTTCTGTCAAATGATGGGCTATCCCTCCAATGGTGCAGACTTTTGCAGGCAGCTCAAAGCCAAGCTTCACGCCGTTTGCAAAAAGGCTGATGAGCAGTTCCCTGATAATACTGAAGTGCAGATCATTAATAAAAAGCTATGTATCACCCCAGTCAAGGCAGAGAAACCAACACCTGAGCAAGAGGCTCTCGCATCCCTGATCAAAGAGCGTATGCCGCCCAAAAATATTCTGGATGTACTGTCTGAAACTGAAAAGTGGCTGAATCTCAGCAAGCATATCCGGCCTTTGTCGGGCAATAAATCCAGAATCGACAATACAGAAGAACGCTTTGTCCTCAACCTGCTTTGTTACGGCTGTAACCTTGGGCCAGTCCAGCTGTCCCGCTCAGTTCAGAATATCAGCCGCAAACAAATTGCACGGCTGAAACTTAAGCACTGTTCCGAATACACTCTCATCAAATGTATCCGAGATGTCATCAATGGCTATAACCAGTTCTTGTTACCTGGCTACTGGGGAACTGGCAAAAGAGCATCTGCTGACGGCACTAAATGGGATGTGTACGAAAATAACCTTCTGTCCGAGTACCATATTCGGTATGGAGGCTATGGTGGCATCGCCTACTACCACCTCAGCGACAAATATATCTGCCTCTTTTCCCGCTTTATACCCTGCGGTGTTTACGAGGCAATTTATATCCTGGACGGGCTTCTGGAGAATGACTCGGACATTCAACCTGATACCGTCCACTCTGATACACATGGGCAAAGCCTTGCAGTCTTCGGTCTGGCTTATTTGCTGGGAATTAAGCTTATGCCCAGGATAAAGAACATCAAGCGGTTAAATTTGCACCGGCCAGAAGCTGGCGCCAGGTTCAAGCACATTAACGGTATCTTCGCAGAGCCTATCGACTACAAGGTAATCGAAAGAGAGTTTCCAGAAATGTTGGGAATTGTCATGTCAATCAAGGGCGGTAAGCTCACCGCATCAACTATTGTTCGTCACTTAACTGGAAAGAGCCGGAAAAACCAGTTGTATTATGGCTTCAGGGAGCTTGGCAGGGTCATACGAACCCAGTTTTTGATGGAGTATATAGCGGATGGCGGCTTACGCCGTATGATCAACGCTTCAACCAATAAAAGTGAGCACTTCAACAAGTTTTCTGACTGGGTTTTCTTCTATAACAAGGGCGTGATTCGGGAAAATGACCGTCACGAACAGGACAAAATCATTAAGTGGAATCACCTTGCCACTAACATGCTCATTTTTTATAACGTCGAGGTGATGACGAGAGTATTGAAGGAGCTGAGAGAAGAAGGACACAAGATCGCTGAAGATGATTTGAAGCACCTGTCTCCTTACATAGAGAGTACAAACCGGCTGGGAGACTACCGTCTTGAGTTAGCCAAGCAGGTACGGCCTCTGGATTTTTCTATTTCGGTACTGTGAGCAACCCTTTCAGAATGTCACTGAAATCACTTATTATTTGGCACAATAGTTCTGAACATTAAAGGCGGCGAAATGCCTGGATACTATCAATACCGTTTTAATCTTGATCTTCGTGCCAGCGACAAAATCATCAAGAAGACAGCTAAGCTTAACCGCCTGAAATCGTGGTCGTTCGAGGACCATATCCATCACTATACCAACTACATCGAACCAGACTTCATTAATACATTAGATTTCGGAATTTGTTGTGAAGAGTATTACTGGCGTATTGGTCAGCGCCGTATGATATTTCCCAAGGATGCAGACGTTCTGAACATGCTGTTACAGGCGAAGTTTTCCCTATCAGCGGTTGAAGGTTTTCGGTTGCCCTATGATCAGTTTATTTTAGCGATCCCGAAGGAATATAAGTTTGCCGAATTGTCTATAACGGGAGTTCTGGTGACGATGTGCCGGAATACTGACGAGATGAATGAGAAAATTGATCCACTCATCAAGGTATGCAGCAAAGGCACCGAGTCGGCACAAACGCCTCCTGGTCGCAAGGGAATGCTGACGTTTAATTTTCAGTTTGCTCATGATCCGGCAACAACATATTCTCGCATATCTGTAAAATTAGAAGATTTGCCACGTATTCTGTCTGCAAACCGATATCAGGACCTTGCCGACATTCTCCCAGGGTTTGCTTCAAGAGGATATCTTCACACGGAGCGTTGTGATAATGCGGAATTGCAGGCTCATTATGAGTTGCTGAAACTGGTGGTGTCCATGTCAGTGTATGTTATGTACGCACGCAGCAATGATCGCCACGATATTTTGCAGGATGGACTGCCAGGAAAGTTCAGCAATCACCAGTTTGCATCTCTGGGTCATCGTCGTAGCAAACATATGACTTTAGGCAGTATGTCTGGTGTTAGGGAAAATAGAACATCCCCGAACAGCCACTACAGGTCATGGCATTTTCGTCAGCTGGTACATGACAAGTATTATCAGAATGAATATCAGGGCATGGAGAAAGGGAGCCGGATCGTTTTTGTTTCTGATACTTTGGTTTCCAGCAAGGCCAAGCCAGTAACATTGGTGGGTTAATCTTTGTACCCCTGTATTGTCGATCTGCAAAATAGCATTGCTTTTGCAGATCGAGGAGCGTACCAATATTATTAAGCAGATACTGTGTTCAGGCAGGCGTAGTTACCAGCCTTGCACTTAGTATTCACCATGTACAACTTATTGTTAAGGTAAGCGCGGATTAGCGCTTTGTCCATTGGGATATGAACAACCGGAACTTCGTTTGCAGCAGCGGCTAGGCTGGATAATTTTGCCATCAGGTCTGCAACTGTTTTTTTGGGAGTATTCCCGTTGTACATTGCCTCTCGGCTTTTGAAATCTGGGTATACGACAATGATAGGAAGCCCGATACTGGCTGCGTAAGTGATTTCCTCTCGGACTGCAACAGAATTTTTTGTGTGCCCACTTAAGAAAAGGATCATGTTCTTGGATGCTCGGAGGCGTTCACGCAACCGAGGCTTCAGGGTCTTTTCCCAGTCGCTACCGTCACGGACGTTATAGGTTTTACCGTGAGAATCCACAAATGGAAAGGTAGGATCTTTTCCTTTCCATGCTCTGAGCATGTTGTAGTGGCAAAAATCTTTAGCCAAATTTGCACCAAGACCACCTTCTTTGAACGTGCCATCATTTACATAAAATGCCGCATAGTTTCCGGTTCTATTCATAGTCGCATTAGCTCCCTGTGTGTTCGAGTTCAAGCCTGATTTTTGTTAAATCAACTTTGTCCTTAACGGACTCGTGAAGAACGATTTTTAGCCCACCTGGTAGAGTGAGCTTCCTGTTCAGCGACATTGTGATAAACATGTTTTTCAATAGTCGCTGAGGGGTATCCACACCAGCCTGACCACCTCCCATTAGCGGCATGCAGACAGGACGGGCTTGAGCGTGAGTATGAATATGTTCGGATAACCGGGCAAGGACGCGAGTGTACTCATCCCAGGTAACTTCGGCACGATCCTGTTCATTAAATCGGGTCATGGCTATGAGGAGAAAGCTCTTGCCTTCACAGTCAACCCTGACGGCTGTACCCAAATCATAACTATTTTTGTTTCCGCGCCGACGGGCACTGTTTACCTTTGGTATTAGTCCCTTGAGCCCTTTCTGGATTTCCTTTTTCAGTGGATTTTGATCATCTTTGTAATATCGCTCAATAAACTGGCCGTGAAGGGTGTTTTTGGCAATTATGCGGTCATCAACAATAGTGTCGAAATACTCGTTAACAGGAATTACGATGAGTCCGGATTCTTTGAAGATATCACCAAACTCAATCTTGGTATCTGTGTTATCCGTAAGGCTAAGCTCGATATTGTTTCTCCGGCGGATGATGAAAAGTCCGACAGCAACGGCTATCAGCAATATAAAAAGAAGAGTATATAGTTCGCGCCCCTCCCGAAAGGTCGGCAGTCCTGATGCTGCCAACACATCAGTACCAGTGATAATCAGACCGAGACAGGACAAAGCCCCCATTCTAAACGCATGAAACTTGACCACCAGAGTTCCCTCTCAACTTTATGCTTAAGCACGAATATTGCCACCCTGATGAATTTGGCTCAAGTCTATGAAAAACTTAATAAGTTAGAGGCTGGGTACTTTGATAAAAGACTGCTTGAAGTCATTTTCTGGAGTAATGACAAATGGCTTGCGTGACTCAATCCGCATTGCCGATTTCTATGTAAAACAGTGTGTTAGCTGTATTTTCTGACGTAAAAGCAATTTTGCAGGCCGAGGCCCAATTAGGCGTAGACTTGCCTTTTAAATGCCTGCTCTCAATTGTGTACGGTAATAATGCACACCAAAGGTAGAGGTAATTTATGAAAAGTGTCAGCGTTAATCAGTTCAGGGATAACCTGAAAAGTTTTGTAGAGAAGGTTGTGGGCAACAGCACTCCGCTTAAGGTCACTCGGCGCGGTGGAGAAGACTTTGTGATGATCAGTGCTGATGACTGGGAGCAGGAACAAGAGACTCTTTATGTGCTGCAGAATAGTAGCTTGATGCGGCAGATTGCAGACTCACAGAGTACACATAGCCAGGGTGAGGGCTATCAGCCAAGTGAAGAGGATATCAGTGAGATCATTGGTCTTTGAGGGTAATACTTGGCAGGTATACGAAGCTCTACGCGAGAAAGTTGACATCCTCCCCACCCTGAAGAGGGGGTCGCAAAACTCTCTCCGCCGTGGGAACGCGCTGACTCCCGTCATTGCCGGCTTCATTCCCGCGAAGGCGGGAATCCACACTGACTCACCACCAGAACCGTACTGCCCGGTGTCCCCCTGGCCTTGTCATCCCCGAGAAGGCAGAGATCCACCGTTGGCGCTGGATTCCCGCCTTCGCGGGAATGACGACTTCAGAGCGAGAGAACGAGCTGAAGTTTTGCGACACCCTCTGAAGAGGGTGTCGTAAAAGCCAAAATTCAAATCCAGTAGGACGGGGATTCCTGTTAGTCACCTGCAGGTTCCTGTTTCACAGTTCGTTGCTCAGGGAACAAGCGGAGCCGCCCTGGCTTGGTTCTCGCATACAAAGTAGTGAACTAAATCATTTCCTTTCTGTCTAAATATTAGGGCGATAGTACAAGTTACGAATAATTTACCCCTTCTCTTGAGATTGCCTTTAGAACTGTCATGAAGCATTAAATTTGCAAGGCAAATGAGCTAACCACAAGGACGGTATTAACAACAGCTACAACTTAATAAAGGACGATTAATTATGGATAATGTAAAAACTTTTGCTACCGGCTACGGCTATAGCTATCTGCCCGGTGTAATAGCTGCTGAAAATAGCTCCCCCACCTCAAGAGCTGTAAAGCCCTCACCAGTAAAAAATGGTGGTGAGATGAGCGTCGCTGACAACCCCAAAGAAATGACGGATTCAAGCGGGCAAACGCAGAGCCTGATGAAAAGGAAAATTGAAAATTCTAAAACTGCTGCAGACGGTGCAGTCATATCTGCACAAGGCTCAGAACAAAATCGTCCCTGCTCTGATAACCCTGACTTCCGATCTGATGATTATATTGTGGCAAATCATTTCGCATCTTTACGTCCGATAACTCCCTCTTACGAACGCTTCCCGGTAGGTGACAGTAGTAAGCCCATGAATGAACAATTTGCCAATAAAACGATTCATTGGCTCCAGCAACTTAACACATCATACGAAGAGCGGAGCTCAGTCATGACAAGATTTCGTGAAATACCTAAGACATTGGTCATAAGTTACACCTATTCGAGCAGTGGTATACCCAGTGCAACCTTTACGTACGATTCTTCTCGTTTGCCAGAATTGCTGGAAGAAAGAAAACGTCTGGGTGTTTATTATGCTGAGGATTATAAGGCCTACGAACTTCCCGAGCTGTCAAAAGCCAGCGGCTTGGGATTGCTCTCACTGCCAAAATATTTTGATCATACTTTCAGATCCAGCTTTGTAGCAAAGGATAACGGGCGTACACCCAGTGAGTGTCTGAATGCTTTTTTTCATGGTCCTACCATTTCAGACTGTGCGACAACTATTCTGGCCTGTCAGTATCGAGCCATTGAATCGATCATTGGCACCGACGAATTCAACCGAATCTTTGGTGCACCGGTCTCAAAGTTCAGAATTTCCTGCACGATTATGTCGCATACCAGCAAAAACTCTTCTAGCCTCGCGAATATTGCTGAAAAATTAGAACCGATCGACTTGAGCAACCCTATCTATAATCTGTTTCACGATCTTAACCGCACTGACGATAACTGCCCTGTCAGGAAACTGTCAGAACGGGATATCAAAAAGGGTGATCTCATCTACATTCAGGGCGTAGCGATCTACATGGAGAAACATAAATTCGGTACTGCTATAGGTTTTAATCTGATATGCACCGGGCAAAATAGCAGTGGACAGAATCTCTATCTGGGGTTTGGTCCGGATAAATTTGATGAACCGAAAACCTACGACCAAGTCAAAAAAATACTGATTGATGGTTACAACAAACCACAGAGTCCTGAAACAATCCATGCAATTAAAAGGGGGGGAACGCATTATGCAGACCTGAAAGACAGTATTCTGCCCTATGACTCCCCTATTGTTGGTATCACTCGTGGGCTTCGCTTCAGTAATGAGCGATGGGAAGATTTTTTGTCGCAGTGCGATCAAGTCTGGCATTGCCAACCACTGTTGCCTGTCACATCGACTATGGAACCAAAGCCGGTGCATCAGGTTTCACCGTTCACCATTGAAAATCTTGATTCTGATTTTGATCAATTCAAAGCCGACTCAATACAGCAGAAACTGATGAAAGGTACGGCCCTGAAGTTCGCACACACTGTGATAAATAATCAGTGTGAAGCCTCGCATAAAAAGCCCATGGGACTATTCTTGAGCGGATCAGCGGGAATAGGAAAAACACATCTATGTACAGCGGTTGCCAAAAAAGCAGCCGAATATGGTGTTGACACCCTTTATATAGACGATTTTACAGCAGGTACTCTGTTCGAGGACTTAGAGGGTAATGAAACGCTATGGGCTGAAAAGATCGACGAAAAGCTTGCCGGAAAGGAATTGGTGGTCATCGATGATGCCAACGGCTTACTTAGCAAAAAACTTCTGGCAAAAACAATGAGACATGTGATGACTCATAACAAAGCCATCATGGTCAGTTCAAATGTTCATATTCCTGCCAAAGATGCAACCCCTGGCATTATTGATCCCTTAACCAGGAAAGCTCATAACTTTCTTTACCTGAGCGATTTGCAGGGAGACAGTCACCGTTCCCAATGGTGGCATAGCCCTGAAGTTCAGACGGCTGATGCATTATCGCAACTGGGTCAGTATCAAGGCCCCAGGGCGGCAGCAGTCATCACTGAGAGGGCTATATCAATAGACGAAATGGCCAAAATACTCAGTATTCCGGAAGAACAGATCCGCCGGGTGGGTCCCCCTCTTTTGCCCGGACTCCCACAAAAAGCAAGCCCCGATTCCCATCTCAGCGATTTATCCAAAACACAGCATCAGGCTGTTTTTATGGAGTGTGATGCTGCTGGTGGTAAAATTAAAATTGAGCAGTTCATAAATATTGTTCAGAGAGTACACGATGAAGGCTTAAAGCTGGTGGTTAAAACCGAAGACCGCTCATTATTGTTAAAAGATGTACTGAATTATTTAGAGAAAGATTTCAGTATTAGAAAGTACAGGATCCGTATTGCTGACCGACTCAAGCATATGTTCCGGGATTTTTCGGAATCCGGACTGTAAAGTTGACTCGGGGCTCGGCCCCCAGAATTGCTTTTAGATTGAAAGCTAAGGCGCCGAAGCCTCGACCAAAGTCAGTCATTAGCAGAGCAAGAAGCCAGGCAGATCGTCGGATTTGGACTCACCCCATGAAACGACCAGTCAGCTTCAATTACACAATTTAGTACATTAGGGTTCAAATTCATTTGAGCCCCCTTCAGCAGTGAACTAAATCATTTCCTTTCTGTCTAAATAAATAGAGCGATAGTACAAGATTCGGATAATTTACTCCTTCTTTTTAGAGTGCCTGAACAATGAGTCAGAAAATATGATTTCGTATGGTTGAGTACTTAACCAGAAGGACGGTATTAACAGCAGATGCAACTTAATAAAGGACGATTAATTATGGATAATGTAAATGTTTTTGCTACCGGCCATCAGTCAGGTGTACCTCTCCAATACGGAAAAACAGTGACTAAATCATCTGAAATAACGGCTGAAAATAGCCCCTCTCTCACCACTTCCGGTTCCACCTCTAGAAGTGTAAAACCCTCGCCAATAAAAAATGGTGGTGAGATGAGCGTCACTGACTACCCGAAAGAAAGGGTGGATTCAAGCGGGCAGACGCAGAGCCTGAGGAAAAGAATAATTGAAAATTCCAGTACTTCGTTCTCCGCAAGCGGTACTGTCATATCTACACAAGGTTCAAAAGAATACCGACCCTACTTCTATGACCCTTTCGACGAAGTTGATCGGGGTATTCAAGAACACCATATTGAATCTTTGCGCAAGATAACTCCCTCTTACAAATCCTTCCCGGCAAGTGTCAGTAATAGGCCCATGGATGAACTATTTGCCGAACATACGATTCATTGGCTCCAGCACATTAACACATCATACGAAGAGCGGAGCTCGGTCATGACAAGCATTTATGATTTTTATAATTTTCATAAAAAAGCACCGTTAGAAAAAGTCAGTGTTACCAAATTGAACACTGGCTTAGACTCGACAAGTTTTTCTCTTTCTGACTCAGCCAGGGCAGACTGTTCTCCTTCCTTTGCTCAGATGTATGAGGGGATAGAACGGCTGGAGTTAAGAAAACGTCTGGGTATATTTTATCCTGAGGATTATAAGAAATATGAACTTCCCGAGCTGTTATACGGTATCTACCTCGGGCGGCACACACTACCAGAATTTTTTGACCTGGGTAACAGAAACAGCTTTGTAGCAGTGGATAACGGGCATACACCCAGTGAGTGTCTGAATGCTTTTTTTCATGGTCCTACCCTTGCGGACTGTGCAACGGCTTTACTGGCCTGTCAGTATCGAGCCATTGAATCCATCATTGGCACCGACGAATTCAACCGGATCTTTGGTGCACCGATCTCAAAGTTCAGAATTTCCTGCACGATTATGTCGCATACCAGCAAACACACTACTAACGTCGGGAATATTGATCCAATCGATGCCAGCAACCCTATCTATGATCTGTTTTACAATCTTTCGCTCAGTGACGAAACCGGCACTAATTTAACTGGCAGGGAACTGTCAGAACGGAATATCAAAAAGGGTGATATCATCTACATTCAGGGCGTTGAAAGCTACCTGGAGAAACATAAAAGCGGTTGTTCTATAGGTTTTAATCTGATGTGCACCGGGCAAAACAGCAGCGGACAGAATCTCTATCTGGGTTTTGGTCCGGATAGATTTGATGAACCGAAAACCTACGACCAAGTCAAAAAAATACTGATTGATGGCTACAATAAACCACAGAATTCTGTGACAAACTATGCAATCAAAAAGGGGGAAACGCAGTATGCCCGGCTGAAAGACAGTATTCTACCCCATGACCACCCTATTATTGGCATCACTTGTGCGCTTCGCTTCAGTAATCTGTTCTGGGAATATTTTTCGTCGCAGCGCGATCAAGTCTGGCATCATCAACCGCGGTTGCCTGTCACACCGACTATGGAACCAAAGCCGGTGCATCAGGTTTCACCGTTCACCATTGAAAATCTTGATGCTGATCTGGATCAATTGGAACCCGACTCAGAACAACAGGAACTGATGAGGGATATGTCCCTGAAGTTCACACACGCTGTGATTAATAATCAGGGTGGAGCCTCGCACAAAAAGCCCATGGGACTATTCCTGACTGGATCACCGGGAATAGGAAAAACGTACCTTTGTGTAGCTGTTGCCAAAAAAGCAGCCGAATACGGTGCCAACGTCCTTTACATAGACGAAGCTATGGTAGGCGATCTGTATATGGACTACCAGGGTAAAGAAGAGCAATGGGCCAGAAAGATCGACGAAATGCTTGCCGGTAAGGATTTGGTGGTCATCGATGATGCCAACACCGGATGCCTTAGCAAAAAATTTCTGGCAAAAACAATGAAACATGTGATGACTGATAAAAAAGCCATCATGCTCAGTTCAAATAATTATATTCCTGTCAAGGATGCAACCCCTGACGTTATTAATCCCTTAACCAGGGAAGCCCATAACTTTCTTTACCTGAGCGATTTGCAGGGGGACAGTCGCCGTTCCCAATGGTGGCACAGCCCTGAAATACAGGCTACTGATGCAATATCGCAACTGGGTCAGTATCATGGCCCCAGGGCGGCAGCAGTCATCACCGAGAACGCTGTATCAATAGACGAAATGGCCAGAATGCTCAGTATTCCGGCAGAACAGATCCGTCAGGTGGGTTCCCCTATTTTGCCCGAACTCCCACTAAAAATAAGCCCCGATTTCTTTCTCAGCGATTTATCCAAAACACAGCATCAGGCTGTTTTTATGGCGTGTGATCCTGTTTATAGACGTGATGTTGAGCAGCTCATAAATATTGTTCAGAGAGTACACGACGAAGGCTTAAAGCTGGTGGTAAAAACCGAAGACCGCTCATTATTGTTAAAAGCTGTACCGGATATCCTGGAGAAAGACATTTATCTTGAAACGTACAAGCTCCGAATTGGTGACCGATTCAAGCATATGTTCCAGGACTTTTCGGAATCCGGACTCTAGAGTTGGCTCGGGGCTCGGCCCACATAATTGCCTTTACATTGGAATTTAAGGCGCCGAGGCCTCGACCAAAGTCAGTCATTAGCAGAGCAAGAAGCCGGGCAGATCGTCGGATTTGAACTCACCCCATGAAACGACCAGTCAGCTTCAATTACACAATTTAGTACATTAGGGTTCAAATTCATTTGAGCCCCCTTTAGCAGTGAACTAAATCATTTCCTTTCTGTCTAAATAAATAGAGCGATAGTACAAGATTCGGATAATTTACCCCTTCTTTTTAGATTGCCTGAAGTACTGTCATAAAGAATTAAACTTGCCAGGCAAATGAGCTAACCACAAGGACGGTATTAACAGTAGATACAACTTAAAAGGACGATTAATTATGGATAGTGTAACTTTTACTTCTACCGGCTATCTGCCCGCTGTACCTTTCCAATTCGGAAAAACAGAAAATAGCCCCACTTCCACCACTTCAGGTTCCACCTCAAGAAGTGTAAAGCCCTCGCCAGTAAAAAATGGTGGTGAGATGAACATCGCTGAAAACCCGAAAGAAAGGGCAGATTCAAGCGGGCAGACGCAGAGGCTGAGGAAAAGAATCATTGAAGAGTCTAAAACTGCCGCAAGCAGTACTGTTATATCTGCACAAGGTTCAAAACAATATCGTCCCTCCTCTAATGCCTCTGTCTCAAAAGCTGATGATGCTATTATGGCAATTCATTTCAAATCTTTAGACGTGATAACTCCCTCTTACAAACCCTTCCCGGTAAGTCACAGTAACAAGCCCATGGATGAACAATTTGCCAATAAAACGATTCATTGGCTCCAGCAACTTAACACATCATACGAAGAGCGGAGCTCAGTCATGACAAGCTTTTATGATCCCGTCCCGTTTATGGACGAAAGTTCTACCCAATGGGACAATAGCTTTGTCACGGCAACCAACAATGCTTCCAGTTCGCCAAAAGTCCTGGAAGTAAGCAAACGTCTGGGTGTTTTTTATGATGAGGATTATATGGACTATGAACTTCCCAAGTTGTCAAACGGTATTAACCTCGTGAAACACACTCTACCAAAATATTTTGATAGGACTTATATAAACAGCTTTGTAGGAAAGGATAACCGGCATACCCCCAGTGAATGTCTGAATGCTTTTTTTCATGGCCCTACCATTGCAGATTGTGCGACAACCATGCTGGCCTGTCAGTATCGAGCCATTGAATCCATCATTGGCACCGACGAATTCAACCGGATCTTTGGTTCACCGGTGGCAAAATTTAGAATTTCCTGCACGATTAGCCAAAGCTCTTCTGACTTCGTGAATGGTGCTGAAAATTTAACACCGATCGAAATCAGCAACCCTATCTATAATCTGTTTTACGATCTTTCGCACCTTCACGAAACCGGCATTACTTCAAGTGACAAGGAACTGTCAAAACAGGATTTCAAAAAGGGTGATATCATCTACATTTCGGGCGTAAGTGACTACATGAAGAAACATAAATTGGGTAATGCTATAGGTTTTAATCTGATATGCACCGGGCATAACAGCAGCGGACAGAATCTCTATCTGGGGTTTGGTCCGAATGAATTTGATGAACCGAAAACCTACGACCAAGTCAAAAAAATACTGATTGATGGTTACAATAAACAACAGGGTCCTGAAACAATCCGTGCAATCGAAAAGGGAGAAAGGCATTATGCCCAGCTGAAAGACCATACAGTACCCCATGACCACCCCATTGTTGGCATCACTTGTGCACTTCGCTTCAGTAATAATTACTGGAAATATTTTTTGTCGCAGTGCGATCAAGTCTGGCATTGCCAACCACTGTTGCCTGTCACATCGACTATGGAACCAAAGCCGGTGCATCAGGTTTCACCGTTCACCATTGAAAATCTTGATTCTGATTTTGATCAATTCAAAGCCGACTCAAAACAGCAGGAACGGATGAAAGATACAGCCCTGAAGTTCGCACACGCTGTGATAAATAATCAGTATGAAGCCTCGCATAAAAAACCCATGGGACTATTCCTGAGCGGATCAGCGGGAATAGGAAAAACACATCTATGTACAGCGGTTGCCAAAAAAGCAGCCGAATATGGTGTTGACACCCTTTATATAGACGATTTTACAGCAGGTACTCTGTTCGATGACTTAGAGGGTAATGAAACGCTATGGGCTGAAAAGATCGACGAAAAGCTTGCCGGAAAGGAATTGGTGGTCATCGATGATGCCAACGGCTTACTTAGCAAAAAACTTCTGGCAAAAACAATGAGACATGTGATAACTCATAACAAAGCCATCATGGTCAGTTCAAATATTCATATTCCTGCCAAAGATGCAACCCCTGGCATTATTGATCCCTTAACCAGGAAAGCTCATGACTTTCTTTACCTGAGCAATTTGCAGAGAGCCAGTCGCCGTTCCCAATGGTGGCGCAGTCCTGAAGTTCATGCTGCTGATGCAATATCGCAACTGGGTCAGTATCAGGGTGGCAAGGCGGCAGCAGTGATCACTGAGCGCGCTGTATCAATAGAAGAAATGGCCGGAATACTCAGTATTCCGGCAGATCAGATCCGCCAGGTGGGTTCCCCTCTTTTGCCCGGACGCCCACAAAAATTTAGTTCAGATTACTTTCTCAGCGATTTATCCAAAACACAGCATCAGGCTGTTTTTATGGAGTGTGATGCTGCTGATGGTAAAATTGGAATTGAGCAGTTCACAAATATTGTTCAGAGAGTACACGATGAAGGCTTAAAGCTGGTGGTTAAAACTGAAGACCGCTCATTATTGTTAAAAAGTGTACTGAATTATTTAGAGGGTGACTTCTATATTAAAGATTACAGGCTCCGTATTGGTGACCGACTCAAGCATATGTTCCGGGACTTTTCGGAATCCGGACTCTAGCAGCCTGTCGGACTTAAGACTGTCCTACACGGCAACTGCTCCTGCGTTGCTCTAGCTCCTGCATCCATGCAGTCGTGCGGTTGCAATAAATTGGTCTAAAAATCTCTGTTTCTTGCAATCCTCGCTACGGACGCTTAAGTCCGACAGGCTGCTAGCAGAATTGCTTTTACATCGAAGGATAAGGCGTCAAGGCCTCATAGACCAGAGTCAGAAGCAGAGAGCCAGCAAGCAGCCGCCGACTCTCCGGAAGGTCGAAAGGCCTTTTAATTACAGATCAAAACGGACTTCGTCTAACAGTTTCTGAGCGGTCGCATAGTTCTCTGCCAGCTTGTAAACAGGCAGATCGTCGGATTTGAACTCACCCCAGGAAGCAACCATTTTGGAAACCGGTACATCAGGATTTACAGGGTATTCCATGTTGACTTCAGCGAAGGTGGCCTGAGCTTTTTGACTGGCCAGGAATTCCATTAACTTAACGGCATTGTCTTTGTTGGGAGCGTATTTGGTCAGAACCATACCACTGACGTTGACGTGAGAGCCATTGCCTTTCTGATCAGGGAAGTTGATGTAAACGGACTCAGCCCATGGACGCTGTTCTTCATTGGTCATCATCTTGCCGAAGTAATAGCTGTTACCGATAGAGAGGTCGCAAACGCCTTCCGTGATAGCTTTTACCTGGGCACGGTCATTACCCTGAGGGCGACGGGCCAGGTTTTCCTTGAAACCTTCAAGCCATTCTTTAGTCGCTTCCTCACCATTGTGAGCGACATAAGCAGCAACGAGACCTACGTTATAGGCGTTTTTACCACTGCGTGTGCAGATTTTGCCTTTGTACTTTGGATCGGCCAGATCGTCGTAAGTGATGCCTTCCGGCTTCTCTGAACGTTTGGTGCTGTAGATATTTCTGACACGCTTGGTCAGGGCAAACCATTCACCCTCAGGGTCTCTATACTGGGCAGGAATGTCGTTATTGATTGATTGGCTGTCAACGGGCTGGCTGAGATCCTTTTCAACCAGATTCATCAGTCGGCTGATGTCTGTCGTCAATACCAGGTCAGCGGGGCTCAGTTTGCCTTCACGTTCGAGACGCTCACTCAAACCTTTTTTGGCAAACACCATGTTGACTTCAATACCGGTGTCTTTGGTGAACTCTGCGAACAGAGGTTCAACCAGAAAAGGCTGACGATAGGAGTAAACATTAACCACTTCTGCGGCCAGGGAGATAGCAGATGCAGCCATAAGACCTGCTGCTAAAAGTGCTGAAGAGACTTTATTTTTCAACATGGACGACAACCGTATTTTTATAATATCAATCTAAATAGGAAACATTATCATTCGCGCATTCTACAGAAATTTCGTCTTATCGCCAGTTTTTATGAACATAAGTACTAACTTTTTTGTTCTATTCGCATACCATATTTCACAAATAGCATTCATTAATTTGGAATAGTTTTTGGAATGAAAGTTCAAAACATTGTTGTCAATCCACCCAACTAAAGAGCAGGACCAGGATTCTGGGTTGAGCGAATGCCCTTCCTTATGGTTGAGGTGTCCTTGAGCTTCCATAACACTCTGCGTCTTATCTGATCTTCTTTTTCTCCATCCCTTCAGAAATTATCAGTCTGCGAAAAACCTTCCGACTATTCGAAGTCGCTCATACCCTGTTGTGGATAAAAAATACCGCTTTATAAGTCTAAATACGCTTCAAACGCAGGTTTTATCAACCTTTCATTGGCGTGGTTCTGTTAGAAATGCCTTGTGGAAAGCTACATAGAGAAACTATTTATAGATACCGGGATAAGATATTGATAAATTTCGATTGTGGAAAAAGGCTCTTTTATCCACAAGAAAACTACACCTTAACCGAAAGATTCCAACAGTAGACTGACACACTTATTCATTTTTTAAAATATTGATATATATATACTTTTTTTACTTATCCACAGAAACTACTCACACTATTTATAATAAAAATATCTAATAAACACTACGTTAAAGACGGCTATTGTTTTTAATGTTACTCACAGGTAAGGACCTCTAGAAGCAGTAGGAAGACGACATACAAGATTTCGGGCTTTACGACTGAACCCCTGGCTGATAAGGCACTATGCTTTACGCCAATAGGAACAGAGCCTTTAACTGAACGAGTCCTCATCGGGAAAAACAGGCGGAAAGGCATTTGTCATAAAAGATGCATGTTGTGGACAAAAGAGCTGAGGTATAATCCGCCTCCTTTTTACCAGACCCATAAACGAACAAAGGTGATGTGACCTTGGCAGTGGACTTTCCAACCCGGTTTGATGTGATAGTGATTGGTGGTGGCCATGCGGGCACAGAGGCTGCTCTTGCTTCTGCACGTATGGGTGTTAAAACACTCTTGTTGACCCATAACATCGAAACTCTGGGGATGATGTCCTGCAATCCTGCCATCGGTGGTATTGGCAAAAGTCACCTGGTGAAAGAAGTGGATGCCCTGGGTGGTGCCATGGGTCGGGCTACGGATTTGGCGGGTATTCAGTTTCGGGTTTTGAATGCACGAAAGGGGCCAGCTGTCAGAGCCACCCGTGCCCAGGCTGATCGGGCACTTTATAAAGAAGCGATCCGAAACATTCTGGAAAACCAGGACAACCTATGGATATTCCAGCAATCCGCTGATGACCTGATGGTTGAACAGAGTCAGGTTACCGGTGTGGTGACCAACATGGGGGTTCGTTTCCTTGCAACCAGTGTGGTCCTGACTGCAGGAACTTTTCTGGGTGGACGAATTCATATTGGTCTGGAAAATCACAGCGGTGGCAGAGCTGGAGACCCTCCCTCTATAGCCTTGGCCAATCGATTGAGAGATCTTGATCTGGCCGTTGAGCGTCTGAAAACAGGGACGCCTGCCCGTATTGACGCCCGTTCTGTTGATTTTTCGATGATGGCAGAGCAACCGGGTGATACTCCGGTTCCGGTCATGTCCTATCTGGGCTCTGTCGAACAGCATCCCCGTCAGGTGTCTTGTTATATTACCCACACCAACGAACGGACCCATGAGATCATTCGTAGTGGTCTTGACCGTTCACCTATGTTTACCGGGGTGATTGAAGGTATTGGCCCAAGATACTGTCCTTCTATTGAAGACAAGATCACCCGCTTTGCCGACAAGTCTTCACACCAGGTATTCCTTGAGCCAGAAGGTCTGAATACCAATGAGCTCTACCCCAATGGGATTTCTACCAGTCTTCCCTTCGACGTTCAGGTCGATCTGGTGCGTTCCATCCCTGGTCTGGAAAATGCGCATATTACCCGTCCGGGTTATGCCATTGAATACGATTATTTTGACCCGAGAGGTTTGAAATATTCTCTTGAAACAAAAGCGATCGGTGGTTTGTTCTTTGCCGGGCAAATTAATGGCACTACTGGCTATGAAGAAGCTGCGGCCCAGGGACTGTTGGCTGGTTTAAATGCTGGACTGAGAGCGCAGGGTAAAGAGAGCTGGTGTCCTCGCAGGGACGAAGCCTACATTGGCGTTCTGGTGGACGATCTGATTACCAATGGCACCAGTGAACCCTATAGAATGTTTACCAGCCGTGCCGAATATCGTCTGATTCTGCGTGAAGATAATGCCGATTTGCGTCTGACAGAAAAAGGTCGTGAGCTGGGTCTGGTGGACGATGAGCGCTGGTCGGCATTCTGCGACAAAAAAGAGCGAATTGAGAAGGAACATGAACGCCTTCGGACCACATTCATTCATCCAGAGACCGAAGCTTCTGCAAAAATCGACAATAAGCTCTCCAAGCCCATCAGTCGTGAATACAGCCTGCAGGAACTACTGCGTCGTCCCGAGCTGACTTATGCGGATGTTGCCGCACTCTCCGGTGAACCGGAAGCTAATCCCCAGGTCTGTGAGCAGGTTGAAATTGCTACCAAATACGAAGGTTATATCCATCGCCAGACGGAAGAGATTGATCGTCTGCGCCGTTATGAGGGCACAAAGATTCCTGAGGCTCTGGATTACAGTGTGATCGAGGGGTTGTCTAATGAGCTGAAGCAGAAGCTTAATGATGACAGGCCTGAAACTCTGGGACGGGCTTCCCGAATTCAGGGGATGACGCCCGCAGCGGTTTCCTTGCTACTGATTCATCTTAAAAAACGCTCGATGGTTGCCTGATTTTGACCCGCTGACGCAGGCTTGACTTTCTGGTCGAGAAATCAAGCCTGCTTCGATTCGGGAATCGGTTACTCCTTTTCAGAGCCAAGTCACGGTATGACTGGCGCTTTGTTTTTAGAGGATTCCGCGGAGCCACTCGTCCTTTTTTTACCGAATAGGGCGTGACGGGTTGAGTGATCAGAGTGGGTTTCCTGATATTCAGAGTCGATGGTGAAAAGTCAGTGATTAACTGAGTCTGCTCTCTAACAGTCAATCTGGTTTCTGACGGATCACCTGAGAAAAGATCAACCGCTGACTTAAGCCTGCTCAGAATAGTCTGTGAGAGTCGTTTGATTATTTTTTTCATAAGTTTGTTGATAACGCATTGTGTGACTTCCCAGAGAAATTAGTAGAGGCACAGCCAAGAGTTTATCATCACCATCTCTTGTCTGATCGACGATTTGTACTCCGACCTTTTCTTTAAACCTATCCGCCAAACCGGTTGTTCACCATCGAGAAGGTTTAATTTCAGCCTGCAAAGTCGCAAATCGGGTTCGATACTGTTTTTTTATCAATAAGACTATGAAAATTAACGTGCAATCAGAAGGTTATGAATTCGACTGAATCTGCTATTTGCAATACACTATCCATCAAGCCGTGAGGCTGTGAATCCATGTACCCTATCTGGACTGTTTCTTGATGTCTTTTCTGTCCTTACGTGAACGCATCTGCGAGGGAGCAGTTGCGCAATCTCTGATACTGGCGGACAGCCAGGCAGACTTGCTGACAGGTTATGTAGAGCTGCTTGCCAAATGGAACAAAGCTTATAATCTGACCGCCGTCAGGGATCCGCTGGAAATGGTGTCACGACACATACACGACAGCCTGAGTATTGCGCCCTTTATGGAAGGGGATCATCTGATGGACGTAGGTTCCGGGCCCGGTCTGCCAGGCATACCTATGGCGATCCTTAATCCAGAAAAGCACTACACCCTGTTGGACAGTAATGGTAAGAAAACCCGTTTTATGACTCAGGCCAAAACAGAGCTGGGTCTTGAAAATATCACAGTGGCGAATTGCCGGGTAGAATCCTTTGAGGCAATCCAGCCATTTGACGTTATTATGTCCAGAGCATTCAGTTCTCTGGCTGATATGGTGAATGGCAGCCACCATCTGATCAAGGCAGGTGGTAAGTTTCTGGCAATGAAAGGCCTGTTCCCGGAACAGGAACTGGTCGATCTGAAGCAGCTAAGACCAGAAATTTCCCTGCTGGAAAGCCATGCCCTTGACGTCCCGGGTTGTGAAGCACAGAGGCATCTGGTTATCCTGAAGGCTGACGTGTAATTTAAACAGACAGCTTTTCACAAACATAAAGACGATACGGTAGCGATTGGCAGTGGGAAAAATTCTTGCGGTAACGAACCAAAAAGGTGGGGTAGGAAAGACCACTTCCTGCATCAACCTGTCCGCCTCTCTGGTAGCGACCAAGCGAAAGGTGTTACTGGTTGATATGGATCCTCAGGGAAATGCCACGACGGGAAGTGGTATCAATAAACATGACCTGGAGTATTCCTCCTATCAGGTTCTGACCGGGCGATGCGCCATCGATCAGGCTATTGAGAACGCTGAAGATGCGGGCTACGACGTAGTTCCCACTAACGCTGACCTCACTGCCGCTGAAGTAGAGCTTATGTCGATGGAAGCCAGAGAAACCCGACTGAGAAGTGCTCTGGCTTCTGTCAGTGAACACTATGACTATATTCTGATTGATTGCCCACCGTCGCTTAATATGCTGACGCTGAATGCTCTGGTGGCTGCAGAAGGCGTTATTATCCCGATGCAGTGCGAATATTATGCGCTGGAGGGTTTAACTGCCCTGATGGAAACCATTACCGGTATCAGACAGACCATTAATCCGAAGCTCCATATTGAGGGGCTACTCAGGACTATGTACGACCCCCGAATGGGTTTGACCAACGAAGTATCCAGACAGCTGATTGGTCATTTTGGTGATCAGGTTTATCGTACCGTTATTCCACGGAATGTGCGTCTGGCTGAGGCCCCGAGCCATGGCAAACCAGTGCTGGCTTATGACCGAACCTCCAGGGGGGCGGTAGCTTACCTGGCGCTGGCGGGTGAGCTGGTTCGCAGACAAGAGGCTCTTAACAAGGGGCTCAAGACTGAAAGGAAGACAGGGACCTGATGGCTAAAAAACGTCTTGGCACCAATTTAAGTGCATTGATGGGAGGCGCTAACCTCTCATCATCGGTTTCCGATGAACTAACCAACCCGACAGAAACGCCTGAAGGCGAAACACTTCAGAATAAGGAACTTAAAGAGATTCCTGTCGAGTTTATGGTGCGTGGCAAATATCAGCCGCGTCGGGATATGCATCCGGATGCGCTGGAAGAACTGGCTGAAAGTATCAAAGCCCAGGGCATCATGCAGCCTATTGTGGTTCGTCCTCTGTCCCGGAATCGTTATGAAATCATTGCCGGAGAGCGTCGCTGGAGAGCCGCACAGCTGGCTGGTCTGGCGGAGGTACCAGCCTTGGTTCGGGATGTTCCTGACGAAGCAGCCATAGCGATGTCTCTGATTGAGAACATTCAGCGGGAAGATCTTAATCCCATTGAAGAAGCCATTGCGCTGTCCCGCTTGCAGAAAGAGTTTGAACTGACGCAGCAGGAAGTGGCTGAGGCCGTGGGTAAATCCAGAGCAGCAGTAGCCAACATCTTACGTCTGATGTCTTTGAGTTCTGACGTGAAGAAAATGCTGGAATACGGTGACCTGGAGATGGGTCACGCCCGGGCTCTGTTGCCCCTGTCTGATATGGAGCAGCTGGAAGCCGCAAGAACGGTTGTGGCCAAAGGACTCTCAGTTCGCCAGACAGAAGCTCTGGTGCGTCGCATGATGCAGGAAAAAGAACAGGGCAAGAAAAAAACCTCGATGAAAATAGATCCTGACATCAAGCGTCTGGAAGATGACTTATCGGATCGTGTCGGAGCCAGGGTTGCCATTACTCATAACGCCAAAGGCAAGGGAAAACTGG
Source organism: Endozoicomonas sp. ALB032 (assembly GCF_049310125.1). Classification (NCBI taxonomy): domain Bacteria; kingdom Pseudomonadati; phylum Pseudomonadota; class Gammaproteobacteria; order Oceanospirillales; family Endozoicomonadaceae; genus Endozoicomonas; species Endozoicomonas sp. ALB032. The sequence goes on along the minus strand of NZ_JBLYNW010000001.1, from coordinate 1,734,675 downwards.
TGATTTCCTACAATAGCCTGGATGAACTGGACGGGGTTCTGGCGCATATTCAATAAGTGTCCGATACCCAATAAACACTAGGCAGGTTGTTCGCAAAACCCTGATACCAGCGTGATTGTCAATTAACCTGCCCGTTTTGTGGCGATAATATTGCAGGTACCGGAGAGGCGTTTGTTGCTTTCGCTTCCCCGGATGAAAATCGTCAGATTTTGGCAGATTATATTAGCCGAAGGAAAAGGTCAGGCTCCTAGGAGCCTGACCGAGAATAGCGCCCGTAGCGAGGACGGCAGAAAATTGAGGATGAAAATTCGGTTTTGTGAGGAGAATAGCGAGCTATTTGACGAACAAAAGCGGATTTTCAGACCAATTTGCTGCCGCCGCAGTAGGGCAGTCTATTCTCGGTCAGGCTCCTAGCAAGATAGACCTGAATGTGACAGTTGAAACGGCTCCCGGCAAAAAAGAGAAGTTATTACAGGTAAAAAAACGGCTGCATAAAGCAGCCTAATACCTTGTCGTACACTGGTCAGCTTGGAAAAAGCTATCGGATTTTGTCCTGATGATCACGGGTTTAAAGAAACAAAATCCGATACCATTTTCACAGCATCGATTAATACATTACCAGATGCTGATAATAGATATTTTGTACATTTATTTTATCTTGTTGTGTTTTATTCTGATCCCTCTTATAGCTGCTTATCTTTCAATGTCGGAGGTTGAAGGTAGCGGCTATTTATAGCGCTTGATGATGGTGAACGAATTATAGAGTTCTGAAAGTCTTTCTGGATAATCAATAAAATTACAGGCGCATATAAGTCAAACTTATGGGTTGTGTGTTATTGTTACCGGGCTCCTGAAAACTGGCAAGTTTGTCGGTTATTAAAAAGTAGCTCAATGCATGGTCAGACAAGATTTAGCCTTGAAAAAGCGTTCGAATATTGTCCTGCAATAAGTCGCAGGAGCAGACAAAACCGGGTAACTTTTTCGAAGACCTGAATATTTCAAATGTTTATCTGCTTTACGGGAAAAAGCACCAAGATTATCAAGTGTTGATGAATACTTTCTCTTTTGTTTGCAGTACACAATCTTTTCAAGAACGGATGTTTGTTTTTTAAGATCAACCCAATGCTTTACATTTCGATCATTATATTCTTGGTACATAGCCACTCCTTGTTGGACAATTATCATAAAAATCTTTCTGAGTACGGTTTCAAAGCAACTCTAAGATAAGTGTTATTATTGATCTGCGAGGGTGACTGCATTATAAGGAGTAGGTTTATTCCCTGAATAATCAATAAATCAAGAGAGTCTTATAATGAGCACTTATGAGTGAGTAATTGATAGACAAATGAGGAAAACCTAAATCTACTTAAAAATCTTGACGGTTTTATTACAAAAGTCGTTAAGGTTATCGAGGGATGACGTACTCTATTTTATAATGTGCGTGTAACGAAGGACCTCTTTCATTGCGGGTGTCATTTTTTTAGGCCAACCCAGGTTTTGGTGTCCTGTTCACTAATAACAACTCCTAAAATTTAAGGTGTTAATTTTATCTATGCCACCCGGGATTTCACCGTCCTTTTTGAGCTGGCAATGGATATCGGAGCAGTAAATGCGTATCACATTGAGGCAGCTTGAAATCTTTAAGGCGATCGCCCAGTCCGGCAGAGTTACAGCAGCAGCAGAATCCCTGTTTATTTCGCAGCCCGCTGCCAGTATGGCACTGTCAGAACTGGAAAAGCATTTAGGCCCCTTATTTGACCGACATGCTGGTGCGTCCATGGCATTAAACGACTCTGGTCGATCATTATTACCCATGGCAGCAGAGCTGATTGATCGGGCCTACGAGATTGAAACCCAGTTTATAGAGGACAGCTGCTATAAAGAGGGAACGCTGAAGATATATGCAAGTTCTACCATTGGTAATAACCTGATGCCTCGTATTCTTGGGAGGTTTTTCAAGGAATTTCCCCATATCAGGGCCGAACTGGCGGTCGAAAATACCCGCAGTATTCAGCAGAGAATATTGGCTATGGAGATTGATCTGGGCGTCGTTGAAGGCAGCTGTCTGCACCCGGAAATAGAAGTGATCCCCTGGCGCGAAGATGAGCTTGTTATTATTTGTCATCCTGACCACCCCATGGCCGGGAAGACCGTGGATCTTCAGTCCCTGAAACACGAAGAGTGGATACTCAGGGAGCCAGGCTCAGGAACCCGGGAACTGTTTGATGAAGTCTTGGCAACACGTTTATGTACACCTAACGTTATAATGAGTCTTAACCGGGCCGAAGCCGTCAAGCAGGCTGTTATGGAAGGGTTGGGTATTGGTTGTATTTCCAACCTGGCTATATGGCGGGCCAGGAATGCCGGTCTGCTATCGACCATCAACGTGTCTGACCTGACTCTGAATCGTCATTTTTATCTGTTACTTAACAGGAAAAAATATCGAAGTGGCGTGATCAAGAAAGTCTCTGAGTTTATTTTGCAATGGGATGACGAGCTTTTGGTCCATTAGCTATTGAACGCCATTCATTGGGACTCAGGGGATAATATTCTTCCGAAGTCGTATAGTGTCAACCTTTAAGATATTAGTTGAACGCAGGTGCATGTCACTAGTATACTTTCGCGCGCCGTAGGGGTGAAAAAAAGTTCTAAGATTTTCAGTTGTGTGAAGCTTTGCCATCTGATGTTTAACTGTATTCACACATCGCAAAGGCTGAAACCCCTGGTATTTTCTGAGGGGCGGATCAAGACTTATCAGACCTGTTAAGATACTCAGGTCAAGCGCAGGAGCCTGTGTCTGTAAAGACGACGTGGAGAGTCAAAAGTAAAGAGATGTTTAGAAGTGACAGTCGGGCCAGTTACCCGCATCTGCAACAGCCACATATCTATCGTGTTGTCGTTGCTCAACTGTTGGCTACAGTATCTCTGACATTGCTTTTGCTGCCGCTGGGTAAGTCTTTCGCTATATCCGCTCTGTCAGGTGGTTTGGCATGCAGCGTCCCCAATGCTTATCTGGTCTGGAGAGCATTTCGATACCGGGGAGCCAGTGCGGCACAGAAAATAGTCAGGTCTTTTTATCAGGGTGAAGCGGGGAAGTTTGCCTTAACGGTTCTGGCGTTCGTTCTGATTTTTACACGGATACCGTCAATCGACCCCCTGACGATGTTCGGTGCATTTGCTTTGATTCAGGCGGTAAACTGGCTGACTCCTCTTCTTATTAAGAGTTGAGGCAGGTTTACTGACGACAGATTTATACAATGATGATGGTGTACGGGAAAATTCATGGCGACGACTGCAACTGAGTACATAGCCCACCACCTGCAGAATCTTACCTTCGGTAAGCTGCCTGCAGGTTTTGAACGTGTGGACAATTATGGCAATGAGCTGGGTGTTCTGTCGGAAGACACCTGGACCTTTGCCAGAACCGCTGCTGAAGCAAAAGAAATGGGTTTCTGGGCGCTGCACGTAGACAGTCTGTTCTGGTCTGTTCTGCTGGGTGTGGTGTTCATCTCGATCTTCCGTATGGTGGCCAGGCGTGCATCTGTCGGTGTTCCTACTGGCATGCAGAATCTGGTTGAAATGGTCGTTGAGTTTGTGGATGGCAGTGTCAAAGACTCTTTTCATGGCAGAAATAACCTGATCGCCCCGCTTGCATTGACTATTTTCTGTTGGGTTTTCTTTATGAACCTGATGGACCTGATCCCTGTTGACTGGATCCCGGGGCTGGCCTCTGCTTTGGGCATCCCTTATATGAAGATTGTACCGAGTACAGATCCGAATATTACTCTGGGTATGTCCCTCTCTGTCTTTATGTTAATTATCTTTTACTCGATCAAAGTGAAAGGTATAGGTGGTTTTATTGGTGAGCTGACCCTGCATCCGTTCAGCAGCCCTAACAAAGCTGTGCAGGCTCTGTTGATTCCAATCAACTTCCTGCTGGAATCTGTGACCATGATTGCCAAGCCCATCTCTCTGGCTCTGCGTCTTTTTGGTAATATGTACGCAGGTGAGCTGATCTTTATCCTGATTGCCCTGGTCGGCTACATGCAGCTACCTTTGCACTTTGGATGGGCTGTTTTCCATATTCTTGTGGTCACTCTGCAAGCATTCATCTTTATGATTTTGACCATTGTTTATCTAAGCATGGCAAGCGAAGACCATTAATTATAGATATTGTACGTCAGCTGACTGACGTAGTGTGTTAACTAACCTAAAACTTCAATTTAACAAAGACCACAATAGGTCGGGAGGAAATATGGAACTGGTAGTAGGTCTGACTGCAATCGGTGTTGCTTTCATGCTGGGTCTTGCGGCTCTGGCTACAGCTATCGGCTTTGGTTTGCTGGGTGGAAAATTCCTTGAAGGCGTTGCCAGACAGCCTGAAACGGCACCAATGCTGCAAACCAAAATGTTTATCGTAGCGGGTCTTCTTGACGCTGTGCCAATGATTGCTGTGGGTATAGCCCTGTTCTTCACCTTTGCTAACCCTTTTGTAGCTCTGGTTCAGTAATCGCTGCAGTGAAGATCCGGCTTGGCGTTGAAGTACGGCCGGTCTGAGAGCCGTAACGAAACGAAAAGCCGAATAAAGATCCTGGATGTACTCGTAGGCTGGGTAAGCTGATCTAAACAACTTTGTTGGGAGCGTCTTATTTTGCTAAATAGAAGTAGTACGCTCATCTGAGGCAGGATTTTAAGATTTTACTGGAGCATTTGGAGTTCGCATGAATATCAATGCAACTATCATCGGTCAGACGATCGCCTTTGCTGTGTTTGTCTGGTTCTGCATGAAGTATGTATGGCCACCCATCATGCAGGCCCTCAACGACCGTAAGAAACAAATCGCTGACGGACTGGACGCTGCAGCTCGTGGTCAGAAAGAGCTGGAACTGGCTCAGAAAAAAGTTCTCGAAGAACTGCGTGAAGCCCGTGAAAAGGCTCAGGAAATCATCGAGCTGGCAAACAAGCGTTCTGCCCAGATCCTTGACGAGGCTAAAGAGCAGGCCCGTGAAGAAGCTGATCGCATCAAGGTGGCTGCGCAGGCTGACATTGAGCAGGAAGCCAACAGAGCCCGCGAAGCTCTGCGTTCTCAGGTTGCAGCCCTGGCTGTAGTCGGTGCTGAGCGTATTCTGGGTGAAAATCTGGATGAGTCAGCTAACAGCCGTCTGGTTGATGACCTGGTTGCTGAACTCTAAAGGGGATTGACCATGGAATTGACTACATGTGCCCGTCCCTACGCCAAGGCCGCATTCAAGATAGCAAAAGAGCACGACCAGTTATTTGAATGGTCTCAGATGCTAACTTTATGTGCGAGTATATCCAGGCGTGAGGCTGTGGGCAGGATGCTGAAAGACCCGTCCACCACAGGGGACATGAAGGCAGACGCCTTTATCGAACTGTGCAAAGGCAGTCTTTCGGTTGAAGTCGAGAATTACATTCGGATCCTTACGAATAAAAAACGGATTTTTCTGCTTCCCCAGATCGACGCGATCTTTGAGCAGATGAAAGCACAAGATCAGAGTTATCAGGATATAGTCGTCACTTCGGCTTTCCCGCTGTCCGATGAACAGCAGGACAAAATCGCAAAGAAAGTTGAAAAACGACTTGGTCGATCAGTACGAATGCATACACAGGTAGATACCTACCTGATCGGCGGCGTCATCGTGAAAGCTGGAGACCTCGTTATCGACGGCAGTGTCCGCTCGCGGTTGACCAAGCTTGCCGATGCGATGATTTCATAATTACTTTTTTTTAAGTAAAAAGTTTGGCAGGTAAGCTATGCAACTGAATCCTTCCGAGGTCAGTGACATCATCAAGAGCCGCATAGAGCAGCTTGATGTGTCCAGTGAAGCCCGCAATGAGGGCACCATCGTCAGTGTCACTGACGGTATTGTTCGTATACACGGTCTGCAAGACGTAATGTACGGGGAAATGATCAAGTTCTCCGGCGGTGTATACGGTATGGCGTTGAACCTGGAGCAGGACTCCGTCGGCGCTGTTGTATTAGGTGACTATAGTCAGCTGGCTGAGGGCCAGACTGTTCAGTGCACCGGTCGAATTCTTGAAGTACCTGTTGGCAGGCAGTTGCTGGGACGTGTTGTTGACGCGCTGGGTAACCCCATCGACGGCAAAGGTCCCGTTGAAGCCACTGAAACTTCGCCAATCGAAAAAGTAGCGCCAGGCGTTATTGCCCGTCAGTCTGTAGACGAGCCGATTCAGACAGGTTACAAGTCCGTTGATGCCATGGTTCCTGTGGGTCGTGGTCAGCGTGAGTTGATCATCGGTGACCGTCAGACGGGTAAGACCGCTCTGGCCATCGACGCGATCATCAACCAGAAAGGTACTGGTATCAAGTGCGTTTACGTAGCGATTGGCCAGAAGCAGTCTTCTATCGCCAACGTGGTACGCAAGCTCGAAGAGCATGGCGCAATGGAACACACCATAGTTGTTGCCGCAGGTGCTTCTGATCCGGCATCCATGCAGTTCCTGGCGCCATTTGCCGGTTGCTCCATGGGTGAATACTTCCGCGATCTGGGTGAAGATGCCCTGATTGTTTATGATGATCTGACCAAGCAGGCCTGGGCCTATCGTCAGATCTCTCTGTTGCTGCGCCGTCCACCGGGCCGTGAAGCTTATCCGGGTGACGTATTCTACTTGCACTCCCGTCTGCTGGAGCGTGCTTCTCGTGTAAACGCCGAGCATGTTGAAAAGCTGACCGATGGTAAAGTGAAAGGCCAGACCGGTTCCCTGACCGCCCTGCCAATCATCGAAACCCAGGCAGGTGACGTATCGGCCTTCGTACCGACTAACGTAATCTCTATTACCGATGGTCAGATCTTCCTGGAAACCGATCTGTTCAATGCGGGTATCCGTCCTGCGATGAACGCTGGTATCTCCGTATCCCGTGTAGGTGGTGCTGCCCAGACCAAGATCATCAAGAAACTGGGTGGTGGTATCCGTCTGGCTCTGGCTCAGTATCGTGAACTGCAGGCGTTTGCCCAGTTTGCTTCTGACCTTGATGAAGCTACCCGCAAGCAGCTCGAACACGGTCAGCGTGTTACTGAACTGATGAAGCAGAAACAGTACGCGCCAATGTCTGTTGCTGACATGGGTGTTGTCATCTACGCCGCTGAAAAAGGCTACCTGGAAGGCGTTGAGTTAAACAAGATCCTGGACTTTGAAGCTGCCCTGTTGAGCTTTGTAAACTCTGAATTCAGTGAGCTGATGGCTCGCATCAACGAATCTGGAGATTACAACGGTGAAATTGAAGAGGGTATCAAAGCGGCTATTGAGAAGTTCAAGGCCACCCAGTCATGGTAACAGTTTTCAGTGGTCAGTGGTCAGTGGTCAGTAAAGCTGGCTTACTGGCCGCTGGCCTCGAAAGCCTGGCTTGAGGAACTGAATAATGGCAGGCGCAAAAGAGATCCGGACGCAGATATCGTCCATTAAAGGTACGCAGAAGATCACCAGCGCCATGGAAATGGTGGCGGCGAGTAAGATGCGTAAAGCTCAGGAGCGGAGAGAAACCAGCCGCCCTTATGCCGAGCGTATCCGTCAGGTTGTAGGGCATGTTGCTCACGCCAATGCCGAGTACAAACACACCTTCATGACAGAACGTGAGGTGAAGCGTGTCGGTTTTATCATCGTTTCCACGGATCGGGGCCTCTGTGGAGGTCTGAACATCAACCTGTTCAAGAAAACCATTGAGAGTATGACTCAGTGGAAAGATCAGGGTGCTGAAATAGATCTTTGCCTGATCGGCAGCAAGGCTGTTGGATTTTTCCGTAGTTACGGCGGGAACGTCGTAGCAGCCACAACACATATTGGTGACTCACCCAACATTGCTGATCTGATTGGTGGTGTAAAAGTGATGCTGGACAAGTACGAAAACGGTGAAATTGACCGTTTGTACGTTGTTCACAACCGCTTCGTCAACACCATGACACAGTCTCCTGAGGTATTGCAGTTGTTGCCTCTGGTTCCAGATGAAGATGAGTCACTGAAAAGACCCTGGGATTACATTTATGAACCTGATGCCAAACAATTGCTGGATGGCCTGTTGATCAGGTATATCGAGTCCCAGGTATTCCAGGCAGTAGTAGAAAATAACGCCTGTGAGCAGGCCGCGCGAATGATTGCCATGAAGAACGCAACAGATAACGCCGGCAATCTGATTGATGACCTTCAGTTGGTGTACAACAAGGCTCGTCAGGCTGCAATCACACAGGAACTGTCTGAAATCGTCAGTGGCGCTGCAGCGGTGTAACTAAGGCGGCTGTATAAAAGATTAAAGGGTAGAGGAAAGGCTATGAGTAGTGGTCGTATCTTACAAATCATCGGCGCCGTCGTTGACGTCGAATTCCCCAGGGAAAGTGTTCCCAAAGTCTACGACTCTCTGAACGTCGAAGACAAAGATCTGGTACTGGAAGTTCAGCAACAGCTGGGTGACGGTATTGTTCGTACTATCGCCATGGGTTCCACCGAAGGTGTATCCCGCGGTCTCACAGTGGCTAACAGTGGTGAACCGATTCAGGTACCTGTAGGTACCAAGACTCTGGGTCGTATCATGGACGTTCTGGGTAACCCTATCGATGAGAAGGGCCCTATCGGTGAAGAAGAGCGAGCGTCCATCCACCGTAAACCACCCACCTATGCAGAGCAATCCGCTTCCAACGAATTGCTGGAAACCGGTATCAAGGTTATCGATCTGGTCTGCCCTTTTGCGAAAGGGGGTAAGGTCGGTCTTTTCGGTGGTGCCGGTGTTGGTAAAACCGTAAACATGATGGAGCTGATCCGTAACATCGCTATCGAGCACTCCGGTTTCTCTGTTTTCGCAGGTGTTGGTGAGCGTACTCGTGAGGGTAACGACTTCTACCATGAGATGACCGATTCCAACGTAATCGACAAAGTATCTCTGGTCTACGGTCAGATGAATGAACCACCCGGAAACCGTCTGCGCGTTGCTCTGACAGGCCTGACTATGGCTGAGAAATTCCGTGACGAAGGTCGTGATGTACTTCTGTTCATCGACAACATCTATCGTTACACCCTGGCGGGTACTGAAGTATCTGCTCTGCTGGGTCGTATGCCATCTGCGGTAGGTTACCAGCCGACTCTGGCAGAAGAGATGGGTGTACTGCAGGAGCGTATTACTTCCACCAAGACCGGTTCTATCACCTCTATCCAGGCCGTGTACGTACCTGCGGATGACTTGACTGACCCGTCTCCGGCGACCACCTTCTCGCACCTGGATGCGACCGTTGTACTGAGCCGTGACATCGCTTCCAAGGGTATCTACCCTGCGATCGACCCTCTGGACTCTACTTCCCGTCAGCTGGACCCTCTGGTCATCGGCCAGGATCACTACGACGTGGCTCGTGGTGTGCAGACCGTACTGCAGCGTTACAAAGAGCTGAAAGACATCATTGCAATTCTGGGTATGGACGAACTGTCTGAAACAGACAAGCAGACAGTAACACGTGCCCGTAAAATTGAGCGTTTCCTGTCTCAGCCATTCTTTGTTGCGGAAGTCTTCACCGGTGCACCTGGTAAGTATGTTTCCCTGAAAGACACCATCAGTGCCTTTAAAGGTATTCTGGCCGGTGAATACGATCACCTGCCAGAGCAGGCGTTCTACATGGTGGGTGGCATCGAGGAAGCGATCGAGAAAGCCAAGTCCATGTAATGGCCGGGACGCTCTGCTTTTGAGGAGCGTCACCCCGTGCCGGGAATGGTTCAATCATTTCCGGTCTACCGTCCATGCGAGGACATAAGAGGAGGTGACACAAATGGCGATCACGGTTCACTGTGACATCGTTAGCGCCGAGGAGGAGATCTTCTCCGGACTGGTAGAGATGGTTATTGCTACCGGTTCTCTGGGTGACCTGGGTATTGCCCCTGGCCACACGCCTCTGCTGACTGATCTGAATCCGGGTCCAATCCGCCTGATCACCCAGGGCGGCGCAGAAGAGGTGTTCTACATCTCAGGTGGATTTCTGGAAGTGCAGCCTAACCAGGTTAAGGTTCTGGCTGACACGGCTCTGCGTGCAGACGATATGGATGAGCTTGCTGCTGAAGAGGCCAAGAAACTGGCTGAACAGGAGCTGACTAATCAGAGCGGTGAGTTTGATTACTCCCGTGCAGCCACTCAGCTAGCTGAAGCCGCTGCTCAGCTGCGTACTCTGCAGGCCATTCGCAAGAAGCTTGGTAAATAAGCAACTTGTGTCTTATAAAAAAACCCGGTTTATTCCGGGTTTTTTTATACCTGTAAAAAATCACCCGCGCGGGTACAACGGGATTGAAGTATTTTGTCTTTTTTATTGCTGCATGAAAAACCGGAAACCGTTGCTCCCTAGGTTATTTTCCAAAGAAGGAAGATCGGGTAATTCATCAACGTTAATGATATTGGGTTGACCGGGGAACGGATCTTGCTGATAGGCAAAAGTCCAGTGGTTTGTATTGATGAATACTAAGATCAACGCATTATCGATATGTTGAGGTACATCGGCAGGGTCAATGTCTTCCGGCTGGCCCTGGTTCCACACAGTCACCTGCAAATCAGAGCTGTGGTTGAATTGCGGGTGTATTACAACAACGCTCCTGCCGAATGCCAGTGAAGCGAAGGCAGCCATGGATATGTCAATCCAGCCGTCTGGCCCGTCTGATGATATCTGGGCTAGAAGTTCAGGGGCTAAGGACATAATGCTTTCGGGAACATAACCCTGGTAGTTTGAGGGGGACGCAAGAAAGATTTGTAATGCACGTCTTATGCTTTCTTCATCGTAACCCGGTAATTGCTGTGCTAATGCATGGGTAAAGCAGTGTCCATCGCCGGGAGTATCGCCCAGTGTCAGCTGTTTTTGTTCGAGAAGTTCATTGAGTTGCTTGGCATATTCAGACCCGTCTGTGGTAGTCGTTTGTAGTTTTTGGTGGATGGCAGATAGCTGCTGTGCAATATCTTCACGCGCCAGATGGTTAAATATGAATTTTCTTTTATAACCATCTATGTAATGCATATGGGGATGAACCGTTGCGTCGCCAACGCCGATCGCATGAAAGATCAATGTCCATAGTGCGCTGTGCAGCGGAGAGTAGCTATAAGCAGCAATGAAATTTATGGCATCAATTTCACTGTAACCGGGGCGCAGAAAACCAATGCTGAACATCACCTGCAGCATTTTCGAAATACTTATGTCATCAGTGTCAAGCTTGGCAATCCCTTCATTGAGCAACTCTGGTGCTGTAATGGGAGAGTTTACAACGACCTCCTTGATTCCTTCTGGAAGTCTATTACTACCCGCGCTAACCATAAAGAACCCCCGGGGTTTCTCGCTGTCATCCCTGCTGCGATGATCGGCATTGAGATCTGAGAAATCAGGTGTCGATGTAAAAGAGGGGACATGATTTTCTGTACTAAACCATTGTTGTTGGGTTTGCCCGTTTTTATATTTGTTCGCAGAGTTTTTCAGAGCTGAGTAGCTGACTCCACTGAGCGTAACAGAATCCTGGGGGTTAAAGGGCAATTGAGTCTTATTCTGATCCGGAAGCAATCGCAGTAAAGCATTAATATTTGATATGTGCCGGTTGACAAACAATCTCAGGGCCTGCTCTTGTTCCTGTGCAAATTTCCGTTGCTGTTCCAGCTCCCGGTCCGGGTCCCGCATGAACCTCATTGTCTTTCTCTGTCGCAGCCAGGGAACTGAGCTCATGTAAGTTGATTTTATGGTTTCATACACAGCCCCCTTTAGTTGAATGACCGAGCTGGATAATTTATGCAATTCCCAGGCAGCCAGTTCTTTCTCGCCATCGATTGGCTTGTTCTCAATAATGTCTAACAGCTCAGCTGTTGTCATATTATCGAAGTTAGTGGTGCTTAGTGCTTGTGATAAACGTTTATACAGATCAGCCAGAGTGAAAACCATACCCAGATGAAGTGCATCGTTGAGCCTTCCAACGAATTCTTTTTCCTGATCAGTCAACTGTGTCCATATTTCTTCTGATTCCTGATTGCTTCCTGTTGCCGGATCTGTCTGCATTGGATTACTAACTGGTGTTACCGAATAGGCCAGGAGAAAGTCGTTTTTCGGTTTTGTTACAGAGCCCCCATTGTCAATGAGTATAAGCCTTATTTGCATAGCCATTGAATAAAGCTCTGATGTATTGTCTCGTTTTGAAAAAAAACCGGGAAGCGGATAGATAATGTCTGAATTAAGAAGCTGTATCAGTTTTTCGGGGTATTCAGTGAAGTACTGAAAAAGTAGCCCGGTTATATCGGTTTTATCTTCAACGTTTATGCGGTTAACAAACTGCCAGAAAGAAGGCGTGGCATTGGGATCTTCAGGCTCATATTCAAGCAGGTCGTGAAGGCTTATCACGTTAGAGGCCTGAGTTGTAAGGCGTCCGGTGGACCTTTCCAGTTCAAGGTAACGATAGATTTTATTATTGTAATCGACTCTTGTCAGGTCCTCCCTGACATGGGTGTAAAAATTAAAATGGTCTCTGCATTTCAACCAATGGGCATAGCCATAGGTTGCAGGTAATAGTTTTTTAGCTGAATCAGCACAATGGCTGCTTTTAATCAGCAGAGAGATATCCAGCAGTTTTTTTCTTACCAGCTGATAATAGTGCTTTTGTTCTTCATTTTCTGCCTGAACCGGAGAGGCTGTATACAAAAGAGCGAGTACAAGTGCTTTAAATTGAGGTTTTTTTAATACAGCAGCTATTAATAAAGTTCTTGTTAACGCTGCCCTCAGCTTTTTAATATCCATAGTTTCTTATATCCTGTTTATGATTTTATTTAAGGCTGACAATTATAGTTGAAATTAATAAAAGTGCCGGTATTGCTAATTTTGCGTAAATAAAACCCACCACCCTAATCAGGAATAAATTGTTTGGCACGTAAATCCTAAATTGACACCCTCTAGTTCGGTGGGGTCTCACGCGAATTGAGCATAAATGCTGATTTTAATAAGGGAGAAGCAGACAGAGACTATATAGGGTTATTTCTTTATCAAACTATAAAATCATTGAACGCATATGCCATGCAACAGACTTCATAAGAATCAGTTTTTATAAATCGTTTATATACAATTTGCCGCTGAAATAAACGCTATACTCTCAGCTTTCCCCAGTATTACGGGGCCTTTTATTTCTGGATTCTGGGCTTTACTGCAGTTGCCGCCGAGGAGCTTAAATATGAAACAAGTTTTAAGGGCTTTTCCTGTGACGTTGTTATCCATTTCTGTTATTTACAATGGAATAGCTCTTGCTGGGGTGCAAAGCTCTCTAGAGTACACGTATTCATATTTGAGTAACTATAAAAAGTTTATTACTGAGCTGTGTTTTATGGGGGGGGTTGATGGGTTAATGTTTGGAATAGGTTTTATGCTCGGGCGCAGTGCTGCTGAAGAAGCGGAAGCGGGCGAGAACGCGGAGAAAAAAAATCCACGGGATTTCCCATTGAGTCATGGTACTGTCAGCAGCAATTTAAATGCGGTAATGCGGACCACGCCAGTAACTCAGTATTACCAGAAAACAATTATCAACCAGTACAATCTGGTTCCATTTAATATTAGTGATGATAACTATGCTGACCCAGAGAAAAAGCTGGAGTACCTCTGGGCAAGGGCTACTTTCCTTGATGTCTATCCCAAGGACCTTATTAAAGGTGACCTCGAGCCAGCACTGTTTCCATTAAACACTGCATACGATCTGGCTTATACCTACGGGTCTGCAACCGAGCTTTGTAACTCTCCACTGCCGAAACCTTTAACCAAAAAATTCCGCTGCAATGATCAGCAACTGACCGGATTTTGTCGAATCAAGTTCATGCTCAATGGCAAGATCAGTACTCTGGTTGGTATGTTGGCCAACACACCCGATAATGTCAGCGGATGCCTTTTATCCAGCCGAAAAAGAGATAATTTCCTGGTGTCGTTGGGGGGTGAAACTCTGTTACCCAGAGATATTCTGGTCACCGACAAAAAGTATTATCAGATTAATGTTACATATGACAATGTCTCCTATCGATTTCAGGATTGGCTCTTGAATCTACCACCCTTTGCATCAACAGTGCTGTTATCTGGAAGTTTGCGTCATGAAAGTCTGTGCAAAGATGGAGTCAGTCCTGGAGTCCAATGGTACAACGATGGCGCTCATAGCAGCGAGAATCGATGCGAAGGCCTGGCAGCTGAGGCAGAGCCAGCAGGCAAGATATCCCACTTTATCCCTGTACGACAGAAAGCTGATAAAAGCAGACCGTCTCCTGTGGTATGGCAGAAAGTGCCATCACAACAAGACAAAGGGACAGTCAGCATCGAAGTTCAGAAATACTTTTGTTCCCCCAGAAAGCCTTACAAAGAATTTATACTGGGCTCCTTGGCAGGAGAGGGACCTGATAAATATTGTAGATACATTGGTACCAGTGGAAAAAGTGGTTACGTTGCTACCAATCAGAATGGCAGTACTGCTTCTGATTACCTGACTCCCTTGGTTGACGCTAACATTCGCTGGCAGGCTTTTGAGAGTGAGCTGCCTGATAAGGCTGTTATTGCCGGATATAGCTATTCAAGTTCAGGCAAAGAAGTTAGCAAAGTGCCGCAATATTTTTGTCGTTTTATGAACAATGGTTTCAATACCTACGGAAAGTATTTTAAGGAGGGCAAAGTCTGTAAAGCTTCATTTGCAACGCCGAGTGGAGACTCCCACGCTCTAGTTGATTCAAAGACCTTTGAAATTCTGGTCGGGGAATGACGGAATCAGTTGAAAGGGAAGTGTGTATTCCTGAAAATCTTTGAAACCAACTGGTCAGGTACTTTGTTCATAAGGATCAGTTTTTACAAATCATTTCTATACTATTTGCTGTTGGAGTAGACACTACACTCTTGGCTTCTTTGAGAGTTATTGTGGAGGAGCTTGGCTATGAAGCGAGTTTCACGGGCTTTATCTGTGCTGGTGTTATCTATTGCTGTCACTAACAATGCTATCGCTGTGGTTGGAGTGCAAGGCCGTGAGTTGCTTACGTACTCGTATTCACAACAATTAAAGGATTCAAAGTTATTTAGGGTACTGGCTATATTGGGCTTATCTGTGTTCGTTTTTGAGGTGGGGTTCTCGGTTGGGCATTATTCTACGCTATATGCTTTAGATCTTGAGAAAGCTGACAAAGCTGACAAAAAGAGTCCCGATAATCCACCATTGGCGCAGAGTAATGTCAGTCCCGGTTTCAGAGAGCCGATGCGTAGCACGCTGGCTACTGAGCATTATCAGAAAACCATTATCGACCAATATAACCTGCTTCCTTTTAATCTCAGTGAAGATAACTATACCGACTCAAATAAGAAGTTGAAGTACCTGTGGGCAAGAGCGACTTTTCTTGATGCCCAACCCTTGCATCATAATGAAGGTGACGTCCAACCAGCTCTAATTCCATTAAACACTACCTATGATCCGGCTAATCCCTACGGATCTGCAGACGAGTTTTGTATTTCTCCATTGCCGGCACCTTTAACCAAAAAGTTTCGCTGCAATGACCAGCATTTGACCGGATTCTGTCGTGTTAAGATCGGCGGGATCGGTAGATTGGTTGGTATGCTGGCTAATACACCTGATAATGTCAGCGGATGTCTGTTATCAAGTCGAAAAAGAGACAATTTTCTGGCATCTTTGGGGAGCGAAACTGTGCTACCCAGAGATATTCTGGTTACCGACAAAAAGTATTACCAGATTAATGTTATTTACGGCAATACCACCTACCAATTTCAGGAATCGCAGGGGCATCCGGTACCCTTTGCGTCAACAATACTGTTGTCTAAAAGTTGGCGTCACGAAACCTTGTGTAAAGACGGTGCCAGTCCCGGGACTGAATGGTACAACGATGGTGCTCATAGCTGTGGGCATGGGTGCGCAGGCCTGACGGCTGATGCTGACTCAGTAGGCGATGTGTCCCACTTTATTCCTGTACGACAGAAGGCTCATAAAAGCAGACCATCTTCCGTAATATGGCAGAAAGTGCCGTCACAAGTAGGTAAAGGCATAATCAACACCGAAGTTCAGGAATACTTTTGCTCCCCCAAAAAGCCTTATAAAGAGTTTATACTGGGCTCACTGGTAAGAGAGGGGCCTGATAAGTATTGCAGATACATTGGTACCAATGGAAAAAGTGGTTATGTTGCTACCAATCAAGATGGCAGCATCGCTTCCGATTACCTGACTCCTGTGGTTGACGGTAATATTCGCTGGCAGGCTTTTGAGGCTGAGCCGCCTGATAAGGCTATTATTGCCGGGTATAGCTTTTCTAGTTCAGGCAAAGAAGTCAGCAAAGTGCCGCAATATTTTTGTCGTTTTATGAACAATGGTTTCAATACCTACGGCAAATATTTTAAGAAGGGCAAAGTCTGTAAAGCTTCTTTTGCAACACCGAATCGAGACTCCCACGCTTTAGTCGATTCAAAGACCTTTGAAATCCTGGTCAGGGAATGATGGGCCCAATTAAAAGGAGGTTGCAGGCAAAATATTGACCTCCCTTTTGATGATGGTTTCTGGCAATGTAACACCGATAAACTACCCTGCTCTAGGTGGCGGGATATAAGACCCGAAGAGATTAATTAAACACCTCTAATTATGAAGAGTGACTCACTCCAGTTAATTATCATTATGAACACTTATGTTTCTGAAAGCCTTCAGCAGCAAGGACTGCATGTATTCTTCGCAAAAAATTAGGTGTAATCCGATCTTTTGAAAAAGGCGGCTTAAGGGGTAAGCTATGTCTATCGGTCGGGGCTGAAGATGTATCGACTCGGTAGCCAGAGTGTCATTTCAAGAGCAGTAAATTGTAGTTGTTGGCAGTTATCCTGGTGAGTGCAGTTATGCACAACTCGCTGAACGGAGTTTCCATCTTTCTAGTGGAATGTTTAGCGATGTTTTTAAGTCTTTTGTTTCTCTTTCTTGAAATAATCGCTTGACAACGAGCGGCGTCAAGGTAGTATAGTCGCCTCACTGAACAGCGCTGGCAGCTGGTTTGGTCGATTAAAACCTTCTTGTTTTAATCCGGTTCTTTAACAAATTATCAGACAATTCGTGTGGGCGCTTGTGGGAATAGCATCGGTCAACAGAGCATTTGCTCTGAAATGATTTAAATGCTGATCAAGCAAGTGAACATACCCTTAAATTCTATGAGAA
>NZ_JBLYNW010000001.1:0-1715000 GCF_049310125.1 Endozoicomonas sp. ALB032 | reverse complement strand
GTACAAGCAGTGGGAGTCAGTGGTCAGTTGTCAGTTGTCAGTTGCCAGTAGGCAAGCGACAGCAGATGACTGATTACCAGGTCGTCAAGTTGGAAAATACGGGCAGATTTGCAGAGGTGTTGAAATTGACGCTGAACAAAACTGACCACCGACAACTGACAACTGGCCACTGATGACTGCGTACCTTTTGTATAATGGGTCAGCGACTTATTTTCTGTGGCAAGGTTAACCGTATAGGGAAGCCGTAGCGAAAGCGAGTCTTAACAGGGCGTCCAGTCGCAGTGAATAGACCCGAAACCGGGCGATCTATCCATGAGCAGGTTGAAGATCAGGTAACACTGATTGGAGGACCGAACCCACTGTCGTTGAAAAGCCAGGGGATGACTTGTGGATAGGAGTGAAAGGCTAATCAAGCCCGGAGATAGCTGGTTCTCCTCGAAAGCTATTTAGGTAGCGCCTCGTGTCTCACCATCGGGGGTAGAGCACTGTTTGGGCTAGGGGGCCATCCCGGCTTACCAACCCCATGCAAACTCCGAATACCGATGAGTGCAATCACGGGAGACACACGGCGGGTGCTAACGTCCGTCGTGGAAAGGGAAACAACCCAGACCGTCAGCTAAGGTCCCAAAGTAATAGTTAAGTGGGAAACGATGTGAGAAGGCCCAGACAGCCAGGAGGTTGGCTTAGAAGCAGCCACCCTTTAAAGAAAGCGTAATAGCTCACTGGTCGAGTCGGCTCGCGCGGAAGATGTAACGGGGCTCAAACTATTCACCGAAGCTACGGGGTTCAGTTGTCAGTTTACAGTTGTCAGTTGGCAGTATGAGAAGTAAGTATGCAGCGATTTGAAGATTTAGAAGTATTTCAATGGGCCTATAAGCTTTCTTTGAAAGTTCACAAGCTCTCGCTGGAATTTCCGAGAATTGAACAAATGCATGAACTTGCTGATCAGATGCGCAGAGCCAGTAAAGGAATCTGTGCAAATATTGCTGAAGGACATGGGAAACTGATCATCTCAAAAGCAGAGTTTCGAAGGTTCATATTGATGGCTATCGGATCATCTGACGAAATGAGAGTTTGGTTAAGGTACTGCCTTGATCTCAATTACATTGACGATCAGCAATGGCAAGACCTCAAAACCGAATACAACCAAGTCAGTAAGATGTTGGTTAGTTTGCACAAGAGTTTTAAATAACTCAGTTCAAACTGACAACCGACAACTGCAAACTGACAACTGAACCGGTAGAGGAGCGTTCTGTAAGCCGTAGAAGGTTCACCGGAAGGTGGGCTGGAGGTATCAGAAGTGCGAATGCTGACATGAGTAACGATAAAGGGAGTGAGAGGCTCCCTCGCCGGAAGACCAAGGGTTCCTGCGCAACGCTAATCGGCGCAGGGTGAGTCGGCCCCTAAGGTGAGGTCGAAAGACGTAATCGATGGGAAACAGGTTAATATTCCTGTACCCCTTTTGACTGCGATGGAGTGACGGAGAAGGCTAGGCCAGCAGGGCGATGGTTGTCCCTGTTTAAGGTCGTAGGCTGTGGACTCAGGCAAATCCGGGTTCACAAAGCCGAGAACTGATGACGAACCCACCAAGGTGGGGAAGTGGTTGATGCCAGGCTTCCAGGAAAACCTTCTAAGCATCAGGTCAAAAGGGACCGTACCCGAAACCGACACAGGTGGTCAGGTAGAGAATACCAAGGCGCTTGAGAGAACCTGGGTGAAGGAACTAGGCAAAATGGCACCGTAACTTCGGGAGAAGGTGCGCCGGCTTTGGTGATCGGGCTTGCCCCGTAAGCTGAGGCTGGTCGAAGATACCAGGTGGCTGCGACTGTTTATTAAAAACACAGCACTGTGCTAACACGTAAGTGGACGTATACGGTGTGACGCCTGCCCGGTGCTCGAAGGTTAATTGATGGGGTTATCTTCGGAGAAGCTCTTGATCGAAGCCCGAGTAAACGGCGGCCGTAACTATAACGGTCCTAAGGTAGCGAAATTCCTTGTCGGGTAAGTTCCGACCTGCACGAATGGCGTAACGATGGCCACGCTGTCTCCACCCAGGACTCAGTGAAATTGAAATCGCTGTTAAGATGCAGTGTATCCGCGGCTAGACGGAAAGACCCCGTGAACCTTTACTACAGCTTCACAGTGGATCTTGATGTTGCTTGTGTAGGATAGGTGGGAGGCTTTGAAGTGTGGACGCCAGTCTGCATGGAGCCAACCTTGAAATACCACCCTGGCAATATTGAGGTTCTAACCCAGGTCCTTTAGCAGGATCGGGGACATTGTGTGGTGGGTAGTTTGACTGGGGCGGTCTCCTCCCAAAGAGTAACGGAGGAGCACGAAGGTTGGCTAAGCACGGTCGGACATCGTGCGGTTAGTGTAATGGTAAAAGCCAGCTTGACTGCGAGAGGTACATCTCGAGCAGGTACGAAAGTAGGTCATAGTGATCCGGTGGTTCTGAATGGAAGGGCCATCGCTCAACGGATAAAAGGTACTCCGGGGATAACAGGCTGATACCGCCCAAGAGTTCACATCGACGGCGGTGTTTGGCACCTCGATGTCGGCTCATCACATCCTGGGGCTGAAGCCGGTCCCAAGGGTATGGCTGTTCGCCATTTAAAGTGGTACGCGAGCTGGGTTTAGAACGTCGTGAGACAGTTCGGTCCCTATCTGCCGTGGACGTTGGAAGTTTGAGGAGAGCTGCTCCTAGTACGAGAGGACCGGAGTGGACGAACCACTGGTGTTCGGGTTGTGTCGCCAGACGCATTGCCCGGTAGCTAAGTTCGGACGGGATAACCGCTGAAAGCATCTAAGCGGGAAGCCCCCTTCAAGATGAGACTTCCCTGGCCGCAAGGCCCATAAGAGACGTTAAAGACTATGACGTTGATAGGCGGGGTGTGTAAGCGTTGTGAGGCGTTGAGCTAACCCGTACTAATGACTCGAGAGGCTTGACCATATAACGCCAAAGCGATCTAGCAAGCTTGAAGCTGGAAGCTTAAAGCCGTACACAGTGAACGAGAGTGTTGAGCAAGAATAGACACACAGCTTAAAAGATATTTGGATTCCAGAGCCTTAGTTTTCGAGAAACAGCTTCAAGCCTTCAGCTTAAAGCTTCCAGCTCGAGAGCCAACGGCTCGACCAGTTTTGCCTGGTGACCATAGAGTGTTGGAACCACCCGATCCCATCCCGAACTCGGTAGTGAAACGACGCATCGCCGATGGTAGTGTGGGGTTTCCCCATGTGAGAGTAGGTCATCGCCAGGCATTGAATAAAGCAAAACCCCGGTTGAGAGATTGACCGGGGTTTTTGTTTTGTGGGCAAAGGAGTGTGGCAGAACAGAAGTGAAACGACACATGCCTGGGCGGCCCCACCTAGGCGGCCCCACCGATGATAGTTTGGGGCTTACCCATGTGAGAGTAGTTCATCGCCAGGCATTGAATAAAGCAAAACCCCGGTTGAGAGATCGACTGGGGTTTTTGTATTGTGGCAAAAAAGCGGCAAGAGCACAGGTGTTGATAGTTCTCGGGCGAATTGTCTTCCAGTGCATTCAGACTTTCCTATCCATCAAAGACTGTCCATTAAAGAAAGTGGCTGAACGACAGATCTCTGGCGTGGAGGCCCTTGTCACTCAGTCAGTCTCTCTCTCTTTTGTACCTTATGAGCTTCATCTGGAAGGCCAAGCTGCCAGTAACTGCTGATATAACGTGAAGAGCGGGGGGCCAGGGATTCTCGATTCACCCAGTTTCTGATCTCCAGCACAGAGTTCAGTTCACTGGCAGCCCATAGATAGGGATTTCCTGGCTGGCAAGGCAGGTTGGCCAGAGCGTCTCTTAAAAGCTCCTTTTGTTGGCCTGGATGAGGGTTTATAACCCAGATAATTTCCATGCCTTCAGGGATCGACGATGCTTCAAGGGCCATGGCTTGCTGGTCATCCTGGTGAGGAATTTCCACAACGACGAAGCCTTTTGCATCGGCAGGTAGAATCTCTATGTTTGCACGAATGGCTGGAAGTGCGGTCAGGTCTCCGGTCATAACAAACCAGTCCGCTTCGAGGTCGACCAGTTTGGTAGGTCCCGGTCCAGATACTAAAACTGGATCGCCAATATTGGCACCCTCCAGCCAGCGTGCGGCAGGCCCCTGATCGCGGTCATGGGAATGCACTGCGAAATCAATCGTCAAATGTCGTGCAAGCTGATCAGAGGAAACCACGGTGTAACTTCTCTGGAGTGGCTTCTCGGGCATTGCAGGGTTATCAAATACCAGCTTTACGTAGGCGCTGGCTTGATCCGATGGAAAATCAGAAAGAGATTCTCCGGTCAGGATAACCCGCGTCATATGAGGGCTCAGGGATTCAATACTCTTTACAGATAGCTCTCTTGCAGGAGATCTTGCCATATAACTGTTCAACTGATTTTAGGTTTTTAGTTGAGAATCATTATCAACTCAGCATGGGGTAATTTCAAGTAATGCTTAGCGACTTCTTATATTGCTTGTTTTCAGGTTGAAATGAGCGGGTAAGAGGCGAAGTCGGTACTTAACCTCTGCGCTCAGAAGAAAAAGCATAAAGATCCGCAAATATAAGGATTGATAATTTGTCATTTCCTGAAAAAATAGCTGGATTTTTCTAGAGGTTAAACAATTGATCACCCAAGATTTGTTCCTGAAGGCCCTTAACAATAATAAAGCGGTTCGTCCTCAAGATATTGAACTGCTGGCAGCATGGTTTTCTCTGCCCGGACGCGCTGCCAGTGCTGAGCAGGTGATTACATTGACGGGGGCCAAACGTGCGTCCATGATCGTTAACAACCTGGGCAAGCGTATTGCCGGGTTTCTGGAAGTAGATGCTGGCTCTGGTGCTTCCGTTATTGCCCTGGATGAGGAAAACGGAGCGGGCAAAGCTGTATGGGTTATGCGAGAAGAGCTGTCTCAAGCTTTGGTGGCTCAAGGTTTTGTCACTTCTGAAGACGTTCATGCAGAAGTTGCTGTTGAGTCTGTAAGAACCAAAGAGGCAGTTAAGGTTGAAGTCAAAGTGGCTCCGGTGTTATCAGAGCCAGAAGTGGTTGTTGAAGTGGCCGATAGTCCGTTGGCTGAAGCTCTGGTTGAATTTGATGTTCAATCTATCCGTAAAGCCTACCCAAGTACTCCTGCAAGCCAGCGTTTGCTCAAGCCTGCTATGGTGAATGCTCTGGTGGCTACTCGTCCAGTCAATACCCGCGCGTACCAGCGTATGATTCCTGCTGAGTTGCGTAAGAGTGTCAGTAGCCAGGAAGCCAAAATGTTTCTTAATAATGTGTTGGCCATTCTGAAAACTCATTGAAGCTGTGTCTCAGGCCCGGATTAAAGAAACGAAGGAAAGGGCAAACCGTTGCAGGCAGTCGGTTTATGCTCTCTGGTTTCTTACGGGCCTGTTTAGCTCCCGGCAGGAGCAACGCTAAAGGCTTCCCCTATCTGTTTTTGGGATCTAATAAATATGCCCCTGACCAGAGCTCTGCAGTCTGACTATGATGCCATTATTATCGGTGCCGGTGCATCGGGTCTTATGTGTGCGCTCACAGCTGGCTATCGTGGTCGTAATGTTCTTGTATTGGATCACGCCAACAAAATTGGCAAGAAAATTATTATTTCAGGAGGTGGACGTTGTAATTTCACCAACCTCTATATCGAACCTGCCCATTATCTTTCGCATAACTCGCACTTCTGTAAGTCAGCACTGGCACGCTACACCCAGTGGGATTTTCAGGCGCTTGTAGATAAGTATCAGGTGGCCTGGCATGAAAAAACGCTGGGGCAGCTTTTCTGTGACAATCGTTCAAAGGATATCGTCGATCTTTTGGTCAGCGAGTGTCAGGATGCAGGCGTCACCATTCGAGCCAAAGCCCGTGTTGAATCCATAAAGTCCAATAAAGCTTCGGGTTTCGTGTTGGCAACCAACATCGGCGAACTCTCCTGTCAGTCACTGGTAGTGGCAACCGGTGGTTTATCATTTCCGACAATGGGAGCCACAGGGTTTGGTTACCAGATAGCGGAACAGTTCGGCCATAAACTGATTGAACAAAAGCCTGCACTGGTGCCTTTTACGATGAACCAGGCCTGGCTTAAGCACTTTCTAGAGCTTTCCGGCGTAAGCTCAGAAGTGATCGCCAGCTGCAATGGACGGTCTTTCCGGGAAAATATTCTGTTCACTCATCGTGGTGTCAGCGGGCCGGTCATTTTACAGATTTCATCCTATTGGAATCCGGGAGATACGGTTTCCATTAATTGGATTCCCGGTGCAGATATTCATAGTTGGCTTCAGTCCTGTGCCATGCAGAGACCCAGGGCACAGACGGCAACCATCTTGTCTGAACATATGACTAAAAGGTTGTCTCAAGTCCTATGCGGTCAAGGTCATCTGAGATTATTAACCGACAATGGTCAAAAGCTGATGGCACATTACACAGCGGCTGATCTTGAGGACCTGACCCATGCACTGGAAAACTGGGAATTGAAACCCTCTGGAACAGAAGGTTATAAAAAAGCAGAAGTCACCCTGGGTGGTGTGGACACTGCGAAAGTCTCTTCGAAAACATTTGAGAGCCGAATCCAGCCGGGGCTTTTCTTTATCGGTGAAGTTCTGGATGTTACCGGTCATCTGGGAGGCTTTAACTTCCAATGGGCCTGGGCTTCAGGTCATTGTGCAGGGCAGTATGTTTAGTTTACATGGTTTGATTTTCTCCATCCGCCAAGAGCATAATGCATCGTCCGTGAAGCACTGTTGACGTTAATGCCTCATAAGACATTCTCCTTGGACGGAAATTGCAGCTGACCTTGTCGAAATGGCTCCAGAATCCGATGAAGCTGCATTTTATGGTAAAAGTCATGAAGTTTATCAATCGTTGTGTTGTAACCCTGAAGCCCAGACAGCCTTTTATTGAATGGGCGAAAGGGCTGGGGACAGAATTGCCAGAAGACTGGAGCCTGGAAGGTGGCTCCTACCTGCTGGATGAACAGGAAACAGAGGAGGGCCTGGAAGCAGCAGTAGCCAACCACGCCCGGGACATGATGGAAAATGAGCTCTCCGCCTGGGAAGAAGATCCGGGCCGCTGGCCCTGTCAGAGAGATGCCAACGCCCTGAAAAGCTGGTTTGATGTTCATGTTTCAGTAGCAGGTTTTGATCTGGGTACCGAAGGCCTTATGAGAGCTGACTTGTCTGATCTTGGGGGGATGTGACGGCGCTCTGCCGGTCTCCATAAAGCCCCCTCTGAAATTGACCTATTCCCTCATTATGAAGAACTTCAGAAAACTCTCCCTCGGAATCATTGTCATTTTGATTGTGGCCGTGATTGCTATTAAATATTTCGATATCGATGACAAACTTTACAATGAATACCTGTCACATACGGTATCCAGTGAACAGTGGGCAAATGCCATTGCGTTGAGTGATTATAAATTGGTGGCCGGACCTGTGAAACTCGTTGATGCAGGTGATCAGGTATCCGGAGTGACGTGGAGTCCTGTTACCGATTCCCTTTATGTTGTATCCGGAGGAGGTTCTTCGATCCATGTCCTGGAGTACGACCAAAATGGAAACCTCAAGAGAAAGCTGAAATCCAATCTTAATGCTGATGTAGAAGGTATTGCCTGGGCTGACGGCGATCGTTTTATTGTTGTCAACGAACGTCAGCAGGAATTGTTGCTGGTAGACATTAAACCGGATTCGAATGAGATCGATTTCTCCAGTGCGTCCACTTTTACCTTTGGCATAGGAGAAGGAGGCAACAAAGGCTTTGAAGGTATTGCCTGGGACCCAGAGACAAAATCGATCTATGTCCTCAAAGAGAGAGACCCCATCCGGATTTTTCGTATTAATGGTTTCACCGAGCAGGGTAAAGATAGAAAGCTGGTGATTCGTGAGCAGGAAGAAATGGAAGAAAGCCTGAGGTTTTTCAATCAGGACCTGTCAGGGATGCACTTCGATACGGTTTCAAGGCATTTTGTTGTGCTCAGTGATCAGTCCGATTCTTTGACAGAACTGGACGAAAATGGAGAGGCCGTCAGTGTTATGGTGCTTGAGAAGGGCTGGCATGGATTGAAGAATACGATTGAGCAGCCAGAAGGGGTTACTATGGACAGACAGGGAACGGTGTTTATTGTCGGGGAGCCTGACGACCTTTACATATTCAGGAAGAGTACCTTGTCTGAACGAAAGTAGCCTCCTTTGATATTGAGCTTTGCTGTTGGGATGTCGTGCATGTCAGAAGAGAGCCAGGAAACACTGGAAATCATTTATCAGGATCACTGGCTGGTAGCGGTAAATAAACCGTCGGGTCTGCTGGTGCATCGCTCCATGATTGACCGGAATGAAACCCGGTTCGCTTTGCAGATCGTCAGAAATCAGGTGGGTCAGCATGTTTACCCACTGCATCGTCTGGATAAACCGACTTCCGGTGTTTTAGTGTTTGCCCTGTCGCCTGAGGTTGCCCGGCAGGTTGGAAAACAATTTGAGGAAGGGCTGGTCGAGAAAACCTATCTGGCAGTCGTCAGGGGTTATGCGCCAGAGTCTGGCGTGATTGATCATCCTCTGAAAGAAGAGCTGGATAAAATGACAGACCGCAAGGCCCGGCAGGACAAACCGGCTCAGGAGGCGGTCACTGTTTATGAAAGACTCGCGACCGTTGAGCTGCCTCTTGCCATAGAAAGATACCCAACCAGTCGCTACTCCCTGGTAAGAGCCTGGCCTAAAACGGGCAGGAAACATCAGATTCGTCGGCATATGAAGCATATAGCCCACCCGATCATTGGCGATGCCAAACATGGGAAGGGCGTTCATAATCGATACTTTGCCAAACACTTTTCAGCGGGTAGATTGCTACTGGCCTGTACTGATCTTGAATTAACTCATCCCCTTACCCGTGAACGACTGCTTTTGTCTGCTTCGCTGGATGCTGTCTTCTCTGATCTGATGACTCGCTTTGGTTGGAACAGATCACTTCGTCGGAAAGTTGAGTGAATTTCCTGATTTCCCATGACGAATGTCAATTAACTATCTAGTCTGCCTGAACGGTTTGTTTCAGGAGGCTTTATGCTCAGAGCGGGTTTGAGTATATTTTTTTTTTCATTGTTGTTGTTTGGAGCGTTCTACAGTCACGGATTCGATGACTATAAGAAAGATAGAATAGTAACGGATAAATCAGGTCGCCAAAGGTGCAAGCAGTGCGACCTTAATCTTGATGCCTGTGATTGTCGATGTTATCAGTGTGGCAAGCGGTTCAGGGAAAAAAGGCTGATTGCCCAGGCCGCAATAAGAAAAAAAGGGCAGTCTAATGCCAAGAGTGCCAGAGGCAAAGACCCTAAATCCAGAGAGGTGTATTTATCCACTGAGAATACTTGCCAGTGTGAAAGACCTTTGGTCCGTGAGGCTGCGTCAGCTTCTGTTCCGAGGCTTGGTCCCAGGAAAAGGATGGCTGCTTTTGATGGGCCTTCAACCAGCCAGATGACTCCGGTAGAGCCGTCCTTGAGTGGTTTTTCCAGCGAAATGCTACCTCTTATTGTTGCTGTTAATGTTCCAGATCCTGCTCCTGTATCTGATGAGAAAAATCAGCTTGATTGTGAATGGATGAACCGGCAGTGTGATTTTAGCGTTATCCAGTTGCAGACTTTGCCTGTCGATGAAACTCTCTGTCAGCAGAAAGCCTTTTCAGCTTCATCTTTCAATGTCTGTTATCTGGAGACCGGCATGGATAAGATCGTCCTCGAGAATTCAAATAGCGGGGTACTTAAATTTCAGCAGCTATTGACTCAGGTGAAGGCTGCCATCCAACAGGATGTAATTGCAGGGCTGATCTCTGTTGGTTGGATGAGTGAATACACTCGACCCCTTGGCACAATCGAGGCTTTGAAAGATCGGGGATATTTTCTGACGCTTCCTGATTCTCAGGGAGGCTATTCCTTCGCTCTTATTATTATTGAACAGAGTTTGGCTTTTGTATTTCTTCTGAATCAGGATGGTGAAGTGGTGGGCTATGCCAGTAATAAACACAGTCTCTTTGTTTTTGCGATCAACTGCTATCTGGATAAGTCGAGAGGAGGCCAGCTTTATCAAGTTCACTTGCCTGATGATGATGTGTTCAACCTCATGGTGGAGAATGCCATTAAGGCTTTTAATTGCCTGGATAAAGAAGCTGTGGAAGCCTTGCAGGCATTTGATGATGACGATGAGGTTGAAGTGTTGCTGGTTTCTGATAACTCAACGGGGCATGACGTTGCTATTCGGCAATGTTTCATGAATCAAATGTCTGGAGGTCTGCAAAAGATTCCGTTACCTCGGAAGTTAGACGAATCCCAGCTTCCGGATTTATACCCCTTGTTGAGTTTAATGGAAATGGATCAAGCGATGATGGCCCTTAATATTGACCTCGAGGTTAATGAGCTTAAGGAGTTCAACTCAATTCAAATGATAATGGACAATGCCATCGGAGAGGGCACCTTTGTCATGGTGATTCAGGAGCCCAATGAATCAACATTTGCTGTTTTTATCTCGGTTAATGGTGCCATTATGACACTGAGAATGTTGTGTTTTTCTGACGGTCTTGGAGAGCGAGCCTCGTTGAAAGCTTCCAGTGGCTTGGTTTGTGAATGGAATGAAGCATTACAGGTTCTTATGCATACTCTGAGAACAGGTTATAACCTCAAGTTTTATCGAATAAGGCCATCTGACGACACTAACAGTTAATTTCATTGGCATAGAGTCTGGAAAAGGGCTCCCGAACGAGCCCTTATTGGCAAATTTACAACATTCTGCCCAGCACATCGTGTTCAGGCTTATCCATGAACCGGTGTTTGAATGCTCCCACCACGTGAAGGGCTATGATGGCCAGAAATGCATAGGGAATATAGGAATGGATTGTATGAAGGGTTCCTGCCAGCTCTTTGTTGTCTTCCATAAATTCGGGCAGTTGGATGCCAAAGAAGAAAACATCACGCCCTCCTGCATCCGACATGGTAAGACCGCTCAGAGGTACAAGAATCATCAGGGCATAGAGCGAATAATGGGTGATTTTGGCCAATACCTTCTCACGGTTGGGCAATCCTTTGGGTAGCTCGGGTACTTTGCTGAACAATCGTATCAGAATACGAATCGCAACCAGCAGCAGTACTAGGATGCCGAAAGACTTGTGCCAAGGGTAGATGTCGTATTTATAGCTGACGTCCTTGGATAGACCTGCCATGTACCAGCCACTGGCAATGATACTCAGGATGGTAATGGCCATCAGCCAGTGAAGCAGTCTCATCAGTAACGGATATTTTGCAGGTGTCATAGATTTATCCTCTGGAGTGAAAAGCGCGTGCGGCTTAGAGTTCGTTATCTTATTCAAGGCTGCTATGAGTGAAGAATAAACTTCACCCACAAGGATGCATTTATTCTTACTTTAAACGGTGATCCTGTCACCTGGTTCCGGCAAATTATGTTTTTTCGCACAGATTGTCTGCGCAAAGATCCTCGCGTGACTCCACTCGCCTTAAGCTGGTGGTTGTCATCAACGGGCATCTTTACCGACAGTCAGATGTAGCTTCTTCCACAGGGGATTTACACCCCATTAGCTCATGCCCATGCCGGGCGTAAAAAAAATAAACAAACACAGGGAACTAAATGGATAGACAATGATCCAAGGTCACAATTCATTTGAAAAACAGCAGATAGGAGTAAGAGATATGAACGGAATCACACCACCCGGCAGCCCAAATAATCAGGCACCTTATCAAAAGGAGACCGATAATTGCCCTGTTTGTCTCACACCTTTTGCCGGAAGGGCAGTCACAGTTCTTGAACCATGCAGCCATATGTTTCACGAAGACTGCCTGGAGACTTGGCTATCGCAAAATACAACCTGTCCTTATTGCAGAACCATTGTCAGGGAAAGGGAAGTACAACCCTTTACTGATGTGATAGTAGAAAATTTATCGAGAAGTCGTGGTAGTGTGTTGTTCCATCCAGATGGGCGACCGATAGCGCGGCTCTTGTAAATCGCTGATTCCGTTTTGTTTGAGGGCGCCTCAACATCATCACCTGCTGCCAGAACAAGTGCTCTGGCCCGAGAGATGAAAAAAAACGACAGCAGCAACAGCGGTGCAGTAAAGAGTGTCTGTCTGATAATTCTATCCTTCCGATTTGGTTTTCACAGAGGAAGGATAGATCTAGAAAATGAAAGGGTACCTATATCATCCATCAGCTGCACTGGTGATCTGCCTGATGGCATCGCTGTAAAGTCCATGCAGGCTTTCAGGATCAGAGACACATAATCCCAGGTCCCTCAGAAGACCGTCTTTCAGCCCATAGATCCAGCTATGAACCGTCAGGTCCTGTCCTCGCAGCCAGGCATCCCTGACGATGGGGGTCTGGCAAACATTCAGAGCCTGTTCTACAACATTCAGCTCATACATGCGCTCAAAGACTTCTTCCTGGCTGCCCAGAGTGTCCAGGAAAGTCTGGTGTTTGTGCTGTACATCCTGAATATGACGCAGCCAGTTATCAATCAGGCCGAGTTTGCCGTTCTTTACCGCTGCCTGAACGCCGCCGCAGCCGTAATGGCCGGTCACTATAATGTGCTCAACCTTCAGGTACTCAACGGCGAACTGGATAACAGAGAGACAGTTAAGATCGGTGTGAATGACCTGATTGGCCACATTTCGATGAACAAACAGCTCACCAGGCACCATACCGGTTATCTGATTGGCAGGCACCCGGCTGTCAGAGCAGCCTATCCACAGGTATTTGGGAGCCTGTTGCTGAGAAAGTTGTTCAAAAAAGTCAGGTTCCTTTTCCCGAACAGCATCTGACCATTCACGGTTTTGGTCGAACAGCTTCTTGAGTCTGCGCATGGGAAGCTTCCTCATCAGAAATAACGCACAAGTATACAGCTGAAGAAATAGAAGCCAATAACAGTAGGGTTTTAATGGCGTACCGAACAGCTGCATCTCCGTTGCAATTCCTCGCAACAGCTCTGCTGTTTTAAGGTTACTGTGAAGGCAAGCGGCTGAATAGGCAACTGTCAGGCTCCTAGGAGGCCGACCGAGAATAGACTGCCCTACTGCGGCGGCAGCAAATTGGTCTAAAAATCCGCTTTTGTTCGTCAAATAGCTCGCTATTCTCCTCACAAAACCGAATTTTCATCCTCAATTTTCTGCCGTCCTCGCTACGGGCGCTATTCTCGGTCGGCCTCCTAGCGCTGTGGATGGTCGGGAAGAAAGTCATCAACCATGATGTCATCGAATGTCCACGGGCAACTGTCGGGGAAGCTGGTGTTATCTAATTGATGATTTTCCCGCAGGTACTTATTCATTTCACGAATGGCAGCCTGTTTGGCATCAGGGTAGCTGTCTATTAAGGCATCATCCTGTTCGTGCTTCAGGGACGGGTTTTTACGGATTAACCGGCTGATTGTCATACGTGACTGCGAAATACTCTCGTACCAGCTTCTGAACTCTTTGGGTTCGTATAGGTTGGGGTTAATCACAAAGGTTTGGTATTGATATTTGAGCAGATGCAGCACCAGAATGACCAGATGGGATTCCAGTGTATTGCGCTCGCTTCTGCCCATTTCGTCTACTTCTTCTATAAGGTTATCAAGATCAAGCCGGTCGAACTCACGGTTTTGCAAATGTTGTTTTTGCTGTTTTTTCCAGTGATAGAAGTCGGACTGGTAAAGTGTTTTCTGATCATTATCCATGACATGATTCCCCGTTAATCACAGCCAGTATAGGATAGCTTATACAAGGATTGTTATGTCATTCCCTTCACAGCACTTCAGCGCTAACCTCAGGTGCGAGAAACGCTGAACCTATTGCCGGGACGCACCGGAGCCGCCGGTGATGCCGTTGTCCTGCGTCGTGATCTGGTTCAGTCGGAATTGGCGGGCAGTCAGACCAATACCGGGAACTGCCTGCATCGACCGGCAAGATCAGTGGGCCGTCTTCACAGCCCTGGGTGGGCTTGCTCTTGAAAACTAAAGAAAGATATCCGTTCAGGGTATCTTCGGGTAGTCATTGTTTAACGGTACTGATTCACCTGATCTCTGAGTTCAATGGCAGCAGCTCTGGCTGCTTCGGCAAAGTTTTCATCACTGCCAGCGTAAATGATGCCACGGGAAGAGTTTACAATGATGCCCTCACCCTGACTGTTGAGACCATTTTTAACGGTGGCTTCTACGTCTCCACCCTGGGCGCCCAGACCCGGAACCAGGAATGTCATATCACCGGTAATGGCGCGGATACGCTTGAGTTCTTCAGGGTTGGTAGCACCGACAACCAGCAGCAGGTTGTTATGGCTGTTCCACTCTTCTTTGGCCATACGGGCAATCACTTCGTAAAGGAAGTCGTCACCGACCTTCAGGTTCTGGATCGCCGCAGCTCCGGGGTTAGAGGTTCGACAAAGGATGATGGTGCCCTTGTCTTCATAACGGCTGAAAGGCGCAATGGTGTCGATGCCCATGTAGGGGTTGACAGTGATCGCATCTGCGCCGTAGCGATCAAAGGCTTCTGCCGCATACTGATCAGCCGTGCTGCCAATATCGCCTCGCTTTGAGTCGAGAATGACCGGGATATCCGGGTAATTATCCTTGATGTATTCGATGGTCTGGGCCAGTTCGTCTTCTGCACCACGGGCATGATAATGGGCAGCCTGGGGTTTGTAAGCACACACTAAGTCGGCAGTGGCATCAATAATAAAGCGGTTAAATTCCAGAATAGGTTGCTCAAGCGCCTGAATGTGGGCGGGAAACTTCTCGGGTAGAGGGTCCAGGCCTACGCAGAGTAGAGAGTTGTTCTTACGCATAGCCGCCTGAACCTGATCCAGAAAACGCATAGCAAAGCCTTATGTAGCAGTGATCGATGTCTGGGCGGGCAGTCTAACAGATAACGCTCGGATTTTGTTGCGCCAATTGATGTTGCGGCAATTGACATCCACCCCCGCCCAATGAGGCTGTTTGACGCGAATTGAAGAAAAGAAATTTGCCGGAGGAGCTGAAATGTTCCTCCGTGCCTTCTTTTATCTGGCCTTTTGAAATAGCTGTGCCATCAGACCAGAGTTTATCATCTGTTCTGCAGCACTCTTCAGAGTTCCCGAAGTCCCGTATCTTCTGAACGCCCGGTAAACCGTTGTGCAGGCCATCAGGTGCTTAACGGTTTGTTTGATGGCTGTTGTCAGTAAAGGAACGGTATACAAGGCCATCAATAGAGGGTGAGAGAGTGCCAGCATGATCACCAGGGGAGAGCCAGAAATGGCACCGACAGTTTGAAACCCCCTGACGGTTCGGCGAACGTACTTCCGGGTATCAATCGTGCTCTTCATGGTCCGGTTTTTATTGAGTCTGTGACAACCTGCTTCAACCGCTTTGCTGACCAGTTTTCCCATCAGATAGCCTGCGACAGCACCGGGTGTGGTTACCATGGTGGTCAGCAATTGAACTGCCTCAGCAATGCCTGTGATCGGGCTTGCAGAAGCGTATAAGGCTGTTTGGATACCGGCACTGATTCTTCCTGATCCCTGCATAATCTGTACTCCTTGTGGTGTTATTTCATGTTGTAGGCTCAGTATGCAGGGATTTGCTGCCAAAATGACTGACAGAGCGGTTAGTTATGCTTGCACATTTTCATCCAGTGAAGTTGGAATGCCTCAGAGTCTGGTCAAACTGACCATTTCATAGCTTGACGAGAGTTCATAAAATGGTTGGTAAAACAGAGATAGTGTTGATGCAGAAGTTAGTAATACCAGACCGGCAACAGGTAGAGATCTGGCTTGATCAGGCCGGTCATGAATTCTGGGCGTGCGATCGGTGCGACGGATTGCACATATCATCCCTTCAGTCTCTGGATGGCGTACTTGATAGCCGTTTGTTTATCGAGCCATTTGGTATTCTTTTTTCAACTGAGCTGGATTTGAAAGCCGACTCTGCATTTTTAGTACAGGCCGATATGACGCGTCTCAATCTCGGCTTACCGACGCTCAAACTGTTTCTGGAGATGCTGGAGTCAGGCCATCTTTTGCTGGTGGCTTCCGATGTCCTGATGACCTCCAAAGGTGTCTGTTACAGTCAGTTTTCCGAATTTCTGGCAATGACCCTGGAGGCTAAGAGCTGGTTGTATCGGGAGTGCCAGAGCATGCACTATATTCTGTCTGAACAGGAACATTGTCTTCCCCCGGTAGAAGGAAAGTTTTCGTTCCACTAAACGTTTAGCTGCCTCATATCAGAAAATAAAACGGTCACTGCTCTGGCGAAATGTTCCAATTGGCCTAATGTCATACAGTCAACATTCTGATGCGGGAATTTCAGAACGTGTCCAATGCCACTCTTTTCTGTATCTGCTCTCTGGTGTGGGGCTCGACCTGGTATGCCGTTAGCTGGCAGCTAGGGACCGTAGACTCCATGTGGTCAGTGGCTTACCGGTTTCTCTTGGG
Organism: Endozoicomonas sp. ALB032; assembly: GCF_049310125.1. Taxonomy (NCBI): domain Bacteria; kingdom Pseudomonadati; phylum Pseudomonadota; class Gammaproteobacteria; order Oceanospirillales; family Endozoicomonadaceae; genus Endozoicomonas; species Endozoicomonas sp. ALB032. Next base: position 1,698,571 of record NZ_JBLYNW010000001.1, on the reverse strand, counting down.
CGCTCTGTTGTTATGGCTGATTTGCCGGTTCAGGGGCGGCTTTTCAGGCTTTACCCGCCAACAGCATCTCAGGTTCTTTTTCCAGGGAACCTTCCTTTGCGGTATTTCCTACTGGCTGGTCTACGAAAGTGAAAAGTTCATCAGCAGCGGGCTTTCAGCATTGATTTGTACGGGGATTCTTTATTCAAATGTGGTCATTGCCCGGTTCTGGTTGGGGCACACCGTTAAACGTTCTGTTCTTGTAGGCGGGGCATTGGGTAGTGTCGGTGTGTTCATGGTGTTTTTTCCCCATATCATAAAGATTGACGCAAACTCTGAGGAGCTTAAGGGCCTGGCATTGGCATTGGGTGCAGTAGTGATGTTTTCCTTGGGCAGTGTCTCCTGTGAGGTCAATGAGAAAGACGGCTTGTCAGTCGCACCTATGACAGTGTTTGCCATGTTTTATGGTGGGTTGGAAATGGGTGGGTTGGCCTTGCTCCGCGGCGTACCACCCACGTTTGACTTCAGTCCGGGTTATCTGGTTTCCCTGGTTTATCTGGTGGTTTTTGGTTCGGTTGTGGCCATGACCTCTTATATCGCCCTGATTCAGCGCATAGGTTCTGACCGAACCGCTTATGTCGATATTATCTATCCCATCATAGCCCTCTTGATCTCAACCGTTCTGGAGGGATACCAATGGAAACCGGTTTCTGTGTTGGGCGTAGGGATTATTTTGCTGGGGAATCTTCTGGCCATGGGCAACCGCTTTGACCGGCGCAGAACCGAGACTTCCTGCTAACATAAGAATACTTTTCTCCAACATCTATGGGGTTTCCCATGAGTGAGCACAAGCCTTTCATCTATAGAGCTATAGAGTTATCCACTCAGGCCCTGGACAAAGGGGAAGCGCCTTTTGGTGCGGTGCTGGTGCATAACGGCAAAATCGTTCTGGAGTCTGAATGTACTACCGAAGCAGAAAGTGATCAGACCCGGCACGCAGAATTGAACCTGGTAAGTCATGCCTGCAGACAGATACCGAGAGAACAGTTATGTGAATGCACACTCTACAGCAGCACAGAGCCTTGCCCAATGTGTGCCGGAGCAATATATTGGGCCGGAATCCCAAAAGTGGTATATGGATGCAGCATGGAAGCGCTGGACCAGATTGCCGGTCACTCCACCCAAATGGGTTGCAGAAACATTTTTGATCGTTGCTATGGCAACATAGAAGTCATTGGTCCTATAGAAGAAGAGCTTGCCTGCGAACCACATATGAAATGCTGGCCCCATCCTTCTTGAAAACCTGCTTATTATTGAATTTTGTGCTGGCATTCAAGTACAGAGTTGACTGACATTTCTGACTCAGGGAACGTGATAGCCCATAGGCTTCATAATGTCATACTGAAGCCAGACTTTGTTCAGCCAATTTTCTTCACCCAGCCAGTCCAGAACCCAGCGGATACCATTGCCCATGGCTTCCTTATTCCAGGCAAGATAGCAGCTGTCGTTCATGGGAATATCCAGAACATCCTTGCGAACCAGTAATTCTTGTTCAATGTAGGGCTGAACAAAGTGGCTGGGCATGATGGTGATGCCCAACCCTTTCAGCAGGCACTCAATAGCCATACGGAAACTGGGAACCAGGAGGATTTGCTGATCTTCAAGCAGCAGGTTGTAGCCCTGTCGAAAGACTCTGGAAGTATCCTGAATGCAGATCGAACTATAAGTTTTCAGCATGTCCTGACTAATCGGATCGGAAACATTGGCCAATGGGTGCTCTGGAGACATCACCAGATCCCATGCCAGCGATCCCATAGACTTCCATTCAAAGCGGTCGTTAGTAGCAATATTGTCTGGAATGGTTTTAGGAGCACCAATGACCAGCTGGCAACGGTTGTGGAAGAGAGCATCCCATGAGCCGTTATGAACTTCAGTATTGATCACCAGGTTGGTCTCGGGACGAACTGCCTGAAGATCGCGAATCAGATCGTAAACCATGCCCTGGTTAACAACGTTATCCAGGGCAATCCTGATTTCATGTTCCCAGCCTGAAGCCATCTGGCGGGTTGTTTTTTCCAACTCCTCCAGCTGAGTCAGCAGTTTGCCTGTCTGCTGGATAAAGTGCTCACCTGCCGGAGTCAGCTCGACCCGCTTGCTATCCCTGAGAAAAAGTTGCACATCCAGCCGTTCTTCCAGCTTCCGGACGGTGTAGCTGATGGCTGAAGGCACTTTATGCAGGTGCTTGGCCGCTGCAGTAAAGTTTCTGAAGTGGGCCACGGCCCTGACAATTTCGAGGGATTCCGTTGGGATCATGAGGAGAATACTACTATCTACTGACGTTCAGATGTTAATAGAGTATCTCTAAGGTTGTCAGAAAGGGAGTCTAAATAAGAGTTTTTTATCGTAATGTTCTCGCCTCCAGTGATATAAGATGACTCTCAGGACAGGACTCACCTACATCAGCATTCAAAAAAGCCGAATGCTCGTCCAAAAATACTTGCTGTATCTGTTGGCAGGAATTCTCTAAAATAATTTTCACTTCGAGCAACCTCAGGTTATGAGGAGTCGTGTACTGCACTGTTGCCTGTTCCCGCAGTACAGAAACTCTTGCACGAAGTGTCGAGTGTGCAGTCCACGCTGCAAACTCAGGTGGATGATCAGCAAAAAAACCTCTGCGTCTTTGGTGTAGGGGGTTTTTTGTTTTTGACAGCTTTTCCCACATGGTTCGGTGGTGTTCTTAAGGGAATTGAAGATAAACTACGACTGACGACAGGCTCCATTCAGGCACTTTTCTATTCTTTTTTGTCACCTCCAAAACTCTTTAGCCAGAGGACCGAACCTTGACCGATCTCACTGCTATCAGTCGTCAGGCTCTGCAATTGATGGATCTTACTTCCCTGAACGATAACGATACGCCGGAAGTGATTATTGATCTTTGCCACACAGCTAAAACACCTGCAGGCAATACTGCGGCAGTCTGTGTTTACCCAAGATTTGTTCCCATCGCCAAAAAGACGCTGAAAGAGCTGGGTCTGAACGATGTAACGGTTGCCACTGTCAGCAACTTTCCAAAAGGCAGTGATGATATTGAACTGGCAGTCACTGAAACTAGGGCAGCTGTCGCTTATGGTGCGGATGAAGTGGATGTTGTTTTCCCTTATAGCGCCTTTATGAACGGTGATGAAGCCATTGGAGCTGAGCTGGTTCGCCGCTGCAAAGAAGTCTGTGCAGACAAAGTGATACTCAAGGTGATTATTGAGAGCGGCAAACTGAAGGACCCAGCCCTGATTCGTCGAGGCAGTGAGATCTGCATTGAAGCCGGTGCTGATTTCATCAAAACCTCTACTGGCAAAGTGCCTGTCAATGCTACACCTGAATCTGCCCGTATCATGCTGGAAGCCATTCGTGACAGTGGCAAACAGAACGTAGGGTTTAAACCTGCGGGCGGCATCCGAACTGCACAGGACGCTGCAGAGCACCTGGCTATTGCCGTTGACATTATGGGGAAGGAATGGATCGACCGAAACCACTACCGCTTCGGAGCCAGCAGTTTGCTTGGAAGTCTGCTGGTGACCCTCGGTCTGAAAGAACGGGAATAAGTCTAAAAATAAGTTTCGCCAAGACTACCCTATATCAGCATCGCTACTGCCAGAATCCATTACTGTCAGAGTCACTGCTTTCAGAGTCACTTCTGCCAGAGCCGCTTCTGCCAGAGCCGCTTCTGCGAGAGCCGCTTCTGCCAGAGTCACTGCTGTCAGAGTCACTGCTGTCAGAGTCACTGCTATCGGAGTCACTGCTATCGGAGTCACTGCTATCGGAGTCACTGCTATCGGAGTCACTACTGTCATAGTTAATAGGTGTCTCCATAGCAAAATTATATTTAGAGCTGAGCAAATCGATGAAATCTTGCAAGTATAATATGCGTTCTTCCAGAAGTTTTCTCTGCCTTTTGTCATTGCTGAGCTCTTTTACTTCTTGTTCATTCGCTGCCTTGTCATGTTTGACTACATCAGCCTGCTGATTTGCATGGATGATAATGCTCGCTGAAAGAAATTCCAGCATCTTGTGTGATTGTTTCAGCAGGTTATTAAATTCTGTGTAGAGGTTTATCAAAATGCCGCGATAATCATTTTGATTAACTAATTTTTTTTGTAATTGGTGTTCTATGTAATTTTCTAAGGCTAGAAGCAATTCTTGAAATAATTCAGGGTTTTCATTTTTTGGGTTATCTTTTGCACCGATTAATATTTTTTGGAAAATTTCAAATAATTTATCTTCTTTATCTTCTTTATCTTCTTTATCTTCTTTATCTTCTTTATCTTCTTTATCTTCTTTATCTTCTTTATCTTCTTTATCTTCTTTATCTTCTTTATCTTCTTTGTCTTCAGAGTCAGTAATGGTTCGACCCAAGTCTAGTTTGCCAAAGTAAATCGATATGCTATCAATATTTGCATTTGAGAATTGTCTAACGAGATACTCAAGAACTGAGAATTTTTTAACGAAAGAGTCTAGAATCAGGCTTATGGAGTGAATAAAACTGATGGACTGATCATTCGAGACAACTAATCCGGTTTTTTTTTCACCATATTCATTTGTCAGGTTTAATATTCGTTTAGCTGATTTTATATTACGTCGATAAAACGGTATTTTGTTACGATTAATGCCATCGTTGAGTAGGGTAGTAGCGGCTATTAGCAATAAATTGACTGGTTCCTCGGATTGATCAGCTTTTGAGAGTTGATTCAATTGCCGCAAAAAATTAAGACGCATTTCTCCCAATAATTTCAGACCAGAGAAGACCGAATTAGCTTCTTTAACATTTGCTTTTAAACAACCGTGATTTTCTATGGGTTCTTTTTCGCCTAAAATGTCATCTTTTATGACCTCTATACCAGATAAGCCGATGGCATGAAGCAGGAATGAGCCAAAAAAGAAATGGTCCCCAGGAGGGGGGGAGCTAATGGCTGTATAGTAACTCAATATCAGCACCGCTAAGCACTGTTGATCTTTTGGTTTGGTCATATCGACGAATGATTCGGTATTATGGATTTTGGTTAGAATTGCCAACATTTCAAGCTGTACGAAGTCAACCACAATGTGGTGAGTTTTTATCAATTGCTGAAGCATGCTTAAGATTGTGAGGCTTTCATTGGGGGGGGCTAATGGGACGTAGCTCAACATAGTGTTTAAGATGTCTTCATCAATGCCTGTATTCAATTCATGGATAATGGCGGTAATTTGTGCATGGTTCATTGGTGGCAGCGGAATTTCCATCAAAGGCTGCGGTTGCTGTGCCCCAGCTCCCTCGGATTCTTCTGAATGCTCAGCCATTTTTTCGACTTGCTCATTTTCATGGTTCATTGCGAAGATGAGTTCGGTTGTATTCGAGTTGAGAAAAAAAGGAGAGGTTTTTCCTAAATAAGCATTATGGTTAATCAAATCGTTCAGGTAATTAGAGGTTTTTGTCGTTTTTTCTTCAATAAATCTCTCATCCACGGGTGTGAATAAAGTATGTGCTGCCATCAGTTTTGAATAAGGGCTAACCATAATGATAAAGCTAAGACAAGCAGCAACCGACCGTTTGGCCCTGTCACGATGGAAAAGTATCGGTTTTTTTGCTGTTTCAGGAAATTCAGAAATGAAGTTACTTGTTAACATCTGCTTTCTCTAACTTATAAATTCCCTGATAAAGTAGTCCACGGAATGCAGCATTGGCCAACTTGAGCACTTTTTAATGCTACACCTCAATCTACCTGCATAATGCTGGAAGCTGCAGTCCATAAGGCCATTAGCACTTGGTCTGAAAGAACAGAGAAGAAGATTAAAAATAAACTTCGTCAAGACTTTCAAGAGCACCTCTCTCAGCATCACTACTTTCAGGGTCATCCATGACCGCATCACAACTTTCAGAGTCGCTACTACCCGGGACACTTATGCCAGAGTCAGTTCTGCCAGAGTCACTTCTGTCAGATTCACTTCTGTCAGATTCACTGATGTGAGAATCATTACTGTCAGAGTCATCACTGCCAGAATCATTGCTGTCAGAGTCATTGCTGTAAGAGTTAAGAGGGGTCTTCATAGCAAAATCATACTTAGACCTGAGCATATCGACGAAATCTCGCAAGTATGATATCCGCTCTTCCAGGTGTTTCTTTTGCCTCTCTTTTTGTTCTGTTGCTGCCTTGCCATGGTTGCATTCATCATTATGCCGATTAGCATTGATGAAAATATTGCACTCAAGGCATGTCAGCATTCTGTTTGATTGTACCAGAAGGTGGTCAAATCCTGTGCAGAGCGTTACCATTATGACCTGGTAATCATTTTGATCAGTAAACGTTTTTGGTAATTTTTGTTCTATGTATTTTTCTATGGCCAGAAGCAATTCTTGAAATAATTCAGGATTTTCATTTCCCGGGTTGTCTTTAGCGTCGCTTAGGATCTTTTTGAATATTTCAAATAATTGTTGTTCTTTGCCTTCATTGTCGGTAATGGTTTGATCCCAGTTTGACTGGTAGAAATAATCCGTCATGTTGTTAATACATTCACTTGCAGATTGTATAACGTAAGGATCAAGCATCAGGCTTATGGCATTAATAAAATTGATGAACTGACTATTAGAGGCAACTAATTCGGGTTTTTTTTCACCATATTCTACGATCAGTCTTAACATCCGGATAGCTGATATCATATTACGCTGATAAACCGGCATTCCGTTATCAATCATGCCATAGTTGAGCAGAGTAGAAGCAACTAATAGCCGGTAACTGGCTGGTGTCTCGAATTCTACAATTTTTGAGTTATCTTTCAATTGTTGCAAAAAATCAAAGCGCATTCCTTCCAGCACTCCCTTGCCAATGAAGATCGAAGCTGACTCTTTAACATTTGCTTTTAAAACTTCGTAATCTTTTATGGGTTCTTTTATACCTAAAAGATCACCTTTTATGGCATCGAGTTTCTCGATACCAGACAGGGCGGCAGCGTGAAGCAGGAATGAGTTAAAAAAAATGTTAGCCACTTTAGGGGAAACTGCATTTGAATTGATGGCGGTATAATAAGTCACCAACAATATCGCGAGCCTGAATTTGTCTACTGGCTTGGTAATATCGACAGGTGATTGAGTGCCCTGGATAGAATATAGAACTTCTATTATGTCATCCTGCTTATGGTCCGTCACAACACCGAGAGCTTTTGTCACGTGCTCAATCATGTCTGCAACGGTCAGGCTCTCATTGGGAGGTGTTATCGGTAGGTATCTCAACATAGCGTTCATGATTTGCCTGCGTTCTTCAGTGCTTGTATTCAACGTTTGGATTATGTCGGTAATTTGTGCATGGGTCATTGGTGGCAGCGGAATTTCCATTATAGGCTGCGGCTGCAGTGCTCCAGCCCCCTCCGATTCTTCTGAATGCTCATCCGTTATTTCGACTTGCTCATTTTCATGGTTCATTGCAAAGATGAGTTGGGTGGTATCCGGATTGAGAAAAAAAGGAGTGGTGCTTCCTAAATAAGCGTTATGGTTAATCAAATCGTTCAGGTAATTTGACGCTTTTGTCGTTTTTTCTCTAACAAATCTCTCATCCACTGGTGTCAATAAAGTATGTACTGCCAGCAGTTTTGAATAGGGGTAGACCATAAAGATAAGGCCAAGGCAAGCAACAACCGACCGATAGGCCCTGCCACGATGGAAGAATATCGATTGTTTTGTTGTTTTGGGTAATCGAGAAGTGGAGTTACTCATCAACCTCTGCCTTCTTTGGGTAATGAATGCCCTGATAAAGTAGTCTATAGATTGCAGCAGTACTCAATTTGAGTGCCTGTGAATGTCAAACCTTAATCTGTCTGCATCATACTGGAAGCGATTTGTGACAGTGGCAAAGAGAGCGTAGGATTTAAACTCACGGGCCGGGACGCCGCAGGACACCTGACGATTGCCACTGAGCTTATGAGGCAGGAACGGATCTATACCACCTGCACCTGGGAGCCAGCAATTTGCTGGGAAGGCTTCTGGTAGCAATCGGTTTTAAAGAACAGGAAGAAAATTAAAAATAAAATCCGTCAAGTCTCTCAAGACCGCTTCTGTCAGCATCACTACTTTCATCATCACCTAAGTTAGCATCACTACTTTCAGCATCATTTCTTTCAGAAGCCTCAATGTCGGTATCACTATTTTCAGCGTGACTGTTTTCAGTATCACTGCTTTCAGAGTCACTACTGCCGTAGTCAATACTGGCATAGTCAATATTGCTATAGTTATTATTTTCGTAGTCACTGCTGTCGTAGTCATTGGGAGTAATGATAACAGATTCATATTTAGACCAGAGCAACTCAACGAAATCCTGTAAGAATAATATCCTTTCTTTCAGGTGTTTTCTCTGCCACTCTTGTTTGCTGAGTTCTTCTTGTCTCTTTAGTGCTTTGTCATACTTAGCTTCATTAGTCTGCTGATTGGCATTGATGACAATAGTCGCCTCAAGAAATTCCAGTATCTTGTCTGACTGTTCCAGTAGATCTTCAAATCCTGTGCAGAGGGTTGCCAATATAACCAGGTAATCATTTTGATCCACGAACGTTTTTTGTAATTGTTGCGCCATGTATTTTTCAATGGCCAGAAGCAATTCTTGAAATAAATCAGGACTTTGATTTTCCGGGTTGTTTTTTGCGTCGGCTAATACTTTTTCGAATATTTGAAATAATTCCTGTTCTTTGCCTCTGGAATCAGTAATGGTTTGCCCCCAGTTTGATTGACTAAAATAACTCGAAATCTTGCCAACATGTTCATATGCGGATTGTATAAGGAAAGGATCAAGAATCAGGTTTATGGCATCAATGAGACTCACAAATTGGCTATTTGAGGCAACTAATTCAGGTCTTTTTTTGTAATATTCTTTTACCAGACTGTACATGCGTCTGGCTGATTTGACATTACGCCAATAAATGGGGATTTCGATCTTATTAACGTCATAGTTCAGCAAAGTGGACGCGGCTATTAGCACTGAATCGACTGATGTCCAGGATATTTCAGCTTCTGAGAGATCCTTCATATGTTGCAAAAACTGAAGGTGCATTTCATCCAGCACCTCCAGGCCAACCAGGAACTTGGCAGATTCTTTAGCATTTTCTTGTAAAGCTTTGTGGCCCAGTATTGGTTTTTCTGCACCTAAAAGGTCACCTATTCTGGCATGGAGACTTCTTATACCAGACAAGCCAGCGGCGTGAAGCAGGAATGAGTAAAAGAAGAAATAAGCCGCCTGAGGAGATGCCCCATTTGAATGGATGGCAGTATAGTAACTCACCAACAACATCGCGAGACTCTTTTGATCTTCTGGTTTGGTGATATCGACAGAAGATTCGGTACCCAGGATGTGAGTCAGAACTTTTATCATCACATTCTGGTCGTCGGTCATTATTACATTGAGGCTTTTTATCACTTGCCGAATCATGCTTACAATGGTCAGACTCTCATTGGGGAGGGTTGTCGGGACGTAGCTCAAGATAGTGTTCAGAGTGCCTTCTTCAAGGCCTTCATTTAAACCTTCGATAATGGCAGTAATTTGAGCATGGGTCATGGGCGGAAGGGGAATATGCATTAAAGGCTGCGGCTGCGACGCTACAGCCCCCTCTAATTCTTCTGAATGCTCATCCATTCCTTCGGCTCGCTCATTTGCATAGTTCATGGCAAAGATAAGCTGGGTCGAATTCGGATTTAGAACAGATGGAGGGATTTTTCCTATGTAAGCATTATGGTTAATCAAGTCATCCAGGAAGCCAAAGGATTTTGTTGTTTTGTCTTCGATAAATCTGTCGTCTACTGTCGTTAATAATGTACTTTCTGCCAGCAGTTTTGAACAGGAGCAAGTCATAATGATGAGGCCCAGGAACGCGGTAATTGAGTGATTAGTCTTGTCAGGGTGGAAAAAAATCGATCGCTTTGCTGATCCAGGTAATCGAGAAATTGAGTTGCTCATCAACATCTGATTTCACCAGTTTATTAATGACTTGAAAAAGTAGTCTAAGGATCGCTTCTGCGCCAAATTTTAAGTACCTTCCCCGGAACGTGGCAACTGCTCCTGCGTTGATCTGGTTCCTGCACCTTCATCCTCAATTTTCTGCTGACCTCGCTAAGGGGTCGCCGAGACGGGGTCGCCGAGACGGGGTCGCCGAGACGGGGTCGCCCAGACGGGGTCGCCCAGACGGGCGCTATTCTCGGTCAGGCTTCTAGTGAGGCGTTACCACTCTCAAAATCTTGATTTCAGAGTCATCGCTTTGAGAGTCACTGGTATCAGAATCATAAGGATTCTTCATGGCAAAGTCGTAGTAAAACCTGAACCAATCGACAAAATCAATAAAGTAATCTACGCGTTCTTTCAGGTGTTTTCTCGTCTTCCCATCTTTGTTGAGCTCTATGCCTTTTTTCCCCTTTGCTGCTCCTCTATGCACGGCATCATCAGCCTGTTCATTGGCATTGGTGTCAATAGTTGGCTCAAGCATTGACAGCTTCATGCGTGCATGACCCAGCAGGTCCGCAAATCCTGTGCCGAGGGTTACCATTATGACTTGGTAATCATTTTCATCAGCAAACATGTTTTTCAATTGATGTGATATGTATTTTTTTATGGCTACAAACAATTCTTTAAATAATTCAGGATTCTCATTGCCCGGATTGTCTTTTGCGTCGGTTAATATATTTCTGAATATTTCAAATAATTTCTGTTCTTTGCTCATTATGCCTCTAATCTCAGTAGAGGTTTGATACGACTTTGATTTACTAAGATAACTCGATATATTGTGAATAAGTGCAGTTGCAGATTGTAAAGTGAAAGGATCAAGAGTCAGTCTTATGGCATTAAGCAAATTAATGAACTGACTATTCAAGGCAACCAGTTCAGGTTTATTTTCACCATATTCCTTTATTAATATCAACATTCGTTCTGCTGAATTTATATGGCACTCATAAAGTGATTCTTCGTTCTCATTAACGTCATAGTTGAGTAGACTGGAAGCAGCTATTAGCTGTAAATCGTCGGCTGATGTTCCGAATCTATCAGCTTCCAGAGGGTTCTCCATTTGTTCCAAAAAATCAAAGCGCATCTCTTCCAGCGCCACCAGTGCAGAGAAGATTGAAGCAGACTCTTTGAGTTTGGCTTTTAAAATTTCGTGAGCTTCTATTGGCTCATCTGTACCTAATAGATCACCTTTTTTGGCATCAAGTCTTTCGATACCAGACAACTGAGTGGCGTGAAGCAGGAATGAGTTAAAAAAAACATTAGCTGCTCGAGGGGATGCTCCATTTGAATGGATAGCTGTATAGTAAGCCAGCATCAACGTCGCGAGTCTCCGTCGATCTTGTGGTTTGGTGATATCGACAGGTGATGTGGTACCCTGGATAGAAGATAGAACAGTTACCATGACATTCTGGTTATCCTGAACCGTAATGTTGAGAGTTTTTATCAATTGCTGCAACATAATTAGAATTGTCAGGTCCCCATTGGGAGGGGTCGCCGGAACATAGCTCAACATAGTGTTTAGGGTGGCTTGATTAAAGCCTGTATTCAAGCCCTCGATAATAGTAGCGACTTCTGCAAGGGTCATTGGTGGGAGAGGTATCTGCATTAAATGCTGCGGTTGTTGTGCTCCAGCTCCCTCCGATGCTTCTGAATCCTCATCCATTTTTTCACCTTGCTGATTTTCATGATTCATGGCGAAGATAAGATGAGTTGTATTCGGGCTGAGAGCAGAAGGAGGGTTTTTCCCTATATAAGTATTATGGTTAATCAAATCCTCCAGGAAGCCAGACTCTTTTGTCATTTTTCCTATAATAAATTTCTCCTCCACCGGTGTAGAAAAAGGATTTCCTGCCAGCAATTTTGAACAGGGGCAAGCCATAGCGACGAGGCTGAGGGTAGCTGCAACCCACTGATTGGTGTTGTTACGACGGAAAAGTATCAATCGCTTTACTGTCTCAGGTAATCGAGAAACGGAGTGACTCATCAACATCGGCCTTCTCTATTTTATAAGTGCCCTGATAAAGTAGTCCATGGATTGCAGCAGTACTCAATTTTACGAACAGGTCAGATCCGGTCACGCCGTCTTCAATATAGGTTTGTGCCTGAGCATGGAATGACCGCCTGAAACCAATACCGCTTCCGAGTCGAACGTTCTCCGGGAAACCTGATGGTGGCACTCGGTCTGAAAGCAGGGAAGATGAATAAAAAATTAAACGCCGTCAAGACTTGCTCTGTCGGCATCACTACTTTCAGTATCAAGAATTTCAGTATCACTACTGTCAGTATCACTACTGTCAGAGCTATAAGGGGTCTTCATGATAAAATCATAGTTAAGCCTGAACCAATCAACGAAATTATCCAAGTAATTTATCCGTTCTTTCAGGTGTTTTAACTTCTTCTCTTCTTCGCAGAGTTCATTTCCCTTTTGTGCCTTTGCTGCCCCGTTATATTTGGCTGCATTAGCCTGTTCATTGGCATCGGTGACAATAGTTGCCTCAAAAAATAGCAACATCTTGTGTGATTGTTCCAGCAGGTCCTCAAATCCTGTTCCGAGGGTTACCATCATGGCCTGGTAATCATTTGGATCAATAAAGGTATTTTGTGATTGTTGCGATATGTATTCTGCTACGACCAGAAGCAAGTCTTTAAATAATGCGGGGTTTTCATTCCCCGGGTTGTCTTTTGCGTCGGATAGTACCTTTTTGAATATTTTAAACAATGTCTGCTCTTTGCCTTCTTTGCCTGCAGACTCAGTAATGGTTTGATTCCTATTAGAGTTACTGAGAAAACTCGTCAGGCTGTCAACATACTCACTTGCAGATTGTATATCGAAAGGATCAAGAGTCAGGCTTATGGCATGAATGAAACACAGGATTTGATTATTCGAGGTAATTAATTCAGGTTTTTTTTTATCATATTCTCTTATCAGCCTTAACATTCGTTTATACGATCTTATATTACGCTCACAGATAAACATTTCATTTATATTAACTGCATGATTGAGCAGTGAGAAAGCGGCTATCAGCAGTGGATTAACTGATGTCCCGGGTTCATCAGCTTCTAAGGAATCCTCCAATTCTTGCGAAAACGCAAGGCGCATTTTTTCCAGTGATTTCAGAGCAGTGAAGACTGAAGCAGATTCTTTAATATTCCCGTTTAAGACTTCGTGATCTTCTATGGGTTTTTTTGTGCCTAAAAGGTCATCTTTTTTGGTATAAAGTCTCTCAATACCAGACAAGCAAGCAGCGTGAAGCAGGAATGAGTTAAAAAAAACACGAGCTTCCTGACGGTTAGCTCCACTTGAATTGATGGCCGTATAGTAAGCGACCATCAACATCGCGAGGCTCTGTTGTTGTTGTAGTTTGGTTATATCAACAGGAGATTGGGTGCTCTGGATAGAATATAGAGCATTTATTACCTCATCCTGGTTATAGTTAGGCAAAATGTTGAGTGTTTGTGTGATTTTTTGAATCATGCTTGCAAGGGTCAGGTTCTCATTGGGGAGTGTTACCGGTACGTAGCTCAACATAGTGTTCAGGGGAGGCAGGGAGTCTTCATCAAGGTCTGAATTCAGGACCTGAATCATAGTAGTAATTTGTGCATGGTTCATTAGCGGGAGCGGAATGTGCATTAAAGGCTGTGGTTGCTGTGCTCCGGCTCCTTCTGATTCTTCTGAATGCTCATCCTTTTTTTGGTCTCGTTCATTTTCATGGTTCATGGCAAAGATAAGATGGGTCGAATTTGGATTGAGAACAAAGGGAGTGGTTCTTCCCATGTAGGCATTATGGTTAATCAGGTGATCCAGAAAGCCAGACGATTTTGTGCTTTTATCTTCAAAAAATCTCTCCTCCACTGTCGTTGATAAAGTATTTTCTGCCATCAGTTTTGAATAGGAGAAGACCATAATGATGAGGCCAATGGAAGCAGCAACCGACTGATTAGCCTTGTCACGACGGAAAATTGTCGATTGTTTTGCCGTTTCAGGTAATCGCGAAATCGAGTTAACCATCAACATTTTTCTTCTTCAGATAATGTATGCTCTGACAAAATAGTCCACGGATAGCAGCAGTGCACAATTTCAAGGGTACGATAGTCCAATACTGAACAGCCAGCTCCGTTTTGCAGATACAAGGAATTATGAAGACATAGGGCTTTGTGATTCAATGGCTGTTCATCAAGACTTTTGCATAAGACAAGGCGGCCAGGCCGCAGGCTGGAATTCCGTGGGTGAGGCGATTAGCAAAAATGCTGAAAAACAACAAGCCATTGCCACTGGCATGGCAGAAATTTACCGACCGAAACCGCAGCCACTTCGGAGCTGGCAGAACGCTGGGAAGCCTGGTGGCACTCGGTCAGTATGAGGATTAGAGCTTAACTTCCTTCAAGACTGCCTCTTTCATCACCATTACTACTTTTATCAGCATCATTACTGCTTCCGTCAGCATCATTACTGCTTCCGTCAGCATCATTACTGCTTCCGTCGGCATCATTACTACTTCTGTCAGCATCATTACTCTCAGAGTCTCCAACGTGGGAGTTATTGCTGTGAGAGTCATAAGGCAACGTCATGTCAAAATCATAGTTAGATCTGAGCCAAATGACGAAATCTTGCAAGTAGTTAATCCTTTGCCCCAAATGTTTCCTCTTCTTCTCTACTTCGCTGAGCTTCTGTCCTTCTTGTCCTTCTGCTGCCTTGTCATCTTTGGCTCCATCAATCTGCTTATCAAATATTTCCAACATATCATTTGATTGTTCCAGAAGGTCGGCAAATCCTGTGCCGAGAGTTACCATTACGACTTTGTAATCATTTTCAGTGAACGTTTTTTGTAATTGCTTTTCTATGTATTCTCGCAGGGCGTGAAGTAATTTTTTAAATAATTCAGGCCTTTCATTTCCGGGGTTATCTTTTGCGTCGCCTACTACCTCTTTGAATACTTCAAATATGCTCCGCTCTTTGCCTTCAGAGTCAGTAATAAGATGATCCCAATTTAGTGCAGAAAAATAATGCGACAGGTTGTCAACATGCGAACCTGTGAATTGGATAACGAAAGGATCAAGAAGCATGCTTATAGCATGAATCAAAGTCATAAACTGACTGTTCCAGGCAACCAGCTCAGGGTTGCTTTCACCATGTACCCCTATTAGTTTCAACATTCGCTCGTGTGATTTTTTATTACGTTTATAAAGCGGTATCCCGTTCTTATCAACACGATAGTTGAGTAGACTGGTAGCGGCTGTGAGCTTTGGATCAAGAAGTGCGTCAGTTTTTTCAACCTCTGCGTAATTATCGAGCTGAAGCAAAAAATCACGGCGCGCTTCTTCCAATAATTTAAGGGTAGAAAAGACTGAGCCGGATTCTTTAACATTTGCTTTTAAAACTTCGGAATCCTCTATGGGTTCTTTTGAACCTAAAAGGTCTTCTTTTTTGGCATGGAGTCTCCCGATACAGGACAAGCCGACAGCGTGAAGCAAAAATGAGCTAAAAAAAGCCTGAGTGGTTTGAGGAGATGTTCCATTTGAATTAAGGGCTGTATAGTAACTCACTATCAACATCGCGAGGCTCTGTTGCTGTTGTGGTTTGGTTAAATCAACAGGAGATTCGCTGCCATGGATATCATACAGAGCGCTAATCAAACCATTCTGGACTTCGTTGACATTTATACTGAGTGTTTCTATCAAATGCTGAATCATGTTCGCAATTGTCTGGCCGTGAACGGGAGGGGTCTCCGGGATGCCCTCCAGCATAACGTTCACGGTGTTGACATTAAGGCCTGTATTCATACCTTGAATAATGTTGGAAACTTGGGAAGGGCTCATTAGCGGGAGTGCAATCTCGATTAATGACTGCTGTTGCGGTGCTGCAGCTGCCTCCGGCTCTAACGAGTTCTCATCTTTTTTTTCGTCTTGCTCATTTTCATAGTTCATGGCAAAGACAAGATGGGTCATATCCGTGCTGAGAGCAGCTGGAGGGACTTCCCCCAAAATTGAGTAATGGTTAATGTAGTTGTCCAGCAAGCTGGAATCTTTTGTCGTTTTATGGCCAACAGATATCTCCCCCCCCGGCGTTGGTAGAGGACTGTCTGCCAGCAGTTTTGAACATGGGCAGGCCATAGTGATGAGGCCAAGGACAGCAGCAACCCACTGACTAGCCCTGTCAGGACGGAAATGTACCGATTGTTTTCCTGTTCCGGGAAATCGAGAAATGGAGTTACTCATCAACATCTGCCTTCTTTAATTTATGGATGCCCCTGATAAAGTAGTCTACGAATCGCAGCAGTGCTCAATTTTAACCGACAGGCGGCCCCGGCCTGATCGTCCAGCCAACTCGGTTTTCTGGAAGTTACCGGGAGCGCAGGGCTTCGTGCTCCTCATGATGCACCTCATGACACCCATTTCTGCGTGAGTCACGAGGAGGGGGATTGTCAAATGACTGCGGTTGTTTTGCTCCAGTGCCTTCCGAAGTTTCTGAATGTCCTGATAGAGTAGTCCCCGAATTGCAGTAGCGTATGAAAGTGCATACAGCTCAGTTAATTTCCTGACCTTCAATGGATTAGGTACTAATCACTGTGCTGCTCTGTATTTTTCTGAGTAATAATTAGGGGACTCGCAAGGAGTTGGTAAGGTATCTCATATGAAACGAGCAATTGTCCTGGTGATGGATTCGTTCGGGATTGGCGCCAGTGCTGATGCCGATCAGTTTGGTGATGCAGGCTCCAATACGATTGGCCACATCGCCAGGACCTGCGCACAGGGCGAGGCAGACATTGGTCGACGGGGTATACTTGAATTGCCAATGCTGGCCAGTCTTGGTCTGTTGCACGCGGCTAAAGATTCCTCAGGAGCTTTTCCCGCTGGCATGAACACCAATGTAAAGCTGATCGGTGCCCACGGTTACGCCAGGGAAATTTCCAGTGGCAAGGATACTCCCAGTGGCCATTGGGAAATGATGGGCGCTCCGGTGTTGTTTGACTGGGGCTACTTCAAAGACGTGGAAAACAGCTTTCCACAGGCGCTGCTGGATCAACTGGTCGAGAAAGCCAGCCTGCCCGGTGTTATTGGTAATTGTCACGCCTCAGGAACTACCATTCTGGAAATTCTTGGTGAAGAACACATGCGCACTGGCAAGCCTATTGTTTATACATCGACTGACAGCGTTTTTCAGATTGCCTGCCATGAAGAGACTTTTGGTCTGGAAAGACTCTATGAAGTCTGCAAAATCGCCCGTGAGCTGCTCGACCCTTACAATATTGGCCGTGTCATTGCCCGTCCCTTCACAGGTGATGATGCCGGTGACTTCCAGAGAACAGGAAATCGTCGGGACTACTCGGTTCTGCCTCCGGCTCCCACGCTGCTGGATAAGCTGGTGGGCAGCGGTGGCGAAGTGGTCAGTGTCGGAAAGATAGCGGATATCTTCGCCCATCAGGGCATTACCAGAACCTTGAAAGCGACCGGCATTCCTGCTTTGTTTGAAACCACTATGCAGGCGCTGGAGTCAGCCGGAGATCGCTCCCTGATCTTCACCAACTTCGTCGATTTTGATTCATCCTTTGGCCATCGTCGTGATGTGGCGGGTTATGCCCGGGCTCTGGAGGAGCTGGACGCTATGATACCGAGACTGCTCAACGCCATGCAAAAAGACGATGTGCTGATCATCAGTGCTGACCATGGCTGCGATCCCACCTGGCACGGTACCGACCATACCAGGGAACACATACCGGTACTGGTCTATGGCAAAAAGGTTCCACCGGTTTCTCTGGGTGAACGGGAAACCTTCGCAGATATCGGTCAGAGTCTGGCCAGTTTCTTTGATCTGGAGTCCATGGATTACGGGACCAGCTTTCTGCCATAAACAGAGCTGACTGTTAACAGCTACCCTGCTGCCCCATGGCCCGCTTTTTGAAAAGCCCTCAAGAGGAATAAAATGACCCCTCATATTCATGCCAAACCCGGTGCTTTTGCCGACGTCTGCCTGATGCCCGGTGACCCACTGCGTGCCAGGTATATTGCCGAGAACTTTCTGGAAGGTGCTGAACTGGTAAACGACGTCCGTAATATGTTTGGTTACACCGGAGCATATAAAGGTCGTCGTGTATCCGTGATGGGTTCCGGGATGGGCATTCCTTCGGCCTCCATCTACTACAAGGAACTGATTACTGAGTACGGTGTAGACAAGCTGATTCGTATTGGTTCCTGTGGTGCTATCTCTGCCGATGTGAAGCTGCGCGACATAGTGATTGGTATGGGGGCGTGCACCGATTCCAAAGTGAACCGTATCCGCTTTAATAACCATGACTTTGCAGCTATTGCAGACTTTGGCCTGCTGGAGAATGCGGTTAAGAGTGCCCGTGACAAAAAAATGCCGGTAAAAGTAGGCAACATTTTCACTTCGGATCTTTTCTACAGCCCGGAGACACATATATTCGACATCATGGAAAAGCACGGCATTCTGGGTGTTGAAATGGAAACCGCAGGCCTTTATGGCGTATGTGCTGAGTACGGTGCCAAAGGTCTGGCTATCTGCACTGTCAGCGATCACATTCGCAAGGGTGAGGCCATGTCTCCCGAGGACAGGCAGATATCCTTGAACGAAATGATTGTGTTGGCTCTGGACTCTGTGCTGTCGGGAGACTGATTCTCGTTGTTCCAGTCCGTGTTCCATAAAAAACCATCAGCAACCGTGTGGCTACTGATGGTTTGTTAACAATTCATCCAGGCTCTGGTTTAAGTCGCCAATGGATGCACATCCTCACCTACGGCTGGTATGCCAGCCAGGAAAGCCGCGCAGGAAAGCCTGATGTTCGCTGCAACGCGTTATTGCCTTAATTGTATTCTCCAGATCAAAAACAATGCCCAGTGCAGTGGGTATAGCCAGCATCGGGCCCGTAGAAAGGGCAACGATTGTCTTGGAGGCGAAACCACCCAATACTCTGGCGCGCTCAGCCGATTCTTCAGAGTATTGATTGACAGACTGGGGCTCAAAAGCTGTTCTGAACAACGTGTTGGAGAGCTTGGCTCCGCCAACGATAGCAGAACCACCCACGGCACCCACAGCGCGTCCACCAAAATGGCCAATAACTCTGCCGGGCACACCGGCGAGTCTGGATGTAAGAATACAGATACCTTTTAAAATTTCTCCCGATGTTATCATAGTCATTCCTCCTTGATATATGACCCCGCTGGTGAGCAGGGTTTCGTGAGCATCATAAGGATTCTTCCAGATGGGGTGGAGAATTACACTGACAGGGCTGTCAGGTAGACTAACAGGCAGTGGAACTGCCATACAGAAGCCCAGATATTAATGTTTTCCATACCTTTACAAAGTGTTCCACAGCGTATCAAAGATGATTTGCTGAGTGTTGGCGATCTCAATAGAATCGATCACAACAGCAACGGGGTAGTCCATCGAGGCCAGGGAGATCATGGCGACTTTTGGGGGGTAAATAGCAATATAGCTGGCATCAATTTTACCGGTGGCATTGATCCATTTGCGCTCAGAAAGCTCGGCATCCTCGCCACCTTCACCAATGGCAATGACCCGGACATTAATACCCTTGCGGATACGCTGCTGGGTATAGTTTGGAAATGGGCGATAGAGATGCTGCCGGATCGGTTTGGATGAGAAAATGGAGTAGTTTTTATCATTTTTTTTGGCGACCGTGTTCAGTATATCCTTAAGAACGAACTCGATACCGCTGTCTCCCTCATAAAAGCGGACGTTTCCGGTATTGAAGTCAGGTTTAAGCTGATTCAGTTGCGGGATCAGCTTTTGTTTCATCTCTTCAATGCTCTGTTCCAGAGACTGCTTTTTCTCTTCTGCCAGATCCAGCAGCTTTTCAGGAGGCTCTGCACAGAAAACCCGTCTTTTTCCTTTCGGGAAGTAACTGACAATACCCTTACCCGCCAGGCCTTTCAGGGTCTCATAAGTGGTGCCGCGATTAATATCCGCTTCGGCCGCAATATCACGGATAGAGGCGGTTCCCAGCTTCAACAGGGCCAGATAAAGCTTGATTTCCTTCTGGTCGAGCCCCAGCTGTTTCAATGTGTCCAGGTTCATATTGTCAATTTTCCAATGACAAACACAGTTGTGTTTCAGTCTGTATAGGATAAGCTAAATTGAATACCGCAGAAAAGTGTCACTTTTTCTTATGACATGGGTTGTAGGAAAAGGGCACCTGTTTCTGATGTTTCCTGCTGTTATTTGCCCTGACTGCTGTCTTCATGCGTTCATTGAAAAGTAATGAGCTCAGGCTAAGAGATTCAAAGATTTTTCCGGGGGCGGTGAACCATGTCGTTTTGCCGTGGTTTTTTGCTTTTTATTTTTTCCCCGGCAGGTAACGCAGAGAGAACTCTGAATGATCAAGAGACTATTGTTAAGAGCTAATCATGAGAGCTGATATCGTCATTCTTGCTGCTGGTCAAGGCAGCCGTATGAAATCTAACCTTCCCAAGGTTCTTCATCCCATTGCCGGTAAACCGATGCTGGAGCATGTCATTCTCAGTGCCCTGCAAACCCAGCAAGTGATTGGCAAGGGTGAAATTCATGTCGTGATTGGTCACGGTGCAGACAAGGTAAAAAGTGCCCTGGGACACTATGACCTGAATTGGGTTGAGCAAACAGAGCAGCTTGGGACAGGTCATGCTGTTCAGCAGGTTGTACCAGGTTGCGAAGGTGCTGATGTCGTGCTGGTGCTCTATGGTGATGTGCCGCTGATACATTCCTCTACGCTGCAATCCCTGCTGGCCGCCAGTAACGGTGAGCGTCTGGGTCTGCTGACCATCAATCTGGCTAACCCATCAGGCTATGGTCGTATTGTCCGGGATGATGCTGGCAGTGTGCTGGCTATTGTTGAAGATAAAGACGCAACGCCTGAACAGCTGGCTATAAACGAGGTGAACACCGGTATCATGGCCATTCCCGGCAGCAAGCTGGGTGAGTGGGTCATGGGACTGGATAACAACAATGCCCAGCAGGAATATTATTTGACGGATGTCGTGTCTAAAGCCGTGTCTGAAGAGACCCCCGTGGTGCACGTTCAACCGCAAAAGGCTACCGAAGTCGAGGGAGTCAACAGCCGGGTTCAGCTGACAGAACTGGAGCGGGCTTTCCAGCAACAGCTGGCTAACGCCATGATGACCGGCGGTGTCACCATTATTGACCCTGCCCGGCTGGATATTCGTGGTGATGTCAAAACCGGCAAGGATATCCTGCTGGATGTCAACGTGATTCTGGAAGGAGAAGTCGAGATTGCCGATAACGTAGTCATTGAGGCTGGCTGTATCATCCGCAATTCCAGAATTGGTGAAGGTGCTGTCATCAAAGCGCACTCGATTCTTGAGGATGCAGAGGTAGCCGCTCACTGTGAAGTAGGTCCTTTTGCACGACTGCGTCCGGGTACTCAACTGGCAGAAAATGCCAAAGTGGGCAACTTTGTCGAAATCAAAAAGGCATCCATCGGTGAGGGCAGCAAGGTCAATCATCTGACCTATATAGGCGACGCTGAAATAGGTGCGGGTGTCAACGTCGGAGCGGGTACCGTGACCTGTAACTATGATGGGATTAACAAACACAAAACCGTCATTGAAAATAATGCTTTCATCGGTACCAACAGTTCACTGGTTGCACCGGTTACTGTTGGTAAAGGTGCCACTACAGCGGCGGGTTCAGTGATTACCCGGAACCTGGACGAAGACCAACTTGGGGTAGCCCGGAGTCGTCAGAAAAACATTGACGGCTGGCAGCGTCCCACCAAAAAGAACTGAATATCAGGCAGAACACAAATCAAAGGTAGAAAATTATGTGTGGCATTGTCGGTGCTGTAGCGCAGAGGGATGTGGCGCCCATTCTGTTAGAAGGTTTACGTCGTCTGGAATATCGCGGATATGACTCTGCAGGTGTCGCCATCATCGCTGCCAGTGGCGAACTTCAACGACTTCGCAGAACCGGAAAGGTCTCCGAATTGAGCGAAGCGATCAATGAGTCTCAGGTGCCTGGTGGCACAGGTATTGCGCATACACGCTGGGCGACCCATGGAGAGCCCAATGAGCGCAACGCTCATCCCCATGTCTCTGGCGAAGATATCGCTGTGGTTCATAACGGTATTATTGAGAACCACGAGTTACTGAGGAACTATCTGGAGCAAGAGGGCTACACCTTTGTCTCTGACACAGACACAGAAGTTATTGCCCATCTGGTCAGCCACGAACTGAAAAGTACTGACAGCCTGATCGCCGCCGTTCAGGCAGCTGTGCCCCGGCTGGAAGGTGCTTATGGCATGGTCGTTATGGATCGCAAAGACCCGGAGCGGCTGGTGGTTGCCCGTTCTGGCAGCCCACTGGTCATTGGTCTGGGACTGGGTGAAAACTTCATTGCCTCCGATCAGTTGGCGCTGTTTCCGGTGACTCGTCGTTTTATTTTCCTGGAAGAAGGTGATGTGGCTGAAGTGACCCGTACAGAGGTGTCTGTCTTTGATACGGATGGCAAAAGCATTACCCGTGCCGCCAGAGAAAGTAATCTTGAGCACGATGCCGGTGACAAGGGGCCATACCGGCACTACATGCTCAAAGAAATTCATGAGCAACCCGATGCCATTGCCAACACACTGGAAGGCCGACTGGGTGAGACAAAGTTGAACCTCGACATACTGGGTAAAAACGGTATCGAACTCCTCAATAAAACCAAAGCTATCCAGATTGTTGCCTGTGGCACCAGTTACCATGCCGGCATGGTAGCCCGTTACTGGTTTGAGGAGCTGGCCGGAATCCCCTGTCGTGTAGAAATTGCCTCAGAGTTCCGCTATCGCAAATTCTTTGTGCCTGAAGACTGTCTGTTCGTCACACTTTCCCAGTCAGGAGAAACGGCCGATACTCTGGCAGCTCTGAAACTGGCTAAAGAGATGGGTTACATGGCTTCCCTGAGTATTTGTAATGTTCCGGGTTCGTCCATGGTTCGTGAATCTGATATGGCCTTGATGACCCGGGCCGGAGCTGAGATCGGCGTCGCCTCAACCAAAGCCTTCACGACTCAGCTGGCCGCCCTGCTGATGCTGGTAACGGCCATTGGTCGCCACACCGGAATGACCGAAGAACAGGAGACTGAAGTCGTCAAAGCCCTGAGAGAATTGCCTCATATCATCAGCAGTACGCTGGAAATGAGCAGTGAAATTGAAGCGGTCGCTGAAGATTTTGCCGACAAACATCACAGCCTTTTCCTGGGGCGCGGCACTCAATACCCGATTGCCATGGAAGGTGCGCTGAAGCTGAAAGAAATCTCCTACATCCATGCAGAAGCCTATGCGGCGGGTGAATTGAAACACGGTCCATTGGCTCTGATTGATAACGATATGCCCGTAATTGTGGTGGCACCCAACAACGACCTGTTGGAAAAGCTGAAATCCAATATGGAAGAAGTACGCGCCAGAGGTGGCCAGCTGTTTGTCTTTGCAGACCGCCATGCCCGTCTGGTAGCAGGCGACGGAATTAAGGTATTGCCATTAGAGACAGCACCGGAAGTCGTTGCTCCCATTCTCTACACTGTACCTCTGCAACTGTTGTCCTACTACGTGGCCATTATCAAGGGAACGGATGTCGATCAGCCTCGTAACCTGGCCAAGTCTGTGACGGTGGAGTAATCTGGACTGTTGCCCGTTTTGTTGTTGTCGGTGGACATTAAAGTTTGGTAAATCACATTCCCCCCGTGTCAGAATAGATGTCGCCTCTTTTGATTCATGACTCTCAGTAACCGAGAGTATTGAGAAAGAGGCTGTTATATCGGACTGAGTGTGCTGTTCATGGATCAGCATATTTCACCGGCTGTCTACACCAGCGGTGGTCAGGCCGGTGATTATGTTTATCGGCCCTGACCTGGCTTCTGCTGCCGGTGGGTTAGTATTAGCTGACTTTTCTCCCACCGATACAATTGATGATGAGTCTCAATTTTTAAACAGAACGGCGTAATTCGGATTAGAGTTCAATTTTTTTTCAAACTTGCCAACATCTATAGCAGGTTCATCTTGATTGTCTTTGATATTCACTAACTCACGAAATGTTCCAAGACCAAGTTCATCAATTAACAGATCAACGATTTCATAATTTATTCTATAAAAGGAAAATAATTTGTGCAGAGGTGTGCAGCCATTGTTGTCTTTTAGTTTGAGTAACTCAACCAGATCAATGCGATCTGTTTTTGTCCGGCATAGGCGCTGCAGAATATTTTTTTGTGTTGATCCAGCCCTCGAGCGACGTATTCCTCCTTCTGCATTCAAGAGTACATGTAAAGGGGTTGAGCCATCGTTTTCCGAATGACTTTGCAAAAACGAGGTTAATCCATAGATTTTATCCAGCCATTCAACTGTATCAATCATATTTTTCTTATCTACGTAATTTTCACTAATAAGATTGCTCCTGAAAATAATATGCAATAAATTTTCACCAGTCTTCGGGTCTGTTTTTTCAAGAAAGGCTTTGCCTGAACCCTCCGGTCTTTCCACGATTGGCTCAAGGATATCTTTATAAACAAGCAAGTATAAATTATTACTCCCACCCAGTTCAGGCAAAAGCAACTCTCTTATCTGCTCCAGTGTCATCATTTTAATGATCTTCTGAAATATCGGCCTACTCAACATCATTTCTTTTTTGGCACTTTCACTTTCAAAAAAAAACGTCCCCCAGGGATAACGTTCATCAGGGCTATTGATCTCAAGCCAAGCAGTAGTAAACCGTTCCAGGATCTGAATCAATGGGCTTTGCTCTCCGTTCAACGGACTTAAAGCCCACTTGACAAAAGCATCTTTATCACCCCTATTCTCCTGTACCATAAGTAACGGCAAATGATTTTTCCCGGGGTATTTTTTTGTATAGAAGCTATGTTCAAATATATATGTAATAGCGTCTGTACATTGAGATGGGGTTGTTTTGCTGAAATCAGCTTCTGCAAGCTTCTTACCCTGCTTGTAGAGGTTAGCTAAAAAATATTTATAATGATCTTTAGACACATCCTTTATTAATTGTGAATCCCTGATTTGGCTTAGGTAATAAGAGGCATCTTTCATGCGATCAGCTTTTGATGCAATCTTATATAATTCAGCCGCGAGTAGATCCCGTTCGGTTCCGCTGTCGGTATCTGTCAGCATTTTGTTGAACCATTGCAGACTAACTCCTTTTTCCAAAATGTGCTGGAACAGGTTTTTTTGGTGTTTTGACCTGTAAAGTAAGAGTTTAATTCGTAATTGCGGGTCAGTAATCTGTGTCCAGAGATATTCAGCCAGTGACATATTTTCTTTGTTCAAGGCAACTACTATTGGATTTCGCTCTTGCTGTCTGAGTGCTCGATCGCTACTCACGGCAGATTGCTCCCAAATATTTGCATCACCAATAACCAGTTGATTCCGTTCGCTGGAATGCATATCACGTATTATGTCTTTCACCTCATCACTGTGAAAAATTTGATTGTGGACTAACAGCTGTTGAAATACGGAATCGCCTTTTGCATTGGGCAAAGACAATACTTTAAATCTCAATAATGCAGATTGGATTAACTTGACAATACGCATAACAGTAACTGAATGATTTATTTCAAAGCACTTGTGCAACAGTGACTTGCCCGTTTCCACTTCCCATTTACAAAGTTCAAAAAGCTGGTTATCACTAAGTTTTGCCGCAATTAATTTTAAAAATTCCCAGCTGTGTACGTTTTTACAGGCCGTCAGAAAAACAGACTCATTCTTTTTGCCGGCAAATCTGAGCGCATCCAAAAAATCTTGATCATGCAGAAAATCTGACAGATAATTTAAACGCTCCCAGTATTTCTTATTACTTAGAGCCTTTCCTAGCACGTAATTCCCAAAATTAACAAACATGAACTGTAACAAGCTTTCATCAATATCGGGACCACCCTTCAGGAGTTTTTCTATCAATTCCCTGTTTTGTGTGAGAGCGGTATAAAACAGATATGTACTTTGATTATAAAGGCAGGCATATGCAATAGGAGGAGCATGATTATTTACCTTAAGGGTTACCATTTCCAGAAGTGTTTCCCTACCTAATTTCTGCTCCAGCTGCTTGAATAGTGACTCTTCTATAACGGAGCTGGCATAATGCAATAGTGTCAGACCATTATCGACAGACTTTAAAAGCGTAATCCGCAACTCTTCCGTACTCAGCCGGTCAAATAAACACTTGAAAAAAACTTTGTTTGCCTCGGATTCCCTGGCTGCTTGCAAAAGTAAACTGGCGTGATTCTTGGTATAATGTTTAGTTAGAAAAGATCTAGGGGCTTCAGCCATCAAAAGGCTTTTGATCTGATCTTCTCTAAGTGCATATAATTGTTTCTCAAGTGTTGGATGGTCATTTTCTTGCAAAGATTCATAGATTTGCCCGAAACAATCAAACCAAGGCCTTATTGTTTCGGTGTTATTGCTTTCAGAATGGGGTCTATAATCAAGCCCGGTAGCCGGTATTTTAACAATCTCTTCTGCAGGCATGCATGCAGCACTTGAACTTTGCAGCTTGGCCAGTCGGGTATCTGCCAAGGATAAGTCCAGCATATCCACCTTCCTTTCTAAGCCTGTTTCTGCATAAGGCTTTGATGAAGTCATACCTTCTGGTTTAGTATTTGGAACTAACTGCTCATTTTTGAAGGGTAAAACTTTAGATTCTGGCATTTTTTTAGAGATTTTACCGCTCTGTGAATGATCGTCTGTAGAATTTGTCATCCTTTTTCGAGCAGTTTCATCTAAGACGAACTGAGAATTGGTTGATTTAATAGTATCCATAAGAATTATCTCCTTTTCTTGTGTATAAAATAACTAGATATAGCAATCGAGCCTTGTAACCACGCTATTGTTCGGCAATCTGTGTACCAACGTGGCATTGGTGCTCCTCGCAATACCAGCTATTACTGTTCGTTTCCTTGACATGCTCATTACGGCAGTTAGAAAGCAGGACAATAGTATTTGACAGTTACAATGGCTTTTAGTTCCCTGGAATTGAATTCAGCAGCATTTTTATGTAAGTGCTCATTTGAGGACGTCTTCAAAAATCACAACTTGACTGCCAGACTTTCTCCTGCAAACAACGCAGGAGATGCGAAACATGAATCAACCGACAAGAAGCGCTTGAAATTGCAATCGCTTTGCTTTTTGGGTTGCTGAACTGACGGAGTTTTTCAAGATAGATGTCGCCTCTTTTGATTCATGACTCTCAATAACCGAGAGTATTGAGAAAGAGGCTGTTATATCGGATTGAGTGTGCTGTTCATGGATCAGCATACTTCACCGGCTGTCTACACCAGCGGTGGTCAGGCCGGTGATTATGTTTATCGGCCCTGACCTGGCTTCTACTGCCGGTGGGTTAGTATTAGCTGACTTTTCTGCCACCGATACAATTGACGATGAGTCTCAATTTTTAAACAGAACGGCGTATTTTGGATCAGAGTTCAATTTTTTTTCAAACTTGCCAACATCTATAGCAGGTTCATCTTGATTGTCTTTGATATTCACTAACTCACGAAATGTTCCAAGACCAAGTTCATCAATTAACAGATCAACGATTTCATAATTTATTCTATAAAAGGAAAATAATTTGTGCAGAGGTGTGCAGCCATTGTTGTCTTTTAGTTTGAGCAACTCAACCAGATGAATGCGATCTGTTTTTGTCCGGCATAGGCGCTGCAGAATATTTTTTTGTGTTGATCCAGCCCTCGAGCGACGTATTCCTCCTTCTGCATTCAAGAGTACATGTAAAGGGGTTGAGCCATCGTTTTCCGAATGACTTTGCAAAAACGAGGTTAATCCATAGATTTTATCCAGCCATTCAACTGTATCAATCATATTTTTCTTATCTACGTAATTTTCATTAATAAGATTGCTCCTGAAAATAATATGCAATAAATTTTCACCAGTCTTCGGATCTGTTTTTTCAAGAAAGGCTTTGCCTGAACCGTCCGGTCTTTCCACGATTGGCTCAAGGATATCTTTATAAACAAGCAAGTATAAATTATTACTCCCACCCAGTTCAGGCAAAAGCCACTCTCTTATCTGCTCCAGTGTCATCATTTTAATGATCTTCTGAAATATCGGCCTACTCAACATGATTTCTTTTTTGGCACTTTTACTTTCTAAAAAAAGCTTCCCCCAGAGATAACTTTTATCAGGGCTATTGATCGCAAGACAAGCAGTAGTAAACCGTTCCAGGATCTTAATCAATGGGCTTTGCTTTCCGTTCAACGGACTTAAAGCCCACTTGACAAAAGCATCTTTATCACCTCTATTCTCCTGTACCATAAGCAACGGCAAATGATTTTTCCCGGGGTATTCTTTTGTATAGAAGCTATGTTCAAATATATATGTAATAGCGTCTGTACATTGAGATGGGGTTGTTTTGCTGAAATCAGCTTCTGTAAGCTTCTTACCCTGCTTGTAGAGGTTAGCTAAAAAATATTTATAATGATCTTTAGACACATCCTTTATTAATTGTGAATCCCTGATTTGGCTTAGGTAATAAGAGGCATCTTTCATGCGATCAGCTTTTGATGCAATCTTATATAATTCAGCCGCGAGTAGATCCCGTTCGGTTCCGCTGTCGGTATCTGTCAGCATTTTGTTGAACCATTGCAGACTAACTCCTTTTTCCAAAATGTGCTGGAACAGGTTTTTTTGGTGTTTTGACCTGTAAAGTAAGAGTTTAATTCGTAATTGCGGGTCAGTAATCTGTGTCCAGAGATATTCAGCCAGTGACATATTTTCTTTGTTCAAGGCAACTACTATTGGATTTCGCTCTTGCTGTCTGAGTGCTCGATCGCTACTCACGGCAGATTGCTCCCAAATATTTGCATCACCAATAACCAGTTGATTCCGTTCGCTAGAATCCATATCACGTAATATGTCTTTCACATTATTATTACTGTAAAAAAAATCATTTTCGACTAACAGCCGTTGAAATACGGAATCGCCTTCTGCATTGGGCAAAGACAATACTTTAAATCTCAATAATGCAGATTGGATTAAATGGACAATTCGCATAACAGTAACTGAATGATTTATTTCAAAGCACTTGTGCAACAGTGACTTGCCCGTTTCCACTTCCCATTTACAAAGCTCAAAAAGCTTGTTATCACTAAGTTTTGCCGCAATTAATTTATAAAATTCCCAGCTGTTTACGTTTTTACAGGCCGTCAGAAAAACAGACTCATTCTTTTTGCCAGCAAATCTGAGCGCATCCAAAAATTCTTGACCAATCAGAAAATTTGACAGATCATTTAAACGCTCCCAGTATTCCTCATTATTTAGACCCTTTCCTAGCACGTAATTCCCAAAATTAACAAACATGAACTGTAACAAGCTTTCATCAATATCGGGACCACCCTTCAGGAGTTTTTCTATCAATTCCCTGTTTTGTGTGAGAGCGGTATTAAACAGATATGTACTTTGATTATAAAGGCAGGCATATGCAATAGGAGGAGCATGATTATTTACCTTAAGGGTTACCATTTCCAGAAGTGTTTCCCTACCTAATTTCTGCTCCAGCTGCTTGAATAGTGACTCTTCTATAACGGAGCTGGCATAATGCAATAGTGTCAGACCATCATCGACAGACTTTAAAAGCATAATCCGCAATTCTTCCGTACTCAGCCGGTCAAATAAACACTTGAAAAAAACTTTGTTTGCCTCGGATTCCCTGGCTGCTTGCAACAGTAAACTGGCGTGATTCTGGGTATAATGTTTAGTTAGAAAAGATCTAGGGGCTTCAGCCATCAAAAGGCTTTCGATCTGATCTTCTCTAAGTGCATATAATTGTTTCTCAAGTGTTGGATGGTCATTTTCTTGCAAAGATTCATAGATTTGCCCGAAACAATCAAACCAAGGCCTTATTGTTTCGGTGTTATTGCTTTCAGAATGGGGTCTATAATCAAGCTCGGTAGCCGGTATTTTAACAATCTCTTCTGCAGGCATGCATGCAGGACTTGAACTTTGTAGCTGGGCCAGTCGGGTATCTGCCAAGGATAAGTCCAGCATATCCACCTTCCTTTCTAAGCCTGTTTCTGCATAAGGCTTTGATGAAGTCATACCTTCTGGATTAGTATTTGGAACTAACTGCTCATTTTTGAAGGGTAAAACTTTAGATTCTGGCATTTTTTTAGAGATTTTAACGCTCTGTGAATGATCGTCTGTAGAGTTTGTCATCCTTTTTAGAGCAGTTTCATCTGAGACGAACTGAGAATTGGTTGATTTAATAGTATCCATAGGAATTATCTCCTT
Source organism: Endozoicomonas sp. ALB032 (assembly GCF_049310125.1). Lineage (NCBI taxonomy): Bacteria > Pseudomonadati > Pseudomonadota > Gammaproteobacteria > Oceanospirillales > Endozoicomonadaceae > Endozoicomonas > Endozoicomonas sp. ALB032. Next base: position 1,668,336 of record NZ_JBLYNW010000001.1, on the reverse strand, counting down.
TTCTTGTGTATAAAATAACTGGATATAGCAATCGAGCCTTGTAACCACGCTATTGTTCGGCAATCTGTGTACCAAGGTGGCATTGGTGCTCCTCGCAATACCAGCTATTACTTTTCGCTTCCTTGACATGCTCATAACGGTAGTTAGAAAGCGGATAACGGTATTTGACAGTTACAATGGCTTTTAGTTCCCTGGAATTGAATCCAGCAGCGTTTTTATGTAAGTGCTCATTTGAGGACGTCTTCAAAAATCACAACCTGACTGCCAGTCTTTCTCCTGCAAACAACGCAGGAGATGCGAAACATGAATCAACCGACAAGAAGCGCTTGAAATTGCAATCGCTTTGCTTTTTGGGTTGCTGAACTGAAATATTATGACTATCGTGTTTTTTCTCTACTTGTTTGGATTTATTCATGGGATTGTCCTCTTGCTGTATAGAAAAAAGTTAGAGGCAAGCGGATGAAATTGGCAATGGCTATCACAATGATAAAAAAGCTGTATTCAAATTATTGCAGTGCTGGACGCTAACAGTTTTTAATCAATATCTGATAATAAGGCCGCATTACCCATGCCTATGGTCAGGCTTTTTCTGGTCGCGACTCAGGACGTAATTTCATGATCTACCACGGAGTTAAGGTTGATGAAAATCATTGTGTATAACAAGAAAAATAGTGAACTTTGGACTTCAGCCTTCAGGAATGCTTTTCCTGATGCAGACGCACGTCATAAAATTAATTATGAAAAAATTAAGCACTTCTGCTTTTTTACAGCTACCCTTCGAACTCATATAAATTTCAGAGAAATCTGAAAGCAGCAGAATTTAAACAGATAAAAAACACAACCCGTAGACTGGTACGAAACTCCGTCGTATTTCTGAGAAATCTCCTTGACCAGTTGTTCAGTATTATATCGCTATGTGTTGATTCATGACCTTAGTTCAATGCTGGGTTTGTGAAGCGTTGCTAGCACATTGCAGCGAATCAAATGCTAATCCGTTTCAATCTGTCTAAAACATCAAGAGGGGACTTTCTTTAGCTGTTAGCTGAAGTTGACTAAACATAAATAGTAAATTCGGAGCCATTTAAAAAATGAATAATTTAGCCAGATGTATGGCATTAATTTTAATTTTGACTGCACTTCCATTCGCTGCAAGTGGAAATACTGAAACACTCATTACAGTCAATCAAAATCCGGTAGGTACTACTCTTTCGAGTCAGAGAATACCTCATTTATTAAAAGCTCAGACCCACCTTCTGCTACACCAGGATTCTTACACAATGGCACAGCAGATACTGGCCACACTGAGAACTTCTGCGTCTCTTGTGGGGGTCGCATTTTTACCCTACTACATAGCCGCCGTCGGCGAGGTTGTTCTCAGGCAGCCGTCAGCAGGCAGTCACTCTTATATAACCGATTTTTTCGCAGTATCTGCAATGACATTGGAGTCTCAGATCAGGGCATTTTTTATACTGATCAACCTGAAATTTTATTTTAACTATCTGACCAGTACGCTATCTGAATATGTGGATAGAGAAAACAAAATCCTTGCCTGTGACGCACAACTTCCCCGCAAAGGCATTATGCCTGTCTATCCTGAGCACCCCTGGCTGGCCAGTCATTATTATCAGCAGGTTGTATTCCCCGAAGATCAAAAGCCTTTCCTGGAAATCAATGTTCTGAATAATACCGGAAACAGTGCTGAAATTGATCCGCCTGAAGATATTCCGGAATGGGTCAACTTATATCAAACGCTTTCTGACAACCGTATGGATAAACTGACTATCCAAATTCAGGGGATCAATAATAACCTGTTAAAACTTATGATGAGTGGCGATCAGGTTTCTGAGGAAATAAACTTGCTTATTGACGCTGAAGCGGATGTTCAATGGGACTTAGAGACAATCACAACCCTCTGCTCACACTTTCAAGAGGATAAGGTTTACAGCCTCTTTCATGGACAAACCTTAAAGGCTGTTAACCGGGCCATTGAAAACACAATGTCAGGCAATACCGCTGAAAGGGAGGTTTTTTCCCCACCTTTAACCGATGTTTTAAAAAGTCAAAAAGGCGCTGCGGTAATCGGCCTGAGTAGTAGCCAGAATAACCCGGTATCACGACTGGTTTACTCTGATCATGATCTTTTTACCCATCATCCGGGCTTTTTATTGCTCACTGACTCAAGTCAACATTCAGAGAATCTGTTTTCACTGGCTCTCAGTACGACATCAGATAGACTGGCTACGGGGATTTCGTCGCAAAAAATCTGGAGGCAAGATCATATCAATGACCTGATGTCATTACTCCAAATGGGAACCGGGCACTTGTTCTATCACTCCACGAATACCTATCTGGCAAGGTCGTCTAACTTTGGCGCAACCCCATCACCTCAACAGAGCAACTCCTTTAAAAACAGCCTGTCAAATGTTCGGGAGTCGACGACACAATTATCGAAACGCTCGGCAGTGCCTGTTTTTTTTAGATCATTGACACATAATTTCAAAGAGATGGCAGAAGCAGGCAAATCGCCTCTGCGCAACAGACAGCACAGGCAGGATGTTTCAGAAGCTGGAGTAGATAGTGGCATAATCGCTGGTAGCCATGTCGCCACTCCACTGGTTTCAGGGGAAAGGACAGTTAATAAACATATAAAATATGGTGATAAATTTATAATGGTAAACCATTTATTTGATGAAGATCTTTTAAAAATGGTCAACGAAGAAGTAGACAAAGATCGCCGATTGTTTGATGCCGATTTTCTGAAAAGCGAGATTGATAAATCCACCGCTTATGAATTTGAAATACCAAAGAATGATGTTTTTGATCGTATCTTAGTCAGCTTTCAGCGCGCTAACATACGGCATTCAACGCTTTTGCATTCCAGGAACCAAAACTTAATTAGTCATTTTGATGAAAATGGCAAGATAAAAGAAAAAGAAGCGTTCAAGAAAAATATTATTCATACTCGTTCAGAAGCTGTTAAAGAGCTATGCTGTCAGGCATTGGAAAAAATGGCTGATTCATTAGATTGGTCAGGTAAAAAAGTTGAAAATATAAAGTTTTGGATAATTCGCTATCCCTCAATCAATGCTGACAGCTTTGAAGGGTTCTTCTTCACTCCCCGGAACGTTGTGGATATGCCTTGGCATCGCGACAAAGGGCTGGCAAGTCTGGTCGTACAGTTGAATGACAACGATTGTGAGATTGAATATTCAGGCGGTGGGCTTAATATTGGCCAGTCTTCAAGCCCTGAGTTTGCTGTTGACTCGCCAGATGAAGGTACGAAAGAAACACATCGTTATAAAAGAAATTGCGGTTTTATCTTTACTAACAGGAAGGGGTTGGTTCACCAATGTGAAGATATAGACTTTAAAAGCAGTAATGGTCAGAAAAAAGTGGCAGAAAAACGCATAATGGCTGTATTAGCTGATGACTGGTAACCACAAAAGCTGTATGGCGAAATCACCCGCACCTTTAATCAGTAATGGCGAGTCTCAGCGAACCTATCTTGTTGTGGCAGGAGCCTGGCTGTGAGGTCAGGCTCATTCGATCATCAATCCTTCTTCCGAAGTTCAGTGATTTCCACTTGGTTAAGGTCACTGAAGGTCAATATATATCGGCCATCGGCGCTGATGTTGGCTGATCTGGACGCTATCTCATGTTGAACAGTGGCTTTTTTTACCCATGATCCATCGGGCCCAAGACTATAAATGTTCGCCATATTGTCATCACTGGCGGTTGTTATAACATGGCATCCATCGCCACTAAAGGCGGCTCGTTGAACCGGACCTTTGTGGTGAATGGTGGCTTTTTTTACCCAGGATTCAGTGGCCTCCAGACCATAGATTTTTGCTGTGTGATCGTCACTGGTGGTCACCAGGTGGCGTCCATCGGCGCTGAAGTCGGCTGACTTGACTGACTCATTGTGTAAAATGGTGGTCTCTCTTACCCATAATCCAGGGGCCCTCTGGCCATAGACCTCTGCCGTACCATCTCTGCTGGCGGTCACCATATGACTGCCATCGGCGCTGAAGTTGGCTGAGTAGGCCTCCTCATAGTGAGAAATCCTGACTATTTCTTTCCATGACCCATTGGCCTGTAGGACACAGATTTTTGCCGTACCATCTTTACTGGTGGTTGCCATATGGCGACCATCGGCGCTGAAAGTGGCTGAGGTGACAAAATAATTATGGGAAATGGTAGACTTTATTTCCCAGAATCCGTCGTCTCCCTGACCGTAGATTGTCGCATTGTTATTTGTATCGACAATCAACACATAACGGCCATCGTAGCTTAAACTGGTTGACCTGGCTGGACAATTATGCTTGATAGATTCTTTTTCTTCCCATGATCCATCGTCTTTCTGACTACAGATTTTCATTATGGCATCATAACCGTTAGTCACCACATGGCGACCATTAGCACTAAAGGCCGCCCACTTGACTGAAATTTTATGGAGAATGTTGGCTTTTATTTCCCATGATCCATCGTCCTCCAGACCATAGATTTTCACTGTGCAATCCTTACTGGCGGTCACCACATGACGGCCATCGGAACTGAAGGCGGCTGATCTGACCGCTTTGTTATGGTTAATAGTGGCTTTTAGTTTCCATGATCCATCGTTCTCCCGGCCATGGATTTCCACCACTTCAGCGACAGTGGCAATCAGTGCATGGCGACAATCAGCGCTGAAGGTGGCCGACATGACAGTGTGACATTTGCTCATTTCGGCTGTTTTCACCAGGTAAAATTCTTCACATTGAGACATCAGTCTACTGTTGTTGAAAAGAAGCAGAGCAGGAAAATAAGCCTTATATTGATGTTTTATGAGTGACTCGACAGTGTCCTCATTGGCAAACGGCTTCAACCAATCACGGAGCTGTTGTTCATCTTTCGTCGATACGATGGTCTTTAGTTGATCCTGGCGTGGTGAAGGAAACCGGCGGTACCAGGCTCTTTCCAGAACTTTCTCTCTTTCAACAAAATCGCGAAGACATTTGCATACTCTTGCTAAACGGGTAATCTCTCGAAAACTCAAATAGCGAATAATCATAGATCTTGTTTCGTTGGGCAAATAGAAGAATGAAGATTGATTTTGGTTATATACACTAACGCCCCTGCCGGCACTGACACCTGTTGGTGTTTCCTCCAGTGAAAGCTGTTCAGGTGTTGGTGAGAGTGATCCGTTAATGCCGGAATGGCTTTCAATGGGCTCCATGCCTGATTTCTCCGTAGCTCTATAGTTGGTATTCATCCTTGCCTGGAAAGGACATTCGAAATTGATTCGATCTATTAGAGTCGGTTTGGTTATGGAAGTTCAAAATATTGAACAGCTTATTCCTTCCTCCTTAGTTCAGTCATTTTCGTCGTGATATATTCATCGACGGTCAACACATGTCGGCTATCGGCGCTGATGATGGCGAATCTGAGCTTCTCCTTGTGTCGAATAGTGGCTTTTTTTACCCATGATCCATTGGCCCCTGGTCCATAAATTTTTGCCTTTTTGTCACCTATGGCGGTCGTTACGACATGGCAACCATCAGCACTAAAGGCGGCTGGTCGAACCCAGCCTTTGTGGGCAATGGTGGCTTTTTTTTTCCATGATCCGGAGATCTCCCGGCCATAGATTTTTGCCCTGTGATCTTTACTGGTGGTCACCAGGTGGCGGCCATCGGGACTAAAGTTAGCTGAGATGACTGATTGTTTGTGTTTAATGGTGGCCTCTTTTACCCACGACCCGGGGGTCTCTTGACCATAGATTTTTGCCGTACCATCTTCACTGGCGGTCACCAGATAGCTGCCATCTGTGCTGAAGGTGGCTGAGTAGACCACATCATCATGAGAAATTTTGACTATCTCTTTCCATGATCCATCGGCCTGCAGGGCACAGATTTTGGCCGAACAATCTTCACTGGCGGTTACCAGATGACGTTCATCGCCGCTGAAGGTGGCTGAGTAGACAATACCCTCATGAGTAATGGTGCCTTTTACTTTCCATGATCCATCTTCCTCCTGACCATAGACTGTGGCATTTCTATCAAAACCGTCGACCAGCAAATGACGGCAATCGGCGCTCAAGCTGGCTGAGGTAACCGGACCATTATGTTTGATAGTGGCTATTTCTTCCCATGATCCATCGGTCTTCAGACCATAAATTTTCATCGTCTCATCCATACTGGCAGTCACCAGATGGCGGCCATCAGCACTGAAGTTGGCCGATCTGGCCGAAAATTTATGGGAAATGATGGTCTTTACTTCCCATAAGCCATCGTCTCCCAGACCACAGATTCTCGATGTGCGATCATAACTGGCGGTCACCAGATGCCTGCTATCTGGACTGAAGGAGGCTGATCTGACCCAATTCTCATGGGAAATGGTGGCTTTTGTTTTCCATGATCCATCAGTCTTCCGGCCATAGATTCTCACCTTACCCATACTGGCGGTTACCAAGTGGCAACCATCGGGACTGAAGGCGGTTGTGGTGATCTGGTAATTAAGGTTATTTTTTTTTCTGGTCACCCTGTGAAATTTTTCACATTGAGACATCAGCTTACTGTTGATGAAAAGTAACTGAGCAGGAAAATAACTGCTCTTTCGTTGTTTTATGAGTGACTTGACCGTGCCTTTATTCGCTAATGGCTGCAACCAATTACTGAGTTGTTTCTTATCTTTTGCTGTAACGATAGTCTTTAGTTGATATTGGTGTGCTGAAGGAAACCGGCGAATCCATGCTCTTTCCAGAGCCTTATTATTTTCAACATGATCACGAAGATATTTGCATACCCTTACTAAACGGGTAATCTCTCGAAGACCCAAATAGCGAATGATCATAGATTTTGTTTCGTCGGGCAAACGGAAGAATGAAGATTGATTTTGGTTATATACAGCAACGTCCCTGTAGGCACTGACACCTGTCGGTGCTCCCTCCAGTCGAGGTCTCTTGGGTGTTGGCGAGAGTGAACCGTCATTGCTGGAAGTGTTGTTCAAAGGGTTCATGCCGGGCTTCTCCAGAGCTCCAATGTCAGTATTTATCCTTGCTTAAAAAGGTCATTCAAAATGGATTCGATCAGTTAGAGTCGGTTTTATAATGAAAGTTCAAAATACTGAGGTCAGTGTAACCAAGAAAAAAACAGCCCTGATCCGGGAAAATGGCAGGAAGAAATTTTTTTTATTAAGAGCCCGGTGCAAAAATTGCCACCGGGCTTTCGATATAACGCTATTTTTTAATTGGTTCTCACCAAAATTAAGCTTAATTACTGTTCATTTAGAAACAGTCCGTGCAAGAAACTATTATTCACTTTGCGCGGTCATTTCAGCAAAAAAAGCTTCTAATTTTTGAGGTTTATCTAAAAAGATAGAATACATTTGACTGGCAAAATCATCAGGAAATACATCACTAACCCCGGCATCTAAACTTTCGAATGTTCTGATTGCCACCTCTTCAGGAGCAGGTTTATCCATCTCAATGCCTTCAGCCAGGCGAGTGTCCGTTGGGCCGGGATAGACCCCTAAAACCCGTATCCCAAACCCGCTTAAATCTGCTCGCAACCCCTGAGTGTAAGAATGCAATGCTGCTTTTGTTGCTGAATAAGGCCCTAAAGATGGGAAATTACTTATGGCAGCAATGGACGAAATATTAATTATGGCCGCTTGATTAGACGCTTTTAATTTCGGCAGTAAAGCATGGGTCAGCGCCATTGGACCCAATAAATTTACTTCCATTTCTTTGCGTGCCACCTCAAGGGCTCCGGGCTCGGTGGTGTGGATTCCTGTGGCAATCCCCGCATTGTTAATAAGAATATCCAGCTCTGGTACGGATTCCCTCACGTTGGTCACATGCGCGTTATTCGTTACATCCAACTGGATGGGCTTAATCACCCGAGGGTCAAGGGCAATGACTGACGGCAAATTATCCAGATCACGAGCAGCGGCGTAAATGGTTTTAGCGCCCTGTGCCAATAAAATCTTTGCAAAACCTTCTCCAATCCCTCGATTGGCACCTGTTACCAACACGACTTTATCTTTAACTGAAAACGACATAAGACTCTCCTTAACGGTAAAGAATGGGCGACTTTGCAGCGGCAGAATGACCCCTTCAGGCTGATTCGATAATCAATTGCTCCCACGTAGTTCAGTGATTCTAGCCGTGTAATCTTCACTGGCGGTCACTATATATCGGCCATCGGTGCTGAAGGTGGCTGAGGTAATCGGCCTCTTGTGAGAAATGATGGCTTTTATTACCCATGATCCATTGTGTCCCAGACCATAAATTTTCGCCTTTTTGTCGCAACTCGCGGTCACCACGAGGCACCCATCGGGGCTGAAGGTGGCTGACAGGACCCAATCGTCGTGGGTGATGGTAAGTTTTTCTACCCATGACCCATCGGCCCGGAGGCCATAGATTTTCGACGTATTGTCAGCACTGGTGGTCACCACATGGCGGCCATCGGCGCTGAAGTTGGCTGAAGTGGCTGCCCTGATGTGGTTAATGGTGGCTTCTTTTTCCCATGATCCAGAGGCCTTCAGACCATAGATTTTTGCCGTGTTATCTTTACTGGCAGTGACTACACGGAGGCCATCGAGGCTGAAGGAGGCTGAGTAGACTGCACCCTCATGACTAATGGTGGCTTTTTCTTCCCATGAACTATCGTCCTGGAGGCCGTAGATTTTTGCCGTGTGATCTTCACCCGCAGTCACTACATATCGGCCATCGGCGCTGAAACTGGCTGAGAAGACTTTATCCTCATGGGCGATGGTGGTTTTTTCTTCCCATGACCCATTAGCTTTCCGGACATAGATTTTTGCCATGTGATCGATACTTGCGGTCAGGACATGACGGCCATCGCAGCTGAAGCTGGCTGATCTGACCGGACCATCATGTTGAATGGTGGCTTTTATTGACCATGATCCATCGTCGTCCCGACCACAGATTTTTGCCGTGTGATCGTGACTGGCAGTCACCACGTGGCTGCCATCAGCATTGAAGCTCGATGTGTTGATCCAACTATTATGGGAAATGGTGGTTTCTACTTCCCATGAGCCATCATCTCTTTCACTACAGATTTTCGCTGTGTGATCACGGCTGGCGGTCACCAATTGACGGCCATCGGCACTAAAGGTGGCTGATATGACCCAACAATTATGGGAAATGGTCGTTTTTTCTTTCCATGATCCATCGGCCTCCCGGGCACAGATTTTCACATTACTATCCAAACTGGCGGTCACTAGATAGCGGTTATCGGTGCTTAGAGTAGCTGTCTCCACATCGTGACGATGGATAATGGTTGCTTTTTTCACCAGGTGGAATTTTTTACACTGAGACATCAGTTTACTCTTGTTAAAAAGGACCAGAGCATGAAAATAAGCGCTATCTCGATGTTTTACGAGTGACTCGACAGTGTCTTCATTCGCAGACGGCTTCAGCCAGTCACGGAGTTGTTGCTCATCTTTTGCCGTAACGAGGGTCTTTAGTTGATATTGGTATGGTGAAGGAAATCGGCGAATCCATGCTCTTTCCAGAGCTTTATCGTTTTCAACAAGATCGCGAAGATATTTGCATACCGTTACTAAACGGGTAATCTCTCGAAGACCCAAATAGCGAATAACCATAGATTTTGTTTCGTTGGGCAAACAGAAGAATAAAGATTGATTTTGGTCATATACAGTAACGTCCCTTCCTGCACTGACACCCATTGGTGCTTCCTCCGGTTCGGACTGCCTGGGTGTTGGCGGGTTTGAAACGTCGGTGCTTAAATGGCTGTTCATTGGGTCCATGCCCGATTCCTCAACGGCTTCAAAGTCAATATTTATCCTCCCATAGAAAAGGAGGCTCAAAATGGATCAGGTCTGTTAGAGTCGGTTTTGAAATGGAAGTTCAAAATATTGAAGTCAGTGGAATTAAGAAAAAGAAGAGTCCTGGTCCGGGAAAATTCATTCCTGCAAAAAGCATTTCTGTCTGATAGCCGTCTGCAGTCAATGGGTTTTACACTCATTAGCTCATCAAAGTTTCTGCAGTTCAGTGATTCTTACCTTGTGATCATTACTGATGGTCAACACATGTCGGCCATCGGGGCTGAAGGTAGCTGAGGAGATGCCCTCCTCGTGAGAAATGATGGCTTTTTTTAGCCATGTTCCCTCGGGACCCAGACCATAAATTTTTGCCGTTTTGTCATTATCGGCCCACGTCACCAGATGGGTACCATCAGGACTGAAGGTGGCTTCTGAGAAATGACCTTTGTGGCAAATGACGGTTTCTTTCTTCCATGATCCATCTTCCCCCAGGCCATAGATTATTACCTTGTTATCAGTGCCGTTGATCGCCAGATGCTGGCCATCGGGGCTAAGGGTGGCTGAGTGGATGCCTTTCTTGTGAGAAATGGTGGCATTTTTCACCCATGATCCAGCCGCCTTATGGCTATGGGCTTTTGCCGAGTTATCTTCACTGGCGCTTACCAGATGGCGGCTATCGGCGATGAAGCTGGCTGAGTAGATCGCATTATCATGAAAAATTCTGACTTTTCTTTGGGTGATGGTCACCAAATAGCAGCTATCGTGGCTTAATATGGTTGAGAAGACAGTATCGTCATGAGCAATTGTGGCTGTTTCTCTCCATGACCCATCGTCCTGCAGGTCACAGATTTTTGCCGTGCGATCATCAGCGGTGGTGACCAGACGGCGGTTATCGGCGCTGAAGGTGGCTGAGAAGATCTTACCCTCATGGGTAATGGTGGCTTTTACATCCCAGGATCCATCGTCCTCCAGACCATAGATTGTCACTGTGTTATATGAACTGGCGATCAACAAATGACGACTGTCTGAGCTGAAGCTGAACGAAATGATCGTATCATCATGCTTATAAGCGGCTTTTTCTTTCCATAATCCATCGGTCTCCTGACCATGGATTTTCACCAAATTATACTGACTGATGGTCAACAGATAGCGGCCATCGGGGCTGAAGGTGGCTGAAATGATACCACCCTCTTGGGTGGTGGTAGCTTTTACTTCCCATGATCCATCTTTCTCCTGAGCATGGATTTTCGCAGTCTCAGAGTTATCTCCATCGGAAGTCAGAAGATAACAGGTATCAGAGCTGAAGCTGGCCGCAAAGACTGGACCATCAAGGTTAATAGTGTCTTTTGCTTCCCATGATCCATCGGTCTTCCGGTCACAGATTGTCAACGAACCATCGTTACTGGTCATGATAAAGCTGGCATCAGCGCTGAAGCTGGCTGTGTAGACCTCGTCAAAATGGGAGATTTCGTTTTTTTTCACTAACTTGAATTGTTCACAGTCAGACATCAGACTGCTGTTGTTAAAAAGAAGCAGAGCAGGAAAATAAGTACTCAGTCGTTGTTTTACCATTGACTCGACAGTGCCCTGAGGTGCAAAAGGACTCAACCAGTCACGGAGTTGTTGCTCATCTTTTGACTTAACGATGGTCTTTAGTTGATTTTGGTGTGGTGAAGAAAATCGGCGATACCAGGCTTTTTCCAGAAGTTTATGGTTTTCAACAAGATCGCAAAAATATCTGCATACCTCTTTTAGGCGGGTAATCTCTCGAAAGCCCAGGTAGCCGATAATCATAGTTTTTTTTTCGTCGGGCAAACAGAAGAATAAAGATTGATTTTGGTCATATACAGTAACGTCCCTGCCTGCACTGACACCCGTTGGTGCTTCCTCCGGTAAAGGTTGCCCGGGTGTTGGCGGGTTTGAAACGCCGATGCTGGAATGGCTGTTCATGGGATCCATACCCGATTCCTCCCTGGTTCCAGAGTCATTATTTATCCTTGCATAGAAAAAGACATTCAAAATACATTCGATATTTAGAGTTGGTTTTGTAGTGGGAGTTCATAACATTGAGGTCAGTGAAACTAAGAAAACCTGAGCTCAACGCAAACGAACAGGGTCTTGATCACGGGAAATGATAGAAAGAAATTTTTCCATTGAGAGCCCAGTGAAAAAATTGCCAGAGGGCTTTTCATATAACGCTGTTTGCTGATCGGTTCTGAGAAAAAATACATTCATTCGATTATCAATCGTTCTTCCATAGTTCAGTGATTCTCACCTTGTGATCTTTGCTGGCGGTCACCAGGTGTCGGCCATCGGCGCAGAAGGTGGCTGAGATGACTGCACTGTTGTGTACAACGGTGGTTTTTTTTACCCATGTTCCGTCCTTCCCCAGACCATAAATTTGCGCCGTGTTATCCTCACTGGCGGTCACCACAAGGCATCCATCGGCACTGAAAGTGGCTGATCGGATCCAACCTTCGTGGACAATGGTGGTTTTTTTTACCCACAATCCACCGGCCCCAAGGCCATAGATTTTCGCCGTTTTATCACCACTGGCGGTCACTAAATGGCGGCCATCGGCGCTGAACCTGGTTGCGGTGATACTCGCATTGTGTTTAATGGTGGTTTCTATTACCCATGATCCAGGGGTCTCCTGACCATAGACTTTCGCCTTGTTATCTTCACTTCTGATAATCAGATAGCGGCCATCGGCACTGAACTCGACTGAGTAGATAAAACCATCATGAGAAATGCTGGTTATTTCTTTCCATGATCCATCATCCTGCAGGTCACATATTTTCGTTGTATTATCAAAACTGACGGTTGCAAGATGGCGGCAATCGTCGCTGAAGGCGTGTGAGTGGACAAAATTATTATGGTTAATGGTGGCTTTGACTTCCCATGACCCAATGGCCTGCTGGCCGCAGATTTTCATAGTGTTATGTCCAACGCGTATCAACGCATGACGGCCATCGGAGCTGAGGCGGGCCCAATCGACACTACCCGGATCAGTAATGGTGGCTTTTGCTTGCAATGAGCCATCGTCCTCCTGACCATAGATTGTCGCAACGTCAGATGTATTGACAACCAACAGATGACGGCCATCGGCACTGAAGCTGGCCCACTTGATCGAAGTATCACAGTTAATAATGTATTTTGCTTCCCATGATCCATCGGTCTTCTGGCCATAGACTTTCAGCGTATTATCGAAACTGGCGGTCAACACATGGCGACCATCAGCACTGAAAGTGGCTGAAATGACGGAATTATTATGGGAAATGTTGGCTTTTGCTTCCCATGATCCATCCTCCTTCGTACCATAGATTTCCACCCTCAAACGACTGACGACCAACACATGCCGGTTATCGGCGCTGAAAAAGGCTTCATAGATCCAACCATTCCTGGGAATGGAGGCTTTTACTTTCCATGATCCATCGGTCTCCTGACTACAGATCTTCACTGTGTTATCCAAACTGACGGTCACTAAGTGGCGGCTATCGGCGCTTAAGGTGACTACAAAGATATCATTAGGATGGGTAATTTCGGTCTTTGTCTGTAAGTTAAATGTTTCACATTGAGACATCAGTTTACTGTTATTGAAAAGGAGCAGAGCAGGAAAAGAAGTACTCTTTTGTTGTTTTACGAGTGATTCGACAGTGTCCTTATTCGCAAACGGTTTCAACCAGTCACAGAGTTGCTGCTCATTTTTTGCGGTAGCGATGTTCTCCAGTTGATATTGGTGTGGTGAAGGAAACCGGCGATACCAGGCTCTTTCCAGAGCGTTATGGTTTTCAACAAGATCGCGAAGGTATCTGCATACCTTTGCTAAACGGGTAATCTCCCGAAAACCCAGATAGCGAATGATCATGGTTTTTGATTCGTCGGGCAAAGAGAAGAATGAAGACTGATTTTGGTTATACACACTAACGTCCCTGCCTGCGCTGACACCCGTTGGCGCTTGCTCGAGTCGAGACTGCTCAGTTGTTGGCGAGAGTAAACCGTCATTGCTGGAACGTTGGTTCAAAGGGATCAAGAGCAGCTCCTCCAGAGCTTTAGAGTTAATATTTATCCCCGCATAGAAAAAGGATATTTAAAATGAATAAGTCTGGTTCCCATGCTTTCAGGTCCTGTGGGACTCAGCGTGGGAACGAGTTGACTACCGTCATTCCCGGCTTCATTCTCGTCATTCCCGCGAAGGCGGGAATCCACACTGACTCTCCACCAGAACCCTACTGCCCGGTGTCCCCCTGGCCTTGTTATCCCCGAGAAGGCAGAGATCCACCGTTGGCGCTGGATTCCCGCCTTCGCGGGAATGACGACTTCAGAGCGTGAGAACGAGCTGTTGAAGTTTTGCGACACCCTCAGAGCGTGGGAACGAGTTGTTAAATTGATTCGATCTGTTTGACTCGGTTTTGTCATGGAAGTTCAATCTATTGATATAACACGCTGTTTGCTAATCGGTTCAGAGTAAAAATACGTTCATCCGATCATCAATCGTTCTTCCATAGTTCAGTGATTCTCACCTTGTGATCTTCACTGGTGGTCACCAGATGTCGGCCATCGACGCAGAAGGTGGCTGAGATGACGGCTTTATCGTGTACGACGGTGGCTTTTTTTACCCAAGACCCATCCTTCCCCAGACCATAAATTTGCGCGGTGTTATCGTCACAGGCGGTCACCACAAGGCAACCATCGGCACTGAAGGTGGCTGATCGGACCCTATCTTTGTGGGCTATGGTGGCTTTTTTTACCCAGGATCCACCGGCCTCAAGTCCATAGATTTTCGCTGTTTTATCAAAACTGGCGGTCACTAAATGGCGGCCATCGGCACTGAACCCTGCTGACGTGATATGATCATTGTGTTCAATGGTGGCTTTTTTTGCCCATGATCCGGGGTTCTCCTGACTATAGACTTGCGCCGTATTATCATCTCTTCCGGTCACCAGATGGCAACCATCGGCGCTGAACTTGACAGAGTAGAAAAAAATATCATGAGAAATCGTGGTTATTTCTTTCCATGATCCATCGTCCAGCAGGCCACATATTTTCGTTGTATTATCGGAACTGACGGTTGCAAGATGGCGGCAATCGTCGCTGAAGGTGTGTGAGTGGACAAAATTATTATGGTTAATGGTGGCTTTGACTTCCCATGACCCAATGGCCTCCTGACCGCAGATTTTCATAGTGTTGTGTCCAACGCATATCAAAGCATGACAACCATCGGAGCTGAGGCAGGCCCAATCGACAATACCCAGATCAGTAATGGTGGCTTTTGCTTGCAATGAGCCATCGTCCTCCAGACCATAGATTGTCGCAACGTCAGGTGTATTGACAACCAGCAGATGACAGCCATTGGCGCTGAAGCTGGCCAATCTGATCGGAGTATCACAGTTAATAATGTGTTTTGCTTCCCATGATCCATCGGTCTTCTGGCTATAGACTTTCAGCGTATCGGAAATGGCGGTCAACGCATGGTGACCATCAGCACTGAAGGTGGCTGAGAAGACCCAAAAATTATGGGCAATGGTGGCTTTTGCTTCCCATGATCCATCCTCCTTCATACCATAGATTTCCACCCTGGAACGACTGACGGTCAACACATGTCGGTTATCGGTGCTGAAAAAGGCTTCATAGACCCAACCATTCGTGGGAGTGGAGGCTTTTACTTTCCATGATCCATCGGTCTCCTGACTACAGATCTTCACTGTACCATCTACACTGGTGGTCACTAAGTGGCGGCTATTGGCGCTTAAGGTGACTACAAAGATATCATCAGGATGGGTAATTTCGATCTTTGTCTGTAAGTTAAATGTTTCACATTGAGACATCAGTTTACTGTTATTGAAAAGGAGCAGAGCAGGAAAAGAAGTACTCTTTTGTTGTTTTACGAGTGATTCGACAGTGTCCTTATTCGCAAACGGTTTCAACCAGTCGCAGAGTTGTTGCTCATTTTTTTCAGTGGCGATGGTCTCCAGTTGATATTGGTTTGGGGAAGGAAACCGGCGATACCAGGCTCTTTCCAGAGCCTTATGGTTTTCAACAAGATCGCGAAGGTATCTGCATACCTTTGCTAAACGGGTAATCTCCCGAAAACCCAGATAGCGAATGATCATGGTTTTTGATTCGTCGGGCAAAGAGAAGAATGAAGACTGATTTTGGTTATACACACTAACGTCCCTGCCTGCGCTGACACCCGTTGGCGCTTGCTCGAGTCGAGACTGCTCAGTTGTTGGCGAGAGTAAACCGTCATTGCTGGAACTTTGGTTCAAAGGGATCAAGAGCAGCTCCTCCAGAGCTTTAGAGTTAATATTTATCCCCGCATAGAAAAAGGATATTTAAAATGAATAAGTCTGGTTCCCATGTTTTCAGGCCCTGTGGGTCTCAGCGTGGGAACGAGTTGACTACCGTCATTCCCGGCTTCATTCTCGTCATTCCCGGCTTCATTCTCGTCATTCCCGGCTTCATTCTCGTCATTCCCGCGAAGGCGGGAATCCACACTGACTCTCCACCAGAACCCTACTGCCCGGTGTCCCCCTGGCCTTGTCATCCCCGAGAAGGCAGAGATCCACCGTTGGCGCTGGATTCCCGCCTTCGCGGGAATGACGACTTCAGAGCGTGAGAACGAGCTGTTGAAGTTTTGCGACACCCTCAGAGCGTGGGAACGAGTTGTTAAATTGATTCGATCTGTTTGACTCGGTTTTGTCATGGAAGTTCAATCTATTGATATAACGCTGTTTGCTAATCGGTTCAGAGTAAAAATACATTCATCCGATCATCAATCGTTTTTCCATAGTTCGGTGATTCTCATCTTGTGATCTTCACTGGTGGTCACCAGATGTCGGCCATCGACGCAGAAGGTGGCTGAGATGACGGCTTTATCGTGTACAACGGTGGTTTTTTTTACCCATAATCCATCCTTCCCCAGACCATAAATTTGCGCGGTGTTATCGTCACAGGCGGTCACCACAAGGCAACCATCGGCACTGAAGGTGGCTGATCGGACCCTGTTTTTGTGGGCTATGGTGGCTTTTTTTACCCAGGATCCACCGGCCTCAAGTCCATAGATTTTCGCTGTTTTATCATAACTGGCAGTCACTAAATGGCGGCCATCGGCACTGAACCTGGCTGATATGATATCCCCATTGTGTTTAATGGTTGCTTTTTTTACCCATGATCCAGGGGTCTCCTGACCATAGACTTGCGCAGTATTATCATAACTTCCGGTCACCAGATGGCGACTATCGGCGCTGAACTTGACAGAGTAGAAATTATTATCATGAGAAATCGTGGTTATTTCTTTCCATGATCCATCGTCCTGCAGGTCACATATTTTCGTTTCATTATCGAAACTGACGGTTGCAAGATGGCGACAATCGTCGCTGAAGAAGTGTGAGTGGACAAAATGATTATGGTTAATGGTGGCTTTGACTTCCCATGACCCAATGGCCTCCTGACTGCAGATTTTCATAGTGTTATGTCCAACGCGTATCAACGCATGACGGCCATCGGGGCTGAGGCTGGCCCAATTGACACCACTCGGATCAGTAATGGTGGCTTTTGCCTGCAATGATCCATCGTCCTCCTGACCGTAGATTGTCGCAACGTCTGATATATTGATAACCAACAGACGACAGCCATCGGCGCTGAAGCTGGCCAATCTGATCGGAGTATCACAGTGAATAATGTATTTTGCTTCCCATGATCCATCGGTCTTCTGGCCATAGACTTTCAGCGTATCATCCAAACTGGCGGTCAACGCATAGCGACCACCATCACTGAATGCGGCTGAAAGGATCATACGATTATGGGGAATGGTGGCTTTTGCTCCCCATGATCCATCCTCCTTCGTACCATAGATTTCCGCCCTGAAACGACTGATGACCAACACATGGCGGTTATCGGTGCTGAAAAAGGCTTCATAGACCCAACTATTCCTGGGAATGGAGGCTTTTACTTTCCATGATCCATCGGTCTCCTGACTACAGATCTTCACTGTGTTATCCACACTGGCGGTCACTAAGTTACGGCCATCGGCGCTTAAGGAGACGACTGAGATCTTGCTGGGATGAGTAATTTCGTTTTTTGCCTCTAAGTTAAATGTTTCACATTGAGACATCAGTTTACTGTTATTGAAAAGGAGCAGAGCAGGAAAAGAAGTACTCTTTTGTTGTTTTACGAGTGATTCGACAGTGTCCTTATTCGCAAACGGTTTCAACCAGTCACAGAGTTGTTGCTCATTTTTTGCGGTAGCGATGTTCTCCAGTTGATATTGGTGTGGTGAAGGAAACCGGCGATACCATGCTCTTTCCATAGATTTATCATTTTTAACAAGATCACGAAGATATTTGCATACCTTTGCTAAACGGGTAATCTCCCGAAAACCCACATAGCGAATAATCATGGCTTTTGATTCGTCGGGCAAAGAGAAGAATGAAGACTGATTTTGGTTATACACACTAACGTCCCTGCTTGCGCTGACACCCGTTGGCGCTAGCTCGAGTCGAGACTGCTCAGTTGTTGGCGAGAGTAAACCGTCATTGCTGGAACTTTGGTTCAAAGGGATCAAGAGCAGCTCCTCCAGAGCTTTAGAGTTAATATTTATCCCCGCATAGAAAAAGGATATTTAAAATGAATAAGTCTGGTTCCCATGCTTTCAGGCCCTGTGGGTCTCAGCGTGGGAACGAGTTGACTACCGTCATTCCCGGCTTCATTTTCGTCATTCCCGGCTTCATTCTCGTCATTCCCGGCTTCATTCTCGTCATTTCCGGCTTCATTCTCGTCATTCCCGCGAAGGCGGGAATCCACACTGACTCTCCACCAGAACCCTACTGCCCAGTGTCCCCCTGGCCTTGTCATCCCCCGAGAAGGCAGAGATCCACCATTGGCGCTGGATTCCCGCCTTCGCGGGAATGACGACTTCAGAGCGTGAGAACGAGCTGTTGAAGTTTTGCGATGAAGTTTTGCGACACCCTCAGAGCGTGGGAACGAGTTGTTAAATTGATTCGATCTGTTTGACTCGGTTTTGTCATGGAAGTTCAATCTATTGATATAACGCTGTTTGCTAATCGGTTCAGAGTAAAAATACGTTCATCCGATCATCAATCGTTCTTCGATAGCTCAGTGATTCTCACCTTGTGATCTTCAGTGGCAGTCACCAGGTGTCGGCCATCGACGCAGAAGGTGGCTGAGATGACGGCTTTATCGTGTACAACGGTGGTTTTTTTTACCCATAATCCATCCTTCCCCAGACCATAAATTTGCGCGGTGTTATCGTCACAGGCGGTCACCACAAGGCAACCATCGGCACTGAAGGTGGCTGATCGGACCCTATCTTTGTGGGCTATGGTGGCTTTTTTTACCCAGGATCCACCGGCCTCAAGTCCATAGATTTTCGCTGTTTTATCAAAACTGGCGGTCACTAAATGGCGGCCATCGGCACTGAACCCGGCTGACGTGATATGATCATTGTGTTCAATGGTGGCTTTTTTTGCCCATGATCCGGGGTTCTCCTGACTATAGACTTGCGCCGTATTATCATCTCTTCCGGTCACCAGATGACGACCATCGGCGCTGAACTTGACAGAGTAGAAAAAAATATCATGAGAAATCGTGGTTATTTCTTTCCATGATCCATCGTCCAGCAGGTCACATATTTTCGTTGTATTATCGGAACTGACGGTTGCAAGATGGCGGCAATCGTCGCTGAAGATGTGTGAGTGGACAAAATGATTATGGTTAATGGTGGCTTTGACTTCCCATGACCCAATGGCCTCCTGACCGCAGATTTTCAAAGTTTCATGTCCAATGCGGATCAGCGCATAACGGCCATCAGAGCTGAGGCAGGCCCAATTGACACCACCCGGATCAGTAATGGTGGCTTTTGCTTGCAATGATCCATCGACCTCCAGACCATAGATTGTCGCAACGTCAGATGTATTGACAACCAGCAGATGACAGCCATTGGCGCTGAAACTGGCCAATCTGATCGGAGTATCACAGTTAATAATGTGTTTTGCTTCCCATGATCCATCGGTCTTCTGGCCATAGACTTTCAGCGTATCGGAACTGGCGGTCAACGCGTGGTGACCATCAGCACTGAAGGTGGCTGAGAAGACCAAAAAATTATGGGTAATGGTGGCTTTTGCTTCCCATGATCCATCCTCCTTCATACCATAGATTTCCACCCTGAAACGACTGATGACCAACACGTGGCGGTTATCGGTGCTGAAAAAGGCTTCATAGACCCAACTATTTCTGGGAATGGAGGCTTTTACTTTCCATGATCCATCGGTCTCCTGACTACAGATCTTCACTGTGTTATCCACACTGGCGGTCACTAAGTTACGGCCATCGGCGCTTAAGGAGACGACTGAGATCTTGCTGGGATGAGTAATTTCGTTTTTTGCCTCTAAGTTAAATGTTTCACATTGAGACATCAGTTTACTGTTATTGAAAAGGAGCAGAGCAGGAAAAGAAGTACTCTTTTGTTGTTTTACGAGTGATTCGACAGTGTCCTTATTCGCAAACGGTTTCAACCAGTCACAGAGTTGTTGCTCATTTTTTGCGGTAGCGATGTTCTCCAGTTGATATTGGTGTGGTGAAGGAAACCGGCGATACCAGGCTCTTTCCAGAGCGTTATGGTTTTCAACAAGATCGCGAAGGTATCTGCATACCTTTGCTAAACGGGTAATCTCCCGAAAACCCAGATAGCGAATAATCATGGTTTTTGATTCGTCGGGCAAAGAGAAGAATGAAGATTGATTTTGGTTATATGCAGTAACATCGCTGCCTGCAAGGGTGCCCGTTGGCGCTTGCTCGAGTCCAGGCTGTTTGGGTGTTGGTGAGAGTGAACCGTCATTGCTGGAATTATTGTTCAAAGGGGTCATGTGCAGCTCCTCCAGAGCTTCAGAGTCAATATTTATCCGCGCGTAGAAAAGGACATTCGAAATGGATAACTCTGGTTTCCATGCTTTCAGGCCCAGTGGGTCCCCGTGCGGAAATCCATACCTATCTCACGCTGTAGAGTCCGCTTTTCAGGGAAGGTATGCATTCCCACGCAGAGCGAGGGTGTCGCAAAACTCTCTCCGGCGTGGGAACGCGTTGACTCCCGTCATTCCCGGCTTCATTCTCGTCATTCCCGGCTTCATTCTCGTCATTCCCGGCTGCATTCTCGTCATTTCCGGCTTCATTCTCGTCATTCCCGCGAAGGCGGGAATCCACACTGACTCTCCACCAGAACCCTACTGCCCGGTGTCCCCCGGCCTTGTCATCCCCGAGAAGGCAGAGATCCACCGTTGGCGCTGGATTCCCGCCTTCGCGGGAATGACGAATTCAGAGCGTGAGAACGAGCTGTTGAAGTTTTGCGACACCCTCAGAGCGTGGGAACGAGTTGTTAAATTGATTCGATCTGTTTGACTCGGTTTTGTCATGGAAGTTCAATCTATTGATATAACGCTGTTTGCTAATCGGTTCAGAGTAAAAATACGTTCATCCGATCATCAATCGTTCTTCAATAGTTCAGTGATTCTCACCTTGTGATCTTTGCTGGCGGTCACCAGGTGTCGGCCATCGACGCAGAAGGTGGCTGAGATGACGGCTTTATCGTGTACAACGGTGGTTTTTTTTATCCATAATCCATCCTTCCCCAGACCATAAATTTGCGCGGTGTTATCCTCACTGGCGGTCACCACAAGGCAACCATCGGCGCTGAAAGTGGCGGATCGGACCTTATCTTTGTGGACTATGGTGGCTTTTTTTACCCAGGATCCATCGGCCTCATGGCCATAGATTTCCGCTGTTTTATCATAACTGGTGGTCACCAAATGGCGGCCATCGGCGCTGAACCCGGCTGACGTGATATGATCATTGTGTTCAATGGTGGCTTTTTTTGCCCATGATCCGGGGTTCTCCTGACTATAGACTTGCGCCGTTTTATCATCACCGATGGTCACCAGATGACGACCATCGGCGCTGAACTTGACAGAGTGGACAAAACGATCGTGATAAATCGTGGTTATTTCTTTCCATGATCCATCGTCCTGCAGGTCACATATTTTCGCTGTATTATCGAAACTGGCGGTTGCAAGATGGCGGCAATCGTCGCTGAAGGAGTGTGAGTGAACAAAATTATTATGGTTAATGGTGGCTTTGACTTCCCATGACCCAGTGGCTTCCTGACTGCAGATTTTCAAAGTTTCATGTCCAATGCGGATCAGCGCATAACGGCCATCAGAGCTGAGGCAGGCCCAATTGACACCATCCGGATCAGTAATGGTGGCTTTTGCTTGCAATGATCCATCGACCTCCAGATCATAGATTGTCGCAACGTCAGATGCATTGACAACCAACAGATGACGACCATCGGCGGTGAAGTTGGCCAACCTGATCGGAGTATCACAGTTAATAATGTATTTTGCTTCCCATGATCCATCGGTATTCTGGCCATAGATTTTCAGCGTATTATCCATACTGGCGGTCAACGCATGGCGACCATCAGCACTGAGTGCGGCTGAGAAGACCCAACCATTATGGGAAATGGTGGCTTTTGCTTCCCATGATCCATCCTCCCTCATACCATAGATCACCGCCTTGCGACGACTGATGACCAACAGATGGCGGCTATCGACGCTGAAAACGGCTTCTTTGATCCAACCATTACCGGAAGTGGAGGCTTTTACTTTCCATGATCCATCGCTCTCCTGGCTACAGATCTTCACTGTATTATCCAAACTGGCGGTCACCAGGTGGCGGCCATCGGCGCTTAAAGTGACTGCTAAGATTTTGCTGTGATGGGTAACTTCGTTTTTTGCCTCTAAGTTAAATGTTTCACATTGAGACATCAGTTTACTGTTGTTAAAAAGGAGCAGAGCAGGAAAACAAGTACTCTTTTGCTGTTTTACGAGTGACTCGACAGTGTCTTTATTCGCAAACGGCTTCAACCAGTCACGGAGTTGTTGCTCATCTTTTGTAGTAGCTATGGTCTTTAGTAGATGTTGGTGTGGGGAAGGAAACCGGCGATACCATTCTCTTTCCAGAGTTTTATGGTTTTCTAAAAGGTCGCAAAGATATTTGCATACCTTTGCTAAACGGGTAATCTCCCGGAAACCCAGATAGTGAATAATCCTGGTTTTTATTTCATCGGGCAAACGGAAGAATGAAGATTGATTTTGGTTATATGCAGTAACATCCCTGCCTGCAACGATGCCCGTTGGCGCTTGCTCGAGTCGCAACTGCACAGGTGTTGGTAAGAGTGAACCGTCATCGCCGGAATTATTGTTCAAAGGGGTCATGTGCAGCTCCTTAAGAGTCAATATTTATCGTCACATTGAAAATCAATAACTCTGGTTCCCATGCTTTCAGGCCCTGTGGGTCCCAGCGTGGGAATGAGTGATTCGATCTGTTTGACTCTGTTTTGTCATGAAAGTTCAAACTATTGATACAACAACACTGTTTGCTAATCGGTTCTGAGCAAAAATACGTTCATTCGTTCATCAATCGTTCTTCCATAGTTCAGTGATTCTCACCTTGTAATCTTCACTGGTGGTCACCAGGTGTCGGCCATCGGCGCAGAAGGTGGCCGAGATGACTGCTCTGTCGTGTACAAGGGTGGCTTTTTTCACCCATGATCCATCCTTCCCAAGGCCATAAATTTGCGCCGTGTTATCCTTACTGGCGGTCACCACAAGGCAACCATCGGCACTGAAGGTGGCTGATCGGACCCAATCTTTGTGGGCTATGGTGGCTTTTTTTACCCAGGATCCACCGGCTTCACGGCCATAGATTTTCGCTGTTTTATCATAACTGGCGGTCACCAAATGGCGGCTATCGGCGCTGAACCCGGTTGAGATGATCCTCTCATCGTGTTTAATGGTGGCTTCTTCTACCCATGATCCAGGGGTCTCCTGACCATAGATTTTCAGAGTAATATCATCACTTCCGGTCATAAGACGGCGAGAATCAGCGCTGAACTTGAGAGAGTAGAAAAAATGATTATGAGAAACCGTGGTTATTTCTTTCCATGATCCATCATCCTGCAGGTCAAATATTTTCGCTGTATTATTGGAACTGGCGGTTGCAAGATGGCGGCAATCGTCGCTGAAGGAGTATGAGTTGGCAAAATTATTATGGTTAATGGTGGTTTTTACTTTCCATGACCCGGCCTCCCGACCGTAGATTTTCAAAGTATTAGGTCTAAAGCGGATCAACGCATGGCGGCCATCGGAGCTGAGGCAAGCCCAATTGACACCACCCGGATCAGCAATGGTGGCTTTTGCTTCCAATGATCCATCGTTCTCCAGACCATAGAATGTCGCAACATCAGATGTATTGACAACCAACAGATGTCGGCCATCGGCGCTGAAACTGGCCAATCTGGTCGAAGCATCACAGTTAACAATGTATTTTGCTTCCCATGATCCATCGATCTTCTGGCCATAGATTTTCAGCGTATTATCCAAACTGGCGATCACCACATGACGACCATCAGCACTGGTGATGGCTGAGATGATCCAAGGATTATGAGAAATGTTGGCTTTTGCTTCCCATGATCCATCCTCATTCATACCATAGATTCTTGCCCTGAGACGACTGACGACCAACACATGGCGGTTATCGGTACTGAAAATGGCTTTTTGGACCCAACCATTATCGGGAGTGGAGGCTTTTACTTTCCATGATCCATCGGTCTCCTGACTACAGATCTTCACTATACCATCCAAACAGACGGTCACTAAGTGGCGGCTATCGGCGCTTAAGGTGGCTATCAAGATATGGTAAGGATGGGTAATTTCGGTCTTTGTCACTAAGTTAAATGTTTCACATTGAGACATCAGTTTACTGTTGTTGAAAAGCAGCAGAGCAGGAAAATAAGTACTCTGTTGTTTTTTTACGAGTGACTCGACAGTGTCCTTATTCGCAAACGGCTTCAACCAATCACGGAGTTGTTGCTCATCTTTTGTCGTAGCGATGGTCTTTAATTGATACAGGTGTGGTGAAGGAAACCTTTGATACCAGGCTCTTTCCAGAGCTTTATGGTTTTCAACAAGATCGCGAAAATATTTGCATACCTTTACTAAACGGGTAATGTCCCGAAAACCCAGATAGCGAATAATCATGGTTTTTGATTCGTCGGGCAAACAAAAGAATGCAGATTGATTTTGGTTATATGCAGTAACATCCCTGCCTGCAACCATGCCAGTTGGCGCCTGCTCGAGTCGAGGCTGCTCAGGTGTTGAACCGTCATTACCGGAATTATTGTTCAAAGGGGTCATGAGCAGCTCCTTCAGAGCTTCAGAGTCAGTATTTATCCTCACATAGAAAAGGACATACAAAATCGATAACTCTGGTTCCCATGCCGTGGGAACCCATACCTATCTCACGCTGTAGAGCCTGCTTTTCAGGTGTGGTATGCATTCCCACAGAGCGTGGGTGTCGCAAAACCTCTGGCTCCCATGCTCCAGCGTGGGAACGGATTGACTTCCGTCATTCCCGGCTTCGTTCTTGTCATTCCCGCGAAAGCGGGAATCCACACTGACTCACCACCAGAACCATACTGCCCGGTGCCCCCCTGGCCTTGTCATCCCCGAGAAGGCAGAGACCCACTGTTGGCGCTGGATTCCCGCCTTCGCGGGAATGACGACTTCAGAGCGTGAGAACGAGCTGTTGAAGTTTTGCGACACCCACAGAGCGTGGGAACGAGTGATTCGATCAGTTTGACTCGCTTTTGTCATGGAAGTTCAAACTATTGAGTGTTTGCTAATCGGTTCTGAGCAAAAAGACGTTCATTCGTAGATCAATCGCTCTTCTAGTTCAGTGATTCTTACCTTGTAATCTTCACTGGTGGTCACCACATGTCGGCCATCGACGCAGAAGATGGCTGATATGAGGGCTTTATCGTGTACAACGGTGGCTTTTTTTACCCATGATCCATCCTTGCTTAGACCATAAATTTGCGCGCTGTTATCCTCACTGGCGGTCACCACAAGGCAACCATCGGTACTGAAGGTGGCGGATCGGACCTTATCTTTGTGGGTTATGGTGGCTTTTTTTACCCAGGAACCACCGGCCTCATGGCCATAGATTTTCGCTGTTTCATCATGACTGGCGGTCACCAAATGGTGGCCATCGGCGCTGAACCCGGCTGAGGTGATAGCCCCATTGTGTTCAATGATGGCTTTTTTTACCCATGATCCAGGGGTTTCCTGACTATAGACTTGCGCCGTTTTATCATCACTTCTGGTCACCAGATGGCAACCATCGGTGCTGAACTTGACAGAGTGGACATAACTATCATGAGAAATCGTGGTTATTTCTTTCCATGATCCATCGTCCTGCAGGTCACATATTTTTGCTGTATTATCGAAACTGGCGGTTGCAAGATGGCGGCAATCTTCGCTGAAAGTGGTTGACCTGATTACATCATTATGGGTAATGATCGCTTTTACTTCCCATGACCCAGTGGCCTGCTGACCGTAGATTTTCAAAGTCTCATAATCAACGCGGATCAACAAATGACAGCCATCGGAGCTGAGGCGGGCCCGACTGACACTACTCGTATCAGTAATGCTGGCTTTTGCTTCCAATGATCCATCGTCCTGCAGACCATAGATAGTCGCAACATCAGATGAATTGACAACCAATAGACGACGGCCATGGGTGCTGAAGCTGGCAAACCTGATCGGATTATCAAAGTTAATAATGTATTTTGCTTCCCATGATCCATCATTCTTCTGGCCATAGGTTTTCAGCGTATTATCGAAACTGGCGGTGAATACATGGCGACCATCAGCACTGAATGCGGCTGAGATGACCCAACGATTATGGGAAATGGTGGCTTTTGCTTCCCATGATCCATCCTCATTCATACCGTAGATTCTTGCCCTGAGACGACTGACGACCAACGCATGGCGATTATCGGTGCTGAAAATGGCTTTTTTGACCTCATTATTGGGAGTTGAGGCTTTTACTTTCCACGATCCATCGGTCTCCTGGCTACAGATCTTCAATGTGTCATCCAAACTGGCGGTCACTAAGTGGCGGCAATCGGCGCTTAAGGTGGTTATAGAGATTTTGTCAGGATGGGTCATTTCGGTTTTTGTCTTTAAGTTAAATGTTTCACTTTGAGACATCAGTTTACTGTTGTTGAAAAAGAGCAGAGCTGGAAAATAAGTACTCTTTTGTTGTTTTACGAGTGACTCGACCGTGTCTTTATTCGCAAATGGCTTCAACCAGCCACGGAGTTGTTGCTCATCTTTTGCAGTAGCGATGGTCTTCAGTTGATATTGGTGTGGTGAAGGGAACCGTCGATACCAGGCTCTTTCCAGAGCTTTATGGTTTTCAACAAGATCGCGAAGATATTTGCATACCTTTGCTAAACGGGTAATCTCCCGAAAACCCAGATAGCGAATAATCATGGTTTTTGATTCGTCGGGCAAAGAAAAGAATGCAGATTGATTTTGGTTATATGCAGTAACATCCCTGCCTGCAATGATGCCCGTTGGTGCTTGCTCGAGTCGAGGCTGCTTAGGTGTTGAACCGTCATTACTGGAATTATTGTTCAAAGGGGTCATGAGCAGCTCCTCCAGAGCTTCAGAGTCAATATTTATCCGCGCGTAGAAAAAGACATTCAAAATCGATAACTCTGGTTCCCATGCCGTGGGAACCCATACCTATCTCACGCTGTAGAGTCTGCTTTTCAGGTGTGGTATGCATTCCCACAGAGCGTGGGTGCCGCAAAACCTCTGGCTCCCATGCTCCAGCGTGGGAACGGGTTGACTTCCGTCATTCCCGGCTTCATTCTCGTCATTCCCGCGAAAGCGGGAATCCACACTGACTCACCACCAGAACCATACTGCCCGGTGCCCCCCTGGCCTTGTCATCCCCGAGAAGGCAGAGACCCACTGTTGGCGCTGGATTCCCGCCTTCGCGGGAATGACGACTTCAGAGCGTGAGAACGAGCTGTTGAAGTTTTGCGACACCCACAGAGCGTGGGAACGAGTGATTCGATCAGTTTGACTCGCTTTTGTCATGGAAGTTCAAACTATTGAGTGTTTGCTAATCGGTTCAGAGCAAAAATACATTCATTCGATCATCAATCGTTCTTCCATAGTTCAGTGATTCTCACCGTGTAATCTTCACTGGCAGTCACCAGGTGTCGGCCATCGACGCAGAAGGTGGCTGAGATGAGGGCTTTATCGTGTATAACGGTGGCTTTTTTTACCCATGATCCATCTTTGCTCAGACCATAAATTTGCGCGGTGTTATCCTTACTGGCGGTCACCACAAGGCAACCATCGGCACTGAAGGTGGCGGATAGGACCTCATCTTCGTGGGTTATGGTGGCTTTTTTTACCCAGGTTCCATCGGCCTTACGGCCACAGATTTTCGCCGTTTTATCATGACTGGCGGTCACTAAATGGCGGCCATCGGCGCTGAACATGGCTGCGGTGATATACCCATTGTGTTTAATGGTGACTTCTTCTAGCCATGATCCAGGGGCCTCCTGACTACAGATTTTCGCCTTGTTATCATAACTTTTGGTCACCAGATGGCAGCCATCGACGCTGAACTCGACAGAGAGGACAAGGCTGTGATGAGAAATCCTGGTTATTTCTTTCCATGATCCATCGTCCTGCAGGTCACATATTATTGCTGTATTATCGCAACTGCCGGTTGCAAGATGGCGGCAATCTTTGCTAAAAGAGATTAAGCTGAGACCACTATTATGGGTAATGGTGGCTTTTTCTTCCCATGACCCGGCCTCCTGACTATAGATTTTTAAAGTCATCCATCCATCGCAGAACAACGCATGACGGCCATTGGAGCTGAGGAAGGCCCAGCTGTCACTACCCTCATCAGGAAGGGTGGCTTCTACTTCCCATGATCCATCCTCCTCCTGACCATAGATTGTCGCAACGCCAGATGTGTTGACAACCAACAGATGACGGCCATCGTCGCTGAAGCTGGCCAAACTGTTCGGAGTATCACAGTTAATAATGTATTTTACTTCCCATGATCTATCGTTATTCTGGCCGTAGATTTTCAGCGTATTATCCACAATATCCACATTATTCAAACCGGCGGTCAACACATGGCGACTATCAGCACTGAAGGTGGCTGAGAAGGTCGTACGATTATTGGGAATGGTGTCTTTTGCTTCCCATGATCCATCCTCGTTCATACTATAGATTTCCGCCGTGAAACGACTGACGACCAGCACATGTCGGTTATCGGCGCTGAAAAAAGCTTCATTGACCCATCCATTCCTGGGAATGGAGGCTTTTACTTTCCATGATCCATCGGTCTCCTGGCTACAGATCTTCAATGTATCATTTGAACAGGCGGTCACCAGGTGGCGGCTATCGGCGCTTAAGGTGGCTTTTAAGATTCTGTCAGGATGGGCAATTTCGATTTTTGTCTTTAAGTCAAATGTTTCACATTGAGACATCAGCTTACTGTTGTTGAAAAGGAGCAGAGCAGGAAAGTAAGTACTCTCATGTTTTTGTACGAGTGACTCGACAGTGTCCATATTCGCAAACGGCTTCAACCAGTCACGGAGTTGTTGCTCACCTTTTGTGGTAGCTATGGTCTTTAGTAGATATTGGTGTGGTGAAGGAAACCGTTGATACCAGGCTCTTTCCAGAGTCTCATTGTTTTCAACAAGATCGCGAAGGTGTTTGCAAACCCTGGTTAAACAGGTAATCTCCCGAAAACCCAAATAGCGGATAATCAAGTCTTTTGTTTCATTGGGCAAACAGAATAATGCAGATTGCTTTTGGTTATACAAAGTAACGTCCCTGCCTGCACTGACACCTGTTGGTGCTTCTTCTCGCCGAAGTTGCCTGATTGGCAAGAGTGAACCGTCATCGCTGGAATTGTTGTTCAAAGGGTTCATGAGCAGCTCCTCCCTGAGCTTCAGAGTCAATATTTGTCCCCGCACAGAAACATAGAATAAGGACATTCAAAATGGATTCGATCTACAATAGAGTCGATTTTGTCATGAAAGTTCAAACTATTGAGGTCAGTGGCATTAAGAAAAAGAAGAGCCCTGATCCGGGAAAAGGATAGAAAGGCATTTTTTTATTGAGAGCCCAGTGCAAAAATTGCCAAGGGTCTTTTGATCATACCTTCATTCGATCATCAATCGTTCTTCAATAGTTCTGTGATTCTCACCTTGTAATCTTCACTGATGGTCACCACATGTCGGCCATCGGCGCAGAGGTCGGCTGAAATGACTCTGTCATTGTGTTGAATGGTGGTTTTTTTTACCCAGGATCCATCCTCACTCAGACCATAAATTTGCGCTGTGTGATCCTTACTGGCGGTCACCACAAGGCAACCATCGGCACTGAAGGTGGCTGATCGGACCCAGCCTTTGTGGACAATGGTAGTTTTTTTTACCCAGGCTCCACCGGCCTCACGGCCATAGATTTTCGCCGTTTTATCATGACTGGCGGTCACCAAATAGCGGCCATCGGCACTGAACTCAGCTGTGATGATCCTCCCATTGTGTCTAATGGTGGTTTCTTCTACCCATGATCCGGGGGTCTCCTGACCACAGACTTTCGCCGTATTATCCTCACTTCTGGTCACCAGATGGCGACCATCGGCGCTGAACTTGACTGAGAAGACAAAACGATCATGAGAAAACCTGGTTATTTCTTTCCATGATCCATCATCCTGCAGGTCAAGTATTTTCACTGTATTATCTAAACTGATGGTTGCAAGATGGCGGCAATCGTCGCTGAAGTAGTGTGAGTTGGCAAAATTGTTATGGTTAGTGGTGGCTTTTACTTCCCATGAACCAATGGCCTCCTGACCGTAGATTTTCAAGGTGTTTGGTATAACGCGGATCAGCGCATGACGGCCATCGGAGCTGAGGCAGGCCCAATTGACACCACCCGGATCAGTAATGGTGGCTGTTACTTGCCATGATCCATCGTCCTCTAGGCCGTAGATTGTCGCAACGTCATATGTATTGACAACCAACAGATGACGGCCATCGGCGCTGAAGCTGGCCGACCTGATCGAAGCATCGCAGTTAATAATATATTTTGCTTCCCATGATCTATGAGTCTTCTGGCCATAGATTTTCAGCGTATTATCGCAACTGGCGATCAACACATGGCGACCATCAGCACTGCAGGTGGCTGAAATGACCGAGCTATTATCGGTAATGGTGGCTTTGACTTCACATGATCCGTCCTCGTTCATACCATAGATTCCCGCCCCTAAATGATTGACCACCAACAGATGGCGGCTATCGGCGCTGAAAATGGCTTCTTTGAACCAACCATTATTGGAAGTGGAGGCTTTTACTTTCCATGATCCATCGGTCCTCTGGCTACAGATCTTCACTGTATTATCCAAACTGGCGGTCACTACGTGGCGGCCATCGGCGCTTAAGGTGACTGCAAAGATATCATCAGGATGGGTAATTTCGGTTTTTGTTTCTAAGTTAAATGTTTCACATTGAGACATCAGTTTACTGTTGTTGAAAAGGAGCAGAGCAGGAAAATAAATACTCTTTTGTTGTTTTACGAGTGACTCGACAGCGTCCTTATTCGCAAACGGTTTCAACCAATCACAGAGTTGTTGCTCAACTTTTGTCGTAGCGATGGTCTTGAGTTGATATTGGTGTGGTGAAGGAAACCGGCGATACCAGGCTCTTTCCAGAACTTTATGGTTTACAACAAGATCGCGAAGATATCTGCATACCTTTGTTAAACGGGTAATCTCCCGAAAACCCAGATAGCGAATAATCATGGTTTTTGATTCGTCGGGCAAACAGAAGAATAAAGATTGATTTTGGTCATATGCAGTAACATCCCTGCCTGCAACGATCCCCGTTGGCATTGGCTCGAGCCGAGGCTGCTTAGGCGTTGGTGAGAGTGAACCGTCATTACTGGAATTATTGTTCAAAGGGTTCATGAGCAGCTCCTCCAGAGCTTCAGAGTCAATATTTATCCTCACATAGAAAAGGACATTCAAAATGGATTCGATCTACATAGAGTCGATTTTTTCATGGAAGTTCAAACTATTGAGGTCAGTGCCATTAAGAAAACGAAAGTCAGGCACTGTTAAACATGAAAGTACCAGTTTACGGCCAGTACGGAAGCGATGGTTAGCAGGGCGCTGCCAAAGGTGACAAGGT
Organism: Endozoicomonas sp. ALB032; assembly: GCF_049310125.1. Classification (NCBI taxonomy): domain Bacteria; kingdom Pseudomonadati; phylum Pseudomonadota; class Gammaproteobacteria; order Oceanospirillales; family Endozoicomonadaceae; genus Endozoicomonas; species Endozoicomonas sp. ALB032. The sequence continues at coordinate 1,636,400 of NZ_JBLYNW010000001.1, read as the reverse complement.
ATTGTCGGTTGATGGTGGTGTGGATTTCGGTTTTTAGTTCGGCGTATGCCCTGATGTTGTCCATTTTTACTTCGTGGTAGCGGGCGTCTGATTCGGCTTTCTGTTCGTAGTAGCGGGCGTCTGACTCGGCTTTCATTTCTTTGAATTGAGCATCTGACTCGGCTTTCATTTCTTTGAATTGAGTGTCTGACTCGGCCTTCTGTTGTTTGAATTCGGCATCAAACTTGGCATTCTGTTGTTTGAATTCGGCATCAAACTTGGCATTCATTTCAGCCATTTTTTGACTGAAGTGTGCCTGATGCTGCAAGATGGCCTCCTGCATGATGAGCACGTCTTTCTTGCTGGCGTTGTGGTCCGGGTCGAGGGAGGCACTGACTTTTGCCGCCAGCTCCTCACTGATGCCGATGTTTTTCAGTTCGTTGAACAGCGTGTCCGTCACATTCAGCTCCTGTTAACCGATGGAAGAGGCTGAAGCATAGACCATGGATGAACAAACTACCTGGGCTGATTGATCCTCTGGCCAGTGCCGAGGATCAACCGAGGGCCCAGTGCAAAATTTGCCATCGGGCTTTTGATATAAAGCTGTTTGTTGATCGGTTCAGATTGAAAATACGTTCATTCGATCACTAAAATCTTCTTCCATAGTTCAGTGATTCTTACCCTGTGATCTTCACTGGTAGTAACTACATGTCGGCCATCGGCGCAGAAGGTGGCTGAGATGACTGCTTCATTGTGTACAACGGTGGCTTTTTTTACCCATGATCCATCCTTCCCCAGACCATAAATTTGCGCCGTTTTATCCTTACTGGCAGTCACCACAAGGCAACCATCGGCACTGAAGGTAGCGGATCGGACCTTATCTGTGTGGACTATGGTGGCTTTTTTTACCCAGGATCCACCGGCCTCACGGCCATAGATTTTCGCTGTTTTATCAAAACTGGCAGTCACTAAATGGCGGCCATCGTCGCTGAACCTGGTTGTGGTGATCCACCCGTTGTGTTTAATGATGGTTTTTTTTACCCATGATCCAGGGGTCTCCTGACCATAGACTTGCACCGTTAGACGATCACTTCGGGCCATCAGATGGCGACCATTGGCGCTGAACCTGACAGAGTAGATAGAACTATCGTGAGAAACTGTGGCTATTTCTTTCCATGATCCATCGTCCTGCAGGTCACATATTTTGGCTGTATTATCGAAACAGCCGGTTGCAAGATGGCGGCAATCGTCACTAAAGGTGGTTGAGTTGACAATATCATTATGGGTAATGGTGGCCTTGACTTCCCATGATCCAATGGCTTCCTGACCGTAGATTTTCAAAGTGTAATGTCCAACCTGGATCAACGCATGACGGCCATCGGAGCTGAGGCAGGCCCAATTGACACCACTCTCACCATTAAGGTTGGCTTTTACTTCCCATGACCCATCGTCTTTCTGACCATAGATTATAGGAGCGTAAGATGAAGTAAGGACCAACAGACGACGGCCATCGGCGCTGAAGCTGGCCGACAAGATCGAAAGATCACAGTTGATATTGTATTTTACTTCCCATGATCCATCGGTCTTCTGGCCGTAGATTTTCAGCGTATTATTGAAACTGGCGGTCAACACATGGCGACCATCAGCACTGAATGTGGGTGAAATGACCGAACTATTATGGGAAAGGGTGGCTTTTGCTTCCCAGGATCCATCCTCATTCACACTATAGATTCCCGCCCTGAAACTACTGACGACCAACACATGCCGATTATCGGCGCTGAAAATGGCTTCTTTGGCCCAACCATTGTCGGAAGTGGAGGCTTTTACTTCCCATGATCCATCGGTCTCCTGGCTAAAGATCTTCACTGTATTGTCCAAACTGACGGTCACTAAGTGGCGGCCATCGCCGCTTAAGGTGACTGCAAAGATATTATTAGAACGGGTAATTTCGGCCTTTGTCTCTAAGTCAAATGTTTCACATTGAGACATCAGTTTGCTGTTGTTGAAAAAGAGCAGAGCAGGAAAATAAGTACTTTTTTGTTGTTTTACGAGTGACTCGACAGCATCCATAATCGTAAACGGTTTCAACCAGTCACGGAGTTGTTGTTCATCTTTTGTCGTAGCGATGGTCTTGAGTTGATATTGGAGTGGTGAAGGAAACCGGCGACACCAGGCTCTTTCCAGAGCGTTATGGTTTTCAACAAGATCGCGAAAATATTTGCATACCCTTACTAAACGGGTAATCTCCCGAAAACCCAGATAGCGGATAATCGTGGTTTTTGATTCGTCGGGCAAACAAAAGAATGAAGATTGATTTTGGTTATATGCAGTAACATCCCTGCCTGCAACGATGCCTGTTGGCACTTGCTCGAGTCGGGGCTGCTTAGGTGTTGGTGAGAGTGAACCGTCATTGCTGGTATTATTGTTCAAAGGGGTCATGAGCAGCTCCTCCAGAGCTTCAGAGTTCGCTTTTCAGTTGTTGTATGCATTCCCACGCAGAGCGAGGGTGTCGCAAAACTCTCTCCGGCTTGGGAACGCGTTGACTCCCGTCATTCCCGGCTTCATTCTCGTCATTCCCGCCTTCATTCTCGTCATTCCCGGCTTTATTCTCGTCATTCCCGGCTTCATTCTCGTCATTCCCGGCTTCATTCTCGTCATTCCCGCGAAGGCGGGAATCCACACTGACTCTCCACCAGAACCCTACTGCCCGGTGTCCCCCTGGCCTTGTCATCCCCGAGAAGGCAGAGATCCACCGTTGGCGCTGGATTCCCGCCTTCGCGGGAATGACGACTTCAGAGCGTGAGAACGAGCTGTTGAAGTTTTGCGACACCCTCAGAGCGTGGGAACGAGTTATTAGGACTTAGAGAGGACATCCAAAGGACTTATTCTCGTCATTCCCGGCTTCATTCTCGTCATTCCCGCGAAGGCGGGAATCCACACTGACTCTCCACCAGAACCCTACTGCCCGGTGTCCCCCTGGCCTTGTCATCCCCGAGAAGGCAGAGATCCACCGTTGGCGCTGGATTCCCGCCTTCGCGGGAATGACGACTTCAGAGCGTGAGAACGAGCTGTTGAAGTTTTGCGACACCCTCAGAGCGTGGGAACGAGTTGTTAGGACTTAGAGAGGACATCCAAAACTGATTCGATCTATATAGACTCGATTTTGTCATGGAAGTTCAAACTACTGTTCTTCCATAGCTCAGTGATTCTCACCTTGTGATCTTCACTGGTAGTAACTACATGTCGGCCATCAGCACTGAAGCTGGCTGTGGCGATAATCTCATTGTGTTCAATGGTGGCTTTTTTTACCCATGATCCAGGGCTTTCCTGACTGAAGATTTTCGCCGTTTTATCATCACTTATACTCACCAGGTGGCGACCATCGGCACTGAAATCGACAGAGCAGACAAAATTATCATGAGTAACCGTGGCTATTTCTTTCCATGATCCATCGTCCTGCAGGTCACATATTTTCGCTGTATTATCGTAACTGGCGGTTGCAAGATGTTGGCAATCTTCGCTGAAAGTGGCTGAGTTGATAACACGATTATGGATAATGATGGCTTTGATTTCCCATGATCCAGTAGCCTCTTGAGCGCAGATTTTCAAAGTGTTACGTCCAATGTAGAACAACGCATGACGGCCATCGGAGCTGAGGCAGCCCCAGTTGACACGGCTCCGATCAGTAATGGTGGCTTTTGCTTCCAATGGTCCATCGTCCTTCTGACCATAGATTGTCGCAACGTCAGATGTATCGACAACCAACAAATGACGGGCATCGGCGCTGAAACTGGCCGACTTGATCGAAGTATCACAGTTAATAATGTATTTTGCTGCCCATGATCCATCGGTCTCCTGGCTGCAGATCTTCACTGTATCATCCAAACTGGCGGTCACTAAGTGGCGGCTATCGGCGCTTAAAGTGGCTACCGAGATTTTGTCAAGATGGGTCATTTCGGTTTTTGTCTTTAAGTTAAATGTTTCACTTTGAGACATCAGTTTACTGTTGTTGAAAAAGAGCAGAGCAGGAAAATAAGTACTCTTTTGTTGTTTTACGAGTGACTCAACAGCGTCCTTATTCGCAAAGGGTTTCAACCAGTCACGGAGTTGTTGTTCATCTTTTGTCGTAGCGATGGTCTTCAGTTGATATTGGAGTGGTGAAGGCAACTGGCGATACCAAGCTCTTTCCAGAGCTTTATGGTTTTCAACAAGATCGCGAAGATGTTTGCATACCTCTGCTAAACGGGTAATCTCGCGAAAACCCAGATAGTGAATAATCTTGGTTTTTATTTCATCGGGCAAACAGAAGAATGAAGATTGATTTTGGTTATATGCAGTAACATCCCTGCCTGCAACCATGCCCGTTGGCACTTGCTCGAGTCGGGGCTGCTTAGGTGTTGGTGAGAGTGAACCGTCATTACTGGAATTATTGTTCAAAGGGGTCATGAGCAGCTCCTCCAGAGCTCCAGAGTCAATATTTATCCCCGCATAGAAAAGGACAGTCTTAAGTCCGACAGGCTGCTAGAGTCGGTTTTGTAATGGAAGTTCAAAATATTGGGGCCATTGGCATCAAGAAAAATCGCTCTTCAATAGTTCAGTGATTCTCACTTTGTAATCTTCACTGGTGGTCACCACATGTCGGCTATCGGTGCAGAAACTGGCTGTGATAACGGTTTTATTGTGCAGAACGGTGGCTTTTTTTACCCATGTTCCGTCCTTCCCCAGACCATAAATTTGCGCCGTGTTATCCTCACTGGCGGTCGCCACAAGGCATCCATCGGCACTGAAAGTGGCTGATCGGATCCAGCCTTCGTGGACAATGGTGGTTTTTTTTACCCACGATCCACCGGCCTCAAGGCCATAGATTTGAGCCGTTTTATCACCACTGGCGGTCACTAAATGACAGCCATCGGCGCTGAACCTGGTTGCGGTGATACTCCCATTGTGTTCAATGATGGCTTCTATTACCCATGATCCAGGGGTCTCCTGACCATAGACTTTCGCCGTATTATCACCACTGGCGGTCACTAAATGGCGGCCATCGGCGCTGAACTCGACTGAGTAGACAAAACTATCATGAGAAATCGTGGTTATTTCTTTCCATGATCCATCGTCCTGCAGGTCACATATTTTCGCTGTATGATCGAAACTGGCGGTTGCAAGATGGCGGCAATCTTCGCTGAAAGTGGTTAAGCCGATATTATGATTATGGGTAATGGTCGCTTTTACATCCCATGACCCAATGGCCTGCTCACCGCAGATTTTCAAAGTGTTATAACCAATACGGATCAGCGCATGACGGCCATCGGAGCTGAGGCGGGCCTGACTGGCACCATTCGTATCAGTAATGGTGGCTTTTGCTTTTAATGACCCATCGTCTTCCAGATCATAGATTGTCGCAACGTCAGATGTATTGACAACCAGCAGATGACGGCCATCGGCGCTGAAGCTGGCAAAAATGACCGGAGTATCACAGTTAATGGTGTATTTTGCTTCCCATGATCCATCGGTATTCTGGCCGAAGATTTTCAGCGTATTATCGAGGCTGACGGTGAATACATGACGACCATCAGCACTGAATGTGGCTGAGCAGATCCAATGATTATGGGCAATGGTGGCTTTTGCTTCCCATGATCCATCCTCCTTCATACCGTAGATTTCCGCCCAGAGACGAAAGTCGACCAACACATGGCGGTTATCGGTGCTGAAAATGACCTTTTTGAACGAACCATTACTGGGAGTGGAGACTTGTACTTTCCATGATCCATCGGTCTCCTGGCTACAGATCTTCACTGTACCATCCAAACTGGCAGTCACTAAGTGGCGGCTATCGGCGCTTAAGGTGGCTGTTAAGATTTTTTCAGGATGGGTGATTTCGGTTTTTGTCTCTAAGTTAAATGTTTCACATTGAGACATCAGCTTACTGTTGTTGAAAAGGAGCAGAGCAGGAAAATTAGTACTCTGTTGTTTTTTTACGAGCGACTCGACAGTGTCCTTATTCGCAAACGGCTTCAACCAGTCACGGAGTTGTTGCTCATCTTTTGTGGTAACGATGGTCTTTAGTTGATACTGGTGTGGTGAAGTAAACCGTTGATACCAGGCTCTTTCCAGAGACTTATGGTTTTCAACAAGATCGCGAAGGTATTTGCATACCTTGGCTAAACAGGTAATCTCCCGAAAACCCAGATAGCGGATAATCATGGTTTTTGATTCGTCGGGCAAACAAAAGAATGAAGATTGATTTTGGTTATATGCAGTAACATCCCTGCCTGCAACGATGCCCGTTGGTGCTTGCTCGAGTCGAGGCTGCTCAGGTGTTGGTGAGAGTGAACCGTCATTACTGGAATTATTGTTCAAAGGGGTCATGAGTAGCTTCTCCAGAGCTTCGGAGTCAATATTTATCCTCACATAGAAAAGGACATTCAAAATGGATAACTCTGGTTCCCATGCTTTCAGGCCCTTTGGGTCCCAGCGTGGGAACGAGTGATTCGATCTATATGACTCGATTTTGTCATGGAAGTTCAAACTATTGAGGTCATTGGCATTAAGAAAAAGAAGAGCCCTGATCCGGGAAAAGGATAGAAAGGCATTTTTTTTATTGAGAGCCCAGTGCAAAAATTACCATCAGGCTTTTGATATAACGCCGTTTGCTAATCGGTTCTGAGCAAAAATACGTTCATTCGATCATCAATCGTTCTTCCATAGCTCAGTGATTCTCACTTTGTAATCTCCACTGGTGGTCACCACATGTCGGCCATCGGCGCAGAAGGTGGCTGAGATGACGGCTTCATTGTGTACAACGGTGGCTTTTTTTACCCATGACCCATCCTTCCCCAGACCATAAATTTGTGCCGTGTTATCTTGGCTGGCGGTCACCACAAGGCAACCATCGACACTGAAGGTGGCGGATCGGACCCTATCTTTGTGGGCTATGGTGGCTTTTTTTACCCAGGATCCACCGGCCTCAAGGCCATAGATTCTGGCTGTTCTGTCAGCACTGGCGGTCACCAAATGGCTGCCATCGGCGCTGAAACTGGTTGAGTTGATCAACCCATTGTGTTCAATGGTAGTTTTTTTTACCCATGATCCAGGGGTCTCCTGACCATAGACTTTCGCCCTATAATCACTACCTCTGGTCACCAGATGGCGACTATTGGCGCTGAACCTGACAGAGTAGATAGATTCATCATGAGAAACCGTGGCTATTTCTTTCCATGATCCATCGTCCTGCAGGTCACATATTTTCGCTGTATTATCGTAACTGGCGGTTGCAAGATGTTGGCAATCTTCGCTGAAAGTGGCTGAGTTGATAACACGATTATGGGTAATGATGGCTTTGATTTCCCATGATCCGGTAGCCTCCTGAGCCCAGATTTTCAAAGTGTTATGTCCGATGCAGAACAACGCATGACGGCCATCGGAGCTGAGGCAGGCCCACTCGACACGACTCTCACCAGCAAGGGTAGCTTCTGCTTCCAATGGTCCATCGTCCTTCTGACCATAGATTGTCGCAACGCCAGATGTATCGACAACCAACAAATGACGGGCGTCGGCGCTGAAGCTGGCCGTCCTGATCGGAGTATCACAGTTAATAATGTATTTTGCTTCCCATGATCCATCGGTCTTCTGGCCGTAGATTTTCAGCGTCTTGTCGAAACTGGCGGTCAACACATGGCGACCATCAGCACTGAAGGTGGCTGAGACGACCCAACGATTATGGGAAATGGTGGCTTTTGCTTCCCATGATCCATCTTCCTTCATACTATAGATTCGCGCCCAGAGAATACTGATGACCAACGCATGGCGGTTATCGGTACTGAAAATGGCTTTTTGGACCCAACCACTATCGGGAGTGGAGGCTTTTACTTTCCATGATCCATCGGTCTCCTGGCTGCAGATCTTCACTGTATCATCCAAACTGGCGGTCACTAAGTGGCGGCTATCGGTGCTTAAAGTGGCTACCGAGATTTTGTCAAGATGGGTCATTTCGGTTTTTGTCTTTAAGTTAAATGTTTCACTTTGAGACATCAGTTTACTGTTGTTGAAAAAGAGCAGAGCAGGAAAATAAGTACTCTTTTGTTGTTTTACGAGTGACTCAACAGCGTTCTTATTCGCAAAGGGTTTCAACCAGTCACGGAGTTGTTGTTCATCTTTTGTCGTAGCGATGGTCTTCAGTTGATATTGGAGTGGTGAAGGCAACTGGCGATACCAAGCTCTTTCCAGAGCTTTATGGTTTTCAACAAGATCGCGAAAATATTTGCATACCTTTACTAAACGGGTAATGTCCCGAAAACCCAGATAGCGAATGATCATGGTTTTTGATTCGTCGGGCAAACAGAAGAATGAAGATTGATTTTGGTCATATGCAGTAACATCCCTGCCTGCAACCCTGCCCGTTGGCGCTGGCTCGAGTCGAGGCTGCTCAGGTGTTGGCGAGAGTGAACCGTCATTACTGGAATTGTTGTTCAAAGGGGTCATGAGCAGCTCCTCCAGAGCTTCGGAGTTAATATTTATCCCCGCATAGAAAAGCGCGCATAGAAAAGGACATTCAAAATGAATAAATCTGGTTCCCATGCTTTCAGGCGCTTTGGGTCCCAGCGTGGGAACGAGTGATTCGATCTGTTTGACTCAGTTTTGTCATGGAAGTTCAAACTATTGAGGTCAGTGGCATTAAAAAGAAGAGCCCCGATCCGGGAAAAGGATAGAAAGGCATTTTTTTTATTGAGAGCCCAGTGCAAAAATTACCATCAGGCTTTTGATATAACGCTGTTTGCTAATCGGTTCTGAGCAAAAATACGTTCATTCGATCATCAATCGTTCTTCCATAGCTCAGTGATTCTCACTTTGTAATCTCCACTGGTGGTCACCACATGTCGGCCATCGGCGCAGAAGGTGGCTGAGATGACGGCTTCATTGTGTACAACGGTGGCTTTTTTTACCCATGACCCATCCTTCCCCAGACCATAAATTTGCGCCGTGTTATCGTGGCTGGCGGTCACCACAAGGCAACCATCGACACTGAAGGTGGCGGATCGGACCGTATCTTTGTGGGCTATGGTGGCTTTTTTTACCCAGGATCCACCGGCCTCAAGGCCATAGATTCTGGCTGTTCTGTCAGCACTGGCGGTCACCAAATGGCTGCCATCGGCGCTGAAACTGGTTGAGTTGATCAACCCATTGTGTTCAATGGTAGTTTTTTTTACCCATGATCCAGGGGTCTCCTGACCATAGACTTTCGCCCTATAATCACCACCTTTGGTCACCAGATGGCGACCATTGGCGCTGAACCTGACAGAGTAGATAGATTCATCATGAGAAACCGTGGCTATTTCTTTCCATGATCCATCGTCCTGCAGGTCATATATTTTCGCTGTATTATCGAAACAGATGGCTGCAAGATGGCGGCAATCGTCGCTAAAGGTGGTTGCGCTGACAATATGATTATGTGTAATTGTGGCTTTGACTTCCCATGATCCAAGGGCTTCCTGACCGTAGATTTTCAAAGTGTTAGGTCCAACGCGGATCAACGCATGACGGCCATCGGAGCTGAGGCAGGCCCAATTGACATCACTCTCACCAGTAAGGTTGGCTTTTACTTCCCATGATCCATCGTCTTTCTGACCATAGATTATCGGAGTGTCAGATGAAGTAAGGACCAATAGACGACGGCCATCGGCGCTGAAGCTGGCCAACCAGATCGAAAGATCATAGTTAATACTGTATTTTACTTCCCATGATCCATCGGTCTTCTGGCCATAGATTTTCAGCGTATTATTGAAACTGACTGTCAACACATGCTGACCATCAGCACTGAAGGCGGCTGAAATGACCGAATTATTATGGGAAATGCTGGCTTTTGCTTCCCATGATCCATCCTCCTTCGTACCATAGATTTCCACCCTGAAACGATTGACGACCAACACATGCCGGTTATCAGTGCTGAAAAAAGCTTTTTTGACCCAACCATTTTTGGGAATGGAGGCTTTTAGTTTCCATGATCCATCGGTTTCCTGACTACAGATTTTCACTGTACCATCAAAACTGGCGGTCACTAAGTTACGGCTATCGGCGCTTAAGGTGACTACAAAGATATCATTAGGATGGGTCATTTCGGTTTTTGTCTTTAAGTTAAATGTTTCACTTTGAGACATCAGTTTACTGTTGTTGAAAAAGAGCAGAGCAGGAAAATAAATACTCTTTTGTTGTTTTACGAGTGACTCGACAGTGTCCATATTCGTAAACGGTTTCAACCAGTCACGGAGTTGTTGTTCATCTTTTGTCGTAGCGATGCTCTTCAGTTGATATTGGAGTGGTGAAGGAAACCGGCGATACAAGGCTCTTTCCAGAGCTTTTTGGTTTTCAACAAGATCGCGAAAATATTTGCAGACCTTTACTAAACGGGTAATCTCCCGAAAACCCAGATAGCGAATAATCATGGTTTTTGATTCGTCGGGCAAACAGAAGAATGAAGATTGATTTTGGTTATATGCAGTAACATCCCTGCCTGCAACCATGCCCGTTGGCGCTTGCTCGAGTTGAGGCTGCTTAGGTGTTGGTGAGAGTGAACCGTCATTACTGGAATTATTGTTCAAAGGGGTCATGAGCAGCTCCTCCAGAGCGCCAGGGTCAATATTTATCCCCGCATAGAAAAAGGATATTTAAAATGAATAATATCCGGTTCCCATGCTTTCAGGCCCTGTGGGTCCCAGCGTGGGAAAAAGTTGTTAAATTGATTCGATCTGTTTGACCCGGTTTTGTCATGGAAGTTCAAACTATTGAGGTCATTGGCATTAAGAAAAAGAAGAGCCCTGATCCGGGAAAAGGATAGAAAGACATTTTTTTATTGAGAGCCTGGTGCAAAAAATTGCCATCGGGCTTTTGACATAACGCTGTCTGCTAATCGCTTCTGAGCAATAATACGTTCATTCGGTCATCAATCCCTCTTCACCAGTTCAGTGATTCTCGCCGTTTTATCTTTACTGGCGGTCGCCACATGTCGGCTATCCATGCTGAATTTGGCTGAGGTGACTGCACTCTTGTGGTTAATGGTGGCTTTTTCTACCCATGACCCACTGCTCCCCAGACCATAAATTTTCGCTGTTTTGTCGCAACTCGCGGTCACCACGAGGCATGCATCGGCGCTGAAAGTGGCTGACAGGACCCAATCGTCGTGGGTGATGGTCACTTTTTCTACCCATGACCCATCGGCCCGGAGGCCATAAATTTTCGACGTATTGTCAGCACTGGCGGTCACCACATGGCAGCAATCGGCGCTGAAATTGGCTGAGATGACTGCCTTCTCATGTTGAATGGTGATTTCTTCTTTCCATGATCCATCGCTCTGCAGGCCATGGATTTTTGCCGTTTCATCTTGGCTGGTGGTCACCAGATAAAGGCCATCGGCACTGAATTTGGCTAAGTAAACCGCATCATCGTGGGAAATGGTGGCGACTTCTTCCCATGACCCACTGGTCCGCAGGCTCTGGATTTTTGCCGTCTTATCTCCACTGGCGGTTACCATATGGCGGCCATCAGCACTGAAGGCAGCTGAGAAGACCGTGAGATTATGGGTAATAGTGGCTTTTACTCCCCATAATCCATTGGCCTGCTGAACGTAGATTGCTACATTGTTATCTCCACAGACCAACAAATGACTGCCATCGGAGCTGAAGCTGGCCCAATCGGCCACAGCATAATGGTGAATAATGGCCTCTTCTTCCCATGAACCATCGTCTGCCTGAGCACAGATTTTTGCCGTGCAATCGTCACTGGTGGTTACCAGGCGTTGGCCATCAGCACTGAAGGTGGCTGAGTTGACCTTTCTGTTATGGAAAATGGTTTTTTTTACTTCCCATGACCCATCGTCCGCCCGACCACAGATTTTCGCTGTGTGATCACGACTGGCGGTCACCAAGTGACGGCCATCGACACTGAAGGTAGCTGATATGACCCGATTATAATGGTTAATGATGGCTTTTTTTTTCCATGATCCATTGGTCTTCTGGTCACAGATTCGCACCGTATTATCGAGACTTGCGGTCGCGAAATGTCGGCTATCAGCACTAAAGTTGGCCGTGTTGACATCGTCAAAGTGTTTAATTTTGGTTTTTGTTACGGGCTTGAATGTTTCACATCGAGCCATTTGTTTACTGTTGGTGAAAAGGAACAGCGCCGGAAAATAAGCATTATTCCGTTTTTTTACGAGTGACTTTACAGTGCCCTTATTCGCAAACGGCTTCAACCAATCGCTGAGTTGTTGATCATTTTTTGCTGCAAAGATTGTTTTCAGTTGATATTGGTGTGGTGAAGAAAATCGGCGATACCATGCTCTTTCCAGAGCCTTATCTTTTTTTATGAGATGGTGAAAATATCTGCATACCTTTGCTAAACGGGTAATCTCCCGAAAACCTAAACAGCGTATAATCATGGAATGTGTCAGGTCGGACAAATCGAGGAATGAAGGTGTTTTTTGGTCATTTACGGTAACCTGTCTGCCGGCGCTGACACCCGTTGGGATTCCCTCCAGTCGAGGTCGCTTGGGCGTTGGCGCGAGTGGACCGTCAATGCTGGAATGGCTTTTCATGGCGTCCATGTCTGATTTCTCCGTAGCTCTGAGGTCGGTATTTATCGTCGCTCAGGAAGGACATTCAAAATTGATTCGATCTTTTAGAGTTGGTTTTATAATGGGAGTTCATAACATTGAGGCCAGTGAAACTAACGAAAAACTGAGCCCTGATTCGGGAAAATGACAGAAAGACATTTTTTTATTCTATGATCAACCGTTCTTCTGAAGTTCAGTAATTCTTGCCGTGTCATCATAGCAGGTGGTCACCACATTTCGGATATCGGGGCTGAAGTTAGCTGAGTTGACAGTTCGCTTGTGTTCAATGATGGCTTTTACCAGCCATGACCCATCGGCCTCCAGACCACAAATTTTTGCTTTACAGTCCCGACTGGTGGTTACCAGATGATGGCCATCAGCACTGAAGGTGGCTGAAAGGACAGGGCCCTCATGGGTAATGTTGGCTTTTTTTGCCCAGGTTCCATCGGTCTGCAGACCATAAATTTTCGCCGTACGATCGTCACTGGCGGTTACCAGATGGCAACCATCGGCACTGAAGATGGCAGAGCAGACCCAATCATTATGGGTAATGGTGGTTATTCTTTGCCATGACCCATCGGACTTCAGGCCATAGATTTTTGCCGTGAAATCCCGGCTTGCGGTTACCAGATGGAGGCAATCGGCGCTGAAGTTGGCTGAGGTGATAAAATTACCATGTTGAATCGTGGCTGTTTTTTTCCATGATCCATCGACCTGCAGGTTAAAGATATTCGCCGCGTAATCGAAACTGGTGGTTACCAGATGGCAGCTATGGGTGCTGAAGTTGGCTGAGTCGATTGGGCTATCGTGTGGAATGACGGCTTTTCCTACCCATGATCCAGCGTCTGACTGACAATAGATTTCCAGAGCGAAATTTAAACCGTAGATCGCCAGATGACGGCCATCGGGGCTGAAACTGGCCGAAACGTTCTGACGAATGAGGTGGATAGTGTCCTCCAATTCCCATGATACATTGTCCACCTGAACAAAGATTTTCGCCGTATGATCTTCACCGACAATCACCACACGGCGCCCATCTGCACTGAAGTTGGCTGACTTGACACCGACAACATGGGGAATGATGGCATTTGCTTTCCATGATCCATCGTCCTCCCGACCGTAGATATTCACTGTCTTATCATAAATGGTGGCCAACACATGATGGCTGTCGGAGCTGAAGCTGGCCGACCTGACTGAACCGTTATGGGTAATGTTGGCGGTTTCTTGCCATGTCCCACCAGACTGCTGGCTATAGATTTTCAGCGTCCTGTCCAAACTGGCAGTTAACAGATGGCGGCTATCGGCGCTGAAGGTGGCTGTTTCGATTTTGTAGGAATGAGTAATTCTGGCTTTTTCTGCTAACTTGAATTTTCTACATTCAGACATCAGTTTACTGTTGATGAAAAGGAGCTGAAGAGGAAAATAAGTACTTTCCTGCTGTTTTAAAAGTGACTCGACAGTGTCTTTATTCGCAAACGGTTGCAACCAATCGCGGAGTTGTTGCTCATCTTTTGTCGCAATCATAGCTTTTAATTGATGTTGGTGTGATGAAGGAAACCGGCGATACCATGCACTTTCCATAGCTTTATGATTTTTAACAAGATCGCGAAGATATCTGCATACCTTTACTAAATGAGTAATCTCTCGAAAGCCCAGATAACGAATAATCATCGTTTTTGTTTCGTCGGGCAAACGGAAGAAGAAAGATTGATGTTGGTTATAGACAGTAACGTCCCTGCCCGCACTGATACCCGTTGGCGCGGCTTCCAGTCGAGGTTGCTTCGGTGTTGTCGAGGGTGGACCGTCAATGCCGGAATTGTTGTTAAGAGGATTCATTCTCGGATCCTTCAAAAATTCAGATTCAGTATTTATCCTTGCCTGGAAAGGACATTCAAAATTGATTAGACCGTTTAGACTCGGTTCTATGATGAAAGTTCACAAGTGGAACATTCGATCATCAGTCGTTCTTCTGCAGTTCAATGATTTTCGCCGTGCAATCTTTTTTACTTATGGTCAACACATTTCGGCCATCGGGGCTGAAGATGGCCCACAGGATCCCAAAACTGTCAGAAATGATGGCTTTTTTCTCCCATGATCCTTTGGGTCCCGGGCCATAAATTTTCGCTGTACAATCCAGACTGGCGGTTACTAAATGACAACTATCGGGACTGAAGGCGGCTGACAGGACATAATCTCTGTGGCAAATAGTGGCTTTTACTTTCCATGATCCATCAGCCTGCAGGCAGTGGATTTTTGCCGTGTTATCCATACTGGTGGTCACCATATGGCTGCTATCAGGGCTGAAGCTGGCCGACATGATCCGGTCGTTATGCTTAAAGGTGTATTTTACTTGCCATGGCCCATCGGTTTGCGGGCCATGGATTTCTACCGTGTTATCCTCATATACGGTCAACAGATGGCGGCTATCGGGACTGAAGGTGGCTGAATAGAGCCGATCATTATGGGTAATGATGGTGATTTTTTCCCATGATCCATCGGACTGCAGGCCATAGATTTTTGCCGTACCCTCTTCGCTGGCGGTTGCCACATAGCTGCCATTGGCGCTAAAGCTGGCGGACCTGACTGAATTATCATGATTAATAGTGACTTTGACTTCCCATGAGCTATCGTCCTTCTGGCCGTAGATAGTTACATTGTTTTCTCCACAGACCAACAAATGACTGCTATCGGCGCTGAAGCTGGCCCCTAGGACCGTAGGATTTTGCCTGATAGTGTATTTTGTTTTCCATGATCCATCAGTCTCCTGGTCGTAGATTTTCACCGTCCCATCCATACAGCTGGTCAATAAGCAGCGACCATCGGTGCTGAAGGTGGCTGATGTGACCGAAAAACTGAGAGGGGTGGACATGGTGAGCTCAAATTCACGGGCAATGGTGTCTTTTACTTTCCACGAGCCATCGTCCTCCTGAGCACAGATTTTTGCATGGCAGTCGTGACTGTCGGTCACCATCAGATGACCATCGGGACTGAAAGTGGGTGACAAGATAAGACTCTCATGGGGAATGGTGGTGGTTTTTACTACCCATGATCCATCGGTCTTCTGGCCTGTGATTTTCGCTGTTTGATCAAGGTCGACAGTCACCAAATGGCTGCTATCGGGGCTGAAGGAAGCTTTATTTTTAGTCTCGACATTGGGAATTTCGATTTTTACCACCGGGCTGAATGTTTCACATTGAGACATCAGTTTACTGTTGGTGAAAAAGAGCTGAGCAGGAAAAAAAGTACTTTCTTTTTGTGTTAGAAGTGACTCGATAGTGTCCTTATCCGCAAATGCCTTCAACCAATCACGGAGTTGTTGTTCATCTTTTGTTCTGACGAGAGTATCCAGTGGATTTTGGTATGCTGAAGGAAACCGGCGGTACCATGCTTTTTCCAGAGCTTTTTCTTCGTTTACAAGATCGTAAAGATATTTGCATGTCTTTGCTAAACGGGTAACCTCGCGAAAAGCCAAATAGCGAACAATCATAGATTTTTGTTCGTCGGGCAAACAGAAAAATAAAGATTGCTTTTGGTTATAGATACTAACGTCCCTGCCTGCACTGACAGCCGTCGACGTTCCTTCCACTGGAGGTTGCTCAGGTATTAACGAGAGTGAACCGTCATTGCTGGAATGGTTGTTCAAAGGGGTCATATCGGGTTCCTCCAAAGCTCCTAAGTCAATATTTATCCTCACTTGGAAAGGGCATTCAAAATTGATTAAACCTTTTAGAGTCGGTTTTATAACGGAAGTTCAAAATATTCAGACCAGTGGAATTAAGAGAAACCGTTCGCACAAAAAACCACCACTCGCTTTGCTCGGTCATTTCTGCAAAAACACGTCTAATGTCGCCTGCCGTTATCAGGCTTTGTACTCATACAATCATCAATCGTTCCCCTGTAGTTCAGTGATTTTCACCTTGTAATCTTCTTCACTGGCGGTCAATAGATGTCGGCTATCGGCGCTGAAGGTGGCTGAGAAGAGGCTTGCATTGTGTTGAATGGTGGCTTTTTCTACCCATGTTCCATCCCTTCTCAGGCCATAAATTTTTGCCTTTCTGTCATGACTGGCGGTCACCACAAGGCAACCATCGGCACTAAAGTTGGCTGACAGGATATAACCTTTGTGGACAATGGTGGCTTTTATTACCCATGAACCATCTTCCTGCAGGCCATAGATTTTTGCTGTGTGATCCAGATTGACGATTGCCAGATGTCGGCTATCGGCGCTGAAGTTAGCCGAGTCGATCGGCTGTGTGAAGGTAAAGCTGCCTTTTTCTAACCATTTTCCAGCGGCATTCCGGGTATAGATTTTTGCCGTATTATCACCATCAATGGTCACCACATGGCGGCTATCGGCGCTGAAGTTGGCTGAGAAGACCACAACATCATGCTTAATCAGGGCTGTTTGTTTCCATGATCCATCGGACTGCAGGCCATAGATTTTCGCCGTGCAATCTCTACTGGCAGTTGCCAGGTGGCAGCTATCGGCGCTGAAGTTGGCAGACTCGACCCTGCCTATGTGTAGAGGAGGGTCATTTTTTACCCATGATCCGGCGGCCCCCAGACTGTAGATTTTCAGACCGTCTCCTATAATACAAACCGCCAGATGACGGCCATCGGAGCTGAACCTGGTCACAACGATAAGTCTCTCATCGATAGTGCCCTCTATTTCCCATGATCCATCTTCCGACTGACTATGGATCCCCAACACACCATCGCCGAAGGTGAACACATGGCGCCCATCAGCGCTGAAGTCGGCTGAAATGATTGATTTTTCATGGAAAATGGAGGCCTTCAGATCCCATGACCCATCGTCCTCCAAACCATGGATTGTCGCTGTTTGTTTTAGACTGGCGGTTAACAGATGGCGGCCATCGGGGCTGAAGGCGGCTGAAATGAGCCAGTCTCTATGGGTAATGGTGGTTTTTTCTTCCCATGATCCATCATCCTTCAGGGCGTAGATTTTCGCTGTGTGATCTTTACTGGCGGTTACCAGATGGCGGCCATTGGGGCTGAAATTAGCTAGAGAAACCTTATCATTATGGAAAATGGTGGTTTTTGGTTTCCATGTTCCATCGTCCTCCTGACCATAAACTTTCGCGGTATTATCATCACTTCCGGTCACCATATGGCGACCATCGGTGCTGAAGGTGGCCGTGTTGACTATTGCACCATGGGTGATTTCGATTTTTTCCACTAACTTGAATTTTTCACATCGAGACATCAGTTTACTGTTGGTGAAAAAGAGTTGAGCAGGAAAAAAAGTACTTTCTTTTTGTGTTAAAAGTGACTCGATAGTGTCCTTATTTGCAAACGGCATCAACCAATCACGGAGTTGTTGCTCATCTGTTGTTTTGACGAGGGTGTGCAGTGGATTTTGGTATTCTGAAGGAAATCGGCGGTACCATGCTCTTTCCAGAGCTTTTTCTTCTTTAACAAGATCGCGAAGGTATTTGCATGTCTTTGCTAAACGGGTAATCTCGCGAAAACCCAAATAGCGAACAATCATAGATTTTTGTTCGTCGGGCAAATAGAAGAATAAAGATTGCGTTTGGTTGTAGACAGTAACGTCTCTGCCTGTACTGACAGCCGTCGTCGTTCCTTCCATTGGAGGTCGCTCAGGTATTGACGAGAGTGAACCGTCATTGCTGGAATTGTTGTTCAAAGGGACCATGAGTAGCTCCTCCAGAGTCAATATTTATCCTCACATAGAAAAGGACATTCAAAATGGCTTCGTTCTAAATAGAGTCGGTTTTGTAATGGAAGTTCAAAATATTGAGTTAAGAAAAAGAAGAGTCCTGACCCGGGAAAAATACGCTCATTCGATCATCAATCGTTCTTCCATTAGTTCAGTGATTGTCGCCGTGTGATCATTACTTATGGTCAACACATTTCGGCCATCGGGGCTGAAGCTGACTAAGTAGACCGCAGCCCTGTGAGAAATGATGGCTTTTTCCCTCCATGATCCTGTGGGTTCCAGACCATAAATTTTCGCTGTTTTGTCATCACTCGCGGTCACTACCAGGCAGCTATCGGGACTGAAGCTGGCTAATTTGACCTCCTTATCGTGGTAAACAGTGGCTTTTACATCCCATGATCCATCAGCCTGCAGGCTATGAATTTTTGCCGTGTTATCCTCACTGGTGGTCACCATATGGATGCTATCAGGGCTGAAGCTGGCCGATGTGATCTGGGCGTTATGGGCAAAGGTGTATTCTTCTTTCCATGAACCATCGGTTTGCAGGCCGTGGATTTTTACCGTCTTGTCACTGATGGTCACAACATGGCCGCCATCGGGGCTGAAGGTGGTGGATTCGACCCAATTATCATGGGGAATGATGGCCATTTTGTCCCATGATCCATTGGCCTGCAGGCCATAGATTTTTGCCTCGCAATCGACACCAGCGGTCACCACAAGACTGCCATCGGGGCTGAAGGTGGCCCTCACGACTGCAAGTGATTCGTTATGAGGAATGGTGGTTTTTACTTTCCATGAGCCATCGTCCTCCTGACCATAGATTGTCACAGTCTTGTCTCCACCTGAGGCCGACAAATGACTGCTATCGGGGCTGAAGCTGGCCCATTTGACCGGTGAATTATGCCAGATAGTGTATTTTGCTTCCCATGATCCATCGGTTTTCTGGCCACAGATTTTCAACGTTCTATCCAAACTGGCGGTCAATAAGTAGCGGTCATCAGTGCTGAAGCTGGCTGAACTGACCACAAAATCATGGTGAATGGTGGCTTTTACTTTCCACGATCCATCGTCTTCCAGAACACAGATTTTCGCTTGGTCGTCGGTACCTGCCACCATTTGATGACCATCGCCGCTGAAGCTGGTTGAGAAGACAAAACCTTCATTAGCAATGGCAAGTTTTGCTTCCCATGATCCATCGGTCTTCTGGCCAGTTATTTTCACTGCATCAAAGTCGGCAGTTACCACATGGCAGCTGTCAGGGCTGAAGGAGGCTTTTCGGATAGCCCCGGTATGGGGGATTTCGATTTTTTTCACCGGGTTGAATGTTTTACATTCAGACATCAGTTTACTGCTGGTGAAAAAGAGTTGAGCAGGAAAAAAAGTACTTTCTTTTTGTGTTAAAAGTGACTCGATAGTGTCCTTATTCGCAAACGGCATCAACCAATCACGGAGTTGCTGCTCATCTTTTGTTTTGACGAGGGTCTTCAGTGGATTTTGGTATTCTGAAGGAAACCGGCGGTACCATGCTCTTTCCAGAGCTTTTTCATCTTTAACAAGATCGCGAAGGTATTTGCATGTCTTTGCTAAACGGGTAATCTCGCGAAAACCCAAATAGCGAACAATCATAGATTTTTGTTCGTCGGGCAAACAGAAGAATAAAGATTCATTTTGGTTGTAGACAGTAACGTCCCTGCCTGCACTGACAGCCGTCGACGTTCCTTCCATTGGAGGTCGCTCAGGTATTGACGAGAATGGACCGTCATTGCTGGAATTGTTTTTCAAAGGGTTCATGTCGGGTTACTCCAAAGCTCCACAGCCAGTATTTATGCTCGCTTGAAGAAGGCATTCAAGCTTGATTAGATTCTGTTGCAGTTAGAGTCGATTTTGTAATGGAAGTTCATAACATTAATGTCAGTGAAACAATCAATCACCAATCATTCTTCTGTAGTTCAGTGATTCTTGCTTTGTTATCTCTGGAAACGGTCATCACAGTTCGGGCATCGGCGCTGAAGCTGGCTGAGACAACCTCCCCGTTGTGAGGAATGATGGCTTTTTCCCGCCATGATCCTGTGGGTTCCAGACCATAAATTTTCGCTGTTTTGTCATCACTCGCGGTCACTACCAGGCAGCTATCGGGACTGAAGCTGGCTAATTTGACCTCCTTATCGTGGTAAACAGTGGCTTTTACTTCCCATGATCCATCAGCCTGCAGGCTATGAATTTTTGCCGTGTTATCCTCACTGGTGGTCACCATATGGATGCTATCAGGGCTGAAGCTGGCCGATGTGATCCGGGCGTTATGGGCAAAGGTGTATATTTCTTTCCATGAACCATCGGTTTGCAGGCCGTGGATTTTTACCGTCTTGCCACTGATGGTCACCACATGGCCGCCATCGGGGCTGAAGGTGGCGGATTTGACCCAATTATCATGGGGAATGATGGCCATTTTGTCCCATGATCCATTGGCCTGCAGGCCATAGATTTTTGCCTCGCAATCGACACCAGCGGTCACCACAAGACTGCCATCGGGGCTGAAGGTGGCCCTCACGGCTGCAGATGATTCGTTATGAGGAATGGTGGCTTTTACTTTCCATGAGCCATCGTCCTCCTGACCATAGATTGTCACAGTGTTATCTCCATCTGAGACCAACAAATGGCTGACATCGGCACTAAAGCAGGCCGATATGATCGGAGAATTATGCCAGATAGTGTATTTTGGTTCCCAGGATCCATCGGTCTCCCGGGTGCAGATTTTCACCGTCATATCCAAACTGGCGATCAATAAGTAGCGGTCATCAGGGCTGAAGTTGGCTGAGCTGAGCGGAAGTCCATGGGAAATGGTGGTTTTTACTTTCCACGATCCATCGTCCTCCAGAACACAGATGTTGTTCGTACGGCTGCTATTACCAGCGGTCACCATTTGATGACCATCGGCGCTGAAGGTGGCTGAGAAGACAGCACCTTCATTAGGAATGGCGAGTTTTGCTTCCCATGATCCATCGGACTTCTGGCCAGTTATTTTCACTGCATCAAGAAAGGCGGCAGTTACCACATGACAGCTATCAGGGCTGAAGGAGGCTTTTCGGATAGCCTCGGTATGGATGATTTCGATTTTTTTCACCGGGTTGAATGTTTTACATTGAGACATCAGTTTACTGCTGGTGAAAAAAAGCTGATGAGGAAAAAAAGTACTTTCTTTTTGTTTTAAAAGTGACTCGATGGTGTCCTTATCTGCAAATGTCTTCAACCAATCACGGAGTTGTTGCTTGTCTTTTGTTCTGATGAGAGTCTTCAGTGGATTTTGGTATGCTGAAGGAAACCGGCGGTACCATGCTTTTTCCAGAGCTTTTCCTTCTTTAACAAGATCGCGAAGATATTTGCATGTCTTTGCTAAACGGGTAATCTCGCGAAAACCCAAATAGCGAACAATCATAGATTTTTGTTCGTCGGGCAAACAGAAGAATAAAGATTCATTTTGGTGATAGACACTAACGTCCCTGCCTGCACTGACAGTCGTCGACGTTCCTTCCATTGGAGGTTGCTCAGGTATTGACGAGAATGGACCGTCATTGCTGGAATTGTTTTTCAAAGGGTTCATATCGGGTTACTCCAAAGCTCCACAGCCAGAATTTATGCTCGCTTGAAGAAGGCATTCAAGCTTGATTAGATTCTGTTGTAGTTAGAGTCGATTTTGTAATGGAAGTTCATAACATTAAGGTCAGTGAAACAATCAATCACCAATCATTCTTCTGTAGTTCAGTGATTCTTGCTTTGTTATCTCTGGAAACGGTCATCACAGTTCGGGCATCGGCGCTGAAGCTGGCTGAGACAACCTCCCCGTTGTGAGGAATGATGGTTTTTTCCCGCCATGATCCAGCAACCTGCAGGCCGCTGATTTTCGCCGTGTTATCATCGCTGGTGGTTACTACATGAAGGCAATCGGCGCTGAAGTTGGCAGAGTTGACCGCCCCGTTGTGGTGAATGCAGGCTTTTTCTTCCCATGATGCATTGAGCTTGTGGCTATAGATTTTCGCCGTGTTATCAGCACTGGCGGTCACCAGATGGCGGCCATCAGCGCTGAAGTTGGCTGCCCAGACCGCACCATCATGATGAATACTGGTTATTTCTTGCCATGATCCATCGGCTTGCAGGTCACAGATTTTTGCCGTGCTATCTAAACTGGCGGTCACCAGATGGCAGCTATCGGTGCTGAAGTTGACACAGGTGATTGTGCTCTTGTGTTGAAGCGGGGCTTTTTTTACCCATGATCCAGCGGCCCCCCGGGCATAAATTTTTAAAGTGTAATCTACACCGAGGATCACCAGGTGTCGGCCATCGGGACTGAGCCTGGCCGAAGTGACATAACGTTCATGAACAGTGTCCTCCAGTTTCCATGAGCTATCGTCCCACTGACTATGGGTCTTCACCGTTCTATCCCCACTGACGGTCACCACATGGCGGCCATCGGCACTGAAGTTGGCCAAATGAATCAATTTATCATGGGAAATGGTGGCTTTTACTTTCCATGATCCATCGTCCTCCAGACCATAGATCTTTGCTGTTTTATTGTGACTGGCGGTTAAGAGATGGCGGCCATCGGCGCTGAAGGTGGCTGAAATGACCCAATTATTATGGGTAATGGTGGTTTTTAATTCCCATGATCCATCGTTCTCCTGAACATATACTTTGACTGTTTTATCGGCACTGGCGGTCATCAGGTGGCGGCCATCGGCGCTGAAGTTGGCTGAAATGAGCAAATCTTCATGGGTAATGGTGGTTTTTGATTGCCATGATCCATCGTCTTGCTGAGCATAAATTTTCGCTGTTTTATCGGCACTGGCAGTCACCAGATGGCGGTCATCGGGGCTGAAGGTGGCCGTCTTGACTTTTCCAGCGTGGGTAATTTCGGTTTTATCCACAAACTTAAATTTTTCACACTGAGACATCAGTTTACTGTTAGTGAAAATTAACTGAGCAGGAAAATAAATACTCTTTTGTTGTTTTAAAAGTGACTCGACAGTGGCCCTGTCGGCAAACGGCTTTAACCAATTACGGAGTTGCTGCTCATCTTTTGTCCTGACAATGGTCTTTGGCTGATATTGGTAGGGTGAAGGAAACTGGCGATACCAGGCTCTTTCCAGAGCTTTATTGTTTTCAACAAGATCGCGAAGATATTTGCATACCTTTTTTAAACGGGTAATCTCGCGAAAGCCCAAATAGCGAATAATTATACGCTGTGTTAATTCGGGTAAATTCAGGAATGAACTTTGACTTTCCTCGTAGACAGTCACTTCCTTACCTGCACTGAAACCTGTTGGTGCTTCCTCCGGCTGAGGTTGCCCAGGTGTTGGTGAGAGTGAATTGTCAATGCAGGCATTGCTGTTTACTGGGTCCATGCCTGATTTCTCTTAAACTCCAAAGTCACAACTTATCCCTGCCTGGAAAGGACATTCGAAATTGATTCGATCTGTTTGACCCGGTTTTATAATGGAAGTTCAATAGGCTCATTCGATCATCAATCGTTCTTCCATAGTTCAGTGATTCTCACCTTGTCATCGTCACTAACGGTCACCACATGTCGGCTATCGGCGCTGAAGTTTGCTGAGGTGACTGCATAATCGTGTTGAATGATGGCTTTTTCCAGCCATGATCCACCCGGTTGCAGGCCACTGATTTTCGCTGTGTCATCATCACTGGCGGTCACAACATGGAGGCCATCGGTGCTGAATGTGGCTGAGTTGAGAATATCGTCATGAACAATTGTGGCTATTTCTTGCCATGATCCATCGGCCTGCAGGTTACAGATTTTCGCCGTGTTATCATGACTGGCGGTGACCAGATGGCGGCTATCGGCGCTGAAGGTGGCTGAGATAACAGATCGGTCATGATCAATTGTGACTATTTTCTTCCATGATCCATCGTCTTGCAGGCTAAAGATTTTTACTTTGCCATCCCCGCCGGCGGTCGCCAGGTGGCAGCTGTCGGCACTGAATTTGGCAGAGGCGGTGGTACTGTACACAAGGGAGTTTTTTTCTACCCATGACCCAGCAGCCCCCTGAACATAGATTTTTTGAACTGTATCTTCACCGAAGATCACCAGATGGCGGCCATTGGGGCTGAGATTGGCCGATCTGATAAATCTTTGATGAATAGTGTCCTCTACTTCCCATGATCCATCGTCCCCCTGGCTAAGGATTTTCACCTCATCACTTCCGGTGATCACCGCATGACGGCTATCAGCACTGAAGGAGGCTGAAAGGACCGGGATAGTATGGGTAATGGTGGTTTTTATTTCCCATGATCCATCCTCCTCCAGACCATAGATTTTCGCTGTTTTATCGTTACTGGCGGTGACCAGAAGACGGCCATCGTCGCTGAAGGTGGCTGTATTGATCTTGCAAGTGTGGGTAATGGTGGCTGTTATTTTCGATGTTTCATCGTCTTCCAGACCATAGATTCTTGCTGTTCTATCGACATTGACGGTCACCAGATGGTGGCCATCGTGGCTGACGTTGGCAGAGAGGACACTAGGATCATGGGAAATGGCGACTTTTGGTTCCCATGATCCATCGTCTTTCTGAACATAGATTTTCACTGTTCTATCGCGACGGTTCATCTGGTAGAAGTGATCGTGACCGGTGGTCACCAGATGGCGGTCATCGGGGCTGAAGGTGGCCGACTTGACTCTGTCTCTATAGGGGATTTCGGCTTTATCCACTAACTTGAATTTTTTACATTGAGACATCAGTTTACTGTTGATGAAAAGTAACTGAGCAGGAAAATAAAGACTCTTTTGTTGTTTTATGAGTGACTCGACAGTGCCCCTGTCCGCAAACGGCTGCAACCAATTACGGAGTTGTTGCTCATCTTTTGCCCTGAGGATGGACTTTAGTTGAAATTGGTACGGCGAAGGAATCTGGCGATACCAGGCTCTTTCCTGAGCTTTATCGTTTTCAACCAGATCGCGAAGCTGTTTGCACACCTGTTTTAAACGGGTAATCTCGCGAAAGCCCAGATAGCGAATAATTATACGCTGTGTTATTTCCGGTAAATTCAGGAATGAACTTTGATTTTCCTCGTAGACAGTCACTTCCTTACCTGCACTGAAACCTGTTGGTGCTTCCTCCGGCTGAGGTTGCCCAGGTGTTGGTGAGAGTGAATTGTCAATGCTGGCATTGCTGTTTACTGGGTCCATGCCTGATTTCTCTTAAACTCCAAAGTCACAACTTATCCCTGCCTGGAAAGGACATTCGAAATTGATTCGATCTGTTTGACCCGGTTTTATAATAGAAGTTCAAAAGAGTGAGCTATAAGTACCTAACCAGTTGGTTTCGCATATTCTGGACGGCGGCTTTTTCCATCCTTCTGCGTTCCAACTCTGGTTGCGTAGCTAAGGCTACGCGCGTTCTTCCATAGTTCAGTGATTCTCATTTTGCGATCGTTAGTGACGGTCACCACATGTCGGCTATCGGCGCTGAAGATGGCTGAGATGACTTCAATATTGTGTTGAATGATGGCCTTTACCCGCCATGATCCACCCCGTTGCAGGCCACTGATTTTTGCCGTTTTATCACAGCTGGTGGTCACAACATGGAGACCATCGTTGCTGAATGTGGCTGAGCGGACAGAGTCGTCATGAACAATTGTGGCTGTTTCTTTCCATGATCCATCGGCCTGCAGGTTACAGATTTTCGCCGTGTTATCATTGCTGGCGGTGATCAGATGGTGGCTATCGGCGCTGAATCTGGCTGAGCGGACAGAATCGTCATGAACCAATGTGGTTATTTCTTGCCATGATCCATCGTCCTGCAGGTTACAGATTTTCACTGTGCGATCAAAACTGGCGGTTGCCAGGTGACAGCTATCGGCACTGAAAATGCAACAAGTGATGCTACATCCGTGTTTGAGGCTGAGTTTTTCTACCCATGATCCAGCAGCCCCCTGACCATAGATTTTTAGAACAAAATTTACATATAAGATCATCAGATGACGGCCATCGGGGCTGAGCTTGGCCGTAATGATAGATATTGCATGACTTCGACGACCTGCATGAATAGTGTCCTCTAGTTCCCATGATCCATCGTTAACCTGACTTAGGATCTTTATCTTATTATCCCAGCCGATGGCCACCAGATGACGGCCATCAGCACTGAAGGTGGCTGAAAGGACATAGTGAGTATGAGGAATGGTGGCTTTTATTTCCCATGATCCATCCTCCTTCAGACCATAGATTTTCGCTGTTTTATCCTTACTGGCGGTGACCAGATGACGGCCATCGGCACTGAAGGTGGCTGTATTGATCTGGCGAGTATTGGTAAAGGTGGCTTTTACATTCGATGTTCCATCGTCCTCCAGACCATAGATTGTTAAAGTTTTATCGACATTAACGGTCACCAGATGGCGGCCATCGGGGCTGACCCTGGCCAAGAGGAAGCTGTGATCATGGGAAATGGCGACTTTGGGTTGCCATGATCCATCGTCTTTTTGAACGTAGATTTTCACTGTTTTATCGAAACTGGCAGTCACCAGATGGCGGCCATCGGGGCTGAAGGTGGGCATCATGACTTGGGATCTATGGGAGATTTCGGCTTTTTCCACTAACTTGAATCTCTCACATTGAGACATCAGTTTACTGTTGATGAAAACTAACTGAGCAGGAAAATAAAGACTCTTTTGTTGTTTTATGAGTGACTCGACAGTGCCTCTGTCCGCAAACGTTTGCAACCAATTACGGAGTTGTTGTTCATCCTTTGCCCTGATGAGAGTCTTCAGTGGATTTTGGTATGCTGAAGGAATCTGGCGATACCAGGCTCTTTCCTGAGCTTTATCATCTTCAACAAGGTCGCGAAGCTGTTTGCACACCTGTTTTAAACGGGTAATCTCGCGAAAGCCCAGATAGCGAATAATTATACGCTGTGTTATTTCCGGTAAATTCAGGAATGAACTTTGACTTTCCTCGTAGACAGTCACTTCCTTACCTGCACTGAAACCTGTTGGTGCTTGCTCCTGCTGAGGTTGCCCAGGTGTTGGCAAGAGTGAATTGTCAATGCTGGCGTTGCTGTTTACTGGGTCCATGTCTGATTTCTCTTTAGCTCCAAAGTCAGTAGTTATCCCTGCCTTGAAAGGACATTCGAAATTGATTCGATCTGTTTGACCCGGTTTTATAATGGAAGTTCAAAAGAGTGAGCTATAGGCTCATTCGATCATCAATCGTTCTTCCATAGTTCAGTGATTCTCACCTTGTCATCGTCACTAACGGTCACCACATGTCGGCTATCGGCGCTGAAGATGGCTGAGGCGACTGCATTATTATGTTGAATGATGGCTTTTACCCGCCATGATCCACCTGCTTGCAGGCCACTGATTTTCGCAGTGTTATCATTGCTGGTGGTGATCAGATGGAGACCATCGTTGCTGAATGTGGCCGAGCGGACAGAGTCGTCATGAACAATTGTGGCTGTTTCTTTCCATGATCCATTGGCCTGCAGGTTACAGATTTTCGCCGTGTTATCATCGCTGGCGGTGATTAGATGGTGGCTATCGGCGCTGAATGTGGCTGAGCGGACAGAGTCGGCATGAACCATTGTGGTTATTTCTTGCCATGATCCATCGTCCTGCAGGTTACAGATTTTCACTGTGCCATCAGAACTGGCGGTTACCAGGTGACAGCTATCGGGACTGAATTCGTAGCAAGTGAGGCGACTTCTGTGTTTAAGGCTGAGTTTTTCTACCCATGATCCAGCAGCCCCCTGACCATAGATTTTTAGAACAAAATTTACATATAAGATCATCAGATGACGGCCATCGGGGCTGAGCTTGGCCGTAATGATATATGTTGCATGACTTGGACGACCTACATGAATAGTGTCCTCTAGTTCCCATGATCCATCGTTAACCTGACTAAGGATTTTTATCCTATTATCCCAGCCGATGGCCACCAGATGTCGGCCATCAGCACTGAAGGTGGCTGAATGGACCCAGTCAGTATGGGGAATGGTGGCTTTTATTGCCCATGATCCATCCTCCTCCAGACCATAGATTTTCGCTGTTTTATCGTTGCTGGCGGTGACCAGATGACGGCCATCGGCACTGAAGGTGGCTGTTTTGATCTTGCGAGTATTGGTAAAGGTGGCTTTTACATTCGATGTTCCATCGTCTTCCAGACCATAGATTGTTAAAGTTTTATCGACACTGACGGTCACCAGATGGCGACCATCGCGGCTGACGTTGGCAAAGAGGACACTACGATCATGGGAAATGGCGACTTTGGGTTGCCATGATCCATCGTCCTTCTGAACATAGATTTTCACTGTTTTATCATAACTGGCAGTCACCAGATGGCGGCCATCGGGGCTGAAGGTGGGCATCATGAGTTGGAATCTATGGGAGATTTCGGCTTTATCCACTAACTTGAATCTCTCACATTGAGACATCAGTTTACTGTTGATGAAAAGTAACTGAGCAGGAAAATAAAGACTCTTTTGTTGTTTTATGAGTGACTCGACAGAGCCCCTGTCCGCAAACGGTTCCAACCAATTACGGAGTTGTTGCTCGTCTTTTGCCCTGAGGATGGCCTTTAGTTGAAATTGGAACGGCGAAGGAATCTGGCGATACCAGGCTCTTTCCTGAGCTTTATCATTTTCAACCAGATCGCGAAAATGTTTGCACACCTGTTTTAAACGGGTAATCTCGCGAAAGCCCAGATAGCGAATAATTATACGCTGTGTTATTTCCGGTAAATTCAGGAATGAACTTTGACTTTCCTCGCAGACAGTCACTTCCTTACCTGCACTGAAACCTGTTGGTGCTTGCTCCGTCTGAGGTTGCCCAAGTGTTGGCAAGAGTGAATTGTCAATGCTGGCATTGCTGTCTATTGGGTCCATGCCTGATTTCTCCTAAGCTCCAAAGTCAGCACTTATCCCTGTCTGGAAAGGACATTCGAAATTGATTTGATCTGTTTGACCCAGTTTCATGATGGTAGTTCAAAATAGCAAGGTCAGCGGAATGATTCGGTCATCAATCTTTCTTCCATATTTCAGTGATTCTCACCTTGTGATCGTCACTGACGGTCACCACATGTCGGTTATCCGCGCTGAAGATGGCTGAGGTGACTGGATTATTATGTTGAATGATGGCTTTTACCCGCCATGATCCACCCCGTTGCAGGCCACTGATTTTTGCCGTTTTATCACAGCTGGTGGTCACAACATGGAGACCATCGTTGCTGAATGTGGCTGAGCGGACAGAGTCGTCATGAACAATTGTGGCTGTTTCTTTCCATGATCCATCGGCCTGCAGGTTACAGATTTTCGCCGTATTATCATTGCTGGCGGTGATCAGACGGTGGCTATCGGCGCTGAATCTGGCTGAGCGGACAGAATCGTCATGAACCAATGTGGTTATTTCTTGCCATGATCCATCGTCCTGCAGGTTACAGATTTTCACTGTGCGATCAAAACTGGCGGTTGCCAGGTGACAGCTATCGGCACTGAAAATGCAACAAGTGATGCTACATCCGTGTTTGAGGCTGAGTTTTTCTACCCATGATCCAGCAGCCCCCTGACCATAGATTTTTAGAACAAATTGTTCATATAAGATCATCAGATGACGGCCATCGGGGCTGAGCTTGGCCGTAATGATAGATATTGCATGACTTGGACGACCTGCATGAATAGTGTCCTCTAGTTCCCATGATCCATCGTTAACCTGACTAAGGATTTTTATCTTATTATCCCAGCCGATGGCCACCAGATGACGGCCATCAGCACTGAAGGTGGCTGAAAGGACATAGTGAGTATGGGGAAAGGTGGCTTTTATTGCCCATGGTCCATCCTCCTCCAGACCGTAGATTTTCGCTGTTTTGTCCTTACTGGCGGTGACCAGATGACGGCCATCGGCACTGAAGGTGGCTGTATTGATCTGGCGAGTATTGGTAAAGGTGGCTTTTACATTCGATGTTCCATCGTCCTCCAGACCATAGATTGTTAAAGTTTTATCGACATTGACGGTCACCAGATGGCGGCCATCGGGGC
Organism: Endozoicomonas sp. ALB032; assembly: GCF_049310125.1. NCBI lineage: Bacteria > Pseudomonadati > Pseudomonadota > Gammaproteobacteria > Oceanospirillales > Endozoicomonadaceae > Endozoicomonas > Endozoicomonas sp. ALB032. Next base: position 1,606,090 of record NZ_JBLYNW010000001.1, on the reverse strand, counting down.
TGACCCTGGCCAAGAGGAAGCTGTGATCATGGGAAATGGCGACTTTGGGTTGCCATGATCCATCGTCTTTTTGAACGTAGATTTTCACTGTTTTATCGAAACTGGCAGTCACCAGATGGCGGCCATCGGGGCTGAAGGTGGACATCATGACCTGGGATCTATGGGAGATTTCGGCTTTTTCCACTAACTTGAATCTCTCACATTGAGACATCAGTTTACTGTTGATGAAAACTAACTGAGCAGGAAAATAAAGACTCTTTTGTTGTTTTATGAGTGACTCGATAGTGCCCCTGTCCGCAAACGTTTGCAACCAATTACGGAGTTGTCGTTCATCCTTTGCCCTGAGGATCGCCTTTAGTTGAAATTGCCAGGGTGAAGGAATCTGGCGATACCAGGCTCTTTCCTGAGTTTTATCGTTTTCAACAAGATCGCGAAGCTGTTTGCACACCTGTTTTAAACGGGTAATCTCGCGAAAGCCCAGATAGCGAATAATTATACGCTGTGTTAATTCGGGCATATTCAGGAATGAACTTTGACTTTTCTCGTAGACAGTCACTTCCTTACCGGCACTGAAACCTGTTGCTGCTTCCTCCGGCTGAGGTTGCCCAAGTGTTGGCAAGAGTGAATTGTCAACGCTGGCATTGCTGTCTATTGGGTCCATGCCTGATTTCTCCTAAGCTTCAAAGTCAGTACTTATCCCTGCCTGGAAAGGACATTCGAAATTGATTTGATCTGTTAGACCCGGTTTTGTAATGGAAGTTCAAAAGAGTGTGGTCAGTGGAATGATTCGGTCATCAATCGTTCTTCCACAGTTCAGTGATTCTCACCTTGTAATCGCCACTGACGGTCACCACATGTCGGCTATCGGCGCTGAATATGGCTGAGGTGACTGGATTATCATGTTGAATGATGGCTTTTACCCGCCATGATCCACCCGCTTGCAGGCCACTGATTTTCGCCGTGTTATCAGCACTGGCGGTCACCACATGGAGGCTATCGGGGCTGAAGTTGGCTGAGTGGACAGAATCGTCATGAACAATTGTGGTCATTTCTTTCCATGATCCATCAGCCTGCAGGTTACAGATTTTCGCCGTGTTATCATCGCTGGCGGTGACCAGATGACGGCCATCGGCGCTGAAGGTGGCTAAACAAACGAGATCGTCATGAACCATTGTGGCTATTTCTTGCCATGATCCATCGTCCTGCAGGTTACAGATTTTCACTTTTCCGTCCCGGCCGGCGGTTGCCAGGTGGCGGCTATCGGCACTGAATTTGACTGAGGCAAAGCCCTCGTATTGAAGGGTGTTTTTTTCTACCCATGATCCGTTAGCCCCCTGACCATAGATTTTTAGAACAAAATGTTTAACGAAGATTACCAGATGAAGGCCATCGGGGCTGAGCTTGGCCAAAATGATAGAACTTTCACGAATAGTGTCCTCTACTTCCCATGATCCATCTTCCCCCTGACTAAGGATTTTCGCTTTATGATCCATACTAACGGTCACCAGATGGCGGCCATCAGCAGTGAAGTTGGCTGGAAGGACCCAGCAAGTATGGGTAACGGTGGTTTTTATTTCCCATGATCCATCCTCCTCCAGACCATAGATTTTCGCTGTTCTATCGTTACTGTTGGTTACCAGATGACGGCCGTCGGCGCTGAAGGCGGCTGAATTGACTCGGCGAGCATGGGTAATGGTGGCTTTTATTTTCGATGATCCATCGTCCTCCAGACCATAGATTCTTGCTGTTCTATCGACATTGGCGGTCACCAGATGGCGGCCATCGCGGCTGACGTTGGCGAAGAGGACACTGTGATCATGGGAAATGGCGACTTTTGGTTGCCATGATCCATCGTCCTCCTGAACATAGATTTTCACTGTTTTATCGAAACTGGCAGTTATCAGATGGCGGTCATCGGGGCTGAAGGTGGCCGTTTTGACTCTGTCTCTATGGGGGATTTCGGCTTTATCCACTAACTTGAATTTTTTACATTGAGACATCAGTTTACTGTTGATGAAAAGTAACTGAGCAGGAAAGTAAATACTTTTTTGTTGTTTTATGAGTGACTCGACAGTGCCCCTGTCCGCAAACGGTTCCAACCAATTACGGAGTTGCTGCTCGTCTTTTGCCCTGAGGATGGCCTTTAGTTGAAATTGGTAGGGTGAAGGAATCTGGCGATACCAGGCTCTTTCCTGAGCTTTATCGTTTTCAACAAGATCGCGAAGATATTTGCATACCTTTTTTAAACGGGTAATCTCGCGAAAGCCCAGATAGCGGATAATTATACGCTGTGTTAATTCGGGTAAATTCAGGAATGAACTTTGACTTTTCTCGTAGACAGCCACTTCTTTACCTGCACTGAAACCTGAGGCTGCTTCCTCTAGCTGAGGTTGCTCAGGTTTTGGCGAGAGTGAATTGTCAGTGCTGGCATTGCTGTTTATTGGGTCCATGCCTGAGTTCTCTTAAGCTCCAGAGTCACTACTTATCCCTGCCTGGAAAGGACATTCGAAATTAATTTGATCTGTTTGACCCGGTTTTATAATGGAAGTTCAAAAGAGTGGGGTCAGTGGAATGATTCGGTCATCAATCGTTCTTCCATAGTTCGGTGATTCTCACCTTGTGATCGTTACTGACGGTCACCACATGTCGGCTATCGGTGCTGAAGATGGCTGAGGTGACTGCACAATCATGTTGAACAATGACTTTTTCCAGCCAGAATCCACCGGCCTGCAGGCCAATGATTTTGGCCGTGTTATCTTCACTGGCAGTCACCACATGGAGACTATCGGGGCTGAATGTGGCTGAGTGGACAGAATCATCGTGAACAATTGTGGTCATTTCTTTCCATGATCCATCAGCCTGCAGGTTACAGATTTTCGCCGTGTTATCATCGCTTGCGGTGACCAGATGGCGGCCATCGGCGCTGAAAGTGGCTAAATAGACGGGATCGTCATGAACCATTGTGGCTATTTCTTGCCATGATCCATCGTCCTGCAGGTTACAGATTTTCACTTTGCCGTCCCAACCGGCGGTTGCCAGGTGGCGGCTATCGGCACTGAATTTGATAGAGGCAAAGCTCTCGTATCGAAGGGTGCTTTTTTCTACCCATGGTCCAGCAGCCCCCTGACCATAGATTTTTAGAACAAAATCTTTAACGAAGATCACCAGATGACGGCCATCGGGGCTGAGCCTGGCCAAAATGATAGAACTTTCACGAATAGTGTCCTCTACTTTCCATGATCCATCGTCCCCCTGACTAAGGATTTTCACCTTATGATCCCTACTGACGGTCACCAGATGGCGGCAATCAGCAGTGAAGTTGGCTGGAAGGACCCAGCAAGTATGGGTAATGGTGGTTTTTATTTCCCATGATCCATCCTCCTCCAGACCATAGATTTTCGCTGTTCTATCGTTACTGGTGGTGACCAGGTGTCGGCCATCGAGGCTGAAGATGGCTGAATTGACTCGGCGAGCATGGGTAATGGTGGCTTTTATTTTCGATGATCCATCGTCCTCCAGACCATAGATTCTTGCTGTTCTATCGACATTGGCGGTCACCAGATGACGGCCATCGCGGCTGACGTTGGTGAAGAGGACACTATGATCATGGGAAATGGCGACTTTCGGTTGCCATGATCCATCGTCCTTCTGAACATAGATTTTCACTGTTTTATCAAAACTGGCAGTTATCAGATGGCGACCATCGAGGCTGAAGGTGGCCGTTTTGACTCTGTCTCTGTGGAGGATTTCGGCTTTATCCACTAACTTGAATTTTTTACATTGAGACATCAGTTTACTGTTGATGAAAAGTAACTGAGCAGGAAAGTAAATACTTTTTTGTTGTTTCAGGAGTGACTCGACAGTGTCCCTGTCCACAAACGGCTTCAACCAATTACGGAGTTGTTGCTCATCTTTTGTCCTTACGATGGTCTTTGGCTGATATTGGTAGGGTGAAGGAAACTGGCGATACCAGGCTCTTTCCTGAGCTTTATCATTTTCAACAAGATCGCGAAGATATTTGCATACCTTTTTTAAATGGGTAATCTCGCGAAAGCCCAGATAGCGAATAATTATACGCTGTGTTAATTCGGGTAAATTCAGGAATGAACTTTGACTTTTCTCGTAGACAGTCACTTCCTTACCTGCACTGAAACCTGATGCTGCTTCCTCTAGCTGAGGTTGCTCAGGTTTTGGCGAGAGTGAATTGTCAATGCTGGCATTGCTGTTTATTGGGTCCATGCCTGATTTCTCTTAAGCTCCAGAGTCGCTATTTATCTCTGCCTGGAAAGGGCATTTAAAATTGATTCGATCTGTTTGACCCGGTTTTATAATGGAAGTTCAAAAGAGTGAGGTCAGTGGAATGATTCGATCATCAATCCTTCTTCCGCAGTTCAGTGATTCTCGCGATGCAATCTTCAGTGACGGTCACCACATGTCGGCTATCGGCGCTGAAGATGGCTGAGGTGACTGCACAATCATGTTGAACAATGACTTTTTCCAGCCAGAATCCACCGGCCTGCAGGCCAATGATTTTGGCCGTGTTATCTTCACTGGCGGTGACCACATGGAGGTCATCGGCGCTGAAGTTGGCTGAGTTGACCGCCCCCCTGTGGGTAATACAGGCTCGTTCTTTCCATGATCCATCGTCCTGCAGGCTGTAGATTTTGGCCGTGTTATCTTTACTGGCGGTCACAACATGGCGGCAATCGGCGCTGAAGTTGGCTGAGAAGACCCGATCGTCATGACAAATCTTGGTTATTTCTTTCCATGATCCATCGTCCTGCAGGTGACAGATTTTTACCGTGCGATCTAAACCGACGGTTACCAGATGGCAGCTGTCGGTGCTGAAGTCGGCAAAGTTGACTAGTCTCTTGTGCCGGAGAGTGCCTTTTTTTACCCATGATCCAGCGGACCCCTTACCATAGATTTTCACAACTTCATCTACATCGGAGATCACCAGATGATGGCCATCGGAGCTGAGCTTGGCCGAAGTGATTTTTCCATCATAAACACTGTCTTTTACTACCCATGAGCCATCATCCATCTGACTGGAGATTTTCACACTAGCCCCATCGAAGGTCACCAGATTGTATCCATCAGCGCTGAAGGTGGCTGAAAAGATCATCCAATCATGGGAAATGGTGTTTTTTATTTCCCATTGTCCGTCTCCGTTCAGACCATAGATTTTTGCTGTGTCACAATCACTCATGGTTATCAGATGTTGGCCATCGGGGCTGAAGTTGATTGCATTGCCAAAGCCAAAATGGGGAATGATGGTTTTTTCTTCCCATGACCCGTCGTCGGCCAGGCAACAGATTACCGCTATGTTGTTGTAACTCATGGTTACCAGATGGCGGCCATCGGGACTGAATTTGGCTGCAAGGACCTTGTCCCTGTGGAAAATGGTGGCTACTGGTTCCCATGATCCATTGTCTTGCTGAGCATAAATTTTCGCTGTTCTATCGTTACTGGCGGTTGCCAGATGGCGATCATCGGGGCTGAAATTGAGCATTCTGACTTCTCCGTAATGGATAATTTCGAGTTTTTCCACTAACTCGAATTTTTCGCATTGAGAGATCAGTTTACTGTTGATAAAAAGTAACTGAGCAGGAAAGTAAATACTTTTTTGTTGTTTTAAGAGTGACTCGACAGTGTCCCTGTCCACAAACGGCTTCAACCAATTACGGAGTTGTTGCTCATCTTTTGTCCTTACGATGGTCTTTGGCTGATATTGGTAGGGTGAAGGAAACTGGCGATACCAGGCTCTTTCCTGAGCTTTATCATTTTCAACAAGATCGCGAAGATATTTGCATACCTTTTTTAAATGGGTAATCTCGCGAAAGCCCAGATAGCGAATAATTATACGCTGTGTTAATTCGGGTAAATTCAGGAATGAACTTTGACTTTTCTCGTAGACAGTCACTTCCTTACCTGCACTGAAACCTGTGGGTACTTCCTCCTGCTGAGGTTGCCCAGGTGTTGGCGAGAGTGAATTGTCAATGCTGGCATTGCTGTTTATTGGGTCCATGCCTGATTTCTCTTAAGCTCCAGAGTCGCTATTTATCTCTGCCTGGAAAGGGCATTTAAAATTGATTCGATCTGTTTGACCCGGTTTTATAATGGAAGTTCAAAAGAGTGAGGTCAGTGGAATGATTCGATCATCAATCCTTCTTTCGCAGTTCAGTGATTCTCACCTTGTTATCTTTAGTGACGGTCACCAGATTTCGGCTATCGGTGCTGAAACTGGCTGAGGTAACTTTATTGTTGTGTTGAATGGTGGCTTTTTCCCGCCATGATCCATCGAGTTGCAGGCCACTGATTTTCACCATGTTGTCATCACTGGCAGTCACCACATGGAGGCAATCGGCACTGAAGTTAGATGAGTTGACCGCCCCTTTGTGGGTAATACAGGCTTGCTCTTTCCATGACCCATCGTCCTGCAGGCTATAGATTTTCGCCGTGTTATCTTTACTGGCGGTCACCACATGGCGGCAATCGGCGCTGAAGTTGGCTGCGAAGACCTCACTATCATGATGAATACTGGTTATTTCTTGCCATGATCCATCGTCCTGCAGGTGACAGATTTTCGCCGTGCGATCACTACTGGCGGTTACCAGATGGCAGCTGTCGGCGCTGAAGCTGGTAGAGTTGATCAGGCCCCTGTGACTAAAAGTGGCTTTTTTTACCCATGATCCAGCGGCCCCCTGACCATAGATTTTTACACCTGCAGCTAAACCGGAGATCACCAGATGACGGCCATCGGAGCTGAGCCTGGCCGAAGCGATATATCTTTCATGAATAGCGCCCTCTACTGCCCATGAGCCATCGTCCAACTGACTACTGACTTTCACGCTATCCACACTGACGGTCACCAGATTGCACCCATCAGCGCTGAAGGTGGCTGAAGTGATCATTCCTTCATGGGAAATAGTGTTTTTTACTCCCCATTGTTCATCTTCGTCCAGGCCATAGATTGTCGCTGTGTTATCGTCACTGGCGGTTACCAGATGTTGGCCATCGGGACTGAAGTTGACTGAATAGCTCCAGCCATAATGGCCAACGGTGGTTTTTTGTTGCCAGGATCCATCGTCTCCCAGACGATAGATTTTCGCTGTTTTATCGTAACTGACGGTTACCATATGGCGGTCATCGGGGCTGAATTTGGTTGAGGCGACAACACCCTTATGGGAAATGACGGCTTTTGGTTCCCATGATCCATCGGTTTTCTGGTGGTAGATTTTCGCTGTTTTATCGTCACTGGCGGTTGCCAGATGGCGTTCATCGTGGCTGAAGTTGACTGTCTGGACTTTTTTATCATGGATAATTTCGATTTTTTCCACTAACTTGAACGTTTTACATTGAGACATCAGTTTACTGTTGATGAAAAATAACTGAGCAGGAAAATAAATATTCTTTTGTTGTTCCATGAGTGACTCGACCGTGCTCATATCCGCAAACGCCTGCACCCAATTACGAAGTTGTTGCTCATCTTTTGTCCTGACGATGGTCTTTAGTTGAGATTGAAAGGGTGAAGGAAACTGGCGAATCCATGCTCTTTCCAGCGTTCTATTATTTTCAACAAGATCGTGAAAATATTTGCATACTCTTTTTAAACGGGTAATCTCGCGAAGACCCAAATAGCGAAAAATCAGGGACTTTTCTAAATCGGGCAGATCAAAGAATGGAGATTTACTTTTCTCATAGACAATCACTTCCCTGCCGATACTGAAACCTGCAGGTGCTTCCTCCCGCTGTGGTTGCTGAGGTGTTGAACTGTCATTGCCGGAATTGATGTTTAAAGGGTTCATATCGGGCTCCTCCAAAGCGCCTGAGTCAGTTTTAATCCTTGCTCAGAAAGGGTAATCAAAATTTGTTCAATTCTGATGGAGTTGGAGTCGGTTTTATAATGGAGGTTCATAACATTAAGGCCAGCGAAACTGACAAAAAAAACAGAGTCCTGATTCGTGAAAATGATAGAAAGGTATTTTTTTATTAAGATCGTGAAAATATTTGCATACCCTTAGGCTTTCAAATGGTCTGTTTATATTTTTTACCTGAATGCCCGTATTCATGACTTGGGTGCAATTCCGTACATTAAAAATGCCGCACTTTCCCGGGAACATTTTATTTTCTGCCATGTCTAAATTACGTGTCCTGAATTATCCAGCTTTCGAAGGTGAAAAATTGAAAAAGACATGGAAACCATCCGGTATAAGAAAATATCTGGTGGGTTCGCTGTTCTGCTTTGTTTCAAGCGCTATTGCCAGTTCTGAACCGAGTATTGACGCTGTGCTTGCGGAATTGAATTCAAGGACAGAACCTGTGAACTATCAAAAAGTCAGGCGTCTGGCTGGCGGGCGCGGCCCCATTTACTCCATTGATCAGTACCCTGGTTATATTCTGAAAATCGACCGGGGAAATTTAGGTCGAGTGCTCTCTGCCAGGTCATTTTTTGAGGCTTTTGGCTTGAAACACCTGTTTGTTCCACAAATGCTCCCAATGATCGTAGGTGGTCAGCCGATGTTGCTTACAGAGCGGGTCAACATACCAACAGATAGTTTTGCAAACTATATGGAGTACAGTCTGAACCGCAAAGGTTATAGTGATGCTATTAAGGATCTGACGGCGCTGGCCTGCATGAGGGGTATTCCTGACTTTACCATTAATGGAATGCTGACAGGAGAGCGTATTCGTTACGATAATATTCCTCCTTTTCAAACAGTGGATAACAATGGCAATACTCAATACAAGGTCGCTATGATTGACCTTGATTATTACGATGACACTGTACCCGTCCGCCGCCCCCCTGCATTAGAGACTGTTCGCGAAGTTGCGGAAGCTTTTCCCTGGGCTTTGGACGATATTCTGGAAATCGCTTCCTATCATCAAAGCTGCTTACTGACAGGTGATGAGATCCGTTGGTTGCGTGATTTCGCTTATCAGCAGTCAATCAGAAGGTACACAATGTATGAAGAATATCATGATTATCTGTTAGCCAAAGGCATTAATCCGATGTCAGCTTCCGTGCACCTGGATACACTCTATCAGGAACCCGGGGCGTTCAAACTGACATTGAGGCACGACTATGATCCAGAGGTTTTTAATCTGGCAGAGGCTGTTTACAATACAGCGAAAGAGAAAATGCGAGTTAAGAAAAAACAGAATGTTAAAGGCTATGCTGCCCGTATCAGCTACGTGAACAGTTGTGCCCTTGAATACCTGAGATATATTCAACAGCAGTATATAGATGCCTATATGGATTACAATAAGGGTATTGAACAAGGTAATGAATTATTGTTGAAAGCAGTTGCTTTATTAGAAGAAAACAAACTGATTTACAGAGCATCTGTTGATCGGAATCGAATGGATATGCTGATTTATTTTTGAGTCGGTTTTATAACGGAGGTTCATAACATTAAGGCCAGCGAAACTGACGAAAAAACAGATTCCAGATTCGTGAAAATGATAGAAAGGTATTTTTTCATTAAGATCGTGAAAATATTTGCATACCCTCAGGGTTTCAAATCGTCTATTTATATTTTTTACCTGAATGCCCGTATTCATGACTTGGGTGCAATTCCGTACATTAAAAATGCCGCACTTTCCCGGGAATATTTTATTTTCTGCCATGTCTAGTCTGCGTGTCCTGAACTATCTTTGTCCTGAATTATCCTTTCTGAATTATCCAGCTTTCGAAGGTGAAAAATTGAAAAAGACATGGAAACCATCCGGTATAAGAAAATATCTGGTCGGCTCGCTGTTCTGCTTTGTTTCAAGCGCTATTGCCAGTTCTGAACCAAGTATTGACGCTGTGCTTGCGGAATTGAACTCAAGGACAGAACCTGTGAACTATCAAAAAGACAGGCGCAAGGTTGGCGGATACGACCTCATTTACTCCATTGATCAGTACCCTGGTTATATTCTGAAAACCGACCAGAGAAATTCAGGTCGAGTGCTCTCTGCCCGGACATTTTTTGAGGCTTTTGGCCTGGAACACCTGTTTGTTCCAAAAATGCTCCCAGTGATCATAGGTGGTCTGGCGATGTTGCTTACAGAGCGGGTCAATATACCAACAGATTGGTTTGCACACTATATGGAGTACAGCCTGAATCGCAAAGGTTATCGTGATGCTATTAAAGATCTGACGACGCTGGCCTGCCTGAGGGGAATTCCTGACTTTACCATTGGTGGAACGCTGACAGGAGAGCGTATTCGTTACGATAATATTCCTCCCTTTCAAGCAGTGGATAACAATGGCAATACTCAATACAAGGTCGGTATGATTGACCTTGATCATTACTCTGACACTGTACCCGACCACCGCACTGCATTAGAGATTGTTCGCGATGTCGTACAAGCTTTTCCCTGGGCTTTGGACGATATTCTGGACATCGCTTCCTATCATCGAAGCTGCTTTCTGACAGGTGATAATATCAGTTGGTTGCGTGATTTCGCTTATCAGCAGTCAATCAGAAGGTACAAAATGTATGAAGGATATCATGATTATCTGTTAGCCAAAGGCATTAATCCGATGTCAGCTTCCGTGCACCCGGATACACTCTATCAGGAACCCGGGGGGTTCAAACTGACATTGAGATACGACTATGATCCAGTGGTTCCTAATCTGGCAGAGGTTATTTACAACACAGCGAAAGACAAAATGCGAGTTAAGAAAAAACAGAATGTTAAAGGCTATGCTGCCCGTATCAGCTACGTGGATAGTTATGACCTTGATTACCTGACACATATTAAGCAGCAGTATTTAAATACACATATGGATATTAAAAAGGCTGTTGAACAAGGTCATGCATTATTCTTGAAAGCTGTTGCTTTATTAGAGGAAAACAAACTGATTTACAGAGCATCTATTGATCGGGATCGAATGGATATCCTTATTTATTTTTGAGTGTAAACTCTCGGCGACCAGCAATTGAATATTTACTTTTCTCATAGACAGTCACTCCCTGCCTGCACTGAAACCCGCAGGTGCTTTCTCCAGCTGAGGTTGCTGAGTTGTTGGCGAGAGTGAACTGTCATTGCTGGAATTGTCATCGTTTTCAGCAAAGAGGGTTTTCCGGATAATCGATTCTGCTTTTTCCCGGATAAATGATTCGGTTTGATTGTTCTTTTTTAACCAATCCGTGAAGTCACGTTCGAACGCTTGCCATTGCGAGCCAAGCAGTTGTTGCAACGAGACTCTGCTGGCCAGGCTTTTCGTGAGAGAACTTTTCCTGGGGTTATAAGCTAAGCTCGCACAAGCCGTTCTCCAAGGGCCCATCAAAGAACCATATTGCTCATTTCCCGGAATTGCACAAAACTTTTTCACTGCATTCAACATTCCCCAAAATAGATCCTCTTTTTTATAGGGCTCAGCGATTGGGATTTTTCCTTTGGCAAGAACATCGGAGAGACTGATATCACCGGAACTCCAATTGATTACAGAACCTTGTTGTAAAAGATCAAAGTCACTATTTACTATTCGACCAGGGGTAATAATGTGTATATTTTTTTCCTGCTCACCATCGGGATTTTGGAAAGTCATGATCACATCTTTTTTATCATCACTGTTGATTTTGAATACCTTAACAGACTTATAGGGAAAAAAGTCCGGCTGCTGTTCAGAGAAATACTCGCTGACGTGGCCCGGATTAAGCTGCTGAGAGCTGACTAACACCACATCTCTGTCGTTGTTTGCTTCCATCAGCACCAGAATTCTCAGCGCCTGAGCAAGAAAATATTTAGCATGACCATAGACAAAATAAAATACGCTCTGGTCATTCCCATCACTGCTTTTGCTCAGTGGATTAGCGCAATACTTACGCAGTAAATCGTCCTTGAATACAGTGTCAGGGTATGTATTTTCCATCAGGTATAAACGCTGACAGCTAAAGCCCATATCAATCTCTTCTATTCCATGACGGCCTTTTTTACTATATTCTCCGCTTTTGAGTTCATATTCACTAACACCCACAGTTTTGCTGGCAAATTCACCATGGCTGTTTGCCAAGGGCGCTATCAAACCACTCGGGCCATGCAAGATAAAATCGGCCTCATGCAGCAATTGACGGACTTCCTCTTCCTGATGCACTTTGTCTAACTGCTGCTGTTCAGGTGGCCGGTATATTTGTCGACGGCGACCATCCAGAATGAAGGTTTTAACGTCGTCAAAGGTGGCGATGGATCTTAATCGATTCAGCTCATCAATGTCAGCGGCATGGTGTTCAAAGACAAATGAGCAAGTTGCTTCAGGAAAGAGTTTCCTGACATATCCCAACTCCCTTACCCCGGATGCAATATCACCATACCCCCTCTCTAAAATGGTATCGCTCATGTACTGCCGGGTAGCAACCACAATTTTGATGGTTCTGTTCTTAAAGCTTGGGCTACCTTTTGATTCAGGCTCATTTAAAAACCTTGTCAGGTCTTTACTAAAAAGTTCTGAATTAAGCTCTGTAACATTCATGTTTTTTCTTGGCTCCTCAATATTTGTATTTTTCTTAGCAGGGCATAACAAAAAATGTATCCAAACCTTTTCAGAAACATCACTCTTTTAACTTGGATTAATAATAAAAATAAATCCCTGACATAAATGACAGCTACAGTGACAATGCTTTAGGCGATTAAGAGGTTACAGGCGTTGCCGAGTTCCAGATGAGATGTTGAACGATTAAGTGATTGCTGCTAGCCGACGACGAACATTCGATCATCAAACGTCCTTCTGTAGTTCAGTGATTCTTGCCGAGTAATCACTGAAGGTCACCACATGTCGGCCATCGACACCGAAGGCGGCTGAGCCGAGACCGATAACACCCCTGTGGGAAATAATAGCTTTTTGAAGCCATGATCCATCGGCCCCAAGACCATAAATTTGCGCCGTTGCGTCCTTACTGGCGGTCACTACAAGACAACCATCGGTACTGAAGGTGGCTGAATAGATCCTGTCTTTGTGAGAAATGGTGGCTTTTTCTACCCATGATCCATCGGTCTCCAGACGATAGATTTTTGCCGTGTTGTTAGTAATGGTGGTCAACAAATGGCGACTATCGGCGCTGAAGATGGCTGAGTGGACCGGGCTCTCGTGAGGAATGATGGCTTTATTTACCCATGATCCGGCCAGCAGACCATAGATTTTCGTCGTTTTATCTTCACTGGCGGTCACCACCTGAGTGCCATCGGTGCTGAACTTGGCTGAATAGACACTGCCATCATGCTGAATCTCGTCTGTTTTTTTCCATGACCCATCGTCCTGCAGGCCATATATTTTTGCCTTGCCATCCCTGCTGGCAGTTACCACATAGCCGCCATCGGCGCTGAATTGGGCCGTCATCACCCAACCATTATGGTTAATGGTGCCTTTTTCGTTCCAGGAGTCATTGGCCTGCTTACCGTAGATTGTCACAGAGTATGTAGAGTAGATCATCAAATGACGGCCATCGATGCTGAAGCTGGCCAGACCGGCGGCTTCAGCATTATGGTTAATAGTGGCTTTTGCTTGCCATGATCCATCGTTCTCCAGTCCATAGATTTTCAACTTTTTATCCAAACCGGAGGTCAACACATGATGGCCATCTGCAGAGAAGGTGGCTGAGCAGACCCCATCTTCATGGGAAATTGTGAATTTTAGTTTCCATGATCCATCTTCCTCCATACCATAGATGACCGCATTAACGCGACTGGCGGTTAGCAGATGGCGGCTATCGGGACTGAAGGTGGCTGATGTGACGTTATGGGAAATGTTGGCTTTAACTTTCCATGATCCATCGTTCTCACGGCTGGAGATTTTCAATATATTATCCAAACAGGCGGTCACCAGGTGGCGGCTATCGGGGCTTAAAGTGGCTTTGTGGATCCAGCTGGAATGGATGATTTCGGTTTTTGTCTCCAGGTTGAATTTTTCACATAGAGACATCAATTTACTATTGGTGAATAGGAACAGAGCAGGGAAATAAGCATTATCTCGTCGTTCTACAAGTGACTCGATAGTTTCATTATTCGCAAACGGTCTCAACCAATCGCGGAGTTCTTGATTCGTTTTTGCCTTAAAGATGGTCTTCAGTTGATCTCTGTGTTGTGAAGGAAATCGACGATACCATGCTCTTTCCAGGGCTTTAGAGTTTTCAACAAAATCGCCAAGATATTTGCATGTCCTCGCCAAACGGGCAATCTCGCGAAGGCTCAGATAGCGAATAATCACAGATTTTGGTTCGTCGGGCAAACGGAGGAATGAAGATTGATTTTGGGTATACAGAGTAACGTCCCTGCCTGCAGTGACACCCGTTGGCACTGCTTCCAGTCGAGGTCGCTTGGGTGTTGGCGAGACTGTACCGTCATCGCTGGAATTGTTGTTCAAAGGGTTCATATCGGGCGGGTTCCTCCAAAGCCCCAAAAATGCAGTAAGTACCTAACCAGTTGGTTTCGCATATTCTGGACGGCGGCTTTTTCCATCCTTCTGCGTTCCAACTCTGGTTGCGTAGCTAAGGCTACGCGCCCGTCGTTGCGCCTTGAAGGATGAGAAAATCCACTCGCCAGAATATGCGAAACCAACTGGCCAGGTACTTATTTATTTCCGTTTTGGAAAGCGCGTTCGAAATTAAATCGATCTCTTAGACTCGGTTTTATAATGGAAGTTCAAAATAATTAAGAGAAAGAAGAGCCCTGATTCGGGTAAAGAATGGAAAGAAATTTTTTCATTGAGAGCCAAGTGCAAAAATTGCCATTGTGCTCTCGATATAACCCAGAACTGAGGGCAGCGTAGCTTTCCCCGTCAAGTGAGTTGTTAGGTGGCGTGGTTATTGGCGGGAGAGTAAGGCTTGGAGCATTTCTTTGATAGCAGCAATATCAGAACCTTGCTGGTCGAGGCGCTTATCTTGCTGCTCAAGGCGCTTATCTTGCTGGTCAAACCGTTCGCTGATTTCTTTGCTCTGCTGGTCAAACCGTTCGCTGATTTCTTTGCTCTGCTGGTCAAGGCGCTTATCTTGCTGGTCAAACCGTTTGCTGATTTCTTTGCTCTGCTGGTCAAGGCGCTTATCTTGCTGGTCAAACCGTTTGCTGATTTCTTTGCTCTGCTGGTCAAACCGTTCGCTGATTTCTTTGCTCTGCTGGTCAAGGCGCTTATCTTGCTGGTCAAATCTCTGGTGCATCTCACCACGGGTTTGACCGAGGCCGTCAACTACGTCAGCCAGAGTGTTACGAATATGATTAATCTCTGTCGACTGAGGTTTGGGTTTCGCACTCATGGGTTACTCCTTGATAAAATGTCAAAGAGGAACAGCATAGCAGAGACTGGCACAAAGACACCTGACACTGTTTTTTAATCGGTTCTAAGCAAAAATACGCTTATTCGATCATCAATCCTTCTTGCGTAGTTCGGTGATTCTTACGCTGATATCTTTACTGACCGTCACCAGGTTTCGGCCATCGGTACTGAATTTGGCTGAGGTGACTGCTTTCTTGTGCCTGATGATGGCTTTTTCCAACCATGATCCATCGGCCTGCAGGCCAAGGACTTTCGCTGTGTTATCATCACTGGTGGTCACCACATGAAGGCAATCGGCGCTGAATTTGGCTGAGTTGACCACCTTCTTATGGGTAATGCAGGCTGTTTCTTCCCATAATCCAGGGGCCTTCCGGGTGTATATTTTTGCGGTCTTATCATCACTGGCAGTCACCACATGGAGGCTATTGGCGCTGAATTCGGCTGAGCGAACGTTACAATCATGAGGAATCGTGGCTATTTCTTTCCACGATCCATCGGTTTGCAGGTCAAAGATTTTTGCCGTGTCATCTAAACTGACGGTTACCAGATGACAGCTATCGGCGCTGAAGTTGGCAGATGTGATTGTGCTCCTGTGTTGAAGGGGGGCTTTTTTTACCCATGATCCATCGTCCCCCCGACCATAAATTTTTAGAGCGTAATCAACACAGATGATCGCCAGATGACGGTCATCGGGACTGAGCCTGGCTAAATAGACATAACTTTCATGAATAGTGTCCTCTACTTCCCATAATCCATCGTCCCCCTGACTACGGATCCTCACCGTGTGATCAAAGCCGACGCTCATCATATGCTGACTATCAGCGCTGAAGGTGGCTGAAAGAATCATATGATCATGGAAAATGATGGTTTTTACCTCCCATGATCCATCGTCCCCCTGACCGTAGATTTTCGCTGTGTGATCATGACTGGCGGTTAGCAGATGGCGGCCATCTGGGCTGAAGGTGGCTGATGCAACCCAATTATCGTGGGTAAAGGTGGCTTTTGGTGCCCATGATTCATCGTCCTGCTGAACATAGATTCTTGCTGTATTATCGTGACTGGCAGTTACCAGATAGCGGCCGTCGGGGCTGAAGTTGGCTAAAACAGCCCTGTGATTGTGGAAAAAGGTGGCTTTTGGTTCCCATGATCCATCGGTCTTCTGGCTGCAGATTTTCACTGTTTTATCTTCACTGACGGATGCCAGATGGCGATCATCGGGGCTGAAATTGACCGCTCTGACTTTTTTATCATGGGTCATTTCGATTTTTTCCACTAACTTGAATTTTTTACATTGAGACATCAGTTTACTGTTGATGAAAAGTAACTGAGCAGAAAAATAAATACTCTTTTGTTGTTTTAAGAGTGACTCGACAGTGCCCATATCCGCAAACGCCTCCAACCAATGACGGAGTTGTTGCTCATCTTTTGTCCTGACGATGGTCTTTGGTTGATAATGGTAGGGCGAAGGAAACTTGCGAATCCACGCTCTTTCCAGAACTTTATCCTCTTCAACAAGTATGCAAAGAAATTTGCATACCAGTTTTAAACGGGTAACCTCGCGAAAACCCAAATAGCGAATAATCATCGATTTTGTTTCGTAGGGTAAACAGAGCAATGGCGATTGATTTTGCTTGTATACACTAACCTCTCTGCCTTCACTGACAGCCGTTGATGCTTTCTCAAGTTGAGGTTGTCCATGTGTTGGCGAGGGTAAGTCAATGCCCGAATTGCTGTTAACAGGGTTCATGCCTGTCTCCTTCTAAGCTCCAGAGTTGGTATTTATCTTTATATGAAAAAGACATTCAAAATGGATTCGACTCGGTTTCAGGATGAAAGTTCAAAATATTGGGGTCAGTGAAATCAGGAAAAAGCAGAGCTCTGATCCGGGAAAATTTTTCAAGGTCATGGATCAAAAGAGGAGACAACTAGCCTCAGGCAGTTGCTGGGTTGTGCTCATTCGATCATCATCGTCCTTCCGCAGCTCAGTGATTCTCGCACTGTAATCATTACTGACGGTCACCACATGTCGGTTATCGGGACTGAAGTCGGCTGAGATGAATCCTTTCTCGTGTCGGATGGTGGCTTTTTCCAGCCATGCGCCGTCGTTCTGCAGACCAAAAACTTTCGCCGTACCATCCACACTGGCGGTGACCACAAGACGACCATCGGCACTGAAGGTGGCTGAGAAGACTCTGTGCCTATGGGGAATGCTGGCTTCTTCCTGCCATGATCCGTCGGCCTGGAGACCACTGATTTTTGCCGTATTATCGTCACTGGTGGTCACCACATGGAGGCAATCGGCACTGAAGGTGGCTGAGACGACTCTATTAGTGTGGGAGATACAGGCTTTTTCCTGCCATGATGCGGAGGCCTTCTGGCTATAGATTTTTGCCTTGCCGTCCCAACTGGCGGTCACCACATGGCAGCTATCGGAGCTGAAGGTGGCTGTGATGAGCAAATCATCATGACAAATTGAGGCTGCTTTTTTCCATGATCCATCGGCCTGCAGGTCATAGATATTTGCCGTGCGACCTAAACTGTAGGCTAACAGGTGGCAGCTATCGGCGCTGAAATTGGCGATTTCTGCGATGCCTTGAAGGGTGGCTTTTTCTACCCATGATCCATCGGCCCCCTTGCCATAGATTGTAACAACGTAATTTATATCGAGGATCGCCAGAAGACTCTCATCGACACTGAACCTGACCGAATGAACCAGACTGGAATGATAAACAGTCTCCTCTAATTCCCACGATCCGATGTCCCCCTGACCAAAGAATTTCACCGTGTGATCTGGACCGACAGTCAGCAAACGGCGGCCATCAGCATTGAAGGTGACTGAATTGACATTGAGAACATGAGGAATGGAGGCTTTTGCTTCCCAGGATCCATTGTCTGCCTGACCGTAGATATTGAATGTATGATGGTAACCGTAGGCTATCACGGCTAACACATGACGGCCATCAGAGCTAAAGCTGGCCGACATGACTGCATCGTTATGGGTAATAGTGTTTTTTTCTTCCCAGGTTCCACCATTCTCCTGGCCATAGATTTTCAACTTATGATCCACACTGGCGGTCAACACATGGCGGCTGTCGGCGCTGAAGGTGGCTGCGCTGATACGGTTAGAATGGTTGATTTCGGTTTTTTCCACCAGACTGAATGTTTTACATTGAGACATCAGTTTACTGTTGGTGAAAAGGAGCTGAGCAGGAAAGTAAGTACTTTCTCGTTGTTTTAAAAGTGACTCGACAGTGTCCTCATCCGCAAACGGCGCCAGCCAGTCACGAAGTTGTTGCCCATCTTTTCTCGTTATCATGGCCTTCAGTTGATATTGATGTTGTGAAGGAAATCGGCGAAACCAGGCTCTTTCCAGAGCTTTATCGTTTTCAACAAGATCGCGAAGATGCCTGCATACCTTGGCTAAACGGGTAATCTCGCGAAAACCCAAATAGCAAATAATCATTGACTTTGTTTCATAGGGTAAACAGAGCAATGGCGATTGATTTTGGATGTATACACTGACCTCCCTGCCTGCACTGACAACCGTTGATGCTTCCTCAAGTTGAGGTTGTCCAGGTGTTGGCGAGTCAATGCCCGAATTGCTGTTAACAGGGCCCATGCCTGGCTCCTTCAAAACTCCAAAGTTAGTATTTATCCTTTTTGTATGAAAAAGACATTCAAAATGGATTCAACAGGTTGGACCTGGTTTTAGTATGAAAGTTCACAATATTGGGGTCAGTGAAACCAGGAAAAAGCAGAGCCCTGATCCGGAAAAATTTTTCAAGGAGATGGATCAAAAGAGGAGACAACCAACCTGAGGCGGGCGTCGGGTTACACTCATTCGATCATCATCGTCCTTCCACAGCTCAGTGATTCTCGCAATGTAATTATCACTGATGGTCACCACATATCGGTCATCGGGACTGAAGTCGGCTGAGAGGACTCCTTTCTTGTGTCGGATGGTAGCTTTTTCCAGCCATGCGCCATCGGTCTGCAGAGCAAAAACCTTCGCCGTACCATCCGCACTGGCGGTGACCACAAGACGACCATCGGCACTGAAGGTGGCTGAGAGGACGCTGTTCTTATGGCTAATGTTGGCTTCTTCTTGCCATGATCCATTGGCCTGCAGGCCATTGATTTTTGCCGTGTTATCATTACTGGCGATCACTACATGGAGGCAATCGGCACTAAAGTTGGCTGAGGTGAGCCATCTGGCGTGGGATATACAGGCTGTTTCCTGCCATGATGCAGAGGTCTTCTGGCTATAGATTTTTGTACTGCCATCCCAACTGGTGGTCACCACATGGCAGTTATCGGCGCTGATATCGGCAATTGCGATCTGGATGCCTTGAAGGGTGGCTTTTTCCACCCATGATCCACTGGCCACCTTGCCGTAGATTGTAACAACGGCATTTATATCGTGGATCGCCAGAAGACTCTCATCGACGCTGAACCTGACCGAATTGACCTGACTGGTATGGTAAATGGTTTCCTCTAATTCCCATGATCCATTGTCCCCCTGACCAAAGAATTTCACCCTGTGATCTGGATCGACAGTCATCAAACGGCGGCCATCAGCGCTAAAGGTAGCTGAAGTGACCTGTTCAATATGGGGAATGATGGCTTTTTCTTTCCATGATCCATCATCCTCCTGACCATAGATTTTCGCCGTGTGATCCAGACTGGCAGTCACCACATGGCGGCCATCGGGACTGAAGCTGGCTGATGTGACCCAATTATTATGGGAAATGGTGCCTTGTAATTCCCATGATCCATTGGCCTTCTGGCCGAAGATTTTCGCTGTTGTATCACTGGCCGTTACCAGATGGCGGCCATCGATGCTGAAGGTAGCTGCGTTGACTCGTTCAAGGTGGGTAATTTCAGTTTTTTTCACTAACTTGAATTTTTTACATTGAGACTTCAGTTTACTGTTGGTGAAAAGGAGCTGAGCAGGAAAGTAAGTACTTTCTCGTTGTTTTAAAAGTGACTCGACAGTGTCCTTATCCGCAAACGGCGCCAGCCAGTCACGAAGTTGTTGCTCATCTTTTCTCGTTATCATGGCCTTTAGTTGATATTGGTGTGGTGAAGGAAACCGGCGAAACCATGCTCTTTCCAGAGCTTTATCGTTTTCAACAAGATCGCGAAGATGCCTGCATACCTTGGCTAAACGGGTAATCTCGCGAAAACCCAAATAGCGAATAATCATCGACTTTGTGTCATAGGGTAAACAGAGGAATGGCGATTGATTTTGCATGTATACACTAACTTCCCTGCCTGCACTGACAACCGTTGATGCTTCCTCAAGTTGAGGTTGTCCAGGGGTTGGCGAGTCAATACCCGAATTTCTGTTAACAGGGCCCATGCCTGGCTCCTTTAAAACTCCAAAGTTGGTATTTATCTTTGTATGAAAAATATGAAAAAGACATTCAAAATAGATTCGACTCGGTTTTATGATGAAAGTTCAAAATATTGGGGTCAGTGAAACCAGGAAAAAGCAGAGCCCTGATCCGGGAAAATTTTTCAAGGTCATGGATCAAAAGAGGATGCATTCAACCTGAGGCAGGAGGTGGGTCAGGCTCATTCGATCATCATCGGCCTTCGATAGTTCAGTGATTCTCGCACTGCAATCATAACTGACGGTCAGCACATGTCGGTCGTCGGGACTGAATTTGGCTGAGATGAGTTCTTTCTCGTGTCGGACGGTGGCTTTTTCCAGCCATGACCCATCGGTCTGCAGACCAAAAACTTTCGCCGTACCATCCATACTGACGGTAACCACAAGACGAGCATCTGCACTGAAGGTGGCTGAGAGGACGAAGTGCTTATGGCTAATGTTGGCTTCTTCTTGCCATGATCCATTGGCCTGCAGGCCATTGATTTTTGCCGTGCTATCACAACTGGTGGTCACCACATGAAGGCAATCGGCACTGAAGGTGGCCGAGGTGAGATGTTCATTGTGGGTAATGCAGGCTTTTTCTTGCCATGACGAATCAGCCCTCTGGCTGTAGATTTTCGCCTTACAATCAAAACTGGCGGTCACCACATGGCAGCTATCGGCGCTGAAGCTGGCTGAGTGGAGTACATCATCATGATAAATCGTGGCTGCTTTTTTCCATGATCCATCGGCCTGCAGGTCATAGATATTTGCCGTGCGATCTGAACTGTAGGTTAACAGGTGGCAGTTATCGGCGCTGATATTGGCAATTACGCTCGGGGTGTCTTGAAGGGTGGCTTTTTCCACCCATGATCCATCGGCCCCATTGCCATAGATTGTAACAACGAGTTCTGTATCCTGGATCGCCAGAAGACTCTCATCGACACTGAACCTGGCCGAATTTACTGGACTGGTATGGTAAATAGTATCCTTTAATTCCCATGATCCATTGTCCCCCTGACCAAAGAATTTCACCGTGTGATCTGGACCGACAGTCATCAAACGGCGGCCATCAGCAGTGAAGGTGACAGAACTGACACTATGAACGGGAATGCTGGCTTTTGCTTCCCAGGATCCATTGTCCGCCTGACTGTAGATAGTGACTGTCTTATCATTAGCGGAACCGGTGGCTAACACATGACGGCCATCAGGGCTAAAGCTGGCCGACCCGACTGCACCACTATAGGTAATAGTGTTTTTTTCTTCCCAGGTTCCATCATTCTCCTGGCCATAGATTTTCAGCTTATGATTCCAACTGACGGTCACTACACGACGGCTGTCGGCACTGAAGTTGGCTGTGATGATACCGTCAGGATGGGGAATTTTGGCTTTTTCTACCAGCTTGAATTTTTTACATTGAGACATCAGTTTACTGTTGGTGAAAAGGAGTTGAGCAGGAAAGTAAGTACTTTCTCGTTGTTTTAAAAGTGACTCGACAGTGTCCTCATCCGCAAACGGCGCCAGCCAGTCACGAAGTTGTTGCTCATCTTTTCTCGTTATCATGGCCTTTAGTTGATATTGGTGTTGTGAAGGAAATCGGCGAAACCAGGCTCTTTCCAGAGCTTTATCGTTTTCAACAAGATCGCGAAGATGCCTGCATACCTTGGCTAAACGGGTAATCTCGCGAAAACCCAGATAGCGAATAATCATTGACTTTGTTTCATAGGGTAAACAGAGCAATGGCGATTGATTTTGGATGTATACACTGACCTCCCTGCCTGCACTGACAACCGTTGATGCTTCCTCAAGTTGAGGCTGTACAGGTGTTGGCGAGTCAATGCCCGAATTGCTGTTAACAGGGCTCATGCCTGGCTCCTTCAAAACGCCAAAGTGAGTATTTATCCTTTTGGTATTAAAAAGACATTCAAAATGGATTCAACAGGTTGGACCTGGTTTTAGTATGAAAGTTCACAATATTGGGGTCAGTGAAACCAGGAAAAAGCAGAGCCCTGATCCGGGAAAATTTTTCAAGGACATGGATCAAAAGAGGAGACAACCAACCTGAGGCGGGCGTCGGGTTACACTCATTCGATCATCATCGTCCTTCCACAGCTCAGTGATTCTCGCAATGTAATTATCACTGATGGTCACCACATATCGGTCATCGGGACTGAAGTCGGCTGAGAGGACTCCATTCTTGTGTCGGATGGTAGCTTTTTCCAGCCATGCGCCATCGGTCTGCAGACCAAAAACCTTCGCCGTACCATCCTCACTGGCGGTCACCACAAAACGACCATCGGCACTGAAGGTGACTGAGACGACTCTGCCCTTATGGGGAATACTGGCTTCTTCCTGCCATGATCCGTCAGCCTGGAGACCACTGATTTTTGCCGTATTATCGTCACTGGTGATCACCACATGGAGGCAATCGGCACTAAAGTTGGCTGAGGTGAGCCATCTAAAGTGGGATATACAGGCTGTTTCCTGCCATGATGCAGAGGCCTTCTGGCTATAGATTTTTGCACTGCCATCCCAACTGCTGGTCACCACATGGCAGTTATCGCCGCTGATATCGGCAATTGCGATCTGGAGGTCTTGAATGGCGGCTTTTCCCACCCATGATCCATCGGCCCCCTTGCCGTAGATTGTAATAACGGCATATATATCTTGGATCGCCAGAAGACTCTCATCGACACTGAACCTGGCCGAATTGACCGGACTGGTATGGTAAATAGTATCCTCTAATTCCCATGATCCATTGTCCCCCTGACCAAAGAATTTTACCGTGTGATCTGGACCGACAGTCATCAAACGGCAGCCATCAGCAATGAAGGTGACTGATTTGACATTATTAACATCAGGAATGGTGGCTTTTGCTTCCCAGGATCCATTGTCCGCCTGACTGTAGATAGTGACTGTCTTATCATAACCGGTGGCTAACACATGAAGGCCATCAGAGCTAAAGCTGGCCGACTTGACTGCACCACTATGGGTAATAGTGTTTTTTTCTTCCCAGGTTCCACCATTCTCCTGGCCATAGATTTTCAACTTATGATCCCAACTGGCGGTCACCACATGGCGGCTGTCGGCGCTGAAGGTGGCTGTGCTGATACGGTTAGAATGGTTAATTTCGGCTTTTTCCACCAGGCTGAATGTTTTACATTGAGACATCAGTTTACTGTTGGTGAAAAGGAGCTGAGCAGGAAAGTAAGTACTTTCTCGTTGTTTTAAAAGTAACTCGACAGTGTCCTCATCCGCAAACGGCGCCAGCCAGTCACGGAGTTGTTGCTCATCTTTTCTCGTTATCATGGCCTTTAGTTGATATTGGTGTGGTGAAGGAAACCGGCGAAACCAGGCTCTTTCCAGAGCTTTATCGTTTTCAACAAGATCGCGAAGATGCCTGCATACCTTGGCTAAACGGGTAA
The DNA here is from genome assembly GCF_049310125.1 of Endozoicomonas sp. ALB032. Classification (NCBI taxonomy): domain Bacteria; kingdom Pseudomonadati; phylum Pseudomonadota; class Gammaproteobacteria; order Oceanospirillales; family Endozoicomonadaceae; genus Endozoicomonas; species Endozoicomonas sp. ALB032. Next base: position 1,582,035 of record NZ_JBLYNW010000001.1, on the reverse strand, counting down.
TCTCGCGAAAACCCAAATAGCGAATAATCATCGACTTTGTGTCATAGGGTAAACAGAGCAATGGCGACTGATTTTTTACGTATACACTGACCTCCCTGCCTGCACTGACAACCGTTGATGCTTCCTCAAGTTGAGGTTGTACAGGTGTTGGCGAGTCAATGCCCGAATTGCTGTTAACAGGGCTCATGCCTGGCTCCTTCAAAACTCCAAAGTTAGTATTTATCCTTTTGTATGAAAAAGGCATTCAAAATGGATTCAACAGGTTGGACTCGGCTATAGAATGAAAGTTCACAATATTGAGGTCAGTGAAACCAGGAAAAAGCAGAACCCTGATCCGGGGAAATTGTTCAAGGTCATGGATCAAACGAAGAGACAACCAACCTCAGGCAGGCGTTGGGTTACGCTCATTCGATCATCATCGTCCTTCCACAGTCCAGTGATTTTCACACTGCAATCAAAACTGATGGTCACCATATGTCGGTCATCGGGACTGAAGATGGCTGACATGACTCCTTTCTCGTGTCGGACGGTGGCTTTTTCCAGCCATAACCCATCGGTCTGCAGACCAAAAACTTTCGCCGTACCATCCCAACTGGGGGTAACCACAAGACGACCATCGGCACTGAAGGTGGCTGGGGGTACCCTGTTCTTATGGCTAATGTTGGCTTCTTCTCGCCATGATCCATTGGCCTGCAGGCCATAGATTTTTGCCGTGTTATCTCTACTGGTGGTCACCACATGGAGGCAATCGGCACTGAAGGTGGCTGAGGTGAGCTCGTCATTGTGGGTAATACAGGCTTTTTCTTGCCATGATGAATCAGCCCTCTTGCTGTAGATTTTCGCCTGATGATCCTTACTGGCAGTGACCACATGGCAGCTATCGGCGCTGAAGGTGGCTGTGTTAACTATAAAATTATGAGAAATCGTGTCTGCTTCTTTCCATGATCCGTCGGCCTGCAGGTTAAAAATATTTACCCTGAAACCTGCTCTGGTTAACAGGTGGCAGTTATTGGCGCTGATATCGAGAATTGCGTACTGGGTGCGTTGAATGGTGGCTTTTTCCACCCATGATCCAGCGGCCCCCTTGCCATAGATTGTAACAACGGAATTTATATCGCGGATCGCCAGAAGACTCTCATCGACACTGAGCCTGGCCGAACTGACTGAACTGGTATGGTAAATAGTATCCTTTAATTCCCATGATCCATTGTCCCTCTGACCAAAGAATTTCACCGTGTGATCTGGACCGACAGTCATCAAACGGCGGCCATCAGCAGTGAAGGTGACTGATCCGATATTATGAACATTGGGAATGGTGGCTTTTGCTTCCCAGTATCCATTGTCCGCCTGACTGTAGATAGTGACTGTCTTATCATAACCGGAACTGGTGGCTAACACATGAAAGCCATCAGAGCTAAAGCTGGCCGACCTGACTGCACCGCTGTGGGTAATAGTGTTTTTTTCTTCCCAGGTTCCACCATTCTCCTGGCCATAGATTTTCAACTTATGATCCCAACTGGCGGTCACTACACGGCGGCTGTCGGCGCTGAAGGTGGCTGTGGTGATAAAGTTAGCATGGGGAATTTTGGCTTTTTCTACCAGCCTGAATTTTTTACATTGAGACATCAGTTTACTGTTGGTGAAAAGGAGTTGAGCAGGAAAGTAAGTACTTTCTCGTTGTTTTAAAAGTGACTCGATAGTTTCCTCATCCGCAAACGGCGCCAGCCAGTCACGAAGTTGTTGCTCATCTTTTCTCGTTATCATGGCCTTTAGTTGATATTGGTGTCGTAGAGGAAACCGGCGAAACCAGGCTCTTTCCAGAGCTTTATCGTTTTCAACAAGATCGCGAAGATGCCTGCATACCTTGGCTAAACGGGTAATCTCGCGAAAACCCAAATAGCGAATAATCATTGACTTTGTTTCATAGGGTAAACAGAGCAATGGCGATTGATTTTGGTGGTATACACTAACTTCCCTGCCTGCACTGACAACCGTTGATGCTTCCTCAAGTTGAGGTTGTACAGGTGTTGGCGAGTCAATGCCCGAATTGCTGTTAACAGGGCTCATGCCTGGCTCCTTCAAAACGCCAAAGTGAGTATTTATCCTTTTTGTATTAAAAAGACATTCAAAATGGATTCAGCAGGTTGGACTCGGTTTCAGGATGAAAGTTCACAATATTGAGGTCAGTGAAGCCAGGAAAAAACAGAGCCCTGGTCCGGGAAATTTTTTTTCAAGGTCATAGATCAAAAGAGGATGCATTCAGCCTGAGACAGGAGGTGGGTTAAGCACATTCGATCATCATCGGCCTTCGATAGTTCAGTGATTCTCGCACTGGCATCAAAACTGACGGTCACCACATGTCGGTCATCGGGACTGAAGTTGGCTGAGATGACTCCTTTATCGTGTCGGATGATGGCTTTTTTCAGCCATGACCCATCGGTCTGCAGACCAAAAACTTTCGCCGTACCATCCGTACTGGCGGTTACCATATGACAACCATCGGCACTGAGGGTGGCTGAGTGGACGCTGTTATTATGGCTAATGCAGGCTTTTTCTTGCCATGATCCATCGGCCTGAAGACTACTGATTCTTGCCGTGTTATCTCTACTGGTGGTCACCACATGAAGGCAATCGGCAGTGAAGGTGGCTGAGGTGATCTCGTTACTGTGGGTGATGCAGCCTTTTTCCTGCCATGATGAATCAGCCCTCTGGCTGTGGATTTTCGCCTTGTGATCCCAACCGGTGGTCACCATATGGCAGCTATCGGCGCTGAAGGTGGCCAGGATGATTATATCATCATGGGAGATCGTGGCTGATTTTTTCCATGATCCATCGGCCTGCAGGTTAAAGATAATTGCCTTGTGATCTGAATCTTTGGTTAACAGGTGGCAGCTATCGGCGCTGATATTGACAATTATGATCGGGTTTTCTTCAATGGTGGCTTTTTCCACCCATGATCCAGAGGCCTCCTTGCCGTAGATTGAAACAACTAATTCTGTATCCTGGATCACCAGAAGACTCTCATTGGCGCTGAACCTGGCCGATTCGATCGGACTGGTATGGCAAATGGTTTCCTCTAATTCCCATGATCCATTGTCTCCCTGAGCAAAGATTTTCACTGTGTGATCTCGACCAACAGTCATCAAACGGCAGCCATCAGCAGTGAAGGTGGCTGATCTGACATTAATAACATCTGGAATGGTGGCTTTTGCTTGCCAGGATCCATTGTCCGCCTGACTGTAGATAGTGAATGCCCTTTCATAACCGGCGGCTAACACATGACGGCCATCAGAGCTAAAGCAGGCCGACCTGACAGGACCATTATGGGTAATAGTGTTTTTTTCTTCCCAGGTTCCATCATTCTCCTGGCCATAGATTTTCAACTTATAATCCCAACTGGCGGTCACCACACGGCGGCTGTCGGCACTGAAGGTGGCTGTCCTGATATAGTCAGCATGGGGAATTTCGGTTTTTTCTACCAGCTTGAATTTTTTACATTGAGACATCAGTTTACTGTTGGTGAAAAGGAGCTGAGCAGGAAAGTAAGTACTTTCTCGTTGTTTTAAAAGTGACTCGATAGTTTCCTCATCCGCAAACGGCGCCAGCCAGTCACGAAGTTGTTGCTCATCTTTTCTCGCTATCATGGCCTTTAGTTGATATTGGTGTTGTGAAGGAAATCGGCGAAACCAGGCTCTTTCCAGAGCTTTATCGTTTTCAACAAGATCGCGAAGATGCCTGCATACCTTGGCTAAACGGGTAATCTCGCGAAAACCCAAATAGCGAATAATCATCGATTTTGTTTCGAAGGGTAAACAGAGCAATGGCGATTGATTTTGCATGTATACACTAACCTCCCTGCCTGCACTGAAAACCGTTGATGCTTCCTCAAGTTGAGGTTGTCCATGAGTTGGCGAGTCAATACCCGAATTGCTGTTAACAGGGCTCATGCTTGGCTCCTTCAAAACTCCAAAGTGGGAATTTATCTTTGTATGAAAAAGACATTCAAAATGGATTCGACTCGGCTTCAGGATGAAAGTTCAAAATATTGGGGTCAGTGAAATCAGGAAAAAGCAGAGCTCTGATCCGGGAAAATTTTTCAAGGTCATGGCTCAAAAGAGGAGACAATCAGCTTCAGGCGGGTGCTGGATTGTGCTCATTTGATCATCATCGTCCTTCCACAGCTCAGTGATTCTCGCAATGTAATTATCAGTGGTGGTCATCACGTGTCGGTCATCGGGACTGAAGTTGACTGACATGAGTCCTCTCTCGTGTCGGATGGTGGCTTTTTCCAGCCATGCGCCATCGGTCTGCAGACCAAAAACTTTCGCCGTACCGTCGGCACTGGCGGTTACCACAAGACGACCATCGGCACTGAAGGTGGCTGAGTAGACGCTGTTCTTATGGCTAATGTTGGCTTCTTCTTGCCATGATCCATTGGCCTGCAGGCCAATGATTTTTGCCGTACCATCCTCACTGGTGGTCACCACATGGAGGCAATCGGCACTGAAGTTGGCTGAGGTGAGTTCGTCCTTGTGGGTAATGCAGGCTGTTTCTTGCCATGATGAATCAGCCCTCCGGCTATAGATTTTCGCCTTGTGATCCCTACTGGCGGCGGTGACCACATGGTAGCTATCGGCGCTGAAGGTGGCTGTGGTGGGTATAAAATCATGAGGAATCGTGTCTGCTTTTTTCCATGATCCATCGGCCTGCAGGTTAAAAATATTTATCTTGACACCTGTTCTGGTTAACAGGTGGCAGTTATCGGCGCTGATATCTTTAATTGCTTCCTGGGTGCCTTGAAGGGTGGCTTTTTCCACCCATGATCCACCGGCACCCTTGCCATAGATTGTAACAACGGCATTTATATCGTGGATCGCCAGAAGACTCTCATCGACACTGAACCTGGCCGAATTGACCGGACTGGTATGGTAAATAATGTCCTCTAATTCCCATGATCCATTGTCCCCCTGACCAAAGAATTTCACCGTGTGATCTGGAGCGACAGTCATCAAACGGCGGCCATCAGCAGTGAAGGTGGCTGATCTGAAATTAAGAACATTTGGAATGGTGGCTTTTGCTTCCCAGGATCCATTGTCCGCCTGACTGAAGATAGTGAGTGTCTTATCATAACCGGCGGCTAACACATGACGTCCCTCAGAGCTAAATGAGGCCGACCTGATTGCACCATTATGGGTAATAATGTTTTTTTCTTCCCAGGTTCCATCATTCTCCTGGCCATAGATTTTCAACTTATGATCCCAACTGGCGGTCACCACACGCCGACTGTCGGCACTGAAGTTGGCTGTGTTGATAAAGTTAGCATGGGGAATTTCGGCTTTTTCTACCAGCTTGAAATTTTTACATTGAGACATCAGTTTACTGTTGGTGAAAAGGAGCTGAGCAGGAAAGTAAGTACTTTCTCGTTGTTTTAAAAGTGACTCGACAGTGTCTTCATCCGCAAACGGCGCCAACCAGTCGCGGAGTTGTTGCTCATCTTTTTTCGCTATCATGGCCTTTAGTTGATATTGATGTTGTGAAGGAAACCGGCGAAACCATGCTCTTTCCAGAGCTTTATTGTTTTCAACAAGATCGCGAAGATGCCTGCATACCTTGGCTAAACGGGTAATCTCGCGAACACCCAGATAGCGAATAATCAACGATTTTGTTTCGTAGGGTAAACAGAGGAATGGCGATTGATTTTGGTTGTATACACTAACCTCCCTGCCTGCACTGACAGCCTTTGGCGTTTCCTCAAGTTGAACTTGTCCATGTGTTGGCGGGTCAATACCCGAATTGCTGTTAACAGGGCTCATGTCTTACTCCTTCAAAACTCCAAAGTTGGTATTTATCTTTGTATGAAAAAGACATTCAAAATGCATTTGATTCGGTTTTAGGATGAAAGTTCACAATATCGAGGTCAGTGAAACCAGGAAAAACAGAGCCCTGATCCGGGAAAATTTTTCAAGGTCACGGATCAAAAGAGGAGACAACTAACCTCAGGCAGACGTTAGGTTACACTCATTCGTTCATCATCGTCCTTCCACAGTTCAGTGATTCTCGCACTGTAATCAACACTGACGGTCAGCACGTATCGATCATCGGGACTTAAATTGGCTGAGGTGACTCCTCTTGCGTGCTGGATGGTGGCTTTTTCCAGCCATGACCCATCTGCCTGCAGACCACAAAATTTCGCCGTACCATCCGCACTGGCGGTTAACACATGACAACCATCGGCGCTGAAGCAGGCTGAGGTGACATTGCGCTTATGGATAATGCTGGCTTCTTCCTGCCATGATCCATCGGCCTGAAGACCACTGATTTTTGCCGTATTATCGTGACTGGTGGTCACCACATGGAGGCAATCGGCACTGAAGGTGGCTGAGCTGATGTTTCTAGCGTGGGATATACAGGCTTTTTCCTGCCATGATGAATCGGCCCTACGGCTATAGATTTTCGCCTTGTGATCCCAACTGGCGGTCACCACATGGCAGCTATCGGCGCTGAAGGTGGCTGTGATGATCAAATTATCATGATAAATTGAGGCTGCTTTTTTCCATGATCCATCGGCCTGCAGGTTAAAGATATCTGCCTTGTGACCTGGACTGAAGGTTAACAGATGGCAGCTATCGGCGCTGAAATTGGCGATTTCGGTCTGGGGGCCTTGAAGGGTGGCTTTTTCCACCCATGATCCAGCGGTCCCCTTGCCATAGATTGTAACAACGAGATGTATATCGTGGATCGCCAGAAGACTCTCATCGTCGTTGAACCTGGCCGAATCGATCGCACTGGTATGGTAAATAGTCTCCTCTAATTCCCATGATCCGTTGTCTCTCTTAACAAAGAATTTCACCGTCTGATCTGGACCGCCAGTCACCAAGCGGCGGCCATCAGCGGTGAAGGTGGCTGAACTGGCATTAAGTACATGGGGAATGGTGGCTTTTGCTTCCCATGATCCATTGTCTGCCTGACCATAGATAGTGAATGTATTATCATAACCGGTAGCCAATACATGACGGCCATCAGAGCTAAAGCTGGCCGACTTGGCTGGACGATCATGGATAATAGTGTTTATTTCTTCCCAGGTTCCACCATTCTTTTGGCCATAGATTTTCAACTTATGATCCAAACTGGCGGTCACCACGCGGAGGCTGTCGGCGCTGAAGGTGGCTGTGTTGAGAGCGTATGCAAGGGGGATTTCCGCTTTTTCTACCAGCTTGAATTTTTTACATTGAGACATCAGTTTACTGTTGGTGAAAAGGAGCTGAGCAGGAAAGTAAGTACTTTCTCGTTGTTTTAAAAGTGACTCGACAGTGTCCTCATCCGCAAACGGCGCCAACCAGTCACGAAGTTGTTGCTCATCTTTTCTCGTTATCATGGCCTTTAGTTGATATTGGTGTTGTGAAGGAAACCGCCGAAACCAGGCTCTTTCCAGACCTTTATCGTTTTCAACAAGATCGCGAAGATGCCTGCATACCTTGGCTAAACGGGTAATCTCGCGAAAACCCAAATAGCAAATAATCATTGACTTTGTTTCGTGGGGTAAACAGAGGAATGGCGATTGATTTTGGTGGTATACACTAACTTCCCTGCCTGCACTGACAACCGTTGATGCTTCCTCAAGTTGAGGTTGTCCATGTGTTGGCGAGTCAATACCCGAATTGCTGTTAACAGGGCTCATGCCTTACTCCTTCAAAACTCCAAAGGTGGTATTTATCCTTGTATGAAAAAGACATTCAAAATGGATTCGACTCGGTTTTATGCTGAAAGTTCACACTATTGAGGTCAGTGAAACCAGGAAAAACAGAGCCCTGATCCGGGAAAATTTTTCAAGGTAATGGATCAAAAGAGGAGGCAACTAGCCTCAGACAAGAGGTGGGTTATGCTCATTCGATCATCATCGTCCTTCCGCAGCTCAGTGATTATCGCATTGTTATCAAGACCGAGGGTCATCACATATCGATCATCGGGACTGAATTTGGCTAAGGTGACTCCTCTCTCGTGTCGGATGGTGGCTTTTTCCAACCATGATCCATCGGCCTCCTGACCATAAATTTTCACCGTACGATCCGTACCGGTGGTTATTACATGACAACCATCTGCACTGAAGGTGGCTGAGATGACGCTGCTCTCATGGCTAATGTTGGCTTCTTCTCGCCATGATCCATTGGCTTGCAGGCCATGGATTTTTGCCGTGTTATCATTACTGGTGGTCGCCACATGGAGGCAATCGGCACTGAAGGTGGCTGAGCAGACTTCTTTCTTGTGGGTAATGCAGGCTTTTTCTTGCCATGATGAGTCGGCTCTCCGGCTATAGATTTTCGCCTTGTAATCCCAGCTGGAAGTTACCACATGGCAACTATCGGCGCTGAAGGTGGCTGAGATGGGTTCATAATCATGAGAAATCGTGGCCGCTTTTTTCCATGATCCATCGGCCTGCAGGTTAAAAATATTTATCTCGACACCTGTTCTGGTTAACAGGTGGCAGTTATCGGCGCTGATATCTTTAATTGCTTTCTGGGTGCCTTGAAGGGTGGCTTTTTCCACCCATGATCCAGCGGCCCCCTTGCCGTAGATTGTAACAACGGAATTTATATCACGGATCGCCAGAATACTCTCATCGACGCTGAACCTGGCCGAAATGACCGGACTGATATGGTAAATAATGTCCTTTAATTCCCAAGATCCATTATCCCCCTGACCAAAGAATTTCACCGTGTGATCTGGACCGAAAGTCATCAAACGTCGGCCATCAGCAGTGAAGGTGAATGATTCGACATTGAGAACATGGGGAATGCTGGCTGTCGCTTCCCAAGATCCATTGTCTGCCTGACTGTAGATAGTGACTGTCTTATCATAACCGGTGGCTAAAACATGACGGCCATCAGAGCTAAAGCAGGCCGACCTGACTGGACCATTATGGGTAATAGTATTTTTTTCTTCCCAGGTTCCACCATTCTCCTGGCCATAGATTTTCAACGTATGATCCACTCTGGCGACCAACACACGACGGCTGACGGCGCTGAAGGTGGCTGTGTTGGTACCTTTAGCAAGGGGAATTTTGGTTTTTTCTACAAGCTTGAATTTTTTACATTGAGACATCAGTTTACTGTTGGTGAAAAGCAGCTGAGCAGGAAAGTAAGTACTTTCTCGTTGTTTTAAAAGTGGTTCGACAGTGTCCTTATCTGCAAACGGGGCCAACCAGTCGCGAAGTTGTTGCTCATCTTTTTCCGTTATCGTGGCCTTTAGTTGATATTGGTGTCGTGGAGGAAACCGGCGATACCAGGCTCTTTCCAGAGCTTTATCGTTTTCAACAAGGTCGCGAAGATGTCTGCATACCCTGGCTAAACGGGTAATCTCGCGAAAACCCAAATAGCGAATAATCATCGACTTTGTTTCGTAGGGTAAACAGAGGAATGGAGATTGATTTTGGTGGTATACACTAACTTCCCTGCCTGCACTGACAACTGTTGATGCTTCCTCAAGTTGAGGTTGTCCATGTGTTGGCGAGTCAATACCCGAATTGCTGTTAACAGGGCCCATGCCTGGCTCCTTCAAAACTCCAGAGTTGGTATTTATCTTTGTATGAAAAAGACATTCAAAATGAATTCGACTCGGTTTTATGATGAAAGTTCACAATATTGAGGTCAGTGAAACCAGGAAAAAAACAGAGCCCTGATCCGTTAAATTTTTCAAGGTCATGGGTCAAAAGAGGAGACAACCAGCCTCAAGCAGGTGCTGGGTTGTGCTCATTCGATCATCATCGTCCTTCCGCAGCTCAGTGATTCTTGCACTGTAATCATTACTGATGGTCACCACATATCGGTCATCGGGACTGAAGTCGGCTAAGGTGATTAGTCTCTCGTGTCGGATGGTGGCTTTTTCCAGCCATGACCCATCGGCCTCCTGGCCATAAATTTTCGCCGTACCATCCACACTGGTGGTTATTACATGACAACCATCTGCACTGAAGGTGGCTGAGGAGACGCTGCTCTTATGGCTAATGTTGGCTTCTTCTCGCCATGATCCATTGGCCTGCAGGCCATGGATTTTTGCCGTCTTATCAACACTGGTGGTCGCCACATGGAGGCAATCGGCACTGAAGGTGGCTGAGAAGAGTTCGTCATTGTGGGTAATGCAGGCTTTTTCCTGCCACGATGAACCGGCTCTCCGGCTATAGATTTTCGCCTTGTAATACTTACTGGCGGTTACCACGTGGCAGCTATCGGCGCTGAAGGTGGCTGAGATGGGTTCATAATCATGAGAAATCGTGGCCGCTTTTTTCCATGATCCATCGGCCTGCAGGTTAAAAATATTTATCTCCAAACCTGTTCTGGTTAACAGGTGGCAGTTATCGGCGCTGATATCTTTAATTGCTTCCTGGGTGCCTTGAAGGGTGGCTTTTTCCAGCCATGATCCAGCGGCCCCCTTGCCGTAGATTGTAACAACGGAATTTATATCGCGGATCGCCAGAAGACTCTCATCGACGCTGAACCTGGCCGAAATGACCGGACTGGTATGGTAAATAATGTCCTTTAATTCCCATGATCCATCGTCCCCCTGACCAAAGAATTTCACCGTGTGATCTGGAGCGACAGTCATCAAACGTCGGCCATCAGCAGTGAAGGTGATGGATCTGACATTGAGAACATGGGGAATGCTGGCTGTTGCTTCCCAGGATCCGTTGTCCGCCTGACTGTAGATAGTGACTGTCGCATCATAACCGGCGGCTAAAACATGACGGCCATCAGAGCTCAAGCTGGCCGACATGACTGCACCATTATGGGTAATAGTGTTTTTTTCTTCCCAGGTTCCACCATTCTCCTGGTCATAGATTTTCAACTTATGATCCTCACTGGCGGCCACCACACGGCGGCCGACGCCACTGAAGGTGTCTTTGCTGATGCCAGCATGGGGAATTTTGGCTTTTTCTACCAGCTTGAATTTTTTACATTGAGACATCAGTTTACTCCGGGTGAAAAGGAGCTGAGCAGGAAAGTAAGTACTTTCTCGTTGTTTTAAAAGTGACTCGACAGTGTCCTTATTTGCAAACGGCGCCAACCAGTCACGAAGTTGTTGCTCATCTTTTTCCGTTATCATGGCCTTTAGTTGATATTGGTGTCGTGGAGGAAACCGGCGATACCAGGCTCTTTCCAGAGCTTTATCGTTTTCAACAAGATCGCGAAGATGCCTGCATACCTTTGCCAAACGGGTAATCTCGCGAAAACCCAAACAGCGAATAATCATCGATTTGGTTTCGTAGGGTAAACAGAGGAATGGCGATTGATTTTGCATGTATACACTAACCTCCCTGCCTGCACTGACAACTGTTGATGCTTCCCCAAGTTGAGGTTGTCGAGGTGTCGGCGAGTCAATGCCCGAGTTGCTGTTAACAGGGCCCATTTCTGGCTCCTTCAAAACTACAATGTGAGTATTTATCTTTTTTGTATGAAAAAGACATTCAAAATGAATTCGACGACTTAGACTCAGTTTTAGGATGAAAGTTCACAATATTGGGGTCAGAGAAACGAGGAAAAAAAAAGCCCTGATCCGGGAAAATTTTTCAAGGTAATGGATCAAAAGAGGAGGCAACTAGCCTCAGACAAGAGGTGGGTTATGCTCATTTGATCATCATCGTCCTTCCGCAGCTCAGTGATTCTTGCACTGTAATCATTACTGATGGTCACCACATATCGGTCATCGGGACTGAAGTCGGCTGAGAGGACTCCTCTCTCGTGTCGGATGGTGGCTTTTTCCAGCCACTTCCCTTCGGTCTGCAGACCAAAAACTCTCGCCGTACCATCTGCACTGGCGGTCACCACAAGACGACCATCGGCACTGAAGGTGGCTGAGAGGATTTTTTCCTTATGGGTAATGCTGGCTTGTTTTCGCCATGATCCATCGGCCTGCAGGCCACTGATTTTTGCCTTGTTATCTTTACTGATAGTCACCACATGAAGGCAATCGGCACTGAAGGTGGCTGAGATGACTTCGTACTTGTGGGTAATGCAGGCTTTTTCTTGCCATGATGAATCGGCTCTGCGGCTATAGATTTTCGCCTTGTAATCCCAACTGGCGGTCACCACATGGCAGCTATCGGCGCTGAAGGTGGCTGTTTCGAGTATATAATCATGGGAAATCGTGACCGCTTTTTTCCATGATCCATCGGCCTGCAGGTTAAAGATACTTGCCTTGTAACCTGAATCTTTGGTTAACAGGTGACAGCTATCGGCGCTGATATCGGCAAGTGCGATATGGGTGCCTTGAAGGGTGGCTTTCTCCACCCATTTTCCAGCGGCCCCCTTGCCATAGGTTGTAACAACGAAATGTGTATCGTGGATCGCCAGAAGACTCTCATCGACGCTGAACCTGGCCGATTCGATCGGAGTGGTATGGTCAATGGTGTCCTCTAATTCCCATGATCCATTGTTTCCCTGGCCAAAGATTTTTACCGTGTGATCTGTACCGGCAGTCACCAAACGGCGACCATCAGCAGTGAAGGTGACTGATTTGGCAGTGGGAACATGGGGAATGGTGGCTTTTGCTTCCCAGGATCCATTGTCCGCCTGACTGTAGATAATGAATGTCTTATCACAACCGGTGGCTGACACATGATGGCCATCAGTGCTAAAGCTGGCCGACATGACTGAACCATCATGGGTAATAGTGTTTTTTTCTTCCCAGGTTCCACCATTCTCCTGGCCATAGATTTTCAACTTATGATCCACACTGGCGGTCATCACACGGCGGCTGTCGGCGCTGAAGGTGGCTGTGGTGACATAAGAAGCGTGGGTAATTTTGGCTTTTTCTGCCAGCTTGAATTTTTTACATTGAGACATCAGTTTACTGTTGGTGAAAAGGAGCTGAACAGGAAAGTAAGTACTTCCTCGTTGTTTGAAAAGTGACTCGACAGTGTCCTTATCCGCAAACGGTGCCAGCCAGTCACAGAGTTGTTGCTCATCTTTTCTCTTTATCGTGGTCTTTAGTTGATATTGGTGTTGAGAAGGAAACCGGCGAAACCAGGCTCTTTCCAGAGCTTTATCGTTATCAACAAGATCACGAAGATGCCTGCATACCTTTGCTAAACGGGTAATCTCGCGAAAACCCAAACAGCGAATAATCATCGATTTTGTTTCGTAGGGTAAACAGAGGAATGGCGATTGATTTTGGTGATATACATTAACGTCTCTGCCTGCACAGACACCTGTTGCCGCTTCCTCCAGTCGAGGTCGCCTGGGTGCTGGCGGGAGTAAATCGTCACGGCCGGAATTGTTGTTCAAAGGGTTCATGTCTGGCTCCTCTTGTGTTCAAAAGTCATTACTTACCCCTGCCTGGAAAAGACATCTAAAGTTGATTTGATCTGTTAGAGTCATTTTCACGACGGAAGTTCAAAATATTGAGGTCAGTGGAAATAAGAAAAAGAAGCGCCCTGATCCGGGAAAAATAGCTCAGTGATTTTCGCTGCGTACTCGGTGACGGTTACCACATGTCGGCTATCGGCACTGAAGGTGGCCCATTGGACTGCACCTTCATCCTCGTGTTGGAGGGTGGCTTTTTCCAGCCATGATCCGTCGGCCTCCTGGCCACAAATTTTCGCTGTACCATCTGCACTGGCAGTGACCAAATGACAACCATCGGCACTGAAAGTGGCTGAGATGACACACTCCTTATGGATAATGCTGTCTTCTTCTTGCCATGATCCATCGGCCTGCAGGCCACTGATTTTTGCCGTGTTGTCACCACCGGCGGTCACCACATGGAGGCAATCGCTGCTGAAGTTGGCTGAGTTGATCCCTCCGTTGTGGGAAATGCAGGCTTTTTGTTGCCATGATGCAGCGGCCTTCTGGCTATAGAGTTTCGCCTTGCCATCCATGCTGGCAGTGACCACATGACGGCAATTGGCGCTGAAGGTGGCTGAGCCGATCACGTCACTATGATGAATCACCTTTATTTCTTGCCATGATCCATCAGCCTGCAGACCACAGATTCTCGCCGTGCAATCAAAACTGGCGGTTACCAGATGGCAGCTATCGGCGCTGAAGTTGGCTGAGCTGATTGCTTTCTTGTGTTGAAAAGTGGCTTTTTCCAACCATGATCCAGCGACCCCCTGGGCGTAGATTTTTACAACATAATCTTCATCGAAGATCACCAGATGATGGCCATTGGCGCTGAGCATGGCCGAACAGACCGGACTACTATGGTCAATAATGCCCTCCGGTTGCCATGATCCATCGCCCCCCTGACCAAAGATCTTCACCGTATGACCCAGACTGGCAGTCACTACACGGCGCCCATCAGCACTGAAGCTGGCTGAACTGACATGATCAATATGGTGAATAATGGCTTTTTCTTCCCATGATCCATCATCCTTCAGACCACAGATTTTCGCTGTGCCATCGTGACAGGCAGTGACCAGATAACGGCCATCGGGGCTGAAGCTGACTGACATGACCATACTACTATGGGTAATAGTGGCTTTTTCTTCCCATAATCTATTGGCCTCCAGGCGGTAGATTTTTGCTGTGTTATCAAAACTGGCGGTTGCCAGGAAGTGGCCATCGGGACTGAAAGTGGCTTCGGAGACAGGACCAGCATGAGTAATCCTGATTTTTTCCACTAGCTTGAATTTTTTACATAGAGACATCAATTTACTGTTGGTGAAAAGTAACTCAACAGGGAAATGAATATTCTTTCGGTGTTCAATGAGCGACTCGGTAGTGTCCTTATTAGCAAAAGGCGCCAACCAATCACGGAGTTGTTGCTCATCTTTTTTCGTTATCGTGGCTTTTAGTTGATATTGGTGTTGTGAAGGAAACCGGCGACCCCATGCTCTTTCCTGTGCTTTATCGTTTTCAACAAGATCGCGAAGATACCTGCATACCTTTGCCAAACGGGTAATCTCGCGAAAACCCAAATAGCGAATAATCATCGATTTTGTTTCGTAGGGTAAACGGAGCAATGGCGATTGGTTTTGGTTGTATACACTAATCTCCCTGCCTGCACTGACAACCGTTGGCACTTCCTCAAGGTAAGCTTGTCCATGTGTTGGCGAGTCAATACCCGAATTGCTGTTAACAGGGCCCATGCCCGACTCCTTCAAAACTTCAAAGTGGGTATTTATCCTTGTAGGAAAAAAACATTCAAAATGGATTCGACAGCTTAGACTCAGTTTTATGATGAAAGTTCACAATATTGGGGTCAGTGAAACCAGGAAAAAAACAGAGCCCTGATCCAGAAAAATTTTTCAAAGTCATGGATCAAAAGAGGAGACAACTAACCTCAGGCTGAGGTTGGGTCAGACCCATTGGATCATCATCGTCCTTGCATAGTTCAGTGATTTTTGCCGCGTAAGAAGTAACCGTCACCACAAGTCGGCTATCGGCGCTGAAAGCGGCTGATTTGACCTGACTTTCGTGTTGAATGGTGGCTTTTTCCTGCCATGACCCGTCGGCCTCCTGGCCACATATTTTCGCTGTACCATCCAGGCTGGTAGTTACCATATGACAGCCATCGGCACTGAAGGTAGCTGAGGTGACGCTGTTCTGATGGATAATGATGATGGCCTCTTCTTGCCATGATCCATCAGCCTGCAGGGTACTGATTTTTACCGTGTTATCCTTGCTGCCGGTCACCAGATGGCGGCAATCGGCACTGAAGTTGGCTGAGGTGATCTCTCCGGTGTGGGAAATGCAGGCTTTTTCTTGCCATGATGAATCGGCCGTCTTGCTGTGGATTTTCGCCTTGCCGCCCCGACTGGCGGCCACCAGATGGCAGCTATCGGCGCTGAAGGTGACTGAGAAGCGCCAATGATTATGATAAATCGTGGCTGCTTTTTTCCATGATCCATCGGCCTGTAGGCCACTGATTATTGCCGTTCTGTCATCACTGACGGTCACCACATGGAGGCTATCGGCGCTGAAGTTGGCGGATTTGATTTTGAAACTGTGCTGAATGCTGGCTTTTTCTACCCATGATCCTGCGGGCCCCTGAGCGTAGATTTTTACAGAGCAATCTTTACTGCAGAGCGCCAGATGATGGCCATTGCAGCTGATTACGGACGAAGAGACCGAACTACCACGTTCAATAGTACTCTCTAATGCCCAAGATCCATCGTCCCCCTGACTAAAGATTTTCGTCCTATGAGCATTGGCAGTCACCATACGGCGGTCATCAGCACTGAAAGTGACTGAATAGACCGGACCAATATGAGGAAGGATGGCTTTCTCTTTCCATGATCCATCATCCTCCTGGCCATATATTTTCGCCTGGCAATCCGAACTGACGGTCGCCAAATGACGACCATTGGGACTGAAGCTGGCTGAGTAGACGTTATCACTTTGGGAAATGATGCCTTTTAGCTCCCATGATCCATCAGTCTTCTGGCCGAAGATTTTCACTGTTTTATCCTCACCGACGATGACTAGATGGCGGCCATCGGCGCTGAAGGTGGCTGTGTTGAAATGGAAGGAATGGGTAATTTTGGCTTTTTCCGCTAACTTGAATTTTTTACATTCAGACATCAGTTTACTGTTGCTGAAAAGTAACTGAACAGGAAAATAAGAGCTCTTTCGTTGTTTTATGAGTGAATCGATAGTTTCTGAATTCGCAAACGTCTGCAACCAATCACGGAGCTGTTGCTCGTCTTTTGTCTTAATTGCGGCCTTTAGTTGATATAGGTGTGGTGAAGGAAACCGGCGATCCCACGCTCTTTCCAGAGCTCTGTTTTGTTTAACAAAATCGCGAAAATATCGGCATACCTTTGCTAAACGGATAATCTCTCGAAAACCCAGACAGCGAATAATCTTTAACTGTGTTAATTCGGGCAAAGCTAAAATCGGAGAGTTATTGTTGTGATATAAAGCAACGTCCCTACCTGCACTGACACCCGTTGATGCTTCCTCAAGCTGAGGTTGCAAAGGTCTTGGTGAAAGTGATTTGTGTATCTCTGAATTGCTGGTGATAGGGTTCATCCCTGATTGCTCCGTAGCTCCAAAATCAGTCTTTATCCTCGCCTGGAAAGGATATTTTAAATGGATTCTATCTGTTCGACTCAGTTTTATAGTGGTAGTTCAAAAAAGATTGAGGTCAGTGGAGCCAAGCAAAAATACGCTCATTCGATCATTGATCGTTCTTCAATAGTTCAGTAATTTTCGCTGTGTACTCGGTGACGGTTACCACATGTCGGCTATCGGCACTGAAAGTGGCCTGGTGGACTGCATCTTCATCCTCGTGTTGGAGGGTGGCTTTTTCCAGCCATGATCCGTCGGCCTGCTGGCCACAAATTTTCGCTGTGCGATCCAAACTGGCGGTTACCATATGACAACCATCGGCACTGAAGTCGGCTGAGAAGACACTCCCGCTATGGGTGATACAGGCTTCTTCCTGCCATGATCCATCGGCCTGCAGGCCATTGATTTTTGCCGTGTTGTCATTACTGGCGGTCGCCACTTGGAGGCAATCGGCGCTGAAGTTGGCTGAGTTGACTTCCCTGGTGTGAAAAATGCGGGCTTTTTCTTGCCATGATGAATCGACATTCTGGCTATAGATTTTTGCACTGCCATCCCAACTGGCGGTCACCACATGACGGCAATCGGCGCTGAAGTTGGCTGAGCAGATCACGTCGCCATGATGAATCGCAGTTATTTCTTTCCATGATCCATCGGCCTGCAGGCCACAGATTCTTGCCGTGCAATCAAAACTGGAGGTTACCAGATAGCAGCTATCGGCGCTGAAGTCTGCTGAGGAGATTGCTTTCTTGTGTTGAATGGTGGCTTTTTCTACCCATGATCCAGCGACCCCCTGAGCGTAGATTTTTACAGCATAATCTGCATCGCAAATCACTAGATGATGGCCATTGGCGCTGAGCATGGCCGAACAGACCTGACTACTGTGGTCAATAATGCCCTCCGGTTGCCATGATCCATCGCTCCCCTGAGCAAAGATTTTCACCGTATGATCCAGACTGGCAGTCACCACGCGGCGCCCATCAGTACTGAAGCTGGCTGAACTGATCTGATCAATATGGGTAATAATGACTTTTTCTTCCCATGATCCATCATCCTGCTGACCAAAGATTTTCGCCGTGTGATCTTTACTGGCAGTCACCACATGACGGCCATCGAGACTGAAGCTGGCTGATGTGACCCAATTATTATGGGAGATGGTGCCTTTTGATTCCCATGATCCATGGGTCTCCAGGCCGAAGATTTTTGCTGTTCCATCATAACTGGCGGTTACCAGGTGACGGCCATCGGTGCTGAAGGTGGCGGTGCAGACATTGCTGGAATGGGCAATTTCGAGTTTTTCCACTGGGCTGAATAGTTTACATTGAGACATCAGTTTGCTGTTGATGAAAAGGAGCTGAACAGGAAAGTAAGTACTTTCTCGTTGTTTTAAAAGTGACTCGACAGTGTCCTTATCCACAAACGGCTTTAACCAGGCACGGAGTTGTTGCTCATTTTTTTTCGTTATCGTGGCCTTTAGTTGATCTTGGTGAGGTGAAGGAAACCGTTGATACCACCCTCTTTCCAGTGCTTTATCGGTTTCAACAAAATCGCGAAGGTACCTGCATACCCTTGCCAAACGGGTAATCTCGCGAAGACCCAAATAGCGAATAATCATCGATTTTGTTTCGTAGGGTAAACAAAGCAATGGCGATTGGTTTTGGTAATATACATTAATGTCTCTGCCGACACAGACACTCGTTGCTGTTTCCTCCAGTCTAGGTCGCTTGGGTTCTGGCGGGAGTAAATCGTCATGGCCGGAATTGTTGTTCAAAGGGTTCATGTCTGGCCCCTCCTGAGTTCAAAAGTCAGTACTTACCCGTGCCTTAAAAAGACATCTAAAGTTGATTTGATCTGTTAGAGTCGGTTTTGTAATGGAAGTTCAAAATATTGGGGTCAGTGAAACCAGGAAAAAAACAGAGCCCTGATCCGTGAAATTTTTTCAAGGTCATGGATCAAGCAAGTGAACAAAGACTTGTTCCCTTGCGACAAAGACGGAGCTCAGCTGGCCGTGGTGCAGAACCGCCCTGATACCTATTCGCAGGTGACTAATTTTAACTGTCAGGCCAAGGCAAGGCAGAGTGTACCCATTGAAGCCTAACGGTTAATGGATATCATCGACAACGAAAATACCGGCAGATCGGTCACTAAAACTACCCGTGAGTCACTGGATTCATTAATAGCCAACTGGTCTGTCACCACCGGAACGAATGTGGAACGGTTTATCTACGACGAGAAAAGCCCCGGCGTGTTTTACGTCTACCCAGTGCCAGCGGCCAATCACATCATCAATATTATGATCAACCGAACACCGGTTCCGGTCACCATTACCGACTTTGGAAACGATCCTACCGACATGGAACTGGATACCGTCTGGCTGAACCCGGTAATCAATTACTTGATGTTCCGTGCCTACATTTCGGACGGAGAAACGGAAGAAAATCTGATGCAGGCACAAAGCTATCTGAAAATGTTCGCTAATGACCCGCAACGGAAATGGAATGTGGACCTGATTTTCAGGCAGCAGCTTCAGGGGGATGTGGTTCAGGGTTAATGCTTTTTGTTTTCATGCTTGATCCAGATAATGACCGGTATGGCAATAATGACCACAAAAAGGGTCATGAGCAGATACATATCGCTGGGTGTCATAACTTTTCTCCCTTGGAGCGATCTAAGAACCCTCGCCCGATAGGGCGGGGAGTGTCAGAAAGCCAACATAAACAAAGAAAATAATCAGCGCAGCACCGAACAGTTCTATTTCCCAAAACAGGTCACTTTCTGATACCAAAGGACCCAGGATACACAGAGCTAAGGGCACCTTGACCAGATCAAACCACATCTTAGACAAACAATCACGCTGATTTTTATTCATTGATTTCACCTTTTCATTTCTTGAAAGGACATCATAGACTATGGAACTGGACTACCTGCCGCGCATACGCCCCTACATCAAAAGAGGAGACAACTAACCTCAGGCTGAGGTTGGGTCAGACCCATTGGATCATCATCGTCCTTGCATAGTTCAGTGATTTTTGCTGTGTAAAGAGTAACCGTCACCACAAGTCGGCTATCGGCGCTGAAAGCGGCTGACTTGACCTGACTTTCGTGTTGAATGGTGGCTTTTTCCTGCCATGACCCGTCGGCCTCCTGGCCACATATTTTCGCTGTACCATCCAGGCTGGTAGTTACCATATGACAGCCATCGGCACTGAAGGTAGCTGAGGTGACGCTGTTCTGATGGATAATGATGATGGCCTCTTCTTGCCATGATCCATCGGCCTGCAGGGTACTGATTTTTACCGTGTTATCCCTGCTGCTGGTCACCAGATGGCGGCAATCGGCACTGAAGTTGGCTTTGGTGATCTCTTCGGTGTGGGAAATGCAGGCTTTTTCTTGCCATGATGAATCGGCCGTCTTGCTATGGATTTTCGCCTTGCCGCCCCGACTGGCGGTCACCAGATGGCAGCTATCGGCGCTGAAGGTGGCTGAGACCCGATGATTATGATAAATCGTGGCTGCTGTTTTCCATAATCCATCGGCCTGCAGGCCACTGATTTTTGCCGTACTGTCCCTACTGACGGTCACCACATGGAGGCTATTGGCGCTGAAGTTGGCGGATTTGATTCCGGAACTGTGCTGAATGCTGGCTTTTTCTACCCATGATCCAGCGGGCCCCCGAGCATAGATTTTTACAGAGTAATCTTGACTGCAGAGCGCCAGATGATGGCCATTGGAGCTGATTACGGTCGAAGAGACCGTACTACCACGTTCAATAGTACTCTCTAATGCCCATGATCCATCGTCCCCCTGAATAAAGATTTTCGTCCTGTAAGCACTGGCAGTCACCACACGGCGGCCATCAGCACTGAAGGTGGCTGAATAGGCCGGACCAATATGGGAAAGGATGGCTTTCTCTTTCCATGATCCATCATCCTCCTGACCATATATTTTCGCCTGGCCATCCCAACCGGCGGTCACCAAATGACGACCATTGGGACTGAAGCGGGCTGAGTAGAGGTAATCACTGTGGGAAATGATGCCTTTTGGTTCCCATGATCCATCGGTCTTCTGGCCGAAGATTTTCGCCCTTTTATCCCCACCGACGGTGACCAGATGGCAACCATCGGCGCTGAAGGTGGTTGTTTTGACATAGAAGGAATGAGTAATTTTGGCTTTTTCCACTAACTTGAATTTTTTACATTCAGACATCAGTTTACTGTTGCTGAAAAGTAACTGAACAGGAAAATAAGAACTCTTTCTTTGTTTAATGAGTGACTCGATAGTTTCTGAATTTGCAAACGTCTGCAACCAATCACGGAGCTGTTGCTCGTCTTTTGTCTTAATTGCGGCCTTTAGTTGATAAAGATGTGGTGAAGGAAACCGGCGATCCCATGCACTTTCCAGAGCTCTGTTTTGTTTAACAAAATCGCGAAAATATCGGCATACCTTGGCTAAACGGGTAATCTCTCGAAAATCCAGGCATCGAATAATCTTTAACTGTGTTAATTCGGGCAAAGCTAAAATCGGAGAGTTATTGTTGTGATATAGAGTAACGTCCCTACCTGCACTGACACCCGTTGGTGCTTCCTCCAGTTGATGCTGCACAGGTGTTGGCGGGAGTGATTCGTGTATCCCGGAATGGCTGTTAATTGGGTTCATCCCTCATTACTCCGTAGCTCCAAAGTCGGTCTTTATTCTCGCCTGGAAAGGTTATTTAAAAAGCATTCAATCTGTTGGAGTCGCTTTTATAGTGGAAGTTCAAAAAAGATTGAGGTCAGTGGAACTAATACCCATCATTCGATCATCAATTCTTCTTCCGAAGTTCAGTGATTCTTACCTTTTTATAATCACCCAGGGTCATCACATTCCGGCTATCGGGGCTGAAACTGGCTGCGGTGAGTTCTGTCCCTTTTTGAATGACGGCTTTTTGCAGCCATGACTCACTAATCTCCAGACCATAAATTTTCACTACACCATCGATACTGGCGGTCAACACATGGCAAGCATCGGCACTGAAGGTGGCTGAGACGACCTCATCCTGATGGACAATGCGGGCTTTTAGTGCCCATGATCCATCGGCCTGCAGGCTGCTGATTTTCGCCATGGCATCACTGGTGGTCACCACATGCTGGCAATCGGCACTGAAGCTCGCTGAGATGACCTCCTCAGAGTGTTCAACGCGGGCTTTTTCTCCCCATGATCCAGCGTTCTGGCTATGGATTTTCACCATACCACCTTTATAGACGGTCAACACATGGCGGCAGTCGGCGCTGAAGTTGGCTGATTTGATCAACTCATCATGTTTTATCGTGTCCATTTCTTTCCACGATCCATCAGCCTGCAGGTTAAAGATTATTGCCGCGTGATTACTATAAGTGCTGAGGACCAGATGGCAGCTATCGGCGCTGAAGTTGGCCTGGAAAGCATTGGCCTCTGGTTGAATAATGGATGTTACTACCCATAATCCCTCGGCCAGCTGGCCATGAATTTCTACAACATTATCCATAATATGAAGAATTGCCATGTGACGGCCATCGGGGCTGAGCTTGGGCGAATAGATTTGATTTCCATGACAAAACTCCTTTACTTCCCATGATCCATTGTCCCTCCGAGCAATGATTTTCACCGTGTTATAGGAACTGTGGGTCACCACACGGCGGCTATCAGCACTGAAAGTGGCTGAATTGAGGTAATTCTTATGGGAAATGCAGGCCTTTTCTTCCCAGGATCCGTTGTCCTCCAGACCATAGATTTTCGCTGTGCCATCCTGACAGACAGAGACCAGATAGTGGCCATCGGGGCTGAAGCTGGCTGACAAGACCAAACGATCATGGGTAATGGTGGCTTTTTCTTGCCATGATCCATTGGCCTCCCAGCAGTAGATTTTCGCTGTGTGATCGCTACTGGCGGTTACCAGATGCCGGCCATCGGGGCTGAAACTGGCTTCATTGACTCCAGCACCATGGGTAATTTCGAGCGTTTCCACTAACTCAAATTCTCTGCACAGAGACATTAATTGACTGTTGGTGAAAAGTAACTGAACAGGGAAATGAATATTCTTTCGGTGTTCAATGAGCGACTCGACAGTGCCCTTATTAGCAAAAGGCGCCAACCAATCACGGAGCTGTTGCTCATCTTTTGTCTTAATGGCAGCCTTTAGTTGATCTAGATGTGGTGAAGGAAACCGGCGATTCCATGCTCTTCCCAAAGCGTTATTTTGTTTAACAAGATTTCGAAAATATCGGCATACTTTTGCTAAACGGGTAATCTCTCGCAAACCCAAACAGCGGATAATCTTTAACTGTATTAATTCCGGCAAATCTAAAAGCGGAGAGTTAGTGTTGTAATAAGGCGTAACGTCCCTACCGGTACAGACAACCGTTGCAGCTTCCTTCAGTCGATTTCGCTTGGGTGTTGGCGGGAGTGGTTCCTGTATCCCGGAATGGCTGTTAATTGGGATCATCCCTGATTGCTCCTTAGCTCCAAAGTCAGTCTTTCTCCACAGTTAAAAGCGACATTTAAAATGGATTTAATCCGTTGGACTCGGTTCTACAATGAAAGTTCAAAACATTGCAGTCACTTGGACTAAGCAAAAATACGCTCATTCGATCATCAATCTTTCTTCCATAGTTCAGTGATTCTCAGCGGGCATTCATGACTGATGGCCACCACATTTCGGCTATCGGCGCTGAAGCTGGCTTTGGTGAATCGTATTCTGTTGCGAACGGCTGTTTTTTGCAGCCATGATCCATTGGCCTGCTGGCCAAGAATTCTCACCATACCATCGTCACTGGTGGTCACCAGATGGCAAGCGTCGGGACTGAAGGCAGTTGAGAGGATCTTATTCTGATGGACGATGTTGGCTTTCGGTTGCCATGAGCCATCGGTTTGCAGGCTATGGATTTTCGCTGTGGCATCAGCACCGATGGTCAACCAATGCTGGCAATCGGCACGGCGGTGTTTGTCTAACAAGATCGTGAAAATATCGGCATACCTTTGCTAAACGGGTAATCTCTCGAAAACCCAAATAGCGAATAATCAACGATTTTGTTTCGTAGGGTAAACGGAGGAATGGCGATTGGTTATAGACATTGACGTCCCTGCTTGCACAGACGCCCGTTGCGCCTTCCTCCAGTGAGCTCCCTTGGGTGGTGGCGGGAGTGAACCCTCATTGTTGTAATTGTTGTTCAGAGGGTTCACGCCTGACTCATTCAAAACCCCAAAGTTAGCAAAATCGCCGTAAACCCTTGCCTGACAGAGGGTGTCGCAAAAGGGTATGGTCAGCAGGATATATCAAGATCGTCGTTCCCGCGCAGGCGGGAACCCACCACGAGCAGTGGATCTCCGCCTTCGCGGAGATGACGGTTTGAAGCTTGAAGCGTTTTAATTGACCTTTTGCGACACCCTCGACAGGGCTGGGAGTGTCACAGTGAAATCTTTACCGCAGAGCGCCAATAGATCAAAGAGCTGATTTCACGAATTTGGAAAGAAAATTTCGGGGCCGATCCGTTAAAATCTGATCAAAACAACCAGGTAGAGGTCTCCTGCTTGAATGCTTAATGCCACCAAGTGAAATCATGTCCATGAGAATAATACTTGAGTAATTGCATTCCAACGAGACTGTGTGCTTCTCTGTAATATGGGTCTGGATTAGCACATTTACCATCTGGCTTTTCATGGAGGTCTATAACGCTGACTCTCTTTGAAGCGCCCCTATAAAAAACGTCTTTAGAATGATCTGCTACAAAAAAACAACTATTATCACCTTTCCAGGAAACTCCTTTGTCAATGCGTAATAGATAATTGAATTTAGATGAAATATGTGCAATCTGATTTGATAGATGTTTAAAATTAGATTCTGCTTCACCACTTAAAATATAGTCAAATAGATTTTTCGCTTTGTCTGAAGACCATGTTACTGTTCTACCTGTATTATGGTAAGGAAAGTCAGAGAAAAACGACCTGTGTCTGGTTAAAATCGATTTATCATCATCAAATAATTTATCTGCATCGCAATCTTTTATACCGTAGAGTGGCAGGGTCTCTGACAATGTTGGTTGAGTAAACATGCCATGGCTAGCTATTATATAAGGTGGTTTCGATAGCCATTGATTATCAATGTCTGAATAAAACAAAAAATTGGTTCCGAGTTTTTCAAAACGATTAGCCAGATTAATTTTGTTTTCAGATTTAGCCTTATCTATACAAAAGTTTATAGTCTTGGTAATGTGTTGAGATACAACAATTCTGATGCAATCCATAAACATGAAACCCATATATGCAGTATGCCAATCTAATTCCTTGGGAAATTTTAACTGCAGGTCTGTTTCAAGAGAGATACATAAGATATTATCATGATCTTTGAAACTGGCTTTCATCTCATTGATTTGGGATTCTTTAAGCGCCTTGTCAGAAAATACTATAAACAGTGGGATATCATTTTTACTGAGTTCGGTTCCTTCTTTCAATATTCTTTGGACATAATTCAATCCGTTAAATCTTTCAGGATTATTTTTGCCATCAAATATGGTGGTGCCATGCAGCGCTGCCCATGTATGAAATACTGGACATGGAGGACATACCTTCAAATCCATAGCAGTAGCTTTCTCTAATGTATCTATGCCTGAAAACTTTAAACTATCAGCGATATTTCTCCAGGATAATTCATCGATTGAATCAAAATAAGTTCGGTCGAGAGTGAAGACGATGTTTTTCGCAAGGTGGACGTAGAAATCATCATTGTCTTTTTCGTTCATAACCGGAGAAATGCATCTTGATGAAAGATCCTTAGTCCCAAAATAATTTCCTGTGTGTTCTACTGCGCAAGGAAGATACTTTATATCATCCTTTTTTACAGATGGACTCTCTTGCTCCATTTTGGACTGCGTTAGAATATGTGCCCCTGGCGGTACAATTGGTTTTACTACTTGATACATGCCCTTTTCCCTTTTCCCTTTTCCCTTTTCCCTTATTAGGCTGTTAAGAATCTAAAATGCTCACATTAGCAAAACATAGCCCTAAAGATCTTTCTAGTACCAAATAATTGCTAACAAATGTGTAATAATGGCTAACAAAAAATTTCCGAGAAATGTACGCAGGGTGTATTTGTGTGAAGAACAGATCGCTTGAGCTCGTTGGCAGTCAACACACCGAGGCCATCGACGCTGAAGGTGGCTGTGCTTAAATTGAAGGAATGAGTAATTTTGGCTTTTTCCACTAACTTGAATTTTTTACATTCAGACATCAGTTTACTGTTGCTGAAAAGTAACTGAACAGGAAAATAAGAACTCTTTCTTTGTTTAATGAGTGACTCGATAGTTTCTGAATTTGCAAACGTCTGCAACCAATCACGGAGCTGTTGCTCGTCTTTTGTCTTAATTGCGGCCTTTAGTTGATAAAGATGTGGTGAAGGAAACCGGCGATCCCATGCACTTTCCAGAGCTCTGTTTTGTTTAACAAAATCGCGAAAATATCGGCATACCTTGGCTAAACGGGTAATCTCTCGAAAATCCAGGCATCGAATAATCTTTAACTGTGTTAATTCGGGCAAAGCTAAAATCGGAGAGTTATTGTTGTGATATAGAGTAACGTCCCTACCTGCACTGACACCCGTTGGTGCTTCCTCCAGTTGATGCTGCACAGGTGTTGGCGGGAGTGATTCGTGTATCCCGGAATGGCTGTTAATTGGGTTCATCCCTCATTACTCCGTAGCTCCAAAGTCGGTCTTTATTCTCGCCTGGAAAGGTTATTTAAAAAGCATTCAATCTGTTGGAGTCGGTTTTATAGTGGAAGTTCAAAAAAGATTGAGGTCAGTGGAACTAATAAGTACCTAACCAGTTGGTTTCGCATATTCTTGACGGCGGCTTTTTCCACCCTTCTGCGTTCCAACTCTGGTTGCGTAGCTATGGCTACGCGCCCGTCGTTGCACCTTGAAGGATGAAAAAATCCACTCGCCAGAATATGCGAAACCAACTGGCCAGGTACTTAGCAATCATTCGATTATCAATTCTTCTTCCGAAGTTCAGTGATTCTCACCGTGTTATCTTTACAGACGGTCATCACATTTCGGCTGTCGGGGCTAAAACTGGCTGCGGTGAGTTCTGTCTCTTTTTGAATGACGGCTTTTTTCAGCCATGACCCGTTGGTCTCGAGACCATAAATTTTCACTACACCATCGACACTGGCGGTCAACACATGGCAAGCATCGGCACTGAAGGTGGCTGAGACGACCTCACCCGGATGGACAATGCGGGCTTTTAGTGCCCATGATCCATCGGCCTGCAGGCTGCTGATTTTCGCTATGGCATCACTGGTGGTCACCACATGCTGGCAATCGGCACTGAAGTTGGTTGAGGTGACCTCCTCAGGGTGTTCAATGCAGGCTTTTTCTTCCCAAGATCCAGCACTCTGGCTATGGATTTTCGCCTTACCATCATTACAGGCGGTCACCACATGGCGGCAGTTGGCGCTGAAGTTGGCTGATTTGATCAACTCATCATGTTTTATCGTGCCCACTTCTTTCCACGATCCATCAGCCTGCAGGTTATAGATTATTGTCGCGTGATTACGATGAGTGCTGAGGACCAGATGGCAGCTATCGACACTGAAGTTGGCCAGGAAGACAGGGGCCTTTAGTTGGATGGTAGATGTTACTTCCCACAATCCCGCAGCCAACTGGCCATGAATTTCTACAACGTGATCCATTGAATTAAGAATTATCATGTGACGGCCATCGGGGCTGAGCTTGGCCGAAGTGATCCAATTTCTATAAAAAGTCTCCTCTACTTCCCATGACCCATTGCCCCTTCGACCAACGAGTTTCACCGTGTTATAGGAACTGTGGGTCACCACAAGGCGGCTATCAGCACTGAAAGTGGCTGAATTGAGGAAATTCTTATGGGAAATGCAGGCCTTTTCTTCCCAGGATCTATGATCATCCAGACCATAGATTTTCCCTGTGCCATCGCGACAGACGGTGACCATGTAACGGCCATCGGGGCTGAAGCTGGCTGACAAGACCACACGATTATGGGTAATGGTGGCTTTTTCTTCCCATGATCCATTGGCCTCCCAGCAGTAGATTTTTGCCGTGTGATCGCTACTGGCGGTTACCAGATGCTGGCCATCGGGGCTGAAACTGGCTTCATAGACTCGACCACTATGGGTAATTTCGAGCGTTTCCACTAACTTAAATTCTCTGCACAGAGACATTAATTGACTGTTGGTGAAAAGTAACTGGACAGGGAAATGAATATTCTTTCGGTGTTCAATGAGCGACTCGACAGTGCCCTTATTAGCAAAAGGCGCCAACCAATCACGGAGCTGTTGCTCATCTTTTGTCTTAATGGCAGCCTTTAGTTGATATAGAGGATGTGGTGAAGGAAACCGGCGATTCCATGCTCTTCCCAAAGCGTTATGGTGTTTAACAAGATTGCGAAAATATCGGCATACTTTTGCTAAACGGGTAATCTCTCGCAAACCCAAACAGCGAATAATCTTTAACTGTGTTAATTCCGGCAAATCTAAAAGCGGAGAGTTATTGTCGTAATAAGGAGTAACGTCCCTGCCTTTACAGACAACGGTTGCAGCTTCCTTCAGTCGATTTCGCTTGGGTGTTGGCGGGTGTGGTTCCTGTATCCCGGAATGGCTGTTAATTGGGTTCATCCCTGATTGCTCCGTAGTTCCAAAGTCAGTCTTTATCCACAGTTAAAGGGGACATTTAAAATGGATTTGATCCGTTAGACTCGGTTTTACAATGGAAGTTCAAAACATTGCGTAAGCAAAAATACGCTCATTCGATCATCAATCTTTTTTCCGAAGTTCAGTGATTGTCACCTTGTTATCTGCGCTGACAGTCAACACATGTCGGCTATCGGCGCTGAAGTTGGCTGATTCGACAGAAAACTCGTGTCGAATGGTGGCTTTTTCTACCCATGAACCATCGGTCCACAAGCCATAAACTTTCGCCGTGTGATCGCAACTGGCGGTCACTACAAGGCAACCGTCGGCACTGAAGGTGGCTGAACAGACGTAACCTTTGTGGACAATAGTGGCTTGTTTTTCCCATGATCCATCAGCCTTCCGGCCATAGATTCTTGCCTTTTTATTGTCGACGGTGGTCACCAAACGGAGGCCATCGGCACTGAAGTCGGCTGAGATGTTGTCGATTTTGTGAGAAAAGATGGCTTCCTTTACCCATGATCCGGGGGGCTCCAGGCCATAGATTTTCATCGTATTATTAGAGATGGTCAGCAGGCGGCCGCCATTGGCACTGAATCTGGTTGAGAAGACACCCGTATTAAAAATCGTGACTGTTTCTTGCCATGAACCATCGTCCTGCAGGTCACATATTTTAAGCGTCTTAAGGACACCTTTGGTTATCAGATGGCGTCCATCGGCACTGAAACGAGCTGAGTGGACAGGAACATCATGAGTCATGGTGGTATTTATTTCCCATGACCCATTGGCTTCCTGACCATAGATTTCCACAGTGTTGTCTTTACCACTGATCATCAGATGACGGCAATTGGGACTGAATCTGGGCAATATGAGCTCACCGTTATGAATCATGGTGGCTTCTGCTTTCCATGAGCCATTGTCCTTCTGACCATAGAGTGTGACAATGCCAGATACGCTGAGGATCAATAAATAACGACCATCGTCGTTTAGCTGGGCAAATTTGATCGAATCATTATGGTAATTAGTGTATTTTTCTTGCCATGATGTATCAGTCTCCAGACCATAGATTCTCAGCGTTTTATCGGTGCTGGCGGTCAACATTTGGCGTCCATCAGCAGTGAATCTGGCAAATTTGACCAGACCATTGCCAGAAATGGTGGCTTTTGGTTTCCATGAGCCATTGTCCTCCCGGCCATAAATTTCCCCCTTGTTACGACTGGCGACCACCAGATTGCGGCTATCTGGGCTGAATGTGACGATGTAGAACCGACCATTATGGGAAATGATGTTTTTTGGTTTCCATGAGCCATTGTCCTCCTTAGCAAAGATTTTCGCTGTATTATCACGACTGGCAGTGACCAGATGCTGGCCATCGGAGCTGAAACTGGCATTGTAGACAATATCACCACGGGTAATTTCGGCTTTTTCCACTGACTCAAATTCTTTACATAGCGACATCAGTTTACTGTTGGTGAAAAGTAACTGAACAGGAAAATAAGTATTCTTACGTTGTTCAATGAGGGGCTCTATAGTGCCCTTATTAGCAAATGGCTCTAACCAGTCACGGAGTTGTTGCTCATCTTTTGTTTTAATGCTGGTCTTTAGTTGATATAGATGGGATGAAGGAAACCGGCGATTCCATGCTCTTCCTAAAGCGTTAACCTGTTTAACAAGATTGCGAAAATATCGGCATACCTTTGCTAAACGGGTAATCTCTCGAAAACCCAGGCAGCGAATAATTTGCAAATGAGTTAATTCGGGCAAATCTAAAAACGGAGAGTTATTGTTGTGATACAGAGTAACGTCCCTGCCCGCACTGACGCCCGTTGATGCTGCCTCCATTTGAGGTTGCACAGGTGTCGGTGAGGCTCTGTTTATGCAGGAATTGCTGTTAATTGGGTTCATCCCTCATTGCTCCGTAACTCCAAAGTCAATATTTATTGCTATCTGGAAAGGACATTTAAAATGGATTCAGTCAGTAGGATTCGGTTTTATGATGAAAGTTCATCGATCATCAATCCTTTTTCCGAAGTTCAGTGATCCTCACTTTGTTATCCATACTGACGGTCACCACATTTCGGCTATCGGCGCTGAAACTGACTGCGGTGAATTTTGTCTCTTTTTGAATGACGGCTTTTTGCAGCCATGACCCGTCAGCCTCCAGACCATAAATCTTCACTTTACCATCGTCACTGGCGGTCACCACGTGGCAAGCGTCGGCACTGAAGGTGGCTGAGACGACCTGATCATAATGGACAATGCTGGCTTTTAGTGCCCATGATCCATCGGTCTGCAGGCTATTGATTTGCGCCGTGGCATCGTCACTGTTAGTTACCACATGTTGGCAATCTGCACTGAAGCTTGCCGACCTCACCCCCCCGGAGTGGACAATGCAGGCTTTTTCTTTCCATGATCCAGCACTCTGGCTATAGATCTTTGCTGTATTATCTTTACTGGCGGTCACCAGGTGGAGGCAGTCGGCGCTGAAGTTGGCTGATTGGATCAAATCATCATGTTTGATCGTGCCCATTTTTTTCCATGATCCATCAGCCTGCAGGTCATAGATTATTGCCGCAGGAGCAAATGTGCTGATGACCAGATGGCAGCTATCGGCGCTGAATTTGACCCGGTCGCTTCCATCCTCTAGCTGAATGGTGGATGTTACTGCCCATAATCCAGCGGCCAACTGACTCTGGATTTCTATAACGCGATACCCGGGAGTATGAATGATCAGGTGACGGCCATCGGGGCTGAGCTTGGCCGAAGTGATCCAATTTTTTTGAAGAGTGTCCTCCAATTCCCATGATCCATTGTCCCCCCGACCTGTAATTTTCAGCAAAGCATCATTACCATAACCAACAGTCAACACACGGCGGCCATCAGCACAGAAGGTGGCTGAAGTGATGTATGTCTCGTGGGAAATGGAGGCTTTTTCTTCCCATGATCCATCGTCCTCCAGACCATAGATTTTCACTGTGCCGCGATGAGCGGCGATTATCAGATAGCGGCCATCGGGGCTGAAGGTGGCTGATATCACCCAATATTCATGGGTAATAACGGCTTTTTCTTCCCATGAGCCATTGGGCTCACGGCTGTAGATTTTCGCTGTTGTATCGCGACTGGCGGTTGCCAGATGTTGGCCATCGGGGCTTAAAGTAGCCTGGTAGACACGACCTCCATGGGTAATTTCGAGTTTTTCCACTAACTCAAATTCTTTACATAGCGACATCAGTTTGCTGTTGGTGAAAAGGAGCTGAACAGAAAAATGAATGTTCTTTCCTTGTTCCATGAGCAACCCGATAGTGCCCTTATCAGCAAACGGCTCCAACCAATCACGGAGTTGTTGCTGATCTTTTGTCTCAATGGTGGATCTTAGTTGATATTGCTGTGGTGAAGGGAAACGGCGATACCATGCTCTTTCCAGAGCTCTATCTTGATTAACAAGATCGCGAAAATATCGGCATACCTTTGCTAAACGGGTAATCTCTCGTAAACCCAAAAAGCGAATAATCTTTAATTGTGTTAATTCGGGCAAATCGAAGAATGGCGAGTTATTGTTGTGATATAGAGTGACGTCCCTACCCGCACTGACGCCCGTTGGTGCTTGCTCCAGTTGAGGTTGTTCAGATGTTGGCGACAGTGGTTCGTTAATACTAGAAGTGCTTTTTGCAGGGTTCACGACGGTTTCCTTCATAGCGCCAAAGTCAGTATGTATCCTCAGTTAAAAAGGACATTTAAAATGGATTCGATCCGTTAGACTCGCTTTTACAATGGAAGATCAAAACATTGCGTAAGCAAAAATACGCTCATTGGATCATTAATCCTTCTTCCATAGTTCAGTGATTCTCAGCGAGTATTCGTGACCGATGGCCGCCACATTTCGGCTATCGGCGCTGAAGCAGGCTGCGTTGAATCGTATACTGTTATGAACGGCGGTTTTTTGCAGCCATGATCCATCGGCCTGCTGGCCAAGGATTCTCACCATACCATCGTCACTGTACGTCACCAGATGACAAGCGTCGGGACTGAAGGCGGCTGAGAGGATCTTATCCTTATGGACAATGTTGGCTTTTGGTTGCCATGAGCCGTCGGTTTGCAGGCTATGGATTTTTGCTGTGGCATCATCACCGATGGTCAAGACATGCTGGCAATCGGCACTGAAGCTTGCCGATTTGACCCCCCCATGGTGGACAATGCAGGCTTTTTGTTCCCATGATCCAGCATTCTGGCTATAGATTTTCGCCGTACCATCATCACTGGCGGTCATCAAATGGAGGCTGTCAGGGCTGAAGTTAGCTGATTTGATCGACTGATCATGTTCAATCGAACCCATTTCTTTCCATGATCCATCAGCCTGCAGGTCAAAGATTATCGCTGTGTGAGCGTAAGTTGTGATGACCAGATGGCAGCTATCGGCACTCAAGTTGCCCGTGCGGATATTAAACCTGAAATTAATAGTGGATGTTACTACCCATGATCCGGCGGCTGACTGGCCATAGACTTCTAAAACATCATCCAGAGAACCGAAAACTACCAGGTGACGGCCATCGGAGCTGAGCTTGGCCGAATAGACCCCTTCGTCATGAATAGTGTCCTCTACCTGCCATGATCCATTGTCTTCCCGGTGGATGATTTTCACCGAATCTCTTAAACCGACGGTCACCACACGGCGGCCATCGGCACTGAATTTGGCTGAACTGAGCATATTCTCGTGGGAAATGCAGGCTTTTTCTTTCCATGATCCATCGTCTTCCAGACCGTAGATTTTTGCCTTGCCATCCCAACCGGCTGTGACCAGATAGCGGCCATCGGGGCTAAAAATGACTGAATCAACAGTATGATCATGGCTAATGGTGGCTTTTTTTTGCCATGATCCATTGGTCTGCAGGGAGTAAATTTTCGCTGATTTATCACGACTGGCAGTTGCCAGATGCTGGCCATCGAGACTTAAACTGGCGTGGTAGACAGTATCATCATGTCTAATTACGGCTTTTTCCACTAACTCAAATTCTTTACTTTGAGACATCAGTTTACTGTTGGTGAAAAGTAACTGAACAGGGAAATAAATATTCTTGCGTCGTTCAATGAGCGACTCGACAGTGCCCGTATTAGCCATTGGCTTAAACCAATCACGGAGTTGTTGCTCATCTTTTGTCTTAATAGTGGTTTTTAGCTGATATAGGTAGGGTGAAGGAAACCGGCGATTCCATGCTCTTCCCAAAGCGTTATTTTCTTTAACAAAATCATGAAAATATCGGCATACCTCTGCTAAACGGGTAATATCTCGAAAACCCAAACAGCGAATAATCTTTAATTGTGTTAATTCGGGTAAATGTAAAAACGGTGAGTTATTGTTGTGATATAGAGTAACGTCCCTGTCTGCACTGATACCCGCTGGTGCCTCCTCCGGTTGAGGCTGCAAAGGCGTTGGCGAGAGTGGTTCGTGTAGGTTGGAATTGCTGTCGATAGGGTTCATTCCTGATTGTCCCGTAACTTCAAAGTTAGTATTTATCCCGGCTTGGGAAGGGCATTTAAAATGGATCAGATCTGTTGGACCCGGCTTTATGGTGGAAGTTCAAAAAATATTGAGGTCAGAATAATGAAAGGCACGACTTATAAACGACTGTCCATACTGCCCGATCTGCCCCAACCCCTGTCGCACTGCCTCCCTGGACCCGGACTACAACGCCAGCAAGAAAGACGTGCTCATCATGCAAGAAGCCATCTTGCAGCACCAGGCACACTTCAATCAAAAAATGGCCGACATGAGAGCCGAGTTTGACGCTCGCTTCAAAGAACAGAAAGCCGAGTCAAACGCCCGCAAAGCCGAATCAGACGCTCGCTACTACGGAGTGAAAATGGACAACATCTTTTGGCAGGCCGGTATTATCTTGAGCTGATTAGGAATGTGCTGAGGGTTTGATTACCTGGCTCATTCGGCAACGGGGTGCCTTATATAGGGTACAGAACAATTTCTTTACCCATTTCCAGCTTCTTTCTTAGGGAGATTTGGATTTACCCGCTTAAAGCGTTTGAGTTGTTCTTCGGACAAAGGCTGTGCATCAGGGTCTTCCAATGCAGCCTCATGAAGTTCTTCTTCGGTCATTTCATCGAGAGCTTTTTTATCTTTGTACACATCAAGTTTTTGCCCTTTTACGTAGTCTACAGAGACTGTTTTTCCCATTGTGATCACCATGATTTATGCTGTTCATATAATCGACGCTCGTGCTTTTCAGCACGCCTCACCGAGATCAGCCTGGTTGAGGTTTCATTACTTCTCATTGTGTAGCATACATAAAGTGTATCCAACTCTTTATCCATACCAATGGTGATATACCGATCTTCCCCGTAAACTTCTTTGCCATCATGGGCTTCGATCCGGTAAGGATCATCGAATACGGATATACCCGCAATCAGAGACATCTTGTGCTTCCGTACTGGCGGTAAACTGTTACTTCCATGTTTAATTCCAACCCTTTCAGCAGGGGCAGACTGTTATGCAAAATCACTGGCAGGAGCATAAAGCCCGGCTGCAACGTTATATAGCCCGAGAAGTGAGCGAACCATCGGCTGTGGATGACATTTTGCAGAATGTCTATCTCAAAGCGCATACCCACATTAAGACACTCAAGTCTGGAGACAGAATGGGTAGCTGGCTGTTCCGGATTGCACAAAATGCTGTCATGGATTACTACCGTCAGCAGAAGCCCTGGGATGAGTTATCAGACAGTCTTGCTGCCGGGGAAGAAGATGAAGCAGAGAGGGCCCATCAGGAGCTGGCCCGTTGCCTGGTGCCTTTTATGGATGAGCTACCCGAGAAGTACCGGATTCCTCTGCAAATGTCAGAGTTGCAGGGCATGAGCCAAAAGCAGGTAGCAAAAGCCCTGGGTTTATCCCTGTCCGGTGCCAAGAGCCGTATTCAGCGTGGTCGGGTTCAGCTGAAAGAACGTTTTATTGCCTGCTGCGATATTGAAGTGGGCCGGGGCGGTGTGATGGACTATCGGCCTAAAAAAACCGGCTGTAAAAATTGCTGAGAACAACTATCAGCGAAAAAAACTTAGCCCTTCTCCTGCCTGTAACCAACTGGGCAAAATATTTTCACGATAAAAAAACATTTTTTTTGCGTCCTTTTTTCATACCTCGCGTCTTTATAGGTAACAGGCCGGTCTGACCGGTCATCGCTGAATCGAGGTATCGACCATGTTGAAAGTTATCAGCTTTAAAATCTGCCCATTTGTGCAACGCATTACCGGAATGCTGGAAGCCAAAAGTATTCCTTATGAAATCGAATACATCAGCCTGAGCGAAAAGCCCCGATGGTTTCTGGCTATTTCACCAAACGGCCAGGTACCTGTCATGGTCACTGAGAATGGCACAGCTTTGTTTGAATCCGATGCCATCGCCGAATACCTGGAAGAAGCTTATCCCCCACTGCTGCCTGGCTTGAGCGCAGAGCAGAAAGCACTGAATCGTGCCTGGAGCTACCTGGGCAGTAAACAGTACCTGGTTCAGTGCTCTGCACAGCGAAGTCAGGACGCTCAGGCTCTGATTGAACGCACTGAGAAGCTGGCCAGCGCCTTTGCCAAAGTGGAGAAGGGATTGGCTGAACAGCCATTCTTCAACAGTGATTCACTGGGCATGGTCGATCTGGCCTGGCTGCCCGTGTTGCATCGTGCCCATATCATTCAGGTGAACACAGGCTATGACTTCCTGGCTTTTTATCCTAAAACCAAAGCCTGGCAAAAAAGTCTGCTGGCGACCGGGCTGGCTGAAAAGAGTGTCTCCGATGACTTTATTGAAAAGTTCACAGGCTTTTATCTGTCTGAGGAAACCTTTCTTGGCCGCTGTGAACAGGGAGGGGAGTGCAATGCCTTTAATCTGGAAGAGTGCTGTATAGAAGCTGACTGCTGCAAGACAGAAGTTACGGCTTGTAAGGATTTCGTCAGTGGCTGCGGATGTTAAGCATGGGGGGCTGGTGGATCTCCTGTTTGAGTGGCATTCATTGGTGTTTGTTCGAATAGTGGCAATCGTTGTTCCTGATACACTTCTGGCCACAGAGAATAAGCGACAGAGAGTATCAGGATGAGCGAAATGTACGAAAAGTTCGCCAGGGATTACGAAAAAGCCATTATCGATAATATCTACAATGGCCATCTGGAGCGTCCATCATTAATCGCCATGCTGCCCGAACTGGGCGGAAAAAGTGTTCTGGATCTGGGGTGTGGACCGGGTGTCTATGCAGAGTATTTGATCAACCAGGGGGCAAAGGTGACTGCGATTGATGCCTCGCTGGAAATGGTTGAGATCGTCAAAGAGAAGTTGGGTGATAACGTTAGAACTTATGCACAGGATATTTCTCTTGGGCTGCCAGAAGAAAAAGAAGCCAGTTATGATGTTATTATCTGTCCTCTGACCGTGCATTACATTGAAGACCTTAGTGTACTGTTCGGTGATGTTAAGCGCCTGCTGAAAAATGGCGGCGTATTTATCTTTTCTACCCATCACCCGATAGTGGATTTTGAAGTGTCACCTTCAGGCAATTACTTTCAAAGAGAACTGATCACGGAAGAGTGGGATACTGTAGGTCATCCTGTCGGAGTAAGCTTCTATCGTCGTTCACTGACAGAGTGGTTTGAGAGTCTGGCTGCAGCAGATCTGTGTGTCACTCACCTGTCAGAAGGAAAGCCGTCGGAGCGCATGAAGTCTCTCTGCGCCGAGAGCTATAAGAAGTTATCCACAACGCCTAACTTTATCTTTTTTAAGTGTGAGGTCAGGTAGGCACCTTTTTAAACTGCTCAATTCCAAAAGTCATTGCACATTTGAGCCAAGACTGAAACCATGGTCCGACCTTATAAAAATTAATTGAAAGGAAGTCTTGCTATGTCTGGGGGAATGTTCAGACGGTATGTTATCACCGCCAGTCTTTTGGCTGCTTGCTTTAAGGTGCAGGCAGAGGCCGTGAGTCTGAGTGATGATCTGGCGCCTGAAGCAGCGACGGGATTTGAACAAAAGAGTCTGGTAAAAGCCAGCAAACATATGGTGGTAGCAGCCAACCCGCTGGCTGTGCAGGCAGGTGACGAAGTCCTTAGAAAACGTGGTTCGGCAGCGGATGCTGCGATTGCTGTTCAGTTGGTTCTGAATCTGGTTGAGCCCCAGTCGTCCGGAATTGGCGGAGGAGCCTTCACCCTTTACTTCGATGCCAAAAAGAACCGCCTGATCACTCTTGATGGCCGGGAAACAGCCCCTGTAGAGGCGACACCGACCTTGTTTCTGGACAGCGATGGCAAGCCGTTGCAATTCTATGATGCTGTGGTGGGGGGGCGCTCAGTCGGTACGCCAGGTACCGTCAAGCTGCTGGAAGAGATGCATCAGCGTTATGGTAAACGTCCATGGTCTGAGCTTTTCCAACCGGCCATTAAACTGGCTGAGGAAGGCTTTATCGTTTCTCCCAGGCTGGCCAGCTTGATTGCCAGGGATCAAAAAAGACTCAGCCGTTATTCGGGTACCCGTGAATACTTCTTTGATGAAAAAGGACAGCCGCTTCAGGCAGGCGCTGTTCTGAAAAATCCTGAGTTTGCCAGGACACTGAGGCTGATTGCCAAAGAAGGCTCAAAAGCCTTCTATGAAGGGAAGTTGGCGGACAGGATTGTCAAAACCGTCAGAGAGGCCGAGGGGAATCCCGGAGTGCTTTCAAAGAAGGATCTGAAAAACTATCAGGTAAAAGAGCGAACGCCGGTGTGTTCGGCCTATCGTCAATACTCTGTCTGTGGCATGGGACCTCCCAGCTCTGGCGCAACCACGGTGGGACAGATCCTGGGCATTTTGCAATCTTATGATCTGGCCAACCTGGGGGCGGATAATCCGGAATCCTGGCGCCTGTTTGCCGGTGCATCAAGGCTGGCTTTTGCCGACAGGGCCCGTTATTTGGCCGACAGTGACTATGTGCCCGTACCTGTTCAGGGGCTTCTGGACAGCCAATATCTGGCAGAGAGAGCCAGACAACTTCAGTCTGATCAGGCTCTAAAGACGGTTAAAGCAGGCAAACCCCTCTGGCAGCATGCTTCGCTTCAGGCCGATGATCAGTCCATTGAACTGCCTTCTACCAGCCATATTTCCATTGTCGATGCCGAGGGTAATGCGTTATCCATGACGGCGACTATTGAGAATGGTTTTGGCTCCCGTTTAATGGTGGGCGGTTTCCTGCTGAACAATGAGATGACGGACTTCTCTTTTTCCAGCCATGACAATGGTACGCCCATTGCCAATCGCGTTGAACCTGGTAAAAGACCAAGGTCTTCTATGGCGCCCACCATGGTTATGGATAAAAAGGGACAGCCTTATATGGTGCTTGGTTCACCCGGCGGAAGTCGTATAATCAGCTATGTTGCCAAAACCCTGGTCGCACATATTGACTGGGGAATGGACATTCAGGAAGCCATTGCTCTGCCCCATAAGCTGAACCCTTTTGGCGTTTATGAGCTGGAGCAGGATACCGAAGCAGAGCGTCTGAAGTCGGCACTGGAAAAGCTCGGCTACTCCGTCAAGGTGCGGGAACTGAACAGTGGCCTGCACGGCATTGTGATCACGGACAAAGGCCTTGAAGGTGGCGCTGACCCCCGTCGTGAGGGAGTAGCGATGGGGATTTGAACGAAATTAAGGGGGTAATCCCGCTTCTTTAGGAGGGTGTCGCAAAACTTCAACAGCTCGTTCTCACGCTCTGAAGTCGTCATTCCCGCGAAGGCGGGAATCCAGCGCCAACGGTGGATCTCTGCCTTCTCGGGGATGACAAGGCCAGGGGGACACCGGGCAGTATGGTTCTGGTGGAGAGTCAGTGTGGATTCCCGCCTTCGCGGGAATGACGAGAATGAAGCCGGGAATGACGAGAATGAAGCCGGGAATGACTGGCAATGACGGGAGTCAACGCGTTCCCACGCCGGAGAGAGTTTTGCGACACCCTCTTAGAGGCGGGGAGTGTCAGAGACTCCAGCAAATTACATTCCTGATGAAACAGTGATACCCGTCTGACATTTTCTGATGTTTTGTAATAGTCATTCCAGTAACTCTGTCTATACTGCCTTCTCAAGCAACGGGTGCAGAACAGGTTTTATTTTGCTGTGCATCTTTTCTCACTGAGCGAAAAATCACTTTGTTTGATGCTATCTTCAATCCGTGAAAAACAACAATGCGGGCTGCTTCCAAGGGAGTGCCAATGAGCCTTCATACAAATCTTGCCGGAAGGTTACGTAATACTAATCTGCCGAAAACTCATGGTCTGCTGCCGGTTTTTGAAGCCGTGGTCAACTCGATTCAGGCCCTTGAAGAAGCAGATGGGCTGGCCGAAGGTCAGATTACTCTTGAGATTATTCGTAACCCTCAACAACAAATGCACCCCGGAAAAGGGGCTGAAAAAGAAATCATCAAAGGCTTTACCATTACCGATAATGGAGTCGGATTTAACGCAGCCAACATGGAGTCCTTTGAAACCCTGGACTCAGATCACAAGATCGGAAAGGGTTGCCGGGGCATCGGGCGTTTGATGTGGTTGAAAGCCTTCGACACCGCCGAAGTAGAAAGCGTTTTCTGTCAAGAAGGAAAGCTTTATCAGCGAAACTTTTCTTTTTCATCCCGGCAGGGTGTTCAGACAGAGTCGCCGGTGGCGGTTCATGACCAGAAAGTACGGACGGTGCTAAAACTGGACGGGTTTGACAAAGAGTATTACGCGAGTTGCCGTAAAACCCCGTTGAGTATTGCCGAGGCTCTGCTGGAACATTGCCTGTGGTATTTCGTCAGAAGCCCGGCAACGCCAAACATTATTGTAAAGGATGGTACCGAAAGCATTTCTCTCAGCGACATTTACGATCGCTGCA
Source organism: Endozoicomonas sp. ALB032 (assembly GCF_049310125.1). Lineage (NCBI taxonomy): Bacteria > Pseudomonadati > Pseudomonadota > Gammaproteobacteria > Oceanospirillales > Endozoicomonadaceae > Endozoicomonas > Endozoicomonas sp. ALB032. The sequence continues at coordinate 1,541,489 of NZ_JBLYNW010000001.1, read as the reverse complement.
TGCACTCTGCTGCAACGGCAGAACAAGTCAGTCTGAAGGGCTATGTTTTTGAACTGAATCACATTAAGTTTCGGGCTGGAGTGAACAAAAACCACCCCATGTTCCTCTGTGCGGCTAACCGTGTTGTTAAAGAAGAGTCTATTGGCAAAAAGGTACCCGGGCTCTTTGGCACTCTATCCGATGATGCGGGTGAGTTTACCTACGCCTGCTATGTCACCTCAGACTATCTTGATGAGCATGTCCGTTCTGAAAGAACGGCATTTGATATCGCTGAAACGATTGAGGATCTTATCAGTGATCAGGAGATTTCCCTCAGCGAAATCCGGGAAGCGGTCGTAGAGAAAACCAGAGAATACCTTTCCGATTACCTCCACGACAACATGAAAGCAGGCAAGGAGCGGGTGAATACCTTTGTTGCTCAGAAAGCGCCACGGTACCGTTCAATTATGAGCCATATGGATGAGCGTGAACTTGTGGTTGACCCCAGAATATCGGACAAGGAGCTTGAGTCCCTTCTCCACAGGCACTACTACGAGGCCGAAAAAAGCCTGATGGAAGAAGGGCATGAAATTATGAATCCGGCGGTAGAAAGCAATCTGGAAGATTATCAAAACCGACTGAGTGACTACCTGAGAAAAGCACAGGACTTCAAACAGTCAGACCTGGCCAACTACGTCACTCACCGCCGGACAATCATCGATTTGCTGGAAAAGTATATTGAGCGGTTGGATGACGACAAGTACGCTCGTGAGGATTTAATCCATCAGTTGATTATGCCAATGCGTAAGGATTCCACGCAGACACCGTTTGATGCCTGTAATCTCTGGCTGATTGATGAACGACTCGCGTTTCATGACTATCTGGCCTCAGACAAGCCTTTGGGTTCCATGCCTGTTACCGGTGACATTTCTGGAAAAGAGCCAGACCTGTGTGCGTTAAATGTCTGTGATAATCCTATTCTGGTGTCCGATAAAAAAGCCTTGCCGCTGGCATCCGTTACTGTGGTCGAGATCAAACGGCCCATGCGAAACGATGCCCGAGAGGGAGAAAATAAAGATCCTATCGAGCAGGCTTTGAGCTATTTGGATCGTATTCGTGAAGGCCAGGCGAAAACGGCGAGTGGCAGGCTGATACCCAATTCACGGGATATACCAGGCTTTTGCTACGTCATCTGTGATTTAACGCCATCAGTTGTGCAGCGTTGCCGAATCTTCGACCTCACGCCAACCCATGACCACATGGGGTATTTTGGATACAGTAAAAGTTACGGTGCCTTTATCGAAGTTATTTCTTATAACCGGCTGGCACAGTCGGCGAAGGAAAGGAACAAAGCATTCTTCGACAAACTGGGCCTGCCATCCACTTAACCTTGACACAGAGTGTGCTCTGCAGGAGTGAAACTATGGCAATGATGACGCTTGGAAATATCCCGGATGAGCTCTACAGTGCTCTGAAGGCCAGGGCTAAGCAAAATAACCGGAGCCTGGTTGCCGAGGTTCGGAATATTCTCAAAGAGGTTCTTCAACCTGAGGATCGGCTGTTGATGGGTGATGCCCTGGTCAATGCCGGGCGAGACATCGGCCTGACGGACGAGGAAGTTGATGCGCTGGAGTCTGACCGGGATAAGACACCAGCGGAACCGCTGAAGTTACAACTCGTTCCCACGCTGGATAGAGTTTTGCGACACGCTCTCAAAGCACGGGGTTTTAAACTCATTCGATAAAACTACCAATCAAGCTCAGAAAACGCTTATTTTCTTGATCTATCACTTTCTCAATCTACCCTTACTCTCTACAAGTCAGAGCACACGGATAGAATGATGGGCAACTCAATCTTTGCGGCATTGTTTTTACTGTCAGTGCTGTTATCTGTCGTCTATCAGGCTGAGTCGTCGACAAGACATTTTGTTGTCGATTTTCAAAAGGATGATGCAGGTTCTCCGATCCAGAGCTTTTCTATAAAACGTGATTTCAATACTCTGTCGTATACCTCGTCAGACATGGTCGACACAAACGGCTATGCGGGGTTAGGTATTGAGTCCCTTGCATGGCTACCTGCAGGAGCGTTTGTTGCTCTTGGCTGGCTTTTGAAAAACTATTGGAACTCCGATCCATCACTGCTTATCCCAATGGATCAACTGGAAGCCAGTCAGGATGACCGGCCTGCAATCATCACCATGATGCTTCCCGGGAATAGCCAACAAAAAAATGACCAACAAAACCCGCCATCAACATCATCCGGTCAGCAAGCCACAGGTGGGTCAACCAGTGCCCAGATTAAAGGCTATGCCAGCGGCTCCCAGCTTTCTGGCTCTGACGGCGATGACAGAAACCCTGAACCACAACAGCATACCTTCGATTACAATTGTCACTTTGGTTCCTGTCACGGTATTTGTAAACTCCGATCACCAACTGGCATCTTGGCGAGGCCGAGAGCAGCCAGTAAATCTATCAGGAGAGGTCGTGATCCCGCCAGGGGATTTGTCTGTGATGTGCAGATGAAAACGAGCAGTGGTGAGCGGGCGCCCTGCGGGATTCGCTGCAGAGATAGGGAGAGGCTGTCAGAACACAAAATGCGATACCACACTGCGCCACTATTCTGTGATGTGATAGTGGTCGGGGGAGATGGTGAGCAGCGAGTATGCGGAGAAGTTCTTCATGTACTAGAGCAGGAGGATCACAACGACAGTAGATACCATGACGACGAATTGGATATTAGATGGTCGGATCCCAACAGAAGCCATCAGGTTCCCGGGTCAGTATTTTGTGACGTGATCCTATACGTGAATTTTAACGAGGGTCGCGTACATCGGATGACGCAGCAACTATGCGGGAGGATCTTCGAGAGTGAAGAAGGGCTGCTTCGTCACATAAGCAGACGCCACCAGGGATGCCATCACAGATGGAAAGACATAAGACCACCGGCAAACCTCCGGTGGCGTTTTTAACCCCATATCAGCGCCGCACTTTTGCGACAGTCTTAAGAGTGAGGGGCAGTCTATTCCCGATCAGCCTCCATGCTTTATTGTGGCGCCATTATTGTTGTTCGGATTATCGGGCCTGCGTCTTTGATGTATTCTTTTATGCCACATCAGGCCCCGAGCAGTCCTGAAGCCAAGTCCGCATGGCCACCGTCGACCATTGCAAATGGCGACTGTTACGTAACAGGTGTGTTGCCTGTGTTTTCTTCTTTTGTGATCCTTCAGGGCTGTATTACTCTGGCAGATTTGCCCGCATGCTCGCTGCCGACCACCCTCCCCGAACACTGTCACTTTACAGGTGTGTTGTTGCACGAGAGGGCTCTGTCGATCGAAGTCTTCATTGGGCGTTGAGCTTTGTTTCGGTCTTGCACCTGATTGTCGGAATTTACAAACGCCATTACAGTTATCTGCGAAACAATTTAAACCCAAAGTATGTTGGTGTTGTTCAGGGACTTCGTCTCCACCGTCAGAGTCAGAATACTGGCGGCTGGTGATAGTGCCTCTGAACCCTGAGGTTGTTCCTGAGGCTTGCCGGGTCGATGATTCCGATAGTTGGCCTTGTTGTTGGTTATCTCCGGAGCTGAGCGTCATAGTGTTGATCATAAACGGATAATCCTGGCTCGACTCTTGTTGTCCAATCGGGTTGAACATCGGTGAATCGGAGTTCCAATAGTTGCTTAAAAACAAACCGACAGTGATAAACGATTCTAAAGGTAGCCGTGAATAAGTTTTGGAGCTTTGCGTGTCACGGCTGGTCAGGATCAGTTCGTAAGCAACCAGCCACTGGGAGGCGTAAAGCAAATGCCACGAAACCGACTCAATAATGATCGTTATTAGCCCGAAAATACCGGGTCCGAAGGGTGTGTCATTTGCCGGGGAATCCTGGTCTGAATGACCGTTGTTGCTGGCAATGATTGAAGGAGTGTTCGGCAAAGTATGCGGGTCATGCTGTTTGATAGAAAAGCTTTTGTCTGGAGAACCTGCATCCTGTTCAAGCTCGACAACAAAGTGTCTTATTGACGCCTGGCAGGCGATAGACAGCAACAGCAGTGCTGCAAAGAGTGGGTGTTTGATCACTTTATTCTTACATCCTGGTTTGCCCTGGAAAAAGTGTAGACCAGAGAAATAAGCGTGCTTTCTGGCAAAGAGATTCTGTTAAAAACTCATTGAAGCACTGCTGTATCCATTGTTGTGCCCGAAGAGTGTGATCACGAGCTATTCGACGGGTAGATGGATGACTTCGGTCACTTATTTAGACGATTGGTGTCTTATGATAGTTCCGGATCGCCTGACAAAAGATATCACCCTCATCAAAGAGGGTATTGTTAGAAACCTGGTAACGAGTTGTTGGAGTTATGCGAGACCCTCGATTGGGCGAGGGTTTAAGGCGTTTTTGCTAACCACAACACTTGATAGGGCTTGAGTTGCAGGTCCTGTAGGGTCCCGCTGCCCAGTAAATCGAACCAGCCGATATAGTCTGGCTGGTTCAACGTTTGATGGGCCGATGTCAGGTTGTGAATAGCCACCAGTTTCCGGCGGCCACAGGGAGATGTTCGCAAGAATGTAAAAATACCGGGCGCCATATCCAGAATGGTTTGAGAGGCATTGGGATGAAAGCAGGGTTCCTGTTTGCGAACTTTGATGTGATTCAACAACGAATGGAAAACCAGTGACCGAATCGAAACCGGGTTTTCCAGCTCAGGCAATAATTCTTCCAGTAACCACTTGCGGCGATTGATCGAGCGGGTTCTGCCACTACTCTCGACGCCTGCCAAATCATTGTGTGTGGCAAACAGGCTGTGTATGTAAAAAGCAGGTATTCCGCGCATCCCCAGCATGATGAGCTGGGAGCAGAGAAATCGCTGCACTTGCCATTGGTCCTCACCCCTTCTCGTCCCTTTCATGGCATCAAACAGGGCAATATTGATCTCATAAGGTGATTCAGTGTTGTCCGAAAGGGTGCGCATGCTGACGAACCCCCCAAAACGGTGCATGCTGTCGATCAGCTCTGAAACTTCATTTTCCGGGATCACCCCCGTCAGCGGACGCAGGCCTATGCCATCATGAGAGGCAGTAAAGTTCAGAACGGTACAGCTCTCGGGGTAATCGGGCAGCTTGCGGGCCCATTGCACAAGGTATTTTTCTGTGCCCCGATTGAGTGCATGCAGTATCAGAGGCGGCAGGGCAAATTGATAAACCATGTGAGCCTCATCCTGGTCCCCGAAATAACTGATGTTCTCATCGTGGGGGACATTGGTTTCAGTCAGCAGTGTGCTGCCAGGGCAGGCTCTCTCCATAATCAGTCGGAACAGTTTCACGATGGCATGGGTCTCGGGCAGGTTTATGCAATGGGTGCCCGGTTTCTTCCAGAGAAAAGCGACGGCATCCAGCCTGATTACCATGGTGCCGCGGGCCAGATAGAAAAGCAGGATGTCCACCATCTGAATCAGCACATCGGGGTTTTTAAAGTTCAGATCCATCTGATCTTCACTGAAGGTGGCCCAGACGTGTTTCAGCCCTCGCCTTGTATGAATAGGCACCAGCAGGGGGGAGTTTCTTGGGCGGGTCACTTCACTGAGATCAGTGTCCGGGTCTTCTTCAATAAAGTAATCCCGGCCGGGCTGATGACCACTGACAAAGTCGGCAAACCAGAGACTTTCCCGGGAGACATGGTTAATCACCAGATCCGACATAAGCTGATAGTCACTGGCGATGGCTTCGATATCCTGCCAGCTTCCCAGCTGCTCATTGACCGACAGGTAATCAATCACAGAAAAGCCATCATCCGAGCTGTAGGGAAGGTAGGGAAGAATGTGAAGGGTATTAATAACCTCGTTCAGATAGCCATCAAGAAATCCCTTCAAGACCTGAAGAGGTGGCTGTTCACTGTTGTCATAGAGGGTGTCGCCATAGGTAATCAGAAAGATATCTTTTTCTGACCAGCCAGTGACTGTTTTGGGAGGGTTTTCATGAAGGTGATACTGAACTCTACGGACAATTCTGGCGGCTATCTCGCCCGCTTCCTGTCCATAAGGGAAGGTCAGAAGCTGAGTCATGGCCTGATGAAACTCATGGAAGGCTTTAGGATAACTTTGCACGATACATCTTCCCCTTTGGCAATGTTTTTTAGTACTTTTTCTTCTTTGCAGCAGGAGTCATGCCACTCCCGTATTTATAAAACCTTCAATCATTGTAAATGATGTTGACCCCGGCGGGTGGTTTTCTGAATTGGCACGACTTCTGCTTATAGCCTGATGAGATGCAAAACTTCTCAATAAGACGAGCAATAATATGATTAAAAAATGTCTGTTTCCTGTTGCGGGGTATGGAACCCGCTTTTTACCCGCCACCAAGTCCATGCCCAAGGAGATGCTGCCTATTGTTGATAAACCCCTAATTCAATATGGCGTAGAAGAAGCCATGCTGGCAGGTCTGACTGACCTGGGGTTTGTCAATGGCAGAAACAAACGGGCGATTCCGGATCATTTTGATATTAACTATGAACTGGAAGCGGAAATCGCTGGCAGTGGCAAAGAAGAAAAACTGTCGACCATTCGAGAAGTGATGGCGGCCTGTACTTTTTCCTATACTCGACAGAACCAGATGCAGGGGCTGGGGCATGCCATTCTCTGCGGACGAACTCTTATGGGCGATCAGCCTTTTGGTGTGGTGCTGGCCGATGATCTCTGTATTAACGACAGTGGTCCGTTGGTTATGTCGCAGTTGGTCAATCTTTACAAGCAGTTTCGCTGCACCATTCTGGCTGTTCAGGAAGTGCCCGAATCCGAAGTCGATAAATACGGTGTGATTGCCGGTGAAGCCCTGAGCGATAACCTGATCCGTGTGACCGATATGGTGGAAAAACCAGCCCCTTCGCAAGCACCCAGTAATCTGGCAGTGATTGGACGTTATGTCCTGACACCGGATATTTTCGACATTATTGAGAACACTGAACCCGGAATAAACGGAGAAGTGCAGCTGACTGACGCCATTCTGACTCAGGCCAGACAGGGCTGTGTTATTGCCTGCAAGTTTGAAGGTGAGCGCTTTGACTGTGGCAGTGTCAGTGGTTTTGTCGAGGCCACCAATACCATCTACCAAAAACGTCTGGACAGAGTTTGAGTCGATGTGCAACAGCAAAAAGGCGATGACGAAGCTGGTCATATTTTCCGACCTCGATGGTACCTTGCTGGATCATGATAGCTACAGCTGGGCGGGGGCAAAACCCGCTTTGGACCGGTTGAGAGAGCAAAATATTCCGGTTGTTTTCAATACCAGCAAAACCCTCAGTGAGGTACTGCCTCTGCAACTGGAGATGGCTCTGGATCATCCATTTATTACCGAAAACGGAATGATTACCACCATCCCGGCTCACTACTTTCAGTCGTCTGATACTGACAAGAATACCCATTACTTCCATGGTCAACCCTACAAGGCGATACGCAGGGTACTGAAACAGTTTCGCGAGCAGTACGGCTTCCGGTTCAGGGGCTTTGGCGATTGCTCTCATAGTGAAATAGCCGATCTCTCCGGGCTAAGCCTGGAGGAGGCTAAACTGGCAGCAGACCGAAAAGCCAGTGAACCTTTGGTCTGGGAAGACAGTGATAAGGCATTGGAGCAGTTTGAAAGGCAGCTTGCTGAAGAAGGATTACAACTGACCCGGGGTGGGCGTTTCTATCACGTATCCGGCAAGGGGGATAAGGGTTCGGCGGCGAAGAAACTGTTCAAACACTACCTGAAAAACTTTCCGGAGTGGACGTGGATATCCATGGGTCTGGGCGACAGCTTCAACGATCTGCCCATGCTGGAAGTAGTCGATATTCCTGTTCTTGTAAGTTCTGAAAAAAGTAAACAGCCCATTACAGAACATCTGTCTAATATTAAGTACACAAAATCAGTCGGGCCTGAAGGTTGGAATGAAGCGGTATTGGAGGTTCTTGATTCTCTTCAGGAAGGTCATGAGCCAGTCTGTCCTCCAAAAGACGGCTCTATAAAAGACTGCTGTTTACAAGACGGGTGAGCTGGACTGCAGAGTGTGATCAGAGCATAAAGCGCTAACGAAAAGAAGGGAAAGCATTTATGGGCGATTTTTACCAGAATGGCACTATCACCAATTTCCATAATTTGAGAGTACGTTCGGTTGAAGATATGGAGCAGGAGCTGCAGGCCTTTTCCCGCCAGCGCCCTATGTCTCTGGTCTTGCCTTCGCTGTTCTCCGAGCTGCAGGGACCAGCCTTGAATAATATTGTTCAGGAGCTTAGCCAGGTGGGTTATCTTTCCGAGATTGTTATAGGTCTGGATAGAGCCAACGAAAAAGAATTTTCCTATTCAAGAGACTTTTTTGCCCAGCTGAATCAGCACCACCGGATTCTATGGCAGGATGGTCCCGGACTTCGTGAAATTGACCGTCTGCTTGAAAGTAAGGGGTTGGCGCCTAAAGAGGCTGGTAAAGGAAGAAACGTCTGGTACTGCTACGGTTATGTGCTGGCTTCAGCCAAGTCAGAAGCAGTGGCTCTGCACGACTGTGATATCGTGACCTACCAGAGAGATCTGCTGGCCAGGCTACTCTATCCGGTAGCTAATCCTGCGTTTAGCTATGATTTTTGCAAGGGCTATTATGCAAGAGTCGCTGATAACAAACTTAATGGCAGGGTCAGCCGTCTTCTGGTGACGCCTCTGTTGCGAGCCCTGAAAAAAATTCTTGGCCCTATGGACTATCTGGAATACCTCGACAGTTTTCGTTATCCCCTGGCCGGTGAGTTTTCCATGCGAACCAGTGTTTTCAATGACATCCGGATTCCCAGCGACTGGGGTCTGGAAATAGGGGTACTGTCAGAAGTTAAGAGAAACTATTCCAATAAACGGCTGTGTCAGGTTGATATTGCCGATGTTTATGATCACAAACATCAGCCTCTATCGGAAGAAGATCGCAATGCCGGTCTGTCGAAAATGAGCCACGATATTATCAAGGCCGTGTTCAGGAAGCTGGCGACCAACGGGGTTCAGTTCAATACTGAAACCTTCCGCACGATCAAAGCGACTTATTACCGGGTGGCACTGGATTTCATCGAGTCTTATTACGATGATGCGATGATGAATGGCCTGCATGTCGATCGTGATACGGAAGAGCGAGCCGTTGAACTCTTTGCCAGAAACATTATGGCAGCAGGGCAACACTTTTTGGAAAACCCCATGGAAAGGCCTTTTATTCCCAGCTGGAACCGGGTGATGTCCGCTGTCCCTGATATTTTGGAGCGTCTCTATGATGCAGTAGAAGAAGACAATGCCTGATTAAAGCGCACAGAATAGTCTTGAATCATCACTCATTCAGCTTTTCAAGGGTTGACCTTCCAGTTACTGGATGGTTTAGGTTGGAAAGCTGAACCATAATCTCCTGAATTCTATGTCCATCCTTCACCTGAACCTGAAACACAGGCAGAACATTGGCACAGCAATGATTGCCCTGCTGATGTTTTTGCTGTTGCAGGTTTGCCTGATGGAGTCGTCACAGGCTATGGTTGCTGACCAGTCAGACATGCCCACGACGATGTCATCCAATGCTTCCGGCATGGCTGACGGTTTTTCCGCAGATCATGACTGTTGTGCTCCTTCCCCGGCAGAGCACCTGCAGAAAGCAAATCAGGCCTGTCCAGACTGCGATTCTGAGGATCGCTATATCCCGTTTTCTCACCCGGACAGTAAGCCGACTTTTACCCTGCTTTATATTGTTGCAGAGTTGATTTTGCTGGACGCTGAACCGTCGCAGGACTGGATTTCTGCACCCCCATCTTCAGTACAGCGCTCCCAACCTGATATCTATCTGGCCAATGTCTCCTTTCTGGAATAGCATTTCATAAATATCGTCGTTTAAAAAACAGAGTGAAACGTTGATTTTTCAGTGTCCCCTGCATGGGATTGGCACGGCTGTGGAGACAAACATGCAACTGAAACGGATTATGGTATCCGCTGCATGGCTGATATTGGTATCGGCAGGAGTCAGTGCAGGCCGCCTGACTCTATCTCAAGCCGAGCAAAAAGCTCTGGCTGCTGATCCAATGATTCAAGCCTATGAAAAACAGTCCAGGCAAGGCAAAAAAAGTCAGCAGGATCTGATCAGTGCCGAGCTTACATCCCCTGCCGCAGGCCCATTGTGATGACCGTTTGCACCATTCTCTTCGGTCTTATACCGGTCATGCTCAATAATGGCACTGGCTCCGAAGTCGTGCAGCGCATAACTAGCCTGATGATCGGTGGCATTGTCAGCTCACTGGTGGTGACTCTCGTGCTGGTGCCTGCCGTCTATTTTCTATGGCACACCCGGGAAAAGGTTCTGACCGCTCAGATCAATCAATGAATTATGAAACACTTGAAAAAGGAGAGTGAAACCATGAAAAAGCTGAAAGCCCTGTTCCTGGGAACTGCTGTTCTAATGTCGTTTATGCTGGCCAAGGCCGAGGAGTCATTACCGACAGTCATGCTCTACAAAACCCCTGCCTGTGGTTGTTGCAAACAGTGGGCGAAACACATGGAAGAGAATGGCTTTAAGGTCATGTCCCATGATGTGCCGAGCACAGCCACGTATCGAGCCAGGGCCGGTATTCCGAAAGGAATGGAGTCTTGCCATACAGCCTTTATCGGTGATTATGCCATTGAAGGTCATGTCCCGGCTGCAGACATCAAGCGTTTGCTAAGTGAAAAGCCTGCTGGTGTGAATGGTCTGACTGTTCCGGGTATGCCTCTGGGATCGCCAGGTATGGAGTACGGTGATCGCAAAGATCCTTATCAGGTGATCGGTTTCACCAAGGATGGCAACACGAGTGTATTTGCCAATCATTAATCATGTCGCGATCCAAAGAAGCTCTTTTATGAGCTTCTTTGGGTGGCAGGGTTGAAATGAGTTATCCCCAATTCACGTAACGGGTGTCTAAAACTTGATAGTTGACTGCTCGATTGTGAGTTTCACAAAAACGCACTCAGAAGGTGAAAATCAGAATCAGAGAATTATACACGAAAAGCCATGGATTGGGGGCTTCTCAGGCTGATTTATGTGATGTGAACTCGGGGATTCAGGTATGATTAAAGCAAATTCATTGCCAAGGTTAATGGTGTTATTAAAATACATAACATAGTTGAAGCAGAAGCAGAAGCAGAAGCAGAAGCAGAAGCAGAAATGGAATTCCATCTTTGTGCATTTAGAGAAATTCCTTTTATTGGGTAATATATATCATGGCTTTTTTCTAATCGCACATACTTCTCTATAAAATTACGATTAAAAGTTAATGACAGCTTAAACTGGATTGCCAAATTGTCTTGATAGAATTTTCCAACATGTATTCCTAAGATAAATGAATTGTTTTGTCTGTAAAATAAGGGAGAACCTGAATCCCCAGGCTGGGAATCTCCGGGATATGAAACGAAATGTACTTCATCATTGCAGGAGCCTACCCAACTTACAGATGCAAGCTGCAATAACTGCTGATTGCCATAACCCGCAACCATAAGGTCAGTAATATTATAAAGGTCAGGACATTTGGTATAGTCGATGTCAGCAGGAGGAATTGACACAGGCCGGTTTAACTCAAGTATTGCTATATCGTATTTAGGCCGATCAGAGCTAGAAAAAAAATTATTATTTATTATATACTTTATAACTTTTCTTTTAATCTTGTTTTTAGCATTAAGAAAAGTTATGTCTAATTTTTTACCAATGCAGTGAGCTGAAGTCAGCAAATGCTTATCAGATATGAGCACAGTAGTACAACCATTATTAATACCAGCTATCCATGGAAGCGTACCTGAATTTATTTTTATAACCGGCTCAGTGTATCGAGGAATTCTACTGTTTGATTCACACAATATTTCTTCTGAAGTAAATATTAATATAAATGAAAAGAGCACAATAATTTTTTTCATTAAATGTTGCCTGTCTGTGCTAGCCAAGTGTATCAAAGTAGCATATTTCAAACTTGTTGCCGTATAAAAAGAAAAAAGACACCCATAAATTTGCTTTACCGTCCACCTAGTCTACTTTTTCACCCATCACTGATTTTTTACCCAGACAGGTGAGTCCATGGCACAGGCCCGCAATACTCTGATTGACCCCGGCTCAACGCCTTATTACCACTGCATGGCAAGATGTGTTCGTCAGGCTTACCTCTGTGGAGAGAACCACCTGACTGGCAAGAACTACGAGCATCGCCGCCAATGGGTGGTGGATAAACTCCGGGAACTGGTTTCAGTCTTTGCTATCGAAGTCTGCGCTTACGCTGTCATGTCAAATCATTATCACGTGGTTTTGCACATCAATCAGTCATCTGCCAGAGGCTGGTCACGGGACGAAGTGCTTCACCGTTGGACGACCTTGTTTACAGGCCCACTTCTGGTGCAAAGGCATTTGGCTGCTGACAAACTGGGCAGCGCTGAATTGGCCCGTATCGATGAATATGCTGAGGAATACCGGCGTCGTTTAACGGATATCAGCTGGTTTATGCGTTGTCTGAATGAATACCTTGCTCGTGAGGCCAATAAAGAAGACGAGTGTAAAGGACGCTTTTGGGAAGGTCGCTTTAAAAGCCAGGTACTGCTGGACGAAGCAGCGTTACTGACCTGCATGACCTACGTTGACTTGAATCCGATTCGGGCTGGAAAGGTAGAAACATCGGAAGAATCAGACTACACGTCGATTCAGGAACGCGTAGAGCAGGTTACAGATTCTGAGACTAAAAATCAGCCGCTGACCCTGAAACCTTTTTGTTTGCAGGGCCAGAATACGGACGTTGCCCTTCCCTACCTTCTTCATGACTATCTGGAACTGGTCGACTGGAGCGGTCGCATTGTCAGAACAGACAAGAAAGGTTCCATTCCGTCATGCACCCCTCCTATTCTTGAAAGATTGGAAATTGATCCGGATGAGTGGCTGAAAACCATGCAATGGAATAATCGTTTTTATCGGGCAGTTGGCCGTCTGAAGGCGATGAAGGCTTATGCACTTGAAGCCGGACAGAAGTGGCTTCGAGGTTTAAACGCCTGCAGTCGTTTGTATCTGACAAGTTAGCTTAGAAGTCAGTTAAGAAATTAAACACTTTCTCTTTATCCCTCCTCGACTTTAAGTCGGAATAAGTTTGTGTCGTCTGAATCATGGACTGAGCAGCCTCTGTTCGTCGAACGCTCATGTGTGGCTCGCTGATAGGCTATTCGAAGATAGGTTTTCAGATCCTTTTTTGGGAATGCAGTTTTTAAATGTCTTATTTATTTAATGGGTGTCTTATTTTTTTCTTTTTTATGGGTGTCTTATTATTTTTTTATGGGTGTCTTATTTTTTTTTATCTTATTTTTTATCAGGATCCGATTCCATTCCCCTGGCCAGCCGTTCAATGATAGGGCAGTCCGGCATATTGTCTCCATGACAGCATTGGGCGAGCTGTTGCAGGCTGTCACGAATCACCTGCAGTTGACTGATCTTAGCCTCGACATCGACTAATTTTTTCAGGGCCAGTGATTTTACATCAGCACTTTTACGATGTTTGTCGTTATACAGATCCAGAAGGTCCGAGCACTCTTTCAGAGTAAAGCCCAGCTCTCTGGCGCGGCTAATAAAAGACAGTTCTCGTATGTGTGATTCATTATAATCACGGTAACCGTTATTGAGACGATGGGCAGGTGAAATCAGGTTCAGACTTTCATAGTAACGAATGGTTTTGGCGGTCAGTCCAGTGGCCTGCGCTGCTTTGGAAATATTCATGATTCAGGCTCCCTTGCAGTTGGCTTGAAGCGTCTCAGACGATTGGCGTTGCTGACCACTGTGACCGATGACAGAGCCATGGCTGCTCCTGCAACAACAGGATTAAGCAGCATTCCTGTGAAAGGGTATAGCACTCCGGCAGCAATCGGGATACCGAGAGAATTGTAAACAAAGGCGCCAAACAGATTCTGTTTAATGTTTCCCAGAGTTGCCCTGGACAGCTCGACGGCGTCGGCCAGTCCATGGAGTGAAGAGCGAATCAGGGTGATATCTGCCGATTCAATGGCAACATCAGTCCCTGTGCCTATGGCAAAGCCAACGTCAGCACGGGCAAGGGCCGGGGCGTCGTTTATACCGTCACCTGTCATACCGACCTTGTGCCCTTTTTCCTGCAACTGCCTGACATAGCGCTCCTTGTCTTCAGGCAGAGTTTCGGCTCTAAAGTCATCAATGCCCACCTGTTGAGCAACAGCGGCGGCAGTCAGCTTGTTATCACCGGTCACCATCAAGACCCTGATGCCCAGTTTATGGAGTCTTTCGATAGCTGCTTTGGAGTCTTTTCTTATCGGGTCGGCGACCGCTATCAGTCCCGCCAGTTGATGATCCACAGCCAGATACATGGGGGTTTTACCCTGATTGGCCAGTGACTCTGATGTGGATGCCAGAAGCGAGACATCAATGCCATTGGCAGCCATAAGCTTTTCATTACCCAGCAGCACAGACTTTTCTTGAACACACCCGCTCACTCCTTGCCCTGTGACTGCATGAAAATCGGATACGGGTGAAAGTGACAACGATTGCTGTCTGACAGAATTGACAATAGCGTCAGCCAGGGGATGCTCCGATGCACTCTCAATGCTGGCGGCAATCTGCAGAATTCTGTTTTTTTCTTCCTCAGTGTCCGCCGTGATGCTGATTCGTTCGGTCACTCTGGGATCGCCTTCGGTGATAGTGCCTGTTTTATCCAGCACTATGGTGGTCAATTGACTGGCCTGCTGCAAAGAGTCTCCCTTGCGAATCAGCATTCCCAGCTCAGCGGCCTTGCCAACACCGGCCATGACAGACATAGGAGTAGCCAGACCCAAAGCGCAGGGGCAGGCAATAATCAGAACCGTGGTGACTACCACCAGTGCGTGCGCTAATACCGGCGCAGGCCCGAAAAAGAACCAGACAGTGGCTGCCAGAACAGCAATGACTATCACAACGGGTACAAATACAGATGAGATCTGATCTGCCATCCGGGCAATGGGGATTTTTGAACTCTGGGCTTTTTTCACCAGGGCAATGATATGGGCCAGAGCGGTTTCACTGCCCACCTTTTCTGCCCTGAACAGCAAGCTGCCATTTTTATTCAGGGTGCCTGCTGAAACTGCGTCGTCTGGTGTTTTTTTCACAGCCAGTGGTTCGCCTGTGAGCATAGACTCGTCCACGAGACTGCTGCCTTCAACGACAATGCCGTCTACCGCGATATTCTCGCCGGGTCTGACTCTGACGATGTCGCCTTTTAAAACCTGGTCTGTGGGGAGATCTATTTCCTGTCCATTGCGTACGACTCTGGCCGTTTTGGCCTGAAGCCCCAGCAGACGCTTAATCGCCTGACTGGTTTTGCCTTTGGCTCTTAACTCCAGAGCATGGCCCAGATTGATAAGACCAATGATCATGGCACTGGCTTCAAAGTAAACATGGCGAGCGGCAGACGGTAGAAGGTGAGGAAACAATACGACGACCATAGAGTAAAGCCAGGCTATGCCTGTGCCTATGGCAATCAGGGTATCCATATTGGTGTTGCCATGCTTCAGAGCTTTCCACATGCCGGTAAAGTAGTGTTTACCTGAGAACACCAGAACAAAAAGAGTGGCAAGGCCAACAATCCCCCAGGCGAGTTGCTGAAAGGGCGTGTTTATGCTCATTTCGCCGGTGACGACACCCCAGATCATCAGGGGAATGCCCAGACTCAGAGCAATGGCGGTATGTTTTAGCAGGTGGCGATACTGTTTTTTGTCTTCCTCTTCCTGTTTCAGCTGAAGATCACTGTCAGGTGTCAGCACGGTGCCGGGATAACCGGCATGTTCCAATGCCTGCAGAATGACGCCAATTTCAGATTGCCCCTGAACAGAGCAGGTTTTATCGGCCAGATTGACCGATGCACTCTCAACACCCGGAATCTTTAGAAGAGCCGACTCGATTTTGCTGACGCAGGAGGCACAGTGAATAGTCGGTATAGAAAATTGTCGTTCAGAGTCGCAGGGTATCACTCGCGCTTCAAATCCGGCTTTTTTCAGGGCTGAAATCAGAGAGGACGCTTCAGCACTGCCTTTGACCATAGCCGTTTTGTCTGCAAAGTTAACACTGGCTTCATTCACGCCAGTCACTCCTTTCAGGGCCTTTTCAATTTTGCCGACACAACCGGCACAGTTGACTCCGGAGAGGGCCAGCTGAATCTGTAGAGATTTCATGGTGTTTCTCCACGAGATTGATTTAGAGGGAAACTGTGCACAGGATAACCCTTACCCTGACTGGAAGGTAAAGAGGTGGTAGAGAAGATATGCCATAATCCGCAGCTAACATCTACACAACCGCTTACCGCTACGCCGAGCTCAAAGAGCTGACTGCCCGGGAACTGGATTCATCCTAAATTCTGGTGCTTCTCGAAGTTTTGCAATGATGCTCGCTGGCTCTGCTATGCTGATCAGCGCAACGACAACATGAGGTAAGATTATGTCGGTTGAGTCGAGACTGGAAAAACTGGAAGAGCAACACAGACAGTTGGATGCCAACCAGCACGGGCTGGCAAAAGTCTGTGCTGATACCAAAAATATTGCGCTGACCAATCAGCATGATATTGCGGGCCTGAAGATCGAAGTGTCATCTGTTCGATCTGACCTGGCGGCACTGATTCAGGCGACTATGGCGGGTTTCAAGCGCAGCGATGAGCAACATCGGGAGACACAAGCCCGTATTGATCGGCTGGAGCTGGAAACTCGTACCCGCTTTGAACAGGTGGACAACCGTTTTGAAGAGATGGACAACCGTTTTGAACAGATGGACAACCGTTTTGAACAGATGGACAACCGTTTTGAACAGATGGACAACCGTTTTGAACAGATGGACAAACGATTTGACCAGCTGGAGCTGCTCTTTCGCCAGATGATCCCCCAGGCCCGTAATTAACTCAGTTATTTTCCTGCCAGCACCACGCTAAAGTATCCAACCGGATAATGGCCAGTTTTTTTAATCTGGCCTCTGGTTCAGACTCCTGTTCGGCCTCTAACCTTCGCAATAATAACTTGTGTCTGCCTCAGTTTGTTGAGTTCCTGTTCATTGATCAACACAAATCGGCAGTTTAATGTCGAAACTGAGCCATCCATCAAATGTTTTTGAAAAGCAGACAGTCAGCAAAACGCCCGACAACTGCCGGGCATTTAATTTCAAAAATGATAAGCAAGCGAAAACTGGACAACATTCAAATCCATATTGGGCCGTTTGATATAAGCATTGGAGTAGTGAAGCAACTTGGCGCCCAGGTCAAAACTTTTTTCGGAACCCAGAAGAACCCCGGCACCCAGCATGGTTTCAAACTGTAAATGAGTGCTTTTTTCTAAAGGCTGGTCGCCTTTGTAACGGATCTGGGTGTCGCTGATCCAGCCAACGCCCAGACCTGCATCGAAGTAATACCGTCCTCTGGGACTCTTGAATTGCCATACCGGAGTCACGAAAATGCCATGGATATCATCGTCACCTTTCGAGCTGTGGGAGGGTCTGGCATCGAGTTTATTGTCCCAGTAAGAAACCGAGGTATCGAGAAGAAAGCGATCATTCCATTCTGAATGTTCGAGAAGTCCTTCGTCACTTAAATGCCATCTGAGTGCCAGACGAGTGTCCTTAACCTCTATTTTACTGGAAAGATCCGGCCCGTAGCTGAGATGAATACTTTCGGGTTGTGCGACTACCGACGTTGAAAAAACAGATAGCACCAAAGGTACTGCCGACAGAAAGGCTGTGTTATTGAATTTCATGATCCTTATGCTCTTGTTTTATTTATTGAGCCCGCTACCAGAGTTTGCTGCGCAATATTCTTGACGCCAAGTGGGAGGGGGCTTCCTACTAACTTACACTAAGGAGTCAGCCAATAAGACCAGATTTTTGCAACCTTGTTCTTTTTCAGCAAAGCCAGGTTGATATGCAGGCTGTTATCTCACACAGTTCTGGGCTTTTTATGACTCAAAAAATGAAGGGACCGATGAAGTATCAGATGATGAAGCTGAGTTTGGTTATTACCATTCGAACTAAAAGAGGCGATCTGATGGCTTCACGAGAG
Source organism: Endozoicomonas sp. ALB032 (assembly GCF_049310125.1). Classification (NCBI taxonomy): domain Bacteria; kingdom Pseudomonadati; phylum Pseudomonadota; class Gammaproteobacteria; order Oceanospirillales; family Endozoicomonadaceae; genus Endozoicomonas; species Endozoicomonas sp. ALB032. The sequence continues at coordinate 1,523,450 of NZ_JBLYNW010000001.1, read as the reverse complement.
TGTAACAGTGAACCATTACCATCAAATCAGTCGATTTGATCTGGATCAAGATCAGGGCCGTTTTGCTGTAGCCTCTATGCACTGAAGGATGAAGAATAATTCGTTGTTTTTATAAGTATTTACACGTATGGTGAATTTTTTGTACCTGTGTACCACTATTAGTGGCAATTGGGAAAACAAGAATTTTAATGCCGACTTAATCTGCATTGGACTGATAAACGAATTAGATGAAAAAGTTGTACCATGTCACCAAGCCTGCTCAACAGACTGAAAGCCTTTGGCCCTCTGTCCTCGCCTGACTTGAACATTGCCAGTGTGTTATCACAGACTGGGGTGCGGCGACTGATTATTGGCTGTGAAGTGCTGCTGGTGATTCTTCTGACTCAACAGCTGGCTCGTCTTACCTGGCAACTCATGGAGGGTTCTGGCAGCGCCAGGATTCAGTCGTGGCAACCTCAATCGACAGTGGTAAATCGTCGCCAATCGGAACAGGATGCCTACCCCGCACTGAATGATTTCCATCTGTTTGGTCAGGAGCCTGTCAAGCTGACACAAACGGATAACCCTGGTATTGACCCCAACGCTGTTCCCAAATCCCGCCTCTCTGCAAAAGTCACCGGTATTGTTGCCAGTTCAGTTCCTGCTGATTCCGTTGCGGTGATTCGTTCCAGTGGCCGTGATCGCACTTATCGAATCGGTGAAAAGCTTCAGGGCTCCAATGCGGAAGTGAAAGATATTTATGAGGATCGGGTGATTGTATCGAACCGGGGCAAGCTCGAAGCCCTTTTGCTTTACCCCGATGAAGCGGATCGAAAAGTAGAAAAAAGAGACAGTGGTCGTCTGATAGAAATTCGTCAGCAACTGATCTCTGATCCGGACTCTTTTACGGATTTTTTTCAGATCACCGAGGCTCAGAAGGATGGTCAGCTGGTCGGGTATCAGATAACCCCTGGCAAGTTTCCTGACGTTTTTCGTGAGTCAGGCCTGAAGCCTGATGATATAGCCCTGTCCATTAACGGATATGACCTGAGTGACAGCAACGATACCATGAAGCTGCTGCAGGAAATCAAGCAGCTCACCCAGCTATCGATGACCATTGAACGGGGTGGTCGTCTCTATGAAATAGAAGTCAAACTATGAGTGTTAGAGGAAAGACAGGGTTATTAGTATTACTCCCTGAATTGCTTAGCGGGGCCATTGCCCGGAAATGTGTGAACCAGAATGCCGTGAGACGGCTGCGCAGACAGATCTGCTCAATGATGGCAGGACTCATACTGGTTTCAGCGTCTGCTTTTGCCAGTCAGGCTTCAGCTGACTATCAGCGTTATTCTGCCAGTTTTGAAAAGGCCGATATTGCTGAATTTGCCAGTACGGTCAGTGCCACTCTGAACAAAACCATTATTCTGGACCCCGCTGTTCGTGGCTCTGTAACGGTGCGTTCCTATGACAAGCTCAATGCTGAACAGTACTATCAGCTCTTTTTGAACGTTCTGGAAGTTCATGGTTTTGCCGTTATTGAACAAGAGAATAATGTTCTGAAAATTGTTCAGGACAAGAACGCAAAAATGTCGTCTATTGCGCTGGCCGACCGGCAAAACACGGGTCAGGGTGATGAGTTCGTTACCTGGGTGCTTCCGGTTCAGAATGTGCCGGTGAGAGAACTGTCTCCGTTATTGCGCCAGCTCAATGATACTGCAGGCAATGTGGTTCATTACGATCCCTCCAATATTCTTCTGCTGACTGGCCGTGCAGCTAATGTGAAGCGTCTGGTTGAAATTGTCAGACGAGTAGATATGGCCGGCAACCGAAACTTCTCTGTTATCCAGCTCGAGTACGCTTCTGCTTCAGAAATGCAGCGAATTCTCACTTCCCTGCTGCAGGAAAAAGGTGGTAAGGGCGGCGCGTCCCAGGTGACCGTGGTTGCTGATGATCGTAGCAACCGCCTGATTGTTGCCGGTCAGGCAAGACAACTGCAAAAAGTGAATCGTATTGTCTACCAGCTGGATGCCGAACAGGAATCCTCCGGTAATACCCGTGTCTTCTATTTGAGGTATGCCAAGGCGGAAGAACTGAAAGAAGTCATGGAAGGTGTCGGGCAAACGGTTCAGGCAGAAAAAGACAGCGGTAAAACAGTTGTTCGTAATAACCAGAAATTCAGCATCAACGTTCATGAGCAAACCAACGCTCTGGTGGTCACCGCTCAGCCGGACATTATGAAAAGTCTGGAAAGTGTCATCAAGCAGCTTGATATCCGTCGTGCCCAGGTTCTGGTCGAAGCCATTATCGTTGAGGTAGCCGATGGTGATGGCATTAACCTCTCCTTCCAGCTGGCCAATGCTAACAACGGCAGCATGATGCAGTTTAATGATGGCCGAACGGTACCGATTGGCGAGATCATGGCCGGTTTGAAAGAGGCAGAGGACGTGCCGGGCTCAACGGTCATCGGTGAAAATGGCACCACTATTAACCCTGATCAGCCGGGCGATTACACCAGATTATATGATGCTTTGGCCGGTGTTTCCGGTGCTGCATTCAGTATCACATCCGGCGACTGGACAGCCCTTTTGCAGGCTGTTACCAGCTCAACAAAATCCAATGTTCTGGCGACTCCCAGCCTGATGACGCTGGATAACGAAGAATCTTCTTTCATAGTGGGTGACGAAGTTCCTGTTATCACCGGTTCCGCCTCCAGTTCAAACAACGATAATCCTTTCCAGACTGTAGAGCGTAAGGAAGTAGGTGTGAAGATGACCGTCAAGCCCCAGATCAATGAAGGGGATTCGGTGATGCTGGATATTACTCAGGAAGTGTCTGGTGTTAATGGTACGACTTCCGTCGATGTCACTTTCTCCAAGCGTGAAGTGAAAACATCCATCATGGCCCGCAGTGGTGACACCATTGTTATTGGCGGACTGCTGGACGAAGACGTGCAGGAAAGTGTTTCCAAAGTGCCACTGCTGGGTGACATTCCCTACCTGGGGGCGCTCTTCCGCTCCACCTCCAGCGAGGTGAAAAAGCGTAACCTGATGGTCTTCCTGAGACCTACCATCATTCGTGACGATAACATCCTGACCAGTATCAGCGGTAAGAAATACAGCTATATGCGTGCCCGCCAGCTAGATCGTCGTGATCAGGGCGTTGAGTTGATGCCTGATGCGAGAACTCCGGTCCTGCCTGAATACCCTTCTAACTCCGATCTGATGAACAGAGCGCGCCAGAAACTGGATGAAGCCGATCGGAAAGAAAAAGAGAAAGAAAAAAACGACAGGGAAGACGATGACAAGGTAGCCAGTAAACAGTCGGAGAAGAACGATGCTGAGTCCGGCGATAACAGTTGATCAGGAAACCGAAGTCCTTGCTCAAGGTACTCCTGTGGGTGTTCTTGAACTGCCCTTTGCCTTTGCCCGTAACTTCGGTGTTCTGCTGGAACAAGAGCCGCAGGGCAGCCCCTGCCTGTACGTCAATGGCCAACCATCCAGAGCAGCCATTGCCGAAGTTCGTCGATTTGTTGCGGGTCCGATAGATATTAAATCACTGTCCGAGGGTGAGTTTGAAGCAAGACTGTCGGCTTATTATCAAAAAGACTCATCGGCTGCCCGACAGCTGATGAACGATATCGGCAATGATGAAGGTCTTCACTCTCTGGCAGAGGAATTACCCGACAGCGAAGACCTTTTAGATGCCGATGATGGTGCCCCGATCATTCGCATGATCAACGCCATGTTAGGTGAGGCGATCAAGGAAGGGGCTTCCGATATTCATATCGAAACCTTCGAAAACTGCCTGGTCATTCGCTTCCGCGTCGATGGTGTATTGAGAGAAATCCTTCGACCCCAGCGTAAGCTGGCGGCATTGCTGGTATCCCGTATCAAGGTTATGGCCAAACTGGATATTGCTGAGAAGCGGGTGCCTCAGGACGGTCGTATTTCTCTGCGACTGGGTGGCCGTGCCGTTGATGTCCGGGTATCGACACTGCCTTCCCGTCATGGCGAGCGAATCGTATTGCGTTTGCTGGATCGCAACAGTGTCCGTATGGATATGTCCAGCTTAGGCATGACGCCTGATATTCATCAGCACATCCGTGAGGCTTTGCATAAACCTCACGGCATTCTTCTGGTCACAGGTCCGACCGGTTCTGGTAAGAGTACGACACTGTACGCTGGTCTCACAGAAATCAATGACACAGAGCGCAATATTCTCACCGTTGAAGATCCTGTGGAATACGATCTCGAAGGTGTGGGTCAGACACAGGTCAACCCCAAGGTCGATATGACCTTTGCCCGGGGTCTGCGTGCCATCCTGCGTCAGGACCCTGATGTGGTGATGGTGGGTGAGATTCGTGATCTCGAAACCGCAGAAATTTCTATTCAGGCCTCCCTTACCGGTCACCTGGTATTGAGTACCCTGCACACCAATACGGCTATCGGTGCTGTCACACGCCTGAGAGATATGGGCATTGAGCCTTTCCTGCTGTCATCCAGTTTGCTGGGCGTTCTGGCCCAGCGTCTGGTTCGTACCCTCTGTCCTTCCTGCAAAGTAGCCAGAGAGCCAACGCCTCATGAGCGAAAGCTGATAGGAATGGACGACTCTGACAGCAGACCCGTTCACGAAGCCAGCCCTGAAGGTTGTTCCGAGTGTCATGGCGGTGGCTATAAAGGTCGAACCGGCATTCATGAGCTGTTTCTGGTCAGCGATGAAGTTCGTAGAATGATTCATGAGGGTGCCGGTGAACAGGCTCTGGAAGACGTGATTCGCAGGACCAGCCCCAGTATCCAGAAAGATGGCTTCCGTAAAGTTCTTGCGGGTATGACTTCCATTGAAGAAGTACTGCGGGTGACCAGGGAGGAATAATGGGCGTATTTGCTTACGAAGCCCTGGATAAAAAGGGTAAAAAACGCAAAGGGGTACTTGAGGCTGATTCTGCCCGCCAGCTCCGTCAGCAGTTGCGCTCCGAAGGTCTGGTTCCGGTGACCATTAATGAATCTGAGCAAAAGAGCAGTGGTGAACGTGCGTCGTTTACTCTGTTCGAGAAAAAAGCCAGCCCGGCTGAAGTCGCCATGCTGACTCGTCAGCTGGCCACTCTGGTTGCGGCTGCCATTCCTCTGGAAGAGTGTCTTCAGGCCTTGTCTCGTCAGGTTCAGAAATCCCATCTGAAAGCTATGATCACCACCGTCAGAGCCAAGGTACTGGAAGGCCGGACGCTGGCAGAAAGTCTGGCGATTTACCCGAAAACCTTCGACACACTGTATTGCTCAATGGTGGCGGCCGGTGAAAAGTCCGGTCATCTGGATACGGTTCTGGAGCGGCTGGCAGATTATACCGAACAGCGTCAGCTGATCCGGGGTAAGCTGATTCAGGCCATGATCTATCCCGCTATTCTCACCATAGTAGCGGTCTCGGTCATCGCCATTTTGCTGGCAACCGTGGTACCCACCGTGGTCGAACAGTTTGCGGATCTCGGGCAGGACCTGCCAGCCATGACTCGTGCCTTGATTGCCATGAGTGACTTTGTTCGGGATTACGGCTTCGGTGTACTGGCTGGCCTTGTTGTTCTGTTATTCATGAGGCAACGTCTGCTGGTTAATCCCGAGCGGAGACTGACCCACGACCGATGGCTGTTGAAAATGCCCGTTATGGGTGAAGTGGGTGCCGGTGTTGATACTTCCCGTTTTGCCCGGACATTGAGTATTCTCAGCAGCAGTTCAGTGCCCCTTCTGCAGGGTATGAGAATCTCGGCAGAAGTCATGTCCAACTCTTTTATCCGGAAATCCCTTGAACAGGCTTCGGAGCGGGTGAGGGAAGGTTCCAGCCTCTGGATGGCGCTGGATCAGACACAACTGTTTCCACCCATGATGCTTCATATCATTGCCAGTGGTGAAAAATCGGGTGCGCTGGAACAGATGCTGGTTCGAGCAGCGGACAGTCAGGATCGACAGTTTGAAAACCAGGTGAATATTGCCCTGGGTGTTTTTGGCCCTTTGCTGATTGTCTCCATGGCGGGCATGGTTCTGTTTATTGTGATGGCGATTCTGACCCCGATGCTGGATCTTAACTCACTGGTATCAGATGGTTAACAGTCAGTATGGGGTTTTCAGTAAAGAGCTTTTCAGAAGAGAATATGAGCCTGACACAGATCGGGCCATGTGACATTAGGAGTGAATGACCAATGACTACGAAAAAGGCACATCGACAACAACAGCAGGGTTTTACCCTGATCGAGATCATGGTGGTGATCGTGATTCTCGGTGTCCTGGCCAGCATGGTGGCCCCGAATGTTCTGGGTAACAAAGAAAAGGCAGACCAGCAGAAAGCTGTCAGTGACTTAGTGACGCTGGAAAACGCACTGGATATGTACAAGCTGGACAATAATCACTTCCCATCGACTCAGCAGGGTTTGAATGCTCTGGTAGAACAGCCTTCCGGCAGCCCTCAACCCAGGAATTACCGTGACAACGGCTACATCCGTCGTCTACCCCAAGACCCATGGGGTAATGACTATCTGATGCAGTCTCCCGGTGAATTTGGTGATATCGATATCTTCTCTGCCGGTCCTGATGGCCAGGCGGGCTCTGAGGATGACATCGGCAACTGGAACATGAATTCCTGATGAAAAGTGCCGGTTTCACCTTGCTTGAAATCATGCTGGTTCTGGTACTGCTGGGCATTGCTACCGCTGTCGTATTGCCCACTCTGGAACCGGCTGACAGTTCCGCACGTTTAAAAACGGCTGCGGATCGATTTGCTGCTCTGGTGAAAACTGGCCACGAAAAGTCATTGCTCAAAGGTAAAGACCTTGGGGTCAGGTTTACCGACAACGGCTATCAGTTTATGGAGTGGCACGGAGACAAATGGCAGTTAATGCAAAATGACCGATTGCTCACAGAGAAAGAGCTTTCAGAAGCCATCAATCTGGATTTTATGCCGGGTGAGCTGATCTGGCAGGCTGCTCTGGATGCTGAAGAGCAGCAGGATAGTGACTCGTTTTTTACTGACTCAGGGCTGTTTGAAAACGAAGCCAGCAAGAAAAAGCCTGAACTCTATATCTGGTCCAGCGGTGACCTGACCCCGGCGGAAGTGCGGTTCCAGTCAACCAGCGACATTCGTCGTTTTTTTAGTGTCATAATCACGGAAACCGGAGAAGTAACCGTGGTCAGTGCAGATGAGTACGACAAGACAGTTGGCCGGGGCTGATAAATGAAACGTTATTCAGGCTGTTCCCGATGTTCCCGACAGGTCAGGGGCTTCACTTTGTTAGAAGTGTTGATGGCCATGACTATTCTGGCCATCGCCGGTATCACGGTGCTCAGAACCAGCAGTGAAAGCCTGGATAACAGCCAGTACCTGAAGAACAAAACCATGGCTCGCTGGGTAGCCGACAATGAACTGGTCGATCTCTACCTGAAGGATCAATGGCCATCCCAGACCTGGAAAAAAGAAACCCGTGAGCTGGCTGATCAAACCTGGCATGTTCGATACCGAAGTGTGCGTACGGCGGATGACAATTTTCGGGCCATCCAGGTCGAAGTCCGACTCGACCGTGATGAGAAGAAAGACGCTCTGGCCAGTCTGCAAACTTACACGGTGAAGCGGTCTTGAAGTCATTGAATGTCATGCAACGCTCGACCCAACGCGGTTTTACATTGCTCGAAATGTTGGTGGCTCTGACCATTTTTGCACTGGTCAGTATGAGTGCCTGGCAGATTCTGCAGGGGGTTATGGGTGCTCGGGATGTTGCCAGCGATCATCAGAGTCGTATTCGGGAAATTGACTACGCCATGATGGTCATGGAGCAGGACTTTCGGCAAATGATTGACCGGGGTGTGCGGGTCGATGGTGAACTGACGGATCAGAGTCTGTTTGCCGGTAGAGACATGCTGGAATCCGATGACGAGGCGGCGGCCTTTATTCGTCTGGGCTGGCGCAATCCGCAACAGAAACTCCCCCGCTCTGAGTTGCAGAAAGTCAGCTATCGGCTCAAAGCCGGAGTGCTCGAACGTCAGCACTTTTATGTGCTGGACCCGGAGGAGAATGCAGAACCTGTGGTCAGGGATCTGTTAACCGATGTCCGCTCACTTAAATTTCAGTACTTTATTAATGGCCAATGGCTAGAAATGCTCGGCAATACCCTGCCCCAAGGTATGAAGATTACGTTTGAGCTGAATGATCTGGGGGTCATCGAGCGGCGCTACGTGCTTTCCGGGAACTGGGAAGTTCAGGAGCAAGATTCATGACGAGCCTGATTTCAGATAAAAAGAATACAACGTCTTTTCAGCGTCGTCAGTCGGGTGTCGCATTGCTAATTGTTATGTTCGTATTGACGTTGATGGTGCTGATAGCGGCAGAGATGACTTTTGGATTTTCCCTGCAAATGCGCCGGACAGCCTCCCTGCAACAAATGGAACAGGCACGCTGGTATGCATTGTCTGGCGAAGAACTGGCAGTCAAAGTACTTCAGGACGGGTTTGATGAAAGCGAAGAAACCGTGAATCTTGGTCAAACCTGGGCCACGGGGGAAGTGATTTTTCCGATGGATGGCGGAACAATCAGGGGCGAAATTTTCGACGCTCAGGCCTGTTTAAACCTGAATGCTTTGCAGGCTCCGGATAAAGAAGGGCAGACCTCGGTTGAAGTCAAAGTGTTTCAATCCCTGATGGAAGCTTTGGGAATTGAGTCCTATCAGGCCGAGACCATTGCACAATCAACCAGAGACTGGGTAGATAATGACAACACCCAGGGGTCAGGCATGGGCGCGGAAGACAGTTATTACCAGTCTCTGCCAGTGCCCTATCTGGCCAGTAATACCAGTATGAGATCGGTTTCGGAGTTGAGAGCGGTAAAAGGCGTCAATGCCAGAATAATGAGAAGGGTCAAACCTTTTGTCTGTGCATTGCCGACCACTGAAATGAAGATCAATATCAATACCCTGTCGCCGGACCATGCGCCGGTGCTCAGCGCCCTGTATTGGGGTGAGCTTCCCTTAGAGCAGGCAAAAGAGGTATTGGAACAGAGGCCGGAGAATGGCTGGAGGAGTGTCGATGAATTTATTCAACAACCCTCTCTCTCCAACTTCAGTGCCGAAAACACCCATGAATTGATGTCGGTGGACAGTCAGTATTTTGCAATGACTGCAACCGCTTCTTATGCGGACACCAAAGTCCGAATAAAGAGCCTGCTGCGGCGGGAAGAAGAGAATAAGTTCAGCGTCATTCGCCGAGAGTTTGGAGGGCTTGAGTGAGCCAGTATCTTATCATCAGGCTGCCTGGAGATCCCGGCCAGCGCGTTCACTGGCAATGCTATCCAGTAGAGCAGGAGCCAGTGATTCAGGTAACCGAAGGGGAAAACGCTACCTCTGGTATTCTGCCGTCTGTTGAAGACCTGGGAACACTGATGGAGTTATTCCCGGATACCAAAACCATTGCCCTGGTTCCCACGGAGCTGGTCAGTGTTCACTGCCTTCAGGTTGAAGGCAGACTGAGCAAGGCGGTATTAAAGTCACTGCCTTTTCGTCTGGAAGATGATCTGGCTGAGGATGTGGATGATCTTCATATTTCGGTTATTGCCAGAGAAGGAACTCAGGTTTATCTGTCAGTGGTCGCTCATTCGAAAATGGCTTTCTGGTACGAAGCACTGAATCAGTCCGGTCTTAAAGTCAAAACCCTGATTCCTGAAGCCCTGGCTCTGCCCTGGACCGAGGGAGAGTGCTCGGCGCTGGCCATGAATGGACGCTGGATACTCCGGGATGGCCGCTGGCAGTGGGCTGCCTGTGATCCATCCTGGCTGAGCTTCTGTCTGGCAGAGGACGACTCAGAAGAAACGCCCCTGAAAGTGAACTGTTTCAGCGAACTACCAGAGGACAGGCCGGGTGAATGGCGTCAGGAAGCTTCGGGCTCTGCTCTGGAAGTATTGGCAGCGGGTGCGGTGAGCGCCACCTCACAGAAAAACAGTGCCAACCTCTTGCAGGGCGTCTGGCAGGTAGAGTCATCCGTCATCAAAAGCCTGAAACCCTGGGGGCTGGCTGCCGGACTTCTGGCTTTTACCGTCACTCTGTTTATGGCTCAGGCGGTAGTGAAGTCGGTACAGTTGGAACAACAGGCTGAACAGCTTAATGCACAGGCGCATAAGATCTACAGTGACATGTTCCCCGGTGAGCGGATTGTGCGTCTGCAGTCGCAGATGCGGCAGAAGCTTATGGCCTTGAAAAGTAGCAACAGCGATGATTCGGGTCTGCTGAAACTGCTCGATCAGACTGCCCCGCTGTTTATACAGTATCCGCAACTCAAGCCGGTTACTTTGTCGTACAACCAGTCTCAGCAATCACTCCGGGTGGAAGCCACTGCGAAGGATTTTGATACTTTTACGGCATTTCGGGAAGAGTCGGGTGAGCAACTGGTGATCACGGTTGAAACACTGGAGAAGCGTGGTGATATTGCCAATGGTACGCTGATCATCAAGGGGAGCGATTCATGAATAACGTTGTGGAAAGCTTCAATGAGCGCTGGCAACAGGCTCAAACCTACTGGCGTGGTCTGAGTCGACGCGAGCAGCAACTCTGTACGGTAGCAGGTGCGTTTATTATTGTCTGGAGCATTTGGCAGGGTATTTTAAACCCTTTGTCAGAACGTCAGTTAGCTGCCGAGCGAAAGCTGGTGGCCAGTCAGAAGTTACTGGCTTCTGTAGAGAAACAGGCCAACGAGATCGTCAGTCTGCGTCAGGGTCGGCCTGACAAGAGCCGCTATCTGGTGTTACCTCTGGACCAGTTGGTGAACAGAACCGCAAAAGATTTCGATCTGCGCATCACCGGGGTTCGAGCCGTTCGAGATGCATTGCAGGTCGATCTTGATACAGTGGGCTTTGATCGTTTATTGGCATGGCTGGTCAATCTTCAACAGCAGGGTGGGGTTGAGATCAGGGAGCTGGAGGTAGAAGCCGCCGAAAAGCCCGGTCATGTGATCGTTAAGGCTCTGAGAATGGAAAGAGCCTTCAGCGCAGAGACAGCCTTCAGCGCAGAGACAGCCTTCAGCGAGAGTTAAGACATATGAAGAAAATCATTTCTCTGGCTGCACTGGCCGTTGTTTCTTACTCAGTTTTTTTGCTGGCAGGGTTGCCAGCCGCTTTTGTCTGGCGTCATGCACCCAACATGTCGGGGATTGAGCTGGAAGGTCTGTCAGGTTCAGTCTGGTCGGGTTCAGCGCAGGAATTAACCATCAATGGTATCGAGCTTCAGGAAGTCAGTTGGGATTTCCAGCCTTCTGCACTGCTCACCGGAAAGGTCAGTGCGGACCTCGAGGTCGGCGATAACTTGTCTGCTGTTGTAGGTCAGGCGACAGTGACCTACAGTCCTCAGGGTGTGATGGTTGAAGACCTTGAAGCAGACGTCTCGGCAGGCTGGTTACAGCAGCTTGCAGCCATGCCAGTTCCGGCAACAGCCAGAGGTAATATCAATCTGGTGGTAGACTCCCTGGTCTATGAAGAAGGTCGGTGTGTCGAGCTGGATGGTCGTATGGAATGGGAAAGAGGGCGAATCAGCAGTCCTCTGGGTAACGTAGAACTGGGTAAAGCAGATGCTGATCTCACCTGTAAGGGAAATACTCTGGAAGGTAAAATTAGCCAGTCATCCGAGTTTCTGACAACAGATGCCGTTTTCAGCTTTAATCTTAACGGCAGTTATTCATTGAACGGGAAAGTGTCTGAAGGTGAAGCTCTGCCAGAAACCATGAAAGATGGAATGAAGTTTCTGGGAAGGCCGGATTCTCAGGGGCGCTTCCCTTTAACATTCAGAGGGGGCATCCAGGGGGTATTCTTATCCAACCGACCGAACAGATCAAAGCATCAGTAACTTGCTAGTATGCCCCACCGTTGATCAGGAGATTCACGCAGTCGGTATTGCCCTCCTTGGTTGCGATGGACAGCGGAGTGGCGCCAGTCTTGGTGCGGGCGTTGATATCCGCCTCGGCGTTGATCAGGAGTTTCACGCAGTCGGTATTGCCCTTCAGGGCTGCGGTGAACAGCGGAGTGGCGCCATTCGGCAGGGCAGCGTTGAGATCTGCCCCGGCTTCGATCAGGATTATCAGGCAGTCGGTATTGCCTTTCTGGGCTGCGATGAACGTTGGGCTGGCACCACCCTTAATCCGGGTGTTGAGATCTGCCCTGGCGTTGATCAGAAGTTGCAAGCATTCGATGTTATTTTCCTGGGCAGCGACGAATAGCGGGGTGGCACCATTCAGCAGGGCAGCGTTGAGATCCGCCCCGGCGTTGATCAGGAGTTTCACGCAGTTAGTATTGCCTTTCGCAGCAGCAACGAACAGCGGGGTGGCGCCATCCTCAATTTGCGCATTGATATCTGCCTTGGCTTCGATCAGGATTTTCAGGCTGTCGATGTTATCTTGCTGAGCAGCCATGAATAGCGGGGTGGCGCCATCCGAATTCCCTGCGTTGAGAGCCGCCCCGGCGTTGATCAGGAGTTCCACGCAGTCGGTATTGCCTTTCGCAGCAGCAACGAACAGCGGGGTGGTGCCACTCTTAGCCCTGGCGGGGCTGAGTTCCGCCCCGGCCTTGATCAGGAGTTTCACGCAGCCAGTATTGCCTCTCGCAGCAGCAACGTACAGCGGAGTGACGCCATCCAAAGTCCGGGCGTTGAGATCCGCCCCGGCCTTGATCAGGAGTTTCACGCAGTCGGTATTGCCTTTCTCAGCAGCAACGTACAGCGGAGTGGCGCCAGTCTTAGTCCGGGCGTTGAGAACCGCCCCGGCGTTGATCGGACGTTTCACGCAGTCGGCATTACCGTACTCAGCAGCAGCATAGAGCGGGGTGGCGCCATTCTCAGTGCGGGCGGTGATATCCGCCCCGGTGTTGATCAGGAGTTCCACACAGTCGGTATTACCCTTCGCAGCAGCAGCGTGCAGCGGGGTGTTGTCAGTCTTGGTCCGGGCGTTGAGATCCGCCCCGGCGTTGATCAGGAGTTTCACGCAGTCGGTATTGCCTTTCGCAGCAGCAACGTACAGCGGAGTGGCGCCAGTCTTAGTCCGGGCGTTGAGATCCGCCCCGGCGTTGATCAGGAGTTTCACGCAGTCGGTATTGCCTTTCGCAGCAGCAACGTACAGCGGAGTGACGCCATCCAAAGTCCGGGCGTTGAGATCCGCCCCGGCGTTGATCGGACGTTTCACGCAGTCGGCATTACCGTACTCAGCAGCAGCATAGAGCGGGGTGGCGCCATTCTCAGTGCGGGCGGTGATATCCGCCCCGGTGTTGATCAGGAGTTCCACACAGTCGGTATTACCCTTCGCAGCAGCAGCGTGCAGCGGGGTGTTGTCAGTCTTGGTCCGGGCGTTGAGATCCGCCCCGGCGTTGATCAGGAGTTTCACGCAGTCGGTATTGCCTTTCGCAGCAGCAACGTACAGCGGAGTGGCGCCAGTCTTAGTCCGGGCGTTGAGATCCGCCCCGGCGTTGATCAGGAGTTTCACGCAGTCGGTATTGCCTTTCGCAGCAGCAACGTACAGCGGAGTGACGCCATCCAAAGTCCGGGCGTTGAGATCCGCCCCGGCGTTGATCAGGAGTTTCACGCAGTCGGTATTACCATACTCAGCAGCGATGAACATTGCGGTGGCACCATTCGAATGGGTAGCTTCAAGGTTTGCCCCAGCGTTGATCAGGCGTTCGACGACATCTGTGTGCCCCCAGCTGGATGCCAGCATCAGGGCAGTGAAATCAGCAGTCATTACAGCATTGACATTGACTCCTTCCGCCAGAGACCTCTCCACCTGATCCAGATCCGCGTTTAAACAGGCACGATAAAACCTCTGATCGGGGAAAAATGTATCCGGGTGAGATTCACTGGTGTTCTGATTCACCAAAGGCATCGGGTTTTGCCGGCACATCGCACACCGGCGTGAGCCGATGGGCTGATTAACAAAAAACCTCGAAATACAGTCCAGATCAAAGCGGTAGCCACAACATTGGGCTTTGACGACCACAGGCGCTTCACTTCGGCCATGGAAGGGAGCTAAACAAATAGGACAATGGTCTGCCTTCAGTGTCAAAGGGGAGAGGGTAGCGAATAATACCACACATAAGTAGAACATCTGTGTCGCTCAATAAGCCGTGTGGGTTAGATACAGAAAAGCATATTAGTTCATTTAAACGGCTATCAAAGTTCGCTGTGGCCAAACAATCACCTGTTTCAAAAACTCAGAAGATGGGAACATCTGAGAGCCATGATCACTGAACAACACAACACTTTTTTTGTTCCCTTCTTTAACCTCTGTTCACTACCTCGCCCCAACGTTGAACAGGCGTTTGACGACGTCTATGTGAGACTTGATGGATGCCAACATCATACTTCGTGCATCAAATGTGTGATCAAGAGCCGTATGACGGGAGACTCTCAGGTATGGTTCCGTGAGAATTGCGCCTTGCAAGCGCGTAAAATCTTGTGACCTGAAATGGTCATCGCGGTAAAGCTGTGGTCGGCAGCCGTGTACCGAGTCTTGCGTGGTAGAAGGTAACGACTACTGCGAAGCGTAGACAGGGTGATAACAGGCCGTAACGTCTGCTAAGGGATAATTAGCCCCGAAATTGAACGTGGTTGAAGTAGCTGACCTTCTTTCTCAATGGGGAAAGCGGAAGTCGGGAGCTCCGCTAATGACAAGGCATCCCGACTGCTTCCGGGGTTCGTACCCACGGCATGTTATCGAATGATTTTACGTGAACAAGGGAGATCCTGAACGTTCAGGCGGAGCCTGTAGGGTCCGACGAGCCTGTAAAGCAAGAACGACTTGATGACGTTCAGGAAGTCAGACCAGCTGATAGTACTCCGAGGCGGGGAGAGCCCGTCACATGGGGAAGCGGCTGGCGGTATTTGAGCCTTTCCAGGGAAACATGGGCTCCACATCTGAGGGAGTTACGGTCTTTTACGCAGTGAGAAGGTAAACCAGCCATGGCAACGGGACTGGAGAGGGTAGCAGCGAAAGCCCGGAGTTATCCGAAACTTCGCTTTACAAGTCTGGCACATCATATTACCCCGGCGAGCCTGTGTATGAATCTGAACAAGATTCCACACAACACATCGCCCGGAGTCGATGGGCTGACTGTCGAAGAGACAAAGAAAGACTTTAAGCGGTGGTTGGAACAGACACTGACGTCTATCCATCGGCAAGGCTACAAGGCACCGCCGGTCAAAAGGGCATGGATACCCAAGCCGGGAAAAAAGGAAAAGCGCCCTCTGGGTGTTCCCTGCATCAATGACCGGGCTTTGCAGCGAAGTGTTGCTGATGTGCTGAATGCTATTTATGAGCAGGACTTTTTGCCCTGTTCCATGGGTGGCAGGCCACGACTGGGAGCGCACCATGCCCTGTCCACTTTTAACGAGGTGGTTTCAGGCCGAAAGGTCAGCTGGGTGCTGGAAGCGGACTTGAAGAACTTCTTTGGGAGTCTTGACCATGGATGGCTGCTTCGTTTTGTGGAACACCGGGTCGGTGATCCCAGAATCCTGAACCTTATACGGCGCTGGTTGAAAGCCGGGGTGATGGAGGCCGGGGAGTTGCAAGAGTGTGAAGAAGGTACGCCTCAGGGTGGGCCGATCAGCGTAGTTCTGAGCAACCTGTACCTGCATTATGTACTTGACCTCTGGTTCGAGTGCATGGTCAAGCCTCGGCTAAAAGGCGAGGCATGGCTGATCAGGTACATTGATGACTTTGTGGTGTGTTTTCAGTATCGCAGTGATGCGGAGCGGTTCATGAATGTGCTGCCACAGCGACTGGAGAAGTTTGCGTTGAAACTGGAGCGGGATAAAACCCGGTTAGTCAGGTTCGGACGTTTTGCCAGTCGTGGGGGAAGACGACCGGAAACGGTTTACTTCCTTGGCTTTACGCACTACTGCACAAGGAATCTGAAAGGAAACTTCATGGTGGGAAGGAGAACGGAAAAATCCCGCCTAAGACGCAGCATAGCCAAACTGAAGGAACTGCTGAGACGAATACGCCATGAACCGCTGCACGAACAAGTGACAGCGATCAATCGACGGTTGAGAGGGCATTATGCGTATTACGGTCTGGGAGGAAACTTCCGAAGTATGGAGAAGCTTTACCGGTTTGTTGACCGCTACTGGTACAAGATGCTGTGTAGCCGATGCCGGAAAGGCAAGATTCCATGGGAAAAGTACCATAACCTCAAGCAGCTTCTGCCGCTACAGAAACCGAGGATAATGCTGCCTTTTATGGCAATGAAATCCATGGCTGTGCTGTGAGTCAAATATCGAAGAGCCCGGTGCGGGAAATCCGCACGCCGGGATCTGAGGGGGTTGGAGCTACAATTGGTAGCTCCTTCTACCCGGTGCCTGGAGATGAAATTTCCCCTTGCTTACTCGACTCAACCAGCGGCTTGAGCGGCAACTTGCCTGTTTTTCAGCAGCTCCCGTCGCTGGCTGATCCAACTGTGGTAATCAGTTGTATATTGGTTTTCAATCGTCAACTCTGCACCAGTCAATCCATAACCGCCCAATGTAGACCAGAAACCGGAGGTAATGCAAAGTAACTACCGTCAGATGCCATTGACAGAGGCAGGAAGTTAGGTTTTTCATCGCAGGAAGGGTTACCATTATATTCATCACACATTGCGTGATGAATATAGCCGAACATAATTACGCTCAGTTCAGAGCAACGGTTCTGAGGTTATTCTGTCGTATCAACCATTCAAACTGACTGTTTTTTTCTTCCCGTTAATGGAAGTTTCGTGAATAAAATCTTCATAAAAATTCTATTGTTTGTTCTGCTTCTGGCCGGAGCCACTGTCCTGTACCTGAAGTTTAAACCGGTTGAAAAACCGGTCACTCCGGCACCGGAGCTGACTCAACTGTTGGAAAGAGCTCAGCTTCAGGCGGAAGAACTGACCATGCCAAAGGCAGAACCCATTAATCTGGCAGACTGGCAGCTGCTGATGCAGCAGGTGGCTGACCAGAGCGGTCTACAGATTGGTGTCAGAGAGGGCAATGCCCAGCAGGCTGAAATCTATATCAGGGAGGGATCGGTAGCGTCCTTTGTGAACGGGTTTGCGGATATGTATGCCAGAGGGCTCAGAGTTCAGAGCATACGATTGCTGGAAACCGGTGAGCCAGCGCAGGTTAAGGCTGAAACAGTGAAGCTGTTGGTGAGTCCTTAGCTTTCAAGTTTTCAAATGGCTGTATTTGCTGAATGATCTGAAACCGACAGGATCAGTGGGTGTCGCAAAACTCTGATTCCCATGCTCTGAGGTCGTCATTCCCGCGAAGGCGGGAATCCAGCGCCAACGGTGGATTTCTGCCTTCTCGGGGATGACAAGGCCAGGGGGGCATCGGGCAGTATGGTTCTGGTAGTGAGTCAGTGTGGATTCCCGCCTTCGCGGGAATGACGAGAATGAAGCCGGGAATGACGGGAGTCAACTCGTTCCCAGGCTGGAGAGAGTTTTGCGACACCCTCAGAGCGTGGGAACGAGTTGTTAGAGTTTTGCGACAGCCTCGATCAGCGTAGGTGTATCTTATGCAATCGTTAAAGCACTTCCCAGTTATCTGATACCGGGTCCGTTGGGTTATCGATCGAGATAACGCTACCATTCAAGAGATCTTTCGGGTCTTTTAATCGGGCCACCGCCCGCTTTTCTGTCCTTTGACCAGAAGCTAATGCCGTCTATCCGACGACGGCATAGTGTTTCTCCAGAGAGCTGTATCCCAGCCCTGTCTCTTTCCTCACTTCAATACGTGTGGGAATCCTTTCTTTCAATGATTCAATATGCGAGATGACCCCTACCATCTTTCCTGAAGCGTTCAGGTTATCCAGGGCATCCAGCGCTATTTCCAGTGTCTCCTGGTCCAGTGTGCCGAAGCCCTCGTCCAGAAACAGGGAATCAATGCTGGTTTTGTGACTGACCAGATCGGACAAGGCCAGTGCCAGTGCCAGACTGACCAGAAAGCTCTCTCCTCCCGAGAGAGTTTTGATATCCCGGGCGGTATCACCCTGCCAGGTATCAATGACTTCCATGCTGAGGGCTTCGACCGCTTTTCTGTGTAGCTGGTAACGACCATGCAGCCTTTGCAACTGCTGGTTGGCCAGATAAATCAGATGGTCGAGTGTCAGTCCCTGGGCAAATTTACGAAACTTGTCGCCTTTTGCCGAGCCGATCAGACTATTGAGATGTTCCCATACCGCAAACTGCTCTCTCTGTTTGCTGATTTCATCTACCCAGTCAGACAACTGCTGACGCTTTTTCTGGTCTTCGGTGAGCGCCTGTCGAATTTCACCCAGTCGTTGATTGTTGAGGCTCAGTTCTGCTGTCTGTTGTTTCAGGCAGGTCAGGATCTCTTCAGCGGCTTGTTCAGTCAGGGCCTCTTTCAATAGTTTTTCCAGAGAGGCTTCAGCCAGTTTGAAACGTTCGCTACTGCTGGCAATGGCACTGTCCAGAGTGCTTTTCAATGCTTCCAGTTCGCTACGTTGTTCAGGAGCAAGCAGAGCCTGCTGAAACTGTTCGCTGGAATCAAAGGGGCTGTCTTCCAGAGTGGTCTGCCAGTGTGCTTCTTTTTGTTCCAGTTCTGACTGGTGAGTTTTCTGGTCATTGAGATGTTGCCGGATAGAGCCGGACAGCTCGCTCTCAGCGCGCAGTGCTGTTTGCAACTGCGTTTCTGCGTTTTTAAGGTTTTGTTCGGCGGTGACTATGGCCTGCTCGATCCTACTGCGTTCCTCGGTCACCTTCAGTTCTCCAAACAATGTGAACCGCACGTCTTTGCGATCAGCCTGCTCTCTGTCGATCTGATCCAGTTGCCGGTTTAATTGATCGGCCTGCTGTCGGGACTGAAGCAGGTTCTGCTCAAGCATCTGCATCTCATGATTGAGCGTTTGCAGTGCCTGCTGTTGTTCCAGGCTCTGCTGATGGCATGTTTGCCAGCGATCTTTCAACGCTTTCTGGCTCATAAGCCAAGTGTCCTGCGTTTCCAGTGCCGGAAGCGCCGTTGCCATTGACTGATGAAGGGCTGCTTCCAGCTGGCCCAGTTCCTGTTCGTGTCGGGATAGCTGCTGCCTCAGTGTTTCGATCTGTTCTGACGCTTGACTCAGCTGTTGATGCAAAAGAGCCAGTTGCGACTGTTTCTGCTCAAGCTGCTGCTGTTCCCGGGTAGCCACCTTTTCGGCACTTTGCAGTTGCTGGTTGATTGCGTCCAACTGCTTGACCTGTTCATTAATGGCTATCAGCTGCTCTCTGGTGCTGTCCAGCCAGCTATGAACCGATTCAGAGTCAGAGATATTGAGTTGAATCTGCAGTGACTGACAAAGCTGCTGCCATTCTGTCTGCGTCGATGCCTGTCGGTCCTGTAATTCGAGAATGCGTTTTTCTGAAGTGTTGCACAGCGTTTTCAGTTCTGTTTCCAGCTGCTTTTTCCGGGTTCCCTGCTGTTCCAGTTCTGTCACAAGCCGCTTCTTATCCTCCTGCCGATTTTGAGTGGAATCAACGTCTACCTGCTGATAACGCTGCACAGCAGGGTGTGCTGTTGAACCACAGAGTGGGCAGGGGTCGCCTTCTTTCAGGTGATGACGATGTTCACTGAGACTGGCAATTTTTTGCTCTTGAAGTAGCAGGGTTTCCAGATCTTTCAGATGCTGAGCTTCTTTTCTGTATAGGTCCCTTTGCTGAGTCAATTCTGCCTCAACAGTGGTGAGTCGCCGTTTGTTTTCGTCCAGTGTCGTTTTTTCTGTACGCAGGCTGGTTTGGCTTTCCAGATGATGCTCAAGCAGAGTTTTCAGCTGCTGGCATAAGGGTACTTTCTCCATCAGGGCGTGTTGTTGTTGCCTGAGTAAAGGCTCTTCCTGACCCTGAAGCCAGTGTTGTCGCTGAGCCTCTTTTTGCTCCAGCAGATCACGAGATTGGGCTAACTTTTCCTGACTGACTTTTTGTTGTTCCAGCAACTGCTCGTGCCGGGTGCTGTCCTGCTTATTCCGGGTATGGTGTTCTTGCAGCCTGTGTTTAAGCTGATTAATCTGCTCTATCAGAGACTTTCTCTGCTCAAACTGTGAATGCCAGAGAGGCAGCTGTTCTGCCAGCTTCTCATGATGAGTATGTTGAGCCAGATATTCAGAAGCCTGTTTCAGAGACTGCTGAAGCTGTTGTCGATTCTGTTGCAGTGTTGAGTGCTTTTCTTGCTGACTCTGAAGCGCTTTACCAAGTTCTTTCTGTGCTTCATACAGTTCGGCCTGACGGCGGTGGGCCTCGGCTATTTTAAGATCCAGAGGAATGATCTGATCAGCGATCAGTTGCTCGGTTTCCGCTTTTTGCTGTTTGACCTGCCTGAGGTTTTCCTGCGCACTTTTGCTGGCCTGCTCTTTTTTTGTCAGGGTTTGCTTGAGTGTTTGTTCTTTCTCCAGCAATTCATCCACCTGTTTCTGACGCTGAGCTGCCGCTGCCTTCAGAGTCGATAACTGATCATAGACAGGCTTTATTTCCAGGGCAGGAATCGATTCGTCCAGCTTTTTCAGCCTTTCACGGTTGGCTTCCCGCTGTTCCAGATTTTGCTGGTGTAACTGCCGGGATGCTTGCTTTTCTTGCTCAAGCTCAGCTTTCTTTTCCAGCCAGGTATGTTGTCTGTTCAGTTCATCCGCCTGGCTCTGTATCTTGCTGTTGGATTCTGTCAGGTCGGTCTGTTCTTCAGCGAGCTTTTCCAGAACGCTGTCGTCCAGTAGCTCAACGCCTTCGGTTCTGGCCTGAAGCAGGTTGAGTGTTTCCTGCTCTGCCCGTGCCCGCCCAAACACCCGGCGGGAAATTTCTCCGTAGATATCCGTGCCTGTCAGTTCTTCCAGAAGCTCGGCCCGGTCATTGGCGCTGGCCTGGAGAAAAGCGGCAAATCCCCCCTGGGCCAGCATCATGGACTTGGTGAAACGACCAAAGTCGAGGCCGGTAATGTCACTGACGATCTTTAGTTTGTCCTGGATGCGGCTGGTAATGATGGTGCCATCGAGTTTCGCCAACTCTACCTGTGGGCTTTGTAATTTACCGTCTGCCTTGCCTCTGGCCCGCCGCTGGGACCAGAAAGAACGATAACCCTGTCCCTGAACTTCAAACTCCACTTCCGCCAGGGATTCTGACGTATGACGTGTCATCAACTCGTTATCGCTGGTAGAAACCGTGCTCAGTCGGGGTGTCTGGTGATAAAGAGCCAGGCAGATGGCATCCAGTAGCGTGGTTTTTCCCGCACCCGTGGGACCGGTGATGGCAAAAAGACCGTTGTTGCGGAAGTTGTCTTCGGTGAAATCAATTTTCCACTCACCTCTGAGCGAGTTGATGTTCTTCAAACGTAAACTGAGGATTTTCAAGCCATTAACTCCTTCTCGTCCTCAAGTCTGGCGGTTTTGCTGTCACCATCCGGATCATCCAGAGTGGCAAGGATTTCATTAAACGCCCGGTTGAGACTGGCTGTGCGTTGTTCATCAAGATCTTCGTCGTTCAGTCGCCGGGCAAACACTTCAGCGACATCAAGTTCGTCGAGTGTTTCTTTGCATTCGCTATGTAAAGCCGCGCTGTTGATTTCACGCTTTCGACGGACTCTTAAGACTTCCAGATTTCTGCCCTCCAGCATGATCTGAATAGGCTTTTGCAGATCGGTGAGGTAGTCGTCAGTGCTGACTTCCAATTCCAGCCAGGTGGTGAGTGGAGAGTCGTCATCGATCTTGTCCAGCGCCTGCTGAATGGTCTTCAGGCTGCCTTTCAGGCTTTTCAGGGAACGAAAGATGGGCACTGCCAGTTCATTGATTTCTGGCGCAGTGCCAGGCTCAAGGTCAACCAGCACCACCTGTTTAGGGCAGGACGTTTCATCAAAGCTGAGCGGAATAGGGGAGCCTGAGTAACGGATATGTGCCTGATCTGAAACCTTCTGGGCGCGGTGCAGGTGCCCCAGGGCTATGTAGTCTGCCGGGGGGAAGGCACTGGCCGGAAAAGCCGACAGGGTGCCAATATAAATATCCCGCACCGACTCAGACATTTGTCCACCGACCGTGGTCAGGTGTCCTGTAGCCACGGTTGGCAGGTTTTTGTCAGAGGCCAGTTCAAATACTTTTTGGTAGTGCCTGGCAATTGCGTTCTGCAGAGCCTGTTGTTTATCGGTGTCACTGTCACCAGCCTGACTTTCCAGAACATCTCTGGGTCGGATAAACGGTATAGCGCAGACCACTGCGCCGGGTTCTCCCTGATGGTTCTTTAAAACCACTATCTGGTCTTCCGGGTTTTCCGTAACGCCACCCACCACATGGGTATTCAGGCAGGCCAACAAATCTCTGGACTCATTCAGGGTTGAGACCGAGTCATGGTTGCCACCGACAATAATCAGCTGCTGACAGCAAGTTTTCTGCAGGTCGACAATGAAACGGTTGTAGAGTGTTCGGGCATAGCTGGGCGGCGTTCCGGTATCAAAAATATCACCGGCAATGATGATGGCATCCACAGAATTCTCTTCAACGGTTGTCAGCAGCCAGCAAATAAATGCCTGATGTTCAGGCTCACGGCTCTTGCCTATAAAGTGCTGGCCAAGGTGCCAGTCAGACGTGTGGAGAATGCGCATGTATTGAAGACTAACCAGAAAGAGAGGTGGACTGTAAAGAATATACTTTTTGAGTCAGGACTGTCAGTTTTATTAAAGAGGCCGCTGGTGGGTTCGGAAAGTAAAGTATCCAGCTGCTCGAACTGTTTCAGAGAAATTCGTATCTTTTGCACGAAACATTGATCTGTGAGATAGGCCGTTATCTGTAGAAATGATAGTGTAACCGGTTACATCATGCCGAAAACAGAGTGACAAATGTCCATCGTCCGGCTAAACAGAATTCAGAAGGTCCACAACCGGAAGATTAAACTATGCGCTTAATTCCTCTATCCGCAAAATCCGACGTGGGCAAATGGGCCGCCAGGCACATTGTCAGACGGATCAACAAGTTCAAGCCAACGGCAGACAGACCCTTTGTTCTGGGGCTGCCCACAGGCAGTACGCCTCTGGCTACCTACAAGAACCTGATTGAGATGAACCATGCCGACGAGGTGAGCTTTGAGCATGTAGTGACTTTCAATATGGACGAATACGTGGGCATTCCCGCCGATCATCCGGAATCCTACCGTACCTTCATGTTTAAGAATTTCTTTGAACATATTGATATCCGACACGAAAACATCAATCTGCTCAATGGAAATCCGAAAGACCTGGAAGCCGAATGCCAGCGTTATGAAGACAAGATCAAATCCTGTGGCGGCATTGATCTGTTTATGGGTGGAGTTGGTCACGATGGCCATATTGCCTTTAACGAGCCAGGCTCTTCCCTGTCTTCACGTACCCGTATCAAGACCCTGACTGACAAGACCCGTCAGGCCAATTCCCGTTTCTTCGAAAACGATATCAATCAGGTACCCAATCTGGCTCTGACCATTGGTGTAGGCACACTGATGGATGCCCGTGAAGTCATGATTCTGGTCACTGGTGCGGATAAGGCTTATGCCCTCCATGCTGCGGTAGAAGGCTCTGTGAACCATTTGTGGACCATTTCTGCCATGCAGATGCACCCGAAAGCCATGATCGTCTGTGATGAAGATGCCACCATGGAACTGCGAGTCAAGACCCTGAAATACTTTGCCGAGCTGGAAGCTGAAAATATTCGCGGCCTCTGATTTTCGGGCGGGCTCTGTGCCAGTGCAGCGGATTGACAGACTCACTGGATCAGGGCAGAAATGCCGGTATTTGGAAAGTCATTCAGGACGGCCATTTCCAGAATTGATTCTCTTGATCTGTAATGGTGGGGTGGCTTAACAAAATATTTTTTACGGTAAAAAAAGCAGTTATAGAAATGAGTATCTATAATTGAGCGGTGGTCTAATCCGGAAATATCATAAAGTGTCTAGCTTCTCATTCTACCGCTTTGCAAGTGATACATTTTGTTGTTAGACGAAAGTGGGCTGGCAAGAAGTAGGCATGTGACGTTCGTTTATTTTTGTACAGTTCAATAAACGATGGCGCCAGTATCATTGATGCGAAATTGATTCTGGTGAAAGCGACTTAATGATATTTCAGGGTTATCACATCAGAAGAGGCTTTTTTTAATCATGAAAGTTTTACTGGTTGTACCCGTTAGTATATTTCTTTCCGGTTTTGCGTCTGCGGCAGATGTGGTTTTCAGAGATGAAACGGTAGGGCTCGGTTACGGTTTCAGTGCCAAAGCTGATGGCTTTGCGTACAGTGGACTGACACACTTCAGGAAGGTGAATGGCTTGTCGGTCAAACTGGATTTTGTCGAAAAGTCTGGTGTTTACATTCCCGTCAATACCAATATCGGTTTCCAGAATGTAAATGATGATGCTCATCCCACTGATGCCAGGTATCCTCAGGGTAGTGTCGGTTGGTCCTTAGACAGTTCCGATGTGTATAAACCTACTTACACTTTTAGTGTGTTTGCAGGAGGTAGATTTTATTATCCTGATGAACAGCCATACCAGGTTACACTGTCTGTAGATGGTAAAGAATACGGTCCTGTGAAAACAGACAGTCAAAGTAACTGGTCACCCACTTATTTTCATAACGTGCCCTTCGCGGAGAGTAGCAGACTGACTATAGTTCTGTCCCCGCTGCCTTTAATCCAGCTATCTGAAGGTGCAGTACCTGGAGGTGCAGTACCCGAAGGTTCAGTAGCTGAAGGTTCAGTAGCTGAAGGTTCAGTAGCTGAAGGTTCAGTAGCTGAAGGTTCAGTAGCTGAAGGTGCAGTACCTGAAGGTGCAGTACCTGAAGCTTCAGTACCCGAAGGTGCAGTACCCGAAGGCGCAGCACCCGAAGGTTCAGTACCCGAAGGCTCAGTAGCTGAAGGTTCATTACCTGAAGGTTCAGTACCCGAAGCCTCAATACCCGAAGCTTCACCTGAAGCCGTGGTTTCTGAAGCCTCAGCCTCTGAAGCCCCGGTGCCTGAAGCATCAACGCCTGATATCTCATTATCTGAAGCTCCAGTGCAAGGGAGGCAATATGATGAGCATTAAGTGTTGCGGGTCATAATTTCAGGCAGGGTCCCTGTTCTGTCGACATCTGTTTGTTTCTACCCGGATAGAAGAATGGCTTTCTATCCGGGGGGGCAGATCAGAACTGCTTAAGAATACCTTCGACGGTACTGTGGGCATCTCCGAAAAGCATACGAGAATTGTCTTTAAAGAACAGGGGATTCTGGACACCTGCATAGCCTGTAGCCATAGAGCGTTTGAATACGACGACCCTTTCTGCTTCCCAGACACGAAGTACAGGCATGCCTGCAATCGGACTGCCCGGATCTTCAGACGCCGCCGGGTTTACAGTGTCGTTGGCACCAATCACCAGGACAACATCCGTTTCGGTAAAGTCGTCGTTAATCTCATCCATCTCTTCAACGATATCGTAAGGCACTTTTGCCTCGGCCAGCAAAACGTTCATATGACCTGGCAGACGACCAGCCACCGGATGAATACCAAAGCGTACCTTAATATTCTGGGCCAGCAACTTATTGACCAGTTCTCTCAGGGGGTGCTGAGCCTGGGCGACAGCCATTCCGTATCCGGGAGTGATGATCACGCTGGAAGCGCTTTTGAGCATTTCAGCGACTTCTTCTACATTGACCTCGGTGTATTCACCCTGTTCCTCACCTTCCGCTACAGTACCAGCTTCGGTGCCAAAACCACCGAGAATTACCGATATAAAGGATCTGTTCATGGCTGAACACATCAGGTAGGAGAGAATTGCGCCTGAAGAGCCCACCATGGCACCTGTTATAATCAGCAGGTTGTTGCCCAGCATAAAACCAGTAGCAGCAGCGGCCAGGCCGGAGTACGCATTGAGCATGGAAACCACAACCGGCATGTCAGCACCACCGATGCCCATAACCAGAGTGATACCAAAAATAAAGGCCAGACCTGTCATGATGATCAAAGCCAGAATGCTGTCCTGCTGTATGTAGATAATCCCCATCACAATGGCCAGAACAATCAAAGCCAGGTTGGTCCAGTGGCCACCAGGCAGTGATACGGGACGGCTGTTGATGTTTCCATTCAGTTTCAGGCAGGCAACAACCGAACCACTGAAAGTGATTGCACCGATGATGATGCCAATGAATATTTCAATGCTGTGAATCAGTTGCTCGGTAGACGACACCAGCTCGGAAGCCGCCTTGACCAGTGATTCTGAAGATTCAATCGCACTTGAAAAGCCGATCAACACCGCTGCCAGCCCGCCAAAACCATTCAGGATGGCGACCAGCTGGGGCATTTCGGTCATTTCCACTTTCCTGGCCAGGAAGAGGCCTGTGGCTGTTCCGACAATCATCATAATGGTGACAAAGGTAAAGCCTTCGAGGTGTGCATAACCCAGTGTGGCCAGAACGGCGATGACCATACCGACCATGCCATAGAGACTGCCGCTCTTGGCAGACTCCTGACGGCTCAGGCCTGCCAGACTCATGACAAACAGCAGCGCTGCTATCAGGTAGGCGGACGATAATAATCCTTGTGACATTCCTGTTTACTCCCGCTGCGATTAATTATCTCTGATGAACATCTTGAGCATCCGCTGGGTCACAGCGAAACCACCGACAATATTAATCATGGCCACTAACAGGGCGATGCCCGACATAGCCAGAATAATATTGTTGTCACTCCCCATTTGCATCAGGGCACCGATCACAATAATGCCGCTGATGGCGTTGGTCACACTCATCAGAGGTGTGTGCAGGGCAGAAGTAACATTCCAGATGACGTAGTAGCCGATAATGGACGACAGAACGAATACAGTGAAGTGTTCCAGAAAGCTTGCCGGAGCTGAATGGGCAACCCATCCGAAGATGGCGGCACCTGCGGCGATCAGGGCAGGTTTCAGCCAGGGACTTGAAGGCTTCTCTTTCTTGACTTCATCAACCTTTGGCGTCGGTTTAGCTACCGGAGCTGCACTGACTTTAACAGGCGGTGGAGGCCAGGTAATGTTGCCCTCTTTCACGACAGTGAGACCACGGACTACTTCGTCCTCAAAGTCGATGACCAGGTTGCCGTCTTTCTCAGGTGTCATCAGTTTCAGCATATTCACCAGGTTGGTGCCGTATAACTGCGATGACTGGGTTGGCAGTCGGCTGGGCAGGTCGGTGTAGCCGATGACGGTAACACCATGCTTGACCACAACCTTGTCTTTTTCTGTGCATTCACAGTTGCCACCGGTCTGGGCAGCCAGATCGACGATAACACTGCCTGGTTTCATGGCTTTAACCATGTCTTCCAGAATCAGCTTGGGTGCCGGTCGACCGGGAATCAGGGCGGTGGTGATAATGATGTCGACCTCTTTGGCCTGTTCCATGAACAGGGCCATCTCGGCATCAATAAAGGCCTGGCTCATTTCCTTGGCATAGCCGTCGGAAGAGTCTTGCTCTTCCTCGTAATCCAGCTCAAGGAATTCAGCGCCCATGCTTTCTACCTGTTCCTTAACTTCAGGACGAGTGTCGAAAGCCCGAACAATAGCACCCATGCTGCCAGCCGCACCCAGGGCAGCGAGACCTGCAACACCGGCACCAATGACCATGACCTTGGCAGGTGGTATTTTGCCAGCAGCGGTAATCTGACCATTAAAAAAGCGGCCAAAGTGATGGGAAGCCTCAACAACAGCCCGGTAACCGCCAATATTAGCCATGGAGCTCAGTGCATCCAGTGACTGGGAGCGGGACAGACGGGGTACACTGTCCAAAGCCAGCACGTTGATGTTGCGCTGGCTGAGTTTGTTCATAAGCTCTTCATTCTGGCCGGGCCAGATAAAGCTGGCGAGGGTAGCGCCGTCTTTTAATAGAGCTATTTCGTCGTCTGTTGGTGCGTTCACTTTCAGAACGATATCGGAACCCCAGACTTCTGAGCGTTCTGCGATTTGAGCGCCAGCTTCTCTAAAAGCCGCATCATCAAAGCTGGCTTTGATACCAGCTCCACTCTCAACGATGACGTCATAACCGAGCTTTTGCAGCTTGCCTATTGTATCAGGCGTAGCGGCTACCCGGTTTTCGTTTTCCTGAATCTCTCCAGGGATCCCTATCCGCATATCGGTCACCTAGTGTAGCTATAAAAATGTTCTGGCAGACGTGGGCTGCCGATCAGTAGTTGTGCCTTCACCGTCGTTTTTCATCGTACCCGTACTGAGCACGACAATGGATCAAAGCTGTCTGTCTATACGGGAGTCGACGCTTGTCAGAACACTGTGTTTCTTCTGACCCTTCTTTCATAACCTGGGCCTCTGTGATCCGGCTCAATCCGGACTTCATCCATGAGAGGTACTCGGGCATGAGTACTGATCACGTATAGTATGTGATTTTAAGTTAAAAGGGTAATTAACTATATAGGTGGTATGTTTTGTGTGTGGAAATCTTTCGGGTTTTCGGTTTTTACGTGCAGTCATGTTCGAGTCTCTGTGGGTGTGTGGAGGTTGTTATGGATAATTTTGAAATGAGAATTTTTGATAATTTATTCGTAAATAGTGAATAAATTTTCTTGTTAAAAGGGGTGTCGTACGTAATAGTTTGGTAGGTTGTGTTAAGGTTTGATCCCAGTGTCCGGCGTCTACGGACACCGTCCGGGGTGAGCTGATCCTAAGTCTACTCAATGAATCAGGGCTTTGCTCAGTCAAAATAAATCAGGGCAGCGAGAAGCTGCCCTGAATGGTTGCGTGATATTTCACGCGGGGGAGGCGAACTATTTAGCCTGACTGTTCAGCTTAGCCGAACTGGTTCATGGTATTGTCTTCACCGGCCGCTTTCAGTGCAGCATCACCAGAGAAGTATTCTTTGTGATCATCACCCATGTCTGAGCCAGCCATATTTTGGTGTTTAACACAGGCAATACCCTGACGGATTTCTTTGCGCTGAACGTTTGCAACATATCCCAGCATGCCCTGATCACCAAAGTACTCTTTAGCCAGGTTGTCGGTGGACAGCGCGGCAGTGTGGTAAGTTGGCAGAGTGATCAGGTGGTGGAAGATGCCTGCTTCACGGGCAGCGTCTGCCTGGAAGGTACGGATCTTCTCATCAGCCGCCTGGGCCAGTTCTGTTGCGTCGTACTCTGCACTCATCAGTTGAGCACGGTCGTAAGCAGAAACGTCTTTACCTTCTTCGCTCCAGGCATCGAATACCTGCTGGCGGAAATTCAGAGTCCAGTTGAAGGACGGTGAATTGTTGTAAACCAGCTTAGCGTTCGGGCAGGTTTCACGAATCTTGTTAACCATCTCGGCGATCTGGCCAACGTGAGGTTTTTCGGTCTCAATCCACAGCAGGTCAGCGCCGTTCTGCAGAGAAGTGATGCAGTCCAGAACGACACGGTCAACACCGGTACCCTGACGGAATTGGAACAGGTTGCTGGGCAGACGCTTGGGACGAACCAGCTTGCCGTTACGGTTAATGATCACATCACCGTTTTTCATGTTTTCTGGAGTGACTTCTTCAACATCCAGGAAGCTATTGTACTGGTCACCCAGATCACCAGGCTGGTTAGTTACTGCCAGCTGCTTGGTCAGGCCAGCACCCAGGGAGTCGGTACGGGCAACGATCACCCCGTCGTCTACACCCAGTTCCAGGAACGCGTAGCGAACAGCGCGAATCTTGGCCAGGAAATCTTCGTGAGGAACGGTTACCTTGCCGTCCTGGTGACCACACTGCTTCTCGTCGGAAACCTGGTTTTCGATCTGGATACAGCAGGCGCCGGCTTCAATCATTTTCTTAGCCAGCAGGTAAGTGGCTTCTTCGTTACCGAAACCAGCGTCGATGTCGGCAATGATGGGCACAACGTGTGTCTGGTGATTATCGATCTGGCTCTGGAGATCTGCTTCTTTAGCGGTATCGCCAGCCTTGCGAGCAGAGTCGAGTTCGCGGAACAGACCGCCCAGTTCACGGGCATCAGCCTGGCGCAGGAAGGTGTAGAGTTCTTCAATCAGGCCAGCTACTGACGTTTTCTCGTGCATGGACTGGTCTGGCAGAGGACCAAACTCGGAGCGCAGTGCAGCAACCATCCAGCCAGACAGGTAAAGGTAGCGACGGTCAGTGTTGTTGAAATGTTTCTTGATAGAAATCATCTTCTGCTGACCAATGAATCCATGCCAGCAGCCCAGGGACTGGGTGTACTTTGCAGTGTCTGCGTCGTAAGCCGCCATGTCTTCGCGCATGATTTTGGCGGTATAGCGGGCAATATCCAGACCGGTTTTGAAACGGTTCTGCGCTTTCATGCGAGCAGCGTATTCGGGATTGATCGCTTCCCAGGAAGAGCCCTGAGTAGCTTTCAGTGAAGCAATTGCGTCAATATCATTCAGGTAGTTTGACATAATCAGTCCTTCCGTTTTCACGACGTTATCAGCGTGTTTTGATGATCGGCGTTTTTAGTCAGAGACATGCCGATCCGGTGACTGCATTCTGTGATTTGTGAACATTTGTGACAATCCTGTTGTTTTTATCTTTGCTATTTATTTTGTGAATAGTGGTGTTTTTTTATACGGCATCAGAGAAGTGTTGACACTGAATAGCATTATTTTTCTGTTTAATTATTACAATAAAAACAGGCGCTTATGTTTTTTTCTTTGGAAAGACGGCGGAATATACGACCATGGAATTTTATATGTCGTGTGTTTGATTATCTTGCATGGGTTTCTTGATAAAATTCCTTTTTCTGCTTTCGTTTGTGATTTTTTGATAATTGATATTTCAGTCGGGGGGATACTCCTTGAGCACTGGCGGCAGCGGCTACATTCAAAGCGGTCTGCAAGCACAACAAGAAGCTCAAGGGAGCTAAAGAGGGCTTTGCAGAAATCAGTTTCAAAAGCCGCAAAGGTAGCAGGCACTCATTCTCTATTGACCGTTTGCCAAAGGGATTAAATCCCTGCGTACAGGCTCTTGGCAAGATTCACCTGACAGAAGATGTGCCAGCAGAAGCGATTGGTAAATCTTGTGTCGTAACCTACGACAAAGGTCGCTGGTTCATTCAGGTTCAACAACATATTGAGCTAAATCCCAAAATCCAAGGGAAGGTTAGATGCGTTGGAGTTGACCCCGGAGTTCGCACCTTTGCCACTTGCTACAGCGAAAAAGAGGCATTGATAGCGGGTGATAACGTTGCAAAAACAAAGCTGTTCCCACTGATGAAACAAGTGGACAGCTTGATCAGTCAAAAGCAAAAAATCCTGAACACGCAGAAGGGCATTAAGTTCCCCGACATGCCCCAGTGGGCAAGAGATCGGATTATTCATTTCAACAGGGAAATTGACCGGCTGAAATGCAAAAAGGATGACATTGTTCTAGATGCTTGACCTCAATCACTACCAATTCAAAAAGCGGCTTAAGTGGTACGCAAAAAAGTATGGAAAGCATGTAGTTGATTGCAACGAAGCCTATACATCCAAGACTCAATCATGGAACGGGACCATTGACGAAAAATTAGGTTCTTCCAAAATTATAAAGGGTGAGGGCTTCACCGTTGATCGTGATATCAACGGTGCCAGAAATGTCTTTCTTAAGTGTTTGACAAGGTAGCTTGAACCTTATCCATAACAGCGAGTGTTGCGCTCGTTGCGGATTTAATCAAGAGTATATCAATGTCTTTTCCTATACAGCACCTGCCGCCTATGCCCGGTATGCCCATTCGCCAGAAGCAGACGGTGACTGCACCCGGGAGCGCCCGGGGCTGGGTCGCCTTGCATGCAGCCATGAATCTAATGCACGACAATATTCACCCTGGCAAATTGGCGGCGTGGAATACTCTTGCGACTGATAAGATTGATTTTGGGCACTGTGGCATGCGTGACCTGGGTGATTATGAAACCTTTGGCGATATCCAGGGTTGTTTACGGCAGAAAGACACGCTCGACCACTGTTATCCGCCCATAGTTTCACAGCGTGTTGCTCTGGCTAATAGCATTTGTGAGATCATTGTATCAGCGGTTCTGGTACGGTCACGTTTACGCCAGAGGGATGATGGTTATCACTATAAAAACCCTCAGGCACTTAAGGAAACGGCCACATTTATTGAATCAGCCTGCAATCAATTCCTCTCAGGACTGTTGCCTGGGCCTGCCACACTTAATCACCTCCAATCCCTCCTGGGTCGGGAAGATCAGGAGTACCGGGAATGGCTTGGCCGGGTAGCGCAGGTGGTGCTCTACTGGACGGCCCTGCAGCCTTGTGAGTCAGGCTTTGATCAGCTCACCGGGGGGAATATGACCCGACCGACTGCTACCTGAATCATGTAAAAAATAATAAATGCCTGAGTGAAATGCTCTATCCCTATGGTGCTGGCAAGCTTCTAAGCGAGAAAAATTTTTTAAATATTGATGATCAGTTAAATCTTGGAGCCTATAACTGCACATTTCCACTGATATCGTTAATGAACGGGCTGACCAGGATGTGTACTGGTGTATTGAAGCAGCTTAACCGTTCGGGCAGGCGTTGAAATGTTGCCAGTTGTTTAAATAAAACTAGTCGGCCGATAAGGTTTCAGAACCTGTAGATGAACAGAAATCGCTTTATATCAGGCACTGGGCAACCTGCTTGAACCAGGAATGCCCCACAGTTTTGACTGACGAGGCATTATTCGATGTGTCTCTTCTTTTTTAATTCTCCGGTAAAAGGATCACCTCATAGTAACGAATTCTTCCGCAGAGGTCGGATGGATAGCCACTGTATTATCAAAGTCTGCTTTGGTTGCACCCATTTTCAGTGCCACTGCAAAACCCTGCAGCATTTCATCGGAGCCATGACCGATGGTGTGAATGCCAACAATTTTCTCTTCTTTACCCAGGGTAACCAGCTTCATGCGGCTTGGCTGACGGTGACTGGTCAGCGCACTGTACATGGCGGTAAAGCCACTGGTGTAAACCTTAACGTTTTCCTCACCATGACGTTCAATGGCTTCGCTTTCGCTCAGACCCACGGTGCCAATCGTAGGGTGACTGAAGACGACAGTCGCAATATTGTCGTAGTTCAGGTGTTCTTCCGGTTTGTTGTTGAAGAGCCTTTCTGACAGACGACGTCCGGCTGCCACTGCAACCGGTGTCAGTTCGATCTTGCCAATGTTGTCACCGACTGCATAAATACCAGGCACATTGGTGTTCTGGAACTTGTCGACAGGAATGTAGCCACGCTCATCGGTTTCGACACCCGCTGCTTCCAGATTGATGGAGTGGGTGTGTGGCTTACGACCTGCAGCCCAGATAACCGTATCAACTGTCAGGCTGTTGCCATTTTCAAGATGGATGGTCAGGCTGCCATCACTTTCTTTGGTGATCTCTTTGGGTACAGAATGTGTGTGCAGGGTCGGGCCTTCCGCTTCCATGATCTCAACCAGAGTATCGGACAGCATGTCGTCGAAGTTGCGCAAGGGTTTGTGCTTGCGAACCAGCAGGTGGGTTTCACTGCCCAGGGCATGGAGGACCCCCGCCAGTTCGACGGCAATGTACCCGGCCCCCAGCACTGCAACACGCTCAGGACGTTCTGTCAGTTCAAAGAAGCCGTCAGAGTCAATGCCGTATTCAGCGCCTGGAATGGATGGGACAGCAGGCTCACCACCGGTGGCGATGGTAATGTGATCAGCCGTGTATTGAACACCGTTCACTTCAACGGTTTTGGCATCCACAAAACGACCGTAACCTTTTATGACGGTTACTTTGTTGTTACCCAGTACCCGGTCATAGGACTGGTGAATACGACTGATGTAGGCCTCACGGCTTTCAACCAGCTTGCTCCAGCTGAAGTTTTTCAGGATTTCTTCACGGTTCAGATCAAAACCGTAATCCGGACCATAGTGGATGGCATCGGAAATCTGTCCTGCAAACCACATGGCTTTTTTGGGAACACAGCCAACGTTTACACAGGTGCCGCCGAGGTGTTTGGCTTCAATAAGACCAACTTTTGTGCCGTACATGGCAGCTCGATTAGCAGTACCTATGCCGCCGCTACCACCACCAATGACCAGGTAGTCAAAATGAGTATCTGTAGTCATGATTATTTCCGATAAATTCCAAGTGCGATTATAAAGACACTATATGGGCAATCTCTCGAATTTAAATCTCTCAGTCAAAATCCCCGTTGCCCGGGGTATTCTCAGTTTATGAAATTCTGTAAGCGTTACGTCAATATCTCACTGTTACGGGACTACTTCCCACAGGTAACACATTCAGGCTGGATAAAAATACCTATTGGGGTGGGGTCTTGCGTCGGATTGTACGTATGCCAAGGGGTGTGGCCAGTTTCCAAAAAATTGGCACGTCGATTGTATACATAGGGTCGAAAGCAAGAAAAACTGCCGAAAATAAAAACAATAATGAGGCAGATGAATCGACTGATAAAAACAATAATAAAAGTCGATGACCGTACAAGCGGATTGGTTTATAGGGTGTTTTTTTGTGGTGTAGCAACCAACAGGGAAACCGGAGCTGAGAAGAATTGCAGAAGCAACGCGAGCATCCGGACATACATGGAAGGATAATAAAGCCATTATCCACACAGCCTGTAAACCAATCCGCTTATTTTTATGTTCAATTACCTTCCGTTAAAAATCGCTATTCCTTCATCTCCTTGTTTCTGACTGACGACTGTTAACGCTCGTTTAACGCTCTGAATTTATGTTGCCGAAAAGTGGTTCTGATGAGTCAGGCTTACAGGAGGCTGAATTGCTGAACTGTGCAGCAGGGATGGGTAAGTTTGAGTAGGTGGGAGGAGCGTAGCCTTGGGGCTACGCTCTGTTGTGGTCAGTGATCAATCAGGCAGTCCGGACCTGCTGCTCACCGATGTGGTGGAAGTCGATGTTCTCATCGCTTTCACCGGCTTCAAGATCGTTATAAACCTTCAGATCCATCTCGCCTTCGCTCTTGGCAACGATACAGGTTACAACACTGTCGCCTGTTATATTGACAGCGGTACGTACCATATCCAGCAGGCGATCTACACCCATGATCAGGGCAATACCTTCCAGAGGCAGGCCTACCTGCTGTAGAACCATCGCCAACATAACCAGACCCACTCCGGGTACACCCGCAGTACCGACAGAAGCCAGAGTGGCTGTGACGATCACCATCAGATAGTCACCCATGCTCAGATCTACACCAAAGGCCTGGGCGATAAAGACCGTCGCAGCACCCTGCATGATGGCGGTACCGTCCATGTTGATGGTACTGCCCAGGGGGATGGTGAAAGAGGCCACCTTATTGCTAACACCCATACGACGAGTTACGCCTTCCATAGTGACCGGGATAGTGGCGTTACTGGAGGCTGTGGTAAAGGCAAACATGAAGGCATCCTGCATTTTCTTCAGGAAGATGCGCGGACTCAGACCTGTAGTGATTTTTAACAGACCGCAGTATGTGATGAACAGCTGCAGAGCCAGAGCCCCCAGAACGACCAGGAAATACTGAATCAGGTTACCGATAGCACCCAGGTCAATTGAGTAGAACAGCTTGGCCAGCAGCCCCATCACACCGTAAGGTGCCAGGTTCATGATCAAAGTAGTCAGCTTCATCATGACTTCGTTCAGAGCCACAAAAATCTTGACGATAGGCTCAGCAGGTTTACCCGCAGCAGCAATGGCAATACCGAACAGCAAGGCAAATACGATGATTTGCAGTGTGTTACCGGAGGCCATGGCTTCGATAGGGTTAGCCGGGAACATGCCGATGATGACTTCAGACAGCGAAGGTGCGGTGGAGGCGGCATAAGAAGAAGCACTTTCCAGGTTGGCACCTTCACCCGGGCTGACAAGCAGAGCCAGACCCATAGCCAGACTGATGGCAATACAGGTCGTAAGCAGGTAAAAAGCGACTGTTTTTCCGCCCAGACGACCCAGTACTGTTACGTCTTTGAGGGAGCAGGTACCGCATACGATGGAGGTGAATACCAGAGGTACTACTATCATTTTCAGAGCGGTCAGAAATATTTGACCTATGACGTTGAATACGCCATTTACCAGGTAATGCTCAATAAAAGTATTACCTGTAAACTGACGCATTATCAGGCCAATAGCCAGGCCTGCCACCATGCCGATCAGCACTTTGGTTGTGAGTGAAAGTCGAATCCACTGCTTCATATTTATTTCCTATGTTACCAAACACGTATCTCTCACTGTTCGCTTGTCTTTGTGTTGCGAGAGAGAATTATGCCGGAGGCATGTCAGATCAGACTTTCTTGGAGGTCTTATTGCTGAGTAACCCAAGCGATTTCTTTGAACGCTTATGGAATTAAACTGACCCGCCGGTTTTTTCGGCAGGGTTGTACCGATCAAAAAATTGAACCGGAGTCCCCGATTTCTCTTACAGCTTAAGTTTGTTTGGTACGAAGCAGGTTTGATATAGATCAATAAAGGGATAAATAGTGATAATAACCCGCTATTTATGACACTATTTCTCGATTTATATTGAATATCTGGTGGATATAACTACTTCTTGGCGGCTTTTTTTAAAATGTTATTCAGTCTGGTCTGATTGGGCCTTGAAATGAGCGTCCAAGCTTTCAGGAGTTTATGATAGCGATAAAAAAGGCAGAGTAATGGGATAAAGAGAGACCAATTGCACGTCTTACGACGTGCAATTGGAGAGTGATGCTATTATCAGAAGGGCAATCTAGCAGAAGGACATGCGAATGCGGCGATACTCGGGGCTCCAGCGTTTTGTTCTGATCTTTTGTTCCAGATCAGTCAACTCAGTGATCGGGGCCAGACCGTCCTTCTGGGCCTGAAGAGCAACAGCGAGAGCAATATCGTTGGTGACATGCTGGATGCGATCCAACAAAGGCAGAAGAGGTGCTTCTCTGCTCACCAGAGCAGGAGAAGCGAGTGCCAGTGTTTCTACAGCAACGTCGAGCATCTTGTCAGTAATGCGACAGGCGCCGGAAGCCAGCACACCCAGACCCAGACCGGGGAAAATATAGATATTGTTGCACTGGGCAATCGGGTAAGCGCTGTCATTGAGCTGAACCGGCTCAAACGGGCTGCCAGTAGCAATCAGAGCCTTGCCGTTAGTCCATTTGATAATGTTTTCGGGCAGAGCTTCCACCTGACTGATCGGGTTCGAGAGTGGGAAAATAATGGGCTGCTCGTGGTTGATCGACATGTTCTCAATAATTTCCTGAGTGAACAGGCCGGGTTGACCGGAAACACCAATGATGGCGTCTGGCTTGGCAATGCGAACGACATCCGCCAGCGACACTGTGCCCTCGGCTGACCAGCCTTGAATATCAGCAAAACGCTGAGTCAGCTTCTGCTGGAATGGACGGAGGCCTTTCATCTGGTCGTGCACCAGGCCGTCACGATCAACCATGTAGATGCGCTTGCGAGCTTCCTCGTCAGACAGTCCGCGACCCACCATCAGACGGATAATTTGTTCAGCGATCCCACAGCCTGCAGAGCCTCCACCCAGGAAAGCAACGCTCAGGTCTTCAATGGATTTGCCAGCAGCCTTGGCTGCAGCCATCAGGGTAGCAGCAGTAACAGCGGCCGTGCCCTGAATATCATCGTTAAAGGTGCAGAGCTGATCACGGTACTTTTCCAGCAGAGGCGTAGCGTGGTTGATCGCGAAGTCTTCAAATTGCAGCAGGGCGTTTGGCCAGCGACGTTTAAGTGTCTGGATAAACATATCGACAAATTCGAAATAATCGTCCTCACCGATGCGCTCATGTCGCCATCCCAGGTAATTGGGATCTTTCAGCAGTTTTTTGTTGTTAGTGCCACAATCCAGAGCAATGGGCATTGTCAGGTTGGGCGTAATGCCACCCACGGCAGAGTAAAGAGATAGTTTACCGATGCAGATACCCATACCACCAATACCCTGGTCGCCCAGACCCAGGATACGCTCACCATCAGTCACTACGATGACTTCAATGTTGCGCTTGAAGTTTGCCAGCATGGCATCAATCTGAGCGCGCTCAGGGAAAGAGATGTAGAGGCCGCGAGGACGACGATAAAGATCGCTGTATCGCTGACAGGCCTGACCTACCACAGGGGTGTAGATGATAGGCAACATTTCCTGAAGATGACGCTGAACCAGAGCGTAGAAAAGCGTTTCGTTGGTATCTTGCAGTGAGCGTAGGTAAATATGTTTGAGAATAGGAGTGGGCTTGATCGCAAAAGATTTATAGGCGCGGCGACACTGCTCTTCCAGTGTTTCTACACGGGGTGGCAACAGACCATGGAGGTCCAGTTCGCTGCGTTCTTCAAAAGTAAAGGCAGTGCCCTTGTTCAGCAAAGGATTTTCAAGAAGCATACGACCTGAAAGGCCAGTATGAATGCTGTTGGAATCTAGGTCGGTCATTATTCAGTTCCAGTGGTGGTTCTGGAGAGTGCATCAGATGTTAAACCCACAATGAAATTAGCTGCACTTCGTGCAATGTGTGGGCTATGACGGACAAACCCCTGGATTCTGGACTCTATACCAGCTTGCAAGGGTGTCTATCACTGTCAATAACGGCCGCTTAGGATAAATCCTGATCTAAATCTTAAATAGACAGGAAAAGCCGAAGCACCCATGCGTGTTTGTTACAGGATTCGCCTCTGTCGATGGCACTAATTGTATTAATCCGGCATGAGCTGATATTTTTAGCCCATGGCGGCTTGAACTCAATCTACTTTTTACAACGTAACTCCTATATGACTGAACTCCATCAGCCCTGTTGTACTGAATTACCAGAAATGTCTTCAGAGCATTTGGCCAGGCTGGCCTCACTTTTCAGGCTGCTGGGGGATGAAGGGCGCCTCAAACTGGTTATGGCCTGTATTGATGAACCACAACCGGTCTGTTGCCTGTCAGAAATATCAGGTATGTCTCAACCACTGACCAGCCATCACCTCAAAGGGCTCAGAGAAGCCAGAATTCTCAAATCTTCCCGCCGTGGTAAACAGGTATTCTATGAGCTTGATGACCATCATATACGGCATGTTGTGTTGGATCTTGCCAATCATGTTATGGAGCCCTCCGACTGAGAGTCTAGAGTTTTACTGCACTTGGCGAACAGTATCTTTGGATGGCCGCATTCTAAACTTTACCGTTCATCGGACGACTCTAATAAACAGCCGCAAGCTAAGACAATCATCCCCGCATTCATGGCGATGATGTCCAAATTTGATCGCAAAAAGTATCAGCCAGGGAGGCGCAGTGGTGTCCGATTCAGGGAAAAATAAAGATACCCGTCAGAATGCACGACAAGGATTGGGCAGGTTTGATGTACTGGAAACAGAGGAAATCAAAACCTCAGGCCTTGATGGAAAAAGTACCATCCTGCTGAAAGGCTTGGGTGAATACAGTATTGCTATCGACCCGGCCAGAGAAGCTCGAGTCGTGACCAATACTCCGGCATCTGATGATTTTGCGAGTGAACTTCTCGATCTTTTACATCCCGGTATGAACTTTCCTCCCAGACAGGTACTCAAAGGTGCAGTGCTGGAGGGCAGAGATCTTGAAAGGGTCTGTTTTAATCAAACGGACTTGAAGGGCAGTAACTTCAGAAAGGCACAGTTGCGGGGAGCCCGATTTAAAGGCTGTAATTTATCCGGGGCTGATTTCAGAGGTGCCGATCTGAGGGGTGCCATCTTCGAAGATTCTTCCCTGGAAGGTGCTGATCTGAGGCATTGTCGGCTGGATGAGGCGCGTCTGGTGGATTGCAATCTGTTTGCTGTTAATTTTGACCAAAGTTGTCTGGATAATGCTGTCATTGATAGCTGCAATATGGGGGCTCAAAGTTTTCATAACAGCTCATGCATGGGTTTAAAGATGCACAACAGCCAGATTATTCACGGATTTCTGGATGATGCGAACTTTACCGGCTCCCAGCTCAGGAATATAGAGTTCAGGGATTGCACACTGACAAGTACTCACTTCAATAACGTTTTAATGGAAGACTGTCAGTTCAGAGGCTGTGACAGTTTTCAGGAAGGGCCGGTGTTTTCGGGTGGCAATTTGAACAAGGTGATTATGACCGACTGCGAATTCAATGTTCCCAAGCTGGTCAGGACCCGGATTTCGAACAGTTATTTTACCCGGGTCGATATGGATTCAGCTTTAATGGAAGGCACCCAGTTTAACGAAGTGATTTTTGAGCAGGGTCAGTTCAGGGAGTGTTACAGTTTGGAAGAAAGCCCATCATTTGTCCACTGTCGTTTGGATCATGTTACTATTGATCAGGCAGAGTTCAATCATGCAAGGTTTGATCGCAGCTCTTTTATTGGTGCCATGATTCGGGATTCTGATTTTGGAGCCTGGACCATGAACCACACAGGTCTGGATGGAGAAACTTTAATCGAATGACTGTCGAATCAATCGATTTGAAGGTTGCCGTCACTAATCAGGTTGTTAAGGATTTGTGCGTCGGTACTGCCTCCCCCGTAGCCTGAGAGATCAACACCTTCCAGCTTAATCTTCTGGGTAATATCACCGTCAGCGTCTGGCATCACCTCGATGGTGGTGTCGCCGTTATCAAAGTTCAGGCTCAGGTACTGGTCCAGAGGCGTTGAATTATCCACCAGGACATCACTTAGATCTATAACGTCCCCACCGGAGCCTGTGTTAAAGTCCTTGATGACATCCTCGGCAGGATTAGCGGCTGACCCCAGGTCAGAAGCAAGCCAGACAAAGGTATCGCTATCATCATCCCCCGAGAGAATGTCATCGCCTGCTCCGCCTGTGATGATGTCTTTACTCGCACCACCAAATATCAGGTCGTCACCGGCATCACCAAGAAGGGTGTCTGCACCCCCTTCACCTCTGAGAGTGTCGGACTGAACTGTACCATCAATAATTTCTCCGGAATTGGTACCCACCAGATCAACATCACCAATCTTTAATACCACTTCTGAGTCGTCAATGCTTGCCCCGTGATGACCACTCAGGTTTTCCTGGTCTTTAGCGCCGTGTTCAAAATAAACATAGCGGACACCGGCACCATAATTACTGAAGGTATTAGCAGCCTCCTGCCAGTTGTCGGTTGCAGTCAATGTTCCGGTGTCGTAGGAAGCAATAACATTATTGCTGGCGTCCCGCAGTTCAACTTTCAGGTAATAATCATCGTTGGCACCGTTATCTTTAAACCAGTCGCTGACACTGATGTCAGGAGCAGAATCCAGATATTGTTCGGTAAACCCTTTGGCCAGAAGATCCACCGTTTGTGACTTTTTCGCCCAGGCATTGGAAGTAACCCAACTCTGACCGTCGCCGTCGTGACTGCTATTGCCTGAACCCCAGCCATCACCACCGTTTGCAATAATATTCCAGCCAGAG
Organism: Endozoicomonas sp. ALB032; assembly: GCF_049310125.1. NCBI lineage: Bacteria > Pseudomonadati > Pseudomonadota > Gammaproteobacteria > Oceanospirillales > Endozoicomonadaceae > Endozoicomonas > Endozoicomonas sp. ALB032. The sequence goes on along the minus strand of NZ_JBLYNW010000001.1, from coordinate 1,482,208 downwards.
GTGCCATTCTCAGCACTGCCATTAGTCAGCAGGTTTTGAGAGTAAGTACCTCTTACATTAAGGCTGAATGTTTGTGGATCACTGGAAAGAATGCCATCGCTCACCGTAAAACCAAAACTGGTGCCAACATCCGGATCAGTGGCTGGAGCGGTATAGGTCAGATTGCCAAGGTCTGCTGCGGTAATGACCTGATTGGCTGTCACAGCAGCACCATTCAGCGTTAAAGCGCCGGAAGCGGGCAGAGAGGTGATGGTAATGGATTGCAGGCTGTCACCGGCATCACCATCGGTGAAGCTGAAATCTTCGGTACTGAATGTGTAACTGTCCGTCTGTTTTAATAAAAGACTGTTGTCTGACGATACTGGTTTGTCATCTACCGAGTTGACCCTGATGGACAAGCTCTCACTGACTGATGAACTGTCACCATTACTTTCTGTCGTGGTGGCTGTGAACGTCAGATTCATAGTATCTGTGCTGTCTGCCGGTGGTGTTATTTGCAGATTAGCGAAGTCCCAGCCGGAAATGTCGACAGCGGTTCCATCTGCTGTTATTGAGTGGCTGCCATCAGTGAGCACTGCTCCGGCAGGTACGCCATCGGCAGAAACGGTCAGCGTTTCAGAACCGTCGCTGTCGACCTGGGTGATGCCGAGATCCGGCAGATTGAAAGCGGTATCCTCATCCGTAGCACGCACTTTGGTGATCCGGATATTGTCCAGGTAAAACACATTGATATCTTCGTCGAATCGCAGCTCTGTACTGGGATTACCCGTTGCGTTTAACAGGATGGTTTTGGTCGATGTATGGGTACCTGAACCGGGAGCTTCCGTATAGGTTGCGACTGTCTGTCCATTCCATTTCACCCTGATGTTGGTGGTATGGTGTAGATTTCTCTCATGGTGAAGGATGAAGGTTAATTCGTACGTCTGAACAGAACTGTCACTGGTATCAATGTTTCTATAGCTCTCAGTTGAATAATAGTTATTCAGCCGATTATTCTTAACCATTGAATGGCTGATGCCGTAAGGGTTGGTTCGTTGCCAGCCATCAGTGTTGTTGCCATCAAAGGTACTATTCAACACTTCAGAGCCGATATTATTCATGGTGACGCTGTCCGCCACCGCTGCCACATCAAATGTCCGGGTATACTCACCAGAATAGCTGTTACCGTCGTGTACTTTGAAGCCGATAGACGTGTAGTTATCGTCGGCTTCGTTGCTGTCTGGCTCAAAGACCAGAAGACCTGCTTCAATATCCGCTTTGCTGATGACCTGATCTTGCGTCACAGCAACGCCATTCAGCTTCAGGGTTCCCTCATCAGGTAAGGTTGATAGCTTGATCTGGGTCATGGCAGCCGCTTCCTGATCGCTGTGACTCAGATCGGTCAGAGTGAGGGCATAGCTGGTATCCTCATAGGTTGACAGCGTGCTGCTGTTAACAAAAACCGTGTAATCGCGAGTACTGCTGAGCTGGCCATCGCTCACCTGCACCGTAATCGTGTGAGATGCGTTGCTGTCATGGTCCAGCAGTGTGCTGTCAGCCACTGAAATTTCACCGGTTGAACTGTTTATGGTGAAGCGGCCACCGGCATCGTTACTCAAGGTGTAAGTCAGCTGGTTACTGGCATTATCAATATCCGTCGCCGCTACTGAGCCAAGGACAGTGCTGTTGGGACTCTGTTCGATAACATGGAAGGCATCGCTGATGAGATTTTCTACTGAGTCAGCTTCATAGACGGCTTTGACCTGATGAGCACTCAAGGCACTGTTGAAAACAGCAAAATCGTCTATTGAGCCGTCCAGATCACCATCATGACCCCAATGGCTCTTGCCGACATAGTTGCCTGATCGGACAATCTCCGGAAGAACAGCCCCGTTGAGATTCTCTCCGGCCAGCTCTCCGTTTTTATAGATCCGCATTGCTCCGGTATTATCGATAGTGGCTGTCAGGTGAACCCACTCACCTTCGGTAAAAAAGTTGCTGATATGGAGCTGACCGTCTGCGGGGTAGCCTGCCCCGTCATAGATTTCAAAAGCGAGATCATTCGATGTGCCGATATGAGCAAGTAGAATATTGTTGTCGGCAGGACCATTCGCGAAGTCTATTATTCTGGACCAGTTCTGATTCAGGCTGTCGTATTTCACCCAGGCAGAAATGGTCAGGGCTCCACCGATCTTAAGCCCCGAAATCTCACCACCACCGGAGCTGCCATTCATTTCAAAGGCCTGACCGCCGTTATGTCCGCTGCCCAGTGTGGCACTGCCACTGAGGGTCAGGTTGTTACCGTTACCTGAAATGTCCGTGTTATCTGAGAAACTGTAGGCTGCCTCAACTCCGCTGATAAGAGGACTGCCCGACAATTCAGGGGCATCGTTGACAGCCGTGACATTCATTGACCAGAAAACATCCGTTGTCTCTGAACCATCCGAAACGGAAATCTTGACTGACAGATTGCCAACATCAGGATCATCAGGTGTTCCACTGAAGGTTCGGGTTCCGGCATCGAACGTCAGCCATGCGGGCAGGGGATCGTCATCGGCCAGACTGGCGCTGTAAGTCAGTGTGTCGCCCTCTGCGTCGGAGAAAGCATTTGCCGGAATGGTGTAACTGAAAGCAGATTCTTCCGCCACCATCTGATTATTAAGGGTGCCAACCAGTTCCGGAGCATCGTTGACCCCTGCAACATTAATTTTGAATTGATCTGAAACACTGAGGATACCATCGCTGGCAGTCACTTTGATGGTTATTTGTCCAAGATCCGGGTCATCGGGTGTTCCGGAAAAAGTGCCATTGGATGGATCGAATGACAGCCATGCGGGTAACGGACTGCCATCATCCAGTGTGGCAGAATAAGTCAGGTTGTCACCGTCTATGTCGGAAAAAGCGTTTGCAGGTACCTGGTAGCTGAATACCTGTTCTTCGGTTGCAGATTGGTCTGGCGTACCCGCATCAATAGCTGGACCGTCATTGGCGCCATTAATGGTAATAACGATATTGTGGGTAGTGCCATCCAAAGACTGAACCGTCAGGGTTTCGGACAGGCTGTCACCATTGCCCAGAGCCTGAATATCAGCATGGTTGTTGCTGGCCGAATAGCTCCAGCTGCCACTGCCATCAATGGTCAGTGAGCCGTAGGTGCCGGTGATGGTCTCTGGGGTGAAACTGGCCTCGCCGCCATCGACATCGGTGATATTCAGGGTGCCGGAAGTCATGAGGGTGTTGCCGACGTCCTCAGTGACGCTGCCACTGTCATCGCCAGTGATGACTGCCGCATCGTTGGTGCCGTTAATGGTAATGACAATATTGCGGGTGGTGCCATCCAAAGTCCGAACCGTAAGGGTTTCGGTCAAAGTGTCACCATTGCCCAGAGCCTGAATATCAGCATGGTTATTACTGGCCGAATAGCTCCAGCTGCCACTGCCATCAATGGTCAGTGAGCCGTAGGTGCCGGTGATGGTCTCTGGGGTGAAACTGGCTTCGCCGCCATCGACATCGGCGATACTCAGGGTGCCGGAAGTCATGAGGGTGTTGCCGGCGTCCTCAGTGACGCTGCCACTGTCATCGCCAGTGATGACTGCCACATCGTTGGTGCCGTTAATGGTAATGACAATATTGCGGGTGGTGCCATCCAAAGTCCGAACCGTAAGGGTTTCGGTCAAAGTGTCACCATTGCCCAGAGCCTGAATATCAGCATGGTTGTTACTGGCCGAATAGCTCCAGGTGCCACTGCCATCAATGGTCAGTGAGCCGTAGGTGCCGGTGATGGTCTCTGGGGTGAAACTGGCCTCGCCGCCATCGACATCGGTGATATTCAGGGTGCCGGAAGTCATGAGGGTGTTGCTGGCGTCCTCAGTGACACTGCCACTGTCATCGCCAGTGATGACTGCCGCATCGTTGGTGCCGTTAATGGTAATGACAATATTGCGGGTGGTGCCATCCAAAGTCCGAACCGTAAGGGTTTCGGTCAAAGTGTCACCATTGCCCAGAACTTGAATATCAGCATGGTTATTACTGGCCGAATAGCTCCAGCTGCCACTGCCATCAATGGTCAGTGAGCCGTAGGTGCCGGTGATGGTCTCTGGGGTGAAACTGGCTTCGCCGCCATCGACATCGGCGATACTCAGGGTGCCGGAAGTCATGAGGGTGTTGCCGGCGTCCTCAGTGACACTGCCACTGTCATCGCCAGTGATGACTGCCGCATCGTTGGTGCCGTTAATGGTAATGACAATATTGCGGGTGGTGCCATCCAAAGTCCGAACCGTAAGGGTTTCGGTCAAAGTGTCACCATTGCCCAGAACTTGAATATCAGCATGGTTATTACTGGCCGAATAGCTCCAGCTGCCACTGCCATCAATGGTCAGTGAGCCGTAGGTGCCGGTGATGGTCTCTGGGGTGAAACTGGCTTCGCCGCCATCGACATCGGCGATACTCAGGGTGCCGGAAGTCATGAGGGTGTTGCCGGCGTCCTCAGTGACGCTGCCACTGTCATCGCCAGTGATGACTGCCGCATCGTTGGTGCCGTTAATGGTAATGACAATATTGCGGGTGGTGCCATCCAAAGTCCGAACCGTAAGGGTTTCGGTCAAAGTGTCACCATTGCCCAGAGCCTGAATATCAGCATGGTTATTACTGGCCGAATAGCTCCAGCTGCCACTGCCATCAATGGTCAGTGAGCCGTAGGTGCCGGTGATGGTCTCTGGGGTGAAACTGGCTTCGCCGCCATCGACATCGGCGATACTCAGGGTGCCGGAAGTCATGAGGGTGTTGCCGGCGTCCTCAGTGACGCTGCCACTGTCATCGCCAGTGATGACTGCCACATCGTTGGTGCCGTTAATGGTAATGACAATATTGCGGGTGGTGCCATCCAAAGTCCGAACCGTAAGGGTTTCGGTCAAAGTGTCACCATTGCCCAGAGCCTGAATATCAGCATGGTTATTACTGGCCGAATAGCTCCAGCTGCCACTGCCATCAATGGTCAGTGAGCCGTAGGTGCCGGTGATGGTCTCTGGGGTGAAACTGGCTTCGCCGCCATCGACATCGGCGATACTCAGGGTGCCGGAAGTCATGAGGGTGTTGCCGGCGTCCTCAGTGACACTGCCACTGTCATCGCCAGTGATGACTGCCGCATCGTTGGTGCCGTTAATGGTAATGACAATATTGCGGGTGGTGCCATCCAAAGTCCGAACCGTAAGGGTTTCGGTCAAAGTGTCACCATTGCCCAGAACTTGAATATCAGCATGGTTATTACTGGCCGAATAGCTCCAGCTGCCACTGCCATCAATGGTCAGTGAGCCGTAGGTGCCGGTGATGGTCTCTGGGGTGAAACTGGCTTCGCCGCCATCGACATCGGCGATACTCAGGGTGCCGGAAGTCATGAGGGTGTTGCCTGCGTCCTCAGTGACACTGCCACTGTCATCGCCAGTGATGACTGCCGCATCGTTGGTGCCGTTAATGGTAATGACAATATTGCGGGTGGTGCCATCCAAAGTCCGAACCGTAAGGGTTTCGGTCAAAGTGTCACCATTGCCCAGAACTTGAATATCAGCATGGTTATTACTGGCCGAATAGCTCCAGCTGCCACTGCCATCAATGGTCAGTGAGCCGTAGGTGCCGGTGATGGTCTCTGGGGTGAAACTGGCTTCGCCGCCATCGACATCGGCGATACTCAGGGTGCCGGAAGTCATGAGGGTGTTGCCGGCGTCCTCAGTGACGCTGCCACTGTCATCGCCAGTGATGACTGCCACATCGTTGGTGCCGTTAATGGTAATGACAATATTGCGGGTGGTGCCATCCAAAGTCCGAACCGTAAGGGTTTCGGTCAAAGTGTCACCATTGCCCAGAGCCTGAATATCAGCATGGTTGTTACTGGCCGAATAGCTCCAGGTGCCACTGCCATCAATGGTCAGTGAGCCGTAGGTGCCGGTGATGGTCTCTGGGGTGAAACTGGCCTCGCCGCCATCGACATCGGTGATATTCAGGGTGCCGGAAGTCATGAGGGTGTTGCCGACGTCCTCAGTGACGCTGCCACTGTCATCGCCAGTGATGACTGCCACATCGTTGGTGCCGTTAATGGTAATGACAATATTGCGGGTGGTGCCATCCAAAGTCCGAATCGTAAGGGTTTCGGTCAAAGTGTCACCATTGCCCAGAACTTGAATATCAGCATGGTTATTACTGGCCGAATAGCTCCAGCTGCCACTGCCATCAATGGTCAGTGAGCCGTAGGTGCCGGTGATGGTCTCTGGGGTGAAACTGGCTTCGCCGCCATCGACATCGGCGATACTCAGGGTGCCGGAAGTCATGAGGGTGTTGCCGGCGTCCTCAGTGACGCTGCCACTGTCATCGCCCGTGATTACTGCCACATCGTTGGTGCCAGTCAGAGTAATAGTTACCTGCTGAGCTACTGTACTGCCTTCGCCATCGTCGACAGTGACGCTATAAGTCTGGGTCAGGATCTCACCGTCACCCAGATAATCAATGTCGGCATCATTAACACTGAAACTCCAGTCGATGCGGCCAGTACCATCGGCCTGGGTGTCGTCTGCTACCATGGCAGTCAGGCTACCCAGATAACCATTGGCTGCGGCACTGACGCTGACACTCTGCTGATCTGAAAGATCCACATCGGCGATGGTGAAGGAGCCGTTGTCGGTCAGGGTGTTGCTGTTCTCACCCGCACCACCGTCGACAATCTCAGTCACAGCTCCGGCGACATCGGTAACGCTGCTGATAGTGGGAGCATCGTTGCTGCCAGTAAGGGTAATGGTCACCTGCTGATCGACGGTGCCGCCCTCACCGTCGTTAACAGTCACGGTGTAGGTCTGGGTCAGGATCTCACCGTCACCCAGATAATCAATGTCGGCATCATTAACACTGAAACTCCAGTCGATGCGGCCATTACCATCGCCCTGGGTGTCGTCTGCTACCATGGCAGTCAGGCTACCCAGATAACCATTGGCTGCGGCGCTGACGCTGACACTCTGCTGATCTGAAAGATCCACATCGGCGATGGTGAAGGAGCCGGTGTCGGTCAGGGTGTTGCTGTTCTCACCCGCACCACCGTCGACAATCTCAGTCACAGCTCCGGCGACATCGTTAACGCTGCTGATAGTGGGAGCATCGTTGCTGCCGTCGATACTGATAGCTACATTGTGGTTATCACCACCTGCCGCAGTGACTGTGAAGGTTTCACTTAAAGTATCACCGTCGCCCAGCCTCTGGATCTCCAGAAGTGTATTATCAGCCGTATAAGTCCATTGTCCGCTGGCATCAATAACAAGATCACCATAAGTTCCGGTCAGGGTTTCAGCTTGAAACTGGGCTTCACCCTGATCAGCATCAGTGATGGTGAGGGAGCCTGAGGTTGTCAGGGTGCTGGCATGACTGTCTTCAGTTATGGTTGCTGTATCAAGACCTGTTATCTGTGCGCTGTCGTTTGTACCGGTGATGACCAGAGTGGCTGTCTGGGAAACTGAGCCACCATTGCCGTCTTCGATGTCATAGCTGTAGACAATGGTTTCAGTCACTCCGTCGGGAAGATAGTCGTAGGTGCCGGGGTCAACGGTAAGGGTGTTGCCATTGATGGTGATGCCAGAGTCATCACCGGATGACAGGGTGATCTGAGTCACGGAGAGGTTATCACCAGCATCAGCGTCTGCAGCAGACTCAAGCAGGTCGATATTGACTGAAGCCGAGTCTTCAACAAAATTTTTCGCAATGGCAGAGCTGAGTGTTGGGTCATCATTAACCGATGTAATGCTGAAGTCGAAAGTTGCTGAAGGTGAGAAGAGGTTGCCATCACTGACTTGAAATTCGAATGAGGCGTAAAGGTTGCCATGTTCGTTCTGAGTCGGCTCAAATTTCAATCGGCCCGCTAAAAGTTCGTTCCTTGTTACTTCTGTGCCCGCAGTGACAGCCGATTCGTTAAAGAGCAGCTCACCTGCCAGGGGCAGCTGAGTGATTTTGATACTTTGCAGTGTCTGTCCGGCATCCGGGTCAGAGAAGGCGAAGTCAGATGTGCTGAAGATATAAGGTGTATCTTCGTCGGACGTCACCAGTGTCCCTGCCGTAACCGGAGCATCATTGACGGCCTTTATCGTGATGGTACTGGTGGCTATATGGCTGCTGTTATGACCGTCGTTAATACTGAAGCTGACGATGCGATCAGCGGTAGAGGGTGAGTCAGAACTGTTTGAGTAGGTGACCGTTCTCAGTGCTGCCTGATACTGCGCGACCGTTGCAGTTCCAGAGAGCGTCATGGTACCGGTTGATGAGTCCCAGCTTCCGGAAACCCCGTTGTGATCGGTGAAAGCCAGATTGTCTTCAGCTGAACTGAAATTGCTGATGATCGTGATCGTGGCACTCTCTATGGTGGCAGAGTCAATATCTGTCAAAGTGATATGACTGTCTATTACCTGATGGTTGTCGTTTTCTGTGTAAGCTAGAGTGCCTCCTGCGGTGACTACTGGCGCATCGTTGGTGCCATGAATAGTGGCAGTGACAATATGTTGTGTACCATCGGCAGTCTGCACTGTAAAACTGTCTGTTAGTGAGTCTCCGTCGCCCAATGTCTGAATGGTGCTCTGACTGTTATCAGCACTGTAAGTCCAGCTGCCATCAGCGTTAATGGATAACTGCCCATGGCTTCCTGAAAGTATTTCAGCCTGAAAAACAGCTTCGTTGGCATCAACATCCGTAACGGTCAGGTTGCCGCTGGTGGTTAATGTGGCGTTATCGTCTTCCGTGACGGAGCCGGTATCAACTCCGGCAACTACTGCTGCGTCATTGACAGAAATGACGTCAAGTGTGGCTGATGCGCTGGCTTCATCGCCTGAGGTTCCATCTGAAACGGTGAAGTTAAAAGTAACATCATCACCGAAGTAATGGGCAGTGGGTGTGTAGCTCCAGGTACCGTCATGATTGTTCGCCAGACTGCCTGTGGCAGGGTCTGCCAGGGTGACGGATTGAATACTCAGGCTGTCCCCATCAATATCACTGGCTGAAGCCAGAAGATCAGCAGCAGTGATGACAAAAGAGGTATCTTCCGGAGTTGATCCCAGATCAAGATTCCCCGCAACGGGAGCATCGTCTACCGGATTGACAGTGATCGTGAAAGTCTGGATATCAGAAGACAGGGCACCATCGTTCACTCGGAAATTGAAGCGGGTGTAGTTGTCTGCACTTTGATTGGCTACAGGAAGGAACGTCAGTAAGCCCGCCGAAATGTCAGCCTGACTGATGGCGTCGCCTTCAGATACCAGACTGCCGTTGAGTTCCAGCGATCCACTGGCTGGAATAGTCTCAATGACGATCGCTTTCAGCGTGTCACCGTCGTCCTGGTCAGTGTAGGGAAAGTCATTCAGGGTGAAACGATAGAGGCTGTCTTCATCGATAGTGGTCGAACTGTCTGTGGCCACAGGCGCTTCGTTGATGTCATTGACTTCAAGGGTAAAATTCTCTGAATAGGCGGCACCATCAACATCGGTGGTTGTTACCTTAACATCAACGGAGTCATCGGTTTCGTGGTCAAGGGCTATGCCTTCTTTCAGCTTGAGATCGCCGTCTACCACTTCAAAGCGATGGTCATCAATGGTGTAGGTGTGAGAGTCAGAAAGGTCTTTGTCTCTGGTAGACAGAGTACCCACAACCGCACCATCCTGGTTTTCATCAATGCGGGTACCGGAGAGTTCAATATCTTCCGGATTATCATTGGTGCCCTCAACGGTAATGGACGCACTTTGGCTGACAACACCACCCTGCCCATCCTCTATTTCATAGCTGTACTCAATGACTTCAGATTCGCCTCCAGCCAGATGCTCATAAGCAGACGCATCCACATCAAGACTGTTGCCATCGTCAGCGATTGTAATACCTGAAGGATCCCCCGCTGTTATCCTGAGAGAGACGGCATTGAGGTTGTCTGATGAATCCAGATCGAACGCACCTGCCAAGAGGTCAACGTTAAAGTCATCGCTGTTCTTATCAAAAGTCTGAATGACGGCTTCTCTGACCTGAGGCTGATCATTGTCGCCAGAGAGCGTAATAGTGACAGACTCTAAAACGGACTCTCCCCGGGAATTCGTGACCAGGTATTCGTAGGTCAGGGTTTCTGTTTCGCCAGCAGCCAAATATTTATAGGCTTCGGGGTCAATACTGAGGCTGTTGCCATCCAGGCCAATGCTGACACCGGCCTCGTTGCCCTCAGTCAGTCGTAACTGAGTCACAGAGAGAGTGTCTGAAGGGTCCTTGTCAAAAGCCTGAGAGAGCAGATCGATGGTTGTTTCGTCATCACTCTGAACAATCTCGGCTAATACTGGCTTTGCAGTTTCCGAGGTATCCTTGATACTTTCGTTGTTGTCACCTGTGATGGTGATATCGACAGAAGCCCTTGAACTGGCTCCGCTGCTGTCTATGGCTTCAAAGATAAAAGTAACAACCGTTTGCTCACCTGCTGCAAGGTAATCGAAGTCACTCCCGGGCAGGAATCGAAAGCTGCCATCGTCATTGAGTATCAACTGCCCTGAGTCAGGAGTAGTGACCAGGCTGAATTTTAGAGCTTCTCCGGTGTTGGCGTCGAAGGCCTGGAGCTTGCCTTCCAGCTCTGTAGCGCTTTCGCCGTTATTCATAATCATGTTTTGAGCGGTGGGCGCATAATTGACAGGAGAGGAGCTGGCTAATTCTTCATTGATCTTTTCGGGTACAAACAATGGTTGAATGGATTCAAGCGGTTGTTTAATTTCTTCTGATGATTCCGATAGCGGCTCAATCTCTCTTTGTTGTTCTAATTCTGTGACATCTCTCTCCAGAACAACGACTTCACCGGATAAGCCATCGCTTGCTTCCTGACTGGGATCTTGAGAGGAACTGTTAGGTTCTTCTGACGAAGAGGGTTCAGAAACTTCAACAGGGTTAACTTTAATAGGGGCGATTGCGGCAGAATCTGCTCTTTCTGCAATAGCATCCAGTATCTCTTCCGCTTCTGATGAGCCATCAGTATCAGATGATGCAGGCAGAAGCATATCCTGCATCATGACAAGCTGAGACTGACCCTTCAGCTCAATGACTTCGCTACTGACAAGAAGAATAGAAACAGGGCTACTGGATTCAGAGACTACCCTGTCATTGAGATAGAGGGGATCCCCTTCCTGAAGAATGCGTTTGCTGCCATCAGGGGCGATGGCGAATACATCACCATCGGTTTTCTGAACGTGGCCGATGACAGGCATGGAACCATCAGAGCTGGGAGGCATATTCCATTCCTGAAGCGTCTATCGCTCAGTCAGAGCATTCTGTCTGGCCCTGAGAATTGGCTTCATCAAATATTCCATCAGGGTTTTCTCTCCGGTGATAATATCGATGTTAGCCTTCATACCCGGGATGATTTCCAGTGGTTTTTCAGGGTTGCCAAGCTGATTTTCATGGGTTCTGACGCGAACGATGTAGAAACTTTCCCCTTTATCATCCTTTATCGTGTCTGCGCTTATGTGCTCTACCAAGCCTTCAAGCCCTCCATAGACGGCAAAGTCGTAGGCGGTCAGCTTAACGACAGACTTCATGCCTTCCCTGAGAAAGCCTATATCTTTAGGAGCGATCTGGGCTTCAACCAGCAGGGATTCCTCTACCGGGACAATTTCCATGACATCCATTCCAGGCTGTATAACTCCGCCTACGGTTTTAACATTGATCTTTTTAACAATGCCTTCGACCGGCGAGCGAAGCAGTGTCCTGACTACCTGATCTTCCAGACTGGTTTGTGTTTCAGACATCTGGTCCAGTTTGACTTCAACGTCTTTCAGCTCCTGAACCACTTCTTCCCGGAATTTGACAGTCAGTTCTCGCTTACGTGCCAGGGCCTCCTGATAGGCTGCATTCAGCTTGGGAATGGAGAGTTCTGTCATCTTCTTCTCAGAGGCCAGATCGTTGACTCTCTGCCTGAGCTGAATCATTTCTACGTGAGAAATAACGCCTTGCTCAGCCAGAGGTTCGGTCAATTCCAGCTCCTCTTCTCCCAGCTCCAGACTGGTGGTTAAAAACTCCAGTTGTGACTCGGAAGCGGTCAGTTCGTGCTTGGCCTGAGAAGCTTGTTTGTTGACAATATCAAGCTCGGCTTTAAGACCGGCATCTCGTCTCTGGTAAATCTGTCTCTCTCGATCCACATAATCCTGGTAATGACTTAATTCGGGAGGAAATTTCAGTGGCTTGCCGGACAGTTCAGCACTAAGTCTGGCGGCTTTGGCCAGCTCACTGTAATACTCAACGGCACCTTCCCTGAAGGTGGACTTGAAGCGGGTGTCGTCCAGTTGCAGCAGCGGCTGCCCTTCCTTGACCAGCTCACCCTCCTGGACAAAAAGCTCTTCCAGTATGCCGCCTTCAAAGTTTTGAATGACCTGCAGATGAGAAGAGGGAACGACCTCTCCCATGCCCCGGGTGATTTCATCCAGTGGTGCCAGACTGGCCCAGGTGATGGCAGAGCCAATAGCCAGCAGCATGGTGTAAATAAGCAGCCTGCCGCCTCTTGGGGCTTTCATTAACATGGCAGCGCTGGTATCAGACATGTACTCCAGATCTTCTGCACTGACATTGTCTTCCAGTGAAGAAGTATTCTTCAGGTTTTCATCTTCTTCACTCTGCCTGTCCCGTTCTTCCAGCTCTTCGAGCACGGCTTCTTCGGTCAGAACTTCATGATCATCAGAACTCACTTCATACTCTGCCTCCCGGGACGGAGTTGTTGATTGAGTATTCGAAGTCTCATGAGGCTGATCTTCTGGTATTTCAGAAGTGTTTTTATCGTCCTTGTACTCGCTCATTGCACGATCCTGTTCAATCCATTCAAGGTCATTGGCAGCTCATTGCTGGCTGCAGGGTTACTCGATTTTGAGTTTGCCTTGCTTAAGGGCTGCGTGAACCTGATCCTTGGGTCCGTCCGCAACAATCTTTCCGTTATCCACCAGGATCAGGCGATCAACCAGCTCCAGCATGGAAGCCTTATGAGTGACCAGAACAATGGTTTTATCCTTGCATTGCTTTTTCAGTTGTTCTTTGACTCGCAATTCGGTGGTGTTATCCATGGAGCTGGACGGTTCATCAAGAACCAGGATTGGTGGGTCCATCAACAGAGCTCTGGCTAATGCGATACTCTGTCGCTGCCCGCCTGAGAGATTTTGTCCTCTTTCGCCCACGATCATATCCATGCCGTTTGGATGCTTGTTGGCGAATTCGGTAACACCGGATATTTCAGCCGCTTTCAGCAGAGCAGCGTCGTCAACGAAGCTGGCGCCGAGGGTGATGTTTTCCTTGATACTGCCATAGAACAGGGTGATGTCCTGAGAGACACAACCAATGCTGCTACGAAGGTCTGAAGGGTTGATCTGCCTCAGGTCAATACCATCGACCCGGATGGCGCCTTCATTGGGCTCATAAAGGCCAAGAATCAGCTTCTCTATCGTGGTTTTGCCAGAACCGATGCGACCGATAATAGCTACTTTTTCACCAGGTTTGATGTGCAGATTGATGTTTCTGAGGGCCTGGATCTCCTGACCCGGGTATGTGAAATCAACACCATCAAATTCAATGCTTCCGGCCAGCTCAGGACGATTGACATAGTCACGGTCTGCCGGACGTTCTACCGGCATGTCCATGATATCGTTCAGTCCATCCAGGGCTGATTTAGCCTGGTTGTAACGAGTGGCAAGACCTGCTACCTGAGCCATGGGGGCGAGGCATCGGCCTGACAACATAACGGTTGCAATCAGGCCACCCATACTGAGGTCACCCTCAGAAATCAGGAAAACACCGTAGGAGACCAGCGCAACGTTACACATCTGTTGAACATAAGCGCTGACCGTTGATGCGGAAGAACTCAACAATTTGGTTTTGATACTCCAGGTGGCTATGTGGCCGACCGCTTTTTCCCACTTGTACTGAATCTCGCTCTCTGCCTGGGCAATTTTCAGGGCTTCCATGCCTGAGAGGCTTTCAATCAAGGTAGCGTTTTTCTGGGAGTTGGAGCGCAGGGTTTTCTCAACGGAACGCTTGAGAGGGGCTTGAATAGCAAAACTGTAAATGGCAATCAGGGCCATACAGAGCAGGGGAATGTAAGCCAGTGGTCCACCCAGAATTAAAATCACCATCAATATGATCAGGGTGAAAGGGAGATCCACCAGGGCAATCACTGTTGATGAGGTGATAAACTCCCGAATGCTCTCAAATTCCTGAAGGCTCTTGGCAAAGGAGCCGACCGAAACCGGTTTGGCCGACATGCTCAAACCCAATACTCTCTCCATAACCCGGGATGAGAGCAATATGTCCGATTTTTTCCCGGCCAGGTCAATAAAATAACTTCGAATCATTTTCAGTACGAAGTCGAAGCTGAAGATAATAATGGCACCCACTGCCAGCACCCAGAGAGTATCAAAAGCCTGGTTAGGTACCACTCTGTCGTAAACATTCATGACAAACAGCGGGCTGGCCACCACAAAAATATTGATCAGTAGGGAAGCCAGCAGGACATCACGATAAATTCTCCAGGAGCCAAGAATCGTCCCCCAAAACCAATGTCGGGAGCGAATATTCAGCGTGGTGGGAGTACGCTTGTCATATCGGTGCTTTTCGCGAACATAGATGGTGTAGCCGGTATAGTACTCTTCCAGATCCGGGAGGTCGATGTTCCTGACACCTTCTCCGGCTTCAGGAATAATCACCCGGGCATTGCCTTCTTCATGATCGATATCAATCAGAATGCAGGCTTTACGTTCTTTCAGAAAAAGAACTGCAGGCGTTACCAGAGGAGAGATATCTTTCAACGCTCTTTTGTGAGTTTTCGACGCAAGACCCGCTCTTTGGGCTGCTCGGGAAAACAGCTCTGCGGTCAGTTTGCCATTTTCCAGAGGTAGTCCGGCACGAAGAGAGTCGTGAGAAAAGGGCTTTCCATAATGCTTGGTTAGAATACTGAGGCATTCCAGTAAAGGATCAAACTCCTTTTGACCGCTCTCGGGTATGCCCCACTCTTCGTTTGCATCTTCTGCAGCTGCACTGTAATTCATAGTTCATTGCCAATGAAATAAAAAATAAATAACAGAGGTACTGCTTATATCTGTTAAAAGGTTTCTGAATTAATACTAGCGTAGTTTATTGGTCTTAAATGATTAATAAGAAAGTAATTAAAGAGTGTCTTATATCTGACGTTTAATTGTTGTTAATGACATAAAATACTAAATATGATGCTTTTTCGGCATGGAGGTAGTTTGTGAGCTTTGAAGGAATTAAGTCTTTTGCTGCGAGCCATTTAAGTCTTTCCGGTTTTAAAAATGATTGTAAAAGATTATATGGAAAAATTTTTGGAAAACTGGTTCACGTCCTTGAAGCGCTATCGACGGCTTTAGATAAAGTCAGCAGATCACCCAGGACCGAATTGTCATTTAATAAGTCTATTTACAAACGCAAAACCGATCCCTGGAGTGTTGGGGTCAAACTTCATTACTGGCGCCTTGAACGAAATGAGCAGAGAGCAAGATTGTTGATGAATGACTTTCTGGAAAATCTGGTTGAAAGAGGTGCTGGGATCGAAGACCTTTCCTCCGATAAGGCTAAAGCATTGACAAGTGAGTTAATTGAGATCCTTCTTGAGCTGGACACCACTGTTTTTAAAGCATTTTCCATTGCTAAAGGTCGTAAAGCCGCAGTGGTTGATATGGGGCAGGCAATGGGTGCTCTTTTTGATGAGGTTAAAGATTCAATAGTCGGTAGCGAAAAATTAAAAGAGCTATTAGGTGAAAAAGGTTTTTTATATCACTTTGCTCGTGCCTGTAAACAGCTGAATTTTATTGAGGTGGATGAGAAATCAGAAGATGGCGAAGTATTCAAGGCTCGTGCAATCAATTGTTTGAGTATAAGAGGTCGCAACTTTGTGGAAAATACTTTGCCGTTTTACTTCGAGATGACGTACAGAGAGCTTCAGGATCAAAAAGAATCATTACAAAAACAAATTGATGAAGTATCTGCCGACGATAAAGATCTTCGGCCCATTACTGACCTCATTTACGAGAGATTTCGTTTGCAAGATTGAGTAATACCTTAAAAAACCCGAGTTCGTAACGCCTCGGGTTTTTATTCAATGGTATTCACAGAGCTCAATCTCAATGATCAACTCTTATCGAACACCTCTTCCTGAATTCTTTTAATACCAATGTGTCGTACATCTCTGCCTTTCACGAGATAGATAACGTATTCCGCCAGGTTGCGGGCATGATCGCCAATCCGTTCCAGTGATCTTAATACCCACATAATATTCAGAACCCGGGTAATGGATCTTGGGTCTTCCATCATGTAGGTGACCAGTTCCCTTGTGGCACTCTTGTATTCCCGGTCGACGGTTTTATCTTCCTTGGCAACCGCCAGAGCAAGATCGGCATCGAAACGGGCAAAAGCATTCAGTGCATCCTGCACCATCTGTCGTACATGGTTACCAATATGGCGGGTCTCGATATAACCTTTGGGCGCTTCGCCCTGTTCAGTGAGACTGATGGCAAAGCGGGCAATTTTTGCCGCCTCGTCACCAATTCTTTCCAGATCGGTCGCGGCCTTGGAGCAGGCAATCACCAGACGGAGGTCACTGGCTGCTGGCTGGCGTCTGGCCAGAATGCGGGAACATTCTTCATCAATGGCCAGTTCCATGAAGTTAATGTCGGTGTCTTTCTCGCAGACCTCAACAGCCCCTTCGCTGTCAGCATTGATCAGGGCATTGATCGCATCGGATACTTGCTTTTCAACCTGCCCGCCCATGGACAGGAGGTTGTTTCGTAACTCCTCCAGTTCATGATTGAATTGCTGGGAAATATGATGGCTAAGAAGTTCGCTTTTGGTATCCATGAGTTTTCCAGGTGCTTTCTTGGCAATAGCTATGGCATTTAGCCGTAACGACCGGTTATATAGTCTTCAGTTTGTTTCTTTTGTGGGTTTGTGAACAGCGTGTCCGTATCATCGAATTCAATGAGCTTACCCATATACATAAATGCTGTGTAATCAGAGACGCGAGCAGCCTGTTGCATATTGTGGGTAACGATGGCAATGGTGAATTTGGACTTGAGCTTGTTAATCAGCTCTTCAATTTTTAATGTTGAAATGGGGTCCAGGGCTGAAGCCGGTTCGTCCAGCAGCAGAACCTCAGGCTCCACAGCAATGGTTCGGGCGATCACCAGACGCTGTTGCTGACCACCGGACATGCCCAGGGCGCTTTCATGGAGGCGATCCTTAACTTCATCCCAAAGTGCTGCACTGCGCAGGGCCCACTCTACGACTTCATCCAGAACACGCTTTTTGTTGATGCCCTGAATGCGAAGACCGTAGGCGACATTTTCATAAATACTCTTCGGGAAGGGGTTTGGCTTCTGGAATACCATGCCAACACGACGGCGGAGGTCCGCGACATTGACGCCCTTCTGATAGATATCCTGGTTATCCAGCTGAATTTCACCTTTGACGCGGCAGCCTTCCACCAGATCATTCATTCTGTTCATACTGCGCAACAGCGTGGATTTACCACAGCCTGATGGACCAATAAACGCGGTTACCCTGCGTTTCGGAATGGTCAGGGAAATATCGTGCAGTGCCTGCTTCTCACCGTAAAACAGGTTCAAATTTCTGATATCCAGACATTTTTCTTCCTGCTGCAGGCTGAGCTTGCGACGGCTACGTCCCAGGCTGTCGAGATTAAACGCCGGAGTTGAGCTGGTCTCCTCGGGAGTGGCTCTACTCTTTTGGTTCTCTGTCCGGGTGGGTGTATTCAAGTCCAGTGCCTCATCCAGCATGATGTTACCTTTAATTAAACCTTCCTGGCTCAGTCAGGGAAACTTTTTTGTAGCAAATTAATCTCACGCTTCCAGACTCTTGTATTTTTCACGCAAATGGTTGCGAATAGCTACTGCTGAAAGGTTAAGAACCGCGATGACAATAACCAGCAGCAGAGCGGTGGCGTAAACCAGTGGTCTGGCCGCTTCTACGTTAGGACTCTGGAAGCCGACATCGTAAATATGGAAGCCCAGGTGCATGAATTTCTGATCCAGATGCAGGAAAGGATAATTAGTATCCAGAGGCAAGCTGGGAGCCAGTTTCACCACGCCAACCAGCATCAGAGGTGCAACTTCCCCAGCGGCACGGGCAACAGCCAGGATCAATCCTGTCATCATGGCAGGGCTGGCCATGGGCAGAACGACTCGCCAGAGTGTTTCTGCTTTGGTCGCCCCCAGCGCCAGACTGCCCTCACGGACAGAGCTTGGAATGCGTGATAGCCCCTCCTCGGTGGCAACAATAACAACAGGTAATGTTAATAAGGCCAGAGTAATCGATGCCCAGAGTAATCCCGGTGTACCAAAGGTCGGTGCTGGCAGTGCTTCCTGGAAAAATAACTGGTCAATCTGGCTTCCGGCAAAATAGATGAAGAAACCAAGACCAAATACACCGTACACAATGGAAGGGACGCCCGCCAGGTTGTTTACGGCCACGCGAATAGTTCGGGTCAGCCAACCCTGATTGGCGTATTCGCGGAGGTAGACCGCCGCTATTACACCAAAAGGGGTCACGATGATCGACATCAGAATCACCATCATGACCGTACCGAAAATGGCCGGGAAAACCCCTCCTTCCGTGTTTGCTTCTCTGGGGTCGTCAGTGATAAATTCGCCGACTTTGTCGAGATAGAAAAGTATCTTCCCGGTCAGTGTCATGGCATTGGGTTTATAGGCCCGGACGATTTTGCCAAAAGATTGCTCAATCTCTGTACCATCAATGGTTGTAACCACCAGACTATCACGATTGAAAGCCACATAAAGATCACCCAGCCTGGCTTCCATCACCTTATATTCAGCCTGAAATACCCTGCGTTGTGCTTCGATATCGGCGAGGGCCTGAGGGGTATCTGTACCATTAAGTTCGAGGGCTCGCTGTTCCAAACGGAGACGCTCCAGCTTGCTGTTGACTGAACCTATTTCGTGCTTTTCGATGGCGTAGATTTCGTCGTAGATAGACAGGGCTCTGTTCAGTCTCTTCTGGAACTCTGGCCAGGCTGCTTCACCTTCTACAACAACTTTGCCATCCTGTTTGATGTTGTTCAGATAACCGTAGAAGTTACCCCACTCCCTGCGTTCCAGAGCAATGATATTTTCAGGGTAACGGCGATTCTCAAGCCAAAGATCAATGACCCAGGCAAAGTCTGAGCCTGAAACATCTCTGTTACCGACTTTCAGCAGATCACGGGTCAGTGTTTCCATTCCCTTTGGTACCGGCAGACCTGCCGCCTCAAGGCGGGTTGCAGAAACAGTTTCAGTGTCTGCTATTTCTCCAGCAATCAAGCGGGCTTCCTGGCCGGGAGGGGCATAGTCTGCCACCAGAATTTGTGCTGGCCAGAAGTGACCCAGACCCCGGATCGCTATCAAACCCAGAAGGCCGACAACAAGAATCACACTGATGGCCACCGCTCCGGCATTAAGCCAAACCCAGGGGGAGCCAGTCTGGTACCACTTGGTTATTTTATTACTCATGTTCCGGCTCCTTCCTTAAAGCGAACTGTACTTCTTGCGCAGTCGATGACGAACCATCTCGGCAGCGGTATTAACGACAAAGGTGAACAGGAAAAGCACCAGTGCAGCAAGGAATAGAATTCGATAGTGGCTGCTGCCGACTTCGGATTCAGGCATTTCAACAGCAATGTTGGCAGCCAGGGTTCTCATGCCTTCGAAGATATTGGCGTCCATGATGGGCGTGTTGCCGGTAGCCATCAGTACGATCATCGTTTCACCCACGGCGCGGCCCATACCAATCATCACGGCAGAGAATATGCCCGGGCTGGCGGTCAGCAATACCACCCGCATCAAGGTCTGCCAAGGCGTCGCACCCAGTGCCAGAGAGCCATAACTCAGATGTTTGGGAACACTGAAAATGGCATCCTCAGCGATAGAAAAAATGGTGGGGATCACTGCAAAGCCCATTGCCAGTCCCACTACCAGAGCATTGCGCTGATCGTAAGGAATGCCCAGATCAGTGGTCAGCCAGGTTCTCAGGTCACCATCAAAGAAGGTTGCTTCAATGGTACCGTTCAGGTTCATGGCAATAGCACCACTGATCAGTACCACAGGGATGAGCAGGGCTGCTTGCCAACCCTCCGGGACGGCGTGGCGGATTTTACCGGGCATGGAGTCCCAGGCAAAAGCAAAGAGCAATATGCCGATTGGAACAATCAACAAGAGTGCAAATATTCCTGCCAGACTGTTTTCGATCAGGGGGGCCAGCCAGAGACCGGCCAGAAAACCCAGAATGACCGTAGGCAGTGCTTCCATCAACTCAATGACAGGCTTTACTTTACGACGCATGGCTGGCGCCATGAAGTAAGCCGTATAGATGGCTCCGGCTATTGCCAGAGGTGTAGCCAGTAACATGGCGTAAAAGGCGGCCTTGAGAGTGCCGAAGGCCAGAGGGGTCAGGCTCAGCTTTGGCTCAAAGTCATTATTCGATGCAGACGACTGCCAGATATATTCAGGCTTCTCATAACCCTCATACCAGACTCTACCCCAGAGAGCCGACAAGGATACTTCCGGATGTTCATTTTCAACACGCCAGAATTCGGTAGAGCCATTGCTACTCACCAGCATGTAGTTGCTACGGGGGGCAATAACCAGTTGCTCAACAGGACCGTCGGTCAGCTTCTCAGTCAGCAGGGTTCTGTTGGCTGTGGTGTAGAAGATGCCAACATTACCCTTGTCATCGGCTGCCAGAAAGCCCTTGCGGCGATGCTCAGGCACTATCTGCATAATAGGTTCACCGGCCAGCTCGAACTCGCGAATTCTTTGCAGGTGCCACTGGTTTTGTTCATCTCTGACCATGAACCACTGGCTGACCATGCCGGTGTCATCGCCTATCAGCAGAGAAACTCCACCCAACAGGAATGTCATGGTTGTTACTCTGGCCGAGTCGTTAGTCAGGTCAGTCTCTGACACGACGTGAGGCTGATTGATGTTGCTGATATCGATCAGTGTCAGGCCATCAGCACCGGATTGAACAAAAAGCCAGTGCTGATCCGGAGCAATCAGTACATCGTGAACAGGTCCATCCACTTCGGGCAGAGTGACACTCATTTCTTCAAGCGTGACTTCTTCCGTCAGGAAGTTTTCTTCCTTGCTAAAAGCGGTCATATAGAGGCGCTTGTCACCATAACCGGTGAGTAGCAGCTGATCTTCACTATCACTGATACTCAGGTGTGAAACAGCCTCATTATCCGTTATCAGATCAATCGCTTCCTCACCATATGGGTAGGTGACCCTTGGCGTGATCAGCCTCTTGTCATCAGGCCAGGTAATTTGATAGCCGTGCTTGAAAATGATGACCTGACCATTACTCAGACCCGCAGCCAGGAGGTTGCTATCGGATGGATCATTGTTAATTGTGGTGACTGAGGTCCCGGCAGGAAGGGGCAGGGAATAGCGATATTTCTGCCCTCCGGTTCGGGTGGATGAAAAAGTCAGGGCACCGTCGGCAGTGATGGAAAAAGCCAGTTCAGCCTGTTCTTCCATACTCTGATAGAGAGGGCGCTGCTCCCCTGTGATCGTCTGTGTCCAGGTACTGCTTTGTTCAATTTCTGCACTTTTGAATAAAGGCCCAACTTCGTACAGAAGATAGATGAAGATCAGCAGAATGGCGGCAATAACACCGAGGCCACCGACGGCTACACCCCACCGGGTCAGGTGATCTTTGAGAAAGCGAAGTGACTGATGACGTTTATGAGCCGGGGTGTTGTAATCGACACCAGGGCTGTCTTCTATTATTGGTTGGTACATGGCACTGGTCGCAGAGATTATTGAGCGTACCTTAAAAGGTCTGTGTTACAGAAATATGACAGAATTGAAAAAAATGGGAGTTGAGTACTCAAGCCGCCACTCTCAGTATCTTGGAACAGTATACCCGGTATTGAGCGATAGATAGCCGTGACCGGACACGCTGTCTGAAAAACACCGCAGCCAAACCGCACTCTATTCAGTATCAGCTACACTGAGGCTCCAGCTGAAGAAAAGCGAAAATTTGTGTGCAACTTAAAACCGTTTTCTTTCATATTTACATTCTTGATCTCTCTGGCAGCCAGTGGATTTGCTGCTGACAACTCTCAAGGACTTCTTATTGGTATTCCCGCAACGCAAGAAGGAAAGGCAAAGCAATGGTTTGATGCGCCCTCACAAGCAAGGTCAACTGATGACGTTAAAGTTGCCCTCCTGTCATCTCTGTGGCAGTGGCTAATCTCTTCGGAGAATGTTAGTGAGAAAAGAGAGAAAAACAGCACAGGCTTTGCACTGCCGGAATGGCCCACATCAACACCTGAATCCGCCTTGCGATTATCAGGAGGCAGATTTCCACCCGACCCACCACCTCCACCATTTATGCCGGGTATTCCTGGCAAGGGATTGTTTAATAGGCCTGACTGTCAGTTTGACTACCTGTCAGCTCTGTTCAGGATCGGGCAGTGGTTGAAACAATGGTTTTATGATGGATATCGCAGCACTCCCGGACAATTCGTTACTGACACAGATTTATCTGCGGCTTTGACAGAGATTTCACAGAAGAGGGTGTTCAGCAGTTCGTTATTCCGTCAGGCGCCGTTAGATGCTTCGGAACTGCTTGCTCAACTATCGGGGAAAGATTTGTCTGGTCACAGGCAGTTGCATCAGCCAGAAACAGTTTTGTTGTATCCCGTTTTTATGCTGCCTCAATCTGATTTGGATGACTTTGAAGAAGCGCAGGGGGTTGAATATGTTGGGGAAACTTGCAGAGCATGCCGGAATAACTTTGAAGAATCTGACGACCTGGTGAAAACGTCGTGTTTGCATTTGTTCCATATGGACTGCCTGAAACGGTGTCTAACAAAAGAAATTAACATGAAAGGCAACCATTTATGTCCATATTGTCGGCAGGATCAGAGTGCTCTGGGTGACTTTCTGATCCAGAAAGAAATGCAAGAGGTGGCTCATATTGTGAAGGAAATGCTATTAGAGAGAGGAACCTGGCCTGAGAATGACAGGTATATCTATGAAAGGCTGATTCGTGCAGGAGTCAGCAATGATCCGGCCATCGCTGAGCAGGTGCGGGCACTTTGGCCATTAGTTAATTTTTACTCTGTGCGGCATCTGGTGTCACAGGTGCAGGCAGAGAGAGCGACCTGGCCTGAAAATGATGGGCATATCTTTTTAGAGATGAGAATTGCAGAAGGTATCGATGATCCAGACATTGCTGAGCAGGCGCGGGTACTTTGGCCGTTAGTTTGTTTGTTCTCCCTGCAACATCTGACGACACAAATACAAGCGGGGAGAAGGGCCTGGCCTGACGATGACTGTCCTATCTATCTACGGTTGAGAATGGCACTGGACAGCAATGATCCGGCCATTGTTGAGCGGGCCCGGGCACTTAAGCCAACAATTTTTTTGTACACCGTGCAGCATCTGGTGTCACAAATGCAGGCAGGAACAGGGGTCTGGCCAGACGAAGAGGATGAGCATGCTGTCTTCGAAATGCTGAATGTTGCCTTATTTGGTACTGATGACCATTTCTTGGCAGGCCTGAGTGTTGGGTTAAATCTTGGGTTATTTGGTACTGATGGAACCATCGCTGAGGCATGGAGGGATGGCGATAACGCAGCCACTTTTGAGCAGGCAAGTGCACTTTATCCATTGGTGAATTTGTACTCTGCGCAGCATCTGATGTCACAAGTGCAGGCTGGGAAAAGGAGTTGGCCCGGAAGTGATCTCCTGGGGTCGTTGCGGGGATTAGTAAATAGCCCTGATCCAGCCATTGCTGAGCAGGCACGGGCTATTTATCCATTAGCTAATTTGTACGCTTTACAATATCAGGTGTCACAAATGCGGGCAGGGAGAGAGACCTGGCCAAATAATGACTGGCATATCCATGAAAAGTTGAGTATTGCAAAAACTAGCAATGATCTGGCTGTTGCTGAGCAGGCAGAAGCACTTGAGCCATTGGTTAATTTTTACTCTGTCAGGAATCTGTTGTCGCTGAGGCAGGCTTGGGGTGATATCTGGCCTGATGACGACAGTGATATCTATACAAGGTTGAGAAGTGCACAAGGAAGCGATGATCCGGCCATTGCTGAGCAGGCACGGGCACTTGAGCCAGCCGTTAATTTTTGCTCCGTGCAGAACCTGGTGTCACGAATGCAGAGAGGATTAAGGATCAGCTGGCCTGAAGATGATAATAGTGTCTATTTAAAGTTGAGTAGTGCAGAAAAATGCACTGATCCGGCCATTGCTCAGCAGGCGAGGGCACTTAAACCATTAGTTGATCAATATAAGAGATAAGTCGTCAGGGAATTGATTCCGGGCTGCTTTTTCAGCGAGACCTCTCTGCTTCAATATCTCAGGCAGGTGTGCCCGCACTATGAGCTACACTCAGGCTCCGACTGAAGAAGAGCGAAAGTTTGTGTGCGACTTAAAACCATTTTCTTTTGTAAGTTCTTGATCTCTCTGGCAGTCATTGGATTTGCTGCTGACAACTCTCAAGGACTTCTGCTCGTCGTCGTAAATGGGACGTCTGATCAGGAAGCTTGTCTGATATCCGATTTTGTCTACTTTGTGCCTGAAGGCGCTCTGCTCTTGCCCTCACCAGTAAGGTCAACTGATGACGTTAAAGGCTCATTTCTCCAGCAGCCCGTTTTCTTCCTATCATCTCTGTGGCGGTGGCTAATGTCCTCGGAGAATGTTCCTGAGGAAAGAGAGAAAAATGGCACAGGCTTTGCACTGCCGGAATGGCCCACATCAACACCTGAATCCGCCTTGCGATTATCAGGAGGCAGATTTCCACCCGACCCACCACCTCCACCATTTATGCCGGGCCTTCCTGGCAAGGGATTGTTTAATAGGCCTGACTGGCAGCTTGACTACCTGTCAGCTCTGTTCAGGATCGGGCAGTGGTTGAAACAATGGTTTTATGATGGATATCGCAGCACTACCGGTCAATCCGGACAATTCGTCAGTGACAAAGATTTATCTGCGGCTTTGGCAGGGATTACACAGAAGAGGGCGTTCAACAGGTCGTTATTCAGTCAGGTGCCGTTAGATATCTCGGAACTGCTTGCTCAACTATCGGGGAAAGGTTTGTCTGGTCACAGGCAGGTACATCAGCCAGAAACAGTTATGTTGTATCCCGTTTTTATGCTGCCTCAATCTGATTCGAATGACTTTGAAGAAACGCAGGGGGTTGAATATGTTGGGGAAACTTGCGGAGCATGCCGGAATAACTTTGAAGAATCTGACAACCTGGTGAAAACGTCGTGTTTGCATTTGTTCCATATGGACTGCCTGAAACGGTGGCTAACAAAAGAAATTAACATGAAAGGCAACCATTTATGTCCATATTGTCGGCAGGATCAGAGTGCTCTGGGTGACTTTCTGATCCAGAAAGAAATGCAAGAGGTGGCTCACATTGTGACGGAAATGCTTTTAGAAAGAGGGACCTGGCCTGAAAATGACAGGTATATCTATGAAAGGCTGATCCATGCAGGAGTCAGCAATGATCCGGCCATCGCTGAGCAGGTGCGGGCACTTTGGCCATTAGTTAATTTTTACTCTGTGCGGCATCTGGTGTCCCAAGTGCAGTCAGGGAGAGCGACCTGGCCTGACAATGATGGGCATATCTTTTTAGAGTTGAGAATGGCAGAAGCTATCGATGATCCGGAAATTGCTGAGCAGGTGCGGTCACTTTGGCCGTCAGTTTGTTTGTACTACCTGCAACATCTGATGTCACAAATAGAAGCAGGGAGAAAGACCTGGCCTGACGATGACAGTGTTATCTTCCTACGGTTGAGAATGGCACTGGACAGCAATGATCCGGCCATTGTTGAGCAAGCACGGGCACTTAAGCCGGCAATTTTTCTGTATTGCGTGCAGCATCTGGTGTCACAAATGCAGGCAGGAACAGGGGTCTGGCCTGAAGATGACGATAGTGTCCTCGAAATGCTGAATGTTGCCTTATTTGGTACTGATGAACATTTCTTCCTGGACGTGAATATTGCGAAATTTGGTTCTAATGGAACCATTCGTGAGGAATTTAGGGGATATGGCGATAATGCAGCCACTGCTGAGCGGGCCAGTGCACTTTATCCATTAGTGAATTTATACTCTGCGCAGCATCTGATTTCACAAGTGCAGGCTGGGAAAAGGAGTTGGCCTGGAGACCGGAGTGATCACCTGGGGTACCTGGGGTCGTTGTGGAGATTAGAAAATAACCCTGACCCGGCCATTGCTGAGCAGGCACGGGCCATTTATCCATTAGCTAATTTGTACGCTTTACAATATCAGGTGTCACAAATGCGGGCAGGGAGAGAGACCTGGCCTGAAAATGATAGGGGTATCCATGAAAGGTTGAGTATTGCAAAAGCTAGCAATGATCTGGCTGTTGCTGAGCAGGCAGAAGCACTTGAGCCATTGGTTAATTTTTACTCTGTCAGGAATCTGTTGTCACTGAATCGGGCTTGGGGAGATATCTGGCCTAATGACGACAGTGATATCTACACAAGGTTGAGAAGTGCACAAGGAAGTGATGATCCGGCCATTGCCGAGCAGGCACGGGCACTTGAGCCAGCCGTTAATTTTTACTCCGTGCAGAACCTGGTGTCACGAATGCAGAAAGGATTGAGGGTTAGCTGGCCTGAAGATGATAATAGTGTCTATTTAAAGTTGAGTAGTGCAGGAAAATGCACTGATCCGGCCATTGCTCAGCAAGCGCGGGCACTTAAACCATTAGTTGATCATTATAAGAGTAAGTCGTCAGGGAATTGATTCCAGGCTGCTTTTTCAGCGAGACCTCTCTGCTTCAATCTGGTTATCAGTGGGTAACGATTCTCTACGAGTGTACACAGATTGTACCCATGAGGAAAAGTCGTTGTAACCGAAAGCTTTGAACCTCAGCCTTCTGGCAAGTTCAGTCTGTCTGCTCAGGTCTTAGAGTTTTGTGACGACCAATGTCGTACTACTCTTCATAGGGATCGACATCCATATCGGAATCAACATCCCACCCTGCTCCATAGGTGTCGCTGGAATATTCCAGGGTGCCCGCAGGCTCCGTTGAATGATTATTTATTAGCGAAGATTGCGAAATTGGGAATAACCCGGCTATTAGGGCGTCAAAAAACGAATGTCCACCAGCTTGTGGCTGAAAGGTTTGTGATTCTGTCATCCCGTGATGAGTTTGGTTCGCCGAACTTACTTCGGATTTCAGCGACTCTTCAGTTGATCCACCACCGTCGTATTGTCCGAGTCTGCAAAAGCCATTGCAGGAATCGAAGGAACAATTAAAACTCATAGTATGGTTCCCAAGCTCCCTAAGATAACCATCAATGTCGCTTACCATAACGCCGTATGGCCGAAATCGCTCAAGGGGGAACTCTGTGGCAAGTGAACGTGTCCAGACGATTTTCACCATAGGTTCAGGCCAAGTCGCGGGGTCAGGACCAGCCAAAAGATGGCTGATTGATGCTGAGTTTTCTGGTTCGCGAAATGCAATTCTTGGAATGTGAATACCCAAAGAACGACCGGTTCCCAGCTTATCTCTTTGCGTTTCCGTCGTGTCATGATGAGTGTGGCCCGTCGAACTTCTTTCAAAACCCTGTGACAGGAATCGACAAACACCATGACAGGAATCGACGAAACAATTTAAACCCAAAGTATGTCGGGATTGTTTGGGGTCCTGGTGACCGCCCCCAGAGCCGGAAGACATGAGGCTGGAGAAAGCAGCTGTATGATGGGGAATTATTCCTGAGGCTTGCGATTGAGATGGCTGGCTTTGTGGCTGACTTTGTGGTTGGTTTTGTTGCCCGTAGTGTCCTCGGCCATACATAAGCAAGCCGAAAGCAGCTATTGCCTCTACTACGGATATCCATGAATAAGGTTTGGCGCCCAGAGGGGTGTTGCCGAACTCGACAATAAAATGTCTTTCTGATGATTCGGCGTGACAGGTAACAGTCAGCCACGCCAGCAATAACAGCAATGACGAAGAGAGTGTTTTTTTCAAAACTTAATCCTTACATCTGTTTTGTGTTTTTCCTGAAGGGGAAATTTAGAACAAGAGATTGATAGATCAAGAAAAAAAGCATTTTTCAATATCTCAGGCAGGTGTGCCCGCACTATGAGCTACACTCAGGCTCCGACTGAAGAAAAGCGAAAGTTTGTGTGCGACTTAAAACCATTTTCTTTTGTAAGTTCTTGATCTCTCTGGCAGTCATTGGATTTGCTGCTGACAACTCTCAAGGACTTCTGCTCGTCGTCGTAAATGGGACGTCTGATCAAGAGGCTTATCTGATATCCGATTTTGTCTGCTTTGTGCCTGAAGGCTCTCTGCTCTTGCCCTCACCAGTAAGGTCAACTGATGACGTTAAAGGCTCATTTCTCCAGCAGCCCGTTTTACTCTTGTCATCTCTGTGGCAGTGGCTAATGTCTTCGGAGAATGTTCCTGAGATAAGAGAGAAAAATAGCACAGGCTTTGCACTGCCAGAATGGCCCACATCAACCCCTGAACCCACCTTGCGATTATCAGGAGGCGGATTTCCACCCGACCCACCACCTCCACCATTTATGCCGGGCCTTCCTGGCAAGGGATTGTTTAATAGGCCTGACTGGCAGCTTGACTACCTGTCAGCTCTGTTCAGGATCGGGCAGTGGTTGAAACAATGGTTTTATGATGGATATCGCAGCACTACCGGTCAATCCGGACAATTCGTCAGTGACAAAGATTTATCTGCGGCTTTGGCAGAGATTACACAGAAGAGGGCGTTCAACAGGTCGTTATTCAGTCAGGTGCCGTTAGATGCTTCGGAACTGCTTGCTCAACTATCGGGGAAAGGTTTGTCTGGTCACAGGCAGATGCACCAGCCAGAAACAGTTATGTTATATCCCGTATTTATGCTGCCTCAATCTGATTCGAATGACTTTGAAGAAGCGCAGGGGGTTGAATATGTTGGGGAAACTTGCGGAGCATGCCGGAATAACTTTGAAGAATCTGACGACTTGGTGAAAACGTCGTGTTTGCATTTGTTCCATATGGACTGCCTGAAACGGTGGCTAACAAAAGAAATTAACATGAAAGGCAACCATTTATGTCCATATTGTCGGCAGGATCAGAGTGCTCTGGGTGACTTTCTGATCCAGAAAGAAATGCAAGAGGTGGCTCATATTGTGACGGAAATGCTTTTAGAAAGAGGGACCTGGCCTGAGAATGACAGGTATATCTATGAAAGGCTGATTCGTGCAGGAGCTAGCAGTGACCCGGCCATCACTGAGCAGATACAGGCACTTTGGCCATTAGTTAACTTTTACTCTGTGCAGCATCTGGTGTCACAAGTGCAGTCAGGTAGAGCGACCTGGCCTGACAATGATGGGCATATCTTTTTAGAGTTGAGAATGGCAAAAGGTATCGATGATCCGGAAATTGCTGAGCAGGTGCGGGTACTTTGGCCTTCTGTTTGTTTGTACTCCCTGCAACATCTGATGTCACAAATAGAAGCAGGGAGAAAGACCTGGCCTGACGATGAGCGTGATATCGCTCTGAGGTTCAGAATGGCACTGGACAGTAATGTTCCGGCCATTGTTAAGCAGGCAAGGGCACTTAAGCCGACAATTTTTCTTTACTCTGTGCAGCATCTGGTGTCACAAATGCAAGCAGGAAAAGGGGGCTGGCCAGACGATGACCGTGGTATCTTCGAAATGCTGAATGTTGCCTTTTTTGGTACTGATGACCATTTCTTAGCACGCCTGAGTGTTGGGTTAAATCTTGGGTCATATGGTACTGATGGAACCATTAGTAAGGCATGGAGGGAATATGGCGATAATGTTCCCACTTCTGAGCAGGCAAGTGCACTTTATCCATTAGTGAATTTGTACTCTGCGCAGCATCTGATATCACAAATACAGGCTGGGAAAAGAAGCTGGGCTGGAGATGAGAGTCATCTCATGGGGTCGTTGTGGAGATTAATAAATAACCCTGATCCAGCCATTGCTGAGCAGGCATGGGCTATTTATCCATTAGCTAATTTGTACGCTTTACAATATCAGGTGTCACAAATGCGGGCAGGGAGAGAGACCTGGCCCGATAATGACTGGCATATCCATGAAGAGTTGAGGATTGCAAAAGCTAGCAATGATCTGGCTGTTGCTGAGCAGGCAGAAGCACTTGAGCCATTGGTTGATTTTTACTCTGTCAGGAATCTGTTGTCACTGAATCAGGCATGGGGAGATATCTGGCCTGATGACGACAGTGATATCTATACAAGGTTGAGAAGTGCACAAGGAAGCGATGATCCGGCCATTGCTGAACAGGCACGGGCACTTGAGCCAGCCGTTAATTTTTACTCCGTGCAGAAACTGGTGTCACGAATGCAGAAAGGATTGAGGGTTAGCTGGCCTGAAGATGATAATAATGTCTATTTAAGGTTGAGTAGCGCAGAAAAATGCACTGATCCGAACATCGCTCAGCAGGCGCGGGCACTTAAACCATTAGTTGATCATTATAAGAGTAAGTCTTCAGGCAATTGATTCCAGGCTGCTTTTTCAGCGAGACCTCTCTGCTTCAATATTTAGGCAGGTGTGCCCGCACCATGAGCTACACTCAGGCTCCGACTGAAAAAAAGCGAAAGTTTGTGTGCGACTTAAAGCCGTTCTCTTTCATAAGTACCTTTTTGTTCTTTCTGGCAGCCAGTGGATTTGCTGCTGACAACTCTCAAGGACTTCTGCTCGTCGTCGTAAATGGGACGTCTGATCAAGAGGCTTGTCTGATATCCGATTTTGTCTGCTTTGTGCCTGAAGGCTCTCTGCTCTTGCCCAGGTCAACTGATGACGTTAAAGGCTCATTTCTCCAGCAGCCCGTTTTACTCCTGTCATCTCTGTGGCAGTGGCTAATGTCTTCGGAGATTGTTCCTGAGAAAAGAAAGAAAAATAGCACAGGCTTTGCACTGCCAGAATGGCCCACATCAACACCTGAATCGGCCTTGCGATTATCAGGAGGCGGATTTCCACCCGACCCACCGCCTCCACCATTTATGCCGGGTATCCCTGGCAAGGGATTGTTTAATATGCCTGACTGGCAGTTTGATTACCTGTCAGTTCTGTTCAGGATCGGCCAGCGGCTGAAACAATGGCTTTATAATGGATATCCCACCACTTCCGGTCAATCCAGACCATTCGTCAGTGACAAAGATTTATCTGCGGCTTTGGCAGGTATTACACAGAAGATGGCATTCAACAGGTCGTTATTCAGTCGGGTGCCGTTAGATGCCTCGGAACTGCTTGCTGAACTATCGGGGAAAGATTTGTCTGGTCATGGGCAGATGCATCAGCCAGAAACAGTTATGTTGTATCCGGTATTTATGCTGCCTCAATCTGATTCGAATGATTTTGAAGAAGCGCAGGGGGTTGAATATGTTGGGGAAACTTGCAGCGTATGCCTGCTTAATTTAGAACAATCTGACGACGTGATGAAAACGTCATGTTTGCATTTGTTCCATCTGGAATGCCTGAAACGGTGGCTGACAGGAGAAGTTAACATGGAAGGGAATCGTTTCTGCCCATATTGTCGGCATGATCAGAGCGCTTTGGGTGATTTTCTGACATGGAAAGAGATCCGGAAAGGACTGCAAGAGGTGATTCATATTGTGATGGGAATGCTGCTAGGTAGAGGGACCTGGCCTGAAGATGACTATAGTATCTTCGTAAGGTTGAATGCTGCGCTATTTTGTAATAATTCAGCCATTGCAGAGCAGGCACGGGCAATTTATCCATTAGTAAAATTGTACTCTGCGCAGCGTCTGGTGTTGCAAGTGCGGGCAGGGAATAGAACCTGGCCCGGATGTGAGGGTTTTATCCATCTAGGGTCGTTGAGAATGCTGGTAGACAACCCTGATCCGGCCATTGCAAAGCAGGCGCGGGCAATTTATCCATTAGCTAATTTGTACGCTGTACAGCATCAGGTATCTCAAGTGCAGGCAGAGGATGAGGCCTGGAATGACAGTTATATCCATACATGGTTGGGTATTGCAAGGGATTGTAATGATCTGGTCATTGCTGAGCAGGCAGAAGCACTTGAGCCATTGGTTAATTATTACTCTGTGCGGCATCTGTTGGCACAAGTGCAGGCGGGGAGTGAGACCTGGCCTGATGATGACAGATATATCTATACAAGGTTGAGTAGTGCACAGCGAAGCAATGATCGGGACCTTGCTGAGCGGGCACGAGCCATTGAGCCAACCGTTCATTTGTTCTCTGTGCAACATCTGGTATTACAAATGCAGACAGGAACAAGAACCTGCTGGCCTGAAGATGACAATAATGTCTATGTAAGGTTGAGCAATGCAGAAGATAGCGGTGATCCGACCATTGCTCAGCAGGCACGGGCACTCAGGCCATTAGTTGATCAATATAAGAGCAACTCGCCAGAGAATTGATTCCAGCCTGCGTTTTCAGGGATATTTCTTCACTTTATAGTTATTTGGCCTGCTAATTCTCTATTTGCGCGAAAAATAAACCAATTAACTACAATCTGGTAATGCCGCTATTGTCCATGCTTCACTATAGATAGCCGCTGGCCGTTATAACGATAAAATACAATTTGGAATTAATATGAACGCAGTGATTCTGGCGGTTGCCGTCATGCTCGCGTTGAGCTTGTTGCGGGTTAATGTGGTTCTGGCACTGTTTGTGGGGGCTCTGGCCGGGGGAGTGATCGGTGGTCTGGATATCTTCCAGACTCTGGAGGCATTCTCCAGAGGTTTGGGCGGTGGCGTAGGCATTGCTATCAGTTACGCCATGCTGGGTGCTTTTGCTGTGGCCATCGCCCGCTCCGGCATACCTGAGTGGATGGCTGGAAAGATCATCCGCAAAGTAAAGAACAGCAACAACTCGCACAATAATGTGAAGCTAAAGTACAGCCTGTTTCTGGCGCTTGTGTTGATGGCTTTTTCTTCCCAGAACCTGATACCTATCCACATAGCCTTTATTCCCATACTGATTCCTCCCTTGTTATCGGTATTCAGTGCTATGGCGATTGATCGTCGTCAGGTGGTCTGTCTTCTTACCTTTGGCCTTACCGCGACCTATATGATTTTTCCTGTAGGCTTTGGCAATGTCTATCTGAATCAGATTCTTGGTGGCAACCTTCAGGAGAATGGGCTGGATATTGAACTGAGCCAGATGCCGCTGGCGATGGCGATTCCCGTTTTGGGTATGTTCCTGGGGTTGTTGCTGGCTGTTTTTTTCAGTTACCGAAAGTCCAGAACCTATCGTGTAGAAGAGACCATTTTGATTCATGAACAAGATATTCAGTTAAGCAAGCCTGCCATTATTACCTCTGTCATAGCCATTGTTCTGGTGCTGGTGAGTCAATTGACAACCGGGTCCATGGTTCTCGCTGCTGCACTGGGCTTTATTACCATGGTCATTGGGCGAGTCGTCTGCTGGCGGGAAGCAGATGAGGTATTCAATGAGGGTCTGCGCATGATGGCAGCTTTTGGCTTCATCATGATCTCGGCCGCAGGTTTTGCGGAAGTGCTCCGCTCAACAGGTGATATTCCAGAGCTGGTGAGTCAGGTACAGATGTTTGTGGGAGGCAGTCAGGCTCTTGCGGCCATTCTTATGCTTCTGGTCGGGTTACTGATCACTATGGGTATTGGCTCTTCGTTCTCTACGGTTCCGATTATTGCCACCCTTTATGTGCCACTGGGCATGGAACTTGGATTTACGCCACTGGCGATAGCCTGTCTTGTGGGAGTCGCAGGAGCATTAGGTGATGCAGGCTCCCCGGTTTCAGAATCTACCATTGGTCCCACTGCCGGCTTGAACGTGGATGGTCAGCACGACCACATCCGGGATTCGGTGATTCCCACCTTTTTACACTTTAATATTCCGATGATTATTTTTGGCTGGATTGCCGCCATGATTCTTTGAGTACCCGCCATAAAAACGGGGCCAGATGGCCCCGTGTGGATCACTCATGAATCTGTGATTACAGATCGAGTTCAGACAGATACTTTTCAACCACCTTGGCAGGCAGAGGGATGTAACCGTCTTTAACGACGACTTCCTGACCCTGCTGAGACAGTACCATCTTCAGGAATTCGCCTTCCAGAGGGGACAACTTCTTGTTGGGCTGCTTGTTAACGTACACGTACAGGAAACGAGACAGTGGATAAGAGTTGTTGACAGCGTTAGCGGGCGTTGCCTCAACGAATGGCTGACCGGCTTTCTTGGCCAGAGGTACAGTACGTACGCTGGAAGTCTGGTAACCGATGCCGGAGTAGCCGATGCCGTTTACAGATGCACTGACAGACTGAACCACAGAAGCAGAACCAGGCTGCTCATTTACGTTGTTACGGAAATCACCTTTGCAGAGGGCTTTCTTCTTGAAGTAACCGTAAGTGCCGGATACAGAGTTACGGCCGTACAACTGGATTGAGCGGTTTTTCCAGGCTCCGTCCAGACCGGCAGCACCCCAGGTACTGATGTCTTTGTCGCCACCACACTTGCGGGTGGAGGAGAAAATAGCGTCCACTTGAGCCATGGTCAGACCCTTGATTGGGTTGTCCTTATTGACGAAAACAGCCAGAGCGTCAATGGCAACCGGAACAGCAGTGGGCTTGTAGCCATGCTTCTTCTCAAAAGCTTCCAGTTCCTTGTCTTTCATCTTGCGGCTCATGGGGCCGATGTTGGACGTTCCTTCCGTCAGAGCGGGTGGTGCAGTAGAAGAACCGGCAGCCTGAATCTGTACGTTCACATTAGGATATTCACGCTTGAAATCTTCTGCCCACAGAGTCATCAGGTTAGCCAGAGTGTCAGAGCCGACACTGGACAGATTGCCTGATACACCACTGGCTTTCTTATAAGTGGGGATCTCAGCGT
Source organism: Endozoicomonas sp. ALB032 (assembly GCF_049310125.1). Taxonomy (NCBI): domain Bacteria; kingdom Pseudomonadati; phylum Pseudomonadota; class Gammaproteobacteria; order Oceanospirillales; family Endozoicomonadaceae; genus Endozoicomonas; species Endozoicomonas sp. ALB032. Next base: position 1,447,289 of record NZ_JBLYNW010000001.1, on the reverse strand, counting down.
CAATCTGACTGGCAGAGGCAGCCTGGATTCCGGTCGCAAGGGCAATTGTTGTTATTAGAGCTTTAAGCTTCATTCGTATCTCTCCTAAAGGGATTTTTTAGCCTCTCTTATACAGCTACAGGCATTTGTTTACTGGCAAGAACTATAAGATGAAAATGTGACAGTTATATGAACGACAGTGAAGCTTTATATTCGCAATAGTCATAATGTAAAATCACTGACTTTAATTCCAACTTGATTGTAGATTACTGATGAAATGCCAAGACAGGTACGAGCCCGGCTTGCAAAGCATGCCTCCTGTGCCAGTTTCTATTCGCTGAGTGTTTTAGCTACAACGCTAACTGAGAAGAGAAGTAAAATACCTTCAGCTGGAAAAGCTTCACGATCAGGAAGATCGCGGGCGCAAGAAACAACTGACATTATATATAGGGATTTTCAGAGTCGGTTGCGCCAAAAAAATAAAAACATCAAGTGCTAGAGAGCAATATGGAACTGAATAATGATCTTGCTCCCGGACCTCAGGGAGAACTGACGCTGAAAGTGCTGGCAGACTACCAATCTGTTAATACGACAGGCGATGTCTTTGGTGGCTGGGTGGCCATGCAGATTGATCAGGCTGGCGCAATCATGGCCAGAAAGATTGCCACAGGACGTGTTGTCACCGTTAGTATCGGCAGTATGAGTTTTATGCGCTCAGTTAAAATGGGCGATATTCTTGCGCTGTTCACCCGGGTGACAGAGGTCGGCAAAACGTCAATTCGGGTGGTCGTTGAAGCCTGGGTGGAAGATAAACACGGTCGCGCCAAGCTGACTGAAGCCAATATGGTTTTTGTAGCCATTGATACACAGGGCAGAACGTCTCGAATCCAGAGCGCCAAAAGCCCTTAGGATTTGAGGCAGTTTCAGTCTTGGGTCCAAAGAACCAGCTTTTCTGATAAAGATGCAAGTGAAACAGGTTTGTCCAGAAAATCGTCCATACCGGCAGACTTACAGGCAATCTTATCCGATTCCGAGGTGTTGGCTGTGAAAGCGATAACCGGTATTCCGGCATAGTGTTGCCCGGAGGCTCTGATTTTTTCAGTGGCTTCCAGACCACCCATGATGGGCATCATGCAATCCATGAGAATCAGGTTGAAGGCCTCTGAAGTCTCAAGAATGTCCAGTGCTTCCTGACCATTCTGGGCCACTTTGCAGCTGCAGCCCAATTTTTCAAGCAGCTTTTTGACCACCATCTGGTTTACCTGGCTATCTTCCACCACCAGAATATGGACGCTGTAGGTTTCCCTGACTGACACTGGCTTTCCTTTGCCTGTGGCCTGATTTCTCTACAGTCAATATCTGAAGAAGTGCCGGGTTCTTTAGGATCAAATGCAGGATGTTGCCAGACTAAAGCGGTCAGTAATAGCTAATTCCAGCCGATCTCCCTGCTTCAGAGGACCAACGCCGGCCGGAGTGCCAGTGAGGACAATATCGCCGGGTTCCAGTGTGAAGTGACGGCTTATGTAGCTGATCAGCCCCGGAATTGAGGTCAGCATATGGGCTGAAGTGTCTTCCTGACGTGTCTGCCCATTAATTTTAAGGCTGAAGTGAATGTTATCGAGATCGGGCAGGTGCTCTTTGGCAATAAACCCTGAAACGGGGCAGCTGCCATCAAAGGCTTTGGCCACTTCCCATGGCAGTCCTTTTTCTTTTAGCCGGGACTGAACATCCCGGAGTGTCAGATCCAATGCCAGCCCTATTGCCTTGATGGCATCAATGCTCTCATTCTCGCTGGCATTCTGGAGTCGGGTGTCCATCAGAATTGCTATTTCTGTTTCGTGGTGAACTTCACCGCGATCGACGGGAATGGCAAAGGGTATTTCCAGAGCTGTCAGTGATGTTGAAGGTTTGATAAACAACACGGGATCGTCGGGCAGCGGATTGTTCAACTCCCGAATGTGCTCGGCATAATTTCGGCCGACACACACCACTTTGCCGGCCGGCAGATCAATGCGGTCGCCACTTAGCCAGTGATGCCTGTACTTCATAGGGCGTCCTTCTTGCTTGTTTGTTCTTGTGTTTTTATTTTGCTCATGGCCTGGCACATCGCTAGTATTTATCAGCCGGGTACGACTGCTGAAGCTATCATTCACAGTACAAATATTGTGTTTTCCAGATTAACCTGATCACAGGAGCACGTCATGTCTGAAGAACTCCACCTGAATATCCAGAATCTGCATGACCTGCTTGAAGGACAGCCTGTGGACGAATGTACTGCAGGGGCTCTCAAGCAAATTACCGATGAACTGCAGCTGGCTCTGGCTCAGGCAGAGGGCGATATTCCTCTGCAGGACTACAACGAACAGCTCGAGCAGGAAGCGATCAAGTTTTCCGAACAACATCCTGCATTGTCTCAGGCCATCAGACAGATTCTGACTACGCTATCAAGCATAGGTGTCTGAAACAGAAAACACATAATAACTGCTCTGCACGCGAGGTTTAAGTCCTGTAGTGGTGATTGGACAAGGAACATCTGATTCATACACTCAAGGTAAGGGTTTTTCTCTTTTTTATGCTATTATCCACACCCCGGTCGGTTCTGAAACCAGATGACTCGGGTTGTATTCAGCCATTGACAGTATTTCCCACTCAATTTGGCTGAAGTACTTTTCAAGGTAGATTAAAAGACATCCGAGCTATTGTTATGCCCTCTATTTCCCTGGACAAGAGTAAGATTCGATTCCTTCTTCTGGAGGGGGTTCATCAGTCTGCTGTGGAAGTGCTTGAAGCTTCCGGCTACACCAATATTGATTATGTTTCCAAGTCCTTACCAGACGATGAGCTGAAGCAGCGGATTTCCGAAGCGCACTTTGTAGGCATTCGATCCCGAACCCAGCTGAGTGAAGACGTCTTTGCTGCAGCCCAGAAGCTGATCGCTGTTGGTTGTTTCTGCATCGGTACCAACCAGGTAGAGCTGGATGCTGCTACGTCACGGGGAATCCCGGTCTTTAATGCACCTTATTCCAACACTCGCTCTGTTGCTGAGCTGGTTCTGGCTGAGGCCATTCTTCTGTTGCGGGGTGTGCCTGAAAAGAATGCCGTTGCTCACCGGGGTGGCTGGCAGAAGAGTGCCGCCAATTCCTATGAAATTCGCGGTAAAAAGCTGGGTATTATTGGCTACGGCAGTATCGGAAGCCAACTAAGTGTTTTGGCTGAATCTATGGGCATGGACGTTTATTACTACGATGTGGTGACCAAGCTCTCCATCGGTAATGCCAGTCAGGTCGGCAGTCTCAATGATCTGCTGTCCATGTCTGATGTTGTCAGCCTGCACGTTCCTGAAACACCCGCCACTCAATGGATGTTTGGCGAAGAGCAGTTTGCGGCTATGAAGGAAGGCAGTATTCTGATCAATGCTTCTCGCGGAACTGTTGTCGACATTCAGTCCCTGGCTTCGGCGATTGAAACGGGCAAGTTGCTGGGGGCTGCAATCGATGTTTTCCCGGAAGAACCACGTTCTAACAGTGATGAGTTTGTCAGCCCTCTGCGTGGACTGGATAACGTCATTTTGACACCTCACGTGGGTGGCAGTACTCAGGAAGCGCAGGAAAATATTGGTCGTGAAGTCTCCGAGAAGTTTGTTATGTACAGTGATAATGGTACAACATTGTCGTCTGTTAACTTCCCTGAAGTCTCATTGCCTGGGCATCCGGACAAGCATCGTATCCTGCATATTCACAAGAATATCCCCGGAGTTCTGGTAGCCATCAACAAGGTTTTCTCCCTGAACAATATCAATATCAGCGGTCAGTTCCTGCAAACCAATGAATCCGTGGGTTATGTGGTCATTGACGTAGATGCCGATCACAGTGACATTGCGCTGGAGAAGCTGAAAGAAATCGACGGCACCATTCGTTGCCGGGTTCTTTACTGAGTTTGATGTAGCCGGGCCGCAGGCCCGGTTTCCAGGGTTAGTCATCGTCAACTCTCAGGCAATCCAGATCGCCTTCCCAGTTGAGCTTTCCACGATATTGTCTGATCAATTCTTGCCTGCTCAGCTTGATCAAAAGCCTGAGTCCTTTTTCAATAGCCTCACGCTTCGTTTTTAACCCGGTTATTTCAAGGGCATCATGCATGAGCGTTTCATCAATGACTGTATGGATTCTCATAACAGCATCTCGTATAGAGCATATGTTGAGTTGATTCTCTGGATATGTTTTAGACTGTAAATCAGAAGTCGGGAGAGAATTTCTTAATTGCTTTGAAGTCTTCTGAAAATGTCGATAAACAGCTCCTATGGAAACAATTGATCCCGTCAGTTTCTTGTAATGTGTCTTACACTCAACAGGGGCATGCAGTATCTTTAGCTGTCGGACTCCAAGTTGAGTCTCCAACCTACTTAGAACAATATACAGGCTTTTGGAGAAGCGCTGTTTTGACGAAACTCTCTCATCTCTGGACTGATTTCAGAACGGATCCTCTTGGGGCTATTCGTGACTGGCAGAATGCCAGGACTACCTGGCTGATCATGCTGCTGACGGCTGTTTTTCTGGAGTCTGTAGCCCTTTATTTTCAGTACGTCATGTATCTGGACCCCTGTGAACTTTGTGTTTATCAGCGTCTGGCTGTATTACTGATTGGCCTTGCAGCCCTGATCCTGCTGGTGGCGCCACGAAACAAACTGGCAAGAGGTCTCGGATACATCATCTGGATTGCCGGTGCTGCCTATGGGTTGGATGCTTCGATCAAAATGCTGGGCTACTACACGTCTGCAGACTTGTTCATGACCTGCAAGGCTCTGCCTAGCTTCCCATTCGATCTGCCGCTTTATGATTGGTGGCCTCAAATGTTCCTGCCGTCCGGTTTCTGCGGGCAGGATGGCTGGCTATTCCTGGGAATGAATATGGCTCACTGGATGACGTTTATCTTTGGTCTCTATATTCTGGCCTACATGCTTTGTCTGATCAGTCTGTTCAGGAAATCAAAGTAATCGAGTAAGCACACCTTCGGGCGCCCTGGAGTATATGCTCCAGGCGCTCAACCCTTGCCATCCCCTCAAAAAGTTCTGCAAACACTTCTAATTCTGACCGGCAGAACCCCTGACAGGCCCTGGCTGCTGAGCAGATCGGGCAATGGTTTTCATAGAAGATAAACCCCACATCGGTGGCTTCGTAATCTGCCATGTATCCTTCCCTGGAGCGGACCTTGGCCAGCGCTTTTATTTTGCCTTCCAGATCTTTATGGCTATCGAGTGCCTCATGATATTGTCGGCCTGTTTCTTTCGAGCGATGTTCTATCAGTTCATCCAAGCCCTGTTCACCAAATACATTCTTGATGGAAATCAGCATGTCTACCGTAAGCTGATCATGACGATCAGGAAAGTGTGACTGCGACTTTTCCGTCAGCTGCCAGAGCTTCTTGGGGCGACCGACCCCTTTACTGACTTCCTCACTGGATACCAGGCCTTCTTTCTCCATTCTTTCGAGATGTTGTCTGGCACCCATGCTGGTGATGTCGAGTGTCTTGCCCAGTTCCACGGCAGTTTTTGCACCTTCCTTCTTCAGGAGCTGGAGGATTTTGTTTTGGGCTTTTTCACTTTTCATGGCCTCAGTATATGAGGGGGGACTTAGTTAGTAAATAAAAAACTTTACAAATTAAAACCGTTGCCATAGCCTGAATATGTAAATAAAAAACTTTACATATCTGGAGAGGGTTATGAACGCCTATCTTGAACATGCCAATATCACCGTCCCCTCAATTGATGAAGCCACTCGTATTTTGGGTGCGGCTTTTCCTGATTTTCGGATAAGAGGTGGAGGAGAGTTCCGTGGCCGCCGCTGGGTACATTTTGGCAATGACACAACTTATATGGCGCTGAATGAATACCCTGAAGGTAAAGCGAGTAAACCAGACTACAGTCACTTTGGCGTTAATCATATTGGCTTTGTGGTTAAACAGCTTGATGAGCTGGATCAAAGACTTAAGGAAGAAGGTTATAAGTTGATTCCGGACTTTCAGGAGGAAGGCGATTTCCGCAGACGTCATTACTATTGCGACGGTAATGGTATGGAGTGGGAGTTTATTGAGTATGCAACCGAAGACGTATCAAAAAGAAATCATTACTGAATTAAAACTAAGGCACTAAAATAATAAACCCTGTGTCGTTTATTAGTCTGCTTCACTGAGGATTACCTTCGTTTATTTTGGTTGCCGGTGCTTCTAACTTAAACGGGTAAGCCTCCGTATTGAAGAAGGCAGTGTCAGATCCTGTCTATCTCCAGCTAGCTGGCCGTTTTGAGCTTCGTTTGTCTTTTATTGCCCTCTTTGCTCAAGCCAGTTCTCGACCCGTAGCCCTTCTACGCGATCAAACTCTCTTACATTATTGGTTACAGCAATCAACCCTTCACTGCGTGCATGAGCGGCTATATGCATATCATTAACATCTATCACCAATCCCTCTCTTTCAAGGTTTGCACGTGTATTGCCGAAGTGAGCAGATGCCTTAGGGGTATATTCCAGGACCTCCAGCCTGCTGACAAAGCTCTCGACGTTATCCCTGTTTCTTTTCGGATTGGCGCTTTTTTCTACACCGTGAAGTAGCTCTGACAATGTGATGGAGCTTATAGCAATCTGTCCATCATAAGCATTGAAAACAGATTGCAGTTCCGCTGGCCTGCGTTTTATCACGTAAATCGAGATATCAGTATCAAGTAAGAACTTCAACATCAGAATTCCTCTCGACCTCTCTGATCCTGAGAGGCTCGTTCAGCCATAAACTCATCGGTGACGCCTTCTGCAGGGTCTGCATTAAAGAATGAGTCCCAGGTCTTTCCCAAAGGAGAGAGAATTCGATCATTGCCACGAACCCTGACGCTGACTTTTTTGACGCCATCAGGAAATTGGGTTTCTGCGGGGAGTCGAACAGCCTGTGTCCGGTTGTTAACAAAGACAGTACCCTGAGCCATCGTTGCCACCTTTAGGTTGATGATATATGCAAAATTTTTATCTCAATGACTATATGGCAAGTTTTAAAACTTTGGGACTGACAGCAAAACTGACCTCAGGCTGACTGAGCATTCAGCTTGCTGGTCAACCAGCTGAGATAATCATCAATGGTTTCGTCCAGCTCATTGGGCAAGTGGTGTCGGGCATCTTCAAGATAATAGACACTGGGCTGGGTATAGAGCTTCTCAAGTACAGAAATATTGTGTTTGGCATCGACCGTACGGTCGAATGTACCCTGCAGGATGAGTGGGCTGACTGGTGATTTTATCTTGCAGGACTCAATGCGCTTGATCCAGCGATCCATCGCCAGTACCCATTGTACGGGCAGAATGGTGGCAGACAGAGGATCGTTGCGGGACAACTCCAGAAACGATTTTTTTCTGGAATTTCGGGTGTAAGTCCGGGGCAACTGGGTAATGAACAATTTGGCCAGCTGCAGCTGCAATCGTCCCAGTGTCCAATTCCAGGGCCTGACCAAAGGAGCGGATAAAATGACCTGTTCGAAGGGACTGGCCTTGTGATGGGCCTCGCGGTTAATCAGGCAGTCTGTCAGGATCGCACACCCTGTACTCTGGCCAAAAGCATGCCAGGGTTTGGGCAGGTGACCTTCACAATGTGTCAGTATGTCTTCAAGAATCAGAGTGTAAACAGAAAAATCCGGGATAGTGGCGGGCTTGCCGCTGGAGAGCCCATGACCGGGCAGGTCATAGGCCAGAACATTGAAGCCCTGTTCAAGGAGGAAGCGGATGATTCGGGCGAAGAGTCCAACATGGTCGTAGTAACCATGAAGAAGAAAAAAAGTGCCTCTGGCATCGGACTTCTCAAACAGATGGCAGGCCACCTTGTAGTTGCAGCTGTCGATTGAGCCCATTGAGTGGCGAATATCCGCTAATCCGGTTTCAAAATTGATACCATAGAAATCAAGGTATGCTTTGATGTCCGGATTCTGGCCAGCGATTGAATCCCGGGCTCCCAGAGGAAAAACCAGAGGTTTGATCTGTTCCTTAAGGTTTTCAGGATTCAGCATAGGGTGCTCTGTTCCTATGTTGGGCTCAGGGCTGTCGTTAATCCTGAACGGGTTGCACCTTTCATCAGGCTTTTTCCAGATCCTCGAGCCTGACTTCTATTTGCTTCTCGGAAACGACTTCACAGACGGTATCGCCTTGTGTATTTCGCTGCATTTTGATGTATTGCACCAGAATCATACCCCGAGCAGACCCGACGTTATTTATAAACGTCATCTCCAGTTTTTGATAGAGAGGATGATTCATAATGACTTTGTCACCTTTTTTAAAGCTGACCCCTCTGCCTGAGCCCGTACCTTCACTTTCTGCATGACTATTAAGCGTTTCGACAATTAACCGGATATCCTTGATCACTTCATGGCCATTTGGGATAGGTTTTGGCAGCAGGACTTGCACATCCTGCTCCTGACTTTTGCTCAGGCGACCATCTTTATGGAGCTGGCGGGTAATCCGGTTAAAAGAGATGATCTCGCAGACGCCTCGGGTGGAACGTATCTTGTGGAAACGATCCAGATCCTTGAGGTCAAGGTAAAGAAATACATAACCGGGAAAGAGAACCTCTTCCTTCAAAAGGCCCCTGATTCGAACCTTTACCATCGGGCAGTATGCATCAAATCCTTGGGTTTCAAGGTTTTCCTGGGCTCTCTGCTCTTGACGAGGCCTGGTTTTAAGCAGGTACCATCCCTCTTGCAAGCACTCTTGATTCTGCATACATATTCCCTGAATGCTTTCTGCTATATAAAACGAAAGTGCAAATAACCTGATGTGGAACTATCTGACAGTGACTTTTAACGGTCACGCGTTAACTGTCACATCAATAACGGCTATTGAACTGATTGCACTTTGATCTGAGCAGCCACATCTCGATGTCTATTAAAAGTGCCTCATTATAATTCCCATGGTCGAACTATGCACCGCTTAACATCCACATTGCTGTATTTAACCAGACGATAACCAGCGCAGCTTTGGGGTAGCGTGACTCGCGTTTGTGGAGAGACACTGCGGGACTGGGGACAAGGTTTAAATCCTGTTTTTTGGCAGCTGCTCTTTGATAACCATTGTACCCAATGAATCTCTGCGTTTCATCGGAGAGAAGGTATTCGACCAGAGTTTTGGCAGCGGCCTCATGCTCGGTAGCCTTGAGGATGACCAGCTCTTGAAGCAGTGGTGTGTAAAGTGACTGCGGGACTAAAGTTACACTCACTGGGAAAAGAATGCTATTGAAGTCGACTTCTTTCACCTGGGAAAAAGGCGCAAAACCAGCATCGGAAGAATTTTTTATATTGGTCCATGTTTCCCTGACATGGTCATTGTAAGAGAGCCTATCCTGATCTCTGATTATTCGGTAAAGATAATATTTTTGAAGGACGGACACAGCGGCGTGCCGGTAGGGTGCAGCTTCCCGGTCTGCAATGTGAATTGTTGGAGGGTTGTTATCTATAAGGTAGGTTTTTATGTCGTTGGGTTTTAACGGGCTCCGCTGACCGTGCCAGAATGCCAGCAAACCCTGGGCATAGATCTTCCTGGAATTTGCTAGAATCTTATTCATTTGTTCCAGTTCTGCCGTCTTTAAATTGTCAGCAGATAGAAACAGATCAAATTTCTGAGTGTTGTCACTGACCCGGTACCTCAGGTCTTGAGAAGTGCCATAGTACAGTTCCAGGGTGTGACCATACCGTGACTGGAACTGCCCTTTCAGGCTTTCCAGAACATGTTGAAAGCTCGCTGCCACAGCAACCTTGATAGTGTCAGCCTCTGATAGGGGAGTAATGGTGAGCAGGCATCCAAAAATGAAAGTCAGAATCGGCAGGTCAGGAATGGCTTTCAATTTAGAGAAAGATTTTGGGTGTCTAACAAAACGAAAGTGAAACAAGATTTTTCTCCACAACCCATTGAGCGAGTTACAGAGCTTAGTTTAGGTTCCAGGAGGATGACCGAGAATAGACTGCCCCACGCGGCAATTGCTTTAGCTCCTGAGACCATGCAGCGGCAGCAAATTGGTCTGAAAATCCACTTTTGTTCGTCAAATAGCTCGCTATTTTCCCCACAAAACCGAATTTTCGTCCTCAATTTTCTGCCGTCCTCGCTACGGGGTCGCCTAGACGGGGTCGCCTAGACGGGGTCGCCTAGACGGGGTCGCCTAGACGGGGTCGCCTAGACGGGGTCGCCTAGACGGGGTCGCCTAGACGGGGTCGCCTGGACGGGGTCGCCTAGACGGGCGCTATTCTCTATTTTACTGACAGGCTTCTTCCAGCATCGCCACAGCCGGGAGCTTCTTGCCTTCTACAAACTCCAGGAAGGCACCGCCGCCCGTAGAAATGTAAGATACTCGGTCTTTAATTCCATACTTGTCGATTGCGGCCAGAGTATCACCTCCACCGGCGATAGAGAAAGCGTCAGACTCGGCTATGGCCAGAGACATGGAGCGAGTGCCTTCACCAAACTGGTCAAATTCAAAGACACCCACAGGGCCGTTCCAAAGAATGGTTTTAGAGGACTTCAGAATTTCATTGAACAGTTTCTGGGTTTGGGGGCCTACGTCAAAGATCATGTCGTCGTCTTCTACTTGTGATACCTGTTTAACGACAGCGGTTTCATTTTCATCAAATTTCTTACCGCAGATTACATCTACAGGCATAGGTACGTTAACCTTTTCCATCAGTGCCCTGGCATTAGGGATCAGATCTTCTTCGTAAAGGGATTTACCGACATTGTGACCGGCAGCAGCGAGAAAGGTGTTGGCAATACCGCCGCCCACGATCAGCTGGTCGCAGACGTCAGATAGGGATTCCAGTACCGTCAGTTTGGTGGAAACTTTGGAGCCACCCACGATGGCACACATTGGACGCTCAGGGTTTCCCAAGGCTTTACCCAGGGCATCCAGTTCACCCGCCAGCAGGGGGCCTGCACAGGCAATTTCAGCAAATTTACCCACGCCGTGAGTGGATGCCTGAGCACGGTGTGCGGTACCGAATGCATCCATTACATAGACATCGCACAGGGCTGCCATTTTTTTAGACAGTGCTTCGTCATCGTTCTTTTCACCCCTGTTGAAACGCACGTTCTCAAGAATGACCAGTTCACCCTCGGCAACGTCAAAACCACCGTCGACCCAGTCTTTGATCAGGCGAACCTCTTTGCCTAGCAGGTTGCCAATGTAGTCTGCAACAGGCTTCAGGGAGAACTGTTCGTCGTATTCACCTTCTGTCGGACGACCCAGATGAGAGGTTGCCATGACTTTGGCACCGGATTCCAGAGCGCGCTTAATGGTGGGCAGAGAAGCAAGGATTCGTGCATCGCTGGTGACTTTGCCATCTTTGACCGGAACGTTGAGGTCTTCACGGATCAGGACTCGTTTGCCAGCCAGATCCAGGTCGGTCATTTTCAATAGGTTCATCAGGGTCTCTCCCTATGCACGGGGTCAATGAAGATCGACTGCTGTCTGGATGAGACAACAGTACTGAAGGGTAGAATTGGCATGGACAATAGCACAAAAATATGGCGCCCGGTACGTACCTTTAGCCTGATATGAACCAAATCAACAGGCTTTCAGGAGTTAACGCGGGACAACAAAAATTCCATTGTAAAATCGTCGGTCAACAGACTCGGAAGGAAGGTTTAACAGAATTGGATAGAATATGTGATCAGTTGCTGAACCGGCATTTATACAAAAGCTGAAAGGGCTGCACAAAGCAACCCTTTTATTATTTTATTAAATGTATCGATTACAGACCTGCTGCAGCTCTCAGTGCGTCAGCCTTGTCGGTGCGCTCCCAGGAAAATTCTTCCTCTTCACGACCAAAGTGACCGTATGCGGCAGTAGCCTGATAAATTGGACGCTTCAGGTCCAGCATATCGATCAGACCTTTAGGACGCAGATCGAAATGCTCACGAACCAGCTCTTCAATTTTGGTATCAACAATCTTGCCAGTACCGAAAGTGTCAATAGAGATAGATGTGGGCTCCGCAACACCAATCGCATAAGACACCTGGATCTCGCACTTGTCAGCCAGGCCAGCAGCCACAACGTTCTTGGCCACGTAACGACCTGCGTAAGCAGCAGAACGGTCAACCTTTGACGGGTCCTTGCCAGAGAAGGCACCGCCACCGTGACGAGCCATACCACCGTAGGTGTCTACAATGATTTTGCGCCCTGTCAGACCACAATCACCCACCGGGCCTCCAATCACGAAAATACCGGTTGGATTAATGTGGTAACGGGTCTCTTCATGGAGCCATTGCGCTGGTATAACCGGCTTGATGACTTTTTCCAGAATTTCTTTCTGCAGCTCTTCCTGGGAGATGTCAGGATGATGCTGTGTCGACAACACCACGGCGTCCACACTTTGTATTTTGCCTTCGCTGTCGTAACGCATGGTGACCTGGCTTTTGGCATCCGGGCGCAACCAGGGCAGGGTACCGTTTTTACGCAGCTCGGCCTGACGCTTAACCAATGCGTGAGAGTAGTAGATAGGGGCAGGCATCAGTACCGGTGTTTCATTGGTCGCGTAACCAAACATCAGACCCTGGTCACCCGCGCCCTGTTCATGCCCATCTGTTTCATCAACACCGACAGCGATGTCCGGAGACTGTTTGCCAATAGCATTCAGAACGGCGACACAATCACCGTCAAAGCCGAGGTCGCCATGGTTGTAACCAATGTCAGTGACCACTTTACGAACCAGTTCTTCGATATCAACGTAAGTGTCGGTACGCACTTCACCCGCTACAATCACCATGCCGGTTTTTACCATGGTTTCAACCGCGACACGGGCTTCCGGATCATCCTTGAGGATGGCGTCCAGAATAGCGTCGGAAATCTGGTCGGCAATCTTGTCCGGATGACCTTCGGAAACCGACTCGGAAGTGAATAGCGTGTAATCTGCCATAGTCGTCTTTCGCCTCTTGAAACTATTCAGCCCAGGGTTTAAAAAACCGCCTGACCTGAATCTGAAAACCATTACGCAGCCCCAGATACTGGGACTCACCTATTGCCAGACCTGCATCCAGTGCCCAACCGTCAAGGTCTTCAACACTGAATCCAAGCCACAAATCGCCACAGGATTCCCGCACCCAATCCTGATTGTGACTGCTGAGTTCACTGACCAGCATACTGCCACCGGGCTTCAACAGTTCTGAAACGCGGGTGAAAATACCAGAAGGGCTGGCTACATGGTGTAACACCATGTTAGCCACTATGCAGTCAAACTGACCTTCCAGCGCATTCAGGGTATCTATTTCCCCATGAATGCACTCAACGTTTTTCAGACCCCGCTCTTTTACCCTCTGTTGACTGATGGCCAGCATTTCTGCGGAATTGTCCACAGCATAGACCCGCTGAAAATTCTCACTCAGCGTTGCCAGAAAATCGCCCTCACCCGGTCCCAGCTCCAACACCCGCTGATGGTCAGGCAGTTCAGTTTTTTCCAGAACGTCGGCCACACATCGGGCGTAGAGATCATGATCAGCAATGAGTTCCTGATGCTGACGAAACTGATCCACATTACGGGCAAAGAACGCCATGGATTGCTCCGCCCTTTGGCCTCTGACTTTTAATAGACGACCGGTCAGGGAAGGCGACAACGACAAAGTGTCGACCGCTGAAAAAAGGGAACGCATGACATCACTACTGATTCCTTCTGGAGGGGGCAGCGCCCGACGGTAAAAAATGGTATTACCTTCCTTGCGGGTACTCACAAGTCCGGCCTGAGAGAGAACCTTGAGATGGTGGCTCATGGCAGGCTGACGCATATCGAAGAGGCTGCTGAGTTCAAGCACCCCGAAAGAGTCTGTGCTCAGAACTCTCAGGATTTCAAGCCTCAGTACGTCGCCATAGGCTTTTCCCAGAGCGGCAAGCTGTTCGACTGATCCTGATTCCGACACGCAAGGCTCCTCACCGCTGCACCGTTGACTTCTCGCAGACGGCCAGAAGATCCTATTCCGTCTATCCAGGGCGGAAGTCTAGCAAGCAGTACATGGTATATCAAAACTTTTTGATATAGATATTCATACGGGACGGGGTGATTTAACCTATGTCAACCTGTCGTGTGGGTTTATCACCGCGACAATGCAAATTGAGTGTGCAAATTGGATGCAAGCAATAACCTTAGTTGACTCGGATGAATTTGCTTTGATTTTCCGTTGACTCGTCTATTAGTGTAGGGCTAAGAATTGACCGCGAATTCACCGGAGAGGCCAGATGCTTACGGTTACCCAATTGGCCAGAAAGTTCGATATATCTCGCACTACCATTCTCTACTATGAGCGTGAAGGTCTGTTAATGCCTCACACTCGATCCGGGAATGGCTACCGATGGTATGGGCAACATGAAATCAAGCGCCTTGAAGCGATTATGGCTTATCGTGCTTTCGGAATACCGATCAGCAATATTGTACGGCTTCTCGACGGTGAAGACGAAATGGAGCAGGAACGCATTTTGCGTGGCCAGCTGATGGCTCTTGAGCACGAGATCCAGAAGTTGCGTCAACAGCAAAAGGCTATCGTGTTGCTTCTTAAACAACCTTCATTACTGGAGCAAAATATGGTCAACAAAGATCGTTGGGTAGAGATTATGAAAGCGGCCGGGTTCAGCGAGGAGGATATGAAAAGCTGGCATCAGCAGTTTGAAAAAATGGAGCCGCAGGCACATCAGGAATTCCTGGAGTCCCTGAGCATTGATAAAGAGGAAATCGATAAAATCCGCGTCTGGTCCAGGCAACCCTGAAACCGATAGACTTTCCACCCAGTCCACCGATAATAGCTTTTGCCGCGACATCTGGCGATTTAAGAATATGAGGTCAGCTTATGGGTATTTTTGAACGCTATCTCAGCCTCTGGGTTGCTTTGGGTATTTTTGCAGGGCTTTTTGGTGGACTGCAATTTCCAGAATTTTTTGAGGTTCTGGGTCGATGGCAATACGCCAGCATTAATCTGGTCATTGCTGTACTGATCTGGCTGATGATCTATCCAATGATGATGCAGGTGGATTTTTCTGCCATTAAAAACGTTCGTCGTCGTTCAAAAGGGTTGATCGTTACCGTCACTGTTAACTGGCTGATCAAGCCTTTCACCATGGCACTGCTGGCCGTATTGTTTATTCGCTATGTTTTTGGCGACTGGATCAATCCTGAGCTGGGTAAAGAGTACATTGCCGGTATGATTCTACTGGGTGTCGCACCCTGTACTGCCATGGTTTTTGTCTGGAGTCAGTTGACCAGGGGAGATCCTAACTACACTCTGGTTCAGGTCGCCATCAATGATCTGATTATGCTTATTGCGTTTGCTCCTCTTGCCGCCTTTTTGCTGGGAGTAACAGAAGTATTTGTACCCTGGAATACCCTGTTTCTGTCCGTAGGACTGTTTGTGGTGATTCCAGTGCTTGCAGGCTGGTTGACCCGTAAAGCTGTTCGCAGCGAACAAACACTGAGTCGATTTTTGACAGGCACCAAGCCCTTTTCGATCATTGGATTAATTGGCACGGTCATTCTTCTTTTTGGGATCCAGGCCAACACGATTATTGCCCATCCCCTGAATATCTTCCTGATTGCCATACCCCTGATCATCCAGACCTATCTGATTTTTGCCATCACCTATTTATGGATGAAGAAGTGGAAGCAACCCCATAACATTGCCTCACCCGGTGCAATGATTGGAGCCTCCAACTTTTTTGAACTGGCTGTTGCCGTGGCCATCAGTCTCTTTGGACTGAACTCCGGGGCCGCTCTGGCAACGGTTGTGGGTGTGTTGGTGGAAGTGCCAGTGATGTTATCGCTGGTCGCCTATGCCAATCGTACACGACAGTCATTCACTGAACGGGAGTCTTCCTGATCACTGACTTTCGACTTGCCGACGCCCCATATTTTCACAGGCAATAGCTATCAATAAAATGTTCAGGTGATTCAGGATAGTCATATATAGCGATTTCAGTTTCCGACTGAAGGCATTAGAATAGCGCCAATTTTAAAACAGACTGGATCTTCGGAGCCCTGATTCCTATGTCCTCACGTCGTGAGCTAGCCAATGCCATCCGCGCCCTGAGTATGGACGCTGTACAGAAAGCCAAGTCCGGACACCCCGGTGCCCCAATGGGTATGGCTGATATTGCTGAAGTATTATGGCGTGATTATCTGAATCACAACCCGGCTAACCCCCAATGGGCTGACCGTGACCGTTTTGTTCTGTCCAACGGTCATGGTTCCATGCTGCTTTACTCTCTGCTGCACCTGAGCGGTTACGATGTGTCTGTTGAAGACCTCAAGAGCTTCCGCCAGTTGCACTCCAAAACCGCAGGCCACCCTGAGTACGGTTACGCTCCGGGCATCGAGACCACTACCGGTCCTCTGGGGCAGGGTATTGCCAATGCCGTGGGTATGGCTGTTGCTGAAAAGACCCTGGCTGCACAGTTCAACCGTGAAGGTCACGAAATTGTTGACCACAACACCTATGTCTTCATGGGCGACGGCTGCATGATGGAAGGTATCTCCCACGAGGTGTGCTCGCTGGCAGGGACTCTGGAGCTGGGTAAACTGATCGTTTTCTACGACGACAACGGCATCTCTATTGATGGCGAAGTAGAAGGCTGGTTCACCGACGACACCGTTCAGCGTTTCGAATCTTACAACTGGCACGTTGTTCCAAATATTGACGGTCACGATCCGGAAGCGATCCGTGCTGCTATTGAGGCCGGTCGAGCTGAAAAAACCAAACCTACCCTGATCTGCTGCAAGACTGTCATCGGTTTTGGTTCTCCCAATAAGGAAGGCAAGGAAGAGTGCCACGGTGCACCTCTGGGTGACGAAGAGATCAAACTGACCCGCGAGCGTCTGGGTTGGGAACACCCTGCTTTCGAAATCCCGTCCGACATCTACAGCCAATGGGATGCCAAAGAAGCCGGTGCTGCCAAAGAAAGCGCATGGAACGAAAAGTTTGCTACTTATCAGGCTGCTCACCCGGAACTTGCTGCTGAATACCTTCGACGTCAAAAAGGTGAACTGCCTGCTGACTTTTCTGCAAAGGCCGATGATTTCATTAAATCCTGTCAGGTAGAAGGTGAGAAAGTGGCCAGTCGTAAAGCTTCCCAGAATACTCTGAATGCTTTTGGTCCTTTGTTGCCTGAACTGCTGGGTGGTTCTGCTGACCTGGCGGGCTCAAACCTGACCTTGTGGAGCGGTTCCAAAGGCGTTAAACCTGCTGATGCCAGCGGCAACTATGTGTTCTACGGTGTGCGTGAATTCGGCATGACCGCGATGATGAATGGTATTGCCCTGCACGGCGGTTTTATCCCTTACGGTGCCACCTTCCTGGTCTTTATGGAATACGCCTGCAATGCTGTGCGCATGGCCGCTCTGATGAAGCAGCGCGCTATTCTGGTTTACACTCACGACTCGATTGGTCTGGGTGAAGACGGCCCTACTCACCAGCCGGTAGAACAGATTGCCAGCCTGCGTATGACACCAGACGTGAATGCCTGGCGGCCCTGTGACACCGTTGAGTCGGCGGTGGCCTGGAAACATGCGATTGAGCGTGAAGATGGCCCCACTGCACTGATCTTCTCCCGTCAGGGTCTGCCCTGTATGCACCGTGAAGCTGATCAGGTGGCCGACATTGCCCGTGGTGGTTATGTACTGAAGGATTGTGAAGGCACTCCCGAACTGATCCTGATCGCTACCGGTTCTGAAGTGGAACTGGCCATGAACGCTGAAGCTGCCCTGACTGCCGAGGGTCGCAAGGTTCGCGTGGTATCCATGCCATCTACTGACGTCTTCGATGCTCAGGATGCGCAATACAAGCAGAGTGTTCTGCCTCTGGAAGTCCCTGCCCGTATCGCGATTGAAGCCGCTGCAGCTGACTTCTGGTACAAGTACGTTGGCCTGGACGGACGGATAATCGGCATGACCACTTATGGTGAGTCTGCGCCGGCCGGTGACCTTTTCCCATACTTCGGGTTTACTGTAGAAAATATTGTTGCTGCGGCTGAAGAGATTCTGGACTGATAAGTATCTGGCCAGTTGGTTTAGCATATTCTGGCGAGTGGATTTTTTCATCCTTCAAGGCGCAACGACGGGCGCGTAGCCATAGCTACGCTACCAGAGTTGGAACGCAGAAGGATGGAGAAAGCCGCAGTCCAGAATATGCGAAACCAGCTGGTTAGGTACTTGGCAATAGCAGGGAAATCATTGCTCTGAATGGCTTTTAAAAGTTTTTGAAAAAACGGCAGATGATTGATATCAACTGCCGTTTTTTTGTTCTGCTATAAGAAGAAGTTTCTCGATTTTAATTGTGAAACGGTAACCCAGGTTTGTTTTCCATTAAAAATTGTATTCGTTAAATGCTCTTTCAATTCTTCAATACTTTTAGGCGTTAATTTATCTATAAAAGTTTTTTTTCGTTGTCCGGTTTTCCCCGGAAATAGATGTGAAGCCAGATCATTTAAAATTGAAGATTTATCAGAAAGAATGATTTTGAGAAGGATCTTCTGAGAGAGAGCTAATTCTGTATCAATGTCATTAAGAGTTGCGGGTGCATCATTTGCTTTGTGAATCTCGTGTAGTGTTTGTATGATCTCATCAATTTCATCAGCAAGTTCTTTTGGCAGTATAATCTCTTTGTTCATTGTTCTTGCTGATCTTTTTTCCCCAGTGTGTAAATCTTTTAGATTCAGCTTTTTAACCCTGTCGATTATCTTGTTTCTTTTTTTTTCGGTTGTTTTTTCCACATCTGACTTGCTGAAGTCTATTTCAGAGTCTTCCTTATTTTTATCGTAATCGAATAAAAGTTCTTCTCCTGGTTTAATATCTTTTGTAGTGACCACTCTCAGTTGAAGACTGTCCTGATCCCCCCATTTTACAGTCATACTGCCTGAATAGCGTATAACGATATTGGGATCCTTGGAGTGATTAAGGAATCGGATATCCTTCTTACCGTCACGACCAATTTCAATGGCCGGTCTGCCAGATTTTGCAATAGACGCGCCCGACCATACGACAAAGGAGTCATTTTCCGGGAATTCGATCTTACTGTTCACAGTGTTCATCGTAAAGACATGATATTTGCCGGTATTAGAATTACGGATTCTGTACACCAATGGTCCTTCGTAGTCACATACTTCCTCATCCTTTTTGAAGCTCCGGGTAGCAATGACACCGGTACCGTGAACCACGCCTGCTGTTGAGGTTTTGATACCGGGAGTGGATTCAGTGCCTGGAGATGATGGAGTTGTTGCTCTTTCTGAATCCGGAGATTCAGGGGAATACATCGCTTCTTGTCCATTAGCAAAAGGGTTCCCATTACTCTGAGTAAAACGGAGAAGCTCAGAGGATATCAAGTCGCTGAAAGATGACAGGCTTTTTATGATGTTTGAATAATTTTCTCCGGGAACTACCCTGGTCTTTCTGGCTTTTAAAAGAACCATTGTATGGTTAAATATCGTCTCCGTATCATCAAAACAACCACTATTGCAACTGGATGGCAGAGATTTCCCGGCTGCTGCGTTTTCTTCAACTTGCCGCAAGCATGATTTCTTTGCCGGTGGAGCAGCCGTGTCTTTTTCGTCAAATCGACGTAAGGTTGGCATTTGGCTAAGATCTAATCCAGATCCAGTGGGTTGCATTGATATATCCTCAATGGTTTTCTTGATATTTCACTGTTATTGACCGTAATAATTGTTTTAAGTTCAAAAGCGTCTCAGGTGCTACCTCAAAAATAGTGATCTACCCAATTCATAATTATTTGTATCGCTGTTTCTTTACAAAAGTGGTCAGCCACGTATTCAGCCATCAACCCATGGTTATGTGCTGCCTCTACCCATGTTCGGATGAGCACAACGGTAGATTGGTCTGAAAAAAACAGCCACCCCAAAAGTGCTTCTAACGCTGGAAACTCTGTTCCCATACAACTATTTCCCATCTGTTGGAAGGGTATAAGTTTGGCTCAGTGCCATGCATCTAACAAACTAAAACCTGACTGTGATTTGAGGCTCGCTTGATTTGGCAGATCAATGGATTTGACTTAAGGAGTTAATCTTTTCATAGCAAGGGCTGTTACATTCAAGCATTTAAGGAGTTAACCGGAATAGATGCAAGAAAAGTCATGGGTTATACACCCATGATTATCTCTCTAACATAGCTCTGATAATAAGCTGGGCATGAGAAGGAGGTATATTATTATTTATATCAATGTTTGTTACTCCAGAGTCAGGAAGGAAGGAAATTTGAACATCGGGTTCTCTATAAGGTGGTAGATTCCTTTCATTACGATAGTCTGTGAGTAATTTTTTGATTGCAGAGAATGAAGCGCCATTATCTTTGTGACTAAACGCACTATTAAGAAAGTCAACACAATGGCCCGCTCCATCAAGAATTTGGGTGTTGGCTTCCCACGTTAATAATTGCTCCACAACATTTGGATGCCTCCCAATAACGGCAAGCATGAGTGCTGTTCGTCCATTAGTTCCATTGACTACTTCAAAAGTCTGTTCTAATTGTTCCTGATTCACATACAGAGCTTTCACTAAATCCAGTTTTCCGAATCTGCAGGCAAGAGCAAAAGGAGTAATCGCAGAGTAGTAAAGATTTTTAATAACAGGAAATGATCTTGTGCACTTGGAAATTTCATCGGCCCCATACTCAGATATCAACCTTTTAGCTTCTGCAATATCAGCATCGGTACTATCAGCGTTTGTAATGACCCATACGAGTCTATCCACAAAATGTTCCAGCTTGTCACGACTTGCAGAGGTAGCCATGGCAACACTTTTCATCGTTTTGCACGGTTGAGATTCGGTATCCGGGTCATTAGGGGATGGCCTTTTCTGTGCTTTGAAATTATTCCCACAGTCGCTTCGATCAGCGTCATATGCCTTAGAAGACAGATCAATGTTTCGATCCGCTAAGGGAGTAGCAGATGCCTGATTATATCCTTGTGAAATCATTTGTGACTGTGGTTCAGTGATTTTGACACCGACACCTAAAAAAATCGCACCATTCTCATCTAATGTAATTGAAACCTTCACATCAATATGTAGTGGTTGCTGAATGCAAGTCATTGGAATATCCATATCTAAACAACTCCGTAAGTAATTGTGTTTGAAAACGACTGTGAGTTTTGATATCACATTAGGTTAGACAATACTAATTAACTGAAGTTCCTTCTTACATTTCGAAAACGCAAATTTCTCAAAAAAGACGGGTCATTCAGGATAACACTCCATGACCTGGCGCTCAGATATTCCTGGCTGCATTAATGTTGAAATTCTCTGTATGATCACAAACAAGGCATTTAAAACCTGCCTGTGATTTGAGGCTCTCCTGATCTGGCAGATCAATGGATTTGACTTAAGGTGTTAATTATTTCATAGCAAGAGCTGTTAGATTCAAGCATTTAAGAAGTTAACTGGAGTAGATCCAAGATATAGTCATGGGTTACACACCCATGACTATATCTTGGATAAAGATTCGTCTGTCGTCTGTCGTCTGTCGTCTGTCGTCTGTCGTCTGTCGTCTGTCTTCTGAAAGTTACACCCCCATGACTATTCACTGGATAAAGATTCGAGAAGGTTCGGGTTTTCAGAAAAGAGGTGTTCCAGTAGCTCCGGGGTTTCACGACGGAGACGACTGACAAAACCCGGATTTTCAGAAAAGAATTTTTCAAGTGCCTTCGGCTGTGTAGTAAGGAGATATACCAGAAACTCCGGGCTTTCACGACCGATCTGCATGAGACAACCCGGGTTTTCAGAAAGGTATTTTTCAAAAATTTCCGGATGTTCAGAAAGGAATGCTGGAAGGTTAATAGTAGCACTCATTTCCCCAGTATCTTTAATGTAATAACCATGAATAGCGGGTTCTTTAAAAGGTGGTAGATTGTTTTCTTTGCGATAGTCTATTAATAATTCTCTGATTTTAATGTATGTATCTTGTTTGCTGCTGTTAAAAACTGAATTAAGCTTATCAGCACAATTGTTATCTTCATCAACAATTTGAGGGTCAGCCCCCAAGTCTAATAATTGCTTCACTACATCTGCATGGCCATGACTAACTGCAAGCATGAGGGCTGTTTTTCCATTAGTCCCATTTTTCATATCAAATGTCTGGTTTAATTGTTGCTGATTCACGTACAGAGCCTTCACTAAATCCAGCTTACCGAATCTGCATGCAAGAGCAAAAAGAGTAATAGCAGGGTAACAACTCCTGGTGATATTTGTATGAAAAGAAAATGGGACTGTTAGCTTGGCAAGTTCATCGGCACCGAACTTGGATATCAACCCTACGGCTTCCGAAGTATCAGCGTCAGTGCTTTCAGGGTCTGTAATCACTTTAAAAAGGCTCTCTGCAAAAGGCTCCAGATTGTCGCGCCCGGTAGAGATAGCCATAGCCTCACCTTTCATTGATTTGCAAAGTTGAGATATGGTGCCCGCGTCATCACTGAATGGCCTTTTTTGTGCTTTGAAACTATCACTACTATCACTTTGAGCCGTTTCATTTGAAGTTGAAGCTTGTGCATACGCTTCAATATTACGATCCACGATGGGTGTAGCAGAGTTTTGGGTATAACTTTCTGGTAAATTTACTTGTGGTGGTAGCTTCAAAGTTGAGAAAACGTAAAACGAAGAAACCTCATCATTCTTATCTCGTGTAACTTTAGTAGTCACTTCTCCAATAGTCGCACCATCATAATTTAATGGACCAATGCCAGTTTTTGATATATCCATGTTCAAACATCTCCGTAAGTTATTTAATGTAAATACGCTTGGGAATTTCATTCCGTTGTCACATGTAGACAGCGATAGTCAACCAAGGTTCCCTCTTAGTTTTGAAAAAAACGCAAATTTCTCAAAAAAGACCGGGAGGCTGAGAACTTAATGCGAGTTTGTAGACCACTTCAATCAGCTCGTTGACGCCCTTCTCTCTCAGGTTGGTTGATGCCGGTGCGCTGTGTGTGTCCAGCTTAATTACTTCAAACTGCGGTGAATAAAGTGCTCTGACTTCATGCTCCTCGACTGAGAAAGGCGGGCCGGACACCAGGTCCTGATCGTACTCAACAGTGATTAATAGGCCTTCTTGTAAATGGGGCGCAGCGTTTGCCAGATGGTTGACATACTGCTGCCTCATCTCCCGGGGCAATGCAACCAGAGCAGCACGGTCGTAAAAAACGGTGCTTTGGATGGAACCTTCCGGCAAAGCAAAAAAATCACCTTCGAGGATATGGATATCATCGGCTTGCCAATGTCGGTAACCCTGAGCCTCTTTCACTGCCGGTTGCAGTGCCTGCTCCTGATAGAAGGACTCAACCGCTGTTTTTACCAACTCGGTGCCGATCACTTCCAGTCCCTGCTGCCTGAGCCAGACCATATCCAGGCTTTTGCCACACAATGGCACCAGCACTGACCGGGCTTCTGACAGGTTCAGTTGGGGCCAGTATTTCAATAATGTCGAGTTGAACTCAGATCTGTGGAAACCAATCCGTCCTTCTTTCCAGCGATTAACCCAGTCAGGATTGCTCATTGTGTCCTCTCATGCATTCAAGTCGTATTTGGTTTGATTTTGGCGATCAGCACTGACGAAACACTGACAACGGCGAAGCTCAAGCGCCTATACCAGAGTGCAACCCTGATATTATAAATTTACCTATCAAATATATTTTTTTATGTCGATAAGATTTAAGATAGCGGTGTAAAACTGCCATCTCTTCTGTATACGACAGCGAACTTATTTTTATTCCTCAATCCTGCGACGGCAGTGTCGCAACCTTTCACTTGTGCAGCTCAAACAGAAGGAATACAGCACAAACATTTAATGATTTCAGCGCCTCATCCGCTTGATCGAAGGAAGTACATGACCATCAATATCGAAAGCAGTCCTGAGCCAAAAGCAACCAGGCAAGAAGATAAAAAGCAGGGCATTTCAATGAGCCATAGCCGTGACAGGCTACTTTTCATATTGACCCTGGGCGCTTTAACCGCACTTGGCCCTATGGCAGTGGATCTCTATCTCCCGGCAATCCCCGCGATAGCAGAAGATATGGGAGAACCCCTGAGCATTATCCAGTATACACTCAGTGCCTATACCGTAGGCTTTGCCCTGGGACAGCTGTTGTACGGACCTCTCTCAGACCGCTTTGGTCGCAGAAAAATCATGTTTCCGGGTCTGGTTGCTTTTCTTGTTACCAGTGTCTTGGCTTCACTCTGTGAAAACGGCTTGCAACTGATTATTGTCCGGGTTCTGCAAGCTATGGCCGCCTCTGCGGTTATGGTCACTATTCCTGCCATGGTTCGGGATCTGTTCTCAAGGCAGCAAAGCGCAAAGATTATGTCGTCTATTTTAATGGTCATGACAATAGCTCCTCTGATTGCTCCCCTGCTGGGAGGTCAGATGCTTAAATTCATGGGTTGGGAAAGTCTGTTTATTTTTCTGGCTGTCATGTCCGCACTTGCCATGGTGCTGGCCGCTTCAAAAGTTCCGGAAACCCTCCCGGAGGAGAAAAGACTGGTGATTCCTGCCAGTCAGCTGTTCCTGATCTATCTGTCCGTCCTGAAAAACCGGGAAGCTATGGGCTGTATCCTCTGCCATGGGTTTTTCTTTGGCGGTATGTTTGCCTTTATTGCCGGCTCACCCTACGTGTATATCGAGCTGTATGGGGTCAAGCCAGAGCATTACGGACTGCTGTTTGCTGTCAATATTATGGCCATGATGGTCATGAATATGATCAATATCCGTCTGATAGATCGCCTGCCACTGTTCACTATCCTGAAAACAGGGAGCATTCTTGCCAGTATCAGCGCAGTAGTGATGTTGGTTAATGCAAAGTTTGAGATCGGCGGGCTGGTTGGGTTGATGATTCCTGTCGTGATTTACGTCAGCTGTATTGGTCTGACAGGCCCTAACTCCAACGCTCTGGCCCTGTCTCACTTTCCAAGGTCTGCGGGCACAGCCAATGCTATGTCCGGTGCACTTCGCTTTACCATTGGCGGTGTTTCTTCTGCGGTGGTTGGTCTTTTGCATAATGGAACTGATGTACCTATGACAGCGGTAGTAGCCGTTTGTGGTTTGCTCTCCTTCGTATCCTTGCTAATAGTCAGGAATAAGGGTGTGCCATCGGATGAAGTGATGCCGGAAGACACATCCGATTCTGAAGTCCGGACTTCCGCCTGATCATCAGGAACAAGCGCCCTGCCCTGGCAACAAGGTAGGGCAAATATTTTTTATCCCTTCACTAGTTGCGCTTATAATACCGCCTCAATTCAGCAGTAATGAGCCTGACAGCAAGACTATGTTTCGAATAGCCATCAACGGGTATGGCCGTATCGGCCAGTGTGTTCTTCGTGCTCTTTACGAGAATGGTTATCGCAAAGACTTGCAGGTTGTCGCCATTAACGAGTTGTCCGATGAGGACACCCTGACCTATCTGACTCGCTATGACACCACTCACGGTCGCTTTCCAGCCAAGGTAGAGTCGGAGGAAAATCAGCTCATAGTGGCAGGCGACCGGATTCAGCTTATTCACGAAGCCCGGCCTGAAAATATTGACTGGAAAAGTCTCGATATTGATCTGTTGCTGGAGTGTTCAGGGTCGTTTAATGACAGGGCAATAGCAGAGCAACACATAGAGAGTGGAGCCAGAAAGCTGCTTTTTTCACAGCCCGCTCAACCGGATGTAGACGCCACTATTGTCTACGGTATCAATGAGCAGGATCTCAGTCGTGATCAGCGCATTGTGTCCAGTGCTTCATGCACCACCAATTGCATTGTTCCTGTTATCAAGACACTGAATGACGCCCTTGGTATTGAGTACGGTAGTATCACAACTATTCATTCGGCGATGAATGATCAACCGGTGATTGATGCTTATCATCACAGTGATCTCAGGCTGACCCGCAGTGCGTTGCAGTCCATCATCCCCGTAGATACCGGCTTGGCAAAGGGCATCGACAGATTGCTTCCTGACCTTGGCGGCTGCTTCAAAGCCAATTCAATCAGGGTGCCCACCATCAATGTTTCCTGCATGGATCTCTGCGTTCATGTCAATCAGGAAACAACCGGAGAGGAAGTTAACCGGATTCTGGAACAAGCTACCCATGGACGTCTGGAGGGGATTCTGGGTTTCTCTAATGAACCCCACGCATCCGTAGACTTCAACCATGATGCCCGCTCATGTGTGGTCGATGGTACCCAGACCAAGGTGACTTCAGGCAAGCTGATCAAGCTGCTTTGCTGGTTTGATAACGAGTGGGGGTTCTCCAACCGTATGCTGGATGTGGCCAACCACTGGCTGAGGCAATAGGAAAAAGCTGGCCGGTTGATTGAATTCCCGACCTGTTGCTTATTTGAAATCTATATCAAAAAAAATTGATATAGGTTGGTGCGACTGTTAGACTTCAACCTGTTTTCGGTAATTACGCATAACAGGATCATACCCATGAGCGCTACTCCTGCAGTTGTTCAGAGCTTTACTGACTATCGAGTTGCCGACATTTCCCTGGCCGAGTGGGGTCGCCGCGAAATTCAGATCGCAGAAGGTGAAATGCCTGCACTGATGACTATTCGCCAGAAGTACCATGATCAGCAGCCTCTGAAAGGCGCGAAGATCATGGGCTGCATTCACATGACCATTCAGACCGCTGTACTGATTGAAACCCTCGTCGATCTGGGGGCTGAGGTCCGCTGGTCTTCCTGCAACATTTTTTCCACCCAGGATCACGCTGCTGCAGCAATAGCTGCTGTGGGTATCCCTGTATTCGCCTGGAAGGGGGAGACGGAAGAAGAATTCTGGTGGTGTATCGAGCAGACCATTCTGACAGAAGAAGGCCAGCCCTGGGATGCCAATATGATTCTGGACGACGGTGGCGACCTGACTCTGATGCTGCACGACAAGTACCCTGAAATTCTGGATAACATCCACGGTATCTCCGAAGAGACCACCACCGGGGTTCATCGTTTGCTGGAAATGCTGGAAAAAGGCACTCTGAAAGTACCGGCGATTAACGTTAACGACGCAGTTACCAAGAGCAAGAACGACAATAAATACGGCTGTCGTCACTCATTGAATGATGCTATCAAGCGGGGTACAGATCACCTGCTGGCGGGCAAAAAAGCCCTGGTTATCGGTTACGGTGATGTTGGTAAAGGCTCTGCGGCTTCACTGCGCCAGGAAGGCATGATCGTTAAGGTCACCGAGATTGATCCTATCTGTGCCATGCAGGCTTGCATGGACGGCTTTGAAGTGGTTTCTCCTTACATTGACGGTGTCAACGATGGCACTGCTGCCAGCATCAACAAAGACTTGCTGGGTACTACCGACATGCTGGTAACCACCACCGGTAACTTGCATGTTTGTGATCGTGAAATGCTGAAAGCGCTGAAGAGTAGCTGCGTTGTCTGCAACATTGGTCACTTTGATACCGAAATTGATACGGCTTTCATGAGAGAAACATGGGAGTGGGAAGAAGTTAAGCCACAGGTCCACAAGATCTGGCGTGACAAGGGCAGCAATGATCATCTGATTCTGCTCTCGGAAGGTCGCCTGGTCAATCTGGGTAACGCCACAGGTCATCCATCGCGTATCATGGACGGTTCATTTGCCAACCAGGTCCTGGCCCAGATTCATCTGTATGAAGAAGGCTTTGCCAATCTACCCGCTGCCGAGAAGGCTGAGAACCTGTATGTGAAGGTTCTTCCCAAGAAACTGGACGAAGAGGTGGCAAGCTACATGGTTCAGGGCTTTGGCGGGGTAATCACCCAGCTGACCCAACAGCAGGCAGACTACATTAATGTCGCTGTTGAAGGTCCATTCAAAGCGGATGAGTACAAGTACTGATCTGCACTGAGCCTGCGTCTCTGCGCAGGCTCCTGACGCTTATAGAGAACCGTAAGCGACAGAACAGTGATAAAGGTTTTAATTAACGATGACAACTAACGATAAAAAGCTGACAATCAGCTTTGAATTTTTTCCGACCAAAACGGAAGAGGGTGCTAAAAAGCTCGATCAGACAGCGATTGAGCTCTCCGAATGTCAGCCAGAATTCTTCTCTGTGACCTATGGTGCTGGCGGTTCCACCCGAGACAGAACCCTTGATACCGTCATAAGCGTTCGCAACTGCACTGATATTCCTGCTGCGCCTCACCTCTCTTGTGTGGGCGATAGCAAAGCGCAATTGAAAAGTTTGCTAGAGCAATACCAGAGTCTGGGAATTAATCGTATTGTTGCTTTACGCGGCGATCTGCCATCGGGTATGGGGCGCTCAAACGGTGAGCTGCAGTATGCCAATGAACTGGTGGAATTTATCCGGGCCGAAACCGGTGATCATTTTCATCTGGAGGTTGCTGCTTATCCGGAAGCCCACCCCCAGGCGCAAAACTTTGAAGCGGATCTGATGCACTTCAAACGCAAGGTTGATGCCGGTGCCAGTTCAGCTATTACCCAGTACTTCTTTAACGCTGACAGCTATTTTAACTTTGTTGATCGTGCCATAGGTCTGGGGATTGATCTGCCGATTATCCCGGGTATTATGCCTATCACCAACTACACCCGTCTGGCTCGTTTCTCCGATGCCTGCGGTGCAGAAATTCCTCGCTGGATTCGCAAGCAGCTGGAAGCCTACGGTGATGATATCGACAGCATCAAGCAGTTTGGTGAAGAGGTAGTTACCCGGATGTGTGAAAGGCTCATTGAGCAAGGGGTTCCGGGGTTGCATTTCTACGCCCTGAATCAGGCTGCAC
This sequence comes from Endozoicomonas sp. ALB032, assembly GCF_049310125.1. Taxonomy (NCBI): domain Bacteria; kingdom Pseudomonadati; phylum Pseudomonadota; class Gammaproteobacteria; order Oceanospirillales; family Endozoicomonadaceae; genus Endozoicomonas; species Endozoicomonas sp. ALB032. The sequence goes on along the minus strand of NZ_JBLYNW010000001.1, from coordinate 1,418,572 downwards.
CCTCCAGAGTCATCTGTCAGAACCTCAGGCTGGTCTGATCCTGCGGCCAACGCTTCTGGCCGCACGCAGTCCATAGCCTTTCTGTACTCCTGAGAATTTCGGCCTCGCCATGAGAACGTCATGAGAAACCCTCGAATCTATACCGATCAGCCTCTGGCAAAAGATCAGGTCGTTGAGCTAAGTGACAGTGCTGCCAATCATGTCGGTAAAGTCCTGCGCATGAGGCCTGAAGAGTCTCTTATCCTGTTTAATGGGCAGGGCGCTTCATGGCAGGGTAGAATCAAGTCTGTGGCAAAAAAAAACGTTGCAGTTGTCCTGGAAGCAGAAATAAGCCTGGTCACGGAATCCCCCTTGAAAGTCCACGTCGGGCAGAGTCTTAGCAGGGGTGAACGAATGGATTACGCTATCCAGAAGGCTACCGAGATGGGCGTGACCGAAATAACGCCGCTCTTTTCCGAGCGCTGTGAAGTCAGGTTGAATGCCGAGCGCCAGGAAAAGCGAGCCAGACACTGGCAACAAATAGCCATCAGTGCCTGTGAGCAGTGTGGCTTGAACAGAGTTCCGGTGATTCACTCGCCCGAGCCTGTTGCGGATTGGATGGCAAAGCAAAACGCTGACCTGAAATTTGTGCTTCACCATCGGACCGATAAAAAACTGGAGGGGTTCGTTCCTCCAGAAACGGTTTCTCTTTTGATCGGTCCCGAAGGTGGGTTGACTCAAGAAGAAATTACCAGCGCCGAGTCGTTAGGCTTTCATGTCCTTGCACTGGGCCCGAGGGTCCTGAGAACGGAAACCGCCCCGGTCACTGCAATCAGTGTGATGCAGTATCTTTGGGGCGATCTGTAAACATTGCCGAGAGCTGTTGTTCCACTTTTTCAAGATCAGGAATGGCAGCAGGAATTTCCTTGATAATGACCCTGAATGTTTCTGCTGAACCTGTATCTGCCTCGATAGCGGGTTGAACGTCACCCGCTGTCAGATCTAATGTCCTGGGGATACCCTGTATCACCATGCCATAAAAAGGCAGCTGCTCATTTCCGGTACTGCTGTGCATTACTGCAATCCGTGCCGTTGCAGAGAACTCTGCAAAACGACCACCGTTGATTCGTTCAAAGGAAATCAGGGGTAGTGTTTGTCCCCGCCAGTCAATTTCACCGAGAAACCATGAGTTTTTCTCTCTGTTACCCGATGGACGACTGTAGTCTACAACATCGGCAATACAGGAGGCAGGCAGCAGAAGTGGCTTCTGCTGCATCGGGATCAAACGGGACTTCAGGCTTCTGCTTTCCATAGGTTCAGGACTGCCCGTCATGACGCTACTCCTTTATTCATTGTTGTGAGCTTTGGCACTGATCAATTGCTCGATGGAGGCCAGCATTTCATGTTCCTGGAAAGGTTTACCCAGATATTCATTAACCCCCAGGCTGAAGGCTCTGGCTTTATGTTTCTCACCAGTTCTTGAGGTGATCATGATGATCGGCAAAGACTTCAGGCTGTCATCATTACGCACGGCACTGGCCACCTCATAGCCGTCCATCTTCGGCATTTCGATATCCAGAAGCATGATGTCGTAGCGGTTTTCAGCCAGTTTGGCCAGAGCTTCGATACCATCCCTAGCACTTTCAACCAAATAGCCATTACGTTCTAACAGACGGGTGGTCACTTTACGTACAGTAACCGAGTCGTCCACTACCAGAACACGTTGGATGGTTTCTGCTTCTTCATCCATCTGGCTGGCCAGTTCTACAGAGTGCTGTTCAATCCGATGTCTGCGAAGCAGTGTGACAGGGTCGATAATGATGGCAACACGACCATCACCAAGAATGGTGGCACCGTTGACACCGACCAGACCTGCGAACTGCGGGCCCAGACTTTTGGCAAAGATTTCAGTACCGCCAATGATTTCATCCACATGCAGGGCCAGATTCTTGCCGCCCCGCTCGATGATCACAACCGGGCACTGCCCGGACTGAATTCTGGGGGTTGCATCACCCAGAATTTCACCCAGGAACATGAGCTGGTGTTCGATACCCCCATAATGCAGAGGGGTGTTGTTCTGGTAGCAGTCGATCAGGACACTGGGGTCCACTACCGTAATACCATCAATGGACTGCATGGGCAGGGCGTAAAGGTTGTCTGCAACCTGGACCATCAGAGCACGGTTTACCGACAGCGTGAAGGGTAGACGGAGCTTGAAAGAGGTTCCCTTGCCAGGCTCGCTGTCAATCTGAATACTACCACCCATCTGACGTATTTCTGTATTGACCACATCCAGACCTACACCTCGACCGGAAATCTGGGTGACAGATTCCGCAGTACTGAAGCCTGGTTCCAGGATCAGCTGAGCAATTTCCTGGTCGGTCAGCTCATCTTCCGGAGTGATCAGATGTTTTTCCAGTGCCTTGGCGTGAACAGCCCGAAGATTGATGCCCCGGCCATCATCGGCCAGTTCAATAACAATATCGGCACCATCTCGGGCAATGGCAAGCGTTAGATTGCCGGTTTCCGGTTTACCCAGTGTCAGGCGGTCCTTAACGGAGGCTTCAATACCATGATCAATGGCATTTCGCAGCAGGTGCTCCAGTGGTGCGAGGGTCCGCTCCAGCATGGTACGGTCCATCTCACCTTCAGCATTGCTGACATTCAGGTTGATCGGCTTGTCGAGCTCAGTCGACAACTGACGGGTAATTTTTCGCAGGCGTGGCAGCAGACGACTGAATGAAACCATTCGGGCCTGCATCAACTTTTCCTGAAGCTCTATCAGCGTTCTGGACTGTTGAAGCAGCAGGGTTTCTGCATCACGATTTTTTTCCTGGATGTCTTCCTTCAGGTCCTGGAGGTCAGTCGCGGACTCAACCAGAGAGCGGGACAGCTGGGTCAGTTCTGAATACTGGTCCATTTCCAGGGGATCAAACTCAGGATTACTGCCGTACTCTTCTTCAAAGGTGGAAATAACCTGGGCCTGGGTTTCGGTATCCAGACGACGCAGCTGTTCTTTTACCCGGTCGATGGTACTGTTCATCTCCTCAAGAATGTTCCCCATGTCCTGAATCTGCTGCTCGATTCGACCACGATGAATACTCGACTCACCGGAAAGGTTGATCAGCGATTCCACAAGCTGCGCAGGGACACGAATCATCTCAACACCTTTGAAGGTATTGGCTGCGCTGCTGGTAACCGGTGTGTTTATTCGTGTTGATGCAGGGGCAGTCTCTTGTGCGATCATTTCAGGCGCACTGTTACTACTCTCTACGGATTCAGACACTCTGGTGACGCCTGTGTTCCGATTTTCTTCATCAATAACCAGAGCATCGTCTATTACTATTTCTTCGGGCTGTTCGCAGGTCGTGTCAGACTCTTTTTTGACCTGACCCAGGTAGTCAGGGAGAGCTTCTACGTGCGCTTCAGCCGTTGCAAGAGAGGGTAATTCTGCTTCATAGTCATGATTGAGAGTCCATTGCTCCAGCTGTTCTACCATCGGGATGACAGAATCGGGTGACTGCTGATTTTTCAGGGCAAGCAACATCTGGTCAACCTGATCATGAGCAGCCTGTAGCAGGTGTATCGGTGCTTTATCTGCAGAACTTCTGCCCATGGCAATAGCACTGTAGATAGCTTCGATGGCATGACTGAGGTCACCCAGTTCCGGCTGGTCTGCCATTCGGGCACTGCCCTTGAGGGTATGCAGAGAGCGCTGCAGATCGGTCAGAGATGTCAGGTTTTGACGATTATTCAGCCAGTCTTCCAGAGCATGATGGCAATCTTCTGCCAGATCAGAGGCTTCTTCCAGGAACAGTTCCAGCAGTTCAAGGTCATGCTCTTCCACTTCTACTTCTGTTTCAATGGTGAGAGCAGGTGACATCCCTGAAACTGAGGGCTTTAGAAGCAATTCTTCAACATCTTTGGCATCTTCAGCATCTTCAACAACGACAGCAACTTCAGCCTCTGGCTTAACAGCAGGTTGCTCTTCAATGGCAGGTTTTTCTGTCAGCGACTCCAGGATGATTTCTTCAACTTCAGGGTTCTCAACCACTGGCTCTGGAGACGGTGCCTCCTGAACAATCTTGTCAATTTCAATATTTTCAGGGACGGCTCCTGCCTGAATCGGTTCAGCGATGAGCAGAGCTTCCAGAGACTCCCTGAGTTCTGTGAATACTGATTGCGGTGGAACCGGGGTTTGCTGGGCCGCAATCATATTCATCATATCGACCATGGCTTCGAAGCCGTTGGACAGAGGTGCCGCAAGAACCCCGGGTAGATTGTCTTCGTACTTATCCAGATAGTTCATAACATCCAGAAGCACGTCACATAGTTCAGTCAGAGCGGTGAGTCGTGCTTCGGTTGCCCGTTCGGCCAGTGTTGTCAGTTCTTTCTGGAACATTACCAGCTCATCTCTGGGCAGAGCGATGCGCCAGGTAGAGAGGTACTCATCGGCATCCAGCAGTAAACCCAGGTCGCTGTGAGCAAACAGCCGGGTGTCCTGACCGCCAGTGTATTTTCTGTTGGTAGACTGTGCTTTATGCTGTTCGGTGATGAGCTGGGCATGAAGCGCTTCCAGCCAGGACAGGTAATTTTCAGAATCCAGTACCGGTTGTCTGGGTGAGAGGGCCAGCTGTTCGAGGCCATCCTGAATGAGCTCAAGACCCTTTTCCAGCATACTGATCACCCGGTCATTGGCCGGAATCAGGTGGGCTCTGAAATCCTTGATGTTCTTTTCAAGGGCAACAATGATGCTGGCCAGCGGCGCTATTTCTGCCATCAGGGCTATGCCCTTCATAGTATGGAGAGAGCGTTGTACCTGATCACTGATCTGGCGCTTTCCACCCTGGACTTTCACCTGCTCAACAAAGGATTGAACGACTTCCAGATGAACTCTGGACTCGCCGAGGAATACGTTAAGCAGCTGGATGTCGTAAGCTTCCTGTCCGACAGATTGCGAAACGTCTTTCTCAACATCTACATTTATTTCTGGCTCAGATGATGGCTTGGATAGCGCATCAATAGTGGCCCGCTCTGCTGCCTGTGGGACAGGTTCTTCCGCTCGTTGAAAATCGATATCCGGGTCATTGGCGATGGCGTCATCAATGGACTCTTCCTCGTCCTCAATGGTGTATGCTTCACCTCGGGACAAAGCGTCAGCCTGTTCCATGCAAACCAGAACTTCGTGGGTCAGAACCTGGCTCTGCTCAGCAAAGTCGGAAATCAATCCTGGCAGCATATGGGTAACGCGGCTAACCAGATTGCTCAATTCAGGGCTGTTGTGAACGGTTCTCTCGATCAGGCGGTTTAACATGTTCTCGATGGACCAGGCCAGTTCACCCACAACGCTCGCACCCACCATACGACCACTGCCTTTCAGAGTATGAAAAGCCCTGCGGATATCTTTCAGGGTGTTCAGATCATCCTGATGATTGATCCAGGTAGTTACGTCTTCGGTCAGCTGCTTCTGAACTTCGCCAGCCTCTTCAATGAAGATGATCAGCAATTCATCGTCGATGATGTTCTCTTGTCGGTCCTCTTTGACTTCGACTTGCGGAGTGAGGGCTTGCGCCTGCTGCGGTCCAGCCAACCGTGAAGCTTCACCCGGAGCCTCTGCCTCAACGCTGCTGTTGCTAGTGTACTTGAACTGAACTACATCGTATGGGCTGACTTCGACGGGTCTGTTTCTGTTGGTCAGGGTCAAAGAAGTCTTAACTTCCAGATCAGTGGTTTTTGCAGAACTTTGTTTTTCTTCCGTTGAGGGCTCTTGTACTTTATTTTCGTCCAGAGTGATGGGCATCGAGCCGTCGAGAAAGCTCTGCTCATCAATCAGCAGTTCAAGATCTGTCTCACGCAGGGCAGACAGGCTTTTGTCTGCAACATCCAGAATGGCGTCATGTTCTTTCTGATCTCTGTCACCCAACCTTTCAAGGTAGTATTCAATACTGGTCAATGCATCAGCCAGGTGTTCCAGTTCCATCTTTTCAGGTGTTTTACCGTTTTCTATCCACTCTTTCCTGATGTGATCTGAACAGGCTCCGACCAGAGCAGCGGCCCGGGTCAGGGGTGTCATGGACAAACCGCCTTGCACTTTACCGAGCAGTTCGGGTATCGGGCTCAGGAAATCCGGGTGATGATGACTGTCCACAAAATCGACGATGGCATCTTTGCCCTGCTCAAGATAGTGGCGAGCCTCTTTGACAACCGCCTGATAGACCTCTTCCAGCAGGGGTGCGCCTTCGCCTGCCTCCAGACTTTCACCTGCAGCATACCTGGATAGCGCAGTCTCAAGGTCAAGAATGGTGCCAGCAACGTCCATCAGATGCTCTTCAGCGTTCTGACCTGTATTGATCACACTCTGGATCAGTGCTTTTTTCTGCTTCAGGCGATTTTTAAGATCTTCCATGCCCAGGATGGTCAGGGTATCTGCCACCTGCTGAATGACCGGCAGCTGGTTTTCCAGAACCAGTGGATCAGGATCGGTTGAGAGAAGGTAAAGGTCCAGTGCTTCCTTGATACCTGTCAGCTCGTAGTTCAAAGCTTCAACAACAGGTTTTGTAGCATTCACGCCCGTCAGAACATCGGAAATACCAGCCTGAGCTCGTTTCAGCTCATCTTTCAGGTTATAGCGTGATTTCAGTACTCCAGTGAAACCCCCACGGCCTTCGGAAGTGGCAATGTTGTACAGCAACCCCCGGAACAGTGCATCATTTGGATGACTATTGACAAAGGGAGCGCCCTGTCTGATGAACAGACGGATCTGGCCATCCAGTTCCCTGAGCAGGTTAGCAACATGGATGTTCTGTTCGATCGACTCATTATCCAGCCCTTCAGTCAGCGCAATACTGGCTTCCCAGAGAGGAGAAAGAGGGGTGCCCCAGGAAAGGTCCTGAAGTTTGGCAAACAATTTGGCCAGAATTTTAATCTGCTGAGGTCTGTTCTGATCTCGAAGATAGCCTGCCAGTGTTAGCTGATACTTCTGTCTTATTTTTCTCAGTAACGGTGTCAGTCCGCTCCGTTCAAGGCTTTCCAGTTGTGGTGACGCAATAGGATCGATCAGCGAGCGGGTATCCGGAAAGAAAAAAGTAGCTTCCGGGAGAGGGTCTTCACCTCGCAGACGTCTTAGTTCATTGATCAGTGGCAGAAGTGTCAAGGGACGATCAACGCCACTGTTCAGAGTTTGTTGAATGTAACCTGTCAGCTGCAGAGTGGCCTGCATCAGGACTTCCAGAGCCATTCTGACATCAGGCACTCGCTCACTGATCAGGGCCTCGGACAGTTTGCTCATTTCCAGACTCAAGTGGGTTGCGCCTACATGCTGCAACATTTTGAGTGTGCCATGAACCTGACTGAATGCGCTCTGCCCGGCATTGATGTGGGCTGGGTTGCCTGGCTCTTGCTGGTAATTTTCCAATGCCTGGCCAGCTTCAATGAGCGTCTGCTCAATCTCTTCCTTAACCCAGTCCAGGCCTGCATAATCCTGTTGTTCAGCCATTGCCGGCCCCCGCTATTCCGTGCCAGCAACCTGGGCTGCTGGAATAAAAATACTCATCAAACGGTGATTTCGTCTTCTTGCGCTCTAGTCACTGCTTCATTTTCTGCTACCGAAGGCAGGCGGAAGCCGGATACAGACTGACGCATTTCCAGAGCCATTTCTGCCAGGTTGCCTACTGAACCGGCTGTTGCTGTGGTACTGGAGGCTGTATGGGTGGTGATGTCCCGGATGGTGGTCATACGCAGGGCTATCTGTTCTGCTGAGCCTGTCTGCTTCTTCGCTGTGTCGGAAATGTTCCGGATCAGGTCGGCGAGGTTACTGGATACTTTCTCAATTTCTTCCAGGGCAACACCCGCATCCTGTGCCAGTCTGGCACCGTTTACCACCTCGGAAGTGGTTTGTTCCATGGAAATAACGGCTTCGTTGGTATCGGTCTGGATGGCCGATACCAGTGCTTCAATCTGCCTGGTCGCGCCGGATACTCGTTCCGCAAGACGCTGTACTTCATCCGCTACCACCGCGAAGCCCCGACCGGCTTCTCCCGCCATGGAGGCCTGGATGGCGGCGTTCAGGGACAGAATGTTGGTCTGGTCTGCGATATCGTTGATCAAGGCAATGATGTCACCGATTTCCTGGGAAGACTCACCCAGCCGCTTGATACGCTTGGAGGTGTCCTGAATCTGTTCGCGGATAGTATCCATGCCCTCGATGGTATTACGAACCACTTGACCACCGCTGGTGGCAATTTCTACTGATTTTTCCGCTACATTGGCTGACTCAGAAGCGTTCTCGGATACCATGGTCATTGATTTGGTCATGTCATTGACCGCCTGACTGGCATAGTTTATTTCCTCTGCCTGATGCCCTGCTGCTTCAGCCAGTTGTTTCGCGGTACTCTGTGTTTCCTGAGCTGAGGTATCTACTTCCACCGCCGTTTCGTTGATGGTTTTAACCAATGCCCGGAGCTGTTCAATAGAGAGGTTAATGGAGTCAGCGATGATACCGGTAAAGTCTTCGGTTACTGTCGCCTGTACTGTCAGGTCACCGTCCGCAAGGCCATCCATTTCATCGAGCAGTCGCTGGATTGCAGCCTGGTTGGCTTCGTTCCGGGCTGCAGTTTCAGCCAGACGCCTGCGGGTGTCTCTTACGATGGCCACGGCGATTATCAGCACAGAGAGCAGGGCAACGACACCGGCAATACTGATGACCGTGTTGTTGATCAGGCGCTGGTCAGTCAGACTCTCGAAAGTGTCCACGAGAATAGAAGTCTGTTGCAGCAGTTGCTGGGAGTCTGTGAAAATCTGGTCAGAAGCGGCACGCACCTGGAACAGTTCCGGGGAGGTCTCCAGAATCTCGTCAACACTGCCTTCTACAAATCCGAACAGGTCGGAGATTTCGGCCAGACGATCAGTGGCTTCTTCATCGGTGACCTGACTGATACGCATGGCCAGGTTACCTTCCAGCATACCGTTCAGTACCCGACCAAACAGCTTGGCGTCACGACCAAAGCTGTCTGCAGCCATGATGGAGTCTTCACCCCCTTCCAGTACTTTTGAGACACTTCGAATAATACGTTCTGCGAGCCATGGCTGACGCTGTGCCAGTGCGATCTGCTCATTGGGAGCATTGCTCTCGAGGAGAATCTCTACCACCTCATCATACTCAACCTGCAGCTGGGGAATAGTTTCACCCAGTGTTTTTGCCACTTCGTGCAAAGCTAAAACGGTTTCTTCTGCAGCCAGAATGTTATCTGCCTCTATTTTCAGTTCAGACCAGGCAGCGTCCAGTGTGTCGATCCGTGTTTTAGCGATACTGTCACCGGGGCTGAGAAATGGAGCAACAGAAAGCCTGGTGTCTTTCAGGGAGCTAAAACGTGCATCGAACTCATTGCGTGCTTCACGCAACAGGACGAAAGCTTCTTCTTTACCGGCCGATGCCTCGGTGGCACTGGTCGCAATACGCTGAGAGAGTACCCGGAGCTCACCGGCGTCAGTCAGGTGCTGTTGATCAAGTTCACTTTGCTGGCTGAGATAAATAAATGAGCCGGTGATTACGGAAAGAGAGACTATTAACAGGATAATCGAGGCCAGAATGGCTCGGCTTGCCCCTGCTCCCTGGGCTTTGGTTGCGGTATTGCCTTTCATTATTGTGGTCCCCGGTGACTTCTTCGGAATGCTCGCTTTTTGGATTGTTTTTATTCGAATACTTTTTATCGTTTGACCCCTTTCGTCACCTGTGGTGAAGAAAGACGGTTCCTGTCACTTATCCAGCATGAAGCTGATTACGCTATGGCTGCTTTCAGAAAGCGGGGATCATTCACCAACCGCTGTGTGTTGAATACCATGTAATCTTTTTCTTGCTGGTAATGACCAACGGTAAACGGTTTAACTTCGTCAAACAGATAGTCAGGTACTGCATCATTGAACTGGCTGGTGGAAAAATGCACCATACCCTGCACCTCATCAACGATGAGACCAACTGATACTTCCCCCTGCTCGACAATCATAATCCGGTTGGCCGATTTACCGCTGTCTCTGGCCTGACCCAGAAACTCTCCCAGATCTATGATCGGAAGTAAACGTCCACGTACGTTTGAAATGCCCTTTGCCCAAGGTTGAACACCTGGCAGGGGTGTAGTGGATGGAACTGGAAGAATGGCCGTTACCTCACCAACCTGCAGTGCAAATTGCTGATTATTCAGTGTGAAGCCAAGTCCACTCCAGGACTCAACCTGTGTTTGCTTTTCAGGAAGCTCAAAAGCATATTTGCTGATCCTGGCATCCAGCTCTACCAATGCCTCAAAGGGGCTTGTTTGGGAGGTATTCATGCAAGTTTGGTTTCCAGAACATTACCCAGTGTTTTGAGCAGTGTTGCTTCACGGATAGGCTTGGTCAGATAATCCTTTGCGCCTTGCCTGATTCCCCAGACCCTGTCGGTTTCCTGATCTTTGGTGGTGACAATCACGACCGGAATATGGGAAGTATTGTTATCTTTAGACAGTTGACGTGTAGCCTGAAAACCATTCAGACCAGGCATGACAATATCCATTAACACAGCATCGGGATGTTCGGCCCGGCACAGTGCTACACCGTCGGCACCGTTTTCTGCAGTCAGCACACTGTGTCCGTGTTTTTCGAGCATGGCTTTCAATTGGAACAACTCAGTGGGTGAGTCATCAACAATGAGAATGTTTGCCATTATTTTCCCCTGTTACTGTTTTTGCCCAAATCCTCAGGGCCAAGCTTTTTTCATTGTTATTAGCCGTTCTTTTTTTACCATGGAAATACCGAATGTTCTTCGTTGCAATCTGGGTATTTCCCTGCGCTGGCTGCAGACTGTTTCTGTTTCGAAATAATCAGGTTCCTGCCAGAACCATTGGTTAGAAGGCTCAGTACATGTTTATAACAGATTTTTTTAACATTTTTTACTACGAAAATGCAGCTCACGAGGACTTTGTTGCCTTATTAATTCTCTGTACGGAGCCGCATCAAGGCTCAGGGCTGTTTTTATCAATCATTGACTGGACAGAAATGTCTGATAGTACCCAGTAGTTCATCTTTGCTGAAAGGTTTGGTCAGGTAATGATCGGACCCGGCCACACGGCCTTTCGCCCGGTCAAATAGTCCGTCCTTACTCGATAGCATGATGACAGGGGTTTCCCGGTATGAATGATTGTTCTTGATCAGTGTGCAGGTCTGGTAGCCATCCAGGCGTGGCATCATGATATCAACGAAAATAATGTTGGGCTGGTTTTCAGCAATTTTTGCCAGGGCATCAAAACCATCAGTGGCTGTTACCACTTTACAGCCTTCTTTTGTCAACAACGTTTCTGCGGTTCTGCGAATGGTTTTACTGTCGTCTATCACCATGACTTTCAGTTGCTCAAGACTGACATCCCGCTTCTTATGACTCGCCGGTGATGCAGCGTTTGACTCATAGCTGTTCATGCTTCTGTCCATATACACTCTGATCACCCGAACCCTGATCCTTTGGCTTCAGATGCTTTTATTTTTATTTACCATGAAAATGCTGATCGGATGTCAGCCTTTCCGCTCATGGCAGTTTTTTTGCACCCTTCTCAATCCTGATTGAGAAGAAGAGTATTGATGACTCAAAATTTTTGAACTTTTTTATGTCCATTCTGAAAGGAATTTATTTCATTCAGACTTTCCCATCTTTTAACACAATTTGCCGGTGAATAGCCAGACGGCGAGTGGCTTAATAGCCTGACAAATGGGGGGGAAGTTCACTAAAGCCAACTCCTTAAAAGCCGATGTATTGAGACATCGTTCAACTGAACTGTCTGGCGGAGGGGGATGCTTATGAAATTCAGTCCGAGATCGTCTTTGAGGCAGGTGCACCTGCTTCGCCTACCCCGTTTATGCCTGTTGGGCATGTCTCTGGTCGGTAGTGTTTTATTCAGCAGTCTTTCAATGGCAGAGACCCTGAGTGAGGTGATCAATAAGGCTCTGGTCAGCCACCCTCAGGCTCAGGCTGGCTTGAGTCGGTACCGGGCCGCTATTGAAAATATTGATGTAGCCTGGGGAGGCTGGTGGCCTTCTGTCGATGTCGCGACAGGGATTGGCGGCCAGAAAAAGAGTTACCCTGATGATCAGCCTAACGAAGCCCTTGGTGACAAGAGCTTTACCCGTAAGGAAGCCTCTTTTTCTATTAGCCAGAATCTGTTTTCCGGATTTAATACCAGCCGCAGTGTTGACCGGGCTCGACATAGTGCTGCTGCAGAATACCTGCGTCTGAGGAATACTCTGCAGGATCTGACTCTGGACATCACCGATGTCTACCTGAAGGTTCTGGAAAGAAGGGATATGGTGCAGCTGGCCGAAGAGAATCTGGAACTCCACAATTCCATTCTCAAGCAGATCGCCCAGCGCAGCCGTCAGGGTGTTGCCAGAAGTTCAGACCTGAACCAGGTTGAGGGAAGGGTAGCAAGAGCGACAGTGAATGTGATAAACGCCCGCAATAATCTCATGGATGCCGAGAGCGAATATTACAGTCTGGTAGGCGTCATGCCAGGCGATCTGAAGCAGCCAGACACCTACGAGCTGGCTGTTTATGAAAGTTTTGATGAGGCTCTTCAGGCCAGCGTCAAAAGGCATCCGGGCATCCTGGCGACGGAGAAGGACATCAAGGCTTCCGAGTCAGAGGAATCTGCGACTGACAGCAGCTTTTTCCCGTCATTGGATATCAATATTGATAAGAGCTGGAAACATAATGCAGATGGTCAGCTGGGCACTCACGCAGATACAACGGCTGTACTGAAGCTCAGTTATAACCTTTTTCGTGGCGGTTCTGACAGGGCCCGTTCCAAAGAAAGCGCCTACAGGACCCAAGAGAGCAGGGCCCAACGGGACAGGATGCTGAGGAATGCCGAAGAAACCTTGAGGTTGGCCTGGTCTGCCCGTGAGTTTATTGGTGAGCAGATGGAGCACCTTCGTCTCCATGAAGCATCCAGCAAAAAAACCGTTAAGGCTTACCAGGAGCAGTTCAATATCGGTAAACGAACTCTTTTAGATTTATTGGACAGCGAAAATGAACTTTTCCAGTCCAGCCGCAGTTTGACCAGCGCAGTCTATCAGGAGGTTTTCGCACGATTCCGGATTGTTGCTGCTACCGGTGAGCTTCTCGATAATCTGGAGATTATCCTCCCCGCAGACTGGCAAGAGCAGGATTAACCCTTTCAGTTTGCTGCATCGGAGCGAACCATTGCTCTGGTGCTGATTTGATCTAATCTCTCCAAGTCGTGATTATACCAATCAAACTTTCCCACTCGTGAAATCTTCTACTAGCCTTACTGGGGAAAATAAACAGGTCTGCTCAACTGGTAAAAGCGGTTCCAGAGGATCATTCAATGAAAATACTTGCTGTAACGGCCTGCCCAACCGGTATTGCTCATACCTATATGGCTGCCGAAAAACTCACCGAAGCTGCACTCAATCAGGGACATGAGATCAAGGTAGAAACCCAGGGGGCCATGGGCATTGAGAACGAAATCACGCCTCAGGATGTAGAAGAGGCAGACGTTGCACTTCTGGCAGTGGATATTACGGTGGATGGTGAGGACCGTTTCAGGGATCTCAGGATCATCAAGGTGCCTGTATCAGAAGCGATCAGGAACCCGGAAGCGGTGATGGCACAATTGGGTCAGGGATAAAGCGTGGTCAGTACTCGTCCTCAAGGTCGTCCTCAAGGTCGTCCTGATTGTCCCAATCATAGAAGTTCTTCAGATGCTCATAATTGAGCATCCACTCCCTCTGTCGCGAGTACTCACCGGCGGCAGTGGGAGCGGCGGGGGGGATGACTTTACCAATAAATTCCAGAGGTTCTCCCTCTCGATAGATCTGGAAGTCAGTGACTTCCTCCTGGTCTTTGAGGCCTTGTAGCCAGTAATGACAGAGTTCAGTCAGGTCGATTGAGATATCAGTTGCCTGATCCAGCCGATTTTTTTCGAATATCAACTGTTTGAGCATCTGATAAATCTCAAGATCCTCTACCGCTATCTGTTTATTAAACCGGCTCATTTCAAGCCTCTCAATATCCCGGACTATTGAGGCTGGAAGACTGTTGGAGAGCGCTGTTTCGGGCTGTTCGAAGCCGATATGAAGACGGGGCTGATGGCTACCAGTGACGTCCATGGCAACTACTTTGGCTACTTCCGGGTGCACATCTTCAAAATCAGTCAGCAGCTTTTGACAACGTTCTCTCTCTGTATCACTGCCGTTGCCTTTGAGGAGCTTAGCGGTATTTGGCGAGGTAGCAGCGAGTCCCACCTGATAGGCATAGATGGCTTCTGTGGGAAACTCCCGGGCTGCAGGATGCTCATACTTTCGCATTAAATTCATGAGTATGGGGAACAACATCGCTTTTCTTGCTGAATGTGCCAAGCCCTGGCGGTTGTCGTTTTGTCTCGGTAATAAAGCCGGAGTCCCGACAGAAGCTTCTTCCATGAGCGGGTCGTCCTGCCTTAACAGAACGGCCAAATCTCCCTTTGCGTCAAAATCTTTGGCGGGAGTGTCATCTTGATAAAGTTCTGCTTGATAGTACTTAAGCGTTGCGATGGCTGGGTCACTGCTCTGAGTCGCCAGATCCGGCTGCGGGTCTTCTTTCAAAGACGGAAGTTTCAGTTTAGAGGTCAACGGGTCAAGCAGAAGTTCCTCACTACGGTCATCTGTCTCCGAAAGATGTTGTGGCACTGCATACACCCCAGGCCTGTGGCTATCAGGTCTGGAAAACTCTGGTGATTTCTCCAGTAAGGTTGGTTCAATGCGAATACCTCTTCCTTTTAAATTTGGTTGAGGTAAGGGAAGTCCCATGTCCAGCAAAGTTTGCTCGCTGCTTTCCAGTTCCCTTTTTGCTTCGGCGAGGTCCTTTTGCAGAGCGGCTTTTTTTTCTGAGGTGTAATACCGGCTGACTTCCGTGAACGTCTTTGCCAGTGATTCCCTGATTGCGCTTGCAGCCTGAGGATCTCCCATGTTCTCGTCGGCAGGGATAATATTGGTCATCTTGCCATTACTGCCAACGTGAATGACCAGAAGAGGTGTCTCGGTACTGTCAGGGATGCCTGAAGCAATCTGTTGGCTCAAGCTGGCTGCAGATCTGGCCAGCGTTGCACGGGTTTCAAGAGCTTCTACCCTGAAGCTTTGCTGAATGAAATGCTTTTCGGCTTCTTCCGGGGTTGTCGGAGAAAGATTTGCAGGCCCGGGCCTGGTGTCGGGAACAGGTGCGGTTTTTGCTGTTTTTCGCTGCCCCAGAGACGTTTGCGGCTGATGATTCTCTCCCCTGGGAAGCACAGGCCTGGTTTTATCGTCTGGCTGACTGCCAGGCCTGTTGGGTGGCTGTGAGCCGTGAACGCCAGGCTTATGGGGATGGGAAGGAGGTATGCTCATAGTATGCTTCCGTTGAAAACCGGTCAGAGGCCATATTCGTATTGGACTTCCCTGATCGTATTGCGATCAGGACTGATTACATCAAAGTAATCTCTAATACCCTCTCGAATGGCATCTGCTACTTCCTCCTCACTGGCTTCAGGGTGACGATAAATATCGTCAACAAATACGCCGGTGCGAAGAACAGGTAGGGTGGGGTGACCTTCCCGGGCTGCCCAGTGGTTGTATTTGTCCTGTGTAGTAACAAGATTTTTAGCGGTTAGCCGGACACTTTGGAGAAAGTGATCTTTGTTATCAAAATGGACACTAGAACCGTTCGGAGGCACCACATAAATCATGGCGCGGTTCTTCCTGATACCGACCGGACAGTGCTCATCCTTGAAAACGTTGACAAGGACAGTCCCCTGATTTTCCCGTTCGTCGGTGACGAAACCATACATGGCTGCCAGAGGCGTACCATCAGTGAACTCTTTGTGAGAAAAGACAATTTCCGAGAGTCTTTCGCCGTCTTCAATTTCTGAGCGTCCTTCGCCCTCTTCAATTTCTGGGTGTCCTTTATTCACTTCTGAGCGTCCTTCGCCCTCTTCAATTTCTGGGTGTCCTTTATTCACTTTATTCACTTCACCCTCCGGTTTTGCCAAAAAAACCTGCTGAGCCTTTCTTATGGCTTTTTGCTGGGCAGAGGTGAAAAATTCTCTAAACCGGGCATTTATTCCGTCGGCTTCTTCTCCAAATAGTGAGTCGATAGAACCTGCGTTCACAGAGGCGATATTCCCTGTTTGCCCGTGATCAGCCTCAGTCTCCCTCGTCAGGTAGATATCTGAAAAGTCACCTCCCAGGTTCACGGGTAGCTGGCGCTCTACGGGCCTCACAAAAATGCTAAGCGGTTCGTGAGGTCCAGTTGGCCTGATGCGGGTGTCTTCATCAGGAATGTCAAAAGGCATAAACGGTCTGGCTGTGGAAGGGGGCATGCGTCTGGAATCATCTTTTGGAATCAAAAGAAACTGACCTTCAGCCGATTGTTTGCCGTCGGGTTCGCCGGGGTTAATTGGTCTTGCCGGAGCCCGGGCGGTGAACTGGTTTTCGTCAATGACCAGTGTGATTTTTGGGATCGGGGGAGTAGGTACGGTGCCACCGTTCTCTTCGATGTCTCTACTGATATGAATCAGTTTTTCTTCGGTGTTTTCTATCTGTTTTCTGAGTGCAAGTTTCTCTTCGGGACCATTCTTTTGGCCAATCACTGTGAGTTTTTTCTGCAGTGACTCCCTGAGTTTGATGGCTTTTTCCGAGTCGGTTGGCAGCTCAGGGTCTGGCGGTAATACGGAGGTCATTTTGCCATCTTTTACGTAAACAATTTCAAAAGGCAGGTTATCCTGAAACCGTGATGGATTATGAAGGTGGTTTTTCAGGTCAGGGATGTAGTCCAGAAAATCGCGCTGGGCCTGAAAGCAAAGAATCTGATTGAACTGTTCGTGATATTCATTCTCCAGCGCGTTTAACAGACTGAGTCGGGGCGTGGCGGACGTCGGTAGCATTTTGCGTCTGCTGATCGGGGTATCAGGTGCTTCGCGGTGACCAACGGGGAGTGCATTGGGTTTTGTGTGCGGTGTGATCTCTCCTGTGCCTGGCGAGGATGGAGTTTGAGACTCGGGCACAAACGGGATAGATCCCGGACGCTGCGAAGGAGGTATATTTCCGCTACCAGTTGACATAGCTTATTCCCGAATTAGTTGACCTTAAAATGCTTTTCTGTACTCACGAGTGTTTAACTTGTTGCTTTGTTATCGGTCGGTAGAAGCAACAAATGAGATAGGGAGATGAAATCGCTATAATGTCGGGTTAAATGCCCCGGCAATGCTCGCAGCCTCTTATATCAGAGTCTGACGGCACAGGCTGGAAAGGCGGTCAGCTATTCCCGATCGGACGCAGCTGACCAGCCAGGAGCGAAAGCAACCGATAGAGCCGTTGATGAGTAAACAAGATACAGACTTGAACCAGAAAGAAGCCGTGAGCCAAAAAGACTGTGCTCAGCGATTTATATTTGAGAATGCCGACCTTCGTGGAGAGATTGTCTCTCTTGACAACAGTCTGACAGAGTCTCTGGCAGCCCATGACTACCCGGTAAATGTCAAGGCGTTGCTGGGAGAGCTGGTGGCTGCTGCCGTCCTGCTCAGCTCGACCCTCAAGTTTGAAGGTATTCTGAGCCTGCAGGCCAAGGGTGATGGTCCCCTGTCGTTGTTGATGGTTGAGTGTACCGATCAGAAAACTTTCCGTGCTCTGGCGCGCTGGGACGAAGAGAATACCGACAAGCTGACCGCAAAAGGCCTGTCAGGTCTTCTGGGGAATGGTCAGCTGGTAATGACGATTGATCCTCACAAAGGCAATCGTTATCAGGGTATTGTGCCTCTGCATCATGAAACCCTCGCAGAAGGTCTGAATGCTTACTTTAAACAATCCGAACAGCTGTCAACCCGTTTATGGTTGGCCAGTAATGGTGATCAGGGAGCAGGTATTCTGTTGCAGGCTTTGCCAGCCAGTATTGAGCAGGAAGAAGATGAGCGTCAGGAATCCTGGCGGCGTATGGTCATGCTGGTGGATACGGCAACCGAAGCAGAGATGCTCGAGCTGGAACACGAGACTCTTTTGCTAAGACTGTTTCATGAAGAAGAAGTACGGGTTTTCGATCGTCAAGCGGTGACCTTCAGCTGCAACTGTTCACGTCCTCGCAGTGCAAAAATACTGGCCAGTCTGGGTCAGGAAGAAGCTGAGTCCATGGTAGCGGATCTCGGAAAGATCGAGATGGGTTGCCAGTTCTGTAGTCAGACTTATACTTTTACGGTACAGGATGTGGCTGAGATCTTCCGGGGTAATGAACCCAAGACGCACTGAATGGCCTAGCAGCTTTTGCGAATCCTCGTTTCGGCCGGAGAACTTCCGGCCAAATCCTCACGCCATTGAACTCAGACAATCAAACTTTAACAGAGAAACAGGCTATTTAAGCGTTTATCTGAACCAATATATCCCCTATCATAGGTGCCCCTTCATCGGTTATCATAGAATCACAAATGCAAACATAACAACTTTTTTGAAGCTTGGGAGAGCTCTTAATGGCAGAAGTTAGCGCAAATGTTGAGCTGAACA
This sequence comes from Endozoicomonas sp. ALB032, assembly GCF_049310125.1. NCBI lineage: Bacteria > Pseudomonadati > Pseudomonadota > Gammaproteobacteria > Oceanospirillales > Endozoicomonadaceae > Endozoicomonas > Endozoicomonas sp. ALB032. The sequence continues at coordinate 1,400,053 of NZ_JBLYNW010000001.1, read as the reverse complement.
AAGAAGCTCTGGCCAGTCTTGGTATCAGAGACGTGGCGGACATTGTTTACAACCCGTCCTACGAGCTTCTATTTGAAGAGGAGACACGTCCTGAGCTGGAAGGTTATGAGAAAGGCGTGGTAACCGAATTGGGGGCTGTCTCTGTGGACACGGGCATTTTTACTGGCCGTTCCCCTAAAGATAAGTACATAGTAAAAGATGATACGACCCGCGATACTCTGTGGTGGTCTGACCAGGGTAAAAATGACAACAAGGCGATCACCCAAAGCGTCTGGACTGATCTGAAAGGCCTTGTTACCCAGCAGTTATCCGGCAAGCGTCTGTTCGTGATCGACGGTTTCTGTGGTGCCAACGAGGAAACCCGCCTGAGTGTTCGTTTCATCACTGAAGTAGCCTGGCAGGCACACTTCGTTAAAAACATGTTTATTCGTCCTTCACAAGGTGAGCTGGAAGGTTTCGAACCTGACTTCGTAGTCATGAATGGTGCCAGGTGCACCAATCCAAACTGGCAGGAGCAGGGCCTGAACTCTGAGAACTTCGTAGCCTTTAACCTGACTGAGCGGGTTCAGATTATCGGTGGTACCTGGTACGGTGGCGAGATGAAAAAAGGTATGTTCTCCATTATGAACTACCTGCTGCCACTTAAAGGTATGGCTTCCATGCACTGCTCAGCAAATGTTGGTAAAGACGGCGATGTTGCAATATTCTTCGGCCTGTCCGGTACCGGTAAAACCACCCTGTCTGCCGATCCAAAGCGGGCGTTGGTAGGTGATGATGAGCATGGCTGGGATGACGATGGAGTCTTCAATTTTGAAGGCGGTTGCTATGCCAAGACCATCAATCTGAGTAAGGAAAATGAGCCAGACATTTTCAATGCTATTCGTCGTGATGCGCTGCTTGAGAATGTGACGGTCCTTGAAGACGGTACGATTGATTTTGCTGATGGTTCCAAGACGGAAAACACTCGTGTCTCCTATCCGATTGAACACATTGAAAACATTGTTAAACCTGTCTCAAAAGCAGGTCATGCGAGCAAAGTGATCTTCCTGACGGCTGATGCGTTCGGTGTGCTGCCTCCGGTATCCAGACTGACACCAGAGCAGACCAAGTATCATTTCCTGTCTGGTTTTACAGCCAAGCTGGCCGGTACTGAACGTGGCATTACTGAGCCAACGCCAACCTTTTCTGCGTGCTTTGGGGCAGCTTTTCTAACCCTGCATCCGACCCGATACGCTCAAGAGCTGGTTAAAAAGATGGAAGCTAATGGTGCCAAGGCTTATCTGGTTAACACCGGTTGGAATGGCACTGGCAAACGTATCTCCATCAAGGCTACCCGTGCCATCATCGATGCCATCATTGATGGCAGCATTGATGAAGCAGAAACAGTGACAGTTCCTTACTTTGGTCTGCAAGTTCCAACTCAGGTTGAAGGGGTGGAAGATGGCATCCTGAATCCTCAGGATACCTATGAAAACAAGGCGGATTGGGATAATAAGGCCCGTGATCTTGCTGATCGCTTTATCACCAACTTTAACAAGTTTACTGATACCGACGAGGGCAAGGCTCTGATCGCCGCTGGCCCGTCACTGGACTGATGCAAATAAAAACTGTCGTTCAATAGCTGTTGTAAATGCTATTGTCCGGCAGTCTTTTTATGTTCGCAGTTTTTCCACAAAAGGAAAACAGCCCGGTGCTATCCGTTATTTTACCTTTCGGAATCATCAATTGGCCGACTATTGGTGAAAGACAGTGATAAGGTAATTAACCTTTCTCAGGCTCATGAGTCTGGCGATAAGTACCTGGCCAGTTGGTTTCGCATATTCTGGCGAGTGGATTTTTTCATCCTTCAAGGCGCAACGACGGGCGCGTAGCCATAGCTACGCAACCAGAGTTGTAACGCAGAAGGATGGAAAAAGCCGCCGTTCAGAAAATGCGAAACCAACTGGTTAGGTACTTAAAGCCATAATCAAAAAACAAGATTTACCCCGATCTTGTAATAATTTCATTCATTTACTGGCAATTTGATGATTTAGTGCCATCCTGTTGATCTGCTTTTAGTGCAATCTGAGAGAAGCGGTGTTTTAACATCAGTGGTATGAATATGCTCTGGATGTAGTTTCTCGATATCTATTGCATGTTGTTTACACAAGTCAGGCTACAAGTAATGTTTGCATTGCTTAGCGCGTTTTACTGAGCTTGTAAAAATTTAATATGGTCATTAACTGATAGAGTTTTGTTTTATGTTAAAAAAAAGAACTTTGTCTAACGTCGTCCATTTTCTTGTATTGCTTCTTGTTTCTTTAATATCGGCAGCAGGCCACTGTGATGAGACTTATCACATATTTTCCCAGCCTTATGCCCCCCCGTTGATCAATGAGCTGAGGCCACTCCCACCCAATGTTTTGAGCATGATGCTTAATTTTCATGGAATACAGGGCAAGAGTGTAGTGTCGGTGGATTTATCTGGCCATGAGCCTTCAATAAGCTATGAAAAGTTCATGCGCTGGGTAGATACATTTTTCTTATCCGGCCGCTTCAAGGATTATTCCTGGATAGTCAGGCCAGTGACTGATGGGGCTGGCACATCAAAAGAGTCATCAGAGACTGTGCCCAGCAATAGTAATGAGGTGGAAAATGGTGGCCATTCAGAAACACAGCAGTCAGCAGCAGATCCAGACACTCAGCAGTCAGCAGCAGATCCAGACACTCAGCAGTCAGCAGCGGATTCGGGCACTCAGCAGATAGCAGCAGATTCAGACACTCAACAGCCAACAACGGAAAATGAGTCTGTTGTAGACGAAGCTCCTGTTGCTAAGAGAAAAAACGTCAGCAAGCGACGTAACAAAAAAGCGGTTAAAAATTCAGCTAACACTCCCGAGGTTGAGTTGAGGCTACAGGCACTCAAAGTTGAGGCAGCTTTTCTGGGAATAACATGGGAAGAGGTTACCACAGATCATATACCTGAAAATTGTCCTTTGATCGTATGGATGATAATGCATGAAGTTGATGATGCACTAAGGTCTATCCCGAGCTCTGACGAATCCAATGAGGACTTCTCCGAAATGCTGGCAAAGTTCGACCCGGCATTAGAGCTGGTATTGAGAGCAATGTTGGAGGTAACTGAAGGCAGCAGAATAGCAAAACTCGCCAAGCTCTGGATCAAACATGGGCTCATAAAAAACAACAATCATTTGGATGTTGAAAGTTGGCTGCTCAAGGAAAAAGATTTGTCTTATTTTAACTTTGAAATTGAGGATGTATCTCTGTTTTACGAAAATCGTTTAAGATCATGGGGAAAGGACTACATGATTCACAACGGGGTAACATCTAAACAATTGTATGCTAATAAGTTGAACAAAAAAGATTTCCGTTCGCAGGTATTATGGAACCTTCTTTTTCACTTTAGCGAAATAGAAGGATACATAGAGAATAAATCCCTAGCTGAATTTAAAGTGTTCGAGAACACTATCCTGTCTGTTTTAGATGATTTATTCCGTGAGACCAACAATATGAAGCACACTGAATTGGCTCTGATGGTATTATGGCTCGACATGGAAATTGACAGATGCGATATCGATTTTAATTGGAGGGATAAACTCTGTGAACTCAGGATAGACAGAAGTAGTGCTGCAGGCTTGAAGCGTCGGCAAAAAAAATCACTATCCAGCCATGCTGCCAAAAAGCGTAAATCAGAGGATGATGATAAAGATAAAGGAGAGGCAAAACGCAAGCGTTCTAAAGACACGGATGAAAACCCTGTTTCAACCAAGTCAGGGCGTAAAGTCGTTGTTCCAGTGCGATTCAAGGAATAGATTTGCACAGAAGTTAAGGCTGCCTCTTTCACAAACAGACAAAGAAGGATTAAGATAACGCTGGTCGTTTTATCACTAACTTCAGCAAGTCTACTGATACCAAAGAAGGCAAGGTCCTGTACGCTGAAGACCTGCCGCTGGACTGATGTAAAAAACTGTCGTTCAATAGGTGCTTTGGTGAGCAGTTGTCCGGCAGTTTTTTGCCGGGAGCTTTTGTACAGCAAGGAAGGTCCACAGAAAGGAAGACAACTCGCTGCCATCCGTTATAATTCGCCTTTTCGATAAATTCAAAGCTAACAATTGAGTGGGTTTTATGGAGATCATCTTTCAGCGTATTGCTGAAGAGCTGAACGTTCGTCCTGCGCAGGTCACCAGTGCTGTTGCGCTGCTGGATGATGGCGCTACAGTCCCTTTTATTGCCCGTTACCGTAAAGAGGCTACTGGTGCTCTTGATGATACCCAACTGCGTACGCTGGAAGAGCGTCTGAGGTATCTTCGTGAGCTTGAGGAGCGTCGTGAAACGGTTCTGAACAGTATTCGGGATCAGGAAAAACTGACGCCTGAACTGGAAAAGGATATTCGTGCTGCGGACACTAAAACCCGCCTTGAAGATCTTTATCTTCCTTACAAACCGAAGCGCCGTACTAAAGGTCAGATCGCCATTGAAGCCGGTCTGGAGCCACTGGCTGATCGATTGTTCAACGAGCCGGATACTGATCCGGAAGCAGCCGCCGCTGATTTCGTAGATGCTGATAAAGGCGTTGCTGACAGCAAGGCGGCACTGGAAGGCGCACGCTACATTCTAATGGAAAGGTTCAGTGAAGACGCCGAGCTGCTGGGTAAACTCAGGGATATGCTATGGAGCCAGGGCGTTCTTTCCAGCCGTGGTGTTGAGGGTAAGGAAGAAGAGGGAGCGAAATTCCGGGATTACTTTGAGCACGATGAGCCGATCAAACAGGTTCCTTCTCATCGCGCCCTGGCTATTTTTCGTGGCCGCAATGAAGGTGTGCTCCAGTCTGGCATTCGTCTCGAGAATGAACCTGAGTCGCGCCTGGAAACACATCCCTGCGAAAAAGTCATTGCTGATCACTGGAATATTTCAGATCAGGGCAGAGCGGCTGACAAGTGGCTTAAAGATGTCGTGCGCTGGACCTGGAGAGTTAAGCTCCTTACTCAGCTTGAAACCGATTTGATGACCCGTGTCCGTGAAAGTGCAGAGGAAGAAGCGATCAAGGTGTTTGCCAAGAACCTTAAAGATCTGCTTTTGGCAGCCCCTGCAGGTCTGCGCCCAACCCTGGGTCTTGATCCGGGTTTGCGTACGGGTGTCAAAGTGGCTGTCGTCGACGCTACGGGCAAACTGGTAGAACACACCACCATCTTCCCTCATGCTCCTCAGCGCCAATGGAAAGAAGCTCTGGGAACTCTGGCCACTCTCTGTCTGACACACGGTGTTGAGCTGGTCAGTATTGGCAACGGCACAGCATCCCGTGAAACGGATCGTCTCGTTGCTGAGCTGATGAGAGCTTATCCAAAACTGGGGTTGACGAAAATTGTCGTCAGTGAAGCCGGGGCGTCGGTTTATTCTGCTTCTGAACTGGCAGCTCGTGAATTTCCTGACCTGGATGTTTCTATCCGTGGTGCAGTATCTATTGCCCGTCGTCTGCAAGACCCACTGGCTGAGCTGGTTAAGATTGAACCTAAAGCGATTGGTGTGGGCCAGTATCAGCACGATGTCAGTCAGACTCAGCTGTCACGCTCTCTGGAAGCAGTCGTTGAAGACTGTGTAAACGCTGTCGGCGTTGATGTAAATACAGCTTCCAGTGCTTTGCTGACCCGTGTGTCCGGTTTGAATAGAACGCTGGCAGATAACATCGTTGCTTTCCGTGACCAGAACGGCGTGTTTTCCGATCGTGAAGCGCTCAAGAAAGTGGGTCGTTTTGGTCCCAAAGCCTTTGAACAGGCAGCAGGTTTCCTGCGCGTCATGAACGGTGAAAACCCACTGGATGCTTCAGCGGTTCACCCTGAGTCTTATCCTGTTGTGGAGAAGATTGCCCGTCAGTCTGAGCGTGCAGTGCATGGCCTGATTGGCGATTCCCTGTTCCTGAGGTCTCTGGATCCCAAAACATTTACGGATGAAAGCTTTGGTCTGCCCACCGTGACCGACATTATTTCTGAACTGGATAAGCCGGGACGTGACCCCCGCCCGGAATTCAAGGCGCCAGAATTCCAGGAAGGCGTTGAAAAAATCAGTGACCTGAAGCTGAACATGGAGCTGGAAGGCGTTGTCACCAATGTAACCAACTTTGGTGCCTTTGTTGATGTCGGTGTTCATCAGGACGGTCTGGTTCATATTTCTGCGCTGTCCGATAAGTTTGTAAAAGATCCCGCTGAAGTGGTTAAGGCCGGTGATATCGTCAAGGTGAAAGTCATGGAAGTAGACGTCCAGCGCAAGCGCATTGGACTCTCTATGCGCATGAATGACAAGGCGGAAGAAGTGACTCAGGCCAGTCGGCAACCTCGTGGTGAACGTTCCGGTGGCACAAAGCCTCAGAGTCGTGGTAGCAAAAGAAACAACCATCAGGCTAAAAAAGAGCAGTCCGCCGGGTCTTTTGCTGACCTTTTTGCCAATGCTAAAAAGCTGAGAAAGTAAATAGGCAACAGGAGCAGCCCCCAGGAGGCTGCTCAAGGTCTCGAAGGTTTCGCGGTCATTCGATGGGTGCAAGGCCGATTCTAACGTTATATAGTCCGCCCTAAGAAATGATTACCGCCTTCTGCAATGCTCGCAGGCTCCTAGGCGACCCCTTAGCGAGGACGGCAGAGTGTTGATCTCGAAAAAACGCATCTGGATTGGAATTGTATTTTGACTAGCCAGTATGAGTGTCGTCTGCAACTACTACAGCAGTCGTCCAACCAAAACCTGCTCAGTGGTATACAACACGGAATCGAACGTGAAGGCTTGCGGGTATCGGCTGATGCACGTTTGTCGCAGTTTTCTCATCCGGAAGTGCTGGGTAAGACCCTGACGCACCCCTATATTACGACTGACTACTCTGAAGCTTTGCTGGAGTTCATCACTCCGGTCTACTGCAAGGTGGAAGATGTTATGAAATTTCTGGAAGAGCTGCATAGCTACACCTGCAAAAACCTTGATGGTGAATTGCTCTGGGCGGGCAGTATGCCAGCTCTGCTGGAAGGTGAGCAGAGCATTCCTATTGCCCGTTATGGTGACTCCAATTCAGGCAAAATGAAGACGATCTACCGTGAAGGGCTGGCGCATCGATATGGCAAGGCGATGCAGACTATTGCCGGCATTCATTATAACTTTTCCTTGCCAGAATCATTCTGGCAGTTGTTGTCTGATGCTGAATCTTCAGATCGTTCTCTGGAAGATTTCCAGTCAGAATCCTATTTGGCAATGATCAGAAACTTTCGTCGTTATTCCTGGCTGCTGATGTATCTTTTCGGCGCTTCGCCCGCTGTCAGCAAGAGTTTTTTTACTCAGGAAAAAGCCTTCGAGTCGCTGGCACAGCTGGATGAAGACACCTTGTATTTACCCTGGGCAACTTCTTTGAGAATGAGTGATCTTGGCTATACCAATAATGCCCAGTCATCCTTGAGTATTTGTTACAACACTCTGGGAGAGTATGTTTCCAGTCTTGCTAAAGCCATTAAAACGCCCTATCAGCCTTATGAAGAAATCGGACTCAAAAATGGTGATCGTTATCTACAGCTGAATACTAACCTGCTCCAGATTGAGAACGAATATTACAGCAACATTCGACCCAAGCGAATTGCCAAACGGGGTGAGAAGCCTCTGACCGCATTGTCGAACTATGGTGTTGAATACATTGAAGTGCGCTGCATGGACATCAATCCCATGGAGCCACTGGGTTTGTCTTCGGCTGATGCTGCTTTTCTGGATGTGTTCCTGGTGTTTGTCGCATTGATAGACAGTCCTGAAATTGATCATGCAGAGTGTCAGAGGGTGACTGAGAACTTTGCCCTGACGGTTTCAGAAGGAAGACGTCCCGGACTGAAGTTAAATGATGAGCAGGGTCCGGTCCCTCTGACTGACTGGGGATTGTGTTTAATCGACATGATGGTGCCCGTTGCCCAGATGCTGGATAAGGCAAATGAGTCTCATCTCTTCTCGGAATCTCTGGCTCAACAGAGAGCGAAGCTGCTGAATGCTGAGAATACACCTTCAGCCAGAATCTTGCAGGCACTGAAAAACAGCGGAGACAGTTATATTGATTGGATGCTCAAGCAGTCTGAAGCACACGCCCGCTATTTCAGTCAGCAAAATATTCAGCCTGAAAGGTTGGAGTATTTTGGGCGCATAGCCGCCGAATCAAGGGAGCATCAGGAGCGATTGAAAGCTTCTGATACGACGCATTTTGATGAGTTTCTGAAACGTTATTTTGAATCTGAATGATTCGTAATTTTTTGAAAAACCGGATCTGGTGAGTAAGCAAATGACCATCAGATCCCATCATATTCTCTCACGAACAGGGCTTTTTTCTGACCAGAAAAAGCTTTCTTACCTAGGTAAAAGTTGTTTTTTGCTGGTTACTTCTATTTTGTTTTACCGTGAAAAAATTTTCACCCGTGAGGGAGACAAAAAACTGTTTCAGCTGCTCATGGCTGATTTACGCGATCGATCAAGCTCTGTTTTTTGAATCGCTCTGGAACTCACCGAACGGGAGTCAGAATCCCATTTTTTTGACTGCTTTATTAAATAATTTTTTTGAATCAATGCAGGCCCTTTTATCTTTTATAGAATTAAAAAACCCTAAAAACCCTGAAAAAAACGACTTTTGGTGCGATCGTACAAATATAATCAAGATCGAAATTGACTGTAAATTGAAATTACCTCTTGCCGCAAAAAATCCACTGTCATAACCTAGCAACTGAGTCGCCGTTTCCAAGCAGCCTGTCGGACTTAAGACTGTCCTACTGCGGTTGCAATAAATTGGTCTAAAAATCTCTGTTTCTTCGTCAAATAGCTCGCTATTCTCCTCAGAAACAGAGATTTTTATCCTCAATTTCTTGCAATCCTCGCTACGGATGCTTAAGTCCGACAGGCTGCAAGGGGCGAGAAAGTGATCCCGTTTCAAGTAGATGAGATCCAAACGAAGAGGAATAGTCATGCTGGAGGGGTGCAAAACGGCCAGAGAACGTTGGGGTGGCGTATCGGAAATCATTGACCGCTGGCTAAACGAGCGGCAAGCGCTGATCGTTCTCTACTGCTCAATCAATGGAGTGAATCAATTTCACGATGATAAAAGACCTGTTGCAAACAAACTGAAAGAAATGTGCCAGATTCTGGTTGATTATGTTTCAGCGGGTCATTTCGAAGTTTACGAACAACTGATTCAGGAAGGTATTGATTTTGACGATGGGGGAGTAGAAATGGCACAGTCCATTTTGCCGAAACTGGAAAAAAATACGCAGGCTTGTCTGGATTTTAATGACGGTTGTGAGTCCCTCAGCAGTGTCATTATGCTGCAGACCCACCTGTCCGAACTGGGTGAAGCTTTAGAAGAACGGTTTTCTCTGGAAGACCAGATGATTGAAGTGCTTCACGAATCCCACAGAGAATTGCTTGCCTCGCAATAATACCGCTGGCAGATAGTCCGAATATCTGCCAGCAGTATTAAGGAAACTGCTCGACCTGCGGTGGTCTGATTACTTCTTTTTCTCTTCTTTTCCCTGCGATTCTTTTTTCACACTCAGCAACTCAACTTTAAAAATCAGCACCTCATTAGGCCCAATCCTTCCGGGAATTCCTCCGGGACCATATGCAAGCTCTGAAGGAATATAAAGCTCCCAGACGGAACCTTCCTGCATCTGTTTCAGACCTTCAGTCCAGCCTTTGATGACCTGATTCAGTTTGAACGTTGCCGGTTGGTTTCTGCTGTAAGAACTATCAAAGACTTTGCCATCCAGAAGGCGTCCTTCGTAATGGACAGTCACTTCACTGTTCTCTGCTGGTTTGATGCCTTGACCGTTCTTAATCACTTTGTACTGAAGGCCACTTGCCAGTGTTTTGATACCTGACTTTTTGGCGTTATCTTTCAGGAAAGTCTGACCCCTTTCAAGGTTCTTTTTTGCCTCCTCTGCCAGTTGGGCCTGACGCTTTTTCTCCTGATCTTTACGAGCCTTTTCGATCAGCCTGAACATTTCCTGCTTGTCAAAAGCCAGTGGTTTGTTCTCCAGAGTATCCTCTACTCCCCGGGACAATGCGTCCGCGTTGATGCCCTCAAACTGTTTGAGTTGCTCGGCTAAAATTGCACCCAGACTGTAGCTGAGTTTGTCTGCCTCTGTTTCCAGAGCAGTAACTGATTGCAGGGAAAAGGACATCAGGGCGATGCCAGCAAGCACTTTTAGTCTCATGAAGTTTCTCTATTTATTTTTAAAGTGCAGCTCTTCCTGACTTTGCAGTTATTGTTGTCATGTTCCGGTCAAGCTGCACTTCCGGCTCATGGCTATTTGTGTTAGCTCGACTCACGAAGGGTCAGATTTTTTTTTGGTACAAGTGTTTCTCTATCTTTCTGCAAACACAGAGAGATAGCAAGTGTTATGGAACATTACTTTTACAAAAAGGCCTTAAATTAAAGGGTTAAATGACTTTCGCCGATGATAAAACGAAAGACGACAAGTTTTTTTTGAAGGAAAAAAAATAATTTTATATAAAAAAATGCATAAAAAAATTTGCAGTCGTGTGATAAGCACTCTATTTTCTAATTAAAACTGGATATAAATTATTCAGCTTTTATATAGAAGTACTTCTAAAGGCAATGACGAGGGATGACCAAATGCCTGTAGCTAAAAGGAAACCAGCCGCCAAGAAGGCTGTAAAAAAACCAGCCGCTAAAAAAACTGTGGCAAAAAAGCCAGCAGCTAAAAAACCAGTCGTTAAAAAAACTGCAGCGAAAAAAACCACTCGCAAGGTAGATCCGGTTAAGAAACTGGAAAAAGAAATTGAAGCACTCAAGAAGAAATTGGATAAGGCTAAGGAGTCTTTGAAGAAAGCAAAGACAAAAGCCAAAGCTGACGCCAAGAAAAAAGCTCCGGCTAAAAAGGCTGCTGCTAAAAAGAAAACGGTAGCGAAAAAAACCACTGCCAAGAAAAAGGCCCCAGCTCGTAAAGCAGCTGCCAAAAAAACGGTTGCTAAGAAAAAGGCACCGGCTCGTAAAGCAGCAGCCAAGAAGGCTGTAGTTAAGAAAAAAGCCCCAGCTCGCAAGACCGCTGTTAAGGCTCCAGCCAAGAAAAAAGCCAAGAGCTAATCGCTACAGCGGTATATGCAGGAGAGGGAAGCCTCTCCTGCAATAATTCTAAATATCTCTCTCCCTCTCGCCATCTGTCTGCGAGTACTTCTTTGTGGCAATGATTCCGTTGCCACTTTTTTGGAAATAACCTGACCCGAATTTTGACCTCGAATTGCCTGACCACTCTGCATGATATTAACGTCTCGTTGTATAGAAATCCCTGTATCCGCAGTGGTTTGATATTCCCGTAGGAATGCCAGTGAAACAGTGTTTATAATGCGCGCCATGATTAATTTGAACTCAGTCAGTTTATTGCGCTCTGGCAAGGTTTTGCTGGAAGAAACCAGTGCAATAATTCATCACGGCCAGCATGTTGGGCTGGTAGGAGCCAATGGGTGTGGCAAGTCGAGTCTGCTGGCCCTAATTATGGGAAACCTGCAAGCGGACAAGGGCGATGTCAGTATCGACACCGGTCGCGGGATTGCTCACATGGCTCAGGAGGTTCTGGCTCTGGACCAGAGAGCCGTCGATTATGTGTTGGATGGAGATGAGACACTTCGGAAAATAGAAAAAGCCATTGAGCGTGCCGAACGAGACGAAGAGCACGGCAATCTTGCTGAACTTCACGAAAAGCTGCTTCAGGCAGATGGCTATACGGCGCGTTCTCGCGCTGAACAATTGCTCCATGGTCTTGGATTTTCCCATGAACAAATTGAGCGTAGCGTAAAAGATTTCTCTGGTGGTTGGAGAATGAGATTGAATCTGGCTCGTACCCTCATGTGTCCTTCAGACTTACTGTTCCTTGATGAGCCAACCAACCACCTTGACCTGGATGCCATTGTCTGGCTGGAAAGTTTCCTTAAACGTTATCAGGGCACACTGATTATTATCTCTCACGACCGTGATTTTCTGGATGCAGTGATTGATATCACCCTTCATATCGAGCATCAGAAACTGAATACCTATCGTGGCAATTATTCTGCTTTTGAACGCATGCGTTCTGAACGTCTTCAGCAACAGCAGGCTGCTTTTGAAAAGCAACAAAAGCAGCGTGCTCACATGGAGAAGTTTGTTGAACGGTTTCGTGCCAAAGCGACCAAGGCCAAACAGGCACAGAGTCGCTTGAAAGCGCTGGCCAGGCTGGAAGAAATAGCACCGGCTCATGTCGATTCGCCTTTCAGCTTCAGCTTTCCTGATCCTGAAAAAATATCTTCACCGCTGTTGACCCTGGAAAAAGCCGAACTGGGTTATGAAGGCAGCACACTTATCAAACTGAAAATGAATATCCTGCCTGGCAGTCGCATCGGTTTGTTGGGGGCTAATGGCGCGGGTAAGTCAACCCTGATCAGGACACTGGCAGGAGAGTTACCCCTGGTAGCTGGCCAGAGGCATGATGGAGAGCACCTGAGAGTGGGATACTTCGCCCAGCATCAATTGGAAAAGCTGGATGCCGATGCCAGCCCATTGCTTCATTTACAACGAATGTCGCCTGAGGCGCGGGAACAAGAGTTGAGAAACTTTCTGGGTGGCTTTGGTTTTCATGGTGACAAGGCCCTGGAAACGATTGCAGGCTTTTCTGGCGGTGAACAGGCGAGGCTGGCATTGGCAATAGTAGCCTGGCAAAAGCCTAACCTGTTATTGCTTGATGAACCGACCAACCATCTTGATCTTGAGATGCGTCATGCCCTGACTATGGCTCTACAGACGTTCGAAGGAGCCGTGATACTGGTGTCGCACGATCGTAGTCTCCTGCGCAGTACTACAGATGATCTTTTTCTGGTTCATGATGGCCGGGTTGAAGCTTTTCAAGGTGATCTGGAAGATTACAGCCTCTGGTTGACTCAGCAGCGCCAAGAAGATAAATCAGAAACCCTTTCTGAAACGGTTCAATTGGCGCACTCTGCACAAGCCCGCAAAGAGCAGAAGCGTCTTGAGGCAGAACGTCGCAAACAACTCAGGCCGCTGAAAAAGAAAGTGGAGTTTCTGGAGCAAAAACTGGAGAAGCAACAATCTATGCTGGCGGATTTGGAGTCTGAACTGGCCAGTCCGGAACTCTATGAAAGTTCAGAAAAAGAGCGTTTGAAATCTTTGTTGGATCAGCAGGCTCAATACAAAAAAACGATTGCACAAATCGAAGAAGATTGGATGGAAACGCTGGAGCAACTGGAAGCAATGGAAAGTGAGTAGGCATCTTTTGCCGCCTGATAATCATCAGGCGGCATAATCAGGGAATATCATACAGAGGAGTAGGAGTTTTCAGAGATCGATCGTAGTCTTTCTCGCAACCCTTTTTGCCTGGCGCAAAATGGGCAGGGACTCCATTCCGGAAAAGCGGGTCATGAATCTGAAGTATGACCTTATTATGCTTGCTCGTATGCCACTTCTTCAGCTTCGTCGGATACACTGTCCAGTTTGCCCAGCAAACTACCCACCCTTTCGCTCCAGGAGCTCAGTTCCTGTTTGAGATGAGTGTTTTCATCTTCCAGACGGGTATTGGTTGAACGCAATTCCTCTAGCTCCATTCGAGTGAGTTCAAGTTTGTCGATCAGGTTCTGAAGTTTGTTTTCAAGTTGGCCTAAGGATTCAATGGACATAATTGTTACTTTTTCACCAGGAATAGTTCGGACGAAATCAGCTTGTCTGTAACCAACAGCCGCCAGCCTGTTCTTTAAGCAGCAGTCCGGCAGGCACCTGTGCAAGTTAAGGGTGGTTTTTGCACTGGCTCTACGATAGCACATACTTCTGGCTAAGTTCAGATAAGTTACTTATATGCAGGCTATACTTGCGAAGTAATTACAAAAGATTGCGAGTGATAGGGGAATGTTTATGACTCTGTTCTGAATTGAATCTATCGCTTCTGAAATGCTTTAAAAACGACGATCATTTTATAATGCCCGGGCAGTCTGCTACCGACATACCAATCGTCTCTTCAAATTCTTTTCCAAAGAGGCTTTTGCGACAGCCTCTAAAGTCGGGACAGCAGGGACGTGTTCGCGGTAATTGAGACCTTGGCGTGGTCCGGTGGAGTTTTAATGACGCCAGTTAGAAATTTTGATGCTTTTCAGAGTTGCACAGGACAGCCAAGTGGGTCCTGTGCGATGAGGTGAGATGCCTCAAGGAGTTTTGCATGAGCGAAACTGCACTACCTGACGCAACCATTGTCTCTGTTCTCAATGTCGAAGACGAGGCCATGAGGGCCTTTTACATCTCCCTGACCTGTAATCAGAGTGTTGACGAATACATTCATGATCAGCATCTTTACTTTTCTTCACGTCAGGTAGAAGGTGTTTTTCTGAGTCATCTGCTGGCTTTGACGGAATTGGCCCTGGATCGCTGCTTTCTGCTCACTCGATGACGGCAATGAGTATTTTCAGGTTGAACTGACTCTTGTGATACCGGGCTTGCGTACTGACAACTACCCACCAAATAGATACACTTCCCAGCTGCGAATGTAAATGCAGATCGTGCTTCCGGGCTGACTGAGGTCAGTCTGATGTTCGTGCGTACCTGAGGACAATTCGCAAAAAGCACCATGAGCAAAAGAACCGTTTTTCATCACTTGATGTGCTGGAAAGTGTTTCACGGTAACAAGTGATAGATAAGTAACTATGCCAGAAACTATTCCCCCTGACTCGGTGGGCCTGGTCGAACCCGAAACGGTTCATTTTGATCAGCCCCTTCAGTTAAGTTGTGGCCAGACCCTGAACGAATATGACCTGGTAATTGAAACCTACGGTGAGCTGAATACCGAAAAGAGTAATGGTATTTTGATCTGCCATGCGCTCAGTGGCCATCATCATGCAGCCGGTTACCACAGCATGGAAGATCGCAAGCCTGGCTGGTGGGATAACTTTGTTGGACCGGGTAAGCCTCTGGATACCCGGCATTTCTTTGTTGTCAGTCTGAACAATCTCGGGGGCTGTCATGGCAGTACAGGCCCAACCAGTATCAACCCGCAAACCGGCAAACTTTACGGCTCTGATTTTCCCATAGTAACCGTAGAAGACTGGGTCGAGAGTCAGGCCAGACTGGCAGATCATCTGGGTATTCGACAATGGGCTGCCGTTGTGGGTGGCAGCCTTGGCGGTATGCAGACGCTTTACTGGTCTACGGCTTATCCTGAACGACTGCGTCATGCTGTTGTTATTGCTTCTGCACCGAAACTGTCGGCACAGAATATTGCTTTTAATGAAGTGGCTCGTCAGGCCATTCGCTCCGATGAAAACTTTCGGGATGGCCAATATCTTGAAGAAGGAACCCTGCCCAAGAACGGACTGGGACTGGCCAGGATGGTAGGCCACATTACCTACCTGTCGGATGACGCCATGGGACAAAAGTTTGGGCGTGAACTCAAGAATGAAGAGTACAGTTTCGACTATGGTGTTCAGTTCCAGGTAGAGAGTTATCTTCGCTATCAGGGAGAAAATTTCTCTGGCAGCTTTGATGCCAACACCTATCTGTTGATGACCCGGGCTCTGGATTATTTTGATCCGGCCCGGAAGTTTAATGATGATCTTGCACAGGCTTTGTCTCCGGCTAAAGCACGCTTTTTGCTGGTTTCATTCACTACCGACTGGCGATTCTCCCCGGAGCGTTCCAGAGAGATCACCGATGCGCTTCTCAAGGCGGGCAAGCAGGTTTCTTACCTGGAAGTGGATGCCCCCCAGGGCCATGATGCTTTCCTGATGAACATTCCCCGATACGTGAATGCCGTTTCAGGCTATATGAAACGAGTCGCTGACGAATGCAAGGAGACTGCCGTATGAGTACCCGTGTTGATTTTGCCATCATCAGTGACTGGATTGGCCAGGGCAGTCGGATTCTTGATCTGGCCTGTGGTGAGGGGGCTCTGCTGGCGGATCTGGGGAGAAACAAGCAGGTCAGGGGTTATGGACTGGAGATTAATCCACAGAATATCCAGAATTGTATTCAAAACGGCGTCAATGTTCTTGAGCAAAACATTGACCAGGGTTTGGGCAATTTTGGCGATCAAAGCTTTGATACCGTGGTGATGACTCAAGCTCTTCAGGCTCTGCAGTTTCCTCATCTGGCACTGGATGAAATGCTTAGAGTGGGTCGGGAATGCATTGTCACCTTCCCGAACTTTGGTCACTGGCGTTGCCGCTGGCATCTGGCTACCAAGGGCAGAATGCCGGTATCCAAATTTATGCCTTATACCTGGTATGACACGCCTAATATACACTTTTGCACGTTTAAGGATTTTGAAGATCTTTGTCGTCAGAAAAAGCTGAAGATCATCAATCGTATGGTAACCGATAGCGCCAACAGGGGAGGCTGGAGAACCCGCCTGCTGCCCAATCTGATGGGAGAAGTGGCTATCTATCATCTGACTCGAGGAGAGTGAAGTCATGGCTTGTGTAAGGCTGCTTAGTTTACTGTTGGCGCTTGCCGTTTTTTCAGGAGCCCATGCTGCCGGGGTGCCTGAAGCCCGTGTCATGAATGACAAACCGGCTCGGTTTGGCGATTATGAAGTCTATTACAGTGCCTTCCCCAGCACCTTTATTCAGCCGGGCATAGCCAAAACGTATGATCTGGAGCGCGGCCCAAAAAATGGTCTGGTCAATATGGTTATCAGAAACGTCAGGGACAGCGACGAAGGCAAGGCGGTAAAAGCCTCTTTTGATGGTAATGCCGCCAACCTTCTGGGTCAGCAGTCAGCTCTGAAATTCAAGGAAATAAAAGAAGGTGATGCCATCTATTACCTGGCAGGTTTCCGGTTCAGTAATGAAGAAATGCTAAAATTCACCATCAAAGTACACCCTGAAGGTTCCAGTCAGAGTCATACCATTCAGTTCAGCCAGAAATTTTACGAGGGCGGCCAGTGAGTTCGTTGCTAAAAAAAGAGCCAAAAAAAGTGGTATTGGCCAGTGGTAACCAGGGCAAGCTGAGGGAGCTTCAGCAGATGCTCTCGGGGCTTGACTTTAAAGTGTTGGCTCAAAGTGAGTTCGGTATAGATTCTGTTGAGGAAACAGGGCTGACTTTTATAGAAAATGCCTTGATCAAGGCCAGAAATGCAGCAAAAATCTCAGGTCTTGCAGCTATTGCTGATGACTCCGGAATTGAAGTGGATGCCCTGAATGGCCAGCCAGGTATTTACTCGGCACGATTTGCCGGTGACGATGCCACCGACAAAGCCAACAATCAGAAGCTTTTGCAGAGCCTGGACGGATTACCCAAAGAGCGAAGAACCGCTCGTTTTCACAGCGTGCTGGTCTATATGCGTCATGCCGAAGACCCTACCCCTGTGATCTGTCACGGCAGCTGGGAAGGCTACATTCTGGAGTCGCCTGCAGGTAATCAGGGTTTTGGTTATGATCCGCTTTTTTATGTACCTGATTACAACTGCGCAGCGGCTGAACTCAGTCGGGAACAGAAAAACAGTATCAGCCATCGGGCCAAAGCCATGGCGCAGCTTCTGGCGCAGTTAAAAGAAGGCTCCTGATAGACGACTTTTTTTCTTTATGCGGCCGGTGATGTTATCTGGCTGCTTTAATCACCTGACCTGATTCTCGATATGCTCGAACTCCCTCCATTGAGTCTTTATGTTCACATCCCCTGGTGTGTCAAAAAATGCCCCTATTGTGACTTCAACTCCCATGCACTCAGTGATGGTATTCCTGAAGAAGCTTATGTCAACGCCCTGTTGGAAGACTTTGACAGCGAAGTGAGTTCTCTCCAGGGGAGAGCCTTGCATACGATTTTCTTTGGTGGCGGTACTCCCAGTTTGATGTCTGCCAAAGGCTTTGATCGTTTTCTCTCTGAGCTGGAAAAACGAATCCGTTTCGCGCCGGGTATTGAAATCACCATGGAAGCCAACCCCGGCACCTATGAGCATGATCGGTTCAAAGATTATCGAAAAGCCGGCATCAACCGATTGTCATTAGGGGTTCAGAGTTTTCAGGATGAAAAGCTCAAGGCGCTGGGCCGTATTCACAGTTCGGAAGAAGCACGCAAAGCGATTGAGTCCCTCAGGGGGATGGGCTTTGATAACTTCAATATTGATCTGATGCACGGACTGCCCGGGCAAAGCATTCAGGATGGCCTGTCAGATCTGGAAAAAGCGGTTGCACTGGAGCCGACTCATATTTCCTGGTACCAGCTCACCATTGAACCCAATACGGTTTTCTATTCAAAAACGCCCATCCTGCCAGAGGATGATACCCTCTGGTCGATCCAGGAAGAAGGGTGGGATTTACTGGCAGAGGCGGGCTATCAGCAGTATGAAATTTCGGCCTACAGCCGACCCGGCAAGCAGGCAAAACATAATCTGAACTATTGGCAGTTTGGTGACTATATCGGTATTGGTGCAGGGGCCCATGGCAAGATCACCCAGCGGGAGACGGGCAGGATTTATCGAAACTGGAAAACCAGGATGCCTTCCGATTATCTGGCAATGGACAAACCCTTTGAATCGGGCAGCAGGATATTGGGTAGGGATGATCTGCCGATTGAGTTTATGATGAATGTTCTGCGTCTTAACCAGGGGGTTGATCACTCATTGTTTGTGCAGAGAACCGGAATGGCACTTTCTGACATAGACGTTCAATGTCAGCTGGCGATTGAAAAAGGTTTGCTGGAGCAGGATCGACTACAGCCAACAAAGCAGGGGCGACTCTTTCTGAATGATCTGTTGGCTTTGTTTACGGATGGGTGATTTTCTCGCTCAGGTAGCGACTGGACGCCATTTTTTTGGAATCTGTTGCGAATTGTTTACGCACTCAAAACGGAGGGTGAACTATGGAATGGATAACAGACGGCATTATTTTTCTGTCAAAGTTGGCTCGTGAGCATCTTGGTGTCATCGCTATGGCTCTGACAGCGGTAGCCGTGGCATTTGTGGGGCGTTTTATTGCCTCATGGAGCAGTGGCTGGATGAATCGGCTGCACGCTGCGGTGAGAATCCCTGCAAGAGCTGTTTTGAATCTTGCCCTGTTTGGCGCCATCTTCTATTTTGTGCCACAGTGGCTCGGCAATTTACTGGGCTACTTCAATCATTACACTCTCGCTCCGGTATTGCTGGTAATCGCAGTCTGTGTCGGGATATTGTCGGAGAAGCTGGGGCATTGAGAAGAGGAGCAGCGATTGAAACTCTGCCCCTTCCGGATGGGGTAAGGTTTATTCCGTTCTTTCGAACAGCAGATCCCAAACGCCGTGACCCAGCCTGTGACCGCGCTTTTCAAACTTGGTCAGCGGTCTGAAATCTGGCCTTGGTGCGTATTGACCTTCACTTTCCTGATTTTTAAACCCTTCAGCGGCCGTCATGACGTCCATCATTTGTTCGGCGTAGTTTTCCCAGTCTGTGGCCAGATGAATAACGCCACCCAACGCCAGTTTCGGTCTGATGGCTGCAATAAATTTGGGTTGAATCAGGCGACGCTTGTGATGACGCTTTTTGTGCCAGGGATCAGGGAAATAAATCTGAACTCTGGACAGGCTGCCGTCGGCAATGCAGTCGCGAAGCACTTCAACGGCATCATCGCAATAGCTGCGAACATTGGTGACGCCTGCCAGCTGGGATTCATTCAACAGACTGCCAACTCCCGGGCGGTGAACCTCAATACCGATAAAGTTTTTGTCGCTTTCGGCTTTTGCCATAGCCACCAGTGACAGTCCCATGCCGTAACCGATTTCCAATACGACAGGTGCCTCCCGGCCAAAGGCTTCACTGATGTTTAATGGCCCGTCTTCTTTCTGTAGACCCCACTTGTCCCAGCATTCATCCCAGCCACGACGCTGCCCTGTGGTCATACGACCTGCGCGCAGGACAAAACTTTTGATTTCCCGACGTTTAGTCGGATCGGGGGTGTGATCAGGATCAACTGAGCTGGTCATGAGAGGTACATAATCTGCAAATGAAAAAGTCGGCGTAAGATACCTAAACTGTGTTGACTTGGAAACCTTTGGCTACCGGATTCAGGTTTGCTCATGTGTTTGTTATCCAACCTTGAGTACAGCGGAGTCATCCTTTCTGAACTGGTCGTGCTTTAACTTGAACACGTTTATCAAGTTGGTGAGTGTTCTAAAACGGCTAATTGAGTCTTCAATATCCTCTGAGCTAATGGGGTCAGAGTACTTGGAAGGGAGGTTTTCAGGGGCATCAGGTTCCATCTTGCCATGTAACTTTTTTCCATCTGATTTTAAAATGGATAAAAAAATTTCTTCCAGCTTTCTGATAGCGGCTTCAACATCCGAGTCATTAAAGCAGTCTATTGAATAGTGATCTTCAGAACCTAGAGCTTCAAAGATATTCTTTTCTGCTAAGGAAAATTGATTCTTTAATTCCTCGAGTAAGGATGAAGTGACAAAAGCTGTTTCAATGAGGTCAGCATTGGTTTCGTAGAGCTTTCCATCATTGGCTGCCTCGTATTTAACGAGATTAATACTCAGTGACATGGTTGACCTCCTGTGGAGTCTGGATCAATCAAAAAGCAATGCTCACGTCTCCCTTCAACAACCGGATCAAGGTAGCCAGTCGTCTCCCATTATTTGCTCAAAAGTCCAGGGGCAATCATCCGGGAAGCTGCTGGCATTGAGTTTTCTGCTTTTTTGCTTGATGTACCTGTTCATTTGTTTGATGGCATCGATTCTGGCTTCTGCGTAAGCATCATGCATCAACTGGCTGGTTTTGGTCTGAAGAGACGGGCTTTGTTTGAGCAATTTTCGTATTTCACGCCTGGGATTATCCATGCTGGGGTACCAGGTATGGACGACCATTTCAGCTATCCATCTATCCTCCAGTTGATAGGTTTGGTATTCATATTTCAATAAGTGAAGGAGAAGAGTAGTCAAGTGAGACTCTATCGATCTTGGCTCACTCTTACCCATATCCCCTACTTCCTCAATGAGGTTTTCCAAATCAAGCTGGTCAAACTGGCGGTTAATCAAGAGCTGTTTTTGCTTCTGAACCCATTGGTAAAAGTCTGTCTCGTAAAGATTATCCATAAATCACCTCCATGAACTTCCTAATGTAGGCAAAAAGTACCGGAGCATCAAAAACATTAATCATAAAGTTCGGTGACAGCAAAGATGGCCAGAAAAAGCCAACCCAGCATCAACGAGATGCCACCCAGTGGGGTGATCGCACCCAGCCAGCCAATTCCGGTGATGGCAAGAATATACAGGCTACCGGAAAAGAGGATGATACCCGCGAGAAACAGTCTGGCGCTCCATCTCAGCTTTCTGGAGTCTTTGAAGTGGAGGGCAAGAACGGCAACAAGAACCAGAGCCAGACTGTGGTAGAACTGGTAATCCGTCGCTGTTGCCCAAACGTCTATGTAGCGTTCGGACAGCTGATCTTTCAGAGCATGGGCCCCAAATGCGCCCAGAGCCACAGACAAAAAACCACAGAGGGCACCGGGTAACAGGTAGAGTCGGGTCATTTTTTATCCGTAACTTTTGTCGGCAACAGATCAACAACACTCCCCGCTGCAAGTCTCAATCCTTCCTGAAAGTACAGAGAGCTTTTTTCATGATCATCCATATGAGCCATAAGGCGGCCCAACTCGTTATAGGTATCAATCCGTTTGCTGAGTCTCAGGCTGGCTTCAAAGTATTCCCTGGCTTTACCCCAGAGTTCATTACGGAGAGACAGACGACCCAGGGTCAGTAGCAGGTCGGCGTCGTTAGGTCTTTCATTGAGCATGGCTTCGGCAAAATGCAGCTGCTTCTTCACATCCCTGCCCTTAATCTTGCCGTAGAGCAGAGCCATGTCGCTGCAGTAGTGTTTCTTCAGGTTTTCTCTGAGCAGAGCTTCTGCTTTCTCTTCTGCTCCCAGATCTGTCAGGCACTTCGCATATCGATAGATCATGGCAGAGTTGTGTTTTTGACTGGACGACAAACTGTTCCATATTTGAGTTGCAGGCTTTATTTTCTGCTCCAGAGAGGTAAAACTGCGGCCATTGTTAAAGGCTTGATTGAAAAGGGCCTCAAAGCACTGAAGCTCAGTGGTGCGATACTCTTTATCGGAAACGATTTTTTGCTTTTTCAGCTTGGGTAACAAGGCTGCAAGTGATTGCCAGTCATTCAGACGGGTATAAACCTGCTTCAGCATCTTCAGGACGTAGCAATGTCGTGGAACCTGCTTGTGCAGCTTGGTCAGAGTGGCCAGTGCCTGCTCCAGTTGACCCGATGACAGTTGCAGCTGAGCCTGGGTAATACCAATAGCCAACTCTGCACCGGGCTCCTTGTGATCGGCTCGGCGAAGGTATTCGGCAGAGGCTTCAGGGTCATCATTTTCATGAGCCGCTCGGGCGGCAGCAAGATAATTCAGTAAGGGTGACGAGCCGTAGTCCGCTGCTTGCGAAAGCAGTCGCTCAGCTTTTTTCCAGTGTCCCTGAGTGAACTCGACAAAGCCGCGGGTTGTTAATTTACGGGCTCGCCTTTCTTTGGCGCCCGAAGTCATTGGATAGATAAAACCAGTGACGTCGAAAATCAGTTTCAGGATAATCCAGACAAGCCATAACGCACCTATGGCAAGACCTATCAGTAGAAACAGTCCCCACAGTGTGCTTTCGAACGTAGTCGTGTTGTAAGAGATAAGCACATAGCCGCTGTCACTGATCATGGTATTTGCCAGACCAAAAGTAATGCCCAGAATCGCCAGGAAGATGATAAAACTCTTCATTTCCGGGGCTCCTCTGAAGAATTAGCAGGTGCTTCTGAGGGCTGAGAATGTTCTGTCCGGTTTTCTGTGGTTGTCTGGTCAGTCACTTCAGGTGCTTTTTCGGCTGGACTGTTC
Organism: Endozoicomonas sp. ALB032; assembly: GCF_049310125.1. Taxonomy (NCBI): domain Bacteria; kingdom Pseudomonadati; phylum Pseudomonadota; class Gammaproteobacteria; order Oceanospirillales; family Endozoicomonadaceae; genus Endozoicomonas; species Endozoicomonas sp. ALB032. The sequence continues at coordinate 1,377,212 of NZ_JBLYNW010000001.1, read as the reverse complement.
TGGACAGTCTGAGCACTCTGTGCAGATTCAGTTTGTCCTGTCGTATTTTTTTTATTCTCCGGGGTATCGTTTAACTGGCTGGATTTCAGCAAGCTCAAAGCACGGCTGATATTGATGGTTACAGGTTTTACGGTGATTTTGTCTAAAACCTTCAGCTCGTCCAGCATTGCGGTCGCCTGAGACCCTGAAAGGGGAAAGTATTTTTCTATCCAGTTTGAAGCCTGTTGCAAGCTACTGTTGTAGATAGCCTGGTCTCTGGAGAGGACTGACAACTTGGCCTGCTCCAGCATCAACTGTAGGTTTTGGCGAATGATAATATTCTCTTGGGGTGTCAGTAGTGAGGTGATTTTCTGATCGCGATCCGGAGTGAACCTGAACAGGCTGACAAAGCTCTCCCAGGTATTATTCAGCATTGAGAGGGCGACAGTCTGCCACTTGGCAGTTTCTGTAGATGGATTGCCTGCGGATGGCATGTCAGAAGATTTTGATACAGTTGCTAAAGGTTGTTGCAGGGTCTTTTTTTCCATCAGGGGCAATTGGTCAATCTGCCGGGTGAGCGCTTCAAGCTTCAGGTAGAGCCCTTCCTGATCGAGATCCGGGAGACTGTTGAGAGAAGCTATATCTTCTGCCAGTGCTTCCCGAACGGGATACAAATTATAGTTGTCCAACTCAAGCAGCATCTTGTCAGCACTGTTAAGGAGAGCTTTGGCTGATTGGATATCAGATGACATGAGCAGACGCTGGTTAGCGAGACTGAGCAGGTATTCTACTTCTGCCAGCTTCCAGCCATCCAGACTGCTACCGGTGAGTTCCTGAAGGTTTTTGGTCAGGCTGTCGGTGCGACTGAGCAAACGTTCACTTCGACTTTCCTGTTCGCTCAGTTCGGTTTTGATAGGCGTGAGATCACTGTTTATTTCAGCGAGCCTGGCCTGAAGTCGCGCAATCTGGGTTTGCTGCTGTTCCTGCCCCTCAATAAGGGAGGGTTGTTTCTGCTCCCAATGAATGAGCCGCCAACCTAAACCGCCGCTCAATCCCAGTGCAATGATTGCAAGCAACACGGCCAGGACAGACAGCTTTCGTCCTGGCTTTGATGCTGATTTTTGAGGCTGTTTTCTGGAGCCTGCTGAAGTTGGCTTGCTTTCCTGTTTTTTGGAAGGCCCTGCTGACCTGGCCAGTTCTTTCGGTTCGGTCTGCTCGAGTTTACTGGCGTTCTGATCTTTCTTGCTCACGTTAACCCTTCGCTGTTAATCAGGTTCAGTACCGAGATCATGGCGTGATTGTCGGCGCCGCGAGCGGTATAAACCCGTTTGAATGCTTGAGCCTCTGGCATTCTGGCAATTCTATCGCTGGGAACCACCAGACAGCACTCCTGGCTTAAAGCCGGAGAAAGGTAGTCTGCGGTATTGGCCAGAATCTCACCACTACTGGTCAGTATGACATTAATAGCATGATCTTTGATCAGCCTGTTCAGATAATCTTCCGGGTAATCGGGCTTCTGGCGTTCATAAAGTTCCAGGCAATCCACCTGGGCTCCCCGATTTCTGAGGGTGTTCTCCAGCAGTTCTCTACCACCTTTTCCTTTCAGAATCAGTATTTTTTCTCCGCTGACCTGCTGAAGGCTCTCCAGTCGCAACAGTGCTTCACTGTCACCGGGCTTTTGTCTTATCTCCGGGTAAGTCGCATCAATGCCATTACTCTTAAGCCATCGTCGTGTTTTTGGGCCGACGGCATACCAGTGGATCTTCAAAGGCATTTGTGGCCAGTAGTTCTCTATATGTTCCAGACCCAGCCTGGCGGCATTCTGACTGATCACAACGACTTTACTGTACTGATCCAGCTGTAAAATCCGGTCTCGCAGTGTCTGGCTCTCTGCGAGCGGTTGGATTTGGATCATTGGTAAAGACCATGCCATGGCCCCCTGGTTCTGAATCATGGCAACCAGTGGCTCTGCCTGCTCCCTGGGGCGGGTAACCAAAGCCCTTATCTCACGGCTGTTTATCATGACACGGCTCACATTAATGCAGCAACTCTGCGAGAATTCGGTCTGCACCCTGTGCCAGCAAGGATTCTGCCAGCCGGACCCCGCCTTTCTCACCATCGGAAGGTGCACAATAGACTTCTGCGCTCAGTATGACTTTGCCATCCGGTTGACCCACAAGGCCCCGGATGTAGAGCTGGTCGTCGATGAGTTCAGAGTAGCAACCAATGGGTACCTGACAGCCGCCATTTAATTTTCGGTTCATGGCTCTTTCTGCAAGGACTCGTGTTGCAGTTTCTTCATGATGCAATGGGGCCAGAAACTGTTTGATCGATTCATCGTCAGAACGAATCTCAATACCCACTGCACCCTGACCCGCCGCTGGCAGACTGAGTTCAGGAGGCAGGGCCGATTTGATCCGATTTTTCATCCCCAGCCTGATCAATCCTGCCGCTGCAAGAATGATGGCGTCGTATTGGCCATCGTCCAGCTTGGCCAGACGTGTGTTAACGTTGCCCCGCAGGAATTCAATCTTTAGATCCGGTCTTTTTGCAAGGATCTGGCATTGGCGGCGCAGGCTGGATGTACCCACGATGGCGCCCTCAGGCAGATCGCTCAGCTGGTTGTAGGTGTTGGAAACAAATGCATCCAGTGGGTTTTCGCGAGGGCAGATAACACCCAGCTCGAGCCCTTTTGGAAACTCCATAGGTACGTCTTTCATGGAGTGAACGGCGATATCAGCCCTGCTCTCCAGCATAGCCGTTTCCAATTCTTTTACAAACAGGCCTTTGCCACCGATTTTGGCCAGAGGTGAATCCAGAATCCGATCACCCTTGCTGGTCATCTTTACCAGCTCCACCCGGATACCCGGGTGAAAGTACTCCAGACGCTCTTTTACGTATTCAGCCTGCCAGAGGGCCAGGGCACTTTTTCTTGTCGCGATGCGGATGGTTTTCATGGGGAGGCTTTCAATCAATAAACTTTCAATCTACAAAAAAGGGCAACGATGGCTGAGTGGTCCTATGAAGACTGGGATAATACGATAGTCTGTAGTTGTGACCAACCGTTACTTTTCCTGAAGGCAGTTGCCGGAGGTTAAAATAGCAACTAGCTTGTTATTCCAGTGGAGGCGCTTATGACAGACCTTTATAAAACCGATTACATGCTCTGGATTGAAGAACAGAAAAAGCTGCTGGCTGCCAGGCGTTTTGATGAGCTTGATCTTGGAAATTTGCTGGAAGAGTTAGCTGATATGGGAAAGAGTGAGCCAAGAGCTTTCAAGAGACACCTTATTCAGCTACTTAGCCACTTGTTAAAATGGGACTTTCAGCAGAATCAGGTCAATGACCTCAGGGATATGGATCATTGGTTTCGCAGCTGGGTGGATACAATTCAAATTCAGAGGTATGCCGCAGCAGCGGTCCTGGCAGATAATCCCAACCTGCAGTCAAAGCAACAGGCTATCTACCTTGAGGCTTACCAGCAGGCCCGAATATTGGCTGCCAAGGGGTTAAACAGTTATGTGGATTCAAGACATTTTACCACGAAAGACTTCCCCGAAGATTGCCCATGGACACTTGAGCAGGTTATGGGCGAAGACTTTTTACCACAAGCCAGGCTCAGTTAAGCCTGGCACCCGTAGGCCTCACAGTGATTGCATAAACTTCTTCATCAGTGGCACATGCCGACGGCTTACTGAAAGAAGCTTTTCGACACCACTGAGCTGGATAGAGTAGTGACCCTGCTCGTCACGAATCATCCTCTCTATGGCTTTTCTGGCCACCAGAGCGTTCCTGTGGATTCGAACAAATCTGGAACTAAACTCGGACTCCAAGTCTTTCAGTGGGTCATCAATGAGCACTTCACCGTTCTTGTGATAGACCGTGATGTATTTGCTGTCCGCCATAAAGTAGTAGATATCATCCAGAGGAACCAGCTCTATCCCTCTGAGCGTCTTGGCTGCGATATGGCTGCGGGCGTTATCATTCAGATCATCTTTGAGGCTGGCCAGCTGTAATCGATTAACTTTAGCGGCTCCGGTCAGCGCTTGTTGCAGATCTTCAAGCTTGACAGGCTTCAGCAGATAGCCAACCGCCTGAACCTGAAAAGCTTCAATGGCGTGAGTGTCATAAGCGGTGCAGAAAATGATAGCAGGTGGACGCTCCAGCTTGCTGATATGAGCGGCCGCCTCCAGGCCTCCCATAACAGGCATACGAATATCCATCAAGACAATGTCTGGCTGGTATTTACGACAAAGCTCAAGGGCTTCAATGCCATTACCTGCATCGTACTCCAGAGCCTGAAAGCCTTCTAAACGTCCCAACAAATGTCGCAGACGGTCTCTTGCCAGCGGTTCATCATCGGTGATCAGTATGTTCATGGTTATCGCCACCGTAAGGGTAAGTGATCAATGTTTCAAACTCCTGAGTATTTCCACTCTCACCCTCAAACAGCTGAGCTTCTACACTGGCTTTGTTACCAAAAAGCATATTCAGTCTGGAGCGGATATTTGCCAGAGCCAACTGATTACCCTGAGCCCCTTTGGCAAAACTGGAAGGGCTACTCTGGACCGGGTTTCGGACTCTGATAGTGATGTTATCGTTGCTCCTGCGAATATCTACACTCACAGTGCCACCTTTTTCCAGTGGCTGGATGCCATGATAAACCGCATTTTCAACAATGGGCTGCAGAGTAAGGGGCGGAATGTCAACCTCTTCAGGGGTTAACTCAATATTCCACCGGGTCTGCAGACGGTCTCCCAGCCTGTGCTGCTCAATTCTTAAATAGCGCTGACAGAGCTCGATTTCCCGACTCAGGGTAATATTCTTGCCATGATCCTGAAGGCTGGAGCGAAAGAGGTCCGATAAATCTTCAACGGCCTGCTCGGCCTTGTCCTGGTCAATATGAATCAGACTGGCAATGATATTCATCGAATTAAAAAGAAAGTGAGGGCGGATTCGAGCCTGCAAAGCCTCAAAGCGAGCGGTGTGGCTGGCTTTCTGCTCTTTTCTGGCTTCCTGTTGAACATAGAAATAGCGCAGCAGCATGGCTGTGATGATGAGGGCAACAGTGACATGTCTGATCAGCTGGGTCCATTCCGGGTAGGTGTCAATAAAAGCATCCCGCCACAGAAACCATTGGGCTGCGAGCGTGAATATCAGCGTGGTGGTAGCCACGACGCCAAGACAGCTGCTGATGATAACTGTCAGCTTCTGACGCTTCAGAATGGGCCTGAGTCGGCAAAGAACAGCACCTGAGACCAGAGAGATCCACTGGACAAACATGGAAGTCATGGCCAGACGGTTCCAGTCAAGATCACCCGGGCCGGGCAAAGTGAGTACCTGAATAAGGACAAAAAGCTCAGAGACCAGAACCAACATAAAGACGGCACCGGGAGAGCATAAATCCGGCAGGAAAAAGTCGTCTTCATCCTGGTTCCTGGTGGTTTTAAATGGCAAGAGGGAGCATCCTGTCTCTGGTATTTGAAAATTTATAAAAATTCACAAAAATAGAATAATTATTCTTATTTGGTTGGGTGCGCTATGTAAAATCACCCGGTTACCCTTATAATGCCGCAGCCAGCTTCAGTCATCCACAGGCTGGCTATAAAAATCAGAACAATGATGCTGCTGGCATCAAGAAATCAGCCTGCAGAACGCAAAACAGCCATGAGCTAACCAACAGCCATGAGCCAACAAAGAAAGAGGTAGAACATGTCTGATAGCAGCAATCAGCAGTGGGGCGGAAGGTTCAGCGAGGGTGTGGATGCATTTGTTGCTCGATTCACCGCCTCCATTGATTTTGATCGTCGCCTTTATCGTCACGATATAGAAGGCTCGATGGCTCATGCTCGAATGCTGCAAAAATCAGGCATTCTGAGCCAGGATGAGCTGTCAGCCATTCTGGATGGGCTCGAAAGCATTCTGAAAGATATAGAAAACAACAACATCGACTGGTCTATCGAGCTGGAAGATATTCATATGAATATTGAAGCCAGACTGACAGACAGAATTGGTGATGCGGGTAAGAAACTGCACACCGGCCGTTCCAGAAACGATCAGGTAGCGACCGATATTCGTCTGTGGCTCAGGGAAGAAATTGACCATATAGGTGATGAGTTAAAACGTTTGCAGACAGGTCTGGTGAATCTGGCAGAGCAGGAAGCTGACACCATTATGCCGGGCTTCACTCATCTGCAAACCGCACAACCCGTGACATTTGGACATCATCTGATGGCCTGGTATGAAATGCTGGTAAGAGACAGCGAACGTCTACAGGACTGCAGAAAGCGGGTTAACGTATCGCCTCTGGGAGCAGCTGCACTGGCAGGCACAACCTATCCGATTGATCGTGAATTCACTGCCAAGGCTTTAGGTTTTGATCGCCCATCCAGAAACTCACTGGACTCTGTCAGCGACAGGGACTTCGCCATAGAATTTTGTTCGGTGGGTGCACTGCTGATGACGCACCTGTCGCGTATGTCGGAAGAGCTGGTACTTTGGACATCAGCCCAGTTTAATTTTATTGATCTGCCCGATCGTTTCTGTACCGGTTCATCCATCATGCCCCAAAAGAAAAACCCGGATGTCCCCGAACTGGTAAGAGGTAAGACAGGAAGGGTGAATGGTCACCTGGTTAGCCTGCTGACGCTGATGAAATCTCAGCCACTGGCCTACAACAAAGACAATCAGGAAGATAAAGAACCACTGTTTGATACCGTAGATACCCTAAAAGACTGCCTGCGAGCCTTTGCCGATATGGTTCCACACATCCAGTCCAGGAAAGAAAACATGAAAGAGGCGGCTCGCCGCGGATTCAGCACCGCGACCGATCTGGCAGACTACCTGGTCAGACAGGGCGTGCCATTTCGCAACGCCCACGAAGTGGTTGGCAAAGCAGTGGCCTACGGCATTGAGAAGAACAAGGACTTGTCAGAGATGACTCTGGAAGAACTCACGGTTTTCTCAGACTCTATTAAGGAAGATGTGTTTGATGTGTTGACACTGGAAGGGTCTGTTGCTGCGAGGGATCATATAGGCGGGACTGCGCCGCAGCAGGTGAGGTTGGCTGTGAAGCAGGCTTTAAGTCAGTAATTTCCTTCATTTGCCTGAGCGCTGAACATGTATAAGAAGTCCTGTTTTTCTATACAGATCCAACAAATATGTATAGAGAATATCGGTTTTCTATACATGTTCTGATAACCTGTATAGAAAACGGCACTTTCCTATACATATTGGGAGTAACTGTGGCCCCTTATCAACCGGAAGGGCTTCCCCTGCCCAGAGAAAATGAGCTGGAAACACGGCAGGTATTAAAAAAACTGGCTTTAGCTCACCGGCATCTGGCAGAACTGAAAGGTGTAGTTCGCTCCATTCCTAATGAAACCATTTTGGTCAGCACCCTGACGCTTCAGGAAGCCAAAGACAGCTCAGAAGTGGAGAATATTGTCACAACTCATGATGAACTGTTTAAAAACGACCTGACAGTGTCACCCTATAGCCCTGCAACCAAGGAAGTTAAAAATTACGCCAGAGCATTGAGTCGTGGCTTCGACACTGTCAGGAAAACAGGGATGCTTCGCTTTCAGGACATTCTCGATATTCAGCAAACACTGGAAGAAAACAGGGCAGGCTTACGCAAACTGCCTGGAACTGAATTAAAAAACACCTCTACGGGTGAAGTCGTCTATACCCCTCCTCAAAATCCGGAAAAGGTTGAGTCACAGATGGCAAACCTGGTGGCTTATCTTAACGACCATGGACTTTCAGACAATGATCCACTGGTAAAAATGGCGGTTATCCACTTCCAGTTTGAGAGTATTCATCCATTTTACGACGGGAATGGCCGAACAGGTCGAATCATCAATATCCTTTACCTGATCACTCAACAGTTACTGGACCTGCCAGTGCTCTACTTAAGCCGTTATATTATTCGCAACAAGGCTGAGTACTACTCACGATTACAAGCAGTGAGAGACCATGAGGAGTGGGAAGGCTGGTTACTGTTCATGCTTGAAGCCATATCAGAAACATCAAAAGAAACAACAACTCTGATTGATGAAATAAAAAACCGGATGCAGGCTGTAAAGCATAGAATGCGTAAAGAACTCCCCAAAATTTACAGTCAGGATCTGCTCAACCATCTGTTCTGTCACCCTTACACAAAAATAGAGTTTATTGAGAAAGAACTGAATGTCAGCCGACTGACTGCCACCAAATACCTGAATCAGCTGTGTGGTAAGGGGTTTTTGATTAAGCAAAAAATGGGGCGAAGCAATTATTATATTAACGAACCTCTGGTTACACTGTTTCTGAATATTGGTCAGTGATTGGAGAGCGATTCTCTGGCGAGGGGGTGTTAGTTTGACGTTGGAGCGGGCTGTTCGAGAGATAATATTGGTGGGACTGCGTTTGGGCAGATGAGGTTGGCTGTGAAGATGGTTAGACGGGGTAACGACTTTCCATTAGCCGATAGGGTGAGGAATAAACTGTCTATAGTGTATTCCTCACGTACAACTAATTAGCTTAAGGCATACAATCTACACCTATCTCTTTAAAATGAGAAACTATTTTTTTAAGCATGGGATGTTCTTTGTAGTTAAATAAATCCTTACCAATGCAGACTATTTTGTTGCTATTTCCATAAATAAGCTTGGCTGTGATGAGTGCTGTGCTGGAGAAACCGATGACATAATCATATTGGTTTTTTATCATCAATAACTCAATGGGGGATGAACCTGAGTATATTTTAAAATCTTCTGAGCAAAACTCTATTTTTTTGTCACTCCTATTTGTTGGGTGTGGGATAAATAGTACGTCTTTTATATTTTTTGAACACAGATAACTAATAAGGTTCTGGCTAATAGCTTTTGAGGAGGCTTCATCAGTAATACCCCAGTTGGTTAGAGGTTGGCCGATGATGAGTGCAGACTTAGATGTTTGATTATTAGGTGTTATTGAAAACTCTGTTGTAAAGGGTGGGAGTTCTTTTGTCTTCTCTGCCGGTAAGCCTTCTGTCGTTCCTGGAATAGTATAAATATGGGATACCTTGTTGCTTAGCATCCCATGTCTGTCTTCTTTAAAAGGTGTGTATTTTAGACCGACTGCTTTATCAATGAGAGACTTTTTTCTTTTATTGACACGCTTTAACTTGTTTTTTGAAATGGGGTGGATTACCAAGTTATGAGTGCCGTCAGGTATTATATTAAATGTTATTTTCTTTTCTGGGAAGTTCTTCTTTGAAGCTGCAATGAAATAATTGTATCTTGTGCTAGATATTGAAGTTGAATGGAAATTTATAGATTTAGGATTGTTATCTTTAATTATTGAAAAAATGAATCTTATATTTTCTCGGGTAGACAACTTTCGTGCAAATTTTGAAGCTTCTCGGTATTTTAGAAGAAAAACATTTTTTAACCCATAGTCCTTTGCTGCTTCATAGTTTTGTTTCTTAAAGCAGAAGAAAAAAGAACTAGTGTCTTTAGCAATCAGTATTGAACTAACAAGTTGGAATGATGAGTTGATGAAGAAGATGTTGATTAATGAGTCATTTGTTTTCATGGTAGATTAATGCATTCTGTAGATTGAGTTGTTTTTGATAAGAAGGTTGGAGAAATTTAGTAATCTAATTAAGTGGTTTTTTTCTATTATAAGAAATAGAAATATAAGCTATGAATAGGTTGTTTCATTGAGGCATTGTTTTTTTCTGCCTTTTTTACTGGTGATTGATCTTTTGAAAAAAATTCCAGTAACCAATGCAAATTATTCTCCAGCGTCTTATAGATTCTTATCTGAGATAAGTTATATCTGCTGTCTGTGGCTAAGAAAAATTAAATAAGCGGCCCAGTTTTCTCTCTGTAACGTCAGAATAGATCCGAAGTCGCTTAATGTGTGCTTTTTAAGATAGTATCTAATAAGTTATTCATTCATCCAGGTTCCACCGATGCAGTCAACATTTCGCAAACCCAGATAATCTTGAGCTGTTTTCTGTGTAATACCACCTGTAGGCATGAACTTCACGTCTTTATAGGGACCTGACAGTGCTTTCAAGTAGTTTACTCCCCCCAGAACTTTGGCCGGAAAAAGCTTAAGCAGCTTGTAACCATTTTCTCGTGCAGTTTCAATCTCAGAAGGTGTTGCAACACCAGGAATAAAAGGCAGATTGAGACTTTTCGCCTTTTTTGCAACGGTGATATTAAATCCCGGTGCAACACCAAAATCGGCACCAGCGTAAGCAGCCTGTTCTGCCTGCTGCTCCGAAAGGATTGTACCTGCTCCTACTTTAACTGTTGGAAAGTCTTCTTTTATCTTTCGTATCGCATCAAATGCGCAATCAGTTCTTAAAGTCACTTCAAAAACAGAATAGCCATTCTCAATAAGTTTATTAATTCTAATCTTCAAGCCTTTTAGCTCATTAATAATAAGTACAGCAACAATCTGACCATTCAAATAATCCATCAACTTTACTCCTGCAGCATGGCCGTTAATTTATTAAGAACTTCGAATTTGTTATCCTGATATAGATCGGGAGCAACATAGCCCCAGCGAGCATGAACGACTTCCAGATTGCTGACCCAATTACACTTCTCCAAATGTTTGTATGAATCATCAACAAAAATTGCCTTGTTGACACTATTTTCTTTGATAAGTCCATCAATCAAACGGGATTTACAACCGTGTTTCTCATAATCGGAAGCATCATATATTTTGACTTCCCGGCTAACACCATTTGTTTGCAATAGAGCTTGAACTGTTTCTCTGTCTTTTGTTGTGACAATGCAGGAATTTTCATAATTCTCAAGCAGGTCCAAGAAACCTCTCGAGCCTTCATAGAGCTTATTAAGAGCCAGCCAGTTATCCCAGTTGTTTTTTCTGAGATTTTTTCTGACTGCAAAGAAGCTTGCCATAAACTCTTTGGCTTCAGTGCCTGGCTGGTCTGGCAAGAATTGAGAAAATTGTTCAACCAGTTTCTGATCAATGGCATTTAGTAAATAGTAATAGTTCCATGCAGGGCCTATTTGATAGCGTTGAGATAAAAAGGCTTTTGCATGATCGCTATTAATATCAATATCATTTAAATTTTCTGCTTTTCCCGAGGTGATCATTGCAACAGCGTAAGCTTCAATAGCTGAGTCAAAAATCACTCCGTCAAAGTCAAGGAAGACCATTTTATCGGCAAGAACTTTTTTCTCATTAGACTTATAAATGCCAATCAGATCACGAGCTATTTCATAGTCTTCATATTCATCAATATCGATGCCCGCAATTTTAGAAACGCAGGACTTATAAGGTCTGACTCCTAATATATATTCGTTCTTGAGCATATTTTCTTTGCTTGACATATATAGGCCATTTGTAACCCTGTAAATATTTGGCAAATTCTGACTGATGGTATGTTCTTTAGTTGCCTTATAGTTTAACGCTCCATCATCATCCCAGAAGTACTCCTTCAGTAAGTTTACCGAAACCAAACTGTCAAACTTAGTATTTACAGGGAGCACATGCTCTTTGTATTCTCGAAAGCCCTGCAAATACTCCTGAGGACTCATTAAGGGTACAACACAGGTTACCCAAGCGATATGCTCATGGGGAATATCTTTTACTACTCCTACAATAACGTCACTAAAGGATGCCTTGTGACCGTCAGCCAGATGAAATTCACGATGATGAATTTTTACTCCTTCATCAAGAGCAATTGTTTTCAACTCATCAGATTCGGTGCTGATATATATATTCTCAGGTGAAATGACTTTCTTAAGTTGTCGTATTTTCCAGGCTAATAGTGGGATGTTATCTGGACCTACGGGAAGAAGTGCTTTTTGCGATACGCGGGAGCTACCTAAGCGGACAGGTATTACTACTCCGAGATCATAATCTTTATACATACTTTTAACCTTTTTACTCTCAGACATTAATACGGATTAGATAACGAGACTCTATTAATTTTTTATTTTTCAGCCCTTTAAGGTTATTAACTAAACTCGGTTCTTCGAACATTAATACAGAACAGCCTTTACTTTCAGAGAATGAAAAAGCTTTAAACACAGGTATTCTTTCAGTAACCACCCTTGCGATTCATAATCTGCAATATCTCATTGTTCCACGTTAAATCATGAAAGTGCTCGTGTAGCAATGACTTCTTCCAGATCGCTTCTACCTATAGTGACTTTCTTTTGTTTTCTCATCAGGCCTGCTTTATGAGGTTTTGTATTGTTGAAAAAATTGACTGTAATATGTCTAAAGCCGACCAAAATTTTTGCTCCAACATTCTCCGAATTCGACAGCCACCTTCTCTGATCACGACATTAAGCTTTCAGTGAAGTTTATTCTCGATGTGTCAATGTACCCGGCTTGATAATAGAGAATTGTGAAATCAAGTCGTGAGCATTCATGTAGAGGTCTTATCCTGGCGTTGCAGGTATATGAGCATAGATGTATGAATAAGAAAGCAAATACAAGCTATAGATCACTGGTTTCAGGGTTTTCATAAATTCTCCCTGATTTTTTCCGGAATTTAGACGTAGCTACCGCACGAGGGTGCTACGCCAGCATTATATATGCTTGATCTTTGGCTTCAATAGGTATTGATGTGCTTTTTATTGGTCAGGACCGTATAAATAATGCCACAATTGCCGGTCTCATATTTGATCTTCGGTGCTTTTACTTGTATGTATGCGTAGTGGTTTCGTTTGAGATGGTCTTTTTCAGGCAGGCTACGAGCGTTGACGATTGTCGTGTGATTCAGAATAACACGGTCTAGGGAAGTTCTCAGTTTTGATTTGGCTGAGGTCATTGCACGTCAGAGAAACTTATTTTGCATACTCCAAAGTGGCAGTAAGAATGATCAACCCATTTCCCAAGGGCTGAAGGCATGTACTTCTATACGTTTTTGCTGCCGCCCCAAAGATTTTGTTTTTTTACAAGCCTGATTACTTCAAAGGCGAGTGCTTTCTGAGCGTTTTTATCAAATCGCTTATAAGCAAGGTTATAGTGCCTGAAAAAAAGGGCTCTATCCTTAGCAGTAAAATGTTTGAAGGATATTCTCTTAATCAACTGCACCAGGTTCTTTTTCACCAGTGAAAGAGGCACCAGAGAGTGATAGCTGTTGCGCTCGATGTCGATCATGACAAAACGTGAAGGCATGCCAGGTTCCATCAAAATATTGCCTGCGCGCAGGTCTCCATGGACAATACCGGCTTTGTGCATCTGACCAATATAGCGGCCAAAAGCTTTGATCCACTCTTGACGCATGGGTTCATCATTTTCAGGTTTTTTCGTCAGGTATTCAGAGACAGAGCCGCTCGGGCCCGCTGCAGTAATTAAATAGTGATTCTTATTTTTGAGCACCCCAAATGCTAATATTTCCGGAATTTCAAAGCCCGCATCCTCCGCAATCCTGGCCTGTTTCACCCATATTTCACAGCGAGTGCCCCTGAATTTAGACTTCAGAATCTCCATATTGCTTTTGGGAATAAACTCTTTGAAGTAACAAGCAGGACTGCCGTTATAGCGTGCCATTTTGGCCTGTTTGGAACAGCTGACCCACTCCCAATTCTTAGGTAGGATATTGTTTTCAAGTTGGGAAACATCGTGTTCAAAGTTAGGCTGCATAGAATGGCTTTTTTTGCTTATAGGCTCAGACAATCTGCTGGTGCGAGAGTTTAACAGATCACTGGTCTGAGGAGTGATTTATCCCGAAGCTTTTACTGGTCTGGATCAGAGTCTACGCACATCCCGGTTGCAAAACCAGTTCTGATCGTCATGCAATCGCTGTCTCACTGTTTCTGGCTTAAAAAAATACCCGGGAATGACATTTTTCGGTTGGCGCAGGCAGTTCTGAGGAAAAAATGGTGCGAAAGTCATTAAGTGGCGAGAGTAATTGTCGATGGCGGATATAAGCAGCAGACAAACCAGAGGAAACTGTATGCCTGCAGTCCAGCCATCTAAAGCACAGACCCATTATCTACCCAGTGATAATGACTATGTTTATTCTCACAACCGTTTTGGTCGTGGCTGCCATTATATTGGCCGGTTTCTGTCCCGACCGGTTTCGCTGGTCGCCGATTCGGCAACAATGCTGTTTGCCCATGAACGGCCAGGCAAAAGCAATACGACTTCCGAGAGTGAAAAACAGAAGCAAAATGTACCACTGTGGGCCAGAAAGGTAGCCCGGGCAACTGCAGTTACGCTATTTCTGGTGCCCTCGCTGGCATTGGGAATGATGGGATTCTCCCTGCGCATGATCGGCAATCTGTTCAGGAACGAAATTTCCCTGATTCAGTCTGCAGCTCTACCCGCCGTTTATAAGCCTGAGCGGGGCCTGCATTTGATGACCTATAACATTGGCCTCATGCCCTCGTTTATCCGTAATCTGAACGACCTGCGCTCATCACAGCAGCGCAGTCATGAGATTGCCGAAGCATTAACCCGCAATCCTGACGTTACTCCTGATGTTGTCTGCTTCCAGGAGGCATTTGACCAGCAGGCGACGAAGCAGCTCTGTAAGGATCTCAGTGGCCACTACCATCATATTGTTCACAGTGTTGCCCCCCGGGAAACCGGATTGAGCAGTGGTCTGGCCATTGCCAGCAAATATCCCGTAAAGGAGGCAACATTCCGGCCATTCTCTGATCTGGCTGCGGAAGACCAGCTGGCCAATAAAGGATTGCTGCGGATCGTGCTGGATCTCGGTAACAATAAAACGGCCGTGGTTTATAATACGCACCTTCAGGCCAAAGACGGAAAAACCTATGAGACGATTCGCTATGAGGAGTTGCTTCAGGTAAGAGAATGGGTTGAGGAGGATAGCAATAACGACAGGCGTAATAACGTACATCATCATGGCACCTTCCTGATGGGAGACCTGAACAGTGCCCGGTCAGACGAGCAGGGGGTGATGAGTAAAAAGTCGGAGTATGAAAACGCCATGCAGGCACTGGGGGAAAAGTTCTCCAACAGTTACTACTACACCCATGATAAAGGAAATGATACTCGACTGCTTGACCGCAGCGAGTCATTTTTTGTCAATAGCGACCAGGATACCATCAAGTCGGAAGATCGTCGGGAGCCGAATGGCACATGGTATCTTGGAGCCGGAAACAGAATGGATCAACCCTGGGGCAGCAGGCGCTGGAAAGAACGTCCCAAGGTGGCAGAGCAGTGTATTTATGACTACCAGATGGTGTATGGGGACTCTGAAGAAAAATGGGCATCCCACGCAGAAATACGACAATTGGGACTTGATATTTATAATGACCTGGAAAGCGGGCTATCTGATCATTTGCCAGTCTCGGTTATCTACCGGGAAGCGGCAGGATTTTCTGCTGCCATTGCCAGTTTGAAGCCGGAGGATTTTAACGCCCCGGAGGTCAGGGAACTGGTTAATAAACTGAAGCATGCCTATGGTCATCAACCTAGTGATCAGATAAGTGAGAATATACGTGATCCAGAGTTCGCAGGCGTCAATCCCTTGCGTAAAATTGCTAAACTCAGGGATCAGTACAAAAGGGAATCTTTGATTGTGAACGAGCTTAACCAGCTCGAAAAAATAGTCAGGCAAAGTATGAATCCTGTTTCCGGAACGTCTGGGTCGGACACTGGGTAAACCTCAATTTCTGAAATGCGGTTTTTTACAAGTCGTGCTTTCCAAAATCCATGTTTGTTACAATAGTTGGTCTGCAAAGGTATAACGGATTCATGCATGAGCCAGCTGTTACATCAATTACTGTTTGATCAGGCCGAAAAAACACCTCTGTCTCGGGCTCTGGGGGTGAAATCTCAGTGGTATGGTTATGCTTCGGTTGCCCTGCATGTAAAAAGTGTGGCTTCAGGCTTGCAGAGTCTGGGCTTATCGAGGCACGAAAGAGTCGCTGTTTATCTGCCAAAAACCGCTGAAGCAGTATTCAGCTATTTTGGAACATCGGCGGCCGGTGGCGTCATGGTGCCTGTTAATCCGGTGTTAAAAGCACCTCAGGTGTTGCATATTCTGACGGATTGCAAAGCCAGTGTTCTGATTACTAATAAGGCTCGCTTCAAGCAGATTGAGGCCAGCCTGACCGATTGCCACGATTTGAGTCATATTGTTTTGGTGGATGGGCACTCTGAAGTGGAAAGTTGTGTTCAGGTTATTGCCTGGTCAGATTTCCTTAAGGAAGAGAACACCTGGTTTCAACCGCCCTCTATTGATATGGATGTGGCCGCGATTCTCTATACCTCCGGAAGTACCGGTAAGCCGAAGGGGGTCGTGCTTTCTCATCGCAATATGGTGACCGGGGCTTATAGTGTCTCTGAATATCTCGAAAATACCCATCATGACCGGCTCCTGTGTGTACTACCGTTTAGTTTTGACTATGGTTTCAGTCAATTAACCACCGCCTTTGCCTCCGGCGCCAGCTGCTATCTGCTGGAGTATCTGCTGCCCGGAGATATCATCAAACAAGTGGCTCAGCAGAACATTACCGGCCTGGCTCTGGTGCCGCCCCTTTGGGTACAACTTTCTGAAATGAGCTGGCCTGAAGAAGCAACAGTGAGTCTGAGGTATTTCACGAATTCTGGTGGAGCCATGCCATCGTCAACCCTGGATGCACTTAGAAATAAATTGCCACAGGCTTCACCATATTTAATGTATGGCCTGACAGAAGCCTTTCGATCGAGTTATCTGCCACCCGAAGACGTGGACCGTCGTCCAGGCTCCATGGGCAGAGCCATTCCCAATGCTGAATTACTGGTTATCAATGAGCGTGGACTACCCTGTAAACCCCATGAGCCGGGAGAACTGGTGCATCGGGGAAGTCTGGTGGCACTGGGCTATTGGAATGATCCTGAACGGACCAAAGAGCGTTTCAAACCCGTACCTTTGTCGATTCAGGAAATTCCAACCCCTGAGCTGGCTGTCTGGTCGGGTGATACTGTTACTCAGGATGAAGACGGTTATTTGTATTTCGTCGGCCGCAAAGATGACATGATCAAGACGTCTGGCTATCGGGTAAGTCCCAGTGAGCTTGAAGAGCTAATGTACGCATCTGAAATGGTATTGGAAGCGGCTGCCATTGGTGTTTCCCATGACCAGCTGGGTCAGGCTATCGTACTTATCGTGGTATCTGCGACAGATGAGCCTGTTGAAGAGAAAGCAGTTATCAAGTATTTCCAAAAACACATGCCAACCTATATGGTGCCTTTGCGGGTAATTACTCAAAGTGCTTTAGCCAGAAATCCTAACGGCAAAATAGATCGAAAAGCCTTGGCTGCAGAGTATGAAAATCTGTTTGTATCCGGAGAAAGTAAATGAGCAAGCAGCATGATCGTCTGCAGAGAATTTCAGTCAGGGATAATCATCTTCAGGTCGCTGGCCTTCCTGCTGAGCAGCTGGTGGCCATGGCCGGCGGAACACCTTGTTACATATACGACAGAAAGTCTCTCACTGAGCGAGTAAAGTCCCTACGTTCGGTGATGCCTTCTGACCTGAAGTTGCACTATGCGATCAAAGCAAATCCAATGCCCGCTGTTGTTTATCATCTGGCAGGTCTTGTGGATGGCCTGGATGTGGCTTCCCAGAGGGAAATGATGGTCGCTATAAGTTCGGGTATCGATCCTGAATCCATTAGCTTTGCCGGGCCAGCGAAGAGAGTCGAAGAACTCAGGGCAGCTGTGGCCGCCAATATCGTGATTAATGTCGAATCCAGTTTGGAACTGGAGAGGCTTTATCAGCTTTCCTCTGAGTTGCAGATAAAGCCCAAGATCGCTTTTCGCGTCAATCCTGATTTTGAACTCAAGTCTTCTGGCATGAAAATGGCCGGAGGCCCGAAGCAGTTTGGTATAGATGCAGAATTAATGCCTGACGTGTTATCCGGGTTGGATACCGAAAAAGTAGACTTTTATGGTTTTCATATTTATTCCGGGTCACAGAATCTGAATCCGGATGCGTTGATAGATGCTCATGGGAAAACATTTGAGTTGGCTGCACGACTTTGTGAGTTGGCTCCTGTTCCGGTTCGGCATGTCAACATAGGTGGCGGACTGGGGATTCCCTATTTTCCGGGTGAGCAGGCGCTGGATGTTGTCCCTGTTGCTGAACATCTGAAAAAGCTGATGGAGGCTCGCTCAGGCCGATTACAAAATGCCGAGATAGTGATGGAGTTAGGCCGATATCTGGTCGGTGAAGCGGGCTACTACTTCTGCCAGATTACGGATAAAAAAAAATCCAGGGGGCAAACCTACCTGATGACCGATGGTGGACTGCATCATCACCTGTCGAACTCTGGCAATTTTGGTCAGGTTATCCGTAAAAACTACCCCGTGCTGATTGCTGATCGGATCGCATCTGAAGAGAAAGAAATCGTTGAGATCGTTGGACCTTTGTGCACGCCTCTGGATATTGTTGGGGCCAAGCTGGAGTTGCCTGTAGCCGAAGTGGGTGATCTGGTTGTTGTACTTCAGTCGGGCGCCTATGGAGCCACTGCCAGTCCGCAGAAGTTCTTGAGTCATCCTGAAGTGAAAGAGATTCTGATTTGAGATGGGTCAGTCAATAGCGACAGGTTTGTGAATAAAACAGGTGAGCAAGTATGAAAACTGTTCAGGTGGAGGTATCCGACTTTCGAGAAAACTTGCAGGTTTGGCTTTCCCGGGTCATTAGCGGAGATAACCTTGCCCTGTACAAGCATGGCAAAATTATCGCCCGTATTATCCCTGAGCCAGATGGGCAGAGTGAGGCCAGGAACAGACTAGACAACATGGCTTCCCGGTGTCAGATGGATGATGTTATTTCCCCAATTGGGGAAAGCTGGGATGCTATGTCAGATTATGTATAACAAGGCGTTCAGGGGACTGGTTTTTCTGATGACCGATCAAGACTTTCTTAATGTCAGGGAATTACTCATCTGATGTCTGCAACAGATAAACCAGAAGCTAAAGTACGTGAGGCGGTGGCTGAGGATTTTGTCCGGGTTTATCCCTTGTTGAGGCAGCTAAACAGCACACGATTTACAGAAGCCATATGGAAAAGGCTGTTTACTAATCTTTGGGGACAGGAGAATTGGTCACCGGGTTACGTTCTGGATACGGGTGAAAAAATAGTGGGTTTTCTTGGCGGGTTCTATTCTGAGGAAATTGTTGGCGGGCAGAGGCAAGTGACCTGTAACCTGACAGCATGGATTGTTGATGAAGCATATCGCAGTTCCTCCTTGATGCTATTGATGCCTTTTTTGCGTAAAAAGTCCGTGGTGCTCACCAGCCTGACCTCTTCACCTGAGGCCTATACCGTTTATAAAAGGCTTGGGTTTAAGGATCTTGATACCCACGCCAGAGTCATTTATCCATGGCCATCTTTTTCGCATTCTCCAGAGTTGGTCACTGATCCAGAGAAGGTGAGAAAACTATTGAATGAGCAGGAGTGTCGATGTTTTGATGCTCATCTTCCATTGGATGTTAGGCAGTGCGTGATCAGGAAAGAGGATCGTGTTTGTTATTTATTGATTACTCGTCGTTTAAATCGAGGTCACATACACCGGCTAGGCGATGTCGAACTGTTCAGAGAAACCATCAGCCAGGTGCGATGGCCTCTCTGTAAAGCATTGAGTGTTAAGGCATTACAGGTTGATGAGCGGTGGCTGGCTGGTAAACGATTGTTGCTGTCTCGTTTGAAACGCTTTTCTCAACCGAAGCAATATAGAGGCAGCATTCCGGCAGACAGGGTGAATGCCAGTTACTCAGAATTGGTGGTGTTGGCAACAAACTGAAGTGCTGCATTTTGTTGCTATAGGGCTGTAGGAATTGTTTGAGTTGGTGGTTTTGTAAGCTTAGATCGTGCCTTGGCTTCGCCTGATCTCATTGGCCAGCCAGTATTTAATCAGTGATTGATAAGGCATATCTCTTTTGTTGGCCTCTTGTTTGATGCCGTCCAGCAAGCTTTCCGGCAGTTGTAAGGTTATGGCCTTGGTTGAAGGCTTCAGGTTCGGCAAGGTAACAGCTTCAGCCTTGCACCAGTCCACATAACCACTTGAGTCGTGGTGTTCCCAGAATGCTCGCTCTTCTTCCTCGGTTTTGAAATCAGGTCGTTTTCGTGTATCGCTCATAGCCTGTTTCGGTACAAAAAATGACTCAGGAAGCCTGATCAATATAGCCCAACAAACTACCAACCGTTTCGAAGATGGTCGCATCAATATCATCATCTGCTACGTTGATGCCAAAAGACTCTTCCATAGCAGTGATCACACCCACTACAGCCATGGAGTCAAACTCAGGAAGAGCGCCCAAAAGCTGGGTCTCTTTGTCAAAGGCCTGGGTGTCGACTTCCAGCACTTCCGCCAGTATCGTTTTGAGTTCGTCAATGTGTGCCATTTATATTTCCTGGTACTGCCGATCTGGAGCCCGGCCCTTGAACAGTCTGTAGAAATAAATCAGAGGGGCAACTCTATAGAGTTTCGGGGTTGGCATCAAGCCGGATATGTTGGCAAGTCTGCTGCATTCTGGTTGGCTTTTTGAGTTTGGCTCAGTTTATTGAGGACAGTAAATAACGTTCATAACCACTTTATCAAAAGGCCTGCCGCCAGCTCTTGAAAATCTGACTCATTAATCTAGCCATTTCTTCATGCAATCACTTCCAGAGAGGCAATTTTCAGGCTATGGTGTTTCTCTGCTGTTTGAACGAAGTACTGGTTTTGGTAGCAGAATAGGATGAGCTGGGCTCATAAGGCGATTGCTCCGTAAAGAGGCTCCGTCCAAATCATCATACAACTCATTATTTGAGGGGTACGATTTGTATTTTTCTCTAATTGCCAAACCAACTGATGGCTAGCAAATTAGCCAGGAATTGTCTAAGCGCATTTTTCTAATATCTTTGATTGGTGATTTTTAAGAAAAGATTGTAAGCTATGACGGTGATTGTATTTGGTGTTTTGAATCCTTTTTTATAAGCCCAGCATTTTATGTCATTTTTTATCTCTGGATTGTTCTTTATTAGTCGATATAAAAAATATGAGAAGTTACTCCTGCAGTTGCAAAAAATACTGACAAGATTATACAGTCTTTCTAAAGTATGTTTGTATTCTTTGAACTCATCTCTGCTGATTTTATGTTTGTTTTTTATTACTTCGTAATGAAAAAAAATTTCTTTTTCTTTAAATGAATAGCCGAAATTTTCTGAGTTTCTTTTTATGGAGCTAGTCAGGGCGGATTTGTTTTTTTCTACTAGCTTTTTAGAAAATTGGTTTGAATGTATTCTGTATTTCACTAATGGTTTTTTAATGATTCCTAACTGACATCTACTTTCTGTTATAGTTCTCATTAGGAAATCGTAGTCTTCAGCAAAGTCTATAGAACTATCGAATTGTAAATTTTTTATTGACTCCGCGCTCATCATTACTGTAGAGCAAGGTATAGTTTTTCCGAAAAAAAAGTAATTGAACTTTAGGCTGTTATCTTTCTCTGGATAAGACTTTATTTTGTTTTTCTTAGTATTGAACTCTTTTATCCATGAACCACAAACATCAATATTATTTGATTTCATGTAGTTGATTTGATCTTCTAGTCTGAACGGATAGCATATATCATCAGAATCTATAAGAGCAATATAAGATCCCGAAGCAACTGATAAGCCTCTGTTTCTAGCTTGCGATACTCCAAAATTCTCTTGCTCTAAATACTTTATTCTCTTTTCCCGGTCTTGTATTTTTAAAATAATATCTTTTGTTTTATCAGTGGAGCCATCATTGATAACTATTATCTCAATGTTATTATAGGTTTGGTTTATTATTGAAATTAAGCAATCTTCAATGTAAAGCTCAGAATTGAAAGCGGGTATAATTACACTAATAAGATTTTCTTGTGTGTTCATTGATAAACTTTATCCGCATTGGGGAAAAATCCTTTATTAGATAGAGAATGTGTTAACCCCAGATTCTTTGTTACTTATTTTTAATCAATTTATATAAATTCTTACTGATTTCTTGAAAAAGTTAAGGGCGAGGCACTAATTTTCATTTTAATAGCTATTCCTATTCCTAGAGGTAGCCAGAAATTAATCCAGTATATATGTGGTTTTGTGAAAATTTTGCTTACATCGGTTATGTAAGAAAAAAGTCCTATGCACAGCAAAGCAATTGCAATTTTAGTATTGATGTTTTCTCTACTGGTATATAGGTTTTTAATCAGTAAACATAATAAAAATGCAAACAAAAATAAGCCAATAAAACCTAGCTCATAGAATACTTGAAGATATATATTATGAGCGTGAAAGGCTATAGTTCTATTTTGATTGTATGGTATTTGAAATTTTGCTCCGGCACCGTGACCAAACCAAAACCTTTCAAGAGACCTTTTGTAGGTTGTAAGCCAAATGCTTCCCCTTTCACTAAATGTTTTATTGAGAAAATCCTCTGATTCTTCTAATGACTCCATGAATTTAAACTTTGAACCAGTTGCAATTATTCCAGATGAGACAAGTTCTATTTCGTTAGTGGTATAAGTTGACTGTCTATTGTTTAATGTGTCTGAAATGCCTGTCGATATTTGGTCAGAAAAGTAAATCAAAGAACTTGAAATTGTTATAGCTAGTAGCGCAATGGTTGATTTTTTATTCTTTATAAGAATCCATGAAAGAAAATAAGATAAGAATAATGAGATTATGGGGCCTCTGGACCAGGTAAACATGACATAGGTATTAAGTACTAATAAAGAAATTAACTTTAAGAAAGATCTGGCTTTTGATGATTTTCTATCCGAAAAAAGCACAAATAAAATAGCTGAAAATGATCCGTAATAGATGGCGGCAGGGATTGGGTTGTCAAGATTTCCAAAGCCCCAGTCACCCATGTTACTGATTCTATATTCTCGAACTCCGATGGGTGCATCCAGAATAAAGAAGTGATTCAATAATGAAATAGCTGCACCAATAGAGATTATTAGTGCTGATGTTTCGAGTATTCGGCTGAAGTCCCAATAATCCGAACGAATTAGCATATATATGCTGAATATAAATAATACAATGTATATACCATCTTTGATAAACCTACCTGCATCTTCATCTGTGTCGGACCATAAAAAGGATAGAGTGTACAGAACGATAAAACATAGGGTCAATATTGCTAAGGTATTGACCCTATGTTCTTTGAATACTTCCTTGCCTGAAGTGAAGAGCAGTATAAATGCAGGAAGAATAAGCCAAGTATAAGTTTGAGAGATATGTGAACTGTTGTTTGGAAGTATGATCTGCCCTGTTAGGAAAACAATCATACCAAATGGAATAATCCATTTTAAAATAATGTGGTTGGTTTTATCTTGTAGCGATATATTCATAAATAAAAAAATATAAAATTTTAACACTATATGCTGGCTCTTTAGACCACCACTGGCTAAGTATTTTCCAGGCTGAAGATTTGACTAGCAATACAGCGAATATAAGCATATCCTTCGCTTTTTCTTTATTTGGTAGAGCAATGACTGAACGCAAGAAGCAGATTTTACAGCTTCAGAACAGCTTTAATGTCATGTCTTCTGACTTGGCAGAGCAAATCATCAAGGCGCTGCCATCTGACCAGTACGAAATTACAACAGCCTTTCTGAAAGGAAAGCCAGAAGCGGGTCAACCTGTTAGCGCTGCCGGAAAATCGGTCTATTTTGATTTTAGTAGTAAGCAGCTCAAAGGGATTCGACGCTGGTTTGCTGTACGAAGACTGTTACGCTTTTGTCGAGAACATCATTTTGACGGCATCATATGCCATCGCTTCAAACCGACTCACATCATGCTCAACCTTGCCAGGAAGCTGAATACAAAAGCTTTTATCAGTATCGCCCATGGTTTTGGTGATTATGACCGCTCTTATCGGCAAAAACTGGTAAACAGATTGGCTGATGAACGCTGGTGCTTTGTAGGGGTATCAAAGCCGGTTCAGAGCTATCTTATGAACACTATAAACCGCTTGAATGAGAGCAATACGGCAGTGATCAGTAATGCTATTGATATTGAACAGGCCGTTTCGATACAGCTAAGCCGTGAGCAGGCGAGGCTGGAACTGGGGCTGCCTGAGGATCGTTTTATTTTTGGCACTATAGGTCGATTGGTCGAGATTAAAGGTCATGCTGTAATGATTGATGCTCTGGCTAACATTTACCGGAAATATCCGGCTGCTGCAGTGGCCATCATTGGTTGGGGTGAGGAAGAACAAAACCTCAGGCAGCAGATCAATAACCTTGGTTTGCAAAACAGTGTTTTCCTGCTTGGAAAGAGAGAAGAAGCCATCAAATATGTTAAGGCATTTGATGTCTTCACTCTGCCTTCCTTCACAGAAGGTCTGCCCCTCGCGTTATTGGAGGGCATGTCGGGTGCTTTACCCATCATAGGTTCAGATATAGATACCATAAAACCTTACATAGAAGGTTTAGGGCAGGTTACTAAAGCGGGTGATCCAGAGAGTTTGGCTAAGGCCATGGAATATTATCTTTCACTGCCACCTGCTGCTATGGCAGAAGAAGGTCGTCATCTCTACGAGGCACTTTGTACAAGACACAATATTAATGATTTTCGTGAGTCCTATCACGATCTGTTGGATAAGATGCTAACCCGAAAAAGTTGAGCCATACGTAATAAAAAACTGATTAAATTGAAATATGAAATCGTTATTCAGAGCTTTGGAACTATCAGGCATTTTTGCGGTGCTGGCTGTAATTGGTGCAGGCATGTACCTATACACCAGCTGGCTTTGGATAATGCTTTTCTTTATGGCCTATATTTTACACGGGCTATTTTTTGCAGATCATATTTACTATCGACGACGCTGTGATTATCAGTGGGAAGTCGATAGCAAAGATAGCCAGCAAGCCGTGTTTAATGACTCTGTTTTGATGTTACCTGAATCATTAAGAACGGGGGGGCACACTGTTTTTCTCAGAGTTAAGATCAGTGCGAAATTTTCCGGA
Organism: Endozoicomonas sp. ALB032; assembly: GCF_049310125.1. Lineage (NCBI taxonomy): Bacteria > Pseudomonadati > Pseudomonadota > Gammaproteobacteria > Oceanospirillales > Endozoicomonadaceae > Endozoicomonas > Endozoicomonas sp. ALB032. Next base: position 1,352,327 of record NZ_JBLYNW010000001.1, on the reverse strand, counting down.
AAGCTTTTTGATCCTGCTCTGAGGATTCTATCCAATGGTCAGAAGTACGCCCAGTTCTTTGAGCGCAGTTGTAAAGGCTTCCGTTATATCAATCTAACCCCTGCTATAGAAGCGTTGGAGTATGCAGAGACACTGAGTCTCAGTGGCAGGCATTGTCGATTTGACAAAAAAAATGCCGAACTGATTGCTTTTAAAAAGCCTGATCTGGTGGGCAAAAAAGTTTTATTTATCTCACCCCACGCGGATGATGCCGAAATTGCGGCTTTCGGTCTCTATAAAAATACCGACAGTCTTGTTGTAACCATTACCGCCGGAGAGGCTGAACCAGAAACTTTTGATCGCTACATCAGTGATAATAAACAGGCTGCCATTATGAAGGGCAGGGTAAGAGCCTGGGACAGTATCATGGTGCCACAATGGGCAGGACTGAAGAGTGATCGTGTTATTCAGCTGGGCTACTTTTGCAAGCATTTAAAGAAAATGTACGACAGCCCAGAGCAAACCATTTCATCTGAGTATGCAGGGGTATCGGATACCAGGGTTTTTCGGGAGTTTAATCATATCAAACTGGCTTCTGATAACCATGGCACAGCCAGCTGGCAGCAGCTGGTTGATGACCTTGCAGAGCTGGTCGCCCTCTTTAAGCCTGACTATGTGGTGACACCACACCTTAATGTAGATGCTCATCAGGATCATCGATATAGTACTGCGGCGATCCAAGAAGCGATTATAAATAGTCGGCGGACAGATGTTTTTTTCATGTATTACGCCAACCACTTGGCCAATACAGATATGTACCCGTTTGGTCCTTCTGGTTCCATTGTATCCCTGCCCCCTGTCACTGGCGATGCAGTGAAACTGTCGGGAGCATTCTCCTACACCCTGAATGACTCAGAGCAAAAAAATAAGATTATGGCCATAGAGATGAACCATGACCTGCGAAGGCCTGTCCGATTCAAAAAGTGGTTGAGAAAGTGCCTGCAAAAAGCTCTGATCAAGCGTTATCAGCCAGACTATGGTGAAGATGAGTTTTTCCGAAAGGCAATCAGAACTAATGAGTTGTTCTTCTATTAACGCCTTGTTGGTCCTTTCCAGCTGAATAGCAGAGCTCTCAATGCTTTTCTGAAGTAACTCGGTTCAAAAAAAGTAAAAGGTGATCGACTGATTGCTTGCCAGTAATACTTAAGGGCTTGTCGGTAGTCACCAGCAATGTAGAGTGATCTGAAAATAGAGAGCAGTCGTCTGGTTTCGTACATTGGTTTCAGTGACATAAAGCGCCAAGGTATTCTTTCCGTGCTGAACACCTCATCAATAAGATCCAGGCCAACAGAAAGGTCCAGCGTCACGTCGTTTCTCATGCTGTCGTCGTGTTTGTGTATTTTAGCAACAGGCTTGTTAAGTGTGATGCATGGATAGTTAGCCAGCACATAGGCAAACATGGGTATGTCTTCAACACATCTGAAGTGAGCAGGGTACTGGTACCCGTCAAAGATCTCCCTGTGCATGGCCGTTGCACCATTGGCGATAGGGAGTTCATCTTTCAAAAGATACATTTTGAAGAGGGCTGCATTATCTTCTGGAGCCTTTGGTCTGGGTCGAAAGCGTTCTCTCCCGTCCGGTTCTACAGCAATATGAGCACCAATTACCATTCTTGCATCAGGGCGTGAATCAATGGCTTGACTCAGACTTTCAAGAGCGTTTTCGGCCAGCTCATCATCGGCATCAAGAAACATTAAATATTGGCCAGAGGTCTCTAAAACGCCGCAGTTTCTTGTGGCAGCCAAACCTTTATTAGGTTGAGTAATGGCCCGAAAAGTGTTCGGGTATTGTACGGTCAACTCGCTAATGACCTCTTCCGTATTGTCTTTGGAACCATCATTAATGATCAGTAGCTCATAGTCCTTGCAGTTTTGCTCTATGACAGATTTTACAGAGCGCTTCAGAGTATGGGCGTAGTTATAGCAGGGTATGACAATACTGAATAATGGGGCAGTCATAATGAGGAAGGATCGACAATATCCTTGCTGAGTTGGTTGATGACAGGTGTAAAGAAAGTACGGGCTTGAGGTTCATCTTTCCAGTTTCGGGCGAAGCGTGCCAGATCTTTGGGGTATTGCCTGAAATAGGTAGACGAGCAAGGATAGCTGGTTAAAGAGTCCAGATCTATCAATAAAGGCTGGTGATTCTGAATAATGAAATTCTGTCCTTTCAGGTCACCATGAATAATCAGAGATCGTTTCAAGGTATAAAGGATGTCATCTATTTCCTGAGCAACCGCAGGCCATTCAGGCTGAGGCTCAGCGCCTTCAGCAAAATATTTCATAGCATGAATACTTTCGACATATTCATGAATAACATAGCTGGTCTGTTTAAAAGGCCCCCAGCGCTTTTCCAGGAGAGCGACGGGCCGTGCCGTCGGGATGCCAATGCTCTCCAGTAACTGAGCAGCATGCCAGGTTACAGCTGCTCTTGATGGAATAAGGCTGCGAGTCAGGCTATAGAGAAACCCTTTTGAATTGTACCTTTTGATGAAATACTGTTTTTTCCCGAATGTCACAACAGCAACGGTCGTGGCTTTTCCTGTCTTAATGATATGGCCTTGTCGGATAAAGGGGTCGGGGTCAGCAAGAAGGTTTGAAAGCTCCGGGCATTCATCTCTCTGATCGGTAATAGCCAACTGAAACCAGGACTTCTGATAACTAAATCCTCTCCTGGGCTTTAGACATTCTTCCAGCTTTAATTCTTTCTGCTTGCGAATACGTTGTATTTCCTTCAACAGTTCGAGTGGGGCTTTATGCGTCTCAAGAAGGCGATCAAACTTGGGTGGTAGTTCGGCAAAATGTTCAGGGCGTTCATTAGCCACCATGGCGTGGCGGATAAACTCGGACTTTTCGGAATCAGAGCTCAGTGACTGCCATTTCTGAAGGAATGGATCAGGCATATCACTCCCTTCCTTCAAAGAAGTTGAGGATTTTGCGGATTCGAACCTTGTCACTTGCCCTCAGTCGGCCTCCACAATAGAGCCGATAAAATCTTAGCCGCTGAGTGCGTGTAAGATGCTGCTTGCCCATCTTATCCAAACAGGCCAGATCTTTGATAATGCCTCGCTCCAGGAAGAATGGAAGAACCTTCTGGCCAGCAGGACAATCAATGAAACAGATTTCAGGCTCTTCATTCTGGGAAACCAGAATATTTCGCCATTTGAGATCAGTATGGATGAAGCTCTGGCTATGCATGGTCCTGACGGCTGGCGCTAATTGTTCAATAACTTTGGCTATCCAGATCCGATCTTTTAGCCAGGGAATACTGTCTCTGACCATCTGGCGAAGATCCAGTGTATTGGGAGCCTCTTCAGTCACCAGAGCACCGCGCGTCATGACACCCCATTGGATCTCCTGCCCATAAGCGACCACTTTAGCTGCAGGAATACCGTGTTCATGGAAAAACAGCATACTTTCCCACTCACCCCGGATACGACTTCTGCCAATGTAACGGCGAAGATTTTTTCCGCCCCCGGTATATCGTTTGAGATAGTAGCCTTTACCATCAATTTCGGTGCGGCACATGGAGCTGATGATATCCCGGGTAATTTCAACGCCGGTCATGGCAAACGTGCTCTCGAGCGTAGAGAAAGCATTACCAACCGGCGTGTCATTGAAGGATTCCGACAATGTCCAACTGGACGACATCAAAAAAGGAATGCGCATATTCTACATGGCCCATAACTGGGCGGAATCTTCACAAGTTCAAAGCTTGGATATTTCAGTGCAGATGGGGATTCCAAACGGTTTTTCTCATCAGGAATCGTAGTGTTGACATCCTCCCCGCCTAAAGAGGCTGTCGCAAAACTCTGGTTCCCATGCTCCAGCGAACCCATACCTATCTCGCGCTGCAGAGTACGCTTTTCAGGGGAGGTATGCATTCCCACGCAGAGCGTGGGAACGAGTTGTATGACCAATTGGATTTTGTCAGCATCTATGCCCCATTTCTTTTCGGCGCATTCGTTTGTACAGTTTTGTCGTTTTCATTTCTGCTGTTTTTCACCGGTTCATATATTGTTCCAGAGCTTCTCTCAAAGGCATGCTGTTTCACACCTCTGGTATATCGTTTCAGGTAGTAGCCTTTATCACCAACCTCATTACGGCACATGGAGCTGATAATATCACGGGTAGTTTCGCACCAATCACGGTAAAAGTGCTCTCGAGCGAAGCGACAGCATTGCCAACCGATGTGTTATTACAGGATTCCGTCAGTGTTCAACTGGATGACTTTGGCTCCTGTTTTGCCAAGGGGCAGTTATTTGCCTTTGACAGAGAGAGTTACGGCTCATATATGTTAGGGGTTTTGCCACTTGAAGCGAACTCTGTGGAAATTAGAAGTGTGAGGTAGCTTTTTGTTGTATTGAAGGCGTCCAGAGATAATACCGGGAAAAATGCCTATTGCTTGAGAGAATTGGCTGATAGCAGCTTTAGTGAAAACCCCTTCTTTCAAGAAAGCAGAGTATTCACTTTCAGGAATTAATGTTGTCTGTGCAAATTTATCTGCTTCAGACTCTTGTCTGATATATTGTTGATCTTTAGAATCATTTTCCAAGAATGTGATTCTTTTATCATGTAGCAAAATGTGTCCAATTTCATGCATTAAACTAAACCAAAATATATCAGACCAACTACCTCTCATAGACATCATTATTACAGCCTTGCTTTTGCCTATCCAGTAAGTTGCACCTGTAGTATAAGTTTTTGAGAAATGCGGGATGACAACTAACGCTATGCCACAATCGGCAAGTAAATTACTCAGCTTTTCTAACAGAGTCTTTGGCTCTGTTTCAAAAGTAAGCTCTCTCAAAACCGGGAGAGATTGTTGAAGTTTTACTTTATCAAATTGCCTGACTTCTGTTCTGGACGCAAGAATATGGCCAGCTCTAAGCCAAGCTGCCAGAGCTTCATGAGAAGTACTTTCTTTCTTATTCTGCCTGAATGCAGGAGCGTATTCCTTCACAGAAGTAATATGGAAGAGCGAGGAAACACCAAAAAATTTTCGGAGTTCTTTGACTTTCTCCAAAGGTTTTCTTGTTTTTTCAACAAGGCCTAATTTTGCTATCTCTGTATATGGGTAGGCAGAAGCTAATTGTAGCTCGTCTTTTGCCTTCTTTTCATCAGCATCCTTTGCCATTACCAAGCGATATTCGGACTCAAGATTGCTCCAGAAATACGCAGGCACACCGACAACTTGCTCAAGCTGAAGAGCGGTTTCTGGTGTGATAGCCTTTTCTCCTTTGAGAATCTCATTGATGGCTTGAGGAGGTCGACCCATTCTACGAGCTAGCTCTGCTTGGGTAATATCCATCTCTTCAAGCACTTCCTCCAAATACTCACCCGGGGGAATGGCCAAATCGGACACGTAAGTCTGTTCAGTCATCATAGTGCTTGCTCACTTCTTCAATCATTGCGATATTCAGCGTGTCACCCTCGACGGTGAATATCAGTCTATAAAACCCCGTCAGATTAATAGCATTCACCAGAGCACCGCACGTCATGACACCCCTTTAGCTCGCCTGCCCATAAGCGATCACTTTGGCTGCAAGAAATGAAGGCTTAGGGCTAAGTTTTAAGCGTCACTCTTTCCCGCTTTTCGTTCCATGCGCTGATACAGTTTTACGGCTTTCTTCTCAATGCGAGTGAGCAAAGCGCTGTATTTTTTTAATGTGTCTCTGAGAGACAGCCCTGTATAGGCTTTCAAAAAACGAAAAACATCATTTCGGCTGATGCCATAATCCATGGCAGAGAAGTAGAGTCCAGATAAGTCTTTCAGTCGCCAGCGCTCGGGTATTTCATCCCGAATCTGGGCCCGGTGAAGGTCAATCAGATAAAACTTCAAGTGTTTCGGATCGGGGGTCTGGGTTTCAGGCATCATGAAATGGCAAAGATAGTAATCACGATGATTGACGCCATTATCGTGGAGTTTTTTGCTGATTTCTGCCAGCTTCAACGTTATAGCCTGCTTCAATCGAAAGGAAGGAGGAGCGCTTTTCCAATGCTCGCAAAAATCCTCCAGAGTGACCATATTCGCCAGCTCTTCTGTCACCAGAAAAGAGCGAAGTGTGGCAGGGTTATTCCCGGTTTCTCCATAGGCGACAGGTGTCATAGTATCAATGCCAATCTCATGGAGTTTGTTCAGAGCTTCCCATTCGTTTCTTGCACCAAGAACGGGTTTACGCAAATGCACAAAGTTCTCAAGAATTTCAAACCAGCCCACACCGCCATGCACTTTGGCAAAATAGCCTTTGCCATTCAGTTCAAATCGAAAGGTACGGCGAGCTTCAAGTGCTCTGTAGACCTCTCCATCCATTGTTTCCAACAGGGATTGGGGGTCCTTGCCTTGCCAGGCTTTTTTAAAATCGTCTCTGAGATAAAGCATTAAGGGATTCGGCAGTGACCAGACTTTCGATCAGCCTGCTCAATAATAATATCAGCAGCCCGCTCAGGCAGGCTATACAGGTCCTCAGAGCGACTGAATGCAATGGCATTGTTTTGCCATTCCAGCCAATGCTCTGAATCAAGCATTGTGCTGACAGCCTCATTCAGAGAAACCTGATTAAACGGACTTGGTAGTACAGTGCCTGCTTTGGCGTCTTCGATATAGTGTGCATAGCCACAGACATCGGTGGTCAGCACAGGCAGCCCGGCAACCAATGCTTCTAGCAGAACGGTGCCGGTATTCTCGTTGTAAGCTGGATGGATCAGCAGGTCGGCACCCAGCAGAAACCGGGGGACATCATCTCGGCCAGCAAAAAAGCGAAGCTGGTGTTCAATACCTAATTGTTTGGCCAGTGACTCAAAGGGTTTTTGTTTGTCCTGACCTATCACAAAGAAACGAGTGCCCTGTTTTTGACAAGCGGGCAATGAAGCAATAGCCCTGATGGCTCGATCCAAACCTTTGGTTTTGAAGCCTGAACCCACCATCAGAACGAGTTTGTCCCCATCAGTGAGCGAAAACTCTTTTCTGAATTCTGCCCTCACGGCTTCGGCATTTTCAGGTCGACATCGATCCTTTGAAATACCCGGAGGCAGCAAATGAATGCGCTCTTCAGGGGTATGGTAATACCGCTGAAAGACAGGCTTTTGCAGTGCAGATATCAGCAGGGAAACGGTTTTGCTTTCCTGAGAGAAAACCGCTTCCTCAAAGGCTTGGTAATATCGAAAGCGTGATGTGAGTCGATACCACCAGCCTTTTGATTGGGCTTTGTCCAGATAACAGGTGTCGGCGGCATAATAGATATCCAGCCCCGGCATTTTATTAAACCCTGTCAAAATGACTTCTGGCTGGTCGGCTAATGTTTTGCCGATCTGTTGTTGGAAGCTCTTCATCCTGACATGGTTTGAATGACCGTTGACTTTAAGAACCCGGATATCAAAACCGTCAGGCTTTTCGCCCTGCCAGCAGGTGGTAAAAACAAGAACTCTATGGCCTCTTTTCTGGCATTCAAGCGCAATCCTCAGAAAATCTCTCTGTAACCCCCCAAAAGGAAAATACTTATAAAGCGCAAAAGCCAATATCATGAAGACGCCTCTTGCAGAAGCTTCTCCAGGTAGGGCCAGACATAATCCGGGGTCATAGGGGTGAAAATGTCCGGGTCGGCTTTTGGAAGCTGGCATTCAGGGCACTGGTCAACGGTCAGATGAATCTGTGAGCTTCCGTAGGCTCCCACCCGGTCAGGACGGGTCGGGCCGTATAGAGATACAGCGGGTGTTTCCAGAGCTGCCGTCAAATGGCCTAGTCCTGTATCGACAGCAACCGCCGCTTTAGCATTTGCTATGACCCCGGCAATACCACTCAGGCTGAGGCGTGGCAGCACCTCAATATTATCGGAACATTTTGCGATGCAGTTGGCTCGTTCTTGCTCTTTTTCGTTGCCCCAGGGAATGACGATATGCATTCCCGCTGCCTGAACTTTATGGGCCAGTTGGCACCAGTAAGTTTCTGGCCAGTGTTTGGTGGGCCATGTGGTGCCATGAATAAAAACGACATAGGGTTTATTTTGAATCAGGTCGCCATCGAATCGGGATTGGTCGAGCAAAAACTGTCCGGGTTCTGTTGGCAATTCGTAGTCCAGTGATTTGGCAAACAGCTGTCGTACACGCTCGACGGCGTGTTGCCCCCAGTTAACCGTTTTTGGGAAGTCATAAAACTTGGCAGAAACGGGTTCCCGGGCTGAGTTTTTATTCAGCCCGAACTTGGGGCCCCGCGCCATTCGCGTAATAAGAGCGCTTTTCAATAATCCCTGGGCATCGATAACTGCATCGTATTCTCTGAATTTAAGATCTTTGCGAAAACGACGCCACTCGCCTGAGTGGACTGTGTTCAGGATCGATTTTCGCCATCTTCTCACCGCGACAGGTATGACTTTATCGACAGCAGGGTGCCAGCGCGGGATTTCCGCAAACCCTTCTTCTACGACCCAGTCAAACCGGATGCCCGGAATCGCTTTGGCAGCATCGGTGAGGGCTGGAAGTGTGTGAATCACATCGCCCATGGAGGTGGTTTTTACAATAAGAACTTTCAACCCTGAATCTCCAGAGTCTGTTCACCAGACAGTCGTTCCAGGGCGTCCAGAACCATTTCGGGTCCCAGCTTTTTCATGCAGTCCATGTGTTCCAGAGGACATTCACGTTTAAAGCAGGGGCTGCATTCCAGTCCCAACCAGAGTGTTTCACTGTTGTCGTTCATTGGCGGGGTATGAGCAGCAGTGGTCGAGCCATAAACAGCCACCAGAGGTCGAGAAAGTGCGGCGGCAATGTGCATAAGGCCAGAGTCATTGGAAACCACAGCATGGGCCAGAGACATCAGGTCAACGGCATCCGCCAAAGTGGTTTGTCCTGCCAGATTAAAACAACGTTTATGCAGATTTCTGGGCAGGTAGCCCATGATTTCCTGGGTGACGGCATGGTCTTTTTCAGAGCCGAACAACCATATTTGCCAGCCTTTCTGAGCCATCGTCAAAGCCACTTCGCCGTAGTAACCGGCAGGCCACTGTTTCGAGGGGCCAAACTCAGCGCCAGGACAAAGCGCCAGAATGGGCAAGTCATCAGACAGTTGATAGCGATGCAATGCTTTGGCAACACTCTGGCTGTCAACACTCAAGGCAGGTTTGGGTAGAGGGGAGGGCAGTGGCGACTTATCCGGATAGGCCAGAGCAACAAAGCGTTCAACCATAAGAGGGTATTGCTCTTTGTCCAGAACTCTCAGGTCGTTAAGCAGGCCATACCTCATTTCTCCCCGCCAGCCAATTCTGACAGGAATGCCGGCAAGGAATGGAATCAGGGCAGACTTCAGTGAATTGGGCAGAAGAATGGTCCGGTCATACCCTTGTGCTTTCAGGTCTCTGGCTATTCTTCTGCGCACGGCCAGATTCAGGCTGCCATGGCCTACGGGCATATCAATCCCGTTCCGGACTTCAGGCATGCGCTCAATGATGGGGCGGCTCCAGCCTGGTGCCAGTACGTCGATGACAGCCTCTGGATGTTGTCGTTTCAGGGCAATGAACAAAGTTTGAGCCATTACCATATCCCCCACCCAGGAGGGACCGACAATCAAGTACTTCACGTTGCTGCAGTTCCTGTTTCAGGGAGGCTCCCGTAGCCTCCTGGGGATCGATCCGGAATCGATCTCTTGTAATTGGGCACGCTACCGCCCTCAGTGAGAGCACGCTGTCACCGATGGCAGAATATGCACACTGGACAGTGTCCAGTTTCAAATATGCAGGGTACCCCGTCTGAAGATAGGCCGGGGATACATTACATCCATGTAAATAAAAAGCGGCGTAGATTATACGCCACTTTTTCTGATCAATAACTCAGTAATTCTTACAGCTTATGGAATGAAAGCCAGTGATTCAGATCACATGAGCCAGCCACTCAGGGTATGCTTCCCGCTGGCCCTGAACCTGATCAAAGTACATAGTTTGCAGCTGTTCGGTGATGGGGCCACGTTGACCACTGCCGATGATGCGGCCATCGTGCTCGCGAATAGGCAGTACTTCAGCGGCTGTTCCGGTGAAGAAAGCTTCTTTGGCAATATAAACTTCGTCACGGGTAATGCGCTTTTCCCTGACTTCCAGACCCAGTTCCCCGGCAAACCGGATAATGGTGTCACGGGTAATTCCTTCCAGACAGGAAGTCAGCTCAGGTGTGTAGAGAATACCATCTTCTTTGACAATGAAGATGTTTTCACCACTGCCTTCCGCCACGTAACCTTCGTTGTCCAGCAGCAGAGCTTCTTCGCAGCCGCTGTCCAGTGCTTCACGCAGTGCCAGCATGGAGTTCATGTAGTTACCATTGGCCTTGGCCTTGCACATGGTGATGTTTACGTGGTGACGGGTGTAGGAAGAAGTACGGATTTTGATACCTTTCTCTTTGGCGTCAGGGTCCATGTAAGAAGGCCAGTTCCATGCAGCAACGATGCAGTGAACAGTTAGCCCTTCTGCACGAAGGCCCATGCCTTCAGAGCCCAGGAAGCACATGGGGCGGAGATAGGCACTGTCAAGACCGTTCTCACGAACCACCAGCTTTTGAGCTTCGATCAGCTCTTCACGGGAGTAAGGGATCTTCATACCCAGGATATGAGCACTTCTGAACAGTCGATCCGTATGTTCTTCCAGACGGAAAATAGCAGGACCCTTGTCGGTGTTGTAGGCTCGAACACCCTCAAAGACGCCCATGCCATAGTGCAGGGTATGGGTCAGAACGTGGGTTTGTGCTTCTCGCCATGGAACCAGCTTGCCATCAAACCAAATAACGCCATCTCTATCGGCGAAGGACATGCGAAAACTCCCGATGCAATCCAGTAATTTTAACCATGAGAATGTAGCTAAGTTCATCGCCAAATGGGCAGCTTTGTTTTCTCACGGTGGTATTGTGATTTTATTGAAGACCCTTAGTGAAAGTCTTGTCATCACTTTGGGTGACAAAAGTCTTTCTGTGCTCATGGTTGTTTCGTGTTCATGGCTACTCAGCCCGGTGGGTCTCAAGCCAGGCTTGCAGGCCGCTGTGGGTAAGGCGGCCATGATTCTGTCTGTGCTTCGGTTATCTGCAGGCAGACGAGTATTGGATCATACTTTGCTACTGATTCCAAACCGCCGGGACATTCATTCCAGCCATAGCTGCCAAAGCGCTTCAACCTGACGGGTGAAGGCCTCCACCAAGGGGATTTCCACAAAGGATGGCTCGTTTTGCAAAGCTTTCAAGTGAGCCGCTTTTCTCAAGACTTTATAAGCTTCTCTAAGCCCTTTGCCTTCACTGGCTGTCAGGTAGCCGACTTTTTCCAGTGACTCCGAAATTCGAATGTTATCCGGAAATTGCGCAATTTCCGGGTGAGCGTGAGCATGGGCTAATACGGCGTATTGCATAAGAAACTCAATATCGACAATGCCGCCGCGATCGTGCTTTAGATTAAAGAGGGGTTGCCCCTGTTCATCCCGTCGGGACTTTGTCAGATGCTCTTGCATTTTATGGCGCATCCTGATGACTTCTGCCTTCAAGGTGGCAGGGTCCCTGCCAATGGCCAGAATACTTTTGCGAAGTGATTCAAACTTTGCTGTCAGCTGTTTATCGCCAGCTACTGCCCTGGCCCGGACCAGAGCCTGATGCTCCCAGGTCCAGGCGTCATTGCGCTGGTACTTTTCGAAAGATGTGAGTGAACTGACCAGCATTCCTGAAGCGCCTGAAGGGCGCAGACGCATGTCGACTTCATAGAGTCTTCCGGAAGGGGTTTGAGCGGTGAGAATGTGTATGATTCTCTGTCCCAGTCGTGTATAGAAGGTAGAACTTTCTATGGAGCGCGAGCCGTCTGTTTCTTTATTGAGAGCGCCGTTATGCACGAACACCAAATCCAGGTCCGATCCCGGACTGAGTTCAATGCCACCCAGTTTGCCGTAGCCAATGATGATAAAGCCAGGATCGCAGATGGAACCGTCTTCACCCACAGGGTGCCCATGTCGCTCAACCATGGTTTTCCATGCGAGGCCGACCACTTGATCCAGCAAGGCTTCGGCAATCCAGGTCAGGTAATCGCTTTCCTTCATTAAGGGTAATGTACCAGCAACCTGTGCTGCCGCTACTTTCAAAAGATGTGACATCTTGAAGTAGCGCAGCGCTTCCATCTGGGCCTCCAGATCATCTTCCGGAATATGAGTCAGTTGTTGTCTGAGGTCGTGCTCAAGTTCCGCTTTTTTGGGTGGGTTATAGAGATCACCAATATCCAGGAACTCATCCAGCAAGGCCGGATGTCGGGCAATCTGGTCTGCTATCCAGGGGCTGGCGGTACAGAGGCTGATCAGGTGCTCCAGAGCTTTGGGGTTTTCCATCAGCAAAACCAGGTAAGCCGTTCGGCGTAAAACACTTTCAATAAGCGGAAGAATTCGGGTCAGTGCCAGATCAGGCTGTTCGCTACGACCGATATGTTCCAGCAGCGAAGGCATGAAGTGGTCAAGTCGCTCACGGCTTTGGCGGCGGATTCTGGTGATGGCTCTGCCATCCCTGAGCGCTGACAGACGTTGCCTCGATGCTTGTGGCTCTGAAAAGTGGTTCTCCTGGAATTGTTTTAATTCCTCGTCTTCGTTGAGATTGCCCTGCCAGAGCAGCTTCCAGTGCTCCTGAACCGTCTGTTCCTGATCGTTGGATGTATCCGGTAAGGACACAACCTCATCAAAGTGTCCCAAGACCTGCTCTCTGTGATGATCCAGTTTACTCATCAGGGAAGACCAGTCCTGGTGCCCTGCAATAAAAGCAATTCTTTCCTGTTGCAGGGTATCGACCGGCAGTTCCTGAGTCTGTCTGTCTTGCAGCGCCTGAATAGCATGCTCTAAATTTCGAAGGTATATGTAGGCTTCAGTTAACGCCTGTGTAACGAACTCTGGCAGGTAATGCGGCGAGAGTCGGTTGAGAATGTTGAGCAGTCCCTTTTCCTGAAGGCTTCGATCCCGGCCACCGTGGATCAGCTGAAATGATTGGGCAATAAATTCAATTTCTCTGATGCCGCCGGGACCTAATTTGATGTTGCCCTGCATGCCTTTGCGCTTTACTTCTCTTTGAATCAGGGCCTTCATATCCCTGAGTGCAGAAATAGCACTGAAATCAATGTACTTTCTAAAAGTGAATGGCTTCAGAATGTTGAGCAGATTCTGACCTTCCGGGATATCTCCGGCAATGGCTCTGGCCTTGATCATGGCATAGCGTTCCCAGTCTCTGCCCTGATCCTGATAATACTGCTCCATAGCGGAAAAACTCATGGCCAGTGCACCGCTGGTACCATAAGGCCTCAGTCGCATATCAACCCGGAATACAAAGCCGTCCACCGTTTGATTGTCCAGGACTTTGATCAGACGTTGCCCAAGCCGGATAAAGAACTCCTGATTATCCAGAGAGCGAGCTCCACCCAACGTTTCACCCTTATGGGGATAGGTGAACATCAGGTCGATGTCGGAAGAAAGATTCAGTTCCTGCCCACCCAGCTTGCCCATGCCGAGTACGATCATCTTTTGTGGTTGAGGTGTTTCTCCATAGGAAGCCCCCATCGGGGTACCCCAGGTTTTGCAGGCTTCTTCATACAGCCAGTCCATTGACTGATCGACGCAGGCATCCGCCATAGCAGAAAGATCCAGTGTGGTTTCCTGCATGGAGCACAGGCGGTTGAGGTCACGCCAGATGATTTTGACCATCTCACGGTTTCTGTAGACCCGGAGTTGCTGCATCAGGTCATTTTCGTTGAGGACTTCCTGAGTCAGCAGGCGGAGGGCATCCTGATGCCTCTCGGGTTTGGGGTTTTTTAATAAATCCGGATTCTGATGGAGTTGGAAAACAAGATCCGGATGCTTCAGGCATTGTTCAAAAGCAAAGTCGCTGCCCGCCCAGGTTTTATAAAGTTGGGAGAGAAAATCGGGAGATAATGAGTCAGATCTGTCAGCCAGATCTTTTGCTCGACAGGTTTCCAGAAACTCGTCCCATTGCTTGTTCAGGATGCTTTTTACCGATGCAGGGCAGTTCATTCGCTCAAGGCTTTTGATTGACTCAAGGCTGTAATCTGGCGACGCCATTAGTGGAAGCCCTCTTTAGCAAGGTGGGTGAGCAGTGCTCGAACTTTGGGGGTTGAGCCACGGTGACTGGGATACAACGCATATAAGTCCACAGGCTCGAACTGCCAATCGGGCAGAATATTGATGAGCGTACCTGCTGCCAGGGCATGCTTTGCCATGTACTCTGGCAGTTCGGTGATACCCAACCCCCTGATGGACATTCTCATCAGCATGGAAAAGTCATCGCAGCGTAGACTCGGCTCAAACTTCAGGGTTCTATTTTCTTGTCCGCAAAAGAGATGCCAATCGGGATTGCGCTCCTTTGCACTCATCAACATTAGCGGATGCTCTAATAAGTCGCCCGGCGTTTTGATTTTATGTTTTGCAAAACCCGGAGCCGCATAAAGACGCAGATGGATGGAGCAGAGTTTCCTGGCAATCAGTCCAGAGTCTGGCAAGTCTCCAATTCTAAACGCCAGATCGTACCCCTCTTCAATCAGATCAACACGTCGGTTCGTCAAGGTAAGGTCGAGTTCAACCTCAGGGTACTCTCGGCAGTAATCGGTGAGGTGATCGCCCAGCAATGACTGACCGACACCGAGAGAGGTACACACTCGCAGGCGGCCCTGAGGTTTTTCCAGCATGGATTCCACTGCACTGGCTGCGGCCTCATATTCCTCTTTGATTCTTTTGCAGTACTGATAGTAGCGCAGACCGATTTCAGTCAGATGCAAGGTTCTGGTTGAACGTTCCAACAGCCGCACACCCAACCGGGATTCCAGCCGGGTGATCTTGCGGCTGATGTTGGATTTCGGCGTATTCAGTGCTTCTGCTGCCTGGGTAAAGCTGCCTCTCTCGACTACCGTTGCAAACACCATCAGATCATTAAGGTCAGTCATTTGTTATCAAATATTGAACAGTGTTTTGTATGAATGAATATATATCAACTTTGGATAACAAACTAATCTGGTTTCATCACTGACTGGAAAACAGGGATTGAGCGATGGAAATTTTGACCTTAGAGCAACTACCACAAGGCGGTTTTGCCGGACTGGAAGAAAAACAGGTCGTCACAGATCAGCGAGTATTTGGTGCTCGAAAGCGTCCTGAGACAGCCAACGGCATAGGTAACTTCGTTTATCTTGCTGATGCCAGCTTCTTGCCCCACGGCGAGACAGGTATGCACCCCCACCAAGAGATCGACGTCATCAGTGTGATGGCAAAAGGCCGGATAAGCCACGCTGGATCTTTGCAACACGGCAAAGGTTTAGTGGCCCCGGAGGCGCAGGTACAACGAGCGGGAGGTGAAGGGTTTGCACATAACGAAGTGAATCCGGATGAAACCCCCAATCAATTGATTCAACTGTGGGTTCTGCCAGAAACAAAGGGCGAGCCAGCGGGTTACAAGGCTTATACCCCGGAAACCAATGTCAGAACACGCATCTATGGAGGAAGTAAAAAACAGACGAAAACGTTTGATAGCCACACCGTGGTAGAAATGGTTCAGGCCACCGAAGGATACCAGACAGAGCATAGCGGTGAGGTTTTGGCTTATCTCAGTACTGGCAAGGCAAGCATTAATGGCGAAACCATTCAGGCTGGCACTCTGGTAAGAGCGACGGAATTGAACTTTGTCGCCCAACAAGAGAGCCAGCTGATTCTGATTTTTACCGAATCTTTTGAATGAAACAGAGCACTGATAAGGACATGACCATGACAACAAAATACTCTGAGTTTTTAACGCCGGACAACGCTGTATTAACAATGATCGACCACCAGACGGGTTTGATGGTCGGGCTGGGTGATGAACACCCGACGGTGCTGAAAAACAACATTGTTGGCCTGACCAGAACGGCAAAAGCCATTGGCTTGCCATCGGTGGTGACTGCCAGCTTGCCTGAGGGGCCAAATGGTCCGGTGATGCCTGAAATTACCGACGTACTGGGCGGGGAAGTGATTGAGCGTGAAGGGCAGATCAATGCCTGGGATAGCCTGGCGTTCAGGCAAGCCATTGAGAAAACAGGCCGCAAAAAAATCATCATGGCCGGTGTTGTAACGGACGTATGTTTATTATTTCCGGCATTGTCCGCCATTGAAGAAGGCTACGATGTGTATGCCGTGATCGATGCCTCGGGTACCTGGAATAAAACGGTTCAGGAAGTCACGATACAGCGTTTGGCTCAGGCGGGTGTGAAAGTGACGACCTGGGCTTCGGTTCTGGCAGAGCTGATGAACGACTGGCGCAGTGAATACGGTGAAGCGTTGGGGCAGGTATTGGCTGAGCATACGACCAAATACGGTTATGTGATGAACAGTTATTTCGCAAGAGGATAGTCATGGGTGGCGAGCTCAACAGCTCGCCAGTTAACCATCATTGGGTAGCACTATTTTCACGACTTGTTGAGGCAGTGTCCTTATCCGGAATTAAAGAGTTCTTAAGCTGGTTAACCAGTCTTTGTAAATGCGTAATATCTTTTATATTTCTTACCGAATAATAAACGTATTTATAAGTGTCTGTGGGTTCAGTTGTGAACAATCTGGAGTATTCAGGGGAGGGATTGTCCTGAGTTATCCTGTTGCCATCTGCATCTTTAAAACAAGCCTCCCAGAAAAGATCAATGGCTGCATCTCGTTTGTTGGCGGAAAGGGCAAAGAAAATTAATGCAAAATTACCAACCGCCTCATACTTGTCTTCCAAGGATGAGCCTTGTTGAAGAATAATGTTTACACGCTCTGTCTCTTGACGGGCAACCTTCTCTACCAGAGCCTGTCGATCTGTATTCAAGCCTTTGATGACATTTTCTTTGAACTGATGCAAGTTAAAGCTTTTACGTGCATGAAATTTTCTTGACATCCTGGCTATACGGGTGAGGGAGTGGCAGAAGCCAAAGCGGAAGGTGTGGGTACAACTGGCACAATAATCAACAATATGTTCATAGTCTTCCCCAAGGGCGTTGCACATTGCAGCAGCAAGATGTACATATACGTCGCCGATTGCCTGTTTTTCCATGAGCCTTTTGCAATTCAGCACAAACATAATTGGATTAACGAAAGACTTTTCTAAAACTTTGAAAGGTATTTCTTCATCATCCTCTGAAAGGTCAAGATTGGGTTGATGAGTATTCGGGGACGGGTCATAACCTATATGACCAAACGACGGACGAGGTATCGGATGTTCAGTCTCTCTTTGAGCACGGGAAGGAGAGTTTTGCTGGTCCCCTCCAGCCAACCCGCTACCACCGGATGGCGGTTGGACTTGACAAACGCCATGACAGGAACCGACGTAACAATTGAAACCGTACGTGTGCCGGTGTTGTTCAGGGCCCTGGTTACCGCCGCCAGAGCCGGAAAACGTAAACCTGAAAAAAGAGCCTCTAGGTTGGGTGGTTGATCCAGAGGCCTGCTGACCGGATGATGCTGATGGCGGGTTTTGTTGGCCACTATTTTGTTGGCCACTTTGTTGTTGACCCTGCCCGGGTAGCATCATAGTGGTGATGTCAAATGGGTGATCCTGACCTGACTCCGATTGATCCATTGGGCTGAACTGCGGCGAATCGTAGTTCCAATATCTTTCCAATAGCCAGCCAACGGTGACAAACACTTCTAATGGTATTCTTGAATAGGGTTTCACGTTCAGAGCGGCGTCACTGTCGGTCATCATCAGTTCATTAGCAACCAGAAAATGAGCGGCGTGAATCAATGGCCAGGAGACCGACTCAAAAAAGGCAGTTTCTACCCCATAACCACCAGGTCCGAGTGGTTTGTCATCAGGCAGAAAAGTTGACTCTGCGCAGCCGTTAGTGTCGGCAAGGTGAAACGGGGTACCCGGCAATTTATGTTGGTCTGGCTTTATAAACAAGCTCTCTTTTGAAAAGGCTCCATCCTGTTGAAACCCGAGAACAAAACGTCTTGTCAATGGTTCGGCCTGACAAACGACAGACAACCATGTAAACAGTAACAGCAGCGCCATAGACAACGAGTTTTTCATTAATCCCACTTTGATAGTCTGTTGCTTGTAGTAGTGCTTAGGCATTCATTTTCTACAGGGCAAAGTTAGACCAAGAAAGTGATAGATCAAAAAATAAGCGTGTTTTTTTCAAAAACAAACAGTGTCATCCCTGACCTATGCTGGAATAAATCTATCATTCATCGTCGGTTTTCTGGTTGGGCTTATTTTCACTGCTTGTTGAGGTAGTGCCCTTATCCGAAATTAAATAGTCTGCAAGCTGATTAACCAGTCTTTGTAATTGAGTAATATCTTTCATATTTCTTACTGAATAATAAACATATTTATAAGTGTCTGTGGGTTCAGTTGTGAACAATCTGGAGTATTCAGGAGGGGGATTGTCCTGTGTTATCTTGTTGCCATCTGCATCTCTATAACAAAGCTTCCAGAAAAAATCACCCGCTTCTTTTAGATGATTGGCGGAAAGAGCAAAGAAAATTAATACAAAATTACCAACCGGCTCATACTTATCTTCCATCGATGAGCCTTGTTGAAGAATAATGTTTACACGCTCTATCTCTCGACGAGCAATCTTCTCTACAAGAGTCTGGCGATCTGTGTTCAAGCCTTTGATGACATCTTGTCTGAACTGGTGCAAGTTCAAGCTTTTATTTGTATAAAAGTCTTTTACCACATTGGCCATACAGCTAAGGGAGTGGCTGAATCCAAAGTTGAAGTTATGGGTAATATTGGCACAACAATGAACAATGTATTGATATTCTTCGCCCAGGGCATTGCACATTGCAGCAGCAAGATGTACGTATTCGTCGTCAGTGTCGTGTTTATTCACAAGGACTCTGTAATTCAGAAAATTTAAAATTGGACTAACGAAAAATTCAGATACAAGTCTGGAGATTTTTTTTTCAATTCCTGAAAGATCAAGTTGTTCAGAATCTGATAAAGCCCGGGTTTCTCGAAGAGCCATTCTGGCAGTACACTCTTCAAGGCTGGGTAAATGAGGACTTCGGGACGGGTCACTACCTATGTTACCAAACAACAGACGAGCTATCGAAGGTTCAATCTCTCGTCGAGCAGGGGAAGAAGAGTCTTGCTGGCCCTCTTCATCCGAATCACTGCTATCGGGTTCTGAATCCCTGCTATCGGGAGATGATCGTAGTTTACAAATGCCATGACAGGATTCGACATGACAATTTAAACCGTATGTATGTTGGGGTTGTTCAGGGTTTTCGCCACCATCGCCAGAGTCGGAAGGCGTAAGCTTGAGAGAGGAGCCTCCAGCTTGGGTGGTTGATCCAGAGGCCTGCTGACCGGATGATGCTGATGTTGGGTTTTGTTGGCTACTTTGTTGTTGACCCTGCCCCGGGAGCACCATAGTGGTGATTGCAAATGGGTGATCCTGACCTGACTCCGGTTCACCTATTGGGTTAAGCTGCGGCGAATTGTTGTTCCAATATCTTTCCAAAAGCCAGCCAACAGTGGCAAATACTTCTAATGGTATCCTCGAATAGGGTTTGGGGTTCAGGGCGTCACTGGTGGTCATAATCAGTTCATTAGCAACCAGAAAATGAGCGGCGTAAATCAATGGCCAGGAGATCGACTCAAAAAAGGCGGTTTTTACCCCGTAACCGCCAAGTCTGAGTGGTCTGTCATCAGGCGGAAAAATTGACTCTGCATAGCCGTTTGTGTCGGCAAGGTAGGTCGGGTTGCCCGGCAGTGTCTTACGGTATGGCTTAATAGAAAAACTCCCATCTGGCAAGCTTCCATCCTGTTGAAACCTGACAATATAATCTCTTGTCAATGATTCGGCCTGACAAACGGCAGACAACCACGAAAGCAGCAACAGCAGTGTCGCAGAGAACGAATTTTTCATTAGAACCCACTTTTAAAGCCCGTTGTTCGCAGTGCTTGGTTATTCATTTATCGGTAGAGGAAAGTTAGTCCAGGAAAGTGACAGATCAAAAAAATAAGCGTGTTTTTTCAACGACACCATAGGTACAGCTGGGGCCAGATTCTGTTCCCGGCACAGGTTTCGCAAACCTTCTTTTTCGGCATCGATGATGAGCTGGCCAGCAAGGTCAGTGCTTCCCTTGATCCTGAATACAATGCCAGTAAAAAAGATACGCCTCTCTGGCAAGCTATACCTGCCACTCCAATGAATCATGGTCGATTTAATGATGTTCTGGACATGGAAGAAAGAGAACAGATTGCCAGTGAGATTGATCCTGCTCAGCAGCTGAGCATCAGCTTTAGAACAAGCTCCAGCTGGAAGCAGAAAATTGCTTTTCCATTAGCTGGCATCAAAGCGGATCAAAGGCGGCTCCGGGGTATCAGCTCATGGCAGGAAGATATGCCAATATAGTGAGAGGTTTTACACTAATTCGACGAATCGTCAGCATTTTTCTTTTTCCAGTAGGGATTTTCGACTTTTCTCTGCGTAAATTCAGAGTAAAGTCCAGCGCGGAAATTTCTATCGGGGTATGCGCTGATAGAGTTTTTTCTTGTTTGATAATAATTATGTCATGGGAATTTCATGGATAAATGTAATGATGTAGCGGCTTTTGATATATTTCTGTAACTTTACTGTGCCTAAGTACTGGTACTCATTGCGGATTTTGCTTATCTTGTAGTTCAATTACAAAATTGATCGAAATCAATTTTCTGAAGTTTTAAGCTCTGTCTTCTTTGCACCCGGTTAAATCTCCATCCAGGGCCAATCGTCCGGCTGGAAGCCTGATGGCACGGTGGTCGAACCTTACGCTCAAGCAGACAGGACAGATTTTTCATAGATAACAGTTTGGCGCTGGGAGCCGCGACAGGGGTAGCCCTCGAGCAATCTTTTCTTGTTCGGACTCCTCGGATCATTGGTTTTCACTGGTGGTATGGGCTGAAAAAAGCGGCCCCTTAGAGCCTCGACTATCCTGACAGACGGAATTTCACTGGCTCATTGATGAATAACCGCCATTTGAAAATGTGGTTGTCCATCTCAGATTGAGGCGATTTATTTGCTCAAGGCTGAGTTGCTAAAGTGTACTCCTGTCCGGGTAATCGTAATGGAAAGATGCATCAGTGGCTGATGATCCCTTCACAGATGCTTTTTTTAGAACTGGTTACAGCGCTCAATTCTCGGAGCAAACTATATGCACGACATTGATCCCATCGAAACCCGGGAGTGGCTGGAAGCCCTGGATTCCGTTCTGGAAAAAGAAGGGGAAGACCGGGCTCATTACCTGATGACCCGACTTTCCCAGCATGCCAGAGCGAAAGGCACCCAGCTGCCCTATGCGATTACTACCCCTTATCGCAACACCATTCCGCCTGAGAAAGAGGCGAGAATGCCGGGCGACTTGTTTATGGAACGCAGAATCCGTTCCCTGGTTCGTTGGAATGCGTTGGCAATGGTCATGCGTGCTAACCAGAAAGACAGTTCACTGGGTGGCCACATCTCTTCCTTCGCTTCCAGTGCAACCCTGTACGATATCGGCTACAACTACTTCTTCCACGGTTACAACAATAACCGTGAAGGCGATTTGGTTTACTATCAGGGGCACACGGCTCCGGGTATTTATTCCCGTGCTTACCTCGAAGGTCGTCTGAGTGAAGATCAGCTGGACGGTTTCCGTCAGGAAGTAGAAGGCAAGGGTCTTTCATCCTATCCTCACCCGCACCTGATGCCTGACTTCTGGCAGTTCCCTACCGTATCCATGGGTCTGGGCCCATTGCAGGCCATCTATCAGGCACGCTTTATGAAGTACCTGATCAACCGTGGTATGGCCCCGGAGCAGAACCGTAAAGTCTGGGCTTTCCTGGGTGACGGTGAAATGGATGAGCCGGAATCCACAGGTGCAATCTCTCTGGCGGGCCGTGAAAAGCTCGACAACCTGATCTTCGTGGTGAACTGTAACCTGCAGCGTCTGGACGGGCCGGTTCGTGGTAATGGCAAGATCATGCAGGAGCTTGAAGGCGTATTCCGTGGCGCTGGCTGGAACGTGATCAAGGTGACCTGGGGTCGTCACTGGGATCAGCTGTTTGCCCAGGACAAAGACGGTGTGCTGCAGAAGCTGATGGACGAAGCCGTCGATGGTGACTATCAGAACTGTAAGGCCAAGGGCGGTGCCTGGACACGTGAACATTTCTTCGGTCGTTACCCTGAAACCAAAAAGATGGTGGAACACCTTTCTGACGATGATATCTGGCGTCTGAACCGGGGCGGTCACGATCCATACAAGGTTTACGCAGCCTACCATGCTGCGGTAAACACCACCGACAGGCCAACGGTTATTCTGGCCAAGACTGTAAAGGGTTACGGTACCGGTACCACGGGTGAAGCCTCCAACGTCAGCCACAACGTCAAGAAACTGCCTATCGATGACCTGAAACAGTTCCGTGACCGTTTCGACCTGCCGATCAAAGATGAAGATCTGGCCAGCCTGCCTTACTTCAAGCCCGCAGAAGACAGCCCTGAGATGGTTTACATGCGCAAGCATCGTGAAAAACTGGGTGGTTTCATTCCTCAGCGTCGCGAGCAGTCGGATGTGCAGTTGGAAATTCCTGACCTGAGTGCCTTCGACGCTGTTCTCAAAGGCAGTGGTGAACGAGAAATCTCAACCACCATGGCCTACGTACGTGTTCTGGCGGCTCTGGCGAAAGACAAGAATGTCGGTAAGCACATCGTACCGATTATTCCTGATGAAGCCCGGACTTTCGGTATGGAAGGCATGTTCCGTCAGCTGGGCATCTACTCTGCTGAAGGTCAGATGTATGAGCCGGTCGACTCTGATCAGGTGATGTTCTACAAGGAGTCCAAACAGGGTCAGATTCTGGAAGAAGGTATTAACGAAGCCGGTGCCCACGCTGCCTGGATCGCGGCGGCGACTTCGTATAGTAACAACAATGTACCCATGATTCCTTTCTATGCCTTCTACTCCATGTTCGGTTTCCAGCGAACCGGCGACCTGGCCTGGGCTTCAGGCGACATGCAGGCTCGTGGTTTCCTGATCGGCGCGACTTCCGGTCGAACCTCTCTGAACGGCGAAGGTCTGCAACACCAGGATGGTCACAGCCACATTCTCGCTTCCACTGTTCCTAACTGCATCAGCTACGACCCAACTTACGGCTACGAGCTGGCAGTGATTGTTCAGGACGGTCTGCGTCGTATGTATAGCGACAACGAAAACGTGTGGTATTACATTACCACTATGAACGACAGCTATAGGATGCCAGCCATGCCAGAAGGCGATGGCATTATCGAAGGTATTGTGAAAGGTCTGTACTGCTTCGAGGAAAACGCCGGAAACGACGGCCTGAAAGTACAGCTGATGGGCTGTGGCACTATTCTTGAGGAAGTGCGTGCTGCTGCTGACATCCTGCGTAACGACTTCGGTATCGAGTCTGATATCTGGAGTGCCACAAGCTTCAACGAACTGCGTCGAGATGGTATGGCGGCAGCTCGTCACAACATGTTGAACCCTGACTCCGGGAAGCGTGCAGGCTGGGTCGAACAGCAGCTGACTGGTCGCAAGGGTCCGGTTATTGCCGCCTCTGACTACATGAAGATCTACGCCGACCAGATTCGTGAATTCGTACCAGGTACTTTCATTGCCCTGGGCACCGATGGCTTTGGTCGTTCCGATACCCGTGAGAAATTGCGTGAGTTCTTCGAAGTGGATCGTTACTTCGTTGTTATTGCTGCCCTGTACGGTCTGGTAAAAGACGGTGAACTGGAAGTGTCTGTTATGAAAGACGCTATGAAAAAGTTCAACATCGACGGCGACAAAGCTAACCCACTGTACTGCTGATTTCATAAGGTTATCCCGAATGAGCGATGAAATAATCAAGATCCCCGACATCGGCAGTGGCAGTGCAGAAGTTATTGAAATCTGCGTTGCACCCGGTGATTCAGTTTCTGCCGATGACTCCCTGATTGTTCTGGAGTCAGACAAGGCATCCATGGAAGTGCCTGCACCCCGTGACGGCAAAATCTCCGAGATCATGGTCAAGGTAGGTGACAGTGTGTCTGAAGGTGATGACATGCTGAAAATAACGACAATTGTCGTAGATAAGGAAGGTTCCGTAACTACCACCGAAGCAGCTCCAGCTCCGGCTGCAAAGCCAGAGCCTGCTCCAGCTGCTCCACCAGTCGGCAGCAGCATTCAGGACGTTCTGATTCCAGACATCGGGGCAGAAAACGTCCCTGTTATCGAAATCTGTGTTGCTATAGGTGACGAGATTTCTGAAGAAGATTCTCTGGTCGTTCTGGAGTCTGACAAGGCGACCATGGAAGTTCCTTCACCTTTCTCTGGCATAGTAAAAGAGATCTGCGTGAAAGAAGGCGACGAGATGAGTCAGGGCGATCTGGTGGTGAAAGTGGAAACCACAGGTGCTGCTCCTGTTCCGGCTCCTCAGACGGAAGCCCCTCAGCCTGCCGCACCAGCTCCAGTCGCAGCGCCTGTTGCAGGTGGCGTTCAGGAAGTGACGGTGCCCGATATTGGTGCCGAAGACGTCCCTGTTATCGAAATCTGCGTAGCCGTGGGTGATGAAATCGCTGAAGAAGATTCCCTGATTGTGCTGGAATCTGACAAAGCGAGTATGGACGTACCTTCTCCTTTTGCCGGTGTTGTCAAAGAGATCTGCATTAAAGAAGGTGACAAGCTCAGCCAGGGCAACCTGATTGCCAGGATTGAGACCCAGGGCAGTGTTGCTGCTGCGCCTCCGGCTGCTCCCGCGCCACAGGCTTCTGCTCCGGCAGCATTGGCTCCTGCGGCTGCCAAAGCACCAGCACCTGCTGCTCCGGCTTCTGCTCAGAAACTGGTAGAACTGGAAAAAGCCAATCGCAATGTCCATGCCGGTCCAGCGGTTCGCAGGCTTGCCCGTGAGTTTGGCGTTGCCCTGGAACGAGTAAAAGGCACAGGCCCACGCAGCCGTATCCTGAAAGAAGATGTTCAGGCTTACGTTAAGGCCATGCTGTCTGAAGCTGACAAGCCTCAGACAGCTGCCGTCACAGGGGGGATGGGTATTCCTCCGGTGCCTGCCCAGGATTACGCCAAGTGGGGTGAAATCGAAGAAGTGGCCCTGAATCGTCTGCGTAAAGTAGCAGCTCAGAACTTCCAGCGCTCCTGGCTGAATGTGCCCCACGTCACACAGTTTGATGAAGCGGATATTACCGAACTGGAAGCTTTTCGTAAGGCCAACAAGGCAATGGCAGAAGCCCGGGGCACCAAGCTGACTCCGTTGCCTTTCTTCCTGAAGGCTGTGGCTTACGTACTTAAAGAGATGCCGGTATTCTGCTCTTCCCTCAGTGAAGACAGTGAGTCGGTTATCTACAAGAAGTACATCAACATTGGTGTTGCTGTAGATACTCCTGACGGCCTGCTGGTACCGGTCATCAAAAATGTTGACCAGAAAGGTATCTGGGATCTGTCCAGAGAGTGTATCGAACTGGCTGGCAAGGCCCGTGACAAGAAGTTGAAACCGGCTGAAATGCAAGGTGGCTGCTTCACCATCTCCAGCCTGGGTTCAGTCGGTGGTACCGCCTTTACCCCCATCGTGAATTCGCCTGAAGTCGCTATTCTGGGTATCTCCAAGGCATCCATGAAGCCTGTCTGGAACGGCAAGGACTTTGATGCACGCCTGATGTGCCCGCTGTCACTGTCGTACGATCACCGTGTGGTTAATGGTGCTGATGCCGCCCGCTTCACCACCCTGCTAAGTAATCTGTTGTCAGACATTCGTCGTTTGCTGCTGTAATCCCGGGATTCCGGTGAGTAAAAGAGCCCGCGACTGTTTTGCAGTGCGGGCTTTTTTTACCCGGTACAATTTTTTTGGGAGAGAAGCACGCTTGCTTTCCTGATGTACCACTTTTTTGGTCTAAACCAGGCTTAAAGCCCGCATCCAGAGGGAATAGTCATCTGACCCATTGAATAAAAAGTCCGCAGCTGTTTTCATTAGCGGGCTCTTTCTTGTCTGATGCAACCTTTGGTTTTTTGAGAGAAAATGAGGCTTGTTTTCTTGATCTATCACTTTCTTGATCTACCTTTCATGCCAACAAATTCGAGTGCATTGTTACGACAATGAAGCAACTGTCTGTTGCAGCACTGCTGCTGATGCTCTTGTCGTTGTCTGTTATCTGCCAGGCCGAACTGTTGGCAACTCGTTTTATTGTCGAGCATACACAGACATCTCGGAGCTTTTCTCTTAAGCACGTCCTGAATTCGTTGTCGGGCACCCCATCGGACGTTGCTGACACAAACGGCTTCGCAGAGTCAATTTTTCTGCCTGATGACAAACCACCGAGATTTGTCGGTTACGGAGCAAAAACGACCTTTATTGAATCGATTTCATGGCAATTGTTTTACGCCACAAATCTGTTGGTTGCTTACGAACTGATTCTGACCACCAATGACGGCACTCCGGGCGGCAAACCTTATTCATGGATACCAATAGAGGCGTTTTTAGCTGTCGGCTGGCTTTTGAAAAGCTATTGGAACTTCGATTCATTGCTGTTTAACCCGATGAAACAACAGGTGGCAAGTCAGAACGACCCGTTTGCGATCACCATTATGATGCTCCCCGGGCGGGGTCAACAACAAAATGGTCAACAACAAAGCCGGTCATCATCCTCATCCGGTCAGCAGGTATCAGGGTCAACCACACATGCTACGGGCTTTTTCAACCCATCGTCTTCTGATTCTGGCGGCGGTAGTGGAGGCTCTGAACAACAACGGCATACCTTGGGTTTAAATTGTTACGTCGATTCCTGTCATGGCGTTTGTAAACTCTCGCAATCATCTGATAACTCAGCAGAAGGGCCGCTGATTTCTGTAGTGAATTCTTTAGAGAATTCGACCGCCCATATGGAAGCCACACCCGGACAGGTCTCATCCCCGGATATCACTAGTCGATCCTTCACATCGCCACTGGTTTATTTCGATAGAAACACATTTATTCCAGTTACTGATGCCCCCCCAGATGAACTCTATAATCAATTCTTTGTTGATTTCTCTGACATTCACCGCATTGATATCAACCTGACAAATGGTTGTATGAGTCCGAGGTCGCTATTATGGGTATCTCCAAGGCATCCATGAAGTCTGTCCGCAATGGCAAGGGCTTTGATGCAGGTCTGATCTACTGTCATTGTCCCCGGATTTTAGTTTCGTGCCTTCTGTCTTCTCGTCTATCCTCACTGCTCCTATCCCCGGAAAATAAAGGATAGAACCATTAACAGCTTACTCTCGCACGTATTGGTCTTTTTGCCTTTCGTCTGCCCGGCTGAGCCGCAGACTCATCGTTTTATCGTTGAGGTTGATCAAAATGAGGCTTCGACAAGCCAGAGTTTTTCTATAAAAACTGAGCCGGACCTATTAACTGCAATGCCAATGACTGATTGGAAGCTGATGCAAAACGAAGTATCACACACGATCAGCACAAACGAATGGTCAGGCATGCTGTCCGATGACCAACCCTCCAGGCGAAACAAACTTCAGATCATCACTTTGATGTACGGAACGGGCGGCGGTAACTATTCCCGGGTAACAGAGTCAGAGGTTCACGGTCAGTCATTCAATAGACATAGAGAAAAATCACATTATTTATACGACAGCGACAATAATGATGAAAATTCGGGTCGGCCCACTGACTCACGACATAGCTTTGACAAGAATTGCCATGAACAGCCCTGTTGTAATCAACAGGGAGTCTGTATCTTCGCTCCTTCCGCAAGTACCCTGTGTCGTTCAATCTCAGATGACTCTTTCGCTTACACAACAGATGTCTATTGGCAAGCAGGCGATCAGGAATCTGGCTCGGTAAGCCATCCTGCTGAAGCACCGACAGTTGTCTCAGAAGCTGACAGCACAACCGGTGGGTCATTAAAATTAAATCCACCTCCTGCGGAAAAACAGAAAAAGGCAGTCATCAAAAAATACCGATGTCATCACCCCGGCTGTAAAAAATTATTTAGCTCTCAAGCCTCATTGCACACTCACAAAAGTCAGTATCATTGCGGAGAGCGGACCTGCCTTGAGTGCCAGAAGTCCTTGCCAAACGCTCAAGCCCTGGCGGTTCACAAAAGAAAAGATCACACCGGAGAGCAAACCTGCTCTGAGTGCAAGACGACCCTGCCAAACGCTCAAGCCCTGTTGCTTCACAAAAGAAGAGACCACACCGGAGAGCAAACCTGTCCTGATTGCCAGAAGCTCATGCCAAACGCTCAAGTCCTGTCGACTCACAAAAGTCTATATCACACCGGAGAGCGAATCTGCCCTGAGTGCCTGAAGACCCTTCCAAACACTCAAGCCCTGTCGGTTCACAAAAGAAAAGATCACACCGAAAAGCAAACCTGCCCTGAGTGCCAGAGGACCCTGGCAAACGCTCATGCCCTGTCGGCTCACAAAAGTCAATATCACACCGGAAAGCGAACCTGCCCTGAGTGCCAGAAGACCTTGGCAAACGCTCATTCCCTGTCGGCTCACAAAAGTCAATATCACACAGGAAAGCGAACCTGCCCTGAGTGCCAGACTACGCTGCCAAACGTGAAAGCCCTGGCGGCTCATAGAAGAAAGGATCACACCGGAGAGCGAACCTGCCCTGAGTGCCAGACTACGCTGCCAAACAGTCAAGCCCTGTCGAATCACAGAAGGCAACACCGGAAACGAAAACTTGATGATGCAAAGTCAAGTGATTGATTTCTGATTGTCATTTCGCGCTGCAAGCTTTTTTTTGACCGAAAAGATGCCTGTTTTCTTGATCAATCACTCTCCCAGCTTCCAATCTGAAAAAAAGAAAGACAAAAACAAAGCACGAAACAGATGTAAGGATAAAGTTTTGAAAAACACACTCTCTATGGCACTGCTGTTTTCGTTGTCTGTCCTCTGTCAGGCTGCAACATTGAAAAGAAGTTTTGTTGTCGAATTTGAACAGGGTGGAGATTCTCCAATCCGGAGATTTGCCATAAAGCCTGAGCAGCTTATATTGTCAGGCAATCCGTCATACATCTCAGACACATACGCCTGTCGGGGACCGGCTTTGCCGCCTGATGACAAACCACAAAGAATTGGCGGTTACCGAACCTGCCCCGGTTCTGGTGATGAGGATGATTTTAAGGCTAATTAAAATCGGTCGGGACATAACGACCAAAAGTAGACAGGGCAGCAGCAACATCGAAAAATACGCTTATTTCCTTGAACTACCGATTTCTTGATCTATCTTTCCTCTTAAAAAATAAGAACTGAATATTATAAGCTACAGACTGGAATGTAATGAAAAACTCTCTGTCTGCGGCACTGCTGTTGCTGCTTTATTCGTTATCTGTCATCTGTCAGGCCAAACCGTTGACAAAGAGTTTTGTTGTGGTGCTTGAACGGAATTCAGGTTCTCCAGACGGGAACTTTCCTACAAAGCTTGGCCAGCATGGACTAGCGGGCAACCCGTCATACACTGCCCAGACAAATAGCCATTCTGGTTCAAATAGGCTACTTGATGACGAACCACACAGACTTGGCGGTGATGGGTCAAAAACGACCCTTAGTGAGTCGATTTCATGGCAGCTGTTTTACGCCACTCATCTGCTGGTTGCTTATGAACTGATCCTGACCAATAACATTCCTTCAGGCGCCAAACCTTGTTTAAGGATACCAGTAGATGCGTTTGTCGCTGTCGGCTGGCTCCTGAAAGGCTATTGGAACGCCAATTCAGCGCTGTTCAACACAATGGATCAACTGGGTGCGGCTTCTATGATGTTACAGGAGGATGACCCATATGCGACCATCACAATGACGTACCTCGAACATGGTCAACAAAAAAACCAGCAACGAAATCAGCCAACAGTATTATCAACTGATCAGCAGGCCCCCGGGGCAAACAGCCAAATTAAAGGTTCTTTCAACAGCCCTCAGCATTCCGGCTCCGGTGGCGGTAACGAAGGCTCTGAACAAAGCCGACATACGTTGAGTTTAAATTGTTTCGTCGATTCTTGTATTGGTGTTTGTAAACTTCGATCACCACTCCGAAACAGAGAGTCAGCTGAACGCTCGCTGAATTTCCCAGATAGTTCGGTATGCGACACTCTTCATGCTGATCCAGCCGATTTTCACTGTGAACAGCCCCGCAATCGAGAGAACTCTACATCGACTGATCCTGGCACATTGAATGAACCCCCCGTTTATATCATTTCTGAGTTTGGTACATTACTTGACCCTCCTGTATATATCATTTCTGATTTTGGCACATCGATTGATCGCTCTGTTTACCTCCCTGATGATGTCGACAGAGAGATGGATCCTTCTATTTATCTCCCTGATGATGCCGACACATTGATGGATACTTCCAATTATCTTCCCGATGATTTTGAGATACTGGTTGACCTCTCTGTCGATCCTCCTGATGATTTTCCTGTCACTCAAAGCATTTATCTCAACTCAACAAATAGCCAGTCACTTATAAACTCAATGAATGCAGTTGCAGCCTCTATAAAGAATAATGAAAGGGAAGATATCTCTGACAAATAATGTTCATCGAGAATGGCCAGCAGCAGAAATGCCGTGATAACTTCAACTGATGCTGACGGGGCACGTCTTGCCAGGCACTTAACCCCTGTCGAGACAGTGGCTGACGCGGATGCTCAGAGGTTGCCACGCGGGGTAACCGAAAACGCCACCCTATTGACCAAGAGCAGAATGATTTTTTCGCTCCACCATAGGTTAAGTACTCAACCATACGAAATCATATTTTCTGACTTATTGTTCAGGCACTCGCGGCAACTGCTCCTGCGTTGCTCTAGCTCCTGCATCCATGCAGTCGTGATGCGTTGCAACTCTAGTCACATAGCTTGCTATGTTCCCGTCGTTGCGCCTTGCAGAGCACCTGCCCAATAAGCCAGAAATATTCGATTCCGTATGGCTGAGTACTTATATACGATGTACCTTTCATCCGGTGTAATTTTTGGTTTTTGACAGAAAACATACTTATTTTCTTGATCTATCACTTTCCCGATCTATCTTTCTCTTCTACAAAATAGAATGCACGAATGGAATGATGAAAAACTCACTCTTTGCGGCATTGTTTATACTGCCAGCGTCGCTATCTATCACCTGTCAGGCCGAACCGTTGACAAGACGTTTTGTTGTCAGGCTTCAGCAGGATGCAGGCTCTCCAAATCAGAACTTTTCTATAAAGTGTGACTTGCATACAGAGTCGTGTAAATCGTCAGGAATTGCCGAAACAAATAGCTATGCAGTGTCAGATTCACCCTATGATCGTAAAACACAGAACAGATGTAAGAATAAGGTTTTGAAAACACCAATTTCTGCGGCATTCCTGTCCGCGCTGTTGCTGTTGTCCATAGTCTGTCAGGCTAAAACACTGACAAGACGCTGTGTTGTCGAGCTTCAACAGGATGCAGGTTCTCTAATTGGTAACTTTTTCATAAAACGTGACCTTAATACGCTGTCGTTTACTCCGTCAGACATTGTTGGCACAAACGGCTATTCAGGATCAATTTTTCGGCCTGATAACAAACCACACAGACTTGGCAGTTACGGACTAAAAACGTCTTTTATTGAGTCGATTTCGTGGCAATTGATTTACGGCACGAATTTGCTGGTAGCATACGAACTGGTTCTGAGTACCCGTGCCGCTGCCATGAGCACAAAACCTTATTCATGGACACCTGTAGAAGCGTTGGTCGTTGTTGGTTGGCTTTTGAAAAGCTATCGGAACTCCGATTCACCGCTGTCTGACCCGATAGAACAGCTAAAGGCAAGTCAGGATGACCCGTTTGCGATTAGCGCTATGATGCTACCCGGACAAAACCAACAACAAAATGGCCAACAAGACCAGCCATCGGCAGTGTCCGGTCAGCAGGCCTCAGGGGCAACCACCACCCAACTCACAGGCTTTCTCACCAGCCCTCTGTCTTCTGACTCTGGCGATGGTAACGGAGATCCTGAACAACACCAGAAGCATACTTTCGGTTTAAATTGTTACGTCGATTCTTGTCACGGTGTTTGTGGACTCAGATCATCATTCCGGAACAGAGAGCCAGCTGAAGTGCTGCTGAATTGCGAAGAAAGTTCTTCAGGACACACAGGAGCAACATCCGGACAAAGCTCACACCCTCGCTCGGAAATCCAAAATAATGCACATATCCAAAATAATTTTCGCGGCCAAATTAACCAGCAAGAACACGGACCAGCTAGTCCCACTTTATACCAGACAGATTCAAGGGCACCCGATATAACTCGTAGCAGGAGAATCGAATGTGACGTGATAATGGTCGCAGAGGATGGTCAACGGCAGAGATGCGGGAAGGTCTTCAGGACTGTTCAGGGGCGGTCGCTTCATGTAAGAAGATCCCACTGCGTGCCAAAATTCTGTTACGCGCTAATCATCCTCAATGATGGCAGGCGGCGGCCATGCGAGATGTCCTTCAGGAATCAAGAAATGCTGTCGCGTCACAGAACACAATGCCACATTGAGCCAGCATTTTGTGACCTGATAGTGGTCGGGGAGGATAGCGAGCAGAGAGTATGCGGGAAGGTCTACAGGAATATCGCGGAGCAGCAGGGTCACAGCTTGTTGAACCACGAAGGTGAATGGGATATTAGATGGTCGCATCCCGGAAGAAGGGACCACATTATTGGGTCACACTTCTGTGACATGGCAGGGCTCGTGGACGATGGCGAGGGGAGACAGGTTTGGCAACTATGCGGAAGGATCTTCATTACTCTTGATGAGCTCTATTGTCACAGAAGTGGATATCACCAGAATTGATGTCATGCTGGGTAGAATTATTAAACATGCTTCAATTTCACCTACCTTTCTATTTTTAACCGAACAGCAGTAGACGTCATTTACACTCTGGTCAGGGATAGCTTGTATTCTGGTATCTTATTAACGGCAAACTTTCACCTGCTGCAACCTTTGGTTTTTGACAGAAAAACAGGTTTATTTTCTTGATTTAACACTTTCTCTATCTATCTTTTCTACAAGTCATATGCGGGGATGGAATGATGAAAAAATCACTCTGTGTGGCGCAGCTGTTGCTGATTGCTTCGCTATCTGCAATCTGTCAGGGTGGAACGTTGAAAAGACGATTTGTTGTGGACTTTCAAAAGGATAATGCAGATTCTTCAGTCCAGAATATTTCTATAAAGAATGGCTCTTATACACTGTCGTGCAATCAGTCAGACATTGCTAACAACAGCGGCCGTGCAGAGTCATCTGCTCTGCCTGATGACAAACAGCGCGGACTTGGCGGTTATGGGTTAATGACCTTTATTGAGTCCGTTTCGTGGCAATGGATATACATTAGCAATCTGCTGGTTTTGTATGAACTGGTCGTTATCAACAATGCCGCTTTTAGCCACAGATATAAACTATTGCTAACTTGGGAAGCGTTTATGGCTGTCTCCTGGTTTGCTAAGAACTATAGGAATCCTGATTCACCGCAGATGGGTCAACCGGAGGCGGGTCAGGATGAACCATTTGCGAACACCAGCATGATGCTCCGCAGAAATGGCCAACAGCAAGGCCAGCAACAAAGCGACCAATAGTCAGCAGGCCTCAGGGGCAAACACCTCCCAGACTCTGTCACCGGCTCCCTGACTTCTGACTCTGGTGGTAGCGGGGATCCTGAACAACATGAGCAGTAAACTTTGCTTTTAAATTGTTTCGCCGATTCCTGCCAGTGCAGGTTTGGGGAAGAGGTTTGGGTACATCCAATCAGCGACATGAATTATGTTGTTTTATCGAATGAGCATAAAACCCCGTACTTCCAGAGGCTGTCAATGGAGTTAAGTATGAGCTTATTTTTCATCTCAAGCACTGGTGACTTTGGCAGATATTTGAAGGTATTGGGAAAATATGAACTGTGTCACTAGCGGAATCGACAGAATGAAACTGGTTCTAAGCTCTGAGGATTGTTGGGGAAGTACAAAGCTTGTAGTCATTGGTTTGCTCTGTTTGACACTCTCCACCTTGACGGTTGCCGATACAATGTCGAATGGAATCTTTCAGTTAATCAACCAACGGTTGAATTATATGCAGGATGTCGCCTTATCCAAGGCCAAAAGCCACAGTGCGATTGAAGACTTGGCCAGAGAAAAGCAGGTGCTTGAGAAAGCATTGGTCGATGCGCAGCAGGCAGGTTTACAACCGGACTCTATTGTTGGTTTCTTTCAGGCACAGATGGATGCTGCCAAGGCGATTCAATATCGCTATAGGGCTGACTGGTTATCTACCCATCCTGAAAATAGTGAATATCGGGATTTAGCTTCTGAGGTCAGGCCAAAGCTTTTGGAGCTTGGTGATGAAATTGTGGTTAGAATCAGCGAATACCTGAAAGGTGGAGGGTCTTTTGATAATAATCTGCAGAAAGACTTTGTCAGAACGGTGAATACAAAGCATTTATCTGAAAACGATAAAAAGAAGATGTTTGAAAGTCTTCAGAGGATACGTTTGATCAAGAGCTAGTGCAGTGCGTTGAAACCTGTAGTGCATATCATCTCCAAACCAGTCATCAGTCCGCTTGGCTCGATGCTCAAAAAGCATACTCCTGGCTGCACAAGGCGAAATAGTCTCATCGTTGAAACAGTGGTTGGAATGACATCCATAATAGGCTGACAGGGGCTTTTGTTTAGTGTTAGTTAGGTCGGCCTCCTGGCGTCCTTATAAACAGGGCTGTCATCAGATGAAACCGCACTTGATTTCGCTGGCAGTTACGCTACAGTTCCCGTAACAATACCCCTCCCGCTTCCCGTAAGATCAGCGCACCGTGAGGGGTTACTCGTTTCTGGGGATCAATAAATCCAATAAGTTATCGGTCATTGAAGGGTACTATGAGTTCCTCCGGAAAGAAGCCAGCCCACAAGCGCCCTTATCTCAAGCCTCCTATTACCTTTGCAAAGCAAGTACAGAAGCTTCAGAAACGAAACCTGGAGGTGCCTGACACTGCAAAGGCTGAATTTTACCTTGGGCAGATTAATTATTATCGTTTTACCGCTTACTGTTTGCCCTTTGAGTCTGAAAACACGTTTATTTTCTTGATCTGACACTTACCCGTTCTATCTTTCATGTCTATAAATCGTATGCACAAATAGAATGATGAAAAACTCACTCTATGTGGCACTTCTGTTACTACTTGCTTCATTATCTGTCATCTGTCACGGCGAAACGTTGAAAAGACGATTTGTTGTCGAGTTTCAGCGGGGTGGTGCAAGTTCTCCAATCCAGAATTTTAGTATAAAGAGCGACTCTAACACACTGTCGTGCAACCAGTCAGACATTGCTGACAAACCACAGGTAATTGGCGGTTGCGGGCTAAAAACGACCCTTATTGAATCTCTTTCCTGGCAATGGGTTTACGCTATCAGTCCGCTGGTTGCTGACGAGTTCCTGATCACTAATACAGCTCCTCAATTCAGAGCTAATCTATGGTTAAGCGTTGGAAGCTTTATCGCTGTCGGCTGGATTATTAAAAGCTATTGGAGCCCCGATTCACCGTTGTTTAAACCGATGGGGCAACTGGAGGCAAGTCAGGATGACTCATTAGCGAACACTGCCATGATGCTCTCCGGAAATGGTCAACAGCAAGGCCAACAACAAAGCCAGCAACAAAGCCAGCAACAAAGCGAGCAATCAGAATCTTCCAGTGGGCAGGCCTCAGCATACAGCGCCCAAATTCAAGGCTCTGTCACCGGCTCCCTGTCTTCTGACTCCGGTGGCGGCAACGAAGACCCTGAACAACACCAGCAGCATACTTTGGGTTTAAATTGCTTCGTCGATTCCTGTCATGGCGCTTGTATATTCAGACCGTCACCCGAGAACAGTGAGCCAGTTGAATTGCCACTGAATGTTGAGGAAAGTTCGACAGGACAAACAGGAACAACACCAGAGCAAAGCCCATATCCTTGCCCGGAATTCCCAAATAACGTTGAGTCCCAAAATAATTCTCACGAGCCAATGAACCAACAAGACCCCATTCCGGTTAACCCAACTGTAAGCCCGGCAAATGCAGGAGCTGCCAATACAGTCCGTGACAGGGGATACGAATGTGACGTGATACTGGTGCAGGATGGCGGCCAGCGACCATGCGGGGAGATCCTCAGGAGTGCCAGAAGGCTGTCGTGTCACAAAATCAGATTCCACACCGGACTAGGTGCGGGGACAGCCAATGCAAATCGTCTCAAAACAGTTGTCTGTGACAGACCAGTGATTTTGAGGAATGGCAGGCGAATGCCATGCGGTTCGCACTTAAGGAATAAAAAATTGCTGTCGAGTCACAAAATGAGATACCACGTTGAGCCAGCATTCTGTGACCTGATAGTGTGCGGGGAGAATGGTAATCAGCGAGTATGCGGGACGGTCTTCAGAGATAGTGTAGAGCAGCAGAGTCACAGCCAATTATATCACGAAGGTGAATGTGATATCAGATGGTCGCATCCCGGAAGAAGTGACCATATTATCGGGTCACATTTTTGTGATCTGGCTGCTTTAGTGGATGATGACGCGGGGGGATTGCTGCAACAACTATGCGGAGCGATCTTCAATACTACTGAAGAGCTGCTTCTTCACAGGAGAACATTCCACCAGAAGCAATACCCGTCTGAATGAAATAATCGAAGGGTTTGAAAACGTTCCAATCTCACATATCTTTTGATTTTTAACCGAACGACGGTAGACGTCATTTATAATCAGGTCACGGATGAATTGTATTCCGGCATTTTCTTCCCGGCAAATTTTACCTGATGCAAGCTTTGATTTTTGACAAAAAACCGTTTTTTTTGA
The DNA here is from genome assembly GCF_049310125.1 of Endozoicomonas sp. ALB032. Lineage (NCBI taxonomy): Bacteria > Pseudomonadati > Pseudomonadota > Gammaproteobacteria > Oceanospirillales > Endozoicomonadaceae > Endozoicomonas > Endozoicomonas sp. ALB032. Next base: position 1,315,509 of record NZ_JBLYNW010000001.1, on the reverse strand, counting down.
TTTGTCACTTTTTCGATCTATTTTTTTCTTAACAAATTAGAATGTAGAGATGGAACAATGAAAAACTCGCTCTTTGCGACACTGCTGGCGATAATACCCGTCTTCTGCCAAGCCGAACTGTTGACAAGGCGTTTTGTTGTCGAATTTCAACAGGATGCAGACTCTTTAACCCAAAGCTTTTCTATAAAGAGTGATCTCAATGCGCAGCCACGCATTTCGTCAGACATCGCTGACACAAATGGCTATCCAGGTTCAGATTTTCTATCTGTTGATAAACGACATGGACTTAGCGGTTATGGGTTAAAGACAGCCTTTATCAGGTCCATTCCATGGCAATGGCTTTACGCCACAAATCTACTGGTTGCTCACGAACTGATCCTTACCATCCACGACGCCGCTCTGGGCGCCAAGCCAATTTCATGGTTGCCTTTAGAAGCGTTTGTCCTTGTTGGTTTGCTATTGAAAAGCTATTGGAGCCCCGGTTCACTTCGGTTTGATCCGTTGGAAAAGCCAGAGGCAGCCTCTTTGATGAAGCAGGGGGATGAGCCTTTTTCAATCACCAGGATGATGCTTCCCGGAAATAACCAGCAACAAAACGGCCAACGAAACCAGCAGTCATCATCATCCGGTCAGCAAGCCTCAGGAACCACCTCCACCCAACTTTCCGGTTATTCCAGTAGTCATCTGTCTTCTGGCTCTGGTGGCGGTAACGAAGGCCCTGAACAACGCCAGCATACTCTGGGTTTAGATTGTTACTTCGATTCCTGTCAGGGTGTTTGTAAACTCCGATCATCAACTGATAGCAAGGAGTCCGCCGAAGGGCCGCTGAATGCTGGTGTTTTACCAGCCCAATTCTCCAGTCAAAGCACTGATATCAGGCAGACAATCAGCCATGATAGGACGGGCGTGGCTATTTTATCCATAAACTCAGAAAGGAGCATTGTTAGTGGCATGAGGAGAGAGTTAATAGACTTAGTTGGCTCTATGCTTTGGAAGAATCGACTTGTGTGTGCAGTGGGAACATCCGGTAGGACCAGAGGTCAACTTCAGTTGGAAGTAATGGCTGATTACGATTGCACCCAGGAAGAAAGGCAAGAGTTAAGCACCTATGTGGAGCGTTTCCTGCGAGAAAATGTTCCGGAGCGGTTACGCAATGAATTTAAAGTCATAATCAAATATGAGGGACCTGTGGAACCTTTGTAGGCAGTTTTCTATCTATCTTTCTTGTCCAAAACCCTATACGCGACTGGAATGATGAAAAACATACTCTTGCCGACGCTGCTAGCGATAATATCTGTCTTTTGCCAAGCCGAACTGTTGACAATGCCTTTTGTTGTCGAATTTCAACAGGATGCAGGCTCTTCAACCCAGAGTTTTTCTATAAAGAGTGATCTCAATACACAGCCGCACATCTCGTCAGACATAGCTGACACAAATGGCGATCCAGATTCAGATTTTCTACCTGTTAATAAACGACATAGACTTAGCGGTAATGGATTAAAGACGGCCTTTATCAAGTCCATTTCATGGCAATGGCTTTACGCCACGAATCTGCTGGTTGCTTACGAACTGGTTCATGGCGCTGCTCTGGGCGCCAAGTCAATATCATGGCTACCTTCAGAAGCTTTTGTCCTTGTTGGTTGGCTTTTGAAAAGCTATTGGAACCCCGACTCACTGCTGTTTAATCCACTGGAAAAACCGGGGGTGGCCTCTATGATGTCGCAGGGGGATGAGCCTTTTACAATCACCAGGATGATGCTCCCCGGAAATAACCAACAACAAAACGGCCAACGAAACCAGCAGCCATCATCATCCGGTCAACAAGCCTCAGGAACCTCCTCCAACCAACCTGGCAGTTATTCTAGCAGTCCTCTGTCTTCTGGTTCTGGTGGCGGTAACGAGGGCTCTGAGCAACACCAGCATACTTTGGGTTTAGATTGTTATGTGGATTCCTGTAATGGCGTTTGTAAACTCCGATCATCAACCGATAGCAAAGAGTCCGCCGAAGGGCCTCTGAATACTGGTGTTTTTCCGGATCAATTGTCCACTCAACTCACTGATATCAACCAGACAATCGGCCCTGACAGCGTGACTGTTTCATCCATAAACTCAGAAACGGTATGCACCACGCTCAATCAAGGGGGCGATGCAAATGCCCGGCGCCACAGTGGATCATTGCTGCATAATGCAGTATCGAGAGGTCACAGTAATACTGTCCAATTTCTTTTGGCTGGTGGTGCTGACCCCGATGCCCCGGACCACGAAGGCCACTGTCCGCTATGGTTTGCGATAAGGGATGGACATGCTGAAATCGTTGAACTACTGCTTCATAGCGGTGCCAGTCTGTACCATTCCGGTTACTTTGACCGTACGCTACTGTTGTGCTGGGCGATACGCAGTGGTCCGCAAATGACAGCCACCCTTCTGGCCAACGGCGTGGAACCAAATGATCCCAATGGCTTTCTCTTTCCATTGTCTCTTGCGGTAAGCTCACGTGATCTGAAGGTGATCAAGCTCCTGCTGGCCAATGGTGCCAATCCAAATGTTCGTGATTCTGAGGGCGTTAAAGTTATCCATCAAGATCTGCAAGATAGGCTAGTTTATGGGTATGGGGATGAGTATGGGTATGGGTATGGGTATTGTTATTATTCAGAAGGAGTAGAAATCGTCACCATTTTGCTGGCCGGGCACTTTGTTCCATTTGACCAGCTATGGGTTCCCCCGAATGTCAGTAATAAGCACAATAAGCCCGATTTGAGCTTACTCCATCTGGCTGAGAAGAACGGGCATATCAAAGTTGCTAACATCCTGAAGAATTATACACCTGTACCTTATCAACCGGCGTCGCTACAGTGTTGGGCCCGTGCCTCTATCCGCAAGCGGCTGGTGCAGAACCGGGCTAATTTTTGGCAGACCCTGTGCGCCGATTCCAATTGCCTGCAGCTGCCCAAGCACCTGAGAGCTTTTGTTTACCGACCGCTGTCCTTCTAGCAAAAACGTCATAAACCCTTGCCCAAACGAGGGTGGGGATATAAGAGCGGACAATACAGGTCGCGGTAAAAGGCTTTGTGATTTCCCAGTGTGGACTGAAACTCAAAACACGCATCCAATCTCACATATCTTTCGATTTTTAACCGAACGACAGTGGACGACAATTAGACTCGGGTCGGGGATGGTTTGTGTTCTGGCATCTTCTTCCTGAAAAATTTTTACCTCATGCAACCTTTGGTTTTTGACAAAAAACGCTTTTTTGATTTGTCACTTTCTCTATCTATCTTTCTTGTCTGTATACCATATGCACGAGTGCAATGATGAAAAACTCACTCTATGTGGCCATGCTTTTACTGCTTGCCTCATTATCTGTTATCTGTCAGCCCTACCCGTTGACAGAAAGTTTTGTTGTCGAGTTTCAAAAGGATGATGCAGGTTCTTCAATCCAGACTTTTTCTATAAAGCATGACCTCGCTACTCTGTCACGCAACTCGTCAGATATTGCCGACACAAAAGGCTATGCAGAGCCCGATTTATCGCCTCATGATGAACCACATGGACTGAACGTTTACAGGTTAAAAGCCATCCTTATTGAGTCCATTTCATGGCAATTGATTTACGCCACTCATCTGCTGGTGGCTTACGAATGGGTTCTGACCAGCAATGCCCCCCCTTTGAGTGGCAAACCTTATCCATGGCTATTTGTAGAAACGTTTTTAGCTGTCGGCTGGCTTTTGAAAAACTATTGGAAGCCCGATTCATCGCTGTCTGATCTGATAGATCAGCTGAAGGCAAGTCAGGATGACCCGCTTGCAACCATTAATATGATGGTACTTCCTGTCCATGAAAACGGCCAACAAAGTCGGCCATCAGAGTCACCCGGTCAGGAAGCCTCAGGGGCAAGCAGTACCGGACTCTCAGGCTCTCTCACCCGGCTCCTGTCTTCTGACTCTGGCGGCGGTAACGAAAATCCTGAACAACACCAGCAGCATACCCTGGCTTTAAATTGTTACGCTGATTCCTGCAATGGCGTCTGTATATTCCGACTATCATCTGATAGCAGAGAGTCAGCTGAAGGACCGCTGAATTCCGAAAAAAGTACGACAGGAGATACAGGCTCAACACCCGGACAAAGTTCCTGTCCCCGCCCGGAAATCTCTTGCAACGTTCAGATCCACAATGATTTCGACGGGCAAATTTACCAGCAAGAGCCCATTCCGGTTAACCCAAATTTACGCCTGATAAATGCAGGGGCAGCCAATAGAATTCGTAACAGGAGAAACGAATGTCATGCGATAGTGATCGGGCTGGATGGAGAGCAGCGGCCATGCGGGATGATCCTCAGGAGTGTCAGAATGTTGTGGCTTCACAGAAGTAAACACCACGCCAAGCCACATTTCTGTGACGTGAGAGTGGCTGGGGAGGACGGCGGACGGCGGCTTTGTGGGAAGATCTTCGGGAATACTGCAGAGCTGCTCCGTCATAAATTAAGGCATGCAATAATGCAGAATAGAAGACTTCATGGAAGGCTTAATAGAAGGCGTTGAGAGTACAAGCCCGGAACGCGCCATGATCTCACATAACTTTCGTTTTTTTAACAGGACAGAGGAGTTTTTGTCTACCGTGAACAGGGGGATATCCTGCCCTCTTCTTGTCGGCGAATTCTTATCCGGTGAGACCTTTAGCCTTTGAAATAATGCTTTTTTTCTTGCTCTATCAATTTTTTGATCTAAGTTTCCCGTTTAGAAAAATGCACAAAACAGATGTAAGGATTAAGTTTTGAAAAAAACACTCTCTTCGTCATTGCTGTTGTTGCTGATGTCAGTGACTGTTATCTGTCAAGCCGAATCATTGAAAAGACATTTTATTGTCGAGTTTCAACAAAATGAAGGTGTTCCAAAAGGGAGCTTTTCTATAAAGCGTGATATTAATTCATTGTCGTGCAATCCGTCATACCTTGCTGACATAAATTATGACGCAGAATCAATTTTTGCGCCTGATGGCAAGCTTGGCAGTGTTGGCGGCTATGGCGCAACAAAGTCCCTTGTTGAATCGATCTCGTGGGAGTTGATTTATGCCACTCATCTGCTGGTTGCTTACAAACTGGTTCTTACCACCAGCGACAACCCTATAAGTAAAAAAGCCAATTCATGGATACCTGTAGAAGCATTTGCCGCTGTCGGCCTGCTTTTGAAAAGCTATTGGAACCCCGATTCGCTGCTGTTTAACCCGATGGATCATCGGGAGGCGACCTCTATGATGACACAGGGGGATGACCCATTTGTGATCACCACTATGATGCACCCCGGAAATGGCCAGCAACAAAGCCAACCACAAAATGAGCAAACCAGTTCATCCGGTCAGCAAGCCTCAGGGACAACAACTGGCACCGGGATTTCAGGCTCTATCACCAGCTCACTGACATCGGGCTCGGGCGATGGTGGCGAAAGCCCTGAACAACCCCAACATACTTATGGTTTAAGTTGTTACGCTGGTTCCTGTCATGGCGTTTGTCAACTCCGATCATCACCCCGTAGAACGGCGAATAATGAACAAAGTTTGTTTAGCCAGGTTGTAGAGGGGCTTCTCACTCCCGTCCTGTATTTGGCTGGCATCTATTTTACCCCCTGCGCAGCGCGGACTGGCCGAACGAAACGTTCAGAGGGCCATAGACAACCCCAACATACTTACGGTTTCAATTGCCACATCGATTCCTGTTATGGTGAGTGTAAATTCCGAGCACCATCCGATGGCTGAGACCCGGCGGATACACTTCGTACCGGGCCAATGTTCTACAAAATCTGTGATGTGTGCGGGGCACCCTGCTTGGATGCTCACGCCCATAGAATTAAACTTCATCGCAAGTGCTGATAATGATGCAGTTACTCAAGCGACATTTTCTTACCCGGTGCGACCTTTGGTTTCCAGAATCGTTCCCATGTTGGGACCCACAGAGCCTAAGAGCGTGAAGACCAGAGTTTTACGACACTGTTTGAGCATTGGAACAAGTGGTTGTTTTTGAAAAAATGCCTGTTTTCTTGATTTATTAATCTCTTGGTCTAACTTTCCTGTTCAGAAAAAGCACAAAACGCATCTAAGGATTAAGTTTGAAAAAAACACTCTCTTCGTCATTGCTCTTATTGCTGGCGTGGCTGGCTGTTACCTGTCACGCCGAATCGTTGAAAACACATTTTATTGTCGAGTTTGAACACGACGGAGGCGTTTCGGAAGGAAGCTTTTTTATACAGCGTGATCTTGATGCGTTGTCGTATAATCCATCATCCGTCGCAGACATAAGTGATGACGCAGGACTAATTTTGCCGCCTGATGACAATTCACACAGAGTTGGCGGTTATGGCGCAACAAAGTCCCTTATTGAATCGATCTCGTGGGAATTAATTTACGTTAGTCATCTGCTGGTTGCTTACAAATTGATTCTGACCACCGGCGACACCCCTCTGAGCGCCAAATCTTATTCATGGGTGCCCGCAGAGGCGTTTGCCGCTCTTGGCTTGCTTTTGAAAAGCTATTGGAACCCCGATTCGCTGCTGTTTAACCCGATGGATCAACTGGACCCGGTATCTATGCTGGCACAGGGGGATCACCCGGTTTTGATCACCACCAAAACAAAACCCGAAAATGGCGAAGGACAAAACGGGCAACAAAACCAACCACAAAGCCAGCCATCTCAATCGCAAGCCTCAGGAACAACTTCCCATCTTACAATTGCTTTGTCCAGCCTCATTTCTTCCGGCTCCGGGGGCGGTAATCAGGGCCCTGAGCAACCCCGGCATACTCTGAGTTTCAATTGTTATGTCGATTCCTGCAATGGCTTTTGCAGACTCCGACAATTCGGTAGCAGTGAATCAGTTGCAGGGGCGCGGAGTTCCGAAAGAAGTTCGACGGGCCACACTAATCGTGACATGACAGGAGCGCCAACCTATCAGCTGGGAGTCGGTAGTTCTATACTTATTGTCATTCCATCAATCGCATTTCGCGACCGACAAAACTCAGTAGCAATCGGCCATCTTGCAGCTGGTTTCGACCCCTCGACTACCAGTGAACCTTGGGTTCGTACCGTCATGTCACGTTCAGAGGTCGGCAGGTTCCCATTTGATCGATTTCGGCCATATGGCGTTATGGTAAGCGACGTTCATGGTCATCTTAGGGAGCTTGGGAACCACACTATGGGTTCTAATTGTTCCTTCGATTCCTGCAATGGCTTTTGCAGACTCCGACAATCCGGCGATAGTGGATCAGCTGAAGGGTCGTTGAGATCCGAAGGAAGTTCGGCGGGCCACACTAATCGTGGCATGACGGGAATGCGAAACAATCAACTAGGAGTCGGTGGTTCTTTGCTTATTGTCATTCCATCAATTGCATTTCGCGAACGACAAAACTCAGCAGCAATCGGCCATCTTGTGGCTGGTTTCGACCCCTCGACTACCAGCGAACCTTGGGTTCGTATCTGCATAGGACGTTCAGAAGCTGCCAGGTTCCCACTTGATCGATTTCGGCCATATGGCGTTATGGTAAGCGACGTTCATGGTCATCTTAGGGAGCTTGGGAACCATACTATGAGTTCTAATTGTTTCTTCGATTCCTGCAATGGCTTTTGCAGACTCGGAGAATCCGGTGGATCAACTGAAGTGTCGCTGAGATCCGAAGGAAGTTCGGCGGGCCGAACACAAACCTTTCAGCCACAAGCTGGTGGATCTTCGGTTAGTGTCATGCCATCAAGTGCAAGTGGTGCAGGACAAAACTGGCGACAAAACCAACCATCTCAATTGCAAGCCTCAGGAGCAAGCTTGCATTCTCTGCCTGGTTTCAACCTCACGTCTTGCGGCTTTGGCCGTGGATCTTCGTTTCTTAACGCCCTATTAGCCGTGTCATTATCAATTTCGCGACTTCCGCCAATAAGCGGCGCTCATAATCATTCAACGGAGCTTGCGGGCATCCCGGAAGATTCCAGCGATACCCATGGAGCAGGGTGGGATGTTGATTCCGATATGGATGTCGATCCCTATGAGGAGTAGTCCGCAGTGCTCAATAAACCTGTAACTTGTTCCCGGGCTCCAGAGGTCGTCACAAAGCTCTGGTTCCCACGCTGGGACCCACCGGACCTGGACGTAGGAATGCGTTGCGAGAGTTATGCGATACCGGCAAAAGCCAGAGGTTTGGGGGTCTCAAACTTTATTACCTGAACCTGCGTAAAGCATCGCCCAATCGGGCGGTGATATAAGCAACAAGCCCGTGTAGGGCTTGCAGAACCGGAATCCTTAATTATTTACAGGCGCTTATCGTTTCTGTAATATTCCTGCCATGAAAACTAAACGTGCCTACAAAGAACGATTCTACCCAACGCCGGAACAGGAAATACTTCTTGCCCAGTCGTTTGGTTGCGCCCGTTTTGTCTATAACAACACCCTCCGTTTTCGCACTGATGCCTACTACAAAGACGGGCAATCTATCTCCCATTCCGAGGCAGAAAAGCGGCTTGTGTCGCTCAAGACAGAGTTCCCATTTCTGGCAGATGTATCCAGTGTCATCCTACAACAAACACTCAGGGATCAGCAGGAAGCCTTCAAGAACTTTTGGGCTGGCAGGGCGAAATACCCTAAGTTCAAAAAAAGACATTCAAGACAAAGTATGCGGCTGACAAAGGCTGCTTTCAGCGTTAAAAACGGCCACCTGTTTATAGCCAAAAGCAAAGAGCCTCTGAACATTCGCTGGAGCAGAGAACTGTCTTCTGAGCCTTCCAGTGTCACTATCAGCAAAGATCGGGCAGGCCGGTACTTTGTTTCTATGTTGTGCGAATTTGAAGCTAAAGCAATGCCTATTAGAAATAAGACAGTGGGCATTGATTTAGGTTTGAATGATCTGTTCATCACTTCAGACGGTGAAAAATCCGGTAATCCAAGGCACACCAAACGCTACGAGCGAAAGCTCGCCTACCTTCAGCGTCAGTTGTCGAAAAAGCAGAAAGGCAGCAGCAACAGAGCTAAAGCAAAGCTCAAGGTTGCTCGTATCCATGCAAAAATTGCCGATTGCCGGATGGATGCTACTCACAAGGCATCCCGCGAATTTATAGACGAGAACCAAGTTGTTTGCGTAGAGTCTCTGAACGTGAAGGGTATGATTCAAAATCCAAAGCTGGCCAAGCACATAGCCGATGCAAACTGGGGAGAATTTGTCCGACAGTTGCAATACAAGGCGGAGTGGGCAGAAAGAAAGGTTGTTCAGATTGACCGGTTCTTTCCAAGCTCCAAGCGTTGCTCCGGCTGTGGGTTTGTCCATGAAAGCTTGCCGTTGTCTATTCGTGAATGGGAGTGTCCAGAGTGCCGCACTCATCACGACCGGGACATTAACGCAGCAAAGAATATCAAAACCGCCGGGCTGGCGGGGTTAGCCTGTGGAGCGACTGGAACGGGGATGGCTGCGAAAGCAACCATCTAGGGAAGGCGTGACGAAGCAGGAAGGTTCTTGGAGCGATCTAAGAACCCTCGCCCGATAGGGCGGGGAGTGTCAGAAAGCAGCAATGAAGTTTTTCAGGGTAATAATAATCAAAACCAGTACCATCAGGGAAAAGTCCAATCCTCCCAAAGGCGGAATTACTCGTCTGATCCTGCTGCTCAGAGGCTCGGTCAGTTGATGCAGCAGCATCAGGCCCGGGTTGTAACTGCCGGGTGCTACCCAGCTGGCAATAGCGATGACGATCAGGCTGAACATATAAATGTTCAAAACTTCACCTGCCAGCTCCTTAAGGCTGACAATCAGCACCTGGGGAAAAGGAATCGCATTAGCGGCAATACCCTGAACCATAAAGAGTACGTAAACCAGCAGTATCTGCAAGATCAGGGCAAGGACCAGAGCAGCCAGATCCAGACCACCCATTCCCGGAATTACTTTCCTGAGAGGATTCAGTAGCGGTGAAGTGACTTTGACAATGGCCTGGGAGATGGGGTTATAAAAGTCTGCTTTAACCAGTTGCAGCAGAAAGCGCAGCAGTACAGCCATGATATACAGACCTCCCAGGGTCTGTATCAGAAAGACGAGGCTGGAGGAGAGTGCTGACATAAAAATCCTTCGTGTTTAAACAGCCATGGTTAAATAAAAGTGAGCAAGCCGGGGAAGCAAGGTGGCTTATGTGGCTGAGCCCAGTGTCCTGACCAGTTTACTATGAAACTTCCGGTTGCGGGAAATAGAGGCTCCTAGTCAGCCAGTTGTTCTGCCAGTTCCGCACCCCTTTCTTTTGCAGCCTTAACCGCCTTGTAAACCACCGCTTCAAAGCCTTCCTGTCGGAAGGTTTTCAAAGCCCGTTCAGTGGTTCCGCCGGGAGAGGTGACTCTTCTGCGAAGCTCGGCAGCATCAACATCACTCTGAACGGCCATGTTTGCAGCTCCCAGAGCGGTTTGCAATGAAAAACGTTCAGCGGTTTCATGATCCAGCCCCAGCCTGACCCCGGCTTCTGCCATAGCTTCCATCATCAGGAAAAAGTAAGCCGGACCCGAACCTGATAAGGCGGTGATGGTATCGACCTGTTCTTCTTTGTCCAGCCAGTGAAGAATGCCAATGGGTGAAAAAATCTCATTGGCAATGGCTTTCAGTTCATCCGTTACCCAGGGATTGGCGAACAGGCCTGTCGCACCAAAATGCAGAAGTGATGGCGTATTGGGCATACTGCGGACAATGGGCAGGCCGCCGCCAGTCCAGACATCCAGACTATCTAGGCGGATACCGGCAGCTACAGAAATAATGAAGGGCTTATGCGCCTGAAGCACGGAGGCCAGTTCAATCAGAACCGCTCTCATCATCTGAGGTTTAACAGCAAGCACCACAATTTCAGCCTTTTCTGCTGCTTCCAGATTGCTGGTAGAGGTATGAATACCGAGTTGGTCAGAACATTTTCTGGCACTTTCCTGCGTTTGGCAGGAAGCGAATATTCTCTCTTTCGGCCAGCCGTGTTCAATCAATCCACCCATGATGCTGCTGGCCATATTGCCAGCACCGATGAATGCGATGGTCTTATTGGTCATTCCTGACTCCTTGATGGTTCTGACTTCTGGCCCCGAAAAGAGCCGTACCAATGCGAACCATGGTTGCCCCTTCAGCAATGGCTGCCTCCAGGTCACTGGTCATTCCCATGGACAATGTGTCCATAGTTAGATGGTGCTCACGGTTAAGAGATTCAAGTGCATTTGCCAGCTTTTTAAAGGGAGCCCGCTGTTTAACTTCATCTTCTTCCGGCGCGGGTATTGCCATCAGTCCGCGCAGCTGAAGCCTGGGGAGTTGGGATATGGCTGCTGCCAGTTCAGGAAGTTCTGTCAGAGTGACCCCGGATTTACTTTCTTCTTCGCTGATATTGACCTGAAGACAGATATTCAGGGGCGGAAGTTGTTCCGGGCGCTGATCATTGAGTCGTTGGGCAATTTTAAAACGATCGACACTGTGTACCCATTGGAAGTGACTGGCAATATCGCGGGTTTTGTTCGATTGGATCGGTCCGATAAAATGCCAGACCAACCCTTCCAGATCGCTGAGTTGGGTTATTTTATCCACAGCCTCCTGCAAATAGTTTTCGCCAAAATCCCTCTGACCCAGCTGCCAGGCCTCGGCAATCATCCCGGCAGGTTTGGTTTTACTGACTGCCAGAAGTTTTACCTGACTTTCCCGGCCGCTGGCTTGCTCAGCTTTGTGAATTCTTTCAAAAACCTGGTCGAATTGACTTTTTAATAAGGTCATCAGCCTGTACAGTAGTTGGTTAATAGGTAGAAACCGATATTTCGGTTGAACATAAGAAGGAGTCCCGGTCTATTTTACCTGCGTCCGGGTTTCAGGGGGAAATTCATGGACATAACCGAACTGCTGGCCTTCAGTCACAAGCAAGGCGCTTCGGATCTTCACATCTCAGCCGGCCTGCCACCCATGATTCGTATAGACGGGGATATTCGCCGGATTAACCTGCCTCCCATGGATCACAAGCACGTTCACAGCCTGATCTATGACGTCATGAACGACAAGCAGCGAAAAGACTACGAAGAGAAGCTGGAAACTGACTTTTCGTTTGAAGTCCCCGGCGTCGCCCGCTTTCGTGTCAACGCCTTTAACCAGAGCCGCGGAGCCGGTGCTGTATTTCGTACTATCCCCAGTAAAGTGCTTTCGATGGATGAACTGGGCATGGGTCAGGTGTTCAAGGATATTGCTCTGAAGCCCCGGGGGCTGGTACTGGTGACGGGCCCTACAGGTTCCGGTAAGAGTACCAGTCTGGCGGCCATGATGGATTACATCAATGACAACAAGTATGAGCATATACTAACCATCGAAGACCCCATTGAATTTGTTCACACCTCGAAAAAATGTCTGGTCAACCAGCGGGAAGTTCACAGGGATACCCACAGTTTCAGCGACGCACTGCGCTCGGCACTTCGTGAAGACCCCGATATTATCCTGGTGGGTGAGATGCGCGATCTTGAAACCATTCGTCTTGCGCTGACGGCTGCAGAAACCGGTCACCTGGTTTTCGGAACTCTGCATACCACCTCCGCAGCCAAGACGATAGACCGTGTGGTGGACGTATTCCCGGGAGCTGAAAAAGCCATGGTGCGCTCCATGCTTTCAGAATCCCTGCAGGCAGTTATCTCCCAGACCCTGCTCAAGAAAAACGGCGGCGGACGTGTGGCAGCCCACGAGATTATGATCGGTACTCCTGCTATTCGTAACCTGATTCGCGAAGACAAGATTGCCCAGATGTACTCTTCCATCCAGACCGGAGGTGCCCTGGGTATGCAGACACTTGACCAGTGTCTCCACGAGCTGGTGAGAAAAGGCTTGATTGCCAAAGATGTGGCTCAGGAAAAAGCCCGGGACCCGGAAAACTTTTAACCATGGATATCAATCGTTTACTAAAAGTGATGGCCGAAAAGAAGGCCTCTGACTTATTTATCACGGCTGGCTTTCCACCCAGTTTTAAACTCAATGGCAGGATTGTTCCTGTCACCAGGGAACCTCTGGCACCTGCCATGACCCGGGACATGGTCTACGGTGTGATGGATGAGGATCAAAAAGCCGAATTTAATCGCGAGCATGAATGCAACTTTGCAATATCAGCCTCTGGAATAGGTCGCTTTCGTGTCAGTGCTTTCTACCAGCGAAATCTGGCTGGCATGGTATTGAGAAGGATTGAGACCGAGATCCCGACACTGGATCAGCTGAAGTTGCCGAAGGTGATTAAAGACCTTTCCATGACCAGAAGAGGCCTTGTGCTTTTTGTTGGGGCGACCGGTGTTGGTAAATCGACTTCCCTTGCGGCGATGCTCGGGCATCGGAATGAACATGCCTGCGGGCACATCATCAGTATTGAAGACCCGATCGAATTTATCCATCAGCATCGCAAATCCATTGTCACCCAGCGTGAAGTAGGCATTGATACAGAGTCGTATGCCGTGGCTCTGAAAAACACCCTGCGACAGGCACCGGATGTCATCATGATTGGTGAAATAAGGACCCGTGAAACTATGGAATATGCCCTGGCATTCGCAGAGACAGGGCATCTCTGTCTGGCGACACTGCACGCAAATAATGCTAATCAGGCACTGGAAAGGATCATCCATTTCTTCCCGGCGGATCGTCATAGTCAGATATGGATGGATTTATCCCTGAACCTGAAAGGCCTGGTTGCCCAGCAGCTGGTGAGAACCCGGGATGGCAAAGATCGCCGGGCAGCCGTTGAAGTCCTTCTCAATACACCCTTGATTCAGGATACTATCCTTCACGGCAATGTTCATGAACTCAAGAGCATTATGAAGAAGTCCCGCGAGCTGGGTATGCAAACCTTTGATCAGGCGTTGTTTGAGCTTTATAACAATCGAGAAATCACCTACGAAGAAGCTCTGGCGCATGCGGATTCACCCAACGATCTGCGTCTCATGATCAAGCTGGGGCCAGAGGCTGATGGGGAGCATCTGACCAAAATGGCAGACAAGCTTAGTTTGCAGCATGAGGAGATCTATTAGAGCCCGATTGAAGCCCGGTATCAGAGCCCCTTGAGGGAGGGAGTATCGTAGTCCGGGCACTCTTTAATGTAATTCTGTTGAAGGGTTACAAAATCCTCTTTGGTGAAAATATCGGTATGGATGTCTGCTTTGGTGAGACGGTTCAGGCAGCGTTCCTGCTTTGTCGCCGTTTCACGCAACTCTCTTGGCAGCAGAATGACGTTCACCAGCTCTCTGTTGCCTTTCATATCCACCTGCTCCACTAAACTGCCTATGCAACATAGCGCACAATCTGGCAGGCCTTTCGTCATTCGCTGTGCGTAGTCTGCCTTCATCCCGTAACCAACGAGCGCACTGGGTGTTACTTTGCGCCGGATCTCAAATTTCTGAGGCGAAATAATAGACAGGTGTTCAATACTTCCGAAGCAGCGATCACCGCCTTCAACGAGCAAAGTCTGGGTCAGTGTCGTGTTATTGGGGACCTGCTTTTGCAGTGAGATACCCTCAACCAGAAAAGCATGGCTAAATGTGCCGCTGCCTCCGTAACTGACAGAATAACTCATCAACACCTGCTGGTTTTCCATCTGCCCAATCAATGTATAGCTGGAATAAGTGGGTAAACCGGTTTCACTGTTGTATTCGGGTTGATCATTTTTTTCAAAAACAGCCTGCCATGGGGTAGGCTGCTTGAAAGGGTAACTGAGGTATTTGTTCATGCAGTCATTCAGGTCGATGGTCTTCTTGCCTGACGACTGGCTGCCTGCTTCCAGATTGGCGAAAGGTTCAAAGCAGAGAGGGTGAATAATTTCCCTCTCACCGGCCTGGGATTTCAGGCACAGGGTAGCCAGAAACAGAATAAACAGAGTTGAAAGAGCGTAGCTAGAGTACCGGGTTGTTCTCATCGTTCATCCAGCCTTCCAGTATGATTTGTGCTGCCATACCATCGACGGGACTAGAGCCATAGTGCCCACTGTGGCCCAGTTTGTTTGCCCAGTCTTTGGCTTCAAAAGAGCTTAGACGCTCATCCGCTTCGAAGAAAGGCAGGTTGTAACGACCATGGAGACGTTTGCCGAACTTTCTGGCTCGCATCGACATCGGGGACTCGGTGCCGTCCATATTCAGAGGGATACCCACCACAACGGCATCCGGCTGCCATTCTTCAATCAGCGCAGCAACATCGGTCCAGTTTGGAATACCATCTTTTGCTTTGATAGAAGGTAATGCTGTCGCCGTTCGAGTCACAGCCTGACCGACAGCCACACCAATATTACGTGTACCAAAGTCAAAGCCCATCAGGGTATTCAGTTTTTTTTCAGTCATGTTTTCTTTAACGTTGCCAGAGTGAGCCTTTTGCTGAGGGGGGCTATGAGTGGCCAACCTGATCAGAGAGCAGTCGAAGATCGACGCCCAATGAGTTGGCGGCAGCATCCAGACGTCGCTGGAAAGGCGTTTCGAAAATAATCTGTTGATTGGCCTTGCAGGTGAGCCAGGCATTATCAGACAACTCTTTTTCAAGTTGACCGCCACCCCAGCCGGCATAGCCCAGGGCCACCAGTGAAGCATCAGGGCCTTCATCCCGGGCCATGGCGAACAGAATGTCTCTGGAAGTGGTTAGCGCAAGCCCATGACTGATTTCAAGACTGGAATCCCATCGATCGCTGCCAGAGTGGAGAACAAAACCCCTTTCAATCGCCACCGGGCCGCCGGCATAAATGGTGTCGGGACTGAGGAAGCATTCGTCAGCATCGCTGATGCCTACCTGACTGAACACTTCACCCAGCGTCAGATCGGTCGGGCGATTAACGATGATTCCCAATGCGCCAGAGGGATTGTGTTCACAAACCAGAGTCAGAGTACCCGCAAAAGAAGTATCTGCCATGCGAGGCATAGCAATCAGGAAGTGGTTTTTGAGGCTTTGAAAGGTTTCACTGCTCATGGTGGGAGTATCAGGGCAAACGGTCCCGATGGCAAATAAAGTGCTCAATGAATATTCGCTCAAAAACGTTACTGGCTAAATAGTCTGTCACCTTTTTCAAAGCGCCAGGTACGAATGATCTCGACAATGTCGTAATCCCGTAAATCGTCAGTGAAGGGTGCGTAGGGAGAAGCTAACCTGACAATTCGGAGAGCCGCATCATCTAAAACGCTGTAACCCGAAGATTTTAAGATTTCGACACTGGACAGAGTGCCATCACGATTGATTGCCACCATCAGACGGAGCTCGCCGTACAGTTGTTGTTGGCGGGCTTTGGCAGGGTAGTTCAGGTTACCGATACGTTCGACCTTCTGTTTCCAGGCATTTTTGTAAGCGGCACCGGGCTCAAGCATGGTGGAGGCTGAGTACAGTCTTTTCACATTAGGGCGCCTGGCGTAGGCCTGGCGCTGGTCACTGAGTTGAGCTTCGAGGCTGGCAATCTCCTGACGCAGATCGATCTGTTTGCTGGGCTCAGCCTTTTTGGGTTGTTCATCTGTGGGCTGGTCAATAACGTCAGTGTCCTGAACTTTTTTTTCACTCTCAGCCCGAGTAACGACCTGAGATGTTTTCTTTGCTTGCGTTTCAGGTGCAGCAGCTTCCTGTGGCTGAAGCTCAACCTCGTTGATTTTGTTGTCCTGTATGTCGGCTTTTCGGTCGGTAGTGGGTGTGGCTTTTTTTTCAAGTGTGCCACTGCCCTGCTGATTCAGCTGGGCCAGGAAGTCGGCATCTTCCGGCTTTTTCTGGCTCTTGTAGGTCGCAAGGGTGACTTCAAGCGTTTTCGGAGGTGGAGCTTTGTCTTCAAGTCCAAAAGACAGACCGAGCACAATCACGGCATGAATAGCGGCTGCCATAAAAACGGTAAAGCCTAGGCGGTCGGCAGAAGAAACGGTCGTCATTGACGGAGTGGGCCTCTTGGGTAGTGCATCCTGAATCTTATAGTTGATCTCCCTGGGGCCTGGAAGGTTATCACAATACCTCACCAGCTACATAAGCATTGTCATCAATGAGCATAGGGTACGCAAGTACTGCTTGCGGGGTTTGGGGACATATTTCCAATGGCTATAGGTGTCAGGCCTACTTACTTGCCGTATGGTAACGAAAATTGTGTATTATTGAGGTCTGAGAAAGTTCGGTACACCCATCATTATGAAATTTACATTTAAAAATCTGGGGTATGTGGATCAGGGATCAATAGAGTTGGGAGATATGACTCTGATCTGTGGTCCAAATAATGTCGGCAAAACCTGGCTCAACTACGCTATGTATGGCTTGTTGAAAGATTACCCTTTTATAGCCTCGTTTAATCTTGAACCTGAGATTTTTAAGAATTTGAAGGAGCACGGAACTGCAAAGCTCTCGTTGACAGACTATGCGGGAAAGCTCGATCAGATTCTCAAGAACATGTCTGATCGTTTTAGCCACAATCTTGGGAAGTACTTCAACACGGATTCCGACCTGATGTCGAAAGCCAGGGTGGGTCTGAAGCTTGAAAACTATACGCTGGATTTGAGTGAAAATATCCATCGAGTAGTGAGATTGGGTAGAAAGGATGTGCTACTTGTCTCTAAAGAGGCAGGGGATAATACTCTTATTGTCACGCTTCAGGATACTGATTCAGATCTACCTGAGCCTGCCATTATTGATATTGTAGAGCGGGAGCTGGCCAGGACGCTTCTTGGTGCTTGCATATTGACACCTTTTGTACTGACTTCTGAAAGGACTGGTATTTCTCTTTTCTATAAAGAGCTGGATCTTAGTAAGAATATTCTGGTTGAGCATTTGTCCGATAGCAGCAAAAAGGGGATTAACCCATTCAAGTTGTTGAATAGTATGCGTTCCAGATACGCAGAACCTATTAAGGATAATATCGATATTATTCGTGATACTGATAATATTGCAAAGAAAAAAAGTTTTCTTAAAGAAGATAAAGCAGGTGAATACAAGCCTGTTTTTGATGCGTTAAGAGAGATTATTGGTGGCGGTTTTAAAACTGTAAATGACCAGGTCCTTTATCAACCTGTTAAAGAGCAAAACAGGGATAAAACTGCTCTACCCATCTATCTGGCTTCTTCTTCGATTAAGTCACTGTTTTTGTTGGATCTGTATATCAATTCTATAGCTGAAAAAAACAGTGTTCTGATTATTGACGAGCCAGAGTTAAATCTTCACCCAGATAAGCAAAGGCAAATGGCCAAGTTACTGACCAGGTTAGTTAATGCTGGTATTAAAGTTGTTATGACTACTCACAGCGATTTTCTGGTGCGTGAAATAAATAACAGAATCATGCTTAATGTTGATTTCAAAGGGCGATCCCACCTCATGAAAGAACATAAGATGGTCAAAGAAGATATATTACGGCCAGAACAGGTTAAGGCGTACACAGTACACTCTGATCATAAAGTTCATCAGTTGGAGGTCACTGAAGAGGGTATTGATACCGATGTTTTTGATCAAAAAATAGAGGATGCCAATGCATTGCAAGATGACATTTATTATCAGATGTATTGAATTCAGGGGCTTGGTTTTATGAGATCTGAATTTCTTGCTTTGCTTGCACCAGAGGTTATATTGCCCATAGTGGAAAGGTCAGGCATGCTTACAGTTACTGTTACTTGTTTAAAACCCTATCATGGTTATACTTGGGTAAAATATTAGGGGGAAAGTACCATGTCACTTATAGCTGTCAGGAAGTCCGGTGGAGCAAGTATCGTCAGTATACCCAAAGCCGTACTGAAAACCTTGGGGATAAAAGTAGGGTCAAGGCTGAATCTGTCCATTGAGGACAACAAGATTGTCTTGTCCCCCGTCGAAGAAGAGTTAACTCTTGAAGCTCTGCTTGAAGGAAGTCCGGCTGAACGTCTGGTCATAACAGACGAGGACAAAGAGTGGCTGGACATGCTGCCTGCTGGTAAGGAAATTTGATGTACATACCGGATCGGGGCGATATTATACTCATCAATTTTGAACCCAGTATTGGCAAGGAAATCATGAAAACCCGCCCTGGTTTTGTGCTTTCCCGGAGACTTCTTAACCAACATACGGGCCTCGCTATCATCGCTCCTATTACCAGTACCATTCGAGGCGTCAAACTGGAAGTGCTGTTAACCAAAACAATGACGACCCACGGGTCTATTCTGGTTCACCAGATGAAATCCATGGACTTTGAGTGCCGGGCTGCTCGTTTTGTAGAGAAATCGCCGGAATCAATCATCGATCAAGTAGACAAGATAGCCAAGTTAATTATCTCCTGAAAATTTATTAATCACTATCGATTGTTAGTCTTGCCAACAGAGTTGTCATTATAGTCAGGATGACTTTTCTATATCTTTTTAAAACATATTTATTGCTTATCCAAAGTGATAGGTATCTTGATTAACTTCCACGGAGGTAATTGATATGAATACTCAAGGATATTCAGCTGCCACTTATATTCATAGATTGGATAATATGATGATCGACCGAACACTCATTGATGGAATTAGTGGGTTCGAAGGTGGTGAGAAAAAAGCAATATTTTACTCGGAGCAAGCAAATAGAAATTACCATGTTTCTGTCCGCCCCAGTAATCATACATATAGATTTGTTGATGTCGATGTCACCGCTGAAACAGGCAGGAAAAATATTTTTAGCCGTATTATTGGTGCAGTTTTTGACGCATTTAAAAGGTTTGATGAAAATAAGATGAAAGTTTTTGGAACTCGTGCGCACCAGATGAAGAGTAAACTTGAAAATGATATTCTGAATAAGGCTATAGATACTGCTATTGGTCGAACTAAAGATATTTGTAATAAACCTTACGACGATAAAAAGATTATCGAAGATGGATTTAAAGCCGCAACTCAGTTTAATAAAAAATTTGGTATTATAGAGGTTGAAAATGAAACTCGTTTTACCCTGGCAAAATCTCTTTTTAAAAAATATGGTGATGATTCTTTGCTTCATGAATTGTATCTGGAAATTAAAAGCCATGTCTTGTGGTTTGAAGAAAACCTTATGCGCCTTTTAGGCAACGAAGCCTGGTTGTATTACAATAAAATGGAATCCAGGCTTTTGGAAATCGAAAAAATATTGAATCAAAGAATTATTGTTAGGATCAAATAGATTGGACTGATTTAACTCGTTCCCACGCTCTGCGGGGTGTCGCAAAACTCTCTCCGGCGTGGGAACGCGTTGACTCCCGTCATTGCCGACTTCATTCTCGTCATTGTCGGCTTCATTCTCGTCATTGCCGGCTTCATTCTCGTCATTCCCGGCTTCATTCTCGTCATTCCCGGCTTCATTCTCGTCATTGCCGGCTTCATTCTCGTCATTCCCGGCTTCATTCTCGTCATTCCCGCGAAGGCGGGAATCCACACTGACTCTCCACCAGAACCATACTGCCCGGTGTCCCCCTGGCCTTGTCATCCCCGAGAAGGCAGAGATCCACCGTTGGCGCTGGATTCCCGCCTTCGCGGGAATGACGACTTCAGAGCGTGAGAACGAGCTTTTGAAGTTTTGCGACACCCTCTCTGCGTGGGAATGCATACCCTTAGATCATTACACTTCCACACTAGAGCATGAGAACGAGAAACCTTCTTCCCGGTGAATTTTACCCGTTGCAACCTTTGGTTTTTGACAGAAATATGCACTTATCCTGTTATTGGTCTACTTTGCGTGAACAGAAATAAAAAGTGTATGGACAAAATGTTGAAAAAAATACTTCCTGCGGTGCTTCTTTTGCTGCTCCCGATGTCCGTCGTTTGCGGGGCCGAGGAGCTGGTAAGACATTTTGTTGTCGAGCTTGCAGAGGATCAGGATACAGACCGTTTTTTTTCTATTAAGCCTAACCTGAATTCATTGTCGGGCAGCTCATCAGGTATTGATGACACAAACGGCCTCACAGACTCGGGTTTACTGGCTGATTTCACACCCGGTGGGCTTAACGGTTACGGGTTAGCAGACACCTTTACCGAGTCAATTTCATGGCAATTGTTTTACGCCACTCAACTGCTGGTCGCCTGCGGACTGGCTCTGACCAACCATGAAGCCCCCCTGGGCTCCAAACCTGATTCGTGGCTACCTGAAGAAGCACTTATCACCGTCGGCTGGCTTTTGAAAAGCTTTTGGGACCCTGATTCATTGTTGTTCAAGCCAACAGATCAACCGGAGGCAATTTCTATTTCGACACAGAGAGATCATCCGTTTGAGATCACCACCATGGTGCTGCCCGGGCAGTGTGAACAAAAAAATGACCCGGCAAACCAGCCATCAGCATCATCCAGTCAGCAGGCCTCAGGAACAACTAACCAACCTGGAGCTTCTTTCATCAGCCCTCTGGATTTCGGCTCTGGCGACGGTAACGGAGACCCTGAACAACAACGCCAACATACTTACGGTTTAGATTGTTACGCTGGTTCCTGTCATGGTGTTTGTCAGTTACGACCGCCATCCGATGGCAGTGAGCTGGCTGAATCAGGCGATGATGAGTGCCCTATATGCCTTCAAAAGTTCAGTGATTTGTATGTTGTTCCTTGTTGTTCGAAGAAAATTGACAAACACTGTTTGCGAAGGATATTTCAGACCACTCGGCGATCATTAATAAAAGCCTGCCCATTTTGCAGAGCAGACATGAGTTCTACAGCACAATTAGTGGATTTTGCAGAAAGCGAAGAGGTACAGCAGGACTTACCAGGTTCTTATAACGAGCCCCAGCCCCCTTTTACCATTTCCACACAGGCGGCTTATTTCGCTGCCACATCAATAGCAGGGGGGCACCTGACCTGTGGCTTGGCCACAATCAACGAAGATGGCATGGTGCGGCCATGCAGGGCGGTCTTCATGAATGCCTCAGCCCTGTTGGCTCACGCAAGACTAGATCACACCCAAGTGCGAACCTGCCCCGAGTGCCAGATGACCCTGCCAAGTGCTCAAGCTCTGAGGGAGCACAGGAGAAGAGATCACACCGAAGAGCAAACCTGCCCTGAGTGCCAGAAGATCCTGCTAAACGCTCAAGCCCTGAGGGAGCACAGGAGAAGAGATCACACCGGAGAGCAAACCTGCCCTGAGTGCCAGAAGATCCTGCCAGACCTTCAAGCCCTGTTGGCCCACAAAAGAAGAAAACACAGCAGGTAACCATTGGTCAGAGAGGGCGGCCAGATGCGGCCATACGAATATTTACCTGTTGCAACCTTTGCTTTTTGACAGAAATATGCACTTATTCTGTTGCTGGTCTACTTTGCGCGTACAGAAATAAAAAGTGTAGGGACGTAATGGTGAAAAAAACACTTCCTAAGGTGCTTCTTTTGCTGCTCCCGTTGTCCGTCGTTTGCGGGGCCGAGGAGTTGACAAGACGTTTTGTTGTCGAGCTTGCACAGGATCAGGTTACAGACCAGGTCTTTTCTATAAAGCCCAACCTGAATACGTTATTGGACAGCTCGTTAGACATTGACGACACAAACAGCTACACAGACCCGAGTTTACTGGCTGATGCCACATCAGGTGAACTTAACGGTTACGGGTTAGCAACAACCTGTATTGAGACGATTTCCTGGCAGTTGCTATACGCCACTCAACTGCTGGTTGCCTACGGACTGGCTCTGATCACCCATGAAGCCCCACCGGGCTCCAAACCTGATTCGCGGCTACCTGAAGAAGCACTCATCACCGTCGGCATGCTTTTAAAAAGCTATTGGAACCCTGAATCATTACTGTTCAACCCGGCAGATGAACCGGAGGCGGCATCTATTTCGACACAAGAGGATTATCCGTTTGCAATCACGACTATGGTACTTCCCGGAAAGAGTCAAAAAGAAAATGGCCAACAAAGCCAGGCGTCAGCATCCTCCGGTCAGCAGGCCTCAGGAAAAATCACCCGCCTTAGACGCTTTTTCGCCAAGCGCCTGTCTCGACGTCGCGACGGTAAAGAAGACCCTGAACAACCCCAACATACTTATGGTTTAGATTGTTACGTCGATTCCTGTAATGGCGTTTGTCGATTCCGGCCACCACCCTCTGGCGGAGAGATGGCGCAAGCCGTTGAGAATTGTCCCGTATGCCTGGACAAGCTTACTGATGTGATTGCAACTCCCTGTTGTTCGCAGAAAATTGACAAACACTGTTTACAAAAGGTAATTCTGAGCACTTCACAATGTTCCTGCCCACTTTGCAGAGGGAACCTGTCTTCATTAGCGCAATTACCGGATTTCAGATCATGCTCAGAGGTACAAAGGGACTACAACGAGCTCACGACTGTCAGCTCCTCACAAACGGACTCTTCCGTTAACACTACCCAGCATAATAGGCACAATTTGGGGCCTGCCTGTTTCGTCGATTCCTGTAATGGCGGAATTTGTCGACGCCTGCCACCATACCATCGGAGAAGGGTGGCTGAAGAAGTAGCTCGTCCCATTGCCCCAGCGATCTTTTTCGTTGGCACTACGCAGCATAATTTGCATACTTTGGGTTCTAACTGTCCCGTCTATCCCTGTTATGGCATTTGTCGACTCCTGCCACCATACCGTTTTGAAACAGAAGGTCGGGCCAGTTCCTCACAGAGGGCCTCTTTCGCTGCCATAACAAGAACATGCGGGCGACTAATCTGTCGTGTGACCAGAATCGACGAAGATGGCCAGCGGCAGTTATGCGGGCGGCTCTTCAGGAATGTCGTGGTCCTGGTGGCTCATAGAGAAGATCACGCTGGAGAGCGAACCTGCTCTGAGTGCGAGAAGCTAAGCGGGAGAACTCTTTGGGATCATGTAAGAAGAGATCACAGCAGGTAACGAGTGGTGGGAGAGGGTGGCCAGCCGTGGGAACGGGGTTTGCGACCCTCTCGTTTAATCACTGGACCAGCTTTTCCTCAATCTTGTCCATCAACCTGTCACCAATGCTAATACCAAACTGGTCGTCCAGCTGTCGTATACAGGTGGGTGAAGTGACATTGATTTCGGTCAGATATTCTCCGATAACATCCAACCCCACGAACAGCAGACCTTTCTCTTTCAATACTGGCGCCACCTGCTCTGCGATCCAGTAATCTTTTTCGGTCAGCTTCTGGCCCACACCACTGCCGCCCGCGGCAAGGTTGCCACGCAGTTCACCTTCAGCCGGGATACGTGCCAGAGCGTAAGGTACGGGTTCGCCGTCGATCAATAGAATGCGTTTGTCGCCTGCCTTGATCTCGGGAATGTATTTTTGGATCATGGACTGTTGTTGCCCATGTTGGGTCAGGGTTTCAACAATCACACTGAAGTTCTGATCATTCGGGTGAGTTCTGAAAATAGACGACCCTCCCATACCATCCAGCGGTTTGAGAACCACATCGCCGTGTTTTTCGGCAAAAGCTTTCAGGTGTCGTGCACTGCGGGCCACCATGACCGGGGGTGTACACTGGGGGAACAGGGTGGCAAACATTTTTTCGTTGCAGTCACGAATACTCTGGGGTTTGTTGACCACCAGTGTGCCAGCGGCCTCAGCCTGTTCAAGCAGATAGGTGCTGTAAATAAACTCCATGTCAAAAGGAGGATCTTTACGCATCAGAATCACGTTCAGAGTGCTCAACGGCTGCTCTTCCCGATCTCCCAGAGAATAAAAGTCATCCGGATTGTAGCGGGCCTGCAAGGAGCGCATACTGCCATAGGCGACACCCTCTGACTGATACAGGTCTTCCTGCTGCATATAGAACAGCTCCCAGCCTTTTTTTTGTGCTGCGACCAGCATCGCCAGAGTACTGTCCTTTTTGTATTCGATGGACTCAATAGGGTCCATCACGACGCCGAGTTTTATAGTCATTGCAAGTCCGGGGCGATCAAAAACCGCAGTGTATCCTTAATTGAGTCCTTCATCTATTTTGCAGGTGCGGTCAGGCTCCCAGAGCCTCTCCCATCCTGATCTTCGATCCGGCTTCGAAGGATTCAAGCCAGTCAACCTGATCTTTGCCAAAGAGCACAATGGCAGTAGAGCCCATCTTGAATCGGCCCATCTCATCACCCCGTTTCAAGGAGACCTGTTCTGCCGAGTCTTCGCCGTACTCAAAGGTACGAACTTTTTTTCTGATGGGGGTCACCAGTCCGGCCCAGACGGTTTCAATACTGGCAACAATCATGGCACCGACCATGATAACAGCCATCGGTCCGCGCTCAGTATCAAAAATAGCCACGACACGTTCATTTCGGGCAAACAGGTTTGGAATGTTTTCAACAGTGCCCTGATTCACCGAAAACAAACGACCCGGAACGTGGATCATTTTTCGCAGAGTGCCACCGAAAGGTGAATGAACACGGTGGTAATCACGGGGAGAAAGGTAGATCGTGGCGAACTTTCCACCCATGAATTCCTGGCCCAGATCACTGTCCCCGCCCAGCAGTTCAATCAGGCTATAGTCGTGCCCTTTGGCCTGGAAAATCCTGCCATTTTCGATGTCGCCGAGCTGGCTGACTTCGCCGTCAGCGGGGCTGACGATCAGACTTTCGTCTTCAGGCAGGGGACGCAACCCCGGTTTCAGGGAACGGGTGAAGAAATCGTTAAAGTGAAGGTATTCTTCAGGGGTTTCGCGATCAGCCTCGCTCATATCAACATCATATTGTTTGATGATGCGGCGGATCAGCGCATTCTTGAACCTGGGGCAGGTGCTCTCAACAAAGCAGTATACCGCCCGTGAAATAAGGTGGTGCGGCAGAAAATATTGGATAAAGGCAAAAAATTGTTCTTTCACAGTCAGGACTCATCCTGTTTTTAAGAGCATTGGATTGTAATGGTGAGAGCAGGGGCTCACAAGTAGACGCTGAGTAGACAGAAACGGCACTGCTTAAGATTAAACAGTGCCATTATTCCTCAGGTTTCGACGGGGGTATCGGGCAGATTGCCCCACTCTGACCAGGAGCCATCGTAAGCTTTGATAGACAGGCCCAGAGACTTGCCCACCAGATAGGTAAAGCCCGAGCGATGATGGCTCTGACAATGGGTAATGACGTTTTTGTCCCGGGTAATGCCCAGCTGTTCAAGAATATCGGCGATGTCGTTGCGAATTCTGAGGTTACGGTCATGATCCATGGCCAGTGTCCATTCAAGGTTTACGGCACCCGGAATGTGCCCCCCTTTTTGTGAGAAGCGTTTTTCACCGCGATATTCATCAACTGATCGGGCATCCCAGATCACAGTGTTTGAGTCTTCCAGTGAATTCATGATGAGCTCTTTGTTGGCAATCACAGAGTCATCAATCTTCAGATCAACTTGTGTCGGTTCAGGGCGGTTAATGGTGCTTTCGGTGGGATGACCTTCTTTCAGCCAGACGTGTGCACCACCGTTCAGGTAGCTGTATTTCTTGTGTCCGATCACATCCAGCGTCCAGATGAAACGGCCTGCCCAGCCACCGCCTTCGTCATCATAAACAACAATGTGTTTGTTTTTGCTGTAGCCAATGTTGGAGAGCATCTGGTTCAGCTGTTTAACGGCAGGAAGTTTGCCCGCTGCCGGTTTTTCACCGGAAACCATGCTCTGTGGAGCAATGCTAAGGGCACCGGGAATATGGGAGTGGTTGTACAGTTGCGGGTTGCAAAGGTCTACTATCAGCAGGTCTTCGTGCCCCAGCAGAGGTTCCAGCTGATCAGCTTCAAGGATCAGTGGCAGATCGTCTATTGAGTTCATTGTACTTCTTCATTCATGGCTGATGAGAAAAAGGCGATAGCCTATGCTAACACGGACCCGTCAGAGGTCCAGAGAGTCGACAATCTGTTTATAGCTGAACATTCGTTCTTCCAGAATTTCGCCATCTTCCAGAGCCTGCTTCAAGGCACAACCCGGTTCCTTCTCATGTTGACAGTCTCGGAATCGGCAATGACCAAGGTAGGGTCTGAATTCCCTGAAACCTTCAAGAACCGACTGGGCATCAATATGCCAGAGGCCAAATTCCCGAATGCCGGGTGAGTCAATCAACATGCCACCTGCGGGGAAATGGAAGAGCTTTGCGGCAGTGGTGGTATGCATGCCTTTGCCGGTGGCTTCGGAAAGGTCACCGACACGGATATCAACACCGGGTAAGAGTGCATTAACCAGGGAGGACTTTCCCACACCACTCTGTCCAACAAAGACACTGACATGCTCATCAAGCAGAGCCTTGAGAGGCACCAGTCCATCTTCTGAGCGGGTAGAAGCCCGCAGGACCTGATAACCAATGTCTTCATAAACCGCCAGCATATCGTCCATCAGTTCCATGCCTTCTTCATCCAGCAGGTCGATTTTGTTCAGCAAAAGAACCGGTTCAATGCCAACCGTCTCGGCAGCAACCAGATAGCGGTCAATCAGATTGGTATGAGGAATGGGCACAGGCGCTATGACCAGCACGATATAGTCAATATTGGCGGCAACGGGTTTGATTCGACCATGGTTGTCAGGCCGGGTGAGCAGGCTGGTGCGATCTTCGAGGGCGACCACCACCCCGGTTTCGTCTTTCAGGGACGGACGCCATACCACCTGGTCTCCGGTGACCAGGGGTGGGAGGTTAGTCCGCAGGTGGCATCGACGAACAGCACCGGTTTGGCCCCATGGCTCGATATCCAGGGTTGCACCATAGTGGGCGATGATCAGACCTTGTTGTTCAGGTCCCAGGTTATCGTCCTGTATTTTTTGCTCAATAAGCTGTTCTCGCTTCCTGGCGCGGGCAATGCGTTCCTGCTGGACTTTCTCTATGCGCCATTTCTGTTTGCGCGTTAGTTTGCGCTTACTCATGGTTTACTCAAGGTTTTACCTGGTCTGCTGGATAGATTCTGGCTTTTCATGGCAATGGCCAGAAATAGCCTTTGTCTCGCTGATGCCCACATCTTTAAGTGGATAGACAGAAGGTGTCAATCGATACTGAGCTACAGAGCGGTCAGAAGGAAGCGAGTGTAGGTTTCACGGAGAGATTATGATCGGTTAGACTAAATAAGTCAGCCATGGCTTTCTTCATTTGCCGATATTTTTTGTGAAAATGTTACAGAATCGGTTTCAGGGCTATTTCAAACCTTTGAATTCAAGCCGTATTCATTGTTGGGCTGGCACATCTTTCTAAAGGAAATCGGGTGCTTGATGGCTAAAGCAGATAATCTTGTCTGGATCGACCTGGAAATGACGGGACTTGATCCCGAACACGACCAAATTCTGGAAATTGCGACCATTGTTACAGATGATCAGCTGAATTTTATTGCTGAAGGCCCCGTGATAGCGGTGCATCAAAGTGATGCAGTCCTTGCGAATATGAATGAGTGGTGTATCAAAACCCACGGTGAAACGGGGTTGACCCAAAGAGTCCGTGAAAGCCAGATCAGTCTGACTGAGGCCGAGCAAATGACTCTGGCCTTTCTCAGACAGTACTCCAAGGTCGGTGCATCACCCATGTGCGGGAACAGCATTGGTCAGGATCGCCGCTTTCTGAACTGCTACATGAAAGAACTTCATGAGTTTTTCCATTACCGTAATATTGATGTCAGTACGTTAAAAGAGCTGGCAAGAAGGTGGCAGCCTGAGCTGCTTGATCAATTTAGCAAAAAAGGCACTCATCTGGCGCTGGAAGATATTCGTGAATCCATAGAAGAACTCCGTTTCTACCGCCAACACTTTATTCAATCCTGATCAGTTAATCAGAACAGTGGCTCTTAACAGTGGCTCTCAAAAAGAGCGGCTGTTCTTTTTCGTTATTGCAGCAAAGACCTGATAGCTTGAGTCAGGCATATTGGTTAAGCTGCCCACCTCGCCAAGTCTTCAGCCCGGTTCTGCTGAATGACGCCAACCGGGAATGTTTCATGAGTTTTGACTCGCTGGGGTTATCAGCTCCCATCCTCCAAGCTGTCACAGAGCAAGGTTATGATGCCCCTTCGCCTATTCAGTCTCAGGCTATCCCTGCCGTACTTGAAGGCCATGACGTCATGGCAGCGGCCCAGACAGGTACCGGTAAAACGGCAGGCTTTACGTTGCCCATACTGGAGAAGCTGGCAAAAGGACCTCGTGTCCAGGCCAATCAGGTGCGGGCGTTAATTCTGACGCCGACCCGTGAGCTGGCCGCTCAGGTAGCTGAAAGTGTGGAAACCTATAGTCGCCACCTTCCTCTTCGCTCAACCGTGGTATTTGGGGGCGTCAAGATCAATCCCCAGATGATGAAATTGAGAAGAGGCGTGGATGTGTTGGTGGCAACGCCAGGCAGGCTACTGGACCTGTTCAACCAGAATGCTGTGAAGTTCAAACAGCTGGAGGTGCTGGTGTTGGACGAAGCCGACCGTATGCTGGACATGGGCTTTATTCGTGACATTCGCAAGATTCTGGCAATCCTTCCCAAAAGCAGGCAGAGCTTACTGTTTTCAGCGACTTTCTCCGATGAGATCCGAAATCTGGCAAAAGGTCTGGTGCGTTCGCCGGTAGAGATTTCGGTCACACCGGGAAATGCCGCCGCTAAAACCGTAGATCAGTGTGTTTACCCTGTGGACAAAAACAAGAAAGCCGCACTGCTGACTCAGTTGATCACAGAGAATGACTGGCGTCAGGTGCTGGTATTTACCCGAACAAAACACGGTGCCAACCGGCTGACACGGCATCTTGAGGGCAAGGGGGTCCAGGCCGCAGCTATTCACGGCAACAAAAGCCAGAATGTCCGGACAAAAGCACTGGCTGAGTTCAAAAGCGGTGAAATTCGGGTTCTGGTAGCCACTGATATTGCTGCACGTGGGCTGGATATTGATCAGTTGCCGCAGGTTGTTAACTTTGATCTTCCCAACGTTGCCGAAGACTATGTTCATCGGATCGGCAGAACAGGCAGGGCCGGTGCGACCGGACAGGCAGTGTCTCTGGTGTGTGCTGACGAATTCAAACAACTGGTGGCAATTGAGAGGTTAACCCGTCAGCTGATTGATCGACAGGAAATTCCGGGGTTCAAGCCTGTGAATGCACTGCCAGAATCCAGACTGGATACCCGCCCTCCCAGGCGCAAAAAACCCAAAAAGCCAAAAAAACCCAGAGTAGAGCATCAGGATGGGCAGCGCTCGGGGGAGGTTTCCAGGGGCCATAAACCCAATACATCTGTCAGACGTAAGCAAAGGGACACCAAAGAGGCACCCGGAAAGCCAAGGTGAAGAACACCAGGTTCCAGGGCCGTTTAAATCTTTGGTGAATCCCTTCAAACAGGTGACTGGGAAATATGCTGGTGACGTATCAGCCACTGTCCGGAATGATTTTCCAGAAAAATAGTGACCCTGATATGAGCACCTTCGGAACCTTTCACGGGTAGCATCATGCAGAGACAGGCTGCTTCGCCATAGTGATAGACAACCGGTTCTGCTTTAAATTCTGCTGAGAAGGATTCACCGGCATTAAAGTAGTCTGTCAACCGTTGTCTCAATGCTTCCCGTTCATTCAAATTGACATGCAGTCCGAAGCTGTGGGGCTCGTCGTCTGTGACAAACAGCGACATGATGCCACGGACGTCTTTAGTCTGAATGTAATGGTCGTATTGTTTGACAATATGAAGAAAGGGCGTGAGTGAATCACCCGATAACTTGACAGACATGATCAATAACCTCGGGAATCTGCGTCTCAGTAGCTCCTAAGGGTAGTCCATGCACAGATTTAATCTTGAGCATTTGGGTTGTGTTGTTTAAGTGCCCATTGCACATGTTCTTTTACCAGTTCCGAGGGGTAGTTCTGGCGCTGATGAAGTGCTGACATGACTTTATCCGTTGTGGGGGCGTTGCCTAAACCTACTGCCAGATTCCGTAACCAGCATTCAAAGCCCGCACGTCGGATCGGTGAGCCTGCGGTGCGCTCCAGAAATTCTTCTTCTGTCCACAGAAAAAGATCCGCCAGATCACTGTTATCCAGATGGTGACGAGGCTGAAAGTCAGTTTCCTGTGTGCGTCTGGCAAATCGATTCCAGGGGCAGGTAAGCTGACAGTCATCACAGCCAAAAATTCGGTTACCCATTTTGCTGCGAAGCTCTTCGGGTATGGGGCCACTGTTTTCAATAGTCAGATAGGAAATGCACTTTCTGGCATCCACTTTGTAGGGCTCGACAATCGCCTGGGTAGGGCAAACATCCATGCAGGTGGTGCAGCGACCGCAATGGTTCTTCTCATAAGGTTCGTCCGTGGGCAGAGGTAAATTAGTAAAGAGTTCTCCCAGGAAAAAGAAAGAACCTGCCTTACGGTTGATAATCAGTGAGTGTTTGCCCATCCAGCCCAGACCCGCCTGCTGGGCGAGAGGTCTTTCCATCACGGGAGCACTGTCAACAAATGCCCTATAACCGTGGTTCGGGGCCACTGCTTCTATTTTCTTTCCGAGTTGGGTTAAGCGTTTGCGAATCAGCTTGTGGTAATCACGTCCCAGGGCATAACGGGAAACATAGGCTTTTTCCGGTTCATTAAGAATCTTGATGGTTTCGGTTTCTGCGGGCAGATAATCCATTCTGGCGGAGATAACCCGGATGACACCTTCATGAAGCTTTTCAGGATGGCACCTGAGCTCCTTGTGTCGCTCCATGTACGCCAGATCACCGTGGAGTCCCTGATCCAGCCACTGCTGAAACTGTTTTTTGTCCCGCTCCGGGATTCGGGCTTCTGTAATACCCACATGCTGGAAGCCTAAATGTCTGGCCCAAAGACGAATATCGTCAGCCAGCTTTTGATAATCAGGGCTTTCAGAAGAGTCGTTGGAGATAGACACGTTGATCAGTTGCTGCCAGGAAAAAATCTGAGATTGTAGACGAGCATTCTAACACACCCCTTGTCGAGAATAATGGTAAACCCGCAAAAGCGTAATCCTGAGCTACTTCTTAGACGGAATCGAAGCTGTTTAGCTGTCGATATTAAGGTAATCTATCAAGGTAGGAGTGAGTGCTTATGTACGATAGCGATCGAGTTGGCATCTTTGACCGGCTTTATACTGCAGAACAAGTTCGCCGGCTTGATGATGTAGCAATCAATGATTTTCAGATCAATGGCTTTGAGCTGATGAGCCGGGCTGCCCGTGCGGCTTTTCGCTCTCTGATGAACCATTGGCCAGACCTTCTTCTTGGCAATCGGCTTCAGGTCTTCTGCGGTGGCGGGAATAATGGTGGCGATGGTTATCTGGTGGCCATGCTGGCGGCTAAGCGGGGGATTTCGGTTTCAGTGAATTTCCTCTCTTCTCCGGAAAAACTGTCAGGAGATGCCCTGTCAGCCTATAAAGCCTGTATCGCAGAGGGTGTTGATGTTGAACCTTATACATCCCAGACGCTACTGTCCGGTGACGTATTCGTCGATGCCCTGCTGGGAACGGGGCTGGGAAGAGACGTTGAGGGTCGCTATCGAGACGTTGTCATTCGCATCAATGAATCGGGTCGACCTGTTCTTGCTGTTGATATTCCATCCGGTCTTTGTGCTGACAAAGGCATCGCTATGGGCGTTGCCATAAAGGCAGATGTAACGGTGACATTCATAGGTATGAAGCTGGGGTTGCTTTCAGGCAGGGGAAAAGAGCTGTCCGGGCAGGTTGAGTTTGCTGATCTGGGTGTGCCGGGGGAGGTTTATGAAGCCGTGCCGAATGAAGCTCTGAGGTTGTCAGAAAACAGACTGAGTCGCTGGCTTCAGCCCAGAGCCAGAGATTTACATAAAGGCGACAATGGACATGTTATGGTGGTGGCCGGGAACCATGGTATGCCCGGTGCTGCCATTATGTCGGCAGAAGCTGCATTATATTGTGGTGCTGGTCGGGTCACAGTGGCTACCCGTCAGGAACATCTTTTGGCTCTGGCATCCCGGCGTCCCGAGTTGATGGCCTCAGCCGTTTCGGGTGCAGAAGATCTTCGCGTGCTCCTGGAAGGGAAAAATCTGCTGGTTGTGGGACCCGGTCTGGGAAAAGATTCATGGGCCCGCGAGCTCCTTGCTGAAGTGCTGAAAGCTGAGTGTCCTGCGGTAATCGATGCCGATGGTCTCAATATCATTTCGGAAGATCCGGCGTTGCTTAAACGTCGAAAGTACCCGATGATTCTCACACCCCATTCCGGCGAAGCGGCGAGACTGCTGGAAACTCAAACTTCAACCATTAATGGCGACCGGGTTAAAGCTGCAAAAGAACTCTTTAACCGTTTCGGTGCAGTGGTCGTGTTAAAGGGGGCCGGCACGCTTGTATACGACGGAAAAATCCTGAATCTGTGCCCGGATGGTAATCCGGGTATGGCTGTGGCGGGTATGGGGGATGTACTCAGCGGTGTGATTGCCGCACTGGCAGCTCAGGGCTTAGAGACCCATAATGCAGCAGCTTTGGGGGTCTGGCTGCATGCGACAGGTGCAGACCATCTGGCGGGGCTGCAAGGCGAACGAGGGATGCTGGCACTGGAAACTCTCCCTCACATAAGAAGTCAGCTGAATAAAATTGCAAAACAGCCTTGAGCTATTGAGACAGCCTTGAGCTATGGACACAACAAATAATGAACGGGTGCCCATACCCGTTCCCGTAAAGATAATAGTGAGTGTATGGAAGGCAGGATTGAGCTGCTGATTGATAATGAGCAGGAAATGGTTCAGCTTGGCAACAAGCTGGCTGAAGTAAGCAGTGGTCATGCCGTCATTTATCTGGTCGGAAACCTGGGAGCCGGAAAAACCACTTTATGCCGGGGTATTCTGCATAGCCTTGGTCATCAGGGGGCGGTGAAAAGCCCGACTTATACCCTGGTGGAGCCCTACTCAGTTGACGGTCAGCAGGTCTATCATTTTGACCTTTATCGACTGGCTGATCCTGAAGAGCTTGAGTTCATCGGGGGGCGGGATTATTTTGAAGAAGACTGTCTGTGTCTGATCGAGTGGCCCTGCAAAGGTGAGGGAGCTCTGCCGGATGCCGATCTGGAAGTACAACTGGATTACAACCTGCCTGGACGCAAGGCTCTCATCAAAGCGGGAACCGAACGTGGGCTGGGTATGTTGAGAAAACTGCAGGGACGGCAGGAGGGAGAATGTCGTCGAGGATAAGGAAGTTCTTTTTTGCTGCTCTGTTGCTATTGCCTCTGCCATTGTTTGCAGCCCAGGTTGACGATGTCCGTGTCTGGCGATCGCCTGATAAGACCCGTCTGGTATTTGATGTCTCCAGTGAAGTCGCTCACTCGCAATTTTTTCTGGACAACCCCCGAAGACTGGTGGTGGATATTCGTGGCACCCGGAAGCCCAAAAGTTCAGTCAATCCCCGTCTCGGCTCGACTCCTATCAGCAAGATTCGTTATGGGGTTCGAAACAAGAAAGATTTGCGGATTGTTCTGGATCTGAGAAATAAGGTCACCAGTAAAAGCTTCCTGCTTAAACCCAATGCCACATACGGCTATCGTCTGGTGGTCGATCTCTTTGATGATCGGACAAAAGCAGCAGATCCGGTAAAAGAGCCCATTAAAACATCTTCCAAAAGAGATATTGTTGTGGCGATTGATGCCGGCCACGGTGGCGAAGATCCGGGCGCACTGGCCTATGGAGGAGGGCATGAAAAGGTCGTCACGCTGAACATTTCCAAAGACCTCGCCGCTCTGTTGAACAAAGAACCCGGCTTCAAGCCTGTTCTGGTAAGAACCGGAGACTACTATATCCCCCTGCGTGAACGTGCCGCTATTGCTCGTAAAGCAGGAGCTGATCTGTTCATTTCCATCCATGCTGACGCTTTTACAGATCCTCGAGCGAATGGTGCCTCGGTGTATGCCCTGTCCAGGGGGGGAGCAACATCAGAGACTGCCCGCTGGCTGGCTCACAGAGCAAACTCGTCAGATCTGATTGGCGGTGAAGGGGGCATATCCCTGAGTGACAAAGACGATATTCTGGCGGGTGTTTTGTTGGATTTGTCCATGACCTCAACACTGTCTTCGAGTCTGGAAGTCGGTGACAAGGTGCTGAAGAATATCGGTACGATCAACAGGCTGCATAAAGAACAGGTGGAGCAAGCTGCTTTTGCTGTTCTGAAGTCTCCCGACATTCCCTCTATTCTGGTGGAAACAGGCTTTATCTCCAATCCCAAAGAAGGGCGTAAACTGAAAACCCGAAGCCATCAACGTGCTATGGCCCGACAGATATTCAAAGGCGTGAAAGGCTACTTTGTGAAGAAGCCTCCGCCCGGTACGCTGATCTCCGGGCTCAAGGCTGAGGGTAAAATAGATACTCGTCCAGACCAGTATGTGATCCAGGCCGGTGATACCCTGTCAGAGATTGCCAGTCGCTTTGATATCAGTCTGAGCTCTTTGAAAACGGCCAATAATATCAGCCGGTCAGACAGGATCAGAACCGGACAGATGTTGGTGATTCCCAACTAAAAGACACCTGAAGATACCGTCAGTAATGCTGACAGGCTGGTCAGTCTGTTCCCGGGTTTTTTCCTGTAAAGTGCCATTGTGTGGAAAATCCAGGGAGGATCCGGTTATGCATCTGAGGGCTTCAGTTAACTTATTACCCACCCAGCTAAACCAGGCATCAACCGATGAGCTGTCGGCTTATGGTTGTCAGGACAACCCTCTCAATGAGAATAACCGGGTCAACCGGTCCGGACATCGGATTTTCAGCGATACCTTCACCAGGCTCGATAGCCGGACCATTGCACAGTTTGAAAGTCTGACGCTTTCTTCCCCTGACCTTGAAGAGCCTGAAGACGATCTGTCAGATTTACTGCAATCCTATGAGGTGATTTCAGAGTACCCTGAGATAGATTCAGCCCTCAGGATCATATCTGGACTGGCTGTCCCATCTTCAGCCCGGCCTGTTTCTGTCATGTCTGAACATCACTTGGTTTTAAGGCCGCGTTTATTAGTACCTGAGCAGGTCTGGAAGCAGAAAGAAATACAAAAGGAACCTGAAGCTCAGAAACAACAGGGCAGTTTGGCAGAAGAGACGGAAACCCCGGCAGAGCAGACAACAGAACAAAGAGAGCCGAAAGAAACTCCGGTGATTGATGTGCTGACCGGTCTGCCCGCAGAAGAGCTTGAAAATAAAGTCTGGGAGTTTCTGGTCAAAGTTGTCGGTATTGCCTCCCCCGCAGGCAAAACCATTAAGGGGGCTGCAACCCTTGTCGTCTCAAAGGAGAAAATAGAGAAGCTTCAGACAGGGCTTAAGAATATCCTGAAAGGTCAGGTTCATTATGAAGTCAGTGAAAACATAGGACGTCGTATGCTTCAGCTGTCAAAGGTTTGTGGTTCTACCAGTCCATCACTGCCAGTACTGACTCTGTTGGGGTACACCATTCCGGGCTACCGGATTGTACCGGCCATGCTGACACTCTGGCGACTCAAGGATTTCAAGGATGAGATGGCTGCGTTGTACTACGACCAGAATGCCATGCCTGTGTTGACGGACTTTACCTTGAGCTGGATGCCAGCTTTATTATCCAGTCTCTTCTAACGACTTGGCAAAAGTCGATAGAGGCTGATAGTCTTTCTGGCAATAAAACCGGACTGACTGACCTGCCTTTTATGAAACCTATTCGTTTACTCGATACCCGACTTGCTAACCAGATTGCTGCCGGTGAGGTGGTTGAACGTCCCGCATCGGTTGTTAAAGAACTGTTGGAAAACAGTCTTGATGCCGGTGCCAAACGAGTGAATGTCGAGGTAGAAAATGGTGGTGTCAAATTGATCCGTATTCGTGATGACGGACATGGCATTGCCAAAGATGATCTGGCACTGGCTCTGTCGCGACACGCCACCAGCAAGATTTCTGAACTGGAAGATCTGGAAGGTGTCGGGACTCTGGGCTTTCGTGGTGAAGCCCTTGCTTCGGTCAGCTCGGTTTCACGCTTAACATTAACGTCACATGTTGATGGTCAGGAGTCTGGCTGGCAGGTTCGTACCGAAGGGCGTGACATGGAGGCTATTGTTAATCCGGCACCTCACCCCGTGGGTACGACGATTGAAGTCAAGGATCTGTTTTTTAATACCCCTGCAAGGCGTAAATTCCTGCGTACGGAAAAAACCGAGTTTTCCCATCTTGAAGAAGTCGTGAAGCGTCTGGCCCTGTCCCGGTTTGATGTTGGGTTTGGTCTCAGACATAACCAGCGCAGTATTCATCAGCTAAGACCCTGTAACACTCAGGCTGAGAAAGATCGCCGGGTGGCTTCCCTGTGTGGTCCGAAGTTTATTGAAAACTCGGTGATTGTTGATGTTAATGTTTCCGGGCTCAAGCTTTGGGGCTGGGTAGGATTGCCAACGTTTTCCCGTTCCAGTGCTGATCTTCAATACTTCTTCGTCAATGGCCGGGTGATCAGGGATAAACTGGTCGCACACGCTGTTCGTCAGGCCTATCGCGATGTTCTCTATGGCGGCAGGCATCCAACCTTTGTCTTGTATCTTGAGCTTGATCCGGCGCTGGTGGATGTCAACGTTCACCCCACCAAGCATGAGGTTCGATTCAGGGATGGTCGAACCGTCCATAATTTTCTGTTCAGTACCCTGCATCGTGCTCTGGGAGAGGTGTCTCCAGAAGATCAGTTGCCACCAGCCGCTCTCTCTTCACAACCCCAGGCCCGGGCTTCAGGTGTTGAAGGTGGCGAGTTCAAAAGTCAGGAAAGTATGCCGCTGTCGCCAGCTCCAGCAACCGCTTCCCATTCTTATGGTGCGTCTTCCGGGCAGCCATCAGCATCGGCAGGTGCAAGACAGGCAAGAGAAACACCTCAGCCAGATCAGATTCAGAAGCAGATTCAGGTCTACAGTGAACTCTATGCTTCTGGTGCCACTGAGCGAAGCTCTGTCCAGGAAAGTCAGCCACTGGCCGTCAATGATGCGCCAGCTGCTCAGCCTGCATCTGTTAATCTGCCAGAGCAGACAGCAGATATACCCCCCTTGGGTTTTGCCATAGCGCAGCTGAAAGGTATTTATATTCTCTCTGAGAACGAGCAGGGGATGATTCTGGTGGACATGCACGCTGCTCACGAGCGCATTACTTACGAGCGGATGAAAGTTTCCTGGCATGCCGATGGTATTAAAGCCCAGCCCCTGCTGGTGCCAAAATCAATAGCTGTCAGCGATCGTGAGGCGACCTGTGCAGAAGAGAATTATGAGTACTTCAAAAAGCTTGGATTGGCCCTCGAGCGAATGGGGCCGGAAACGCTACTGGTTCGACAAGTGCCGGTCATGCTTCACAACGCTGATGTTGAAAAGCTGGTTCGTGATGTTTTGTCAGATCTGATGCAGCACGGTGACAGTGATCGTGTGGAAAGTCAGATGAATGAAGTGCTGGCCACCATGGCCTGCCATGGTTCGGTAAGAGCTAACCGTCGTCTTTCCATCGAAGAAATGAACGCTCTGCTCAGGGATATGGAGCAGACGGAACGCAGTGGACAGTGTAATCACGGAAGACCTACCTGGACGTTATTGACACTGGATCAGTTGGACAAACTGTTTTTACGAGGGCGTTAGGAGCCGATACTCACACAGCCGTCATTCCCGAATAAGAGCGTGTCGCAAAACGCTAACAATTCGTTCCCACGCTGGGACCCACAGGGCCTGAAAGCATGGGAACCAGAGGTCTTGCGACAGCCTCAGAAGCGGGAATCCAA
Source organism: Endozoicomonas sp. ALB032 (assembly GCF_049310125.1). Taxonomy (NCBI): domain Bacteria; kingdom Pseudomonadati; phylum Pseudomonadota; class Gammaproteobacteria; order Oceanospirillales; family Endozoicomonadaceae; genus Endozoicomonas; species Endozoicomonas sp. ALB032. Next base: position 1,277,067 of record NZ_JBLYNW010000001.1, on the reverse strand, counting down.
CATTCGTTGTACTCCTGCTTTCGTGGGGGTGGCGGAATGTGAGTAAGTTAACGATATAAGGCTCAGACGCACTAGATCGACCAGGAAATACCCAGTTGCAAGGCCTGATAATCGGTCTGATGGTCATCAGCCTTGCTGAACTGGTAGCTGCCGTAAACTTCCACGTCGTTTGTCAGGCTGTGCCCTACTCTTAACTTCATTCGCCAGGCATCTTTGCTACTGATATCAGCGGGTAAATAGGCCATCCGGGGAGTTAATTTCTGTCGCAGTTGAATGGTTCTCAAGTCGTCATCATTGAGATCCCTGTTGTAGTCAATCTGAATACCAAGACGTGTTTTGTCGTTTATCGCATCCAGAAAAACACCTGCTGCGGCATTTTTGAAATCCAGCTCCTGATCACCGAATACCATAGAGGACAAGTTATTTTCGGACTCGGTAAAACCGTCGACCGATGATTTATGATAGCTGGCGGAAACAATAGGGCCTACCTTTAGCCGTCCATTGTCGTATAGTGCATAGCCTGCGTCCATGGTTAAACCATAGAGTTTGCCCGAGCTGGAGCTGCTTTCTTTGCGTGTCAAGGCACCCAGATGGAAACCACGCTTGTTGTCGTAATCGAGGTCAAGATAGTTCAATGCCGTATTGGAAAAAAACCTTTCCCCCTGATAACTGGTAAAAAGGCTGCCACCAATACTGTTGGTTTTATAGTCGGACTGCTCAGGTTTGTAGTGTGTTTCAGCGCCCTGTAAGGCGACACCCAGCTTGAATTCTTCTGTCAGTTGGTAGTGTAGGCCTGCATGGATTACGAAACCCTTATTGTCATTGGCTTTCCTGGCAACAGCGTCATAAATCTGGCTTTCTGCGCCGGCTCCGCCACCAAAGAATGACAGGGTACCCGGCTCTGTGTCTTTCCAGCGATGCAGTGCCAGCTCATTAAAAATACTGCTGTCCAATGTGGTTGAATGAGAGTCTGCGATTCTTGGCAGGCTGCCGACTACGGTAGCCGCCCTGATGGCTGACAAAATGTAATCGCTCCCTATTTTGTGCATAGCGCTGCTGGGGTGCAGGCCATCCCAGAATATGGACTTCTGTGCAACCCCGGTGATGATGCGATCTCTATCGTCTCCGCCCATAACTGTAGCGGGATCGGGCTTTTCGCAGGGTACGCCTGTGGGAACGCCTGCAACCATACAGGTGATGTCTGCGTTTTCAGGGGAAAGATCAACAAAACCAAAGGCTGCCGGGTTATCGGATACCTCTTTCACCAGACCATACAAATTCAGATAGAAGATATTGGCAGTGGACTTCTGGAGTTCTGTGAGGACGGCATCATCAATCGATTTGCTGACCATTCTGAGTTGATCACGCGTACCAGCCAGCAAATGTTCTCCTCCCGGCGTTTCTCCAAGGTTGGGAACATTGAGCATAATGATATAACGAGCGCCATAGCTATGGAGTGCATTGGCAGTGCCTACAAGGTCCTGAGCGGCTTTCAGGGGAGTTCGTAAGTTGTTTGTCACGAATTCAACATCATTGCTACCGCCCAGAATCATGTACATGGCTTTTTTATCTGCCTGTCCATGGCTTCTCATGAAGAAACTGTCTTGCGTCTGGTTCTTGAAAAAATCCAGATTTAAAGGCACATAGGGGGTATCTGACGTGACGGATAAAAGGATTTCCTCACTGGAGTTGCCACTCACGGAAAAATTATTGCCGCCATCCATAGAGGGGCGAAAATCAAACCCCATTGTGCCGGCAATATTCTGGTTGTATAAAGTGTTGTCTGAGAACTTTAATGGAACCAACCGTCCGGCATAAGGGACTTTCAGATTGCCGGTATCTGAAATACTGTCTCCAAAACTATAAAACTGACTATAAATTTCATTAGCTTTTACAGGGGATAGCATTAAGGAAAAGGCTGCTACTGAGAGTACTTTTCGGTAAGAGGGTGATAAAAAGGGGACTGCTTTCATGATAAACCCGTGTTTCTGATCAGTTTGTGTCAGTCATTCCATTGTTTGTGTGTTCCAAAAAAAATTGAGTAGCCTGTCCGAGAATAGACTACCTTGGTGTGGCAGCAACAATTGGTAAAAAAATTTTTAACATCTTCGCTTAGACTTGCGGAACTCTTTGGTAAGTTTTCAGTCCAAAGCTTTTGATCATGGGAAGGCTTCGGGTACACTCAGCTCCCCGTTTTTTCTGATAACGCATTATTTTTCTGTTTATGGCATCCGAACCGCTTTCTTTTGAAGAAAAACAGCCACAGACTCTTTCTTCTGAAGAAATACAGCCACCGGCTATTTTTCTGATGGGGCCCACTGCATCGGGCAAAACGGATCTGGCTATCCAGCTGGCGGAGAGACTGCCCTGTGAGTTGATCAGTGTTGATTCGGCACTGGTCTACAGAGGCATGGATATAGGAACGGCCAAGCCCTCTGCACAGGAACTGGCAAGGGCTCCTCATCGGTTGATTGATATCCGGGACCCTTCCGAGCCATATTCTGCAGCTGACTTCCGTGAGGATGCTCTCAGGGAAATGACGGAAATTACTAATAAGGGAAACATACCTCTCCTTGTGGGAGGTACCATGCTCTATTTCAAGGCGCTTCGAGACGGTCTGGCAACTTTGCCAGCGGCAGATGCCGGGATCAGGGAAGCGTTGATGAGAAGGGCTGAGTCTGAGGGCTGGCAGGCGCTCCATGACGAGCTTCAGACAGTTGATCCTGTAGCCGCTCTTCGTATTAAACCGACGGATACTCAGCGTCTGCAAAGAGCTCTGGAGGTCTATTATGCCACAGGCAAGGTGATTTCCCGTTGGCATCAGGAGCAGGCAACCAGTCGACTGCCTTATAATCTGGTGAATCTGGCCATTGCTCCCGGGGATCGATCAGTGCTCCATCAGCGCATTGAAACCCGCTTCAAACTTATGCTGGAGCACCATTTTGTGGATGAAGTCAGGGCTTTATACGAGCGGGGAGACCTGGATATTTCCCTGCCTTCTATCAGGGCGGTTGGTTATCGTCAGGTTTGGGGGTATCTTCAAGGAGAGATGGACTATTCCACCATGCTGGAAAAAGGGATAATCGCTACCCGACAACTGGCCAAGCGACAGTTGACCTGGCTCAGAAGCTGGCCTGATATTCATTGGCTGGACAGTTTGTCGAAAAACCGGTTGGAAGATGCCTTGAAATGGCTGAAGCCCGTCCTTAAATAAGGAATAATAAGAAAGTGATTTCTGTACAAGTCTCCTGACCTCAGCTTTGTATTGGTTAAAGCATTAACAAAGTGCATTGGAAAAGGCTGGTACGTGAGCACCTGCAATAGTTTCTGCAGGTCCGGTATGAGTAGCTAGTATTACCTATTGATGGCAGTGTGGGGCATCGCTTACTGTTGCCCAGCTAAATTTCTGGGCTGTACACAGATTGAACAATCAGGTACTGGCACTGCCGGTCGAGCGAATAGCCCAACTAGAAGTGAACAATGGCTATTCAAAACCCGAGAATTAATAAGGAGTACAGAAATGTCAAAAGGGCATTCTCTACAAGACCCTTACCTTAATGTGCTGCGTAAAGAGCGCGTGCCGGTTTCTATTTATTTGGTAAACGGCATTAAACTCCAGGGACAGATCGAGTCTTTCGATCAGTTTGTAATCCTTCTGAAAAACACCGTTAGCCAGATGGTTTACAAGCACGCAGTATCAACTGTAGTGCCAAGCCGCCCGGTTCGACTGCCAATGCAGGGTCAGGAAGGTATGGGCGAGCACGACGAGCAAGAATAAGTTTTGCTGATTGATTAAAAGGCGCTTTTATAGCGCCTTTTGACGTTTATGAGTTTCATAAACAGGTCGTGTACGATTGAAACATTTTAAGCATGAAAATTGTTTTATGGAAAAAACAGCTGTGTAGAAAAATAACCGGGCAGTATACTATTGGGGCTGGCAGTCTGTTTTAATGGTCAATTCAGACCGTCTCAATATTTCCTGTTCTGTTAATGAATGGTTAATAACCCCTATCGAAAGAAAATAATTTCAGGAGTTTTGTTTGTTTTTTGAGCGCCATGAAGGTGGTGAAAGTGCAATCCTTGTTCATCCGGATATGAGTGAAGACAAGGAACGGGAAGATCCGCAGGAATTCATGGAGCTGGTTCGTTCTGCAGGTGTTGAAACCCTTGCTTTTATCACAGTGAATGTCCGGTCTCCTTCTCCCCGCTATTTTGTCGGTCCCGGTAAAGTTGAAGAAATCCGTCAATCTGTGCTTCAGCACAAAGCCGAAGTCGTTCTGTTTAACCATGCCCTGTCACCCAGTCAGGCCAGAAACCTTGAAAAAGAACTGGAATGCCGTGTCATTGACCGCACCGGACTGATACTGGATATTTTTGCCCAGCGTGCCAGAACCTTTGAGGGTAAGCTGCAGGTTGAATTGGCTCAGCTTGAATATATGAGTACCCGCTTAATCCGCGGCTGGACTCACCTTGAAAGACAGAAAGGGGGGATTGGTCTGCGGGGGCCGGGTGAGACCCAGCTGGAGACCGACCGCAGATTGCTCAGGGCAAGAATCAAAAGCATCACCCGTCGTTTGGAAAAAGTTCGTAAACAGCGTGACCAGGGACGGCGTTCCCGAAAGAGGGCAGAAGTGCCGCAGGTCTCTCTGGTAGGTTATACCAATGCGGGCAAGTCGACATTATTTAATAGCATGACTCAGTCAGACGTTTATGCACAGGATCAGTTGTTCGCAACACTGGACCCAACGTTGAGAAGGCTGGATCTTGCTGATCTGGGGCCTGTGATCCTGGCAGATACGGTTGGATTTATTCGACACCTGCCTCATAAACTGGTGGAAGCCTTTCGGGCGACACTGGAGGAAACCCGTCAGGCAGATTTGCTGTTGCACGTGATCGATGCCCATGATCCGGAGCGTCTGGAAAATATCAGGGAAGTGCATGAAGTTCTGAAAGAAATTGATGCCAATGAACTACCCATTCTTCAGATTTATAACAAGATTGATCTGCTGGCTGAGGTGGCGCCAAAAATCCAGCGTGATGATAATGGACAACCTGAAAGAGTCTGGGTCTGTGCAAAAGACGGTGCAGGTCTGGAGTTAATCGGTCAGGCCATCACCGAATTGCTGGGCAATGATATGATTCAGGGGCGTCTGATGCTTCAGGCCAATCAGGGAAAAGTGAGGGCACGCTTGTACCAAATGGGTGCTATCCAGACAGAAGAGTATTCTGACAAAGGTGAACTGTTGCTGGATATCCGCATGCCAAGAAGTGACTTCGAACGGGTGGCAAAACAGGAAGGTTTACAGACAGGTTGTCTGATTGAAGGGTAGGATTATTGTTAATGAATAGTCAGCAAGGTGTCAGGAAGTTGCGGCGATTACTAATATGAGCTTGCACTTCCTGCTCTCCAAACTCTACAATCTGGCCTAGGAGCCTGATGGACTTAAGACTGTCCTACTGGGGTTGCTTAAGTCGGACAGGCTCCTGGAGGACTTTGTGACTCAGGGCGGTTTCGTACTCAAAAGTTTTGGTCCGATGGGCTCCCGGAGCGACACAATCAGCCTTGGTCTGTCGCCGAAAGTTGTGGTATCCGGATTTGCTGAATGTTCACTGTTTCAGTCAAGCCTTTGGTTCACACGACCGGAAAGACGCCATGCCTGTCCGGGCAAGGTCAGGTTCACATATCTGTCAGGCCGATCGCCTTATGGATTTTACGCACTGCTGTAAAGAGAGTTACCCTGTCGTTGCGACAAAGGTCAGCTTTACAGCGAAATAGTTTGCTCACAGAGCCAGTTTGGACGATGCAAGTCCTGACGCACCAGCTGGGCAAAGAATTCGTTACTGACTCTACGGAGACATATATGGCCTGGAACGAGCCGGGTGGAAACAGCCAGGATCCATGGGGTAGTGGAAATAATAAGGGTGGTGGCAAAAATCAGGGACCACCTGATCTGGATGAAGCATTCCGCAAACTGCAGGACAAACTGAACTCAATGTTTGGTGGTGGCAAGAGTGGAGGTGGTTCAGGTAAAGGGAGCAGTAATTCCGGTTCCTCCTCAGGAATGTTTATCGGAATCATTGTTTTGGCAATTGTTGCCTACCTCTGGAACGCAATTTACACCGTCGATGAAAAAGAGCGCGCCGTTATTCTGCGCTTTGGGGTATATACCGAGACCGTTGGTCCGGGTCTTCACATATACTTCCCGCCCTTTGAAAGCAAGTTTCTGGAAAAGGTGACCGAACTCCGTACCTATAACCTGAGACAGCAGATGCTGACTGAAGACGAAAACATTGTTGAAGTCTCCATGTCTGTCCAATACAACATTGAAGACGTTAAAAATTATGTTCTGAATGTTGCCAAGCCTCTGATGAGTCTTGAGCAGGCCACCCAGAGTGCGCTGCGTCATGTGGTCGGCAGCTCCGAGATGTACCAGGTACTGACCCAGGGACGTGAAGTTCTGGGGCAGGAAGTTCGTGCCCGTTTGCAGGAATACCAGGAAAACTATGGGACGGGTCTGCGCATCGGTAAGGTCAACATTGAAAGTGCCCAGCCTCCAAAAGAAGTTCAGGCTGCTTTTGATGACGTAATTCGTGCACGGGAAGACGAGCAACGTGCCAAGAACAAGGCGGAAGCTTACGCGAACAAGATTATCCCTGAAGCGCGTGGTAAGGCTCAGCGGACCATTGAGGAAGCTAATGCTTACCGTGATGAAGTCATTGCCAGGGCTGAAGGTGAATCAGATCGTTTCTCCAAGCTGTTGACAGAGTACAAGCGTGCACCTGAAGTGACACGTGAGCGTCTCTACATCGAAACCGTTGAAGAGGTCCTGAAGGGTACCAGCAAGGTGCTGGTGGACGTCAAGGGTGGCAACAATATGATCTACCTGCCACTGGATAAATTGACCCAGGGCAAGTCATCCATGCCAGCCCAGCCAGCTGAGCTGAGCAGTCAGGATTTGACTGACATCAGTAATCGCGTTGCAGAGGAGTTGAGCAAGCGAGTGAACAGTGCACGAAGCAGTGGGAGGGTTGGTCGATGAGTCAGAAAGGTTTTACAGCTCTGATCGCTGGTCTGGTCATCCTGGTTCTGGCCTGGAGTTGTCTCTTTGTCATCAGCGAGCGTGAGCGTGCAGTGCAACTGCGTTTTGGTCAGCTGGTGAACCCTAACCTGAAACCGGGTCTGCATTTGAAATTCCCGTTTGTAGACAACGTGCGTATTTTCGATGCCCGTCTGCAACACCTCGAAGTGCCATCAGAACGTTTTCTGACACTGGAACAGAAAGCGGTTATTGTGGACTCTTACATCAAGTGGCGAATAGCGGATGTCGCCAAGTTCTACAAGGCGACAGCCGGTGACATTTATCGTGCCAACACGCTGCTTTCCCAGCGTGCTGAATCCAGAATGCGTAACAAGTTTGGTGGTTTGACACTGAATGAAGTGGTATCCGGTCAGCGTGACAAGCTGATGAATGATATCACCAGCAACCTGGATAAAGTGGCCAGAGAAGAGCTGGGTGTGACTGTTGTGGATGTCCGGGTTAAAAAAGTAGACCTGCCACCTCAGGTCAGTGACTCGGTCTTCGAACGTATGTCTTCCGAGCGTGAGAAAGAGGCTCAGGAATACCGCTCTAAAGGTCAGGAAATGGCTGAAGGTATCCGTGCTAATGCGGACCGGGAACAGCGCGTTATTCAGGCAGATGCCTACAAGGACGCAGAGATTGTTCGAGGTGATGGCGATGCCAAGGCGGCAGAAGTTTATGCCGGGGCTTACCGTCAGGACCCTGAATTTTACGCATTCTATCGTAGCCTTCAGGCTTATAAAGAGTCCTTTGACAGTAAAGGCGACATCCTGTTGCTGGAACCGGATAATGATTTCTTCAACTATCTGAACAGTCACTCAGGTAGCAAAAAGTAAGCGGACAGTTTGCCGGGCAGGGCATTGCGGAAGTTCGGATGAACTGAAGCAGTGCCTCTGCCCTTGATGGCTGACCAGAGACCTGTGAGTATGTTGCAACCTCGGCCCATAGCCTGCCTATTGCCTTCGGCTTCTTCACGGGGTGAGGGATCCCCTCTTATCCTGCACAGCGAAACAGGCTACGAATAGAAGCTCTTTAGGGGGCAGTTTCGTAAGGAATCCTGATATAAAAGGGTGAGTGGCTACTCGCCAGCAGATATAGCTGCAAGCTTATTAACTCAAGCTGAATGATTCCCGGCTTCACTCCCGTCATTCCCGCGAAGGGGGCCGTCGCAAAACTCTAACAACTCGTTCCCAAGCTCTGAGGCTGTCGCAAAAGCCCAACAAGCTCTGCGTGGGAATGCATACCTCCCCTGAAAAGCTGACTCTGCAGCGCGAGATGGGTATCGGTTCCCACGCTGCAGCATGCGAACCAGAGTTTTGCAACAGCCTCCCTCGCGGGAATGACGACTTCCTTCGCGAGAATGTCGAACTCCTACTTAGCGACCATCATGATGTTGATTTTGAACTGACCAAAGTCTCAGTTGGTGTGATCCAGACAGACAACCCAGTTTCCTTTGGTCACCATCTTTGCCAGTCAATGGGTGCGTTGCACGAAAGCTGACTGCTTGAGGTAATAGGCTTGCAGAATACTTGCTATCGGTCACCTATTCACCCTTTCATACCAAGCTTTGTCTCGAAATCGTCCGCTACAGAGGAATAGGAAGTTAGCAGAATTGTGGTAGATATTTTGGCGCTCGCATACTGCCCAGAAAACTGTCTGTGAGGAAAGTTCCTGAAAGAACATTAGGTGGTTAGACGAAAGCACAACAACCATCTCTTGTCATACGATAATGAGATGGTTGTTTTAGCTGAATATGAGTTAAATAGCGGAGCTATTTTAAAAACTCTATATTTGAGGAAGATTATATCTTTGCTCTATTGAGCTTCTAATATCATTTCGGTCTATTTTTTTAAGGGTACCTAGGAAGTCTCTAAAGGTAACAGGTCGACGAGAGCCTCGCTTCCATTGGTGCAGCATTGCCATCACCTTTTCAAAAAGTTGTCTGTTATCATGATCTATAGCCTCTAATTGGGGTTCTCTAAAACCTGCTTCCGTACGTCTGGCAAACATTTTCCATTTAGTACCTATCAAGTAACCATAGTCTACGAATACTTGTTCTGGTAAAGGTGAGTCCAGAGTGTATCCTGTTGTTTGCTCACGCTGGGGTTCTGCCGCTGTTTGCATAGCAGCATGCGCTCCACTGACAGGTGTGGATGACTGTTCCTGAGCCAGTTCATCAGCCAATTCTCTGGGAATCTCGCCAAAGACGAAAAACATACTGTTTAAGAACGCATTTTTTTGCTCTGAACTGGTTGAGTTCAGTAAATTAATAAGTTCTTTTCTGGCAGTCTTGGCAAAATAAAGGAAAAGCTGACGTTGATCCTGAGTAAGTTTGTGGATGAACCCGCCACATTCCGTGAGTGTTGTGCTTAAAATAGCCAAGCCGGTGAATACAGCCATAACTTGTTCAGGTGTGGATGGATTATTGTCAGAAATATAAAATCCAAGGCCATAAAGTGCTTGAGATTGCAAATTCCTTTCTAATTTATGTATGTTAGATGGAGTAATAAAGGCGTGTTGTCCAAAACCCCAGGGGATAATATCTAGCTGACCATCCCTATAATTCGGAAAGCCAAAACTATAATCCTTAAACAGTTCTCTGGATAACTCGCCTAAATATCTGAATGTGTCATAGTTCGAAGGAACCGTTTTCTCTGCCAGTAAATCACTGGTTTGTTTAAATACTTGATAAATAAAATTCATTAATTCTTTTTTCTTTTGGCTATCTACTTGTGAATATACGAGATTATATAACTCGTTATATGTCGCAAGATGATTGCCTATAAGCTCACTGGCTAATTTGTTTTCTGTGAATTGATCCAAAAAGGCCTGGGTCTCAAATATGTCCCGGTGACGGGCCAGTGTCTTAACAATTCTTGCTATTTCAACATGCTTGTCGATTCCATGATTCTTGGCCAGTACACCGACCTGTAGAATCAAGTTACCAGCAGATATCGAACCTCTGGAAAATTTAACCCAGTACTTGTGAAATTTTTCCAGAGTCTCTTTATGCTGTAAAATATTTTCAGTTAGAAGGTTATAAAGTTCATACTTTTTGTAGAAATGGCTGGAGTGAAAAATATCCGACTCTCGTCTTTCATAGACCAGTTCACCGAGCCATCGTGTTAGTCTGATCGCTGAGGTATCAACCCACTCTGCCACGGCTACCGGTATTTCCTTACTTGTTACAATAGGAGGCGGTTCGCTGAGACCCCGCTCAAATGCAACCATGCCAGCATTAGCGCAGTCAAAGCACATATTGTTAAAGACTACAGGTTTTTGTCTCTGACAATTTTGGCAATACACGTTGTTGGGTGCCCCGCCGGAACCATCGTCTTCCCCATTTCCGCTTTCACCGAAGAGGCGTCGATTATGATGACTGTAGGCCTCCTGAGATTGCCTGTAGGAGGGAGGTTTCAGATCAACTCTGGCATCTTTTGCAGCGGTTTCAGTACCTTTCGGGCAACTTATCCCCGTTGGACAGCTGCCCGGAAATACTGAAACACTAATTAATTGCTTAGGGCTTAAAATGAACTCTTGTTCTGTATAAACACGATAGTCTTCTGTCTGTTCCGGGTTGTTGCTCTGGTAATGATCAAATGCTGCTTCCGGATTATCCGGATTCCTGAGCAATGCCATAAAAAGTCGCGGATTCCGCTCAAGGTTTGCACCCTTTATCTTATTCCACAGATGTTGTGAAATAAGGATGGTCTGCTCATTCCAGCCACGCTTGATTTTGAGAACAATCCGGGTATCCCAAACTCGTTTCTTAACAGCCTGACCGTTAGTGTCGGGGAGACGCACCAGGACCATTCTACTGACCAGTTCACTCATCAGTTCAAAAGAGTAAAGGGGAGCCATACCACCTCCCGGCCTTTTTTTAAATAAATCGTCTGAATCATCGCCGCCACCAAAACCGCCACCGCCGGAGTTTGTGTATAGCTCGCTGTTATCTGCGGTCTCAGGGGTTTGAGGTACTACAGAAGGCCCATTGAAACGGCTGGTATCGTCAGGATTATTGAACCCGTTTTCCGGAACCTGAGGGTTACGGAAAAAAATATCGACAAATGATAGCTTTTTATTGTCGGAAGTATTGTTACCAGAAGTGTTGCCACCGGAAGGTGACGGTAGACCGGTGCTTTGTGAAAAAATACCACTACACTCTGGTTGTATACGCCATGCATTATTGTCTTGAACCGACAGGACCAACGAGGCTTTACCAGCCGGTAAACGCCATCTGGCTAAATATTCATGTTGCCAGCCACCACTGTCTGGTGTCAGTTCGACCACTCTCATTCCTCCGGCCTGAATATCAGGCATACCCTGCCCTGTTAAAGCCTCTGTAATTACTGGTGGGGAGGGAAAATTTCCTGCGGATAACGAGGGAGGGGTTCTGAAACAAAAATGAAAGATATCGCCTGCTTTGCTATTCAGGCGGATATAAAGCTGATTTTTTTCCAGTTCAATTGTCTTGCCTTTATCATCAGCAGTTTTAAGATCGTAAACAAGGTGAAGAGACGGATTGTTCTCTATAAACGACATTTTATTAATAAATTCTGTTGTCTTCGGGGATTTGAAGGAGTCCCCCCATCCCGCCCAGCTCAATAGATCGGAAACAGCAGAACTATGACCGGAGACCGGCAAAATGACCGACAGAGCGAATAACAGAAACAGGCGAGCCATAGTGAGAAATCTTTTTACTTTCATAATTGAATTTGCCCATAGATTTTTATTGTTGAGGCATAACAATAGACCCTAAATCTGAAGCTGTATTATTTATCTCCCATCTGTTCATGTTCAACGTGCCAGCTCAGAAGAATTGCACGGGAAGACATAAACGGTAATTTCACGTTTTTTGTGTTTTTCAAAATCGAAGCTATCCTGTTTCATGGCTTAAGAATTTTGGGAATGAAGAAAAGATACAGAGGCGATCTATTCTGATCGCAGGCGACTGATTATGCTTCTCTTGCGCAGGTACAGTTGTAGTTGCGAGTCCTGTCTGCTGATAGAGCCTGTCGTTCAAAGCTGTCGTTTATCAATTATTGGCAATTTTGTTAACATATTTGTCGGCGTCGGGGATACAAAAATGGCAATGCGCCATCCAGAATCAGCGGTAGAGTGAGGGCCTTGATTGAGTTTCATTATATCCGGATGATCGCTTCCCAACGGACAGGCTCACAAAAAGCGGGTTGCGATCTCTGACGATGAAGAAATGAAACAGTGCTTTTGCTCTTGCCGGTTGATCAGAGACTGATAAATTATCGACTACTGGTCGTGAAGTCTGCTTCAGCCAGTGGTATGATACCGCAAACCGGGTTCTGCCCGGTTTTTTTGTGGACCTGTCCGGACTAAAAGCTTTGGGGAGTCATCCTGTGGATATGTTGCAACATCTGGGCATAGCCTTGAGTCTGATGCTGGTTCTGGAAGGCGTCTTGCCTTTTTTGTATCCCCAGCGCTGGCGCAATATGGTCACAAAGTTGTCAGAGATTGATAACCGGCAGCTGCGCATGGCAGGTTTTGGCAGCATGTTGGTAGGACTCATAATTCTGAGTATGCTCACGTAAAAGCGGAATAGTTTATCGCTCCAGGAGCCTGTCAGGCTTGAGTTGTCCGCCTCAGGACAGCCTTTAGTCCAACAGACTTCTGGCACAGTGGTAAAAGCGAAAAAAAGAGGGCTGTTATGACCGTCGCAGATCGCTGGTTATTGCCAGATGGCATTGAGGAAATTCTTGCTCCACGAGCACGTCAGGCAGAAATGCTTCGTCGTGAGATGCTGGATTTATTCGATTGCTGGGGCTACGAGCTGGTGATTCCTCCTCATCTGGAGTTCATGGAGTCACTGACAGCTGGTCTGGGCCGCGATCTGGAGTTGCAGACGTTTAAAGTAACAGATCAACTCACGGGTAGAACGATGGGGTTAAGGGCGGATACCACGCCAGCTGTTGCCAGAATTGACGCCCACACCCTGAAAGCAAAAGGGCCGGTTCGACTTTGCTACGCGAGCAGCGTGTTTCACACTCGTTCAGCGTCGTTGGGAGCCACAAGGTCGCCCATTCAGCTGGGTGCCGAACTTTATGGTCATGGCGGCGTCGAGAGTGATATTGAAGTCATTTCCCTGATGCTGGAAACACTGGCAGCGATCGGTATTGAGTCTGTGAACCTCGATCTGGGTCATGTGCGGATCTATCGTTCACTGGTGGAGTATGCCGGACTGAGTGAACAGCAGGAGCAGAAACTGTTTGATGCTCTGCAAAGAAAAGCGGTGTGTGAAGTATCTGAACTGCTGGCCAGCTGGCAAATCTGTTCGGGCACCGCAAAGATGTTTAAAGCGCTGACATCCCTGACAGGTCATGCCAGTGTCATCAATGATGCCCGTGCGGTACTGAAGGACGCGCCTGAGGCTGTTTTCGAAGCGCTCGACCAGCTGGAAGTGATTGCCGGCAAGGTCGCTGAGCTTTACCCGTCAGCTAACCTCTACCTCGATATGGGTGAGTTGCGCGGTTATAACTATCATACAGGCGTCGTGTTTGCTGCGTATGTTCCCGGAAAGGGACAGGCGATCGCCAAAGGCGGCCGATACGACGGCATTGGGCGGATCTTTGGCAGAGCCCGCCCTGCTACCGGTTTCAGTACAGACCTGAAGACGTTAATTGAGCTGAAGAGCCTTCCGGGTCTGAAAACGGATGCCAGTGACGAACGAATGACGATATTTGCCCCTGTTGCTGCAGATCCTGCTGTTGTAAAGAAACTGCGTCGCCAGGGACAACGGGTAGTTTACCAACTGCCTGAACAAGAGACAGACGCTGCAGGCACGGGTTGCGACCGGCAGCTGGTCTGCCGTGACGGAGAGTGGGTTGTAGAATAACCCGGAAGTCTGATCGAAATTGATTTCAGTTAAACTTCTCCGGCCTGTCACAGATGCATGAGAGTCGGTTCAGAAAATGTTTTGAACTGAACTTTGTCATGTCTGTTTATTTTAGAAAGTAAGAGACCGTTTACCATGGGTAAGACTGTTGTCGTACTCGGCACTCAATGGGGTGACGAAGGTAAGGGCAAAATCGTTGACCTGCTGACTGAGCAGGCAGAAGCGGTTGTGCGTTTCCAGGGCGGCCATAATGCCGGCCATACATTGGTGACCGACGGTGAAAAAACCGTTCTGCACCTGATTCCTTCCGGTATTCTGCGCGAAGGCGTTGTATGCTACATCGGTAATGGCGTAGTTCTGTCTCCTGAAGCTCTGCTGAAAGAGATTCACAAGCTGGAAGAAGGTGGCGTTCCTGTTCGTGAACGTCTGCGAATCAGCCCGTCCTGCCCCCTGATTCTTCCTTATCACATTGCCCTGGACCAGGCCCGTGAATTGGCACGAGGCAAGGACAAAATCGGTACCACCGGTCGTGGTATTGGCCCTGCCTACGAAGACAAAGTAGCTCGCCGTGGACTGCGTGTTGCCGATCTTCTGCATCCTGAGCGTTTTGCCCAGAAACTGAAAGAAGTCATGGAGTACCATAACTTTGCTCTGGAGCACTACTACAAGGCTGATACAGTAGATTTTCAGAAGACTCTGGATGAAGCACTGGCCATGGGTGAACAGATCAAACCTATGATTGAGCGTGTGACCGACAAGGTTCATGAGCACCATGGCAAAGGGGAGAACATTCTGTTTGAGGGGGCTCAGGGCTCTCTGCTGGATATTGATCACGGTACCTACCCATTCGTCACTTCGTCCAACACCACAGCTGGTGGTGTTTCTACCGGCAGTGGTTTTGGCCCTCTCTATCTGGACTACGTTCTGGGTATTACCAAGGCTTACACGACTCGTGTCGGTTCTGGTCCTTTCCCGACCGAGCTGTTTGACGATGTGGGTATGCACCTGGCCAGGAAAGGCAATGAGTTTGGTGCGACCACTGGACGTCCCCGTCGTTGTGGCTGGTTTGACGCTGTGGCTCTGCGTCAGTCTGTTCAGATCAACTCCGTATCCGGTCTCTGTCTGACCAAGCTGGATGTTCTGGATGGCCTGCAAACGATCAAGATCTGCACCGGCTACAAGAATGCCCGGGGTGAGTCCATTACGACCCCTGTGGATGCAGAAGAGTACGAAGCAATTCAACCGGTGTATGAAGAAGTGCCCGGCTGGAGTGAGTCTACATTTGGTGCCAGGAGCCTGAATGATCTGCCGGAAAATGCCCGCGCCTACATCCGCCGTCTGGAAGAAGTGGTGGGAACACCTGTCCATATCGTTTCTACCGGCCCGGATCGTGTAGAAACCATTATTCTGGAACAGCCTTTCGGCTGATCCAGTCCCCCGCCGGATTTACTGGCGGCGGGGGCTTCTTCGCCATCAGAACCTGTAAGAAACACCGGCCATGTAAACCAGTGGGTCCAGTTCTGCGTCCAGCTTGTAGCGGTTTCCAGAGTCGTCCCTGAACTTCGCTGTGGTATTGATGTCCATATACCATACAGCAGCATTCACGGCCCAATGCTCGTTCAGTTGATAGTCAAAGCCCAGTTGTCCACTCAGGCCCAATGAACTGTCCAGTTCCAGATCGCTGTAGATATCACTGGCGGAGCCTTTGAAATCTTCACTGAAGAAAACGGTGTAGTTCAAACCAAGTCCCAGGTAAGGCTGGAACCTGGCGTTTTTGTCCATCGGGTAGTATTGCAGGCTCAAAGTCGGTGGTAAGTGTTTAACTTCGGCAAAATCTCCCAATCCTGCCAGATCACCTTTTCCTTTCAGAGTGTGTTTGAACGGTGTCGCTGCCAGCAGTTCAACACCAAACTTATCCGACAGCATGTAGGTAAAGGAGAGTCCCAGCTGGGTGTCATTGTTGACGTCAACTGTTGCGTTCTTGTTCTCATCCCCGTTGACTTCCAACCCCCCGCTGTCAACATCCGTCTGAACACTGGCTACTCCGCCCCGGAAAATAAAATCTCCGGCCTCATAAGCCTGGGCAGAGGTAGCAGAAACAGCAATAGCTGCAGCAATGGTGAGTGAGAGAACGTTTCTGTTCATGGTGGTCCCTTGCATGTGGTTGCAAAAAAAGTTTCTTTGTTAACTATTAACAGTTTAATTAATTGCTTGTCGTACAATATTGATCTGAATCAATGCATAGCCGTGTCTGCCAACGCATATACGGTAGGAATTCTGTTGAAAGTGTGGGCATACTAAGCAAAGATGCGCGCTAGGAGCCTGACCGAGAATAGCGCCCGTAGCGAGGACGGCAGAAAATTGAGGATGAAAATTCGGTTTTGTGAGGAGAATAGCGAGCTATTTGACGAACAAAAGCGGATTTTCAGACCAATTTGCTGCCGCCGCAGTAGGGCAGACTATTCTCGGTCAGGCTCCTAGCAGTCTGTCGGACTTAAGCGTCCGTAGCGAGGATTGCAAGAAATTGAGGATAAAAATCTCTGTTTCTGAGGAGAATAGCGAGCTATTTGACGAAGAAACAGGGATTTTTAGACCAATTTATTGCAACCGCAGTAGGACAGTCTTAAGTCCGACAGGCTGCTAGTTACCCGGAGTAGGGTTACACTGCATACAGACATTATGTGATCACAGAGAGGTTAATAAACTCTATGCCCAAAAAAGGGTGGAAAGAACTGGACTCCCAGGCTGCTGATGAAGCAGCTCGCTACGACAACCCGATTCCCAGTCGTCTTTTTATTATGGAGACTCTGGAAAAGAGAGGGGCTCCGGCAAGCCATAAGTTACTGTGCCGTGAGTTGGGTGTAACTCTGCCTGAGCAGCAGGAAGCTTTGTTATTCCGCCTTAAAGCTATGATTCGTGATGGTCAGCTACTGGAAACCCGCAAGGGAACCTACGGTCTGTTGAGTAAAATGGATCTGATCAAAGGGCGTATTCAGGGTAATAAGGACGGCTATGGATTCCTGATTCCTGATGAGGGCGGCGAAGATTACTACCTCTCATGGCGTGAAATGCGCAAGGCTTTTGATGGTGATCGTGCGGTCATTCGTGAAACCGGAGTGGACCGCAGAGGACGACTTGAAGGTCAGATTGTTGAAGTCATAGAGCGTAATACCACCCAGTTGGTGGGTCGCTTTTACATAGAAAACGACAATGCTTTTGTCGTACCGGAAAACTCCAGAATTGGTCGCGAAATTCTCATCAAGCCGGGCCCTTTGATGCCCAGCCATGGGCAGTATGTTCTGGTTGAAATCCTTGAGCAGCCTGGCCGACGTGTTCAGCCGTTGGGCCTGATCAAAGAAGTGTTGGGTGAACGACAAGATGCCGGAATGGAAGTGGACGTTGCATTACGCACCCATGACATTCCTCATGAGTGGCCTCCTGAAGTGGAAGAGCAGGTGGCCCGGTTCAAGCCGGAAGTGGCTGAGCGGGACAAAAAGCACCGTGTTGATCTGAGAGAGACGCCTTTCGTTACCATTGATGGCGAAGATGCCCGTGACTTTGATGATGCAGTCTACTGTGAACCCAAAAAAAGCGGCGGCTGGCGTTTATTTGTAGCCATTGCTGATGTTTCCCATTACGTGAAGCCCGGAACAGCACTGGACAAAGAAGCCTATAACAGGGGCACTTCTGTCTACTTCCCGGGACATGTTATTCCCATGTTGCCGGAAGTATTGTCAAACGGGCTCTGCTCTCTGAATCCTGAAGTGGATCGTCTGGCCATGCTGTGCGAAATGACCATCAGTGGCAATGGAAAAATTTCCGGTTACAAGTTCTACGAGGGTCTGATCCGCTCCCATGCCCGTCTGACTTATACCCAGGTTTGGGAAATGCTATCAAAGCCACTCAGTGATGAGGGCAAGGCTTTACGTCGCGAACGAAAAGCGGTTCTTCCCCATGTAGAAGAACTCTATGACCTGTTCAAGGTTCTGAAAAGTATTCGTTCTGACCGTGGCACTATTGATTTTGAAACGGTAGAAACACAGATCGTTTTCGGTCGTAACCGAAAAATCGAAAAGATTGTCCCTGCTGTCCGCAATGACGCGCACAAACTGATTGAAGAATGCATGCTTTGCGCCAATGTCTGTGCGGCCAAATTCCTTCAGAAACACAAGATTCCCGGGCTCTATCGCGTGCATGAAGGGCCTACTATGGAGAAGCGGCTCAATCTGAACAGCTTTATTGCCAGTCTTGGCTTATCGCTGCCTGCTGGCAAGCTGAAGCCCGCTCACTTTCAGGCTTTGTTGGCATCGGTTAAAGATCGCCCCGATTACAATGTGATCCAGACAGTGGTCCTGCGTTCTATGAGTCAGGCCGTGTACACTTCGGATAATCAGGGGCACTTCGGACTGGCTTTTGACGAATATGCGCACTTCACTTCGCCGATTCGTCGTTATCCTGATCTGCTGGTGCACAGGGCTATCCGTCATATTATTCGCTCTTCTGTTGAAACCCGGCATGTTGTTCGCGTGGGTGCCAGAGAGATGAATAAAAAGACCATTTATCCCTATGATGGCAGTGAAGTGCTGGCCATGGGAGAGCACTGTTCTGCGACAGAACGCCGGGCAGACGAAGCTACACGGGATGCTATGGATTGGCTGAAGTGCGAGTACATGCAGCAGCATATCGGACAGACGTATTCCGGTGTCATTTCGTCCGTTACAGGCTTTGGCCTGTTTGTCGCCCTGGATGATATTTATGTAGAAGGTCTGGTACACGTCACTAGCCTTCCGGATGATTATTATCATTACGACGCTGTTCATCATCGTATGGTGGGTGAAAGAACCGGCAGAAGTTATCGATTAGGTGATGATATCGAAGTCATGGTGGCCAGCGTCAATCTGGATGACCAGAAAATTGATTTCGAATTATCCACAGGTACTGCGCAGAGACCTTCACGTTCCCGCAAATCGCGAAAAAGCCCCTCAAAAGGTGGCAAGCCATTAACCAGTGTGGCCAAGAGTCGGGCCGCAAAAAGAGCTTTACTGGATGCAGCAAAGTCTGAAGAATCGGGCAAGAAAACTACAGGTAAAAAGAAAAAACCCACTCGCAAGCAAAAAACCAGGGCTAAAAGTACCGGCAAGAAGTCCGGTAAATCCTCAGCCGGTAAGAAGCCAGAAACGAATAAAAAGTCGTCTGCAAAACCGGCCGACAGACAGCCGAGAAAGAGAAAGGCTAAGTGATTTGAAAGCGGTCAGGCGGCAATTTCCAATTTGACGCCTAATGATTTCAGCAATCGGTGAACAGTATCCATCGAGGCTGGACTTTGCCGTTAAATGTTTTATGAAGGCTCTCACGATTCAGGCCGGTTTGCTCTGCTAACTGAGCAATGCCCTTATGTCTGACTACATGACCCAGAGCCGTAATGAAAACAGCCGGATCATTATCGAGAGAGGCCTCAGTCAGGAACCAGGGAATGTCTTCATCGGTTAGGGCATTCTCAACCATATCGTAGCCGCCAAATCCCGCGCTTCCAGATTTTTTGATCAGCAAGTTGATCTTTCTTTGTAATCTGCTCTGACATTAACCAGAATCTTGAGTATTATCCGGGCTCAATAGCCTATTCCGAGTGTTAAGATGTCAGTCAACACCGACACAGGAAACAACCTCATGGCCAGATATAGCCTGGCTGAAGAGATTGCAAACAGTATCACCCACGGTCTGGGCGCTCTGCTCAGTGTGGCCGGTTTGACCCTTTTGGTAACCTATGCTGCCGAACAGCATGATGTCTGGCGCATTGTCAGCTTCAGTATCTATGGGGCAACGCTAATACTGCTCTTTCTCTCTTCCACGCTCTATCACAGTATCCAGCATGAGAACACTAAGAAGGTCTTCAAGCTGCTGGATCATTGTTCCATCTACCTTCTGATCGCCGGAACCTATACCCCGTTCTTACTGGTCAGCATGAGGGGAACATTGGGCTGGATCATGTTTGCCATTATCTGGCTGTTGGCTATTGCGGGCATTGTTTTTAAAGTCTGGTTTGGTCCACGCTTTAAAAAAGTTTCGGTAGCCACTTATATTTTGATGGGCTGGCTGGTTCTTTTTGCGTCAAAAGAGTTGGCCAGCAAGATATCTCTGGAGGGTATCTACTGGCTGTTAGCGGGTGGCCTCTCTTATACTCTTGGGGCGGTTTTTTACCTGTGGAAAAAGCTGCCCTTTAACCATGCTATCTGGCATGTTTTTGTTCTGGGCGGTAGTGTCTGTCATTTCTTTGCTGTTTTTTTTCACGTACTGCCTGCCAGTTAGCAAAATCGTCGTAAACCCTCGCCCAATCGAGGGTGTCGCGAAACTCTCTCCAGCGTGAGAACGAGTTGACTCCCGTTATTCACGGCTTCATTCTCGTCATTCCCGCGAAGGCGGGAATCCACACTGACTCACCACCAGAACTATACTGCCCGTTGCCCCCCCTGGCCTTGTCATCCCCGAGAAGGCAGAGACCCACTGTTGGCGCTGGATTCCCGCCTTCGCGGGAATGACGACTTCAATAACCGAGGGGCACCCGGTTACTGCTGATGGAGGCTTCTGTGTAAGTCCAGTCGCTATAGGCTGGCTGTAGCCTGTGAAGTCAGAAGCCTCGCCTGACAAGGCGGGGAGTGTCACTTCCAGATCAGGCTATGGGGCAGAACTGTTGTCAGTGCTCGTGTTAGTGTGAGGTGGCAGGCAGCCATTCATCGCTTTTTGTAGTCATGGGATGTTACGTTTACGACCTTGACCTGTACCAGATGACCCTCAATGGTATAGATCACAGGGTATTGTTTATTCAAGCGTGAAGAGCGGTATCCATTCCACTGAAGCCTCGGGCTCTGCTAATATGCATTCCAATCCTGATTCCAACCCTGCATACGAATTTCCGTAATGAGTGATGATGTTGTTTTTGGCCTGCACGCTGTGCAGAGCCTGTTTGAGCATTCTCCTGAAAAAGTTTTAGAACTTTTGATCCAGAAAGGTCGCACTGATAAGCGCATTAATGCGCTGGTGGAGGAAGCCCGCAACCAGGGCGTGACGGTGCGTTTTGTCGAGCGCGGCCGACTGGACTCGAAAGTTGAAGGGGTGCACCAGGGCGTACTGGCCCGTGTTGCGCAGGCGAAAGTTTACCGGGAGGGCGATCTGGAAGATCTTCTGAACATGCTGGATGAGCCGCCTTTCCTCTTGATACTGGATGGCGTGACCGATCCTCATAACCTGGGTGCCTGTCTAAGAACCGCTGATGCCGCCGGTGTTCATGCTCTGATTACGCCCAAAGACAAATCTGCCAGCCTGAATGCGACGGCTCGAAAAGTGGCCTGTGGCGCAGCAGAGAATGTCCCGCTGGTACAGGTGACCAATCTTTCCAGAACCATGGATTGGCTGAAAGATCGTGGCATCTGGATGATTGGCACCGCCGGTGAAAGCGCTTGTGATATTTACAAGACAGACCTCAAGGGGCCCCTGACCCTGGTGATGGGTGCTGAGGGTAAGGGAATGAGAAGACTGACCCGTGACAAGTGTGATTCTTTAATCTTTATCCCCATGACAGGATCAGTCAGCAGTTTGAATGTTTCTGTAGCGACAGGTGTCTGCCTGTTTGAGGCGGTTCGCCAAAGACAGTCATAGAACTCCGAAATTCTCAGGATGGTTTTTCTCTCAACAGAGCGTCCAGATGTTCAATGACTACAACCCAGTCAGCGTCTTCATTGTATGCCTGTTGAATAAAAGCCTGCTGGCTGTCTGAAAAGAAGTCGGCATGCTCAATTTTTACCCGATGGGGCATTTTTTTATGCTCTTCGATGAAGGCATTGATTTCTTGGTCGCTGCTGGGCAATCCAAGCTGATCAAACAGATCGTTCATGGTGTGATGAGCAGGTTCCATTGAGACCTCCTGATGGAATCTGTTTTCGTAACGTCATGATAGCAGGCCACTGTCTTTTGAAAAGATAAAACCGAATTCCAAAGGTAAAAAATGTGAGTACAAAAAAGAATGTCGTTTTATTGGATCGGGTTACTCTGGGTGACGGCGTATCACTGGAAGCGTTTCAACAGCTTTCATTACCGCTGGAAATATACGATCAGAGTCAACCAGAAGATATAGTTGAACGTTGTCGTGATGCGGTAGCGATTTTCACAAATAAAGTGGTGATTGATGAGTCGACACTCTCTTCACTGCCCAACCTTCGATATATCGGAGTAATGGCAACGGGAACAAATAATATTGATCTTGCTGCGTGTGATCTGCGAGGAATTAAAGTCCAGAACGTAGAAAGTTACAGCACCGCATCTGTTGCCCAACATACCATGGCTTTGATTCTGTCTCTGGCGGGCTCTGTTCCTGCTTACATCCAAGATGCTACCAACGGCAGCTGGGAAAAAAGCGACAGATTCTGTCTACTGAATCATCCGATCATGGAGCTGGAGGGTAAAACACTGCTCATTGTCGGTTATGGTGACTTGGGTAAGGCCACTGCCAGGCTGGCAGAAGCTTTCGGTATGAATGTGTTGAAGGCTAAAGTGCCAGGTTCGCCGACAACCTCTGAAGACAGGTTGGAGTTAGACGAAGGATTGAAACAGTCAGATGTCGTCAGTTTGCATTGTCCTTTGAGTGAAAGCACTGCCAACCTGATGGATCAGAGAAGACTGTCACTGATGAAATCCGGGGCTATTCTGATCAACACCGCCAGAGGCGGGCTGGTAGACGAGAGTGCTCTGGTTTCGGCACTGGAAGCTGGGCGACTGGGAGGCGCCGGGTTTGATGTGTTGACAGAGGAGCCCCCCAGACACGGAAATATCCTGCTCAGCACGTCTCTGCCCAATTTGATGGTCACTCCCCATTGCGCCTGGGGAAGTCTCGAGTCGAGACAACGTCTGGTCAATTTTGCGGCAGAGCACTATATACGTTTTCTTCAGGAGTAGGAGTCAGTTTCCTTAATTGCACTATGGTCAATAACAGTTAAAAAAAACTGGCGCATCACATTCGAATTTACTGATGGCAATGCATACATATTGAACTACGAGGATTATCACTGATGAGAATGCACGATCCACTCCACCCGGGAGAGTTTATAAAGCAAACCTACATGGAACCAGCCAAAGTTAGCTGCAGGCAACTGTCTGAGGCTCTGGAGGTCTCACCCTCAACTTTGAACAGGATTTTGCAGGGAAAAAGCGCTATATCCACTGAGATGGCCAGAAGACTTTCCATGGTTATTGGCAGAACTACGGAAAGCTGGCTGGTTATGCAGAACAACTACGACATCTGGCAATCAGAGCAGTCAGTAAAGCTCAATACTCTGAAGCCTTTCAAATTTTCTTTTGCGTGATCACTCAGGCCCTTTTTTGGAATCAGGGGTATAGGTAAAGCGATAGAAAATATCCACAGCCTGAGCCAGACCACTGACGACCTGAAGATAGAGTCTGGGCATGAGTTCGTAGCGAACTTTCACTTCGCTGACTGAGTCAAAAACCCCAGCACCGTATTGCAGGCGGAGACCGGGGGCTATGTAGCCACCAATGGTGATTCGGGTATCATCGCCACTGCCTTCAGTATCCAGAGAAACATCGCTAAAACCAAAGGATTCACCAAGCGATGTGGCGATACCACCAAATCGGGAAACACCAAGCCCTACCAGCATCGCCTGGGCACCGGAACTGTCATCTCCTTCCAGACCCCGGCCTCGCAGCAGGTAGGAGAGCTGCTCCTGTTGCGGCATTTCCGGGCTGGAATAAACGGTCCACTCAGGTTTTTTTACAGAGCCACTGACCTTAATGCCGACCTCAACATTATCTTCGATGGTTTCCGGATTTCGAATGGCATTGACCAATAGATAGGGGGAATCGATAGGCCCCTGAAAAATGATTTTTCCTTCCTTGATCAGTAAATCCTGGCCCAGCTGGTGGTAACGACCGCCAATTAAATTAATGGTGCCGCTTCCTTCCAGGGGTTTGTCAGGAAGCTGTAGAAGATCCAGATGCCCTGCCAGTCTGGCTTTGAGACCGAAAGCATTGAGCCGGATATCGTCTCCCAGTATGACTCGTACCTTCATCGAAAACAGCTGTAAGGCCTGTTCGTGGAGCTCAGAAGTTTGTCCTTCCTGCACTATTACTACATCATCTGAGACTGAAACAGCACTCTCCGGAAGACTGTTGATGGTAATGCGACTCCAGGGAATTCGGATAATACCCGTCAGTGTTATCTTTTCAGACAGTGTCAGCTTAAGGTCGGGAGAAACTTTGATCTCCCCCATGCCAGGGTATTTAACATCCAGGTCTTGCCCTTTCAGGGTGATGATACCGGCAGGCTGCCGAAAATCTTTCCAGCTTAGCTGACCTCCCAGATCCAGTGAGCCCTTACCTACCTGCATTTTGCCTTCTACTGTGCCTGAGTCACCGTTCACATTGAGGTAAGTATTAAGTTCAGAAACGCTGACAATGTCTCGTGTGGTATTGGCATAACCATTTTCAATGGCCAGTCGGCCATAAAAAAGAGGTTTGGCAAGAGAGCCTTCCAGTCGGCCCCGGGCAGAAAAAGTACCTTTCAAATCGCTAACTTCAGGCAAGAAAGGCGCAAATATTTCCAGCAATAATTGCTCAATATTCAGCTGGCCACTGAGGGTTTTCCGGTTTTTCAGATCATTGACGGCTATGGTCAGGTGGCTGCGTCCCAACGTGTCTGAGAGGAAGTTTAGAGAGCTTTGCAACTGATTGTTGACGATTCTGGCTTCCATGTTGAGCTGGCTGTAATCGCCGGACAGATCATAAGCCTGAAGTTTTCCGGGGCTTGAAGAAAGCTTTAACGACAGTTTCGGCTGGTTATCCTGCCAGCTTGCTTCCCCTTTTGAGTTAAGCATCGCCTGCCAGCCAAAATCGGTGGGAAAAAAGGCTTTGAATCTTTCAGGTGCGAGTTGCTCAATGTGAAAGGAGAGAAGTCCTGAATCTTTGCCCAAGTGGCTGGATTGAGCACAAATACTGGAAGGGGATGATTCCAGACAGAATTCAGAGAATGAAGCGCTGGCTGCCGAGGCTTTGATATCAACAGGCTTTTTCAGTGACCAATCTCCGAATTCTGTGTTCAGGTCACTGCGGGTGAGCTGTCCCTGCCATTGTTCGTTGTGGTAGCTGCCAGCCAGGGTGATGACGCTCTTGAGCTCTTTACCCTGGGTTGAGAGCCGAACCTGATGTTGTTTTTCATTGCCTCTGGCTTCAAGCAAGATCTGGTTAAGCGTGTGTGTGCCCTGTTTCAGTGCCTCTATGCTGATGCGAGCCTGCCCCAGAATCTGTTCTTTCTTTACAATTTGACCTTTTGCCGAGAGGTCTTTGACGACTGTGTCCAGATAACGAACTGAAGAGCTGTCCAGTTGAAAGTTCAATCTGGGTTGCTTTTTGCTCCCGGATACATGGATGAAACCTTTCACCTCACCCTTAAGGCCGGGATAAAGTTCTGCCAGTTTTGAAGCATTGAGTTCTGCTTCTATGTCCCATTGTTTATCAATAAGACCATGGGCGTTTAACTGGTTTTCACCGACTTTGGCATTGAGGTGATCTACCTTCCAGTTAAAAAGATGATTGATGTCCAGTGTGCCGGAGAGCGAGACGGGTTTGTCCCTGAGTTCTCCGGTGATATCCATTTCAGAAATCACCAGGTGCCAGATTTTACCGTCCAGATTAAAACGGCTTTTCATAACGCCATCCAGTCTCGCAGGATACTGAGGTAAGAGGCTGGCTGTGTTCAGACTGTTGAGATTCACCTTCCCATTCCAGGCAATCCCCTTTGTCCAGTTCAGTCGGCCTGAAAGATCTGCATCACCTTCAGGGGTTGAGAGATTGAGACGATGGATCGCAATATGCTCAAGGTCTCCCCGTGCCTGGAGTAAGACCTTTACCCGGATTTCTTTATGAGTCCCGGAAGTGGCCAGAACATTGGATTTGGCCGTGGCGCTGGCATCCAGTTGATAGTCGGCCAGAGAACCTTGAAGGCTGGCCTTCAGACTTTCTGGTTGGAGCTTTTTATCGAAGGAGGCTGGCTGAATTTCAACGGTTGCTGACAGTGGATAATCGCCGCTCAGTGTTATTTTCCCGTGCAGGCTGGCTTTGCCCAAAGCATGTTCAACCTTGAACTCTTGGATATTGATTTGCGATTGCCGGGCATCAGACGACAAAAGTATATTACTGACTTCTTGCTTAATCTCACCCTGTTCATAAGTGCCTTTATCCAGAGTCAGCTTTTTGACAGTGATGGGCAGAGGTAGCTCTATCTCTGGCAATATCAGTCCGTCGCTGGCAGGTGTTTGTGCTTTATCAGGCACTGGTAGTTTAATTAAAAGGTTTTCCAGTCCCAGTTCATCAATGACCAGTCTTCCTTCGAGCAGCATTTGTGGTTGCCACTGCAAAGAGAGTCGGTTAGCTGTGAACGCCATATCCTGATCCACCCAGCCTGGATTCTGGAAGACAAGGCCGTTGGAAATTGATCCCTTAACCAATTCACCGTGAAGTTCAGGTAATTGTGAGCGAGCCAGGCTCCACAGCCAGAGGTTGCCGGTATGAGTCAGCAGCAAAAACAGCATCAGGCAGAGGAGAGTGACAAGAGAGGTTAAGATACCCAGAGCCGTCTTCATATTTCTGGCCCCATAGAAAAGTGCAGTCTATAAGGGGTGCCAGGTTCACTGACAGCGAAGGCCAGATCCAATCTCAGTGCGCCCAGTGGGGTTATCCAGCGGATGCCGAAGCCGGCTCCGGTTTTCCAGTCGTCCCTGTAGTCATTGGTGGCAGTTCCGTAGTCAACAAAAACAGCGGCTCGCCAGTGTTCCAGAAACTGGTAATTGTATTCCACACCGAGCGCAGTCATATATTTTGCCCCCGTCAATTTATCGTTGTCGTCTTTGGGGGCAATGCTTTCATAGTCATAGCCTCTTACCGTCTGGTCACCTCCAGTGAAGAAACGAATAGAAGGGGGTATTTTGCTGACGTCGTTTATCCAGATAGCACCTTGTTCAATTCTACCAATGAAACGGTGTTTTTCTGCCAGTGTTGTTAAACCTTTAGTACGGCCCCATAGCTTCACAAAGTTCTGATCAGAGGCAAAGAGCTTATCCGAAAATTCTGCCGTGGACATGATCAGGTAGCCGCTCCGGGGGTCGAGCTTCCCGCCTCTGGCGTGGCGTCGGGTCATGGAAATGCCTGGGATGACCAGAAAGCTTTCGCCACTCTGAAGGCCCTGTTTGTAGCTTTCGTATTGAATTCTTAAAAACAGGTCTCGGTCCCAGCCATGTGGGTTTTTTTTCCATTTATGGATGGACGTCGATCCAAGGTTACTGATGGTGTCTTCCTGTCGCTTATATTGATAACCCACCTGAAGGTCATAGAATTCAGTTAATGGGTTGCCGTAGGGGATTTTATAGCTGGAAGTCAGTTCGGCTCTGGGGGCTGAGAGCAGAGCCTCATTGGTCAGGCTGTGCCCTTTGTCATTGATCATGGGGATATCCCAGGTCAAAGAAAGCCTGGGGCCTTCGTCAGTAGAATAACCGACACCGGTTTCAATCTCATGATACCTCTTGGGAATGACACCGATATAAACAGGGACATGGTAGTCTTCGGTTTTATCCCGCATGGGGAGGATATCGATTTGCTGGAAATAGCCTGTTGAGGCCAGCTCTTTGTTCAGGTTGCCCAGCTTAACCGATTGATAGTTTGAGCCGGGCTTGAAGGTCAACATTTTCTCGATCAGGGCTTGGGTATTTTCAGGGATTTCTCTATAAACAATGTTCCCAAAGCGGTAACGCCTGCCAGAGTCAAAAACCAGTTCGACATCCGCCGCATTTTCTTGTGGATAAACTTTGACTCTGTGGGTTTGCATCTGAGCGTCGAAAAAACCGAGAGACTGGGCCTGGGTGTTAAGCTCCGTTTTAAGTTCTTCATATTCTCCGCTATTGAAGACAGTACCTTTTTTAAGGGGGGAGCGTTTGACGATCCTCTTGAACGACCGGTTTTTTCGGGCCTCTCCTTTCAGTTCTATTTTGATGGTGCGGATAAGTACGGGTTGTCCCGGATCAACATGAATTTTGAGTTGGTCAGTATCTTTGCCATCCATCTTCATGGAAATGGTTGGGTTGAAATAGCCCAGGGCTTGCAGAGATTTCTGAACGGCCTCAAGAATACTGCTTTGATAGCCAGGCAATTCTCCGGGCTCAATAGCAGGCAAAGTTTGCAGAAAGCGTTCGGCATTCCGCTTCAGCCCGTCTTCCAGACCCTTAATCTCATAGGTCAGATGGGATCGGGCCTGGCAAACAGAAGGAAGGGCTGAAAGCAAAAGTACGATAATCGATAGAAATTTATTCAGTTTACCCACTGGCGACCATTTGTTGAGAGTAAAGTTGTTGAGAGAAAGTGGCGGGACTGACCGATATCGTAGAAGGTCTGTCGATCTATCTCAATAAAAAGCAGCGTCAGGCAGTAGATTCCCGGATTCTCATGCGTTTTAACGTCGGCCGCCATCGGTTTATAATTCTTGCAACCATGGTCACACTTCTCTAAAATCCTCCGCTCTTTGTAAGCTGGGCGTGGTGTGCAGGCATCTTTCAGGTGACTGTCATCTCCGATCCATCTCCTTGCCTTACTGCTCTGTGAATGGAACCTGTGTTTCACTCAGTGTGGGAGGCTGTTTAACCCGTAAGGAGCAAATAATGCGTCATTACGAGATTGTTTTTCTGGTACATCCTGACCAGAGCGAGCAAGTACCAGGCATGATAGAGCGTTATACACGCGCTATCAGCGAAAACGGCGGTCAGGTACACCGTCTTGAAGATTGGGGCCGTCGTCAGCTGGCTTATCCAATCAACAAGATCCACAAGGCTCACTACGTTCTGATGAACATCGAGTGCAGCAATGAGATCCTGGACGAACTGACAGATAACTTCCGTTATAACGACGCAGTTATCCGTAACATGGTGATCCGTCGTGATGAGGCCGTTTCCGAGCCATCCATCATGATGCAGGCTGAAGAGAAACGTGAACGCCGTGACGATCGTCGTGAAGATCGTCGTGAAGAGCGTCGTGAAGAAGCTGCTGAAGCTCCGGAAGCTGCTGAAGAAGCTGCCGAGTAAGTCGTCCTTGATACTGCTTTAGCTCAAGGCTGTTTTAGCTCAAGGCTGTTTCAGCCCAGGCTGGCAGGATTAAGAACATCACCATTTGTTGAATTCAAGGAGACGTTGCAATGGCACGTTTTTTCCGCCGCAGAAAGTTCTGCCGTTTCACCGCTGAGGGCGTGAAAGAGATCGATTACAAAGATCTGAACACCCTGAAAGCTTATGTTTCTGAAACTGGCAAGATTGTACCAAGCCGTATCACCGGTACCAAAGCCCGTTATCAGCGTCAGCTGGCGACAGCTATCAAGCGTGCGCGTTACATCGCACTGCTGCCATATACTGATCGTCACTGATCAGTCGGCAAACTCTGGAACTGAAGGTATTGCTTGATGCGTAAACTGGCGGAACTGGCAATGAAAAGCCCGAAACATTCCTTGTTTCTGGCGGTCATATTTGCCTGTATTCCCATGCTTTTCTGGTTGAGTGCGGCTATTGTATCTCTGGTGATACTGCGTCGCGGCATTGACCACGGACTGAAAGTCCTGATTTGGGCTTTGTTACCCGGAATAGCCTGGGCCGCCTTTGGTCAATACAGCGTATTGATCGGGTTGGCAACCACAGCGTTGCTGGCTTGCGTCCTGCGCCAGACTGTCTCATGGCCGAAAACCCTGTTGGCTGTTGTGCCGCTGGGAGGCCTCGTGGCTTTTGCCATGTACCAGATATCACCGCAGATGATCAGCGTCATGGCTGGCACTGTGATGGAGTTTCTGAAAAAGAGTCTCCAGGGCAGTAGCAGTCTAGAGGCTCTGCAACCGGGTGAACATCTGAGACAGGTCCTGGAGTACGGCGTAGCGGGTGCTCTGGCCTGGGTGCACATACTGTTTTGTGTCCTGGCTTTGATGCTGGCGCGCTCCTGGCAGGCCGATCTCTATAACCCCGGAGGATTCGGTGAAGAATTCCGCAAGGTGCGGTTACCCGCAGCTGTCGGGGTAGGTCTACTGACCATCACTTTGATGGGGTCGGCGCTGTCACCTGTGATGACTGCCCTGGTACCCATCGCATCGTTGCCACTGTTTATTGCAGGTCTGGCGCTGGTCCATGGGCTGGTAAAACTGCGTCAACGGGGCAGCTTCTGGTTGATTGGACTGTATATGCTGTTGATCACCCTTACGCAACTGGCATACCCGGTTATTGTTTTGACTGCTTGTCTTGACAGTCTGTTTGATTTTCGCAACCGCGTGAGTAAGCAGATTCAGGGCTGACAGGCACTAGGTATAAGGTAAGAGGCTAGCGATGGACGTTATCCTGCTTGAGAGAGTTGCCAACCTTGGCAACCTGGGCGACAAGGTAACCGTTAAAGCCGGTTACGGTCGTAACTTTCTGATTCCTTTCAGCAAGGCTGTGCCTGCTACCAAGGAAAATGTTGAAGCTTTTGAAGCTCGTCGCGCCGAGCTGGAAAAGGCTGCTAACGAAAAGCTGGCTGCTGCCCAAAAGCGTGCAGCTGAAATGGCTGAAATCGAACTGACCCTGACCGCCAAAGCGGGCGACGAAGGCAAGCTGTTCGGTTCTATCGGCTCACGTGATCTGGCTGAAGCCATCACTGGTGCTGGCGTTGAAGTAGCCAAGAGCGAAATTCGCATGGGCGAAGGTCCCATTCGCGCTACTGGCGAATACGACATCGCCATCCAGCTGCACACCGACGTTGCAGCGACTATCAAGGTATTCGTTGAAGCTGAATAAGTTCGGTTGTAACCACGCCTGATAGAAAAATACCCGTGGGCTTAGGTCCACGGGTATTTTTTTATGTGCCTTTTGTCCTGCCTCTTCATTCGCCGTCATTTCAGTCAAAAGATTGTTTTAAATCTGTCATCTTAAATACATTTCACTGTAATTCTTGTGTCGTTTAATGAGCCTGCTTTAGAGGATATTACACAACAAATAAAGCTGGCTTGAACGAGTAGATATTACATGAGCAAATATACTTTTGATCCGACGGTGTATAACTCCAGTGATAACAGGCCGATCTCGGCAGTGCTGGAAAAAGAACTCTCCCGCCGCGGTGTTCTGAAACGTGGGGGTGCACTGGCAGCATTTAGTGCACTGGCCAGCTTTGGTTTAACGGGCTGTAACGATGACGACTCTGACGATGTTTTTTCATCAGAGCTCTCTCTTGGCTTTGACTCTATTTCCGGCTCCAAGACCGATGCTGTGTCTGTACCTGCTGGCTACTCTGCTCAGGTTCTGGCGCCGTGGGGAACGCCATTGAATGATTTAGCGGCAGAGTGGAAAGATGATGGCACCAACAGTTCCACCGATCAGGCGAATGCTACTGGCATGATGCATGATGGGATGCATTTCTTCCCCCTTGAAGGCAACAGTACTGAAGGTCTGCTGTGTATAAACCATGAGTTTATTGATCAGACGCGACTGCATCCGAATGGGGCAACTGACAATAATGGTGTACGTCCTGCTGAGGAAGTTCGTAAAGAAATTAACGCTCATGGTGTTTCAGTGGTTCACATCAAACTGACTGATGGCGTCTGGGATGTGGTTAAAAACAGCAACTACAACAAGCGTTACACTGCAGGCTCTGAAATGGATCTGACCGGGCCGGTGGCAGACAGTGATCTGCTGATTACCAAATACACGGATGAAAAAGGGAATAAAGCCCTTGCCCGGGGCACCAACAATAACTGTGGTAATGGTCACACTCCCTGGGGGACTTATCTGACCTGTGAAGAAAACTGGCCTGGCTATTTTACCCGTTCCGATGACCCGTCTAACTGGACTGAAGAACAAATACGTCTGGGTATCAGTTCCAGGGGGACCCGTTATGATTGGGATACCGCTCTATCTTCTGACGAAAACGAAACCGGCGAGTTTGCCCGTTTTGATGTAACTCCGGGCTCCGGAGATGAGACTGAGGATTTCCGTAACGAAGCTAATGGTCACGGATACATTGTAGAAATAGACCCCTATAGTCCACAGGCTAAAGCGATTAAACGGACGGCTCTGGGTCGCTTCCGTCACGAAGACTGCTCATTTGGCAAACTGGAAGAAGGTCAGCCCGTTGTTTTCTATTCTGGCCATGACAGCCGGTTTGAGTACATCTACAAGTTTGTTTCCAAAGAGCTCTGGGACGCGGCAGATGCTGACTCTGAAGATCGTCTCGCCACCGGTGCAAAGTACATGGATGAAGGTACTTTGTATGCCGCTCGCTTCGATGAGGAAGGTCAGGGTGTGTGGTTGCCCCTGACTCCCGATGCCACCACTAAAGACGGTGGAAGGTTAGGTGATATCTCAGGATTCACGACTCAGGCTGAAATTATCCTGAACACGCCGGGTGCAGCTGATCTGGTAGGCGCTACCCCCATGGACCGCCCCGAATGGACTGCGGTAGATCCGAAAACCGGCTCTGTTTATGTGACACTGACAAACAACACTGATCGTGATAACCAGGACGGCAATTCTGATACCGACACCAACGTGGCCAACCCTCGTGAAGGAAATGAGTATGGCCATATTATTCGCTGGAATGAAGGGGCTGATCCAAGCCAGTTTACCTGGGAGTTCTTCCTGTTCGGCTCTTTTGCATCAGAAAGTGCCCTGGTGAATCTCTCTGGATTGAATGAAGCCAATGAATTTGGCAGCCCGGATGGTCTGGCATTTGATGACCGTGGTTTGTTGTGGATTCAGACAGACGGTGGTGTCAATGAAAACACCAATGACCAGATGCTGGCCATTATTCCATCTGAGCTAAGCAGTACTAGTACTGAGGACTTGTTAGCCGTTAACGCCGACAACCAGGAGCAACTGAAGCGTTTCTTTGTCGGGCCAAATGGTTGTGAGGTGACTGGTCTGGCGTTTACACCGGATCACCAGAGCTTCTTCCTGAATATTCAGCATCCATCGAACTGGCCTGCCGCCGGGTCAACCGATGCAAAGGATGAAAGTGGTGCGAACAGGGCGCGTTCTGCCACGGTGGTTGTTATGAAAGACGGTGGTGGTGAAGTGGGGGTTTAATAGCCGTCACCTGACTGCCAATTTGACAAAGCCGATGATTGGAATGCTCATCGGCTTTTTTTTGTGAAAAACATTTTGTTATGTCGTTTTCCATTGGCTGGTGGCGGAACAAAACCAGCTGATCAGGTACTTATATATCATTGCGCCAGAGCCAATCCAGTGGCACCGCCATGCAGTTTTTTGTCTTCAGTGGTAGTGCATTGTTACCGCAATATATCAACACGCCACCTTTAAAGTGGTTGTCGGCCTGGTCAGCAAGTCGCCTTAAGCCTTCTCCGTCTTTTTCCTGAATACTGATAGCTTTTTTAATTTCTACACCGTAGGTATCACGATTATGTTCGATGACCAAGTCCACCTCCACCTGATCTTTATCCCGGTAATAACTGAGGTGGACAGGGTCATCCAGCCATTCGGTCAGAGCTCTTATCTGCTGTATTACAAAACTCTCCAGAATGGGACCGAAGGGGGTCGAATAGTGCTGCCATTCTTCAGCTTTCAGTCGATTCAGCCTGCTTGCCAACCCACTGTCTGCGATATGAATTTTAGGTGCTTTTATCAGGCGTTTGGCAGCATTATTATGCCATGCTGGCAAACGGTTGAAGAGAAACAGGTGTTCCAGAATACTGATGTATTTATCGGTGGTCTCGCGTCGTATTTTCAGGTCAGTGGCGATGCTACTGGTATTGAGCAGATTGCCAGTACGAAGAGATAGCAGCTCAGCCACCTTAAGCATTTCATCTTCGTCACGGATGTTGGCAATATCCCGAATATCATTTTGAATAATGGTCTGAAGATACTGATTAAACCATTGTCGTGCACGATGGGGTGTGCGGGTGTTGGGCTCAGGAAAGCCGCCCCGACAAACCCGTTCAGCGATACCATGAATTTCTTTTTGCTCACCTTTGATAGAGGCAGACAGGGCTTGTGTGAAGAGTCGTTGTAAAAAGACGGGAGGAGTTGATTCTTTTTCCGCTTCTGTCAGTGGATGCAGATGCAAAATTTCAATACGCCCAGCAAGCGATTCTTTGACTCTGGGCAATAACATCAAGTTGGCTGAGCCTGTCAGCAGAAAGCGGCCAGGTTTGCGATTGCGATCAACTTCAGCCTTGATGGCAAAGAGCAGCTCTGGAACCCGTTGGACTTCATCCAATGTCACGTATTCAGGCAGGTTCTGTACAAATCCAGCTGGGTCGTCTTTGGCGGCTTGCAATACAGAAGCATCATCAAAGGTCAGGTAAACTCGCTCAGAGGAAAGCTTCCGACAAAGAGTTGATTTGCCCACCTGACGAGCCCCGAGCAGGCAGACTACAGGAGTATCCTGCAAGGCCTCTTCTATTTTTGGTTGTAAGTAGCGTGGGAAATTTGGCATCAGAAGGTGTTTCAAGTTTCGGCTAATTGTCTATTACTCTAGCGTCTATTTGACGGTTTATAAAGCGTCTAATTGCCTATTTAGCTTCCGGCCAAATGTCGGTTTATTTCTTTTTCTATTTTTTTATATAATAAAAACAAGTAGTTATATCGGTCTTTTGGTAGCTTAAGTATATGGCTTTTTGCAGGCCGAAAATGGCCTGCTATCGCTTTAAATCTTGCCAGGCTTTCCCGATAAATACGGACCTTGGCGCAGGGTCGTTCTCAAGAAGACTTTTTCATAAAAGGCGTCATCCTGGCAAACAAAAGTCCAAGTTCAAACAACATCCACATAGGTCCAGCCAGCAGGCTCTGGGAGATAACGTCGGGTGGTGTCAGAAGCATACCGATCACAAAACAGCCCACCACGATATAAGGACGTTTCCTGGAGAGGGATTCAACGGTGCTCATGCCAGACCAGATCAGTAACAGCGTTGCGACAGGGATTTCGAAGGCCAGCCCGAAGGCAAAAAACAGTTTAAGAATAAAGTTCAGGTAGCTACTGATGTCGGTCATCATGGTGACCGTTTCAGGCCCGGTCGTGGTAAAGAAACCAAAGATCAGTGGGAACACCACAAAATAGGCAAAAGCGACACCGGTATAAAAGAGTATGACGCTGGTTATGAGTAATGGAATGGCCAGATGCTTTTCATTCTTGTACAGGCCGGGAGCAATAAATCCCCAGACCTGATGGAGAATAAAGGGAATGGCCATAAACAGGGAGAGCACAAGACTGAGTTTAAACGGAGCAAAGAAAGGGGAGGCTACATCGGTGGCTATCATACTGGTGCCTTCGGGCATTAGCAGGCGCAGAGGCTCGGAAACCAGCTCGTAAATGTCATTGGAAAAGTAAAACAGCCCGACAAAGAACAGCAGGGTAATCACCATACTTTTCAGCACACGAGTACGTAACTCAAGTAGATGCTGAATCAGGGGTTGTTCTGATTGAACCGTTGGGGTTTCAGTCTTCATAAATGTCTCGGCAGGCATCAAATAAAGGCAGCGCTCAGGCTGCCTTTATTTTGGAATCGGATGGTTTGGAGAGGTTTTCAGTAGCTACGGTTGCTTCCTGTTTTAGAGATCGAACCTGTTGATTCAGCTCCTCCAGCTGAAGATCCTGCTTGATCTCATCGACCTTTAGCTCTCTATTGACCGTTTCTCTTATAGTGCTGGCGCTGCTGCGCAGATAGTTGATCCACTGCAGACTGGTTTTTATCGCGTAAGGCAAGCGCTCAGGCCCCAGAATCACCAGGGCGAGCACTGAGATAACCAGCAGTTCGGCAAAGCCAATATCAAACACGCTGAAGTCCTCAGGCTTTGTTATGACTCAGTTCCCTGCTCTTTTCGGTGTCCTGGCTATTGCCCGCAGGGATTTCTGCTGAACTTGAGTCATCGCTGATGCTCTTCTTGAAGCCCTTGATCGCTCCACCCAGGTCACTGCCAAGACCCTTAAGTCGTTTGGTGCCAAACAGCATGACAAGGATCAAAAGTACGATTAACAGTTGCCAGATACTGATACCGCCTAGGCCCATAGTGATTCTTCCTTTATGATTCTTTGAAAGTGGTCACTATAGCGTTTCATTATGGAGAAATTATGACAAGCCCCTGACTGTGAAGCATACTCTGGACACTTGCAATTCACCCTCAATCAAATCGAATGATTAAGCAGTTTAGTCACTCATCAAGTTGCTGTATTCTGTAAGCTACGATTTTGGTATTCATGAATCATGCTGGAAGCACTGCCCCAAGAAAGCGAACTGCCCATTGATGAAGCAACCGTAAGCCTGAAGACCCCCCCTCACTCCATTGAGGCGGAGCAGTCTGTGCTCGGTGGCCTGCTGCTGGATAATGAAGCCTGGGATAAAGTGGCCGACAAGATCACGGCTGACGACTTTTATCATCCCCGTCACAAAATTATTTTCTCGTCGATGGCTAAATCGGCGAATGAGACGCTTCCCTTTGACCCCCTGACACTGGCCGCCACCCTGGAGAATCAGGACGAACTGGAACAGGCCGGTGGTATGGTGTACATCACCGAGCTGGTGGCCAATGTTGCCGGTATTGCCAATATTGAGGCTTACGCCGGAATCATTCAGGAGCGTTCTGTTTTCAGAAAGGTGATCAATGCCAGTCAGAAGATGGCTGAAAGCGCCTACAATCCGGAAGGTCGGGACAGCCAGACAGTATTGGATGAAGCTGAACGACTGGTTTTCAACATCGCTGAAGAGCGCCCCAAAACCGGTGGCCCGGTGGGTGTTCGGGAAATCCTGGACAACACGGTTCAGAAAATTGATGAGCTTTTTAACGCTGGCGATGCCATTACCGGTATCACCACAGGCTTTAGTGATCTGGACAATATGACCTCGGGTATGCAGCCGTCGGATATGATTATTGTTGCGGCCCGGCCGTCGATGGGAAAAACGACGTTCGCGATGAACCTGGTCGAAAACGCCCTGCTAAATACCGAAAAAGTCGTCATGGTCTTCAGCCTCGAAATGCCCTCTGAGCAGCTGATGATGCGTATGTTGTCCTCTCTGGGCCGAATCAATCAGGGCAAAGTGCGTTCCGGTAAGCTAGAAGAAGACGACTGGCCGAAGCTGGTGTCAGCGGTGGAGAAAATCAAGGACAAAAAACTGTTTATTGATGACACCGCAGGCATCAGTCCTTCAGAAATGCGTTCCCGTATTCGTCGTGTAGTTCGTGAACATGGTGACATGGCCATGATTATGATCGACTATCTGCAGCTGATGCAGATTCCCGGTTTCAGCGAAGGTCGTACCAACGAAATTTCGGAAATTTCCCGATCCCTGAAAGCCATCGCCAAGGAGTTTAACGTACCGGTGATTGCGCTGTCTCAGCTTAACCGGTCTCTGGAGCAACGCCCCAACAAGCGTCCGGTCAACTCCGACCTCCGTGAATCCGGAGCGATTGAGCAGGATGCCGACGTCATCATGTTTATCTACCGTGACGAGGTCTATAACCCGGATACCGAGTTTAAGGGTATTGGTGAGATCATCATTGGTAAGCAGCGTAACGGCCCTATCGGTTCAGTAAGATTGGCCTTTATTGGTCAGTACACCCGGTTTGAGAATCTTGCCCCCGATGCTTATGTCAACTTTGATGATGAATAAGCAGGAAGTTATTAACGCTCTTGCGTGCAGGGACTGGACCCGGTCTGTCGATATTGAAAAAGGCATCTGTGCTTTGGTAATTCATTTTGATTCCCTTCTGTTAATTGCCTACAGTGGTAGGGCAATGGAGGTATTTATGGAAAACTTGTATGACAAAGATTATCACCAATGGCTTACCCTACAGCGGGAGCTACTTGCTCAGCGACAGTTTGACCAGCTTGACATAGAGAATTTGATGGGGGAGCTGGAGTTGGGCATTAAGGACCATATTCGTGAGTTAAAAAATCGTTTAGCTACTTTGATAACTCATCTTCTGAAATGTGATTATCAAACAAGTGTATTAATAGGCACTGTAGCAACTGAAAGAGTACCAAGGGTATGGTTAATTACTATCAACAGATCAAGAAACAACATTAACAAACTTATTGCGGATAATCCTTGTCTAAAACCACAAATAGAAGATGTACTAAACAGTACATATCCTGACGGTAAAAAAGATGCGATTAAAGAAATGAATATTTATGTTAATAAAAATCAAAAGTTAAATGAAAATAGTTTCCCAGATCAGTGCCCGTGGTCTTACGAGCAAATAATGACTGAAGACTGGTATCCGCTAAATGGCGTCAATATCGACGACTGAAGGTTGGCTGCCGGAGGCTGACAATGACTGATTTATACAAAACCGACTACACCCAATGGTTGAGTCAATAGCGTGAACCTTCTACAAGAAAAAGTAGGAAAAAGTAAGAGGAAGGAAAATCTGCGACAAATTCTTGGGCATGCCGGCGAGGATATAAGGGGTTGGCTCACTGTGTATGCCACCCTTGCTGCAAGCGTGAGGCATTTATATACCACATAATGGGCAGCTTCGAGGATGTTCTGCTCTCGCTTTACTTAAACACAGTGTGCAAAACCAGTGGTACACACAAGCTGATGCTCCAGGGTATTGGACTTGGTTTAAACAAATTGCACAACTTTCAGCCAAAAGATAAAAGCTTGCGTAGTCAACAAAATATGAAAACACGTAAGTAACAATTCCATAGCCAAAAGAATGACCTAAAATGTACAATGTATTCAACCAGCTCTTTTCTCTCTCGTTATCAGCTTCCAGAAAATGTAAGTTCAAGATGTAATCTTGCAACGCTGATTTAATATCAGGCTCATTGCTATGGTAAAGTTCAAAGTACCCATGCTGTAAATTACAAATATTTAACAGCTGGGTTTTTGCTCGTTTGTTACCCATGTTGATAGTCATAAACTTACTGAGCCCTTCTCCCGTCACTACGTTTAGACTGTATTTTGATAAAAATTCAACTTGCAATAACTTCTCGGGATTCTTTAGCTCAATGCAAACATTTGTTAAAACAAACCTGTTAAGAACACTAACTGCTTTTTCCTCTTTTTCTAAATTTTTATCTTTATTTGACATGCATGAAGTTTCAAACCACCAATCCCCTTTTTGACCATATATTGAATCTAAATGCATGAGTTTATGCTCTGATGATATGTTTTTTAAATCTATGCTTAACTTTAATTTTCCGTCAATAGAAACAGGGTAAATAATTGAATTGTTCAATAACTGAATGCAGCCTGACTTATTTTCACTTTGCAATAATGTTTTATTCAGTAATTCAAATTCTAAAATGATGCCATAGGCATAATTACTTTTAATAATTTTTGGTTTCAGTGATCTGGAATTACGATCAAGATGTCTTGAAGCAAATATTTTATCAATCAGGTAGACTTTCGTAAGAATTGTTGAAATTACTGACAACGTCGTAAGGTGAAAAGGCCTGACATTTTGATCGAATCCCAGATTATAGTGCTTCTTAAGCTGTAAGTAATTAATGGTTGTTATAACTGGGAGCAATACACAATTAATTCTCACAATATTCTCTATGTGAATTTCTTCGAAATAAGCAAACAAAGTGCTTGAGTAAAAACATAGGCAAAAGATAAGTAAACGCATTTTTATTTACTAAATAAAAAGTGTTCAGAGTATATAGCAAAGCCTAAAAAAAAATCCAGCCGACTGCTTTGGCATTAGTCGGAAGAAGTGTGAAAGTTTTTTCTATTTTTCCAGTGGATGATTCACGAGCCAAAAGCCACGCTAGCAGCCTGTCGGACTTAAGACTGTCCTACTGCGGTTGCAATAAATTGGTCTAAAAATCTCTGTTTCTTCGTCAAATAGCTCGCTATTCTCCTCAGAAACAGAGATTTTTATCCTCAATTTCTTGCAATCCTCGCTACGGACGCTTAAGTCCGACAGGCTGCTAGCCTTCACTGTGATCGGAGGTAGCGCTATTTTAGTAGCTCTATTCTCGTTCGAAATTCTATCAACATTGGCCCTGACGGCAGGGCTGCAGGATAACAATTACAGGAAAAGGGTTGGCATGTTGCGTTCGCCACCCTTGCTGCAAAGGTTACAGGTTCTAAAAAACAAGCTCGCTTCTGGGTGAAATTTTGTCTCGCATTTTTATAACTTGTTTTTGCTTAGACTCTTCATTAATGAAACTTCTGCTTAATAATTGTCGTGTTTCTAAAGGAAGCTGATCATGCCAGATATCAGGATCTTCAGATAAAGTTTTTGCATCAGACTCGTTGAAATCATCTGAGAGGCAAGCATTGTTAAACTTATAAGTTAACTCGTAATATTTATCGTTTGGAGCGCCACATTTCATTTTCAACTGTATTTTTGATAAAAATAGTGCAGCATTGATAAGGCGTGATGATGGAGGCTGATAAAAACGTGTTCCTTTTTTATGGACGCTATCAAAATCGATTAATTTTATTTTATTTTTCAGACAAATCATATTTTCAGGTTTGAAATCCATTTGCGTAACACTTATCGACTCAAGATGATTTAAAATCTCAAGAACTTGGAAAATAATTTCATGAAATTGTGAAACTGATAATTTTGAGAAGTTTTCATCTAAAAATTGATAGAGGTTGCTTTTCCCTAATTCCATCACAATATACATTTTGTCATCTTCTTCCAGAACGCCAAAGTATTCAACAATATTAGGGTGGGGATTGGCTATTAAGGTTTTTATCGTCTTTTTCTCATCAATAGCATTCTCCGCTTTCCAACCTATCAAAGGAATAACTTTTATGGCTATATCACATTTACGTTCAGTTACGCACTTTGACCGATACACATCACCGCATGCGCCACCATCAATTTTATCTTTAAACTCGAACATATGAGCTTTTGGTATACATCCCTGTGCAAAGCCATGAAAACACTTATCTTCACTTTTACTGTGTACATCAATTTTTATCCTTTTAGAGGGTAAGCCTGAAATATCCATATTAACTCCCTGATTTAATTCATCCCTGTGGCACAGACTCTGAAACTGGCGTCATGTTGCAATCAATAACGAATGCTACTAAAACATGAAAAACCATTTGAACCCAATAAACATATTGGATTCAAATGGCTGCGTAATAACAGGCGATTTGATAGGATTTCCAATGTCAGAACTCATCTTTTTTGGATGGTTTTAATGCGCAAGCTACCTTTTCTGCTGCATTTTCTCCATTATCCCTGTTGTATAAACGTGTTTTCATAACATCAGAACTAATATCAATTTTCATTACACGCCCAGCGAGATAATCAAAATATAATTCATGAGAAGCTCGCTTGCTTAATAGCTCTTTGGCTTGATCTACAGTCATTGGAGCAGGATCATAGTGGAGCATTCCCAATCCTTGAGGTTTAGCTCTATTATAAAGAGCTGCCAGTAGTTCAGCTTTATCAAGAGTGCTTATATTCACTCTATTATGAGCAAAAACTATATCGCAAGTTTCAGATACAGCCTCCGCACTAATTGCCAGTGTTGCCATCAATATCATTAGCGTAAATTTATTTTTCATGGACTCTAGACCCTTTTGTGAAACCTTATAAAAATTAGACAACACCCAGCCCAGAAGGTTCCAAATAAAAATGACCATCATCAAAGCAACCAAAGAAACAAGTCCATAGATCATGGTTGGAAGCTGGTTAAAGTTTTTGTCACCAGATACGGTGGGTTTTCGATATAACAGGAGGTCTTTTGCTATTGCATGTTGGTTGTTTATGTCATTCTTGTTTAAAACCAGACAGAAACCATCAACATCATAGAATACACTCATCATAGGCGCAGGAGCCCTGTCAGCTATCTATAGTCTGCAACCGAAAGATGGCTAAATCGCCGGGGCTCTTGTCTTTTTTAAATCGAACTCAAGTTCAATGAGCGCATTGCTGGGAAAGGCCCGATAACATGAAGCAAGGTATTCGGTTAGTGTTAGTCCTGGTTACCATGATGCTCCCTTGTACAGGCTATTCCGGAGATGACAGATACGACGCTTACCTGCCTTTGGCAGAATTAGCGCTCATGCAAATGTTCAAAACCTTTATAGGGGGGGGCTCCTCCAGAAGCCTTTTCAATCTTGAAGAGGTTTCATTATGGTCATTTAACAGGGATCACCATTCATCTGACGGATTTCTGGGAATTGACGAGCAGACTGTTGATGGTGAGCTGAGAGTGACCGCCAGGTTCCAAATTACTGCAGTGAATACTCCCCCTGATATGAGACTTCGACCATCAAATTTCATTGAAATGGGGGCCAGGAGTAAGGCTTACTTTACGTCTGTTTTGCAATTGTTGACTGAATATTTTCGGACGCACTTCAACACTGATAAAGTTTATTATCTGGGCCGAGCCAATCTTGATCGTAATCAAGGATCAGCAGTAGTCGAAGGCCCTGATTATCATAATTATGATAGTGACTGTGCTTTGGGTGGATTTAGTGACAGCAGTGATGATGAAGGAAAAGCTTCTGAAGAAGATACTGAAGCTGGAGCAAGCAAAAAAAAGTACAAATGTTATGACCATTCACATATTGATGTCTGTAGTTTATCTGAAACTCCTGAATATTGGGATGCTGAAATGATGATCAACATGAAAAAAGGCACTATCACTTACAAAGCCTTACTGCTTTATTCAGGTTTTCTCAGGCCTGCTTTTGGACCAGAACCAAGCAGCCCTAAACGAAATGATAGTGGTGAAGAATATCGTGAAATCGGAGATCTGATTGAACAGACACGTCAATGTATTG
The DNA here is from genome assembly GCF_049310125.1 of Endozoicomonas sp. ALB032. Taxonomy (NCBI): domain Bacteria; kingdom Pseudomonadati; phylum Pseudomonadota; class Gammaproteobacteria; order Oceanospirillales; family Endozoicomonadaceae; genus Endozoicomonas; species Endozoicomonas sp. ALB032. Next base: position 1,234,352 of record NZ_JBLYNW010000001.1, on the reverse strand, counting down.
ATCTATACAACGGCGGGCTCGATGAAGGGCTAAGCGAGTATCTGCCACATGAGCCAACCCCTCCGTCTCAGGATTGATGGCACCTTTTTTGATTCATGACTCTCAATAACCAGATGCTTTCGCCCGTTGCTGCCCGCAGCGGTGCGGCCTAACCAGGCGTTTTCGTCCCGCCAGAGCGTAAGCTTCAGACAACCACGAGATGTTGCTATCACAAGTTGGAAAAGGTGCTGCAAATTGGGTTTTGCGGGTGTGCTGACCTCGATGATATAGATGAAATTATCAAAGGCCATCCTCTGTATCACGAGCTTCATGGGAAACCTGCCCTCTGCCCGATAGAAGCAGCTTCAGGATCGCCTCTTTATAAACGACTAGCTTCCGTTACTAATCGCGCCAAAGCGATGGCGCAATTATGGCGCAATTAGATATAATACGCCATAATCGCGCCAAAGAGCTTCAAAGTTGCATCACATTCATGAATACTCTCGATGATTTATACCAGGCTATCATGCAAGCCAACAAGCCAGTCTCTATCTCTGAACTGCTTGCTGCTCACCCAAATCTTACCCGCCGAACAACCCAGCGCTGGTTAAACAGTTTACTGGCCGAAAGCAAGATTACTGCTCTTGGTGAGGGACGGGGCAGGCAATATCAGGTATTTAGTCTATCTCAGGCAAATCAGGATAATGATCAATCTGACGAATTTCCTGCATTTATTCCACTGTCGCCAGACAGTAAGGATATTCTGTCTTATATAGAGCAACCTGTCGAAGCCCGACAACCCATTGGATACCAGCGAGAATTTCTGGACATATACCAGCCCAACAACACCTACTACTTATCAGCTCCCATACGCCATCAGCTCTGGCGCATGGGCGACACTAAGCAAACATCACAACCCGCTGGCACATACGGTCGTGCAATTCTGAACCGTTTCCTGATTGACTTATCCTGGGCATCCAGTCATCTGGAGGGTAATACCTACAGCCGTCTTGATACTGTTCGGCTTATAGAAGACGGTCATGCAGCTCAGGGAAAGGCAGCTATCGAGACACAGATGATTCTGAATCATAAAACAGCCATAGAGTTGCTGGTTGATAATGCAGAAACCGCATCATACAACCGCTTTACGCTACTAAACCTTCACAGTTTACTGTCCGAAAACCTGTTGCCTAACCCTGCTGATGAAGGACGAATTCGACAGCATCAGGTAGAAATAGGTAAAAGTGTTTTCAGGCCATTGGCTGGCGAAGTCATTATCAGTGAACTGCTTGATATTCTGTTGCAAAAAGCCAGTCAGATTGAAGATCCGTTTGAGCAGTCTTTTTTCATGATGGTCCACCTGCCCTATCTGCAACCTTTTGCTGACGTGAACAAACGGACATCACGTCTGGCAGTTAACCTGCCATTAATCCGGGCCAATCTCTGCCCTCTTACTTTTCTGGATGTACCGGAACAGGCCTATAGCTGTGCGACTCTAGGCGTCTATGAAATGACCCGGATTGAATTGTTACGTGATCTCTATCTATGGGCTTATGAACGCTCAACGCAGGAATATCTGGCGATCAAACAACAACTGGCTGAGCCTGATCCCCTGCGACTTAAACATCGGGACTTGGTTAAAAAAACGGTTAAAGAAATAGTTCTCACTCCGGATTCCGATCCTGTAGATCTGATTAAAGCCCTGTTACCAGAAGAGATTGAAGAAGCCTCACGCTCAGATTTGTCATCGCTGATTATTGAAGAACTACGTCGTTTACACGAAGGTGTATTAGCCCGTTACGGTTTAAGACCATCCCAGTTTAAACACTGGCAGGAAGTACAAAAAGAAAGTTAAACTGATCAGCTGGCAAGGGCTGACCGATCAGATTGGATGCTGGTTTCAACTGAATAAACCTTTATTAGCCCGCCAGGTTTCACGTAACTGTTTACCTATCAGCTTTTGAGTATCAGCCTTGATGTCGAACAATCCGGCCTGATCGCTCCAGCTTTGCACAGACTCAACCACTTGCTCGATCACTCGTCTGGCTTGATTCCAGTTTGCAAAATTTGCCTGGCTGGCCAGTTTCTGTATGACCTCTAGTGGCGGCTGGGAACCGTATCCCATATAGGCTGTCATGTGGTTGTTGTAGGGTGTTGGGCTGAAAGTTACGTCATAAAAAGGTGCCAGTGACCAACGACCATGGTCATCCATTAAAAAAGACCAGTTTTTCGTATGGTCATCCTGATTCATAGCAAACAAGTTGAACATGGCCCTGGCAAATTGCTCCTGTGCCACTGCCGGATTCTGGCACAATATCTGGCTCACTTTCAGCAAATCCTCATAATCCATTGAGGGTTGCCGAAAATCGGCATCCATAAGACCACACAGTGTTTGCATATGAAAATGCCCTTGCTGAGACGGGTGGTCTGAACAATCAAATCGCTTCAATGCCAGCCAGGCTTTTGCACCAGAGTTTCCAGTATCATGAATAAGGTGCCATTGCGGTGTCGTCAATCCAGCTCGTTTTGCCAGAGTTAACCAGAGTGCTTCACACAGGCTTTCTTCATGCCCGAGGGGAAGACTCTTGGCAGTAAATTTTACCAACCAGGGGGTTAGGTGACTTTGTGGCTTAATGCTGACATAGCGGGCATTATCGGAATCAAGCCATACCGATACCTTGGGTCTGGCCCCCCCCGAACCACCAGCCTGAGCCAGGACAGGTAATATATCTTCAGTCTCACCTTCAAAAACCTGTTGAGCCTCCTGTCCCAACAGCGCAATGTCTGATAAGGAGTGATCATTCTCAGTGGCATGATCCATAGCCGGTGTATAACTCAGGCTACCCATCCCTCTCTCACCGATGAATGCCAAACGATCCATCGGGGTTACCTGATGTGGAAGTATGCCCTGTTGTCGGAAGGCTCTATCCATCAACAGCAAGCCCCAGCCATCAGGCAGAGAATCGGCAAAAACTCCCTGTAACCCTTGGTGTGGCTGCCTGGGCCCGCGACTCAAGGTAGCTTCAAAGGGCAAGGTGAAAGGAGACAAACTATGAAAACGACTGAGATAGCTCTCATCATATTGAAAGAAAATACCCTGTTGATTCTGAGCCAACTCACCGACTTTATGCTTTGTCCCGTCACTGAACCTGCGATGTACACTGAGTTTTCGAACCCTCATGTTTTTAATACCTCGCTGATACTGGCAGGCATAGACTCGGCTTTTTCTGTCAATGCAACCAGGGCTTCCAGCTGATCAACCGCCTGCCAGAGCAAAATGAACTGCCGCAACGATATTTGCCCGGTTGATTCAAATTTTTTGATCGTTGATGCTGGCACAGAACTCCGCTCTGCCAGACTCTGTCGGGACCATTTTTTTGCCTTTCTTCTGTCCATAACCGCAGTGGCCAGCTGCTGCTGAACATCAGTGGGTGTTAATAATGACAATAAGCTCATAGTGAGTCACATCCATGAAATATGGATACTATTATAGCTTCTTTTAGGTAAAATACGAGATTTTAGACATTACTGTATCCAATCAAATTGAAAGAAAACTATCATCAGAATGAGCAACCCATCTACGAACTGAGTTCTTTCCGTTACCTGATTGAGCAATACCCTGTTAAAAACGCTACAGTGACCCAGTTACGCAAATATTGAGATGACAAACTAATGGCAACAAACTACGGCCAAACCTGGTGGGGCGAACAATGGCTGTTAGCCTTTAACGGCATTGATTACAGCAACCGTCTGCCCCGTGGGCGCCGCTATGCCGGTAATGGCTCGGTATCCAACATTGAGCTTAAAGGCACCTCAACTCATGCAGATGTTCGGGGAAGACGACCAAGGCCCTACAAGGTCAAGGTTCATCTACCGGGTTTTACCACCAACCAGCAACAAAGCATTTTAATGGCCGTCAGCCAGAGCCCGGCCCTGCTCGCTAAATTACTGAACCGGCAACTCCCCGCTCAGATGCTGACGTTGATGGAAAAACAGAACATCCCCCTGTTTCCCAAACACTGGGATGATATGAAAGCCAGCTGTTCCTGTCCTGACTGGGCAATGCCATGCAAACATATTGCCGCCGTCATCTATCTGATCGCCAATGAGATTGATAAAGACCCGTTTATGGTGTTCAAGCTTCACGGTATGGATTTACCCAAAGCTATTGAAAAACAAACCGGCATGTCCCTGGCGAAGGCCGACACACCGCCACAGGTGATGTCTTTCTGGCAGCACGAGCCTGTGTCTGAAGACTGGCAGTTGCCAAAAACCCCAACCTTTGAGTTGCTGGATCTGGCCACCATTGAGCCATTGGGTGAGAGGATTCAGGGCATTCTCACACCAAAACCCTTGTTTTATGGCAAAGAATTTAAAACCGTATTGACTGACTTTTACAAACGCAGTGCCCGTTATGTCAGCCAATACGAAAAACAACAGGCGACGGAAAATACGCTGGATATTGCTGACTTCAGCCTGACCCAGCTGGTGATCGACAAGAATGGCTGTTTCCACTCAGCCCGAAGCAAAGATAATGGACAGTCTGTATCGGAACCGAACGAATGGATCAGTCTGCTGGCATCGTTACGCAATATTCACAGCCCTGAACGTAGCCGATATTTTCACAAAGCCCTGCTCTGGCAATGGCTTTATCGTCTGAGTGTCAAGCTGGTGCAGCAACATGCTTCTATTCCGGCCGTCTTTATGCAACAGGATGACCTGACGCTGATACAGTGGCAACCAGCACTGCTCAGTGAACCGGTGAAAAACCAGCTACAGATATTCTACGACGTGTGTCCACCGGATTTCGTGGTATTAGAAACAACGCAGAAAAACCGCAAAAAACCTCAGCTGCATTATGCAGACAGCCAAACCCAGATCCATCTGGCCATCAACGCCGTCATCAGCTTCTTTATGGAACAGGCCATGGAAGCAGCGCCCGATAAATACTGGGAAGAAGATATCTGTCGTCTGTTTTTTGCCAGATCACCCTGCCTGTTTAACCAGTTTGAAACGCTGGCTTACCCCAAGGTCATTCGCAACTGGCTAAACCGGCTATCACTGGGAGAGCGGGCGCACCGTCTGCACCTGCTGGTGGAAGAAGTGGATAGCCCGGAAGCAGATGACCAGATAGCTGACCAGCTATCGGTAGATATCAGGGTTGAACAGAAGCAGACCATGTTGATGCTGCCCGAACTGTTTAAGGAGGGTTCATTATCTGAAACCAAAGTAAGCGTGCTGACCGACCTGGCATTACTGGCAGATTATATGCCTGCTATAGAACAGCTTTACCAGACCCAAAAAAAACACCGCCCGCTGCATTACACACTTCAGGCCTTCACACCCATATTCAGGGAAACCCTCCCTGCCCTGCAAATGCTGGGTATTCAGCTGGTACTGCCCAAACGACTGCAAAAGCTGGTGTACCCTCAGCTCAGTTTGTCATTGTCAAAAAGTGACAGTGATAATGCCGTCAGTTATATGAACCTTGACCAGCTTTTGCAGTTTAACTGGCAAGTGGCTTTGGGCGACCAGCGCATTGAGGTCAACGAGTTTAACCAGTTGCTTCAGGGCGCCGACGGTCTGGTTAAAATGCTGGATCAATACGTCATGCTGGATGACAGCAAATTGCAGCAACTGCTTAAAAAACTCGATAATTTACCGGAAACCCTGTCACGCACCGATCTGTTAAAAGCCGGACTGTCTGGTGAACTGGATGGCGCCAAAGTGGATTTAGGCGACAGTGCCAGACAACTGTTTGAAGAGCTGCTCAAAGGCGAACCCGCACCTCTGCCTGCAAGCCTGAATGCTGAACTACGCCCCTATCAGCAGCGTGGCTACGAATGGATGGCGCAAAATGCCCGCATTGGTTTTGGTTCACTATTGGCCGATGACATGGGTCTGGGTAAAACCCTGCAAGTCATTGCCCTGCTGTTACACCAGCAAGAAAACGGCCAGCTTGATCAACAAAAAGCCCTGGTGGTGGCCCCTACTTCCCTGCTGACCAACTGGCGCAAAGAGATTGAACGCTTTGCCCCGGATTTAAGCGTGCAGGTCTATCACGGCAGCAAACGACAGTTAAAAATCAGTGACCATGACGTAATTCTCACCAGCTACGGCCTTATCCGCACCGACAGTGCGGCACTGGCCAAACCACGCTGGCGCACATTGGTCATTGATGAAGCCCAGAACATTAAAAACCCTGGCACCCAGCAGACCAAAGCCATCAAAAAGCTGAAATCCGATATCCGTATTGGCATGAGCGGCACACCGGTTGAAAACCGCCTGCGGGAATACTGGAGCGTGTTCGATTTCACCAATAAAGGTTATCTTGGCACCCAGAAGAAGTTTCAGGAAGAACTGGCCACCCCCATTGAGAAAGACCGTGACCAGAACTGCCTGGACCGCTTTCGCAAACTCACCAGCCCATTTATTCTCAGACGACTGAAGACGGATAAAACCATCATCAGCGACCTGCCAGATAAAGTAGAAAGCAACCGCTTCTGCAACCTCAGCAAACAGCAGGCATCCCTTTACCAGAGTACGGTTAACAGCATTATGAAAGACCTGCACTCCAGTGAAGAAGGGATTGAACGCAAAGGCATTATTTTCAAACTGCTCAACGCGTTAAAGCAGATATGTAATGCACCGGCGCAATTCCTGAACCACGACCAGGCCAGTGTCGAAGAGTCCGGAAAACTGGCGCTGTTTATGGAGCTGATGCGTGAGGCTATGGATGCTGATGAGAAAGTGCTTATTTTTACTCAGTACACGACCATGGGGGAGTTACTGGTGAATACGCTGCAACAGGAAATGACCCTGGATGTCCCTTTCCTGCACGGTGGCCTGTCCCGGAAGAAACGGGACGAAATCGTCGAAGACTTTCAAAAGAATGGACACACCCGTGCCATGATCCTGTCCCTGAAAGCCGGAGGTACCGGTTTAAATCTCACTGCGGCCAGCCAGGTTATTCACTACGATCTCTGGTGGAACCCGGCGGTAGAAGCCCAGGCCACCGACCGGGCTTACCGTATTGGCCAGAAACGCAATGTCCAGGTGCATCGCCTGATTACTGAAAACACCTTTGAAGAAAAAATCGATGCCATGATTCAGGGCAAGAAAGAACTGGCCAACCTGACAGTTGCCAGTGGCGAACAGTGGATTACCGAGTTGTCGGACCAGGAAATCAAGGAGCTGGTGTCATTGGGGTGACTAGTGCAACCAAGCTCTGATATGTACCCCCTCTCGCTCCCATGCAGAGAGGGTGCCGCAAAACTCCAACCACTCGTTCCCACGCTGTGAGGGTGTCGCAAAACTTCAACAGCTCGTTCTCACGCTCTGAAGTCGTCATTCCCGCGAAGGCGGGAATCCATCGCCAACGGTGGATCTCTGCCTTCTCGGGGATGACAAGGCCAGGGGGACACCGGGCAGTATGGTTCTGGTGGTGAGTCAGTGTGGATTCCCGCCTTCGCGGGAATGACGAGAATGAAGCCGGCAATGACGGGAGTCAGCGCGTTCCCACGCCGGAGAGAGTTTTGCGACACCCTCGCTGTGCGTGGGAATGCATATCTCCTCCCCTGAACAGCGGACTCTGAGGCGCGAGATAGGTATGGGTTCCCACGCTGGGACCCACAGGGCCTAAAAGCATGGGAACCAGAGTTTTGTGAAAGCCTCTCTGCGTGGGAACGAGTGGGCTGTATGGATATCAGGGCTTGGCTGCACCAGGAGCCTGCCTGCTCTCGATAAGCAGGGGCGCTACGTATTCCGATTGACCGGTTAACAGTAATGACTACCGGTCGCAAAGGGGAGTACAAAACCCCTTTTGGAACAATCGAGTTCACTCATACCAAACGACCAGCATCCAAGATTATTGACTGCATTGATTCTAATGGACGCCCCTTGCGTATGGCGTCAAAAGAGGCTGACTGGCGAGATTTAAAACGTGTTGGCAGAAACACACACCTTGTTGACAAGCAGGCGGTTTATGAAGATTAACCCAGCAGATTTCTATCATTACTGCACCTGAGCAAAGAGATATACCCAAACAGCGAATCAGGATTGAAGTCGCCGTAAGTACTCAAAAACCGGTACATGAGGCAAAGTTCCAATTTGTCGTCTAGCCTCAAGCCTGTGATTTCATTACCCTCCACGGATCAGTCCCCGAACCTGCTAAAGTTCATCGCCCAGCAGCAGGAGCAGATTACTCATCGACTGGTGGATGTCATTGAGTATGCTGACCTGTAACCACTTTCGGGGAATGACTTTGTGGAAAGTAGACAACGAAGATTCCCCCCTGAAAGCCGTTGATCCATTGCCACTGGCAGATGAGTGCCAGAAATCCGAGAGTTCAACCGTCGGCCCGGCAACGACCAGTGCACCGACACTTTGCCAGATCGTGAATAGCTGGACTCCTGTAAATGATTCCAAAGACACTGCTTTGACTGGACTGACCAACGTCGAGGGTCAGTTCAACTTTGACTCAGCTGTTTGCATGACAGACCCTTAGTCCTCTGCTTCTATTAGCAATGCGACTACCAATGCGACTTTCAATATCAACCCGGTTTCTACTTGATCGGCGGATACAATCCCAGTGACCAATGCTTTGGGGGTCATAGCCTCTCTGGCCATATTGTTGAATCTATAGCCTGAGTGATTCACCCCCTCGTTTAAAAGAAGCTGTTACAACGCCATTGCCCTGTATATGAACGGCTCAGGAGTCATGGCTAATACCCTGAGTAGCAGCACTAAAGAGAGGATTGACAGAAAGATCCATCTGTTTTCTGGCAACACCTTAATCCTGTTAATGGATAACTATAAACACAGCGACTAGTGCAGCTAAGCTCTGATATCCATACACCCCTCGTTCCCACGCAACAAAGGGTGTCGCAAAACCCTGGTTCACCTCCCGTCATTTCCGGCCTCACTCCCGTCATTTCCGGCCTCACTCCCGTCATTCCCGCGAAGGCGGGAATCCAGCGCCAACGGTGGATCTCTGCTTTCTCGGGGATGACAAGGCCAGGGGGACACCGGGCAGTATGGTTCTGGTGGAGAGTCAGTGTGGATTCCCGCCTTCGCGGGAATGACGAGAATGAAGCCGGGAATGACGAGAATGAAGCCGGGAATGACGGAAGAGAACACGTCAAACGGCGTAAAATCAGTGGTGGCACCAAAAGTGAGGGCGGCCGACGGAGCAGAGACACCTTTGCAAGCCTTACCGGTTTAAAATGTGTCGGGAGTACAGGCTGTCGTAGTCATGTTCAAGTGGTTATGCAAATGAAACCTTGTTTTCCGGACACAATAATCAACAACTCACCTATTCCCGTAAACTGAAAGCACGGGTTCATCCAGATTAGCCATCTGTTCCCTCAGCTCCAGAATATGTTCTGACCAGTAACGCTCGGTATTGAACCAGGTAAATGCCATGGGAAAGGCCGGGTCCGTCCAGCGTTTGGCCAGCCAGCCAGAATAGTTGATCAGCCTGAGGGTTCGGAAGTATTCCACCAGATTGAGTTCTATGGGGTCAAACTCGTGAAATTCCTCATAACCTTCTAAAAGCTCTGCCAGTTGAAGGGTCTGGCTGGCCCGGTCACCGCTCAGAAACATCCACAAGTCCTGAATAGCAGGAGCCATGCAGGTGTCGTCGAAATCGACAAAGTGAGGGTTATCATCCCGCCAGAGAATATTGCCGACATGAGCATCGCCATGCACCCGAATCATTTTCGGGTGGTATTGGGCTTCGATTCGCGCAAGACGATCCAGAATGTCCCGGGTCAGGGTTTCATAAGCTTCTCTGAGGGTGGCGGGAATAAAATCATGATCCAGCAGCCAGGTGACATTGTCGATGCCGTATCTTTGCAGATTAATGGCCGGACGATGCTGGAAAGGTGCCGCTGAGCCCAGTTTATGTAACCTTCCCATGCAACGACCCAGCACCAGCAGATGATCCAGGTTATCCAGTTCCGGTGGATAGCCTCCCATGCGTTTGAACAGGGCAAACCGGAAGCCCTCAAATTCATGTAAGGTTTCCTGATTCTCGTTCTGGAGAGGGGCCACAATCGGAAATTCCATGCCCTGCAGCTCCAGCGAGAAGGCGTGTTCTTCCAGAATCTGCTCCCGGCTCCAGCGCTCCGGGCGATAAAACTTGGCAATAATCGGCAAGCCATCTTCAATCCCAACCTGGTAAACACGGTTTTCGTAGCTGTTCAGAGCCAGGTTCCTGGCGTCACACAGGTATCCCTGGCTTTCCACAGCGTCCATCACCCGATCAGGCGTCAGTCGCTCATAAGGGTGTTGGATATCTGAACTCATAGAAGGCTCCCATCATCGTTTGCTGCTGAAGTTTACTACGAAACTCGTCTCGGCATTGTCAGGTTTACTGACCTTTTTGTCAGTTTCTCAGAAAACTATTTCTATTTTTGGTGGGTCTAAAAGTTATTCATGGTCTTTTGAGGAAAGCGGAAATGGATGTTCAAAGCGCTACTTTTCCCAGCAACAGGTTAGCGACTGATCAGGGTCGTTCCCGGAATCCCTGTGACATTGTTGCAAAGGCTGTTTACTACGTATTAGGTAAACTCAGGCTGATTAACGTGCCTGAGGAGATGGTGGCCTCCAAAGTCGTCTATAAGAATGAATACTTCTCGGTGACCTCAGAGCTCTGGGAGTCCCCTGTGGGTCAAAATATCTACATGAGAAAGTGTGTTGTGCCAAGAGGGGCTGAACGGCGTCTCAGGATTGAAAAGGAGCTTCTCAGAGCGGCTCAGGGTCCGAATATTGTCAGGCTCATTGAAACAGAGGACGACACTATACTGATGCCCTTCGCAGGCATGTCACTTGAGGAGATTTTGCATTTTAATAATAGAAGGATGCCTCTGCCTATCTTTGAGACTTTTGCCCGACAGTTAATGAAGGGTGTTGCTCACCTGCATGATGCAGGGATCTGGCATCTGGATTTGAAACCAGAAAATCTGGTAGTCGATGATCAGGACAATCTCTCCATCATTGATTTTGGTCTGTCTCAGTATGCGGGTCCGATTGAAAGGTCAGAAGTATGTACAGAAGGCTATAAACCTCCTGAAATGTTTCATAAGGGACCTGAGGTTATTTCCAGTAAAACCGATATTTTTTCAGCAGGAGTTTCTCTCTTCAAAATGTTGATGAATAAAAAGCTTTTTCCAGAGGACTTCGATAAGAGCGTAATGGTGAGGCAAGACGTTTATTATGAGTACCTGAATGAGCAATTAAAAGAGGTAGAGTCCATTGACCCAAGCCTTGGGGTATTACTCAGGTTGATGCTGGCCTGGTATCCACAGCATCGGCCTGATGCAAAGAAGATACTGGGCCACTTCATGAGATCCAGACCCTAAGTACCTGGCCAGTTGGTTTCGCATATTCTGGCGAGTGGATTTTTTCATCCATCAAGGCGCAACGACGGGCGCGTAGCCATAGCTACGCAACCAGGGTTGGAACGCAGAAGGATGGAAAAAGCCGCCGTCCAGAATATGCGAAACCAACTGGTTAGGTACTTAACATCAATAATGAGCCTTCCAGTCGGTAAAACGTCTGAAAATAGAATCCTGACCCAATAGGCTGATCATTGTTAGCTACTGTTGTTTACTCCGAAACTCGCCTCAAAAGGGTTAGCTTTACTGACCACACTGTTAGTCCTTCATAAAACTTTTTCTACTTTTGGTGACTCTAAAGCTTGTATCAATCAGGAAAAGGACAAAAAAATGAATATAAGAATGGATGCTCATATCCCTACTCTTACTGAAAGTGGGTCGCCAACAATAGTCGTTCATAGTTCTGCTTCTAACGGTAATAGTTCACCAACTGATCAAAGTTGTCTCAGAAATCCCTGTAACATCGCTTCATCGGCTTATCACTTCGTGTTGGGCAGGTTCAGGCGGACTCATGTGAATGAACATGTGAATGGTCGAATGCTGGACTCAAAATTACTCTGTTACAGTGGGTGCTTCGTTCTGAAGCAGGAGACCTGGGAGCTCCCTGAGGGTAGAAAAATCTACGTGAGAAAGTGTCTTAACAACAGAGCAGGTAAAAAGCTTCTCATAAATGATAAGAAGATGCTCAGGGCTGCTCAGGGTCCGAATATTGTGCCGTTTATTGAAACGAAAGACAAAAGCCTATTGATGCCCTTCGCAGGCGAACCACTTATCTGTATTTTGGCTCGGGATCAGGATCGAGGGCTACCACGACCCAAGTTTGAGAGCTATGCCCAACAACTCATGCAGGGTGTAGCTCACTTACATCATTCAGGGATCTGGCATTTGGATTTGAAACTCGCCAATGTCTTAGTGGATGAGAGCGGCGAAGATAAACTCACCATTATTGATTTCGGTCTGTCTCAGCGTGCTGGTCGTGCTAAAAATAAGGATCCGGGCACAATGGGTTATAAATCTCCTGAAATGATTTGTCGGGGACACAAGGCCCTTTCTGCGAAAACCGATATTTTTGCAGCAGGGGTTATTCTTTTTGAGTTGTTGACGAATTACAGGCTCTTTCCTCAATCTATTAATTTCCTTAACAAGGGATTTGTGGCGAAGGAAGACTCATATTACGAGTACCTGAATAGTCGACTGCAACTAGTGGAGGATATTGATAATCACTATGCGCAATTAATAAGGTCAATGCTGGTCTGGAATCCAAAGGACCGGCCTGATGCTGATAAGGTGCTGGGTGATCTCTTGAGATACTGACTGTGACATCAAGAATGAGCCTTCCAGTCGGTAAAGCATCTGAAGATATCGCCCTGACCCAATAGGCTGATAATTGTTAGCTACTGGTGTCCACTACGAAACTCGCCTCAAAAGGGTTAGCTTTACTGACCTTTCCGTTACTCCTTCATAAAACTTTTTCTACTTTCGGTGACTCTAAAGCTTGTATCAATCAGTAAAAGGACAAAAAAATGAATATAAGAATGGATGCTCATATCCCTACTCTTACTGAAAGTGGGTCGCCAACAATAGTCGTTCATAGTTCTGCTTCTAACGGTAATAGTTCACCAACTGATCAAAGTTGTCTCAGGAATCCCTGTAACATCGCTTCATCGGCTTATCACTCTGTGTTGGGCAGGTTCAGGCGGGTTAGCGTGAATGAGCAAATGTCGGGCTCAACACTAACCAATGTGAATGGGCAAATGCTGAACTCAACTGATGAGTATGTTAAAGAAGATTACTTCGTTGTGAGGCGTGAGGTTTGGGATTTCCCTGAGGGTCCTAAAATCCTCATGAGAAAGTGCTATGAGGGCAAATTGGCTAAAAATTATCTCAAACATGAAAAGAAGATGCTCAGAGCTGCTCAGGGTCCGAATATTGTGCCGCTCATTGAAACGAAGGGCACAAACATATTGATGCCCTACGCTGGCGAAACACTTCGCAATATTTTGGATCGGGATTCGAGCAGAGGGCTACCACTGCCCAGGTTTGAGAACTATGCCCGGCAACTAATGCAGGGTGTTGCACACTTGCATCATTCAGGGATCTGGCATTTGGATTTGAAACCCGCCAATGTGGTAGTGGATGAGGATAACGATGACAAACTCTCCATCATTGATTTCGGTGTGTCTCAGCGTGCTGGTCCGGCCAGGCAGAAGGTACTCTGCGCAGAAGGCCATAAACCTCCTGAAATGTTTTATCGGGGACCCAAGACCCTTTCCGGGAAAACCGATATTTTTTCAGCGGGGGTTATTCTTTTCAGGTTGTTAACGAATGACAGACCCTTTTCTGGTGTCCTTTCTTTCTGTAGACCGACCTGTGGAGTGATGATGGAGAAAGACAGATATAACGAGTATCTGGACGATCAAATGAAAAAGGTGGAGGCTATTGATGAACGCTATGGGAAACTAATAAGGTCAATGCTGGCCTGGAACCCGGAGGATCGGCCTGATGCAGGCGAAGTTCTGGGTTTTCTCATGGGATCTTGAAAAGAGAGGTTAAAGGTCCTGGCGGTAGTCAGGTGTTCTCGCCAGACACCAGATATCGACACGTTCCACGCCCTGCTTTTTCAGAAGTCGGGCGATTTCCGTGACTGTTTCTCCGGTCGTGACAACATCGTCCACTATAGCGAGGTATTGATAGTTTGACTTGTCCGTCATGGAGAAAGCATTCCTGATATTGCTCCTGCGTTTTGAAGCCTTCAGACCCTGTTGGGGAATTGTGTGCTTCTGTCGTTTGATTAGATGGGCTTCCAATTTTATTTTCTGATAGGGCTGAAGGTTTTTAACCAGTTGCCTAGCCAGCAGCAGTGCCTGATCGAAGCCTCTTGTCCGTAGACGTTTATTGTGCAGCGGAACCGGCAGTATTGCCTGAGGCCACTCCCGGCCATCGTAGTGGTGGATCAGATTTCGAGTCAATTGATCGGCTACAGGTGGAAGGTAGATCAGTTGCTGATGGTATTTGATCTGTTTGAGAAGATGGTCAACGGGAAACTCGTAATTAAAGGCAGAATAACAGGTGTCGAATACCGGTTTCTTCTGGAGACAACGGGCGCAGAGTTCCAAAGCATTAAGTGGAACAGGAATGCCACAAGACTGACAGTGTTGTTCTGCAACAGGCAACGACTTCATGCAAAGGCCGCAAACGGGCTGATTCATCGGTGTATCGGCCCTGCACAACAGACAGCTCATGGAAATAAACTGTTTAAGATTTAACCACTTGTAAATATTGTTACGTTTTAACAATTGACGCATAGTTTCAATTAATTATCATCGATCCTGTTTTTGATCTTGATTTCTGATATTTGGTCTGACTTACAACAGAGAGCTTCTTCCCGGAAGAATCAGTGAAAAACATGACTAACCTTGCAAGCCTCAAGGACTCAGGTCCCAGCAAACTTCGCCACGACTGGACACATGACGAAGTCGAAGCCCTGTTTCAAATGCCGTTCAATGATCTGGTCTTCCAGGCTCAGCTGGCCCACAGAGAACATTTTGATCCCAACCGGGTGCAGGTTAGTACACTACTGTCCATCAAGACAGGTGCCTGCCCGGAAGACTGTAAATATTGTCCCCAGAGTGGTCACTACAACACCGGACTGAACAAGGAAAAGTTGATGGCAGTGCGCAAGGTTCTGGAAGAAGCCCGCCGCGCCAAAGCTTCCGGGGCGACCCGCTTCTGCATGGGAGCTGCCTGGAAAAACCCACCTGAGAAGGACATGCCCTACATTCTGGAAATGGTGAAAGGAGTCAAGGAAATGGGTCTGGAGACCTGTATGACCCTGGGTATGTTAAATGACGATCAGGCTGCACAGCTGGCCCGGGCTGGTCTGGATTATTACAACCACAATCTGGACACCTCACCAGAGTTTTACGGCAGCATCATCACCACTCGCACTTACTCAGATCGTCTTAATACCCTTGCCCATGTGCGTGATGCGGGAATGAATATCTGCAGTGGTGGTATCGTCGGTCTGGGTGAAACAGAAAGAGACCGTGCCGGTATGTTGATCCAGCTGGCCAACCTGCCCAAACATCCGGAAAGTGTGCCCGTAAATATGTTGGTTCGCGTCGAAGGTACGCCCCTGGCTGATGTCGAAGCTGTCGACGGTATCGATTTTGTTCGTACCATCGCAGTTGCCAAGATCATGATGCCTGCTTCCTGTGTACGCCTGTCTGCCGGTCGTGAAAACATGAGTGATGAGCTGCAGGCTCTGGCTTTTCTGGCAGGTGCCAACTCAATCTTCCTGGGTGACAAACTGCTCACGACGGCCAATCCCAAAGAGAGCCGTGACCGGCAACTCTTCAACAAACTGGGTATCAACAGAGGTGACGCCAACGGGCTGGAAGAGCAAACGCTGGAGGCCATATGCCCTCTGCGCGAGCAGGACTCTTTATTAAATAATGAGCTGAATAATGAACAGTATTACGACGCCATGGGTCAGCAGGCTTCCTGATGGCTTTCGACCTTGAGAAGGACCTTCAAATCCGGCGGGCCCGGGGCCTTTACCGGACAAGGAAAACGCTTGAGGTTCCTCAGGGGGCAGAAGTGGTAGTCGATGGCAAGCCCTATCTGGCTTTCTGCAATAACGATTACCTGGGTCTGGCTAATCATCCGGACATCTGTGCTGCCATGGCTCGGGCTACTTCTGATTACGGTACCGGCGGCGGCGCTTCCCATTTGGTCATTGGCCATAGTCGTGCCCATCATCAGCTGGAAGAAGAGCTGGCAGAGTTCACCGGTCGTGAGCGGGTTTTGCTGTTTTCCAATGGCTACATGGCGAATCTGGGGGTCATCACTGCCTTGCTGGGTAAAGAGGATGCGGTTTTTCAGGATCGTCTGAATCATGCTTCTCTGCTGGATGCCGGTTTGTTATCCGGGGCAAGGTTTCAACGATATCTTCACAAAGATCTGGCAAACCTTGAAACCCGGCTGAACCGCACCGATGGGCGGCGCAAGCTGATTGTTACTGACGGTGTTTTCAGTATGGACGGTGATTTGGCTCCTCTGAAAGCCTTAGCAGAACTTGCCCATCGACAGGATGCCTGGTTGATGGTGGATGATGCCCATGGCTTCGGTGTTCTGGGTAACAACGGCGGCGGAGTTGCTGAACATTGTTCTCTGGGTCAGAGAGACTTGCCGGTCCTGGTAGGAACTTTGGGTAAAGCGTTTGGTACGGCAGGTGCTTTCGTTGCAGGGAGTGAAGCCCTGATTGAAACTCTGATCCAGTTTGCCCGAACCTATATCTACACCACGTCAATGCCTCCGGCCATTGCAGAGGCAACAAGAGTGAGTCTTGAAATTCTGAAGGAAGAAAGCTGGAGACGAGAGCACCTGGACAAGCTGGTTCAATACTTCAGAAAAGAGTGCCAGCAGATGGGGCTGAAACTGATGGACTCGCACTCTCCGATTCAGCCTGTTATTGTCGGGTCTGCAGATACCGCTGTAGCCATGAGTGACGCTCTGGCAGCACAGGGTATCCTGGTGACGGCCATTCGTCCCCCCACGGTTCCTGAAGGAACTTCAAGGTTACGCATTACCTTCAGTGCAGCTCACAAACAACAGCATGTAGAACAGCTACTGCATGCACTGGAAAGAACAGTACGCCCATCACAGGAGGAAGTAGCGTGAGTTTACCCATTGTTCTGGTTA
The DNA here is from genome assembly GCF_049310125.1 of Endozoicomonas sp. ALB032. Taxonomy (NCBI): domain Bacteria; kingdom Pseudomonadati; phylum Pseudomonadota; class Gammaproteobacteria; order Oceanospirillales; family Endozoicomonadaceae; genus Endozoicomonas; species Endozoicomonas sp. ALB032. Next base: position 1,217,271 of record NZ_JBLYNW010000001.1, on the reverse strand, counting down.
GTGGATGGGCGATGCCTGCAGCTGTCATGGAGCCTCTGGCGAGTGCTTTGGACGGCGATGGTCGAGTGTCTGTGGTGCAGCTGCCGGGCCTGGTCCGGGAGCGCAGAAAATATGACTGGAAGCAACTGCTGGACTACCTCGACATGCATTTGCTGGACCCTCCCGTCATCCTGGTTGGCTGGTCCTTAGGAGGCACTTTGGCCTCTATCTACGCCAGTCAGAATCCAGACAAGGTAGCCGGTCTGGTGACACTGGGCTGTAATCCCTGCTTTGTCAGAAACAAGGACTGGTCAGAAGCAATGCTGCCACAGACCTTTGAAAGTTTTTATGCCGGAATGCAAGAAGATTCTGCGGCCACCGTTGACCAGTTTTCCCTGCTCTGCTGCATGGGTAATGGCAATCGAAAAGAGGTCGCCAGACACTTGCAAAACGCGATTCGCCGGGACGCTGACCTGGAAGCAACCATTCTTCTGCAATTGCTGAAATTGCTGGGTACCAGTGACGTTCGTTCACAGCTGGCTGATATCCGTTGTCCGGTATTGCATTGTTTTGGCAAGGATGATGCGCTGGTGCCCATTGATACCGGCAAGAGAATCGAGCAGGACTACCCGGGTCACAAAGTTCTGATGATGGAAGGCGGTCATTGCTTTTTCCTGGACCAGGGCTCTGGTGCCATCAGACAGGTAGCGGATCAGGTTAATCGCCTATGCAACCGAAGCTGAAAGCGGCTGATTGTGGGGCAGAAGCCCGCATCAACAAACAACGTGTTGCTGCCAATTTCAGTCGCGCTGCAACCACTTATGACTCCGCTGCAGTGCTTCAGAAGCGTGTAGCAGCCAGAGCCATGATGGGGCTGCCAACGGATATTTGTCCTGAGTATGTATTGGATCTTGGTTCAGGTACGGGCAGCCAGACTGGGTTACTCTCCGGACATTTCCCCGATTCCCATGTAACCGGTTTGGATCTGGCCATGGGCATGCTCAAGTTTGCCCGGTTGCAGTGCGACTCAGCTTCCTGGTGTTCAGGTGATATTGAGTCACTGCCGTTTAAGTCAGAAAGCTTTGACCTGGTGTTCTCCAGCCTGGCCATTCAATGGTGCTCATTTGAGACGGTGCTGAAGGAAATCTATCGGGTACTCCAACCGGGTGGGGTCTTTGTTTTCTCCAGCCTGGCCAGTGGCACTATGGTGGAGTTGCAAGAAGCCTGGCGACAGGTCGACAGTCATGTCCATATCAACGGCTTTGACAGTTTTGAACAGCAAAGGCTGTGGTTGCTTGAATCAGGCTTCAGGCAGCAATCTTTTAAGCAGCAGGCTGAGACGCTTTACTACCCCGAGCTGTTTCAGATGTTGAGAGAATTAAAAGCATTGGGGGTCAATACCGTGCATGGTCGGCCATCCGGTTTGGTAACCCGGAGGCGATTGACCCAACTGCAGGAAGCCTACGAGTCTTTTCGGGCGGACGCCGGTTTACCCCTCTCCTATCAGGTGTTGTACGGAATTTTAAGAAAACCAGCCCATGCCTAGAACGTTTTTTGTCACCGGCACCGATACGGATGCCGGGAAGACTTTTGTCACCTGTGTAATGTTGCAGGCTGCCAATGAGCAAGGGCTTAAAACACTGGCCCTGAAACCGGTGGCTGCGGGCTCCGATGAGACTTCAGACGGCCCAAGAAATGCTGATGCCCTGAACCTGATGAGTGCCATGAATATCAAGTTGAGTTATTCACAGGTTAATCCGGTTCTTTTTGAAGCACCCATTGCCCCTCATATTGCGGCACAGGAAGAAGGTCGGCGAATCACTGTCGATCGTCTGACCGGCTTTTGCCGTGGGGCCCTGATGACCCGCCATGATCTTTCTTTCATTGAAGGCGCGGGCGGTTGGCGAGTCCCCCTGAACGACCGGGAGATGCTGGCCGATCTGGCTAAGGCGATGAACCTTCCGGTGATTCTGGTGGCAGGAATGAAGCTGGGATGTATCAGTCATTCCCTGTTGACGGTCGAATCCATTTTGCAAAGTGGTTGTCAGCTGGCGGGTTGGGTGGCCAATCAGGTGGATCCCGATATGAGCCGTTTTCAGGAAAATGTTGAAGCTCTCAAGCAGTCAATTCATGCGCCCTGCCTTGGCGTTGTCCCCTGGTGTTCTGAACAGCAGCCGGGTGACGCGGTAGTCAGTCTTGATCTCTCTCCTTTAACTGTCTGATCTTTTGTGAACTACTCGCTCCTAGCAGCGAGTAGTTCACCACAGTAAGCGAGACAGTGAGCCGCTTGCTTCCCGGGTGACCGCAATAAAAAAGCCAGTGTTCAGGTTTCTCTGCAAATCCTTCGCAACACAGGCATCGGATCATGTCGCCCTTTCGGGCAACGGCATCCGGAGGTACTTCACGCTGTTTGCTGAATGGGATGATGCCTTTTTTCCTACCTTGCCCCGGCGTTGATCAGGAGTCTCTCGCAGTCAGCATTGCCCATCCCGGTTGCGATGGCAAGAAGAGTGGTGCCATCCGACAAGACGGCGTTGAGGTCAGCCCCGGCGTTGATAAGGAGTTCCACGCAGTCGGTATTGCCCTTCTGGGCTGCGATGAATAGCGGGGTGGCACCATCCTCGATCCAGACGGCATTGGGATCGGCCCCGGCGTTGATCAGGAGTTTCACACAGTCGATGTGATTTTCTTGTGTAGCGATGAACAGTGGGCTGGCGCCATCCTCAGCCCGGGCGTTGATATTCGCCCCGGCGTTGATCAGGAGTTGCACGCAGTCGGTATTGCCCTTCTCGGCTGCTATGAGTAGCGGGGTGGTGCCATCCTCAGTCCGGGCGTTGATATCCGCCCCGGCATTGATCAGGAGTTTCAGGCAGTCGGTGTGATTTTTTTGTGCAGCGATAAGCAATGGGGTGGAGCCACTCTTATTCCGGAGGTTGAGATCGGCCCCGGCGTTGATGAGGAGTTCCACGCAGTCGGTATTGCCCTCCTGGGCTGTGATGAATAGTGGGGTGATGCCATTCTCACTCGGGATGTTGATATCCGCCCCGGCGTTGATCAGGAGTTTCAGGCAGTCGATGTGATTTTCTTGTGCAGCTATGAACAACGGGGTGGTACCATCCTTGATCCAGACGGCATTGAGATCGGCCCCGGCGTTGATCAGGAGTTTGACGCAGTCGATGTGATTTTCTTGTGTAGCGATGAACAGTGGGCTGGCGCCATCCTCAGCCCGGGCGTTGATATCCGCCCCGGCGTTGATAAGGAGTTCCACGCAGTCGGTATTGCCCTTCTGGGCTGCGATGAATAGCGGGGTGGCACCATCCTCGATCCAGACGGCATTGGGATCGGCCCCGGCGTTGATCAGGAGTTTCAGGCAGTCGATGTGATTTTCTTGTGTAGCGATGAACAGTGGGCTGGCGCCATCCTCAGCCCGGGCGTTGATATCCGCCTCGGCATTGATCAGGAGTTTCACGCAGTCGGTGTTATTTTCCTGGGCAGCGATGAACAGTGCCGTGGCACCAGCCTCATCGACAGCGTTGAGATTCGCTGCGGCGTTGATAAGGCGTTCCACGATAGCCTTGTGTCCCCGGTAGGATGCGATCAGCAAGGCAGTCAAGCCATTCGTCATAACGGCATTGACATTGACGCCTTCTGCCAGTGACCTATTCAACTGATCCAAATCTCCGTTCAGACAGGCACTATAAAACGTCTGATCGGGGAAAAATGTATCCGGGTGAGATTCACCGGTGTTCAGATTCACCACAGGCATCGGGTCCTGCCGACAAATAGCGCACCGACGTGAGCCGATGGGCTGATCAATAAAACATCTTGAAATACAGTCCAGATCGAAGCGGTGACCACAACATTGGGTTTTGACGACCACAGGGGCTGGACTTCGGCCATGAAAGTAAGCCAAACAAACAGGACAGTGATCGGCCTTAAGTGTCAATGGGGAGAGTACAGAGAGCAATGCGATCCGTAAAAAGAACATCTGTGTTGGTCAAGCAAGTGGCCAGGGTTTGATGCAGAAAAATTATGGTAGTTTATTTATGGGCCTATCAAAGTTTGCTGTGGCTAAATAATCACGCATTTTAAAATACAGAAGCCGACAACAACTGAAAGCCGTGTTCACTGGATAATACAACGACTTTCTGTTGTTCCCTCCCTTGCTCCGGCATTGATCAGGAGTCTCGCGCAGCCAGCATTGCCCATCTCGGTTGCGATGGCGAGAGGAGTAGTGCCATCCGACAAGGCGGCGTTGATATCTGCCTCGGCCCTGATCAGGCGTTTCAGACACTCTATATTGCCATCCCGGGCTGCGATGAACAGCGTGGTCGCGCCATCCTCAGTCCTTCGGGCGTTGAGGTCAGCCCCGGCGTTGATCAGAAGTTCCATGCATTCGGTATTGCCCTTCCGGGCTGCAATGAATAGCGGGGTGGTGCCATCCTTACCCGGGATGTTGATATCTGCCCCGGCGTTGATCAGGAGTTTCAAGCAGTCGGTGTTATTTCTATAGGCAGCAACGAACAACGGTGTGGCACCAAGCTTGGTCCAGACGGCGTTGAGATCCGCCCCCTCTTTGATCAGAAGTTTAACGCAGTCGATGTGATTTTCTTGTGCAGCTATTAACAGTGGGCTGACGCCATCCTTAGTCCGGGCGTTGATATCTGCCCCGGCGTTGATCAGGAGTTTCAGGCAGTCGGTGTTATTTTCTTGCGCAGCGATGAGCAGCGGGGTGGCACCATCCTGGATCAGGGCGGCGTTGAGATCTGCCCCGGCGTTGATCAGGAGTTTCAGGCAGTCGGTGCTATTTTCTTGTGCAGCCATAAAAAGCGGGCTGGCGCCATCATTATTCTGGGCGTTGAGATCAGCCCCGGCTTTAATCAAGAGTTTCAAACAGTCGGTGTTATTTTCTTTTGCAGCGATAAACATTGGGGTGACGCCTCTCTCATTCCGGGGGTTGAGATCCGTCCCGGCGTTGATCAGGAGTTTCAGGCAGGCGGTGTGATTTTTTCGTGCAGCGATAAGCAATGGGGTGGAGCCACTCTTATTCCTGGGGTTGAGATCCGCCCCGGCGCTGATCAGGAGTTTCACGCAGTCGGTGTTATTACGCAGGACTGCCATGAACAGCGGGCTGATGCCGTCTTCAGTTCGGGTGTTGATATCAACCCCGGCCTTGATCAGGGCTTTCATGCAGTCGGCGTTATTTTCCTGGGCAGCCAAGAGCAGCGGGGTGACGCCATACCTAGGCCCGGCATTGAGATCTGCCTTGGCTTCGATCAGGGCTTTCACGCAGTCGGTATTGCCTTTCGCAGCAGCGATGAGCAGCGGGGTGTTGCCATCCTCAGTTTTGATGTTGAGGTTCGCCTTTGCTTCGATCAGGGCTTTCACGCAGTCGGTATTGCCCAACTGGGCGGCCATGAACAGTGGGGTGGAGCCATCCTCAGCCACCGCATTGAGATCTGCACCGGCCTTGATCAGGAGATTCACGCAGTCGGTGTTATTATTCTGGGCAGCGAGGAACAGTACCGTGCCACCATCCCCATCGGCGGCGTTGGGATTCGCCCCGGCGTTGATCAAGAGTTTCACACAGTCGATGCTATTTCTCAGGACGGCGATGTACAGCGGAGTGATGCCATCTTCAATTCTGGTGTTGATATCCGCCCCTGCCTTGATCAGGAGATTCACGCAGTCGGTGTTATTTTCCTGGGCAGCGAGGAACAGTGCCGTGGCACGAGCCTCACTGGTGGCGTTGAGATTCGCTCCGGCGTTGATCAGGCACTCGACGATAGCCTTGTGCCCCCGGTAAGATGCGATCATCAAGGCAGTGAAATCATCATGCGTAATGGCATTGACATTGACGCCTTCTGCCAGTGACCTCTCCACCTGATCCAAATCCCCGTTTAAACAGGCATTAAAAAACGTCTCATCGGGAAAAAATGTATCCGGATGAGATGCACCAGTGTTCAGATTCACTACAGGCATCGGGTCTTGCCGACACATAGCGCACTGGCGTGAGCCGATGGGCTGATCAACAAAACACCTTGAAATACAGTCCAGATCGAAGCGGTGACCACAACATTGGGTTTTGACGATCACAGGGGCTTCAGTTCTGCCATGAAAGTAAGCCAAACAAATAGGACATTGATCGGCCTTCAGTGTCCATGGGGAGAGGATAGAGAGCAATGCGATCCGTAAGAAGAACATCTGTATTGGTCAAGCAAGTGGCTAGGGTTTGATGCCGAAAAATTATGGTAGTTTATTTATGGGCCTATCAAAGTTTACTGTGGCTAAATAATCACGCATTTTAAAATACAGAAGCCGACAACAACTGAAAGCCGTGTTCACTGGATAAAACAACGCCTTTCTGTTGTTCCCTTCCTTGCCAATCTTTTCTACCTTGCCCCGGCGTTAATCAGTAGTCTCGCGCAGTCAGCATTGCCCATCCCGGTTGCGATGGCGAGTGGGGTAGTGCCATCCGACAAGGCGGCGTTGAGAGCTGCCCCGGCGTTGATCAGGAGTTTCACGCAGTCGGTATTACCGAACTCAGCAGCGATGTACAGTGCGGTGGCACCACCCGAACGGGCAGCGTCAAGGTTTGCCCCGGCGTTGATCAGGAGTTTTACGCAGCCAGTATGGCCTTTCCCAGCAGCGATAAACAGCGGGGTGGCACCATGCGACAAAGTTGCGTTGAGATCCGCCCCCTCTTCAATCAGGAGTTTCACGCAGTCGGTGTTATTTTCCTGCGCAGCCATGAACAGTGGGCTGGCGCCATCCTCAGTCCGGGCGTTGATATCCGCCCCGGCGTTGATCAGGAGTTTCAGGCAGTCGATATGATTTTCTTGCGCAGCGATGTACACAGGGGTGGCACCACTGTTGGCCCCAGCATTGAGATCTGCCCCTTTATTGATCAGGAGCTTCAAGCAGTCGGTGTTATTTTCCTGGGCAGCGAAGAGCAGTGGGGTGGCGCCATCCCTATTCCGAGCGGTGTTGACGTCCGCTCCGGCGTTGATCAGACGTTCGACGACATCCGTGTGCCCCCTGATGGATGCCAACATCAAGGCAGTCAAACCATCCGTCATAACGGCATTGACATTGACGCCTTCTGCCAGCGACCTCTCCACCTGATCCAACTCCCCGTAATTACAGGCATCATAAAACACCTGATCGGGAAAAAATGTATCAGGGTGAGATTCACCGGTGTTCAGATTCACCAAAGGCATCGGGTCTTGCCGACACATAGCGCACCGACGTGAGCCGATGGGCTGATCAACAAAGCACCTTGAAATACAGTCCAGATCGAAGCGGTGACCACAGCATTGGGTTTTGACGATCACAGCGGGCAGACTTCGGCCATGAAAGCAAGCCAAGCAAATAGGACATTGATCGGCCTTCAGTGTCCATGGGGAGAGGATAGAGAGCAATGCGATCCGTAAGAAGAACATCTGTATTGGTCAAGCAAGTGGCTAGGGTTTGATGCCGAAAAATTATGGTAGTTTATTTATGGGCCTATCAAAGTTTACTGTGGCTAAATAATCACGCATTTTAAAATACAGAAGCCGACAACAACTGAAAGCCGTGTTCACTGGATAATACAACGCCTTTCTGTTGTTCCCTGCCTTGCCTATCTTCCCTGCCTTGCCCCGCTGTTGATCAGGAGTCTCGCACAGTCGGTATTGCCCATCTCGGTTGCGATGGCCAGTGGGGTGGTGCCATCCGGCGGGGCGGCGTTGAGATCGGCCCCGGCGTTGATCAGGACTTTCACGCAGTCGATATTGCCTTTCGCAGCAGCGATAAACAGCGGGGTGGTACCATCCGACGTAGAAGCGTTGAGATCCGCCCTGGCGTTGACCAGGAGTTTCACGCAGTCGATATTGCCTTTCGCAGCAGCGATAAACAGTGGGGTAGAGCCTCTCCTGGTTCGCGTCTTGGGATCTGCTCCGGCGTTGATCAGGAGTTTTACGCAGTCGGTATGGCCTTTCTCAGCAGCGATAAACAGCGGGGTAGCGCCTCTCCTGGTTCGCGTCTCGGGATCTGCCCCGGCGTTGATCAGGAGTTCTACGCAGTCAGTGTTGCCATTCTGGGTAGCGATGAACAGCGCAGTGGCACCAACCTCACAGGCGTCGTTGAGATTCGCCCCGGCGTTGATCAGGAGTTTTACGCAGTCGGTCTGGCCTTTCTCAGCAGCAATAAACAGCGGGGTGGTACCATCCGACGCAGTAGCGTTGAGATCCGCCCTGGCGTTGATCAGGAGTTCCACGCAGTCGATATTGCCTCTCGCAGCGGCGATGAACAGCGGGGTAGCGCCTCTCCTGGTTCGCGTCTTGGGATCTGCCCCGGCGTTGATCAGGAGTTTTACGCAGTCGGTATGGCCTTTCTCAGCAGCGATAAACAGCGGGGTAGCGCCTCTCCTGGTTCGCGTCTCGGGATCTGCCCCGGCGTTGATCAGGAGTTCCACGCAGTCAGTATTGCCATTCTGGGTAGCGATGAACAGCGCAGTGGCACCAACCTCACAGGCGGCGTTGAGATCCGCCCCGGCGTTGATCAGGAGTTTTACGCAGTCGGTCTGGCCTTTCTCAGCAGCAATAAACAGCGGGGTGGTACCATCCGACGCAGTAGCGTTGAGATCCGCCCTGGCGTTGATCAGGAGTTTCACGCAGTCGATATTGCCTTTCGCAGCAGCGATGAACAGTGGGGTAGAGCCTCTCCTGGTTCGCGTCTTGGGATCTGCCCCGGCGTTGATCAGGAGTTTTACGCAGTCGGTATGGCCTTTCTCAGCAGCAATAAACAGCGGGGTAGCGCCTCTCCTGGTTCGCGTCTCGGGATCTGCCCCGGTGTTGATCAGGAGTTCCACGCAATCAGTATTGCCATTCTGGGTAGCGATGAACAGCGCAGTGGCACCAACCTCACAGGCGGCGTTGAGATTCGCCCCGGCGTTGATCAGGAGTTTTACGCAGTCGGTCTGGCCTTTCTCAGCAGCAATAAACAGCGGGGTGGTACCATCCGACGCAGTAGCGTTGAGATCCGCCCCAGCGTTGACCAGGAGTTTTACGCAGTCGGTCTGGCCTTTCTCAGCAGCAACAAACAGCGGGGTGGTACCATCCGATGCAGTAGCGTTGAGATCCGCCCCGGCGTTGATCAGGACTTTCACGCAGTTGATATTGCCTTTCGCAGCAGCGATGAACAGTGGGGTAGAGCCTCTCCTGGTTCGCGTCTTGGGATCTGCCCCGGCGTTGATCAGGAGTTCCACGCAGTCTGTGTGATTTTCCTGGGCAGCGAGGAACAGCGCCGTGGCACCAGCCTCACCAGGGGCGTTGAGATTCGCTCCGGCGTTGATCAGGCGTTCGACGATAGCCTTGTGCCCCCGGTAGGATGCGATCATCAAAGCAGTGTAACCATCATGCGTAACGGCATTGACATTGACGCCTTGTGCCAGCGACCTCTCCACCAGATCCAAATCCCCGTCATTACAGGCATCATAAAATGCCTGATCGGGGAAAAATGCATCCGGGTGAGATTCACCAGTGTTCAGATTCACCACAGGCATCGGGTCCTGCCGACACATAGCGCATTGACGTGAGCCGATGGGCTGATCAACAAAACACCTTGACATACAGTCCAGATCGAAGCGGTGACCACAACATTGGGTTTTGACGATCACAGGGGGCAGACTTCGGCCATGAAAGTAAGCCAAACAAATAGGACATTGATCGGCCTTCAGTGTCCATGGGGAGAGGATAGAGAGCAATGCGATCCGTAAGAAGAACATCTGTATTGGTCAAGCAAGTGGCTAGGAGCCTGACCGAGAATAGACTGCCCTACTGCGGCGGCAGAAAATTGGTCTGAAAATCCGCTTTTGTTCGTCAAATAGCTCGCTATTCTCCTCACAAAACCGAATTTTCATCCTCAATTTTCTGCCGTCCTCGCTACGGGCGCTATTCTCGGTCAGGCTCCTAGGGTTTGATACAGAAAAATTATGGTAGTTTATTTATGGGCCTATCAAAGTTTACTGTGGCTAAATAATCACGCATTTTAAAATACAGAAGCCGACAACAACTGAAAGCCGTGTTCACTGGATAATACAACGCCTTTCTGTTGTTCCCTGCCTTGCCCGGGCATTGATCAGGAGTTCCACGCAGTCGGTATGGCCCATCCCGGTTGCGATGGCGAGAGGAGTGGTGCCATCCGACAAGGCGGCGTTGATATCTGCCTCGGCCCTGATCAGGCGTTTCAAACACTTGATATTGCCTTCCCGGGCTGCGATGAACAGCGGGGTCGCGCCATCCTCAGTCCTGCGGGCGTTGAGATCGGCCCCGGTGTTGAGCAGGAGTTCCACGCAGTCGGTATGGCCCTTCTGGGCTGCGATGAATAGCGGGGTGGTGCCATCCTCACCCGGGATGTTGATGTCCGCCCCGGCACTGATCAGGATTTTTACGCACTCGGTATTGCCCATCTCGGCTGCGATGTGCAGGGCAGTGGTGCCGTATTTGGTCCGGACGTTGAGATCCGCCTCGGCGTTAATCAGGTGTTTCAGGCAGTCGGTGTTATTTTTTTGTGCGGCGACGTGCAGCGGGGTGCCGCCATCATTATTCTGCTTGTTAAGGTCCGCCTCTGCTTCGATCAGGAGTTGTACAATATCGGTGTTATTTTCTTGTGCAGCAATGAACAACGGGGTAGCACCCTCCTCGATCCAGACGGCGTTGAGATCCGCCCCCTCTTTGATCAGGAGTTTCACGCAGTCGGTGTTATTTTCTTGTGCAGCCATGAACAGTGGGCTGGCGCCATCCTCAGTCCGGGCGTTGATATCCGCCCCCTCTTTGATCAGGAGTTTCAGGCAGTCGATATGATTTCTTACTGCAGCGATGTACACAGGGCTGGCGCCACTCTCAGTCCGGGCGTTGATATTCGCCCCCTCTTTGATCAGGAGTTTCACGCAGTCGATGCTATTACGCAGGACGGCGACAAACATCGGGCTCATGCCATCTTCAGATCGGGCATTAAGATCTGCCCCGGCCTTGATCAGGAGTTTCAGGCAGTCGGCGTTATTTTCCTGGGCAGCCAAGAGCACCGGGGTGATGCCACTCTTATGCCCGGCATTGGGATCTGCCTTGGCTTCGATCAGGGCTTCCACGCAGTCGGTCTTGCCTTTCGCAGCAGCGATGAGTAGCGGGGTGTGGCCAGCCTCATCCTTGACGTTGAGGTTCGCCTTCGCTTCGATCAGGGCTTTCACGCAGTCGATGTTGCCCAACTGGGCGGCCATGGACAGTGGGGTGGAGCCATCCTCAGTGCCAGCATTGAGATCTGCCCCGGCCTTGATCAGGAGTTTCAGGCAGTCGGTGTTATTTTCCTGGGCAGCAGCGAACAGTGCCGTGGCACCAGTCTCACTGGCAGTGTTGAGATTCGCTCCGTGGCTGATCAGGCGTTCGACGATAGCCTTGTGCCCCCGGTAAGATGCGATTATCAAGGCAGTGACATCATCATACCTAACGGCATTAATATTGACTCCTTCTGCCAGTGACTTCTCCACCTGATCGAAATCCCCGTCATAACAGGCAGTATAAAACGTCTGATTGGGGAAAAATGTATCCTGGTGAGATTCACCGGTCTTCAGATTCACAACAGGCATGGGGTCTTGCCGACACATCGCGCAGTGTCGTGAGCCAACGGGCTGATGAACAAAGTGTCTTGTAATGCAGTCCAGATGGAAGCGGTGGCCACATTGGGTTCGACATTGGGTTTTGACGTCCATTGGCGCCACATCGCGGCCATGGAATTCATCGTGACAAATAGGGCAGACATCGGCCTCCGACTTTACGTCAGCTCCAATGGCGAGAGGGGGGCGAGCAATACCATCCATAAGTAAAACAACTGTGAAAGCAGCAAAATAATATAGATATGACATGAGAGCGGTAGGATAGTTCATTTATGTGGCTGTAAAGTCCACTGTGGCTAAATAATCACCTATTTCAAAATATCTGATGCATATCTGCCGCAATACCGGCACCGGGTCATGCCGACCTGTCGCACACCGGTCTCATTCACCTTCCCTGCATTGCCTCTGTTGCCTGCCTGGTCCCGGCGTTGGTCAGGAGTCTCGCGCAGTCGGCATTGCCCATCTCTGTTGCGATGGCGAGAGGAGTGGTGCCGTCCGACAAGGCGGCGTTGATGTCTGCCTCGGCTCTGATCAGGCGTTTCAGACATTCGATATTGCCTTCCCGGGCTGCGATGAACAGCGGGGTCGCGCCATCCTGAGTCCTGCGGGCGTTGAGATCGGCCTCGGTGTTGAGCAGGAGTTCCACGCAGTCGGTATGGCCCTTCCGGGCTGCGATGAATAGCGGGGTGGTGCCATCCTCACTCAGGATGTTGATGTCTGCCCCGGCACTGATCAGGCGTTTCACACACTCGGTACTGCCCATCTCGGATGCGATGTGCAGTGCAGTGCTGCCGTATTTAGTCCGGGCGTTCAGATCTGCCCCGGCGTTGAGCAGGAGTTTCAGGCAGTCCGTGTTATTTTTTTGCGCAGCGATGTGCAGCGGGGTGCCGCCATCATTATTCTGCTTGTTAAGGTCCGCCTCTGCTTCGATCAGGAGTCTCACAATATCGGTGTTATTTTCAAGTGCAGCAATGTGCAATGGGGAGGCACCATGCTCGATCCAGACGGCGTTGAGATCCGCCCCCTCTTTGATCAGGAGTTTCACGCAGTCGGTGTTATTTTCTTGTGCAGCCATGAACAGTGGGCTGGCGCCACTCTCAGTCCGGGCGTTGATATCCGCCCCCTCTTTGATCAGGAGTTTCATGCATTCGATATGATTTTCTTGTGCAGCGATGTACACAGGGGTGGCACCATTGTTATTCGGGGTGTTGATATCCGCCCCCTCTTTGATTAGGAGTTTCACGCAGTCGATGCTATTACGCAGGACGGCGACAAACAGCGGGCTCATGCCATCTTCAGATCGGGCATTAAGGTCCGCCTCGGCCTTGATCAGGAGTTTCATGCATTCGGTGTTATTTGCCTGGGCAGCCAAGAGCAGCGGAGTGGTGCCATTCTCAGGCTTGGCGTTGGGATCTGCCTTGGCTTCGATCAGGAGTTTCACGCAGTCGGTGTTGTCTTCCGCAGCAGCCATGATTAGCGGGGTGTTGCCATCCTCATCCTTGGTGTTGAGGTTCGCCTTGGCTTCGATAAGGGCTTTCAGGCAGTCGGTATTGCCCATCTCGGCAGCGATGGACAGAGGGGTGGCACCATTCTTGGCCCTGGCATTGAGATCTGCCCCTTTATTGATCAGGAGCTTCACGCAGTCGCTTTTATTTTCCTGGGCAGCGAAGAGCAGCGGAGTGGCACCAAGCTCATTCCGGGCGTTGAGATCCGCCTCGGCGTTGATCAGGAGTTCCACGCATTCGGTATTGCCATTCACAGCAGCCATGATTAGAGGGGTGTCGCCATCCTCATTCCGAGCGGTATTGACGTCCGCTCCGGCGTTGATCAGACGTTCGACGACATCCGTGTGCCCCCTGATGGATGCCACCATCAAGGCAGTCAAACCATACGTCATAACGGCATTGACATTGACGCCTTCTGCCAGCGACCTCTCCACCTGATCCAAATCCCCGTAATAACAGGCATCATAAAATGCTTGATTGGGGAAAGATGTATCCGGGTAAGATTCACTGGTGTCCAGATTCACTACAGGCATCGGGTCTTGCCGGCACACCGCGCAGTGTCGTGAGCCGATGGGCTGATAAACAAATTGTTCTGAAATACAGTCCAGATGGAAGTGGTGGCCGCAGTGGGTTCGACATTGGGTTCTGACGTCCACTGGCGCCACATCGTGGCCATGAAATTCAGTCAAACAAATAGGGCAGACATCGGCCTCCGACTTTACGTCAGCGCCAATGGGGAGAGGGGGGTGAGCAAGGCTATCCATAAGAGTTGAACATTCTTGATATCCAATAAATAGTACTGATCAGACATAAGAAAATTACGATAGTTCATTTGTTTGGCTATTAAGTTTGCTGCGGCTAAATAATCACCAATTACAAAAACTCAGAAGATGGGAACACCTGAAAGCCTTGTTCACTGGACAACATAATGTCTTTCTTTTGTTTTTTTCACCGCCTCTGTCCCCCTCTTTGCCCCGGCGTTTATCAGGAGTCTTGCGCAGTCGGCATTGCCCATCCCGATTGCGATGGCGAGAGGAGTGGTGCCGTCCGACAAGGCGGCGTTGATGTCTGCCTCGGCTCTGATCAGGCGTTTCAGACACTCGATATTGCCCTCCCGGGCTGCGATGAACAGCGGGGTCGCGCCATCCTCAGTCCTGCGGGCGTTGAGATCGGTCTCGGTGTTGAGCAGGAGTTCCACGCAATCGGTATGGCCCTTCTGGGCTGCTATGTGCAGTGCAGTGCTGCCGTATTTAGTCCGGGCGTTGAGATCTGCCCCGGCGTTGAGCAGGAGTTTCAGGCAGTCCGTGTTATTTTTTTGCGCAGCGATGTGCAGCGGGGTGCCGCCATCATTATTCTGCTTGTTAAGGTCCGCTTCTGCTTCGATCAAGAGTTTTACAATATCGGTGTTATTTTCTTGTACAGCAATGAACAATGGGGTGGCACCCTCCCTGATCCAGACGGCATTGAGATCTGCCCCCTCGTTGATCAGAAGTTTCACACATTCGATGTGATTTTTTTGTGCAGCGATGAACAGTGGACTGACGCCATCTTTAGCCCGGGCGTTGATATTCGCCCCCTTTTTGATCAGGAATTTCAGGCAGTCGATATGATTTTCTTGCGCAGCGATGTACACAGGGGTGACACCATCGTTATTCGGGGCATTGATATTCGCCCCCTCTTTGATCAGGCGTTTCATGCAGTCGATGCTATTACGCATCACGGCGATGAATAGCGGGGTCATGCCATCTTCAGTTCGGGCATTAAGATCCGCCCCGGTCTTGATCAGGGCTTCCATACAGTCGCTATGACCCATCGCAGCAGCGATCATCAGCGGGGTGCTGTCATCCTTATTCCGGGCGTCGGGGTCTGCCTTGGCTTTGAGCAGGGCTTTTACGCAAGCGGTATGGCCATTCGCAGCAGCGATGAACAGCAGGTTGCTGCCAGCCTCGGTCCGGGCGTTAGGATCCGCCCCGGCGTTGAGCAGGAGTTTCACGCATTCGATGTAATTATTTTGTACCGGAATGAAAAGCGCGGTGACGCCATCCTCATCCCTGGTGTTGAGGTTCGCCTTGGCTTCGATAAGGGCTTTCAGGCAGTCGGTATTGCCCATCGCGGCAGCGATGGACACAGGGGTGGCACCATTCTTGGCCTCAGCATTGAGGTCTGCCCCTTTATTGATCAGGAGCTTCACGCAGTCGCTGTTATTTTCCTGGGCAGCGAAGAGCAGTGGGGTGCCGCCATCCTCATTCCGAGCGGTGTTGACCTCCGCTCCGGCGTTGATCAGACGTTCGACGATATCTGTGTGCCCATTGATGGATGCCAACATCAAGGCAGTCAAACCATCCGTCATAACGGCATTGACATTGACGCCTTCTGCCAGCGACCTCTCCACCTGATCCAAATCCCCGTAATCACAGGCATCACAAAATGCCTGATTGGGGAAAGATGTATCCGGGTAAGATTCACCGGTGTCCAGATTCACTACAGGCATCGGGTCTTGCCGGCACATCGCGCAGTGTCGTGAGCCGACGGGCTGAAAAACAAATTGTTCTGAAATACAGTCCAGATGGAAGCGGTGGCCACAGTGGGTTCGACATTGGGTTCTGACGTCCACTGGTGCCACATCGTGGCCATGGAATTCAGCCAAACAAATAGGGCAGACATCAGCCTCCGACTTTACGTCAGCGGCAATGGAGAGAGGGGGGTGAGCAATACTATCCATAAGAGTTGAACATCCTTGATAACTAATAAATAGTTCGAATTAGACATAAAAAAAGTACGATAGTTCATTTATTTGGCTATAAAGTTTGCTGCGGCTAAATAATCACCTATTGCGAAAACTCAGAAGATGGAAACACCTGAAAGCCGTGTCCTCCGGACAACCTAACGCCTTTCTTTTGTTCCTTTCACCGCCTCTACTCCCTCTCAGCCCCGGCGTTCATCAGGAGTCTCGCGCAGTCGGCATTGCCCATCCCGGTTGCGATGGAGAGAAGTGTGGTGCCATCCGACAAGACGGCGTTGATATCTGCCTCGGCCCCGATCAGGCGTTTCAAACACTCGATATTGCCTTCCCTGGCTGCGATGAACAGCGGGGTCGCGCCATCCTTAGTTCTTCGGGCGTTGAGGTCGGCCCCGGCGTTGATCAGGAGTTCTACGCAGTCGGTATTGTCCTCCCTGGCTGCGATGAACAGCGGGGTCGCGCCATCCTCAGTCCTTCGGGCGTTGAGGTCAGCCCCGGCGTTGATCAGGAGTTTCAGGCAGTCGGTGTGATTTTCTTGTGCAGCCATGAACAACGGGGTGACACCCTCCTCAATCCAGACGGCGTTGATGTCGGCCCCGGCGTTGATCAGGAGTTTCACGCAGTCGATGTGATTTTCTTGTGCAGCGATGAACAGTGGGCTGGCGCCATCCTTAGCCCGGGCGTTGATATCCGCCCCGGCGTTGATCAGGAGTTTCAGACAGTCGATATTGCCCCTCTGGGCTGCGATGAATAGCGGGGTGGTGCCATCCTCACAGGGGATGTTGAGATCCGCCCCGGCGTTGATCAGGAGTTTCAGACAGTCGATGTTATTTTTTTGCGCAGCCATGAACAACGGGGTGGCACCATCCACGAGCCAGACGGTGTTGAGATTGGCCCCGGCGTTGATCAGGAGTTTCACGCTGTCAATGTGATTTTCTTGTGCAGCGATGAACAGTGGGCTGGCGCCATCCTTAGCCCGGGCGTTGATATCCGCCCCGGCATTGATTAGAAGTTTCACGCAGTCGCTGTGATTTTCCTGGGCAGAGAGGAACAGTGCCGTGGTACCAGTCTCAGAGGTGGCGTTGAGATTCGCTCCGGCGTTGATCAGGCATTCGACGATAGCCTTGTGCCCCCGGTAAGATGCGATCATTAAGGCAGTGAAATCATTATGCGTAAAGGCATTGACATTGACGCCTTCTGCCAGTGACTTCTCCACCTGATCCAAATCTCCGTAATAACAGGCATCACAAAACGTCTCATTGGGGAAAAATGCATCCGGATGAGATTCACCGGTGCTCAGATTCACTACAGGCATCGGGTCTTGCCGGCATATCGCACACTGTCTTGAGCCAACGGGCTGAGAAACAAATTGTCTTGAAATACAGTCCAGATGGAAGTGGTGGCCACATTGGGTTTTGACGACCACTGGCGGTACTTCGTGGCCATGAAAATCAGCCAAACAAATTGGGCAGACATTGACCTCCGGCTTTACGTCAGTTCCCATGGAGAGGAGGGCGAGCAATACCATCCATAAGTAGAACATCTGTGAAACCTGCCAGATAGTACAGATTAGTCATAAGAACAGCAGGTTAGTTCATTTATGTGGCTATTAAGTTCCCTGCGGCTAAATAATCACCTATTTCAAAATCTCAGAAGATGGGAACACCTGAGAGCCTTGTTCACCGGGAAGGATGTTAATTTTCCTGCATTGTCTCTGTTTCCTGCCTTGCCCCGTGATAGATCAGGAAATTCGCGCATGAGGTATTGCCCATCCTGGTTGCGATGGCCAGTGGGGTGGTGCCATCCGATAAGGCGGCGTTGGGATCCGCCCCGGCTTTGACAAGGAAACCCAGGCAAAAGATATTGCCCTCCTGAGCTGCGAGGTACACCGGGGTGGAGCCATCCGTAGTCCGGGCGTTGGGGTCCGCTCTGTTTTTGAGCAGCAGTCTCATGATTTTGTTGTTATTATGCAGGATCGCGATTAGCAAGGAGGTGCAGCCATTCGGCAAGGCAGCGTCGACATCCGCTCCAGCTTCAATAAGTTTTACCGTGCAGCAGGTGTTATTTTCCTTGACAGAGGTTAGCAAAGGGGTAAAGCCGTCCTTGTTCCGGGCGTTAAGATTCGTCTCAGCTTTGATCAGGAGTTCCAGGTTGTCGACGTGATTGTTCTGGGCAGCCAGGGACAGTGGTGTGGCGCCCAGGGAATCGGCGGCATTGACTTTCGCCCCGGCGTTGAGCAGGAGTTCCACAACGGCAGGGTTATTTTTTCTGGCAGCCAAGAGCAGTGGTGTGGCGCCATCCTCAGTCCGGACAGCGTTGACCTGCGCCCCAGACCTGATCAGGTGTTCGACGACCTCCTCGCTCCCGGTCGAGGATGCTATCATCAAGGCGGTGAGATCATCAGTCATAACGGCATTAACATTGACTCCTTCTGTCAATGACTTCTTCACCTGATCCAAGTCCCCTTTATAGCACGCACTTAAAAACACCTCGTCGGGGAAAGATTCATCCGGGTAAGTTTCGCCGGTGTTCTTATTCACCACAGGCATGGGGTTTTGCTCGCACACCATGCACTGGCGTGAGCCGATGGGCTGTTTAACCACATGCTTGGAAATACAGACCCGATCGAAGTCGTGGCCACATTGGGTTCGACATGGGGTTCTGGCAGCCAGAGCCGCCACATCGCGGTCATGGAAATCAACCGGACAAACAGGACTGGCATCGGCCTTCGCCGCCTCTTTTTCCGCCACGGCGTTGCTCAGTAGTTTCACGCAGTCGATATTGCCCAGCTTGGTTGCGATGGACAGTGGGGTGTTACCATTGGGCAAGGTAGCGTCGGGATCTGCGCCCCTGTCGATCAGGCGTTTCACCACATTGGTGTTATTTTTTCTGGCAGCAAAGTGCAGCGGGGTGGCGCCATATTTATTCCGGACGCGGGGATCCGCCCCTTCGTCGAGCAGGAATTGCACGAAGTCGGCATTGCCCTTATCGATTGCCTCGAACAGCGGGGTGCCGCCATCCTCATCCCGGACCTTGAGATCCGCCCCATTCTCTAGCAGGAGTTTAACCATATCGGCGTTATTTTTTTGGGCAGCCAAGTGCAGCGGTGTGGTGCCAAACATAGTGGGAGTGTGGACATTAGCCCCGGCTTTGATCAGGCGTTTCACGCAGTCGATATTATTTTTCAGGACTGCGATGGCCAGTGGGGTTTTGCCATCGGGCAAGTCAGTGTCGAGATCCGCCCCATTGTTGAGTAAGAGTTCCAGAATGTCGGTTTTATTGTCCTGGGCAGCGCAGAACAGCAGGCTCCTGCCATAGGCAGTGGGCTTATTGACGTTTGCCCCGGCATTGAGCAGGTGTTTCACGCAGTCGATATTATTTTCCTGGACTGCGATGGCCAGTGGGGTGGTACCATCGGGCAGGGCAGCGTTGATATCCGCCCCATTGTCGAGCAGGAGTTGCATGCAGTCGCTATTGCCCATCTCGGCTGCTAAGAACAGCGATGTGGCGCCCTTCATATTCCGGTCGTCGATATCCACCCCTTTCTCGAGCAGGAGTTTCACAATATCGGTGTTATTTTTTCGGGCAGCGAAGTGCAGCGGGGTCTCGCCATCCTTATTCCGGGCGTTGAAATCCGCCTCGTTTTCGAGCAGGAGTTTCACAATATCGGTGTTATTTTCATGGGCAGCGGAGTGCAGCGGGGTGTGGTCAATCTTATTCCGGGCGTCGAGCTCCGCCCCTCCCTCGAGCAGGAGTTTCACAATATCGATGTTATTTTTTCGGGCAGCGAAGTGCAGCGGGGTGTCGCCAAACACAGTGAGCATGTTGACATTCGCCCCGGCTTTGATCAGGTGTTTCACGCAGTCGATATTGCCCATCAGGGCTGCATAGTGCAGCGGTGTGTCGCCACACTCATTGCGGGCGTCGAGCTCCGCCCCTTTCTTGAGCAGGAGTTTAACAATATCGGTGTTATTTTTTAGGGCAGCGAGGTGCAGCGGAGTGGACCTACTAGAGGCTTGGACAGCGTTAACGTCTGCCCCGTGTTTGATCAGGTGTTTGGCGATGTCTGTGTACCCCCTAAAGGATGCCGTTATCAAGGCAGTGCAATTATCCTTCATAGCGGCATTGACATTGACTCCTTCTGCAAGTGACTTTTTCACCTGATCCAAATTTCCATTCAAGCAGGCAACTGAAAACACCTGGTCGGGGAAAAACTTGTCCGGGTGAGATTCACCGGTTTTCAAATCCAACACAGGGAACGGGTTCTGTCCGCAATGCAAGCAGCTGCGTGAGCCTATGGGCTTATAAAGAAATAGCCATGTAAGATAGGCCAGATCAAAGCGGTGGCCACAGCGGGTTTGACATTCCTGTTTGAGGTCCACAGCCGCCACATCGCGGCCGTTGAACTTAACGAGACTGACAGAACAGATATCGGCCTTCGACGTTACGTCATTGCTCGAGGGAAGACGGTGGGGATTAATAGCGTCCATAACTAGAATCTCCATGTTATTCAATAAGTTATATAAGTTAGACACAAAAAAAGTACGATAGTTCATTTTTATGGCTACAAAGTTTTTTGTGGCTAAATCATCACGCATTGCAAAACTCAGGGGATGAAAACACTTGAAAGCCGTGTTTACAGGATGATGCAGAGTCCTTCTTCTGTTCTTCTTGTCTTAGCCTCGTTAATGGCTTCCACGCAGTCGAAATGGCCCATCATGGTTGCGACGTTCAGCGGGGTGGCGCCATTGGTCAGAGCAGCGTCCGGATCCGCTCCTTTCTCGAGCAGGAGCTGTACGCACTTGCTTCTGCGTTTGAAGACTGCGACGAACAGCGGGGCGAAGCCATCCGAGAGAGCGGCGTTGGGATCTGCCCCAGCGTTGAGCAGGAGTTCCAAACATTCGCTATGGCCTCCGTCAGCAGCTACGAACAGCGCAGTGGTGCCGTATTCAGTCCGGGCGTCGAGATCCGGCTCTTTCTCGAGCAGGAGTTGCACGCAGTCGATCTTGCCTCTGAGGGCTGCGGCGTACAGTGGAGTGACGCCATTCAACAAGGCGGTGTTGGGATTCACCCCTTTGTCGAGCAGGAGTTTCACGCAGCCGCCAGAGCCCTGCTGGGCTGCCATGGACAGCGGGGTGGCGCCATCCGAAGTCCGGGGGGTGTTGAGATTTGCCCCGTTGTCGATCAGGAGTTTCGCAATTTCGGTGTGATTTTTTTGTGCAGCGAAGAACAGCGGGGTGACGCCATTCTCATTCCGGGCGTTGATATCCGCCCCGTAGATGAGCAAGAGGTTCACGCATTCGATATTGCCTTTCTGTGCTGCGATGTGCAGCGGGGTCATGCCACAAGACAAGACGGCGTTGGGATTCGCCCCGGCGTTGATCAAGAGTCTCACGGAGTCAATAGAGCCCGTCTGGGCCGCCATGGACAGCGGGGTGTGGCCATCCTTAGTCTGGGAGAGGTCGAGTTTCGCCCCCTTACTGATCAGCAGTTCCACAATGTCGGTGTGATTGTTTTGCGCAGCGAAGAACAGTGATGTAACGCCTCTCTCAGCCATAGTGGCGTTGACGTTCGCCCCGTTGTTAATCAGGACTTCGGCTAATTCTGTGTGCCCCTCAGCGGATGCAATCAACAAGGGATTGAAATCATAACTCATAACGGCATTGACATAGACTCCTGCTGCCAGTGACTTCTTCACCTCATCCACATCCCCATTCCAGCAGGCACGAGAAAACGCCTGGTCGGGAAAAAACTCGTCCGGGTAAGATTTACCGGTTTCCGTATCCAACGCAGGGAACGGGTTTCCTCGGCAATACGCGCAGCTGCGTGAGCCTATGGGCTTATGAACAGATAGCATCGTAAGACAGTCCAGATGGAAGATGTGGCCGCAGTGGCTTTTACATTTAGGGTTGTGTTGCGCAGGCGCCACATTGCGGCCATGGAACTCAGCAAAACAAATATCACATTTATCGGGCTCCGACGTTAATTCAGTGCTGATGGGGAGAGGGGGGTGATTAAGATTAATGGCATCCACAATTAGAACCTTCATGTTATTAAAGTAAGTTATACGAATTAGACAAAAAAAAAGTAGATAGTTCAGTTTTGTGGCTAAAAAGTTTTTTGTGGCTAAATAATCACGCATTGCAAAACCCAGGGGATAAAAACACCTGAAAGCTGTTTTTACAGGATGATGCAGAGCCCTTCTTGTGTTCCCCTGCTTCTCTCGGCCTCGTTAAGGGCTTCCACGCACTCGGTATGGCCCATCCTGGTTGCGATGGACAGCGGGGTGGTGCCATCCGGCAAGGCGGCGTTGATATCTGCCCCGGCCCGGATCAGGCGTTTCAAACATTCGGTATGGCCTCCCTCAGCGGCTACGAACAGCGCAGTGGTGCCGTATTCAGTCCGGGCGTTGAGATCCGGCCCATTCT
The DNA here is from genome assembly GCF_049310125.1 of Endozoicomonas sp. ALB032. Taxonomy (NCBI): domain Bacteria; kingdom Pseudomonadati; phylum Pseudomonadota; class Gammaproteobacteria; order Oceanospirillales; family Endozoicomonadaceae; genus Endozoicomonas; species Endozoicomonas sp. ALB032. The sequence continues at coordinate 1,194,969 of NZ_JBLYNW010000001.1, read as the reverse complement.
CTAGCAGGAGTTGCACGCAGTCGATCCTGCCTTTAAGGGCAGCGGCGTAAAGTGGAGTGACGCCATTCAACAAGGCGGTGTTGGGATTCACCCCTCTGTCGAGCAGGAGTTTCACGCAGCCGCCAGAGCCCTGCTGGGCTGCCATGGTCAGCGGGGTGGCGCCATCCGAAGTCCGGGGGGGGGTGAGATTTGCCCCGTCGTCGATCAGGAGTTTCGCAATTTCGGTGTGATTTTTTTGTGCAGCGAAGAACAGCGGGGTGACGCCATTCTCATTCCGGGCGCTGATATCCGCCCCGTAGATGAGCAAGAGGTTCACGCATTCGATATTGCCTTTCTGTGCTGCGATGTGCAGCGGGGTCATGCCACAGGACAAGACGGCGTTGGGATTCGCCCCGGCGATGAGCAAGAGTCGCACGGAGTCGTTAGAGCCCTGCTGGACTGCCATGGACAGCGGGGTGTAGCCATCCGTAGTCCGGGGGGAATCGAGTTTCGCCCCCTTATTGATCAGGAGTTTCAAAATATCGGTGTGATTTTGTTGTGCAGCGAAGAACAGCGGGGTAACGCCATCCTCAGCCATAGCGGCGTTGATGTCCGCCCCTTGGTTAATCAGGACTTCGGCGAGGGTTGTATGCCCCTCACCGGATGCCATCAACAAGGCATTGAAATCACCCTTCATAACGGCATCGACATAGACTCCTTCTGCCAGTGACTTCGTCACCTGATTCAAGTCCCCGTGAAGACAGACATCATAAAACCTCTTATCGGGGAAAAACTTATCCGGGTAAGATTCGCCGGTTTTCATATTCAACACAGGGAACGGCTTTCCTCGGCAATACGCGCAGCTGCGTGAGCCTATGGGCATACCATAAAATAGCCTCGTAAGACATTTCAGATGGAAGAGATGGCCACAGTGGGTTTTACATTCGGGGTCGTCTTCCACAGGCGTGACATCTCGACCATGGAACTCAACGAAACAAATATTACATTGATCCGCCTCCGAAGTTACTTCAGTGCTCACGGTGAGAGCAGAAAGACTAATTGTATTCATAAGCAGAACCCCCGTGTAATTTAATGAGTTATACAAATTTAGACACTAAAAAAGTACGATAGTTCAGTTTTATGGCTATTGAGTTTGCTGTGGCTGAATCATCACGCATTGCAGAGCTCAGGGGATGGAAACACCTGAAAGCTGTGTTTACTGGAGAACATCGCGCTTTTCTTTTGCTTCTTTGCTTTTCTCGGTCTCGATAAGGACTTTTACGCAGTCGGTATGGCCCATCCTGGTTGCGATGGACCGCGGGGTGGTGCCATCCGGCAAGGCGGCGTTGATATCTGCCCCGGCCCGGATCAGGCGTTTCAAACATTCGGTATGGCCTCCCTCAGCGGCTACGAACAGCGCAGTGGTGCCGTATTTAGTCCGGGCGTTGAGATCCGGCCCTTTCTCTAGCAGGAGTTGCACGCAGTCGATCCTGCCTTTAAGGGCTGCGGCGTAAAGCGGAGTGACGCCATTCGACAAGGCGGTGTTGGGATTCACCCCTCTGTCGAGCAGGAGTTTCACGAAGTCGGTAAAGCCATGCTGGGCTGCCAAGGCCAGTGGGGTGGCACCATCCGAAGTCCGGGGGGTGTTGAGATTTGCCCCGGCGTTGATCAGGAGTTTCGCAATTTCGGTGAGATTTTTTTGTGCAGCGAAGAACAGCGGGGTGGCGCCATCCTCATTCCGGGCGTTGACATCCGCTTTGGCGAGGAGCAAGAGTCTCACGGAGTCGGTAGAGCCCTTCTGGACTGCAATGCTGAGCAGGGTGTGGCCAGACGACAAGACGACGTTGGGATTCGCCTCGGCGATGAGCAAGAATCTCACTGAGTCGATAGAGCCCACCTGGGTCGCTACGGACAGCGGGGTGTGGCCATTCTTAGTCTCGGGGGTGTCGAGCTTCGCCCCCTTATTGATCAGCAGTTTCACAATGTCGGTGTGATTGTTTTGAGCAGCGAAGAATAGCGGTGTAACGCCTGTTTCAGCCATAGCGGCGTTGACGTCCGCCCCGTTGTTAATCAGGACCTTGGCTAATTCTGTGTGCCCCTCAGTGGATGCAATCAACAAGGCATTGAAATCACCCTTCATAACGGCATCGACATAGACTCCTTCTGCCAGTGACTTCGTCACCTGATTCAAGTCCCCGTGAAGACAGACATCATAAAACCTCTTATCGGGGAAAAACTTATCCGGGTAAGATTCGCCGGTTTTCATATTCAACACAGGGAACGGCTTTCCTCGGCAATACGCGCAGCTGCGTGAGCCTATGGGCATACCATAAAATAGCCTCGTAAGACATTTCAGATGGAAGAGATGGCCACAGTGGGTTTTACATTCGGGGTCGTCTTCCACAGGCGTGACATCTCGACCATGGAACTCAACGAAACAAATATTACATTCATCGGCCTCCGAAGTTACTTCAGTGCTCATGGTGAGAGCAGAAAGACTAATTGTATTCATAAGTAAAACCCCCGTGTAATTTAATGAGTTATACAAATTTAGACACTAAAAAAGTACGATAGTTCAGTTTTATGGCCATTGAGTTTGCTGTGGCTAAATCATCACGCATTGCAAAACTCAGGGGATGAAAACACCTGAAAGCCGTGTGTACAGGATGACGCAGAGCCCTTCTACTGTTCCCCAACTTGTCTCGGCCTCGTTAAGGGCTTCCACGCACTCGGTATGGCCCATCCTGGTTGCGACGGACAGCGGGGTGGTGCCATCTGGCAAGGCGGCGTTGATATCTGCCCCAGCCCCGATCAGGCGTTTCAAACATTCGGTATGGCCTCCCCTGGCAGCTACGAACAGCGCAGTGGTGCCGTATTCAGTCCGGGCGTCGAGATCCGGCCCTTTCTCTAGCAGGAGTTGCAAGCAGTTGATCTTGCCTTTAAGGGCTGCGGCGCACAGCGGAGTGACGCCATTCAACGAGGCGGTGTTGGGATTCACCCCTTTGTCGAGCAGGAGTTTTACGCAGCCGCCAGAGCCCTCTTGGGCTGCGATGGCCAGCGGGGTGGCGCCATCCGAAGTCCGGGGGGTGTTGAGATTTGCCCCGTTGTCGATCAGGAGTTTCGCAATTTCGGTGAGATTTTTTTCTGCAGCGAAGAACAGCGGGGTGGCGCCATCCTCATTCCGGGCGTTGACATCCGCTTTGGCGAGGAGCAAGAGTCTCACGGAGTCGGTAGAGCCCTTCAGGACTGCAATGCTGAGCAGGGTGTAGCCAGACGACAAGACGACGTTGGGATTCGCCCCGGCGATGAGCAAGAATCTTACTGGGTCGATAGAGCCCACCTGGGTCGCTATGGACAGCGGGGTGTGGCCAGCATTAGTCTCGGGGATGTCGAGCTTCGCCTCCTTACTGATCAGCAGGTTCACAATGTCGGTGTGATTGTTTTGAGCAGCGAAGAACAGCGGTGTAACGCCTGTTTCAGCCATAGCGGCGTTGACGTCCGCCCCGTTGTTAATCAGGACCTTGGCTAATTCTGTGTGCCCCTCAGTGGATGCAATCAACAAGGGATTGAAACCATGACTCATAACGGCGTCGACATAGACTCCTGCTGCCAGTGACTTCTTCACCCCATCCACATTCCCATTCCAGCAGGCACGTAAAAATACCTGGTCGGGGAAAAACTCGTCCGGGTAAGATTTACCGGTTTCCGTATCCAACACAGGGAACGGGTTTCCTCGGCAATACGCGCAGCTGCGTGAGCCTATGGGCTTATGAACAGATAGCATCGTAAGACAGTCCAGATGGAAGATGTGGCCGCAGTGGCTTTCACATTTAGGGTTGTGTTGCGCAGGCGTCACATCGCGGCCATGGAACTCACCGAAACAAATATCACATTTATGTGCCTCCGACGTTAATTCAGTGGTGATGGGGAGAGGGAGGTGATTAAGATCAATGGCATCCATAAGTAGAACCTCCATGATATTCAAGTAAGTTATACAAATTAGACACAAAAAAAGTACGATAGTTCAGTTTTATGGCTATAAAGCTTTTTGTGGCTAAATAATCACGCATTGCAAAACTCAGGGGATGAAAACACCTGAAAGCTGTTTTTACAGGATGATGCAGAGCCCTTCTTCTGTTCCCCTGCTTCTCTCGGCCTCGTTAAGGGCTTCCACGCACTCGGTATGGCCCATCCTGGTTGCGATGGACAGCGGGGTGGTGCCATCCGGCAAGGCAGCGTTGATATCTGCCCCGGCCTGGATCAGGCGTTTCAAACATTCGGTATGGCCTCCCTCAGCGGCTACGAACAGCGCAGTGGCGCCGTATTTAGTCCGGGCGTTGAGATCCGGCCCTTTCTCTAGCAGGAGTTGCACGCAGTCGATCCTGCCTTTAAGGGCTGCGGCGAAAAGCGGAGTGACGCCATTCAACAAGGCGGTGTTGGGATTCACCCCTCTGTCGAGCAGGAGTTTCACGCAGCCGCCAGAGCCCTGCTGGGCTGCCAAGGCCAGTGGGGTGGCGCCATCCGAAGTCCGGGGGGGGTTGAGATTTGCCCCGGCGTTGATCAGGAGTTTCGCAATTTCGGTGAGATTGTTTTGTGCAGCGAAGAACAGCGGGGTGACGCCATCCTCATTCCGGGCGTTGACATCCGCTTTGGCGAGGAGCAAGAGTCTCACGGAGTCGGTAGAGCCCTTCTTGACTGCAATGTTGAGCAGGGTGCAGCCAGACGACAAGACGACGTTGGGATTCGCCTCGGCGATGAGCAAGAATCTCACTGAGTCGATAGAGCCCACCTGGGTCGCTATGGACAGCGGGGTGTGGCCATCCTTAGTCTCGGGGATGTCGAGCTTCGCCCCGTTATTGATCAACAGTCTCACAATGTCGGTGCGATTGTATAGCGCAGCGGAGAACAGCGGTGTAACGCCTGTCTCAGCCATAGCGGCGTTGACGTCCGCCCCGTTGTTAATCAGGACTTTGGCTAATTCTGTGTGCCCCTCAGCGGATGCAATCAACAAGGGATTGAGACCATTACCCACAACGGCGTCGACATAGACTCCTGCTGCCAGTGACTTCTTCACCTGATCCACATTCCCAGTCAAGCAGGCAGTTAAAAACACCCGGTCGGGGAAAAACTCTTCCGGGTAAGATTTACCGGTTTCCGTATCCAACACAGGGAACGGCTTTCCTCGGCAATACCCGCAGCTGCGTGAGCCTATGGGCTTATGAACAGATAGCATCGTAAGACAGTCCAGATGGAAGATGTGGCCGCAGTGGCTTTTACATTTAGGGTTGTGTTGCGCAGGCGCCACATCGCGGCCATGGAACTCACCGAAACAAATATCACATTTATGTGCCTCCGACGTTGATTCAGTGGTGATGGGGAGTGGGGGGTGATTAAGATCAATGGCATCCATAAGTAGAGCCTCCATGATATTCAAGTAAGTTATACAAATTAGACACAAAAAAAGTACGATAGTTCAGTTTTATGGCTGTTGAGTTTGCTGCGGCTAAATCATCACGCATTTCAGAACTCAGGAGATGGAAACACCTGAAAGCTGTGTTTACTGGAGAACACCGCGCCTTTCTTTTGCTTCCTGGCTTTTCCCGGTCGCGATAAGGACTTTTACGCAGTCGGTATTGCCCATTCTGGTTGCGATGGACAGCGGGGTGGAGCCATTCCTGGTCCGGGCGTTGAGATCCGCACCGGCATTGATCAGGCGTTTCACGCAGTCGGTATTGCCTTTCAGGGCTGCGATGTACAGCGGGGTGATGCCAATCGACGAAGCATCGTTGGGATCCAGCCCGGCGTTGAGCAGGAGTTCCACGCAGTCGGTATTGCCTCTCAGGGCTGCGATGTACAGCAGGGTCATGCCACTCGACAAGGCTGCGCTGGTATCCGCCCCGGCGTAGATCAGGAGTCTCGCGCACTCGGTGCAGCCCTCCTGGACTGCGATGGACAGCGGGGTGGCGCCATCCGAAGTCCGGGGGGTGTTGAGATCCGCCCCGGCACCGATCAGGAGTCTCGTAATGTCAATGTCATTGTTTTTTGCAGCGAAGAACAGCGCGGTAACGCCATCCTCAGCCCGAGCGGCGTTGACGTCCGCCCCGTGTCTAATCAGGAGTTCGGCGAGGTCTGTGACCCCCTCACTGGATGCAATCATCAAGGCTGTGAAACCAGCATTCATAACGGCATTGATATAGACTCCTTCTGCCAGCAGCTTCTGCACCTGTTGCAAATCCCCGGAACAACAGGCACTACGGAACATCTGATCGGGGAAAAATTTATCCGGGTAAGATTTACCGGTGTTTATATTCAACAACGGGATCGGATTTTGTCGGCAAAGCTTGCAGCGGCGTGAGCCTATGGGCTCATCAACAAATTGCCCCGTAATGCAGTCCAGATGGAAGTAGTGGCCACAGTGGGTTTGACATTTGGGGTTGAGGTTCACAGGCGCCACATTGCGGCCATGGAACTCACCGTGACAAATAGAACAGACATCGGCTTCCGACGTCAATTCAACGCCCATGGAGAGAGGGGAGGGAGCAATAGCATCCATAAGTAGAGTTTTCGTGTTATTTAATGAGTTATACAAACCAGACATAAAAAAATTACGATGGTTCAGCTATATGGCTATATCAAAAACTCGGAAAATGAGAACACCTGAGAGCCGTGTTTACCGGATAACATAACGCCTTTCTTTTGTTCCCTTCCTTGCCTATGTTCCCTGCCTTGCCCCAGCGTTGATCAGGAGTTTTTCGCAGTCGGTATTGTCATTCTGCGCAGCGATGGACAGTGGGGTGCTGCCATCCTTAGTCCTGGCCTTGATGTCAGCCCCGGCTTCGATCAGGGCTTTCACGCAGTCGGTATTGCCCATCTCGGCTGCGATTAACAGTGGGGTGGCGCCATCCGGCAAGGTGGTGTCGAGATTCGCCCCGGCTTCGATCAGGAGTTTCAGGCACTCGGTATGGCCATTCTCTGCAGCGATGGACAGCGGGGTGGCACCATCCGACAAGACAGTGTTGATATCCGCCCCGGCATTGATCAGGCGTTTCAGGCAGTCAGTATTGCCATTCTGTGCTGCCATGAACAGTGGGGTGGCACCATCCTCAGCCTGCGCTTTGACATCCACCCCGGCTTCGATCAGGGCTTTCACGCAGTCGCTATGGCCCATCTCGGCTGCGATGAACAGCGGGGTGGCGCCAGCCTCAGTCCGGGCGTTGAGATCCGCCCCGGCTTCGATCAGGATTTGCATGCAGTGGGTGCTATTTTCCTGGGCGGCGATGAACAGCGCAGTGATGCCACCCTCAGTCCGGGCGTTGAGATCTGCCTTGGCTTCGATCAGGATTTTCATGCAGTCTGCGTTATTTTTCAGGGCAGTGATGTACAGCGGGGTTGCACCATTTTTAGTTTGTATGTTTGGATTCGCACCGGCTTTGGTCAGGAGTTCCACGCAGTCGGTGTGATTTTCCCGGGCAGCGAATAACAGTGCAGTGGCACCCACCTCACAGGTGGCGTTGAGATTCGCCCCGGCGTTGATCAGGCGTTCGACGATAGTTTCGTACCCCCCGTCGGATGCCATCATCAAGGCAGTGTAATCATCATGCTTTACGGCATTGACATTGACGCCTTCTGCCAGTGATCTCACTACCTGATCGAAATCCCCGTCATAACAGGCATCATAAAACGCCTGATCGGGGAAAAATGTATCCGGGTGTGATTCACCGGTGTTCAGATCCAGCAGAGGCATCGGGTCTTGCCGACACATCGCGCATCGACGTGAGCCAATGGGCTGATCAACAAAACACTTCGAAATACAGTCCAGATCGAAGTGATGGCCACAACAACGGGTTTTGAGGACCACAGGCGCTGCTTTACGGCCATGAAAACCAGTCAAACAAATAGGGCATTTGTCGACCCCCGACGGTTCGACAGGATTCCCGGGGGCCGAGGTGCGAGCAACGCTATCCATAAATAGAGCATCGTGTGCCAGTCAATAAGTGCTTAAGGTTGGATACAAAAACAGTTAAATAGTTCAGTTCTATGGCTATAAAGTTTGCTGTGGCTAACTAAATAATCACCTGTTTCAAAAACTCCGAAGATGAGAACACCTGAGAGCCGTGTTTACCGGATAACTAACGCTTTTGTTTTGTTCCCTGCCCTGCCCCGGCGTTGATCAGGAGTTTCTCGCAGTCGGTATTGCCCATCACGGTTGCAATGGCCAGTGGGGTGGTGCCATCCGACAAGGCAGCGTTGATATCTACCTCGGCCCTGATCAGGAGTTTCATACACTCGCTATTGCCTTTGCGGGCTGCGATGAACAGCGGGGTCGCACCATCCTCAGTCCTTCGGGCGTCGAGATCGGCCCCGGCGTTGATCAGGAGTTCCACGCAGTCGGTATTGTCTTGTGCAACAGCGGCGTGCAGCGGGGTGGCGCCATTCTTGATCCGGGCGTTGAGATCCGCCCCGGCTTCGATCAGAATTTTCAGGCAGTCGACGTTATTGTTCAGGGCAGCGATGAACAACGGGGTGGCGTCATCCTTGGTTCGGGGGTTGAGACCTGCCTTGGCGTCGGCCAGGAGTTTCACGCAGTCGGGGTGATTTTCCTGGGCAGCGATGAACAGCGCGGTGGCGCCATCCTTATTCTGGGCGTTGAGGTCCGCCCCGGCGTTGATCAGGAGTTTCGCGCAGTCGGTATTGCCTTTCTGGGCTGCGATGTATAGCGGAGTAGAACCATCTTTGATGCGGGCGTTGAGGTCCGCCCCGGCTTCGATCAGGAGTTTTACGCATTCGCTATGGCCTCCTGCAGCAGCGCTGAACAGCGGAGTGCAGCCACTCGACAAGATGACGTTGGGATCCGCTCCGTCGTTGATCAGGAGTTTCAAGCTGTCGATGTGATTTTCTTGTGCAGCGATGAACAGCGGGGTGACGCCATGCTTATTTCGCGCGTTGAGATCCGCCTTGGCTTCGATCAGGGTTTTCACACAGTCGCTATGACCTCTCGCAGCAGCAATGATTAGCGGGGTGCTGTCATCCTTGTTCCGGGCGTCGGGGTCTGCCTTGGCTTTGAGCAGGGCTTTTACGCAAGTGGTATGGCCTTTCGCAGCAGCGATGAACAGCGGGGTGGTGCCATCCTCAGTCCGGACGTCAGGCTCTGCCCCGGCGTCGAGCAGGAGTTTCACGCACTCGGTGTGATTTTTTTGTACCGCAATGAAAAGCGGGGTGACGCCATCCTCAGTCTTGGCGTTGAGATCCGCCTTGGCTTCGATCAGGGCTTTCACGCAGGCGGTATTGCCCATCTCGGCCGCAATGTAGAGCGGGTTGGCACCATCTTTGAAGCGGGCATTGAGATTCGCCCCGGCCTTGATCAGGAGTTTCAAACAGTCGATTTGATTTTCCTGTGCCGCAATGAAAAGCGCAGTGATGTCACCATCCTTAGTCCTGGCATTGAGATCTGCCTTGGCTTCGATCAGGGCTTCCACGCAGTCGGGATGGCCTTTCGCAGTAGCAACGATCAGTGGGGTGAAGTCATCCTTAGCCCTGGCGTTGAGGTCTGCCTTGGCTTCGATCAGGGCTTTCACGCAATCGGTATGGCCATTCGCAGCAGCGATGAACAGTGGGCCGGTGCCATCTTCATTACGAGTGTTGATATCGACCCCGGCGTTGAGCAGGGCTTTCACGCAAGCGGTATGGCCATTCGCAGCAGCGATGACAAGCGGGGTGCTGCCATCCTTAGTCCTGGCGTTGAGGTCCGCCTTGGCTTCGATCAGGAGTTTCACGCATTCGGCGTGATTTTCCTGTGCAGCCATGAGCAGCGGGGTGGCGCCACCCTTGGTCCGGGCATTGAGATCCGCCCCGCCTTCGATCAGGAGTTTCATGCACTCGGTATTGCCCATCTCGGCTGCGATGAGCAGCGGGGTGGTGCCATCCGGCAGGGCAGCGTCAAGATTTGCCCCGGCTTCGATCAGGAGTTTCACGCAGTCGATATTGCCCATCTCGACTGCCATGAGCAGCGGAGAGGTGCCATCCAGCAGGGCGGCGTCAAGATCTGCCCCGGCTTCAATCAGGAGTTTCACGCACTCGGTATTGCCCATCTCGACTGCCATGAGCAGCGGGGTGTTACCATCTTTAGTTCGGACGTTGAGGTCTGCCTTGGCTTCGATCAGGAGTTTCAGGCATTCGGTATTGCCGTTCTGGGCTGCCAGAAGCAGCGGGGTAGCACCATCCTTAGTCCCGGCGTTGAGATCCGCCCCGGCTTTGATGAGGGCTTTCACGCACTCGGTATTGCCTTTCGAAGCAGCGATGAGCAGCGGGGTGGCGCCCTGCCTGGACTGGGTGTCGAGATTCGCCTTGGCTTCGATCAGAGCTTTCACGGACTCGGTATTGCCTTTCGAAGCAGCGATGAACAGCGCGGTGGCGCCATGGGAAGTTCGGGCGTTGCTATCCGCCTTGGCTTCGAGCAGTCTTTTCAGGCAGGCAGTGTTATTTTTTTGTGCAGCTATGATCACTGCGGTAAGACCGCTCTTAGCGACGGCGTTGAGATTGGCTCCGGCGTTGATCAGGCATTCGACGATCGCCATATGCCCACTCATGGATGCCATCATCAAGGCAGTGAAATCATCATACGCAATGTAATGGACATTGACATTGATTCCTCCTGCCAGAGTTCTTTCCACCTGATCCAAATCCCCTTCAAAACAGGCACGAAAAAACGTCGGATCAGGGAAAAACGTATCCCGGTGAGACTCCCCGGTGTTCAGATTCAACACAGGCATCGGGTCTTGTCGGCACATTGCGCACCGCCGTGAGCCGATGGGCTGATCGACAAAACACTTCGAAATACAGTCCAGATCGAAGAGGTGGCCACAACATCGGGTTTTGACCACCACGGGCGCTATAACACGACCATGAAAATGGGTCAAACAAATAGGACAGGGATGTGCCTCCTCTGGTACTTCACTATCCCCGGGGACAGGGGGGTGAGCAATGCCGTCCATAAGTAGAACATCTATATCAGTCAATAAGCAATGCAGTTTGGACACAGGAAAAATATGATAGTTCAATCGGGTAGTTATTAAATTTGCAGTAGGCAGATAATCACCTATTTCAACAACCCGCAAGATAGGAACCCCTGAGAGCTGTGTTTACTGAACAAATCAACGTCTTTCATTTGTTTCCTTCTCTGCCTCTGTTCCGAACTCTGCCCCGGCGTCGGTCAGGAGCTTCACGCAATCGGTATTGCCCATCTTGGTTGCGATGCCAAGTGGGGTGGTGCCATCCGGCAGGGCTGCGTTGAGATTCGCCCCGGCCCGGATCAGGAGTTTCACGCAGTCGGTGTTGCCCAACCCGGCTGCAATGTATAGCGAGGTGACACCATCCTCGACCCGGGCATTGAGATTCGCCCCGGCGTTGATCAGGAGTTTCACGCAGTCGCTATTGCCCTCCTGAGCTGCGATGAACAGCGGGGTTGCGCCATCGTTGATCCTGGCGGCGTTGAGATCTGCCCCGGCGTTGATCAGGAGTTTCACGCAGTCGCTATTGCCCTCCTGAGATGCGATGAACAGCGGGGTTGCGCCATCGTTGATCCTGGCGGCGTTGAGATCTGCCCCGGCGTTGATCAGGAGTTTCACGCAGTCGGTATTGCCGTTCTGGGCTGCCATGAACAGAGGGGTGGCAGCATCCGTAATCCTGGCGGCGTTGACACCCGCCCCGGCGTTGATCAGGATTCTCAGGCAGTCAGTATTGCCGTTCTGGGCTGCCGTGAACAGAGGGGTGGCACCATACGTAATCGTGGCGGCGTTTTGATCTGCCCCGGCTTCGATCAGGATTATCAGGCAGTCGGTATTGCCGTTCTGGGCAGCGATGAACGCAGGGTTGGCACCACTCTTGGTCACGGCGTTGATATCTGCCTCGGCTGCAATCAGGATTTTCAGGCTGTCGATGTTATTTTTTTGGGCAGCGATAAACACCGGGGTAACGCCATCCTCAGTCTGGACGTTGAGATCCGCCCCGGCGTCGATCAGGAGTTTCATGCAGACGTTATTGCCCCTTTGGGCTGCGATGAAGAGCGGGGTAGCGCCACCCTTAGTCAGGGCGTTGAGATCCGCCCCGGCGTCGATCAGGAGTTTCAGGCATTCGGTATTACCTCGCGCAGCAGCGGCGAAGAGCGGGGAGGCGCCATCCTCAGTCTGGGCGTTGAGATCCACCCCGGCTTCGATCAGGATTTTCAGGCTGTCGATGTTATTTTGTTGAGCAGCCATGAATAGCGGGGTGGCTCCGCCGCCAGTCCGGGCGTTGAGATTCGCCCCTGCGTTGATCAGGCTTTTCACGCAGAGGGTATTACCACAATCAGCAGCGATGATCAGTGCGGTGGCATTATTCGAAAGGGTATTGGCAGTGTCGGGGTTCGCCCCAGCGTTGATCAGGTGTTCGACGACTTCCGTATGCCCCCAGAGGGATGCCAATATCAAGGCAGTGAAGCCACCAATCATAACAGCATTGACATTGACTCCTTCTGCCAGTGACCTCTCCACCTGTTCCAGATCCCCGTTAAAACAGGCAAGATAAAACGTCTGATCGGGGAAGAATGTATCCGGGTGAGATTCACTGGTGTTCTGATTCACCACAGGCATCGGGTTTTGCCGACACATCGCGCACCGGCGTGCGCCGATGGGCTGATCAACAAAGCACATCGAAAGACAGTCCAGATCGAAGCGTTGACCACAACATTGGGTTTTAACGATCACAGGCGCTCCACTTCGGTCATGGAAGTTAGCCAAACAAATAGGACAGTGATCGGCCTTGAGTGTCCATGGAGAAAGGGCAACGAACAATGCCGCATATAAGTAGAACATCTGTGTTGGTCAATAAGCAGTGTGAGTTGGATGCAAAAAAGCATGTTAGTTCATTTATTCGGCTATCAAAGTTTGCTGTGGCCAGATAATCACCTGCTTCAAAAACTCAGGAGATGGGAACACCTGAAAGGTGTATTTACTGGAGAGCACAAGATCTTTCTTTTGTTTCTCTGACCGCCACTGTTTCCTACTTTGCCCCGGCCTCGGTCAGGAGTTTCAGGCACTCGGTATGGTCATTCTGAGCTGCGATGAACAGAGGGGTAGCACCAGTCGTAATCCTGGCGGCGTTGAGATCCGCTCCGGCTTCGATCAGGATTTTCAGGCAGCCGGTATTGCCATTCTGCGCTGCCATGTACAGCGGGGTGGCGCCATCTTTATTCCGGGCGTTGATGTCCGCCCCGGCGTTGATCAGGAGTTTCAGGCAGTCGGTATTGCCTAACGCAGCAGCAACGTGCAGCGCTGTGATGCCTTTCCTGGACCGGGCGTTGATATCTGCCCCGGCGTTGATGAAGAGTTTCACGCACTCGATGCTATTACTCAGGGTGGCGATGTACAGCGGGGTGGTGCCATCCCTGATCCTGAAAGCGTTGAGATCCGCTCTGGCATTGATCAGTATTTTAACGCAGTCGGTGTTATTTTCTTGTGTAGCAATGAACAACGGGGTGGCGCCATGCTCAGTTTGCGCGTTGATATCCGCCCTGGCGTTGATCAGGAGTTTCACACAGTCGGTATGGCCTTTCGCAGCAGCAACGTGCAGCGGCGTGGCGCCAGACCTGGTCCGGGCGTTGATATCTGCCCCGGCGTTGATCAGGCGTTTCACGCACTCGGTATTACCGAACTCAGCAGCGATGAACAGAGCGGTGGCACCATTAGAACGGGCAGCGTCGTGGTTTGCTCCCGTGTTGATCAGGCGTACGACGACATCCGTATGTCCACTGTGGCATGCTAACATCAAGGCTGTGAAATCATCAGTCCTAAAGGCATTGACATTGACTCCTTCTGCCAGTGAACTCTCTACCTGATCCAGATCCCCGTTAAAACAGGCAAGATAAAACGTCTGATCGGGGAAGAATGTATCCGGGTGAGATTCACTGGTGTTCTGATTCACCACAGGCATCGGGTTTTGCCGACACATCGCGCATCGGCGTGCGCCGATGGGCTGATCAACAAAGCACATCGAAAGGCAGTCCAGATCGAAGCGGTGACCACAACATTGGGTTTTAACGACCACAGGCGCTCCACTTCGGTCATGGAAGTTAGCCAAACAAATGGGACAGTGATCGGCCTTCAGTGCCCATGGGGTGAGGGTAGCGAGCAATGCCACATATAAGTAGAACATCTGTGTTGGTCAATAAGCAGTGTGGGTTGGATGCAAAAAAGCATGTTATACCAATCGTACTTTCTAAATCCCGTGATGAGCATGGAGATTTGAGCCTTAAGACAAGGCGGCGTGAGGAGTCATAGCCTTAGCTATGGCGACGATCGCCAACGCAGGATTAAGGCTCAAATCTTCAGCGCAATAGGGAGTTAGAAAGTTCGATTGGTATTAGTTCATTTATCTGGCTATCAAAGTTTGCTGTGGCCAGATAATCACCTATTTCAAAAACTCAGAAGATCGGAACACCTGAAAGTTTTGTTTACTCGATAGCACAAGGCCTCTCTTGTTTTCCTCTCCTTATCTTGCCCCGGCGTTGGTCAGGAGTTCCACGCAGTTGGTATTGCCCATCTCGGTTGCGATGGCAAGTGGGGTGGTGCCATTCGACAAGGCGGCGTTGATATCTGCCTCGGCCCTGATCAGGAGTTTCAGACCCTCGGTATTACCCTCCTCAGCGGCGATTAAAAGCGGAGTCGCACCATCCTCAGTCCTTCGGGCGTCGAGATCGGCCCCGGCGTTGACCAAGCGTTCCACGGAGTCGCTATTGCCCATCTCGGCTGCAATGAATAGGGGGGTTCTGCCATCCTCAGTCCTGGCGTCGAGATCTGCCTCAGCTTCGATCAGGAGTTTCAGGGAGTCTATGTTATTTTCCTTGGCAGCGATTAACAGCGGGGTGGCGCCAACCTTAGTCCGGATGTTGAGGTCCGCCCCGGCTTCGATCAGGCGTTTCACACAGTCGGCGTGATTTTCTTGTGCAGCCAAAAACAGCGGGGTGCCGCCATCCTTGGTCTGGGTGTTGAGATCTGCCCCGGCATTGATCAGGAGTTCCACGCAGTCAGTATGGCCATTCGCAGCAGCGATCAGCAGCGGGGTGCAGCCTTCCTTATTCCTGGCGTTGAGGTCAGCCTTGGCTTCGATCAGGGATTCCACACAGTCGGTATTGCCATTCTGGGCTGCGATGTACAGCGGGGTGGCACCATCTGACAAGCTGGCTTCGAGATCCGCCCCAGCGTTGATCAGGAGCTTTACGCAGTCGCTGTAGCCCATCGCAGCAGAGCTGATCAGCGGAGTGCAGCCATTCGACAGTATAGTGTTGGGATCCGCTCCGTCGTTGATCAGGAGTTTCACGCAGTCGATGTGATTTTCCTGTGCAGCGATGAACAGCGGGGTGACGCCCTCCTTATTTTGTGCGTTGAGATCCGCCCCTGCTTCGATCAGAGCTTTCAGGCAGTCGATATGACCTCTCGCAGCAGCAATGATCAGCGGAGTGCTGTCTTCCTTTGCCCTGACGTTGGGGTCTGCCTTGGCTTCGATCAGGGCTTTCAGGCAATCGGTATAGCCTTTTGCAGCAGCGATGTACAGCGGGGTGGTGCCATCGTTAGCTGGGGCGTTGGGATCCGCCCCGGCGTTGCACAGGAGTTTTACGCAGGCGGTGTTATTTTCTTGTATAGCGATGAGCAGCGGGGTAGCGCCATCTTGAGTCAGGGCATTGAGTTTTGCCTTGGCTTCGATCAGGCGTTTCACGCAGTCGGTATTGCCTTTCGCAGCTGCGATGAACAGAGGAGTGGAGCCATCCGACAAGGCGGCGTCAAGATCCGCCCCGGCTTCAATCAGGAGTTTCACGCAGTCAATATTGTTGTTCTGGGCAGCGATGAGCAGCGAGGTGGCGCCATCCTTATTCCGGGCATTGAGATCCGCCCCGGCGTCGATCAGGGCTTTCACGCAGTCGGTATTGCCCATCTCGGCTGCGATGAATAGTGGAGTGAAGCCACCCGACAAGACTGCGTCGAGATCCGCCCCGGCTTCAATCAGGAGTCTCACACAGTCAGTATTGCCATTCTGGGCAGCGATGAGCAGCGAGGTGGCGCCATCCGGCAAGCTGGTGTTGAGATCCGCCCCGGCGTCGATCAGGGCTTTCAAGCAGACGATATTGCCCATCTCGGCTACGATGTACAACGGGGTGGTGCCATCCGGTAAGGCAATGTTGGGATCCGCCCCGGCTTTGATCAGGAGTTTCACGCAGTCGGTGTTATTTTCTATTGCAGCGATGAACAGTGCGGTAGCACCGCTCTCACAGACGGCGTCGAGATTCGCCCCGGCGTTGATCAGGCATTCGGCGACCGCCATATGCCCCCCGATGGATGCCATCATTAAGGGGGTGTAATCATCATTCGTAATGTCATGGGCATTGACATTGACTCCTTCTGCCAGTGACTTCTCCACCACATCCAAATCCCCTTCAAAACAGGCACGAAAAAACGTCAGATCGGGGAAGAATGCATCCGGGTGAGATACACCGGTGTCCAGATTCAACACAGGCATCGGGTCTTGCCGACACATTGCGCACCGTCTTGAGCCGATGGGCTGATCGACAAAACACTTCGAAATACAGTCCAGATCGAAGAGGTGGCCACAACATCCGGTTTTGACGACCACAGGCGTGACACTTCGGCCATGAAAGTAAGTCAAACAAATAGGACACTGATCGGCCTTGACTGTATATGGGGAGAGAGTAGCGAACAACGCCACATATAAGTAGAACATCTGTGTTGGTCAATATGTAATGCGGGTTAGATACAAAAAAAGCATGTTAGTTCATTTATGTGTCAATCAAAGTTTGCTGTGGCTAAACCGGACGGTGAAAGCAAAACTGAGGCAGAGCGCTTGGAGTGGGATACACTCTGTGCATGGAAAGACCAACGCTTTGACTATGGAGAGCAGCGCATGGTTGGTTTTGCCCTCTGGGGTGAGCGACTTTATTGCGTGGTGTACACCGATCGTGGTGAGACGCGACGTATTATTTCCCTTCGAAAAGCTAATAACCGGGAGAAAACTGCTTATGCGAATCAAGACTAAATCCGGTCGGTGGATCCAGATGAACACCGACGAAGAAGAGGCAGCCATCAATGCAGGCATTGCCGCTGATCCTGACACATATGAACTTACTGACGAGGAGTTCAAACAACTACGACCAGTGGGGCGACCCAAGGCCGAACAGACCAAGGAGCGGATTTCTATCCGGCTGTCACCCGAGGTGGTTGAATTTTTCCGCGCCACTGGCAAAGGCTGGCAGACCCGTATGGATGAAGCTTTGCGTGAATATGTGGTCAGGCATTCAGGGTGACAGCTTGCAGTCTCCTCCTGCTTTGGTTTCACCAGATCCCCAGCCAGCCGAAACGCCACTTCTCGGGCTCTGGCAATCAGAAATCGATTCAACTGGCTGACACAGAGTTCTTCCTGATCCTGCTCGGCGTGGAGCAGGGCCAGAAGGCGGGTGTCGAGCTTTACTGAATAGCACAAGGCCTTTCTTGCTTTCCCGTCCTTACCTTGCCCCGGCGTTGGTCAGGAGTTCCACGCAGTCGCTATTGCCCATCTTGGTTGCGATGGTCAGCGGGGTAGCGCCACTCCCTGTTTGTGCGTTGAGATCCGCCCCAGCGTCGATCAGTAGTCTCACAATATCGGTGTTATTTTCAAGTGCAGCGATGTGCAATGGGGTGGCACCATGCTCGATCCAGACGGCGTTGAGATCCGCCCCGGCGTTGATCAGGAGTTGCACGCATTCGGTGTTACCTTTGGCAGCAGCAACGTACAAGGCGGTGGCGCCATTCAGCAGGGCAGCGTTGAGATCCGCCCCGGCTTCCATCAGGAGTTTCACACAGTCGGCGTGATTTTCTTGTGCAGCCATGAACAGCGGGGTGCCGCCGTCCTTGGTCTGGGCGTTGAGATCCGCTCCGGCATTGATCAGGAGTTTCACGCAGTCGGTATTGCCTTTCGCAGCGGCAACGTACAGCGAGCTGGCGCCAGTATCAGTGCGGGCGTTGAGATCCGCCTCGGCGTTGATCAGGAATTGCACGCATTCGGTGTTATTTTTTTTGGCAGCGATGAACAAAGGGGTGGCGCCATTCTTAGCCCGGGCGTTGAGCTCCACCCCGGCGTTGATCAGGAGTTTCACGCAGTCGGTATTACCGTACACAGCAGCGATGAACAGCGGCGTGGCACCAATCTTAGTCTGGACGTTGAGATCCGCCCCGGCTTCGATCAGGCGTTTCACGCAGTCGGTATTACCGTACTCAGTAGCGAGGAACAGTGCGGTGGCACCATTCGAGCGGGCAGCGCCAAGGTTCGCCCCAGCGTTGATCAGGCGTTCGACGATATCTGTGTGCCCTCTGTTGGATGCCAACATCAAGGGAGTGAAGTCAGCAATCATAGCGGCATTGACATTGACCCCTTGTGCCAGAGACCTCTCCACCTGATTCAAATCCCCGTCTAAACAGGCACTATAAAACGTACGATCGGGGAAAAATGTATCCGGGTGAGATTCACTGGTGTTCTGATTTACCACAGGCATCGGGTTTTGCCGACACATTGCGCACCGGCGTGAGCCAATGGGCTGATCAACAAAACACCTCGATATACAGTCCAGATCGAAGAGGTTGCCGCAACATTGAGTTTTGACGACTACAGGTGCGGCACTTCGGCCATGAAAGTCAGCCAAACAAATGGGACAGTGATCGGCCTTCAGTGTCAAAGGAGAGAAGGTAGCGAACAACGCCACATATAAGTAGAACATCTGTGTTGGTCAATATGTAATGCGGGTTAGATACAAAAAAGCATGTTAGTTCATTTATGTGTCAATCAAAGTTTGCTGTGGCTAATCCGGACGGTGAAAGCAAAACCTTAAGAGATCAAGTATGCCATTTGCTTCAGTCCAAGCTGAAAGTGACCTGATCCTGCTTAACATCTAGCAGGGCCAGAAGCGGGGAGTCGAGCTCTTCCCGATTGTTGACGTCACTTCTTAGTTGAGTGAGTACATCGCTCAAAGCGCCGCATTATTTCCCTGCGAAAAGCCAATAAACGAGAGGTACGAATTTATGCAAATCAAGACTAAATCAGGGCGCTGGCTTGAGCTGCCCACCGACGAAGAAGAGGCAGCCATCAATGCAGGCATTGCCGCTGATCCTGACACATATGAACTTACTGACGAGGAGTTCAAACAACTACGACCAGTGGGGCGACCCAAGGCCGAACAGACCAAGGAGCGGATTTCTATCCGGCTGTCACCCGAGGTGGTTGAATTTTTCCGCGCCACTGGCAAAGGCTGGCAGACCCGTATGGATGAAGCTTTGCGTGAATATGTGGTCAGGCATTCAGAGTGACAGCTTGCAGTCTCCTCCTGCTTTGGTTTCACCAGATCCCCAGCCAGCCGAAACGCCACTTCTCGGGCTCTGGCAATCAGAAATCGATTCAACCGGCTGACACAGAGTTCTTCCTGATCCTGCTCGGCGTGGAGCAGGGCCAGAAGGCGGGTGTCCAGCTTTACTGAATAGCACAAGGCCTTTCTTGCTTTCCCGTCCTTACTTTGCCCCGGCGTTGGTCAGGAGTTCCACGCAGTCGCTATTGCCCATCTTGGTTGCGATGGACAGCGGGGTAGTGCCATCCGAAGTCCTGGCGGCGTTGAGATCCGCTCCAGCTTCGATCATGAGTGTCACAAAGTCGCTGTTATTCTCTTGTGCAGCGAAGAACAGCGGGGTGGCGCCATCCGAAGTCCTGGGGGTGTTGAGATTCGCCCCGGAGTCGATCAGGAGTTTCCCAATGTCGGTGTTATTTTCTTGTGCAGCGTAGAACAGCGAGGTGGCGCCATCCGTGGCCCGGGCAACATTGACGTCCGCCCCGTCTTTTATCAAACGTTCGACGACGTCTATGTGCCCCTCACTGGATGCTACGATCAGGGCAGTGAAATCATCAGTCATAACGGCGTTGACACAGACTCCTGCTGCCAGTGACCTCTCCACCTGAATCAAATCCCCGTCATAACAGGCATCATAAAACACCTGATCGGGGAAAAATGTATCTGGGTGGGATTCACTGGTCTTCTGATTCACCACAGGCATCGGGCATTCCCGACACATCGCGCATCGGCGTGAGCCGATCGGTTCAAAAATGAATTGTTTCGAAATACAGTCCAGATGGAAGCGGTGGCCACACTGGGTTAGACATTGGGTTTTGACGTCTACTGGCGCCACATCGCGGCCATGGAAATTAGCCAAACAAATAGGACATACATCGGGCTCCGACGTTACGTCAGTTTCCATGGGAAGAAGAGTGCGAGCCATGCCATCCATAAGTAGAACATCTGTGTCAGTCAATAATGCAGTGTTGGTTAGACATAAGAGCAGTACAAAAGTTCAATTGTGTGACTATAAAGTCCGCTGTGGCTAAATAATACCAATCGTGCTTTCTAACTCCCGTGATGAGCATGGAGATTTGAGCCTTAAGACAAGGCGGCGTGAGGAGTCATAGCCTTAGCTATGGCGACGATCGCCAACGCAGGATTAAGGCTCAAATCTTCAGCGCAATAGGGAGTTAGAAAGTTCGATTGGTATAATCACCTGTTTTAAAAACTCGGAAGATGGAAACACCCAGAGGCGGGTTTACCGGTTAACACAACGCCTTTCTTTCCTTCATCGCCTCTGTTCCCTACTCTGCCCCGGCGTTGATCAGGAGTTTCACGCAGTCGGAATTGCCTTTTGCAGCAGCAACGAACAGCGGGGTAGCACGATCCGTAATTCTGGCAGTGTTGAGATCCGCTCCGGCATTGATCAGGAGTTTCACGCAGTCGGAATTGCCCACCAGGGCTGCGATAAACAGCGGGGTGGAGCCATCCTCGGCCTGGGCGTTGAGATCTGCCCCTGCGTTGATCAGTATTTTCAGACAGTCGGTATTGCCCATCAGGGCTGCGAGGAACAGCGAGGTGGCGCCATTCTCAGTCCGGACGCTGACATCTGCCCCGGCATCGAGAAGGAGTTTCACGCAGTCGATGTTGCCCTTCTGGACTGCGATGATCAGAGGTGTGCAGCCATCCGACATGGCGGCGTTAAGATCCGCTCCGGCGTTGATCAGGAGTTCCACGCAGTCAGTGTTATTTTCTTGAGCAGCGGTGAGCAGCGGTGTGGCGCCATCCAACATGGCGGCGTTGAGATTCGCCTTGGCTTCGATCAGGGCTTTCACGCAGTCGGTATTGCCTATCCAGGCTGCGATGAGCAGCGGGGTGGAGCCATCATCGGTCTGGGCGTTGAGATCCGCCCCGGCTTCGATCAGGGCTGTCAAGCAGTCTATGTTATTTTCTTGGGCAGCGATGACCAGCGGGGTGGTGCCATCCGACAAGGCGGCGTTGAGATCCGCCCCGGCGTTGATCAGGAGTTTCACGCAGACAATGTTATTTTCCTGGGCAGCAATGAACAGCGATGTGGCGCCACTCGACATGGCGGCGTTGAGATCTGCCTCAGCTTCGATCAGGATTTTTACGCAGTCATCGTTATTATGATGTGCAGCGATGAGCAGCGGGCTGGCGCCATTCGACAAGGCGGCGTCGACGTCCGCCCCGGCTTCTATCAGGCGTTGGACGACAGTCTTGTTCCCGTTTTGGGATGCCAACATCAAAGCAGTGAAGCCACCAACCATAACCGCATTGACATTGACTCCTTCTGCCAGCGACCTCTCTACCTGATTCAGATCCCCGTTTAAACAGGCATTATAAAAAGTCTGATCGGGGAAAAATGTATCCGGGTAAGCTTCACTGGTGTTCTGATTCACCACAGGCATCGGGTTTTGCCGACACATCGCGCACTGGCGTGAGCCGATGGGCTGATCAACAAAGCACATCGAAAGACAGTCCAGATCGAAGCGGTGACCGCAACATTGGGTTTTGACGACCACAGGCGCTTCATGACGGTCATGGAAGTGAGCTAAACAAATAGGACAGGGATCAGCTTCCAGTGTCCATGGGGAGAGGGTAGCGAACAATGCCATATATAAGAAGAACATCTGTGTTGGTTAGTAGTGTGGGTTGGATACAAAAAAAGGAATGGTAGTTCATTTATATGGCTATCAAAGCTTGCTGTGACTAAATAATCACCTGTTTTAAAAAAAAATTCAGAAGATGGGAACACCTGAGAGTCGTTTTTACTGGACAAAGTAACGCCTTTCTTTTGTTGCCTTCACGGCCTTTGTTCCCTACTTTGCTCCAGCCTTGATCAGGGCTTCCATGCAGTCGGTATTGCCCATCGCGGTTGCGATGTAGAGTGGGGTGGCGCCATCTGAAGTCCTGGCGGCGTCGAGATCTGCCCCGGCATTGATCAGGCGTTCTACGCAGTCGGTATCGCCATTCAGGGCTGCGATGAACAGCGGGGTGGCACCATCTGAAGTCCTGGCAGCATTGAGATTCGCTCCGACGTGGATCAGGGTTTCCATGCAATCGGTATGGCCATTCAGGGCTGCAGTGAACAGCGCGGTGGTGCCATCAATAGTCCGGGCGTTGAGATTCGCCCCGGCCTTGATCAGAAGTTTCACGCAGTCGGTGTTATTTTTCTGAACTGCGATGAACAGCGGGGTGGCGCCGTCCGAAGTCCTGGTGGCCTTAAGATCCGCCCCGACCTGGATCAGTATTTCCACGCAATCGGTATGGCCTAGCCAGACTGCGATGAGAAGCGGGGTTGCACCATTCTTATTTCTCGCGTTGAGATCTGCGTTGGCTTCGGTCAGGGCTTTCACGCAGTCGGTATTGCCTCTCAGGGCAGCGACGAATAGCGGGGTTGTACCATTCTCAGTCCTGGCGTTGAGATTCGCCCCGGCGTTGATCAGGAGTTCCACGCATTCGATGTTATTTTCTTGGGCAGCGAAGAACAGCGGTGTGGCGCCATCCAACAAGGCGGCGTTGATATCCGCCCCGGCGTTGATCAGGAGTTTCATGCAGTCGGTATTGCCCTCCTTGGCAGCGATCAACAGTGCGGTGGCACCATTTGAAAAGGTGGCGTTAACATCCGCCCCGGCGTTGATCAGGAGCTTCACGCAATCGATGTTATTCTCCTGGACAGCAAAGAATATTGCGGTGGCTCCACCTGTGGAGGTGGCGTTGAGATTCGCCCCGGCGCTGATCAGGCGTTCAACGATTGCCTCGTGCCCCCCGTCAGATGCCAACATCAAGCCAGTGAAATCATCATGTATAACGGCATTGACATTGACTCCATTTGCCAATGACCTCTCTACCTGATCCAAATCCCCGTCATAACAGGCATCAAAAAACACCTGATCGGGGAAAAATGTATCCGGGTGAGATTCACTGGTGTTCTGATTCACCACCGGCATCGGGTTTTGCCGACACATTGCGCACTGGCGGGAGCCAATGGGCTGATCAACAAAACACTTCGAAATACAGTCCAGATCGAAGAGGTGACCACAGCATTGGGTTTTGACGACCACAGGCGCTTCACTTCGGCCATGGAAGGGAGCCAAACAAATAGGACAGTGATCAGCCTTCAGTGTCCATGGGGAGAGGGTAGCGAACAATGCCACATATAAGTAAAACATCTGTATTGGTCAAGAAGCAGTGTAGGTTTGATACAAAAAAGCATGTTAGTTCATTTGTATGGCTATCAAAGTTCGCTGTGGCCAAACAATTACCTGTTTCAAAAACTCAGAAGATGGGAACACCTGAGAGCCATGTTCACTGGACAACACAAATCCTTTCTTTGGTTGCCTTCATGGTCTTGGTTCCCTATTTTGCTCCAGCCTTGATCAGGACTGCCACGCAGCCGGCATCGCCTTTCAGGAATGCGATGTAAAGTGGGGTGACTGGGGTGATGCCATCCATGGTACTGGCGACATGGGGATCTGCCCCGCCACTGATCAGGATTTCCACGCAATCGGTATGGCCTTGCCAGACTGCGATGAGCAGCGGGGTGGCGCCATCTGAAGCCCGGGGGACGTTGAGATCCACCCCGGCGTTGACCAGGAGTTTCAAGCACTCGGTGTTATTTTCTTGTATAGCGAAGGACAGCGGTGTGGCGCCATCCAACCTGGCGGCGTTGAGATCCGCCCCGGCGTTGATCAGGAGCTGCACGCAGTCGGTATTGCCTTTCGCAGTGGCAGCGAACAGTGGGGTGGCACCATCCGTAATCCTGACGGCGTTGAGATCCGCCCCGGCGTTGATCAGGAGTTTCATGCAGTCGGTATTGCCTTTCGCAGCAGCAGCGAACAGTGGAGTGGAGCCGTTATCGGTCTGGGCGTTGAGGTTCGCCCCGGCGTTGATCAGGAGTTTCACGGAGTCGACGCTATTTTCCTGGACAGCCATGAACAGTGCGGTGACCCCATCCTCAGTTTGTGCGCTGAGATCCACCTTGGCTTCGATCAGGGCTTGCAGGCATTCGATTTTATTTTCTTGTGCCGCAAAGAAGAGTGGGGTGGCGCCATCACTACTCCGGGCGGCGTTAAGGTCCGCCCCGGCCTTGATCAGGCGTTTCATGCATTCGATATTGCCTAGCACAGCAGCGATGAATAGCGGGGTGGCACCATCCTCAGTCCGGGCGTTCACATCCGCCCCGGCGTTGATCAGGAGTTTCAAACAGTCGGTATTACCCTTCAGGGCCGCGACGAACAGCGGGGTGGCGCCACCCGGAGTCCTGGCGATGTTGATATTCGCCCCGGCGTTGATCAGCAGTTTCACGCAGTCGGTATTGCCCTCCTGGACAGCGATGTAAAGCGGGGTGGCGTGATTCTTATTCCGGGCATCGAGATCCGCCCCGGCGTTGATCAGGAGTTTCAAACAGTCGCTATTGCCCTCCTCGGCAGCGACGAAAAGTGGGGTGGCGCCATTCTCATTCCGGGCATTGAGATCTGCCCCGGCGTTGATCAGGAGTTTCAAAATGTCGGTATTACCCTCCTGGGCAGCGACGAAAAGCGGGGTGGCGCCATTCTCATTCCGGGCGTTGAGATCCGCCCCGGCCTCGGTCAGGAGTTTCACGCAGTCGATGTTATTTTGTTGGGCAGCAATAAGCAGGGGGGTGTCGCCATTCTCGGTTCGGGCGTCGAGATTCGCCTTGGCTTTGATCAGGGCTTTCAGGCAGTTGATATTGCCTTTTGCCGCAGCGATGAGCAACGGGCTGGCGCCATCTGAATTCAGGGGAGGGTTGAGATTCGCCCCGGCGTCGATCAGGCGTTGCACGCAGTCGGTATTGCCCACCTGAGCTGCGATGTATAGCGGGGTGGCGCTATCCTTAGTCTGGGCGTCGAGATCCGCCCCGGCCTTGATCAGGATTTCCATGCAGTCGGTATTGCCTTTCTGGGCTGTGATGAAAAGCGGTGCGGAGCCATCTGAAGTCCGGGGGAGGTTCAGATCCGCCCCGGCCTCGATCAGGAGTTTTACGCAGTCGCTGTTGCCCTTCCAGGTTGCGATGAAAAGCGGTGTGGCGCCATCCGAAGTCCTGGCGGCATTGAGATTAGCCCCGGCGTTGATCAGGAGTTTCACGCAGTCTGTATGACCGAACTCAGTAGCGGTTAACAGTGCGGTGGCACCGTTCGTACGGGCAGTGTCGAGGTTCGCCCCAGCGTTTATCAGGCGTTTGACGACATCCGTGTGACCCCTGCTGGATGCTAACATCAGGGCAGTAAAGCCACCAATCATAACGGTATTGACATTGACTCCTTCTGCCAGTGACCTCTCCACCTGATCCAAATCCCCATATATACAGGCACGATAAAACGCCTGATCGGGGAAAAATGCATCCGGGTAAGCTTCACTGGTGTTCTGATTCACCAAAGGCATCGGATCTTGCCGACACATCGCGCAGCGGCGTGAGCCGATGGGCTGTTTAACAAAAGACTTCGAAAGACAGTCCAGATCAAAGAGGTGGCCACAACAATGGGTTTTGACAACCACAGGCGCTAAACTTCGGCCATGGAAGGGAGCCAGACAAATAGGACACTGATCGGCCTTCAGTGTCCATGGGGAGAGAGCGGCGAGTAATGCCAGATATATGTAGAACATTCTGTGCCTGTCGATAACTGCTGCGGCTTGGGTACAGGAAAGGAATGATAGTTCATTTATGTGTCTCTCAACGTTTGCTTTGGTTGAATAATCACTTGTTTCAAAAACTCAGAAGATGGGAACAACCAGGGCCGTGCTTACGGGCCATGTACCAACTCAGTCCGAGACCGACATTACGGCGGCACGGTTGGCGATTGTGGGTCAGTGCGATGAGGATAAAAGACCGCATTTGAATACCTGGCTAAAACGGATGGCCGTAGTACCTAAAGTGGAAAATCCACAAGGAGGCTCACATGAGAAAACAATGGAAGGGAACGCCAGAAAGCAGAGGCCATGAAGCCCGCCTGCGGTGGATTAGAAAAGCAGGTGGCAAGATTGATAAGAACAAAGCAGTAATGAAGATGCTTAAGAAAAGTATTAGAAAATGGAATACTAAACGCACTAAAAAACAACCACATAAATAGCAGCAAAAACATTACCAGCCGATGATTCAGGAATGAGCCAGCCCTAGCATGGCGACAATCTGTTTGGGTTCTCTGGCGAGCAGGTTCAGCAATACACGGGCAGGGCCGTTCGGTTTGCGGTCACCCCGCTCCCAGTGGCGAAGGGTGGGGAGTTTTACACCTACAGCCTGGGCAAACTCTTCCTGAGTCATATCGAGCTGCTGGCGAATGCCTTTGATGTCCAGGGGTGTCACCTCATGGACGATCGCACCTGTATTCTCACCTTTTGTGTAGGTTACGGCCTCTTCAAGGCCCTGGATAATGCTGTTCGCTACGCTTGCCATTTTTTCCATCCTCTTTCGAGTAGAGTGACTAACTGTTTCATGGTGTTGCGGTCTGCCTTTGACAGGTTTTCCTGTTGGTTTTTCCCATAAACCGTGAGCAGGAACAGGGGCATTGATGGATTCTTGTAGAAGTGAATAATCTGCACTCCTCCACTCTTGCCTGATGCACCTCTTCGCCACCGGAGCTTACGGATGCCGCCTGTACCCTTCATGATCTCACCAGCCTCAGGGTTTGCCGCCAGGTAATCAATGATATGGCGGCGTTCCTCACTGGATAGAAGGCTCTCAGCTTCGTCCTGATAGTTTTTCAGCTCAACGACCGTATGCATTAGAATGTAATCCAATGGATTAGTTCAGGCAAAGTATAATGGTTGGTAAGAAAGATGCAGGCCGGTGGTTTTTCGCACTACACCTGACTATTTAATGGCGAACCCTGATAAAGCGTAAAGACTAGCAATTTACAACAAGTCCATATAGTGCCCATATATGGACTTTTTCGTTAATTGGGCTTATCCTTTGACTGATAAATTTTTCATTATTGGAGTCAAGCATGAGCTCATCAACCTCACCTCGCATCACAACGGTATCGGCCTTCAAGAAAAAGCTGGCTTCTATGGATGTATCAGAGCCTGTAGTTGTAACCCAAAATGGGGAACCTTTGTATGTAGTTCAAGATCCTGTCCAGTTTGAGATGCAGCAGGAACAAATGGCTCTACTACGATTGCTATCTTTTGCCGAAAAAGATGTTCAGGCAGGCCGAACCGTATCATCTTCCGACCTTCGGGCTGGATTGAAAGGGCTTATTGATGAAGTTTGAGTATTCACTAGCTTTCCAATGTCAGCTTCATGACAGGTTTTATTATTTAGCTCGACACATCGGACAGGTAGCGGCTCAGGAGCTTCTTGATGGCTTTATTGTTGGATTTGAGAAAAGAGTGAATGGACATCCTGACAGTGCTCCATTGTGTATAGAGGCGGCAGAACTTGGGCTCACAACTTATCACGATTATGTTGATCCAAAACTCCAATTGCGAACAATCTATCGCTTTTCTGAGGCAGAGGGCGTTGTGTACCCATTGTTATTTTTGAGCACAAAACAAAGCATCCGGCAGGCTTTGATTCAATATTGTCTACGCCATTAACACCCTGTTTTATATTTTTTCCAAGAAAAACAATATAGGTACGTGATTTTTATGAAGATTTGTCACGGTTACGGGCCATGTACCTACTGGATAACACAACGCCTTTCTTTTGTTCTCTTCCTGACCTCAGTTCCCTACTTTGCTCCAGCCTTGATCAGGGCCTCCACGCAGTCGGTATTGCCCTTCGCGATTGCAATGGAGAGCGGGGTGGCACCATCTGTAGTCCTCACAGCATTGAGATCCGCCCCGGCGTTGATCAGGAATTTCACGCAGCCGGTATTGCCTTTCGAAGCAGCAAAGTGCAGCGGGGTGGAGCCAGTCTTAGTGTGAGCGTTGAGATCCGCCCCGGCGTTGATCAGGCGTTTCACGCAGTCGGAATTGCCCTTCAGGGCTGCGTTAAACAGCGGGGTGTGGCCATCCTCGCTCTGGGCATTGAGATCCGCCCCGGCGTCGAGAAGGAGTTTCACGCAGTCAGTGTCATTTTCTTGGGCAGCGAACAACAGCGCTGTGGAGCCATCCGACATGGCGGCGTTGAGACTCGCCTTGGCTTTAATCAGGGCTTTCACGCAGTCGGTATGGCCCAATGTAACAGCGATGACCAGCGGGGTGGTGCCATCTGTAGTCCGAGCGGCGTTGAGCTCCGCTCCGGCTTCGATCAGGGCTGTCAGGCAGTCGATGTCATTTTGCTGAGCAGCCATGAACAGCGGGGTGCTGCCATCGGACAAGGCAGCGTTGAAATCCGCCCCGGCGTTGATCAGGAGTTTCATGCAGACGATGTTATTTCTATAGACAGCCATCATCAGCGGTGTGGTGCCACCCGACATGGCGGCGTTGAGATCTGCCTCAGCTTCGATCAGGATTTTTACGCAGTCGTAGTTATTTTGCTGTGCAGCGATGTGCAGCGGGGTGACGCCATTCGACAAGGCGGCGTTGACGTCTGCCCCAGCTTCGATCAGGCGTTCGACGACGTCCCTGTGCCCCCTGCCGGATGCCAGCATCAAGGCAGTGAAACCAGCAGTCATAACGGCATTGACATTGACTCCTTCTGCCAGAGACCTCTCCACCTGATCCAGATCCCCGTTTAAACAGGCAAGATAAAACGTCTGATCGGGGAAAAATGTATCCGGGTGAGATTCACTGGTGTTCTGATTCACCACAGGCATCGGGTTTTGCCGACACATCGCGCACCGGCGTGAGCCGATGGGCTGATTAAAAAAACACCTCGAAATACAGTCCAGATCGAAGCGGTGACCACAACAGTGGGTTTTGACGACCACAGGCGCTGCACTTCGGCCATGGAAGGAAGCCAGACAAATAGGACAGTGATCGGCCTTCAGTGTCAAAGGGGAGAGGGTAGCGAACAGTGCCACACATAAGTAGAACATCTGTGTTGGTCAATAAGCAGTGTGGGTTAGATACAGAAAAGCATATTAGTTCATTTATATGACTATCAAAGTTTGCTGTGGCCAAACAATTATCTGTTTCAAAAACTCAGAAGATGGGAACACCTGAGAGCCCTGTTTACTGGACGGCATGACGTTTTTCTTTTGTTTCCTTCACTGCCTCTGTTCCCATCACTGCCTTAGCGTTGATGAGAAGTTTCACGCACTCGGTATTGCCTTTCGCAGCAGCAACGAACAGCGGAGTGGTGCCATCCTCGATTTGCGCATTGATATCCGCCTTGGCTTCGATCAGGATTTTCAGGCTGTCGATGTTATTTTGCTGGGCAGCGATAAACAGCGGGGTACCGCCATCGTCACTTCGGGCGTTGAGATCGGCCCCGGCGTTGATCAGGAGTTCCACGCAGTCGGTCTTGCCTTCCGCAGCAGCAGCGAACAGCGGGGTGGCGCCAGTCTTAATCCGGGCGTTGAGATCCGCCCCGGCGTTGATCAGGAGTTTCACGCAATCGGTATTGCCTTCCACAGCAGCAACGTACAGCGGGGTGCCGCCATGCGAAGTCCGGGCGTTGAGATCCGCCCCGGCGTTGATCAGGAGTTGCACGCAATCGGTATTGCCTTCCATAGCAGCAATGAACAGCGGAGTGATGCCATCCTCAGTTTGCGCATTGATATCCGCCTTGGCTTCGATCAGGATTTTCAGGCTGTCGAGATTATTTTGCTGAGCAGCCATGAACAGCGAGGTGGCGCCAGTCTTAGTCCGGGCATTGAGATCCGCCCCGGCGTTGATCAGGAGTTTCACGCATTCGGTGTTATTTTCTTGTGCAGCGACGAACAGCGGAGTGGCACCACGCGGCAAGGCGTCGTCGAGATCCGCCCCGGCGTTGATCAGGAGTTTCACGCATTCGATGTTATTTTCTTGTGCAGCCATGAACAGCGGGGTGGCGCCATCCTCATTCCGGGGGTTGAGATCCCCCCCGGCGTTGATCAGGTATTTCAGGCAGTCGGTATTATCGAACTCAGCAGCGATAAACAGTGCGGTGGCACTATTCAAACCGGCAGCGTCAAGGTTCGCCCCAGCGTTTATCAGGCGTTCGACGACATCCGTGTGCCCCCAGATGGCTGCCAACATCAAGGCCGTGAGATCATCAGTCATAACGGCATTGACATTAACCCCTTCTGCCAGAGACCTCTCTACCTGATCCAGATCTCCGTTTAAACAGGCATCATAAAAAGTCTGAT
The DNA here is from genome assembly GCF_049310125.1 of Endozoicomonas sp. ALB032. Taxonomy (NCBI): domain Bacteria; kingdom Pseudomonadati; phylum Pseudomonadota; class Gammaproteobacteria; order Oceanospirillales; family Endozoicomonadaceae; genus Endozoicomonas; species Endozoicomonas sp. ALB032. The sequence goes on along the minus strand of NZ_JBLYNW010000001.1, from coordinate 1,164,378 downwards.
CGGGGAAAAATGTATCCGGGTGAGATTCACTGGTGTTCTGATTCACCACAGGCATTGGGTTTTGCCGACACATCGCGCACTGGCGTGAGCCGATGGGCTGATCAACAAAGCACATCGAAAGACAGTCCAGATCGAAGAGGTGGCCGCAACATTGGGTTTTGACGACCACAGGCGCTTCACTTCGGCCATGGAAGGGAGCCAGACAAATAGGACAGTGATCGGCCTTCAGTGTCAAAGGGGAGACGGCAGCGAACAGTGCCAGACATAAGTAGAACATCTGTGTTGGTCAATAATCCGTGTGGGTTAGATAGAAAAAAGCATGTTAGTTCATTTTTATGGCTATCAAAGTTGGCTGTGCCCAAACAATCACTTGTTTCAAAAACTCAGAAGATGGGAACACCTGAGAGCCATGTTCACCGGGCAACATAAATCCTTTCTTTTGTTGCCTTCACGGTCTTTGTTCCTTTGTTCCAGCCTTGATCAGGGCTTCCATGCAGTCGATATTGCCCATCGCGGTTGCAATGGAGAGCGGGGTGGCACCATCCTCAGTCCGGGCGTTGAGATCTGTCCCGGCGTTGATCAGGAGTTTCACACAGTCGCTATTGCCCTTCCGGGCCGCCATGTGAAGAGGACTGGCACCATCCTTAATCCTGGCGATGTTGAGATCCGCCCCGGCTTCGATCAGGATTTTCAGGCTGTCGATGTTATTTTTTTGGGCAGCGATAAACAGCGGTGTAGCGCCATCCTCAGTTCGGGCGTTGAGATCTGCCCCGGCGTTGATCAGCAGTTTCACGCTGTCGGTATTGCCCTCCTGTGTGGCGACGAACAGCGGGGTGCCGCCATCCAAAGTCCGGGCGTCGAGAAGCGCTCCCGCTTTGATCAGGAGTTCCACGCATTCGGTGTTGCCTTGCGCAGCAGCAACGAACAGCGGGGTGCCGCCATCCAAAGTCCGGGCGTCGAGAAGCGCTCCCGCTTTGATCAGGAGTTCCACGCATTTGGTGTTGCCTTGCGCAGCAGCAACGAACAGCGGGGTGCCGCCATCCAAAGTCCGGGCTTTGAGATCCGCCCCGGCGTTGATCAGGAGTTCCACGCAGTCGGTATTGCCTTGCCCAGCAGCAACGATCAGCGGGGTGGTGCCATCCTCAATGTGCGCATTGATATCCGCCTTGGCTTCGATCAGGATTTTCAGGCTGTCGATGTTATTTTGTTGAGCAGCTATGAACAGCGGGGTGGCACCATCCGAAGTCCCGGCATTGAGAGCCGATCCGGCTCCGATCAGGATTTTAAGGCAGTCGGTATTGCCGTTCTGGGCTGCCATGAACAGCGGGGTGGCACCATCCGAAGTCCTGCCGTTGAGAGCCGCTCCGGCTTCGATCAGGATTTTAAGGCAGTCGGTATTGCCGTTCTGGGCTGCGATGAACGGTGGGTTGGCACCACTCTTAATCCGGGTGTTGAGATCTGCCTCAGCTTCAATCAGGATTTTCAGGCTGTCGATGTTATTTTTTTGGGCAGCGATAAACAGCGGGGTAGCGCCACCCTCAGTTCGGGCGTTGAGATCTGCCCCGGCGTTGATCAGAAGTTTCACGCAGTCGGTATTGCCCTCCTGTGTTGCGATGAACAGCGGGGTGACGCCATCCAAAGTCCGGCAGATGTTGGGATCCGCCCCGGCGATGATCAGGAGTTTTACGCAGTCGGCATTGCCTTTCGCAGCAGCAACGTGCAGCGGGGTAGCGCCAGTCTTGGTGCGGGCGTTGAGAACCGCCCCGGCGATGATCAGGCGTTTCACGCAATCGCTGTCACCGTACTCAGCAGCGATGAACAGTGCGGTGGCACCATTTGAACGGGCAGCGTCAAGGTTTGCCCCAGCATTGATCAGGCGCTCGATGACATCCGTGTGCCCTCTGTTGGATGCTAACATCAAGGCAGTGAAATCATTAGTCATAACGGCATTGACATTGACCCCTTCTGCCAGAGACCTCTCCACCTGATCCAGATCCCCATTTAAACAGGCACGATAAAACGTCTGATCGGGGAAAAATGTATCCGGGTGAGATTCACTGGTGTTCTGATTCACCACAGGCATCGGGTCCTGCCGACACATCGCGCACCGGCGTGAGCCGATGGGCTGACTAACAAAACACCTCGAAATACAGTCCAGATCGAAGCAGTAGCCGCAACATTGGGTTCTGACGACCACAGGCGCTTCACTGCGGCCATGGAAGGGAGCCAAACAAATAGGACAGTGATCAGCCTTCAATGTCAAAGGGGAGAGGGTAGCGAACAATGCCACAAATAAGTAGAACATCTGCTGGTAAATAAGCCGTGTAGGTTAGATACGGAAAAGCATATTAGTTCATTTATGCGACTATCAAAGTTGGCTGTGGCCAAATAATAACCTGTTTCAAAAACTCAGAAGATGGGAACGCCTGAGAGCCATGTTCACTGGGCAACATAAATCCTTTCTTTTGTTGCCTTCACGGTCTTTGTTCCTTTGCTCCAGCCTTGATCAGGGCTTCCACGCAGTCGGTATTGCCCATCGCGGTTGCAATGGAGAGCGGGGTGGCACCATCCTCAGTTTGCGCATTGATATCCGCCTTGGCTTCGATCAGGATTTTCAGGCTGTCGATGTTATTTTGTTGGGCAGCGATAAACAGCGGGGTAATGCCATCCTGAGTCCGGGCGTTGAGATCTGCCCCGGCGTTGATCAGGAGTTTCACGCAGTCGGTCTTGCCCTCCTGTGATGCGATGAACAGCGGGGTGGTGCCATCCGAAGTCTGGCAGATGTTGAGATCCGCCCCGGCTTTGATAAGGAGACTCACGCAGTCGCTATTGCCTTTCGCAGCAGCAATGAACAGCGGGGTGCTGCCATCATCAATTTGGGCATTGAGATCCGCCTTGGCTTCGATCAGGATTTTCAGGCTGTCGATGTTATTTTGCTGAGCAGCCATGAACAGCGGGGTGATGCCATCCGGAGTCCTGGCGTTGAAAGCCGCCCCGGCTTCGATCAGGATTTTAAGGCAGTGGGTATTGCCCTTCTGGGCTGACATGAGCAGGGGGGTGACACCACGCTTAATGGTCGCAGCGTTGAGATCCGCCCCGGCTTCGATCAGGAATATCAGGCAGTCGGTATTGCCGTTCTGGGCTGCCATGAACAGAGGCGTGGTACCATCCTCAATCCTGGCGGCGTTGAGATTCGCCCCGGCTTCGATCAGGAGTATCAGGCAGTCGGTATTGCCGTTCTGGGCTGCGATGAACGCTGGGCTGGCACCACTCTTAATCCCGATGTTGAGATCTGCCCCGGCTTCAATCAGGATTTTCAGGCTGTCGATGTTATTGTTTTGGGTAGCGATAAACAGCGGGGTAGCGCCATTCTGAGTCCGGACGTTTAGATCCGCCCCGGCGTTGATCAGCATTTTGACGCAGTCGGTATTGTCCTCCTGTGATGCCATAAACAGCGGGGTGCCGCCTTTCGAAGTCCGGGCGTCGAGAAGCGCTCCCGCTTTGATCAGGATTTGCAGGCATTCGGTGTTGCCTTTCGCAGCAGCAACTAATAGTGGGGTGGTGCCATCCGACAGTGCGGCTTTGTGATCAGCCCCGGCGTTGACCAGGCGTTTAACGCAGTCGGCATTGCCGTACTCAGTAGCGATGAACAGTGCGGTGGCGCCATCCTTAGCCCGGGCGTTGAGATCTGCCCCGGCTTCGATCAGAATTTTAAGGCATTCGGTATTGCCTTTCGCAGCAGCCATGGACAGAGGAGTGACACCATCCTCAAACGCGGCGGTGTTGAGATCTGCTTCGGCTTCGATCAGGATTTTAAGGCTGTCGATGTTATTTTTTTGGGCAGCGATAAACAGCGGTGTAGCGCCATCCTCAGTTCGGGCGTTGAGATCTGCACCGGCGTTGATCAGCCTATTCACGCTGTCGGTATTGCCCTCCTGTGTGGCGATGAACAGCGGGGTTTCGCCACCCGACGGGGTGGCGTTGAGATCCGCCCCGGCGTTGATCAGGAGTCTCACACAGTCGGTATTGCCCTTCTGTGATGTGATGTACAGTGCGGTGGCACCTCTCCAAGTGGCAGCGTCAAGGTTTGCTCCGGCGTTGATCAGGAGTTTTACGCAGTCGGTGTTATTTTCTTGTGCAGCGAGGAACAGCGCAGTGGCGCCATCTTCATGCCGAGCGGCGTTGACATCCGCCCCGGCATTGATCAGGCGTTCGACGACGTCAGTCTGCCCCCCACCAGATGCCAACATCAAGGCAGTTGAGCCATCAGTCATAAAAGCATTGACGTTGACCCCCTCTGCCAAAGACTTCTCCACCTGATCCAAATCCCCGTGAAGACAGGCATTATAAAAAGTCTGATCGGGGAAAAATGTATCCGGGTGAGATTCACTGGTGTTCTGATTCACGACAGGCATCGGGTTTTGCCGACACATCGCGCAACGGCGTGAGCCGATGGGCTGATTAAAAAAACACCTCGAAATACAGTCCAGATCGAAACGGTGACCACAACATTGGGTTTTGACAACCACAGGCGCTTCACTGCGGCCATGGAAGGGAGCCAAACAAATCGGACAGTGACCGGCCTTCAGTGCCAGAGGGGAGAGGGTAGCGAACAGTGCAACACATAAGTAGAACATCTGTGTTGGTCAATAAGCCGTGTGGGTTAGGTTCAAAAAAGCATATTAGTTCATTTATACGACTATCAAAGTTCGCTGTGGCCAAATAATCACCTGTTTCAAAAACTCAGAAGACAGGAACAACTGAGAGCTCTATTTTACAGGACAGCATGACGCTTTTCCTTTGTTTCCTTCACTCTGTTCCCATCTCTGCCTTAGCGTTGATGAGAAGTTTTACGCACTCGGTATTGCCCATCTCGGTTGCGATGGACAGCGGAGTGACGCCATTCGGCAGGGCAGCGTCAAGATCTGCCCCGGCGTTGATCAGGAGCTTTGCGCATTCGGTGTTACCATTCGCAGCAGCAACTAGTAGCGGGGTGGTGCCATCCGGCAAGGCGGTGTTGAGATCCGCCCCGGCGTTGACCAGGCGTTTGACGCAGTCGGCATTGCTGTACTCAGTAGCGATGAACAGTGCGGTGGCGCCATCCTTGGCCCGGGCGCTGAGATCTGCCCCGGCTTCGATCAGGATTTTAAGGCATTCGATATTGCCTTTCGCAGCAGCCATGGACAGAGGAGTGGCACCATGCTTAAACGCGGCGGTGTTGAGATCTGCCTCGGCTTCGATCAGGATTTTAAGGCTGTCGATGTTATTTTTTTCGGCAGCGATAAACAGCGGTGTAGCGCCATTCTCAGTTTGGGCGTTGAGATCTGCACCGGCGTTGATCAGCCTATTCACGCTGTCGGTATTGCCCTGCTGTGTGGCGATGAACAGTGGGGTGCCGCCGTCCAAAGTTCGGGGGGCGTCGAGAAGCGCTCCCGCTTTGATCAGGAGTTCCACGCATTCGGTGTTGCCTCTCTCAGCAGCAACGAACAGCGGGGTGGCGCCACCCGACGGGGTGGCGTTGAGATCCGCCCCGGCGTTGATCAGGAGTCTCACACAGTCGGTATTGCCCTTCTGTGATGCAATGTACAGTGCGGTGGCACCACTCCAAATGGCAGCGTCAAGGTTTGCTCCGGCGTTGATCAGGAGTTTTACGCAGTCGGTGTTATTTTCTTGTGCAGCGAGTAACAGCGCAGTGGCACCATCTTCATGCCGAGCGGCGTTGACATCCGCCCCGGCATTGATCAGGCGTTCGACGACGTCAGTGTGCCCCACACCAGATGCCCACATCAAGGCAGTGAAGCCGTCAGTCATAACAGCATTGACATTGACCCCCTCTGCCAGAGACCTCTCCACCTGATCCAAATCCCCGTGAAGACAGGCATTATAAAAAGTCTGATCGGGGAAAAATGTATCCGGGTGAGATTCACTGGTGTTCTGATTCACCACAGGCATCGGGTCTTGCCGACACATCGCGCACTGGCGTGAGCCGATGGGCTGATCAACAAAGCACATCGAAAGACAGTCCAGATCGAAGCGGTGACCACAACATTGGGTTCTGACGACCACAGGCGCTTCACTGCGGCCATGGAAGGGAGCCAGACAAACAGGACAGTGATCGGCCTTCAGTGTCCATGGGCAGAGGCTAGCGAACAATGCCAGATATAAGTAGAACATTTACACTGGTCAAATAATTTGTGCGGGTTGGATACAAGAAAGGGAATGATAGTTCATTCGTATGGCTATCAAAGTTGGCTGTGGCCCAATAGTCTCCTGTTTCAAAAACTCAGAAGATGGGAACACCTGAGCCCTGTTTACTGGACAGCATGACGTTCTTCTTTTGTTTCCTTCACTGCCTCTGTTTCCATCTCTGCCTCAGCGTTGATGAGGAGTTTAACGCAGTCGGTATTGCCCATCTTGATTGCTAGGGACATTGGGGTGGCGCCGTCCGAAGTCCTGGCGGCATTGAGATCCGCCCCGGCGTTGATGAGAAGTTTCACGCAGTCGGTATTGCCCGTCTTGATTGCTATGAACAGAGGGGTGGCGCCATCCTTAATCTTGGCGGTGTTGAGATTCGCCCCGGCTTCGATCAGGAGTATCAGGCAGTCGGTATTGCCGTTCTGGGCTGCGATGAACGGTGGGCTGGCACCACTCTTAATCCGGATGTTGGGATCTGCCCCGGCTTCAATCAGAATTTTCAGGCTGTCGATGTTATTTTTTTGGGCAGCGATAAACAGCGGAGTAGCGCCATCCTCAGTCCGGGCGTTGAGATCTGCCCCGGCGTTGATCAGCATTTTCACGCAGTCGCTATTGCCCTCCTGTGATGCGATGAACAGCGCGGTGCCGCCTTTCGAAGTCCGGGCGTTGAGAAGCGCTCCCGCTTTGATCAGGAGTTCCACGCATTCGGTGCTGCCTTGTGCAGCAGCGACGAACAGCGGGGTGGTGCCAGTCTTGGTGTGGGCGTTGAGATCCGCTCCGGCGTTGATCAGGAGTTTCACGCATGCGGTGTTATTTTCTTGTGCAGCGACGTAAAGCGGGGTGGCGCTATATTCAGTCTGGGCATTGAGATCCGCCCCGGCTTCGATCAGGATTTTCAGGCAGTCGATGTTATTTTGTTGGGCAGCGATGAATAGCGGGGTGGCGCCATCTGAAGTGTGGGGGGCATTGAAATCCGCCCCGGCTTCGATCAGGATTTTCAGGCAGTCGGTATTACCGTTCTGGGCTGCGATAAACGTTGGGTTCGCACCACTCTTAGTCCGGATGTTGAGATCTGCCCCGCCACTGATAAGGATTTCCACGAGATCGCTATTGCCCTCCTGTGTTGCAAAGAGCAGCGGGTTGGCGCCATCCGACGAGGCGGCATTGATATCTGCCCCGCCACTGATAAGGATTTCCACGCAATCGGTATGGCCTTTCCAGACTGCGATGAGAAGCGGGGTTTCGCCACTCTTGGTTCTCGCGTTGAGATCCGCCCCGGCGTTGATCAGGAGTTGCACGCAGATGGTATTGCCTTTCACCGCAGCGGCAAACAGCGGGGTGGTGCCAGTCTCTGTGCAAGCGTTAAGAGCTGCCCCGGCGTTGATCAGGCGTTTCACGCAGCCGGTATTACCATACTCAGCAGCGATGAACAGTGCGGTGGCGCCATTCGAACGGGCAGCGTCAAGGTTCGCCCCAGCGTTGATCAGGCGATCGACGACATCTGTGTGCCCGCTGACGGATGCCAACATCAAGGCATTGAGATCAGCAGTCATAACGGCATTGACATTGACCCCTTCTGCCAGAGACCTCTGCACCTGATCGAGATCCCCGTGAAGACAGGCATTATAAAAAGTCTGATCGGGGAAAAATGTATCCGGGTGAGATTCACTGGTGTTCTGATTCACCACAGGCATCGGGTTTTGCCGACACATCGCGCACCGGCGTGAGCCGATGGGCTGATCAACAAAGCACATCGAAAGACAGTCCAGATCGAAGCGGTGACCACAACATTGGGTTCTGATAACCACAGGCGCTTCACTTCGGCCATGGAAGGGAGCCAAACAAATAGGACAGTGATCGGCCTTCAGTGTCCATGGGCAGAGGCTAGCGAACAATGCCACACATAAGTAGAACATCTGTGTTGGTCAATAAGCCGTTTGGGTTAGATACAAAAAAGCATGTTAGTCCATTTATATTGCTATCAAAGTTTGCTGTGGCGAAATAATCACCTGCTTCAAAAACTCAGAAGGTGGGACCACCTGAGAGCCCTGTTTACTGGACAGCATGACGCTTTTCTTTTGTTACCTTCACTGCCTCTGCTCCCATCTCTGCCTTAGCGTTGATGAGAAGTTTCACTCAGTCGGTATTGCCTTTCGCAGCGGCGACAAACAGCGGGGTGGCGCCACCCTCATTCCGGGCGTTGAGATCCGCCCCGGCGTTGATCAGGAGCTGCACGCATTCGGTGTTATTTTCTTGAGCAGCGATGAGCAACGGGGTGGCGCCATCCCAAATTTGCGCATTGATATCCGCCCTGGCTTCGATCAGCATTTTCAGACTGTCGATGTTATTTTGCTGAGCAGTGATGAACAGGGGGGTAGCGCCATCCTCATTCCGGGCGTTGAGAGCCGCCCCGGCGTTGATCAGGCGTTTCACGCAGTCGGTATTGCCTTTCGCAGCAGCAATGTACAGCGGGGTGGTGCCATCCGAAGTCCGGGAGATGTTGAGATCTGCCCCAGCGTTGATCAGGAGTTCTACGCAGTCGGTGTTGCCTTCCGCAGCAGCAGCGTACAGCGGGGAGGCGCCATCCGAAGTCCGGCAGATGTTGAGATCCGCCCCGGCGTTGATCAGGCGTTTCACGCAGTCGTTGTTACCGTACTCAGCAGCGATGAACAACGGGGTGGCGCCATCCTTAGCCCGGGCGTTGAGATTCGCCCCGGCTTCGATCAGGATTGTAAGGCATTCGGTATTGCCCTTCTGGGCTGCCATGGACAGAGGAGTGGCGCCATCCGACCTGGCGGCGTTGAGATCAACCCCGGCGTTGATCAGGTGTTTCACGCAGTCGGTATTACCATACTCAGCAGCGATGAACAGTGCGGTGGCACCAGTCGAACAGGCGGCGTCGAGATTCGCCCCAGCGCTGATCAGGCGTTCGACGATGTCCATATATCCCCTGCCGGATGCCAACATCAAGGCAGTGAAGCCACCCATCATAACAGCATTGACATTCACCCCTTCTGCCAGAGATCTCTCCACCTGATCCAGATCCCCGTTTAAACAGGCATTATAAAATGTCCGATCGGGGAAAAATGTATCCGGGTGAGATTCACTGGTGTTCTGATTCACCACAGGCATCGGGTCCTGCCGACACATCGCGCACCGGCGTGAGCCGATGGGCTGATCAACAAAGCACATCGAAAGACAGTTCAGATCGAAGCGGTGACCACAACATTGGGTTCTGACAACCACAGGCGCTTCACTGCGGCTATGGAAGGGAGCCAAGCAAATAGGACAGTGATCGGCCTTCAGTGTCCATGGGGAGAGGGTAGCGAACAATGCCAAACATAAGTAGAACATCTGTGTTGGCCGACAAGCAGTGCGGTTTAGATACAAAAAAGCATATTAGTTCATTTTTATGGTTATCAATCTTCACCGCCTATGTTCCCTACCTTGCCCCGGCGGTGATAAGGAGCTTAACGCAGTCGGTATTGCCCATCTCGATTGCCATGGACAGTGGGGTGGCGCTGTCCGAAGTCCTGGCGGCATTGAGATCCGCCCCAGCGTCGATCAGGAGTCTCAGGCAGTCGGAATTGCCTTTTGCAGCAGCGGCAAACACTGGGGTGGCGCCATCTTTAGTCCTGGCGGTGCTGAGATCCGCCCCGGCCTTGATCAGGATTATCAGACAGTCGCTATTGCCCTTCTCGGCTGCCATGAGCAGAGGGGTGGCACCATCCTTAATCCTGGCGGCGTTGAGATCCGCCCCGGCTTCGATCAGGAGTCTCAGGCAGTCGGTATTGCCGTTCTGGGCTGCGATGAACGGTGGGCTGGCACCACTCTTAATCCGGATGTTAAGATCTGCCTCGGCTTCAATCAGGATTTTCAGGCTGTTGATGTTATTTTTTTGGGCAGCGATAAACAGCGGAGTAGCTCCATCCTTAGTCCGGGCGTTGAAATCTGCCCCGGCGTTGATCAGCATTTTCACGCAGTCGTCATTGCCCTCCTGTGATGCGAAGAACAGCGGGGTGGCGCCATGCGAAGTCCGGGCGTCGAGAAGCGCTCCCGCTTTGATCAGGAGTTCCGCGCATTCGGTGTTGCCTTTCGCAGCAGCAACTAACAGCGGGGTGGTGCCATCCGACAGGGTGGGGTTGAGATCAACCCCGGCGTTGATCAGGCGTTTCACGCAGTCGGTATTACCATACTCAGCAGCGATGAGCAGTGCGGTGGCACCAGTCGAACAGGCGGCGTCGAGATTCGCCCCAGCGCTGATCAGGCGTTCGACGATGTCCATGTACCCCCTGCCGGATGCCAACATCAAGGCAGTGAAGCCACCCATCATAACAGCATTGACATTGACCCCTTCTGCCAGAGATCTCTCCACCTGATCCAGATCCCCGTTTAAACAGGCATTATAAAAAGTCTGATCGGGGAAAAATGTATCCGGGTAAGATTCACTGGTGTTCTGATTTACCACAGGCATCGGGTTTTGCCGACACATTGCGCAACGGCGTGAGCCGATGGGCTGATCGACAAAACACCTCGTTATACAGCCCAGATCGAAGCGGTGGCCGCAACATTGGGTTTTGACGACCACAGGCGCCACATTTCGGCCATGGAAGGGAGCCAGACAAACAGGACAGTGATCGGTCGTCAGTGTCAAAGGGGAGAGGGTAGCGAACAATGCCACACATAAGTAGAACATCTGTGTTGGCCAACAATCAGTGCGGGTTAGATACAAAAAAGCATATTAGTTCATTTATACGGCTATCAAAGTTTGTTGTGGCCAAACAATCACCTGTTTCAAAAACTCAGAAGATGACAACACCTGAGAGCCACGTTCACTGGACAACATAAATCCCTGCTTTTGTTGCCTTCACGGCCTTTGTTCCCTACTTTGCTCCGGCCTTGATCAGGGCTTCCATGCAATCGGTATTGCCGATCGTGGTTGCAATGGAGAGAGGGGTGGTACCATCTGAAGTCCTGGCGGCGTTGAGATTTGCATTTGCTTCGATCAGTATTTTTACGCAGTCGGTATTGCCTTTCGAAGCAGCAGCGTGCAGCGGGGTGGTGCCATCCGACACGGTGGCATTGAGATCTGCCTCAGCGTTGATCAGGAGTTTCAAACATTCGGTTTTGCCTCGCGCAGCAGCGGCGAACAGAGGGGTGACGCCATAGGAAGTCCGGGCGTTGAGAAGTGCTCCCGCTTTGATCAGGAGTTCCACGCATTCGGTGCTGCCTTTCCCAGCAGCAACGAACAGCGGGGTCTCGCCATTCGACATGGTGGCGTTGAGATCCGCCCCGGCGTTGATCAGGCGTTTCACGCAGTCGGTGTTATTTTCATGGGCAGCGATTAACAACGGGGTGGCGCCATCCTTAGCCCGGGCGTTGAGATTCGCCCCGGCTTCGATCAGGATTGTAAGGCATTCGGTATTGCCCATCTGGGCTGCCATGGACAGAGGAGTGGCGCCATCCGACCTGGCGGCGTTGCGATCAACCCCGGCGTTGATCAGGTGTTTCACGCAGTCGGTATTACCATACTCAGCAGCGATGAACAGTGCGGTGGCACCAGTCGAACAGGCGGCGTCGAGATTCGCCCCAGCGCTGATCAGGCGTTCGACGATGTCCATATACCCCCTGCCGGATGCCAACATCAAGGCAGTGAAGCCACCCATCATAACAGCATTGACATTGACTCCTTCTGCCAGTGACCTCTCCACCTGATCCAGATCCCCGTTTAAACAGGCATTATAAAAAGTCTGATCGGGGAAAAATGTATCCGGGTGAGATTCACTGGTGTTCTGATTCACCACAGGCATCGGGTCCTGCCGACACATCGCGCACCGGCGTGAGCCGGTGGGCTGTTCAACAAAACACCTTGTTATACAGTCCAGATCGAAGCGGTGACCACAACATTGGGTTCTGACGACCACAGGCACTTCACTTCGGCCATGGAAGGGAGCCAAACAAATAGGACAGTGATCGGCCTTCAGTGTCCATGGGGAGAGGGTAACGAACAATGCCAGACTTAAATAGAACATCTGTGTTGGTCCACAAGCCGTGTGGGTTAGATACAGAAAAGCATATTAGTTCATTTATATGGCTATCAAAGTTCGCTGTGGCCAAACAATCACCTGTTTTAAAAACTCAGAAGATGGGAACACCTGAAAGCTTTGTTTACTGGATAGCACAGGGCCTTTCTTGTTTTCCCGTCCTTACCTTGCCCCGGCGTTGATCAGGAGTACCAGACATTCGATATTGCCTTTCGCTATAGCAGCGTGCAGCGGGGTGGTGCCACTCATTGTGCGGGCGTTGAGATCCGCCCCGGCGTTGATCAGGAGTTTCACGCAGTCGGTATTGCCTTTCAGGGCTGCAACGAACAGCGGGGTGGTGCCAGTATTAGTGCAGGCGTTGAGATCCACCCCGGCGTTGATCAGGCGTTTTACGCATTCGATGTTATTTTCTTGTGCAGCGATGAACAACGGGGTCACAGCGTCCTTAATCCTGCCGACATTGAGACCCGCCCCGGCTTCGATCAGGATTTTAAGGCAGTCAGCATTGCCCTTCTGGGCTGCCATGAGCAGAGGGGTGGCACCATCCTTAATCCTGGCGACGTTGAAATTCGCCCCGGCTTCGATCAGGATTATCAGGCAGTCGGTATTGCCGTTCTGGGCTGCGATGAACACTGGGCTGGCACCACTATTAATAACGGTGTTGAGACCTGCCTCGGCTTCAATCAGGATTTTCAGGCTGTCGATATTATTTTTTTGGGCAGCGATAAACAGCGGGGTAGCGCCATCCTCGGTCTGTAAGTTGAGATCTGCACCGGCGTTGATCAGCATTTTCACGCAGCCGGTATTGCCCTCCTGTGTTGCGATGAACAGCGAGGTGGTGCCATAGGAGGTCTGGGCGTTGAGAAGCGCTCCCGCTTTGATCAGGCGTTTCACGCAGTCGGTATTACCGAACTCACAAGCGATGTACAGTGCGGTGGCGCCATCCTTATTCCGGGTGTTGAGAGCCGCCCCGGCTTCAATCAGGATTTTCAGGCTGTCGATGTTATTTTTTTTGACAGCGATAAACAACGGGCTAGCGCCATCCCGGGTCCGGACGTTGAGATCCGCCCCGGCGTTGATCAGGCGTTTCACGCAGTCGTTGTTACCGTACTCAGCAGCGATGAACAACGGGGTGGCGCCATCCTTAGCCCGGGCGTTGAGATTCGCCCCGGCTTCGATCAGGATTTTAAGGCATTCGGTATTGCCCTTCTGGGCTGCCATGGACAGAGGAGTGGCGCCATCCGACCTGGCGGCGTTAAGATCAACCCCGGCGTTGATCAGGTGTTTCACGCAGTCGGTATTACCATACTCAGCAGCGATGAACAGTGCGGTGGCACCAGTCGAACAGGCGGCGTCGAGATTCGCCCCAGCGCTGATCAGGCGTTCGACGATGTCCATATATCCCCTGCCGGATGCCAACATCAAGGCAGTGAAGCCACCCATCATAACAGCATTGACATTGACCCCTTCTGCCAGAGATCTCTCCACCTGATCCAGATCCCCGTTTAAACAGGCATTATAAAATGTCCGATCGGGGAAAAATGTATCCGGGTGAGATTCACTGGTGTTCTGATTCACCACAGGCATCGGGTCCTGCCGACACATCGCGCACCGGCGTGAGCCGATGGGCTGTTCAACAAAACACCTCGTTATACAGTCCAGATCGAAGCGGTGACCACAACATTGGGTTCTGACGACCACAGGCGCTTCACTTCGGCCATGGAAGGGAGCCAAACAAATAGGACAGTGATCGGCCTTCAGTGTCCATGGGGAGAGGGTAACGAACAATGCCAGACTTAAATAGAACATCTGTGTTGGTCCACAAGCCGTGTGGGTTAGATACAGAAAAGCATATTAGTTCATTTATATGGCTATCAAAGTTCGCTGTGGCCAAACAATCACCTGTTTTAAAAACTCAGAAGATGGGAACACCTGAAAGCTTTGTTTACTGGATAGCACAGGGCCTTTCTTGTTTTCCCGTCCTTACCTTGCCCCGGCGTTGATCAGGAGTACCAGACATTCGATATTGCCTTTCGCTACAGCAGCGTGCAGCGGGGCGGTGCCATTCATAGTGCGGGCGTTGAGATCCGCCCCGGCGTTGATCAGGAGTTTCACGCAGTCGGTATTGCCTTTCAGGGCTGCAACGAACAGCGGGGTGGTGCCAGTATTAGTGCAGGCGTTGAGATCCACCCCGGCGTTGATCAGGCGTTTTACGCATTCGATGTTATTTTCTTGTGCAGCGATGAACAACGGGGTCACAGCGTCCTTAATCCTGCCGACATTGAGACCCGCCCCGGCTTCGATCAGGATTTTAAGGCAGTCAGCATTGCCCTTCTGGGCTGCCATGAGCAGAGGGGTGGCACCATCCTTAATCCTGGCGACGTTGAAATTCGCCCCGGCTTCGATCAGGATTATCAGGCAGTCGGTATTGCCGTTCTGGGCTGCGATGAACACTGGGCTGGCACCACTATTAATAACGGTGTTGAGACCTGCCTCGGCTTCAATCAGGATTTTCAGGCTGTCGATATTATTTTTTTGGGCAGCGATAAACAGCGGGGTAGCGCCATCCTCGGTCTGTAAGTTGAGATCTGCACCGGCGTTGATCAGCATTTTCACGCAGCCGGTATTGCCCTCCTGTGTTGCGATGAACAGCGAGGTGGCACCATAGGAGGTCTGGGGGTTGAGAAGCGCTCCCGCTTTGATCAGGAGTTCCACGCAGTCGGTGTTGCCTTTTGCAGCAGCAATGAACAGAGCGGTGGCGCCATCCGACAGGGTGGCGCTGAGATCCGCCCCGGCGTTGATCAGGCGTTTCACGCAGTCGGTATTACCGAACTCACAAGCGATGTACAGTGCAGTGGCGCCATCCTTATTCCGGGTGTTGAGAGCCGCCCCGGCTTCAATCAGGATTTTCAGGCTGTCGATGTTATTTTTTTTGACAGCGATAAACAACGGGCTAGCGCCATCCCGGGTCCGGACGTTGAGATCTGCCCCGGCGTTGATCAGCATTTTGACGCAGTCGGTATTGCCCTCCTGTGATGCCATGAACAGCGGGGTGGCGCCATTCGAAGTTCGGGCGTCGAGAAGCGCTCCTGCTTTGATCAGGATTTGCACGCATTCGGTGTTGCCTTTCGCAGCAGCAATTAATAGCGGGGTGGTGTCATCCGACAGTGTGGCCTTGGGATCAGCCCCGGCGTTGATCAGGCGTTTCAGGCAGTCGGCATTACCGTACTCAGTAGCGATGAACAGTGCGGTGGCGCCATTCGAACGGGCAGTGTCAGGGTTCGCCCCAGCGTTGACCAGGCGTTCGACGACATCCGTGTGCCCGCTGATGGATGCCAACATCAAGGCAGTGAGACCATCAGTCATAACGGCATTGACATTGACGCCTTCTGCCAGAGACCTCTCCACCTGATCCAGATCCCCGTCTAAACAGGCACGATAAAACGTCTCATCGGGGAAAAAATTATCCGGGTAAGATTCACTGGTGTTCTCATTCACCACAGGCATCGGGTTTTGCCGACACATTGCGCAGCGGCGTGAGCCGATGGGCTGATCAACAAAACACCTCGTTATACAGTCCAGATCGAAGCGGTGGCCGCAACATTGGGTTTTGACGACCACAGGCGCTTCACTTCGGCCATGGAAGGGAGTCCAACAAATAGGACAGTGATCGGCCCTCAGTGTCGATGGGGAGAGGATAGCGAGCAATGCCACATATAAGTAGAACATCTGTGTTGGTCAGTAGTTTGGGTTGGATACAAAAAAAAGAATGGTAGTTCATTTATATGGCTATCAAAGTTTGCTGTGGTCAAATAATCACCTGTTTTTAAAAATTCAGAAGACAGGAACAACTGAGAGCCCTTTTTACTGAACAGCATGAAGCTTTTCCTTTGTTTCCTTCACTGCCTCTGTTCCCACCTCTGCCTCAGCGTTGATGAGGAGTTTCATGCTGTCGGTATTGCCCATCTTGATTGCTATGGACAGCGGGGTGGCACCATCCGAAGTCCTGGCAACGTTGAGATTTGCCCCGGCGTTGATCAGGAGTTCTACGCAGTCGGTATTGCCATTCAGGGCTGCGATGAACAGCGGGGTGGCACCATCTGAAGCCCTAGCAGCGTTGAGATCTGCCCCGACGCGGATCAGGATTTCTGCGCAATCGGTATGGCCATTCAGGGCTGCGATGAAAAGTGGGGTGACGCCATCCATAGACCAGACAGCATTGAGATCAGCCCCCCCAGCGATAAGAGTTTCCACGCAATCGGTATGGCCTTCCCAGACTGCGATGTGAAGCGGGGTGCCGCCATTGTTAGTTCTCACGTTGAGATCTGCGTTGGCTTCGGTCAGGGCTTTCACGCTGTTGGTATTGCCATTCAGGGCAGCGATGAATAGTGGGGTTGTACCCTTCTTAGTCCGGGCATTGATATTCGCCCCGGCCCTGACCAGGATTTTCACGCAGTCGGTGTTATTTTCCTGGGCAGCAAAGAACAGCGGGGTGGCACCATCCGATAAGGCGGCGTTGATATCCGCCCCGCCGTTGATCAGGAGTTTCACGCAGTCGGTTTTGCCCTGCCTTGCAGCGATCAACAGTACAGTGGCACCATCTGAAAAGTTGGCGTTGAGATCCGCTCCGGCGTTGATCAGGAGCTTCACGCAATCAATGTTATTTTTCTGGACAGCAAAGAATATGGCAGTGGCACTCGTTGTTGAGGTGGCGTTGAGATTCGCCCCGGCGTTGATCAGGTGTTCGACGATTGCCTTGTGCCCCCCGTAAGATGCCATCATCAAGCCAGTGAAATCATCAAGCATAACGGCATTGACATTGACTCCTTCTGCCAGAGACCTCTCCACCTGATCCAAATCCCCTTCATAACAGGCATCATAAAACACCTGATCGGGAAAAAATGTATCCGGATGAGATTCACTGGTGTTTTGATTCACCATAGGCATCGGATCTTGCCGACACATCGCGCACTGGCGTGAGCCAATGGGCTGATCAGCAAAACATTTCGAAATACAGTCCAGATCGAAGAGGTGACCACAACATTGGGTTTTGACGACCACAGGCGCTTCAACTCGGCCATGGAAGGGAGCCAAACAAATAGGACAGTGATCGGCCTTCAGTGTCCATGGGGAGAGAGTGGCGAGCAATGCCACATATAGGTAGAACATTCTGTGCCAGTCGATAAGTCGTGCGGCTTGGGTACAGAAAAGGAATGATAGTTCATTTATGTGTCTCCCAAACTTTGCTGTGGTTAAACAATCACCTGTTTCAAAAACTCAGAAGATGGGAACACCTGAGAGCCATGTTCACTGGGCAACATAAATCCTTTCTTTTGTTGCCTTCACGGCCTTTGTTCCCTACTTTGCTCCGGCGTTGGTCAGGAGTTGCACGCAGTCGGTATTGCCTTTCGCAGCAGCAAGGTGCAGCGGTGTGATGCCATCTGAAGTCCGGCAGATGTTGAGATCTGCCCCGGCGTTGATCAGGAGTTTTACGCAGTCGGTATTGCCTTTCGCAGCAGCAATGAGCACCGGGGTGCTGCCATCCTTAATTTGCGCATTGATATCCGCCTTGGCTTCGATCAGGATTTTCAGGCAGTCGATTTTATTTTGCTGAGCAGCGATTAGCAGCGCAGTGGCGCCATCCTCAGTCCGGGCTGAGAGATGCACTCCAGCGTCGATCAGGACTTTAACGCAGTCAGTATTGCCTTCCTGAGTTGCCATGAACAGTGGGGTAGTGCTATCCGACGCGGTGGCGTTGGGATCCGCCCCGGCGTTGATCAGGAGTTTCAAGCAGTCGGTCTTATTTTCTTGTGCAGCGATGAACAGAGCGGTGGCGCCATCCTTATTCCGGGTGTTGAGAGCCGCCCCGGCGTTGATCAGGAGTTCCACGCATTCGGTGTTGCCTCTTGCAGCAGCTTCGAACAGTGGGGTGGAGCCATCCGAAGTCCGGGAGTTGTCGAGATCCGCCCCGGCGTTGATCAGGAGTTTCAAGCATTCGGTATTGCCTAGCGCAGCAGCGGCGCAAAGAGGGGTGGCGACATACGAAGTCCGGACGTTGAGATCTGCCCCGGCGTCGATCAGGATTTTCACGCAATCGGTATTGCCATTGGCAGCGGCGGCGAACAGCGGGGTGACGCCATCGGGACTATGAGGGGGGTTGAGATCTGCCCCGGCGTTGACCAGGAGTTTCATGCAGTCAACATTGCCTTTCGCAGCAGCGGCAAGCAGCGGCGTGGCGCCATCCGAAGCCCGGGCATTGATATTCGCCATGGCTTCGATCAGGATTCTCAGGCAGTCTGTATTGCCCTGTATTGCTGCGCTGAACAGCGGCGTGTCGCCATCCTTATTTCGGGCGTTGATATTCGCCTTGGCTTTGATCAGGACTTTCATGCAGTCGGTATTGCCTGTTGCAGCAGCGGCGAAAAGCGGAGTGGCGGCATCCGTGATCCTGGCGGCGTTGAGATCTGCCCCGGCGTTGATCAGGAGTTTCACACAGTCTATCTCATTCCTTTGTGCAGCGATGAACAGCGGGGTGGCGCCATCCGATAAGGCGGCGTTAAGATCTGCCCCGGCTTCGATCAGGGCTTTCACGCAGTCGATATTGCCTCTCGTAACAGCAGCGATCAGCGGGGTGTCGTCAGTCTTAGTCCGGGTGTTGACAACTGCCCCGGCGTTGATCAGTATTTTCACGCAGTCGGTGTTATTTTCTTGTGCAGCGATGAACAGCCCAGTGGCGCCATCCTCATGCGGGGCGGCGTTGACATCTGCTCCGGCATTGATCAGGCGTTTGACGACGTCAGTGTGCCCCCCACCGGATGCCAACATCAAGGCAGTAAAGCCATTATTCATAACAGCATTAACATTGACTCCTTCTGCCAGTGACCTCTCCACCTGATCCAGATCCCCGTTTAAACAGGCAAGATAGAACGTCTGATCGGGGAAAAATGTATCCGGGTGAGATTCACTGGTGTTCTGATTCATCAGAGGCATCGGGTCTTGCCGACACATCGCGCAACGGCGTGAGCCGGTAGGCTGATTAAAAAAACACCTCGAAATACAGTCCAGATCGAAGCGGTGTCCACAACAGTGGGTTTTGACGACCACAGGCGCTTCATTGCGGCCATGGAAGGGAGTCAAACAAATTGGACAGTGATCGGCCTTCACTGTCCATGAGGAGAGGCTAGCGAACAATGCTACACATAAGTAGAACATCTGTGCTGGTCAATAAGCCGTGTGGGTTAGATACAAAAAAGCATGTTAGTTCATTTTTGTGGCTATCAAAGTTGGCTGTGGTCAAACAATCACCTGTTTCAAAAACTCAGAAGGTGGGAACACCTGAGAGCCCTGTTTACTGGACAGCATGAAGCTTTTCCTTTGTTTCCTTCACTGCCTCAGTTCCCAGCTTTGCCTCGGCGTTGATGAGGAGTTTCATGCTGTCGGTATTGCCCATCTTGATTGCTATGGCCAGCGGGGTGGCGCCATCCGAAGCACGGACGTTGAGATTGGCTTCGGCTTCGATCAGGAGTTTCACGCAGTAGGTATGGCCCATCTGTGCAGCGATGAAAAGCGTGGTGGTGCCATCCGACAAGGCAGCATTGAGATTCACCCCGGCATTGATCAGGCGTTCGACGACGTCCGTGTGCCCCCAGCCGGATGCCAACATTAAGGCAGTGAGACCATTAGTCATAACGGCATTGACATTGACTCCCTCTGCCAGAGACCTCTCGACCTGATCCAGATCCCCGTTTAAACAAGCAAGATAAAAAGTCTGATCCGGGAAAAATGTATCCGGGTGAGATTCACTGGTGTTCTGATTCACCACAGGCATCGGGTTTTGTCGGCACATCAAGCAACGGCGTGAGCCAATGGGCTGATCAACAAAACACCTCGAAATACAGTCCAGATCGAAGCGATGGCCGCAACATTGGGTTCTGACGACCACAGGTTCTACATTTCGGTCATGGAAGGGAGCCAAACAAATAGGACAGGGATCGGCCTTCAGTGTCCATGGGGTCAGGCTCCTAGCGTAATTGATTTTGCGATTGTTGCAATTTTATTTGACTGCAAAACCCGGAAGACAGGAACACCAGAAAGCCGTGTTTACTGGATAGCACAACGCCTTTCTTTTGTTCCCTTCCTTGCCTACTTTGTCATGGCGTTGAGCAGGATTTCCAGGCAATAGGTTTTGCCCTTCAGGGCTGCTGCGGACAGCGGGGTGCATCCATTCTTATTCCGGGTGTTGAGATCTGCTCCGGCGTTGATCAGGAGTTTCACGCAGTCGCTGTTACCTTTTGCAGCAGCAACGTACAGCGGGGTGGCGCCATCCGAAGTCCGGTAGATGTTGAGATCCGCCCCGGCGTTGATCAGAAGTTCCACGCAGCCGGTATTGCCTTTCGCAGCAGCAATGTACAGCGGGGTGGCGCCATCCGAGGTTCGGCAGATGTTGAGATCCGCCCCGGCGTTGATCAGCAGTTTCAGGCTGTCGGTGTTATTTTTCAGGGCAGCGATGAACAGTGGGGTGTTACCATTTTCAGGCCGGGTGTTGAGACTCGCCCCGGCATTGGTCAGGAGTTTTACACAGTCGGTGTTATTTTCTTGGGCAGCGAAGAATAGAGGGGTGGCGCCATTTTTGGTTCGGGCGTCGAGATTGGCCTTGGCTTTGATCAGGGCTTTCACGCAGTCGGTATTGCCTTTCGCAGCAGCGATGAACAGCGGGTTGCTGCCATCCGAAGACAGGGGGATGTTGAGATTCGCCCCGGCGTCGATCAGAAGTTGCACGCAGTCGTTATTGCCCTCCTGAGCTGCGATGTACAGCGCAGTGGCGCTATTCTTAGTCCGGGCGTTGAGATCTGCCCCGGCGTTGATCAGGAGTTTCACACAGTCGGTATTGCCTTTCGCAGCAGCGGCGAGCAGTGGGGTGGCACCATCCGTAATCCTGGCGGCGTTGAGATCCGCCCCGGCATTGATCAGGAGTTTCACGCATTCGGTGTTATTTTTCTGGGCAGCCATGAAGAGTGGGGTGGTGCCATCCTCAGTCCGGGCGTTGAGATCCGCCTCGGCGTTGATCAGGAGTTTCAAACAGTCGGTATTGCCCTTCAGGACTGCGATGAACAGCGGGGTGGTGCTATCCGAAGTTCTGGCGGCGTTGATATTCGCACCGGCGTTGATCAGGAGTTTCACGCAGTCGGTATTGCCCTCCTGGACAGCGATGAAAAGCAGGGTGGCACCGTTCCTGGTTCGGGCGTCGAGATCTGCCCCGGCGCTGATCAGGAGTTTCACGCAGTCGGTATTGCCCTTCGCAGCAGCAACGTATAGCGGGGTGGCGCCATCCGAAGTCCTGGCGGCGTTGACATCCGCCCCGGCGTTGGTCAGGAGTTTTACGCAGTCGGTATTACCGTATTCAGCAGCGATGAGCAGTGCGGTGGCACCATTCGAACGGGCAGTGTTGAGGTTCGCCCCAGCGTTTATCAGACTTTTGACGACATTCATGTGACCCCGGCAGGATGCCAGCATCAAGGCAGTGAAGCCACCAGTCATAACGGCATTAACATTGACCCCTTCTGCCAGAGACCTCTCCACCTGATCCAGATCCCCGTTTAAACAGGCGCGAAAAAATGTCTTGTCGGGGAAAAATGTATCTGGGTGAGATTCACTGGTGTTCTGATTCACCACAGGCATTGGGTCTTGCCGACACATGGCGCACCGTCGTGAGCCGATGGGCTGATCAACAAAACACCTCGAAATACAGCCCAGATCGAAGCGTTGACCACAACATTGAGTTTTGACAACCACTGGCGTTTCACTTCGGCCATGGAAGAGAGCCAGACAAATAGGACAGTGATCGGCCTTCAGTGTCCATGGGGAGAGGGTGGTTAACAATGCCACACATAAGTAGAACATCTGTATTGGTCAATAAGCAGTGTGGGTTAGATACAAAAAAGCATATTAGTCCATTTATATGGCTATCAAAGTTTGCTGTGGCTAAATAATCACGCATTGCAAAACTCGGAAGATGGGAACAACTGAAAGCCCTGTTTGCTGGATAGCACAACGCGTTTCTTTTGTTGCCTTCCTTGCCTCAGTTCCCTACTTTGCTCCAGCCTTGATCAGAGCCTCCACGCAGCCGTTATGGCCTTTCAAGGCAGCAATGAAAAGTAGGCCGCCATCCATAGTATTGGCGGCATTGGGATCTGCCCCACCACTGATCAGGATTTCCACGCAATCGGTATGGCCTTGCCAGACTGCGATGAGAAGCGGGGTGACGCCATCCGAAGCCCGGGGGGTGTTGAGATCCACCTCGGCGTTGATCAGGAGTTTCAAGCACTCGGTGTTATTTTCTTGTATAGCGAAGAACAGCGGTGTGGTGCCATCCGACCTGGCGGCGTTGAGATCCGCCCCGGCGTTGATCAGGCGTTTCACACAGTCGGTATTGCCCATCTCGATTGCGATGAACAGCGGTGTGGCGCCATCCTCAGTCCGGGCGTTGAGATCCGCTCCGGCATTGATCAGGAGTTTCAGACAGTCGGTATTGCCCTTCAGGGCTGCCATGAACAGCGGGTTGGCGCCATCCGAAGTCCTGGTGGCGTTGATATTCGCCCCGGCGTTGATCAGGAGTTTCACGCAGTCGGTATTGCCCTTCTGGACAGCGATGTAAAGCGGGGTAGCGCCAGTCTTAGTGCGGGCGTTGAGAGCTGCCCTGGCGTTGATCAGGAGTTTCAAACAGTCGGTATTGCCCTCCCGTGCAGCGACGAAAAGCGGGGTGGCGCCATTCTCATCCGGGACATCGAGATCCGCCCCGGCGTTGATCAGGAGTTGCACGCAGTCGGTAATGCCCTCCTCAGCTGCGATGTATAGCGGGGTGGCGCCAAACGAACACCGGGCGTTGAGAGGCGCTCCCGCTTTGATCAGGATTTCCACGCAGTCGGTATTGCTCACTTCGGTTGCGACGGACAATGCAGTCGCGCCATCACTATTTCTGGCGGCTTTGAGATCTGCCCCAAAGTTGAGCAGGAGTTTCAGGCATTCGGCATTGTCCTCAAGGGCTGCGATGAACAGCGGGGTGGCACCATCCGATAAAGCAGCGTTGGGATTCGCACCGGCATTGAGCAGGAGTTTCACGCAGTCAGTATTGCCTTTCTGAGCTGCTTGGAACAGCGGGGTGCGGCCATCCGGCAAGGCAGTGTTGGGATTCGCACCGGCGTTGAGCAGGAGTTTCACGCAGTCAGTATTGCCTTTCTGAACTGCTTGGAACAGCGGGGTGCGGCCATCCACAGACCGGGCGTTGAGATCCGCTTCGGCGTTAATCAGGAGTTTCACGCAGTCGGTATTACCTCTCATAGCAGCAACCAACAGTGGGGTTGCGCTATACTCATTACCGGCGTTGAGGTCTGCCCCGGCGTTGATCAGGAGTTTAACACACTCGGTATTGCCTCTCGTGGCAGCGGCGAACAGCGGGGTGACGTCGTCCGAATTTCGGGCATTGATATCCGACATGGCTTCGATCAGGAGTTTCAGGCAGTCGGTATTGCCATTCATGGCTGCGATGAACAGTGGGGTGGCACCCGCTACCACACCCCCGGTATTGAGATTCGCCCCGGCGTTGGCCAGGAGTTTCACGCAGTCGGTATTGCCCTTCGAGGCTGCGATGAAAAGCGGGGTTGCGCCATCCGAAGTTCTGGCGGCGTTGAGATTGGCTCCGGCGTTGATCAGGAGTTTCACGCAGTCTGCATGACCGAACTCAGCAGCGACGAACACTGCGTTGGCACCGTTCGGACGGGCAGTGTCGAGGTTCGCCCCAGCGTTTATCAGGTGTTTGACGACATCCACGTGACCCCTGCTGGATGCTAACATCAAGGCAGTGAAGCCACCAATCATAACGGTATTGACATTGACTCCTTCTGCCAGTGACCTCTCCACCTGATCCAAATCCCCATATATACAGGCACGATAAAACGTCTGATCGGGGAAAAATGCATCCGGGTAAGCCTCACTGGTGTTCTGATTCACCACAGGCATCGGGTTTTGCCGACACATCGCGCACCGGCGTGAGCCGATGGGCTGTTTAACAAAAGACCTCGAAATACAGTCCAGATCGAAGCGGTAACCACAACATTGGGTTTTGACGACAACAGGCGCTTCACTTCGGTCATGAAAGGGAGCCAAACAAATAGGACACTGATCGGCCTTCAGTGTCCATGGGGAGAGAGTGGCGAGTAATGCCAAATATATGTAGAACATTCTGTGCCAGTCGATGAATGGTGCGGCCTGAGTACAGGAAAGTAATGATAGTTCATTTGTGTGTCTCTCAACGTTTGTTGTGGCTAAATAATCACCTGTTTCAAAAACTCAGAAGATAGGAACACCTGAGAGCCATGTTCACTGACACGATGCTTTTTTTGTTTCCTTCACCGCCTCTGTTCCCCACTCTGCCCCGGCGTTGATAAGGAACTTCACACAGTCGCTATTGCCCATCTCGATTGCTATGGACAGTGGCGTGGCGCCGTCCGAAGTCCGACAGATGTTGAGATCAGCCCCGGCGTTGCTCAGGAGTTCCACGCAGTCGGTATTGCCTTTCGCAACAGCAACGTGCAGCGGGATGGTGCCAGTCTTAGTTCGAGCGTTGAGATCCGCCCCGGCATTGATCAGGAGTTTCACGCATTTGGTGTTATTTTCGTGTGTAGCGATGAACAGCGCAGTGGTGCCATCCGGCAAGGCGGTGTTGAGATCAGCCCCGGCGTTGATCAGGAGTTCCACGCATTCGATGTTATTTTCTTGGGCAGCGATGAACAGCGGGGTGGTGCCATCCTCAATATGCGCATTGATATCCGCCTTGGCTTCGATCAGGATTTTCAGGCTGTCGATGTTATTTTGCTGAGCAGCCATGAACAGCGGGTTGGCACGATCCGTAATCCTGGCAGTGTTGAGATCCGCCCCGGCGTTGATCAGGAGTTTCACGCAGTCGGAATTGCCCCTCAAGGCCGCGATAAACAGCGAGGTGGAGCCATCCTCGGTCCGTGCGTTGAAATCCGCCCCGGCGTTGATCAGTATTTTCAGGCAGTCGGTATAGCCCTTCAGGGCTGCGATGAACAGCGAGGTGGCGCCATTCTTCGTCCGGGCGCTGACATCTGCCCCGGCGTCGAGAAGGAGTTTCACGCAGTCAATGTTGCCCTTCTGGGCTGCAATGAATAGCGCTGTGGCGCCATCCGACAAGGCGGCGTTGAGATCCGCCCCGGCGTTGATCAGGAGTTCCAGGCAGTCTGTGTTATTTTCCTGGGCAGCGATGAACAGCGGTGTGGCGCCACCCGACATGGCGGCGTTGAGACTCGCCTTGGCTTCGATCAGGGCTTTCACGCAGTCGGTATTGCCTTTTGCCGCAGCTACTAACAGCGGGGTGGAGCCATCTATAGTCCGAGTGGCGTTGAGATCCGCCCCAGCTTCGATCAGGGCTGTCAAGCAGTCAATGTTATTTTCCTGGGCAGCGATGAACAGCGGGGTGGAGCCATCCGACAAGGCGGCGTTGAGATCCGCCCCGGCGTTGATCAGGAGTTTCACGCAGACTATGTTATTTTCCTGGGCAGCGATGAACAGCGGTGTGGCGCCACCCGACATGGCGGCGTTGAGATCTGCCTCAGCTTCGATCAGGATTTTTACGCAGTCGTTGTTATTTTGCTGTGCAGCGATGAGCAGCGGGGTGGCGTTATTCCAAGTCCGGGAGGCGTTGACGTTCGCCCCGGCTGCTATCAGTCGTTGAACGACGGCATTGTTCCCGTTATTGGATGCCAACATCAAAGCAGTGTAATCATAAGCCATAACCGCATTGACATTGACTCCTACTGCCAGTGACCTCTCCACCTGATCCAAATCCCCGTTTAAACAGGCATGATAAAACGTCAGATCGGGGAAAAATGTATCCGGGTGAGATTCACTGGTGTTCTCATTCACCACAGGCATCGGGTCTTGCCGACACATCGCGCAGCGGCGTGAGCCGGTGGGCTGATCAACAAAATACCTCGAAATACAGTCCAGATCGAAGCGGTGACCACAACATTGGGTTTTGACGACCACAGGCGCTACATGACGGTCATGGAAGTGAACTAAACAAATAGGACAGGGATCGGCTTCCAGCGTCCATGGGGAGAGGGTAGCGAGTAATGCCAAAGATAAGAAGAACATCTGTGTTGGTCAATAAGTAGTGTGGGTTGGATACAAAAAAGGAATGCTAGCTCATTTATATGGCTATCAAAGTTTGCTGTGGTCAAACAATCACCTGTTTCAAAAACGCAGAAGATGGGAACACCTGAGAGCCATGGTTACTGGATAGAATGAGGCCTTTCTTCTGTTCTCTTCCCTGCCTCAGTCCCCTTCTTTGCCCCAGCCTCGATCAGGGCTTTCATGCAGTCGGTATTGCCCATCCTGGTTGCGATGGACAGTGGGGTTTTGCCATTTGGAAAGGCAGTGTTGAGATCTGCCCCGGCGTTGATCAGGAGTTTCACGCAGTTGGTATTGCCCTTATAGGCTGCGGCGTGGAGGGGGGTGGCGGCACTCTTAATCCGGCTGTTGAGATCCGCACCGGTATTGATCAGTAGTTTCAAGCAGTCGATATTGCCCTCCCGGGCAGCAACGAACAGAGGCGTGGAGCCATCCGACAAGGCGGCGTCGGTTTTCGCCCCGGCGTTGATCAGTAGTTTCACGCAGTCGGTATTGCCCTTATAGGCTGCGGCGTGGAGGGGGGTGGCGCCACTCTTAATCCGGCTGTTGATATCCGCACCGGTATTGATCAGTAGTTTCAAGCAGTCGATATTGCCCTCCCGGGCAGCAACGAACAGAGGCGTGGAGCCATCCGACAAGGCGGCGTCGGTTTCCGCCCCGGCGTTGATCAGGAGTTTCACGCAGTCGGTATTGCCCTCCTGAGTTGCGATGTATAGCGGGGTGGCGCCATTTTTATTTGGGGCATTGATATTCGCCTTGGCTTCGATCAGGGCTTTCAAGCAGTCGGCATTTCCTCTCGCAGCAGCGGCGAATAGCGGAGTGGCACCATCAGCAGTCCGAGCGGCGTTGACGTCCGCCCCAGCATCGATCAGGAGTTTCAGGCATTCTGTATTGCCTCTCTCAGCAGCGGCGTACAGAGGGGTGATGCCATCCGAAGTTCGGGGATTGATATCCGTCTCGGCGTTGATCAGTATTTTCACGCCGTCGGTGTTATTTTTCAGGGCAGCGATGAACAGCGGGCTAGCGCCATTCCTGGTTCGGGCGTTGGGCTCTGCCCCAGCGTTGGTCAGGAGTTGTATGCAGCCGGTATTGCCTTTCGCAGCAGCAGCGAACAGCGGGGTTGCGCCATCCGAAGTTCGGTTGGCGTTGAGATCCGCCCCGGAGCTAATCAGTATTTTCACGCAGTCGGTGTTATTTTCTTGGGCAGCGATGAATAGCGCGGTAATGCCATCCGACGAGGCGGCGTTGAGATTTGCCCCGGCCTTGACCAGGAGTTTCACGCAGTCGGTATTGCCTCTCAAAGTAGCAACGTGCAGCGGGGTGGCGCCAGTATTAGTGTGAGTGTTGACCTCCGCCCCGGCGTTGATCAGGCGTTTCACGCAGTCGGTATTGCCCTCCTGTGATGCGATGAACAGCGAGGTGACGCCATCCTCAGTCCGAGCGTTGACGTCCGCCCCGGCTTTGATAAGGCGTTCGACGACCTCGTGGTCCCCAATGGATGCCAACATCAAGGGAGTGAAATCATCAGTCATAATGGCATTGACATTGACTCCTTCTGCAAGAGACCTCTCCACCTGATCCAGATCCCCGTTTAAACAGGCAAGATAAAAGGTCTGATCGGGGAAAAATCTATCCGGGTAAGATTCACTGGTGTTCAGGTTCACCATAGGCATCGGGTCTTGCCGACACATCGCGCATTGGCGTGAGCCGATGGGCTGATCAAGAAAACACCTCGAAATACAGTCCAGATCGAAGCGTTGACCACAGCATTGGGTTTTGACAACCACAGGCGCTTCACTTCGGCCATGAAAGTGAGCCAGACAAACAGGACAGTGATCGGCCTTCAGTGTCCATGGGAAGAGGGTAGCGAGCAATGCCAGACATAAGTAGAACATCTGTGTTGGTCAAAGCAGTGTGGGTGAGATACAGAAAAGCATATTAGTTCATTTATGTGGCTATCAAAGTTTTCTGCGAATAAATAGTCACTCCTTTGTATGACTCTGAGTCTGGGAACACCTGAACGCTGTTTTTACTGGATAGCAAAATGCCTTTCTTTTGTTCCCTTCCTTTCCCTGGCCTCGATAAGGGCTTTCACGCAGTCGCTATGGCTGCGATAGACAGTGGGGTGGTGCCATCCAAAGTCCTGGCGACGCTGAGATCTGCCTCGGCTTCGATCAGTGCTTTCAGGCATTCGGTATTGCCTTTCTCAGCAGCGACGAACAGCGGGGTGGCGCCACCCGAAGTCGTGGCGGCGTTGAGATCTGCCCCGACGTGGATCAGGATTTCCACGCAATCGGTGCAGCCCCTCCAGGCTGCGATAAATAGCGGGGTGGCGCCATCCGTAGTCCTGGCGGCACATCGCACACCGTCGCGAGCCGATGGGCTGACCAACAAAAGACTTTGAAATACAGTCCAGATCGAAGCGGTGTCCACAACATTGGGTTGTGACGACCACAGACGCTTCACTTCGGGCATGGAAGGGAGCCAAACAAATAGGACATATATCGGCCTCCAGTGCCGACGGGGAGAAGGCAGCGAGCAATGCCATACATAAGTAGAACATCGTATTATCAATGAGTTGTCCGGGTCAGTCACAAAGGAGGTATGATAGTTCATTGGTATGGCTATCAAAGTTTGCTCTGGCTAAATAACCACGCATTGCAAAACTCGGAAGGTGGGAACACCTGAAAGCCCTATTTTGCTCCAGCCTTGATCAAGGCTTCCACGCAGTCGATATTGCCCAGCTCGGTTGCGATGGACAGTGGAGTTTCGCCAGTCAGCATGGCAGCGTTGAGATCCGCCCCGGCGTTGATCAGGAGTTTCAAACAGTCGATGTTATTTTCCTGGGCAGCGATGGACAGCGGGGTGGTGCCATCCGGCAAGGCAGCGTTGAGATCCGCTCCGGCGTGGATCAGGCGTTTCACGCAATCGGTATTACCATAGTTAACAGCGAAGAGCAGTGCAGTGGGACGAGTCGAACCGGCAGCGTCGAGGTTCGCCCCAGCGTTGATCAGGCGTTCGACGACGTCTATGTGCCCCAGGCCGGATGCCAACATCAGGGCAGTGTAATCATCAATCATAACCGCATTGACATTGACTCCTTCTGCCAGAGACCTCTCCACCTGATCCAGATCCCCGAATAAACAGGCACGAAAAAATGTTCGATCGGGGAAAAATGTATCCGGGTGAGATTCACTGGTGTTCTGATTCACCAAAGGCATCGGGTCTTGCCGACACATCGCGCACCGACGTGAGCCGATGGGCTGATCAGTAAAATATCTCGAAATACAGTCCAGATCGAAGCGTTGGCAACAACATTGGGTTGTGACGACCACGGGCGGTACACTTCGACCATGGAAGGGAGCCAGACAAATAGGACATTGATCGGCCTCTGGTGTCGATGGGAAGAAGGCAGCAAGCAATGCCATACATAAATAGAACATCTGGATTGGTCAAAAGTGTTAAGGGTTAGATACAAAAAAAGTATATTAGTCCATTGGTATGGCTACCAAAGTTTGCTACGGCTAAACAATCACGAATTTCAAAAATCCAGAAGATGGGAACACCTTAAAGTCGTGGTTACTGGATAACACAACTCGATGCTTTCATTCCTTTCCCTTGCCTGGCCTCGATAAGGACTTTTTCGCAGTCGTAGTTGCGTCAAATATCCTGAGCCAGTTGCCGTTCTGCCGGATCGTCGCTTGCGCTCAAAAACAGTCAAATAAAATTGCAACAATCGCAAAATCAATTACGCCAGACACAAGATAAATCGTCAAAAGGTGAATTTATCTTGTGGGGTTCAACTACAAAGCTAGCCAAGATTGAAGGCGTAACCAGCCAAACTATGAGGCGCAAGATCGAAAGCGGTCACTACGAAAAAGTGAAGCAAACAAGTGGTGGTCACTTCCGCATATTCATTAACCAGCAGAGGAAGATATGCTATACGAGAGTGAGTTCTGGAAAGCAAAAATCCAGCATCGACACGCAAAAGCGTATCTTACTCAAAGAGCACCCTGATGCAGAATTTATCAGCGACATTGCCAGTGCTTTCAACTTTAAGCGAAAAGGACTGCAAACCATTCTGGAATCAGCGGTGTGCGGAAATCCAACCCATATTGTGGTTGCCACAAAAGATCGCCTTGCCCGATCAGGGTTTGAACTTATCAAGTGGCTTGTTGAATTATCGGGAGGACACATCGAGGTTTTGGATGACCCGGATAACGCCTGTGAGCCATTCGACACCCAAGAGCTTATCGGTTTCATTACCTCATTCTGCAATAGCCACTACGGGAAGCGATCTGCTAAAAGACGCAAAGGACGCAAAGGACGCAAAGAGAGTAGCATCAAAAAAGACCAGGTTTTACCCAGAGAATAAGCAAGCCTATCACGATGCCCTGATGCTCTATCGGAGGTCGTACAACCTTGCTGTTGAGCGTTTCCGCAATGATGACTATAAAGATGCCAGCGGAAAATTCATCAACATGCGACCTGCCATTAAAGCTCAAGTGAAGCAAGAGCAAAAAGGGAGCTAAAGAGGGCTTTGCAGAAATCAGTTTCAAAAGCCGCAAAGGTAGCAGGCACTCATTCTCTATTGACCGTTTGCCAAAGGGATTAAATCCCTGCGTAGAGGCTCTTGGCAAGATTCACCTGACAGAAGATGTGCCAACAGAAGCGATTGGCAAGTCTTGTGTCATAACCTACGACAAAGGTCGCTGGTTCATTCAGGTTCAACAACATATTGAGCTAAATCCCGAAATCCAAGGGAAGGTTAGATGCGTTGGAGTTGACCCCGGAGTTCGCACCTTTGCCACTTGCTACAGCGAAAAAGAGGCGTTGATAGCGGGTGATAACGTTGCAAAAACAAAGCTGTTCCCACTGATGAAACAAGTGGACTGCTTGATCAGTCAAAAGCAAAAAATCCTGAACACGCGGAAGGGCGTTGAGTTCCACGATATGCCCCAGTGGGCAAGAGATCGGATTATTCATTTCAACAGGGAAATTGACCGGCTGAAATGCAAAAAGGATGACATTGTTCTTGATCTGCATAACCGGCTGGCGTTCGAGTTGGTGTCGAACTACGACGTTGTATTTTTGCCAACCTTTGAGACAAGAGGTATGGTCACACGCAAAGATAAGAAGGTTCGCACCATTCGCCGTAACACCTGCCGCCAGATGCTTGACCTCAATCACTACCAATTCAACAGGCGTTTGACGACATCCATATGACCCTTGCTGGACGCTAACATCAAGGCAGTGAAGCCACTAATCATAACGGCATTGACATTGACTCCTTCTGCCAGTGACCTCTCCACCTGATCTAGATCCCCGTTTATACAGGCACGATAAAATGTCTGATCGGGGAAAAATGTATCCGGGTGAGATTCACTGGTGTTCTGATTCACCACAGGCATCGGGTCTTGACAACCACAGGCGCTAAACTTCGGCCATGGAAGGGGGCCAAACAAATAGGACATACATCGGCCTCCAGTGTCGACGGGAAGAAGGCAGCGAGCAATTCCATACATAAGTAGAACATCTGGATTGGTGAATAATTGGTAAGGGTTAGATACAAAAAAGCATTAAAATCATTCCATCGCTTCCATGATGAATGGTGGTGCTTCCCTGCTCCAAACTATCTGTAAAATATCGTTGAAAGGATATTGCAGCAGAAACCGTCATCAACACTGCAACCAGAGAAATGGTATGTAGAGAAACGCAAGGTCATTTTTATAATGGCGTTCCATGAAGTGTCTTCGCCTGAGGATGGCCACAATGATTGACTGCAAATGCTGATAAAAGCATAGCGACTACAAGAAAACCGGCAACTCCTCCGAGGAATGCGTACAAGGCGGTGTAATCGTTATCAGGACGCACTGGAAAGAATACATTGTTCCAGTTTTCGTTCGCATATTCATTTTTAGTGTGAATTTTAGTCAGCTGATGAATCCCGGCCCCATCAATTCTGTACTCGAGTAAATAGCCATTGCCATCACTGAGTGAAAAATAACCAGGCTCCAGTTCAAGATTTAATATGGCAAGAGTCATGCCCTCTTTATTTTTGATAACAATTTGAGTGCCGACATTTTCGGGAATGGCTTCCGAAGCGTCTGGCATGAATCGTCTCGTTGAGGACAGTATGGATGAGGATGGTGCCGAAGAAGACATTGTTGCTGAAGGGCTGATTGTTGTATACGCCATACCATTATTATCAGACATTGCAACTGACGCTATTGCATCCTCTGATTTCCAAGCCACTTCGATTGAATATTCAAGCTCTTTTTCCAAACTCAGAATGGGTTTGAAGGACTTAAACTCGCGCCCTTTTGGCATTAAACCCTGTAGTCCAGTTGTATTACGGGAAGTCAAATTAGTATTTATAAGAGTGTCGTTTGCAGACAGATCTGAATGAGGTGGTAGAGCCGTGCTATTGGTAGCAGTACCATTGATTGCAGAAGCTGATGTGTCAGACTTGTATAAAACGTCTTTCAACAAGATGGGTGCTGGCGTTGAACTGAAAACAGTATTATCAATAACACTGTCTTCATTGTCCTCATAGTAACCAAGATATAACTTTGAGGAGTCTTCTGGATTTTCGATTAAAATGAGATGAAACAAAGTTTTCAGTGATGCATGCCCCCTGAGTGTGTAGTAAAGAAAATCAGACTCTTTAGTCTGAAAGCGGACTTTTGATTCGATTTTGTTTATTGGCTGACTCCCTCGAGCGGACTTCCCCAGCGGGTTTATGGAGACAGATATTTTTTTAGAGGTGGACAGGGAGTAGCCTTTCATGAATTTTGCAATTTTAACTCTGGCTCTTGATACTGATGATTTTATGTAGCTTGTCACTTTGTGACCGCTTTTTTTTGAACCGCCACCCTTGTGACTGCCACCCTTGTAACTGCCACCCTTGTAACTGCCTCCTTTTGAACCGCTACTTCTTCCACCTCCTGAGGAACCTCCGCCTCTGCGGGCCTCTCTTCTGTCTCTTTGAGAAACTACACCGCCCTTTTCAGGAGCGGCATACTCCTGAGGATCGTATTGCAAAAAGCCATCTGCACTGATCTCATTATTCACAGCCCAAAGGGAAGAACAAAATGGAAGTATCAAGGCCAGAAAAAGGCTTGAAAGTATTTTCATGATTCTATGGACCGCCTGTAGGATAAATACCAAAAGAAAAGGGTAATCCCCGTACCTAACCGATTGCTTGAGAGACCGCCGGAGAAGAGGGAAGCTTAGACATCACATTTTTACCTGTCCAATCAAAACACTTGTAGATTTCCATGGAGTTTATTGAATGGTGCTAATGTTCAATTTTTAAAAATATGATCGTTCGCACAGGTATGGTCGATAAAGCTTGATAGTTCATCTACATCGCTTACAAAGTTCGCTGTGGCTAAATAATCACGCATTGCAAAACTCGGAAGATGGGAACACTTGAAAGCCCTGTTTGTTGGATAGCACAACGCGTTTCTTTTGTTGCCTTCCTTGCCTCAGTTCCCTATTTTGCTCCAGCCTTGATCAGGGCTTCCACGCAGTCGATATTGCCCTGCTCGGTTACGATGGACAGCGGAGTGTCGCCAGTCGGCAAGGCAGCGTTGAGATCCGCCCCGACGTTGATCAGGAGTTTCGCGCAGTCGGTATTGCCCTTCAGGATTGCGATCAACAGCGGAGTCGCGCCCTTCTCATACCGGGCGTTGAGATCCGCCCCGGCGTCGACCAGGATTTTCAGGCAGTCGATGTTATTTTGTTGGGCAGCGATATACAGCGGGGTGGCGCCATTCAGCAGGGCAGCGTTGAGATCCGCCCCGGCGTTGATCAGGAGTTTCAAACAGTCGGTATTGCCTTTTAGAGCTGCGGTATAGAGCGGGGTGGCGCCATTCCTTTTTCGGGCTTCGAGATTCGCCCTGGCTTTGATCAGGGCTTTCAAGCTGTCAGTATTGCCATTCACGGCAGCGACGAAAAGAGGGGTGGCACCATCCGTAATCCTGGCGGCGTTGAGATCCGCCCCGGCTTCGATCAGGATTATCACGCAGTCGGTATTGCCCTCCTGAGCTGCGATGTATAGCGAGGTGGCGCTATTCCTGATCCGGGCATCGGGATTCGCCCCGGCGTTGATCAGGAGTTTTATGCAGTCGGTATTGCCTTTCATAGCAGCAATTTGCAGTGGGGTGGCGCCATCCGAAGTCCTGGCGGTGTTGGGGTCCGCCCCGGCGCTGATCAGGAGTTTCACGCAGTCGATGTTATTTTCCTGGGCAGCTACGAACAGTGCGGTGGCACCAGTCGAACAGGCGGCGTCGAGGTTCGCCCCAGCGCTGATCAGGCGTTCGACGATGGCCTTGTTCCCGTTATTGGATGCCAACATCAAGGCAGTGAAATCATAAGTCATAACCGCATTGACATTGACTCCTTCTGCCAGAGACCTCTCCACCTGATCCAGATCCCCGTCTAAACAGGCACGAAAAAATGTCTTATCGGGGAAAAATGTATCCGGGTGAGATTCACTGGTGTTCTGATTCATCACAGGCATCGGGTCTTGCCGACACATCGCGCAACGTCGCGAGCCGATGGGCTGATTAAAAAAACACCTCGAAATACAGTCGAGATCGAAGCGGTGTCCACAACATTGGGTTTTGACAACCACAGGCGCTTCACTTCGGCCATGGAAGGGAGCCAGGCAAATAGGACAGTGATCGGCCTTCACTGTCCATGGGGAGAGGGTAGCGAGCAATGCCACATATAAGTAGAACATCTGTGTTGGTCAATAAGCAGTACGGGTTAGATACGAAAAAGCATGTTAGTTCATTTACTGAATATCAAAGTTTCCTGTGGCCAAATAATCACCTGTTTTAAGAACTCAGAAGATGGGAGCACTTGAGAGCCGTATTGACTGAACAATATAATGCCTTTCTTTCATTTCTTTTACTGCCTCTGATCCCTACTCTGCCCCGGCGTTGATCAGGAGTTCCACACAGTCGGTATTGCCCATCGCGGTTGCGATGAAGAGCGGGGTGGCGCCAGTCTTAGTCCGGGCGTTGAGATCCGCCCCGGCGTTAATCAGGAGTTTCACGCAGTCGGTATTACCCTCCCCGGCGGCGATGTAAAGCGGGGTGGCGCCATTCTTGGTTCGGGTGTCGAGATTCGCTTTGGCCTTGATCAGGGCTTTCATGCAGTAGGTATTGCCTATTGCAGCGGCGATGAACAGTGGGGTGCTGCCATCCGAAGTCAGGGGGGTGTTGAGATTCGCCCCGGCGTCGATCAGGAGTTGCACGCAGTCGGTATATCCCTCCTGAGCTGCGATGTATAGTGGGGTGGCGCTATCCTCAGTCCGGGCATCGAGATCCGCCCCTGCCTTGATCAGGATTTCCATGCAGTCGCTATTGCCCTTCCAGGCAGCGATGAAAAGCGGTGTGGCGCCATCCAGAGTCGGGAGGGTGTTGACATCTGCCCCGGCATTGATCAGGCGTTTCACGCAGTCGGTATTGCCTCTCGCAGCAGCGGCGAACAGTGGGGTGGCAGCATCCGTAATCCTGGCGGCGTTGAGATCCGCCCCGGCTCCGATCAGGGTTATCAGGCTGTCGGTATTGCCTTTTTGGGCTGCGATGAACAGAGGGGTGGAGCCATTCTCGACCCGGGCGTTGATGTTTGCCCCGGCGTTGATCAGGAGTTTCACGCAGTCGGTGTTATTTTCTTGGGCAGCGATGAAGAGCGGGGTGTCGCCATCCGGACTCAGGGCGGCGTTAACGTCCGCCCCGGCGTTGATCAGGCGTTTCACGCAGTCGGTATTGCCTTTTGCAGCAGCGGCGAACAGTGGGGTGGCAGCATCCGTAATCCTGGCGGTGTTGAGATCCGCCCCGGCTTCGATCAGGATTTCCACGCAGTCGCTATTGCCTTTCCAGGCTGCGATGAAAAGCGGGGTGGCGCCATCCGAAGTCCGGACGCTGTTGACATCCGCCTTGGCGTTGATCAGGAGTTGCAAGCAGTCGGTGTTATTTCTCTGGGCAGCGATGAAGAGCGGGGTGTCGCCATCCGACGAGACAGCGTTGACATCCGCCCCGGCTTTGATCAGGAGTTTCAAACAGTCGATGTTATTTTCCTGGGCAGCGATGGCTAGCGAGGTGGCGCCACCCTCAGAGCGGGCGTTGAGATCTGCCCCGGCGTTAATCAGGAGCTTCACACAGTCGATGTTATTTTCCCGGGTAGCGATGAACAATGGGGTGTTAGCAGTCGAACAGGCGGCACCGTCGAGGTTCGCTCCGGCGTTGATCAGGCGTTCGACGACGGCCTTGTTCCCGTTTTTGGCTGCCAACATCAAGGCAGTGAAATCATGAGTCATAACCGCATTGACATTGACTCCTTCTGCCAGAGACCTTTCCACCTGATCCAAATCCCCGCTTAAACAGGCACAAAAAAATGTCAGATCGGGAAAAAATGTATCCGGGTGAGATGCACTGGTGTTCTGATTCACCAGAGGCATCGGGTTTTGTCGGCACATCGCACACCGGCGTGAGCCGATGGGCTGTTCGACAAAAGACTTTGAAATACAGTCCAGATCGAAGCGTTGACCACAACATTGGGTTTTGACGACCACAGGCGATTCACTTCGGCTATGGAAGGGAGCCAGACAAATAGGACATTGATCGGCCTTTAGTGTCCATGAGAAGAGGGTAGCGAGCAATGCCACACATAAGTAGAACATCTGTGTTGGTCAATAAGCCGTGTGGGTTAGATACAAAAAAGCATGTTAGTTCATTTATATGACTATCAAAGTTTGCTCTGGCTAAATAATCACGCATTGCAAAACTCAGAAGATGGGAACGGCTGAAAGCCGGGTTTACCGGATAGCACTACTGGATAGCACTACTGGATAGCACTACTGGATAGCACAACGCCTTTCTTTCGTTGCCTTCCTTGCCTCAGTTTCCTACTTTGCTCCAGCCTTGATCAGGGCTTCCACGCAGTCGATATTGCCCTTCTCGGTTGCGATGGACAGCGGAGTGTCGCCAGCCTCAGTGCGGACGTTGATATCCACCCCGGCGTTGATCAGGAGTTTTACGCAGTCGGTATTGCCAATCAGGGCTGCGATGAACAGCGCAGTGGCGCCATTCTCATTCCGGGCGTTGAGATTCGCCTCGGCTTCGATCAGGATTTTCAGGCAGTCGATGTTATTTTGTTGGGCAGCGATAAACAGCGGGGTGGCAACATTCATGGGAGCGTTGAGATCCGCGCCGGCTTTGATCAGGAGTTTCACGCAGTCGGTATGGCCTTTCCAGACTGCGATGAGAAGCGGGGTGGCACCATCCGTAATCCTGGCGGCGTTGAGATCCGCCCCGGCGTCGATCAGGCGTTTCACGCAGTCGGTATTGCCCTCCTGTGCAGCGATGAAAAGCGGGGTGCTGCCATTCTCACTCCGGGCATTGAGATCTGCCCCGGCGTTGATCAGGAGTTTCACGCAGTCGCTATTGCCCTCCCGTGCAGCGATGAACAGCGGGGTGCTGCCATCCGAAGTCAGGGAGGGGTTGAGATTCGCCCCGGCGTTGATCAGGAGTTTCACGCAGTCGGTATTGCCCTCCTGAGCTGCGATGTATAGCGGGGTGGCGCCATCCTCATTCCGGGCGTCGAGTTCCGCCCCGGCCTTGATCAGGATTTCCACGCAGTCGGTATTGCCTATCCCGGCAGCGATGAAAAGCGGGGTGGCGCCATCCGAAGTCCGGACGCTGTTGACATCCGCCTTGGCGTTGATCAGGAGTTGCAAGCAGTCGGTGTTATTTCTCTGGGCAGCGATGAAGAGCGGGGTGTCGCCATCCGACGAGACAGCGTTGACATCCGCCCCGGCTTTGATCAGGAGTTTCAAACAGTCGATGTTATTTTCCTGGGCAGCGATGGCTAGCGGGGTGGCGCCACCCTCAGAGCGGGCGTTGAGATCTGCCCCGGCGTTAATCAGGAGCTTCACACAGTCGATGTTATTTTCCCGGGTAGCGATGAACAATGGGGTATTAGCAGTCGAACGGGCGGCACCGTCGAGGTTCGCCCCGGCGTTGATCAGGCGTTCTAAGAGGGCCTTGTTCCCGTTTTTGGCTGCCAGCATCAAGGCAGTAAAATCATGAATCATAACCGCATTGACATTGACTCCTTCTGCCAGAGACCTTTCCACCTGATCCAGATCCCCGCTAAAACAGGCACGAAAAAATGTCAGATCGGGAAAAAATGTATCCGGATGAGATTCACTGGTGTTTTGATTCACCATAGGCATCGGGTTTTGCCGACACATCGCGCACTGGC
The DNA here is from genome assembly GCF_049310125.1 of Endozoicomonas sp. ALB032. Lineage (NCBI taxonomy): Bacteria > Pseudomonadati > Pseudomonadota > Gammaproteobacteria > Oceanospirillales > Endozoicomonadaceae > Endozoicomonas > Endozoicomonas sp. ALB032. The sequence continues at coordinate 1,125,652 of NZ_JBLYNW010000001.1, read as the reverse complement.
GTGAGCCAATGGGCTGACCGGAAAAACATTTCGAAACACAGTCCAGATCGAAGCGATGGCCACAACATTGGGCTTTGACAATCACAGGCGCTAAACTCCGGCCCTGGAAGGGAACCAGACAAACAGGACAGTGATCAGCCTTCAGTGACCATGGGGAGAGGGTAGCGAGCAATGTCACGTATAAGTAGAACATCTGTGTTGCCCGATAAGCAGCTCGGGTTAGATACAAAAAAGCATGATAGTTCATTTATGTGGCTATCAAAGTTTTCTGCGAATAAATAGTCACTCCTTTGTATGACTCTGAGTCTGGGAACACCTGAACGCTGTTTTTACTGGATAGCAAAATGCCTTTCTTTTGTTCCCTTCCTTTCCCTGGCCTCGATCAGGGCTTTCACGCAGTCGGTATAACCCAACCTGGTTGCGATAGACAGTGGGGTGGCGCCATCCAAAGTCCTGGCGACGCTGAGATCTGCCTCGGCTTCGATCAGTGCTTTCAGGCATTCGGTATTGCCTTTCTCAGCAGCGACGAAGAGCGGGGTAGCGCCACCCGAAGTCGTGGCGGCGTTGAGATCTGCCCCGACGTGGATCAGGATTTCCACGCAATCGGTGCAGCCCCTCCAGGCTGCGATAAATAGCGGGGTGGCGCCATCTATAGTCCTGGCGGCGTTGAGATCCGCCCCGGCTTGGATCAGGATTTCCACGCAATCGGTATAACCTCTCCAGATTGCGGCGACAAGCGGGGTGGTGCCATCCGAAGTTCTGGCGGCGTTGAGATCCGCCCCGGCGTTGCTCAGGAGTTGCACGCATTCGGTGTTATTTTTCTGGGCAGCGATAAACAGCGGGGTGGCACCATTCACCAGGGCAGCGTTGAGAGCCGCCCCGGCGTTGATCAGGAGTTTCACGCAGTCGGGGTTATTTTCCCGGGCAGCGAGGAACAGCGCGGTAGCACCGGTCGAATGGGCGGCATTGAGGTTCGCCCCGGCGTTGATAAGGCGTTCGACGACGTCCGTGTGCCCCCCGTAGGATGCCAACATCAAGGCCGTGAAATCATCAGCCATGACGGCATTGACATTGACGCCTTCTGTCAGTGACCTCTCCACCTGATCCAAATCCCCGTCATAACAGGCATCATAAAACGTATGATCGGGGAAAAATGTATCCGTGAGAGATTCACCGGTGTTTTGATTCAGCAAAGGCATCGGGTTTTGCCGGCACATCGCGCAATGGCGTGAGCTGATGGGCTGATTAAAAAAACACCTCGTTATACAGTCCAGATCGAAGAGTTGGCCGCAACATTGGGTTTTGACGACCTCAGTCGCTGCATCACTGCTACGGAAGTAATCCAGACAAATAGGACATTGATCGGCCTTCAGTGTCCAGGAGAGGGTAGTGAGCAATGCCATCCATAAGTAAAACATCTGTGCTGGCCAATAAGTAGTTCGGGTTAGGCACAAAGAAGCTATGGTAGTTCATTTGTATGGCTATCCAATGTTCCCTACTTTGCCCCGGCCTTGATCAGGAGTCCTACGCAGTCGGTATTGCCATTCAGGGCTGCTGCGGACAGCGGGGTGGCGCCATCTGAAGTCCGGAGGGTGTTGACATCTGCCCCCGCGTCGATCAGCAGTTTCATGGTGTCGGCGTTACCATACTCAGCAGCGATGAACAGTGCGGTGGAACCATTCAAACGGGCCACTTCGAGGTTCGCGCCGGTGTTGATCAGGATTTCCACGCAATCGGTATGGCCCTTCAGAGCTGCAAAGATCAACACGGTGGTGCCATCCGTAGTCCGGGTGTTGAGATTCGCCCCGGCATTGATCAAGAGTTTCATAGAGTCGGCGTTATTTTCCTGGGCTGCGACAAACAGTGGTGGCACACCATTCGGAGTGGCGGCGTTGAGATTTGCCTTGGCTTCAATCAGGAGTTTCAGGCTGTCGATGTTATTGTGTCGGACCGCCACGAGCAAAGCATTGGAGCCAATCTTGTTCTGGGCGTCGAGATCTGCCCCGGCATTGATCAGTATTTTCACACAGTCGGTGTTATTTTTTTGTACAGCCATGTGCAGTGGGGTGTAGCCATTCTGGGCCCGGGCGTTGAGATTCGCCTCGGCTTCGATCAGTGCTTTTACGCAGTCGGTATTGCCTTTTCCGGCAGCGATGAACAGCGGGGTGGCGCCATACTCAGACCGTGCGTTGACATCCGCCCCGGCGCTGATCAGGAGTTTCACGCAGTCGATGTTATTTTCCTGAGCAGCGATGGACAGTGCGGTGGCACCAGTCGAACAGGCGGCGTCGAGGTTCGCCCCGGCGTTGATCAGGCGTTCGACGACGTCCTTGTTCCCGTCACTGGATGCCAACATTAAGGCAGTGAAGCCACCAATCACAACGGCATTGACATTGACTCCTTCTGCCAGTGACCTCTCCAACTGATCCAAATCTCCGTCATAACAGGCATTGTCAAATATCCTGAGCCAGTTGCCGTTCTGCCGGATCGTCGCTTGCGCTCAAACAGTAAAGCCCGAAGCGCATTAACTTTATTGTTCATGTCCTCTCTCTGAATCTTGTGATCATAGAATTCTTTCTGCATCCCCATCATTTCCTTGCGATACTGACGGTTCTCTTTGGCATCAATGGCCGAATTGACCAGCCCAAAACCACGGGCAAAGCCCCCGACAAAGGCATCTGTGCTTTGGTAATTCGTTTTGATTCCCTTCTGTTATTTGCCTACAGTGGTAGGGCAATGGAGGTATTTATGGAAAACTTGTACGACACTGATTACCACCTATGGCTGAGCCAACAGCGGGATCTGCTTGCCAAACGACAGTTTGACCAGCTTGACATTGAGAATTTGTTGGGAGAGCTAGAGTTGGGCCTTAATGATCATATTCGTGAGTTAAGAAATCTTCTTACCAATCTGATTCTTCATTTACTTAAATGTGAGTACCAGACGACGGTACTGAAGGATGGTTGCAATATGTATTTCATTCATAGTTGGTTGACCAGCATTGACAATTCAAGATCAGAAATCGAATCCCTGATCGAAGAGAATTCTTGTGTACGATCCAAAGTGGATGAAACACTGGTTGAGGCTTACCCCAAAGCCAAACAAAGGGCGATCAGGGGAATGAACAGCTACGCCAGAAGCGAAGCACAACGTCTGAACAGTAGCAGTTTTCCCGATGGGTGCCCCTGGTCGTTTGACCAGATAATGACAGAAGACTGGTATCCGCTAAATGGCGTCAATATCCAAATCCACGACTGAAGACTGGCTACCGGAGGCTGACAATGACTGATTTTACAAAACCGATTACACCCAATGGCTGACCCAACAGCATGAACTGCTGACCAAACGACAGTTTGACCAGCTTGACATTGACAATCTGTTGGAGGCTATGGAGCACGAAATGGGTAGTATTACAGGCACCATAAAATGTCCAATCGGGGAAAAATGTATCCGGGAGAGATTCACTGGTGTTCTGATTCACCACAGGCATCGGGTTTTGTCGACACATCGCGCACCGGGCGTGAGCCGATGGGCTGATCAGTAAAATATCTCGAAATACAGTCCAGATCGAAGCGTTGGCAACAACATTGGGCTGTGACGACCATGGGCGGTACACTTCGACCATCGAAGGGAGCCAGACAAACAGGACGTTGATCGGCCTTCACTCTCCATTGGGAGAAGGCAGCGAGGAATGCCATACATAAATAGAACATCAGGATTGGTCAAAAGTGTTAAGGGTTAGATACAAAGGATGCCAACATCAAGGCAGTGAGACCATTAACCATCACGGCATTGAAATTGACTCCTTCTGCCAGTGACCTCTCCAACTGATTCAAATCTCCGTCATAACAGGCATCGTCAAATATCCTGAGCCAGTTGCCGTTCTGCCGGATCGTCGCTTGCGCTCAAAAACAGTAAAGCCCGAAGCGCATTAACTTTATTGTTCATGTCCTCTCTCTGAATCTTGCGATCATAGAATTCTTTCTGCATCCCCATCATTTCCTTGCGATACTGACGGTTCTCTTTGGCATCAATGGCCGAATTGACCAGCCCAAAACCACGGGCAAAGCCCCCGACAAAGGCATCTGTGCTTTGGTAATTCATTTTGATTCCCTTCTGTTATTTGCCTACAGTGGTAGGGCAATGGAGGTATTTTTATGAATAATTTATATAACACTGATTATCATCAATGGCTGAGTCAGCAAGTAACCCTGTTGAAAACTCAAAACTTTAATCAGTTGGATTTAGAAAACCTGATTGAGGATTTAGAGTTGAGCATTAAGCAAGACCTTCGTGTACTGGACAGTCACTTGGTAATTCTTATACTTCATCTTCTCAAAATAGACTACCAAACCAGTGTGTTGAGAGACAGTATAGCTACTGAAAGAGTACTTAAGGGTTGGGTGGTTAGCATATGCAATGCAAGACGTGATATTGATAAATTAATAGAAAAAAATCATTGTCTTACAGCAAAAATTGAAGAGGTTTTAAGTGAGGCTTATCCTGATGCCAAAGAGAGAGCCGTTAAAGAAATGAACATCTACGCCAGTAGCGAAACGCAACGACTGAATGACAGTAGTTTCCCGCCTGAGTGTCCGTGGTCATTTGAACAGATCATGACTGAAGACTGGTATCCCCTTAATGGCGTCAATCTCTACGACAGAAGACTGGCTGCCGGAGGCTGACCATGAGTAACCTATACAATACCGATTACCACCAATGACTGACCCAACAGCGTGAACTGCTGACCAAACGACAGTTTGACCAGCTTGACATTGACAATCTGTTGGAGGCTGTGTAGCACGAAATGGGTAGTATTACAGGCACCATGAAATGTCCAATCGGGGAAAAATGTATCCGGGTGAGATTCACGAATTTCAAAAATCCAGAAGATGGGAACACTTGAAAGTCGTGGTTACTGGATAACACTCCGACTTTCTTTTGTTCCTTTCCTTACCTCATTTCCCTACTTTGCCTCAGCCTCTGTAAGGACTTTCACGCAGTTGGTATTGCCCATTTCGGTTGCGATGGACACTGGGGTGGAGCCATCCAAAGTCGTGGTGGCATTGAGATCCACCCCGACGTGGATCAGGATTTCCACGCAATCGGTATTGCCTTTCCAGGCTGCAATGAAAAGCGGGGTGGCGCCATCCAAAGTCCTGGCGGCGTTGAGATCCGCCCCGGCGTTGATCAGGATTTCCAGGCAATCGGCATTGCCCTTCAAAGCTGCGAGGAAAAGCGGAGAGGTGCCATCCAAAGTTCTGGCAGCGTTGGGATTCGCCCCGGCGTTGATCAGGCGTTCGACGACGTCCGTGTGCCCCCTGATGGATGCCACCATTAAGGCAGTGAGACCCTTAACCATCACGGCATTGACATTGACTCCATCCGCCAGTGACCTCTCCAACTGATCCAAATCCCCGTCATAACAGGCATCATAAAATGTCCAATCGGGGAAAAATGTATCCGGGTGAGATTCATTGGTGTTCTGATTCACCACAGGCATCGGGTCTTGCCGACACATCGCACACCGGCGTGAGCCGATGGGCTGATCAAGAAAACACCTCGTAATACAGTCCAGATCGAAGCGTTGGCGACAACATTGGGTTGTGACGACCACGGGCGGTACACTTCGACCATGGAAGTAAGTCAGACAAATAGGACATTGATCAGCCTTTACTATTGACGAGGAGAGGGTAGTGAGCAATGTCACCCATAAGTAGAACATCTGTGCTAGCCAATAAGTATTATGGGTTAGGTTCAAAGGGAGTATGTTAGTTCATTTGTATGGCTATCAAAGTTTGCTGCGGCTAAATAATCACGAATTTCAAAAATCCAGAAGATAGGAACACCTGAAAGTCGTATTACTGGATAACACAGCACTTTTCTTTTGTTCCCTTGCCTTGCCTCTGTTCCTTATTTTGCCCCAGCCTTCATCAGGGCTATCGCACACTCGTTATTGCCCTTCAGGATTGCGATGGACAGCGGGGTGGCGCCATCACTGGTTCTGGCAGCGTTGAGATTCGCCCCGGCTTTGATCAGGAGTTTCACGCAGCTGTACTTATTTTCCTGGGCAGCGAGGAACAGCGGGGTGGAACCATCCGGCGAGGCGGCGTTGAGATCCGCCCCATTTTTGATCAGGAGTTTCGTGCAGCCTCTATTGCCCTTAAAGGCCGCGATGAGAAGCAGCGTGTTGCCATCCATAAACCGGGTGTTGAGATCTGCCTCGTCTTTGATCAAGAGTTCCACACACTTGACATAGCCTTTTGAAACAGCGATGAACAGCGGGGTGGCACCATCCGAAGTCTTGGGGATGTTGCGATCTGCCCCGGCCTTGAGCAGGGGTTTCACGCAGTCGGTATTGCAACTATCAGTAGCAAAGTACAGTGGGGTGACGCCCAAAACCGTTCGGGCGTTGATATCGGCCCTGGCCTTGAGCAGGCGTTTCACGCAGTTGGTTCTGCCAAGCTGGGCAGCTATCATCAGCGCGGTGGCGCCGTCCTCAGTCCGGGCGGTATTGACGTCCGCCCCGGCCTTGATCAGGCGGCCGACGATCACCTCATCCCCCTCACTGGTTGCCAACATCAAGGGAGTATTCTTATTCATGACGGCATTGACATTGACGCCTTCTGCCAACGCCCTATACACATCTCTCCGGTTCCCGTATTCACAGGCCCGGTAAAACATCAGATTGGGGAAAAATTTAGCCTGGTGATATTCACCGGTGTTCAAATTCATCACAGGGAACGGGTCTCCCCGGCAATACGCGCAATGGCGGCGGTCTATGGCTACTTCAAGAAATAACTGCGTAATACAGTCCACATGGTAGCGGTGGCCACATTGGGTTTGAAATACAGGATTGACGCTCACAGCCGTCACATCGCGACCATGGAAATCTTCCAAACAAATAGGACAGGCATCGTTCGTCGACGTTACGTCAGTTCCCACGGGGAAAGGGGAGTGAGTAATGGCATCCACAAGTAAAACCTCCTCGTTATTTTATTCAATGAGTTATCCACATAAGTCTTGGACACCAAAAAAGTACGATAATTCAGTTTTATGGCTAATAAATTTGCTGTGACTAAATAATCTCGCATTGCAAAACACAGAAGCAGGGAATACCTGAAAGCTGTGTTTAGCGGGTAACACAACGCCTTTGTTTTGTTCTCTTCCTTGCTTCAGTTCCCTACTTTGCTCCAGCCTTGATCAGGGCTTTCGCGCAGTCGGTGTTGCCTTTCCGGGTTGCGATGGACAGCGGGGTAGTGCCAAGCTCAGTCCGGCTGTTGAGGTTTGCCCCGGCGTTGATCAGTAGTTTCAAGCAGTCGGTATTGCCATTCTGAGCAGCGATAAACAATGCGGTGGCGTCATTCGTGTTGGCGGCGTCGAGATCCGCGTGAGCATTGATCAGGAGTTTCACGCAGTCGGTATTGCCCATCTGGGCAGCGACCATCAGTGCGGTGGCGCCAGTCACAGTTCGTGCGTTGATATTTGCGCTGCCTTCGATCAGGGCTTTCAAACAGTCAGTATTACCATTCTGGGCTGTTATGAACAGCGGGCTGACGTCACGCGGCGTGGCGGCATTGATATCCGCCCCAGCGCTGATCAGGAGTTTCGCGCAGTCGGTATTGCCCTCTTGGGCAGCAATCCACAACGCAGTGGCGCCACCCTTAGACCTGGTGTTGAGATCCGCTTTGGCTCCGATCAGGGCTTTCAAGCAGTTGGTGTTATTTTTCTGGGCAGCCTGGAGCAGCGGAGTGCCGCCATCCTCAGACCGAGCCGCGTTAAGGTCCGCCCCGGCCTTGATCAGGCGTCCGACGACGTCTATGTGTCCGCCAATGGATGCCAACATCAAGGCAGTGAAGCCTTCATTCATAGTAGCATTGACATTGACTCCCTCTGCCAGTGACCTCTCCACCTGATCCAAATCTCCATTACAACAGGCATCATAAAATGTCCTATCGGGGAAAAATGTATCCGGGTGAGATTCACTGGTGTTCTGATTCACCACAGGCATCGGGTCTTGCCGACACATCGCGCACCGGCGTGAGCCGATGGGCTGATCAGCAAAACACCTCGATATACAGTCCAGATCGAAGCGTTGGCCACAACATTGGGTTTTGACGACCACAGGCGTTTCACTTCGACCATGGAACTCAGCCAGACAAACAGGACATTGATCAGCCTTTACTGTTGTCGGGGAGAGGGCAGTGAGCAATGCCATCCATAAGTAAAACATCTGTGCTAGCCGATAAGTAGTACGGGTTAGGTGCAAAGAAAGTATGGTAGTTCATTTATATGGCTATCAAAGCTTGCTCTGGCAAAATAATTACACATTGCAAAACTCGGGAGATGGGAACACCTGAGAGCTGTGTTTACTGGACAATATAACGCCTTTCTTCTGTTTCTTTCACTGCCTCTGTTCCCTACTCTGCCCCGGCGTTGACCAAGAGTTCGACGCAGTCGGTATTGCCCTTCAGGGCTGCTGCGCAGAGCGGTGTGGCGCCATCCGAAGTCCGGCAGATGTTGAGATTTGCCCCGGCGTTGACCAAGAGCTTCACGCATTCGGTATTGCCCAACTCGGCAGCGATTAACAGTGGAGTGGCGCCATCCAAAGTCCTGGTGGCGTTGAGATTCGCCTCGGCTTCGATCAGTGCTTTCACGCATTCGGTATTGCCTATCGCAGCAGCGGCAAACAACGGGGTGACGCCATTTGGCAAGGCAGCGTTGAGATCCGCCCCGGCGTTGATCAGGAGTTGTATGCAGTCGGTGTTGTTTTCCTGGATAGCCATGAACAGTGCGGTGGCGCCATTCTTCTTACACCGGGCGTTGAGATCCGTCCCGTCCTTGATCAGGGCTTTCACGCAATCGGTATTGCCCAACTGTACTGCCATGGACAGCGGGGTGGCGCCATCCATAGTTCGGGCGGCGTTGAGATCCGCCCCGGCGTTGATCAGGAGTTTCACGCAGTCGATGTTATTTTCTTGTACAGCGATGAACAGCGGGGTGGCGCCATTCTTATTCCGGGCGTTGAGATCTGCTTCGGCTTCGATCAGGATTGCCACGCAATCGGTATTACCCTTCCGGGCTGCAATGTATAGCGGGGTGGTGCCATCCGCAGTCGCGGGGGTGTTGGGGTTCGCCCCGGCTTTGATCAGGATTTTCAGGCAGCCGGTATTGCCCGTCAGGGCCGCGATGAACAGCGGGGTGGTGCCATCTTCATTCCGAGCTACGTTGACGTCTGCCCCGGCGTTGATCAGGCGTTCAACGATGTCCATGTGCCCCTTGCTGGATGCCAACATGAAGGCAGTGAAGCCATCATTCATAGCAGCATTGACATTGACGCCTTCTGCCAGTGACCTCTCCACTTGATCCAAATCTCCATCACAACAGGCATCATAAAATGTCCGATCGGGGAAAAATGTATCGGGGTGAGATTCACTGGTGTTCTGATTCACCACAGGCACCGGGTCTTGCCGACACATCGCGCACCGGCGTGAGCCGATGGGCTGATTAAAAAAACACCTCGATATACAGTCCAGATCGAAGCGTTGGCGACAACATTGGGTTTTGACGACCACAGGCGCTTCACTTCGACCATGGAAGTCAGCCAGACAAATAGGACATTGATCAGCCTTTACTGCTGACGGGGAGAGGGTAGTGAGCAATGCCACCCATAAGTAAAACATCTGTGTTGGTCAATAAGTAGCTTGGGTTAGATACAAAAAAAGTATGGTAGTTCATTTGTATGACTATCACAGTTTGCTGTGACCAAATAATCATGAATATCAAAAAACACGAAGATGGGAACACTTGAAAGCTGTTTTTACTGGATAGCAAAATGCCTTTCTTTTGTTTCCTTCCTTTCTTTGGTCGCAGTAAGGGCTTCCACGCAGTCGGTATGGCCCAACCTGGTTGCGATGGACAGTGGGGTGGCGCCATCCGAAGTCCTGGCGGCGTTGAGATCCGCCTCGGCGTTGACCAGTGCTTTCACACATACGGTATTGCCTTTCTCAGCAGCGGCGAGCAACGGGGTGGCACCATCCGAAGTCCTGGCGGCGTTGAGATCCGCCCCAAAGTGGATCAGGATTTCCACGCAATCGTTGCAGCCCCTCCAGGCTGCGATGAACAGCGGGGTGGCGCCATCCGAAGTCCTGGCGGCGTTGAGATCCGCCCCGGCGTTGATCAGGATTTTCACGCAATCGGTATGGCCTTTCCAAGCTGCGAAGAAAAGCGGGGTGGCGCCATTCGAGGTCATGGCGGCGTTGAGATTTGCCCCGGCATTGATCAGAAGTTTCACGCAGTCGGGGTTATTTTCCCGGGCAGCGAAGAACAGCGCGGTAGCACCACACGAACGGGCGGCGTTGACGTTTGCTCCGGCGTTGATAAGGCGTTCAACGACGTCCGTGTGCCCTCCGGAGGATGCCAACATCAAGGGTGTGAAATCATCGGTCATAACGGCATTGACATTGACTCCTTCTGCCAGTGACTTCTCCACCTGATCCAAATCCCCGTCATAACAGGCATCATAAAAGGTCTGATCGGGGAAAAATGTATCCGGGTACGATTCACCGGTATTCCAATTAAAAACAGGGATCGGATTTTGCCGACAATACCGGCACTGGCGTGAGCCTGTGGGCTGAGTAAGAAATTGCCTCGTAATGCAGTCCAGATGGTAGGTGTGGCCACATCGGGCGTCGACGAACACAGGCGCTGCATTGCGGCGATGGAAGCAATCCAGACATTCAAGTTGATCTGCCTTCAGTGTCCATGAGAAGAGTGCAGCGATCAATGTGATCCATAAGTAGAACATATGTACTAGCCAATAAGCAGCGCGGGTTAGGTCCAAAGGAACAATGATAGTTTATTTGTATGGCTATTAAAGTTTGCTGTGACTAAATAATTACGAATTTCTAAAACTCAGAAGATGGGAACTCCTTAAAGCCGTGCTACAGGATAATGCAGTACCCTTCATTTGTTTTCTGCGGAGTCTTGGCCTTGATAAGGGCCAATGCGCAGAAGTTTCACGCAGTTGGTCCTGCCCCGCTGGGCAGCTACCATCAGCGCGGTGGCGCCGTCCTCAGTCCGGGCGGTATTGACGTCCGCCCCGGCCTTGAGCAGGTGGTCGACGATCACTTCATCCCCCTCATTGGATGCCAAGATTAAGGGAGTATCCTTATTCATGACGGCATTGACATTGACTCCTTCTGCCAGCGCCCTGGACACCTGTTCCCGGTTCCCGTTTGAACAGGCATAATAAAACCTCAGATTGGGGAAAAATTTAACCTGGTGAGATTCACCGGTGTTCAAATTCATCACAGGGAACGGGTCTCCCCGGCAATACGCGCACTGGCGGCGGTCTATGGCTACTTCAAGAAATAGCTGCGTAATACAGTCCACATGGTAGCGGTGGCCACATTGGGTTTGAAATACAGGTTTGACGCTCACAGCCGTCACATCGCGACCATGGAAATCTTCCAAACAAATAGGACAGGCATCGTTCGTCGACGTTACATCAGTTCCCATGGGTAAATGAGAGTGAGTAATGGCATCCACAAGTAAAACCTCCTCGTTGTTTTATCTAATGAGTTTTAGACACAAAAAAAGTACGATAATTCAGTTTTATGGCGAATAAATTTGCTGTGACTAAATAATCACGCATTGCAAAACTCGTAAGATGGGAACACCTGAAAGCTGTTTTTAGTGGATAGCAAAATGCCTTTCTTTTGTTTCCTTCCTTTCTCTGGCCTCGGTAAGGGCTTTGACGCAATCGCTATGGCTCAGCATGGTTGCGATGGACAACGGGGTGGCGCCATCTTTAGTCAGGGCGTTGAGATCAGCCCCGGCTTCGAGTAGTGCTTTCAGGCATTCGGTATTGCCTTTTTCAGCAGCGGCGAACAGTGAGGTGGCACCATCTGAAGTCGTGGCGGCGTTGAGATCTGCCCCGACGTGGATCAGGATTTCCACGCAATCGGTGAAGCCCTTCCAGGCTGCGATGAATAGCGGGGTGGCGCCATCCAAAGTCCTTGTGGCGTTGAGATCCGCCCCGGCGTGGATGAGGATTTCCAGGCAATCGGTATTGCCTTTCAAAGCTGCGATGAAAAGCGGGGTGGCGCCATCCGAAGTTCTGGCGGCGTTGAGATCTGCCCCGGCGTTGATCAGGAGTTTCACGCAGTCGGGGTTATTTTCCTGGACAGCGAAGGTCAGCGCGGTAGCACCACATGACCGGGCGGCGTTGGGGCTTGCCCCGGCGTTGATAAGGCGCTCGACAACGTCTGTATGCCCCCCATAGGATGCCATCATCAAGGCCGTGAGATCATCAGAGGTAACGGCATTGACATTGACTCCTTCTGCCAGTGACTTCTCCACCTGATCCAAATCCCCGTCATAACAGGCATCAAAAAAGGTCTGATCGGGGAAAAATGTATCCGGGAGAGATTCACTGGTGTCCAGGTTCACCACAGGCATCGGGTCTTGTCTGCACATCACGCACCGGCGTGAGCCGATGGGCTGATCAGCAAAACACCTCGATATACAGTCCAGATCGAAGCGTTGGCCACAACATTGGGTTGTCACGACCACAGGCTCTTCACTTCGGCCATGGAAGGGAGCCAGACAAACAGGACATATGTCGGCCTCCAGTGTCGTCGGGAAGAAGGCAGCGAGCAATGCCATACACAAGAAGAACATCTGTGCTAGCTAATAAGTAGTAAGGGTTAGGTTCAAAGGGAGTATGGTAGTTCATTTGTATGGCTATCACAGTTTGCTGTGGCTAAATATTCAAGCATTTCAAAAACTCAGAAGGTGGAATCACCCTAAAGCTGTGTTTGCTGGATAACACGATGCCTTTGATGTGTTCTCCTCCTCTCCTCAGTTTCCTACTTTGCCCCAGCCTTGATCAGGGCTTTCACGCAGTCGGTGTTGTCCTTTCGGGTTGCGATGGACAGCGGGGTGGCACCATCCGAAGTTCTGGCGGCGTTGAGATCCGCCCCGGCGTTGATCAGGGTTTCCACGCAATCGGTATTGCCTTTCAGGGCTGCGATGAACAGCGGGGTAATGCCATTCGGCAAGGCAGCGTTGAGATCCGCCCCGGCGGTGATCAGGAGTTGTAAGCAGTCGATGTTATTTTCATAGGCAGCCAAGAACAGTGGGGTGGTGCCATTCTTACCCCGGGCGTTGAGATCCGCCCCGGCGTTGATCAGGGCTTTCACGCAATCGGTATTGCCCATCAGCGCTGTGCTGGACAACGGGGTGGCGCCATCCTTGGCCCGGGCGGCGTTGAGATCCACCCCAGCGTTGATAAGGAGTTTCACGCAGTCGATGTTATTTTCTAGTGCAGCGGTGTACAGCGGGGTGGCGCCATTCTTATTCCAGGCGTTGAGATCTGCTTCGGCTTGGATCAGGATTTTCAGGCAGCCGGTATTGCCCTCATAGGCAGCTATGAATAGCGGGGTGGCGCCATCCGTAGTCCGGGGGGTGTTAGGGTTCGCGCCGGCTTCGATCAGGATTTTCAGGCAGCCAGTATTACCCAACAGGGCAGCGATGAGCAGCGGGGTGGTGCCATCCTCATTGCGAGCGATGTTGACGTCCGCCCCGGCATTGATCAGGCGCTCGACGACGTTCATTTGCCCATAACAGGATGCGAGCATCAAGGCGGTGAAACCATTAGTCATAACGGCATTGACATTGACGCCTTCTGCCAGTGATCTCTCCACCTGCTCCAGATCCCCGTTGGAGCAGGCGATATAAAATGTCTGATCGGGGAAAAATGTATCCGGGTGAGATTCACTGGTGTTCTGATTCATCAAAGGCATCGGGTTTTGCCGACACATCGCGCAACGGCGTGAGCCGATGGGCTGATCAACAAAACACCTCGAAACACAGTCCAGATCGAAGAGTTGGCCGCAACATCCGGTTTTGACGACCACTGGCTCTTCATTACGGTTATGGAAGTTAGCCAAACAGATAGCGCATTGATCGGCTTTTAGCGTCCATGAGTAGAGGACAGCGATCAATGTCATCCATAGGTAGAACATCTGTACTGGCCAAGAAGTCGTGCGGGTTGGGTACAAAGAAATTATGGTAGTTTATTTTTATGGCTACAAAAGTTTGCTGTGACTAAATAATCACCTATCTCAAAAGCTCAGAAGACAGGAACACTTGAAAGCCGTGGTTACAGGATAACGCAGTACCCTTCATTTGCTCTCTTTGCTGCCTCGGCCTTGGCAAGGGCTTCTGCGCAGTCGTTGTTGCCCTTCTCAGTTGCGATGGATAATGCAGTTGCGCCATCCCTATATCTGGCGGCTTTGAGATCTGCTCCAAAGTTGAGCAGGAGTTTCAGGCACTCGACATTGCCCTTCTCGGCTGCGATGAACAGTGGAGTGACACCCTCTGGCAAGGCAGTGTTGGGATTCGCACCGGCGTTGAGCAGGAGTTTCACGCACTGGGTATTGCCCTCTTGAGCTGCCATGTAGAGCGGGGTGGTGCCCTCTGAAGTCCCGGCGGCGTTGAGATCCACCCCGTGTTTGATCAGGAGTTTCACGCACCCGGTGTTATTTTCTTGGGCAGCGAGAAACAACATGTTATAGCCACCGTTAGTCCGGACGTTTAAATCCGCCCCGGCTTTGATCAGGATTTCCGCACAATCGGTTTTGCCTTTCCAGACTGCGATGGACAGTGGAGTGAAGCCATCCGAAGCTCTGGCAGTGTCAAAAGCCGCCCCTTTTTCAATCAGAAGTTGTAAACACTTGGTATTGCCCTTCAGTGCTGCGGTAAACACTGGGGTGGTGCCCCACAAGTCGGTGTTGGGGTCTGCCCCATCGGCAATCATGATTCGCACCTTTTCGGTATTGCCCTTGAGGACTTCGATGAGCAGTGGAGGGATGCCTTTGAGATCCGCCCCTTTGTCGATCAGGAGTTGCGCACACTCGGTATTGCCCTCCAGGACTGCAATAATAAGCGCGGTGGCACCATCCTCAGTTCTGGTAGCGCCGACCTTTGCCCCAGCTTTGAGCTGGCGTTCGACGACTGCGCTGTTCCCACTACAGGATCCCAGCATCAAGGCAGTGAGACCATATTTCATAACGGCATTGATATTGACCCCCTCTGCCAGTGACTTATCCACCTGATCGTAATCCCCTTGAAGACAGGCATCGTAAAACGTCTCGTCGGGGAAAAATTTATCCGGGTAAGATTTACCGATTTTCTTACCCACCACAGGCATCGGGTCTTGCCGACACATTGCGCACTCGCGTGAGCCGATAGGTTTTGTAAAATACTGACTCGTAAGACAGACCAGATGGAATGTGTGGCCACAATGGGTTAGACATTCGGTTTCGTCGGCGTCCACTGGCGCCATATCGTGGCCATGGAAATTTTCCAGACAAATAGCACAGACATCGTCCTTCGAACTTACGTCAGTACCCATGAGGAAAGGGGAGTGAGTATTGATATTCATAAGTAAAACCTCTGTGTTTTTTTAAGAAGCTATACAGATTTAGATACAAAAAAAGCACGATAGTTCAATTTTATGACTATAAAGTTTGCTGTGACTAAATAATCACCCATCTCAAAAGCTCAGAAGATGGCAACACCTGAGAGCTGCGGTTACCGGATAAAACAACGCCTTTTTTTGCTTCCTTCCTTGCCTCAGTTCCTTACTTTGCTCCAGCCTTGATAAGGGCTTGCGCACACTCGCTATTGCCCATCTCGGTTGCGATGGACAGCGGGGTGGAGCCATCCGAAGTTCTGGCGGCGTTGAGGTCCGCCCCGGCGTTGATCAGGATTTCCAAGCAACCGTGATTACCTCTGCGGGCTGCGACGTGAAGCGGGGTGGCGCCATCAGTCCTGGGGAGGTTGAGGTCTGCCTTGGCTTCGATCAGTGCTTTCACGCATTCGGTACTGCCTTTCCAGGCTGCGACGGAAAGTGGTGTGGCGCCATCCGACGTTCTGGCGACGTTGAGATCTGCCCCGGCGTTGATCAGGTGTTTCACGCAGTCGCTATTACCCAAGTAAGCAGCCATGAGCATTGCATTGGCGCCACTCGAAAGGACAGTGTTGACGTTCGCCCCGGCAATGATCAGGCGTTCGACGAGGTCTGTGTCTCCTATAGTGGATGCCAACATCAATGCCGTAAAATCATTAGTCATAGCGGCATTGACATTGACTCCTTCTGCCAGCGACCTCTCCACCTGATCCAGATCCCCAGATAAGCAGGCAAGATAAAACGTCTGATTGGGGAAAAATGTATCCGGGAGAGTTTCATTGGTGTTCTGATTCACCAAAGGCATCGGGTTTTGCCGACACGTCGCGCAACGGCGTGAGCCGATGGGCTGTTCAGAAAAACATTTCGAAATACAGTCCAGATCGAAGCGTTGGCCACAACATTGGGTTGTCACGACCACAGGCTCTTCACTTCGGCCATGGAAGGGAGCCAGACAAACAGGACATATGTCGGCCCCCAGTGTCGTCGGGAAGAAGGCAGCGAGCAACGCCATACATAAGAAGAACATCTGTGCTAGCCAAGTGAGTAGTAAGGGTTAGGTTCGAAGGGAGTATCGTAGTTCATTTGTATGGCTATCACCGTTTGCTGTGACCAAATAATCACCCATCTCAAAAGCTCAGAAGATGGGAACACCTTAAAGCCGTGTTTACAAGATAACGCAGTACCCTTCATTTGCTTTCTCGGCCTCAACAAGGGCTTCTGTGCAGTCGTTGTTGCCCTTCTCAATTGCGATGGACAATGCAGTCGCGCCATCCCTATATCTGGCGGCTTTGAGATCTGCTCCAAAGTTGAGCAGGATTTTCAGGCACTCGACATTGCCCTTCAGGGCTGCGATGAACAACGGAGTGGCACCAGTTGGTAAGGCAGTGTTGGGATTCGCACCAGCGTTGAGCAGGAGATTCACGCACTGGGTATTGCCCTCCTGAGCTGCCATGTACAGCGGGGGGTGCCATCTTTAGTCCTGGGAGTGTTGAGATCGGCCCCGTGTTTGATCAGGGTTTCCGCGCAATCGGTATTGCCTCCCCAGACTGCGGCTAACAGTGGGTTGAAGCCGTCCTGAGCCCTGGCGGTGTCGAGAGCCGCTCCGTTTTCGATCAGAATTTCTACGCACTCTTTATAGCCCTTCATGGCTGCGATTAACAGTGAGGGGGTGCCATCCAACAAGGCGGCGTTGGGATCTGCCTTGTAGCAATCAGGAGTCGCACCTTCTCGGTATTGCCCATCATGGCCGCCATGAAAAGCGGTGTGGCACCATCCTCAGTCCGGGCAAAGTTGACCTTCGCCCCGGCGTTGAGCTGGCGTTCGACGACTGCCCTGTTCCCACTGAAGGATCCCAGCATCAAGGCAGTGACACCATATTTCATAACGGCATTGATATTGACTCCGTCTGCCAGTGACTTATCCACCTGATCGTAGTCCCCTTGATAACAGGCATCGTAAAACGTCTCATCGGGGAAAAACTTATCCGGGAGAGATTCACTGGTTTTCTCTTTCTCCACAGGCATTGGGTTTTGCCGACACATTGCGCACTGGCGTGAGCCGATAGGTTTTCTAAAATATTGACTCGTAAGACAGCGCAGATGGAATGTGTGGCCACAATGGGTTAGACATTTGGTTTCGTCGGCGTCTACTGGCGCCACATCGTGGCCGTGGAAATGTTCCAAACAAATAGCACAAACATCGTCCTTCGAGCTGGCGTCAGTACCCATGGGGAAAGGGGGGGAGTGTTGATATTCATAAGCAAAACCGTGGTTACTGGATAACACAACGCCTTTCTTTCGCTGCCTTCCTTGCCTCAGTTCTCTACTTTGCTCCAGCCTTGATAAGGGCTTGCGCACATTCTGTATTGCCCATCTCTGTTGCGATGGACAGCGGGGTGGCGCCAGTCTTGGTCTGGGCGTTGAGATCTGCCCCGGCGTTGATCAGGAGTTGTACGCAGTCGGTGTTACTTTCTTGGGCAGTGATGAACAGTGCGGTGACCCCACGCTCAGTTCGTGCGTTGAGATCTGCCTTGGCTTCGATCAGGGCTTGCAGGCAGTCGGTTTTATTTTCCTGCGCTGCGAAGAACAGCGGGGTGGCGCCCGTCTTGGTCGGGGCGTTGAGATCCGCCCCGGCGTTGATCAGGGCTTTCACGCAATAGGTATTGCCCATCTGTGCTGCGGCGGACAACGGGGTGGCGCCATCCTCGGTCCGGGCGGCGTTGAGATCAGCCCCGGTGTTGATCAGGCGTTTCACGCAGTCGATGTTATTTTCTTGTGCAGCGGTGAACAGCGGGGTGGCGCCATTCTTAGTCCGGGCGTTGAGATCTGCTTCGGCTTCAATCAGGATTTTCAGGCAGCCGGTGTTGCCTGTTTGGGCAGCTATGAATAGCGGGGTGGCGCCATCCTCATTCCGGGCGATGTTGACGTCCGCCCCGGCGTTGATCAGGCGCTCGACGACGTTCATTTGCCCATAATAGGATGCGAACATCAAGGCGGTGAAACCATTAGTCACGACGGCATTGACATTGACGCCTTCTGCCAGTGACCTTTCCACCTGATCCAGATCCCCATTGGAGCAGGCGCTATAAAACGTCAGATCGGGGAAAAATGTATCAGGGAGAGATTCACTGGTGTTTTGATTTAACACAGGCATCGGGTTTTGCCGACACATCGCGCAACGGCGTGAGCCGATGGGCTGATCAACAAAACACCTCGAAACACAGTCCAGATCGAAGAGTTGGCCGCAACATGCGGTTTTGACGACCACAGGCACTTCATTACGGTTATGGAAGTTAGCCAGACAAATAGCACATTGATCGGCCTTTAGTGTCCATGAGGAGAGGGCAGCGATCAATGTCATCCATAGGTAGAACATCTGTACTGGCCAAGAAGTAGTGAGGGTTGGGTACAAAGAAATTATGGTAGTTTATTTTTATGGCTATAAAAGTTTGCTGTGACTAAATAATCACCTACCTCAAAAGCTCAGAAGATGGGAACACCTGAAAGCTGCGGTTACCGGATAACACAACGCCTTTTTTTCGCTCCCTTCCTTGCCTCAGTTCCCTACTTTGCTCCAGCCTTGATAAGGGCTAGCGCACACTCGGTATTGCCCATCGCGATTGCGATGGACAGTGAGGTGATGCCATCCGAAATCCGAGGGATGTTGAGATTCGCCCCGGCTTTAATCAGGAGCTTCACGCAATTGATGTTATTTTGTTGAGCAGCCATGAACAGTGCGGTGAGCCCATCCTCAGTTTGTGCGTTGAGATCCGCCTCGGCATTGATCAGGAGTTCCAAGCAGTCGGTATTGCCTTTCACAGCAGCGGCCAACAGTGGGGTGGAGCCATCCCAAGTCCGAGGGATGTTGATATCCGCCCCGGCGTTGATCAGGAGTTTTACGCAGTCGGTGTTATTTTCTTGTGCAGCCGCGAAGAGTGGTGTGGTGTCAGTCTTGGTTCGGGCGTTGAGATCCGCCCCGGCGCTGAGATCCGCCCCGGCGTTGAGATCCGCCCCGGCGTTGATCAGAAGTTTCACGCAGTCGGTATTGCCTCTCATAGCAGCGGCGAACAGTGGAGTGGCGCCATCCGAAGTCCGGGGGATGTCGAGATCCGCCCCGGCGTTGATCAGTATTTTTACGCAGTCGGTAAAGCCATTCATAGCAGCCAGGAACAGCGAGGTGGTGCCATCCCCATGCCAGGCAGTGTTGACGTTTGCCCCGGAATTGATCAGGCGTTCTGCGACTTCAGCGTGCCTCCAGCGGGATGCCAACATCAAGGCAGTGAGACCATTAGTCATAACAGCATTAACATTAACGCCTTCTGCCACTGACCTCTCCACCTGACCCAGATCCCCGATAGAACAGGCAAGATAAAACCTCTGATCGGGGAAAAATGTATCCGGGTGAGATTCATTGGTGTTCTGATTCACCACAGGCATCGGGTCTTGCCGACACATCGCGCACTGTCGCGAGCCGATGGGCTGTCCAACAAAAGACTTCGAAATACAGTCCAGATCGAAGAGTTGGCCACAACATTGGGTTTTGACGACCACGGGCGCCGCACTTCGGCCATGGAAGTGAGCCAGACAAATAGGACAGTGATCAGCCTTCACTGTCCACAGGGAGAGGGTAGCGAGCAATGCAACACTTAATAAGTAGAGCATCTGTGTTGGCCAATAAGTGGTCCGGGTTAGGTACAAAGGAAGTATGGTAGTTCATATCTATGGCAATTAAAGTTTTTAGTGACTAAATAGTCACCAATTTCAAAAACTCAGAAGATGGGAACACCTGAAGGCCGTGCTTACTGGATAACACAACGTTTTTTTCCGTTCTCGCATGCCAGCATCAAAGCAGTGATACCATTATTCACAATGGCATCGACATTAATTTTTTCTGCCGATGATTGCTTCACCTGATCCAAATACCCCGCAAAACAGGCTTAAAAAGCGCTCGATCAAGAAAAAAATCATCCGCATAAGATATACCACTGACCTCATTCACCACAGGCGCTGCATCATAGCTCTCGACCATGAAAATCAACCGAGCAAACTGAAGGGAACATGAACAATAGTTGACATTTACTGTAAGCGAACGTAACTTTCAAACGACTGTTTGAAACTGTTGCTATACTTTTGCAATCTGTTTCATGAATAAATATAAGACAACCCAGAGGTACCGTTATGCCAGACTATAAGGCCCCCCTGCGCGATATCCGGTTCGTTCGTGACGAGCTCCTGGGATATCAGGAACATTACGCCAGTCTCCCCGGCGGAGAAGAAGCTAGCCCTGATATGGTAGACGCCATCCTTGAAGAAGGTGCCAAGTTCTGTGAACAGGTTCTGGCCCCTTTGAATCAGGTCGGTGATGAGCAAGGCTGCACCTGGTCCGAGGACGGTGTAAAAACACCAGACGGTTTTAAAGAGGCTTACCTGCAATACGTTGAAGGCGGCTGGCCTTCACTGTCCAGTGATCCAGAATACGGTGGCCAGGGTCTGCCTTACTCTCTGGGTCTGGTTCTCAGCGAACTGATGGGAGAAGCCAACTGGGCCTGGGGCATGTATCCCGGACTCAGTCATGGTGCCATGAATACTTTGGAAGCCCATGGTACTGAAGAACAGAAGCAAGCTTACCTGACCAAGCTGGTATCCGGTGAATGGACAGGTACCATGTGTCTGACCGAGCCTCACTGCGGTTCTGACTTGGGTATGCTGCGAACCAAAGCCGAGCCTGCCGCTGATGGTACTTATAAAATTTCAGGTACCAAGATCTTTATTTCTGCCGGTGAACACGACATGGCAGACAATATTGTCCACATCGTTCTGGCGCGTCTGCCGGGTGCTCCAAAAGGTACCAAAGGAATCTCGCTGTTTATCGTTCCCAAATATCTGCCTGGCAAGCACGGTGAGAGCAATGGCGTAAGTTGTGGTTCCATCGAGCACAAGATGGGGATTCACGGTAACGCCACCTGTGTCATGAACTTTGACGAAGCAACCGGCTTCCTGATTGGTCCGGAAAACCGTGGTCTGCACTGCATGTTCACCTTCATGAATACTGCCCGCCTGGGTACGGGTATTCAGGGCCTGTCCCACGGTGAAATCGCCTTTCAGGGTGCTCTGCGCTACGCCCGCGAACGTCTGCAAATGCGCTCCCTGAGCGGTGCCAAGAACACTGAAGGTCCGGCTGACCCAATTATTGTGCACCCTGACGTACGTCGGATGCTGCTGACCATCAAATCCTTAACCGAAGGCAATCGTGCCCTTCTTTACTACACAGCCAAGAAAGCAGATCTGCTGCACAGTCCTGATGAAGCAGTGCGTGAACAGGCTGATAAGGAACTGGGCTTCCTGACACCTATCGTCAAGGCTTTCCTGACCGAAACCGGTTTTGAGTCCGCCAACCACGCACTTCAGTGCTACGGTGGCCACGGTTATATCAGTGAATGGGGTATGGAGCAGAACGTTCGTGACTGCCGTATCTCCATGCTGTACGAAGGAACTACCGGTATCCAGGCACTGGACCTGCTGGGAAGAAAAATCTTCCAGAGCGGTGGTGAAACCATGAAGCCATTTACCAAGGAAATTCACAAGTTCTGTAAAGCTCACGCTGAAAACGAAGACCTGAAAGCCTTTGTTGAGCCACTGGCTGCCTTGAACAAGGAGTGGGGCGATCTCACCATGCAGCTGGGCCTGAAGGCGATGGAAAATCCTGATGAAGTGGGTGCGGCTTCCGTCGACTTCCTGATGTATTCCGGTTATGCGACTCTGGCTTATATGTGGGCTGATATGGCTCGCCTGGCCAAGGAGAAGCTGGCTGAAGGTACAACTGAAGAAGGCTTCTACAAAGCCAAGATTCAGACTGCACGTTTCTACTTTGAACGTATCCTGCCAAGAACACAGGCTCACAAATCTGCCATGTTGTCAGGCACAGCGAATCTGCTGGATATGGCTGAGGAAGATTTCGGTGAACTCTAATCCCGGATAAGAGTTTTCTGACAGGGGGTTGCTTCGGCAGCCCCTTTTTTTATGTCTGAACACTAGGAGCCTGACCGAGAATAGCGCCCGTCTAGGCGACCCCGTAGCGAGGACGGCAGAAAATTGAGGATGAAAATTCGGTTTTGTGAGGAGAATAGCGAGCTATTTGACGAACAAAAGCGGATTTACAGACCAATTTGCTGCCGCCGCACGACTGCATGGATGCAGGAGCTAGAGCAACGCAGGAGCAGTTGCCGTGTAGGGCAGTCTATTCTCGGTCTAACGGGATGGTCCGCCCCTCCTAAACGGCTTCAAATGAGCCAAAATGGAGTTAACCATTTAAACAGGATTAACCGGAGCGAACCACCCATGACTATTTCAGCACTTGGTATCGATATTGGCAAGAACAACTTTCACCTAGCATTGAAGGCAGCCGTTGGTGATGCGACGTATTTTAAATCTGGTCGACACCTTGCCGCATGGTTGGGATTAGTTCCAAGACAGCATTCCACAGGCGGTAAGTCAGTCCTGCTGGGCATCAGTAAACGGGGTGATAAATACCTGCGCACATTATTGATACACGGCGCACGTTCGGTACTCCACTGCCTCAAAAATAAGGATGACCGCTGTAAAAAATGGGTTAGCCAACTTAATGAGCGCAGCAATCACAACGTTGCCGCCGTTGGTCTGGCTAATAAAATGGCTCGGATTGTCTGGGTCATCATGACCCGAAATGAAGTTTACAAGGCTGCATAATGAGGTAAAGGCGGCAGCGGCAAAGTAAAGCATAAGCTTAATCAAAGGGGAACCCCCCCGCAGATTGCGATGAGCATGTACAGTTGATGGCAAACAGGTAAAAACCGGCAACCTGAAACCTGATAGGAGTCTTGGCCCTTGAGGCCGTCGGACTGATAAGGCCAGGTTGCGCGGATACCCATCAGGGCCAGAGGGTTAGACCTCATGAATAGGCCGTATATATGATTGCAGTTATCTTTGTTTGCTAATTAACAAAACAGGCTCTTGCAAAACGGGGCGGACCATATAAGGCTCCTAGGAAGTTTCATCGAGAATAACAAAACTGAGGAGGGTAACGGGAAGAGCGATTAGCATCACAATGTGTATAACCGGATTAATCAGCATTAACAGTCCGGCTGCGATCCAGATGTTTTTGACAATCTTTTTCTTGGCTCGATAAGAGCCAGTCAAGGTTCGACGATAAAAGTGACGGTTATCGGGCAGCTGATCCTGCATCCAGTCTGGCTGCCATGTGATTTTCAGCATCATGCTGATCAGGGTTATAAGATACCGCATAAACATTCCTTTGAAATATGCGCAGTTATTTAATAAAAATGCAGTCTGGTGATTTTTCCAGACACTGTTTTGAGTCTAATGTTTTTTGCCTAACCTCCAACGCTGGTCTATAAAAAACACGGCATTGGTCCTTTTTCAAAGTCCGTGGAGATATAAGTACCTAACCGGAGCTGTATTAGGCGAGGCGATGAGCAAGCAGAAAACACTAATAAATCCCTTATCGGGCTTTTTTAAGCAATCCATTAATTCTTTCTTACAGATATTTCTTCTTTTGATACCCTGCGGCTTGAAAGTGCAAGCGGCTGAAAATAATGAAATGAACTACGAGCTTCGGGCTCATCAGGGGCATTTGCAATGGTTAGAGCCGACAGACATTCTATTGGCTGTTGACACAGACCTTAAAAACTTGCAGATCAGGGATGAGGGCTCGCATGGGAAAGAAGAACTCGTTTCAGTCACTGCAGACACTTCTTTGCCTTATGACAGTTTTAACAAGGAGACAGATTGGGTCGATCAAATTTGGGGTCGTCCTTCCAGAGATCATCTCTACCTGGGCATGTGGACCTTTCATCTTGAGGGTGGTGATGATCAGGAAAGCAACAATAAGCTGATCGCTTTCTCCTATAAAGGCTATTACGGCGCAACTCTCATTAATACCCACTGTGACAGAGTCTGGTCTGGAGGTGTGCAGCGAACTCTGTACCAACAAAAATATGGAGCCTTTGATATAGAGGCAGGGTATCGCGCAGGGATTGTCTATGGATATAAGGAATATCTAAGCCGTGTCTTCCCTCTGGTTCAGGCCGTACTCGACATCGACTATAAGGGGTTTGGTGTTGAGTTATCCTATGCGGCGGTGGTTTTCTCTGCGGGTTTTTATTACCGTTTCTAATGCCCTGAACGTTTGCCACCCTTATCAAAAAATACCACAAATTGGAGATGTCGTTTTTTTGTAGTTAAAAATTCAAACGTTAGTTTAAAACATTCCTTTTAGCCCCTGTTCCTCTGGGGTAAAATGACCGGACACTGATTAAAAACATTAAAATTTCAGGAGTGTCCCCCATGGCAGACTATCAGGCACCTCTCCGTGATATGCGCTTTGTAATGTACGAAGTGTTCAACACCGACAAGCGATGGAGTCAGTGGCCTGCTACCCAGGAAGTGGTTGATCGTGAAACGGCTGATGCTTTCCTGGAAGAAGGTGCCAAACTGGCTGCGAGAACAGTGGCTCCTCTCAACCGGGAAGGTGATGAGGAAGGTTGCCACTGGAGTGAAGAAGGCGTTACCACTCCGAAAGGCTATAAAGAAGCCTATCGGTTGTTTTCAGAAGCTGGTTTGACAGGCATCGCCGGCAATCCCGAGTATGGTGGTATCGGGATGCCAAAAGCACTGAGTGCACAATTTGATGAAATGTTCAGCAGTGCCAGCCTGGCCTTTATCCTCTACCCGAGCCTGACATCCGGTTCTGCGCTGGCGATTGATGCCCACGCCAGCGAAGAGCTTAAGTCCCTTTATCTTCCCAGACTCTATTCCGGCGAATGGACGGGAGCTATGTGCCTGACTGAGTCACACAGTGGAACAGACCTGGGTATAATCAGAACCCGGGCGGAAGATAATGGTGACGGTTCCTACAACATTACCGGCACCAAGATTTTCATTACTGCCGGTGAGCATGATCTGACAGAAAACATCATTTATCTGGTTCTGGCCAAATTGCCCGATGCACCTGCCGGACCCAAAGGTATTTCCATGTTCCTGGTACCCAAGGTAAATGTGAATGAAGATGGGACTCTGGCAGATAGAAACCAGGTTCACTGTGGTTCTCTGGAACACAAAATGGGGATCAAGGGTTCAGCCACCTGTGTCATGAACTTTGATGGCGCCAAAGGTTACCTGGTGGGAGATCTTAACAAGGGTCTTAACGCTATGTTCACCATGATGAACTATGAGCGACTCTTTGTGGGTATTCAGGGACTGGGCACCAGTGAAATGTCTTATCAGTCAGCCCTCGAATATGCTCTGGACAGAGTTCAGGGCCGGGCAGCTACCGGTCCGCAACAGCCCGAAAAGGCTGCCGATCCGATCATTGTGCATGGCGATGTTCGAAGAATGCTGCTTAACATGAAAGCTCTGAACGAGGGTGGGCGAGCTTTTTCAACCTATGTCGCGAATCTGCTGGATACAGCCAAGTTCAGCCCGGATGAAACAGAAAGAAACCAGGCTTCAGATCAGGTGGGCCTGTTGACCCCCGTTGTGAAAGCGTTCCTGACCGATATGGGCCTTGAAAGCTGTGTTTCCGGTCAGCAGGTATTTGGTGGTCATGGTTACATCCGTGAGTGGGGCCAGGAGCAACTGGTCAGGGATGTTCGTATTGCCCAGATTTATGAAGGTACCAATGGCATTCAGGCACTGGATCTGCTGGGTCGCAAGATCGCTATGAATGGTGGTGCCTCATTCAAACAATTTGCCGCTAATATCAGGAGCTTTATTGCTGAGGGACAAAGCGATGAGTTCACTGCTCCTCTGGAAACAGCTCTGGTCAAACTTGAGACCCTGACAGATGATCTGCTGAGTCAGGCTGCCAATGATCCGAATGTGATTAACTCCAGCTGTAATGATTATCTGCATGCATTCTCGTACGTTGCTTACGCCTGGATGTGGGCGATGATGGCAAGAGAAGCTCAAGTCAAGTTGTCAGCAGGCACTCAGGAAGATGATTTTTATCGGGCAAAGATTATTACTGCCCGATACTTTTACCAGCGTTTATTGCCCAGAATGGAAGGTTTACTTGTTTCTGCGGCTTCTGGAACAGAAGCGCTTTATGAATTGTCGGCTGAGCAATTTTGATAGCGAATAATTCCCTTATTTAACCAATAAATAAAGCCTTTCTTCACTCGGGTGTTGAAAGGCTTTTTCATATTAATTCAAGTTTGTAAATCAATTGAAAGACCCATAACGCTATTCTTTATTTCAGCTGATTTTGCATTCTTGGGTAATTGTCTATGATTAAAGTACTGGGCCATTAATCTACATGGAATGTAGATGCAGGGACGCAAAATAATGAGCAGGATGCTCACACGGAGTCAGCCCGGAATTCATTAACCTCGCATTGCGAGGTTTTTTTCTTTGGTGCGCCGAGTATGGCGCGTAGCGCCAACTGGCAGTCGATTCCGGAAAAATTGACTATGGCTCAGAGTGATTTAAGTGCCTCAGTGGTTTTAATCAAAGCCTCTTCGAGTTCAGGGATTAAGTGAATGGCATCGGATAGCTTATTATCTTTACCCATTTTTTCGATTTCCAGTGCAATACCAGCCAACAAGGATGCACCAAAGTTATTACTACTGGATTTTAAGGTGTGAGCCGCTCGAATCATAATCTGTAAGTCTGCTTCTTTTGAAGCATTTTGAATGTCTTTCAACAGTGATGGGGCGTCTTCAAGATAGCTTTCAACAAGGGTGTCAAATTCCTCTTCCATGATGTCTTTCAGGGTATTCAGGGTGGCCATATCCAGAATCGGGTCTTGATCTTCTGTTTCAAGGCTGTCTTCTGGCTCAAGGCTATCTTCTCGCTCAAGGCTGTCTTCTGTTTCTATCTTTTTGGAAACAGGTTTAATATCTGATTCGAAATCATTGTCATCAAGATCATTAATCAGCCATTGGCTCAGTTTCTCTTTGAGGGTATCGGTCTTAATGGGCTTGCTCAGATAATCGTCCATGCCGGATGCCAGACATTTCTCTCTGTCTCCCTGCATAGCATTGGCCGTCATGGCAATAATGGGAGTGCGTGGCAGGTTATGAAGACTTTCTCGCTTTCTTATCAGACCGGTGGCTTCATAGCCGCTCATTTCCGGCATCTGGCAGTCCATGAGTATCAGATCATATGCCTGATTATGGCTCATACTGACTGCTTCATTGCCATCTGCTGCAATGTCAGTTTGATTTAATCCAATTTTTTTAAGCATACTGACAGCGACTTTCTGGTTAACCTGGTTGTCCTCAACCAGAAGAATTCGGATGTGATGACTGAAGGCATTATCCTCGACAGTCACTTCTGTGTAGTCTTCCGGAGCATGACTGATATTTTCAGGCTCGAGTGTCTGAGAGTCAGATACATTCAGATCCAGAACAAATGAGAACGTGGAGCCTAGGTTCAAGGCACTGGATACTTCGACGTCACTGCCCATCAGCTCCAATAACTGTCTGGATATAGTGAGCCCCAGACCTGTTCCACCAAACTTGCGGGTGGTGCTTCCGTCAGCCTGGGTAAAGGCTGAGAACAGATTGGTCAGTACATCGGGTGCGATACCAATACCGGTGTCTTTTACTGAAAATTCCACTTTGACCCGGTTTTCCCTGGCTTCCAACATATTCAGTCGGACAATCACCTCACCTTCTTCAGTAAACTTGACAGCATTACCCACAAGGTTGGTGAGAACCTGTCTCAGTCGTACCGGATCTCCCTGCAAAATAGCAGGTAGATCTACATCGGTATAACAGCTTAACTCCAGACCTTTTTCTCTGGCTTCTCCTGCCAGAAGGGCACAGATATCCTCAGCGATCTCTGCAGGGTTCATGTTAATGGATTCAATATCCATCTTTCCTGCTTCAATTTTGGAAAAGTCGAGGATGTTGTTAATGATCAGCAGCAACACATCTGCGGAGTTATAGGCAGTCTCCAGAAAGTCCTGCTGTGCTGGATTAAGGTGTGTATCTTTTAACAACTCCAGCATACCCAGAACGCCATTCATAGGCGTGCGGATTTCATGACTCATATTGGCGAGAAAAGCGCTTTTAGCCTTGGCTGCTTCAAGGGCTGCTTCCTTGGCTTCATGCAGTTCAGAAATATTATCTTTAAGTTCACGGTTGGCACTGTGTAACTCTCTGGTTCTTTCGGCAACAGAAGCTTCGAGATTTTCGCGATGTTGTTGCAGTCTCTTGTCCCGTTCTTTTATCTGCATCAGCATTTCGTTGAAGCAGTCGTACAGCTGACCAATCTCATCGTTATCAAATTTTTGAACCTGATGATCATACTGCTCGTTTTTGGTCATCTGGGAGATGGTGTTGGCTAGCTCAGTAATGGGTTTAGCCAGTAATCTCTGCAGTTTTGAGGCAAGCATCGAGGTCAGAATGATAGAGATCAGGGCGGCTAACAAGGCTAAAAAAAGATTTTCAGTCAGTTCTATATACAGAGGTGACAGATCACCCTGAATGTAGATAGCGCCAATCAATTGTTGATCGAGAACAATGGGGCGGTACAAGTGCAGACGGGTACTGGTGAAAAGAGTAACCGGACGTTCAGGCTCTTTTATTGAGAAGGCCCAGGGACTTTGATTGGAACGATGATAGGCAGCAATCTCTTCACCGTCAGCATTTAAAAGAAAAGCGGACTGAACATGGGGAGCGCTGCCAAAACCGTTTAACAGTTTTTTGGCAGAGTTTTCATCCTTAAAAACCAGAGCGGCATGAGCATTGGAACCTACCACTTCTGCCAGAGTTTCTATATGGTCAACCAGAGAGGCCCGGGACTTGATCAGATCGCTGATACTTTGAATGGACAAAGTTACCAGAAGAACCGCATACGCCGTGATGAGCATGGCATAACGCAGTTTTCGCTTGATAGGCAGATTTCTGAACGTCACCATGACTGATTGTTTGACTGAAAAAGGTTTTCATCCCGAATGGGATGAAAACGAGTGATTAATTTTTTTCGTTTGGCTTTTTTACTCAATGACTTTGGCCAGACTTTTTAGTTGAGAGCTGATCTTCAGACCCGATTTATCCACAGAGGATTTGTTGATGGTGAAGTTGATCTTCTTTCCCTTCCGAGCCAAACCAATTAATCCACCCTGCTCGGCAAATGAACGACCGTCACTGATGGTTAGAATAGGCTTGCCATTAAGACTACGGGTCATTTTTGAAGAGGAAGCCTGGTCAATGCTGTGGATATACAGAATATCGCACAGCTTATCCACAGGCGCATTCAAATCTTTTCGGGTAACAGAAAGGCGTCTGCCCATACTGTTTTTGCGGTTGATTTTGACCAACTCACTATTAATCGAACCTTCTCCAATAATACAGAGAGTGAGGCTTTGTTTTTTCTTTGGCCAGCTTACGAATTTGGTGATTTTATAAACAATGGCTGTTTTGACCCTGTCTTCTGGTGTGCCAGCTTTGACTGCAGTGCTAAAGAACATCCCCGACAAACTGGCCGTTATCAACAGCAGTCTTATGTTTGATTTGATCATGTTGATTGGCATCGGCATGAAGTTATCCTCCTTCATCCGATTAAAATTGCCAGCGAATCTGGGCGTACCATGATTCCCGGGTTTCTGTTGGTGCCATACCACTTAGTGGTTCGTAGAACTCCCGGTGGTGATTCCTGAAGAGATTCTGTCCCACAATTGAGAACTCAAGACCATCCCCAAACTTTTTCGCGACTCGCATATCCAGCGATGTGTTGGCGCCGATATTGGCATTCTTCAAGTTGTCCATGTAGCGGACCCAGAAATCAAAATACCACTGATTAGGCAGGTTCATCGTGGATCGAATGTTTGCTGTGTGGGAGGCGCTCAGATCTTCGACAATTACTTCATTGACTCTCAGGATGCTGGTTCTTTCCTTATTTGGCCATGCATCGACCTGGAGCCAGCTGTAATTAAACTGAAGTTTCCACCAGTCTTTTGCCTGCCAGTCCGCTACAACTTCCATTCCGTAGGTTCTTACATCAAGTCCATTGATGAGAGTGGCCGGGATTTCGAAGAAGCCGAGGGAAGGATCAGTGTTGGAGCACAGGTTTTGCAGTGAAAGGAGTGGAAAGGTAGAGCTACCGTTGGGGCACTGATTAATATCAACATAGGCAATGATATCTTCGTACTGATTGTAAAACGCAGTAATATCGAGACGAAAGCTATTACTAAATTGTTCACGGTAACCTACTTCCAGAGCGGTCAGTTTTTCTGACTTCAGGTCTGGATTACCTTTGATCGGAATCACGTATTTAACAGGACTGGTATCATCAATCGTAATACCGTCAGTCTGTAATGCGGTCTCACTGATGGAGGGGGTTTTTACCGCCTGAGACAGAGCCGTCCAGAAAGTCCTGTTTTCAGTGGGCTTCCAGGTTAACCGAGCGTTAGGCTGAACCTCATAGCCTGTGAAACTGTTGTGCTCGAAACGTGAGCTGAGGGTGAAGGTCCACTGGTCATTGAGCGTGATGTCATCCTGGATAAAGGCACTGAATAACTCTGTTTTTTTCGAGTCTTTGCCTTCAAGCAGAAACATATAGGGGGTGTTTTCTACCTCGTACCAGGTGGTTCTGTAGCCGAGTCCCCAGACCAGATCGTGCTTGCCCCAGAACTGATAGTAGTGCTGAAACTCAAAATCAACCGTGTCACGTTTTTCAGCAATCCGGTAATCAAAGTTCTGGTAGTTATCGTAGATCGCTCTGAAGGAGAAATCATGAGTTTCACTCAGAGTTCTTTTCCAATAAGCGCCCAGATTTCCACCACGTTGATCCCGACTGAGCCCCTCAACAATAAATCCGTTAGTCAGTTGAGGGAAGAGTGCCTGAGATTGGTCTAACAGGCGCAGGGGAGGTCGGGTGGTTCCCTCGTAAAGGTCGCCCTGAATCGTCATCTCTGAGTCAGAGGTTGTTTTCCACTCTGATTTGAAACCGGCTCTGCGCATATTCCAGTCGTCAGACGTATCTTTACCTTCAGCGTCGACCTGGCCATCCCGTTCGAAGGCTTTCGCATAAACGCGGTAGAAACCGGTTTCCCCAAATTCGCCACCATGACGATAGGCTCCGAAGGCTTTTTCCTGAGTGCCTGCGCCGGCTGAAATCAGGTTGCCCTGAGTGTCCGCTGCTTTTTTGGTAATGACGTTAATGACACCGTTGACGGCATTGGCTCCCCAGAGAGCTGCACCGGGTCCCCGGATAACCTCGATCCGGTCGATGTCTTCCATCATAGTGTCCTGAACATCCCAGTTCACTCCAGAAAACAGCGGCGAGTAAACGGTTCTGCCATCAATCAGAACCAGCAGTTTGTTGGCGAAGATGTAGTTAAATCCGCGGGTACTGATTGACCAGGTATTGGCGTTCAGTTTTGCCACCTGCATGCCCGGCACCATTCTCAGGGCTTCTGGAATGGAAGTGACGCCGCTGCGACGAAGGTCTTCATTGGTGATGACATAGATAGCGGCAGCGGAATCCATCAGACGCTGCTTTTTTCGGGATACCGACGTGACATCTGGAATCTCCATGGAAATCAGCTCTTCAAGGCTGAGTTCAAAAAGATCCTCGTCTTCCTGTGATTCGGCGATAGCCTGACTGCCTGCGAAAATACATGAGGCCAGCAGTGTGGGTAGAAATTTAGTGTTCAAGGTTCCGCTCCGTGGATTTAAATCCCAACACTGCTGAAGTTGAAGATTCAAAAAAAAGGTCTTCTTTAAACCCTAGCTGACCTGTAGAAATTTGAATTGGAAAAGCCGGATTCTACACATTGGGCAGACAAAGGTGCTTTCTAAGGGATAAAGGGTACAGGCCCGACAGGGCCTGCAATTGGCCATTTATTCGTCTCTGGCATCCAGTACAGCAGCACCGGCATTCAGGATACCTGCGCCACAACGACGGGTATTACAGGTGCCACCAGAAAAAGGACGAGCATTGAGTTTAATGATTTCTTCCACTCTGGCCGGTGTGATACTGGGGTTGACTGAGTAGATGAGCGCTGCGACTCCGGCAACATGGGGGGTGGCCATGCTGGTACCCTGATAATACTCGTAATTATCCCGGGTAGCCGATGTGGCACCCGCATTGGCTGTAGAAAGGATACCGTTTCCGTAATAGCGAGTCTCTCCACCAGGTGCTGAAATATCCACATGACTGCCAAAGTTTGAATACCAGCTGCGGTTGCCGCTGCGATTAATAGCACCCACTGTAATCACATTTTGACAGTTGGCTGGCGTGACATAAGCGGCGTTGGTGTTTTCATTACCCGCTGCGACAACGACGGTCACCCCGGCATTGACCACTTCATTGATGGCATTTTGATAACTGCGGGGGCAGCCGTAGGAATAACCACCGAGACTCATATTAAGGACTTTTACCGGGTTGTTATTACGAGTCATGCCGTAAACATCCAGTCCGGCTGCCCAGCGCATGGCATCAATAATATCTGAGGTGTAACCGCCGCATCGGCCCAGGGCGCGCAGAGGCATGATTTTGGCATTCCAGGCAACACCCGCCACGCCAGTGCTGTTGTTTGATTCTGCCGCAATGGTGCCGGAGACGTGGGTTCCATGCCAGCTGCTCTCGGTGGGAGACGATGGCACCGGTTCTCCATTGGCATAGCCACAGGCTCCGGCTGAAGTGACAGCATCGCCTGAATCAGTGGCATTAGTGTCACGGCCGCCACCGTCATTGGCCATCCACGCCTGTGATATGAAATCATGGCCTGACACTACATTGCCATCCAGGTCCTTGTGATAGACGATGCCAGTATCTATAACGCCCACAACAACATTCGCACCTGTTGTCGTATTCCAGGCGGCGGGCAGATTAATGCCTGCTGTGGATTCAAAATAATGCCATTGCTCGTTGTAGCGTGAATCATTGGGCACGCGCATGATTTGCATAATGTAGTCTGGTTCAGCGAAGGCAATCTGAGGATCGTCTTCCAGACCCTCTGCCAGTGCCTGGACCTCATTAATGTTCAGGCTGCTGCCAATCTCAAGAATGTCTTTCTGCTTACCCGCAGCAACACCAAAGGAGCCATAACTGACTCCCTGCTTGATGAATGCCATGGCATTGCCTTCGGTGGGTTTGGGGTGATATTTAACAATGATTCGGTCGGTAACCTGACGGGGAGCTGTCGCGTTTTCTATTTCCTGGCTCGAGGCCATCAGGGGAGTGAATCCGAGAAAAGTCAGTATTAAAGCAATCCTTGCTTTCATGGCGAGATATCCTTACCTCTGGTTATTATTGGCGTGGTTCAAATCAGTATGGTTGAAGATAAACAGCACGACACAGTATCTTCAAAAGAAGTGTCAGCCGCTCTGTAGTTATCTTCATTAATTTCTACTGAGCTTGGAGAGGCCGTTGATAAAGTGGCTGAAGGTTCGCCGACTATTTTTGTAGCTCCATAGATATTCGATTTAGAGATATAAATTCTCCAATAAATGGCAAAAATTACTATATAATTTAACTGAACGGTGCCAGCAGAAAAGCAGCCTTTATCTGGGATTGCAGAAGTTCTCTCAGAGAAGTCTATCGAGTTCTTTTTATCAGTATCTACTCTTTCGACTGGGATGGCTGAATCGGTGCCAGCGATTTCGCTCAACTTTCTTCCTGGTGTTGTATCAACAATGGAAGCATGAGCGGAAGCTTTTCAGGCAATATCCGGATACGGAGTCATTGTCCGCAGGGAGGCGAGGATGATCCGCACTGCTTATTATGAAAATGCCACTGTTTCTAATCCTGAAGCTATTTTTATAGCCTGGTGTGAACGGCATTTTTTGCTCATGGCTGTATTAGCCCTGATGTTACTGTTCAGTTGCAATGCCATTGCTGACAAGAACATTTATACCGGCTGGTTCAGTAATAAAGCCGTCAGTGGTTACGATACGGTAGCTTACTTTACGGAAGCAAAAGCCGTTAAGGGCAACGCCCGGTTCAAATACAAGTACATGGGGGTAGAGTGGTACTTTTCCTCAGAAAAACACCTGAAGATTTTCAAGAAATCGCCCGATAAATATCGGCCTCAATACGGCGGTTACTGTGCCTGGGCTGTCGCCGAGAAAAAGCAAAGAGCACCGGGTGATCCGAATTATTGGAAAATTGTGGATAATAAGTTGTATCTGAATTACGACGCAGACATTCAGGGAAAGTGGCTGAAGGATATACCGGGCTTTATCAAGCTGGGTGATACGAACTGGCCAACAATGATGGCTCATTAATCCAGGCAGCGCATGATTCAACAGCGAGGTCCTGGTATCTCGCTCATTTCTCAAATGCATATCGTCACAGTGTCTTCACATTCTGTTCACTGAATTGTCATCTGCCCTACGGGTGTTGTGAATCAGTCATTGCTTTGGTGGATTCTTCAGTGCGGGCTCGATGCTGTCTGGTGGAGGTAGCTACACCAAAATTGACGGGCAGGCTGACCCCCTCCTGCGTCAGTATCAGGGCGATCAAGGCGAGATGATGGGTGGTATGATTCTGCAGAAAGAGCAGCTCTCTTATAATGCTGCTGCTGGTTTCAATGGGACTTCCCGAGTTCGTGACAGCCACCACTGACACGGTTTCGGGATAATGTGACATATCCTGGCTACCGAGCAGGATGTGGAGATTTTTCAGGTAGTCCATGGCCTGTTCTATTGACTCTTCCAGCAATTGATTCCGGGGACGATTGTCATAATCAATAGCACCGTAATCGAGCCCTTTGAAAAAGCAATGATAGAACTCAATAATGTGCCTGACATGGGTACCTACTGAACTCGACGATAGAGATGTGCTCTTTTTATATTGCTCTACGGAGAGATGGAGGAGCACTGACTCCAGCTCAGAGAGCGTGTTGATATTAAACTGGCGGGCATCGGTCAGTGTCATGATGATTCCAGATTATTTTTATCGCAGATTTGGTTAGTCTGTCATAGTGTCAGGTTCTTTGTATAGGTTCTAAACATGAGTCATGTCAACACAATGTGTTCGTCTTGAATGAAACATTGGCGAAGCCATAGTTTCTGGTTAGAATGCCTACCTTGATAAAAACTACAGCCTTTTCGACTACCTTCCAGATAATTGTGCGTTGCCGTCAGTCAGTGGCCGGCCTTGCGACTGGTAGCCGCTGAAAAGAATCAAATTGTTAAGTGACCAGAGGAGTTTTCGATGAGCAGCATTCCATCCGAACTGCGTTATGTACGTTCCCACGAGTGGATCCGAATCGAAGAAGACGGTACTGCCACTGTCGGTATTACCGATCACGCCCAGGAAGCTCTGGGTGATGTTGTGTTCGTTGAGCTGCCAGAAGTGGGGTCTATTCTGGCTGCTGAAGATGAAGCGGGTGTGGTTGAGTCCGTAAAAGCCGCTTCTGACCTCTATGCACCCATCTCTGGTGAAGTTATTGCCATTAACGAAGCGCTGGAAGAGGCACCTGAAACAGTGAACGGCGCACCCTACGATGAAGGTTGGTTCTTCAAGGTCAAGATCACCGACGAAGGTCAGCTGAGCGAACTTTTGGACGCTGAAGCCTACTCAGAATTCGTAGAGTCCGAGGCCTGATACAGGGCCGGGTTTGACGTTTCAAAATGAATGATGATCAGCTGCTGCGCTACAGCCGACAAATACTTTTGCCTCAGATCGATATTGAGGGGCAGGAGCGCCTGCTCAACGCCCATATAGTGATTGTTGGTATTGGCGGGTTGGGCTGTCCGGCAGCCATGTATCTTGCAGCAGCCGGAATCGGAAGACTGACTCTTATTGACCCGGATGTGGTGGATGCCACCAACCTGCAAAGACAAATTGCCTTCTCTACCGATGATATCGGACAATTTAAAGTGCATGCAGCGGCGGCAAGAATCAGCGCCATGAACCCGGGTGTTGAACTAGACCTCATTCCCAAAAAGCTTACAGAGCAGGAATTACTGAGTCTGCTGGAGAACAGCGATCTGGTTCTTGATGCTACTGATAACTTTGACAGCCGATTCATGGTGAATCGTTGCAGCGTTCGTTTGGGAGTGCCACTGGTCACGGGTGCAGCTATTCGCCTTAATGGCCAGTTAACGGTATTTGATCGCTGGCAGGAAAATGCACCTTGTTATCGTTGCCTTTACCCAGAAAAAGTAGCTGAAGAACTCAGCTGTTCGGAATCAGGCATTCTGGGACCTGTAGTGGGAACGATCGGTACCATGCAGGCACTGGAGGCGGTCAAGCTTCTAACAGGAGCGGGTAAGACATTGAATGGCAGACTGTTGATGTTTGATGCTGCCAGTATGGAATGGCAAAGCCTTCAGCTGATTGCTGATCCGGATTGTCCGGTGTGTGGTCAGGGAGAGAAGAAGGGCTGAGAGTTTCAGCCCTGATAGTTTTTCACTTCACTGAGCAGACGTTTTTTGTGCTCATTGTCCAGTTCATTCCAGTGGGCCCCGATTAAAGCACCTTCCATTGCATAAAGCAGTACTTTTGATACTTTAAAGCCTCTGTCTCTGACTTTGCAGTAGGCTGCCACGGCGCCTACTTCATGAAGCTGTTCAAGAGTTCGAATACCCACAGCGTTAAGCCACTGCACTGAAGTTTTACCAAGATTTTTTAATTCGATCAGGTCAGTTGCCATACCGGTTTTCCAAATCGTCCCAAGCGTCCATGGAGGGTGTGCTTGATATTTTTCTGAAAGTCAGAGGGAAATTTCTTTTAATGAGTTTAATGATAGACGAGTCTTTGAGGCTGCTCAGAAAACGGCAGCCGAAGAGGGAAAAATAGATCAATTCAATTCAATTGAATCGACAGGTCAGTGAGCAGTTTTTCACGCCAATGCTTACAGGTTGTATTGAGTACTATAGTGTGCTCTTTTTCCTGATCCGAGAGCGGTTCCTCCCACTGACGCTGCTGTTTGATCAGACCCAAGGTCGCCTCGGAAGCGTCGGTGTTGTTGAATTGACGTTTAATAATTCGGCGTTTAAGAACATCGTCGGGTGCCATACATTTGACAATAAAATAAGGGTATTGAAGTTCGATGGCAGGCTGGCAACATAACGCCCTTTCCTGAAATTTGAGAGAAGCGCCATCAATAACAACAGAAATACCCTGATTCAACAGAGAGCGAGCGGCTTCCTGAATGGTCAAATAAGTTTTTTGGGTGGCGTCCTGTGTATAAATACTCAGCCCGGCTTCATGGCTCGATGCTTCAGGCTTGAGACCAAATAATCTTTTCCGCTCGATATCTGTTCTCAGCATGATGCAGTTGGCGTGTTTCACCAGTTCCCGACCTGCTGATGTTTTTCCGGAACCCGATAGTCCCTGCATAATGGCAAGAAATGGTTTTTTAGTCTGGCAATAGCTTTCAGCCAAATTGGCATACAGGCGATATTCAGCAAGCGCTTGTGATGTCAGTTCATCGTTAAGATCATCATACGATCGGAGCAAGACGATCCTGGCTTGAACCAGCGCTTGGTAGACCCTGTAAAAACTTAATAAACCCAGGCCCCGAAAGTCCCCGCTGATATCCATATATTTATTAACGACAAAAAAAGTTAACTCAGAGAGCCCTCTGGCATCCATATTCACACAGAGGAAGCCAAGATCAGCCATGGAGTCGGTGCCGCCCTCCCGTTCTCGAATCAGGGGCCGCAATGCTTGATAGCGGTCCGAGGACCACTTTTCCACTCTGGCAAGCTGCGCAATATCTTCTTCCTGATCCAGCAAAGGTCTTATCTGATCGAAGTTTTGAGCTACCGGAAACCAGACGTGCTCTTCAGAGCCAGGGTGCTGATGGGTGGTAATGACTTCAATTTCCTGATGAAAATAAGCCAGTTGCACGGCCATATCCAGCAAAGGTTCGAGAGTTAATTGTCCCGATAAGCTGAGGGCGTCCAGCCAGTTCTCCTTTAGAAATGGGGGCATCGCTATAACATTCGATAGATTCGGAATGGTCACTGAGTATAGACAGAGGGCTTGACTAAAGCCTCAATAAAGGAAAATTAAACGCAGGGGTTGTGGTAAACATCATAACTGGAAGCAATACTTTTTACTGATTGCGCCGTGGGAAAGTAATCCGAGATAAAAACACGGCAAACCATAGAGCTATTGCGGAAAGCTATGGCGTATAATCTCGCACCATGGTCACAAAGAAAAAAACACCGTCCCGAGGCAAGCAGTCGTCAGGACGAAAGAAGAAAGCCCAGAATGCAGGGGGGCTCAGGCGCTGGTTTCCGGTTCTGGTAAAGCTGGGAGTAGTCGGCCTGATTTTGCTTGCTGCCTATTCGGTTTATCTGGACGCTGTTGTTACTCAAAAGTTTGAAGGCAAGAAATGGGCGATTCCTGCCCAGGTGTATTCTCGCCCTCTGGATCTTTATGAGGGACAGCTCCTCAACCCGAATGAGCTGCAGGCTCAACTTCGCCGCCAGGGTTATCAGGCCGTCAGAGATGTCAGGCGACCCGGTACCTTTGCCCGCTCCGGGAATCGTTTCACTATTTACAGCAGGGGTTTTCATTTCCCGGATGGTGCTGAACCTTCCCGTTATGCCAGTGTCGTATTTTCTGGTAATGAAGTCGTCAGTCTTAGAGGAAAAGCCGCCGAAAATATTCCATTGCTAAGATTGGACCCTCAACTGATAGGAGGCATTTATCCCTCAACCTTTGAGGATCGCATTCTTATCCGAGAATCCCAGGCACCAAAGCATCTGACCAAAGCCTTGTTAGCGATAGAAGACAAGAATTTTTATGACCACTGGGGGATTTCACCGAGCTCGATAGCCAGAGCATTTCTGGTCAATCTGAGAGCAGGAGGGGTCATACAGGGTGGGAGCACACTGACTCAGCAGCTGGTCAAAAACTTTTATTTGAGCAATGAACGAACCCTGACCCGAAAAATCAATGAAGCGATTATGTCGGTGCTGCTGGACTTTCATTATTCAAAAGATGACATTCTGGAAACCTATCTTAATGAAGTATATCTGGGGCAGCACGGTCGGCGGGCTATCCACGGCTTTGGTCTGGCCAGTCATTTCTACTTTGCCCAGCCCATTCAGGAGCTGAGCACTGCCCGTGTTGCTCTGCTGGTGGGGTTGGTGAAAGGTCCCTCCTATTACGATCCAAGACGTTTTCCCGAAAGGGCAAAGGAACGCAGAAATCTGGTACTCGATGTGATGGCAGATGAAGGCGTTGTGTCTCGCTCTGAAGCTGAACGATCCAAAAAACTGCCTTTGGGCGTTGTGACCCGTGAACAGCTTAATACCAGTGCTTATCCCGCGTACATTGATATGGTGAAAAAACAGCTCAGGGAAGATTACGACGAACGTGATCTTACTTCGGAAGGCCTCAGAATTTTTACCAATATGGACCCCATTATCCAGCGTTTTGCCCAGGCAAGTATGACTGATACTGTGGATCAACTTGAAAAAGATAATCCTGATCTGCAGGGAGCCATGGTGGTGACCTCCGCCCAGACCGGCGATCTTCTGGCGGTAGTAGGCGACAAAAATCCGGGTTATGTCGGTTTTAACCGGGCTCTGGATGCACGGCGCCCTGTAGGCTCATTGCTTAAGCCAGCAATCTATCTGACGGGGCTGGAGCAGCCTTCGCGCTATACGTTAACGACACCTGTCAATGATTCTCCTATCCAGGTAGATGACGGACAGGGCGGACTCTGGAAGCCTGCCAATTACGATAGCAAGTCCAGAGGCATAGTGCCTTTGCAAGAGGCACTGAGCAGGTCTTACAATCAGGCGGCAATCCAGACCGGTATGGCTCTGGGTCTGAATAATGTTCTGAACACTATTGAGCGTTTGGGGATTGAGAAAAACCTGCCACCCTATCCCTCCGTCATGTTGGGAGCCGCATCCCTTTCCCTTATGGATGTTGCCTCCATGTACCAGACCATCGCCAGTGGCGGCTTCAGGATGCCATTGCGGGCCATTGATGCGGTAGTGGATGCCCGTGGTCAACCCCTGAGGCGCTACAGTCTCTCGGTTGAGAGAGCTTTCGACTCTGCTCCTATGGAGCTTTTGCGACATGCCATGGGTCAGGTCATGAGAGAAGGTACCGGGCGTCGTGCATACTGGAGTATCAGTCAGGATATTCAGTTAGCAGGAAAGAGTGGCACCACCAATGACCTGAGAGACAGTTGGTTTGCCGGCTTTACTGGAAATCTGTTGGCAGTGGCCTGGTTGGGGAATGACGACAACAGTCCGACCAACCTGACTGGCAGTAGCGGTGCTCTCAGAGTCTGGACACGTCTTATGCAACAGGTGCCAATCAAGTCGGTGCAGCCTTTGAACAGTGAACAGATTGAGTACGTCTGGACAAAACCAGCAGAAAATGTAAGAACAGGGAAGCGCTGTGAGGGAGCGGTAAAAGTCCCTTACATTAAGGGTTCAGAGCCTGAGGATTATCAGGGTTGCGGTCGAACCGTGATTGAGCCCGCCAAGACTCTGTTTGATTCTATAAAATCATGGTTTGAGTGAATGCCTGTAGCGAGACAAAAGTGAAACGATTAATACCTCTGCTCTTTGCAGTAATCTTAACAGGGTGTGCTGGTATAAGTCAGGTGACGTATATGCCACCCTCAGATGTAGAAACTACTTCTCCTCATGGGAGTCGAACGGATGCTGTTGGTATTCTGCTGGATCAGGCATCGAGTGCCATGGCGGAAAATGATCTGAACACTGCTGAAAGTTCCCTGTCCAGAGCCATGAGAATCAGTCCAACCGATCCATCGGTGTATTTCCTGTTGGCGCAACTCAGGAAAAAACAGGGACATTATGGTCAGGCCCGAGAGCTGGCAGACAGAGCTCTGAGTCTGGGGCCGGAATCAGGTCTTAGACGACAGATTAGTAGCTTTCTGACTTCACTCGATTAAAGCGAACGTATTCAGGGAAGTCGCGTGCACTTATCGTTTGAATCCACCGTTGCATAACCCTCTTTGGAGCGGAGAGGATGTCAATCAATTTTCATAGTAAAATACGGTTTGGGTTTTCATGGTAAAAGACAGTTGATGAGTACAGAAGTAAGAGAACTATTGATAGCTCTTGAAGCAGAGTTAAAAAGACTGGACTGCTGGCAGGCTTCGCCACCTTCAGCTCAGGCGCTGGCCAGTACAACGCCTTTTTGTATGGATACCATGGGATTTACTCAGTGGCTGCAATGGCTGTTTATTCCCCGGGTCCATGCCATTCTTGATCAGGGGGCTGACTTGCCGAAAGGCTCGAACATCAAGCCTTATGCAGAAGAAGCTCTGATGGTGGAGAAAATAGAAGCCACTCATTTACTGGTGCTGGTGGAGCGGTTTGACTGTTTGATGAATTGATTTGGATCGCAGGTCAGATGAATACAGACAAAGCGGCAGACAGTATTCATCTGAAGGACTTTACACCGTCATCAGTCGTCTGACTTCCTTTTCATTCATCTCACTGCCTGCTCCTGACAGTACCAGTTCACCACGATCCAGTACGGCATATTGATCTGCCAGATCCCGGGCAAATTCAAAGTATTGTTCTACCAGCAGTATGGCCATTTCTCCCCTGTCCCTGAGCATTCCTATGACGGATTGAATATCTTTGATGATGGAAGGCTGAATACCTTCGGTTGGTTCATCAAGAATTAATAACTCCGGTTGGGTGACCAGTGCCCGGGCAATAGCCAGTTGCTGTTGTTGGCCACCCGAGAGGTCGCCTCCACGACGATGTCTCATCTCCAGCAAGACAGGAAAAAGGTCGTATATTTCCCGATCAACTCTACGCTGAGGACGCGGCAGACAGGCAAATCCTGTTTCCAGATTTTCCTGAACCGTGAGCAGAGGGAAAATCTGTCGACCCTGGGGTACGTAAGCAATTCCCTGACGGGCCCGCTGGTGTGAAGTCAGATTATTGATGGACTGACCCTTCCAGAGTATCTGCCCGGACGAGGCTGAAACTCGCCCGGCAACAGTATTCATTAATGTGGTTTTACCCACACCGTTGCGACCCATAATACTGGTGACCTGACCTTTATCCGCTGTCAGGGAGACAGACTTCAGTGCCTGACTGGCACCGTAAAAAACATCTATGTTCTGAACTTCAAGCATATTATTCTCCAGCACAGCGCTGCTTTTTGGCCTCAGGCTATCTCCCCAGATAGACGTCGATGACTTTTTGATCTTGCTGAACATGATCCAGCGACCCTTCTGCCAGGACACTGCCTTCGTGGAGTACCAGAACCTTACAGTCAAGCGCTTTGATAAAGGCCATGTCATGCTCGACGACCACGACGCTTCGCTCTTCAGACAATTCTCGAAGCAGGTCAGCGGTTCTGAAGGTTTCTTCATCTGTCATACCGGCTGCAGGCTCATCAATCAGAAGAAGCTCGGGGTCCTGAAGCAATAACATACCGATTTCAAGCCACTGCTTCTGACCGTGAGACAGGGATGCTCCAATAAAGTCACGGCGATCCTGAAGGCGGATTCTGCCGAGTGTTTTGTCAATCTTTCTATGACCCTCTGCAGAAAGAGCTTTGAACATAGACTCAAAAGGTGAACGACGACCTTTAAGAGCCAGCTCCAGATTTTCCCAGACCGTCAGGCTCTCGATGACAGAAGGTTTCTGAAACTTTCGGCCAATTCCCAGATTGGCCACTTCTGCTTCATCGTGTTGGGTGAGATCGATAGAACCTCTTGAAAGCCTTGAGCGGCTCTTGTTAAGCAGCCTTGAGCGGCTCTTATTAAGCAGCCTTGAGCGGTTTTTATTAAACAGCACCTCTCCGCTATCAGGTCGGGTTTTACCAGTGATGACGTCCATCATGGTGCTTTTACCGGCACCATTAGGGCCAATGATGGCCCTGAGTTCACACTGGTTGATTAAAAAAGACAGGCTGTTCAGGGCTTTGAAGCCATCAAAGCTGACTGTCACATTGTCAAGATAGAGAAGAGTGTTATCCGATATATGTTTATCAACCACGATCGGCTACCTCCTGTTCCCGAGTCCGGGCTGATGGTTTCAAAAACTTTTCACGAACTTGACTGAATAAACCAACAACGCCCTTGGGTAACCAGAGTGTTGTGACGACAAACAGTGCACCCAGTGCAAACAGCCAGGCATCGGGCATCGCTCCGGTAAACCAGGTTTTGGCATAATTAACGAGCAGTGCGCCTATGATTGCACCATAGAGTGTTCCTCTGCCACCAACGGCCACCCAGATCACCAGTTCAATAGAGTTGACGGGGGAGAACTCACCCGGATTAATAATGCCTACCTGTGGCACATAAAGTGCGCCTGCAATGCCGGCCAAC
The DNA here is from genome assembly GCF_049310125.1 of Endozoicomonas sp. ALB032. NCBI lineage: Bacteria > Pseudomonadati > Pseudomonadota > Gammaproteobacteria > Oceanospirillales > Endozoicomonadaceae > Endozoicomonas > Endozoicomonas sp. ALB032. Next base: position 1,081,920 of record NZ_JBLYNW010000001.1, on the reverse strand, counting down.
ACAGCAGAAACCACAAAAGCAACCAGCTTGTAATGTTCAACCCGATAACCCATAAAGCGGGTTCTGCTTTCGGCATCTCTGACAGCCATCAGAACTCTTCCGTAACGGGAATTCACCAGCCATCGACAAATCAGGTAGCCCAGTCCCAGGGCCAGCGCTGAAAACATCAACAGAGCGACACGGGTTGTATCACTTTGCAGGCTGAAGCCCAGAATATCTTTAAAGTCGGTCAGGCCATTGTTGCCACCAAAACCGAAATCATTCTGGAAGAACATCAGCATCAGGGCATAAGTCAGTGCCTGAGTAATGATGGACAGATAGACGCCGGTGACCCTGGAACGGAATGCCAGCCAGCCAAACAGGAAAGCGAGAATGCCGGGAACCACAGCCACCATCACAATAGTAAACAAGAAAGAATCAAAACCCTGCCAGTACCAGGGCAGTTCCTGCCAGCTTAAAAACACCATGAAGTCCGGCAGCTCAGGATTGCCATAGACACCACGGTCACCAATCTGACGCATCAGGTACATCCCCATGGCATAGCCACCGAGGGCAAAAAAGGCACCATGGCCGAGACTGAGGATGCCGCAATAACCCCAGACCAGATCGAGAGCCAGGGCCAGAAGGCCGAGACAGAGATATTTTCCAAGCAGCGTGACGGTATAACTGCTGACATGCAGGGCAGAGCCTTCAGGTGCCAGAAGGTTGAGTCCACAGACCATGATGCTAATGACAAAAACCGCGATCAAAAGCCATTTGCCTGCTGGATCGTCGAGAAGAAAACGACTAAGAGGACCTTTTCCATGCATCTTTTGCCTATGGCTGTTTTTTGGCTCATGGCTCTTTGACGACAATGTTACAGAACTCACGGATCAATCCTCCACCGCACGACCCTTGAGGGCGAACAGGCCTTTGGGTCTTTTCTGAATAAACAGAATAATGAAAATCAGTACCAGGATTTTGGCAACGACTGCACCTGCCCAGGGTTCCAGCAACTTATTGACGACACCCAGGCTCATGGCTGCCACCAGTGTGCCCCAGAGATTTCCAACACCACCAAAGACCACCACCATGAAAGAGTCGATGATGTAGTTCTGGCCGAGATTTGGACCCACATTGGTTAACTGGGACAGGGCAACACCAGCAACGCCGGCAATACCGGAACCAAGGCCAAAGGTCAGTGCGTCAATACGGTGGGTGGGAATACCCATAGAGTTGGCCATGGCGCGATTCTGGGTAACTGCCCGCACATTCAAACCAAATCGGGTGTAGCGCAGGATAAACAACAGAGTCAGAAAGACGGCCAGACTGAAGCCAATGATGTAGACCCGGTTCCAGGTCAGAGATAAAGCTTCATTGATCACCCAGGAGCCGCTTAACCATTCCGGTGTTGAGACTGCCTGGTTCAGGGGAGAGAAGACGGTTCTTACGGCCTGTTGCAGTATCAGACTGATACCAAAAGTGGCTAGAAGCGTTTCCAGTGGGCGACCATAAAGGTGACGTATGACCAGTCGCTCAATCAAAATACCGACGGTACCAGCAACAACAAAGGCGGCAGGAATGGCAATAAACAGAGATTGTTCCAAGAATGATGGAAAAGCTGATTGAATGACAAAAGTCGTATAAGCGCCAAGCATCATCATTTCGCCATGGGCCATGTTGATAACCCCCATAACACCAAAAGTGATCGCCAGACCAATGGCAGCCAGAAGTAATACCGAACCCAGACTCAAGCCAAAGAAAACACTTTCTATTGCGGAGTAGTACTCCTGTCTTCGATCCATGTCGGCCAGTGCGGTGTCTATGCCCAGAAGAATTTCTTTGTTCTTAGTCTCTGTTTTCGCTGATTCCAATACTGAACGAACGAAAGGGTCATCAGACTCAGACAGAATTTCAAGGCTTTGGAGCTTGAGTTCATCACTACCCTGTTGGATCTGATATAAGGCAACCGCTGTTGTCAGAGCTGAATGAACATCCTCATCGGACTCCTTCTCCAGCATGGTTTTGAGAATGGCCAATGTGTCAGCCTGAAGGTTTCTGGATGTTTCCTTAACTGCCTGAAGGCGCTTTTCCGGGTCTTCAGACTTGAGGTCCCAGAGAGCCAGAGCGGTTCTGATGGAGTTTCGCAGCCGGTTATTGATTCTGATTTTTTTCAAGCTGCGCTTTTTGACTTCACCCAGGGCTTCATCGGTAATCGGGTCAGCAATGAGATACAGTCGACCTGACTTATTGCCCGTGACCAGACGACCCGTGCTCTTTTCAATAAACAGTTGGCCAGATAACCAGAGGGTTAACAGTTTCTGGCTTTTATCATCACCTTTGGCAGAGAGATGGGTTACGGTGGTCTCCAGTTTGTCCCATGACTTCTCACTCAATTGTCTGGCCAGCTCTTCATTGCTTGTGGTGTTGCTATTGGCCAGAGCCTGTGAGGATGAGACAAAGACAAAAAGAAGACAGAGGCATACTAAAGGCAATACTTGCCAGAGTCTCCAGGTCATAAAATTTCCAGTGAATAACTATGTGTTGGCCTGTCTTGTATTGGACAGGCGTTTGGTGATGGCATGAAAAAACTAACTTCTCATGCCATGTGATACCAATCGAACTTTCTAACTCCCTATTGCGCTGAAGATTTGGGCTTTAATCCTGCGTTGGCGATCGTCGCCTTGTCTTAAGGCTCAAATCTCCATGCTCATTACGGGAGTTAGAGAGCACTATTGCTATGACTTCAACAAAAGACGACTAATCAGTAGTTCTGACCAGAGCAGACACCTGATTCCAGGTTGTAGTTGCCGCACTTGATCGGGGCTGACCAGTCAGCAACAATTTTCGAGCTTTCGGGCAGATATTGAGTCCAGGCATCACCAATGACGCCCCCTTTGGTTTCCCAGACAATTTCAAACTGGCCATCGTCCTGAATTTCGCCAATCAATACCGGTTTGGTCAGGTGATGGTTGGTGTTCATCACTGCAATACCACCCGTCAGGTTGGGAACAGTGATGCCATACATGGCCGAACGGACGGCATCAACGCTGGTGGTTCCTGCTTTTTCAACGGCTTTTGTCCACATGTTGAAGCCAATATAAGTGGCTTCCATTGGATCATTGGCAACACGCTCTTCATTCTTGGTAAAGGTCTGCCAGGTTTCGATGAACTCATCGTTGATATCACTCTCGGCGCTCATAAAGTAGTTCCAGGCTGCCAGGTGGCCTACCAGAGGTGCAGTATCTATACCTGACAGCTCTTCTTCACCAACAGAGAAGGCAATCACCGGAATCTGTTCAGCAGCAATGCCCTGATTAGCCAGTTCTTTATAGAAAGGTACGTTGGCGTCGCCATTAATGGTGGAAATAACCGCCGTTTTTTGACCAGCTTTACCAAACTTCTTGATATCAGAAACAATGGTCTGCCAGTCAGAGTGACCAAAAGGCGTGTAATTGATCATGATGTCCGACTCTTTGATACCCTTGCTCTTCAGGTAGGATTCCAGAATCTTGTTGGTGGTTCTCGGGTAGACGTAATCAGTACCGGCCAGAACAAAACGTTTGACGCTGCCGCCCTCTGAACTCATTAGATAATCAACCGCAGGAATAGCCTGCTGGTTAGGCGCTGCGCCGGTGTAGAAAACGTTTTTGGATGACTCTTGTCCCTCATACTGAACCGGGTAGAACATCAGGCCGTTTAACTCTTCAACCACTGGCAGAACTGATTTTCTGGATACGGAAGTCCAGCCGCCAAAAATGACATCGACTTTTTCTTTTGCCAGCAGCTCACGCGCTTTTTCTGCAAACAGAGGCCAGTCAGAGGCAGGATCAACAACAACCGCTTCGAGTTTCTTACCCAGTAGTCCACCTTTCTTATTCTGCTCGTCCACCATCATTAAAACAGTGTCTTTTAATGTGGTTTCACTGATCGCCATGGTGCCTGACAGAGAATGTAAAACACCTACCTTGATGGTCTCTGCAGCCTGGGATATGACCGAAAAAGAGAGGGCGGCGGTTGCTGCAGAAGCTACAACCAGGCCCTTCGAGAGTTTTTTGAGGGAGCTCTTCATAGTTTTTATTAATCCTGTTTTTTATCCTTATGTGCGACAGTGTGACAGCAATGTGCATGCCAATATATTAAGTAACTGTCGTTCATTAGGAAAAGCTCTCACTTCTAACAGTTGAGTTAGAGTTAATTTCTTAATATCGTCTTGACAGTAGATGCCTTATTTCAGAACATCCTCGATCACCAATATGGTGCCTATGTATTTTTTTGGTGCTATTTAAGCTGACTTTATGGTCAAGAATGTCAGCAGTCGTATAAAAATAAAATGGAACATCTTTTGCAGGCCAGAGATGACCTTTAACAGTAAGGGCAGAAGTATGGGGCTGGCATTCAATCGACACTCTATCCCGCGATCCAACCCGGATACTGATTCCAATCAGGGTGACGTTGCGTCCGGAGACAGCGGCTGGCGTGCCGGAATTGCTGTGGAGCTGAAATACATGGACGGCCATACCCGCATGGGCCGCACGCGCCATTATGGTCCCCTGCGGATTCAACGTCCGTTCTGGCCAGAAGGTAAAGACCTGGCGCATCTCTATATTCTTCACCCGCCAGGAGGGTTGGTGGCCGGTGATGAGCTGATTCAGAGTTTTGAAGCCCACTCTGGTGCATCCGGACTGGTGACTACTCCTGCTGCAGGGAAAGTCTACTTTAATGGTAATGGCCGTCTTCAGAAACAGCTGACGTCCATGGTCGTTCAAGACAATGCCTGTCTTGAATGGTTGCCTCAGGAAACTATTATTTTCAATGGTGCAGAAGCGGAACTGAATACATCCATTGAGTTGGACGGCAATGGCTGCTACGCAGGCTGGGATATCGTTTGTCTTGGTCGTAAAGCCAGTGGCGAAGCCTTTGAGCAGGGCAGGGTGATCCAGAATCTTCACCTCACTCGTAACGATCAGCCACTTTATCGAGAAAGGCTGGAGCTGGCAGCGGGCTCACCTCTTGCTCAGTCCGTTCTTGGTCTTAATGGCCAGCATGTATTCGGTACACTGCTCATGACCTTTGAACAAGACCCCGGTTGTGATCATCTGCATGAAAGGCTGGAAGCCTGCGGAGGCTCTAAATGTACAGCCATTACCTGGCGAAACGGGGTTTTTATTGCTCGCTATCTGGGCAGCTCACCTGAACAGGCCAGAACACTGTTTACCTGGCTTTGGAATGAGCTCCGTGGCCAATTGAATGGCCGGAAAGGTTGTAAGCCCAGAATCTGGAATACCTGATTGTTGATGCCTATAACCTACCAATAGCGCATTAAAAGACCACAAGGATAAATTGGAGGGCTCTCATGGAGCTGACCCCCAGAGAAAAAGACAAATTGCTGTTATACACAGCGGCACTGGTTGCTGAACGTCGCCTTGGCAGGGGAGTAAAGCTGAATTACCCGGAGTCCATTGCGCTGATTTCGATGCACATAATGGAGGGCGCCAGAGACGGCAAGACAGTTGCTCAGCTGATGAATGAAGGGCGTGAAATCCTCACCCGTGACCATGTCATGGAAGGCATTCCCGAGATGATTCATGAAGTTCAGGTAGAAGCCACCTTTCCGGACGGCACCAAACTGGTGACGGTTCACAATCCCATTGCGTAGAGCAGGAGGTTTTATGATTCCAGGAGAGGTCATTGCCTGCGAAGAGGCAATCGACATTAATAAAGGGCGTGAGACCTGCGTTGTCTCCGTGGCCAATACTGGCGACAGGCCAGTACAGGTTGGTTCTCATTATCATTTCTATGAAGTGAACCCGGCACTGGCTTTTGATCGGGAATCCACTCTCGGTTTCCGGTTGAATATCCCGGCAGGAACCGCTGTCCGTTTTGAGCCTGGTCAGGATCGACAGGTTGAATTGGTGCGTTTTGCCGGAGAAGGCAAAATCTATGGTTTCCGTGGTGATGTCATGGGTGAGCTTGAGCAGGGAGATAAATAATGGCCAGAATGGAACGTCAAACCTATGTGGACATGTTTGGTCCGACTGTAGGCGACAAAGTACGTCTTGGTGACACGGATCTGTTCATCAGTCCGGAGAAAGACTTTACCGTTTATGGCGACGAAGTGAAGTTTGGAGGCGGCAAGGTTATTCGTGACGGTATGGGCCAGAGTCAGAGAACAGGGGCTGATGTTGTGGATACGGTCATTACCAATGCTCTGATTCTGGATCACTGGGGCATCGTAAAAGCGGATATTGGCATTAAAAACGGCCGGATAGAAAAGATAGGCAAGGCCGGCAACCCCGACGTGCAGGCCGGAGTCGACATCATTATTGGTCCCGGCACCGAAGTGATTGCTGGCGAAGGTCAGGTTGTCACTGCGGGGGGGATTGATGCCCATATCCACTTCATCTGCCCCCAACAGATAGAAGAAGCCCTGGCTTCCGGGGTCACCACCATGCTCGGTGGCGGCACCGGACCTGCTACAGGGAGCAATGCGACAACCTGTACACCCGGTGAGTGGCATATGAGTTCCATGCTGCAGGCTGTGGACAGTTTACCTATGAATATCGGTTTTCTTGGCAAAGGCAACGCCAGCATACCCGCAGCACTGGAAGAGCAGGTTCTGGCGGGAGCCATGGGGCTCAAGCTTCATGAAGACTGGGGGACCACTCCAGCCTCTATTGACTGTTGCCTTGGAGTGGCAGAGAAATACGACATTCAGGTAGCTATTCACACCGACACCCTAAATGAATCCGGCTTTGTTGAAGATACTATTGCCGCATTCAAGGGCAGAGTTATCCACACCTATCATACCGAGGGTGCCGGAGGCGGACATGCTCCCGATATTATCAAGGCCTGTGGTGAAGACTTTGTGCTTCCGTCGTCTACCAACCCGACACGTCCATACACCATCAACACGGTTGATGAGCATCTGGATATGCTGATGGTTTGTCACCATCTCGATCCGAACATTCCTGAAGATGTGGCTTTTGCCGACTCCCGCATTCGTCGAGAAACCATTGCAGCAGAAGATATTCTACATGACCTGGGCGCTTTCTCGATGATTGCTTCGGACTCCCAGGCCATGGGGCGGGTCGGTGAAGTGGTTTGTCGTACCTGGCAGACGGCTCATAAAATGAAAGTTCAACGGGGATTATTGCCTGAAGACTCATCGGCGGGTGTGGATAACTTCAGGGCACGCCGTTATGTGGCGAAATACACCATGAATCCGGCAATAACCCATGGTATTTCTCATGAAGTGGGCTCTGTCGAGCCGGGTAAGCTGGCTGACCTGGTGCTTTGGAAACCGGCATTCTTTGGCACTAAACCTTCTCTGGTATTAAAGGGTGGAGCGATTGCCATGGCACCTATGGGTGATCCCAATGCGTCTATCCCGACACCACAACCGGTTCATTACCGACCCATGTTTGGGGCTCTGGGTAAAACCGTTTCTGCTACCTCTCTTTCGTTTGTTTCGCAGGCCGCTTTTGAAAACGACATTGGCCGTAAACTAGGATTGAATAAAGTCGTTTCTGCGGTAAAAAATACCCGAACGATTCGCAAGAAAGATATGTTGCTGAACACCTGGCAGCCCCATATGGAAGTGAATCCAGAGACCTATGAAGTGCGTGCCGATGGCGAGCTGCTGGTCTGTGAACCGGCCAAAGTCGTACCTCTGGCACAGCGCTACTTTCTTTTTTAATCATTTTTTACAATAAATAGCCCAAAGCCAATCAAGCAAAGGAAAATAAGAAATGCTGAAGTTAACCAGGCGCCTGCAGGAAACTGATGTTCAGCACAATGATGAGCTATTGCTGCCATTTGATGAGCGCAAGAGAGGTCGTTTAAAAGCGACCACCCAGGGAGGAAGAGCAGCGGGAATATTCATCGAGCGCGGCGATGTTTTAAGAGACGGCACCCTGCTTCAGGCAGACAGCGGTGAAGTCGTATTGATTCGAGCCAGCGATGAAGAGGTCACAACCGCCAGTTGTGAGAATGCCCTGACGTTTGCCAAAGCCTGCTATCACCTTGGCAATCGCCATGTTCCGTTACAGATAGGTAATAACTGGCTTCGATTCCAGAAAGATCACGTTCTGGATGAAATGGTGATGTTACTGGGGCTGACGGTAGATCACACGGAAGCTCCTTTTGAGCCCGAAAGCGGTGCTTACGCCAGGGGGCATAGTCATCACCATCATCATCACTCTGGTGAGCACAGCCATGAGCCGGTAGAAAACCATGAATACTGAGGCATTACTTGGCCTTTTGCATTTATCCAGTCCAGCCCTGCCTGTTGGGGCTTTTGCTTACTCTCAGGGTCTGGAAACCGCTATTGATCGGCAATGGTGTTTTGATCGTGAGTCCACCTGCCATTGGGTCTCTCAGTTGCTCGGGCAGGGAATGGGTCGTCTTGATGTTCCGGTATTCTTTCGACTTTACGACGCTTTCCGGTCTGACGACAGGCCATCAGTTGAGCACTGGAACCGTCAATTGCTCGCCTTTCGAGAAACTCGAGAGCTTTATGATGAAGACTGTCAGGTGGGCAGGGCATTCAAAACCTGGCTGAAGTCTTTATTCCCGGAAGAATCCAGAGCGGACTGGCTGGAGATACCCTCCCAGGCAGCTATGTTTGCTTTATCGAGTTTATGTCACGGTATGGAGAAAGACATTGCCGCTATCGGGCTGCTTTGGTCATGGTGCGAAAACCAGGTGACAGCAGCAACCAAGGCGGTACCCCTGGGACAGACCGATGCCCAGAAAATTTTGCACCATCTGGCCAGTGAAATTGGCCCTGTGATCGAGAGCGCCAAGACGATTCATGATCACGAATTGGGGAATAACCTGGTGCATTTCGCCATGGCCAGCAGCTGGCATGAGCACCAGTATTCAAGATTGTTCAGATCCTAGGAAGAAGAAATATGACTAGCAAGCAGACTCAAACCCTCCGCGTTGGTGTCGGTGGTCCTGTGGGGTCCGGTAAAACAGCACTGCTTACCAAACTCTGTGCATCCATGCGCCAGCATTATAATCTGGCAGTGGTGACTAATGATATTTATACGAAAGAAGACGCGCAGTTTCTGATTCGTCATGAGGCGTTGGAAGAAGATCGCATCATTGGCGTTGAAACCGGTGGATGCCCTCATACGGCTATTCGTGAAGATGCATCCATGAATCTGGCAGCAGTGGATGAGCTTTGTCAGAGACATCCGGGACTGGAAATGGTTCTGGTGGAATCCGGTGGCGATAACCTCAGTGCAACCTTCAGCCCTGAGCTGTCCGACCTGACCATCTACGTCATTGATGTTTCCGCAGGAGACAAGATTCCTCGTAAGGGAGGGCCGGGTATTACCCGTTCTGATCTGTTGATCATCAATAAAACCGATCTTGCACCTATCGTTGGAGCCTCTCTGGAAGTCATGGACAGGGATGCAAAAAAGATGCGCGGAGATCGTCCTTTCCTGTTCACCAACCTGAAAGCGGAGCAGGGTGTCCGTGAAGTGATCGACTTTATCGTTGACAAAGGCATGTTGGAAGCGAAAATGCCTGAAAAACAGGATCACGAACCCACTGCCGTGAGCGTATAATGTCGCATATTCACCGTTTGCGGTAATAAAAATAGACAGGAGTAGTACGATATGAAAAAACTGAGAGCTGTTTCTATAGCCACTGCCGCCGTGTTGGTCTCTTCTCAGGCGTTTGCTCATCCGGGAGACCATTCAGAGGGAAGTGTTTTCTCATTGCTGATGCACTTTCTAACTGAGCCCGATCATATGGTCTTTATCGGCGTCACCGGTGCCCTGGCGTGTTTTTCCTACCGTATCTATAAAAAGATTACAGCTAAAAAACGTCAGAGTTAATCAACGAAGCCGGGCAGTTAAGCCTGCCCGGTGGTTATTGTGGCCCTGCTCAGAAACAGAACTGTTTCATTTGCTGATGAATTCTCTCCTTCTCCCTTTCCCGGTCTTCGTCATTCAGTATTTCAAAACTGCCATCGGCTTTGTCCAGACGTACCTGATCATCACTGTCGAGTGTCTCGAGGTTGGCTGAAAGAGTATTACAGTAAGCCAGAACTTCTGGGTTTTGACGGGTTTCAGAAGGATTCTTCGGGGTGGACTCAGATTCAACGGAAGGGGGCGGGTCTTCAGGCTCTTCTTTATGCTCGTTCACCGTTGAAATGATCTCGGTATCAACATTAACCAGTGGCGGTCTGGAGGAGTAGTGAGCTGTGCCCTTTTCATCAATCCACTTGTAAATTTTTTCTGCCTGAACGGGTAGGCTGAGGCAAGCCGTCAGAAGCAGCAAAACCAGGGCTTGTATTGCTTTCATGCTGATTATCCTTAAGTGTTTGATTTATTATTGGAAACATCACCGAGCCCGGCTTTTAGCCTGATGATAGTGAGCTAAAGCTGTTTTTCTGGCTCATGATTGTTTGCAGTCATTACTCTAAATGTAAGCAATTTCTGGCAGAATATTGAAAAAGCTTTAACTTGTTGATTTATTTGAATTGTTTTTATTAAGTAAAACTGTATTTCTATAAATACCCCCTCTGATATACCCTGAAAACCCTCAAAATAGCTCCAAGCCTTTAGAGGCTGTCGCAAAGCTCTGGTTCTCACGCTCCAGAGCGTGTCGCAAAACTCCAACAGCCCGTTTCCATGCTCTGAGGTCGTCATTCCCGCGAAGGCGGGAATCCAGGGCCAACTGTGGATCTCTGCCTTCTCGGGGATCAAGGCCAGGGGGGCACCGGGCAGTGGGGTTCTGGTGGTGAGTCAGTGTGGATTCCCGCCTTCGCGGGAATGACGAGAATGAAGCCGGGAATGACGAGGATGAAGCCGGGAATGACGGGAGTCAACTTGTTCCCACGCTGGAGAGAGTTTTTCGACACCCTCAGAGCATGGGAACGAGTTGTATCTTTGGACTTTAGGTCAAAAGAAGTCGTGAGTTCAAAAAAGTTATAAATCTCTGTGGCCATAAAAAGCTCCTCTGGTAGTAGGAGCTTCTTTGCTGGGGCTTTTCTTGATCTGTCAGTAATATTCCGAGGAATATTCCTGTTTGAGACGGTAAAGCTTTCGGATCGGTTGATCTACCCTTGAACTTTTGGCAGTCAAACTTGTTAAAATTAACCTAATAGGTTATTTTTAAGCTATGGAAAAGAGAACGCCTCACTGTAAGCTCCCTGTCGTTAAATCGTTAATTGAGCCGACTAAAGTACGTTTTACCGGGAGCGCTCTCTCTGGAGCCGCAGGTCTGGGGCTTGATTCCAGTGGTATCATTGATGTGGTGTTAACCCTGAACCCTCGGGATTTCTATAAAAGCATGACAACTTATGGGGATCATCGGGTCTGGCAAGATGTTTACAAACCCATCATACCAGCCGATGAGGTTTATCTGAAACTGACAGTTACTGATGATGTACTCGTCGTGTCCTTTAAGGAGCTATAGACGATGAAATGTCCAATATGTTCTGGGGCCGATCTGGTGCATGACACTCGTGATTTGCCTCACAGTTACAAAGGTGAAAGTACTTCTATCCCGGAGGTTACCGGAGGTTATTGTCCGGCTTGTGGAGAGGTCGTTCTTGACGCCAGAGAATCAGAGCGGGTTAGTGCGGCCATGGTTGCGTTTAATAAACAGGTAAACGCTTCCATAGTCGACCCGGGCTTTATTGCGAATGTCCGTAAAAAGCTGACTCTTGACCAGAAAGAGGCCGGAGAGATTTTTGGTGGGGGGGTTAACGCATTTTCCCGATACGAAAATGGCAAAACCAAACCACCACTTTCACTGGTAAAACTGTTCAGATTGCTGAACAATCATCCAGAGCTTTTGTCTGAAATTCGTAGCTGAAATACTTACTCAGACCCATCAACCGCCCAAAAAACGAAGCATTTCTCACTCTCTACCGCCTGCTCAGCAGGCAGATCAGTCATCATCTCAGTGATCTTCTGTTTGAAAGTTTCAGTAACCCCGGTCTCCTCCATATATTGCTGCAACTGCTCCACACGCTTGCCATAGATCTCCTTATAGTGGCTTCCCAAATATTCAGCCGCATCCACAATGGCCTGCATGTCAGCCCGGTTTGCTGCACGTTTCTGAGTCAGGGTACTAATCTCCGAAAACTCCGGAGGTAGCTCTGATGAGCCTTTGCCTGTAGGCGGCAGAGGACTGCTTTCTTTCTTCTTCCAGCCGTGACCATATACTTCAGTGATATACTCTTCGCTGATCATGTCCATCCAGCTGAAGCTGGTGGTTAATCCTTTGCTTTGGAAGTGGCGGATAGCACCTTTAGGTTTGAGGTCAAAAGAAGTCGTGAGTTCAAAAAAGTCATAAATCTCTGTGGCCATAAAAAGCTCCTCTGGTAGTAGGAGCTTCTTTGCTGGGACTTCACTTAATCAGTCAAAGTTCCGTTACCTTTTTTATTCCTACCTAAAATCTCAAGGGAATGAGACCAGTGAAACTGCTTAATCGCAACTCTTTTGCTTTGTTGACTCTGATTTTTTCTTCTCTGACGTTCTCCATTACTTCTAATGCTTCAGAATCCATCCCAATGAAAAAGCATAAGTTTGAATTGCTTGGTGATGCCAATGCTGCACCTGCGCTTGGTCTGATGGCACAGCCTTTTAATGCCTCCACTATTACTGGAGCATGGGCTGACTCTGTGACTGGACCGATTATGTATCTCAGAGGGCAGTACTATATTTCCTCTTTGATGGGATCTACAACATCCATTTCAACCAATGCCACAGTGACTCTTGTTCAGTGGAACTGGAATATTGCCAATAAACCGGCAGGGCTGATTGTATATCTCTGCGATACTATCGGTGGTTGTTTAAACGTATCTGGCTATCAATCAGCTGGTAGTGAGGCTTTCCGGGGACGTTCTGCAAACGCAGAGTACTATTTTGCTTTCGGTGTGCCTGGTAGCGGTAACATTTCGCCAGTACCTTTTGGTATGACAAATAACATTATCGTGAACTGGACAAGTAACAACTGATTCCGGATTTATTTTATGAGGTGAGAACCAGCATTCTCACCTTTTAACGATCCATCTCAAATATACCCTATCTTCAGTTTGAAGCTCTCTGGCAGGTTAGCATACAGTTCGAATATTTTTTCCATGATCTCAATAGATGAGGTGCCTTCAGCCTTTTCTTTTTCATACAATTCTATTCTCTGTTGCCTGAACAAATCAGCCTCAGCTTCGAATTTTGGTCTGTAGCTAGTGTCAGTGACCGGTGTTCCATCAAGGTACTTATGGTCAGCGATTCTTGGGCTGGTTGGTGCTGGAACAAGGAGAAAATTAATACCATAGGCAAATTGTTTTGCGTCAAAAGCAGCTTCTCTTGGGTTGTTTTTATAATACTCGATCTCTTTAGGATTTAATGTGTATGCCTGTTTTGTACTGATCTTGCTCAAATCCCTTGCTTGCTGACTGATCTGAACTTGAACTTCTTTATTACCTGAAGGAGTCTGAGATGCTGAAAGAGGGTTTTTTGCAACACCTGTAGCTGCTGTATTGTATCGGTTTGTTGAGATTGAACCAATTTCCATGAAGGTAACCTCTAAATATGCAGATATTAGTTCTATCGCACAGGTCTTCTTTTTTTTTAGTGTAACCGCTCATTTGAGGACGTCTTCAAAAATCACAACCTGACTGCCAGCCTTTCCCCTGCAAACAACGCAGGAGATACCTAACGTGAAGCAACTGACAAAACCCTTTACCCGTCTCAACCCTGAGCAGTGGCAACAGATCATTGATCAGCAAATAGCCAGTGGCTTGAGCCAGAAAGCTTTTTGCCAAACTCAAAACATAAGCCTGGCAACATTCACAAACTGGAAGCGCAAACTCAGGGATAACGACAACACTGACTCCTTTGATATCGCTCAGGCTTCTGCCCCGGAATGGGTTGAAGTCCCAAACGGGCTGACTGAACCTCCAGCCAGCTTAAACTGGCAGTTGGAACTTGAGCTGCCCGGTGGTGTTATTCTTCGTATGCGTCGCTGATCATGTTTTTTCCAGAATCTCAGGTTCGGATCTGGCTCTACAACCGGCCCACCGACATGCGTAAATCCTACGACGGCCTGTCTGCCCTGGTGAGAAACAAACTTGAAGAAGACCCACTCAGCGGCCAGCTGTTTGTCTTCATCAACCGCAAACAAACCCAGTGCAAGGTGCTGTATTTTGATCGCAGTGGATACTGTATCTGGAGCAAACGACTGGAACAGGGTCAGTTTCATACTCATGCAGGCAAATCCATCAAGCAAACAATGGCGTGGACAGATCTGAAGCTCATCCTTGAAGGCATTGATACCCGCTGCGTTCAGCAATATAAACGCTACAAACATCAACCGTCCCGTTACACAAAAGGAGAGTCAAAGGTCTATCTTTAACCGCCATGAAATTACCTGTTTCGACCCCCGGCACCACTGACCAGGACCTGCTCCAGCAGATCCTGGTCTTGCTGTCGGAGCGTGATCAGGAAATAGCTTCTCTTAAACATCAGCTGGCCTGGTTTAAACATCAGCTATTTGGTGAAAAATCCGAAAAGCGCCTGATTGAGAATCCGGACCAGCTGGCGCTGGGAGAAATCCTTCAGGACAAGCCTGAAGAGCAGGAAACTCCCACAGAAACCATCACTTACGAACGGCGGAAAAAGAATCGCCCTGAAGACTGTGTGACCGATCAGGGGCTGCGCTTTACTGAAGATGTACCGGTTGAACTCATCCCGATGCCTGCTGCAGAAATGAAGGGTGAAGACGCAGACCAGTACGAAATCATTGACTACAAGTACACCTATCGGCTGGCGCAGCGCCCTGCCAGCTATGTCATCCTGAAATATCAGCGCGAAGTCGTTCGCCATAAGCCCAGCCAGACGCTAACAACGGTAGCCGCACCATCAGGATTATTTGATCGCAGCTTTGCCGATGTCAGCTTTATCGCAGGTCTGCTGGTAGAGAAGTACCGCTTTCACGCACCGCTTTACCGCCAGCATCAGAAACTTGAGTCCAGTGGTATTACTATCAGCCGTGGAACCCTGACACATCTTGAGCAGCGTGCCGGGCACTTACTCAAACCCATCGCTGACGAAGTGCTCAACAGCTGTCTGGAAAGTCGTGTCCTCACTCTGGATGAAACGCCCGGAAAAGCGGGCCGTAAAAGCAAGGGCAAGATGCAAAGAGGCTACTTCTGGTGTTTTTACGGAGACCAGAATGAGATAGCTTTTACTTTCTCCACCACTCGTTCTGGCAGGGTCGTAGAACCTTATCTGAAAGAGTATAAGGGGGTCTTGCTGACCGATGGTTATTCGGAATACGACCGCCTGTGCATGAAATACCCCAAAATCATCCATGCCCAGTGCTGGACACATAGCAGGAGATACTTCGTTAAGTCACAAGAGGTCGAGCCAGAAGCCGCAAAAGAGGCGCTGGACTGCATAGGTGCGATCTATCAAGTCGAAGACGAAATCCGCAAAGCTGAGCTGCAAGGCGAAGCAAAGCGGGAATACCGCCAACAGAATGGCAAGCCACTGGTTGATCAGTTCTTTAACTGGCATGAAGAACAACTTCGTCGCCTGAATCTGGTGAAAAGCAACCCATTGAGCAAGGCTCTTGGCTACGTGAACAAACGGGAAAAAGAGCTACGGCTTTATCTGGATAATCCGGATGTCGCCATTGATACGAATCACCTGGAGCGAAGTCTCAGGTGTATCCCGATGGGGAGAAAAAACTGGCTTTTTTGCTGGACAGAAGAAGGAGCAGACAATGTTGCCGTGTTCCAGACGTTAATCGTCAGTTGTCTTCTTGCAGGCATTGATCCATACAAGTACTTCGTCGATGTGCTTCAGCGCATCAGTTACCATCCGGCTCGAGATATCCGGGAGCTAATCCCACGAATCTGGAAAGAGAAATTCGGGGCCAATCCGTTAAAATCCGATCTCGATAAGTAGGGGGAGTCTATACCCTGCTTGAACGCTTACTTTTTAGTGAAGAGTTCGATCTGCTTATAATTAATGTGTGACAGCCAAACGTCTTTGCTGGAAACAGGATTTTACCTGGTCGTCACGCAGGATCTCTTCATAGAGCTTTAGGTCACGGCCTCGCTGCTGTATGACACTGTCAGGGTGGGCTAGCAATGTCGTATAAGCTTTGGCCATGCGTATGCTATGGTCGGCCTTTGCGATTTCTCCGAGAGTTGCTTCCCTGCCATGATAGTATGCTTCGTGGTACGGTTGTTAATGATATTATACCGAGTGTGCAGTATATCCCTCAGCTTCAGACGCCGACCGAAGGGCGGTCGGGTGGCGAAGCCACGAATTGGAAGCGTTTGCACTGTACCCCAAATGATCTACAATGACACTGTACAGAACAATATGATGCATGGGGTACTTAAAAATGAGCAAAAGCGCAATGATCCGAGCCAGAATAGAGCCTGATGTGAAGGAACATGCAGAAGCGATATTCAGGAAACTGGGGCTGAACGCAACAGATGCAATCACCTTGTTTTATAAGCAAGTAGGTTTGTGCAATGGATTACCTTTTGATGTTCGTATACCTAATGAAGAAACCCTTAAAGCCTTTGACGACACAGAGAAAGGAGTAGGTTTAACGCACTACGAAAACGCTCAGGAAATGTACGATGACTTGGATATTTAATGATGCTAAAGCCAGTCAGTACGAATCAATTCAAAAGGGACGTTAAAAAAGCAAAGAAGCAGGGTAAAGATTGCTCAAAATTAAAGAAAGTCACAGATCGGCTCATAGAAGATAGACCACTTGCAGCGAGATACAAAGACCATTCCCTGACTGGTAACTATCGCGGCTATCGAGAATGTCACATAGAGCCAGACTGGTTATCAATCTATGCAGTGGTAGAAGATAAAATATTCTTTGAGCGTCTGGGGTCACATTCTGAATTGTTTAGGTAGCAACATAACCCTATGTTAGGTGTCTTTGTGCCAGTCTCTGCTACGCTGGTTACTCCATTCACAACGAGAGTAGTTCCGATGTCGTTAGAAGTTAGGATAGAGCAACTTGAGTCACATTTTGACTCACTGGATAGTGCAGTTCGTAGTCTCATTGAGATCACTGGTGATACACACCAAGAGATACTGGCAACAAGACGGGAGATGCGAGAGTACCAGCAGGAAAATCGGTTGCGCTTTGCACAGCATGACCGTGAACTCTCAGAAATTAAAGCTGCGATTGGTGCGCTTACTGAAGCCACCTATGCAGGCTTTAAACGTAGCGACGAAAAAATAGAACGAATAAGGATAGATTGCGCGCAGCCGCAATCTTATCCGGTTGTTGAACAAGCCCGGATTTGACAGCCACTCGGAATGGTTTATGGGAAATAGCTTTTTCTCTGGCAGCCTTTATAGCTGATGCAGGTTGGTTTTGGCTTTTGTTAAGCTGAGCGCGTCCCTGCCCAAGCTATTAATTGAGCATTGTCGTAAAAATATGTATTCAGATTGTGCTGGCTCTCCCCTGTTGAGTGAATTTAAGCCCTTTTTTATCGGTCAGGTGAAACCTGTGAACCGGAATGCTATGACTTTCATATCGCAGCCACAGGTTCTGCAGGCGTGTTTTGGTCGGATGATAGGTTCCAGAGGTTTCAGCATGACTTGCAAGATCAGCTGAATCAGGTTAAGTCTGCGTTTAGCCCGACAGTGCAGGAATCCGTAGTCACGGACTCGTCTCAATCCTTTGGGCAGAACATGCTGTAAAACCAGCCAGAGAAAGTCTTCTCCTTTTATGGTTCGCTGCTCTTTTGCACCGGTTTTACTGTTCCGATAGATGAAAGTCACTTGTCCGTCATCATGACCTGTAATCTGCCGGTCAGCAATAACGCCCCGGTAGAGATATCTGGACAAGTATTTCAACGCAGGTTCGCCTTTTCCGACGTGCTGACAATTCACCACCCAGAGTTCGGGCAGCGATTTTTTAAGCGTTGGTGTCAGTAAAGCCGCTTCATTCAGAGCTTTCAACAATCGTCCCCGGAAGACTCTGGCCAGGTTGTTACTGTTGAACAGGTAGTTACCCTTGAGCTTTCGCCATTCACGACGGCGGGTATTAATACCACCACCTGGAACTACAAAGTGCACATGAGGGTGGTAATCAAGTCGACGACTGTGGGTATGTAATACGCCGGTCATTCCGAGCTGCCCGTCCAGACTTTTGTGGTTGCAGCCAAAGCTTTTCAGGGTTTCAGCTGCTTCCCTGAACAACAGGTCATAGACTTGACGCTGGTGTTGCCATGCGATTTGCCGCAATTGTGCAGGCAGAGTAAAAGTCACCATGAAATACTCAACAGGGAGCAGTTTTTGCCGCTGCCTTGCCAGCCACTCAGTGGTATCGGTATTCTGGCAGCGATTGCAGCTACGGTGACCGCAGGACATCGGACGTTGATCACGGCGCTGGCAGGCAGTGCATTCCAGCAGTGTCATTCCGGCAGCAGGTGTCCGGCAACTTCGGATGGATTTAAGGGCTTTCTGGTGGCCAGGCAGTAGTTTATGCCGGTACTTTTCCAAAAAGGTCTGGCCGTAGTGATCGGCAATAACAGCGAGGGTCATGATTATTTTCCCCCAGCCCAAGGTCGTCCATCAGGTGGTTGATCATCCGGTGGCTGTTGATTTCCACGGTTTCTGTCAGGCGGGTATAAAAACGCCGCCTTGCCTTCTGGTGGCACCACCCCTTTGTTCATCGCAGTCGAGATGGGCGATGCCAACTGCGCGCAACTCCTAATCAACGCCGGGGCGAATGTCACTGCCGTCTTGTCAAATGGCGACACCCTGATGCCCATCGCAACCAGGCTGGGCTATATTGACTGCATGAACCTGCTGATCAATGCCGGGGCACTGTGGGGAGTAGAGGCGGTGGATGACCAGAATGCAGGGATAGAATGATTAAACACTCACTCTATGCAGCACCACTGTTGCTAATGGTATTGTCCGTCGTCTGTCAGGCTCAAGCGCTGACAAAACGTTTTGTTATCGAGCTTGAACAGAAAACAGGTTCTCCAAACCAGAACTTTTCTGTAACACCTGATCTTCATATATTGTCGTGTATCTTCTCAGACATTGCCCACACAAAAGGCTATGCAGGATCAGATTTATCGTCTGATGAGAAACAAGGCAGACTAAGCGGCTACGAGCTAAAAACAAAGGTCATTGAATCAATTCCGTGGCCATGGCTTTACGCCAATTATCTGCTGGTGAGTTACGAACTGATCCTGACCACCAGAAATACCCCACTGAGCTCCACCTCGCATTCATGGCTACCTGTAGAAATGGTTGTCGCTTTCGGTTCGCTTTTAAAAAGTTATTTGGATATGTATTCGCCGTCGTATAATACGATGAAACTAAAAGGGCTGCGTCAGGATCACCCGTTGGCAGCCATCATTACGGTGCCCGGCTCTGGCAATAACCAGCAACAACACCCGCCATCAGAGTCTTCTGGGCAGCAGGCTCAGGAAGCCACCGCCGATCCTACAGGCTCTTTCAGCAACTTCCTTTATTCTGATTCTGACTCTGCCGATGGTAGCGGAGGCTCACAGCAGCATCAGCATAGTTTGGGTTTAGATTGTTTTGTCTCTCCCTGTCATGGCGTCTGTCAATTCCGACCATCATCCGATAGCAGTGAGTCTGCTGAATGGCCGATGAATTCCGCAGCAAATTCGACAGGCCACACAGCAGCAACGCCCGGACAAAGCTCATGCCCACATTTGGACAATGGACACTGCCCGGAGTGCGCAGGCCATGTGAATAACACAGATGTACTACTCATGGATGGCATTCCCCGCCCCGCCGTCTCCGTGGACACTGACGTACCGCCGGAGTCCGATCCCTGTCCTATTTGTATGATTCACTTCCATTACCGTGATGTAGCGCTTGTGGTCGTCAAAAGCCAATGTTGTGGCAAGCGCTTCGATCTGGACTGTATTACGAGGTGTTTTGTTCAACGCCCCATCGGCTCTCGCCGGTGTGCAATGTGCCGGCAAAATCCGATGCCTATGGTGAATGAGAACACCGGTGAATCTCACCCGGATAAATTTTTTCCCGATCCGGCGTTTTATCGTGGCTGTTTTGAGGGGGATTTGGATCAGGTGGAGAAGTCACTGGCAGAAGGAGTCAATGTCAATGCCGTTATGAATAATGGTCGTACTGCCTTGATGTTGGCATCCATCCGGGGGCACAGGGACGTCGTCGAATGCCTGATCAACGCCGGTGCGGATCTCAATGAGCGGACCATGAATGGCGCCACCCTACTGATCATCGCTGCCAAGAGGGGCCATGCCGACATCGTGAAACTCCTGATCGAAGCCAAAGCGGATTTCAACGCCCGAAATAAAGATGGCACCTCCCCGCTGTACATCGCTGCCCAGGAAAATAACACTGACTGCGTAAAAATCCTGATCGAAGCCCGGGCGGATCTCAACGCCCGGCCTGACAATGGCGCCACCCCGCTGACCATCGCTGCCCAGTATGGCCATGGCGACATCGTGAAACTCCTGATTGAGGCCGGGGCTGATTTCAACGCCCGGAATAAGAATGGTTCCACCCCGCTGATCAATGCTGCCGGGAAGGGCTATACCGACATCGTGAAACTCCTGATCGAGGCCGGGGCTGATCTCAACGCCCGGAATAAGAATGGCACCACCGCACTGATCATTGCTGCCCAGAATGGCCATACCGACATCGTGAAACTCCTGATCGAGGCCAAAGTAGATCTCAACGCCCGGGCTAAGAATGGCGGCACCGCACTGTTCATCGCTGTCCAACAAAATAACACCGACTGTGTGAAAGTCCTGATTAACGCCGGGGCGGATCTCGACGCTGCCATGACGAATGGCACCACCCCGCTGATCATTGCTTCAGCCAAAGGCAATACCGACTGTGTGAAAGTCCTGATTAACGCCGGGGCGGATCTCGACGCTGCCATGACGAATGGCACCACCCCGCTGATCATTGCTTCAGCCAAAGGCAATACCGACTGTGTGAAAATCTTGATCGAAGCTGGAGCGGATCTCAACGCCCAGACTAACAATGGCACCACCCCTCTGTTCAAGGCTGCCCAGAATGGCCATGCCGACATCGTGAAACTCCTGATCGAAGCCAAAGCGGATTTCAACGCCCGAAATAAAGATGGCACCTCCGCGCTGTACATCGCTGCCCAGGAAAATAACACTGACTGTGTGAAAGTCCTGATTAACGCCGGGGTGGATATTGACGCTGCCACGTCGAATGGCGCGACCCCGCTGCTCATTGCTGCTGCGGAAGGCAATACCGACTGTGTGAAAATCTTGATCGAAGCCGGAGCGGATCTCAACGCCCGGAATAAGAATGGTTCCACCCCGCTGATCATTGCTGCCGGGAAGGGCTATACCGACATCGTGAAACTCCTGATCGAGGCCGGGGAAGATCTCAACGCCCGGAATAAAAATGGCACCACCCCACTGATCATTGCTGCCCAGAATGGCCATACCGACATCGTGAAACTCCTGATCGAGGCCAAAGTGGATCTCAACGCCCGGGGTAATAGTGGCGGCACCGCACTGTTCATCGCTGCCCAGGAAAATAACACTGACTGTGTGAAAGTCCTGATTAACGCCGGGGTGGATATTGACGCTGCCACGTCGAATGCCGCGACCCCGCTGCTCATTGCTGCTGCGGAAGGCAATACCGACTGTGTGAAAATCTTGATCGAAGCCGGAGCGGATCTCAACGCCCGGAATAAGAATGGTTCCACCCCGCTGATCATTGCTGCCTGGAAGGGCTATACCGACATCGTGAAACTCCTGACCGAGGCCGGGGCAAGGTAGGTAACAGAGGCAAGACAGGGAACAAAAGAAAGGCGTTATCTTATTCACAGCAGACTTTATAGTCATAGAGAAAGTGAAGTTGGATCACTTTCACCTCAGCACCACAGTTTATGCGGCAGGGCTGAATGTTTCTCCGGGGCAGTTGAGAGAACGGTTAACTGCATAACTTGCGTTATTTCCTTGATCTATCCTTCCTCTCTCTATGCCAAAATGCAGGGATAGAATGATTAAACACTCACTCTATGCAGCACCACTGTTGTTAATGGTACTGTCCGTCGTCTGTCAGGCTCAAGCGCTGACAAAACGTTTTGTTGTCGAGCTTGAACAGAAAACAGTGTCTCCAAACCAGAGCGTTTTTATAACCCCTGACCAGTACACACTGTCGGGCACCTTGCAGGACATTGCCCACACAAAAGGCTATACAGAATCAGATTTAACGCCCGATGAGAAACAAGGTAGATTAATCGGTTGCGAGCTAAAAACAACCATCATTGAATCAATTTCCTGGCCATGGCTTTACGCCAATTATCTGCTGATGAGTTACGAACTGATCCTGGCCACCAAAAATACCCCACAGTGCGGTGGTTTCCGGGCGCATATGGCCGAGGATGTCCTGAATAACCCTAAGACTGAGACCTTTCTCAAGAAGGTGGGTGGCAAAGCTGTGTCTCAGGGAATGTATGCTGACTTCCTTGTTAATCCGGCATTCTTTGACTAGCTTCCTCATGGCTCTTTGGGGTAACGAGCGATTCATCGGCTTTTGTGCTAAGTGTTTTTCTGCTTTATCCCGGCCTTGCGGAAATACCCAACATGGATTTCGGTGGGTTTTCCAATGGGTTCTCAGGGCCGCGAGTGCTTGGGTTGGCAGTGGGACGTAACGATCTTTGCCTCCTTTGCACTGTCTTAAATGAACGCTCATTCTGTCTGAGTCAATATCATTGACAGTAAGGTTCAATGCCTCTCCTAACCTGAGTCCCATACTGTAAGTAACGAGAATAAAGGTGTGAATATGGGATTCCCGGCAGCTGTTGAGTAGCCGGGCGATCTTTGCTGAGGTCAGGATATCCGGCAGTCGCCTGACCGAAGGGGGCTTGACGATATCAATGAATTTCCACGGTTTGTTGAGCACATGTTTATAGAAGAACTGGATGCCGTTGCGATCTGTTTTTACCGTACTCCGTGAGTGGCTTTCGATCAGATCCGCAAAGTAGGTTTTAAGGTCATCCGTGTTGAGCGTATCAGGGCAGCAGTTAAAATAGCTGGCAAGACGTCTTAACGGGCGGCTGTAGAGATCAATGGTGGACTTGCTTTTGCCTTGTAGCTTGAGTGCGGTCAGGTGTTTTTGGTAAAGCTCTTCGAACTGTTTTTTTCGGTTGAATTCATGTTTAGTATTCCTGTTATTAAGACACATCAGAATTGATGTGGTATCAGGAATTATTAGACAATATTGAGAGTTTTTTTTGCCGCGTAGCGGCTTGGTTCAACAATAAAATCCAGTGGATTGCCCATCGGCAACCACTGATTTAAAGGCTATGCCGCTGAATCGAGTCTTGTCAGTCTTCCATGTAACTGAGCAAGTTTATTGAACTTCTGTCCCCAATACGATTTGGCACTCTGACTGAGTGACAGCCAGACGTCTTTGCTGGAAGCAGGACTTGACGTGATCGTCACGCAGGATCTCTTCATAGAGCTTTAGGTCACGGCCTCGTTGTTGTAAGACAGTGTCAGGGTTTGACAGTGACAATAACAGTGGCAGTGACGTATGAGCCTTGGCCATATGGATGCCATGGTAGGCCTTGGTAGGCCTTTGCGATTTCTCCGAGAGTTGCTTCCCTGCCATGATAGTATGCTTCGTGGTACGGTTGTTAATGATATTATACCGAGTGTGCAGTATATCCCTCAGCTTCAGACGCCGACCGAAGGGCGGTCGGGTGGCGAAGCCACGAATTGGAAGCGTTTGGTATGTTGCGTTTGCACTGTACCCCAAATGATCTACAATGACACTGTACAGAACAATATGATGCATGGGGTACTTAAAAATGAGCAAAAGCGCAATGATCCGAGCCAGAATAGAGCCTGATGTGAAGGAACATGCAGAAGCGATATTCAGGAAACTGGGGCTGAACGCAACAGATGCAATCACCTTGTTTTATAAGCAAGTAGGTTTGTGCAATGGATTACCTTTTGATGTTCGTATACCTAATGAAGAAACCCTTAAAGCCTTTGACGACACAGAGAAAGGAGTAGGTTTAACGCACTACGAAAACGCTCAGGAAATGTACGATGACTTGGATATTTAATGATGCTAAAGCCAGTCAGTACGAATCAATTCAAAAGGGACGTTAAAAAAGCAAAGAAGCAGGGTAAAGATTGCTCAAAATTAAAGAAAGTCACAGATCGGCTCATAGAAGATAGACCACTTGCAGCGAGATACAAAGACCATTCCCTGACTCGTAACTATCGCGGCTATCGAGAATGTCACATAGAGCCAGACTGGTTATTAATCTATGCAGTGGTAGAAGATAAAATATTCTTTGAGCGTCTGGGGTCGCATTCTGAATTGTTTAGGTAGCAACATAACCCTATGTTAGGTGTCTCTGTGCCAGTCTCTGCTATGCTGGTTACTCCATTCACAACGAGACTAGTACCGATGTCGTTAGAAGTTAGGATAGAGCAACTTGAGTCACATTTTGACTCACTGGATAGTGCAGTTCGTAGTCTCATTGAGATCACTGGTGATACACACCAAGAGATACTGGCAACAAGACGGGAGATGCGAGAGTACCAGCAGGAAAATCGGTTGCTCTTTGCACAGCATGACCGTGAACTCTCAGAAATTAAAGCTGCCATTGGTGCTCTTACTGAAGCCACCTATGCAGGCTTTAAACGTAGCGACGAAAAAATAGAACAACTAGAATTACTCATCCGTCAACACCTCCCCAACAACTAACACGCCACCTAACAATAAAATCCAGTGGATTGCATGTCGGCAACCACTGATTTAAGGGGTTATGCGGCTATACTGAGCCCGGCAAGTCAATCCTGTTTATTTTTCATGGCTTGTTTGTAGTTGATCAGGGCATTTATTATGAAAACTTCTTGCCTCTATGTTTTATTACAAATTGTAATTATTAGCTCACAGGCAGTTACCTCATTGCTGCTGATGAGTCTTACCGATCTGTCAATACTACCAAAGATGGAGTTGCAAAATGTCCATCTAACATTTCATTTAGTTTTGAAGGCACTGCTAATGTTTTTTTTGATTGTAAAGATCTAGAGTGGATTGACTGTGAAATGGAATATGCTACATGTTTTGTTCCACGCACACAGACAATATGCGACATATATGTTGATGAATATGGAGTATCTACGAATTGCCCGTCTGGTTGTGTCGGTGTTTCTCAAGATGATTGTAACTGTAAAATTGATTATGGATCTGACAATTTTCTGCCTACGGATCCATGCATTCCGTACGTTAATGACAAAAATTGCCCTGTGTCTTTTTTATACATTAGACATGAAAAATTGACTTGGACGGCTTGTCATGAGGGTAATGCGGTTGGCAATTTTACTAACCCAAAGAATAAAGAAGTTTGTACTGTGGCTGTTGACTCTTGGGGAAGCAGCGGTTGGTTTGTATGCCCATCTTGGGGCGACACTGATTGTCGTTATGGTAGGGGCTATGATGGGTTTCTTGGAATTACTGTAACAAGCGTTACTCGACCGTTGTTACCTAATGACGGATCATGTGTCATTCCGCACTTCATTGAGGTTGAACGTTCGCAGTCGTTCGAGTTTGGATGTTGAGCTAAAGCCAGAGGGTGAGTGACGGGGTGGTGATTATCTTGAATACTTATCTTTACCACTAAAATGTAAGCAATTTCCGTAATTCTGCTCTGTCGGGCTATTGACTCTGCTTCATTGAAGGTAAAGAATGTGTCCTCCTGGGACTACCTGATCAGGTGAACTCAGGGGTTTATGCGACAATCCGGGGGACTTATCCATTCCCTGATAAGAGCATTCCTTGGAATGCTGGCAGATGAGCCTTGCCGGGCGTCATCTGTCAGATTCCTGACCCTACCCATACAGGAATGTTGAGGCCTTGAATACAGTGTGTACTGCTTTGTACGCTGTCAAAAAAGAGAGGCCGGAGTCCCTAACCGCTCAGGCAGCATGGGCTGTAAATGAGCATTAGCTCAGCGGCGTCAAGCCGATTCATTTCTAATAATTAGTACTGCCGAGGGTAAGCAAACGTGGAGCTTTTATCCGGCGCGGACATGGTAGTCCGTTCATTGGCTGATGAAGGGGTAGAGTACATCTATGGGTATCCTGGTGGAGCCCTGTTGCACGTCTATGACGCGATTTTCAGACAAAAAGCAGTCACCCATATTCTGGTGCGCCACGAACAGGCGGCTACCCATATGGCTGACGGCTATGCGCGGGCTACAGGTAAGCCCGGAGTAGCACTGGTGACATCCGGGCCGGGGGCTACCAATACGATTACCGGTATTGCCACAGCCTACATGGACTCTATTCCCATGGTGGTGATTTCAGGTCAGGTGCCATCCACCTTTATCGGGACTGACATGTTTCAGGAAGTGGATATGGTGGGTATTTCCAGACCTATCGTTAAACACAGCTTCCTGGTGAAGAAAGCTGAAGATATTCCGGAGGTTATCCGCAAGGCGTTTCATCTCGCCCAGACTGGACGACCCGGTCCTGTGGTGGTTGATATTCCCAAGGACATCACCGACCTGACTAAAAAATACGAATACAAGTATCCGGAAAAGGTCAAAATCCGTTCTTACAACCCGCCCGCCAAGGGTCATAACGGGCAGATCCGCAAAGCGGTTGAACTGCTTATGAAGGCTCGCAGGCCGGTTATTTATGCCGGTGGTGGAGTGGTTCTGGGTCAGGCTTCAGAGTTGCTGACAGAATTGGTCAAAAAGCTGGACGTACCGGTAACCAATACTTTGAATGGTCTGGGAAGTTTTCCGGGGTCTGATCGTCAGTTTGTCGGGATGCTGGGAATGCATGGCAGCTATTGTGCCAACAAAGCCATGCATGAGTCCGACCTGATTCTGGCGGTGGGTGCCCGTTTTGATGACCGGGTGACCAATAACACTGAAAAGTTCTGTCCGAATGCCAAGATCATCCATATTGATATTGATCCGGCCAGTATTTCCAAAAACGTTGTGGCTGACATCCCCATCGTGGGTCCGGTCGATGCTGTTCTGGAAAACATGCTTGCCCAGATAGACGAATATCAGGGCTCTCAGGACAGTGTTGCTCTTGCCGAATGGTGGGCAAGCGTTGATTCCTGGAGAGAAAAAGGTCTGTTCACTTATGAAAAAAGTGACGGCATTCTCAAGCCCCAGCAGGTCATTGAGTCCCTTTATCAAGTCACCAAAGGTGATGCCTTTGTGACCACCGACGTAGGTCAGCATCAGATGTTTGCTGCCCAGCATTATCGGTTTAACAAGCCAAATCGCTGGATCAGCTCCGGTGGTCTTGGCACCATGGGCTACGGCCTGCCAGCGGCCATGGGTATCAAACTGTCCTTCCCTGAAGAACAGGTTGCCTGTGTGACCGGTGAAGGCAGTATCCAGATGAATATTCAGGAACTGTCAACCTGCCTGCAATACGATTTACACCTGAAGGTGATCAATATCAATAATCAGGCACTGGGTATGGTACGACAGTGGCAGGATATGCAGTATGACAGCCGTTACTCTCACTCCTACATGGAGTCTCTGCCTGACTTCGTTAAACTGGCGGAGTCATACGGCCATGTGGGTATAAGAGTCACCCGCCCGGAGGATCTGCTGCCTGCGATGGAAAAAGCCTTCTCTCTGAAAGATCGTCTGGTATTCATGGATATTCAGGTAGATCCCGATGAGCATGTCTATCCGATGCAAATCAAGGATGGTGGCATGTGTGACCTCTGGCTCAGCAAGACGGAGAGAACCTGATGAGACGGATTATCTCTGTACTGGTAGAAAACGAACCGGGTGCTCTGTCACGCATTGTCGGGTTGTTTTCCCAGCGTAACTACAACATTGAAACCCTGACCGTTGCACCTACGGAAGATGCGACACTGTCTCGTCTGACAGTGACCACTTCCGGTAATCCACAGGTGATTGAACAGATTACCAAGCAGCTGAACAAGCTCATTGATGTGGTCAAGCTGGTGGATTTGACCGAAGGTCACCATGTTGAACGTGAGCTGATGCTGATCAAGGTTCGTGCAAGCGGTCCGCTGAGAGCTGAAGTGAAACGCACAGCGGATATCTTCAGAGGTCAGATAGTCGATGTCACCAGCTCGGTTTATACCATTCAGCTGGCCGGTACCCAAGAGAAACTGGATGGCTTCATTGCCGCCATCGGCCAGGCTCAGGTGCTGGAAGTGGTTCGTAGTGGTACTACGGGCATTGCCCGTGGCGAGAAAGTTTTGAGTTTGTAACCTTTCTTTTAACTCCTCTCATATTGATAGCTCTCCGGCTCTGACCGGAGAGACTTTCTCTTCTAACCTGTCTTCTTTTTAAAAGCAGCGGTTCTAAAGTTATCTATACTGTCTAGCGTTATAAATCACGAATTGGACCTATTGATGGTCAGAGACCGAATTGGACGGCTGAATATTTTAAAGGTACTTATCGAATGAGCGTAAAACCCCGTACTTTGAGGACGGGGATGAAAGCTCGGCTTGCAGAGCAAACCCCTTGTGCTATTTTGCTATCCGTCAGGTGTTTTTAGCGATTACGCTACCTGACAGGAGAAGTAAAATACCTTCCGCTTTCTGCCCGTGTTTCTTAACAATCCGAAAGGTAGAGCAGATTGTCGAATAAGGTGTATGCCGATATTGGGTAAGGTGTACACTGCGGTCGGGCGTGACCGTCTAGCTGTAGGAATCCCCGTCGTTCAGAGGCTGTCGCAAAACTCTAAGGACTCGTTCCCATGCTCTGAGTTCGTCATTCCCGCGAAGGCGGGAATCCAGCGCCAAGTGTGGATCTCTGCCTTCTCGGGGATGACAAGGCCAGGAGGACACCGGGCAGTATGGTTCTGGTGGAGAGTCAGTGTGGATTCCCGCCTTCGCGGGAATGACGAGAATGAAATCGGGGAATGACGGGGGTGAAGGCGGGAACCAGAGTTTTGCGACAGCCTCTTCACGGCGGGGAGGATGTCAAATTTCATCATAGTGAGACCCTTGTCGCCTGGCATCTGGGTACACCCTGGTCATCCAAAAATAAGGTGGTTTCCAGGCGAGTAAAAAACAATCGATTTGAGCTGAACCTGACCGAAGCGTTTGACCTCGACACGACGAACTCAGCCGTTTATAACATCCCCCAGTCGGGATGGTCTGCTCAATTTCAGAGACTCTTTTTCGAGTAGCATTCCTGAACCGTATTCTTTAAACAGAAGTTGTTCTGTAATTATCTATACTGGATGGCATTCTAAATCATGCACTGGAAATATCGATGGCTGGATATCTGGTTGGACGGAAGAATATTTTAAAGGCATTCGTCGTGTTTTTTGCGCTTTCCGGGCACTCTCATCTTCAGGCCGGGATGAGGTTATACAAAGACACTATCGTGGGGCTGGCGATTCTGGCAGGAGTGACAATAGGAATATCGTATTATGTGTTCAGGGAAGATGAATTCATTTTTTATGTCAGTAAAAAACAGGCAGCTACAGGCCACCCTGCCCACCCTTTATTTATAGGCGTGGTAAATTATCAAACTAACCGTTGGATTGTTACCAGTAAGCTGATCGGTAATACAGAAGAACCAGAGTTCGTTAAGCTGTCTGATGTAGAGTACTGGGGGAATGGCCCTAAGGCAGTGATTGAGCAGAGACTGAATAGCCTGTTCAGTCATCTTGAAAAGGATTTTCAGAGATGGAAGAATCTCACTCAGGCCAAACCGGCAGATGTGCCTTCTGGTTTTCTGCACTACTCATCCCTGATCGCCAGCAACTGTGAAGCCATAAATACTGGTAGCAGAACCTTCAAGGCATTCCATAAATCTGCAGACGATTATCTTGATAGCCGCGCGGTCTGTCAGAACTGGCTGGACCGCTTTATTGACTGGCATTCCTATTTTGCCGCTTACTACAATAGCTCAATCCCGGTGGTTCTGGTGCCCGACTGGCGAGAAGCAAAAGGAATTACCTCCGACGAATCGACACCAAGTACAGTCATTGGTGGTCATTTACAAAGCAGTGTCGCTTATCTATTTAATGCCAATTATGACTTTCGCATGTTGAGTTCTCTTTATGGCGACTCTGATCAGGAATTAATAGTGGTAACGGATCAACCCGGTTATAAACTGAAGAGGATTAGTTGGTGGCAGCCGCGGCAATACGACATCTTCCTGCCAGAACATCAGAAGCTTGTCTGGACTGAGCATGTACCTTGTGACTCAGTGACCGGGGGCTGTCGTTTCAAAAATTTTTCCTGGAGTGCAGGACAAGTGACTCCCTACCTTCTGAGTAACCATAATACAGGAAGCAAGATTCTTATATTTCATCACGGAGAGACCCTTGTAGCCTGGTGTCTGGGCAAGCCCTGGATTGCCGAAAATAAAGTGGTCATGAAGAAAGCAAAAAACAATCGATTTGAACTGGACCTGATGGAGGCTTTTGATCTGGACTCAGGCGGGACATCGAACTGATAGGGCTGTTCTCAGAAAATCGACTAAAGCAGCTCCCAGAAGGCCCGAATCAATGGACTTTTGAGTTTCTTGTCCAGCACACAGAGTCCCACATCATAAGCAGCCAGCCAGGGGGTGATATTCAGAATCTTAACCTTGTCAGACAGTGGGCTATTATCCAATACAATCTGCGGTACTACGCCGACTCCAAATCCCAGGCTGACCATGCTGACAATGGCTTCATTACCAGCGACCTGGGCATATATTTTTGGCTTGATGCCTTTGGCTGAAAACCAGTAATCAACCCGCTGTCGCCCAATACCTTTTTCTGACAGGATCATGGGCGTTCTGCTCCACTCTTCAACCGTCCCTGGGGTAGAAATTTCTCCCGAAGCAGGGCCTATGAAGACCAGCGGGGAAAGTCCGATGCTGTGAAACTGAATCTCCGAGGATAAATTATCCGGGCGGGCAGAAATGGCTATATCTTCTTTTCCAGAGGTGATCAGGTCAATGGCTGAGTCAGGGTCGCCGGTATGAAGCTTTATTTCAATGCTCGGATAGCGTTGTCGAAAGCGCTTGAGAATGTCATATAGAAAGCTGTAGCTGGCGGTTACGGAGCAATATACACTGATCTCACCCTTCAACTCTTTCGATTCGGCTATCAATTCGTTGCGAATCGCTGACCACTGAATCAGGGTTTCCCGTGCATATCTCTCGAACTTAATGCCTTCTGCGGTAAGGCTGACACTGCGATTGTCCCGTTCAAACAGGTATACCCCCAAATTATTTTCCAGATGCTGAATGCTTCGGCTCAGGGTAGATGGGCTGACATGGCAGGCTGCGCTGGCACGGCCGAAATGGAGCGTTTCAGCGAGACTTAGGAAATGCCTCAGTGGTTTCAGATCCATAATGATCGTTTTTCACCCTCACTTATGGCGGTTTTTCACCTTTGCTCAAAGCTGTTTCGTAATATGAAACGTTATATTGCAAATATATCATTTTACGAAATGATCTGTCTGCTTTAATCTCCAAATCAACGTTTTCAGCCCGGACAAGAAAAGATAATCCAGGGCGTTTTATTCAGGAGTCCATCATGAAAGTTTATTACGATAAAGACTGTGATCTTTCCCTCATCCGTGGTCAGAAAGTATCCATTATTGGCTATGGCTCTCAGGGTCATGCCCATGCCAATAACCTCAAGGACTCCGGGGTAGATGTCACCATTGGTCTGCGTAAGAGCTCCGCTTCTGTTGCCAAAGCCGAATCTGCAGGCCTAAAGGTAATGGACGTGGCTGCTGCAGTCGCCCAGGCTGACCTGGTCATGATCCTGACTCCGGATGAATTCCAGTCTCAGCTGTATAAGAGCGAAATTGAGCCTAACCTGAAGCAGGGTGCAACCTTGGCATTTGCTCACGGTTTCGCTATTCACTACAACCAGGTTGTTCCTCGCGCCGATCTGGACGTTGTCATGATTGCCCCTAAAGCACCGGGTCACACTGTGCGTTCCGAGTTTGTTAAAGGCGGCGGTATCCCTGATCTGGTTGCTATCTATCAGGATGCTTCCGGAAAGGCTAAAGATCTGGCCCTGTCGTACGCCTGTGGCGTAGGTGGTGGTCGTACCGGTATCATCGAAACTACTTTCAAAGATGAAACCGAAACCGATCTGTTTGGTGAGCAGGCTGTGTTGTGTGGTGGTGCGGTAGAGCTGGTTAAGGCCGGTTTCGAAACACTGACCGAAGCAGGTTATGCTCCTGAAATGGCTTACTTTGAATGTCTGCATGAGCTGAAGCTGATTGTCGACCTGATGTACGAAGGCGGGATCGCCAACATGAACTACTCCATCTCCAACAATGCCGAGTATGGTGAGTATGTAACCGGCCCAAGAGTCATCAACGATGAATCTCGTAAGGCTATGCGTGAAGCCCTGAAAGACATCCAGAACGGTGAGTACGCCAAGAAATTCATCACTGAAGGTGCAATGAACTATCCGTCCATGACTGCTTATCGTCGTAACAATGCTGCTCACCCAATCGAAAAGACCGGTGCCAAGCTGCGTGAAATGATGCCCTGGATCACCGAGAATCAGCTGGTTGATAAAGATAAGAACTGATTGTTAAAATCAACTTTTCAAAAAAGGCGCCTTGTGCGCCTTTTTTAGTTTAAAAAGCACAAGTTTTTCTGATTGATGACGCTGTTCGTAAATTAGTCTACTTCGCGACTATGGAAGCTCCCGGGAAACGAACAATGTCTGCCAGGCATAGGAAGCCAGCCATAAATCGATTCATGATCGAATTTTGAATAATGGCTAACGGATGATGATTATTTCGGGCAGAGATACAGTTAAAGCTCTAGTCTCTTTATTTCCGGAGCGCATTTTACAATAGTTGCGATGGTTGTGAATTAAGAGACAGTCGGCAAATTTTCTGGAGCGGTACCTTGAGAAAAAAAATTGCCCATTTGAAGACCCAACCTAACATTGTGGCAATACTGGGGTTGGTCTTAGCGACACTCTGTTGGGGGGGTAACCTGGTTGCGGGCCGGATTAGTGTGGGAGATATCCCTCCCGTCGCGCTGTCATTCTGGCGGTGGGTTCTGACTCTTCTGATCCTGTTTTCGTTTACCGGAAAGAAACTGATTCAGCAGAGAAAGCTGATTTTTCAGAGTCGTTATCAATTACTGATCCTGGGATTCTTCAGCATTACCTGCTTTAACACATTGCTTTATATCGCAGCTCAATCCACACAGGCGGTAAACCTGGGCCTGATACAAATAGCACTGCCCGTGATTACTATGATTCTCGCTATTCCTCTGTTGAAGACTTTTCCTAAAAAAAGGCAGTTGTTTGGTATGGGAATGGCTATTCCGGGACTGTTGACGATTTTCAGCAAGGGAGAATGGTCATCGATGGCCAGCCTGGACTTTGGCAGGGGAGATTTAATCATGCTTTTCGCTACCTGTTGCTGGGGCTCTTATACGGTTTTGCTCAAGCGTTTTGAATTGCCTTTGTCCGGGGCTCATCTGTTGACCATAATGGTCGGGATTGGGGTGGTGATCCTCTTGCCTTTTTACCTTTGGGAGCTATCGATGAGAGGTGGCTTTACCGTGAGTCCGAAAGCACTTTTTCTGATCAGTTACTCAGTTCTTTTTGCTTCATTGGTCGCCTATATGTCATGGAATTTCGGCGTGTCTTTACTCGGGGCAAATAATGCGGCTATGTTCAACTTCCTGATCCCTGTGTTTTCAGCCATGTTCGCTATTCCCATCCTTGGAGAGACGCTTTACCAGTACCACCTGATAGGGGCAGGGTTGATCTTTACAGGATTGTGGATAACTAACAGGAAATATTCTTCAACAGACAGTCCGGGTTAGACTCCCTATGTGAATAGATAAGGGCTTAAGCCAGTGCCAATGATTCAAGAGGTTTAAAAGATCACAGACATATTTTTTTGGAGCAGTAACTTGAGAGAAAAAATCGTCCATTTGATTGCTCATTCTAACATTCTGGCAATACTGGCGGTGGTGTTAGCGACTCTCTGTTGGGCGGGAGAGAATCTTGTTGCAAACCAGATGAGTGTAGAAGGCATTCCTCCCATCGCATTGTCATTCTGGCGGTGGACTCTGGCTTTTCTGATCCTGTTTTCGTTTACCGGCAAGAAACTGATTCAACAGAGAAAGGTAATCTTTCAAGGTCGCTATCAACTGCTGGTCCTGGGGTTCCTCGGCATTTTCTGCGCTAACACACTGCTTTACATCGCTGCTGAATCCACACAGGCAGTGACTTTGGCCTTGATTGAGATGATTCTGCCCGTCATTACAATGATCCTGGCGGTTCCTCTGCTGCATGTTTTTCCTAAAAAAAGGCAGCTTTTCGGTATGGGAATGGCAATTCCCGGACTACTCACGATTTTAAGTAAAGGAGAGTGGTCAATGCTGGTCAGTCTTGATTTTGGCAGAGGAGACATGATCATGTTTCTTGCTATGTGCTGCTGGGGTCTTTATACCGTTTTGCTCAAGCGTTTTGAACTGCCTTTATCCGAGGCTCAGCTGCTAACCACACTAATCGGAATTGGGGCGATGTTCCTTTTGCCCTTCTATCTCTGGGAGCCTGCATCTGAGCGCAGCTTCTCCATTAGCCAGGATGCACTTTATGTAATCATTTACGAGGTTTTGTTTGCTACTCTGGTCGCCTTTCTTTTCTGGAACTTCGGCGTGTCTGTGCTGGGACCAAGCACTGCAGCCATGTTTCACTTTCTGATACCCGTGTTTTCAGCTATGCTCGCTATTCCCATTCTTGGGCAGACGCTTTATCAGTTCCACCTGATAGGGGCAGGATTGATCTTTATGGGGTTGTGGATAAGCAGTAGGTAATATTCTTCAACAGACAGTCCGGGTTAGACTCCCGAGCAATCTTTCCCCACCCAAAGTGAAGCAAGATTGCTTCGATCACTCATGACTGTTGCAAGGTGGCAACGAACTTGCGTGACTCATCAATGGAGCGCTGCATATCTCTTAGCAGGCGATCAATGTCCAGCTTAATGGCACCAAATTCACCCTTGAGTGCCGCAATAGCCCGTGCATTGAGGTTGTGTTTCAGATACAAAACCTGATCCCGGAAGGCATTCAGAACCGGTTGCATGCGCTTTTCTGATTGTTCCATGCTGGCCAGCATTTTTTTGTACTGATGACGGGTTTCATTCAGCTGCAGTTGACTGGCACGACGAAGACTGCCGCTGGAATAGAGTTCCAGCTCTGCTTCCCACTCTTCAAAGAGTGCTTCCGAGACATCTTTAACGTCCCGGATGCGCTTACGAACCTTATCTGCAGAAGCTTCGCTGTCCTCGAACTCAGCATTAAGCTGATCATAAAGCGCCTCCAGATCACCACCATTAAAATTGACGACGCTGCGAAACTGTTCCAACGCTGAGCTGAATTGCTCTTGAGCTTCTTCCTGAGCGGCCTGAGAGCTCTTGATGCGGTCCACCAAAATCTCGCGCTTGTAAACGCCTACCTTTTCCATGGCGCTGTAATAAGTACTCTGGCAGCCTGTCAGAAAGACCGACAAAATAAGCAGCAGGACGGGTATTCCTGCCCGGAATGCTGAGAACATAGCGCTAATCTTCCTGATTTTTAATGGCGTCAATGACTTTCTGGTTGCGCTTGTCTGCCAGGTGACTGTTAACAACAAACAGGGCATGAATGATTCCGGGAATCCAACCCAGCAGGGTCAGAATAATATTAAGGATCATCTGACCCGGCTTGCCACATAAAAGAACGGCTATCGGTGGCAAAAGTATTGCCAGAAAATAACGCATAACGTCTCCCTGAGTGTGTTTTGGTTGCAGCCAGAATATGCGAAACCAACTGGCCAGGTACTTAGTAGTTTATTGCTGAGCAAGAAGATCAAGCAGTCTCAGCACTTCTTCCTGAAGATTTCTGGAGGCCAGGGCCAGGTTGGAAGCGAATTCTTCTGCTGTGCCATGCTTACTGTCCATCAGGTCTGTCACCGATTTTACCGCAACCACTGGCGTCTGGTAATGGGAAGCTACCCAGGCAATGGCTGCGGCTTCCATCTCTTTGTTGACCATAGGTTCCTGACGCAGAATGGCTTCATCGGTCGGACTCATATCGAGAGAGTTGCCGGTGCAGACAACAGAGGTGGGCAAATCCAGTTTTCGGGCCAGATCCACTGCCACTTGGCACTGAAAATTACCGTCGCCGTAGGCTTCGTAATGTTCGCCCATGGGGATACGACGGTCAAAGAAACGAATACGCTCGCCAATATAAACGTCACCAACTTTACAGCCCTTGTCGGAAAAACCTCCACAGGTTCCGGCATTGATGACCAGGTCCGGTGACAAGAGGCGAAGTGCTTCGTATGCCGCCAGGGTTGCTGGCTGGGTACCGACATTTTCTACACCGTGAACTGAGTCGGAACCGTTGGTAATCAGATTGATGTTCAGATTCTTATACTCACCCGCAAAGGTTTTGCAGGGTAGCAGGGGATTTGTGTCGTCTGTTTCGGCCAGGCCCAGTTTCTCAATGAGTGGCGCTGCTTCCTGTTTCATGGCCACAACCATTGTAATTCTTTTCATAGCTATCAATTTGGTTGGTAATGGAATTCTATAGTTTCCTGTTATAAGAAGTTAATTCCAATAAGTAAAACCTTATATTTTTATCTGCCTTCCTCCCCATGCCATTTCGGCATTAATCCTTCGCTTTAGGCATTTCACAAGCTCCCTGGGAGTCGTAATTATATGACCATAGTTTCTAGTGATATTGCTAATCTTGCAGTCACCAATTAAACGGAGTATGTCGTGTTAGGAGTACTGGGCGGAATGGGGCCTCTGGCTACCGTAGACTTTATGCAGAAAATCATTGCTTTGACACAAGCCAGTAAGGATCAGGAGCACCTGCCCATGCTGGTGCATAATGTCCCTCAGATTCCAGATCGCAGTGCCTGCATTCTTGAAGGTTGCGAGGACCCTTTTCCGGCCTTGCTGAGAGGTTTGAGAAGTCTTGAGCGAGGCGGTGCCCAGTGTGCAGTGATTCCCTGTAATACTGCACATTTCTGGTTTGATAAGCTGCAAAAACAGGCTCGGATTCCAATGATCAGTATCCTGAGTTGTGTTGAACAACATATCCGACGAAATAATCTGCGCAAAATAGGTGTTATGGCGACCAGCGCTACGGTTTCAGCCATAATGTACCAACGGCAGATAGAGAACGATGGTCGTGAATGTCTGATACCTGAGCAGGGAATGCAAACGCTGATGATGGATGCCATCTACGATATTAAGGCAGGGCGTCTGGAGCAGGGCAGTCAGTGTATGAAAATGGTTTTTGATGATCTGGTTAGTCAGGGCGCTGAAGCGGTTATTCTGGGCTGCACAGAAATTCCTGTAGGTCTTGCCGACGTTGTGAAAACAAATCCCGGACAGTACATTGATGCAACAGCGCTGTTAGCCGGAGCCTGTGTTGACTGGTACAGTCAGCAGGAAGAGAAAGAAGCTGCTTGAGGAGCGGGGGTAAGTTGAACTGAAGTCTGGGAGTCGTGCCTGAATGAATCTGGAAACCAAGTGGCTGGAAGATTTTCTGGCATTGGCCGAGCTGAGAAATTTTTCCCGTGCTGCTGATTTTCGAAACATCACACAACCTGCTTTTGGTCGAAGAGTTCGTTCTCTGGAACAGACGGTCGGTTTTGAGCTGGTAGACAGGGGAACGGTTCCCATCAAACTGACTCCGGAAGGGCGTTTGTTCAGAACAACGGCCAGGAACCTGCTTCGTCAAATGGAAGAGGGTCTGGGTCAGTTACAGGGTGTCGTCTCCGGGCAGGCCATTGACTTTGCTGCAGCTCATTCCCTGTCGGTGACTTTGTTACCGGAATTGATTCAGCAGGTGAGTGAAGATGAGCAATTACTGCAAACCAGAGTAGAAAGCATTGATGTTGATCTCGCGGTAGAGGCGCTGCAGGAAGGTAATTGTGATTTTCTCCTGGCGTTCAATGTTGACGCTTTAATGCAGCCGCCCTTTGAATATCTGAAACTGGGGATGACGCGTCTTTTGCCCGTTTGTCTGCCTGATGCTCAGGGAAAACCAATGTTTTCTGATAGTGATCCTGGCACTGTACCCTTACTCCGATATAGCCCCAATGCTTTTATGGGGCGCAAGGTCAATAGTCTGTTGAGTGCATCGGACGTTCCCGTACTCTTTCAGACGGTAATGGAGTCTTCCCTGACCAACCTGCTCAAGGAAATGGCTCTTAAAGGCAAAGGGGTTGCCTGGTTACCGGATTATTCCGTACAGGATGAGCTGAAGTCTGGTCAGCTGGTTCCCTATTCTGAAAGAGCTGACTGGACGGGCTCTATAGAAATTCTGCTTTACCGAAACACAGTTCGGCTGCATGCCAGAGCTGAAAGGTTATGGACTGAGTTGAGCCAGCGTTGTGAGTCAGGATGGCAACTGATGGAAGTCTATTCCCTGTCAGGCTCCTAGCGGTTATGCAGTATCCATACCTTTCATGATAGAGTGTGTTTTTTTCACCTTTATGTCGATGAGCAGATGCTGAAATGAGCGATAAACCGAAACGACCCGAAAATGAACAAGATGCTGTGGACGGTCTGTTTCCCGTCGATGAGCACTTTGAAGAGGTGGTCGAAGGTGGGGAGACAGTTCGCCACAGAGGCATTTATATACTGCCTAACCTGTTTACAACAGGTAATCTGTTCTGTGGCTTTTACGCCATTATCAGTGCCCAGGCGGGTTTTTTTACCCAGGCTTGTATTTCAGTCTTTGTTGCTATGATTCTGGATGGCCTCGATGGTCGTGTTGCCCGGATGACCAACACCCAGAGCAAGTTCGGTGCGGAGTACGACAGTCTGGCAGATATGGTGACCTTTGGTGTAACGCCTGCCATGGTCGCCTACAGTTGGGCCCTGAATGATCTGGGTAAAGTGGGCTGGATGGTTGCCTTCATTTATGCAGCCTGTGCTGCTTTGCGTCTGGCCCGTTTCAATACTCAGCTGGAAGTAACAGATAGCCGCTATTTCACCGGTCTGGCCAGCCCCGCTGCAGCAGCACTGGTCATTGGTATGGTATGGGCGCTGAGTGATTTTGG
Source organism: Endozoicomonas sp. ALB032 (assembly GCF_049310125.1). Taxonomy (NCBI): domain Bacteria; kingdom Pseudomonadati; phylum Pseudomonadota; class Gammaproteobacteria; order Oceanospirillales; family Endozoicomonadaceae; genus Endozoicomonas; species Endozoicomonas sp. ALB032. Next base: position 1,042,868 of record NZ_JBLYNW010000001.1, on the reverse strand, counting down.
TATCGACGGCAACATGATGGGTATTGCATTGCTGGGCGCTCTGATTACAGGTCTGGCTGGTGTGCTGATGGTCAGTAATTTTCAGTACAACAGTTTCAAGAAACTGGACCTGAAAGGACGGGTGCCTTTCATTTTTATGATTGTCATGGTTTTGGCTTTTGCCGTCGTCTTTACCGATCCACCCAGAGTGCTGATGCTGATTTTTCTGAGTTATGCCTGCTCCGGACCCATTATGTTCCTGGTAGGAAAAACCAGAAAACAAACGGCTCCTGAATGACTCAAGAGCCACGCGGTTTTACTCTGGTTTCCATCCTGCAGAGTGTGGCTACAAGTTGATCAGCGCACAGTGGTTCCTTTTCTCTGTCTCTCCTGCCATTGAGTATCCAAATCGACTCGGGCAGAAGACGGAGGCAAGATATCTGCCTCCCGGATGAGGTCTGCCGCCCTCTCCGCCACCATGATCGTAGGGGCATTCAGATTGCCATTGGGAATGGTTGGGAAGATGGAGGAGTCCACTACTCTCAGTCCTTCCAGTCCTTTAACTCTTGTCTTTGGATCGACCACAGACATGTTATCCGTTCCCATCTTGCAGGAGCAGGATGGATGATAGGCACTTTCAACGGATTCCCGAACAAAGGCATCAATCTGTTCATCGGTTTGAATGCTTTCTCCCGGCTGTATTTCTGAGTCTCGGTATTCATCGAACGCCGGTTGGTTGATGATTTCCCGGGTCAGACGAACGCATTGTCTGAAGCCTTCCCGGTCTTCTTCGTGGGACAGATAGTTGAACCGAATACCGGGGTGAACATCTGGATTGGCTGACACCGCTCTCACCCAGCCGCGGCTTTTGGGTTTGTTGTGGCCGATATGAACCTGGAAACCATGTCCGTCAAAAGCACTCCTGCCATCGTAGCGCATCGCAGCTGGCAGGAAGTGGTATTGCATATCAGGCCATTCAACGCCTGCTTTTGAACGGATAAAACCACAAGATTCAAAATGATTGGTCGCACCCAGCCCGTCTCTCATGAACAACCAGCGAGCACCAATGAATAATTTACTGAGCGGGTCGAGTTTGCCGTTGAGAGTAATGGGCTTTTTGCAGCGAAACTGAAAGTAGAATTCCAGATGATCCTGCAAATTTTCACCTACACCAGGCAATTCGTGTTGAACTGCTATATCTGCGTCTTCTAATACCTTGCGAGGGCCTATTCCTGATAATTGAAGAATATGAGGTGAGCCAATAGAGCCTGCCGAAAGAATGATTTCTTTAGTGACCAGCACTTTTTTGATGAGACCTTTATGTTTATATTCGACGCCTGTAGCCTTTTTGCCTTCCAGCAGGACACGCTGAACCTGGGCATGGGTAACCACCGTTAAATGACTTCGTTTCATTGCCGGGCGAAGATAGGCGTTGGCAGTGGACCAGCGTATACCGTTCTTAACAGTCATGTGCATGGCTCCAAAACCTTCCTGTCGAGCACCGTTGCAGTCAGTGGTTTCCAGGTAGCCTGCTTCTACCCCGGCCTTTATAAAGGTGGAGTAGAGAGGGTTTTTCATTTCATTACCATTATTGACCGCTAATGGACCACTGCCTCCCCGATAGTCATCGGCACCGAAAGCCCAGGTTTCTGCTTTACGAAAATAGGGCAGGCAGTGGCGGTAATCCCAGTTGGTAGCTCCGTGCTGATGCCATTCATCAAAGTCTTTAGCGTGGCCCCGAACATAGACCATGCCATTGATGGAAGAAGAACCACCCAGCACCTTACCCCGGGGGCAGTGCATACGACGGTTGTCGAGAAAGGGTTCGGGCCGGGTTATAAACTGCCAGGCATACTTTTCGGTATTCATGGGAATGGACAGAGCCGCAGGCATTCGAATAACGATGCTCTTGTCACTGCCACCGGTTTCAATTAGCAGAACACGACTTTTGCCGTCTTCTGTCAGGCGATTGGCCAGAACGCATCCGGCAGAACCGGCTCCGACTATGACATAGTCATATTTTGTCATGCTCGTGCACCTTGAATGCGAAGTTAAAAAGGACTCTCCAGAGGTGTCATACCGACATACACTGCTTTGACCTGGGTGTAATGCCTCATTGTTTCAACACCATTTTCACGACCTATACCGGACTGCTTATAACCACCTACTGGCATTTCAGCCGGTGAGGTACCGTAATGGTTGATCCAGCAGATACCTGCCTGAAGCTGCCGAATAACCCGGTGGGCACGGGTGATATCCTGAGTAAAGACTCCGGCTGCAAGGCCCAGTTCGGTGTCGTTAGCGCGGGCAATGACCTCTGCTTCATCTTCGAAGGTGAATACCGTCATTACGGGCCCGAAAATCTCCTCGCGGGCAATGGTCATATCATCGTGGCAATCGGTAAAAATGGTGGGTTCAACAAAAAGGCCATCGGCTGCTGTCGAAGGACTGGCTGCTTTGCCTCCGGTCAACAAAGTGGCGCCTTCCATAATGCCCTGGTGGATGTAGTTAAGAACCCGTTGATGGTGTTTTTCTGATATTAGCGCACCCATGTTGGTGCACGGATCCATAGGGTCGCCCAGCACAATATTGCCTTCAGTACGCTGCCGTAGTTTTTCTATAAATTCGGGATAGATACTCTTGTGAACATAAACCCGTGTAGCGTTTGTACAGACTTCGCCCTGGGTATAGAAGTTACCGAGCATGGCTCCGGAGGTGGCATTCTCAAGATCAGCATCCTCAAAGATAATCAGAGGGGACTTTCCGCCCAGCTCCATGGTGACCTCTTTCAATGAAGAGGCCGCACCGGTCATGACTTTTTTACCGGTGCTGACCTCTCCTGTGAAAGAGACCTTGGCAATCTCCGGATGATGAGCCAGCCAGGCACCGACTTCCCCGTCGCCCTGAATGACATTGAAGACGCCAGCAGGCATGCCTGCCTCGACAAATATCTCAGCCAGTTTCAAGGCACCCAGAGGCGTCTCTTCAGAGGGTTTGAAAATCATACTGTTGCCGCAGGCCAATGCGGGTGCAGCTTTCCAGCAGGCAATTTGCAGAGGGTAGTTCCAGGCACCTATTCCGGCACAGATGCCCAGTGCTTCGCGGCGAGTGTAATAAAAGTCATCACCCAGGCACTGCTGATTGCCTTCAAGGGAAGGGGCCAATCCAGCAAAAAACTCAATGGAGTCTGCGCCTGTAACCACATCAACTACGCTGGCTTCTTGCCAGGGTTTACCGGTATCGAAAACTTCAATTCGAGCCAGTTCATCGTTGCGCTCACGCAAAAGACTGACAGCACGTTTCAGGATTCGACTGCGCTCCATACCCGTCATTTCTGACCAGATTTCAAAGCCTTTTTGAGCACTGACAACCGCAGCCTGGCGAATGCTGTTATCGGCTTTCTCCACGGTATAAATGGTTTGACGAGTTGCGGGATTGATCACCGGAAATGTTTCTCCGGTCTCATTGGCCAGGTATTGGCCGTCAACAAAATTCTGATAGCAGGGTGATAACACAGCTAACTCCCTTGTTTATGCAGAGGTGCAAAGTTAAGGACTCTGTAATTCTCAGGGAACGACAGTAGAAACACCGATTTAATTTTATGTGAAAATGACAAAAAAGCTGCTAAGTGATCAAGTGGCTATGGGAATGGAATATTTGCAGCTGATATGACGTCTATATTTTCATTTTCGAAATGTGAATCTGCGCCATTGAAACCAACGTAAATGGTAAAAAAGAGAATTTCCCGGGAGAGTATCGATGCTGATCAAGACCAGAAAGTCAGGAGACATTCGCAGCAGCGAAATAACTTCAGAAAGTGTTTACAGGGAGCGTCGCCGTTTTTTGAAAATGGGTGGGCAGTTTGCCTTTGCCGGTATGGGGCTGGCTCTGACTGGCTGCACTGATGCTGCAGATCCCCGGTCAGCCAGGAAACCAGCGTTTGCAAACCATGATAAGGTTCCACAGCTCTCTGCCCCGGATTGGCTGCAAAAGAAAGTAGCCAGCTATCAATCCAGTCGTTTTACCACCGATGAAGCTTTAACCCCTTATGCCAGCGTGACTGGCTACAACAACTTTTACGAGTTTGGCTATTCAAAAGACGACCCTGCCAAACACGCTAAAAATATGAAAACTGATCCCTGGTCGTTAGTGGTTGACGGAGAGGTTGAGAAACCCGGGAAATACACGCTGGAAGATATGCTCAGACCCCATGATGTTGAAGAGAGAATCTACCGTCTTCGTTGTGTAGAAGCCTGGTCTATGGTCATTCCCTGGATCGGCGTGTCACTGGCCAACATGCTGAAGCGTTTTCAACCTACATCCAGGGCAAAGTATGTTCAGTTCGAAACACTCTATGATCCTGAACAGATGCCGGGTCAACGCTCCCGTTTCAGTTCCATCGAATACCCTTATGTCGAAGGACTGAGAATGGATGAAGCTATGAATCCACTGTCTTTTATGGCGATTGGTGTTTATGGCAAGACTCTGCCACCGCAAAATGGAGCCCCTCTAAGACTGGTTGTCCCCTGGAAGTATGGCTTCAAGAGCATCAAGTCCATTGTCAAAATCCGTTTTACTGAAACCATGCCACAAACCACCTGGGTTAAATCAGGCCCCAGCGAGTATGGCTTTTATGCCAATGTCAATCCCGAAGTCGATCATCCGCGCTGGAGCCAGAAACAAGAGCGCAGATTACCTAACTCCATCTGGGAGCCAAACCAGATTAAAACTCAAAAGTTCAACGGTTATGGCGAAGAAGTGGCCCATCTCTACAAGGGAATGGATCTCAGGAAGTTCTATTAAAGGTGGCGTTATGGACTGGGTTGCAAAGTTAAAGTGGTTTGTTTTTCCACTCTGTCTGGCGCCATTGGTCTGGCTGATCAATGCTGTTATCACTCATCAACTGGGACCCGACCCGGCAAATACGCTGACCCGAGATTTGGGGGAGTGGGCTTTAATCTTCCTTTGCATCAGTCTGGCGGTGACTCCGGCAAGAAAAATCACAGGTGTTAACAAGCTGATCCGGTTTCGAAGAATGTTCGGGCTCTTCTCGCTCTTTTATGCCGTGTTGCATGTGGTGGCTTATGTTGCATTCATGCTGGGCTGGCAGTGGCAAACACTGTTGGAAGATCTATATCAGCGTCCCTATATAATAGTGGGTGCTTTTGCGATTCTGATTCTCTCGGTACTGGGTGTCACATCCACCAGGGGCATGATGCGCCGGTTAGGGAAAAAGTGGGTGAAGCTGCATAAGCTGGTCTATCTGGCTGCAGGTTTGGCGGTTCTGCATTTTGTCTGGCTTTCAAAAAGTGACTATACCGAAGCGGTAATATTTGGTTCTGTAATGGCAGGCCTGATGCTGTTTAGATTGCCCGCCAGGGGCCACCGCTAGTAGCAGGCTTTATACCTTTTATCAATGAAGAAATTTCGCACAGGTCCTTTCGCTATATTGAGAGTTACGGTTACAAAGGATACAGGTGTGATGAAACAGAAATCTCTTCTTGTGCTTCTGATGGTTCTATTCAGTCCTGTTTGTTTGAGTCATCTTATGCCAGGTGACTATGGTCTGACCGAAGAAAGCATCACAAAACCTTATCAGGCGAATGACTTTCTCTGTGGTTCTATTATCGTAGAAGTTAAGGATGGCTGGAGTATTGAGCAGGTAAGGCTCAATAAAGGTACTATTCAAAATCAGTTTCAATTTGCCGAGCAGCAGACTAAAGGGCTGTTTTTTCCAACACAACTTGGAGGTGGATTACTGCACGTCAGGCAATCCACAGGCGTTAACGAGTTCACAAGGTTGTATCCGTTTTCGGATCCTGTCGATTTCGAGTTAACTGTTTCCCAGGCAGGTCAGGTGAATCAGACTAAATATAGAATTACCAAAGGAATCTGCAGCGAAATAAAGCTGGGAGAGGTTAAGGTTGAGTTAAAGGAGGGTAACGATATCAGTTACTACGTTCAACCTGTCGTGCAAGATGATACAACGGGCCGGTTCTGGCAGGCCTGGCGTTTTGAATACTACACACCGGCCTATATGGTCATCCCATCTCCAGAGTGAAAATTAGTTTCTGGCAGCTTCCAAACTTACTCTATATGATTTTTGTCGTGTAGGTAGTTTACGAAGCTTGTCAGCCTCCCTCATCTGCGTATAATGCGCCTCCACTGATCGGGGCATGGCTCTTAACGGGCACGCAACGATCCATTGCAACAACGTTTAAAACGGTGATTGACAATCGGATCGAACAGCGTAGAATGCACCGCCGCTGAGACAGAAACGCAACGCTCACTGAGTGAACGAATGCGGTCCCGGCAAGTTGAAAAGTGGCTTGAAAAACAGGTGCTTGACAACAACCGGCGCCAAGGTAAGATGAGCGCCTCGCTGAGCAGTGCTGACCGCTGGTTCAGCCGGTTAAAACCTTCTTGTTTTAATCCAGTTCTTTAACAAATTATCAGACAATTCGTGTGGGCGCTTGTGTGAATAGCATCGGTCAACAGAGCTTTGCTCTGAAATGATTTAAATGCTGATCAAGCAAGCGAACATACCCTTAAATTCTATGAGAATTTATCTTCTCATAAAGAGTTTCATGTACGTTTAATTGCAAATGATTGAGCAGCGGACTGTTTTCGGACAGGAAGCAAAACGATTTAAACTGAAGAGTTTGATCATGGCTCAGATTGAACGCTGGCGGCAGGCCTAACACATGCAAGTCGAGCGGTAACATTTCCAGCTTGCTGGAAGATGACGAGCGGCGGACGGGTGCGTAACACGTAGGAATCTGCCCGGTAGTGGGGGATAGCCCGGAGAAATCCGGATTAATACCGCATACGTCCTACTCTTTTTCGGAAGAGGGGGGAAAGCAGGGGACTCTTCGGAACCTTGCGCTATCGGATGAGCCTGCGTCGGATTAGCTGGTTGGTGGGGTAAAGGCCTACCAAGGCGACGATCCGTAGCTGGTCTGAGAGGATGATCAGCCACACTGGGACTGAGACACGGCCCAGACTCCTACGGGAGGCAGCAGTGGGGAATATTGCACAATGGGCGCAAGCCTGATGCAGCCATGCCGCGTGTGTGAAGAAGGCCCTAGGGTTGTAAAGCACTTTCAGCGAGGAGGAAAGGTTCAAGGTTAATACCCTTGAGCTGTGACGTTACTCGCAGAAGAAGCACCGGCTAACTCCGTGCCAGCAGCCGCGGTAATACGGAGGGTGCGAGCGTTAATCGGAATTACTGGGCGTAAAGCGTGCGTAGGCGGCTTGTTAAGTTGGATGTGAAAGCCCCGGGCTCAACCTGGGAACGGCACCCAAAACTGGCAAGCTAGAGTGCGGAAGAGGAGTGTGGAATTTCCTGTGTAGCGGTGAAATGCGTAGATATAGGAAGGAACACCAGTGGCGAAGGCGACACTCTGGTCTGACACTGACGCTGAGGTACGAAAGCGTGGGGAGCAAACAGGATTAGATACCCTGGTAGTCCACGCCGTAAACGATGTCTACTAGTCGTCGGGGATCTTGCATTTCTGGTGACGCAGCTAACGCGATAAGTAGACCGCCTGGGGAGTACGGCCGCAAGGTTAAAACTCAAATGAATTGACGGGGGCCCGCACAAGCGGTGGAGCATGTGGTTTAATTCGAAGCAACGCGAAGAACCTTACCTGGCCTTGACATCCTGCGAACCTTTTAGAGATAGAGGGGTGCCTTCGGGAACGCAGTGACAGGTGCTGCATGGCTGTCGTCAGCTCGTGTCGTGAGATGTTGGGTTAAGTCCCGCAACGAGCGCAACCCTTATCCTCAGTTACCAGCACTTCGGGTGGGCACTCTGGGGAGACTGCCGGTGACAAACCGGAGGAAGGTGGGGACGACGTCAAGTCATCATGGCCCTTACGGCCAGGGCTACACACGTGCTACAATGGTGCATACAGACGGTTGCCAAGCCGCGAGGTGGAGCTAATCTGAGAAAGTGCATCGTAGTCCGGATTGGAGTCTGCAACTCGACTCCATGAAGTCGGAATCGCTAGTAATCGTGAATCAGAATGTCACGGTGAATACGTTCCCGGGCCTTGTACACACCGCCCGTCACACCATGGGAGTGGGTTGCTCCAGAAGTAGCTAGCTTAACCTTCGGGAGAGCGGTTACCACGGAGTGATTCATGACTGGGGTGAAGTCGTAACAAGGTAGCCCTAGGGGAACCTGGGGCTGGATCACCTCCTTAAACGAAGACCGACCTTCCATAAGCGTTCACACGAATTGTTTGATTATCAGTTGTCAGTTGACGGTGGTCAGTTGGCAGTTGTTAGTTTTGTTCTTTAACAATGTGGAATCCAAACTTAAATAAGCTGAGTTGATTTAAAAGACTTTGGTCTTTTAATGAAATTCTTGCTGAGACACTCTCAAGTGTAGGGCGTGTCAGTGGCCGGTTGTCAGTTGACAGTTGCCGGTTACTGAAGATCGTTAAAGGTAGTTATTGCCTATAACCATCAGTTGCCACGAATCGACTGACCACTGGTCACCGACAACTGACAACTGAGATCTCGAAGAGATCGTTTTGGGTTATATGGTCAAGTGACTAAGCGTACACGGTGGATGCCTTGGCAGTCAGAGGCGATGAAGGACGTGGTAATCTGCGAAAAGTCTTGGGGAGCCGATAAACAGGCGTTGATCCAGGAATGTCCGAATGGGGAAACCCACTCACACAAGTGAGTATCCTTAACCTGAATACATAGGGTTTAGGAGGCGAACCCGGGGAACTGAAACATCTAAGTACCCGGAGGAAAAGAAATCAACCGAGATTCCCCCAGTAGCGGCGAGCGAACGGGGAGCAGCCCTTAAGCAATTTTTGGTTTAGCGGAACACTCTGGAAAGTGTGGCCATAGTGGGTGATAGCCCCGTACGCGAAAAGCCATTGATTGTGAAATCGAGTAGGACGGCACACGTGAAATGTTGTCTGAACCGTCTTTTCGGAGACAAGGGGGGACCATCCTCCAAGGCTAAATACTCCTGACTGACCGATAGTGAACCAGTACCGTGAGGGAAAGGCGAAAAGAACCCCGTTGAGGGGAGTGAAACAGAACCTGAAACCGTGTACGTACAAGCAGTGGGAGTCAGTGGTCAGTTGTCAGTTGTCAGTTGCCAGTAGGCAAGCGACAGCAGATGACTGATTACCAGGTCGTCAAGTTGGAAAATACGGGCAGATTTGCAGAGGTGTTGAAATTGACGCTGAACAAAACTGACCACCGACAACTGACAACTGGCCACTGATGACTGCGTACCTTTTGTATAATGGGTCAGCGACTTATTTTCTGTGGCAAGGTTAACCGTATAGGGAAGCCGTAGCGAAAGCGAGTCTTAACAGGGCGTCCAGTCGCAGTGAATAGACCCGAAACCGGGCGATCTATCCATGAGCAGGTTGAAGATCAGGTAACACTGATTGGAGGACCGAACCCACTGTCGTTGAAAAGCCAGGGGATGACTTGTGGATAGGAGTGAAAGGCTAATCAAGCCCGGAGATAGCTGGTTCTCCTCGAAAGCTATTTAGGTAGCGCCTCGTGTCTCACCATCGGGGGTAGAGCACTGTTTGGGCTAGGGGGCCATCCCGGCTTACCAACCCCATGCAAACTCCGAATACCGATGAGTGCAATCACGGGAGACACACGGCGGGTGCTAACGTCCGTCGTGGAAAGGGAAACAACCCAGACCGTCAGCTAAGGTCCCAAAGTAATAGTTAAGTGGGAAACGATGTGAGAAGGCCCAGACAGCCAGGAGGTTGGCTTAGAAGCAGCCACCCTTTAAAGAAAGCGTAATAGCTCACTGGTCGAGTCGGCTCGCGCGGAAGATGTAACGGGGCTCAAACTATTCACCGAAGCTACGGGGTTCAGTTGTCAGTTTACAGTTGTCAGTTGGCAGTATGAGAAGTAAGTATGCAGCGATTTGAAGATTTAGAAGTATTTCAACGGGCCTATAAGCTTTCTTTGAAAGTTCACAAGCTCTCGCTGGAATTTCCGAGAATTGAACAAATGCATGAACTTGCTGATCAGATGCGCAGAGCCAGTAAAGGAATCTGTGCAAATATTGCTGAAGGACATGGGAAACTGATCATCTCAAAAGCAGAGTTTCGAAGGTTCATATTGATGGCTATCGGATCATCTGACGAAATGAGAGTTTGGTTAAGGTACTGCCTTGATCTCAATTACATTGACGATCAGCAATGGCAAGACCTCAAAACCGAATACAATCAAGTCAGTAAGATGTTGGTTAGTTTGCACAAGAGTTTTAAATAACTCAGTTCAAACTGACAACCGACAACTGCAAACTGACAACTGAACCGGTAGAGGAGCGTTCTGTAAGCCGTTGAAGGTTCACCGGAAGGTGGGCTGGAGGTATCAGAAGTGCGAATGCTGACATGAGTAACGATAAAGGGAGTGAGAGGCTCCCTCGCCGGAAGACCAAGGGTTCCTGCGCAACGCTAATCGGCGCAGGGTGAGTCGGCCCCTAAGGTGAGGTCGAAAGACGTAATCGATGGGAAACAGGTTAATATTCCTGTACCCCTTTTGACTGCGATGGAGTGACGGAGAAGGCTAGGCCAGCAGGGCGATGGTTGTCCCTGTTTAAGGTCGTAGGCTGTGGACTCAGGCAAATCCGGGTTCACAAAGCCGAGAACTGATGACGAACCCACCAAGGTGGGGAAGTGGTTGATGCCAGGCTTCCAGGAAAACCTTCTAAGCATCAGGTCAAAAGGGACCGTACCCGAAACCGACACAGGTGGTCAGGTAGAGAATACCAAGGCGCTTGAGAGAACCTGGGTGAAGGAACTAGGCAAAATGGCACCGTAACTTCGGGAGAAGGTGCGCCGGCTTTGGTGATCGGGCTTGCCCCGTAAGCTGAGGCTGGTCGAAGATACCAGGTGGCTGCGACTGTTTATTAAAAACACAGCACTGTGCTAACACGTAAGTGGACGTATACGGTGTGACGCCTGCCCGGTGCCGGAAGGTTAATTGATGGGGTTATCTTCGGAGAAGCTCTTGATCGAAGCCCCGGTAAACGGCGGCCGTAACTATAACGGTCCTAAGGTAGCGAAATTCCTTGTCGGGTAAGTTCCGACCTGCACGAATGGCGTAACGATGGCCACGCTGTCTCCACCCAGGACTCAGTGAAATTGAAATCGCTGTTAAGATGCAGTGTATCCGCGGCTAGACGGAAAGACCCCGTGAACCTTTACTACAGCTTCACAGTGGATCTTGATGTTGCTTGTGTAGGATAGGTGGGAGGCTTTGAAGTGTGGACGCCAGTCTGCATGGAGCCAACCTTGAAATACCACCCTGGCAATATTGAGGTTCTAACCCAGGTCCTTTATCAGGATCGGGGACATTGTGTGGTGGGTAGTTTGACTGGGGCGGTCTCCTCCCAAAGAGTAACGGAGGAGCACGAAGGTTGGCTAAGCACGGTCGGACATCGTGCGGTTAGTGTAATGGTACAAGCCAGCTTGACTGCGAGAGGTACATCTCGAGCAGGTACGAAAGTAGGTCATAGTGATCCGGTGGTTCTGAATGGAAGGGCCATCGCTCAACGGATAAAAGGTACTCCGGGGATAACAGGCTGATACCGCCCAAGAGTTCACATCGACGGCGGTGTTTGGCACCTCGATGTCGGCTCATCACATCCTGGGGCTGAAGCCGGTCCCAAGGGTATGGCTGTTCGCCATTTAAAGTGGTACGCGAGCTGGGTTTAGAACGTCGTGAGACAGTTCGGTCCCTATCTGCCGTGGACGTTGGAAGTTTGAGGAGAGCTGCTCCTAGTACGAGAGGACCGGAGTGGACGAACCACTGGTGTTCGGGTTGTGTCGCCAGACGCATTGCCCGGTAGCTAAGTTCGGACGGGATAACCGCTGAAAGCATCTAAGCGGGAAGCCCCCTTCAAGATGAGACTTCCCTGGCCGCAAGGCCCATAAGAGACGTTAAAGACTATGACGTTGATAGGCGGGGTGTGTAAGCGTTGTGAGGCGTTGAGCTAACCCGTACTAATGACTCGAGAGGCTTGACCATATAACGCCAAAGCGATTTGCGCAGCGAAGCTGCCAGCAAAAGCTGGAAGCTGGAAGCTGGAAGCTTGAAGCCGTACACAGTGAACGAGAGTGTTGAGCAAGAATAGACGACACAGCTTAAAAGAGATTTGGATTCCAGAGCCTTAGTTTTCGAGAAACAGCTTCAAGCCTCCAGCTTAAAGCTTCCAGCTCGAGAGCCAACGGCTCGACCAGTTTTGCCTGGTGACCATAGAGCGTTGGAACCACCCGATCCCATCCCGAACTCGGTAGTGAAACGACGCATCGCCGATGGTAGTGTGGGGTTTCCCCATGTGAGAGTAGGTCATCGCCAGGCATTGAATATAGCAAAACCCCAGTTGAGAGATCGGCTGGGGTTTTTGCTTTGCCCTATAAAGTTGCAAAAGAACTGGTCGTTGAACGACACATGCCCGGGCTGCATTACCGATGGTAGCGCGAGACTTCCCCATGTAACATAATCGTCGGGAACAATCTGGAAGCCGGTGTTCAGAACCTGTTTGTTGGCACCTTTTAAAAGTAAAGGGCTTTCGTTTATTCGATAAAGCCTGTTCCTAGCATGTGAACCTTGCCAGTCATAATCCATTCTATCCCGGTGCAAAGCAAATCAATGGGTTCGGAAGAGAAATTTGGGTTGCCATTCAGTATCTGTTTTAGTTGAGCTGAGCCAGACTATCCGTAAAAAAACGGATTGTCTGGCTATTCTTTCCGCTCAAACAGTTCATCCATGTCTGAGTTGCTGAGATCCCGGTCTCTGAAAGGATAATCAGAGCGCCCAATCAAGATCGTGTCTGTATGTCAGTGCTTAGATGTACGATTCACTTTCAAGGAGTTAGCCATGAACCTGAACGACTCTGGTCTTTTTAAACAGCAGGCTTACATCAATGGAAATTGGCTCAGCGCCATAGAAACGCTCCCCGTTGATAACCCGGCTACAGGCAAGGTGATTGCCCACATTCCGATGCTGAGCGCTTCAGATGTTCAAAGTGCAATAAAGGCTGCAGAAAAAGCCTTTATTGAATGGCGAGCAAAAACTGCAGCAGAGCGTTCGGGTTTACTTCGCAAGTGGTACCAATTGATTCTGGATAATAAGGAAGATCTGGCCACATTGATGACCGCAGAACAGGGTAAACCGCTGTCAGAATCCAGGAGCGAAGTGGCGTACGGGGCTTCTTACGTAGAATGGTACGCCGAAGAGGCCAAACGAGCTTATGGTGATCTGATTCCTGCTACCAAAAACAGCCAGAGAATTATGGTCAAACGGGAACCGGTAGGCGTGGTCGCTGCAATAACGCCGTGGAATTTTCCCAATGCCATGATCACCCGAAAAGCAGCTCCGGCCCTGGCTGCAGGCTGTACCATTATTATCAAGCCTTCCGAGCTGACGCCTCTCTCGGCTTTTGGCCTGACAGAACTGGCAGAGCGCGCGGGTATTCCAGCAGGTGTCATTAATATTGTCACAGGAGATGCCAAAGCAATTGGTGCTGAGTTAACGGGTAGTTCTGTAATACGAAAACTGTCGTTTACAGGCTCGACAGCTGTGGGCAAGTTATTGATGAAGCAATGCGCCGATTCTGTTAAAAAAATCTCAATGGAGCTGGGTGGTAACGCGCCTTTCATCGTTTTTGATGATGCCAATATTGATCAGGCGGTTCAGGGGGCCATAGCCTCCAAGTATCGAAATTCAGGCCAGACCTGTGTTTGTATGAATCGTCTCTTTGTGCAGGACGGTATCTATGATGAGTTCATTGAAAAGTTTTCCGAGGCAGTCTCCAGACTTACAGTAGGTTCCGCAACGGACGGAGACTTTGATCTGGGGCCATTAATCAACGAGGCTGCAATGCTGAAGATTAGGAGTATTGTCGATGATGCATTGGCCAAAAAAGCTCGATTGCTCACAGGTGGTCGCTCTCATAATCTTGGTGGCCTGTTCTACGAGCCAACTGTTCTCACAGATGCTTCCATAGAGATGAAGTGCTATCAGGAAGAGGTGTTTGGACCCATAGCCCCTGTCTTCCGGTTTCAGTACGAAGAGGACGTGGTCAAAATGGCTAACGATAGTCAATATGGTTTGGCTGCGTACTTTTATGCCAGTGACATTAGTCGTGTATTCAGGGTAGCCGAGGCACTGGAGTATGGTATGGTGGCTGTTAATGAGGGTGTGTTATCCACAGAGGTAGCTCCGTTTGGGGGCATCAAGGAGTCAGGTATTGGTCGGGAAGGGTCAAAGTATGGTCTGGACGAGTATCTGGAAATGAAATATGTACTGTTAGGAGGCATCAACGCTTCCTGAGAGCAGTCAGAAGCCTTACATCATCAAAGGTGGTTTAGAGAAGATTAAGGTGCCAGATCAGGAAGCCCTAGGTTGGCGGTCGGGCTTAAGCCCGATCTGGCAAGAAGTGATTGAATGGATTAATCCATAGTCAATCATGCGGCCACAGCAGCATCGCCTTCAAAACTGTTTCTGATCAGGTAATCAAAAGCACCCAACGAGGCGTTGGCGCCGCTGCCCATAGCAATAATAATTTGCTTGTAAGGTGCGGTTGTCACGTCACCGGCCGCAAAAACACCTGGAATCGATGTTTCGCCCCGGCCATCAACAACAATTTCGCCGCGTGGGGTTAATTCCATTGCTCCTTTAAGGAATTCGGTATTGGGTACCAGACCAATCTGAACAAAAATACCTTCCAGTTCTAAACTTACTTCGTCGTCAGTATTACGATCTTTATAAGTCAGGCCATTTACTTTATTACCGTCGCCCAGTACTTCTTTCGTCAGTGCGCTGGTAATGATAGTGACATTCTTTAGAGAACGCAGTTTGCGCTGGAGTACTTCGTCAGCTCTTAACTGGCTGTCAAACTCAATCAGAGTGACCTGGGCAACAATGCCTGCCAGATCAATAGCCGCTTCAACACCTGAGTTACCACCGCCAATCACCGCAACACGTTTGCTCTTAAAGAGAGGCCCGTCACAGTGTGGGCAGTAAGCGACTCCTTTGCCTCGGTATTCCTGCTCGCCGGGCACATTCATTTCTCTCCAGCGGGCACCGGTGGCCATCAGTACCGTTTTACTTTTCAGGCTTGCGCCACTTTCCAGTTGGATTTCTACCAGTTCTCCGACACTGCGGTTGTTTTCAATCAGGGCGCTGGCGCGCTGGTTACTCATAACATCCACATCATAGTCAAGAACGTGCTGCTCCAGATTGGCCACCAGTTTCGGGCCTTCTGTTTCCTTGACGGAGATGAAGTTTTCAATAGCCATGGTATCCATAACCTGCCCACCAAAGCGATCGGCCACCAGACCGGTGCGAATGCCTTTGCGAGCGGCATAGATAGCGGCAGCCGCTCCGGCAGGACCGGCACCTACAATCAGCAGGTCATAAGGATCTTTATTGTTGATGGCCTCTGCTGCACGTTTTTCAGCGTTCACGTCCAGTTTGGCAACGATTTCTGCGGTACTCATACGACCATGACCAAATGGCTCGCCGTTAACAAATACAGCAGGTACGGCCATTATCTGTTTTTCATCCACCTCATCCTGAAACAAGGCTCCGTCGATCATGGTGTGCTGGATACCAGGATTCAGCACAGCCATCAGGTTGAGAGCCTGCACGACCTCAGGGCAGTTCTGGCAGGAGAGGGAAATATAGGTTTCAAAATTGAAATCGCCTTGCAATTGTTTGATCTGATCGAGCAAACCAGCTTCCAGTTTGGCTGGATGACCGCCACTCTGGAGAATGGCCAGTATCAATGAGTTAAACTCGTGCCCCATAGGCAGCCCGGCAAAGCGGATTGCAGGGCGATTGTCCTGACCTTGAATGGCCATGGAAGGTTTTCTTACCAGATCGTTGTCGTTTTTACTTAACGTGATCTGGCTGGAGAGTGATTCTAGGTCTTTAGCCAGTGAAGCCATTTCCTGTGATTTCGCAGAGTCATCAAGAGACACAACGATCTCAACAGGTTTTTTCAGGTTCTGAAAGTAAGCTTCCAATTGCTTTTTGATGTTTGCATCTAACATGATTGACTCGCTTGATCGTTTCGATTGGGTTCAAGCTCCCTGTTATTGAATGATGGCAGGGAGCCCGGGCGTTTTAGATTTTGCCGACCAGGTCCAGGGAAGGTGCCAGTGTTTCTTCACCTGGTTGCCATGCAGCCGGGCATACCTGACCAGGGTTTTCTGCGATGAACTGAGCCGCCTGAATCTTGCGAACCAGGTCTCCAGCGTTACGGCCAATACCTGAATCGTTGGTTTCAACGACTTTGATTTCACCTTCGGGGTTCATAACAAAGGTGCCCCGCAGAGCCAGACCTTCTTCTTCGATCATGACTTCAAAGTTGCGAGTGATCTGACCTGTTGGGTCGCCGATCATTGGGTATTTGATCTTGTTGATGGTCTCAGAGCTGTCGTGCCACGCTTTGTGAGTGAAGTGAGTGTCTGTGGAGACAGAGTAAACTTCAACACCCATGGCTTGAAGCTGTTCGTAGTGGTCGGCCAGGTCGCCCAGTTCAGTGGGGCAAACAAAGGTGAAGTCTGCCGGGTAGAAGAAGACAACAGACCACTTGCCTTTCAGGCTCTCTTCGGTCACTTCAACGAAGTCGCCATTGTGAAAAGCAGTGGCTTTGAACGGCTTGATTTGAGTATTAATGAGAGACATGGTTTATTCCTTCTTACTGATAGTCATTTTGTTTTTTAGTCAGCCGTTTTCGGTGGCGACATGGAAAGAATATGTTGATCTGATTGATTGGTATAATTAATCATTCAAATTTTGTTAATAGTCTTAATCTATTATACGGCTGGCGGGTTATATTTCTTCGCCCGTTCCAGTATCTTTGAAGGAGTCGATTTAAAACAACTCAGGGAAGGCTATGGTGCGACAGGGATGCATGTTGACGCTGATATTGGGATCAGTAAGCGTACTCGGTGCTCAGGATCATCAACCTGGCGAGGTACTCAAAGACTGGCTTAAAACTTATCAGCTATCAGACAGACCCATTGCGGATATTGAAGGGCCCGGGATTCATTCAGACCTCAGTCAACTTGGGAAAAAACTTTTCTTCAGCCCCGATCTCAGCCTTGATGGCAAAGTGGCTTGCTCGACCTGTCATCACCCGAGGCTGGCTGGGGCAGACAGTCTGGCTCTGCCCGTTGGAGTGACCGTTGATGATCCTTTTCTGACCGGACAGCAGAGATTGGATCAATTAATTAAGCTCAGCCCGGACGACTATGTTCGTCATTTGATTCCACGTAATTCTCCTACGGTTTTCAATGTCTCTCTTTATCGAAAGAATTTGTTCTGGGACGGTAGGGTCCAGTATGTGGATTCTGACGTTTCCAGTCGAAAGATAAAAGTCGGTGGTGGTTATTCCGAACTTCCCACCAGTCGTTATCAGACCCATAGCCTGCTTCAGGCTCAGGCCAGGCTGCCGATGGTGTCACCTTTTGAAATGAAGGGGCTGTCCGATGCCAGTCATAATAACCTGGAGATACATCAGCTCATTGTGAGTCGGCTGGCTTCAAGTGATGAGTGGTGCAGACAATTCAAAAGCGTTTTTTCTCCGCAAGACGCCAATGTTTCCTGTGAAGCGGTGGTTCAAATTGACACATTGACAGAGGCTCTGGCGGCTTTTCAGGCAGACTTGGTATTGATTGAAAACCGCTTCTTTGGATTCCTCAATAATAAAAATAAGCTGTCAGAATCTGAAATGAAGGGCGCCCGACTGTTCTTCACAGCGGTCAGTGAGGGTGGGGCTGGTTGTTCAGGCTGTCATTCAGGGAGTCATTTCTCGGATGAACAATTCTACAATCTGGGCATAGAACCTTCAGGTCCTGGGGTGAATGGCAGGGGATTGGACTACGGTAGAAGCAATATCGAACCTGACACTGACACTTTTTCATTCAGGACGCCGAGCCTTTTGAATATTTCACGGACAGCCCCTTATTTTCACAACGGCAGTGCAGCGACCCTCTCTGAAGCCATTAAAGCTCATATCAGAAACAAGCCTGAAAAGAGCTTGTCTGACAGCAATAAGGGTGACAGTAATAGGAGTGATGTCGCTTATATGAAGCGTTCATTGACGACGATTCGGGAAAAAGCAGCGCAATCTCCCTTTCAGAAGCTTTTACCCGAAGCGCTCTCCGATCAACAAGTAGATCAACTATCAGCCTTCCTGGAGACGCTGACGGACCCCTGTTTGCTCTATGAGTCCTGCTTTCAGGTGTTTATTGATGATCAGCCGATCGTGACGCCTTTTACCAGGCCAGTTTCTTTAGAAGAGTCTTCAGCAGAAAAGTTATCAGCTTTACCCAGACAGACCGTTGAGAAAATCGAAATTCGTACTCCGTCGTTTGAGAAGTGTGTTGCCACTCCGGCGGTTATCCCGGTAGCAAAAACTAATCAGAACAGACTCTGGTTCAGAGAAGCAGGTGCTGAAAAGGGCATTGACCACAGGCGCAAAGTCGGTCTGATAAAGCCTGGATGGATCATGGATGTGATTAACTGGGGAGGAGTGAGCGCCGCAGATTTGAATCGAGACTGTCTGGATGATCTGGTCTTCGCTGATAACGATAATAGAGTTTGGGTTTATTACCAGCAGTCCAATGGCCAGTTCAAGCAGCAAAACATTCTTTTGAAGGGGGCAGAGCTTAAGGGTGTGATTACTCCACTGGTAGGGGATCTTGATGGCGATTACCAACCGGATCTTTTCCTGGGTAATGATGGACGATTTTATCCACAGGTGGTTTATGATTTTACTCGAGCCCCTGAGTCTCTGGTCTTTTCTGACGTCTCGGGACCGACACTGAATGCCAGTTTTGGTGATCTGGATCAGGATGGTGATCTGGATGCCGTGATGGCATTCTGGCGCACTTACAAGTCGGTCAGGCAACCGCAAATATGGCGCAATTCTGGTTATCGTCAGATGCAGCCCGCTGATTCTAAAGTTCCTGAATTAAGAGAAAGTTATGGGCCGATTACTTTAAATGATGGTCTGATTCATCAGAAACATGAAGCGCCAGTATTCGGTGGGGACGACTTTACCTTTACCCCTAATTTTGCTGACGTTAATCAGGATGGTATTTCTGATATTCTGATGACAGCCGACTTTTTTACCACGCAGCTTTGGAAGAATACCGGCACTGAGTTGCAGGATGTCACCGATATCAGGGAGGTCCATGGTAGTTTTGGTATGGGAGCAGCGATTGCGGATTTTGATAATGATGGCGATCTGGACTGGTTTGAAAGCAGTATTTTCAGCCTTAGTCAAAGCAGCAGTTATACGGGCAACCGCTTGTATCAGAATGAAGGTGACTATCAATTCCGGAATGTCACGGAAAATTCCGGCCTTCGCGAAGGTGGTTGGGGCTGGGGAAGCTGTGCGGCGGATTTTAATAATGATGGTCTGTTGGATATCTTTCATGCCACTGGCTACGGTAATATTCCGGAAACAGCGACCTATCCCAGCCAAGATTATAAGACACTGGCCACGCAAATTCTGAATAACCACAGTGAGTTTCAGCAATCCAGAGCACGACTATTTATTAATTTGGGTGAGATGACCTTTAAAGAGCAGGCTCTGGAAGCCGGGCTTGAAAAAGCTATGGATGGCAGGGGAATCAGTTGTTTTGATTACCAGCAGGATGGCGATATTGATATCGTAGTGAGTAACTGGGAAGGTTCTCCCGATTTTTTTGTCAATTCAAATCCGGACAATCATCACTGGCTTTCTGTGCGACTCATCGGCCCTCCCGGTAATACGGAAGCGCTTGGGGCTAAAATAAGGCTGTATAGTCAGGATGGAACACAGTTCCGTGAAGTCCGTTTTGAAAATAACTTCGTTTCTACCAATCCCAGGCAGCAGCACTTTGGATTAAAACAATTAGAAAAGGTAGATCGGTTAGTCATTGACTGGCCAAAGCCTTATTCAGCCAGGACGGTTCTGGAAAACCCCCGAATTAATCAGCGACACCTTGTTTTTCATCCAGTATTAAATCAGTAGCCTCCATCGGGCACGAACAGGTGCCCGAGAGACTCAAAAACTTTTCCAGTCATCTTATCTCTCGGTATTCTTTTTAAAAGCAAGTCTAAGAGCAAGTTTTGCGAACAAAGAGATAAGGAAACAACTTTAACTTCTCATCGGCAGTCAGGTTATTCATCTGTTTAATATTTCTATCGGGAATGCCATCGGGGTCCGGGTGACTGGCCAGAGCCTTTTCCAGACTGTCTTCCCGGATAATGTGCAGTAGAGGGTAGGGGGAGCGGTTGGTCAGGTTTTCATCATCATCCGGGTTGGTATCGGCGAAGCAGTAGTTTGGGTGAAAACTGGCTATCTGGAACTGGCCTTCCCAGTGGAAGCCGCGAAGCAGGGCATCCACATGATGTAGAAACTGGTTATAGTCATCAAAATCCTGAAGCATGTCCGGAATGACAATCAGGGTGGTTTCCAGTTCACTGGCCGGTGTTTCGGCGGCCAGCGTCAGTTCAGACTGCAACGTCTCCAGCAGGGCTTCTTCCGAGGTATCCCTTGAGAGGGTGATACGAATCTGGTTGTGCTGCTCTGGCCAGGCCGCAAAGGGGCAGAGATCCAGGCCGATCACTACCTCTTTAAGCCACTGGCTGACTGCTTCAATCTCTTTACTCATAAGGTGAAGTCCGGGTTAATGTGTTACGAAGTATGGCAGAAAGCACGTTTCTGAGCACGAAAGTGGCAGGGATAGACAACAGTGCTGCGCTGTTGATTTCAGTAAAAATACCGTAATGTTGACCAGTAATTATCTAACCTGTGCTGATGAGAGAGCGTGCATGTCTGCAAGTGAAATGGCTGTGGCCATTCTTTTGGTCCTGATCTGTTCTGCATTATCCTGGCTGTTTGCCAGACAGAGAGCGGCTGCCGAATTGGCAAAGCTGGCTGCACAAATGCAGCAGCAGGATCACAGAATTTCTGAACTTGTCGCAGAGCAGGAACAGCATTCCATTGCGAGAGAAAAGCTGCAACAGGACAATCGTGACCTGCACATTTTAAAAGGAAAACTGGAAACTCTGTTGAGTAATGAAAAGCGCAGAGCTGAAGAAAAGGAAGAGCTGCTCAGGAAAGGTCTGCTTAAACAGCAGGATGAGCAGGAGGCCCGGTTCAGTGCAGAAAAGCAGGTCAGGGAGCTGAAGGTCAGGTTGGAGGAGCAGCAGTTGCAAAATGAAAAGTCATTGCGGCAGCTGGAAGACAATAAACAGGCGCTCAAGGAAGAATTTGGCAATCTGGCTAACGAGATTCTGGAAGCCAAGAGTCAATCGGTTTCACAGCAGCATCAGGCAGGTCTGGAAAATCTGCTAAAACCTTTTAAAGAACAACTGGGTGAGTTTCGCAACAAGGTCGAAGAAGCCAGAAAAGCGGATAATGAAGGTCGCGCTGCGCTCAAACAACAGCTGGAAACTCTGCATAATCTGAACCAGAAGATCACCAATGAAGCAGGCAACCTTGCCAGAGCCCTTAAAGGTGATAAAAAGTTGCAGGGCAACTGGGGGGAATTGCAGGTTGCAAAGATTCTGGAAAGCAGTGGCCTGATTAGAGGGCAGGAGTTCGAGCGGGAAGCCAATTTCAAGGATGAAGAAGGCCAGAACAAGCGGCCTGACTTTATCGTCTATCTACCGGAACAAAAGCATCTGATCATTGACTCCAAAGTTTCGCTGGTGGACTATCTGAGTTATGTTAATGCCGAAACCGATGCTGAGCGTGAAGTTGCTCTGAAGCGACATATACAAAGCATCCGGAATCACATCCGGAGTCTTAACGAAAAAGATTATCCCTCGCTGCCAGAGGTTAAAGCTCCTGACTTCGTCTTTATGTTCATGCCTGTTGAACCCGCTTTCATGGTGGCCTTCCAGCATGACCAACAATTATTCAATGAGGCTTTTGAGAAGCGTATTGTGGTTGTGACACCCACCACGCTGCTGGCCACGCTCAGGACAGTGTCTAATCTCTGGACGATAGAAAGACAGAATGCCAATGCCCGAAAACTGGCTGACAAGGCTCGTCAGGTGTACGACAAGCTTCGTGTTTTTGTTGAAAAGATGGAAAAGCTGGATCAACAACTGACCAGTGTCAGAAGCACTTATGATGACGCTATGGGAAACTTGAAGCATGGTCGGGGGAATCTGATATCTCAGGCGGATCAGTTCCTAACCCTGGGAGTGCGTGTTAAAAAAGAGCTGCCCAGACAGACGCTGGAAACAGCTGACCTGGGAAGCGATAGAGTCATTGAGTCTGATCAGCAATCTATTCAGGGTGATGAACTCTGATGAAACTGTTTATCGGTTTTCTGCATCGACACCGGATTCGAAAATGCCCAATGTCTGCAACTTTTCATATTCCTTAAGCTGGAAGTTTGCAGGCACGACCAGACAGGCTTGTTCGGTCATGACATCAAGTTGTTATAGATGACCTGCCCGAGATGATTGTTTTCCTGTGGCCGACAGCCGTTTAATAGACCAGAAGCCCCGGTTTATGGAGTGAAGCAATGAAAAATGTACTGATTACCGGCTGTTCATCCGGCATTGGTCTGGCGTTGGCCCTGGAGTTGGATCAGAGGGGTTATAGGGTCTGGGCCACAGCAAGAAAGCTGGAATCAATCAGACATCTGTCAGATAAAAGTATCAGGACAGCAGAGTTGGATGTTACCGATGAAGACCAGGTTGGCAGGATACTGGCAGAGATTCAGGATGAAGAAGGTAAGCTGGATGTTCTGATCAATAATGCAGGCTATGGCGGAATGGGAGCAGTGGCTGAGTTACCCAGAGAAGAACTTCTGAAGCAATTTGAGACCAATGTATTTGCTCCGGTGTTGTTAGCCAATAAAGTTATCAAGGAAATGTGTACTAATAAGGAAGGAACAATCATTAATATTGGCAGTGTTTCAGGAGAAGTTACCACGCCCTTCTCAGGGCTTTACTGTGCTTCAAAAGCTGCCTTCAACGCCTTTTCAGATGCTATGAGGATGGAGCTTCAGCCGTTTGGCATAAGAGTTCTGACCGTATTGCCCGGAGCCATCAAATCCCGTTTTGCAGAGAATGCCAATGAAGCTCTTGACCGGGTTTTTTCAGAAGGCTCTCTGTATTTTCCTATCGAAGAGGGAGTCAGAGCACGAGCGAATGCCTCTCAGGATAGGCCCACCCCTGCCAAAAAAGTAGCATCAGAGATTGCTGCATGGCTGGAGTCATCAAGCCAGCAGGGCATTTTAAGAGTGGGCAATGGCAGTAGGGCGCTGCCCGGGCTCAAAAGATGTCTGCCTGTTTCATGGTTTGAGGCTATTCTCAGACGCAAGTTCGGACTTAGCCGTTTAACAGTTAAGTAATTGTCCTAAAAGTAGAAAAAAAGTGCATTTTGGCTTTGCCTTTCAGACGGTCCTGCTATAAAGTACGGCTCCGTTCGCAGCAACAGATGCGGGCGACGACAATGGTGAGGTGTCCGAGTGGCCGAAGGAGCACGCCTGGAAAGTGTGTATACGGAAACGTATCGAGGGTTCGAATCCCTCCCTCACCGCCAGTGAACAATTTAGTATTACGCGCTCGTAGCTCAGCTGGATAGAGTACCTGGCTACGAACCAGGCGGTCGTAGGTTCGAATCCTACCGAGCGCGCCATCTTCAGGAAGCCCTATTTTTATAGGGCTTTTTGTCGTTATGGGGGGTGGTTTTTTCTGGCTCTCTGTCTGTTTTATAGTCTTCCGGTGTCTTATAACTGAGTACTTGGAAAATTCTTAAAAAAGCCGATTTTTGGCCATTTTTGGGCTGTTTTTTCTCTCTCTTCTCTAAATAACGTACTTCGGCCACTTTGAAGTACGTTACTTGAATTCCTCTTTATAATCAGTGGGTTGCAGGTGGTTTTTGGTTGCTGGGACGGGTGTTGGGTTTGCACTTTTATAGCGGTGTGGGCGGGGAGCTGTCAGCAAACTTTTTGATTAAAAAAACAGGATAAAAAAAAGGGGGGGGAGTACATCAATCCTCCGGCATCCCCAAAGCCTTCTTCTGCTCAGACCAGAGCAGAGGAAAGGGCTTCATAAAATCAGCCAGCGTCAGGCCACCCAAGCTTCTGCCATCAATGATGGCCTCCTGAATCTCTGGCGACAGGGTGGTCAGGCGTAAGATCCGGGAGGCATAGCTGACACTGGTAATCCCTTCTTTCAGAGCCAACACTTTCAGGTGCTGCTCTTTCCCTGTTTCTAATGCCTTCAACCACCGATGCGCTCTGACCAGAGCATTCCTCAAAGCCGGATCGACCTCTTCCAGTGCCGGACGACCATCCGGGGTGGTGATCTGGCTCTTGCCCTTGCGGTTGATGAACTTAATGGGGATATGCACCAGAATGCAGTTCTCGTCTTCGAGATAGGTGCGGGTGGCTTTGCCAGTCACTTTTATGGCCATGTCACTTCTCCTTGTAGCTCATTGGTGATGGTGGGTATCCCTTCCTGGTGGAAGCGAATCTCAATGCCCTGCTGGTGGACGTCTATACGACTGACCAGTAGTTTCATTAAACGGCGCTGTTCTTCCGGGAACAGCAGGTTCCAGATGTCCGACAGATCGTTCAGGGCTTCTCGAACCTGATCTTCATTGAACGTGTCTTGATCCGTCAGCATCTGCCAGGTGGTGAAAATGATCTCTGGTTGCTTGAGTAAATCCCGGAGGTGTTCAACCACCAGAAACTCGATTTCTCTGGCTGGGAGGGTAGGCAGGGGCGAGTGTTTATGACCATGCTTCCGGGCCGTGCTACTGACGTAGTAACGGTGCAGTTTGCCCTTGCTGCGGCTGGCCGTGGGGATCAGGGCTTCCTGTTCAGGACCGAACAGAAAACCCCGCAGAAAGGAACGTGTGTTGCGGTGTCGGCTGTCTGACTGCCGGGTCGAGCTGTTGCCCTGGAGAATGGCCTCCGCCCTCGCCCAGACCTCCGGTTTGATGAGGGCTTTATGCTCACCCGGGTACCATTCACCCTTGTGTCCGATCTCACCTTTATAGAGGCGGCTCTTCAGCAGCTTGTATATGGCAGTGCGAGTGAACTTTTTGCTACCGGCGACTTGGCCACCCTTGCGCGGCAGTCGTTTGGTTCGAAAGCCCATCTCATTAATCCGTTCAGCGGTTTCAATCTGAGAGCGGGTTTCAATAAAAGTCTTGAAGATCTCCCGGATAATTACTGCTTCCCCCTCATTAGGGACCAGCTTGCGATCCACCACGTCATAACCCAGCGGTGGCGTCCCTCCCATCCACTTGCCTTTCTTTTTGGAGAGCAGGAACTTGTCCCTGATTCTTTCCCCAGTCACTTCCCGTTCAAATTGGGCAAAGGATAGGAGAATATTAAGCGTCAGTCGTCCCATGCTGCTGGTGGTATTAAACTGCTGGGTGACGGCGACAAATGACACCTGATGCTTGTCGAACACCTCCACCAGCCGGGCGAAGTCAGCCAGCGACCTTGAGAGACGATCCACTTTATAAACCACCACCACATCAATCTTTCCGGCTTCCACATCTTGCATCAGTCGCTGAAGCGCAGGCCGTTCCATATTGCCACCAGAAAAGCCGCCATCGTCGTATTCGTCCGGAACCAGAATCCAGCCTTCCTGTTTCTGGGAAGTGATATACGCTTCACCCGCTTCCCTTTGGGCGTGGAGTGAATTGAACTCCTGCTCCAGACCTTCTTCCGAAGACTTGCGGCTATAGACTGCACAGCGCTTGAGATCCTTAATCTTGCTTTTATTTCTGCCCATGGCTTTTTCCCCGCTCATGGCTGCTACCCTTCAGTCCGAAGAACACCGGCCCAGACCAGTGACTTCCAGTAATCAGCTTGGCGATCCCGGAAAGGCTCCGGTATATCTGGCCCCGGTATTCGAAACCTTCCCTGGTGACAATCACCTCGTGGGTTTCACCTTCATACTCCTTAACAATTCGGGTACCTGCTGGTGGCTTATTGACCCTGGCCTTGGGCACAGCTTTGTCTTTAGTCGATGGCTTTTGCAGTCGCTGTAATTGTTTCTTGTGCTTCTCGGAAAGGCTGCCCAGTTCCAGCTCCTGAACCCGGAAGGCCAATCTCTGTCGCAGCAGTCGTTTATTGAGCCTGGGGGCTTTGGTGCCATAGAGCTTTGGCCAGAGTTCCAGCAGTGCCTTGGTGGACATCTTCTGAATGGCAGCTACCTTGGCCGCCAGGCTTGACTGTTCCGATAATTCATTCTTCATTATTAGACTCCTGTCGTTGAAACGTATGAGACATACAGGCTCTGGTTCCGGCATTAGTCCAGTTATCTTTCTCTCTTTCGGTGTTTTCCCGCTCTTGCTGCTTCATATGGCGACGTTCAATACCGACAGCCAGAATCTGGCAGATAGCCAGGGTATTGGGATGCGGCTGATGGCTTGATAGGGTTTTGTTCATGGTCGGCTCCCATCCCTGGGTGGTGCGGATTTATTGATTATTGTCGGAAGCTCTGAAGCCTTTGTAAAAGGGCAATTTGACCCCGTTTGTACCCTCCGATCTGCTATCTGTTATCACTGTCTTTGAATGTACTCTATTGACCGAATAGCTGATTATTTATACAGTGTTTAATCCGTACGAAGTTAAGGGTTAACTCACGCCATGGCAAGGAGCCAGTATGAAAGCAGTCCAACAAGTACTGCAAGGCGCTGATCTGGAGTCAGATACCTTTTTTGAACTCTGCAAGATTGACCTCAACGCCGTCTCTCCGGGTACGACCCGCATCATTACTCCCAAAGAAGTCTACAAAAATATTCTGACGCTGGATGAGCAAGACCAGGCTCGTTTGGAGTATGTGGCTATCCGGATTGTTGATCTGGCCTGTGAGGTCGGACAACAGGTTATGAGTGACTTATCTCATAATTTCACCAGCAATCCATACGACAATGCCCTTCGGCTTCTGGCAGCGAATGAAAGCGACTTCAGGAAAGCAGAAGAGATCCGCTATGTGGAGTATCACCGACATCATGGTCGCATGTGGGATGGCTATTACCTTCCCACTCCGGTGCCTCTGGATAAAGACGTTGATCTGACTGATTTTGTGCAGAAGCTCAGAGATCAGTTCAACAATGACAAGCTGGTGATCAGGCGGCAGAAGCGACAGCGTCATAGTGACCATCAGGGTTTGGTCACTGTGTTGCAGTTCATCATTTATCGGGAAGGCTTACCGGTCAGCTTCGAAGTGCTCGATGAAGAAGGCAAGGATGTAGTACTGAAAACCATTCACCCCGCTCGTGAATACGCAGTGACGTATGAGCCGGAGACCGGTGTTATTGAGCTCTACGCAGAGCAGGTAGCCATTCGTAATCTGCTGAAGAAAGCCTTCTGTGAGTCGGTTCTGGAACAGGAAGACAGCCCTGAAAAGCTGAAGCTTAGGCAGATCAACCTGGAGATCTTTCGCCAGCGACCTGATTTTGAAGATAGCTTTGATCTTAAGCACGGAGTCATGGAAGTGACAGTCAAGAATATTGACATTCAGACATTGCCCGGGCGGGGTGGTGCGATCTTAAAAGCCACTTCAAGAAAATTCTTTGACAAGGATGTCTATCAAACCATCGAAGACCTTGGGATCAACCTTCTGAATCCGAACAGGCTCCATATTCGGGGCGTGACTCTGGCATTCCTTTGTGAAGCTGTGGGCAGCCTGCCGAAAGAAACGATCACGGTTAAGTTGAGAGCCCCCAACGGTTGTTCATTACGGGATCTGTCTCAACGAGAACGCTACTTGAATCATGATCTGCTGGTGCAGATGGGGGTTCTTCTGGAGGACAAGGATGATGAAGCGACAAGCGTTTGATTTTTTACAAAGTTGTTTTGAGGCAGCTGCGGATAGAGAGCGAATCAGTGAGCTGAAGTTCTATTACCCTGAGTGCTGGCAAGACATCATTGGCAATAATGCTTTTATCCCGAAAGGCCCTGCCGATGACCGGCTGATCATGGTGGATTATCCTGATGACTTGCAGGACGGCTATCGCCAGGTGCACAGGGTCAAGGATGAGTTTGTCTACTATTACAACGGCTGCCACAAGGTCACGGACGATGAATTAAGGATGTACAAATTCCGAATGGAGTGGTTCCCGGAATGGTTGGCTGAAAAGCTCAATCTGGATCAGGCAGAACCCATACTGGATGACCGGGTCTGGAAGTTGGGAGAGATCAAAGGCGTCACTGTATTACTGGTTCGAGAGCTGAACCCGAATTTTGATGACATTGCTGACTGTTTGTTTGCTCAATCCTTATCCTCCTGTGTAGTGATTTCCAGCCAAAAGCCCAAGTCCCGCTATATGATTTTACCTCCTGGGTTTCAGTTACTGCCTCTGGATGAGTTATTGCCGAAAGGTCCGGTCGCTGTCGACTATAATCGCTTTCTTTCGTATGTTGATCCGGATCAGGCAAGACTGGAGCGGGAAGGCATTATCTGGGATGAGCATAACGGGATACTGAGAGTGTTGGGCCTTGATCCCTGGCTACTGAAAGGTGGGCCAGCCCGTTGCCAGCTGGTGGATCAGTTGGTGCAGGCCGGTAAAAGAGGGGCTCCTCGAATTCTGACCCAGTTACTCCTGGAAGAGTCCAGTTCCAGTAATCTTAGCCAGTTCTTCCACAAGGAACCTCGCTGGAGAGATTTTATCGGCTACGAGCCAGGAGCTTCAGGACGATGTTGGTTAAAGGCTTTTGAAGAACTGGAGATGTTTCAAACATCTGAAGCTTGATCAATAAATCACAATGACATTAATACCGGCCAATGAGCCGGTTTTTTTTGCATTAATTTCAGCAAAAAACCTCCTCCTACAGTTTCTCCTACAGCTCCTACACTTCTCCTACAGTAACTCCCCCACTATCAGTCTTGCATGAACACGAAAAGCACGGAGGTCATCATGCAAGACACACTACCGGGAGCCGTTGCTCCTACACTTTGTCCTACACCTGAAAATCAGGTGGTTCATCTGGACTCACTCCAGCTGTCCAAACGCCTCAATATCAGCATCAAGTCTCTGGCCAGAATGCGTCAGGACGGCACCGGTCCCCGCTTTATGCGGATCGGAGCCAGAATCCTGTATCGCCTGTCGGATGTTCTGGAGTACGAGCAATCCCGGCTCTATAACGCAGTGGGCTCACCGGTGATGGAACAGGAGGGTGAGTCATGAGCAGTGAGCTGGAAAACATCCAGAATATGGGAATCGCAGAACTGGCAGCTCGTTCCGGAGCGGATTTGGCGACGTTGGTCGGGGATACGGAAAAAGCCCTGGCCCAACTCCAGCTGCAAAAAGACTGGCTGGAGTCAGTGATCGCGTACAAGTATGTCTACAAGGCTTCCCAGGTTCGAGCTCAGTTGCAGCAGGACTTCGGAACCATCAGTTTTGATGACGAAGGAACGCGTGTGCTGGTGGATTTGCCCAGAGAAGTCAGCTGGGACCAGCAAAAACTGAAGGCAATAGCCCAGCGCATTCAGGAACAGGGCGAAGACCCATCTGAGTTCCTGGATGTTCACTACTCAGTGCCTCAGGAGAAGTTTGATCTCTGGCCCCAAGAGATTCGTCGATCCTTCGAGCCAGCCTTGCAAGTGAAGCCAGGTCGTTGCACTTACCGGCTGGTGGGAGGTGTGAAATGAGCCTACCCATTCTCAATGCAGACCAGCGCAGCGAGGAGCATAAGGGCATCAAGTGCGTGCTGCTGGGCAACAGTGGGGTGGGTAAAACCACCCAGCTGTTGAGCCTTAACCCGGACACCACTTTGTTTGTGGATCTGGAAGCGGGTGATCTGGCGGTGCAGGAATGGCCCGGTGATGCCCTTCGACCAGCCACTTGGCCGGAGTTCCGAAACTTTGCCGTCTATCTGGCGGGTCCTAACCCAGCGCTTCGGGACGACCAGGTGTACTCGAAAGCACATTATGAGGCTGTGTGTCGCAAGTATGGTGACCCTGAGTCGTTGGAGAAATACGACACCTACTTTATCGACTCCATCACAGTGCTGGGCCGACTCTGCTTCCAGTGGTGCAAAGGCCAGCCCCAGGCGTTCTCCGAAAAAACCGGCAAGCCGGATACTCGAGGAGCCTATGGCCTGCACGGTCAGGAGATGATTGCGGCACTGACGCACCTGCAACATGCACGAGGCAAGAACGTGGTCTTTGTCGCCATCCTTGAAGAACGGGTGGACGACTTTAACCGCAAGCTCCACCAGCCCCAGATCGAAGGCAGTAAAACCGGCCTGGAGCTGCCCGGCATTGTTGACCAGGTGATCACCCTGGCCAGCCTGCCCGATGAAGAAGGCAACCTGCGTCGTACTTTTGTTTGCCAAACCCTCAACCCCTATGGCTACCCAGCCAAGGATCGCAGCGGTCGTCTGGATGTATACGAACCGCCCCATCTCGGACAGCTGTTTACCAAGATCCGCAGTGGGTCAAGGCAACCTGTCCAGTTTGAAACTCAACCTCAAGGAACGGAGAAATAACCATGAGCCAACAAAGAGCCATGACACGCTGGAACGACTTTAACGATGCTACCGATCAGGGCAGCTACGATGTCATTCCTTCAGGCACCCTGGTCAAGGTACGTATGACCCTTAAGCCGGGAGGCTACGACAATCCCGAAATGGGCTGGACCGGTGGTTACGCCACTTGCGGCGATACCGGGGCCATCTACCTCAATGCCGAGTTCACCGTGCTGGAAGGTCAGTACGCCAGACGCAAGATCTGGTCCCTGATCGGTATGCACAGCCCCAAAGGCCCGGAGTGGGAAAACATGGGCCGGTCCTTTGTCCGGGGTGTCCTGCAATCCGCCCGTAATATCAAGGCCGAAGATAACAGTCCCCCGGCTTATAAAGCCCGGCAGTTGAAATCGTTGTCAGAGCTGGATGGTATTGAGTTCGTTGCCAAGGTCAGTACTGAAAAGGATCAGTACGACGAACCCAAGAATGTCATTAAGCAGGCCATCACACCGGAGCACAAGCAATATGCCCAGCTGATGTTTGGTCAGAATGCTCAGGGCCAATCACCCGCTAATAATCAGCAGGGTGGCCACCCTCAGGCTCAGCTGCAATCCCAGCTCTACAGTCCTCCGGACTCAGCGCCTCACCCAGCTGAAAGCTACAACAACCAGTGGGATTAAGGCTCTAACGCCCACCTGCGGGTGGGCTTTTCCCTACAGGGACTGTGACAATGAAGAACAAATGGCTTGATTTTAACGATGCCCAAGAGCAGGGCACGATGCAGAAACGGGATGCGGAAGACGTTAAGCGTCGTATTCAGGAACGAATGCCAGAGTACCTGGCCTGGTTGTTACCCAATGGCAAAAAGCGAGGCCAGAAGTTTGTATTGGGCAACGTCCAGGGCAAGAAGGGCAAGAGCCTGGAAGTGGAGCTGGGCAGTGGACTTTGGCACGACTTTGAAAGCGGTGAAGGTGGTGACATTATCAGTCTGACTGCGGCGCATCAGTCTCTTGATGCTCAAAGGGACTTTCCAGAAATCATAGAGCTCATGGCGGAGTGGCTCGGCATGCCTTCATTCACGCCACCAGCTTCGGTTAGCCACCAGGAAGAATATGAAGACTTGGGTCATCACACAGGCAAGTGGGACTACCATGACCTTGAAGGCAACCTGATCGCCTGTGTTTACCGGTACGATACGCCAGAGGGTAAAGAGTTTCGGCCTTGGGATGTAAAGACCCGTAAAACCAAAGCCCCCAACCCCAGGCCACTCTACAACCAGCCAGGTATCAAGTTAGCGGACGAAGTACTGCTGGTGGAAGGCGAGAAAGCAGCACAGGCTTTGATTGAAAGTGGCTATTGTGCCACCACTGCAATGAACGGTGCCAAGGCTCCGACGGATAAGACGAACTGGTCACCTCTCACAGGCAAGCGTGTCATACTCTGGCCTGATAATGACGACGCTGGGCTGGAATATGCTTTCAGTGCGGCTAAAGCTATCGATGATGTCGGAGCTTTGTCTGTGGTGATTCTGAAACCACCGGCAGATAAACCTGAGAAATGGGATTCCGCAGATGCCGTTCAGGAAGGCTTTGATATTGATCACTGGATGGCCACAACCGAGCGGAAGACAATCAAATCGGCAGGCCTGCAACTTTCAGACTGGAGTGCGCTCCGTTACAAAGGTGTAGCCCCTGAGCAGCACTACCTGATTGAAGGCTCTTTTCCATTAGGTGTTGTCTCAATCCTTGCGGCTATGGGAGACACAGGTAAGGGAATGCTCACACTCAAGCTCGCACTGGAAATTGCCTGTGGTGAAGACCTGACGGTCGAGGTGTTTGGTGGCAAGGTCTTACAACATGGAACAGCTGTTGTTTTCACCTCTGAGGATGATCAGGCAGAAGTACATCGTCGTCTGCAAAAACTAGACCCGACAGACTTGCGACTGAAATCTCCTGAGAAACTCTTCATCATTCCATTACCTAATGCAGGTGGCCCATTCCCCATGGTCAGGGAAACTCCGGAAGGGCCAAGAACGACATCAGAGTTTACCCAGGTAGTCCGCCAGCTTCAGGCCATTGAAGATCTCAAGCTGGTGGTCTTCGATCCCTTATCCTCTTTTGTTCATGCCGATGTGAACGCTGACCCTGCAGTGGGTAGTTACCTGACGGGGCTGTTGGCGAACCTGGCCAGTGAAACGGGTGCCACTGTGATTGTGGTTCACCATATGCGCAAACCACCAGGACAGAAACCCATCGATAGTGCAGAACAGGCCAGGGATGCCATTAGAGGCAGCAGTGCGCTGGTAGATGGTGTTCGTATGGCTTATGCCCTCTGGCCTGCACAGGACCAGATCGTGCAGCAAACTTGTCAGACTCTGAACCTGATCCCCGAACCGAGAAGTTTTTACCAGGGAGCGGTGGTGAAATCCAATGGCCCGGCGGATCGGACAATTCGTACCTATAAACGCAACAGTATCGGGTTGTTGGAAGACTTGACCAGAAGACTTACGGGAGCAGCCTCATCCGACTATGAGTTGCTGGTCTCACTGTCGGGTGCCATCAGGGAAGCAGCCAGCCGTGGGCATCCTTATACGCATACCGGCGGTAATGGAATCTATAAACAGCGTCATCGTTTGCCCGAAGTTTTTCACCCCATGACTCGAGGCCGATTGGAATACTTGGTTCAAGAGCTTCTGAATGAGCGACCACCAAGAGTGGTAAAAGGTGTTGCTGAAGGCTCCCGTGAGCATAAGTGGTTGGACTCTCCCTTTGGACCCTTCGCTCTTGGTAAAGGACAGTTCGGCAAAGGAGCCGATTTTCCTTCCCGGGAAAGCTAACCAGCTTCTTGGGAAGCAAATGTAAAGATGACCTGAAACTGAGGGTATCTAATTGAAAAACAAAGAAAAACTGCTTCCCAAATTTTGCTGTGATCGTCGTATAAAAAAAGGTGGTCGATTTTCGGCTATCTCGGATTCAAGTGATTGAAAAATAACAATAAAAGTGATTTTTCTGATTGTAGGAAATGCTTCCCAAAAAAACAGAAATTCTTGGGAATTCCCAAGCATTTTGGGAATAGAGTCAACTGTAAGAACAGCGTCTAATTGCTTGAAAATCATATCAAAATGGGAATCAGGCAGAGTGAAAATGCTTCCCGAAAAGTCCGGGAACGGGAAGCAGATGGGAACGGTTAACTGATTGAAAAGTAATAAAAAACTGCTTCCCGGGAACGCCTTACTTATAAATAAGTAAGGGGGGAATATAAAGATTCCCCCCTTACTGAAGTGTTGAAGCAATTGCAGAAGCCAGGGAGGAAACATGCACACAACTGATGAATTGAGACATTGTTATCGGGAAGCCTGGCTGGTGGCACGACGAGTGTCGTCAGGTATTAATCTCCGGTACTCCGCTTTCTGGCCGGAGATCAATCCCAACCGCTGGGAGGTCTACCAGGGAGAAAACAAAATCCTGAGACTGCCTGAGCCCTCGGAAGACGAAGTGGATCGCATGGTGAAGTGTATGCGCTGGTTGCGATGGGTCAGCGAGGAGGAACGCAAGCTGATCTGGCTTCGTGCTTCGGGATTGCCCTGGCGAGTGATTGCTGACGACCTCGGGGTGAATCGAAAAACAGCCTATGGGCACTGGTGCAAGGCCATAAACCGGATTTCTATCCACATTTTACAAAAAAATTCAGGGTAATTTGACCCATGTAGAGTGTTTAAAGAGGTGTTTGTCTGTCGTTGTCGCTTAAAGTCCGTATATGGAGGATTGGACACTTTCGCCAAATTTGACAAGAATTAACGCTAAGCTCGAAGCGAAGTGCACCTGAACCTCACACCTCCCCGGTCTGAGGTTTTTTTACGTCTGGAAATCACGGAAGAACCATGTCCAGAATCCTTGTCGAAGCCATAGAACATCGCACCGTCGCCACCCTGGTGCCCTACGCCAACAATGCCCGGACTCACTCCGATGAGCAGGTGGACCAGATTGCCCGGTCAATCGAGGAGTTCGGGTTTGTCAATCCGGTGCTGGTGGGCAGTGACGATGTTATCGTAGCCGGTCATGGTCGTTTGATGGCGGCGAAGCAGCTGGGCATGGAAACTGTGCCGGTGATTGTGCTGGGGCACTTGAGTGAAACCCAGCGCCGAGCGCTGGTCATAGCCGACAACCAGATCACGGCCAACTCAGGCTGGGACGAAGAACTGCTCAAGCAGGAACTGGCAGAACTGGATGCTCTGGATTTTGACCTGGATCTGATGGGCTTTTCCGATGAGGAGTTGGAAGGTCTGTTGCTGGTGGACGAGCCTGAAGGGCAGACCGATGATGATGAAATTCCTGAACCGGAAGAGCATCCCGTCAGCCAGCTGGGTGATGTCTGGATTTTGGGAAGCCATCGGGTGCTGTGCGGCAGTGCTACCGAACAGGCCGATGTGGAAACCCTGATGGCAGGCCAGCTGGCGGATATGGTGTTCACCGATCCACCTTACAACGTTGACTACGCTAACCCTGAGAAAAACACCCAAGCCAAAAAAGATCGCCGGATCAAAAACGATAATCTCGGCTCTGAGTTCCACGCTTTCCTGCTGGCCGCCATGACCAACCTGATAGGGGTCTGCAAGGGGGCGATTTATATCTGCATGTCGTCGTCTGAGCTGGATACGCTCCAGAAAGCTTTCCGGGAAGCCGGTGGCAAGTGGTCCACGTTTATCATCTGGGCCAAGAATACTTTCACCCTGGGTCGTTCAGATTATCAACGGCAGTACGAGCCAATCCTCTACGGCTGGAAGGAAGGCAATGAACATTTCTGGTGTGGAGCCAGAGATCAGGGTGATGTCTGGTTCTTCAGCAAGCCTGCCAGGAATGACCTTCATCCCACTATGAAACCCGTGGAGCTGGTAGAGCGAGCTGTTCGCAACTCTTCCAAGACCCACGACATTGTGCTGGATCTGTTTGGCGGTTCCGGCTCTACGCTGATCGCCTGCGAGAAGTCACACCGGAGTGCCCGGCTGACTGAGCTGGACCCCAAGTATGTGGACGTGATCGTGCGCCGATGGGAGGAGTACACAGGCAAGGAAGCCTACCTTGAATCCAATAATCTGACCTTTGCCCAGGTCAAGGAAGACCGTCATGGACGAACTCTCAAGGCGACTGGATCAGATTGATTCCAAGCTCGACAAGCTGAGCGACGCAGTGTCTCGCCTGGCCATGATCGAAGAGCGGATTACTCACCAGACCAGCAATCTTTCCCGTCAGGATGAACGCCTGGACGAGCAGGAGAAACGCATCCGAAAACTGGAGTTTCAGGCCAGTCGCCGGGGTGTGATGTTGGGCTATATCGAGCGCTTCGGTTGGATCGTGCTGACCGCTGCTATTGGCCTGTTGGCTTACTTTCTTAAAACATAAACTCAGGGGATGAGTGATGGGCAAGCGTAAGGAAACCAATTACATCGTCGTTCATTGCTCGGACACCCGAGCTAACCAACACGTTACTTTTGAAGACATCAAACGCTGGCACACCATGGAACGGGCCTTTCTGGATATTGGTTATCATTGGGTGATTGAGCGGGACGGTTCAGTAAAGCAAGGTCGCCCTATTGAAGACTGGGGTGCTCATGTCAAATACCACAACCATGAAAGTGTGGGCATCTGTCTGGTGGGTGGCCTGAATGAACACAATGAGGCAGAAGATAACTTCACTCCGGAACAGAAGCGAATGCTGAAGCTTCTGGTGGCTGGCCATCAAGCTATTTATTCAAACGCTGTCGTGCATGGTCATCATCACTTTAGTAAGGTGAAGACCTGTCCCAACTTTGATGTGCACCAGTGGCTCAGACAGGAAGGACTGCTGGGGGGCAAACGGTGAGTCTGGTGGCTGCCATCCCGGTGATCGGGAAGGTCATCGACAAGCTTTTTCCTGATGCGAACAAAGCCGGGGAAGCCAGAGCGGAACTGAGCAAGATGCTGCTCAACGGTGAGCTGAATGAACTGGAGCAGAAGGCTGGCGTTGTTAAAGCCGAAGCTCAGGGTGAAAGCTGGCTGCAAAGGAACTGGCGACCCATGGTGATGCTGGTCTTTACGGCATTAGTCGTGTGTCGCTGGATGGGTTGGTCAGCACCGAATCTAACTGAGGCAGTGGAACTGAAACTGTTCAGCATTATCCAGATGGGTATTGGCGGATACATAGCCAGCCGTGGGCTGGAGAAGGTAACAAGAACATGGAAAGGCTGAGGCTTAATTTAAGCCGTTCTGAGAGCTTCTTTTTAAATGCAGGGAGCGTCTCGGGATCGAAGAGAACGATTGATAAGCGTCTTCTGACGGCTGTTCCGGGGTTCCTGGGAGGTGTCTTCCAGTGCGGGTATGCATCAGCGCGGAATAGCGCCAGCGACAGAGTGAAAATCGGGGTTGACAGTTAGGTTGACAGATTGGGCTTTAGCCCAGTAGTGGCGGGGCTTTCCGGTGTCAACCAGCCAAGGGTTTTGTCAACCAAACTGTCAACTTTTGCGTGTGGGATTGTCAACCTGGTTGACAGATCTGAAGTACAACTAAAACTTGAGTTCAACGGCAAGTAGAATGGAGCCTCTTATAATCGAGGCTCCCATAAGGAAAATGCCAGCCGCCTTGCAATTCAGGAGCGGGTGCTCATGCAGTCTCACCCTGAAAGAGCGCTTCCAGCCCGGCGGTGATCCGGTAAATGCGATCCTTGCCTTCGGGCTTCTCCGATTCAATGGTCAGTCCCAGTCGTTTTTTCAGGGCTCCGGCCAGGGTGCCGCGAACCGTGTGCTGTTGCCATCCCGTCTCGCGCATGATTTCGTGGATCTCAGCGCCCTCGGGTCGGCTCAGTAGCTCAATTACCTTGTGGAGTTTGGTGCCGGTGCGGATCTTGCCCTTCTGGGCAGGTTGGTCGTCTACCGGGAGGCCAATGGCTGCCTTGCCCTGCGGACTGATGTCGTAGGTGTCAGCCTTTTTCATAGGGATCAGAAAGCCTTTGCTGGTCAGACTGTCCAGCACTTTCTTCCGGGCACCACCCTTCAAGGTGAGTGCGGAGGTATGGAGAGTTCCTGTCTCAGCGGCTTGCTTCAGAACAGTCTCTTGGGTAGCAGTGAGTTTTGTCGTTTTCATGGTGCTTCTCCTTTTGGGGTTATTGTTTTTGGCCTTGTTTCAGGCCCAATTGATAAGCCTGTTCCAAAGCCTTTTTGACTTGCCAGACGGCGACTTCCTCGAAGTCTTCCGAAGTGTTTCGGGTTTTGAGGGTGTCTATTAGCAGGGTCTTTTGGGCGATGTTTTCCAGGGCTTGTTCGGTCTTCTTATTCATGGCCTGTTTCCTTTTTGATGCTTGTTTGCGTTATGTACAGTAAGGCTCCATAACCGGTGGTTATCAAGGAAAAAACTATTAATAATCAATAGGTTGTAGAAACAGGAGGGCGTATCCGGCCACGGCGGGACAGGGGAGGTTATACAAATCGCTATGACACTCATCTCGCAATCGGAATTCGCCAAACGTCAAGGCTGGAGCCGCCAATATGTGGCCAAATTGGTCAAGTCCGGCAAGATTCGCCTGCACAAGGGCAAGGTCAATCCGGATGAGGCCCTGAAGGCGATCCAGGCCCAGTCTGAGCCCTCGACTGTGCTGAGAAAACCTGCTTCCCAAGACCACTTGCCAGTGGCCCCCACTGATTCAAGACAGGCGGTGGATTTCGTTACGGCTCGCACCATGCGGGAAGCGTTCAGGGCCAAAATGGCCAGGATGGAGTATGAGGAAAAGGCTGGTAAGTTAACGGATGCGGCAAAAGTACGTGATGATGCGTTCCGGGCTGGGAGGATGCTCAGAGACGCATTATTGGGTATCCCAGACCGTCTGGCCGATGTTCTGGCTGCTGAAGAAGATTCACTGGCTGTTCGTCAGTTATTAGAAAATGAAATTGAACAGGCTCTGGAAAAATTGGCGAATATTGACTGAGAATTATTTTTTTAGTGGATGTTTAGCTGAACCATACTCCAGTTGTCTGTGGGGTAAAGTTGTGATGGTATATGTCAGGTAAAAATGCAGCACCATTAGAAATAAAAAATATGACTATTCCGAATATTTTCCGTTTTGC
The DNA here is from genome assembly GCF_049310125.1 of Endozoicomonas sp. ALB032. NCBI lineage: Bacteria > Pseudomonadati > Pseudomonadota > Gammaproteobacteria > Oceanospirillales > Endozoicomonadaceae > Endozoicomonas > Endozoicomonas sp. ALB032. The sequence goes on along the minus strand of NZ_JBLYNW010000001.1, from coordinate 1,004,327 downwards.
TACCAGTGAGCTTTCCCAAGATGCCTTTATCTGTTGGCTACTCTGCTGGGCTGACCCAGCGCTTAAAAATGAAAATGCAGAACTGCACACCTGTGGTTTGAGCCTTTTAGATGCACTCTTCCATAAGCAGGGGAAAACTCTGCCTGAAACCATCAATTCAGTTCAAGTCCGGAAACAGGACAGTAACATCGATGTTCTCTGTATTATCAACGGTGAATATGCTGTTCTTATTGAGGACAAGGTTGGGACTAAACAGCACTCCAACCAACTTGAACGCTATAAATATGAAATAGCTAATAGGCATTATGATAGTAACAATATAATACTGATTTATTTGCAAACCCGCGATCAGGGATCTTATAAAGCGGTCAAAGACAATGGCTACACCCCTTTTCTCCGACAGGATTTTCTGACTATTTTGAATAGTTATCTGGGAAGTAATCAGATTCTGCTGGATTACCGTGGTCATTTGCAGGGTATTGAAAATCGAGTTAAGGGCTACCTTAACATCGGTGTAACTCAATGGACTGGAGACCAGTGGATCGGTTTTTATATCCGATTGCAGGAAGAGCTGGGTACGGGAGACTGGGGGTATGTTGCCAATCCTTCCGGTGGTTTCTTTGGTTATTGGTGGTCCGCTTTTTGCGATGAGCATTCTAAGCAATACCTCCAGCTAGAACAAAACAAGCTGTGTTTTAAAATAGAGGTTTACAATAAGGAGGAACGTCGTCAGCTGAGAAGTCAGTGGCATAAGCAGATTCTTTCGGTGTCAAAAAATGATTCCTTCCGTTTGACAGTTACTCGACCATCCCGCTTTGGGAACGGCCAATACATGACTGTATGCATCTGCGAAGATTGGCGTATAACAAACTCTAGTGGTTTGCTTGATTTCAATCAGACAATTGAGCGTTTACGGGAAGCTATGAAGATTCTAAAGAATGCAATAATGGTTGCCAAAGGATCAATACAAATACTATAGACATCAGTGTGGTAGTTGGTTCTAGCTTACTGAGTATTTGGAGTACTCATGACTTTACAGCAAGCTGGTATGCGGGTCGCTCTGACGCTTACTTAGCTTGAGCTGCTTTGAGGCAGGGTATTTGCCCCTTCCACTGAATAATGCAGCGCAACTTTTCTTTCAGGGTCATGTTGGCAAATACTTGGTTCACGGTTTTTCAGCATACCACTTTGTTTTCAACAACATCCTTACCACCCAGACTTTTTGGCATCACATGATCAATGCTGGCGTTTTCCAGCTTGAGCTTTCGATCACAGTGGAAGCAATGATTTCCCTGAAACCATAACAATCGCTGAAGTTGAGATTTAGTCATTCGCAAGTCCTTTTATTATGCCTACACCCTATATTGCAGGCTTTTTTGCTGGTTTAAAACCGGACACCAAACTCTCTGTCTCTGAATGGGCCGATCAGTACCGGATGCTGCCCATGAAGGCAGCCAAAGAAGCCGGACGCTGGCGAACCGCTCGGACGCCTTACCTCAAAGAAATTATGGATTGTCTGTCGCCCTCTTCGGATGTGGAACGTGTCGTTTTTATGAAAGGTGCACAGGTCGGTGGCACCGAATGTGGCAATAATTGGCTGGGCTATGTGATCCATCATACGCCCGGTCCCATGATGTATGTGCTGCCGACGTTGGATATGGCCAAGAGAACCTCCAAGCAGCGCATAGCGCCGATGATTGAAGAGATGCCGATTTTGCGGGAGCGGGTGAAAGACCCTCGTTCCCGGGATTCTGGCAATACTCAAATGGTGAAGGAGTTTCCTAACGGTGTACTGATCATCACCGGAGCCAACTCCGCCACAGGGTTGCGCTCCATGCCTGCCCGTTTTCTTTTTCTGGATGAAATAGATGCTTATGAAGATGATGTAGATGGGGAAGGCAGTCCTATTAATCTGGCCATTAAACGGACAGCGACGTTTTCCCGTAATCGCAAGATCCTGATGCTCTCCACACCCAATATTGCCGGGGCCAGTAAAGTTGAATCGGCTTATCAGGTCAGCGACCAGCGACAATACCATGTGCCTTGTGTGAACTGTGGACACAGGCAGCCCATCGAGTGGCAGCAGATAAAGTTTGAAAACCAGGACCCGGAGACAGCCTGTTTTGAATGCATTCAGTGTCAACATCGAATGCAGGAACATGACAAGCCTCGATTACTGGAAAATGGGCGATGGGAACCCTTGAATACCGAAACTGACGGCAAAATCCGTGGCTACCATCTGAATTCACTTTACAGTCCTAATGGCTGGTACAGCTGGAAAGATGCAGTAGCGGATTTTCTGGCGGCCAAAGATGATCCGGTGCTCTTGAAAGACTGGACCAATACCGTGTTGGGCCAGACCTGGCAGGAAGCGGGAGAAACCGTTGATTACGAATTACTTTACCAGCGTCGTGAACACTATGTTGCTGAAGTACCTTGGTCAGTAGAAGTGCTGACCTGCGGAATCGATGTTCAGGATGACCGGGTCGAGTATGAAGTAGCGGGCTGGGGTGCTGGTGAAGAGAGCTGGTCTATTGATTACGTCCGGCTTTACGGTGATCTGAGCCGACCAGAAATCTGGAAGATATTGGCAGACAAACTCAGAACGACTTATCGACGGCAGGATGGAGTTTTAATGAACCTCGCCCAGATTTGTATGGACTCCGGTGGTCACTTTACCGATGAGGTGTATGCCTTCTCCCGTAAGCAAGGTGCTGACTGGTTGATTCCGATCAAAGGGGCTTCCCAGTCTGGCAAACCCATCGCTACCTTCCCGAAAACTCGCAACAAGAAAGGCGTCTACCTGACTCTGGTGGGCACCGACACGGCCAAAGAACTGATCTATCAGCGATACCGAATTCTGGAGCCTGGTGCAGGTTACTGCCACTGGCCGGTGAAGGACAGCTTTGATGAAGACTACTTCAAACAGGCTACGGCAGAAGAAAAGGTGCGCAAATACAAACACGGGGTCGCTTACTTTGAATGGGATGCCCGCAAGAAGCGGAATGAAGCTTTGGACTGTCGGGTTTATGCCCTGACTGCGGTGCGTATTCTGCAGCAACACCGTGGATTGAATCTGGAGCAACTGGCCGCTCAACGTCCAGAGCCGGAAGTTATGGTTGATGACTCTGAACCCGACGCTTTCTCTCAAGCCCGATCCCGACGATTCTCTCGCAGCTCTTATCTGAATGGGTAGCCAATGATTACGGATGCTGAATATAAAGTCCTGAAGCGTGCGGTATTACTAAGAGAAACCCGCACAGTGGAATTTGAAGGTCGCAAGGTGGAGTATGCCAGCTTCTCAGAAATGGAAAGGCGACTGCAGGCCATTGAGCGGGAATTGATCAAGCAACAGAAGCGACCCCGGCAATATGGGGTCTATTCGTCAAAGGGTATTTAATTTCCCAAGCCGAAAAGGATACAAAACCAAATGACGGTGGCAAAAAGAGCTATGAAGGCTGCACAAGCAAAAGCCAGTATGGGGTCTGTTAACCATAATGTGGATTCGGCCCAAAAAAAGTAGCAGGTTCCTAAAAATACAATGAGAGCTGGTAGCCACATAAACCATAGGCGAAGTGAAAGGCAGAACCTTTGCCTCCAAGTCAGCGGTTCATCATGGAAGGAATGTTGTTCAGCATGATCAAAGAAATAATCGCCCAGCTCAGGGATATCAGAGGTGTCAATGTCTTCATCTGACATTGCTTCCAAGCGTTTCCAGTCGGTGTCTGTTTTCTTTTTCATAGTGATTTTTACATTAGCACAGCTTTCGGGAATGATTGAATGGGCTTGAAACAACGTATTGCAGGCTGGCTACTGCCCGAACTGAAAAACCTGGCTTATACCTCGGCAGGTCAGGGGCGAAGAAGCCAGAGTTGGATTGCGCCTTCTACCGGACCCAATAACTCACTGACCGTAAACCTTGGAACCCTGATCAACCGCTCCCGGGCAGCGATTCGTAACGATCCCTGGGCCGCTTCCGGGCTGGAAAAGCTGGTCGCCAATATTGTCGGCACCGGCATCAAGCCCAAGTCAGAAGCCCGTGATGATGGGTTTCGTAAAGAGTTACAGGCCCTGTTTCTGGACTGGACCGATGAGTCCGATGCCGATGGTCAGCTCGATTTTTACGGGCAGCAGGCTCTGGCCATGCGATCAGTGCTTGAAGCTGGAGAGTGTTTTGTTCGATTCCGTCCCCGAAAACCCGGCGATGGTTTGAGTGTGCCGCTGCAGCTGCAATTGCTGGAAGCGGAGTTTGTCCCCTGGGATTACAACGAAGAACTGAAAAAGGGCCACAAGATCCGGGCCGGTATCGAGTTTAATGCCATCGGGCAGCGTGTCGCTTACTGGATGCACAAGCAGCATCCTTCGGATTACACCACACTGGATACTGCCGACCTGCGACGGGTGCCTGCCGATCAGGTGTTGCATCTTTATGAACCGCTGCGGCCAGGTCAGCTGCGTGGGCAACCTTTGTTGAGCCAGGTGCTGCTTCGAATGTATCACCTGGACAAATTCGATGATGCCACGCTGCTTCGGCAGGAAATCGCCAACCTGTTCACCGGCTTTATCACCAAACCGGCTCCGGAAACGGAAAAGGTCGATCCTTTAACCGGTCGGCCCATTGTCTATGACCTGCAAGGTGTTCCTATGGTAGCAATGGAGCCGGGCACTATGCAGGAGCTATCACCGGGTGAGGAGATAACGTTTAACACACCACCAGGAGCGGCCAGTAACTACCCGGACTTTATCCGCCAACAGCTGATGGCTGTGTCGGCGGGTATTGGCCTGCCTTATGAGATTCTGTCCGGCGATATGAAAGGCGTCAGTGACCGGGCTTTACGGGTGGTGCTTAATGAGTTCCGCCGTCGTATTCAACAGATCCAGCATAATTTGATGGTATTCCAACTTTGTCGCCCGGTCTGGAAGCGATGGCTGGAACTGGCCGTGCTCAGTGGGGCTATCTCAGCCCCGAGCTTTCATCGAAACCCAACGCACTATCGTAAGGTGAAATGGATTCCCCAGGGCTGGGCTTATATTCATCCGGTTCAGGATGTGCAGTCCCAGAATCTGGCAGTCCGTAGTGGTTTCAAATCTCGTTCAGAAGTGGTCTCTGAACAAGGCTACGACAGCGAACAAATTGACGATGAGATCGCAGCAGATAACCAGCGAGCCGACGAGCTGGAGCTGCAATACGACAGTGATGCCAGAACTCAGGAAATAAACAACACCATCATGGAAGAGGAACCCGATAACGATGAACAAAAAGCCGCTCAATAAGAACCGGGCCTGGTTCACGTTGAAAAATCAGTCAGGCCAACCAGCGGAGTTGCTGATTTATGATGTGATTGGCGATTGGGCAGGCTTATCTGCCCGGCAACTGGTCAGCAGCCTGAAAGATCTGGACACGGATGACATTACCGTTCGGATCAACAGCCCCGGTGGCTCAGTGTTTGACGGAGTCGCCATTTACAATGCCCTGCGTTACCACAAGGCTAACATCCATGTTCGGGTTGAAGGGCTGGCAGCCAGTATCGCCAGTGTCATTGCTATGGCAGGCGACACCATACATATGGCTGAAAATGCCCTGCTAATGATCCACAACCCCTTCGGTTGGGTCGGAGGTGATGCCGGTGAGTTGCGCAAAATGGCGGATATGTTGGACAAAACCACCGAGGTCATTGCCCAGACCTACTGCAATCGCTGTGAACTGGATCTGAAAGCCATGCTGAAACTAATGGACGAGGAGACCTGGTTCACCGCCACTGAAGCCCAAGGCCATGGCCTGATTGATGAGGTGGAAGCGCCGGTAAAAATGGCGGCCCATTTTGATCTTTCCAGCTTTATGCATCCACCTCAGCCCGCAAACTCTGAATCTGAAAATGGGGATAAAGGCGCTCATGCCCTGGCAGTAATGACCTTGTGTAATCAGGCCGGTTACCCGGAAATGGCTGAAACTTTTGTCCGCCAGCAGCAGGGTATCGAAGACGTCAAAGCTCGTCTGGCGGAATGTGAAACGATCAAATCGCTGTGTGCAGCAGCGCACTGTGAAGATCGAGCTGGACAGTTTATTCAGTCTGGCAAGACGGAAGCTCAGGTGCGTACCGAACTGTTTGATCTGCTCTTGCAGGATGACGACAGCATCAATAACCAGCTGACACCCGATCAGCAGGATAAAAAAATCCAGCCTCTGGTGGATACCCAGGCCGTTTACCGCAAGCGTAACGCTCAATCGGCAGCCTGAAACCACTCACCCTTTCTTAATTTTCCCTTTCTCACTCAAAGGAACTGAACCATGCCTGTGATGACAGAGCCGGTGCATGCTGGCGAATTTATCGTGTCCGAAGGAAACAACAGCATCAGTCGCGAGCTGGTCGAACTGGCTCCGGATCTGGCGCTACTGCCCGGCACCATTCTTGGCAAGAATACCTCTACAGATGTTTATGGCCCTATTGATCCGGCAGCTGTCACGGGTTTGCAAATGGCCGCTGGAGTGCTTTGGGATCATGTCATTACCGATGCCACAGGCGGCGAGGGCGTCATTATTGCCCGACTGGCAGAAGTGGATCAGGAGTTACTGGTCTGGCCGGAAGGTATCACTGACGAAGAAAAAACGACGGCGGTTGAGGAGCTGTCGTCACTGGATATCATTCTCAGGACAGGAGAACAGGGATGAACTTGCTGGATATTTTTAACAACGATGCCTTCAGTCTTACCAGCCTGACTGCAACTCTGAACGATATGCCCTATAAGCCTGGGCGTATCGGTGAACTGGGGCTGTTTACTGAAAGTGGTATTAACACCACCACGGCCATTGTGGAGTCCCGGAACGGTGAGCTGATCCTGTTGCCTACCTCTGAGCGCGGCGCTCCGGCTGCCCAGGCTCGGGGCGGTAAACGCAAGGTACGCAGTTTTGTGATCCCTCATATTCCCTATGACTCCACCATCATTGCTGATGAGGTGCGTAATGTACGAGCCTTTGGTTCTGAGAGTGCTTTGGAAGGGGTGAAAACGGTGGTTAATGATCGACTGTCGTCCATGAATGCCAATCATGAAGTGACCCTGGAGCACTTGCGACTGGGAGCTATCAAGGGACAGATTCTCGATGCCGATGGCTCCAGTGTTATTTACGACCTGTTTCAGGAATTCGGTGTCACCCAGCAAACCCATACCTTTAAATTCAGTGCGGCTGAAACGGATATCCGGCTGGAGTGCGTCGCTCTGCGCAGGAAGGTAGACACGGCTCTGGGCGCTCAGCCTTACACTGGATTAAGGGCCTTCTGTGGTGCGGATTTTTATGATGCTCTGGTCGGACACGACTACGTCAAAGATGCCTACCATCGCTATCAGGACAGCGCTTTACTGCGAAATGATCCCAAGACCGGATTCCGGTTCGGTGATATCGATTGGGAAGAGTATCGTGGGCAGGTAGGCGATATTCCATTCATCCAACCGGATGAAGCCTATGTAATCCCGGAAGGCACCGGCATCTTCCGCACCTGGTTTGCCCCAGCGGACTTTATCGAAACCGTGAATACCATTGGTCTGCCTCGGTACGCGAAACAGAAGATTCTCGACTTCGATAAGGGCGTGCAGGTCCACACCCAGTCCAACCCACTCCCCATCTGTCTTAAGCCAAGAGCCGTGATCAAATGCAAGATGAGCTAAGTGATCTGAAACGGCAGTTACTGGCTACCTTTGGAGAGGCTGTCACACTGAAAAAGTCAGATGACAGTAGGCTGGAAGTGACGGGCATTCTGACTCGGGAGCTGGTGCCTACCGGTCCTTATGAACAGGTGTTGCAAGAGGTCACCACATTGGCATTGGCCACGGATGTAAAGGTTAGTCGAGGTGATGAGGTGATCTCTGCAGCACAACAATGGACCATTGACCGGAAACTGAAAGGCGATGGTCAAATGAACTGGTGGTCACTCCATGAAGCTGGAGCTTGAGCTGGATGACAGCATTGACGAGTTGATCCATTACTTCAAGAATACTCCGGAAACTCTCCAGCTCGCCATTCGAAGATCATTGAGGAAGTTAACCCGTTTTGCTGAACGACGAACCCTGAGAGCATTAGCTCGAGAGCAAGGCATTACTCAAAAGAAGCTGAAAGAGCTGGGCCGGGTCAAGGTCAATCTCCTGCAACCGGGTGAGCGAGGGAGTGAAGGCTATAGTCTGGTGATCTGGATTGGTGCCTGGGATATACCGGCTCATTATCTCGGCAAACCCAGACAGACCAAACAAGGTGTCAGAACTGGCAAGCATTTCTGGGGAGGGGCTTTTTTAATGCAGCCGGTCAATGCTTCACACTCGATGGTCTTCAGGCGAAAAGCCAACTGGCGGCATAAATACCAGCGCTCCAAAAAATCCGGTCGCATGATGTGGATGGGCTTGCCTCTGGAAAAGAAGACTTTGCCGATCCTGAACAGTGCCATTCAGGTACTGGAAAAGCTTCAGCCCATTTTACTGGAGCGGTTTGCCACCCTGATGCAGCAAGAACTGAATTTCATCGTCAACGGAGCCGGTCATGCTTAACCCAGAACAACAACTGGTTAGCCTTTTGGTAGGTGTTCTGGAGACAGTGTGTAATCAGGTATTGTTGGGCTATGCTGCCACCGGCATTGAACAGGGTCTGAAGCCGCCAGCCGTACTGGTGCAACTGGAATCAATCAGTGAGTTACAACAACAGGGCAGTCGTCGTAAAGATCAATGGCTTTTTAATCTCAGCGCTGTGGTGCCGACCAATGACCGGGCAACTTATGCCTTGCTGGAGCTCTCCAGAACGATTCGCCAAGCCCTGAGTAATGATAAAGCCCTGACAGAACATTGTCGCAAGCTGACTTTCTCTGAAACCCAATTTGATATTGCCCCCAGCCAGGGACAGCTGTCCTTCGCAGATATCACCCTGACCCTCGAAACCGTTTTTTAAATCCTCTTCAAGGAAGGAGAATTCTATGTCTACTATCGACCGCAGCTTTATCGGCGCAGGCAGTATCCATATTCAACCCTACGACAAATCCGCACCACTGCTGCCCATTGGCAATGTCAGTGAGTTTAATTTCAGCTTTGAAGAAGATCGTAAAGAGCTGAAAAACTATCTGGGCGGTGGTGGCAATCGCAATGTTATTAGCCGAGTGTCGGGCATTACCGCCAACCTGGTAGCCCATGATTTCACTGCCAGTAATATCTCCCTGGCACTTCGAGGCAGTGTCACGGAGGCTTCGATCATGCCGGTGACTGATGAAGCGCAAGAAACCTATGGTGTGGCGGGTGAATTGATTCCTTTCGGGCATTTACCTGATTTGGATCAGACCATTACGGTAAAAGACAGTCTGGATACCGTATTGGTAGAAGGTGATGACTACCAACTGATGAAATCTGGCATTCAGGTCATTGAAGGTGGAGGTATTGATGATCAGGGCATCAAGGTCAGCTACACCCCACTTAAGGCTAATATGGTTCAAGCACTCGTAGAGTCCGGGCGGGAGTTTACCTTGTTTATGGAAGGATTGAATGATGCTCAGGAGGGCTTGCCCTTCAATATCCGGGTGCATCGGGTGAAGTTCTCTCCGGTACAGAATCTGGGTTTTATCTCGGATGACTTCGCCAGCATTCCCCTACAAGTCGATGTGCTGGCGGATACGGCGATTTCAGGGAATGGGCTGAGTTCTTTTATGCAGTTGGATTTGGCAGGATGATAATAGCCGATACCTATGGGCATCGTTTGCTAATAAGTTTGTTCTTGCAGTGAGGATTAGCTCAGACTTAGACGAAATAGTGAATTTAATGATTCCATATGTGATTTATCTATATCTGGAGAACCTTGATAGTTTTCTAAACGATTAAGCTCTGATTCAATGAAAGAATTTAATTCTGGAACAGCTGGTGCGTTCTCCTTTTCAAGACTTCTCTTTTTTCTTTCTAGAAGGTTAGAAATAGCTTTATCCAAGCTTGAACCTTCGGGAATCAGTGTTCGAAGCTTATTAAACTCGATTGGAGCTGGTTTTTCGTATTTTTCCAGCCACATAATAGACAGCAATGGGCGGAGAACATAAAAATACTTTTTGAGTGGAACTATTTCTTCTTTTAGGTAACCCCTATAGTTTGTTTTAGCCATGCTCCGATAGTGATAAATTCCTCTCTCTACAGAATAAATGTCATCAAGAAGCTTTCTTGCACCGTCTGCAAAAATATTATCATCAAAATAAACGATAGGTGACTGTAACCATTCTACAAGCGCGGGGTTAGATTTCCAGTAAAGTTGTAAGGCTTTTCTGATATCCCAGCCATTAATATCAATTTCATCTACGATCTCGTATTCAATAACATCACGTTTAAACTCCAAGTCAACTGAGATATACCATTCTGTTGGATGTGCATAAATAAACCTTACGTCATAATCGCTATTTTGGGACTCAAAGCCCCAAGCCCTGCTACCGGATTCGACTGCATAAAGTACTCTTACATTATGTTCTTTTTCCGCGTCCCTGATTCTTTTCAGGATTTCTTTCTTTATGTTTTCTTTGATCATAATTTAAGTCTGCTAGCAGAAGTTAGAAGTCAAATCAGAAATATCAGATAGTTCATACATACGCAGTATACCCTCGACATCATAAATTTTCTTTCATCATGCGCATGGAGGGGACTATGTCTTACATCAAGCAGTCAGCTCTGAGGCTGGTACTAAAAGCCAAAGACACCCTATCGAAAACCGTCCTCCGGTCTTCCACTTCTCTCGAGTCCTTCCGTAAAGAAGCCCAAACCCTCAAGCAAAAACTCTCTGAGTTGCAGAAACAGGATCGCCTGCTGTCGTCTTTCCAAAAGCAGGCGGCGGTGGTGCGTGGTGCTGGTATAGCCTACCGGGAAGCAGAAGCCAGAGTCGAGAAACTGGCCAGAGAGTTTCAGCAGACTGAGAAGCCTTCCCAGTCTCTCCAGCGCTCTATGGAATCGGCTCGTACATCCGTGGTGTCGGCCAGTCGTGCTTATCAGAATCAGCGCCAGAAGCTGGCCGGGTTGCGCAGCAGTTTGGAGCAGGCGGGCCTTTCCAATCGCAATCTGTCTGCCCAGCAACAGCGTCTGCAAAAGGAATTGAGAGAAACCGCATCAGCTTTGCAGAAAGTGGATGCCAAAGCTAAGACATCCTCCCGCACCTTCAAACGTTCCGGCATTAGGCAATTATCTCGAGATGCAGATCGCGCATCAGGCAGTATGGGGCGTTTGTCTCAACGATTGGGAGCTCTGGTGGCTGCCAGTGTCGGCTTGTATACCGTCAAACGGGCGATTCAGGGATTGCTGGGAACAGGTGATCAGTTTGAACGCTTGAGGGTGCAGCTCAATGCTGTGATGGGCTCGGTGGCTGAAGGTGAACGAGCCATTCAGTGGATCAAGCAATTTACCCGTGAGACTCCTTATCAACTGGGGCAGGTGGCGGAGGCTTTTGTACGACTGAAGGCGTTCGGTCTTGATCCCATGGACGGCAGTATGCAGGCCATGGTGGATCAGGCTTCCAAGCTGGGCGGTGGCATGGAGCGCCTGAATGGGATTTCTTTGGCGGTTGGGCAGGCCTGGGCCAAGCAGAAGTTGCAGGGAGAAGATATTCTGCAACTGGTGGAGCGGGGTGTTCCGGTTTGGGAACTGCTGGAAAAAGCCACCGGTAAAAATGTTCAGGAACTGCAGAAGCTTTCCACAGCGGGCAAACTGGGTCGGGACACCATTGCTCTGCTGATTGCCGAAATAGGCAAAAGTGCTGAAGGAGCAGCAGCCAAGAATATGTCACTGCTGTCCGGTTACGTCAGCAACCTGAAAGACAGCTGGCAGAACTTTCTGGATGAAGTGGCCCAGAGTGGCGCATTGTCTTATGCCAAGGATCAACTCAAAAGCCTTACCAACCAGATCAGTATTATGTCTGAAGATGGTCGTTTGTCTCGATTGGCTCAGTCCATCAGCGATGTGTTTGTGCAGATGGGTGAAGCGATCAAAGCCAACTTTACCGGGCTGACGTTTGACGGTGTGGTGGCCAGTTTTCAATCTGCGAGTCAGCGTATTGCTTCTACTCTGGCCAGTCTCAACAATACCTTTACTCTGACGGGTAATGCTGTCCAGTTGTTGTTTAATGGCTTTACCCTGGCTGTTAAGTCTTTTGGTCTGGTATTCAGTGAGGTTATCTCTTCAGTTTCCCGGGGGATGGGCAGTCTGTTGAATGCATTAGGTGCGACAGAGTCGGCCCAAAAACTCCAGTCCTTTGGTGAATCACTGAAAGCAGTGTCGGCGGGTTTCAGGGAAGCAGTAAAAGAAGATGTGCAGGACATTAACAACAACTGGCAGTCGCTGGGTGAAGCGATTGTTCAATCCAGCCAAAGTACCCAGCAAGCTATCCGTAATGAGAGCCAGAAAACGACAGCGTCCGTTGAGCAAGACGTCGTCAAACTTAACTCGGTCTACGTTGAATCCGGTCAAACCGCCAAGAAAGCCTTCAGCGATGCCGCCGATGCCCTGAAACAAATCAATGCTGCCGAAACCCGCACAGAGCTGGCTGATCTGGCCGTAAAACTGTCTCAAGCTTTCGCGGACGGTACCCTGACCCAAGAGCAATACAACGAAGCATTAGCGGCCAGCAGAGAGAAACTGGCCGAGCTGGAAGACGGTGCCCACTCGGCAGCAGATGCGGCAAGATCACTGGGCGATGCCGTGAATGAGGCTGGAGATAAACAAGCACAGGGGGCAGAACGTGCATCCGGCACACTCAATGGTTTAGTGGGTTTTTACAACAACATCACCTCCGAACTCTACGGTCTGAGCGCCCAGGCAGAAGATACATTCCTCTCCATGCAAGGCGCTACTCAGATCGATACCACTGACACCCTGGGCGAGCTGGGACAGCTAAAAGCGACACTGGCTGAAACCAAAGAGGAAGTCCAGGCTCTGGCCACTGCCAATGTCGGACTGGATACCACCGGCATCGGACACTGGATGAAGGATACAGCGACCAATGCCGCTTCAGTAAGAGCTGAATTTTATGAGCAGAAGATCGCCCTGGAAGACCTGGTGCAGAGCTATGAAAACGGCTCTGTGTCGGCCCAACAGATGGCCAGCGATGGTCAATACCTGGCTGACAGTCTGAACCTCCTCGACCAGCAAGACCTGGATCGTTTGAATCAAGCCATCGAACAAGCCAACGACAGTATGCAACGGCTGTCAGACAGCACCCAAGGCACACTGGACAGCCTTCAGGATGAACTGGATCGCCTTCAGGGTAGGCAGGGCGATATCGAGCAACGCCGCTATGAAGCCCGAAAGAAAGACCTCGAACTGGAGCTGGCCATCGCCAAACAGGACGGTGACTCTCAGGCGGTGAGCAACCTGCAGAAGGCGCTCTCGCTCAATCAATCGATCCGGGCCGAGAAGCAGCGCCAGTATGAGCTTCAACAGCAAGAGAAAGTGCAAAAGCAAAGGGATCAGCAAGCTCAACAGGAAAAATCACGCATTCAAACCCAACGGCAGCCCACCCAAAGTAGATCACCAGAGAAAGTCATTCGTCTGGAATACCCAGGAGGCCAGGTGGATGTTGGCGTTAAGCCGGGTGATGAGAAACGACTGCTGGAAGCTCTGAAAAATGCCGGAATGAGGTCTGCCTGATGACACTGGATACCATCACACTGCCCGATGATTTGTTATGGATTAACGAGTTCGACTGGAACCCTGTGGAGCAGAGCCAGGACCGCAGCCTGACCGGAGGCTTGATGATTCAGGAGCAAAGCAAAAGCTATGGCCGATCTATCGAGCTGAACGGTGGCGAAGACGCCGCCTGGGTATCACGCTCCGTGGTCGTCAATCTGCTCGCCCTGAGCCAGATCGCTAACAAAAGAATGACCCTGATCCTGCCCGATTTAAGGCAGTACTCCGTGATCTTTGATCGCAGCTCGGGAGCACCTATCGAAGCCCGCCAGGTTCTGCCTTATGCCTATCCGGGTGACAACTATCAATACAGCCTGATTATTCGACTGCTGACCGTCCAATAAGCAATAAAATATTACCAGGAGCAAGGGATGCCCATTAACAACGATGATGTAAAACTCTTTGAAAGCCAGCGACTCACTGACGAGCAAGACGGCGGTGGTCGGGCCACTGGCAGTGTGGTGATCGACGGCAATGTTAATAACCTCTTTCAGGACATCTCCCGGATTGACCGCACCATCGGTGACGTGGCTCTGCGAAAAGCCTACATAGGCATCAGCACCAATAACAACGACGCCTATCTCGGCAGCCATATCATCCTCACCGATGCACCGGATGATCAAAACGTCAGTGTGCTGCTGTTCAACACCGACAGCCAGACCGATGAACGCAATGCTGCCCGGGACCGGATCGAAGCCTATGTCGTGCCAGGCACATCAGCCAGCTTTGAACTTCTGGGTGATCAGCTGGTAGGCCAGCGCAGCATTGTCGGTATTCAGCGGCAAGAAAAAGCCCTGCCGGAAATTGGCGAAGTTTATCGACTGTACAACAGTGACAGTAAAAAGGAGCAGTACGTCCGCATCACCAAAGTGGAACACCGCATCGAAACCTTCACCTATGCCTACAGCGCAGGCAGCTATATCGACTTTGATCGTCGGCGGCTGGATATGGAGATCAGTGTGGCACTGATAGATCGTTTTCCAGGCGGCACTGCCACACCAGCAGGGACCGTTATGCCGGTGGATGGGCAAGGAGCCAGCGAAGCGAAGACCTCAGTTCAGTCGACCCAGATTGCAGACACCTCACGCTACTACGGCATCCAGCCAACGAAAGCAGCCATTAACCAGGGCGATCTGACTCTGAAGGTCAACAGCGTTTATTCACCTCTGGTGCCGAGCGCCCGAGTAGAAAGTCCAGTGGTTGATCAGTACGGCGGCTACACAGCCAAGAGGATGGTGGCCACCTCCTCCAGCCAGCGCAATGTCAGCCTTTCTTTTGTGCATCTTTCCGGTAACCAGAGCCGGGCCTTTTTACAGACCGGAGCTTTACCCGGAACCGTGACGCTGTCGTTGGAAGGCGGTACCTTTGAGGACGACAAAACCGGCCAGCTGGTACACAAAAGCGGGGCCAATAACTACAGTAACCTGACCATTGACTATGAAAGTGGTGAGCTGAACGTCTGGCGAAACAGCAGTTACTATACCAGTACGGCTACTGCCCTATACCAGCCTGCCACTGGCATCACCGGAGCCGCCATCAGTGGCACTCTGGACATCACCTCCCAGAACCGTGGCTTTAACTACACCTTCAACTTTGCCGAGGCCAAGCCCAAGCCTGGCACCCTGGTGGTCAGCTATATCTCTCTGGGCAAGTGGCAAGACCTGAGCGATCAGGGCAATGGTCTGCTGGCTGGTTCAGGCTCGGGCACTATGGATTTCAGCACTGGCAGCGTGGCGATGACTCTTGATGGTTTGCCCGATCCCGACAGCAAGCTGGTGTTCAGTTATATCGCCCAGGCTGATGATGAAATCACCCTGAGAACCAGCACAGTGGCTGTAGATAAGTTTTCTTTCCGGCACACCACTGCCAAGCCTGGCATCAAGCCGGGCAGCGTCGTCATTACCTATCTGGTCGGTGGTCTAACCAAAACCCTGACCGATCTGGGCAACGGCCTGTTAACGGGCGATGGCTCAGGCAGTGTCTTCTACGCTCCCGGGGAGCTGGGCTTTGTGCTGAATGCCCTGCCAGATCAGGGGACCGAGATCCAGATCCAGTATTCTGAGGGAGCAGTGGCCGGAGGCATTGTTAATGTGTCGGTGGACGGCTCTGGTTTAATGACAGGAAGCATTGCGGGAGCGCCACTGCTGCCAGGCTCGGTTCAGATTCAGTTTGCGGTTGAACGACAGAGCAATGTGCCACAGCATGCCAGCAGTCGCAGCAGTGACTACACCACTTACCAGACCACGTCTCAGCGATTTAAAAGTTACACTGACGATGGTAGCGGTAACTGGCGTGATATTGCCGGTACGATTGATTACCAGACCGGTGACTTCACTCTTCAGGCGACAGAGAACTACAGCTACCCAGAATACACACTCAGAAAAGAAGTCTACAAATACCGACTGAGTTACACCAACACCACCAGGACCGAAGTCTTCACAGGCAACACAGTGACCAGCAAGGCGCAAAGCAACAGCCTTAGTCACCAGGCGAATACCGATACCCTGAGTGCGCCAGAGCTGACCATCGACCTGCTGCCACTGATTGAAGATCCACTGCTGCCCGGCAGTGTCATTCTGGAGTGGAATGGCGAGCTTTACTTTGACCGAGACGGTGTGCTGTACAAAAACGTCAGCAGTCAGACGAATGCCGGATCATCGATAGGCACCCTGGATTACACCGGAGGCGTGGCGACACTGGCCGTCTATCCCTCGGGCACCGTCAACTCGGCAACAGTGCAGGCGGCTGCCACCATCTCCGGTGGCTTTAAAGTCGATGCGGTCGCCTTTAGAACACCAGGTGCACCCATCCGGACCGGAAGCCTTCAGCTCACCGCAGTGCGGGTGGATAATGCCGAGATCATCACCGCCACCGCAGACTTTAACGGCGATATCAACACCTCAGAGGTTCAGGGCTCCATGGATGCCACCACCGGCTGGTGTGAGCTGACCTTCACCGATGGCACCGATCCTATCTATGTCATTCCACAGAGTGTGCGCTACAACTGCATTGTGGAAACCAGCCTGCCATTGGATGCCGAGCTGGTCGGTCTGGACCCGGTACGTCTGCCACCCGATGGCCAGGTGCCGATTTATCGTCCGGGGGATATTGTGGTCATCAGTCATAGCCAGAGCACCGATGCAGGCACACCCGCAGCTGGCCAACTGGTCACCCTGAACCGGGATCATCAGGCTGAGATCACTGTGGAGGACAGCCAGGGCCAAGCCCTCGATCCAGCCCAATACACGACGGATCGTGAAGCTGGTACCGTTACCTTTGCCGATCCACTGCTGCTTCAGGATGCAGAGAGCAACAGTCTAACAGCGCCGTTTACCATTAAAGACCGGGTCGAGCATATGAGCGTGGCCAGCGACGTGCAAATCAATGGCGAGATCACCATCATTGCTCCGGTACCCTGGGACTTACCAGCCAATGAAACACAGGTCAGCAGCGCCGTGGTTTATGGTGACTTGCAAGCCAGGGTTCACAACTTCTTCAGTCAGAAAGTCTGGGACGGTGGCGATCCCAACTGGACCGATGAGCGCATCGGCGATAACACCACTGCCCAGTACAACACCATTAACTATCCATTGGTGGTGACCAACAAGGGAGCCATCTTCGGCAAGTGGGCCATTATTTTCACGTCCGGCTCCGCCTTCCAGATTGTGGAAGAGAAGCTCGGGATTATTGATACGGCCACTACTGCCGCTGATGCCGCACCGATTAACCCGGAAACTGGTACACCTTACTTCACCATCAAAGCTGAGGGTTGGGGAACCGGATGGGCTGTGGGCAATGTTATTCGTTTTGATACAGACGGCTGTCTGGCTCCGGTGTGGATCTGCCGAACTGTGCTGGCCGGGCAGGGCACAGAAACCAGTGACCAGTTCACATTGCAGATTCGGGGGGATGCTGACTGATGGCAGGGATATGGTTTTCTGAAGAGAACGCACAGGGAAGGTTGGAGAGTCCTGCAACAAACGGCTGGAATGACAGTACCGGATTTTATCCAGGCAGAGAAATGTACTTTCATGCACTGATACAAGTCAGTGCCAGTCAAGCAGATCAATACGTCCCGCTTCTCAGAATTTATTCGGACTCGAGTAGTGCAACGGGCACCGGTTACCAGACCCTGATCTGGGTAGACAGTGGATCAGTAAAAGTCACTTGCTATAACAACGGTGGGCTTTCCTATCGAGGGTATTCTGAAGGCAGTGTTCCCTTTGATGAACTCTTTGAAGTGGTTGTGACAGTGAGTCCTTCGCAAAATACCGCATCGAATAGAATTAGAATTTTTATCAACGGAACTAGCCAAAACATTCTGTCCTTATATGCCAATACCAAAGCTAATACTTTTACAGCCTATACCAGAGCTATTTTGGGAAATGATGGTGCCCAGCTGGGCAGTGCAAAAGCATTGTTCATAGCAAGTGCAACATTGACCAATGGCTATAACAACTCATCCACACCCATCAGTTCTTCCGCCAGTGATTATGTAACCGTTTGGCATTGGGACTTTGAAGACAGTGGCAACCCACTGAAAATCATCACCAGCCGTAACAATATTGCCTCAGAACTGCAGTGGACTGACACTGACGACACCACTGTCGTTTGGAGCGACACCAACGGTCCACCTTCTTCAGGCAATGGTGGCGGTATCATCATCCCGGGAAACGGCAACACCACCCGCATCCAGGGCACCGTCAAGGAAGACGATCTGCCAGTGGCTCGCCGGGTCTTTGCCATCACTCAGGCACAACTGGAAGTCGATGGCAGCCAGGAAACAAAACATGCCGTGTTGAACAGTGTGCTCAGCGACAGCATCAGTGGCAGTTACTCTCTGGATACCAGCCCCTACGAGGGAGCCGTGATTGTGGTGGCCATGGATGACTATGGCGAAGTTTGGCAGGGCGATACGGTCTACGAGGTCGGTGACGTGATCCGCCCGGCTGACTTTCAGGGTTATGTTTACCTCTGCACCCTGGCCGGTACAGGCGACAGCACCGAACCTACCTGGTGGTTTGATGACAGTGTTCAGGCAGTAGGCACCGCCCAATTCAAAGCCAAGCCCTACACTCGCCCCCTGGCCCATGGCCCGGTGACACCCGAGATCGTACCGGAGAGTTAAGTGGCCTACTTTCCTGAAAAGACACAAGACTTCAGCTTTACCCGGGAGGCTTATCAACCCGCCACCCTTTTTGAGTTTTATCCACAGCCCACCTATGCCTTTATTCCACCACCCACTGTCGTCAGTGCCTGCCAGAGCCAGTGGCAGACAGGCATCGCCTACCAGGTATCTGCCCGGCGGCTGTTCCAGCACTCAATGACGATTCAGGTCAGTGTTCAGCAAAGTAGTCATCAAGGCACCGTTCTGGAAGCTCCAGAGCTCGGACTGTTCTGGGGCAAGGTGCCTGAATTGGAAGAAGCCGTCAGAATTAGTCATCAGCAAGCCAGTGATCACCAGAGTCAGCAACAGGCTCTCTGGCAGCAACCACCTGCCAAAGAACTCAGCATCGATGAGTTCAGGGACCAGAGTATCCAGCCAAGAGAGCAGCAAAGTTCTGAACAGTGGCAGCAAGGCAGACAGATAGATCGGCAGAATACAGAGCGTTTTGATCGCAGTGACGAGTACGGCCCGGCGCGTCAGATCACGATTAATGGCTACCAGTTACCAGCACCTGCACTGCTGAACTTTACCTTTGCGGCCAAACGTTACTCACCATTGACCACCCCAGACGTGTATTTCAATCTGGGTGAGAGCACTCCCAATAGAGCCATTCAGCCGAAAGACTCTCTGCAGCAGTCAGCCTTCAGCAGTAACCGCACTCAGGATGAACCCGTCATCATCCCGTGGGGACCCGGCAGAAAAGCCAAAGATGACACAGTCGACAGTGACTATGGCGGTGAGATCGATGTCATCGAAAAGCCACAACCCGAAGAACCAGAGATCAGGGAGACCTATCTGCTTATGAACACCATCAGTGTGGTGACGCTGCCCGACAGGACACCGATCGAGATGAGCAACATGGATATCAGCCTCGACATCGACAGCTTCAGCTGGGCACTCAGTGGGGAGCTTTGGGGAGCCAGCAGTCTGGCATTAGTGGAACCCGATCAGGACGGCCCCAAACAGATCGAGGTCAACATCAATGGCTGGAAGTGGATCTTTATTGTGGAGCGATACACCGGCTCAAGAGCGTTCGGTCAAGAAAAATACTCGATATACGGAACCAGTCGTACACAACTGCTGGCAGCACCCTACGCACCCCAGCGCAGCAAGTCCAACAGCAGCAACCTCAATGCAAAACAGGCGATCACTGAAGAGCTGGACAACACCGGCTTTTCTGCACTCTATCCGGAACTGGATGATTACAGCACACCCGACTGGATCATCCCCGGTGGCAGCTTCAGCTACCAGAGCGAAACCGCCATGACCGTCATCACTCGACTGGCCAGCACAGCGGGTGCCGTGATCATTCCTTCCAGGGATACCGATCAGCTGAACATCAAACCCCGTTATCCGGCCAGCCCCTGGAGCTGGAACACTGCCACCATGGACAAGATCATACCGGCCAGCATGGTCATCAATCTCAGTGCCAGCTGGAGGCCAGAGCCGGAATACAATGCCGTCTATGTGTCAGGCACCCACACAGGAGTCGCAGTCAACGTTAAACGCCAGGGCACTGCAGGTGACAACCCAGCACCAGACATTCTGGAAGACTGGCTGACAGAGACACAGGTAAACACTGAGCGAGGTAGAAACGAACTGGCCAAGGGTGGCCATCAAAGTATCACCACATTGGAGATGCCTCTCACAGACAGCACAACTGCGCCCGGGCTGATTGAACCAGGTCAGCTGCTAGAGGTGCAGGACATCACCGGAGATTGGAGAGCACTATGCCTGTCTACCACCATCAAAACATCAGATAGTAGAGTTAGTCAGAGCCTTGAACTGGAGCGGCATTATTGAGCTACATTTGTCTGAGAACATTAAATCAAACGGACGTATGAAATGTACCAGTTGAAGGATCAACGGCAAATTAAGCAAGAGTACTGCCGAGAATTGGAGTTTAACTGCATTAGTTTTCACGGCAATGTTTCTGTAGAGGATGAGCTTCCTGATCAATTTAAGGTGTTATTTGTACCAGCTTCTCTGGAAAGAATGCTCACCGCTTGACACGCCTTACAAGGTGGAGCGACGATCACAGGGACAAAAATTCGAGGTTATGATGTTCAGTCTTCGTTGCAAGGTCGTGAAGTTCGTGATGTTCGTTTGCTCCTAAGCCAGTCAAAGCCAAATCATGTCATCATTGAACTGCAGTGCTTCTGCAAAATCAGCATTTGCTGTTTTATAAGCTGTCTTGAGTTACATGATTCATGGTTTGATACCATCGGATAAAGAGGCAGCTATGGGTACTACTAATATCTGGCAGCAGTTCAAGGCGCTTATCCCGGAAGGAAGCAAGGTTGTAGCCACTATCTCCGCACTCAATGGAAATGGAACCAGTCAGGCCCAGCTCAGGGATGGTTCAATCGTGACAGTGAAAGGAGAGTCTGTGGGAGTGGGGCAGAAGGCTTTTATTCAGGGGGGAGAGGTAAAGGGGACTGCGCCGGATTTGGCGCAGTATGATGTAGAGGTATAGTAAGTCTGACTTATTCCGGAGCAGGTAGCTGTTGCCTCATGGCATCCTTATCCAAACCAAACACTTCTTTCTCGGGTGAATGGAGTCGCTGACTACTCTTCACAATCAGTCCCGCCCGCGCAGAGGCCTGCTGGATAAGTTGAGAAGTGATGAGGCCTGTATGAGACATAATTTGACAGGAACCAATGTTTGCTGCGGTTTCGTGGCAGAGTGAAGGGGACGTTTATAGTAGCGACATATTTTGGTCGGCAGTCCGTTGCGGCGCACATATTCAGCCTGAGACAGGCCGTTGTTCTCAGACTTCGATGTGGTTTTGCCAGTATTGCTGCTTTCGTTCTCCGGTCATTGGAACCCTCCGAGGTTAGGGAGGTTAGAGTATTCTGGAGGTTTTGCAGGGTTTGAAGGTATAGTTGGCTGAAAGCTTGCGTTGTTGGATAATTTGTGGAGAGTCCTTGTGGGCAGACTCTAGATCAACTGATTCCAGTACATGGTTAACAATTTGACCAATAGCTTTACCTAGAAGTGGGGGGACGGCATTGCCGACTTGAGTGTACTGTGGCACCTCGAAACGGCGGGCTTGGTCACCGGTTGTAATCTTAGACCTAAATTTAAACCAGTCTGGAAAAGACTGTATTCGAGCCATTTCCCTGACGGTTAAGGACCTGAATTCTTCATAATGACAAGCGTCATCCGGTATTGAAAGCGCTGCTGGCGCAGGCTCATCTTTTACTAGCGCTCTCTGTGTTTGCTTCTTTGTTTTCAATCGACGAAGAAATTTAATGAGTTCAGCTCTGTCATTGAATTTGATTAAGTTCTCATCAGGCCCGAGCACTTTAACACTATCGCCCAGAAGCTCGTCGATGCTTTCTGAAGTAAGATGTACGAAGTCGTCCGTTCGAAGAGCTGAGATAACGTCATGTCGTGTTCGTGGAGATAAGCGAGACAGAGCTTGATAGAGACTAAAACGCTGTTTAACAATTGGTGAGTGGCGTCGTACCTCATGGTTAAACACCTCTGAAGGCTGTTTCCGACCAGATAATAGCCCATTGATTTCCTTCAAATATACATTGTTTTTGATGGTTTTTACCTGAGAATTGAAAGCATTAAAGCTCAAGTCTTCAATCGCATCAGCTACAGTGTGCAGCTGGGAACTTGTATGGCTGAAGAGTGGGCTTAAGAATGTCTCCTTAAAAAAAACTTGATTTTTTTCGACATCATAACAACAGGTGAACTCTGATTCGGTGATAGCCAGGTCAGGTTTGGCTTGAACTTCCCTGTAGAAATTTTGAGTCTTCTGCAGTATCTCAACTGAAGTTGGTTGGCCACTTTTTTGCTCGCAGTGTAAGAAGGTTTCAAAAACAGATTCTTTCATGGCCAGCATGATGAATCTGGGACGGTTTTGAGCTGCACCAACGTACTTTGCATTTACGTGTAGACACAGAGGCACAAAGCCTTTGGAGACAAAAGCTTTGGCGACCTCATACCAGGCGTAATGCTTTTCACCATTTACTTTGAACGCATGTAGAATGCCGGATACATTCTCGAGAACGACCATGCGAGGTTGAACTAGTTCAACGAAGTTAGCAAACTCCCAGGGTAGTCGGTTGCGCTCGTTATCATGTTGGCGAAGACCCGCTAAGCTGAAGCTCTGACAAGGAGGGCCGCCTGATACTAAATCTACGCCGGGCTCTACTCCTGAAGTGTTGTTGAAGCCTCTACGAATATATTCAAGAAGCATCTGGTCATGCTTTTTCAGGTAGCTATTCAGGGCGATGATGTCCCCGATCAGCAACCCTCCTCGTAATAAACTTACATCTTCGTTGTCAAGATCGTTATAGCCTTGACCTGGGGCTGGAGGAAGGCGGGGATTTTCCCTTAAACGTAAACCCAGTTCATTGCGGTTATATTTGCTATTGAGCCAGAAGGTCTTTTGGGCCTGTTCCCCCTTGTCAGCTAGTTTTCTGAGGTTTTCCCCATTCTCTCCCAGTAAGTTGTATGCGAAAGTTTCGCTAGCCATCGGGGATAATTCATTAGCTAAAACGAGCTCGAATCCCGCCGACTCAAGGCCTAGAGTCATACCCCCGCATCCCGCGAATAATTCGATATGGTTTGGCAACTTTTTCCCCGTGGTTCAATTGAATTAAATAAGTTACTTTTATCACTTTTTGCTATAAAAGTCATTACAGCATGTAACGGCAAAATTGGCCGCGTATTCTACCATTACTGTTACAGGTAACCTACTGTGAGTGCCCCCCTTTTTTGCCAACGCGAAACCGTCACTTTCTAGCTGTTCCTTTGCGAGAATTATTATAAAAAAGACAATAACTTGAGAGCGGGCATGCTTCGCAGTGAGGACGATTTGCCGTACATGTCGTTTTAGCCAAATCTAGGACAGCCCAGTTTAGTTCACGTGCACTGGGTGAGTTCACGATACACTCGGCCAAGTGCTTTAACTTGGGGTCACAGCGGATATCGGCCATACGGCGTGGACCGTATAAACGCTCAATCACGCGTGCAAAGTTGACATCAAGTAGTGGTACTGGTTCTTCAAATACCAGTAAGCGAATCGCATTAGCTATGTAATGACCAACCCCAGGTAGCTCCATTAATGCCTCGGGTGTATGGGGTAAACATTCATCCCGGTCGAGAATCTCCCATGCCAAGGCTTGCAGGTTTCTTGTCCGTGCTTGGACAAGACCAAAAGGGGTGAGCAGTTCTGCGAGCCGCTCTTTGTCTATGGTGATTAAAGTTTCCCAGTTCTGCACTTCGTTAAAGAACTGTGGCCAGTAAGTTGCCACGGTTTCGGCCCTGGTTCGTTGCAAGAGGCACTCTGTAATAACCAGCTGAAATAGATTAATAGATGTTTGTCGCCAGGGGTAATTGATACCGTGCTGGCTGAACCATGATAGCAATGCATTCTGTAATAATGGTATGTGCCGAGTATTCAGGAAAAATGGTGACTGGACAGTGCCATGCATTATCTTTTCCTGTTGGTTATTCACAATGTAGACGGTTGTCAGTGTTGGATAGAGTGGTAACGATATCAAGTATTGCCTTCTTTATGTTTGTACCTCCCTCTTTGATGTGTGGCAGATAAAATGCACTATCCTCTGGTAAGATGCTACGAGTTTCAACTTTTCTTACCTGTATACTTAAGTTGGTTGTTTGAGGGTTGTCTTTCTGCTGGAATACATTATCTAGATCAAGATGCACTCCGATCTGATGGGGCTGTATTATTTTTGATCTCTAAGTGCTTGTAGGGATGGTAATGAGTACGAATATAGAAAAAGAGTATAACTACCCTGTTGATCTTGTTAATTGGGCTGGCGAAGGGGCTGGCGTTCGTCGATTATGCGACGCTGGAAGTGGTCGTCCTAGTGATTCGATTGTTGAGACGAACCTGCTAGGAAGGCTTCGCGAGTGGGTAGATGAAATTGCGAAGGGAGCTAATGCCTTTCCTCGTCTGATCCTCTTGGTCGGAGGGCCTGGCAACGGAAAAACCGATGTTGTCGATTTCACGATCAGCGAAATGGACCAGAAGCTTGGTTGTCGAGGAGGTCTTGAGTTGGAGCTAGCAAAGGCATTTTTGCCTAAGCAAGGTCAGTTGGTTCCCCGGATTGTTAAGGTTCAATTAGAGAAGCTGTCCCAAGGACAAACGAATTTTGACTTGAATATTGTCCAAGATGCTACCGTGACAGAAGGATGTGAGGGTGTATCAAAAGAGCAGGCACTTATCGAAGAGCTTAGTGACATGACTGGGGATCATGGATCTCAACAGTTATACTTATGCTGTATTAACCGGGGTATTTTGGATAGTGCATTAATTTATACCAGAGAAAATAAGCTGAAAGATATTGGCGATTTATTGGGTGTGGTCACCAAAGCTGTCAGTCAAAGCCCAAATGCTCCTAGCTGCTGGCCGTTAGAAGGCTATCCAGAAGTCGTTGCTTGGCCGATGGACTCCGAATCACTACTTCGAGAAATAGATCATGGAGATACGACCCCATTTCTAGATATTCTGACAAAGGCAACCACTGAACAATTTTGGCCTGAACACAAGGCGTGCAGTGCTGGAGAATTTTGCCCCTTTTGTAATAGCAGTCAGATCTTGAGGAAGGATACTCACAAGGATGCATTGTCAAGAATACTCCGTTGGTTCGAGTTGAGTGCCGGGAAGCGGTGGAGCTTTAGAGAAATCTTTACATTAGTATCTTACCTTCTTGCAGGTCCCCGTAACAAAGAGCTAGGGGGCGTATCCGATCCTTGTAACTGGGCTAGTCAAGTTCACCAGTTAGTAGAAAAGATAGATGAGAACCCTTCGCTAAAAACAAAGAAAAATCGTTCAGATGCAATCTATTATCTCGCTTGTTCGGGCTACCAGCATCAATTGTTTTTCCGTTGGGATGACGGAGTGGCAGAGCAATTACGGAAAGACTTAAAAAGCATTGGTCTATGGGATCAGTCGAGTGATTTGGGGCACGCACTGATGGGGTTGTACTATTTTACTCGAGATCAAAAAAACACTGAGCTTCCCTCTAGCATAACTCCTCTTTTAAATGACATCATTGAGAAGCTTGATCCTGCATTGGCAAGTCCCGATGGTTCTATGCGGATAAGTAAAAGTACCGAGATTAAGGTTAGAGATTTAGATGCATTATTCAGTCGATCTGTTCAGACCGGGTTGGATTATTTAAAAAAGCGACGTAGTCTATCAGCTATAGAAAATGCATTACTGAAACGTCTAGCATTTGTTGACGACGAACTGTCGGAAACGGAAGATCGCAGGAAAAACCCGGCAGCAGCAAAACGAATACAACGTCTCTTAAGAGATTTTTCATGCCGATTTGTCAAGAGAAGTCTGGGCGTCAAGTACGCAGTAGTGAGAGATCTTGCCATTCTAGAAAGTTATGAACAAGTAGTATCGGCACCTTCCGATGATGGTCATTTGCTGTATCAAGTCAGTGAAGAGTTCCAAAATCTGCTCAATAAAAATGACCGATTTTCTGTGTCATTGAATACTACTTTTGGACAACCTCTTCCCCCGCTGCAGAAACAAGTAAAACTTACAGTGCAAGGGGTTTATGTAGAGCTCATGGGGGAAAATGAAAATGGTAGACCCCACTCTCCGTTTAGATACCTTAAAATCGGTGCAGCAGACAATATAAATCACTCTCAAGCTCTGACTTTTGATTTGTATAAAGCACTGAGGGAGCTAGGAAGTGGAGTTTCTGCTGCGTCTGTACCTCCCTCTGTCATTGCAATGCTTGATACAACCAGGGCAAGGTTAGCCGGAGCGGTTGTTAGGAATGAGTCTGTGTTGAGGGGAGCCAAAATTCAGCTAGGCAAAACAGGCACCACTATCCGCTATCAGCGTGGGAAGTTTGTTGCATCCCCAGGGGGCCAGAAATGACTTTAGAACAATTTAAGAGTTCTCCTTGGCAAAAATCTCATGCACTCTATGCTGGATCCCCTTATTCGATAACCCCGGCACCTGAGTATGCTAACTCTGAAGTGCTGATGGCCTCCCTTTACAGGAATATCGGGTATGTGGCGGTCTCAGAGTCTCAAGTACCCGCTGGTGGTAGGCAGCTTGAAAAAATTGTAAATCGATATCTCAAAAAAGAATCCCATCCCGGTAATGCCACGCTTGCAGCAGATACATTCCACACATTGATACAAGGGGTGCTTGAAAGCCCAAAATTGCCGAGACAATCCACTCAGCGTTTCATAAGTGTTACTCCATTGGTTCCAGAAGTGTCAAGGTTTTCGGGCTCTGCGCGAAACACTGGCAGTTCGTGGAATCCGGGAGGGATGATTAAAAATATGGTTTGGCTCGGTTCTTGTGGTCATGACCAAGCCCTGAATCTATGGCGAAATCTATTTGAATCATTAAGCATTGTTGAAACTGACGATGTCTTTGCACGTTGGCTTAATGAGGAACTGCATGAATGGAATCCCGAAACGGCAAATTGGGCGTTTCAAGAACCAGAAATCAATGAAGTTCGAAGCTTAAGTGAAGATATTAGTGATATTCAGTTTCCCGCAAAACAGTTTGTGAAAGATCTGGATGCTCTTATTGCAGTAAAAAAGGAAATGACCCGCAGGCAATGGGTAAGTCTGTTCGAAGCAATGGCCAGGCAAGCTATTGTTTGCCATGTTCTTTGGTTATGTGAAGTTAATATGAATATATGGTTCCAGGTAAGGAGTGCACTTACGAGTGAACCTATCGAGGCTGATTTTAAAAAAATTCTTTACCCCAGTGTTTACAAGTACCTTGAGTATGGCAATAGAGCCATCTCAAAGATTAGAGATTATGTAGCTGGCTATTTGATAGCTCGCATGAATATAAATGCTGTGTTGTGGTCCCTAGATGAAAAGGAAGTAGCTGTTCCTTGTGACCTTTCATCCAGTACTGCTATTAGGAGGTTTTGTTGCTTTCTTTCGAGTAACTCTGAGAATTTAGGTGTGGAGAGTTTATTCTCTCAGCTCGAAGAGCAGGAAATGCGCACTATCCGCTGTAAGAAAGGTATAGGCTCTAACATGATTGAGTTTGCTCGTCATATGCTAGGGCAGCGAGAAACTTCGAATGACAAGTTGCGTAATTATGATCAGGGTTATGTTTTAAAAAAACTGTCGGGTAATAAATCCACTCCAACGGTTACTCTTGGTCCTGTATCTGTACTTGCTAACACCCACTGTGCCCTGTGGAAAAAAGGGGGGATGCAATCAATCGACAGCTTAACTCGCCATCTTTCTGCCTATGGTATTGCAGTCGATGACATCATTCACAGCGATCTTTGTCAGCAATTACGTGTGTTGGGACTTGTTTTGGATAGTCCTGATGCTGAGACAGGGATGCTCATGACCTCTCCATTTGAATTGGATTAGAATTTTAAAGCGGTGAACCATGAATCAATTGGTTAGTTATTTAGCTGAGATGACAAAGAAATACATCCAGCAGGTATTTTCAAATAATGGAGAAGGGGTTGAGAGGCGTATTATTTTCAATGGACCGCCATTAGAAATACTGGAGCCGTTATATCAAGAGCTCAGTAGTAACGGACTGCTGGAAGTCGATGACGGCAACGGGGGGAGTGTCGGTGTTCCTGTTCTATTGCAAGTCAGTGATGAAACTGTACAGCCTCCGAAAGCAGGAATATCAGGGCATTGTTCTGGTGATCATCTACTAAACCTGAGAAATTTACCAGGAGGTTCTAGCTTCCTTGCACTTGTTCCTCCGGGTGTTGAAAACAACATGTCTTTAACATCGTCTACAAAGGCATTTGGGCTTAGTCCTGATAGTAATTCTGGTGGTTGTACATTCCATGATTGGTGGCAGGACTCTTTCGTCCAACGAATTCGGGAGAAAGCGTTACATTGTATTTCTGAGAAAGAACGTGATGATGTTGAACAGCTCATCCGGAAATCAATAAGTTCTTTGGACGACGTAGACCCCGAGCGTGCATCTAGAAAAGCAGCCTGGAGAGCTTTATCACGGCTCTTTTCTATTTCTGACTTATCAGACCAGTATCCTCCAGTTGAGCTAGCAGCCCTTGCATGCGGTGCTTTATCTACATCAGAGGGGAGTGTGTCACCTGATAAAAGGAAAAAGGTGTTGGGAAAGATTTCAGATGCTTTATCTGTGGCCGGTTATCGCTCAGGTATTGCTCAACTCCAAGACAAGTCTGAGAATATAGAGATCAAGCAAAATCTTGAGGAGTTGCTTATTCATGTGCAGTGTAGCCAGCTGAAAATTACGGAGTTCGAAAGGGCCATAGAAGCTGCGTACCTTCCCTCAGATGGTATGCAGCTCACCGAGCCTCCTAAGTGGTGGGAAAAGCTAACAGTTGAGGTTTGGTCCGATCTGCTTGAAGATGAAGTGGAAGAAATTGGACAAATTGAGTTAAGCATATCTTCCCAGAACTGCCTGCTTGAGGGAGGGAAAGGTATTCCCTACATTGTTCAAGATAAAGTAATTTTGAACATTTTTAGTGAAGAAGAGTTTGTAAATACCGCTGCGAAGATAAAAAGACGAGCCGGTCCAAAAGGGACACGGGAGTGGGGTTTTATTCCAAGCACTGAGCCAGAATTTATCGACGAAGAGGAAGTGCCAACACTTTCAAGCCCTGCTAGCTATAAGGTTGAAGCCGATAATTTTAAACCCTCAACGCTAAAAGTAGTTCCCATTCAGAAATGGAGTCCAGGCATTGTTGTTGCCTCAAAACAATTAAAAAAGCTCTCTTTACCCAAAAAAGTACCTGCAAAAGCCAGTAAAAATGTCGAGTATGATTGGGAGACTTCTCTGGTTTTTTCTGGTGCTGGACGCTACGAGTTGATGTTGTTTACTTCTCCAGAAGTATCGATCCCTGAAGGGACAATGGCGCAAGGTTGGTCAGAAGATGATTCAGATGATAAAACTGACTGTCAGATTCACAAGTCAGCTTTAGATAAGCAATACCGATTTGAAGTGTTTCCTGAATCAAAATACACCGTTGATATTTCTTTCGAGAGAATGCAACCCGATGGAAGCAAGGCTGATGAGATTTGCCGTGTTCATATAACTTGCGATGAGGTTAAAGAGGTTGGCTGTCGAAGTGAATTTGAAAGGTTGATTCGTCTGAACCAGCGACATCTTTCGGTAGACCAAGAGAAAGCGGTAGTGACACTGGATAGGTCTACCCGCTTAAGCTCACTTCAAAACTGGATACTTGATGAGGTTTGTATTGAAAAGTCCTTCTATCCCATTGTGCTAGCCAATGATTATGCCAATAAATGGTGCCAACCCGATTGGGAGCACTCTGAGCACTCAATTTTCTCTGAAGGGAAGTTTCACTTTGATCCACGACCAGAATTCAAAGATTTTTCACCACCAGCAGGATTCTTAGATGCGAGAAAGAAACTAGCAAAGAAAATTCGTGGAGTTGACTCTGATGCGGGCATGGTAGAGTCGGCTTTGCTTGGTGAATGGTTAAGCCGAGATGAAGAGTTTTCAAATTTAGTTGAGACGTATCTTGATAAATACAGAGACTGGTTGACAGCCGATCCAGATATAGCATGTTGGTGCGATACAATACTTATTCATACACTGGGCGATGGAAGAAGAGATCTTCCAATCGAACCTGATGCAGTTTTACTGACTCCTCTTCATCCACTGAGGTTTTCTTGGCACTGCGGGGCACAGAAAACTTTATTTGATGCTGTTGATAATGGAAAGCCTTGTCCGGCAGCCAGTGTTCTGGACCCAGACCGGGTGCCTGACCTGCTCAGTCTACCCCTGAGAGCTCCTGACCGAGTTGAAAACGTTACGTTTTTAGCTGTTGAGTCTAGTACTGATTACTGGACTGTGCTTTGGAATTGTAACCGTCTTCGTGAGTTGCCTAACCGAGGTTTCCAACCTCCATTTGATACAGAGTTTGGAATCTCAGTAGGGGGGTTGTCAAAAGGGTTTAGCACTGCCCAAGTAGCTAGAGCCTTGGATGATGTCAGCGAGCTGTTACCTGCAAAGTCACGAATAAGTGTACTTATTGGGAGTGTGGGTGGATCAACTGATGCCTGTAATAATGGGCTTGTTAATTGGTGTGAAGATAGGCTGGGTAAAGATAGCGCATATAAAATTGGGAGCTATGGAGCCAAGTTCGTCGATATTTTTGATTCTCGTGAAAGTGCTCAGCAATTGGATGATGCTTCGATTGCAAACCTATCTGAAGATACAGGTGGACATGTTCGATGGTTTTCAAAACAACCAGAAGAGGCGATCCCGGATTTAGGCATTATTGCCCAGTTAAACTCATCGGATCCCGTGACAACAGATAAAGCCAGAAACTCCCCTTTAGGAGCTGGTGGCTTAATTAGGCATAGAGTAAGAAATCAGCTGTCAGGAAAGTCGGGAGCATTTTTAAATGAGTCTAGACGCGCATTGAAAGCAGGCTCATCAGATGATGTTCTGTTGAATAAAATTTCGCAATGCATTGTGGTGCTTGAAAGTCTCGGATGTGATAAATCAGGCCTTACATTTGCGCCAGATGTACAAGCAATATCCGATATGCTGAAAGAAAACAGTGCAGAGTTTGTGGCTACATCCTCTTCATCCATAGATCCAGCTTGCTTTCTTGGGGGGTGGGTTCAAGATGCTTTTCTGTGGGATTATGACCTCCCTTCTTTTTCTCAAAGGGCGGGAGATACTAATGGCTACTACTTGCTATCCAGAATAAAAGAGGTTGATCGGGCTGCTATCGGGAGAGCGCTGAATTGGTTGCCTGGATGTGACTCGTTTAGGAGTGAAGAAAAAGAACAGCTATTACTGGAAGTTGCGCGAAGGGGTATTCCAACGGTTCGCGGTTTGTCCGGCGATGACGCTGGTGCTACCGGTGATCTGGGGTTATTTCTTGCTGTACGACTTTTACAAGACCAGTTTAGGCTTGAGAATAACTATGACAGTTTACTACCAGTTGTAGAGGATGATAACGAACAAGCAACCCTCTCGATTGTTATACCTGTTGACCCTTTTAGGGGGTATCTCAAAGACTTTACTGATACGCTAGAGAAAAAACATAAAGGCTTGTCACATTCAAGGCCTGATCTGCTGGTGGTGAGTGCCTTGATGGTTGATGAGTCTGTGACACTCAAACTTACCCCAATAGAGGTTAAATGTCGGCGTAAAAGCCCTTTTGTTGGAGATAAAACCTCAGGTTTGCCTCAGGCAAAAAATCTATCTAACCTCTTGAATGCTATCAGTTCAGAGGCAAAGGACTCGGTAATGTGGGAGCTAGCTTATCAGCACCTACTGCTATCCATAGTTGATTTTGGTTTAAGGGTCTACAGTCAGCATGAGAATATTGTTGGTGAAAGTGGAGTTTGGGCTGGCTATCAAGAACAGATTTCGACCGCAATTCTAAGTGACCCTGGTTCTGTCATCATCGATGAAATTGGTAGGCTTGTAGTTATTGATACTTCCCCACAAAGTGGTCCGAATGATAAGGATAAAGACGGCTTCAATGAGACTGTTGTAATATCCAGAGAAGATGCAGGGAGAATCATTTCTGGAAATGATGTTCAGGATTTCTATGACTCAGTGATAAGCCAGATTGGTGATTGGGGGCTCAGACCAGTATCAGGAAAAACATGCTCTGCTAGCCAGGATAGTGACTCTGATGATTCTACCTATGAACCAGAAAATATCAGTCTAAATAATGCTAAGGATGACTGTTTTAACCAAACGTCAGGAAAATCACTAGCTACTACAGTAGTTTCTTTGGCTGAATCGAATCAGATAGATGACGAGAAACAAATACAAGCTATATCAGGCATTAAACTGTCAATTGGTGAAACTTCAGGAGTATTTGAACCAAAGTCTCTGACTCTGAATATCTCTGATACTCGGTTAAACAACCTTAATATTGGAGTCGTGGGGGATCTTGGTACTGGTAAAACCCAACTGTTGAAGTCACTGATATACCAGATTTCTATAGTCAAAGAAGAGAATCGGGGTATAAAACCTCGTTTTCTGATTTTCGATTATAAGCGAGATTATTCTGATCCTGACTCAGATTTTGTTAAGGCTACAAATGCAAAAGTCATCAAGCCACAAAAGCTTCCGTTGAATTTGTTTGATACCAGCTCAATTGGTGAGTCAGCTGTTCCATGGCTCGACCGGTTCCGTTTTTTTACAGATGTTCTGGACAAAATTTTTTCTGGCATTGGGCCAGTTCAGAGAAGGAACCTAAAAAATGCGGTCAAGTCAGCGTACGAGAATCGGTTGGATGGCCAACAGCCAACTATATATGATGTGCATAGGGAATATGAGGAGATTCTTGGCGATAAGTCAGATTCGCCGTTAGCCATTATTGACGACCTAGTTGATATGGAAATCTTCGAAAGAGATCCCTCAAAAATCATACCATTTAATGAATTCCTCGACGGTGTTGTTGTGATCTCACTAGATGCTTTAGGTCAAGATGACCGCAGTAAGAACATGTTGGTTGCTATCATGCTGAACATGTTTTACGAGAACATGTTGAAAACGCCAAAGAGACCTTTTGTTGGTGTTAATCCTCAACTTAGGGTAGTCGACTCGTATTTGCTGGTAGATGAAGCCGATAACATCATGCGTTATGAATTTGATGTTTTACGGAAGCTACTGCTTCAGGGCAGGGAGTTTGGTGTAGGGGTTGTTCTTGCATCACAATATTTAAGTCACTTTAAGGCTGGGGCCACTGACTACAAGGAACCTTTGTTAACCTGGTTTATCCATAAAGTTCCAAATGTAACCCCTAATGAGTTGAAAGCGCTTGGAATTACCGCTGATCAGCTCACGGATAAAGCAGAGCAGGTTAAGGCGATGAAGAATCATCATTGCTTATATAAAACTTTTGATCATTCTGGCGGAAGCATTAAAGGAATGCCATTTTTTAAGCTTTTGGAGTGAAATCAGAGGGGTTAGGCTGGTTGAGTTGCTTCAGAACTCTGAGATGCCTTCTCTCTAAGTTGAACCAATGTTAGGAGTTATCAGAAAATTCCTCCACTGGTTCCCCGCCCACCGCCAGTGAACAATTTAGTATTACGCGCTCGTAGCTCAGCTGGATAGAGTACCTGGCTACGAACCAGGCGGTCGTAGGTTCGAATCCTACCGAGCGCGCCATCTTCAGGAAGCCCTATTTTTATAGGGCTTTTTGTCGTTATGGGGGGTGGTTTTTTCTGGCTCTCTGTCTGTTTTATAGTCTTCCGGTGTCTTATAACTGAGTACTTGGAAAATTCTTAAAAAAGCCGATTTTTGGCCATTTTTGGGCTGTTTTTTCTCTCTCTTCTCTAAATAACGTACTTCGGCCACTTTGAAGTACGTTACTTGAATTCCTCTTTATAATCAGTGGGTTGCAGGTGGTTTTTGGTTGCTGGGACGGGTGTTGGGTTTGCACTTTTATAGCGGTGTGGGCGGGGAGCTGTCAGCAAACTTTTTGATTAAAAAAACAGGATAAAAAAAAGGGGGGGGAGTACATCAATCCTCCGGCATCCCCAAAGCCTTCTTCTGCTCAGACCAGAGCAGAGGAAAGGGCTTCATAAAATCAGCCAGCGTCAGGCCACCCAAGCTTCTGCCATCAATGATGGCCTCCTGAATCTCTGGCGACAGGGTGGTCAGGCGTAAGATCCGGGAGGCATAGCTGACACTGGTAATCCCTTCTTTCAGAGCCAACACTTTCAGGTGCTGCTCTTTCCCTGTTTCTAATGCCTTCAACCACCGATGCGCTCTGACCAGAGCATTCCTCAAAGCCGGATCGACCTCTTCCAGTGCCGGACGACCATCCGGGGTGGTGATCTGGCTCTTGCCCTTGCGGTTGATGAACTTAATGGGGATATGCACCAGAATGCAGTTCTCGTCTTCGAGATAGGTGCGGGTGGCTTTGCCAGTCACTTTTATGGCCATGTCACTTCTCCTTGTAGCTCATTGGTGATGGTGGGTATCCCTTCCTGGTGGAAGCGAATCTCAATGCCCTGCTGGTGGACGTCTATACGACTGACCAGTAGTTTCATTAAACGGCGCTGTTCTTCCGGGAACAGCAGGTTCCAGATGTCCGACAGATCGTTCAGGGCTTCTCGAACCTGATCTTCATTGAACGTGTCTTGATCCGTCAGCATCTGCCAGGTGGTGAAAATGATCTCTGGTTGCTTGAGTAAATCCCGGAGGTGTTCAACCACCAGAAACTCGATTTCTCTGGCTGGGAGGGTAGGCAGGGGCGAGTGTTTATGACCATGCTTCCGGGCCGTGCTACTGACGTAGTAACGGTGCAGTTTGCCCTTGCTGCGGCTGGCCGTGGGGATCAGGGCTTCCTGTTCAGGACCGAACAGAAAACCCCGCAGAAAGGAACGTGTGTTGCGGTGTCGGCTGTCTGACTGCCGGGTCGAGCTGTTGCCCTGGAGAATGGCCTCCGCCCTCGCCCAGACCTCCGGTTTGATGAGGGCTTTATGCTCACCCGGGTACCATTCACCCTTGTGTCCGATCTCACCTTTATAGAGGCGGCTCTTCAGCAGCTTGTATATGGCAGTGCGAGTGAACTTTTTGCTACCGGCGACTTGGCCACCCTTGCGCGGCAGTCGTTTGGTTCGAAAGCCCATCTCATTAATCCGTTCAGCGGTTTCAATCTGAGAGCGGGTTTCAATAAAAGTCTTGAAGATCTCCCGGATAATTACTGCTTCCCCCTCATTAGGGACCAGCTTGCGATCCACCACGTCATAACCCAGCGGTGGTGTACCACCCATCCACTTACCTTTCTTTTTGGAGAGCAGGAACTTGTCCCTGATTCGCTCGCCAGTCACCTCCCGTTCAAACTGGGCAAACGACAGTAGAATGTTGAGTGTCAGTCGCCCCATGCTGCTGGTGGTATTGAACTGCTGAGTGACGGCTACGAATGACACCTGATGCTTGTCGAACACCTCCACCAGTCGGGCAAAGTCAGCCAGTGACCTTGAGAGACGGTCTACTTTATACACAACCACTACATCAATCTTGCCTGCTTCCACATCTTTCATCAGTCGTTGAAGTGCAGGCCGTTCCATATTGCCCCCGGAAAAACCGCCATCGTCGTACTCATCCGGTACCAGTATCCAGCCTTCCTGCTTCTGGGAAGTGATGTAAGCTTCCCCGGCCTCCCGCTGGGCGTGGAGTGAATTGAATTCCTGCTCCAACCCTTCCTCGGAAGATTTACGGGTGTAGACTGCACAACGTTTGATGTCCTTAATCTTACTCTTACTTTTGCCCATGGCTGCCTCCCTTCAGTCCAAAGAACACTGGCCCTGACCAGTGACTTGCAGTAATCAGCTTGGCGATCCCAGAAAGACTCCTATACATCTTCCCTCGATACTCAAAGCCCTCTTTGGTGACAATCACCTCGTGAGTTTCCCCTTCATACTCCTTAACGATCCGGGTACCTGCTGGTGGCTTGTTCACTCTGGCCTTGGGGACAGGCTTGTCCTTGGCGGAGGGCTGTTGCAGTCGCTGTAATCGATTTTTGTGCTTCTCGGAAAGACTCCCCAGTTCCAGCTCCTGAACCCGAAAGGCCAATCTTTGTCGAAGCAGTCGTTTATTCAGCTTGGGGGCATCGGTGCCATAGAGCTTTGGCCAGAGCTCCAGCAGTGCCCTGGTGGACATCTTCTGAATGGCAGCGACCTTGGCCGCCAGGCTTGACTGTTCGGATAATTCATTCTTCATTGTTGGACTCCTGTCGCTGAACCGTATGAGACATACAGGCTCTGGTTCCGGCATTAGTCCAGTGTTCTTTCTCTCTTTCGGCGTTTTCCGGCTCTTGCTGCTTTATATGGCGGCGTTCAATACCGACAGCCAGAATCTGGCAGATAGCCAGGGTATTGGGGTGCAGCTGGTGGCTTGATGGGGTTTTGTTCATGGTGGGCTCCCATCCCTGGGTGGTGCGGATTTATTTAAAAGTGTTGCTGTAAAAGGGGTTGGAATCCATACCGAGGTAACCGGTTCCATCCGGTGTTTTCCGGGGGATTGACAGACAGGACAATCGGGTACAAGATGATGCTGTATAAAAAAACAGTAGTTTAAAAGAGGTCGGGATGTAGCAGTAGAAAAAATATAAAACCGGAGGACGGGATGCCCCATGTAAAGCGAGTCCTGAAATATGTTCGGGATGATTATTGTCGTCAGCTGTTGCAGCTAACCGGAGTGACGAGAGCGCAAAGGATTATCGCTCATGAGCCGGAACTCAGTACCACCATCAATCTGAAAGACGCCTATGCCAACCTCGATAAGAGACAACGGCAGACCTTTGATGACCTGACCCGGCGCATTGACCAGATGACGGACGAAGTGGGTCAGGAGTTTCTGGCCAGACTGGTCAAGAATAAAGCCGAATATGCTGCCCAGGATGATCCTTATAATCAAGCGGCCTGGGTGCTTCTTCATGAGCAATCGATCTTTGAACAGGCTGAAAGTGAGCGCTTCGCCGATGAGGCGCGCCTTACGGCGAAGTGGGACAGTTTCAAGGTATTGTCCAGTGTCAATCAACTCCCGGATCTGAAAGGATTAAAAGAGTATCTCACGCAGCACTTTGGCGGTGATGATGAAGTGCTGGTGGAGCTGTTTGAACGTGAACGTCCAGGCATCGATGGCACCACAGAAACCCTGCAGCAAGTGATGGTTTACCGGGAAGGCGTGCCCAGCCTACTAAAGGAAGTCTCCAAAGAGAAGAAAGCACTTAGGGAAACCATGGTCAGACCAGCCAGGGAGTATGCTTTCCTCTGGAATCCGCAGAAGGGTGAACTGGAAGTGGTGACTCGCAAGAAGCAGGAACGCGAGCAGCTGGCCCAGCTTTTCACCAGCAAGGGACTGGGAATAGAACAGGCTCCAGAGAAGCTGGAAAGAAGACAGCTTACGCTTGATGTCCTGAAATCAAATCCTGCACTACCATTTACCCGGGAAGAAGGGATCGAACAGGTCTCTGTCTCCTATCTGAAATTCAAATCGACCCGAACCAAGGCACCTTACACCGTTCGATCCCCGGCCCATAAAGCTCATGAGAAAGATGTCTATCAGGTGATGAAAGAGGATGAGGTGGAACACTTTCTGAATTGTGACCATTACTCTGTTGCTGAAGCTGCCATCGCTGTGAAGTTCAGGAAAAGGGAAGGACAGAGTCGAGCCAACAGCACCACCATCATTCTGAAAGACCCCTGCACTTCTAACCTGCAGGATCTGACCGAACGGGAACGTTATCTCAGCTGGAACAAACTCAAGGAGTGGGGACTGACTCATGACTGATGCACTGAAATTACCCAGGAAACAGCGCTCATTTCATTACTTGGCCGGACTGTATGAAACCGATTCAGAGACGGTTCTGAAAATCTGCCTGGAGAACGACAGACCTAATGAAGCTACTGATATCATCAGCTCCGGAGCCTTGACCCCGGGAGGCTTGGCTTCCGTCATCCCCATTGATACCGACGACGGAGAGTTATGGCTGGAGGTGATTGAGAGAAACCCGGAGCGGGAGCCCGGAGTCTTCACTTGCTACTGCGTCTCCGAGGGCTTCGTTGAGGTCACGGAAGAACAGCAACGACAATACAAGTACGACCGGGACTGGTTAATCAAAGTGCTCAAGAGCCACCTTAAATTGTCAGGTGAACAGGTCACGGTGATTCCTGAACTGCTCGAGTGGTTGGGCAATATTCAGGTAGATGGGCAGCCCTACCAGGTTCTGCTTGCCCGACATCTGACCAGTATGAGTGGCTTCAAAAGCATTTATCAGAGCTTGGAAAGCTGGAAGGGTAAGGCTCCTGGTGTGGTTCTAACAGTATCCGAGCGGTTTGACCATCTGCTTCCCTTGCCAGGCCCGTATCCGATTGTATCTATTATGTCGCTGCTGTCTTCTGATGGTCCTTGTGAAATAGATGCCCGAAAACTGAAAGACGTACTGCGAGCAACCTTTGAGCCAGAAGCTGAGTCAGTGGAAGTCAGGTGGGAATGTTATGACAACCAGGGAAGGTTTGAGGCCGATAACCGTGAGCCTTGGGATATTAGCGGTGGTCAGCGTTGTAAGGTGGCCAGCATGATTTATGATGCCTGGCTAATGGGCAATCGGGGAGTTACTACCAGTCAACTCAGAGAGGAAGGCATAGGCTACACCCGTCCAAGCAACTGTTTTAATGACAGTGATTTGTGGCAAGAGTACATCCAGTATGAAAACCGGTTGTGGAGTCTGAAAGCCCCTCCCCGATCCAGAAGAAAAACGACTCCATAATGAAATTTTAGTCCCAAAAAATTATTATCACGTATGCACTTAGTACGATGGAAAATGCGTAATGGATACTCCTACAGTAACAGCCCTCCTTATCTTGCTTGCTCCGTTGGGCATCGCGGCCTTATTTTGGTGGAAAAATAAACAATCCACAAAAAAAGTCTCCGAGCTTCAGTCTGAAAAGGAAGCTCTCTTACACCTCAAAAAATATGAAGCAATTGTTGATGCTGAGTCAGAAGCTAGAAATATTATTTCGCAGGCCAGAAACGAAGCAGAAGAAATAGTTAATGATGCTGCTAAACGATTGAATGAAGCTGAGCTCCAAGCTGAGAGTAGGAAGAAAGAAGCCAATGTTGCCCATGAAAGAATTGTAAAAGAAGCAAGAGAGAATCTTAAAAAAGCAAAAGAAAAAGCTGAGCTAACCATGCAAGAAGCTTTTACTAATGCTGATAAAATCGTCAAACAAGCTGAAGATAATGCACGAGAAATTGCGGGTGAAGCACTTGAGGCTAAATCTAAGGCTGATACTTTTGAGAAAAAAGCCAAAGCCATGAAAAATATTATTGATGGCTATGGAAATGAGTACCTTATTGCAAATCAAACAGTTCTTGATGATCTTGCTGAAGAGTTTAGCCATAAAGATGCTGGTGTTGAGCTGAAAAAATCCAGATATTTTACAAAAACGCTTGTTACCAAAAATAGAGCGGCTATTTGCGACTATGCAGAAGTAAACCGAAAAGAAACGGCTATTAGATTCGTTCTGGATGCATTCAACGGTAAGGTTGATACCGCATTGGCGAAAGTAAAACATGATAATTACGGGAAGCTAGAAGCAGAAATAAAAGATGCATTTGCCCTTGTAAATGGAAATGGCAGAGCTTTCAGGAATGCTCGTATTGCTGATGAATACTTAAATGCCAGGCTTGATGAATTAAAGTGGGCTGTGACAGTTAATGAGCTAAAGCTTCAGGAGAGAGAGGAGCAGCGGCAAATAAAAGAAGCTATCAGGGAAGAAGAAAAAGCAAGAAGAGAGATGGAAAAAGCCATCAAGGAGGCAGAGAAAGAGGAGAAAATGCTTCAGAAAGCTATGGAGAAAGCTCGCAAGGAACTTGAGAAAGCGAGTGAAGAGGAAAAACTCAAGTTTGAAGAGCAACTATCAGCTCTTCAGAGTCAGCTTGAAGAAGCTGAAGCCAAAAACCAAAGAGCAATATCTATGGCTCAGCAGACTCGAAGAGGGCACGTGTATGTTATTTCTAACGTTGGATCATTCGGTGAAGATATTCATAAAATTGGTCTGACTCGTCGATTAGAGCCTATGGATCGAGTAAAAGAGCTTGGTGATGCAAGTGTACCATTCGACTTCGATGTCCATGCAATGATTTACTCTGAAGACGCACCAAAGCTCGAAAAAGAGCTCCATAAGGTCTTTGAGTTACAACAAGTAAACAAAGTTAATTACAGGAAAGAATTCTTTAGAGTTAATGTATCTGATATCAAGAGTAAAATTGATGAAATGGATATAGAAGCCCACTGGACGATGAAGGCTGAAGCCAAGGAGTACCGTGAAACCCTGGCTATAGAAAACCAGATTGATTCAGTATTCGACTATGGACAGCACTCAGTTCAAAAAGTTATGTCTGCTTAAGGTCTTACAGTCTCATCAATAAGGCTGCAATCAGGTAGCCTTATTGACTTCCTTTCAAATGAAAAATCACTCAATGCTTGACTAACTTACCGGTTACATGCCGGTTTTTTTGTGATTTTTTAATAAAAAATATGCCGTCTCCGCTCTGTCTCCGCCCCATCTCCGCTCTGTCTACGTGGACTGCCCCATGATTGTTCCTGCCTTTGGAAAAAACAAGAAGGAGCATGAAATGGAAGTGCAACACCTGAGCCAGAAAGAACTGGCCGACCGCTGGCGGCTAAGCCCCTATACCTTGGAGAAGTGGCGTATGCGCGGGTTGGGGCCTTGCTATATCAAGCTGGGTAATCGTGTCGTTTACCGGTTGTCAGATATTGAAGCGCACGAAGCTTCACATACCCATGCAGGTACATCCCAGCCAGTCGCCTGTCAGGGAGGTGATGTATGAGCAGTGAGCTGGAAAACATCCAGGGCATGGGCGTCGCTGAACTGGCCGCTCGTTCCGGAGCTGAGCTGGCGATACTGCTAAACGATGTTGAGAAGGCCATGAGCCAGCTGACTGTCCAGAAAATGTGGTTGGAGTCAGTGATCGCCTACAAGTACGTCTTCAAGGCTTCCCAGATCCGAGCCCAGTTGCAACAGGACTTCGGAACGATCAGTTTTGATGACGAAGGAACGCGTGTGCTGGTGGACTTGCCCAGGGAAGTCAACTGGGATCAACAGAAACTGAAGAGCATAGCCCAGCGGATTCAGGAGCAAGGAGAAGATCCTTCTGAGTTCTTGGATATTGAGTATTCAGTGTCTCAGGAACAGTTTGATCAATGGCCGGAGCCGGTTCGCCAGACCTTTGAGTCCGCTTTGCAGATCAAACCCGGTCGCTGTGCGTACAAGCTGGTGGGAGGTTCGAAATGAGCCTTCCCATTCTCAACTCACAGCAACGCAGCCAGGAGCACAAGGGCATCAAGTGTGTGCTGCTGGGCAACAGTGGGGTGGGTAAAACCACCCAGCTGCTGAGTCTCAACCCAGACACCACCCTGTTTGTGGATCTGGAAGCCGGTGATCTGGCGGTGCAGGAGTGGCCAGGCGACACCCTGCGTCCAGCCACCTGGCCTGAGTTCCGAAACTTTGCCGTCTACCTGGCTGGTCCCAACCCAGCGCTTCGGGACGATCAGGTGTATTCGAAAGCGCATTATGAATCGGTGTGTCGTAAGTATGGAGATCCCCAGTCCCTGGAGAAGTACGACACCTACTTCATCGATTCCATCACGGTGCTGGGTCGGCTTTGCTTTCAGTGGTGCAAGGGTCAGCCCCAGGCCTTCTCCGAGAAAACCGGCAAACCGGATACTCGTGGAGCCTACGGTCTGCACGGCCAGGAGATGATTGCCGCACTGACGCACCTGCAACATGCAAGAGGCAAGAACGTGGTCTTTGTCGCCATTCTCGAGGAGCGGGTGGACGACTTTAACCGCAAGCTCCACCAGCCCCAGATCGAAGGCAGTAAAACCGGCCTGGAGCTACCCGGCATCGTTGACCAGATCATCACCTTGGCCAGCCTGCCTGACGAAGAAGGCAACCTGCGTCGTACCTTTGTTTGCCAGACTCTCAACCCCTATGGCTACCCGGCCAAGGATCGCAGCGGGCGTCTGGATGTATTCGAGCCGCCTCACCTTGGACAGCTGTTTACCAAGATCCGCAGCGGATCAAGGCAGCCTGTCCAGTTTGAAACTCAACCTCAAGGAACGGAGAAATAACCATGAGCCAACAAAGAGCCATGACACGTTGGAATGATTTTAACGATGCCACTGACCAGGGCAGCTACGATGTCATTCCTTCAGGCACCTTGGTCAAAGTGCGTATGACCCTCAAGCCCGGAGGCTACGACAATCCCGAAATGGGCTGGACCGGAGGTTATGCCACCAGCGGAGATACTGGAGCCATCTACCTCAATGCCGAGTTCACCGTGCTGGAAGGCCAGTACGCCAAGCGCAAGGTCTGGTCCCTGATCGGGATGCACAGCCCCAAAGGCCCGGAGTGGGAGAACATGGGCCGGTCATTTGTCCGGGGTATTTTGCAGTCAGCTCGCAATATTAAGGCTGAAGATAACAGTCCACCGGCCTATAAAGCCCGACAGTTACAGTCTTTGTCAGAACTGGATGGTATTGAATTCGTCGTCAAGATCAGTACTGAAAAGGATCAGTACGACGAACCCAAGAATGTCATCAAGCAGGCCATCACTCCGGAGCATAAGCAGTATGCCCAGCTGATGTTTGGCCAGACTGTTGCTCCCCAGGGGCATCCAGCAGCCAGTCAGCAGAGTGGTCATTCCCAGGCTCAACTGCAATCACAGCCATACAGTCCTCCGGATTCAGCTCCCCATCCGGCTGAAAGCTACAACAACCAGTGGGATTAACGCTCTGATGCCCACCTGCGGGTGGGCTTTTCCCTACAGGGACTGTGACAATGAAGAACAAATGGCTTGATTTTAACGATGCCCCTGAGCAGGGCACGACGCAGAAACTGGATGCGGAAGAAGTCAAACGTCGCATTCAGGAACGATTGCCAGAGTACTTGGCCTGGCTGTTTCCCAACGGAAAAAAGCGAGGCCAAAAGTTTGTGCTGGGCAATGTCCAGGGCAAGAAAGGCAAGAGCCTGGAAGTGGAACTGGGCAGTGGGCTTTGGCACGACTTTGAGAGTGGTGAAGGCGGCGACATTATCAGCCTCACGGCAGAACACCAAAAACTGGATGTACAAAGGGACTTTCCCGAAATTATTCAGTTCATGGCGGACTGGCTGGGAATGCCTTCATTCACGCCACCAGCCACTGCTAACCACCAGGAGGAGTATGAGGATCTGGGCCACCATACCGGCAAGTGGGACTACCACAATGCTGAAGGCAACCTGATCGCTTGCGTCTATCGGTACGATACGTCAGAGGGTAAAGAGTTTCGGCCCTGGGATGTAAAGACCCGTAAAACCAAAGCCCCCAATCCCAGGCCGCTCTATAACCAGCCGGGCATCAAGGTAGCAGACGAAGTACTGCTGGTGGAGGGAGAGAAAGCAGCCCAGGCACTCATTGACAGTGGCTATTGCGCCACTACCGCCATGAACGGTGCCAAGGCTCCTACAGATAAGACGGACTGGTCTCCATTAAAAAACAAACGAGTGCTGGTGTGGCCCGATCATGATGAAGCTGGACTGCTTTATGCTCAGCAAGCGGCACAGTCTATATCTGATGCTGGTGCAGCATCGGTCATCATTCTGAAACCACCCGAGCAGCAACCCGAGAAGTGGGATGCAGCCGATGCAGTGGCTGAAGCATTTGATATTCGCCACTGGTTGATTACCACACGACGCA
This sequence comes from Endozoicomonas sp. ALB032, assembly GCF_049310125.1. Classification (NCBI taxonomy): domain Bacteria; kingdom Pseudomonadati; phylum Pseudomonadota; class Gammaproteobacteria; order Oceanospirillales; family Endozoicomonadaceae; genus Endozoicomonas; species Endozoicomonas sp. ALB032. The sequence goes on along the minus strand of NZ_JBLYNW010000001.1, from coordinate 960,269 downwards.
AGACGATTAAGGAGTCCGTGCCTTTCTATCGTTTTGGTGAGCTGCTGGATGATGAATCCCCCATGCCTGAGGATTTGTTGTCACCCAGAATACTAACACCTGGCGGCATGTTGGTATTGGGTGGTGCTCCCAAGGTCGGCAAGAGTGACTTTCTGTTGAATTTGCTCGCACATATGTCAGCAGGCTTGACCTTTCTGGATATGCGCCCCAGTCGTCCCCTGAAGGTGTTCTATCTACAGGCGGAGGTGCAATATCACTATCTGCGTGAACGGGTGAAGCAATTGCCACTCAAGGACTTTCAGCTGACCCGAGTCCGAGAGAACCTGGTGATGACTGCCCGGTTAAAACTGATTCTCAATGCGGTGGGTTTGCCTATCATCGCCAGGGCTATCCAGCAGGCATTTCCTGAAGGCCCTGATGTCATTGTCATCGATCCCATCAGGAATGTGTTTGATCCGGGTCCGGACGGCAGCAGTGAAAATGATAACAACGCCATGCTGTTTTTTCTCAAGGAGCGAGTGGAGCAGCTGCGGGATATCGTTAACCCGGACGTAGGCATAGTGCTGGTGCACCATACCCGCAAGATGAGTAAACGACAGCTGGAAGAAGACCCTTTTCAGGCGCTTTCCGGGGCTGGCAGCCTGAGAGGTTACTATACCTCCGGAATGCTGCTGTTCAGGCCAGAAGAGCTGGAGCCTGAGCGGATGCTGTATTACGAACTGAGAAACGGTCCTTCCCCCAAGGCCCAGAGGATCATCAAGAAAGATGGTCAGTGGCGGGAAGCGCCTCCCAACAGTATGCGCCTGGCGGGTGAAGAATTAGGCAAGAAGCATGATGCAGAGCGCATCAGAAAGCGGGAAGTGATCGTCAACCTGATTTACCAGGAAGCTCTGAAAGGCAGGGTTTTCACCGTTAACCAATTCTCCGAGCAGTTTGAAAACCAGCTGGGGCTGGGTGGTAAAACGACCATCTATGACCGAATTCAGGTACTGGCCACCAAGGGCTATATCAAGTTTTTCCGGGATTATGACGAGTACAATTTGCCTGCTCCAAAGCGCAGCAAACTCGGGTATTTATGTGTTGATGGTATGGCCTATGGAGTGGAGGGTGAAGCGCTTTGCAGCATCAGGCCAACGGATTTTAAATGCCCGAATACCGGTGCATTGCTACCGGTTGAAAACCCGGATGTATGGGTTTATCAGGACACTCTTTAGAAGTCAAAAACCGACTGAAAATGGCCTTTCAGAATTCGGCCAGATTTCAGAATTCGCAGAATTCAAAAAAATTGAAATCTGGTTGAGAACTTATTTTTAAAAGGATTTCAAACAGTTATGCAGGCTTTTTAGAATTCAACTCAGGCTTTCCGAATTCTGGAATCCGAAGTCTGTAAGTGATTGTTTATTAAGTAATAATTTCTAGATTTCAGAATTCAACAACACCGTATATATAAATATATACAGGCGAGCCTCCTTCAGGTCGCCTCGCCTGTATAACAAAACCACAGGAGGCGAAGTCATGGAGTGCAAGGATGAACTGGCCAATCGCTATCGGGAAGCCTGGCTGGTGGCACGACGTGTGTCGTCAGGTATTAATCTCCGGTACTCCGCCTTCTGGCCCGAGATCAATCCCAACCGCTGGGAAGTTTACCAGGGGGAAAACAAAATCCTGAGACTGCCTGAGCCTTCCGAGGATGAGGTCGACCGCATGGTGCAGTGCATGCGCTGGCTGCGCTGGGTCAGCGAGGAGGAGCGCAAACTGATCTGGCTTCGTGCTTCGGGACTGCCCTGGAGAGTGATTGCTGAAGACCTGGGTGTGAACCGGAAGACACCTTACGCACACTGGCGCAAAGCCATGAGCCGGATTGCCATCCATTTGGCCGGAGGACGTAACCCGGAGTAACCCGAAGTAACTCGTAGTATCCGGTTTTGTCCGGGTAAATCCAAAATAGAGGCCTGTTCAAGGGTTGGACACTTTCGCCAAATTTGACAAGAATTAACGCTAAGCTCGAAGCGAATTACACCTGAACCTCACACCTCCCCGGTTTGAGGTTTTTTTGTCCCTGGAAATCACGGAAGAACCATGTCCAGAATCCTTGTTGAAGCCATCGAACATCGCTCAGTTGCCAGCCTGGTGCCCTACGCCAACAATGCCCGGACTCACTCCGATGAGCAGGTGAACCAGATTGCCCGGTCCATCGAGGAGTTCGGGTTTGTCAATCCGGTGCTGGTGGGCAGTGATGACGTGATCGTAGCGGGTCATGGTCGTTTGATGGCGGCGAAACAACTAGGCATGGAAACCGTGCCGGTGATCGTGCTGGGGCACCTTTCCGAAACCCAGCGTCGTGCGCTGGTGATTGCTGACAACCAGATCACAGCCAATTCAGGCTGGGATGAAGACCTGCTCAAGCAAGAGCTGGCAGAACTGGATGCCCTGGATTTTGACCTGGACCTGATGGGTTTTTCTGATGAAGACCTGGAAGGTTTGCTGCTGGTGGACGAGCCTGAAGGCCAGACCGACGATGATGAGATTCCTGAGCCGGAAGAGCACCCTGTCAGCCAGCTGGGTGATGTCTGGATTCTGGGGAGTCACCGGGTGCTTTGCGGCAGTGCTACCGAGCAGGCCGATGTGGAAACACTGATGGCAGGCCAGCTGGCGGATATGGTGTTCACCGATCCACCCTACAACGTCGACTACGCCAACCCCGAGAAAAACACTAAAGCCAAAAAAGACCGCCGGATCAAGAACGACAACCTGGGCACTGAGTTCCATGCTTTCCTGCTGGCCGCCATGACCAACCTGCTCGGGGTCTGCAAGGGGGCGATTTATATCTGCATGTCGTCGTCGGAGCTGGATACGCTCCAGAAAGCCTTTCGGGAAGCCGGTGGCAAGTGGTCCACGTTTATCATCTGGGCCAAGAACACGTTTACCCTGGGGCGCTCCGACTACCAGCGTCAGTACGAACCGATTCTCTACGGCTGGAAGGAAGGCAATGAACACTTTTGGTGTGGTGCCCGGGATCAGGGCGATGTCTGGTTCTACAGCAAGCCTGCCAGGAACGACCTGCATCCCACCATGAAGCCGGTAGAACTGGTGGAACGGGCTATCCGTAACTCTTCCAAAACCCATGACATTGTCCTGGATCTGTTTGGCGGTTCTGGCTCCACATTGATCGCCTGTGAGAAGTCTCACCGAAGTGCCTGTGTGACTGAGCTGGACCCCAAGTATGTGGACGTTATTGTGCGCCGATGGGAGGAGTACACCGGCAAGGAAGCCTATCTTGAATCCAGCAATCTGACCTTCGAACAAACCAGAGACGACCGCCAGGGAAGGCGGAAGTGTCTCCTTGCTACGGAAGAAAAGGAGACCGAATGACATGGACGATCTCTCAAGGCGACTGGATCAGATTGATTCCAAGCTCGACAAGCTGAGCGATGCGGTGTCTCGCCTGGCCATGATCGAGGAACGGATTACCCACCAGACCAGCAACCTTTCCCGCCAGGATGAACGTCTGGATGAACAGGAGAAGCGCATCCGGAAGCTGGAGTTCCAGGCCAGTCGCCGGGGAGTGATGCTGGGCTATATCGAACGGTTCGGCTGGATCGTGCTGACCGCTGCTATTGGGCTGCTGTCTTACTTTCTCAAATCATAAACTCAGGGGATGAGTGATGGGCAAGCGTAAGGAAACCAATTATATCGTCGTGCATTGTTCGGATACCCGGGCTAATCAGTATGTGACTTTTGATGACATCAAACGCTGGCACACCATGGAGCGGGCCTTCCTGGATATTGGTTACCATTGGGTGATTGAACGGGACGGTTCGGTAAAGCAGGGTCGGCCTATTGATGACTGGGGTGCTCATGCCAAAAGCCACAACCACGAGAGCGTGGGTATCTGTCTGGTGGGTGGCCTGGATAAGAACAACCTGCCGGAAGATAACTTCACTCAGAACCAGAAGCGAATGCTGAAGTTCCTGGTGGCTGGTCACCAGGCGCTTTATCCAAACGCTGTCGTGCATGGCCATTACCACTTCAGCAAGGTGAAGACCTGCCCGAACTTTGATGTACATCACTGGCTGAGACAGGAAGGATTACTGGGAGGCAAGCGGTGAGTCTGGTGGCTGCCATTCCAGTGATCGGGAAGGTCATCGACAAACTCTTTCCTGATGCGAATAAAGCCAAAGCAGCCAAGGTTGAACTGACCGAGATGCTGCTCAACGGTGAGCTGGACGAACTGGAACAACAGGCGGGTGTCGTCAAAGCGGAAGCTCAGGGAGAAAGCTGGCTGCAAAGAAACTGGCGACCCATGGTGATGCTGGTGTTTACGGTATTAGTCGTGTGTCGTTGGATGGGTTGGTCAGCACCAAACCTCACAGAAGCAGTGGAACTGAAACTGTTCAACATTATCCAGCTGGGCATCGGCGGATACATTGCCAGCCGGGGGCTGGAGAAGGTGACAAGAACATGGAAAGGCTGAGGCGCAATTTAAGTCGATCTGAGAGGCGCTTTTTAAATGCAGGGAGCGTCTCGGGATCGAAGAGAACGTTTGACAGACGGCTTCTGACGACTGTTTCGGGGTCCCTGTGCAGTGACTTCTAGTGCGGGTATGCATCAGCGCGGAATAGCGCCAGCGACAGAGTGAAAATCGGGGTTGACACTCAGGTTGACAGAATGAGCTTCAGCCCAGTAATGGCGGGGCTTTCCGGTGTCAACCAGCCAGGGATTTTGTCAACCAAACTGTCAGCCTTTGCGGCCAGGGTTGTCAACCTGGTTGACAGATCTGAGGTGCCACTAAAACTTGAGTTCAATGGCCAGTAGAATGGAGCAATAGCGACCGTCAGCCAGCCGCCTTGCAATTCGGGAGCGGGTGCTCATGCGATCTCTCCCTGAAAGAGCGCTTCCAGCCCGGCGGTGATCCGGTAAATGCGATCCTTGCCTTCAGGCTTCTCCGATTCAATGGTCAGTCCCAGTCGTTTTTTTAAGGCTCCTGCCAGAGTGCCGCGAACCGTGTGCTGTTGCCAGCCGGTCTCGCGCATGATTTCGTGGATCTCAGCGCCCTCGGGTCGGCTCAGCAGCTCAATCACCCTGTGGAGTTTGGTGCCGGTGCGGATCTTGCCCTTCTGGGCAGGTTGGTCGTCTACCGGGAGGCCAATGGCTGCCTTGCCCTGCGGGCTGATGTCGTAGGTGTCAGCCTTTTTCATAGGGATCAGAAAGCCTTTACTGGTCAGACTGTCCAGCACTTTTTTCCGGGCACCTCCTTTCAGGGTGAGCTTGTTAGCGTCAAGGGTTCCTGTCTCAGCGGCTTGCTTCAGAACAGTCTCTTGGGTAGCAGTGAGTTTTGTTGTTTTCATGGTGCTTCTCCTTTTGGGGTTATTGTTTTTGGCCTTGTTTCAGGCCCAATTGATAAGCCTGTTCCAAAGCCTTTTTGACTTGCCAGACGGCGACTTCCTCGAAGTCTTCCGAGGTGTTTCGGGTTTTGAGGGTGTCCATTAGCAGGGTTTTTTGGGCGATGGTTTCCAGGGCTTGTTCGGTCTTCTTATTCATGGCCTGTTTCCTTTTTGATGCTTGTTTGCGTTATGTACAGTAAGGCTCCATAACCGGTGGTTATCAAGGAAAAAACTATTAATAATCAATAGGTTGTCGAAAAAGGAGGGCGCATCCGGCCAAGGCGGGACAGGGGAGGTTATACAGATCGCTATGACGCTCATCTCGCAATCGGAATTCGCCAAACGTCAAGGCTGGAGCCGCCAATATGTGGCCAAATTGGTCAAGTCCGGCAAGATTCGCCTGCACAAGGGCAAGGTCAACCCGGATGAGGCCCTGAAGGCGATTCAGGCCCAGGCTGAGCCCTCGACTTTGCTTAGGAAACCTGTTTCCCAAGATACTCTGCCAGTGGCCCCCACTGATTCAAGACAGGCGGTGGATTTCGTTACGGCTCGGACCATGCGGGAAGCTTTCAGAGCCAAGATGGCAAAGATGGAGTATGAGGAAAAGGCCGGAAAGCTCACCGAAGCCAGCAAAGTTCGAGAAGATGCTTACCGGGCGGGACGAATGCTGAGGGATGCTTTGTTGGGCATCCCGGATCGACAAGCGGATGTCCTGGCGGCAGAAACCGATCCTCGCAAAGTACGACAGCTGTTGATGGATGAACTGGAAGAAATCCTTTCTGAGCTGAGTGGCCCATGACTTCACCTTATCTGGATGGTTTTTTTGCAGGTCTGAAACCTGACACACGACTGACCGTTTCAGAGTGGGCCGATGAATACCGCATTCTGCCCATGAAAGCGGCCAAAGAGGCCGGTCGCTGGCGAACCGCTCGGACGCCTTACCTCAAAGAAATTATGGATTGTCTGTCACCCTCTTCGGATGTGGAACGTGTCGTTTTTATGAAAGGTGCACAGGTCGGTGGCACCGAATGTGGCAATAATTGGCTGGGCTATGTGATCCATCATACGCCCGGTCCCATGATGTATGTGCTGCCGACGTTGGATATGGCCAAGAGAACCTCCAAGCAGCGCATAGCGCCGATGATTGAAGAGATGCCGATTTTGCGGGAGCGGGTGAAAGACCCTCGTTCCCGGGATTCTGGCAATACTCAAATGGTGAAGGAGTTTCCTAACGGTGTACTGATCATCACCGGAGCCAACTCCGCCACAGGGTTGCGCTCCATGCCTGCCCGTTTTCTTTTTCTGGATGAAATAGATGCTTATGAAGATGATGTGGATGGGGAAGGCAGTCCTATTAATCTGGTCATTAAACGGACGGCGACGTTTTCCCGTAATCGAAAAATCCTGATGGTGTCGACTCCCAATATTGCCGGGGCCAGCAAGGTTGAATCGGCCTATCAGGCCAGTGACCAGCGACAATACCATGTGCCTTGTGTTAACTGTGGGCACTTGCAACCCATAGAGTGGCAGCAGATAAAGTTTGAAAACCAGGACCCGGAGACGGCTTGTTTTGAATGCATCCAGTGTCAGCATCAAATGCTGGAACATGACAAACCCAAATTACTGGAGAATGGGCAGTGGAAGCCTCAGAATCCAGAGAGTGACGGCAAAATCCGGGGCTACCATCTGAATTCACTGTACAGTCCTAACGGCTGGTACAGCTGGAAAGATGCAGTGGCGGATTTTCTGGCGGCCAAAGATGATCCGGTTCTCTTGAAAGACTGGACCAATACCGTGTTGGGCCAAACCTGGCAGGAAGCGGGAGAAACCGTCGATTACGAATTACTTTACCAGCGTCGTGAGCACTATGTTGCTGAAGTACCTTGGTCAGTAGAAGTGCTGACCTGCGGTATCGATGTTCAGGATGACAGGGTCGAGTATGAAGTAGTGGGCTGGGGTGCCGGTGAAGAGAGCTGGTCCATTGATTACATCCGGCTCTATGGCGATCTGAGTCGTCCGGAGATCTGGAAGATTCTGGCGGATAAACTGAGGACGACTTATCGGCGGCAGGATGGGGTATTGATGAACCTCGCCCAGATTTGTATGGACTCTGGTGGTCACTTTACCGATGAGGTGTATGCCTTTTCCCGTAAGCAGGGGGCCGACTGGTTGATTCCGATCAAGGGCGCATCCCAGTCTGGCAAACCCATCGCTACCTTCCCGAAAACTCGCAACAAGAAAGGTGTCTACCTGACTCTGGTGGGTACTGACACGGCCAAAGAACTGATCTATCAGCGTTACCGAATTCTGGAGCCAGGCGCAGGTTACTGCCACTGGCCGGTGAAGGACAGCTTTGATGAAGATTACTTCAAGCAGGCTACGGCAGAAGAAAAGGTGCGCAAATACAAACACGGGGTCGCTTACTTTGAATGGGATGCCCGCAAAAAGCGGAATGAAGCTCTGGACTGTCGGGTTTATGCCCTGACTGCGGTGCGTATTCTGCAGCAACACCGTGGATTGAATCTGGAGCAACTGGCTGCTCAACGTCCGGAGCCAGAAATTAGGGTAGAAGCGTCTGAATCAGAGGCTTTGACTCAAGCCCGATCCCGACGATTTTCTCGCAGCAGCTACCTGAATGGATAACGCATGATTACAGAAGCTGAATATCAGGCTTTGAAACGAGCCGTGTTACTGAGAGAAACCCGCACAGTGGAGTTTGAAGGTCGTAAGGTGGAGTATGCCAGCTTCTCAGAAATGGAAAGACGACTGCAGGCCATTGAGCGGGAATTGATCAAACAGCAGCAGCGACCCCGGCAGTATGGGGTTTATTCTCGCAAAGGGATTTAGCGAGACTGTTGGGTTTCCATATATTTCCTGAGCAAGTTATTGATACGTGTCTGGTAGCCCTGCCCCTGACTTTTAAACCACTCTAGAACATCGGAGTCCAACCGGATTGTGACGGGCTTTTTAACGGGCAGGCGCAGATCAGCCTGGTTAAAAAACTCATCATCCAGCTCGGGGATGTCAGAGGTGTCAATTTCATCATCGCTCATGGCTTCAAGCCGTTCCCAGTCAGTTCCAGATGCTTTCTTCATAGCGCTTGATCTCTCTTTTGGTGGCTTTTCGGGCTGAAATGATCCGCACAATATCGCCGACCCGTTCTGTGTAGACCACTACCCCGGTATGGTGATGAATGCGTCCAATGGTGATCCAGCGTTCTTCATCATAACTCGTTCGGTCATCAACCTGACAGAGCTGAGGATGATTGAAAATATCGACAGCATCTTCAAAGGCTATCCCGTGTTTGCGGATATTGGCCTGATTTTTTTCCTCATCCCATTCAAATTGCATGGTAAAACCAGTATTTACATTTGTACATACAAATTAGCATAAATTTCAGGAAATACTGAATGGGCTTGAAACATCGTATTGCAGGCTGGCTACTGCCCGAACTGAAAAACCTGGCTTATACCTCGGCAGGGCAGGGTCGCAGAAGCCAGAGTTGGATGGCACCTTCTACCGGTCCCAATAATTCCCTGACCGGCAATCTTGGAACCCTGATCAACCGCTCCCGGGCAGCGATTCGTAATGATCCCTGGGCTGCTTCCGGGCTGGAAAAGCTGGTCGCCAATATTGTCGGCACTGGCATCAAGCCCAAGTCAGAAGCCCGGGATGATGGGTTTCGTAAAGAGTTACAGGCCCTGTTTCTGGACTGGACCGATGAGTCCGATGCCGATGGCCAGCTCGATTTTTATGGCCAGCAGGCTCTGGCCATGCGTTCGGTATTGGAAGCTGGAGAGTGCTTTGTTCGCTTCCGTCCCCGCAAACCCGGCGATGGTTTGAGTGTGCCACTGCAGCTGCAATTGCTGGAAGCGGAGTTTGTCCCCTGGGATTACCACGATGATCTGAAAAAGGGTCATAAGATCCGTGCAGGCATTGAGTTTAATGCCATCGGGCAACGTGTCGCTTACTGGATGCACAAGCAGCATCCTTCGGATTACACCACACTGGATACTGCCGACCTGCGACGGGTGCCTGCCGATCAGGTGTTGCATCTTTATGAACCGCTGCGGCCAGGTCAGCTGCGTGGGCAACCTTTGTTGAGCCAGGTGCTGCTTCGAATGTATCACCTGGACAAATTCGATGATGCCACGCTGCTTCGGCAGGAAATCGCCAACCTGTTCACCGGCTTTATCACCAAACCGGCTCCGGAAACGGAAAAGGTCGATCCGCTGACTGGTCGGCCCATTGTCTATGACCTGCAAGGTGTTCCTATGGTAGCGATGGAACCGGGCACCATGCAGGAGCTATCACCGGGTGAGGAGATTACGTTTAACACACCACCAGGAGCGGCCAGCAATTACCCGGACTTTATCCGTCAACAATTGATGGCGGTATCAGCGGGTATTGGTCTGCCTTATGAGATCCTGTCCGGCGATATGAAAGGCGTCAGTGACCGCGCTTTACGGGTGGTGCTTAATGAGTTTCGTCGTCGTATTCAACAGATCCAGCATAATCTGATGGTGTTCCAACTTTGTCGCCCGGTCTGGAAACGATGGCTGGAACTGGCCGTACTCAGTGGGGCGATTTCAGCCCCGGACTTTCATCGAAACCCAACGCACTATCGCAAGGTGAAATGGATTCCCCAGGGCTGGGCTTACATTCATCCGGTCCAGGATGTGCAGTCCCAGAATCTGGCAGTCCGTAGTGGTTTCAAATCTCGTTCAGAAGTGGTCTCTGAACAAGGCTACGACAGCGAACAAATTGACGATGAGATCGTAGCAGATAACCAGCGAGCCGACGAGCTGGAGCTGCAATACGACAGTGATCCCAGAACTCAGGGAATAAACAACACCATCATGGAAGAGGAACCCGAGAACGATGAACAAAAAGCCGCTCAATAAGAACCGGGTCTGGTTCACGTTGAAAAATCAGTCCGGCCAACCGGCGGAGTTGCTGATTTACGATGTAATTGGCGATTGGGCAGGCTTATCTGCCCGGCAACTGGTCAGCAGCCTGAAAGATCTGGACACGGATGACATTACCGTTCGGATCAACAGCCCCGGTGGCTCAGTGTTTGACGGAGTCGCCATTTACAACGCCCTGCGTTACCACAAGGCTAACATCCATGTCCGGATTGAAGGGCTGGCGGCCAGTATCGCCAGTGTCATCGCTATGGCAGGTGATACCATACATATGGCTGAAAATGCCCTGCTAATGATTCACAATCCTTTCGGCTGGGTCGGAGGTGATGCCGGTGAGCTGCGCAAAATGGCGGATATGTTGGACAAAACCACCGAGGTGATTGCCCAGACCTACTGCAATCGCTGTGAATTAGATCTGAAAGCCATGCTGAAACTGATGGACGAGGAGACCTGGTTCACTGCCACTGAAGCCCAAGGCCATGGCCTGATTGATGAAGTGGAAGCACCGGTGAAAATGGCAGCTCATTTCGACCTTTCCAGCTTTATGCATCCACCTCAGCCCGCAAACTCTGAATCTGAAAATGGGGATAAAGGCGCTCATGCCCTGGCAGTAATGACCTTGTGTAATCAGGCCGGTTACCCGGAAATGGCTGAAACTTTTGTCCGCCAGCAGCAGGGTATCGAAGACGTCAAAGCTCGTCTGGCGGAATGTGAAACGATCAAATCGCTGTGTGCAGCAGCGCACTGTGAAGATCGAGCCGGACAGTTTATCCAGTCTGGCAAGACGGAAGCTCAGGTGCGTACCGAACTGCTTGATCTGCTCTTGCAGGATGACGACAGCATCAATAACCAGCTGACACCCAATCAGCAGGATAAAAAAATCCAGCCTCTGGTGGATACCCAGGCCGTTTACCGCAAGCGTAACGGTCAATCGGCAGCCTGAAACCACTCACCCTTTCTTAATTTTCCCTTTCTCACTCAAAGGAACTGAACCATGCCTGTGATGACAGAGCCGGTGCATGCTGGCGAATTTATCGTGTCCGAAGGAAACAACAGCATCAGTCGCGAGCTGGTCGAACTGGCTCCGGATCTGGCGCTACTGCCCGGAACCATTCTTGGCAAGAATACCTCTACAGATGTTTATGGCCCTATTGATCCGGCAGCTGTCACGGGTTTGCAAATGGCCGCTGGAGTGCTTTGGGATCATGTCATTACCGATGCCACAGGCGGCGAGGGCGTCATCATTGCCCGACTGGCAGAAGTGGATCAGGAGTTACTGGTCTGGCCGGAAGGCATCACTGACGAAGAAAAAACGACGGCGGTTGAGGAGCTGTCGTCACTGGATATCATTCTCAGGACAGGAGAACAGGGATGAACTTGCTGGATATTTTTAACAACGATGTCTTCAGTCTGACCAGTCTGACTGCAACTCTGAACGATATGCCCTATAAGCCGGGGCGTATCGGTGAACTGGGGCTGTTTACTGAAAGTGGCATTAACACCACCACGGCCATTGTTGAGTCAAGGAATGGTGAGCTGATCCTGCTGCCCACTTCCGAGCGCGGTGCTCCGGCTGCCCAGGCTCGCGGAGGCAAGCGGAAGGTACGCAGTTTTGTGATCCCTCATATTCCCTATGACTCCACCATCATTGCTGATGAGGTGCGCAATGTACGAGCCTTTGGTTCTGAGAGTGCTTTGGAAGGGGTGAAAACGGTGGTTAATGATCGACTGTCGTCCATGAATGCCAATCATGAAGTGACCCTGGAGCACTTGCGACTGGGAGCTATCAAGGGACAGATTCTCGATGCCGATGGCTCCAGTGTGATCTACGACCTGTTTCAGGAATTCGGTGTCACCCAGCAAACCCATACCTTTAAATTCAGTGTGGCTGAAACGGATATCCGGTTAGAGTGTGTGGCTCTTCGCAGGAAGGTAGACACGGCTCTGGGCGCTCAGCCCTACACGGGATTAAGAGCCTTCTGCGGTGCGGATTTTTATGATGCTCTGGTTGGACACGACTATGTCAAAGATGCTTACCACCGTTACCAGGACAGCGCTTTACTGCGCAATGATCCCAAGACCGGATTCCGGTTCGGTGATATCGATTGGGAAGAGTATCGTGGACAGGTAGGCGATATTCCTTTCATTAAACCGGATGAAGCTTACGTGATCCCGGAAGGCACCGGCATCTTCCGCACCTGGTTTGCCCCAGCGGACTTTATCGAAACCGTGAATACCATTGGTCTGCCTCGGTACGCGAAACAGAAGATTCTCGACTTCGATAAGGGTGTGCAGGTCCACACCCAGTCCAACCCACTCCCCATCTGTCTTAAGCCAAGAGCCGTGATCAAATGCAAGATGAGCTAAGTGATCTGAAACGGCAGTTACTGGCTACCTTTGGAGAGGCAGTCACACTGAAAAAGTCAGATGACAGTAGGCTGGAAGTGACGGGCATTCTGACTCGCGAGCTGGTGCCTACGGGTCCTTATGAACAGGTGTTGCAAGAGATCACGACATTGGCCTTGACCACGGATGTAAAGGTGAGCCGGGGCGATGAGGTGATTTCAGCAGAACAACGCTGGACAGTTGAGCGGAAACTGAAAGGCGATGGTCAGATGAACTGGTGGTCACTCCATGAAGCTGGAGCTTGAGCTGGATGACAGCATTGATGAGCTGATCCGTTTCTTCCAGAACACCCCGGAAACTCTCCAGCTTGCTATTCGAAGGTCGCTGAGGAAACTGTCTCGATTTGCTGAGCGACGAACCCTGAGAGCATTAGCTCGAGAGCAAGGCATTACTCAAAAGAAGCTAAAAGAGCTGGGCCGGGTCAAGATCAATCTACTGCAACCGGGTGAGCGAGGGAGTGAAGGCTATAGTCTGGTGATCTGGATTGGTGCCTGGGATATACCGGCTCATTATCTGGGCAAACCCAGACAGACCAGACAAGGTGTCAGAACTGGCAAGCATTTCTGGGGAGGGGCTTTTTTAATGCAGCCGGTCAATGCTACACACTCGATGGTCTTCAGGCGAAAAGCCAACTGGCGGCATAAATACCAGCGCTCCAAAAAATCCGGTCGCATGATGTGGATGGGCTTGCCTCTGGAAAAGAAGACTTTGCCGATCCTGAACAGTGCCATTCAGGTACTGGAAAAGCTTGAGCCCATTTTACTGGAGCGGTTTGCCACCCTGATGCAGCAAGAACTGAATTTCATCGTCAACGGAGCCGGTCATGCTTAACCCAGAACAACAACTGGTTAGCCTTTTGGTAGGTGTTCTGGAGACAGTGTGTAATCAGGTATTGTTGGGCTATGCTGCCACCGGCATTGAACAGGGTCTGAAGCCGCCAGCCATCTTGTTGCAGCTGGAATCAATCAGTGAGCTACAACAACAGGGCAGCCGTCGTAAAGATCAGTGGCTGTTTAATCTCAGTGCTGTGGTGCCGACCAATGACCGGGCAACTTATGCCCTGCTGGAATTTTCCAGAATGATTCGACAAGCCCTGAGCAATGATAAAGCCCTGACAGAACATTGCCGCAAGCTGACCTTCTCTGAAACCCAATTTGATATTGCCCCCAGTCAGGGACAGCTGTCTTTTGCAGATATCACCCTGACTCTCGAAACCGTTTTTTAAATCCTCTTCAAGGAAGGAGAATTCTATGTCTACTATCGACCGCAGCTTTATCGGTGCAGGCAGTATCCATATTCAGCCCTATGATAAATCAGCACCACTGCTGCCCATTGGCAATGTCAGTGAGTTTAACTTCAGCTTTGAAGAAGATCGTAAAGAGCTGAAAAACTATCTGGGCGGTGGTGGCAATCGCAATGTTATCAGCCGAGTGTCGGGTATTACTGCCAATCTGGTAGCTCATGATTTTACCGCCAGCAATATCTCTCTGGCACTACGAGGCAGTGTCACAGAGGCTGCAATCACCCCGGTGACTGATGAAGCGCAAGAAACCTATGGTGTGGCGGATGAACTGATTCCTTTCCAGCGGTTACCTGATTTGAGTCAGACCATCACGGTAAAAGACAGCCTGGATACCGTATTGGTAGAAGGTGACGACTACCAACTGATGAAATCTGGCATTCAGGTCGTTGAAGGTGGAGGTATTGATGACCAGGGCATCAAGGTTAGTTACACCCCACTTAAGGCTAATATGGTTCAAGCCCTCGTAGAGTCCGGGCGGGAGTTTACCTTGTTTATGGAAGGGTTGAATGATGCTCAGGAAGGCTTGCCCTTCAATATCCGGGTGCATCGGGTGAAGTTCTCGCCGGTGCAAAATCTGGGCTTTATCTCGGATGACTTCGCCAGCATTCCCTTGCAAGTGGATGTGCTGGCGGATTCGTCGATTTCAGGCAATGGGCTGAGTGCGTTTATGCAGTTGGATCTGGCTGGGTAAGGGAGGATGCTTATGGGCGTCGTTTTCTTAAGGTCTTATAGACAGCGTCCTTGTCTCGCTTGTCGATGGCTAATACATAGACAACAATCTCCTTATCAATAACTTCATATGCCAAGCGATATCCAGCTGTCCGTAGTTTGATTTTGTATACGTTGTCGTAGCCTTTCAGTTTGGCCGAGGGAACATGGGGGTTCTCCAGACGCTCTGCCAGTTTTTTCTTAAACTGGTTACGCAATGGAGAGGCCAGCTTGTTCCACTCTTTCGTAGCTGCCGGAAGGAACTTGAGCTTATAAGTCATCCAGGTTCACTTCCACAGCCTGATCCAGGTCTTTACGACGTTCCTCAACCAGTCTGGATAACTCCTGGTCATCCAGGGCATCCATTAACCATTCGTAGGTCTCTGCCGGAATCAGATAAGCCGTCGGCTTATTGTGATTAAGGATTGCTATAGGTGAACCTTCTGACTGGGCCAGCAGTGCTGTCGGGTTTTTCTTGAGCTCTGAAATACTGGCCGAGCAATCTGCTAATACCTGTCTCATTATAAATACTCCTTATTTAATTCTAAAAACAGGTCTTATATTAGACCATTTTTATTCTAGCTGTTAACTTTATTGCGTTTGACTCAGGGAGTGGACTATGTCTTCCATCAAGGAATCCGCCCTTCGGCTGGTACTAAAAGCCAAAGACTCCCTATCCAAAACCGTCTACCAGTCAGCAACCTCCCTCGAATCCCTCCGCAAAGAAGCCCAAACCCTCAAACAAAAACTGTCTGATTTGCAGAAGCAAGATCGTCTTCTGTCGTCTTTCCAAAAACAGACAGCAGCCGTTCTAGATACAGGCAAAGCTTACCGGGAAGCGGAAGCCAGGGTTGAGAAACTGGCCAGGGAGTTTCAACAGGCTGAGAAGCCTTCCCGGTCTCTTAAGCGTTCTCTGGAGTCCGCTCGTAAATCCGTGGTGTCAGCCAGCCGTTCTTACAAGGCTCAGCGCCAGAAGTTATCTGAGCTGCGCGGCAGTTTGGAGCAGGCAGGGCTTTCCAATAAGAATCTGTCTGTTCAGCAGCAGCGTCTGCAAAAGGAGCTGAAAGAGACGGCTTCTGCTTTGCAGAAAGTGGATGCCAAAGCCAAGAGTTCTACTCACTCCTTCAAACGTTCCGGCTTCATGCAGTTAGCCCGAGATGCAGATCGGGCATCTGGTAGTATGGGGCGTTTGTCGCAGCGGTTGGGCGCTCTGGTGGCGGCCAGTGTTGGCTTATATACCATCAAACGGGCCATTCAGGGACTGCTTGCCACAGGTGATCAGTTTGAGCGTCTGCGGGTACAGCTCAATGCCGTGATGGGCTCGGTGGCTGAGGGTGAGCGGGCCATTCAGTGGATCAAGCAGTTTACCCGTGAGACGCCTTATCAACTGGAGCAGGTGGCGGAGGCTTTTGTACGACTAAAGGCGTTCGGTCTTGATCCCATGGACGGCAGTATGCAGGCCATGGTGGATCAGGCTTCCAAGCTGGGCGGTGGCATGGAGCGTCTGAATGGGATTTCCCTGGCGGTTGGGCAGGCCTGGGCCAAGCAGAAGTTGCAGGGCGAAGAGATTCTGCAACTGGTAGAGCGGGGTGTTCCGGTTTGGGAGTTGCTGGAAAAAGCCACTGGTAAAAATGTTCAGGAACTGCAGAAGCTCTCCACAGCGGGCAAACTGGGTCGGGATAGCATTGCCCTGCTGATCGAGGAAATTGGCAAGAGCTCTGCCGGGGCTGCCGCTGAGAATATGTCCCTGTTGTCCGGTTACGTCAGCAACCTGAAAGACAGCTGGCAGAACTTTCTGGATGAAGTGGCCCAGAGTGGCGCATTGTCTTATGCCAAGGATCAGCTCAAAAGCCTTTCGGACCAGATCAGTATTATGTCTGAAGATGGTCGTCTGTCTCGACTGGCTCAGTCTATCAGTGATGCGTTTGTGCAGATGGGTGAGGCGATCAAGGCCAACTTTACCGGGCTGACGTTTGAAGAAGTGGTAGCCAGCATTCAGTCTGCCAGCCAGCGTATTGCTTCCACACTGGCCAGTCTCAACAACACCTTCACTCTGACGGGTAATGCTGTCCAGTTGCTGTTTAATGGCTTTACCCTGGCCGTTAAGTCTTTTGGACTGGTGTTCAGCGAAGTTATTTCATCCGTTTCCCGAGGGATGGGCAGTCTGTTGAATGCATTAGGTGCGACAGAGTCGGCCCAAAAACTTCAGTCCTTTGGTGAGTCGCTGAAAGCGGTGTCGGCGGGTTTCAGGGAAGCGGTGAAAGAAGATGTGCAGGACATTAACCACAGCTGGCAGTCACTGGGTGAGGCTATTGTTCAATCCAGTCAAAGTACCCAGCAAGCTATCCGTAATGAAAGCCAGAAAACGACAGCGTCCGTTGAGCAAGACGTCGTCAAACTCAACTCGGTCTATGTCCAATCCGGCCAGACCGCCAAGAAAGCCTTAACCGATGCCGCCGATGCCCTGAAGCAGATCAATGCTGCTGAAACCCGCACAGAGCTGGCTGATCTGGCCGTGAAACTGTCTCAAGCCTTCTCTGACGGTACCCTGACCCAGGAGCAATACAACGAAGCACTGGCAGCCAGCAGAGAGAAACTGGCCGAGCTGGAAGACGGTGCCAACTCAGCTGCAGATGCAGCCCGGTCATTGGGCGATGCCGTGAATGAGGCTGGAGATAAACAAGCACAGGGGGCAGAACGTGCATCCGGCACACTCAATGGTTTAGTGGGTTTTTACAACAACATCACCTCCGAACTCTACGGTCTGAGCGCCCAGGCAGAAGACACTTTCCTCAACATGCAAGGCGCTACTCAGATCGATACCACTGACACTCTGGGTGAGCTGGGACAGCTGAAAGCGACACTGGCTGAAACCAAAGAGGAAGTCCAGGCTCTGGCCACCGCCAATGTCGGACTGGATACCACCGGCATCGGACACTGGATGAAGGATACAGCGACCAATGCCGCTTCAGTAAGAGCTGAATTTTATGAGCAGAAGATCGCCCTGGAAGACCTGGTGCAGAGCTATGAAAACGGCTCTGTGTCGGCCCAACAGATGGCCAGCGATGGTCAATACCTGGCTGACAAACTGAACCTGCTCAACCAGCAAGACCTGGATCGTTTGAATCAAGCCATCGAACAAGCCAACGACAGTATGCAACGGCTGTCAGACAGCACCCAAGGCACACTGGACAGCCTTCAGGATGAACTGGATCGCCTTCAGGGTAGGCAGGGCGATATCGAGCAACGCCGCTATGAAGCCCGAAAGAAAGACCTCGAACTGGAGCTGGCCATCGCCAAACAGGACGGTGACTCTCAGGCGGTGAGCAACCTGCAGAAGGCGCTCTCGCTCAATCAATCGATCCGGGCCGAGAAGCAGCGACAGTATCAGCTTCAGCAACAAGAGAAAGTACAAAAGCAAAGGGAGCAGCAAGCTCAACAGGAAAAATCACGTATTCAAACCCAAAGGCAACCCACCCAAAGTAGATCACCAGAGAAAGTCATTCGTCTGGAATACCCGGGAGGTCAGGTGGATGTTGGCGTTAAGCCGGGTGATGAAAGACGACTGCTGGAAGCTCTGAAAAATGCCGGAATGAGGTCTGCCTGATGACACTGGATACCATCACACTGCCTGACGATTTGTTATGGATTAATGAGTTCGACTGGAACCCTGTGGAGCAGAGCCAGGATCGCAGCCTGACCGGAGGCTTGCTGGTTCAGGAGCAGTCAAAACAATCGGGTAGACCCATAGAGTTATCGGGAGGTTTGGACGCCGGTTGGGTAGATCGTTCAACAGTCGTTGAACTGCAGTCTCTCAGTGAATTAGCCAATAAAAGCATGCTTCTGAAACTTCCTGATGGGCGTCAATTTACTGTCATTTTTGACCGAACTAACGGTAGCCCAATTGAAGCAAGGCAGGTTCTACCTTCTGCATATCCTGATGACCATCATTTTTATCAGCTCTCTCTTCGATTATTGGTAGTTCAAGGCACATGAAATGGTTATCTCGACAACTATACTGTCAGAACTAGCAGAACAAGGAAGTCAGCTGATGGATATAAGGAAAACAGAGGGAAAGTCGGTTACATTTTCTGAACCCGAGAAGTCTGAAGCGCCTGAAAATGATGCTTCTTGGGAATCTCGAAAAGTTGAAAAAGCCTGCAAAAGAAAACCAGAAGAAACCAAACAAGAAGCTCCAGAGTCCAAAAAGAGTAACTTGCAGCCAACTGCAACATCTGTTTCAGATAAATCGTTGTTGGAAAGAGAACTGGAAGAAATCAACACTGCTTTAGCAGAGGCAAGGTTAAATCCTAATTCGGATGCAGACGAAGAAAGGGCTCGCGTTGATGTGAGGTGGTACAAATCAATTGTTAATCGGATGAAAGGTAAAGGGCTTTCTCTGGAATCTTTATCCAATAAGAACTCAGAAGAAGTGATAACATTTTTGCTTGAAAATAAAGTTATCACGCAGACTACGTCCATGCGTATAAGAATGCAAGGAGTTGACTTGGAAGGCTCTCCGTACTGGTAACTGAATTCTTGTTTAATCCTTCTTCAACATAAAAACCACTCTTGAGGGTGGTTTTTTTTCGTCTAAAGAAAAGGAATTTTTATGCCCATTAACAACGATGACGTAAAACTCTTTGAAAGCCAGCGTCTCACTGACGAGCAAGACGGAGGCGGGCGGGCCACTGGCACTGTAGTGATCGACGGTAATGTGAATAACCTGTTCCAGGACATCTCCCGGATTGACCGCACCATCGGTGACGTCGCCCTGCGAAAAGCCTACATAGGCATCAGCACCGACAACAACGACGCCTATCTCGGCAGTCATATCATCCTCACCGACGCACCGGATGACGACAATGTCAGTGTGCTGTTGTTCAACACCGACAGCCAGACCGATGAGCGCAATGCCGCCCGTGATAGGATCGAAGCCTATGTGGTGCCGGGCACATCAGCCAGCTTTGAACTGCTGGGTGATCAGCTGGTAGGTCAGCGCAGCATTGTCGGCATTCAGCGAGAAGAAAAAGCCCTGCCGGAAATTGGTGAAGTTTATCGACTGTACAACAGTGACAGTAAAAAAGAGCAGTACGTCCGCATCACCAAAGTGGAACACCGCATCGAAACCTTCACCTATGCCTACAGCGCAGGCAGCTATATCGACTTTGATCGTCGGCGGCTGGATATGGAGATCAGTGTGGCACTGATAGATCGTTTTCCAGGCGGCACTGCCACACCAGCAGGGACCGTTATGCCTGTGGATCGCCAGGGAGCCAGCGAAGCGAAGACCTCAGTTCAGTCGACCCAGATTGCAGACACTTCTCGCTACTACGGCATCCAGCCAACCAAAGCAGCCATTAGCCAGGGCGATCTGACCCTGAAGGTCAACAGCGTTTATTCACCTCTGGTGCCGAGTGCCCGGGTTGAAAGTCCTGTGGTGGATCAGTACGGGGGCTACACCGCCAAAAGGATGGTGGCCACCTCTGCCGCACAACGCAATGTCAGCCTCTCTTTTGTGCATCTTTCTGGCAACCAGAGCCGGGCCTTTCTGCAGACGGGAGCACTGCCAGGAACCGTGACTCTGTCGTTAGAAGGCGGCACCTTTGAAGACGACAAGACCGGCCAGCTGGTACACAAAAGCGGGTCCAATAACTACAGTAACCTGACCATTGACTATGAAAGTGGTGAGCTGAACGTCTGGCGAAACAGCAGTTACTATACCAGTACGGCCACTGCACTATACCAGCCTGCCACTGGCATCACCGGAGCCACCATCAGTGGCACCCTGGACATCACTGCCCAGAACCGTGGCTTTAACTACACCTTCAACTTTGCTGAGGCCAAGCCCAAGCCCGGCACTCTGGTGGTCAGCTATATCTCTCTGGGCAAGTGGCAAGACCTGAGCGATCCGGGCAATGGCCTGCTGGCTGGTTCAGGTTCGGGCACTATGGACTTCAGCACTGGCAGCGTGGCGGTAACTCTCGACGGTTTGCCCGATCCCGACAGCAAGCTGGTGTTCAGTTATATCGCCCAGGCGGATGACGAAATCACTCTGCGAACTGGCTCGGTGGCGGTGGATAAATTTTCGTTTCGGCACACCACTGCGAAGCCAGGTATCAAGCCGGGCAGTGTCGTCATCACCTATCTGGCCAGTGAGCAAACCAAGACCCTGACCGATCAGGGCAACGGCCTGTTGACGGGCGATGGCTCAGGCAGTGTCTACTATGCCCCGGGTGAGCTGGGCTTTGTGTTGAATGCCTTGCCAGACCAGGGCACCGAGATCGAGATTCAGTACGAAGAAGGCGCAGTGGCCGGTGGTATTGTGGATGTGGCAGTAGATGGTTCAGGTTTAATAACCGGCACCATTGCCGGTGCGCCTCTCTTGCCAGGCTCCGTTCAGGTTCAGTTTTCGGTGGATCGACAAAGTAATGTGCCACAGCATGCCAGCAGTCGCAGCAGTGACTACACCACTTACCAGACCACGTCTCAGCGATTTAAAAGTTACACTGACGATGGTAGCGGTAACTGGAGTGATATTGCCGGTACGATTGATTACCAGACCGGTGACTTCACTCTTCAGGCGACAGAGAACTACAGCTACCCAGAATACACACTCAGAAAAGAGGTCTACAAATACCGACTGAGTTACACCAACACCACCAAGACCGAAGTTTTCTCAGGCAGCACAGTGACCAGCAAGGCCCAGAGCAACAGCCTCAGCCATCAGCCGAATACCGATACCCTGAGTACGCCAGAGCTGACCATCGACCTGCTGTCTCTGATTGAAGATCCACTGCTGCCCGGCAGTGTCATTCTGGAATGGAACGGTGAGCTCTACTTTGATCGAGACGGTGTGCTGTACAAAAACGTCAGCAGTCAGACGAATGCCGGAGCATCTGTGGGAACAATAGATTACACCGGAGGCGTGGCGACACTGGCCGTCTATCCCTCGGGTACCGTCAACACGGCAACAGTGCAGGCGGCTGCCACCATCTCCGGTGGCTTTAAAGTCGATGCGGTCGCCTTTAGAACACCAGGTGCACCCATCCGGACCGGAAGCCTTCAGCTCACTGCAGTGCGGGTGGATAATGCCGAGATCATCACCGCCACCGCAGACTTTAACGGCGATATCAACACCTCAGAGGTTCAGGGCTCCATGGATGCCACCACCGGCTGGTGCGAGCTGACCTTCACAAACGGCACCGATCCTATCTATGTCATCCCTCAAAGTGTGCGCTACAACTGCATAGTGGAAACCAGCCTGCCACTGGATGCCGAGCTGATCGGTCTGGACCCGGTACGTCTGCCACCCGATGGCCAGGTGCCGATTTATCGGCCGGGGGATATTGTGGTCATCAGCCACACCCAGAATGCCGATGCAGGCACACCTACAGCGGGCCAGCTGGTCACTCTAAACCGTGATCATCAGGCAGAGATCACTGTGGAGGACAGTCAGGGCCAAGCCCTCGATCCAGCCCAATACACGACGGATCGTGAAGCGGGCACCGTCACCTTTGCTGATCCACTGCTGCTCCAGGATATCGAGAGCAACAGTCTGACAGCGCCGTTTACCATTAAAGACCGGGTCGAGCATATGAGCGTGGCCAGCGACGTGCAAATCAATGGCGAGATCACCATCATCGCTCCGGTCCCCTGGGGCTTACCAGCCAATGAAACCCAAGTCAGCAGCGCCGTGGTTTATGGTGACTTGCAAGCCAGGGTTCACAATTTCTTCAGTCAGAAAGTCTGGGACGGTGGCGATCCCAACTGGACCGATGAGCGCATCGGCGATAACACCACTGCCCAGTACAACACCATTAACTATCCATTGGTGGTGACCAACAAGGGAGCCATCTTCGGCAAGTGGGCGATTATTTTCACGTCCGGCTCCGCCTTCCAGATTGTGGAAGAGAAGCTCGGGATTATTGATACGGCCACGACTGCTACTGATGCTGCACCCATTAATCCGGAAACCGGTACACCCTACTTCACCATCAAAGCTGAGGGTTGGGGAACCGGATGGGCTGTGGGCAATGTTATTCGTTTTGATACAGACGGCTGTCTGGCTCCGGTGTGGATTTGTCGAACTGTGCTGGCTGGACAGGGCACCGAAACCAGTGATCAGTTCACACTGCAGATTCGGGGGGATGCTGACTGATGGCCGGTATATGGTTTTCTGAAGAGAACGTTCAGGGAAGGCTGGAGAGTCCTGCAACAAACGGCTGGAATGACAGTACCGGATTTTATCCAGGCAGAGAAATGTACTTTCATGCACTGATACAAGTCAGTGCCAGTCAAGCAGATCAATACGTCCCGCTTCTCAGAATTTATTCGGACTCGAGTAGTGCAACGGGCACCGGTTACCAGACCCTGATCTGGGTAGACAGTGGATCAGTAAAAGTCACTTGCTATAACAACGGTGGGCTTTCCTATCGAGGGTATTCTGAAGGCAGTGTTCCCTTTGATGAACTCTTTGAAGTGGTTGTGACAGTGAGTCCTTCGCAAAATACCGCATCGAATAGAGTTAGAATTTTTATCAACGGAACTAGCCAAAACATTCTGTCCTTATATGCCAATACCAAAGCTAATACTTTTTCAGCCTACACCAGAGCTATTTTGGGAAATGATGGTGCCCAGTTGGGCAGTGCAAAAGCATTGTTCATAGCAAGTGCAACATTGACCAATGGCTACAACAACTCATCCACACCCGTCACTTCTTCCTCCAGTGATTATGTAACTGTTTGGCATTGGGACTTTGAAGACAGTGGCAACCCACTGAAAATCATCACCAGCCGTAACAATATTGCCTCAGAACTGCAGTGGACTAACACTGACGACACCACTGTCGTTTGGAGCGACACCAACGGTCCACCTTCTTCAGGCAATGGTGGCGGCATCATCATCCCGGGAAACGGCAACACCACCCGCATCCAGGGCACCGTCATGGAAGACGATCTGCCCGTGGCTCGCCGGGTCTTTGCCATCACTCAGGCACAACTGGAAGTCGATGGCAGCCAGGAAACAAAACATGCGGTTCTGAACAGTGTGCTCAGCGACAGCAACAGTGGCAGTTACTCCCTGGACACCAGCCCCTATGAAGGAGCCATGATTGTGGTGGCCATGGATGACTATGGCGAAGTCTGGCTGGCCAACAGCACCTATGATGTGGGCAATGTAATCCGTCCGGCCAGCTTCCAGGGCTACGTTTATATCTGCACTGTGGCTGGTACAGGTGATGGTACCGAACCCACCTGGTGGTTTGACGACAGTGTTCAGGCTATCGGCACAGCTCAGTTCAAAGCCAAGCCCTACACTCGGCCTCTGGCCCATGGCCCGGTGACACCCGAGATCGTACCGGAGAGTTAAGTGGCCTACTTTCCTGAGAAGACTCAAGACTTCAACTTTACCCGGGAGGCTTATCAACCCGCCTCCCCTTTTGAGTTTTATCCACAGCCCACCTATGCCTTTATTCCACCGCCCACTGTCGTCAGTGCCTGCCAGAGCCAGTGGCAGACAGGCAACACCTATCAGGTATCTGCCAGAGGACCGTTTCAGCACTCAATGACGATTCAGGCCAGTGTTCAGCAAAGTAGTCATCAAGGCACCGTTCTGGAAACTCCACAGCTCGGACTGTTCTGGGGCAAGGTGCCTGAATTGGAGGAAGAAGTCAGGATTAGTCACCAGCAAGCCAGTGATCTCCAGAGTCAGCAACAGGCTCTCTGGCAGCAACCGCCTGCCAAAGAACTCAGCATCGATGAGTCCAGGGAGCAGAGTATCCAGCCAAGAGAGCAGCAAAGTTCTGAACAGTGGCAGCAAGGCAGACAGATAGATCGGCAGAATACAGAGCGTTTTGATCGCAGTGATGAGTATGGCGCAGCGCATCAGATCACCGCCAGTGGCTACCAGGTACCAGCACCTGCACTGCTGAACTTTACCTTTGCGGCCAAACGTTACTCAACATTGACCACCCCAGACGTGTATTTCAATCTGGGCGAGAGTGCTCCCAATAGGGCCATTCAACCAAGAGACTCTCTGCAGCAGTCAGCCTTCAGCAGTAACCGCACTCAGGATGAACCCGTCATCATCCCGTGGGGACCCGGCAGAAAAGCCAAAGATGACACAGTCGACAGTGACTATGGCGGTGAGATTGATGTCATCGAAAAGCCACAACCCGAAGAACCAGAGATCAGGGAGACTTATCTGCTTATGAACACCATCAGTGTGGTGACGCTGCCCGACAGGACACCGATCGAGATGAGCAACATGGACATCAGCCTCGACATTGATAGCTTCAGCTGGGCACTCAGTGGTGAGCTTTGGGGAGCCAGCAGTCTGGCATTAGTGGAACCCGATCAGGATGGCCCCAAACAGATCGAAGTCGACATCAATGGCTGGAAGTGGGTCTTTATTGTGGAACGCTACACCGGCTCAAGAGCGTTCGGAAAAGAACAATACTCCATCTACGGAACCAGTCGTACACAATTGCTGGCAGCTCCCTATGCACCAAAGCGCAGCAAGTCCAACAGCAGCAACCTCAATGCAAAACAGGCGATCACTGAAGAGCTGGCCAATACCGGCTTCTCTGCAATCTATCCGGAGCTGGATGATTACAGCACACCCGACTGGATCATCCCTGGCGGCAGCTTCAGCTACCAGAGCGAAACCGCCATGACCGTCATCGCTCGACTGGCCAGCACAGCAGGTGCCGTGATCATTCCTTCCAGGGATGCCGACCAGCTGAACATTAAACCCCGTTATCCGGCCAGTCCCTGGAGCTGGAATACTGCCACCATGGACAAGATAATACCGGCCAGCATGGTCATCAATCTCAGTGCCAGCTGGAGGCCAGAGCCGGAATACAATGCCGTCTATGTGTCAGGCACCCATGCGGGCGTGGCGGTCAATGTAAAACGGCAGGGCACTGGAGGAGATAAACCAGCGCCGGATATTCTGGAAGACTGGCTGACGGAAACACAGGTGAATACTGAGCGAGGCAGAAACGAACTGGCCAAAAGTCGCCTTCAAAGTATCACCACATTGGAGATGCCTCTTACAGAGAGCACAACTGCGCCCGGGCTGATTGAACCGGGTCAGCTGGTAGAGGTTCAGGATATTTCGGGCAACTGGAGAGCTTTATGCCTGTCCGCCAGCATCAGTACCAGACAGGGTAAAGTCAGTCAGAGCATCGAGCTAGAACGTCATTACTGAGCGGAGAACAACATGGCCACCACCAACATCTGGCAGCAGTTCAAATCACTAATCCCGGAAGATGGTAGAACAGTCGCAACCATCATGGCCAAAAACGGCAACGGCATTAGTCAAGTTCGCCTGCGAGATGGCTCTGTAATTTCTGTACAGGGGGAGTCTGTCGGTGTTGGGCAGAAGGCATTTATCCAGGGAGGTGCTATTCAAGGCTCTGCGCCAGAACTGGCGCAGTATGAAGCTGAGGTTTAATGCTGTGTAATCAGATAGATTTAGCAATCAAGTCCGATTTCAGCAACCCACCCTTGGTCAAAAGCCTGGCGGAAAACTTAGGCTTACGTCTGGCTTTGTACGCTTCCAGAATTTTTTTCAGCCCTGCTGATTCCAACAGGGAAATATTCACTTCCGTATCCATCTCGGCGGACTCAATAAAATCCGGCGAGAATCCTGGAGAGACAATCAATACCTGGGATACCCGGTTACCATTGCCTTCACATCGGTTGACGTAAGATTTTACCTGTCTGGATGTTGATGAGTATTTGGCAAAATCACCATTCTTGTAGGATTTAACCTCCCCAATAATTACGTCTTCATCGCCGAGGGAGAGTATGACATCCGGTCGGTCTTTCTTGGTACTGACTTGCTTTCTGAGCTCTTCATCCACTTTCAGTCCAAGCTGCTCAAAGATGGTTTTTGTGATTTCCTCAAACTTCGCACCGATTTCAGCTTCTTTGATGCTGATACCCACTGCCTGGAGCCCCGCTAGATCTCGGGAAGCCAGTAACTCGTAATGCTCCAGCAGCTTGTCGTTAGCACTGGCAAAGCTGTTCAGTATGGCTAGACGCGGATTATTGCGTTTGGGCAGTCCCATGGCATCTCTGATGGCCTTGACCTCATCATTGGTATAAACGTATAGGATGTCCAGAGGTGAAATGCCCAGCGCCCTCAGCCTTTCAGGCTCAAGATCTTCACTTTCTTCAATTTCAAACTCATCACGCAGCCTTTCCAGAACAGGTGGAATGGTATCAGACAGTGAATCGATAAGTTCCTTGAAGCCACTGACACTCAGCAACTCAAACTCAGCTTCAGCGTTACTTTTTATCGATTCCATCAATATGGATACCCTGTTCTCAAGGGTGGTGCCCAGTCGAGAAACGTTCAGACCAAGATCTTCCATCAGCAGTTTGACTCTGTCTTTACGCTGGCCCTGATTGTCTGTTGCTTCAAAAATATCCCGAAGCAGAATATTGGATACTGGAATGCCAGCATGCATAACAAAGGCTATCTTATCGTGACGGCTGACCCCTCTACTTTTTTGGCCATAACGTCGTAGCAGATTGGATAACTCAGGGTCAGTCAGTGATCGAAGAATTCTGAGCATGTATTTGTCGGCCAGCTCTTTATGCTGAAGTTTGTGCAAGATGGACACCACCTCATCAGCGATAAGCACTACTCCTTTGCGTTTATTGATAAACAGCAACCTTGAGCCTGTGAGATGTTGGTTATAGAGGGGCTCTGCGCTATCGCTATTTTAATCCTTCTGTATTACATGTCACTTGACGTATTAATGGCTGATCCGGTAAAACCAGTGCTGCCAAGGTTGGTGAAGAAAAAGAAAAACAGAATAATAGGAAAAACAGGAGCAGTACCGATGGATGGTGTACGCAGTTCGGATTCAGCCGTAACCTGTCTGGTGATGCTGGCCCGTTTTCATGGATTGGCCGCTCAGCCGGAGCAGATCAAACACCAGTTTGGTGATTCCGATCGACCTGTTGAAGGGATAGACCTTTTAAGAGCCGCAAAATTTTTAAAGCTCAAGGCACGTCGTACAGAAGTTCAGTGTGAAAAACTTCAAGATCTGCCTCTACCCGCCATTGCCCGTCACTCTGATGGCCATTACTTTATCATTGCCCGCTTTCATGATGGCAAAGCACTGATCCAGGACCCTTTGAAAGACCGGCCTGAAACGGTATCACTGGATGTACTGGAAACCCTGTTCACTGGTGAACTCTTTCTATTCACCAAGCGATCATTGCTACCAGGGGGAATGGCAAAATTCGACTTCAGCTGGTTTATTCCGGCCATACTCAAGCATAAAAAACTGATTTATGAAGTGCTGCTGGCATCCTTCTTTATTCAGCTCTTTGCCCTGATTACGCCTCTGTTCTTCCAGGTCATTATTGACAAGGTTCTTGTCAATCAGGCACTAACGACACTGGATGTACTGGCTTTTGGTCTGCTCGTGCTGTCAGTCTTTGATATTGTGCTGAATGGACTCAGGAACTACGTGTTCAGCCATACTACCAATCGGGTAGATGTGGTGCTGGGTTCCCGGCTTTTTAATCACCTGCTCCGCTTGCCCGTTGCTTTCTTTCATGCCCGCAGAGTCGGTGACACGGTAGCCCGTGTCCGTGAGCTGGATACAATTCGGGAGTTTATTACCGGTTCTGCGCTGACGCTGTGTATTGATCTGTTGTTTACTATCATTTTCTTTGTAGTAATGTACTTCTACAGCCCGACACTGACCTGGATTGTTCTCGGCTCTATTCCTTTCTATATCATTCTGTCCCTGATAGTAACGCCTGTTCTTCGTGCCCGATTGAATGAAAAGTTCAAGAGAGGCGCAGAAAACCAGTCCTTTCTGGTGGAGTCTGTCACCGGGATGGAAACCATTAAAAGCAGTGCGGTTGAGCCTCAGATGCAACGAGTCTGGGAAGATCAGCTTGCAGCTTATGTCTCTGCCACGTTCCGGGCGATGAACCTGGGTAATATTGCCAGCCAGT
Source organism: Endozoicomonas sp. ALB032 (assembly GCF_049310125.1). NCBI lineage: Bacteria > Pseudomonadati > Pseudomonadota > Gammaproteobacteria > Oceanospirillales > Endozoicomonadaceae > Endozoicomonas > Endozoicomonas sp. ALB032. The sequence continues at coordinate 931,555 of NZ_JBLYNW010000001.1, read as the reverse complement.
TTGCAGGGCTAATCAACAAGGTAGTCACAGTGCTGATTCTCTGGGTTGGCGCCACCCTGGTGATCAATGGTGAGCTATCGGTCGGTATGCTGATTGCCTTCAATATGATTGCAGGCAGAGTCAGTGCACCTATTTTGAAACTGGTTCAACTTTGGCAGGACTTTCAGCAGGCAGGTATTTCCGTTCAGCGGCTGGGCGATGTTCTGAATACACCCACAGAACCGGGACATGACCCAAATCGTACGACACTTCCAACACTGAAGGGTGTTGTCAAGTTTGAACATGTCACGTTCCGCTATCAACCCGATCGTCCTGCTGTCTTGAATGGCATCTCCATCGCCGTCAAACCGGGTGAAGTCATTGGCATTGTCGGTCGCTCCGGTTCAGGAAAAAGCACACTTACCAAACTGGTACAGCGACTTTATGTGCCTGAGTCTGGTCGAGTATTGGTCGATGGCATTGACCTTGCGTTAGTCGAGCCCGCCTGGTTGAGAAGGCAAGTCGGCGTGGTGCTTCAGGAAAACTTTCTGTTTAACCGCTCAGTACGCGACAACATAGCACTGGCTGATCCGGGTGCTTCTATTGAGCGGGTCACTGCTGCCGCCCAGCTGGCAGGTGCCCATGACTTTATTCTTGAATTGCCTGAAGGTTATGACACTCAGGTTGGTGAACAGGGCAGCTCCCTCTCCGGTGGGCAGAAACAGCGTATTGCCATAGCCCGGGCATTACTGACCAATCCGAAAATACTGATATTTGATGAGGCCACCAGTGCGCTGGATTATGAGTCCGAGCATATCATCCAACAGAATATGAAGCGGATCAGCCGGGGTAGGACGGTTTTTATTATTGCCCATCGTCTTTCAACTGTGCGGGATGCTGACCGCATCATTGTCATGGAAAAAGGACGTATCGTGGAAGAAGGCGCTCATGATCAACTGGTTAAGCAAGGCGGACATTACGCCCGACTGAATGCCCATCAACATGGTTTGCGGGAGGCTATCTAATGGTCAGACCAGTTTGGGAAAAAGCGACCAGGTTCCTGTTGTCCAGAACAGAAAAGCAGGAAGCATTGCACAATACACGACGCCAATTTCTACCGGCAGCTCTGGAAGTGGAGGAAACACCGGCGAACCCGACCAGCCGAATAATTGTAAAAACCATCATCCTGTTATTCACAACAGCCATTGTGTGGGCTTGCGTGGGCAGGATTGATATTGTTGCCACGGCACAGGGCAAAATCGTACCGGGCGAGCGCGTAAAAACCATTCAGCCGATGGTGATAGGTGAAGTACAGGCCATTCACGTTCGGGAAGGGGATGAGGTGAAAGCTGGCGATCCACTGGTTTCTCTGGTTGGCATTGTGACCGAGGCAGAACTGGTCAGGCTGAAAAAAGAAATAATCGCTCTTGAGCTGCAATTGGCCAGACAACGGGCGTTTGTTAGTTATCTTGATCAACCAGCCCAAGACCAGCCGGACAGTATCCGGGTACCCCAATATAAGCCAGCTGACCAGTACTCGAGTGGCTCGCCGACACAGGAAACACTGGCTTTTGAAGAACAGTTGCTTGCCCAGCAGATAGAAGACTACTTAACGGCTTCAGACACCCTAAAGAGCCAGCTTAAGATTAAAGTGGCTGAGCAGCGGACTATTGAAGCTATCGTCAGCAAGCTCCAGCGGATTTTACCGATCATTGAAGAGCGAACACTGGCACTGGAGGGGCTCTACAAAAAGAACTTCGGCTCAAGGGTTCAGTATCTCGAACTGGAACAGCAACGCATAGAGCTGGAAGAAGATATCAAGGCACAAAAAGCGTCGGTTCAGCAGCTGGTCGCAGAACAGGAAGAGACTCAAAACCAGCTGCACAGCCTCCATGCCCAGAAACGCCGGGAGAGCCTGGATCAACAGGAGCAGGTTCGTCGCCAGCTGACCAGCCTGAAGCAGGAAAGCATCAAGGCCCAGGAACTGCATGACCAGCAGAAGATTGTTTCGCCCATAGACGGCACAGTGCAGCAACTACAGATCCACACTATTGGCGGTGTCGTCCAGCCTGCACAGGCACTGATGCAGATCGTACCTAAAGAAGCAACCATGGAAGTTGAAGCCTGGGTGCTGAACAAAGATATCGGCTTTGTGCAGGAAGGCCAGCGGGCAGAGGTGAAAATCGACACCTTCAACTTCACCAAATACGGTCTGATTGGGGGTGAGCTGATCAATATCTCCGACGACGCTGTACCCGATGAAAAGCAAGGATTGCGGTACCTGGCCAATGTCCAGATAGAAAAAGACTGGATGCTGGTAGAGAAAAGGAAAGTGAATCTGTCGCCTGGCATGAGTGTAGCTGTGGAAATTAAAACCGGGCAGCGGCGATTGATAGAATACTTTTTGAGTCCGCTTTTGAGGTTTAAGCAGGAGAGCATCAGGGAAAGGTAAAGCCTTTTTCTGGGCAGTCTATTTTATTGATTCAGTTACAGGTAGAGAGAATGAAGAAGAGAAAAGTAAAACAAGAAATGCAAGAACTACTCAACAAAGGTATTGGAAAAAGTGAAATTTACAAAAAATATCAGGATAACGGCCTACCAGAGAAAAAACTGGCCTTAATGGTAACTGCATTGCCTGATCCTTTCTTGTGCCAGAAGTATGAAAAAATGAATAACCTGCTTATTCTTGTAATGTTCGTTCAGGCAAGCATCGCAGCACTGATTGGTTTCGATACGGGGGCCTTGTTAGGAGGGCATAACATTATCCTTTTTGGTCTGATCGGTATTGCTGTGCCTGTACTGTTTATTATTGGTTTCTATCGCTATAGCTTAACAGCCTACAATGCTTTTCTTATCCTTGGCATTATCCAGTTCCCCCGCTTATTCAAAGATATAGGGCAAGTGCCAGTTTTTACCACTTTGGTCGTTGTCTTTTCAATACTGAGCATGGGCTACGTCTGGTTTTTGAAAAGTAGGCTTTATCCAGACAGTGGGCTGTTTGGCGTGAAGAAAAAGGGTAGAGGCTATTTTCAATTAAACCAGTAGTTATAGGTGACTGAATAGCTTATGAAAGTTGTTTTTAAATTACCAAAATCATCGGTAAGTAGAACTTTTTTCTACTCGCTTTTATTGGGGTTTCTTATAATCGCTTTCACTAACTTGGAGAAACTGACAAGGAGTTTAGATGATTTAAAATCAGAAAAGAAATACTGTGGTGTTGTTATTAGCGTTTATTTGAGTCAGGGTCGAAGGAGTTCTGCTTCCTGGATTTTAAAGATCAAAAGTGATCGGGTAATCAAAACTTTTAACTTATCCGGTGTGCACTTTAATGGAATAGACATAAATAGACGCTTAGAGAGAGGTGACTCTGTTTGTGTTAGCTATCTTGAGCCAAATTTTCCAAGGCTAAGTTTATTTATAACTCAAATAGAGAATAATAAAGACAAATTGCTAGAACTACATAAGGTAAAAAATAGTTTCACAAAGGTTAGCAACAAAGTCTGGTGCTTTGCCTTTATCCTGTTTTTTTTATCCTTATGTTTTAGCATCAGGATTAAAAGGGATTAATAATGTCAGCGATGACAAATGCTGAAGCTGCAATAAGCATTTTAAGCGGCCTTAATGCTAAAGTTGCCATAGCCAATGCTACCAAAGGTTACGCAGAGAGTGCTGGTGACGATTTTTCAGTTAAAGAATACAAAAGTGCAGTGGACTTATACTCAGCTATGAGTGCATTGAAAGAATTATCTGTAGCCAAATCACTTCCGGGTGTAAATTTGCTACAGCTATCATCTCTTTTGGCTGAAATGTCAAAAGACATTGAAAATGGGAAAATAAGTGATAATGTTATCCAAGACACTCTTGGCTTAGTCGTTACTGTTTTAGCAGTTAGTTCAACTGGGCCTATAGCTATAGCCGCTGCTGTGACAGGCGTGGCATTGGGTGCCTATTCACTGGTTAGGTCTGAAGGCACTACACACATTGCAGACACTATTTCAAATGCTTTGGATGATGCATTCAACTCTGAAATAACCGTTGACCCATCAAGTCAAACAACATCACCCAACGACCCAGCTCTTATTATTTCAAACGACCCTAACATTACAATAACCGATGAGCCATTACAGTCGACAGATATTAACCTCAGTTTTGAAACTGACAACGCCACCGGCTTGAAAGTTATCACCATAACTGATGAGAATGGCAAGGCATCTATTGTCACTGTTCAACCGAAAGAACCTCTGGATACCAGTGAGCCACTGAGCTTGAATGATCAGTTTGGCACTGCTGAGACCAGTGAATCAATCATCGGATTTCATAAAAATAATCAGTATATTTCAAAAGTTATTGAAACCGAGGGACGAACGCTTGTTGAGTTTGTCAATCCAGATACTGGCGAAACCTACTACGTTAATACCAAGACTGACGAGATTACTCAGGGTGCCTTGAGTAATATTAATGAATACACTGGCCCTGTAGACAACTCCCTCCTCGACATCGACACCCACACCACCCAGGGTACTTCCGAAAACTCGCATTTCGATCCAGAGCAGTCATCCAGCCTGATTGGTGAGGGGTATCTGGAATACGACAGTAACTGGTATGCGCTCTCTACCGACAGCATTGTCAACGACAACGGCATTCACAACACCCTGATTGGCGATATCATCGGTAACGGATTACGGCCCGGTAACCATAACCTCAATCTGGAGTTCGACTATGGTCTGGGTTCTGTCTCCTCCCTCCACCAGGCTGTTGCCAGCAGCTATCCGGGTAGAGAACAACGAACAATGGAGCGATTGTCGTGATGAACCTCTTTTACTCCACGTTGGGATACGGGTACCTCCTGAAAAAACTGAAATCAGCGGTTAGCCTGGTTTTCTTATTGCCAGTCACCCTCTGGGCAGAACACAAACAATCTGACAACTTTCGGATCACCCGAGACCGCTCTAATTTTGTAGAGGGCATTGAAGGGAACGTCTGCAAAGCTTTTCTGGAGGTTATCAATCGTATTCCAGAAGAAAAGCTGTTGCCTTGTCACACCCCGGATTTCAGTGATAGCCCCTTTAATCTGGTGCCTTTTACGCCGCTGGACAGTAAACGACAGATTGAATACGGAAAGATTCTCTATCACCGGGATAATGGCACAGAAGCTTACCGGAATGCCTGGCCGGAGAAAGAAAAAGAGTATGAGACAGGCTACAGCAAACTCTCTGAGGCTTTTCTAGACTTGGATGGGGATGGGGTTAAAGAGCATGTAATTGAAGAACGAGTTCCAACCAAGCTTTGTATACCTTCAATAAAAGGAGAAGCGCTATCGACTAAGGAGAAGTGGGATGACTTAAGTAACGATCAAAGATATAGGGCTGCACAAAAGTACGGCTTCAGCAAACATTATGTTGTGTTCACAGCGGATAGAAAACGTGAATGGATGGCTTTGGTTGAGAATATTGTCCAGTATGAACAGCGTTTTTTTTCAATAGCAACAATATTCACTCTAGATCGAAAAAATAAGATAGGAAACTGGAGAGATAGGGAATGGGTTGAGCTAGATAGAATACAAAAAAACAGAAAAAAAGCTCGCTTCGAAGCATGGCCTTCATGCAAATATTGGCTTAATGAAAATGTAAAATGATAAAAGGATTTTATGATGAGTCTGTTCGAAGAAATAAAAAGATTGGAAGATGCAAAATTGAACGTTTATGCTGATTCCAAGGGCATTCCCACGATTGGGGTTGGTTATAATCTACAAAAGAATAATAGAAATAATAGGACACCCTTATATTTGACAAAAAAACCAGTTCGTCTATTTTTTTTCCTGTCGCTGATATTTAGTTCCGGCAGGAGAGGTTATGACCCGTGCACGAAGTTCTTTGATCGACCCAGGTTCCACGCCTTATTATCACTGTATAGCTCGATGTGTGCGCAGAGCGTATTTGTGTGGAGAGGATTATTTAACGGGCAAAAACTACGAGCACCGTCGGCAGTGGGTTGTAGATAAGCTCAGGGAACTGGTTTCAATCTTTTCTATAGAAGTCTGCGCCTATGCTGTTATGTCGAATCACTACCATGTGGTTTTGCATATCAATCAGAAACCTGCCAGAGAGTGGACACGAGATGAAATTTTGAGTCGATGGACAAGACTTTTCTCAGGGCCGCTTCTGGTTCAGAGGTATCTTGCTGCTGACCAGCTGAGTCATTCGGAACTGGCTCGCGTGGACGAATTTGTTGAAGAGTATCGAAATCGTTTAACGAATATCAGCTGGTTCATGCGTTGCCTGAACGAATATCTTGCTCGTGAGGCTAACCAGGAAGATGGCTGCAAAGGTCGCTTCTGGGAAGGGCGGTTTAAAAGTCAGGCGCTGTTGGATGAGGCTGCGTTGTTGACCTGCATGGCCTACGTTGACCTGAATCCGCTCCGTGCCGAAATGGCGAAAACTCCAGAAAAATCAGACTACACGTCGATCCAAGAACGAATAGAAAATTTGTCAGGTTCTGATACCCGAAAGCAGCCAATCACCCTTATGCCTTTTCGATCACAGGGGCAAAATCCGGATAAGGCATTGCCTTATATTCTTCACGATTACCTTGAGCTGGTTGATTGGAGTGGACGTGCAGTCCGATCCGATAAGAAAGGTTCAATCCCTTCAGATATCCCACCCATTCTGACCCGACTGGAAATTGATTCAAATGAATGGCTCAAAACCATGAAATGGAATAATCGCTTTTATCGGGCAGTGGGCAGGCTGGAAGCGATGAAAACCTTTGCTCGGGAAATGGGGCAGCAATGGGTACAGGGGTTGTTTACATGTAGTCGTTTATTTCGCTGTGTAAGTTGATTGCCTGATTTTTCCATTGTTATTTGTTGCTCCTGTCATCTGGGGAGCTTTGCTATTTCTGACTTTTCCCCTTTTTGAGCGATTCGCTGTTGTTTGTTATGACAAACGATTAATATCCTCATTTGAGTGGCTGTCAGGGCTTACTGGACTGCTGGGCTCGCGGCTTTTGGGCCGTACTTATTAGGGTTTATTTTATATGGGTGTCCTGTTTTTTGGTTTTTTGGACCTGAACAATAATCCGACAGAAATCTATGCCTGGGTGCACAACAATATCCGGTTTATTCCCAGTTACGGGTCTATTCAGGGTGGAGCCATGACCCTGGAAACCCGTCGGGGCAATGCGACCGATATTGCCAGTTTGCTGATTGGCTTGCTGCGTACCGCTAAAATCCCCGCACGCTATGCCTACGGCACTATTGAAGTGCCTGCCGATAAAGTCATGAACTGGGTAGGTGGAGTCGAAGTGCCTGCCGCAGCCCAGAACCTTATGGGGCAGGGCGGCATTCCCAATACAGGCCTGTTGCGCGGTGGCAAGGTCACCGACATTCGTATGGAGCACACCTGGGTAGAAGCCTGGGTCGATTTTGAACCCAGCCGGGGTGTCAAGAATCGTCAGGGCGATAACTGGATTCCCATGGATGCCAGTTTCAAACAGTATGAATTCACCCAAGGCATGGATCTACAGGAACAGGTCCCCTTTGATGCCCAGGCTCTGGTGGATGAGATTCAAGCCAATTCAACTATTAATGAGGAGCAGGGGTTTGTTCAGAACCTGCCCCAGGCGGCCATAGAACAGCAGTTGCAGGACTATCAGCAAAAGCTGCAGGACTACATTACCAACCAGAATCCTGATGCCACCGTGGGCGAAGTGTTGGGCCTACAGGACGTCAAGGTAAAACCACCGGCTCCTTTAGCAGCTGGCCTGCCCTATAAAGTGCTGGTCACCAGCGAACGTTTTGCAGAAGTACCGGAAAAGCTACGCCATAAATTCAAGTATCAGCTCCAGACCCAGCTCTATGGCAACCCGGACGTCAGTCTGTTTAACTTTGAACAGCCTACCGTCAAACTGGCCGGTAAAAAACTGGCCCTGTCCTTCCGACCCAGTACCGAAGAAGACGAAGCCATTATCGAGAAATATCTTCCCAAGCCAAACGACGATGGCAGCCCGATAGATCCATCACAACTACCAGATACCCTTCCCGGCTACCTGATCAATATGACGGCTGAGTTCACCCTGGACGGTGAGGTGGAACTCACTGCCGGGGCAGGGAAAATGGGTACAGAGTTATACAGTACACTGGGTCTGTATTCACCGACTCATGGCTGGACGACAGCAAATAACAAACCGGTAGCGGGTGAGTATCGGGCTATTGGGTTGGATTTGCAGGGGGTGTCCGCAGAGCAGGCAACTGATTTACAGAAAAAAGTGGAAGAAACAAAATCCAGAGTAGATGCATCGGATCTCACAGGAATGACCAAGCACGATCTGGTAGGGGATATTGTGTTCTCGACGATATTCAGCTACTTCGGTTTGAACGATATTCAGGATCAAATATCGGCGCAATCCAGCGATATGGTTCAATACCGTGCCCCCAGTTTTGGTCTGTTTATGACCAGCGTCACACCTTTATACTGGTTTGGCATGCCCAGGGATGTGAAAATGGGTGGACTGGTTATGGATGTGGATAACTATATGACCATGGCTGTTCATAAACAAAATGATAAAAAACTCTGGGCAGACTACAACCAAAGAACAGGCACTAACAGCTCAGCGATGGAACATCTGGTGCCTGAGCAGATATTTTCAACGGAAGACTCTCCGGCAGAAGGTGTGAGTGCTGTAAAAGCTCTAACTCTGGCGGTGGCTGAAGGGCAGAAAGTATTTACTATCACTCGGGATAATCTTGATCAGGCACTTGCCAGCATAACCTTGGCGACTGAAGTTGAACAGGAAATCCGGCAGGGTGTTCTGGCTGGAAAAACGGTTACAGCCCACGAGCGTAATATTACCTTGAATGGTTGGAATGGTGCAGGCTACCTGATTATTGACCCTGAAACGGGAGCCGGTGCTTATAAGATCAGTGGTGGGGCTAATGGTGGATTTATAAGCGATGATGCAGCTGGTATTCTGACATTTATTGGTTTGGCATTTGGTATTATTGGCAGTGTTTTCTTTTCTGCCATTCTACTTCCGATTTCTGCAATTATTTCGCTCTTGTTGGCAACCGATCTATTGCTTGACTTTAATTCTTTATCACATAAGTGCGAAGGACTAGATGTGATTCTTGCACTAGCTATTGCAACTGCTTTTCTTTCTCTTTTTGTGGCAACGGGGTTAATGTTGATTCTTTCTTACATATCATTTTTGTCGGGAGGTATTCTTATTCCAGTGGCTAGCAATAGTATTTGTAGGAGTTAAAAATGTCAGAACTAATAGTCTATGTCATAGATTTTGGTATTTTATTGTATTCTTTAACTCTTGTTTATGGCCTTTGTAAGAAACGAGTTTATATGACATCTCGATGGTTTTATTACGAAGAGAATAAATGTAAGTATTGGTGGGCTGTTTTTTGCTATATATCAATGCTAGGTATTCTTGTTTTTGCTCGATTGTCACTTTTTTCTTAAATTCGAGATTCAAAAATGAGTAATGAATTATTCAGGCCTAAAAGGTTTTTAATTCAAACTGGCTTTCTCCTTTATACCGGAGCGCTTTATGTATTGGGAATATCTTGGCCAATCATAATAGGGGCTATCTGTGGAACCTTACTGATTATTATTAGCTTTGAGTTGAAAAAACCGGTAAGCCGATTTGGTGTTGCATGGGTTGCAATTAGCTTTGTACTTGCTTTTGCTGAGTGGTGGTTACGAAGCTAGGGTACTCGGGGACTAATATTATTATACCGTGCCCCAGTTTTGGTCTGTTTATGACCAGCGTCACACCTTCTACTGGTTTGGCATGCCCAGGGATGTGAAAATGGGTGGACTGGTTATGGATGTGGATAACTATATGACCATGGCTGTTCATAAACAAAATGATAAAAAACTCTGGGCAGACTACAACCAAAGAACAGGCACTAACAGCTCAGCGATGGAACATCTGGTGCCTGAGCAGATATTTTCAACGGAAGACTCTCCGGCAGAAGGTGTGAGTGCTGTAAAAGCTCTAACTCTGGCGGTGGCTGAAGGGCAGAAAGTATTTACCATCACTCGGGAGAATCTTGATCAGGCACTTGCCAGCATTACTCTGTCTACTGAAGTTGAGCAAGAAATCCGGCAGGGTGTTCTGGCTGGTAAGACCGTAACTGCCCATGAGCGTAATATTACCTTGAATGGTTGGAATGGTGCAGGCTACCTGATTATTGATCCTGAAACGGGAGCTGGTGCTTATAAGATCAGTGGTGGGGCTAATGGTGGTTTCCTCAGTGATGATGCTCTCGATATTCTTGGGTATATTGGTTTTGTTTTTGGGGTAATTGGTAAAGGTCTTATTGGAGTACTTTCAGTAGGCATAGCCGCATTTTTGAACGTAAAGACTGTTCTTGATTATTTGGCGATTGATCATAAATGTAATGGGCTTGGAGCCCTTATAGCTTTATCCGTATTTGTGAGTTTGCTTGGGATATTTTTCTTAGCTGGTCCCTTGATAGGTATTGTCCTTATGTATGCAGGGCTTTTAGCTTCGAAAGCCGCTGTGGTTATAGCTGAAAGTAAAATTTGTAAAGGATAATATGTTATGAGCAAGTCACAGCTGGCTTATTTCTTGTTGATAATATTTGATGTTGCCATTGTTCTTTATTTTAGTATGGTTATCTATGCCTTAATCAAAGGGAGGGTCTATGCATTTGGGGAATGGTTTTATAAAGAAAATAGGTCGATGTTTTATCAATATGTCGTAGGCTATATCCTCTTAGGTATATTTTCGTTGTATATAAGGTATGTGGTATTTCCTGATGAAATTTATAAGTACCTGTAGAGATGCTAGCTGAGTGAAAGAATGGACCCAGTTCTACTCGTAATAGATATAGGCATACTGCTTTATGGTGTCATGCTGGCTTGGGGGATATGGACGAAAAGGGTATATGCTCTAAGGAAGTGGTATGATTACTATGATAACAAGAAAAAATATTTTGAAATACTTATAGGGTATCTGATTATGCTATGTACTTTGTTTGCGGTTAGATGGATTATAGTTGATCGATTGTATAGCTAAAGTTACCTGTATTTTTCTGGGGTCGGCAGAATTTTTTAATGAGGATCAAGCCCGAGTCTAAATAGTGAACCTTCTACCCATAAGGGAGAGAGCATTAGTTCTCTCCCTTATGGGTAGAAGGTTCGTTTTTATCAGAAAAATTTGCTGAAGGTTCCCCACCCACCGCCAGTGAACAATTTAGTATTACGCGCTCGTAGCTCAGCTGGATAGAGTACCTGGCTACGAACCAGGCGGTCGTAGGTTCGAATCCTACCGAGCGCGCCATCTTCAGGAAGCCCTATTTTTATAGGGCTTTTTGTCGTTATGGGGGGTGGTTTTTTCTGGCTCTCTGTCTGTTTTATAGTCTTCCGGTGTCTTATAACTGAGTACTTGGAAAATTCTTAAAAAAGCCGATTTTTGGCCATTTTTGGGCCGTTTTTTCTCTCTCCTCTCTAAATAACGTACTTCGGCTACTTTGAAGTACGTTACTTGATTTCCTCTTTATAATCAGTGATTTGCAGGTGTTTTTTAGTTTCTGGGACGGGTGTTGGGTTTGCACTTTTATAGCGGTGTGGGCGGGGTGTTGTCGGCGAACTTTTTGATTATTTTTTACTGCTTTTTTTCTCCACAGAGGAACTGTATTTGTTCTAAAGTGTACAATATTTTATACAGAGTGCTAAGCTGTTGGATAACGAAAAGCAGATTTTCTGGATGGGTAGCTCCCTGGAAGACCTGCTTGAATTCCTGGGTATGGCCAAGCGAGAAGCGGGTTATCAATTAAGCCGGGTACAGCATGATCTCGACCCTGAACACTGGAAGGATTTCAAGACAGTGGGAGCGGGTGTCAGGGAAATTATCATCTCGGAAGAAGGTGGTGCTTTTCGAGTGATGTATTTGGCCAAGTTTGAGGAAGCTGTATACGTGCTTCACAGTTTTCAAAAGAAAACCCAACAAACCAGTAAGCACGACAAGCAAGTAGCAGCTCGCCGTTACAAGCAGGTTCTGGCAGAACGGAGCAAAAGGAGGAAGGACGGATGAGTATTAAGAACATCGGACATACGACACCAACAGGTGGCAACGTTTTTGCCGACCTGGGCTTTTCCCCTGAAGAAGCAAAGAAACTGAAAGAGGAAGCTGAGGGTAAAATTAAAGCGGATCTCAAGATTCAACTGATGGTAGAAATTACAAAGGCCATCAGAGATCGCCAGCTGAAGCAGGAAGAAGCTGCACGGTTGTTGAATGTGAGCAGACCCAGAGTCTCTGATGTGATGACAGGGAAGGCCAGCAAGTTCACCATTGATGCATTGGTGGACATGCTACAAAAACTGGGTCTTTCAGTGACACTCAAAGTCGCTTGAGGCAGGGAGGGAGTAAATCAATCTTCCGATACCCCCAAAGCCTTCTTCTGCTCAGACCAGAGCAAGGGGAAAGGGCTTCATTTTCTATAGAAGTCTGCGCCTATGCTGTATGCCTTTTCGATCACAGGGGCAAAATCCGGCTAAGGCGTTGCCTCATATACTTTACGATTATCTTGAGCTGGTTGACTGGAGTGGGCTTGCAGTCCGATCCGATAAGAAAAGTTCAATCCGATCAGATATCCCACCCATTCTGAGCCGACTGGAAATTGATTCAAATGAATGGCTCAAAACCATGAGATGGAATAACCGCTTCTATCGGGCAGTGGGCAGGCTAGAAGTCATGAAAACTTTTGCTCGGGAAATGGGGCAGCAATGGGTACAGGGGTTGTTTACCTGTAGTCGTTTATTTTCATGGCGTAAGCTGATTGTCCGACTTTTCCGTTGTTAGTTTGTTGCTCCTGTCATCTGGGGAACTCTGCTATTTCTGATTTTTCCCCTTTTTAAGTGATTCGCTTGTTGTTTGTTATGGTAAACGATTAATATCCTCATTTGAGAGGCTGTCAGGGCTTAATGGACTGCTGGGCTCGCGGCTTTTGGGTTGTTGCGGAACATAATCAGCCTTAACCTTCGAGATATAGCTTCACATTTGCTTTTTTTGCAGCTTTCGCCAGTGCATCATCCAGAGTAGCAAGTGGCAGTCCTTCACGAATAGCCAATTCTAAATAGGCTGCATCATAACTACTGAGATTGTAATTTCTGGCAAGCCCCAGTGTTCGACTAAACGCCTGATTAGACGTTAATGGATCGGCGAAAATAGGCAGATTTTCCAGTTGAGCAAGAAAACCTTCAGACAGGGCAATGTCTATATCACCTCTGCGCTCTGACCGAGACACTACATTACACACTTCCAGATGCCAGAGATTTGGGACAATTGCATCAACCGAAGCCAGTGCTGCCATAACATCTTCGGCATACTGCTGATCAGAAGTATCTTCTGTTTTCAATAGCCAGCGCATTGTTACAGAATTGTCCAACACGAAGTCTGTCTTCATCTGCGACCTTCTTCACGAAGAGCTTTCAAATCTACATCAGATATTGTTGGCTTCTTCATCTTTAGTAGATTATTGATGGCTGCTTGAGCCTTCAAACGACTTTTTGCTCGACTGGGGATGAGGTCAGCAATCGGTTTGCCACGGTTTGTTATAGTAAAAGCTTCTCCAGCCTCAACACGGCGAAGAATTTCTGGGAGTTTGGTTTTGGCATCATAAGAGCCAATTTCTTCAAGCATTTGAGTAGCCTCTTTTTTTTGGTTTATATAGACCAGTATACTAGTCTATTAATGTTATGCAATAAAGAAAAAAGAACACCCTTATATTTGACAAATAAGCCAGCTTGCCCAGTTTTTCCCTGTCGCTGATATTTAGTTCCGGCAGGAGAGGTTATTCCTGTGCACGAAGTTCTTTGATCGACCCAGGTTCCACGCCTTATTATCACTGTACAGCTTGATGCGTGTGCAGAGCGTATTTGTGTGGAGAGGATTATTTGACGGGCAAGAACTACGAGCATCGTCGGCAGTGGGTTGTAGATAAGCTGAGGGAACTGGTTTCAATCTTTTCTATAGAAGTCTGTGCCTATGCTGTTATGTCTAATCACTACCATGTGGTTTTGCATATCAATGAGAAACCTGCCAGAGAGTGGGCAAGAGATGAAATTTTGAGTCGATGGACAAGGCTTTTCACAGGGCCGCTTCTGGTTCAGAGGTATCTTGCTGCTGACCAGCTGAGTCACTCGGAACTGACTCGTGTGGACGAATTTGCTGAAGAATATCGAAATCGTTTAACGAATATCAGCTGGTTCATGCGTTGCCTGAACGAATATCTTGCCCGTGAGGCTAACCAGGAAGATGACTGCAAAGGTCGCTTCTGGGAAGGACGGTTTAAAAGTCAGGCGTTGTTGGATGAGGCAGCATTGTTAACCTGCATGGCCTATGTTGACCTGAATCCGCTCCGTGCCGAAATGTCGGAAACTCCAGAAGGATCAGACTACACGTCGATTCAGGAACGAATTGAAAATTTGGCAGGTTCTGATACCCGAAAGCAGCCAGTCACCCTTATGCCTTTTCGATCACAGGGGCAAAATCCGGCTAAGGCGTTGCCTTATATACTTCACGATTATCTTGAGCTGGTTGACTGGAGTGGGCGTGCAGTCCGATCTGATAAGAAAGGTTCAATCCCTTCAGATATCCCACCCATTCTGAGCCAACTGGAAATTGATTCAAATGAATGGCTCAAAACCATGAGATGGAATAACCGCTTCTATCGCGCAGTGGGCAGGCTGGAAGCCATGAAGACTTTTGCTCGGGAAATGGGGCGGCAATGGGTACAGGGGTTGTTTACCTGTAGTCGTTTATTTCATGGCGTAAGCTGATTGCCCGACTTTTCCGTTGTTATTTGTTGCTCCTGTCATCTGGGGAGCTCTGCTATTTCTGACTTTTCCTCTTTTTGAGTGATTCGCTTGTTGTTTGTTTTGATAAACAATTAATATCCTCATTTGAGTGGCTGTCAGAGCTTAATGGACTGTTGGGCTCGCGGCTTTTGGGCGGTGTTTATTACGGTTTATTTTATATGGATGTCCTATTTTTTTTATATGGATGTCCTATTTTTTGGATGTCCTATTTTTCTTTTTTATCACAATGTTATCACCGCCTTTCACCACCCCTATCAGGAATACATGGACTCGTAAAAAATGCCCAAAATTTGAATGATCGTCCACTGCCTTTCCTTCAAGCCAATCACATGTTCCTCCTGATTATTGACCGTTAATACACTAAGCCCCTGGAAACAGAAAAATACCCATCTTGCTGTTGGGTTCTGGCAGGGCTTTTTTTTCTGGTCTGGAAATACACGACTTTGCTTTTTCAGTTCCTGCCTGATTCTGTGCTGGATAGCAGCATAGACCATCAGGCATAGAGTCATCACCATTAACAGGGCTTCAATACGTTCCGCTTTCTTCAGATAGAGCGAAGAGACCAGAAAGTCCGGGCTCTTCAGGAACCGAAAGCCGCCTTCAACTTTTTGTTGCGACTTATAAGTAGACAGCAGCTCAGAGGCATTCAAACTATTTTTATCCAGTTCATTGGTGCTTAGGATAAAACAACCCAGTGAGGCTTCTGCATGCTCCCTTTTCTCGCAGGAAACAAAGCACTCAGCCTGCACAAAGTACTCGAAGTGATCAGGCTTGCTATCCGGCGATGGTCTTCCTTTGCCCGAATAGCAGGGTTTACGGATAACCTCTGGCTCTGTTTCGCTTTGGCAAAGTCTCGATTGTTTCTGCCACAAGGCAAAAGCCTTCAATGCATCGTCCCGGCACAAAAAGGCCTTTTTGCTCAGCTTCTCCAGATCACGGGCCTCTTTCAGTGACTGCTTTTGCATCTTTCGGGTCAATGTTTTCCGTTCACTAAGCCCGCGCTTTTTGTTGAGAAATAGGAACCATCGTTGCTGAACCCCTCCGTAGCAGGAAGGCACTTCAGCTGAGTAGTAATCTTCATAGCCTTCAACAGGCACCAGCGACATGGTTGGCGCTTTGCAGACCAGCTCCTTTGCCTCCTTGATGTTCAGGGGCACCCGGGAGATAAACAGCTGCTTTTGCTCATCAAGCAACTGAAGGGTTTCTGCAACATACATGGCAGCATCAGCAACCAGATAGCGGCTATTCAAAGCGGCCTTAAAACATGACAGATGATTTTTGATAATTTCCTGAAAACAGGTTTTGTCGTTTACATTACCGCTGGCAGGGGCCATAAACACAGGGATGCCCGCCTGATTTTCAGTCATTAACTGCAAGACTACCTGATTCAGGTCAGGCCGGTGGTCACGGCTGTAACCTTGGCAGATATGAATACAATTTAAGTCGTCTGGATTGTCATGACTGTTATAGACTCCATCCACATGAAAGCTGGTGCCATCCAGATTTAATGCCTTGCAAGGAAGTTTCAGATGATTGACGACCTTGACGGCCAGATTGAGATACAAGTCGCTAACACCAGCGTCGTACAAACTGTCGAGAGCCCGACCAAGTACCTTGTCGTTCAAGTGTTCAGCCTGTATATCTTCCCCGATAAGGCGGTCAATCGGCTTATCCTCAAAAAACTCAGGGAGCATGTACAGAGTTTGCCCCGTAAAGCCCAAGCCATTGATGATCATTGCAACTACAGCTTGTCCAATAGTGACATTACGAACATCGGAGTCATTTGTGATACGGGCATCAATGTATTCGGCTATCTTTAACTCCCGACACATAGCGGCAACCAAGCCAAGGTGGTTGAGGTTCTTAGACTGGTATTGAGCTTGAGGCATGTTGGTGCACCTGAATGTCTGTTTATTTCTTTGACAACAGATTTTAGGCAAATATCAATCGGGGTGGTGAAAGGCAGTTATCAGTCGGGTCTCGGGCATTACTGCCAATCTGGTAGCTCATGATTTTACCGCTGGTAATATCTCCCTGGCACTTCGAGGCAGTGTTATTGAGGCTTCTCGCCGGTGACTGATGAAGCGCAAGAAACCTTTGGTGTGGCGGGTGAATTGATTCCTTTTGAGCATTTACCTGATTTGGATCAGACCATTACGGTAAAAGACAGCCCGGATACCGTATTGGTAGAAGGTGACGACCACCAACTGATGAAATCTGGCATTCAGGTCATTGAAGGTGGTGGTATTGATGACCAGGGCATCAAGGTCAGTTACACCCCACTTAAGGCTAATACGGTACAAGCCCTCGTAGAGTCCGGGCGAGAGTTTACCTTGTTTATGAAAGGGTTGAATGATGCTCAGGAGGGGTTGCCCTTCAATATCAGAGTACATCGAGTGAAGTTCTCTCCGGTACAGAATCTGGGCTTTATCTCGGATGACTTCGCCAGCATTCCCCTACAAGTCGATGTGCTGGCGGATACGTCGATTTCAGGGAATGGGCTGAGTTCTTTCATGCAACTGGATCTGGCGGGCTAGTCGCTAAAATTTCCACGTGTTCCTTTTTGATGGGCAATACAAAATCTGTGTGATAAACGAGGTGCACTTTTCTTTTTTGGTGCTAATATGGTGCATATATGAACCAAGGAGAGAGTCTCATGCCCAGACAGAGCATCACGTTTACCGAGCCCAACGATGAGTGGCTCAAGGCTCAGGTTGACAGCAAAGAATACAGTAGTAAAAGCGATGTCATTAATGACCTGATCAGACAAGCCCGATCCAGAAAAAGTGAACTTGAAGCGATTCGTGAAGCACTGATCAAAGGAGAAAACAGTGGTATCAGCGAATTAACTCCTGAAGACATAGTGACCCAGGTACTGGAGCGAAAACGTAAAAATGGCGAGTTATAAGCTATCAAATGAAGCTGCTTTGGATATAGGACGTATCCTTGAGTTTGGCATTGATAACTTTGGTCTGGATCAGGCAATTCATTACCACGATAGCTTGCAGGCCCGTTTGACAAAAAAAAATAGGACACCCTTATATTTGACAAACAAGCTAGCTAGTCTAGTTTTTCCCTGTCGCTGATATTTAGTTCCGGCAGGAGAGATTATGACCCGTGCACGAAGTTCTTTGATCGACCCAGGTTCCACGCCTTATTATCACTGTATAGCTCGATGCGTACGCAGGGCGTATTTGTGTGGAGAGGATTATTTAACGGGCAAAAACTACGAGCATCGTCGGCAGTGGGTTGTAGATAAGCTGAGGGAACTGGTTTCAATCTTTTCTATAGAAGTCTGTGCCTATGCTGTTATGTCTAATCACTACCATGTGGTTTTGCATATCAATGAGAAACCTGCCAGAGAGTGGGCAAGAGATGAAATTTTGAGTCGATGGACAAGGCTTTTCACAGGGCCGCTTCTGGTTCAGAGGTATCTTGCTGCTGACCAGCTGAGTCACTCGGAACTGACTCGTGTGGACGAATTTGCTGAAGAATATCGAAATCGTTTAACGAATATCAGCTGGTTCATGCGTTGCCTGAACGAATATCTTGCCCGTGAGGCTAACCAGGAAGATGACTGCAAAGGTCGCTTCTGGGAAGGACGGTTTAAAAGTCAGGCGTTGTTGGATGAGGCAGCATTGTTAACCTGCATGGCCTATGTTGACCTGAATCCGCTCCGTGCCGAAATGTCGGAAACTCCAGAAGGATCAGACTACACGTCGATTAAGGAACGAATTGAAAATTTGGCAGGTTCTGATACCCGAAAGCAGCCAGTCACCCTTATGCCTTTTCGATCACAGGGGCAAAATCCGGCTAAGGCGTTGCCTTATATACTTCACGATTATCTTGAGCTGGTTGACTGGAGTGGGCGTGCAGTCCGATCTGATAAGAAAGGTTCAATCCCTTCAGATATCCCACCCATTCTGAGCCAACTGGAAATTGATTCAAATGAATGGCTCAAAACCATGAGATGGAATAACCGCTTCTATCGCGCAGTGGGCAGGCTGGAAGCCATGAAGACTTTTGCTCGGGAAATGGGGCGGCAATGGGTACAGGGGTTGTTTACCTGTAGTCGTTTATTTCATGGCGTAAGCTGATTGCCCGACTTTTCCGTTGTTATTTGTTGCTCCTGTCATCTGGGGAGTTCTGCTATTTCTTACTTTTCCTCTTTTTGAGTGATTCGCTTGTTGTTTGTTTTGATAAACAATTAATATCCTCATTTGAGTGGCTTTCAGAGCTTAATGGACTGCTGGGCTCGCGGCTTTTGTTTTCTCTATTTTTCCATGATTTTTCTATTTCTCTATTATATGGATGTCCTATTTTTAATTAATCCAATGGTACGGGGCTGGATCAATTATTACGGGAAATTTTACCCATCTGAATTGAAGAAGGTTCTGAATTATGTGGAAGCAACACTGGTTCGCTGGGCTATGGGCAAATACAAGAAATTGAGGGGGCGAAAGTGGCGAGCTTCCCGATGTTTGGGAAGGGTGGCCAAAAGAGCTCCGTTGTTAATGGCGCACTGGCGTATTGGCTGTGTGTCAGCGGTTGGATGAGAAGAGCCGTATGAGCTGAGAGGTTCGAGTACGGTTCTGTGAGCGCCTGAGGGGGGAGGTTCCCTTGGGCGACTCGACAGGGGGTTGGAGCTACAATTGGTAGCTCCTTCTACCCGGTGAGCGTAGCTGTGAGGCTACGCCCTATCTCGATCATGGAGTGATTTTTACGGCTCCTTGCCTGTTTGAAAATAATCCAAAGACCTACGCTGTCAACTTTCACCTTCCACAGGTTCTGACCAGGCCTGTTGCATCATTTTTACCTTAATCATCCCATCAGAATAGATATCGCTTTCCACGGGAGCTTTACTTTTTAATTGCTCACTGACTTTGTTGAGAATATTGTCGCTCAAAGCATTCAAGTCATCACGATAGGAAGCTGTCAGGGTTTTAAATGCATTTTTCAGATGGATATCATTTCCAGATAAATCCGGAGCGTATAAAACGATTCTAACCAGTGCTGAAGCGATCAGGTCAGCCGCTTTGTCTGTTTCTTTGTCAGCCATTAAAAAACGGGCTTCTGAAAAACAATGAATGACAGATGTAATAATTTGTACGAGCTGGGTGCGGGCATCCAGCTCTGGTTTTCCAAAGTAGAATTTTTGACGTCGATAAGACTGCGTTAACTCTTCATTGGCAGAATCTGCTGCCATTTGCTCATCCTCGCTATGGGATGCCGCAACATTCAACATGGCCTTGCGGGAATGGGCATAAATTCTTTTTCTGAGAGGATCTGTTGTTCCGAATTCAAAAACATTGGCCAAAAAGTTAGCTATAGACCGCGAAACCAGATCCATGCTGTGGAAATAAGCTTTAATGGACGCCTGCACTACAAAGCCTGCTATACCAAGCATATATTCACCATAAACTGCCCAGGAATCCAGGACATCCTGAGCATATTCTGTATCTTCCTGATCACATTTAATACCCCAGTTATTTAATATATCCAGATAACTATCCTTAATGGCTTTGTCACCATAGTTTGAATCCAGCTCGGCAAGATGAAGTAAAACCTGTCTTGCATAAAGGGGCATCAGATTTTTTTGTTGTAACATGTTTAGAGCATTGCCCAATCGTGCGTTGGCCAGGGCAGAGATGACCTTACTGCTGGTTTTAAATTCCGGATGATAATATCTGAGAGCGTAAGCAGAGTATGCGACAACTCTGGCTGAGTCAGTGTAATTTTTCTCCTGATCCGTCAAGAGGGTGTTCGCCAGTAACCAGCATTTTACCAGCATGGCTTCCATCGTCATCTTATAGGAGCGACTGGTTTGGGCTTCAATACTGAGTTTCCGGTGTACAACATTCACCTTGGCAGCAAGCTCGCTCTGAATCTCCTGATCTTCCGGGTCAAGAATGCCGGTTGTGCTGCCTATCCCGTTTTTAACGACAGTTTGCAGATGCACAATGGCAGGTTCACCCACTGAACGAAGTCCGAACTCTATCATTGAGAACAGGAAATAATAACTAACCAGTCGCCAGAAATGTTTTTGCCCGGTTTTCTTTGGATCAACTTTATCAATGGTTAAAGGTTTGATTAGCCCCATTATCATTGAGTACCCGAGAGCGGCACCATGTATTGTTGCGGTAGTCACGGTCTCTCTGCTGGGCAAATATTGGTAATAAAATGGAGATTCTTCTTCGGGTTCAGTCAATCCCTCGGGTAGACACTCTTCTGCAGGGCAAATGTCAGTCTGGTTGTTGGTTGCCACTGAATGGGATGTAACAGGTTTTGCGCCATCCAAAGAAATCTTTGCCCAGCTTTCGCTGAGTTCCTTGTACCCTTCACAATCAGAACAGGCAGGGTCGAGAGTTATAACCTGTTTATAGATCTTGTTAACCTCTGATACCGATTTAATGGGCTGGTAAGCTATCAAAAGGCTTCTCATAAGTGTGTCCTGGGCGTTGACTTCAACGATCTCCCGATAATTCTGCACCAGGGCACCGGCTAAAATAGGGGCTTTTTCAGAGGGGGTTCTGTAGGCATCCGCAAAGTGAATAATCAGTAACTCCATTGCCCTTTGACTATTTGATCGGGCGAAATTGGGTTGCTCAGCCAGAATCATCCCCGCTTTTTTTTGCAGGGTACTGAAATACTGGTTGCTATAATCGGCGATGCCGGATGTTCTGTTGACCGATGAGCCGGTATTAATAGCACCCCAGTTTTCAAGGGAGCGCCTTGATTGGGAAGCAAAGCGTTCCATATTTTCTTTTGTGGTTGACAGCCCGACTATTTTGGAAAAATGTTTAGTTATCACCTGAATAGCGATATGTTTTTTATCAGCGAAATAAAGGAAAGTTCCGGGTACAGAAACCCCTAAAATAAAAATACTTGTTCTGATTTGATCCTTCGAAACACTTTTTAGCAATGACTTAATAAGCCCTGTTTCCTCAAGGTTAGAATGAGAGGCAAGCACTTTTAACTCATCTATCGCATCGTTTTCATATTGAAGGCAATCAATACTCCCAACTTTCCACTGATTCAGCATATCGCAATACCTGAGACCCATAGTGGCCGAATGTTCCATCAGTGGATCCATAACCTTCAGGTAGTGCGTTACTCGAGATCTGAAGCCAGGATGCTGACGCCAGTCAATCGCCCGGCTGAAGCTGGCGTAAACACTGTCGAAAACATCAAGGGCTGTCGCCTCCGGATGAAGGTAAACCATAGATAGAGCACTAAATGCCATCAATGCTGCAGCGTGATCTTCATCGCCTCTGGACATAGCCAGGCTCGCAGAAGAAGACACTGTATCAATAATGTCGAGTAGCCGGAAATAGGTTTTTCTGGCCTTTTGCGCATGAAGGCTCAATATTGAAAATGTTGATAGTGAGCGGTAGAGCAAATCAGATTGCAGTTCGTCTGTCTTTTTAGTTATATGACTGTCCGATAAAGCTTTATAGCTGATACTTTCGAGGCGGGCACTGATATTATCAGTGAGGTGTTGGCTCATAGCTCTTTGTACATTATTGCTGTGAATCTTTAGTAGCTTATAGAGAAAGTTATAGCCTTTAGAATCCAGATACTTATCAAGAGAAGTGATCGCTACCTCTGAGCCAAGGGGGACCAGCCCCCAGGCGACACCTGTCTTTAAATGATCTGTTATGTAAAATTGATGATTGTCATCATCCTGCTTCTCTGTGCCTAAAGCAGATTGACCAAACAGCACGAACGTGATGATCAAGTTCACCGTGATTTTGTTCATTAGTCACCTGATAGGTTGAAAAAACCAGTTTTAACCATTGGCTGTTGATATTCATAGTAACGTGACTGCCCCCCTACCCTCTCGAAAGTGTTGCGTAAGTTCTGGTTCCCATGCTTTCAAGCCCTGTGGGTTCCATCGGGGAAGCCCATACCTTCACTGAAAGGAATAAAAAATGCGTTCCCACAGAGATCATATTAATGAGTTTTCGAACTTTTGCGAAAACCTCAATTGAGCGAGGGTTTACGGCACTTTTGCAATAACTATAGTTAGAAAAAAGTTGTCGTATTTAACCTTTTCGTCTAGATAAAGTGAGTTTGTCTCAGAATTCACCAGTCACAAGGCGATAAAATGTCAGATAATACTGAATTCAGTAAATGGAGAGCGAGGCTTTGGCCCGTCTACGTTTATGAGCTTAAAAAGCTACTTCCGATGATCCTGATGTTCTACCTGATACTCTTTAACTACACCATATTGCGAGACACGAAAGACACTCTGGTAGTTACTGGTGCTGGTTCAGGAGCGGAGATAATACCTTTTTTAAAATTATGGGTGAATGTACCTTTTGCAATAATATTCACAGTTACATACGCAAAGCTGAGTAATATATTTGAGAGGAGAACTTTATTTTATTTAGTTATATCCAGCTTTCTGTTGTTTTTCTGTTTTTTTTCTCTGGTTCTTTATCCCGCTCGGGATATGCTTCATCCAACAGAGTTTGCAGATTACTTGCAGAGTATTTTGCCGCCCGGATTTATGGGATTGATCGCTGTTATGCGTAACTGGACGTTTTCTCTTTTCTACGTCATGTCTGAGCTTTGGGGAAGTGTCTGCCTCTCTCTGATGTTCTGGGGCTTTGCCAACCATATTACCCGAGTCTCAGAATCCAAACGATTTTATGCGCTTTTCGGCATGATGGGTAATTTGGCATTACCAACGGCAGGACTGTTTGTCTACTTTGCTTCACAGACTCGTGAAAACCTTGCTGAAGGTGTTGACCCCTGGGGTTACTCCCTGAATTTAATGACGGGTGTCCTTACTATTGGTGGCATTTTGATTATGGCGACTTACTGGTGGATCAACCGGTATGTGATGACAGATCCAAGGCTTTATAAACCTGATGAGATAGCAAGCTCCAATAAGGAAAAATTATCCTTATCCCTGAAAGAAAGTTTTATGCATATTATCAATTCAAAATATCTGCTTTGTATTGCCCTTTTGGTTATTGGATATGGTGTCTGTATCAATATTGTTGAAGTCACCTGGAAAAACCAGCTACGCATGCAATATCCAAACCCCCATGAATACAATCAGTTCATGGGATTATTTTCCACCTGCACAGGCATTGTGACTATTTCCATGATGCTGTTTTTTACTAACAATGTTATCCGTCGCTTTGGCTGGACAATAGCTGCACTTTGCACTCCGGTGGTTTTATTAATTACCGGAACTTTGTTTTTTTGTTTTGTTTTATTCAGGGATATCGTACCCGATATTTTATTTCTGGCGCTGGGCACCACTCCATTGATGCTAACCGTCATATTGGGGGGTGTACAAAATATCATGAGTAAATCGACCAAGTACTCCTTGTTCGATCCCACCAAGGAAATGAGCTACATCCCACTTGACCCTGAAGAGAAAGTGAAAGGTAAGGCGGCAGTTGATGTTATTGGCAATCCGACCGGTAAATCAACAGGCTCAGTCATACAGCAAATATTAATAATTTATTTGGGTTCACTGGCGGCTATTGCTCCTTACGTAGCTGTTATCGTTCTGCTTTTTTTTGCTATATGGATTGCCGCAGCCCGCTCATTAGGGCGCCAATTTAATGAACTCTCGAGGGCGAAGAAAAAGCCGCCTGAGGCGCAATCTCAGGAAGCTGCCCCCAGCTCGCAAGCACCTTTGGGCAAAAAACTGGGTCCGGCTGATTACTGAGGCATCTTTCAGAGTGCCTTAGCACCTGACCAATCTTGGCGAAGGTGAAATTGATCCTGGTCGGTCAGTCCGTATTGCCATTAAGCAGGTATGACCGTAATCAAAATGTCAAAAGGTAGCTATTGTGCAATCCACAGTGGCTACATAGCAGGTTTTTATATGCACTTAAAATCAGGTTTGCAGCCATTAATGCTTTTTGCTTCAGGATTTTGGAATACTGCAGTTTTATCGGGTGAATCATTATCAGATAACTCGCGCTTTATTAATAATACGACACTGGGCGGAAAGCTTCGGACTGTCTATTACGATGTACACAACACGGTAAAAGACTCGACATCAGGAGCCTGGACGGGAGGCTTATCGCTTGATTTGCGTTCCGGTTTGGGTGAAATGGTAGGAATAGGAGCCAGTTTGTATAGCGCGGTCAAGTTGTACATGCCCGAAGAGAATACTAATTCATATCAATTGTTGAATAATGCTAACGAAGGCTTCAGTAAACTGGGGCAAGCCTATGTCGAAGTAAAATTACCGTCAACTTACGAAGACCGATCACTCAGCTTTAAGGCGGGACGACAGAATTTACGTACCGGACTGATTTCCGGCTCCAGCTCAAGAACCGTTCCCAGCAACTGGAATGGGTATAATCTCAAAGGCACGATTGAAAACCTGGAAATCGGTTTTGCTCTGGTTGATCAAATGTCACTTAGAAATCAGGCAGGTTTTCATAGTCTGATGAACTTTTCCGGTGAAAAAATTGATTACATCATAGGTGCTGAAGCGATCTATACACTTCAGTTTTCCAAAGAGCGTGAATTGCAGCTTAAATATCGCAATGCTTTTGCCAAAGAATTTTTAAAGGCACACAATGGCGATATCTTGTTTACCACATACGCAGGACAGAATCTCAAAATTAACCTGGGGGGTAGTTATTATCAAACCCAAAAAAGTGGTCGTCTCTGGCAGGGTGCAGGCTGGGATGGCTCGCCATTATTTGACGATAAAGCCAGTGTTATTAACCTTCGCGGGGGCTTGGCTGCTGGTTCATGGCATTTTCGTGCAGGAGTCAGTCATTTTAAGGCACCATCCAGCGTAAAAGCTTCAGGCAATGCTTACACTCCACCCGGTGCTTATTATTATGATTTCGGAGCAAACACCCACGGGTACTGGGACATTAACACTTCAGGTTCTGCAGAAGATATGTTGTATGACGGTGAAACCGCATGGATGATGGGTGTTACTTATCATTTTTCAGAATTCTGGCTCAAAGGGCTGAAGGCAGGTTATTCATTTCATTATGGCTCCGGTATGAAGGTTAGCACCCCCGGCGGCCAAAAAATAGCTGTCGCAGAACAGGAACACGACATTCATCTGGTTTATGCCTTTCCGAAGACTGTATTGGAAGGGTTGAAATTTAAACTGAAATACGGTCTTTATCGAAATGATAAGGCATTACGAAAAGCCATTCACAAAGAAGAAAACGATTTGCGTGTCTGGCTTGATTATGATTTCCGGATTTTCTGATTTCAGCCGGAGGTGCTGTCGCCTTATGGAGACTTAATGGCTGCATAAAAGAACCGACAACGTTCCATTTCAGCCTGATATTTTCTTTTAAAGGATGGACTAAGGGCTGACAGCCTTTTCCAGCTCGCTGAAACCATTACTCTGGGATCAACAACCCGGCAACGAAGATTTTCAAAGGTTGTGCTAGCCTCATTTGCATCAGTCGTCTCATAAACCCGGTACCAGGCTGATTTTATTTTTTCGACAAGAGCGGCAACCTTTGTATCTTCGCTGCTTAGCATGGACTGCCATACTTCTCTATCTCCCATCTGGTATTTGATATCTTCCAAAGTCAATTCATTTATAGATATCATGCGTCTGATTGCCTCTGTCGTCCATTGGTAAAGTGTCCGTCCCCAGGCGGTGACAAATATATTCTTGTTGAGCTCCAGGCTGGCATCTGCAAGTAACTGGGCTGAATCCTGACTGCTAAAATACCAGTGGTTAGTTAACGGATCATGGCGAAGGGACTTTATGATCTGATCGACCTGTTCCCGGGTTAAAGTCTTCCTTCTGACTGAGCCTTGTAATATGTAATCCAGCCGATCTGCGCATATATCCGGCAGCTCTCTTTCAAGCATTGTGAATTGAATATTTTCAGGGGCTACGTCGTCAGGCGTTAGACCATGATTTTTCAATATCAGGGCAACCCCGTGCTTTTCTAAAAAACCTCTGAATAGCGAATCATGGTAATCAGGATTCCCTGCAGAGCTTGTAGTAAAAAGGTAATCTGAGACATGACTGAATGTAGTGTGAGATATATCGTGGAGCAACCCGCTGACCTGCTCCTCAAAGGGAGCCCCGAAATAATTCAGAAGATAAAGTACCCCAAGGGAATGGTCATAACGGGTATAAGATTCATTGTTATGCCCCTGAGAGTCAACCAGCTGAATAATTCCATACTGGTTAATGTTCTTCAGTCGTTTAACAGGTTGACTGTTCAACAGCTCTGACAATAAAGGAAACTGGGCACGATTAAACTCCAACAGGCCATAATAGGTTTCTATCTGCTCATGGTCGTTGCTATTGGCTTTGGTCAGGAATCCCAAAACACATAAATGAGCTAAAAGCAGGTACCACGAGAAGCGTCGGAACTGCTGGTGGCCGGACTCAGACAGGGTATGACAGGTTATCATTTGATGCACCTTAAAACACTGGTAAACCAAAGTTAGCTCTAAAGCGGTGTTTGCCAGTATAGTCGCCAGTTCTGCCCTTTTTATCTAAACTGGCTGTTAGTTAAAGAGAGTGTGCAAGTAATCCAGGGGAGCGTAAAATTTCTTCCATAGATTCCATTCCGACTCCATGAGATTTTCTTCAAGTGAGATACCATAAACTGCATTGTTTGAAACGCCATTGATCAAAGCAAGAGCCAATGCAGAAGCGAGGATAATGTCGAGGTTTTTCAATAAATGTTTTGAGTCCAGTTGTGAGCTACCGTTGTAGACTCTTCGTTTATTGTGATTATTGATCCAGTCCGGCTTTCATCGTCTTTAACGGAATTGCAGTCGTATTTGCGACCTTCTACCTGTATTACGGTTTGAGTAGAGCGCGTGATTTGTGCGACAATGCTCTTGCCAATGAGATTAAACAAGAATTATACGAGAATGGACTTCAAGCATGGCAGCATTACTTTTCTATAAAGACCCTGCACCACTCAATCGTGATCTTCACAAGGCACTGAGATACCAATCTTCCGGAGATTATTCATTTACCGATAGTGTAAATTCTGTACCTCTGACGGGTATTGAGTTTTTTGAAGCCAGTCGAGATATGCCTGTGCTTTTCAGCAAAGATGATGAAGGACGTTTTTTTCCTCTGGCGCTGCTTTCACTGATGGATGCCGGCCATAAACAACTGGATGGCGAAGGACGCTGGGAAGACAGTTATGTTCCAGCCTTTGTCAGACGCTATCCTTTTGCTCTCACCGATGAGGGAACGGTTTGTTTTGACAAGGAATCTGCTCAAATTGGTGGTGAAGAGGGTGAGGCACTCTTTAATGACGAAGGTGAAAACTCTGAAACCCTGAACAACATCATCCAGTTTTTGAACAACTACGACCAGCAGTACAAAAATACTCGCGCCTATTGTGATGAATGCAGTGAGCTGGAGCTGTTCTCACCTTTTAATCTTCAGGTCATGGCCGATAAGGATAATCCCCTGAGGCTGGAAGGGCTGTATGTCATCGATGAGAAAAAGCTGGCCGGGTTGCAGGAAGAAAAAATAAACGACTGGTTCAAGGCTGGCTGGCTGGCCTGGAGCTATGCGCACCTGCACTCTCTGGGAGCGCTCAAGCGGTTGCTGAAAAAACAACAGTAAAACTGCAGTCATTGAGAGTTAAAACAGACGGGGGCTTGCCCCCTCTTCTTCGTCTGGGGCGCCTGAAGGACAGCGTCAGGAATAAAAAGAAAAAGGAAAGGGATTCTATGACATGCTTTAATCGCACGCTGTTGTCGACCTCTATTGGCCTGGCTAACAGGGCAACATTCAACAAGGTTCCCTGGCCGGTAGTGACCGGTGCTCTGTTTTCTGCGCCGGCAATGGCAGTGGATAACGACATTCGTGCCGTAGATGGAATCACCTCGGTGTCCAGTTCCGGTAATGTCCATACCATTACTTCCACAAAGCGCTCCAATGCTTCCGCCATCAATGTCTTTGACAAGTTTGTAGTCGGCACTTCCCATACCGCTAACCTGACAGTACCTGCTGACGCCAGTAATCTGGTCAATATCGTCAGGGGCTCCGATGCGCCGGAAGTACACGGTATCCTGAACAGCTACAAGAACGGCTCCCTGGGCGGCAATGTGGTATTCGCCAGCTCAGCTGGCTTCATCGTAGGTGAGACCGGTGTCGTCAATGTCGGCAAGCTTTCTATAAAAACACCCGATAGCAGTGAAATCGCTGCGCTTCTGTCCAATGGCGCGCCGGTAGACAGTGAGGTCAGTGATCTCCTCGGTAACAGTTTCAGCGTCTCTTCCTCTGGCCTGGTGAGAATCCAGGGCAAGATCAACACAGCTTCAGGCATAGACATCTACGCCAACACCATTGATGTTGATGAAAAGGCTATCATCATTGCCGGCAATGCAGCGGCTGCCAGCGGTGTCAGCAACTATGGACAAAACAACGATTACACGGCGGTTAACGTCGATGACCTGACTATTCCAAACGAATTAAAGGTCGATGGCGGCACTATTGTTCTCAAGGCTTCCAGCAGCGCAGACGCTGCCATTAACCTTTCCGGTGATCTTTATGCCGATGGTGGATTTACCATCACGGCTGAGAAAATTTCCGTCAACTCGGGTTCCACTCTGGATACAAGAGACGGCGCCAGTCTGGCTTCGTCCGGCAGTATTCAGTTTCAGGCTGACGGTAATACATCTACGACACTGACTCTCAATGGCAGTAGCAATCGTGTACTTCTCCAGAGTGGTTCTGCCGCTTCTCCGGAAACCAATGATTCCGGCATTAACCTGATTGGCAGTGTTCTCTCTGATGGATCAGTGACAGTTGCCGGTGACAAGGTTCAGATGAATTCTGGCAGTTCTCTGGATGCAGAGGGCAGTGTAACGGTCACGGCTGCTACTCAGGCCAGCGTCAGTGGCACTTTGGCTGCGGAATCGGGCATCAGTATTGACTCCAAAGATATAGATCTGAACAGCGGCAGTGTTCTCGATACTCGAAACTCAAGCGACACTGCCCGGGGTGATGTAACGCTCACGGCTTCAGCCAGCCAGAATGTCAGCCTGGCTTCTGCCAGCGCGACAACCAACATTGATTTCAGTGGTCAGGTGTACGCCGGAAGTCTGACCGCAAGCGCCAAATCAAAAGCTGCCAGCAGCATCAAAGAGGAACCTGGCGTAGCCATGGGCTCGGTGGTGGGTGGTGCCCTTGCCGGAGCGTCATTTTACCTGATGGACGCCGATGCTGAAGCAACGGTCAACGTCAACAGCGGCGCCAATATAAACGCCAGTGGTAATGTTTCTCTGGCATCAGAATCCCATGCTGTTTCCGACGCTTCCGCCATTACCCTGGGCAATGCTCTGCCCGGAGCACTGGCGGCAGTTTACGCCACCAGTGACGCAACCAGTACCACCCACGTGAAGTCAGGGGCTACGATTCAGGCGGGAGGAAACCTGGACGTTTCTGCCCACAACGAGTCCTATGTGGCCGCCACAGCATTTAACCTTATTGCTGAAGATGCCAACAAGGTAGTGATTGCTGCCGCCGTCGGGGAATCCGATGTTGACGCAACCGCCAAGATTGACAGCGGCGTTACCCTGGACGCCAACAACCTGGTGGTCGCCGCAG
The DNA here is from genome assembly GCF_049310125.1 of Endozoicomonas sp. ALB032. Lineage (NCBI taxonomy): Bacteria > Pseudomonadati > Pseudomonadota > Gammaproteobacteria > Oceanospirillales > Endozoicomonadaceae > Endozoicomonas > Endozoicomonas sp. ALB032. Next base: position 901,165 of record NZ_JBLYNW010000001.1, on the reverse strand, counting down.
AGAACCAGAATTACTACCATATCTCTGCTTCTGCCTATGGCCTGAAAGCAACCCGCTATGGTGTTGCGGTTGCTGTGGGTGATTTTGATACCAATGCTACGGCCGAGCTGGGCAGCAGCCTTGGAACCGATCAGGATAAGACGGGAAATGTTACCATCACAGCCCTGGACCGGACTCTGAACCAGAGGGTTCACTCCGGTGTGACAGTGGGCAGTAACCTGTTCATGCGCACCATCGGCTCCAAAGCCATCAGCGGGGTTTCTGCGTTGCAGAATGGTGTCCACAACTTCACCACCAAATACCTCCCGATAGGGCACTCTGCTCCCACCGATGAAACGGGCAAGGTCAGCTTCAAAGGTGGCCTGGCATTTTCCCTCAACCTTTCGGATCACGATGCCTACAGTTTCCTGGGGACTAATGTATCAGGGCAGACGGATGCGCCACACATTATCGCGACTGGCAATATTCTGGTCGCCAGCCAGACCGATCTGGGTAGCGATAACCAGGCCGTTGCGGGTGGTAATAACAATGGTGCCCTGGGTGGCGACCAAGGCGGTTACAGAACGTCGGCAGAAGCGGCTGTATCGGCTCCCAAACAGAATTCCAGTGGCAGCAGCCAGACTCCGGCATCGGACAAAAGCCTGGCGCTGGCCCTCAACTTTGCCATTAACGACAGTGACGCAGTAGCGGAGGTTGGCCAGTCGGTACAGATCAACGCGGCTAACCTGGGCGTCATTGCTCTGCAACAGATGCCCATTGTCTCCACCTACGACAAGTGGGACACTTTCTCTGATGTCGTCGGCAAATTTAACGGTATCGGCGGGTTACAGAACAATATTCTGACCGGTTTCGCCAATGCCGGTGCGGCTGCAGATAAGGAAGCCTACGGCGGCAGCTTTAATGTCCTGTGGAACGATATGGACACCAAGGCCTGGGTAGGCGACAAAGCCAAAATAACGACGACCGGTACGGGCAACTGGAGTGCGAGCAGAGAACTGAAGGCCAACAGTGAAGTTCCCGGAATTCTGGGTAGCAGCAAGGTCTTTAAAGACGTCACCTATACCTTCTCTTTTGATGATTCGGTAGCGGTCAGGGCCTATAACCTGATGGAAACCGCTACTGTTGCTGGTAATCTCGGTAGTCTGGGGCTGATACCGAACGCCAACGGCACCAATGAAAAAGGCAAGTCGGTTGGCGGCTCCATTTCCTATATCCAGCAGTCCGGTTCAGCCGTGGCGGGTATTGGCAAAGCCACGGTCAATGCCAGTGGCAATGTGGGGGTTTATGCAGAAACAGACGAACGTCACTTCCTGGTGACGCCTTCCTCTGGTCAGTCCAGTGGTATTGGCTTCAGTGGAGTTCTCGGCTTTCTCAATTCGGAAGTGTTGACTCACGCATCCCTGCACAATCAGGCTCAGCTGAGCGCTGATAATCTTGTTATCATTGCTGACCATGAATTTGGCAACTGGGCGGCGGCTGGTGCCTTCAGCTGGTCAGACCAGTCAGCGGTTGGCATCGCTATAGCGGCGAACGTTTCCCAGGGCGATACCAAGGCGTTTATTGGTGACAATTCAAAGGAATACAATAAGGTCAAGTTTCAGGACAAGAACAATAGCGAGACCGATAAGCCTTCCCCAAGTTCGCCAACGGCACCTGATCCAACAAAAGGCATCGTCGTTAATTCGGTAAGCGTGCGTGCCCGCTCAACAGGCACCAACGGGTCTCTGGCGGTTGCCGGAGCATTAACCACAGAGCCCAGTGATGAGCCCGGCATTGGCGCCAGGTTCGAGAATTGGTACAACGGCTTGTCTTCAAAGCTGGCTGCGAATTACACCGGCGCTACCGGAAGCAGCAGTGATTCATCGATAGGCAAATCTTCAGAAAGCGGCAAGAACGACGACAGTGGCTCAGGTTCTGGCAAAAGTTCTGCGGAAGTCTCCAAGGAGCAGCTGGGCCTGACAGGGGCGGGCAGCTTTACTGTCTCCGTCAATAATATGGACGCCAAGGCCATTATTGATGGCGCTGCCATCAGCGGTCACCAGAACGGTAACAGCTACAACGATGTCGATGTTGACGTTCAGGCTCTGGAAAAAGTGATCTCGGCTTCTGCGACAGGTTCAGCAGCGCTGTCTATGCTGGGAGCAAATTCGCCTACCAATCAGGATACTATTGCCGGGGCTATCTCCTATCAGATCAGTTTCAATGATGCCCTGGCCTGGATTAAAGACTCTGTCATCACTTATGCCGATGACGTAAATGTTCAGGCATTGCACGGTGGTGAACTGACTTCCGTCGCCCTGGCGCTATCTGTCACCAGGCCGGACTCTTCCTCTGGCCAGACACGTAATGGTGCGCTGTCCATCTCGGGTGCCCAGATATACGACGGCACATCAGCACGGATTGAAGGTTCGTCCATCAGCTCAAATCAGGGGGCGAATAATGATCTTGAAGTCTCCGCCTATAACAACAGTTATGTGGGCGTAGGGGGCGGTACCCTTTACGGCGGCGGCAAGCAGGGGGCCGGTCTGGCCATTACCTTTGCCGAGATTAATGATCCGTCCGCCATTCCCGGAGACGCCAACCCGGATGGTAACAATGTTCTCAGTACCGCCTATGATGAGGATGTTTATGACGGTGCAGCCACCGAAGCCATCGTTGACTTCAGTGGTTCCAACCGCTCTTATCTCAATAACTTTGACCGGGTCGACATCAGTGCCCGCAGCCTGAACCGGATCGGTATTGGCGCCGCAGGTATTGGCTATAACAATAATCAGGAAGATTCCCTGGGCTTCCAGGGCAGCTTTGCCATAGGTTCCATCGGTGCGGATACCAAGGCGCTGATGAAAGGCACCAACATCACCGGGGCGGGTGTCGTTAATCTTAATGCCAGTGGTGAGAAAGACGGCGATCTTGACAAGATTCTCAGTGACCTCGGCTCCAGCAATACTAACAAGGATTACGACTTCAGCGGTGCTGAAGCCATGGACAATACCAACGTCCACACCAGTGAAGACGGTAGCGGCTCGACTTACAACTACTCCTCAGAAGGCAAGCGCATCATTGCTGTGGCCGGTGCTGTTCAAGCTGGTAAAAAGAATCTGGGTATTTCCTACGCCCATGCGGATGTGAAAAGTGAAACCAAAGCCCGCATGGAAGACGTCAATATCAATAAGTCAGGAGCCGGGGCAGACGTTAATATCAATGCCCGTGACAACTCCCTGCTCTACAGTGTTGCCATTGGTGTGGGTGTAGGCACTGGCGGCTTCTCCGGTGTCGGCTCTGTTGCGGTTAACCGCCTGAATAACCAGGTCTTGGCTGAAATTGGTGACTGGAACGGTTCCGATAAGGGGACCATCAACGCCAGTGACTTGTCTGTGGTCGCCCAGAATGACATGGATCTGATTAACGTCGCTGGTTCAGTAGCGGTGGCCAGTGGTCAGGGTGGCGCTATTGCCGGAGGTCTGGCAGTAGCCCTGAATCTTGTAGGTACTGACGAGCATTCAACAAAAGCCAGGGTCAGCAACACCAGCCTTAAGGTGGATGAGGATCTTACCGTCAGGGCGCTCAGCGGAACATCCAATGATCATAATCTGCTGGTGGGCAACGCCATCGCTATAGGTGCCAATCTTGGGCAGAGTGGTATTGGCTTTGCCGGCGCAATTTCTACCAACAATGTCGATCAATCCATCGAAGCCGGTATTAAAGACACCGCCACCAATCGTTCCAGCGCAGCATCTTCAACCAGTGGCGGTGATGTCGTTGTCCAGGGTCAGGATTACAGTGATAGCGTAGCCACAGCCTGGATGGGTGCTGGCTCCGGCAATGGTTCCGCCGGTGGTGTCGCCATTGCTACCAACCGTGTCGATTCAGATGTCACGGCAGAAGTGCTGGGTAACAAAGGCAACCCTGGCAGTACAACGCTCAAGGCGCAGAACGTTACTGTTGACGCTTTCCGCCGTAACTGGCTGTTGACCATCGACGCCGGTGTTGCTGCTTCCAAACAGGTATCCCTGGCGGGCTCAGTGGGAACCGGCGTTATAGACGGCAATGTGACAGCAAGAATTGCCGACGATGCCCGAATAGATGCCTGGAACAATGTCTTGGTCAATGCTGATGCGATGAGCGTCAATCTGGTGGGCAGTGGTGCTGTCGGCATTGGTGTCGATGCAGGCGCTGGTGCTGTCGCCATCTCTACAGCGATGGAATACGGCAAAACAGAAGCCTACATTGACGATGCAGTTGTGATTGCCAGAGGCAAGGGCAGCACTATGCAGGTGGATACCGGTGATCTCAAGGGCTATGGTGATCTGCCGGATCTTTCTACTGCCGGTGACAGTTCCAATCCGGATGCTGTCTCCATGGGTGACCTGACTTCCGGCTTCAACACGTTATCTGTGGAGCGCACCAAAGAATCGGTCAATGGTCTTGTTGTTAATGCAACGTCCAGAACCAAGCAGCGCGCGATTACTGTCGGCGGTGCTGGTGGCAAGGCCGTTGCTATCAATGTCAATGTAGCAACTAACGGCACCTATAACGCTACCAGGGCTTATATCAAGGATGCCACCATTAACTCCGGCGTTTCCGGTGAAGATGGTGCAGATGTCTATGTTCGTGCCAATGCTCATGAAGTGGGACTGGCTGTTTCTGCAGGTGTTGCCGTTTCTGGTGGCGGTGAAGCCGCTGGCGCGGGAGTTGGTGGTTTTGCCACCAATGACCAGAAGCGTTCCAGTGAAGCTACGGTTGAAAACAGTACTGTTAATGCGGATAAAGTAACCATTGACGCCAATACCTCGAAACTGGCTCAGGCCGTTTCAGCGGGTGTGGCAGCCGGGTTAGGCGCAACCGGTGGCCTGGGTGGCGCTGCTTCAGTGGTTATCACTGAACAGGCCGGTAACACGCGTGCCTGGTTACGAGGTGGCACAACCAATGCCAGAGAGGTAGTGGTTGTCTCCGACAGACGTCAGGAAGCCAATGTCGCCGCCGGTGCAGCCGGTATCGGTACGACAGTGGGCGTTGGTATTGGATTGGCCTTCAATATTGTGGGTGGTGATTCGAAAGCCATTATTGGCAATGATCTGGACGATAACGGCGATACCCTGACTACCGCAGTGAACTCAGATACGGTTACAGTGGATGCTGATCGGGTTTCCAGTGCAAAAAGTTATGTCTTTGGTGCTGGACTGGGTGGCGGCTATGGTGTCGCAGCGATGATCAATACTACGGAATTCCGTGGCGAAACACGTGCTGCAATTCATGGTTATCTCAAGAATAGCAACCTCACCACAGACATTCGTGGCAGTGACGGCAGTTCTGCCGCCACTAACGTGACCGTTAATGCTCAAGAACTTCAGGATGCTGATCAGTGGGCTGCGGGTATCGGTGCTGGCGCCAGTTTGGGTGTGGGTGCTGTGGCGAATGTGGTGCTGGGACGTTCCCAGGTCTACAGTGAAGCGGTTGGCTCGGACATTGAAGCGGGCACACTGGATATTGACGCCAATGCCCAGCGCCAGTCCAATCTGATCAGTGTTGCTGGTGCTGCATCCACTAACGCAGCCGCAGCGGTCAGTATCGGTCTTGCTCTTTATGGTCAGGGTGATACGACAGCCGAAGATGGCACCAACGCTGAAGATGAGTTTGATCCAAGCCGAAACGAAGCCAACACGGTTCTGGCTACGGATACTGCCAGCTATAACAGACATTTGTCTGATGAAGAGATCGCTACGCTGGAAGCCGATAACAATGTCACCATAACCCGCAGTCAGACGCCTTCTACTTCAACGACGACAGAATCAGGTAAGTCTCTCAAGCTCAGTGGTGAAAGTGTCACTGCTGCCCGGATCAGTGGCGGCAAGATTGATGTCGATACGCTTAACGTCAACGGTCGTACGCTGCAGCACAGCTACCAGGGGCTGGGCGCAGCTCAGGCCAGTTCTGTGGGTATTGCAGGCGTGGTGGGTATCAGTCGTTCCTATGAAATGAACATCGCCACCGTAGACAGCAATGTCAAGGCAGACAATGCGGTGATCGGCGCAAGCCTGGAGAATGCCAGCAGCGATGACGGCGCTCTTGAAATGAAGAGCTTTATTGTTGGCCTGGGTGGAACCAGCGTCGTTATTAACTACACCGATGCGCGCAGTGAAAACCGGGTTGTGGCCGGAATCAACTCAGCAGAGGGTAACGACACCGGAGATCTTGAAGTTACCGCTACCGATTCCACCGATATTCGTCTTGGGGATGTCAGCAGCGGTAAGCCCTCATCGGTTACCGATGGTTCCCTGAACATCAATATTGGCGCCGGGGCTCTTGGGGTCAGCATTGGCTATGCAGAAAAGGACAGTGACATTGATGCCTGGGTGGGTGAAACAGGCAAGCTGATAGACGGCTATAACAACATCACCGTTTCTGCCCTCAACGAAGGTATGGTGAAGAGCACAGGCTTCGCTCTGGCAGGCGGTTTGTTGGCAGGAGTTCAGGGGGTTGTGACTGACGCCCGCGATGATTCCGATGTAAAAGCGACAGTTTACGGCACCATTGATACCGGCTCTGATTCCAGTGCCGTTAATATCAATGCCCAGTCTGCATCGGAACTTTACTCCAGTGCTTATGGTGTCACCGTTGCGGCGGGTGGTTCCATGGGCGGCTCTTTTGCTTATGCCATTGCTGATACTAAAGCGGAAGCCGAAGTGGCTGACGGAACGGTATTTAACGGCAGTGGTGAAGTTATTGTTCGCTCAGAAACTGGCAGCGGCGCTGACGGTTATCAAAGTGCCTATGCTGCAGCCTTTGCAGCTTCCGGTGGTTTGCTCCTTGGTATTGCAGGCAGTGAAGCCAGGGCCACTAATAAGTCTCAGTCCATTGCCAGAGTGGGCGATGGTGTTTATCTGCCGTATTCTGACTTCACTGTGAATGCCCGTCATACCGGGGTGCAGATTGCTGATGCCGACGGCTACTTTGTTGGTCTGGTGGCCGGAGGCTATCAGACAGGTGTTGCTCAATCTTTCAGCTCAAGCCGGGTTGAGTTTGGCAAGAATCCGATAGCTGCCCTGGAACGTCCGGGTGACCTGACTCTGGACGCCACCAGTTACAACCAGAACCAGAGCTTTACCACCGCAGGCGGTGGCGGCTATTACTCTGGCAGTGCTGCAGAATCGGTTATGGATGCTGGTGATCACAGCAATGGCAATGAGTCCGCTGCGGTCAAGATTGATGACTGGTCTGGCAACTATCGGATTGTTCCTGTCGATGCCGGTGGTGTTTATATTTCTGCCAGCAGTGAGACGGAGTTCTTTGCCGGAACCGATGCTACCACCGTTTCTGTAGTGGGTGGTTCAGGCGCAACTTCTCTGGTCGAGGTGGATACCAATGCCAGGGTGGAGCTGGGCGAGAATGTCAGCTTCTCGGCGCTGGATATTGATATTGACGCCTTCAACAGCGCTTACCAGATTCAGAATCCTTACTTCAATGGCTTTACCTCTTCTATTCACGGCGCGGGCGGTGGTGCCGCCAACGGTACTGCGGGGCTTTCCTACCAGGATCTGAAAAACCTCGCCGCCGAAGTGGTGGTGGGTAAAAACGCTGTGCTGAAGATTTCTGACCTGGCCTGGATGGACAGCACTTACGACCACAACATTATGTTGGACGCCAACACGGATTTCTTTGTCTACGACGAATCCAAGCTGGAAATCGGTGGTGCCTTGCAGGGGGCAGGCGCTGAATCCGATGTGGATGTCAAAACCCGCAACAAAATCTCATTGGGTGAAGGGGCTGAACTTTATAACCCGAGGGGAGAGATTGGTATCGGCACTTACTCCCGGGGCAGTGCCGTATCCCAGGCTAATGTAACCGTCTGGGCGGCAGCGGGTGTTGCCGGTGGTGTCAGTACCGTTGATCTGGATGTCCTTAACCAGATTGATATTGGCAAGAATGCCATTATCAATGGTTATGGTAATGTCGGAATCTACAGCGGTCGTGGCAGTAATTACTTTCAGGAGAATCAACTGACAGGTAATGCCCTGGCCAACGTCTATAACTGGACGGCTATTCCTATTCCGGCTGGCAACAAGGCAAAATCCAACATCACCCTGAATAACAAGGTGAACTTTGCTGATGGTTTTGACATTGGTTCCGACAGCCATGTGTTTATTGAAGCCAATGAAGGACAGGTCAGTTCCACGCACCGTGGCATTGAAAAGAACCCCTACCTGGAGCTGTTCAGTTCTGAAACCAGCTTTGGCAGCAGTGACTCCAGCACCAGTAATATTCTGACCTTTAACGGCAATGGTAAGGTAGTTGCCGGGCAGTACGCCTATCAGTGGGTGGAAATAGAGTCTGACGGCACCATTAACAAGCAGCTTTACCGTTATGGTACGGCAGCCCGGATGAATGAGAAGTACTCCAGCCGGGCAGAACTGGAAGCCTACATCAAGGATCTTCAGGATCGCGTTGACCTGCTGGAGTCCTGGGACGGTTCCAGCATCCTTATCGATGGGATTACAGTGAGTGATGGCGATGGCGAAGATACCGGCAGCTCATCCGGCACTGGCTCCGAGAGCATCGTCGATGGTGGCACAAACCCTTACCAGGATGAGATCAATGAGCTGAAGTCAGAAATTGTACTGCTGTCGGCTATCGTCAATGATCTGTCTGCGAATCCGAACGATGCCATCAGGGTGGCGGATGTTCAGGCTACAGCAGGGAATATCAACCTGGTGGCAGACACCATTACACTGGCTGGCAGTAACAAACCTGACTTTACTGCCAAAGGCGACGCCTACATCAAAGTGGAGAACAAGACCGATGAACATTTGCTGCTGGAAAACCTGAGCATTACCAATCAGACCGGCGGTAACGTGTTTGTCACTGGCGGTGCCTCGCTGGGCAGCAATTACATCTTTGAGCAGTCCGGCAGTGATTTTACGTCGAAGACTGGCATTGATATCAGTCATGCACCAACCGGCGCCAACTACCTGGACTCTGACGTTATTATTAATGGTGATATCTCTAACCTGCTGTCCAGTGTCAATATTGATGTGGCAGAAGGCGATCTGATTCAGCAGGCTACCATCGAAGCTAACGCCATTAACCTGAACGTAGAGAACGGCAGCCTGCTGCTGAATTCCAACAAGCCACAAACTTACGGTCGTGATCCCAAGGCGCTGGTCAACTACACTGCTGGCTGGAAACCCTCCGCTGAAGGTTTTGTGCAGCTTTATCTCAACGACAAATACAGCACAGCCATCAATGCTACTGGTATTAATGACTTCAATAACTGGTTTACAGGCCGTGCAATCCGTCATACCGACGACCAGAAGAGTTATTACCAGGGCGGTAGCTACGGCTACGACGAGATGAACATCTACTTCAACTGGGGCTTCAGCGACAGTAAAGAATACAACGGCAGCGATGCAGTAGTATTCGAAATGCGCACCAACAGCAGCAGTCGTGGCGGTAGCAAGTGGAAGTTCAAGCCTGTTCAGAATTTACAGTCCAAACTTGAGCAGAGCGCTACCTACTCCCAGGTAAAAAGCAGTCTCGGCGGAACCGGCACTTCGATTATTGGTGAGAAGGTTGTTATTAATGCCGAGCGTCTGGATATCAACGGCAAGATCATTGTCGGTACCGATAACTCCTGGTCTGTGGATGTGGGTTCAGGCTTTGATGCGACCGTCGCCGATTACATCAGGGACGCCGGACTTTCTGCCGGTGATGTGATTAATATCAGGCCCGGCGAAACCAAGGCTCTCTGGGTCAAACATCCGTCTCTGCCCGGCCTCAAAACCCTGAAATACTATAACTTTGATGTGTCGTCCAGTAATGGCACCTCCGGCATCGGTCTGACTTATGATGTTGCTACCGGCAAGCTCAGGGCTGATGATATTCCGGTCAGCGGCGGTGGCTATGTGGCTATCAGGGCCAGAATTTCCTCAACCGGCGAAGAAGGTAATATTACCGTTAAGGACGGTCTTGGCCAGATTGACATCAATAACGACTCCAGCAAGCAGCTGGTGCTCGGTACTATCAGTGCCGGAGACGATGCCACTGGTGTTATCCGCATTACCGACCTGAACAAAAGAAAAAATGGCAGCTATTACAGTGAATGGTTCGTTCACTCGCCCGGCAACAAAATCAGACAGTATGAGACCGACGCCTGGGCGGTCAGTTATGACGAATCCAATTATGTGAAGAGCCTTGGCGGCACCGGAACAACGTCGACCATGACCTACAACCCCATGGCCGGACAGCTGTTTTATATCCGTGAAGGGGCGACAGTGGTGCGTAGCTTCGATCCGCCCGGAGACAGCTCTGCGCCTTATGATGGCAAGTCTATCGATGGCTACTTCGCGAAGTACCCGAACACCTTGGGGGACTGGTATTACGAAACCAACTGGAACACTGAAACCAGCTATTACACCACCTGTTCCTACAAGCCGGAAGCCTGTTCCAATGGCACAGCCAGTAATTACCTGACCCAGGTCTATGACCGTGGTGGTGAGTATGTCTGGGGAGTGAAGTGGGGCCTCAGCTACGACAAGTACTACGGCAGTAACATGACCAATGTCGATCCTGTGGTTTACGTTCCCTATCGTATGTGGATGGACGCCCACACCTATGTGAAGGCGGACAACGCGATCAGCTTCCAGTTCACTGGTTCGGCTAATGGCTTTATTGACCTGACCTCAAAATCTTCTATAGAGCTGACCGGTAACGTTTATAACCCCAGTGGCACCACGAATATCAGCACGCTCAATAATCTGATCACTTCGGGGTCCACCGCGATTACCTCTGACGTGACCACCATTGCGGCCAGAGGCAGCATTGGCAGCCAGGATAATGCACTGGCGATCATTACCGACGAGTTGGGCCTGAGCTCCAGTCATGGTTCTCTTTACTTCAACGTGACAGGCGCCGATGGTGATGTCGAACTTCGACATCTGAAAGCCAAATACGACATTGTTGGTGTTGTTGACAAAGGCATTGTGGCCAAAGACAGCAGTACGATTATTCAATCTGACCGTCTGGATCTGACCAGCTCAACCGGTGGTATTGGTAAGGTCGGAACCATTGGCAATACCGGTACCTACCAGTTCGTCAATATTTCCACCACCGGCACAGTGAAACTGAATGCCGCTACTGATATTGCTGTTAATCAGGCCAGTGGCGACCTTGAGCTTTACAGCGCCAATGCTAACGAAGAAGTGGTAATCAAGCTGGGTAATGGCCGGATTACCAACGGTATTGGCCGACTGGACAAGACCGATGAAGAGCTGGCTTATGATGCTGCGGTATGGGACAGCCTGAACCTGCTGGATGATGACGCCGGTGCTGTGACTGTGTCGTCTTACGAAAACCAGTTCACGCACAAGTACCATAGCTACTGGATGATCAAGCAACGTCTGTCTGACGACAGCGATGCCGGTTTCACCATCGATCCCGCCTTTGTTGAAGCCCTGAAAGTGCGTTACAACACCACTGACGAAGTGGAACTGACCAGCCTGGTGAAGGCCGACTATCAAGGGCTTGAGCAGTGGTTCGCAAACCAGATTGCTGCCGCTGATGTTTACGACAAGGCTGAAGACGCCATTGGCATTGAGCAGAAAGGTACTCTCTTCGGTTATGAATATGGCAATCTGCTCACTGGCAGTTACGATCAGAGCTATCGCCTGACTCTGGCGAAAGACTCGAGCTGGTACACCGGCATGGTGGATGGTGCAAAGTGGAAGCAGAGCCAGCTGGATATCAGTATCTCTGCAACAGCGCTGAATGGCGACGCTTCAAGCCAGCTGACCAACAGGGAGGCCAACATCAAGGCTTCCGACATTCACCTGATTGCCAATGGCGGCAGTGTCGGTGAAAACCTGAATGACCTGGTCTTCACTGTCAGCCGTGATGGTTCCGGAACCATTACCGACGCCCAGAAAGCCGCTCTGCTGGCTGCCGGTGCCGGTGATATTTCAACGACAGTGACCCAGAACAATGTAACGTTCAACGTCAAGCAGGTTGACCCGATCAAGATCGATATGTCCGGGGAGCTCTACGCATCGGCCACCAAAGAGATCTACATCGAGTCCAAATCCGGCCTGACCCTGGGCAGTCTGGCTTCTTCCGGTAACGACATTCGTCTGGTGGTGGATGGTGCCATTGAAGCTAAATCAGGGCTGACCAATATAACTGCCCGTGACCTGTTTATCGCTAATACCCGTGGCGATATTGGCTCGCAAAGCAATGCCGTGAAGCTCAATCTCACAGGAGCGCTCAGACAGGCGGGTGCTGCATCGGATATGTACCTTCAGGGTGTGGGTGGTGATCTCTATCTCGGATCAATCAGTGCTGGTGGCCTGCTCTCCATAGCCAACGGTAATGATCTTCTGTCGTACAACAACGACAGCTTCCTTGCTGCTGAGTCATTCAATCTGGACGTCAACAGCCACGATCTGGGCAGCAGTTCCGGGGCGTTGAATCTGATTATGACAGGTACGGGTACTTTCCGTGCTGACGCAGGCAATGCCTGGCTGAACGTGAAGGACTCCAGCCTGTTCACGCTGGGGCAGGTTGATATCGACAAAACCTTGTCCCTCAGCGCAGTGGGCGCCCTGGCTCTGCAGGGGAATATTGACGCTACTGACCTGACTCTGGATGTGGATGGCGCTCTGACCAGCGGTGGTTACACAATGACCGTTGGGAATGACGCTGACATAGATGCCGACAGCATTGACCTGGGCGCCATGAACGTCAGAGTGGGCAGTGCTAATATCTACGCCCAGTCTGGCGGCCTCACTCTGGGTGATGTCACTGCATCCAAAGGTTTGTTGACGCTGCTGGCTAATGGTCAGCTGACCCTGAATGGTGACATTGTCACTCAGGGTGGAAATCTTCTGGCTGACGCCAACAGGATTGCAATGGATTCTCTGGCCTCTGTGACCAGCTCCGGCAATATCACTATGACGGCGTCGGATAGCATGAGCCTGTTTAATCTGACAGCCCGCAATGGTGTGATTGACCTGACTGCCAGCAACGGCTTTGATGCTCAACTGGGTTCAATTACCGCGACTCGTCTGGATGCCCGTGAGGTAGACATCGAAACCCAGGCTGACCTGACTCTGATTGACACAGTCGCAACCTCTGCAGGCAATATATTGCTTACCTCAGGTGGCGATATGTTCCTGAATGCGGATATCACCAGTGACCAGGGCTCCATTATTCTCGATGGACAGAAGGGACTGTATGCCACTCGTCGTATAAAGTCTGGCCAGAATCTTCAGATCACCACCAAAGGCAACCAGGAGCTGAGCACTCTGGAGGTTGGCGGTAACCTGGATATTGATCTGGAAGGCGGCTCAACCCTTAGTATTGCCTCTGCTACTGTTGCCGGGCTTGTCGACATTCTCTCCAGTGGCGACCTGACGCTGTCCGGTTCTCTGGCTGCGAGCGATGTGAGTATTGAAACAACCGGTGGCCTGACCTCTGGCGGTTCCATCAGCTCTTCAACAGGTTCCATGACCCTGAAGATGGGCAAAGGTCTGAACGTTCAGGGTGACATCGGTGCTTTCAGCAACATGAATATTGTTGCCGTTGAAGGTGTCACTATGGCAGCCGGCAAGAGTATTACCGCCGGTGGTTACATGGACATTAACGCCGCCTTCATCAATATGAGCGACAACAGCCTGATAAAATCCGGCGCTGACATGAAGCTCTATACACCGGGCTCCATGCTGCTGGGCACTCTGGAAGTGGGTGGTAACCTGGATATCGATATTGAGTCGGGTGCCGAGCTTGCTATCAGCAGTGCGACGGTTGCGGGTATCGTCGACATTCTTTCCAGCGGTGATCTCGATCTGTCCGGCTCTCTGGCAGCCAGTGACGTCACCATTGAAACCGCAGGCGAACTCACTGCCGGTGGTTCCCTCAGTTCTTCAGCTGGTTCCATGACCCTGAAGGTAGGTAAGGGGCTGAATGTTCAGGGTTATATCAGTGCCTTCAATGATATCGACATTGTTGCTGCAGATGGGCTGACAATGGCCTCTGGCCGAAGCATTACCGCTGGTGGCTACATGGACATCAATGCCGCCTTCATCGATATGGGCGACAACAGTCTGATGAAATCCGGTGCTGACATGAAACTCTACACACCGGGCTCCATGTTGCTTGGCGTTCTGGAAGTAGGCGGTAATCTCGATGTCGATATTGAATCAGGCTCCGTGCTTGCCATTGATTCTGCCACAGTTGCGGGAACCGTTGATGTACTGTCCAGTGGCGACCTGACACTGTCCGGCTCTCTGGCTGCAGCGGACGTGAAAATAGAAACCGCAGGTGATCTGACTGCCGGTGGTTCTATCAGTGCTTCTGCAGGCGCCATGACGCTGAAGATGGGCAAGGGGCTGAATGTTCAGGGGGATATCAGCGCTTCCAGCAATATGAATATAGAAGCGGTTGAGGGTGTCCTGATTGCTTCAGGCAGAAGCATGAGCGCGGGTGGCAACCTTGATCTCAAGGCTGCTTTCCTCGAGATGGCAAGTAGCAGAATTCTCTCCGGCGGCAACATGCAACTGACCACCAACGGTCTGATGGATCTTTCCGAACTGGTGGCAGGAGGTAATCTGACCCTGTTCAGTGGATCTGGACCGATTCTGTTCAACAAGTCTGTTACTGCGGGTGGACATACCAACATCAGAACAGGCAGCCCGGTTGTCTTGAGACTGTCTGCGTTTTCAGAGCCAGGCACAGTGAATCTGGCAGCGGGAGAAAGCATTACCTCAGCCGGTGGCATCTCAATAGACACAGACACTCTGGTGCTGGGTGACAACAGTCGTTTGAATTCCGGGGATGGCGTCACTGTGTTGCTCAACACTTTTGAGATGGGCGACGATGTGGAAATTTCTGCTGTCAATGACATCGACATGACGGTTCAAAGTCAGGTCGTTCTGAATGGCCCGGTAAGTTCCAGCGCGGGTTCCATTCGAATTACCGGCGCTGAAGGTCTCGATATTCTGCACAGCCTCAATGCGGGTCAGGATATTGTTCTGACTGTTCCTGAAACCGTGGTTCTGCCTACCGAAAAACACCTGCTGGCTGGACGCAGCATCCGTGTGACTTCTGACTGGCTGGATCTGCAGGGCAATAACAATCTGCACGCAGGGGCAAACCTGACACTCAGCAATAATGGTATGAGCTTGCCTGACACGACCAGCCTGAGAGCGGGCGGTGATATGGCATTGCTGACCAGTGGTCTGGTCAGATTGAATGGTCAGGTGCAGCAGACAGGAGGCTCTTTCCAGGTCAACACTGACAGTGACATCCAGCTTAAGCAGGACATCAATGCCGGTCGACATATTCTGTTGACTACGCCTGAAGATGTTTATCTGGAAGTGGGTCGCAGCCTGATTTCCGGAGAGGACCTGCGGGTTGAGTCCGACGGCCTGTATCTGGGACGAAACACTGTGCTTGATGCCGGTGGCAACCTGGCGCTTATTAATAATACGCTGTCACTGCCTGACAGTGTGCAGATCAGCGCGGGTGGCGATCTTGAGCTTGAGACCGATGGAAGGCTCTATCTGACCGGTACCATTGGTGATATTGGCGGCTCTCTGCGGATTCGCACCGATGAACTGTATCTCTATCAGGATCTGAATGCCGGCGAGAGCATCGAGCTTGATACCAGCTACCGCATTTATCAGCAATACCGCAGGAATCTGGTCGCTGGAGAAGATATCAGTCTCAGTACTGACCGTTATTACACCGGCTATCGTAGCAGCCTGACGGCCGGGGATGATATTTCTGTGTCTACCCGGGATGGACTCGACTTTTACTACGTCAGCGCCGGTGGTGATTTCGCTGTTGACAGTGCATACGGTGATGTTCACTTCAAGGAGTCTGTCACAGCAGGTGGAGACATGAGTGTTGAGTCTGGCCGTAGTGTCTATCTCTCGTCATGGAAAGACATCACTGCGGGCTCTCTCGCTGTGGGAACGGCCAATCAGTCCGGAGCTTATCGTTTCTCGGTGGGGTATGGCAGCACCATCGAGACAGAGGGCGACCTGCTGGTGAACACCACCTACAGCCAGGACTATCAGGAACTGATCGTTGGCGGTGATTTCACGGCAAGGGCTGAATATGGCTCTATCCATTTCCGGGACTCTGTGACGGCAGGTGGTGCTGTGAACCTCCACTCGGGAAGGGATATCTACCTGTCATCCCACAATGACCTCACAGCGACCTCTCTTTCCGTAGGGTCAGAGAGTCAGGTGGGAGCCTACAACTTCTCGGTTGGTCACAGCAGTACCATCAAACTTGATAGTGACCTGTTGGTTCATACCAGACACGATCAGCAGTATCAGGCAACAAACGTCGGTGGCAGTGTTAATGCTGTGGCTGAGCAAGGGCGGATTTACTTTGCTGACTCCGTGATTGCTGCAGGGGATATGCAACTGCAGGCAGGACGTGACATTGACCTTTCAGGCCGTAGTGTCCTCAGCGCCAACTCTCTGACCATTGGCAGTCAGGAGCAGGCCGGGGCATACAACTTCTATGCAGGGTACGACAGCCGTATTGAGATTGCTGACGACATGTTCATACACACCACAAACTACCAGTCTTATCGTGATGTGACGGCTGGCGGTGATTTTGACGCCATTGCACATAGCTGGATCAATTTCAATGGTGATGTAAACGTCGCAGGAGCGATGAATCTTTATTCTGCAAGGGATATCCATCAGGCTTCACACACTGATTTGAAAGCAGGCTCCCTTACCGTTGGTTCAGAAGATTCGGTCGGTGCCTATCGCTTCAGCACGGGCTATGACAGTGTTATAGAAACCGACGGTGATCTCTTCATCAGCACCACGTCTTCCCAGAATTACCGTGCGCTGACTGCAGGAGGCGACTTCACCGCCAGGGCAGGATGGGGAGATATTGACCTGGGTGGATCAGTCATTGCTGAAGGTGCTGTAAGCTTGTTCTCCGAGAGGGACATTAGTCTTTCGGGCTGGACAGACCTTAAGGCGGCCTCACTGACAATAGGTTCCTCTGAGCATTACGGAGCTGATCGTTTCTCAATGGGCTATGAGAGTTCCATTGAAGCCAGTGGCGCGGTAACCATTCATACCCGCGGTAACCAGTATCTCGGCAGTCTGACATCCCACGCTGATGGATTGGCCTTTGCTCTCACCTCTGCACAAGGCGGCATTTACGGAAACAATGAATACAGATTCAGTAAGTGGCGTGATGCCAGTCACCTGACAGCCAGCAACGGAGAGGCTGTTCTTCAGGCTGCTACAGGTATCGGGCATCCGCTGGTGGTTGATCTGCCATGGCTTTCAGCAGAAACTGAGAGTGGCAATATCAACATTCTGGCCCGTGCCGATCTTCAGGCCAGTCTGCTTAAGACGACCGGTGGCAATATCTACATGACAACTCTGGGCTCACTGTCCATTGATGAACTGGAAGGTAACGCCTGGCTGGTGGTGGGTGATCTCCTGTTTGCCGGCAAAATGACCATGGAGCGTGGCTCGATTCGTGCTGAAAATGGCGTGGAGGTTGAAGAACTCAGTCTGACTGGCAGGCATGGCGTCAGCTTTTACGCACCTGATATCCGGGTGACTCAGGTCGATGACGAGGGCACCAGCACGGAAGTCGATACACAGCACTATGCGTATATCAAGCCTGCCTCTGAAAGCCGCAGTTGGGGATGGGGGAGATTTTTCTAGGGTGTAATTGGCCTGTCCAGTGATGGGCAGGCCTGGGAGTAGATGTACTTGGACGGGTATAACAAGAAAAATAATGCTTGCAGAAAGCGACTTTTCTCTAAATTCCATTTCTCGTTGAATGCAGCCGGACTGGCTTTATGCAGTCTCTGGCTGCAATCAACGGTCACTTTGGCCACACAACTACCGCTGCCAGATCCTTCGGGAAATCTCAGCAGAGACATTGAGAAGCAGAAAGAGCGCCTGGTTGAGCCTGAACTGAGAAAAAAGACGCCAACTGTGAAGAAGGATCAGGAGCCGGAAGCGGTTCAGGAAAGCGGTGGTCCAATGCTTCTTTTGCAGGGCATTCGCTTCACAGAATCTAGACACCTGTCCCGAGAGGAATTGCAGTCGCTGGCGGAGCCCTGGCTGGGCAAAGAAGTCAATTATCAGGATTTGCAAACCCTGCTTGGAGCTGTCAATACACTCTACAAGAGCAAAGGCATTTACACGGCTGCTGCAGTGTTTCCGGAACAGAAAATAGAGAACGGGTTGGTCAGTATCAGACTGGTGGAAGGTCGCTTTGGTGAACTGGTTTTTTCTGGCGAAGTGGAAGAGGATGACAGAGCGTATTTTCAGAAGTGGATCAATACAGACTGGCAGAAAGACTCCATCGATGTCGAAGCGCTGGAGCGGGATATCCTGTTTTATAACCGGGTTCACGGCCAGAGATTGCAGTCAGAGCTTAAGGCCGGTCAGGCGTTTGGATTGACCGATGTCGTTGTTCAGATTCCTGAATCGGAAGAAGGAGCGTCGCTCTATTTTGATAACCACGGCACTGAAAACGCCGGAGAAGAGCAGTTAAGTCTGCTCTACCAGAAAACGTCGGTGTTCAGCCACGGCGACAAATTATTGGGCTATGGTCTGACGTCTGATGGACTCAAGTCATTCAGCGCCAGCTACAACCGGGTCTTGGGCGAAGAGGGCTGGAGACTGGGAGGCAGTTTCCAGTACACCGACAGCGAGCTGGAAATCACGACAGTTGACGTCGACGTTACCGGTGACACGACACGTTACACTCTGGATGCCAGTTACCTGTTCTGGTCCGACATTGATGGCTGGCTGAACCTGCTTTTTTCAGCCAGCAGTACTCGTTCGGAAAACGCTGTTGCGGATGAACCTTTGTCGGACTA
Source organism: Endozoicomonas sp. ALB032 (assembly GCF_049310125.1). Classification (NCBI taxonomy): domain Bacteria; kingdom Pseudomonadati; phylum Pseudomonadota; class Gammaproteobacteria; order Oceanospirillales; family Endozoicomonadaceae; genus Endozoicomonas; species Endozoicomonas sp. ALB032. Next base: position 882,297 of record NZ_JBLYNW010000001.1, on the reverse strand, counting down.
CCGTAATGATCAGCTGCAGTTCGGGCAGGAATTGAATCTGCTGGACGACAACTGGCAGGTTAATGGCCGACTGCTGTTCAGCAGACTGCGCAGCAAGTCCATTCTGAATGACGATGTGCGCTACCTGAGTTTGTTGAACCCGAGCCTGACCCTGATCTACAACTTTGACTCGCCACTCTATGTGCTGTCTTCATGGGAGGCTCAGTGGGCCAGTGAAGCAACTCTGCCTTCGAGCCTTGGCTTTGCTCTCGGAGGGTTGTACAGCATTCGAGGCTATAACAACAGTGCTGTGACCGGCGACAAAGGCTGGCGTCAGCAGACAGAGCTGCACTACTCTGGCCTGTCCTATCGACAGAGCGCAATCGAACCTTTTGTCTTTCTTGATCATGGCGAGACAAGGATGCCCGGTTCCCACGAAAAACTCACCTCCGCTGGCCTGGGGACAAAAGTCTCTGCCGAATGGGGCGCTGTTGAAATCACTGCCGCCCAGACGCTCGAGCCGGTGGGTGTCTCAGGGAATGACTTTCGGGTTTATGCGCGGTTTAGTCTGACCAGCTGGGATTGAGGTGCTCTGATCATCAAACAGGTTGCCACGAGGTTGCCACGCTTGAGCATGGGAGCGAGCCATTATGACTGAATGGTCAGCAATCCATCATTAGTCTCTGTCAGAAATTGATTGATACGACTCCTGTTATTACTGATCAGGGATTCAAGAGCGGGTAGACGAGCGTTACCGATTTTAATGTGGATGACTTTAGGCGGTGGCCCGAACCGACTCCAGAAATCTACGAAGTCTTTATCTTTGGTTAATATGGCCTTATTGTGTGCTTTTGCGTATTCCCAGACCAGCCGATCCGGGGCTCCTTCACCCAGTGATTCGACTCTTGAGACAGCCTGCGTCCCTTTGTAATCAGCTTCTATTCTTGCTGCCAGTTTGTAAGACAGGTTTTCATCAATCAATATCACTACGCAGCATCCCCCTTAGCCAGATTTTGGGCGGCATAACCCAGGGCAGCTCGTATCTTGGTTTCATTCAGGCTGGGAAAGTCCGATATGATTTCGGCGAAGGACATGCCGGAACTCAGCATTTCAAGAATGCTTTCTACAGTGATCCGGGTGCCTTTAACGCAGGGCTTGCCTGTCATGACTTCAGGGTTGCATACAATCCAGATGTTACTGTCAATCACGTTGTATCTCCATTTATTGTGATTTTTCGGTAATTTTAGGCGTTGGGGGCGCTTTCAACAATGTGGCAAGCCATTTGACCCTGTATCCATGCCAACTTACTGAATTTTGAGCATAACAAACCAACACGCTGACCTACATGCCTCCGTTGCTAAGTGCCAGAATCTCAGGACTCCAGCACAGAAACCGACACTGCTTCCTCCGGGCCAATGCTGAGAAACCGAAAGCGGTATTCACAGTCTGCTGCTAACTGATAATTGGCTATTCCGTCTTTTGAGACAGTGTCTGCGTAAGCCATTGGCAGGCTGTCCTGACTGACTTCGGACGACAACTGGCAGGTTAATGGCCGACTGCTGTTAAGCAGACTGCGCAGCAAGTCCATTCTGAATGACGATGTGCGGTACCTGAGTTTGTTGAACCCGAGCCTGACACTGATCTACAACTTTGACTCGCCACTCTATGTGCTGTCTTCATGGGAGGCTCAGTGGGCCAGTGAAGCAACTCTGCCTTCGAGCCTTGGCTTTGCTCTCGGAGGGTTGTACAGCATTCGAGGCTATAACAACAGTGCTGTGACCGGCGACAAAGGCTGGCGTCAGCAGACAGAGCTGCACTACTCTGGCCTGTCCTATCGACAGAGCGCAATCGAACCTTTTGTCTTTCTTGATCATGGCGAGACAAGGATGCCCGGTTCCCACGAAAAACTCACCTCCGCTGGCCTGGGGACAAAAGTCTCTGCCGAATGGGGCGCTCTGGAAATCAGCGCCGCCCAGACGCTTGAGCCGGTGGGTGTCTCAGGGAATGACTTTCGGGTTTATGCGCGGTTTAGTCTGACCAGCTGGGATTGAGATGCTTTGATCATCAAACAGGTTGCCAGGAAGCCTCCCAAAATAATAAGAGGGTGTCACAGTAAAAAAAGCAGTGATGGAAATGAGTATCTATACTTGAGCGTTGGGTTAATTCGGGAATCTGATAAAGCGGAGTACTTCTCTTTCTTCTGCTATCTGATTGACGACATCTTGTCGTTAGTGTCGAGTGAGCTGGTAAAAATCCGACTGGTGACGTTCGTTTGTTTTTCTACAGATGGATAAATGGTGACTGGAATTTTTTATGTGACCTTGGTCTGGTTAAAGCAGCTTCATGATATTCCCGGGTTATAACATCAGAAGAGGCTTTTTTAGTTATGAAAGTTTTAATGGCTATTCCTGTTGGTTTACTCCTTTCCGGTTTCCTGTCCACAGCATCGGCAGCAGAAGTGACATTCAGAGATGAAACGGTGGGGTTAGGCTATGGCTTTAGTGCAGTAGCTGCAGGTTTTCAACATAATGCTTTTAGATATTTCAGGAAGGTGGGTGGCTTGAAGGCCACTTTGGACAGTTTTATTAAGTCTGGTGTTTATCTTCCCATCAGTACCAGTATCAGTCTCCAGAATGTGAACAATGACCTTCATCCCACTGATGCCAGGTATCCCAAGGGGACTGTGGCCTGGTCCCTTGATAGCCCCGATGTTTATAAGCCCACCTATACTTTCTCTGTTTTTGCAGGTGGCATATTTTATTATCCTGATGAGCAGCCGTATATGATTACACTGTCAGTGGATGGAAGGGATTACGGTCCAGTGAAAACAAACAGGGAGAGTAACTGGTCTCCCACTCGCTTTGAGAGAGTACCTTTCTCAGATAGCAGTGATGTGGTTATAACCCTGTCCCCGATAGCTCAAAACGAGCCTCAGAATAATGAACTTTGAGTCTCAAACATTCCGGACAGTTTTTCACTATCGGGTTCATTTCTTCAGGGTGTAGAGCCTGATTATCTTCACGGATGCATAACGAGCCAGAACCCTCGCAGCCTGTAGGACAGTCTTAAGTCCGACAGGCTGCTCGCCCATAACTAAGCGTGATGGGCGGGGAATGGCGCTTAACGCACTTCCGGAACAGCGCTGAGCAGCTTACGAGTGTAATCATGCTGAGGTCTGGTCATTACATCTTCGGTATGGCCCTGTTCGACAATTTTGCCTCCCTTCATCACCGCGACCCGGTGAGCGAGATGAGGAATGATTGAAAGATCGTGAGTTATAAACAGGTACGAGACTTGCAGCTCTCTTTGCAACTCCAGCAACAAATCCATGACTTCTGAGCGGATAGATACATCCAGTGCGCTGGTAGGTTCATCACAAATGATCAGGTCAGGTTCAACCGCAAGCGCCCGGGCGATGGCTATGCGCTGACGCTGACCACCAGAGAACTCGTGGGGATAGCGATAGCGGTGCTCAGGCTCCAGCTGGACCCTCTTTAAAAGCGATTCAACACGTTGCTCCCTTTCAGCTTTGCTCAGACCCATCTGCAGGCTAATCATACCTTCTTCGATAATGTCACCCACCGTCATACGTGGGTTCATGGAAGAATAAGGGCTTTGGAAGATGACCTGGATTTTTTTGCGAAGGGGCAACATTTCCCTGCGGGAAAGCGCGTGAATTTTCCGGTGGTTGTACCAGATCTCACCACCGGTCGCTTTTTCCAGGTTAAGAATGGCACGACCAGTGGTGGATTTGCCACAACCCGATTCGCCTACCAGGGCCAGCGTTTCACCTTTGGCGATGGAGAAGCTGATGCCATTAACCGCTTTGGTGTAATCGTGAACTCTCTGGAGGATTCCCTTACGAATGGGAAAGTGAACTTCCAGATTATCTACCTTCAACAAGGGAGTGGGATGGGTCTGAGGCCGGTAAGCGTCCATGTCAGGCAGGCTGTTAATCAGACGACAGCTGTATTCTTCACGAGGATTCTCAAAGAAATCATCACAGCTGCCTTCCTCAATGATCTCACCCTGATACATAACACCAACACGATCAGCGGTTTCACGAACTACGCCCATATCATGGGTAATCAACAATACCGCCAGGTCACGGCTAATGGTTAATGCTTTTACCAGCTCCAGAATCTGCTTCTGAATGGTGACATCCAGGGCGGTGGTGGGCTCATCCGCCAGCAGAATATCCGGCTCACAGGCCAGAGCCATAGCAATCATAACCCGCTGCTGCTGACCTCCGGACATCTGGTGGGGATACCAGTCTACACGTTTATCCGGGTCAGGAAGGCCGACTTCTTCAAACAGTTGGACAGTGCGTTTTCTGATCTCGTCACCGGTCAGATTGGTGTGTATTTTCAGGGTTTCTGCAATCTGGTCACCCACTTTTTGAACCGGATTCAAAGAGGTCAATGCATCCTGAAAGATCATGGCGATCTTTTTACCACGAACGGAGCCCATTTCCTGCTCGGTCAGGGCAAACAGGTTGGTATCATCTTGCCGGATTATTCCCTGAGTGATTTTCAGAGCATCGGGCAGCAGACGCATGATTGACAACGATGTTACCGACTTGCCACTGCCTGACTCGCCAACCAATGCAAAGACTTCACCCTTGTTCAGTTGGAAACTGACGCCTTTTAGAATCCGGGTATCGGGTTCATGTCTGAGGACAACATTAAGATTGGATACCTGCAATGCCGGTTCTTTGCTCTCGGCCGTTTTGGCCATGTTCTCCCCTGAGGATTCTGTAATGCTCATATCAGGCAGCCTCCAAATGGGTTTTGGGGTTAAAGGCGTCACTGACGAGGTCCGAGAAAAGGTTGGCTGCCAGCACCAGAACAAACATCAGGGTAAAAGCGCCTGCAAGGTTCCACCAGACGGCGGGTACCCGACTGAGTTCTGCGCTGCTAGTGCTGATCATATTACCCCAGCTGTGCATTGAAGAGTCGACTCCCACACCGATGTAGGCAAGCACTGCCTCGGCCATTACCAGACCACTGAAGTCGAGAACAAATATGATCAGAATGATATGGGTAACATTGGGCAGAATGTGTTTGCTGATGATTCTGGCATGACTGACGCCGAAAGCATGGGCAGCCTGGACATAGTCAAGTTGACTGATTTTCAAGGTTTCCGCTCTGAGCAGACGACAGAGGGTGGCCCAGCTGGTAACTCCGAGAATAAAGCATAGGCCGATGAATTTGGCATCACCTTTTTCGAGTCCGGTACTAAAGTAATCAGGGTTCAGGTCAATCCATATCTGGAACAGCAGAGCGGAGGCTGCAATCAATAGAAGACCCGGAATAGAACTGAGAGTGGTATACAAATACTGAATAATGTCGTCTACCCAGCCTTTGAAATAACCAGCGGCTATTCCAAGGGAAATGGCAATAGGCATCATGATCAGAGTAGCCAGAGTGCCAATCAACATGGCGGTGCGAATACCTTTGAGGCATTTGTAGAGAACATCGTTACCTCCTTTATCTGTGCCCAGGATGTGATAAAGGCAGCCGATGTGAATCATCCAGGTGAGCAGGCAAATAATAATTGCCAGGGTTATATAGGCCGTTTTCCACGGGTAGATGCTGTTTTTACCTTTCATCCAATAGGCATGGGCAGCAATCAGAAGAGCACTGAACAACAGGCCAGTGAGAAGCGCCTGAAATGATTGCAGGGCAATATCCACAAGCCTGTCATCAGAGGATTCCAGATGCTTACCTGCATGTTTCAAGCTGGCATAATCCCGGTAAGTATTGCCTTGTTCATCTTGCATATTTTCCTTGGAGTATGATTTCAGTGAGAAGGGGGCTGAATAGGTTTTTTCCTTGTCCTCCCCCATTTCGCCCAGCACCAGATCCAGAACACTGTTTATATGACTGGAGTAATAAACGTCACTTTTATACTGACCTTCAAGAGGTTCGATCGCCTTGCGAAAATGCAGTGAATCCAGAACACCTATGACAATGTAGGTAAGAATAATCAGAAAGCAGGACATGCCCAGTCGGGAACGAAAAACTCTGCTCCAGCGTTCACGACTCTCGTTGTTGCGAATGATACTGACAATGAATGCGATCATGGCTGCCAGTAGGATAAACAGCAATGCATCACTCCATAAAATAACCGGTTTCATGGATGTTCTCCTAATTCAGCCTGACACGGGGATCGACCAGTGTGTATGAAATGTCAGTGGCAATCAGGCCTATGATGTAGAGTACTGAGCCAATAAACACCATTGTTCTGACAATGGCGAAGTCCTGGGATTTCAGGGCATCAATCATGTAACTGCCCAGGCCCGGGATGCCAAAGAAGGATTCCATCACCAGGCTGCCCATAAACAGCATTGGAATGACAATCACGATATTGGTCAGAATCGGGATCATGGTGTTGGGCAGAATGTGCCGGAACAGGACGCTGACTTCGCTTACCCCTTTTGCCCTGGCCGTGCGGGCGTAATCCTGATTCGCTTCCTCCAGGAACAGTGTCCGGTAGAGTCGGGCTCCGGCTCCGGTACCGGCAATGACACCAATAACAACCGGAAGAATCAGAAACCTGAAGGAACCCAGTCCGGGCTGGAAACCCGACACAGGCACCAGGTTCCACAAACGGGTGACCAGATACTGGCCACCAATGATGTAAAACAGGTAAGAGACAGACATCAAGCCAACAAAAGAGACCACAAACACTTTCTCAAGTCCGGTATTGCGGATCATAACCACTAAAAGGGCTATGCTGATATTGACCCAGAGTCCGATGAGCAGTGTTGGCAGGGCAAACATGACGCTGGGCCACATGCGCTGGGAAACATCGCTGGTAATATCCCGACCGCTCTCCGACCGTCCAAAGTCGAAGCTGAAGAGACTGATGGATTTGTTGAAAAAGATGGTTTCTGTCAGTGCTTTCAGACCTTCTTCTTCGTGATTGAAAAACAGTGGCTGGTGGTAGCCATTCGTCTCTTTCCAGAGTTCAATGGCTTCCTCGGTGACGTATTTATCCCCCAGCTGAGCTCGTGCCATATCGTCAGGGCTGTTCACCACAAAGAAGAGTAAAAAAGTAATCAGATTGACACCAATAAGAATAGGAATGGCGTAAATCAGTCGTCTGATAATATAAGCAAGCATGGTAGAACGTCCTTAAACCTGAAAATTATTCTTCAGCTTTTTATTAGCTGTCGGTATTTATGACCAGCTTCTGGCGTCGTCTATAGGCGCGAATCGCAGGAATAAACAAAGCGACAAAAACCCCCATGCCTGCCACCAGAGGGACAAGATTGGGTTGGTTCCATTCAGCCTGTTTTTGTTTTCTCACTTCTGAATCGATCTTCAGGTATTTAAGGGTAGCCTTGGAGATGCCATGACGTTTGGTATTAGAAACCCACTGGTTATTCAGGTAATACTCTTTCGGGTATTCGCCAGTAAACCAGGGAGCATCAGCGCGAACCTGATCCAACATTTCGGCGATTAACCGATTTCGCTCAGGACCGGGCTGCATGGTCTTCATCTGCTTGAAAAGCCTGTTATAGCGAGGATTGTTATAGTTGGCATTGTTGTTGCCGTCACATTGACAGGCGACAGGGCTTTGAGGGCCATAGAGCAAGAACAGAAAATTCTCGGGATCAGGGTAATCGGCCAACCAGCCATAGGAGAACATTTGGTGGTTCCCTGTGCTCATTTTCTCTTTATAGCGATTCCAGTCTGTCGCTCTGAGTTCTAACTCTATGCCGAGTTTTTTGAGCTGGCGTTTTTGCCAGTCTTCACGGCTTTTGCTGGTGGCTTGGGCCTGGACATCCAGATAGAGCTTCAAAGGCTTACCTGTTTCAGCATCACGACCATTGGGGTAGCCCGCTTCAGCCAAAAGCTGTTTGGCGTATTCAAGGTCTTTGCGAACGGCCTTGCCATTTTTCCAGTCGTGGGTGAAGGGATTGATGCCTGCCTCTGCTTTCAGAGAACCTTCAATACCGGGAGGAATGGGCCCCATGAAAGGAATGGCGGAGCCGTTTCGGAATATTTCTATATATTCTTCAGAATTCCAGGCAATGGAGATGGCCTGACGCAGCTTTTGCTTTTTCGGGGAGTAACCACCCACCACATTGTCCAGCATATTGAAGCCCATATAGTAGACCGCAGGCTTAACATCCTGGGACAGAGTGATCTGTCTGTCTTGCATTTCGTCGGTAAGCTCTACACCCTCGGGGCCGATGGTCAAGGCCTGGTCAAAGTTTTGGGTGACGTTGCCGTGGTTTTCTCCTGAGCGATCGTAATATCCCTGCAGGAATTTGGTCCACATAGGCAAAACTTCTTTGTCCAGGCTGAAAATGGCTTTATCTATGAAAGGTACCTTTGCTCCGGCATCAGCAAGCAACCCTGCCTCTTTATCACCGGGGGCTCCTTCAGTGGGATAAAAATCATCCCTGAAGTTAGGATTTCGTTCCAGAATGATTTCCCTGTTAGGGTCATTTCTGGTCATCATGTAGGCACCTGTGCCGACTGGATACCAGTCCAGAGTCAGGTTGTTGTCTTTGAACCCGGGGTTGTTATAGAAGCGATCCGCCTCCCAGGGGACAGGTGCAAAAAAGTGCATGGCCAGCCAGTAAGAAAACTGGGGGTAGATGCCTTTTATAGTAATAGAGAAAGTCCGCTCATCAACTCTTTCCAGTCCCCTCATTTTGAATTCACGAAGATCCAGCCACCCGTCTCTTTCAACAGTTTTTAATTCCTCGGTCACTTCACTCATGCCGTCTATATACTGAGCAAGGAAGCCAATTAAGGGTGCTTTATTGTGAGGGTCGGCAATCCTTTTGATCTGATAGAGAAAGTCGTCTGCGTCCAGCCCCCGAGTTGCTGTTTGACCAAAGTCGGAAAGAGCTTTGTAGTTTACGGTTTCACTTTCATCGTTAAAGAGATAGACGTAATCGCCTTTACCGTTTTTGGCGAACGCCGGGTGAGGCTGATAAACAATACCTTCCCTGAGGGTGATGGTGTATCGACTGAAGGCAATGTCAGGGCTATCAAAGGTGGTCTCCTCGTGGTTGGCGTTAAGAAAACGAACCTCTGGCATGGATTCAGCCACCAGAGGTTGCAGTTCATAAGGCCTTTTCAGAAAGTGATAACCAAGAGGAGGCTCGTAGATCTGGTCGATCAGCATACTTTCATCAGTGCTGTACGAAATAGCCGGATCAAAGTGCTGGGGGGGGAGTTGAAAATTGGTGTAGTAGACAGTCTGGTTCTGATGACCAGAACTTTCCTGATGAGGATTATTCCAGGGACCTGAACAGCCCGTCAGCTGAGTGGTAGCTATGAGTGTGGCAGCCAGATATCTGGTTGCTTTCTGGTTCATAATAACTTCATCCCCGTTTTCTAATAATTGTTCGTCGATGTCAGAGTTACTGAGTCATTTTCAAATCAAGGCAGAGACCGCCCTCTGGAGGCGATATAAAGCTTGTACCAGTCTTCCCTGCTTAGATGAACTTCCATCGCCTGAGAGCATGCACGAATACGATCTTTATCCGTTGTGCCAATCACAGGCTGGATGCTGGCCGGGTGCCTCATCAGCCAGGCCAGAGCAATGGCTTCTCCGGAAGTCTGATAGTCTTCAGCCATCTCGGCAACCTGTTTTGCAGTGGCCTGAACGGCCGCTGGTTCCTTACTGGTATCTTTTCCGATGAACAGTCCCTGATCCAGACAGCCCCAAGCCTGAAGCTGAACGTTATTTTTACGACAGTAATCAATCATTCCCGGCGTAAAGCCAGTGTCGGCACTCTCACTCATGGCGACCAGTATCCCGTCTTCCACAAAGTCACAACGGGCAAGACTCATGGGCAACTGGTTGACGATCAAAGGTTGTTCGATGCAGGAGTGAAGGTAGGCGATTTGATGCTGGTTCATATTGGAAACACCAAAGTGTCGTACTTTTCCGCTGTCGTATAAGCGAGTAAACGCTTCGGCGATTAAATCGGGTTCCATCAGCGGGTCAGGGCGATGCAGTAAAAGAATATCCAGATACTCTGTACCCAGCCTTTCGAGAATGCCATTGACACTGAACTCTATCCATTGGGGAGAAAGGTCGTATCGACCGGGGTTGTCGTCGTCGGCAAAGCGAATGCCACATTTGGACTGGATGATCAGGTCCTGGCGAAGTTTTGGCTCCGCTTTAATAACGTTGCTGAATGCCTGTTCTGCTTTGCCCATGGTATAGATATCAGCATGGTCAAAGAAGTTAATGCCACACTCCAGTGCTGTATTCACGGCATTATGGGCCAGAGTGTGGTCGTGATCGGAAATAGGATTATTGTTCCACTCACCTCCCAGGCCCATACAACCATAAATCAGTCGGCTGGCTTTAGGAATGTGAATCTGAAGCGGGAAACGATTCATACTCAGCTCCCTTCTTAAGGACTATTCGGACAGCTCAAGGCTGTTCGGAAAAACTCATGGCTGTGTTGGCATTACTATGGCTGTTTGTTGGGTATTCAGTCAGTATTCAGAGCACTACTTCTTTTGTCTGGCTTCAAAAGCGGCCAGCTGTTCCTCCGATGCGGGCTGCTGATGCTTTTCTTTCCATTGGGAATAGGGCATGCCATAGATACGTTCTCTGGCTTCATTGTCGGACACTTCAACACCCAGATCGTCAGCAGCTGTTTTGTACCACTTGCCCAGGCAGTTCCGACAAAAGTTCGCCAGAATCATCAGGTCAATATTCTGCACCTCTTTATGATCATTGAGGTGCTTCAGCAGGCGGCGAAAAGTAGCTGCGTCGAGTTTGTCCTGAGTTTCCTGATCAATCTGTGTATTCATCACATCTTCCTTATAAGGTTGTCAGGCAGTGTAAGAAATTGTGGGTCAATAAAAAAGCCCCAGAATCTTCGGGGCTTTCTTCCCGATTATTGCTACCAGCTCCGGCACCATCGCACCATCTCTAAGCTGCAAGATTGGCTTGGAATAAACCACTAGAGGTAGCACACTTTTCGTGACTTCACGAAAAGGGTCAGGGCTTTTGACAGGCTTGATGCATATGACTATATTTGTAGCAATTTGTTACAAAAAGTAGGTTTTGAAACATGCCAAGCAGACCCTTACGACTGGATGAAGAGCTGGTGACCGCTGCAACCCTTGTTGGCAAGGTCAAAAAACGCTCGGCGGCAAAACAGGTGGAATATTGGGCCTGCCTTGGCAAGATTGCCAAGGAAAACCCTGATCTGCCCATTAATTTCATTGAAGATATTCTGGAAGCCGAAGAAGAGCGCAAACAGGGACTGGTCTCGGAGTACCGTTTTGGCTAAAGCAGAAACGATACTCCAGACATCCCGGTTTGCAAGAGCCGTGAAAAAACTCAAGCCCAACCAGAAAGCGGATCTTGATACAGCTATCAGAGCCGTAGCCAATAATCCCGATATTGGCGATAAGAAGAAAGGCGTCCTGAGCCACCTTCAGGTTTATAAATTCAAGATGGCAAAACAATTGACCCTGCTGGCTTATTATTTTGACGACGGCAAGCTGTTACTGGAGCTGATCTCCTTTGGCTCCCATGAAAATTTCTACCGGAACCTTGAGCGGCATGAGCGCCAGTGATGCGGTTAAAAAAATATTGGCTATATGTAGCAAATATTGGCAAGGCCACTTTTTGCCATCCCCATCAACCGAGCAAGGGTCAATAAAAAAGCCCCGAAGAATTCGGGGCTTTTTTTTTAGGGGTTATCTGGACTTTTTATTAGCTGAAGGCTTTTTCCGGGCTACCGGCTCTTTGCGGGGTGCTCGGTTATCCCACTGACCACCACGGGCCTTCTGGAATTTTCCCGCAGGCTTTTTGTTGTATGGTCGGCGGTTGTCTTTGCTCTGTTCTTCCGCAGGTACCAGTTGATTGGGGCCATCGCCAATCAGTTCGGAGCGGTTCATCTTTCTCAGGGCGTTACGGAGGACATCCCAGTTTCTGGAGTCGTGATAACGCAGGAAGGCTTTTTGCAGACGACGTTGTTCCAGCTCTTTGGGAATATAAAGTCTGTCACCCTTGTAATTAAGCTTCTTGAGCGGGTTACGACCGGAATAGTACATAGCCGTTGCCAGAGACATAGGCGACGGATAAAAGGTTTGTACCTGGTCGACACGGAATTTGTGACGTTTCAGCCAAAGCGACAGGTTCATCATATCTTCGTCTTCACAACCCGGGTGGGCGGCAATGAAGTAAGGAATAAGATACTGCTTTTTTCCGGCTTCTTTGGAGAACTTGTCGAACATTTTCTTGAAAGCGTCGTAGGTGCCCATGCCGGGTTTCATCATCAGGTCCAGAGTACCTTTCTCGGTATGCTCCGGCGCAATCTTCAGATACCCACCGACGTGGTGCGTGACCAGCTCACGGACGTATTCCGGATCTTCTACTGCCAGGTCATAACGAAGACCCGAAGCAATGGCGATTTTCTTGATGCCGGGAATGGCACGGGCTTTTCTGTACAGCTCTGTCGTTTGCTTGTGTGAGGTTTCCAGATTTTTGCAGATACCCGGGAACACACAGGAAAGACGGCGGCAACTGGCCTGAATCTCTGCACTCTTGCAGTTCAGGTGATACATGTTGGCGGTTGGGCCACCGAGGTCAGAAATCTGACCGGTAAAGCCAGGCACCTTGTCCCTGATCTCTTCCAGTTCCTGCAGGACGGATTCCTGGGAACGACTCTGGATGACCCGACCTTCGTGCTCGGTGATGGAGCAGAAGGTACAACCACCAAAGCAGCCCCGCATGATATTCACGGACGTTTTGATCATGTCGTAGGCCGGAATTTTTGCATCACCATAGGATGGGTGTGGCCTGCGCTGATAAGGCAGGGCAAAGACACCATCAATCTCCGGCGTTTCCAGAGGAATGGGAGGCGGGTTTACCCAGATTTCCCGGTTGCCATGTCTCTGCACCAGCACCCGGGCATTATGGGGGTTGGATTCCTGGTGCAGCACTCGGGAGGCATGGGCGTATAGCGCGGGATCTTTACGCACTTTTTCAAACGACGGCAGACGAATACAGCTTTTGCTGGTATCAAAGTCAGTCTTGCGGTGCAGCGGAAGTGGAACAATGCGGACAGGCTGAATATCCGGCTCCTGTCTTTTTTTGGATTCGCACTCTTCTTCTTGCACATATTCGTATGGGTTGGTGCCATAGGCTTCTTCCAGAGATCCCGGATCTCTTGGCCAGTCGATACGGGTAGAGTCTATTTCGGTCCAGCCTTCTGGTGTGCCAGGCTTAACGACAACCGTACCGCGAATATCATCCATATTTTTGATATTAACGCCCGCAGCCAGTTTGTCCGCCACCTCGGCCATGGCTCGCTCAGCGTTGCCATAGAGGAGGATATCTGCAGTGGAATCCATCAGAACAGAACGGCGCACTTCATTACTCCAGTAATCATACTGGGCAATCCTGCGAAGGCTGGCTTCAATACCGCCAATAACGACGGGCACATCGTTATAGGCTTCTTTACAACGCTGACTGTAAACAATCACCGAGCGATCAGGCCGTTTGCCCGGCTCTGCATCCGGTGTATAAGCATCGTCATTTCGAACTTTCAGGTCGGCGGTGTAGCGGTTGATCATGGAGTCCATGTTGCCACCGGTGACACCGTAAAACAGGTTGGGCTTACCCAGACGCATAAAGTCTGCTGTGTTGCTCCAATCTGGCTGGGCAATAATGCCCACCCTGAAGCCCTGGGATTCCAGGAAACGGCCAATGACTGCCATACCGAAGCTGGGGTGATCTACGTAAGCATCGCCTGTGACAATGATAATGTCGCAGGAATCCCAGCCTAACTCATCCATCTCTGCTCGGGTCATGGGGAGGTAAGGCGCTGTGCCATAGCATTCAGCCCAATACTTTGGGTAGGAAAACAGTTCCTTGGCAGGCAACGGTTGCTGCAGGGAGGAGTGACTCATGAATGTTCTGGTTTTATCTGCTCTTTCTGAAGGGGCACTATTTTTTCAAAAAATGCGTTGCTTTGATAGCACGAATTGCAGCCAGGGGATGAGATGAAACCGAAGTGATGTGGTGATAAACCATCCCTGCCTCGGTATGAACATCATTGATTCATGGCAAAGGCAGGGTGGTCAGGTACTTACACAGAGGTGAAGCGCTTGATCAGGCTCAGTTCACCGTCTGCATCCTTCATGGAAGAGAGCACCTCGTCAGGAACACCGGATATGTCATCGACAAACCTCTTAATATCCTTTGCCTCTGTAAGCTCTTTATCACCGGTTGACGCACTCATGCTGTCTCCGATACTGCTATCCAGTCCCTGAGAGCCCAGAATCTCTTCTGCCAGAGCAGGGTCTCCGCCTTGCAGTGCGTTGATAGCTGCCTCAAGCTTTTTCTTGGCTTCTTCCGATTCAGCCTGTTGCTGGAGAGTCTGGAGCAGAGCCTTTCTTCTCTCAAAGTGATCAAGACCTTCGCTGGCAATCTGAAGGCCTTCAGTGGCATCGCTCACTGGAGAGCCCGATTCATCAAAGGCTTCTTTGCGCTCTTGGGTATCATCCGTTTCTGATGGGTGATTATCGGTTCGTTCAGAGTTGCCGATTTCCACCATGGAAGCTGGCATAATGGGGCTTGCATGTCTGATTAAACTCGCATCGGCCTCCCCGGTCTGCTGCAGCATAAAGTCGATTTCATTTTTAGAAAATATACTTAGATGAGAGTTGTCTTTGCCGGGGTTGACCTCCCGGTCAATCATCAGTGCGGTTTCCCACAGCATGACAGGCGGGAACAGGAAAGACAGGGCTTTCAGGAAAATATTGTCAGGATTGGCTGTAGCTTCGGCACTGGCGCTGTTAGCCTCTTCAATGTGTTCCCGAATACGCTCGATATTACTATCATGCCGCTGTTGAGCATCAAGGGAAGCCATCTCAATCTTGTTTTCAGCGTATTTAACCGAGCTGTCTTCCAGGCTAGCATTGATCTGAGCCAGTATTTCTTCGAGCTTGTCGGCGGTCAGTGTGCCCTCAATATGCTCCATTTGAAGTTGATCTACGGAATCACCAATGTGCTGCATGACCCGAGGAGGGGCTTCCGCCACCCGTGACAGTTTGGCTTCGGTATCCAGAACAGTCTCAGATACCGCCACAGTCATTAACTCTGGTCGGCTACTGGTAATTGAGTTCGGGCTTTCACCAAACATGCCGCCAATCTCGCCTCGCAGTTTGGCTGTGGTTTGTTGGGTTAAATGCTTTTCAAGGTCATCCAGTTGGCCCGCATTCATTGAGTCGGGTTCTGGAATGGAAGGAGCCTCTGAACCACCGGGAGGCAGATCAACCTGACCTTCCCCGGTTCTGACTGATGCCGAGTTCTTGTACTCATAGCCCTGTGAGACCGTGTTAGTCTTCTCAATCTCTTTTAGAGCTTCTGCCTGCGTTGGGACTAAAATAGCTTCATTGCGATTAACTGAATCGACCATCAGGACTGCCCTCCCTTTTCGTCCTCAAAGGTCTGGAGCAGATTCTCGACTCTTTTCAGCTCCAGATGATTAAACTGATGTTTTCTGGCATCTTTCAGGGCGCTTTTATAAATCACTTCAGCAATGCCTCCTTCCTTCAGAGCCAGGTAGCAATCAGCCATATAGACTTTGGCCAGTGGATTACTGATATCCATTCGTGCGGCGTATTCGAGGGTTTTGATGGCCTGACCGTAAGTTTTCAGCATCATCTGACAGGAACCCAGGCAAAGAAAGTTGCGGGCATTCCAGTGGTCATAAAAGCAGAGATATTGGAAGATTTTGGCAGCCTCTTCAAAATGACCATTCTGGTACTGGTTGTAGCCATGGGAATAAATGGACTCAAGGGCCTTCTCACTCATCTGGTTGGCTTCTGCCAGTGTTCCTCCAGTGAGCAGGTATTCGGTGATAGTGGCCAGTTCCTGACTGTGAGGGGCCTGAAAGAGCTGTTTCGACATCGACGGCATCCTTGCTGGTATTTCAAATGACTGTTTCTAAAGGTATAGCATCTGCTTTCAGGAGACTCCTGCCTGTGAAGACGAAAGTTATAAAAAGGCCTAATGAGTGGTTCACGATCCTTTCTTGGACTTATTGCCTGCCTTTTTGGGTTTGGCTTCCTTGGTAAACAACTGGTAATCCTCCTCAAAACCGGATTGAAAGTAATGCTCCATAGAAGCAAACCATTGGTGTTCTTCTCCGGAATAAGTGGGGTATTCCAGATGCAGGTGGGGTTCCGGGTTTGTCCAGAGGTCGAGTTGCTGGGGCCTAACCAGACCTGGCCGAAAGTAGAGCCTGTTGCTCAATGGCAGGTTAGCCTGAACAGGAATGTTCAGAGCATCTGACAGAAAGGTAAAGTCAACGCCAAAGTACCCGGAGTCTTTCAGAAAAGTACCCTGCTTCACTCTTGCCAGCATTGCTTTTACATTCAGCTTCTCAGGCACAGCTTTGCCATCAGGTGTTTTTCCGGTCTCATTGAGCACTTCAAGATAGTCACAGAGCCTTGTCTGGAGTTTCAGGCCCAATTCACCGGGATCGGCATTTTCCTCTTTAACAGCGGTGGCTTGAGGTTCTGTTGGAGCTTTTTCTCTTTGCCCCTGCCGCTTCCCTTTTTTGCCTTTTCTGGATTTTGCAGCGGTCAGATTTTTTTCCTGAACGCTTTCTGAATCGTAGAGTTTCATGGGTGCAATGAGCTTGTGCTCTATGATCGAAAAGCCCAGGGCGACCATCATGTTCTCGGGAATAGGCAGCTTCAGGGGTAGCAAAACCCCATGAGCTTCTTCAATATCAGCAACTGATGGGGTTTCTATCTCCCCTTCGTCGGAGTCCTTTGAA
The DNA here is from genome assembly GCF_049310125.1 of Endozoicomonas sp. ALB032. Lineage (NCBI taxonomy): Bacteria > Pseudomonadati > Pseudomonadota > Gammaproteobacteria > Oceanospirillales > Endozoicomonadaceae > Endozoicomonas > Endozoicomonas sp. ALB032. The sequence goes on along the minus strand of NZ_JBLYNW010000001.1, from coordinate 865,526 downwards.
AACTCAGCAGTAGCTACCGGAGGGGTTGCCATGGATGAGGTTGCCGGTTCGGGCAGAGAGCCCTGTGCAGAATCATTACTAATTTCAGGCGCAGGGCCCGGATCATCAGGGTTCAGGGTCTGCTGCTTGTCTTCAATGGAACCAGGGCTGGTTTTTTCATCCGGCGTCGGGGTGTTTGTTTTCGCGATTGAAAGCGTCTGTCGGAATTGAGCCGCCTGTTCACATGTAAGGGTTTTTTCCAGCATTCCCATACTGGTATCGAGCTTTTTGCCGAGTGCTTCCAGATCCTTGATGTGATCGCTTAGCTCGCGATGTCGTTCTGAGTCACTTCTTAACTCGCTGCGCCGCTGTGAGCCAACTTTTTTAGACAGCTTGTAATGCTGAATCATTTGACCCCGTCGGGCATAAATATCTGGAATGTCCTTGCAGCATTGAATGACGGCTTTTCCCTGTGCAACCAGGTACTCCATGTCATTGTGAAGGTCCACCAGTGCATCAACAAACTCTGGCTGATCTTCATTAAGGCTAAAGAAAATCTCCTGTGCTTCTGTGACGGCCTTATTCATGATCAGGGTGTTGATACTGATTTTCTGCATATTAAGCTTGAACTGCCTCAGTGCTTTCCTGAATTTGATGTCTTTCTCCAGCTCAGGCGGACCCTGATTTTCCAGAGCTTCACTGAAGGCATAAACGGGCTCAATCATTTTGTGAACAGACTCCAGTTGACGCCGAAGCCTGGAAGTCACCATGTCTGCATAACTGTAGTGAGCCTGAGCCTTGTCAAAGCCGCTGACCCGGGGATGTTGAATCACTTTCTTGAAGATGTTGTTCAGAACGCCAATAGGCTCTTTTCGGGCAAACGCCTCGGTAGCCTTGCTCAGAGTGCTTTCCAGGTCATAGGGCTTTGGCTCAGGGGGCTCCGGCTTCTTCTCTGCGGCTGCGGCCTGTGTGGCCTGCTTTTTCTGCCATTGGGCCTCCTGTCTCTGTTCTTCTTTTTCCCGACGTTTTTTTGCTCTGGCCTCCAGTTTTTCTTTGATCTGCTTTTGTTCCTCTTCTTCTTCTCTAATCAGGTCGGAAGCTATCTGAACGACCCCTGCTTCGCGCTCACGAAGATCCTTTATTACTAATTGGTAGTCATTGTTGATCCGCTCAAAAAGGTACACCAGCGCAGCCCATAGGTTGTCAGTTAGCATTTTTTTCTTGTTAATGGTTCTGATCAGGGTTACTAACTCAGTTAACGGAGCTAAAGTCCCTTGCAGCCGTGCTTTAAAGTGGGCCAGTGGTTCAGGGCGGTCATAAAGATAGGGTAGCGATGTAATTAGGGAATGGCAGAGTGAGAAAACATCCTGTGGGGCAAAGTCAGGATTATTTGCTTCCATCTGTTTCCGGAAGAACTGTAAGAAGCGCTCAGCTTGTTTGGGGTTGTCTGCCAGAATGGCGGCATTGATCAGATGCTTGACTCTCCAGCTACACAGCTTCACTACTTGTGGCTGCTCCGGGTCGAAGTCAGTCAGCCACTGGATGAAGCAGCAGGAATGGGTCGCCAGCATTTGACGAAGTTTATCCTTACCGTCAGTGGGCATGTAGTCATCCATGGCCAGATCAGCCAGCATGGCTGCCCCGAAGGCCGCTCTATCGTGGGCATTAAGGCTTTCTTCAAGTTTTGAATATTGTTCAAGCCCCAGCTGACATTGAATGACTTCCTGGTACATTTTCATGCATTCAATGGACTGGGGCAAAAAGTCTTCTATCCTTTGGCGGAAGGTTTCGCTCCCTCGTATGGCATCAAGTTTAGGAATCACTTTGAGAGCTGTGCTAAGGCGTATTCCACAAAGACTGGCATAAAGGAGTATCCGTTTTTTCTCTTGCCAGTACTCCTTGTAGCGTTTGTCAGAATTTCCCAGAATGACGAGGTCTTTCAGGAGATTCTGTTCCTCTTCGCTGACCCGTCGCGATCTGGCAGCTCTTCTGGCGGTGCTTTCCAGTTTTCCATACGCTCTGTAATCCGACTGGAGCACTTGGTACATCCGGTTCACATTAGAAAAATGCGCATCCAGTAACCGTTTCATCTCTACGAACAGGACCTGAGTGGACTCTTTGTAGCCATCGTAAAGTTCACATTTAAGTTCGGGTACCCCTTCATTTAAGCCATTCTCTATTAGAAATGCTGCAATGGCTTTCCGGGACTTTTCGACCTTATAGCCCATTTCGGCCATTTCATCCGGAGTGTATTTCTTCCTGCTGACGCTTCGTTGCGACAACTGCTCGTCCTTGCCAGCTGCAACAGCTGCTCTGGCTACCAGATTTTCGCCGCTGGTGGGAGTGATAGCACGATGATGATGTTCACCTGTGACTTCGCTTTCCTGCTCAGAGCCCATTAAAGATTGAGGAGGGGGAATATTCCCTGTTTGGGGAGAGGGCTCACCCCGGCTTGTTCCGTCCACCGTAACCTGCCATTTTGTTAGTTAGTTTTCTTCAATCAGGAAAGTCTAGCAGATTTGTCAGAATAGGCAGGAAGCTGGCTCACAGGAGCCAGCTTTACGTGAGGGATAGGTCAGATATCCCAGTGCAGACCCAGATTAAAGCCCTTGATGCTTTCATCGTTATAGATGCCCTTGGTGCCATCCATATCGATTTCGTAGAGGCGGTAGCCAGCCTGCAGTTTCAGGCCGACAAACAGGTAAAAACGGGCACCCACTTCCAGATCGTTAAAGTCAGTATCTTCAGAGCGACCTGCGAACAGCTTGCTGTAAAAGCTGATAGTGCTGGCCTGAAACAGCTCCACATCGGCAGTTAACATGGGGATAGTATCGCTGAATGAGGCGTCCCGGTATTTACCGCTGTCAAAGCGACGAACCCCCAGACCCAGGTCCAGGGCAATATTGCCATTATCCAGAATTTCGTAGTAGCCGGAGGCATCGTAACTGTCGAATTTCAGCTTGTCATGATTGAGTTTGCTGTAACCTGCCGCGAGATTGGGGAGCAGTGGGATGGGGTGCTCTATCTGTCCGTAAACAGTGTGAAAGTCACCGTGATCGGCAGTATTCCAATAGTTGTAACCCAGTTTTGCGCCAATAATATCTGCCTGGGCAAGGGTAGAGCTGGCCGCCAGGATGACAGCCGTCAGAATCGATTTTTTCATTTGTCGTTATTGCTTAGATAAAAATAACAAAATTACCGTTTGTGAGCACTGGCTCCCATGCTGACTTTTACCTATAGCCAATGCTCAGTGATATTTCATGTCCCTGAGGGAGAGGATGTGGCGATAAATCCTAACTTCGTCTATATAACTGTGTCTAGAAAAAGATAACTCCAAAAGTTCTAAGGCAGCCGATTCTGAATTATCAATTTTTAGCAGTGGTGAACTCTGATGCGTTTAGTTCGAATGGCTTTATCCAGTCTGACTGGGGCTTTCCTTTCACTGTCTATGGCACATGCGGAAGCAAATAAAGCGTGTTGGCTTTCTACCTATTCCAGCAGCTCGTATAACGTCGATGCCCTCTCTGAAATCATTGAGTCTATTGACGATGTGCCACTTTGTGTGACGAATTCGCCGACACGCTCTGGTATTGAGGTTGGGCATGTGTCTCTTGAGGGGGTAGAAGGCGGCGAGGTTCTGGCCTGCTTGTATATGGATTCCAACGGAAATAGCTCTTACGGTTATGAGTTTCAGTGGCTATTGGCCAATTACACTCAGTTACAGGAAGCAGAAACCTCTAATCCCTATTTGAAGGACCCTGCGGGAATTAGTACTGAACTTTTTCTATCAAAACGTGTTTTTGAGTTTTGTGATCTACCGACAGGTGAGCCCGAGGTTGATGCTAAGGATGGAGAGTATCAGGGAGAATCAACCCCCGGTGGTGGAGACAAACCTACCCAGGAACACGAGCCTGCCACGCAGGGACTCAGGTTCTGTACGGGTAGCGGAACTGAAGAAGTTCGTGGAGAAGAGCGCCGTTACTTCTCTTTTGGTACTAAATCAGCCGATGGCGAGCGCTGTGAGCTGGGTGAGTCTCGTTATTACGAAAATCAGGTTTTCTCAGACCTGGCATCGGAAAATCAGGTATGCAGGTTCCCTGAATATGTTAAAGGCAACATTGATGTCTGCAAGTTTGATATAGGGACTCATAACGGCCATTACTGGATTCGGGACGGTCAGGAAATGAAGCATTCTGCCAGGGATCTGGGTGAGTGTGCCCGTTTCAACTACGAACCAAGGTTCTGCATGGATATGAAGGGTCACTGCATTATTGGCAGAAAAGTCAAACACGATAGTGATCACAACCGCAACTACTGTTATGTCTGCAATGAACAGATAACTCAGGAAGCGAAAAAACTGGACTGGAGCAAGGTCAAGTGTATTACCCCTTGATTTAGGAGGCGGTTTCCAAAGATCCCGGCTCATAACACAAATTGGATGTGTTATGGGCCGTGAGCACTTAAAACACGGGAGTTATCAGAGTCTGCGAACTTTAAACTTCCGGCCCTTAATTCTGCCCTGTTCAAGGCGAGCCAAGGCTTTTCGGGCATTTTCTCTTTTAATGGCCACATAGGCGACAAAATCAAAGATATTGATTTTGCCAACTTGATCTCCCGGAATGCCAGCGTCACCAGTAAGAGCACCCAGAATATCACCAGGGCGCACCTTGTTCTTTTTTCCTCCGTCAATAGCCAGTGTCACCATTGGGGCTTTTGAGGGTGGCTGTGTTGCTGGCTTCAGTGCTCTGTGGTCACCAAAAGTCAGTTCCGTCCGCAAGATATCGGCAATAGCATCCAGCTTGTATTGCTCACGGGAGGTGTGCAGGTTTAAGGCCAGCCCCTCCTTGTCGGCACGACCTGTTCGCCCGACTCTGTGGATGTGGACTTCCGGATCCCGACTCAGGTCATAATTGATGACGGCGGCCAGATCATCAATATCCAGACCCCGGGCTGCGACATCAGTAGCAATCAAAATGTCGGCACTCTGGTTTGAAAATCGTACCAGCATCTGGTCTCGTTCTCGCTGTTCCATATCACCATGGAGTACCAGTGGCTTGTAACCCTGATCATAAAGGTATGTTCCAACTTCTTTACAGGTCTGTTTGGTATTACAGAAGATAACAGTAGAAGCGGGCTGATGATGGTTGAGCAGTTTGCGGAGGGTTTCTGATTTATCACCATTCTCAGCTTGATAGAAAAACTGTTGAATGTGCTGGTGAGTATGCACTGACTCAACGGTGACCTCTTCAGGTTCAGACTGGAACTTTTGGCTCAAAGTCCTGATCTGTCTGGGGTAGGTGGCTGAATAAAGCAGCGTCTGCCTGTCTGGCGGGGTGTGATCCAGAATGTTTTCAATGGCATCAATAAATCCCATATCCAGCATACGGTCGGCTTCATCCAATACCACCGTCTTTAGATGCTCGATAGTCAGTGTTCGCTTACGCAAATGGTCCTGAATTCTTCCCGGTGTACCGACGACGATATGGGCACCATGGGAGAGTGAGTTGATCTGTGGACCAATAGGTTGCCCACCACACAAGGTAACGACCTTGATGTTCTGGCGGTAGCGAGCCAGTTTTCGAATCTCGTTGGCGACCTGGGTTGCCAGTTCACGAGTCGGGCACAGCACCAGTCCCTGGCAACCAAAAAAGCGTTGATGAATGCCCAGTAGCATAGCAATGGCAAAGGCTGCCGTTTTACCACTGCCGGTTTTGGCTTTGGCAATCAGGTCTCTGCCAGCCATGGCCAGAGGTAAGCTTTTTTGTTGGATAGGGGTCATTTCCCGGTAGCCAATCTGCTCCAGGTTGTGCAGCAGCGCTTCGGGCAGCGGCAAGTCGGAAAAAGGTTGTGTACTCAAGGTTTACTCTCTACCGTGAAAAGTCTGCATCATTCAAATCTGTGCGGCAATGCAGTTTGGGCCCGGATTATAACAGAGCTGAGGAAAAAGCGCGGACGTGGGCTTAGAGATAGATAGGTGCCAGAATAAAAATCTGTATCAGCGGCTTAAACTGGTTGATGATCCAGTCAAACAAGGCACCTATCTCTCTCCTGTCTATGAGGAAGTGCTGTCCTGACAGGCTCAGCATAACATCGCCCGATGCTTCAGGCTGAAAGTTAATCACAGTGACCTGTTGGTCCGGGGTTATCAATTGAGCGATAAAGGGGGTTCGTGCTTCGGTCAGAGCCTCGACATTCTGCAAAGCATCACCTTCAGCTGGATTTTGCTGGAAGCCATAATCTGGCATTGATAGCGCAAGTTTGGCCTGATCCTGAGTCTTTTTAAGTTCCCGTATAGCGCCGGTATGTTCGATAGGAGGATATTCTTGTGAAGAAACCCCCAGTCGTTGGATATATTCGATGATGGCGACTGTTAGAGATTGAGTCAGTATAGCCCCGGCAGTAGCGCCTTCTGATGAAGGGGCGGGATCGTCTGGGACAGCCTCGTGAGTAAAAACAGCCAGTTCTGTCACCCCTTCATGGTACACAAAAGCACTTAGAAGGAGGGGCAGGTTTTCGATACAAATGGGCGAACTCTGCAGACCCAGCTCTGTAATAATCAGAGCCTGCTGGTTTTCTACAGGGTGAATATGGATAACCGTGATCATCCCATCTTTTTGGGTCATCCGGATAATAAGGTATTTACTTGAAAGCAAAAGCGACTTGAGATTCAACAGGGATTGAGCTGCAAATTCGATATTAAAATGCGACAACAGTGGGAGCAGGACAGGCAGTTCCACCTTGTCTCTCAGCAGCAACATGGCTTCCCCGGGTGGAAGGGCTGAAGCATGAGTGCCTGATATTCCATAACCTCTCTTTTCAAGTCGTTCAATAAGGTTGTAAGCAATAGATGAACCTTCTGAATCCTGCACAGAAGTCCGCACGGTTTGAAACTCTTCATGACCTCCTTGTTCGGCGGGTTCAATAATATTGTGAGCAACAGATGGAGTGGTTGTCGTTATCATTTCAGCAGGCAATGATTCGACGGCCAGATTTTCGCGGGGGTCATCGTGAGTGGGTAAGCTGGTCTTGTGCTCTGCCGTCCCTTCAAAGCTGTATTTGGCAGTGGCTGGCAGCGATAAACCGGAACGTGAACTCACCATGGCAGAAGAAGAAATATAGCCGCCTGTTGCCTGCCCCGGATCGAGTAACAAACGGGCCCTTTCCATCAGGTCCGCCAGTGAAGAGGTATGATCTCTAACGTTGTAATAGGGGCTTTGTTCAGCTTCTGTCGAAACCGTTTCAGCAGCATAGCCATAGGTTAGCTGAAACTCCATATCATCTTCCAACTTATTGATTTCATCTGACATGCACTGAAGACAGAAGTGCCCCCCGCTGCCGTCCGGTTCCATAGCCATGCTGTGTTTCGAACACACAGGCATGTCACAGGAGGGCCTGTCAGCTGCTTTTGCCTGATACGTTGATGCCGCTACACACAGCATCAGTACAAAGCTCATAAAGAAAGCAATTCTGACTGAAAAGAGTTTGACAGAAAATAAGGAGTCCATTGCCGTAGTCATTCATAATTTTATTTTGATAATCCGACAAAGCGTAGAATAAAAATTGTCATATTGCTCAGGTAAAAATTGGTCAGAATGACCGTTTGCACACTATGGAAGAGGGCGGTATCTGGATTTTTGGAGGTAGACGGGTGAATAAATCAGGGAATTGACCGACTTATAAACAGAATACTTCCAAGGAACAGACCATGAGCAAACAACCCTCCTCAACAGAGCTGGAAGCGGGGGCTAACCCTTACATCTGGCTGACTGGGCTGATCTCAGGGGGGGCATTGTTTGTGATGACCCTGGTGCTGCCTGCACCTGAGAATATGCCTGTTGCTGCCTGGCAGTGTGCTGGTCTGGCACTGATGATGGCGGTCTTCTGGTCCATGGAAATACTCCCTATTTCAGTGACTGCACTGTTACCTCTTCTGCTGGCTCCGTTAGTTGGCCTGTTATCTCTGGATAAGGTTGCTTCGGCTTATGCACACCCTGTCATCTATCTGTTTATGGGAGGCTTCATGCTGGGTCTGGCTATGGAGCGCTGGAACCTGCATCGGCGGATTGCGCTTTTGACCATGCTGGCTTCTGGCACCGGTGAACGCCGACAGGTCATAGGGTTCATGCTTACCACCGCCTTTATCAGTATGTGGGTGTCCAATACTGCAACGGCCATAATGATGTTACCCATTGGTATGTCAGTGATCGCAATGATGAAAGAAGAACGGGGTTCTCACGGACACTTTCCTGCGGCTCTGCTTCTGGCTATTGCCTATGGCGCCTCCATCGGCGGCTTTGGCACTTTGATCGGAACACCACCCAATGCCCTGTTGGCAGCTTTTCTCAGCGAACAATACGGCATTGAAATTGGCTTTGCTCAATGGATGCTGGTAGGTATGCCTGCGACGCTGTTAATGCTGCTGGTCACGGGCTGGTGGCTCAGTTCCGGGGGCTATGAGCTTCGTCCGGGAGAAAATGAATCTGTACGCCTGTCTTTAAAAGAGCAATTAGCTGAAATGGGTTCCTTAAGCAGGGCTGAAAAATGGGTGGCAGTAATTTTTACTACGACCGCATTATGCTGGGTTTTCCGACCCTGGCTGTCCGGCTTTTTACCAGACATAAAGCTCACTGACACTGCCATAGCCCTTACTGGTGGGCTGCTGATGTTTATCATTCCCGTCCGCTGGGGTGAAAAGCTCGACTTTCTTCTTAACTGGAAAGATATTCGCAGGTTGCCTTGGGATGTTTTGCTGCTGTTTGGAGGCGGTCTGAGTCTGGCGGCAATTATCCGTAAAACAGGGCTGGCAGAATGGATTGCCAGCAACTTCCAGGTATTGGATGGACTGCCTACCATTGCCGCCATAGCCCTGGTGGTTTCTGTGATTATCTTCCTGACTGAAATTACCAGTAATACAGCGACTACGGCTGCCTTCCTGCCGCCTCTGGGTGCGCTGGCTGTCTCCCTTGGCCTGGACCCGGAAGTTCTGGCTATTCCGGCAGCCATAGCCGCCAGTTGTGCCTTCATGTTGCCCGTTGCCACTCCCCCCAATGCAATCGTGTTTGGTTCGGGGCTGTTATCGATTCGTCAGATGATTCGAAGTGGCCTGATTCTGAATCTGGCGGGTATCGTGATTATTACTGTTTTGTGCGCTCTGCTGGTGGACAGGGTCTTCTAGCCAGAAAATCTGAAGTTTTAGACTTCAGACGCAAAAAGGTAAGCGGTAAATGCTGCCCAGCTCAGAGCCAGTAAAAGCCAGGGCAGCCAATGCTGTCTATAGCGGGTCAATTCCTTAGTGATGGTTTCAGTTTCTGCGGCAGGGTTCTCTACCTGCCTTTTAACTTTTTTCAGGTGTTTGTCGAGTTCTCTGGCTTTGGCTTTTTGCTGCTTTTTATAGTGCTCAATGCCTTTCTGGATGCCCTGGGCGATCAGCCTGGTCTGCTCTTTGCTCTGGCCGGGTCGCTGGGTGGCCCTGGCTACAGACATAGCCTCTTCACGGGTTTTGGATGAATCGGTTTTCTTCCGGGGGCTGGCCATATCGTATAACAATCTCGGGGAAGGGAGAGACGGATAATAGAGCAAGACCCCGACGAAATCAGCTCAGATTTCTATCTTTTGTGTGATGCGCGTTGGATCACATAGAGTTTCATATCAAAGCGGCACTGCAGAGCACCCAGGCTGGCCAGCTTTTCTTTCTGGGAAGGTTTGACATGCCAGTAATGCGGGGTCATTGCCAGTAAGTCCATGATATCTTCTGCTGAGTTCAGCTGCATAATGCCCTGAACCGCTTTTGTTTCTGTCAGGTTAAAACTTTCAGGAAGTTGATCAAGCAGTTTATCCACAGGGTAAGGTCTGACCGTTTCGTAGATAACCTGACGAAGTTCCAGCAAGTGCCTCTCTCCGGGAGACATCACCAAAACATGCCCGTCAGGCTTTAACAGTCGCACAAATTCGTTCCAGTCGCATCGTGAAAATACACTTACAATGACGTCAACTTCATGGTCTTTAACGGGAATGTCATTAACACTGGCAACCAGCCACTGGACAGTTTTGCTTCTTTTGCAGCAGGCCATTATGGCAGGCCTGGAGATGTCAATGCCGACTACTGCGGCTCCCGGAAACGCCTGTTGCAGCCTTTCTGTGTAATAGCCTTCACCGCAACCGGCATCAAGAATAGACCGATTACTTTCTGAAAATTTCTCAAGGCTGTCCAGAGTTTTGGCAAGTGAATCAGCCACCGGCTGATAGTAGCCTTTGTCCAGAAAACGGGTTCGGGCCTGAACCATTGTTTTGTCATCGCCGGGGTTTTTGCTGCGTTTTTTATGCCCCGGAAGAAGATTGAAATACCCTTGTCTGGCTCGATCAAACTGGTGATTCCGGATGCAGCCCAGACCCGCACCGGAGGTATGGAATGACTGTGCCAGAGATTCGTGGCAGACGGGGCAGCGCAGAGTCAGGGTCATGATTACCAGTAAAGGTTTTTTTGATAATGCAAATGCAGCGCATCCGGGCCTTTAAGCCACTTCCACGATTTGCTGGGAACTGGATTTAGCTCAGAGCTGCTCGAGCCGGGAAGTTTACTGTAATTACTGCTTTTTGCCATGAAAAAAATGTCCGCAGCGCCGAACATTAAATCAGCTATGACTTCTAATGGCCTAATTCAGGGCGCTTATTTCAACAGCGGATGATTTTCTGGCAGTTGGCGAGATATCCACAGCGCCAGTTTGCGTTTCATGCTTGGTTCTGACTCTTCCCCTTTCACCAGAGGTTGTATCAACTTGTCATGAACCAGCAGGCGGTATAGATATTCAATTTTTTGCTTGGCGGAATCTGTCGGTTCAAACTGAGCTACTTTGCGTTTTTGGGCATAAATGGCTCCGACTCTCAGAGCTTCTTTGACCAGTTCGCTTTCATTTTTGAGTTTTTTCATTGGCTTCCAGGTTTTGTTCTCTAAGCAGCCTGTCGGACTTAAGCGTCCGTAGCGAGGATTGCAAGAAATTGAGGATAAAAATCTCTGTTTCTGAGGAGAATAGCGAGCTATTTGACGAAGAAACAGGGATTTTTAGACCAATTTATTGCAACCGCAGTAGGACAGTCTTAAGTCCGACAGGCTGCTAAGGTTCACGGTAAAGGGTACATCATAATAGCTCAAGCGATCTCATGCTCCCGAGTAGTTTGCACTGAGGATCTGCCTGAGGTCAGCAATTCCAGAGTTAATTTGAGTACTATTGGCTAAATCCGGCACCAGACCCTGTTGTTTTTTCTTACCATGGAATAGCCACTCAATGGACTGCAAAGAATGTTTTGGGTTTTTAGAGGGTGTTACCGATAAAAACACCCTGTCAGACCCTTAAATTCCACTTCTTAAAAAGAAAATTCAGACACCAGAGTGGCCCGACCAGCAGAAACTGAATGTCTTCAAAGAAAGAGGGTTTTTTGCCCTCTATCTTGTGGCCGATAAACTGGAAGATCCAGGACACCACAAAAACAGTAATGCTCAGGGTCAGTAAATACTCACCAAGGCTGGCGGCGATGCAACTCATAACTGCGTATAAGGCAATGATGGCCAGAGATAAAGGCAGAGACAGCATAAAGTAGAAAATCAGGGTCATGGCCATGACCACAATGACCGCAGCAGGGCTGAAAGACCAGACAATGCCAATAATACTGAACATGATTGCCGGAACGCAGATCCAGTGAATCTGTTTGTTGGTGGGGTCCTGGTGACTTTCACCATAGGCTTCGAGCCATTCAGTCAGGGGTCGTATTTGCATAGGGGGCCTCATTCTAATGAAACCTGCTAAAGCAGCGTTTTTGTTATTCTTGTCTTTATTCTGCGTAATGCCTGCTACTGAACCCAGTGGCAGGCATGTCAATGATACCTCGCACCATGGAGTTGTTCACAATGATTTTAAAATGCGTCAGTGTTTTTCAGAGTTAGCCAGTTATCAGGAGCACTGCTTGCCTTACTGACAAGGAGTGTTTCCTGCTGATTCTGATTCATGGCTGCGATCAACGGTTGTGTGGTCTTTTTAAATCGCTTCAATGCATCACCTTGCAAAGGTTCACCGGTTGGCAGTCTCGCGGTCATAGGATCCACTGCCTTGCCATCGATAAACAGTTCGTAATGCAAGTGGGGACCAGTGGACAAACCGGTATTTCCGGTTTTACCAATCAAATCGCCTTTGCGAACCTTTTGCCCTTCTTTCACATGCAGTTTGCTCAGATGAAGGTACCGGGTGACATAGCGACTGCCGTTTCGCATTTCGATAAAGTGACCGGCTGCCGGGTGATTGGTTTTTGCTTTGACGATGACGCCGTCAGCTGGAGCATAAATGGCAGTTCCTACGGGCACAGCCCAATCTGTTCCATTGTGCGGGCGAATCTGGCCGGTGATGGGATGCTTCCTGGCTGGATTAAAACCGGAACTGACCCGGCCCTTTTTACCCAGAGGGTACCGGGAGAAAGAGCTGCCGAGTATTTTTCCTTCCGGTGTATAGTACTTCCCATCGCTGTAGCGAACCGCCGTGTGGATTTCGTCCTTCTGATAGAGTCGGGCAGCCAGAATGACACCGCCAGCTCCCTTCTTGTTTTTCAGGGAATTGTCAGTCAATAGTTTAAAGCGATCACCAGCCTTCAGATCTTTACTGAAATCAATCTTATATCGGAAAATGGCCGCAAACTTATGAATGAATGAGCTTGAAACACCCGCTTTTCGCGCACTCCGGTAAAGGCTCCCCTGAATTTCGCCGGTAAAAGTTTTGAACAGTTCAAAAGCAGCGGGTTCATGCCTGTCAGTGGAATGAGCAAAAGCAATCTTTGAGAAAGACACTGAAAGTATCAGAGCGGCAGGCAAACTGCGTCTGACTTTGATGGTGAATGATTTGCTGGTCGAGCGATGAGGCCTGTCAAACAGTCTGGTGCAGGCTTTATAAAATGAATTGGCAGGCATTCATCAGGACCCCCTGTGGAAAACTGCAGGCAGTATCACAGCCCTCGAAAAAGTGGACTATGGAGGCTTCTCCTTAATAGGTCTGTGATCAGGATAAGCGATAACACTGGCTATCGGGATTTTTACCAGGCCGACATCGGACAGGAAAATAAAAAGGGAACAAACGAAGTGATCGAATGTGGACTTTCGTACAATCGGTTGTTCTTTCCGAGGTTTCTACTTAGAACAAAATCCATCTATCAGTATTTTTATATATCAGTAAGCAATAATTCTGCTTTTCTAACATTTGCACGTCTGTATCATGTGGCCGCTTTAATGGGTGAACGCACTCATCAATAGGCGTTTTCGCCCGTTACCCTGTTGTTCTGGCTCCCGCTATGGGCATGAATCCCTTGTTTACTTTTTTCCTGTAAAAACTCAACTCCGCCAGCCCTCAGAAAGGAGGCTGGCTCTCAAATCTCATGGTTTCTGCCGTGGCAGGGTGTTTGAATGTCAGAAGGCTGGCGTGCAGGCGCAAACGGTCAGACGCTGCTCTGGCTTCATCATGAGCGTAAAACTCACAGCCCAGAATAGGGTGTCCCAGCTCAGCCAGGTGAACCCTGAGTTGGTGAGACCGGCCTGTCACGGGCTCCAGCCAGACCCTGCCGTGTTTACCATCACCGGCCATGGAGTAATACCGGGTCAGGGCCTTTTTTCCCTGCTCATGATCCACCTTTTGTCTGGGTCGGTTAGGCCAGTCGCAAATCAATGGCAGGGATATCTCTCCGGAGTCTTGTTCCGGCGTTCCCCAGACTTCTGCAATGTACCCTTTCTCCACTTCCCGATCCTGGAACTGTCGGCTCAGTTCTCTGTGGCTGGCTGCATTCAGGCCGAACACCATGAGCCCGGATGTGGACATATCCAGCCTGTGGACCACCCGGGTTTCCGGCTCAATGGCAAGCAGGCGCGCATGAGCACTGTCCTTATTGTTGGGTGGACGGCCGGGAACGCTTAACAGTCCCGCAGGTTTAACAACGACCACCAGTTCGGAGTCACGGTACAGCTCAGTCAAAGGTTCCTGACAGTGAGGCGCAATAAAGGTCATGCAAAAAGGTCAATAATGAATGTGCGGGCATTATGCAGGGATTGAGGGGGGGATGAAAAGTAAGACTTCTAATCACTGCTGCTGTCACCACCGGTAAAGCCTACGCTCGTAGTATCCAGCTTAAGGACTCTGCCCGACAAAGTGAAAGCTGACATTGAGTTTTCATAGCTCATCTTTTCTTAGTATTATATCTCTTTCACTTGAGCAAATGCTTGAATCTGTCGAGGGCCAAATTTTTTTGTTTTCTTTTAAATTGGAGTCTCTAAAAAATAATCTCTGATTGTGAAGGTAGTAATCAAAATCTTCCCAGCAAATGACTAATTTCCCAGTAGCAATTTTTTTTAACCGTATGTAAGCGGTCATTCTTCCAGGCATTTTTCTTAATTCTTCCAGATTGGTTTCTTTTGTTAAAAAAACACCATTCAAGTCGGGATTTTCAGGGGGAGAAGCTGAAATCCATAAGGCGCTATGACTTAAGATTCCCTCATCTGTTGTTACATTCATAGTGTAGGTCCCATAACTACCATCTCTCATTACATGGCCGATCTCGGTACGTTCATCTTCTTCAGTTCTGTAGAGTATGAACAGTTTTTCAGAAGCGAAGGTGTTTAGTCCATGAAATTCCAGATTGATATGGTCAAGGCTGGCACTCTCACCATTCCATGAGCCCAATAACTCAAAATAATTAATGGTTGGTCTGGCGTAAGAAACCGATGTCAAAAAGATCAATATAGAAAGAAGCTTGATTCTTATCATAAATAAACCTCATTACTTCGAATGCAATTCATTGTAAAAAAGAATTTGCATAATTCCAGAAAACATAACAAAAAAAATCCAGCGGACTGCCAATGGTTATGCACAGGATCAATAATGAATGTGCGAGCATTATGCAGCCCCCCGCTACAACATAGTTGTCGTTTCATGTCACGATACGGCAGTACCGACAATGAACTCAATCACTGGCGACTTTCTTAACGAAGCGAGCGACAAAACGTTCTATAAATTCCGGCACTTTTCTGAAAATAAGGGCACAGATCAGCAGGTTGAGTACACCAAGTGTCAGGAAAAACTGTTCAATGGACAGCTCCAGGAACCCCAGGAATACCATGCCAGACAAGGCACTGACCACCATATAGAGTGCATTCTGAACATTCAGGGCAGCAATCGTCTGTGCACGACGGTTCGCAGGTGTTCTCTGCTGAACCATGGCATACAGAGGAACGATAAACAGGCCGCTGAAAAAACCAATCATGCCCAGATCCAGCAAAACTCTCAGATTCTCACTGTTTTCCATAAAGGCATCAATGGTCAGTAAGTTTGTCGTTGTGGCAGGAGTGACAGCGAAATACAAATCAATTCCGAACAGGCTCAGACCCAGGGCACCAATGGGTACAATACCCGGCTCAATATGACCTTTGGAAAGTCGTCCACAGAACAGCGAACCGGCAGCGACGCCAATGATGAATATCGCCAGCATGACACTGACGACTTGTGGACTGCCTTTCAGGGTCTCGCTGGCCAGGTTGGGAAGCTGTGTCAAATAAGCAGCCCCCAGAGCCCAGAACCAGGAAATGGCAATAATGGATTTGTGAACGCTGTCGTTTGATCGGGTTTTCCGGATTATAGTCAGGGTCTGCTGAAAGAGGTTCCAGTTGATTTTCAGGTCGGGATCAGCCGCTGCAGCCCCGGGTATAAATAGAGACGCCAAATAACCCAGAACGGCAAACAGAACGACAGAAACGGCCACCCAGGCAGTAGCATCAGTCTGTTCAATCAAAATACCTGCACCCAGCGTACCCGACAGTATGGCAACAAAAGTACCCATTTCTACCAGAGCATTGCCGCCAATCAGTTCATTTTCATTCAGGTGCTGGGGAATAATGGCGTATTTAACCGGCCCGAAAAAAGCGCTTTGAACCCCCATCAGGAACAGCAGAACCAACAGGATCAGGTAGTTCTGGGTAATGATAAAGCCGGAAGCGACCGCCATGGTGACAATTTCCAGCAGTTTGACCCGGCGGATAATCATCGACTTTTCATATTTGTCACAGATCTGCCCGGCAGCACTGGAAAAAAGAAAGAAAGGAAGAATAAACAGGCCAGCAGCCAGGTTGATGTATAGATCTGAGTTAAGTGGCAGGTTTTCTGCTGCAGCGAATGCCGCCATCAGTAACAGGCAGTTTTTATAGAGGTTGTCGTTAAAAGCACCCAGAAACTGGGTCAGGAAAAAAGGTAGAAAGCGTCTTTTATCCAGCAGTGCCAGCTGACTCTGTTGCCTCATGTTAAAGCCTCGTTATTTTTTATGACAGGCTCAATGAGTCATAAATTGAGCTCAAATTCACGCTTTTCAAAAACTCATCGGCAATTATCGTCATCTTATCAGATCTGAGTACCAGAGCGTTATTGGCGTTGAGAACCTGCCTTAAGTAGGAGTCCTCAATAGAAGAGTTTGCGGAAGAGCCTTGAACCCTGGACATCATGGCACAGAGCTCTTCTGGTGAAGATGGGGCATGAGAGCCACAGTGGTAATCATTCTTGGGCATGATGGCAGCATCGTCCCAACAATACGTCAGGCAGCCGCCTTTCGAGTGTGTCAATTCATACAGGTAATGGCTGAAGGCCTGCTGAATCGCTTGCCTGCATTTGTCTTTTAAGATGTCAGGAAGATTTTTCTCTTCATCCGACAGCTCTAATGACTTCAGGCTAGCTTGGTAACTTCTGCGAATGGATTCGTGCGTTCTTTTGATAGCAAGCATTCTTCTCCTATATTCTTCTTTTTGAGCTTGATTTTGTTGTTGATCCATGGATGTTTCAAGCTCTTCAATCCTATTTCGCTCAGAGTTGGTGTAATCTTCAAGCGCTGCCGCAGTTTCCTTATATTGATTGATTCTTTCCAATTTTGCCTTCAAGTCCGGATTGTTCTTAACTTTTTGTTGGAACAGAGCCTTGACCTTTTCTTTAATCACTGTGTCGCACCAGAAAGATCCCCCTATGATAATCACCGGACGGTGATTCTTCTTGCCTGAGACTGATTGTGGAAACGCGGGACGGTGTGCCAGCATTCGTTCTATATTGGGAATGCCCTCAGGTTGGTCTGTCCAGGCGTTCTGTATAGATGAGCTGATAATGCTATCTTCCAGGTATCGTGAAAACCCGTCATGACAATGAGTGATGAAAAAGCCATAACCTTCCCTCTCCCGGAAGTGCTCATAAGCCAACCGCCATACCTGACTATTTTTTTCTCTGGACCATAATTTCCTATACCACTTTTTCAGGCAATGGGTAGCTTCGACCTTCAGTTCATCGAACTTTGCCAGCTCCCTCAATAGATCATAATAATAACTGGCCTGTTCAGTATGGCCCCCATTGGTCGGCACTGGGTCCAGCCAACCTGATTTCAGGGCTTCATGGGCAAAGTGAATAACCGCAGGGTCGGTCAAGATCCTGCGTTTCAGAATCTCCACTATTGATTTAAACCATTCGTAAGGGTCTGCACCGCCCTGAACAATCATTTTTGAGTACAATAACTTGAGTTGTTCAGTGACCTGATCTCCATCATTATTGAGCAATATTTCTCTGACTGTCGCCGTCATCGGGGACTCAATCCGGGCTAAAAAATAGAACTCTTCGATCAATTTCTTCTCTGCATCGCCCAATGCTTCTTGCTCCAGTAACATTGAGACACCCATGGAAAAACTGGTTAGATCTTTTTGTTTCCAAAGTTTCAAGACCATTTCGGCGGTGCCTGGATTGGTTTCCGGCAATTCACAGTCTGCCTCATCGGCGTTGTCCAGTTCTTCGAGGCTCTCAGCATAGGCACTTTGATGTTTTGCTATAACAGCATCTTTCAAAAGACCTATAAAATTCGCTAACGCAGCGCTGACAGCACTTTTCATTCTGGTGGGCGTGCCAGAAGCATTTGCCATTCTGGTGGAAGTGCCGGAAGCATTTGCCATTCTGGTGGAAGTGCCGGAAGCATTTGCCATTCTGGTGGAAGTGTCGGAAGCATTTGCCATTCTGGTGGAAGTGCCGGAAGCATTTGCCATTCTGGTGGAAGTGCCGGAATCATTTGCCATTCTGGTGGAAGTGCCGGAAGCATTTGCCATTCTGGTGGGCGTGCCGGAAGCATTTGCCATTCTGGTGGAAGTGCCGGAAGCATTTGCCATTCTGGTGGGCGTGCCGGAAGCATTTTCCTTTCTGGTGCCTGTACCGGAAGGATTACCCTTTCTGGCGGGCGTGCTGGGAGCATTTGCCTTCCTGACAGGCTGGAATTCAGGTTTGATTTCCTTTTCCTCTACAGGTTGCCCGCCAAAAGACTCAGACTCCCAGGTTCGACCTCCATCCACTGAATACTCACCAAAGCCGTGGTTGAGGCTATTTGTTTGCCGACATGGAATCCCGAAATAACGGCAAAAAGCAATAAAAACAGGCACTCGATGACGACAGGAGCCTTGCCGCTGCGTGACGAGGAAGTGAAAGAGATTTTTTTTGCGTTTCGGTTTAGCTTTACCGGAAAACTGTCGGCAATAGTCCGAGATCGCCTTAACTCGTTGTGTTGTGGTTTCTGCGTTTTTTATTGCCCGCAAAATCTGCTGTATTTCCGGCGGGTGATCGGCAATGGTCTTGAACAGTTCGTTCAGTACGGTTTTCATACCTTCTGAGCAGTGGGCATCAAAACGTGCTGATGGATCTGATCCTTCGGATTGGGCTTCATTAGCCAATGTTTTTTTGCCCGGTTTTCTGGATTCCACGACATAGTCGAACTGAATACTCTGATTGGCTCCGGCGCCGGGAATAAACACTGTGTGAAGCCCGGTATACCGATCCCTGATCAGTTTATATGGCAAATTGGGTTCCATACGCAGTGCCACAATATAGTCGTCAGGTGTCAGGCTGGGCAATACATATTGGCCTCTTTGTGGTGGTGTTTTATAGCTTGCCAGTGTTTGATCACTGGTTAATGTCACTGTCTGGTCATGCCCGGGTAACGGGGCTGGTGTGAGGATTTCGACTCCCTTAATGTGTTGATCATTAATATCGATACATTCGATATCACCCTTAGCAGTCACACGAATATTTATCACCTCGTAGCGATACATACTGGGAGGAGGGTTCTCAGTATTGAAGATTTTATGCTCTTCCACTGTTGGCTTCTTTAGTCTCTCAAAGTCCGTTTCCCGACCCAATGCCCGATTCACCGTCGTTTTGTTACCATCATTCGCAGCCAGGCCGCAAAAGTCCGTTTCTTCAGCCAATGCCTTAACCTGCGTCTCTTCGTTAATAGAATCGTTCAACATTTGGTTCGGCAGGTCACTCATCTGATGCCAGAATGCAGGCCAAAATTGAATGTCACGGGCATTCCATGTCTCTATCAGCTTATCAGCCTCCCGAAGATAAGGCTGGCAGGCCGGTGTTTTCAGGGTTTGTTCCTCTTCTTTCGTCATGGAGAATACATCATCGGCCTTCACGCCGGTGCGGCCAAACTCATCATTAAACCAGCGTTGCTGCCAGTGTCGGTAAAGTGCCCGGGTGAGAATATCGCCGGACTGATACGGCTTCAGGGAGAGACCAGATGCCTGCCATTTAGCCTGAGCCACCCTCCTGATGATTTCCGCTTTGACTTCCTCTTCATTCGGACGCGCCTTAATACGAATTTCGTGGTTTTTTTCATCAATACTGTCGAGGTTACTTTTTCGTATCAACCACGGCCGATCAATGTTGGGTACGCTTTGGATGAACCATTCGCAAAGTCCGGAATCAAACTTACTTTTACCCATGGCGAGAGCGGGTGGTTCTGGCAGTGTCTCCAGCGACAGTTCGGCTGCCATCAGATAAAGCCGGTAGTGCTTATCGAGGCATTGAAGCAGTGCTTTTTCGGTAAAATCGCCCCCTTTGTCAACCGCTCTGGCGACATTCTGTAAATCAAGGCTGGTCGGCTGCAACGGCAGGTTTCCCTGTTGCAGGCAGGCCCTTAATCGACAGTGTTGCTCAGTCAGCTTTTTAGCTGCGGTTTTCCCTTCTGGAGTCAGTGGCAACACTTTCTCGGCAATGGTCTGCAATTCGGTCTGATTGTACTGTCGGATCGGCAAATGTCGAAAACGCCCTTTCAGAGCCGGTGATAAGGGTTTTCGTCCGCTGTACTCGGGTGGGTTGATGGTGGCAAACAAATGGAAACCCGGATGGGCATCACCGGCCAGAATATCATTTAACTCACCTTCCAGATGCTGGCTGTCGATCAGATTCATTTCCGAAATAACTACGATGCCGCCCTTTACTTTTGCTTTCTGGATCACTTCACACAGTTGCTCCCAGGAACAATCACAGGCATTCAGGGGAAAGACCTCTGGCATGGTTTTTCCCCGTTCTTCAGCTTGCTGTTTAACACTTTTGATCAGCAGGTTCAGCGTGGCATCCTTACCCCGTCCAGCCGGGCCTTCAATCAGCGTTGCCTGACGGCCGCCGTGTTTTCTGTCGTGATGATAAGCCTGCTGACAGCGGCTTAAATCCTGTCCCAGATGTTGCACCAGATCAATGACTGCCGATCCGGAGGTATCAAACTCAGGTCGGAATTCTTTGGTGAATGCTTCGAAGTCCCGCTGAATATCCGGCAAGGTGTGGTTATGAACTCTGTCGCGCAGGGTGTGGTCCGGTTGGTAGCGGGCAGCAAACCAGATTTCCAGTGCCGAAAGGGCATCCTGTTGAGTCTCGCTGATTTCGGGACCCAGTAGATCCCGGAAACTTTGCTGGATCAAACTGTTCACCTGCTCACAGCTGGCACTGTCGCCTTCGGACAACGCTCGATCCAGATACCAACCCACCCAGCTGCAGATATCGGTTAAATCCCTGGGGGTAAACTCATGGTCGGGCAACAGCTCCTGATAATATTGCCACAGTGCCATCACACTTTTGCTGGCCCTGTGTGCAATGTCGTTTATTTTGTGGCGCTGTAAATGATTGAGCAAAGCCGGTTCTACTACTCTGTCCCGAAGGAAAGCCTGATCCAGACGCGGGTAGTAAGCCTTGGGCAGTTTCTCTTTCAGGGTCGGGTCCATTTGGCGCCCGGAGTAATGATCGGGGTTGCCGGTGAGAATTACCCGGTGTTTTTCGCTGACTTTGACAGGATGACCATTCACGTAGATGCAGGGTTCCGGTTCCCATAAGCCGTTCAGTGACGCCAGCAATCCGGCTTCGGCCAAGTTAGCCTCATCCAGCACCAGGGTAATGTATTCTCCGTCTTTGTCGGATTTGGTATTGGCCCATTCCATCAATGCCCGGTTTTGTTCCGCCATAGAGCGGTCGCCATCGCCGTGTTGTTGCCACTGCCAGCGTTTCATCAGGGTCTGTTCGCTGTCGGAAGGTCCAAGGGAAATGACTGAAGCTTGTCCCGAAGCCTTGGCCAATTTGGCAGAAAAGTAACTTTTCCCTGTGCCGGTTTCCCCCTGCAGGAATATAACGGGAGAGTCTGTCATCCGGTCATGGAGCCGGGATAAACGACGGCTTTCACGATCTTCCTGACTCATCTCGCCATAATAAAGATCCCTGGCCAGTGCAGACAGGGGCTCATCAGCGGAACCCTGCCATTTCAGTAATTCAGAGAGTCGATGTTTTATACGTTCAATGCCTTCTGCCTCCGCATTCGCTGTTTTGGATATGTGAAAACAATCGGTGGCCAGCGCGTGAATGGTATTGGATCGGGTCTGCCCCGATAGCAGAAGTAACTGCCAGCCAGAAGCCAGTGCATCTTGCAAACGTTTAATCTGTCTGGTTGGCTTGATGGCCAGGGATTGCCAGGGCTTTGTTGCCGCCGGATCGACTGCCAGCTGATAGGCTATAGCATCCCGTTGTTTTTCAGGCGCATGGGCCAGGATCATGGCACAGAGCCTGTCCATAACGTCTTTTTCACCTTGCTCTGGAAATGGACTTTTATAGGACAGTTGTAATTGGATACCTTTAAAGACTGCCGGGTCAAAGGCTCGGGCCAGTGGCCACAGGTTCTGTTCCACAAACACTCTATTCAATGGCAGGGCACTGTTGATGATGGCGTTTAACCGATCCGGGTCTACCGAGGCGGCTTGATCCTGGTCCGGCGTCTTATCCGGTAACAGGTGCCAACAGGCTACTTTCATAAAATCCCGCACTGAAGGATGCTGTCGGGTGCCATGGGTGATGACGCTATTGATGGCCTTGCGCCAGTGGCAAGACAGGAGCTGTTTGGAGTGGTTAACCTGCTGTGCCCGGCGGGCAGCCAGTATCAGGTTATTCAACAACTCTTCGGTTATTTCAGGCAGAGGGTTACAAAGGTGGGCAGGTACGCTTTCAAACGCTTCGTAAAGTTTAGCAATTGCCTGTTCTGGCAGCTCAGTCTGCGGGATTTGATGCTTGCGAGCATTAATATGCCAGAGATCGACCTCAGGACAGGGTTTACCCATGGCGACCATCAAATTGACTACTGAAGACGGACTCTTCGCAGACTCAGGCCAAAGCAGGGTGACATGTGCTTGTGGGTACGCCTGTAATTGGCCATTCACTAACAGAGGTTGCCCTATAATCAGGGGTTCCAGAACCTGCGCAAGTGTTGGACTAGTCTCCATTCCCAGGAATACAACCGGCTTGCCAGAGGTTAATGCCTTCTGCAACTGACTCTGACGTTGTCCAAAATACGCCTTTTGTTCGGAAGTAATATGAATGTTATCAAATAGCTGGCTGAAGCTGGTCTGTTCATTGACTTGAATGACCAGAGGCACTTCCTGCTGACTATTTATCCAGTGACTGGTCTGGGCATGATGCTGATACGTCAGGGTACTAAAAGCGCGTTGATCTTTGATTTTTTGCTGCAGCTGACAGCTGCTGGACGAAGAGTGCTTATCGTTTTCTGCCAATCCCAGGGCTTCTGGCTGCCGTTTTGAATCAGCCACCTGAAGCCGGGGCTTCAGGCCTGTTGTTTCGAGAATAGTTTGCAGTGAGCCCAGCAAACGGAACCAATCTGCCTCAGTGAGGGCAGACGTTACGGTGACTGCACCACCTGCCTGAATTTGTTCCAACAGACGGATGTTAGGGACTGCGTAGCCTTCCGGGGCAATGGCAATCGGGCTCAGCCAGTCCCTGATATTACTCTGGTTAATAATGATCGGTTTTTCTGATGTGCACTCGCTATCGTCACCCTCTTTGACAGAAGAGTGGGACAGACTTTGGAACAGTGAATGAAGCTCGTTATCCCCTACCGGCATCTGATAAAACTGAACATCGTCGGGTAACGGACAGATCTTCCCATTGCTCTCAAAGCACTGTTGCGCCAGCATCTGACGAATGCTCTGTTCAAAGGCCAGATCTTTCCAGTCAGCCCCCTTCAGAATCACCCGTTGCCCGGTCTTCAATGACTCAAGCCTGCCGGGGATGTGCCGGATTCGCCCCTGTTTATCCACGCCAGGGCCGCCGAGCAGCAACGGTCGCCAGTGACTGTGCAGGTGGCAGTCAATAAGAACGGTATTGTCGTCATCCGTGGTACTTTCAGCAGAGGGGAGTTCAGCCAATAGCGAAGGAAGCTCGTCGATCTCTATCGATGAGTCATAGTCGGTCTGTGCTTCGAACTGCCAGGTATTGCCCGGTCGATTAATTCGCCGCCAGAAATCAGCACCGGGTGCGTCTTCACGCCGACCAACCAATGCCAACTGTTCAGGGTCTGCCAACACCAGCAGAGCAACGTGTTCGCCCAGAGGGCGTTTCTTCTGGCTGACATTATCGAACAGACAGGGGTTATCCGGGTCCAGTAGATCGTTAAGTTTAGGCAGTTCCTCACTGGTGAGCTTTCGGATATCGATCACCAGGGTCAATGGCTGTGAACTTTCAAAGAGCTTGCCCGGACTCAGAGTGTGACGGCCCTCTTCGGAAATGCTCAACCGGCTCACCAAGTTGGCCTGTGAGAGGTCGTCGGGGTGAGAAATAACCGTAACATCCTGATGTTCATCGCAGGTTCTGGCAACCAAAAGCTGTCGAACCTCGTCATCACTGTCGACAAAACGAAAATCGAAGGAATGAGTCGCCTTTTGGAGCGAGGAATCCGCAGAGATGGTTCTCACTTTGTCAGGCAAAGTCTCCGAAGAGGACGATCTCTTTAGTCTGGACCTTACTTCAGAGCAGATTTCTACATCCTGCTTTTCCTTTGACGATACATCCAGCTTTGCCATCTTGGCTGCCATGCCATCATCAAGCAGGCCAGGATCAGAAACGCGTTTTTTGGTACTTCCAGCAATCTGGCCATCCATAGTCAATCTCCCTCTCAACTGTCATTTGAAGTTATTGAAATTGTTTAGTGGTTAGACCTTAAGGTGTGATTAAAGTTCCATTTTAACGATCTCGAAAAACTGATCATGACCAAACGGTTATCAGGTATCCAGTGACTCAGAGAGTGAATTCAAATTCACGCTGTTCAAAAACTCTTCGGCAATGGCTGTCAGCTCAGCGGATTTGAGTATCAGAGCGTTATTGGCGTTGAGTGCCTGCCGCAGGTAGGCATCCTTAACAGAATTCTGAAACGTTAAAGAGCTATGAAAACTACACATCATGACTAACAGCTCTGCTGGTGAAGACGGATCATGAGCGCCATAGTAACGTTGATCCTCGCAGTCCCCGAAGAGAGCATCTCCCCAACAATAGGTTAAACAACCACCTTTCGAGTGTGTTACTGAATACAGGTATTGAATGAAAGCCTGCTCAATCATGGGCTTGGATTTAGTTTTTATATCATCCAGAAGCTTTTGGTCATCCCACGACACCCCGTGGGGATTTAGTTTGATTTCTTCCAATAACGGTTTCAGGTAAGGGCTGTTATTGATTATTCGTTGATACAGGGTATCAGCCTTTTCATTAAACACCGTATTGCCCCAGCGAGGTTGCCCCATGATAATCACCGGACGGTGGTTCGCCTTGCCTGAGGTTAGCTTCACAAACGCAGGATGATGCACCAGCATTCGTTCTATATTCGGAATGCCCTCAGGTTCGTCTGTCCAGGCGTTCTGTAGAGATGAGCTGACAATTTTATCTTCCAGAAATGCTGAAAAACCTTCATAACAATGAGTGATGGACAAGAAGGCATTACCATTTTTTTCCTGGTAGCGTTGATAAGCCATCCGCCACTTCTGGCTATTTTTTTTCAACGAAAATAACTGCTTATACAACTTTTTCAGGCAATGGGTGGCGCCGACCTGCAATTCATCGATACCTTCCAGACGCACCAAAAGGTCGTGGTGTATATTGGCTCCCATAATCTTGCTATCGTAGTCCGGCACAGGATCCAGCCAACCCCATGCCATGGCTTTACGGGTCAATTGAAGAATCGAAGGCCTGGTCAGGTCACTTTCATGAAGTAGATGAACCATTGTAGTCAGCCAATTGTAAGGGGGGAGGCCGACCTGAAGAATAATTTTTGAATGGAGTGACTTGAGTTGTTCACTGACCTGATCTTCATCACTGTTGGACAATATTTGATGGATTGCCTCCGATATGGGTTTAAATTTCAAATTGAAATGATCCAACTCTTCTCTCCCCAGTGACTCGATCACTGAGGCAGCCATGGAAAAAGCGGATAAACTTTTTTCCTTAAAAAGGTTATTTAATAATTCGGGAATACCTGGATTGCTTTCTGGCAATGCACTGTCTGTCTCAAGGTTTTTTTTCAGTTCCTCAAGGCTTATTCCAGAGGCTGCAGCCAACGTTTGCTGTTGTGCTAAATCAGCTCCTTTCAGGAGATTCTTAATCTTCTTTGATGCAGTGCTGGCACTACGGACCTTCCTGATGAGCTGGAATTGAGGAGTGATTGCTTTTGGCCGTATTGGCGCTCCGCCTAAATCCACTGATTCCCAGGTTTGGCGTTCATCCACCGAGTACTCGGCAAAGCAGTGGATACGGTTATTAATTTGCCGACATGGAATCCCGAAATAACGACAAAAAGCAATAAAAACAGGCACACGATGACGGCAGCTACCTTGCCGGTGTGTTACGAGGAATGCAAAGAAATTTTTAGCACTCTCTGGTTGAGACGCACCGGAAAACTGTCGGCAATACTCAGTGATTGCCTCAATGCGTTGCCTGGTGTCTCCAGCATTTTCTATTGACCGCAAAGGCTCCTGTATTTCGATTGGTTGTTGTTCAATGCTCTTAAACAGTTTCTCCAGTACAGTAATCATACCTTCTGAACAGTGGGTGTCTAACCATGTTGATTGTTCTGGCCGGGCTTCTTTTCTACCCGGTTCTCTGGGTTCTACGATATAAGCAAATTGAATACTCTGTTCAGCATTAATCCCGGAAACAGACATCCCGGAAACAAACAGTGTGTGTAGCCCGTTATATCGGTCTCTGATCAGGGTATATGGCAAATCGGATTCTATACGAAGGGCCACGATATGGTCGTTGGGCGTCAGGCTGGGCAATGCAAACTGGCCATTCTTTGATGACAGGGTAAAGGTCGCCAGCGTTTGCTTGCTGGTTAATGTCACTTCCTTGTCAGGCCCCGGTAACCGCGCAGGTATGAGGGTTTCGACCCCCAGAATGTGTATACCATCAAGACTGATCTGTTTGATATTACCCTCAGCAGTTACGTAGGTATCCACTGCCCGCCAGCGATACATCGCAGCAGAATGGCAGCGCGAATTAAAAACCTCATAAACGTCAACTTTTGGTTTCTCCAGACATTCATAGTTTGTTATCTGGTCCAGTGTCTTAGCCTCTTTCTCGAGGACTTCTGGATTGTATTTTTCAGAATTGTCCATCCAATGGTTTGGCAGATCACTTATCTGATGCCAGAACGCAGGCCACCATTGAACTTCATCGGCTTTCCATGCCGTTATCTGCTTATCAGTCTCGCGCAGATAAGGCTGGCAAGCCGGCATTTTCAGGGTTTGTTCCTCTTCTTTCGTCAGGGGAAATATAAGATTAGCTTTCACGCCCGTCCGGCCAAACTCACGATCAAACCAGCTTTGCTGCCAGTGTCGGTACAGTGCCCGGGTGAGAATATCGTCCGACTTGTCTGGCTCCAGGGAAAAACCGGATGCCAGCCATTTTGCCTGAGCCACCATCCCGATAATTTCTGTTTTGGCTTCGGCTTCATTCAGATTGGCCTCAATACTTATTTCATGGCGCTCTTCATCAATGCTTTTGTGATCAGAGTTTCGTATCAACCACGGGCGGTTAATTCCCTTTACTGTCTGGTTGAACCAATTGCAAAGTTCAGAAGCAGGCTCTCCTTTACCTGTGGTCAGAGCCGATGGCTCTGGCAGTTTCTCCAGCGACAGGTCTGCTGCCATCAGGTAAAGCCGGTAGTGCTCATTGAGGCATTGATGAACGGCTTTTTCGCTAAAATCGCCTCCTCTGGTGATAGCCCTGGCAACATTCTGTAAATCAAGGCTGGTCGGTTGCAATGGCAGTTTTTTGAGTTGCAGGTGAGCCCTTAAACGACAATGTTTTTCTGTTAGAATCTTGGCGGCGAATGTCCCTTGTGAGGACTCTGGCAACACTTTTTCGGCAATGGTCTGTAATTCGGTCGCGTTGTACTGCCGGATGGGCAAATGTCGAAAACGCCCTTTCAGTGCCGGTGATAAGGGTTTTCGCCCGCTGTACTCAGGCGGGTTGATGGTGGCAAACAGGTGGAAACCCGGATGGGCTTCACCGGCCAGAATATCGTTCAATTCACCTTCCAGATGCTGGCTGTCGATCAGATTCATTTCTGAAATCACCACTATGCCGCCTTCCAGCTTTGCCTTCTGGATCACTTCACACACTTTGTCCCAGGAACAATCACAGGCATTCAGGTAAAAGACTTCCGGCATGGATTCTTGCCGTTTTTCAGCCTGCTGTCTGACACTTTCAATCACCAGGTTCAGCGTGGCATCCTTGCCCCGTCCGGCCGGACCTTCAATCAGTGTCGCCTGACGACCGCCGTGTTTTATTTTGAGATGATAAGCCTGCTGACAGCGATTTAAATCCTGCCCAAGCCGTTGTGCCAGTTCACGGACTGCCGATCCCGAGGTATCAAAGTCTGGTCGGATTTCTCTGGTGACTGCACTGAAGGTTTGCTGAATATCTGACAGGGTCTTGTTATGAACTCTGTCGCTCAGGGTGTTCTCCGGTTCGTAACGGGTAGCAAACCAGGTTTCCAGTGCCGACAGGGCCTCCTGATGAGTTTCGGTGATTTCCGGCCCCAGTACATCCCGAAAACTGTGTTGAATCAAACTGTTTATTTGCTTACAGGTCACACTGCCGCAAGCGGGCAGGGCACGATCCAGATACCAACCCACCCAACTGCAGATATCGGTTAAATCCCTGGGAGTAAACTCATGCTCGGGCAGCAGTTCCTGATAATATTGCCAGAGTGTCATCACAGCTTTGGTGGCACTGTGTGCAATGTCGTTTATTTGCTGCTCCAGCAGATGCCGTTGTAAATGCTTGGCCAGAGCCGGTTCCACCACCCTGTCCCGAAGGAATGCCTGATCCAGGCGGGGGTAGTAAACTCTGGGCAGTTTCTCTTTCAGGGCCGGGTCCATTTGGCGCCCGGTGTAATGACCCCCGTTACCGGTGAGAATCACCCGGTGTTTCGGGCCGACCTTGACAGGATGACCATTCACATAAACGCAGGGTTTCGGTTCCCATAAGCCATTCAATGAAGCCAGCAATCCGGTCTGGGCCAGGTTGGCTTCATCCAGAACCAGAGTTATGTACTCTCCTCCAATACAGCCTCTGTCTTTGTCGGATTCGGTCTTGGCCCATTCCATCAGCACCCGGTTTTGCTGCACCATAGAGCGGTCGCCATCGGCGTGTTCTTGCCACTGCCAACGTTTCATCAGGGTCTGTTCGCTGTCGGAAGGTCCAAGAGAAATGACTGAAGCTTGTCCTGAAGCTCTTGCCATTTTGGCAGAAAAGTAACTTTTCCCGGTGCCGGTTTCTCCCTGCAGGAATATAACGGGAGAGTCCGCGAGCCGTTCGTGGAGTCGGGATAATCGGCGACTTTCACGATCCTTCTGACTTATCAAACCGTGATAAAGATCCCGGGCCAGTGCTGACAAGGGCGAACTGATAGAACCCTGCCATTGCAGTGATTCAGCCAATCGGTGTTCTATGCGTTCAATGCCTTCTGCCTCAGAATTCGCTGTTCTGGCTCTATAAAAACAATCAGTGGCCAGAGCGTGAATGACCTCGGATCGGGTCTGCCCGGATGGCAAAAGTAACTGCCAGCCAGAAGCCAGTGCATCCTGCAAACGTTTAATCTGTCTTGATGGCCTGATGGCTGATAGTGAGTAAGGCTCTGTTGATTCCAGATCGACTTGCAACTGATAGGCTATGGCATCTCGTCGTTTTTCAGGTGCATGGGCCGTGATCATGGCACAGAGCCTGTTCAGAAATTCTTCTGCACCAAACTCCGGGAATGGACTTTCATAGGACAACTCTAATTCTTCATTAAATAATCCCACGTCAAAAGCTCTGGCCAGTTGCCAGAGGTTCTGTATTACAAAGCCTCTATCCACCCACAAGGCACTGTTGATGATGGCAGTTAAGCGATCCGGATCTACCGAGGCGGCTTGATCCTTATCCGGCTTGTTATGGGCATCCGGCGTCTTATCCGGCAACAAGAGCAAACAAGCCACTTTCATAAAATCCCGCACTGGTGGACACTGCCGGGTGCCGTGGGTGATGACGCTATTGATAGCCTTGCGCCAGTGGCAGGGGCGGAGTTGTGGCGAATGGTCAACCTGTTGTGCCTGCCGGGCAGCCAGTATCAGGTTATTCAACAACCCTTCGGTTATTTCAGGCAAGGGTTTACAAAGGTCGGCAGGTACGGTTTCAAATGCTT
Source organism: Endozoicomonas sp. ALB032 (assembly GCF_049310125.1). Classification (NCBI taxonomy): domain Bacteria; kingdom Pseudomonadati; phylum Pseudomonadota; class Gammaproteobacteria; order Oceanospirillales; family Endozoicomonadaceae; genus Endozoicomonas; species Endozoicomonas sp. ALB032. Next base: position 835,676 of record NZ_JBLYNW010000001.1, on the reverse strand, counting down.
CATAAAGTGTGTGAAGCGCTTGTTCTGGCAGCTTGGCCCGGGGGATACCATGCCTGAGGACATTGATATCCCAGACACCAACCTCAGGACACGGGTTGCCCGTTTCAACCATCGAATTAACTATTGAAGATCGACTTCTCGCAGACCTGGGCCAGAGTATTGTGATATGAGCTTGTGGGTACGCCTGCAATTGGCCATTCACTAACAGAGGTTCGCCAACAAACAGAGGCTCCAGAAGCTGCTGAAGCGTTGGATTAGTCTCCAGTCCCAGGAATACAACCGGCTTGCCAGCGGTCAATGCCTTCTGCAACGCACTCTGACTGCGTTCAAAATGTGCCTTTTGTTCCGAGGTGATATGGATATTATCAAAGAGTTGGCTAAAGCCGGTCTGTTCACTGACCCGAATCACCAGAGGTGCTTCCTGCTGATTATTTAGCCAATAACTTGCCTCGACATGTTGCTGATAAGTGACAGTATCAAAGGCTGCGTGATCTCTGACTTTTTTCTGTAGCTGAAGGCTCTTGAACAGAGATTGCTCATGGTTTTCTGCCAATCCCAGGGCTTTCGGCTGCCGTCTTGAATAAGCCACCAGCAGTTGCGGGTTCAGGCCTGTCGTCTCGCGAATAGTCTGCAATGAACCCAGCAAACGAAACCAATGTGCCTCAGTGAGGGGAGACGTTACGGTGACTGCCCCCCCCGCCCTAACCTGCTTCAACAGGCAGGTGTTAGGGACTGCATAGCCTTCCGGGGCAATAGCAATAGGGCTCAGCCATTGCGAGATATTACAGCGGTTAATGATGATCGGGTTTGCGTGTGCCTGCTTTTTATCAAGTTCTTTGTTACTTTCTTTGTCAGAAGAGTGAGACAGACTTTGGAACAGTGAATAAAGCTCGTCATTCCTCACTGGCATCCGGTAAAACTTAACATCATCGGGTAACGGGCAAATCTTCCCATTGCTCTCAAAGGACTGTTGCGCCAGCATCTGCCGAATCGTCTGTTCAAAGGTCAGGTCCTTCCAATTGGCCCCTTTCAGAATCACCCGCTGTCCGGCCCTCAGAGATTCAAGCCTGCCGGCGATGTGCCGGATTCGCCCCTGTTGATCCACACCGGGGCCGCCCAGAAGTAACTGTCGCCAGTGACTGTGCAAGTGGCAGTCAATAAGAACCGTATTCTTGTCATCCATGGCGCTTTCAGAGCAGGGCAGTTCAGTCAATACCGGGGAAACTTTGTCAATTTTCATCGATGGATCATTGCCGGTCTTTGTGTCGAACTGCCAGGTATTTTCGGGTCGATTAATTCGCCGCCAGAAATCAGCGCCCGGAGCATTGGTCCCCAAGGCGTCATCACGCTGGCCAACCAATGCCAGCTGTCTGTGATCTGCCACGACCAGCAGAGCAACATGTTCTCCCAGAGGGCGCTTTTTCTGGCTGACTTTGTCGTAAAGACAGGGGTTAGCCGGGTCCAGTAGATCGTTAAATTTTGGCAGATCCTCGCTGGTGAGCTTTCGGATATCGATCACCAGAGTGAGTGGCTGGGAACCTTCAAACAGCTTGCCTGAACCCAGAACCTGGCGGCCATCGTCGAAAATGCTCAACCGGCTCACCAGATTAGCCTGTGAAAGGTCATCGGGATGGGAAATAAGGGTGACATCCCGATGTTCATCGCAGGTTTGGGTAACTAAAAGTCGTCGAACCTCATCATCACTGGCGACAAAACGGAAATCGAAGGCATGGGAAGCCTTTTGCAGCGAGGAATCCGTCAAGGATACGGTTCTCGCTTTCTCTGGCTTCATCATTTGAGTTGACGATATATTGAGTTGCTCGTTGAGACCAGAGCAGATGGCTATTATCTTTGAAGATGAATCAACCAGCTTTTTTGTTTTCTTGGCTGGCACGCTAATTTCGCTAATTTTTAGAGCATTGGCATCAATTTTTCTATCAATAGGATAACCATCCATAGTCAAACTCCCTCCTGTCAAATTAAGGACTGCATCGAAATTGTTATATCATTCGACCTTCAGACAGGATGAGAGTTCAAAAAAAAATAAGACACCCATAGAAAAAAAAAAATAAGACACCCATTAAATAAATAAGACATTTAAAAACTGTATTCCAAAAAAGGATCTAAAAACCTATCTTCGAATAGCCTATCAGCGAGCCATACAGAAGCATCCCAAGAACAGAGGCTGCTCAGGCCACGATTCAGACAACACAAACCTATTCCGACTTAAAGTCGAAGAGAGATGAAGAGAAAGTGTTTAATTTCTTAACTGACTTCTACGCTAACCTGTCAGGTACAAACGACTACAGACATTTAAACCTCGAAGCCACTTCTGTCCGGCTTCAAATGCATAAGCCTTCATCGCCTCCAGACGGCCAACTGCCCGATAAAAACGATTATTCCATTGCATGGTTTTCAGCCACTCATCCGGATCAATTTCCAGTCTTTCAAGAATACGAGGGATATGCGACGGGATGGAACCTTTCTTATCTGTTCTGACAATGCGACCACTCCAGTCAACCAGTTCCAGATAGTCGTGAAGAAGGTAGGGAAGGGCAACGTCCGTATTCTGGCCCTGCGAACAAAAAGGTTTCAGGGTCAGCGGCTGCTTTTTAGTCTCAGAATGTGTAACCTGCTCCACGCGTTCCTGAATCGACGTGTAGTCTGATTCTTCCGGTGTTTCCACCTTTCCAGCCCGAATCGGATTCAAGTCAACATAGGTCATGCAGGTCAGTAAGGCTGCTTCGTCCAGCAATGCCTGGCTTTTAAAGCGACCTTCCCAGAAGCGTCCTTTACACTCGTCTTCTTTATTAGCCTCACGAGCAAGATGTTCATTCAGGCAGCGCATAAACCAGCTGATATCCACTAAACGACGCCGGTATTCCTCAGCATATTCATCAATACGGGCCAATTCAGCGCTGCCCAGTTTGTCAGCGGCCAGATGCCTTTGCACCAGAAGTGGACCTCTGAACAAGGTCGTCCAACGATGAAGCACCTCATTCCGTGACCAGCCTCTGGCAGATGACTGATTGATGTGCAAAACCACATGATAATGATTCGACATGACAGCGTAAGCGCAAACTTCGATAGCAAAGACTGAAACCAGTTCCTGAAGTTTATCCACCACCCATTGGCGGCGATGCTCGTAGTTCTTGCCAGTCAGGTGGTTCTCTCCACAGAGGTAAGCCTGACGAACACATCTTGCCATGCAGTGGTAATAAGGCGTTGAGCCGGGGTCAATCAGAGTATTGCGGGCCTGAGCCATGAACTCACCTGTCTGGGTAAAAAATCAGTGATGGGTGAAAAAGTAGACCAGGTTGATGGTAAAAAAAATTTATGGGTGTCTTTTTTTCTTATGGGTGTCTTTTTTTCTCTTTTTTTCTTTATCAGGTCTCTAATGACTCATAAAGCGAGATCAAATTCACGCTGCTCAAAAATTCTTTGGCGATGGCTTCCAGCTTACCGGGTTTGAGCACCAGAGCATTACTGACGTTGAGTGCTTGCCTTAAGTAGGCATCTTTAAACCTGTGCTCACATTCGCGAGAGCTATCAATTTCAGACATCATGGCGTATAGCTCTTTTGGTGAGGATGGAGCATGAGTGCCATAGTTGTCGCTCTCCTGAGTCTCAGACCCTATGCGAGCTTCGGCCCAACAATACATTAAGCTACTGCCTTTCGAGTGTGTTACTCCATACAGGTAATGACAGAAGGCCTGTTGAACCGCTTTCTTGCATTTGTCTTTTAAATGATTCAAAAGTTCTTCGTCCTTTAATGACGAATTAAGGGTCTCTAAACTAAGGGTGTAATTATTCAGGAGTTCATTCCGTTTTTTCTCATATTCCTCTTTTTGAGCCTGAGATTGTGTATTGCCCCCAGCTTCCCTGAATGCTTTGTTCAATGCTCGCACGTTATTGGCGCATTGATCACGGTTTGCATGATTTTTATTGATTCTTTCCAATACCTGCTTCAAATCGGGGGTGTTCTTAATTTTTAGTTGAAACAGGGCTTTGATTTTTTCATTACTCACACTGTCTTTCCAGGAAGGTTGCCCCAGGATAATTACCGGACGGTGGTTTGTCTGCCCTGAGATGAACTTCGAAAATGCGGGTTGTTGCGCCAGCATTCGTTCTATATCAGGAACTCCCTCAGGTTGTTCCGTCCAGGCACTTTTTACAGATTGACTGGCAATGTTCTCTTCAAGCAGTCGCGAAAACCCGCCATGACGATGTTCGACGAACATGACATCACCTTCTCTCTCCAGGAAGTCTTTATAAGCTAACTGCCATACCTGGTTATTTTTTTCCCTGGACAAAAATTCCTGATACCACTTTTTCAGGCAACGGGTGGCTTTAACCTTCAGTGCATCGATTTTTTGCAGACGCACCAACAGATCGTGATGTTCATGAGCCCCCACCATATCGGTCGGCAGTGGATCCAGCCAACCCAATGTCAGTGCTTCATGGGCAAGGCGAATAGTCGAACTATTTATACAAGGGAATTTCAGTATATCCACTATTGCACTCAACCACTTTTGTGGGCTTACTCCGGCCTGAACAATCAATTTTGAATGGAGTGACTTGAGTGGTTCAGTGACCTGATCTTCATGCCTGAAGATCAATAATTCTTTTACTGCTTCTGACACAGGTTTAGGGTTATGCCTATCGCCGCGAATAATATGACTGGGAGGCAGATTCTCGTGACCAGTCCAAAGACTATTAATGAGAGATTTATCGTCGTAGTCGAACCAAGGCTTACTATCGGGAAATCCATTCTTGCGATTGGGGTGAGTCTCACTACTGAGCAGTTCATGCTTGACATCGCTCAATTCTTTTGTATCCAGCGACTCAATCATTGCGACGCCCAATGAAAAACTGGCTAAATCTTTTCGCCTCCAAAGTTCCTTCAGTACTTCGAGAGTGTCTAGTTGGGATACCGGCAATGTAGTGTCTTGCTCAAGGGCTTTGCTCAATTCCTCAGGGCTCAAACCAATGGCTTGAGCCAGAGCTGCCTTTTGTGCTAAATCAGCACCTTTCAGGATATCCTTGATTTTCTTCGACTGAGTGCCAGAACCTCTGACCTGCTTGCGAGGCTGGAACTTGGACAGGATGTTTATATCCCGGGTAGGCGCCCCGCCCAAATCCGCTGACTCCCAGGTTTGGCCTCTATCTGCAGAAAACTCTGCAAAGGCATGGGTATAGCTTCTGATTTTCCGACATGGAATCCCAAAATAACGACAAAGAGCAACAAACACAGGCACACGATGACGACAGCGCCCCTGCCGTTGTGTTACCAGGAAGTGAAAGTAATTTTCCGTTTTTTTCGGCTCAGCCTTACCGGAAAACTGTTTACAATAGTCCCTGATCGCCATAATGCGTTGCCTTGTATTTTTGGCGTCTTTTATGTTCTGCAAAGGTATCTGTACTTCGGTTGGTTGCCCCTTAATGTTATCAAACACTTCCTTCAGTACGCTTCTCATCCCTTCTGAACAGCGGGTGTCAAAACGTGTTGATTGTGCGGGTCGGACTTCTTCAACAGGTGTTTTTTTGCCCGCTTTTCTGGATTCTACGATATAAGCCAATTCAATATTCTGGTTGTCTTTGGCTTCCGGAATAAACAGTGTGTGAAGCCCGGTATATCGATCCCTGAGCAGGGTATATGAAAAACCGGGTTTCATACGCAGGGCCACGATATAGTCTTTAGTCGTCAGGCTGGGCAATTCAAGTTGACCATTTTTTGATGGCCAGGTAAAAGTTGCCAGCGTTTGATCTCTGGCCAATATCACTTCCTGGTCAGGCTCTGGCAACCTTGCAGGTACGAGGACTTCGGCTCCCTGTATGTGTTGATCATTAATACTGATCTGTTTGACATTGCCCTCAGGAGACACATAAACATCCTCTGCCCACAGGCGCATCATTGCGGAAGGAAACTGCGTCGTATCAAAAATTTTATATTCCTTAACGGTTGGCCTTTCCTGGTTCTCATAATTCGTTTTCCGGTCCAACTTCGGAGCCTTTTCCAGGTGGGCCTCTGGAAGGTATTTTTCAGGAGTTTTATCAGCGCTGGCAGCCAACGTTTTGTTAACAGGTTGTGGTTCATGGTTCGTTCTCTGATCCAGTGCCGGAGCCTGTTGCTCCTGAACTTTTGGCATGTTTTGTTCAGGCGCTTTATCAGAGCTGATAGTCGATACTTCATTAACGGGTTGTGGCTCACGGTTCGTTCTCTGATCCAGTGCCGAAGCCTGTTGCTCCTGAATTTTTGGCAAGTTTTGTTCAGGCGCTTTATAAGCGCTAACAGCTGGAGTTTCGTTAATAAAATCGTCTACCAAATGGTTCAGCAGACCACTGATTTGACGCCAGAATGCAGGCCACCATTGAACTTCACCGGCTTCCCATGCTTCTATCCGCTGATCAGCTGTCTGAAGATAAGGCTGGTTAATAGACAATTTCAGCGTTTGTGACTCTTCTTCCGTCAGGGGGAATAGGCTACTGGCGTCCACGCCCGACTGGCCAAACTGACGATCAAACCAGCATTGCTGCCAGTGTCGGTAAAGTGCCCGGGTGAGAATGTCGTCCGACTCGTCCGGCTTCAGGGAAAGACCGGATGCCTGCCATTTTGCCTGAGCTATCCCCTTGATGATTTCCGTTTTGGCTTCCTCCGGAGTCAGTTGGGTCTTAATACGAATTTCATGGTTTTTTTCATCAATACTGTTGCAATCACTTTTTCGTATCAGCCACGGACGACTAATGCCCGATACCGTTTGATTGAACCAACGGCAAAGTCCGGAACTAAATTCACTTTTCTCCATGGCAAGAGCCGGTGACTCGTGGAGTTTCTCCAGTGATATATCGGCGGCCATCAGGTAAAGCCGGTAGTGCTGATTGAGGCATTGATGAACGGCTTTTTCGCTAAAATCGCCTCCTGCGAGGACGGCCCTGGCGACATTTTGTAAATCGAGGCTGGTCGGCTGCAATGGCAGTTTTCTGCCTTGCAGATGAGCCCTTAAAAGACAATGTTTTTCTGTTAGCTTTTTAGCGGCGGATGTCCCTTCTGAGGACTCTGGCAACACTTTCCCGGCGATGGTTTGTAATTCTGCCGGGTTGTATTGCCGGATGGGCAAATGTCGAAAACGCCCTTTCAGCGCCGGTGATAAGGGTTTTCGCCCGCTGTATTCTGGCGGGTTTATGGTGGCGAACAGGTGGAAGCCCGGATGGGCGTCACCGGCCAGAATATCGTTTAACTCACCTTCCAGATGTTGGCTGTCGATCAGGTTCATTTCTGAAATCACCACGATGCCGCCTTCCAGTTTTGCTTTCTGGATTACTTCACACAGTTGCTCCCAGGAACAATCACAGGCATTCAGTAGATGGACCTCTGGCATGGGTTCTTGCCTTAGTCTGGCCCGCTGTTTGGCGCTTTCAATCACCAGGTTCAGCGTGGCATCCTTACCCCGTCCGGCCGGGCCTTCAATCAGGGTCGCCTGACGGCCATCGTGTTTTATCTTGCGATGATAAGCCTGCTGACAGCGACTTAAATCCTGTCCAAGCTGTTGCGCCAGTTCAATGACTGCCGATCCGGAGGTATCAAACTCAGGTCGGTTTTTGTCGGTGTATTCCATGAAGGGCTGCTGTATATCATTCAGGTTCTGTGTACGAACTTTGTCGTTCAGGGTGTTGTCCAGTTGATAACGGGCAGCAAACCAGATTTCCAGTGCCAAAAGGGCATCCTGATGAGTCTCGGTGATTTCAGGACCCAGCACATCCCGAAAACTTTGCCGGATCAGACTGTTCACTTGCTTACAGCTAACACTGTCTCCTTTAGATAATCCACGGTCCAGATACCAGCCCACCCAACTGCAGATATCCGTTAAATCCCTGGGGGTAAACTCATGCTCGGGCAACAGTTCCTGATAGTACCGCCAAAGTGCCATCACACTCTCGGTGGCTTCATGTGCAATCTTGTTGATTTGGTCGTAGTCCTGCAGATGCCGTTGTAGCTGCCTGACCAGAGCCGGTTCCACTACTCTGTCCCGAAGGAAAGCCTGGTCCAGGCGGGGATAGTAAGCCCTGGACAGTTTCTCTTTCAGGGCCGGGTCGAGCTGGCGCCCGGCGTAATGATTCGGGTTACCGGTGAGAATCACCCGGTGTTTTGGGCCGACCTTGACAGGTTGACCGTCTATATAGATACAGGGTTCTGGTTCCCATAAGCCATTCAATGATGCCAGCAACCCTGCTTTGGCCAGGTTGGCTTCATCCAGTACCAGGGTGACATAGTGTCCGTCTTTGTCGGACGGGGTATTGGCCCATTCCATCAGAGCCCGGTTTTGCTGTGCCATAGAGCGATCGCCATCGGCGTACTTTTTCCAGTACCAGTGTTTCATCAGGGTCTGTTCGCTGTCGGAAGGTCCAAGGGAAATGACCGCAGCCTGTCCTGAGGCCTTTGCCATTTTGGCGGAAAAGTAGCTTTTCCCGGTGCCGGTTTCTCCCTCAAGGAATAGAACGGGAGAGTCCGTAAGCCGGTCATGGAGCCGGGATAATCGACGGATTTCACGATCCTCCTGACTCATCTCGCCGTGATAAAGATCCTGGGCCAGTGCTGACAATGGCCTATAAGCAAAACCCGGCTGTAGCGAATCGGACAGTCGATTTTCTATGCGTTCAATGCGTTCTGCGGGACTCTCTGTGACATATTCTCCTCTGGCAATGTGGAAACAATCGATGGCCAGGGCGTGAATGGCATCGGATCGGGTCTGCCCCGGTAGTAAAGGTAAGTGCCAGCCGCAAGCCAGTGCATCTTGCAAACGTTTAATCTGCCTTGCTGGCCTGATGGCCAACGATTGCCAGGGCTTTGCTGCCGCCGGACTTATTTCCAACTGATACGCTATGGCATCTCGTTGATGTTCGGGCACATGGGCCAGAATTATGGCAGAGAGCCTGTCGAGAACGTCTGCTTCACTCCACTCTGGAAATGGACTTTTATAGGACAGTCGTAATTCGTTACCTTTAAATACTGCCGGGTCAAAGGCTCTGGCCAGTGACCACAGGTTCTGTTCCACAAACACTCTATTCAATGGCAGGGCACTGTTGATGATGGCGTTTAACCGATCCGGGTCTACCGAGGCGGTTTGATCCTTATCCGGTTTCTCATCAGCATCCGGCATCTTATCCGGTAACAACTGCCAGCAGGCCACTTTCATAAAATCACGCACGGACTGATGCTGGCGGGTGCCATGGGTGACGACGCTATCGATGGCCTTGCGCCAGTGGCGAGGTAAAAGCTGTGAGGCATGGTCAACCTGCTGTGCTCGTTGGGCTGCCAGTATCAGGTTATTCAACAACCCTTTGGTCATTTCAGGCAAAGGGTTACAAAGGCCGCAAGGGACGGTTTCAAACGCTTGGTAAAGTTGCTTAAGCGCTTGTTCTGGCAGTTCAGTCCGAGAGATACCATGCTTGTGGGCATTGATATCCCAGAGATCGACCTCGGGACACGGCTTACCCGCAGCAACCAGCGAACGAAATACTGGCGATGGGCTTATCGCAGACTCAGGCCAGAGCAGGGTGACATGAGCCCGGGGGTAGGCCTGTAATTGGCCATTGATCAGCAGAGGCTGACCCATCATCAGAGGTTCCAACAGCTGCGCCAGGGATGGATTTCGTTCGAGCCCCAGGAATGCCACTGGCTTGCCAGCAATTAATGCCTTCTGCAATTCACTCTGGCATCGTTCAAAATACGCCTTTTGTTCTGAGGTGATATAGAGATTATCAAATAGCTGACTTAAACAAGTCTGTTCATTGACCCGGATGACCAGAGGTGCTCCCCGGTGATCATTGATCCATTGACTTGCCTCAGCATGTTGCCCATAAGTGACTGCTTCAAAGGCATCATGATCTTTGATTTTTTTCTGTTGCTGATGGCTCCCGAACAAAGGGCGCTCATCTGTTTCTGTCAATCCCAGAGCTTCCGGCTGCTGTTTCCAGTGGGCTACCTGAAGTCGGGGCTCCAGGCCGGTGGTCGCGCGAATAGTCGCCAATGAGCCCAGCAAACGAAACCAGAGTGCCTCAGCGAGGGGCGAGGTTACAGTGACGACACCACCCTCTCGAACCTGTTCCAACAGACAGGTGTTTGGGACTGCATAGCCTTCCGGGGCAATGGCAATGGGGTTCAGCCATTGGGCAATATTACTCTGGTTAATAATGATCGGGCTTCCTGACGCGTTCTCTCTGTTGTCATCTTCTTTGACACCTTCTCTGGTAAGAGAGTGGGACAGACTTTGGAACAGTGAATGAAGCTCGTCATCCCCTACCGGCATCTGGTAAAACTGAACATCGTCGGGTAACGGACAGATCTTGCCATTGCTTTCAAAACACTTTTTCGCCAGCATCTGCCGAATCGTCTGTTCAAAGGCCAGATCACGGCAGTTGGCCCCTTTCAGAATCACCCGTTGTCCAGCTTTCAAACACTCAAGCCTGCCGGGGATGTGCCGGATTCGCCCCTCTTGATCCACTCCGGGACCGCCCAGGAGCAACTGTCGCCAGTGACCGTGTAAATGACAGTCAATTAAAACGGTATTGTCGTCTTCCATAGCACTTTCGGCAGAGGGGAGTTCAGTCAATACCGGAGGAACTTTATCGATATCCATCGATGGATCATTACCGGTCTGTGCCTTGAACTGCCAGGTATTTCCCGGACGATTAATTCGCCGCCAGAAATCGGCACCCGGAGCGCCGACCGCCGGAGCGCCGTCAAGCCTGCCAACCGACCTCAACTGTTCAGGGGCTGCCAGGACCAATAGAGAAACATGCCCGCCAAGGGGGCGTTTTTTCTGGCTGATTTTGTCGTACAGACAGGGGGTATCCGGGTTCAGTAAATCGTTGAATTTGGGCAGTTCTTCGCTGGTGAGCTGTCGGATATCTATCATCAGAGTAAATGGCTGTGAACCTTCAAACAGTTTGCCCGAGCGCAAAGTATGACGACCCTCTTCGGAAATGCTCAGCCGACTCACCAGGTTAGCCTGTGAGAGGTCATCGGGGTGGGAAATAACAGTAACATCTTCATTACAGGTTATGGCAGTCAAAAGCTGCCGAACTTCATCATCACTGGCGACAAAACGAAAATCGAAGGAATGAGTTGCCTTTGGCAGCGAGGAATCCGTTGAAGAAACGGTTCTGACTTTGTCAGGCACCGTCTCCAAAAATGGCGATCTGTTTAGTTTGGACCTTACTTCAGAGCAGCTTCTTACAGTCTTCTCTTGTTCTGATAATAAATCCAGCTTTGCTATCTTGGCTGCCACGCCATGCCCGCCATGATCAAGAAGGTTAGGATCCAGAGCGTGTTTTTTTGTACCTCCATCAATCTGACCATCCATAGTCAATCTCCTTACTGCGATCTGAAGAACCAAGTTGAAGTTGTTATATAATTTGACCTTAAGATTAAACGTAAGTTCCATTTAAATAGAGAGCCGCAACCATGGCAGATGCGACGGCCTCACCTGATTCAGTGCAGCCGAACAGCAGGCTGGGCAACCCTACAGAGGGGTAACAGTCAAAATCGAACTTTAATCCCATCCTAAGGTCAAACAATCAATCAGTTTCAATACAGTTCTTCAAAAGACATCAGGAAGGGAGATTGACCATGGATGGTGGAATAAGGGAAATAAACAAATCGGTTTTTGATAGTGGCTCTGATACTGGCGTACCATCCAAGAAACCAAAGCTGGAATTATCAGCAAATGATGTCGGGATCTGCTCTGATGTCATGGCCAAACTCAATGTATCATCACCTCAGATTCAGTCACCTGACACGGCAAGAACCGTATCCTCAACAGATTCCTCATTCTGCAAGACCCCTCATGCCTTCGATTTTCGTTTTGTCACCAATGATGATGACGTTCGTCAGCTTTTAGTGGCCCAGACCTGCGATGAACATCGGGATGTCACCCTTATTTCCCATCCCGATGACCTCTCACAGGCTAACCTGGTGAGCCGTTTGAGCATTTCCGGCGAGGGTCGCCACACCCTTTATCCGGGCAAACTGTTTGAAGGTTCACAGCCACTCACACTGGTGATCGATATCCGAAAGCTCACCAGCGAAGATCTGCCCAAATTTAACGACCTGTTGGACCCGGATAACCCCTGTCTGTACGACAAAGTCAGCAAGGAGAAGCGCCCCCTGGGCGAGCATGTTGCTCTGCTGGTGCTGGCAGACCCTGAACAGTTGAGGTCGGTTGGCAGGCTTGACGACGCACCGGGGGCTGACTTCTGGCGGCGAATTAATCGACCGGACAATACCTGGCAGTTGGACGCAAAAACCGGCAATGCCCCATCGTTGGAGATCAACGAGGTTCCACCGCTACTGGCTGAACTCCCCTCTGCCGAAACTGCCATGGACGACAATACCTTTCTAATTAACTGCCACTTGCACAATCACTGGCGACAGTTGCTGCTGGGCGGCCCCGGTGTGGATAAACAGGGGCGAATCCGGCATATCCCCGGCAGGCTTGAGTCATTGAGGAGCGGACAGCGGGTGATTCTGAAAGGGGCCGACTGGGGAGACCTGGCCTTTGAACAGACCATTCGACAGATGCTGGCGCACCAGTGCTTTGAGAGTAATGGGGAGATCTGTCCATTACCCGACGATGTTCAGTTTTATCAGATGCCGGTTGGCGATGACGAGCTTTATTCACTGTTCCAAAACCTGTCACACTCTCATGAAAAAAACTGTGAAAAAGAATTTGATAAAAAGCACGCACCTCAAAACCCGATCATCATTAACCGGAATAATATCAGGGACTGGCTGAGCCCCATTGCCATTCACCCGGAAGGCATTGCAGTTCCCAATACCAGCCTGCTGGAACAGGTTCGGGCCGGTGGTGCAGTCACCGTCACCTCTCCCCTGACTGAGGCTCTCTGGTTTCGTTTGCTGGGTTCATTGCAGACGATTCGCGAGACAACCGGCGTAGAGCCCCTGCTTCAGGTAGCTCATTCAAAACATCAGCCGAAAGCTTTGGGATTGGCAGAAAATGATGAGCAGCCTCTGTCTAATCTGCTGGGAAAAATGAGGGCTCGCTCCGCCTTTAATACCTTCACCTATCAGCAAGCTGCCCAGGCCAGCCATTGGCTCAATAATCATCCGGAAGCCCCTCTGGTGATTCGGGTCAATGAACAGACCAGTTTCAGCCAGCTATTTGATAATATCCATATCACCTCGGAACAAAAGGCCTATTTCGGACGCCGTCAGAGTAAATTGCAGGAGGCATTGACCGCTGGCCAGCCGGTGCTATTGCGGGGGCTGGAAACTAATCCAATGCTTCAGCAGCTTCTGGAGCCTCTGGTTGTTGGCCAACCTCTGTTGGTGAATGGCCAATTACAGACCTATCCACAAGCTCATGTCACAATGCTCTGGCCTGAGTCTGTAAAAAGCCCATCTTCAATATTTCGTTCGATGGTTGCCAAGGGTAAGTCCTGTCCTGAGGTGGATCTCTGGGAGATCAATGCCGTCAAGCATAAAATCTCCCGGGCTGAGCTGCCAGAACAGGCGCTTAATAAACTTTACCAGGCGTTTGAAACCGTACCTGCTCATCTTTGTAACCCGCTACCAGAAATGACCGAAGGGTTGTTGCAAAACCTGATACTGGCTGCCCGGCGGGCACAGCAGCTTGACCAGTCCTTACAGCTCCTGCCCCGCCACTGGCGCAAGGCCATCGATAGCGTTATCACCCATGGCACCCGGCAGAACCCATCAGTACGGGATTTTATGAAAGTGGCCTGCTGGCACTTGTTACCGGATAAGACGCCGGATGAGGATCAAACGGCTTCGGTGGACCCGGATCGTTTAAACGCCATCATCAACAGTTCCCTGCGGTTGGATAGAAAGTTTGTCAGGCAGAACCTGTGGCAACTGGCCAGAGCCCTGGATCCGGCAGTATTTAAAGGTACCGAATTACAACTGGCCTATGAACATCCATTTCCAGCATGGGGCGAAGAAAACGTTCTCGACAGGCTCTGTGCCATGATCCTGGCCCATAGGCCTGAAAAACAACGAGATGCTTTAGCCTATCAGTTCGAAATTGATCCGAAGGCAGCAGAAGAACATCCACCGTTAGCCATCAGACCATCAAGACAGATTAAACGTTTACAGGATGCACTGGCTTCTGGCTGGCAGTTAATTTTGCCATCGGGGCAGACCCGATCTGATGCCCTTCATGCTTTGGCCAGCGATTGTTTTCATGGGGCCAGAACAGCGAATTCCAAGACAGAAGACATTGAACGTATAAAACGTCGACTGTCTGAATCACTGATATGGCAAGGCTCCGCCGATATGCCCTTGTCAGCACTGGCCCGGGATCTTTATCACGGCGAGATAAGTCAGAAGGATCGTGAAAGTCGTCGATTATCCCGACTCTATGACCGGCTTACCGACTCTCCTGTTATCTTCCTGCAGGGAGAAACCGGCACCGGGAAAAGTTACTTTTCCGCCAAAATGGCGAAAGCTTCAGGACAGGCTTCGGTGATTTCTCTTGGACCTTCCGACAGCGAACAGACCCTGATGAAACGCTGGCAGTGGCAACAACATGCCGATGGCGACCGCTCTATGGTGCAGCAAAACCGGGTGTTGATGGAATGGGCCAGTACTGAATCCGACAAAGACGCAAGCTGTATTGGAGGAGAGTACATTACTCTGGTTCTGGATGAAGCCAATCTGGCCCAGACCGGATTGCTGGCATCATTGAACGGTTTATGGGAACCGCAACCCTGCATCTATGTGAATGGTCATCCTGTCAAGGTCAGCCCAAAACACCGGGTGATTCTCACCGGTAACCCCGATCATTACGCCGGGCGCCAGATGGACCCGGCCCTGAAAGAGAAACTGCCGACAGCTTACTACCCTCGCCTGGACCAGGCATTCCTTCGGGACAGAGTGGTGGAACCAGCTCTCGTCAAGCATTTACAACGGCACCTGCTGGAGCATCAAATAAACGACATTGCACACAGAGCCAGCAACAGCTTGATGGCGCTCTGGCAATATTATCAGGAACTCTTGCCCGAGCATGAGTTTACCCCCAGGGATTTAACCGATATCTGCAGTTGGGTGGGCTGGTATCTGGATCGTGCCCTGCCCGCTCGCGGCAGTGTGACCTGTGAGCAAATAAACAGTTTGATCCAACACAGTTTTCGGGACGTACTGGGGTCGGAAATCACCGAAACTCATCAGGATGCCCTGTCAGCACTGGAAATCTGGTTTGCTGCCCGCTACCACCCGAACAATACCCTGAGCAACAAAGTTCATGACCACACCCTGCAAGATATGCAGCAAACCTTCAGTACAGTCAGCAGAGAAATCCGACCAGACTTTGATACCTCCGGATCGGCAGTCTGTGAGCTGGTGCAATGGCTTGGACAGGATTTAAGCCGCTGTCAGCAGGCTTATCACCTCAACAGAAAACACGGCGGTCGTCAGGCAACACTGATTGAAGGCCCGGCGGGACGGGGCAAGGATGCCACGCTCAACCTGGTGATTGAAAGTGTCAGACAGGAGGCTAAACGACAGGGAGAGTCCATGCCGGAAGTCTTTTACCTGAATGCCTGCGATTGTTCCTGGGACAAAGTGTGTGAAAAGATCCAGAAGGCCAAAATTGAAGGCGGCATCGTGGTGATTTCGGAAATGAACCTGATCGACAGCCAGCATCTGGAAGGTGAGTTAAACGATATTCTGGCCGGTGACGCCCATCCGGGTTTTCACCTG
The DNA here is from genome assembly GCF_049310125.1 of Endozoicomonas sp. ALB032. NCBI lineage: Bacteria > Pseudomonadati > Pseudomonadota > Gammaproteobacteria > Oceanospirillales > Endozoicomonadaceae > Endozoicomonas > Endozoicomonas sp. ALB032. The sequence continues at coordinate 819,937 of NZ_JBLYNW010000001.1, read as the reverse complement.
TTTGCCACCATCAACCCGCCTGAGTACAGCGGACGAAAACCCTTATCACCGGCGCTGAAAGGGCGTTTTCGGCATTTGCCGATCCGGCAGTATAACCCGGCAGAACTGCAGGCCATTGCCGAAAAAGTGTTGCCACAGGACCCGCAGGGAAAAATCGCAGCTAAATGGTTGACTGAGAAACACTGTCGTTTAAGAGCTTACCTGCAACGGAGAAAACTCCCGTTGCAGCCAACCAGTCTTGATCTACAGAATGTCGCCAGAGCGGTTAACAGAGGGGGTGATTTTAGCGATAAAGCACTCCATCAATACCTCAATCAGCACTACCGGCTTTATCTGATGGCCGCCAACAGATCGCTGAAGAAACTACCCGATTTAACGACTCTTGCCATGGGTAAAGGAGCGCCTGAGCCTGAGCTGAGCCATTGGTTCTACCAAACGGTATCGGGCATTGATCGTCCCTGGTTGATTCGACTCAGTGATCGCAACAGCATTGATGAAAAACACCATGAAATCCGTATTAATACCCTTCTGGATAAAGAGGAAGCCAAAACGGAAATTATCAGGCTGGTGGCCCAGGCCAGATGGCTGAAATCCGGTCTTTCCCTGAAGCCGAACCAGTCGGACGATATTCTCAACCGGGCACTGTACCGACACTGTCAGCAACACTGGTTTAACCATGAGTTTGAGCGGACAGGCGTGGATGCTAATAGCGTCTTTCCCCTGACGGAAGAAGAGGAACAAACGCTGAAATTACCCGCTTCCCAGCCTTTTCTTCAGGAAGCTGAACGGCGGATAAGTGCATGGAACTCCAATGCCATTCAATTGTGGCCTGGGTTTTGGCATCAGCTGATGGGTCAGCCAAGCCATTGGGTTGAGGTTTCTGAAAAATACAATTCAGAAGTCCACGAGAAACAGGCTCCGACATTGGACCAGAGCACCAATTATGAGAACCGGCAGGTGCCAAAGGTTATCGATTATAAAATCTTTAATAGTCGGCATCCGTCCCATATGTACCGCTGGTGGGCAAGGGATATTAATGTCACTGTTGAGGGTGACGTCGAACTGATCGACATGAGTGATCAGGACATTCAGAGAGTCGAACCCCTCACGCCTGCACTATTGCCAGAGTATGGTCAGGAAGTGACATTAACCGGATATCAAACGCTGGCGACCCTGAGTTTGCGATCAAAAAATGGTCAATATGCATTGCCCAGCCTGACGCCTGATGACTATATCGTGGCCTTGCGTACCAAACCCGATTTCGACTTTAAACTGGTCAGGGATCGATGTACCGGGCTTCACACACTGACTATTCCAGAGGCCAAAGCCAACCAGAGTATTCTGATCGCTTATATCGTAGAAGAGAGAGAACCGGGCATAAGCTCGCCTGATAAAGAGGCCCTGTCAAAACGATTAACAGCTTCTGACACCCACTGTTCAGAAGGCATGAAAAAGGTACTGAACGATTTGTTTTCACCCACCAGCCAACACCCAACCGAATCACAGGAGCTTTTGCAGGCCATAAAAAACGCTAAATCCAAGCTACAACGTATTTGGGCGATCAATCACTATTGCAGACAATTTTCCGGTAAGTCTGAACCAGAGGAAAGTCAGAATTTCTTTCAATTCCTGGTAACAGAGCGGCAAGGTAGCTGTCGTCATCGTGTGCCTGTTTTTGTTGCTTTGTGTCGTTACTTTGGGATTCCCTGTCGGCAAATAGACAACTCTGTCCACTGCTTTGCCGAGTATTCCGAAGATGGCGGCCAAACCTGGGTATCGTTGGATTTAGGCGGGGCCCCTCTGCAGACAATAGAAATCAGACCTGACTTCCAACCCACCGGGAACTTCGGTAATTACGACAGGGCATCAAAGAAGATCAGGAATCTGCTGAAAGATCTTCTGAAAAGTGCTGATTCAGCTCAACAGCAAGCTCTGGCCATGGTGCTTGGCATGAACCTTGAGGCACTGAAAATAGCCCTTGAGACAAACCGTGCATTTCGGCAAGCCCATATGACTGTTTCCGAAATGGTAGAGAGACTTTGGTTGCAAAAAGATTTAGCCGGATTTTCCATGGGCGTCTTAATGCTGGAGTCACTAGCGACAGAAGCATTGGGCGATGACGAGAAGGCATTGGCCGGTTCTGGATTTGGAAACGTTTATGACGAAAGGCCGATGTCGGACGCAGTAAAAGCAATATTGTCCAACAGTGATGAAGATCAGGTCAGTGAACCACTCAAGTCATTACACTCAAAAATCATTGTTCAGGGCGGAGCAAGCCCTCACCCGTGGTTGAAGGCAATGCTGGATATTCTGAACTCAGCCGGACCTTCGGTTATTCTCTTTGCCCGTGAGGCCATGGCATCGGGTTGGCTTGATCCACTGCCGTACGATAAGAATTATCCCAAGCTGGCCCGTAAACTTCATGATCAATTGGTGGGTCTTAAATACTTCGATGAACTGAAAGTTGAAGCCGACCATTGCCTGAAAAAGTGGTATCAGGCGTTCTTGTCCAGGGAAAAAAATAGCCAGTCATGGCAATTGTTTTATAAACGCTTGCGAAAGAAAACAAGTGATATCTCCACCTTTTTCATCACTCATGGTCATGATGGGTTTTCGTCATTCCTTGAAGGTAAAATTACCAACTCATCCGTAGAGACCGCCTGGACGGACAATCCTGAGGGCATTCCGAATATAGAACGAATGCTGGTGCACAACCCTGCATTTGTGCAGTTAATTTCCGGCAAGGCAAACCATCGTCCGGTGATTATCACAGGAAAACCTGACTGGGACGAAACATTGATCAGAGACAAGATCAAAGCCCTTTGTCGACAAAAAGTTGAGAAACGCCCTGACTTGCAGCCGTTAGGGGAGGAAAAACTTGTGGATAATTTAAAAGACAAGTGCAAGCAAGCGATTCAGCAGGCCTACAGTCATTATCTGTATGAATTAACGCACTCGAAAGGCGGTAGTTTAACGTATTGCTGGATTGATGCTTTCAGCTGGGGGACCAAGGATAGAGGCAACTATGGCACTCACGATCCCTCTTCACCAGGAGAGCTTTACAGCATGATGTCAGAAATAGATACCTATTCCTCTATATACGACAGTATTTAGTATACCTACCTGAAGCAGGCACTCAACGTCACTAACGCTCTGGTGCTCGGACCCGTTGATATGACAAAAATTGCCGAAGAGTTTTTGAGTACCGTGAATTTGAATTCGCTTTGTGACGCACTGGATAGCTAAATGAATCCCGGCCTCACTCCCGATGTTCTTCCGGTACCCTGACTCTTGCCTCGGGGCTCGTACTGACTGACCTATGTTGTTTTTGCTAGTCGAGCTTATTGAAGATCTGGATTAGCATGTCTTCAATCTTGTCAAAACGTCGGTCATGATCCTCTAAATACATTTCAATCTTGTCAAAACGCTGGTCAACCTGCTTGAAACGCTGTTCAATCTTCGCAAATTTCCGGTCATGTATTTTCAGATGAATCTCTAATTGCTGATGTGTCCGAAGCATAAACGATAGGGTATCGCTCAAGCTTGCGGTCACTTTCTCCCATTTGTCTTGCCGTTCTTCCAGTACCGTGACTCTTGCCTCAAGGCTCATACTGACTGTCCTATGCGATTTTTTGTTTGAGCGTTGAGAATAGCAGTTGAAAGGAAGGCTGCAACTTGCTCCCTGTTGGAGTTTCACCTCGTTCCCAGGCTCTGCGTGGGAGCAGGTAAACAGCAGGCTGGACAACCCTACAGAGGGGTAACAGTTAAAATGGAACTTTAATTACACCTCAAGGTCGAAACATTAAAAATTTCAACGCAGTCCTTCAGATGTCAGGGGAGAAATTGACTATGGATGGCCGAATTAACAAATCGGTTTTTGATACTGGCGTACCATCCAAAAAACCAAAGCTGGAATTACCGCCAAATGATGTCGGGATCTGCTCTGATGTCATGACCAAACTCAATGTATCGTCACCTCAGATTAAGTCACCCGACTGGACAAGAACCGTATCCTCAACGGATTCCTTACTCTGCAAGACCCCTCATGCCTTCGATTTTCGTTTTGTCACCAATGATGATGACGTTCGTCGGCTTTTAGTGGCCCGGACCTGCGATGAACATCGGGATGTCACCCTTATTTCCCATCCCGATGACCTCTCACAGGCTAACCTGGTGAGCCGTTTGAGCATTTCCGACGAGGGTCGCCACACCCTTTATCCGGGCAAACTGTTTGAAGGTTCGCAGCCACTCACCCTGGTGATCGATATCCGAAAGCTCACCAGCGAGCATCTGCCCAAATTTAACGACCTGCTGGACCCGGATAACCCCTGTCTGTACGACAGAGTCAGCAAGGAGAAGCGCCCCCTGGGCGAGCATGTTGCTCTGCTGGTGCTGGCAGACCCTGAACAGTTGAGGTCGGTTGGCAGGCTTGACGACGCACCGGGGGCTGACTTCTGGCGGCGAATTAATCGACCGGACAATACCTGGCAGTTGGACGCAAAAACCGGCAATGACCCATCGTTGGAGATCAACGAGGTTCCACCGCTACTGGCTGAACTCCCCTCTGCCGAAACTGCCATGGACGACAATACCTTTCTAATTAACTGCCACTTGCACAATCACTGGCGACAGTTGCTGCTGGGCGGCCCCGGTGTGGATAAACAGGGGCGAATCCGGCATATCCCCGGCAGGCTTGAGTCATTGAGGAGCGGACAGCGGGTGATTCTGAAAGGGGCCGACTGGGGAGACCTGGCCTTTGAACAGACCATTCGACAGATGCTGGCGCACCAGTGCTTTGAGAGTAATGGGAAGATCTGTCCATTACCCGACGATGTTCAGTTTTATCAGATGCCGGTTGGCGATGACGAGCTTTATTCACTGTTCCAAAACCTGTCACACTCTCGTAACAAAAACTGTGAAAAAGAATTTGATAAAAAGCACGCACCTCAAAACCCGATCATCATTAACCGGGATAATATCAGGGACTGGCTGAGCCCCATTGCCATTCACCCGGAAGGCATTGCAGTTCCCAATACCAGCCTGCTGGAACAGGTTCGGGCCGGTGGTGCAGTTACCGTCACCTCTCCCCTGACTGAGGCTCTCTGGTTTCGTTTGCTGGGTTCATTGCAGACGATTCGCGAGACAACCGGCGTAGAGCCGCTGCTTCAGGTAGCTCATTCAAAACATCAGCCGAAAGCTTTGGGATTGGCAGAAAATAATGAGCAGCCTCTGTCTTACCTGCAGGAAAAAATGAGGGCTCGCTCCGCCTTTAATACCTTTACCTATCAGCAAGCTGCCCAGGCCAGTCACTGGCTCAATAATCATCCGGAAGCCCCTTTGGTGGTTCGGGTCAATGAACAGACCAGTTTCAGCCAGCTATTTGATAATATCCATATCAGCTCGGAACAAAAGGCCTATTTCGGACGCCGTCAGAGTAAATTGCAGGAGGCATTGACCGCTGGCCAGCCGGTGCTATTGCGGGGGCTGGAAACTAATCCAATGCTTCAGCAGCTTCTGGAACCTCTGGTTGTTGGCCAACCTCTGTTGGTGAATGGCCAATTACAGACCTATCCACAAGCTCATGTCACAATGCTCTGGCCTGAGTCTGTAAAAAGCCCATCTTCAATATTTCGTTCGATGGTTGCCAAGGGTAAGTCCTGTCCTGAGGTGGATCTCTGGGAGATCAATGCCGTCAAACATAAAATCTCCCGGGCTGAGCTGCCAGAACAGGCGCTTAATAAACTTTACCAGGCGTTTGAAACCGTACCTGCTGACCTTTGTAACCCGCTACCAGAAATGACCGAAGGGTTGTTGCATAACCTGATACTGGCTGCCCGGCGGGCACAGCAGGTTGACCAGTCCTTACAGCTTTTACCCCGCCACTGGCGCAAGGCCATCGATAGCATCCTCACCCATGGCACCCGGCAGAACCCATCAGTACGGGATTTTATGAAAGTGGCCTGTTGGCACTTGTTACCGGATAAGACGCCAGATGAGGATCAAACGGCTTCGGTGGACCCGGATCGTTTAAACGCCATCATCAACAGTTCCCGGCGGTTGGATAGAAAGTTTGTCAGGCAGAACCTGTGGCAACTGGCCAGAGCCTTTGATCAGGCAGTATTTAAAGGCATCGAATTACAACTGGCCTATGAACATCCATTTCCAGCATGGGGCGAAGAAAACGTTCTCGACAGGCTCTGTGCCATGATCCTGGCCCATAGGCCTGAAAAACAACGAGATGCTTTAGCCTATCAGTTCGAAATTGATCCGAAGGCAGCAGAAGAACATCCACCGTTAGCCATCAGACCATCAAGACAGATTAAACGTTTACAGGATGCACTGGCTTCTGGCTGGCAGTTAATTTTGCCATCGGGGCAGACCCGATCTGATGCCCTTCATGCTTTGGCCAGCGATTGTTTTCATGGGGCCAGAACAGCGAATTCCAAGACAGAAGACATTGAACGTATAAAACGTCGACTGTCTGAATCACTGATATGGCAAGGCTCCGCCGATATGCCCTTGTCAGCACTGGCCCGGGATCTTTATCACGGCGAGATAAGTCAGAAGGATCGTGAAAGTCGTCGATTATCCCGACTCTATGACCGGCTTACCGACTCTCCTGTTATCTTCCTGCAGGGAGAAACCGGCACCGGGAAAAGTTACTTTTCCGCCAAAATGGCGAAAGCTTCAGGACAGGCTTCGGTGATTTCTCTTGGACCTTCCGACAGCGAACAGACCCTGATGAAACGCTGGCAGTGGCAACAACATGCCGATGGCGACCGCTCTATGGTGCAGCAAAACCGGGCGTTGATGGAATGGGCCAAGACTCCATCCAAGAAGGATGGACACTATGTCACTCTGGTTGTGGATGAAGCCAACCTGGCCAAAACCGGATTACTGGCATCATTGAACGGCTTATGGGAACCGCAACCTTGCATCTATGTGAATGGCCATCCTGTCAAAGTCAGCCCAAAACACCGGTTGATTCTCACCGGCAACCCGGATCATTACGCCGGGCGCCAAATGGACCCGGCCCTGAAAGAGAAGCTGCCCAGGGCTTACTACCCACGGTTAGACCAGGCATTCCTTCGGGACAGTGTGGTGGAACCGGCCCTGGTCAAGCATTTACAACGGCATCTGCCAGAGCAGCAAATAAACGACATTGCACACAGTGCTACCAAAAGCGTAATGGCACTCTGGCAATATTATCAGGAACTCTTGCCCGACCATGAGTTTACCCCCAGGGATTTAACCGATATCTGCAGCTGGGTGGGCTGGTATCTGGATCGTGCCCTGCCCGCTCGCGGCAGTGTGACCTGTGAGCAAATAAACAGTTTGATCCAACACAGTTTTCGGGACGTACTGGGGTCGGAAATCACCGAAACTCATCAGGATGCCCTGTCAGCACTGGAAATCTGGTTTGCTGCCCGCTACCACCCGAACAATACCCTGAGCAACAAAGTTCATGACCACACCCTGCAAGATATGCAGCAAACCTTCAGTACAGTCAGCAGAGAAATCCGACCAGACTTTGATACCTCCGGATCGGCAGTCTGTGAGCTGGTGCAATGGCTTGGACAGGATTTAAGCCGCTGTCAGCAGGCTTATCACCTCAACAGAAAACACGGCGGTCGTCAGGCAACACTGATTGAAGGCCCGGCGGGACGGGGCAAGGATGCCACGCTCAACCTGGTGATTGAAAGTGTCAGACAGGAGGCTAAACGACAGGGAGAGTCCATGCCGGAAGTCTTTTACCTGAATGCCTGCGATTGTTCCTGGGACAAAGTGTGTGAAAAGATCCAGAAGGCCAAAATTGAAGGCGGCATCGTGGTGATTTCGGAAATGAATCTGATCGACAGCCAGCATCTGGAAGGTGAGTTAAACGATATTCTGGCCGGTGACGCCCATCCGGGTTTTCACCTGTTTGCCACCATCAACCCGCCTGAGTACAGCGGGCGAAAACCCTTATCACCGGCACTGAAAGGGCGTTTTCGGCATTTGCCGATCCGGCAGTATAACCCGGCAGAATTGCAGGCCATTGCTGAGAAAGTGTTGCCACAGGAACCGCGGGGAAAAATCGCGGCTAAATGGTTGACTGAGAAACATTGTCGTCTAAGAGCTTACCTGCAACGGAGAAAACTGCCGTTGCAACCAACCAGCCTTGATCTACAGAATGTCACCAGAGCGGTTAACAGAGGGGGGGATTTTAGCGATAAAGCACTCCATCAATACCTCAATCAGCACTACCGGCTTTATCTGATGGCCGCCAACATCTCTCTGGAGGAACTGCCAAAATCATCGGCTCTTGCCATAGGCAAAGGATCGCTTGATCCTGAGCTGAGCGAATGGTTCTACCAAACGGTATCGGGCGTTGATCGTCCCTGGTTGATACGACAAAGTGACCTCAACAGCATTAATGAAAAGCGCCATGAAATTCGTATTAATACCCTTCTGGATAAAGAGGACGCAAAAACAGTAGTTATCAAGATTGTGGCCCAGACCAGATGGCAGGCATCCGGTCTTTCCCTGAAGCCGCGTGAGTCGGACGATATTTTCACACAGGCACTTTACAGACACTGGCAGCAATGCTGGTTCGCTTGTGTGTTTGACCTTACGAACGTGGACGCTAATAGCGTATTTCCCCTGACGAAAGAGCAGGCGCAAACGCTGAAAATGCCGACTTACCAGCGTCATTTTCAGGAGGCCGATAAGCAGATACAGGTATGGAATGCCCATGACGTTGAATGCTGGCCCGCATTTTGGCATCAGATCAGTGATCTGCCGAACCGTTGGGTAAACGATTTTATTAACAAAGCATCCGCTATTAGCGGTGACGACGCTCCTGAACCATACGACCCGGAAGTCGAGGAACAAAAAGCCCCGGCATTGGACCGAAGCACGAACTATGAGGATAAGGAGATAACAAAGGTTGAATATTGTAAAATTTTTGATTCGCTGCATCACCCTAAGATGTATCGCTGGGAGGCATGGGATATTCGTGTCACTGCCAGGGGTGAAATCAAAGAGATCAATCTTGATGGTAAGCACCTTCTGGGAGTCGAAACCCTCACACCTGGGCGGTTGCCAGGGAATGACAGGAAAGTGACATTAACCAGAAATCAAACGCTGGCAACCCTTGAGATATCACCAAAGAACGGTCAATGTCCATTGCCCAGCCTGACGGCCAGTGACTCTATCGTGGCCCTGCATATAGAACCCTGTTTACCATTTAAACTGATCAGGGACCAGTATACCGGGCTTCATACACTGTTTATTCCTCTGGCCGCAGTCGGCCAGAGTTTTCAATGTACTTATGTCGTAGAACCCGCAAAGCCGAGCGGTAAAACGGGTGCTAAAAAAGCCCTTTTTGACGTCCAGTGTTCAGAAGGCATGAAGTCCGTACTGAAGGAGCTGTTTGATAACATCAACGAACAACCCGCCGAAATACAGGCACCGTTGCACAAAATAATAAACGCTAAAGACGTCAGGCAACGAATTAGCGCAATCACGGAATACTGCAAACAGTTCTCCGGTGCAGCTAAACCGGAAGAGAGTGAAAATTTCTTTCGATTCCTGGTAACAAAGCGGCAAGGTAGCTGTCGTCATCGTGCGCCTGTTTTTGTTGCTTTTTGTCGCTATTTCGGGATTCCCAGTCGGCAAATAGAGAGCCTCACGCACGTCTTTGCCGAGTATTCCGTGGATGGAGGCCAATCCTGGGAGTCAGTGGATTTGGGCGGGGCGCCCGTGGAGGCAACAGTAATTATACCTCGCTACAGGAAGCTCAATGATTGGAGCATTAAATCAGAGAAGCTTAAGGATCTCCTGAAAAGTGCTGATTTAGCCCAACAGCAAGCTCTGGCCAGGGCCCTTGAGATGAACCTTGAGGAACTGAAAAAATCCCTTGAGACAAATCGTGCATTACCGCAAGCCAATCTGACTGTTTCCGAAATGGTAAGTAAACTTTTTAAGCAAAAAGATTTAGCCGGTTTTTCCATGGGCGTGTTAATGGTGGAGTCGTTGGATACAGAAGAATTAGGCGCTGACGAGAAAGCATTGGCCTGTTCCGGGTCTGAAAACTTATTTACCAGAAGTCAGATGTGGGAAGCAGTAAAAGCAATATTGTCCAACAATGATGGAGATCAGGTCACTGAATCACTCAAATCATTACACTCAAAAATGATTGTTCAGAGCGGAGTGAGCCCACACCAATGGCTGAGGTCAATGCTGAATATATTGAATACCAACTTAACCGGACCTTCGGTTATTCGCTTTGCCCGTGAAGCCATGGTATCGGGTTGGCTGGACCCACTGCCGAACGATAAGAATTATTCTCATCTGGATTCTGATCTTCATCGGCTATTGGTGCATCTGAAAGGCATCGATGAACTGAAAGTTGAAGCCGCCCATTGCCTGAAAAAGTGGTATCAGGCGTTCTTGTCCAGGGAAAAAAACAGCCAGTCATGGCAATTCTTTTATAAAAGCTTACAAGAGAAAAGAAGTGATACCGCTACCCTTTTCATCACTCACGGTCATGAAGGGTTTTCGTCATTCCTTGAAGGTAAAATTGCCAACTCCTCTTTAGAGACGCACTGGACGAATGAACCTGAGGGCATTCCGAATATAGAACGAATGCTGGTACACAACCCTGCATTTGCGCAGTTCATTTCCGGCAAGGCAAACCATCGTCCGGTGATTATCATAGGAAAACCTGAGTGGTACAACAACGTGATCCATTACAAGGTCGAAGCTCTTCTTAAACAAAAAGTTAATAAACGCCCAGACTTGCAGCCGCTAGAGAAGGAAACACCTATGGATAATTTAAACAAGTGCAGGCAAGCGATTCAGCAGGCCTTCAGTCATTATCTGTATGAATTAACGCACTCGAAAGGCGGTAGTTTAACGTATTGCTGGATCAATGCTTTCAAATGGGGGACCCTGGACAGAGGCAACCATGGCGCTCACGATCCCTCTTCACCGGGAGAGCTCTACACCATGATGTCAGAAATAGATGCCAATTCCCTCATACATGAATGTATTGAGGTTACCTACCTGAAGCAGGCATTCAACGCCACTAACGCTCTGATACTCCAATCCAATGAGCTGACAAAAATTGCCGAAGAGTTTTTAAACAGCATGAATTTAAATTCGCTCTGTGACGCATTTGATATCTGAATGATTCCCGGCTTCACTCCCGTCATTCCCGCAAAGGAGGCTGGACAACCCTACAGAGGGGTAACCGTTAAAATGGAACTTTAAACCCATCCCAAGGTCAAATGATTAAGTAATTTCAATACAGTCCCCAAAGGGACATCAGGAAAGGAGATTGACTATGGATGGTCGGATCAGGGAAATAAACAAATCGGTTCTTGATAGTGGCGAGTCTGACGCTATCGTACCAGCCAAAAAACCAAAGCTGGAATTACCAGCAAATGATGTCGAGATCTGCTCCGATGTCATTGTCAAACTCAATGTATCGTCACCCCGGATTAAGTCACCTGACCGTGCCAGAACTGTATCTTTAACGGATTCCTCAGTCCGCAAAAACTCTCATGCCTTCGATTTTCGTTTTGTCACCAATGATAATGAGGTTCGTCAGCTTTTAGTTGCCCAGACCTGCGATGAACGTCGGAATGTCACCCTTATTTCCCATCCCGATGAACTCTCACAGGCTAACCTGGTGAGCCGGCTGAGCATTTCCCAAGAGGGTCGCCACACCCTTTATCCGGGCAAACTGTTTGAAGGTTCACAGCCATTGACCCTGGTGATCGATATCCGAAATCTCACCAGCGAGGATCTGCCCAGATTTAACGACCTGCTGGACCCGGATAACCCCTGTCTGTTCGACAAAGTCAGCAAGAAGAAGCGCCCCCTGGGCGAGCATGTTGCTCTGCTGGTCCTGGCAGACCCTGAACAGTTGAGATCGGTTGGCAGCCCTGACGACGCATCGGCGGCCGACGCACCGGGGGCTGACTTCTGGCGGCGAATTAATCGCCCGGACAATACCTGGCAGTTCGACGCAAAAACCGGCAATGACCCAGCGATGGAAATCGACGAAGTTCCTCCGCTACTGGCTGAACTCCCTTATGCCGAAAGCGCAATGGACGACGACAATACCCTTCTTATTGACTGTCATTTGCACAACAACTGGCGGCAGTTGCTGCTGGGCGGCCCCGGCGTGAATAAACAGGGACGCATACAGCATATCCCCGGCAGGCTTGAGTCATTAAGAAGCGGACAACGGGTGATTCTGAAAGGGGCCGACTGGCAAGATCTGGCCTTTGAACAGACAATACGACAGCTGCTGGCGCAACAGTGCTTTGAGAGCAATGGCAAGATCTGTCAGTTACCGGACGCTGTTCAGTTTTATCAGATGCCGGTAGGGAATGACGAGCTTCATTCACTGTTTCAAAGCCTGTCCCACCCTCGTGAACAAGAAGGTGTCACAAAATCTGATAAAGAACAGGCACCTGGCAACCCGATCATCATTAACCAAAGTAATATTGCCCAATGGCTGAGCCCGATTGCCATCGCCCCGGAAGGCCATGCAGTACCCAATACCTCCCTGCTGGAACAGGTTCGGGCCGGTGCTGCCGTCACCGTGACGTCTCCCCTTACTGAGGCTCTCTGGTTTCGTTTGCTGGGTTCATTGCAGACGATTCGCGAGACCACCGGCCTGGAGCCCCGACTTCAGGTAGCTCATTCAAAACAACAGCCGAAAGCCTTGGGATTGGCAGAAAACGATGAAGACTCTCTGGCCAGTAAACGTCACCTGGAGGAAAAAATCAGGGCTCAAACTGACATTAATACCCTCATTTATCAGCAACCTGACGAGGCAAATTATTGGGTTTATCGTTACTGGAACACACGTCTGGTCATTCAGGTCAATGAACAGACCCGCTTCAGCCAGCTATTTGATAATATCCATATCGCCTCGGAACAAAAGGCGCATTTTGGACGATGTCAGAGTGACTTTCAGAAGGCATTGATTTCTGGCAGGCCGGTGGTATTCCGGGGGCTGGAAACTAATCCAACCCTTCAGCAACTTCTGGAACCTCTGTTTGCCGGGCAACCTCTGCTGGTGAATGGCCAATTACAAGCCTACCCGAAAGCCCGTATGAAAATACTCTGGCCTGAGTCTGCAAAAAGCCCATCTTCAGTATTTCATTCGATGATTGCCACCGGTGAGACCTGTGGTGAAGTCGGTCTCTGGGGTATCAGTACCGTCAGGCATAATATCTCCTGGGCTGATCGGCCAGAACAGGCGCTTCATAAACTTTACGAAGCGTTTAAAACTGTACCTGCCGGCCTTTGTAACCCGCTACCAGAAATGACGGAAGGGTTGATGAACAACCTGATACTGGCTGCCCGGCGGGCACAGCAGGTTGACCAGTCCTTACGACTCCTGCCTTGCCACTGGCGCAAAGCTGTCAATAGCGTCATCACCCATGGCACCCGGCAGAATCCATCAGTACGGGATTTTATGAAAGTGGCCTGTTGGCACTTGTTTCCGGATAAGACGCCGGATGAGAATCAAGTCGCCTCGGTAGACCCCGATCGGTTAAATGCCATTATTAATAGTGCCCTGCCGTTGGATAGAGCGTTTGTGGAACAAAACCTGTGGTCATTGGCCAGAGCCTTTGACCCGGCAGTATTTAAAGGTACCGAATTACAGCTGTCCTATAAAAGTCCGTTTCAAGGATGGGTTGAAGAAAAAGCTCTGGACAAGCTCTGTGCCATAATCATGGCCCATGCACCTGAAGAACATCGAGAGGCAATAGCCTATCAGTTGGAAATCGATCCGGCAGCAGCAACGCCCTGTTTGGCCATCCGCCCAACGGCACAGATTAAGCGTTTGCACGCGGCACTGGCTTCTGGCTGGCAGTTAACTCTGCCATTGGGGCAAACTCGATCCGATGCCATCCTCGCCCTTGCCAGCGATTGTTTTCGCAAGGCCAGACCAGCGAATTCTGAGGCAGAAGGCATTGAACGCATAAAACATCGACTGTCTGAATCACTGGCATGGGAGGGCTCCGCTGATATGCCTTTGTCAGCACTGGCCCAGGATCTTTATCACGGCGAGATAAGTCAGAACGATCGTGAAAGTCGTCGCTTATCCCGACTCCATGACCGGTTTGCGGACTCTCCCGTTATCTTCCTCCAGGGAGAAACCGGCACTGGGAAAAGTTACTTTTCCGCCAAAATGGCGAAGGCTTCAGGACAGGCTGCGGTCATTTCTCTTGGACCATCTGACAGCGAACAAACCCTGATGAAACGCTGGCAGTGGCAACAACACGCCGATGGCGACCGCTCTATGTTTCAGCAAAACCGGGCGTTGATGGAATGGGCCAACACTCCATCCTACGAGGATGGACACTATGTCACTCTGGTTCTGGATGAGGCCAACCTGGCCAAAACCGGATTACTGGCATCATTAAACGGCTTGTGGGAACCAGAACCCTACATTTACGTGAATGGTCATCCTGTCAAGGTCGGCCCAAAACACCGGGTGATTCTCACCGGTAACCCGGATCATTACGCCGGGCGCCGAATGGACCCGGCCCTGAAAGAGAAACTGCCCAGAGCTTACTACCCCCGCCTGGATCAGGCATTCCTTCGGGACAGGGTAGTGGAACCCGCTCTGGCCAATCATTTACAACGGCATCTGCTGGAGCAGCAAATAAACGACATTGCACACAGTGCCAGCAAAAGTGTGATGGCGCTCTGGCAATATTATCAGGAACTCTTGCCCGACCATGAGTTTACTCCCAGAGATTTAACCGATATCTGCAGTTGGGTGGGTTGGTATCTGGATCGTGCTCAGCCCGCACGCGGCAGTGTGACCCGTGCGCAAATAAACAGTTTGATCCAACATAGTTTTCGGGACCTACTGGGGCCGGAAATCACTGAAACTCATCAGGATGCCCTGTCGGCACTGGAAATCTGGTTTGCTGCCCGTTACCAACCGGAGAACACCCTGAGCGACAGAGTTCGTAACAAGACCCTGTCAGATATTCAGCAGACATTCGGAACAGTCAGCGAAAAAATCCGACCAGACTTTGATACCTCCGGATCGGCAGTCCGTGAACTGGCGCAAGGGCTTGGGCAGGATTTAAGCCGCTGCCAGCAGGCTAATCATCACGACAAAAAACACGGCGGCCGTCAGGCAACACTGATTGAAGGCCCGGCGGGAAGGGGCAAGGATGCGACGCTGAACCTGTTGATTGAAACTGTCAGAGAGGAGGCTAAACGACGGTGTGAGTCCATGCCGGAAGTCTATTACCTGAATGCCTGTGATTGTTCCTGGGACAAACTGTGCGAAAAGATACAGACGGCAAAAATTAAAGGCGGCATCGTGGTGATTTCAGAAATGAATCTGATCGACAGCCAACATCTGGAAGGAGAGTTAAACGATATTCTGGCCGGCGACGCCCATCCCGGCTTCCACCTGTTCGCCACCATCAATCCACCTGAGTACAGCGGGCGAAAACCCCTATCACCGGCGCTGAAAGGGCGTTTTCGACATTTGCCGATCCGGCAGTACAACCCGGCAGAATTACAGACCATTGCCGAAAAAGTGTTGCCAGAGTCCTCACAAGGGACATTCGTCGCTAAAAAGCTGACAGAAAAACATTGTCTTTTAAGGGCTCACCTGCAAGGCAAAAAGCTGCCGTTGCAGCCCACCAGCCTCGATTTACAGAATGTTGCCAGGGCTATCAACCGAGGTGGCGACTTTAGCGAACAAGCACTCCATCAATGCCTCAATCAGTACTACCGGCTTTACCTGATGGCCGCCAATATCTCGCTGGAGGAACTGCCAGAATCATCGGTTCCTGTCATGGGTAAAGGAGCGCTTGAAACTGAGCTGAGTCAATGGTTCTACGAAACGGTATCGAGCATTGATCGTCCGTGGTTGATACGTCAAAGTGATCACAACAGCATTAATGAAAAACGCCATGAAATTCGTGTCAATACCCTTCTGGATAAAGAGGAAGCCAAAACAGAAGTTATCAAGAGGGTGGCCCAGGCTAGGTGGAAGGCATCCGGCCTTCCCCTGAACCCGGATCAGTCGGACGATGTTCTCACCCGGGCACTTTACCGACACTGGCAGCAAAGCTGGTTTGTTCATGAGTTTGACCAGACTGGCATTGACGCCAATAGCGTATTTCCCCTGACGGAAGAAGAGGAACAAACGCTGAAATTGCCCGCTTCCCAGCCTTATCTTCAGGAGGCTAGGAAGCGCATAAGCAAATGGAAATCCGATGTCGTTCAATTGTGGCCAGCGTTTTGGAATCAGATAAGTGTTCAGCCGAACCGCAGGGTTGATTATGCTGAAGAATACCAGCCGGCAGTCCACTGGAAAGATGTTTTTACATTGAAGTGGAACACGAACTATGAGAACTGCGAGCCAGGACATCATGAAGACCATATAGTTTTTGCTACGAAGAAACTTTCTTCCACTATGTATCGCGTTTGGTTAGATGATATTAATGTGACTGCTGAGGGTGACATCGAACTGTTAGAGATCAGTGATCAACAGCTACAGAGGGTTGAAACCCTCATGCCTGCAAAGTTGCCGGAGTATGGCCAGGAAGTCACATTAGCCAGCAATCAAATACTAGCGACTTTTAAATGGCCATCGAAGAATGGCGAATTTGCATTGCCCAGCCTGACGCCTAACGACCATATCGTCGCCCTGCGTATCGAATCCGATTTGGCATTTACCCTTGTCAGGGGTGGCTATACCGGGCTTCACACACTCTATATTCCGGAGGCCAGAGCCAACCAGAGTATTGAGGTGGCTTATGTCGTAGAAACCAGAGAACCGGACAAAAAATCATCGGTTAAAGAAGCCCGAAGAGAACGATCAGTAAGGTTTGACACCCGCTGTTCAGAAGGGATGAAAAAAGTACTGGACGGAGTGTTTACGGCCATTGACGAACAACCATCCGAAATACGTGAGCCATTGCGGAAAATAGCAGACGCCCATGGCACGAAACAACGCATTGAGGCAATCACTGAGTATTGCAAACAGTTTTCCGGTAAATCTAAACCAAAGCGCACAGAAAATTTCTTTCAATTCCTGGTAACACAGCGGCAAGGTGACTGTAGTCATCGTGCGGCTGTTTTTGTAGCGCTTTGTCGATATTTCGGGATTCCATGTCGGAAAGTTAGAAACTATATTCACAGCTTTGCCGAGTATTCCCTGGATAAAGGCCGAATCTGGGAGTCGGTGTCTTTGGGCGGGTCAAAATCAAAGAAAACAGAAATCACCTACAATTTCCAGCCCATCATCCAGCTCGATGATCCCGGCACTGTTTCAAGGAAGATTAAAGGACACCTGAAAGCCCTCCTGAAAGGTGCTGATTCAACACAACAGCAAGCTCTGGCTAAGGCTTGTGTTATGAGCCCCGGGGAACTGAAAAAAAACCTTGATACGCACACTGCCTGGCCAGAAGCGAATCTGAGTTTCTCCAACATCATCAGGAACCTCTGGGAGAGAAATGATTTAACCGGTTTTTCCATGGGCGTCTCGTTGATAGAGTTGCTGGGGACAGACGCACTGAGCTATTTCGAGAAGCCATGGCGCGATAATGTGACTGACAACGAATGGCATATTTATCAATCGATGTCGGAGGCGGTCAAACAAATATTGTCCAACAGTGATGAAGATCAGGTCACTGAACCGCTCAGGTCGATCCACTCAAAAATGATTGATCGGGCCGGAGCAAACCCTCACCAGTGGCTGAGATCAATAGTGAAGATACTGGAAGACAGTGACTTAACCAAACCTTCGGTCATTAACTTCGCCCGTGAAGCCATGGAATCGGGTTGGCTGGACCCACTGCCGATCAATGAGTACATCTCTTCACTGCCCCGTGAGCTTCATCAGCTATTGGTGCGTCTGGAAGACGTCGATGAACTGAAGGTTAGAGCCGCCCATTGCCAGAAAAAGTGGTATCAGGAGTTCTTGTCCAGGGAAAAAAATAGTCAGGATTGGCAGTTGTATTATAAAACCTTACAAGGGGCAAGAAGTGGTAACTATGGCGTTTTCATCACTCAGGGCCATGATGGATGTTCGTCATTCCTTAAACGTAAAATGGCCGATTCATCTCTACAGGAAGCCTGGACGGACGAGCCTGACGGCATTCCGAATATAGAACGAATGCTGTTGCACAACCCTGCATTTAAGCAGCTAATCTCGGGCCAGGCGAACCACCGTCCGGTAATTGTCATGGGGAAACCTCTCTGGAACGACACAGCAATATATGAAAAGACCCAAGCCCTGCTTCAACATAAAATGGAGAATAGCCCGGGCTTGAAGCAGTTATCGAAAAAAATCAATCAATATGAGGCGCTCAAAAAAGAAAATGACCTCCGTCGTAAACAATATTTGAATGATTTGCAAAATACGCTGAGCACACTTTTTCTTTCCGGCAGCTCATCAACTCCAGACGCAATATTGAATCTGGTTGAGCAAAAACAGATTGCTCTCTGTAGAGACTACAAATCCAATGCAGAGTCCCATGAAATATCAGAGGAGGAGAAAAAACTTGTTGATAATTTAAAAAACCAGTGCGAGAAAAAAATTAAGCAGGCCTTCAGTTATTTTCTGTACGAATTGACACACTCGAAAGGGAGTTGTTTATCGTATTGTTGGGCCAATTCCTGCCTCTGGGGAGATCTTCATCATAGAGGCAATTATGGCGCTCATGATCCCTCCTCACCAGAAGAACTGCATACTATGATGTCTCAAACGATAAACGATCCCTTGTTTGAGAAATCCATTAAGGATGACTACTTGCGGCAGACACTCAACGTCAGTAACGCTCTGGTGCTCAGATCTGATGAGCTGACAAAAATTGCCGAAGAGTTTTTGAACAGTGTGAATTTGAATTCGCTCTGTGACGCATTTGATATCTGAATGATTACCGGCTTCACTCCCGTCATTCCCGCGAAGGCGGGAATCCACACTGACTCTCCACCAGAACCGTACTGCCCGGCACTCGCCCTGGCCTTGTCATCCTCGAGAAGGCGGTGTCCCACTGTTGGCCCTGGATTCCCGCCTTCGCGGGAATGACGAGTTCCTTCGCGGGAATGGAAACATTAACTGAGCACCTGATTCAGTGCAGCCGAACAGCAGGCTGGACAACCCTGCAGAGGGGTAACAGTTAAAATGGAACTTTAAACCCATCCCAAGGTCAAATAATTAAGTAATTTCAATACAGTCCTCCAAGGGACATCAGGAAAGGAGATTGACTATGGATGGTCGGATCAGGGAAATAAACAAATCGGTTCTTGATAGTGGCGCGTCTGACGATGTTGTACCAGCCAAAAAACCAAAGCTGGAATTACCGGCAAATGATGTCGAGATCTGCTCCGATGTCATTGCCAGACTCAATGTATCCTCACCCCGGATTAAGTCACCTGACCGGGCAAGAACCGTTTCCTTAACGGATTCCTCACCCCGCAAAACCCCTCATGCCTTCGATTTTCGTTTTGTCACCCGTGATAATGAGGTTCGTCAGATTTTAGTTGCCCAGACCTGCGATGAACGTCGGGATGTCACCCTTATTTCCCATCCCGATGAACTCTCACAGGCTAACCTGGTGAGCCGGCTGAGCATTTCCGAAGAGGGTCGCCACACCCTTTATCCGGGCAAACTGTTTGAAGGTTCACAGCCATTAACCCTGGTGATCGATATCCGAAATCTCACCAGCGAGGATCTGCCCAGATTTAACGACCTGCTGGACCCGGATAATCCCTGTCTATACGACAAAGTCAGCCAGGAGAAGCGGCCTCTGGGCAAGCATGTTGCTCTGCTGGTCCTGGCAGACCCTGAACAGTTGAGATCGGTTGGCAGCCCTGACGACGCATCGGCGGCCGGCGTGCCGGGGGCTGACTTCTGGCGGCGAATTAATCGCCCGGACAATACCTGGCAGTTCGACGCAAAAACCGGCAATGACCCAGCGATGGAAATCGACGAAGTTCCTCCGCTACTGGCTGAACTCCCCTCAGCCGAAAGCGCAATGGACGACGACAATACCCTTCTTATTGACTGTCATTTGCACAGCAACTGGCGACAGTTGCTGCTGGGCGGCCCCGGCGTGAATAAACAGGGACGCATACAGCATATCCCCGGCAGGCTTGAGTCATTAAGAAGCGGACAACGGGTGATTCTGAAAGGGGCCGACTGGCAAGATCTGGCCTTTGAACAGACAATACGACAGATGTTGGCGCAACAGTGCTTTGAGAGCAATGGCAAGATCTGTCAGTTACCGGACGCTGTTCAGTTTTATCAGATGCCGGTAGGGAATGACGAGCTTCATTCACTGTTTCAAAGCCTGTCTCACCCTCGTGAACAACAGGGTGTCACAAAATCTGATAAAGAACAGGCACCTGGCAACCCGATCATTATTAACCAAAGTAATATTGCCCAATGGCTGAGCCCGATTGCCATCGCCCCGGAAGGCCATGCAGTACCCAATACCTCTCTGCTGGAACAGGTTCGGGCCGGTGCTGCCGTCACCGTGACGTCTCCCCTTACTGAGGCTCTCTGGTTTCGTTTGCTGGGTTCATTGCAGACGATTCGCGAGACCACCGGCCTGGAGCCCCGACTTCAGGTAGCTCATTCAAAACAGCAGCCGAAAGCCTTGGGATTGGCAGAAAACGATGAAGACTCTCTGGCCAGTAAACGTCACCTGGAGGAAAAAATCAGGGCTCAAACTGACATTAATACCCTCATTTATCAGCAACCTGACGAGGCAAATTATTGGGTTTATCGTTACTGGAACACACGTCTGGTCATTCAGGTCAATGAACAGACCAGCTTCAGCCAGCTATTTGATAATATCTATATCGCCTCGGAACAAAAGGCGCATTTTGGACGATGTCAGAGTGACTTTCAGAAGGCATTGATTTCTGGCAAGCCGGTGATATTCCGGGGGCTGGAAACTAATCCAACCCTTCAGCAACTTCTGGAACCTCTGTTTGCCGGGCAACCTCTGCTGGTGAATGGCCAATTACAGGCCTACCCGAAAGCCCGTATGAAAATACTCTGGCCTGAGTCTGCAAAAAGCCCATCTTCAGTATTTCATTCGATGATTGCCACCGCTGAGACCTGTGGTGAAGTCGGTCTCTGGGGTATCAGTACCGTCAGGCATAATATCTCCTGGGCTGATCGGCCAGAACAGGCGCTTCATAAACTTTACGAAGCGTTTAAAACCGTACCTGCCGACCTTTGTAAGCCGCTACCAGAAATGACGGCAGGGTTGATGAACAACCTGATACTGGCTGCCCGGCGGGCACAGCATGTTGACCACTCCCCTCAGCTCCTGCCCTGCCACTGGCGCAAGGCCATCAATAGCGTCATCACCCATGGCACCCGGCAGAATCCTTCAGTACGGGATTTTATGAAAGTGGCTTGTTGGCACTTGTTACCTGACAAGGATCAAGCCGCCTCGGTAGACCCGGATCAGTTAGCTGCCATCATCAATAGCGCCCCGCGGTTGGATAGAACGTTTGTGAAGCAGAATCTGTGGTCACTGGCCCGAGCCTTTGATCCGGCAGTCTTTAAAGGTAGCGAATTACAACTGACCTATAAAAGTCCATTTCCAGAATGGGGTGAAAAAGACGTTATGGACAGGCTCTGTGCCATGATCCTGGCCCACGCGCCTGAAAAACAACGAGATGCTATAGCGTATCGGTTGGCAGTTGATCCGGCGGCAACAAAGCCCTGGCAATCCTTAGCCATTGAGCCAACAAGACAGATTAAACGTTTGCAAGATGCACTGGCTTGCGGCTGGCAGTTACCTTTGCACTCAGAGCAGACCCGATCCGATGCCATCCACGGCCTGGCCAGCGATTGTTTTCACATAGCCAGAACAGCAAACTCTAAAGCAGAAGGCATTGAACGCATAGAACATCGCCTGTCTGAATCACTGAAATGGACGGGTTCCGCTGATAAGCCCCTGTCTGCACTGGCCCGGGATCTTTATTATGGCGAGATGAGTCAGGAAGATCGTGAAAGCCGTCGTTTATCCAGGCTCCATGACCGGCTGACAGACTCTCCCGTTATATTCCTTGAGGGAGAAACCGGCACCGGGAAAAGTTACTTTTCCTCCAAATTGGCGGAGGCTTCGGGACAAGCTTCAGTGCTTTCCCTTGGACCTTCCGACAGCGAACAGACCCTGATGAAACGCTGGCAGTGGCGACAACACGCTGATGGCGACCGCTCTATGGTGCAGCAAAACCGGGCGTTGATGGAATGGGCCAAGACTCCGTCCAACGAGGATGGACACTATGTCACCCTGGTTCTGGATGAAGCCAACCTGGCTAAAACCGGATTGCTGGCATCATTGAACGGCTTATGGGAACCGGAGCCCTGTATTTACGTGAATGGTCATCCTGTCAAGGTCGGCCCAAAACACCGGGTGATTCTCACCGGCAACCCGGATCATTACGCCGGGCGCCACATGGACCCGGCCCTGAAGGAGAGACTGCCCAGAGCTTACTACCCAAAACTGGACCAGGCTTTTCTTCGCGACAGAGTGGTGGAGTCGGCTTTGCTCGAGCATTTACAACGGCATCAAATAAACGACATTGCACACATTGCCAGCAAAAGTGTGATGGCACTCTGGCAGTATTATCAGGAACTCTTGCCCGACCATGAGTTTACCCCCAGGGATTTAACCGATATCTGCAGCTGGGTGGGTTGGTATCTGGATCGTGCTCAGCCCGCACGCGGCAGTGTGACCTGTGCGCAAATAAACAGTTTGATCCAGCAAAGTTTTCGGGATGTACTGGGTCCCGAAATCGCCGAAACTCATCAGGATGCCCTGTCAGCACTGGAAATCTGGTTTGCTGCCCGTTACGACCTGAAGAACACTCTGAGCGAAAGCGTTCGCAACAAGACCCTGTCAGATATTCAGCAGACCTTCGGAACAGTCAGCAGAAAAATCCGACCAGACTTTGATACCTCCGGATCGGCAGTCCGTGAACTGGCGCAGCAGGTTGAGCAGGATTTAAACCGCTGTCAGCAGGCTTGTCATCACGACAGGAAACACGGCGGTCGTCAGGCGACACTGATTGAAGGCCCAGCCGGACGAGGTAAGGATGCCACGCTGAACCTGGTGATTGAAAGTGTCAGAAAGGAGGCCAGGCGACGGGGAGAGTCCATGCCGGAAGTCTATTACCTGAATGCCTGTGATTGTTCCTGGGACAAACTGTGCGAAAAGATACAGACGGCAAAAATTAAAGGCGGCATCGTGGTGATTTCAGAAATGAATCTGATCGACAGCCAACATCTGGAAGGAGAGTTAAACGATATTCTGGCCGGTGACGCCCATCCCGGCTTCCACCTGTTCGCCACCATCAACCCGCCTGAGTACAGCGGGCGAAAACCCCTATCACCGGCGCTGAAAGGGCGTTTTAGACATTTGCCGATCCGGCAGTACAACCCGGCAGAATTACAGACCATTGCCGAAAAAGTGTTGCCAGAGTCCTCACAAGGGATATTCGTCGCTAAAAAGCTGACAGAAAAACATTGTCTTTTAAGGGCTCACCTGCAAGGCAAAAAGCTGCCGTTGCAGCCCACCAGCCTTGATTTACAGAATGTTGCCAGAGCTATCAACCGAGGTGGCGACCTTAGCGAAAAAGCCGTTCATCAATGCTTTAAACAGCACTACCGGCTTTACCTGATGGCCGCCAATATCTCGCTGGAGGAACTGCCAGAGTCATCGGCTCCTGTCATGGCTAAAGGAGCGCTTGATCCTGAGCTGAGCGAATGGTTTTACCAAACGGTATCGGGCATTGATCGTCCGTGGTTGATACGACAAAGTGACCGCAACAGCATTAATGAAAAACGCCATGAAATTCGTATTAACAGGCTTCTGGACAAAGAGGAAGCGAAAACGGAAATCATCAAGAGGGTGGCCCAGGCCAGGTGGAAGGCATCCGGCCTTCCCCTGAACCCCGATCAGTCGGACGATGTTCTCACCCAGGCACTTTACCGACACTGGCAGCAAGGCTGGTTTGTTCATGCCTTTGACCAGATTGGTATTGACGCCAATAGCGTACTTCCTCTGACGGAAGAAGAGGAACAAACGCTGAAATTACCCGCTTCCCAGCCTTATCTTCAGAAGGCTGATCAGTGGTTAAGCAAATGGAAATCCGATGTCGTTCAATTGTGGCCTGCGTTTTGGAATCAGATGAGTGGTCAGCGGAACCACAGGGTTGACGATTCTGAAGAATACGATCCGGCAGTCTACTGGAAACACGTTTCACCGTTGAAATGGGACACGGACTATGAAAACTGCGAGCCAAGACATCATGAAGACCATATAGTTTTTGAAACGGAGAAAACTTCTTCCGATATGTATCGCTTTTGGTTAGATGATATTAATGTGACCGCCAAGGGCGACATCGAAAAGCTCGAGATCAGTGATCAACAGATGCAGAGGATTGAAACCCTCATGCCTGCAAGGTTGCCGGGACATAATCAGGAAGTGACATTAGCCAGCAATCAAACGCTGGCGACTTTTAAATGGTCATCGAAGAATGGCGAATTTGCATTGCCCAGCCTGACACCTGACGACTATATCGTCGCCCTGCGTATCGAAGGCGATATGGCATTTACTCTGGTCAGGGGTGGCTATACCGGACTTCACACACTGTACGTTCCGGAGGCCAGAGCCAACCAGAGAATTGAGGTGGCTTATGTCGTAGAAACCAGAGAACCGGACAAAAAATCATCGGTTAAAGAAGCCCTGAGAGATCCACCAACAAGGTTTGACACCCACTGTTCAGAAGGAATGAAAAAAGTACTGCACGGAGTGTTTACGGCCATTGACCAACAACCATCCGAAATACGTGAGCCATTGCGGAAAATAGCGGACGCCCATGACACGAAACAACGCATTAAGGCAATCAAGGAGTATTGCAAACAGTTTTCCGGTAAGGCCAGACCAGAGGAAAATGAAAATTTCTTTCGATTCCTGGTAACACAGCGGCAAGGTCGCTGTAGTCATCGTACGGCTGTTTTTGTAGCTCTTTGTCGTTATTTCGGAATTCCATGTCGGTATGTTAGAAACTACACTCACGGCTTTGCCGAGTATTCCCTGAATAAAGGCCAAACTTGGGAATCGGTGTCTCTGGGCGGGGCAAAAGGGGTTACGACAAAAATCACCTATAATTTCCAGCCCACCAGGCAGGTCGATGATCCCGGCGCTGTTTCAAGAAAGATTAAAGGACATCTGAAAGCTCTCCTGAAAGGTGCTGATTCAGCACACCAGCAAGCTCTGGCTAAGGCTTGTGTTATGAGCCTCGGGGAACTGAAAAAAAACCTTGATAACCTCAGTGCCTGGCCAGAAGCAAATCTGAGTTTCTCCAACATCATCAGGAACCTCTGGGAGAGAAATGATTTAACCGGCTTTTCCATGGGAGTCTCCTTGATAGAGCTGCTGGGGACAGACGCACTGAGCTATTTCGAGAAGCCGTGGGACCTTAATGTGATTGACAACGATTGGTATATTTATCAATCGATGTCAGAGACGGCCAAACAGATATTGTCCAACAGCGATGAAGACCAGATCACTGAACCGCTCAGGTCGCTCCACTCAAAAATGATTGATCAGGCCGGAGCAAACCCACACCAGTGGCACAGATTCATAGTGAAAATACTGGAAGACAGTGACCTAACCAAACCTTCGTTTATTCACTTTGCCCGTGAAGCCATGGAATTGGGTTGGCTGGACCCACTGCCAATCGATAAGAAGAACTTTTCGCTGCCCCGTGAGCTTCATCAGCTATTGGTGCGTCTGGAAGACGTCGATGAACTGAAGGTCAAAGCCGCCCACTGCCGGAAAAAGTGGTATACGGAGTTCTTGTCCAGGGAAAAAAATAGCCAGGAATGGCAGTTGTTTTATAAAGGGTTACAAAAGGCAAGAAGTGGTACCACTAACTTTTTCATCACTCAGGGTTATGATGGATGTTCGTCATTCCTTAAACGTAATATTGCCGATTCATCTTTACAGGAAGCCTGGACGGACGAACCTGAGGGCATTCCGGATATAGAACGAATGCTGTTGCACAACCCTGCATTTAAGCAGCTAATCTCGGGCCAGGCGAACCACCGTCCGGTAATTGTCATTGGGAAACCTCTCTGGGACGACACAGCATTTGCTGAAAAGACCCAAGCCCTGCTCCAACATAAAATGGAGAATAGCCCGGGCTTGAAGCAGTTATCGAAAAAAATCAATCAATATGAAGCGCTCAAAAAAGAAGAAACCCACCATCGCAAGCAATTTCTGAATGATGTGCAAAATCAGATGAAGACGCTTTTTCTTTCCGGTCGCCTATTAACTCCAGAGGCAATTAACAATCTAATTGAGCAAAAAGAGGCTGAGCTTAATAGCGAATACAAATCCATTGCAGAGTCCCATAAAATATCAGAGGAGGAGGAAAAACTTGTGGATAATTTAAAACACAAGTGCGAGGAAGCAATTACGCAGGCCTTCAGTTATTTTCTGTACGAATTGACACACTCGAAAGGGGGTTGTTTATCGTATTGTTGGGCCAATTCAAACTTCTGGGATATCTATTTTAGTAGAGGCAATTATGGCGCTCATGATCCCTCCTCACCCGAAGAGCTGGATACCATGATGTCTGAAACGAATCACGCTCCCTTGTTTGAGAAATCCATTAAGGATGACTACTTGCGGCAGGCACTCAACGTCAGCAACGCTCTGGTGCTCAAATCCGATGAGCTGACAAAAATTGCCGAAGAGTTTTTGAACAGCCTGGACTTGAATTCGATGAGTGACGCATTGGATACATGATAACCGTTTGACCATGTTGACACCCTCCCCAACACCCTCGAAGGAGGGTGTGGCAAAGCTCTGGTTCCCGCCTTCACCCCCGTCATTCTCGCGAAGGCGCAAATCCACACTGACTCACCACCACTGTTGGCAATCGTTGACAGCGTTTAATCGTCACGGCTGACCGCCAAAAAGGAACTTCCGTACTATCTAAAGGTCAAATAACTTAACAACTTCAATTCAGTTCTGCAGGTGGCAGTTGGGAGATTGGTTATGGATGGTCGTATCGGTGAGAAAATAAACAACAACCCCGTTCCTGGTTTTGCACTGTCTGAGAGTGGTGAAAAGAGCGGCGTGCCAGCCAGGAAAGCAGAGCTGGATTCATCATCAAAGAAAGCAAAAGCCTGTTCTTTTGTAACTCCTGAACTCAATAAACCCTTTCCTCCGAGGACGTTGCCTGACAGAGCGAGAAGCGTATCCCCAATAGATTCATCACTCCAAAAGGTCACTCATGCCTTCGATTTCCGTTTTGTCGCCAGTGATGATGAAGTTCGACAGCTTTTAGTTGCCCAGACCGGCGATGAACATCGGGAGGTCACTGTTATTTCCCATCCCGATGACCTCTCACAGGCTAATCTGGTGAGCCGGTTAAGCATTTCCGAAGAGGGTCGTCACACTCTGCGTTCAGGTAAGCTCTTTGAAGGTTCAAAGCCATTAACCCTGGTGATAGATATCCGAAAAATCACCAGCGAGAATCTGCCCAAATTTAACGATCTGCTGGACCCGGATAACCCCTGCCTGTACGACAAAGTCAGCCAGATGAAACGCCCTCTGGGAGAGCATGTTTCTTTATTAGTCCTGGCAGAGCCTAAACAGCTGGCATCGGTTGGCCAGCATGAAGAAGTGTCCGCAGTCGGCGCACCGGGGGCCGACGCACCGGGGGCTGATTTCTGGCGACGAGTTAATCGACCGGGCAATACCTGGCAGTTTGACGCACAGGCCGGCAATAACCCATCGATGGAGATCGACAAGGTTTCCTCCTTATTGCCTGAATTCACCCGTGCCAAAAGTACTATGGAAGACGACAATACCGTTTTAATTAACTGCCACTTGCACAGTCACTGGCGACAGTTACTGCTGGGTGGACCCGGAGTAGATAAACAGGGGCGAATCCAGCACATCCCAGGCAGGCTTGAATCATTGAAGGCCGGACAACGGGTCATTCTGAAAGGAACCAACTGGGAAGATCTGGCCTTTGAACAGACGATTCGACAAATGCTGGCGCAGAAGTGTTTTGAGAGCAATGGCAAGGTCTGTCCGTTACCCGACGATGTTCAGTTTTATCAGATGCCGGTTGGGTATAACGAGCTTTATTCGCTGTTCCAAAGTCTATCCCGTGCTCTTGACAAAGAAGGTGACAAAGAGCACGCATTACGCAAACCCATCATCATTAACCAGAGTAATATTGCCCAATGGCTGAGCCCTATTGCCATTGCACCGGAAGGCTATGCAGTCCCTAACACCCGACTGTTGGAACAGATTCGGACGGGGGGATCAGTCACCGTAACGTCACCCCTTACTGAGGCACTCTGGTTTCGCTTGCTCGGCTCACTGCAGATGATTCACGAGACCACCGGCCTGGAGCCCCGACTCCGGGTGACTGATTCAAAACATCAGCCGAAGGCCCTGGGTTTGGTAGAAAAGGATGAGGTCTCTCTGTCCTGCCCACAGGAAAAAACCAGAGATCACGCCCCGGTGAGTACCGTCACTTATCAGCAACCTGCCCAGGCCAGTCATTGGATCAGGAAGCAGCCGGATTCACCTCTGGTCATTCAGGTCAATGAACAGACCCGATTCAGCCAGCTATTTGATAATATCCATATCACCTCGGAACAAAAGGCCCATTTTGGACATCGTCAGACTGGGTTGCAGGAGGCACTAACCGCTGGCAAGCCGGTCGTATTCCGTGGGCTGGAGAGTAATCCAACGCTTCAGCAGCTTCTGGAACCCCTGATTATCAGGCAACCTCTGTTGGTGAATGGCCAATTGCAGGCCTATCCAAAAGCTCATATCAAAATACTCTGGCCTGAGTCTGCAAAAAGCATATCTTCAATATTTCATTCGATGGTCGCCAGGGGTGAGCCGTGCCCTGAGGTTGATCTCTGGGGTATCAGTGCCCGCAAGCATGGTATCGCCCGGACTGACCTGCCAGAACAAGCGCTTCACTCACTTTACCAAGCTTTTAAAACCATACCTGGCAACCTTTGTAGCCCTCTGCCAGAAATGACCGAAGGGCTGTTGAATAATCTGATACTGGCTGCCCGGCGGGCACAGCAGGTTGACCACTCCCTACAGCTCCTGCCCTGCCACTGGCGCAAGGCCATCAATAGCGTCATCACCCATGGCACCCGACAACATCCGTCCGTGCGTGATTTTATGAAAGTGGCCTGTTGGCACTTGTTACCGGACAGGGATCAAGCCGCCTCGTTAGACCCGGATCAGTTAGCTGCGATCATCAGTAGCGCCCCGCAATTGGATAGAAAGTTTGTCAGGCAGAACCTGTGGCCACTGGCCCGGGCCTTTGACCCGGCAGTCTTTAAAGGTATCGAATTACAACTGTCCTACAAAAGTCCATTTCCAGAGCAAGTTGAAAAAGAAGCTATGGACAGGCTCTGTGCCATGATCCTGGCCCACGCGCCTGAAAAACAACGGGATGCCATAGCCTATCAGCTGGCAGTCGATCCGGCGGCAACAAAGCCCTGGCAATCCTTAGCTATCGAGCCAACCAGACAGATTAAACGTTTACAAGATGCACTGGCTTCTGGCTGGCAGTTACCTTTGCACTCAGGGCAGACCCGATCCGATGCCATCCACGGCCTGGCCAGCGATTGTTTTGACATAGCCAGAACAGTGAGTTCTGAGACAGAAGGCATTGAACGTATAAAAAATCAGCTGTCTGAATCACTGAAATGGCAGGGTTCTGCTGATGAGCCCCTGTCTGCACTGGCCAGAGATCTTTATCATGGCGAGATGAGTCAGGAAGATCGTGAAAGCCGTCGTTTATCCCGGCTCCATGACCGGCTGACAGACTCTCCCGTTATCTTCCTTGAGGGGGAAACCGGAACCGGGAAAAGTTACTTTTCCGCCAAAATGGCCAAGGCTTCAGGACAGTCTGCGGTCATTTCCCTTGGACCTTCTGACAGTGAACAGACCCTGATGAAACGCTGGCAGTGGCAACAACAAGACAACGGCGACCGCTCTATGGCGCAGCAAAACCGGGCATTGATGGAATGGGTCAATACCAAATCCGACAAAGGCGGAGAATACATTACCCTGGTGCTGGATGAGGCTAACTTGGCCGAAGCCGGATTGCTGGCGTCACTGAACGGCTTATGGGAACCGGAACCCTGCATCTACGTAAATGGTCATCCTGTCAAAGTCAGCGAAAAACACCGGGTAATTCTCACCGGCAACCCCGATCATTACTCCGGGCGCCAAATGGACCCGACCCTGAAAGAGAAACTGCCCAAGGCTTACTACCCACGTCTGGATCAGGCTTTCCTTCGGGACAGAGTAGTAGAACCGGCTTTGCTCAATCATTTACAGCGCCACAAAATAAACGACATTGCACACAGGGCCAGCAAAAGTGTGATGGCACTGTGGCAATATTATCAGGAGCTGTTGCCCGACCATGAGTTTACCCCCAGGGATTTAACCGATATCTGCAGCTGGGTGGGTTGGTATCTGGATCGAGCGTTGTCCGAAGGCGACAGTGCCAGCTGTGAGCAAGTGAACAGTTTGATCCAGCAAAGTTTCCGGGATCTACTGGGTCCCGAAATCAGCGAGACTCAACAGGATGCCCTTTTAGCACTGGAAATCTGGTTTGCTGCCCACTACCACCCGGACAACACCCTGCGCGACAAAGTTCATAACCACACCCTGCCAGATATACAGCGGGACTTCGAAGCATTCACCAAAGAATTCCGACCTGAGTTTGATACCTCCGGATCGGCAGTCATTGATCTGGTGCAACATCTGGGACAGGATTTAAGCCGCTGTCAGCAGGCTTATCATCACGACAGAAAACACGGCGGCCGTCAGGCAACGCTGATTGAAGGCCCGGCTGGACGGGGTAAGGATGCCACGCTGAACCTGCTGATCAAAAGTGTTAAACAGCAAGCTGAAGAACGGGGAAAAACCATGCCAGAGGTCTTTCCCCTGAATGCCTGTGATTGTTCCTGGGAGCAACTGTGTGAAGTGATCCAGAAAGCAAAAGTAAAGGGCGGCATCGTAGTTATTTCGGAAATGAACCTGATCGACAGCCAGCATCTGGAAGGTGAGTTAAATGATATTCTGGCCGGTGACGCTCATCCGGGCTTCCACCTGTTTGCCACCATCAACCCGCCTGAATACAGTGGGCGAAAACCCTTATCACCGGCGCTGAAAGGACGTTTTCGGCATTTGCCGATCCGCCAGTATAACTCGGCAGAATTGCAGACCATTGCCGGGAAAGTGTTGCCAGACTCCCCAAAAGGGAAATTCGTCGCTAAACAGCTGACTGAAAAACATTGTCGTTTAAGGGCCTGCCTGCAACGGAAAGACCTGCCGTTACAGCCCACCAGTCGCGATTTACAGAATGTCGCCATGGCTGTCAAAAAAGGAGGCGATTTTAGCGAAAAAGCACTTCATCAATGCCTCAATCAGCACTACCGGCTTTACCTGATGGCCGCCAACCTGTCGCTGGAGGAACTGCCCGAATCATCGACTCTTGCCATGGATAAAAGGGCACTTGATTCCGGACTTTGCAAATGGTTCAACAAAACGCTACCGGACATTGATCGTCCGTGGTTGATACGACCCGGTAACCTCGACAGTATTGATGAAAAAAACCATGAAATTCGTGTTAAGGCTCGTCCGAATAAAGAGGAAGTCAAAGCGGAAATCATCAAGAAGGTGGCTCAGGCCAGATGGCAGGCATCCGGTCTTTCCCTGAGGCCGGATGAGTCGGACGATCTGCTCATCCAGGCAATCTACCGACACTGGCAGCAACGCTGGTTTGCACATAAGTTTTGCGAGACGGGTGTGGATGCTAATAGCGTATTTCCACTGACGCAAGCACAGGAACAAGCGTTGAAATTACCGGCTTCCCAGCCTTATCTTCGAGAGGCGGATCGGCGGATAGAGGCATGGAACTCTGACGCAGTTCAACTATGGCCTGCGTTCTGGCATCAGATAAGTAATCTGCCGAGCCATCAGGTTGACGATCATAGTAAAGAAGCTTTAGCGGTTGGTAATGATAACGCTCCTGAAAAATACCGTCCGAAAGCCCGCTCGAACCTGGCTAACACATTGAAATGGATAAAAAGCTATATAGACCCACCTTCCAGGAACCGGCCTGATCATCAGGCATTAGACCGGAGAACAAACAATAGAGGCCCTGTGAGTGGAACATCTCCTGTCAGCCAGCCTGATCATCAGACATTGGACCGGAGAACTATCGATAAGGGCCCGCTGAACAGAGCGTCCGGTCAGTCTGATCTTCTGGTATTGGACCGTACAACGAATTATGAGAAGCTGAAGCTGCCAGAAGTTAAAGACTATAACGTTTTTAATACACAGAAGTATCCTTCCTTTATGCATCGCTGGGAAGTATTGAATATTGATGTGACTGCCAAGGGTAATGTCGAAAAGGCCTTTCTTGGGGTGCAATGCCTTGAGGGGTTCGAAACCCTCACACCGGACCCGTTACCAGGACGTTACCACATGACACTAGCCAGCAATCAAACGATGGCAAGCATTTTGTTATCATCGAAAGCTAATCTTTTTTCATTGCCCAGCCTGACGTTTAACGACTACGTCGTTGCCCTGCGTATATCAACCGATTTGCCATTCACCCTGTTCAGGGATCGATATACCGGGCTTCACATAGTGCTGATTCCAAAGGCCAAAGCCCACCAGAAAATTAAATTTGATTATGTCGTAGAAACCAGAAAACCGGGCAGAAAAACAGCTCCGCAATCAACCCGACCAGAACGACCAACACAGCTTGACGCCCGGTGTTCAGAAGGTATGAAAACCATACTGGACCCACTGTTTATGACCATTAAAGAACAACCGACCGAAATACAAGAGCCTTTGCAGAAAATAAAAGACGCCAAAAACACTGAGCAACGAATTGAGGCGATCAGGGAATATTGCCGACAGTTTTCCGGTAAGGCTAAACCATCGAGACATGAGAATTTCTTTAAATTTCTGGTAACACAACGGCAAGGGGGCTGCCGTCATCGTGCGCCTGTTTTTGTTGCTTTTTGTCGTTATTTCGGGATTCCATCCCGGCAAGTGAATAGCCAAATCCACGCCTTTGCTGAATATTCCGTTGATGAAGGCCAAACCTGGGTGTCAGTGAATCTGGGCGGGGCGCCTGTCGAGAGAATAGATTTCAAACCTGACGTCCAGCCCAGTACCAATGTCAGTAGTACCAGCACTGAGTTAAAGAAGCATAAGGCTTTCCTGAAAGATTTCCTGAAAGGTGCTGATTTGTCACAACAGCAAACTCTGGCTAAAGCCTGTGATATGAGCCTTGAGGAACTGAACAAAGCCCTTGATAAAAACAGCGCATTGCCAGAAGCCAGGCTAATTATTTCCAACATAACCGGGAACCTTTGGGAGCAAAGAGATTTAATCAGTTTTTCCCTGGCTGTCTCAATAATAGTGTCGCTGGGGAAAGAGGTATTGGACAATTGCCAAGGGCAACAACTTAAACAAATATCGGAGGCGGTGATAGAAATATTGTACGACGGTGATGAAGGGCAGGTCATTGAACAACTCAAGTTACTCCATCCAAAAATAATTAATGAGGACGAACTGGACGCTATAAGTTGGTTTTTTTCAATGGTAGAAATACTGAAAGATAGTGACCTGACCAAGTCATCGGTTATTCGCTTTGCCCTTGAAGTCCTGAAATTGGGTTGGCTGGATCCAATGCTGGCCGATGAGTACTCTTCTATATACGCCCAAAATCATAACCTATTGGTGCGTCTGAAAAGCGTCGATGAACTCAAGGTTGAAGCCACTCATTGCCAGAAAAAGTGGTATAAACAGTTATTTTTCAGGGAAAAAAATAGTCAGTTATGGCAGAAAGCTTATGAAGACTTCCAACGGAGACAAGGCACCTCGTTCGTCGATCATTGTTATGATGGCTTTTCATCATTCCTTGAATATGAAATCACCAATCGACTCTTACAGAACGCCTGGACCGACACACCTGAGGGCATTCCCAATATAGAACGAATGCTGGCGCACCAGCCCGCTTTTCCGAATGTAACCTCAGGCAGGGGGAACCACCGTCCGTTGATTATCCTGGGGAAACCTTCCTGGCAGTTCGCACAGATTAATACTCATGTCGGATTCATGATTGATCAAAAAACCAGGGACAGGGGCAATCGGGAATTAAGTCGGAGAAAACGTGATTCATTACGCAACCAATCCGCGCTGGCGATCCAGAAGGCCTTCACTCATTATCTGTATCAATTGACAAACACAAATGGCGGCTGCTTAACCTATTGTTGGGCCGAGGCTTCCTTCGAATCGTGCTACGAGCGACACTCCTATGGTGCTCATGACCCATCCTCACCAGAAGAACTCTATGCCATGATGTCTGAAATTCAGAGCTCTGAAGACTTTGAGAACTCTCTGAATGATGACTACTTACGACAGGCACTCAACGCCGATAACGCACTGGTGCTCAGATCCCGTGAGCTGACAACTATTGCCAAAGAGTTTTTGCGCAGTGTGGATTTGTTTTCGCTTTGTAACCTGTTGAAAATCTGATTGCTGTCCGGTCATGATGAATTTTTCGAGATCGGTGATTGCCTTCAAGGGTCACGGCTGACTGTCAAAAAGGAACTTTCGTACTATCTAAAAGTCTAATAATTAAACAGCTTCAATTCAGTTCTTCAGATAGCAGTTGGGAGATTGACTATGGATGGTCGTATTGGTGAGAAAATAGACAACAACCCTGTTCCTGGTTTTGCCCTGTCTGAGAGTGGTGAAAAGAGCAGCGTGCCAATCAGGAAAGCAGAGCTGGATTCATCATCAAAGAAAGCAAAAGCCTGTTCTGTTGTAACTCCCGAACTCAATAACCCCTTTCCTTCGAGCACGTTGCCTGACAAAGCGAGAAGCGTATCCCCAATAGATTCATCACTCCAAAAGGCCCCTCATGCCTTCGATTTTCGTTTTGTCGCCAGCGATGATGAGGTTCGACAACTTTTAGTTGCCCAGACCAGCGATAAAAATCGGGATGTCACCCTTATTTCCCATCCCGATGACCTCTCACAGGCTAATCTGGTGACCCGGTTGAGCATTTCCAAAGCGGGTCGCCATACTCTGCGTTCAGGTAAGCTCTTTGAAAGTTCAAAGCCACTGACCCTGGTCATGGATATCCGAAAACTCACCGGTGATGAACTGCCCAAATTTAACGATCTGCTGGACCCGGATAACCCCTGCCTGTACGACAAAGTCAGCCAGAAGAAACGCCCTCTGGGTGAGCATGTTTCTCTATTAGTCGTGGCAGACCCTGCACAGTTGAAATTCGCTGGCCGACGTGAAGATGCGCCCGCAGCCCGCGCTCCGGGTGCTGATTTCTGGCGACGAATTAATCGACCGGGCAATACCTGGCAGTTCGACACTCAGACCGGCAATAGCCCATCGATGGAGATCGACAAGGTTCCCCCCTTATTGCCTGAATTCACCAGTGCCAAAAGTGCTATGGAAGACGACAATAGCATTTTAATTGATTGCCACTTGCACAGTCACTGGCGACAGTTACTGCTGGGTGGCCCCGGAGTGGACAAACAGGGGCGAATCCAGCACATCCCCGGCAGGCTTGAATCATTAAGGGCCGGACAGCGGGTGATTCTGAAAGGAGCCAACTGGGAAGATCTGGCCTTTGAACAGACGATTCGACAGATGCTGGCGCATAAGTGTTTTGAGAGCAATGGCAAGATCTGTCCATTACCCGACAATGTTCGGTTTTATCAGATGCCGATTGGGGATAACGAGCTTCGTTCACTGTTTTTCAGTCTGTCCCCTTCTCTTGAAAAAGAACAAGCATCACGCAACCCCATTATTATTAACCAGAGTAATATTGCCCAATGGCTGAGCCCCATTGCCATTACCCCGGAAGGCTATGCAACCCCTAACACCTGTCTGTTGGAACAGATTCGGGCGGGGGGATCAGTCACCGTAACGTCTCCCCTCACTGAGGCACTCTGGTTTCGCTTGCTGGGTTCACTGCAGACAATTCGTAAGACCACCGGCCTGCAGCCCCGACTTCAGGTGGCTGATTCAAAACATCAGCCGAAAGTCCTGGGATTGACAGAAAACGATGAGGTCTCTCTGTCCTGCCCACAGGAAAAAAACAAAGATCAGATCGGGTTCAGCACCCTCACTTATCAGCAATCTGCCCAGGCCAGTCATTGGATCAATAAGCAGCCGGACTCACCTCTGGTCATTCAGGTCAATGAACAGACCCGATTCAGCCAGCTATTTGATAATATCCATATCACCTCGGAACAAAAGGCCCATTTTGGACATCGCAAGACTGCGTTGCAGGAGGCATTAACCGCTGGCAAGCCGGTCGTATTCCGGGGGCTGGAGAGTAATCCAACGCTGCAGCAGCTTCTGGAACCCCTGATTATTGGGCAACCTCTGCTGGTGAATGGCCAGTTGCAAGACTATCCAAAAGCTCGTGTGACAATACTCTGGCCTGAGTCTGCAAAAAGCTCATCTTCTGTATGGAGCTCGATGGTTGCCAGGGGAAAATCCTGTCCTGCGTTCGATATCTGGGATATCAATGCCCGCAAGCATCGTATCTCACAGGCTGATCTGCCGAAACAAGTACTTCACTCCCTTTACGAAGCCTTTAAAACCGTACCTGGCAACCTTTGTAGCCCTCTGCCAGAAATGACCGAAGGGCTGTTGAATAATCTGATACTGGCTGCCCGGCAGGCACAGCAGGTTGACCACTCCCTGCAGCTCCTGCCCCGCCACTGGCGCAAGGCCATCAATAGCGTCATCACCCATGGCACCCGACAGCATCCGTCCGTGCGGGATTTTATGAAAGTGGCTTGTTGGCACTTGTTACGGGATAAGACGCTGGATGAGGATCAAACCGCCTCGGTAGACCCGGATCAGTTAGCTGCCATCATCAATAGCGCCCAACGTTTGGATAGAAAGTTTGTCAGGCAGAACCTGTGGCCACTGGCCCGAGCCTTTGACCCGGCAGTGTTTAAAGATGCCGAATTACAACTGTCCTATGAAAGTCCGTTTCCAAAGCAGGGGAAAAAAGACGTTATGGACAGGCTCTGTGCCATGATCCTGGCCCACGCGCCTGAAAAACAACGGGATGCTATAGCCTATCAGCTGGCAGTCGATCCGGCGGCAACAAAGCCCTGGCAATCCCTGGCCATCAAGCCAACCAGACAGATTAAACGTTTGCAAGATGCACTGGCTTCTGGCTGGCAGTTACTTCTGCCATCGGGGCAGACCCGATCCAATACCATTCACGCGCTGGCCACCGATTGTTTTCACATATCCAAAACAGCGAATGCGGAGGCAGAAGGCATTGAACGTATAAAACATCGACTCTCTGAATTACTGAAATGGCAGGGTTCCGCTGATGAGCCCCTGTCTGCACTGGCCAGGGATCTTTATTATGGCGAGATGAGTCAGGAAGATCGTGAAAGCCGTCGTTTATCCCGGCTCCATGACCGGATGACAGACTCTCCCGTTATATTCCTGCAGGGGGAAACCGGCACAGGGAAAAGTTACTTTTCTGCCAAATTGGCCAAGGCTTCGGGACAAGCTTCAGTCATTTCCCTTGGACCTTCCGACAGCGAACAGACCCTGATGAAACGCTGGCAGTGGCAACAACACGGCGATGGCGACCGCTCTATGGCGGAACAAAACCGGGCATTGATGGAATGGGCCAATACCAAATCCGACAAAGACGGAGAATACATTACCCTGGTGCTGGATGAGGCTAACTTGGCCGAAGCCGGATTGCTGGCGTCACTGAACGGCTTATGGGAACCGGAACCCTGCATCTACGTGAATGGTCATCCTGTCAAAGTCAGCGAAAAACACCGGGTAATTCTCACCGGCAACCCCGATCATTACTCCGGGCGCCAAATGGACCCGACCCTGAAAGAGAAACTGCCCAAGGCTTACTACCCACGTCTGGATCAGGCTTTCCTTCGGGACAGAGTAGTAGAACCGGCTTTGCTCAATCATTTACAGCGCCACAAAATAAACGACATTGCACACAGGGCCAGCAAAAGTGTGATGGCACTGTGGCAATATTATCAGGAGCTGTTGCCCGACCATGAGTTTACCCCCAGGGATTTAACCGATATCTGCAGCTGGGTGGGTTGGTATCTGGATCGAGCGTTGTCCGAAGGCGACAGTGCCAGCTGTGAGCAAGTGAACAGTTTGATCCAGCAAAGTTTCCGGGATCTACTGGGTCCCGAAATCAGCGAGACTCAACAGGATGCCCTTTCGGCACTGGAAATCTGGTTTGCTGCCCGCTACCAACCGGACCACACCCTGCGCGACAGAGTTCATAACCACACCTTGCCGGATATACAGCGGGACTTCGAAGCATTCACCAAAGAATTCCGACCTGAGTTTGATACCTCCGGATCGGCAGTCATTGATCTGGTGCAACGGCTGGGACAGGATTTAAGCCGCTGTCAGCAGGCTTATCATCACGACAGAAAACACGGCGGCCGTCAGGCAACGCTGATTGAAGGCCCGGCTGGGCGGGGTAAGGATGCCACGCTGAACCTGCTGATCAAAAGTGTTAAACAGCAAGCTGAAGAACGGGGAAAAACCATGCCAGAGGTCTTTCCCCTGAATGCCTGTGATTGTTCCTGGGAGCAACTGTGTGAAGTGATCCAGAAAGCAAAAGTAAAGGGCGGCATCGTAGTTATTTCGGAAATGAACCTGATCGACAGCCAACACCTGGAAGGTGAGTTAAACGATATTCTGGCCGGTGACGCTCATCCGGGCTTCCACCTGTTTGCCACCATCAACCCGCCTGAGTACAGCGGGCGAAAACCCTTATCACCGGCGCTGAAAGGACGTTTTCGGCATTTGCCAATCCGCCAGTATAACTCGGCAGAATTGCAGACCATTGCCGGGAAAGTGTTGCCAGACTCCCCAAAAGGGAAATCCGTCGCCAAACAGCTGACTGAAAAACATTGTCGTTTAAGAGCCTGCCTGCAACGGAAAAACCTGCCGTTACAGCCCACCAGTCGCGATTTACAGAATGTCGCCATGGCTGTCAAAAAAGGAGGCGATTTTAGCGAAAAAGCACTTCATCAATGCCTCAATCAGCACTACCGGCTTTACCTGATGGCGGCTAACCTGTCCCTTGAGGAACTGCCCGAATCATCGACTCTTGCCATGGCTAAAGGAGCACTTGATTCCCGACTTTGTAAATGGTTCAACAAAACGGTACCGAACATTGATCGTCCCTGGTTGATACGATCCGGTAACCTCGACAGTATTGATGAAAAAAACCATGAAATTCGTGTTAAGGATCGTCCGAATAAAGAGGAAATCAAAGCGAAAATCATCAAAAGGATGGCTCAGACCAAGTGGCAGGCATCCGGTCTTTCCCTGAAACCGGATGAGTCGGACGATGTACTCATCCAGGCACTCTACCGACACTGGCAGCAACGCTGGTTTGCACATAAGTTTTGCGAGACAGGCGTGGATGCTAATAGCGTATTTCCACTGACGGAAGAACAGCAACAAACATTGAAATTACCGGCTTCCCAGCCTTATCTTCAGGAAGCCGATCAGCGGATAGAGGCATGGAACTCCGATGCAGTTCAATTGTGGCCTGCGTTCTGGCATCAGATAAGTAATCTGTCGAGCCAACAGGTTGAGGATCATAGTAACGAAGCTTTAGCGGTTGGTAGTGATAAGGCTCCTGAAAAATACCGTCTGAAAGCCCGCTCGAAACTGGCTAAGTTATTAAAACGGAGAAAAAGCCTTAAAGGCCCGGAGAGCAGAACGCCTCCCAACAAAGAGCCTGATCCTCAGGCATTGAAACAGAGAAAGAACAATAAAGGCCCGGTGAGCAAAACATCTCCCGTCAGACAGCCTGATCCTCAGGCATTGAAACAGAGAAAGAACAATAAAGGCCCGGTGAGCAAAACATCTCCCGTCAGACAACCTGATCCTCAGGCATTGAAACAGGGAACGAACGGCAAAGGTCTGGTGAGCAAAACATCTCCCATCAAAGAGCCTGATCCTCAGGCATTGAAACAGAGAACGAACGATAAAGGCCCGATGAGCAGCACTCCTCCAACCGACCAGTCTCCTCCTGGGGTACTGGACAAAAGAACGAACTATGAGAATCTGGAGCTGCGACAAGTTAATCGTTATAAAATTTTTAAACCGCAAAACCAGCCTTCCCATATGTATCGCTCGGCGGTGTGGGATGTCAAAGTGAATGCCTGGGGTGATGTCGAACTGACCTTTCTTGAGGTTAAATACATTGAGGGTGTCGAAACTCTCAGACCGGATCCATTAACAGAGTGCGACCAGGAAGTGACCTTAGCCAGCAATCAAACGCTGGCAAGATTTTCGGTATCATTGTGTAAGGATCGTCTGGCAGTATTGCCCAGCCTGACGTTTAACGACTATATCGTTGCCTTGCGTATAAAACCCGGATTGTCATTTACGCTGGTCAGGGATCAATATACCGGGCTTCACATATTATGGATTCCGGAGGCCGAAGCCAACCAGAGTTTTGCCTTTGATTACGTCGTAGAACACAGAGAACCGGGCAGAAAAACACTTCCTGAAGAAGCCCGGCCAGAACGATTAACAAACCTTGACGCCCGGTGTTCAGAAGGTATGAAAAACGTACTGGGCAAAATGTTTATGACCATTAAAAAACAACCGACCGAAATACAGGTGCCTTTGCAGAAAATAAAAAACGCCAAAGACACAGAGCAACGAATTGAGGCGATCACGGAGTATTGCCAACACTTTTCCGGTAAAACCACACCAGCGAGCCATAAGAATTTCTTTAAATTTCTGGTAACTCAACGGCAAGGGAGCTGCCGTCACCGTACGCCTGTTTTTGTTGCTTTCTGTCGTTATTTCGGGATTCCATCCCGGATAGTGAATAGTGATATCCACAGCTTTGCTGAATATTCCGTGGATGAAGGTCAAACCTGGGTGCCTGTGGATCTCGGCGGTGCGCCCGTCGAGCAAACAGAGATCGAGTCTGTCTACCAGACCATCACAAATGTCAGTCATTCCAGCACTGAGTTAAAGAAGCATAAGGCTTTCCTGAAAGATCTCATGAAAGGTGCTGATTTGTCACAACAGCAAACTCTGGCTGAAGTCTGCGATATGAGCCGTGAGGAACTGAACCAGGCCCTTGAGACAGACAGTGCATTGCCAGAAGCTAAGCTAATTATTTCCAACATAATCGGGAACCTTTGGGAACAAAGAGATTTAATCAGTTTTTCCCTGGCCGTCTCAATCATCGTGTCGCTGGGGAAAGAAGCATCGGGCGATTACAAGAAGCAACTTGAACCGATATCGAAGGCAGTGAAACGAATAATATTGTACCGCGATGATAAACAGCGTGTCATTGAACAACTCAAGTTACTCCATTCAAAAATAATTAATCAGGATGACCTGAGCGCTCACCATTGGTGTTCCTCAATGGCAGGAATACTGGAAGGTAGCGACCTGACCAAGCCATCGGTTATTCGCTTTGCCCTTGAAGTCCTGAAATCGGGTTGGCTGGATCCAATCCTGAACGATGAGACATATATAAAAAACGCCGATAAACATCATAGGCTATTGGTGCGTCTGAAAAGCGTCGATGAGCTCAGGGTTGAAGCCACTCATTGCCTGAAAAAGTGGTATAAGCAGTTGTTCTTCAGGGAAAAAAATAGTCAGTTATGGCAGAAGACTTATGAAGACTTCCAACGGAGAAAAGGTACCTCGTTCGTCGATCATTGTTATGATGGGTTTTCATCATTCCTTGAATATGAAATTACCCATCGACTCTTAAAGAACGCCTGGACAGACGAACCTGAGGGCATTCCCAATATAGAACGAATGCTGGCGCAGCAGCCCGCTTTTCCGAGGTCAATCTCTGGCAGGGGGAACCATCGTCCGGTGATTATCCTGGGGAAACCTTCCTGGGAGTTCACATCGATTTACAAAAAGGCCGGAGATCTCTTGCAAAGTCAATATGCGGTCATTTTGAAACGTAATGGGATAAAAGACCCGCTGCTTTTAAATAAAGAATTCGAGGATTTGATTCAAAAGGCCTTCAGTCATTATCTGTATCAATTGACACACTCAAAAGGCGGCTGCTTAACCTATTGTTGGGCCGATGCTTACATCAAATGTTGCAACGAGAGATACTCCTATGGTGCTCATGATCCATCCTCACCAGAAGAGCTGTATGTCATGATGTCTGAAATTGACGGCTCTAAATGGTTTATGGACTCTCCATCCAGATTGTTTGTGGACTCTCTAAAGGGTGACTATTTACGGCAGGCACTCAACGCCGATAATGCACTGGTGCTCAAATCCGATGAGCTGACAATCATTGCCGAAGAGTTTCTGAACAGCGCTAATTTTGATTCGCTTTGAGGCGTGATGGATTTCTGGTAGTAGTCTGTTCATGATGAATTTTTCGAGATCGGTAATTACCTTCAATGATCACGGCTCACTGTCAAAAAGGAACTTTCGTATTGTCTAAAGGTCAACCCACTAAACAACTTCAATTTATTTCTTCAGATGACAGTTGGGAGATTGGCTGTGGATGGTCGTATTGGTGAGAAAATTGACAACAACCCTGTTTTTGATATTGGCCTGTCTGAGAGTGCTGAAAAGAGTGACATGCCAGCCATTAGAGCAGAGCAGGGTTTACCGTTAAAGATTACAAAGGTCAGCTCTGGTATCACCTCCAAACTCAATAAATCGTCACCTTCGACAACCTTTCCAGACAAAGCAAGAATCGTTTCCGCAACAGATTCCTCGCTCCAAAAGACCCCTTATGCCTTCGATTTTCGTTTTGTCGCCAGTGATGATGAGATTCGACAGCTTTTAGTTGCCCAGACCAGCGATAAAAATCGGGATGTCACCCTTATTTCCCATCCCGATGACCTCTCACAGGCTAATCTGGTGACCCGGTTGAGCATTTCCAGAGAGGGTCGCCACACTCTGCGTTCAGGCAAGCTCTTTGAAAGTTCAAAGCCATTAACCCTGATGATAGATATCCGAAACCTCACCGGTGATGAACTGCCCAAATTTAACGATCTGCTGGACCCTGATAACCCCTGCCTGTACAACAAAGTCAGCCAGAAGAAACGCCCTCTGGGAGAGCATGTTTCTCTATTAGTCGTGGCAGACCCTGCACAGTTGGAATTCGTTGGCCGACGCGAAGATGCGCCCGCAGTCGGCGCTCCGGGCGCTGATTTCTGGCGACGAATTAATCGACCGGGCAATACCTGGCAGTTCGACACTCAGACCGGCAATAACCCATCGATGGAGATCGACAAGGTTCCTCCCTTATTGCCTGAATTCACCAGTGCCAAAAGTGCTATGGAAGACGACAATAGCATTTTAATTGATTGCCACTTGCACAGTCACTGGCGACAGTTACTGCTGGGTGGACCCGGAGTGGACAAACAGGGGCGAATCCAGCACATCCCCGGCAGGCTTGAGTCATTAAGGGCCGATCAACGGGTCATTCTGAAAGGAGCCAACTGGGAAGATCTGGCCTTTGAACAGACGATTCGCCAGATGCTGACGCAGAAGTGCTTTGAGAGCAATGGCAAGATCTGTCCATTACCCGACAATGTTCAGTTTTATCAGATGCCGGTAGGGAATAACGAGCTTCGTTCACTGTTCCAAAGTCTGTACCCTTCACTTGACAAAGAACAAGCATCACGCAACCCCATCATCATCAACCAGAGTAATATTGCCCAATGGCTGAGTCCCATTGCCATTACCCCGGAAGGCTATGCAACCCCTAACACCTGTCTGTTGGAACAGATTCGGGCGGGGGGATCAGTCACCGTAACGTCTCCCCTCACTGAGGCGCTCTGGTTTCGCTTGCTGGGTTCACTGCAGGCGATTCGCGAGACCTCCGGCCTGGAGCCCCGACTTCAGGTGACTGATTCAAAACGTCAGCCGAAAGTCCTGGGATTGACAGAAAAGGACGAGGTCTCTCTGCCCTGCCCACAGGAAAAAAACAAAGATCAGATCGTGTTCAGTACCCTCACTTATCAGCAATCTGTCCAGGCCAGTCACTGGATCAATAAGCAGCTGGATTCACCTCTGGTCATTCAGGTCAGTGAACAGACCCGCTTCAGCCAGCTATTTGATAATATCCATATCACCTCGGAACAAAAGGCCCATTTTGGACATCGTCAAACTGCGTTGCAGGAGGCATTAACCGCTGGCAAGCCGGTCGTATTCAGGGGGCTGGAGAGTAATCCAACGCTTCAGCAGCTTCTGGAACCCCTGATTGTTGGGCAACCTCTGTTGCTGAATGGCCAGTTGCAAGACTATCCACAAGCTCGTGTGACAATACTCTGG
This sequence comes from Endozoicomonas sp. ALB032, assembly GCF_049310125.1. Classification (NCBI taxonomy): domain Bacteria; kingdom Pseudomonadati; phylum Pseudomonadota; class Gammaproteobacteria; order Oceanospirillales; family Endozoicomonadaceae; genus Endozoicomonas; species Endozoicomonas sp. ALB032. Next base: position 775,475 of record NZ_JBLYNW010000001.1, on the reverse strand, counting down.
CCTGAACCTGTGAAAAGCCCCTCTTCAATATTTCATGGGAGGGTCGCCATGGGTGAGCCGTGTCCTGAGGTCGATCTCTGGGATATCAATGCCCGCAAGTATGATATCGCCCGGACTGAACTGCCAGAACAAGCGCTTAAACAGCTTTACAAAGCCTTTAAAACCGTACCTGCCCACCTTTGTAGCCCTCTGCCTGAAATGACCGCAGGTTTGCTGAATAACCTCATAATGGCTGCCCGCCGGGCACAGCAGGTTGACCACTCCCTGCAGCTCCTGCCGCGCCAATGGCGCAAGGCCATTAATAGCGTCATCACCCACGGCACCCGACAGCATCCTTCAGTGCGGGATTTTATGAAAGTAGCTTGTTGGCACTTGTTACCGGATAAGACGCCGAACGAGGATCAAGCCGCCTCGGTAGACCCGGATCAGTTAGCTGCCATCATCAATAGCGCCCAACGTTTGGATAGAAAGTTTGTCAGGCAGAACCTGTGGCCACTGGCCCGAGCCTTTGACCCGGCCGTGTTTAAAGATGCCGAATTACAGCTGTCTTATGAAAGTCCGTTTCCAGAGCGGGGTGAAAAAAAAATTATGGACAGACTCTGTGCCATGATTCTGGCCCACGCGCCTGAAAAACAACGAGATGCTATAGCCTATCAGTTGGCCGTCGATCCGGCGGCAACAAAGCCCTGGCAATCCTTAGCCATTGAGCCAAGAAAACAGATTAAACGTTTGCAAGATGCACTGGCTTGTGGCTGGCGGTTACCTTTGCTACCGGGGCAGGCCACCCGATCCGATGCCATTCACGCCCTGGCCACCGATTGTTTTCACATTGCCAGAGGAGAATATGTCACAGAAAATTCTGCCGCAGAACGCATTGACCGCATAGAAAATCGACTCTCTGATTCACTGCAATGGCCGGGTTCTGCTGATAGGCCATTGTCAGCAATGGCCCGGGATCTTTATCACGGCGAGATGGGTCAGGAGGATCGTGAAAGCCGTCGATTATCCCGACTCCACGACCGGCTGACAGACTCTCCCGTTATATTCCTTGAGGGGGAAACCGGCACCGGGAAAAGCTACTTTTCAGCGAAGATGGCAAAGGCTTCAGGACAGTCTGCGGTCATTTCTCTTGGACCTTCTGACAGCGAACAGACCCTGATGAAACGCTGGCAGTGGCAACAACACGCCGACGGCGACCGCTCCATGGTGCAGCAAAACCGGGCATTGATGGAATGGGCCAATAGCGAATCTCACAAAGACGGAGAATACATCACCCTGGTGCTGGATGAGGCTAACCTGGCCGAAGCCGGATTGCTGGCGTCATTGAACGGCTTATGGGAACCGCAACCCTGCATCTATGTGAATGGTCATCCTGTTAAGGTCAGCGAAAAACACCGGGTGATTCTCACCGGTAACCCGGATCATTACGCCGGGCGCCAAATGGACCCGACCCTGAAAGAGAAACTGCCCAGGGCTTACTACCCACGTCTGGATCAGGCTTTCCTTCGGGACAGGGTGGTGGAACCGGCTTTGCTCAATCATTTACAACGGCATCAAATAAACGGTATTGCACATAAGGCCAGCAAGAGTTTGATGGCACTGTGGCAATATTATCAGGAGCTGCTGCCCGAGCATGAGTTTACTCCCAGGGATTTAACCGATATCTGTAGCTGGGTGGGCTGGTATCTGGATTGTGCGTTGTCCGAAGGCGACCGTGTTAGCTGTGAGCAAGTGAACAGTTTAATCCAGCAAAGTTTCCGGGATGTGTTGGGTCCCGAAATCAGCGAAACTCAACAGGATGCCCTTTCAGCACTGGAAATCTGGTTTGCTGCCCGTTACGAACTGGACAACACCCTGCGCGACAAAGTTCATAACCACACCCTGCCAGATATTCAGCGGGACTTCAAAGCATTCACCAAAGAATTCCGCCCTGAGTTTGATACCTCCGGATCGGCAGTCATTGATCTGGTGCAACATCTGGGACAGGATTTGAGCCGCGCTCAGCAAGCTTATCATCGCAAGATAAAACACGGCGGTCGTCAGGCAACGCTGATTGAAGGCCCAGCCGGACGGGGTAAAGATGCCACGCTGAGCCTGTTGATTGAAAGTGTCAGAAAGCAGGCTAAGCAACGGGGAGAGTCCATGCCGGAAGTTTTTCCCCTGAATGCCTGTGATTGTTCCTGGGACAAAGTGTGTGAAGCGATCCAGAAAGCAAAAGTAGAGGGCGGCATCGTAGTTATTTCGGAAATGAACCTGATCGACAGCCAGCATCTGGAAGGTGAGTTAAACGATATTCTGGCCGGAGACGCTCATCCGGGTTTCCACCTGTTCGCCACCATCAACCCACCTGAGTACAGCGGGCGAAAACCCTTATCACCGGCGCTGAAAGGACGTTTTCGACATTTGCCGATCCGCCAGTATAACTCGGCAGAATTGCAGACCATTGCCGGGAAAGTGTTGCCAGACTCCCCAAAAGGGAAATCCGTCGCCAAACAGCTGACTGAAAAACATTGTCGTTTAAGAGCCTGCCTGCAACGGAAAGACCTGCCGTTACAGCCCACCAGTCGCGATTTACAGGATGTCGCCATGGCTGTCAAAACAGGAGGCGATTTTAGCGAAAAAGCCCTTCATCAATGCTTCAATCAGCACTACCGGCTTTACCTGATGGCCGCCAACCTGTCGCTGGAGGAACTGCCCGAATCATCGACTCTTGCCATGGCTAAAGGAGCACTTGATGCCGGACTTTGCAAATGGTTCAACAAAACGCTACCGGACATTGATCGTCCCTGGTTGATACGACCCGGTAACCTCGACAGTATTGATGAAAAAAACCATGAAATTCGTGTTAAGGCTCGTCCGAATAAAGAGGAAGTCAAAGCGGAAATCATCAAGAGGGTGGCTCAGGCCAAGTGGCAGGCATCCGGTCTTTCCCTGAAACCGGATGAGTCGGACGATTTACTCATCCAGGCACTCTACCGACACTGGCAGCAACGCTGGTTTGCACATAAGTTTTGCGAGACAGGCGTGGATGCTAATAGCGTATTTCCACTGACGGAAGAACAGCAACAAACACTGAAATTACCGGCTTCCCAGCCTTATCTTCAGGAAGCCGATCAGCGGATAGAGGCATGGAACTCCGATGCAGTTCAATTGTGGCCTGCGTTCTGGCATCAGATAAGTAATCTGTCGAGCCAGCAGGTTGACGATCAAAGTAACGAAGCTTTAGCGGTTGGTAATGATAACGCTCCCGAAAAATACCGTCTGAAAGCCCGCTCGAAACTGGCTAAGGTATTAAAACGGAGAAAAGGCCATAAAGGCCCGGTGAGCGGAACATCTCCCATCAGACAGCCTGATCCTCAGGTATTAAAACGGAGAAAAGGCCATAAAGGCCCGGTAAGCGGAACGCCTCCCATCAAAGAGTCTGATCCCCAGGCATTGAAACAGAGAACGAACAATAAAGGTCTGGTGAGCAGAACATCTCCCATCAGACAGCCTGATCCTCAGGCATTGGACCGGAGCACGAACGATAAAGGCCGGGTGAGCAGCACTCCTCCAACCGACCAGTCTTCTCCTGCGTTATTGGACCAGATAACGAACTATGAGAATCTGGAGCTGCGACAAGTTAACGATTATAAAATTTTTAAACCGCATAACCAGCCTTCCCATATGTATCGCTCGGCGGTGTGGGATGTCAAAGTGACTGCCTGGGGTGATGTCGAACTGACCTTTCTTGAGGTTCAATACATTGAGGGTGTCGAAACTCTCAGTCCGGATCCATTAACAGAGTGCGACCAGGAAGTGACCTTAGCCAGCAATCAAGCGCTGGCAGCCTTTGGAGGACCATTGACGAAGGATCGTCTAATTGTATTGCCCGGCCTGACGTTTAACGACTATATCGTTGCCTTGCGTATATTACCCGGTTTGTCATTTACCCTGGTCAGGGATCGATATACCGGGCTTCACATATTATTGATTCCGCAGGCCGAAGACAGGCAACACTTTAACTTTACTTATGTCGTAGAACACAGAGATCCGGGCAAAAAAACACCTCCTGAAGAAGCCCGGCCAGAACGATTAACAAGCCTTGACGCCCGGTGTTCAGAAGGTATGAAAACCGTACTGAACAAACTGTTTAAGACCATTAAAAAACAACCGACCGAAATACAGGTGCCTTTGCAGAAAATAAAAAACGCCAAAGACACAGAGCAACGAATTGAGGCGATCACGGAGTATTGCCAACAGTTTTCCGGTAAAACCACACCAGCGAGCCATAAGAATTTCTTTAAATTTCTGGTAACTCAACGGCAAGGGAGCTGCCGTCATCGTACGCCTGTTTTTGTTGCTTTTTGTCGTTATTTCGGGATTCCATCCCGGATAGTGAATAGCCAAATCCACAGCTTTGCTGAATATTCCGTGGATGAAGGTCAAACCTGGGTGCCTGTGGATCTCGGCGGTGCGTCCGTCGAGCAAACAGAGATCGAGTCTGTCTACCAGACCATCACAAATATCAGTCATTCCAGCACTGAGTTAAAGAAGCATAAGGCTTTCCTGAAAGATCTCATGAAAGGTGCTGATTTGTCACAACAGCAAACTCTGGCTGAAGTCTGCGATATGAGCCGTGAGGAACTGAACCAGGCCCTTGAGACAGACAGTGCATTGCCAGAAGCTAAGCTAATTATTTCCAACATAATCGGGAACCTTTGGGAGAAAAGAGACTTAATCAGTTTTTCCCTGGCCGTCTCAATCATCGTGTCGCTGGGGAAAGAAGCATCGGGCGATTACAAGAAGCAACTTAAACCGATATCGGAGCCAGTAAAAAAAATATTGTCCGACGGTGATGAAGGGCAGGTCATTGAACAACTCAAACTACTCCATCCAAAAATAATTAATCAGGACGACCTGAGCGCTCACTATTGGTTTTCTTCAATGATAGCAATACTGAAAGACAGTGACCTGACCAGGCCATCGTTTAATCGCTTTGCCCTTGAAGTCCTGAAATCGGGTTGGCTGGATCCAATGCTGACCGATGAGTACTCCATTATATGCGCCCAACATCATGACCTATTGGTCCGTCTGAAAAGCGTCGATGAGCTCAGGGTTGAAGCCACTCATTGCCTGAAAAAATGGTATAAGCAGTTGTTCTTCAGGGAAAAAAATACTCAGTTATGGCAGAAGGCTTATGAAGACTTCCAACGCAGAGAAGGCACCTCGTTCGTCGATCATTACGATGGGTTTTCATCATTCCTTGAATATGAAATTACCCATCGACTCTTAAAGAACGCCTGGACGGACGAACCTGAAGGCATTCCCAATATAGAACGAATGCTAGCGCAGCAGCCCGCTTTTCCGAGGTCAGTCTCTGGCAGGGGGAACCATCGTCCGGTGATTATTCTGGGGAAACCTTCCTGGAAGTACACATCGATTAAAAAAAAGGCCATAGAGCTGTTTTATAATCGATATGCGCAAATGTTGAGACGTAGTGGATTAGAATCAGGAGCTCTGGAGTATTTAGAAAACAAATGCCTGGAGTTGATTAAGCTGGCCTTCAGTCATTATCTGTATCAATTGACACACACAAAAGGCGGCTGCTTAACCTATTGTTGGACCGAAGCTTTCATCGACTGTTGCAAAGAGCCACACTCCTATGGTGCTCATGATCCATCTTCACCAGAAGAACTCTATGCCATGATGTCTGAAATTCAGAGCTCTGAATCTCTTGAGAACTCTCTAAAGGATGACTACTTACGGCAGGTACTCAACGCCGATAACGCACTGGTGCTCAAATCCCGTGAGCTGACAACCATTGCCAAAGAGTTTTTGGACAGCGTGGATTTAGTATGAATTTTTCGAGATCGGTGATTGCCTTCAAGCGTCACGGCTGACTGTCAAAAATGAACTTTCATACTATCTAAAGGTCAAACTACCAAACAACTTCAATTCAGTTCTTCAGATGGCAGTTGGGAGATTGGCTATGGATGGTCGTATTGGTGAGAAAATTGACAACAACTCTTTTCTTGGTATTGCCGTGTCTGAGAGCGGCGAAAAGAGCGGCGAAAAGAGTGTCGAGCCAGCCAGGAAAGCAGAGCAGGATTTACCGTTAAAGGTTGTAAAGGTCTACCCTGGTATCGCCTCCAAACTCAATAAATCATTACCTCCGACAACCTTTCCTGACAAAGCAAGAATCGTTTCCGCAACAGAGACCTCGCTCCCAAAGGCCCCTCATGCCTTCGATTTCCGTTTTGTCGCCAGTGATGATGAGCTTCGACAGCTTTTAGTCGCCCAGACCAGCGATAAAAATCGGGATATCACCCTTATTTCCCACCCCGATGACCTCTCACAGGCTAATCTGGTGACCCGGTTGAGCATTTCCAAAGAGGGTCACCACAGTCTGCGTTCAGGTAAGCTCTTTGAAAGTTCAAAGCCACTGACCCTGGTCATTGATATCCGAAAACTCACCGGCAATGAACTGCCCAAATTTAACGATCTGCTGGACCCGGATAACCCCTGTCTGTTCGACAAAGTCAACCGGGAGAAACGCCCTCTGGGTGAACATGTTTCTCTGCTGGTCGTGGCAGACCCTGCACAGCTGACATCGGTTGGTAGGCGTGACGACTCGCCTGGCGCTGATTTCTGGCGACGAATTAATCGACCGGACAATACCTGGCAGTTCGACGCACAGACCGGCAATAACTCATCAATGAGCATGGACGAGGTTCCTCCAGTAGTGCCTGAATTCACCCGTGCCAAAAGTACTACGGAAGACGACAACACCGTTTTAATTGACTGCCACCTGCACAGTCACTGGCGACAGTTACTGCTGGGTGGACCCGGGGTGGACAAACAGGGGCGAATCCAGCACATCCCCGGCAAGCTTGAATCATTAAGGGCCGGACAGCGGGTGATTCTGAAAGGAGCCAACTGGGAAGATCTGGCCTTTGAACAGACGATTCGACAAATGCTGGCGCAGAAGCGTTTTGAGAGCAATGACAAGACCTGTCCATTACCCGACAATGTTCAGTTTTATCAGATGCCGGTAGGGAATAACGAGCTTCGTTCACTGTTCCAAAGTCTGTACCCTTCACTTGACAAAGAACAAGCATCACGCAACCCCATCATCATCAACCAGAGTAATATTGCCCAATGGCTGAGTACCATTGCCATTACCCCGGAAGGCTATGCAACCCCTAACACCTGTCTGTTGGAACAGATTCGGGCAGGGGGATCAGTCACCGTAACGTCTCCCCTCACTGAGGCACTCTGGTTTCGCTTGCTGGGTTCACTGCAGGCGATTCGTAAGACCACCGGCCTGGAGCCCCGACTTCAGGTGGCTGATTCAAAACATCAGCCGAAAGTCCTGAGGTTGACAGAAAACGATGAGGTCTCTCTGTCCTGCCCACAGGAAAAAAACAAAGATCAGATCGCGTTCAGCACCCTCACTTATCAGCAATCTGCCCAGGCCAGTTATTGGATCAATAAGCAGCCGGATTCACCTCTGGTCATTCAGGTCAATGAACAGACCCGCTTCAGCCAGCTATTTGATAATATCCATATCACCTCGGAACAAAAGGCTCATTTCGGACATCGCAAGACTGCGTTGCAGGAGGCATTAACCGCTGGCAAGCCGGTCGTATTCAGGGGGCTGGAGAGTAATCCAACGCTGCAGCAGCTTCTGGAACCCCTGATTATTGGGCAACCTCTGTTGGTGAATGGCCAGTTGCAGGCCTATCCACAAGCTCATATCAAATTACTCTGGCCTGAGTCGACGGAAAGCTCATCTTCGATATTTCATTCGACGGTCGCCACAGGTAAGCCCTGTCCTGAGGTCGATCTCTGGGATATCAATGCCCGCAAGTATGATATCGCCCGTACTGAGCTGCCAGAGCATGCGCTTAAACAGCTTTACAAAGCCTTTAAAACTGTACCTGCCCATCTTTGCAGCCCTCTGCCTGAAATGACCGCAGGTTTGCTGAATAACCTGATAATGGCTGCCCGCCGGGCACAGCAGGTTGACCACTCCCTGCAGCTCCTGCCCCGCCACTGGCGCAAGGCCATCAATAGCGTCATCACCCATGGCACCCGACAGCATCCTTCAGTGCGGGATTTTATGAAAGTAGCCTGTTGGCACCTGTTACCGGATAAGACGCCGGACCAGGATCAAGCCGCCTCGGTAGACCCGGATCGGTTAAACGCCATCATCAACAGTGCCCTGCCATTGAATAGAGTGTTTGTGGAACAGAACCTGTGGCCACTGGCCCGAGCCTTTGACCCGGCAGTCTTTAAAGGTATCCAATTACAACTGTCCTATAAAAGTCCATTTCCAGAGCAAGGTGAAAAAGACGTTATGGACAGGCTCTGTGCCATGATCCTGGCCCATGCGCCTGAAAAACAACGGGATGCTATAGCCTATCAGTTGGCAGTCGATCCGGCGGCAACAAAGCCTTGGCAATCCTTAGCTATCGAGCCAGCCAGACAGATTAAACGCTTACAAGATGCACTGGCTTGTGGCTGGCAGTTACCTTTGCACTCAGGGCAAACCCGATCCGATGCCATCCACGGCCTGGCCAGCGATTGTTTTCACAGGGCCAGAACAGCGGGTTCTGAGACAGAAGGCATTGAACGTATAAAAAATCAGCTGTCTGAATCACTGAAATGGCAGGGTTCCGCTGATGAGCCCCTGTCTGCACTGGCCAGGGATCTTTATCATGGCGAGATGAGTCAGGAAGATCGTGAAAGCCGTCGTTTATCCCGGCTCCACGACCGGCTTATGGACTCTCCCGTTATCTTCCTGCAGGGAGAAACCGGCACCGGGAAAAGTTATTTTTCAGCGAAGATGGCCAGGGCTTCGGGACAAGCTTCAGTCATTTCCCTTGGACCTTCCGACAGCGAACAGACCCTGATGAAACGCTGGCAGTGGCATTACCACGCCGATGGCGACCGCTCTATGGCGGAACAAAACCGGGCGCTGATGGAATGGGCCAATACCAAATCCGACAAAGACGGAGAATACGTAACCCTGGTTCTGGATGAGGCTAACCTGGCCGAAGCCGGATTGCTGGCATCACTGAACGGCTTATGGGAACCGCAACCCTGCATCTATGTGAATGGTCATCCTGTCAGGGTCAGCGAAAAACACCGGGTGATTCTCACTGGCAACCCCGATCATTACGCCGGGCGCCAAATGGCCCCGGCCCTGAAAGAGAAACTGCCCAGGGCTTACTACCCACGTCTGGATCAGGCTTTCCTTCGAGACAGAGTAGTGGAACCCGCTTTGCTCAATCAGTTACAACGGCATCAAATAAACGACATTGCACACAGTGCCAGCAAGAGTGTGATGGCACTCTGGCAATATTATCAGGAGCTGTTGCCCGAGCATGAGTTTACCCCCAGGGATTTAACAGACATTTGCAGTTGGGTGGGTTGGTATCTTGATTGTGCTCAGCCAGCAGTTGGCAGTGTTACTCCTGAGCAAATCAACAGTTTGATCCAGCAAAGTTTTCGGGATGTGTTGGGTCCCGAAATCAGCGAGACTCAACAGGATGCACTTGCGGCACTGGAAATATGGTTTGCTGCCCGCTACCACCCGGACAACACCCTGCGCGACAGAGTTCATAACCACACCTTGCCGGATATTCAGCGGGACTTCGAAGCATTCACCAAAGAATTCCGACCTGAGTTTGATACCTCCGGATCGGCAGTCATTGAGCTGGTGCAACGGCTGGGACAGGATTTAAGCCGCTGTCAGCAGGCTTATCATCGCGAGATAAAACACGGCGGTCGTCAGGCAACGCTGATTGAAGGCCCGGCCGGACGGGGTAAAGATGCCACGCTGAACCTGTTGATTGAAAGTGTCAGAAAGCAGGCTAAGCAACGGGGAAAAACCATGCCAGAGGTCTTTCCCCTGAATGCCTGTGATTGTTCCTGGGAGCAACTGTGTGAAGTGATCCAGAAAGCAAAAGTAAAGGGCGGCATCGTAGTTATTTCGGAAATGAACCTGATCGACAGCCAGCATCTGGAAGGTGAGTTAAATGATATTCTGGCCGGAGACGCTCATCCGGGCTTCCACCTGTTTGCCACCATTAACCCGCCTGAGTACAGCGGGCGAAAACCCTTATCACCGGCGCTGAAAGGACGTTTTCGACATTTGCCGATCCGCCAGTATAACTCGGCAGAATTGCAGACCATTGCCGGGAAAGTGTTGCCAGACTCCCCAAAAGGGAAATCCGTCGCCAAACAGCTGACTGAAAAACATTGTCGTTTAAGAGCCTGCCTGCAACGGAAAAACCTGCCGTTACAGCCCACCAGTCGCGATTTACAGGATGTCGCCATGGCTGTCAAAACAGGAGGCTATTTTAGCGAAAAAGCCCTTCATCAATGCTTCAATCAGCACTACCGGCTTTACCTGATGGCCGCCAACCTGTCCCTGGAGGAACTGCCCGAATCATCGACTCTTGCCATGGCTAAAGGAGCACTTGATTCCCGACTTTGTAAATGGTTCAACAAAACGGTACCGAACATTGATCGTCCCTGGTTGATAAGAGCCGGTGACCTCGACAGTATTGATGAAAAAAACCATGAAATTCGTGTTAAGGCTCGTCCGAATAAAGCGGACGTCAAAGCGGAAATCATCAAAAGGATGGCTCAGGCCAGATGGCAGGCATCCGGTCTTTCCCTGAAGCCGGATGAGTCGGACGATTTGCTCATCCAGGCACTGTATCGGCACTGGCAGCAACGCTGGTTTGCGCATAAGTTTTGCGAGATGGGCATGGACGCTAATAGCGTATTTCCACTGACGGAAGAACAGCAACAAACCCTGAAATTAACGGCTTCCCAGCCTTATCTTCAAGAGGCGGATCGGCGGATAGAAGCATGGAACTCCGATGCAGTTCAATTGTGGCCTGCGTTCTGGCATCAGATAAGTAATCTGCTGAGCCATCAGGTTAACGATCATAGTAACGAAGCTTTAGCGGTTGGTGATGATAAGGCTCCTGAAAAATACCGTCCGAAAGTCCGCTCGAAGCTGGCTGAGGCATTGAAATGGAGAAAAAGCCATATAGGCCCGGTCAGCAAAACGCCTTCCAGCAATCGGACTGATCGTCAGGCATTGGGCCAGAAAACGAACAATAAAGGCCCGGTGAGTAGTAATCTTCCTATCAACCAGTTTTATTCCGAGGTATTGGACCGGGGAACGAACTATGAAAATCTGGAGCTGCAACAAGTTAAAGATTTTAAAATTTTTAAGACGGATCACCATCCTTCCAGTATGTATCGCTGTAAGATGCAGGATATTAATGTGACTGCCTGGGGTGACGTCGAACTGAGCAATCTGGTGACTGAACGCATTGAGGGGGTCGATATCCTCATACCGGACCCGTTACCAGAGCATGAACAGCAGGTGACCTTAGCCAGCAATCAAACGCTGGCAAACTGTTCAATGATATTGTTTGATGGTCGTCTAAATCGATTGCCCAGCCTGACGTTTAATGACTATGTCGTTGCCCTGCGTATAACACCCGCTCTGCCATTTATACTGGTCAGGGATCGATATACCGGGCTTCACACAGTCTTTATTTCGAAGGCCAAAGACAATCAGGTTTTTGAATATACTTATGTCGTAGAACACAGAAAACCGGACAGAAAAACACCTCCTGAAGAAGCCCGGCCAGAACGATTAACACAGCTTGACGCCCGGTGTTCAAAAGGTATGAAAACCGTACTGGACAAGCTGTTTAAGACCATTAAAAAACAACCGACCGAAATACAGGTGCCTTTGCAGAAAATAAAAGACGCCAAAGACACAGAGCAACGAATTGAGGCAATCACGGACTATTGCCGACAGTTTTCCGGTAAAGCCAAACCAAAGAGCTATAACAACTTCTTTAAATTTCTGGTAACACGACGTCAGGGGAGCTGCCGTCATCGTACGCCTGTTTTTGTTGCTTTCTGTCGTTATTTCGGGATTCCATCCCGGATAGTGCATAGCAAAATCCACAGCTTTGCTGAATATTCTGTGGATGAAGGCCAAACATGGGTGTCAGTGGATCTCGACGGGGCACCCGTCGAGAAAACAGACATCGAATCTGTCCGCCAGACCACCACAAATGTCATTCATTCCAGCACTGAGTTAAAGAAGCATAAAGCTTTTCTGAAAGATCTCATGAAAGGTTCTGATTGGTCACAACAGCAAACTCTGGCTGAAGCCTGTGGTATGAGCCTTGAGGAACTGAAAAATGCCCTTGAGACAGACAGTGCATTGCCAGAAGCCAAGCTAATTATTTCCAACATAATCGGGAACCTTTGGAAGAAAAAAGATTTAATCAGTTTTTCCCTGGCCGTCTCAATCATCGTGTCGCTGGGGAAAGAAGCAACGGGCGATTACAAGGAGCAACTTGAACCGATAGCGGAGGCAGTGAAAGAATTAATATTTTACCGCAGTGATGAAGAGGCTGTCATTGAACAACTCAAGTTACTCCATCTAAAAATAATTAATCAGGACAACCTGAGCACTCAGGATTGGTTTTATTCAATGGTAGAAATACTGGAAAATATTAACCTGACCAAGCCAACGGTTATTCGTTTTGCCCTTGAAGTCCTGAAATTGGGTTGGCTGGATCCAGTAGTGACCGATGAGGAATATACAAAAGTAGCCGATGAACATCATAGGTTATTGGTGCGTCTGGAAAGCGTCGATGAACTCAAGGCTGAAGCCTCTCATTGTCTGAAAAAGTGGTATAAGCAGTTATACTCCAGGGAAAAAAATAGTCAGTTATGGCGGGAGGCTTATGAAAGCTTCCAACAGAGAGAAGGTGATACCTCGTTCGTCAGTCATTGTTATGATGGTTTTTCATCATCCCTTGAATATGAAATTACCAGTCAATTATTACAGAACGCTTGGACAGACGAGCCAGAGGGCATTCCCAATATAGAACGAATGCTGGCGCAGCAGCCCGCTTTCCCGAGGTTAATTTCGGGCAGCAGTCAGCATCGTCCGTTGATTATCCTGGAGGCACCTGATTGGGAGTACACATGGATTGACATAAAGGCCGAACTCCTGTTTCAAGCTAAATATGGTGACATTTTGAAACCTGAACAGCAGATAGATGTGGAGGATTTAGAAAACAAATGCACGCAGGCGATTCAGCTGGCCTTCTGTCATTATCTGTATAAATTGACACACACAAAAGGCGGCTGCTTAACCTATTGTTGGATCGATGCTTCCATCCAATATTGCGACGAGCTACACTCCTATGGTGCTCATGACCCATCCTCACCAGAAGAACTGTATGCCATGATGTCTGCAATTAAGAACTCTGAATTTTTTTTTCAGGACCCAAAGGAAGACTACCTACGGCAGGCACTGAACGCCGGTAATGCACTGGTGCTCAGTGCCGGTGAGCTGACAAAGATTGCCGAAGAGTTTTTGAAAAGCGTGGATTTGGTTTCACTTTCTTACGCGTTGTGAACCTGATAGTAATCTGGTCATGATGAGTTTTTCGAGATCGGTGATTTCCTTCAATGATCACAGCTGACTGTCAAAAGTGAACTTTCGTATTGTCTAAAGGTCAAACTACCAAACAACTTCAATTCAGTTCTTCAGATGGCAGTTGGGAGATTGGCTATGGATGGTCGTATTGGTGAGAAAATTGACAACAACTCTTTTCTTGGTATTGCCGTGTCTGAGAGCGGCGAAAAGAGCGACGAAAAGAGTGTCGAGCCAGCCAGGAAAGCAGAGCAGGATTTACCGTTAAAGGTTGTAAAGGTCTACCCTGGTATCGCCTCCAAACTCAATAAATCATTACCTTCGACAACCTTTCCAGACAAAGCAAGAATCGTTTCCGCAACAGATTCCTCGCTCCCAAAGACCCCTTATGCCTTTGATTTTCGTTTTGTCGCCAGTGATGATGAGATTCGACAGCTTTTAGTTGCCCAGACCAGCGATAAAAATCGGGATATCACCCTTATTTCCCACCCCGATGACCTCTCACAGGCTAATCTGGTGACCCGGTTGAGCATTTCCAAAGAGGGTCACCACAGTCTGCGTTCAGGTAAGCTCTTTGAAAGTTCAAAGCCACTGACCCTGGTCATTGATATCCGAAAACTCACCGGCAATGAACTGCCCAAATTTAACGATCTGCTGGACCCGGATAACCCCTGTCTGTTCGACAAAGTCAACCGGGAGAAACGCCCTCTGGGTGAACATGTTTCTCTGCTGGTCGTGGCAGACCCTGCACAGCTGACATCGGTTGGTAGGCGTGACGACTCGCCTGGCGCTGATTTCTGGCGACGAATTAATCGACCGGACAATACCTGGCAGTTCGACGCACAGACCGGCAATAACTCATCAATGAGCATCGACGAGGTTCCTCCAGTAGTGCCTGAATTCACCCGTGCCAAAAGTACTACGGAAGACGACAACACCGTTTTAATTGACTGCCACCTGCACAGTCACTGGCGACAGTTACTGCTGGGTGGCCCCGGAGTCGACAAACAGGGGCGAATCCAGCACATCCCCGGCAAGCTTGAATCATTAAGGGCCGGACAGCGGGTGATTCTGAAAGGAGCCAACTGGGAAGATCTGGCCTTTGAACAGACGATTCGACAAATGCTGGCGCAGAAGCGTTTTGAGAGCAATGACAAGACCTGTCCATTACCCGACAATGTTCAGTTTTATCAGATGCCGGTAGGGAATAACGAGCTTCGTTCACTGTTCCAAAGTCTGTACCCTTCACTTGACAAAGAACAAGCATCACGCAACCCCATCATCATCAACCAGAGTAATATTGCCCAATGGCTGAGCCCCATTGCCATTGCCCCGGAAGGCTATGCAGTCCCTAACACCTGTCTGTTGGAACAGGTTCGGGCGGGGGGATCAGTTACCGTAACGTCTCCCCTCACTGAGGCGCTCTGGTTTCGCTTGCTGGGTTCACTGCAGGCGATTCGCGAGACCACCGGCCTGGAGCCCCGACTTCAGGTGACTGATTCAAAACATCAGCCGAAAGTCCTGGGGTTGACAGAAAACGATGAGGTCTCTCTGTCCTGCCCACAGGAAAAAAACAAAGATCAGATCGCCTTCAGTACCCTCACTTATCAGCAATCTGCCCAGGCCAGTTATTGGATCAATAAGCAGCCGGATTCACCTCTGGTCATTCAGGTCAATGAACAGACCCGCTTCAGCCAGCTATTTGATAATATCCATATCACCTCGGAACAAAAGGCTCATTTCGGACATCGCAAGACTGCGTTGCAGGAGGCATTAACCGCTGGCAAGCCGGTCGTATTCCGGGGGCTGGAGAGTAATCCAACGCTGCAGCAGCTTCTGGAACCCCTGATTATTGGGCAACCTCTGTTGCTGAATGGCCAGTTGCAAGACTATCCAAAAGCTCGTGTGACAATACTCTGGCCTGAATCTGTGAAAAGCCCCTCTTCAATATTTCATGCGACGGTCACCACAGGTAAGCCCTGTCCTGAGGTCGATCTCTGGGATATCAATGCCCGCAAGTATGATATCGCCCGTACTGAGCTGCCAGAACAATCACTTCACTCACTTTACAAAGCCTTCGATACCGTACCTGGCTACCTGTGTAAACCCCTGCCGGAAATAACCGCAGAGTTATTGAATAACCTGATACTGGCTGCCCGACGAGCACAGCAGGTTGACCATTCCTCACAGCTTTTACCCCGCCACTGGCGCAAAGCCATCAATAGCGTCATCACCCATGGCACCCGGCAGAATCCGTCCGTGCGTGATTTTATGAAAGTGGCCTGTTGGCACTTGTTACCGGATAAGACAACGGATGAGGATCATACCGCCACGGTAGACCCGAATCAGTTAGCTGCCATCATCAATAGTGCCCCGCGACTGGATAGAAAGTTCGTGAAGCGGAACCTGTGGCCACTGGCCCGGGCCTTTGACCCGGCAGTCTTTAAAGGTATCGAATTACAACTGTCCTATGAAAGTCCGTTTCCAAAGCGGGGGAAAAAAGCCGTTATGGACAGACTCTGTGCCATAGTCGTGATCCATGGCCCTGAAGAACAACGAGATGCTTTAGCGTATCAGTTGAAAGTCGATCTGGCGGCAGCAGAGCTCTATCAATCGTTAGCTATCAGGCCAACAGGACAGATCAGACGTTTGCAAGACGCACTGGCTTCTGGCTGGCATTTACCTCTGTCACCGGGGCAGACCCGATCCGATGCTATTCACGCGCTGGCCAGCGAATGTTTTCACAGGGCCAGAACAGCGAATTCTGAGGCAGAACCCATTGAACATATAAAACACCGACTGTCTGAATCACTGAAATGGCAGGGTTCCGCTGATATGCCTTTGTCAGCACTGGCCCGGGATCTTTATCACGGCGAGATAAGTCAGAAGGATCGTGAAAGTCGTCGATTATCCCGACTCCACGACCGGCTTACAGACTCTCCCGTTATCTTCCTGCAAGGGGAAACCGGCACAGGGAAAAGCTACTTTTCCGCCAGAGTGGCGAAAACTTCAGGACCGACTTCGGTCATTTGCCTTGGGCCTTGTGACAGCGAACAAACCCTGATGAATCGCTGGCAGTGGCTGGAGCACACCGATGGCGACCGCTCTATGGCCCTGCAAAACCGGGCGCTGATGGAATGGGCCAGTACCGAATCCAACAAAGACGGAGAATACATAACCTTGGTTCTCGATGAAGCCAATCTGGCCAAAGCCGGATTACTGGCATCATTGAACGGCTTATGGGAACCGCAACCCTGCATCTATGTGAATGGCCATCCTGTCAAGGTCAGCGAAAAACACCGGGTGATTCTCACCGGCAATCCCGATCATTACTCCGGGCGCCAAATGGACCCGGCCCTGAAAGAGAAACTGCCCAGAGCTTACTACCCACGCCTGGACCAGGCATTCCTTCGGGACAGGGTGGTGGAACCCGCTCTGGTCAGGCATTTACAACGGCATTTGCCGGAGCAGCAAATAAACGACATTGCACACAGGGCCAGCAAGAGTGTGATGGCACTGTGGCAATATTATCAGGAGCTGTTGCCCGGGCATGAGTTTACCCCCAGGGATTTAACCGATATCTGCAGCTGGGTGGGCTGGTATCTGGATCGTGCGTTATCCAGAGGCGACAGTGTTAGCTGTGAGCAAGTGAACAGTTTGATCCAGCAAAGTTTCCGGGATCTGTTGGGTCCCGAAATCAGCGAGACTCAACAGGATGCCCTTTCGGCACTGGAAATCTGGTTTGCTGCCCACTACCACCCGGACAACACCCTGCGCGATAAAGTTCATAACCACACCCTGCCAGATATACAGCGGGACTTCGAAGCATTCACCAAAGAATTCCGACCTGAGTTTGACACCTCCGGTTCGGCAGTCATTGAGCTGGTGCAACGGCTGGGACAGGATTTAAGCCGCTGTCAGCAGGCTTATCATCACAAGATAAAACACGGCGGTCGTCAGGCAACGCTGATTGAAGGCCCGGCTGGGCGCGGTAAGGATGCCACGCTGAACCTGCTGATCAAAAGTGTTAAACAGCAAGCTCAAGAACGGGGAGAAACCATGCCAGAGGTCTTTCCCCTGAATGCCTGTGATTGTTCCTGGGAGCAACTGTGTGAAGCGATCCAGAAAGCAAAAGTCGATGGCGGCATCGTAATCATTTCAGAAATGAATCTGATGGACAGCCAGCACCTGGAAGGGGAGTTAAACGATATTCTGGCCGGAGACGCCCATCCGGGCTTCCACCTGTTTGCCACCATTAACCCGCCTGAGTACAGCGGGCGAAAACCCTTATCACCGGCACTGAAAGGACGTTTTCGACATGTGCCGATCCGGCAGTACAGCTCGACCGAATTGCAGACCATTGCCGGGAAAGTCTTGCCAGAGAACGAGCAGGGAAAAACCGTGGCTAGACGGTTGACTGAAAAACATTGTCGTTTAAGGGCTTACCTGCAACGGAAAAACCTGCCATTGCAGCCCACCAGCCTCGATTTACAGAATGTTGCCAGGGCTATCAACAGAGGGGGCAATTTTACCGAAAAAGCCGTTCATCAATGTCTTACTCAGCACTACCGGCTTTATCTGATAGCCGCCAACCTATCGCTGAAGGAACTGCCCGAGTCAACGGCTCTTGCCATGAGCAAAGGAGCAATTCATTCCGGGCTTTGCCAATGGTTCAACCAGGTGGTACCTGGTATTAGTCGTCCATGGTTGATAAGAAGCAGTGATCGCAACAGTGTTGATGAAAAAAAACATGAAATTCATATCGACACTGATCTGATTGAAGAGGAAGCCAAAACGGAAATAATCAGGATGGTGGCTAAGGCAAGGTGGCAGGCATCCGGTCTTTCCCTGAACCCCAATAAGTCGGACGATATTCTCACCCGGGCGCTTTACCGACACTGGCAACAATGCTGGTTTGATCGTGTGTTTGGCCAGATGGGTGTGGAAGCCAGTAGCGTATTTTCCCCGACCGAAGAAGAGATACACACGCTGAAAATATCAATTAACCAGCCTTATCTTCAGGAGGCTGATTTGCGGATAAGGGGGTGGAAAGCCGAGGACGTTCGGTGTTGGCCTGAGTTCTGGCATCAGATCAGGGATCTGCTGAACCATTTTGTTGGCGATTATATTAACAAAACCTCAGTGGTTGCTGGTGATAAGGCTTCCGGGCAATCCCTGCCACAAGTCCACGAGAAACAGGCACCGGCATTGGCTCAGAGAAAGAACCATAAGCCAGAGTCGGCCAGGGCATTGGACTGGGAAACAGATTATGAAAACCATGAGAAGCGACACTTTCACGATTATAGAGTTTTTGATAACCAGAACTTTCCTTCCTGGAATTACCGCTGGTTGGCAAGGGATATTTATATCTCTCCCGAAGGCAATATCGAACGGACCATTATTAATTATCAACACGTACAGGGGGTCGAAGTTCTCATACCTGCCCGATTGCCACAGGATGACCAGGAAGTAACATTAGCTAGCGATCAAACACTGGCGACCTTGGTGGTGACACCAAACAATGGTCTGTATGCTTTACCCAGCCTCACGGTCAACGACTATATCGTAGCCCTGCGCATGGAATCCAGGTTGTCCTTTGTTCTGCTCAGGGATCGCTATACCGGTCTTCATACAGTGTCTGTTCCAGAGTGCAGAGCCAATCAGAGTATTAAATTTGCCTATGTCGTAGAGTCCAGAAAAGCGAGCAAAAAAAAACCTGCTGAAGAAGCCCAACCAGCACAGTCAAAACGTTCTGACGCTCGCTGTTCAAAAGGTATGAAAACAGTACTGGAGGAAGTGCTCACGAACATTAAAGAACAACCACACGAAGTGCAGGAGCCATTGCAGAGAATAAAAAGTGCTATAGACACGACGCAACGCATTGAAGCAATCAGGGACTATTGCCGAGGGTTCACCGGTGTTGCCATACCAGCAGAGCACAATAAAAATTTCTTTCACTTTCTCGTCACACAGCGACAAGGGCGCTGTCGTCATCGTGCGCCTGTTTTTATGGCTTTTTGTCGTTATTTTGGCATTCCATGTCGAACAATATCTAATCTTCTCCACACCTTTGCGGAGTATTCCCCGGATCAAGGCCAAACCTGGGAGTCAGTGGACTTGGGCGGGGCGCCTGCCGATACAACAAAACACACATCTGCATTCCAGCTCACCCGTCGGCTCAGAGGTTCTGGCACTGAGTTGAAGAAGAGCAGGGACCTCCTTAAGAATGTCCTGAAAGACGCTGATTTAGCACAACTACAAACTCTGGCCAAAGCCTATGGTATAAGCCTCGAGGAACTGAACAAAACCCTTGAGACAGACCATGCCTTGCCAAAAAAAAATCTGAGTACTTTCGAAATAGTAAAGAACCTCTGGGAGGAAAAAGAGTTAACCGGTTTTGCCATGGGCGTCTCAATCTTGCAGTCGCTGGAGACAGAAGTATTGAGCGAGGACGATAAGGCATTGGTCGGTAAAGTGATTGGAGGTGGAAACCCCCCCTATAAACCAATGTCGGAGGCACTCAAACCAATATTGTCCAACAGTGATGAAGATCAGGTCACTGAACTACTCAAGTCACTCCATTCAAAAATGATCGACCAGGCCGGAACAAGCCCTGACCAGTGGTTGTGCTCAATAGTGGACGTATTGGCAAACAGTGATTTGACCCGTCCTTCAGTTATTCACTTTGCCCGTGAAGCCCTGGAATCGGGTTGGCTGGATCCAGTGCCGACCTATGGCAAATATGTTATGACGACCGTTGAACATCATAAATTATTGATGCGTCTGGAAGCTGTCGATGAACTGAACATTAAAGCCGCTCATTGCTTGAAAAAGTGGTATGAGGAAGTGATGTCCGGGGAAAAAAATAACCAGCAATGGCAATCGGCTTATGAAACCTTCCAGGAGGGAAAAGAGAATGCCTTCTTCATCACTGATCCTCATAACGGGCATTCGCCATTCCTTAAAAATATAATGGCCAGTCCATCCGTCGAGATTGCCTGGACGGACAAACCCGAGGGCGTTCCGAATATAGAACGACTGCTGTTGCACAACCCTGCCTTTGTGCAGTTAAACTCGGGCAAAGGCAACTACCGTCCGGTGATTATCCTGGGGAACATCTCACTGAACAGCAAAGTGATTAATGAAAAGGCCGAAGCCCTACTTCAACGGAAACTTGAGAACAACCCGTACTTGAGGCAGATATTGGAAAAAATCAATCAATATGAAGCAATGGATCGACGATGCTTTAATGCTCTGAAAGCAACGGATAGTCAGAAAGAAAGGCTTGATATCATCAGCAAGTACCAATCCACCCTGAAGTCCCTTGAGGTACCATCCAGGGACAAAGTCCTGGTGTTTGACTTAAAAAACCAATGCCGGAAAGCAATTCAACAGGCCTTCATTTATTACTTGTATGAAATGACACATTCGAAAGGGGGGGGCTTAACCTATTGTTGGGCCGATGCTTTCATCCTGGCGGAAGACGATGATGGCCACTGTGGTGCTCATGCTCCATCCTCACCAGAAGAACTGTATGCCATGATGTCTTTAATCAAGAGCTCTGACTGGTCGCAGGAAGCTATTAGGGATGACCACTTGCGGCAAACACATAACGTCAGTAACGCCCTGATTCTCAAAACCAATGAACTGACAAAAATTGTCGAAGAGTTTTTAAACAGCCTGAATTTGAGTTCGCTTTGTGATGCTTTGGATACCTGATAACCGTTTGGTCATGTTGAGTGCTTCACTCCCGACACTCCCGGCTTCATTCTCGTCATTCCCGCGAAGGAGGCTGTCGCAAAAGGGTATGGTCAGCAGGATATATCAAGATCGTCGTTCCCGCGCAGGCGGGAACCCACCACGAACAGTGGATCTCCGCCTTCGCGGAGATGACGGTTTGAAGCTTGAAGCGTTTTAATTGACCTTTTGCGACACCCGCGAAGGCGGGAATCCACAGTGACTCACCACCAGAACCATACTGCCCGGTGCCCCCCTGGCCTTGTCATCCCCAAGAAGACAGAGATCCACCGTTGGCGCTGGATTCCCGCCTTCGCGGGAATGACGACCTCAGAGCATGGGAATCAGAGTTTTGCGACACCCTCCTTCGCGGGAATGACGACTTCCTTCGCGAACATCAGGCTGGACAACCCTACAGAGGGGCAACAGTTAAAATGGAACTTTAATCTCATCCTAAGGTCAAACGATTAATCAGTTTCAATGCAATCCTTCAAGGGACATCAGGAAAGGAGATTAATAGTGGATGTTCAGATCAGGGAAATAAACAAATCGGTTCTTGATAGTGGCGCGTCTGACAATATCGTACCAGCCAAAAATCCAAAGCTGGCATTACCGGCAAATGATGTCGAGATCTGCTCTGATGTCACTGCCAGGCTCAAGGTATCGTCACCACTGATTTCGTCGCCTCACCAGGCGAGAACCGTATCCTCAACGAATTCCTCGCTCCCCGGGGCTCCTCATGCCTTCGATTTTCGTTTTGTCGCCAGTGATGATGAGATTCGACAGCTTCTGGTTGCCCGGACCTGCGATGAACATCGGGATGTCACCCTTATTTCCCATCCCGATGACCTCTCACAGGCTAATCTGATGAGCCGGTTGAGCATTTCCGAAGAGGGTCAGCACGCGCTTTATCCGGGCAAACTGTTTGAAGGTTCGCAGCCATTGACCCTGGTGCTGGATATCCGAAAACTCACCAGTGCTGAACTGTCAAAATTTAACGATCTGCTGGACCCGGATACCCCCTGTCTGTACGACAGAGTCAGCCAGAAAAAACGCCCTCTGGGCAAGCATGTTTCTCTATTGGTTCTGGCAGACCCGGCACAGTTGGCATTGGTTGGCAGCAATCATGAGGCACCAGGAGCTGATTTCTGGCGGCGAATTAATCGACCGGGCAATACCTGGCAGTTCGACGCACAGACCGGCAATGACTCATTAATGAGCGTCGCCGAGGTTGCTCCGGTAGTGCCTGAACTCTCCTGTGCCGAAAGTGCTGAGGATGGCGACAATACCGTTTTAATTGACTGCCACTTGCACAGTCACTGGCGACAGTTACTGCTGGGTGGCCCCGGAGTCGATAAACAGGGACGTATCCAGCACATACCCGGCAGGCTTGAGTCATTGAGGCCCGGCCAACAGGTGATTCTGAAAGGGGCCAACTGGAAGGACCTGGCCTTTGAACAAACGATTCGACAGATGCTGGCGCAAAGGTGTTTTGAGAGTAACGGGAAAGTCTGTCAGTTGCCGGACGATGTTGAGTTTTATCGGATGCCGGTAGGGAATGACGAGCTTCATTCACTGTTTCAAAGTCTGTCCCACTCTGATGCGGAAGGACTTTCCCACAACGCACCACCAAACCCGGTCATCATTAACCAGAGTAATATCAGGGAATGGCTGAGCCCGATTGCCATTAACCCGGAAGGTTATGTCGTCCCTGACAACTGTTTGTTGGAACGGGTTCGGGCGGGTGGTGTCATCACCATAACGTCCCCCCTCAATGATGTACTTTGGTTTCGTTTGCTGGGTTTACTGCAGACTATTCACAAGACGACAGGTCTGGTGCCCCGGCTTCAGGTGACTCATTCAAGACAGCAGCCGAAAGCGCTGGGACTGACAGAAAATAATGAGTGCCCTCTGCCCGGGAGCCATCAGCAAGATAAAAAAGACAGGGACCAGACCTCCTTTAGTATCGTCACTTATCAGCAACATGCCCAGGTAAGTCATTGGATCAAAGATCACCTGGAAGCCCCTTTGGTCATTCAGGTCAATGACCAGACCAGCTTCAGCCAGCTGTTTGATAATATCCATATCACCTCGGAACAAAAGGCCCATTTTGAACGAAGTCAGAGCGAGTTGCAGAAGGCATTAATCGCTGGCAAACCGGTTGTATTTCTGGGGCTGGAGAGCAATCCAACACTTCAGCAACTTCTGGAACCCCTGGCTATTGGTCAGCATCTGTTGGTGAATGGCCAATTACAGGCCTATCCGCAGGCTCATGTCACTCTTTTCTGGCCTGAGTCTGCGAAGAGCCCATCGCCAGTATTTCGTTTGATGGTCGCCACAGGGAAGCCTTGTCCTGAAGTTGATCTCTGGGATATCAATGCCCGCAAGCATGATATCCCTCGGACTGAGTTGCCAGAACAAGCACTTAATAAACTTTACGAAGCGTTTAAAACCGTACCTGGCGGTCTTTGTAACCCCCTGCCAGAAATGACCGAAGGTTTGCTGAATAACCTGATCCTGGCTGCCCAACAAGCACAGCGGGTTGACCATTCCCTGCAGCTCCTGCCCTGCCACTGGCGCAAGGCCATCAATAGCGTCGTCACGCACGGCACACGGCAGAGTCCGCCCGTGCGTGATTTTATGAAAGTGGCTTGTTGGCACTTGTTACCGGATAAGGATCAAGCCGCCTCGGTAGACCCGGACCGGTTAACTGTCATCATCAACCGTTCCCGGCGGTTGGATAGAAAGTTTGTGAAGCAGAATCTGTGGCTACTGGCCCGAGCCTTTGACCCGGCAGTATTTAAAGGCACCGAATTAAAACTGTCCTATGAAAATCCATTGTCACTGCGGGCTGAAAAAGAAGTTCTGGACAGGCTTTGCGCCATAATTGTGGCCCATGCGCCTGAAGCACAAAGGCAGGCGATAGCGTACCAGTTGAAAGTTGATTCGGCGGCGGCAGAGCAGTATCAAGCGTTAGCCATCAGGCGAGCAAGTCAGATTAAACGTTTGCAGGATGCACTGGCTTCTGGCTGGCAGCTAAAGCTTCCATCAGGTCAGACCCGATCCGACGCCATTCACGCTCTGGCCAGCGATTGTTTCCACATTGCCAGGGGAGAATATGTCACAGAGAATCCCGTCGCAGAACGCATTGAACGCATAGAAAATCGTCTGTCTGAATCACTGAAATGGCCGGGTTGCACTGATCAACCCCTGTCAGCACTGGCCAGGGATCTTTATCACGGCGAAATGAGTCAAAAGGATCGTGAAAGCCGTCGATTATCCCGACTCCACGACCGGCTTAGCGACTCTCCCGTTATCTTTCTGCAGGGCGAAACCGGCACCGGGAAAAGTTACTTTTCCGCCAAAATGGCGAAGGCTTCAGGACCAGCTTCAGTCATTTCCCTCGGACCTTCTGACAGTGAAGAGACCCTGATGAAACGCTGGCAGTGGCAAGAACACGCCGATGGCGACCGCTCTATGGTGCAGCAAAACCGGACGTTGATGGAATGGGCCAATACCGAATCCGACAAAGATGGAGAATACATAACCCTGGTGCTGGATGAGGCTAACCTGGCCAGAGCCGGATTGCTGTCGTCATTGAACGGCTTGTGGGAACCGGAACCCTGCATTTATGTGAATGCTCATCCTGTCAAAGTCAGCGCAAAACACCGGGTAATTCTCACCGGCAACCCGGATCATTACTCCGGGCGCCAGCTTGACCCGGCGCTGAAGGAGAAACTGCCCAGAGCTTACTACCCTCGTCTGGACCAGGCTTTCCTTCGGGACAGAGTGGTGGAACCGGCGCTGCTCAATCAGTTACAACGGCATCTGACAGGACCTCAAATAAACAAAATTCTACCCGATGCTACCGGGAGCGTGATGGCACTGTGGCAATATTATCAGGAACTGTTGCTCGAGCATGAGTTTACTCCCAGGGATTTGACCGATATCTGCAGTTGGGTGGGCTGGTATCTGGATCGCGCGTTATCCGAAGGAGAGAGTGTTAGCTGTGAGCAAATGAACAGTTTGATCCGGCAAAGTTTCCGGGATCTACTGGGTCCCGAAATCAGCGAGACTCAACAGGATGCCCTTTCGGCACTGGAAATCTGGTTTGCCGCCCGTTACAAACTGGACAACACCCTGCGCGACAAAGTTCATAACCACACCTTGCCAGATATTCAGCGGGACTTCGAAGCATTCACCAAAGAATTCCGACCTGAGTTTGATACCTCTGGATCAGCAGTCATTGAGCTGGTAAAAGGGCTGGGACAGGATTTAAGCCGCTGTCAGCAGGCTAATCATCGCAAGATAAAACACGGCGGCCGTCAGGCAACGCTGATTGAAGGCCCGGCTGGACGGGGTAAGGATGCGACGCTGAATCTGATGATCAACAGTGTCAAACAGCAGGCTGAGAAAAAGAGAGAAACCATGCCAGAGATATTTCTCCTGAATGCCTGTGATTGTTCCTGGGATAAAGTGTGTGAAGCGATCCGGAAAGCAAAAGTGGAAGGCGGCATCGTGGTGATTTCAGAAATGAACCTGATCGACAGCCAGCATCTGGAAGGTGAGTTGAACGATATTCTGGCCGGCGATGCTCATCCGGGCTTCCACCTGTTCGCCACCATCAACCCGCCAGAATACAGCGGGCGAAAACCCTTATCACCGGCTTTGAAAGGGCGTTTCAGACATTTGCCGATCCGGCAGTACAACCAGACCGAATTGCAGACCATTGCCGAGAAAGTGTTGCCACTGACTCCAGAAGGGAAAGCTGCGGCTGAAAAGCTGACTCAGAAACACTGTCGCTTAAGGGCTTACCTGCAACGAAAAAACCTGCCGTTGCAGCCGACCAGCCTTGATCTGCAGAATGTTGCCAGGGCTGTTATCAGAGAAGGCGATTTTGGCGAAGACAGCCTTAATCAATGCCTCGGTAAGCACTACCGGCTTTACCTGATGGCAGCCGACCTATCCCTGGAGAAACTGCCAGAATCATCGGCTCTTGCCATGGATAAAAGTGAGCTGGATTCCGGGCTTTGCAAATGGTTCAACCTGACGGTATCGGACATTAGTCGTCCGTGGTTGATACGACCCGGTGATGGCAACAGTATTGATGAAAAACACCATGAAATTCGTTTTGAACCTGGCTTGACTAAAGAGGAAACCAAAACGGAAATCATCAAGATGATGGCTCAGACCGGGTGGCAGGCATCCGGCCTTTCTCTCAAGCCGAATCAGTCGGACGATATTCTCACCCGGACACTTTACCGACACTGGCAGCAAGGCTGGTTTAATCGTGTGTATGGACGGACGGGGGTAGACGTCAATAGCGTCTTCCCCCTGACCAAAGAAGAGAGACAAATGCTGAAAACACCCGCTTCCCAGCCTTATCTTCGGGAGGCTGATCGACAGATAGGGTTATGGAACTCCAATTCAGTTAAATGGTGTCGTGCGTTTTGGCATCAGATAAGTGATCTGCCGAAACGTGGGTTGGACAACTACGTTAACGAAGGGAAACAGACCAAGACATTGGATCGGAGGACCGGCTACGAGGGCCTGAAGAAGCCACAGGTCAACGATTGTAAAATTTTTGATACGAAGTACATTACTTCCAGAATGTATCGCTTCTGGGCAAGTGATTTTGATGTCACTGCCGAGGGTGAGATCAATCAGTTCGTTATTAATGATCGACACATTCAGGGGTTCGAAGCCCTCACACCGGCCCCGTTACCGGGGCGTGAACAGTCAGTAACATTAGCCACAAATCAAACACTGGCGACCTATGAATTGTCATCGAAGAATGGCCAATATGCATTGCCCAGCCTGACGCCTGACGACTATATCGTGGCCCTGCGCATAGAACCGAATATGCTATTTACCCTGGTCAGGGACCGATATACCGGACTTCACACACTGACTATTCCAGAAGCCAAAGCCAACCAGAAAATTCTGTGTGCTTATGTCGTAGAACCCAAAAAACCGGGGAAAAAAACAACGGCTGAAGAATCTCAATCAGAAGGATCAGATCGATCAGTACGTTTTGATGCCCTCTGCTCAGAAGGTATGAAAACCGTACTAAAAAAACTGTTTATGGCCATTGAAGACCAGCCATCTGAAATACAGCAGCCTTTGGAGGCAATAAAAAACGCAGAAAACAGGACGCAACGAGTTAAAGCGATTAAGGACTATTGTCTACAGTTTTCCGGTAAGGCTAAACCAGCGCCCAGTGAAAACTTCTTTCAATTTCTGGTAAAAAAGCGGCAAGGTAGCTGTCGTCATCGTGTGCCTGTTTTTGTGGCTCTTTGCCGTTATTTCGGAATTCCATGCCGACAAATTAATAACCTCATCCACAGCTTTGCCGAGTACTCCCTGGATGGCCGCCAAACCTGGCAATCAGCGGATTTGGGCGGAGCTCCAGTGCTGCCAATAGAAATCAGACCTGACTTCCAACACAACAGGAAGGTGGGTGCCCCCGACACTGAGTTAGAAACGGTCAAGAATCTCCTTAAAGGTGCTGATTTAGCAAAACAGCCAACTCTGGCTGAGGCCTCTGTTGTGAACTCCAGAGAACAGTACAACACACTTGAGACAAAGAGTGCATTGCCAGAAACCGATCCAAGTCCTTATGAAAGGGTACTGGAGCTCTGGAAGATAAAAACTTTAGGCCCTTTTTCCATGGGTGTCTCAATGTTAGTGTCGATGGACACAGAAGCATTGGGCGAAGAGGAGAAGAGTTTAATCGGAACAGTGTTCGATGGTCGATGGCTTCGTAAACCGATGTCGGAGGCAGTATGTACGATGTTGAACTACTACGGTGAAGGAGATCAGGTCGCTCAGCAACTCAAATTATTGTACTCAAAAATGATTGATCAGGCCGGAGCAGACTCTCGACAATGGTTGGGTTCGATAGTGGATATACTGGCAAAATGTAACTTTCACAGAGCTTCGGTTGTTCGCTTTGCCCATGAAGCACTGGCATCGGGCTGGTTGGATCCAATGCCAGAATACGAAACTATTATTGTATCGGCCACAGATCATTATAAGCTATTGATGCGTCTGAAAGATTTCGATGAGCTGAGGGTCAAAGCCACCCATTGTCTGAAAAAGTTTTATAAGCAGTTATTGTCCAGAGAAAAAAATATTCAGTTCTGGCAGTCGGCTTGTAAATACCACCATATAATAAAAGGCAATGACTTTTTCGCCACCCATAGCCATGATGGGTTTTCGCCATTTCTGGAAGCTAACATTCTCTGCACATCGTTAAAGAATGCCTGGACAAACCAACCTGACGGCACGCCGAATATAGAACGAATGCTGGTGCACCAGCCTGCGTTTCCGAAATTAGCCTCGGGCAAGGATAATCACCGTCCGGTGATTATCCTGGGGCAACCTGTCTGGAGCAACACACTGGTTGAGGAGAAGGCCGAAGAACTGTTTCAACTAAAAGTTGAGAACACCCCGTACTTAAAGCAGTTATTAGAAATAGTCAGTATATCTAGGGCCAGGTTAGAACAGTTCGACGATGAACTGCAAGAGCTCAGTGTATCCAGAGAGAAAGCACTGCGAAAATTGAAAGACGAATATATGAAAGCATTGCATA
The DNA here is from genome assembly GCF_049310125.1 of Endozoicomonas sp. ALB032. Taxonomy (NCBI): domain Bacteria; kingdom Pseudomonadati; phylum Pseudomonadota; class Gammaproteobacteria; order Oceanospirillales; family Endozoicomonadaceae; genus Endozoicomonas; species Endozoicomonas sp. ALB032. The sequence continues at coordinate 746,667 of NZ_JBLYNW010000001.1, read as the reverse complement.
CTGCAGATGATCCTGCAGGTTGCACTGGTTCATTACCTCTTCATGAAAAACGTCGGCTTGCAGAAGAAGTCTATAACGAAAAAACATCTGATATCGAAATGAGATACAAAAACATAAAAGACTCTGTTAAAGAGTTGAAAAAGGGTGTGGAATTTGGGGTTACTTTAAAAAGTAACTGCAATCAATTGATTCGGCAGGCCTTTAGTCATTACCTCTATGAATTGACACACTCAAAAGGTGGTCGCTTAACCTATTGTTGGGGCGATGCTAACGGGGTGAGTGAGCTTGTCAGTAATCAAGCCTTTGGCTCTCACGAACCGTCCTCACCAGAAGAGCTATATACCATGATGTCTGCTATTTCAAGCTCTTCCGATTTTCAGCGCTCTGTTAATGATGCCTACTTAAAACAGGCACAGGACGCCAGCAACGCTCTGGTGCTCAAAAACGCTGAACTGACAAAAATTGCCAAAGAGTTTTTGAACAGCATGAATTTGAATTCGCTTTATAACTCATTAGATGCACGTTGACAGCCTGATCATAGTAAGTTTTTCGAGATCGTTACTCCCTTCAATGGTCACGGGTAACCATTGAAATCGAACTTTCCTCCTGTCTGAAGGTCAAATGATTAAACAATTTCAATACAGTCATTCAGATGGCAGGAGAGACATTGACTATGGAAAGTCGGATTGATGGTGCTGGCATAAAAACAACCGTTCTTGACAGTGGCGTACCGGCCAAGAAAGCAAAGCGGGATGCATCAACGTCAAAGATTGCAGGAGTCTGCTCTGATGTCACTGCCAGGCTCAGGGTATCGTCACCACTGATTTCGTCGCCTCACCAGGCGCAAACCCTGGCTGCGGATTCCTCGCTCCAAAAGGCTCCCCGTTCCTTCGATTTTCGTTTTGTCGCCAGTGATGATGAGATTCGACAGCTTCTGGTTGCCCAGACCTGCAATGAACATCAGGATGTCACTCTTATTTCCCACCCCGATGACCTGTCACAGGCTAACCTGGTGACCCGCTTGAGCATTTCCGGCGACGGTGGCCACACGCTGGGTTCGGGCAAGCTGTTTGAAGGTTCACAGCCCATGACTCTGGTGCTGGATATCCGAAATCTCAACAGCGAGGATCTGCCAAAATTTAACGACCTGCTGGACCCTGATAACCCCTGTCTGTACGACAAAGTCAGCCAGCAGAAACGCACTCTGGGCGAACATGTTGCTCTACTGGTGGTGGCAGATCCTGAACAGTTGGCATCGGTTGGCCAACGCGAAGATGCACCCGGTGCTGATTTCTGGCGGCGAATTAATCGCCCGGGCAATACCTGGCAGTTCGACGCACAGACCGGCAATGCTTCGGCAATGGACATCGACCAGGTGCCTCCGGTATTGGCGGAACTCTCCGCTGAAAGCGCCATGGATGACGACAATACCCTGGTTATTGACTGTCACCTGCACGGTCACTGGCGACATTTGTTGCTGGGTGGTCCCGGCGTAGATAAACAGGGACGAATCCAGCACCTCCCCGGCAGGCTTGAGTTATTGAGGGTCGGTCAACGGGTGATTCTGAAAGGGGCCAACTGGCAGGATCTGGCCTTTGAACAGACGATTCGGCAAATGCTGGCGCAGCAATGCTTTGAGAGCAATGGCAAGGTCTGTCGGCTACCCGACAATGTTCACTTTTATCAGATGCCGGTAGGGAATGACGAGCTTAGTTCACTGTTTCAAAGCCTGTCCTGCTCTTTTGAAAAACAAAATGACAAACAAGGCGCCAATGGACTTAATCAAGAGCAACCACCACAAAATCCGGTCATCATTAACGAGAGTAATATCAGCGAATGGCTGAGCCCGATTGCCATCGCCCCGGAGGGTTATGCAGTCCCTAACAGCTGTCTGTTGGAACAGGTTCAGGCGGGCGGTGCCGTCGCTGTTACGTCTCCCCTCAATGAGGAAAACTGGTTTCGTTTGCTGGGCTCACTGCAGACTATTCGCGAAACCACTGGCCTGGAGCCCCGACTTCGGGTGGCTCATTCAGGACGGCAGCCAAAAGCCCTGGGATTGATAGAAAACGTTGAGTACCCTATACCCGGGAGCGTTCAGTTACCGAAAAAAGTCAGCGATCAGGCAGCCATTGACACCTTTACTTATCAGCAACATGCCCAGGTCAGACACTGGATCAATCAGCAGCCGCAAACACCTCTGGTCATCCAGGTCAATGAACAGACAGGCTTCAGCCAGCTATTTGATAATATCCATATCACCTCGGAACAAAAGGCGTATTTTGGACGACGCCAGAGTAAATTGCAGGAGGCATTAACCGCTGGTGAGCCGGTGGTATTCCTGGGACTCGAGCGTAGTCCAGCGCTTCAGCAACTGCTGGAACCTCTGGTTGTGGGACAACCTCTGCTAGTGAATGGTCAATTACAGGCCTACCCAAAAGCTCGCGTCACATTGCTCTGGCCTGAGTCTGCAAAAAGCCCCTCTTCAGTATTGAACTTGATGCTTGCCACAGGTAAGCCCTGCCCCGAGATCGATCTCTGGGATATCACTGCCTCCAGGTATGAGATACCGCGGACTGAACTGCCTGAACAAGCACTTAATGAACTTTACGAAGCCTTTAAAACCGTACCCGCCCACCTGTGTAACCCTTTGCCTGAAATAACCGAAGGGTTATTGAATAACCTGATACTGGCGGCCCGACGGGCACAGCAGGTTGACCAGTCCCCAGAGTTCCTGCCCCGCCACTGGCGCAAGGCCATCAATAGTGTCATCACCCATGGCACCCGGCAGAATCCGTCCGTCCGTGATTTTATGAAGGTGGTTTGTTGGCAGTTGTTACCGGATAGGACGCCAGATGCTCACAGGAAGCCGGATGAGGATCAAACCGACTCGGTAGATCCGGACCAGTTAAATGAAGTCATCAATAGTGCCCCGCACTTAAACCGAGAGTTTGTAAAGCAGAACCTCTGGCCACTGGCCAGAGCCTCTGACCCGAAAATCTTTAAGCAAGCAAAACTCTACTATCAAAGTTCATCTCCGGAATGGGATGTAGAAGAAATTCTGGACGGGCTCTGTGCCCTGATCGTAGCCCATACGTCTGCAGAACAACAAGACGCAATGGCCTGCCAGTTGAAAGTCGATCCGGCAGCAACAGAGACCTTTCAATCGTTAACCATCAGGCCATCAAGACAGATTAAACGTTTGCAGGATGCGCTGGCTTGCGGATGGCAGTTAAACCTTGCGTCTGGTCAGATCCGATCCGATGCTATTCAGGCTCTGGCCAGCGATTGTTTTCATATTGCCAGAACCGCGAATACTGTCAAAGCAGGTATTGAAGAGATAGAAAATCGTCTGCCTGAATCACTGGAATGGACGGGTTCCGCTGATAATCCTTTGTCAGCACTGGCCCGGGATCTTTATCACGGCGAGATAAGCCAGAGAGATCGTGAAAGCCGTCGATTATCCCGACTCCATGACCGGCTTTCGGACTCTCCCGTTATCTTCCTGCAGGGGGAAACCGGCACCGGAAAAAGTTACTTTTCCGCCAAAATGGCGAACGCTTCAGGACTGGCTGAGGTCATTTCCCTTGGACCTTCCGACAGCGAACAGACCCTGATGAAACGCTGGCAGTGGCAAGAGCATACCGATGGCGACCGCTCTATGGCGCAGCAAAACCGGGCGCTAATGGCATGGGCCAATACCAAATCCGACAAAGACGGAGAATACATCACCCTGTTGCTGGATGAGGCTAATTTGGCCAAAGCCGGATTACTGGCGTCATTGAACGGCCTGTGGGAACCGGAACCCTGCATCTATGTCAATGGTCATCCTGTCAAGGTCGGCCCAAAACACCGGGTAATTCTCACCGGTAACCCGGATCATTACACCGGGCGCCAAATGGACCCGGCCCTGAAAGAGAAGCTGCCCAGGGCTTACTACCCACGTCTGGACCAGGCTTTCCTTAGGGACAGAGTGGTGGAACCGGCTCTGCTCAATCAGTTACAACGGCATCTGCCGGATTCTCAAACAAGCAGGATTGCGCAGAGTACCACCGGGAGTCTGATGGTGTTGTGGCAATATTATCAGGAACTGCTGCCAGACCATGAGTTTACCCCCAGGGATTTAACCGATATCTGCAGTTGGGTGGGTTGGTATCTGGATCGTTCGTTATCCGCCGGTGACACGGTTACCGGCAAGCAAATGAACGCTTTGATCCAACAAAGTTTTCGGGATCTACTGGGCCCTGAAATCACCGAAACAAATCAGGATGCCCTGTCAGCACTGGAAAGCTGGTTTGCTGCCCGTTACCAGCCGGAGAACACCCTGAGCGACAGAGTTCATAACAAGACCCTGGAGGAAATGCAGAAGACCTTCAGAACAGTCAGCGAAAAAATTCGACCAGACTTTGATACCTCCGGATCGGCAGTCCGTGAACTGGCGCAACGGCTTGGACAGGATTTAAGCCGCTGTCAGCAGGCTTATCATCGCAAGATAAAACACGGCGGTCGTCAGGCGACACTGATAGAAGGTCCGGCCGGACGGGGTAAAGATGCCACGCTGAGCCTGGTGATTGAAAGTGTCAGACAGCAGGCTGAACAACGGCAAGAATCCATGCCGGAAGTCTTTTACCTGAATGCCTGTGATTGTTCCTGGGACAGAGTGTGTGAAGCGATCCAGAAGGCAAAAATTAAAGGCGGCATCGTGGTGATTTCGGAAATGAATCTGATCGACAGCCAGCATCTGGAAGGTGAGTTAAACGATATTCTGGCCGGTGACGCCCATCCCGGCTTCCACCTGTTTGCCACCATCAACCCGCCTGAGTACAGCGGGCGAAAACCCTTGTCACCGGCACTGAAAGGACGTTTTCGACATCTGCCCATTCGGCAGTACAACCCGGCAGAATTACAGACCATTGCCGAAAAAGTGTTGCCAGAGTCACCAGAATGGACATTAGTCGCTAAAAAGCTAACAGAAAAACATTGTCTTTTAAGGTCTTGCCTACAACGCAAAAACCTGCCTTTGCAGCCGACCAGCCTTGATCTTCAGAATGTCACCAGGGCTGTCTTCAGAAGAGGCGACTTTACCGATAAAGCACTTCATCAATGCCTCACTCAGCACTATCGGCTTTATCTGATGGCCGTCAACCTATCGCTGGAGGAACTGCCCGGGTCTTCGGCTCTTGCCATGGGGAAATGTGAATTTAATTCCGGACTTTGCCATTGGTTCAATCAGACAGTACCGAACATTGATCGTCCATGGTTGATACGAAGCAGTCATCTCAGCAGTGTTGATGAAAAAAAACATGAAATCCGTGTTAACACTGAGCTGGATGAACAGGAAGCCAGAACGGAAATCATCAAGAGCGTGGCTCAGGCAAAGTGGCGGTCATCAGGCCTTCCAATGAGGCCCTATGACTCGGACGACTCACTCACCCAGACACTTTACCGACACTGGCAGCGAAGCTGGTTTAATCATAAGTTTGGCCACACCGGCGTGCACGCTGATAGCGTATTTTCCCTGTCGAAAGAACAGACACTGACGCTGATCTTATCAGCTAACCGGCCTTATTTTCGTGAGGCTGATCGGCGAATCAGTGCATGGTACCTCCATGGTGCACAATGTTGGCCTGTGTTCTGGCATCAGATCAGTGATCTGCCGAAGCATCTGGTCGATGATTTTATGAACGAAACACCACAGGACATGCCAAAAGTCCGGGAGAAACAGGCACCGACATTGGATCAAGGCACCAACCCTGAGCCACAGTCTGTTTACCAGGCATTGACTATTGACAGTGATAAGGCCTCTGAAAAATACAATCCGGAAGACCTCGAGAAACAGGCTTCACCATTGGACCGCATTACGGACTACGAGAACGAGAGTGAGCTAAAAATCAAGCGTTATATAATTTTTGACATTAAGGACTTTTTTCCCGCTCATTATCGGTGGTGGGCAAGAGATATTTTTGTATCTGCTGAGGGCGACATCAAATTGATCGATATTAATGATCGTCACATGCAGGGAGCCGAAGTCCTCATACCGGGTCGGTTACCGCAACCTGACCAGGAAGTGACATTAGCCAGCGATCAGACCCTGGCGACCTTTGAGCGGCCATCGAACACTTGTCGATATGCCTTGCCCGGCCTGAAGCCTGACGACCGAATCGTGGCCCTGCGCATAACACCAGCATTGCCATTTACCCTGATCAGGGACCGATATGCCGGGCTCCATACACTCTATGTTGCGAAGGCCGAAGATAACCAGACTATTCAATTTGCCTATGTCGTAGAACACAGAGAAGCGGGAAAAAAAACACTTGCTGAAAAAGTCCGACCCGCACAATCAACACGGTTTGACGTCCGCTGTTCAGAAGGTATAGAGGCAGTACTGAAAAAAGTATTTACCCGAATTGACCTGCAACCAACGGAAGTACAGGGGCCTTTACAGATAATAAAAGACGCTAAAAACATCAGGCAACGCATTAAGGCGATCAAGGACTATTGCCGGGGGTTTTCCGGTGGTGATATGCCAGTGGGGAATAAAAATTTGTTTCAATACCTGGTAACACAGCGGCAGGGGAGCTGTCGTCATCGTGCGCCTGTTTTTGTTGCTCTTTGCCGTTATTTTGAGATTCCATGTCGGCTAATTGCTAACAAAAACCACGCCTTTGCAGAATGTTCCATAGACAGCGGTCAAACCTGGGAGTCAGTGGATTTGGGCGGGGCACCTGTTGAGGTAATAGAAATCTGGCCTGACTTCCAGCCCAACAGGCGGATCAGCGGTTCCGGCGCCAATTCAAAGAAAATAAGGGATCTCCTGGAAGGAGCTGATTTAGCACAACAGGAAGCTATAGCCAGAGCCCTGGGAATGAGCCTGGAGGAGCTGAATAAAGCCCTTGAGGCAAACACTGCATTGTTAGAAGCCGATCTGACACCTTTCAAAATAGTAGTGAGACTTTGGAAGAAAAAAGATTTGGCCGACTTTTCCATGGGCGTCTCAATCCTGGAGTCGCTGGAGACAGACAAATCGGACTACGCCGAGCAGGCATTGATCGGTGATATAGATTGCCGAGGAGATAATCCGATGTCGGAAGCCGTAATGCAAATATTGTCCGACAGTGATGAGGATCAGGTCTCTGATCAACTTAAATCCCTCTATTTAAAAATGATTGTTCATGGCGGAGCAGAGCCGCTCGATTGGTTGAATTCAATAGTGAAAATACTCAATGGCAGCGACTTGACCAAACGTTCGGTTATTCAATTTGCCAGTCAAGCCCTGAAATCGGGTTGGCTGAATCTATTGCCATTACAAAAATACAAAAGTAAGAAGGAAGTTAAACACCATCAGCTATTGCTGCGACTGGAAAGCGTCGATGAACTGAAGGTTGATGCCAGCCGTTGTCTGAAACAGTGGTATAAGGGATCATTCTCCAGGGAAAAAAATAGCCATCTCTGGCAGTTCCTACATAGCTACTTCCAAACAAAGAAAAAGTATGCCTTGCTCGTCACTCACAGTCATGACGGGGTTTCGCCATTCCTGCAAAGTAAAATTGCCAGCTCGTCTTTGCAAAAAACCTGGACAGACGAACCTGAGGGTATTCCGAATATAGAACGAATGTTGGTACATGATCCGGCCTTTGAGCAGTTAAGCTCGTTCAAGGCGAACCACCGTCCGGTAATTATCATGGGGCAACCTTCCTGGGACGAAACAGTGTTGGATAAAAAGGTCGAAGCCCTGTTGCAGCGAATTATTGCCAACAGCCCGGACGACCTGGAGCCGTCGGATGAGGAGCGAAGGCTGGAAAGTGATTTAAAAAACAAATGCATTCAGGCAATTCAGCAGGCCTTCAGTTATTACCTGTATGGACTGGCAAACTCGAAAGGCGGTTACTTAAAGTATTGTTGGGCTGACGCTGTCATCGGGCCTTATAAAAGCAGCGACCACCATGGCGCTCACGATCCATCCTCACCGGGAGAGCTGTATGCCATGATGTCCTGGATTTATAGCTCTTACGAGTTCCAGGGATCTGTTGAAGATGCCTACTTACGGCATGCGTACAACGCCAGCGATGCTCTGGTGCTGAAATCCGTCGAACTGACAATTATCGCCGAAGAGTTTGTAAACAGCGTGAATTTGAATTCGATTTATGACGCATTGAAGAGCTGATAACCCTTTGGTCATGATGAATTTTTAGCAAAATCGTCGTAAACCCTCGCCCAATCGAGGGTGTCGCAAAAGGTCAATTAAAACGCTTCAAGCTTCAAACCGTCATCTCCGCGAAGGCGGAGATCCACTGTTCGTGGTGGGTTCCCGCCTGCGCGGGAACGACGATCTTGATATATCCTGCTGACCATACCCTTTTGCGACACCCTCGACAAGGCGGGGAGTGTCACAGTGATTTCCATCAATCATTACGGCTAACTTTCCAAGCGGAACTTTCGTCCTATCTTACGGTCAAATAATTAAACAGTCTCAATTTAATCCTCCAGATGGCAGTAGGGAGATTAGCTATGGATAGTCGTATTGGTGGTGAAAAAAACAACCTCGTTTCTCTTAGTGACGTGCCTGTCAGTGACATGCCTGATAGCGCAGTGCCAAGCAAGAGAGCAACGCAGGGTTTACCATCAAAGATTACAAAGGCCTGCTCTGGTATCGCTTCCACACTCAATAAATCATCACCTTCGGTAAACTTTCCTGACAAAACCAGAACCCTGGCCTCAACCGATTCCTCACTCCACAAGGCCCCTCATGCCTTCGATTTTCGTTTTGTCACCAGTGATGATGAGCTTCGAAAGCTTCTGGTTGCCCAGACCTGCGATGAACATCGGGATGTCACCCTTATTTCCCACCCCGATGACCTGTCACAGGCTAACCTGGTGACCCGCTTGAGCATTTCCGGTGACGGTCCCCACACCCTGGGTTCGGGCAAGCTGTTTGAAGGTTCACAGCCCATGACTCTGGTGCTGGATATCCGAAAGCTCTCCAGCGAGGATCTGCCAAAATTTAACGACCTGCTGGACCCGAATAACCCCTGTCTATACGACAAAGTCAGCCAGAAGAAACGCTCTCTGGGTGAACATGTTGCTCTGCTGGTGGTGGCAGACCCTGACCAGCTGGCATCGGTTGGCCAGCGTGAAGATGCACCCGGTGCTGATTTCTGGCGGCGAATTAATCGACCGGGCAATACCTGGCAGTTCGAGGCACAGACCGGCAATGCTCCGGCAATGGACGCTGACGAGGTGCCTCCGGTATTGGCGGAACGCTCCGCTGAAAGCGCCATGGATGACGACAATACCCTTGTTATCGACTGTCACCTGCACAGACACTGGCGACAGTTGCTGCTGGGTGGCCCTGGCGTAGATAAACAGGGACGAATCCAGCACCTCCCAGGCAGGCTCGAGTTATTGAAGGCCGGACAACGGGTGATTCTGAAAGGGGCCAACTGGCAGGATCTGGCCTTTGAACAGACGATTCGGCAAATGCTGGCGCAGCAGTGCTTTGAGAGCAATGGCAAGGTCTGTCGGTTACCCGACAATGTTCACTTTTATCAGATGCCGGTAGGGAATGACGAGCTTCGTTCACTGTTTCAAAACCTGTCCTGCTCTTTAGAAAAACAAGGTGACAAACAAGACGACGAAGGACTTGTTCAAGAGCAACCACCACAAAATCCCATCATCATTAACGAGAGTACTATCAGGGAATGGCTGAGCCCGATTGCCATTGCCCCGGAAGGCTATGCAGTCCCCAACAGCTGTCTGTCGGAACAGGTTCAGGCGGGGGGTACCGTCACCGTTACGTCTCCCCTCAATGAGGAAAACTGGTTTCGTTTGCTAGGCTCGCTGCAGACTATTCGCGAAACCACTGGCCTGAAGCCCCGACTTCAGGTGGCTTATGCAAAAGGACAACCAAAAGCCCTGGGATTGACAGAACAGGATGGGCACCCTTTGCCCGGGTTACCGAAAAAAGTCAGCGATCAGGCTGCCATTAACACCGTCACTTATCAGCAACATGCCCAGGTCAGACACTGGATCAATCAACAGCCGCAAACACCTCTGGTCATTCAGGTTAATGAACAGACCAGCTTCAGCCAGCTATTTGATAATATCTATATCACCTCGGAACAGAAGGCGTATTTTGGACGCCGTCAGAGTAAGTTGCAGGAGGCATTAACCGCTGGCAAGCCAGTGGTATTCCGGGGACTCGAGCGTAATCCAGCGCTTCAGCAACTGCTGGAACCTCTGGTTGCAGGACAACCTCTGTTGGTGAATGGTCAATTACAGGCCTACCCACAAGCTCGTGTCACAGTGCTCTGGCCTGAGTCTGCAAAAAGTCCCTCTTCAGTATTGAGCTCGATGCTTGCCACGGGTAAACCCTGTCCCGAGATCGATCTCTGGGATATCAGCGCCTCCAGGTATGAGATCCCCCGGACTGAACTGCCTGAACAAGCACTTAATGAACTTTACCAAGCCTTTGAAACCGTCCCCGTCGACCTGTGCAACCCTTTGCCTGAAATAACCGAAGGGTTATTAAATAACCTGATACTGGCGGCCCGGCAGGCACAGCAGGTTGACCAGTCCTTGAGGCTTTTACCCCGTCACTGGCGCAAGGCCATCAACAGCGTTATCACCCATGGTACCCGGCAACATCCGTCCGTGCGTGATTTTATGAAAGTGGTTTGTCGGCAGCTATTGCCAGATGAGAATCAAACCGCCTCGGTAGACCGTGATCGCTTGAACGCCATCATCAAAAGTGCCCTGTCGTTAGATAGAGAGTTTGTGAAGGAAAACCTGTGGCCTCTGATCAGAGCCTTTGACCCGAAAGTCTTTAAACAGTCACAACTGTCTTATCAAGGTTCATCTCTGAAATGGGATCAGGAAGAAGTTCTGGACAGGCTCTGCGCCCTGATCGTGGCCCATGCGTCTGAAGAAAAACGAGGTGCAATGGCCTGCCAGCTGGAAGTCAGTCCGGCAGCAGCAAAGACCCATCAATCGTTAACCATCAGGCCATCAAGACAGATTAAACGTTTGCAGGATGCATTGGCTTCTGGCTGGCAGTTAACCTTGCCATCAGAACAGATCCGATCCGATGCCATTCAAGCGCTGGCCACTGATTGTTTTCATATTGCCAAAACAGCAACTTCTGAGGCAGCAGGCATTGAACGCATAGAACTTCGGCTGTCTGAATCACTGAAATGGACGGTCTCCAATGATATGCCTTTGTCAGCACTGGCCCGGGATCTTTATCACGGCGAGATAAGTCAAAAGGATCGCGAAAGCCGTCGATTGTCCCGACTCCATGACCGGCTTACGGACTCTCCCGTTCTGTTCCTGCAGGGAGAAACCGGCACCGGGAAAAGTTACTTTTCTGCCAAAATGGCCAGGGCTTCGGGACAAGCTTCAGTCATTTCCCTTGGACCTTCAGACAGTGAACAGACCCTGATGAAACGCTGGCAGTGGCAACAACACGCCGACGGCGACCGTTCTATGACACCGCAAAACCGGGCGTTGATGGAATGGGCCAAAACCGAATCCGACAAAGACGGAGATTACATTACCCTGGTTCTGGATGAAGCCAACCTGGCCCAAGCCGGATTACTGGCGTCATTGAACGGCTTATGGGAACCACAACCCTGCATCTATGTGAATGGTCATCCTGTCAAGGTCAGCCTGAAACACCGGGTGATTCTCACCGGCAATCCCGATCATTATGCCGGGCGCCAACTGGACCCGGCCCTGAAAGAGAAACTGCCCAGGGCTTACTACCCTCGCCTGGATCAGTCATTCCTTCGGGACAGGGTGGTAGAACCGGCCCTGGTCAGGCATTTACAAGAGCATCTGACGGAGCAGCAAATAAACGACATTGCACGCAGTGCCAGCAAAAGTGTGATGGCGCTCTGGCAACATTATCAGGAGCTGCTGCCAGAGCATGAGTTTACCCCCAGGGATTTAACGGACATCTGCAGTTGGGTGGGCTGGTATCTGGATCGTGCTCAGCCCGCTTGCGGCAGTGTGACCTGTGAGCAAATAAACAGTTTGATACAACACAGTTTTCGGGATGTACTGGGCCCTGAAATCACCGAAACACATCAGGACGCCCTGTCAGCACTGGAAATCTGGTTTGCTGCCCGCTACGAATCGGAGAACACCCTGAGCGACAGAGTTCATAACAAGACCCTGCAGGAAATGCAGCAGACCTTCAGTACAGTCAGCGAAAAAATCCGACCAGACTTTGATACCTCCGGATCGGCAGTCCGTGAACTGGCGCAACGACTTGGACAGGATTTAAACCGCTGTCAGCAGGCTTATCATCACGAAAGAAAACACGGCGGTCGTCAGGCGACACTGATTGAAGGTCCAGCCGGACGGGGCAAGGATGCCACGCTGAACCTGGTGATTGAAAGTGTCAGAAAGCTGGCTGAAGAACGGCAAGAATCCATGCCGGAAGTCTATTACCTGAATGCCTGTGATTGTTCCTGGGACAAACTGTGCGAAAAGATCCAGAAGGCAAAAGACGATGGCGGCATCGTGGTGATTTCGGAAATGAATCTGATCGACAGCCAGCATCTGGAAGGTGAGTTAAACGATATTCTGGCCGGTGACGCCCATCCCGGCTTCCACCTGTTTGCCACCATCAACCCGCCTGAGTACAGCGGGCGAAAACCCTTATCGCCGGCACTGAAAGGACGTTTTCGACATTTGCCCATCCGGCAGTACAACCCGACAGAATTACAGACCATTGCCGAAAAAGTGTTGCCAGAGTCCTCACAAGGGACATCAGCCGCTATAAAGCTGACAGAAAAACATTGTCTTTTAAGGGCTCACCTGCAAGACAAAAAACTGCCATTGCAGCCCACCAGCCTTGATTTACAGAATGTTGCCAGAGCTATCACCAGAGGTGGCGATTTTAGCGAAAAAGCCGTTCATCAATGCCTCAATCAGCACTACCGGCTTTATCTGATGGCCGCCAATATATCGCTAGAGGAACTGCCTGAGTCTTCGGCTCTTGCCATGAGGAAAAGTGAATTTAATTCCGGACTTTGCCAATGGTTCAATCGGACGGTATCGGACATTGACCGTCCGTGGTTGATTCGAAACAGTCATCTCAACGGTGTTGATGAAAAAAACCATGAAATTCGTATCAAGACTGGTCCGACTGGAGAGGAAACCAAAACGGAACTTATCAGGATGGTGGCTCAGAAAAAATGGCAGACATCCGGTCTTTCCCTGAATCCGGATCAGTCGGACGATATTTTCACACAGGCACTTTACAGACACTGGCAGCAACGCTGGTTCGCTGATGATTTTAGCCTTAGCGAAGTGGACGCTAATAGTGTATTTCCCCTGACCAAAGAACAGGCACAAACACTGAAAATGTGGGACTGCAAGCCTTATCTTAAGGAGGCTAATAAGCAGATACGGGCATGGAACTCCCGTGACCTTCAATGCTGGCCCGCATTTTGGCATCAGATCAGCGCTCTGCCGAACCGTTTGGTAAACGATTTTATTAAGGAAGCATCAGCTATTAGCGGTGATGAAGCTCCTGAGCCATACAATCCAGAAGTCGAGGAAGAAAAAGCTCGGGCATTGGATCGAAGAACGAACTATGAGGATCGGGATAATTCAGGGACTAAGCTTCACAAAGTTTTTAATACGCAGCATTCCCCTACGATGTATCGCTGGGAGGCAAAAGATATTCGTGTCACCGCCGGGGGTGAAATCAAACGGATCGATCTTGATGGCAAACCCTTTCTGGGGGTCGAAACCCTCACTCCTAAACAGTTGCCAGGGAAAGACCAGGAAGTGATATTAACCAGAGATCAAACGCTGGGGACCCTTGAGGTATCACCAAGGAATGGTAAGTGTCCCTTACCCAGCCTGGCGGCCAGCGACACTATCGTGGCCCTGCGTTTAGAACCCTATATGCCATTTAAACTGATCCGGGACCAATATACCGGGCTTCATACACTGTTTATTCCTCTGGCCAAAGCCTACCAGAGTTTTCAGTGTACTTATGTCGTAGAACCCCGAAAGCCGTGCGGAAAAAAGGCTGCTAAAGAAGTCTTTTTTGACGTCCAGTGTTCAGAAGGCGTGAGGTCCGTACTGAAGGAACTGTTTGATAACATCAACGAACAACCCGCCAAAATACAGGCACCGTTGCGGAAAATAATAGACGCTAAAAACATCAGGCAACGAATTAACGCAATCACGGAGTATTGCAAAGAGTTCTCTGGTATAGCTAAACCAGATGAGAGTGAAAATTTCTTTCGATTCCTGGTAACAAATCGGCAAGGTAGCTGTCGTCATCGTGCGCCTGTTTTTGTTGCTTTTTGTCGCTATTTCGGGATTCCCAGTCGGCAAATTCAGAGCCCCAAGCACGCCTTTGGTGAGTATTCCGTGGATGGAGGCCAAACCTGGGAGTCAGTGAATTTGGGCGGAGCGCCTGTCGAGTCTACAGAAATCGCACCTGACTTCCAGCACAGCAGCAAGGCCGGTAGTTCCAGCAGCTGGCCAAACAAGATTAACATTAACAATCTCCTTAAAGATGCTGATTCAGCACAACAGCAAGCTCTAACTGATGTTTTGGAGATTAGCCAGAAGGCGCTAAAAAAAGCCCATAAGACAAACACTGCATGGTTAGAAACCAAACTAAAACCTTTCGAAATGGTACTGAAACTTTGGAAGAAAAAAGATTTGGCCAGCTTTTCCATGGGCGTCTCAATCTTAGATTCGCTAGAGACAAAAGCATTGAACGATTCAGGGCTGGAATTGATCGGTAATGTGTATGGCGAAAATGATCGAAGATATAATCCAATGACGGAAGCCGTAATACAAATATTGTCTGACAGTGATGAAGATCAGGTCTCTAATCAACTCAAATCACTCTATGTAAAAATGATTGTTCAGGGCGAAGCACTCCCTGAATATTGGTTGAGATCAATAGTGAAAATACTGAACGGCAGTGACCTAAGCAAACGTTCGGTTATTCAATTTGCCGGTGAAGCCCTTAAATCGGGTTGGCTGGATCTGGTGCCGGTAAAAATATTCCCGGGGCAGGAGAAAATTGAACATCATAAGCTATTGGTCCGTCTGGAAAGCGTCGATGAACTGAAGGCTGATGCCAGTCATTGTCTGAAACAATGGTATAAGGAATTATTGTCAAGGGAAAAAAACAACCACAGGTGGCAATTCTTTTATAGCAGCTTCCAAACGAATAAAAAGTATGCCTCACTCGTCTCTCGCAGTCATGATGGGGTTTCGCCATTCCTTCAAGGTAAAATTACCAGCTCGTCTTTGCAAAAATCCTGGACATACCAACCTGAGGGTATTCCAAATATAGAAAGATTGCTGGCACATGATCCAGCGTTTGAGCAGTTAAGCTCGGTCAGGGCGAACCAACGTCCGGTGATTATCCTGGGGCAACCATACTGGAACGACACAACGATGTATAAAAAGGTTGAAGCTCTGTTGCAACGAATGATTGCCAGCGACCCGGACAACCTGAAGCCGCTTCTTGAAAAAATGAATCAATACAATCAGATCAAAAAACAATTTGACGATGATATGGAAGCACTGAAGAAAGAACATAGTTATAGAGAATGCAGGCACTCCGGCTTTTTTGATAAGCGATATCAAAGTAAAAAAAATGACTATGAGAAAAAAAGGCTTGAGATTGAAAACAGGTATAACTCTGCTCTGAAGCTCCATGAGTCGTCGATTAAGGCGCAAAAACCGCAGAGTGATTTAGTAAACAAATGCACTAAGTCAATTCAGCAAGCCTTCAGTTTCTACCTTTATGGATTGGCAAACTCGAAAGGCGGTTACTTGAAGTATTGCTGGGCCGATGCTGCTATGGGGCCTCATGCTGTCAAAGGGCCTAATGATGAAAAGTGCTGCCACTATGGCGCTCACGATCCATCCTCACCAGAAGAGCTGTATGCCATGATGACCTGGATTAGAAGCTCTGACGAGTTCCAGGAATCTGTTGAAGATGCTTATTTACGACAAGCGCAAAACGCCAGCGATGCTCTGGTGCTGAAATCCGATGAGCTGACAACCATCGCCGAAGAGTTTTTGAACAGCGTGAATTTGAATTCGCTTTCTGACGCATTGGAGAGCTAACAACCTCAATATCCCAAAAGTCCATCCCATTTGTGATGGATACGGGTAATACCAATCGTATTTTCTAACTCCCGCAATGAGCATGGAGATTTGAGCCTTAAGACAAGGCGGCGTGAGGAGTCATAGCCTTAGCTATGGCGACGATCGCCAACGCAGGATTAAGGCTCAAATCTTCAGCGCAATAGGGAGTTAGAAAGTTCGATTGGTATAACTATCCTGACGGAACTTCCATCCTGTCTGAAGGTCATACCATTAAACAATGGCAATGCAGTCCTTCAAATAACAGGTAGGAGATTCACTATGGATGGTCGTATTGTTGGGCAAAAATGCAAACCTTCTGCTGAAAATAGTTTACCTCCAGCCAAGAGACAGGGAGGATATTCATCATCTAAGATTGCAGAGGTCTGCTCTGGTGTCACTCCCCAAACCAAGACATCATCAAATCCGTTGATGTTGCCTGACAGAGCGAGTTCCGTATTCTCTATGGATTGCACGCTCCCAAAGGCCCCTTATTCTTTCGATTTTCGTTTTGTCGCCAGTGATGATGAGGTTCGACAGCTTTTAGTTGCCCGGGCTGGCGATGAGAATAGGGATGTCACCCTTATTTCCCACCCCGATGATCTTGCACAGGCTAACCTGGTGAGCCGGTTGAGCATTTCCGCCGATGGTCGCCACACTGTGAGTTCGGGCAAGCTGTTCGAAGGTTCACAGCCACTCACACTGGTGATGGATATCCGAAAACTCAACAGCGAAGAGCTGCCAAAATTTAACGATCTGCTGGACCCGGATACTCCCTGTCTGTTCGACAAAGCCAGTCAGAAGAAACGCCCTTTGGGCGAGCATGTTTCGCTATTGGTCCTGGCCGACCCTGAGCAGTTGGCATCGGTTGGTCTGCGTGAAGATGCACCCGCGGTCGGCGCTCCGGGTGCTGACTTCTGGCGGCGAATTAACAGGCCGGGAAATACCTGGCAGTTCGAGGCTCAGACCGACAATGACTCATCAATGAACCTGGACAATGTTCCCCCGCTATTGGCTGAACTCCCCTGTGCCGAAAGTGCTATGGATGACGACAGTACCGTTTTAATTAACTGCCATAGGCACACCAGCTGGCGACAGTTGCTGCTGGGCGGGCCGGGAGTGGATCAACAGGGGCGAATCCGGCACATCCCCGGCAGGCTTGAGTGTTTGAGGGCCGGGCAACGGGTCATTCTGAAAGGGGCCAACTGGCAGGACCTGGCTTTTGAACAGACGATTCGACAGATACTGGCGCAGCACTGCTTTGAGAGCAATGGCAAGATCTGTGGGTTACCCGACGATGTTCAGTTTTATCAAATGTCGGTAGACAGTAATGAGCTTCACTCACTGTTTCAAACCCTGTCCTGCCAGGGTGACGCTTCAGGACACCCGATCATCATTAACCAGAGTAACATTAGTGAGTGGCTGAACCCGATTGCTATTTCCCCGCAAGGCTATGCAACCCCTAACAACTGTTTGTTGGAACAAATTCGGGCGGGTGGTGTAGTCACTGTAACCTCTGCCCTTAATGAGGCACTATGGTTTCGTTTGCTGGGTTCATTGCAGACTATTCGCGAAACGAGTGACCTGGAGCCCCGACTTCAGGTGATGCACTCAAAACAACAGCCGAAAGCCCTTGGATTGCCAGAAAACGATGGGCAGCCTGTGTCCAGCCTGCAGGACAAAACCAGAGAGCACACTGCCTTTGATATCGTCACTTATCATCAACAGGCCCAGGCAAGCCACTGGATCAATTATCTGCAGGAAGCACCTCTGGTCATCCAGATCAATGAACAGACCAGCTTCAGCCAGCTTTTTGATAATATCCATATCACTTCGGAACAAAAGGCTCATTTTGGGCGACGTCAGAGCGGGTTGCAGAAGGCATTAATCGCTGGCACGCCGGTTTTATTGCGGGGATTGGAAACTAATCCAATGCTTCAGCAACTTCTGGAACCCCTGGCTGTAGGGCAACCTCTGTTGGTGAATGGCCAATTACAGGCCTTCCCAAAAGCCCTTGTCGCAATACTCTGGCCCAAGTCCGTGATGGGCTTCTCTTCGGTATTGGATTCGATGGTCGCCACGGCTGACCCATGTCCTGACTTCGATATCTGGGATATCAATGCGGACAGGCATGATATCCCCCGGACTGAATTGCCAGAACAAGCACTTTACTCAGTTTACAATGCGTTTAATACCGTACCTGCTCACCTTTGTAACCCTTTGCCTGAAATTACCGAAGACTTGTTGAATAACCTGATACTGGCTGCCCGACGGGTACAGCAGGTTGACCAGTCACCACTGCTTTTACCCGGCCACTGGCGCAAGGCTATCAATAGCGTCATTACCCATGGCACCCGGCAGCATCCGTCCGTGCGCGATTTTATGAAAGTGGCTTGTTGGCATTCACTGCCCGATGTTCATACGACGCCGGTTAAGGATCAAACCACCTCGGTAGACCCGGATCAGTTAGCTACCATCATCAATGGTGCTCTGCGGTTGGATAGAACGTTTATGAAGCAGAACTTCTGGCAACTGGCCCGAGCCTTTGATCCGGCGGTATTTAAGGACAGTGAATTACAAGTGTCCTATGAAAGTCCATTTCCAGTGCAGGGTGAAAAGGAAGCTCTGGACAGATTCTGTGCCATTGTCCTGGCCCATGCGCCTGAAGAAAAACGCCAGGCAATGGCCTATCAGCTGGCAGTCGACCCGGCGGCGGCAGAGCCCTGGCAATCGTTAACCATCAGACCCACAAGACAGATTAAACGTTTGCAGGATGCACTGGCTTCTGGCTGGCAGTTAGCTTTGTCACCAGGGCAGACCCGATCCCATGGCATTCAATCTCTGGCTGGCGATTGCTTTTACATAGCCAGAACAGCCAATTCTGACGCAGCAGGCATTGAGCACATAAAAAATCGACTGTCTGAATCACTGGCATGGACGGGGTCCACGGATAAGCCCTTATCCGCACTGGCCGATGATCTTTATCACGGCCTGACGAACCAGAAGGATCGTGAAAGCCGACGATTATCCCGACTCCATGAACGCTTTGCGGATTCTCCCGTTATCTTCCTGCAGGGAGAAACCGGTACTGGAAAAAGTTACTTTTCCGCCAAAATGGCGAATGCTTCAGGACAGGCTGCGGTCATTTCACTTGGGCCTTCTGACAGCGAACAAACCCTGATGAAACGCTGGCAGTGGCAAGAGCACACCGAGGGTGACCGTTCCATGACACTGCAAAACCGGGCGCTGATGGAATGGGCCAACACTCCGTCCGGGAAGGATGGACACTATGTCACTCTGGTTCTGGATGAAGCCAACCTGGCCAAAGCCGGATTGCTGGCATCATTGAACGGCTTATGGGAACCGCAACCGTGCGTATACGTCAATGGTCATCCTGTCAATGTCGGCCCGAAACACCGGGTGATTCTCACCGGTAACCCGGATCATTACGCCGGGCGCCAAATGGGCCCGGCCCTGAGAGAGAAACTGCCCAGAGCTTACTACCCACGGTTAGACCAGGCATTCCTCCGGGACAGGGTGGTGGAACCGGCTCTGGTCAGGCATTTACAACGGCATCTGCCGGAGCAGCAAATAAACGACATTGTACACAGTGCCAGCAACAGTGTGATGGTACTCTGGAAATATTATCAGGAACTCTTGCCCGGGCATGAGTTTACCCCCAGGGATTTAACCGATATCTGCAGCTGGGTGGGTTGGTATCTGGATCGTGCCCAACCCGCTCGCGGCAGTGTGACCTGTGAGCAAATAAACAGTTTGATCCAACAGAGTTTTCGGGATGTACTGGGGCCGGAAATCACCGAAACTCATCAGGATGCCCTGTCGGCACTGGAAATCTGGTTTACTGCCCGATTCCAACCGGAGAACACCCTGAGCGACAGAGTTCGTAACCAGACCCTGTCAGATATTCAGCAGACCTTCATTACAGTCACCAGAGAAATCCGACCTGAGTTTGATACCTCCGGATCAGCAGTCATTGAGCTGGTGCAAAGACTGGGACAGGATTTAAGCCGCGCTCAGCAAGCTTATCATCTCGGCATAAAACACGGCGGCCGTCAGGCAACGCTGATTGAAGGTCCGGCCGGGCGGGGTAAAGATGCCACGCTGAACCTGGTGATTGAAACTGTCAGACAGCAGGCCAGGCAACGGGGAGAATCCATGCCTGAGGTCTTCCCCCTGAATGCCTGTGACTGTTCCTGGGACAAACTGTGTGAAGCGATCCAGAAGGCAAAAGTCGATGGCGGCATCGTAGTGATTTCGGAAATGAATCTGATCGACAGCCAGCATCTGGAAGGTGAGTTAAACGATATTCTGGCCGGTGACGCTCATCCGGGCTTCCATCTCTTCGCCACCATCAACCCGCCTCAGTACAGCGGGCGCAAACCCTTGTCACCGGCACTGAAAGGGCGTTTCAGACATCTGCCCATCCGGCAGTATAACCCGACAGAACTGCAGACCATTGCCGGGAAAGTATTGCCACAGAACCCGGAGGGGAAAATCGTGGCTAAAGAGCTGACTCAGCAACACTGTCGATTAAGGGCTTACCTGCAACAGCAAAACCTGTCGCTGCAGCCGACCAGCCTTGATCTGCAGAATGTCGCCAGGGCGGTTGCAAGAGAGGGCGCCTTGACCGACAAGAGACTTCTTCAATGCTTCAATCAGCACTACCGGCTTTATCTGATGGCCGCCAAAATATCGCTGGCGGAACTGCCCGGGTCATCGCTCCCGAATTTAGGTGAAGGAGCGCTGGAGTCTGATCTTTGCCATTGGTTCAATGAAACGGTATCGGGCATTGATCGCCCCTGGTTGATACGACACAGTGACCGCAACAGTATTGATGAAAAAAACCATGAAATTCGTGTTAACACTTGTCTGCATCCAGAAAAAGTCAAAACTGAAATCATCAAGAGGGTGGCTCAGGCAAAATGGCAGGCGTCCGGTCTTCCCCTGAAGCCTCAACAGTCGTACGACATACTCACCCGGGCACTCTACCGACACTGGCAACAAAGCTGGTTTGGTGTTCAATTTGGCCAGACGGGCGTGGACGTTAATTGCGTCTTCTCCATGACGAAAGAAGAGCAACAAACGCTGAAAGCACCGGCTTCCCTGTCTTATGTCCGCAAGGCTGATCAGCGGATAGCTGCATGGAACGCCAATGAAGTTCAATTTTGGTCCGGGTTCTGGCATCAGATCAGTGATCTGCCGAACCAATGGGTTGACGACTCTGAAAGATACAACCCGGAAGTCGAGGAGAAAAAAGCCAAGACATTGGACCAAATGACGAATTATGAGGATCTGAAGATAGAGCTTAACGATTATAAAATTTTTGATACGCAGGACCATTCTTGCCACATGTATCGCTGGCAGGCAACTGATAATTATGTGACGGCTAAGGGGTATGTCAAACTGATCGATCTTGATGATGAACATCTTCAGGGGTTCGAAACCCTCATACCAACATCGTTACCCGGGCGTGACCAGACAGTGACATTAGCCAGAGATCAAACGCTGGCGACCCTTGAGCTGTCATCAGAGAATGCTAATGGTGAATATCCATTGCCCAGCCTGAGGGCTAACGACTATATCGTGGCCCTGAGTCTGGAACCCAATTTGGCATTTACCCTGGTCAGGGGTCGATATACCGGGCTTCACATACTGTCTATTAAAGAGCCCAGAGCCAACCAGAGTATTCAGTGTACTTATGTCGTAGAACCCAGAGAATCGAACAACAAAACAGCTGCTAAAGGAGTCCGGCCAGAACAATCAACACATTTTGATATCCACTGTTCAGAAGGTATGAAAACAGTACTGGACAGATTGTTTGAGACCATTGAAGACCCGCAAGACCCAACCGAAGAACAGCTGCCTTTATGGAAAATAAAAAACGCTAAAAACACGACGCAGCGCATTGAGGCGATCAGCGAATATTGCCGACAGTTTGCCGGAGATGCGCAACCAGAGAGCAATAAGAACTTCTTTGAATTCCTTGTTACACAGCGGCAAGGTAGCTGTCGTCATCGTGTGCCTGTTTTTGTTGCTTTATGTCGTTACTTCGGGATTCCCTGTCGGCAAATTAATAGCCGGGCCCACGCCTTTGCCGAGTATTCTCCGGATGAACGGCAAACCTGGGATTCAGTGGATTTGGGCGGAGCGCCCGCAAATACAACAGAGATCGAATCTGTCTTCCAGACCACCAGAAGGATCAGTGTTTCCAGCACTGAGTCAAAGAAGATTAAGGATCTTCTGAAAACAGCAAATCTGGCACAACTGCAAGCTTTGGCTAAAGCCCTTGACATAAATTTTGAGGAACTGAAAGAAGCGCTTGAGACAAACAGTGCATTGCCAGAAACCCATCTGAGTCTTCCTGAATTGGCAAGGAAGCTCTGGGAGCAAGGAGATTTAACCAGTTTTTCCCTGAGTGTCTCAATCATAGAGTCAATGGAGACAACAACATCAGGCCATCTCATCAAGCAGCTGACCGATGTTCTTGATGGCACCGGTGAGCATACCGGTAAAAGGATGTCGGAGGTGATAGCACAAGCATTGTCCGAGAGTAATGAAGATCAGGTCATTGAACCACTCAAATCGTTACACTCACAAATGATTGTTCAGGGCAAAGCAAACCCTCGGCAGTGGTTGAGTTCAATGGTGGATCTGCTGAAAAACAGCGACCTGAGCAAGCCTTCGGTGATTCACCTTGCCCGTGAAGCCCTGAAATCGGGTTGGCTGGACCCACTGCCAACCTCTGACGGCGAAATTATAGATGCTGACGAACATCATGAACTATTGGTGAGTCTCGAAGGTATCGATGAGTTTAAGTTTAAAGCCGGACATTGCCTTAAAAAGTGGTACAAGGAATTATTGTCCGCAGAAAAAAATAGCCAGCTATGGCGGTTAACTTATGAAAGCTTCGTAAAGAGAGAAGGTACTGACTTGATCGTTGATCATTCTCATGATGGCGTTTCGTCACTCCTTGAAAATAAAATAGCCAGCCCATCTATACAGATCTCCTGGACAGACGAACCTGAGGGAGTTCCGGATATAGAACGAATGTTGCTGCAACATCCCGCGTTTGGGCAGTTAATCTCGGGCAATACTAACCACCGCAGGGTGATTATCCTGGGGGAACCTCACTGGGCAGAGACAATGATTGTTGAAAAGAGCAAAGTCCTGTTTCAACGAGTCGTTGAGAACAGCCCGGAATTGCAGCAGTTATCGGAACAAATCAAAACAAAGTCCCCTGGTGTGCCCTATGAAGACGAAAGGCTTGAGGAATTAAAACGCAGATGCTTCCCGATAATTCAGCAGGCCTTCAGTCATTACCTCTATAAAGTGACACACTCAAAAAACGCCAGTTTGACGTATTGTTGGGTGAATGCTCACATCAGGAGGTCCCAATACAATTACAACTATGGCACCCATGATCCATCCTCACCAGAAGAGCTGGATACCATGATGGGTGAAATTGATAGCGATTATAAGTTTGAGAAATCGATTAAGGATGACTGCTTACGACAGGCACTCAACGCCGATAATGCTCTGGTGCTCAGAACCGACGATCTGACAAAAATTGCCGATGAGTTTTTGAACACCGTGAATTTGAATTCGATGTTTGACTCAGAATATTTATTCCTCTGATGATAGCTGCCCATAAATGTTCCATAAGGCCATCCTGACAACTCGTTCCCACGCTCCTTCGAGGCTGTCGCAAAACTCTAACAGCTCGTTCCCACGCTCTGAGGGTGTCGCAAAACTCCAACAGCTCGTTCCCATGCTCTGAGTTCGTCATTCCCGCGAAGGCGGGAATCCAGCGCCAACGGTGGATCTCTGCCTTCTCGGGGATGACAAGGCCAGGGGAGCACCGGGCAGTATGGTTCTGGTGGTGAGTCAGTGTGGATTCCCGCCTTCGCGGGAATGACGAGAATGAAATCGGGAATGACAGGAGTGAAGGCGGGAATGACAGGAGTGAAGGCGGGAATGACAGGAGTGAAGGCGGGAACCAGAGTTTTGCGACAGCCTCTCCTTCGCGGGAATGACGGGAGAATTGTCCCCTGTAGAGTGGATTTGGGTAACTGTCCTTACGGAACTTCCATCCTTTCTGAAGGTCTTACGCTTAAACAATTTCAGTACAGTCCTTCGGATAACAGGTGGGAGATTGACTATGGATGGTCGTATTGTTGGGCAAAAAAGCAAAGCTTTTCCTGATAATAATAATGTTCCGCCCGCCAAGAAAGCGAATCAGTACGCATCGGCAAAGATTGCAGAGGTCTGCTCAACCCCCCAACTCAATAGATCCTTACCTCCGATAATCTTGCCTGACAGGACGACAAGTCTTTTCTCAGCCAATTCCCCGCCCCCAATAACCCCTCATTCCTTCGATTTTCGTTTTGTTGCCAGTGACGATGAGGTTCGACAGCTTTTAGTTGCCGAAACCGGCGATAAATATCGGGATGTCGCCCTTATTTCTCATCCCGATGACCTCTCAAAGGCTAACCTGGTGAGCCGGTTGAGCATTTCCGGCGATGGTCGCCACACTCTGCGCTCAGGCAAGCTGTTCGAAGGTTCGCAGCCATTAACTTTGGTGATGGATATCAGAAAACTCACCAGCGCTGAACTGCCGAAATTTAACGATCTACTGGACCCGGATAATCCTTGTCTGTACGACAAAGTCAGGCACAGGAAACGTCCTCTGGGCAAGCATGTTTCTCTATTGGTGCTGGCGGCTCCTGAACAGTTGAGATCGGTTGGCAGACGTGGGGAAGCACCGGGGGCCGATGCACCGGGGGCCGACGCACCGGGGGCCGACGCACCGGGGGCCGACGCACCGGGGGCCGATTTCTGGCGGCGAATTAATCGACCGGGAAATACCTGGCAGTTCGATACTCAGACCGGCAATACCCCATCAATGACCAGCTGCAAGGCTCCCCCGATATTGCCTGAATACCCCAGTGCCGAAATTGCTCTGGATAATACCGTTCTTATTGACTGTCACTTGCACAATAACTGGCGACAGTTGCTTCTGGGCGGCCCCGGAGTGGATCAACAGGGGCGAATCCGGCACATTCCTGGCAGGCTTGAATCATTGAGGACCGGACAAACGGTGATTCTGAAAGGGGCCAACTGGCAGGATCTGACCTTTGAACAAACGATTCGACAGATACTGGCGCAACAGCGCTTTGAGAGCAATGGCAAGGTTTGTCAGTTATCCGACAATGTTCAGTTTTATCAAATGCCGGTAGGGAATGACGAACTTCATTCACTGTTCCAAAGCCTGTCCCGCTCTCGCGACAAAGAAGGTGACAAAGAAGCTGACAAAGGATCTGATAAAAAGCACGCACCACCAGGCCCGATCATTATTAACCAGGTTAATATCAGAGAATGGCTGAGCCCGATTGCCATTGCCCAGGGAGGCTATGCAGCCCCTAATACCTGTCTGTTGGAGCAAATTCAGGCGGGTGCTGCAGTGACCATAACGTCTCCCCTCACTGAGGCTCTCTGGTTTCGTTTGCTGGGTTCACTGCAGACTATTCGCGACACAACCGGCCTGACGCCCCGACTTCAGGTGGCTCATCCGGGACAGCAACCAGAAGCCCTGGGATTGGCAGAAAACCATGAACAACCTCTGTTCAATATCAGAGATCAGTCTGCTTTTAATGCAGTCACTTATCAGCAACAGGCCCAGGTAAGTCACTGGATCAATCATTACCCGCAAGCCCCCCTGGTTATTCAGGTGAATGAACAGACCAGCTTCAGCCAGCTTTTTGATAATATCCGTATCACCTCGGAACAAAAGGCACATTTTGGACGACATCAGAGTGGCTTGCAGCAGACATTAACCGCTGGCAAGCCGGTGGTATTGCGCGGGCTGGAGACTAACCCAACACTTCAGCAACTTCTGGAACCCCTGGCGGTTGGGCAACCTCTGTTGGTCAATGGCCAATTACAGGCCTACCCGCAGGCTAATGTCACCCTACTCTGGCCTGAGTCTGTGCAGAGCCCCTCTTCAATATTTAATTCGATGGTCGCCACGGCTAACCCCTGTCCTGAGGTCAATCTCTGGGATATCAATGCCCTCAGGCATGATATCTCCCGCACTGAACTGCCGGAACAGGCACTGCACTCACTTTACGAAGCGTTTGAAACCGTACCTGCCCACCTGTGTAACCCTCTGCCAGAAATGACCGAAGGCCTGTTGAATAACCTGATACTGGCTGCCCGACGAGCACAGCAGGTTGACCAGTCTCCTCAGCTCCTGACCCGCCATTGGCGCAAGGCCATCAACAGCGTCATCACCCATGGTGCCCGGCAGAATCCGTCAGTGCGGGATTTTATGAAAGTGGCTTGCTGGCACTTGTTACAGGACAAGACGACGGATGCCCATAAAAAGCCGGATGAGAATCAAGCCGCCTCGGTAGACGCGGATCTGTTAGCGACCATCATCAGTAGCACCCCGCGACTGAATAGAAAGTTTGTCAGGCAGAACCTGTGGCAGCTGGCCCGGGCCTTTGACCCGGCAGTCTTTAAAGATGCCAAATTACAACTGTCCTATGAAAGTCCATTTCCAGTGCAGGGTGAAAAAGAAGTTATGGACAGGCTCTGTGCCATAATCCTGGCCCACGCACCGGAAAAACAACGAAATGCTGTAGCCTATCAGCTGGCAGTCGATCCGGCGGCAACAAAGCCCTGGCAATCCTTAGCCACCAGACCAACCAGACAGATTAAACGTTTGCAAGATGCACTGGCTTCTGGCTGGCAGTTACTTCTGCCACCGGGGCAGACCCGATACGAAGCCATCCACACTCTGGCCAGCGATTGTGTTCACATGGCCAGAACAGCGAATTCTGAGGCAGAACCCGTTGAACGCATAGAAAATCGGCTGTCTGAATCACTGAAATGGTGGGGTTCTGCCGATGTGTCCCTGTCCGCACTGGCCCGGGATCTTTATCACGGCAAGATGAGTCAGGAGGATCGTGAAAACCGTCGATTATCCCGACTCCATGACCGGCTTAAAGACTCTCCCGTTATATTCCTCGAGGGGGAAACCGGCACCGGGAAAAGTTACTTTTCCGCCAAAATGGCGAGGGCTTCAGGACAGGCTGCGGTGATTTGCCTTGGACCTTCTGACAGCGAACAAACCCTGATGAAACGCTGGCAGTGGCAACAACACGCCGACGGCGACCGCTCTATGGCGCAACAAAACCGGGCATTGATGGAATGGGCCAATACCGGAACTCACAAAGACGAAGGCTGTGTTGGAGGAAGCTATATCACCCTGGTGCTGGATGAGGCTAACCTGGCCCGGGCCGGATTGCTGGCGTCATTGAACGGCTTGTGGGAAGCGCAACCCTGCATTTATGTGAATGGTCATCCTGTCAGGGTCAGCGAAAAACACCGGGTGATTCTCACCGGCAACCCGGATCATTATGCCGGACGCCAGCTGGACCCGGCCCTCAGGGAAAAACTGCCCAGGGCTTACTACCCACGCCTGGATCAGGCTTTCCTTCAGGATAGAGTGGTGGAACCGGCTCTGGTCAATCAGTTGCAACGGCATCTGCCAGAGCAGCAAATAAACGACATTGTACGCAATACTGTCGGAACTGTGATGGTGCTCTGGCAACATTATCAGGAGCTGTTGCCTGAGCATGAGTTTACCCCCAGGGATTTAACGGATATCTGCAGTTGGGTGGGCTGGTATCTGGATCGTGCGCTGCCCGCAGATGACCCCGTTACCTCCGGACAAATCAACAGTTTGATCCAACAGGGCTTTCTGGATGTACTGGGTCCCGAAATTACCGGGACTCATCAGGATGCCCAGCTGGCACTGGAAATCTGGTTTGCTACCCGTTACGAACCGGAGAACAGCCTGAGTGACAAAGTTCATAATCACACCCTGTCAGATATTCAGCAGGCCTTCAAAACATTCAGCCAAGAGATCCGACCTGAGTTTGATACCTCCGGATCGGCAGTCATTGAACTGGTACAACGGCTTGGACAGGATTTAAGCCGCTGTCAGCAGGCTTATCATCTCAACATAAAACACGACGGAAGACAGGCGACACTGATTGAAGGACCGGTCGGACGGGGTAAAGATGTCACACTGAACCTGGTGATCGAAAGTTTCAGACAGCAGGCTGAACGACGGGGAGAATCCATGCCGGAGGTCTTTCCCCTGAATGCCTGTGATTGTTCCTGGGACAAGGTGTGTGAAGCGATCCAGACGGCAAAAGTCCATGGCGGCATAGTGGTTATTTCGGAAATGAATCTGATCGGCAGCCAGCATCTGGAAGGTGAGTTAAACGATATTCTGGCCGGTGACGCTCATCCGGGTTTCCACCTGTTCGCCACCATCAACCCTCCTGAGTACAGTGGGCGAAAACCTTTATCACCGGCCCTGAAAGGGCGTTTTCGACATTTGCCCATCCGGCAGTATAACCGGGCCGAATTGCAGACCATCGCTGAGAAAGTGTTGCCACAGACCCCAAAAGGGAAAATGGTGGCTGAATGGCTGACTCAGCAACATTGTCGATTGAGGACTTACCTGCAACGCAATAACTTGCCGTTACAGCCCTCCAGCCTTGATTTACAGAATGTCGCCAGGGCTGTTATCAGAAGGGGCGACTTTAGCGAAAAAGGACTTTATCAATGCCTCGATCAGCACTACCGACTTTATCTGATGGCCGCTGACCTGTCAGTGGAGAAACTGCCTGAGTCATTGGCTCTTGCCATGGGTAAAAGTGAGCCTGATTTCAGACTTTGCCAATGGTTCAACCAAATGGTATCGGGCATTGACCGTCCGTGGTTAATACGACGCAGTGATCTCAACAGTATTGATGAAAAACGCCATGAAATTCGTTTCAAGGCTCGTCTGACTGAAAAGGCAGCCAGAACGGCAATCATCAGGATGATGGCTCAGGCAAAGTGGCTGGCATCTGGTCTTTCCCTGAAGCCCGATCCTTCGGACGATATTTTCACCGGAGCACTGTACCGATACTGGCAGCACCGCTGGTTTAATCATGAGTTTGGCCGGACAGGTGTAGACGCTGATAGTGTATTTCCACTGACCGAAGAGGAAAAACAAACGTTGAAATTACCGGCATCCCAGCCTTATCTGCGAGAGGCCGATCAGCGGATAGTCCCATTGAACGCCCACGAAGTTCAGTTATGTCCCGGGTTTTGGCATCAGATAAGGGATCTGCCAAACCATTGGGTGGAGAGGTCTATGAGCGAAGCGTTCGAAACCGGCGATGATAAGGCTCCTGAACAATACGATCCGGAAGTCCAACAGAAACAGACTCCGACATTGGACCAGGACACGAACTATGAAAATCAGGAGAAGCCACCCGTTAACGTCCATAAAATTTTTAATACGCAGACCCCTTCTTTCCATATGTATCGCTGGTGGGCAAAGGAGATTTACGTGACTGCTGAAGGTGATGTCAAACGGATCGTCATTAATGACAAACCCACTCTTGGGATTGAAACCCTCATACCTGCCCGGTTACCAGGGCATGATCAGGAAGTGACATTAGCCGAAGATCAGACGCTGGCGACCCTCAAGAGATCATCCTGCAACGGTCAATTTGACTTGCCCAGCCTGACGCCTGACGACTATATCGTGGCTTTGCGTATCGAACCCGATTTGCCATTTACCCTGGTCAGGGATCGATATACCGGGCTTCACTCACTGACTATTCCAGAGGCCAGCGCTTGGCAGAGTATTCAATTTTTTTACGTCGTAGAACCCAGAAAAACGAGCACTAAAGGAACCCGGCCTGAACGGTCAATAGATTCCGACAGCCAGTGTTCAGAGGCTATGAAAAATGTACTGGATGAGCTGTTTACGACCACTGACCAATACCCAGCCGAAGTAGAGGCGCTTTTACAGACAATGAAAAGCACTGAGGACACGAGGCAACGCATTAAGGCGATCACTGACTATTGCCAGCAGTTTTCTGGTAAGGCCCGACCCGAGAGTAGTGACAATTTCTTTCAATTCCTCGTCACACAGCGGCAAGGTAGCTGTCGTCATCGTGTGCCTGTTTTTATCGCTTTTTGTCGTTATTTCGGGATTCCATGTCGGCAAATAAGCAACCTTGTCCACAGCTTTGCTGAGTATTCTGTGGATAGAGGCCAAACCTGGGAGCCAGTGGATTTGGGCGGTGAGCCTGTGCAGACAACAGAAATCACACCTGACTTCCAGCCCACCCGGAAGAGCGGTAGTTCCGGCACTGCATCAAAGAAAATTAAGGATCTCCTGAAAGGAACTGATTCAGCACAACAGCAAGCTCTGGCCAAAGCCTGCGGTATCAGTTTTGAGGAACTGAACAAAGCCCTTGAGAGAAACAATGCATTACCAGACACAAATCCAGGTACTTTCGAAATGGTTAAGAATCTCTGGAAAGAAAAAGATTTAGCCGGTTTTTCCATGGGTGTCTCAATGTTGGAGACAAAAACATTGGGCCATCTGGAAAAGCAATTGATCGGTGATGTGCATGACCCCGATGGGTATACCTGGAAACCGATGTCGGAGGCAGTCAAACCAATCTTGTCCGGCAGTGATGCAAATCAGGTCATTGAACCACTCAAGTCATTGCACACAAAAATGATTATTCAGTGCGGAGCAGACCCCTGCCAGTGGCTGAGTTCAATGGTGGATATACTCAAATACAGTGACTTGGACAACCCTGCGGTTATTCACTTTGCCTGGGAAGCACTGCAATCGGGTTGGCTGGATCCATTGTCTGTCTACGAACACCATATTGTGGGAGCCCATGAACATCATGATCTATTGGCGTGTCTGGAAGGCATCGATGAACTCAAGGTTAATGCCGCCCACTGCCTGAAAAAGTGGTACAGGGAATTGTTGTCCAGGGAAAAAAATAGTCAGGTATGGCGTCTGGGTTATAAAGACTTCCAAAGTGAAGAGGGTAATGTCCCGTTCATCACTCATTGTCATGGCGGATTTTCACCATTCCTTGAAGATAAAATGGCCAGTCCATCTTTACAAAACACCTGGACGGACGAACCTGAGGGCATCCCGAATATAGAACGAATGCTGGAGCAGCTCCCCGCATTTGTGAAGTTAACCCCGGGCACTGCGAACTGCCGTCCGGTGATTATTATGGGAAGACCTTCCTTCCGCAGCGAAGTGATGGATAAAAAGATCGAAACCCTGTTAGCCAGGAACAACCCCGACTTGAAGCAGTTATTGGAAAAGATCAATCAATATGAGGCAAAGGAAAAACAACTCCAACATGAGCTGGATGCAGTGGATAGTTCTTATCCTGATAGTGAAATGGATGTTGACTGCATGGAGAAAAAAAAACGTGCCATCAAGCGCAGTTACGAACCCACTCTGAAGTCCCTTGAGGTGTCATGGGAGGACAGAAAGCTTTTGCATGTTTTAAAATTCAAATGTACGCAAACGATTGAGCAGGCTGTCATTCATTACCTGTATGAAGTGACACACACAAAAGGCAGTTGCCTGACGTATTGTTGGGCCAATGCTTACATCGGGGACTCCAGGGACCCCGACTACTATGGCGCTCATGACCCGGCTTCAGCAGAAGAGCTGTTTTTCATGATGTGTAATATTGATAGTTCTTTATCGTTTCAGAAATCTATCAAGGATAGCTGTTTAAAACAGGCACTCAACGCCAATAACGCTCTGGTACTCAAATCCGATGAGCTGTTAAAAATTGCCGAAGAGTTTTTGAATCGCATGAATTTGAACTCGATCTATAAATCGTTGAATATGTGTTAGGTGTCTCTGTGCACCAAACAACTCGCTTGTCGGGGACTGGCTTTGCCAGCCCGTCAGCTCTGGTGTTAGCGGCTACCCAAGATTTTAACTGGGGATGTAAATGAAGATAGAAGAACATATTTATCGGTCGGAGTCTTTTGTAGAGCTTATCGAAGACGCAGTTGAATTTATGATAAATACGCCGTTTGAAAAACTTCCACCGGAGGTCAAATTCGCAGGCGGTGGCGTATATGCACTTTATTACAAAGGGGATTTTCCACAGTACAGAAAGATCTATAGCAAAACTCCAGATCTTCCAATTTATGTGGGTAAAGCAGTACTGCCGGGATGGAGGCAAGGTCGGGGTAGTCTTAAAGAAAATGATTCCGCTTTATACAGAAGGTTAAACGAGCACGCGAGAAGCATTAATGCTGCGGAGAATCTTCAGATTGAAGATTTTTCATGCAGGTTTATCGTGTTACAAGATCAGGAAGCTGACCTTATAAGTACTAGCGGCGATGACTCGCAGGTATAATCCTTTTTGGAACTCTCATATAGATGGGTTTGGCAATCATGATCCCGGTAAGGGGAGGTATGAGCAAGCAAAATCTGAATGGGACGTGCTTCATCCCGGCAGAGTTTGGGCTGATCGACTAAAAGGTACGCCACCGAATGAGAATAAAGTTGAAGAAAAAATAGGTATTTATCATGTCCAAAAATCAACCTAACTCAGTCGAGCTATTTTCTGGAGCAGGCGGGTTAGCTTTGGGGTTGGCAAACAGTGGCTTTAAGCATGAAATGCTCGTTGAATTTAATAAAGATGCTGTAAACACACTGTTAAAGAATCATGATGAGGGACAAGCTCAAATAAAAAGCTGGGATATCCAGCATGAAGATGTAAGAAATATATCATTCCAAAAATATAGAGGCAGTCTTTCTCTCGTTGCAGGTGGCCCTCCCTGCCAACCATTTTCTTTAGGTGGAAAGCACAAGGCGTTTAACGATAACAGAGATATGTTTCCTCAAGCTGTTCGAGCAGTAAGAGAGTCAAGGCCTGACTCTTTTATATTTGAAAATGTTAAGGGATTGCTGAGAAAAAATTTCAGCACATATTTTGAATACATAATATTGCAATTATCTTACCCAAATATCTCTAAGGCAGATGGCGAAGACTGGGAGAGTCATTTAGCGCGACTCGAAGAAACTCACACGAAAGGCAAATATAGAGGTCTTAAATACAATGTCGTGTACAGACTTCTGAATGCTGCAGATTATGGTGTTCCTCAAAAAAGAGAGCGAGTTTTCATTGTTGGCTTCCGTAATGATTTAAATGTCGAGTGGAGTTTTCCCAAGGCTACTCACTCTCAAGATGCATTGCTATGGGATCAATGGGTTACTGGAGATTACTGGAAGCGCCTCAAGGTTTCTAAATTCGATAGGCCAAAACTAAATCAAAACCCAGAGAAAATTGCTTCACGTCTTCAAAAAAAGTATGGGCTATTCCAACCTGAAGAAAAACCATGGGTTACTGTCAGGGAAGCTATACAAGATTTACCTTCGCCTAAAAGAAAGAATGATTTTAACAACCATGTATTTAAAGATGGTGCCAAATCATATCCTGGTCACACAGGAAGTCCCATCGACGAGCCTTCTAAAACATCAAAAGCGGGAGATCATGGTGTCCCCGGCGGGGAAAATATGGTTCGCTTTAATGATAATTCAATTAGGTATTTCACCGTACGTGAGGCTGCAAGAATTCAAACATTTCCTGATGATTATCATGTTGCCGGAGTATGGAGTGAGTGCATGAGGCAAATTGGTAACGCCGTTCCCGTCACACTAGCTGAAGTAGTAGCAAAGAGTGTCTATCAAGTCATTGCCCCTAACAAGTCAAAGCACTCGGTGGCAGCATAGCTGCGCCGGTGTTTTCGGCGCTATGCATATTGGCAAACTCTTCAGTAAGCTTATCTTCGTTATTCGTTCCGACATCTGTATCTATCTGAAATTAAAACAAAAAGCTCTTTACACATAACTGTGTATGGAAAGGTTTGCTTGCAGTGTGTGTGCGTGTGTATACTTCTGTTATGCAAGTTTAGGGAGGTCGAATGACTTCGGACGAACTAAGAAAAGAACTTGAAGCCAGGGGTTGCAGGTTCTTAAGGCAAGGCAAAGGCTCTCATGAGATATGGATAAACAAGGAAGGGAAAAGAACTTCCGTTCCTCATCCGAAAAGGAAACTTGGAAAGGGGCTTGTAACAAAGTTGCTGAAATGGGCAGGGGAGTGATCTCCCCCTCAGAATCGATAAAGAAATTATATTAATGTGAGGCAAGACATGTTATTTAAAATTGGTATAGAAAAAGCGGAAGACAATAACACAGCCTATGGTATTGTAATTCCTGCTCTGTGCAATGATAAATACTCAGCCTATTCTGCAGCTGATGAGTTTGATGATATTGTAAAAAATGCAAAAGATGCCGCATTTACAGTTATGGAAGAGATGGCTCTTAATGGAGAATTAGATCTATCTCAAATTGCATTATCAAACAAACAAGATTATTCGAATAATCCTGATTATGAAGATTTTACCGAATGGGCTTTTATAGATATTGAAGTAGATGAAGTTCTGGGAAAGCAAAAAAGAATCAATGTCAGCATGTCTGATCTTCTTATTGCTCATATAGATCAAATCGTTAAGAGTGGTGGAAAGTACAAAGATCGAAGTGATTTTTTGACGCAAGCAGCATTACATCAAATAACTGGTGCAACCTTATAACAAGTAAAACCATCTCCTGACAAAGGACATGTACACGGACAAAAAATAGAACGCGCATAACGAACTCGCTTGACGGGGTCAGCTACGCTGCCCGTCAGCACTGGGATATCAGTTCATGATGCGTTTTTTGAGATCGCTGACTTTCTTCTCCGCTGACTTTCTTTCCTCACCAGGGATAATCATCAAAACGGAACTTTAGTACTTTCTTAAGGTCAAATAATTAAACAGCTTTAATTTATTCCTGCAAATGACTGTAGGGAGGAAGATTGACTATGGATGGTCGTATTGGTGAGAAAATAAATTACCCCGTTCCTGATGGTGGCATGCCAGCCAGGGGAGCAAGTCTGTATTTATCGTCAAAAAATACGGATGTCTGCCCTGGTGTAAGGCCCAAACTCAATGGATCGGCACCTCCGGTTGCTTCGCCGGACAGAGTGAGAACCGTATCTTCAAAGGACTCCGCGACTCAAAGGCCCCCTCACGCCTTCGATTTTCGTTTTGTCGCCAGTAATGATCAGGTGCGACAGCTTTTAGTTGCCCAGACCCGCGATGAACATCGGGAAGTCACCCTTATTTCTCATCCCGATGACCTCTCACAGGCTAACCTGGTGAGCCGACTGAGCATTTCCGGTGATGGTCGCCACAGGCTGTATCCGGGCAAACTGTTTGAAGGTTCACAGCCATTTACTCTGGTAATAGATATCCGAAAGCTCGCCAGCAAAGCACTGCCAAAATTTAACGACCTGCTGGACCCCGATAACCCCTGTCTGTACGACAAAGTCAGCCGTAAGAAACGCCCCCTGGGCAAGCATGTTTCTGTATTGGTCGTGGCAGACCCTGCACAGTTGGCATCAGTTGGCCATTGTGAAGGCGCATTGGCGGTCGGCGTTCCGGGGGCTGATTTCTGGCGGCGAATTAATCGGCCGGGCAATTCCTGGCATTTCGATGCTCAGACCGGCAATGCCCGGGCAATAAACATCGACAGTGTTCCTCCGGTATTGGCTGAATTCTCTCCCGCTGAGAGCACCATGGATAACGACAATACCCTTGTTATTGACTGTCACCTGCACAGCCACTGGCGACAGTTGCTTCTGGGCGGCCCCGGAGTGGATGAAAAAGGGCGAATCCGGCACCTGCCCGGCAGACTTGAGTCATTAAAGGCCGGACAACGAGTGATTCTGAAAGGCGCCAACTGGGATGATCTGGCCTTTGAACAGACGATTCGACAGATGTTGGCGCAACAGAGCTTCGAGAGCAACGGCAAGATTTGTCAGTTACCCGACAATGTTCAGTTTTATCAGATGCCGGTAGGGAAGGACGAGCTTCATTCATTGTACCAAAGCCTGTCTCACTCTTATAAAGAAGATGACAAAGGACTTGATAAAAAGCACGCACCACGAAACCCGATCATCATTAACGAGAATAATATCACGGATTGGCTGAGCCCCATTGCAATTGCTCCCGGAGGCTATGCCACCCCTAACACCTGTCTGTTGGAGCAAGTTCGGGCGGGTGGTACCGTCACCGTAACGTCTCCCCTCACTCAGGCAGAATGGTTTTGTTTACTGGGCTCACTGCAGACTATTCGCGAAACGACTGGTCTGGAGCCCCGACTTCAGGTGGCGCATTGGAAAAAGCAGCCGAATGCCCTGGGATTGACAAAAAACGATGAGCACCCTTTGCCCGGGAGCCAACAGCCACAGAAAAAAGTTAAAGATCATGCTGCTTTTAATACCTTCACTTATCAGCAACATGCCCAGGCAAGTCATTGGCTGAATAATCAGCGGGGAGCACCTCTGGTTATTCAGGTCAATGAACAAACCAGCTTCAGTGAGCTATTTGATAATATCCATATCACCTCGGAACAAAAGGCCCATTTTGGACGACGTCAGAGTAAATTGCAGGAGGCATTAATCGCTGGCACGCCGGTTATTTTTCGGGGACTGGAGAGTAATCCGGAGCTTCAGCAGCGTCTGGAACCTCTGGTGGTTGGCCAGCCTCTGTTGCTCAATGGCCAATTGCAGGCCTACCCACAAGCTCATATCACAGTACTCTGGCCTGATTCTGCAAAAAGCCCGTCTTCGGTATTTCGTGCAATGGTTGCCAGGAGTAAGCCGTGTCCCAAGGTTGATCTTTGGGGTATCAGCGTCTCCAGGCATGGTATCGCCCGAACCGAGGTGCCAGAACAAGCACTTGATAAACTTTACGAAGCGTTTAAAACCGTACCTGTTGGCCTTTGTAATGCTCTGCCTGAAATCACCGAAGGGTTGTTGAATAATCTGATACTGGCTGCCCGGCGGGCAAAACAGGTGGACCAGTCCCAACAGCTTTTACCCCGCCACTGGCGCAAAGCCATCAATAGCGTCATCACCCATGGCACCCGGCAAAATCCATCCGTGCGTGATTTTATGAAAGTGGCTTGTTGGCAATTGTTACCGGATAACACGCCAGATGCTCATCAGAAGCCGCAAGAGGGTCAGGCCGCCTCGGTAGACCCGGATCAGTTAACTGCCATCATCAACAGTGCCCGGCATTTGGATAGAGAGTTTGTGGAGCAGAACCTGTGGCCACTGGCCCGAGCCTTTGACCCGGCAGTATTTAAAGGTACCGAATTACAACTGTCCTATAAAAGTCCGTTTCCACAATCGGCTGACAAAAAAGCTCTGGACAGGCTCTGTGCCATGATCCTGGCTCATGCGCCTGAACAACAACGACAGACCATAGCCTATCAGTTGGAAGTCGATCCGAAGGCAACAGAGCAATATTCATCGTTAACCATCAGGCCAGAAAGACAGATCAAACGTTTGCAGGACGGACTGGCTTGCGGCTGGCATTTACCTTTGTCACAAGGGCAGATCCGATCCGATGCCATTCAGGCTCTGGCCACCGATTGTTTCCACATGGCCAGAACAACGAATTCCGAGGCAGAGCGCATTGAACGCATTGAAAATCGACTGTCTGAATCACTGAAGTGGCAGGGTTCCGCTGATATGCCCCTGTCAGCACTGGCCCGGGATCTTTATCACGGCAAGATAAGTCAGAAAGATCGTGAAAGTCGTCGATTGTCGCGACTTCATGACCGGCTTACGGACTCTCCCGTTATATTTCTGCAGGGAGAAACCGGCACCGGGAAAAGTTACTTTTCAGCAAAGATGGCAGAGGCTTCAGGACAGGCTAAGGTCATTTCCCTTGGACCTTCCGACAGCGAACAGACCCTGATGAAACGCTGGCAGTGGCGGGAGCATACCGATGGCGACCGCTCTATGATGCAACAAAACCGGACTCTGATGGAATGGGCTACTATCCCAGAGGACACAGATGGAGAATACATTACTC
This sequence comes from Endozoicomonas sp. ALB032, assembly GCF_049310125.1. Taxonomy (NCBI): domain Bacteria; kingdom Pseudomonadati; phylum Pseudomonadota; class Gammaproteobacteria; order Oceanospirillales; family Endozoicomonadaceae; genus Endozoicomonas; species Endozoicomonas sp. ALB032. The sequence continues at coordinate 708,666 of NZ_JBLYNW010000001.1, read as the reverse complement.
TGGTTCTGGATGAAGCCAACCTGGCTAAAACCGGATTACTGGCGTCATTGAACGGCTTATGGGAGCCAAAGCCTTGCATCTATGTCAATGGTCACCCTGTTCCGGTCAGCCCAAAACACCGGGTGATTCTCACCGGCAATTCGGATCATTACTCCGGGCGCCAGCTCGATCCGGCCCTGAAAGAGAAACTGCCCAGGGCTTATTACCCACGCCTGGATCAGGCTTTCCTTGAGGACAGGGTGGTGGAACCGGCTCTGGTCAATCATTTATCACAACGGCATCTGCCGGAGCAGCAAATAAACGACATTGCACGCAGTGCCACCAAGAGCCTGATGGCTCTGTGGCAATATTATCAGGAGCTGTTGCCCGAGCATGAGTTTACTCCCAGGGATTTAACCGACATCTGTAGCTGGGTGGGTTGGTATATGGATCGTGCGTTGTCGGAAGGCGACAGTGTTAGCTGTGAGCAAGTGAACAGTTTGATCCAGCAAAGTTTTCGGGATGTACTGGGTCCCGAAATCAGCGAGACTCAACAGGATGCCCTTTCGGCACTGGAAATCTGGTTTGCTGCCCGTTACCACCCGGACAACACCCTGCGCGACAAAGTTCATAACTACACCCTGCCAGATATTCAGCGAGACTTCGGAGCATACACCAAAAAATTCCGACCTGAGTTTGATGCCTCCGGATCGGCAGTCATTGAACTGGTGCAAGGGCTGGGACAGGATTTAAGCCGCTGTCAGCAGGCTTATCATCACGACAGAAAACACGGCGGACGACAAGCGACGTTGATTGAAGGCCCAGCCGGGCGGGGTAAGGATGCCACGCTGAACCTGATGATTGAAAGTGTCAGACAGCAGGCCAGGCAACGGCAAGAATCCATGCCAGAGGTCTCTCTCCTGAATGCCTGTGATTGTTCCTGGGATAAAGTGTGTGAAGCGATCCAGAAAGCAAAAGTGGAAGGCGGCATCGTGGTGATTTCGGAAATGAATCTGATCGACAGCCAGCATCTGGAAGGTGAGTTAAACGATATTCTGGCCGGTGACGCCCATCCGGGTTTCCACCTGTTTGCCACCATCAACCCACCTGAGTACAGCGGGCGAAAACCCTTATCACCGGCGCTGAAAGGACGTTTTCGGCATTTGCCGATCCGCCAGTATAACTCGACAGAATTGCAGAACATTGCCAAGAAAGTGTTGCCAAACTCCCCAAAAGGGAAATTCGTCGCCAAATGGCTGACTGAAAAACATTGTCGTTTAAGGGCCTGCCTGCAACGCAAAGACCTGCCGTTACAGCCCACCAGCCGCGATTTACAGAATGTCGCCATGGCTGTCAAAAGAGGAGGCAATTTTAGCGAAAAAGCACTTCGTCAATGCCTCAATCAGCACTACCGGCTTTACCTGATGGCTGCCAACCTGTCGCTGGAGGAACTGCCGAAGTCACCGGCTCTTGTCATGGGTAAAGGAGCACTTGATTCCGGACTTTGCAAATGGCTCAACGAAAGGGTATCGGGCATTAGTCGTCCATGGTTGATACGACGCAGTGATCGCAACAGTATTGATGAAAAACACCATGAGATTTGTTTCAAGACCGGTCTGACTGGAAAAAAAACCAAAACAGAAATCATCAGGATGGTCGCTCAGTCACAATGGCAGGCATTCGGTCTTTCCCTGAATCCGGACCCGTCGGACAATGCTCTCACCCGGGCACTGTACCGACACTGGCAGCAAAGCTGGTTTGATCGTAAGTTTGACAAGACGGGCATTGACGCCAATAGCGTATTTCCCCTGACGGAAGAAGAGAAAAAAACGCTAAAATTACCCGCTTACCGGTCTTGTCTTCAGGAAGCTGATCAGCGGATAAGCACATGGAACGCCAATGCAGTTCAATACGGGTCTGCGTTTTGGCACCAGATGGGTGCTCTGCCGAACCAGCGGGTGGACGATTATACTAACAAAGCCTCAGCCATCAATGCTGATGAGGCTCATGAAAAATTCATCGAGGAACTCTCCGAGAAAGATTTCATAGGCCTGGAACGAGACACGGACTATGAGTGCGAGAAGAAGCCACGAGTTAAGAGTGAAATAGTTTTTAAGACTCAGCACCATCCTTCCCATATGTATCGCTGGTGGGCAAGTGATGTTTGTGTGTCCGACAAGGGTAATATTAGAACGGTCGATATTAATGACCTGCACTTCCTGGGGGTCGAAACTCTCACACCTGACCCTTTACCAGGAGGGCGTGATCAGGAATTGATCTTAGCCAGCAATCAAACCCTGGCGACCCTCAAGATGTCATCAGAAGATGGTCAATATGAATTACCCAGCCTGACGCCTGATGACTATATCGTGGCCCTGCGTATAGAACCCGATTTGCCATATACCCTGAAAAGAGACAAATATACCGGGCTTCACACGCTGTTTATTCCAAAGGCCAAAGCTAATAAGGGGCGGCGTATTCAAATTTCTTATGTCGTAGAATCCAGAGAACCGGACTTGGAAGCATCGGCTAAAGAAGCTCGCTCAAAACGATCGATAAGGTTTCACACCCGCTGTTCAAAAGGGATGAAAAAAGTACTGAAAGGACTGTTTACGAACATTGACCAACAACCACCTGAAATACAGGAGCCTTTGCGGAAAATAGCAGACGCTCAAGACACGGCAGAACGCATTCAGGCAATCAAGGAGTATTGTCGGCAGTTTTCCGGGGTGACTAAACCAAAGCGCGGGGAGAATTTCTTTAAATTCCTGGTAACACAGCGGCAAGGGCGTTGTCGTCATCGTGCGCCTGTTTTTGTCGCTCTTTGCCGTTATTTCAAGATTCCATGTCGGCAAATGTTTAACAATACACACGCCTTTGCCGAGTGTTCCGAGGATGGAGGCCAAACCTGGCTGTCAGTGGATTTGGGCGGAGCGCCCACAAAGAACACAAAAGTGATACCAAAATTTCAGCGCACCAGAACGTTGCAAAGTACCAGCGCTGAGTTAAAGACATTTAAGAATCTCCCGGAAGGGGCAGATTTATCACAACAGCAAACTCTGGCTAAAGCCATGAGTACGAGCCCCGAGAAACCGGGCAAACCTTTTCTGACAAACAGTGCATTGCCAGAAAGAATTCCAAGCATTTTCAAGATGGTAAAAAAACTTTGGGGAGAAAAAAATTTAACCAGTTTTGCCATGGGTATCTCAGCGTTATCAGAGACAAAAGCGTTGAGTAATGACGACAAGAAATTGCTCGGTACTGTGGCTCGCGACGATCAGGATGAGAACAGTAAAAGTCATAATGATAAACCGATGTCGGAGGCTCCGATCGATTCTGTGCAAATCGACGATTGGGAATGGGACGGGAGGAGTCGCGATTATGAACCGATGTCTGAGGCAGTCATACAAATCTTGCTCGACAATGATGAAGATCAGGTCACTGAACAACTCGAGTCATTGTACTCAAGAATGATTATTCAGGGCGGAGCAAATCCTAACAACTGGTTGAGATCAATGGTGTCTATATTGGGTCAGAGCGACCTGACCAAACCGTCGGTTATTCACTTTGCCCTTAAAGCCATGGAATCGGGTTGGCTGGATCCAGTGCCAGATTATGACATAAATATTATCAGAGCCTCTGAACATCATGAGCTACTGGAAGCTCTGGAAGGCATCGATGAGCTGAAGGTTAAAGCCACCCATTGTCTGAGAAAGTGGTATGAAGCATTGTTGTCCAGGGAAAAACACAGTAGGGTGTGGCGTTTGAATTATGAACACTACCAGAGGCAAGAACCTGACACCTTGTTCGTCACTCATTGCCATGACGGGTTTTCGTCATCCCTTGAAAATCAAATTGCCCATCATTCTATAGAAGACGTCTGGACGAACAATCCTGAGGGCATTCCGAATATAGAACGAATGCTGGTGCAACTGCCTGCTTTTTCACAGTTAAACTCGGGCAGGGAAAAACACCGTCCGGCAATTATTATCGGTTGCCCCAAATGGGACGAAATTGCAATTAAGGAAAAGGTTCAAGCCCTGCTGCAACGAAAAGCAGAGAACAGGCCGGAGTTGAAGCAGATATTGGAAAAAGCCAATCAGATTCTGCCCCCCCTCAAGGTGTCGGACGAGGAGAAAAAAATTCTTGATGACTTCACAAACAAATGCGAGCAAGCGATCAGACATGCCTTCAGTCATTATCTTTACGAAGTGACACAGTCAAAAGGCGGTCGCTTAACGTATTGTTGGGTTGACGCTGTCATGCATTCTCACAGAAACCGTGACAGCGATAACTTTGACTATGGCGCTCATGATCCATCCTCACCAGAGGAGCTGTTTGCCATGATGTCTGATATTTGTAGCTTTAGCCATCGAGAGAAACTTGTTAAGGACGCCTACTTGCGACAGGCACAAAACGCCAGTGATGCCCTGGTACTGAGGTCCGATGAGCTGACATTCATTGCCAAAGAGTTTTTGAGCAGCATGAACCTGAATTCGATGGCTGACTCATTGGATATCAGAACATAGTCTGGTCACGATGAGTTTTTCGAGGTCGTTGACTTGCTTCAATGGTTACAGGCAACTGTCCAAATGGAACTTTCATCCAATCTCAAGGTCAAATAACTGTACAGTTTCAAAACACTCCTTCAAAGGAAAGCAGTAGAGGAGATTGGCTATGGATGGTCAGATCAATGGAAAAACAAACAACCCTGTTTTTAAGACTGAAAAGCCTGATGGCGGCATACCATCCAAAAGAGCAAAGCTGGATTTAAAACCAGAGATTGCAGAGGTCACCGGTGTGACTGCCAGACTCAATATATCGCCAACTTCGAGAGGCCTGCCTGACAAAACGAGAACCGTATCCACAACGGATTCGTCGCTCCAAAAGTCTACTCATTCCTTCGATTTTTGTTTTGTCGCCAGTGATGATGAGGTTCGACAACTTCTGATTGCCAGGACCTGCGATAAACATCAGGATGTAACTGTTATTTCCCACCCCGACGATCTCTCACAGGCTAATCTGGTGAGCCGGTTGAGTATTTCCGAAGAGGGTCGCCACACTCTGCGTTCAGGCAGGCTCTTTGAAAGTTCACAGCCATTGACACTGGTGATAGATATTCGAAAACTCACCGGTGAAGAACTGCCCAAATTTAACGATCTACTGGACCCAGATAACCCTTGTCTGTACGACAAAGTCACTCAGGAGAAACGCCTTCTGGGCGACCATGTCTCTCTATTGGTGCTGGCAGACCCTGCACAGTTGGCATCAGTTGGCCAGTGTGAAGGCGCTCCGGCGGTCGACGTTCCGGGGGCTGATTTCTGGCGGCGAATTAATCGACCGGGCAATTCCTGGCATTTCGATGCTCAGACCGGCAATGCCCGGGCAATAAACATCGACAGTGTTCCTCCGGTATTGGCTGAATTCTCTCCCGCTGAGAGCACCATGGATAACGACAATACCCTTGTTATTGACTGTCACCTGCACAGCCACTGGCGACAGTTGCTTCTGGGCGGCCCCGGAGTGGATGAAAAAGGGCGAATCCGGCACCTGCCCGGCAGACTTGAGTCATTAAAGGCCGGACAACGAGTGATTCTGAAAGGCGCCAACTGGGATGATCTGGCCTTTGAACAGACGATTCGACAGATGTTGGCGCAACAGAGCTTCGAGAGCAACGGCAAGATTTGTCAGTTACCCGACAATGTTCAGTTTTATCAGATGCCGGTAGGGAAGGACGAGCTTCATTCATTGTACCAAAGCCTGTCTCACTCTTATAAAGAAGATGACAAAGGACTTGATAAAAAGCACGCACCACGAAACCCGATCATCATTAACGAGAATAATATCACGGATTGGCTGAGCCCCATTGCAATTGCTCCCGGAGGCTATGCCACCCCTAACACCTGTCTGTTGGAGCAAGTTCGGGCGGGTGGTACCGTCACCGTAACGTCTCCCCTCACTCAGGCAGAATGGTTTTGTTTACTGGGCTCACTGCAGACTATTCGCGAAACGACTGGTCTGGAGCCCCGACTTCAGGTGGCGCATTGGAAAAAGCAGCCGAATGCCCTGGGATTGACAAAAAACGATGAGCACCCTTTGCCCGGGAGCCAACAGCCACAGAAAAAAGTTAAAGATCATGCTGCTTTTAATACCTTCACTTATCAGCAACATGCCCAGGCAAGTCATTGGCTGAATAATCAGCGGGGAGCACCTCTGGTTATTCAGGTCAATGAACAAACCAGCTTCAGTGAGCTATTTGATAATATCCATATCACCTCGGAACAAAAGGCCCATTTTGGACGACTTCAGAGTAAATTGCAGGAGGCATTAATCGCTGGCACGCCGGTTGTTGTTCGGGGACTGGAGAGTAATCCAAGGCTTCAGCAGCTTCTGGAACCTCTGGTTGTGGGACAACCTCTGCTAGTGAATGGCCAATTGCAGGCCTACCCAAAAGCTCATGTCACAATACTCTGGCCTGATTCTGCAAAAAGCCCGTCTTCGGTATTTCGTGCAATGATTGCCAGGGGTAAGCCGTGTTCCAAGGTTGATCTTTGGGGTATCAGCGCCTCCAGGCACGGTATTACCCGTACCGAGGTACCAGAACAAGCACTTGATAAACTTTACGAAGCGTTTAAAACCGTACCTGTTGGCCTTTGTAATGCTCTGCCTGAAATCACCGAAGGGTTGTTGAATAATCTGATACTGGCTGCCCGGCGGGCAAAACAGGTGGACCAGTCCCAACAGCTTTTACCCCGCCACTGGCGCAAAGCCATCAATAGCGTCATCACCCATGGCACCCGGCAAAATCCATCCGTGCGTGATTTTATGAAAGTGGCTTGTTGGCAATTGTTACCGGATAACACGCCAGATGCTCATCAGAAGCCGCAAGAGGGTCAGGCCGCCTCGGTAGACCCGGATCAGTTAACTGCCATCATCAACAGTGCCCGGCATTTGGATAGAGAGTTTGTGGAGCAGAACCTGTGGCCACTGGCCCGAGCCTTTGACCCGGCAGTATTTAAAGGTACCGAATTACAACTGTCCTATAAAAGTCCGTTTCCACAATCGGCTGACAAAAAAGCTCTGGACAGGCTCTGTGCCATGATCCTGGCTCATGCGCCTGAACAACAACGACAGACCATAGCCTGTCAGTTGGAAGTTGATCCGAAGGCAACAGAGCAATATTCATCGTTAACCATCAGGCCAGAAAGACAGATCAAACGTTTGCAGGACGGACTGGCTTGCGGCTGGCATTTACCTTTGTCACAAGGGCAGATCCGATCCGATGCCATTCAGGCTCTGGCCACCGATTGTTTCCACATGGCCAGAACAACGAATTCCGAGGCAGAGCGCATTGAACGTATTGAAAATCGACTGTCTGAATCACTGAAATGGCAGGGTTCCGCTGATATGCCCCTGTCAGCACTGGCCCGGGATCTTTATCACGGCAAGATAAGTCAGAAAGATCGTGAAAGTCGTCGATTATCGCGACTTCATGACCGGCTTACGGACTCTCCCGTTATATTTCTGCAAGGAGAAACCGGCACCGGGAAAAGTTACTTTTCAGCAAAGATGGCAGAGGCTTCAGGACAGGCTAAGGTCATTTCCCTTGGACCTTCCGACAGCGAACAGACCCTGATGAAACGCTGGCAGTGGCGGGAGCATACCGATGGCGACCGCTCTATGATGCAACAAAACCGGACTCTGATGGAATGGGCTACTATCCCAGAGGACACAGATGGAGAATACATTACTCTGGTTCTGGATGAAGCCAACCTGGCTAAAACCGGATTACTGGCGTCATTGAACGGCTTATGGGAGCCAAAGCCTTGCATCTATGTCAATGGTCACCCTGTTCCGGTCAGCCCAAAACACCGGGTGATTCTCACCGGCAATTCGGATCATTACTCCGGGCGCCAGCTCGATCCGGCCCTGAAAGAGAAACTGCCCAGGGCTTATTACCCACGCCTGGATCAGGCTTTCCTTGAGGACAGGGTGGTGGAACCGGCTCTGGTCAATCATTTATCACAACGGCATCTGCCGGAGCAGCAAATAAACGACATTGCACGCAGTGCCACCAAGAGCCTGATGGCTCTGTGGCAATATTATCAGGAGCTGTTGCCCGAGCATGAGTTTACTCCCAGGGATTTAACGGATATCTGCAGTTGGGTGGGCTGGTATCTGGATCGTGCGTTGTCGGAAGGCGACAGTGTTAGCTGTGAGCAAATGAACAGTTTGATCCGGCAGAGTTTCCGGGATGTGCTGGGTCCTGAAATCAGCGAGACTCAACAGGATGCCCTCACGGCACTGGAAGTCTGGTTTGCTGCCCGTTACCAACAGGACAACACCCTGCGCGACAAAGTTCATAACTACACCCTGCCAGATATTCAGCGAGACTTCGGAGCATACACCAAAAAATTCCAACCTGAGTTTGATACCTCCGGATCGGCAGTCATTGAACTGGTGCAAGGGCTGGGACAGGATTTAAGCCGCTGTCAGCAGGCTTATCATCACGACAGAAAACACGGCGGACGACAAGCGACGTTGATTGAAGGCCCAGCCGGGCGGGGTAAGGATGCCACGCTGAACCTGATGATTGAAAGTGTCAGACAGCAGGCCAGGCAACGGCAAGAATCCATGCCAGAGGTCTCTCTCCTGAATGCCTGTGATTGTTCCTGGGATAAAGTGTGTGAAGCGATCCAGAAAGCAAAAGTGGAAGGCGGCATCGTGGTGATTTCGGAAATGAATCTGATCGACAGCCAGCATCTGGAAGGTGAGTTAAACGATATTCTGGCCGGTGACGCCCATCCGGGTTTCCACCTGTTTGCCACCATCAACCCACCTGAGTACAGCGGGCGAAAACCCTTATCACCGGCGCTGAAAGGACGTTTTCGGCATTTGCCGATCCGCCAGTATAACTCGACAGAATTGCAGAACATTGCCAAGAAAGTGTTGCCAAACTCCCCAAAAGGGAAATTCGTCGCTAAATGGCTGACTGAAAAACATTGTCGTTTAAGGGCCTGCCTGCAACGCAAAGACCTGCCGTTACAGCCCACCAGCCGCGATTTACAGAATGTCGCCATGGCTGTCAAAAGAGGAGGCAATTTTAGCGAAAAAGCACTTCGTCAATGCCTCAATCAGCACTACCGGCTTTACCTGATGGCTGCCAACCTGTCGCTGGAGGAACTGCCGAAGTCACCGGCTCTTGTCATGGGTAAAGGAGCACTTGATTCCGGACTTTGCAAATGGCTCAACGAAAGGGTATCGGGCATTAGTCGTCCATGGTTGATACGACGCAGTGATCGCAACAGTATTGATGAAAAACACCATGGGATTTGTTTCAAGACCGGTCTGACTGGAAAAAAAACCAAAACAGAAATCATCAGGATGGTCGCTCAGTCACAATGGCAGGCATTCGGTCTTTCCCTGAATCCGGACCCGTCGGACAATGCTCTCACCCGGGCACTGTACCGACACTGGCAGCAAAGCTGGTTTGATCGTAAGTTTGACAAGACGGGCATTGACGCCAATAGCGTATTTCCCCTGACGGAAGAAGAGAAAAAAACGCTAAAATTACCCGCTTACCGGTCTTGTCTTCAGGAAGTTGATCAGCGGATGAGCACATGGAACGCCAATGCAGTTCAATACGGGTCTGCGTTTTGGTACCAGATAAGTGATCTGCCCAACCATCAGGTGAGCGATTATGCTAACAAAGCCTCAGCTATCAATGCTGATGAGGCTCATGAAAAATTCATCGAGGAACTCTCCGAGAAAGATTTCATAGGCCTGAAACAGGACACGGACTATGAGTGCGAGGAGAAGCCACGAATTAAGGATGAAATAGTTTTTAAAACTCAGCACCATCCTTCCCATATGTACCGTTGGCGGGCAAGTGATGTTTGTGTGTCTGACACGGGTAATATTAGAACGGTCGATATTAATGACCTGCACTTCCTGGGGGTTGAAACTCTCACACCTGACCCTTTACCAGGGCGTGATCAGGAATTGATCTTAGCCAGCAATCAAACCCTGGCGACCCTCAAGATGTCATCAAAGGATGATGAATATAAATTGCCCAGCCTGACGCCTGATGACTATATCGTGGCTCTGCGTATAGAACCCGATTTGCCATATACCCTGAAAAGAGACAAATATACCGGGCTTCACACGCTGTTTATTCCAAAGGCCAAAGCTAAGGGGCGGCGTATTCAAATTTCTTATGTCGTAGAATCCAGAGAACCGGACTTGGAAGCATCGACTAAAGAAGCTCGCTCAAAACGATCGATATGGTTTCACACCCGCTGTTCAAAAGGGATGAAAAAAGTGCTGAATGGACTGTTTACAAACATTGACCAACAACCACCCGAAATACGGGAGCCTTTGCGAAAAATTGCAAACGCTCGAGACATGACCGAACGCGTTCGGGCAATCAAGGAGTATTGCCGACAGTTTTCCGGGGTGACTAAACCAAAGCGCGGGGAGAATTTCTTTAAATTCCTGGTAACACAGCGGCAAGGGCGTTGCCGTCATCGTGCGCCTGTTTTTGTCGCTCTTTGCCGTTATTTCGGGATTCCATGTCGGCAAATGTCTAACCATACCCACGCCTTTGCCGAGTGTTCAGTGGATAGAGGCCAAACCTGGCTGTCAGTGGATTTGGGCGGGGCGCCCACAAAGGACACAAAAGTGATACCAAAATTTCAGCGCACCAAAACGTTGCAAAGTTCCAGTGCTGCGTTAAAAACAATTAAGAATCTCCTGCAAGGGGCAGATTTATCACAACAGCAAACGCTGGCCAGAGCCATGAATACGAGCCCCGAGAAACTGAGCAAATATTTTCTGACAAACAGTGCATTGCCAGAAAGCATTCCAAGCATTTTCGAGATAGTAAAAAAACTTTGGGGAGAAAAAAATTTAACCAGTTTTGCCATGGGTGTCTCAGCGTTATCAGAGACAAAAGCGTTGAGCAATGACGAGAAGAAATTGCTCGGTACCCTGACTCGCGACGATCAGGATGAGAACAGTAAAAGTCATAATGATAAACCGATGTCGAAGGCTCCGTTAAAAGGCCTCATAGACGCGAGGTATGAATTCGATTCTGTGCAAATCGACGAATCGTACAGGAGGAATCGCGACTATGAACCGATGTCGGAGGCAGTCATACAAATCTTGCTCGACAATGATGAAGATCAGGTCACTGAACAACTCGAGTCATTGTACTCAAGAATGATTATTCAGGGCGGAGCAAATCCTAACAAGTGGTTGAGATCAATGGTGTCTATATTGAATCAGAGCGAACGGACCAAACCGTCGGTTATTCACTTTGCACTTAAAGCCATGGAATCGGGTTGGCTGGATCCAGTGCCAAATTATCACAGAAATATTATCGGTGCCTTTGAACATCACAGGCTATTGGAAGCTCTGGAAGGCATCGATGAACTGAAGGTTAAAGCCACCCACTGTCTGAGAAAGTGGTATGACGCATTGTTGTCCAGGGAAAAACACAGTAGCGTGTGGCGTTTGAATTATGAACACTACCAGAGGCAAGAACGTGATACCTTGTTCGTCACTCATTGCCATGACGGGTTTTCGTCATCCCTTGAAAATCAGATGGCCCATCGTTCTATACAAGACGTCTGGACGAACAATCCTGAGGGCATTCCTGATATAGAACGAATGCTGGTGCAACAGCCTGCTTTTTCACAGTTAAACCCGAGCAGGGATAAAGACCGTCCGGTGATTATTATCGGTTGCCCCGACTGGGGCGAAATTGCAATTGAGGAAAAGGTTCAAGCCCTGCTGCAACGAAAATCAGAGAACAGGCCGGAGTTTAAGCAGATATTGAAAAAAGCCAATCAGACTCTGCCCCCCCTCAAGGTGTCGAATAAGGAGAAAAAAATTCTTGATGACTTCACAAACAAATGCAAGCAAGCGATCAGACATGCCTTCAGTCATTATCTGTACGAAGTGACACAGTCAAAAGGCGGTCGCTTAACGTATTGTTGGCTTGACACTATCATGCTTTCTCGCATGAACCATGACAGCAATAACTTTTGCTATGGCGCTCATGATCCATCCTCACCAGAAGAGCTGTTTGCCATGATGTCTGATATTTGTCGCTTTAGACATAAAGAGAAACTTGTTAAGGACGCCTACTTGCGACAGGCACAAAACGCCAGTGACGCCCTGGTGCTGAGGTCCGATACGCTGACAACCATTGCCGAAGAGTTTTTGAGCAGCGTGAACCTGAATTCGATGTCGGACTCATTGGATATCTGATCATAATCTGGTCACGATGAGTTTTTAGAGGTCGTTGACTTCCTTCAATGTTACAGGCAACTGTCCAAATGGAACTTTAATCCTATTTTAAGGTCAAACAGTAATACAGTTTCATAACACTCCTGCAAAGGAAAGCAGTAGAGGAGATTGGCTATGGATGGTCAGATCAATGGAAAAACAAACAACCCTGTTTTTAAGACTGAAAAGCCTGATGGCGGCATACCACCCAAAAGAGCAAAGCTGGATTTAAAACCAGAGATTGCTGAGGTCACCGGTGTAACTGCCAGACTCAATATATCGCCAACTTCGAGAGGCCTGCCTGACAAAACGAGAATCGTATCCGCAACGGATTCGTCGCTCCAAAAGGCTCCTCATGCCTTCGATTTTCGTTTTGTCGCCAGTGATGATGAGGTTCGACAACTTCTGATTGCCAGGACCTGCGATAAACATCAGGATGTTACTGTTATTTCCCACCCCGACGACCTCTCACAGGCTAATCTGGTGAGCCGGTTGAGTATTTCCGAAGAGGGTCGCCACACTCTGAGCTCTGGCAAGCTCTTTGAAAGTTCACAGCCATTAATACTGGTAATAGATATTCGACAACTCACCAGCGAAGAACTGCCAAAGTTTAACGATCTACTGGACCCGGATAACCCCTGCCTGTACGACAAAGTCAGCAACAAAAAACGTCCTTTGGGCGAGCATGTTTCGCTATTGGTGTTGGCAGACCCTGCACAGTTGGCATCAGTTGGCCGACGTGACAAGGCACCCGGTGCTGATTTCTGGCGGCGAATTAATCGACCGGGCAATACCTGGCAGTTCAACGAAACGACCGGCAATGCCTCATTAATGGATATCGACGAGGTTCAGTTATTGGCTGAACTCCCCTCTGCCGAAAGTGCTATGGATGACGAAAATACCCTTCTTATTAACTGCCACTTGCACAGCAGCTGGCGTCAGTTATTGCTGGGTGGCCCCGGAGTGGATCAACAAGGGCGAATCCGACACATCCCCGGCAAGCTTGAGTCGTTAAAGGCCGGACAACGGGTGATTCTGAAAGGCGCGAATTGGCAGGATCTGGCCTTTGAACAGACGGTTCGACAGATGCTGGCGCAACAGTGTTTTGAGAGCAACGGGAAGATCTGTCCATTACCCGACGATGTTCAGTTTTATAAGATGCCGTTAGGCAATGAAGAGCTTCATACACTGTTCCAAAGTCTGTCTCACTCTGATAATGAAGAAGGTGACCAGGAACTTGATAAAGCCCAGGCATCAGCAAACCCGATCATCATTAACCAGAGTAATATCAGGGAGTGGCTGAGCCCGATTGCCATTGCCCCGGAAGGCTATGCAATCCCTAATACCAGTCTGTTGGAACAAATTCGGGCAGGTGGTGCTGTCACCGTAACGTCTACCCTCACTGAGGCACACTGGTTTCATTTGCTGGGTTCACTGCAGACGATTCGCGAGACGACCGGCCTGGAGCCCCGGCTTCAGGTGACTGATTCAAGACAGCAACCAAAAGCACTGGGATTGACAGAAAACAATGAACAGCCAATCACAGATCACGCCACTTTTAATACCGTTACTTATCAGCAACATACCCAGAAAAGTCATTGGCTAAATAATCAGCAGGAAGCCCCTTTGGTCATTCAGGTCAGCGAACAGACCGGCTTTAGTCAGCTCTTTGATAATATCCATATCACTTCGGAACAACAGGCGCATTTTGGGCGACAGCCGAGTAAATTGCAGGAGGCATTGAGCGCTGGCGAACCGATTGTATTCCGGGGACTCGAGCATAACCCAAGGCTTCAGCAGCTTCTGGAGCCCCTGTTTATTGGGCAACCTTTGTTGGTGAACGGTCAATTACAAGCCTACCCACAGGCTTGTGTCACCTTACTCTGGCCTGAGTCTGCGAAAAGTCCGTCTCCGGTCTTGCATTCGCTGGTCGCCAAGGGTGAACCCTGTCCCGAGGTTGATCTCTGGGCTGTCAATGCCGACAGGCATGAAATCCCCCGGGCTGAGCTGCCAGAACAAGCGCTTAATAAACTTTATCAGGCGTTTAAAACCGTACCTGCTCACCTTTGTAATCCTCTGCCTGAAATAACCAGTGGTTTGTTGAATAACCTGATGCTGGCTGCCCGTCGGGCACAACAGGTTGATCAGTCCCCGCAGCTCCTGCCCTGCCACTGGCGCAAGGCCATCAATAGCGTCATCACCCATGGCACTCGGCAGCATCCGCCCGTGCGTGATTTTATGAAAGTGGCTTGTTGGCAGTTATTGCCTGATGAGGATCAAACCGCTTCAATCGACCCGGACCGCTTAAATGCCACCATCAACAGTGCTCTGGCGTTGGATAGAAAGTTTGTGAAGCAGAACTTTTGGCAACTGGCCAGAGCCTTTGACCCGGTGATATTTGAGGACACCGAATTTGAAGGACTTCAACTGTCTTATGAAAGACCATCTCAACTGGATGATAAAGACGAAGCTCTGAACAGGCTCTGTGCCATGATCCTGGCCCATGCGCCTGAAGCACAACGAGATGCAATGGCGTATCAGTTGGAAATCGATCCGGAGGAAGCAGAGCTCTGTCAATCGTTAGCCATCAGGCCAACCAGACAGATTAAACGTTTGCAAGATGCACTGGCTTCTGGCTGGCATTTACTATTGCCGCCCGGGCAGACCCGATCCGACGCCATTCACGATCTGGCTACCGATTGTTTTTATATTGCCGCAACAGCAAATTCTGACGCGACAGGCATTGAACACGTAGAAAATCGACTGTCTGACTCACTGGAATGGAAAGGTTCCGTTGATAACCCCATGTCAGCACTGGCCCATGATCTTTATCACGGCGAGATGAGTCAGAAGGATCGCGAAAGTCGTCGATTATCGCGACTCCATGACCGACTTACAGACTCTCCCGTTATCTTCCTGCAGGGGGAAACCGGCGCCGGAAAAAGCTACTTTTCTGCCAAAATGGCGAAGGATTCAGGGCAGGCTTCGGTGATCTCCCTTGGACCTTCTGACAGTGAACGGACCCTGATGAAACGCTGGCAGTGGCAACAACACCCTGACGGCGACCGCTCTATGGCGGAGCAAAACCGGGCATTGATGGAATGGGCCAATACCAAATCCGGCAAAGACGGAGGCTGTGTTGGAGGAAACTATATCACCCTGATTCTGGATGAAGCCAATCTGGCCAAAGACGGATTGCTGGCGTCATTGAACGGCTTATGGGAACCAGAACCCTGCGTTTATGTGAATGGTCATCCTGTCAAGGTCAGCACAAAACACCGGGTGATTCTCACCGGTAATCCGGATCATTATGCCGGGCGCCAGCTGGACGCGGCACTGAAGGAGAAACTGCCCATAGCTTACTACCCCCGCCTGGACCAGGCTTTCCTGCGGGACAGGGTGGTGGAACCAGCTCTGATCAATCAGTTACTGAGGCATCTGCAGGGGCCCCGAATAAACAACATTGCACACAGTGCCACCAAAAGCGTGATGGCATTGTGGCAATATTATCAGGAACTGTTGCCCGAGCATGAGTTTACCCCCAGAGATTTAACGGATATCTGCAGTTGGGTGGGCTGGTATCTGGATCGTGCGCTGCCCGCTGATAACCCTGTTACCGGTGAGCAAATAAACAGTTTGATCCAACAAAGTTTTCGGGATGTACTGGGTCCCGAAATCAGCGAGACTTATCAGGATGCCTGGTCAGCACTGGAAATCTGGTTTGCTGCCCGTTACCAACCGGAGAACACCCTGAGCGACAGTCTTCGTATCAAGACCCTGTCAAATATGCAGCAGACCTTCAGTACAGTCACCAGAGAAATCCGACCAGATTTTGATACCTCCGGATCGGCAGTCCGTGAACTGGCGCAATGGCTTGGACAGGATTTAAGCCGCTGTCAGCAGGCTTATCATCGCAAGATAAAACACGGCGGCCGTCAGGCAACACTGATCGAAGGCCCGGCAGGACGGGGTAAAGATGCCACGCTGAGCCTGGTGATTGAAAGTGTCAGACAGGAGACTGAGCGACGGGGAGAATCCATGCCGGAAGTCTTTTACCTGAATGCCTGTGATTGTTCCTGGGACAAAGTGTGTGAAACGATCCAGAAGGCAAAAGTGGCAGGCGGCATTGTGGTGATTTCGGAAATGAATCTGATCGACAGCCAGCATCTGGAAGGTGAGTTAAACGATATTCTGGCCGGTGAAGCCCATCCGGGTTTCCACCTGTTTGCCACCATCAACCCGCCTGAATACAGCGGGCGCAAACCCTTATCACCGGCGCTGAAAGGGCGTTTCCGACATTTGCCCATCCGGCAGTACAACCCTGCAGAATTGCAGACCATTGCCGGGAAAGTATTGCCAGATTCCTCAGAAGGGACATTCGTCGCCAAGATGCTAACAGAAAAACATTGTCTTTTAAGGGCTCAACTGCAAAGCAAAAAACTGCCATTACAACCGACCGGCCTTGATTTACAGAATGTCGCCAGGGCTGTTAACAGAGGGGGTGATTTGACCGAAAAAGCCGTTCATCAATGCCTCAATCAGCACTACCGGCTTTTTCTGATGGCCGCCAACATATCGCTGGAGCAACTGCCAGAGTCATCAGTTACTGCCATAGGTAAAAGTGAGTTTGATTCCGAACTTTGCGAATGGTTCAACCGGGTATCGGGCATTGATCGTCCGTGGTCGATACGACGCAGTGATCGCAACACTATTGATGAAAAACACCATGAAATTCGTTATGCAGCTCGTCTGACTGAAGAGGAAACCAAAACAGAAATCATCAAGATGACAGCTCAGGCCAGGTGGCGGGCATCAGGTCTTTCACTGAAGCCGGATCAGTCGAACGGTATGCTCACCCGGGCACTTTACCGACACTGGCAGCAACGCTGGTTTAATCATGAGTTTGGCCAGACAGGTGTGGACGCTAACAGCGTATTTCCCCTGACGAAAGAAGAGAAACAATCACTGAACATGCCAGCTAACCAATCTTATTTTCACGAGGCTGACCAGCTGACACGCGAATGGAATTCCAATACTGCTCAATGGTGTCCTGCGTTTTGGTATCAGATAGGTGGCCAGCTGAACCATTGGGCTGAGAATTCTGAAAAAGACCTGCTGCACGTCCAGGAGAAACAGGCTCCGGCATTGGATCAGAGAACGAACCATGAGCCGCGACCTGGTAAAGAAACATTGACTATTGGTAATGATAAGGCTCCTGAAAAACACATTCTCAAAGTCTACAAAAAAGGGTCTCGATTATTGAGCAGGGAAACGAACTATGAGAGCGTGGAGAAACCAGAACGTACCGACTATAGAGTCTTTGATAAGCACAGAAAGTCTCATATGTATCGCTGCCGGGCAGAGGATATTGATGTGTCAGCTAAGGGTGATATCGAACTGATCGACATTAGTGATAGACACATTGAGGGTTTCGAAACCCTTACACCTGAACGGTTACCGGGGCGTGACCAGCAATTGACATTAGCCAGCAATCAATCGCTGGGAACCCTTGAATGGTCATCGAAGAATGGTCAAGTTATATTGCCCAGTCTAACAGCTGACGACTATATCGTGGCCCTGCGTATAGAGCCCGATTGGCCATTCACGCTGATCAGGGACCAATATACCGGGCTTCACACACTGACTGTTCATGGGGCCACAGCCAAACAGAACATTAGAACGACTTATGTCGTAGAAACCAGAAAGCTGGGCAAAAAAACAGCTGCTAAACGAACCCGACCAGATGGATCAACACATTTGGACACCCGTTGTTCAGAAGGTATAAAAACAGTACTGGGCAAACTGTTTAAGACCATGGACCAACAACCCTCCGAAGTGTATGAGTCTTTGCGGGCAATAAAAACCGCTAAAAACACGAAACAACGAATTATGGCAATCAAGGGGTATTGCCGACTGTTTTCCGGTGATGCCAAACCAATAAGCAAGGGCAATTTTTTTCATTTTTTGGTCACACAGCGGCAAGGTAGCTGTCGTCATCGTGTGGCTGTTTTTGTAGCTTTTTGCCGTTATTTTGGGATTCCATGTCGGCAAATGAATAGTTATATCCACAGCTATGCCGAGTATTCCGGGGATAAGGGCCAAACCTGGAAATCAGTGAGTTTGAGCGGGGCACCTGCACATTTAAAAAAAGTCAGACCGCATTTCCAGCCCGTCATGAACGACGTTGATTCCAGCACCAGGTCCAGGAAAATTAAGGAGCTCCTGAAAGATTTCCTAAAAGTGGCTGATTCAGCACAACAGCAAACTCTGGCTAAAGCCTGTCGCATGAGTCTGGAGGAACTGAACAAAGCCCTTGAGAGATACAGTGCATTGCCTGAAAACAATCTATTTTTTCCTGGAATAGTCGAGAGACTTTGGGATGAAAAAGGTCTAACCAGTTTTTCCATGGGGGTCTCATTGCTGGAGTCACTGGAGACAAAAGAATGGGGCCATTACGAAAAGCGTTTGGTCGGAGGTGATTTATATCCGATATCATGGACAGTCAGACGACTATTGTCCAACTGTGATAAAGATCAGGTCACCGAACTACTCAAGTTATTGTACTCAAAAATGATTGTTCGGTGGGAAACAGGTCCTCTGATTTGGTTGAGTGTCGTGGAGCAGATACTGAAATGCAGTGACTTGGCCAGGCCCTCAGTTATTCACTTTGCTCTTGAAGCCCTGAAATCAGGTTGGCTGGACCCACAACCGGAATACCTTGAGTGTCATATAAAGGCTGTTGATCATCATCAGCTATTGATAAATCTGGAACGCGTCGATGAACTGAAGATTGAAGCTGCTAATTGCCTGAAAAAGTGGTACAGGGAATTGTTGTCCAGAGAAAAAAATAGCCAGACTTGGCGTTTGGTTTTTCACAATTTCCAGAATAGAGAAAGTGATGCCATGTTGGTCACTCACTGTCATGGTGGGTTTTCGTCATCCCTTGAGGGTGACATCGCCAGCTCATCGTTAAACGCCGCCTGGACGGACAAGCCTGAAGGCGTTCCGAATATAGAACGAATGCTGGTGCACCATCCCGCGTTTCCGAATTTAATCTCGGGCAAGGCGAGCCACCGGCCGGTGATTATCATGGGGCAGCCTTCCTGGCAAAACACGATGATTAATGAAAAGGTCGAAGCCCTGTTTCAACTAATCGTTGAGAACAGCCCAAACTTGAAGCAGATATTGGAAAAAATCCATCAAAATAAGTCAGCGCAAACACCATTTGGCAATGCTCTGAAAGAATCGGATATTCACAATTATGATAAAAACTGCGACAAACCAGTAACCTCTCAGGCTCAAGATCTTTTGCCTTATGTAAAAGACAAATGCGAACGGGCAATTCTACAGGCCTTCAGTCATTACCTGTATGGAATAACGCACTCGAAAGGCGGTTGCTTAACCTATTGTTGGGCCGACACTTCCGACAGAAGTTTCATGTTTAAGGAATATGGCACTCACGATCCATCCTCACCAGAAGAGCTGTATGCCATGATGATCACAATTGATAGCTCTCCCGGGTTTCTGAAATCTTTTCAGGACGCTCGCTTAAGGGAGGCACACAACGCCAGTGACGCCCTGGTACTGAGGTCCGATGATTTGACAACCATTGCCGAAGAGTTTTTGAGCAGCGTGAACCTGAATTCGATGTCGGACTCATTGGATGTCTGATCATAGAGTTTTTCGAGGTCGTTGACTTCCTTCAATGTTACAGGCAACTGTCCAAATGGAACTTTAATCCTATTTTAAGGTCAAACAGTAATACAGTTTCATAACACTCCTGCAAAGGAAAGCAGTAGAGGAGATTGGCTATGGATGGTCAGATCAATGGAAAAACAAACAACCCTGTTTTTAAGACTGAAAAGCCTGATGGCGGCATACCACCCAAAAGAGCAAAGCTGGATTTAAAACCAGAGATTGCTGAGGTCACCGGTGTAACTGCCAGACTCAATATATCGCCAACTTCGAGAGGCCTGCCTGACAAAACGAGAATCGTATCCGCAACGGATTCGTCGCTCCAAAAGGCTCCTCATGCCTTCGATTTTCGTTTTGTCGCCAGTGATGATGAGGTTCGACAACTTCTGATTGCCAGGACCTGCGATAAACATCAGGATGTTACTGTTATATCCCACCCCGACGACCTCTCAGAGGCTAATCTGGTTAGCCGGTTGAGTATTTCCGAAGAGGGTCGCCACACTCTGCGTTCAGGCAAGCTCTTTGAAAGTTCTCAGCCATTAACACTGGTGATAGATATTCGAAAACTCACCGGTGAAGAACTGCCAAAGTTTAACGATTTACTGGACCCGGATAACCCCTGCCTGTACGACAAAGTCAGCAACAAAAAACGTCCTTTGGGTGAGCATGTTTCGCTATTGGTGTTGGCAGACCCTGCACAGTTGGCATCAGTTGGCCGACGTGACAAGGCATCGGGGGCCGAGGCACCCGGTGCTGATTTCTGGCGGCGAATTAATCGACCGGGCAATACCTGGCAGTTCAACGAAACGACCGGCAATGCCTCATTAATGGATATCGACGAGGTTCAGTTATTGGCTGAACTCCCCTCTGCCGAAAGTGCTATGGATGACGAAAATACCCTTCTTATTAACTGCCACTTGCACAGCAGCTGGCGGCAGTTATTGCTGGGTGGCCCCGGAGTGGATCAACAAGGGCGAATCCGACACATCCCCGGCAAGCTTGAGTCGTTAAAGGCCGGACAACGGGTGATTCTGAAAGGCGCCAATTGGCAGGATCTGGCCTTTGAACAGACGGTTCGACAGATGCTGGCGCAACAGTGTTTTGAGAGCAACGGGAAGATCTGTCCATTACCCGACGATGTTCAGTTTTATAAGATGCCGTTAGGCAATGAAGAGCTTCATACACTGTTCCAAAGTCTGTCTCACTCTGATAATGAAGAAGGTGACCAGGAACTTGATAAAGCCCAGGCATCAGCAAACCCGATCATCATTAACCAGAGTAATGTCAGGGAGTGGCTGAGCCCGATTGCCATTGCCCCGGAAGGCTATGCAATCCCTAATACCAGTCTGTTGGAACAAATTCGGGCAGGTGGTGTAGTCACCGTAACGTCTACCCTCACTGAGGCACACTGGTTTCATTTGCTGGGTTCACTGCAGACGATTCGCGAGACGACCGGCCTGGAGCCCCGGCTTCAGGTGACTGATTCAAGACAGCAACCAAAAGCACTGGGATTGACAGAAAACAATGAACAGCCAATCACAGATCAAGCCACTTTTAATACCGTTACTTATCAGCAACATACCCAGACAAGTCATTGGCTAAATAATCAGCAGGAAGCCCCTTTGGTCATTCAGGTCAGCGAACAGACCGGCTTCAGTCAGCTCTTTGATAATATCCATATCACTTCGGAACAACAGGCGCATTTTGGGCGACAGCCGAGTAAATTGCAGGAGGCATTGAGCGCTGGCGAACCGATTGTATTCCGGGGACTCGAGCATAACCCAAGGCTTCAGCAGCTTCTGGAGCCCCTGTTTATTGGGCAACCTTTGTTGGTGAACGGTCAATTACAAGCCTACCCACAGGCTTGTGTCACCTTACTCTGGCCTGAGTCTGCGAAAAGTCCGTCTCCGGTCTTGCATTCGCTGGTCGCCGAGGGTGAACCCTGTCCCGAGGTTGATCTCTGGGCTGTCAATGCCGACAGGCATGAAATCCCCCGGGCTGAGCTGCCAGAACAAGCGCTTAATAAACTTTATCAGGCGTTTAAAACCGTACCTGCCGACCTTTGTAACCCTCTGCCTGAATTGAACGAAGGCTTATTGAATAACCTGATAATGGCTGCCCGGCGGGCACAACAGGTTGATCAGTCCTCATCGCTTTTACCCCGCCACTGGCGCAGGGCCATTAATAGCGTCATCACCCATGGCACCCGGCAGAATCCACCCGTGAGGGATTTTATGAAAGTGGCTTGCCGGAGCTTGTTACCGGATAGGACGCCGGATAAGGATCAGCCTATCTCGGTAGACCCGGATCAGTTAACGGCCATCATCGACAGTGCCCCGCAGTTGAATAGAGCGTTTTTGGAGCAGAACCTGTGGCCATTGGCCAGAGCCATTGATCTGACAGCATTCAAGAACGGTAAATCTAAAGGATTACTGTTGTCCTATGAAGAACCAGTTTCCGTTTGGCATAAGGAAAATTTTCTGGACAAGCTCTGTGCCCTGATTGTGGCCCCTTTGCCTGATGAACTTCGTCAGGCCATGGCGTATCAGTTGAAAGTCGATCCGGAGGCAGCGAAACGCTATCCACCGTTAACCATCAGGCCATCAAGACAAATTAAACGTTTGCAGGATGCACTGGCTTCTGGCTGGCAGTTACGTTTGCCACCAGAGCAGACGCGATCCGATGCCATTGAGGCTCTGGCCACCGATTGTCTTGATAAAGCCATAACAGCGAATTCTGAGGCAGAAGGCATTGAACGCATTGAACACCGACTGGCTGAATCACTTATATGGGCAGGCTCCACAGACAATCCCCTGTCAGCACTGGCCGGGGATCTTTATCACAGCGAGATAAGTCAGAAAGATCGTGAAAGCCGACGATTATCCCGACTTCATGACCGGCTTACCGACTCTCCCGTTATCTTCCTGCAAGGGGAAACCGGCACCGGGAAAAGTTACTTTTCTGCCAAAATGGCCAAGGCTTCGGGACAGGCTTCAGTCATTTCCCTTGGACCTTCCGACAGCGAACAGACCCTGATGAAACGCTGGCAGTGGCAACAATACGCTGATGGCGACCGCTCTATGGTGGAGCAAAACCGGGCATTGATAGAGTGGGCCAAGACCAAATCCGACAAAGACGGAGAGTACATCACTTTAGTGCTGGATGAAGCCAACCTGACCCAAGCCGGATTACTGGCATCATTGAACGGCTTATGGGAACCACAACCCTGCATCTATGTGAATGGTCATCCTGTCAAGGTCAGCGAAAAACACCGGGTGATTCTTACCGGTAACCCGGATCATTATGCCGGGCGCCAACTCGACCCGGCCCTGAAAGAGAAATTGCCCAGAGCTTACTACCCACGCCTGGATCAGGCTTTTCTCAGAGACAGGGTGGTGGAACCGGCTCTGGTCAATCACTTACAAGAGCATCTGACAAAGCATCAAATAAACGACATTGCACACAGTGCCAGCAAAAGTGTGATGACACTCTGGCAACATTATCAGGAACTGCTGCCCGAGCATGAGTTTACCCCCAGGGATTTAACGGACATCTGCAGTTGGGTGGGTTGGTATCTCGACTGTGCTCAGCCCGCTCTTGGCAGTGTGACCTGTGGGCAAATAAACAGTTTGATACAACACAGTTTTCGGGATGTACTGGGGCCGGAAATCACCGAAACGCAACGGGATGCCCTGTCGGCACTGGAAATCTGGTTTGCTGCCCGTTACAAGGCGGAGAACACCCTGAGCGACAGAGTTCGTAACAAGACCCTGTCAGATATTCAGCAGAACTTCAGTACAGTCACGCGAGAAATCCGACCGGACTTTGATACCTCCGGATCGGCAGTCCGTGAACTGGCGCAGCGGCTTGGACAGGATTTAAGCCGCTCTCAGCAGGCTCATCATCACGACAGAAAACACGGCGGCCGTCAGGCAACACTGATTGAAGGTCCGGCGGGGCGGGGTAAAGATGCCACGCTGAACCTGGTGATTGAAAGTGTCAAAAAGCAGGCTGAACAACGGCAAGAATTGATGCCGGAAGTCTATTACCTGAATGCCTGTGATTGTTCCTGGGACAAACTGTGTGAAAAGATCCGGAAGGCCAAAATTGAAGGCGGCATCGTGGTGATTTCGGAAATGAACCTGATCGACAGCCAGCATCTGGAAGGTGAGTTAAACGATATTCTGGCCGGAGACGCCCATCCGGGTTTTCACCTCTTTGCCACCATCAACCCACCTGAGTACAGCGGGCGAAAACCCTTATCACCGGCCCTGAAAGGGCGTTTTCGACATTTGCCCATCCGGCAGTACAAAGCGACCGAATTACAGACCATTGCCGCGAAAGTGTTGCCAGAGTCGTCACAAGGAACATTCGCCGCTGAGATGCTAACAGAAAAACATTGTCGTTTAAGGGCTCACCTGCAAAGCAAAAAACTGCCATTACAACCGACCAGCCTTGATTTACAGAATGTTGCCAGGGCTATAAACAGAGGTGGTGATTTGAGCGAAAAAGCCGTTCATCAATGCCTCAATCAGCACTACCGGCTTTACCTGATGGCTGCCAACCTATCGCTGGAGGAACTGCCCGAGTCTTCGGCTCTTGCCATGGAGAAAAGTGAATTTGATTCCGGACTTTGCCGTTGGTTCAATGAAACGGTATCGGGCATTGATCGTCCGTGGTTGATACGAAGCAGTCATCTCAACAGTGTTGATGAAAAAAAACATGAAATCCTTGTTAACACTCAGCGGGATGAAAAGGAAGTCAGAACGGAAATCATCAAAAGTGTGGCTCAGGCAAAGTGGCAGTCATCAGGCCTTCCCCTGAAGCCGGACGAGTCGGACGATATTCTTACCGGGGCACTCTACCGACACTGGCAGCAACGCTGGTTTAGCAATCATTTTGGCCGGACGAACGTAGACGTTAACAGCGTATTTCCCCTGACGGAAGAACAGCAACAAACGCTGAAAATGTCTGCTAACCAGCCTTATCTTCAGGCCGCTGATCAGCAGATAGGGGCGTGGAAAGCCGATGAAGTTCAATGGTGGCCTGTGTTCTGGTATCAGATCAGTAATCTGCTGAACCATCTGGCAGACGATTTTATCAACGAAGCATCCGCTATTGGTGGTGATCAGGCTCCTGAACAAGACAAGCCACAAGTCCACGAGAAACAGGCTTGGGCATTGGATCAGAGAACGGAGCCTGCGCCACAACCTGTTAACGAAGTCTTGACCACCAGTAGTGATAAAGTTCCGCCACAAGTCCACGAGGTGCAAGCTCCGGCATTGGATCAGAGAGCGAACCTCGAGACACAACCTGTTAATAAAGCGTTGACTGTTTACTGTGATAGCACTCCAGAAAAATACATTCCGGAAGTCCATGAGAAAGAGGCTCCGGTATTGGACCGAAGAACGGACTATGAGAATGAGAAAGAGAGCGAGCGACAACTTGACGATTATATAATTTTTGATGACCCGGACCATTTCCCCGGGATTTATCGGTCATTGGCAGAGGATATTTATGTATCACCTGAGGGCAAAATCAAAAGGATCAGTATTAATGATAAACACATGCAGGGAGTCGAAGTCATCATACCTGCACGGTTACCAGAGCATGGCCGGGAAGTGACATTAGCCAGCGACCAAACACTGGCTACCTTTTACATGTCATCAAAAAATGGTCAATTTATATTGCCCAGCCTGACAGTTAAGGACTACATCGTGGCACTGCGCATAGAACCCCATCTGGCATTTACACTGCTCAGGGACCGATATACCGGCATACACACACTATTTATTCCAGAAGCCAAAGCCGACCAGAGCATTAAATTTGCTTATGTCGTAGAACCCAGAGAAGTGGGCAAAAAAACATCGGCTGAAAAAGTCCGGCCAGCACAATCAAGACGTTTTGACGCCCACTGTTGCCAGGGTATGAAAACAGTACTGGACGACGTGTTTCAGAAGATTGAGAAACAGGCATCCAAAGTAAGGAAACCTTTGCAGAAAATAGCAAAGGCTGAAGACACGGAGCAGCGCATTAGGGCAATCCAGGATTATTGCGAAGACTTTTCCGGTGTTGCTGTACCAAAGCGCAATAAAAATTTCTTTCACTTCCTGATAACACGCCGACAAGGCAGCTGTCGTCATCGTGTGCCTGTTTTTATTGCTTTATGTCGTTATTTTGGCATTCCATGCCGACAAATATCCAATGATACCCATGCCTTTGCAGAGTGTTCGCTGGACGGTGGCCAAACCTGGAAATCGGTGGATTTGGGCGGAGCGCCTGTCGAGGTAACAGAAATCCTCCCTGAGTTCCAGGACACCAAAAGAGTCAGTGTTTCTGGCACTGAATTAAAGAAGACCAGAGATCTGCTGAATGGGCGTCTGAAAGGTGCTGATTTAGCACAACAGCAAACTCTGGCTGAAGCCTGCGGAACAAGTCCTGAAGAACTGAACAAGGCCCTTGAGGCAGGCTGTGAATCGCCGGAAACCCTTCCAGATATTTTCGAAATAGTAAAGAAACTCTGGCAGACAAAAGATTTAACCGGCTTTTCCATGGGTGTCTCAATATTAGTGTCGCTGGAAACAAAAGCATTAGACTTTGACGAAGTGGAGTTGATTTGTATTGTCTTTAGCAAAAAAGGCCCGATGTTGAAGGCAGTCAAACACATCTTGTCCAACAGTGATAGAAATCAGGTCACTGAACCCCTCAAGTTATTGCACTCAAAAATGATTATTCATGGCTCATCAGAACCTGAGGACTGGTTAATCCTGATGCTGAGTATTCTGAGTGATATTGATCTGACCCCCGCAGTTATTGACTTTGCCAGGGAAGCCCTGGCATCGGGTTGGCTGGATATACCGCCGACCTATGCAGGCCAGATCGTAGAGGCCCATGAACACCATAAGCTATTGGTTCGTCTGCAAGGTGTCGATGAACTGAAGGTTAAAGCCAGCCATTTACTGAAAAAGTGGTATAAGAAATTATTCTTCAGAGAGAAAGATAGCCAGACATGGCAAAGGGCTTACCATTCCTTCCAAACAAGTAAATTAGGGGCCTTTTTTGTCACTCGTTGTCATCATGGTTTATCGCCATCTCTGGAAAAAAACATTCTCACCTCATCTGTACGCAACGCTTGGACGGACCAACCCGAGGGCATTGCGAATATAGAACGAATGCTGGTTCACCATCCTGCATTTCCGAAATTAATCTCGGGCAAAGCGAACCACCGTCCGGTGATTATCATAGGGAAGCCTGACTGGATATCCGGCTTGAAAGTGATGGATAAAAAGGTCGCAGCCCTATTACAACGAATCGCTGAGAACCGCTCAGACCTGAAACATTTGTTGGAAAAAAGCAGTCAATTTATGGCAAGAAAAAAAGAACTCGATCTGGCTCTGTTTGCATTGGACAGAGACTACAGCGTGGGATCACCAAATCATAGAGAGGAATATAGGAAAAAAAGGTCTGATATCTTAGGAAGCTACCAATCCATCGTGGAGCCTCTCAGGTTATCTTCAGGGGAGGTAGATCTCATAAATGATTTAAAAAACAAATGTGTGGTGGCGCTTAAGCAGGCCTTCAGTCATTATCTGTATGAAGTGACACACCTGAAAGGCGGTTGCCTGACCTATTGCTGGGGCGATGCCCACATAGATGGATGCTGGAATAGCAACAGGTATGGCGCTCATGACCCATCCTCACCAGAAGAACTGAATGCCATGATGTTTGCAATCAGAAATGAAGAGCTTGAGAAATCTATTCAGGATGACTACCTACGGCAGGCACTTAACGCCAGTGATGCTCTGGTGCTCAAAACCAATGAGCTGAATACCATCGCCGAAGAGTTTTTGAACAGCGTGAACTTGAATTCGCTTTGTGAGGCATTGGATACCTGATAACCGTTTGGTCATGATGCGCTTTTCGAGATCGGTAACTCCACTCCCGTCATTCCCGGCTTCCTTCCTGTCATTCCCGGCTTCCTTCCTGTCATTCCCGGCTTCCCTCCCGTCATTCCCGGCTTCCCACCCGTCATTCCCGGCTTCCCTCCCGTCATTCCCGGCTTCCCTCCCGTCATTCCCGGCTTCCCTCCCGTCATTCCCGCGAAGGCGGGAATCCACACTGACTCACCACCAGAACCATACTACCCGGTGCCCCCCTGGCCTTGTCATCCCCGAGAAGGCAGAGATCCACCGTTGGCGCTGGATTCCCGCCTTCGCGGGAATGACGACCCTTTAGTGCCGCACAGGCCCAAAGACTCTATAACAGCAGGTTGGACACCCCTACAGAGGGGTAACAATTAAAATGGAACTTTAATCACACCTTACAGGTCTAACCATTTAACAATTTCATTAAGTACCTGGCCAGTTGGTTTCGCATATTCTGGCGAGTGGATTTTTTCATCCTTCAAGACGCAACGACGGGCGCGTAGCCACAGCTACGCAACCAGAGTTGGAACGCAGAATGATGGAAAAAGCCGCCGTCCAGAATATGCGAAACCAACTGGTTAGGTACTTCAGTCCTTCAAATAACAGTTGAGAGGGAGATGACTATGGATGGTCAAATTGCCGGAGGTACCAAAAAACGCGTTCATGATCGTAGCCTGCATGATCATGACGTGGCAGCCAAGATGGCAAAGCTGGGTATATTGTCAGAGGAAAAGCAGGATGTAGAAATCTGCTCTGAAGTAAGGTCCAGATTAAAGAGATCGCCCTCTTCGGAGACCTTGCCTGACAAAGTGAGAACCATCTCCGCAACGGATTCCTCGCTCCAAAAGGCGACTCATTCCTTCGATTTTCGTTTTGTCGACAGTGATGACGAGGTTCGACAGCTTTTGATTGCCACTACCCGTGATGAACATCTTGATGTTGCGCTTATTTCCCATCCCGATGACCTTTTAAAGGCTAACCTGGTGAGCCGGTTGAGTATTTCCGAAGAGGGTCGCCACACTCTGAGTTCAGGCAAGCTGTTTGAAGGTTCACAGCCATTGACTCTGGTAATTGATATTCGAAAGCTTACCAGTGAAGAGCTGCCAAAATTTAACGATCTGCTGGACCCGGATAACCCTTGTCTGTACGACAAAGTCAGCCAGGAGAAGCGCCCTCTGGGCCAGCATGTTTCTCTATTGGTTCTGGCAGACCCGGCACAGCTGGCATCGGATGGCAGGCGTGATGATGCGCCTGCGGGCGGCGCACCCGGTGCTGATTTCTGGCGACGAATTAATCGGCCGGAAAATACCTGGAAGTTCAACGCGCAGACTGACAATGACCCATCGATGGAGATCGACAAGGTACCTCCGTTATTGGCTGAACTCCCCTCTGCCGAAAGTGTTATGGACGACGACAATAGTGTTTTAATTGACTGCCATTTGCACAACAACTGGCGACAGTTGCTGCTGGGCGGCCCCGGAGTGGATAAACAGGGGCGAATCCGGCACCTGCCCGGCAGGCTTGAGACATTGAGGACCAGACAACGGGTGATTCTGAAAGGGGCGGATTGGGCAGATCTGGCCTTTGAACAGACGATTCGACAGATGCTGGCGCAACAGTGTTTTGAGAGCAACGGGAAGATCTGTCCATTACCTGACGATGTTCAGTTTTATCAGATGCCGGTGGGGAAAGACGAGCTTAATTCAATGTTCCAAAGTCTGTCGCACTCTTGCGACGAAAAAGACTCCGCTCCACGACCCCCGATCCTTATTAACGAGAGCAATATCAGTGAATGGCTCAACCCGATTGCTATTGCCCCGGAAGGCTATGCAATCCCTAATACCAGTCTGTTGGAACAAACTCGGGCAGGTGGTGTAGTCACCGTAACGTCCACCCTCACTGAGGCACACTGGTTTCATTTGCTGGGTTCACTGCAGACGATTCGCGAGACGACCGGCCTGGAGCCCCGGCTTCAGGTGACTGATTCAAGACAGCAACCAATAGCACTGGGATTGGCAGAAAACAATGAACAGCCAATCACAGATCAAGCCACTTTTAATACCGTTACTTATCAGCAACATGCCCAGACAAGTCATTGGCTGAATAATCAGCAGGAAGCCCCTTTGGTCATTCAGGTCAGCGAACAGACCGGCTTTAGTCAGCTCTTTGATAATATCCATATCACTTCGGAACAACAGGCGCATTTTGGGCGAGAGCCGAGTAAATTGCAGGAGGCATTGAGCGCTGGCGAACCGATTGTATTCCGGGGACTCGAGCATAACCCAAGGCTTCAGCAGCTTCTGGAGCCCCTGGTTATTGGGCAACCTCTGTTGGTGAACGGTCAATTACAAACCTACCCACAGGCTCATGTCACGCTACTCTGGCCTGAGTCTGCGAAAAGTCCGTCTCCGGTCTTGCACTCGCTGGTTGCCAAGGGTGAACCCTGTCCCGAGGTCGATCTCTGGGCTATCAATGCCAACAGGCATGAAATCCCCCGGGCTGAGCTGCCAGAACAAGCGCTTAATAAACTTTACCAGGCGTTTAAAACCGTACCTGTCGGCCTTTGTAACCCTCTGCCTGAATTGAACGAAGGCTTACTGAATAACCTGATAATGGCTGCCCGGCGGGCACAACAGGTTGATCAGTCCTCAACGCTTTTACCCCGCCACTGGCGCAGGGCCATTAATAGCGTCATCACCCACGTCACCCGGCAGAATCCGCCCGTGAGGGATTTTATGAAAGTGGCTTGCTGGCAATTTTTACCGGATAAGGATCACCCTCCCTCGGTAGACCCGGATCAGTTAACGGCCATCATCAACAGTGCCCCGCAGTTGGATAGAGCGTTTTTGGAGCAGAACCTGTGGCCACTGGCCAGAACCATTGATCTGACAGTCTTGAAAGACAGTAAATCTGAAGGATTATCGCTGTCCTATAAAGAACCAGTTTCATTTTGGCATAAGAGAAATTTTCTGGACAGGCTCTGTGCCCTGATTGTGGCCCACGAGCCTGAAGAACATCGTCAGGCAATGGCGTATCAGTTAAAAGTCGATCCGGAGGCAGCGAAACGATATCCACCCTTAACCATCAGGCCATCAAGACAAATTAAACGTTTGCAGGATGCGCTGGTTTCTGGCTGGCAGTTACGTTTGCTACCAGGGCAGACGCGATCCGATGTCATTCAGGCTCTGGCCACCGATTGTTTCCACATCGTCAGGACAGCCAATTCTGAAGCAGAAGGCATTGAACGTATAAAACGTCAACTGTTTGAATCAATGGCGTGGCAAGGTTCCACTGATATGCCCTGGTCAGCACTGGCCCGGGATCTTTATCACGGCGAAATAAATCAGAAGGATCGTGAGAGTCGTCGATTATCCCGACTCCATGACCGGCTTACGGACTCTCCCGTTATCTTCCTGCAGGGAGAAACCGGCACCGGGAAAAGTTACTTTTCTGCCAGAATGGCGAAGACTTCAGGGCAGGCTTCGGTGTTGTCTCTTGGACCTTCTGACAGCGAACAGACCCTGATGAAACGCTGGCAGTGGCAACGACATGCCGATGGCGATCGCACTATGATGCAGCAAAACCGGGCATTGATGGAATGGGCCAATACCAAATCCGACAAAGACGGAGAGTACATCACTTTAGTGCTGGATGAAGCCAACCTGACCCAAGCCGGATTACTGGCATCATTGAACGGCTTATGGGAACCACAACCCTGCATCTATGTGAATGGTCATCCTGTCAAGGTCAGCCCAAAACACCGGGTGATTCTCACCGGTAACCCGGATCATTACGCCGGGCGCCAGCTCGATCCGGACCTGAAAGAGAAGCTGCCCAGGGCTTACTACCCACGTCTGGACCAGGCATTCCTTGGGGACAGGGTGGTGGAACCGGCTCTGGTCAAGCATTTACAAGAGCATCTGACAAAGCATCAAATAAACGACATTGCACACAGTGCCAGCAAAAGTGTGATGGCGCTCTGGCAATATTATCAGGAACTCTTGCCCGACCATGAGTTTACCCCCAGGGATTTAACGGACATCTGCAGTTGGGTGGGTTGGTATCTGGATCGTGCTCAGCCCGCTCGCGGCAGTGTGACCTGTGGGCAAATAAACAGTTTGATACAACACAGTTTTCGGGATGTACTGGGGCCGGAAATCACCGAAACGCAACGGGATGCCCTGTCGGCACTGGAAATCTGGTTTGCTGCCCGTTACCAGGCGGAGAACACCCTGAGCGACAGAGTTCGTAACAAGACCCTGTCAGATATTCAGCAGACCTTCAGTACAGTCACCCGAGAAATCCGACCGGACTTTGATACCTCCGGATCGGCAGTCCGCGAACTGGCGCAGCGGCTTGGGCAGGATTTAAGCCGCTGTCAGCAGGCTTATCATCACGACAGAAAACACGGCGGCCGTCAGGCAACACTGATTGAAGGTCAGGCCGGACGGGGCAAGGATGCCACGCTGAACCTGGTGATTGAAAGTGTCAGACAGGAGGCCGAAAAACGGCAAGAATTGATGCCGGAAGTCTATTACCTGAATGCCTGTGATTGTTCCTGGGACAAAGTGTGTGAAAAGATCCAGA
This sequence comes from Endozoicomonas sp. ALB032, assembly GCF_049310125.1. NCBI lineage: Bacteria > Pseudomonadati > Pseudomonadota > Gammaproteobacteria > Oceanospirillales > Endozoicomonadaceae > Endozoicomonas > Endozoicomonas sp. ALB032. Next base: position 676,189 of record NZ_JBLYNW010000001.1, on the reverse strand, counting down.
AGGCCAGAATTGAAGGCGGCATCGTGGTGATTTCGGAAATGAACCTGATCGACAGCCAGTATCTGGAAGGGGAGTTAAACGATATTCTGGCCGGTGACGCCCATCCGGGTTTTCACTTGTTTGCCACCATCAACCCGCCTGAGTACAGCGGGCGAAAACCCTTATCACCGGCGCTGAAAGGGCGTTTTCGACATTTGCCCATCCGGCAGTACAACGCGACCGAATTACAGACCATTGCCGAAAAAGTGCTGCCAGAGTCCTCACAAGGGACATTCGCCGCCAAGACGCTAACAGAAAAACATTGTCGTTTAAGGGCTCACCTGCAAAGCAAAAAACTGCCATTGCAACCGACCAGTCTTGATTTACAGAATGTTGCCAGGGCTATCACCAGAGGTGGCGATTTGAGCGAAAAAGCCGTTAATCAATGCCTCAATCAGCACTACCGGCTTTATCTGATGGCCGCCAATATATCGCTGGAGGAACTGCATGAGTCTTCGGCTCTTGCCATGGGGAAAAGTGAATTTGATTCCGGACTTTGCCGTTGGTTCAATGAAACGGTACCGGGCGTTGATCGTCCGTGGTTGATACGAAGCAGTCATCTCAACATTGTTGATGAAAAAAAACATGAAATCCTTGTTAACACTCAGCGGGATGAAAAGGAAGTCAGAACGGAAATCATCAAAAGTGTGGCTCACGCAAAGTGGCTGTCATCAGGCCTTCCCCTGAAGCCGGACGAGTCGGACGATATTCTTACCGGGGCACTTTACCGACACTGGCAGCAACGCTGGTTCAGCAATCATTTTGGCCGGACGCACGTAGACGCTAACAGCGTATTTCCCCTGACGGAAGAACAGCAACAAACGCTGAAAATGCCAGCTAACCAGCCTTATCTTCAGGCCGCTGATCAGCAGATAAGGGCGTGGAAAGCCGATGAAGTTCAATGGTGGTCTGTGTTCTGGTATCAGATCAGTGATCTGCTGAACCATCTGGCAGACGATTTTATCAACGAAGCATCCGCTATTGTTGGTGATCAGGCTCCTGAACAAGACAAGCCAGAAGTCCACGAGAAACAGGCTCAGACATTGGATCAGAGAACGGAGCCTGCGCCACAACCAGTTAACAAAGTCTTGACTATTGGTAGTGATAAAGCTCCTGCATTGGATCAGAGAACGAACCAGGAGCTACAGCCTGTTAATAAAGCCTTGACTGTCTACGGTGATCGCACTCCAGAAAAATACATTCCGGAAGTCCATGAGAAAGAGGCTCCGGTATTGGACCAAAGAACGAACTATGAGAAAGAGAGCAAGCCACGAATTGACGATTATATAATTTTTGATAAGCCGGGCCATTTTCCCGGGATTTATCGGTCACTTGCAGAGGATATTTATGTATCTCCTGAGGGCAAAATCAAACAGATCAGTATTAATGATAAACACATGCAGGGAGTCGAAGTCGTCATACCTGCACGGTTACCAGAGCATGACCGGAAAGTGACATTAGCCAGCGACCAAACACTGGCTGCCTTTTATATGTCATCAAAAAATGGTCAATATACATTGCCCAGCCTGACAGTTAACGACTATATCGTGTCACTGCGCGTAGAACCCAATCTGGCATTCACGCTGCTCAGGGACCGATATACCGGTATACACACACTATTTATTCCAGAAGCCAAAGTCGGCCAGAGCATTAAATTTGTTTATGTTGTAGAACCCAGAGAAGTGGGCAAAAAAACATCGGCTGAAAAAATCCTGCCCGCACAATCAAGACGTTTTGACGCCCACTGTTGCGAAGGTATGAAAACAATACTGAACGACCTGTTTGAGAACATTGAGAAACAAGCATCCGAAATAAAGAAACCTTTGCAGAAGATAGCAGAGGCTACAGACACGGAGCAACGCATTAAGGCAATCAAGGACTATTGCGAACACTTTTCCGGTGTTGATGTACCAGAGCGCAATAAAAATTTCTTTCACTTCCTGGTAACACGCCGACAAGGCAGCTGTCGTCATCGTGTGCCTGTTTTTATTGCTTTATGTCGTTATTTTGGCATTCCATGCCGACAAATATCCAATGATACCCACGCCTTTGCAGAGTGTTCGCCGGACGGTGGCCAAACCTGGAAATCGGTCGATTTGGGCGGAGCGCCTGTCGAGGCAACAGAAATCCGCCCTCACTTCCAGGACACCAAAAGAGTCAGTGTTTCCGGCACTAAATTAAAGAAGACCAGGAATCTGCTGAATGGGATCCTGACAGGTGCTGATTTAGCACAACAGCAAACTCTGGCTAAAGCCTCTGGTATGAGTCCTGAAGAACTGAAACAGGCCCTTGAGGCAGGCTGTGAATCGCCGGAAACCCTTCCGGGTAGTTTCGAAATGGTAAAGAATCTCTGGGGGAGAAAAGATTTACCCGGCTTTTCCATGGGTGTCTCAATATTATTAGTGTCGCTGGAAACAGAAGCACACAACTTTGACGACATTCTATTGGTTTGGAGTGTTTTTCACGAAAATAAACTGATGTTGGAGACAATCAAACACATCTTGTCCAACAGTGATAAAGATCAGGTCACTGAACCCCTCAAGTTATTGCGTTCAAAAATGAGTATTTGCGGCGTAGCAGGCCCTGAGGACTGGCTAAACCCAATAATGAAAATTCTGAATGACATTGAACTGACTCCTTCGGTTATTGACTTTGCCCGGAAAGCCCTGGCATCGGGTTGGCTGGATATACCGCCGACCTATACGGGCCTCGTAAAGGCCCATAAACACCATGAGCTATTGGTACGTCTGCAAGGTGTCGATGAACTGAAGGTTCAAGCCAGCCATTTACTGAAAAAGTGGTATAAGAAATTATTCTTCATAGGGAAAGGTAGCCAGTTATGGCAAAGGGCTTACCATTCGTTCCAAACAACAAAAGCCGGGGCCTTTTTTGTCACTCATTGTCATCATGGTTTATCGCCATTTCTGGAAAAAAATATTCTCAGCTCATCTATACGCAATGCCTGGACGGACCAACCTGAGGGCATTGCGAATATAGAACGAATGCTGGTTCACCATCCTGCATTTCCGAAATTAATCTCGGGCAAAGCGAACCACCGTCCGGTCATTATCGTGGGGAGTCCTGACTGGAGCTATGGCCTGGAAGCGATGGATAAAAAGGTCGAAGCCCTGTTACAACGAATCGCTGAGAACCGCTCAGACTTGAAACATTCGTTGGAAAAAAGCAGTCAATTTGTGGCAAGAAAAAAAGAATTCGATCTGGCTCTGTCAGCATTGGACAACGACTACTCGGCGGGATCACCTTGGCTAAATAAAGATCGTAGAGAGGAATATTGGAAAAAAAGGTCTGATATCTCAAGAAGCTACCAATCCATCCTGAAGCCTCTCAGGCTATCTTCAGAGGAAGAAGTTCTCATAGGTGATTTAGAAGGCAAATGCATCAGAGCGCTTGAGCAGGCCTTCAGTCACTATCTGTATGGAGTGACACACCTGAAAGGCGGTTGCCTGACGTATTGCTGGGTCAATGCCGACATAGATAGATGCTGGGATAGCAACAGGTATGGCGCTCATGACCCATCCTCACCAGAAGAACTGCATGCCATGATGACTGCAATCAGAAATGAAGAGCTTGAGAAATCTATTCAGGATGACTACCTACGGCAGGCACTTAACGCCAGTGATGCTCTGGTGCTCAAAACCAATGAGCTGAATACCATTGCCGAAGAGTTTTTGAACACCGTGAATTTGAATTCGCTCTGTGAGGCATTGGATACCTGATAACCGTTTGGTCATGATGCGCTTTTCGAGATCGGTAACTCCACTCCCGTCATTCCCGGCTTCCCTCCCGTCATTCCCGGCTTCCCTCCCGTCATTCCCGGCTTCCCTCCCGTCATTCCCGGCTTCCCTCCCGTCATTCCCGCGAAGGCGGGAATCCACACTGACTCACCACCAGAACCATACTACCCGGTGCCCCCCTGGCCTTGTCATCCCCGAGAAGGCAGAGATCCACCGTTGGCGCTGGATTCCCGCCTTCGCGGGAATGACGACCCTTTAGTGCCGCACAGGCCCAAAGACTCTATAACAGCAGGTTGGACACCCCTACAGAGGGGTAACAATTAAAATGGAACTTTAATCACACCTTACAGGTCTAACCATTTAACAATTTCATTAAGTACCTGGCCAGTTGGTTTCGCATATTCTGGCGAGTGGATTTTTTCATCCTTCAAGACGCAACGACGGGCGCGTAGCCACAGCTACGCAACCAGAGTTGGAACGCAGAATGATGGAAAAAGCCGCCGTCCAGAATATGCGAAACCAACTGGTTAGGTACTTCAGTCCTTCAAATGACAGTTGAGAGGGAGATTGACTATGGATGGTCAAATTGCCGGAGGTACCAAAAAACGCCTTCCTGATCGCAGCCTGCATAATAATGCGGTGGCAGCCAAAATGGCGAAGCTGGAGATATCGTCAAAGGAAAAGCAGGATGTAGAAATCTGCTCTGAAGTAAGGTCCAGACTAAAGAGATCGCCCTCTTCGGAGACCTTGCCTGACAAAGTGAGAACCCTCTCCGCAATGCATTCCTCGCTCCAAAAGACGACTCATTCCTTCGATTTTCGTTTTGTCGAAAGTGATGACGAGGTTCGCCAACTTTTGGTTGCCAGGACCTGTGATGAACATCAGGATGTTACTGTTATTTCCCACCCCGACGACCTCTCACAGGCTAACCTGGTGAGCCGGTTGAGCATTTCTGAAGAGGGTCGCCACACTCTGAGTTCAGGCAAGCTGTTTGAAGGTTCACAGCCATTGACTCTGGTAATTGATATTCGAAAGCTTACCAGTGAAGAGCTGCCAAAATTTAACGATCTGCTGGACCCGGATAACCCTTGTCTGTACGACAAAGTCAGCCAGGAGAAGCGCTCTCTGGGCCAGCATGTCTCTCTATTGGTTCTGGCAGCCCCTGCACAGCTGGCATCGGTTGGCAGGCGTGATGATGCGCCTGCGGGCGGCGCACCCGGTGCTGATTTCTGGCGACGAATTAATCGACCGGAAAATACCTGGCAGTTCAACACACAGACTGGCCACGACCCATCAGTGGAGATCGACAAGGTACCTCCGTTATTGGCTGAACTCCCCTCTGCCGAAAGTGTTATGGACGACGACAATAGTGTTTTAATTGACTGCCATTTGCACAGCAACTGGCGACAGTTGTTGCTGGGCGGCCCCGGGGTGGATAAACAGGGGCGAATCCAGCATCTTCCCGGCAAGCTTGAGCTATTGAAGGCCGGACAACGGGTGATACTGAAGGGGGCCGACTGGGAAGATCTTGCCTTTGAACAGACCCTTCGACAGGTGCTGGCGCAACAGTGTTTTGAGAGCAATGGCAAGATCTGTCAGTTACCGGACAATGTTCAGTTTTATCAGATGCCTGTAGGGAAGTACGAGCTTCATTCACTGTTGCAAAGTTTGTCCCACTCTCATAACAAACAGGGTGACAAAAGACTTGATAAAGAGCAGGCACCAGCAACCCCTATACTCCTTAACGAGAGTAATATTGTTCAATGGCTGAACCCAATTGCCATCGCCCCGGAAGGCTTCGCAGTTCCTAATACCTGCCTGTTGGAACAGGTTCGTGTCGGTGGTGTCGTCACCGTAACGTCTCCTCTTACTGAGGCAGACTGGTTTTGTTTGCTGGGCTCACTGCAGACGATTCAGAAGACAACCGGCCTGGAGCCCCGGCTTCAGGTGGCTCATGCAAAAGGACAACCAAAAGCCCTGGGTTTGACAGAAAACGATAAATACCCTCTGCCCAAACCACCGGAAAAAGTCAGAAATCGCGCTGCCTTTGATACCGTGACTTATCAACGATCTGCCCAGGCAAATCATTGGATCAATGGTCTCCCGCAAGCCCCCCTGGTCATTCAGGTCAATGAACAGACCAGTTTCAGCCAGCTATTTGATAATATCCATATCACCTCAGAACAAAAGGCCCGTTTTGGACAAGGTCGGAGTGCGTTGCAGGAGGCATTAACCGCTGGCAAGCCGGTGGTATTGCGGGGGCTGGAGACTAATCCAACGCTTCAGCAGCTCCTGGAACCCTTGATTATTGGACAACCTCTGTTGGTGAATGGCCAATTACAGGCCTATCCAAAAGCTCATGTCACCCTGCTCTGGCCTGCGTCTGCAAAAAGCACGTCGTCAATAGTTAATCTGATGATCGCCAAAGGTAGCCCGTGTCTTGAGGTCGATCTTTGGGATATCAATGTCGTCAGGCATGGTATCCCACGGACTGAACTGCCAGAACAGGCGCTTTATAAACTTTACGAAGCGTTTAAAACCGTACCTGCCCGGCTTTGTAACCCACTGCCGTCAATAACTGAAGGGTTGTTAAACAATCTGATACTGGCTGCCCGGCAAGCACAGCAGGTTGACCAGTCCCTGCAACTCCTGCCCTGCCACTGGCGAAAGGCTATCAATAGCGTCATCACCCATGGCACCCGACAGAACCCGACTGTGCGTGATTTTATGAAAGTGGCTTGTTGGCAATTGTTACCGGATAAGAATCAGGCCGCCACGGTAGACCCGGATCAGTTAACGGCCATCATCAACGGTTCCCGGCGGTTGGATAGAAGGTTTGTGAGGCAAAACCTCTGGCCGCTGACCCGGGCCCTTGATCCGGCAGTCTTGACGGATAACCCGTTTGAAGGATTACAACTGTCCTATGAAAGTCCACTGCCCGGGTGGGCTCAAAAAGAAGTTCTGGACAAGGTCTGCGCCCTGATCGTGGCCCATGGGCCTGAGGAACAACGACAGGCCATGGCGTATCAGTTGAAAGTCGATCCGGAGGCAGCGAAACTTTATCCACCCTTAACCATCAGGCCATCAAGACAGATTAAACGTTTGCAGGATGCACTGGCTTCTGGCTGGCAGTTAAACTTGCCATCGGGGCAGACCCGGTCCGATGCTATTCATGCGCTGGCCAACGATTGTTTCTACATCGTCAGGACAGCCAATTCTGAAGCAGAAGGCATTGAACGCATAAAACATCGACTGTTTGAATCAATGGCATGGCAAGGTTCCACTGATATGCCCTTGTCAACTCTGGCCCGGGATCTTTATCACGGCGAGATAAGTCAGAAGGATCGTGAAAGTCGTCGATTATCCCGACTCCATGACCGGCTTACCGACTCTCCCGTTATCTTTCTGCAGGGAGAAACCGGCACCGGGAAAAGTTACTTTTCTGCCAGAATGGCCAAGACTTCAGGGCAGGCTTGGGTGCTGTCTCTTGGACCTTCTGACAGCGAACAGACCCTGATGAAACGCTGGCAGTGGCGACAACATGCCGATGGCGACCGCTCTATGATGCAGCAAAACCGGGCACTGATGGAATGGGCCAAGACCGAATCCGACAAAGGCGGAGGCTGTGTTGGAGGAGAGTACATAACCCTGGTGCTGGATGAAGCCAATCTGGCCAAAGCCGGATTACTGGCATCATTAAACGGCTTATGGGAACCGCAACCCTGCATCTATGTGAATGGTCATCCTGTCAAGGTCAGCGAAAAACACCGGGTGATTCTCACCGGCAACCCCGATCATTACGCCGGGCGCCAAATGGACCCGGCCCTGAAAGAGAAACTGCCCAGGGCTTACTACCCTCGCCTGGATCAGGCATTCCTTAGGGACAGGGTGGTGGAACCGGCTCTGGCCAATCATTTACAAGAGCATCTGACGGAGCAGCAAATAAACGACATTGCACACAGTGCCAGCAACAGTGTGATGGCACTCTGGCAATATTATCAGGAGCTGCTGCCAGAGCATGAGTTTACTCCCAGGGATTTAACAGACATCTGCAGTTGGGTGGGCTGGTATCTGGATCGAGCTCAGCCCGCTCACGGCAGTGTGACCTGTGGGCAAATAAACAGTTTGATACAGCAAAGTTTTCGGGATGTACTGGGCCCTGAAATCACCGAAACGCATCAGGATGCCCTGTCAGCACTGGAAATCTGGTTTGCTGCTCGTTACCAACCGGAGAACACCCTGAGCGACAGAGTTCATAACAAGACCCTGTCAGATTTTCAGCAGACCTTCAGAACAGTCAGCGAAAAAATCCGACCAGACTTTGATACCTCCGGATCGGCAGTCCGTGAACTGGCGCAACGGCTTGGGCAGGATTTAAGCCGCTGTCAGCAGGCTTATCATCACGACAGAAAACACGGCGGCCGTCAGGCAACACTGATTGAAGGACCGGCTGGACGGGGCAAGGATGCCACGCTGAACCTGGTGATTGAAAGTGTCAGACAGCAGGCCGAACAACGGCAAGAATTGATGCCGGAAGTCTTTTACCTGAACGCCTGTGATTGTTCCTGGGAGAAACTTTGTGAAAAGATCCAGAAGGCAAAAGTCGATGGCGGCATAGTGGTGATTTCAGAAATGAATCTGATTGACAGCCAGTATCTGGAAGGTGAGTTAAACGACATTCTGGCCGGTGACGCCCATCCGGGTTTCCACCTGTTTGCTACCATCAACCCGCCTGAGTACAGCGGGCGAAAACCCTTATCACCGGCGCTGAAAGGGCGTTTTCGACATCTGCCCATCCGGCAGTACAATCCGACAGAATTACAGACCATTGCCGAAAAAGTGTTGCCAGTGTCCTCAGAAGGGACATTCGTCGCTAAAAAACTAACAGAAAAACATTGTCTTCTAAGGGCTCACCTGAAACGCACAAAACGACCGTTGCAACCGACCAGCCTTGATTTACAGAATGTTGCCAGGGCTATCACCAGAGGAGGCGATTTTAGCGAAAAAGCCGTTCTTCAATGCCTCAATCAGCACTACCGGCTTTATCTGATGGCCGCCAACCTATCGCTGGAGAAACTGCCCGGGCCTTCGGCTCCTGTCATGGGGAAGAATGAATTTAATTCCAGACTTTGCCAATGGTTCAATGGGACGGTATCGGACATTGATCGTCCGTGGTTGATTCGAAACAGTGATCTCAGCAGTGTTGATGAAAAAAACCATGAAATTCGTATCAAGACCCGTCTGACTGAAGAGGAAACCAAAACGGAACTCATCAGGACGGTGGCCCAGACCAGATGGCAGGCATCCGGTCTTTCCCTGAAGCCGGATCGGTCGGACGATATTCTCAGACAGGCTCTCTACAGACACTGGCAGCAACGCTGGTTCGCTGATGATTTTAGCCTTACCGAAGTGGACGCTAATAGCGTATTTCCCCTGACCAAAGAACAGGCACAAATACTGAAAATGCCGGCTTGCCAGCCTTATCTTCAGGAGGCTGATAAGCAGATACAGGTATGGAAGGCCCATGACGTTCAATGCTGGCCCGCATTTTGGCAGCAGATCAGTGATCTGTCGAACCATTGGGCAAAGGTTTTTATCAACCAAGCATCAGCTATTAGCGGTGACAGCGCTCCTGAACCCTATGATCCGGAAGTTGAGGAGAAAGAAGCACCGGCATTGGATCGAAGAACGAACTATGAGGATCAGGAGATACCGAAGATTGAACTTTGTGAAGTTTTTGATTCGCAGCATCCCCCTGAAATGTATCGCTGGCAGGCAATAGATATTCGTATCACTGCCAGAGGTGAAATCAAAAAGATCAATCTTAATGGTAAATACCTTCTGGGGGTCGAAACCCTCACACCTAAACGGTTGCCAGAGAATGACCAGAAAGTCACATTAACCGGAGATCAAACGCTGGCGACCCTTCGGGTATCGCCAAAGAATGGTCAATGTCCATTGCCCAGCCTGACGGCCAGTGACTCTATCGTGGCCCTGTGTATAGAACCTAATTTGCCATTTAAACTGATCAGGGACCACTATACCGGGCTTCATACACTGTTTATTCCTCTAGCCGCTGCCGACCAGAGTTTTCAATGTACTTATGTCGTAGAACCCGGAAAGCCGGGCAAAAAAACGGCTGCTAGAGAAGCCTTTTTTGACGTCCAGTGTTCAGAAGGCATGAGGTCCGTACTGAAGGAAATATTTGGAAACATCGGCGAACAACCAGCCAAAGTACAGGCACCGTTGCAGAAAATAATAGACGCTAAAAACATCAGGCAACGAATTAGCGCAATCACGGAATACTGCCAACAGTTCTGCGGTGCAGCTAAACCAGAAGAGAGTGAAAATTTCTTTCGATTTCTGGTAACAAACCGGCAAGGTAGCTGTCGTCATCGTGTGCCTGTTTTTGTTGCTTTTTGTCGCTATTTCGAGATTCCCAGTCGGCAAATTGAGAGCCTCAAGCACGTCTTTGCTGAGTATTCCGTAGATGGAGGCCAAACCTGGGAGTCTTCGGATTTGGGCGGGGCGCCGGTGAAGGTAACAAAAACTACACCTTTCTACCAGGCTGCCGGGAAGGCCGGGAAAGCCAGGAAGGCCGAAAAGGTCAGAAAGGCTGGTGATTTCAGCACTGAATTAAAAAACCTGAACGATGCTGACTTAGCACAACAGCAAGCTCTGACTAAAGCTTTTGGTATGAGCCCTGAGGAACTGAACAAAGCCCTTGAGACAAACAGCGCATTACCCAATCCAAGTACTTCCGAAGTTGTACAAAATCTTTGGAGGGAAAAAAATTTAGCCGGTTTTTCTATGGGTGTCTCAATATTAATAGAGACAAAAGAACTGAGCGCTTCAGAAAAGAAATTGATCGGTAATGTGCCCAACCAATATGGGAAGCCCCATAATCCGATGTCGTCGGCAGTAAGACAAATATTGTTAGACAATGATGCAGATCAGGTCATTGAACAACTCAGGTCATTGCACTCAAAAATGGTAGTTGAGGAAGAAGTAAGCCCTCTGCGGTGGTTGGGTTCAATGAATAAAATACTGCTGTACAGTGACTTAACCAACCCTTCGATTAGACACTTTGCCAATAAAGCCCTGCAATTGGGTTGGCTAGATCCACTGTCGTTCTACAAAGAAAAAACTATCAGAGCCGATGAACACCATCGTCTGTTGGAGAGACTTGAAGACGTCGATGAACTGAAGGTTGCAGCCACAGATTGCCTGAAAAAATGGTATCAGACCCTGTTGCACAGGGGAAAAAACAGCAAGCAATGGTGTCATTTTTATAGCGACCATCAAGAGAATAATCTCGATGCCTTGTTTATTACTCACTGTCATGATGGTTTTTCAAAATCCCTTGAAAATAAAATCGCCCACCGAGCTCTAAACAGCTGCTGGACCGACCAGCCCGGGGGCATTCCGAATATAGAACGAATGCTGGTGCATCAACCTGCTTTTGAGCAGTTGATCTCGGGCAGGGCGAACCACCGTCCGGTAATTATCGTGGGAGGCAATTTTTGGTGCAACACAGTGATTGATGAAAAGGCCGAAGTCCTGCTCCAACGAAAAGTTGAGAGCAATCCGGAATTGAAGACATTATCGGAAAAGGTCAAAAAATATAAGGCGATAGAACTGGAACGCACCAGAGCTCTGGCCGACTTGTATGAAGAAAGAGAAAACGCCCAAAAACTCAGTTTTTCTTGTTGGCAATATCAAAATAAATTAAAAGAAATCGTGAAAAAACAGCTTGAAATCGATAGCAGCTACCGACGCATTCTGGAGACCCTTGGGGTATCAAATAAAGAGAAGTCCCTTCTGAGAGGTATAGAACTCGAATACTCAGAAGCGATTCGTCAGGCCTTCATTCATTACCTGTATGGAGTGACACACTCAAAAGGCAGCTCTTTGACCTATTGCTGGGTCGACGCTTCCTTAGGGAATTCATGCTACAAAAACTCCTATGGTGCTCATGAGCCATCCTCACCACAAGAGCTGTATGACATGACGTGTCATATTAACAGCTCTTTATCGTTTCAGAGTTCTGTAGAGGATACCTACTTAAAGCAGGCACAAAACGCCAGTAACGCTCTGGTGATCAAATCCTGTGACTTGACCAAAATTGCCAACGAGTTTTTGCACACTGTGAATTTAAATTCGCTGTATGAGTCATTGGATACCTGATAAGTACTTAACCATTTGGCCGTGATGAGTTTTTTGAGATCGGTGATTTCCTCCAATAGTCAGGGCTGTCTCTTTAAATGGAACTTTCGTTCATTTCTAAAGTCTAAACATTAAACACTTTCAATTTAATCCTTCAGATGTCAGGAGGCGGACTATGGATGGTCGTATTTGTGGTAAGAAAATAAAGGCGCCCGTTCACGATACTGCCACGCCTGCCAAAAGAGCAAAGCTGGATTTACCGCTAAGTATTGCCAAGGTCACCAGTGTAACTGCCAGACTCGATAAATTGTCAATTCCGGGTGTGATGTCTGCTAAACCGAGAAGGGTATCCTCAACGGACTCATCGCTTCAAAAGATCTCTAATGCCTTTGATTTTCGTTTTGTCGCCAGCGATGACGAGGTTCGACAGCTTTTGGTTGCTACTGACGGTGATGAACATCGTGATGTTGCCCTTATTTCCCATCCCGATGACCTTTTACAGGCTAACCTGGTGAGCCGGTTGAGTATTTCCGAAGAGGGTCGCCACACTCTGGGTTCAGGCAAGCTGTTCGAAGGTTCACAGCCATTGACTCTGGTGATGGATATTCGAAAGCTCACCAGCGAAGAGCTGCCCAAATTTAACGATCTGCTGGACCCGGATACCCCCTGTCTGTACGACAAAGTCAGCCAGAAGAAGCGCCCTCTGGGCCAGCATGTTTCTCTATTGGTTCTGGCAGACCCTGCACAGCTGGCATCAATTGGCCATAGTGGCAATGCCCCCGGTGCTGATTTCTGGCGACGAATTAACCGACCGGAAAATACCTGGCAGTTCAACCCACAGACTGGCCATGACCCATCGATGGAGACCGACAAGTTACCTCCGTTATTGGCTGAACTCCCCTCTGCCGAAAGTGCTATGGACGACGACAACACCGTTGTTATTGAATGTCACTTGCACAACAACTGGCGACAGTTGCTGCTGGGCGGCCCCGGAGTGGATAAACAGGGGCGAATCCAGCACCTCCCCGGCAGGCTTGAGACATTGAGGGCCGGACAACGGGTGATTCTGAAAGGGGCCGACTGGGAAGATCTGGCCTTTGAACAGACCATGCGACAGATGCTGGCGCAAAAATGTTTTGAGAGCAATGGCAAGGTCTGTCAGTTACCCGACGATGTTCAGTTTTATCAGATGCCGTTGGGGAATAACGAGCTTCATTCACTGTTTCAAAGCCAATCCCGCTCTTGTTACAAAGAAGGTGATAAAGGAGTTGATAAAGATCAGACACCAGGAAACCCGATTATTATTAACCAGGGTAATATCGCCCAGTGGCTGAACCCGATTGCCATTGCTCCGGAAGGCTTCGCAGTTCCTAATACCTGCCTGTTAGAACAAGTTCGTGCCGGTGGTGCCGTCACCGTAACGTCTCCTCTCACTGAGGCAGATTGGTTCTGTTTGCTGGGCTCACTGCAGACTATTCAGAAGACAACCGGTCTGGAGCCCCGGCTTCAGGTGGCTCATGCAAAAGGACAACCAAAAGCCCTGGGTTTGACAGAAAACGATAAATACCCTCTGCCCAAACCACCGGAAAAAGTCAGAAATCCTGGTGCCTTTGATACAGTGACATATCAGCAAGATGCTCAGGCAAATTATTGGATCAATGGTCTCCCGCAAGCACCTCTGGTCATTCAGGTCAATGAACAGACCAGTTTCAGCCAGCTATTTGATAATATCCATATCACCTCAGAACAAAAGGCCCGTTTTGGACAAGGTCGGAGTGCGTTGCAGGAGGAATTAACCGCTGGCAAGCCGGTGGTATTGCGGGGGCTGGAGACTAATCCAACGCTTCAGCAGCTCCTGGAACCCTTGATTATTGGACAACCTCTGTTGGTGAATGGCCAATTACAGGCCTATCCAAAAGCTCATGTCACCCTGCTCTGGCCTGCGTCTGCAAAAAGCACGTCGTCAATAGTTAATCTGATGATCGCCAAAGGTAGCCCGTGTCTTGAGGTCGATCTTTGGGGTATCAATGTCGTCAGGCATGGTATCCCACGGACTGAACTGCCAGAACAGGCGCTTTATAAACTTTACGAAGCGTTTAAAACCGTACCTGTTCACCTTTGTAACCCACTGCCAGAAATAACTGAAGAGTTGTTGAACAATCTGATACTGGCTGCCCGGCGAGCACAAGAGGTTGACCAGTCCTTGCAACTCCTGCCCTGCCACTGGCGAAAGGCTATCAATAGCGTCATTACCCATGGCACCCGACAGAACCCGACTGTGCGTGATTTTATGAAAGTGGCTTGTTGGCACTTGTTACCGGATAAGAATCAGACCGCCACGGTAGACCCGGATCAGTTAACGGCCATCATCAAAGGTTCCCGGCGGTTGGATAGAAGATTTGTGAAGCAGAACCTCTGGCGGCTGACCCGGGCCTTTGATCCGGCAGTCTTGATGGAGAACTCGTTTGAAGGATTACAACTGTCCTATGAAAGTCCACTGCCCGGGTGGGCTCAAAAAGAAGTTCTGGACAAGGTCTGCGCCCTGATCGTGGCCCATGGGCCTGAAGAACATCGACAGGCAATGGCTTATCAGTTGGCGGTGGACCCGCAGGCAGCGAAACACTGTCTACCCTTAGCCATCAGGCCATCAAGACAGATTAAACGCTTGCAGGATGCGCTGGCTTCTGGCTGGCAGTTACACTTGCCATCGGGGCAGACCCGGTCCGATGCCATTCAGGCGCTGGCCAGCGATTGTTTTTACATGGCCAGAACGGCGAATTCTGAGGCAGAAGGCATTGATCGTATAGTACTTCGGCTGTCTGAATCATTGAAATGGACGGTCTCCACTGATATGCCTTTGTCAGCGCTGGCCAGGGATCTTTATCACGGCGAGATAGATCAGAAAGATCGTGAAAGCCGACGATTATCCCGGCTCCATGAACGGCTTACGGACTCTCCTGTTATCTTCCTGCAGGGAAAAACCGGCACCGGGAAAAGTTACTTTTCTGCCAAAATGGCCAGGGCTTCAGGACAAGCTTCAGTCATTTCCCTTGGACCTTCCGACAGTGAACAGACCTTGATGAAACGCTGGCAGTGGCGACAACAGGCCGATGGCGACCGCTCTATGGTGCAGCAAAACCGGGCGTTGATGGAATGGGCCAATACCAAATCCGACAAAGACGGAGAGTACATTACCCTGGTTCTGGATGAAGCCAACCTGGCCCAGACCGGAATACTGGCATCATTGAACGGCTTATGGGAACCGCAACCCTGCATCTATGTGAATGGTCATCCTGTCAAGGTCAGCAAAAAACACCGGGTGATTCTCACCGGCAACCCGGATCATTATGCCGGGCGTCAAATGGACCCGGTCCTGAAAGAGAAACTGCCCAGGGCTTACTACCCCCGGTTAGACCAGGCATTCCTTCGGGACGGAGTGGTGGAACCCGCTCTGGTAAAGCATCTACAACGGCATCTGCTGGAGCAGCAAATAAACGACATTGCACACAGTGCCAGCAAAAGTGTGATGACGCTCTGGCAATATTATCAGGAACTCTTGCCCGACCATGAGTTTACCCCCAGGGATTTAACAGACATCTGCAGCTGGGTGGGCTGGTATCTGGATCGTGCTCAGCCCGCTCGCGGCAGTGTGACCTGTGGGCAAATAAACGGTTTGATACAGCAAAGTTTTCGGGATGTACTGGGCCCTGAAATCACCGAAACGCATCAGGATGCCCTGTCGGCACTGGAAATCTGGTTTGCTGCCCGCTACGAACCGGAGAACACCCTGAGCGACAGAGTTCATAACAAAACCCTGGAGGAAATGCAGCAGACCTTCAGTACAGTCAGCGAAAAAATCCGACCAGACTTTGATACCTCCGGATCGGCAGTCCGTGAACTGGCGCAACGACTTGGACAGGATTTAAGCCGCTGTCAGCAGGCTTATCATCACGAAAGAAAACACGGCGGTCGTCAGGCGACACTGATTGAAGGTCCGGCGGGGCGGGGCAAGGATGCCACGCTGAACCTGGTGATTGAAAGCGTCAGACAGCAGGCTGAGCAACGGCAAGAATCCATGCCGGAAGTCTATTACCTGAATGCCTGTGATTGTTCCTGGGACGAACTGTGCGAAAAGATCCAGACGGCAAAAATAAAAGGCGGCATCGTGGTGATTTCGGAAATGAATCTGATCGACAGCCAGCACCTGGAAGGTGAATTGAACGATATTCTGGCCGGTGACGCCGATCCGGGTTTCCACCTGTTTGCCACCATCAACCCGCCTGAGTACAGCGGGCGTAAACCCTTATCACCGGCGCTGAAAGGGCGTTTTCGACATTTACCCATCCGGCACTACAACGCGGCAGAATTACAGACCATTGCCGAAAAGGTGTTGCCAGAGTCCCCGGAATGGATATCAGTCGCTAAAAAGCTAACAGAAAAACATTGTCGTTTAAGGGCTTGCCTGCAACAGAGAAAACTGCGATTGCAGCCGACCAGTCTTGATCTTCAGAATGTCGCCAGGGCTGTTTTCAAAGGAGGCGACTTTACCGATAAAGCACTTCATCAATACCTCACTCAGCACTACCAGCTTTTCCTCATGGCCGCCAATCTATCGCTGGAGAATCTGCCCGGGTCATCAGCTCTTGCCGTGGAGAAAAGTGAATTTAATTCCGGACTTTGCCAATGGTTAAATCGGACAGTATCGGACATTGATCGTCCGTGGTTGATACGAAGCAGTCATCTCAGCGGTGTTGATGAAAAAAAACATGAAATTCGTATCAAGACTCGTCCAGCTAAAGAGGAAACCAAAAGGGAACTCATCAGGATGGTGGCCCAGACCAGATGGCAGGCATTCGGTCTTTCCCTGAATCCGGATCAGTCGGACGATATTTTCACACAGGCACATTACAGACACTGGCAGCAATGCTGGTTCGCTGGTGTGTTTGACCTTACGGACGTGGACGCTAATAGCGTATTTCCCCTGACCAAAGAGCAGGCACAAACACTGAAAAGGCCTGCTTTCCAGCCTTATCTTCAGGAGGCTGATAAGCAGATACAGGCATGGAAGGCCAATGACGTTCAATGCTGGCCCGTATTTTGGCATCAGATCAGTGATCTGCCGAACCGCTGGGTAAACGACTTTATTAACACAGCATCAGCTATTGGCAGTGACGACGCTCCTGAACCCTACGACCCGGAAGTCGAGGAACAAAAAGCTCCGGCTTTGGACCGAGAAACGAACTATGAGGATGAGGAAACGCAAAAGGTTGAACTTTATAAAGTTTTTGATTCGCAGCATCTCCCTGAGATGTATCGCTGGCAGGCATGGGATATTCGTGTCACTGCCAGGGGTGATATCAAAAAGATCAATCTTGATAGTAAACACCTTCTGGGGATCGAAACCCTGACATCTGACCAGTTGCCAGGGAATGACCAGGAAGTGATATTAA
Organism: Endozoicomonas sp. ALB032; assembly: GCF_049310125.1. Lineage (NCBI taxonomy): Bacteria > Pseudomonadati > Pseudomonadota > Gammaproteobacteria > Oceanospirillales > Endozoicomonadaceae > Endozoicomonas > Endozoicomonas sp. ALB032. Next base: position 658,779 of record NZ_JBLYNW010000001.1, on the reverse strand, counting down.
CCAGAAATCAAACGCTGGCGACCCTTGAGATATCACCAAAGAACGGTCAATGTCTATTGCCCAGCCTGACGGCCAGTGACACTATCATGGCCCTGCATATAGAACCCTGTTTGCCATTTAAACTGATCAGGGACGACTATACCGGGCTGCATACACTGTTTATTCCTCTGGCCGCAGTCGGCCAGAGTTTTCAATGTACTTATGTCGTAGAACCCACAAAGCCGGGCAAAAAAACGGCTGCTAAAGAAGCCCTTTTTGACGTCCAGTGTTCAGAAGGCATGAGGTCCGTAATGAAGGAACTGTTTGATAACATCAACGAACAACCCGCCGAAATACAGGCACCGTTGCACAAAATAATAAACGCTAAAGACGTCAGGCAACGAATTAGCGCAATCACGGAATACTGCGAACAGTTCTCCGGTGGCGCTGCACCAGAAGAGCATGAAAATTTCTTTCAATACCTGGTAACACAGCGGCAAGGTAGCTGTCGTCATCGTGTACCTGTTTTTGTAGCTTTCTGTCGTTATTTCGGGATTCCCTGTCGGGAAATTAGTAGCCGCATCCACAGCTTTGCCGAGTATTCCGTGGATGGAGGCCAAACCTGGGGGGCAGTGGATTTGGGCGGGGCGCCCATGGACATAATAGAAATTACACCTGACCAGCAGTCTTCCGGGGAGGTCGTAACGTTTAGCACTGATTCAAAGATCGGGGATCTGATTAAGAATCTCCTGAAAGATGCTGACTCAGCACAACAGCAAGCTCTGGCTGAAGCCTGTTATAAGAGCTTCGAGGAACTGCAAAAAGTCCTTGAGACAAACAGTACATTCCTCGATACATATCTAAGTACTGGCGGATTGGTAGAAAATCTTTGGAAGCAAAGAGATTTAGTCGCTTTTTCTATGGGTGTCTCGATCTTGATATCTATGGGTGTCTCGATCTCGATCTCGATCTCGATCTTCTCGACCTTGATAGAGACAAAAGCATTGCGCCCTTCAGAGGAGCAATTGGTCGGTGATGAGTTCGACCACTATGGGAATCCCCTTGATCGGATGTCGGATGCAGTAATAAAGATATTGATGGGCCATGATGCAGATCAGGTCATTGAACAACTCAAGTCATTGCACTCAAAAATGATTGTTGAGGGCGGAGCAAGTCCCCTGCAGTGGTTGGCTTCAATGAATAAAATACTGCGATGCAGTGACTTAACCATCCCTTCGGTTATTCACTTTGCCAAAGCAGCCATGCAATTGGGTTGGCTAGATCCACTGTCGTTCTACAAAGAAAAGATTATCAGGGCCGATCAACACCATTATCTGTTGGAGTCACTTGAAAAAGTCGATGAACTGAAGGTTGCAGCCACAGATTGCCTGAAAAAATGGTATCAGACCCTGTTGCACAGGGAAAAAAATAGCAAGATATGGTGTGATTTTTATAGCCACGAAAAGAATGAACGCGGTGCCTGGTTCATTACTCACTGTCATGATGGTTTTTCAAAATCCCTTGAAAATAATATCCCCGAGCGATCTTTACAGATCCGCTGGACCGACCAACCCGGGGGCATTCCGAATGTAGAACGACTGCTGTTGCGCCAACCTGCGTTTGAGCAGTCGATCTCGGGCAGGGTGAACCACCGTCCGGTATTTATCATGGGAAATATTTTATGGCACAACACAGTGATTAATGAAAAGGTCGAAGCTCTGTTGCAACAAAAAGCTGAGAACAATCCGGAATTGAAGACATTATCGGGAAAAGCCAAAAAATATCAGGCGATAGAACTGGAACTCAACAGAGCGCTGGCCGACTTGGGTAGTAAGCGAGGTCAAATTGAATTAGAAGAATTCAAGAAAAAACAGCTTGAAATCAAAAGCAGCTACCAACAGATTCTGGAGCCCTTTAAGCTATCAATTAAGGAGCAGATCCTTCTGGAGAAATCAGAAAAAAAATGCAAAGAGGCGATTTATCAGGCCCTCAGTCATTACCTGTATGGAGTGACACACTCAAATGGCGGCTCTTTGGCGTATTGCTGGATCGAGGCTTTCTTAGGGTGTTCCTACCATACAGACTCCTATGGCGCTCATGATCCATCTTCACCAGAAGAGCTGTGTTGTATGTTGTCTTCAATCCAAAGTAATTCTCTGTTAATTCAGTCTCTTAAGGATGACTACCTACGACTTGCACAAAACGCCAATAACGCTCTGGTGCTCAAACCCACTGAGTTGACAAAAATTGCCGACGAGTTTTTGAACACTGTGAATTTAAATTCGCTGTTTGAGTCATTGGATACCTGATAACCAACTGGTTAGGTACTTAACCAGTTGGCCATGATGAGCTTTTTGAGATCGGTGATTTCCTCCAATAGTCAGGACTATCGGAACTTTTTTCCAACCCTAAGGTCAAATTACTGATGACTTTCAATATCAGTTTTTTAATGACAGCAAGGAGATGGACTATGGATGGTCAGATTGGTAAAGGTACAACAAAACGCGCTCTTGATCTTAGCCTGCCTGATGATGGCGTAGCAGCCAAGATAGCAAAGCTGGATTTAGCGTCAAAGGAAAAGAAGGATGTAGGAATTTGCTCTGAAGTAAGGCCCAAACTGGAGAGATCACCGTCTTTGGAGAGGTTGCCTGCCAGAGCGAGAACTCTATCCTCAACGGACTCCTTCCTGCCAAAGCCCACTCATGCCTTCGATTTTCGTTTTGTCGCCAGTGATGATGAGGTTCGACAGCTTTTGCTTGACCAGACCCGCGATAAAAGCCGGGACGTCACCCTGATTTGCCATCCCAATGACCTCTCTGAGGCTAACCTGCTGAACCGATTGAGCATCTCCGCTGACGGTCGCCACCTTCTGCGTTCGGGCAAGCTCTTTGAAGGTTCGCAGCCATTGACCCTGGTGCTGGATATCCGAAAACTCAGCAGCGATGAACTCCCCGTATTTAACGATCTACTGGACCCGGATAACCCCTGTCTGTTCGACAAAGTCAGCCAGAAGAAACGCCCTCTGGGCGAGCATGTTGCCCTGCTGGTGCTGGCGGACCCTGCACAGTTGAAATCAATTGGCAGCTCAGACGAGGTGCCGGGAGCCGATTTCTGGCGGCGAATTAATCGCCCGGGCAATACCTGGCAGTTCGATGCTCAGAGCGACAATAAAACCGATAATAAAACCGATAATGTCCCATCGATGGCCATCAATAAGGTTCCTCCACTGTTGCCAGAATTGCCCAGTGCCGAAAGCGCCATGGACGACGACAATACCGTTTGTATTGAATGTCACTTGCACAGCCACTGGCGACAGTTGCTGTTGGGTGGTCCCGGAGTGGATCAGCAGGGGCGAATCCAGCATATCCCCGGCAGGCTTGAGTCATTGAGAGCCGGGCAACGGGTCATTCTGAAAGGTGCCAACTGGCAGGATCTGGCCTTTGAGCAAACGATTCGACAGATGCTGGCGCAACAGAGCTTTGAGAGCAATGGCAAGCTCTGTCGGTTACCCGACGATGTTCAGTTTTATCAAATGCCAGTGGCGGAGGATGAGCTTCATTCACTGTTTCAGACCCTGTCCCGCTCCAGTGACAAAGGGTTTGGTAAAGGGCAGGCACCACAAAACCCGATCATTATTAACCAGAGTAATATTGCCCAATGGCTGAGCCCGATTGCCATTGGTCCGGAAGGCTATGCAGTCCCCGACACCTGTCTGTTGGAACAGCTTCGGGCAGGAGGTGTGGTCACCGTAACCTCTCCTCTCTCTGAGGCACACTGGTTTCGTTTACTGGGTTCTCTGCAGACTATTGGCGAGACCACAGACCTGAAGCCCCGACTTCGGGTAGCTCATTCAAGACAACAGCCGAAAGCTCTGGGACTGACAGAAAACGATGCGTACTCTCTGGCCAATAAGCGTCACCTGCAGGAAAAAATCAAAGAGCAAACCGACATTAAAGCCTTCATTTATCAGCAACCTGCCTTTGCAAATTATCATGTCAATAATTTCTTGAGAGCACCTCTGGTCATTCAGGTCAATGAACAGACCAGCCTCGGCCAGCTATTTGATAATATCTATATCACCTCGGAACAAAAGGCACATTTCGGACGCAGTCAGAGTGACTTGCAAAAGGCATTGACCACTGGCAATCGGGTGGTCTTCCGGGGGCTGGAGAGCAATCCAACCCTTCAGCAGCTTCTGGAACCCCTGATTATCGGGCAACCTTTGCTGGTGAATGGCCAATTACAGGCCTATCCGAAAGCTGATGTGACAATACTCTGGCCTGAGTCTGTGAAAAGCCCATCCTCAGTATTTCGTTTGATGGTCGCCAAGAGTAAGCTGTACCCAGAGCCCGACCCCTGGGATATCAATGTCCTCAAGCATCATATCCGCCGGGAAAAACTGCCAGAGAAAGCCCTTCACTCACTTTACAAAGCGTTCAATACCGTACCTGGATACCTGTGCAAACCCCTGCCAAAAATGACCGCAGGGTTGTTGAGTAACCTGATACTGGCTGCCCAACGAGCAAAGCAGGTTGACCATTCCTCAGAGCTTTTACCCCGCCACTGGCGCAAGGCCATCAATAGCGTCATTACCCATGGTACCCGTCAGCATCCGGCGGTGCGTGATTTTATGAAAGTGGCTTGTTGGCACTTGTTACCGGATAAGGATCAGGCCGCCTCGGTAGACCCGGATCAGTTAGCGGCCATCCTCAATAGCGCCCCGCGACTGGATAGAAAGTTTGTCAGGCAGAACCTGTGGCCACTGGCCCGAGCCTTTGACCCGGCCGTGTTTAAAGATGCCGAATTGCAGCTGTCCTATAAAAGTCCGTTTCCAGAGCGGAGTGAAAAAGACTTTATGGACAGGCTCTGTGCCATGATCGCGGCCCATGGGCCTGAGGATAAACGAGAGGCCATAGCCTATCAGTTGGCAGTCGATCCGGCGGCAACAAAGCCCTGGCAATCCCTGGCGATCAGACCAACCAGACAGATTAAACGTTTGCAAGATGCTCTGGCTTGTGGCTGGCAGTTACTTTCGCAATCAGGGCAGACCCGATCCGATGCCATTCACGCTCTGGCCTCCGACTGTTTAGACATTGCCAGAGGAGAATATGTCACAGAGAATCACTCAGAACGCATTGAACGCATAGAAAATCGACTGTCTGATTCACTGCGATGGCCGGATTCTGGTGATAGGTCATTTGTCACAGAGAATCCTGACCCGAAACGCATTGAACAAATAGAAAATCGACTGTCTGATTCATTGCAATGGTCGGGTTCTGGTGATAGGCCATTGTCAGCAATGGCCCGGGATCTTTATCACGGCGAGATGGGGCAGGAGGATCGTGAAAACCGTCGATTATCCCGGCTCCATGACCGGCTTAAAGACTCTCCCGTTATATTCATTGAGGGAGAAACCGGCACCGGAAAAAGTTACTTTTCAGCGAAGATGGCAAAGGCTTCAGGACAGGCTTCGGTCATTTCCCTTGGACCTTCTGACAGCGAACAGACCCTGATGAAACGCTGGCAGTGGCAACAACAAGACGACGGCGACCGCTCTATGGTTCAGCAAAACCGGACATTGATGGAATGGGCCAATAGCGAATCCGACAAAGATGGAGAATACATCACCCTGGTGCTGGATGAAGCTAACCTGGCTGAAGCCGGATTGCTGGCATCATTAAACGGCTTATGGGAACCGCAACCTTGCATCTATGTGAATGGTCATCCTGTCAAGGTCAGCGAAAAACACCGGGTAATTCTCACTGGCAACCCCGATCATTATGCCGGGCGTCAGCTGGACCCGACCCTGAAGGAAAATCTGCCCAGGGCTTACTACCCACGCCTGGATCAGGCTTTCCTTCGGGACAGGGTGGTGGAACCGGCTTTGCTCAATCATTTACAACGCCATCAAATAAACGGTATTGCACATAAGGCCAGCAAGAGTGTGATGGCACTGTGGCAATATTATCAGGAGCTGTTGCCCGACCATGAGTTTACCCCCAGGGATTTAACCGATATCTGCAGCTGGGTGGGCTGGTATCTGGATCGTGCGTTGTCCAAAGGCGACAGTGTTAGCTGTGAGCAAGTGAACAGTTTGATCCAGCAAAGTTTCCGGGATGTACTGGGTGCCGAAATCAGCGAGACGCATCAGGATGCCCTTTCGGCACTGGAAATCTGGTTTGCTGCCCGTTACGAACTGGACAATAGCCTGCGCGACAAGGTTCATAACCACACCCTGCCAGATATTCAGCGGGACTTCGAAGCATTTACCAAAGAATTCCGACCTGAGTTTGATACCTCCGGATCGGCAGTCCGTGAACTTGCGCAACAGCTTGGGCAGGATTTAAGCCGCTGTCAGCAGGCTTATCATCACGACAGAAAACACGGCGGTCGTCAGGCAACGCTGATTGAAGGCCCGGCCGGACGGGGTAAAGATGCCACGCTGAATCTGCTGATCAAAAGTGTCAAACAGCGAGCTGAAGAACGGGGAGAAATCATGCCAGAGGTCTTTCCCCTGAATGCCTGTGATTGCTCCTGGGACACAGTGCGTGAAGCGATCCAGAAGGCAAAAGTCAATGGCGGCATCGTGGTGATTTCGGAAATGAATCTGATCGACAGCCAGCATCTGGAAGGTGAGTTAAACGGTATTCTGGCCGGTGACGCGCATCCGGGTTTCCATCTCTTCGCCACCATCAACCCACCTGTATACAGCGGTCGAAAACCCTTATCACCGGCGCTGAAAGGACGTTTCAGACATTTGCCGATCCGGCAGTACAACCCGACCGAATTGCAGACCATTGCCGAAAAAGTGTTGCCACAGAACACCCAGGGGAAATTCGCGGCTGAAAAGCTGACCCAGCTACATTGTCGCTTGAGGGCTGACCTGAAACAGAAAAACCTGCCGTTACAGCCCAGCAGCCGTGATTTACAAACTGTCGCCAAGGCTGTTACCAGAGCGGGCGATTTCAGCGACAACGGACTGCATCAATGCCTCAATCAGCACTATCGGCTTTACCTGATAGCCGCCAGTACATCGCTGGAGGAACTGCCAGAGTCATCAACGCTTGCCATGGATAAAGGAGTCTTCGATTCCGGACTTTGCGAATGGTTCAACAAAACAGTACCCAACATTGATCGTCCGTGGATGATACGACTCGGTCACCTCGACAGTATTGATGAAAAAAACCATGAAATTCGCATTAAGGTTCGTCCGAATAACGAGGAGGTCAAAGCGGAAATCATCAGAAGGGTGGCTCAGGCCAAGTGGCAGGCATACGGTCTTCCCCTGAAGCCGGATCAGTCGGACGATATGCTCATCCAGGCACTTTACCGACACTGGCAACAACGCTGGTTTGCTCATGAGTTTCGCGAGACGGGCGTGGCTGCTAATAGCGTCTTTCCCCTGACGGAAGAACAGGAACAAACGCTGAAAATGTCAGTTAACCAGCCTTATCTTCAGGAGGCTGATCAACGGATAGGGGCATGGAACTCAGACCCAGTCCAATTGTGGCCTGCGTTTTGGCACCAGGCAAGTGATCAGCCGAACGACAGTCTTGACGATTCTGAAAAAAACATCCTGAAAGCCCTCAGGAATAAGGATGCGATGTTGGACCGGATAACTAACTATAAGCATCTGGAGACGCCACAGCCTTATAACTATAAAGTTTTTGATGTCGAGTCCCCTGCGCCCGTGATGAATCGCTGGTGGGTAAAGGATATTAATGTGACCGCCCGGGGTGATGTCGAACGGCTCGATATCAATGATCAGGACATTGAGGGGTTTGAAACCCTGACACCGTCGCAACAACTGCCAGAGACATTAACCAGAGTTCAAACACTGGCGAAATTTAAAACGACATCGAAGAATGGGCAGTATCTATTGCCCAGCCTGACGCCTGACGAGTCTATCGTGGCCCTGCGTATACTACCCGAGATGGCATTTACCCTGATCAGGGGCCGATATACCGGACTTCACACGCTGTCTGTTCCAGAGGCCAAAGCCGATCAGTTTATTCACGTGACTTATGTCGTAGAGCCGAGAGCACCGGGCAAAAAAACACCGGCTGAAGCAGTCCGTGCAGGACGATCAACACGGCCTGACGTCTACTGTTCAAAGGGTATGAAAACGGTACTGAATGAATTGTTTAAGAACATTGCCGATCAGCCATCCGAAATTCGGGAGGGCTTGAAGACAATAAAAAAAGCTAAAAACACAAAGCAACGTATTAAGGCGATCACGGACTATTGCACACAGTTTTCCGGCGAGACTCAGCCAGATAGCGGTGAAAATTTCTTTAAATTCCTGGTCACACAGCGACAAGGTAGCTGTCGTCATCGTGTGCCTGTTTTCGTTGCTTTTTGTCGTTATTTCGGGATTCCATGTCGGCAAATCACCAACCCTGCCCATTGCTTTGCTGAGTATTCCGTGGATGACGGTCAAACCTGGAAATCGGCGAATTTAGGCGGTCCAGTTGTAGGGTCAAGAGAAATCAACTGTGACTCCCGGCCCATCTGGAAGTTGAGGAATTCCAATCATGTGTCAGCGAAGATTAAGGATCTCCTGAAAAGGGCTGATTTTGCACAACAGCAAGCTCTGGCTGAAGCTTCCGGCATGAGCCTCGGGGAACTGAACAAAGCCCTTGCTTCAGAAAGTGCGTGGTCTGCAACGAATCCGGGTCCTTCCAGTATTCTGAAGAACCTCTGGGAGAGAAAAGATTTAGCCGGTTTTTCCATGGCTGTCTCGGTGATCGAGTCTCTGAAGACAGATGCATTGGCCTGGGGCAAGAATGAATTTAAAGCAATATCGGAGGCAGCCAGACATATACTGTCCAACAGTGATGAAGATCAGGTCACTGAGCTTCTCAAGTCACTCCGTTCAAAAATAATGGGTCAGGCCGGAGCAAGCCCTCATCAGTGGTTGAATTTAATAACGGACATACTGGTAGACATAGACTTAGCCAAACCTTCGCTGATTCACTTTGCCTATGAAGCCATGGAATCAGGTTGGCTTGAACCACTGCCGGTCAATGTGAAACATCCTGCACTGACCACGAAACTTCATCTGTTATTGTTGCTCCTGGAAAACGTAGACGAGCTGAAAGTTAAAGCCGCCCATTGCCTGAAAAACTGGTATCAGACATTTTATTCCAGGGAAAAAAATAGCCAGGCATGGCAGTTGTTTTATAAGCGCTTCCAAGAGAATAAAGATGATACCCGCGCCTTCATCACTGATAGTTATGATGGGTTTTCGTTATCCCTTGAAAAAAGTATTGTCGACTCATCTTTACAGGAGGCCTGGACGGACCAACCCAATGGCATTCCCAATATAGAACGAATGCTGACGCATAATCCTGCATTTGTACAGTTAATCTCGGGTAAGGCAAACTGCCGCCCGGTGATTATCCTGGGGCAACCTTGCTGGTTTACCACAGTGATTGATGAAAAGGCTAAAGCCTTGCTTTATCAGGAAGTTGAGAACAGTCCGGTATTGAAGCCGTTAATGGAAAAAATCGATCAATATCTGATAAACGAAAAAGAAAAACGCCACTATCTTGGGCAAGAATTAGACGAGATCTTTGCACAGTTAATAGGAATGAGTGTTCGCAGCAACATTACAAACATGGACGAATTACTGCTTCAAGTTAAGGAAACACCAATTGCTACGCAAAACAAATACGAAGCCGAGCCCTCTAAGTTATCACCTGAGGAGCAAACACTTGTGGATAACTTAAAAAGCAAGTACTCCCGGGCGCTTCGTCAGGCCTTCAGTCATTATCTGTTTGGATTGACACACTCGAAAGGCGGCTCCTTAACGTATTGTTGGTGCGATTCTGCCGCCCTGGCCAAGATCTCGGTTAGCGGTTCCCATGGCGCTCATGATCCCTCCTCTCCGGAAGAGCTGAATGCCATAATGGAAGAATTGGATCCCTCTCTGACTCGGGAAAGTCTCAATGATGACTACTTACGACAGGCACAGGACGCCAGTAACGCTCTGGTGCTGAGATCCGCTGAGCTGACAGCAATGGCCGATGAGTTTTTAAACAGTGTGAACCTGAACTCGCTTTATGAGTCATTGGACACCTGGTAACCGTTTGGTCTTGATGAGTTTTTCGAGATCGACTACTTCCTTCAATGCTTAACGGCTTATTATTCAAGCGGAACTTCCATCCTGTCTGAAGGTCATATCATTAAACATTTTCAATGCAGTCCTTCAGATGACAGGAGAGAGATTGATTGTGGATGGTCGGATTAATGAGAAAATAAACAACTCCGTGGTTAACACTGGTGTACGAGACAATGGCGCAAAACTGGATTCATGGTCAAAGGCTGTACAAATCTGCCCTGAAATAACCGCCAAACTCAACAGATCGTCAACTCCGATAACATCGCCTGATAAAGCGAGAACCGTATCCTCACACTCAAAGACCCCTCATGCCTTTGATTTTCTTTTTGTTGCCAGTGATGATGAGGTTCGTCAACTTTTGTTTACCCGAACCGGTGATGAGCATCAGGATGTCACCCTTATTTCCCATCCCGATGATCTCTCACAGGCTAATCTGGTGACCCGGTTGAGCATTTCCGACGATGGTCGCCACGCCCTTCGTTCAGGCAAGCTGTTCGAGGGTTCAAGACCATTAACACTGGTGCTGGATATCCGAAAGCTCACCAGCGGGGATCTGTCAAAATTCAACGATCTACTGGATCCGGATAACCCCTGTCTGTACGACAATGTCAGCCAGAACAAACGTCCCCTGGGGGAGCATGTTTCCTTGCTGGTTCTGGCAGACCCCACACAGTTAGCATCGGCTGGGCAGCGTGACGAAGCAGCGGGGGCCGATGCACCGGGGGCTGATTTCTGGCGCCGAATTAATTGCCCGGAAAATACCTGGCAGTTCAACGCACAAAAAGCCAAAGTCCCTCCTGTATTGGCTGAGCTCCCCCCTGCTGAAAGCGCTGTGGATGACGACAATATCCTTCTTATTGATTGTCACCTGCACAGCAGCTGGCGACAGTTGCTGCTGGGCGGCCCTGGAGTGGATAAAAGGGGACGAATCCGGCACATCCCCGGCAAGCTTGAATCATTAAAGATCGGACAACGGGTAATATTGAAAGGAGCCAACTGGAAGGATCTGGCATTTGAACAGACGATGCGACAAATGCTGGCGCAAAAGTGCTTTGAGAGCAATGGCAAGATCTGTCATTTACCCGACGATGTTCAGTTTTATCAGATGCCGGTAGGGGATGAAGAGCTTCATTCACTGTTCCGGGCCCTGTCCCGCCCTGATGAGGCAGGACTTTCCCATAACCCACCGGGAAACCTGATCATTATTAACCAGAGTAATATTAGCGAATGGCTGAGCCCCGTTGCCATTAACCCGGAAGGTTATGCTGCGCCTAACACCCGCTTGCTGGAACAGGTTATGGCGGGCGGTGCAGTCACCGTAAGCTCAGCTCTTAATGAAGCCCTCTGGTTTCGTTTGCTGGGTTCACTGCAGACGATTCGCGAGACAACAGGTCTGGAGCCCCGACTTCAGGTGGCTCATTCAAGACAGCAGCCGAAAGCCCTGGGATTAGCAGAAAACGATGAGCAGCCTCTGTCCATCCCACAGGAAAAAACCGGAGACCAGGCTGCCTTTGAAACCGTCATTTATCAGCAAAATGCCCAGGCACGCCATTGGATCAATGATCACCCGAAAGCACCTCTGGTCATTCAGGTCAATGAGCAGACAAGCTTCAGCCAGCTATTTGACAATATCCATATAACCTCGGAACAAAAAGCCCATTTTGGGCGATGTCAAAGTGATTTCCAGAAGGCATTAACCGCTGGTAAGCCGGTAGTCATCCTGGGACTCGAGAGTAATCCCGCACTTGCGCAGCTTCTGGAGCCCCTGGTTGTTGGGCAACCTTTGTTGGTAAGTGGCCAATTACAGGCCTACCCGGACGCTCATGTCACCCTACTCTGGCCTGAGTCTGCGAAAAGCCCCTCTTCAGTATTGAGCTTGATGGTTGCCATGGGTAAACCCTGTCCTGAGGTTGATATCTGGGAGAGCAATGCCCTCAGGCATGGTATCCACCGGGCTGAGCTGCCAGAACAAGTGCTTAATGAAGTTTACGAAGCCTTTGAAACCGTACCCGGCGGCCTTTGTAAACCTCTGCCTGAAATCACCGAAGGCTTGTTGAATAACCTGATACTCGCTGCCCGCAGAGCACAACAGGTTGACCAGTCGACACTGCTCCTGCCCTGCCACTGGCGAAAGGCCATCAACAGTGTCGTCACTCATGGCGCCCGGCAACATCCATCTGTGCGTGATTTTATGAAAGTGGCTTGTTGGCACTTGCTACCGGATAAGACGCTGGATATCAATAAAAAGCCAAATGAGAATCAAGCTGCATGGGTAGACCCGGATCGCTTGCATGAGATCATCATTAGTGCCCCACGGTTGGATAGAGAGTTTGTGAAGGAAAACCTTTGGCAACTGGCCAGAGCCTTTGACCCGGCAGTATTTAAAGCCCAGCAATTACGACTGAGATATGGCAGTCCATTTCCACTGAGCAATCAAGAAGAAGCTCTGGACAGACTCTGTGCCCTGATTGCGGCTCACGGGCCTGAAGAAAAACGGGATGCAATGGCGTATCAGTTGGAAGTCGATCCGGCGACAGCAGAGCTCTCTCAACCCTTAGCCATCAGGCCAGCAAGACAGATTAAACGTTTGCAGGATGCACTGGCTTGTGGCTGGCTGTTAATTTTGCCAGCGGGGCAGATCCGATCCAACGTCATTCACGCCCTGGCCACTGATTGTTTCCATATTGCCAGGGGAGAATATGTCACTGAGAATCCTGACGCAGAGCGCATTGAACGCATAGAAAATCGACTGTTTGAATCAATGAAATGGACGGGTTCCTATGATCAGTCCCTGTCAGCACTGGCTCATGATCTTTATCACGGCGAGATGGGTCAGAAGGATCGTGAAAGTCGTCGATTATCCCGACTCCATGACCGGCTTACTGACTCTCCCGTTATATTCCTGCAGGGGGAAACCGGCACCGGAAAAAGTTACTTTTCTGCCAAAGTGGCCAAGGCTTCAGGCCAGGCTGCGATCATTTCCCTTGGACCTTGTGACAGCGAACAGACCCTGATGAAACGCTGGCAGTGGCAGAAGCACGCCGATGGCGACCGCTCTATGAAGCTGGAAAACCGGACGTTGATGGAATGGGCCAGGACCCGATCCGACACAGACGAAGGCTGTGTCGGAGGAAACTTTATCACCCTGGTGCTGGATGAAGCCAATCTGGCCAAAGCCGGATCGCTGGCGTCATTGAACGGTTTGTGGGAACCGCAACCCTGCATCTATGTAAATGGTCATCCTGTCAGGGTCAGCGCAAAACACCGGGTAATTCTCACCGGCAACCCGGATCATTATTCCGGGCGCCAGCTGGACCCAGTCCTGAAAGAGAAACTGCCCAGGGCTTACTACCCTCGGTTAGACCGGGCATTCCTTCGGGACAGAGTGGTGGAACCGGCTCTGTTCAATCAGTTACAACGATATCTGACAGGACCTCAAATAAACAAAATTCTACCCAGTGCTGCCGGGAGTGTGATGACACTCTGGCAATATTATCAGGAACTGTTACCAGAGCATGAGTTTACCCCCAGGGATTTAACCGATATTTGCAGTTGGGTGGGCTGGTATCTGGATCGTGCGTTATCCAAAGGAGACCGTGTTAGCTGTGCGCAAGTGAACAGTTTGATCCAGCAAAGTTTCCGGGATCTACTGGGTCCCGAAATCAGCGAGACTCAACAGGATGCCCTTTCGGCACTGGAAATCTGGTTTGCTGCCCGTTACCCACTGGACAACACATTGAGCGACAACGTTCGTATAAAAATCCTGAACGATATACAGCAGCCCTTCATGCAATTCGCTGAAAAAAACCGACCTGAGTTTGATACCTCCGGATCGGCAGTCTGTGAGCTGGTGCAACGGCTGGGACAGGATTTAAGTCGCTGTCAGCAAGCTTATCATCGCAAGATAAAACACGGCGGCCGTCAGGCGACGCTGATTGAAGGCCCGGCTGGACGGGGTAAAGATGCGACGCTGAACCTGATGATCGAAAGTGTTAAACAACAGGCTGAGAAAAAGGGAGAAACCATGCCAGAGATATTTCTCCTGAATGCTTGTGATTGTTCCTGGGATAAAGTGTGTGAAGCGATCCAGAAAGCAAAAGTGCAAGGCGGTATTCTGGTAATTTCGGAAATGAATCTGATCGACAGCCAGCATCTGGAAGGTGAGTTGAACGATATTCTGGCCGGTGATGCTCATCCGGGCTTCCATCTGTTTGCCACCATCAACCCGCCTGAGTACAGCGGGCGAAAGCCCCTATCACCGGCTCTGAAAGGCCGTTTCAGACATTTGCCGATCCGGCAGTATAAGCAGACCGAATTGCAGACCATTGCCGAAAAAGTGTTGCCTCAGACCACGGAGGGGAAATTCGCGGCTGAAAGACTGACTCAGTTACATTGCCGATTAAGGGCTTACCTGCATCGAAAAAACCTGCCGTTGCAGCCGACCAGCCTTGATCTGCAGAATGTTGCCAGGGCTGTTACCAGAGGGTGCGATTTTAGTGAAAACGGACTGCATCAATGCCTTGATAAGCACTACCGGCTTTACCTGATGGCAGCCAACCTGTCGCTGGAGAAACTGCCAGAATCATCGGCTCTCGTCATAGGTAAAAGCAAGCTTGATTCTGAACTTTGCTATTGGTTCAACCAAAGGGTACCGGGCATTAGTCGTCCGTGGTTGATACGACGCAGTGATATCAACAGTATTGATGAAAACAATCATGAGATTCGTATTGAGGCTGAGTTGAGTAAAGAGGAAGCCAAAACGGAAATTATCAAAAGGGTGGCCAGAGCCAAATGGCAGGCATCCGGTCTTTCCCTGAAGCCGGATGAGTCGGACGATATTCTCACCCGTGCACTTTACCGACACTGGCAGCGACGCTGGTTTACTCGTGAGTTTGGTCGCACGGGCGTGGACGCCAATAACCTGTTCCCTCTGACAGGAGAACAGGAACAAACGCTGAAAATATCGGCTTGCCTGCCTTATGTTCGGAAGGCTGATGAGCT
The DNA here is from genome assembly GCF_049310125.1 of Endozoicomonas sp. ALB032. Lineage (NCBI taxonomy): Bacteria > Pseudomonadati > Pseudomonadota > Gammaproteobacteria > Oceanospirillales > Endozoicomonadaceae > Endozoicomonas > Endozoicomonas sp. ALB032. Next base: position 643,676 of record NZ_JBLYNW010000001.1, on the reverse strand, counting down.
GATAAGGGCGTGGAACGCCAATGAAGTTCAATCATGGCCTGCGTTTTGGCAACAGATAAGTGATCTGCCGAACCATTGGCTTGACAGTTCTGAAAAATACAATCCGGAAGTCCATGAGAAAGAGGCTACAGCATTGGACCAGGAAACGAACTATTCGCACCTGGAGCGGCGGCAAGTTGTCGATCATAAAATTTTTGATACAGAGAGCTTTCCTACCAATATGTATCGCTGGCAGGCAGAAGATATTTATGTGACCGCCGAGGGTGATATCAAACTGATCGATATTAATGATCAACATATTCAGGGAGTTGAAACCCTGATACCTGACAGTTTACCGGGGCCTGACCAGGAAGTGACACTAGCCGGCGATCAAACACTGGCGACCCTGATCATCCCATTGCACAAGGGTCGATGTACCTTGCCCAGCCTGAGGGCTAACGACTATATCGTCACCCTGCGTATAAAACCCGAGTTGCCATATAATCTGACCAGGGATCGATATACTGGTCTCCACACACTGTCTGTTCCTGAGGCCGAACCCTTCCAGAGTATTGAAGCTGCCTATGTCGTAGAACCCAGAGAAGCGGGCATGAAAACACCCGCCAAAGTAGCCCTCCCGAAACAGGCAACACGCTTTGACGCCCACTGTTCAGAAGGTATGAAAACTGTACTGGACCGATTGTTCAAGACCATTGAAGGCCTGCAACAACCAACCGCAGAACAGCTGCCTTTATGGAAAATCAAAAACGCTAAAAACACGACGCAACGCATTGAGGCGATCAAGGACTATTGCCAACAGTTCTCCGGTAACGCCGTAGCAGAGAGCAATGAAAATTTCTTTCAATTCCTGGTAACAAAACGGCAAGGAAGCTGTCGTCATCGTGTGCCTGTTTTTGTCGCTTTATGTCGCTATTTCGGGATTCCGTGTCGGCAAATTGGCAACCTTACTCACGCCTTTGCCGAGTGTTCCATGGATAGCGGCCAAACCTGGGAGTCAGTGAATTTGCTCGGGGCGCCTGCCGAGGTGACAGAAACCCCGTCTGTCTTCCAGCCTACCAGGAGGGTCAGTGGTTCTGGCACTGAGTCAAAGAAACTGAAGGAGCTCCTGAAAGGTGCTGACCTGGCACAACAGCAAGCTCTGGCTAGCTCCTGCGGCATCAGCATTGGGGAACTGAACAAAGCCCTTGAGACTAACGGTGCATTGCCAAAAGGCAGTCTAAGCAGCTCCGATATGGTAGACAAACTTTGGCAGGAAGGAGATTTAGCCAGTTTTTCCATGGGTGTCTCAATATTATTGGAAAAAGAAGCATTAAGATATCGCGACAGGATTTTGATCGCTGAGGTCTATAACAATGATGAGAATGAACATACAACGATGTCGGATGCAGTAAGAAAAATATTGTCCAACGATAATGCCGATCAGGTCATTGGACAACTCAAGTTATTGTACTCAAAAATAATTGCTCAGGGTGGATCAATCCCAACAAGGTGGTTGAGATCAATGAATAGTTTATTGGATAGCAAATCCCTGGCCATACCTCCGTTTATTCGCCTTGCCCATGAAGCCCTGGTATCGGGTTGGTTGGATCCACTGCCGATCTACTATAACCATGTTATGAATGCCGCTCAGCATCATCAGCTATTAGCGCGTCTGGAAAGCATCGATGAATTGAAGGTAAATGCTAACCATTGCCTGAAAAAGTGGTATACGGAATTATTCTCCAGGGAAAAAAACAGCCATGAATGGCGATACATTTTTGGCTATTTACAAAACTACGAAGATTATTCCTTTTTCGTCACTCATTGTCATGGTGGGTTTTCGCCACTCCTTGAAAATAAAATGGCCCACTCATCCTTACAGACCGCCTGGACGGACGAACCTCAGGGAGTTCCGAATATTGAACGAATGCTGGTGCATCAGCCCGCCTTTGCGCGGTTAAACCCTGGCACGGCGAACCACCGTCCGGTGATTATGCTGGGGCGACCTTTATGGTTCGACTGCGGGTTAATTGAAAAGGCCGGGGCTCTGATCCAACTAAAAGCTGAGAATAGCCCGAGCTTAAAGCAGTTATTGGAAGACATCAAAGAAAAACCTGATGAGGAATCATCTGACCTTTTGGAAAATTTTAAAAAACAATGCTGGGAAGCAATTAAGCAAGCCTTCAGTCATTATCTGTATGGAGTGGCAAACTCGAACGGCGGTTGCTTAACGTATTTTTGGACCAATGCTTACGCCGGGCCACACTCCTGTGGCGCTCATGATCCATCCTCTCCAGCAGAGCTGCATGCCATGATGTTAGAAATTGGTACCAACTTCTTTTTTCAGAAATTTATCAGGGATGACTACATAAGGCAGGCACTCAACGCCAGTAATGCCCTGGTCCTGAAACCCAATGAACTGACAAAAATTGCCGGAGAGTTTTTGGACAGCCTGAATTTGAATTCGTTGTCTGAATCTTTTTAAAAGCCTTGACATCACACCCTCGAATGGAGGGTGTCGCAAAACTCTCTCCAGCGTGGGAACGAGTTGACTCCCGTCATTCCCGGCTTCATTCCCGTCATTCCCGGCTTCATTCCCGTCATTCCCGGCTTCATTCCCGTCATTCCCGGCTTCATTCCCGTCATTCCCGGCTTCATTCTCGTCATTCCCGGCTTCATTCTCGTCATTCCCGGCTTCATTCTCGTCATTCCCGGCTTCATTCTCGTCATTCCCGGCTTCATTCCCGTCATTCCCGTCATTCCCGGCTTCATTCTCGTCATTCCCGGCTTCATTCTCGTCATTCCCGCGAAGGCGGGAATCCACACTGACTCACCACCAGAACCATACTGACCGGTGTCCCCCTGGCCTTGTCATCCCCGAGAAGGCAGAGATCCACCGTTGGCGCTGGATTCCCGCCTTCGCGGGAATGACGACCTCAGAGCATGGGAACGAGTAGAGTTTTTGGACAGCTTGAATTTGAATTCGTTGTCTGAATCATTTTAAAAGCCTTGACATCACACCCTCGAATTGGAGGGTGTCGCAAAACTCTCTCCAGCGTGGGAACGAGTTGACTCCCGTCATTCCCGGCTTCATTCCCGTCATTCCCGGCTTCATTCTCGTCATTCCCGCGAAGGCGGGAATCCACACTGACTCACCACCAGAACCATACTGACCGGTGTCCCCCTGGCCTTGTCATCCCCGAGAAGGCAGAGATCCACCGTTGGCGCTGGATTCCCGCCTTCGCGGGAATGACGACCTCAGAGCATGGGAACGAGTTGTTGGGCTTTTGCGACACCCTCAGAGCGTGGGAACGAGTTTTACGAGTTGTTGGAATTTTGCGACAGCCTCGAATGACGGGAGTGAAACTGGGAATGATGGTTGCGGCTGCCTATTTAAATGGAACTTACGATCAATTTAAAGGTCAAATTATCAGATAACTTCAACTTGATTCTTCAGATAGCAGTGGGGAGATTGACTATGGATGGTCAGATTGACGAAGGTAGAAAAAAAAACGCTCTGGATCCAAACCTCCTTGATCATGGCGCGGCAGCCAAGATGGCAAAGCTGGATTTATCATCAAAGCAAAAGAAGGCTGTAAGAAGCTGCTCTGAAGTAAGGTCCAGAATAAAGAGATCGCCATCTTCGAAAACCTTGCCTGACAGACCAAGAACCGTATCCTTATTGGATTCAAAGCTCCAAAAGCCACCTCATTCCTTCGATTTTCGTTTTGTCACCAGTGATGATGAAGTTCGACAGCTCCTGATTGCCAGGACCTGTGATGAACATCAGGATGTTACTGTTATTTCCCATCCCGATGACCTCTCACAGGCTAACCTGGTGACCCGGTTGAGTATTTCCGACGATGGTCGCCACAGTCTCTATCCGGGCAAACTGTTTGAAAGTTCCCAGCCACTGACTCTGGTGATGGATATCCGAAAGCTCACCGGCGAAGAACTGCCTGAATTTAACGACCTGCTGGACCCGGATACCCCCAGTCTTTACGACAAACTCAGCCAGAAGAAACGCCCTCTGGGTGAGCATGTTTCTTTGCTGGTCCTGGCAGACCCTGCACAGTTGATATCGGTTGGCCAGTGTGAGAACGCATCGGGGGCCGATGCACCGGGGGCTGATTTCTGGCGGCGAATTAATCGACCGGAAAATACCTGGCAGTTCAACGCACAAACTGGCAATGGCCCGTCAATGGATATCGACGAGATTGCTCCGCTATTGCCTCAACTCCCTGCTGCTGAAAGCGCTACGAACGAAGACAATACCCTTGTTATTGACTGTCACTTGCACAGCCACTGGCGACAGTTGCTGCTGGGCGGTCCCGGTGTCGATCAACAGGGACGAATCCGGCACCTCCCCGGCAGACTAGAGCTATTGCGGGCCGGACAACGGGTCATTCTGAAAGGAGCCAACTGGCAGGATCTCGCTTTTGAACAGACGATTCGACGGATGCTGGCGCAACAGTGCTTTGAAAGCAATGGAAAGATCTGTTCTTTACCCGACAATGTTCAGTTTTATCAGATGCCGGTAGGGAGCGACGAGCTTTATTCACTGTTCCAAAGCCTGTTCCATTCTCCTGACAAAGAAGGCGACAAGGAAGGTGAAAAAGCACTCGATAAGGAGCCCGCATCAGGCAACCCGATCATTATTAACCAGAGTAATATTAGCCAATGGCTGAATCCTGTTGCTATTGTTCCACAAGGCTATGCAGTCCCTAACACCCTTCTTGTGGAACAGGTTCGGGACGGTGGAACTGTCACCATAACTTCTCCCCTCACTGAGGCACTTTGGTTCTGTTTGCTGGGCGCACTGCAGACTATTGGCAAGACGACCGGCCTGAAACCCCGACTTCAGGTGGCCCATACAAGACAGCAGCCGAAGGCACTGGGATTGAAAGAGAGCAATGAACATCCTTTGTTCAGAAGCCATCAGCCACAGAAAAAAGTCAGAGATTATCCTGCCTTCAGAACCTTCACTTATCAGCAATATGCCCAGGCAAGTCATTGGATCAATCATCACCAGAAAGCAGCTCTGGTGATTCAGATCAATGAGCAGACGAGCTTCAGTCAGTTATTCGATAATATCCATATCAGCTCGGAACAAAAGGCACATTTTGGACGACAGCAGAGTCCATTGCAGGAGGCATTAACCGCTGGGAAGCCGGTCGTTTTGCGGGGGCTGGAAAGCAATCCAACGCTTCAGCAGCTTCTGGAACCCCTGCTGGTTGGACAGCCTCTGTTGGTGAATGGCCAATTACAGGCCTACCCGGACGCCCGTGTCACCCTGCTCTGGCCCGAGTCTGCGAGAAGCTCCTCTTCACTATTTAACACAATGGTCGCCACGGCTGACTGCTGTCCTGAGGTCGATTTCTGGGAGATCAATGCCCGCAAAAATGGTCTCTCCCGGACTGAGCTGCCGGAACGAGCGCTTAATCAACTTTACGAAGCGTCTAAAACCGTACCTGGCAACCTTTGTAACCCTCTGCCTGAAATGACCGAAGGCTTGTTGAATAACCTGATACTGGCTGCCCGGCGGGCACAGCAGGTTGACCAGTCGAAACAGCTTTTACCTTGCCACTGGCGCAAGGCCATTGATAGCGTCATCACTCATGGCACCCGTCAGCATCGGCCAGTGCGGGATTTTATGAAAGTGGCTTGTTGGCACTTGTTACCGGATAAGGCAGCGGATGCTCATAGGAAGCCGGATAAGGATCAAGCCGCCTCGGTAGACCCTGAACAGTTAAATGCCATCATCAACAGTGCCCCGAAGTTGGACAGAGCGTTTGTGAAGCAGAACTTCTGGCAACTGACCAGAGCCATTGATCCGACAGTATTTAATGACACTGAATCCAAAGGATTACTTCTGTCCTATGGAAGTCCAATTTCATCGTCAGATAAGAAAGGAGTTCTGGACAGACTTTGTGCCCTGCTTGTGGCCCATGGTCCTGAAGAACATCGACAGGCAATGGCGTATCAGTTGGGAGTCAATCCGGCGGCAGCAAAGCGATATAGACAGTTAGCCATCAGACCATCAAGACAGATTAAACGTTTGCAGGATGCATTGGCTTGTGGCTGGCAGTTAACTTTGCCGTTGGGGCAGACTCGATCCGATGCCATTCAGGCTCTGGCCAGCGATTGTTTTCACAGGGCCAGAACAGCGAATTCCAAGACAGAAGGCATTGAACGCATAGAACATCGACTCTCTGAATCACTGAAATGGACGGGCCCCACTGATAAGCCCTTGTCAGCACTGGCCCGGGATCTTTATCGCGGCAGGGTGAGTCAGAAGGATCGCGAAAGCCGTCGATTGTCACGACTCCATGACCGGCTTACAGACTCTCCTGTTATCTTCCTGCAGGGGGAAACCGGCACCGGAAAAAGTTATTTCTCAGCGAAGATGGCGAACGCTTCAGGACAGGCGTCAGTGATTTCCCTTGGACCTTCTGACAGCGAACAAACCCTGATGAAATGCTGGCAGTGGCAGGAACACGCCGATGGCGACCGCGCTATGGTGCAGCAAAACCGGGCGCTGATGGAATGGGCCAAGACCAAATCCAACAAACACGCTGAATACATTACCCTGGTTCTGGATGAAGCCAACCTGACCCAAGCCGGATTACTGGCCTCATTGAACGGCTTATGGGAACCGCAACCCTACATCTATGTGAATGGTCATCCTGTCGGGGTCAGCCCAAAACACCGGGTGATTCTCACCGGTAACCCGGATCAATACTCCGGGCGCCAAATGGACCCGGCCCTGAAAGAGAAACTGCCCAGAGCTTACTACCCACGCCTGGATCAGGCATTTCTTCGGGACAGGGTGGTGGAACCGGCCCTGGTCAGGCATTTACAACGGCATCTTTCGGGGCATCAAATAAACGACACTGCACACGACGCCAGCAAAAATGTGATGGCACTCTGGCAATATTATCAGGAACTCTTGCCCGACCATGAGTTTACCCCCAGGGATTTAACGGATATCTGCAGTTGGGTGGGTTGGTATCTGGATCGTGCGTTATCCAAAGGAGACAGGGTTACCTGTGAGCAAATAAACAGTTTGATCCAACATAGTTTTCGGGACGTACTGGGGCCGGAAATCAGCGAAACTCATCAGGATGCCCTGTCAGCACTGGAAATCTGGTTTGCTGTCCGTTACGAACCGGAGAACAGCCTGAGCGACAGAGTTCGTAACAAGACGCTGTCAGATATTCAGAAGGCCTTCAGAACAGTCAGCAAAACAATACGACCAGACTTTGATACTTCCGGATCGGCAGTCTGTGAACTGGCGCAACGGCTTGGCCAGGACTTAAACCGCTGTCAGCAGGCTTATCATCTCGACAGAAAACACGGCGGTCGTCAGGCAACACTGATTGAAGGCCCGGCTGGACGGGGTAAGGATGCCACGCTGAACCTGATCATTGAAAGTGTCAAACAGCAGGCTGAACAACGGCAAGAATTGATGCCGGAAGTCTTTTACCTGAATGCCTGTGATTGTTCCTGGGACAGAGTGTGTGAAGTGATCCAGAAAGCCAAAGTGCAGGGTGGCATCGTGGTGATTTCGGAAATGAATCTGATCGACAGCCAGCACCTGGAAGGCGAATTGAACGATATTCTGGCCGGTGACGCCCATCCGGGCTTCCACCTGTTTGCCACCATCAACCCGCCTGAGTACAGCGGGCGAAAACCCTTATCACCGGCGCTGAAAGGGCGCTTTCGACATTTGCCCATCCGGCAGTACAACCCGACCGAATTACAGAACATTGCCGAAAAAGTGTTGCCAGAGTCTTCTCAAGGGAAATTCGCCGCTAAAAAGCTGACAGAGAAACATTGTCTTTTAAGGGCTTACCTGCAACAGAAAAACCTGCCATTGCAGCCTACCAGCCTCGATTTACAGAATGTCGCAAAGGCTATTACCAGAGGGGGCGATTTTACCGAAGACAGTCTTCATCAATGCCTCAATAAGTACTACCGGCTCTATCTGATGGCCGCCAGAATATCGCTGGAGGAACTGCCCGAGTCCTCGGCTCTTGTCATGGATAAAGGAGAGTTTGATTCTGAACTTTGCCGTTGGTTCAACGAAACGGTACCGGGCATAGATCGACCCTGGTTGATACGGGGCAGCGACCACAACAGTATTGATGGAAAACATGAAATTCACATCAAGACTGATCTGACTGTAGAGGAAGCCAGAGCGGAAATTATCAAGGAAGTGGCTCAGGCCAGATGGCAGGCATCTGGTCTTTCTCTGGAGCCGAAGAAGTCGGACGATATTCTCACAAGGGTACTGTACCGACGCTGGCAGCAACGCTGGTTTGAAGGTGTGTTTTGCCAGATGGGTGTGGGCGCTGATAGCGTATTTCAACTGACGGAAGAAGAGAAACAAACGCTGACATTATCGGCTTCCCGTCCTTACCTTCATGAGGCTGACAGGCAGATAAGTGCGTGGAACGCCAATGCCGTTCAATATTGGCCTGCGTTCTGGCATCAAATCAGTCATCTGTCGAAGCATGGTGTGGACGATCATACTAAAAAAGCGGTAGCCATCGGCGGTAATAAGGCTCCTGAAAAACGCATTCCAGATATAAGCGGGGAACAGACTGAGTTCCTGGACCGGCGCACGAACTATAAGCACCTGAAGAAGTCACAAGTTGACGATCATATGATTTTTAATACCCATTACCCCACTTCCCCAATGTATCGCTGCCAGGCAAAGAATATTGATGTGACTGCTGAGGGTGATATCGAAGTGAGCGAGATCAGTAAGAACATTCTGGGGGTCGAAACCCTAACGCCTGAACGGTTACCGGGGCCTGACCAGGAAGTGACGTTAACCAGCAAGCAAACACTGGCCACCTTCATAGCGTCGTCAAACGATGGTCAATATGTATTACCCAGCCTGACGCCTGACGACTATATCGTGGCCCTGCGTGTTGAACCCGATCTGGCATTGAGCTGGCACAACTGGGCAATGAGTTTCTTCAGTCAACCTGTAGAACCCGAATATACCCTGCTCAGGGACCGATATACCGGACTTCATACACTGTCTATTTCAGAGGCCAAAGGCAAAAACACTCTTCGCATTGCTTATGTTGTAGAACCCGGAAAGCCTGGCGAAAAAACAGCGGCTAAAGAATTCCGACGAGCACAATCAACACTGTTTGACAGCCACTGTTCAGAAGGTATGAAAACAGTACTGGACAAATTCTTTGAGACTGTTGGGACTATTGGTGGACACCCAAGTATTAGTGGACACCCACACAAAATAGAGAAGCTTTTACGGACCATAAGAGACACTAAAGACACGACACAACGCATTAAAGCGATCACAAAGTATTGCCAACAGTTTTCCGGTGAGGCTAAAGCAGAGAGCGGTGAAAATTTCTTTAAATTCCTGGTAACAAAGCGGCAAGGGAGCTGCCGCCACCGTGTGCCTGTTTTTATTGCTTTTTGTCGTTATTTCGGGATTCCCTGTCGGCAAATTGATAGCTTCGTCCACAGTTTTGCCGAATATTCTGTCGATAAAGGCCAAACCTGGGAGACAGCGGATCTAGGCGGGGCACCTGACGAGAACAAAGAAATCCTGTCTCACTTCCAGCCCACCAGGAAAGTCCCAGGTTCCAGCACTGCAACAAAGAAGATTAAGAAACTCATGAAAGGGGCTGATTTAGCACAACAACAAACCCTGGCTAAAGCCTGTGGCATGAGCCTTGAGAAACTGAACAAAGCCCTTGAGAAAAAAAGTGTATTGCCAGAAACCCATCTAAGTATTCCCGAAATACTGCAGAACCTTTGGCAGAAAAAAGATTCAACTGGTTTTTCCATGGGCATGTCAACGATCGCTTTACCAGGAGAAAAAGCGTTGGACTATTACAGGGAGCCATTTAATCCGATATTGGAGGCAGTCAAACGCATGTTGTCCAACAATGATGAAGATCTGGTGATTGAACAGCTCAAGTCATTCCATTCAGAAATGATTGATCAGGGCGGAGAAAGAGCCCAAAAGTGGTTGAGCTTAATAGTGAATTTACTGAAACGCAGTAACTTAACCAGGCGTTCGGTTATTCACTTTGCCCGTGAAGCACTGGCATCGGGCTGGCTGGACCCACTGCCGGTCTACTCAGGGGATACTATAGAGGCCCATCAACATCACGATCTATTGCTGCTTCTGGAAGGAGTCGATGAACTGAAAGATAAAGCCGCTCTTTGCCTGAAAAAGTGGTATGGAGAATTATTGGCCAGAGAAAAAAATAGTCAGTTATGGCGGCTGGCTTATCAACGCTTTCGGCAAGTAAAAAGTAATGCCTTTTTCATCACTCATTGCCATGAAGGTTTTTCATCATTCCTTGAAGATAAAATCACCCGCACATCCCTAAAGAAAGCCTGGACGGATGAACCTAAGGGAATTCCGAATGTAGAAAGAATGCTTTTGCACCAGCCCGCATTTGAGCAAATAAACTCGGGTAAAGTGAACCACCGTCCGGTGATTATACTGGGAAGACTAAAGAACATTCGAGCGATACGTGAAAAGGCCGAAGCTCTGTTTCAACGGAAAGTTGAGAACAGCGCGAATCTGAAGCAGATGCTCGAAAAACTCAATCAATTCAATGAGGAGACACAACGACTCCAACATGAACTGGATAGTCCTTGTCCCGAAAGAGATCGTGACAAAAACGTGCCTTATGATGTTTCAGGCGATGATCTTATTGATAGCGATGATCTTATTGATAGCGATGATCTTGTTGATAGCGATATCGACAGCAATAGCGATATTGACTGTGTGGATATGGACGATAGTTCAAGGGACTCGTCAGGTGAGCAAGTTCAAGATCAGTCGTCATGGAAGAAAAAAGAGCTTCTGGGTCATTCTAAGGACAAATGCACACAGGCGATTATGCAGGCCTTCAGTCATTACCTTTATGAAGTGACACACTCGAACGGCGGTAGCTTAACCTATTGTTGGGTCGATGCTTACTTCGAGAATGATTTCAACTTGGGTCGCACCTATGGTGCTCATGATCCATCTTCACCAGAAGAGTTGTTTGCCATGATGTGTTGTATTCGTGGCGGATTCCTTAGCAAATCCGTTCAGGAAGATGGTAAGGATACCTACTTGAGGCAGGCACTCAATGCCAATAACGCTCTGGTGCTCAGAACCGATGAGATAACAAAAATTGCCGAAGAGTTTTTCAACACCCTGAATCTGGATTCGCTTTGTGACTCATTCATGTAAACCCGGGGCGTGTTTTCCTCTCTGATGACCAGTATCCATGCATATCTCATGAGGCCATCGCATCTGCCATGGTTGCGGCTGCCTGTTTAAATGGAACTTACGTTTAATCTGAAGGTCAAATTATAAAACAACTTCAACTTGGTTCTTCAGATAGCAGAGAGGGTGATTGACTATGGATGGTCAGATTGATAGAGGTAGAAAAAAACACGCTCTGTATCCTAACCCCCTTGATCGTGGCGTGGGAGCCAAGATAGCAAAGCTGGATGTATCGTCAAAGCAAAAGAAGACTGTAAGAAGCTGCTCTGAAGTGAGGTCCAGACTAAAGAGATCATCATCTCCGGAAACCTTGCCTGACAGACTGAGAACCGTCTCTTCAATGGATTCCACGCTCCAAAAGGCGACTCATTCCTTCGATTTTCGTTTTGTCGCCAGTGATGATGAAGTTCGACAGCTCCTGATTGCCAAGACCTTTGATGAACATCAGGATGTTACTGTTATTTCCCACCCCGATGACCTCTCACAGGCTAACCTGGTGAGTCGGCTGAGCATTTCCGGCGATGGTCGTCATACTCTGCGCTCAGGCAAGCTGTTTGAAAGCTCACAGCCGCTGACTCTGGTGATGGATATCCGACATCTCAGCAGCGATGATCTACCTAAATTTAACGATCTGCTGGACCCGGATAACCCCTGCCTGTACGACAAAATCAATCGCAGGAAACGCCCCCTGGGCGGGCATGTTTCTCTGCTGGTCGTAGCAGATCCTGCCCAGCTGGCATCGATTGGCGAGCGTGATGACGCACCCGGCGCTGATTTCTGGCGGAGAATTAATCGACCGGGAAATACCTGGCAATTCGAGGCACAGACCGGCGATGACCCAGCAATGGATATCGACGAGGTTCCTCCGGTATTGACTGAACTCCCCTCTGCCGAAAGCGCCATGGATGACGACAATACCGTTTTGATTGACTGCCATTTGCACGCTCACTGGCGACACTTACTGCTGGGCGGCCCCGGTGTGGATAAACAGGGGCGAATCCGGCACATCCCCGGCAGGCTTGAGTCATTGAGAGCCGGACAACGGGTGATTCTGAAAGGGGCTAACTGGCAGGATCTGGCCTTTGAACAGATGATTCGACAGATGCTGGCGAAAAAGTGTTTTGAGAGCAATGGCAAGATCTGTCCGTTACCCGACGATGTTCAGTTTTACCGGATGCCGGTAAGGAATAACGAGCTTCACTCATTGTTCAAGAGTCTGTTCCACTCTCGTTTCAAAAAAGGTGACAAGAGAAAGAACGCATCAAGAAGCCCGATCATTATTAACCAGAGTAATATTACCCAATGGCTGAACCCCATTGCCATTGCCCCGGAAGGCTATGCAATACCTAACACCCGTCTGTTGAAACAGATTCGAGCGGGTGGTGTCGTCACTGTAACCTCCCCCCTCACGGAGGCACTCTGGTTTCGTTTGCTGGGTTCACTGCAGACGATTCGCGAGACGACCGGCGTCAAGCCTCAACTTCAGGTGGCTGATTCAAGACGTCAGCCGAAGGCATTGGGACTGGCAGAAAACAATGAACAACCAATCAGAAATCACGCCGCCTTTGATACCATAACTTACCAGCGACCTGTCCAGGCAAGTTATTGGATCAATAATCAGCCGGAAACCCCTCTGCTCATTCAGGTCAATGAACAGACCAGCTTCAGCCAGCTATTTGATAATATCCATATCACCTCGGAACAAAAGGCGCATTTTGGGCGACGTCAGAGTAAGTTGCAGATGGCATTAACCACTGGCAAGCCGGTGGTATTCAGAGGGCTGGAAAGTAATCCAACCCTGCAGCAGCTTCTGGAACCTCTTGCTGTCGACCAACCTCTGTTGGTCAATGGTCAATTACAGGCCTACCCAAAAGCTCATTTCACCCTGCTCTGGCCTGAGACTGCGAAAAGCCCCTCCTCAGTATGGAGTGCAATGATTGCCAAGGGTAAGCCGTGTCCTGAGGTCGACCCCTGGGATATCAATGCCCACAAGCACGATATCTGCCGGACTGAACTGCCAGAACAGGCGCTTAATGACCTTTACAAAGCGTTTGAAACCGTACCTGCTCACCTGTGTAACCCTCTGCCAGAAATAACCGAAGGGTTGTTGAATAACCTGATACTGGCTGCCCGAAGGGCAAAGCAGTTTGACCATGCCGCACAGCTTCTACCTCGCCACTGGCGCAAGGCCATCAATAGCGTCATCACCCATGGCACCCGGCAGCATCCGCCCGTGCGTGATTTCATGAAAGTGGCCTGTTGGCACTTGTTACCGGGTAAGATATTGGACACCCATAAAAATAAGATACTGGACACCCATAAAGTTCTTGAAGTTCTAGACACCCATAAAATTCCGAATGTGGATCAAACGGCCTCGGTAGACCCGGACAGGTTAAATAAGATACTGGACACCCATAAAAATCCGAATGCAAAGATACTAGACACCCATAATAAGAAGATACTAGACACCCGTAAAATTCCGAATGTGGATCAAACGGCCTCGGTAGACCCGGACAGGTTAAATGCCATCATCAATAGTGCCCTGCAATTGGATAGAGCGTTTGTGAAGCAAAACCTTTGGCAACTGGCCAGGGCATTTGACCCGGTAATATTTAAGGACACCGGGTTTCAGCTGTCCTATGAAAGTCCAATGCCAGGGTGGGCCCAAAAAAAAACTCTGGACAGGCTCTGTGCCATAATCGTGGCCCACAGGCCTGAAGCACAACGAGATACAATGGCGTATCAGCTGGAAATTGACCCGGCAACAGCGGAACCCTGTCAATCATTGACCATCTGGCCAAGCAGACAGATTAAACGTTTGCAAGATGCACTGGCTTCTGGCTGGCAGTTGGCCCTGCCACCGGGGCAGACCCGATCCGATACCCTTCATGCTCTGGCCACCGATTGTTTTCATAGGGCCAGAACAGCGAATTCTGAAGCAGAAGGCATTGAACGCATTGAACATCGACTGTCTGAATCGCTGAAATGGACGGGCTCCGCAGACAGACCCTTATCAGCACTGGCCCGGGATCTTTATCACGGCAAGATGAATCAAAAGGATCGAGAAAGCCGTCGATTATCGCGACTCCATGACCGGCTTGCGGACTCTCCCGTTATCTTCCTGCAGGGGGAAACCGGCACCGGGAAAAGTTACTTTTCTGCCAAAGTGGCGAAAGCTTCAGGACAGGCTGCGGTGATTTCCCTTGGACCTTCTGACAGCGAACAGACCCTGATGAAACAATGGCGGTGGCAGGAATATGCCGATGGTGACCGTTCTATGGCACAGCAAAACCGGGCGCTGATGGAATGGGCCAGTATTAAACCCGACGAAAATGACAAATTCGTCACTCTGGTGCTGGATGAAGCCAACCTGGCTAAAACGGGATTACTGGCGTCATTGAATGGCTTATGGGAGCCGGAGCCCTGTATCTATGTAGGCGGTCAACCTGTTCCGGTCGGCACTAAACACCGGGTAATTCTCACCGGCAACCCGGATCATTACGCCGGACGCCAACTGGACCCGGCTCTGAAAGAAAAGCTGCCCAGAGCTTACTACCCTCGTCTGGATCAGGCTTTCCTTCGGGACTGCGTGGTGGAACCGGCTCTGGTCAATCAGTTACAACGACATCTGCCGGAGCCTGAAATAAACGACATTGCACACAGTGCCACACAGAGCGTGATGGTGCTCTGGCAATATTATCAGGAGTTGTTGCCTGAGCATGAGTTTACCCCCAGGGATTTAACGGACATCTGCAGTTGGGTGGGTTGGTATCTGGATCGTGCGCTACCCACAGCTGCCCCTGTTACCTCTGAGCAAATCAACAGTCTGATCCAACAAGTTTTTCGGGATCTTCTGGGTCCCGAAATCAGCGAGGCCCATAAGGATGCCCAGTTAGCATTGGACATCTGGTTTGCTGCCCGTTTCGAACCGGACAAGACACTGAGCGACAAAGTGCATAACCAGACCCTGCCGGATATTCACCAGGCCTTCATAAATTTCACCGAACAAACCCGACCTGAATTTGATACCTCCGGATCGGCAGTCCGCGAACTGGCAAAACGGCTTGGACAGGACTTAAGCCGCTGTCAGCAGGCTTATCATCTCAACAGAAAACACGACGGTCGTCAGGCGACTCTGATTGAAGGCCCGGCTGGACGGGGTAAGGATGCCACGCTGTACCTGATGATTGAAAGTGTCAAACAGCAGGCAGAAGCACGGCAGGAATCCATGCCGGAAGTCTTTTACCTGAATGCCTGTGATTGTTCCTGGGACAAACTGTGTGAAAAGATCCGGACGGCAAAAATTAAGGGCGGCATCGTGGTGATTTCGGAAATGAATCTGATCGATAGCCAGCATCTGGAAGGTGAGTTAAACGATATTCTGGCCGGTGATGCCCATCCGGGCTTCCACCTGTTTGCCACCACCAACCCGCCTGAGTACAGCGGGCGAAAACCGTTATCACCGGCGCTGAAAGGGCGTTTCAGACATTTGCCGATCTGCCAGTACAGCCCGGCAGAATTACAGACCATTGCCGGGAAAGTGTTGCCAGAAACCCGGGAAGGGAAAATCCTGGCTAAAAAGCTGACGCAGCTACATTGTCGCCTGAGGGCTTACCTGCAACGGAAAAACCTGCCGTTGCAGCCTACCAGTCTTGATTTACAGAATGTGGCCAGAGCCGTCATCCAGGGAGACGATGATACCGAAAAAGGCCTTCATCAATGTTTTAATCAGTATTACCGGCTTTACCTGATGGCCGCCAACATATCGCTGGAGGAGCTGCCCGAGTCATCGTCTCTTGCCATGGGTAGAAGAGAGTTTGCTCTTGAACTGAGCAAATGGTTCAACCAGGCACTGCCGGACATGAATCGCCCGTGGCTGTTACGACTCAGTAATCTCAACAGTCTTGATGAAAAATGCCATGAAATTCGTATTAATGCAGATCTGAATGACAAGGAAGCCAGAACGGAAATCATCAGGATGGTGGCTCAGGCCCGTTGGCAGGCATCCGGTCTTTCCCTGAATCCAGACGGGTCCGACGATATTCTCAACCAGGCACTGTACCGGCACTGGCAACAATGCTGGTTTGCCCGGGAATTTGACCAGGCAGGCGTGAATGCGAACAGTGTATTTCCCCTGACGGAAGATGAGGAACAAACGCTGAAATTACCGGCTTCCCAGCCTTATCTTCGCGATGCTGAGCAGCAGATCGAGTCATGGAACGCCAAGGCATCTCAGTTATGGCCTGCGTTTTGGCAGCAGATAAGAAGACTGCCGAACCCTGTTAACAAAGCGCTGGCTATCAGCGTTGATAAAGCGGCTGAAAAATACGACCCGGAACTCCACGAGAAAGAGTTTGAGGCATTAGACCAAATGACGAACTATCAGTATCAGGAGAAGCCACAAATTGATGATCATATCGTTTTTGATACCCGGGACTTTCCTTCCGAGATGTATCGTTGCTCGGCAAACGACATTTTTGTGTCTGCCAAGGGTGATATCACACCGATCGAGCTTAGTAATAAACACCCTATGGGGATCGAAATACTCACGCCGGACCCGTTACCAGAGCATAACCAGCCAGTGGTATTGGCCGACAATCAAACGCTGGCGACCTTGAACGTGACACCGGACAATGGTCAATATGCATTACCCAGCCTGACGCCTGACGACTATATCGTGGCACTGCGTATAGAGCCCGATTTGGCATTTACCCTGGTCAGGGACCAATATACCGGGCTTCACACACTCTCTGTTCCTGAGGCGAAAGCCAACCAGAGTATTCGAGTGACGTATATCGTAGAACCCCTGGAACCGGGCGAAAATACATCGGCTGAAGGATCCCGATCAGAACGATTTGACGCCTGCTGTTCAGAAGGTATGAAATCAGTACTGGACAAAGTGTTTGAGAATATTGACGAACAATCAGGCAAAGTACGGTTTCTTCTGCAGAAAATAAAAGACTCTAAAAACACAAAACGACGAATTAAGTTAATCACGCGTTATTGCCAGCAGTTCTCCGGTGATGCCATACCAGAGCGCAAGCAAAACTTCTTTGAATTTCTCGTAACAAAAAGGCATGGCAGCTGTCGTCATCGTGTGCCTGTTTTTATTGCTTTTTGTCGTTATTTCGGAATTCCCTCACGGCAAATGAATAGCAGTTTCCACAGTTTTGCTGAGTATTCCCTGGATGAAGGCCAAACCTGGAAGTCTGTGCATTTGGGCGGGTCGCCTGTTCTGAAAACAGAAATCCCATTTAATTCCGAGCCCACCGGGAAGGAAAATGATTCCGGCACTGAGTCAAAGATGAGTATGGATCTGCTGAGAAAGATTATGAACGAGGCAGATTTAGCACAACAACAAGCTCTGGCTGAAGCCTGTGACATAAGTCTTGAGGAACTGAACAAAGCCCTGCAGACAAACAGTGAATTGCCAGAAAAAAATCCAAGTACTTCCGAAATACTAAACAAACTCTGGAAGAAAAAAGATCTACCCGCTTTTGCTGTGGGCGTTTCAATAATCAAGTCGCTGGAGACGGGGGCATTGGGATATTACGAGAAGGAATTTAAACCGATATCGGAGGCATTGAAAAAAATATTGTACAAAAGTGATGAAGATCGGATCACTGAACGACTCAAGTCGCTTCATTCAAAAATGATTATTCAGGACGGAGCATGCGTTCAACGGTGGTTGGGCTTAATAGTAGTGGCAACACTGGAAGGCAGTGACCTGAACAAACCTTCAGTTATTCATTTTGCTCGTGAAGTCCTGGAATCGGGTTGGCTTGATCCAGTGCCGAACTATAATAAATCTGTCGTAGGAGCCTTTAAACATCATCGGCTATTGCTGCGCCTGGAAAATGTCGATGAACTGAAGGTTAAAGCCAGCCATTGCCTGAAAAAGTTTTACAAGCAGTTATGGTCCAGAGAAAAAAATAGTCAGGTATGGCGTTTGGCTTATGAACGCTACCTGGAGATAGAAGATGATGACTTCCTCGTCACTCATTGCCATGATGGTTTTTCGCAGTACCTGGAAAATAAAATTGTCAGCTCATCTCTACAGTTCACCTGGACGAAAGACCCTGAGGGCATTCCAAATATAGAACGAATGCTGACGCAAGATCCCGCGTTTCTGAAACCAGACTCGGGCAAGGTCAATCACCGTCCGGTGATTATCATGGGACAGATTTTCCGGAACGATGAAGTGACTGGTAACAAAGTCGAAGCCCTGTTTCAAAAGATTGTTGAGAAGAGCCCGGAATTAAAGAATACATTACAAAAAATCAATACCCGTATGGCAATGAAAAAACAACGCTTCAATACTCTGAAGGCATTGAAAAAAATGAAGAAAAAGTTTCAAGATGATTTAAAGCATAAATGTGCGCAAGCGATTGAGGAGGCGTTCTGTCATTATCTGTATGGATTGACACACTCGAAAGGTGGTTACTTAACGTATTGTTGGGCCGAAACTTGCCTTGAGAATTCCGCAAACTCAGACTACTGCGGTGCTCATGAACCATCTTCACCGGATGAGCTGTATATGATGATGCAAGATTTTAATAGTTCTTCAGCATTTCAGAAATCTGTTAAGGATGCCTACCTGCGGCAGTCACTCAACGCTAATAACGCTTTGGTGCTCAAAGACGATGATATGGGCAAAATTTACCAAGAGTTTTTCAACACGGTGAATCTGGATTCGCTTTCTGACTCTCTGGTCTATGAAGGTGACCAGCCCGTCACCAACAAAGCATAGTTTCTTTCAGCGCACTCAAAATGGCGTCATTCAGTGACAGCAAGCAATGAATCATACCTTCGCAGTTCAGTGATTTTCACCGAATGGTCGCTGGAGGCAGTTACCACAAGGCGACTATCGATACTGAAGTTGGCCGATAAGACCCAGTCATTATGGTAAATGCAGGCTTTTTCTGACCATAACCCATCGGTGCCCAGACCAATGATTTTCGCTGTTCCGTCCCTGCTGGCAGTCACCACATGGCGGCCATCAGGACTAAAATTGGCTGATAAAACTCCGTCTTTATGGTAAATATTCACTTCTTCTCGTTCCCATGATCCATTCGCTGTCTGGCGATAGATTCTTGCTGTGTCATCTTCACTGGCCGTCACCAGATAACGGCCATCGGGGCTAAAGACGGCTGAGTGGACGTAGTCACCATGGCGAATGGTCTTTTTTGGTTCCCATGATCCATCGGCCTTTTGAGCAAAGATTTTCGCTGTGTTATCCCTTCCGGCAGTCACTAAATGACGGCCATCGGAGCTGAAGTTGGCTGATAAGACCCATCTATGACGTTCTGTGCTGGTTTTTTCTGAACGGGATCCATCGCCCTTGGGGCCACAGATTTCTGTCGTTTTATCGCCAGTGTCGGTCATACGAACAGCGGGGTTAAAGCTGACTAATTTGATCGGACCATTTGGGCGAACAGTAGTTTCCCTTTCCCATGATCCATCGTCCCTGAGGCCATAGACTTGCGCTGTTCCATCATTACTGGCAGTCAGCACATGGCTGCCGTTGGCGCTGAAGGTGGCTGAATAAACAAGGTCACTATGGGAAATAGTGCGAACTGTTTTCCATGACCCATCTTTCTTATAGCCATAAATTATCGCCCTGCCATCATTACTGGCGGTCACCACATAGGAACCATCGGGGCTGAAGCTGGCTGAATTGACCTTGCTGGTATGGCGAATGATGTCTATCAATTCCCATGATCCAGCAGCCGTTTTAACGTAGATTTTTGCGGTGCCATCGTCGCTGGCGGTGACCAGGTGGCGTCCATCGACACTGAGGCTGGCTGAGTTTACACAATTCGCTTCGTTAATAGTGGTTGTATCTAAAACAAATGTCTCACATTCAGACATCAGCCTGGACAGGGTGAAAAATAACAGAGCCGGCACATAAACCCTGTCCGTTTTGCGATCTGTGATTGACTTCACTAATGCCTGATCATTCGTGAACGACCTAAACCAATCACAAAGTTGGTCAACATTTTTTGTATTGATGGTTGTCCTTAGTTGATACTGCAATGGTGAAGGAAACCGGCGATACCATGCTTTTGCCAGAGCATTATCTTGATGGATACCATTGCGAAGGCGTTTACATACCCGTTTTAAAATGACAACATCCCGAAGTCGCAAACGGCTGAAAATCATGGGGCTTGATAAAATAGAAAAATATTGAAATGAAGGTCTGTTCTTTTTTTCTTGATCAGCAACAGCGACGGATCTAGCCGCACTGACACGAGATAATGCACGTTCCAGTTCGGCTTGCCCGGTTGGTGGCGGGTTAGGTTGTGCAATGCTGGTGTTATTATCTATTCCATGCATCCCTGAATTCTCCAGAATAGGTATTTATCTTCGATCAACAAGGAACATTCAATGTTGATGCTGAGCTATATGGAAAATTGGAGTCAGTTTTAAAATGAAAGTTCATAACATGTTGTTAAGTGCAACTAACAGAGTTTCTGTCTTTCAGCGCACTCAAAATGGCGTTACCCAGTGACAGCAAGCAATGAATGATTGCTTGGTAGTTCAGTGATTTTCACTGTGCATCACGCTAATCACCTGATTCTCTATAGAGGAAAAGTGAATTTCTTTATCAAGCAGTCAGGTGGCAGTTTGATAAAACGGAGATGCAGTACGCTATATATTGCGATAAGTAAAGTGACGCGCTATCTTTACTATACGAAAAATGTAAAGAAATAAACCTATGCCTAAACTCAGTGCCAAACGGCAAATCACTATCCCTGCCGGTCAGTGTGAAGAACTTGGCATCCAGCCAGGAGATGAAATCGACAGCTTTATCGTCGATGGTCGGATTACCTTGATCAAGAGGCATAAAGGGGCAGCAGAAGGGTTTCTGAAGCACGTCAAGACCAAGCAGGACATCTCAGACGACGATTCACTTCAGAGTGGTTTGTAGTGATAGTCATTGATAGCAATATCCTGCTCCGATACTTGCTGAACGATGATGAGAAGCAGTCAGCACAGGCCGCCCGGTTGATTCAGGGAGAAGAAAAGGTTCTGGTGACTGATGCTGCTCTGGTTGAGACAGTCTGGACGCTGAAGGGTAAAAAATACCAGCTTGCCAAACCTGAAATCATTGAGACCGTTTTGCAGCTTTTTCAGGAAACCAACCTCTACTTTGAGGAAGGCCAGGTTGTTTGGAAAGCCCTGAGTGACTTCAAGAACGCAAAGCCTGTAAAAGGCAAGGAAGCCGACTTTGCTGATGCACTTATTGTGTGCAAAGGTCGAAGCGTGATTGAGAAGCAGAAAGAGGTATTCAATGGCTCCTTCACTTTTGACAAAGCTGCACAAAAACTACCTGGAGCCAAGGCTCCGAAGAATTAGAATCAGGGATTATCTACAGCTCGTCTTAGAGCTCGTCATTTAGTGTTGCAGGCCTGCACCATGGTTTATCTTCGCATAATCCACCTACGCACCTTTCAGAACCGCAGAAGGTGTCATCCGGGCATGGATCCCAGTATGTAAATGCTGAGCATTTGAAGGCGCCACAGCCATTACCATTACAATTGTGACAATGGGTGGTGACCGCATCGGAAGGACATGAATCCGGCAAAGCATTGAGTTCAATAAATGGTGAGCTGTGGTCTTGTGGTCTTTTTGCGCAGTTTATTCTTTCGTAACTGTGATCATAGACAGCTTTGACGAGATCCCGTTTTCCACATGTCGTACTACCATTGTCGTTTTGCTCATAACCAAAGGATATTTTACCTTCTTGTTTGTCGACATATGCACACATTGGTTCGTTAACCCTAGAACAGTTTTCAGGCGTTCTCATAACGTAATAATAATTTTTTGAGCCCGGGATAGTGACTTCTGTTGTATGGATATGCATGAAACCATCAATGGTATAGAAACCTGCGTCCAGCCAATCATAGTTTGTGAACTCTTCTTGCATAGAACCATTTGCATGATATCTGCAGACATGTGTGCTGGATTTTTCTGATGTTATCGTAGTGACATAACCAATATGCTCTTTACACTCTTCAGGTTTGCCGGGGTCGTTGGATAGGTTGTCAGCATTTTCAACATTGCTGACGAAACATAACAAAACTGTTGGCTTCAACTTGCTGATATCCTCAGGAAGCATGCTGGGTGGCCTTCGGTATTCGTGGATAGAATCATTCTTAGCCAGTGTCTGAAGAGAAAGAACAGAGACCAAAAACAGGGCTAATGACCCTGTTTTTTTCAGTGAGTTGAATAACATCAGACATTCACTCTTTCAGGAGGTGAAATTCAGTTATAGACAAGGATACAAAGAATGACAAACGCTCGATTTAAACGTCGGGAGAATAGAGACCATCGCATCTGCCTCGGTTGCGGCTCTCTATTTAAATGGAACTTATGTTTAATCTGAAGGTCAGAATATAAAACAACTTCAACTTGGTTCTTCAGATAGCAGTAAGGAGGTTGACTATGGATGGTCAGATTGATGAAGGTACAAAAAAACACGCTCTGAATCCTAACCTTCTTGATCATGGCGGGAATGGCGTGGCAGCCAAGATAGCAAAGCTGGATTTATTGTCAGAACAAGAGAAGACTGTAAGAAGCTGCTCTGAAGTAAGGTCCAAACTAAACAGATCGCCATCTTTGGAGACGGTGCCTGACAGAGTCAGAACCGTCTCTTCAACGGATTCCTCGCTGCCAAAGGCGACTCATTCCTTCGATTTTCGTTTTGTCGCCAGTGATGATGAAATTCGACAGCTTTTGACTGCCATAACCTGTAATGAAGATGTTACTGTTATTTCCCACCCCGATGACCTCTCACAGGCTAACCTGGTGAGTCGGCTGAGCATTTCCGAAGAGGGTCGTCATACTTTGCGCTCGGGCAAGCTGTTTGAAGGTTCACAGCCATTCACTCTGGTGATGGATATCCGCAAGCTCACCAGCGAAGAACTGCCCAAATTCAACGATTTACTGGACCCGGATAACCCCTGTCTGTATGACAAAATCAACCGGAAAAAACGCCCCCTTGGCGGGCATGTTTCTCTGTTGGTCCTGGCAGACCCTGCACAGTTGGCATCCATTGGTCAGCGTGATGACGCGCCCGCAGCCAGCGCTCCCGGTGCCGATTTCTGGCGGCGAATTAATCGGCCGGGAAATACCTGGCAGTTCAACGCACAGACTGACAATGACCCATCGATGGAGATCGACAAGGTACCTCCGTTATTGGCTGAACTCCCCTCTGCCGAAAGTGCTATGGACGACGACAATACCGTTCTTATTGACTGCCACTTGCACAACAACTGGCGACAGTTGATGCTGGGCGGCCCCGGAGTGGATAAACAGGGGCGAATTCAGCACCTGCCCGGCAGGCTTGAGCTATTGAAGGCCGGACAACGGGTGATTCTGAAAGGGGCCGACTGGCAAGATCTGGCCTTTGAACAGACCATTCGGCAGATGCTGGCGCAACAGTGTTTCGAGAGCAACGGGAAGATTTGTCCGTTACCCGACGATGTTCAGTTTTATCAGATGCCGGTGGGGAAGGGCGAGCTTCATTCACTGTTCCATAGCCTGTCCCACTCTCTTGCCAAAGAAGGTGTAATAGAAGGTAACAATAAAGACTCTGCTCAACGAATCCCGATCATTATTAACGAGAGTAATATCAGTGAATGGCTGAGCCCGATTGCCATTGCCCCGGAAGGCTATGCAGTCCCTGAAAACTGTCTGTTAGAACAGATTCGGGCAGGTGGTGCTGTCACGGTAACCTCTCCCCTCACTGAGATTCTCTGGTTTCGTTTGCTGGGTTCACTGCAGACTATTCGCGAGACCACTGGTCTGGAGCCCGGACTTGAGGTGGCTTATTCAAGACGACAGCCGGAAGCTCTGGGCCTGACAGAAACCGATGACTACCCTCTGTCCAAACTTCAGGAAAAAATGAGCAAGCACCTGGCCTTTCGTGCTGTCACTTATCAACAACCTGTTCAGGCAAGTTATTGGATTAATAAGCAGCAGCAAGCCCCTCTGGTCATTCAGGTCAATGAACAGACCCGCTTCAGCCAGCTCTTTGATAATATCCATATCACCTCGGAACAAAAGGCTCATTTTGGCAGAAGTCAGAGTAAACTGCAGGAGGCATTAATCGCTGGCAGGCCGGTGGTATTGAGAGGGCTGGAAACTAATCCAACGCTTCAGCAGCTTCTGGAACCCCTGGTTGTCGGGCAACCTCTGTTGGTGAATGGCCAATTGCAGGCCTACCCAAAAGCTCATATCACCCTGCTTTGGCCCAAGGCTGCAAGAAGCCCATCTTCACTGGTTAATTCAATGGTTGCCATGGGTAATCGGTGTCGCCGGGTCGATCTCTGGGATATTAATGCCCACAAACATGATATTCCCCGGACTGAGCTGCCAGAACAGGCGCTTGATGAACTTTACGAAGCCTTTAAAACCGTACCTGCCGACCTTTGTAACCCTCTGCCTGAAATGACCGAAGGATTGTTGCACAACCTGATAATCGCCGCCCGGCGAGCACAGCAGGTTGACCATTCCCCACAGCTTTTACCCCGCCATTGGCGCAAGGCCATCAATAGCCTTATCACCCATGGTACCCGGCAGAATCCTTCAGTGCGTGACTTTATGAAAGTGGTCTGTTGGCACTTGTTACCGGATAAGACGCCGAATGCCCATGAGAAGCCGGATGAGAATCAGACCGCCTCGGTAGACCCTGATCGGTTAAATGACATCATCACCAGTGCTCCACGGTTGGATAGAGCCTTTGTGGAGCAGAACATCTGGCCACTGGCCAGAGCTTTTGACCCGGGAGTACTTAATGAAGAATTAAAACTGCGCTACGTAAGTCCATTGCCATCGAGGGATGAAGAAAAAGAAGAAGTTCTCGGCAGGTTCTGTGCCATGATTGTGGCCCATGCTCCTGAACAACAACGGCAGGCAATGGCACAAGAGTTGGCAGTCGATCCGGAGTCAACAAAGCATTATCAATCCTTAGCCATCAGGCCATCGAGACAGATTAAACGTTTGCAGGATGTACTGGCTTCTGGCTGGCAGTTACCTTTGCCGTCAGGGCAGACCCGATCCGATGCCATTCAATCTCTGGCCACCGATTGTTTTCATATTGTCAGAACAGCCAATTCTGACGCAGCAGGCATTGAGCTCATAGAAAATCGACTTTCTGAATCACTGAAATGGACGGATTCCGCTGATACCTCCTTGTCAGCACTGGCCCGGGATCTTTATCACGGCGAGATAAGTCAGAAAGATCGTGAAAGTCGTCGATTATCCCGACTCCATGACCGGCTTACAGATTCTCCTGTTATCTTCCTGCAGGGAGAAACCGGCACCGGCAAAAGTTACTTTTCTGCCAAAATGGCAAAAGCTTCAGGACAGGCTGCGGTCATTTCCCTTGGACCTTCCGACAGCGAACAAACCCTGATGAAACGCTGGCAGTGGCAAGAGCACACCGATGGTGATCGCTCCATGACACTGCAAAACCGGGCGCTGATGGAATGGGCCAACACTCCGTCCGGGAAGGATGGACACTATGTCACTCTGGTTCTGGATGAAGCCAACCTGGCCAAAGCCGGATTGCTGGCATCATTGAACGGCTTATGGGAACCGGAGCCCTGCATTTACGTGAATGGTCACCCTGTCAGGGTCGGCCCAAAACACCGGGTTATTCTCACCGGCAACCCGGATCATTACGCCGGGCGTCAAATGGACCCGGCCCTGAAAGAGAAACTGCCCACAGCTTACTTCCCTCGCCTGGATCAGGCATTCCTTCGCGACAGAGTGGTGGAACCGGCTTTGGTCAAGCATTTACAACGGCATCTGCCGGAGCAGCAAATAAACGACATTGCACACAGTGCCACCCAAAGTGTGATGGCACTTTGGCAATATTATCAGGAACTCTTGCCCGACCATGAGTTTACCCCCAGGGATTTAACCGATATCTGCAGTTGGGTGGGCTGGTATCTGGATCGAGCCCTGCCCGCTCGCGGCAGTGTGACCTGTGGGCAAATAAACAGTTTGATACAACGTAGTTTTCGGGATGTACTGGGGCCGGAAATCACCGAAACTTATCAGGATGCCCTGTCAGCAGTGGAAATCTGGTTTGCTGCCCGTTACCAACCGGAGAACACCCTGAGCGACAGAGTTCATGAACACACTCTGCAGGAAATGCAGCAGACCTTCAGTACAGTCAGCGAAAAAATCCGACCAGACTTTGATACCTCCGGATCGGCAGTCCGTGAGCTGGCGCAACGGCTTGGACAGGATTTAAACCGCTGTCAGCAGGCTTATCATCTCAATAGAAAACACGGCGGTCGTCAGGCGACACTGATTGAAGGTCCGTCCGGACGGGGCAAGGATGCCACGCTGAACCTGGTGATTGAAAGCGTCAGACAGGAGGCTAAGCGACAGGGAAAGTCCATGCCAGAAGTCTTTTACCTGAATGCCTGTGATTGTTCCTGGGACAAACTGTGCGAAAAGATCCAGACGGCAAAAATAAAAGGCGGCATCGTGGTGATTTCGGAGATGAACCTGATCGACAGCCAGCATCTGGAAGGAGAGTTAAACGATATTCTGGCCGGTGACGCCCATCCGGGTTTCCACCTGTTTGCCACCATCAACCCGCCTGAGTACAGCGGGCGAAAACCCTTATCACCGGCGCTGAAAGGACGTTTTCGGCATTTGCCCATCCGGCAGTACAAACCGGCAGAATTACAGACCATTACCGAAAAAGTGTTGCCAGAGTCCTCAGAAGGGACATTCGTCGCTAAAAAGCTGACAGAAAAACATTGTCGTTTAAGGGCTTACCTGCAACAGAAAAACCTGCCGTTGCAGCCGACCAGTCTTGATCTACAGAATGTCGCCATAGCCGTTAACAGAGGGGGTGATTTTAGCGATAAAGCACTCCATCAATGCCTCAATCAGTACTACCGGCTTTACCTGATGGCCGCCAAACTATCGCTGGAGGAACTGCCAAAATCATCGGCTCCTGCCATGGGTAAAGGATCGCTTGATCCTGAGCTGAGCGAATGGTTCTACCAAACGGTATCAGGCATTGATCGTCCATGGTTGATAGGGCGCAGTGATCGCAGCGCTATTGATGAAAAACACCATGAAATTCGTATTAACGCTCATCTCGATAAAGAGAAAGCCAAAACGGAAATCATCAAGGAAGTGGCTCAGGCCAGATGGCAGACATCCGGTCTTTCCCTGAAGCCGGATGAGTCGGACGATATTCTCACCCGGGCACTGTACCGATACTGTCAGCAATGCTGGTTTAAGCATGAGTTTGGCCAGACGGGCGTGGACGCCAACAGTCTGTTTCCGATGACGGAAGAAGAGGAAGAAACGCTGAAAATGCCGGATTCCCAACCTTGTCTTCGGGAGGCTGATCAGCGGATAAACACATGGACATCCAATGCCGTTCAATTTTGGCCTGAGTTTTGGCATCAGATAATTGATCTGCCAGACTATTGCATTGGCAATGATAACGCGCCTGAAAAATACGATCCTGAAGTCTTCGAGAAACAAGCTCCGGCATTGGACCGGAGAACGAACTATGAGGTTCTGACGACACCAGATCCTGAGGATCATATAGTTTTTGATACGGATAAGAATATTTCCCATATGTATCGGTGTTCGGCACTGGATGTTTACGTAACTTCTGAGGGTAATATCAAACTGATCGATCTTAAGGATGTACACATCAGGGGGGTCGAAACCCTCATGCCTGAACGCTTACCCGGGCCTGACCAGACACTGATATTAGCCAGCAATCAAACGCTGGGAACCCGGGAGTTGTCATCGGACAATGGTCAATATGCATTGCCCAGCCTGACGCCCAACGATTATATCGTGGCCCTGCGTATGGAACCCGATTTGCCATTTACTCTGGTCAGGGACCAATATACCGGGCTTCACACACTGTCTGTTCCTGAGGCCAAAGTCGGCCAGAGTATCAGAGTGGTTTATGTTGTGGAACCGAGAGAGCCGGGCAAAGCCACGCGCGCCAGACAAACCAGACCTGCAACAGATTTGGACACCCACTGTTCAGAAGGCATGAAAACAGTACTGGACAGGGTGTTTACGACCATTGACCAACAGCGTCGAGCCAAAGAACGGGAGCCTTTGCAGACCATAAAAGACGCCAAAGACACTGAGCAACGAATCGAGGCGATCAGGAAGTATTGCCGACAGTTTTCCGGTAAGGCAAAGCCAAAGCGCACGGAAAATTTCTTTGAATTTCTCGTAACACGACAACAGGGTAACTGTCGTCACCGTGCTCCTGCTTTTGTTGCATTATGCCGTTATTTCGGGATTCCATGCCGACAAGTCGCAAGCTTTGTCCACTGCTTTGCTGAGTATTCCGGGGATGGTGGACAAACCTGGAAGTCAGTGGATTTAGGTGGGGAGCCCGGAGAGACAGTAGAAACGACAACTGAGTTCCAGACCACCACAAAGATCAATGATTCCAGCAATAAATCAAAGAGAATTAAAGCTCTCCTGAAGGATTTCCTGAAAGGGGCTGATTTAGCACAACAACAAACTCTGGCTAAAGCCTGTGGCATGAGTTTGGAGGAACTGAACAAAGCCCTTGAGACAAACAGTGCATTCCCGAAAGTCAATCTAAGTATTTCCAAAATAGTCAGGAACCTTTGGGAGGAAAACAATTTAACCAGTTTTTCCGTGGGGGTCTCATTGCTGATGTCCCTTGAGACAAAAGAATTAGGCTGGGACGAGATTGTATTGACTGGTACTAATTACGACAAAAATAGGAATACCTACAGCCCAATGTCGGAGGCGGTAAGAAAAATATTGTCCAAGAGTGATGAAGATAAAATCACTGAACAACTTAAGTTACTTTATTCAAAAATGATTATTCAGGGTGGAGCAAGCCCTCGCCAGTGGCTGAGTTCAATAATTAAAATACTGATAGACAGTGACTTAACTAAACCTTCGGTTATTCACTTTGCCAGTGAAGCCTTGAAACTGGGTTGGTTGGATCCACTGGCGGCCTCTGGCTCCTATGGGGTCACTATCAATGCCTATAAATTTCATCAGCTATTGGTGAGCCTGGAAGCTGTCGATGAACTGAAGGTTAAAGCTGCCCATTGTCTGAAAAACTGGTACAAGGCCTATTTGTCCAGGGAGAAAAATAGCTATTCATGGCTGTCAGTCCATGAGTACTTCCAAAAGAAATTAACCAGGACTACGTTGGTCACTCACGAACATGATGGGTTTTCGCCATTCCTTAAAGGTGAAATAGCCTGCCTATCTTTACAAAGCTTCTGGTCGGACGAACCTGAGGGCATTCCGGATATAGAGCGAATGCTGGTGCACCATCCTGCGTTCAGGAAATCAAGCTCGGGCAAGGCAAACCACCGACCCGTGATTATCCTGGGGCAACCTTCCTGGGACAGCACGGTGATTAAGGAAAAAGCCGAGGCTCTGTTTCAACGAAAAGTTGAGAACAGCCCGGATCTTAAGCTGTTACTGGAAAAAACCAAACTGAAGTCCTTCAAGGTGTCATTGAAAGATCAAAGGCGTTTAGATAATTTAAGAAACAAATACCAGCAAGCGATTCAGCAGGCCTTCTGTCATTACCTATATGGAGTGACCCACTCGAAGGGCGGTAGCTTATTGTATTGTTGGGCCGAGGCTCAAATGCAGGAGTCCCTGAGTCAAGATTTCTATGGCGCTCATGAGCCATCCTCAGCAAAAGAGCTGTTTGACATGATGCGTTATATTAATAGCTCTTTATCCTTTCAGAATTCTATTAAGGATGCTTATTTAAAGCAGGCACAAGACAGCAGTAACGCTCTGGTGCTCAAATCCCGTGAGTTGACAAAAATTGCCGAAGAGTTTTTGAGTACCGTGAATTTGAATACGATTTATGAGGCATTGGATACCTGATAACGACCATCCGGAAAACCTGAATCAGCTACTGAATTTCATAAACTTCAGCGACTCAGACAAGGCTTCCCAAAGCAAACTTTATTTTTCTTCTTTCTATTGCTTGCTTCAGGTCGACGGTGAACTTTATACAGGTATTATTGTCTAAAAAACTAGAGGTACTTTATTTATGCGTTAGCGATTAAATCATGGATGAGTATTAGTAGGATAGGGGGTGTCAAAATGTTAAATGCCAATTTTGGTGACTCAAAGCTCCAAATCCCGACGACGAATTCAAACCAGGATACCTGGTCTGGCAGTCCAACCAATCGGTCTGAAAGTGAATCCAAAAGACATTTTGATCCTGGTGGCGTTCCGGCCATCGAAATGCCTTTAGCCAAGCGTCTCTGTCGTTTGTCTGTTCCAGATCAGGTTGGCACACTCCGGGAACAACTTGGGGGCAAGGGAATGTTTTTGCAGCGGATGAAGGACGCCGGTCTGAATGTTCCACCATTTAAATGTGTGACAACCCAGGTTGTGAATGCGCTTGAACAACAGCCTCTGAATCCCCGTTCTTTAGCCCGTTATCTTCCCGATATCGCCTATGAGCCGGGTGCTCAGGCCAGTCTGGCGCACATCAGGGAATACCTTGATACTTTGTCATCTTCAGACGCCAAAAGAACCGGGGTGCTGAAGGGGCTGGCGGAATTTATTGCCGGCGATGACTTTTACCAGCAGATTAAAGAGTCTGAAGCGGCCCAACAAATCAGGGATCTACGTCATCAGTTGGACAAACCCTCTCTATCAACACCGGTTATCGTCCGCAGTTCTGGCATCAACGAAGATAATTACGGCGATGCCCAGGCGGGCAAGTACCTCTCTATAGTTCAGGAAGAAGACGATGTTTTGCGAACCTGTCTCAAGGTCATGGCTTCAGGTTACCACCCTGAAGTCTGTCCCGCAGGCGTACCACAACCCATGGCACTGATCATCCAGGAGTGTATTGACTGTCAATACGGCGGGGTCATCATGAGCTTTAAATCTTTTCGGGATGGTACCATCGGGGTTGAGTTCACCCGCGGTCAACCCAGAGGTGTGGTTGCAGGGCAGTCGGGTAATACGCCTCACCGCATCGATATTTCTGACGAGGAAGGCCCTGACAGCTATCAATATTTTCCCGGTACGATCTCAAGTCATTTTGTCCTGCGCAAAAGCACTAACGGCTATTCAGAAACAAGAATTGAAAATGCAGACACCCATAAAGACGACGTTAGTCATATAGTTAATGATAAAATGGTTGCAGATATCAGGACGATGCTGACAACACTGGAAAGCTTACTGCTCTGCCCTGTGGATGCGGAGTTCGCCATCAATCCTGAGGGTGACCTGTTCCTGTTGCAGGTGCGTCCTGTTACCCAACTCTCTGGCGATATGGACTTTGCCATGCCCATGCCCAAAAAGACCATTGCTATTGGTGCGGGTGTCAGCGAAGGCTTTTGCACCGGATCACTTTGGCTGGCCAGACGACCAGAGGCAGACTCTATGCCGGATGGAGCCATTGTCGTAGCTGACCACGTTGAAGACTGGATGCTTGAGCCTGAGTTCCTGAAACGGGTTGGCGGTTTTGTCATTGCCAAAGGAGGATTCAATGATCATGTGGCGATCCTTATGAAACAGGAGCAAAAAACTTTGATGCTGGCCGGTGATCAGTTTGAAGCGCTGTCTGTTCAGGCTGGCCAACAGGCGACACTGGTCTGCGCTTGCTTTAATGATGAGCCTGGTGCCTTTATTGTTGCCGGTGATCTTAGCGGAAAACTGGCCAGTTGCAGAAAGCTGTCCTCAGCTGTTCCTGATGTGTCGTTAGCCAAAGCCATCCCCTCACTGGATGATTTATCCTTTCCTGAAGGCACATTCCTTGAGGTTGCCAGCGGTTTCAAATGGCTCACGGATCAAAATGCCCGCCTGCTGGCATTATTTGCCCCCGGTGCCGGACTGAATGGTCTGGCCAACCCGGTAAAACTGAGCATGTCACCACAACGATCCAGAATACTGGCAGAGACTGAAGACAGCGTAAATCGGCTGGTTTATGGGGCCGAAGCCCTGTTGCAGGGTTACCAGGCCTTCTTACAGCTGGCGGGTGAGAAAGGTTCACCCGAGGTTCAGTTATTGCGGGATGAATTGCCGCAACTGACCAGCCGGTTCGAGACGTTGCAAAAGACCATCAAATCAAGGCTGGAGCGTATCATTCTGCTCATGCAAGCTGCTGAAAAAGGGCGACCATCCCCGGCTAACTTTCGTCAATGGCTGGCCGATTGCCATAAGCTACAATCCGATCTTCAAGCGCTCAACCCCGGGCAAGCTGAGCAGGTCCGAAGTGTCCATGAGCTGATTTTTGCCCTGCATCAGCGCTTTGTAAACGCACTGGCACCGGTCACTCTGGCTTCGGGCCAGGGCAGGATATCTAAGGAAAAGAAAATCACCTATGTCGATTGCACGACCTCGGGTGGCTCGGTAGAAAAAGCGCCACTACTGAGGCCGTCCGACAAAGTATTCATCGAAGAAGCAGGGAAATCAGGGACTGTCGTCAGTACGGATGATGCCTTGATTGTTAACCTGAAACTTGGAGTTCATATGAGCGTTATCGAGCTACTTGAACAGGCAGATGGGGGGAAAGGACGAACCCTGCGGCTGAAATTATCTGACGAGTTTAATAACCCTGATGAAGGATTTAAATCCGGTAAGTTAAAGCGTATGTGGTTTCTGGCACAGTTTCTAAAAGCGATCGAACTGGATGAAAACTCTGACCCCATGAAGATAAGTTGCAACGCCGCAGCGGGTGAAATAACCATTGAATGCCCCCAAATGAAATCACGTAAAACCATGCAGAATGCCTTTGAACAACTGCTCATTGTGATAAATGGTATGTTTGGTCTGGATACACGCCTTGAGGAGATAGCCATTTTTGGAAGAGATCAGTGGGACTTTAATGTACTTGCACAACATCTTAATTGCGATGTCACGACAGAAGCTGATAGATTCGCCTTTCAACACAGCCTTTTCTCAATCTTTTATATTCACTCTCTTCGTAGTATTCCTCCTTGCTACAAGTTATTAAGCAACCACCAACAGTTTATTCATCATGCTCATCGGTTGGGAGTGTGTCATTTTTTAATATCCTTCAAGAAAGAATCGAAGGGTAATTTTCGGGAAATGTTTATGAGTGATGAGATGAGTGAGGATATCCGCAGGGAAATCTTACAGCATCTTGTGTTGTTAGATCCCAAAAGGGCTACACGATTGTATGAGGATGTCTACCCCGATTTAAAAGATAAATACTTTGTTATCACTCCAACACACGACTACAAGCCAGACTTTGTTGTTCAACCCCATGAGCCCTATAGGGAGCATAATGAACAATTCGCGCAAACCCTGCTGAAGCATGGACTGAAATATGCGAGCAAACGGGCTCGGAGCGATTACTCTTACCTGGGGATTCGTGACCGTTCCCTCAAAAAACGCATCATGACCAAACCGTTATCAGGTAGCCATTGACTCATAAATCGAATCCAAATTCACGGTACTCAAAAACTCTCCGGCAATTTTTGTCATCTCGTCGTTTCTGAGTACCAGAGCATTGCTGGCATTATGTGTCTGTCGTAAGTAAGCATCCTCAATAAGTTCCTGACACTCGCGAGGGCTAGCAATATGCAAGATCATGGCATACAACTCTACCGGTGAGGATGGGTCATAAGTGCCACATTCTTTACTCATAAAAGCACCTGCCCAGCAATAGCTTAAGCAACCGCCTTTCGAGTGTGTCACTTCATAAAGGTAATGACAGAAGGCCTGCTGAATTGCTTGTTTGCATTGCTTTTTTAACTTCTCCAAGGGCGTTTCTGCTTCCAATACCAGAGGGTAGGACTTTGATTTGAGCATTTCCAATACCGGCTTCCAGTTAGGGCTGCCATTAACTTTTCGCTGATACAGGGCTTCGGCTTTTTCTTCAATCACTGTCTTGTTCCAGGCAGGCTGCCCCATGAGAATCACCGGACGATGGTTCGCCCTGCCCGAGGTTAACTGCGGAAATGCGGGCCGTTGCTCCAGTATTCGTTCTATATTGGGAATGCCCTCAGGTTGGTCTGTCCAGGCGTCTTCTATAGATGGATTGGCAATTTCACCTTCAAGAGATGACGAGCGCCCATCATGACAATGAGTGACGAAAAAGGCATTCTTTTTTTCCTCATGGATGGTGGCATTAACATTGCACGTCCGATTATCTTTTCCCCTGGAGAAGAATGTCTTATACCACTTTTTCAGGCAATGGCTGGCGTCAACCTTCAGTTCATCGACGTTGACCAGACGCACCAGTAGCTCATGATGTTGAAGCGGCATGATACTACCGTTCTGATTGTTGGACACGGGATCCAACCAACCTGATAGCAGAGCTTCACGGGCAAAGCGAATAAACGAAGGCTTGGCCAAGTCAGTGTTCACAATATCCACCATTGAACGCAACCACTCGTAAGGGTATTCTCCGTTCTTTTTAACCATTTTTGAATGAAGTAGCCTGAGCGGTTCAGTGACCTGAACTTCATCACTGTCGGACAATATTTGAATGACTGCCTCCGACATTGGTCTATAATCAGGCTTGCCGAAATCAAACACTCTACCGATCAGTCGATCCCTAGGATAGTTAAATGCTTCTGTCTTCAGCGACTGTAACAGCGAGACACCCAGGGAAAAACCGGCAAAACTTTTTTCTACCCAAAGACTCTTTACTATTGCGATAATAAATCGATCGACTTGTGTAATAAATGGTAATAAACCGCCTTTCTCAACGGCTTTCTTCAGTTGCTCAAGGCTCATGTTAAAGGCTCTGGCCAGAGCTTGAATTTGTTCTGAATCAGCCTCTTCCAGAAGGTCCTGAAGATGCTTTGATGCAGCGTTCAAATCACAGAACTTCCCGGAATCAGGTGTAATTTCTGTCACCTCCCCGGGCGCTCCGCCCAAATCGGAATCAGGTGTAATTTCTGTCACCTCCAAGGGCGCTCCGCCCAAATCTACTGACTCCCAGGTTTGGCCTCCATCCAGGGAATACTCGGGGAAGCAGTGAACATTGCTATCAATTTGCCGACAGGGAATCCCGAAGTAACGGCAAAAAGCAATAAAAACAGGCACCCGATGACGACAGCTACCTTGTCGCTTGGTTACGAGAAATTCAAAGAAATTCTTACCAGGCTCTGGTATAGCCTTACCGGAGAACTGTTTGCAATATTCCGTGATTGCGTTAATTCGTTGCCTGGTGTCTTCAGGGCTTGCTATTGTCTGCAAAAGTGCCTGTATTTTGGGTGGATGTTCGCCAGTGTTATTAAAGTTATTAAGCAGTTCTTTCATTACGGACTTGATACTTTCTGTACAATCGACGTCAAAATGTATTGATCGTTCTGTTCGGGTTGCTTCAGTACCCGTTTTTTTGCCCGGCTTTGCGGGTTCTACGACATAAGTACATTGAAAACTCTGGAAGGCTTCGGCCTGAGGAATAAACAGTGTATGAAGCCCGGTGTATTTGTCCCTGATCAGTTTATGCGGCAAATAGGGCTCTATACGCAGGGCCACGATAGAGTCACTGGCCGTCAGGCTGGGTAAGGGATATTGGCCGTTCTGTGATGATATCTTAAGGGTCGCCAGCGTTTGATCTCTGGTTAATCTCACTTCATGGTCATTACCTGATAACCGCTCAGGTGTGAGGGTTTCGAATCCCAGAAGGTGTTTACCATCAAGATTGATCTGTTTGATTTCACCTCTGGCAGTGACACGAATATCTAATGCCTGCCAGCGATACATCGTAGGGGGATGCTGCGAATCAAAAACTTTAAATAGTGAAGCCTTTGGCGTCTTCTGATCCTCATAGTTCGTTCTTTGGTCCAGTGCCGGAGCTTCTTCCTCCTTAACTTCCGGGTCATACGGTTCAGGAGCGTCATTACCGCTAATAGCTGATGCTTCGTTAATAAATTCGTTTACCAACTGGTCTGGCAGAGCGCTGATCTGATGCCAGAATCCGGGCCAGCATTGAACGTCACAGGCATTCCATGCCTGTATCTGTTTATCAGCCTCCTCAAGATAAGGTTGGTAAGCCGGTGTTTTCAGCGCCTGTGCCTGTTCTTTGGTCAGGGGGAATACACTATTAGCGTCCACTTCCGTAAGGCTAAAATTATGTGCGAACCAGCATCGCTGCCAGTGTCTGTAAAGAGCCTGTGTGAGAATATCGTCCGACTGATCCGGCTTCAGGGTAAGACCGGATGCTTGCCACCTGACCTGGGCCAGCCTCTTGATGATTTCCGTTTTGGCTTCCTCTTTATCCAGACGAGTGTTAAAACGAATTTCGCGGCGTTTTTCATCAAGACTGTTGCGATGACTGCCTCGTATCAACCATGGGCGATTAATACCGGATACCGTTTGGTAGAACCATTCGCTCATTTCAGGGTCAAGCGCCTCTTTATTCATGGCAATAGCCGATGACTTTGGCAGTTCCTCCAGCGATAGTTTGGCGGCCATCAGATAAAGCCGGTAGTGCTGATTGAGGCATTGATGAACGGCTTTTTCGCTAAAATCGCCACCTCTTTTGATAGCCCTGGCAACATTCTGTAAATCAAGGCTGGTGGGCTGCAACGGCAGTTTTTTGCGTTGCAGGTGAGCCCTTAAAAGACAATGTTTTTCTGTTAGCTTTTTAGCGGCCAATTTCCCTTCTGAGGACACTGGCAACACTTTTTCGGCAATGGCCTTTAATTCGACTGGGTTATACTGCCGGATCGGCAAATGTCGAAAACGCCCTTTCAGCGCCGGTGATAAAGGTTTTCGCCCGCTACACTCAGGCGGGTTGATGGTGGCAAACAGGTGGAAGCCGGGATGGGCGTCACCGGCCAGAATATTGTTCAATTCACCTTCCAGGTGCTGGCTGTCGATCAGATTCATTTCAGAAATCACCACTATACCGCCATCCAGTTTTGCCTTCTGGATCACTTCACACACTTTGTCCCAGGAACAATCACAGGCATTCAGGTAAAAGACTTCCGGCATAGATTCTCCCCGTCGCTTAGTCTCCTGTCTGACACTTTCAATCACCAGGTTCAGCGTGGCATCCTTACCCCGTCCTGCGGGGCCTTCAATCAGTGTCGCCTGACGACCGCCGTGTTGTATCTTGCGATGATTAGCCTGCCGGCAGCGGCTTAAATCCTGCCCAAGCCGTTGCGCCAGTTCACGGACTGCCGATCCGGAGGTATCAAAGTCTGGTCGGATTTTTTCGGCGACTGCTCTGAAGGTCTGTTGCATATCCCGCAGGGTGTGTTCATGAACTCTGTCGCTCAGGGTGTTCTCCGGTTGGTAACGGGCAGCAAACCAGATTTCCAGTGCCGACAGGGCCTCCTGATGCGTTTCGGTGATTTCCGGCCCCAGTACATCCCGAAAACTTTGTAGTATCAGACTGTTTATTTGCTCACAGGTCACACTGCCGCGAGCGGGCAGGGCACGATCCAGATACCAGCCCACCCAACTGCAGATATCGGTTAAATCCCTGGGGGTAAACTCATGCTCGGGCAACAGCTCCTGATAATGTTGCCAGAGTGCCATCACACTCTTGCTGGCACTGTGTGCAATGTCGTTTATTTGATGCTCCAGCAGATGCTCTTGTAAATGCTTGACCAGAGCCGGTTCCACCACCCTGTCCCGAAGGAAAGCCTGACCCAGGCGTGGGTAGTAAGCTCTGGGCAGTTTCTCTTTTAGAGCTGGGTCCATTCGGCGCCCGGCGTAATGATCGGGGTTGCCGGTGAGAATCACCCGGTGTTTTGGGCCGACCTTGACAGGATGACCATTCACGTAAATGCAGGGTTCTGGTTCCCACAAGCCGTTTAATGATGCCAGTAATCCGGTTTTGGCCAGGTTGGCCTCATCCAGAACCAGAGTGACATAGTGTCCATCCTCGTAGGATGGAGTGTTGGCCCATTCCATCAATGCCCGGTTTTGCTGCACCATAGAGCGGTCGCCATCGGCGTCTTGTCGCCACTGCCAGCGTTTCATCAGGGTCTGTTCGCTGTCGGAAGGTCCAAGGGAAATGACTGAAGCCTGTCCCGAAGCCCTGGCCATTTTGGCAGAAAAGTAGCTTTTCCCGGTGCCGGTTTCTCCCTGCAGGAATAGGACGGGAGAGTCCGAAAGTCGGTCGTGGAGTCGGGACAGTCGACGATTTTCACGATCTTTCTGGCTTATCTCGCCGTGATAAAGATCCCGGGCCAGCGCTGACAAAGGCCTATCAGCAGAACCCTGCCATTTCAGCGATTCAGACAGTCGATGTTCTATGCGTTCAATGCCTTCTGCTTCAGAATTCGCCGTTCTGGCCCTGTGAAAACAATCGTAGGCCAGCGCGTAAACGGCATCGGATCGGGTCTGTCCAGGCGGATGGGTTAATTGCCAGCCAGAAGCCAGTGCATCTTGCAAACGTTTAATTTGTCTGGCTGGCCTGATGGCTAACGATTGTCGGGACTCTGCTTGCGCAGGATCGACTTTTAACTGATACGCCAATGCATCTTGTTTTTTTCCGGGTGCATAGGCCACGATCAAGGCACAGAGCCTGTCGAGAGTTTCTTTTTCATCCTGCCATGAAAATGGTCTTTCATAGGACCGTTGTAATTTTTCATTAAATACAACCGGGTCAAAGGCTCTGGCCAGTGACCACAGGTTCTGTTCAACAAAGGCTCTGTCTAACGGCAGGGCAGTGTTGATGATGGCATTTAAGCGATCCAGGTCTACCGAGGCGGTTTGATTCTCATCTGGCAATAGCTGCTGACAAGCCACTTTCATAAAATCACGCACGGACGGATGCTGCCGGGTACCATGGGTGATAATGCTGTTAATGGCCTTGCGCCAGTGACAGGGCAGGATCTGCAGGGACTGGTCAACCTGCTGTGCCCGCCGGGCAGCCAGTATCAGGTTATTCAATAACCCTTCGGTTACTTCAGGCAGAGGGTTACACAGGTGGGAAGGTGCGGTTTTAAAGGCTTCGTAAAGTTCATTAAGTGCTTGTTCAGGCAGCTCAGCCCGGGAGATTTCATGCTTGACGGCATTGATATCCCAAAGATCGACTTCGGGACACGGCTTGCCAGTGGCAACCATCGAACGAAATACTGAAGACCGGCTTTTTGCAGACTCAGGCCAGAGCAGTGTGACACGAGCTTTTGGGTAGTCCTGTAATTGACCATTCACCAGCAGTGGCTGCCCTGCAACCAGAGGTTCCAGAAGCTGCTGAAGGGTTGGGTTGCTTTCCAGCCCCCGCAATACCACCGGCTTGCCAGCGGTCAATGCTTCCTGCAACCCACTCGGACGTTGTCCAAAATGGGCCTTTTGTTCCGAGGTGATATGGATATTATCAAATAGCTGGCTGAAGCTGGTCTGTTCATTGACCTGTATGACCAGAGGAGCTTGCGGGAGATCATTGATCCAATGATTTGCCTGGGCAGATTGTTGATAAGTGGCGGTATCAAAGGCAGCGCGATTTCCGACTTTTTCCAGTGGGGTGGGCAGAGGGTATTTATCGTTTTCTATTAAACCCAGGGCTTTTGGTTGTCCTTTTGCGTGGGCCACCTGAAGCCGGGGTTCCAGGCCGGTCGTCTCGCGAATAGTCTGTAATGAACCCAGCAAACGAAACCAGAGTGCTTCAGTGAGAGGAGACGTTACGGTGACCACACCTCCCGCCTGAACCTGTTCCAGCAGACGGGTGTTAGGAACTGCGTAGCCTTCCGTGGTGATGGCAATCGGGTTTAGCCATTGAACAATATTACTCTCGTTGATGATGATCGGGTTTGCTGGTGCCTGCTCTTTATCAACTTCTTTTTCAGGAGAACGGGACAGACTTTGGAACAGTGAATGAAGCTCATTATTTCCCAGCGGCATCTGATAAAACTGAACATCGTCGGGTAACGGACAGACTTTCCCATTGCTCTCAAAGCACTGTTGCGCCAGCATCTGCCGAACGGTCTGTTCAAAGGCCAGATTTTGCCAGTCGGCTCCTTTCAGAATCACCCGCTGTCCGGCCCTTAATGACCCAAGCCTGCCGGGAAGATGCTGGATTCGCCCCTGTTTATCCACTCCGGGGCCACCCAGCAACAACTGTCGCCAGTTACTGTGCAAGTGACAGTCAATAATAAGAATATTGTCGTCGTCCATAGCATTTTCGGCGCCGGGAATTTCTTCCAATAGTGGAGGAATTTCGTCGATGTTCATTGATGGGTCATTGCCGTTCTGCGCGTCAAACTGCCAGGTATTTTCCGGTCGATTAATTCGCCGCCAGAAATCAGCTCCCGGCGCCCTGTTGTGCTGGCCAGCCGCTGCCAACTGCCCAGGATCTGCCACCACCAGCAGAGAAACATGTTGGCCCAGAGAGCGTTTCTCCTGACTGACTTTGTCGTACAGACAGGGGTTATTCGGGTCCAGTAAATCGTTAAATTTGGGCAGTTCTTCGGCGGTGAGCTTTCGGATATCCAGCACCAGAGTTATGGGCTGCGAACCCTCAAACAGCTTGCCTGAACGCAGAGTCTGACGACCATCGTCGGCAATGCTCAACCGGCTCACCAGGTTAGCCTGTGAGAGGTCATCGGGGTGGGAAATGAGGGTGACATCCCGATGTTCATCGCAGGTTTGGGCAACTAAAAGCTGTCGTACCTCATCATCACGGGTGACAAAACGGAAATCGAAGGTTTGAGGAGGCTTGCAGAGTGAGGAATCCGTTGAGGATACGGTTCTTGCCCGGTCAGGTGACTTAATCTGAGGCGACGATGCATTGAGTTTGGCAATGACTTCAGAGCAGATTGTTACAGCATTCGGCAGTAATTCCAGTTTTGGTTTCTTGAAGGGGGTGGCGGTATCAGACGCGCTACTATCAAGAATCGATTTGTTTATTTCTTTGATTT
This sequence comes from Endozoicomonas sp. ALB032, assembly GCF_049310125.1. Taxonomy (NCBI): domain Bacteria; kingdom Pseudomonadati; phylum Pseudomonadota; class Gammaproteobacteria; order Oceanospirillales; family Endozoicomonadaceae; genus Endozoicomonas; species Endozoicomonas sp. ALB032. The sequence goes on along the minus strand of NZ_JBLYNW010000001.1, from coordinate 602,579 downwards.
GACCATCCATAATAAGGCTCCCTTCCCGATGTCCTTTGAAGGACTGCATTTAAGGCGTTTAATAACTTAGATCTTAAAATGGGATGAAAGTTCCATTTTAACTGTCACCTCTCTTCAGGGGTGTTCAGGCTGTTGTTCGGCTGCACTGAATCAGGTGCTCAGTTAATGTTTCCATTCCCGCGAAGGAGGTCGTCATTCTCGCGAATGACGGGAGTGCATGATCTTCCAGAGCGAAAAAACCTCTTGCTCTCTGACATGGTCATGAGTAGGGCGCAAACTGGTGACTTGAAGGGTGCGGCTGCACGGGCTGAAGCAAAATTTTTCAATCCTGCCTTCTGTTTGCAAACGGGTCCTTTCCACCCAGCTCCCGTCTGCCGTCAACCCGAACAGAATCAGGCTTTGTGTACACGTACTGGGAACTAAAGCCAGAAGGCAACCTTCCTGATTGAAATCTGCTTTTACGATGGAAAACCCGATGCGTTGATTGACCCACTCAACGGCGGCGGGTTCAGCGAATGGCTGATCGAAAGATTCAGCAAAAGGCTTGCGTTGATAGAGATCAGTGTGGCCAGAAGGATCGTTACAAACAATAGTTTCACCGCTGGGACTGGATGCTACCAGGGCCTCAGCCGGAAAGGTTTGTGTCTCGCCCCAGATTCCGGAGGCTGCCTTGCGCCAGATCGTTACGCTGCGCCCGCTTCTTCTGATGAATTCACAAGGGTCCACAGGAAAATAAAAATCACCACCGCCACCCTGGGACTCCTCCCGATAAGAGAGTTGCCATTTGTCGTCAGTATCCAATTCCCAGATATTAAAACTTTTTTCGGAGGTGATAATCAGAAGCCGACCATCCTGGCTAAATTCAGGTTTGATAAAGAAATACCGCATTGGCCAGTCACAGTATTCAATGATTCTCTTTTTTTCATGCCACTGCCCTTGCGGATCACAGGCAAAAATGACGACAAAGAAATAGTCCCGTTCAATGGCACCAAGATTGCTATCATCGCCGGCATCCTCAAACCATGTAACAAAATGGCGGTTATCCGGGCTGAATTTCACATCGAGATCAAAGTCAAAGTCGCTCACTGTTTCGCCACTGGGCGTTTTTTTCAGATCATCAGCAGGATCTGTAACAACAATGTCGCCCGTTTGTGACCAGGATTTATCCTCTGCCCGACTCATCAAAGTAATGTATGATCCGTCATAAAGCAGAAGATGATTGTTGTCGGCACTGAACAGCAAATGATGATTTCGGCCTGTGTTAATCTTGCCTCTATTGACCCACTGCCCATCAGCCCCCCGACCGAGAATAGCACCGGCTTCCCCATTGTGAATACAGACCAGTGAACTGGCATCAGGTGACAAGTGCATCTCATTCATGTACTTGTTCTCATCTTGAGGAAAAACATCACCCGTCGTCAATTGTTGCTCAACCCACGAATCTTTCTTGCGTTCAAAAACAGACAGTAAATGCTCTTTGCCGGTGTATTGGTGGCTAAGGGGTCCCCTTCGCATAAGACCTCGGGGAACGCGATGCAGGACAAATAAAATATGGTCGGCCCATTGATGACCATAACTGACACGGTCATTGTGTTTGATTTCAGCTTCCCTGACCCATTGACCGTCAGGATCCGGAGCCAGAATATCACTGTAGTTCTCCGACTTTCTCTCAATGATAATGGGAATATGATCACGCAGATGATGGTGATAATGAACATCCAGGCTGCCAATGGGTATAAAGGTCAATGCGGCCCCATCAAGAATCTGCTGGCGCAAATGGCTGGCATAACAGGAGTAATAGGCCGGGCCCAGTTGCGCAGGGAAGTGGCGGTCAGAAAATATGGGCAATGTTCTGAGATACTCAAGGAGCAAATGACTGGACTGAATGATTGCCCGGCACGAAGACTGCCTTTGCCTGGTCAGGGAGAGAAAGTAATGGACCTCATCCAGGCCGCATGACCTCAGGCGATCGCCCATTGTTGGCGATGTTTGCCCAAAATGATTGATATCGTTGATGGATAAATAGCTGGCGATTCTGTTGAACACTTCCCCGGGCAAGCTAACCAGTCGGCTGTCGGAGCAAGTCGTAGCTGTTGCTGAAACCGCTGTGGATACGGTTCTCGTCTTGTCAGGCATCCTGGCCGGAGTTGGCCATGGACTGAGTTTGGGAATGACATCAGAGACCTCTGCAATGTTTGACGCTACATCCTGCTTTGCTCTGTTGGCTGGTGGCTCACTACCTGGAGAGGGAGTGTTTCTTTTCTCATTAATCCGACCATCCATCGTGAACTTCTCTCCTGTCATCTAAAGGACTGCATTGAAATTGTCTGGTTAGGTACTTATGACCTTCAGAAAGGAGAAAAGTTCTATTTGGATGGTTACCCGCAACCAGTGGAAGAAATCGGTAATGGTTGTCAACTCATCGGATTTCAGTACCAGAACATTACTGAACACCGCCAGCGGCAGGGCGTAAACTGGTGACCTGGAGAGTGTGGCTGTACGGGTTTAAACATCAAATTCTGGGGCAGCTTTCTCTTCACATGAATGCCGTGTAGATTGAGAGCATTGAAAATTCATAGGATGTAATAAGAACCTTTGTATTTGATAAGCAGGGGAGTAATTTTCTTTAACAACTTCATATCGGACTGCTGTCAGATACCAGGGGTTCTGTTATCACAGACGCATGAATCACTGCTGGATAGTTGGATTTGAGTGTCCATTAAAACGGAAGAGATTGTTTTTTTTATGCCTATACTAGTGCCTGTCCGAAAATTATCAGGCTCCTGGGGTCAGGCAATTCTGAGCTTTTTTATCTAGAATGGTGCTTTTATCTCTTGGAGCTTAGTTATTTGTAATGAAGAATATCTGCTGCGCCTTTGTTGTTGCTGTCGGCGTTTTTTTGTCAGTTATTAGTCAGGCTGAAGTTCCTTATGCTTCATTATTGGTCTCTGGCAATGGTGTCGATGAAATTCTTTCCTCTTTTTTATCTGACCCTATTCGTTTACCTAAGTCTGGGATTGTTCTGCTGTCTCTGTTAAAGAAGGGAAAAAAAGATTCAATAATCACTTCGCCTTTTTCTGAAGGGGAAGGGTTACAGCCAGATAAAGGAACGGTGTTTACTGGCTATTCATTCGAATTAAACCGTTATGGCGACGAAAACAAGGAGCAATCTAAAACCGACGGTAAATCTCCGCCGCCGCAGCAAGAGCAACAAAGTAAAAAACAAAGTACGAAAGAGCAGGGCATTTCTGGCTCTTCGGGTTCATCAGGCTCTGGTGCAGCGTCAGCATCGGCTTCCGGTAATGATAAGAGTCATGCCAGGCATCTTGAAAAACTGAAAGAAATTCTTAAGGCTGCTGAAAAGTCATTGAAAACAGTAGATCAGAAAAAAAATATTGATGATTTTAATGCAGAATTGGAAAAATTGTATGAGGCAAACCCCGATATTTTGGCAGAAAAAGGAGCTCTGGAAAACAAACAACACCGTGGTAAAGCGATTCTAAGGGTACTTCAACTTTACTTTCCTGGAAAGCTGGAAAGAGGTGAAATGATACATGTTTTACTTGACTATCCAGGGCTTAGGATATTTTCAATACATATAATCAAATTATTTGCCAAAGTTCTGTTACCTCAAATTGAGTTACCCGAAGGTCTGACCGATCACGAGTTTGTTTACAGGCTTGAGGAAGCAGCTAATCTGGATATGAGAAAACTCATGCATGCTTACCTTGGCTCCTATCATTGTCTTCATCAGCTACTTGCATTGTTTATAACCCAGCTGCCATTAATGACAGCAGAAGAAACAAAAAATTATATTTTTCAGGATAAATCAGGTCACGTCAGTGTTGTTTCTATCAGGAGGAATAGCAAAGGGCATTATCGGTTTTTTTTTGTTGATAGTCTAAGGACTTTTAAGCGCTACCCAGAACAAACTTATTCACCCATGTCGCACCTTGTCGGTTTAGTGCTGACACTGGCGATAAAATATCACGGCTTTACTGATTCCCGGTTTTTCTTTCTGCCTGGACGTCAAGTCAATGACTTTGGTTGTGAGTCATTTATGTTGCACGATCTGAAAACATTGTTGGAATCCCCTATGTTGCCTCAAAACGGTTATTATGTGGACAAAGAAGCCCTTAATGAAGACACCATGATGACGTTTTTTTTGCAGATAATGTATTTAGAGGGGGCCGAACAACTGGGGCGATTGGTAGTCAATGGGGAGGCTAAGGACTTTATCAAAGCAGCAGACAAACCTGCCTTTAATGCGCAAGACCTGGACTTCTTTATTGCTACGGCGATCCGAACCTGGAAGGAATCAGGGCTGGAACAAGATTTGGTTAATTTGTATCAGTTGCGCCAGTTTCCTCTGAGGTTTGCACATCTGACCCAGGGACAGAGGAATCTAAAACGGTTGCTGGATGAATTCCCTGAAGAAAGCCAAGAGGAGGTGAATCAGGTGATCGATGAAACTCGGGGTTTGTTAACCGTCAATGATGGAGCCTGCCATAACGTGAACCTGGCTGCTACTCTGCTGTGGATGAAAATGAATATTGATTTGCTGGATATGAACCGCCACGGTCAGGAAAAATAAATCTGTTCGGACGCTATCCCTGCAACTGCTTCAGCAGATGCAGGCGCTGTTGGTGAAACGGGACCAGAAGCTCGCCGCCCTTGAACACCAGTTGGCCTGGTTTAAACAACAGCTGTCTGGTGAAAATCTGAAAAGCGCCTGATCGAGAACCCTGACCAGTTGTCACCAGGAGCCTGACCGAGATAAGCAAGCACTAGTGCAGCTAAGCTCTGATATCCATACACCCCTCGTTCCCACGCAACAGAGGGTGTCGCAAAACCCGTTCCCCTCCCGTCATTTCCGGCCTCACTCCCGTCATTCCCGCGAAGGCGGGAATCCACACAGACTCATCACCAGAACCATACTGCCCGGTGTCCCCCTGGCCTTTTCATCCGCGAGAAGGCAGAGACCCGCTGTTGGCGCTGGATTCCCGCCTTCGCGGGAATGACGACCTCAGAGTATCGGAACGAGTGGCCTGTATGGATATCAAGGCTTGGCTGCACTAGCTATTGGAAGACTGAAAGATACACTTGCCCTAATAGCTTCAATGAACAATCATACTGGTTATATTTTCCCAGTTTTGATTGTTCCTATGGGAGAAGATAAAGGTCGAATCCAAGATGCAGTAGATAGTTGCTATGAAAGTCATTCTGGATTGAAAATTACTGTTTCTCGTCCAATTAATTATGATCCTGAGAATTTCGAAAAAGCCCTTACTTAATGGCAAGTTCGTTTGGGAGTATCCCGGATGTGAGTACATAAAGGGCATCCTGAGTACATAAAGGACATCCTGCAGGAAGCTGTCAATAGCATATAGGAGCGCACCAATGAGCAACAATAGCAAATTTGTAGACGAGGCTCTCTCAGATATAGATGATTTAGTTGATAATAATGAGAGCGTCATTAAAATAAAATTGACTGAGCAGCAGATAGAAATGGCAAAAAAATTACAAGCTGCTTTGCATTTTTCAAAACATGTGTTTTTTAATACTCTTGCCAACTATGGGGCATACTCTTGTTCCAAAGATGACTTTGATGAAACCGAATTTCCATCATCAATGGAAGGAGTAGAAATCGACTTTAATGTGTCAACTGAATCAGAAACTGAATTGGAAAAACATCCAGAATATATGAATGAACTTATAACTGTTTTCGGCTTAATCAAAATGAGCCAAAGTTTGTTATGATTACTCTCAACAAGGCTCAAGCAATTAATTTAGCTGACTCAATCGTTTCATTAGATAGTAGAGGCAAACAAGAAATTGGTCGTAGGTTTGCCTACCGGCTGGGGTTCACACCTGGCCCTCTTGGGCCTGATGATGGCATAGATGGTGAGTTTTTACATAATGGATTATTTTGCCATTTTCAATCTAAAATGAGTCGCACACCCTTAGATAAAGATGAAGCAAGGAAATACTACTCAGATATAAAAGCTCATAAAGCAGAATGGAGTATCATGTTATCTGGTATTGGTTTCAAAGATACTTTTTATTCCAGGTTAGATATGCACGATGACTTGCAAAGGGAGAAGATATACCTTCTTACTTTGGTAGATGTTTTTACTAAAAGTGAATTATTTTTACAAGCAGCTAATAATATCCCGCCTCTATTCAATATCACTTCCATTGATTGGAGTAACTATTAAAGAGAAGCCGAAAGCCATTGCATTGGGTCTGATCTGCCAGAGCGAAAAAACTTCTTGCGCTCTAACACCGCCAGAAGCAGGGCGTAAACTGGTGACCTGGAGATTGCGGCTGCAGGGGCTGAAACAAAATTTCTTAATCCTGCCTTCTGTCGGCAAACGGGCTCTTTCCAGCCAGCTCCCGTCTGCCGTCAATCCGAACAGAATCAGGCTGTGCTCAGCTGTTTTAGGAACCACAGCCAGAAGGCAACCTTCCTGGTTGAAACCTGCTTTCATGATAGAAAAACCGATGCGTTGATTGACCCATTCAACGGCGGCGGGTTCAACGAATGGCTGACCGAAAGATTCAGCAAAAGGCTGACGTTGATAGAGATCAGTATGTCCGGCAGGATCGTTACAAACAATGGTTTCACCGCTGGGACTGGCTATTACCAGGGATTCAGCCGGAAATGTTTGTGTCTTGCCCCAGATTCCGGACGCTGCCTTGCGCCAGATTGCTACGCCGTGCCTGCTTTTTCTGATGAATTCACAAGGGTCCACAGAAAAATAAATCTTACCGCCGCCACACCGGGGCTTCTCCCGTTCAGATCGCTGCCATTTGTCGTCAGTCAATTCCCAGATATCAATACTGTTCTCGGTGGTGATAATCAGAAGACGACCATCGGGGCTAAATTCAGGTTTAAGATCGAAATACCGGGTTGGATGATGACAGAATTCAATGATTCTCTGTTTTTCACGCCACTGCCCTTGCGGGTCACAGGCAAAAATGACGACAAAGAAATAATCCCGCTCAATATCAAACTCACCGGAGTCTTCATCGGCATCTTCAAACCATACGACAAAATGACGGTTATCCGGACTGAATACCACATCAAAATCAATCTCAAAGTTGCTCAATTTTTCGCCACTGGGCGTTTGTTTCAGATTATCAGCAGGATCTGTAACAAAAATGTCACCCGTTTGTGACCAGGATCCATCCTCTGCCCGACTCATCAACGTCATGTATGAGCCACTATAAATCACAAGATGATTGCTGTCGGCACTGAATAGCTGGTAACGATTACGGTGTGCATTAATGTTGCCTTTATTGACCCACCGCCCATCGGCATCCTGACCGAGAATAGCAACGGTGTGCCCCCATTTGGTACAGACCAGTGACCTGGCATCAGGTGACAGTAGCATTTTAGAGATGCGCTTATTCTTACATTCAGGAAAAACCTCATCCGATGTCAGTTGTTGCTCAACCCAGGAATCGTTGTTGCATTCATAAACAGACAGAAAGTGCTCTTTGCCACTGTATTTTTGGCTAAGAGGTTCCGTTCGCTCAGGGGCTGGTGTAACGGGTTGCGGGACAAATAAAATATAGTCGGCCTGCTGATCGCCATAACTGACCAGTTTTTCGTGTTTGATCTCAGCTTTCCTGACCCAGTGACCATCAGGGTCCGGAGCCAGAATATCACTGAAGTTCTGCGCCTTTTCCTCAATGATAATGGGAATATAATCACGCAGATGATGACGATATTTATGAACATTTAAACTGCCACCAGGTATAAGAGTCAATGCGACCCCATCAAGAATCTGCTGGCGCAAATGGCTGGCATAACAGGCGTAAAAGGCCGGGCCCAGTTGCGCAGGGAAGCGGCGATCAGAAAATATAGGCAATGTTCTGAGATACTCAAGGAGCAAATGACTGGACTGAATGATTGCCCGGCACTGAGTCTGCCTTTGCCTGGTCAGGGAGAGGAAGTGATGGACCTCTTCCAGACCGCATGACCTCAGGCGATCGCCCATTGTCGGCGATGTTTGCCCGAAATGATTGATATCTTCGATGGCTAAATAGCTGGCGATTTTCTCGAGCACTTCCAGAGGCAAGCTGGCCCACTGGCGGTCGAAACAAGTCATAGCCGTTGCTGAATCCGCTGCGGATACGGTTCTCGTCTTGTCCGGCATCCTGACTGGAGTTGACGATGGACTGAGTTTGGGAATGGCATCAGAGACCTCTGCAATGTTTGACGGTGCATCTTGCTTTGCTCTGTTGGCTGGTGGCTCACTGTCTGGAAAGGGAGTGTTGCTTTTCTCATTAATCCGGCCATCCATCGTAAACTTCTCTCCTGTCATCTAAAGGACTGCATTGAAATTGTCTGGTGGTATGACCTTCAGAAAGGAGAAAAGTTCCATAGACTTTGGCACCAAAGCCTAGTCTGAAAAGTCATCCCGCCCTGCGAAAGCCAGTTCATCGGGCATGATCTGCCAGAGCGAATAAAACTCTCGCCTTCTGGCACAGCTGTCAGGGCGCAAACTGGTGACTTGAATGGAGCGGCTGCACGGGCTGAAACAAAATTTCTTAATCCTGCCTTCTGTTTGCAAACGGGCCCTTTCCAGCCAGTTCCCGTCTGCCGTCAACCCGAACAGAATCAGGCTGCGCGTATCCGTCTTGGGAACCACAGCCAGAAGGCAACCTTCCTGATTGAAATCTGCTTTTACGATAGAGAACCCGATGCGTTGATTGACCCACTGAACGGCGGCGGGTTCACCGAATGGCTGATCGAAAGATTCAGCAAAAGGCTGACGTTGATAGAGATCAGTGTGTCCGGCAGGATCGTTACAAACAATGGTTTCACCGCTGGGACTGGTTACTAAAAGGGACTCAGCCGAAAATGTTTGTGTCTTGCCCCAGGTTCCGGACGCTGCCTTGCGCCAGATCGTTACCTCACCCCCGCTTCTTCTGATGAATTCACAAGGGTCCACAGAAAATTGAATTTCACCACCGCCGTCTTCGGGCTCCTCCCGTTTAGATTGCTGCCACTGGTCGTCAGTTAATTCCCAGATATCAATACTTTCCTCGGTGGTGATAATCAGAAGCCGACCATCGGGGCTAAATTCAGGTTTAAGCTGGAAATATCGGGTTGGCTGGTCACAGTATTCAAGGATTCTCTGTTTTTCACGCCACTGCCCTTGAGGGTCAGAGGCAAAAATGACGACAAAGAAATAATCCCGTTCAATATCACCGTGATGGGAATCATTGCCGGCATCCTCAAACCATGTGGCAAAATGGCGGTTATCCGGACTGAATGCCACATGAAGATCAAACTCAAAATCGCTCACTTTTTCGCCACTGGGCATTTCTTTCAGATCATCAGCAGGATCTTTAACAGTAATGTGACCCGTGTTTGACCAGGATCCATCGTCTGCCTTGCTCATCAGCCTGATGCGTGAGTTATTACCATAAAGCACAAGATGATTGCTGTCGGCACTGAATAGCCCATGAGAAAGACGTGTATTAATGTTGCCTTTATTGATCCACTGTCCATCTGCACCCCGACCCAGAATAGCTACAGCTCGCCACTGGTTAATACAGACCAGTGTCCTGGCATCAGGTGACAGGTGCATGATATCGATATCCTGATACTTACATTTAGGAAAAACCTCACCCGTTGTCAGTTGTTGCTCAACCCACGTATCGTTCTTGCGTTCATAAACGGACAGACAATGCTCTTTGCCGTTGCATTGGTAGCTTAAAGGTCCAGATCGTATAAGAGTTCGTGGAAAGGGTTGCCGGACAAATAAAATATGGTCGGTCTGCTGATGCCCATAACTGACATGGTCGTCGTGTTTGATTTCAGCTTCCCTGACCCAATGGCCATCAGGGTCCAGGACCAGAATATCGCTGTAGTTCTCCGCCTTTTTCTCAATGATGATGGGAATATGATCACGCAGATGATGTTTAAGGCTATGAATATTTATGCTGTCAGTGGGTATAAGGGTCAGTGTGACCCCATCAAGAATCTGCTGGCGCAAATGGCTGGCATAAAAGGAGTAAAAGGCCGGGCCCTGTTGCGCAGGGAAATGACAAACAGAAAATATGGACAATGTCCTGAGGTACTCAAGGAGTAAATGACTGGACTGAATGATTGCCCGGCACTCAGTCTGCCTTTGTCTGGTCAGGGAGAGGAAGTGATGAACCTCTTCCAGACCGCATGACCTCAGGCGATCGCCCATTGTCGGCGATGTTTGCCCAAAATGATTAATATCTTCGATGGCTAAATAGCTGGCGATTTTCTCCAGCACTTCCAGAGGCAAGCTGGCCCACTGGCGGTCGTAGCCAGTCATAACCGTTGCTGAATCCGCTGCGGATACGGTTCTCGTCTTGTCCGGTATCCTGACCGGAGTTGACCATGGACTGAGTTTGGGAATGACATCAGAGACCTCTGCAATGTTTGACGGTGCATCTTGCTTTGCTCTGTTGGCTATCGCGCTTCTGCTATCAGGAACGGGTTCGTTTATCTTCCCGCCAGTCAGACCATCCATAGTTAACCTTTCTGCTCTCATTCGTGGGACTGTCTTGAAATTGTTTAATGATTTGACCTTCAGACAGGAGAAAAGTTGCATTTGGATGCTTTCCCGTAACCATTCAGGAAAGTCAATGATCTTGAAAAACGCATCACGGTCAAACGCTTATCAACTATCCAATGACTCATAAATCGAATTCAAATTCACGCTGCTCAAAAACTCTTCGAGAATGGTTGTCATATCCCAGGATTTGAGTATCAGAGCATTATTGGTATTTTGTGCTCGCATTAAGTAGGCATCCTTAACAGACTTCTGAAACAAAAAAGAGCTGTTAATATTACACATCATGTCAAACAGCGTCTCAGGTGAAGATGGATCATGAGCGCCGTAGTAGCCCTGATTATCGGAGTCCATGACGCAGGCATCGCCCCAACAAAAATTTAAACAACCGCCTTTCGAGTGTGTCACTTGATACAGGTAATAAGTGAAGGCTTGCAGAATCGCGCTCATGCATTTGTTTTTTAAATCATCCAAAAGCTTTTGGTCTTCTGGCTGCACCTCAACGGACTCTGGTCTCATTTTTTTCAACGACTGCTGCAGTTTAGGGCTGTTCTTAACTTTTCGTTGAAACAGGACATCGGTCATTTCATTAAGCTCTGCACTGTAACAGTCAGGTTGCCCCAGGATAATCACCGGACGGTGGTTATTCTTGCCTGAGGATAACTGTACAAACGCAGGCTGGTGCAACAGCATTCGTTCTATATTCGGAATGCCCCCGGGTTGATCCGTCCAGGCGGTCCGTATAGATGAGCTGACAATGTTACCTTCCAGAAATGGCGAAAAACCATCATGAGAATCAGTGATGAAAAAGATACTGCCTTCTTTCTCCCGAAGTCTTTTATGAGCCAGCAGAAACGCCTGACTATTTTTTTCCCTGGACAAAAAATGCTCATACCACTTTTTCAGACAACGGGCGGCCTCAACCTTCAGTTTATCAATGCCTTCCAGACGCACCAATAGCTCATGATAATTATGGACCAATACTAAATGGCTTTGTGAGAACGGCACTGGATACAGCCAATTCAATGCCATGGCTTTACGCGCAAACTGAAGAACTGAAGGCTTGGTCAAGTCACTGCACTCCAGTACAAATACTATTGCAAGCAGCCATTGGTCATGAGTTACCCCGGCCTGATCAATCAATTTTGAATGGAGTATCTTGAGTGGTTCAGTGACCTTATCTTCATCACTGTTGGACAATATTTGTATGATTGCCCCCGATATCCATTTAAATGTCTCCTCGAAAGAGCCCAATACTTCTGTTCCCAGTGACTCAACCACTGAGATGCCCATGGAAAAGGCGGTTAAATTTTTTTCCTTCCAAAGGTTATTTAATAGTTCGGAAATACTTAGATTGGTTTCTGGCAATACGCTGTTTGTCTCAAGGGCCTTTTTAAGTTCCTCAAGGTTTATGCCACAGGCTTTGGACAGAGTTTGCAGTTGTGTTGAATCAGCACCTTTCAGGAGATTCTTAATCTGCTTTAATGCACTGCTGGAACCGGGAAACTTAATGTTGGGCTGAAAGGCAGGTGTGATTTTTGTTGGCACTACAGGCGCTCCGCCCAAATCCACGGACTTCCAGGTTTGGCCGTCATCCCCGGAGTATTCGGCAAATCTATGGATGCGGTTATCAATTTGCCGACATGGAATCCCGAAATAACGACAAAAAGCAATAAAAACAGGCACACGATGGCGACAGCTGCCTTGCCGCTGTGTTACGAGAAATTCAAAGAAATTCTTACCATTCTTTGGTTGAGACGCACCGGAAAACTGCTGGCAATACTCAGTGATTGCCACAATGCGTTGCCAGATGTCTTCAGCGTTTTCTATTGTCCGCAGAGGCTCCTGTATTTCGGATGGTTGTTGTTCAATGCTCTTAAACAATTTGTCCAGTACTGTTTTCATACCTTCTGAACAACTCTGGTCAAAAAGTATTGATCGTTCTGGTTGGGTGCCTTTAGTCGGTGTTTTTTTGCCGGGTTCTACGACATAAGCCACTTGAATACTCTGGTTGGCTTTTGCCTCTGGAATAGTCAATGAGTGAAGCCCGGTGTATCGGTCCCTGATCAGGGTGAATGGCAAATCGGGCTCAATACGCAGGGCCACGATGTAATCGTCAGGCGTCAGGCTGGGCAATGCATATTGACCATTCTTCGGTGACACCTTCAGGGTCGCCAGCGTTTGATCGCTGGCTAATCTCACTTCCTGGCCTTGCCCCGGCAATCGCTCAGGCATCAGGGCTTCGACCCTCTGAATGTGTTTATCACTGATCTCGATCAGTTTGATGTTACCCTCAGGAGTCACATAAATATCCTTTGCCCACCAGCGATACATCCGGGAAGAGGGCGTCTGCGTATTAAAAACTTTATAGTCTTCAACGACAGGCTTCTTCTGGTTCTCATAGTTTGTGCTCCAGTCCAATACCTCAGACTGTTTCTCGAAGGCTTGTGGGATGTATTTTTCAGAATCGTCAGCCCGATGGTCCGGTTGCGCACTTATCTGCTGCCAGAACGCAGGCCACCATTGAACGGCATTGGAATTCCACGAGTTTATCTGCTGGTCAGCCTCCTGAAGATAAGATTGGTTAGCTGGCATTTTCAGTGTTTGTTCCTCTTCTTTTGTCAGGGGGAATACACTGTTGGCGTCCACGTCCGAGCCACCAAACTGACGATCAAACCAGCTTTTCTGCCAGTATCGGTACAGTGCCCGGGTGAGAATATCGTCTGACTGGTCCGGCTTCAGGGGAAGACCGGATGCCCGCCATTCTGCCTGAGCCACCCTCCTGATGATTTCCGTTTTGACTTTCTTTTCATGCAGATGAGTGTTGATACAAATTTCATGTTTTTTTTCATCCATACTGTTGCGGTTACTCTGTCGTATCAACCACGGGCGATTAATGCGCGTTACTGTCTGGTAGAACCAATGGCACAGTACAGGATCAAGCGCTCCTTCATCCATGGCAAGAGTCGATGACTCAGGCAGTTGCTCCAGTGACAGGTCGGCGGCCATCAGATAAAGTCGGTAGTGCTGATCGAAGCATTGATGAAGTCCTTTTTCGGTAAAGTCGCTCCTTTTCATAACAGCCCTGGCGACGTTCTGTAAATCAAGGCTGGTGGGCTGTAACGGCAGGTTTTTGCGTTGCAGGTCGGCCCTCAATCGACAATGTTGCTCAGTCAGCTTTTTAGCCGCGAATTTACCCTCCGTGGTCTCTGGCAAGAATTTTTCGGCAATGGTCTGCAATTCGGTCTGGTTATACTGGCGGATCGGCAAATGTCTGAAACGTCCTTTCAGCGCCGGTGATAAGGGTTTTCGCCCACTGTACTCAGGCGGGTTGATGGTGGCGAACAGATGGAAACCCGGATGGCTGTCACCGGCCAGTATATCGTTTAACTCACCTTCCAGATGCTGGCTGTCGATCAGATTCATTTCCGAAATCACCACGATGCCACCGTCGACTTTTGCCTTCCGGATCGCTTCACACACTTTGTCCCAGGAACAATCACAGGCATTCAGGAGAAAGACTTCCGGCATGGATTCTCCCCGTTGCTCAGCCTGCTGTCTGACACTTGCAATCATCAGGTTCAGCGTGACATCCTTACCTCGTCCAGCCGGGCCTTCAACCAGCGTCGCCTGACGGCCGCCGTGTTTTCTGCCGAGATGATAAGCCTGCTGACAGCGGCTTAAATCCTGCCCAAGCCGCTGCACCAGCTCAATGACTGCCGATCCGGAGGTATCAAACTCAGGTCGGGTTTGTTCGGTGAGTTGTATGAAGGGCTGCTGTATATCCTCCAGGTTCTGTGCACGAACTCTGTCGCTCAGGGTGTTGTCCGGGTGGTAGCGGGCAGCAAACCAGATCTCCAGTGCTGACAGGGCATCCTGATGAGTCTCGCTGATTTCGCTACCCAGTACATCCCGGAAACTTTGTTGGATCAAACTGTTCACTTGCTCACAGCTAACACTGTCTCCTTTGGATAACGCACGATCCAGATACCAGCCCACCCAACTGCAGATATCCGTTAAATCCCTGGGAGTGAACTCATGTTCGGGCAATAGTTCCGGATAATATTGCCAGAGTGCCATCACACTCCTGGTGGCAGTGTGTGCAATGTCGTTTATTTCAGGCTCCGACAGATGTCGCTGTAACTGATTGACCAGAGCCGGTTCCACCACTCTGTCGCGAAGGAAAGCTTGATCCAGGCGTGGGTAGTAAGCCCTGGGCAATTTCTCTTTCAGGGTCGGGTCCATTTGGCGTCCGGCGTAGTGATCGGGGTTGCCGGTGAGAATCACCCGGTGTTTTGTGCTGACCGGAACAGGATGACCGTTCACATAGATGCAGGGTTCCGGTTCCCACAAGCCATTCAATGACGCCAGTAATCCGGTTTTGGCGAGGTTGGCTTCATCCAGAACCAGTGTGACATAGCCTCCGTCTTTGTCGGATTCGGTATTGGCCCATTCCATCAACGCCCGGTTTTGCTCCGCCATAGAGCGGTCGCCATCGTCGTGTTCTTGCCACTGCCAGCGTTTCATCAGGGTCTGTTCGCTATCAGTAGGTCCAAGGGACAACACCGAAGCCTGCCCTGAAGCCTTCGCCATTGTGGCAGAAAAGTAACTTTTCCCAGTGCCGGTTTCTCCCTCAAGGAAGATAACGGGAGAGTCCGTAAGCCGGTCATGGAGTCGGGATAAACGACGACTTTCACGATCCTTCTGACTCATCTCGCCGTGATAAAGATCCCAGGCCAGTGCTGACAGAGACCTATCGGTGGAGCCCGACCATTTCAGTGATTCAGACAGTTGATGTTTTATGCGTTCAATGCCTGCTGCCTCGGAATTTGTTGTTCTGGCAATGTGAAAACAATCGCTGGCCAGTGCGTGAATGGCATCGGATCGGGTTTGTCCTGATGGCAAAGGCAATTGCCAACCGGAAGCCAGTGCATCTTGCAAACGTTTGATCTGTCTTGCTGGCCTGATGGCTAACGGTTGATATTGCTCCGCTGCCTCCGGATCGACTTGCAACTGATGTGCCATTGCCTCTCGTTCAGGCACATGGGCAACGATCATGGCACAGAGCCTGTCCAGAGCTTCATTATTTTCCTGTCGAAATGGACTTTCATAGGACAGTTGTAATGCTCCATTAAATACTGCCGGGTCAAAGGCTCTGGCCAGTTGCCACAGGTTCTGCTCCACAAACGCTCTATTCAGCCGCAGAGTACTGTTAATGATGTCATTTAAGTGATCCGGGTCTACCGAGGCAGTTTGATTCTCATCCGGCGTTTTATCCGGTAACAAGTGCCAGCAAGCCACTTTCATAAAATCACGCACGGGCGGATGTTGCCGGGTGCCATGGGTGATGACGCTGTTGATGGCCTTGCGCCAGTGGCACGGCAGGAGTTGCAGGGAGCGGTCAACCTGCTGTGCTCGCCGGGCAGCCAGTATCAGGTTACTCAACAGGCCTTCGGTCATTTCCGGCAAAGGGTTACACAGGTGGGCAGGTACGGTTTCAGACGCTTCGTAAAGCAAGTGCAGAGCCTGTTCAGGCAGTCCAGCGCGGGAGATATCATATTTGAGGGCATTGATATCCCAGAGATTGACCTCAGGACACGATTTTCCCCTGGCAATCATCGAACGCAATACTGAAGAGGCGCTGTTCACGGACTCAGGCCAGAGTAGAGTGACATTAGCCTGTGGGTAGGCCTGTAATTGGCCATTGACCAACAGAGGTTGTCCAAGCATCAGGGGTTCCAGAAGCTGCTGAAGCTTTGGGTTAGTTTCGAGTCCCCGGAATACCACCGGCTTGCCAGCGCTTAATGCCTTCTGTAAGTCACTCTGACGTCGTCCAAAATGAGCCTGTTGTTCCGAGGCGATATAGATGTTATCAAACAGCTGGCTAAAGCTGGTCTGGTCATTGACCTGAATGACCAGAGGTGTTTCCTGATGACTATTGATCCACTGACTGGCCTGGGCGTGCTGCTGATAACTGACTGCACTGAAGGCAGACTGATCTCTGACATTGAGCAGAGGATGCTCATCCTTTTCTGACACTCCCAGAGCTTTCGGCTGCTGTTTTGAATGAGTTACCTGAAGCTGTGGCTGCAAATCTGTCGTCTCGCGAATCGTCTGCAGTGAACCCAGTAAACGAAACCATAGTTCCACATTGAGTGGGGACGTTACTGTAACTGCACCAGCCGCCCGAATTTGCTCCAACAGACAGGTGTTAGGAGCTGCATAACCTTCCGGGGCAATGGCAATCGGGCTCAGCCATTCCGCGATATTACTCTGGTTAATGATGATCGGGCCTGGTGCTGTGTGCTTTTTATCAGGTCCTTTGTCAGCTTTTTTGTCACCTTCTTTGTCACAAGAGCGGTACAGGCTTTGGAACCGTGAACGAAGCTCGTCATTCCGTACCGGCATCTGATAAAACTGAACATCGTCGGGTAACTGACAGATCTTCCCGTTGCTCTCGAAACATTGTTGCGCCAGCATCTGTCGAATTGTTTGTTCAAAGGCCAGATCCTGCCAGTTGGCTCCTTTCAGAATCACTCTTTGTCCGGCCCTTAATGACTCAAGCCTGCCGGGGAGGTGCCGGATTCGCCCCTGTTGATCCACTCCGGGGCCGCCCAGCAGCAACTGTCGCCAGTGACTGTGCAAGTGGCAGTCAATAAGAACAGTATTGTTGTCATCCATAGTGCGTTCGGAGTAGGGGAGTTCAGTTAATACCGGAGGAACTTTGTCGATCTTCATCGATGGATCATTGCCAGTCTTTGCATCGAACTGCCAGGTATTTTCCGGTCGATTAACTCGCCGCCAGAAATCAGCCCCCGGTGCGACGGCCCCCGGTGCGACGGCCCCCGGTGCCTCGTCAAGCTGGCCAACCGATGCCAGCTGGGCAGGGGCTGCCAGGACCCATAGAGAAACATGCTCGCCCAGAGGGCGTTTCTTCTGGCTGACTTTGTCATACAGACAGGGATTATCCGGGTCCAGCAGATCGTTAAATTTTGGCAGTTCATCACTGGTGAGTTTGCGGATATCCATCACCAGTGTCAGTGGCTTTGAACTTTCAAAGAGCTTGCCAGACCCCAGAGTGTAGTGACCATCGTCGGCAATACTAAACCGGCTCACCAGGTTAGCCTGTGAGAGGTCATCGGGGTGGGCAATAAGAATGACGTCCCTGTGTTCATTAGAGGTTTGGGCAACTAAAAGCCGTCGAACCTCATCATCATTGGCGACAAAACGGAAATCGAAGCAATGAGGGGCCTTTTGGAGCGAGGAATCCATTGTGGATACGGTTCTCTCTTTGTCAGGCAAGTCAATTGGAGGTGAAGATCTAGTAAGTTCGGGAGTGACAATGGGACAGATAGCCAAATTCTCTGACGATGAAGCCAGATTTGCTCCTGTGGCTGGCACGCCACTGTGTGTGTCTGGAAAAGGTTTGCTGATTTCTACTTTAATCTGGCCATCCATAGTCAATCTCCCTACTGCCATTTGAAGGACTACATTGAAATTGTTTGAATATTTGACCTGCAAAATGGATGAAAGTTCTATTTGAATTTTGCCGGTCAAGACTGACGGTCAAGATTGAGACACCCATAGAAAATTACTTCAGTGCAGATTCCGGTCAAGATTGAGACACCCATAGAAAATTACTTCAGTGCAGATTCCTGCATCATTATTTGCCTCTGATGATAAATCCTGCTTTGCTAACCTGGCTGCAAAGTCATTATGAAAAAGATTATCATCAAGGGCGTGTTTGTTTGTAGCTGGAACAATCCGACCATCCATAGTCAGTTTCCCTCCTGTTATCTGACAGCCCTTTATTAAAATTGCTTAATGATTTGGCCTTCAGACAGGAGGAAAGTTCAATTTGGTTTAGAAGTCACCAAACTCGAAAAAATCCATCATAATCAGACTCTAATGCCGTATCCAGTGAGTCATAAAGCGAATTCAAATTCACGCTGTTCACAAACTCTTCGGCAATTTTTGTCAGCTCACTGTTTTTGAGAATCAGAGCGTCACTGGCGTTAAGTGCATGTCTTAAGTAGTCATCCTTAATAGCTTCCTGCGACCAGTCAGAGCTCCCGATCAAAGACATCATGGCATATAGCTCTCTCGGTGAGGATGGATCATGAGCGCCAAAGCTGTCATCATTTTCCCTCCAGTCGCTAGGATAGGCCCAACAATAGGTTAAGCTCCCACCGTTCGAATGTGTCATTCCATACAAGTAATGAATAAAGGCCTGTTGAATCGCTTTCTTGCATTCTTTTTTATAGCGAGACACCAGAAGTTCTTCCCTGGATGTGACCCCATTGGACTTCAGGAAGGATTGGTACTTGCTGTTGATATCACGCTTTTCTTTCCTGCTATCCGTTGCCATTAAAGCATCACGTTGTCGTTTTTCCATTGCCTTACATTGATTGATTTTTTCGAACATCTGCTTAAAATCCGGGCTGTTCTCAAGTTTCCTTTGAAACAGAGCTTCGGCCTTTTCATTAATCGCTTTGTTCCTCGGGGAGATTTGTCCCAGAATAATCATCGGACGGTGGTTCCCCTTACCCGAGTTTGACTGCATAAAGGCAGGTTGTTGCAACAATATTCGTTCTATATTCGGAACGCCCTCTGGTTTGTTTGTCCAGGAAATCTCTATGCTTGGACTGGCAATTTTATTTTTAAGGAATGGCGAATGCCCGTCATGATGATGGGTGATGAAGAGAGTGTTCTTTTTACTCTTTTGGAAGCTTTCATAATCCTGCTGCCATTGCTGGTTATTTTTTTCCCTCGACATCAATACCCCATACCACTTTTTCAGGCAATGAGCGGCTTTAATGTTCAGTCCATCGACACTTTCCAGACGCACCAATAGTTCATGATGTACAGAGGCCTCTATAAGCTCTGTTATATAGGTCAGCACTGGATCCAGCCAACCCGATTCCAGGGCTTCACGTGCAAAGTGAATAATTGCAGGACGGGTCAAATCACTGTTTGCCAGTACGTCCGCTATTGAACACAACCACTGTTCAGGAGGTGTTCCGACCTGATCGATCATTTTTGAATGGAGTGACTTGAGTTGTTCACTGACCTGATCTTCATCACTGCTGGACAATATTATTTTGAGAGCCTCCGCCATCGGTTTATATTGACTTCCGTATTCAAACACTTTACCGACCAATGCTTTCTCGTCTTCGCCGAATGCTTCTGTCTCCAGCGACTGAAGCATTGAGGCGCCAATGGAAAATCTGGTTAAATCTCTTGCCTCCCAAAGGTGCTTCACTATTTCGAAAGTACCTGGAATTTTTTCTGGCAATGCACTGCCTGTCTCAAGGACTTTGTTCAGTTCCTCAAGGCTCATACCAGAGGCTTCAGCCAGAATTTGCTGTTGTGCTAAATCAGCATCTTTCATGACATTTTTCAGGAGAACCCTGGCCTGCCTTGACTCATTACCAGAGCAAAGGACCCTGTTGACAGGCTGGAACTGAGGTAAGATTTCAGTTAACTTGCCAGATGTTCCGCCCAAGTTCACTGTCTCCCAGGTTTGGCCTCTATCCGGAGAACACTCGGCAAAGGCGTGGACAGGGTTATTGATTTGCCGACATGGAATGCCAAAATAACGACAAAAAGCAACAAATACAGACGAACGATGTGTACAGTTACCTTGCCGCTGTGTTACGAGGAAATGAAAGAAATTTTTATTGTGCTCTGGCAAAGCATCACAGGAAAATCCTCGGCAATAGTTCTCGATCGCCTCAATGCGTTGCATCGTGCTTTTAGCGTTTTTTATTCTCTGCAAAGGCACCTGTACTTCGGTTGGTTGTTGCTCAATGTTATCAAGCACTCCCTTCAGTACTGTTTTCATAGTTTCTGAACAGCGGACGTCAAAACGTGTGGATTGTGCTGGTCGGACGTCTTCAGCAGGTGTTTTTTTGCCCGTTTGTCCGGACTCTACGACATAAGTAAATTCAATACTCTGGTTGGCTCCGGAGTTTGGAATAAACACTGTGTGAAGCCCGGTATAGCAATCCCTGACCAGGGTCAACGACGAATGGGGTTCTGTACGCAGGGCCAGGATACAGTCGTCAGGCGCCAGGCTTGGCAATGGGTATTGACCATTGTTTGATGTCATCTTAATGGTTGCCAGCGTCTGGTTGCTGGCTAATGTCACTTCCTGGTCACGTTGTGGTAACCGGTCTGGTATGAGAACTTCGACCCCCTGCATGTGTTGATCACTAATATTGATCCATTTGACATCGCCTTGAGCAGACACATAAACATCCCATGCGCACCAGCGATCCATCCGGGAAGAAGGGTTCTGCGTACGAAAAACTATATGCTCTTCGAAGTGTGGCTCCTCCTGGTTATCGTAGTCCGTGCTCCGTTCCAATGTTTTAGCCTGTTCCTCGTAGGCTTCTGCAATGTATTTTTCAGGCGCCTTATCAGCGTAAATAGTCAACGTCTGATCAACAGGTTGTGACTCATGGTTTTTTCTCTGATCCAGTGGCGAAGCCTGTTTCTCGTGGACTTCTGGCTTGTCTTGTTCAGGCGCCTTATCAGCGTAAGCAGTCAACGTCTGGTCAACAGGTTGTGACTTATGGTTTTTTCTCTGATCCAATGGCGAAGCCTGTTTCTCGTCGACTTTGATAAAATCGTCTACCAGATGGTTCGGCAGATCACTGATCTGGTGCCAGAACGCAGGCCGCCATTGGACTTCACCGGCTTTCCACGCCCTTATCTGCTGATCAGCGGCCTGAAGATAAGGCTGGTTAGCTGACATTTTCAGCGTTTGTTGCTGTTCTTCCGTCAGGGGAAATACGCTGTTAGCGTCCACGTTCGTTCGGCCAAAATGATTGCTAAACCAGCTTTGCTGCCAGTGTCGGTAGAGTGCCCCGGTGAGAATATCGTCCGAATTCAGGGGAAGGCCTGATGACTGCCACTTTGCCTGAGCCATGCTCTTGATGAGTTCCGTTCTGGCTTCCTTTTCATCCAGCTGAGTGTTAACAAGGATTTCATGTTTTTTTTCATTAACACTGTTGAGATGACTGCCTCGTATCAACCACGGACGATCAATGCCCGATACCGTTTCATTGAACCAACGGCAAAGTCCGGAATCAAATTCACTTTTCCCCATGGCAAGAGCTGAAGACTTGGGCAGTTTCTCCAGCGTTATGTTGGCAGCCATCAGATAAAGTCGGTAGTGTCGATTGAGACATTGATGAACGGCTTTTTCGCTAAAATCACCACCACTGGTGATAGCCATGGCAACATTCTGTAAATCAAGGCTGGTGGGCTGCAACGGCAGTTTTTTGCGTTGCAGGTGAGCTCTTAGACGACAATGCTTTTCTGTTAGCATTTTAGCGGCGAATGTCCCTTCTGAGGACTCTGGCAACACTTTTTCGGCAATGGTCTGCAATTCGGTCGGGTTATACTGCCGGATGGGCAAATGCCGAAAACGCCCTTTCAGCGCCGGTGATAAGGGTTTTCGCCCGCTATACTCTGGCGGGTTGATAGTAGCAAACAGGTGGAAACCCGGATGAGCATCACCGGCCAGAATACCGTTTAACTCACCTTCCAGATGCTGGCTGTCGATCAGATTCATTTCCGAAATCACCACGATGCCGCCTTCCTCTTTTGCCTTCCGGATCGCTTCACACACTTTGTCCCAGGAACAATCACTGGCATTCAGGAGATAGACTTTGGGCATGGATTCTTGCCGTTGCTCAGCCTGCCGTTTGACACTTTTGATCAGCAGATTCAGAGTAGCATCCTTACCTCGCCCGGCTGGGCCTTCGATCAACGTCGCCTGTCGTCCGCTGTGTTTCCTGTCCAGGTGATAAGCCTGCTGACAGCGACTAAAATCCTGCCCAAGCTGTTGCACCAGTTGACTGACTGCCGATCCGGAGATATCAAACTCAGGTCGGATTGCTTTGGTTAATGTTTCGAAGTCCTGCTGAATATACGGCAGGGTATGGTTATGAACTTTGTCGCGCAGGGTGTTGTCCACTTCGTAATGGGCAGCAAACCAGATTTCCAGTGCCTGCCGGGCATCCTGATGAGTTTCGGTGATTTCAGGACCCAGAAGATCCCGAAAGCTTTGCTGGATCAAACCGTTCACTTGCTTGCAGGTAACATTCGCACCTGCGGGCAGCGCACGATCCAGATACCAGCCCACCCAACTGCAGATATCCGTTAAATCCCTGGGGGTAAACTCATGCTCGGGCAAGAGTTCCTGATAATATTGCCACAGTGCCATCACGCTCTCGGCGGTAATTCGTGCAATGTCGTTTATTTCAGGCTCCGACAGATGTCCCTGTAACTGATTGACCAGAGCCGGTTCCACTACGCTGTCGCGAAGGAAAGCCTGATCCAGACGTGGGTAGTAAGCCCTGGGCAATTTCTCTTTCAGGGTCGGGTCGAGCTGGCGCCCGGCATAATGATCCGGGTTACCGGTGAGAATCACCCGGTGTTTTGGGCTGACTTCGACAGGATGACCATTCACGTAAATGCAGGGTTGTGGTTCCCATAAGCCGTTCAATGATGCCAGTAATCCGGTTTTGGTGAGGTTAGCTTCATCCAGAACCAGGGTGACATAGCCTCCATCTTTGTCGGATTTGGTATTGGCCCATTCCATCAGCGTCCGATTTTGCTGTGTCATAGAACGGTCGCCGTCGGCGTCTTGTTGCCAATGCCAGCGTTTCATCAGGGTCTGTTCGCTGTCAGAAGGTCCAAGGGAAATGACCTCAGCCAGCCCTGCAGCTTTGGCCATTTTGGCAGAAAAGTAACTTTTCCCGGTGCCGGTTTCTCCCTGCAGGAATATAACGGGGGAGTCTGTGAGCCGGTCATGGAGTCGGGATAATCGTCGGCTTTCACGATCCTTTTGACTTATCTCGCCATGACAAAGATCCCGGGCCAGTGCCGACAGGGGCTCATCAGCAGAGCCCGTCCATTTCAGTGATTCAGACAGTCGATGTTCTATGCGTTCAATGCGTTCTGCCTCCGAATTTGCTGTTCTGGCCCTATGAAAACAATCGATGGCCAGTGTCTGAATAGCATCGGATCGGGTCTGCCCTGATGACAGAGGTAAATGCCAGCCAGAAGCCAGCGCATCTTGCAAACGTTTAATCTGTCCTGTTGGCCTGATGGCTAACGATTGCCAGGGCTTCGCTGCCGACGGTTCGACTTGCAACTGGAGTGCTAAAGCGTTTCGCTGTTGCTCAGGCCCACAGGCCACGATGATGGCACAGAGCCTGTCCAGAATTTCTTTTGCATCCCTGTATGGCAATGGATTTTCATAGGACAGTTGCAATCCTTTAATCAATCCAGCGGCCCTGAATACCTCCGGGTTAAAGGCTCTGGCCAGTTGCCACAGGTTTTGCTTCACAAACGCTCTATCCAACTGCGGGGCACTATTGATGACGGCATTTAACCGATCCGGGTCTACCGAGGGAGGTTGATCCTTATCCGGTAACAAGTGCCAACAGGCCACTTTCATAAAATCACGCACGGACGGATGCTGTCGTGTACCATGGCTGATAATGCTATTGATGGCCCTGCGCCAGTGGCGGGGCAGGAGCTGTGAGGACTGGTCAACCTGCTGTGCTCGCCGGGCAGCCAGTATCAGGTTGTTCAATAACCCTTCGGTTATTTCAGGCAGAGGGTTACAAAGGTTTGCAGGTACGGTTTTAAAGGCTTTGTAAAGTTCATCAAGCGCCTGTTCCGGCAGCTCAGACCGGGAGATTTTATGCTTGTCCGCATTGAGATCCCAGAGATCGACCTCGGGACAGGGTTTACCTTTGGCAACCATCGAATTAAATACTGAAGAGGGGCTTTTCACAAGCCCGGGCCAGAGTACGGTGACTTGAGCCTGTGGGTAGGTTTGTAATTGGCCATTCAGCAACAGAGGTTGCCCAATAATCAGGGGTTCCAGAAGCTGCTGAAGTGTTGGATTAGTTTCCAGCCCTCTGAATACCACCGGTTTGCCAGCGGTCAAAGCCTTCTGCAAGTCACTCGGACGTCGTCCAAAATGCGCCTTTTTTTCCGAGGTGATGTGGATATTATCAAACAGCTCGCTGAGGCCGGATTGTTCATTGATCTGAATGACCAGGGGGGCTTGCGGTTGATGACTAATCCAATAACTTGCCTGGGCATGTTGTTGATAGGTCACCGTGTTAAAGGCACGGTGATCGCTGACTTTTTCCTGTGGCTCGGGCAGAGGGTATGCATCGTTTTCTTCCAACCCCAGGGCTTTGGGCTGCTGTTTTGAATGAGCCACCTGAAGTCCGGGCTCAAGGCCGGTCGCCTCACGAATCGCCTGCAGTGAGCCCAGCAAACGAAACCAATGCGCCTCAGTGAGGGGAGAGGTTACGGTAACGGCACCACCGGCCCGAACCTGTTCTAACAGACAGGTGTTGGGGACTGCATAGCCTTCCGGGGCAATGGCAATCGGGCTGAGCCATTGGGCAATATTACTCTCGTTAATGATGATCGGGTTGTCTGATAAAGAATGGGACAGACCCCGGAACAGTGAATGAAGCTCGTCCTTCCCTACCGGCATCTGATAAAACTGAACATCGTCGGGTAATGGACAGATTTCCCCATTGCTCTCAAAGCACTTCTGCGCCAGCATTTGCCTAATCGTCTGTTCAAAGGCCAGATCCTGCCAGTTGGCTCCTTTCAGAATCACTCTTTGTCCGGCCCTTAATGACTCAAGCCTGCCAGGGAGGTGCTGGATTCGCCCCTGTTGATCCACTCCGGGGCCACCCAGCAGCAACTGTCGCCAGTTGCTGTGCAAGTGACAGTTAATAATAATTGCATTGTCGTTTATAGCACTTTCGGCACTGGTGCATTCAGGTAATAAGGGAGGAACCTCGTCGATCTCTATTGATGGGTTCTTGCCGGTTTGCGCATCGAATTGCCAGGTATTTCCCGGTCGGTTAATTCGTCGCCAGAAATCAGCACCGGGTGCCTCGTCGCTCTGGCCAAACGATGCCAGCTGGGCAGGGTCTGCCAGGACCAATAGAGAAACATGTTCGCCCAAAGGGCGTTTCTTCTGACTGACTTTGTCGTACAGACAAGGGTTATCCGGGTCCAGCAGGTCGTTAAACTTTGGCAGATCCTCGCCGGTGAGTTTTCGGATATCCATCACCAGCGTCAGTGGCCTTGAACCTTCAAAGAGCTTGCCAGAACCCAGAGTGTGGCGACCGTCGGTGGCAATGCTCAACCGGCTTACCAGATTAGCCTGTGAGAGGTCATCGGGATGGGAAATAACGGTGACATCCCGATGTGCATCGTCGGTCTGGGCACTTAAAAGCCGACGAACTTCATCATCACTGTCAACAAAACGAAAATCGAAGGAATGAGTCGCCTTTTGGCGCGGGGAATCCGTCGAGGAGACGGTTCTCTTTTTGTCAGGCATCTTCTGCGAAGATGGCGATCTCTTTAGTTGGGACCTGACTTCAGTGCAGATTCCTGCATTATTATTTGCCTCTGATGATAAATCCAGCTTTGCTAACCTGGCTGAAAAGCCACTATGAAGAGGGTTATCATCAAAGGCGTGTTTGATTGTAGCTGGACCAATCCGACCTTCCATAGTCAGTCTCCCTCCTGTTATCTGACAGGCCTGTATTAAAATTCCTTAATAATTTGACCTCCAGACAGGACGGAAGTTCCCTTTGGATGGACTATGGAAGCAAGTGTCCAATCTCGAAAAACCCGGGGTCACGCATCCAATGAGTCACAGAGCGAACTCAAATTTACATTGCTCAAAAAGTCTTCGACGACGGTTGTCAGCTCATCGGATTTGAGTATCAGAGCGTTACTGGCGTTTTGTGCCTGTTTTAAATAGGACCCCTTAACAGAACTCTGAAATTCGGAAGAGCTACTTATATCAGACAACATGGCGAACAGCTCCAGTGGTGAGGATGGATCACGAGCGCCATTGTGGGCGTGCATGGCGGTAGAATCGGCCCAACAATAACTTAAAGAACCGCCTTTCGGGTGTGTAACTTCGTACAGGTAATGACTGAAAACCTGCTGAATCACCAGGCGGCATTTGTCTTTTAAATGACGCAAACGGTTCTGAAGATGGAGGCTTCCAAGTGAATATTCAGGGGCTAGTCTGATGTCTTCCAATAACTGCTGCCAGTGAGGGCTACTCTCAACTTTTCTTTGATACAGGGCTTCGATCTTTTCATTGATCACTCTGCTCTTCCAGTCAGGTTTTCCCAGGATAATCACCGGACGGCGGCTTGCCTTGCCTGAGTTTAACTGCACAAATGCGGGATGGTGCAGTAATATTCGCTCTATATTCGGAATGCCCTCAGGCTTGTCCGCCCAGACGTCCTGTATAGATGGGCGAGCCATTTTAGCTTCCAGGAGTGGCGAAAACCCATCATGACAATGAGTGATGAACAATGTCTCACCTCTTAGCTGCAGGATGCGACCGTAATCAAACTGCCAAAACGAACTGTTTTTTCCCCTGGACAACAAATTCTTATACCACTTTTTCAGGCAATGGGTGGCTTTAACCTTCAGCTCATCGACACCTTCCAGGCGCAGCAATAGCTGATGATGTTTAGTGGACTTTAAAGTTGAACTGTCGTAGGACGGCGTTGGGTCCAGCCAGCCCAATGCCATGACTTTACTGGCAAAACGAATAACCGAAGGTTTGGCCAGGTCGCAGCCATTCAGTATACGCACTATTGAACCCAACCATTCGAGAGGGTCTGCTTTGCCATGGACAATCATTTTTGAATGCAATAACGTGAGTTGTTCAGTGACCTGATCTTCATCACCATTGGACAATATGTGTATTACTGCCTCTGACATCGGGCTATAACGACCCCTTTTCGAACCCTCTCTCGTAATTCTGCTCCTACCCCAATTTCCATTTGGCAGACTACCGACCAATTCTATCTCGTGACGGTCCAATGCTCCTTTCTCGAGTAACACTGAGACACCCATGGAAAAACTGGTTAAATCCTTTCTCTCCCAGAGGTTCACTACTGTTTCGAAACTGTTTAGATCGGTTACTGGCAATGTACTGTTTGTCTCAAGGGCTTTGCTCAATTCCTTGAGGCTCATACCAGTGGCCTCAGCCAGAGCCTGCTGTTGTGCTAAATCAGCTTCTTTCAGGAGGTTCCTGAGCTTTCTTGATTCAGTACCAGACCCAGTGACCCGCCTGGTGAGCTGGAAGGCAGGCCAGATTTCTATCGGCTCACTAGGTACCCCGCCTAAATCCACTGACGTCCAGGTTTGGCCGTCATCCGGGGAAAACTCTGCAAAGGTGTGAATACTGTTACCGATTTGCCGACATGGAATCCCGAAGTAACGACAAAAAGCGATAAAAACAGGCACACGATGACAGCATCTCCCTTGCCGTTGTGTTACGAGGAATTGAAAGAAATTGCGTTTGCGCTCCGGTACAGAAACACCGGAAAACTGTTTGCAATAGTCCACGATCGCCTTAATGCGCTGGGTCGTGTTTTTAGCGTTTTCTATTTTCCTCAACGGCCCCTTTATTTCCGATGCTTGTTCTTCAATGTGCTCAAGCACGTCCTGCAATACTGCTCTCATACCTTCGCAACAGCGAGCGTCAAAACGTGTTGATTGTTCAGGCTGGGCTCTTCTGGCAGGTGTTTTTTTGTCTGGTTGCCATGGTTCTACGACATAAGTTACTCGAATAGTCTGTAAGGGTTTGGCCCCCGGAACAGACAGTGTGTGAAGCCCGGTATATCGGTCCCTGATCAGGGTAAATGGCAAATCGGGTTCTATGCGCAGGGCTACGATATAGTCGTTAAGCGTCAGGCTGGGTAATGTATATTGACCATTGTGGGATGAGATATCCAGGGTCGCCAGCGTTTGATCGCTGGCTAATGTCGCTTCCTGATCATGCCCGGGTAACTGGTCAGGTATCAGGACTTCGGCCCCCTGCATGTGTTGATTGGTAATATTTATCACCTTGACAGCGCCCTTGGCAGTCACATAAATATCTTCTGCCCCCCACCGATAGTTTTCGGGAAGATGGTCCTGCGTGTCAAAAATTACAAGCTCTTTAGCCTGTAACATCCCTTTATTCTCAAAGTCCGTTGTCCGGTTCAATGCTTCAGCCTCTTTCTCACGGGCTTCTGGAATGTATTTTTCAGGAGCCTTATCACCGCCAATAGTCATCGCTTCGTTAACTGGTTGTGGCTTATGGTTAGTTCCCCGGTCCAATGCTGAAGCCTTTTTTCCGTGGCCCTCTGGAAGGTATTTTTCTGAAGCTTTATCACCGTCAATAGTCATCGCTTCATTAACTGGTTGTGGCCTGTGGTTTGTTCCCCGGTCCAATGCTGAAGCCTGTTTTTCGTGGCCCTCTGGAAGGTATTTTTCAGGGGCCTTATCACCGTCAATAGTCATCGCTTCGTTAACAGGTTGTGGCTTTTGGATCGTTTTCTGAGCCAATGCCAGGGCTTGTTCCCCGTTGACGTCTGGCATGTCTTGATCAGGAGCCTTATCACCCTCAACAGCTGAGGCTTCGTAAATATAATCGTCAACCAGATGGTTCGGCAGATCACTTATCTGAGCCCAAAACGCAGGCCATAATCGGACTTCATGGATGTTCCATGCATTTATCCGCTGATCAGCTTCCCTGAGATAAGGCTGGCAAGCCTGTAATTTCAGCGTTTGTTTCTGTTCTTCCGTCATCGGAAATACGCTGTTAGCGGCCACGCCCGTCTGGCCAAACTTACGACCAAACCAGCATTGCTGCCAGTGTCGGTAGAGTGCCCCGGTGAGAATATCGTCTGACTGATCCGGCTTCAGGGAAAGGCCTGATGCCTGCCACTTTGCCTGAGCCACCATCCTGATCACTTCCGCTTTGGCTTCCTCTTTATTCGGACGATCCTTAAAACCAATGTCATGGCATTTTTCATCAATACTGTTGCGATCACTGCGCCGTATCAACCACGGACGATCAATGCCCGATAGCGTTTGGTTGAACCATTTGCAAAGTCCGGAATCAAGCTCACCATTGCTCATGGTAATAGCCGACGACGCTGGTAGTTCTTCCAGCGACAGGTCGGCTGCCATCAGATAAAGCCGGTAGTGCTGATGGAAGCATTGGTGAAGGCCGTTATCGCTAAAATCACCCCCTCTGATAACAGCCCTGGCGACATTCTGTAAATCAACACTGGTCGGCTGCAAGGGCAGGTTTTGCTTTTGCAGGTAAGCCCTCAATCGACAATGTAGCTGAGTCAGCTTTTTAGCCACGATTTCCGGCTGCGTAGTTTGCGACAATACTTTCCCGGCAATGGTCTGCAATTCGGTCGGGTTATACTGCCGGATCGGCAAATGTCGAAAACGCCCTTTCAACGCTGGTGATAAGGGTTTTCGCCCGCTGTACTCAGGCGGGTTGATAGTGGCAAACAGGTGGAAACCCGGATGGGCGTCACCGGCCAGAATATTGTTTAACTCACCTTCCAGATGCTGGCTGTCGATCAGGTTCATTTCCGAAATCACCACGATACCGCCTTCAATTTTGGCCTTCTGGATCTTTTCACACACTTTGTCCCAGGAACAATCACAGGCATTCAGGAGATAAACTTCCGGCGTGGACTCTCCCCGTCGCTTAGCCTGCTTTCTGACACTTTCAATCACCAGGTCCAGCGTGGCATCTTTACCCCGTCCAGCCGGGCCTTCAATCAGCGTTGCCTGACGACCGCCGTGTTTTATGTTGAGATGATAAGCCTGCTGAGCGCGGCTTAAATCCTGTCCAAGCCGTTGCGCCAGCTCAATGACCGCCGATCCGGAAGTATCAAACTCAGGTCGGATTGTTTTGGTGAATGTTTCGAAGGCCTGCTGAATATACGGCAGGGTATGATTATGAACTTTGTCGCGCAGGGTGTTGTCCACTTCGTAATGGGCAGCAAACCAGATGTCCAGTGCCTGCTGGGCATCCTGATGAGTCTCGTTGATTTCGGGGCCCAGAAGATCCCGAAAACTTTGCTGGATCAAACCGTTCACTTGCTTGCAGGTAATATTCTCACCTGCGGGCAGCGCACGATCCAGATACCAGCCCACCCAACTGCAGATATCCGTTAAATCCCTGGGAGTAAACTCATGCTTGGGCAAGAGTTCCTGATAATATTGCCACAGTGCCATCACGCTCTCGGTGGTAATGCGTGCAATGTCGTTTATTACAGGCTCTGACAGATGTCGCTGTAACTGATTGACCAGAGCCGGTTCCACCACCCTGTCGCGAAGGAAAGCCTGGTCCAGGCGTGGGTAGTAAGCCCTGGGCAATTTCTCTTTCAGGTCCGGATCGAGCTGGCGCCCGGTGTAATGATCCGGGTTACCGGTGAGAATCACCCGGTGTTTTGGGCTGACTTCGACAGGATGACCATTTACGTAAATGCAGGGTTGTGGTTCCCATAAGCCGTTCAATGATGCCAGTAATCCGGTTTTGGCGAGGTTGGCTTCATCCAGAACCAGAGTAATGTATTCTTTTCCAACACAGCCTCCGTCTTTGTCGGATTTGGTATTAGCCCATTCCATCAGCGTCCGATTTTGCTGTTTCATAGAACGGTCGCCATCGGCGTCTTGTTGCCACTGCCAGCGTTTCATCAAGGTCTGTTCGTTGTCAGAAGGTCCAAGGGAAATGACCTCAGCCAGCCCTGAAGCCTTTGCCATTTTGGCAGAAAAGTAACTTTTCCCGGTGCCGGTTTCTCCCTGCAGGAATATAACGGGAGAGTCTGTGAGCCGGTCATGGAGTCGGGATAACCGACGACTTTCACGATCCTTCTGACTTATCTCGCCATGACAAAGATCTTTGGCCAGTGCAGACAGGGGTTCATCAGCAGAACCCGTCCATTTCAGCGATTCAGACAGTCGATGTTCTATGCGTTTAATGCGTTCTGCCTCCGAATTTGCTGTTCTGGCCCTATGA
The DNA here is from genome assembly GCF_049310125.1 of Endozoicomonas sp. ALB032. Taxonomy (NCBI): domain Bacteria; kingdom Pseudomonadati; phylum Pseudomonadota; class Gammaproteobacteria; order Oceanospirillales; family Endozoicomonadaceae; genus Endozoicomonas; species Endozoicomonas sp. ALB032. Next base: position 571,109 of record NZ_JBLYNW010000001.1, on the reverse strand, counting down.
AAACAGTCGGTGGCGAGCGCCTGAAGAGTATCGGATCGGGTCTGCCCCGATGGCAGAAGTAACTGCCAGCCAGAAGCCAGTGCATCCTGCAAACGTTTAATCCGTGCTGTTGGCCTGATGGCTAACGATTGACAGGTTTCTGCCGCCGGATCGACTTCCAACTGATAGGCTAAAGCATCTCGTTGTTCTTCAAGCCCATGGGCCACGATGATGGCACAGAGCTTGTCCAGAATTTCTTTTGCACCCCTGTATGGCAATGGATTTTCATAGGTCAGTTGCAATCCTTCAAATCCGGTGCCCTTGAATACTGCCGGGTTAAAGGCTCTGGCCAGTTGCCACAGGTTTTGCTTCACAAACGCTCTATCCAACTGCGGGGCACTATTGATGACGGCATTTAACCGATCCGGGTCTACCGAGGGAGGTTGATCCTTATCCGGTAACAAGTGCCAGCAGGCCACTTTCATAAAATCACGCACGGACGGATTCTGTCGGGTACCATGGGTGATAACACTATTGATGGCCCTGCGCCATTGGCAGGGCAGCAGTTGTGAGGACTGGTCAACCTGCTGTGCTCGCCGGGCAGCCAGTATCAGGTTATTCAATAACCCTTCGGTTATTTCAGGCAGAGGGTTACAAAGGTTTGCAGGTACGGTTTTAAAGGCTTTGTAAAGTTCATCAAGCGCCTGTTCCGGCAGCTCAGACCGGGAGATTTTATGCTTGTCCGCATTGAGATCCCAGAGATCGACCTCGGGACAGGGTTTACCTTTGGCAACCATCGAATTAAATACTGAAGAGGGGCTTTTCACAAGCCCGGGCCAGAGTACGGTGACTTGAGCCTGTGGGTAGGTTTGTAATTGGCCATTCAGCAACAGAGGTTGCCCAATAATCAGGGGTTCCAGAAGCTGCTGAAGTGTTGGATTAGTTTCCAGCCCTCTGAATACCACCGGTTTGCCAGCGGTCAAAGCCTTCTGCAAGTCACTCGGACGTCGTCCAAAATGCGCCTTTTTTTCCGAGGTGATGTGGATATTATCAAACAGCTCGCTGAGGCCGGATTGTTCATTGATCTGAATGACCAGGGGGGCTTGCGGTTGATGACTAATCCAATAACTTGCCTGGGCATGTTGTTGATAGGTCAACGTGTTAAAGGCACGGTGATCGCTGACTTTTTCCTGTGGCTCGGGCAGAGGGTATGCATCGTTTTCATCCAACCCCAGGGCTTTGGGCTGCTGTTTTGAATGAGCCACCTGAAGTCCGGGCTCAAGGCCGGTCGCCTCACGAATCGCCTGCAGTGAGCCCAGCAAACGAAACCAATGCGCCTCAGTGAGGGGAGAGGTTACGGTAACGGCACCACCGGCCCGAACCTGTTCTAACAGACAGGTGTTGGGGACTGCATAGCCTTCCGGGGCAATGGCAATCGGGCTGAGCCATTGGGCAATATTACTCTCGTTAATGATGATCGGGTTGTCTGATAAAGAATGGGACAGACCCCGGAACAGTGAATGAAGCTCGTCCTTCCCTACCGGCATCTGATAAAACTGAACATCGTCGGGTAATGGACAGATTTCCCCATTGCTCTCAAAGCACTTCTGCGCCAGCATTTGCCGAATCGTCTGTTCAAAGGCCAGATCCTGCCAGTTGGCTCCTTTAAGAATGACCCGTTGTCCGGCCCTTAATGACTCAAGCCTGCCGGGGACGTGCTGGATTCGCCCCTGTTTATCGACTCCGGGACCTCCCAGCAGTAACTGTCGCCAGTCACTGTGTAAATGGCAGTTAATTAAAACGGTATTGTCGTCATCCATAACACTTTCAGCGGAGGGGAGTTCAGCCAGTAACGGGGGAACCTTGTCGATCTCCATCGCTGGGTCGTTGCTGGTCTGTGCATCGAACTGCCAGGTATTTCCCGGTCGATTAATGCGTCGCCAGAAATCAGCACCGGGTGCGCCGGCCGCCGGAGCGCCATCGTTCTGGCCAACCGATGCCAGCTGGGCAGGGCTTGCCAGGACCAATAGAGAAACATGCTCACCCAGAGGGCGTTTCTCCCGACTGACTGTGTCGTACAGACAAGGGTTATCCGGGTCCAGCAGGTCGTTAAACTTTGGCAGATCCTCGCCGGTGAGTTTTCGGATATCCATCACCAGCGTCAGTGGCTTTGAACCTTCAAAGAGCTTTCCTGAGCGCAGGGTGTGGCGACCGTCGGAGGCAATGCTCAACCGGCTTACCAGATTAGCCTGTGAGAGGTCATCGGGATGGGAAATAACAGTGACATCCCGATATTCATCGCCGGTCAGGGCAGTTAAAAGCCGTCGAACTTCATCATCACTGTCGACAAAACAAAAATCGAAGGAATGAGTCGCCTTTTGGAACGAGGAATCCGTTGAGGAGACGGTTCTCTTTTTGTCAGGCATCCTCTGCGAAGATGGCGATCGCTTCAGTTGGGGCCTTACTTCAGTGCAGATGCCTGCATCATTATTTGCCTCTGATGATAAATCCAGCTTTGCTAGCTTGGCTGCAAAGCCGCTATGAAGAGGGTTATCATCAAGGGCGTGTTTGTTTGTAGCTCGATCAATCCGACCATCCATAGTCAATCTCCCTTTTGTTATCTGACAGGTCTCTATTAAAATTCCTTAATAATTTGACCTTCAGACAGGACGGAAGTTCCCTGTGGATGGACTATGGAAGCAAGTCACCAATCTCGAAAAACTCATGACGAACAAACCAGGATCACGTATCCAATGAGTCATAAAGCGAATTTAAATTCACGTTGCCCACAAACTCTTCGGCAATTTTTGTCAGTTCATGGGATCTGAGGATCAGAGCGTTACTGGCGTTTTGCACCTGCCTTAAGTAGTCATCCTTAACAGATTCCTGAAAACAGTGAGAGTTGTTAATTTTCTTCATCATGGCATACAGCTCTTCTGGTGAGGATGGATCATGAGCACCGAAGTAGTCCAGCCTGCCGGATTCGCCCCAACAAAAGGTTAAACAACTGCCTTTCGAGCATGTCACTCCATACAGGTAATGAATGAAGACCTGCTCAATCGCTCGTGAGCATTTGTCTTTTAAATCATCCAAAAGGCTTTCTTCCTCCGGTGAAACCTCAAAGGGCTCCAGTTTGTGTTTTTCCAATAACTGCTTCAAGTCGGGTCTGGTATCAACTTTTCTTTGAAACAGAGCTTCGGCCTTTTCCTGTAATTTTCTGCTCCGCTGGCAAGCTCCCAGGATAATCACCGGTCGGTAGTCCGCTTTGCCCGAGTTTGACTGCACAAACGCGGGGTGGTGCACCAACATACGTTCTATATTCGGAACCCCACCGGGTTCATCCGTCCAGGTGATCTGTAAAGATGTATTGACCAGGTTAGTTTCAAGGGTTGGCGAAAACCCGCCATGACAATGAGTGACGAAAAAGCCACCAACATTTTCCTTTTTGAAACGTTGATAAGTAAGTTGCCATGCCCGACTATTTTTTTCCCTGGACAACAATTCCCTGTACCACATTTTCAGGCAACGGGTGGCTTTAACCTTCAGCTCATCGACGCCTTCCAGACGCACCAATAGCTCATGATGTCGAATGACCTGAATAAAATAACCCATTCTGGGAGGCAGTGGATCCAGCCAACCCGATTTCAGGGCTTCATGGGCAAAGCGAATAACCGAAGGATTCGACAAGTCACTGTCTGTCAATATATTCACTATCGAATGCAACCACATGTGAGGACATGCTCCGGACTGATCAATCATTTTAGAATGGAGTGACTTGAGTAGCTCAGTGATCTGATCTTCATCACTGTTGGACAATATTTGTTTTACTGCCTCAGACAACCGCTTGCTGTCGGACATACAGTCAAGCATGCCTCTGACAAGTCGCTTCTCGCAATCGTCCACTGCTTCTATCTCCAGTAACATTGAAACCCCCATGGAGAAACCGATTAAATCTTTTCTCTCCCAAAGCTTTTCTACCCGCTTGTAAGTACTCAGATATAGGTTTGGTAATGCCCCCTTTGTCTTAAGGGCTTTGTTGAGTTTACCAGGGCTGATGCCGCAGGTTTCAGCCAGTACTTGCTGTTCTGTTAAAGAAGACCCTTTCAGGAGATCCCGGATCTTCCTTAACTCAGTGCCAGAATCTCTGACGCTTCTGTTGGGCTGGAAGCCAAATTTGATTTTTGTTGCTTCGATAGGCGACCCGCCCAAGTCCACTGGCTTCCAGGTTTGGCCGCCATCCGGGGAATACTCTGCAAAGCTGTGGATATGATTAGATATTTGTCGGCATGAAATGCCAAAATAACGACAAAAAGCGATAAAAACAGGCACACGATGACAGCATTTGCCTTGCCGCTGCATTACGAGGAATTGAAAGAAATTTTTATTGCGCTCTGGTACAGCAACACCGGAAAACAGTTTGCAATAGTCCCTGATTGCCTGAATGCGTTGCTTTATGTCTTCAGCGTTTTCTATTGTCTCCAAAAGCCGCTTTACTTTGAGTGGTTGTTCGTTAATGGATACAAACACTTTGTTCAACACTGTTTTCATACCTTCGCAACAGTGGGCGTCAAAACGTTTTGATGGTGCTGGTCGGACTTCTTTAGCAGGTATTTTTTTACCCGCTTCTCCGGGTTCTACGACATAAGCAATTCTTATGCTCTGGTCGGCTTTGGCTTCTGGAACAAATAGTGTGTGAAGACCGGTATATCGGTCCCTGAGTAGTGTGAAGGCCAGGTTGGGTTCTATGCACAGGGCCAGGATACGGTCGTTAGCTGTCAGGCTGGGCAATGGATATTGACCATCTTTTGATGTCATATAAAAGGTTGCCAGTGTTTGGTTGCTGGCTAATATCACTTCCTGGTCCTGCCTTGGTAACCGGGCAGGTATAAGGACTTCGGCTCCCTGCAAGTGTTTATCATTAATGCTGATCGTTTTGACTTCGCCCCCGGCAGTCACATAAATATCCTCTGCAATCCACCGATAGGTCCCGGTAAAGAGGCCCGGCTTGTCAAAAATAACATAATCGTCATATTTTGGTTTTGCCAGCCTCTGATAGTTTGTTAATGTGTCCAATGCTGGAGCCTTTTTCTCATGGACTTCCGGAACGTATTTTTCAGGAGCCTTATTACTGTAAATAGCCAACGTGTTATTAACAGATTGCGGCTCATGGTTCCTTCTCTGAGCCAATGCCGAAGCCTGTTTCTCGTGGACTTCTGGCTTGTCTTGTTGAGGAGCCTTATCACCGTCAATAACGGATGCTTCGTTGATAAAATCGTCGACCAGGTGGTTCGGCAGATCACTGATCTGATGCCATAACGCAGGCCACCATTGAGCTTCATTGGTTTTCCACGCCCTTATCCGCGCATCAGCCGCCTTAAGATAAGGCTGGTTAGTTGACAATTTCAGCGTTTGTTTCTGTTCTTCTGTCAGGGGGAATACGCTGTTAGCGTCCACGCCCGTTCGGCCAAAATCACCCGTAAACCAGCGTTGTTGCCAGTGTCTGTATAGTGCCTGTGTGAGAATGTCGTCTGAGTGCTTCGGCTTCAGGGGCAGACCTGATGCTCGCCACCTGACCTGAGCCACCTCCTTGATGATTTCCGCTTTGGCTTTCTCTTTATCCAGACGAGTGTTAAAACGAATTTCATGGCGATTTTCATCAACACTGTTGTGATCACTGTGTCGTATTAACCACGGACGATCAATGCCCGATACCCTTTGGTAGAACCATTCGCTCATTTCAGGGTCAAGCGCTGCTTTATCGATGGCAATAGCCGATAGCCCGGGCAGTTCCTCCAGCGATAGGTTGGCGGCCATCAGATAAAGCCGATAGTGCTGATTGAGGCATTGATGAATGGCTTTTTCGCTAAAATCGCCAGCACTGGTGATAGCCTTGGCAACATTCTGTAAATCAAGGCTGGTGGGCTGCAATGGCAGTTTTTTGAGTTGCAGGTGAGCCCTTAAACGACAATGTTTTTCTGTTAGTATCTTGGCGGCGAATGTCCCTTGTGAGGACTCTGGCAACACTTTTTCGGCAATGGTCTGTAATTCGGTCGCGTTGTACTGCCGGATGGGCAAATGCCGGAAACGCCCTTTCAGCGCCGGTGATAAGGGTTTTCGCCCGCTGTACTCAGGCGGGTTGATGGTGGCAAACAGGTGGAAACCCGGATGGGCGTCACCGGCCAGAATATCGTTTAACTCCCCTTCCAGATGCTGGCTGTCGATCAGGTTCATTTCCGAAATCACCACGATGCCGCCATCGACTTTTGCTTTCTGGATCTTTTCACACACTTTGTCCCAGGAACAATCACAGGCATTCAGGAGATAAACTTCCGGCATGGGCTCCCCCCGTTGCTTAGCCTGCTTTCTGACACTTTCAATCACCAGGTCCAGCGTGGCATCTTTACCCCGTCCAGCCGGGCCTTCAATCAGCGTTGCCTGACGACCGCCGTGTTTTCTGTCGTGATGATAAGCCTGCTGACTGCGGCTTAAATCCTGCCCAAGCCACTGCACCAGTTCACGGACTGCCGATCCGGAGATATCAAAGTCTGGTCGGATTTTTTTGCTGACTATACCGAAGGTCTGCTGCATATCCTGCAGGGTGTGGTTATATACTTTGTTGCTCAGGGTATTGTCCGGGTGGTAGCGTACAGCAAACCAGGTTTCCAGTGCCGACAGGGCATCCTGATGAGTTTCGGTGATTTCGGGCCCCAGTACATCCCGAAAACTTTGTTGGATCAAACTGTTTATTTGCTCACAGCTGGCACTGTCTCCTTTGGATAACGCACGATCCAGATACCAACCCACCCAACTGCAGATATCCGTTAAATCCCTGGGGGTAAACTCATGCTCGGGCAAGAGTTCCTGATAATATTGCCAGAGTGCCATCACGCTCTCGGCGGTAATACGTGCAATGTCGTTTATTTCAGACTCCGACAGATGCCGTTGTAACTGATTGACCAGAGCCGGTTCCACTACCTGGTCCCGAAGGAATGCCTGATCCAGACGTGGGTAGTAAGCTCTGGGCAGTTTCTCTTTCAGGGTCGGGTCCATTTGGCGCCCGGCGTAATGATCGGGGTTACCGGTGAGAATCACCCGGTGTTTCGGGCTGACTTTGACAGGATGACCATTTACATAGATGCAGGGCTGCGGTTCCCATAAGCCGCTCAATGATGCCAGTAATCCGGTTTTGGCAAGGTTGGCTTCATCCACAACCAGGGTGATGTATTCTTTTCCATCACAGCCTCCGCCTTTGTCGGATTTGGTCTCGGCCCATTCCATCAGCGCCCGGTTTTGCTGCACCATAGAGCGGTCACCATTGGCGTGTTGTTGCCATTGCCAGCGTTTCATCAGGGTCTGTTCGCTGTCGGAAGGCCCAAGGGAAATGACCATAGCCTGCCCTGAAGCTTTCGCCATTTTGGCGGAAAAGTAACTTTTTCCGGTGCCGGTTTCCCCCTGCAGGAATATGACAGGAGAGTCCGTAAGCCGGTCATGGAGTCGGGATAAGCGACGACTTTCACGATCCTTCTGACTTATCTCACCGTGATAAAGATCCCGGGCCAGTGCTGACAAGGGCATATCAGTGGAACCCTGCCATGCCAGTGATTCAGCCAGTCGATGTTTTATACGTTCAATGCCTTCTGTCCTGGAATTCGCTGTTCTGGCTATGTGAAAACAATCGCTGGCCAGAGCCTGAATGGCATCGGATCGGGTCTGCCCCAATGGCAAAGTTAACTGCCAGCCGTTAGCCAATGCATCCTGCAAACGTTTAATTTGTTTTGATGGTCTGATGGCTAACTGTCTATATCGCTTTGCTGCCGCCGGACTGACTCCCAACTGATGCGCCATTGCCTGTCGATGTTCGTCAGGCCCATGGGCCAGAATCAGGGCACAGAGTTTGTCTGGGACTTCTCCTCCATGCTGCAATGGAAATGGATTTTTATAGGACAGTTGGAATAGTTTAAATACGCTCGGGTCAAAGGCTCTGGCCAGTGGCCACAGGTTTTGTTTCAGAAACTTTCTATCCAACCGCAGAGCACTATTGATGATGGCAGTTAACTGGTACGGATCTACCGATGCGGTCTGATCCTCATGAACATCGGGCAGTAACTGCCAACAAGCCACTTTCATAAAATCACGCACTGACGGATTCTGCCGGGTACCATGGGTGATAACGCTGTTGATAGCCTTGCGCCAGTGGCAGGGCAGCAGCTGTGGGGACCGGTCAACCTGCCGTGCTCGCCGGGCAGCCAGTATCAGGTTATTCAGCAATTCTTCGGTTATTTCAGGCAGAGGGTTGCAAAGGCCGGCAGGTACCGTTGCAAATGCTTCATAAAGTCTATGAAGCGCTTGTTCTGGCAGATCGGCCCGGGGGATATCATGCCTGATAGCATTGATATCCCAGATATCGACCGCAGGACAGGGCTTACCCGTGGCGACCATCGAACCAAATACTGAAAAGGGTTTTTGCAAGGACTCAGGCCAGAGTATTGTGACCTGAGTCTTTGGGTAAGTCTGTAATTGGCCATTTACTAAAAGAGGTTGGCCTACGGCCAGGGGCTCCAGAAGCTGCGCAAGTGTTGGATTGCTTTCCAGCCCCAGGAGTACCAGCGGCTTGCCAGCGGTCAACGCTATCTGCAATGCACTCCGACGTTGTCCAAAATGCGCCTTTTGTTCCGAGGCGATATGGATATTATCAAATAGCTGACTGAAGCGGGTCTGTTCATTGACCTGAATGACCAGAGGTGCTTCCGGCTGATTATTGATCCAGTGACTGGCTTGGGCAGCTTGCTGGTAACTGACGATACTAAACGCGGCCTGATCGCTGATTTTTTCTTCTGGGAAGGACAGGCAGGACAGAGAGTGCTCATCGTTTTCTGCCAGCCCCAGGGCTTTTGGCTGCTGTTTTGAATGAGCTACCTGAAGTCGGGGCTCAAGGCCGGTTGCTTCGCGAATCGTCTGCAGTGAGCCCAGCAAACGAAACCAATGTGCCTCGGTGAGGGTAGACGTCACAGTGACCAAACCACCCGCCCGAATTTGTTCCAACAGACAGGTGTTAGGGACTGCATAACCTTCCGGGGCAATGGCAATCGGGCTCAGCCATTCCCTGATATTACTCTGGTTAATGATGATCGGGTTTGCTGGCACCTTATGGGAAAGTCCTTCCTCATCAGAGTGAGACAGGCTTTGGAACAGCGAATGAAGTTCGTTATTTCCTACCGGCATCTGATAAAACAGAACATCGTCGGGTAACTGACAGATCTTCCCGTTGCTCTCAAAACACTGTTGTGCCAGCATCTGTCGAATCGTTTGTTCAAAGGCCAGATCCTGCCAGTTAGCCCCTTTAAGAATCACCCGTTGTCCTGCCCTTAATGACTCGAGCTTGCCGGGGAGATGCCGGATTCGCCCCTGTTGATCCACTCCGGGGCTGCCCAGAAGTAACTGTCGCCAGTTGTTGTGTAAGTGACAGTCAATAAGAACAGTATTGCCGTCATCCATAACACTTTCGGCGGGGAATTCAGTCAATACCGGAGGAATCTTGTCGATGTTCATCGATGGGTCATTGCCGGTCTGTGCATCGAACTGCCAGGTATTTTCTGGTCGATTAATTCGCCGCCAGAAATCAGCACCGGGTGCGCCGGCCGCCGGAACGCCGGCCGCCGGGGCCTCGTCGCTCTGGCCAACCGATGCCAGCTGGGCAGGGCTTGCCAGCACCAATAAAGAAACATGCTCACCCAGAGGGCGTTTCTTCTTGCTGACTTTGTCGTACAGACAGGGATTATCCGGGTCCAGCAGGTCGTTAAACTTTGGCAGGTCGTCGCTGGTGAGTGTTCGGATATCCATCACCAGCGTCAGTGGCTTTGAACCTTCAAAGAGCTTGCCTGAACGCAGCGTGTGGCGACCCTCTCTGGAAATGCTCAACCGGCTCACCAGGTTAGCCTGTGAGAGGTCGTCGGGGTGGGAAATAAGGGTGATATCGCGATTTTTATCGCGGGTCTGGTCAGCCAAAAGCTGTCGAACCTCATCATCACTGGCGACAAAACGGAAATCGAAGGCATGAGGGGTCTTTTGGAGCGAGAACCCCGTTGCTGATACGGTTCTTGCTTTGTCAGGCAAGTTCACCGGACAGGGTGAAATCTTTAGTTTGGCGCTTACTTTTGAGCAGATTCCTACATCCTTCGTTTCCTCTGAAGATAAATCCGGCTTTGCTATCTTGACCGGCACGCCACTCTCAGGACCGAGTTTATATATTTTTACATCAATACGACCGTCCATAGTCAATATTTCCCCACTGTCATTTGAACAACTAAAGTGAAACTGATTAGTTATTGGACTTTCAGTTAGTATGAAAGTTCCGTTTTAGTGGTAATAAAGGCCGGGTCCGGTTGCGCAGGGAAATGGTAAACAGAAAATATGGACAATGTCCTGAGGGGCTCAAGGAATTAAAGGGATGGTTTGGTGACGAACTAGGAATCGCCGTCCTTTACAGGATGTCGCAAAACTTCAACAGCTCGTTCTCACGCTCTGAAGTCGTCATTCCCGCGAAGGCGGGAATCCAGCGCCAACAGTGGGTCTCTGCCTTCTCGGGGATGACAAGGCCAGGGGGGCACCGGGCAGTATGGTTCTGGTGGTGAGTCAGTGTGGATTCCCGCTTTCGCGGGAATGACGAGAATGAAGCCGGGAGTGACGGGAGTCAACTCGTTCCCACGCTGGAGCATGGGAGCCAGAGGTTTTGCGACACCCTCTTTAGGGCGGGGAGGATGTCAATGTGTATCCAGTGACTCATAAAGCGAATTCAAATTCACGCTGTTCAAAAACTCTTCGGCAATTTTTGTCAGCTCACCGGATTTGATTATCAGAGCGTTGCTGTCGTTGAATGCCTGGCGCAAGTAGGCATCCTTGCCATATTCCTGAAACCAGGAAGAGCTGTTGATTTCAGACATCATGGCATACAGCTGTTTCGGTGAGGATGGATCACGAGCTCCATATTTGTATGGGTCATCAATTTTAGGCTTCACGGTAGCATCGACCCAACAATACGTTAAGCTACCGCCTTTCGAATGCGTTACTTCATACAGGTAGTGACTAAAGGCCTGCTGAATTGCCTGCCTGTATCTGGCTCTTGAATCATCTAAAAGCTTCTGATCCTGCCTTGATAATTCCGGGCTATTCTCAACTTTTTGTTGCAACAGGGCTTCGACCCTTTCATTAATCACAGTGCTGTTCCAGGAAGGCTGCCCCATGATAATCACCGGACGGTGGTTCGCCTTGCCCGAGATTAACTTTGGAAACGCAGGTGAGTGCATCAGCATTCGTTCTATATTCGGCATACCCTCAGGTTCGTTCGACCAGCCGGTCCGTAAAGACCGAACGATAATGATATCTTCAAAAGATTGCGAAAACCCGTTATGACAGTGAGTGACCAATAAGGCATCACCTTCTCTCTCCCGGAAGTTCCTGTAAGCCAACCGCCATGCAGGACTACTTTTTCTCCCGAAAAATACATACTTATACCATTTTTTCAGGCAATCAGCGGCTTTAACCTTCAGTTCGTCGACGCCTTCCAGACGCACAAATATCTGGTGATATCTATCAAACCCCCAGAAACGGTTGTCAAAGTGCACTGGATCCAGCCAACCCAATTTCATGGCTCCAAGTGCCAGGTGGATAGCCGAAGGTCTGGTTATGTCGATGTCTTGCAATATGTGCAGCAATGTCATTATCCACTTTAAACTGCTTGCTTCGGCCTGATCAATCACTGTCGCATAGATTGACTTGAGTCGTTCAATGACCTGATATTCAACACTGTTGCACAATATGTGCATTAATGCCTCTCTCATCAGTTTAAAGTCCATTTCCTGATCGACCAGTGCTTTGGTTTCCAATGTCTCCAGCATTGAGACTCCCATGAGAAAACAGGCTAAATTGTTTTCCTGCTGAGGGCTCTTTACTATTTCGGAATTACCTGAATGGGTTTCCAGCAATGCACTGTTTTCCTCAAGGGCTTTGTTCAGCTCCTCCAGACTCACGCCAAGGGTTTTAGCCAGAGCTTGCTTTTGGGCCAAATCAATCCCTTTCAGGAAAGCCTCAATCTTCTTTGACTCATCGCTGGAACAACTGATCTTTCTGTTGGGCTGGAAAGCATAGAGGATTTCTGTTGTCTTGGAAGGTGCTCCACCCAAATCCACGGATTTCCAGGTTTGGCCATCATCCAGGGAGTACTCGGCAAATGAGTGGATAGCGTTTTGAATATTTCGACAGGGAATCCCGAAATAACGACAAAAAGCAATAAAAACAGGCACACGATGAAGACAGTGCCCTTGCCGCTGTGTTACGAGGAATTTAAAGAAATTTTCATGGCGCTCTGGTTGAAGCTTACCCGAAAACAGTCGGCAATAGTCCGTGATCGCCCTGATTCGTTGCAGCGTGTTTATAGGGGATTTTATTTTCCGCAACAGTATCTTTACTTCGGATGGGTGGTCAGTTTTCGCAAACAGTTCATCCAGTACGGTTTTGATACCTTCTGAACAGTGGCTATCAAACCATGTTGATCGTTCCGGACGGGTTCCTTTGGCAGGCGTTTTTTTGCCCGGCTTTCTGGATTCTACGACATAAGCCACGTGAATACGCTGGTTGGCCTGAACCTCATTAACAGACAGTGTATGAAGACCGGTATATTGGTTTCTGACCAGGGTAAATGGCACATCAGGTTTTAAACGCAGGGCCACGATATAGTCATTAACCGTCAGGCTGGGCAATGCATGTCGACCATTGCCCGATATCCAGTTAAAAGTCGCCAGCGTTTGATCTCTGGTTAATTTCAGTTGCTGATCAGGCCCCGGCAACCGGGCCGGTATGAGGTTTTCGAAGCCATCAATGTCTTTATCATTAAGATCGATCTCTTTAACCTCACCCTCAGCAGACACATAAATATCCTTTGCCCACCAGCGATACATATGGGAAGGGCTCTCTGTCTCAAAAATTTTATAATCCTCAAGTTGTGGTATCTCCTGGCATTCATAGTCCGTTGTCCGATCCAATGTCGGAGCCTGATTCTCGTGGACTTCCGGATTGTAGGGTTCAGGAGCGTTATCACCGCCAACAGCTGACACTTGGTTACTGCAACCGTCAACCCGAAGGTTCTCCAGACCGCCCATCTGATGCCAAAATGCAGGCCATAGTTTAACGTCATGGTCATTCCATGCCGCTATCCGCTGTTCAGCGTCCTGAAGATAAGGCTGGGAAGCTGATAATTTCAGCGTTTGTTCCTGTTCTTCCGAGAGGGGAAAGACGCTATTGGCGTCCATGCCTGTCTGGCAAAAGTTACGATTAAACCAGCGTTGCTGCCAGTGTCGGTAGAGTGCCTGGGTGAGGATATCGTCCGATTCATCCGGTTTCAGGGAAAGACCGGATGCCCGCCACCGGGCCTGAGCCAGTCTTTTGATGATCTCCGTTCTGGCTTCCTTTGCATTCAGATCAGCGTCAACAAGCATTTCATGGCGTTTTTCATCCGTACTGTTGAGATAACTGCGTCGTATCAACCACGGACGATCAATGTCCGATATTGTTTGGTTTAACCATTTGCAAAGTCCGGAATCAAGCTCACTATTACTTGTGGCAATAGCCGATGGATCTGGCAGTTCCTCCAGCGATAGTTTGGCGGCCATCAGGTAAAGTCGGTAGTGCTGATTGAAGCATTGACGAAGTGCTTTTTTGCTAAAATCGCCTTTTCTGTTAACAGCCATCGCGACATTCTGTAAATCGCGACTGGTCGGTTGTAACGGCAGGTCTTTCCGTTGCAGGCAGGTCCTTAAACGACAATGTTTTTCAGTCAACCGTTTAGCCACGATTTTTCCCTGCTCATTCGCTGGCAAGACTTTTTCGGCAATGGTTTGCAATTCGGTCGAGCTGTACTGCCGGATCGGCAAATGCCTGAAACGCCCTTTCAGTGCCGGTGATAAGGGTTTTCGCCCGCTACACTCAGGCGGGTTGATGGTGGCAAACAGGTGGAAGCCCGGATGAGCGTCACCGGCCAGAATATCGTTTAACTCACCTTCCAGATGCTGGCTGTCGATCAGGTTCATTTCCGAAATAACAACGATGCCGCCATCGACTTTTGCCTTCTGGATGGCTTCACACACTTTGTCCCAGGAACAATCACAGGCATTCAGGAGAAAAACTTCCGGCATGGACTCTCCCCGTTGCTTAGCCTGCTTTCTGACACTTTCAATCACCAGGTTCAGCGTGGCATCTTTACCTCGTCCAGCCGGGCCTTCAATCAGCGTTGCCTGACGACCGCCGTGTTTTCTGTCATGATGATAAGCCTGCTGACTGCGGCTTAAATCCTGCCCAAGCTGTTGCACGAGCTCAATGACCGCCGATCCGGAGGTATCAAACTCAGGTCGGATTTCTTTGGTCAATGTTCTGAAGTCCTGCAGAATGTCTGGCAGGGTGTGGTTATGAACTCTGTCGCGCAGGGTGTTGTTCGGGTGGTAGCGCGCAGCAAACCAGATTTCCAGTGCCGAAAGGGCATCCTGTTGAGTCTCGCTGATTTCGGGACCCAGTAGATCCCGGAAACTTTGCCGGATCAAACTGTTCAATTGCTCACAGCTGACACTGTCTCCTTTGGATAACGCACGATCCAGATACCAACCCACCCAACTGCAGATATCGGTTAAATCCCTGGGAGTAAACTCATGCTCGGGCAAAAGCTCCTGATAATATTGCCACAGTGCCATCACACTCTTGCTGGCACTGTGTGCAATGTCGTTTATTTGCTGCTCCGGCAGATGCCTTTGTAAATGCCTGACCAGAGTCGGCTCCACTACCCTGTCCCGAAGGAATGCCTGGTCCAGGCGTGGGTAGTAAGCTCTGGGCAGCTTCTCTTTCAGGGCCAGGTCCATTTGGCGTCCCGAATAATGATCGGGATTGCCGGTAAGAATTACCCTGTGTTTTTTGCTGACCCTGACAGGATGACCATTCACGTAGATGCAGGGTTGCGTTTCCCACAAACCGTTCAATGATGCCAGCAATCCGGTTTTGGCCAGATTGGCTTCATCCAGAACCAGGGTAATGTACTCTTTTCCAACACAGCCTCCGTCTTTGTCGGATTCGGTCTTGGCCCATTCCATCAAGGCCCGGTTTTGCTGCACCATAGAGCGGTCGCCGTCGGCGTGTTGTTGCCACTGCCAGCGTTTCATCAGGGTCTGTTCGCTGTCAGAAGGCCCAAGGGAAATGACCTTAGCCTGTCCTGAAGCCCTGGCCATTTTGGTGGAAAAGTAGCTTTTCCCGGTGCCGGTTTCCCCTTCAAGGAATATAACGGGAGAGTCTGTAAGCCGGTCATGGAGTCGGGATAATCGACGGCTTTCACGATCCTTCTGACTCGTCTCGCCGTGATAAAGATCCCGGGCCAGTGCCGACAATGGCTTATCAAAGGAGCTGGTCCATTTCAGTGATTCAGACAGTCGCTGTTCTACACGTTCAATGCCTTCTGTTCTGGAATTTGCTGTTCTGGCTATGTGAAAACAATCGCTGGCCAGAGCCTGAATGGCATCAGATCGGGTCTGCTCCAATGGCAAAGTTAACTGCCAGCCACAAGCCAGTGCATCCTGCAAACGTTTAATCTGTTTTGTTGGCCTGATGGCTAGTGATTGACAGGGCTCTGATGCCGCTGGATCGACTTCTAACTGATACGCCATTGCATCTCGTTTTTCTTCAGGTGCATGGGCGACGATCATGGTACAGAGATTGTCCAGAACTTCTTTTTCATTCTGCTCTGAAAATGGACTCTTATAGGACAGTTGTAATTTTTCATTAAAGACAGCCGGGTCAAAGGCTCTGGCCAGTGACCAGAGGTTCTGCTTCACAAACTCTCTATCCAGGCGCAGAGAATTGTTGATAATGGCATTTAAGTGATCCGGGTCTATCGAGGCGGTTTGATTCTCGTCCGGCGTCTTATCCGGTAACAAGTACCAACAGGCCACTTTCATAAAATCCCTCACAGTCGGGTGCTGCCGGGTACCATGGGTGATGACGCTATTGATGGCCTTGCGCCAGTGGCAGGGCAGGAGCTGCGCGGACTGGTCAACCTGCTTTGCCCGCCGGGCAGCCAGTATCAGGTTATTCAACAACCCTTCGGTCATTACAGGCAGAGAGTTTTTAAGGCCGACAGGTACGGTTTTAAACGCTTTGTAAAGTTTATCAACTGCTTGTTCTGGCAGCTCAGTTCCGGGGATATGATGCTTGTCGCCATTGATAGCCCAGAGATCGACTTCAGGGCACCGTTTACCTGTGGTGACCAGCGAATTAAATACTGAAGACGGGCTCTTGGCAGACTCAGGCCAGAGCAGGGTGACATGAGCTTGTGGGTAGGCCTGTAATTGGCCATTCAACACCAGAGGTTGCCCGGCAGCCAGAGGTTCCAGCAGGTGCTGAAGCGTTGGATTACTCTCCAGCCCAAGGAATACGACCGGCTTGCCAGCGGTTAATGCCTTCTGCAACTCACTCTGACTTCGTCCAAAATGGGCCTTTTGCTCCGAGGTGATATGGATATTATCAAATAGCTGGCTGAAGCCGGTCTGTTCATTGACCTGAATGACCAGAGGTGCTGGCTGGTGATTATTGATCCAATGGCTTGCCTGGGCATGTTGCTGATAAGTGACTGTTTCAAAGGCAGCGCGATTTCTGGTTTTTTCCAATGGGATGGGCAGAGGGTATTCATCGTTTTCTGCCAAGCCCAGGACTTTCGGCTGCCGTTTTGAATGAGCCACCTGAAGCCCTGGCTGCAAACCTGTCTTCTCGCGAATCCTCTGCAGTGAACCCAGCAAACGAAACCAGAGCGCCTCACTGAGGGGAGAAGTTACGGTGACGACTCCCCCCGCCTGAACTTGTTCCAACAGACAGGTGTTTGGGGCTGCATGGCCATCCGGGGCAATGGCAATGGGGCTCAGCCATTCATTGATATTACCCTGGTTAATGATGATCGGGTTTCCTGGTGCCTGCTCTTTATCAAGTCCTTTTTCACCTTCTGTGTCACCTTCTCTGTCGCAGGAGCAGGAAAGGCTCTGGAACAATGAACGAAGCTCATCATTTCCTACCGGCATTTGATAAAACTGAACATTGTCGGGTAACGGACAAATATTCCCGTTGCTCTCAAAACATTGTTGCACCAGCATCTGACGAATCGTCTGTTCAAAGGCCAGGTCCTGCCAGTTGGCCCCTTTCAGAATGACCCGTTGTCCGGCTTTTAATGACTCAAGCCTGCCGGGGAGGTGTCGGATTCGCCCCTGTTGATCCACTCCGGGGCCGCCCAGAAGTAACTGTCGCCAGTTGTTGTGTAAGTGACAGTCAATAAGAACAGTATTGCTTTCATCCAAAACACTTTCGGCGGGGAATTCAGTCAATACCGGAGGAATCTTGTCGATGTTCATTGATGGGTCATTGCTGGTCTGAGCATCGAACCACCAGGTATTTTCCGGTCGATTAATTCGCCGCCAGAAATCAGCACCCAGTGCGTCGGCCGCAGGCGCTTCGTAGCTCTGGCCAACCGATGCCAGCTGCGCAGGGCTGGCCAGGACCAATAGAGAAACATGCTCACCCAGAGGGCGTTTCTTCTGGCTGACTTTGTCGTATAGACAGGGATTATCCGGGTCCAGCAGATCGTTAAACTTTGGCAGCTCGTCGCTGGTGAGTTTTCGGATATCCATCACCAGCGTTAGTGGCTTTGAACCTTCAAAGAGCTTGCCTGAGCTCAGAGTGTGGCAACCGTCGGCGGCAATACTCAACCGGCTCACCAGATTAGCCTGTGAAAGGTCATCGGGGTGGGAAATAAGGATGACATCCCGACCTTCATCGCCGGTTCGGGCAGCCAGAAGCTGTCGAACCTCATCATCATTGGCAACAAAACAGAAATCGAAGGAATAAGGGGCTGCCTGTGAGGAATCGGTTGAGGAAAGGGTACCTGCTCTGTCAGACAAGGTCATCGAAGTTGACGATACATAAGCTTTGACAGTGACAACAGGGTTGATGCCTTCAATCTTAGGCGGTGAACCGAACTGTGATCTCCCTGTTGGCATGCCATTATGGGATACGCCATTGTTACAAAAGGAGGGGGTTATTTCTCCGCCAATCTGACCATCCATAGCCACTTCTCCTGTCCTTTGAGAGATTAAGTTGAAATTGTTTGATCATTTGACCTTCGGATTGAAGAGAAGTTCATTTGGATCGTTATGTTTTGCCATTGAAGGAAGTCATCTATGATCACATTCTTAATGACTCACAAAGCGAATTTAAATTTATATTGCTCAAAAATTCATCAGCAATTTTTGTCAGCTCATTGGGTTTGAGTATCAGTGCATTACTGGTGTTGAGTGCCTGCCGTAGGTAGTCATCCTTAACAGAGTTCTCAAAAGAATAAGAGCTGAAAACAGAAGCCATCATGGCATACAGCTCTTCTGGTGAGGATGGGTCATGAGCGCCATATTCCGGCCTGTTGGCATCACCGCCCCAACAATAGGTTAAACAATCGCCTTTCGAGCGTGTCACTCCGTAAAGATAAAGACTGAAGGCCTGTATTAACGCATGCAAGCATCTCTCTTTTGAATCACTCAAAAAGCCTGCATCCTCAGGAGATATCCCAAGGTGGGCTAGTTCGTTTATTTGCGACAGTTGCTTCGAGTTCAGGCTATTCTCAACGGCTGTTTGAATCAGAGCTTCGATCTTTTCATAGAGCACATCGCCGTACCAGTGAGGTTGCCCCACGATAATCACCGGACGGTGGTTTGCCTTGCCCGAGTTTAACTTCACAAATGCAGGATGGTGCAGCAACATTTTTTCTATATTCGGAGTGCCCTGAGGTTCGTCCGTCCAGACGGTCTTTATGGATGAGCAGATCAATTTTTCTTCAAGCAGTGGCGAAAACCCTTCATGACAATGAGTGACAAACAAGGTATCACCATGTTCCCGTTGGAAGCGTTTATAATTGCGTTGCCATGCCAGGCTATTTTTTCCCCTGGTCAATAATCGCCGGTACCACATTTTCAGACACTGGGCGGCTCTGGCCTTCAGTTCATCGACGCCTTCCAGACGCACCAAAAGCCGATGATGTTCAATGGCTTTCATAACAAGGCTCTTATAGTCCGGCAGTGGATCCAGCCATCCCGATTTCAGGGCTTCATAGGCAAAGTGAATAACCGAAGGGTTGTTCAGGTTACTCTCTTTCAATATATGCGTTATTGAATTCAACCAGTCTTCAGGGTCGGCCCCAGCCTGATTTATCATTTTTGAGTGCAGTAACCTGAGTTGTTCAGTGACCTGATTTTCATCACTTTTGGGCAATATCTGTTTGACCGCCTCTGACATTGGCCTGTGACGACCTTTACTGTCATCCAGTTCGCCGATCAATTTCCTCTCAAAATAGCCCAATGTTTCTGTCTCCAGTAATATTGAGACACCCATGGCAAAACCGGTTAAATCTCCTCTCGCCCAGAGATTCAATACCGTGTTGTAAGTGCTCAGGTTCGTTGCTGGCAATGCACTGCCTGTCTCAAGGACGTTGTTCAATTCCTCAAGGCCCATACCCATGGCCTCAGCCAAAGCTTGCCGTTGTGCTGAATCAGCCTCTTTCAGGAGATCACCGATCTTCTTCGACTCAGAACCAGAACCGCTGACCCTTCTGTTGGGCTGGAAGAAAGACAGGGTTTGTGTTGCCTCGACAGGCGACCCGCCCAAATCTACTGACTCCCAGGTTTGACCACCATCCACAGAACACTCTGCAAAGGCATGGGTACGGTTAGATATTTGCCGACATGGAATACCAAAATAACGACAAAAAGCGATAAAAACAGGCACACGATGACGACAGCTGCCTTGCCGCTGTGTTATGAGGAAGTGCAAAAAATTGCCACTTTGCTCTGGCATAGCTGCACCGGAAAACTCTCGGCAATAGTCTCCGATTGCATCAATGCGTTGTCTCGTGTTTTCAGCGCTTTTTATTCTCTGCAAAGGCAGTTGTATTTCGGGTAGTTGTTGGTCAATGTTCTCAAGCAGTCCCTTGAGTACTGTTTTCATACCTTCTGAACAGTGGCTGTCAAAACCTGTTGATCGTTCGCGGCGGGCTTTTCCGGCAGGTGTTTTTTGGTCCGCTTTTCTGTGTTCTACAACATAAGCAAATCGGATACTCTGGTTGGCTTTGGCCTCTGGAGCAGAGAGTATGTGAAGCCCGGTGTATCGATCCCTGATGAGGGTGAATGGCAAATGGGGTTCTGTTCGCAGGGCCACGATATAGTCGTTAACTGTCAGGCTGGGCAATGCAAATTGACCATTGTTGGATGAGATGTCCAGGGTTGCCAGGGTTTGATCGCTGGCTAATATCAGTTCCTGATCCTGTTCTGGCAACCGGGCAGGTATGAGGACTTCGGCCCCCTGTATGAACTGATGACTAATATTGATCCTTTTGATTTCACCCTCAGCAGATACATAAATATCCTTTGCCCACCATCGATAAATCCCGGGAAAATGGTTCGGCAAATCAAAAATTATATAGCGGTAAATTTGTGGCTTTTGCAGAGCCTCATAGTTCGTTTTCCGGTCTAATGCCGGAGCCTTTTCCTCACGGTCTTCCGGGAGGTATTTTTCAGGAGCCTTATCACCGTCAATAGTCAACGCCCGGTTTAGAGGTTGTGGCTCTTGGTCGGTTCCCTGAGCCAATGCCGGAGCCTGTTGGTCATGGACTTGTGGTATGTCTTGTGATGCGTCGTTAATAAAATTGTCTACCAGATGATTCGTCAGATCACTTAGCTGGTTCCAAAATGCAGACCACCCTTGAAGGTCAGGAGCGTTCCATGCACTTATCTGCCGATCAGCCTCCTGAAGGTAAGGCTGGCAAGCCGATAGTCTCAGCGTTTGTTTCTGTTCTTCCGTCATGGGAAAAACACTATTGCCGTCTACGCCTGCCCAGCCAAACTGGCGATCAAACCAGCGTTGCTGCCAGTGTCGGTATAGTGCCTGGATGAGCGTATCGTCGGACTCATCCGGCTTCAGGGATAGACCGGATGCCTGCCATTTTGCCTGAGCTACCCTCTTGATGATTTCCTTTTTGGCGTCCTCTTCATTCAAAAGAGTGTTGAAACAAATTTCGTGGTTTTTTTCATCAACACTGTTGTGATCACTGCGTCGAATCAGCCATGGACGATCAAAGTCCGGTACTGTCCGGTTGAACCATTCGCACAGGCCGGAATCAAGCTCACCTTTATCAAGGGCAAGAGCCGAAGATTCGGGCAGTTCATCCAGCGATAGGTTGGCAGCCATCAGGTAAAGCCGGTAGTGTTGATGGAGGCATTGATGAAGTGCTCTGTCAGTAAAATCGCCGCCTCTGAAGACAGCCCTGGCGACATTCTGTAAATCACGGCTGGTGGGTTGCAATGGCAGTTTTTTGCGCTGCAGGTAAGCCCTTAAAAGACAATGTTTTTCTGTTAGCTTTTTAGCGACGAATGTCCATTCCGGGGACTCTGGCAACAGCTTTTCGGCAATGGTCTGTAATTCTGCCGGGTTATACTGCCGGATGGGCAAATGCCGAAAACGTCCTTTCAGCGCTGGTGATAAGGGTTTTCGCCCACTGTACTCAGGCGGGTTGATGGTGGCAAACAGGTGGAAACCCGGATGGGCGTCACCGGCCAGAATATCGTTTAACTCACCTTCCAGGTGCTGGCTGTCGATCAGATTCATTTCTGAAATCACCACGATGCCGCCATCGACTTTTGCCTTTTGGATCTTTTCACACAGTTTGTCCCAGGAACAATCACAGGCATTCAGAAGATAGACTTCCGGCATGTATTCATCCTGTTGCTCAGCCTGCTTTTTAATAGCTTCAATCACCAGGTTCAGCGTGGCATCTTTACCTCGTCCCGCCGGGCCTTCAATCAGTGTTGCCTGACGACCGCCGTGTTTCCTGATGAAATGATAAGCCTGCTGACAGCGGTTTAAATCCTGTCCAAGTCGTTGCACTAGCTCACAGACTGCCGATCCGGAGGTATCAAAGTCTGGTCGGATTTTTTCGCTGACTGTGCTGAAGGTCTGCTGAATATCTGACAGGGTCTTGTTACGAACTCTGTCGCTCAGGGTGTTCTCTGATTTGTAACGGGCAGCAAACCAGATTTCCAGTGCGGACAGGGCATCCTGCTGAGTCTCGGTGATTTCAGGCCCCAGTACATCCCGAAAACTTTGTTGGATCAAACTGTTTATTTGCTCACAGGTCACAGTGCCGCGAGCGGGCAGGGCATGATCCAGATACCAGCCCACCCAACTGCAGATATCCGTTAAATCCCTGGGGGTAAACTCATGCTCTGGCAACAGCTCCTGATAATATTGCCAGAGTGCCATCACACTGTTGCTGGCACTGTCTGCAAAGTCGTTTATTTGGTGCTCCGGCAGGTGCTCTTGTAGATGCTTGAACAGAGCCGGTTCCACCACTCTGTCCCGAAGGAATGCCTGATCCAGGCGTGGGTAGTAAACTCTGGGCAGTTTCTCTTTCAGGGCCGGGTCCATTTGGCGCCCGGAGTAATGATCCGGGTTGCCGGTAAGAATCACCCGGTGTTTCGGGCCGACCCTGACAGGATGGCCATTGACGTAAATGCAGGGTTGCGGTTCCCAGAGGCCGTTCAATGATGCCAGCAATCCGGCTTTGGCCAGGTTGGCTTCATCCAGAACCAGGGTGACATAGTGTCCATCCTTGTCGGACGGAGTTTTGGCCCATTCCATCAATGCCCGGTTTTGCTGCACCATCGAGCGGTCGCCGTCGGCGTGTTGTTGCCACTGCCAGCGTTTCATCAGGGTCTGTTCGCTGTCAGAAGGTCCAAGAGAAATGACCGCAGCCCGTCCTGAAGCCCTTGCCATTTTGGCGGAAAAGTAACTTTTCCCGGTGCCGGTTTCTCCCTCAAGGAATAGAACGGGAGAGTCTTTAAACCGGTCATGGAGCCGGGATAATCGACGGCTTTCACGATCCTCCTGACTCATCTTGCCGTGATAAAGATCCTGGGCCAGTGCTGACAATGGCCTATAAGCAGAACCCCTCCGTAGCGAATCAGACAGTCGATTTTCTATGCGTTCAATGCGTTCTGCGTCAGGGTTTTCTGTGACATATTCTCCCCTGGCAATGTGTAAGCAGTCGCAGACCAGAGCGTGAATGGCATCGGATCGGGTCTGCCCCAGTGGCAAAGACAACAGCCAGCCAGAGGCCAGTGCGTCTTGCAGACGTTTGATCTGTCTTGATGGCCTGATGACTAACGATTGATATTGTTCTGCTGCCGCCGGATCGACTGCCAACTGATACGCCATTGCCTGTTGTTTTTCTTCAGGAGCATGGGCCAGGATCATGGCACAGAAACTGTCCGGGACTACTCTTTTACCCCATTCTGGAAATGGATTGTCATAGGACAGTTGTAAGTCGCCATTAAACACTGCCGGGTCGAAGGCCCGGGCCAGTTGCCAGGGGTTCTGCTCCACAAACTCTCTATCCAGCCGCAGGGCACTGTTGATGACGCCATTTAACCGATCCGGGTCTACCGAGGCGGCTTGATCCTTGTCCGGTAACAAGTACCAGCAAGCCACTTTCATAAAATCACGCACTGACGGATTCTGCCGGGTGCCGTGGGTGATAACACTGTTGATGGCCTTGCGCCAGTGGCAGGGCAAGAGTTGTGGGGACTGGTCGGTCTGCCGTGCTCGCCGGGCAGCCAGTATCAGGTTATTCAATAACCCTTCGGTCATTTCAGGCAGAGGGTTACAAAGGTCGCCAGGTACGGTTTTAAAGGCTTCGTAAAGTGAGCAAATTGCTTGTTCTGGCAATTCAGTCCGGGAGATATCATGCCTGTCGGCATTGATATCCCAAAGATCGACTTCAGGACAGGGCTTACCCGTGGAAACCAGCGAATTAAATACTGAAGATGAGCTTTTCAAAGACTCAGGACAGAGTAGTGTGACACGAGCTTGTGGGTAGGCCTGTAATTGACCATTCACCAACAGAGGTTGCCCAACCATCAGGGGTTCCAGAAGCTGCTGAAGCGCTGGATTAGTCTCCAGTCCCAGAAGCACAACAGGCTTACCCGCAGTCAATGCCTTCTGCAACTTACTTTGACTTCGTCCAAAATGGGCCTTTTGTTCCGAGGCGATATGGATATTATCAAATAGCTGGTTGAAGCCGGTCTGTTCATTGACCTGAATGACCAGAGGGGCTTCCGGCTGATGATTGATCCAGTGATTTGCCTGGGCATTTTGCTGGTAAGTGGCGGTATTAACGGCGACAGTATCTCTGATTGTATTTTGTAGCCTGGACAAAAGGCATTCGTCGTGTTCATTCAACCCCAGAGCTTCCGGCTGCTGTTTCGAATGAGCCACCTGAAGTTTGGGTTGCAGGCCGGTTGTGTCGCGAATCGTCTGCAGTGAACCGAGCAAACGAAACCAGAGTGCCTCAGTGAGGGGAGAGGTTACGGTGACGACCCCCCCCGCCATAACCTGTTCCAACAGACAGGTGTTAGGTGTTGCATAGCCTTCCGGGGCAATGGCAGTAGGGCTCAGCCATTCGCTGATATTACTCTGGTTAATAATGATTGGGTTTCCTGGTGCATTATCAGAGCAGGAGAGGCTTTGAAACAGTGAATAAAGCTCGTCATTGCCAACCGGCATTTGATAAAACTGAACATCGTCGGGTAACGGACAGACCTTGCCATTGCTTTCAAAGCACTGTTGCGCCAACAGCTGTCGAATCGTCTGCTCAAAAGTCAGGTCCTGCCAGTCGGCTCCTTTCAGAATGACCCGTTGTCCGGCTTTCAAAGACTCAAGCCTGCCGGGTATATGCTGGATTCGCCCCTGTTTATCGACTCCGGGACCGCCCATCAGTAACTGTCGCCAGTGACTGTGCAAGTGACAGTTAATTAAAATTGTGTTGTCGTCTATAGTGCTTTCGCTGGAGGGGAGTTCAGCCAAAACCGGAGGAACCTTGTTGACAGTCATCGACGGGTGATTGCTGATTCGAGCTTCGAACTGCCAGGTATTACCTGGCCGATTAATGCGCCGCCAAAAGTCAGCGCCTGGTGCGCCGACCGGCGAAGCTTCGTCACGCTTGCCAAGCGATGCCAACTGTTTAGGGTCTGCCACAACCAGCACAGAAACATGCTCACCCAGAGGGCGTTTCTTCTGGCTGACTTTGTCGTACAGACAGGGGGTGTCCGGGTCCAGCAGATCGTTAAATTTGGGTAAATCCTCGCTGCTGAGTTTTCGGATATCTATCACCAGGGTTGATGGCTTTGAACCTTCAAAGAGCTTGCCTGAATGCAGAGTATGGCGACCCTCCCCGGAAATGCTCAACCGGGTCACCAGATTAGCCTGTGAAAGGTCATCGGGGTGAGAAATGAGGGTGACATCCTGATGTTCATCGCAGGTTCGGGCAACCAAAAGCTGTCGGACCTCATCATCACTGGCGACAAAACGAAAATCGAAGGCGTGAGGTTTTTTTTGCAGTGAGGAATCGGCTGAGGATACGGTTCTCGCTTTGTCAGGCATTGCCACCGAAGAGGGCGATGTTTTCAGTTTGCACGTCACCTGGTAGCAGATTTCTATGCCCTTTTCCTTTTCCTCTGATGGTGGCTTGGCTGGCACACGTCCATCAGGCACGTATCTCTCAGGAACAGGACTGTCTGTTTTTTCACCTATCTGATCATGCATAGTCAATCTCTCTCCCGGAGGACTGCTTGAAGTTGTTTAATCGTTTGACCTTCAGACAGGAGAAAAGTTCTATTGGAGGGTTATCCGAAACCATTAAAGGGAAATCACTGGTCTCGAATAACTCATCACGATCCGGCTACTACCTGGTCCATCACTGCGTCACAAAGCGAATTCAAATTCACGCTGTGCAAAAACTCCTTGGCAATTTTTGTCAGCTCGTGGGGTTTGAGCACCAGGGCGGTGCTGGCGTTTTGAACCTGCTTTAAGTAGTCAACCTTAACAAAACACTGAAAATCGAAAGAGCTTCCAATTCGATCCATCATGGCATACAGCTCTTTGGCTGAGGATGGGTCACGAGAGCCATAGCAGCTGCCCGGATCATGCGACCCGTTGATGAGTGCATTACCCCAGCAATACGTTAAATGACCACCCTCCGAGAGTGTCAAGTCACAGAGATAATGACAGAAGGCCTGCTCAACCGCTTCCCGACATTTATCTTTCAGGCTATATTGCGTATCTGTCGCAAAAAAGTTATTTATCCTCCCATCTTCGAAGAACTGCTTCATGCGAGGGCTGTTGCTGACTTTTTGAAACAGGGCTTCATACTTTTCACACATGTCTCCGTCGCCCCAGTTAGGTTTCCCCAAGATAATCACCGGACGGCGGTTCACCTTGCCCGACTTTAACTGCTCAAACGCAGGATCATGTACCAACATTCGTTCTATATTCGGAATGCCCTCAGGTACCTCAGTCCAGGCGATCTGCATAGATGGATCGAGAATTTTCTTTTCAAGGAGTGACGAACTGCCATCATGACAATGAGTGATGAAGAAGGCGTTATTTTTTTGCTTTTGGAAGCTTTCATAGACCGGCGGCCATACCTGGCTACTCTTTCCTCTGGGCAATAATTTCCTGTACCACATTTTCAGGCAGTGGGCGGCTCTAACCTTGAGTTCATCGATTCTTTCCAGAGTCAGCAACAGATTATGATGTTCTCTGGTCATCGTAACAGGGTTCTCATCGTCCGGAAGTGGATTAAGCCAACCCGATTTCAGTGCTTCATCGGCAAGGCGAATAAACGAAGGGGTTTCCTCATCACTCTTTGCCAATATATCCACTATTGATTTCATCCACTGGTGAGGGCTGGCTCTGCCCTGAACAATCATTTTTGAATACAATGACCTGAGTGGATCAGTGACCTGATCTTCGTCACTGTCGGACAATATTTGCTTTACTGCTTCCGACATCGGTTTATAGGTATACCCAGGGCCGTAACGCACATCACCGACCAATGCCTGCTCGTCAGGGCCCAGTGCTTCTGCCTCTAGCGACTCTAATAGTGAAACACCCGTTGCAAAACCGGTTAAATCTTTTTTCTCCCAAAGTTTCCTTACTATTTGGGCTTGGCTCAGATCATCGGTTACTGGCAATGCACCGCCTGTTTCAAGAGCTTTCTTCAGCTCCTCAATGCTGATACCACAGGCTTCAGCCAAAGCCTGCTGTTGTGCCGAATCAGCCCCTTTCAGGAGATTCTTAATCCTCCTTGACTCAGTGCCACAACCACTGGCCCAATGGGTGGGCTGGAAGTCAGGCAGGATTTCTGTTGCCTCGACAGGCTCCCCGCCCAAATCCACGAACTCCCAGGTTTGGCCTCCGTCCAGCGAATACTCTGCAAAGGCGTGATCGCAGTTAACAATTTGTCGGCATGGAATCTCAAAATAACGACAAAGAGCGACAAAAACAGGCGTACGGTGACGACAACTGCCTTGCCGCTGTGTTACCAGGAATCGAAACAAATTTTCACCGTACGCTGGTACAGAATCACCGGTAAACTGTTCACAATAGTCCTTGATTGCCTGGATTTGTTGCCTGTTGTCTCTGGCTTTTTCCACTGTCTGCAAAAGCTGCTTTAATTCCTCAGATTGGTCCTTAGTGGCCACAAACGGTTCTTCCAGCACTGTTTTCATACCTTCGCAGCAGTAGGCGTCAAATCGTTTTGATTGTTCCGATAGGGCTTCTTCAGCGGATGTTTTTATGCCAGGCTCCCTGGGTTCTACGACATAAGCAAATTTAATTATCTGGTTGGCTTCGGCTTCTGCAACTGTCAGTGTGTGAAGCCCGGTATATCGGTCCCTGACCAGGGTAAATGGCAATTCGGGTGTTATGCGCAGGGCTACGATATAGTCGTCAGGCGTCAGGCTGGGCAATGCATATCGACCATCGTCCGATGACCATTCAAAGGTCGCCAGCGTTTGATCTGTGGTTAATGTCACTTCCTGGTCAGATTCTGGTAACAGGTCCGGTATCAGGACTTCGGCCCCCTGCATGTGTCGATCATTAATATCGATCCATTTGATATCGCCCCCGGCAGACACAAAAATATCCTTTGCCCACCACCGATACATTCTGGAAGGAAGGCCCGGCCTGTTAAAAATTATATGATTGTCAGTCTGTGACTTACCCCGTTGCCCGTAGCTTGTTCTCCGGTCCAATACCAGAGCTTCTTCCTCGTGGTCTTCCGGATTGTATTTTTCAGGCCTGTTATCATCGCCAGTGCTCAAGGCTTCGTTAACAGGTTGTGGCTCATGGCTCGTGCTCTGAGACAATGCCGGAGCCTGTTCCTCGTCGATTTTTGCAGCCCGCGCCTGGTCAACATAATGGTCAGCCAGATGGCTCGGCAGATCACTCAGCTGATGCCAAAATGCAGGCCATAGTTGCACGGGATTGGCGTTCCATGCACTTATCCGCCGATCAGCCTCCCGAAGGTAAGGCTGGTTAGCCGTTAATTTCAGCGTTTGTTGCTGCTCTTCCGTAAGGGGAAATACACGATTAGCGTTTATAGCCGTCTGGCCAAACTCACGATCAAACCAGCTTTGCTGCCAGTGACGGTATATTGCCCCGGTAAGAATATCGGCTGACTCATACGGCTTCAGGGAAAGACCGGATGCCTGCCATCTGGCCTGAGCTACCCTGTCGATGATTTCCGCTTTGGTTTCCTCATCGGTCTGAAGAGCGTTAAAGAAAATTTCATGGTTTTTTTCATCCATACTGATGTGATCGCTGCGTTGTATCAACCAGGGGCGATCAATGCCCGGTATCGTTCGGTTGAACCACTCGCAAAACTCAGTATCAAGCTTACCTCTGGCCATGGCAAAAGCCGATGACCCGGGCAGTTGCTCCAGCGTTCTTCTGGCTGCCATCAGGTAAAGCCTGTAGTGCTGATTGAGGTATTGATGAAGTCTTGTTTTGGTAAAATCACCCCCTCTGTTAATGGCCTTCGCCACATTCTGTAAATCAAGGCTGGTGGGCTGCAACGGCAGTTTTTTCTCTTGCAGGCAGGCCCTCAATCGACAATGCTGCCGGGTCAGCTCTTCAGCTACGCTTTTCCCCTGCTCATTGTGTGGTAACACTTTCTGGGCAATGGTCTGCAGTTCGGTCGGGATGTACTGCCGGATGGGCAAATGTCGAAAACGTCCTTTGAGTGCCGGTGATAAGGGTTTTCGGCCACTGTACTCAGGCGGGTTGATGGTAGCGAACAGGTGGAAACCCGGATGGGCGTCACCGGCCAGAATATCGTTTAACTCACCTTCCAGATGCTGGCTGTCGATCAGATTCATTTCCGAAATGACCAGGATGCCGCCATCGACTTTTGCCTTCTGGATCGTTTCACACACTTTGTCCCAGGAACAATCACAGGCATTCAGGTAAAAGACCTCCGGCATGGATTCTTGCCGTTGCTTTGCCTGCTGTCTGACACTTTCAATCATCAGATTCAGCGTGGCATCCTTACCCCGTCCAGCCGGGCCTGCAATCAGCGTCGCCTGTCGTCCGCCGTGTTTCCTGTCGAGGTGATAAGCCTGCTGACAGCGGCTTAAATCTTGCCCAATCTGTTGCACCAGTTCACTGACTGCCGATCCGGAGGTATCAAACTCAGGTCGGTTTTTTTCAGTGAATTGCATGAAGGGTTGCTGTATATCCTTGAGGTTCTGTGTACGAACTTTGTCGCTCAGGGTGTTGTCCAGTTGGTAACGGGCAGCAAACCAGATTTCCAGTGCCAGCAGGGCATCCTGATAAGTCTCGGTGATCTCGGGACCCAGAAGATCCCTAAAGCTCTGCTGGATCAAACTGTTTATTTGCTCACAGGTAACAGGGGCAACGGTGGGCAGCGCACGATCCAGATACCAACCCACCCAGCTGCAGATATCCGTTAAATCCCTGGGGGTAAACTCATGTTCTGGTAACAGTTCCTGATAATATTGCCAGAGAGCCATCACGCTCCCGGTGGTAGTGTGTGCAATGTCGTTTATTTGATGGCGTTGCAAATGACTGAGCAAAGCGGGTTCCACTACTCTGTCCCGAAGGAAAGCCCGGTCCAGACGTGGGTAGTAAGCCCTTGGCAGTTTCTCTTTCAGGGCCGGGTCCATTTGGCGCCCGGCGTAATGATCCGGGTTGCCGGTGAGAATCACCCGGTGTTTCGGGCCGACCTTGACAGGATGACCATTCACATAAATACAGGGTTCCGGTTCCCATAAGCCGTTCAATGATGCCAGTAATCCGGTTTTGGCCAGGTTGGCCTCATCCAACACCAGTGTTATGTATTCGTCGTCTTTGTCGGATTCGATCTTGGCCCATTCCATCAGCGCCCTGTTTTGCTGCGCCATAGAGCGGTCGCCGTCGGCGTGCTCTTGCCACTGCCAGCGTTTCATCAGGGTCTGTTCGCTGTCGGAAGGTCCAAGGGAAATGACCTTGGCCTGTCCTGAAGCCCTGGCCATTTTGGCAGAAAAGTAACTTTTCCCGGTGCCGGTTTCTCCCTGCAGGAATATAACGGGAGAGTCCGCAAATCGTTCATGGAGTCGCGACAATCGACGATTTTCACGATCCTTCTGACTCGTCTCGCCGTGATAAAGATCCCGGGCCAGTGCTGACAAGGGCTTATCAATGGAGCTGGTCCATTTCAGTGATTCAGACAGTCGCTGTTCTACACGTTCAATGCCTTCTGTCCTGGAATTCGTTGTTCTGGCTATGTGAAAACAATCGCTGGCCAGAGCCTGAATGGCATCGGATCGGGTCTGCCCCAGCGGCAAGGACAACTGCCAGCCAGAGGCCAGTGCATCCTGTAAACGTTTAATCTGTCTGGTTGGTCTGATGGCTAACGATTGACAGGGCTCTGTTGCCTTCGGATCAACTTCCAGCTGATAGGCCATTGCCTGTTGTTTTTCTTCAGGAGTATGGGCCAGGAGCATGGCACAGAAACTGTCCGGGACTCCTTCTTCGTACCATTGCGGAAATGGATTTTCAAAGGACAGCTGTAAGTCGCCATTAAAGACTGCCGGGTCAAAGGCTCTCGCCAGAGGCCACAGGTTCTGCTCGACAAACGTTCTATCCAACTGCAGGGTGCTACTAATGATGTCATTTAATTGATCCGGATCTACCGAGGCGGCTTGATCCTCATCCGGCGTCTTATCCGGTAACAATTGCCAACAGGCCACTTTCATAAAATCTCGCACGGAGGGGTGCTGCCGGGTGCCATGGGTAATGACGCTATTGATTGCCTTGCGCCAATGGCAGGGCAGGAGATGTGGCGACTGGTCAACCTGCTGTGCTCGCCTGGCGGCCAGAATCAGGTTATTCAATAACCCTTCGGTCATTTCAGGCAGAGGGTTACAAAGGTCAGCAGGTACGGTTCTAAAGGCTGCGTAAAGTTCATTAAGCGCTTGTTCTGGCAGCTCAGTCCGGGAGATTTTATGCCTGAGGACATTGATACCCCAGATATCGATCTCAGGACAAGGGGTGGCTGCGGCGACCATCGAAGCGAATACTGAAGATGGGCTGTTCGCAGACTCAGGCCAGAGTATTGTGACATGAGCCTGTGGGTAGGCCTGTAATTGGCCATTCACCATCAGAGGTTGTCCGACAACCAGGGGCTCCAACAGCTGCTGAAGGCTTGGGTTACCCTCGAGACCCAGCATTACAACCGGCTTGCCAGCCGTTAATGCCTGCTGCAATTGACTCTGGCGTCGCCTGAAATGGGCCTTTAGTTCCGAGGCGATATGGATCTCATCAAATAGCTGGCTGAGGCTGGTCTGGTCATTGACCTGAATGATCAAAGGGGCTTCCAGGTGATCTTTTATCCACTGACTTACCTGGGCATGGTGCTGATAAGTGACGGTACTAAAAGCGGCCTGATTCCTGCCTTTTTTATCTTGCTGATGGCTCCCGGGGAGCGGGCACTCATCATTTTCTGTCAATCCCAGGGCTTCCGGTTGTTGCCTTGAATTGACCACCTGAAGCCGAGGCTCCATGCCGGTCGTTTCGCGAATGGTCTGCAGTGAACCCAGCAAACGAAACCAGAGTGCCTCGGTGAGGGGAGAAGTTACGGTGACGATCCCCCCCGCCTGAACCTGTTCCAAAAGACAGGTGTTAGGGACGGCATAACCTTCCGGGGCAATGCTAATCGGGCTCAGCCATTCCCTGATATTGCTCTGGTTAATGATGATCGGGTTTCGTGGTGCGTCGAGGGAAAGTCCTTCCTCATCGTGTTTGTCAAAAGAGCAGGACAGGCTTTGGAACAGTGAATGAAGCTCGTCATTCTCCACCGGCATTTGATAAAACTGAACATCGTCCGGTAACTGACAGACTTTCCCGTTGCTCTCAAAACGCTGTTGCGCCAACATTCGTCGGATCGTCTGTTCAAAGGCCAGGTCCTCCCAGTCGGCCCCTTTCAGAATTACCCGTTGCCCAGCCCTTAATGACTCAAGCCTGCCGGGGGTGTGCTGGATTCGTCCCTGTTTATCGACTCCGGGGCCGCCCAACAGCAACTGTCGCCAGTTATTGTGAAAGTGGCAGTCAATTAGAAGGGTATTGCCGTCTATAGCGCTTTCGGCAGAAGGGAATTCAGCCAATACCGGAGGAACCTCGTCGGTTTCCATCAACGGCTCATTGCTGGTTTTTGTGTCAAACTGCCAGGTATTGTCCGGTCGATTAATTCGCCGCCAGAAGTCTGCACCCGGTGCGCCGCCTGCGGGCGCATCGCCATGCTGGCCAACCGCTGCCAATTGCCCGGGGTCTGCCAGGACCAGCAGAGAAACATGGGGTCCTAAAGGGCGTTTCTGCTGACTGACTTTGTCATACAGACAGGGGTTATCCGGGTCCAGCAGGTCGTTAAATTTTGGTAGCTCATCGCTGCTGAGTTTTCGGATATCTATCACCAGAGTTAATGGCTGTGAAGTGTCAAACAGCTTGCCTGAACGCAGAGTCTGGCGACCGTCGCCGGAAATGCTCAACCGGGTCACCAGATTAGCCTGTGAAAGGTCATCGGGGTGAGAAATGAGGGTGACATCCTGATGTTCATCGCAGGTTCGGGCAACCAAAAGCTGTCGAACCTCATCATCACTGGCGACAAAACGAAAATCGAAGGCGTGAGGTTTTTTTTGCGGTGAGGAATTCGTTGAGGATACGGTCCTCGCTTTGTCAGGCATTGCCAACGGAGAGGGCGATGTCTTTAGTTTGGACGTCACCTGGTAGCAGATTTCTATGCTCTTTTCTTTTTCCTCCGATGATGGCTTGGCTGGCACATGTCCATCAGGCACGTATCTCTTAAGAGCAGAGCTGTCTGTTTTTTCACCAATCTGGCCATCCATAATCAATCTCTCTCCCTAAGGACTGCTTGAAGTTGTTTTGTTGTTTGACCTTCAGACAGGAGAAAAGTTCTATTTGCAGGGCTCTGTAGGGGACACTCGGGGATGACAAGGCTAGAGGGGGCACCGGGCAGTATGGTTCTGGTGGTGAGTCAGTTTGGATTCCCGCCTTCGCGGGAATGACGGGAGTGAAGCTGGGAATGACGGGAGTGAAGCTGGGAATGACGGGAGTGAAGATGGGAATGACGGGAGTGAAGACGGGAATGACGGGAGTGAAGACGGGAAAGAGTATGTGGTCGTCATTCCCGCGAAGGCGGGAATCCAGCGCCAACATAGGGTCACCGACTTCTCCGGCATGACAAGGTCAGGGAGTCACCGGGCAGTATGGTTCTGGTGGTGAGTCAGTTTGGATTCCCGCCTTCGCGGGAATGACGGGAGTGAAGCTGGGAATTACGGGAGTGAAGCTGGGAATGACGGGAGTGAAGACGGGAAAGAGTATGTGGTCGTCATTCCCGCGAAGGCGGGAATCCAGCGCCAACATAGGGTCACCGACTTCTCCGGCATGACAAGGCCAGGGAGGCACCGGGCAGTATGGTTCTGGTGGTGAGTCAGTTTGGATTCCCGCCTTCGCGGGAATGACGGGAGTGAAGCTGGGAATGACGGGAGTGAAGACGGGAAAGAGTATGTGGTCGTCATTCCCGCGAAGGCGGGAATCCAGCGCCAACATAGGGTCACCGACTTCTCCGGCATGACAAGGCCAGGGAGTCACCGGGCAGTATGGTTCTGGTGGTGAGTCAGTTTGGATTCCCGCCTTCGCGGGAATGACGGGAGTGAAGATGGGAATGACGGGAGTGAAGCTGGGAGTGACGGGAGTGAAGCTGGGAATGACGGGAGTGAAGCTGGGAATGACGGGAGTGAAGACGGGAAAGAGTATGTGGTCGTCATTCCCGCGAAGGCGGGAATCCAGCGCCAACATAGGGTCACCGACTTCTCCGGCATGACAAGGTCAGGGAGTCACCGGGCAGTATGGTTCTGGTGGTGAGTCAGTTTGGATTCCCGCCTTCGCGGGAATGACGGGAGTGAAGACGGGAATGACGGGAGTGAAGCTGGGAATGACGGGAGTGAAGCTGGGAATGACGGGAGTGAAGACGGGAAAGAGTATGTGGTCGTCATTCCCGCGAAGGCGGGAATCCAGCGCCAACATAGGGTCACCGACTTCTCCGGCATGACAAGGCCAGGGAGTCACCGGGCAGTATGGTTCTGGTGGTGAGTCAGTTTGGATTCCCGCCTTCGCGGGAATGACGGGAGTGAAGCTGGGAATGACGGGAGTGAAGAAGGGAATGACGGGAGTGAAGACGGGAATGACGGGAGTGAAGACGGGAAAGAGTATGTGGTCGTCATTCCCGCGAAGGCGGGAATCCAGCGCCAACATAGGGTCACCGACTTCTCCGGCATGACAAGGTCAGGGAGTCACCGGGCAGTATGGTTCTGGTGGTGAGTCAGTTTGGATTCCCGCCTTCGCGGGAATGACGGGAGTGAAGCTGGGAATGACGGGAGTGAAGCTGGGAATGACGGGAGTGAAGAAGGGAATGACGGGAGTGAAGACGGGAAAGAGTATGTGGTCGTCATTCCCGCGAAGGCGGGAATCCAGCGCCAACATAGGGTCACCGACTTCTCCGGCATGACAAGGTCAGGGAGTCACCGGGCAGTATGGTTCTGGTGGTGAGTCAGTTTGGATTCCCGCCTTCGCGGGAATGACGGGAGTGAAGCTGGGAATGACGGGAGTGAAGCTGGGAATGACGGGAGTGAAGCTGGGAATGACGGGAGTGAAGCTGGGAGTGACGGGAGTGAAGACGGGAAAGAGTATGTGGTCGTCATTCCCGCGAAGGCGGGAATCCAGCGCCAACATAGGGTCACCGACTTCTCCGGCATGACAAGGCCAGGGAGTCACCGGGCAGTATGGTTCTGGTGGTGAGTCAGTTTGGATTCCCGCCTTCGCGGGAATGACGGGAGTGAAGATGGGAATGACGGGAGTGAAGCTGGGAGTGACGGGAGTGAAGCTGGGAATGACGGGAGTGAAGCTGGGAATGACGGGAGTGAAGACGGGAAAGAGTATGTGGTCGTCATTCCCGCGAAGGCGGGAATCCAGCGCCAACATAGGGTCACCGACTTCTCCGGCATGACAAGGCCAGGGAGTCACCGGGCAGTATGGTTCTGGTGGTGAGTCAGTTTGGATTCCCGCCTTCGCGGGAATGACGGGAGTGAAGATGGGAATGACGGGAGTGAAGCTGGGAGTGACGGGAGTGAAGCTGGGAATGACGGGAGTGAAGCTGGGAATGACGGGAGTGAAGACGGGAAAGAGTATGTGGTCGTCATTCCCGCGAAGGCGGGAATCCAGCGCCAACATAGGGTCACCGACTTCTCCGGCATGACAAGGTCAGGGAGTCACCGGGCAGTATGGTTCTGGTGGTGAGTCAGTTTGGATTCCCGCCTTCGCGGGAATGACGGGAGTGAAGACGGGAATGACGGGAGTGAAGCTGGGAATGACGGGAGTGAAGCTGGGAATGACGGGAGTGAAGACGGGAAAGAGTATGTGGTCGTCATTCCCGCGAAGGCGGGAATCCAGCGCCAACATAGGGTCACCGACTTCTCCGGCATGACAAGGCCAGGGAGTCACCGGGCAGTATGGTTCTGGTGGTGAGTCAGTTTGGATTCCCGCCTTCGCGGGAATGACGGGAGTGAAGCTGGGAATGACGGGAGTGAAGCTGGGAATGACGGGAGTGAAGCTGGGAATGACGGGAGTGAAGATGGGAATGACGGGAGTGAAGACGGGAAAGAGTATGTGGTCGTCATTCCCGCGAAGGCGGGAATCCAGCGCCAACATAGGGTCACCGACTTCTCCGGCATGACAAGGCCAGGGAGTCACCGGGCAGTATGGTTCTGGTGGTGAGTCAGTTTGGATTCCCGCCTTCGCGGGAATGACGGGAGTGAAGATGGGAATGACGGGAGTGAAGCTGGGAATGACGGGAGTGAAGCTGGGAATGACGGGAGTGAAGATGGGAATGACGGGAGTGAAGACGGGAAAGAGTATGTGGTCGTCATTCCCGCGAAGGCGGGAATCCAGCGCCAACATAGGGTCACCGACTTCTCCGGCATGACAAGGTCAGGGAGTCACCGGGCAGTATGGTTCTGGTGGTGAGTCAGTTTGGATTCCCGCCTTCGCGGGAATGACGGGAGTGAAGATGGGAATGACGGGAGTGAAGATGGGAATGACGGGAGTGAAGCTGGGAGTGACGGGAGTGAAGATGGGAATGACGGGAGTGAAGATGGGAATGACGGGAGTGAAGATGGGAATGACGGGAGTGAAGACGGGAAAGAGTATGTGGTCGTCATTCCCGCGAAGGCGGGAATCCAGCGCCAACATAGGGTCACCGACTTCTCCGGCATGACAAGGTCAGGGAGTCACCGGGCAGTATGGTTCTGGTGGTGAGTCAGTTTGGATTCCCGCCTTCGCGGGAATGACGGGAGTGAAGATGGGAATGACGGGAGTGAAGATGGGAATGACGGGAGTGAAGCTGGGAATAGTGGAGGTAAAACTCGGGGGGGGATTTTGCAAGCGGTCACTGAATATTATCCCACAGGTTGTTCCATTGTGGGTTTTCTTTTTCAATCAAATCAATCTTCCACTGGCGATTCCATTTCTTCAGCTGTTTTTCGCGGATAATGGCCGACTCCATCGTTTCATGCTGCTCAAAGTAAACCAGCTTGTGAACGCTATATTCTGCTGTAAAACCAGGAGCCAGGTTGTTTTTGTGTTGCCATATCCTCTGAATCAGGTGACTGGTTACACCAATATACAGTGTTCCATTTCTCTTGCTGGCAAGTATGTAAACGCAAGGCTGCTTAAGCATTGATACTCCTTCGATCGTCATTCTCTCAAAGGCGGGAACCATTCAGCTTGAGTTAATAAGCTTGCAGTTTGCTGGCGAGTGCCCACTCTCCCTTTTATATCAAGATTCGTTACGAAATTGTCTCTCACAGAGTTTGCAGGGCTACCCGAAACCATTAAAAGAAATCAC
Source organism: Endozoicomonas sp. ALB032 (assembly GCF_049310125.1). Lineage (NCBI taxonomy): Bacteria > Pseudomonadati > Pseudomonadota > Gammaproteobacteria > Oceanospirillales > Endozoicomonadaceae > Endozoicomonas > Endozoicomonas sp. ALB032. The sequence goes on along the minus strand of NZ_JBLYNW010000001.1, from coordinate 533,701 downwards.
CGGTCTCGAAAACTCATCACGATCCGGCTACTACCTGTTCACGCAATGCGTCACAAAGCGAATTCAAATTCACGCTGTGCAAAAACTCTTCGGCGATGGTGCTCATCTCATCGGATTTGAGTACCAGTGCGTTATTGGCGTTGTGTGCCTGACGCAAGTAGTTATCCTTAACAGATTCCTGAAACTCGGAAGAGCTCTTTATTTCAAGCATCATGGCATGCAGCTCTTCTGGTGAGGATGGGGCATGAGCGCCATAGCTGTGTTTTTGCCAGCCCTCCACATCAGCATCGGCCCAGCAATAGGTTAAGCAACCGCCTTTCGAGTGTGTCAATCCATAGAGATAATGACTGAAGGCCTGCTGAATCGCTTTCCTGCAGTTGTCTCGTAAATTTCCCACAAGAACATTCTCCCTGAGTGAAAGCTTAAGGGTTTCCAGAATGGCTTCGTACCTGCTTAGGATAACAGACCTTTTTTTCTGATATTCTTCTTCCAGAGTTCGATCTCGCAGACGATCCGGGACTTTGTTGCGATCTCTTAGCAACGCTGCAAGAGTGTTTTGGAGTTGCTTTTCTGTTGCCTGCACTTGATTGAGTCTTTCCAATAAATGCTTCAGGTCTGGACGGTTCTCAGCGAGTTGTTGTAACAGGGCATCGACCTTTTCATTTAACAGTGTATCGTCCCAGGAATTGCCCCAGGAAGGCTGCCCCAAGATAATCACCGGACGATGATTCGCCTTGCCCGAGATTGACTTCACAAAGGCAGGATGGCGCAGCAGCATCCGATCTATACATGGAACGCCCTCAGGTTCGTCCGTCCAGTCTTTTTTTACAGATGAGCTGATAATTTGATCTTCCAGAGATCGTGAAAAACCATCATGACAATGAGAGACCAGCGAGGTCCTGACTTTTCCCCACCGGGGGGTTTCATAAGCCCGCTGCCATAGCCCGCAATTTTTTTCTCTGGACAGAAATACCCTATAGAACTTTTTCAGGCATTGGTCGGCTGCAACCTTCATTTCATCGATACCTTGCAGACGCACTAATAGCTCATGGTGCTCACGGAAATCTGCATGATTTCTAAAAAAGGTCGGCACACTATCCAGCCAACCCGATGTCAAAGCCTTTTGGGCAAAGTCAATAACCGGGGGCCTGGTCAGGTCACTGTTTATCAGAATTTTCACCATTGAAAACAACCAATGTATAGGGTTTTCTTTGCCCTGAACAATCATTTTTGAGTGCAATATCCTGAGTGGTTCAGTGACCTGGTCTTCATCACTGTCAGACAAGATTTGTTTGACTGCCTCCGACATCGGTCTTCTGTAGGTATTTAAATCCCTGTCAGACACAAGACCGACCAGACCTTTCTCTTCAAAGCTCAATGCTTCTGTCTCCAGCGACTCCAGGATTAAGACACCCATGGAAAAACCGGTTAAATCTTTTCTGTTCCAAAGGTTCACTACCATTTTGGCAATGCTTAGATGGGCTGCAGGCAATTCACAGCCTGTCTCAAGAGCTTTGTCCAGTTCTTCAGGACTTATGCCACAGGCTTTGGCCAGGGTTTGCTGTTGTGCCAGATCAGCACTCTTCATAAGACCCTGCAGGAGATTGCTTTTCTTCTTTAACTCAGTGCCAGAACCAGAGAACCTTTTGATGGGCTGGAAGTCAGGCAGAATTTCTGTTATTACGCCAGGCCTCCCGCCCAAATCCGCTGACGTCCAGGTTTGGCCGCTATCCGTGGAATACTCTGCAAAGGCGTGGACATTGTTAACCATTTGTCGGCATGGAATCCCAAAATAACGACAAAAAGCAATAAAAACAGGTACACGATGACGACAGCTCCCCTGCCGCCGGGTTACGAGGAAGTGAAAGAAATTTTGATTGTGCCCGGGTGCAGCAGCGCCGGAAAACTCTGTGCAATAGTCCTTGATTGCCTTAATCCGTTCCGTCGTGTCTTTGGCTGTTTTTATTCTTAGCAGGGGCTCCTGTATTTCGGTTGGTTGCAGGCTAATGTTCTCAAGCACTCCTTTCATTACTGCCTTCATACCTGCGGAACAGAGGGCGTCAAGACGGTTTGATGCGTTTGATCGGACTTCTTCGGTAGAAGTTTTTTTGTCTGGTTTTCGGGATTCTACGACATAAGCAAATCGAATACTCTGGTTGGCTCTGGCCCCCGGAACAAACACTGTATGAAGCCCGGTATATCGGTCTCTGACCAGGGTAAATGGCAATTCGGGTGTTATGCGCAGGGCCACTATATAGTCATCAGGCTTCAGGCTGGGCAAGGTATAGCGACCATTCCTCGGTGTACAGTCAAAGGTCCCCAGCGTTTGTTTGCTGGCTAATGTCACTGGCTGGTCATGTTCTGGTAAGAGGGCAGGTATGATGACTTCGGCCCCCTGTATGTGTCTGTCATTGATGCTGATCGCTTCGACTTCGCCCTCAGGAGACACATAAATATCTTCTGCCCACCATCGATACAGCTCGATAGAAGGGTAATTCTGATGAAAAATTATATAATCGATATGCCGTAACTCACCCAGGTTCTTATAGTCAGTGATATGGTCCAATGTCGGAGTCTGAGCTACAAGGGCTTGCGGATTGCATTTTTCAGGCGCTTTATTTGCAGGCTGTGGCTCATGGTTCGGTCTCTGACCCAATGCCGGAGCCTGTACCTCGTGGACTTGTGGCATGTCTTCTGCGGGAGCCTTATCACCGCCAACAGCTGATGCCTGGTTGCTAAAATCGTCAGTCAAATGATTCAGCAGAGCACTGATCTGAAGCCAGAACCCGGGCCAACATTGAACTTCATCGTCTTTCCACGCGCTTATCCGCTGATCAGCCGCCTGAAGATAAGGCTGGTTAGCTGTCATTTTCAGCGTTTGTTTCTCTTCTGCCGTCAGGGGAAATACGCTGGCAGCGTCAACGCCCGTCTGGTCAAACAGACGGTCGAACCAGCATCGCTGCCAGTGTCGGTACAGTGCCCGGGTGAGAATATCGTCGGACTCATTCGGCTTCAGGGAAAGACCAGATGCCTGCCACCTGACCTGAGCCACCCTCGTAATGATTTCCTTTTTGGTTTGCTCTACAGAAAGATCAGTGTTGATACAAATTTCATGGTTTGTTTCATCAATACTGTTGCGATCGCTGCCTCGTATCAACCACGGGCGATCGATCCTGGGGACCTTTTCGTTGAACCATTGGCAAAGTCCGGAATCAAGCTCATTTTTACCCATGGCAAGCGTTGCTGACCTGGGCAGTTTGTCCAGTGATAGGTTGGCGGCCATCAGATAAAGCCGGTAGTGCTGATTGAGGCATTGATGAACGGCTTTTTCGGTATAATCGCCTCCTCTCTTAACAGCCATGGCGACATTCTGTAAATCGCGACTGGTCGGCTGTAACGGCAGGTTTTTCCGTTGCAGGCAGGCCCTTAAAAGACAATGTTTTTCTGTTAGCTTTTTAGCGACGAATTTCCCTTTTGAGGACTCTGGCAACACTTTCCCGGCAATGTTCTGCAATTCTGCCGAGTTATACTGGCGGATCGGCAAATGTCGAAAACGCCCTTTGAGCGCCGGTGATAAGGGTTTTCGTCCGCTGTATTCTGGCGGGTTGATGGTGGCGAACAGGTGGAAGCCCGGATGAGCATCGCCGGCCAGAATATCGTTCAACTCACCTTCCAGGTGCTGGCTGTCGATCAGGTTCATTTCTGAAATCACCACGATGCCGCCTTCGACTTTTGCTTTCTGGATCGCTTCACACACTTTATCCCAGGAACAATCACAGGCATTCAGGAGAAATATCTCTGGCATGGTTTCTCCCTTTTTCTCAGCCTGCTGTTTGACACTGTTGATCATCAGATTCAGCGTCGCATCCTTACCCCGCCCGGCCGGGCCCTGAATCAGCGTCGCCTGACGGCCGCCGTGTTTTATCTCGCGATGATTAGCCTGCTGACAGCGACTTAAATCCTGTCCCAGCCCTTGTACCAGCTCAATGACTGCTGATCCGGAGGTATCAAACTCAGGTCGGAATTCTTTGGTGAATGCTTCGAAGTCCCGCTGAATATCTGGCAAGGTGTGGTTATGAACTTTGTCGCGCAGGGTGTTGTCCAGTGGGTAACGGGCGGCAAACCAGATTTCCAGTGCCGAAAGGGCATCCTGTTGAGTCTCGCTGATTTCGGGACCCAGTAGATCCCGGAAACTTTGCCGGATCAAACTGTTCATTTGCTCACAGCTAACACTCTCTCCTTCGGATAACGCACGATCCAGATACCAGCCAACCCAACTGCAGATATCGGTTAAATCCCTGGGAGTAAACTCATGCTCGGGCAACAGTTCCTGATAATATTGCCACAGTGCCATCACACTCCCGGTAGCATCGGGTAGAATTTTGTTTATTTGAGGTCCTGTCAGATGCCGTTGTAACTGATTGACCAGCGCCGGTTCCACCACTCTGTCCCGAAGGAAAGCCTGGTCCAGACGTGGGTAGTAAGCTCTGGGCAGTTTCTCCTTCAGCGCCTGGTCAAGCTGGCGTCCGGAGTAATGATCCGGGTTGCCGGTCAGGATTACCCGGTGTTTTGCGCTGACTTTGACAGGATGAGCATTCACATAAATGCAGGGTTCCGGTTCCCACAAGCCGTTCAATGACGCCAGCAATCCGGCTTTGGTCAGGTTAGCCTCATCCAGCACCAGGGTTATATAGTTTCCTCCAACATAGCCTTCATCTTTGTCGGATTCGGTATTGGCCCATTCCATCAATGCCCGGTTTTGCTGCACCATAGAGCGGTCGCCGTCAGCGTGCTCTTGCCACTGCCAGCGTTTCATCAGGGTCTGCTCGCTGTCAGAAGGTCCAAGGGAAATGACCCAGGCCTGTCCTGAAGCCTTTGCCATTTTGGCGGAAAAGTAGCTTTTCCCGGTGCCGGTTTCCCCTTCAAGAAAGATAACGGGAGAGTCTGCAAGACGGTCATGGAGTCGGGATAATCGACGACTTTCACGATCCTTCTGACCTGTCTCGCCGTGATAAAGATCATGGGCCATTGCTGACAGGGATTGATCAGTGGAACCCGGCCATTGCATTGATTGAGACAGTCGTTTTTCTATGCGTTCAATGCGTTCTGCGACGGGATTCTCTGTGACATATTCTCCCCTGGCAATGTGGAAACAATCGCTGGCCAGAGCCTGAATAACATCGGATCGGGTCTGACCTGATGGAAGCTTTAGCTGCCAGCCAGAAGCCAGTGCATCCTGTAAACGTTTGATCTGTCTTGATGGCCTGATGGCTAACGCTGGACATTGCCTTGTTGCCTCCGGAGGGACTTGCAACTGGTACGCTATTGCCTGTCGCTGTGCTTCAGGCCCATGGGCCACGATCAGGGCACAGAGCCTGTTGAACACTTCTTTTTTATCCCACGTAAAAAATGGTTTTTCATAGGACAGATAAAATGTTTCATTAAATGCAGCCGGGTCAAAGGCTCTGGTCAGTGACCACAGGTTCCGCGTCACAAACGCTCTATCCAACTGCCGGGTACTGTTGATGATGGCCGCTAACTGATCCGGGTCTGCTGTGGCAGCCTGATCCTCATCCGGCAGTAACTGCCTGCAAGCCCATTTCATAAAATCACGTACTGACGGATTCTGCCGGGTGCCATGGGTGATGACGCTATTGATAGCCTTGCGCCAGTGGCGGGGTAAAAGCTGCAGGGAGTGGTCAACCTGCTGTGCTCGTCGGGCGGCCAGTATCAGGTTATGCAACAACCCTTTGGTCATTTCAGGCAGAGGGTTAGATAGTTTGTCTGGCACGGTTGCAAACGCTTCGTAAAGCTTATCAAGCGCTTGCTCTGGCAGCTGGGACCGGGGGATATTATGCTGGTCGGCATTGATATCCCAGAGATCGATTTCGGGGCAGGGTTTACCCGTGGCAAGCTTCGAACGAAAGACTGGCGATGGGCTTTTGGCAGACTCAGGCCAGAGCAGGGTGATATGGGCCTGCGGGTAGGCCTGTAATTGGCCATTCACCAGCAGAGGCTGTCCTGCAAACAGAGGTTCCAGCAGCTGCTGAAGGGTTGGATTACTTTCGAGTCCCAGGAATACCACCGGCCTGCCAGCGGTTAATGCTTTCTGCAACCCACTCTCACGTTGTCCAAAATGGGCCTTTTGCTCCGAGGTGATATGGATATTATCAAACAGCTGGCTGAAGCCGGTCTGTCCATTGATCTGGATGACCAGAGCTGTCCCACAGTGACGGTTGATCCAATGACTGGCCTGGGCAGGTTGTCGATATGTGACTGCCTCAAAAGCATTGTGATCTCTGACTTTTTTCTGTAGCTGAGGGCTTTCGGACAAAGGGCCCTCATCGTTTTTTGCTAATCCCAGGGCTTCCGGCTGCTGTTGCGAATGAGCCACCTGAAGTCGCGGCTCCAGGCCGCTTGTCTCACGAATAGTCTTACGAATTGTCCGCAGTGAACCCAGCAAACGAAACCAGGCTGCCTCAGTGAGGGGAGAGGTTAGGGTGACTGTCCCACCCGCCTGAACCTGTTCCAACAGACGGGTGTTAGGCACGGCATAGCCTGCCGGGGTAATGGCAATCGGGCTCAGCCAATCGTTGAGGTTACTCTGGTTAATGATGATCGGATTTTCTGATGAATGATCAGAGCAGGACAGACTTTGGAACAGTGAATGAAGCTCGTCCTTCTCTACCGGCATCTGATAAAACTGAACATCGTCGGGTAATGAACAGATCTTCCCATTGCTCTCAAAGCATTGTTGCGCCAGCATTTGCCGAATCGTCTGTTCAAAGGCCAGGTCCTGCCAGTCGGCCCCTTTCAGAATCACCCGTTGTCCAGCCCTTAATGACTCAAGCCTGCCGGGGATGTGCCGGATTCGTCCCTGTTGATCCACCCCGGGGCCACCCAGCAGCAACTGCCGCCAGTTGCTGTGTAAGTGACAGTCAATTAGAAGGGTATTGTCGTCGTCCATAGCGCTTTCGGCAGAAGGGAGTTCAGCCAATACCGGAGGAACCGCGTCGATTTTCATCGATGGCTCATTGCTGGTTTTTGCGTCAAATTGCCAGGTATTGTCTGGTCGATTAATTCGTCGCCAGAAGTCAGCTCCCGGTGCGTCGTCACGCTGGCCTACCGATGCCAACTGTTCAGGACCTGCCACGACCAATAGAGAAACATGCTCGCCCAGAGTGCGTTTCGTCTGGCTGACTGCGTCATACAAACAAGGGTTATCCGGGTCCAGAAGATCGTTAAATTTAGGCAGTTCATCGCTGGTGAGCTTTCGGATATCCATTACCAGGGTGAATGGCTTTGAACCTTCAAACAACTTGCCTGAACCCAGAGTGTGGCGACCATCGTCGGAAATGCACAACCGGTTCACCAGGCTGGCCTGTGAGAGGTCATCGGGGTGGGAAATAAGTGTGACATCGCGATGCGCATCGCAGGTTTGGGCAACCAAAAGCTGTCGAACCTCATTATCATTGGCGACAAAACGAAAATCGAAGGCATGAGGGGACTTTTGTGAGGCTACAGCTCTCGCCTTGTCAGGCGTCATAATCTGAGATGACGATAGATTAAGTTGGTCACTGAAATCAGTGCAAACAGCTTTAACCGTAGGCGATAAGTCCAAATCCAGCCTTGGCCTCTTGGCTGGCACGTCACTACCCGGAACGGGTTTGTTGATTTCTCTACCAATCTGACCATCCATAATCAATCTTTCTCCCGGAGGACTGCTTGAATTTGTTTAATCGTTTGACCTTCAGACAGGAGAAAAGTTCTATTTGGAGGGTTACCCGAAACCAGTAAAGGAAATCACTGGTCTCGAAAAATGCATTATGACCAAACAATTAACAAGTATTCAGTGACTCACAAAGCGAATTCAAATTCACACTGTGCAAAAACTCTTGGCAATTTTTGTCAGCTCACGGGGTTTGAGCATCAGGGTGTTGCTGGCGTTTTAAACCTGCTTTAAAAGACGTCAAAAATTGCGTTCATGGTAAATACATAATATATACTTTGTTAGTATCAAACAAAGTGAGAGTTGCCCATGTCAAAACAATCTGTTTTCACCATGAAAATTGATTCTGAGCTCAGAGCTGATTTCATTGCAGAAAGCGAGGCTATTCACCGGCCTGCATCGCAGGTAGTCAGGGAGCTAATGAGAGAATTTATTGAACGTCAAAAAAAAGCTCGCGAATATGATGAATACTTGCAAGCCAAGGTAAATGCAGGAAGAAAGTCCATGAATGCCGGTAATGGTCGGGATAATCATGAAGTTGAAGCGGAATTTGCAGCGCTTCGCGCAAACGCAGCAAATCGTTCATGAGAGTAATTTGGACACCTGAAGCCAGTCAAGACCGTATGGATATTTGGGATTACTTGGTTGCTAAAAACTCGCAAGCGGCGATAGATATGGATGAACGATTCAGTGAAGCCGCCGAAATTCTGGGCACTCATCCGATGTCTGGCCATCGGGGGAAAATATCAGGGACACGTGAACTGATCCCGCATGAGCACTATCGGCTTGTTTATGAAATAGCGGCTGATACAGTCTGGGTACTGGCATTGGTACATACTTCCAGACTGTGGCAATCCGACAATGATGGCTGTACTTGACATCCTCCCCGCCGTAAAGAGGGTGTCGCAAAACTCTCTACAGCTTGGGAACGAGGTGATCTCAAAACATCCGCCGCACGATTTACTCCGAAAGTGTCAACTTGCAGCCATCCCGTTCCCTCGCTCTGAGGCTGTCGCAAAACTCTGGTTCCCGCCTTCACCCCCGTCATTCCCAACTTCATTCTCGTCATTCCCGATTTCATTCTCGTCATTCCCGATTTCATTCCCGTCATTCCCGATTTCATTCCCGTCATTCCCGATTTCATTCCCGTCATTCCCGCGAAGGCGGGAATCCAGCGCCAAAGGTGGATCTCTGCCTTCTCGGGGATGACAAGGCCAGGGGGACACCGGGCAGTATGGTTCTGGTGGAGAGTCAGTGTGGATTCCCGCCTTCGCGGGAATGACGAGAATGAAGCCGGCAATGACGGGAGTCAACGCGTTCCCACGCCGGAGAGAGTTTTGCAACACCCTCGCTTCTGCGTGGGAATGCATACCTCCCCTGAAAAGCCTACTCTGCAGCGCGAGATGGGTATGGGTTCCTGCGCTGGGACCCAAAGGCCTGAAAACATGGGAACCAGAGTTTTTTGACAGCCTCTCAAAGTACGGGATTTTGCGCTTATTCGATAATCACCGCAAAAAATAGTTCATTCGTTCAAGTACAATTCAGCCATCCCGTCCAAACGACTTTTGACTTCTTTCCAGTGCGGCATAACTTGTCTCAGTAAACGCCAGAAGCGCTCACTGTGGTTATGTTCAGCGATATGGCACAGCTCATGGAGTACGACATAATCAATGCATTCCTTTGGGGCTTTCACCAGATGAGGGTTGAGTAGTAGTGAACCTTTTGCAGAGCAGCTACCCCATTGTTTCTGCATCTTCATAATGCGGAAACCGGGGATGCCTGTGACCCATGTAGCTTGAGGCAGCAAGTGGTTTAAGCGCTCCTGAAAAATGATCACCGCCCGGTATTTATACCAGTCTTGAAGCAGCCCTTTGACTAGCTTGCCTTTATTGCTACCAAACCGTGGCAGTGTGACCAGCAGCTTTCCTCGATCCATCTTTACAGAAGCCGTTGACTCTTTATCTTCCACTACTTTCAGTACATAACGTTTGCCGAGGTAAAAGGTCATTTCGCCACTGATATACTGTTTGTCCTGCACGAACTTTTGATGACTTCTGAACTCTATCAGGGCATTCCATATCCATTTTGAACGTTTAAGGACCGCCTCATGAATGTCGGAGTTCACCGCATCATCAGGGGCAGTGACTAGCACCTGGCAGTCGGGGTGAACACGGATACTGATCTTTCGTTTCTTTCCCTCAGGGTGAGGCTTTCTGACAACCTCATAGGATACAGCTTCATCTCCATAGACAAAGCTGTACTCTTCCCTGGAACGTTCATCGGAACAGACGGATGCCATTATTTGTTAAGTCCTGACAAACCTGACCGTGTGATTTGCACGACATCCGTAATCAATGCCTGAGCCTTATCAATCCCGATATCACCAAACAGCAGTGGCAGAAGGCCAATAGTAATTTGGTTCTCGATTTCCTGTGGGTTAATGCTGAACTCGGCAACAGACTTCCTGACCACTTCATCAATTTTCAATGCATGCTCAAAGCACTGAGCTTCCGATGGTGTATCTTGACCGTCAGGAGGTAGTTGTTCACCCAGGTGCTTCAGAAACAACCCGTAATACGCCTGAACCTGTTGCCTGATGTTGGGCTCCAGAGATTCAAACCGGTCTGCTGGAATGCTTGCAACTCTACGCTCTTTCACTTGTTGTTCAAAGTCAGCAAAGATCAGGTACTGCTTCACCGGAGCGTCGAACATAGCCTTGGTTTGCTGAATGGCTTTCTTAAGCAGTTTGGAGAAATACTCCTGTGCATACGGGTCATCAGCCAGATCCTGATCAATCATCTTGCTAATGCGGCCAGTAATCTTATCTTTCTGGTTCCGGGCTTCGTCGTCGGACATTTCCTCAGGCTTGTTGCTTTTGCCCATGTTGCCAACCAGATAAACGCCTTCAGACTCCCTGACTTCAACGCCGCCAATATGCTTATCCAGCAATGCCCGGATATCGTCTGTGTAGTCATCGTAATCGACGGTTTCTTCGGCATCCTCCCGCACTTGCTTACGCAGTTGCGACATCATCTTCAGCGTATCTTTGTAATGCTGGCGGGTAGTGGTATAGGTCCCGGGAAATAGCAGGTCAAAACTTTTGTCTTCAAAGTAAGTGGCAGATTGCAGTGCAACCTTCATGCAGTTGGCAAATGCGGTGAGTGCCGTATAAAAATCATCCCGTTTTTTCAGATGGGTATCCGTAAGCTGTCCATCAACGGTGTCAATCCTGGGAGTCAGTGCTTGTCGTAAAGCCTGTCCATCCTGCTTGTTCTTGACGCTATCGAAAATAGCCCACAGATCAGCATACAAGCTCGGTAGCTTTTTATATTCGGTGTCCATGCGGTTATAGAGACCTTTCAGGTCATCTATATCAAAGCCGCCCTGAGTGCGTTCCGCCAGATTTTGGTACTTTTCAATGGTGGCATCCAGCTCTTTGAGAATGCCCCTGTAGTCGATCAGATATCCAAACTGCTTTTTGCTATGAAGGCGGTTAACCCTTGCGATGGCTTGAATCAGGTTGTGCTGCTTCAGCGGCTTGTCGATATAGAGCACCGTGTTTTTTGGCTCATCAAAACCCGTGAGAAGCTTATCCACCACAATCATAATGTCTGGCCCATCTTCCTCACCAAACTCTGCAATGATTTTCTTGGTATAGGCTTTCTCATCCTGACTGCCAACGGTTTCTTTCCACCAGTTCTGCACCAGATCGGTACTTTCCTGATCAACACTGTCATGTCCCTCACGGGTGTCCGGTGGTGACATGGCAACAACAGAAGTAACCTTGCCAGTCTCATCCAGCATTCTTTTGTATTGAATGGCTGAAGCCTTGGAGTCGCAGGCAAGCTGGCCTTTTAACCCCTGCTGCTTAAAGTTTTGGAAGTGGTCGGAAATATCATGGGCAATCAACTCAATCCGACCTTCTGTCTGATAAATCTGCCCCTTTTGAGCAAATTTCTTTTTCAGGTCTGAACGCTGCTTTTCGGTCAGCTTCTCGGTGATTCGATCAAACCACGCATCAATGGCTTTATCATTGGTAGAAAGTTCAGGAATACGCTCTTCATACAACAATGGTGTTACAGTGCCATCTTCTACTGCCTGCTGCATGGTGTAAGAGTGGATGATCCTGCCGAACTTATTTTCAGTTTTGTCATCTTGCAGCAAAGGTGTGCCAGTGAAGGCAATATACGCCGCCTTGGGTAAGGTTTGCTGCATGCGGATATTGTTTTCACCATTCTGGCTCCGGTGCCCTTCATCAACCAGCACAATGATATCCGGGCTGTCGTTGTAGCAATCCGGTAGTTTGATTGCTGTCCCGAACTTATCAATGATGGAGAAAATGATTCGCTCATTGCCCTTACCAATTTGTTCGGCCAGCCGCTTGCCAGTGGTTGCCATGGCATCTTTTTTATCTTTGCCGGAGAGAGCACCGCCAGAGGCAAAAGTACGGGCAAGCTGATCTTCCAAATCAACCCGATCTGTTACCACCACAACCCGACACTTCGCCAGTTCAGGCAACCAGATCAGTGCTTTGGACAGAAAGACCATGGTGAAGGACTTACCAGAGCCTGTGGTATGCCAGATCACACCACCATTACGTGCTCCCCGTCGTTCACCCGGTAAAGAGTCATCAAAGGAGGTAATGCGTTTGACCAGTGCTTTAATACCAAATACTTGCTGGTAACGGGCAACAATCTTGCCTGCTTTTTTATCGAACAGGGTAAACAGCCGGGTGAGTTCTAACAGCCGGTCTGGGCGCAGCATGGAAATCAATAAACGGTCTTGGTCAGTTACTACCAGGTCGCCACCGGAAGTCAGAGAAAGAAATTCAGTCTTTACCTTCTCTGGTCTGTGGGCAAACAAGGCTTTAATCTGAACTTCTGACAGAGGCTTGTTTTTCAATTGAGCAAACTCTGCCTCAGTGATCTCTTCCTCTTTCCACTTCGCCCAAAATTTTGCCGGTGTGCCGCAGGTGCCATAAAGTCCATCGCTGCCATTGATAGACAGTAATAACTGGCTGTAGGCAAACAGGTGTGGAATTTCACCCACCTTTTGGTTACGAATATTCTGCGAAATCCCTTCTGCAACCGTCGGTTTGCCAGTGGTCGAAGAGTCAGGGCGTTTCGCTTCAATCACCACCCATGGCAAACCATTTACGAAACAGACAATATCTGGAATTCGCTTACCTGTACCTTGGCTGTGCTCAACTTCCAGTTCTTCAGTGAAGTGGTAAACGTTATTTTCCGGGTGCTCCCAGTCAATAATCTGAATAGTTGGACTGACTTTCTTGCCTTCCACAAATTCGGTCACACCAATGCCGTAAGTCAGGGCGTTATAGAGCTTTTCATTGGCAGCCTTCAGACCCTCGTTCATGGCAGGGTTGGACAGTTCGTGAACAATCTTGTCGATAGCGGCTGATGACAGTGGCTGCTCCTTCCCCATAAAGGGGAAGGTTTTTTTTACCAGACGGTCTCGCAAGACTTGAGGTAGAATGACTGTGGATTTGCTGCTTCTCTGAGCTATGCATTCTCTGGGCGGAATAAACTGGTAGCCCAAGATGGTGAGAAGAGTCAGAGCTGGGATTTTTGCACTTTGCTCTTCTTTGAAGTTTGCCAATTGCTGGGATACTTGTTGCTCCATAACTTTTACCCTCTAAGCCTTGCTCCACTTGGGACGAATCTTGGCTTCAAACTCATCTAGCAGTTTCAACTTGTGAACAAGAAGAGCCTTCCAATCATCTTTTTCAGTTGTTTTGATTGTTGTCTTATAGCAGCGAATCGTCTTGTTTTTTTCATCCCAGGGCTTGCTGCAATCGTCTTCTATGAGGTGCTTGTCAGCCTGATCATTTTCGATGCGTGTCAGTGCTCTGTAGTGGGTCCATGACAATTCGAGACGCAGTGCGTCTCGTTTTGGAAAACAGAGGTAAAATGCCCTCATTTTTCGCAGATTGGTGAGATCAAACCCCTTGCCAAACTCCCGGCTGAGGCTTTCGGAGAGCTTTTTTAATACCTTTTTGCCGTAAGCCGCACGGGTTTCGCCCTGCTGTTCATCCTCAACAATCAGGCGACCAATTTCCCAGTAGGTCTGCACCATGGCGGCATTGACCACCGTCACCACCTGCTGGCGACCTTGGGTCAGCAGCTTACGGATATTGTTAAGCAGCTTGTCGTGCTGGCTTTCGCTCATCAGGCGGCCTCCTGTGTTTCCACTTTTACCCGGCGCTTGCCCGTTAGCAATTGTTGCATCAGAGATTTTTTCTCTTGTTTGAGATTGGCAAATTTTGTTTGCAGATGTTCTAGCTCACTATCAGCAGAACTGAGTACAGTCGCAATTTTTTTCTGCTCATTTAGATCAGATGGAAAAAAAATTTTGACCTTCTTTAGCTCACTTGACTTTATGCCCTTTGCCGTGGAGCCTGATGAGCAAAGGTCAATCAGTCGCTGCCCTTTCTCGGATAGAAGAAAATACAACAAAAAATCTGAGTTAATTTTTTGGTTGACTCTTAAAGTCACCGTTCTCTGTCCTACGCCATATACACCCGTTTCTGGGTAGCGGCATGCCATTCCTAACGGTGCTTCAGTAGTAAAGAGAATATCCCCTGCCTGAGGGGTGCCTCTCTTCATCCATGAGTCAAACGAGTTCTCATCAATATATTCTTGGCTTGCAAAATCCAGATAACCCATCCGGACATTCTTGGCAGTAATAAGTGGGATGCCTTTGTTAGCTTTTGGGACAGACTGTCCACGATAATCAATTATTCTTTCGAGCAGGGAACTTAATGCTTCGATTCCCCACTCTTCCTCAAAACCCGAAAAGCGTTTTTTTCCAGTCAGCAACTGCTGCATCAGGGCTTTTTTCTGCTGTTTGCTGACCTCGATCAGCTTTTCAGTGGTTGCAATGGCTTTATCCCAAGTACCAAGGATTGTGGCGATTTTGCGTTGTTCCTGAAGTGGAGGGAGCTGAAACTCTAGTTTTTCGAACTCTTTTTGTCCGAGAGTTTTGTTTCGTCCAGCCCCTCCCGGAGAAGCGAGACCAAGAAGGTGTTTACCTTTTGGCGTTTTGAGTAGATATAAGAGGTAATCAATATTTGACTTATTTTTCTTCGGCAAAAACTGAGAAAACGGTGAGATGCAATAAAACCTGCTTCGCTTGTAGTAGTTTTTGCTACAGCTTGCTCCCACGCAAAAACAATATTCAAAACTAATGCGTCCTCTACAACTTGGAAAACTCTCTTATTCCCAAGTTCTACAGATGTCACAGCCTCTTTGTGGAAAGTACCTTTTCCGTGAGAGCGTATTCCAATCTCTCTGTAAGATACGCCCTGTTCAGGAGTTACAGGTATTGAAACTCTTTCCAACACATCTGAGATTTTTGCATTTACCCATCCTTTAGGCACCATAACCCAACTCCTTCAGGTACTCAGCCATTTCCGCTTCCAGATCAGCCAGCTCAGTTGCACCAAAAAGCCATTGTGCAACGGTGCGTTGCACAAAATAAGCAGGCAGGAAAGAAAGGTGCAACACTGTCGCACTAATCCTGCTTATCATGGTTGGATGCCTCCAGAACGGCGGATAGCTCAGTTTCCAGCTCTTCAATAGTGGGCAGACTGGAGCGCAGGTCTTCAGGTAGCTGACGAGTCAGGGCTTGTTGCCAGTAGTTTTTAGCGATTACGCTACCTGTCAGGAAAAGTAAAATACCTTCCGCTTTCTGCCCGTGTTTGTTAACAATCCGAAAGGTAGAGCAGATTGTCGAATAAGGTGTATGCCGCTACTGGGTAAGGTATACACTGCGGTCGGGCATGACCGTCTAGCTATAGGAATCCCCGTCGTTCAGAGGCTGTCGCAAAACTCTGGTTCCCATGCTCCAGCGTGGGAATCCATACTTATCTCGAGCTGCAGAGTCCGCTTTTCAGGGGAGGTATGCATTCCCACGCAGAGCGTGGGAACGAGTTGTTGGGCTTTTGCGACAGCCTCTTCACGGCGGGGAGGGTGTCAAGAATCTGCTTTAGAGGGCGTCAAAAATTGCGTTCATGGTAAATACATAGTGTTTACTTTGTTAGTGTCAAACAAAGTGAGAATTGCCCATGTCAAAACAATCTGTTTTCACCATGAAAATTGATTCTGAACTCAGAGCTGATTTCATTGCAGAAAGCGAGGCTATTCACCGGCCTGCATCGCAGGTAGTCAGGGAGCTAATGAGAGAATTTATTGAACGTCAAAAAAAAGCTCGCGAATATGATGAATACTTGCAAGACAAGGTAAATGCAGGAAGAAAGTCCATGAATGCCGGCGATGGTTGCGATAATCATGAAATTGAAGCGGAATTTGCAGCGCTTCGGGCAAACGCAGCAAATCGGTCATGAGAGCAATTTGGACTCCTGAAGCCAGTCAAGACCGTATGGATATTTAGCAAACGGTTAACAAGTATTCAGTGACTCACAAAGCGAATTCAAATTCACTCTATTCAAAAACTCTTCGGTAATTTTTATCAGCTCCGCAGATCTGAGTACCAGGGCGTTACTGTCGCCCAGTGTCTGTCGTAAGTAGGTATCATCAACCGATTTCTCAAACCACTCGGATCGATCAATTTCAGAGAACATGGCATACAGCTCTTCCGGAGAAGATGGGTCATGGGCGCCATAGTGGTTCCGATGAGGCTCAAACCGGACAGGAGCATCGCCCCAACAATAGGTTAAACGACCACCCTTCGAGTGTGTCAATTCATACAGGTAATGACAGAAGGCCTGAAGAATCGCCTGTTTGCATTTGTTCTCTAAATCACTGGCAAACTCTGCGTCCTTGTGTAACACGTCACCAGACTCAGAAATGGGTCTGTAGTGGTTGTAAATACCATTCATATAGCCTCGGTTTGAGACCACATTATCCTGTTTGACTTTTTCCAATAACCGCTTTAAATCAGGGTTTTTCTTGGCTTTCAGTTGCAACAGGTCCTGGGCTTTTTTATCAATTAATGTGCTGCTCAGGAAAGGGTGGCCCAGGATAATCAGCGGACGGTGTCTGGCTCTGACCGAGCGCAACTGCACAAATGCGGGCTGGTTCACCAGCATTCGTTCTATATTCGGAACACCCTCAGGGTCATCCGTCCAGGCGGTATCTAAAGATGGGTTGGTAATTTTATCATTAAGGGATGGCGAAGCCCCTTCGTGACAATGACTGACGAGCATGTCATTGCCTTTTCTCCTCAGAAAGTCTTTATAAATCGACCGCCAGTTATGGCTTTTTTTCCCCCTTTTCAGTAATGTCTGATGCCACATTTTCAGGCAATTCATAGCTTCAACCTTTAGTTCTTCGACACCTTTCAGACGCATCAACAGCTCGTGATGTTGAGTGGGCATAATAATGCTGCGGCTATACCTTGGCACTGGATCCGGATCCAGCCAACCCAATTTCAGAACTTTAAGGGCAAAGCGAATAATCGAGGGGTTGGTCAAGTCAGTGTCCTCAAGTATATCCACCATTGAGCCCAACCAGTCGAGGTAGTTTGCTCTACCCTGAACAATTATTTTTGAATGCAATGATTGGAGTTGTTCAATGATCCGCACTTCATCACCGTTAGATAATATTTTTTTGACAACCGCCGACATCGGCCTGGAAGGCCAATCGCGATAAAAAAACTTACCGACCAGTTGCCACTCGCGAAAGGTCAATGCTTTTGTCTCCAGCGACTCTAAAATTGAGATCCCAAGGGAGAAACCGGTTAAATCTTTTCCTTCCCAAAGCTTCAATACTGTTTCGCGGATATCCAGGTTTTTTTCCGGTAATGCCCCGCCTGTCTCAATGACGTTGTTAAGTTCCTCAAGGCTCAGACCATAGGTCTTAGCCAAAGTTTGTTGTTGTGCTGAATCAGCACCCTTCAGAAGACCCTGCAGGAGATCCCTCGCCTTCTTTAAATCACTACTGACTTTTTTGTTGTGCTGAAAGTCAGATGGGAATTTTCTTACCTCTAAAGGCACCCCGCCCAAATCCACTGACTTCCAGGTTTGGCCTCTATCTATGGAACACTCGGCAAAGGCGTGAGAAGGGTTGCCAATTTGCCGACACGGAATCCCGAAGTAGCGACATAAAGCGACAAAAACAGGCACACGATGACGACAGCTTCCTTGCCGTTTTGTTACCAGGAATTGAAAGAAATTTTCATTGCTCTCTGCTACGGCGGTACCGGAGAACTGTTGGCAATAGTCCTTGATCGCCTCAATGCGTTGCGTCGTGTTTTTTGCGTTCATTATTGCCTGCAAAGGCACCTTTATTTCAGGCAGTTGTTGTTCAACCTCATCAAACAGTTTGTTCAATACTGCTTCCATACCTTTGGAGCAGCGGGCGTCAAAACCTATTGATTGTGCTGGCTGGACTTTTTTCGTCAGTGTTTTTTTGCTCGCCTCTCTGGGTTCCACGACATAAGTAAATTCAATAATCTGACCGGCTTTGGCTTCGGGAACTGACAGTGTGTGCAGCCCGGTATATCGATCCCTGAGCAGTGTATACGGCAAAGCGGGTTCAATACGCAGGGCCACGACATAGTCTTCAGGCGTCAGACTGGGCAATGCATATTGACCATTGCTTGATGGCGCTTTGTAGTTTGCCAGTGTCTGGTTGTTGGCTAACGTCAGTTCCTGGTTACGCCCCGGTAACTCTTCGGGTATAAGGGTTTCGGTCCCCTGAAGGTGTTGATCACTCATTTCGGTCAGCACGACCTCACCCCCGGTAGATACACTAATATCCTCAGCCTGCAGGCGATACATATGGCGAGGGTAATCCGTGTCAAAAATTTTATAGTCGTCGACTTTTGACTTCTTACTGCACTCATAGTCCGTGTCACGGTCCAGGGTCTTACCCTGTTTCCCGTGAGCTTTTGAGATGTATTCTTCAGGAGCGTTATCACCGTCAATCGTAATATCTTCGTGAGTCTGATCGTTCACACAATGGTTCAGCAGATCACTGATCTGATGCCAGAACGCAGGCCACCATTGAACTTCACTGGCTTTCCACGCCCTTATCTGCTGGTCAGCCGCCTCGAGATAAGGCTGGTTGGTTGACGTTTTCAGCGTTTGTTTCTGTGCATTCGTCAGTGGAAATACGCTATCAGCGTCCACGCCCAACTGGCCATACTCGCGATCAAACCAGCGTTGCTGCCAGTGTCGGTAAAGTGTCTGGGTGAGAATATCGTCGGATTCATCCGGTTTCACTGAAAGACCCGATGTCTGCCAGCGGGTACGTGCCAGCATCCTGATAATTTCCGTTCTGGCTTCCTCACCATTCAGATCAGTTTTGATACGAATTTCATGGCGTTTTTCATCCGTACTGTTGCAATAACTGCGTCGTATCAACCAAGGTCGATCAATACCTGATACCCTTTGGTTGAACCATTCGCAAAGTCTGGTATCAAGTGCTTCGTTACTCATGGCAATAGCCGATGACCCGGGCAGTTCTTCCAGCGTCAGCCTGGCTGCCATCAGGTAAAGCCGGTAGTGCCGTTGGAAGCATTGATTCAGTCCGTTTTCGGTAAAATCCCTTGCTCTGATAACAGCCCTGACGACGTTTTGTAAATCACGACTGGTTGGCTGTAACGGCAGTTTTTTGCGTTGCAGGTGAGCCCTTAAAAGACAATGTTTTTCTGTTAGCTTTTTAGCGGCGAATGTCCCTTCTAAGGACTCTGGCAACACTTTTCCGGCAATGGTCTGTAATTCTGTCGGGTTATACTGCCGGATGGGCAAATGTCTGAAGCGCCCTTTCAGCGCCGGTGACAAAGGTTTTCGCCCGCTGTACTCAGGAGGGTTGATGGTGGCAAACAGGTGGAAACCCGGATGGGCATCACCGGCCAGAATGTCGTTTAACTCACCTTCCAGATGCTGGCTGTCGATCAGGTTCATTTCTGAAATTACCACGATGCCGCCCTCTACTTTTGCTTTCTGGATCACTTCACACAGTTGCTCCCAGGAACAATCACAGGCATTCAGGGGAAAGACCTTTGGCATGGTTTCTTCCCGTTCTTTAGCTTGCTGTTTGACACTTTCGATCATCAGATGCAGCGTGGCATCCTTACCCCGTCCGGCCGGACCTTCAATCAGCGTTGCCTGACGACCGCCGTGTTTTCTGTCGTGATGATAAGCCTGCTGACAGCGGCTTAAATCCTGTCCCAGCCCTTGCGCCAGATCAATGACTGCCGATCCGGAGGTATCAAACTCAGGTCGGATTTCTTTGGTCAATGTTCTGAAGTCCTGCAGAATATCTGGCAGGGTGTGGTTATGAACTCTGTCTCGCAGTGTGTTGTCCAGTTCGTAACGGGCAGCAAACCAGATTTCCAGTGCCGAAAGGGCATCCTGTTGAGTCTCGCTGATTTCGGGACCCAACACATCCCGGAAACTTTGCTGGATCAAACTGTTCACTTGCTTACAGTTGGCACTGTCGCCTTTGGATAACGCACGATCCAGATACCAACCCACCCAGCTGCAGATGTCTGTTAAATCCCTGGGAGTAAACTCATGCTCGGGCAACAGCTCCTGGTAATATTGCCACAGTGCCATCACACTCTTGCTGGCAATCTGTGCAATGTCGTTTATTTGATGCCGTTGTAACTGACTGAGCAAAGCCGGTTCCACTACTCTGTCCCGAAGGAAAGCCTGATCCAAACGCGGGTAATAAGCTCTGGGCAGTTTCTCTTTCAGGGTCGGATCCATTTGGCGCCCGGCGTAATGATCGGGGTTGCCGGTGAGAATTACCCGGTGTTTTTCGCTGACCTTGACAGGATGACCATTCACATAGATGCAGGGTTGCGGTTCCCACAGGCCGTTCAATGACGCCAGCAATCCGGCTTGGGTCAGGTTAGCCTCATCCAGCACCAGAGTGATGTATCCTCCGTCTTTGTTGGATTCGGTATTGGCCCATTCCATCAACGCCCGGTTTTGCTGCGCCATAGAGCGGTCGCCATCGGCGTGCTTTTGCCACTGCCAGCGTTTCATCAGGGTTTGTTCGCTGTCAGAAGGTCCAAGGGAAAGCACCGTTGCCTGTCCTGAAGCCTTTGCCATTTTGGCGGAAAAGTAGCTTTTCCCGGTTCCGGTTTCCCCCTCAAGGAATATAACGGGAGAGTCCGTAAGCCGGTCATGGAGTCGGGATAAGCGACGACTTTCACGATCCTTCTGACTTATCTCACCATGATAAAGATCCCGGGCCAGTGCAGACAGGGGCTCATCAGCGGAACCCTGCCATTTCAGTGATTCTGACAGTCGATTTTCTATGCGTTCAATGCCATCTGCCTCAGAACTCGCTGTTCTGGCCCTATGAAAACAATCGCTGGCCAGACCGTGGATGGCATCGGATCGGGTCTGCCCTGAGTGCAAAGGTAACTGCCAGCCAGAAGCCAGTGCATCTTGCAAACGTTTAATCTGTCTTGTTGGCTCGATGGCTAAGGATTGCCAGGGCTTTGTTGCCGCCGGATCGACTGCTAACTGATACGCTATGGCATCTCGTTGTTTTTCAGGCGCGTGGGCCAGGATCATGGCACAGAGCCTGTCCATAACTTCTTTTTCACCCGACTCTGGAAATGGACTTTCATAGGACAGTTGTAATTCGGTACCTATAAATACTGCCGGGTCAAAGGTTCGGGCCAGTTGCCACAGGTTCCGTTTGACAAACTCTCTATCCAGTCGCGGGTCGCTATTGATGATGGCAGCTAACTGATCCGGGTCTGCGGAGGCGGCTTGATCCTCGTCCGGCGTCTTATCCGGTAACAAGTGCCAACAGGCCACTTTCATAAAATCCCGCACGGACGGATGCTGCCGGATGCCATGGGTGATGACACTATTGATGGCCTTGCGCCAGTGGCGGGGCAGGAGCTGCAGGGAGTGGTCAACCTGCTGTGCTCGACGAGCAGCCAGTATCAGATTATTCAACAGCCCTTCGGTCATTTCAGGCAGAGGGCTGCAAAGGAGGTCAGGTACGGTTTTAAACGCTTTGTAAAGCTGTTTAAGCGCTTGTTCTGGCAGCTCAGTCCGGACGATACCATGCCTGCGGGCATTGATATCCCAGAGATCGAGCTCAGGACAGGACTTACCCGTGGCGACCATCCCATGAAATACTGAAGAGGCGCTTTTCACAGACTCAGGCCAGAGTATTGTGACATGAGCTCGTGGATAGGCCTGCAACTGGCCATTCACCAACAGAGGTTGCCCAATAACCAGGGGTTCCAGAAGCTGCTGAAGCGTTGGATTACTTTCCAGTCCCCTGAATACCACGGGTTTGCCAGCGGTTAATGCCTCCTGCAACTCACTCTGAGATCGTCTGAAATGCGCCTTTTGTTCCGAGGCGATATGGATATTATCAAAGAGCTGAGTGAAGCCAGTCTGTTCATTGACCTGAATGACCAGAGGGGCTTGTGGCTGACGATTAATCCAATGACTGGCCTGGGCATGTTGCTGGTAAGTGATGGTATCAAAGGTGGCATGGGCTCTGGCTTTTTCATGCAGGTTGGACAGAAAGCGCCCATCGTCTTCTGCCAATCCCAGGGCTTTCGGCTGCTGTCTTGTATGAGCCACCTGAAGTCGGGGCTCCAGGCCGGTGGTCTCGCGAAGGGTTTGCAATGAACTCAGCAAACGAAACCAGAGGGCTTCAGTAAGTGGAGATGTTACGGTGACGACACGCCCCGTCTTAACCTGTTCCAACAGGCAGGTGTTAGGGATTGCATAGCCTTCAGGCGTAATGGCAATCGGGCTCAGCCATTCTGTGATATTCCGCTGGTTAATGATGATCGGGTTTTCTGCGGCGTGCTCTTTAGACTGACTTTGGAACAGCGAATGAAGCTCGTCCTTCCCCACCGGCATCTTATAAAACTGAACATCGTCGGGTAATGGACAGACTTCCCCATTGCTCTCAAAGCACTGTTGCGCCAGCATCTGTCGAATGGTCTGTTCAAAGGTCAGATCCTGCCAGTCGGCGCCTTTCAGTATCACCCGTTGTCCGGATGTCAACTGTTCAAGCCTGCCAGGAATGTGCTGGATTCGCCCCTGTTGATCGACACCGGGAGCACCCAGCAGTAATTGTCGCCAGTTGTTGTGCAAGTGGCAGTCAATAACCAGGATAGTGTCGTCGTCCATGGCGTTTTCGGCACTGGGGAATTCAGGCAATAGCGGCGGGGCCCGGTCAATGTCCATCGATGGTTCATTGCCAGTCTCAGCCTCGAACTGCCAGGTATTGCCCGGTCGGTTAATTCGCCGCCAGAAGTCAGCGCCCGGAGCGCCGGCCGCAGGTGCCTCTTCATGCTGGCCAACCGATGTCAATTGTTCAGGGGCTGCCAGAACCAGCAGAGAAACATGCTCTCCCAGAGGGCGTTTCTTCTGGCTGACCTTGTCGTATAGACAGGGGTTATCCGGGTCCAGCAGATCGTTAAATTTTGGCAGATCCTCACTGGTGAGTTTTCGGATATCTATCACCAGGGTCAATGGCTGTGAACCTTCAAAGAGCTTGCCTGGGCGCAAAGCGTGGCGACCATTGTCGGCAATGGTCAACCGGCTCACCAGGTTAGCCTGTGCAAGGTCATCAGGGTGGGAAATAAGCGTGACATCGCGATTTTTATCGCAGGTCTGGTCAGCCAAAAGCTGACGAACCTCATCATCACTGGCGACAAAACGGAAATCGAAGGCATGAGGTTTTTTTTGGAGCAAGGAATCCGTTGAGGATACGGTTCTCGTCCTGTCAGGTGTCATAATCTGAGATGACGATAGATTCAGTTGGTAATTGAGACCAGAGCAGACAGCTTTGACGTTTGATGGTAAATCTAAATCCTGCCCTGACCTCCTGGCTGGCCTAGCCGGAACGGATTTGTTAATTTCTCCACCAATCTGACCATCCATAGTTAACCTCACTACTACCATCTGAAGGATTGCATCTGAAGGATTGCATTAAAACTGTTTAATTATTCGACCTTCAAATAATACAAAAGTTTCATTTTGGTACTGGCTCGTTGCCATTGTGGGAAGTCAACAGTCTAGAAAAACTCATCATGATCAAACCTTTAACAAGTATTCAGTGACTCACAAAGCGAATTCAAATTCACACTATTCAAAAATTCTTCGGTAATTTTTATCAGCTCTGCGGATCTGAGCACCAGGGCGTTACTGTCGCCCAGTGTCTGTCGTAAGTAGGTATCATCAACGGATTTCTCAAACCACTCGGATCGATCAATTTCAGAGAACATGGCATACAGCTCTTCCGGGGAAGATGGGTCGTGAGCGCCGTAGTAGTTCCGATTGCTCACAAACCGGACAAGAGCGTCGCCCCAACAATAGGTTAAACGACCACCCTTCGAGTGTGTCAATTCATACAGGTACTGACAGAAGGCCTGAAGAATCGCTTGTTTGCATTTGTCCTCTATATCACTGGCAAACTCTGCGTCCTTGTGTAACACGTCACCAGACTCAGGAATGGGTCTGTAGCGATTGTAAATACCATTCATGTAGCCTCGGTTTGAGACCACATTATCCTGTTTGACTTTTTCCAATAACCGCTTTAAATCAGGGTTTTTCTTAGCTTTCAGTTGCAACAGGTCCTGGGCTTTTTTATCAATTAATGTGCTGCTCAGGAAAGGGTGGCCCAGGATAATCAGCGGACGGTGTCTGGCTCTGACCGAGTGCAACTGCACAAATGCGGGCTGGTTCACCAGCATTCGTTCTATATTCGGAACACCCTCAGGGTCATCCGTCCAGGCGGTATCTAAAGATGGATTGGCAATTTTATCATTAAGGGATGGCGAAGCCCCTTCGTGACAATGACTGACCAGCATGTCATTCCCTTTTCTCCTCAGAAAGTGTTCATAAATCGACCACCAGCTCTTGCTTTGTTTTCCCCTTTTCAGAACAGACTGATACCACTCTTTCAGGCAATTCGAAGCTTCAATCTTCAGTTCTTCGATACCTTTCAGATGCATCAACAGTTCGTGATGTTGAAGGGGCATAATAATTTCGTCGCTGTACCTTGGCAGTGGCTTCAGCCAACCCAATTTCAGAACTTTAAGGGCAAAGCGAATAACCGAGGGGTTGGCCAGGTCACTGTGCTCAAGTATATTCACCATTGAACCCAACCACTCGAGGGGGCGTGCTTTAGCCTCAACAATCATTTTTGAGTGCAATGATTGGAGTTGTTCGATGACCCGGACTTCATCACCGTCAGATAATATGTTTATGACAACCGCCGACATCGGCCAGAAACTCCAGTCGCAAGAAATAAACTTACCGACCAGTTGCTGCTCGAAATAGCCCAATGCCTCTGTCTCCAGCGACTCTATCATTGAGACTCCCATGGAGAAACCGGTTAAATCTTTTCCTTTCCAAAGCTTCAATACCGTTTTGCAGATACTCTGGATTTTTCCTGGTAATGTGCCGCCTGTCTCAATGATCCTGTTAAGTTCCTCAAGGCTCATACCATAGGTTTTAGCCAGAGTTTGTTGTTGTGCTGAATCAGCACCCATCAGAAGACCCTGCAGGAGATCCCTCGCCTTCTTTGACTCACTACTGACTTTATTGGTGCGCTGGAAGTCAGATGGGATTTTTTTTAGCTCACCAGGCGCCCCGCCCAAATCCACTGACTTCCAGGTTTGGCCTCTATCCTCAGAATACTCTGCAAAGGCGTGGACACGGTTGGTCATTTCCCGACATGGAATCCCAAAATAGCGACAAAAAGCAATAAAAACAGGCGTCCGATGACGACAACTGCCTTGTCGCCGTGTTACGAGGAAGTGAAAGAAATTAACATTATGCCCTGCTGGTTCAGCACCTCCGGAAAACTTCAGGCAATAGTCCTTGATCGCCCTGATGCGTTGCGTCGTGTTTTTTGCGTTCATTATTGCCTGCAAAGGCACCTTTATTTCAGGCAGTTGTTGTTCAACCTCAGCAAACAGTTTGTTCAATACTGCTTCTATACCTTTGGAACAGCGGGCGTCAAAACGTATTGATTGTGCTGGCTGGACTTTTTTAGGCAGTGTTTTTTTGCTCGGCGCTCTGGGTTCCACGACATAAGTAAATTGAATAATCTGACCGGCTTTGGCTTCGGGAACAGACAGTGTGTGCAGCCCGGTATATCGATCCCTGAGCAGGGTACATGGCAAAACGGGTTCTATACGCAGGGCCACGATATAGTCTTCAGGTGTCAGACTGGGCAATGCATATTGACCATTGTTTGATGACGCTTTGTAGTTTGCCAGTGTCTGGTTTTTGGCTAACGTCAGCTCCTGGTTATACCCCGGTAACTGTTCGGGTATAAGGATTTCGATCCCCTGCAGGTGTTGATCACCCATATCGGTCAGCTCGACCTCACCCCTGGCAGATACATTAATATCCCTCGCGCGCAAGCGATACATGTTGAAAGGGTAGTTCGTGTCAAAAATTTTATAATTGTCGAATACTCTCTTCTTCTGGCGCTGATAGTCCGTGGCCCGGTCCAGGGCATTGGCCTGTTTCCTGCGAACTTCTGAAATGCATTCCTCAGGAGCCTTGTCACTGTCGATCACTATATCCTGATGAGTATAATCGTGCGCACAATGGTTCAGCAGATCACTGATCTGATGCCAGAACCCAGGCCAAAATTGAACTTCACTGGCTTTCCACGCCCTTATCTGCTGGTCAGCCGCCTCGAGATAAGGCAGGTTGGTTGACGTTTTCAGCGTTTGTTTCTGTGCATTCGTGAGGGGAAATACGCTATCAGCGTCCACGCCCAACTGGCCATACTCACGGTCAAACCAGCGTTGCTGCCAGTGTCGGTAAAGTGTCTGGGTGAGAATATCGTCGGACTTATCCGGTTTCACTGAAAGACCCGATGCCTGCCAGCGGGTTCGTGCCAGCATCCTGATGATTTCCGTTCTGGCTTCCTCTCTATTCAGATCAGTTTTGATACGAATTTCATGGCGTTTTTCATCCATACTCTGGCAATCACTGCGTCGTATCAACCAGGGTCGATCAATGCCTGGTACCCTTTGGTTAAACCATTCGCAAAGTCTGGTATCAAGTGCTTCGTTACTTATGGCAATAGCCGATGACCCGGGCAGTTCTTCCAGCGTCAGCCTGGCTGCCATCAGGTAAAGCCGGTAGTGCCGTTGGAAGCATTGATTCAGTCCGTTTTCGGTAAAATCCCTTGCTCTGATAACAGCCCTGGCGACGTTTTGTAAATCACGACTGGTTGGCTGTAACGGCAGTTTTTTGCGTTGCAGGTGAGCCCTTAAAAGACAATGTTTTTCTGTTAGCTTTTTAGCGGCGAATGTCCCTTCTAAGGACTCTGGCAACACTTTCCCGGCAATGGTCTGTAATTCTGTCGGGTTGTACTGCCGGATGTGCAAATGTCTGAAGCGCCCTTTCAGCGCCGGTGATAAGGGTTTTCGTCCGCTGTACTCTGGCGGGTTAATGGTGGCAAAGAGGTGGAAGCCCGGGTGGGCGTCACCGGCCAGAATATCGTTTAACTCACCTTCCAGATGCTGGCTGTCGATCAGATTCATTTCCGAAATCACCACGATGCCGCCTTCCACTTTTGCTTTCTGGATCGCTTCACACACTCTGTCCCAGGAACAATCACAGGCATTCAGGTAAAAGACTTCCGGCATGGATTCTCCCCGTCGCTTAGCCTCCTTTCTGACACTTTCAATCACCAGGTTTAGCGTGGCATCCTTACCCCGTCCGGCTGGACCTTCGATCAGCGTCGCCTGTCGTCCGCCGTGTTTCCTGTCGAGGTGATAAGCCTGCTGACAGCGGCTTAAATCCTGTCCAAGTTGTTGCACCAGTTCAATGACTGCTGTTCCGGAGGTGTCAAACTCAGGTCGGATTTTTTGGGTGACTGTACTGAAAGTCTGCTGAATATCTGACAGGGTCTTTTTGCGAACTCTGTCACTCAGGGTATTCTCCGGTTGGTAACGGGCAGCAAACCAGATTTCCAGTGCTGACAGGGCATCCCGATGAGTTTCGGTGATTTCGGGCACCAGCACATCCCGAAAACCTTGTTGGATTAAACCTTGTACTTGCTTGCAGTTAACCCTGTCACCTGCGGATAACGAACGATCAAGATACCAACCCACCCAGCTGCAGATATCCGTCAGATCCCTGGGGGTAAACTCATGTTCTGGCAACAGTTCCTGATAATACTGCCAGAGTAGCATGACGCTCTCGGTGGCAATGCGTGCCATGTCGTCTATTTGCCGAGACTCCGGCAGATGCCGTTGTAAATGATTGAGCAGAGCCGGCTCCACCACTCTGTCCCGAAGAAAAGCCTGGTCCAGACGAGGATAGTAAGCCCTGGGCAGTTTCTCTTTCAGGGCAGAATCCAACTGGCGTCCGCCGTAATGAATGGGGTTACCGGTGAGAATCACCCGGTGTTCTTTGCTGACCGGGACAGGATGACCATTCACATAAATGCAGGGTTCCGGTTCCCATAAGCCGTTCAATGACGCCAGCAATCCGGTTTTGGCCAGGTTGGCTTCATCCAGAACCAGAGTGATATATTTTCCTTCAACATAGCCTCCATCTCTGGGGTGTGAGGTCTTGGCCCATTCCATCAGCGCCCGGTTTTGCTGTGCCATAGAGCGGTCGCCATCAGCGTGTTGCTGCCACTGCCAGCGTTTCATCAGGGTCTGCTCGCTGTCAGAAGGTCCAAGGGACAGCACCACAGCCGATCCTGAAGCTTTTGCTATTTTCGCTGAAAAGTAACTTTTCCCGGTGCCGGTTTCGCCCTGCAGGAATATAACGGGAGAGTCTGTAAGCCGGTCATGGAGCCGGGATAAACGACGGTTTTCACGATCCTTCTGACTCGTCTCACCGTGATAAAGATCCCGGGCCAGTGCTGACCAGGGCTCATCAGTCAAACCCTGCCATGCCAGTGATGCAGACAGTCGATGTTTTATACGTTCAATGTCTTCTGTTTCAGAATTCGCGGTTCTGGCCATCTGAAAACAATCAGCAGCCAGTGATTTAATGGCTTCGGATCGGGTCTGCCCTATGGCTAGAGATAACTGCCAGCCAGAGGCCAATGCATCCTGTAAACGTTTAATCTGTCTTGATGGCCTTATGGCTAACCTTTGATAGTGTTCTGCTGCCTGCGGATCGACTGCCAACTGACAGGCCATTGCCTGTCGATGTTTTTCAGGGGTATGGCTCACGATCAGGGCACAGAGTCTGTCCAGAGCGTCTTCTTTGCTCTGCTCTGGAAATGGATCGCAATAGGACAGTTGCAATTGCTTTAAGACTCCAGGGTCAGAGGCTGCTCTGATCAGCGGCCACAGGTTCTGCTTCACAAACTCTCTGTCTAACCGTGGGGCACTATTGATGATCTCATTTAACTGATCCGGATCGACCGAGGCAGTTTGATCCTCATCCCGCTTCCCGGGAGCATCTGGCAGCAACATCCAACAAGCTACTTTCATAAAATTACGCACCGGCAGACTCTGCCGCAGGCCATGGGTGATGACACTATCGACGGCCTTGCGCCAGTGGCAGGGCAGGAGCTGAAGTGAGCGGTCAACCTGCTGTGCTCGCCGGGCAGCCAGTATCAGGTTATTCAACAAGCCTGCGGACATTTCAGGCAGAGGGTTACAACAGTTGGCAGGTACGGTTTTAAACACTTCGTAAAGCAAGTTAAGGGCTCGTTCTGGCAGCTCAGTCCGGGGGATATCATGCTTGAGGGCATTGATATCCCAGATATTGACCTCAGGGCAGGGTTTACCTGTGGCAACCATCGAATTAAAGACTGCAGATTGGCTTTTCGCAGATTGAGGCCAGAGTATTGTGACATGAGCTTGTGGGTAGGCCTGTAACTGGCCATTGACCAACAGAGGTTGGCCAACAATCAGGGGTTCCAGGAGTTGTTGAAGTGTTGGATTACTTTCGAGCCCGCAAATTACAACCTGCGTGCCAGCGGTTAATGCCTTTTGCAAGTCACTCTGATCTCGTCCAAAAAGGGCCTTTTGTTCCGAAGTGATATAGATATTATCAAATAGCTGGCTGAAGCCGGTCTGTCCATTGACCTGAATGACCAACGGTGCTGGCTGGTGTTTATTTATCCAACGACTTGCCTGGACGTGTTGCTGATAAGTGACGGTTCTAAAGGTGGCCTGATCTCTGATTTTTTCCTGCAGGTTGGGCACAGACTGTTCATCGCTTTCTTCTAATCCCAGAGCTTTCGGCTGCTGTCTTGAATGGGCTACCAGAAGTCGCGGCTCCAGGTCCGTTGTCTCTCGAATAGTCTGCAATGAACCCAGCAAACGAAACCAGGCCGACTCAGTGAGGGGAGACGTGACGGTGACCGTACCACCTGCTCGAACCTGTTCCAACAGACAGCTGTTAGGGACTGCGTAGCCTTCCGGAGCAATGGCAATGGGGTTCAGCCATTCTGTGATATTACTCTGGTTAATGATGACCGGGTTTCCTGGTGCGTGCTCTTGAGACAGGCTCTGAAACAGTGAATAAAGCTCATCCTCACCCACCGGCATCTGATAAAACTGAACCTCGTCCGGTAACTGACAGACCTTCCCATTGCTCTCAAAACACTGTTGCGCCAGCATCTGTCGAATCGTCTGCTCAAAGGCCAGATCCTGCCAGTTGGCCCCTTTCAGAATCACCCTTTGTCCGGCCCTCAATAACTCAATCCTGCCGGGGAGATGCTGAATTCGTCCCTGCTGATCCACACCGGGGCCGCCCAACAACAACTGTCGCCAGTCGTTGTGCAAGTGGCAGTTAATAAGAACGGTAACGTCGTCGTCCATGGCGCTTTCGGCAGGGGGGAGTTCAACCAATAATGGAGCAATCTCGTCTATGTCCATCGATGGGTCATTACCAGTCTGGGCCTGGAACTGCCAGCTATTTTCCGGTCGATTAATTCGCCGCCAGAAATCAGCGCCGGGTGCGTCGTCACGATGACCAACCGATGCCAACTGTTCAGGATCTGCCACGACCAATAGAGAAACATGCTCGCCCAGAGGGCGTTTGTTTTGGCTGACTTTGTCGTATAGACAGGGGGTATCCGGGTCCAGCAGATCGTTAAATTTTGGCAAATCTTCGCTGCTGAGTTTTCGGATATCCAGCACCAGAGTCAGTGGCTGTGGACTTTCGAACAGCTTGCCAGAACCCAGAGTGTGGTGGCCATCGACAGAAATACTCAACCGTCTTACCAGATTGGCCTGTGCGAGGTCATCGGGGTGGGAAATAAGGGTAACATCCCGATGTTCATCGCAGGTTTGCGCCACTAAAAGCTGTCGAACTTCATCATCACTGGCGACAAAACGAAAATCGAAGGCATGAGTGGTCTTTTGGAGCGAGGAATCCGCTGAGGATACGCTTCTCGTCTGGTGAGGCGAGATCCCCGGAGCTGATGATTTATTGAGTCTGGGAGTTACATCTGAGCAGACCTCTGCAATCCTTGACGGTGCATCCAGCTTTGCTCTCTTGTCTGGCACGCTGCCATCAGGTAAGGGTTGTTTATTTCTCCAGCCAATCTGGCCATCCACGGTAAATCTCGCTCCTGTTATTTGAAGGACTGCATTGAAATGGTTTGATTTCGTATGGTTGAGTACTTATGTGACCTTCAGGCGGGAGGAAAGTTCCATTGGGTTAGTTAGCCGCAGGGCAATGGCATCAATCAGGATTATCAGTTATCCAATGACTCATAAATCGAATTCAAATTCACGCTGTTCAAAAACTCTTCATTAATTTTGGTCAGATCATCGGACCTGAGTATCAGAGCGTTACTGATGTTGAGTGCCTGTTTTAAATAGGCATCCTTGGCAGATGACGGAAATTCGTAAGATTCAATTAATTGCATCATGGCATACAGCTCTTCCGGTGAGGATGGATCATGAGTGCCATACCATTTTATTCTAAGTATCTGGTCACTGACAATTGCTTCGGCCCAACAATAGGTCAAGGAACCGCCTTTCGAGTGCGTCAAACCATACAGGTAATGACTGAAGGCCTGCCCAATCGCTTGCCTGCATTTGATTTTTAGATCACGTACAAGCCCTTTTTCCCGGTGTTGCAGCCCAATGGAATCCAGAAGGGGTTTGTAATGACTTTTGATAGCAAGTTTTTGTTTCTCATATTGTTCTTTTCGAGTCTGGCATTGCTGATCAGGAAGCATTGATTGTTCATGGCTTGAATGATCACTGTACCAATTATCCAGGTCAGCCAGAGCTTTGTCGTATTCATTATCAATCTCCCTGTACTGTTTGACTTTTTCAAACGACCGCTTCAATTCCGGGCTGCTCTCAACTTTTAGTTGAAGCAGAGCTTCGGTTTTTTCACTCATTGCTTCGCTGTACCAGCGAGGTTGCCCCAGGATAACCACCGGTCGGTGGAGCGTCCTGCCAGAGTTTAATCGCACAAACGCGGGATGGTGTACCAGCAACCGCTCTATATTCGGAATGCCTTCAGGTTCGTCCGTCCAGGCGTCTTGTAAAGCTTTACGGACAATCAGCTCTTCCAGGTATGGCGAAAAGCCACCATGACAATGGGTCATCAGGCAGGCATCTTCTCTCGTTTGGAAGTCTTCATAGCTCAGCCGCCATTCCTGACTGTTTTTTTCTCTGGAAAACAACTGCTTGTATAAATTTTTCAGGCAATGGGTGGCTTTAACTTTTAATTCATCAACGCCTTCAAGGCGTAACAATAGCTCATGCTGTTCACGGACCCCGTTAATCTTGTGGTCGTATTCCGGCAGTGGATCCAGCCAACCTGATTCCAGGGCTGCGAGGGCAAGTTGAATAACCGAAGGCCTGGTTAAGTCACTGCCGTTCAGTATATCCACCATGGAACTCATCCACTGCTGAGGTCTCTCTCCGGCCTGAACAATCACTTTTGAATGGAGTAACTTGAGTTGTTCAGTGACCTGGTCCTCATCACTGTCGGACAATATTTTTGCTACTGCCTCCACCATGGGTTTATAGGTACTCGCCCCGTGTTTTATATGCACAGCACCAACCAATGCCAGCTCGTAATTGTTCAATGCTTTTATATCCAGTAAAATTGAGACGCCCATGGAAAATCCGGTCAAATCTTTTCTCTTCCAAAGTTCCCTCACCATTTTGGAGGTGACTTTAAATGGATTTGATGAGGCACTACCTCTTTCAAGGGCTGTGTTCTGTCTCTCAGGATTCTTGTCAATGGCTTGTGCCAGAGCTTCTTGTTGCGCTGAATCAGCCCCTTTCAGAAGATCCTTAAACCTCTTTGACTCACTGCCGGAACTACTGAGCTGCCTGGTGGGCTGGAATTCAGATTTGATTTCTCTTACCTGTGCGGGCCCTCCGCCCAAATCCACCGATTCCCAGGTTTGACCTCTATCCAGTGAATACTCGGGAAACTCGTGGGTAAGGCTATGAATTTGCCGACTGGGAATCCCGAAATAACGACAAAAAGCAACAAAAACAGGCGCGCGATGACGGCAGCTACCCTGCTGCTGAGTGACGAGGAATCTAAAGAAATTTTCTTCCGGCTTCGGTTCAGTCTTACCCGAAAACTGTCGGCAATACTCCGTGATCGCCTCAATTCGTTGCCGGGTGTGTCTGGCGTTTTTTATTTTCTGCAAACTCATCTGTAGTTTGGCCGGGTGCTCTTTTACGGGCGAAAACAGTTCGTCCAGCACGGTTTTAATACCTTCTGAACAGTGGGTGTCAAAACGTATTGATTGTTTTGGCCGGGCTTCTTCAGCCGAAACACTGTCGTCCGGTTTTTTGGGCTCTACGACATAAGTAAATTGAATAGTCTGTTCGGTGTTGGCTTCTGGAATAATCAGTATGTGAAGCCCGGTATACCGATGCCTGATCAGTTTAAATGGCAAATCGGGTTCTGTACGCAGGGCTACGATATAGTCGTCAGGCGTCAGGCTGGGTAACACAAATTGACCTTTCTTCGATGTCCACTTAAAGGACGCCAGGGTTTGGTTGCTGGTTAATATCACTTCTTGGTCAGGCCCTGGTAACCGGTCCGGCATGAGGGTTACGAAACCTTGAATGCGTGGATCATTAAGATCGGTCCGTATGATATCGCCCCTGGCAGTCACACAAATATCCTTTGCCTCCCAACGATACATACGGGAAGTGGGTCTCTGCGTTTTAAAAACGGGTAAATCGTATAGTAGTGGCAATCTCAGGCACTCATAGTTTGTTCTCCGGTCCAGTACCTTATCTTTTTTCGAGGGAGCGTTTAGACAGTGTTTTTCAGGCGCATTACCAGAGTCAGTCGCTAACTTTTCATCCATGTAATCGTCAAGCCAATGGTTCGGCAGGTTACTTATCTGATGCCAAAAGGCAGGCCACCATTGAACTGCGTCGGCTTTCCATGCACCAATCAACTTATCAGCCTCCCGGAGAAAAGGCTGGGAGGTCGACATTTTCAGCGTTTGTTTCTCTTCTTTGGTCAGGGGAAATAAGCAATTGGCGTCCTCGCCCGTCAGGCCGAACTCACGATGAAACCAGCGATGCTGCCAGTATCGGTACAGTGCCCGGGTGAGGATATCGTTATACTGATCCGGCGCCAGTGAAAAACCGGATGCCTGCCACCTCGCCTGAGCCACCCTCTTGATGATTTCAGTCCTGGCTTGCTTTTTATCCAGACCAGCCTCAACAAGAATTTCGTGGCCTTTTTCATCAATACTGTTGCGATCACTCTGTCGTATCAACCACGGACGATCAATGTTCGGTACCTTTTGATAGAGCCAATGGCTCAGATCAGAAGCAAGCGCTCCTTTGCCCATGGCATGAGTCGATGACTCCGGCAGTTCCTCCAGCGACAGGTTGGCGGCCATCAGGTAAAGCCGGTAGTGCTGATTGAAGCATTGATGAAGTGCTTTTTCGCTAAAATCGCCTCTTCTTTTGACAGCCATGGCGACATTCTGTAAATCGCGACTGGTGGGCTGTAATGGCAGGTCTTTGCGTTGCAGGCAGGCCCTTAAACGACAATGTTTTTCAGTCAGCCGTTTAGCCGTGATTTTTCCCTGCTCATTCTCTGGCAAGACTTTCCCGGCAATGGCCTGCAATTCGGTCGGGCTGTACTGCCGGATCGGCAAATGTCGAAAACGCCCTTTCAGTGCCGGTGATAAGGGTTTTCGCCCGCTGTACTCAGGCGGGTTAATGGTGGCAAACAGGTGGAAGCCCGGATGGGCGTCACCGGCCAGAATATCGTTTAACTCGCCTTCCAGATGCTGGCTGTCGATCAGATTCATTTCCGAAATCACCACGATGCCACCATCGACTTTTGCTTTCTGGATCTTTTCACACACTTGGTCCCAGGAACAATCACAGGCATTCAGGAGAAAGACTTCCGGCATGGACTCTCCCCGTTGTAGAGCCTGCTGTCTGACACTTTCAATCAACAGGTTCAACGTGGCATCTTTACCCCGTCCGGCCGGGCCTTCAATCAGTGTTGCCTGACGACCGCCGTGTTTTCTGTCGTGATGATAAGCCTGCTGACAGCGGCTTAAATCCTGTCCCAGCCCTTGCGCCAGATCAATGACTGCCGATCCGGAGGTATCAAACTCAGGTCGGATTTCTTTGGTCAATGTTCTGAAGTCCTGCAGAATATCTGGCAGGGTGTGGTTATGAACTCTGTCTCGCAGGGTGTTGTCCAGTTCGTAACGGGCAGCAAACCAGATTTCCAGTGCCGAAAGGGCATCCTGTTGAGTCTCGCTGATTTCGGGACCCAGTACATCCCGGAAGCTTTGCTGGATCAAACTGTTCACTTGCTTACAGCTGGCACTGTCGCCTTTGGATAACGCACGATCCAGATACCAACCCACCCAGCTGCAGATATCCGTTAAATCCCTGGGAGTAAACTCATGCTCGGGCAAAAGCTCCTGATAATATTGCCACAGTGCCATCACACTCTTGCTGGCACTGTGTGCAATGTCGTTTATTTGATGCCGTTGTAACTGATTGAGTAGAGCTGGTTCCACCACTCTGTCCCGAAGGAACGCCTCATCCAAACGTGGGTAATAAGCTCTGGGCAGTTTCTCTTTCAGGGTCGGGTCCATTTGGCGCCCGACGTAATGATCCGGGTTGCCGGTGAGAATTACCCGGTGTTTTTCGCTGACCTTGACAGGATGACCATTCACATAGATGCAGGGTTGCGGTTCCCATAAGCCGTTCAATGATGCAAGTAATCCGGTTTGGGCCAGGTTGGCTTCATCCAGAACCAGGGTAATGTATTCTCCGTCTTTGTCGGATTTGGTATTGGCCCATTCCATCAGCGCCCGGTTTTGCAGCACCATAGAGCGGTCGCCATCGGCGTGCTTTTGCCACTGCCAGCGTTTCATCAGGGTTTGTTCGCTGTCAGAAGGTCCAAGGGAAAGCACCGTTGCCTGTCCTGAAGCCTTTGCCATTTTGGCGGAAAAGTAGCTTTTCCCGGTTCCGGTTTCCCCCTCAAGGAATATAACGGGAGAGTCCGTAAGCCGGTCATGGAGTCGGGATAAGCGACGACTTTCACGATCCTTCTGACTTATCTCACCATGATAAAGATCCCGGGCCAGTGCAGACAGGGGCTCATCAGCGGAACCCTGCCATTTCAGTGATTCTGACAGTCGATTTTCTATGCGTTCAATGCCGTCTGCCTCAGAACTCGCTGTTCTGGCCCTATGAAAACAATCGCTGGCCAGACCGTGGATGGCATCGGATCGGGTCTGCCCTGAGTGCAAAGGTAACTGCCAGCCAGAAGCCAGTGCATCTTGCAAACGTTTAATCTGTCTTGTTGGCTCGATGGCTAAGCATTGCCAGGGCTTTGTTGCCGCCGGATCGACTGCCAGCTGATAGGCTATAACATCTCGTTGTTTTTCAGGTGCGTGGGCCAGGATCATGGCACAGAGCCTGTCCATAACTTCTTTCTTACCCCACTCTGGAAATGGATTTTCATAGGACAGTTTTAATTCGGTACCTATAAATACTGTCGGCTCAAAGGCTCGGGCCAGTTGCCACAGGTTTCGCTTGACAAAGTTTCTATCCAGTCGAGGGGTGCTACTGATGATGGCAGCTAACTGATCCCGGTCTACGGAGGCGGCTTGATCTTCATCCGGCAGTAACTGCAAACAGGCCACTTTCATAAAATCATGGACGGACGGATGTTGTCGGGTGCCATGGGTGATGACGCTATTGATGGCCTTGCGCCAGTGGCATGGCAGGAGCTGAGGGGAGTGGTCAAACTGCTGTGCCCTCCGGGCAGCCAGTATCAGATTATTCAACAACCCTTCGGTCACTTCAGGCAGAGCATTACAAAGGCCACCGGGTACGGTTTTAAAGGCTTCGTAAAGTGAGTGAAGTGCTTGTTCTGGCAGCTCTGCCCGGGAGATTTTATGCCTGAGGGTATTGATATCCCAGAGATCAATCTCGGGACACCGGCTACCCGTGGCAACCATCGAATTAAATACTGAAGAGGCGCTTTTCACAGACTCAGGCCAGAGTATTGTGACATGGGCTTGTGGGTAGGCCTGTAATTGACCATTCACCAACAGAGGTTGCCCAATAACCAGGGGTTCCAGAAGCTGCTGAAGCCTTGGATTACTTTCCAGCCCTCTGAATACCACCGGCTTGCCAGCGGTTAATGCCGCCTGCAAATCACTCTGAGATCGTCTGAAATGCGCCTTTTGTTCCGAGGCGATATGGATGTTATCAAATAGCTGGCTGAAGCCAGTCTGTTCGTTAACCTGAATGACCAGAGGGGTTTGTGGTTGATGATTAATCCAATGACTGGCCTGGGCATGTTGCTGATAAGTGAAGGTATTAAAGGTGGCGTGACCAGTGACTTTACTGTGTGGGCTGGACAGAAAGCGCCCATCGTCTTCTGCCAATCTCAGGGCTTTCGGCTGCTGTCTTGTATGAGCCACCTGGAGTCGGGGCTCCAGGCCGGTGGTCTCGCGAAGGGTTTGCAATGAACCCAGCAAACGAAACCAGAGGGCTTCAGTGAGTGGAGACGTTACGGTGACGACACCCCCCGCCCTGATCTGTTCCAACAGGCAGGTGTTAGGGATTGCATAGCCTTCAGGCGTAATGGCAATGGGGCTCAGCCATTCTGTGATATTCCCCTGGTTAATGATGATTGGGTGTTCTGCGGCGTGCTCTTTAGACTGGCTTTGGAACAGCGAATGAAGCTCGTCCTTCCCCGCCGGCATCTGATAAAACTGAACATCGTCGGGTAACGGACAGACTTCCCCATTGCTCTCAAAGCACTGTTGCGCCAGCATCTGTCGAATGGTCTGTTCAAAGGTCAGGTCCTGCCAGTCGGCGCCTTTCAGTACCACCCGTTGTCCCGACGTCAATCGTTCAAGCCTGCCAGGGATGTGCTGGATTCGCCCCTGTTGATCGACACCGGGACCACCCAGCAGTAACTGTCGCCAGTTGTTGTGCAAGTGGCAGTCAATAACCAGGATAGTGTCGTCGTCCATAGCATTTTCGTCACTGGGAAATTCAGGCAATAGCGGGGGAGCCCCGTCAATGTCCATCAATGGTTCATTGCCAGTCTCAGCCTCGAACTGCCATGTATTGCCCGGTCGGTTAATTCGCCGCCAGAAATCAGCGCCCGGAGCGTCGGCTGCCGGTGCGCTGGCCGCAGGCGCGCCGCCATGCTGGCCAACCGATGTCAATTGTTCAGGGGCTGCCAGAACCAGCAGAGAAACATGCTCTCCCAGAGGGCGTTTCTTCTGGCTGACCTTGTCGTATAGACAGGGGTTATCCGGGTCCAGCAGATCGTTAAATTTTGGCAGATCCTCATTGGTGAGTTTTCGGATATCTATCACCAGGGTCAATGGCTGTGAACCTTCAAAGAGCTTGCCTGAGCGCAAAGTGTGACGACCATTGTCGGCAATGCTCAGACGGCTCACCAGGTTAGCCTGTGAGAGGTCATCGGGGTGGGAAATAAGCGTGACATCGCGATTTTTATCGCGGGTCTGGTCAGCCAAAAGCTGTCGAACTTCATCATCACTGGCGACAAAACGGAAATCGAAGGCATGAGGTTTTTTTTGGAGCAGGGAGTCCGTTGAGGATACGGTTCTCGCCCTGTCAGGTGTCATAATCTGAGATGACGATAGATTCAGTTGGTAATTGAGACCAGAGCAGACAGCTTTGACGTTTGATATTAAATCTGAATCCTGCCCTGACCTCTTGGCTGGCAAGCCACTAGCCGGAACAGGTTTGTTAATTTCTCCACCAATCTGACCATCCATAGTCAATCTCCCTACAACCATCTGAAGGACTGAATTGAATCCCTTTAATGATAAGACCTTCAGAGGCCGGGAAAGTTCAATTTGGGTACTGGCCCGTTGCTATAGTGGGAAGTCAACGGTCTTGAAACCAAACGTTTATCACGTATCCAATGACTCACACAGCGAGTTCAAATTCACACTGTTCAAAAACTCTTCGGCGATGGTTGTCAGCTCATCGGATTTGAGCACCAGTGCGTTGCTGGCGTTGTGTGCCTGCTGCAGCAGGCGGGCATCCTTCACTGGCTGCTGAAAACAGAAAGAGCTCTCAATTTTACATATCATTGCATGCAGCTCTTCTGGTGAAGATGGATCATGAGCGCCGTAGTAGTCTGAATTCATGGAGTCTGCGATGGAAGCGTCAGCCCAACAATAGGTTAAACGACTGCCTTTTAAGTGCGTCACTTCATAAAGGTAATGACTGAACGCCTGCTGAATCGCCTGCCTGCATTGGTTTTTTAAAGTACCCAAAAAGCTTTCGTCATCCCATGACAGCTCAAGGCACTTTAAAATGGGTTCGTGACTGCCTGTGGTAGCAAAACGTCTTTTCTTATATTGTTTAATGTCTTCCAACAGCGCCTTCAATTCCGGGCTGTTCTCAATTTTTCGTTGCAACAGGGCTTCAACTTTTTCATTAAACACCTCGCTGTCCCAGGAAGGTTGCCCCATGGTAATCACCGGACGATAGCCAGCCTTGCCCGAGTTTAACTTCACAAATGCCGGCTGATGCACCAGCATTCGTTCTATATTCGGAACACCCTCAGGTTCGTGCACCCAGTCGATCTGTACAGATGGATTGAGCATATTTTTTTCAAGGGATGACGAAACCCCATCATGACAATGAGTGACGAACATGGCATCACTTTTTCTTCCCTGAAGGTCTCTATAAGCCACCCGCCATACCTGGCTATTTTTTTCCCTGGACAAGAGTGTCTGATACCACTTTTTCAGCTGATGGGTGGCTTCAGCCCTGAGTTTGTGGACACCTGCGAGACGCACCAATAGCTTATAATGATGATCGGCCTTCATAATAGGGCTCTTATAGGTCGGCAGTGGCTCCAGCCAACCCGATTTCAGGGCTTCGTGGACAAAGTGAATAACCGAAGGGTTGGCCAAGTCACTGTTCTCGATTATTTCCACTATAGAACTCAACCAATCAAGAGGGCTTGCTCCGCCCTGAACAATCATTTTTGAGTGCAATAACCTGAGTTGTTCAATGGCCTGATCGGAATGACCGTTGGACAATATTGCCCTTACTGCTTCCGACATCGGTTTACAGGCATTCCCCTCATGGTCATAGATAACTCCGATCAATCGCTTCTCACAATGTCTCAGGGCTCTCGTCCCCGAGGCCTTTAACGTTGACACGCCCATGGAAAAACCGGGCAAATCTTTTTCCTGCCAAAGTTTCTGTACTGCTTCAAAAAGACTTATATTGGCTTCTGGCAATGCACTGTCTGTCTCAACGGCTTTGTTCAACTCCTCAAGGCTTATACCACAGGCTTTAGCAAGAGCTTGTTGTTGTGCTAAATCAGCCCCTTTAAAAAGATCCTTCAGGAGTCCCCTGATCTCAATGTTGTAAACGTTTTCTTCCAAGATAGGCTGACTGTCATTCCCCTGGAAGTCAGGGGCAATTACTGTGAACGGAAGATATGACCCACCCAAATCCACTGACTTCCAGGTCTGATCTCCATCCGGGCAATATTCAACAAAGCTGTGTAAAAGGCTTCTGATTTGCCGGGATGGAATCCCAAAATAACGACAAAAAGCCACAAAAACAGAACTACGATGACGACAGCTACCTTGCCGCTGTGTTACGAGGAATTCAAAGAAATTTTTACCGGGCTCTGGTTTGCTCTGGCCGGAAAACTGTCGGCAATAATCCGTGATCGCCTCAATTCGTTGGCTGGTGTTTTCAGAGTGTTTTATTTTCCACAAAGGAAAGCGTATTTCGGCTGGTTGTTTGCCAATGTTATTAAACACTTCGTTCAGTACTGCTTTCATACCTTCTGAACAATGGGTGTCAAACCATGTTAATTCTTTTGCACGGGGCTCCGTTTTCCTGGGTTCTACGACATAATCCACTTTAATATTCTGTTTGGCTTCGGCCTCAGGAATAGAGAGTGTGTGAAGCCCGGTATATTTGTCCCTGACCAGGGCAAAGGGTAACTCGGGTTCCAGACGCAGTGCCACAATATAGTCGTCTGGCGTCATGCTGGGCAATGCATGATGACTGTTGCCCGGTTTTAAGTCGAGGGCCCCCATCGTCTGACCCTTGGCTACTGTCACTGGCTGGTTCTGCTTTAACAGGGTCGGCCTGAGTATTTCGACCCCCAGCGTGCGGTTATCACTAAGATCGATTCGTTTGACATCACCCTCGACGGTCACATGAATATCTTTGGCCCAATAACGATACATGTGGCAAGGAACATTCCTGGTATTAAAAACTATATAATCGTAATGGTGTTGTACTTCCTGATGGTCTTCGTCAGTGTTCCGGTCTAATGCCTCTGTCTCTTTCTCGATGACTTCCGGATTGTATTGTCCGGCTTTGTTATCAGCGTCAACAGCCAAGGCTTCGTTAATATGGTCCAGCGTATCCTTCAACCGGTGCCAGAACGCAGGCCAACATTGAACTGCATTGGCGTTCCATGCCGCTATTTGCCGATCAGCTTCCTTGAGACAAGGCTCGTAAGCCGATAATTTCAGCATTTGTTCCTGTGCTTGCCAAAGATGAAATACTTGGTTGGCGTCCACGCCCGTCTTGTGAAACTCACGAGCAAACCAGCAATGCTGCCAGCGTCGGTATATTGACTGGGTGAGCATATTGTCTGACTTGTCTGGCTTCAGGGAAAGACCGGATGCCTGCCACCGGGCCTGGGCCACCCTCCTGATGATTTCTGTTTTGGCTGCCTCTTCGCTTAATTGAGTGTTAATACAAATTTCATGGTTTTTTTCATCCGTACTGTTGCGATGACTGAGTCGTATCAACCACGGGCGTCCTATCTTAGGTACTGTTTCGTTGAGCCAGTGGCACAAATCAGGAGCCAGCGCCCCTTCAGCCATGGCAAGCGTTGATAACCCGGGCAGTTCCTCCAGCGACAGGTTGGCGGCCATCAGATAAAGCCGGTAGTGCTGATTGAGGCATTGATGAAGGCTATCTTCAGAAAAATCGCGCCCTCTGGTAACAGCTTTTGCGACATTCTGTAAATCAAGGCTGGTGGGCTGTAACGGCAGGTTTTTCCGTTTCAGGTCAGCCCTCAATCGACAATGTAGCTGAGCCAGCTTTTCAGCCGCAAATTTCCCTTCCGTGGTCTGTGGCAACACTTTTTCGGCAATGGTCTGCA
Organism: Endozoicomonas sp. ALB032; assembly: GCF_049310125.1. Lineage (NCBI taxonomy): Bacteria > Pseudomonadati > Pseudomonadota > Gammaproteobacteria > Oceanospirillales > Endozoicomonadaceae > Endozoicomonas > Endozoicomonas sp. ALB032. The sequence continues at coordinate 491,414 of NZ_JBLYNW010000001.1, read as the reverse complement.
ATTCGGTTGGGTTATACTGGCGGATCGGTAAATGTCTGAAACGACCTTTCAGCGCCGGTGATAAGGGTTTTCGCCCGCTGTATTCAGGTGGGTTGATGGTGGCGAAAAGGTGAAAACCCGGATGAGCGTCACCGGCCAGAATATCGTTTAACTCACCTTCCAGATGCTGGCTGTCGATCAGATTCATTTCCGAAATGACCAGGATACCGCCATCGACTTTTGCCTTCTGGATCGCTTCACACACTTTGTCCCAGGAACAATCACAGGCATTCAGGAGAAAAACTTCCGGCATGGACTCTCCCTGTTGCTTAGCCTGCTTTCTGACGCTTTCAATCACCAGGTTCAGCGTGGCATCTTTACCCCGTCCAGCCGGGCCTTCAATCAGCGTTGCCTGACGACCGCCGTGTTTTCTGTTGTGATGATAAGCCTGCTGACTGCGGCTTAAATCCTGCCCAAGCTGCTGCACCAGTTCACAGACTGCCGATCCGGAGGTATCAAACTCAGGCCGGATTTCTTTGCTGAATGTACTGAAGGCCTGCTGAATAGCTGGCAGGGTGTAGTTGTGAACTCTGTCGCGCAGAGTGTTGTCCGGGTGGTAACGGGCAACAAACCAGATTTCCAGTGCCAGCTGTGCATCCTGATGAGTCTCGGTGATTTCGGGACCCAGTACATCCCGAAAACTTTGCTGGATCAAACTGTTTATTTGCTGAGGGGTAACATTGTCACCTTCGGGCAGCGCACGATCCAGATACCAGCCCACCCAGCTGCAGATATCCGTTAAATCCCTGGGGGTAAACTCATGGTCTGGCAAGAGTTCCGGATAATATTGCCAGAGTGTCATCACACTCTCGGTAGCACTTTTTACAATGTCGTTTATTGGTTGCCCTGACAGATGCCTTTGTAACTGATTGACGAGAGCCGGTTCCACCACTCTGTCTCGAAGGAATGCCCGGTCTAACCGAGGGTAGTAAGCCCCGGGCAATTTCTCTTTCAGGGCCGGGTCCATTTGGCGTCCGGAGTAATGATCGGGGTTGCCGGTGAGAATCACCCGGTGTTTTTCGCTGACCTTGACAGGATGACCATTCACATAGATGCAGGGTTCCGGTTCCCATAAGCCGTTCAGTGATGCCAGCAGTCCGGCCTGGGCCAGGTTAGCCTCATCCAGCACCAGAGTGATGTAGTTACCTCCAACATAGCCACTGTCTTTATCGGGTTCGGTCTTGGCCCATTCCATCAATGTCCGGTTTTGTTGCGCCATAGAGCGGTCGCCATCGGCGTGTTGTTGCCACTGCCAGCGTTTCATCAGGGTCTGTTCGCTGTCAGAAGGTCCGATGGAAATGACTGAAGCTTGTCCTGAAGCCCTGGCTATTTTGGCAGAAAAGTAACTTTTTCCGGTGCCGGTTTCTCCCTGCAGAAAGATAACGGGAGAGTCGCCAAGCCGGTCATGGAGTCGGGATAAGCGACGGCTTTCACGATCCTTTTGATTCATCTCACCGTGATAAAGATCCCGGGCCAGTGCTGACAGGGGCTCATCAGCGGAACCCGCCCATTTCAGTGATTCAGACAGTCGATGTTCTATGCGTTCGATGCGTTCTGCCTCAGAATTCGCTGTTCTGGCAATATGAAAACAATCGCTGGCGAGGCCGTGGATGGCATCGGCTCGGGTCTGCCCTGATGACAAAGCTAACTGCCAGCCAGAAGCCAGTGCATCCTGCAAACGTTTAATCTGTCTTGCTGGTCTGATGGCTAAGGATTGCCAGGGCTCTGCTGCCGCCAGATCGACTTTCAACTGGTACGCTATAGCATCTCGTTGTTCTTCAGCTGCATGGGCCACGATCATGGCACAGAACCTGTTGAGAAGGTCTTCGTTACCCCATAGTGGAAATGGGCTTCCATAGGACAGTTGTAATTCTCCATTAAATACTGCCGGGTCAAAGGCTCGGGCCAGTGCCCAAAAGTTGTGTTCTACAACCGTTCTATCCAACTGCGAGACACTATTGAGGATGCCATTCAAGTGATCCAGGTCTACCGAGGCGGCTTGATCCGGCTTCCTGTGAGCATCAGGTGTTTTATCCGGTAACAAGTGCCAACAAGCCACTTTCATAAAATCCCGCACGGGCCGATGCTGACGGGTGCCATGAGTGATAACGCTATCAATGGCCTTGCGCCAGTGGCAGGGCAGGATTTGTGGGGACTGGTCCACCTTTTGTGCCCGCCGGGCGGCCAGTATCAGGTTATTCAACAAACCTTCGGTCACTTCAGGCAGAGGGTTACAAAGGTCTTCAGGTACGGTTTTAAATGCCTCGTAAAGTTCATTGAGTGCTCGTTTTGGTAGTTCATTCCGAGGGATTTCATGTCTGCGGGCATTGATGTCCCAGAGGTTGATTACAGGGCACGGCTTACCCGCAGCAACCAATGAAGTGAATACTGAAGATGGGGTTTTCGCAGACCCAGGCCAGAGCATTGTGACATGAGCGTGCGGGAAGGCCTGTAACCGGCCATTGACCAACAGCGGTTGCCCGACAACCAGGGGTTCCAGGAGCTGCTGAAGACCTGGATTAGTTTCCAGCCCCCGAAATACCACCGGTTTGCCAGCGATCAATGCCTCCTGCAACTGACTCAGACGTCGTCCGAAATGCGCCTTTTGTTCCGAGGTAATATGGATATTATCAAATAGCTGGCTGAAGCCAGTCTGTTCGTTAACCTGAATGACCAGAGGGGTTTGTGGCTGATGATTAATCCAATGACTGGCCTGGGCATGTTGCTGATAAGTGAAGGTATTAAAGGTGGCGTGACCTGTGACTTTTTTATGTGGGTTGGACAGAAAGCGCCCATCGTTTTCTGCCAATCCCAGGGCTTTCGGCTGCCGTCTTGAATGGGCCACCTGGAGTCGGGGCTCCAGACCGGTGGTCTCGCGAAGGGTTTGCAATGAACCCAGCAAATGAAACCAGAGAGCTTCAGTAAGTGGAGACGTTACGGTGACGACCCCCCCCGCCCTGATCTGTTCCAACAGGCAGGTGTTAGGGATTGCATAGCCTTCAGGCGTAATGGCAATGGGGCTCAGCCATTCTGTGATATTCCCCTGGTTAATGATGATCGGGTTTTCTGCGGCGTGCTCTTTAGGCTGGCTTTGGAACAGCGAATGAAGCTCGTCCTTCCCCACCGGCATCTGATAAAACTGAACATCGTCGGGTAACGGACAGACTTCCCCATTGCTCTCAAAGCACTGTTGCGTCAGCATCTGTCGTATGGTCTGTTCAAAGGTCAGATTCTGCCAGTCGGCGCCTTTCACTATCACCCGTTGTCCGGATGTCAACTGTTCAAGCCTGCCAGGAATGTGCTGGATTCGCCCCTGTTGATCGACACCGGGACCACCCAGCAGTAACTGCCGCCAGTTGTTGTGCAAGTGGCAGTCAATAACAACAGTAGTGTCGTCGTCCATAGCATTTTCGGCACTGGGGAATTCAGGCAATAGCGGGGGAGCCCCGTCAATGTCCATCGATGGGTCGTTGCCAGTCTCAGCCTGGAACTGCCAGCTATTGCCCGGTCGGTTAATTCGCCGCCAGAAATCAGCTCCCGGTGCGTCGGCTGCGGGCGCGTCGTCACACTGGCCTACCGCTGCCAGCTGTGCAGGGGCTGCCAGAACCAGCAGAGAAACATGCTCTCCCAGAGGGCGTTTCTTCTGGCTGACCTTGTCGTATAGACAGGGGTTATCCGGGTCCAGCAGATCGTTAAATTTTGGCAGATCCTCACTGGTGAGTTTTCGGATATCTATCACCAGGGTCAATGGCAGTGAACCTTCAAAGAGCTTGCCTGGGCGCAAAGCGTGGCGACCATTGTCGGCAATGGTCAACCGGCTCACCAGGTTAGCCTGTGCAAGGTCATCGGGTTGGGAAATAAGCGTGACATCGCGATTTTTATCGCGGGTCTGGTCAGCCAAAAGCTGTCGAACCTCATCATCACTGGCGACAAAACGGAAATCGAAGGCGTGAGGGTTATTTTGGAGCGGGGAATCCGTTAAGGATACGGCTCTCGCCCTGTCAGGTGTCATAATCTGAGATGACGATAGATTCAGTTGGTAAGCGAAACCAGAGCAGACAGCTTCAACTTTTGGCGGTAAATCTAAATCCAGCCTTGGCCTCTTGGCTGGCATGCCAGTATAAGACGGGTTACTATCACGCGCGCCACGATCAGGCATGCTACCAGCCGGAACGGGTTTGTTAATTTCTCCAACCATCTGACCATCCACTGTTAATCTCCCTATTAGCATCTGAAGGACTGAATTGAAACTCTTTTGTAATGAGACTTTCAGAGCCCGGGAAAGTTCAATTTGGATATTGGTCCGTTGCCATTGTGGGGAGTCAACGGTCTCGAAAAACTCATCAGGAGCTAACGGTTATCAGCTGTCCAATGAGTCAGACTTCAGGTGCATGGGCCACGATCATGGCACAGAGCCTGAATACAGTTCAAATCGTAAACTCACCATCAATATTCATGAAAGGACAACCAAAGCCAACGAATGAACTAGCCAAAAAACCAGCAACATGAGAAGCAGCAATGTAGCCATAAGTTTCAAAAGCTATAGGCACACCGTAAAAGCAAATAGCCCCACCAAAGAACGCGAGAGGTCTTAAGTCAGCCAGGCTATTTCCCAATCCAAAAAAAGCTCCAGATACAATAGCTGTATGTACACCAGCAGCCAAAGCAGTCATGACATTATCAGTCCCAGCCAAGCCACGGCCAACATTAATAATGCCATAGGAACCAATAAGAGTTGCCGCAGTTAGAGCAGAGGCAGCAGCACCGACAATAGTATTAGTAACGATTCTGACTACCCGATCACGCAAAAAAGGAGCAGAAAAAGATAACGGCATTTTAGACCTGCAAACAGGACAGGTCATGGATTGCTCAAACCATCTGACAATACATTTTCTTCCAAAGACATGAGTTTCATGACACGGGAGAACTACTTTATCATTACATCGAAGAGCTTCATTATCATCAAAAGATCTGTAACAGATTAGACACTCATCCACAACACCTATTGTCATAAAGTAAACTCCACCCTTGTTAATAGTTAATAATGAGATAAAAAACCGGCAAAGAAGTTCCCCAAATTTTATAACTCACCCTGTGAAAAGCTATTACGATGCCATTCAAGTATGATGGGACTTTCAAAGGCCGGGAAAGTTCAATTTGGATACTGGCTGGTTGCTATTGTGGGAAGTCAACGGTCTCGAAAACAAACGTTTATCAGGTATCCAATGATTCACACAACGAATTCAAATTCACAGTGTTCAAAAACTCTTCGGCAATGGTTGTCAGCTCGTCGGATTTGAGCACCAGAGCGTCACTGGCATTGAGTGCCTGCCGTAAGTAAGAATTCTCAATAGATTTCTCAAAACTATCAGGACCTATGATTCTGGACATCATTGCATACAGTTCATGGGGTGAAGATGGATCATGAGCGCCATAGTCCTTATGAGGGTTAGCATGTATGGAAATATTGCCCCAACAATGTGTTAAACGACCACCTTTTGAGTGTGTCACTCCATACAGGTAATGACTGAAGGCCTGCTCAATCGCCTCGCAGCATTTCATATGTAAATCACAGAAAGACAAATAGTCCCTCGGTGACAACTTAAGGGACTTTATAATGGGCTGGTACTTGCTTTCGATATCATGCTTTTTTTGCTTACGTTCTTCTTGAGTCAGGCATTGCTCATCCAATGCCTTCAGAGCGTCCCGGAGTTGTTTTTCCATCGCCTCATATTGCTTGTATTGTTCCCATAACCGCTTCAAGTCCGGGCTATTCTCTGCTTTTACTTCCATCAGGGCTCTGTGTTTTTTATTGAAGACTGTGACTCCCCACGAAGGCCGCCCCAGGGTAATCACCGGACGGTGGTTTGCGTTGACCGAGGTTAACTGCATAAATGCAGGTTCTTGCAGCAACATTCGTTCTATATTCGGAACTCCCTCAGGTACGTCTGTCCAGTTGTAGTCCAGGATTGAGCGGGCAATTTTATCTTCAAGGAATCGCGAAAACCCACCATGAGAATGAGTGACTAACAGGGCACTATTTTCTTCCCTCATGAAAAGCTCATAACTTAACTGCCATCTCTGGCTGATTTTTTCCCCGGACAACACAGTCCGATACCACTTTTTCAGGCAATTAGTGGCTTGAGCCTTCAGTTCATCGATGTCTCTCAGGCGCATTAATAACTGATAATGTTCATCGGCTCCCATAATCGCGTTATCATAAACCGGCACTGGGTCCAGCCAACCCGATGCCAGGGCCTCACGGGCAAAGTGAATAACCGATGGTTTGGCCAAGTGACTGTTTTTCAGTATTTTTACCATTGAACACGACCATTCGAGATGGCTTGCATTGGTATGATTAATCATTATTGGATGGAGTAACTTAAGTTGTTTGGTGACCTGATCTTCATCGCTGTTGGACAATATTTGCACGACTGCCTCTGACATCGAATTGCGGTGAGGGTGGTTGCCAGAGCGCTCAGTACGAACCAACTCCCTCATTTGATACTGATGTGCCTGTCTCGACGTTATAACTGAGACGCCCATGGAAAAACTGGCTAAATCTTTTTCTTTCCAAAGGTTCTTTACAATGTTGAAAGGATGTAGATCTTTGTTTGCCAATGCCCCGAATGTCTCAATGGCTTTGTTCAGCGCTTCAAGGTTGATGCCAATGGCTTTAGACAGAGCTTGCTGTTGTGTTAAATCAGCTTCTTTCAGAAGACTCTTCAGGAGTTTCTTAATCTTGTTTGACTGAGTATTAAAATCAATGCCCCTGCTGATGGGCTGGAATTCAGATTTGATTTCTGTTACCGATGCAGGCCCCCCGCCCAAATTTGCTGACTTCCAGGTTTGGCCCCCATCTTCGGAATACTCAGCAAAGCTGTGTATAAAGTTTGTAATGCTCCGACATGGAATCCCAAAATAACGACAAAAAGCGACAAAAACAGGTGTACGATGTTTACAGTAACCTTGCCGCTGTGTTACCAGAAAGTGAAAGAAATTTTCGTCTCTCTCTGGTTTGGTTTTACCGGAAAACTGTTTGCAATAGTCCTTGATCGCCTCAATGCGTTGCGACCTGTTTTCAGCCTTTATGATTTTCAGCAAAGGCACCTGTATTTCCGTTGGCTGCTGCTCGATGTTTTCAAACAGTTTGTCCAGTACGGCTTTCATCCCTTCTGAACAGCGGGTGTCAAAACCTGCTGGTTGGACTTTTTGGCCCGGTTCCCTGGACTCTACGACATAGGCAACCTTTATACTCTGGTTGGTTCTGTCCCCGGTAATAAACAGTTTGTGCAGCCCGGTATATCGATCCCTGACCAGGGTGTATGGCCAATCAGGTTCTATGCGCAAGGCCACGATATAGTCGTCAGGCGTCAGGCTTGGCAATGCACATTGACCGTACTTTAATTGCATCTCAAAGGTTGCCAGCGTTTGATTTTTAGCTAATGTCACTGGCTGGTCATGCTCTGGTAACAGCTCAGGTGTGAGCAGTTCCATCCCCTGAAGGTACTTATCACCAATATCGATCCTCTTGATATTGCCCCCAGCCGTCACAAATATATCCTGTACTCTAAGTCGATACATCTGGGAAGGAAGTTTCTCCGTTTTAAAAACTTTATAATCCCTAAGTTTTGGCCCCGCCAGAGAGTCGTAGTTCGTTATCTGGTCCAATGCCCTGGTCTTTTTCTCTTCGACTTCCGGATCGTATTGTTCAAAAGCACTATCAGCTGATGCTTCCTTAATAAATTCGTACAGCGAATGGTTCGGCAGATTACTTATCCCATGCCAGAACGCTGGCCACCATTGAACTGCCTTGGTGTTCCATAACCTTATCCGCTTATCGGCCTCCTGAAGATAAGGCAGGGAAGCCGGCGTCTTCAGTGCCTGCTCCTCTTCTTTCGTCATGGAGAATACACTATTGGCGTCCACGCCTGTCTGGCCAAACTCACGATCAAACCAGCTTTTCTGCCAGTGTCGGTACAGTGCCCGGGTGAGAACATTGTCAGACTCATCCGGCCTTAGGGAAAGTCCGGACGCCTGCCATTGGGCCTGAGCGACCCTTTTGATGATTTCTGTTTTGGCATCCTCTTTACTCGGGTCAGCCTTAAAACAAATTTCATGGTTTTTTTCATCAATGCTGTTGTTATCACTGCTTCGTATCAACCAGGGACGACCAATGTCCGGTAACGTTTCGTTGAACCAACGGCTCAGTTTATCAGCAAGGACTCCTTCGCCCATGGCGGAACCGGATGACTTTGGCAGTTTCTGCAACGATATTTTGGCTGCCATCAGATAAAGCCGGTAGTGCTGATTGAGGTATTGATGAAGTGTTTTTTCGGTAAAATCACCCCCTCTGTCAACCGCCCTGGCGACATTCTGTAAGTCAAGGCTGGTGGGCTGCAACGGCAGGTTTTTCCGTTGCAGGTAAGCCCTTAAACGACAATGTTTCTCAGTCAGCTGTTTAGCCGTGTTTTTTCCTTGCGGGGTCTGAGGCAACACTTTTTCGGCAATGGTCTGCAATTCTTTCTGGTTATACTGCCGGATCGGCAAATGTCGGAAACGTCCTTTCAGCGCCGGTGACAAGGTTTTTCGCCCGCTGTATTCAGGCGGGTTGACGGTAGCAAACAGGTGGAAACCCGGATGGGCGTCACCGGCCAGAATATCGTTTAACTCACCTTCCAGATGCTGGCTGTCGATCAGATTCATTTCCGAAATAACTACGATGCCGCCCTCTATTTTTGCCTTCTGGATAGCCTCACACAGTCTGTCCCAGGAACAGTCACAGGCATTCAGGGGAAAGACTTCCGGCATGGATTCTCCCCGTTGCCTGGCCTGCTGTCTGACACTTTCAATCATCAGGTTCAGCGTGGCATCTTTACCCCGCCCGGCCGGACCTTCAATCAGCGTTGCCTGACGACCGCCGTGTTTTATGTCGTGATGATAAGCCTGCTGAGCGCGGCTTAAATCCTGTCCCAGCCCTTGCACCAGTTCAATGACTGCCAATCCGGAGGTATCAAACTCAGGTCGGATTTCTTTGGTCAATGTTCTGAAGTCCTGCAGCATATCGGGCAGGGTGTGGTTATGAACTCTGTCGCGCAGGGTGTTGTCCGGGTGGTAACGGGCTGCAAACCAGATTTCCAATGCCAAGAGGGCATCCTGGTGAGTCTCGCTGATTTCGGGACCCAGTAGATCCCGGAAACTTTGCTGGATCAAACTGTTGATTTGCTCAGGAGTCACACTGCCAACTGCGGGCTGCGCACGACCAAGATACCAGCCCACCCAACTGCAGATATCGGTTAAATCCCTGGGAGTAAACTCATGCTCGGGCAACAGCTCCTGGTAATATTGCCAGAGTGCCATCACACTCTTGGTGGCAATGTGTGCAATGTCGTTTATTTGATGCCGTTGTAACTGATTGAGTAGGGCTGGTTCGACCACTCTGTCCCGAAGGAAAGCCTGATCCAGACGTGGGTAGTAAGCCCTGGGCAATTTCTCTTTCAGGGCCGGGTCCATTTGGCGCCCGGCGTAATGATCGGGGTTGCCGGTGAGAATCACCCGGTGTTTTTCGCTGACCCTGACAGGATGTCCATTCACATAGATGCAGGGTTGCGGCTCCCATAAGCCATTCAATGACGCCAGCAATCCGGCTTGGGTCAGGTTGGCTTCATCCAGAATCAGGGTGATATATTTTCCTCCAACATTGTCGGAAGGGGTACTGGCCCATTCCATCAGCGCCCGGTTTTGCTGCTCCATAGAACGGTCGCCATCGGCGTGTTTTTGCCACTGCCAGCGTTTCATCAGTGTCTGTTCACTGTCAGAAGGTCCAAGAGAAATGATTGAAGCCTGTCCGGAAGCCTCTGCCATCCGGGCGGAAAAATAGCTTTTCCCGGTGCCGGTTTCCCCCTGCAGGAATAGGACGGGAGAGTCCGCAAAGCGTTCATGGAGTCGGGATAATCGACGGCTTTCACGATCCTGCTGACTCATCTCGCCGTAATAAAGATCCCGGGCCAGTGCTGACAGGGGCATATCAGAGGAACCTTGCCATTGCAGTGATTCAGACAGTCGATGTTCTATGCGCTCAATACCTGCTGCCTCAGAATTCGCTATTTTGGCACTATGAAAACAATCGGTGGCCAGTGCCTGAATGACATCGGATCGGGTCTGCCCTGGTGGCACATATAACTGCCAGCCAGACGTCAGTGCATCCTGCAAACGTTTAATCTGCCGTGTTGGCCTTATGGTTAACGGATGATATGGCCTGACTTTCGACTCTGTGACTTCCAACTGATACGCCATTGCAGGTCGTTGTTTTTCAGGCGTATGGGCCAGGATCATGTTACAGAGCCTGTCCAGGGCTTCTTTTTCACTATGTTTTGGAAATGGTCTTTTATAGGACAGTTGTAGTCCTTCAAATGGTTGTTCCGCAGAGAACGAAAATTGCCCGTCGTTAAAGAATGCCGGGTCAAAGGCTCTGGCCAGTTGCCACAGGTTCTGCTGCAAAAATGTTCTATCCAACCGCTGGGAGCTATTGATGATGGCATTTAACCGGTCCGGGTCTACCCAGGCGGCTTGATGCTTATCCGGTTTCTCATGAGCATCCGGCAGTAGCTGCCAACAGGCCACCTTGACAAAATCACGCACTGACGGATTCTGTCTGGCACCATGGGTGATGACGCTGTCGATGGCTTTGCGCCAGTGCCGAGGCAGGCGCTGTGGAGACCGGTCAACCTGCTGTGTCCGCCGGGCAGCCTGTATCAGGTTATTTAACAGCCCTTCGGTCATTTCAGGCAAAGGGTTACAAAGGTCGTCAGGTACGGTTTTAAACGCTTTGTAGAGTTCATGAAGCGCTTTTTCTGGTAGCTCAGTCCGGGGGATACCATGTTTGGAGGCAGTGATAGTCCAAAGATCGACTTCAGGACACGGACTGCCCGTGGCAACCATTGAACGAAATATGGGAGATGGGCTTTCCACAGACTCAGGCCAGAGAATTGTGATGTGAGCCTTTCGGTACTCCTGTAATTGGCCATTGACCAGCAGAGTTTGCCCGACAAACAGGGATTCCAACTGTTGCTGAAGTGTTGGATTGCTTTCCAGCCCCCGGAAGACAACCGGCTTGCCAGCGATTAATGCCTCCTGCAATTCACTTTGGTGACGTCCAAAATACGCCTTTTGTTCCGAGGTGATACGGATATTATCAAACAACTGGCTGCAACGGGTCTGCCCATTGACCTGAATGACCAAAGGAGCTTCCTCTTGATGATTGAGCCAATAACTTGCCTCAGCAGGTTGCTGATAAGTGACGGTATTGATGGTATTAAGGATGGCGTGATGACTAATTTTTTCTTGTAGTCCGGACAGTGATGAGTGCTCATCTTTTTTTGTCAATCCCAGGGCTTTTGGCTGCTTGATTGAATGAGCTACCTGAAGTTGCGGCTCCAGGCCTGTGGTCTCGCGAATAGTCTGCAACGAACCCAGCAAACGGAACCAAAGAACTTCAGTGAGTGGAGAGGTTACGGTGACCGTATCACCTGCCTGAACTTGTTCCAACAGGTAGGTATTAGGGACTGCATAGCCTTCCGGGGCAATGGCAATCGGGTTCAGCCAATCGCTGATATTACTCTGGTTGATGATGATCGGATTTCCTGGTGCATCACCAGAGCAGGACAGACTTTGGAACAGTGAATAAAGCTCGTCCTTCCCTACCGGCGTCTGATAAAACTGAACATTGTCGGGTAACTGACAGATCTTCCCGTTGCTTTCAAAACATTGTTGCGCCAGCATCTGACGAATCGTCTGTTCAAAGGCCAGGTCCTGCCAGTTGGCTCCTTTCAAAATCACACGTTGTCCGGCTCGCAGAGACTCAAGTTTGCCGGGGATGTGCTGGATTTGCCCTTGTTGATTCACGCCAGGACCGCCCAGTAGCAACTGTCGCCAGTGACTGTGTAAGTGGCAGTCGATAAGAACGGTATTGTCGTCATCCATAGCACTTTCGGCAGAGGGGAGTTCAGCCAATAACGGAGGAACCTTGTCGATCTCCGCTGGGTCGTCGCCGGTCTGTGCGTCGAACTGCCAGGTATTGCCCGGTCGATTGATTCGCCGCCAGAAATCAGCGCCCGGAGCGCCGACCGCAGGTGCCTCGTCATGTTGGCCAACCGAGGCCAATTGTCCAGGGGCCGCCAGGACCAGCAGAGAAACATGCGCTCCCAGGGGGCGTTTCTTCCGGCTGACTTTGTCATAAAGGCAGGGGTTATCCGGGTCCAGCAGATCGTTAAATTTTGGCAGATCCTCGCTGGTGAGTTTTCGGATATCCATCACCAGGGTCAATGGCTGCGACCCTTCAAAGAGCTTGCCTGAGCGCAAAGTGTGGCGACCATCGCCGGAAATGCTCAAGCGGCTCACCAGGTTAGCTTGTGAGAGGTCATTGGGGTGGGAAATAAGGGTAACATCGCGATTTTCATCGCAGGTCTGGGCAACTAAAAGTTGTCGAATCTCATCATCACTGGTGACAAAACGAAAATCGAAGGCATGAGCGGCCTTTTGGAGCGGGGAATCTGTTGAGGATACCCTTCTCGCCTTGTCAGGCAAAGCAATGGCAGGTGACGATAGGCTGAGTTGGGCTGTTACGTCACAGACCTCTGCTACCGAAGGTGAATCCTGTCTTGCTTTTTTGGCTGGCACGCTGCGATCAGGCTCTGCGCTCTTAAAAAAAGGCCTCTTTATTTTCCCATCAATCCGACCATCCATAGTCAATCTCTCTCCCTACTGCTATTTGAAGGACTGCATTGAAATTAATTGTTTGATGATTGGACTTTAGAACGGGCTTAAAGTTCCATTTGGAGAATTATTCGTTGCCATTGAGGGAAGTCACGAACCTCGAAAAAATCACCATGACCAAACCATGATCAGGTATCCAGTGACTCGTAAATCGAATTCAAATTCACGCTGCTCAAAAACTCTCTGGCAATGGTTGTCAGCTCATCGGATTTGAGCACCAGCGCATGACTGGCGTAACATGCCTCCTGCAAGTAGTCAGCCTGAAGCGATTTCTGAAACTCGCAAGAGCTCTCAATGACAGTCATCATGGCATGGAGCTCTTCCGGTGAGGATGGGTCATGAGCGCCGTAGTTGTTTTCCTCCGAGTATCCATATACTCGGGCATTACCCCAGCAATAGGTTAAGCAACCGCCTTTCGAGTGTGTTATTCCATAAAGATAATGACTGAAGGCCTGCTGAAGAGCTTCCCTGCATTTGTTTTTTAAATTTCTCACTTTTATGTTCCACTCAGGCGCCCCGACGATAATCACCGGAAGGTGGTTAGCCTTGCCCGGGATGAACTTTGGGAATGCAGGATGATGCACCAGCATTCGTTCTATATTCGGAATGCCCTCAGGTTCGTCTGTCCAGGCTTTCTGCATAGATAAGCTGAGAATGTTCTTTTCCAGAGATGGCGAGAAACCATCATGGCCATGAGTGACAAAAAAACTATTAGCATTGACTGCCTGGAAGCTTCTATAAGGCATCCGCCATATCTGGCTATTGTTTCCTCTGGACAAAAATTGCTTATACCACTTTTTCAGGCAGTGGCTGGCTTTAACCTTGAGTTCATCAACACTGTTCAGAAGCGCCAACAGCTGATGGTGTTCATGGGCCTCTATGATATGGCCTGCATAGGCTGGCAGTGGGTCCAGCCAACCCAGTGACAGGGCTTCCCGGGCAAAGTGAATCACCGAAGGTTTGGCCAGGTTACTGTTTTGCAGAATATGCACTATTGAACTCAACCACTCGAGAGGGTTTGCGCCACCCTGAACAACCGCTCTTGAGTGCAATAACTTGAGTTGTTCAGTGACCTGACCTCCATCACTGTCAGACAGGATTTGTTGGACTGCCTCTGACATCGGTTTATATTTCTGTCCGCTGTCGTCATAGACATCACCCACCATTTGCATCTCGCCAACGCCCAATGCTTTTGTCTCCAGTGATTCCAATATTGAGGACTCCAATATTGAGACACCCATGGAAAATCCCGTTAAATCTTTTCTTCCCCAAAGGTTCTTTACCATTTCGAGAGTGCTTAGATGGATTTCTGGCAATTCACAGTCTGTCTTGAGGGTTTGGTTCAGTTCCTCAAGATTCATACCAAAGGCTTCAGCCAGAGTTTGCTGTTGTGCTAAATCAGCACCTTCCAGGAGCCCCTGCAAGATATCCCTGGTCTTTCTTAACTCAGTGCCAGAACCACCGACCCTTTTTGTCAGCTGAAAACCAGAGGAGACTTCTTTTGCCTCGAAGGGTGCCCCGCCCAAATCCACTGACTTCCAGGTTTGGCCTCCATCCATGGAGCACTCTGCAAAGGCGTGGATACGGTTAGTGATTTGCCGACATGGAATCCCGAAGTAACGACAAAAAGCGATAAAAACAGGCACACGATGACGACAGCTACCCTGCCGCTCTGTTACCAGGAATTGAAAGAAGTTTTCATTCTCTTCTGGTATTGCAGTACCGGAAAACTCCAGACAATAGTCTCTGATCGCCTCAATGCGTTGCGTTGTTTTTGTAGCGTTTTTTATTCTCTGCAAAGGTACCTGTACTTTGGATGGTTGTTGATTAATATGCGTTAACACTTCCTTCAGTACTTGTTCCATACCTTCTGAACAGCGGGCGTCAAAACGTCCTGATGCTTCTGACCGTGCTTCTGCAGCAGATGTTTTTTCGCCCGGTTCCCGGTGTTCTACGATATAAGCAAATTGAATGTTCTGACTGGCTTCGGCCTCTGCAACAGACAGCGTATGAAGCCCGGTATATCGGTCCCTGACCAGGGTAAATCGTAATTCGGGCTCTGTGCGCAGGGCCACGATATAGTCGTCAGGCGTCAGGCTGGGTAAGGCATATCGACTATTGTTTGATGACATCTCAAAGGTTGCCAGCGTTTGGTTTCTGGCTAATGTCACTGGCTGGTCACGCCCTGGTAAACGCGCCGGTAAAAGGACTTCGGCCCCCTGCAGTTGTTGATCATTAATACTGATCTTTTTGACATCGCCCTCAGCAGACACACAAATATCTTCTGCCCACCATCGATAAATCCCGGGGAAATGGTTCGGCCTGTCAAAAATAATTTGATATTCACGTTGTGGCTCCCCCTCGTTCTCGTAGTTCGTTATCTGGTCCAATGCCGGAGCCTTTTTCTCGTGGGCTTCCGGTATGTAATTTTCAGGTGCCTTATCACTGCCAGTAAAAACGGATGTCTGGTTGATAAAATCGCCTACCAGATGGTTCAGCAGATCACTGATCTGATGCCAGAACGCCGGCCACCATTGGACTTTATCGGCTTTCCACGCCTTTATCCGTTGATCAACCGCCTGAAGATAGGGCTGGTTAGTCAACATTTTCAGCGTTTGTTGCTGTTCTTCCGTCAGGGGAAATACGCTGTTAGCGTCCACGCCCGTCCGGCCAAAATCACCAGCAAACCAGCGTTGCTGCCAGTGCCGGTAAAGTGCCCCGGTGAGAATATCGTCCGACTCGTCCGGCTTCAGGGAAAGACCGGATGCCTGCCACCTGGCCTGAGCCACCTCCCTGATGATCTCCGTTTTTGCTTGCTCTTCAGTTGGACAAGCCTTAAAACGAATTTCATGGTGTTTTTCATCAATAGCGCTGCGATCACTGCGTCGTATTAACCACGGCCGATCAATGCCCGATACCGTTTCATTGAACCAATGGCAAAGTCCGGAATCAAATTCACTTTTCCCCATGGCAATAGCCGAAGACTCGGGCAGTTCCTCCAGCGCCAGGTTGACGGCCATCAGATAAAGCCGGTAGTGCTGATTAAGACATTGATGAACGGCTTTTTCGGTAAAATCGCCTCCTCTGAAGACAGCCCTGGCAACATTCTGTAAATCAAGGCTGGTGGGCTGCAAGGGCAGGTTTTTCTGTTGCAGGTGAGCCCTTAAAAGACAATGTTTTTCTGTTAGCTTGTTGGCGACGAATGTCCCTTCTGAGGACTTTGGCAACACTTTTTCGGCAATGGTCTGCAATTCGGTCGGGTTATACTGTCGGATCGGCAAATGTCGAAAACGTCCTTTCAGCGCTGGTGATAAGGGTTTTCGCCCGCTGTACTCAGGTGGGTTGATGGTGGCAAACAGGTGGAAACCCGGATAGGCGTCACCAGCCAGAATATCGTTTAACTCGCCTTCCAGATGCTGGCTATCGATCAGATTCATTTCCGAAATCACCACGATGGCGCCCTGGATTCTTGCCGTCTGGATCTTTTCACACAGTTTCTCCCAGGAACAATCACAGGCATTCAGGAGCAAGACTTCCGGCATGGATTCTTGCTGTTGTTTAGCCTGCCGTTTGACGCTTTCAATCACTAGGTTGAGAGTGACATCCTTGCCCCGACCCGCCGGGCCTTGAATCAGGGTCGCCTGACGGCCGTCGTGTTTTCTGTCGTGATGATAAGCTTGCTGACAGCGGCTTAAATCCTGCCAAAGCCGTTGCACCAGATCAATGACTGCCGATCCGCAGGTATCAAACTCAGGTCGGATTTCTTTGGTCAGTGTTCTGAAGCCCTGCAGCATATCTGGCAGGGTGTGGTTATGAACCCTGTCGCGTAGGGTATGGTCCGGGTGGTAGCGGGCAGCAAACCAGATTTCCAGTGCCGAGAGGGCATCCTGCTGAGTCTCGTTGATTTCGGGACCCAACACATCCCGAAAACTTTGTTGGATCAAACTGTTCACTTGCTCGCAGCTGGCACTTTCGTCTTCGGATAACGCACGATCCAGATACCAACCCACCCAGCTGCAGATGTCGGTTAAATCCCTGGGGGTAAACTCATGGTCTGGCAACAGCTCCTGATAATATTGCCAGAGTGCCATCACACTCTTGGTGGCACTGTGGGCAATGTCGTTTATTTGATGCCGTTGCAACTGATTGAGCAAAGCTGGTTCCACTACTCTGTCTCGAAGGAAAGCCTGATCCAGGCGTGGGTAATAAGCTCTGGGCAGTTTCTCTTTCAGGGCCGGGTCCATTTGGCGCCCGGTGTAATGATCCGGGTTGCCGGTGAGAATCACCCGGTGTTTTTCGCTGACCCTGACAGGATGACCATTCACATAGATGCAGGGTTGCGGTTCCCATAAGCCGTTCAATGATGCCAGTAATCCGGTTTTGGTGAGGTTAGCCTCATCCAGAACCAGGGTGATGTATTCTCCGTCTTTTTTGTCAGGTTCGGTATTGGCCCATTCCATCAACGCCCGGTTTTGCTGCACCATAGAGCGGTCGCCGTCGGCGTGTTGTTGCCACTGCCAGCGTTTCATCAGGGTCTGTTCGCTATCAGAAGGTCCAAGGGAAATGACTGAAGCTTGTCCCGAAGCCCTGGCCATTTTGGCAGAAAAGTAACTTTTCCCGGTGCCGGTTTCTCCCTGCAGGAATATAACGGGAGAATCCTTAAGCCGGTCGTGGAGTCGGGACAATCGACGGCTTTCACGATCCCGCTGACTCATCTCGCCGTGATAAAGATCCAGGGCCAGTGCTGACCAGAACGTATCAGCGGAACCTCGCCATTTCAGTGATTCAGCCAGCCGATGTTCAATGCGTTCAATGCCTTCTGCCTCAGAATTCGCTGTTCTGGCTATATGAAAACAATCGCTGGCTAGCGCGTGAATGACATCGGATCGCGTCTGCACTAATGGCAAAAGTAACTGCCAGCCAGAAGCCAGTGCATCTTGCAAACGTCTAATTTGTCTTGATGGCCTGATGGCCAACGGTGGATGTTGTTTCGCTGTCTCCGGATCGACTTTCAACTGATACGCCATGGCCTGACGATGCTCCTCAGGCCCGTGGGCCACGATCAGGGCGCAGAGTTTGTCGAGAGCTTCTTTTTTACCCCACCTTGGAAGTGGATTTTCATAGGATAGTAGTAACCCTTTAGATTTAGTGCCCTTGAAAATTGTCGGGTCAGTGGCTCTGGCCAGTGGCCACAGGTTCTGCTCCAAAAACGCTCTATCTAACTGCGGGGCACTGTTGATGATGGCCGTTATCTGATCCGGGTCTACCGAGGGAGGGTGATCCTTATTCGGCTTCTTATCCGGTAACAAATACCAGCAAGCCACTTTCATAAAGTCCCTGACGAGCGGATTCTGCCGGGTGCCATGGGTGATGACGCTATTAACGGCCCTGCGCCAGTGGCGGGGTAAAAGCGTTGAGGACTGATCAACCTGTTGTGCCCGACGGGCAGCCAGTATCAGGTTATTCAACAACTCTTCGGTCATTTCAGGCAGAGGATTACAAAGGCCGGCAGGGACGGTTTTAAACGCTTGGTAAAGTTTATTAAGCGCTTGTTTAGGCAGCTCAGCCCGGGGGATTTCATGCCTGTCGGCATTGATAGCCCAGAGATCGACCTCAGGACAGGGTTTACCCTTGGCGACCAGCGAATGCAAGACCGGAGACGTACTTTTCGCAGACTCAGGCCAGAGTAAGGTGACATCAGCCTGTGGGTAGGCTTGCAATTGACCGTTCACCAACAGAGGTTGCCCAATAACCAGTGGCTCCAGAAGCTGCTGAAGCCTTGGATTACGCTCGAGTCC
The DNA here is from genome assembly GCF_049310125.1 of Endozoicomonas sp. ALB032. Classification (NCBI taxonomy): domain Bacteria; kingdom Pseudomonadati; phylum Pseudomonadota; class Gammaproteobacteria; order Oceanospirillales; family Endozoicomonadaceae; genus Endozoicomonas; species Endozoicomonas sp. ALB032. The sequence goes on along the minus strand of NZ_JBLYNW010000001.1, from coordinate 472,803 downwards.
CCGGAATACAACCGGTTTGCCAGCGGTCAATGCCTCCTGCAATTTACTCTGACGTCGTCCAAAATGCGCCTGTTGTTCCGAGGTGATATGGGTATTATCAAATAGCTGGCTGAAGCCGGTCTGTTCGCTGACCTGAATGACCAAAGGGGATCTCTGCTGATTATTTAGCCAATGACTTGTTTGGGCATGTCGCCGATAAGTGACGGCATTGAAGGTAGCGTGATCTGTGATTGGATGTTCATCGCTTTCTGCCAATCCAAGTGCTTTCGGCTGCCGTCTTGAATCAGCCACCTGAAGTCGGGGCTCCAGATCTGTCGTCTCGCAAATCGTCTGCAGTGAACCCAGCAAACGAAACCAGAGTGCCTCAGTGAGGGGGGACGTTACGGTGACTACACCACCTGCCCGAATTTGTTCCAACAGACAGGTATTTGGGACTGAATAGCCTCCAGGGGTAATGGCAATCGGGCTAAGCCACTCCCTGATATTATTCTGGTTAATGATGATCGGGTTTCCTGGTGTTTGCTCTTTATCATCTTCTTTATTGTTCGAATGAGACAGACTTTGGAACAGTGAATGAAGCTCTTCATTCCCTAACGGCATCCGATAAAACTGAACATCGTCGGGTAATGGACAGATCTTCCCGTTGCTCTCAAAGCACTGTTGCTGGAGCATCTGTCGAACCGTCTGCTCGAAGGCCAGATCCTGCCAGTCGGCCCCTTTCAGAATCACCCGTTGTCCGGCCTTCAATAACTCAAGCTTGCCGGGGATGTGTCGGATTCGCCCTTGTTGGTCCACTCCAGGGCCACCCAGCAGCAACTGCCGGCAGTTGCTGTGCAAGTGGCAGTTAATAAGAAGGGTATTTTCGTCATCCGTAGCACCTTCAGCAGCCGGGAGTTCAGCCAATACCTGAACCTCGTTGATATCCATCAATGAGGCATTGCCGGTCTTTTCGTTGAGCTGCCAGGTATTGCCCGGTCGATTAATTCGCCGCCAGAAATCAGCGCCCGGTGCGTCGGCCGCCGGAGCGCCGACCGCCGGTGCCTCTTCATGCTGGCCAACCGATGCCAACTGTGCGCGATCTGCCAGAACCAGCAGAGCAACATGCTTGCCCAGAGGACGTTTTTTCTGGCTGACTTTGTCGTATAGACAGGGATTATCCGGGTCCAGCAGATCGTTCAATTTGGGCAGTTCTACGCCGGTAAGCTTTCGGATATCGATCACCAGGGTCAATGGCTGCGAGCCTTCAAAAAGCTTGCCTGAATGCAGAGTGTGGCGACCATCACCGGACAGGCTCAACCGGCTCACCAGATTAGCCTGTAAGAGGTCATCAGGATGGGAAATAAGAGAGACATCCCGGCCTTCATCACAGGTCTGGGTGATTAAAAGCTGTCGAACCTCATCATCATTGGCGACAAAACGAAAATCGAAGGAATAAGGGGACTTTAGCAGCGAGGAGTCCGTTAAGGATACAGTTCTTGCTTTGTCAGGCAATATCTCCGAAGATGGCGATATCTTCAGTTTGGATTCTATTTCGGAGCAGATTCCTACACCCTTTTCCTTCGACGACAAATCCCGCGTTGCTCTCTTGGCTGTTACACGACTATCAGGCTCTTGACTCTCAAGAACCGGTTTGGGTAGTTTCCCATCAATCCGGGCATCCATAGTCCATCTCTCTCCTGACATCTGAAAGATTGTATTTAAAATGTTTTAAGTACTCAGGCATACGGAATCGAATATTTCTGGCTTATTGGGCAGGTGCTCTGCAAGGCGCAACGACGGGAACATAGGAGGCTGACCGAGAATAGTCTGCCCTACGCGGCAACTGCTCCTGCGTTGCTCTAGCTCCTGCATCCATGCAGTCGTGTGGCGGCAGCAAATTGGTCTGAAAATCCGCTTTTGTTCGTCAAATAGCTCGCTATTCTCCTCACAAAACCGAATTTTCATCCTCAATTTTCTGGCGTCCTTGCTACGGGCGCTATTCTCGGTCAGCCTCCTAGCAAGCTATGTGACCAGAGTTGCAACACAGCACGACTGCATGGATGCAGGAGCTAGAGCAACGCAGGAGCAGTTGCCGCGAGTGCCTGAACAATGAGTCAGAAAATATGATTTCGTATGGTTGAGTACTTATGATATGACCTTCGAAGTGGACGAAAGTTTCATTCGGAAATTTAGTCTTGGCTATTGAAGATGCCGGAGCGGTGACTCAAAACGTGAATGTCACCGGTTTCCGGATTCTTTGTGAGAAGTGGGAAAACGATCTTGTAAGCTTTGTTCTTGGTTAAATAATATTTCTTCAGTGCAGTTGATTAATAAATAAATCGCAACTACTTTAGAGTGCATATTGATTGAATGTTTGTACAATTGAACGTAAAAAAGAACAGTAGTACTTACAGTGGATATCTTTTTAGTACTGGGATATTGAAGGATTAATGACTCTTAGAACGTTAAATTTCGGGTATTGAAAATGCACTTTTAGCAGCATGGCATCAGGAAAAACTGAACAAAAATTATTCGAATTTTATAGTATGGAAAATGGATTAACACTCAATTTTATAACTGGCTATGAAATCATTAGTATTTTTCTCATCCTTATTCTTGGTTGCTTTGCACGTTCAAGCTTTTGGTTCTACTTCTCTTCATTATCAGGCAGCTCTTATTCCGGGTTTTACTGGAAAATTATTTTCTCCAATACTTCCTCTTGAAAGAAATAGCGCTGAAAAAACGCTATTGAATGCTTTTAAGAAAAAAGTTATAGCGAATCTTAAAGACTGGAAAGACCCCTTTCTTGAAAGCAAGACAAATAAAGTGACAAAAGAGTACCAGGAACTTGATCGCAAAAAAAGTACAGGTCTTTCTAAAAAAGAAAAGGATAACTTTTACCAGTTGGTCTACGACAAAAATGAGGCTGGCAATAGTGCTCATGTCTTGAGTGCTTTTTTATCTTTATTAATCGATACTGCTAACAATGTTTCTTTGAGAGGTAATACAGGTGATATACACGGAATTGTCAGCCTCGGTAATTCAAATGAAAAGGGAGCAGCGGGTGGCAAAGGTGATCTGTTGCCTGAAAAAAACGGAAGATCGGCCAAGGATCAAAGCCAGGAAGCATTAACGCAATTTAAACCAGGCAAGCGCAAGAGGGAAAAGGAAAAAGAACTTGATTTTGAGGTGCTGGACTTATCACCTCGAGATGCAGCCAAGCACTTCCTTAATACCGTTAATCAACTTGCGAGGGAACATAATATATCCATCAAAAGAATAATCGGGAATAATAAGTGTAAGGGTTCTGGTTATATATATTTCAGCGATGGTAATTACATTACTAGCAGTGCGAATGTTGAAGAGATATTTGTAGATTTTATATTATTTACGGAAGGGTTGTTAAGAGATCAGAAGTTTGTTTATAGTGATGATGCCGATAAATATCGTTCAGGTCAAAAAATTACTAATAACCAAGTGGAACTAATAGATTCAATTTTTTCAGAAATGTTTGCTCGGAAAGATAAACAGTTGTCAGATAGAAATCATTCATATCGTCGCTATTATCTTCGTGAATTACTATCCGATTACCTTTATGAGAATTACAGAGGCTTTGGCGATGTTGATGGCTATCAGGCAGTTGGGCATGCGACATTTCCATTCTTTGAAAAGATGCTTTTTGGGGAAGGCTATTTTTCAGAATTTGCTGGTTTTATGAGTTTTACTGATCAATATAAGGTAGAAATTATTACAGAGTTAAATAAGAGTTTCAGCTTTATAGATTGCAAGAATGAAATTATCGCTGTCCTTAGAGGTAATGACAAACTCAGAATGGCTTTTAATGAAGAGGTCATGGCGGGGGAGTTTAATAGACGCTGGTTAGATATTCTTGATGATATGTTTCAAGAAAAACCAGACTCAGTCGGACAGGCTCTTCTACCTGATAATCCCATTAATCTCAAATTTGGTGAAGAGTTGGAATATGATTTGGTTTCTAAAGAAGAAGATCAATGGGGCGGGCCAAGTTACTATTATCTTACGAAAGTAGATAAATATATGAAAAAATTAGGAGCCAATAAGGAAGTTGCTTATGATCCTAAGAGGTACACTTTTGATGGTCATTTCTATGTAGCCCCTTTTGTAGATTTTAAAAAATGGCTTGAGGTGAATTGTACGCCTTACTATGATGGTGACGCTGGTGCGGAAAAATGCTTTAAAAAAGTATTTAAACTCGTTGACTTAATGATTAAAGATGGCTTTATAGATCATGCCTCCGGTCACAAGCATGTAGATGCACTCTCTGCTACCCATGGCAACCCCGGCGTTCTACTGGAATTACAGAGGGAGATTGAGAGCAATCCTTATCTAACCAGAGCATTCGGTAATAATGACCGAATTGTTAAAAAAGATGAGGGTCAATGGTACAAATTGTTTTCTGACTATGCTGCTTTGAGAAGCCTGGCAATTGAACGGATGAATTGGATGATTGCTACGTACAATGAGAAGTTGGCTGGTGTAAATTATGGAGAGGGGAGTGCTTATTGGCTAACGGATTCAGAGAAATTGGAAAAGCTTAAACAGTTCTCAAAATTATACAGTCATTTTGTGCAATTGGCGCCTTTGCAAAAAATGTTTGGTGCAGTTGGTAATGTGTTTTTAGATAAATATATGGCTGTATCTTTGTTGCACATTCCAGGAACTGAGATAATTGATCCTTATGGCACAATAGAGTTTCGCTTTTTCCGTTGTCCAGAAAGTATGCAGGAATTAAAATTGATTAATCAGTTTTTAAAAGCCTTGTTCGAATATATCCATGAGCGTCGAATGCGAAATGAGCCGATTGAGTCTGTACCTGACGACATTAAAGCCAGCAAAGATTACACTCCTGAAGAAGTTCTTCATCATACTGTTGAATACTTGCAAAAACTGGGACTGAACCCCGCTGACTATCAAAGCTTTCTGAATAAAGTATCCAAGGATATGTGATCATAAAATGGCGGGTTTGATAGCCCAGCGCAGTTATTATCGGCTCGACCCGTGCGATGGTTTCGATACACACTGGGTGACCGATTAATGACAAGAGAGCCTGTGGTTGTTGATACTCCCTGTTTTTACTTGTTGCTAATCGAAGCTGGTCATCCTCTCGCAGCCCTAACCTCTATGCAAGCTTCCTGATAATGCGAAATGTTAGCTTTTTTTGGAGTACAGCCACCACATTCAAGTAATGATTGGCATTTTATTCTAAGCTCTCCCCTGCGCCAGTTAATGCGATCCGGGAATGTCTGGGCATACCTGGTGTTCAATTATCGTAACCGCAGCAGGACCATTTTAAGTACGACAGCTTCCCAGTATCTAAGTACCAGGCCTGTTGGTCTCGCATATTCTGGCGAGTGGATTTTTTCATCCTTCAAGGCGTAACGACGGGCGCGTAGCCATAGCTATGCAACCAGAGTTGGAACGCAAAAGGATGGAGAAAGCCGCCGTCCAGAATATGCGAAACCAACTGGTTAGGTACTTATATTGGGTATCTTTTAATGGGTCATGGAGTGGAAGTTGTTGAGTATAAAAACCGGTATATCTTTCTTGTGCTTGGCCTGGCTATTTCTGGCCGTGTTCTGTGCGTATTCTACTGATTTGTACGGTGATACCATTCCAGATAGCTCATCTTATTGTACACAGTTTTCTGTTCCCGGTGTCTCTGTAAGTTTTTCGTTTAACCTCGAAGATGTCGGGGCTGCGGCGGTTGTGCAGCTGGCGGTATCGTCTGCAATCGTGTTATCAGCGTTAGTTTGTCAGGGTCATGCCGTGCCCTGTAGTTCGGTTATCTATCCTCTTTTGCAGGTTTACATTATTTCGGCTGGTCTGCTGCACCGTTTTCTTTTGATTGATGCTTTCAGGCAATGGGCTTCGTGGCTTGTATTTTCTGGTTCGCAGTGGAACCCCGTGAGAATACCCGATTCTGCCACTGCTGAGGCTGGCACCTTGAATCCGGTGCTTGGCTACTCGACTCTGGCAGAAGCTGATCCAAACTATCAGCTACGGCACGATAATTTTGCCAGCCTGCACAGCCTTGTGGCCTATGTTACCGAGCTTAATAAGCAGATCACACCCGGTCAGTCGGTCGTGAAAAGTCGTGATGGAAAAGCCCAACTGCAGGTTGTGCAACAGGATACCACTGCAACTGTATTCTCGATCATTCTACCCAACAGTGACAACACGACCAGCACTTATCAGGTGGGGAGTAATCAGGGCATTTTCTGGATAAAAAAATTTAATGACATCAATGTAGAGCGGTATCAACAGGTTGTTTGGAGCGAACCGAAAGAAGGAAGTACTACTGCTTGTTTAACCGCCCAGCTTATTGCTCCAGAGAAAGCAAATGAGTCTGGCTTGCAACTCGCACTAAGGGTGCCATCCTGGCTGACTCACCGGCTTCTGGCGGTCAGCACTGAAAAGACTATAGCTAAGTTCAGCCGGTTGTTTCTGAATTGGTATTGGTCGGCTTATTTAATGTCTGAACCGGTGAAGGCTATGATGTCCCGGCGACATCAAAAACCAGGCTTGCAAGGGCTGTCTCCTGTGGTTCCTGCCTGCTACTCCGACAATCAGCATTGTTTTGGCTGGATGACCACGCAAGGTTTTTCTGCTGGTGTTGTTCCACAGTCACATATGATGGATGCACCTGCAGAGGAAAATAGTTTTTCCAGCAGCGGAGAAAGCTTCACTCTCAACAAACCTGAAGAAAGGGAGCCAGAGGGTTCCGGGGTGGGTGAGGGTGAGGGAGCCGAAGGTGGAAAAGATAAGGACAAAGGTGAAGGCTCCCCATTTTCTGAAAAGCCACGTTTGTCACCCGTCGCGTTACCTGAGAGTCTTCTGTGGCAGGCGACAGAGCAGTTTTTTTTAAACAGTGGATTGAGTGTGGGGCAGTCACCCGAAGTCGATCTTCAGGATGCCTACGACTTAATGCGCAAGATGAGCCATGCAGGCATGCTGCAGGTTTTACCTGTTGAAGGTCAGCCGATGAAAGACTGGGCAATGGTTGTGAGTAAGCGTCTTGCTCGTTATATCAATCACCCCATAAGTCCAGCAGGTGATACAGATCAGCCTGCTTTTTCTGATCACAGTCGTAGTCGTTATGATGAGTATGTTGTACCCATGACGCAAGATATGTTTAATCGTGTCGTTGATAGCCTTGATAAATATGACCAGTTTGCTCAGACTATTATTAATCTGCGCGATGGCCTCAAGGATATTATCGAAGCCTTTTGTGTAGAGAAAGAAACGGGTAGCTGCTTGTATGGAGGAGAGTCTGTAAGAGCGTACATAACCAAATACGGGTTTGGACATCAGCTTAAATTCAAGGATAACGAGCCTGTTACGGATGATATTGATGTGCTGCTTGGGTACGACAAAGTAGACGATTTAAAACAGTGGCTGGACACAAAACTGGTTGGTTTTAAAGTATCAGAACCCCGTAAAAAAATGTTGTTTTCTTTTCCCGGACAGAGGCCTGATCCTGAAGCCTATAACCTGTATGTGTTTGATTTCGAGGTTGATAGCGGGTCAATCAACGCCTTCCTCCCAAGCCTGGATGTCGCTATGGCGATTCCTGGATCAAAGGCGACTTTTCAGTCAGAGGAACTGGTTATTTATGAGAGCATCGTCAGGGGGCTAAACGCTGATGCCTTGGTTCGCAATACCTCTGTTCGTAAGCAGGGCAAGCATTGGGACCGTGCCCTCTATTTGAAATCGGTTTTTTCACAGAATTATTTCTTCAGTATGCTTTTAGACGACATAGATCGGCAGACAGGTGAATTACCATTACAGCCAACTCACAGGAGTACTCATTCCAAGTCAGCCACGATTGAAGTGATGAAGGAGCGCATTGATGAACTGACCTGTGAATTAAATAATAAGGAACAACAATTAAAAATTTTGAAACAAAAAGTTTTGGATGCTTTAAAAGCTAATGAAATCAGTCTTGCCAAAAAGGAAGAGGAGCGAAAGCAATTATTTCATGAATTTCAGCAGAAGCTGGCGAAGGAAGGTAAAGAGATAGCTGACAGGAAGTCTGCTAATAAGAAAATGGGTGAAAAAATATTGTTATTAAATAAACTGAATAAAAGCTATGAGGAAAAAAATGTAAATCTTGATAAAGAAATAAAAAGTCTTGAGCAACAACTAAAAAAAATAAAGCAAGATCTGGTTCAAGCTCAAGATAAAAGAAAGGGGATTGATAGGTATAAAGAAAAAATCAGTCAGCTTGATCTTGAAGTGCTCAATATTAAAAAAAAGTTGGAAGTATCAAATATCAGGTGTGACGAATTGCAGGCAGATAATGAAAGGCTTAAAAAAGAAGTTTCAGAGTATAAAAAAACACATGAAAAATGCCTTGAAGTCGATAATGAAACCTCGAAAAATTTAAAAAATCCAATTAATAATGTTAGCCACCGACTAGACCAGAATAATAAGCTAACCGGCAAAAAAAACAGACGTAAAGCTAAATTAAAAAGCTCAGAACGATATGAGTATGAACCGACTAAAAGGTCATGGCTCAGAGCTTTTTTGGTAGGTATTTCAGTTTTTATAGGCTACAAGCTAAGCGGTTACGTGGCGCGACAATACATGCAGGAGTCCGGTAGTGATGGCATAGAAAATCCTTGCCTTAATTTAGATGATTACACAGGATTAAATAGGTATATACTGCAGACATTGTGCGATCTCGATAAAAATTACAGAGTTGTTGATTATCAGATTTTCTCGTTCATTCGTAAAAAAGCAGCTTTTGAATTTATGAATAAAAAAACTTTCTTCGAGAACCAAAGAGCACAAAAAATACAGAAGGGAAGCAAGGTTATATTAGCTCATGCCAGGTACTACCTGCTATCTCAAATGACAACAAAGCAACTGCTGCAGGTTGTAGGTGGCATCAGAGCTGGCAAGGAATCGGTGGGTGATAAACTTTTATTGAATGAAATTATCCCTGGTGTTGTTGATTATTGTGGCTTGATGCCTGATAAAAAATGGCAGTACGACTGTGGTCGTATGGCAGTGCAAAGAATGCTTTCTAAGCAATTTGAGAATGAGTATTATGTTGTTGTCAATGGAAGAAGAGATATCAAACTTGGAGATTCACACAGGGTTATCAATTTCCTTCCTGTGTGGGACATAACTTCAGAAAAACTGCGCTGGTACGATGTTTGGCCCTATCGTCTTGACAACGAAGGATATGCCATTCTGGGCAATATAGCTGAAAAACAAAATGCTGTATTTTTACTGTCAGAATGCAAAAATAGAAATATTAAAAAAGAGATTAAGTTAAAAGTATTCTCTAATTATAAGTGGCACGACAAAGTTTTTAAATGTGCTGTGAAAACTGAAATAAGTGCGAATCTTGATGCAGTCTTCTGGTGGAATCATTATTATCCGGAGGCGCATCGCAGTACAGCTGGTTGTGATGATGGACATGGGCCGTACTACGGGGCATGGACATATATCGATAAGTAGTTACCCGGAGCTGTCACGCCAGCTTCTGAGCCTGGGCAAAACTGGGCCGACTTTTGCCCTGCTACCACTCAAGCAGTTTTTCGGGCTTCTGTTTTAGCTTTCTCGCCAGATCAGCAGGAACCATCCCGGCACGTTCCCGCAGAAAAAAATAAGACACCCATAAAAATAAAAACAAGACATTCAAAAATTGTATTCCCAAAAAGGATCAGAAAATCTATCTTCAAGTAGCGTATCATCGAACCACACATCGCCATCCAACGAACAGAGGCTGTTCAAGCCATAATTCAGACAATGCAAATTCATTCCGACATGAGTCGAAGAGAGATAAAGAGAGGGTCTTTGACGTCTTAACTGACTTCTACGCTAACCTATCATATACAAACGACTACAGACATTTAAACCTCGAAGCCACTTCTGTCCGGCTTCAAGTGCATAAGCCTTCATTGCCTCCAGACGGCCAACTGCCCGATAAAAACGATTATTCCATTGCATGGTTCTCAGCCACTCATCCGGATCAATTTCCAGTCTTTGAAGAATAGGAGGGGTACACGACGGGATGGAACCTTTCTTGTCTGTCCTGACAATGCGTCCACTCCAGTCAACCAGTTCCAGATAGTCGTGAAGAAGGTAGGGAAGGGCAACGTCCGCTTCCTGTCCCTGCAAACAGAAAGGTTTCAGGGTCAGCGGCTGTTTTTTAGTCTCAGAATGTTTAACCTGCTCCACTCGTTCCTGAATCGACGTGTAGTCTGATGCTTCCGGTGTTTCCACCTTTCCAGCCCGAATCGGATTCAAGTCAACATAGGTCATGCAGGTCAGTAAGGCTGCTTCGTCCAGCAATGCCTGGCTTTTAAAACGACCTTCCCAGAAGCGTCCTTTACACTCATCTTCTTTGTTGGCCTCACGAGCAAGATATTCATTCAGGCAGCGCATAAACCAGCTGATATCCGTTAAACGACGCCGGTATTCCTCAGCATATTCATCAATACGGGCCAATTCAGCGCTGCCCAGTTTGTCAGCGGCCAGATGCCTTTGCACCAGAGGTGGACCTCTGAACAAGGTCGTCCAACGATGCAGCACTTCATTCCGTGACCAGCTCCTGGCAGATGACTGATTGATGTGCAAAACCACATGATAATGATTCGACATGACAGCGTAAGCGCAAACTTCGATAGCAAAGACTGCAACCAGTTCCTGAAGTTTGTCCACCACCCATTGGCGGCGATGCTCGTAGTTCTTGCCAGTCAGGTGGTTCTCTCCACAGAGGTAAGCCTGACGAACACATCTTGCCATGCAGTGGTAATAAGGCGTTGAGCCGGGGTCAATCAGAGTATTGCGGGCCTGAGCCATGAACTCACCTGTCTGGGTAAAAAATCAGTGGTGGGTGAAAAAGTAGACCAGGTGGATGGGAAAGCAAATTTATGGGTGTCTTTTTTTCTCTTTTTTTTTTCTCTTTTTTCTTCTCGCCAGATCAGCAGGAGCCATCCCGGCACGCTCCCGGGCCCAATGGACGATCTCCGGATTGATCATGGCTTCGTTCATTATTGGCGTCCATCGTGTAATGGTTGGAACGGTATCATTATGAATATTTCATCGGTAGGTGTTATTAGAGGTTGACTGCCAACCTCCAAAACAGATCTCAAGCACACTCTGGTTGTTTAAGTAATCTTTACCTAAAAATCCACACTCAGGAAATCTCCACCAAATCCCCCTTAGCCTCCAGCCAGCTCTTGCGATCGCCAGCCCGTTTTTTGGCCAGTAGCATGTCCATCTCTTCATGGGTCAGCTCAAAGTCTTCCAGCGTTAACTGAACCAAACGACGAGTGTCGGCAGACATGGTGGTTTCACGAAGCTGTAACGGGTTCATTTCACCCAGACCCTTGAAACGCTGTACGTTGACTTTGCCCCGTTTCTTTTCGGCCCTGATTCGTTCCAGAACGCCTTCTTTTTCTGCTTCATCGAGAGCGTAGTAAACTTCTTTGGCGACATCGATTCGGTAAAGGGGAGGCATGGCTACATAGATATGTCCCTGTTCTACCAAAGCTCTGAAGTGTTGTACAAACAGTGCACAGAGTAGCGTGGCAATGTGCAGACCATCAGAGTCGGCATCCGCCAGGATGCAGATTTTACCGTAGCGCAGACCGTCGAGTTTGTCTGAACCGGGGTCAACGCCCAAGGCTACAGAAATATCATGAATTTCACGAGAGGCCAGTACTTCGCTCGAATCCACTTCCCAGGTGTTCAGGATTTTACCGCGCAGTGGCAGAATCGCCTGATATTCACGATCCCTGGCCTGTTTTGCAGAGCCCCCTGCAGAATCACCCTCGACCAGGAACAATTCGGTGTAATTCAAATCCTGGCTTGAACAGTCTGCCAGCTTTCCGGGCAGGGCAGGTCCCTGAGTGATTTTTTTACGGGCTACTTTTTTGGACTTGCGCATCCGCTTCTGGGCGTTATTGATGCACAGTTCTGCCAGCAGCTCACCCTCTGCATGGTGCTGGTTGAGCCAGAGACTGAAAGCATCTTTGGCAACGCCGGAAATAAAGGTAGCGCATTCTCTTGAGGACAGACGTTCTTTGGTTTGACCTGAGAATTGCGGGTCAGCCAGTTTGGCTGAGAGAACGTAGGAGCAGTTTTCCCAGATATCGTCCGGGCCCAGTTTGATGCTTTTAGGTAAGAGGTTACGGAATTCACAGAATTCGCGAATCGCTTCCAGCAAGCCGGTTCTTAAACCATTGACGTGTGTCCCGCCCAGGGGAGTTGGAATCAGGTTGACGTAACTTTCTGTCAGCAATTCACCACCTTCAGGAAGCCATTGTACTGCCCAGTCTACCGCTTCTTTTTCACCCTGCAGTGAACCTGTGAAAGGTTCCTGTGGCAGGGTTTCGTATTCCCGGGTCGAACCTTTCAGGTAGTCGGTGAGGCCATCTTCGTAGTACCACTCATCGGTATCGCCGGTGTGGTGATCGACAAACTCGATGTTCAGGCCGGGGCAGAGTACGGCTTTGGCACGCAGTACGTGCTTGAGTTTGTTGACCGAGAATTTGGCTGAATCAAAGTAGCTGGCATCGGGCCAGAAACGAACTGTCGTGCCGGTATTGCGACGTCCACAGGTGTCGATCTCGTGCAGATCCTGGTCTTTGTAGCCATCCCTGAAGGTAATCAGGGAGACTTTTGCATCTCTGCGAACAGTGACTTCAAGACGTGTCGACAGTGCGTTAACAACCGATACCCCCACTCCGTGCAGACCACCAGAGAACTGGTAGTTCTTGTTGGAGAATTTACCACCGGCGTGCAGCCGGGTCAGGATCAGCTCTATGCCGGTTATTCCGTGTTCCGGATGAATATCCGTGGGCATACCCCGGCCATCATCAGTGACTTCCAGAGAGTTATCCTTGTGCAGGATAACCTTGATCTTGCTGGCAAACCCGGCCAGCGCCTCGTCGACACTGTTGTCGATGATTTCCTGAGCCAAATGGTTGGGCCGGGTTGTGTCTGTGTACATGCCCGGACGTTTGCGAACCGGGTCCAGGCCACTGAGTACCTCAATGGCTTCCGCTGTATAGTCGTTACGCATGAAATCCTTGTTGGGTCTGATTGCGCGTTAACTCATAAGTGTACCTAAAGCCTTGGCGTTAGTCAGTGTTGAGAGCACCTTATCATTGTTATGGGTATTTGTTCTCGGGATTTTAGTTCAGGGAAGACCTTTTTTATTTTGATGAAAGGGTCATGGATTGCGGTGTGGTCGGGCTGAACTCGAACGTAGGGTCAGGGTGCCTGTTTTCCCATAGCCAGAGCAGTAAAAGCAATAGCAGAGCCAGGAAGCTGGCACCGGCTAGCAGTTGGAAGCAGGCATCCCAGCCGTAGAGGTCGAGTACTTTTCCAAGTAACAGGTTGGCGGAAGTGGCTCCGAAAATATAGCCAAAGAGACCACAGAAACCGGCCGCAGTGGCTGCAAAGGGCAAAGGTACCAGATCAATAATATGAACGTGTACCAGCATGACCGGGCCGTAGATTAAAAAGCCGGTGGAGATCAGCGAGAGTACGGCGTGAGTGGTGTCGCCCGGTGGTGAGTTCCAGTATGCAATGACCGAAATGAGTACCAGTGCCATAAAAAGTGCATTCATGGGAGCACGCTTGCCTTTGAAGTGCTTATCGCTCACGTAGCCGCAAATAAGGGTTCCGGGAATAGCGGCGTACTCAAAAGCGAAGAAAGCCCAGCTGGAGGCGTTGAAGCTAAAGCCTTTGGTTTCTGTCAGGTAGACTGGAGCCCAATCAATAACACCGTAACGAATGAAATAAGTGCAGGCGTTCACGACGGCCAGAATCCAGAGCGGTGGCAGAGTCAGGCAATGCTGGCCGAACAGCTGAAGCGTTCGGACAAAGGACGTCTTGTGTCGTTCTATCTCCAGTTCTTCCGGCAATTCCGCAGAAGGCGACGGTAGCTGACATTGAGAAGGTCTGTCCCGTAAGAGCAGATACCCCAGTATGGCAATAATGATGGCTATAAAAGCTGGAACGAAGAACTTGCTTTGCCAGCTACCGAAGAGTGTTACTGCCAAGATGGCAATGGGCCCCAGCAGGCCGCAGCCGACATTATGCGACAGGTTCCAAATGCTCATGGCTGTGCCACGCTCTTGCCTGACGAACCAGTGAGCAATCAGTTTGGCACTGCATGGCCATCCTGAACCCTGTATACAGCCATTGAGGGCCAGGGTGATCACTATCACTATCAGCGGGAACTGAAGCAATGGTGAAAAGCCAAGAACCAGAGAGAGTATCGCCGAGCCCAGAAGGCACAAAGGCATTAACTTTCGGACATCGATACGGTCTGCCAGATATCCCATGGCCAGATTGCTGATTCCATAACTGAGGGCCAGCGCTGATAGCGCCATTCCGAGTTCAGATTTGCTGTAGCCTTCTGAAATCAGGTCGGGCATGACCATGACAAAGTTTTTCCGAACCAGGTAATAGGCCGAATAAGATAGAAAAGCCCCGAGCAGAATCTGCAATCTTAATCTTGAATAGCGTTCGTGCTGCTCTTTGGAGTAGCCATCAGGGACAACAGAGCATTTAAGGAAAGATCTCATGAAAACTTCCATGAACTTTTAAGAAAAAGTGGAACACGTCAGGATAGAAGGGGCCGAAAAAACAAAGGTGGCAGTGTTTTTACGGAAAAAAAATCTTTTACCAGCGGAGGAGACGAAAGATTATCTTTGTCGTTCATCTGTTCAGACTCAAAGTCAACTTAGGGAATAATGTAGCACCATTCAGAAAAAACGCCTGTCGAATTAAAGTCTTATAAGGGTGATGTCATGAAAACCAGATATAAGACCACTGTGGTTGAGCAGGGAGGCTGCGTCAATGCAGCCTTATCTTAATGAGGGCTCAGTCACGTTCGCGAAGGTGAACAAACCAGTAGCTCAGACCTACCATGACACCACCACCAATAATGTTGCCGATGGTTGCAGGGATGATATTCATGACAATCATGTTGAAGGCAGTGATATTGCTGAAAGAGTCAGCACTATAGCCTGTGGCTGCCCAGAATTCAGGCGAGGCAATGTTTTTGATCAGCAAGCCCATAGGCAGCAGGAACATGTTGGCAATGGAGTGCTCAAATCCGGCTGCCAGGAAGCAGGCGACGGGTAATGTGCAAGCGAGCATTTTTCCGGCTGCAGAACGTGCGCTCAGAGTCATCCAGTAAGTGAGACAGACAACAAGATTACAGAGGATACCCAGCATCATGGCCTGAATGAAATTGTGACCCATTTTGGCATTGGCAATGTACATGTAGTTGATGCCTACCTCACCATGAGCGCCCTGGTATTGACTCACTCCCATGAGCATGACCACCATGAAAAAGGCACCGGTCATGTTACCGAAGTAGACCAGTGTCCAGTTCCTGGTGATCTGGGCTATGTTGAGACGACGGGTGGCGCGACCCATCAGCAACAGGGTATTACTGGTAAACAGTTCGGCTCCACAGAGTACGACCATCATCAGACCCATGCTGAAAGTCAGTCCACCGACCAGCTTGGTCATACCATAGGGCAGGCCCTCTGTTCCTGTGGTGACGATGGTGTAAAACATGCCCGCCAGAGAGATAAAAATACCGGCCAGAACGGCAAGGACAAAGGTCACTTCAGGGTGCTTTTGAGTTTTACCCACAGCGGCGTCTTCTGCCAGACGGGCAATTTCAGAAGGAGGTACGCAGCCAGATTGTGGGTTGTTGTCGGTTTGCATGTCGGGGTCCAGAAGGGAAAGAACGGCCAAACTTAATGACCATGAGCGATTGAAGCTATTTTTCGTAAAGCTATTTCGAGTAAAACTATTTCGAGTAAAACTATTTCTCGTCACCCATCGTTGATGAAAATGGTGAGAAGTTTTTTCATTAAGAAAAGATAGTTTATCAATATGGGAGTCAGATGATCAGAAGGAGAATTCGTGAGTTGCTTTCAGGATTCACTCGTTGAATGGTTGACTTGCTTCGGCTTTTCCGGAGAGGATAGGGGAAAGATCCCTGTTCCAAATCGTGATTCCCGGAGAAAGGATAATGAACGGCGGTCCTTCAATCTTCGCAGTCTGCATCATGCTTTCCGTAAATACTCTGGCAGATGATGCCGACTTTATCCCTGTAGAAACCGGCGGTGAGGTTTTGAGCAGCCAACAACCAGCAAGCAGCCACACTTTTGGTCTTCGTGCTTATTCGTTGATCGGTGATGGTCTTTCTGTTCCCGATACTCACAGCTCTGCTTCAAAAAACGGTCTGTTGATTGATTACTACCCCTTTGAAAGTGGCTTCAGGGTCTCTGCAGGAGCATTTTCGGGCGACTCGAAGAAACTGGGGAAGGCCTATTTTTCTGGTGAAGGGCAGCAAGCCTATGTCGGTGTCGGTTGGAAAAAACTTCTTGATGATGCAAAACGAGTCGATCTCAGTGTTGACTTAGGTACTTTTCTGGACACAGGGCCTGAAGCGGTAGAGAGCACTGTTTCGGAGTCTACAGCCAACACGTTATTGCAACGTACCAGGTCTGACAGTAGAGATCAGCCTGTCATCAGTCTGGGGATTGAATTCAGGTTCTGAAATGCAGTGAAAGCATCTGGCTTTCTGTTTTTTAATGGCTTGTAAAAAAACCGTCTGAACGGTTCCAGACGGTTTTTTTACGAAGCTTAAAGAGTCGTTGCTGTTTTTATAGTCTCTTTGGGTTCTTCGGCCAATGCAGAGGGCTTTTTCTTGTCCCGGGTAGCATTTATATGAATGCCCTTAAGAACATTAAGAGCCTGGCTTAACTGATAATCTTGCTCGGCCAGAGAACCCGACTCGTCCTTCTGCTTGTCTTTGAGCTGTTTGCTTTTCTTGTGTTTGCCTTTTTCAGTCTTTTTATTGCCGTTGGTAAGATGACCCTGCAAGTCCGCCTCCTTGTAATCGGATACGTCTTCTTCAGGTGTCACTTTAGCCCTTGGTACAAAAATATCAGGCTTTATACCCTCGGCCTGAATTGAACGACCATTGGGCGTGTAATAGAGAGCCGTAGTAAGTTTCAGACCTTTCTCTTTATTATTTCTCAGAGGTAGTACGGTTTGAACGGAGCCTTTGCCGAAAGATTCGGTGCCGACCAGAACGGCTCTGTGATGGTCTTGCAGGGCTCCAGCGACGATTTCAGAAGCCGATGCTGAGCCACCATTGATCAGCACTACCAGGGGCATACCTTCGGAAGGATCATCTTTGCTGGCTTTAAAGCTGAGCTGAGAGTTGGGGATATTTCCTTTGGTGTAGACGATCAGTCCTTCTTTGATAAAGGCGTCTACAACTCCCACTGCTGACTGAAGAACTCCGCCGGGGTTATTTCGAAGATCCAGTACCAGACCTTTCAGTTTCCCGTTCTGAGATTTTTTGAGTTTGTTAAGGTGTTCAACCAGCTCCTTGTCAGACTCAGACTGGAACTGGCTCAGGCGAATGTAACCATAGCCATCCTCCAGAACCCGGGACTTGACACTCTGTACTTTGATGATGTCGCGTTTGACAACCAGGTTAATGGGTTTGGGCGCCCCTTCACGAACTATCGTTAACTTGATAGGCTCTCCGGGCTTGCCACGCATCTTATCGACAGACTCCATCAGAGTCATACCTTTCACGGAAGTGTCATCCAGCTTGATGATCAGGTCGCCTGCCTTTACACCGGCTTTCTGGGCCGGGGTGTCATCAATAGGAGCGATGACCTTGATAAAACCATTTTCCATTCCGACTTCGATACCCAGTCCGCCAAACTTGCCGGAGGTATTGATTTCAAGTTCTTTAAATTCGTCTGGTTTCAGGTAAGAGGAATGGGGGTCCAGGCCTGAAACCATACCCTGGATGGCATTATCCAGAAGCGTCTTGTCATCTATATCTTCAACATAGGCACTTTTGATAAGTTGCAGGGCCTCGGTGAAGGTACGCAATTCTTCCAGTGGCAGTGCGCCTTTCTTCTCTTCCTTTGCCGCTTTGTCATCGGCTTCTGACTCGGCGGGTTCAACCGCTGCCGGGGCGGGCTTATCTCCCCGGTCAACAGGGGCTGACCAGCCTTGCAGGGCAAACCCGGATGCCAATGCCAGCACAGCGGCTTTTATCCATTGTGGCATCGGCTGCCGGGAAGTAGAAAAAGATGTTGTCATGAATTCTCCCTGCACATTTATGGTGAAAATGCCGCTATTTCTGATCCTGCGGCAATGTTCGTGGTTTGGATGGTCCGGCATCCCGGTGGTCCGGCATTCCGGTGGTCCGATTCCGGTGGCCGACATCCCGGTGGTCCGGTACTGAAGTATAGGCAGCTTTATTTAACAGACTGCGCTGTGCACTGTCTTTCAAGCTTCAGGTTCAGCCGGAAAAATAAGGGATAAGAAAACCCAAAGCTCTCTGTTTTATCGGTTCAACCCACCGTTTCTGCAATCTTTTATGGGACGATGTTTTATGATTCCTCTGTTACAATTTTGATAACCATGGAACTGGATTCTGCGGTTTTCCCCTGTGTCGGATTTCCAGATAGACTCCGGGTTCGTTCTGCCCCCCTGACTGACCGCTGAGTGCCAGTTCCTCTCCGGCCAGAACTGTCTCACCTTCTTTCTTCAGTAGCCATTGGTTGTGTGCGTACAGCGACAGGTAGTGATTACCATGGTCTACAATAATCAGCTGACCGTAACCTCTTAGCCAGTTAGAAAAAATGACAGTGCCGTCGTGTATGGCATTGACTTTGGTTCCGGCTTTTACCGAAATAAGAATCCCCTTCCAGCGAATTCGAGTATCTGGTCGCTGCTGGTTGAAACCGTACAAAACCCGACCTTTAACCGGCCAGGAAAGTTTTCCCCTGGACTGCTGAATAGGAGAACTGGCTGGTTTTCTGGCAGCCAGTTGGGCCAGAAGTGCCTGCAGCTGTTGCTTTTGTCGATTGAGGGAGTCCAGCTCCCGGTCATTGCTTTTGAATTGATCATTGATTCTGGAAATTAACTGCTTCCGGTCATTTCTGGATTTAATCAATCGGTCCTGTTTTTGGGTAAGGTCCGCTTGCTGTTTTTCCAGTCTGTCGTTCAGAGCCTGCTGCTGTTGTCTGTTGTCTTCTATGTCGGTCAGCGTTTTCTCGAAAGCTTCGATAGCCTCCAGCTGAGCTTTCTGAAGATGCTTCAGGTAGGTCAGGTGTCTGGATACTTCTTCCGGATCTTCCTGATTCAATAGTAACTTCAGCCGATTGTCGCGGCTGGCAAAATAAATGGAGCGTACACTGTTGGCGATGCGACTTTTTTCTTTATTTTTCTGCGCCGTCAGAGCCTGCTGACGGCTTTCGAGCTTTTTTAAGTCGGCTTGCCCCTGCTCAAGAGCTTTTTCTATTTTACGAATAGAGTTTTGCAGCTGGCTTATTTCTGTTTCGGTAGATTGCAAGTGCCTCTCGGCAGATGAGCGTTCGTTGTTGAGCTTGTCCAGCAGCTTTTTCAGATGTTTAATGTCCCCGTTGATCGCCTCCAGCTGAGTCTGGGGTGATTCTTTTTCCACGGATTCTGCGTGGGCCGTTCCGCTGTTCATAAAATTGAACAGAGTCAGGACTACGGCGAACATCAGGTTTGCAGCCGTGATTCTCATACTTAAATGCCATTGATTTTTTTAGTAGATGTTTCAGTATGCCCTGAATGATCGGGCTTTCACATACTTATATGCGGCTTGCTTCCGATTTGTTTTCCGCTCCCTGTAACGTGTTATGCTGTTTCAAAAGCAGAAAGACGGCATAACCCATCTGGGAAAACTGAGCAGGTAAACGACAATTTTATGAGATTTACGTTTCTTGGAACCTCGGCAGGGTCACCTACCGCAGACAGAAATGTGACCGCAATGGCTCTGGCTCTGGATGAAAGTCGAGACTGGTATCTGGTTGATTGTGGTGAAGGAACTCAGCAGCGACTGTTGATAAAGAGCCCTCAGCAGATAGAAAGCCCTCAGCGAACAAAGAACCGTTACACGCTGTCCAATCTTGCAGGTATTTTCATCACCCACGTTCATGGTGACCACATTTTTGGACTGCCAGGCTTGATCACCAGTGCCAGTATGCAGGGCAGAAGAGCCCCCTTAACAATCTGTGCACCAGAAGGCGTGGAAAGTTTTGTCAGACACTCACTCAAATGTGCTGCCGTTCGCAATATGCCCTTTGAACTGAATTTTATTCGCAGTGATCAATCGGGTTTTCACTTTCAGGATAAGAATTTTAAAGTGACTTCCCATGAGCTGTCCCATCGCGTTCCCAGCTATGCCTATCGCTTCGCAGAGAAGCCTGTAATGCAATCAATGGATCAGGACAAACTGGAAGTGTTGGGCGTGCCAAGGGGAGCGCTTTGGGGTGCATTGCAAAATGGCAATAGTGTCACCTCACCGGATGGCAGGGTTATTCATCCTCGAGATGTAAGGCAGCCGCCCCGGCCAGGCAGGGTGGCTATTATTGGTGGCGATAATGACCAGCCTGATCTGCTGATAGACGCCATGAAAGGTGTTGATGTGCTGGTGCATGAAGCCACCTTTACGGAACCTGTTCTGAAAAAAGTCGGACCCCAATATATGCACAGTACCGCCAGAATGGTGGGTGAAGCAGCGGAAAAAGGTGGAGTCAGTCATATCATCCTGACTCACATCAGTGGTCGTTATCGAAAACATGCGTCTGACTTTGCCTCATCGGTTGAAGCACTCAGAAGCGAAGCTCAATCGGTTTTCAGTGGGCAGATTGAGTTGGCTGAAGATTTTGCCTGTTGGGCTTTGGACAGGGAAAGAAAACTGACTCGAATGGAATAACGCGGAAGAGCTTTATAGCACCTCTCCCGCTTATCGGTCTCAGTGATTAGCCTGACGGAGTGAGTGCATAACCCTCAGGGCCCCAGCCGCTATCAATTGATCAGTCTCCTGCTTGTTGATGTAGGAGTAAGTCAGCCCCCATTCCTTAAAGCGTTCTCTGAATAAGGCATTGACAAAATCAATCTCGTTGATTTCGGCGTACTCTCCCAGAAAGTAAACATGGGGCGGATTGGATTTTCCCTTTTCTTCCGCTTTGGCGATCATGCCTGCAGCACGTTTCTGGATCTCTCTCAGAGTGGGTTCCATGGTGGCTTTCATATGGTCAACATACCACTCTTTGAGAGCCACTGGTGCTTCTGAATCCTGTAGTCTGAGTAACAGGATTCTATGGCCCAGCTCATTTTTTCTCTTGCGTTGGGAATAGCGGTCAAAGAACTCAGAGGTTGATGCCTCTGAATCAATATTTTGCTTCAGATAGAAGTAGGCAGCGATCTTGTCTGCTTGCAGTTTCAGCTCTTCCATACAGGTTTTTGTTCCTTCAAGACAAGCATATGCATCTGAAGTAATCTCCTGGAACTGTTGGTCAGACTTGTATTCTTCCCATCGTTTCATCTTTGCCCGACATGTCTGTAAATTGTCTTTGCAATCTGTTTCGGTATTGATAAAAAACTCGTCACTGGCGAAGGCGCCAATGCTGTGAACGCTGCCACTGGGAATGGATTTGGGGGGCTTGCGTGGCTTGGGAACCCTCATTACTGGCATCTTGAAACTATCTCTGAAATCCTCTTTGCTATCTCTATAGAACATTTTCATATCAACGGTTTTTAAGGTTCCCTGCTCCATGGAGCACACCAGATCGTAGGTGGTTTTAAAAACGAACAGCTCATCTTCAGCGTTCATCAGTTTCATAGCTTCCCCGATCAATGCGGTATCGCGGGTAGTCCTGATGTCTGTCAGAGCTATTCCGCTATCCTGAAAGGTTTCCTTAATGGCAGTTTCTGCCTGTTTCTGAATGTCGATAACATCTTGTGGGTTAAAGAAGATGTGTAGAACATCTCCTTCTTTGGCCGTGGCGGCATCAAGGCCAGCCACTGCATAGAGGAACGAAGCGGGTGTTTTTGCAGGATTTATCCCCTTTTGGGCCAATACCGGCTTTTGCTCTGCAAGCATTTCCCGGGCCATTTTTCTGGCCACAGCCACGGCGTTTCGGGAGGGGTCATAATCACCGCTCTTCATGTCGGTGCGGGTTCGTTTGGAAGCAATGTTCCCAACATGATCCAGATACGCTTCGTCGATACTCATGTCCCGCTTGATCGAGACCAGAACTCTGGGTTTGTCATTGTCCAGACGCTGAACCAGATACATTTCGGCACGGGAATTCAAGCTCCAGAGTACATAGACCAGCTCTTCCTGAGCCTGGAGGATGGCACTGAAGCTTATGGAAAACAGGGCCACGAACAGAATAGGTACTTTTCTGATAATCATGAATTACTCCTTACAAATTCATAAAGACTCAAAGTTTAGACAGGAATTTCAGGCTTTTAGTTCCTTTGTTGTCGATATTCTTGTTTTATCAATACCTATGGTGTTAAGTCTGAAGTCGGGCAGGTTCGTGGTACAACCCATCGGGGGGGTAGTGAACAAAAGCATTAAGACTCAGATTATGGGCTCTGGACAGGGAAAGAAAACTAACTCAAATGGAATAACGCGGAAGAGCTTTATAGCACCTCTCCCGCTTATCGGGCTTAGTGATTAGCCTGACGGAGTGAGTCGATAACCCTCAGAGCTCCAGCCACTATCAATTGATCAGTCTCCTGCTTGTTGATGTAGGAGTATGTCAGCCCCAAATTCTCAAGGAACTCTCTGAACAAGGCATTGACAAAATTAATCTCGATGATTTCGGCGTACTCCCCAAGAAAGTAGACATTGGGCGGATTGGATTTTCCCTTTTCTGCCGCTTTGGCAATCATGTTTGCAGCGCGTTTCTTTATCTGTCTCAGAGTGGGTATCATGTTGTCTTTCATTTGAGCAACATACCACATTTTGAGAGCTGTTGGCGCTTTTGCATCCTGCAGTCTGAGCATCAGGATTTTGTAGCCCAGCTCATTATTTCTCTTGCGTTGCGAATAGCGGTCAAAGAACTCAGTGTCTGACGCCTCTGGATCAATTTGTTGTTTCAGATACTGGCGGCTTAGTATCAGTCGCTGTTCTATCAGACAGGCCTTTAAATCGGCGTCGCAGGCAGATAATTCTGAATCCATCTCCCGGTACTGTTGGAGAGAGATAGATTCTTCTGATTGTGCCAGTTTCTCTTTCCATTGTGTCTGCTTTGCCTTACATGCCGTATAAGTGTCTTCGCAAAATGTTGTTTCGGCATTGGCAAAAAACTCGTCACTGGCGAAGGCCCCGATACTGTGAACGCTGCCACTTGGAAGGGGCAGTTTGGCAGCGATCATTGGCATGCTAAGGGTTTTAGCGGCACGCTCTATGTCATCCCTGTACAGCATTTTCATATCAACGGTTTTTAACTCGCCCTGTTCCATAGAACACAACACATCGTGGGTGGTTTTAAAAACGAACAGCTCATCTTCTGCGTTCATCAGTTTCATAGCTTCCCCGATCAATGCGGTATGGTGGGTAGTCCTGATGTCTGTCAGAGCTATTCCGCTACTCCGAAAGGTTTCCTTAATGGCTTTTTCTGCATGTTCCTGAACGACGATAACATCCTGTGGGTCATAGAAGACCTGCAGTAAATCTCCTTCTTTGGACGTGGCGGCATCAAAGCCAGCCACAGCATAGAGGAGCGAAGCGGGTGTTTTTGCAGGGTCTATCCCCTTTTGGGCCAATACCGGCTTCTGCTGTGCAAGCATTTCCCGAGCCATTTTTCTGGCCACAGCCACAGCGTTTCTAGAGGGGTCATAATTACCGCTCTCCATGTCGCTGCGGGTTCGTTTGAAAGCAATGTTTCCATCATGGTCCAGATACGCAGCGTCGATGCTCATGTCCCGCTTGATCGAGACCAGAATTCTGGGTTTGTCATTGTCCAGACGCTGAACCAGATACATTTCGGCACGGGAATCCAGGCTCCAGAGTACATAGACCAGCTCTTCCTGAGCCTGGAGGATGGCACTGAAGCTTATGGATAACACGGCCACGAACAAAATAGTCACTTTCCTGATAATCATGAGTTACTCCTTATAAAATTGTTAAAGACTCGAAGATTGGACAGGAGTTTCAGGCTTTTAGTTCCGCTGTTGTCGACATTCTTGTTTTATGGTTTTAAGTCTTAAGTCGGGCAGGTTCGTGGTACAATGGCTTCCTTTCGCCGTAAGAATACTGAAAAGGCAGGCTTGTGGCGTCAGCTTGAGCGATGTGAATCGCTTACACCTGTTTCACCCAAAGTGAATAATTCAATGTCCGAATATACAAGTGTCGAAGAGCGCGTAAGTGGATGACTGTGCAGAATTCGTTTCAGCCGGTAGCCAGTTTTCCGACGGCCTGATAGCACTCATCATCACTGTTTTCCATTTCCCAAATATCCAGAGCATTTTGCATTCCGAGCCATACATCTACAGAGGTACCCAGAGCAATAGCCAGGCGCTTAGCCATATCCTTGCTGCATGGTATTCGTTCGTTCACGAAAGCGGATAAATGCTTTCTGGAAACATTCAGAACTTTTGCCGCTTCAGTGACCGAAAGATTCAAAGGCTCAAGCACATCCATTTTTACAATCTGTCCGGGATGGGTCGGCTTTCTGCTTCTGATTCTCTTGGACATAATTTCTTCCTCAGTGGTACTGCTCATAATCAACTCTGATTGCATCCTGCCCTTCAAACTCAAAGGTGATGCACCAAGGCCCGTTTACATGGACCAAGCGATTAAGACTCAGATTATGGGCTTTGGACAGGGAAAGAAAACTAACTCAAATGGAATAACGCGGAAGAGCTTTATAGCACCTCTCCCGCTTATCGGGCTTAGTGATTAGCCTGACGGAGTGAGTCGATAATCCTCAGAGCTCCAGCCACTATCAATTGATCAGTCTCCTGCTTGTTGATGTAGGAGTATGTCAGCCCCAAATTCTCAAGGAACTCTCTGAACAAGGCATTGACAAAATTAATCTCGATGATTTCGGCGTACTCCCCAAGAAAGTAGACATTGGGCGGATTGGATTTTCCCTTTTCTGCCGCTTTGGTAATCATGCTTGTAGCAAGTTTCTCTATCTGACTCAGAGTGGGTATCATGTTGTCTTTCATTTGATCAACGTACCACATTTTGAGAGCTGTTGGCGCTTCTGCATCCTGCAGTCTGAGCATCAGGATTTTGTAGCCCAGCTCATTATTTCTCTTGCGTTGCGAATAGCGGTCAAAGAACTCAGTGTCTGACGCCTCTGGATCAATGTGTAGTTTTAGATACTTGTGGCCTAGCAGCAGATCCACTTCTCCCAGACAGGTCTCTACATCGGCGTCGCAGGCAGATAATTCTGAATCCATCTCCTGATACTGTTGGGGAGAGATAGGTTCTTCCGATTGTGCCAGTTTCTCTTTCCATTGTGCCAGTTTCTCTTTCCATTGTGTCTGCTTTGCCTTACATGCCGTTAGAGTGTCTTTGCAAGATGTTATTGTTGTTTCGGTATTGGCAAAAAGCTCGTCACTGGCGAAGGCCCCGATGCTGTGAACGCTGCCACTGGGAACGGGTTTGGGAATCATCATTGGCATGCCAGGGGTTTCAGCGGCACGCTCCAAGTCATCACTGTACAGCATTTTCATATCGAGGGCTTCTAACTCGCCCTGCTCCATAGAACAGACCACATCGTAGGTGGTTTTAAAAACGAACAGCTCATCTTCTGCGTTCATCAGTTTCATAGCTTCCCCGATCAATGCGGTATGGTAGGTAGTCCTGATGTCTGTCAGAGCTATTCCGCTACTCTGAAAGGTTTCCTTAATGGCTTTTTCTGCATGTTCCTGAACGACGATAGCATCCTGTGGGTCATAGAAGATGTGTCGTAGATCTCCTTCTTTGGCCGTAGCGGCATCAAAGCCAGCCACTGCATAGAGGAACGAAATGGGTGTTTTTGCAGGGTCTATCCCCTTTTGGGCCAATACCGGCTTCTGCTCTGCAAGCATTTCCCGGGCCATTTTTCTGGCCACAGCCACAGCGTTTCGGGAGGGGTCATAATCCCCCCTCATCATGTCGGTGCGGCTTCGTTTGTAAGCAATGTTCCCAACATGGTCCAGATACGCATCGTCGATGTACATGTCCCGCTTGATCGAGACCAGAACTCTGGGTTTTTCATTGTCCAGACGCTGAACCAGATACATTTCGGCACGGGAATCCAGGCTCCAGAGTACATAGACCAGCTCTTCCTGAGCCTGGAGGATGGCACTGAAGCTTATGGATAACACGGCCACGAACAAAATAAGCATTTTCCTGATAATCATGAGTTACTCCTTATAAAATTGTTAAAGACTGAAGATTTGACAGGAGTTTCAGGCTTTTAGTTCCGCTGTTGTCGACATTCTTGTTTTATGGTTTTAAGTCTGAAGTCGGGCAGGTTCGTGGTACAATGGCTTCCTTTCGCCGTAAGAATACTGAAAAGGCAGGCTTGTGGCGTCAGCTTGAGCGATGTGAATCGCTTACACCTGTTTCACCCAAAGTGAATAATTCAATGTCCGAATATACAAGTGTCGAAGAGCGCGTAAGCTATGGTATTGGCCGTCAAATGGGCGACCAGCTGGCTAGCAATCCTGTTGAAGGTCTGTCCATCGATGCCGTTCTGGCCGGTCTGGCTGACTCCCTGAATGGGGCTCCAAGTGCCGTTGAGCATTCTGCTCTGCAGGAAGCGTTCAATGAAATGCATCAGCGCATCCAGGCCAGGGAAGCCGAGAAAGCCAAGGAGCTGTCTGCTGAGGGTGAAAAGTTCCTGGCTGAAAATGCCAAGCGTGAGGAGGTTACTGTTACTGAATCAGGCCTGCAGTACGAAGTGCTGGTAGCCGGTGATGAGAATGGCGAAAAGCCGGGACCCAACTCCACTGTTCGCACTCACTACCATGGTACTTTGCTCAACGGTTCTGTGTTTGACAGTTCTGTTGATCGAGGTGAGCCTATCGAATTCCCCGTTAACGGCGTTATTGCAGGCTGGACAGAAGCCCTGCAGCTGATGACCGTCGGCTCCAAATGGAAACTGTTTATTCCATACAATCTGGCTTACGGTGCCCAGGGTGCAGGTGGTGCTATTGGCCCTTATGCAACTCTGGTCTTCGAAGTTGAGCTGCTGGCTGTCTCCTGACAACAGCTCTGGACTGGCAGCGTCCTGCTCCCAGTCCTGTTTTGCCAATATTCTGGAAGCATCAGCCCACCAGCGACTTACCGGTCATCTCTTCAGGTTGCTCGAGACCCATCAGGTCCAGCAGGGTAGGGGCAATGTCAGATAAAATACCGTCTTTCAAGTCAATGGCTTTGGGTCCAAAGTAAACGAGAGGGACCAGCTCGCAGGTGTGGGCTGTGTGAGCCTGACCGGTTTTAGGGTTAACCATCTGCTCAGCGTTACCGTGGTCGGCGGTAATCAGACACTGACCACCGGTTTCATCCAGCGCGGCAATAACTCTGCCAATGGCTTGATCGACGGCTTCCACGGCTTTCACAGCGGCATCAAAAACGCCGGTATGACCCACCATGTCGCAGTTAGCGTAATTGCAGACAATCAGGTCATGCTTGCCGCTCTTGATTTCAGCGACCAGTTTTTCAGTCACTTCCGGAGCGCTCATTTCAGGCTTGAGGTCGTAGGTGGCTACTTTGGGTGAAGCAACCAGAACTCTTTCTTCTCCTTTGTAAGGCTCTTCCCTGCCGCCACTGAAGAAGAAGGTGACGTGGGCATATTTTTCAGTCTCGGCAATACGCAGCTGTGTTTTACCCAGCTTTTCTATGTATTCACCCAAAGTATTAGGGAGTTCTGACGGTGGGTAGGCACAGATCGTATCGATGTTGGCAGCATACTGAGTCAGCATCACGAATCCGGCCATTGCGGGCTGTTTGGAGCGTGGGAAACCGTCAAAATCTTTTTCTACAAAGGCGCGGGTGATTTCACGGGCCCTGTCGGCACGGAAGTTCATGAACAGAACCGCATCACCGTCATTGATGGTGGCCGGGCTTTCACCAAGGGTGGTAGCTTTTACAAATTCGTCGTTCTCATCACGCTCATAAGCCGCATGCAGTCCTTCTACAGCAGTTTTGGCAGAAAAGTCTGCTTTGCCCAGAGTCATCAGGTCATAGGCTTCCCGGACTCGTTCCCAGCGGTTATCACGATCCATTGCGTAATAGCGACCGATCAGGCTGGCCACTCTGCCAATACCTTTTTCCTTCAGGAGAGCGTCGGCTTTTGCCAGAGAAGCTTCGGCGCTGCGTGGTGGTGTATCGCGGCCATCCAGAAATGCGTGAACATAGACTTCTTTGGCGCCTCGTTTGGCAGCCAGTTCCACCATGGCGTTGATATGATCTTCGTGACTGTGAACACCGCCAGGAGATAACAGTCCCATGATGTGAACCGCTTTTCCTGCTGAGACAGCTTTGTCGATAGTGTCTGTGAATGCTTTATTCTCGAAGAAGTCACCGTCCTTAATGGACTTTGTGATACGGGTAAAGTCCTGGTAAACCACCCGACCGGCACCGAGGTTCATGTGGCCGACTTCGCTGTTACCCATCTGACCATCGGGCAGGCCCACATCCATACCGGAGCCTGAGACAAAACTGAAAGGATGCTCCTTCTGGAGTCGGTCCATGACCGGTGTATTGGCAGCCAGGATAGCGTTGGAATCAGGTTCTTTTCGGTAACCATAACCATCGAGGATGATCAGGGCGGTGGTTTTGCGCTTGTCAGTCATGGATCAAACCTTGGGCATAAAGGCCAAAATGGTGGTCAAAATAGTGTCTTTGAAATACTGCTTTTGCGAACATTGCAGCTATTCTCAGAAACCGGGTTGAGCAGCATTTTTGGCTCAGGACTGTTTTGAGAGGTGAAGGCCATGAATTCTACCTGCTTTACGGCTGGTTTCCAGAGACAGATAGATAGAAATTCACAATTTGCAGAATAGAACAATTGTTTTCGCCAAAGCCTGATTTTCTCTGCTTTCAGAGGGGTATACATAACCTGTTATGCTGACATTTACTAGCGAGCACTTTTAGTTCACACAGTCGTAACTCTATTTAGCAGCCTGTATACTTGTCGCCTCAAGGAAAATAATTACGAAAACTGGCGCGGTTCTCTCCTTAAATAGAGAGACAGTAAGCTGTTTTCCCCTCGTTAAGGCATATTAGTACTGGTTCGGTATGGAACAGATTATTGAATTTATAGGCAACCACCCTCTGCTGGTGGGTTCTCTGGTGGCTTTGGTGTGTGCACTGCTCTTTACCGAGATGCGTAAGGGCGGACAGAGCGTCGGTTCTCAGGAAGTGACTCAGCTGATTAACCACCAGGGGGCTATAGTACTTGACGTCAGGGAAAAAACCGACTTTAGCAAAGGTCATATCGTTGATGCCGTGAGCATGCCCTATGGCAAAGTGGCTGAGCGTATCGGCGAGCTGAACAAACACAAAGACAAGCCGATTGTTATCGTCGATGCCATGGGGCAGCATGCTGGTACCGTTGGCAAGCAATTGAAAGACGCCGGGTTTGAGCAGGTTGTCCGACTGAAAGGTGGTATTGGCACCTGGACGGCCGATAGTCTCCCTCTGGTTAAGAAGTAGATTAACAGAGAATGATTCACTCCCGGATAGACGAGTGAATCATTGTCAGCAACAATGGAAAACAGATGGCTCAGGTTACCCTTTATATTTCTGCTTATTGCCCCTTTTGCCATCAGGCGCTCAGGCTGCTGGACAGCAAAGGGGTCAGCTACCAGACTATCAGCGTCGACGGTAAGCCCGATGTCCGTCAGGAAATGACACGCAAGGCAGGTGCGCGCACAGTTCCCCAGATATGGATCGGAGACACCCACGTGGGGGGTTGTGATGACCTGTATGCTCTGGAATCTGCTGGCAGACTGGACGACTTGCTGAAGTAAAATGGACTCGTATCCTGAAGCTTCATGGGATCGAGCCCGTTTTTGAAAGTAGCTGGTTACCAGACTTGATACTGGTATTTTTATCCCCACTAATAAGTGGGAAGCGAATTTAGAACCGATGTTTTTAAGGAAAAGATAATGGCTGAGAATCAGCAGCAAGATCAGGCGCAGTTTGCGCTGCAGCGTATTTACGTAAAGGACCTGTCCTTTGAATCGCCAAAGTCTCCGGAAATGTTTCAGGCGCAGTGGCAGCCAGAAGTTAAGCTGGACCTGAACACCACTAACCGTCTGCTGCACGATGACATGTATGAAGTCGTACTGTCTCTGACCATTACTGTCCAGAACGGCACTGAAGAAGAGAAAGAAACGGCTTTCCTGGCTGAAGTTCAGCAGGCGGGAGTTTTCCTCATCAAAGGATTGGGTGATGAGGAATTGCACCGCACTCTGGGTGCTTTCTGCCCGAACATTCTGTTTCCATACGCACGTGAAGCCATTGATAACCTGGTTCTGCGTGGCAGCTTCCCTCCGCTGATGCTGGCACCTGTCAATTTTGACGCCCTCTACCTGCAGGCGCGTGAACAGCAGGAAGCTACCGTTAACTGACGGACTGATAGCTTATAAATAGATAGCTCATAAATAGATAGCTCATAAATAGAGTGTGCCAGGCGTTGACCGGCACACTCTTCTCTCACTCACCCCCAATAAATTCCAGCTGCTTCCAGGCCTCGTAAACCATAACGGCCACAGTATTGGATAAGTTCAGGCTTCTGCTTTCAGGCAACATCGGTAAACGCAGTACCTGATCCTTTGGCAGGCTATTCAAAATATCGGCTGGCAGGCCTCTGGTTTCCGGGCCGAACATCAAGGCATCTCCGGGTTCAAAGGCATGTTTCGAGTAGCGGGTGGTACCTTTGGTGCTCAAAGCCAGAACTCTTTTGGGTTTCACTGTTTGAAGAAAGTCCTGATAGTGATCATGAATCTGCAAATTGGCGTACTCATGGTAATCCAGCCCGGCCCTTTTCAGACGCTGATCATCAAGATCAAAACCCAAAGGCCTGATCAGATGCAGGCGAAAACCTGTATTGGCACAGAGTCGGATGATATTCCCTGTATTGGGAGGAATTTCTGGCTGGTAGAGAACGATATCAAGCATGCTCGCGGGAACTGATTCAGTACATCGAGGTGGAATTATAAGGCTTTTAGCTTGGATTGTGAGTGAATCTATACCCATCACTACATCTTTAAAGGCGATGGATACAGAAACGGTTGTTAACCTTTCAGACAGAAGCCTGAGCCAGACCTGAGATCAGAACCATGGTTAACAGGAGAGCAACAATGTTACAGCTGCGTCCGACGCTACATTGTTTTTCATCGCAGCGGCATTGGTCGTAAGGTGACAGATTCATCTTCAGAAGCCTCTTTAAATTTCCTGAGGGTTTGCTGATACACGCTTCGAATACTGCTCTGCCTTGGAAGCTACACAATTAATATTAGTAAAGCTTGTCAGGGCCGAAAGAAAATTTCTTGCCCCAATAAATCTGTCGGGATAATACTATTTTTTCAGGGGTTTTTCAGGATTATCTTGATGGCTGTTGCTTTTCTGGCGTGTTCGATGAAATGTATGCTCAATCCATCTCACCTCACCCCGGAGGAAGTGCGGACTTAGGTTTCATCTTTCGAAGCGTAATATTCAGCAACCTTTTCATGGGTAGCAGTCAGTGCCTGAAGAGTGCCGCTCCACATCAGATTGGAGACACCTCCCATGGCCGTTGCATAAGCTAACTGGGCAACAAAAACCTTAGGGTTTTTAGCGGCAGTAGCAGCCAGTTGTCTGAAAATTTCCTGATGGGTTTTGCCCAGTATCCGGCCATTGGCGTGGGTTTTGAGAATATTATTGATAAAACCCACTGTTGCACCCACACCAAACTGTGTTGCCCTCATTTCAAAATCACCAAGCTTCCCTTCATCCCGTCGTTTTACCTGCTGCCTGTCCATTGAATCCATCGAAAACATCAGCAGAGCGGAAAGGCAATTGCTTGTAACTCCTCGAAAATGCGATGTTAGCGTTCTTTTGAAGCCTCGTTGCAGAATAGTTTTAGATTCCTGAGCTTTTTTTACATTGCGATCTCTCATCTGCTGTTTAATTTGCATCGCTGCAAAAGGCTGGCTGGCTACTGTCATTAGTGTGGCAGTAGTGCCGTTGACTGCAAAATTAGCTTTACCCTGGGTGCCTTCAGGCAGCTCCATTGTAGAAGACACGCCATAAAGCAATTGCGCAGATATTGTTCGAACCGTATCGGCAATCGCGTAACGAGTAACAGTGCGGGCAATGGCTGGAGCCCAGCCGGCCGTAGATAAAGCCGCTGTCAACTTAGGCAGCTGACCGGTTTGCTGTGACTGAACCAGTGGCCTGAGTAAGGAGGAAGTCGCAGGTGTGTTCAATACAGCAGGAAGCAGCATATTGTTTTTAGCAAACTTACTTACGTACAAAGGTAAAGGAGCACCCTTCAACAGGCTTTCAGGAGCCAGCTCTGTTTTTCGGCTTACAAGAGATGTTTCACTGCCTGTTTCTGCGTTACTGGCGTCAGGAAGGTACTTTGACGATTCAATGTCAGCAGAGGGCTTGTTTTCAGGTGAGACAGTACTCAGGCCCGGTTGTTGCTGTGTGGTGGTTAGTGGATCCATTATCGACTCCCTTTAAATAAATCATATTCATTCTGAGTTCCTCGCTGGGAAAAAGTTCATTTTATAGTGTGTTTGTGCTCATCTTCCTCACTTACCGCGAAGGACAATCTCAAGTCCGACAGGCTGCCAGCTGCTTGGTAGCAGAAATCAGATCACCGTAAGCTCGTTTGGCGTCTTGTGCGTTCAACCCAACGAAAGAATAGAAAGCTGAATCGCCAGAATGTAGTAATATGTGTTAATTATTAACACAAATGGTGCGGAGCTATGGCAAGAACAACATCGGTAACATTAGGCCAGCATTACGAAGACTTCATCAATGATCTTATAGAAAAGGGTCGTTTTCAGTCTGTTAGTGAGGCGGTTAGGGCAGCGCTCAGGGTCTTTGAAAAAGAAGAGCAAGAATATGAAGCCAGGTTACAGGTTCTGAAGGACAAAATAGAAGCCGGTCGTAACAGCCCGATTGTAAAAGACTTTGATATGGATCGTTTGCTTGATGAATTAAACGGGAGGCGTGATGTCGGGTAGTTACACTGTTCGCCAGAGAGCAAAAGACGATGTAATGAGCATCTGGTTTTATACAGTGGAGCGCTGGGGGACTGAACAGGCCAACAGGTATCTGCGTAAAATCAGGGACAAGTTTGAATAGCTGGCTGAGAACCCCAGAGCGGGCACACAGAGAAAAGACGTAGACCCTGAACTGTATGCTACACCGGTAGGGATGCACATCGTTCTTTACGATATTGTTAATAACCAGCCTGACATTGTGGCGGTTATTCACCAGTCTGCAGACATAAAACGCAAACTGCGGGAATAAGAATAAATATTTAACAAAACGACTGCGGGTGTTTTTTTGCTTTAACAACTAACATTCAAAAGTCGGCTTCATACAGTTTTTTTATGCCCGAAAAAAGGTGAGTCATGGAAGACATTGCTCACATTCTCAATCTCTCAGGTGGCAAGGATTCAACTGCACTGGCGTCACTGGCAAAGGAACGACTGTAAGCAGGAGCGATTAGTAACGTTCAGCTGTTTTTGCGGATACAGGCAACGAGCATCAGGACACTTACGATTAAGTTGACGACCTGAAAACAAATCTTTATCTAAAAAAATCTGCTCAAAGTTTAAAATATAAATTTATATTGATGAATCCGCTTGCATTTGTGCGGGAAGTACCTGTTTTCAAAATCTTTGAATATGAGGTGTTGACATGGATCAATATATCTCCAATAGATGTTTTTGTGAGCAATTATTTATGTTAGCCTTATCGGAAAATACGTACATTAGTCAGCCTTGGGCTAACTAAAGCGTGTAGAGAAAATAAGAAGTATCGGTTTCAGGTAAAGTCAGTCATAAGAATAATAAAAAGACAGTGGTTGTTTAGTTCTTTTTGTCATTCTCCATGTCTGCCTTGATGTTCCGAAAGAAGCCTGAAAAGTGGCTTCGAGATCAGGTGTCGGAAAACACCTGAAGCTTTGAAGAAAAATAGACAACGGACTAGTTCTAGATATTGGAGAAAGTGATGGAATTTAAAAAAGTAGCTGTGGCTTTAGCACTGTCTGCAGGGCTGGCCTCTTTTGGGCTTCAGGCTGCAACCAATCCCGGGAGTCCAAGTGACACTACCTCTTCTGGTGATTTTGATATAACTCTATACAACAGTACCCAGATTCAGATATACGGCCTTGATGATGTTGAGATCGTAGATACTGGAACTGCAGATGCTACTGGTACTACGCCAGTTTGTGTGGCTGCTAATGTCGATAATTTCAATATTTCAATGAGTTCTACAAGCGCGTTTAATCTTACCAATGCTGGTGGAGCTTCTAATATTCCCTACACACTGACTTTGCAAGATAGTGGTGGAACAGCAATTGCTGACGGCGTTTGGGGCGTAGGTCAAAACTCTAATGGCGAGCAAAGTTCAACTGATTTGGCAAGAACAACTGGTAATTTCGCTGATGTGGCTTCAGGATGTTCTGGCTCTTATAGCATTCTTGTAACTCCTGACTACACTGGTGCTGCTGATGGTTTATATGCCGATACAGTTACTGTAGAAGTAGCTCCAATTTAATCTCAAATAAGCCAGCGAAGTTGTCTCCGGTATCTTCGCTGGCTCTCCAAAAAAAATAAAAAACAGCCGTGAGTAATAGCCCTGAGCCAACCCACGGTAGAAGAATCAGAGCAGTAACAAAAAGGACTTTCCCGGGTCATGACTAGGCGGAAATGCATTGACATTCTATGTATTGCATTGCCCATGGTTTTTATTTTTTCGAAAGCTGTGGCCAGTCAGCCGCTTTTCCTTGCCCAGAATAAAGTCCCCGAAGGTTTTGAGACGCTCAGCGAGCCCCAGCAGTCGCTGATGGATATCTATTATGGCAACCGCTATCTAACTTCCCAGCTGGCCACCTTTCAACCCGGTAAAATTACCCTTTCCAATGTTAATGAAGTGGTTCGCCTGATTGGTTCGGTGAATGATCCTGCTTTTTTGACGACAGCTTTATCGGGCGAGTTGAATACCCATGCCGAGGCGATCTGTCCGCCCAATGTCACGAAGGATTGTGGTGTTCTTAATCCTCCCATTGCCGGTGTGATTTTTGATGAGTCCCGCTTTCGGGTCGATGTGTTTGTTAATCCCCGCTTTCTGTTAACCCGGGCTGCAGATGTCAGAAAATATTTGCCGCCATCCGATGCAGGCTTTGCCATGATGCAGAACTTTTCGGCAGCGGCCACGGGTAACACTGAAGACGCTAATGGCAATGACTACACTCTGAATGGTCTGACACTGTTGTCTTATTATGAAAACAGTGTGCTGTGGAGCTGGGACTATTCAAAGTCACAGCAGTTCTCGGTCAATCAGCTATATGGTCAGAGGGAGTATGAAGGTTTTGAATACAATCTTGGCTTGCTCTCAAGTCAGGGGTTTGGCCTGAATTTCACGTCCGACCAGCCTCTTGTGGGAGCCCGCTTTCAGAGTTCTGATAATACCCGGAACGACACCGATTTCAGCGGTGGTATGCCGGTTGAAATCTTTATGCCCCTCAGAGGCAGGGTTGAAATCAGAAAAGATGGACGACTGATTGCCTCTTATTTCCACGAAGCGGGTCTTCAGGCTCTGGATACCACTAATTTTCCCAGTGGTGCCTACGATATAGAAATCAGTATTCTGGATGAACAGGGTAACCTGCAGTCTCAGGAAACCCGTTTCTTTTCAAAACAGTACCAAATACCCCCTGAAGGTGAATGGCAGCTCTTTGCCGAAACAGGGCGTGTGATGACATCGGTTTTCGATGGCGCCCTGCCTCAAAGTACCGAGCAGTGGCTGACCCGGGCCGGTGTGAGTCGGAGAATTTTTGATACTATGGCAGGTACTCTCTCTGCTGCCGCTACTCTGGACACTGCATTGCTTGAGCTGGGTCTGTTTAACCTGGGGTATCGTTATGAGTTATCACCGTCGGTGATGGTAGCAGATAACGGCAGCTATGGTATGACCCTGACTGGCAGAACCTGGTTGGGCGACGTCTCTCTCAACGGCAGTTATCGCCGACTCTGGAGAGATGACAGTGAAGAGGAAAACACGGATCGCCCGGCACTGATCGGTGATGCTTTTGAGCAAAGCAGTTTTTCTGTTTCTGCACCCCTCTGGAGAGGTAACGCCAATTACCGATTCAGCAGCAACAGAAATAATAGCGACGGTAGAACAGAAACCCACGGAGTGAGTTACACCGCTAACGTTTTCAGAACACTGGATTACGACACCAGTGCGACCTTCAGTTTGAGTGAATCAGAAGGTAACACGGTAGCTCTGTTCAGTTTTGAGTGGCGATTCCGTCAGGACCGTTGGAATTTCCGGGTTAACCCCCGGGCTGAGGTTCAGGACAATAACGGTGTTAGAGACAGAACAGAAAAAATGAGGCTGTCAGCCTCCTGGGACGACGGTGATCTTTTTGATGGCCAGTTGACTTCCAGTGTCTCCGCAGAAGCGGGCAGCGGCGAACGCAGACTCGATGGTACTTTGCAGTATGGTAACCGGTTTGGCAGAGCGGCATTGTCGGTAAACCACAGTTCAACAGAAGCTAACCGGATTACTAACTATAACGGCAGTTTCAGTACCAGCTTCCTGACCGATGGCAATGTTGTTGCCATGGGGGGAGAGCAAAGAGCTGAAAGTGCTCTGGTGGTCAATCTGGAAGGTCGTGAAGGCGACGTTTTTGATGTGAGAATTGATGGCCAGAGAAGAGGTTATGCCGTGGCGGGCAGACCGTCGGTGATCACACTGTCGCCTTTTGAACAATATACCGTTACCCTGTCGCCTTCAGGAGATACCCTTTACAGTTTTGATGAGCGGGAGCGCCGTTTTACCCTGTATCCCGGAAACGTGGTGACACTGGACTATGAAGCTATCCCCCTGCAACTGCTCTTTGGTCGTCTGTTAATGAATGGTGAACCTCTGGACAGAGCCCGGATAACCGGAGGGCTTTATCCTTCCAGCTCAGACGACATTGGCATGTTCCAGATAGAAGCTCGCTCAGATATTAACGAATTGAGGATTGAGCTGGAGAATGGTTGGCAATGTTCCGTACCTGTTGAACCGGATGATGAACAATACATATTGAGAATGGGAACTCTGGATCTTTCCGAGTCTGATTGTGTTCCCGAGCTGGAAGGTCAGCTGGCCATCGGTAAACGCGATGATTCCTGAGCGGGATTTTCAGAAAAAAATAGATAACAGGATAATGGGATCCTGCAGTGTTCAGCTGCATTGATTACAAGAAGGTCTGTCGTATAAAGGCCCGGGATTGAAGACATTGAAGTATTTTATCAAGGTGTTTTTTGCGGTACTGATATTCTTTTCATCAGGGTCACAGGCGTTCTTTGATTTCTCAGGTTTTGTCGCTGACCCGCTCAACGTGTCCTCGGGCAGTGCAAACCCCACCTATAACTTCACGGTTTCCTTCAGTGCATTTTGTAATTCGGGCTGTGTAGGTCAGGATTATCGGTTGGCTCTCTCTGATTCTGATCCCGGCAGCCAGAGCCCTTCGAGTAATGTTCCTGATAGTTATCAGGCGGATGAGTTGTCAGAGTTTTTGATCAGTGCTCAATATAGTCAGCTGGAAAATCAGGGGAGTTTAGTACCCGGTCAGTGGACACATTCCGATAGCTCATCCTCATTTTTTCAGACTACTACCAATGGCACAGTGATGGGTTCGTTTACTTTTACATTCAACCAGAATCGGCTGCAACAACTTGAAGCTGGCACATACAACTTCCGTTTTTATATTGCTGGCGAAGACATGTTCGATACACGCCATCTGGACAGTATTCTGGTAACTATTCCGATCGTTGTACCTGAGTTCGTGCAAATATCAGGTCTGGAAGATGTTGCCCTGGATGTTAATGATCTTTCTGGTAATAACCTGACAGCTCAATTTGGTGTCTGCGTATTCAGTAACACAGGTGGCGTTTCTGTAGACTTCGATAGCAGCAGTAATCCGGGCGGTAACTTTATGCTGAGTAAACAGGGACAATGTGTGAACCCTTCGGATTGTGTTGATTATCGTATCAGGGTCCGGACGCCCGGCCAGTTTCGGCGGACTTATAGCCGTCAGGGGCAAAGACCTAACAGGATCTGGAATGCCAGTAATCAGCAGGATTGCGGTGGTCAGGATAACATGACGTTGCAGGTCAGGATCATGCAGAGTGCTCTTAATAATATCGATTCTGGTGTATACAGCGATACCATGACGGTTACAGTAAGGGCACGATAAAAATAACTATGGATGTTGTTTTCTTATGATATATGTCAGATGGATACTTTCGCTAATTACACTGACATTGGCTAATACGGCTGCAGGCTTTTTCGTTTTTGGTCAGCAGCAATATACTGCGACACCTGTTATTTGGACCGGTGGCGATGTTGATATCGATCTGCCTATTCAGTTGCGATCGTGTAATGGTATCGGTACTGGGTCAAGCTTTCTCCGCTGTGGCTGGTTTCGACAAGCTGAAGATTACACTATTGAAGCGACTGATTTTGATTTCATTGCTTCAGGGAGTGTCCCTTCTATAGAAATGTCCCGGGTGATCTTTGAGCAGGGGAGCAATTCATTGTTGCTAAAAGATGGCAGCAATGTTCCCGATACGGGTTCGACATTTTTAGATCCGGGGACTTGGAGGCAGGTAGATGGGAACGTATCGGTTACGGTGAATGCTATCGAGTTACAGGGTCGTCAACCCGGAAATTATCAGGCTGTAATAAAGCTCACAGGCATGGAGAACGGTGGTTTTATACCTTATACCGATAACAGCGATCTCATCTTTGATCTGAACATTCCTGACCGCATCCAGATCAGCGGCCTGAGCGACCTGGCGCTCACTGACCAGAGTCTTCAGGGTGATATAGATTTTTGTGTTTACACTCAAAGTGGATCTGACTTCACTGTCCGGGCTACCGGGCTGAATAATGATTTTCTTTTATCGGGTCAGGTGGGTTATCAGTTAAGAGTAGGGCAAGGAGGCTCTATGGAAACTCTGGTGCCGGGAGTGGATGGGCAGCCCTGGAACGGTTCCACTCAGCAGTATTGTGGCGGCGGCTCCAATATGGATCTTGAGGTTACAGTACCTCCATCGGAAATATCCGGACTTCAGCCCGGCGTTTATAAAGATACGGTAACGGTGACAGTGTCGGTTCAATAAGTTAAAACGTCTTTCTTTGCTGCCATTGAACAAACCTTACGTGACTTCGGTGTCGTTGCCGGGGGATTTTCAATGTCTAGCTCTTTCGCGGTCAGAGTCGTTTGATATCATCAATATTATAACAATGACGTTTTTTGTACTGGCCTCAGCATAGCTTTCTTTGGCAATACAACACTTCCCAATGATTGAGGTAAACGACTTAGTTTAAGTCATGTCCGAATCTTTTGAGCCCACCTGTGTTTTTATTTGTTTGCTACACTGTCGCAATCAAAGCTTGAAAAGAGGCACTGAGGTCGGGGTGCCACAAAGTACTTGAAGCGCAGAAACAAGACAGATCACGAACTGGCTAGATAAAGGAGAAGGTAATGGAGTTAAAGAAGTAGCTATGATTGTCGCTTTCTCTGCAGGACTGGTCTCATCGGGGCTTCAGGCGGCTGTAAACCCAGCGGGGCCCGCTGCAGACTCATCTACCGGCAACTTCGAGATCGTCTATAGAAGGAAGGTTCAAATACAACTCTTTGGTCTGGAAGACGTTGTTTTTGATAAATCCTCTGCTTCTATGGGTGATCTCAAAGGTTCAACCCCTTCTTGTGTTGATTCTAACATTGAACGTTACGAAGTCAGTCTGGATAGCAGGAATGATTTCAAATTGACTGCAAGGCGTGGTCCAAGATCAAACGAGATCCCTTATTCACTAACTTATTCTCAGAAAAAGGGTGCAAAAGATCAGGTTTGGGGGCAAGGCAATCTGGGGCCAGGTGTTGCAGCAGGTGATTTTGCAAGAGATGGTCCTATTGATAGTAAGACTTGCGACCCCGCTCTGGACTCTAAAATTACTGTGGATATTAAAGAAGCTGATTACACCGGTAAACCTGAAGGCGTGTATTCAGACACAGTTACAGTGGTGGTTTCATCTATATAATCCCTATTAGCCAACGAAGTTAACTCCGCTATCTTTGCTAACGGGGGAAAAATATAAAAGTGGCTTTAAGTAAGACCCCTGAGCCAACCCACTGCATAGATTTCCAACGTCATTTGTCGTTCTGGCCTGAGCAGAATAGTTCCTTGCGAAATATCAGATTGGCGAATGATTAAAATAAACGACAAAGGTTAATTCATGGTCGGCATTTTTTGAGCCCATCTGCGTTTCTATATCTCTGCTACAATGTCCAAGGTCGATCCTGAAAGGGGGTTTCGAAGTCTGAGTGTCGCGAAGAGCACCTGTAGCATAGAAGGAAAACAGGATACGTACTAGGTTAGATTAAGGAGGAAGAGATGAAGTTAAAGAAGTTGTCACAGCCGTTGTGCTATCTTCAGGGCTGGCCTTTCCCGAGATCAAGGCAGCTGAAAACCCAACAGGGCCTACCGCAGACTCGTCAACCGGCAAATTCGACATCGTTCTTAGAAATAATGTTCAAATGCAGCTCTTTGGTTTGGAGGACGTAACTTTCAATGCCGCCTCTGGCGGTGATCTCAAAGGTTCTACTCCTTCTTGCGTTAATTCAAACGTTGAGCGATACCAAGTCAGCTTGGAAAGCAGCAATGATTTCGCATTGATGGCAGGATCGGGTACGACAACGGGCAATATCCCTTATTTGTTAACCTATTCTCAGGAGCTGGGTGCAAAAGATCAGGTCTGGGGGGCTGGCCACTTGGGGTCAGGTGCTACTGCGGGAGATTTTCAAAGAGATGGCCCTATACTTACTGATCTCATTTGCAGTGTTGTAGACTCTAAAATTACTGTGGACATTAAAGAAGTGAATTACACCGGTAAACCTGAAGGCGTTTATACAGACACAGTTACAGTGGTGGTTTCATCAATCTAGTCACAAATTGTCGCGAATTGGCCTCGATATCTTCACTGGCTTTCCAGATAATATTTAAAGCGGCTGTGGTTAAAGTCCTGTGCCGACACGCATTAGGATTGCTGCGGTCTGTTGTTGTTCTGGCTCGAGCAGAATTGCACATTGCGAAAAAACACATTAGCCGAAGATGAAGATTAAGTTAAACGACAGACTTAAGTGATATTGGCACCTGTTGAGCACGTGTTCTTCTGTATGTCTGCTATACTTTCCACCTGATTAGAGTTTGGGCTGAGGCTCGAATGTCTGAGGTGTCATAAAACTCCCTAAACATAGAAGCAAAACAGTTTACAAACTGATTAGGTAAAGGAGAAATAGATGAAATTAAAGAAGTAATTGTGGCTGCTGTTCTATCAATAGGATTGGCCACTTATGGGCTTCATGCGGCTGAAAACCCAACAGGACCCACAGCAGACTCGTCTACCGGCAAGTTTGACATCATTCTCAGAAACGATGTTTTAATAAAGCTTTTTGGTTTGGAAGACGTAACTTTCAATACCGTTTCTGCCACTACCGGTGATCTCACCGGTTTCACTCCCTCTTGTGTTGATTCAAACGTTGAAAAATACGAAGTCAGTCTGACGAGCAGCAATTCCTTCGCATTATCGCCGGGGTCGGGTGCAGCAATAGGTAATATCCCTTACACTTTGACCTATTCTCAGAAAAGGGGTGCGGCAGATCAGGTCTGGGGAGAAGGCCACTTGGCGTCAGGTGTTGCGGCGGGTGAATTTGCAAGAGATGGCATCATTGGTGGTGACACTTGTGACGCGGCTCTGGACTCTAAAATTACTGTAGACATTAAAGAAGCGGATTATAAAGGTAAAAGTGTAGGTGTTTATTCAGATACAGTGACAGTGACAGTTTCATCTATCTAATTCCCAGATACCCAGCGGAGTTGACTCGGGTATTTTCGCTGGCTTTCCAAAATATATAAGTCGCTGTGAGTAAGCGTCCTGCGCGAACCCCATGGTATAGATTTTCATTTTCTTAAGCACCAGAGCATCAACAAAAGGATTGTTCCGGGCCATGATAAGGTGGAAATGCATTGACATTTTGTGTATTGCATTGCCCATGGTTTTTATCTGCTCGAAAGCTATGGCCAGTCAGACGTTATTTCTTGCCCAGAATAAAGTCCCAGCGGGTTTTGAGACGCTGAGTGAGCCCCAGAATTCAGTAGTAGATATCTATTATGGTAAGCGCTATTTAACTTCCCAGCTGGCCACCTTCCAACCCGGTAAAATTGCCCTATCTAATGTTAATGAAGTGGTTCGTCTGATCGGTTCGGTGAATGATCCTGCTTTTTTGGCTTCGGCTTTATCGGGCGAGCTCAATACCCATACTGAGGCAATCTGTCCGCCCAATGTCACCAGGGATTGTGGTGTTCTTAATCCTCCCGTTGCCGGTGTGATTTTTGATGAATCCCGCTTCCGGGTCGATGTTTTTGTGAATCCCCGCTTCCTGTTAACTCGAGGTGCGGATGTCAGAAAATACCTGCCGCCTTCCGACTCTGGTTTTGCCATGATGCAAAACTTTGCAGCAGTAGCCACCGGTACATCTGATGACGTTAATAGCAGTGACTACACTTTATATGGTCTGACGCTGTTGTCCTATTACGAAAACAATGTTCTGTGGAGTTGGGACTATTCAAAGTCTCAAGACTTCTCGGTCAATCAGCTTTACGGCCAGAGGGACTTTGAAGGCCTTGAATACGATTTTGGCTTGCTTTCGAGTCAGGGGTTTGGCTTAAATTTCACGTCCGATCAG
Source organism: Endozoicomonas sp. ALB032 (assembly GCF_049310125.1). NCBI lineage: Bacteria > Pseudomonadati > Pseudomonadota > Gammaproteobacteria > Oceanospirillales > Endozoicomonadaceae > Endozoicomonas > Endozoicomonas sp. ALB032. The sequence goes on along the minus strand of NZ_JBLYNW010000001.1, from coordinate 429,955 downwards.
CGCCTTGTCGGAGCTCGCTTTCAAAGTTCTGATAACACCAGAGACGATACCGATTTTAGTGGTGGCATGCCCGTTGAAATCTTTATGCCGACGAGGGGTAGGGTTGAAGTCAGAAAAGATGGACGACTGATTGCATCTTATTTCCTTGAAGCCGGTCTTCAAGCTCTTAATACTACCACTTTTCCGTCGGGTGCCTATGATATAGACATTCGGATTCTGGATGAGCAGGGCAACCTTGAGTCTCAGGAAACCCGTTTCTTTGCTAAGCAGTTTCAACTGCCCCCTGAAGGTGAATGGCTGCTTTTTGCTGAGACGGGACGTGTAATGACATCCGTTTTTGATGGGGTATTTCCTGATAGTACCCAGCAGTGGTTGACCCGGGCCGGTGTCAGTCGAAGAATTCTTGATACTGTGGCGGTTACTCTCTCTGGCGCTGCTACCTTAGACACTTCATTGCTTGAGCTGGGTCTGTTTCATCTGGGCTATCGTTATCAGTTATCACCTTCGGTGATGCTGGCGGATAACGGAAGCTATGGTATGACACTGATTGGACAGGCCTGGCTGGGCAACGTCTCCCTGTATGGCAACTATCGTCGACTCTGGAGAGATGATAATGAAGTGGACAATGCTGATCGCCCAGCACTGATTGGTGATGCTTTTGAGCAAAGCAGTTTTTCTGTTTCTGTACCCCTCTGGAGAGGTAGCGCCAATTATCGATTCAGCAGCAACAGAAATAATAACAGTGACAGAACGGAAACCCACGGAATAAGTTACACCGCCACTGTTTTCAGAACGCTGGATTGCGATACAAACGTTACTTTCAGTTTTAGTGAGTCGCAAGGCAACTCCGTAGCTCTGTTGAGTTTGGAGTGGCGATTGCGTCAGGATCGATGGACTTTCCGGGTTAACCCCCGGGCTGAAGTTCAAAACACTGACGGCACAGAAGACAGAACAGAAAAATTGAGGCTTTCAACAACCTGGGATGATGGTGATCTTTATGATGGTCAACTGATTTCCACTGTCACCGCAGAAGCCGGCAGCGGTGAACGCAGACTCGATGGTGTTTTGCAATACGGCAACCGGTTTGGCAAAGCCGCATTGACAGTTAACCATAGCTCAACAGAGGATAACCAGGTTACTAATTATAACGGCAGTTTCAGTACCAGCTTCCTGACCGATGGCAATGTTGTGGCTATGGGAGGAGAGCAGTTGGCAGAGAGTGCTCTGGTGGTCAATCTGGAAGGTCGTGAAGGCGACGTGTTTGATGTAACCATTGATGGTCATAAAAGGGGTTATGCCGTAGCGGACAGACCTTCGGTGATCCCGCTGGCGCCTTTTGAGCAATATACCGTTACCCTGTCGCCTTCAGGGGATACCCTTTACAGCTTTGATGAGCGTGAGCGCCGGGTCACCCTGTATCCCGGAAATGTCGTGACACTCGACTATAAGGCTATCCCCCTGAAACTGCTCTTTGGTCGCTTGTTAATGAAGGGTGAGCCTCTGGACAGAGCCCGGATTATCGGAGGACTTTATCCCTCCAGCACTGACGATATTGGCATGTTCCAGATAGAAGCCCGTTCAGATATTCATGAGTTGAGGGTTGAACTGGAGAATGGTTTGCAATGCACAGTGCCCGTTGAAACGGATGATAAGCAATACATACTAAGAATGGGAACCGTGGATCTTTCCGAGTATGACTGCGTTCCCAAGCTGTCAGGCAGTTGACCAATGGCGAACAGGACAGCGGCTGAGCATCAGTAATACTCGGTCATACGGAGATATTATGATGGTTAGAGTTAAGGTCCAGTCAAGATAAGAACAGATGTTGTTTTCTTATGATATGTCTCAGAGGAATACTTGTGCTAATTGCACTGACATTAGCTAACACAGCTTCAGGTTTTTTCGTTTTTGGTCAGCCGCAATATGTTGCGCTGCCTGTTACCTGGACCGGTGGAGATGTTGATATCGACCTGCCTTTGCAGCTGCAGTCGTGCAATGGCACCGGTCTTGGGCCACGCTTTCCTCGTTGTGGCTGGTATCGGCGAGCTGAAGATTACACCATTGAAGCTACCGATTTTGATTTCGTCTCTTCAGGGAGCGCTCCTTCTATAGAAATGTCTCGTGTGGTCTTTGAGCAGGGGATAAATTCATTGTTGCTAAAAGATGGCAGTAATATTCCGGATACGAGTTCGACATTCCTGACTCCAAGGACTTGGAGACAGGTAGGAGGGAAAGTATCGGTTAAGGTGAATGCGATTGATTTAGAAGGGCGTCAACCCGGAAGTTATAAGGCGACATTAAAGCTCAAAGGTATGGAAAGTGGTGGTTTAATCCCTTACACAGATAATAGTGACCTTGTCTTTGATGTGAAAATTCCTGATCGTATCCAGATCAGTGGCTTGAAAGACATGTCACTCAGTGACAAGAGTCTTAAGGGGGATATGGACTTTTGTGTTTACACTCAAAGTGGATCTGACTTCAAGGTCAGAGCGATGGGACTCAGCAGTACTTTTCTACTATCAGGTCGGGTGGGCTATCAGTTAAGAGTAGGGCAGGGGGGCTCTCTGGAAACCCTGACGCCGGGAGTGGATGGGCAGCCCTGGAAAGGTTCTACTCAGCAGTATTGTGGCGGTGGCTCCAATATGAATCTTGAGGTAACCGTACCTCCATCAGAAGTATCAGGACTTGAGCCCGGCATCTATAAAGATACGGTAACGGTAACAGTAACCGTTCTGTAAGTTAGAACTTTTTCCTTTCCTCTGTGCTGCCATTGAACAAACCGTATTCCACTTGGGTTTTGCTGCTGGGAATTTTCAATGTCCAACTCTGACCAGCATACAGTCGTTTAATCTCATCAATATCAGAACACTGACGTTTGCCTTTCTGGTCTGAGCAAAATTGTCCATTGCGCAATACCACATTAACGTTGCCACTGTTGGTGAAAGTGATTGAGTCTTTCTCTCGTCTGGCTGTCACTTTGTATTCCGGATTTTCCGGGCGAACAAAGACCAGAGCCTGGTAGGCAATCAGCAGTTTAATGGCATTCTGGGTGGCTTCCAGATCACCGACGACGGGTTTGAAGGTTACTCTGTAGACTGACTCAGTTGTTTTTGGTGTCTCAAGGCTGACCAGTCGAACGGTTTTTCGACTGTTGGGGGCGACAATGGTTTTCTGTGGCGTGCTGAGTAATTTCAGCTCGGAAGGGTCGGTAATGCGAACCCTTTCTTCCTGTTTGGTGCCGGGATTAACGACTTTGTAAACCTCAGTCTGCAGATACAGGTTTTCCTTATCCGGATTGGTAACGACTATGTCCTGACGAGGGGATTTGTTCGGCTCGAAATAAACAATCATTTTATCCAGGGACATGGCGCCGAAAGCATTGAGGGTTATAGCCAGAGGTGCCAAAGCCAATAATATCGATAGACGACAAAGTTTAAGCCACGACCGCATCTGTTGGGCTCTTGTGTTTCTGTAATCTGATCCAGTCACTGAAGTGATCTCTTTTTCATCACGACTGGTTCCCGGTTTTGACCCAGTGGGTCTAAAAGCACGGGAACCAGAGTTTGAATATCAGGCAATAGTCTTCGGCCTTCATTCTACGGGTACTATCGCCTGTGGTAAACAGCCTTTGATAAAGCGTCTTATTCGGCATTGATGATCAAGTTTAGCTCACCTTCAAGAGGCTGCTGAGCCACGTCTTGAGGTAGTTTCACCATAAAACCCGTTTCACTGTTATTACAGTCTGAGCTGCGTGGCAGTGCATTGATCGGGTTACTGTTCTGTCCACTGTTAAGGGCCTGGGCTTCGCGATTAGAAGACCAAAGGTCGACTTCATAGTTATAGGAACTTTGATCATTTCTGAGCGCATAGGAGCCACCTGTTCCTGAACCTTCTGTGACAACAGAGTACTGATTAATTCCCGTACCCTTGATGCAAATAGGCTCCACCTCATTGAATTTAGCAACAGTTGATGTTGCGTCATTGAGGTTGGCAGCGTTTGAATTCGTGTCATCCGTTTGTGATGTGGAGGGAGTTGCTATGGAGGCTTGCAAGTTAGGCTTTATAACCAGGCGAATACCGAAAGAACCTGTGGATGTTTTTCCAATATTGCCCTGCTGCGCAGAATAACTCGAAGACGTGATGAGAATAACTAATGAGGCGACTAAGCCTCTGCAGACCATTGCTGAGAGTTTCATATTACACCTACTTCCTGTCTGGTGTTACCTAAGTGGAGTATAGAAATTCTCAGAGACTTGTTTGGCAGGACAGTTTATCGGGTAGTAGCGGAAGATATTCGGGCATGTTGATGTGTCCAATGGAGGGATACCGTCAGAGAAACGGCTCCCCCCGATTCCATAAGCGTTATTCTGTCAAAGCTTTGTCGGACATTTCCAGCTCTTTTATTTTACGGGTGAGGGTGTTTCTGCCCCAGCCTAGTAGCTCGGAAGCATCTCTTTTTCGACCTCCTGTGTGTTGCAGAGCTGATTCAATCATGATCTTTTCAAAAGCCGGGATAGCTTTGTCCAGAATGCCGCTGTGTCCTGCTGCAAGCTCTCTGTCTGCCCAGAGACGAAGCTGCTGCTCCCAGTTGCCTGACTGGGGAGTGACCGGGCCACTGTCGGGCTGGCTCAACAGTTCAGGTGGAAGGTCAGAGATCAGTACTTCCCGGCCTGAAGCCATCACCGTCAGCCAGCGACAAGTGTTCTCTAGCTGTCTGACATTACCGGGCCATTCCAGACTGGCAATAAATTTCGCTGTTTCCTGGGTGAGTACTTTGGGCTCAACGTTCAGTTCTTTGGCGGCCCTGTCCAGGAAATGTCTGGCCAGAACAGGGATATCTTCTGAGCGTTCTCTGAGTCTTGGCAGGTGAACACGAATCACATTGAGTCGATGGAATAAGTCTTCTCGAAATGAGCCTTCCTCAACCAGTTTTTCGAGATTCTGGTGAGTGGCTGCAATAATGCGGACATCGACTTTTACCGGAGTATGACCACCCACCCGATAGAACTCACCGTCTGCAAGTACCCGAAGTAGACGGGTTTGTGTTTCTGCGGGCATATCTCCTATTTCGTCAAGAAACAGTGTGCCGTTCTGAGACTGTTCAAAGCGCCCCTTGCGCATGGCACTGGCACCGGTGAATGCCCCTTTTTCATGGCCAAAGAGTTCTGATTCAATCAGGTCCCTGGGTATGGCTGCCATATTCAGGGCAATAAAAGGATTATTGGCTCTGGGGCTGTGCTTGTGCAGTGCCTGGGCAACCAGTTCTTTACCTGTGCCAGATTCACCATTGATGAGTACAGTAATATTGGACTGCGATAGCCTGCCAATGGCACGGAAGACTTCCTGCATGGCAGGTGCCTCACCGATAATCTCTGTACCGTTATCAACCGCCTCAATCACCTGTTCTGTCTTTTTCTGGCAGCTGTGCTCAATGGCACGTTTGGCCAATGAAACGGCATCGTCTATATCAAAGGGTTTGGGAAGATATTCAAAAGCGCCACCCTGATAGGAGGAGACAGCGCTTTCAAGATCTGAGTGGGCGGTCATAATGATGACAGGCAGATCCGGGTAGGTTTCGTGAACTTCCTTGAGGAATTCCAGCCCATTGGTACCGGGCATTCTGACATCGCTGATTATGGCTTCAGGCTGAGAGTATTGCAGTTCCCGCAGAGCCTTGTCGGCAGAGTCAAACACATCGACTGCGATCTGCTCTCCGGCCAGTGCCTTTTCTAGCACCCAGCGGATAGAGCGATCATCATCAATAATCCAGACTTTAGAGTCCATACTCATTAATTACTCCTGTTGTTTATCCGCTGAAGACTGTCTGATGTAAGACGGTTGGGATGAAGGCTGATTAATCGTTAGCGGGAGATAGACGTGAAAGCATGTCTGCCCCGGTTTACTGTCACATTCAATTAACCCCTGATGCTGGCTGATAATGTACTGGGCCATGGGTAGCCCGAGGCCGGTTCCTTCTGCTCTGCCACTAATCATGGGGTAAAAAATATTTTCCTTAAGGTGCTCAGGAATACCGGGACCATTGTCAATAATGGATAGACGACAAACGAGCTTCCGTCGTTGATTGCCAATCGTGAACTGTCTGGATATACGGCTTTGAATGGCTATTTGACCATCACTTAAAGGCATGTGCTGTTCTATGGCCTGCATGGCGTTACGCACTAGGTTGAGAATGGCTTGAATCAGCCGCTCCCTGTCAGCAGGAAGATCAGGAATACTGGGATCATAATCTTTCACAATAGACAGCTGACCACCGGTCTCTGCATGTATCAGCTGGATAACCCTTTCCAGCACCTCGTGAATATTCAGACTGTTCATGCTCGGGGGTTTGATGGGGCCGAGCATCTGGTCAACCAGGTCTCTGAGTCTATCCGCTTCCTCAATGATGATCTGTGTGAACTCACTGAGTTCTTTGTCATCCAGTTGTTTATCCAATAGTTGGGCTGCGCCTCTTATACCTCCCAGTGGATTCTTGATTTCATGAGCGAGTCCACGGGCGAGAATACGTGAGGTTTCCTGCTTGGCAATCAGAGATTCTTCACGAGTGATGCGTTGCAACCTGTCTCTTGGGTGAATCTCTACCAGCAGGCAGGCGTGCTGGTTTTCCACGGGAGTAATCGTGTAATCAACCAGTACTGGGGCTCCATGAATCACTATTTCTGACTCTCTGCGGGTAAATTGCTGGTTCTGCTCCAGGGCTCGCTGCAGGTCTTTCATCATGGAGCCATGGTCAAGCGACTGCGGCGGGGGCAATTGCAGACCGCTCTTTTCGCTGATATCCAGGAGTGCTTCAGCAGCATGGTTGATGAAGGAGACACGAAGCTCCTGATCCAGAGCAATAATGGCCGTGTTTAGATTTTCCAGTACAAATTCATTGATCACCGACTGACACCCGGATAAGTGGTGGTTGTTATTTCATGGTCTGGTAAAACATTACGCAAGAATTGAACCAACTGTTGCCAATCTCTTTCAGTGTGTGACCTTTTTGCATCAGGTCGCACTACTGAAAAGAGTCGAGAGGCTCCGAATTATAAGTCAGTTTATCAAAGCGCACTAACATAGTGCGATCAGTAGTTTCAGAGGGCTGGTGTTGGAACCGGTGTGGGAGGTCTGAAAACCGTTCTCTGCACATGCACAGTGCTTTTGGCGGTTTTTAAGGTTTTGCCTTTAGGGTCAAGAATGGTCACTGACAGCTGGTGAGTACCTCGATCGACATTTTTCAGCTTGAATTGAGGGTTTCTCTGGGGGGGGCCCTGCTGAACGCCATCAACTGACAAGGACAAAGTGTGACCTTTTACCAGTCTTGGTTTCAGGCTGACTTTAACGGTGAAGTTGCCATTATCTCTGACGGTTGAATCATTGGCAGGTTCGGTAATCGTGAAGACTGGATAAATGCCCTCTTTATGGTTATTCAACGGCTTGATGGACGAGCGACCTGTTGTCTGGGTAGAGGGTATGCTGGTAATGGGAGTGAGTTCTACCGGCTCAGCCTTTTCACGGGCGCCAGGGCTGTCAGTGAATGTGACATTGCCATTCTTGTCGACCGTTTTATAAATTTCAGAGGCTTGTCCAGGCAGGGGTAGGGCCAGCAATAACATAAATATTATTCTTTTCATGGTGATCTAAGGCTGATTCCGGGTTCTCCTAGAGTACTGTAGAGCGCACCTGTTTGCATCCGTGCGGTCAAGAAAGGACAAAGAAAGGACAAAAAAAGGCGATGAAAGGACTTTAAAGCGAGTATTGGGGATATGAAATAGAGGGGACTTGAATAACAGCCGGAGTGCTATCTGTGGCGATAGACACTCCAGCATTTGGGCTTTTGATAACAGGAGTAGTAGTTACTGCCCTATTCGTTTACACACTGTAGTAGAGATCGAACTCAGCAGGATGAGTGGTCTGGCTTACCTGTACACACTCTTCTTTCTTCAGTTCGATGTAAGCGTCGATCATGTCGTCAGTGAATACACCGCCGGTAGTCAGGAATTCACGGTCGGCATCCAGAGCGGCCAGAGCTTCTTCGAAGCTTTCTGCAACGGTCGGGATTTCAGCCGCTTCTTCTGCAGGCAGGTCGTAAAGATCCTTGTCAGCAGCGTCGCCAGGGTGGATCTTGTTCTTGATGCCGTCCAGGCCAGCCATCAACAGAGCAGCAAACGCCAGGTATGGGTTAGCTGTTGGGTCAGGGAAGCGAACTTCTACACGACGGGCCTTGGGGCTGTTTACGTAAGGAATACGGATGGAAGCAGAACGGTTACGGGCAGAGTAAGCCAGCATAACAGGTGCTTCAAAGCCCGGGATCAGTCGCTTGTAGGAGTTGGTGGAAGCATTGGCAAAAGCGTTAATCGCTTTAGCGTGTTTAATGACACCACCAATGTAGTACAAAGCGTTTTCGCTCAGACCGGCATAGCCATCGCCAGCAAACAGGTTTTCACCATCTTTGCTCAGGGACATGTGAACGTGCATACCGCTGCCGTTATCACCCACCAGAGGCTTGGGCATGAAGGTGGCAGTTTTACCGTAAGCGTGAGCAACATTGTGTACGGCGTATTTCAGGATCTGAACTTCGTCAGCCTTGGCTACCATGGTGTTGAATTTAACACCGATTTCACACTGGCCCGCAGTACCTACTTCGTGGTGATGTACTTCAACGCCGAGGCCCTGAGCTTCCATCGCTGTGCACATGGCAGCACGAATATCGTGCAGTGAATCGACGGGAGGAACCGGGAAGTAACCGCCTTTAACTTTTGGTCGGTGGCCGATATTGCCACCTTCGAAAGACTTGCTGGAAGACCAGGCCGCTTCTTCAGAGTTGATTTGGTATGAAGCACCGGAAATGTCAACGTTCCACTTAACATCGTCAAATACGAAGAATTCCGGCTCCGGACCAAAGAAAGCCGTGTCAGCAATACCAGTAGACTTCAGGTACTCTTCAGCACGCTTGGCAACAGAACGTGGGTCACGCTCGTAGCCCTGCATGGTTGAAGGCTCGATGATGTCGCAACGAATGTTCAGAGTAGTTTCGTCAGTAAAAGGATCGATGACTGAGCTGTTGTCATCAGGCATCAGGATCATGTCGGATTCATTGATGCCTTTCCAGCCAGCAATGGAGGAACCGTCGAACATTTTACCCAGCTCGAAGAATTCGGCATCGACTTCGCCGACCGGCAGGGAAACATGCTGTTCTTTACCACGGGTATCGGTAAAACGAAGGTCAACCCATTTTACATCGTGATCCTTGATCAAATTCAGGGTCTTGGACATTTATTATTCCTCCAAAGGACTATAGCTCTCGTTGAGCACCGCAGGTCGATTGTAGGAGCCTGACCGAGAATAGACTGCCCTACTGCGGCGACAGCAAATTGGTCTGAAAATCCGCTTTTGTTCGTCAAATAGCTCGCTATTCTCCTCACAAAACCGAATTTTCATCCTCAATTTTCTGCCGTCCTCGCTACGGGCGCTACCCTCGGTCAGGCTCCTAGGAGGCCGACCGAGAATAGACTGCCCTACTGCGGCGGCAGCAAATTGGTCTAAAAATCCGCTTTTGTTCGTCAAATAGCTCGCTATTCTCCTCACAAAACCGAATTTTCATCCTCAATTTTCTGCCGTCCTCGCTACGGGCGCTATTCTCGGTCGGCCTCCTAGAGACTTGTCAATCGTTATGGCGGTTTACCAACATTTAGTCGTATTGTGCCGCATTGGCGGCTGTGCCGACACCGTCTCAGCAATTGCTGTGCCAGTATCGAAAACCGGTTGATTTTGCTGAGTTCTAAAACGTGAACATGCCTGAGTATAAGCCGAATGCAGGTGGTTGCACCGAAAAGAATCTCATTAAATCGAATAAGTGCACAAAAAAAGTGCGCCAGACTTTGAGAGTGTTTCGGTTTGGTGCATTTGCCCGTTAAATATCCGCAAAACCATTCCCAGGCGGTGCCCAGTGTAGCGTGAATCTGCAGGGACTACTAACAACCATGTGGCCTTTACGAGGTGTCTAAGCGAATTGTCTGCTACCAGCCGGGGTTACCGGTGTCTGGGAGTCTTCTGTATAATCGTGTGGATTCGTTTCTTAATTTTCCTAACTGGCATCTGGACCGGGTTCTCTTCCTGACTTGCAGTGGCACTTTTCTGTGGTGACATTTTTCCGATGGGAGAGCACCGGACATACAATTCTATGAAGTTCATCATCAAGCTGTTTCCTGAAATTACCATTAAGACGCCTCCGGTGAGAAAGCGTTTTATTAAGCAGCTGCGCAAGAATATTCGTACCATTCTCAAACGGGTTGATGAAGACGTTGAGGTGGCTGGCACCTGGGATTTTATCGAGCTGGCCACTGGTCATGATGATTCTCAGCTGGTGGCTCAGGTCTCCGATCTGTTGAGCCATATTCCCGGTATAGCGTACTGGCAACAGGTGGTTGAGTATCCGCTGACTGACCTGGATGACATTATGCATAATGCTCTGGCAGTGAATCGTGAATTGCTGGCCGGGAAAACCTTCCGGGTTACCTGTCAACGCTCAGGTAAACATGACTTTCAGTCTATTGATGTGGAGCGATACGTGGGTGGTGGCCTGAATGCCCGAACTGAAGCGGCGGGTGTCAAGCTCAAAAATCCGGACGTTGTCGTAAAAATTGAGATCAGGGGCGACCGTTATTTCCTGGTCACGAACCGTGGTAATGGGTTGGGTGGCTACCCACTGGGCTCTATGGAGCCCGTATTATCGCTAATCTCTGGTGGCTTTGACTCGACAGTTTCAAGTTTCCTGACCATGAAACGGGGTATCAGAACCCACTTCTGTTTCTTCAATCTGGGTGGCCATGCCCATGAGCTGGCGGTGAAAGAGGTGGCTTATTATCTCTGGAGCCGCTTTGGCTCGTCCCATAACGTCAACTTTGTTACGGTTCCTTTTGAAGGGGTTGTCGAAGAGATTCTGACCAAGGTAGATAACTCCCAGATGGGTGTTGTTCTCAAGCGGATGATGTTGAGAGCTGCAACCCGGGTCGCAAAAGAGATGTATGTTGAAGCCGTAGTCACCGGAGAAGCCGTTGCCCAGGTTTCCAGCCAGACACTCACCAACCTGGCGGTTATTGATTCGGCTACCGATCATCTGGTCTTGCGTCCGCTTATTGCCATGGATAAGCAGGACATCATTGATATCTCAGTCAGGATCGGTTCAGAGGAATTGGTAAAAAATATTCCCGAGTATTGTGCGGTGATCTCGAAAAATCCGACCACCAGGGCCAAGCCGGAAAAAATTGCAGCGCAAGAAGCCCGTTTTGATTTCTCCATTCTGGATGCGGCGGTTGTCGATCGTCGTAAGGTTTCCGTTTCTGATATCATTGCCGATGACCTGACCCGTGAAGAAGTTGAGGTGTTCGAGACCGCAGAACAAGACGACATTGTTGTTGATATCCGCCATCCGGATGAAGAAGAGATCAAGCCTTTTGATCTCAATGACCGAGAAGTGCTGACGATTCCTTTCTATCAGCTCAGGACAAAATTTGCTGAACTGGATAAAGATAAGCACTACCTGCTCTACTGCGAAAAAGGGGTGATGAGTCAGTTGCACGCCATGCACCTTCGTGACGAAGGGCATGAGAATGTCGGCGTCTACAACCCAGGGAAAAAGTAACCGATAAGATGATGAAAATTGCCATGATTGCCGCCGTTGCCAAAAACCATGCCATCGGCATCAATAATAAAATGCCCTGGTACTTGCCCGGAGATCTCCGCTATTTCAAGGCTGTCACCATGGGCAAGCCTGTAATTATGGGACGCAAGACGTTTGATTCACTGCGCAAGCCTCTGCCGGGTCGTACCAATATTGTCATTACCCGTGACAAAGACTGGCATTATGAAGGGGTCAGGGTGGTGCACAGTCTTGAGCATGCCATTTCTTTGGCGGAAGATGTAGCCATGATCAATGGCAATGAAGAAATCATGGTGATTGGTGGTGAGCAGATTTATCGTCAGGCCCTGGACAGAGCTGATCGGCTTTATCTGACCAAAGTCTTCAAATCGTTTGATGGTGACGCATTTTTTCCGGAAATCGATGACAGTGAATGGGATATTACCGCCAGGGAAGATCAGGTCTCTGAAGATGATCAGGCCCTGGAGTTCAGTTATCAGGTGCTCGATCGCAAGTCCGTCTGAGGTCCTGGTCTCCCTGCCGTATAAGCCAGCTAAATCAAGTTGGCTTTTCTTATTTACAGCTGTTTTTAGTGAGTACAAGCGTAAAACAAAACCACAGCAGCCCTGAGGCGGCTATAGTTTAAATATTGTTGCTTTTGTATTTTTTAATCATCTTATCTAATAAAAAACGTTTCGATTCATCATCTATTTCTCAGGGATTGAGAGGCATGCCATCAGAGATCAGGAACCAAAGAGGTTCTCCTTTCTCTGCTACAGAGCGAAAAGAGACCGTCAGAACTTCAGAAGATTCCAGCCTGGGTCAGATTGATTACGGTCGGTGGCGGGGTCGCTTTGTTTTCTCGCGCATAGGCGGTTTTATCAAGCGTCTATTTGGCGGAGGTCCCTCAGCAGCAAAGGCACTCAGGGTTTACGACTCATTCCGTTATGCTGCCCACGAAGAACTCTCTTCTCCTATCCAGCGCAGTCTGCGTGACTACCATATTGCCTGTGCCATGGCCTATCACCATGTTTGTGTGCTGGGTGAAGAGAAAAAAGGTGAAGCAATGAAACTGGTGCTGTCAGGGGGCAGTGAAAAAATCAGTGAACAGGTTCTCACTGAAGTCAGAAAAACCGTTTCTTGTTCTACCGTTGAGTTGACTTATAAATACCTTGCAGAAGATCGAACTCTGCCCGTTGGCTTTTTGAAAAGGGCTCTGATACCGGACTTAATTCAGAGCACCGTGAGAGACTTCAATGTGGATGCTGACACAGCGGAAGCTACGATTGTCAAACTGGCACAGGATACAGGGCTGCTCAACGATACGGATATTACCTTTGAACGTATTCTTGAAATCAAGAATGCGCTGCGCTGGCGGTTTGCACCAGAGACTCGCACACCGGTCGAACAGTTACCGGGCAGAAGAGGTAAAGGTCCCGTCAGCAGGTTTGACCCTTCTATTCCTGCAGCAACTCCTCCCGGACTTGAAAGACCCAAAGCGACTCGTTACCACCTGGATAAAGTCGACAGGACCCATATTCAGAATGTTGTGGATAAAGGGGGGGGTATCAAGCTAAAGAATACGGATACCCGTGACAGGATCAAACGCCATTTTCTCAGGAATAAAAGGTACTTTAGTCTTAATTCTGCTGCCATAGTGGTCAGTACCGTGCTGATAGGTCTGGTGTCAGGGGGGATTGCCGCTGCAGCGGCTCTATTCAGTTATATTGCCTGGTACGGTGTATGGAGTGGTGGTACAGAGCTGATTCGGATGACCAAAGCGATCAGGGCTTTACAGAGGGCAGAAGCATCCGCTGATTACAAACTGGAGGTGAATGATCTGGGTGTCTTGTCAGAGATGGATGACAAGAAATTTCGGGTCTTCCTGAAAAGCCTGAGATACATCTGCAGTCATGAAACCTTAACCCGCATCTTCACTGCCTATTCTGCGCTGGAAAAAGACGCTCAGATGAGATTGGAGATGGAAAGAGAGAAAGATGAGAGCAATCTTGAAGCCGTGATACGTCTGGAGGAAGGCAAAGCTCGATACCTGTATCGCAGACGCAACCTGCAAGATGCTTTCAAACTTTACAGACGTTTCTACACAGCAGCCGTCAGCGACGTTGAGAGAATGGATCAAGAGTGGGAGCCGGTTCTGGATCAGCTGTGGAACGGTAAATTCAAAAACATGGACCCGGAGAAAAGAGAACGCTTGTTCAGCCATGCGGCCAATGATCCTCGAGTGATTGGCAAGTCATATCATTTCAAGACCAAGCAGACGGGATGGCTGCAAAAAGTGTTCCCGAAAATGACCGATGATTTAACCAGTGACGGCTCTATTGCTTCCAAAGAGGCTGTGGAAGAGCTGGAGCGGATACTGGCAGAAGAAATGCCCGATATAGAGCTGAGCGAAGAAGAAAAGAGTCGCTTTAACACTCACGCCGACAGGGTGGCCAATGCCCTGATACTGGCTGAGAATGGCGTCAGAAGTTATTTGAATGTCTGGTTGAAGGGAGCCATTAAATCAACCATGCTCCATGGCTTTAAAGTGGTCTGGCATGCTTCTGAAAGGAGACCAGCATTGGAAATCTCACCTCACGTGCCCAAGCCCACTGTGGATGGATTAATTATCTTTGGTTTTTTCTTTCTGGCAGATCTTTTTGTTGATCGTTACAACGAGGCAGTCAATAAAGAGCGATTTGAACGCATTACCGGAAAGAAGACAGGCAAAAGTATGGTCTGGGATTGGCAGGGTCAGAGAAAAAGAACCGGACGGGAAGAAATGAATACCATGAGAAGGTTGGCTAAAGATCAGCTGGAAGACTTTGTTGATCGTATGCTGAAACTGCATGATTCCCATAAAGACATTATGAAAGAAGTCAGGCTCCAACAGCAGCTGAGCCAGGTTAACCCTGGCTCTCCCATGTTTGATCATATGGATGATCGGGAGGCAGCTGTGTTAATTCTACGACGGCAATATCACCATCAAATCATTTCTGAAATGATGATGGGAGCTATTGGTAAATACTATGAGAGCGTTATGACCAAAACCGCTTCCTGGGATCAGAAAATGAGCCATATTATTCCCCCACAGACCCCTATTTGAGCGCAATAAGCTTTTCTATGCCTCAAAGCTTCTTGACCAGAACTTTGGATTGTCTCTCCTCATTGTACTGATTGCGCTTCTCCATAGGCAAAGACTTCTGGGTGGATTCAGAAAAACCTCGTTCCAGAAACCAATGGCTGGTCTGGGTCGTTAATACAAACAGCGTATCCATTCCCTGTTGGGCAGCCTGTTCTTCTATAGCACTGAGAAGAAGGTCGCCTCGGTTTTTCTTCTGGTAATCAGGGTGTACGACGAGACAGGCCAGCTCCGCGACCTTTTCTCCCGAAAACAAATGGATAGCTGCACAGCCAATAATCATGCCGTCCAGGGAAATGACCCGGAACAGCCGAATCTCACGCTCCAGCTCTTTTCTTGAACGCCTTCTGAGGATGCCTTTTTGTTCCAGAGGCCTGATAAGCGCCAGGATTCCCCCCACATCCTCAATGCTGGCCACACGAATTTCTTCATAACGATCACGAGAAACCATCGTGCCAGATCCATCACGGGTAAAAAGCTCCATTAGCAGAGAACCGTCCTGCTCGAAGCTGATCAGCTGTGAGCGTTCCACACCACCGTGACAGGCGGTAATGGCTGAGGAAAGCAGTCTTCTGTCCTCCCCATGAAGGTGCTTGAGGACTTTTTCAGCTTCCTGGGGGGAAAGACGGCTGATCTGTTGCCCCTGCTGATCCTTTACACCTTCAAACCTTGAGTACAAAAGTAGTTTTTCGGCTTCAAGGTGGATGGCTGTGTGGGTAGCGACTTCTTCCACCTCCATGTTGAAAAGCTCGCCAGTCGGTGAATGACCGAGGCAGGAGAGAAGAACTATGTAGCCACTGTCGAGCTGCTGCTGGATTGCTTCTTTATCTATTTTGCGAATAGCACCGGTGTGGAGAAAATTCTGCCCATCGATCACACCCAGAGGTTTTGCAGTGACGAAATTGCCACTAATAACTCGAATGCTGGCCCCGTGCATGGGAGAGTTAACCAGACCGAGTGAAAGCTTGGATTCAATTCGTGCGCGAAGATTACCCACAGCGTCCATCACGCATTCAAGGCACTGACGATCCGTAATCCGTATTTCGTTGTGAAATCTGGACTCAAGGCCTCTGGCTCTGAGACGCTCCTCGATCTGAGGTCGGGCACCGTGGACAAGAACCAGTCGAACGCCCAGGCTGTTGAGCAGGGCAATATCGTTGATGATATTGTTCAGATTAAGGCTTGCCAGAGCCTCACCGCCCAGAGTAATGACAAACGTTTTGCCGTGGTGGGCATGAATGTAGGGCGAACTCTGGCGGAAAAATTTTACGTAGTTCTTGTTCAAGTTCATGGCTGTTTGTTTATCTTCATTCTGATGTTACGTTGCTGAATCAAACTCAATAGTGATAGCGTAAACTGGCTATCAAAATAGAATCGTCTTCAAACTTGTATACAACCCTGTGCTCATCATTGATGCGTCTTGACCAATAACCTGATAGTCCATGTTTTAGCGGCTCTGGCTTCCCGGTTCCTTCATAGGGCGTTCTCTTGATTTCTTTAATTAATGAATTGACCCGTTTAGCAATTTTTTTATCTGTTTTTTGCCAGTAAAGGTAATCTTCCCACGCTCGTTCTGAGAAAGTGAGCTTCATTCTATGAGCTCTCTTTCAGTACCTTTTCCACTTTCTAACTCAGCAATAGACTCAAGCAAACGGCGAGCATTTTTCGGGCTGCGCAGTAAATATGCTGTCTCTTGCAGTGATTTATAGTCTTCCATTGACATCATAACGACGGGTTGTTCCCCTTTTCTGGTAATAATGACCGGAGCATGATCGGAACACACCTGTTGCATGGTTTTTGCCAGATTATTTCTTGCTGATGTATAACTAATCGTATCCATAGTTCACCTATATCGTACATGTTCATTATTCTGTACAATAAGTTAGCGCAGCATAACGAATTTATCCAGTCGATTCGTTTCGCTGAAGGCTGATAGAAGGGTTAATCAGAGGCAGAATTGCCGTATCAGAGATCTCAGTAGCTCAATGGTTGGATGAATTCTGTCCATAGAAAGGTATTCATCAGGTTGATGAGCCTGATCGATATCACCCGGACCCAGCACGACTGTATCCATCCCCATTCGGCTGAAGAAAGGCGCTTCCGTAGTGAAAGCAACGGATTTCGCTGAATAGCCGGTTAGATTTTCACAGGTTTTCACCAGGGGAGAGTCGGCAGAGCCTGTAAATGGATCAATACTGTCGTGAATCGCGTTCAGAGAAAGTTTTACATTATCGGCTCTGGCGATGGGGAGAAGACGCTGTTTCAGGCTTTCTCTCAGCTCCCGGCTGTCCATACCAGGCAGGAGGCGCACGTCAAAGTCCAAATCACAGTGGCCACAGATTCTGTTAGGGTTGTCGCCACCATGAATGCAACCGAGGTTGATGGTAGGGGTAGGCACAGCAAATCCGGGATTATTGTATTTACCGGCCAGTTCTTCCCGGAACGCCATGATTTCAGTGATTACTTTATGGGCTGTTTCCATGGCATTCCTGCCAAGGGCCGGGTTGCTCGAATGACCGGACTGTCCGAGAATCCGAATGCGTTCCATCATGATACCTTTATGCATATAGACTGGTTGCATACCGGTAGGCTCACCCACCACCGCATAACGCCCCCTGGGTTTACCTGCAGCAGCCAGGGCCCGGGCACCACTCATGGAGGATTCTTCGTCTGCTGTTGCCAGAATAATCAAGGGGGCCTTCAGAGGCACTTTCAGATAATCTTTTACTGCTTCCATGACGAGACCAAAGAATCCCTTCATATCGCAGATGCCCAGACCGTAAAACCGGTTATCGGATTCATTGAGTGAGAAAGGGTCGAATTGCCAGAGATTTTCATTGTATGGCACGGTATCGGTATGGCCTGCCAGAACTAATCCACCAGGACCTGAGCCCAGAGTGGCAATCAGGTTGGCTTTCAGCGGTGCTTCCGGAATGGGTATGATCTCACAGCAAAAGCCCATGGTTTCAAGCCAGCCTGCCAGTTCATGAATCACCGGCATATTGCCCATATCCAGCTCAGGCTGTGTGGAACTGACAGAGGGAATCTCTATCAACCGCGACAGGACTGCTTTCAGATCAGGTTGCTGGATTCCAGACATTATCAGGCCCCAGGTTCTAATTGTTGGAAAATTGGATAGGCATAAATCAAATCTGCCAGATCATCTGGCTGTCAACCTTCCAGTGCCGAAATTAACAGCCTTTTTCAGCATGATAACAGCCCTGCCTCGGGATAGGTACGAGAGACTGAAACGAAAATGCTGGAAGAGGGTGCGTAGAAGAGCCCTCTAGTTAACCAAAAATAAGCCTCAAAATATGGAAGAAGACGATAGCAAGGAAGGCACCGGCGGGCAGTGTGATTAACCAGGACATAAAAATAGTGCCGATGACTCTCAAGTTAAGTGCACCAATTCCTCTGGCAAGGCCAACCCCTAACACGGCACCCACCAGAGTGTGTGTGGTGGAAATAGGAAGCCCGGTCCCTGAGGCCAGAACGACGGTGGTCGCTGCTGCCAGTTCTGCTGCAAAACCTCTGCTGGGGGTTAGCTCAGTAATCGCTGTGCCTATGGTCGCCATGACTCTATATCCATAGGTAGCCAGACCCACCACTATGCCTCCAGCCCCCAGAAGCAAAACCCAGCTTGGCATGGCTGCCTTGCCTGCGATTTCTCCGCCACTGAGAACAATACTGGCCACTGCTGCCAGAGGACCTACTGCATTGGCAACATCGTTGGAACCGTGGGCAAAAGCCATCGAGCAGGCGGTGAAGATCATCATTACGCCAAAGACTCGCTCGACACTGGAGAAATGGAAAGCTTTGTCGGCCTGTGCATCTTCCTTGATTTTGGAAAGCGCTATTTTTCCGGCCAGCATGACCAGCAGGCCAATCAGTAGCGAGATCAGGCTGCTTTCCTGATAATCCAGCGGCAGGCCAATATGCTTGAGCCCCTTAGTCAGGGTCACCATAGCCATCATGAAGCCAACCAGAAACATATAAATGGGCACGTAAACTTTGGCATTTCTAAAAGGGTTGTCGGTATCCAGTATTAGTTTCTGGACGCTCATGAAAATCATGAAAGAAATAAAGCCGGACATGATGGGAGAGACGATCCAGCTGGCTACGATTGAGCTGACTTTCCCCCAGTTCACGGCATCTGCCGAGACGTTGACAACGGCAAAACCGACAATTGCCCCGACAATAGAGTGTGTTGTCGACACAGGCCAGCCATAATGGGTGGCAACTAACAGCCAGGTGCCCGCAGCCAGCAGGGCTGCCATCATTCCGTAAACCAGCAGCTGTGGATGCTCCAGCAGTAATGGCATGTCGGGATCGATGATCCCTTTTCTGATCGTATCGGTAACCGATCCACCGGCCAGGTAGGCACCCATAAACTCCAGGCAGACAGCAATGACAATGGCCTGTCTGATGGTCAGAGCTTTGGAACCGACCGAGGTTCCCATGGCGTTGGCGACATCATTTGCTCCCACGCCCCAGGCCATGAAAAAGCCAAAGAGGCAGGCGAGAATCAGCAGTATCGTTCCATACTCAGCGATAATGCTCATGGATGTTATTTCCAATCATTAGAGTTAACGGGCAAGCAGCAATTGAAGATAACTGCCAACTCTTGAGGCGCGATCTGCCAGGTCACCGACCCAGTCGATAATTTTGTAGAGAAAAATGACTTCCACAGGGGGGAGGTCCTTTTCCAGTTTGAACAGAATTTTTCTGACTTCAATCTGGTGCTTGTCGGTATCGCTTTCTATCTGGTCGAGCTCTTCAATGAGCTCTTCCACCAGATTGACTTCTCTTCCCCTGAAGCCTGTTTCCAGCAGTTCATCCAGTTCATCCATGGCCCTGACTGCTTGCGCTGAAGTGGCAATGGAGCGTTTCAGGTAGTCCATAAAAGCCTCCCTCATCTCCTGGGGGATCATCATTTGTCTGCCCAGCACAATGCCGGCAATATCCTTGGTCCTGTTTGCTACTTTATCTTGCACCGTCACTATCTCCAGAAGATCATTTCTGGGCACTGGCAAAAACAGGCTTTTGGGAAGGGAGAGTCGAACGTTCTTTTTGATGAGATCAGCCTCGTGCTCCAGCTCTACGATGGTTTGCTGAATACTTTCAACTTCCAGCCAGTCGCCATCAAATGCTGCTTTGAAAAATGGTTCCAGCTGTATGGCACATTCGTGTGCCTTGGCTATGTGTTTTTGTATCGGACCAATAGGAGATCGGCCAAATACACTCGATAGTAGATTGCTGGTTGGCATAGTCGCAGACCTGTCGGATTAAATTTCTAGGGGTCAGACTCCTCGTCGTTTGCGGCGAACGACTTACAGAACTAACATCGCATCCCGTTCCCTGGAAGAGGGCGGCTGACCAAAAATTATAGGAGCTGGCTGAAAATTATGCATTGAAACGCCACCTGCACTGGAAGTGCTGTGGCCATTCTGACGCTCATTTTTCATAACAAGCCCTTGTTGTTACAGGTAAAATGACCCTTTTAAGCCGTCGGTCAGATAACCCATGAATACTGAAACAGAGTTAAAGTTGTCGCTGCCAAAAGAGCAGATACCTCTTCTTAAGACACTGACTTTCTGGAAAAAGTTCGCCAGCTCGTCACCTGAAACCTTTCATTTGGGCAATACCTACTTTGACACGGCCTCTCTGACACTAAATCAGGCTCGGGTTGCCTTGCGTATCAGAGAGAAAAATGGTCAGCTTTTTCAAACGCTTAAAACCAAAGGTGAGAGTCTTGACGGACTGACTCGCCGGGGGGAGTGGGAGTGGTCAATAGAGCGACCGGAACTGGATATGGAAGGGTTAAAAAAAGTCTGGCCAGAATCATTGGGAGCTTTTCCTCCAGAGTCCCTGATACCGCTTTTCTCGACCGATTTTGATCGTACCTGCTGGCTGGTGGAGTGGTCTGAGCCAGATGCCAGGGTTGAAGTTGCTCTGGATTACGGGTTTGTCCGCTCAGGAGATGAGAGCAGTGTCATCTGTGAGTTGGAGCTCGAGCTGGTGAAGGGTGATGAAAATGCACTGCAAATGATTGCCGATGAACTGGCAAAAACCATTGATTTGAAGCCTGCAGACAAGAGCAAGGCCGAGAGAGGATTTGAACTGCTTCAGATCTTCAGGAATCCAGCCAGCACTAGCACGGTTGCCAGTCCAGTAAAAGCCTGAAGCAGGGTGGCCAGGGTGAATGACTTAAAGCCTGTGGCCGGGCTGATTCCGGAAAACTGAGTGACTACCCAGAAATAGCTGTCATTGGCATGGGTAACCATCATGGAGCCACATCCCGCCGACAAAAAGGTCAACAGTCGACCATTTTGGGAGTCCAGACCCAAGCCAGGCAGCAAGGGGTCCATCATCGAAGCCGCACTGATTAAGGCCACGGTGCTAGAACCCTGGGCGGTTTTGAAGAGAGCGGCTACGAGAAAAGGCAAAATCAGTCCAAGGCTCTCTGGCAGTCCTTGAGCAATTCTGGCTATATGTCCGGTCTGAGCCAGCATTCCCGCAAGCGCCCCACCGGCTGTAATGATCAAGATAATCATCGCGCATGAGTGAATACTCTCACTGAACATCTCAGTCAGTCCGGTCTTACAGTGTCGAATCAAAGGCAGGCTGGCCAGCAAACCCAGGAACAGAGCATTGGCAGGTTGTGAAAGGAAAGCAGTCCAGCTTTGCTCTTTATTGCCTGTTTGAAAGTTAGCCATGGACATCAGTAGCAAAGGCAGAAGGATAGGGATAATCGCTGTCCAGACATTCTTTTGATGAGCAGGGGGGGATTGAGGAGGGTCACTGACCACTTGGCTCTCATCATTCAGCCAGCGGGTGACCCATTTACCCCAGAGAATAGCTACAAAAGTGACCAGGAGAGCCACTCCCAGCGCCCAGGGAATTGTCAGGCTCGGAGATATTTCCAAAATCAGGGTTGCCGCTGCGGGCCCGGGTGTGGGAGGGACCAGAGAATGGGTTGCAAACAGGCCTCCACCCAGAGCAACGCTGAGAGAGATCGGGTTGCACTGCACTCTCCGGGCAATAGACTGCCTGATACTGTTGAGCAGGATAAATCCAGAGTCACAGTAAACGGGAATAGAAATAATATATCCGGCTATACCCATGGCTAACGCAGGAAAGCGCCTGGCGATAGAGAGAATCAGCTTCTCTGCGAGAAGGACGGCTCCGCCCGACTTCTCCAGAATATTTCCCAGTAATCCCCCAAAAATGATGAGCAGAGCGACGTCGCCGAACGTCTTGCCCATATCACGGGATATGAGGGGAGTCAGTTCAGAGATCGGCAGGCCTGAAAAAAAACCTGTGGCGTAAGCACTGAGCAGCAAGACGATGAATGGCGAAAACCTGAGACGACCAATCAATATCAGAATGAGGGCTGTCAGTGAAAGGACGAACAGAAAACTATGCAGTATTGATGGGGTCACAGCGGAGTGTCTTGAGAGAATGGTATTGAGTAAAAGTCAGTATAGAGGGGAATGGGTCACCTCGTATCCAGAAAGCCATTTATAACAGACATCAGTCGCGGTTTATTCTGGCGATATACTTAGTTGAACCATTGCTGAATTGAACTTCTGCTTAAAAGCCTGAATTTTCTTATAGGCATAAGCTGACGGTTTAGTGGAGAATAGCGAGATGGAAAGCTTTTCAAGGTAAAAGGAAACGACAGTGTCCAGTGTCCGTGAGCCGAAGTCAAACGCCAATAAATTCAGGGCCTCACTCAACAACAGAGAACTCCTTCTGGATCTGCAGACAGTGGTCTCTGATCTGATTCAGACGGGTCGGATCAGGCAATCGGAAGCCAATGAAATATTGGCTCGTCATCGAAATGCTGATCAACTTAAGCTTCACCCTCTGGAGTACATTGCCTCACAGGATCTGAAGGACGCCCGCAGTGGCGGCTCTCTCGATCTCGATACCCTGATGCATTGGTTGGCAGATCTGTCAGGCCAGGAGTATTTTCACATTGACCCTCTGAAAATTGATGCTACTGCCATTACTCCGGTCATGTCTCACGCTTATGCCATACGTCATCAGATTCTGGCAGTAGAAGTCTCGGCTGACGAGCTCGTGATCGCTTCAGCACAGCCGTGGCACATTGGCTGGGAGGATAATCTCAGACATATTAACCGCAAGGAAATCCGGCGGGTGGTCGCCAATCCAACCGATATTCGAAGATACACTTCGGAATTTTATCGACTGGCAAAGTCTGTCCTGGGTGCTAATGAACACAACGGCGTCCAGTCCACTCAGTTGAACAGCTTTGAGCAGATGCTTGAGCTGGGCAATATGAAGGCTCCGGACGCCAATGACCAGCACATAGTTAATATTGTCGACTGGTTGCTCCAGTATGCCTTTGAACAAAGGGCCAGTGATATTCATGTTGAGCCCAGACGAGAGCAGACTCACCTGCGTTTTCGAATTGATGGGGTGCTACACCTGATCTACCAGATGCCTGCCAAGGTGGCGGCTGCCGTAACCAGTCGCCTTAAGATTCTGGGTCGTATGAATGTGGCAGAGAAAAGAAAGCCACAGGATGGCCGACTTAAAACCCGCAACCCGGATGGCAATGAAGTTGAACTGCGACTTTCAACCCTGCCGACCGCCTTCGGGGAAAAGCTGGTGATGCGGATTTTTGATCCGGATGTTCTGGTCAAGGGATTTGGCGAGTTGGGTTTTTCCAGAGAAGACGAACGTCGCTGGACTCATATGACCGCGCAGCCCAACGGGATTGTTCTGGTCACGGGCCCTACTGGTTCAGGTAAAACTACTACGCTCTATTCGACGCTGAAAAGTCTGGCTTCTGATCAGGTGAATGTTTGTACTATTGAAGATCCTATTGAAATGGTGGAGTCCAGCTTCAATCAGATGCAGGTTCAGCATAATATTGATCTGACATTTGCCAGCGGCCTGCGTGCGCTGCTACGTCAGGATCCGGATATCATTATGGTGGGTGAGATTCGGGATTTGGAAACCGCTGAAATGGCGATTCAGGCGGCGCTGACCGGGCATCTGGTGCTTTCCACTTTACACACCAACGACGCGCCGTCTGCCATAACCCGTCTGCTGGAACTCGGTGTTCCCCACTATCTGATCAAAGCAACGGTTCTGGGAGTTATGGCACAGAGGCTGGTCAGAACACTGTGTCCTTCTTGCAAACAGCCTGTAAAACTCGATAAGTCTGGTTGGAAATCCCTGACTCGTCCCTGGACAGCCCCCGCGCCTTCGCAGATCTTTCAACCTGTGGGTTGTCTGGAATGCAGGGATACCGGATACAGGGGGCGAGCGGGTGTTTATGAGTTAATGCCTATGTCTCAATCTCTTAAGGACATGCTGGCAGAGACTTCTGATATAGAAAGCCTTCGTCGTCAATCCATCAAAGAAGGTATGTACAGTCTTCGCCTTTCCGGAGCTCAGAAAGTAGCAACAGGATTAACAACCATCGAAGAAGTGATGAGAGTGACACCAGACCAGCAGCATTGATTGACTCAGCTTTAAGAAGAAATGGTTGCAGTCTCCCACTGACTATTCGATATTAATATGTGAAGTGGCAGTGGAACAGTCAGATAATAATGAAAACACTTATCCTTACAGGCTTGCTGCTATTACCCTTTGCAATACAAGCGCAGAAGGTAATGGAACTGAAGCCTGCCGAAAAACCCCAATCATTTGTTGAGCAGATGCAGCAGAATTTTGATCCGGCTGTGGCTGATCTCGTGCTGGAGTCTTATTTGAACAGCCTGCTCAAGGCTAACGCAATTAAAGGTGGAGCCAGAAACTCATCCATAGAGTATTCTGTAAGAGCCAACCGGGAAGGGGAGTTGGTGGTGACTCGGCATCAGCAACTGGAGCGGGGGCTGGTCCGAAACAATAACACCCTGACAGTGTTCGGCGTTGGCCATACTTTGGAGTCAGACTGTTCCAGTATTGAGCAGCGTTGCTGGATTTTATATCCCGATAAGGATGAACGTTGGGTTGAAATAGAATATGCACCCAAAGCCGTGAAGGAACTGGCTAAAGGAATGGGGTTACTGATTAAGGAGCTGCAAAGGTAATTTCAGGCGGCAGACCTTGAAACACAGAGACTAAGCATCTCTTTTGCGTGGTTGAGTGTGGACTCGGTCATTTCTACACCGCCCAACATTCGGGCCACCTCTTTAACACGACAATCGCCTTTCAGGCCGACGATCTCAGTGGAGGTTTTAGCATTGCGAACCTTCTTGCTGACATGCAAATGCTGATGCCCCTGGGATGCTACCTGAGGCTGGTGGGTGACACAAATTACCTGACTTCTTTCTCCCAGCTCCCTGAGCATGGCCCCGACAATTTCCGCAGTGCCACCGCCAATGCCCACATCCACTTCGTCAAAGATCATGCTGGGAACGTGAGAGGTTTGAGCGGTTATCACCTGAATGGCCAGACTGATTCTCGACAGTTCACCACCAGAGGCCACTTTAGCGAGTGCTCTGGGTGGTTGACCCGGGTTAGTCGTCACCAGGAATTCGACCTCTTCAGCACCATTGGCTGAGAGCATGCTGCCCTCTATCGGTGTCAGGGCAATGATGAACTCTCCGTGGGGCAGGCCGAGCAAAGCCATGCGTCTAGTGATTTTCTTTTCAAGTTGTCTGGCAGCAGACTGACGTTTTCTGGAGAGTTTTTCGCATTGGTTCTGAAACTCGGATTTTAGTTCGATCAGCTTTTGTTGTAATGCTTCAACCCGTTCATCGCTGAACTGGATGCTCTCCAGCTCAGAGCCAAGCGTGCTTTGCTTTTCCAATAACGCTTCGGGTTGAACCCTGTGCTTTCTCGCAAGGTCGTAAATAGCACTGAGGCGTTCATCCACATCCCGCATTCTGGCGGGATCGGCATCAAAATGATCGATAAAGTGATTGATTTCTCCTACCGCTTCCTCGACCTGAATTTGGGCAGAGGACATCATTTCAATTGTGTTGTTGATGGCTGGGTGATCTATTTGCAGATCGCTCAGGCGCTGCAGGCAGGTGGAGAGTTTCTGGAGAATGTTACCTGCCTCGTTGTCTGAGCAGATAGCATTGATTTCGTGACACACGGAAAGAGTGCCTTCAGCATGGGATAACTGTTTGAGTTCCTGCTCAAGTTGTTCCAGCTCTCCTTCCTGAAGCGATAGCTGTTCCAGCTCCTGAAGCTGATAGCTGAGCAGTTGCACTCGTTCATCCTGCTCCCTGCGATTATGGCTGAGAGTGGTCAGTTCATCATGTGTCTGGTTGAACTGATGGGCAGTGCGAGCCACTTCAGAGGCCAGTTTTTGTATGTCGGCATAATCATCCAGAAGCAGTCGATGGTTGCTTTTTTTCAGTAACGACTGGCTTTCATGCTGGCCATGGATATCAATTAACCGTTCACCAATGGCCCGAAGATCCGCAAGGGGAGAAAGAGTCCCATTGATATAGGCACGGGACCGTCCCTCTTTGGTAATGACTCTTCGGAGAATGCACTCATCATCACTGGCCAGATCTTTTTCTTGCAGCCATGCTTTTGCCGCAGTGCACTGGCTGATATCAAAAGAAGCGTGAATCTCAGCTTTGTCAGTACCCTGACGAACACAGTGACTATCGGTTCTGTCACCCGTTGCCAGACCGAGAGCATCCAGCATGATGGACTTACCGGCACCGGTCTCGCCGGTAATGACAGTCATTCCACAATGGATGTCCAGATCCAGCTGGTCAACGATGGCGAAGTTGCTGATGGACAGTTGGGTCAGCATGATAAATACCCGCTACTGTAGCTTTACTGTTTATATATACAGTAACCTGAAGTGTGCGATTCGTAAAGTCAGAGCTGAAAAAATCCACTGATCCTGAACTGAATGAGATGGGTGGCCGTTGTGATTTTGTTTTGCGGCCCGGTGTTTTGCGAAATGATCGCTTGCGTTAAAAAAACTGTTTTTCAGGTCTTGAATCCGGAATTCGTGACCCAATATACGTTTCATCTAAATGATTGCCTCCCGGTCGGAGATTCTGGAATGACAGTAGAAAGCAGCAAACCTGAAGAGCAGGTAACGGAAGAAGCCACAGAGCAGCAGGCAGAAGAAAGCCTGCTGAACGAAGAGGGTGGTGTTGAACTCGACAGTGAAGGTAATCTGACCGACGGCCTTGAGAGTCAGCTGGAAGCACTCAACGAAGAACTTGCCAGGGCGAAAGATCAGACTCTGCGTACTGCTGCTGAAATGCAGAACATTAAGCGTCGTGCCGAGCAGGATGTTGAAAAGGCTCACAAATTTGCTCTGGAAAAATTTGTTGACGCACTGATTCCAGTGGTTGATAGCCTGGAAAAAGGCATTGAAAGTGCCGAACAGGCAGAAGGGTCTCACGAAGCCCTGGTAGAAGGTATGAAGCTGACTCTGAAGCAGTTCCTGGATGCATTGGGACGCTTCGCGGTAGTTCAGGAAGACCCCAGTGGTCAGCCTTTTGACCCGAACTTCCATCAGGCCATGTCGATGGTTCCGAATCCCGATGTTGAAGCCAACACCGTGATTGATGTTTTCCAGAAAGGATACAAGCTGAATGGTCGTTTGATTCGTCCGGCTATGGTTGTTGTTTCCAAATAAGTGATTTTGCTGAGGAATATTCAAAAAAGAATATTTCAACAGCCTTGAAATCAAATCGATTGATCCCATATTGATTTCAAAGGCCAAAAACAGCTGCTCACCAGACACTGGCAAGCAGCCCTCAGCTGAAGAATTAAAGAATTGAACTAAAGAATTTCGTCCTGGAATCAGGGCAATGGAGAGATTGAACAATGGGTAAAATAATCGGTATTGATCTGGGTACCACTAACTCTTGTGTATCTATTCTGGATGGTGAAAAAGCCAAGGTTCTGGAAAATGCTGAAGGCGGTCGTACAACGCCTTCTATCATCGCCTTCACTGACGATGGTGAGACTCTGGTAGGTCAGCCAGCCAAGCGTCAGGCCGTTACCAATCCTGACAATACCCTGTTTGCCATCAAGCGTCTGATTGGCCGTCGTTTCAAAGACGATGTGGTTCAGAAAGACATCCAGATGGTTCCTTACAAGATTGTTGAAGCTGACAATGGCGACGCCTGGGTTGAAGTTAAAGGTGACAAAAAAGCGCCGCCTCAGATTTCTGCTGAAATCCTGAAGAAAATGAAGAAGACCGCTGAAGACTACCTGGGCGAGTCTGTTACTGAAGCGGTGGTTACCGTACCTGCATACTTCAACGATGCTCAGCGTCAGGCAACCAAAGATGCTGGCCGTATTGCCGGTCTGGATGTCAAGCGTATCATTAACGAGCCAACTGCTGCTGCTCTGGCCTACGGCATGGACAAGAGGCAGGGTGACCAGACCATCGCTGTATACGACCTGGGTGGTGGTACTTTTGATATCTCAATCATCGAGATTGCCGATGTTGACGGCGAGCACCAGTTCGAAGTACTGGCCACCAACGGTGACACTTTCCTGGGTGGCGAAGACTTTGACATGCGTTTGATCGATTACCTGGCAGAAGAGTTCAAAAAAGACCAGGGTATCGACCTTAAAGGTGACCCTCTGGCCATGCAGCGTCTGAAAGAAGCTGCTGAAAAAGCCAAGATTGAGCTGTCTTCTGCTCAGCAGACTGATGTTAACCTGCCTTACATCACTGCCGATGCAACCGGTCCTAAACATCTGAACGTTAAAGTCACCCGCTCTAAACTGGAGTCTCTGGTTGAAGACCTGGTTCAGCGTTCTCTGGAGCCATGTCGTCTGGCGGTTAAGGACTCCGACCTGGATCTGTCTGACATCGACGAAGTCATTCTGGTGGGTGGTCAAACCCGTATGCCAATGGTTCAGGAAAAAGTTGCTGCTTTCTTCGGCAAGGAACCTCGTAAAGATGTGAACCCTGACGAAGCGGTAGCCATGGGTGCATCCATCCAGGGTGCGGTTCTGGCGGGTGACGTTAAAGACGTGCTGCTGCTGGACGTCACTCCACTGACTCTGGGTATCGAAACCATGGGTGGAGTTATGACTGCCCTGATTGAAAAGAACACCACGATTCCGACCAAGAAGTCTCAGGTATTCTCTACTGCTGATGACAACCAGAGTGCTGTGACCATTCACGTTTGTCAGGGTGAGCGCAAGCAGGCTTCTGCCAACAAGTCTCTGGGACGTTTTGACCTGTCTGACATTCCACCGGCTCCACGTGGCATGCCTCAGATTGAAGTCAGCTTCGACCTGGATGCCAACGGTATCCTGAATGTTTCTGCCAAGGACAAGGCTACTGGCAAAGAGCAGTCCATTGTGATCAAGGCTTCTTCCGGCCTGTCTGACGATGAAATTGATCAAATGGTTCAGGACGCTGAAGCTAACGCGGCTGAAGACAAGAAGTTTGAAGAGCTGGCGGCTGTCCGTAATACGGGCGATGGTCTGGTACATGCTACCCGCAAGACTCTGGAAGAAGCCGGTGATAAGGCCACTGAAGAAGAGAAGAGTGCGATCAACGAAGCTCTGACTGCTCTGGAAGAAGCGCTGAAGGGTGACGACAAGGATCTGATTGAAGAGAAGTCCAAGGCACTCTCTGAAGCTTCTTCCGGTCTGGTTCAGAAGATGTACGCTGAAGCCCAGCAGCCGGGTGCTGAGAGTGCTCAGGAAGCTGAATCTTCTTCTGCTGCGGACGACGCCGTAGATGCCGAGTTCGAAGAAGTGAAAGATGACAAGAAGTAAACCCATTCCGCGCTGCGGTATGAGTTGATTTGGCGGCGCGGGAGCTTTCTCCCGCGCTCTTGTGTTTAAGAGGCTGTCTGAAAAGTTTCGCTGATTTTCCAAACAGTCTCTGATTCAATAAATCGGGATCGATCCCGATGTATGAAAGCGATTTGGATTATTTCGGTCAGGTGATCTGACGGAACCTGACCACAGGGTGTTACTGATGGCAAAACGTGATTTTTACGAAGTACTGGGCGTAGAAAAGGGGGCCTCTGACAAGGAGATCAAGAAGGCCTACCGCCGCATGGCTATGAAGTTCCACCCTGACCGTAACCCTGATGACAAAGAGGCAGAAGAGAATTTCAAGGAAGTAAACGAGGCTTTCGAAATCCTCTCTGATGATCAGAAGCGTGCCGCCTACGACCAATACGGTCACGCCGGTGTCGATCCCAATATGGGCGGCAGTGGAGCTGGCGGCTTCGGTGGAGCTGGCGGTTTCGGTGACGTCTTCGGTGATGTTTTTGGAGACATCTTTGGTGGCGGCGGCCACTCCCGCAGCTCTGTTCAGCGAGGTGCTGATCTGCGCTACCAGCTGGAGCTGAGTCTGGAAGAAGCGGTTAAGGGGACTACCAAGAAAATCAAGATTCCTTCCCTGGTAGTCTGTCAGTCCTGCGACGGTTCTGGTGCCAGGAAAGGCACTTCTCCGGTTACCTGTACCACCTGTGGAGGCATGGGTCAGGTGCGTATGCAGCAGGGTTTCTTCTCTGTTCAGCAAACCTGTCCTGATTGTCACGGCACCGGCAAGATGATAAAAGACCCTTGTCGTGAGTGTCATGGTGAAGGTCGGGTTCAGGAATATAAGACTCTGTCTGTAAAAATTCCTGCCGGCGTCGATACCGGTGACCGTATTCGTCTGGCTGGTGAAGGTGAAGCGGGCGTCAATGGTGGTCCAGCCGGTGATCTCTACGTTCAGGTCAGCGTAGCAGACCATCGGATCTTCCAGCGTGATGGCAAGCACCTCTACTGTGAAGTGCCTATTACCTTTGTTGATGCAGCCCTCGGTGGCGAACTGGAAGTTCCGACCCTCGACGGTCGGGTAAAACTCAAGATTCCAAAAGAAACCCAGACTGGCAAGTTGTTCCGTCTGCGCGATAAAGGTGTCACACCGGTGCGTGGCGGTAGTCGTGGAGACCTGATGTGTCGTGTTGTGGTAGAAACGCCGGTGCATCTGACTGAACGCCAGAAAGAGCTGATGGAAGAGTTGAAGGAAACCTTTGCTGCCGAAGGTGAGCATCGTCAGTCGCCTAAGAAAACCTCTTTCTTTGAAGGGGTTAAAAAGTTCTTCGACGATATGGGCAAGTGATCGGTCAGTCAGAATGGAAAATAAAAAAAGTGGCTTCAGTGCCACTTTTTTTATGTCCAGCGTTGTTCAATTAATGCGTAGGCTTACAGAAATATTTATCGTACTCGGTAAGAAAGTATTGATGATTGAAGTACTTTGTAGTCATGGCTCCCAGCGCTTCGTTTCTGTCTCTGAACGGGTTTTTGTAAACTAGTTCTTTCTGTTCCAGAAAATCCCGGTAATCAGAGTTTGGAGTATCGGCATCATTGTCGAAGTTTGTTATATCAATGTAGGAGAAAATCAGGCGATCTTCTTCTGCAATAACGACAGTATTCCAGGCATGTGTTTTGTAGGGTGAAAACAATGCCCTGGTCAGGTAAACATTTGCCAGTACGTCAGGAAACAGCTGTTTCAGTTGGGCAAAAACAACCATTCCCAGTACCGTGTATTTATCACAGTCGCCAATCTCCCTTCGCCAATATTCAGCGATTGAACACTCCTCCGGAAAAGTCATTGCCAGCTCGCCTTCATCCACAGTCTCGTAGTGAAGCTTTTGTGAAACAATATGAGCTGTCAGATAGAGCAAATTATAGATCGTTGGTTTTTTTACATAGTTAGCTATGTTTTCAACGTACTTGAAAATTTCCGCCTGGTCGTCTGTCGAAAAAAGGTTCATGCTGTTATAAACATGTATTGAGTTAAGCTGGGAAAATAAATCTTTTGGTAGAGGGATGGGCTCTTTCTTACTCTGGTAGCCCGCCAGATTACCGATGTACTCAAATTCAAGATGATTAGCGGGGTATACACTGCAGGTTGGCTGGTCTGAGATTAGAGAAGGGTAAGTGTCCAGGTCAATGCCATGGAAGTAGAGGGAAGTTGCATCACTCAGCGTTATGTTTTTGCTCATGGCTTCATGAATAAAAGCTGTAGGCACTTTTGAAGAGTAGAGTTTTTTTAATTCAAAGGGTGTGCGGGCGAGCCCGATGTATCTGGGCAGGTCTTTTGTTGTTAAGCCTTTTTCGAATGTTTCATGAAAATCTCTCTGTTCAGTATCCGTGGCGATATACAAGCCGTTCTTGTTTAGGGAGTCTGCAAGATTGGGAGGTATTCCATGTTTAACATAAGCGATAATAGACCTGGCACGATAAACACCTGCCTCGATGTAGCTGTTAGCCGTTTGGGGAGTTAGTCCTGCCTCGAGAATATCTGCAATAAAAAATGGTTTGGAAATGACTCTGGGATGAAACATAGCGGCAACGCCCGGAGTAATGTTGAAGTGAGTATAATAGTAAATAATGTCTGGACTGATTGTTGGGGCATCTTGAGCAAAAAGAAGGACTTCTTCTGGCGTGGTTCCTACTTCTATGAGGCTCTCAATATCATAATCGACTAGCCCGGCGTTCAAGAAAGCCTGTTTTTTTTGTTCTGTAATATCAGCTTCGGCGCAGAAGCTCGTCGTTATGAGCAGCGCAGTTGTCAGTATTATGGCACGTTTTGCAATGTTCATAGGCGTACTCCTTTACTGGCAGATTTAATGGTCCTCTATGTATTAGAGTTTCTGGAGAGCGAGAAGTTCCCCCAGGGGTATAGATGATTTACAGGTAAAGCCGACCTTGCAGGCTCCTGGTTTGACGCCCAGCCTACTTCGATTGCGTCGTACAGAAGTATTCTTCGTATTTGCTAAGAAAGTTTCGCATCTCGAAGTACTCTGGGTACATTGCTCCCAGTTCTTCATTTTTGTTTCTGAGTGGGCTCGGGATGCAGCCAGCTGCCTCATACAGATTGTGCAAGGCGTCATGCAGTTGTATAAGAAACTGAAGAATAAGGCGCAGAACATTGGAATCAGTGTCGTATCTCATGATGTCAATGTACGTAACAATCAGGTGATTCTCTTCTGCAATGACGACGGTATTCCAGGAATGTCTTTTGTATGTCGAAAACCATTCCTTGCTTAGGTAAACATTGGTCAGTACGTCAGGAAACAGTTGTTTTAGTTGGGCAAAAACAACCGCACCCAATGCCATATATTTATCACAGTCACCCATGCCCCTTCGCCAATATTCAGCTATTGAACAGCCTTCCGGGAAGGTAAGACTCAGCTCGCCATCCACTAATGCGTAGTGAAGCTTGTCTGAAACAATTTTTGCGGTCAGGTAGAGCAAACTATAGATCGTGGGGTTTTTTACATCTTTTGCAGCCTTTTCAACGTACTTGAAAATTTCCGCTTGATCGTCTGTTGAAAAGTGGTACATATCGTATTGGATATATATGGAATTTAGCTCGGAAAATAGAGCTTTTGGTAGAGGAATGGGCTCTTTTTTACTCTGGTAGTTTACAAGATTACCCAAGTGTTCAAATTTAAGATGAGAAATGGGATACACAGTGCAGGTATTTTGGTCAGAGATTAAAGACGGGTAGGTGTCCAAGTCAATGCTGAGAAAGTAAAGAGACATTGCATCATACAGTTTTATACCCTTACTTTTAGCTTCATGAAGAAAATCTGGGGGCACTTTGGAAAAGTAGAGATCTTGTAACTGATCGATTGATATGGTGAGCCCTCTGTATTTAGACAGGTTTTCTGCCGTTATCCACTGTTTAAATTCATCTTGAATAGGGATACGATCACTGCTCATGATTACGAAAAAGAGGTTTTTGTATAGAGAATTTGCAAGATCAGGGGATATTCGTTTTTTGGCGTACCCGATGATACTGAAGGCCACATTAATGCCGACGTCGAGGTAGCTATTTGCCGTTTGGGGGCTTAACCCTGCCCGTAGAACCTTATCTATAAAAAACGAATCATTGGCCACTTCAGGACGAAATGATGCAACGACTTCCGGAGTAATGTTGCGCCGTGTAAAACTGTGAATGTCATACGGGCTGACCATTGGGGCTTTTTGAGAAAAAAGAAAGACTTCTTCTGCCGTAGTCCCCACCTCTGTAAGGTACTCAATATCATAACCGGCCAGTGCATCTTTCAGGCAATGTCCTTCTTGTTCTGTAATATCAGCGTCGACACTAAAACTCATCAATATGAGTAATGCAGAGATCAGCTTGATGGCATTTGTAATGTACATTGGCGTACTCCTTTATTGCCGGGCTTCAGTTATCCGGAAGATTTCTTTCTAATACTTCCAACATCATGTTGTTATCAGGATGCAATGCCTTTTGTTGTAATTCTCTGGCCAGTTCATAAAAACTATCTCCTGGCTTAGTTGTTTGAGACATATAATCAAGCATTATTTCATTTGATTTATCACAGACGTACTGGCAAAACTCGGGTAATCTACCTTCGTCTAATAACCGGGTAAAGTAACTTTGCCGATCGTCAGCTGAGAGATCAGTGTATTCATGGATTTTTGAGGTATCCGTTCCATTAAAAAAATGCGGAATTAACGTTGGGATTAGCCCAGGATATCTCAGGATATCGTCGGTGACTGCTCTGCATATCTTATCGAGTTCTAAATGGGCATTCTCAGGGTCATACCAGAAATCATGTTTATTTTTTCTGTCACATAATTCTATTTGCTCTTTGCTCATTGTTAACAGAGCCGATTTAACCTCTTGCATAAGGAATGGATTTAAATGGAATGCACTATTAGCTACTTTCCAGCGGCCTAATAGTTTCGGGTTGCCTGTTTTTGGTACTCTATGACCACATCTGCCCAGTCCAAGGTAGGGTTTATTTAAGCATTGTGCAATATTAGCGGTGCTGGCTCCCGGTGCATAAATGGGGATGTTGGAAAAATAACAAACCAACTCAAACAGTCGCTTCGGTAAAAAAGTAAATTCAAATACGGTGACCTTATCTATAAGTGATTTCTCAGTGGTAAAGTCCAGGGAGTAATTAGTTGAAAACTGTATATTACCAGTATCACTGAGTTCTTTTTTTCCTTTCTCAGACAGACTGATATTCTCGCTGTGTGGTGCAATAATAATGATAGGCTTATCACCAAAACACGCTTTAGCAGCATTTGTGTAATTGTAATACTCATGTTTTAACATTCCCCAAGCATGATAAGAAAGGGCTAAATATATTTTATTTTCTTTGGCCGATTGCAATAATTCGGTAAAAAATTGAGCTAATTTTTCAGTATCATAACCTTGTATTACTGGCTTTTGTAAGCTGTTAGCTATATCCCTTTTCATTAACTCTGGTGTTGACGTATCTTTATTGATCTCGTACGGATAAATGGGTAGATGATTTTCTCGGTTTTTCAGGGGTATTTCCTTCGTACATTCAGTGAACCATCTATAGTTAGTTATTTGAAATAATGGAGCTTTTGTTGATGTTTTATACGAGTCCCAAACGGTGTAAATTTGTAGTGTGTTTTTTGATAAAAGATGGGTTGGTATTGTCTGTTCTATGATGTATGGAATACCAAATATTTTATCTGGTCTTATTTTTGGTGACGATAATTTGTGATCCCCGTGAATGATAGACTCATCAATGTCACGCGCAGGTAAACCAGAAAGAAGATTTGGTAATTTGTTGCTAAGAGTAGGTTCATAGCCAGAAAAGCGAACCAGATTTAAAGTGCCAGGGGAAAGTCTGACAAAATTCCTTAAGAATTCTATATACAGGTTTAAATTTCCATAGCCCTGAGTGGGGGAGCTAGCTTCTACCAGAAAAACTATTTCTTTAACTTTCCCAGCTTTACTTTGCAAAGAGGTGATTCTATTCATAGATGATGCATGAATCGGTATCTGCCTGAAAAAATCCTGAAGAAAAGATATCCATTGCTTGTCCTTTGGTATCAAACAACCAACTTGCTGGAGAGCACTACTTTCGATAATAGAAGACTCTTTAGTGTTTTTTAACTTTTTTGGAAGCACCTCTGCGGACGAACTTTCACAGGCTGTTCTTTTTTCATCATGCCAGGTAATTCCTTCATTAGTTGAAACATAATAATGCTCCAGTTTAGTCGGGGGCTCAGGAAAAGATTTTTCCAAGGTATTTTCCGGTTTGTGTACTTGGTTTATGGCAGAAGTTGCACAAACATCATTCTTAAAGATTTTGTTTATATTATGGTGTTCCTGACTGGCAAAGGTATCAGTAGTAGTTTGGTCACCTTTTTCTACATTAATTGTTTTTTCTTGTGTTGACAGTTCACTGGTAAGTCTGGGCTGAACTGGAAGATGACTATTAATCATAATGAACCTCCGAACCAATTTCCCGTTACTGGCTGAGAAAGCGTTAATAGGTGTATTTCGATCTGTCGTGTTGATAACTGTCCAATTAGCCAGAAATATAAGATTCCATACGGCCAACTACTTAGCATTGAATGGGTGAGTCCTTTGTATTTAGGTTCTAAGCTCCAGTTTAAATGCGTCATGAAGGTCGGTCCATTCAAAGTCAGTGATTGTACTAAAGCCGTTTCGTTTTAAGGTGCCTGCAATATCTGCCGTGGTCTCCACCTCTATGTGGCGGCCAATATCATAATTGGCCAACGAGGCGTTCAGGAAGCGTTCTTTTTCTTGTTCTGTAATATCAGCGTTGACACAAAAACTCATCGTTATGAGTAATACAGATATCAGCTTGATGGCATGGCTTGTAATGTTCATTGGCGTAATCCTTTACTATCGGGTTCAATAGTCCATGGAACTTAGAGTCTCGGGAGAGTGATTAGTTCCCCCAGGAGGGAAATATAGTAGCGTTACAGGTAAAGAAGCCGGAAAAGATTGGGGGGATTTTCTCAGCTCATCTATCATTCATCTGTCTGAGCAGTTGTTATGTCCGGATTGCTCTGATCGTGTGGACAGAAATATTTCTTGTATTCGCTAAGAAAGTATTCCTTGTTGAAGTTCTCGGGGTACATCGCTCCCAAGGCTTCGTTTTTGTTTCTGTATGGATTCGGGGTGTAGCCAGCTGCCTCACGCAGATTCTCAAGAACTTCATACAGTTGTAGATAAAACCGATAAATAAGCTTTAGATAATAGTAATCTCCGGGGTCGTAGTTTGTTATGTCAATGTAGCTGAATATCAGGCGATCTTCTTCTGCAATGACGACGGTATTCCAGGAATGTCTGTTGTATTTTGCAAACAGTTCATTGATTAGGTAAACATTTGCCATTACGTCAGGAAACAATTGTTTCAGTTGAGCAAAAACAACCGTTCCCAATGCCGAGTATTTATCACAGTCGCCAATTCCCCTTCGCCAATATTCAGCTATTGAACAATCTATCGGGAAAGTCTGCTCCAGTTCTCCTTCATCCACTAATTCGTAGTGAAGCTTTTCAGAAACAATCTCCGCTGTCAGGTAGAGTAAATTATAGATCGTTGGGTTTTTTACACGTTTGGCTTTGTTTTCAACGTACTTGAAAATCTCTTCCTGATCGTCGGTTGAAAAATGTCCCATAAATTCTTGCGTAAAATCCCTGCCAGAAAATACTGTGTTAAGCCGGAAAAATAAAGCTTTTGGTAGAGGAATAGGCTCTTTTTTGCTCTGGTAGCCCGCAAGATTACCAAGGTGTTCAAACTCAAGATGGGTTGTGGGATATGCTGTGCAGGTCCGTTCGTCAGAGATTAGAGATGGATAGGTGTCCAGGTCAATGCCACGGAAGTAAAGAGATTTTGCATCTTCCGTGTCCAGGGTTATATCCATACTCAGGACTCTATGAAGAAAATCAGTAGGTACTTTTGAAACGTAGAGTCTTTTTAATTCATTGGTTGTTGAGGCGAGTCCCTTGTATCTGGGCAGATCTTCCATGGTTAGCCCCTTTTCCATTGTTTCTTGAAGCCAAACCTTCGAATAGTCAGAGTCAGTGTAGAAATAGTAGCCACTTTTGTATAAGGCGCCTGCAAGATCAGGAGCTATTCCATTTTTGAAGTAACTGGTCAAAATGTTGGCCTGATCAACGCCGGCTTCTAGGTAGCTATTTGCTTTTTGGGGGCTTAACCCTGCCTGTAGAATTTTATCTATAAAAGCCGGTTCACCAGCCACTTCAGGATGAAACGATGCAACGACTTCCGGAGTAATGTTGCGCCGGGTAAAACGGTGAATGTCATACGGGCTGATCATTGGGGCTTTTTGAGAAAAAAAAAGACTTCTTCTGCCATGGTTCCTGCCTCTGTGAGGCGCTCAATATCATAACCGGCCAGTGCGTCGTTCAGGCAATGTTCTTCTTGTTCTGTAATATCAGCGTTGACACAAAAACTCATCGTTATGAGTAATGCAAATATCAGCTTGATGGCATGGCTTGTAATGTTCATTGGCGTAATCCTCTACTCTCGGGCTCAATAGTCCATAGAACTTAGAGTCTCGGGAGAGTGATTAGTTCCACCGGGAGAGAAATATAGAAGAATTACGGGTAAAGAAGCCGGGAGAGATTACAAGCAGCAGGCTCTGCCCGGAATGCTACGTGGGGGTGCCGCTTTATTCGCAGTGGGGGGCCTGACCATTCGCCTACTCTCTTCAGTCTCCGTTCAATTCAGCCCTTTTTGGCTATTCCATAGGCTTCTGTCAGTATTTCATCAGTCTTGCAGTCAAGGCTCGGATTCCTTTTTATGTGCTGCTCGTTATCATACTTTGATCTTCCTTTGGGGCACCATTCCCGCAGCAGGTGTGCTATACCGTTTTTAGCAACGCTGGCGAAAAATCAAACGGGTTCGAGGGCAGGAAGAAGTTAACCGGAGAAAATTATGTCTCAACAACGAGTCTTAATGGCAATTCTGGTATTGAATGGATCTATTGCCACAACACTCAGGAAGACGCTTGAAAAGGATTGTACCAGGCTTTACCAGAATCACTTCGGCAAACATTACAAGCTCTTTCCGATCTGGGTGGAAGTGCCGCGTTCACAGGCTTTTTTAGCAGCTCGCCCGAGCAATGCGACCACCATTTCCATTGGCGTGGAAAACGATCTTCCCAACGACATTCGTCATGCATTTATGAGTGAATTCAGTGAACTTTGGATGAACTATACCGGGTGCAATAAAAACGAGATCATGCTGACGGCGATGGATTTTCAGGCACAACAAGATTTATTGAAGCTGACTCAGACCCGAATCCGTCCCTCCAGAAGACCTCTGGTTACACTTCAGATGTTGGGCCGATTGGCAAAGTCGAAAATCATTACACGACACTTTTCCACGTCCATTAACTTTTAAACCTTAGCCCGCAGGAGAACAGCCATGCCCCTGTACAATGTTTCAACCCCGGGTGCGGTAGAGATGTCAAAAAGACAACCCTTGTCAAAACTCATTATGGATACCCACTGTGGTTTAACGAGTGCTCCTGAGAGTCTTGTAAATGTGCTCTTTAATCAAAATATTCCATTGCAAAAAGGTATTGCCATTCACGTACAAGCTAACGTCCGCAAAGGCAGGACATCAGACGTCAACGACCGACTTAGTCTGGAAATGCAGAATAATATTGCTGATTTTTTTGGGATCGATGTTTCCGGGGTATCAGTAACCCTGTTTGAAGTGCCAGCATCCTGGGTGATGGAAGGCGGTGAGTTGTTACCAGAACCCGGAGAAGAAGCTTCTTGTGAATGGCTTCAAAAAGATCTCAAAGAATGCGAAGAGAAGAAAAAGCATGCTACTTTGGAAACGATGACATAGGTACTTTGTATCTGGACAGTTGCTCTGTCGATAGCCCTTGTTCGAATGCAGCTTGAAACGTTCAAGGGCATGCTCCTTTCCTGTCGGGTTTAATAGCTCGCTGGAGAATGGAGTTTCGGGAGAGCCTGTAGTTCCCCCAAGAGAAATATAAAACAGTTACAGCAAAATAAGCCGGGAAAGAGTGGGGAGATTTTTACCGCTCATCTATTCTTCATGTACGGCTAAGTGACTGCTTTTGTCGTGTTAATAACATTCAAAAAACATTTTTTGCGGGTAGCTTGAGCAGTGATGAAACTACCTTTGGTGTTAAAATCCGAGCCTGGCCTTTATTCAGGTTTTGCTGCATCAATATTATTCTATTCGTTGTGCAACTGCTTTTTGACGACAGGATCTCCCAACTGGGTCAGTGCGGCTCTGTTTCTGATTTTGTTCGTTGTTATGCTCTGGTCTTCCTTCGGCGTGGTTCGCCATGCTGATGGTCTGGCTGAACAGTTGGGTGAGCCATACGGCACTCTGATATTGACCCTGTCAGTGATCAGTATCGAAGTCATTGTGATTTCAGCCGTGATGCTCACCGGAAGTCATAATCCAACGCTGGGTCGGGATGTGATGTTTTCTGTCCTGATGATTGTACTGAATGGATTGGTCGGGCTGTCGCTGCTTCTGGGAGGGGTCAGACATGTTGAGCAGACGTTTAATTTGCAGGGAGCCAACTCCTTTCTGGGAATTCTTGTTCCTCTCTCTGTGCTGGGTTTGATTCTGCCGAATTTTACAGAATCAACGTCCATAGGTACTTTCTCCCTTGAGCAAATAGTCTTTCTTGTTGTTATGAATGTTGTCCTCTACCTGGCTTTTCTGGGAATGCAGGCCATGAGACACCGGCACTATTTTGTGGGTGACAATGAGGGTTCTGATCACAGTGATGAAAAGAGGTTGTCTGTCCCGTCACATACCCTGCTTTTGCTCTGCTACATGGTTCCCATTGTTTTGCTGTCGAAGAAGCTGGCAGTGATTGTGGATTATGGGATTTCTGAACTGGGAGCACCCACAGACCTGGGCGGAATGATTGTGGCAATTCTGGTGCTGTCGCCGGAAGGGATGGCGGCGATCAAAGCAGCAAGAGCTAATAATCTTCAGCGCTCTATCAATATTTGTCTGGGGTCGGCTCTGGCCACTATAGGTATGACCATACCTGCCGTGCTACTGATCGGGGTTCTGACCTCCAAAATCATTGTTCTGGGTTTGAACAATGTCGATGCACTATTGCTGGTTCTGACGCTACTGGTTTCCATTGTGAACTTTTCCTCAGGTAAAAGTAACCTTTTCCAGGGAGTGACTCATCTGACACTGTTTTTCTGCTACATCATTCTGATTTTTGACTGATCCTGGTTCATAAGTACTCAACCATACGAAATCATATTTTCTGACTTATTGCTCAGGCACTCGCGGCAACTGCTCCTGCGTTGCTCTAGCTCCTGCATCCATGCAGTCGTGATGCGTTGCAATTCTGGTCACATAGCTTGCTATGTTTCCGTCGTTGCGCCTTGCAGAGCACCTGCCCAATAAGCCAGAAATATTTGATTCCCTACGGCTGAGTACTTAACTGCTTTTCTTTTCGATTCATTGGCTCTTGATCTCTCATAAGAAAACTGGTTCAGAAATGCCCTGAATTCAGGTGTTTTTTGGAAGAAAAATATTGTCTTTTTATAAATGTTGTGTTTGAATGCGAAAAATTTGCATTAGATTTGTTGAGGCAGCTGGCGTGCCCCCGAGACTCCTTATAAAAGTCGGATAAAAAAAGCGAGACGGTGATTCAATTTACCTCTCGCTTTTTTTGAGCGTGCTCTCTAAGGAAACAGGGTTATAACATTGCTGTCTTGCGTACTTCACCCATCAGGTTTTACCCTTGCTGACCTGATTGGGAACAGGTCGAACAGCCTTAAGCGTAGAAAATCATTTTGCCCATGAATAAGATGATTTTCATGAGGTGAATGTGGGAGGAATCATTGACTAAGTCAGCCGTACTGGCTCTGGAAGACGGAAGTCTTTTTCGGGGCATTGCCATTGGATCCGACGGAGAGACCAGTGGTGAGGTCGTTTTCAATACAGCCATGACTGGCTATCAGGAAATACTCACCGATCCTTCTTATTCTCGTCAAATTGTGACTCTCACCTACCCCCATATTGGTAATACCGGCATTACTCCCATAGACGAAGAGTCTACTGAAATTCATGCCGCTGGCCTTGTTATCCGTGATCTTCCTTTTCTCGCCAGCAACTGGCGGAACAGGATGCCTCTTGATGAGTACCTTCGTACTAATCAAATCGTAGCCATTGCTGATATTGATACCCGTCGCCTGACTCGTATCCTGCGAGAGAAGGGTGCCCAGAATGGTTGTATCCTGGTGGCCGATGAAAACGGTCATATTGATGAAGCGGCAGCTTTGGAAAAGGCTCGGGCATTCCCCGGCCTGAAAGGCATGGACCTTGCCAGAGAGGTGACAGTTTCGGAGTCTTATGAATGGAAAGAAGGTGTCTGGTCTCTGGAGTCCGATGATCACCAGACTGTTGATGAGCAGCCCTTCCACGTTGTGGCTTATGATTTTGGTGTCAAGCGCAACATACTCAGAATGCTGGCCCAGCGTGGTTGTCGTTTGACGGTTGTGCCCGCTGAAACTCCTGCACAAGAGGTTCTGGCCATGAACCCGGACGGTGTTTTCCTGTCCAACGGTCCTGGTGATCCGGAGCCCTGTGATTATGCCATCAAGGCCATTCAGGATATTCTGGCAACCCGTATCCCGGTCTTTGGTATCTGTCTGGGTCATCAGCTGCTGGGTTTGGCCAGTGGTGCTGCCACCATAAAGATGAAGTTTGGACACCACGGGGCCAACCATCCAGTGCAGGATCTGGATTCCGGTGTCGTAATGATTACCAGTCAGAATCACGGTTTTGCCGTGGCTGAAGAGAATCTGCCTGAAAATATCCGGGTCACTCACAAATCCCTGTTTGATAGCAGTCTTCAGGGTATTGAGCTGACAGACCGGCCCGCCTTCAGTTTCCAGGGACACCCTGAAGCCAGCCCGGGGCCGCATGATGTCGCAGTGCTGTTTGACCGGTTTATCACTATGCTGGAAAAGCACACAGCCGCTTCCAAATCCTGATCAGGTCGCTTGAAAGAGAGACATACAGTACAGACTCAACAGGCTTTCGTGAGCGAAGAACTCCGCAAGCCTGAGACAAGTTACGAGAGCAACGATGCCGAAACGTACAGATATTGAAAGCATCCTGATCCTGGGTGCGGGTCCTATCATCATCGGTCAGGCCTGTGAATTTGACTATTCCGGAGCCCAGGCCTGTAAAGCCCTCAAAGAAGAGGGTTATCGTGTCATTCTGGTGAACTCTAACCCGGCCACCATCATGACCGACCCCAGTATGGCAGACGCGACTTACATTGAACCCATTCGCTGGGAAACCGTCGCCAAGATCATTGAGAAAGAACGTCCGGATGCGGTACTGCCTACCATGGGCGGTCAGACCGCTCTGAACTGTGCCCTGGATCTGTTCCATAAGGGCGTTCTGGAAAAATATAATGTCCAGATGATCGGCGCCAGCCGTGATGCCATCGATAAGGCTGAAGATCGTGAAATGTTTGACAGGGCAATGAAGAACATTGGTCTGGAAACACCTCGTTCCGGCATTGCTCACACCATGGAAGAAGCTCAGGCTGTGCTGGATCAGGTGGGCTTCCCCTGTATTATCCGTCCTTCTTTCACTATGGGTGGATCCGGTGGTGGCATTGCTTATAACAAGGATGAATTTGAAGAGATCTGCAAGCGTGGTCTGGATTTGTCACCCACCAGTGAGCTATTGATCGATGAATCCCTGATTGGCTGGAAAGAGTATGAGATGGAAGTGGTCCGTGACCGTAATGACAACTGCATCATTGTCTGCTCTATCGAGAACTTTGACCCAATGGGCGTTCACACCGGCGACTCGATCACAGTCGCTCCTTCCCAGACGCTGACCGATAAAGAATATCAGATCATGCGTAATGCCTCTGTTGCTGTGCTGCGAGAGATTGGCGTTGAAACCGGTGGTTCCAATGTTCAGTTCGGTATTTGCCCGGACACCGGCCGTATGGTCGTAATCGAGATGAACCCCCGGGTATCCCGTTCTTCCGCTCTGGCTTCCAAAGCGACTGGCTTCCCCATTGCCAAAGTGGCCGCCAAGTTGGCCGTAGGGTATACCCTGGATGAACTGCGAAACGAAATTACCGGTGGTGTGGTCCCGGCTTCTTTCGAGCCTACCATCGATTACGTCGTTACCAAGATTCCCCGTTTTGCTTTTGAAAAATTCCCTCAGGCTGACGACCGCCTCACTACCCAGATGAAATCGGTGGGTGAGGTCATGGCTATTGGTCGTACTTTCCAGGAGTCCATGCAAAAAGCCCTTCGTGGTCTGGAAACCGGAGTTACTGGTTTCAATCCAATGCTGGATGTTTCTGATGAAGGTGCTATCGACAAGATCAAGGCAGAGCTGGTTGTTCCAAAAGCGGATCGACCTTACTACGTGGCAGATGCTTTTCGTGCCGGTATGACACGTGAGGAAGTCTTTAACAGCTGCATGATCGATCATTGGTTCCTTGTCCAGATTGAAGACATTGTTAAAGAAGAGCAAAACCTGGTTGGTAAAGATCTGTCTGCACTGGATGCCGACACTCTGTTCAGACTCAAGCGCAAGGGTTTCAGTGATGCACGTCTGGCTGAAGTGATGGCCGTCGCTGAAACAGAAGTGCGTAACCATCGTCGTCAGCTGAACATAAAGCCGGTATTCAAACGTGTGGACACCTGTGCGGCCGAGTTTGCCTCCACGACAGCTTACATGTACTCCACCTACGAGGAAGAGTGTGAAGCTGTGCCAACCGATAATGAAAAGATCATGGTTATCGGTGGTGGTCCAAACCGTATCGGCCAGGGTATCGAATTCGATTATTGCTGTGTGCATGCCGCCATGGCTGCCCGTGAAGACGGTTACGAAACCATCATGGTTAACTGTAACCCCGAAACGGTTTCTACAGACTATGACACTTCTGACCGACTGTACTTTGAGCCAGTTACTCTGGAAGACGTTCTCGCCATTATTGATGTTGAAAAGCCCAAGGGTGTGATTGTTCACTACGGTGGTCAGACTCCTCTGAAGCTGGCTCGTGCTCTGGAAGCTGAGGGTGTGCCAATTATCGGTACCAGTCCGGACGCAATTGACCGTGCCGAAGACCGTGAACGTTTCCAGGGCATGATCCAGAAGCTGGGTCTGCTGCAGCCTGCAAACGCTACCGTGCGCAGTGCTGAAGAAGCTGTAACTAAAGCCAAGGAAATTGGTTATCCGCTGGTTGTGCGTCCGTCTTACGTCCTGGGTGGTCGTGCCATGGAAATCGTGGCAGGC
The DNA here is from genome assembly GCF_049310125.1 of Endozoicomonas sp. ALB032. Lineage (NCBI taxonomy): Bacteria > Pseudomonadati > Pseudomonadota > Gammaproteobacteria > Oceanospirillales > Endozoicomonadaceae > Endozoicomonas > Endozoicomonas sp. ALB032. The sequence goes on along the minus strand of NZ_JBLYNW010000001.1, from coordinate 385,128 downwards.
GAAGATGAACTTCAAAAGTACATGAAGGAAGCCGTTCAGGTTTCCAATGACAGTCCGGTACTGCTGGACCTGTTCCTGAGCCGTGCCGTAGAGGTGGATGTCGATGCAGTATGCGACGGCGAGCGTGTGGTCATTGGTGCCATCATGCAACACATTGAGCAGGCAGGTATTCACTCGGGTGATTCCGGTTGCTCTCTGCCTCCCTACAGTCTGAGTCCCCGTATCCAGAACAAGATCCGTGGGCAGGTGAAAGCCATGGCTATGGAACTGGGTGTTGTTGGTCTGATGAATGTTCAGATGGCGTTGCAGGACGGTGAACTCTATGTGATCGAGGTTAACCCTCGTGCATCCCGTACAGTGCCTTTTGTGTCCAAGTGCATTGGTCACTCCCTGGCCAAGATTGCTGCTCGTGTCATGATGGGCAAGACTCTGGAAGAGCTGGAGTTTACCAAAGAGATCGTGCCTCCATACTTCTGCGTGAAAGAAGCCATCTTCCCATTCAACAAGTTCCCGGGTGTGGACCCGATTCTTGGCCCTGAAATGAAGTCTACTGGAGAAGTGATGGGTGTTGGTGCTTCTTTCCCTGAAGCCTATTACAAGGCTCAGCTGGCTGAAAATATGGCACTGCCGGAAGGTGGCCGTGTCATCATCAGTGTCCGTGATCAGGACAAGCCCATGGTGCCTGGTATCGCCCGTCTGTTAATGGATACCGGTTTTGAACTGGTGGCTACCAGTGGTACTGCCCAGGTGATCGAAGATGCCGGTCTGCCCGTGACCCGGGTCAAAAAGGTGATGGAAGGTCGACCAAATATGGTGGACAGCATCGTCAATGGTGATATAGCCTTTGTGGTCAATACTACCGAAGGTCGTCAGGCCATTGCAGACTCCTATAAAATTCGCCGATCTTCCCTGACCAATAAGGTTCTCTACACCACTACCATGGCAGGTGCGGAAGCCATTGCCCGGGCCATTGCTTTTGGTTCGGAGAAAACAGTCAGAAGACTTCAGGATTTACACGAAGGTAAGACTGGATGAATCGATATCCAATGACAGTGGAGGGCGAAAAAGCTCTCCGAGAAGAGTTGGCTCAACTGAAAACCGTGGAAAGACCACGCATTTCCCAGGCAATTGCCGAGGCCCGGGAATTGGGGGACTTGAAAGAGAACGCTGAATATCACGCAGCCCGTGAACAGCAGAGTTTTACTGAGGGTCGTATTAACGATATTGAGGGCAAGTTATCCAACGCTCAGGTTATCGATATTACTACGATCAAGAAAACCGGTAAGGTTGTCTTTGGTACTACGGTTGTACTGGTTAATCTGGATACGGACGATGAAGTCGAGTACAAGATCGTGGGTGATGATGAAGCAGAGATCAAGGATAACAAGATTTCTGTAAACTCACCGATTGCCCGTGCCCTGGTTGGTAAAGAAGAAGGTGACGTGGTGGTTGTGAATACACCATCTGGCAATGTTGAATATGAGATCGATGAGGTTAAGCACATCTGAAGATCTCGATTCTCTGCATGGGTCAATGGCCTGTGCAGAGAAGCTGGTTTCCCCCTCTGCGCTCCCTGAAGCTCTCATCCTCTGTGTATAAGTACCTGGCCATTGGGTTTTCATAGCTATGTCAGCATAACTGACATGCCTGTTAGTGACCTTTCCTGCCATTGATTGCATTCTTGTGTCCAGAAAAACAATACAACAAGGATTCATGGAGGGAGTGTTATGATGAATTTTCTGGAAACAGGCTCAGTGCCATTCAGTAAGAAAACGATTGCCGTAAAATTGGAGCAATTTGGAAGCGCTGTCTCCAAGCTTGGACGCCATACGGTCGGTAAGCTCAAAAACGCTTATGGCCATATGAAGAGCGGCGACTTTTCGCACACCCACTACTCTGAGCAAAGCTCAAGCAGCTCAGACGGCACCATACAGGTTTCAGAGCGTGCTATTGCCAGACCGCCTTCAGAAAGAGGTGTTATCAGGCCGGTTTCAAAACCTGCCCAGTCGGGCAGTGACAATGGCAACGATCTGGCAACCAGACTTGAGAGTCTCAAAAGTGACTGCTCTCGGGCACATTCCGGGCAGGATCTGGTGGCTATGAAGCAGAAAACCACAGATCTGCTAAACGATGCCAGAAAAAAGCTTCAGGATCATCCAGAGGCGGGCAAAATTCTTGAGAAACTGAACACAGCGGCCAATCTGCTTGATGCGTCATCTGCAGCTGATAACCATGTCCACGAGGCTGCCAACAGTCTTCAGAAGGTGTTGCTGGACATTAAATTTGATGAATTGGGCCAGCTACGCAATCGACATCAGCAGATGATCCAAATAGAAAAAGATGTTGCTGATGTGTGCAGGATGATGCATACACTGCAAGATCTGGTTCATAAACAGGGTGAGGAAGTGAGCCGGATTGAAGATAATATCACTCGAAGCAGTGAGAATGTCAAAGATGCCGGGGATTCTCTGGATTCAGCGCAAAAGTCCGCTAAAAAAGCTCGTAAACTGAAGATTGTTTTAGGTATTGTGCTTGCCGTTGTCGGCATCACCCTTCTGGCCTGCTTGCTCTGATTGACACTCAGAACTTGAAGGTGTGAGATGATCAGCTGCTCACACCTTCAAATTCTCCAGTTTCATAACGGTAAGAGTATCGAATATTTGACTAATAAGTCTTCTCTCATTTCTCTGAATAGCTCTTGTGGAACCTTATCCTTGAGCGGGCTCAAAAGCTTTTATTGCTTCAATAGTTCAAAGCACCTTCAGGACACTGCTGCTGCCACGAATAACATCAACGAAATCAGGCTTTTCCTTTAACTGATATTGCAACATTCTTTCTTCGACTTCCGATAAATAATCAGAAGTCAGAGTTATGTCTATACTGTTGGCTTTGAATTCGGTGTATTTGTAAAGTGAAGACAGTCAGAAGCGTACTTTTTTATTTTTAAAATAATCCGATACCTCATGTCAGCTTTGCTATCTTGTAGCTGAAAATTCAAAATTTTTGGAAACTTGGATTATGAGAAAAATAGCTGCCTTGATATTTTCATTACTTTGTGTTGAATCTGCCCTTTCTGATGAAATTTCAGTTCACTGGTTATACAGTTGGATGCCTTTTACATATACGGTACCAGAAGGAAGTGTTGGTATTTTTTTCAGAGGTGGATTTTATAAGGAGGTTTATGAGCCGGGAATACACAGATTATTCACATGGCCTGTTACCAAAGGAATGCGAATAAATGTAAGACCACAGATAGATATTATTGAGGATATAGCATGTGGTACTATGGACGGTCTCACAATCCATTTTCCTAGAATTGCCGTTTATAATCAGCTCCATAAAGAAGAGGTATTAAATATTGTCTCAAATTTTGGAGAAGATTATGATCATTACTTAATAACAGAACCTACAATTCAGGCTGTAACAGAGCTGTGTACGACTATGACAGCACAGGAAATATATATTGATAAGTTTCCTACTATAAACGATTTTTTGTTACAACATCTGGTTGAAGAGCAAGCAAAAAGTAATTCTAAATTAAAAATAAATAAAGTAGTTGTTTCTAAGCCCGTTCTTCCGGGAAACATAAGAAAAAACTACGAAGTTATTGTGGAAGAGAAAAGCAAGCTTGTAGCTGTTTCACAAATTCAAGCCAGGAAATTAAAGGAAGCTGAAACCGAACAATTGGGACGGTCAAAAAAGGCTCAAACAGATAAAATGGTAGCTGAAATAGAGAATGAAAAAAAACTTGCTGAAGAAAAAAATAAAATGGAATTAGAGAAGATTCGAGTGGCTGTTAGAATTCATCAGTTACGTGAAGACGCTGAAGCAGAAGCGCTTATACTCAGGCAAAAGGGTGAAGCTGAAGCCTATGTAATACAAGTTAGTGGTGAAGCTCGTGCCAATGCTACGCTGCAAGAAGCAATAGCCAATGAAAGGCTCATTACACCTTTATATGTTGATCTAAAACAGGCAGAGGCATTTTGGAGAAATAACAACTCTAAACTGATATATTTTGGCGAAAATATTCCTAAAACTGTATATCCAGGCTTTATCGACTCAGAAGAAGTAAGAAAGTTTGCAAATTAACGCAAGTATCTTTTAGAGTCAGCTAACGCTGGCAGACGGGGTGGAGAGCGAAATGAGCTACCCATTTACTAACTTCGAAGCCCTGTCAGCTTGGACAAGGTTGATTGATACACAGAACTTGCAGATATCCTTTTCTTTGCTCTTTTCTGGTTATGGATTTTGCCAATTTAAGCCTTACTGGCAACATCAATGCTTATGCAACTTTTAAATGCTGTAGAGCTGCAGGGAATATGATCATGAAAATCGGTAAAGCTGCAGAACTGATGATTTTCCAAGTAGTAGAGTATTGAATATGAAAAAACATTACTTCTTTTTTTTTGCTCTATGTTTTTGTCATGTCGCACTTTCAAATGAACGGTTTATAAACCCCAAGCTTGTATATAAATCTGGTTGGCTTGAATTCAATATTCCTGAATGGATCAATTTTCTTGATTATGAAGGTGGAAAAAAAGTTCAAACGAGTGAGGGGCGCACATTTTATATTGCAAACAAAGATGGCTGGCAGTCTAATTTTGGCCGAATGGTTAAAGTTTTCTTAAGAAATGAAATTGAATTGAACAAAGGGTTGCTTTATTTAACTGGTTCTGAAATGAGTGCAGGTGTTTTTGAAAATTTTAAAGACTGGATACAAGGTAAGAATGCTATTTGTACATGCAGTAACCCAGCTTGCGAAGCGGGATTTACAACAACAGTTCCGGATAGAACCTACCGTTCGACTATTAAAGTAAACAATGAAATGACTTACTCAATAACATTTATTATCGAAAATAATGCACTTACCCTGACAGTTGTGGATGATACGGCGCCTTCAAATAGTGTGAAAATAATATACGAATGCGCAGTCAATTCAAGCAGTTAACCTATTGAGTCAGTTTATGGGGACAGGTGATGCCGGATTCATTGTCAGGTGGCATGTATCTTGAGGTAGTTCACAAGGATTCTATTATCTTATTGATATATTAAACAAGGGAACTTTTTACAAGAGTTTTGGTCAAAGGATGTATGATCAAAGAAATTGAAAGGATGCTAATCCATGAAAAATAAAGCTTACTTATTATTATTTCTTTCTCTGGCGTTCTCACGTTATTCATACCCGTGTCTTGTAAGTGATAATTACAAAGGCTACAGGTCAGAGGCCATTTGTACTGAGGAACCTCTGTCTATCGAAGAAAAAGCTAAAAAGATTCTGGCTAATATCGAAAAACGTCCATTGAAACAGAAGAAAATAAACGCCTCCATAAAATCAGCTTACTTAGAGATCAGATCTTTGACCAATAGGCTAAGTAATGGCAAATCTACAGAAAGGTTATTTTTAGTTGTACGCGATCAAAATAGAACGTTTTCAAAGGATATAACTGAGTATTCACTCGTACTCTTTAATGATGGGATGGTCCTGTTCCCGAATGCATATGATCTTATGCATGTAATGGAAGATTCAGGATTTTCAATTTCATATATTAATAAAATTAAAGATAAATTAAAGAATAAGCATTTGATAATGGCTTTTCCAGAAGTTCTTTCAGATCTTGGCATTCCTATGGATCAAATTTTTATAAAAGATGGATTTTCAAAGTATATATCGAGAATTAAAGTAATGATTGACGCTTCTAAAAAAGAAGCATCGCTTTCTGGAATGTTGCATAGGAATACGCCTCATGTTATTGCTTTATTGCGATGTCATTTTCCTGATATCAAACAACTACATTTGGATATAATACCCGGTACTAATAACGCGGTTTTTGTGTACGAAGCAGCTTTACTTGTACGTTATTTCTCTTTAGACACATACATAGGAAAAGACAGTCAGGTTTATTCTGGGGGTGTTATATTGTTTTTCTCAGGTGCGAAGAAATTTTTTCACAGTGGAGCAATATTAAAAGATCACGGTTGGCAGGCAAAAATTATTGAACAGGGTCAACCTGGGAGTGAATTTAGTGACCAACAATTAATGCTCAACGATTTAAGAGAAACTCTTGGTTACCCTGTTTTGCTTAAGGAATTGACAAAAAGTTTAACACCTGACGTCTTTCATCGATTTACACCTGATGAGTTATCATCTATGGGGGCTGTTCTCGTTAATGATGAGCTTTGAGGCATAAACCTTCAAATCGCCGGTTGACGAAATGTAATGATTTTCTCAGGATAAATAGACATAGGTTTACTAGCTAAGTTAACCATCTCGTGTTCTACTTTAGGTCGGTCATTGCAACATACATAATCAAAGATATATGATCAAAATTAAAAGGATGTTTACCTATGAAAAATAAAACTTACTTATTATTAATTCTTTCTCTGGCGTTCTCAAGTTATTCATACCCGTGTCTTGTAAGTGATAACTACAAAGGCTACAGGTCAGAGGCCATTTGTACTAAGGAACCTCTGTCTATCGAAGAAAAAGCTAAAAAGATTCTGTCCAATATCGAAAAACGCCCATTGAAAGAGAAGAAAATAAACGCCTCTATAAAATCATCTTTCTTAGAGATTAGATCTTTGTCCAAAAGGCTAAGTAATGGCAAATCTACAGAAAGATTATTTGTAGTCGTGCGTGATCAAAATAGAACGTTTTCAAAAGATATAACTGAGTATTCAGCTGTAGTCTTTAATGATGGATTGATCGTGTTCCCAGATGTTTATGATCTTATTCTTGTAATGAAAGATTCAGGATTTTCAAGCTCATATATTAATAAGCTCGAAGATAAATTAAAGAATAAGCATTTGGCAATGGCTTTTCCAGAAGTCCTTTCAGAACTTGGCATTCCTATGGATCAAGTTTTTATAAAAAATAGATTTTCAAAGTATTTATCGAGAATTAGAGTAAAGGTAGATGCTTCTGAAAAAGTAGCATCGCTTTCTGGAAAACTGCATAAGAATACACCTCATCTTATTGCCTTATTGCGACAATATTTTCCTGTTATCGAACAATTGTATTTAGATAAAATACCCGGAACTAACGACGCAGTTTTTGTGTTCGAGGCAGCTTTACTTGTTCGATATTTCTCTTTAGATACATACATAGGAAAAGACAGTCTCGTTTATTCTGGCGGGGTAATATTGTTTTTGTCAGGTGCAAACAAATTTTTTCACAGTGGAGCAATATTAGAAGATCATGGTTGGCAGGCAGATACTATTGAACAGGGCCAACCAGGAAGTGAATTTAGTGACCAGCAATTAATGTTCAACGATTTAAGAGAAACTCTTGGTTACCCCGTTTTGCTAAAGGAATTGACAAAAAATTTAACACCTAAAGACTTTCATCGATTCACACCTGATGAGTTATCATCTATGGGGGCTGTTCTCGTTGATGATAAGCTTTGAAGCATAAACCTTTAAAGCGCTAGTTGCCGAACGTAATGATTTTCTCGAGATAAAATGGACATGTAGCAAAGTTGTCCATCTCGTGTTCTACTGGAGGCCTGTCATTTAAGATCAAAACTATTAACTCTCTGCGGCTCTGATTATCTGCATAAATTTTATTCTGTCTTGATCATTATAAACAGTATTTTCACTCAAGCTGCGATCAATATCACTGGATCGGGAAGATAGAATTATAGATTCCTCCTTAGTAATGTGTGCCAAAATCAACCTTAAAAAGTCTATGGCTGTCTCAGCATTTATCAATCTGACTTTGGTTAAATGTTCACAAGCAGAGATTGTATCTTTTACATCTGATCTGGATTGACGAGCATAGCGTGCAATTTTACGAAAAGTCTTGGATTTATTTAATTGATACAAACGCTCAAATAATTCGTTTCTTGTGCAAGTCCCGGTGTGATCTTGGCTCGAAATGAGAGATGAATAAGCACAAATTGCATCTTCAGCCAGTGGAATAGCTCTAATGTATCTAGTGTTTTCCACGCCTTGAACTAAACCATTGAAAGGGTTCATCGAATAGAAGTTACCAAAGTATTCAATTACATTAGATATGTTAAAATAAGAGACTTCTAGATTTTCCTCTACCAGTATTTTAATTAGACTATCCATGTCATCTTTTGAGAAATAGTTTGCCTCTATGGCTTGTATACGGCATTCACTTAAAGCTGATTTGAATTCCTCTAATCTGCTTTGCGATGAGAGACAGTGTAGCTCTCCCATTGCTTCTTTATACATTGCCGCTGATTCTAAAATTTCTGATTCTACTTCGTCTGCTATACATCCTGATTTCTTTAAAAGCTCTAAAGATGACTGGACTAACTCATCAAAAATTTCGGGATTGATTAAAGTTAAGAAGGTCAATTTTTCCAATATTTTTTCAATGAATTTTAAAAGAACAGGGTCGCAGTCAACTTGTATGATCAATTTTGATATTCTTGAAAGCTCTGGTATACAAGATAGTAAACCTGACTCACCCGTTACAATGGATACTCTTCTTTCATTTACTGGGGGTGAGTTACGAATCCCAGCAATAGTTGATGCTAACGAAACATGTTCGCATGCATAAACTGATGAAATTTCATTTGTAAACCAGAAATGACTTTTCAGGGAATGATTTTCTAATTTTGAAATTGGAAATCGGTTTGCAAGTCTGTCAGCAACTCTGGAAACATTAAACCCAGCAAACTTACAAGGAGGCCTGGTTTCAGGCTCCAGATTATAACTTGCTTGTACGTTCTCTGTTGATAATGATAAAGACGAAATATGGTTCATTTTATTAACATCCCTGTTATCCATTTATCATTTAGACAATTTTTTTATTCTTTAGTTCAAAGTTGTAAGCGTTATCTTGTGTCTAAGACTTGCAGCAAAGGAGGCGAATACAATGAACTATCATCTTCTCCGATAAAATAGACCCCGAAAAAATCGACATAGGTCTATAGCTAAGTTGTCAGCTCGTATTCTACCGGCGATCGCTTATTGAAGCTTGAATGACATTGAACTCGATTATAAAAATGCTGTCTGTATCCCGCTATAGCATCTCAAAGATGCTGGATTATCCGTAACGTCTTTACGAACACGAGCTTCACCTTCAAGGTTTCGAAGAAGAGGACCATTTCAGCGTTTCTGACGGGCTTTAGGAATATGGCTCTCGTTTCAGTTGGATTTAATGCCGGAATTTTTTTTTAGATGCTAAACTTCCTGATTTGTATATGAATAGCTGCCAATGAAAACTTTTCTACTTATTACACTTTTGCTGTGCCCATTAATCGCAAGCTCTGTCTATGAAGAGAAACCAGAGTCTTCAGTAAGGATCATAAGCAGACAGATAATGATTGGTGTGATCTGTGGTACCATTGAATTTACTTTTTCAACTTGTATTGTAGTCCCGATAGCTTCTATATTCCTTCCTGAAGGTCAAAGGATATGCGATGATTGTGCAACCAGTCGGCCTGTTTTTATCAGGGGTCTAGCGCTTGTTGTTGGGTCAGCCATGGAAGAAGTCTTTTTTCGCTTTTATTTGCAGCCAATGCTGAATTATGTCCTGTGCCGAAGATTGTGCCGTCCCCGATCATTCATTGATACTTTATTTGTCAGCCAACGTTGTATTGCCAGTGATCTCTCTTTATGTTTTAGCAACATTTTTTTTGGATTTTGTCATTTATTAGGTCCAAACTGGTCAACTGTCCAAGCTTTTAGTGCTACAGTAGCAGGTTTTTACTTTTCATATATATATAACCATCATGGTCCAATCGCTGTAATCACCTGTCATGCCACACACAATCTTATCTGGCTTGCTCTGAGACCCTACCTTAAAAGATAAAAGGCAACTGACGCTTGTGAAAGCAAGATAGTTAAGTACTCAACCATACGAAATGATATTTTCTGACTTATTGTTCAGGCACTCGCGGCAACTGCTCCTGCGTTGCTCTAGCTCCTGCATCCATGCAGTCGTGATGCGTTGTAACTCTGGTCACATAGCTTGCTATGTTCCCGTCGTTGCGCCTTGCAGAGCACCTGTCCAATAAGCCAGAAATATTCGATTCTGTATGGCTGAGTACTTACTATCGTAAATGCCATGTAGAATGTGTTAAAAACACAACTAAAAAAAGCATAGTCGTTGAAGCCTTTGATGTTGATGAGGCAGTTGAAGCCGGTGGGCATTCTAAAGAAATCCACTCGATTTGGGGTTGAAATTGAGCTGCATCTTCAGAGTTTTGGAAGTGGCTTGTTGCATTTTGTATGAAATCAACATTATGCATCATAGTTTCATAAATGTTACCACAGTTATTGCAAAACAAACTTTGAATTGCTACGCCTAAAACATGGTAAGAATTATTTTCCCAATAGAATAATGGCGAGCCTGAATCGCCTCTTTCAGAGTAGCCATCATAGGATAAATAGTATTTATAAGGACCATTAGGCTCAGCACATTCTTGATTTGTTTCCCATGTTAAATTAGCTTCTCTCAGAGAAGTTCGCATTGCATATCCTGAACCAATGAGACTCTGAAAACTGTATAGCTCTTCACATGTATAGGGTTGAAAGTCAATAGCAGGGGTTGATGATAGTATTAGTTTTTCTTCAACAGGAGTTGATAATTCAAGAACAGCGATGTCATTAAATATATTTTTATTGTGATTATATAAAGGGGATAATGCGATTCTATTTATCTGTATGAAGAATGGGTTTTGATAATTAAGAAAGTGTATAGATAAGCATCACCTTTTCTCAATATTATCAACTACGTGTGCCGCTGTTAATACATATCGTTTGTTGATTAAAAGCCCGCTGGACTGACGACCCCTTTGATTGATTGTCTGGATTATCCAAGGGTATTTATTAATTGGTACTTTAATACTTGTATGAGAGTACCTTTTTACAATTCCCTGAGCCTGTAAAATTGATGAAAGAGCTACAAGGACAAAAATTTTACACGCTGCTTTCATGAAAAATCAATCCATCAACTTGCAAAATTTCAAGATTAGCTGTTTTCCCTGATTTGGCAATATAACGAATTCTTAGAAAAAATCACCATAAAAGCTGTTATCTTCAAGAGAGGCTGAAACGAATTTTGCGTTTGAAACACTCTCTCTCAGAAGTCAGGAAACCCTGATAATCCCTCACACCGCACTCTGCTTTCAATACTTCCAGATCCACTTGATGGGCATACGGTTTTCTGAGAGAGAAGTTTACAAGTGCTTAATCTGATAGAGCGGCTTTGATATAATTGGATGACTGCAAAAGGATTAAATTAATATTCAAGGTGAGTGTCTTGGAGAGAGTAGCCTTAGAAATGTTTTTTCTACAGGCCCGTTATATTGATTCAGAAAGGTATCAACAATGTATTACTTTTTCTTTTTATTATTTTTTGCAGTGGTCAGCGCAGTTAAGGCTTCTCCTGACCAATGTGAAAAAGGTTATCTGATTTTAAAGCTAAGCGAAACGACAAGACAAGAAATCAGACAACAAGGTAATAAATCTGAGAATAAAGTTTATTTGGAAGATGATGCGGGAAGCAGAATAGATCTTCACCTTATAAAGCAGTTGCCTGAAGAATTATCTAACGACTTTTTTGAATATAGCTATTTGGAAATTAATTCTGTCTCAGAAATAAATTCTGCATACGGAGGAGGTTGCATGTTTTTTAGTTTTGATTTGCCTGAAAATCTTTATTTGAACGGATTTTTTGGTTCCTTCCCTATATTCAATACAATAAAACATGAATGTTTAAAATTTTCAATACATGTGTGCTTGGATGATGATTTGTACTGGGCTACAGGCCGTTGGTTTGGATTTACAAAGGAGGCGGGAGACTTCTTGTCACTTATATTGCCAAGGTATGAAATTAAGTGGAAAAGAAAAAACAATGAAGTTTTACGAGAGCTTTTACTATTACCCCCAGACAAAAACAAAGGCTTCCCTGGAGGTATGGAATATCTAAAAGCTAAAGCTCATTTTGAAAGTTATACGAAAAAGAACTGATCAGGGCGCCTGAAACATACAGGCACCCTCAAAAGTCAGAAGCTTTTGATATTAGACAGGTTGGGCTTGGCGTCTTTATTCTCTTTGAAGATAAGAGCAATGTTACCAATGGTCTGAATCAGTTCTGCCTGAGTCTGGTTGCACAGCTCGTTAATAGCTTCTTTCTTGACTTCACGGTCACCTACTGCAAACTTCACCTTGATCAGCTCGTGATCGTGCAAGGCGCGCTGTGTTTCTTCAATAACGCCGTCACTCAAACCGTTGCCCGCTACCATGACAACAGGCTTCAGTTTATGGCCGAGGGAACGGTAGTGTCTCTTTTTTTCAGAACTAATGCTCATGATTTCAGAATCCTGAGGCTGCTTATCCAGTAAGCCGATTGCCTACAGCCATGGCAATCGGGCAACAGATTCCTGATGAGCGATTAAACAAGGTTGTATTTTACAGACCTGAATCGGGGCTCGTTTCCCGGTTTTTATAAGATTGGGAAAAACCGGGTTGGAAACTGTTGATCAAAAGTTCATCATTGTACTTTATTCTCTGTGGCTCACAAGTCCAGTAGTCATGAATAATGCTTTTTAAGCTAGGTAATGTAAGGTAGAAATGGCCAGATCCAAAAGCAGTGCCCGCTGGCTGCAGGAGCACTTTGAAGACAAATACGTAAAGCGTTCACAGGAAGACGGCTATCGATCCAGGGCCAGCTATAAGCTGATTGAAATCCAGGAGAAGGACAAGCTGATCAGGCCGGGGATGAAGGTCGTTGATCTGGGGGCGGCTCCTGGCGGCTGGTCTCAGGTGGCTATCGAAATGGTAGGGGATAACGGTCGTGTGGTGGCTTCAGACATTCTTCCCATGAACCCCATTGCCGGAGTCGACTTTATTCAGGGCGATTTTACCGAGGACGCTGTACTGGAAAAAATCCTCGAGACGATCGGAAGTGATAAAGTAGACCTTGTAATTTCAGATATGGCCCCCAATATGAGTGGTACACTGGCGGTTGATCAGCCCAGAGCTATGTATCTGGCTGAGCTGGCTCTGGATCTGGCCAGACAGGTGCTGAAGAAAAATGGCTCTTTTCTGACCAAAACATTTCAGGGTGAAGGGTATCAGGAGTATCACAAGGATATGAAAACCTCATTCCAAAAAGTGATTACCCGAAAACCGGGCTCCTCAAGAGCACGATCCAGAGAGGTGTTTCTGCTGGCCAGAAATTTTGTATCTTGAGAACATTGCTTTAACCTGGACGTTGCAATGTTTTGTCTGTTCAAGGGTGATGGTTAAACGCTATCGAATCTTGACAGAAACCTGACAACCCGTTAGGTAAACGCGAAAAACCTTGTCGCAGCGCAGTTTCAAGCAGACCTGTCGGCATTATAGATTTTTTCTATCTGCCCAATAGCCAGCTGATGACTGTCACCCTCACTGCCATTCGTGTATGGTAGAAGCTGCGGATTAACCATAAGAGAGAGCAGAGCCGGTAATTATGCCCTTTAAAACCGTTAGCCACAGGCTTCAGTACGCTCAAGTGAGGGTAGCCCTTTGAATGATATGGCAAAAAACTTGATTTTATGGGTCATCATTGCCTTGGTGCTGTTGACCGTATTCAAAAACTTCGATGGCATGCAGTCTTCTACTCAGAAGCTCAGTTATTCAGATTTCATCAGTGCAGTAGAAAACCGTCAGGTCAGCAAGGTAGTGATTGACGGGTTTACCATTACTGGACTAATGAACAACAGTGAGCGTTTTGAGACCAACCTGCCCCCGGCAGTGCCCGATAATCAGCTGATGGACGAGCTATTGCGCGGCAATGTTCAAATTGAGTCCAAACCTATTGAAAAGCAGAGCATCTGGACACAGTTGCTGGTTGCCAGTTTCCCGATTCTGGTGATTCTTGCCGTCTTCATGTTCTTTATGCGACAGATGCAGGGCGGCGGCGGTGGCCGTGGTGGCCCAATGAGCTTTGGCAAGAGCAAAGCCCGATTGTTGTCGGAAGATCAGATCAAGACGACTTTTGCTGATGTAGCGGGTGTTGAAGAAGCCAAGGAAGACGTACAGGAACTGGTGGATTTCCTGAAAGACCCGGGCAAGTTCCAGCGTCTGGGTGGCCGCATTCCCCGTGGTGTCCTGATGGTAGGTCCTCCGGGTACTGGTAAAACTCTGCTGGCCAAGGCTATTGCAGGTGAAGCCAAGGTTCCGTTCTTCACCATCTCTGGTTCTGATTTTGTTGAAATGTTCGTGGGTGTGGGTGCTTCCCGTGTCCGTGACATGTTCGAACAAGCTAAAAAGCAGGCACCCTGCATTATCTTCATCGATGAGATTGATGCTGTAGGTCGTCACCGTGGTGCTGGTATGGGTGGTGGTCATGATGAGCGTGAGCAAACACTTAACCAGTTACTGGTAGAAATGGATGGCTTCGAAGCAAACGACGGTATTATCGTAATTGCGGCAACGAACCGTCCCGACGTACTGGATCCGGCGCTGCTGCGTCCCGGCCGTTTTGACCGTCAGGTTGTGGTAGGTCTGCCAGACATCCGTGGTCGTGAACAGATCCTGAAAGTTCATATGCGCAAGGTGCCTATTGGAGATGACGTTGAGCCGGCAGTGATTGCCCGTGGTACTCCCGGTTTCTCCGGTGCAGATCTTTCCAACCTGGTCAATGAAGCGGCACTTTTCTCTGCCCGCGCCGACAAGCGCACGGTAGGTATGCATGAGTTCGATCTTGCCAAAGATAAAATCATGATGGGTGCCGAGCGCAAATCCATGGTGATGAGTGAGAAAGAGAAACGAAATACGGCCTATCATGAAGCCGGTCACGCTATTGTTGGCCGTCTGGTGCCTGATCATGATCCTGTATACAAGGTCAGCATTATTCCTCGTGGTCGAGCACTGGGTGTCACCATGTTCCTGCCCGAGGAAGACCGTTACAGTCAGAGCAAAGAGGCTCTGATGAGTCAGATCTGTTCACTGTTCGGTGGTCGTATCGCCGAAGAAATGACCCTGGGTAAATCGGGTGTCACCACTGGTGCTTCCAATGACATTCAGCGTGCAACCCAGATTGCCAGGAATATGGTGACCAAGTGGGGTCTATCCGAGAAGCTGGGTCCTCTTCAGTATGATGATGAAGAAGGAGAAGTGTTTCTGGGCAAGAACTACGGCAGTGGTGGCGGACGCATGAATGTGTCTGGCGAAACTGCCAAGATGATCGACGAAGAAGTGCGCAGCATCATTGATGAGTGCTATGACACTGCTGAGAGACTTCTAAAGGAAAACCGCGACAAGCTGGATCTGATGTCTGATGCATTGATGCAATACGAAACCATTGATACTGATCAGATTGATGACATTATGGAAGGCAAGAAGCCTCGGCCACCCAAGGAATCTTCCGGCTCTTCATCCAACGGTGATGGTGGTGCGGGTATCAAGGCAGAAGAGACTCCTGAAGCATCCAAGTCAAAAGGTGCTGACGGTGATAATAATGCCAACAGCGACAATGATGATAAGAAAGGACCTATTGGTGGGCCGGCTGGCGAACATTGATCCCTTCTTATGAAACAAAAAAGGCAGGATTGTTATCCTGCCTTTTTTGTATGGCTTGAGAAGAGGCTAAGTTTGTTGGCTGGTTTGTGCTGAGTCCGACTTTTTTTGGGGCAAAAAATGACAGTAATGCATGAAGTTGCTGTAGATTGACCTTAAATAAGTGTTGAAGCTATACTTCTTGCTACCAGTGACTAGGAGTAGCTCCAGTCGTAAAGCTGGTCCCTAGTGGCCTTCATGTCATTTCTTCCACGACCCTCTTTTGAGAGGGTTGATGGTTGAAAATACTGCTACCCTCTCTGGCTAGTTTGTCTTTAATCTATTCTGACTGTCGTCCCTGTACTCTATCGTTTCTTTTTGCATTTTGTATATATCAATACTGATATGTTGTAGCTTATTGTTATTAGGGAGAATGTGTTTTTGCATATTGTCGGGAGGTTGCGTGAACAAAAGAACGCTGGAGCAGGCATTTAATGCAGTGTTTCATGAGAAAGAATCTTTCAATGACTTTTGTGTAATGAGTCAGAGTCAGGAGGTGCTAGCCTTTTCTGCGAATTCTCGGGATCTTTTCCGCCCATCGGTAAAACTCAAAAAGTATCTCAGATTTATTGATAAAGTTATCTTGAGGTATCTCAAGAGGGCTGATGATGTTGTCCATTCATATGTCAAAGGTAAAAGTGCTCTTACGGCTGTTCAGGCTCATGCAGGCAACTCTCATTTTTTTATGACGGATCTTAAGGCTTTTTTCTCGAATATTTCAAACGTCGATGTCAGAGAAATATTAGCCAGAAATGAAGCTAATGTACCGATATCAGACATAAAAGAGTATATACCTCTGTTAGTGGGCATGATGACATGGCAGGGGTCTTTACCAGTAGGGTTTCCTACGTCGCCTCAACTAAGTAATGCTTTCTTATTGAGTTTTGATCAAAAATTGAGTGTTTATTGTGCTGGTAGGGGTTATACCTATACTCGATACTCTGACGATATTGTTATCTCTGCTAAGACTTTCGATGGTTTTGAACATTTATCTGAAACTATTCAGCTTCTACTGGATTCTAATGCTTCACCGTTACTGACGTTGAATGATGATAAAACTCGTTTCACACATACAGGGAATAAAGTTAAAGTTTTAGGGCTTGTTGTGACTCAAGGAGGGAAAGTCACAATCGATTCTAAGTATAAAAGACAGCTTGAAATGTTATTACATTTTTATGTGACTGATAGAAAACGTTTTAACCGGGTTTTAGATGAGACGTTGACTGGAAAGGAACATTCTTTATTTGGTTTGTTACACTATGCCAGATCCATTGATCCAGGCTATCTGGAAAAATTGCAAAGAAAATATGGTGCTTATGCCTTACGTTCTTTGATGGAGGATAAGTGGCATGGCTGATGTTGTTGTAATTCGAAACATTAAAAATGTCTCGGAGTTGCGAGTTAGTTTTGACTTTCCTGACTCGAATATAATAGTTGTTACTGGAAAGAATGGTGTAGGTAAAACAACTTTGGTTAAAGCATTTAAAACTATCGTAAATCCAAAGGTTTTTGAAAGCTCTACCGTGCATAAAGCAATAAGCGAAGGAAGTGAAATTAAATTTGATCTAGATGGTTTTTCTCCCTTTTCTTATGCCTATCAAAGTAAATTGGGTGTAATTGACACTAAAGATTTTCTGCCTGAAGAGGGAGCGATTTTAGCGGAGTTACCTATTCCTGATGGGCAAAGGTTTCAGCATTTTTCAGCAATAGCAGCTCAGAACTCTGAAATATCTGTTCGTAATGCAACTCAAGATTATGAGAGGGCTGAAGAGTTAATCAAGTTTCTTCATGAGGTTTATGGGGATGATAAGTTTGATAACCTGAAAATGATTAATATAGGGAAAAAGAATTATTATTTCATTCCAAAAGACGATGCTACCTATATACGCGAAGATCACTTAAGCTCTGGAGAGTATTTTCTTATACAGATATTCAGGCTTGTGACATCAAAGGCAAAGCTCATTATTGTTGATGAGTTGGATGTAGCTCTGGATGCGGCTGCACAGGTGAAATTATTCCATGCTTTAAAGTCTTTGTTACGACAACGCGATTCACGCTTGATTGTTATTTCTCATTCGTTAGCTTTTATGAATACTGTAGATGATGGAGGGCTGTATTACCTTGAGAGTAACAATGATCAAGTGAGCTTGGAGCAGCGTTCATTTGGCTATATCAAGGCTGACCTATACGGATTTAAAGGGTTTGATCGTTACATCTTAACAGAAGATTCCGTATTGGAAGGTTTTATAGAGTTCATTATCAGACATTTCTCAATAATTCCATATTATCAGCATAAAACGATTGGTTTGGGTGGTGTCAACCAGTTGAGAATGATTGTTGAAAAAAATGATAGTGATCAAATTTTTTCAGATTCTAAGAATGTTTTAGCTATTGTGGACAGGGATGTGTTTTCTGAAATGTGCAAAGGTTACAGTGGTGAGTCAAGAATACTTTGTTCTCCTGTTCAGGATCTAGAGCTATTTATCTATGAGAATCGAGATGAGTTGTTTCCAGAAGTCAAGCTCCCTTCCTATAAGGAGTCGAGTCAGGCCAAGAAAGCTTCAAAATCGTATTGGAAGTATTTGGTAGCGGATAAAGGTCTAAATCTCAATAAGTTATACCTATTAATCGTTGAGCATAATGAAATAGAGACTAGAAAGTTAGTCAACGAAATTGACTTGTTCTTGAACTTGGGTGGTGCTTAGCGTTTTTTAAAAAAGTAAGTTGAATTGTTCCAGAAAAACTCTGACCTTTGACCAAGCGCTGGTCATGGGAATATTGAATACTATTCCAGAATCCTTTTGTCAAAGCTGTCGTTACCAGGATCTGGATCAGGGACTGAGTCTTGCTTTGTAGATGGTTCGGGATGGTGTTATCCGTGAACCCGCTGGCTAACATTGATCCCTTTTTTTTATGATGTGTCCCGTCCTGAAATAAGTTGACAACTTGTAGACTTATTATGAATATCCCTTTATTGGCCCGTGATTTTCACGTTACCAACCCAGCCCTCCCCGCAAATGCCTTACTGACCTGCTGGATAAGTATTTTTAAGGTGAAGAGGTCGGTCTACGGAAGCTTTTTTGGCACATGGCAATCATATCCATATAGCGATTCAGAAATTCTTGGCTATTCTCTCTCTGTACTTCGAATAATGAAATTAGCCAATGGCGTTCCTTTATTTTTCCAGAGCAGAAAGTCAACACAGATTGAATTGGTTTTCTATCAGACAAAAAGGGCGGATTTGGTATTATTGACCAAATTGTACAGAGAGACTTTAGTGCATTTTTACCGCTCATTGGTAGCCTTAATAGCGTTTGTTCTTTCATTAATAACAACGGTGGTTGCACAGTTATGCTATTCCTCAACCGTTATTGATCGGCATAGTCCTGATGGGTACAAGGTTCGGATTGAAATCAATGATGATGCAGATCCGCAGGATAAGGTTCAGTGGCAATTGATTTTGCTGCTCCTCGAAGGCTTCAATGACCGAAACAGCATTCTTTGCTTTAATGCACCTGTGGCGCCAGCAGATTCGAACAGTATCGCAATATTAGTCACGAACGACTTGAGCAACTATTGCTATCAGCTAACGATACTGTCAGAGGGACAAATACCCATTTTCCAGCATGTATCAAAAGGAGTCTCGGAAAATGGCATAACTGTTCGTTTGAAATCCACGACGGCAGACAGACCTGAGCTTACTTCAGTAAACACCGATCCGCTTCTGAATAACAAACCCCATGCTACCTCACTTATTCTTCTGGCCTATTCCGACAACATGACTGTCAGTGGGCTGGAAACGCAGCAAGCCCTGAATAACACAATGACATTGACAGGAGGCAAGCTCACTGGCATTGCTGATTTTTCCAGTGACGGGGGTGGTGGCTTTTTCTATTCGCTCCCACCCCCGCCTCCGCCCGGAGGCGGCGGCAGGCCGTCGGGGTTATTCGAAATAGACCTGCTTATCCTGAAACCCGTCATCACATGGTTGATGTCCATTGGCAAGGATTCTATTTCGTTTGACCAGCAGTCATCCCCGGCACACCTGAAAATTACACGCGTTAATGGCGATGGTTCTTCCAGCGAAGTCACAATACCCGTTAGCTGGCTTGACTTTCTCGATATTGAACAATTGATCGATGTTGATTTCTGGAATACTCTTCTTCGGCGTGCAGCCAATACCTGTCCTGCCAGCGAAAGTCTTCAGTGGCAGCTTGGCTGTTTCAAACTATTTCTTGAGAGTGCTGTCTTGAAGGCAGGTAATGGGGATGGACAACCCTCTTATAGCGTATCCGATGCAGGACCTGAGAACGGAAATAACGACCATCAAGAGGAGGAAAGAGAAGAACCTGAAGATCAGGAGGGCCAATCATCTGGAGAAGACAGTGATGGTAGCGGAAATGAAAATAACAGAAAAGACGATGATGGTGACAAGAGTGAAAAAAATGCGACGACTCAAGACCTTCAGGAACTTGCTGACCAGCTTATTGCCATTATTGAGGGCAGCGATCGCAATGCAGTTTATAAGCTGAGGCAAATACTGGATGAACTGGACAGGCCTCAACGTTTACAGGTTTTGGAAACAAAAGGCACGAACATCAGGGGGAATACTGTCACTCCTCTTGAGGCGGTACTGGCACTGCCGCGTTCTTGCAAAGAGAATTCATTGCGCAACCGTTTTATCGAGCAGCTGATAGAAGCCACGAGCGATACAAAACAGACTTTGAATGACCTTGGTATTCTGTCTTCACTGCAACCGATCATTCCAACTGACGAGACACTGCTCAAGGTCGGCGAAAACAACCTGATGATTTTGCATAAGATTGTTCAGGACATCATTCATAGGGTCAATCAACCTGATCAACAGCCACCTATAGGACAATTTGAAAAATGTTGCTTTACTGAGTACTTCGTTCACTTGTTCCTGAACTATTCAAACCCCATTGAACTTATTCGTAATCTGTTAGGGAAAATATCAGATGTCGCTATAAGTCACGATATCATGATTTATGCACAATCATTTACATTTTCCACCTCTTTTCTGGATACCCTTATACGATTTGATCAGCACCCGTCATCCCATGAATTAATAAGCTTCTCAGAGAAACTGTACATGCAGTTGCAATCTTGCTCTACACCACAAGAGCCTCTGATCAGTAACAGTGATAATATTGCCAACGAAATAATTGCCATCAATGCAAATACATTCACAGATCCCATCCAGCAGGTTGATAGCTACCAGAGTACCTCGGGCTCTGTGGGCAGTTCCTCTAATCTAACAGCTGATAGATACTTACAGCAGGGAGCAAGGCCAAAACAGCCCGGGTTTGCTGATCGGCAAAATGACTCTTCCCAAAAGAGAGCCAGCCTTGGACAACCTCCAGACTTCCCGACGATTACTCCGGGAAATGCAGTGAATGCTGACAATAGCCCCGACGATCATCGGGCTAAAAATTTGAAACATAAATTGAATAAGTTAGAAGGTGTTGTAAGTAATTACCTCAGGCTTAGAAAAGCAATTGATCTGAAAAGAATCGCTAAGGAAAAAGAAGAGCAAAAAAGACAACAGATAGAAAGACAACAGACTGAAAAGTTAACAGTAGAGGTTCAAAGGTTAACAATAGAAAATCAAGGATTAACTCAGGAGGTTCAGGGGGTAAGAGCAGAGAATCAGGAGTTGGCTATAAAGAATCAAAATCTTACTGCAGTAGCTCAAAGGCTCTGGAAACGGGTGACCCAGTCAGACACTGAGAACCAACGTTTGAGGGAAAATATCGAAAAGTTGGAGGGAGAGCTCGGGAAACAACAAGAATTAATAGACTTAATGATCCAGCAAGCCCTCCAACAGGTGGCAGCAGCCAGTCCAGCGATGTCAGCCAGTGACCCGAAGAGTTCTGCTTCTTGCCCGCAGTCGAGCCTCCCTGATGTGAAGGCAAACCGGTCGGGTGGGGAGTTACCGCTATCTCGGCAAGAAAGCATAAAGCCAATGTGCGAACACTACCACAGGCGCTGCCTTGTGAAATTCAAGTGCTGTGGCCTTTATTTCCCCTGCCATAGATGTCATAACGCAAGCCCCCGCTGTCAAGCTGAAAATTGCAAGGCTTCTGACGCAACACACCTTCAATGTACAGTCTGTGAATATGAAGGTGAAATTACGGATGGTTCCCAGACATGCCCGGGATGCAACGAGCGGATGTCTGACTTTTTCTGTGCAAAGTGTAAACACTTCATCAGTGCAGAACTAAATCCGTACCACTGTGATAAATGCGGCATTTGTCGAGTATATGAGGAGAAAAACTATCACTGTGATGTTTGCAACATCTGCCTGAATAAAAAGTTAAAAGGTGATCACATATGCCGACCCGATTCAGGGCACGATGAATGCTGTATCTGTCTGGAAGACGCCTTCGGCGGCTGCCAGATACTACCCTGCTCCCACAGAGTCCATAGGGAATGCGCTGATGCGATGATTCAAAACGGAGTGACAAGCTGCCCAGTGTGCAGGGATCCCTTCCGGTTAAGGTGAATACCACATCTTCGTCACCCCTGGCCTGGAGATTGAATGCAGTGGTGGAAATATTAACCTTGCCAGGCTGTATTTGTGGATTAATGGCCTGAGGTTTGAGTGTGGAAACGGTCTGTTGTGGAAAATCTTCGCTTCGGCTATAAGCTTCTATTCTCAGGTGTTTGAGAGTTTCCAGACGGGCGCTGTAAAGCCTGATTGATGGGCAGAATGAAAGAGAGTCTCAACAATTGGCCTGTAAAATCAGGCAGTAGCTGAGTCTGGATGATTTTTAGTGGTATTCGTAGATTGGGTATATGAAAAAAATGAAGACGTTAAATTGTGCCGGAAAGTCTCTGACTTTTGACCGAACGCTGGTCATGGGAGTATTGAATATTACCCCGGACTCCTTTTATGAAAGCAGTCGTTATCAGAGTCTGGATCAGGTGCTGAGTAGTGCTGAGCAAATGGTTCGCGATGGGGTCGATATTCTGGATGTGGGTGGTGAATCCACAAGGCCAGGAGCAGACGGAACAGTCACCAGTGAGCAGGAGCTTGAGAGGGTTGTGCCTGTTGTGGAAGCTTTGAGAACGAACTTTGATCAGGTGGTCTCTGTGGATACCAGTTCTGCCCTGGTTATTTCTGAAGCCAGCAAAGCCGGTGCAGGCATGATTAATGATGTGCGTGCTCTGTTGAGGCCCGGAGCTCTTGAGGCGGCGGCCGCCACCGACCTTCCTGTCGTTTTGATGCATTCGCTGGTTGAACAGACAGAACCAGGCTTTGTGCCTCAATACGATGATCTGGTCAGCGAAGTGAATGAGTATCTGCTTGAGCGTGTCAGTGCCTGTGAAACGGCGGGTATTACCAGAGATCGACTGATACTTGATCCGGGATTTGGTGGCGGCATGTTTGGAAAAACACCTGCCCATGATCTGCAGTTACTCAAACATCTGGATCGTGTGCTTGCTCTTAACTTCCCGGTGTTGGCAGGAATGTCCAGAAAGTCATTCATTGGTGCTGTGTTGAATAAGCCTGCAGAGCAGAGGTTAAGTGCAAGTCTTGCCGTTGCTACTCTGGCTGCCCGGGCAGGGGCTCAAATTATTCGAGTTCATGATGTTGCTGAAACCGTTGATGCAGTTCGTATGGTAGATGCAGTCAGGAATGCTTAAGGTGTTTTAATCGCCTGCTCTTGTGGGCAGGCATTGGCTCTGATTCTTTTTTCTATTTCTCCCTTTTTTCGCAGCGTTGGCTCTAAGCGCAGGTAGGGAGAATTTTGTCATTTGTAAGACAATCATTTCTATTAAGTCTGTATGACAGTCATGTCATAATTCAGAGTATATCTTCAGTATTTTTTGTTCTGCGACGCCATCATGGCAAAGCAGAATATCGCCTGTTTTCACCTGTCACTCCTTTTTGTCTAGCCATTTGAGAGTGCTGTCTGACAGCGGATTCAGGCGCCAGATTATTGCATAAGGGTTGCTTTATGGGTCGCAAATTTTTCGGCACCGATGGTATTCGAGGCAAGGTGGGTGAGTTTCCTATTACCCCGGATTTCGTTCTCAAGCTGGGCTGGGCTGCGGGTAAGGTTCTGGCAGCAGAGGGCGAGGGTAAAGTCGTTATTGGTAAGGATACCCGTATCTCCGGCTACATGTTTGAGTCTGCTCTGGAGGCCGGTCTGTCTGCGGCGGGTATTGACGTATGTTTGACCGGCCCTATGCCGACACCTGCTATCGCTTATCTGACCCGCACTTTTAATGGTCAGGCCGGAATTGTAATCAGTGCCTCTCATAATCCTTTCTACGACAACGGTATCAAGTTCTTTACCGGTAATGGCAGCAAATTGCCAGACGATGTTGAAGCAAAAATCGAGGCTCTGATAGAAGGTGTTATTGAGGTCGTTGACTCTGGTGAGCTGGGTAAAGTGACCCGACTGGATGATGCTTCCGGTCGTTATATCGAATATTGCAAAGCCAGTACTGTCTACCCTCTCGACTTGCGTGGCATGAATATCGTGATTGATGCCGGTCATGGTGCTACCTATCAGGTGGGTCCTGCTGTGTTCAGAGAGCTGGGTGCCAATGTTCAAGCCATTGGAATTAACCCGAACGGTTTGAATATCAATGAGGGTTGTGGTTCTACCCAGCCTGACAATCTGGCTGAAATTGTCAAAGAACGTGAAGCTGATCTGGGAATTGCTTTTGATGGTGATGGCGATCGAGTCATCATGGTGGATGACAATGGTGAGATTGTTGATGGTGATGAGCTGCTGTTCGCTATTGCTCTGGATCGTCGTCAACATAATGAGCTGAAGGGAGGGGTTGTCGGCACTCTGATGACAAACCTGGGAATGGAGAAAGCTCTGGAAGCCAACAATATTCCTTTTGCCCGAGCCAAAGTCGGTGATCGTTATGTCAATGAGTTACTGCTGGAGCATGATTGGCAGATAGGTGGTGAGTCCTCCGGTCATATCATCTGTAGAGATGTGTCCACCACCGGTGATGGTATTGTCTCTGCGCTGCAAGTTTTGAAGGCCGTAGTTCGTTCAGGTAAAAAACTGTCTGAGCTGCGTAGAGGAATGAGCAAGTACCCGCAGACCATGATTAATGTCCGGGTAAAAGAGAAAAAAGACACTGATAAAGTACCGGGTATTGTTGCCGCTGTGCAACAGTCTGAAACTGAACTGACAGGTCGTGGTCGTGTGCTCTTGAGGCCTTCCGGCACTGAGCCTGTTATCCGTGTCATGGTAGAGGGTGAGAATGCCGAAGAAGTTCGTGCTCACACCGAAAGACTGGCCATGGTGGTTGAACGGGAAATGTCCTGATTCTCGTTTTACAGGCTGGCTGGATGATTTCCAGTCAGTCTGTTGCTTTTGAAGTTTATTATTGATCTACGACAGTTTTAAGCAACCTCTTGCTTCTCTGAATTACTTTCCTTAGGTAGGATAAAAAACCGGCGTGTCAAATTTGTACGGGTCAGTCTACCCGGACTTGACTGCTGTTGCTCGAAAGAAAAATAAAAAATATTTTACAGGGGAAATATCATGCGTTTTGTCGCTGCCCTCTTTATGCTGATCCTGCCAGCGTTCTCTTTTGCACAGAACTACTCCATTGGTACCGGTGGTCAAAGTGGTATTTATTATCCGCTCGGTGGTGCACTGGCAAAAGTTTGGTCTGATAAGGTTCATGGGGTTAATGTAAAAGCAGAAGTTACTGCCGCTTCTGTTGAAAATACTATCAAGGTTGTTCGTGGCGATATGCTGGCTGGCATTGCCATGGGGAATGTGGTTCTCGATGCATACAGGGGTGAAGGCAAGTTTCCCGGTGAGATGCCGGTAAAGGTGTTGTTTGCCCTCTATCCAAATCTGGTTCACGCTTTGACCCTTCAAAGTTCTGACATCGCCAAACTGTCTGACCTCAAAGGTAAGCGGGTTTCTTTGGGTGCACCGGGTTCCGGGACCGCTGTTACCTCTGCTGCACTGTTGGAGAGTGTGGGTGTTGATCCCAAAAAAGATATCCGCGCTGTTTACCTGAATTATTCTGAAACCACCAATGCACTGGCTAATGGTCAGGTTGATGCGGGCTTTATTGTCGGTGGTCAGGGAGTAGGCGCTGTAACCCAAGTCGCTCTGACTCACCCGATTCGTGTCCTGCCAGTCTCTGAAAAAGAGCGTGAGAAATTCATTGCTGAAAACCCTGCTTACAGCAGTTATACCATTCCGGGTGATGTATACAACGGCGTTGAGGCGGTTGATACCCTGAGTATCTGGAATGTCCTCGTCGTGCGAGCTGATATGTCTGACGACATGGCTTTCAGCCTGACTAAAGCAGCTTTTGAAAACATGGATGATGTTCGCAAGGTGGTAAAAGTGGCCGAAGCCACTACCAAAGGCAATGCCACTCGCCTGTCCGGTGTGCCTTTGCATCCGGGTGCTGAAAAATACCTGAATTCCATCAATTGAGTTTTCGGGTGGCCGAATGAATAAAGTCGTGATCAAAGCGCTGGGTTATCTGGTTCTTGTCTGTGCAGTACTTCTGTCTGTGTTTCAGATCTGGCAGGGGATTACCTCGACGATTTCTGCCACCTATTTCAGGCCGGTTCATCTGGCCTGGGTCATGGTGCTGATATTTCTTCATTATCCTTTGCTGAAAAACGAAGAGAGTCGTTTTTTTGTGCCAGTCAAGCTGTTTGATTTGATTCTGGCCCTGGCTACTGTGGTGGCGGGCTTTCGAATTATTAACTTTGACTACAACGATATTAACTATCTTCTGTATGGTCTTTCCGATTATGACCTTTATGCTGGTGTCGTCTATGTGGTGCTGATGATGGAGGCCTGTCGTCGGGCTGTAGGCTGGGTGATGGTGTTCATAGCATTGTTGTTCCTGGCTTATAGTGGTTTTGGGGATATGCTGCCAGGTGCTCTGGCAACCAAGAGTTACAGTGTTCAGGAATGGGTGCAGTTTCAGATCTTTTCCAGTAATGGCGTGTTTGGTTCTGCGCTGGGCATTGCGGCCACCACTGTCTTTATCTTTGTTCTGTTTGGAGCCTTCCTTGAGGTAACAGGCGCAGGCAAGTTCTTTATTGATCTGGCATTTGCTATTGCCGGTAAATACCGGGGAGGGCCTGCCAAGGCAGCCGTTATTGCTTCCGCTGGTCTGGGTTCTATTTCCGGATCTGCTATTGCCAATACGGTGACCACTGGCTCCATCACCATACCGATGATGAAAAAACTGGGTTATAAGCCAGAACAGGCTGCAGGTATCGAAGCCGCTGCATCAACCGGTGGGCAAATAATGCCACCTATTATGGGGGCAGGTGCTTTTGTGATGGCGCAATTTACCGGTGTGCCCTACAGCGACATCATGATTGCCTCCATTGCGCCTGCACTGCTCTACTTCTTCTGTACACTGTTGTACGTCCATATCATGGCCTGCAAACTTGAATTGCCAACAGTCAGTCGGACTGAAGCGGTATGGAGTGTCATGAAGCAGGGTGCTCACTTCCTTCTTCCCCTGGCCCTGATTACTAGCCTGCTGATGATCGGGTACTCGCCTCTTCTGGTGGGCGTGGCCGGTTGTGCGGCTATTCTGGTGGCGGCGTCACTGAGAAGTCATAGTCGTATAGGTGTCAGCAAGATCATTGAAGGGCTTAAGTCTGGTGCGCTGCTGGCCTTGCCTATCTCTGTTGCCTGTGCAGCGGCAGGAATTATTGTTGGGGTAGTAGGACAGACCGGTATTGGGTTGCAGTTTACGCAGTTCGTTATGGCACTTTCCGGTGGGTATATGTTTACTGCGCTGATTCTCATCAGTCTTGTTGCCCTGGTGCTTGGAATGGGATTGCCTGTCACTGCTGCCTATATAGTATTGGCGGTAATGGCTGTACCTTTGTTGGGTGATTTTGGATTGCCTCTGTTGACATCGCATCTGATGGTTTTCTGGTTGTCTCAGACTTCCAATGTAACGCCTCCTATCGCTCTGGCAGCGTTTGCGGGAGCGGGTGTTGCTAATGCCAGTCCAATTAAATCTTCCGTTGAGGCGTTCAAGTTGGCGGCGGGCTTATTTTTGATTCCGATTATGATGGCCTATACCGGTTTAATTAATACTGGAGAGGATTTTGCCGGATTGGTTATCGCGGTTGCCCGGACAATAGCCATCATTATTAGCATGGCTGTTGTTGTCGAAGGTTACCTGATTAGAAGATTAAGCCTGTTGGAAAGAGGTTTGGCCTTCAGCAGTTTACCAGTTCTACTGTTTAATCCTGCGGGTTTAGGCTTTTTGGGTATTTTTCTTGTAATGATGCTGTTGTTAATGCAGTGGCGAGCAATTGGGGCTGTGTTGCGTTCTCATTCGAGTTGAGTGATATGGGCCGGTCGCGCTCTCATTCATCAGCTAATGTGCAGTACTCTGATATAAAGTTAACGTTCTTGAAGGCTATTCATGCACTGGCCTTGAATGAGCAGGAGTGATTCTCTAAGTGCTTGACTGGTTATGAGTTTATTGATTTTCATCCGCTGTTGGAAAATTGCCAGTGAAAGGTGTCAGCACAGTTGTATAACAAAGGAACTTGGGTTAGTATGCCGACCTCGCGAATGTTGAGGTGAGCAGTATGCGCCAGCCACTGGTTGCCGGTAATTGGAAGATGAATGGATCTCTCGAAGAGAACCGTCAATTACTGGGTAAACTTGTTTCCGGTCTTGATACTAAAGCTGAAGTCCTGGTTTGTCCTCCTTCGATTTATGCTCAAGGCATTTGCGAAATATTGGCTGTTAGTGCTATAAAAGTTGGCTTGCAGAATGTCTCTGACAAGACATCTGGCGCTTATACTGGCGAGGTTTCGCCTCTGATGGTCAAAGATCTTGGTATTGAATACGTGATCATTGGTCATTCTGAGCGTCGCTCTCTGTTTGGAGAGGGTGATGAGGAAGTTGCTGCGAAATTCTGTGCTCTGGCTGATCAGGGTTTGGTGCCTATCCTTTGTGTGGGTGAAACTCTGCAAGAGCGAGAAGCTGGCAGCACCATGAAGGTGGTGACAGCTCAGGTCGAAGCTGTGCTGCGGACTGCTGGTCCGGAGCGTTTGGCAAATTTTGTGATCGCTTATGAGCCTGTATGGGCTATTGGAACCGGGCTGACTGCAACACCGGAACAGGCGCAGGAAGTGCATGCTGTGATTCGCAGCTTGCTGGCAGAACATGATCAGGCTATGGCTGGCAGAACTCGTATTCTGTACGGTGGTAGCATGAAAGCAGCTAATGCTGCAGACCTGATCGCTTTGCCGGATGTTGACGGTGGTCTTGTGGGGGGAGCCTCATTGGTTGCTGAAGAGTTCCAGGCGATCTGTCGCGCTGCAGGATAGTGATGGAAACCATAATTCTTATTGTTCATGTTCTTGCCTCTGCTGCCGTAGTCGGTCTGATTTTGTTGCAGCAGGGTAAGGGTGCGGAAGCCGGTGCCAGTTTTGGCTCCGGTGCGTCACAAACAGTGTTTGGTAGTCAGGGTACTGGCAACTTTATGAGTCGTACTACGGCGATTCTGGCAACGGTGTTTTTTGTGACCAGTTTTGCTCTGGCTATGGTGGCCAGGCAAAAGGCAGACAGTATCGGTGATGCAGGTGTGCCAGCTGTAGTTGTTGAGGAGTCCGTTCCGGCCGGTGATGCACCGATCGCTCCGGAAGCCGCTTCAGAAACGAGCTCAGGTATAGGCTCAGAAAAGAGTGTCGAGAGCGATGCTCCTGTGATAGAATCACAACCCGTCGAAAGCGACGAGCAGAATAAAGAGCTGTCTCTGCCTCCAGTCCAGTAAGGACTAGCTTTAAGCAGGATGTAGTGGTGGTGTTTGCCCAGGTGGTGGAATTGGTAGACACGCCGTCTTGAGGGGGCGGTGGCCTAACGGTCGTGCGGGTTCAAGTCCCGCCCTGGGCACCAAATTGCCATTAACTTTTTCAGTAAATGGAAGAAAAGAATTTGGTTTAGTGTTGTAATGATTAAAAGGCGTATCTACAGTTATGGCTTGTGAAGCAAGTTTTTAGCTGGCAGTATACTGGAGTAGGTTTGATGCGGGGTGGAGCAGCCTGGTAGCTCGTCGGGCTCATAACCCGAAGGTCGTCAGTTCGAATCTGGCCCCCGCTACCAAATAATTAAACCCCATTATGGGGTTTTTTATTAGGTGCGTCAGAGTCTTTTGTTGGGCTTGAGGTGTCGGTCTCGACAGGGCTCTGGGAGTCTATTGAATTCATGTCTGATGGCGTGACTTTGGTAGGTTAATTAGTTGCGTCCAGCTGGAAAACTGGGTGCATAGAAGAGACAGGGCTTTTAAGCCCTTTTTTTGTTTTTGCAGACAGGTGTTTCCAACGTGGCAGGCAAGCAGTCGCAGCTGGAAGCATTGATTGGACCCGTGGTTGAATCCCTTGGCTATCAGCTTTGGGGAGTTGAGTTCAAATCTCAGGGTAAGCAGTCAATGCTTCGCATTTATATTGATTCCCTTGATAAAGAAAAGGGAATTCAACTGGATGACTGTGAGGTCGTCAGTCGCCAGGTCAGTGGGGTTCTCGATGTGGAAGATCCCATTACGGAAGAATATACCCTCGAAGTCTCATCGCCCGGAGTGGACAGGCAGCTGTTTACTCTTGAGCACTTTGTAGCCTGGGCGGGGGCAGAAGTTAATGTGCGTTTGAGGGTGCCTTTTGAAGGGCGTCGCAAGTACAGGGGTATTGTAAGAGGGGTTGAAGATCAGGACGTGGTGTTAGTTGTCGATGATCACGAACTGCTTCTTCCCATTGAGAGCATAGACAAGGCTCAGGTGATACCGAGATTCGACTAACTTCAGACTCAAAACTGGTAATGACCAGATAAAAGATTGAGAACAAGGTTCAGGCCGGGTTGTTAGCCGTTGTCTGCAATAACAAAGTTGATTACAGGCAGGGGTCTTCCCGGTTAACGGCCAGGGAAGTGTTGGCAAAGGCATGGACTGGTTCAGCATAGGCGAGGCAGAGCATGAGTAAAGAAATTCTGTTGGTCGTTGAGTCCGTTTCCAACGAGAAGGGCGTTCCACCCGAAGTGATCTTCGAGGCTATGGAAATTGCTCTGGCGACCGCGACCAAAAAGCGTTACGAAACCGAAGTTGATATCCGGGTGGCGATTGACCGCAGCAGTGGTGAATACGATACCTTCCGTCGTTGGACTGTAGTTGCTGACGAAGATTTCGAGTTTCCTGGCATGCACTTTACCCTGGATGAGGGTAAGGAAAAGGATGAGTCACTGGAAATCGGTGGTGTCTGGGAAGAGCAGGTTGAGTCTGTAGCATTTGGACGGATAGCAGCCCAGACTGCCAAACAGGTTATTGTTCAGAAAGTGCGTGAAGCTGAACGTGCCCAAATGGTTGAGCAATATCGTGACAAGCTGGGCGATCTGATTAATGGAACCGTAAAGAAAACGACTCGTGACAGTATTATTGTTGACCTTGGCAACAATGCTGAAGCAGTCATGCGTAAGGATAGCGTCTTGCCACGTGAGAACTTCCGTATGGGAAGTCATGTAAGGGCACTGCTCAGTGAAATTTCCACGGAAGGTCGTGGACCGCAGCTGATGCTGTCCCGAACTGCGCCTGAAATGCTGATTGAATTGTTCCGCATTGAAGTGCCAGAAATTGCTGAAGAGGTTCTGGAGATCAGGGCGGCTGCCCGTGACCCGGGCTCAAGGGCAAAGATTGCCGTTAAAACCAATGACGGTCGCATTGATCCGGTAGGTGCTTGCGTAGGTATGCGCGGTGCTCGTGTACAGGCGGTATCCGGCGAGTTGGGTAATGAACGTATCGACATTGTTCTGTTCGACGAAAACCCTGTCCAGTATGTGATTAATGCCATGCAGCCTGCAGAGGTTGCCTCCATCATCGTTGACGAAGATTCCGGAACTATGGATATCGCAGTCAGTGAAGATAATCTGGCCCAGGCCATTGGTCGTAGTGGTCAGAATGTTCGACTGGCCAGTGAGCTGACTGGCTGGAAATTGAACGTTATGACAGAAGCTGAAGCCGCTGCCAAACAGGAAAAGGAAGCGGACAGGTTTAAACAGAGTTTTATTGATCTGCTCGACATTGATGAAGAACTGGCGCAGCTGCTGGTCGACGAAGGATTCACCACCGTTGAAGAAATTGCCTATGTCCCACTGGAAGAGATGGTGGCAATTGAAGGCATGGATGAAGACATCGTGGAAGAGCTTCGCACTCGTGCGAAAGACAAGCTGCTGACCCAGGCCATTGCTCGAGAAGAAAAGCTAGATGGCGCACAGCCAGCTGAAGACCTTCTGACTATGGACGGTATGGATGAGGAGCTGGCACTGGAGCTGGCCAGCCTGGGTGTCATTACTATGGAAGATCTGGCGGAGCAGTCCATTGACGACCTTCTTGAAATTGAAGGTATGGACGAGACG
This sequence comes from Endozoicomonas sp. ALB032, assembly GCF_049310125.1. Taxonomy (NCBI): domain Bacteria; kingdom Pseudomonadati; phylum Pseudomonadota; class Gammaproteobacteria; order Oceanospirillales; family Endozoicomonadaceae; genus Endozoicomonas; species Endozoicomonas sp. ALB032. The sequence continues at coordinate 353,188 of NZ_JBLYNW010000001.1, read as the reverse complement.
CGTGCGGGTGAATTGATTATGACGGCGCGTGCTCCCTGGTTCGAGGAAGCTGGTAACTGAGCGGGCCACTGAGAGGAGAAGTGTTAATGGCAGAAGTAACCGTAGAACAACTCGCGAAGGTGGTCGGCGCTCCGGTCGAAAGGTTGCTGCAGCAGATGCAGGATGCGGGCCTGAAGCAGACAAAGGCTTCGGAAGCCGTGTCGGATGCAGAAAAGAAGCAGTTGCTGGCTCACCTGAAAAGCATTCACGGTGATCATACAGGTACTGCTGAGCCAACCAAGATCACCCTCAAGCGCAAAACTGTCAGTCAGATGAAAGTATCTGGCGGTGGTGGCGCTGGTAAGAAAAAAGTTGTCAATGTAGAAGTTCGCAAGAAGCGTACCTACGTCAAGAACGAAAAAGCGGAAGAGCAGAAGCCGGAAGAAAAGCGGGCTCGTGGTGACTCACGCCGTGATGGTGACCGTCCTCAGCGTCGTGACGGCGATCGTCCTCAGCAGCGTCGTGACGGCGATCGCCCACCGCGTCGTGATGGTGATCGTCCTCAGCGTCGTGATGGTGATCGTCCTCAGCGTCGTGATGGTGATCGCCCACCACGTCGTGATGGCGACCGCCCACCGCGCCGTGACGGAGATCGTCCGGCTCGTCGTGATGGTCCTTCTGCACCTGGCTTTGATCCAGCAGCAGCGCCAATGCCGACTCCGGAAGGTGATAAGCGAGGTCGTAATCGTAAAGCCAAAGATCGCCGTGATGAGCCCCGTGAAGAGCGCGGTCGTCGTGGTGAGAAGCGTGGCGGACGTAGCGCCGGTCGTAAAGACGATCGTCGTGGGGGCCGTAAGGCAGCTCGAACTATCACGCCTGAATCCATGGCCGCTCACGGCTTCACCAAGCCAACCGCTCCGGTGATACGTGAAGTCTCAATTCCTGAGACCATCACTGTTGCTGAACTGGCGCAAAAAATGGCCGTGAAGGCCGCTGACGTCATCAAGGCAATGTTCAAGATGGGCTCCATGGTGACCATCAACCAGGTGATCGACCAGGATACAGCGTCCATCGTGGTTGAAGAGATGGGTCACACCTTCAAGTTGGCTAAGGCTGACAGCATTGAAGACTCCCTGACTGAAAATCAGGAAGGTAGCGTAACCGAGTTTGAAGAGAGGCCTCGTGCACCGGTTGTCACGGTAATGGGTCACGTTGACCACGGTAAGACCTCCCTGCTGGACTATATCCGCAAGAGTCGTGTGCAAGCTGGCGAGGCCGGTGGTATTACTCAACACATTGGTGCTTATCATGTAGATACGCCACGCGGTATGGTGTCCTTCTTGGATACTCCTGGACACGCGGCCTTTACCGCTATGCGTGCTCGTGGTGCCAAGGCAACGGATATCGTCATTCTGGTGGTTGCAGCTGACGATGGTGTTATGCCTCAGACCGAAGAAGCGGTTCAGCACGCCAAGGCTGCCGGTGTTCCTGTGGTTGTTGCTGTGAACAAGATCGATAAGGAAGCTGCAGATCCTGATCGTGTGAAGAATGAACTGGCTGCGAGGGAAGTCATTCCTGAAGAGTGGGGTGGTGACACCCAGTTTATTCATGTATCGGCTCTGACCGGTCAGGGTATTGACGAGCTGCTGGAAGCGGTGCTTCTTCAGGCTGAGGTTCTTGAACTGTCTGCTGCTGACGAAGGTCCGGCTAAAGGCGTGGTGGTTGAATCCCGTCTGGATAAAGGTCGTGGCCCTGTCGCTACGGTTCTGGTTCAGTCCGGTAACCTGCAACAGGGTGACAACATTCTGGTAGGTCAGCAGTACGGTCGTGTTCGTGCGATGCTGGATGAAGACGGTAAGGCGATCAAGGATGCAGGTCCTTCCATCCCGGTTGAAATTCTGGGCTTGGACGGTACGCCTGATGCCGGTGATGAGCTGATTGTGGTTAAGGATGAGCGTAAGGCTCGTGAAATCGCACTGTTCCGTCAGGGTAAATACCGTGAAGTCAAACTGGCTCGTCAGCAGGCTTCCAAGCTGGAAAATATCTTCTCCAGCATGGGCTCTGAAGAGAAGAAAACTCTCAATATCGTTCTGAAAGCAGACGTACGAGGTTCTCTGGAAGCTCTGACGACTTCTCTGGAAGAGCAGGGTAATGATGAAGTACAGGTTAAGGTTATTTCTGGCGGCGTAGGTGGTATCACTGAAACCGACGCTAACCTCGCTCTGGCTTCCAACGCTGTTATTGTCGGCTTTAATGTTCGTGCTGATGCCTCTGCCCGCAGGGTGATTGAGGCAGAAGAACTGGATCTCCGCTACTACAGCGTCATCTACGACATCATCGAAGATGTTAAGAAGGCTCTGGGCGGTATGCTGGGCTCCGACACCCGTGAGCAGATTGTTGGTACCGCAGAAGTGCGTGACGTCTTCCGTTCTCCGAAGTTCGGTGCGGTGGCTGGCTGTATGGTTATTGAAGGTACTGTTTACCGCAACGACCGTATCCGTGTTCTGCGTGACAACGTGGTTATCTTTGAAGGCGAACTGGAATCCCTGCGTCGCTTCAAGGATGACGTGCAGGATGTGCGCGAAGGCATGGAGTGTGGTATCGCGGTTAAGTCCTACAACGACGTTAAGCCAGGCGATAAGATCGAAGTGTACAAGACTGTTGAGGTCAAGCGTACTCTTTAATCAGGCTCGGCCGATCTCATTCGGTTGCCCGTCAAAGAAGCCCGCAGAAATGATTGCGGGCTTTCTCATATCAGCAGGATTGAATCCCCAATGGCTAAAGAATACAGTCGAACCCAGCGGGTGGCGGACCAGATTCAGAAAGAACTGGCACAGCTGATCCAGCTGGAGATGAAAGATCCCCGTCTGGGTATGGTCACTGTCAGTGCGGTAGAAGTTTCCCGCGACCTGGCTTTTGCCGATGTTTTTGTTTCTTTCCTGGGTGTAGACGACCAGAAAGGCGTCAGTAACCAGAAAAGCGCTGATGAGGACCTTGAGGTGCTGCAGAGTGCTGCCGGATTCCTGCGCAGCCAGCTGGCCCGTTCCATCAAGTTACGTAGCATTCCCCAGTTGCGTTTCCGCTATGACAATAGCCTGAGGCGTGGGGCGTATATGAGTGAGCTGATTGCAAAAGCTCGTTCTGGTGACAGTGATCATCAGGGTGAGTCTGAGGAGTAATGGATGTCTAAACGCAGACGTAGCCGTGGCCGCAGGGTGGACGGTATTGTTGTTGTGAATAAGCCCAAAGGTGCCAGTTCCAATGACGTTCTGCAACGCGTCAAGGGGCTTTATGGTGCAGCCAAGGCCGGTCATACCGGCAGTCTTGACCCTCTGGCCACAGGCGTTTTGCCGATCTGTCTGGGTGAGGCGACCAAGTTTTCACAGTATCTGCTGGAGTCCGATAAGTCCTACAGGACGGAAGTAAAGCTGGGTATCCAGACGGAGACCGGTGACCGTGAAGGTGAGATTGTTGAGCAGCGTGCGGTGAATGTTACCCGCTCTGATATCGAGACTGTCCTTGATCGTTTCCGTGGTGAGGTTGATCAGGTTCCCAGTATGTATTCAGCGTTGAAGTACAATGGTGAGCCCCTTTATAAGCTGGCTCGTCAGGGGATTGTTGTTGAGCGTCCGTCTCGCCGAATCACTATCTATCGTCTTGAACTGCTGGATTTTGAAGGTGACAGGTTAATCCTTGAAGTGGACTGTTCCAAGGGCACCTATATCCGTACACTGGCTGAAGATGTTGGTGCGGCTCTTGGTTGTCTGGGGCATGTTGCCGAACTTCACAGAATTAAAGCCGGTCCATATACTGAACACCAGTCTCACACTTTGGAAGAGCTCGAAGACATTCGTGACGGCGGTGGTCACAGGGCTCTGGATGAGCTCTTATTACCGTTGGATACTTCCGTCAGTGACTGGCCTCAGATCCGTCTGGGGGCAACCAGCAGCTACTACATCAGTCAGGGGCAGCCTGTTCAGGTACCTCAGGCGCCAACCAAAGGGAATGTCCGTATTTATGGCCAGGAAGAGGTTGAAGGGCAGGAAGTCTTTCGATTCCTGGGGATTGGTGAGATTGATGAAGACGGTCGTGTCGCTCCCAGGCGGCTGATCAATTCTGGAAACTGAGGCAGATTTTCTGGCGTGGTGGTTTTAACAGACTGGCTTCCGGTTGGAAGTTGGTGTTAGAATGCCCCGCTTGGTTGACAGCAGGTGCTGTTAAACTTTGAAGGCTGGCTGTAAATATGCACGGTCTTGCCTGATTGTGAATGCATATTAACTGGAGTACAAAACAATGGCTTTGACTGCCAAAAAGAAAGCGGAAATCATCAAGAAATTCGGTCGCACTGAAGGCGACAGCGGTAGCCCTGAAGTTCAGGTTGCTCTGCTGACTGCAAACATCGAAGGTCTGCAGGGGCACTTCAAGGCAAACCACAAGGATCACCACTCCCGTCGTGGTCTGATTCGCATGGTAAACCAGCGTCGCAGCATGCTGAACTATCTGAAGGGTAAAGACGTTGAGCGTTACCGTTCCCTGATCGAGCGTCTGGGTCTGCGTCGCTAATAGCGCCTGTCTCGCTATTGACCTGGATTCAGGATTCTACTTTGGGTTGTTCTGTCATGTTCAACTCAGGGTTGAACAGGATACATTGAACAGTTTTGTGTCTGATAAATGTATTTCTGTGCAGCTAAAGCACCGCCGGCTTCCGTTGTGAGGCAGGCGGTGTTTTTGCATTGTTGATCACAGGAAAAAAGAAAAATCAGTGTGTTGTAAAAAGCAGCAAGGTGTTGCTGATAAGCTGTGAAATCTTTATTGCAAATAAGTGTATAATAAGGTTCTGACTTTTCTTGTGGTTAAAAAAACCATAAAGACGACATTGCTTTTACGGTTTTAAAGAGAGGGATTACCCCTCTCAAGTGCCTGACCAGGTACTTATACCAATCGTATTTTCTAACTCCCGCAATGAGCATGGAGATTTGAGCCTTAAGACAAGGCGGCGTGAGGAGTCATAGCCTTAGCTATGGCGACGATCGCCAACGCAGGATTAAGGCTCAAATCTTCAGCGCAATAGGGAGTTAGAAAGTTCGATTGGTATTACATGTCAGCACTCTGGTCGTCAGTAGAGGGTGCAATTCCAAGTCTGTCTGGATAGGCGGGGTCTGTACATTATCCAGAAGGTTTAGAATTGCATCTGTCACGCCACTATGACCGGGTACTGTATTGGTTCATTCACACTCAATAGGAAAACGTTGTGAATCCGGTAATTAAAACATTTCAGTTCGGTGATCAGACCATCACTCTGGAAACTGGCCGTGTTGCTCGTCAGGCTTCAGGTGCCGTCCTGGCCAAGATGGGCGATATTGCTGTTTTGGCAACCGTAGTGGGTGCCAAGCAGGCAAACGAAGGTCAGGATTTCTTTCCGCTTTCTGTGCACTATCAGGAAAAAACATACGCTGCTGGTAAAATACCGGGTGGTTTCCTGAAGCGCGAATCCCGTCCAAGCGAAAAAGAAACTCTGACCTCCCGTTTGATCGATCGTCCTATTCGTCCTCTGTTCCCTAAGGGGTTCATGAATGAAGTGCAGGTTGTCTGTACTGTCATGTCTACTGACAAAAAGAACGACCCGGACATTCTCGCCATGGTCGCTACTTCTGCGGCTCTGGCTGTATCAGGTATTCCTTTCGATGGCCCTATTGGTGCTGCGCGCGTTGGTTTCAATGAAGAGAAAGGCTATCTGCTGAACCCTGACTATGAAGAGCTGAAGACTTCAGAGCTGGACATGGTAGTAGCGGGTACCAACGACGCTGTTCTGATGGTTGAATCTGAAGCCCAGGAGCTGACAGAAGACGAAATGCTGGGAGCAGTCTTATTTGCTCATCAGGAATACCAGACCGTCATCCAGGCCGTTAAAGAGCTGGCTGCAGAAGCTGGCAAGGCTCGCTGGGAGTGGGAAGCGCCAGCTGAGAACACTGAGCTGAAAGAAAAAGTAGCGTCCTTCGAAGGCAAAATGCGTGAAGCTTACCAGATCACCATCAAGCAGGATCGTACTGCTGCCGTAAAATCGCTGCGCCAGGAAGTGCTGGAAGCCATTGCTGGTGAAAACAGTGCTTTCGACACTTCTGATGTTGAAAAAGCCTTCGGCAAGCTGGAGAAAAATGTTGTACGTGGCAACATCATCAGCGGTATGCCTCGTATCGATGGCCGTGATACCAGGACGGTCCGTAACATTGGTGTCGAGATCGGCGTTCTGCAGAAGACCCATGGTTCATCCCTGTTCACCCGCGGTGAAACTCAGGCCATCGTTACCGCCACTCTGGGGACGACTCGCGACGCTCAGATCGTTGACAATCTGGAAGGTGAAGTCAAAGATCCATTCATGCTGCACTACAACTTTCCTTCATACTCTGTAGGCGAGTGTGGTCGTATGGGAGCGCCTGGTCGTCGTGAAATTGGTCATGGTCGTCTGGCTCGTCGTGGTGTTCAGGCGGTTCTGCCTACTCAGGAAGATTTTCCGTACACCATCCGTGTTGTTTCCGAGATCACAGAATCCAACGGTTCCAGCTCCATGGCTTCGGTTTGCGGTTCTTCCCTGGCCCTGATGGATGCAGGTGTGCCTCTGAAAGCACCTGTAGCCGGTATTGCCATGGGTCTGGTTAAAGAAGGTGATCAGTTCGCTGTTCTGACCGACATTCTGGGTGATGAAGACCACTTGGGTGATATGGACTTTAAAGTAGCGGGTACTTCTGAAGGTATTACTGCCCTGCAGATGGATATCAAGATTGCCGGTATTACGGAAGAGATCATGGAGATTGCCCTGGAGCAGGCTATGCAGGCCCGCCTGCACATTCTGGGCGAGATGAACAAGGTCATCAGTTCTGCTCGTACGGAACTGAACCCGAATGCGCCTATGACCATGTCTCTGAAAATTGACCCGGACAAGATTCGTGACGTGATCGGTAAAGGGGGTTCTACTATTCGCAGCATCTGCGATAAAACGGGTGCGTCCGTTGATATCGACGACAGCGGTATGGTACAGATCTTTGCCGAGAACAGCGAGAAAGCCAAGGCTGCCTATGACATGGTCTACGGCATAACTGCCGAAGCCGAGATTGGTAAGATCTATACCGGTGAAGTGACTCGTATTCTTGACTTTGGCGCATTCGTCAGTGTTTTGCCCGGTAAAGACGGTCTTGTGCACATTTCTCAAATCGCCAATGAGCGTGTTGAGAATGTGACCGACTACTTGAAAGTTGGCCAGACTATCGACGTTGTGGTGCTGGATATTGACTCCCGTGGTCGTATTAAGCTCAGCATTAAAGAAGTTGAGCGTGCAAGAGAACAGCAGGGCTGATCTTGAGTGCGTAACTTTCTAATAAAACAGGAGCCAGTGGCCCCTGTTTTATTATCTCCCTATCACACCGCTAAATCGCTGAACTCCCAAGCTGTAAGTCAGACTTCATTAGAACCAGTTTTTATAAATCATTTATATAATTTGCTATTAAACCCACAAACTCAGAGCCAGATCTCATAAGAATCGGTTTTTATAAGTCATTTATATTCTATTTATCATTGAAATAAAAACTATACTGTCGTCTTGTTGAGTGTTACGAACAGGCTTTTAACCGGGTTTTACCGTAACTATGGTCGAGGAGCTTAAGCATGAAACGAGTTTTAGGGGCTCTACCCGTGCTGGTCTTATCCATCGCTGTGAATCACAGTGCAATTGCTTTTGCCGTTGAGCAGCGCCAGGGAGGGCTTACGCACTCAGATTCAAAGCAATCAAAAAATGGAACGCTTCTTCCATCCGATTTGGATCCGACATTGCCGTCGGGCGACTCAAGAGCTGGGAAAAGCAGTTCTGTTGATTCCTCATCAAGTCAAAGTGATATTAAAAACAGCCCCAGTGAGCTATTTGCGCTATTAAAGGGCACGTTAGTAGAGGGCATACAGCTTCCTGAGAATTCTCAGAGAGCGATCATCGATCAGAACAACCTGATTCCTTTTGATGTCGATGAGGATAACTACACTGACGCTGAGAAAAAGCCAACGCTTCTTTGGGCAAGGGCGACATTTCTTAAAAAAAAGCACCCCCCTCACCTTAATGAAGGTGATCTCCGGCCGGCACTATTTCCGTTAAACACTTCCTCCTATAACCGGGCCGATCCCTTCGGGACTGCGGTCGTAAAGTGTGGTTCCCCACTGCCGGCACCTTTAACCAAAAAGGGTCGCTGCAATGATCAGCAAGCGACCGGATTCTGTCGAGTCAAGTTAGAGTGGGGCGGAGGGGTCTATACCCTCGTTGGTATGCTGGCCAACACACCCGATGATTTCAGCGGATGCCTTTTATCGGGTAGAATAACAGATAATTTCCTGGTATCCTTGGGGGTTGAGGCTCTGCTACCCAGAGACATTCTGGTCACTGACGAAGAATATTATCAGATCAATGTTACTTATCGCAGAGGCTCCTACCGATTTCGGAAAGAGCCTAGGCATCCGGTACTCTTTGCATCGACAGTACTCTTGTCTGGGAGTCTGCGTCATGAAACTTTGTGTAAAAATGATGCCAGCCCCGGAACCCAATGGTACAGCGATTACAGCGATGGGGTTCGTGAAAGCGGAGATGGATGTGCAGGACTGATAGCTGGTGCTAACCCATCAGGCTCTATGCTCCATTTTATCCCTATACGAAAGAAGGCCCTTCCAGTCAAGCAGTCTCCTGTTGTATGGCAAGCAATGGAATCTGAACAAGATATCAGAGGAGTCAATCTTGATGTTTATGAATACTTTTGCTCCCCCAGAAGGCCTTACAAAGAGTTTATCCTGGGCTCACTGGCTGGGCAGGGATCTAATAAGTATTGTGGATATATAGGTACCAGTGGAAAAAGTGGCTACGTCGCTACCAATCAGGATGGCAGTATTGCTACTGATTACCTGAAACCTGTGATTAATGGTAGGATTGGCTGGAAGGCTTTTGAGGATAATCTGCCTGACGAGGCTATTATTGCCGGTTACAGCGTTGCAGGTTTTAGCAGAAGAATAGACAGGGTACCGGTATATTTTTGTCGTTTTATGAATAACGGTTTCAAAACCTTCGGCCAGTATTTTAAGGAGGGCAAAGTCTGTAAAGCATCATTTGCAACGCCCTGCGGAGACTCCAACGCCCTGGTTACTTCAGATACCTTTGAAATTCTAGTCAGGAAGTGACGGGCAGAACCAGGAAGGCTGCAGACGGAATGTCAATTGTCGTTGTTTGGGCAATGGTGCGGCCCGCACTGGCTAATGAACATGTCATTAAACGTTTGAATGAACTGCTCTATGTGCATTTCAATAATGCCGGTACTGGCAGGGCTTCTCTCAGAAGTAGACCTGAATCCTTCGATGTTAAGTGGGATTGTGTCTTTGGTTATGTCGAATATGTACGGTACAGCATGTTTCAGGAGGTCCTTTACTTGCGGCTTTGTCAGGCCATAAGCGACTCCATAGCTGAAATGCCCCGGATTACTCCTCATGACTTCAAATATTACGCTATTTTCTGAGGAAAGAGGCTGAGTGTGTTGATTAATGGTAATCAGGTTTTCAACTGCAGCAGACTCACCTTCAGGGTCACGGATGTAAACGATATCTTTTTCTTTGTCATAGCCAATCAGGCTGTAGGCGTGTTCGGTTCTAATTCCTGCGAACGGTCTCAGCCCCAAGGGAGCTGAATGGGGTGGGCTAATGGAAACAGTGGCTGCTTTTTCATTATCGACAAAAGAATTAAGTTGCTTCTTCAATCGCTCCTGAGTTTGAAGTTGCGGGTTGACGAAATCGGTAAGCGATCCCATCAGTACAGTCAAAACTGATTCTTCATCTAACCCGTCCAGTTCTGAGTATTGATGATACTTGAATCTTGCCGGGCGATTATATCGATTTGCATTAATGAAACGTTTCGACAGGTGGGCGTAAGCGGCTTCCAGCATAGCCAGCCAAACACCACCATCACGTGTTTCGGCAAAGTGTGAGTAGCGCTCAACTTCTCTGAATTGGATCAGCGTGCCATCATCAATCCCCGGAAAAACAATGTCAAATGTTCGTTCATCCGTCGTCGTATGGAAGTAATTGAATATTAGTCTTTTTCCGGTTTCAGAACTGGCAATTGAGGCCAGTGAGGCAATCAGAACACAATCTGGAAAATGTTTCTGCAGTAGATTGTCGGGAGTAATACTGGTCAAGCCGTGGGGGAAAAGCCGTTTATAGGCGTTGTTAAACGGTTGCCGTTCTGGCCTGGCAAGCCAGGTATCCCAAAATCCGTTGTCCTGCTCGTAGTGATACTTTGCGGCCTGCCCCGACAGTTCAGCCAGCTCAATACTATCCCTGCTTAATAAAGCGGTAACAGGGTTTTGCCATTGCTCGAAATTAACAAGGTAAAGCCTGATGGTCTGGTAAAGGTCTTTGTTCAAATAGGGAGCATGATAACCCTCAATCAGTTCATCTTGGGAGAGCAGGCCATCAGAGTCTTTATCAAGTGCACCTGCCAGCTCCGGAAAGTAGCGGTACGCCGAAGGGTAACCGGGTGAAAATTCGCCACTAAATACCTGGACAGTAAAAAAGAGCAGACTGGTCAGTAATAAAGTACGTAAATGGTCCATCCTGTTAATTCCTGTAATAAGCATCCTGCTGTTAAGCCATGCCCTCTGGTTTTGTCATGGGTTGTGACACGGCTTCTTAACCATTAAGTGCCTGGTTAGGTACTTAGATGACAGGAAGTTCAAAAAGTTCATTTACAGGTGAGAGAAATGGAGATTCCTGTTAGCAGAATGAGCAACTGGCCAGGTCCTTAGTTATGGTTTATAGGGCATTGATACGGCCCGTCCTGACTAATGTGCATGATATTAAAGGTGCTAATAAGCTGGTCTATGCTCATTTCGATGATGCCGGTATTGGCGGGGCTTTTCTCAGACCAAGACCTGAGTCGTTCAATATTGATTATGTCTTTCTCCATTTTAATCGTCTTAGGGTCATTTAGTTTAAGGAAGTTGTTTACTTCAGACTCTGTCAAGATATAGGCGACTCCGTAGTCAGGATGGCTGGGATAGTTCATCATGGCTTCAAATATTACGTTATCTCCTATGGAAAGATGCTGATTATGTCGAATAATGGTAATGAGATTTTCAACCGCAGCAGAATAACCATGAGGGTCACGAATATAGACAACTTCTTTTTCCCTGACATAGCCAATCAGGCTGTAGGCGTGATTGTTTATAATTTTTGCGAACGGCTTTAGCCCGAGGGGAGCTGAATAAGATGGGATAATAGCAATAGTTGCTGCTTTTTCATTATCAACAAAAGTGTTGAGCAGTTCCTTTAATCGCCCCTGAGTCACAGATTGCAGATTGATGAGATTGCTATGCGATCCCATTAGTATGTGAAAAGCATCTGACTCCCTGATTGTATCCAGTTCTGAGTATTGATGATATCTGGATTGTGCCCGGTCATTATGTCGATTTTTATTAATGAAACGTTTCGACAGGTGGGCGTATGCGGCTTCCAGCACAGCCAGCCAGATACCACCATCCCGTGTTTTGGCAAAGTATGAATGGTGCTCAACTTCTCTGAATTCAATCTGGGCGCCCTCACTAATACCTTCAAAAAGAATACTTAATGCCTGTTCATCAATGGGATAGAAGTAATTGAATATTAACCTTTTTCCGGTTTCACAACTGGCTAATGAGGCCAGAGTAGCGATCAGAACACAATCTGGAAAATCTTTCTGCAGGAGGTTATCCGGGGTGATACTGGTAAGACCATGGGGGAAAAGTCGTCTATAAACGTCGGCAAACGCTTTTTGTTTCGGCTTTGCTAGCCAGGTATCCCAGAAGGTGTTGTCCTGCTCGTGATGATACTTTGCGACTTGCCCCGACAGTTCAGCCAGTTCAATGCTCTTCCTGCTTAATGAAGCAGTAACAGGGTTTTGCCATGACTCGAAATTAACAAGGTAAAGCCTGATGGTTTGGTAAAGGTCTTTGTGCAGATACGGGGCATGGTAGCCCTCAATCAGTTCATCGTAGGAGAGTAGACCATCAGAGTCTTTATCAAGTGCGCCTGCCAGCTCCGGGAAGTAGCGGTATGCCGACGAGTAGCCGGGTGCGAATTGCCCGCTAAAAACCTGGACAGAAAAAAACAGCAGACTGGCCATTAATAGAGTGCGTAATCGATCTAGCATATTCATTGGTGGTCAAAGATTCGCGTCATTCTCTTGATTTGTGGTCAGGGATTCGCGTCATCTTTGCCGTCGATGGCGCGTCATCATAATGCCATGCCGTGGGGCGAGGGTGATCAGGGGCTCGAGGGCGATGGGATGGCCAGCTACGAGGTCAAGGCGGTATTGCTGGCAGAGGGTGGCGAGGATGAGGCTGCCTTCCATCATGGCCATCTGGTTGCCAATGCACTGACGTGGGCCGCCGCCAAAGGGAAAGTAGGCAAAGCGCTTGATTTCGCGTTCTTTTTCAAAGCGCTCTGGCTCAAAGCCTTCAGGGTTTGGCCAAAAGGTGGCATGGCGGTGCGTGACGTAGGGGCTGGTGAATATCATCGTGCCGGCGGGGATGTGGTAGCCCGCGATTTCATCATCGGCGACGGCGCGGCGCGAGATGAGCCAGGCGGGTGGAAAGAGGCGCATCGCTTCGAGAAAGACCATGCGCGTGTAACTAAGCTTTGGCAAATCATCCAGCGTGGCACGTCGCCCCCCTGACACCTCATCTATTTCAGCCCAAAGGCGGCGGCGCACGGTGGGATGTGTTGAAAGCAGATAAGAGCACCACGCCAGGGCATTGGCTGTCGTCTCAGTCCCGGCGGTAAAAAAAATCAGCACTTCGTCGCGTAGTTGCTGATCGGTCATCTGTTCGTTCGTTTCTTCATCACGGGCGTGCATTAGCATCGAGAGCAAGTTGCCGCGTTCTGTATTGTCTTGGCGATGCCTGCTGATCATTTGTTCCACGGCGTCATTCAGCTCTTTTTGTGCCGCTCGGAAACGACGGTCACGCGGCGTGGGCAGCACGGGCGGCAGTGGCAAAAGCGCCCGGAATCGTTCGCCAATCTCAGAATTAATGAGCAAGGTTTGGCGATGGATCGCCTCGGCTTGCTCTTCAACGTCTACTCCAAAGAGGGTTGTGCTGACAATGCGGGCTGTCAAGTGTCCCATTTCCGCAGCCATATCGAACGCCGCTTCCTCTTCCTCCTGATCTTTTTGCACCCAGGCCGCAAGCATCTTGACCGTTTCCTCAACCATCAGCTCCGCAAAGGTCGCGATACGCTTATGATGAAAGGCGGGTTGCGCCAAACGACGCTGCCGTCGCCAAAACTCCCCTTCGCTCGTCAGCAAGCCCTCACGAAAAAACCAGCGTGACATATCCCAGAGGGGATTGCCTTTGTCATAGTTACGATTATTTGTTTGAAGCACATGACGAACATGGTCTGGGTGCGTCACCAAACAGGCTGGCCAAAGCCCATAGCGGAAACGCACAATATCACCGTACTGATTGCTCAAGCTCATCAGCGTGCTGAGGATATCGCGCTGCCCCTCCTTCATCACCTTGAGCATTTCAAGCCCAGTCGGCCCAGGGACTTGAGGCGCGGACGACATGCTTTCTTTGCGGCCAAATAACTTTAAACGGGTCATGACCCCTCCTTTTTTACTCATTGATTTCGATCAGCGATTTCCCACCCCATTCGTACGGCGCATCAATGCCAAAGAGACGCAAAAGCGTCGGAGCGACTTAACCCCTGTAAAAAGCAGCTTGTTACACGTGACACCTTCTGGTCTGATGGTGATTTTCGACAAGGCTAATTAGCCATTAGATAACAGCAAGTCCAAAGAGTAGTTTATATCCGGCTGGCCAGGCTCCTAGTTATTGATATTAGGGCATTGATAGGGGCCGCACTGGCTGATGAACAGGACATTAAATGTATCAATGAACTGTTCTACGGTCATTTCAATGATGCCGGTCCTGGCAGGGCTTCTCTCAGAAGTAGATATGGGTAATGAAATATCGGAAAGGATTTCGCCTTTGGCTATGATGTCCAGCGCCTGTGGTGCGGTTTGGTTGAGGAAGTCGTTTAGTTCAGGATCCGTCAGTCCATAAGCGCGTTTATAGTCAGGGTCCCAAGGGTGGCTCTTTATGACTTCAAATATTGCACTGTTGCCTGAGGAAAGAGGCTGAATATGTTGGTTAATGGTATAGAGGTTTGTATGCGTAGCAGACCAGCCATGAGGGTCACGAATATAAACAATATCTTTTTCTTTGTCATAGCCGATCAGACTATAGGCGTGATAGCTTTTGATTCTAGCGAATGGCCTTAACTTCAGTAAAGTTGAAATTGATGGGTTAACAGAAAAAATCGCAACTTTTTCATTATCAACAAAAGAGTTGAGTAGCTCCTTCAACTGCTCCTGACTTTGAAGTTGCGGGTTGATGTAATCGGAATAGGATCCCATAAGTACATCAATAGCTTGCATCTGGTCTACCCCGTCCAGCTTTGAATATTTGCGATAGTCAAACCGTGACCAGTCGGCTTGTCGATATTTTTTAACGAAACTTTTTGACGATTCTGCGTAAGCAGCTTCCAGCATAGCCAGCCAGATACCGCCATCACGTGTTTCGGCAAATTTGTGGTGCTCAACTTCTCTGAATCGAATCGGTATACTTGCATTACTGCCGCGAAAAACGATGCTAAATACCTGTTCATCAGCCGTATTATAGAAGTAATTGAATATCAGTCTTTTTCCGGTTTCGGAGCTGGCTATTGAGGCCAGCGAGGCACTCAGAACACAGTCTGGAAAATACTTTTGCACAAGATTATCCGGAGTAATACTGGTCAGACCATGAGGGAAAAGTCGTCTATAAGCGTCTGCATAAGGTTGCCGTTCCGGTTGTGCAAGCCAGGCATCCCAAAAAGTGTTGTCCCGCTCGTGGTGATACTTTGCCACTTGTCCCGACAGTTCGGCCAACTCAATGCTATCCCTGCTTAATGAGACGGCAACAGGGTTTTGCCACGACTCGAAATTAACGAGGTAAAGCCTGATGGTTTGATAAAGGTCTTTGTTCAGATACGGTGCATGGTAGCCATCAATGAGTTCATCGTAGGAGAGCAGGCCATCAAAGTTTTTATCAAGTGCAGTTACCAGCTCTGGAAAGTGGCGGTATGCCGTCGAGTAGCCGGGTGAAAATTCTCCAGCAGAAGCCTGGACAGGAAAAAAGATCAGAATGGTCAGTAATAAAGCGCGTAATGGATCCATAATGTTATCCCCCTTTTAAAGAACATTATTGGTGTTACGCAACTCCCTCTGGAGAGATCAGAGGTTGCGATACAACCCGTCTAATTATTAGAGGCAAAAAAGCTCCAAAGAGTTCATATATAGGTCAGTAAAATGGACACACCTGTTATTGAAGCGACCCACGATGGGTCACCTGTCTTGACCAGTTGGTGGCAGCCAGATACAAAAAAACCGTGCTTTCAAAAGTGAAAAGCACGGCTTTATTGGTACTTTGGAACTGGAAGATATTACTCGTCCAGGAAGCTCCTCAGGTGATCCGAGCGCGTCGGGTGACGCAGCTTTCTCAGAGCCTTGGCTTCGATCTGACGGATACGTTCACGGGTAACGTCGAACTGCTTGCCCACCTCTTCCAGAGTGTGGTCAGTGTTCATGTCGATACCGAAACGCATGCGTAGTACCTTCGCTTCCCGAGCCGTCAGGCCAGAGAGTACGTTGCGGGTAGATTCTTTCAGACCAGTGCCGGTAGCCCGATCGATAGGTGACTGAATGGTCGCGTCTTCGATAAAATCACCCAAATGGGAGTCTTCATCGTCGCCGATGGGTGTCTCCATGGAGATAGGCTCTTTGGAGATTTTCAGTACCTTGCGGATCTTGTCTTCTGGCATTTCCATGCGAACAGCCAGTTCTTCAGGAGTCGGTTCACGCCCCATCTCCTGGAGCATCTGTCTGGAAATACGGTTCAGTTTGTTGATCGTTTCAATCATGTGAACCGGGATACGAATCGTTCTGGCCTGGTCCGCAATGGAGCGGGTGATAGCCTGACGGATCCACCAGGTAGCGTAGGTCGAAAACTTGTATCCGCGACGGTATTCGAATTTGTCTACCGCTTTCATCAGACCGATGTTGCCTTCCTGAATCAGATCCAGGAACTGCAGACCACGGTTGGTGTATTTTTTGGCGATAGAAATAACCAGACGCAGGTTGGCTTCGACCATTTCTTTCTTGGCACGACGGGCGCGGGCCTCGCCCAGAGACATTCTGCGATTGATGTCCTTGATCTGGACCAGCGTACAGCCGAACTCTTTCTCAATAGTGATCAGCTTCTTCTGGGCACGTATGATTTCATCCCGGTAGTGATTGATGGCTTCAGCATAGCCGGCGCTGCCAGAAGTGATGTCATCAATCCATTTCAGGCTGGTCTCGTTGCCCGGGAAAGTACTGAGGAAGATCTTGCGAGGCATTTTCGCGCGGCGTACGCAGAATTGCATGATCGCGCGCTCATTGCCCCGAATGGTGTCCAGAGTATTCCTGATGCGGAAAACCAGCATGTCAAAAACACGGGGAACCAGTTTCAGAGGCATGAAAGCTGTGGTCAGTTCATCCATTGCAGCTTTGGCTTCTTTGGAACCAAAGTCATGCTTTGCCAAAGTGCTCAGTACCTTCTCATGACCAGCGCGAAGGAGATCAAAGCGCTCTTTGGCTTCTTCCGGATCAAGACCGCCAGCGTCGTCATCGTCATCGTCATCAGAGTCATCGTCGTCAAAGTCTTCTTCGATGTTCTCGACAGCAGGAGAGGGGGGGGCGACAGGCTCATCGGAATCAGGATCGATATAGCCGCTGATCAGATCAGTCAGGCGGCCTTCTTCTTCTATAATCCGGTCATATTCGTCCAGAACAATCTGAACCGAGCCAGGAAATCTGGCCAGGGCTGACATGACTTCACGCAGCCCTTCTTCAATGCGTTTGGCGATCTGGATTTCGCCTTCGCGAGTCAGCAGTTCGACCGTGCCCATTTCACGCATGTACATGCGCACAGGGTCAGTGGTTCGGCCTGCTTCCTGTTCAACAGCTGCAAGAGCTGCTGCTGCCTCTTCGGCAGCAGCTTCATCAGTGTCCGCTTCTGACAACAACAGGGTATCGGCGTCCGGCGCTGTTTCGTAGACGGTGATACCCATGTCATTGATCATGCGAATGATATCTTCAACCTGGTCAGGGTCGGAGATGTCTTCAGGAAGATGGTCATTTACCTCAGCGTAAGTCAGGTATCCCTGTTCCTTACCGCGAGAGATAAGCTCTTTCAGTCGGGATTGTTGTTGCGAGTTAGCTGACATATCAACCCTTTAACAGCGAAAGTGGAGTGCCGGACGAAAAAAAACGTAAGCAGGCAATTATAGCTCAAAAAACATGAGGTTTTCCACAATAAAGTGTAAAAGAGTACACTCTCGCGGATCTGCACGATGTTCAGTGGATGGGGCACCGGAAAAACGGTCCATGAAAAACTACGCATGGTGAGGGTCCCCTTCCTTGGCTTTTTACCGTAAAAGCACCCTCTCACAACAGGTGAGTCAGTAAGATGCCTTCTTCGCTCATGGCTGTTTCAGACCGGTTTCAGAATCAGGTGTGTGGTTAATAACGGCTTCCCACATAGCACAGTGAAGTTCAAGTATATACCTAAAAATATGTGCGTCGCCATAAATAAAGTGATAAAAAACAATTTACATTTTACTTACAGTTATTGCTAAAAAATAAGGCGTTTGTCGTTCAGTCCGGGATTTTTCCGGGTTTTCAGAACGTTATTTCTTGGTACTGGTGTTCGTGGACTCGATACCGAGTTTTTTCTTTTTCTTTTCAAGCAGGGCTTCCAGAACACTGCGTTGTGCCGAGTCTATCTGACCGGGTTTTTTCTGTGAAAAAGTTTGTTTAAGAGAGTTGGCCGTCTGTTTGTGCTCAAGCTCCCGGACCGTATCCCTGATTCGTTCTATAGCTTCATGGAATTCTTGGTCGTTGGGCTGATGCCCAAGTTCCAACGATGCGATTTCCTGAAGTCGAATGCCGTGGTGAGTACCATGCCATTGTGCGATCAGGGCAATAGTGGCCAGTTTAGGTTGTTCCTGAAGCGTTTTTATCAGAGCAATTAACAGTTGTGTATCAGGATGCCCGTCACCTTCCAGTTCATTGATTGCTTTTACGCTGGTCGCTAATTCAGGATTACAAAGCAGGTGCCGGATGGCATATAGAGATCGACCCACTTTTAATGGCGCAGGAACGGGCGGTTCGTTCTTTTCCTTAAAACCCTTTTTAAAGGGTTTGCGCTCAAAACTATACGTCTGAGGTTGGAAGTGCTGGGCAGACTCAGGCTCATAGTGCGCTTGCGGATAATAGTCGGTTTCAGCAGGTATAGGGTAATCGTCGTATGCGTTATCAGCGGCAGGTTCAGGCTCACTCTTTTTGTTTAAATAATTTTCAAGAGTATCGGTATTCAAACCAGTGATCTCTGACAGTTTCTGCATCAACATCTGTTTGAACAGACCGTCGGGAATCTTGTGGAGGTGAGGTTGTGCATCGGTGGCCAGTCGTGAACGTCCGTCCATGGTATTCAGGTCGATACCGTTACTGAGTTCCTGAAACAGGAAAGTGTCGAGGCTGAGGGCGGTGGTTTTTATTCTTTCCAGAAAGGCATCGGCACCTTCTTGTCTGACCATGCTGTCCGGATCTTCGCTCTGGGGTAAAAACAGAAAACGTGCCTGATTGCCATCTTTCATATGGGGAAGAGTGGATTCAAGGGCTCGCCAGGCTGCGCGTCCGCCAGCATTATCGCCGTCAAAGCAGAACACAACTTCTGATACGGTTTTAAAAAGTCTCTGTATGTGGTCCGGGGTTGTTGCTGTACCCAGGGTGGCGACAGCATTGTTAATGCCCTGTTGGGCCAGGGCAACAACATCCATATAGCCTTCGACAACAAGAATGCGTTCAAGGTGGCGATTATGCTTTTTGGCTTCATACAGTCCATATAACTCCCGTCCCTTCTGGAAAATGGGGGATTCCGGTGAGTTGAGGTATTTGGGTTTGGCGTCGCCCAGTACCCGGCCACCAAAAGCGATGATTCGGCCTCGGGTATCATGAATGGGAAACATGATTCGGTCGCGGAAGCGGTCATAGCGGCTTTTGGTTTCTTCTTTTTCCACCAGCATGCCGGTGGTAACTAACTGGTCTTCTTTCTCCTGGTTCTCTGCCAGATGATTCTTCAGGTTGTCCCAGCCAGGCGGGGCAAAGCCGATACCGAAACGTTTGCAGGTCTGGCCATCCAGTCCTCTCTGCTTAAGGTATTCAATGGCTTTGGGTGCATCAGAAGCTTTAATCAGTTGTTCGTTGAAAAAAACGTTGGCTTTGGTCATCAGCTCATAAAGCGGGCTGTGATCCGGGCCGCGTTTTTGACTGTGCTGTTCTCTGGGAACTTCCAGTCCAACCTGGCTGGCCAGAGAATCAACTGCTGTCGGGAAGTCCAGGTGGTCAAAATCCATGACAAAGCCCAGGGCGTTGCCGCTGGCACCGCAGCCAAAGCAATAGTAAAACTGCTTGTCCGGGCTGACAGTGAATGATGGGGTTTTTTCCTGATGGAAAGGGCAGCAAGCGGAGTAATTTCGACCGGTCTTCTTAAGCTTTACCCGGCTATCGACAACGTCCACGATGTCCAGCCGGTTCAGCAGGTCATCAATAAATGTCTGGGGGATGCGTCCGGCCATAAATGCCCATAAATGTGAGTGCCAGCCATTGAAGTGAAAAGGCCGCTGCCAGAAATCTTAACAGAGTGCTGATGTTATCATCGCTAATGGACGGTTGTCAGTGATTGTTGCCAATGTTGATGGCAGACTTGCGCAGAGCTGACTCAGTTAAGCAGTTGTCTGATGGTCTGGCTGACCTGACTCATGTCTGCCCGGCCTTGAACTTTAGGCTTGATAATGCCCATGACCTTTCCCATGTCGCGCATGCTTTGTGCCTCGGTTTCGCGAATGGCTTCCGAGACGAGTTGGCTGATTTCTTCGGTGCTGAGCTGCGAGGGCAGGAAGCCCTGAAGAATGGTCAGTTCCAGTTTCTCCTGATCAGCCAGATCAGTGCGCCCTGCAGACTCGAACTGGTTGATGGCATCGCGGCGTTGCTTGGCCATCTTGTCAAGTGCTGCAAGGGCGCGGGTGTCGTCAATCGACTTTTCGTCTACTTCTATTCGCTTAAGCTCGGAAAGAGCCAGGCGAATCGTTCCCAATCGAACCTTGTCGCGGCTGCGCATGGCATCCTTCATTGCAGCAGTCAGTTGTTCCCTGACCTGGCATTCGCTCATGTTCTTACCTCAATACGATTCTTTCCCGAAAGAAAGTTTCGAGCAGAAATTTGGGAATCGAAGTTATTAAAGCCGGAAATCCGTTCTTAATACAGACGCTCGCGACGACGCTGTTCGCGCTGCAGTTTTTTCAAATGACGCTTGACAGCAGCAGCGGCCTTGCGCTTGCGAACGGAGGTAGGCTTTTCGTAGTGTTCACGACGACGTACTTCAGCCAGTACCCCAGCCTTTTCGCAAGAGCGCTTAAAGCGGCGCAGTGCTACATCAAACGGTTCATTTTCTTTAACTTTAACAGCAGGCATGCAGAGATCACCTTCCTATAAAAATAGTGAGTACATTAATAAAGGTTTGCAGCCCGGCATCACAACATCTGCTATTAGTACCATCTACTCTCTTTCAGAAAATTCTGCCCTGTTGTTCACAAGCCAGGGATGGCTTGGCAAGGATTTATTTTCGACCTGACGATTTTCATATCAATGAATCACGCCAAACGAGAGCAGGCGGTTGAGCATTCACACTTTTTTCCGGAGTACAGTTAATCTGATGCCCTGAAAGCCGTGGGAAGAAGCTAATTCCGACCCGCAAAATAAGCCTGAACAAATGTTCAGACTAGCCGCGTATTTTTAAGGGTGGGAATTTTATAGACTATTTTCAATAAATGCAAAAACCTGACTTGCTTTCATTCCTTTAAGAGTCCCCGGGGTTGCGGTGTCTGGCATTTCCTGTAAAGGCCGCTTTGCAGTATCATCCCGAGATCCTGCAGCAGGTAGCGAATAATAGCCTTATAGGTAGATTCTTATTATCAGGGTGCCTGTTATTTGTGCTGAGGTTGATGAGCTGAAAAGCTGTCTGAATGACGGTAATCCACAGTTTCTTTCAGAAACCAGCGGGAAGTGTCAGCTGTATCTGACAGGCCAATGCTAACGGATCGTGGCATTGCCTTAATGAAAACAGCTTTTTTTTGAAAACAGTAGTGGGTCTAACAGATGATAGTCCTCGGGATTGAAACATCCTGTGATGAGTCAGGCATTGCACTTTATGACAGCGAGAGAGGGTTGCTGGCGGATGCTCTGTACAGTCAGATTGAAATGCATACCGAGTATGGCGGTGTCGTGCCTGAACTGGCCTCCAGAGACCATATCCAAAGGGTTCTCCCACTGATCAGCCAGGTGCTGGAAAAAGCCGACATCACACGCAAACAGATTGATGCCCTGGCCTACACCAGAGGCCCGGGTCTGATTGGTGCACTGATGGTGGGAGCCAGTATAGGTCGTTCCATGGCCTGGGCGCTGGGTGTTCCTTGTGTGGGTGTCCATCATATGGAGGGTCATTTGCTGGCTCCTATGCTGGAAGAAAATCCACCTGATTTTCCTTTCCTTGCCTTACTGGTGTCGGGTGGTCATACCCAATTGGTGCGGGTTGATGGTATTGGGCAATATCAGCTGTTGGGCGAGTCTATTGATGATGCTGCTGGTGAGGCTTTTGACAAAGTAGCCGCTATGTTGGAATTAGGGTATCCCGGTGGTCCAAGGGTTTCCAATCTTGCACAGAAGGGGACTGAAGGGCGTTTCCGCTTCCCACGGCCTATGTGCGATCGTCCCGGTCTGGATTTCAGCTTCAGTGGTTTGAAAACCTTTACACTCAATACCATAGCAGCCTGTAAAGAAGAAGGTGGGCTGAGCGAGCAGGATCGAGCGGATATTGCCTGGGCTTTTGAAGATGCCGTGGTTGATACTCTTGCATTCAAGTGTCGTCGGGCTCTCAGGCAGACCGGTTTGAAACAGTTGGTGATTGCCGGAGGTGTCAGTGCCAATCGCCGGTTGAGAAATCAGCTTGAAGCCATGGCGGCAAAAGAAGGTGGCAGCCTTCGTTATGCCAGACCTGAGTTTTGTACAGATAATGGTGCAATGATCGCCTATGCCGGTTGCCAGCGTCTGCTTGCCGGTCAGACGGAGCCCCTTGAAGTGGCCCCGATGCCACGCTGGAACATGGAAACACTGGAAGCCGTTAACCTGAAACCAGAGGGCAGGGTGAATGGATAAGGTTCGAATTGAACAGCTGGAAACCCAGGCTGTGATTGGTGTTTACGAATTTGAGCACGAAGCGGCCCAGCCTTTGATCATTGATTTAGAGCTGGAAACTGATTTTTCCCGGGCATTTCGATCTGACGACCTGAACGATGCCTTGGATTACGATGCTATCAGCCAGACCGTTCGTGCTTTTTGCGAAGCATCCCGATATGCTTTGCTCGAAGCCCTGGCAGGTGGCATCATTCAGTTAATTCAGGCGAATTTCAATGTTGACAGGGTCGGAGTACTGATCCGAAAACCACAGGCATTGAAAGGTGCTTTAGCCTCCGTGTGGTGCGAACGAACCAGGGAAGAGATGCGTCAGCCATGACACTTTTTTACATTGGCGTAGGGTCCAATGATGAGGCCGAGCAAAACTGTTGGCAAATGATACAGACTCTCCGTCAGCAGTTTGGTACCTTATTGGTCAGCAGTCTGATTCAAACGTCTGCCGAGGGTGGTGCTGTGGCTAAGGAGAGAGCGGCTGATTACTATAATGCTGTCGCCTGCTTTGAGAGCGAAGTGTCATCCGCATCGATTAATGGCTGGTGCAAGCAGGTAGAAGACCGGCTAGGAAGAGTCAGAGGCAGTCTTGAATGCCGGGCTGATCTCGATATTTTACAGGTGGTTGATGATGTTCGCGATGTGAGGATCAGCAGCATCGAAGAAGTTTACTATCGACCCCTGGTAAAGCAGTTATGGAATTTTCAGATGGGCAGGCCAGTCAGTGTTTTTACCGGCGCTATTAATCTGGTATTTGAACCAGGCGTTAAGCTGGGTAGTCAACCTCGTCTTCTGCCTGAGCTGGAGTTCGAAGCCATCTGATCAGCAGCCCGTTCATGGGCTGAATAATTCTAGTGATCCAGTTGTTCCTGCATTCGTAATACTCTCGTTTTTCTCAGTTCTTCACCTATCGCCTTGCCCTTAAAGCCCCGGGCAACAATCTCTTTGGCATTGGTCGAAAGGCAAAGAGAAAGCAAGGATTTTATCTGGCTCTGATGGCTTTCAGAAAGTGTTTTTTTCTGAGCTACGGCAATGCAGCGGCTGGCTTTCAGAAAGGCGTCAAAACGTTCTGACCGCCTGAATGCATCGGTGTTTTCAAACAGAATCATTAGCTGTTCTGCTTCTAGGGCTTCGGCGAGCTCGATTAAATAAGCACTGTGCTGAAAAGTCAGGCTGGACAGCTCTGAAAACTGGGAAGGTGTTTTCAGTCGTTTACTCAGTGCAGTCAGTAAGTCTCTGGAGAGTTCTTTTTCAGAAGCGAAGGTGACTGCAAATCGAACGTCACAAGACGCCTGTTGAATGGCTGCCGTGCGAAGTGCTTTTATGCCTGTCGAATTCTCTCTCAGGAAAGGAGCCCATTCCGGCATAACGGCGTTTATGGCGTGACACTCAGATAATACTTCAA
Organism: Endozoicomonas sp. ALB032; assembly: GCF_049310125.1. Classification (NCBI taxonomy): domain Bacteria; kingdom Pseudomonadati; phylum Pseudomonadota; class Gammaproteobacteria; order Oceanospirillales; family Endozoicomonadaceae; genus Endozoicomonas; species Endozoicomonas sp. ALB032. The sequence goes on along the minus strand of NZ_JBLYNW010000001.1, from coordinate 329,366 downwards.
AAAATATCTCAGGGTCAGGTTCAGACAGGGCGCGTGTGGTTTCTTGCCAGATTCGCTCGGGAACCAGATAGGAGGCTTCACCTCTGTCGATCATAGAGGACATCAATTCGAGAGTCTCGGGAGCCACCCTGAACCCCAGGTGATGGAAGCGGGCGGCAAATCGAGCTACACGAAGAATGCGCAGGGGGTCTTCCTGGAATGCCGGGGAAACATGGCGAAGCAGTTTTTGTTCGAGGTCTTTCTGACCACCGTAGGGATCATAGATATTGCCAAGATCATCCTGGGCCATGGCATTAATGGTCAGGTCTCTGCGGATCAGGTCTTCTTCCAGAGTGACATCGGGGGCGGTATGAAAAACAAAGCCAGTGTAACCATGACCGGACTTTCTTTCGGTACGAGCCAGCGCATATTCTTCTTTGGTATCCGGATGAAGGAAGACAGGGAAGTCCTGGCCAACAGGCTGAAAGCCCTGTTCAGTCATTTGCTCAGGACTGCTACCAACCACTACCCAGTCGTGATCTTTGAGTGGAAGGCCTAATAACCTGTCTCGAACGGCACCGCCGACCAGAAAAATGTCCATGTCATCTCAATCTATTTCGTTGAATAAAATACATTAACTGCAAGGAAGCTGTTATAGAACCTTCTTTCATCAGGTGATCTATCCTTCCTTCCTTCCTGTAAACCAGAAATCAAGGATAGAATTATTAAACACTCACTCTTTGCAGTACCCTTGTCGATGCTACTGGCGTTGTTGATCGCCTGCCAGACCGAAGCACTGACAAGACATTATATTATCGAGCTTGGACAAGATGCAGGTTCTCCGAAACAGAACTCTATCATAGAACGTGAGCCGCCTGCGTTGTCACGCAAGCCATCAGATATTGCCGACACAAACGCCTATGCAGGACCCGCTTTAGCACCTCATGAAAAACGACACAGATCTGACAGTTATGGGTTACAAATGACCTTTGTTGAGTCGATTCCATGGCAGTTGCTTTACACCGCTCACCTGCAGGTTGTTTACGAACTGATCCTGCCCTCCAGCCTCACCGCTCGTGGTGCAAGCTTTTATCCACAGCTACCTCTGGAAGCAATTCTTCTTGTCGGCTGGCTTTTAAAAAGCTATCTGAACACTAGTTCAAAGTGGTTTGATTGGGCTCAACAGCAGGCGAGCCGGGATTACCCGTTTACGGCTATTACCGGGACGACTGGCTCCGGACACGGACAGACACAATACTCGCCATCAGCATCATCCACTCAGCAAGTATCGGCAGCCACTCCCCTCCTTGCTGGCTATGTTACTGAGGTCTCTTATTCTGACTTTGGTGATGGTAACGGTGAGCCTGAACAACACCCGCACACTTTAGGTTTAAATTGTTTCCTCCATCCCTGTAATGGCGTTTGTCAATTCAGACCATCATCCAATATCAGAGAGCCTGCAGTTTGGTCGCAGTATTGCGAAGAGCGTTCGACAGACCAGACAGATGATGTTCCTGACATTCCGGTCCTATTGAATTCTGATGTCGTATTTGGACCTCAGGCCCATGAGTTTGATTGCAACCCTATCGATGGGGGCGCTTCAGGTTCGATGAGCACAGGTACAACCTTTACAGCTGGCGATAGCGGGTTATTCAATGATGATTTAACAATGCCAGGAGACTGGTTTTACACTGCTAATGATTTGGCAGCTAATAACGAGTTGCCCGGTCGAGAGAGTCTTCTCGTAGATGAACCGATTTTCTTTACTCCTGCCGATTCAGAAAGACAACAAATAATCACCGAGCCATCCCGATCAGGTCAGGGCCAACCACCCCTTTTCCGGGCAGACACAGTAGAAGCCACAGACCATACAGGACAAAAAAAACCTAACCTGGCAGTGCTCGCGGAAGGTCACCAGCCGCAGACATTGAGAACAGTTTGCAAGAATGCCAAAGGACTGTCGAATCTTAGAAGCAGAGTTCACATCGGGCAACGAATCTGTGAGGTGATCGTGATCGGGGAAGATGGTCAGCAGCGACCATGCGGGAAAATCTGCAAGAATGCCCGAGTCATGTCTTCTCACAAAAGCGCAAGACACAGCGGACAAAAAACCTGCGACCTGACAGTGGTTGGAGAGGATGGCCAGCAGCGGTCATGCGGCAAGGTCTTCAAGAATCTTTACGCTCTTTATCTTCACAAAAACAATTTCCACATCCGACACAGAACTTGTTTGGTGGCTGTGGTCAGGGAGGATGGTCAGCGACGGATATGCGGGGTGACCTGCATGACTGCTCGCGAACTGAGGGATCACAAACAAAAAGAGCACAGCGGGCAACAAGCCTGTGACCTGACAATAGCCGGTCTGAATCAGCAGTGCCCATGCAAGGTAGTTTGCAAGAACGCTAAAGCCTTGACCGGGCACAAAAGAATGCATCGAAAGCGCAAGCCTGAAGATCTCGACCAGGACAAGGACAATCGTTCTCGGGAGATAAAGTGAATAACTAATAATCAGGTCCGCAATCAAACCTTTTAGGGGGTCTTGATCTATCCTTCCTCTCTGTAAAAGAGAATGCAAGGACAGAATTATTAAACACTCAATCTGTGCCGTAATGCTGTTGCTGCTATTCTCGTTGTCTGTCGTCTGTCAGGTCGAAGCGGTGACAGGGCGTTTTATTGTCGATCTTGGACAGGATACAGCTTCACTAAAACAGGGCTTTTCGATCAAACATGATCGGCCTGAATTGCCGGTCAACCCATCAGATATTGCTGTTACCAACGGCAATGCAGAATCTGATTCGCCGCCCGATGACAAACGACATAGATCTTACAGTTACAGTGTAAAAACCACCCTCATCGAATTGATTTCGTGGCAGTTGCTCTGTGCCACTGACTTGCTGGTCGCTTATGAATTGAAACTGACTGGCAAAGATGTCCCTCTTTATTCATGGCTACCTTTAGAAGCGGTCGTCGTTATCGGTTGGCTTATAAAAAGTTATTGGAACCCCGATTCATTGCTCTTAAACTCAATTGAACAACAAAAAATGCGTCCGGATTATCCACTCAGGGCCATCACCATGATGTTCGGCTCCGGACAAAACCCGGAAAAATACCCACCATCAGAATCATCCAGCCAGCCAGCGATTCGGGCAGCCGTCCATCATACAGGCTATCTCACCAACCTCCTGTATTCTGACCCTGGCGGTGGTAACGGTGGCCCTCGACAATATGCACATACTTTAGGTTTAAATTGTTTCGTCCACCCGTGTTATGGCTTTTGTAGATACCAACTGTCACCCGATAGCAGGGAGTTCGTTGAATCGCCGCTGAACTCGGTAGAACATTCGACAGGCAGCAGAGGGCAACTCAGTGATGATGTGCCAATGCCGAGTTATTTTCCTGTCAACAGTAATGACTGGTTTATAGCCAGTGTTTTACTCAATCTGGGTGGTCATTGTCTTCAGGAAGAACGCCGGATTTCATCTACGCAAAGTTATTTCACACCTCCAATGGAAACTTCAGAAACACAACAAACAGCAAGAGGATCATCCCAATCAGGTCAATATCCACCCCGTATTTCCAGGGCACGCAGGTTAAAAACTGCAGATCGCAGTAGTCATCGGACTTGTGAAGTTATCCTGGTCGGAGAGGATGGCAGACAGAGACGGTGCGATAAGGTCTGCAAGAATGCCAGCGCCCTGTCGAGTCACAAAAGCAGCTTTCACTCTGGCCAAAAGACCTGTAAAGAGATTCTGGTTGCAGAGGATGGTCAGCGACGGCCTTGCAGGAAGATTTGCAAGCATGCTCAAGCCCTGTCGGTTCACAAAAAAAGAGAGCACAGTGTTCAACAAATCTGTAAAGTGAAAGTGGTCGCAAAAGATCGCCAGCAACGGCCATGCGGGAAGGCTTGCAAGAATACTGCGGCCCTGTCGATTCATAAAAGCAATTATCACACCGGGCAAAAAACCTGTGACCTGCCCGTGTTTGCAAGGGATGGTCAGCAGAAGCCGTGTGGGAAAGTCTGCCAGCATGCTCAGGCCCTGTCGACGCACAAAAAAAAAGACCACGGTGTGCAAAAAAGCTGTGTCGTGACAGTGGCCGGTGAGGACGGTCAGCAACGGCCATGCGGGAAAGTCTGCAAGAATGCTCTTGCCTTGTCGCAACATAAAAGTAGCGTCCACAGCGAGCCAAAAACCTGCGACGTATCGGTCGTCGGAGAGGATGGCCAACAGTGGCGATGCGGAAGAGTCTTCAAGAATGCTCATACCCTTTCGGTACACAAAGGGTTACATCGAAAACGCAAGCCTGTTGAAGTGCACCAGGATGATGGCCCCGAACCTCACGTAAGTAAATAAGTGACTGCTCCCCGCCCTGTCGAGGGTGTCGCAAAACTCTGGTTCCCGCCTTCACCCCCGTCATTCCCAACTTGATTCTCGTCATTCCCGATTTCATTCTCGTCATTCCCGCGAAGGCGGGAATCCACACTGACTCACCACCAGAACCATAATGCCCGGTGCTCCCCTGGCTTTGTCATCCCCGAGAAGGCAGAGATCCACCGTTGGCGCTGGATTCCCGCCTTCGCGGGAATGACGAACTCAGAGCATGGGAACGAGCTGTTGGAGTTTTGCGACACCCTCGATTGGGCGAGGGTTTACGACGATTTTGCTAATGATCGGGTCTGGCAGCAGATCTTTCATATGGTTTTGCCCGGGGCAACCTTTGGCTTTTTTAATAGAAGGTTTTTAAAAGAAAAGCATACTTGTTTTCCTGATCTATCCTTCCTTTCTGTATGCCAGAACTCAAGGATAGAATTATTAAACACTCACTCTTTGCGTTATCGCTATTGCTGCTTCTGACGTTTTCTGTCATCTGTCAGGCCGAAGTGCAGACAAGACGTTTTGTTGTTGAGTTTAAACAGAATGCAAGCTTTCCAAAACAAAGCTTTTCTATAAAGTCTGATCTGCTCTCAAAGTCGGGCAACCCGTCAGACATTGCTGATACAAACGGCTGTACAGGGTCAGATTCACTGCCCGATGAAAAACGACACAAATTGAGCAGTTACGAGCTCAAAATGAATCTTATTGAGTCGATTTCATGGCAGTTACTTTACGCCACTCAACTGCTGGTTGCTTACGAACTGATCCTGACCACCAATCACGCTCCTGTATGCTGCAAACGATATTCATGGCTGCCTGTAAAAGTGGTTGTCGCTGCCGGTTGGCTTGTAAAAAGCTATTGGAACTCTGAATCATCACTTTTTAACCCGATTGAACAGCATGAGGCGACATCCATGCTGACACAGGGGGATCTCCCGTTTGTAACCGTCACTGCGGCGTTTGGCTCCGGACATAACCAGCAACAATATTCGCCATCAGCATCATCCGGCCAGCAAAGTCCGGGAACAGTCACCTGCCCTGCAAGCTCATTCACCAGCTTCCTGTATTCCGAGTTTGATGACGGTGACAGAGACCCTCAACAACACCAGCATACTTTTGGTTTAAATTGTTTCGTACATCCCTGCCAGGGTTTTTGCAGACTCCGATCATTATCCGATAGCAGAAGGCCTGCTGAATGGTTGCTGAATGCCATTGAACCTTCGACAGGCCAGACCGGAGTAGCAAATACAGATTATAACGGGCCACTTAATGATGATCTGACAATGCCCCGACGTTGGCCTGCCACCGCTGATGACCTGATCATAATTAGTGGTTTACTTAATCTGGGGCGTCAAAGTCTTCACGAAAAAAACGGGATGCCCTCTACTCTGAACCATTTCAGACCTCGAATGGAAGTTCCGGAAACACTACAAACAAAAACAGAATCATCGCAACTGGTTCAGGGCCCACACCGTCTTTCCAAGGCAGTTAGAGTACAAACGAAAGACCAGAGCGAACAGGAAACCTCTGGTGTGACCATGGTCAGGGAAGATGGTCAGCCGCAGCTATGTGGTAAGGCCCGCAAGAATGCTCAAGCCCTGTCGCATCAAAAAATAAAAGACGACACTAGGCAACGAATTTGTGAGGTGAGTGTGATCGGCGAGGATAGCCAGTCGCGGCCATGCGGAATGGTCTGCAAGAATCGTCAAGCTCTCTCTTATCACAGAATAAGAGATCACTCTGGCAAACAAACTTGTAGCGCAGCGGTGGTTGGCGACGATGGCCAGCTGAGGAAATGCGGGACAGTCTGCAACAATCCTATAACCCTGTCGGAACACAGAAGAAGAAGCCACAGCGGGCAACAAACCTGTAAGCTTACCGTGATTGGCGAGGATGGTCAGCTGCGGCCATGCGGGATGGTCTGCAGGAATGTTCTGGCCCTGTCGGCTCATAAAAGCGGATACCACAGAGGCCAGTCAATCTGTAACCTGGCTGTGGTTGGGGAGGATGCTCAACCGCAGCCATGCGGGAAGATCTGCAAGAATGCTAAAGCTCTGTCGAATCATAAAAGCAACTTCCATGGCAGGCAACAAACTTGCAAAGTGGCTGTGATCGGGGAGGGTGGTCAACCGCGATCGTGCGGGAAGGTCTTCAAGAATGTTCAAGTACTGTCGCATCACAAAAAATCAAGTCACAGCGGACAGCAAGTTTGCAGCGCGACCCTGTTCACAGAGTGTGGCCAGCAACGGCCATGTGGGAGGGTCTTCAAGAATGGTAGAGCACTGTTGCATCACAATAGAATACATCGAAAACGCAAGCTTGTTGATGTGGGTCAGGACGGTGGTCCGGGTTCTTGATCTCATACCCGTCTTTTCATGTGGTGATCTATCCTTCCTTTCTGTCGAACAGAATGCAAGGATGGAATTATTAAACACACATTCTTTGCTGCATCGCTGTTGCTGCTGATGTCGCTATCTGACATCTGTCAGGCCGAAGCGTTGATACGAAGTTTTATTGTCGAGCTTGAACAGGATGCAAATTCTCTAAAGCAGAACTTTTCTGTGAAGCGTGACCGGCGTAAATTGTCGGGCATCCCATCAGGCATTGTCGTCGCCAGAGGCTATGATGCAGCACCCGATTTGCCTGATAATAAACGGCAAAGATTATATAGTTACAGGGTCAAAATACCCCTTGTTGAGTCGATTTCATGGCATTTGCTCCACGCTACTCATTTGCTGGTTCTTTACGAGCTCATCCAGACCACCAGAGACACATCTCAGGGTTTAACCCTATATTCATGGCTATCTATGGAAGCTGCCGTCGCTGTTGGTTGGCTCTTAAAAAGTTATTGGAATCCTGATTCGACGTTGTTTAACTCGCTTGAACAACCGTCGACTTCTATGCTGCTAAAGGGGTCTTGCCCGTTTTCAGCCATCACTGCGATGTTTGGTTCTGAACATAACGCACCGCAACACACGCCATCAGAAACACCCGGCCAGCAAGCTCCACAAACCACCACCCAACCGACAGGCGCTCCAATCAGGCTGGTGAATTCTGATTCTGGCGGCGGTAACGGAGGTCATCAACAACACCTGCATACGTTGGGTTTAAATTGTTTCATCCATCCTTGTCATGGTGTTTGTCAATTCCAGCTCTTATCCAATAACACGGGACTTGCTGAATGGCCACTGAAATTCGGAGAAAGCTCATGCCCGCATCTGGCTTATGGGCACTGCATGGGTTGCATAGGTTATTTTGACTCTGAAAACGTTAAATATTCCCTGGGAAATGTGCCTCTCGAAACAATGAATGGTTTGCCTGACATTAAAACCCAATTCATTGCAGACCAACTATTTGAGCCCTGGGCCCATGGCATTGACGTTAACTCTATAGACGGAGTCACTTATAAAACTGAAACTGCCGGATTATTCAATCATGAAGATCCAGTGCTTGGGAATGCATTTTCGGCCGCTCATGACTCCGTGCTTTTTGATCGGTCCGTTGATCTGCAGATTCCTCATGAAGAAACAGGTTTTTCTATGCCGTTTACCCATCCGGAAACACTACAAACAACTGCTGCATCAAGCCAATTGGATCAGGGTCAACATCATCGTTACCGGACGGTGGCAATACAAGCGACAAACAACAGTAGTCAAACAATATGCTACGCGACTGTGGCAGGGGAAGATAGCCAGCAGCGTCTGCCTGGGAAGGCCTGCAAGAGTGCTCTGGTTCTATCAAATCACATAAGCAAATACCGCACTGGGGTACAGATCTGTAGTGAGACTGTCATCGGGACGGATGGTCAGCAACAGCCATGCGGAAAGATCATCAAGAATTATGAAACCCTGTCGGATCACATAAAAAGATTACACAGCGGGCCACAAACCTGTGACTTAGCCTTTTTCGGGGAGCACGGCTTGCAGAGGCCATGCAGGTCAGTCTGCAAGAATGCTCGCGCTATGTCAGTTCACAAAAGCAGATACCACTCCGGGCAAAGAACCTGTGCAGTGATAGTGGTCGGAAAGGATAGTCAGGTGCAGCCATGCGGAAAGGTCTGCAACAATGCTCAAGCCCTGTCGGATCACAAAAAAAGAGCTCATACCAAGCAACAAATCTGTGACCTGGTTCTGCCCGATGGCCGTCAACACTTGTGTGGGAGGGCATACAAGAATTCTAATGCCCTGTTGGATCATAAAAGAAAATATCACTCCGGACAAAAAAGCTGTAACTTGCCACTGGTGGGAAAAGATGGGCAGTCGCGACCATGCGGGAAGGTCTGCAAGAATGCTCAAGCTCTGATCTATCACAAAAAAATGCATCGAATGCGCAAGCCTGTTGATGTCGAGCAGGACGCTGATCCCCGTCCTTGATCTGGCACCCGTTCTTTCGCAAGGTTTTCTTGATCTATCCTTCTTCTCTGTAATTCAGGATGCAAGGATAGAATTATTAAACACTCACTCTCTGCAGCATCGCTGTTGCTGCTACTGTTGTTTTCTGGTGTCTGCCAGACCGAAGCCTTGACAAGATCTTTTATTGTCGAGCCTGAAGAGGATGCAGATTCACCAAAACAGAACGTTTCGAAAAATCGCGATATGCATACATTGCCCGGCAACTGGTCTGGCATTGCCGCTACCAAAGCCTATGCAGAATCCGATTCTTTGCCTGATGACAAAAGACACAAATCTGATGGTTACCGAGTAAATACCAACATCATTGCATTGTTTTCATGGCAGTTGCTTCACGCCTCTGGACTTGCGGTTGCTTACGAAATGATTCTGACCACCAGAGACGCTCCCCTGAGCTACGATTCCCACTCATGGGTAAGTTTAGGATGGGTTGTTGCAGTCGGTTGGCTTTTAAACCGCTATTGGTATCCAGACTTACCTCTGTCTAAACCGATTGAACAACAGGCGAGCCAGGAACTACCGTTTGCGACCATCACTGTGATGTTTGACTCCGGACATAACCCACCAAAATACCCGCTATCTAAATCATATGGGCAGCAAACTTCACAAGCCACCAACCAAGGTTCAAGCTCTCTGTACAGCTTTCTGAATTCTGGCTCTGGCGAAGGTAACCGGGGCCCTCATCGACGCCAGCATACTTTGAGCCTGAATTGTTTCCTCTATCCCTGTCATGGCGTTTGTCGATTCAGGCCCTCAAGCAATAGCGAAGCACCTGCTGACTGGCCACTGAACTTCTCAGAAGACTCATGTACCCATTTGACCAATGGACACTGCATAAGTTGCAAAGATCGATTTGAGCCTGTATGTCCTGCATACTCCCGAGAAGGCTCGCTTTTAAAAACATTGAATGATCTTTCCGGGACTCAAAGCCTTTTCGATTCTGGCCAGTTCTTTCAGCCACGGACAGATGATATTGGTGGCAGCTCTTTAGACGGGGTCGCCCTAGACGGGGTCGCCCTAGACGGGGTCGCCCTAGACGGGGTCGCCTCAGATGATTTTGACTTAGACGAGTTTGACTTAGACGAAGCCACCCTGAACATTATGAGTGCAGTGACCGCCAATAAAACTGATGCTAACGCGCCACTCAATGATGATGTACCAATGTTCGACACTTTTACTTTCACCACTGGTGATTTTGAGGGCATTAATGGGGCGCTCGATCTAAACAGTCCTCCCGAAGAAGGCGAGATTTCTTTTCCCCTTACCCAGACAAATACAGTACAAGTCCCGGCAGCACCTGATAATGTTATATTCACAGCCACACATTGTCAGCAGGGCCTGTTGGATCACAAAAAAAAAGCCCACTGCGGGCAAAAAATCTGTAATGAAATGTTGGTCGGAGTGAATGGCCAGCGACAGGTATGCGGAAAAGTTTACAAGAATTCCAAAGCCATGTTCAATCACAAAAGAAGAAGCCACAGTGAGCAACAAACCTGTGAAGTAAACGTGTTCGGGGAGAATGGTCAACTGCGGCCATGTGGAGTGGTCTGCAAGAATGTAAAAGCCCTGTCGGATCACAAAGGAAGAAACCACGTAAAGCATCAAGCCTGTGACGAAACCATGATTGGGGTCGATGGCCAGCTGCTGCCATGCGGGACGGTCTGCAAGAATCCTCGTGCCCTATCGGATCACAAAAGAAGAAAACACACCGGGCAACAAAGCTGTGACGAAACGGTGGTCACAGACGATGGCTTGCAGCGACCATGCGGGAAGGTCTCCAAGAATCTCCAAGCCCTGATGGAGCACAAAAGAAACAACCATAGCGGACAACAAACCTGTAACGTAAGTGTGATCCGGGAGGGTGGTCAGTGGGGACCATGCGGAAAAGTCTGTCAGAGTATTGTCGCTCTGAAAAGTCACAAAAGAAATGCCCACACAGGCCAACAAACCTGTGACAGAATGGTGATAACAAAGGATGGCCAACAGTATCCATGTGGTAGGGTCTGCAACGGTGCTTTGGCCCTGACGATTCACAAAAGCAACTACCATACCGGACAAAAGACCTGCGGCTTGCCCGTGCTCGGAAATGATGGTCAGTTGCAGCCATGCGGGAAAGTCTGCAGTAATGCCCGAAGCCTGTCGGAACATAAAAGAAAGGACCACACCGGGCAAAAAATCTGTGACGCAGTCATGGTTGGGAAAGATGGTCGGCAACGGCTATGCGGGCGAGTCTGTGAGAATACTCAAAATCTGTCACAACACAAAATCAGATCCCATACCAATGAAAAAAGCTGTGACGTGATCGTGGTCGGTGATTTTGGCCAGCAGCGGCCATGTGGGAAGGTCTGTATGAATACAGGCGTTCTTTATAATCACAAAAGAAGTCATCGAAAACGCAAGTCTGCTGCCCTGGACCAGGACAATGACCTCAGCCCTCAAGAAGGTAAATGAATAAGTAACAATCTGGTTGTATGGGGATCAGGTTTTTACGACACGCTTGTTTATAAGCTAATCTACCCTCCCTCCCTGTAAACGAGAAAGCAGGGATAGAATGATTAGACAATCACTCTTTGCTGCATCGCTGTCGCTGCTAGTGTCGTTTTCTTTTATCAGTCAGACCAAAGCGCTGACAAGATGTTTTATTGTCGAGTTTGAACAGGGTGCTGGTTCTCAAAAACAGAGCTTTTCGATAAAACCAGCCCGGCATTCATTTCCGGTCGACCCAACAGTTATTCCTGAAACTAACGACTATGCAGTATCTGGTTTACCGCCTGATGAAAAACGACAAAGAGCTGTCAGTTACGGATTAAAAATGCCTCTTATTGAGTCGATTTCATGGCAGTTGCTTTATGCCTATCAGCTGCTGGCTGTTTACCAACTGATCCTGACCACCAGAGACGCACCTCCGGGCCCAGCCCCCTATTCATGGCTATCTGTAGAAGCGGTTGTCGCTGTCGGCGTACTTTTAAAAAACTACTGGAAACGCGATTCACTTCTGTTTAATCCAATTAAACAACAGTCGGCATCTATGTTGATACAGAAGTATTTCCCATTTGCAACCTTCACTGCAATGTTTGGTTCTGGAGATGACTTATCACAATACCCGGCCCCGGAATCATCTGGCCAGCAGGCTTCACAAACCGGTATCCAACATAAAGGCAGTTTAACCAGTCCACTGGATTCTGGCTCTGGCGACGGTAACGGAGGTTCCCAACAACACCAACATACGTGGGGTTTAAATTGTTTCGTCTATCCCTGTCACGGTGTTTGTCAATTCCGACCATTGATCGAGAAAAGAGAGCCCGTTGATTGGCCGCTGAATTTCGAAGAAATCTTTTGCCCTCATTTGGCTAATGGACACTGTCTGGGTTGCATAGGTCGTTTTGATCCTGAAAACGCCACTGATTCCCGGAAAGACTTTTTTTACAAAACAGTGAATGATCCTTCTGCCATTCAACTTTCATTCGATTCTGCCCTATTCTTTGATGACAACTCAGAAGACGGGACCACTCAGGAAGAGTTAATCCTGGACTTATTGAGTTCAGGAAGCGCCAATACAACCTATCCTGCCGGGCCTCTCAATGACGATGTCCAAATGCCCGGGGATTTGGACATCGCTAATGGTTTTGAGATCATTAATGGGTCAATCAATTTAAATGATCTGCTCGAAGAAAACGGTTTTTGCCTAACGCTTTCCCATTCAGAAACACCACAAAGAACCACTGAATCATCCCGATTGGATCAGAGCCAACCCTATCCATCCCGGGCAGAGGCAACACCAGCCACAGACAGCAGAGGGCAATTAATATGTGAATACTACACAGGGCAAAAAATCTGTGAACTGGCAGTATTGGGGCAGGATGGGCAGCAGCCATGCGGGAAGGTTTTTGACAATATCATGGCCCTGAGGAATCACAAAAAAAAGGACCACTCAGGGGAAAAAAATTGTGACCTGACATCACTCGGGCAGGATGGTCAGCAGCAACCATGCAGGGTGGTCTGCAAGAATGCTCAAGCCCTGTCATATCACAAAAACAAATGCCATAGCGGGCAACAAACCTGTGACATCAGTGTGGTTGGGCAGGGCGGCCAGCAGCAGCCATGTGGGAAGGTCTTCAAAAATATTCGATCCCTGACGGATCACAAAAGCAAATACCACACAGGGCAAAAAATCTGTGAGCGAGCAGTAGTAGGGAAGGATGGACAGCAGCGGCCATGCGGGGAGGTCTGCAAAAATGCTCGAGCTTTTTTACTTCACAAAAGCAACTATCACTCAGAGCAAAAAACCTGTGTCGTGACCGTGGTAGGAGAAGATGGCCAGCAGCGGCCATGTGGGGAAGTCTTCAGAAATCTTCAATCCCTCTCGGGGCACAAAAGCAGATGCCACTCAAGGAAACAGAACTGTGACTTTGTCGTGGTCGGGCAGGATGGGCAGCAGCGACCATGCGGAAAGGTCTGCAAGAATATCAGAGCCTTGTCGGATCACAAAAGAAAATACCATACAGGAAAAAAAAACTGTGAATTGGCAGTGGTCGATCAGAATGGGCAGCAGCAACCATGCGAGACCGTCTGCAAGAATGCCATTGCCCTGTTGGGTCACAAAAAAAGATACCACAGCAAACAAAGAGTCTATCGAAAACGCAAGCCTGTTGATGTGGGTCAGGGTGATGAATCAGTCTCCAAGAAGTTAAAGTGAAGAAGTAGCGAACTGATCTAACCTCATTTCACGAGGTTTTGCCTGTACAATCTTTATTTTTAACAGAGGCTCTCTGAAATAAAAGCACGCTTGTTTTCTTGAACTATTCTTCCTCTCTGTATATCAGGAAGCAAGGATAAAATTATTAAACACTCACTCAATGCGGTACTGCTATTGCTGCTGTCGTTTTCTGTCGTCTGCCAGGCCGAATTGTTAACAAGACGTTTTATTGTTGAGCTTGAACAGAATGCAGGCTCTCTAAAACAGAGCTTCTCCATAAAGCCTGACCCGCATATGTTTACGGGTAGCTCGTCAGAAATTTCTGAAACAAACGACCGTGCAGGATCCTGTTTACTCCCTGATAAAAAACGACACAGACATGACAGTTACGGGATCAAAACAACCCTTGTTGATTCGATTTCATGGCCGTTACTTTACGCTACTCAACTGCTGGTTGTTAACGAACTGATTCTGACCACCAAAGATGCCCATTTAAGCTCCAATCTCTATTTATGGGTACCTGGAGAAGTGATTGTGGCTGTCAGTTGGCTTTTAAAAAGCTATTGGAACCCTGTTTTACCTTCGTTTAGCTCAATCGAACATTATGAGGTGACTCAGAACCTCACGTTTGCCACCATCACTGTGATGCCAGGTTCCGGGCATAACCCTCCAAAAGGCCAGTTACCTGAGTCGCTTGGTCAGCTACCCTCAGCAGCAAACACCAATTTTGCAGGCTCTTTCAGCAGCCCCCCGAATACTAATGACAATGGTGACGGTAACAGAGGCCCTCAACAGCATTTGCATACTTTGGATCTAAACTGTTTTGTCTTTCCCTGTCGTGGTGTTTGTCAATTGTGCAATTTTGATCAACCACCACAGACTCTTTCCGAAGAAATTCGAATTTCCACAATGCTTACCTCTTCAGAAAGACAAGAAAAAGCCACTGAATCATCTCAATTGGGTCAGAGCCAACCTCAACTTTCACAGTCAGGCGAAATAAAAGTCACAGATATCAGCGGACAAGAAAGCTGTCACCTGACAGTGGTCAGACATAATGGCCAGCAGCGGCTATGCAGGAAAGTTTTCAAGAGTGCTCAAGGCCTGTTGGATCACAAAAAAAAGTGTCACCTCGGGCCACAATCGTGTGCCACGATGGTGGTCGGTCGAGATGGTCAGCTAGAGCCATGCGGGGTCGCCTGCAGCAGTGAAAATACTCTGTGGCATCACAAAAGAAGAGACCACTCCGGGCAACAAATCTGTAACCTGACCGTGGTCGGGGAAGATGGCCAGCAGCGGCCATGCGGGATGGCCTGCAAGAATGATAATGTTCTGTGGCGTCACAGAAGAAGAGACCACTCCGGACAATTAATCTGTAGTCTGAACCTGGTTGGTGAGGATGGTCAGCAGCGCCCATGTGGCAAGGTCTGCAACAATGCTATAGCCCTGTCATCGCACAAATCCAGATTCCATAGCGGGCAACGAATCTGTGATGTGTTACTCGTCGGGGAAGATGGCCAACAGTGGCCATGCGAGAAGGTCTGCAAGAACGCTCAAGACCTGTCGGTTCACAGAGCAAGAGACCACACCGGGCAACAAGTCTGTAAAGTGGTCGTGGTTGGAGAAGATGGCCAGCGGCGACCATGCAGCATTGCCTTCAGAAATGTTCTGGCTCTGTCATCTCACAAAAGCAAATTCCACAGAGGGCAACAAAACTGTGACCTGGTGGTTGCCGGGGAAGAAGGTCAGCAGCGGCCATGCGGGAGAGTCTTCAAGAATAAAAATGCCCTGTTAAGTCACAAAAGAAGAGACCACACCGGACAACAAACCTGTAACATGACAGTGGTCAGGGCAAATGGTCAGCCGCGCTCATGCGGCAAGGTCTGCAAAAATGTTTTAGCGCTATTATTTCACAAAAGCAAATACCACAGTGGACAACGATCCTGTGAACAGGATGTCGCCGGTGAGGATGGTCAACAGCGACCATGCGGGAAGGTTTGCGATAACGCTCAAGCCTTGGCGGATCACAAAAGAAAAGACCACAGCGGGCAACAAATCTGTAACCTTACCCAGGTCGGGGAAGATGGCCAGCAGCGCCCATGCGGTAGGGTCTGCAAAAATGCTTCAGCTCTATCAACTCACAAAGGCAGCTACCACAGCGGACAAAGAACCTGTGACTTGGTCATTATCGGTGAGGATGGCCAGCAGCGCCCATGCGGGAAAGTCTGCAAGAATAATCGAGACCTGAGGGATCACAAAATCATAGATCATACCGGGAAACAAGTCTGTGATGTGATGGTGACAGGGGAGGATGGCCAGCGACGGCCATGCGGGAAGATCTATAAGAATACTAAATGCCTGAAGGAGCATAAGAGAAAACACCAAAAACGCAAGCTCGCTGAGGTGGATCAGGGTAATGACTGAATCAGAGAGCAAGGACAGAATTATTAAACACTCAGTCTTTACGGCACTGCTCTTGCTAATGTCGTTGTCTGTTGCCTTTCAAACTAAAGCGTTCACACAAAGTTTTATTGTCGAGCTTGAACAGAATTCCGGACTTCCAAATAAGAACTTTTCTATAAAACCTGACCAGCATACCTTGCCGGGCAATCCGTCAGACATTACCGATATAAGCGGCTATGCAGGATCAGATTTATTTTCTGATAAAAAACGACACAGGCTTGGCAGTTACCGGTTAAAAACGACCCTTATTGAGTCGATTTCATGGCGGTTGTTTTATGCCACACAGTTGCTGGTTGTTTATAAACTGATCCTGAGCAGCAAAGATTTCTCTTCAGGCACCAGCCTTTATTCACGGCAACCTTTGGATCTGGTCGTCGCTGTCGGTTGGTTTTTAAAAAACTATTGGAACCTTGATTCACCGCTATTTAAATCGATTGCACAACAGGAACTGAATCATTGCCATCCGTTTGCTATCATCACTGCGATGTTTGGTTCTGGAGAAAATTCCCCACAATACTCACCATCAAAATCATCAGGCCAGCGAGCCTCCCAAGCCACCCTCCAAAGTACAGGGTCTATAACCAGCCTTCTGAATTCTGGCTCTGGCGGTGATAACAGAGATCCTCAACAACATCGGCATAGTCTGGGTTTAAATTGTCTTGTCTATCCCTGTCACGGCGTTTGTCGATTCCGAACATTATTTGATAGCAGTGGATCTTCTGAATGGACGCTGGACTCCCTAAAGGGTTTATGCCCCCATTTGTTCAGTGGACATTGCTTTATTTGCTCATATCATTTTGCTCCTTTAAACACTGAAGATTGCCAACAAAACCCGCTTTTTGACACGTCGATCGGTCTTCCTACGATTCAAAGCCGATTCGATCTTGATCCACTTTTACAGACACAGGGAAATAGTATTGATGGCAATACAGCCAATGGTTGCATCTTTTTAGGCGGGGTCGCCTCAGACGGGGTCGCCTTAGACGGGGTCGCCTTAGACGGGGTCGCCTTAGACGGGGTCGCCTTAGACGGGGTCGCCTTAGACGGGGTCGCCTTAGACGGGGTCGCCGAGACAACTGACTTTATCGGGTCAATGGGTGATGATTTGCCAATGTCCGGGAGTTTGCCTTGTACTGTCAATGATTTTGAAGTTATTAACGGGCCACTCGATCCAGTAAGTCTTTTAGAAGAAATGGGAATTTCCTCAACGCTAAATCATTCTGAAGCACAGCAAACAATCACTGGATCACCCAAGTTGGGTCAGAGACAGTTTCATCTTTCGCAAACCGGCGCAATACCGGCCAGAAACAAAAGCAGGCAAAAAACCTGTAAACTGACAATGTTGGATGAGTATGGCCAGTCGCAGCCATGTGGGAAGGTCTGCGATAATACTAAAGCCCTTTCAATTCACAAAAGACGATATCACACCGGGCAAAAAACCTGTGACTTAACCATGGTCGATAAAGGAGGTCAGAAGCGGCCATGTGGAAAAATCTGCAAGAATTCCATGAGCCTGGCGGTTCACAAAAGAATACACCACAGCGGACAACAAATCTGTGGCTATTCCGTGTCAGGGGAGGATGGCCAGCTGCGCTCATGCGGGATGGTCTGCAGGAATATAAAAGCCTTGTTGGAGCACAGAAGCCAATACCATAGTGAGCAAATAAACTGTGAGCTAACCGTGGTCGGTGAGGATGGCCAGCAGCGATCATGTGGGAAAGTCTGCAAGAATGCAAAAGCCTTTTCGGATCACAAAAGAAGAGAGCACAGTGGACAAAAAACCTGTGAACTGATCCTGGTCGGAGAAGATGGTCAGCGGCGGCCATGCGGGATGGTCTGCAATAGTGCTCAAGCCTTTTCATCTCACAAAAGCCGATATCACACTGGGCAAAAAACCTGTGATGTAACAATACTCGGTAACACTGGTCAGAAGCGGCCATGTGGGAAAGTCTGCAGGGGTGCTCAAGCCCTGAGCGACCATATAAAAATAAACCATATCCTTGACCAAACCTGTGATGTAAAAGTGGCAGGGGAAGATGGCCAGCCTCGGCCATGCGGAAAGGTCTGCAAGAACGCCAAAACACTGTTAGATCACAAAAGAAACTCCCATACTGAACAGAAAACCTGTGCTGTAACCCTGGTCGGAGACGATGGCCAGCGGCGGCGATGTGGGTTTGTCTGCAGGAGTCAAACAGCCTTGAAGGGGCACAAACAAAGACACCACAGCGGGCAGAAAACCTGTAACCTGAGCGTGATGGGGAAGGATGGCCTGCAGCGGCCATGTGGGGAGGTCTGCAACAGTGTCAGAAGCCTGGCGGATCACAAAAGAAGAAACCACAGCGGGCAAAAAACCTGTGATGTGATCGAGTTCGGGGAGAATGGCCTGCAGCAGCGATGTGGGAAGCTCTGCAAAAATGCTATAGCCCTGACCAGGCACAAAAGAATGCACCGAAAACGTAAGCCTGCTGAGGTGGACAAGAACGATGACTTCAGTCATCAAAAAGGTATAGTGAATAAATAATGATCTGACTGCCGCCCTTTTATTGGGTTAGCGGTTATGCGACAGTCCATGGGCAAATAAATCAGATCAGCAGCGGGAAGTGTACAGGGATTGTACAAAAATCTGTCTTCTGTATCTGGGAATTCTGTTTGATTTTGTGCATGATTGCGGGCTGGCCAAAAGCCACTGGAGGCTGCTCATTTGCCTTAATTGGAGATGCCATCGTAATAGGCATTTCCCGATTAGATTGATCATACGGCACAGGATCAGGTTTGCCGTCATTGGGGGAGACACCGCATGTTTGAGGCTAAGGCCTTATTTGAGCCTGAATTCATCCAGCAGAGCCCAACCAGGCTCTGGAAGACTATCTCTCCACAATACAGTGTGGATGAGTCAGCCTTACTGGCACAGCTGGCCGATTTGGCCAGACCCAGTCCGCAGCAGCTGGCTGTGGTAACCCGACGAGCTACCGATCTGGTCGAGCAGGTTCGAGCCCGGGAAGATTCCATTCATATGATTGACTCTATGTTGTTGCAATACAGCCTGGATACCCGTGAAGGTATTCTGCTGATGTGTCTGGCAGAAGCCCTGATGAGAATTCCTGACTCTGAAACCGCCGATGCCCTGATTCGTGACAAACTCAGTGTCGCTGAGTGGGAAAGGCATCTCAAACAGAGCGATTCGCTATTGGTGAATGCCTCCACCTGGGGTCTGATGTTGACCGGTAAAGTGGTGACATTAGGCAAATCGGAAGACGGTCGCCCGGCTAGCGTGATTGGTCGACTGGTTAAAAAAATGGGTGAACCCTTGATTCGTCAGGCTGTGAACCAGGCGATGAAAATTATGGGTGAGCATTTTGTACTGGGTCGCACTATTGCAGAAGCACTCAGGAATGGTCGAAAGCCAAGAGAGAAAGGTTACACCTATTCTTTCGATATGCTGGGTGAAGCAGCACTGACCGAAAGCGATGCTCAGAAATATCTCGCTTCCTACCTGACGGCTGTCAGGTCCGTTGGTCAGGAGCAGAAGGGTGGCTACAAGGGCCCTCGTCCCAGCATTTCGATCAAACTTTCTGCCCTGCATCCCCGTTATGAAGTGGCCAATGAAACCCGTGTCTTGAAAGAACTGTTCGACAGCGTGCTGGAACTGATTCGCACTGCCAGAAGCCTGAATGTGGGAATCACCATTGATGCCGAAGAGCAGGACCGCCTTGAGTTGTCTCTGAAACTGTTCGAGAAACTCTACCGTCATCCTGATTGTCAGGGATGGGGTGCTTTCGGACTGGTTGTACAGGCTTACGGTAAAAGAGCACTCCCCGTTCTTGCCTGGCTGGCAGCTCTGGCAAAAGAGCAGGGTGATGAAATTCCTGTGCGTCTGGTAAAAGGTGCCTACTGGGACAGTGAAATAAAACTGTGTCAGCAATCCGGCTATTCCGGCTACCCGGTATACACGCGCAAAGAAGCAACAGACGTTGCTTATCTGGTGTGTGCCCGTTTTCTGCTGAGTGATCCTGTTAAAGGGGCTATTTACCCTCAGTTTGCTACCCACAATGCTCATACTGTTGCCAGCATTCTGAGCATCGCAGAACATAAACATTATGAATTCCAGCGTCTGCATGGAATGGGTGATGCGCTCTATAACACGGTACTGGATCAGGAAAAACCGGACGTTCGCATTTATGCACCTGTGGGTAGTCACAAAGATTTGCTGCCCTATCTGGTGCGTCGACTTTTGGAAAATGGTGCTAACTCCTCTTTTGTTCATCGTCTGGTGGATGCCAGGACACCCGTAAAGGACCTGGTTCATCATCCTGTCACTGTGCTCGAGAAGCATAGTTCTCTGGCCAATGACAGAATTCCTTTACCGGTAGCTATTTTTGGAAAAGACAGAGTTAATTCCATAGGTGTCAATATCGATATTGAGTCACAGTGGCAGCCGTTTTCTGAATCTGTACAGAAGTTTATGGGCCAAACGTGGCACAAAGGTCCCGTGATTTCCGGCCAAAAGGTTGAAACTGAAAAAGTGGTTGATGTGCAGTGTCCTTACCAGCTCAGCGAGCTCGCAGGTCGTCTGCACTTCGCCGGAGAAAAGGAAGTGGACCAGGCTATTTCAGTGGCTCACAAAGCGTTTGACCGTTGGCACAAGATACCAGTAGAAACCCGTGCCCAGAGTCTGGAGAAGTTGGCCGACCTGCTGGAGGCCAACCTTGAAGAGCTGGTGGCACTCTGTCATAAAGAAGCGGGTAAAACGATTCACGACAGTATCGATGAAGTGCGTGAAGCGGTAGATTTCTGTCGTTATTATGCCAACCAGGCGCGTGAAAAATTCTCAGCACCTCAGGTTATGCCAGGACCTACCGGTGAATCCAATGAGCTTTACCTGACCGGTCGGGGTGTCTTTCTGTGTATCAGTCCCTGGAACTTCCCTCTGGCGATTTTCCTGGGTCAGGTGGTTGCAGCGCTGGCCTGTGGTAACACGGTTGTAGCCAAGCCCGCCGAGCAAACCACTCTGATTGCTGCACGAGCTGTTGAGATGATGCTGGAAGCCGGCGTGCCTGCCGATGTGATTCAACTGGTACCGGGTGAAGGTAAGGATATTGGTCATCAGTTGACCGCTGATCCTCGTATTGCCGGTGTTGCTTTCACAGGTTCAACCCAGACGGCAAGATTAATAAACCAGACTCTGGCTGCGCGAGAGGGCGCTATTATCCCTCTGATTGCCGAGACCGGTGGTCAGAATGCCATGATCGCAGACTCTACTGCTCTCCCTGAGCAGGTCGTTAATGACGTTGTTCAGTCTGCTTTTGCCAGTGCCGGGCAACGTTGTTCAGCGTTGCGAGTGCTCTATGTTCAGGAAGATATTGCTGATCGTATTGAAGACTTGCTGGTCGGTGCGATGGCAGAACTGAAGGTGGGTCACCCAGCCCTGCAGGAAACAGACCTTGGCCCTGTCATCAGTGAAATCGCCCTTAAAGGACTCCAGGCTCATATTGATCGCATGAAGCAGGAAGCTCGCCTGATTGCCGAAGTGGATTTGGGGGCTGAATGCAATGAAGGTTACTTTATTGCGCCGGTTGCCTTTGAGATTGAGAGCATCAGCCAACTGGAAAAAGAACACTTTGGCCCGATTCTTCACCTGATTCGCTACAAGGCTTCTGAGCTGGATAAAGTGATTCAGGAAATCAACGGCACAGGTTACGGTCTGACTCTGGGAGTGCATAGCCGCAACGAAGCGACCTCCTCCTACATTGAGCAAAGCCTTAAAGTGGGTAATGCCTACATAAACCGTAATCAGATCGGTGCGGTGGTCGGTGTTCAGCCATTTGGTGGACAGGGACTCTCCGGTACCGGTCCAAAAGCCGGTGGGCCTCACTACCTGTATCGCTTTTCTACTGAACGTACCCGCACCATCAATACGACGGCTGTCGGAGGTAATGCCACACTGTTGTCCCTTGGGGCTGGTCTCTGATCGTCATTGCCTGCTCTTTAACTCTGGTTCCCATGCAGAGCGAGGGTGTCGCAAAACTCCAACAGCTCGTTCTCACGCTCTGAAGCCTTCATTCCCGCGAAGGCGGGAATCCAGCGCCAACGGTGGATCTCTGCCTTCTCGGGGATGACAAGGCCAGGGGGACACCGGGCA
Source organism: Endozoicomonas sp. ALB032 (assembly GCF_049310125.1). NCBI lineage: Bacteria > Pseudomonadati > Pseudomonadota > Gammaproteobacteria > Oceanospirillales > Endozoicomonadaceae > Endozoicomonas > Endozoicomonas sp. ALB032. The sequence goes on along the minus strand of NZ_JBLYNW010000001.1, from coordinate 307,310 downwards.
GTATGGTTCTGGTGGAGAGTCAGTGTGGATTGCCGCCTTCGCGGGAATGACGAGAATGAAGCCGGCAATGATGGGAGTCAACGCGTTCCCACGCCGGAGAGAGTTTTGCGACACCCTCTCAGAGCGTGGGAACGAGTTGACAGGAGGTTGGGAAATCAATTACTCAAGCGTTACCCGGTTAGCTTCTTCGAGACTGGTCACACCCTCCAAAACCTTTAACAGTCCAGACTGGCGAAGGTTATTAAATCCTTCTTTCTGTGCAATTTCGGCAATCTGGAGGGAGTTGCCCTCTTCCATAATGATTTGCTGCAGAGCCGGTGTGATCTTTACGACTTCATAGATACCCACACGGCCTTTGTAGCCCTTGCTGCATTGATCACATCCCTTGGGGCCATAAATTTTGGCATACTTGATCTGCTCTTCGGTAAAACCTTCTTCCAGCAGTGTTTCTTTTGGGATGTCTTTTATTTCCTTACAGTGGTTGCATAAGCGTCTGGCCAGACGCTGGGCAATGATCAGGCTGACAGAGGTGGCAATGTTGAAGGAAGGAACCCCCATGTTTTGCAGACGTGTCAGTGTTTCCGGAGCGCTGTTGGTGTGTAGCGTGGACATGACCATGTGGCCTGTCTGGGCCGCTTTGATGGCGATGTTGGCCGTTTCAAGATCTCGAATCTCCCCCACCATAATGATGTCAGGATCCTGACGAAGGAAGGCTCTCAGAGCTTGAGAGAAATCCATCCCCTGCTTCGGATTAACGTTCACCTGGTTGATACCTTCCAGGTTGATTTCTACAGGGTCCTCGGCGGTGGAAATGTTTCTTTCCGGAGTATTCAGAATATTCAGCCCCGTATAGAGAGAGACGGTCTTACCGGAACCGGTGGGTCCTGTGACCAGAATCATACCCTGGGGTTGGTGCAAGGCTTCCATGTACATTTCTTTTTGGGTTTTTTCATAACCCAGGGCATCAATGCCCATTTTGGCACTGGAAGGATCGAGAATCCGAAGTACGATTTTTTCACCCCAAAGGGTAGGCAGGGTATTGACCCGGAAGTCGATGGATTTGCTTTTGGACAGGCGCATTTTAATACGACCATCCTGGGGCTTACGTCGTTCTGAAATATCCATGGCAGACATTATCTTTAGACGGGATGCAATTCTGGGTGCCAGGCCAGCAGGTGGTTTGGCGGTTTCATGAAGAACGCCGTCGGTGCGAAATCGAACCCGATAGGTTTTTTCATAAGGTTCAAAGTGAAGATCCGATGCGCCTGATTTGATGGCAATGAGCAGCATTTTATTCACGAATTTTACGACAGGGGCATCGTCATCTTCCCCTGCTACTTCCTCATCGTTGTCTTCGACGGCACCCACTTCCAGCTCTTCAAGGTTATCAAATTCCTCATCATCGAAATTCGACAGGGCATCAACATTGCTATCCAGCAGTTGATCAATGAATCTGTCCAGCTTGTCTTCTTCAACCAGTACCGAATCCACCATAAGACCGCTGCTGAATCGGATTTCATCAATAGCTGTATGATCACTGGGATCAATTACCCCGACAAACAGTCTGGTCCCCCTCTTTATTAACGGGATCAGTTTATGCTTGCGAATCAGCTTTTCCTGAATCAGTTCCTTCGGGATGTTTTCAGGGTCAAAGGCATCAAGATCCATAACTGGCATGCCAAATTCTTCTGCGGTAGCCAGGGATATGTCTTTGGCGCTGAGTAAATTCTCCTGGACCAGGTAGCTGGCAAGGGGCTGCTTTGTTTTTTCTGCCTGTGAAAGTGCGGAGCGGAGTGTCTTTTCATCGATCAGCTGGTCGACAACCAGTCGAGCAGCCAGTCCTGTCAAAGGTTTATCGACCATGCCTTGTCTATCCGTTTATTGTTCTTGGGTCTGTTCTCTGATTTCTACTATATCAGCACTGAGACGAGAGCATAAACAGGATATTTCATAAAGTGTTGAAGAAGGTGTGGCGTTCACAGAGTATACGGTCTGGTAGAAGGAAGCTGAATTTTATAATGTCGGAGTCTGACAATGAACAAAGCCATTACCAGGGGGATAATGGCTTTTGCGGCACTCTTGTACATTTTTTACATGCTTTTCCAGATGCCAAGTGTCGGATTTTATTTACTGGCTGGCAAGGTAAAATACATGAGGCGGGTTGGGGTGCCCCGTTTACTATCTTCACCGTCATAGTAACTGACCAGCATAAATGTTTTGCCCCCTTGTACCGTTTCAGGACCCCGAGCAATCGCCTCAAAAGAGGTTTCGTGAATATCAAAGCCTATTCCATCTTCGAATAATTTCAGGGAGTCCTCTTGAAGGCTGTCAAAGATAAGGGTCTTGGACATAAAGTAGTCTGGTGCATCCATGAATGCCTTGTTCAGCTCGTTGTCAGCAAACATTTCACTGCCTTTGACATTCTTGCCACTGCCCAGGTCGACCAGATAAACCCGGGTAATAAAATTGGATTCAGAACTTCGATAAGGGAGCACTGTTTTCTCAAGGAACAGAGCCTCTTTCTTATTGAGAACCGCAATATCGCTGACTGTACGAATCGGGCTGCTCTTCAGCTGTTTCATTGCAGAAGGGCTTAAACCCAGAAGAGAAAAGTTATAGAGCTTCTCTGACAGAATTGTTACTTCACCCTTGGCAGGAAGCTGTTGGCTGTTCAGGTATTTTCCTGGCAGCGGTTCGCCATTGTTAGACAGTTGTTCTGTAGTAAAGGTCACCACCCTGACAGGTGGGACATGTTCATTGATATTCCATTGTTTGGCATCCTGAACCAGAGCTCCGGCGGTTGCTGCAACGTAATGGTTGCTCTTGGGAATACGGTCAAGACTTTTCACACCTAATCCCTGTTGAATACCCTTCAATCCCATGTGGAAAGGAATCCAGTTGTTGTTTTCAAAATGTTTAGGCAGTTTGAATGCGCTATCTACCTGACCGGGTCTGTGATCATTTTCTGTGAGCAGGAATTTTGATGACAGTCCGATATCGACGTGGTGAACACCTTTGGAGAGTTGCAGGGGAATTTCCCTGAAGGTATGCAGGAAGGCTGCCGGAATCAGGTCAAGCACAGGTACAGGGAAGAACTCATGGGCATCATACCAGGCTTTCAGAAAACCATTGTTTCGGGTGGCCAGACTGGTTTCGTCACGATTCGCGTGCCTGTAGCCGTAGCCTGCATAGGCGGGGATGTCGATTGCCCTGTAGTCAATAACGCCGGTAACGCCTCTATCACTCTGACTGGAGGAAATCATCAGCTCACCGTCTTTGGTCAGAGTGATGGCGCTGGGGGCAATATGACCATCGTTCAGCCAGAGGGGATGGGTTTTGGCATTCTTGCCTTCGGTGATAGGGTATTCGAACACTTCACTGGGTAAAGGTCCGCCGTGATTAGGATTCTGACGATCCAAAACCACCTTGCTCATATCCAGCTCGTAGTAGTGGGGCTTGGAAAAGACCCCCCAGCCATGACGACCGGTGAAGCCTGCTCCGGCATCTCCAGAAAGCAGGTAGAGTGTCCCTGTTGAACCATTTCCGACATGAGCGAAGTGAGCACCAGTAATATGAGTGACCCTTTTCTGGTCGTCCGGGCGCAACAGGTGACTTCCCAGATACCTGACGCTTTTATGAGGGGCTAATTTCCCTGGGGATTCTGCTGACCATCCGGGAGTCGAAAGAGTCAAGCAAAGCGTTAAGCCAACCAGGGCACTTCTTCTTTTCATCATTGATAAAAACACCTGAAATGAAACAACCCCATAAAGATAGCCATAATTTTTCATTGCAGGTGTATTTTTGACTGAAGTCGCTTCTAAAGCACCAGAGACGGGAAGGGAGTACCTGAAAGTCTGATAGTCAGGGTTTGATTGGGTTGCTTGGGCAAGTGAGCCATCGATCACAAAGCTCTCGGTTATAGAGATGCGATATAATGCGGCAGTCGCCTGCATGAATGCAGATGAAGAGCACGATAACACAGGGAAGAAGATCCGATGGTCAGACAAGAGCTTCCACCGCTTCAGGCAGAAAGTCCTCAAACTGATCAGCTGTAGCCAGGGAGTCTCAATGAGCCTCCGCTTGCGAAAGCTTAACAGGTCTATCCTTAGCTGGGCTTCTTCAGAATAAACGGACATTACCGTCTGATGCAGCAGCTGGATCAATGGATACGTCGGCGCAAGCCGAAAACGCGGCACTGAAACGTGATCGGACCAGGTGCGGACCCGCTTAAGGAGTTGATGTGGAAGCCGGAGGTTAGAAACGTCCGACTGTCCGATTTAGCAGGTTTAAGTACCTGGTTAGGTACTTATCTACCGGCTTATTCGATTCAGTTACAATCAAAATAAGTCAAAGCCTGCTCTAAAAATAATTTAAAGCTGTTTGGAAAAGACTTTGTAAGAGTCGTTAATTCGTTTAATAGCTTATTTATTTCTTCCAGATAACTCCAAGTCTCGGATACGTCAATTGTGTCGTTCTGGTCAAGATATTCTTTTAGCTTGTTGTTTAAAATCTGGTATGACAAGGCTTTCTGTGAAAATTCAGAACTATCTTTATCCGCCTTATCAGCTAATTCCGTTAGGGTGCCACACTTGTGCTCTTGAAAAGTGCCTGAAAAACTTGCGTCCCCAGAGACGCCAGCAACACTAAACAGCCTGCCCATTGCTACTGATTGCCCTGGATTGCCAGCTGAAACTTTCATCCGCTCAAAAGCCTTTTTTGCTAGCAATTCAGAATCATTCGTGACTGTTTTTGTGAGTGTGGCTAAATAAGCTTTGCTCATTGATAACGATGAAAAAACTCTCTCTAAAGATTCGTTCATAGATACTAAGTGAGGAATGATGGTGAAAATGGACTGAGACCCAAAGGTTGTTATGATAGTTTGAACTCTTTCAGCCAGTTCCAGAAACTCACTTCCTCTCCTGTCCATGTCATCTATAAGCTGTCGTCCTTGCTTTAAGTGTTCTTCGCTTATTTTAATCGCAAAGACAAAGGGAGATGAAACGATCAATATAACCGAAATAAAAACTGTGGTAAAAGTTTGCATAGGTGTTTCAACTTCTTTTCGGTTTGCATTTTTGCTCATGTTCTGCCAGCTAACCCCTGCTTCACCACGCGGGCAAAGCACGTCGGGAAGAGAGGTGAAGCCTCGGGATAGAATTGGCAGAATTACGCGATAACTATAGTGTAATCAGTGATAGCTGGGTGGTGATGTGCTGGCAGTGAGGCCCTGATACGCCAGGTAAATCTCCGGGAACCTCTGATGCGTCGGCAGCTACAGCGAAATTGTGAGATTGAGTAATGAACTTAAGGAGCTGGCCGGTCACAGCAGCTGATATTTAATGGAGAGAATCACCGTAACCGATTTCTTGTGAGGTGTCGGTAAGGGCAGGGAGCGCTCAATGGCTTTCAGACTACTGGCTTCGAATGCCTTTTTACCGGCCAGTACAGTCGCCTTTTCCAGTGTTCCGTCAGAGTTGATTTCAATTTTGATTTTTACTTCTCCTTCCAGTCGCCTTCTTTTAGCCTGGTAGGGATACACTTTGTAGCGATTGATCCGGTATTGAAGTTGAGCCACCCATTTCTGAAATTCATCAGGCTCCAAATGCCCGGCTTTTGAAGTGATGAGCTCTTCGACGGGCTCTCCCGATGTCTGCTGGTTGAGAGCAGATACCGGAGGCTCACCCGGTTTTGCGTGCCTGTGTTTGTTTTCTTCCTGATTGGCCGACTCTTGCTGAATCTTTTTCTTTTCGGCTCTGGTCGTTATGACTTTCTTGTTCTCTGCTTTTTCAGCCTGTTCTGTTTTTTCAGTGCTTTGAATGTGTTCAGTGTTTTCAATCTGAGAATCTGGCTTTGTCAATTCCGAGCCGGTCATTGCTTCTGTAGCGGTCAGGTTTTTTTCAATGGCAGGTGTTATGTCGGGTTGATGAGACACCAGTTTGATTTGAATGCCGGGTGATTTTGCAGCAGTCAACCAACTACTCCCGCTATAGCCCAAAAGTAAGGTGTGAAAGACAACTGACAACGTCAGGGGGATGACCAGATGCCTGATGGTGGTTTCCTGTTCCATGATTGGCAACCCACAGAGCATAGCAATTTAAACAGGAATTAAAGAAACAGGTCTGTAGAGGAAACCCCGACATGGTCAGGGCTTCTTAAGAATATCAGGAAGGCTTTACCGGGCTACCAAAATCCCGAGGCCCGGTATGACAAAGAAGGCCAGCAAAAGATACAGGAATGCATAAGCGCGGTTTTTTATAGCCAGATCAGACAATTTTTCTGCAGCGTAGAGAGGAATCTCACGGAGCCACCTGATGCCATAGATAAGGGCTACGGCAAACACGTTGAAGAACAAGTGTACCAGAGCAATGGTCATTGCGTGCTCTGCGTCTGCACCGACGATGGCCGTTGCTGAAAGCAGCGCTGTGATGGTTGTACCGATGTTGGCACCCAGAGTGACAGGGTACATCTGACGAACGGTGAAGACGCCACTGCCTACCAGAGGAACCATAAGACTGGTGGTAGTAGAAGAGGATTGCACCATTACGGTCATAACAGTACCGGAGGCAATACCGGAAATCGGACCACGACCAATAGACTTGTGCAGAATGTCCCTGGCACGTCCCACCATAACTTTTTTCAGCAGCTTGCCCAGTCTTACGACCGAGCTGAAGATAAGGAAGATACCGAAGGCGATCATGGTCAGGCCAGCCAGTGTGCTGTCGGGCAGAAGGCCTGCAAAATCCTTGACAATATTCACGGCCGGCTTGGTCAGGGGTTTGACGAAATTCAGGCTGCCCATATCAATAGCAGAGCCACCCACCAACAGTGCGGCTACGTGCTGTGAAATATCGCTCAGGAAGCCGGTCATCAATTCCAGAGGCAACAGAATCAGAACCGCCAGATAGTTAAAGAAGTCGTGAACTGTCGAAGCAGCAAAAGCTCGCTTAAAGGATTTGTCGCAACCCATGTGACCCAGACTGACCAGAGTATTTGTGATGGTGGTACCAATATTGGCTCCCATTATCATGGGGATCGCCATCTCTACCGGCAGGCCGCCAGCCACGAGGCCAACGATAACAGAGGTTACTGTACTGGAAGACTGAACCAGAGCTGTGGCGAGGGTACCGGCTATCAGTGCCAGCATAGTGTTGTTGGCAAAGCTGAACAGCTCTGCAGCTGCTTCTGCGCCACCTACGGCCATTTTAAAACCAGAGCCCACTACGCTGACGGCAACCAGGAGAGCATAGATCCAGAGGATAACTCTCAGCCAGATACGGCCATAGTGCCTGCTGGTGTATTTATAGTCAGCTTTGGTGCTGGCTTGACTTGTTGCTTCAGACATTTTCTGCACCTTGGTGCTGTGTGGATAGAGATGATGGCGAAAATATAGGTGTTCTGTTTCAGAAATATTACAGTTATGACATTTTTTTGAAATATTTAAAAAGCCCTCCAGGACCAGAGGGTGTCGCAAAAGGTCAATTAAAACGCTTCAAGCTTCAAACCGTTATCTCCGCGAAGGCGGAGATCCACTGTTCGTGGTGGGTTCCCGCCTACGCGGGAACGACGATCTTGATATATCCTGCTGACCATACCCTTTTGCGACACCCTCACCAGGGCAAAGACTGCAGAAATATGACAGTGCTCGTTTTCGGGGCAACCCTTTTCCATGTCGGAACCCGGAGGTCCCAAAAGCATGGGAGCCAGAGTGATGCGACAGCCTGCAGAACAGGGAGTAGTTACCTGAGAAGTTTATCGAACAACTGCACTCTAACCGTTTCTCCTGCCTCAATATTTCCCTGGGAAGCGGGCAAAATGATGTAACAATTAGCCATACTCATGGATCGGAGAATCCCCGACCCCTGACTGCCCGATGTGACTACCTCGGCTTCTCCTCTCTCGTTGGTTGAGAGAATGCCCCTCTGGAATTCCAGGCGACCGGGTTGTTTCTTCAGGGGAGTGAGGCACGTTGCTGGTAGTTCAGCAGCAGGAGTTGGTTCTGCTCCCATCATATGTTGCAATGCGGGCGCTGCCAATTGTTGGAAAGTTACCGTAGCGGAAACCGGATTGCCGGGTAGCCCAAAGAAAACACTGTTGGGAAGTTTACCAAAGGCAAAGGGTTTGCCGGGTTTAATGGCCAGCCTCCAGAACGAAGTATGGCCTATTTCACTGAGAATATCTTTGACAAAGTCGACGTCACCTACGGATACCCCACCAGAGGTAACAACTGCATCAGCCTGCTGATCAGCTTTCAGAAAAGCTTTCCGGATCTCGTTGCGGTCATCATGGAGTTTTCCAAGGTCAATCACTTCTGCACCCAGTCGCTTGAGCATCGCTGATACTGCAAACCTATTGCTGTCGTATATATTACCTTGTCCGAGAGTCTCGCCGGGCAGCTTCAGTTCATCACCCGTGGAAAAGAGCGCTACTTTTATTCTGCGAATGACTGGAACTTCAGGGATTCCCAATGAAGCCAGCAGACCTATATCCTGGGCTTTGATGATGTGTCCCTTTTCAAAAACCTGACAACCTTGAGGAATATCTTCACCGGCACGGCGAACATTATTGCCTGACTGAGAGGGTAGCTTGCTGAAAGCAATACCCTGTGAGGTTATCTCGGCCTGCTCCTGCATGATGACCGTATCGGCACCTACAGGAATGGAAGCACCTGTCATGATTCTTATACAGTGGCCAGCGGGCATAGAACCCTGATAGGGATGTCCGGCCAGAGATTTTCCGGCCAGCGGCAGTATTGAATGTGGTGCCAGGTCACTGAAACGGACTGCATACCCGTCCATGGCTGAATTATCATGGGACGGAACGTTAACCGGCGAAATAATTGCCTCAGAGATAACCCTGTCCAGGGAGTCAGCCAGAGCCACTGTTTCAGTTTCAGTGACGACCGGTGTTTCTGTCATCAGTTTCTCAAGCCCTTCGTGCAGGGGCATGAGCCCCGGGGCAGAACAGCAGTCAGTCATTGAAAGGTCTCCTCGATACAGTTTTTGAAACTGCTCTTAAAGTAAAAGCTATAAATGAATTCAGCAATCTGTTTCTTGTTATTTGTATCACTCGATATTGTCCTTTAAGGCATGGCTATTTTATCGGGTTAGGGTTAGGATGAGCCCCTAATTAATTTTAATAAAGCGCCGAGCTTCGCAACCTAACCCTCACCATGAAGGTACGGTTGTCTGGCCGTGACCTGATGCGTGTTACACGCAGGGTTGCCAGGGTTCACACAGAAATGTCTGGGCCTCCCGTGTTTGGAAAGGTGTGAAATGCGACCATTACAAGACCAACAGGGACGAACGTTTCCCTATCTCAGACTGTCTCTGACTGATCTGTGCAACTTCACTTGCAACTATTGCCTGCCTGATGGCTGTGATGAGCATCGTCACAAGCAGTCGCTGGATGTTGCCGAAATTAAACGTCTGGTGACCGCTTTTTCGGCGGTGGGTGTTGAGAAGGTTCGCCTCACTGGCGGTGAGCCTACCCTGCGCTCTGACTTCATGGATATTGTCAGTACTCTTAAGTCCATTCCGGGGATTCAGAAAGTGGCTATGACCACAAATGGTTACAAAATGGACCAGAGAGTTGAGTCCTGGCTGGCTGCTGGTGTTGATCAGATTAATGTCAGTATCGACAGTCTGGACCCCCGAGCCTTTGCAGCAATAACCGGGCACGACCGCCTTCAGGAAATACTGGTGGGTATTGACAAGGCCTTCGCAAAAGGTCTTCCTTCTATCAAGGTCAATGCGGTTTTGATGAAAGGGGTCAACGACATCCAGCTGGAGGCGTTTCTGAAATGGATTAAGCACCAGCCTGTTACCATGCGTTTCATTGAGTTGATGCAGACGGGTGATAATAGTCGCTTTTTCAATCAATACCATGTCCCCGGAAAACAAATAAGGGATCAGCTTCTGGAGCAGGGCTGGGTCAGAATGGCCAGAAATAAAGATGCGGGTCCGGCTTACGAATATTGTCATCCTGAGTATCAGGGGCGCATTGGACTGATTACCCCCTACTCAAGAGATTTCTGTAAAGACTGCAATCGTCTGAGGGTTAGCAGTCAGGGGCATCTGCAACTTTGCCTGTTCTCGGAATCAGGCCATGACCTTCGACATTTCTTACAGGACGACAGCCAGCAGGATGAATTGATTCAGGAAATTCGATCAGCACTGAGGTTGAAAGTAGACGGTCATTTTCTGGAACAGGGGTATACCGGAGGTACTCGCAATCTTGCCCAGATTGGAGGCTGATATAGCTCGGCCTTCGCTTTAGGTGACTGGGGGTTATTGTCGGCACACAGGGCACAAAGGTGATTGTGTCGTCCATGCGTGAATGCATGCTGCACAGTAGAAGTGCTTTAAACACTCCCCAGCGGCGATAGGGGATCTTATGGGGTCCATACAAATAGAGCATAATCCGCCAAAGAGTTTTACTGCCAGATAGTCAGTAATTCTTGCTGACAATGCGTGCTCTGTTACTCGGGCAACGAGACTGCAAAAGGCTAGTGGTAAGTTTTCATCACTACTGAAAAATGCTATCAGGTCGTAGATGAAGTTAAAATAAAAGCATGATATTAAGCTTATTGAAAAAGCAAAAGCTAACTCTTGACGAAAAACATTACCCGATTTAAGTAGATGGTAAATTAAAAAAGAAGCACTTGTTGATTCAACTAAGCGTAAAGGTAGCCTGATTTCATCATAATATAACGAGAGAGAAGTTAATAAATTTAACAGGTCCCTGAGAAAGCTCTGTTCGTAATCTTTATGTGAAATAGTCAGGTCGGAATTTACATATTCATCATTATAAGTATTATCTTCAGATCCGTAAGAAGTGCCACAAGATATTAGCAAGACAAATATCACTAATTTGCATAAATAGAGCATATCTGTTGTATATGGATTTTAGGGAACACTCAGTCAAGATAGATTACGAAGGGTCATGTTACAAATATCGAGCAGGTTTTACCTGCGAGCACCCGCTGAAAATGGCTGGAGCAAAAGGTGCTTCAGCCAAAATCCATTCAGTTTTCGAAATGGATATTTATTGAACGGGTTGATCGCTATTCTATTTATTTTATCGGGAGGTTACTGTCGGCATACAGGGCACAAAAGTGATTGCGCCTCCCATGTGCGAAGGCATGCACTGCAATACCAGTGCCTTCTGCAGCCTGCACAGTTGATAAAGGTACTCATTTGTTCCAGACAAATAGGACATATTCCTGAAAAAAGTTTTACTGACAAATAATAGGTAATAAATAGAGACAATGCGTGCTCCATCCTTTGTGCGATGAGTGTAAATATGAATAATGATAGATCTTCGTAATTATGCTGATTAGTTCTTAGGTCATATGAAAAGTTAACGACAGCGCTTAATAAATAAACAAAAAGATACTCATGATGAAAAGTACTGCTCAGCTTAAGTAGACAGAAATTCAACAAACACTGAGATGTTATCTCAGTTAAACGTAAAGGTAGCCTGAATTCATCATAATGTGACGAGAGAAAGGTTAATAAATTTAAGAGGCCAGTTGAAAGGCTCTGTTTGTAATCTTCATATGAAATAGTGTGGTTGGGATTTTTATATTCATCATCATAAGTATTATCTTGAGAACCGTAAGAAGTGCCACATGATATTAGTAAGATAAATATCACTAATCTACCTAAATAGAGCATATCTAATGTTTATGAATTTTAGGGAACAAGTAGTCAAGATAGATTACGAAAGGTCATGTCACAAATATCGAGCAGGCTGCACCTGCGAGCACCCGCTGAAAATGGCTGGAACAAAATATGCCTCAGCCAAAAAACATTCAGTTTCTGAAAAAGGCATTTATTGAACAGGCTGATCGCTATTATTCTTTATCATCAGTGGGTTACTGCCGACATACAGGGCAAAAAGGTGAATGTGCCAGCCATTGATTAAGGCAGTCTGCACAAAACAAATGTCTTCTACAACGTGCATATCGGAAAGGGAATCTTAAGGGCTCTAAACAAATAGGACATGATTCTGTGTGAATTTTTACTAAAAATATTAAGGGCTTTAAACAAAAAGAACATGATGCTGCGACAATGACTACAAAAGTTATGTGCTCCGTTGTTTGTGCAATGAATCTAGGTAAGAATAATAATAATGATCTTCCATGATTTTTAATATTCATGCTTATGTCGTATATAATATGAAACAAAAAACTTGATCCAAAAATAAATGATAAAATTTCAGTATATATATTACGAGGAGGCTCTCTACCTATTTCAAATAGATGGATATTAAATAAAAGACATACGATTTCAACAGCACGCAGCGGTAGCCTGACTCCATCATAATATATTAAGAGACCGCTTAAGAAATTTAACAGGTTACTCGAAGCACTCTGTTCATGGTCTTCGTATGAAATAGTTTGGTTGGGATTTAGATATTCATCATTATAAGTATTATCTTGAGACCCGTAAGAAGCACCATAAGATATCAGTAAGATAAACATCACTGATTTACATAAATAAAGCATATCTATTGTCTGGGGATTTTAGGAACACTTGGTCATGGTAGATTACGAAAAGTCATATCACAAAAATCCAGCACGCTGCACCTGCGAGCAACGGCTGAATATGGCTGGATAAAAAGATGCTCCAGCCAAAAGTCGTTCCGTTTCCGAAATAGGCATTTATTGTACAGGCTGACCGCTATTCTCTTTAGTTCATTGGCGGCTTACTGACGACATACAGGGCAAAAAGGTGAATGCGCCCGCCATTGACCAATGCAGGCCGCACAAAACAAATGTCTTGCACAAGTTGCAAATTGGACAGGAAATCTTAAGGACTCTAAACAAATAGGACATGGTTCTGTGAAAAGTATTACTAACAAATGTTCGGCAATTGCTAAAGACATTATGTGCTCTATTCTTTGTGCAATGAATTTGGCTAAGGATAATAATGAGATTCCATGATTTTTAACATTCATTCTCGTGTCGTATATACCATTAGCAAGATGGCTTGATGCAAGGCTATATGAAAAAATCATACGACATGTTTCAGGAGTTACTCTACGCATTTTAAATATATATAAATCAAAAAAAACAACAGCTGCTATTTCAGTCGCACGTAGAGGCAGCCTGAATCCATCATAATATAAAGAGAGAGTGCTTAATAAATTTAACAGGTTACTCGAAAAACTCCCTTCGTAATCTTTATATGAAATAGTTTGGTTGGAACTTACATGTTCATCATTATAAGTATTATCTTGAGACCCATAAGAAGCACCATAAGATATGAGCAAGATAAATATTACTGATTTGTATAAACAGAGCATATTAATTGTGTGGTAATTTTACGGAGTACTCGGTCATGGTAGACTGTGGGGGGTTGTGCAACAAACAATCCAGCATGCTGCACCTGCGAATATCCACTGAATGAACAGTCCTCCGGACTGATCCCTTACATCAATGCCTGCAGGGCCTGGCCCGGCTGGGCAATATTTTTCGCGAAATTGGCTAAACATAAAAATGTTCACTGGCGTGTACATTCTGTTTAAGGCAGGTATAATCACGTTCCAAGGCTGGTCGGGCGAATATAATTTTTAAAGACATTTATTTGTTATGGACACTGAGTCAGTCTTGATCTCGACTGCCTGTGGTAACCTTCTTGATGACTCATACGATCTTTGATACTCCCATTATTAATACTCTCTTTCGTTTAATCTCTACTCTGGGTCTGAAGCTTGCGGGCTGGAAGTTGTCGGGTAAAAAGCCGGATGCTCGAAAGTACGTCCTTATTGCTGCTCCCCATACCAGTAACTGGGACTTTATTCTGGTGATTGCCATTGCCTTTAAATTCGGTCTCAAGATTTCCTGGATGGGCAAGAGCAATCTTTTTAAAGGCCCCATGGGCCCCATAATGCGCTGGATGGGCGGCATACCTGTGGAGCGAAGCCGTAATACCGGACTGGTGCAGCAAGTTGTCAACCGGTTTAATGCTTCCGAGGATCTTATCGTTACCATTCCTCCCGAGGGAACGCGCAGCAAGGTGGGCCAATGGAAAAGTGGTTTTTACCATGTTGCGGTTGGAGCCGGTGTCCCCATTGCTCTGGGATTTCTGGATTTTAAAACCAGAGTGGGAGGTTTCGGCCCCATGTTCTTCCCTTCGGATCACTATGAGAGTGACCTGAAAAAAATTCAGCACTTCTACCAGGGGATGACGGGCAAAAGGCCTCACAGGTTCTGAAAGGAGCCCGCAGTGTTCTTCGCGCGTTTTGCGTAGCTGAGGTCAATGGCCGCAAATAAATAACGAGTAGTTGTAAATCCTGCTGTCCTATTGGCTAAATACAGGGAGGTTGCTTGAAATACAGCTATCTATGTTGAGCGAATAGCGATAGAATAACTGACCTTTTGTGGAAGGGCTGTTAATAAGACCTTCCAGGGAGACTGGCTGAGAATGCTCTGCAGGCGTTCCCGGGCTGCCTCCCAGATGTCCTGGTACTCCGTTTACCTCTGTGATCGGTTTGCATATTGAACTCTCATCGGATGCCGATCCTGTCAGTTCTTTCGAGATCTTCAACGAAGTCATGGACACCCAACTGCCATGAGTGAAAAGGCCACCGCCTGTTTGTGAACCCGGTGGCCGGAACATGGTTAATAATCACTGCGCGTTACGAAAAGGACCGTGCGGTGGATCAGTGTACATGGGAGCCTGTTTGCAGGCTCAGGTCGCAAGGTCCGAAAAGAACGATCAACGCTTTCATTGAATTATTCAAGCTAAGCAATCACTTGTCTGACTCTCTGAAATCTGTCCTGTTCCACAGAACATGGTGACCGACTTTCTACCCGCGACTGGCCCATGGGTGATTCTCACGGCTTAAGACCGGCGCTACCCCGTCGGCTGCCTGTCAGAGTATCTAAAGGGAGAACACTGATTGTATCAATGCCTAATTTTTTGGAGTACTTGATGTCTGACGACACAACCCCTGCTGAGTCAATAATTACCTTCGCTGAACTGCCTCTTTCCCCGGCAGTAATCAAGGCGGTACAGGATGTCGGTTATGAAACACCTTCTCCTATCCAGGCTCAGAGTATTCCCCGGATTCTTGAGGGCAGAGACCTGCTGGGTCTGGCTCAGACCGGTACTGGCAAAACTGCCGCGTTTGCCCTGCCTATGCTTTCCAGTCTGGATATGAAGGCCAATGATCCTCAGGTTCTGGTGCTGACACCTACGCGCGAGCTGGCCATTCAGGTGGCTGAAGCTTTTCAGCGTTACGCGCGTCACATGAAGGGCTTTCACGTGCTGCCGGTTTACGGTGGGCAGGATATGCGTGGTCAGCTGAGAGGCCTCAAGCGTGGTGCTCATGTTATTGTGGGCACGCCGGGTCGTGTCATGGACCATATTCGCAGAGAGAGCCTCAAGCTGGATGCTTTGAAAGCAGTTGTTCTGGATGAAGCCGATGAAATGCTGCGCATGGGCTTTGTCGATGACATTGAATGGATCATGGAACAGACACCGGAAGAGCGTCAGGTGGCCCTGTTCTCTGCCACTATGCCCAGACAGATTCGCAAGATAGCGGATACGCACCTGAAAAATCCTGCCACTGTTGAGATTAAGGCGAAAACCGCCACTGTTGATACCATCACCCAGAAAGTCTGCATGGTCAGCGGTTTCCACAAGCTGGACGCACTGACACGAATCCTTGAAGTCGAACCTTTTGATGCCATGATAATCTTCGTGCGCACCAAAACTGCAACCGTAGAGCTGGCTGAAAAGCTCGAGGCCAGAGGCTTTGCTGCTGCTGCATTGAATGGTGACATGAGCCAGGGGTTGCGTGAAAAAGTAGTAGATCGACTGAAGAAAGGCTCTCTCGATATTCTGATCGCTACAGATGTAGCGGCCCGTGGTCTTGACGTTGAGCGAATGTCTCACGTTGTAAACTACGACATTCCTTATGATACAGAAGCTTATGTTCACCGTATTGGTCGTACTGGCCGTGCAGGTCGTCAGGGTGTAGCTATTCTTTTTGCTACGCACCGTGAGCGTCGTATGTTGCGAGCTATTGAACACGCCACTCGCCAGCGCATTGAGACTATGCGTCTGCCGTCTATGCGTGATGTTCGTGATATGCGCATTCGTGCCTTCAAGGAAGAAGTGGTGAAATCTCTGGAAATGGGCGAAGAGCTGGATGTATTCCGTGAAATCATTGCTGAGCTGGAAACCGAACATGCTCTGAGCCACGAAGATATGGCCGCTGTTCTCTGCTTTATGGCCCAGAAAGAACGTCCGTTCCCGGATGGTAAAGAGCCTGAGCGTCCACAGCGTGAGCGACGTGATCGTGGAGACAGAGGCGATCGTGGTGAGCGCGGTGCGCGTCCACGTCGTGATCGTAAAGAAGACAATGAAGGTATGGTTCGTTACCGTGTTGATGTAGGTCGCGATCAGGGCATTACCCCCGGAGACCTGGTCGGTGCGATTGCCAACGAAAGTAATATTTCAGGCAAGAATATCGGTCACATTCGCCTGTTTGACACCTGCTCTTCCGTCTACCTGCCAGAAGGTGTGGATGCTTCCATTCTGGATGCTCTGAAAAACGTCAAGGTCCGCAACAAGGCTCTGGATCTGAAAATCTGGGCTGATGACGGTCGTCGTGATCACAATCGTCCCCGACGTGGCCGTGGTCGTGATGGCGAAGGTTTCAGAAGAGATCGTGACAATCGTGGTGGGGACCGGCGTCAGGGTTCTCGCAGGCCTCGCCGTGAAGCATAAGTCAATCATCTTTCATTGATTATGAAAAAGCAGAAGTCTGGTACTTCTGCTTTTTTTTGGGTGGAGCACTGCAAAAAGACAATTAACAGACCGCTAAAGGGCAGGTAGACTGTCAGGAAACAAAAATTAAAGAGGTCTCGCTTATGCTGTACGTAGCATTTTCTGGTTCGAAAGGGCGAGGAGTCTTTACACGTAAAAAGATTGAGCGAGATACAGTCATCGAGCGTTGCCCTGTTCTTGAATTGCCTCCTGAAGATCTTGAACACATTGATCAAACGACGATATACAACTACTACTTTTCCTGGGGTGAGGCAATGGATTCAGCCGCTATTGCTTTGGGGCTGGGTTCAATTTACAACCACTCTTATACACCCAATGCACTCTACCGATATGATATGGAAGATCGGGTGATTGAATTCATTGCCATTAAAAAAATTCGACCCAATGAAGAGATAACAATTAATTACAACGGCTCACCGAACGATCAATCACCTCTTTGGCAAGGAATTCAATGGGAGCCCTGAAAACCCAGCAGCCTGTCGGACTTAAGCATCCGTAGCGAGGATTGCAAGAAACAGGGATTTTTAGACCAATTTGCTGCCGTCCTCGCTACGGGCGCTATTCTCGGTCAGGCTCCTAGGAGCCTGACCGAGAATAGACTGCCCTACTGCGGTGGCAGCAAATTGGTCTGAAAATCCGCTTTTGTTCGTCAAATAGCTCGCTATTCTCCTCACAAAACCGAATTTTCATCCTCAATTTTCTGCCGTCCTCGCTACGGGCGCTATTCTCGGTCAGGCTCCTAGACACCTGAATTCAGGTGTCGTCAGTTAGCGTGATTGATTTATATCGCGAATCATTTGGCTGCTACACTTAGTGATGTTTTACCTTGAGGTGGTCAGCCAGACGAGTATCGGTCGATGTTCTACTGTTTGCTACTTCTTTGTCGTGTATAGGTGGCGCTTCTATCCGGGTTAATGATGTCACTTCATTCGTGGGTTTCATTAGGATGCTGTATCTTTGTATCGATCCGCATTCCGTATATAGCTCCGTATATAGCTCCGTATTTTGTGTCAGACCTTGGTAATAAAGGTTTCTGGCGGTTTTCAATGAGCAGCTTCAGGGTTTATGCTCAGGCTTTTCTGCCGGGGCAGAAATCAAGAACCGTCTCACGTGAGGTATAAGGTAAAATCATGAGAACCATGGGCCGTTATGTTCTGGTGCTGGCAGCAGGAGGTTTTCTTGTTGCCTGTAGTACACCGGACAAGAGTGTGGTGGTAACACCCACCGACGTTGAGGGTAAGACCTGGGTGCTGCGTTCCCTGAATGGCGTGCCACCGGTTAATGGCAAAAGAGTCACTCTTGAGTTTCAATCTGCTTCTGGCAAGGATGGTCAAATCAGTGGTCGTGGCCCTTGTAACGGTTACTTTGGCAGCTATACGATGCAACAGGATGAGTTGCAGTTTGGCAGAGTAGGTTCCACTATGATGGCCTGCCCGGAACCTTACATGAAACAGGAAATGGCTTATTTCAAAGGGCTTCAGCAGGTTGACACCATGATGTCCAACGGCCTGGTAATGACTCTGAAGGGGCGTCACAATGATGAGACGATGACGTTCTTTGCAGAGAGTGCCAAAGTGAGAGGGATCATCAAATCATCCACAGGCAGTTTCCCGGCTGGCGCAGATGTTCTGATTTTGATGAAAGATATCAGCAATAAGGATAAGCATTCGAACCTGATTGGTGAGAAAAAAATCAAGCTGAATCAGCGTGTTGATGGACCCTTAAAATTTGATGTTCCTTATGCGCCTTCACTGATTCAGCCAAACCGTACGTATTCTGTCTCTGTAGAAGTCAGACAAAATGGAAAACTGGTTTCCCACACTACTTCTAACAAAATAATTGATTTCTCCAGACCTCTGGAATTCAAAGGTCAGTGATCACGGGCTGAAAGTCAGGTTCAGAATTTCAGCCAGACAATAACCTGAACTCGCCCTCCTTTCTTTTGCAACCCTCTATCCCCTCCAGCAAATTCACTTTGCTGGAGGGAACTGCAAATATGATCTTATGAAGTCGCTGCTCGCTCCTTAGGAGCCTGTCGCGAAACTCTGGTTCTCATGCTTTCAGGTCCTCTGGGTCCCAGCGTGGGAACGAGTTGCAAAGCAACATTAAAGCTATCCTGCTGCTGATCCTTTGGTCCGGGTCTGGCTGAAAACAGGCTTGCCAACCAGAAGAGTCTTTCTTTTCACATGACAGCGCAAAGCAGGAAACGCTCTCTTAATTGACCTTAAATGTGATAGGTTTAGCGCTTTCATTTCACTGTTAAAGCACATCAAGGAGGTTCCATTATGCAGTTTCGTCCCTGTATTGACCTGCACGAAGGCAAGGTAAAACAGATAGTGGGAAGCTCTCTGCGTGATGGTGATAATTCGGCTCTGGTGAATTTTGAAAGTGACCGCTCTGCGGCTGATTTTGCGGATCTTTATCGGCAGAAACAATTAACGGGTGGTCATGTCATAAAACTCGGGCCCGGCAATGAGGATGCCGCCGCTTCTGCCCTGTCAGCATGGCCCGGAGGCCTTCAGATTGGCGGCGGTATTACAGCAGACAATGCTGTTCGGTATCTGGATATGGGAGCCTCACATGTCATCGTGACCTCCTACGTTTTCAAAGATGGTCAGATAGATTTTGATAATCTGGACAAATTACTCGCTGCAATAGGCCGTGAGCGTCTGGTGCTGGATCTTTCTTGTAAGAAAAAAGATGATGACTATTTTATTGTGACGGATCGCTGGCAGAGGTTTACCGATACCCGGATCAATGCTGAGACATTGAATAGGCTGGCTCATTATTGTGATGAGTTTCTTGTTCATGCGGCATCGGTTGAAGGTTTGATGGCAGGGCCTGACCTGGAACTGGTTTCCCTGCTGGCTCAATATTCACCTGTTCCTGTGACCTATGCGGGAGGCATTGCCACTCTGGAAGACATTGAAGCAGTCAGAAAAGCCGGTAACGGTCAGGTACACATTACCATAGGCAGCGCCTTGGATATTTTTGGTGGTTCGCTGGCATTTATGGATGTAGTCGCGCGCTGTAAAACCGATTAAGCCGCAGGTTTGACGTTCATGCCGGGTGGTTCTGAATTATCCGTTTTGGATATTTCTGCTCAACGTTTCAAGAGTACTCGATAATGCAGTGAGGCATGTTAAATTGTTTTTTTGGGAAAATGAGTCGAAGAAGCTTATCAAAGGCTCTTAACAGAAAAAGAGAGAAAGATCACTCTATAAATTCTTGTTAATTCTTGTCTATCCTTGGTGTTTGGAAAGGAAACGATGAATTAACACATGAACAGTCAAACACTGGGAAGCACTCTGCTGGTAGCAGGTACATCAATTGGAGCAGGTATGCTGGCCTTGCCTCTGGTTTCTGCTGCTACGGGTATCTGGTCAGGAATTCTGCTGATGATGTTAATGGCCTCACTGGCATGCTATGGAGGTTTGCTGATCGCCGAGGCCTGCCGTGCCGTGCCAGAGGCTGATAATCTTCATGGTGTGGTGGGACGGCTGCTGGGGAAACCCGGTCAGGCTGTCGCTATTCTGGCCATGCTGTTTCTGTATTACTCACTCTGTTCAGCCTATATCACAGCCGGCGCAGGGCAAGCGGTCGCCATCACTCAAAAAATGGGGCTGGCTCTCAGTTTTTCTCAGTCAGCTACGTTAGTGGCAGTGATTATTGCTGTAATGGTGGTTGTCGGGACGGTCGTGGTGGACTACGCCAATCGAGCCATGTTCTTTCTGATGATGATGTTAATGATGTTCATCATGGTGCTTTTATTGCCAGAAGCTGAAGCCAAAAATCTCACCCTTGGGGTCGGTCAACCCGGTATGCTCTTTGCTGCTTTGCCAGTACTTTACACCTCATTCGGATATCATTGTGCAGTACCTACAGTTGTGCGGTATGTAAAAGGCAAGCCTGGAGATTTTCGTATGGCACTGGTGTTGGGCAGTATCGTGCCCCTTCTGGTCTATTCACTCTGGCAGTTTGCCACCAACGGCACTTTGTCATCCAGTCTGATCAACAACCTGCAGGGCAGTCCGGATGCTGTCGACCAGCTTATCAACAGCATTGGTGAAGCCAGCCATTATTCCGGCTTTAACCATCTTATCAGTGCTTTTACAGCCTGTGCACTGGGCACTTCGTTTCTGGGGGTAGCCATTGGTCTCTTTGATTATCTGGCTGAAGTCAGTAAGAGACCTGATACCATCATCGGTCGTATTCAAACTGTCTGCCTGACTCTGGGGCTGCCGTTGCTGGTGGCGGTTTTTTTTCCGGGAGGCTTTGTGACGACTTTGGGTTATGCCGCAGTAGCTTTGGTGATTCTGGCGGTTTTTCTTCCCGTCATGCTGGTCTGGGAAGTGCGGAAGGAGCATCTTGAAGAGCCCTATCAGGTTGCCGGAGGTAATCCGTTGCTGGTCATCATGTGTTTGATCGGGCTGGCCGTGATTCTTGCCCAGGCAGGTATTGTTTCCGGCTGGCTGCCAGCTCTGGATTCCTGATCCGTTTTTGAGAATCCGGAGTCTTGATGACTCAAATGTTTTTAGCTGGTTCTTTAGCATTGATCCGATTACTATCGTTTCGTCAAACGAGAAATGTAGGAACTCCTCATGTTACGAAAAACTCTTCTGGCAGCTTCTGCACTGCTTATCCCGGTTCTGTCTTTTGCCAATGGATACGTTGGTGAGTGGTACACCGTTAACGAAGAAACCAATAAAAAGGAATCTCTGGTGACTATCTGGCAAGAAGGTGATCAGCTGAAAGGTAAGATTGTGGAGATCCTTGATCCTGCTTCCAGAGATGCGGTCTGTGAAAAATGCAAAGGCGACAAAAAGAACCAAAAGATAGAAGGGATGACTTTTCTTTGGGGAATGAAAAAAGATGGTTCTAAATACGACAACGGAAATGTTCTCGATCCGAAGTCAGGTAGAGTATACAGCGGCAGCATGAAGTTGATTGACGGGGGTCAAAAACTTGAGCTGAGGGGGTATCTGGGCTTTTCATTGTTGGGTCGAACTTCGGTTTGGGTGAAGGCTGATTAGTCGCAATTGCCTTAAGTCTCAGAGGCTCCGGTTACCCGGCAGAAATGACTGCCGGGTAGAAGTTGTATCATTTGTACTGACTGAAGAGTTCGGCTTTGTCTTCTTTTTCCTGCTTCAGAGTCATTGCCAGAAACAGAATCGCCATGACGCAGGCAGCCAGAATCAGCATAAAGCCACCACTCCAGCCCATCGCATCAACAATAACTCCCATAGCCAGGTTGGCAAAGAGAGCGCCACCGAGATAACCAAACAGGCCGGTCAGGCCAGTGGCGGTTCCGGTTGCCTTCTTGGGGGCTGAATCAGCGGCCTGGAGACCTACCAGCACAACGGGGCCATAGATCAGGAAGCCCACAAATATCAGGCAGAGGTTATCAATCATCGGGTGTCCAGCCGGGTTCTGCCAGTAAATGACAATGGCAACACAGACCAGTGCCATCATCCACATACTGACAGGGGCACGACAGCCTCTGAAGAAACGGTCACTGGCCCAGCCACAGAGCAGGATGCCGGGAATGCCGGCAAACTCATAGAGGAAATAGGCCAGACCGCTCTGAGCCATTGAGAAACCTTTCACTTCTTTCAGGTAAGTTGGCGCCCAATCCAGTACTCCGTAACGAACCAGATAAACGAAGACATTAGCCAGCGAGAGATACCAGAGCAATTTATTGTTAAATACATATTTGAAAAAGATATCTTTGGCCGACATCTCCTGCTCATGGTGGTGCTCGTCATAGGATTTAAGCTTGTCACCAGTCCATGCTTCGATACTGGGCAGGCCACAGGACTGGGGAGTATCTCTTAATAAGGTCCAGGTGATACCGGCCAGGACGAGGGCTACGACTCCGTGGAACCAGAGCTGTGATTGCCAGTCACCAAACAGATAGACCGCAAAAATAGCCATGGGACCTACCAGACCGGCTCCCAGGTTGTGAGAAGTATTCCAGTAAGCCCATTTAACGCCCCTCTCTCTCACAGAGAACCAGTGTGTCATGACTCTGCTGCCAGCCGGATAGCCCATACCCTGAAACCAGCCATTGAGAAACAGCAGGGCAAACATGGAAGTGACTGTGGTGGTGGCAAAAGGAACGGTTCCCATAAATATCATGGTCAGGGCCGAGAGAATCAGGCCAATACTCATGAATTTCCGAGCGTCACTGCGATCAGAGAGGTTGCCCATAAGAAACTTGCTGAAGCCGTAGGCAAAAGAGACCGCTGAGAGAGCCAGACCCAGTTCGGACTTGGTAAAACCCTGCTCAATCAGGTCGGGCATGGCCAGAGAGAAATTTTTGCGAATCAGGTAATAAGCGGCATAGCCAACAATGATGCCTAACAAAACCTGTATACGAAGTTTTTTATAAGTTTCATCAACTTCTTTGGACGCAATCTGCTCTTGATGAGCAGGAGGACTGAGAAAGCTCAACATAGGAAGTACTCCCGAATTTATTCGTTATAGCCATTTGTCCCGAACAAGAGCTCGTTCGGGCGGCCAAGAGCTTCGGCAAACATTCCTTTGGCCGGCAATTGGGTTCACGGCTGAATGATCGAACAGCTTTGCTCTCATTTCAGTGAGCATCATTTTTACAGGTAACTGGCAAAACGATGGTTAGACTCACCGGTATCAAAAAACAAAAGCCGCTTTATTAAGTCCCACAAACTCTGTGCAAAGATGTTCCTGTGGGAGGGTAGCAACTGTTAATTCCAGTTCAGATTTGTGATTTAGCAAGTCGAAAGCCAAAAAAAACTTAATATCACAATGATGTTCTTTAAATAGAACTTTCGTTTTGTTTTATAGTGCTAACCTGCCCAGTGCGGTAAACTGCTGTTGTTTATCTTTTTTGTGCAGGTTTCATGAACTGGTTCGTTTATATCATTCTGGCAAGCAACAACAGTCTGTATACCGGCATTACCACCAATGTCGAGCGGCGCTGGAAAGAACACTCAGGCAAAAAGAAAGGCGGCGCCCGATTTTTTAATGGTAAAAAACCTGCTGCCCTGATGTATCTGGAAGCAGGTCATAACCGTTCAACCGCAGGCAGGCGGGAAGCCGCCATTAAAAAAATGACTCGCACTCAGAAGGAGGCTCTGCTGAAAGAAAAGCAAAACATTGCTTCCAACTATGCTGAAGTCCTTCCGGTCGAAACAAGGCTTTGATCCGCAGAAATTTCTCACCCTGTCAGAATGCGCCTAAACCAATAAAATACATCGACATCAAAAGCGTCAATGCCGGTAAGTCATAAAGTGAGCTTGCCTTACTGATGTATTCATACTTAAAGCTACCCACATTGATAGACAGTTTTGATTTCCATAACCGCGCAGGACTGTACTCCGGTGATGCCTCAAATCGATAAACGTCGCCATTTTGGTATTCGGGTTTCAGTATCGTCAGGCGCTCACCGACTTTCTGACATAACCAGCTATCGACAATGTTTCCTTTGTCGTTCAGAAGACTGATTTTTGTGTTGGGTTCTTTACACAGTGCAACCACCGGGTAATTCTCCTCTTCAAAGAGAGTTTCAGTCTGGGTCTGGTTAAAGCCCATTTCCCACATTAACTGAACGGAGTCTGCCTGTGTAACATCATAGTCAGTGGGTACCGTTTCAGTGGCCTTTGTTGTTACCGCATCGGTATAGATGTCAGTAATAACAGCAGCCGCTTTTTCAGTCGTATTAGTCATGACCGTCTCGGTATTGTTTCCAGTATCAGTATGATCAGTAATGGCAGGAATAGTTGTCGTTAAAGGATTTGTTAAACGAGCTTTTACACGGTTTGTTATAGGAGCAGGAGTAAAAGGGTAAGTTCCTGGAAGCCAGTTTAACTGAGGGTTTGTTTTTTTGCAGAGCGGGCTGGTGTCACCCTTTGCTTTACAGACATAAATCTTGATGCGCATGTTGTGTGTCAGACAATGCCCACCTTTTCTGTTATAGAGTGTACTCGCACGGCCATCTGAAGTGGAGAATAGATAGTAATATTTCCCACCTTCAAAGGTTTTGTCGTTCATTCCGGCAGCATTTTCAAGAAACAGTAAACTAAGGTGAATCAGGCGAGTAGGGTCGTCGCAAATAAATAAATCTTGCCGGGTAATGGGAAAATCTTCCGGTATCTCACAGTTTTCATAGTAGGTCTCGTTGTTCGTGAGCCATATATTTTCTTTCATGTCTGAGGTTTGCCTATCGTGGCTGCGTACCCTTGCTACAGTAGGAAGGTTGGGGCAAAGAAACTGTATCTGCGAGTTTAGCCTTACCCCTATGGTTTTGTTCTCAGCTTTGGAATATAAATCATATTCCCACAATACACTTGTGTAAACATCACGAGCATCAGATGTCTGCAAGAGATGGAATAACAACAGGAGCGAAAATAAGAAAACTTGCATTATATTTCTCTAATGTAAAGTTAGAATAAAAGTAGTAGCCCTATATGCACACCTTTATCTGGTCAGAATGCGTTTGTCACAATAAAGTACATTGAGATCAAAAGCGCCAATGTTGGTGAGTGGTAGAGAGGGTTTTCTTCATTGGTCATGTGATGTCTGAAGCTAGCCACATTAACAGACAGTTTTGATTTCCATACCCGGGTATGGCTATATTCGGGTGATGCCTCAAATAGATAAATGTCGCCATTGTAGTATTCGGGTTTAAGTATCGTCAGACGCTCGCCGACCTTCTGACATAACCAGCTATCGACAATCGCTCCTTTATTGTTCACCAGGCTGATGCTGATGTTGGGCTCTTTACAAAGTGCAACCACTGGGTAACTCTTTTCTTCAAAGAGCTGTGCAGTTCGGGTTTGGTTATAGCCCATTTGCCAAATTAACTGAAAGCGCCGCGACAGTGAATGACCATCATAGTCGGCAGTGGCCTTTGCTATCACCGTTTCTGTATCAGTCATAATGACAGGAGCCACACCAGTGGTTTTTGGCACCATTGTTTCAGTTTCATCATCAATATCGGAATCTGTGTCGTTAATAATGATGTGCAAAGTCGTCGTTACAGGGTTTGTTACAGGATTTGTTAAAGGGGTGGTTAAAGGGCTTTTCAAAGGAGCATAAATAAAAGCATCCGTTGGACTGTAAAAGTTTGGCTGAGGATCTGTAATGCCTCTGCATTCGGGATTTGTTTCATTGATAAGCTTTTTTTTACAGACATAAATCTTGAGGCGCATGTTATGGGTTAGACAATGTCCGCCTTTTCTGTTGTTAACTGATGACTCAGTCCCGTTTGATGTGGACAATAAATAGTAATGTTTCCCGCCTTTAAAGGTTCTGTCGTTCGGCCCTGCCGCATGTTCAAGAAACAGTAGACTTAGGAAATCCAGCTCAACGGGATCGTCGCAAATAAAGTGATTCTTTTTAGTTGAGGGAAGATCTTCAGGTATCTCACAGTTCTCATAGTGGGTTTCATTGTCCGTTAACCATATATTTTCATACATGGTTGAAGTTTGTCTATCGTGGCCCCGTAGCTTTATTACGGTGGGGAAATTGGGACAAATAAAATATATCTGTGAGTTTAACTTTACTGTTATGCTCTTGTTCTCAGCATCAGAAAATAATTCGTCCCACCACCAGAGGCTCTGGTAGATATCACGAGCATTGCAGGTCTGAAACAGATGGAATAACAACAGGAATAACAACAGAAAACCAAATAAGATAACTCGCATACTTTTTTCCCAACAACTAGTCAGGATAAAAGTAGCAGATGTATCCGTATGCTTCAGAAAAATCTATGGAAAGGTTCTTAAACCTTTCAGAATCGGTTTGCAGCGATAAGATACATTGAAATAAGAAGCGCTAATGCCGATGAGTCATAGAGAGCGTTTGCGTTATTGTTATTGATTGTTTGATGCCTTATAGTACGCACATTAACAGACAGCTTTGATTTCCATAGCTGTGTAAGGCTGTAATCGGGCGATGCTTCAAATAAATAAAACGCATCATTGCGGTTTTCGTATTTAAGTATCGTCAGACGCTGATCTGTTTTGTTACATAACCAGCTATCGAGAATTTTGTTTTTATCATTTAGCAGGCTGATCTTGATGTTGGGTTCATGACACAATGCAACCACGGGGTAATGCTCTTCTTTAGAGATAGTTGTTGTTTGGGTCTGGTTGTGGCCGATCTCCCATATTAACTCAATGGGGTCATCCAGTGAATCATTATCCCCGATGGGAGCTGCTTCGTTAGACTCTGTCGTAACTGCTTCAGTAGCCTTTGTAATATCCGCTTCAGTAGTCACTTTCATAGCAGTTTTGGTATTAGCATCGTTATAGGGATCAGTAGTAATAGCAGGAACAGCGGGAATTACAGGATTTATAAAACTGTATATGGAATGAGAATTCGTAGAAGGATCACTTGGAGGAATAATGTTTAACTTAGGGTCTATGTTTTTGCACAGCGGATGAGGGTCGTTATTCCTTTTACAGACATAAAACTTGACGCGCATGTTGTGTGTCCGACAATGACCGCCTTTTCGGTTGTTAAGTGAACTCAGGTCGCCATCTGATGTGGAAAATGCATAGTAATATTTCCCCCCTTCAAAAGTCATATCGTCTCTACCGGCAGCGAATTCAAGAAACTGTAGATTTACAAAAAACAGTTTATTGGCATCATTGCAAACAAAATGGTAAACCCTGCTTGAGGGATTTTCCGGTATCTCACAGTTTTCGTAGAAGGTTTCGTTTCTTACTAACCATAGATTTTCATTCATATCTGAGATTTGTTTATCAAATCTGCGTTGCCTTATCACAGTGGGAAGGTTGGGGCAAATAAAGTATATTTTTCCGTTTAACCGTACGCCTACGGTTTTGTTCTCTGCGTGTGAATATAAATCTTTCACCCATAGAGCGCTTGTGTAGGTATCACCGGCATCACATGTCTGAAATAGACATAACAACAAAATGAACCCGAATAAGACCAGTTGCATAATTGTTCTCTAGTACAAATTCAGATTAAGAAATAGCAGACAACTCTGCAGATTTTTAGTAAATAAGACAATAAAAAGACATTCATAGAGTTTACTCATCATTTGTTGAAACAAAGAAGTTGTGCCTGGTTCTTGCTAATCCGCTTAAATCATCTGGTTCTTAACCCTGTCAGAGTGCGCTTGTAATAATAAGATACACAGAGATCAAAAGCGCCAATACCTGTGGGTTATAAAAGGTGTCTGCGTTATTGTTATGATAATCTCTGGAGCTAACCACATTGACAGACAGCTTCGATTTCGGTGCCAGTATACGGCGATATTCCGGTGAAGCCTCAAATAGATAAACGTCGCCATACCGGTATTTGGGTTTAAGTATCGTCAGGCGCTCACCGACTTTCTGGCATAGCCAGCTATTGACAATGGTTCCTTTGTCGTTCAGCAGATTGATCCTGGTGCTGGGCTCTTTACACTTTGCAATCACCGGATAATGCTCTTCTTCAAAGATATTTGCAGTTCGGGTCTGGTTGTAGCCCATCATCCAAACTAAACGAATGGGCTGTGCCTGTGAATGTTCATGTCTGGTTGTAGTTGTTTCGGAATCGGTTTGAGTATTGTTGACAGTCATAGTGACAGGAGCCGTTCCCGAAGCGGTTGCCGTAACTATTGCAGTACTCTTGTCAGTGGTAGTGACGGGAGCCGTTCCCGAAGCGGTTGTCATAACTGTAGCGGTACTCTTGTCAGTGGCAGAGACGGGAGCCGTTCCGGAAGCGGTTGTCATAACGATTGCTGTCTCGTTGTCGGCCATAGTCACCGGAGCCGTTTCGGAAGCGGTTGTCATAACGATTGCTGTCTCGTTATTGGCCACAGTGACGTGAGTCGTTCCGGGAGCGGTTGTCATAACGATTGCTGTTTCGTTGTCGGCCATAGTGACGGGAGCTGTTCCGGGAGCGGTTGTCATAACGATTGCTGTTTCGTTGTCGGCCATAGTGACGGGAGCCGTTCCTGAAGCGGTTGTCATAACAATTGCTGTTTCGTTGTCGGCCATAGTCACCGGAGTCGTTCCGGGAGCGGTTGTGATAACGATTGCTGTCTCGTTGTTGGCCATAGTGACGGGAGCCATTCCAGTGGCGGTTGTCACAACTATTGCAGTGTCGTTGTCAGCCATAGTGGCAGGGACCGTTCCATTAGCGGTTGTGTTAATTATTGCGGTACCGTTGTCAGTGGCAGTTGCAGGGACAGCTGTCGTTACAGGATTTGTTAAAGGTGTCTTTATGGGAGCAGAAAGAAAAGCACCCGTTGCACTATACCAGTTTAACTGAGGGTCCGGATAACTGCAGCTGGGCTCCGTTTCATTATAATTTTTACAGATATAAACCTTGAGGCGCATGTTGTGTGTTCGACAATGTCCGTCTTTTTTACTCTCAAGTGAGTCCTTAAAACCGGTTGACGTGGACATAAAGTAGTAATGTTGCCCGCCTTTAAACGTTCTGTCGTCCCTTCCGGCAGCATGCTCAAGAAACAGTATACTCAGAAAGCCCAGGCGAAGGGGATCGCGACATAGATGGACAGATGTTTCATCTGAGGTGATTTTCGGTATCTCACAATTCTCATAGTAGGTCTTGTTATCCGTCAACCATATATTTTCATACATGCTGGAGGTTTGTCTGATGGAAGTACGCATCTTTACCACGGTGGCAATATTGGGACAGACAAAATACATATGTGAGTTTAACTTTACCGATACGCTCTTATTTTCGTCGCGGGAATATAACTCGTCAATCCACCAGGTGCTCTGGTAGACTTGGCGACTAGCATGGCAGGTCAGGGGCAAATGGGATAACAACAAGAATACGATTAAGACAAATTGCATAATTGATCTCTGACAAGATGTCAGTGTTAAAGTAGCAGACAGGCCAGTGCATCTTTCGAAAGCCCGGAGATTTTTAACTTTGCCTGCAAATATCCGGGTTTAACGGGCAGAAAATAGAAACCACAGTGTAACGTTACGTCCACTTTTCATGGGACAGCAATACCTCTGAAGCCTGCTGCTGCCTTAACTTTACCCGATAAAAACAGCAGTTTTCTGATGCTGAAAACTTCCCGCCAATTAACAAAATCTTACAAAAATAATTCAAGACTGACGGTGAAGCGAGTATAATGCGCACCCGATTAAGGTTTGAACAATCTGTATGTATATGTAACCGGTGGCAGCCCGGACGACATTCACAACAATAAGACGAGGAGCTCTCCATGGAAGTAGCTTTTTGGGATGGCAAACGCGCACCCGGTATTTCTGATCATATTGACCTCGGAGCTTTCTCTAATCTTGGGGAAGTGATTGCAGATGCTGTCGATAGACATGGAGACAAGCCCGCCTTCACAGGACTGGGATTAACGCTCAGCTTTAATGAGGTGGATCGCCTGAGCGATCAGTTTGCAGCCTACCTTCAGCAGCACACCGGATTGCAGCCCGGTGATCGCATTGCTCTGCAAATGCCTAACATTTTGCAGTATCCAGTGGTGGCCTTTGGTGCCATCAAAGCGGGTTTGGTCATTGTTAATACGAATCCTCTCTATACTGCCAGAGAGATTAAACATCAGTTCAATGACGCAGGTGTGAAAGCACTGGTCTGCGTCAATATCGTTGGACATCTGGTCGAAGAAGTCTTATCGGAGACCGGTGTTGAGCACCTGATTGTGACTGATCTGGCGGATCTGTTGCCCTGGCCGAAACGCTCCTTAATCAACTTTGCCGTTAAGCACGTCAAGAAAATGGTGCCGTCTTACAGCCTTCCAACGGCCATAACTTTCAGGAAGGCCCTGGCACTGGGTAGCAAGGGAACCTATAAGCCACCCAAGCCAGCACAAAGAGAAGATCTGGCTGCTCTGCAGTACACTGGGGGGACTACCGGTGTCGCCAAGGGTGCGATGTTGACTCATGCCAATCTGGTCGGCAATGTTCTCCAGACAGTTGAGTTGAGAAGACAGGTGAATGCTGATGGTAGTCCGGTTTGCAATCCTGAAGGTGATACTGTGGTAGCGCCATTGCCTCTTTATCACATCTATGCCTTCTCGGTTCACTTGTTGTCATACTTCTCTCTGGGAGGGCACAGTATCCTGATTGCTAACCCCAGGGATATTGATACCTTTATCAAAACCATCAAGCCATGGCGTATCAATGCATTCATTGGCCTCAACACTCTGTTTGTCGGCCTGATGAATCATCCCGAGTTCAAGAACATTGACTTCTCTGACCTGAGGGTGACCAATTCGGGGGGGACAGCGCTTCAGCAGGCGACAGCAGATCGCTGGCTCGAACTGACTGGCTGCCGAATTGGTGAAGGCTATGGTTTGTCCGAAACCTCTCCTATTTTGACCGCCAACCCTGCGGGTGACTTTGTTCAGGATGGCACAGTGGGTATTGCCCTACCGGGTACTGCTCTGAAAGTCATTGATGATGAAGGCAACGAGTTACCATTCGGTGAACGCGGCGAACTCTGTGCAAAAGGTCCCCAGGTCATGGCAGGTTATTGGCAACGCCCTGAAGCGACTGCCGAAGTGCTGGACAACGAAGGCTGGTTCCGTACGGGTGATGTAGCCATTATTGGTGAAGACGGTTATATACGTATCGTAGACCGTCTGAAAGATATGGTGCTGGTATCCGGTTTTAATGTCTATCCTAACGAGATTGAGGATGTCGTGGCCAGGCATGAAAAAGTGCAAAACTGTGCGGTGATCGGAGTACCTGATGAAAAAACAGGAGAGGCAGTAAAACTGTTTGTTATTCCACAGGATGACAGTATTACCGAGCAGGAGTTGAAGGATTACTGTCGTAAAAATATGACGGCTTACAAAGTGCCCAGACAGGTGGAGTTCAGGGTAGAGCTTCCGATGACCCCCGTCGGTAAGGTTTTAAGAAAAGATCTCCGTGCGCAGGAACTGAAGAAGCTGGAAACAGCCTGATTATAATTGCAGCGATCTGTTTTATGGAGCATGGCATAGACTCGTAATGAGTCTATGCCACTATCTGGTAATAAAAACGATGACAGCCAGTCGTATGATTTAATTAGACTGTTCGTAGGATTGGCTATTGAAAAAGAAATGATTATTTTTTTCTTAATTCGTTAGTAGTTATTTAGTTTTGCATCATAATTTATGTACGACACTGTTTACAGTTAGTCAGTGCAATGGTACTTTTGATGCTTTCCAAATATTGCCCACCCTGGTTCTATAATGAATATTTTTGAAGAGTCCCTGAATATCCTGAAATCAAAAGTACAGTTACGTAAACTGTTTCAGGGCATGCATGTTGAAGATATAGAAAACGTTATCAGACGTGTAGAAGCGATCCATGCAGAAAAAGTGCGTGAGCACAATGAGCAGAAGGAACAACAAGGTCGCAAAAGAGAAGCTGTTGAAAGCATTCTTGGTCAGATGCAGGAGAAAGGTCTGACCATTGAAGATCTGATGGCTTCTACTGTTGTAGAGAAAACCAGAAAAGGAAAGCCAAGACAGCGCTATCAATTTCAATACGAAAAAGAAGACGGCTCTGTGGTTAACTGGGAAGGCGCTACCATGGGTCGTATTCCATCGGAGTTTACTGAATATCTGTCAAAGACAGGAAAAGAACGTAAAGACTGTATTGTGGCTGAGCTTTAATACTCATCAGCGCAAAAGTTATTACTAAATGGCCTGAGAAATGTAATAGCCAGCAAGTCAAATAAAAAACCGGATGATTCCGGTTTTTTATTAGTTGAATTGCAGGTCAGAGACGCTGCTTGATTTTTTCTTTCAGTACGCCTTCTTCGGTGTAGCCTCTCAACACTTCATCGGGGAATACCAGTGCAGGTGTTCCGCGAATGCCAAGCTCCTGTGCCAGACGCAGGTTCTCGTCAAGCTGCTGAGTTACAGACTCGTCTACTTTCAGTTTGTCGGAGTCTACTCCCTCTGCTTTCAGCGCCGCTTTAATGGAGCTGCTGGTGTGTCTGCCGGGTCTGGACATCAGACGCTGGTTAACAGACAGGTATTTATCCTTGTCCAGCTTGAAGGTGGCCAGAGCCATTTCCGCAGCTTCACGTGATTCCGGGCCAAGAACGGGGAGTTCCTTGACAACAATTTTTACATCAGGGTTCTCTTCAACAATTTTCTTCAGGATAGGATCCTGACGCTTGCAGAAACCACAGTTGTAATCACCAAAGTAGGCAATAGTTACCTTGGCTTCAGGGTTGCCCATAATGGGGTTCTCAGGGTTTTCGAATAGCTGCTTTTGACGGTCTTCCAGCATCTGCGTTTCGGCACTTTGCTGGGCAGCTATTTCTCGCTTTCTCAGTTCGTTCATAGCTTCAACCAGGATGTCAGGGTTTTCTACCAGTGTTTTACGAACCAGCTCTCTGACTTCCTGCTTCTGCTGATCATCCAGAGACTGTGCCTGAATGTTGAGCGAGCCCATCAATAGGGTAGTGGCGAGAATAAAAGTTTTTTTCATCGTGCTCATCTTTGAGTCAGTATTTGTTTCCCTGAGTTGTTGCTGAAGCTCATGGGAGTGAGATTCACTTCAGGGGCGAAATAGCTTTGACTGCCACTTTGTCATGATTAAATGGCAATGGCAAAGACTTATAGGCCAGGCTGTCTGGCTATGGAGCCCATCTGTTGGTGAAACTTCAGGGCTCAGGTTGGTCGGTAAACAGCGAAAAAGCATTCCATTATGATTCTATGAGAAGCTTTTCGGGCTGATTTCCCGGGTTTACCTGGACGATGCCTTCTCAATAGCCGCTGCAACACTGTCATGGTCGAGAATAACCGGCAGTGGTATTCCTTCAGGAGCACCCGGACCATAGACGATATTGAAAGGTACACCAAATCGCCCGTTCTTCTGAAGGTAGGCATTAATTTCTTCTGAAGGCCGGGTCCAGTCTCCTTTCATAGTTATCATAGAGTTTTTTTGTAGGCGACTGTTGGTTGGATCCCTGTCGATGACCCTGATCTTGTTTGCTTTACAAGTGATACACCAGTCAGCTGTGACATCGACAAAGACGACTTTGCCTTCAGCCACCGAGCTGGCAATTTCCTGCTCATTCAGGGGGTTCCAGATCAGATTGTCTGATGTCGATTGTTCCGGACTGAACAAACCGGTCGACCAAGCTCCGAAGAGCACTATCGCCATTGACAGGAACAGTGAGGGCAGTAGCAATAGTCTTTTTCCAGCTTGAGGCATCAAGCTGATCAACAGGCGATGCAGGACCAGTACAGTAGGAATCAGGGCAATCATCAGAAGCAGATAGACTGGCAGGAATGCCTGAAGCAGGCTGGTTAGCCACAACGAAGTCACCAGCAGCATCAGTGCCAGTAAACGACGAAGGTTGATCATCCACTGACCGGGTTTTGGCATCCACTTCAAAAGAGAGGGTCTGGCTGCAATCAGCAGATACGGAAGGGCAAGACCTATGCCCAAAGCCGTGAATATGGCAAACAGGTTGAAGCTGTTGGTGGACAGGGCAAAGGCGACGGCGGTTCCCAGAAATGGCGCTGAACAGGGCGTTGCCAGAAGCGTTGCGAACATACCCTGAACAAAGTGGCCTGCTGTACTGTTATCACCTGCTGTAGCCAGCCTGGTCGACAGGAATGAGGGCAGATGGATTTCAAACAGGCCTATCAGGTTGGCAGCAAAAAGGGCAGTTACCGCCACCATGAAACCGATAAACCAGGGGCTTTGAAACTGGATGCCCCAACCAATACTGTTGCCGGTCAGCTTGAGTATCCAGAGAAACGTCGCCAGTAACCAGAAGGAGAAAACAATGCCTGCCGCAGAGCTAAGAAACTGCTTGCGGGTGACTTTGGCTTCCTGGCCTGAAGCATGGAGTACGGAAGAAAGCTTCATACCGAGGACGGGCAGAACGCAGGGCATCAGGTTGAGGATAAGGCCGCCCAGAAGTGCCAGACCCAGTAACACCATCAGGCTTGCTGAACGGGTGTCTGCTGGCAGTGAACTGGCAGCGACTTCCTTGACGGACAGGGTTTTTTCAAGGCCATTGTCGCCATTAAGAAGGGTAACGGTGACAGGTTCATCTGACAGGTTGTATTCACCCAGCCAGCTTGATGCATTCATGACGGCCTGAAGCTGGTTGCCCTCAATGGTAAATTCCGGCAGTCCGAAGGTAATCTCTTCCTGACCATCGATGATGACGTCAACGGCCTTTTCCCAGCCAGTCTCAGAGTGGGCAGTGGCAACAACCTTGTTGTTTTCCTTGTTCCATACAACAGATTCCACGCTCAGCCCTGAGTCCGGCATAGTCGTCGGAACCCGGGAAAGGGCTTTATCAATCAGGAATGACGCTTGCGGGTCTGCTTTCAGATCAGAGGGTGTGAAATCCAGTTGAATCTCGTAATCTGTCAGTACGCATACCGTGGTGCAGGAAGACAACCTCAGCCTGGCATCGATGGAGACCGGCTGATTCAAATCTTTAACCTGAATCAGAAGAGGAAAAACCGTACCATTTTTATAGCCAAGGGTATGCAGTCCCAGCATTTCTATACGCTCTGGAGCGGGCCAGAGCCACTCAACCGTTTCTATATTACTGCTGCCTTGTGGCTGTTCTATACGCCAGTCGATTTCAGGTGGAATACCAGCCTCACCGGGTGATCGCCAGTAAGTCTTCCAGTCACCTGATAATTGGACTTCCAGTGCCGCATAAAGTTGACGGGTGGTCGGGTCTGCTTCACCAGAAAAGTGTAGCCTGACCCTGGCCTCAGGCTGCTGAGGGTTCACTAACCATTCAGTTGAAAGAGCATGTGCAGGTCGATTGAGCGATAAAAGAAGGAATACCAGACATAAGCTGAATAGCACTAGCAGGGTATTCTGTCTGCTGTTTTTTGAAACTGTTGCAGTGCAGCTTATCTGAGAATGCAGATTAAGTGATCGTATCTTCATGTATATCCCGATAAATTCAGGCAGACCTTAAAAAGTCGATTATTGTCAAAGACTGCACAGTGCAAAAAAGCATGAGTCTATCTCGACATTGGCGAAACTTTGCCTGAAAAAACATTGTCAGGGTAAATGTGGCCGGTCAGTGACCGTTCTCTATTGATCCTGTGAATGATACGCTGGACTTCAGTACCTGGATTCAGGAAAAATGATTTTTCTTTGATATTTTCAACCCGTTCCCACGCTCTGAGGCTGTCGCAAAACTCACTCCAGCATGGGAACGAGTTGACTCCTGTCATTCCCGGCTTCATTCTCGTCATTCCCGCGAAGGCGGGAATCCACACTGACTCACCACCAGAACCATATTGCCCGGTGCCCCCCTGGCCTTGTCATCCCCGAGAAGGCAGAGATCCACAGTTGGCGCTGGATTCCCGCCTTCGCGGGAATGACGACCTCAGAGCATGGGAACGAGCTGTTGGAGTTTTGCAGCACCCTCTTTAGCTTTGGGAGGCTGACAATGTATCCAGTAGTCAGAAATACTCCGTTGCGGTCAATTTTTTGAGTCCGGTTGGCTGTTTGGAGAAATGCACCCATTCGCTGGGGTCGGTGTGTAGCTGGCACTCAATGGTAGAAAGGGTTGAGGTGTGTTTTCAACAAAATAACTGATTAACACACTGAATTACTTGTGGATAACTCATGAGGTGCCTGAAATTACAAGGCGTTTATGCATTGGTTGAAAAATAATCAGACGAGAGTCTCTTGAATATGTTGGGCCTTTTGAAAGCCGTATTTATACGTTAATTGTTGTTTATAAGGCTACAAAATTTTGTGTATAACCTGCTTCAACAGTTGTTTTTTGAGAGCGTGTGTTTAAAGCAGGAGCCTGCTGAGAGCAAGCTCCAGACAGAGATATCATTGATTGCGATCCACATCAAAAGCTGCAAAAGCCTGCTGAACGGGCATGATTTCCATGGCGTTAATATTGACATGGGCTGGTCTGCTTGCGACCCAGTAGATGCTCTCTGCGATATCTTCTGCTGAAAGAGGCTTCATACCTTTATACACTGCATCGGCTTTTGATTGATCACCCTCGAAACGCACGAGTGAAAATTCAGTTTCAGCCATTCCGGGTTCGATATTGGTCACTCTGATGCCATTCCCCAGAAGGTCAGAACGAAGATTCAGGGAAAACTGTTTTACAAATGCTTTGGTGCCGCCATAAACATTGCCACCAGGATAAGGATAATTACCGGCAACCGATCCCAGGTTAATAATACTGCCACTGTTGTTTTTCTTCAGGGCCGGTAAAAGAGCATGAGTGATCAGAACCAGTCCTTTAACGTTGGTGTCGATCATATTGATCCACTGTCGGGTATCACACTGGTCAGCCGGTTTAGTACCCAGGGCCAGACCGGCATTGTTGATCAGAGTATGAATGTCCGAAAAAGCTTCCGGGAGATTGCTCAGCGCGTACTGAATGGCATCTTCATCTCTTATATCAAAAACAAGGCAGTGAACAGGGCAGGATGCCGAGAGTTCTCTGGCCAGTGCTTCCAGACGTTCCTTTCTTCTGCCGGTAATCACCAGTTGCCAGCCTTGTTCACTGGCAAAACGACGGGCACAGGCTTCACCAAAACCGGAAGTGGCTCCGGTGATAAACACAGTTTTCAAGCTCAAGGGGGGGACTCCTGGTCAGAGTGGGTCTTTTCTCTTTCCTTATTATGTCAGATTCTCAGAGCTATTATTTTTTTAGTCTCAGTGAGGCTGCTGACTGACTTCGTGCGCATGAAAATATGCTTTCGAATGCGGACAGAGTCAGATTGTTGGGCATTACTGTTACTCACTGTTTTCCTTCGGTGGGGTACTCTACTATGACTTTACCAGGCGGTAAGATAACGGAAGAACAAGTTCACAGGGGTCAGGCCGTTTATTCAAAGCGGGTTCTCAATATCTATGATATTGCCGTGCTGGGCATTTCCAACCGTTTTATCTGGCAGTGTCCGACACCTATAATCCTGGACTGGTTTAATCAGCACGTCAGCGACCAGCATCTGGATATAGGGGTTGGCACCGGTTATTTCCCTGACCGCTGCCAGTTCCCAACCGATCATCCATCGTTGACATTGGTAGACCTGAACGTAAACACACTTGAGTATGCCGGGCAGCGAGTAAACCGTTATCAACCCATTACCCTGGTGCATAACGTTTTCAAACCATTTACCTCCTTGCCGGTCAATGCCTTCAACTCTATCAGCATGAACTATTTACTGCACTGCCTGCCAGGCAGCATCCATAGCAAAGCTGTCGTGTTCGATCACGTTAAGCCCTTGCTGAATGAAGGGGGAAAACTGTTTGGCTCCACCATTCTTAATGTACCTCGTACTCTGGTGGCAAAAGCTCTTATTGGCCTTTATAACCGAAAAGGGATCTTCAGCAATCAGAAAGATTATCTGGATGGGTTGGAGCAGGAATTGCGCTCAAGATTCACCGATGTGGACATTCTGGTGACCGGTTGTGTCGCTCGTTTTGTAGCCAGTAGCCAGTAGCCAGTAGCCAGTAGCCAGTAAGTGCAGAAACAGAATTATAGCTCAATGAAAATACTCACTGGCCAGACGGGGGTTGATGATTCCTGTGTCACAGGGACTATTTAATATCGACGACCTTCAAATCCTGCTGTTTTTTCAGATCTAAATCGCGATAACGAATCCCGGGTTTATCAAAGTCTACCGATGCGAAATCAATCTCCCGAATACGGCTGTTAAACATGGTTTTGTAATAGTATTTCAGGTCTTTGGTATCCATAGCCGTCGTCCACTGAGTGGAGCCCAGTGTGTCGTCTTTGGGGAGTTCATCTCTGGCGAATACTGCACCAGAAGGAATATCAAAGTTGTTCAGGATGCGCAGTGATTCCATTGCGGCGGCATAGCCATTTTCGACGGGGCGTGCTGTGTTTCGAAGTGCCGCTGCGCGAACAAATCGAGATACGGGTGAGTAATCGCCAGGCAGGCCAATCATGCCCGAACCAGCACCGTGTGGCGTTAACTCCAGATCGCCTACTTTAATGTCTGGTTTGGCTTTAGCGGTAAGGCCGATGTAGTTTTTCAGGTTTTGCAGATGCCAGGGAAATTCAGGATTGTTAGTTAACACGCCGACGGGGTTGTCATAAATATTCAGCTGGCCGCCATGGGTGTACTCCACCACGATTGATGCTCCTGAGCGATCTGTGATCATGAAATGGATCGGAGGCACGATATTGCCTAAGCCTTTTTCCTTGACGGGGGCTACATCTATTTTTGGAAGATTTTGCTTTATATCTTTTATTGTCGACTGGGTAGAAAGTACCCAGTTGCTGATGTCTTGAGGGCCAATTGTGTTTGCTGCTTTGGCCGGGTCATAGGGTGGAAACTCGGCAGTGCCTGGCAAGTAAAGCACTGAAACGGCTAACCCTTTTTCGTTCATTCCATCAATAAGCGCTGGTTTATTCAGGCCATTGATGCCGACAACACCGTATTTGGCTTTCCACTTTAAGCCCGGTTTGCCATCAGGCGTGAGACCCGTGAAGGCGGTGTCTCGTGGTATCACCATAATTTTTGATTCCAGATCAAAGGATCCCCACTCTTCAGTGCGAGCCTGGATGACCGCATCGTCCTCTGAAACCAGTGTAATGCCCGTACAGGCCAGAGCGATTGGGATCTGAACAACGGCGGCAAGAGCCATGGCGCTGAGAAGAAAGGCTGCGATGACCGATACTTTTAATGAAGTAGTGTTCATAAAAAAGCGCTCTTTGTGATGAGTAAGGCGCGATCGAAGTATAGCGTCTTAAGTACTCAACCATACGAAATCATATTTTCTGACTCATTGTTCAGGCACTCGCGGCAACTGCTCCTGCGTTGCTCTAGCTCCTGCATCCATGCAGTCGTGATGCGTTGCAACTCTGGTCACATAGCTTGCTATGTTCCCGTCGTTGCGTCTTGCAGAGCACCTACCCAATAAGCCAGAAATATTCGATTCCGTATGGCTGAGTACTTATAAAAGATAGTTTAATCAAATGGGTTTCCTTGTCTTTTTTTTGCGTCGAACTCACGTTTTTTAAGCAGATCATCAGCGTCCTGTCTTCTTGTTAGTTGCGCTTACATCAATGTTATGAACTTTTATCCTGAAGGCAACTCTGAGTTACCGAAGGACATCAATGTTGGATGATCTTCAAATCAAATATCCTTGCAATCAAGGATAAAACTAACTTAATGAAAGGAACTTATATGAATAACGTAAATACACCCGCCGCTGTTGGGGTTTCAACCCCAGACTTGACAAAACCTGTTCAGCCACAGAGCAAACAAACAGGTGCTGGTTTCGGATGGGTTATTACTAAAGCTGACCAGGGTGAACTTTTAAGTCATCAAGGTTTACAACAGGCAGGCTCCCCTCTTCAAGGTGACAGAGCCAATGACCGCCGTGTGGTGACCATCAATACCGATGGCATAGCGAATATCTACAATCGGAAGGCCGATGGGTCATTTGCAAAAGAGGCTAGCATTGCCTCTAAAGGTCTTGTCAACTCAGCCACCTTAAGCGACGATAAGCTCCATGTGGTCACTGTCAGCGACGATAACATGGCGGGAGTTCATGCCTTGGGGGCCGACGGAGCATGGGTAACCAAAACTGCCATTTCCCATGACGGGCCGATCACATTAGCAACCTTCAGCGCTGATGAAATGCATGTGGTGACCGCCAGTGACGATCACACGGCAAAAGTCTGTGACAAGATGGTCGACGGATCATGGGTAGAAAAAACCACCGTTCAACATGATGGGCCGGTCAATTTCGTAGACTTCATCGACGATGGCTTCCGCCTGGTGACCAGCAGTGAGAATGGAACGAGGCAAGTCACTGAACTGAAGTGAAATGATTGATTGCCTGCGCTCACTCATGGTGTCAGGCAACAGTTCTTGACAACTCACCTTAATTAACGCAACCCGCCGAGTGGGCAGTGATGTACCCTGGTACTTTGACGCCACTGACAAACTCCCGGAACCTGCCGCAATTACCTGCTCTTAACTGTTTGTGCTCCAGAGACTCTGTTGGTGGGTCATGGCTAATTCATCAAAGTCGTGGCGAGATGGGCTGTTTCAAGCTCAGTGGCAAAGTGGCGATATAAAAAAAAACTCTCTGAGCATGGATGATGATATGGCAACTGGTGGCTCCAATCTACCTGTTAATGGCCCCGGGGGCAGGCAACAAACAGTTCAAAGTCAATCGCTACCTTATACTCAACCAACCAAGGCTAAAATGGGGCCTCGGGATGTCTCTGTTGACGAAACCACCGACTCGCTATTGCAGGGGGAAGCAGGTCTGCACCTCCAATATGTGCCTATCCACAAACGGGATGTTGTCATTGAGAATGTGGAGGGAGGCTTCTGGGCCACCCTCCTGACAGGATTTTCCAAGTTAGCGATGAAGTCTATCCGAGCCGGAGTCGGTAAGACTGGCAACAGGGCCGATGATAATTTAAAGAGAAA
Organism: Endozoicomonas sp. ALB032; assembly: GCF_049310125.1. Taxonomy (NCBI): domain Bacteria; kingdom Pseudomonadati; phylum Pseudomonadota; class Gammaproteobacteria; order Oceanospirillales; family Endozoicomonadaceae; genus Endozoicomonas; species Endozoicomonas sp. ALB032. The sequence continues at coordinate 266,120 of NZ_JBLYNW010000001.1, read as the reverse complement.
TGAACAGTTTGCCAACGAGAACAAAAAGAAACTGAAGAAATTACAGTATGAGATGAAATCCATTCAGACTGAGCTGAAGGGATTGAGAAAAAAGCTTCCCCGTCTGGAAACTAAAAAGCAGGATAAATTTTCAAAACTCCAAAAAAGGCTTTTTGAATTAAGAGCTCAGCTGAGCAGGCTAGAGCGAAACTTAAATGAGATAGAGGAGACGAAGCCTCTCCTGAAAGTTTGGGATACGGCGATCAGGAAAGAGACACAGGACTTCCTGAAGTTGATCGAAAAGCAAATGGGTCCCGGACTTAAACTGATACATGGGCTTCAAGAGGTCTTTGGGAAGTCCAAAAAAGGACTGCCTGCTGGCAAGGTTTATCACCTCAACCTGGGGAACCTGTCGACCACACTGTCCTCCGGTGCTGAGCTGAAGGTACAAAACATCGGTGTCTTTATTGAGCAGTGTTATATGTCTCCCACGCAAGAGCTGATATTGGATATTGCCGATATCAGGGCAGACTTATCGTCAATGGGGGCCAGTGGCGAGGTTGAGCCAATGACTTTGTCCGGAGGAATCAGTATCAAACTGAAGCCACCGATCAGTGAACACTTGCGCAAGGTGTTGACCGAGAACATCGCGAAAGCTCCCATACATATTAATGCCATGAGCAACGAGCTGAAGCCTGCCAATGTGGCTGATATGGCTGAAGTGTCGATTAAAAGCCTTCAGTTAGAAAAAAAAGATGGACAAACCCTGGCGCTGCAAGACGCTTCGTTTGCTCACTCGCTGCTTGATTTGATGATCCCGTTCATGTCGGGAAGCCCCGAGCTTCCTCTTGTTGCACTGCACGTTGAGAAGCAATGGAAGCATAAAGGGTTGGAAGTGGTTTGCGAAAGTTTGGGCAAAGAAGAAAAAGAGCGCAAAGACGATCTTCATCAACTGCTGGAAGATATAAAAAGCCTGCCTGGAGGTGAAGCAAAAGACTACTGTCAACAATTGAGTATTCAAGCGACCAAAGCTCTGAAAGCGGTAGCGGAACTGAGAGAAGTCAAAATCCGTGAGTTAACCCACAGCAAACAGTTAAGAAGCGTACAGCAACAACGATCAAAGAATATTGACTCGTCATTTGATATGAACCGGGGGATGATCGATCTGGTCTACGGGCTGGCAGCTGTGGCTAATGGCAGCCAGACAGGCAGACAAAAGCATATTGCTATTCCGGGAATGAAGATTCCCGTATCGGATACCAGTTCTGTTGAATTGAGCCAGCTTAAGGTCAACGCGTCTGATTTTTCTTTCAGTCCATCCGGTGCTGCGGAGCTGACTATTCCGGAAATGGCCAGCCATATCACTCTTCAGAATGAAGTGACGGGAGAGAAAAAGTCGGTACCGGTCATCGTTAGAGGTGCATCGATCAAAATTCAGCCACCCTTTGGACCTCTGGTGAAGGAACTGTTGCAGCTGAAGTTTCCAGTGGACTCGAAAACGCTGAAAAAAGTCGTTCTGCCCATTTACAGGGAGGTGGAGAAAAAGAAGCACTCGGGTGGGACTCAAACCTCCGATTATTTAGAGATTGATCTGGGGAAGGTTGCCTGCCTGACCCGCGAGGGAGAGGTGGCTTTCTCAGGAGAGGAAGCCAGCCCGTATCAGCAGCACAGGCAGACGTTTGTCGAGAAAACCGGAGAACTTCTCTCGGCGAATGTTGATGCCGGGGCTATGGCGTCAGCACTGGCATCGGCAGGTTTAACCAAAGAGTCTCAGCAGAAGGTCTGGAAGCTTTGTGAGGAAGGTGTTTTTGCTGACAGTGCTGTTTTTGCACCTGAAAAACTGGAACATCTGGTCTTGCCATTCTCTGGACAAGAGCTACCAATACCACGGACTTCCCCACTGCCGGAGCAAGAGGGCACTCAGAGTTCGGAAGTGGCGACCCCTGTTCCAGAGACTGAGCCAGCAGAGAATACAACCCCGAATGCTGAGATCTCAGAGTCTGAACCTGTCTTACCCACTTCAACAGGCACAGCGGCGGTAAATCCTGAGTCTCCCCGGAATGTAACGGTGGATGCTTCCGTCGCTGAGCCGGAAAGGCTTGAGTCAATCCTGGTGAATTCTCGAAAAACCCAGGCAGTTACTCCATCCTCTTCATCGTTACCCGAAGAAGTCAAGCCGTCCGAAGTGGCAAACGCAGCGACCAATCGGCCCCTGTCCCGGGCCTCAGTTAAACCAGCCGTAGAAAAACCACCAGAAGGTTTAAAGTTCAAAGACCTGGACGAGTGCATCGGAGTGATTAATCCAAGGTTCCGGACAGAAAAAGGAAAAAGAGTCGCTGATTTTGAAATGCGTATTGCTCCTCGGAGTCTGATGAAAAAGCTGTCCTGGTGGATGGGCTTTTTCCTCGGCAAAAAAGAGGTGGCTGTAAAGGTAACTCTGCCGATTGACCGAAAAAGTTCAGAATTGCAACTGCAGTCACCTTTTGTTCAATTGAAGAAGCGAACTTCCTTAAACCCGGCTGTCTGGTTCGCGACTTTTCTGGTTAATCGCAGGCTCAGGAAGCAGCAGTATCAGCTGGAGCTGGACCGTGTTGAGCAGCAGAAGCGTTTGAATCTTGTTCAAAAGTCTCGGGTTAGGCCTGTCTGATGCCGGGAGTCCGGATCGCGGGGCAGAGCAGAAAGCGCTGGGATATATGGCAAACCTGACTAACTGGTTTGTAGAATGGGTGAGTGAAAATCAAGTGAAGGCATTTCTCAGAGTGTCGCACCAGACAACTGAGATGGGTTGGTCGTATAACTGAACAGACATTAGGCCAACAAAAAACGCTCAAGCCAGCCTTGAGCGTTTTTGGCAGGTGCAATTAAGCCTCACTGCTTTGTAGTGGTCAAGTAAAAACGGACACCTGATTAAGCTGCTTTTTTCAATTTTTGCTTCTCGAAGTCTACTGGACTCATATAGTCCAGATAGGAATGCAATCTGTTATTGTTGTAGAACAAAATGTAATCAATAACATGTGCCTCTACTTCTGCCCGAGTATCATAAATATAATGATCCGTTCTTTCCCTTTTCAGGCTGCCAAAGAACTGCTCCATCACAGAGTTATCCCAGCAATTACCCTTGCGACTCATACTACAGACCATCCCATACTCCCTGAGTTGATTCTGATACTCCAGAGACGCGTACTGGCTGCCACGATCTGAATGGTGCATCACACCATCTCCAGGCTTTCTGCCCCAGTAAGCCATTCTCAAAGTTTCCAGGGGCAGCTCTGTCGTCATACGGTTACTCATCGACCAACCGACGACTTTCCGCGAAAACAGATCAACGACAGCCGCCAGATAAACCCAGCCTTCACGAGTCCAGAGGTAGCTGATATCAGCTACGCATACTCTATCGGGTGCTGAAACTGAAAACTCACGATTCAAAAGGTTTGCCGACACTGGCAGTTTGTGTTTGCTGTTGGTTGTCACCTTGAATTTTTTGACCGCCCGAACCCGCAGGCCAAGCCGTTGCATCAGGGTTTTGGCCTGATAACGCCCTATGCTGTAACCTTTTGAACGCAGGGCTTTCGCCATTCGACGACTTCCATAAGGGTCACCTGATTGAGCAAAAATCTCTCGGGCATCTGCCTCCAGGCGAAACATCTCCGGGTCAATCTGTTGATTTTTTGCCTGTTGTTTATTCCATTCGTAGAAGCTGCTGCGATTAACTTTTAGTGCTTTGCATAGCGTTACGACAGGATAGGCCTTCCTCTCCCGCTGTATGAAGGCGTATCTTACAGCTGGTCTTTCGCAAAGAAGGCCATGGCTTTTTTTAAGATTTCCTGTTCCATTTTCAGCTGTTTGTTTTCAGCTTCAAGCTCTTTGATTCTCTGCTGTTCAGTCGTCAGGGCCTGATGGCCTTTGCCGGGGAAAGCCAGCTCTTTCTTCTCTTCACTGAGTCGAACCCAACGACGGAGGTTAGTCGCACAAATTCCTAGACTTCTGGCGACTGCTGTAGGCGACTGAGCTTGTTCAGTAACCAGTTTTACAGCTTTGAGTTTGAATTCCTGAGAATAATGTTTTCGCGTTGCCATTATGAACCTCGTTACTGGTTGCACTATTGTGCTTAACGAGGTGTCCGGTGTCATTAGACCACTTCACAACCACGCTAACACGTTAGCGAAAACATGCAGACCCGCCGCAATCGGTCGTTGAGCTGAGTCTGTGCATGTCAGGCTTTTTAAATTGTTACACTAACGTTGCAGGCGTATTAAACCAGTGTTTCAGACACTCGTCTACCAGGGAAATGGTTAATAAAAGGTAATGAAATTAGGCAATAAAGTAACCGGCAGAAAGCCCCTGCATCTGCCTCCGTCTTCGGACTTGGATAATGAGGTTCAGGGGGTTCGCAAGGAAGAGACAACCCGCAAACAGATCCTGTCTCGTTCAGAATATCAACCTTTCCGATCACTGGCTGAAAGGGGAATAGAGACAGTCCCGGTTAAACCCGGCCTGTTGACCCGTGCGCTCAGTTCACTGTCGTCCAGTTTTATCTCTTTTTTCAGCTCTGCCATTTCATCGGTTACCGGTGCCACTCAGAAAGAGTTTCGCAATTTAATCAATGATGAGCTTGAGAATCAGGAGTCATTCAAGCGGGATATCGAAGACTTGGAGCACAGTCTGAAGCTTGCTGAGGAGTCACTGCAAAGGCTACGCAAAAGTATTGAGGTCCTGACGCCTGAGCAGATGGATCACTACATTATTCTGGTTAAAAAGCAACTGAGCATAAAGGCACAGCTGGTTCTCAAAAAGGCTTATTTAACAAGATCCGCTGAACAGGTGCGTTCTTATGAGCAGTCGCTGCCAGTCAGTAAAAGAAAACTTGAGCAGAGTATGAAGGTACTGGAAGAGAATATTTCAACCGGTATCCAAGCCCTTGCACTAATGAAAGATGTTTTCAAAAGAAACAGGAAGGACAAGCACCGGGGCAAGGTGTTTGAAATGCGTCTGGGTGATGTGAAAGTGACCGATCCTGACCGTTATGACTTTCAGGTGAAAAATCTGGTCCTTAATACCAGTCGTTTCTGTTTTGAGAAGGGGCTGCTGGAGCTGGAAGTACCCGAAATCTCTGCCGATTGCTTTTCCCTGGAAGAAGATAAAGCGGTTGGCCCCATCAAAATGAAGGGGAGCTGTCGTGTTTGCATTGGCGAACCCCTTGCCGAGCCATTGAACCACTTGTTGACCTGTAGAAAGACAGAGACTTTCAGCGCCTACAAAAAATGCTCTGAGGCCTTTGGAGCTCTCTATGCAGAGACATCAGGATCGGATGCAAAAAGGCATCTGGGTGATGTTATTCAATGCTCGCTTGATGGCTTGGAAACGGAAGAGAGAGGGGTGAAGTCAGACCTGTTCATGCAAGCGATGGGAGAAGCGCTCATCCGATTATTTGCTCCGATGGTGACGACCTGGAAAAAAGAGCTGGGTGCTGACAGTCTTAAAAAGTCCAGAGAGCGGGAAGATGGCTTTGCCGTAAAAGCCAATGCTACGGTCGGTCTGTATCAGTCAAGAGAAAAGACGGTAAAGATGCTCGAAGAAGATCTTCCGGGGATGAAGGAAAGCAAGGCGAAAAAGGCTTGCCAGGTCATGTTGGCCTCTTGCCGGAAAGATCTGCAACGCGCCCGGAAATTGCTTAAGCAGAGGCAAGAAGAGTTGTCGAAGCAGAAACAGCGGACTGCGGCTATGATGTATCGCGAAGCCAATGCTGGCCAATCCATCCATTCTTACCAAAATGCCCTGAAGCTCTTTCATACCTTAAGAGGACTTGCCAAAAAGCAGGCATCAGACCCTTCTACCTCTGCATCCATGGGTTTTGGTGAGCAGCGCATCGACTTCACAGACACAGCCCATGGCGAGTTATCATCCGCCTCTCTGAAGTTTTCCGGATTCCGTCTGGGTGAGGAGGGTGTGTTTGAAATCAAAGTGCCCGATGTCGTCCTGAACCTGGGGCTGGTCAACGAAGTGTCAGATACCCGTGAAGCGTTTCCCGTCAGCTTGAAAGAGGTCTCTGTGAAAGTGAATCCGCCAATGGGAGAGATTGTTCACCAATTACTGCAACTGGACTTTCCTCTTGAGTTTCGGAAACTGGAACGGTTATGGAAACAGTATCAGGCTTGTACCTCTGAACATTACAACTCCATTGGTACCCATAATCCTCTTGGTATCGGCAGTTACCTTTCTGTCGACCTGGGCAGCGTGGCCTGTCTGGCTGCCGGAGATGTTCGTGTCGAAGCCAGAGAGCGCCCGGTTGCAGATAAGGAGTGGGTGGCCCTTGCTATCTCTGATCTGATGGGGAAGCCGCATGAGGTCAGTAAATTGGATCAGCTGTTCCAGGAAAAAATGGGTATGAATCCTCAGTCGTCCAATCAGGTCATGAACCTGCTTTGCCTGGGCTTGCTGGGTGAACTGGAACCGCTTTCTGCTCCGGACGAACAGAAAGAACTGTCGACCCATGAGATACCGTCATCCTTTCCCAAAGAGATTGAAGTGACTCCTGTAATCAATGAAAAGGCTGACATCAGCACCGGGTTGCCTTCTCAAATACCCGAAGAGATACCGGCTCCTCTATCCGAAAGTTCCGTGAGTCATAGCAATATAAAGTCAGAACCTGAATCTGAACCTGAGCCCGAACGTAAGGAGCCAGCATTCAACACGCTTCAGGAAAACCCTGAAAAAGCAGCACTGCCAGGGACAGAAATTTATTTGGGTGATCTTAGCCATTGTCCAGAGGTCAGTCAGGTGAAATTAGCGGTCAAGGGGGATACACCGCAAGTGAGTTTTGCTCTGAAAGTACCTGCCCTCAAGGTGCTTGGGAAGCTGCCTTTGCTGTTTAGCTGGCTGGTGGGATCTGACCTGGCTCTGTCTGTTCAGGCTCCCCTGAAAGAGGATATTGTTCAGTTCAGGCAACCCTTCATTAAGGTTCGTGGTGCCAGAGTACCTCTACTGGGTCCCTGGCTGGCCAATTTCTGGTTAAAACGCGCAATGGCCAGAGGCCAGTTAGCAATTAACACCCATCAGGTTGAAGGGCAGGCGGGCCTGCAGTTGCTGAGAGTTGACTCAGCCTGACGTCAGGATTTGTACCTCGACAGTGAATTCTGTCCCGACCCGGTCTACCGTTGTAGAGGCGTTAACTATAAAAACTCTGACCGGAAGGATAACTGGCTATAATGCCCTCTTGTGTTTCGGCTATAGTATGTTGGCTGGGACGGTTTAGCGCGGTTCTTTCACTGATGTTAAAACTCGAAAAAAGACAGATCTTTTTGCAGCAGGAGGCTGATAGCAAGCAGGAGGCTTTGCAGTTAGCTGGCAAAAAAATGCTGGAAACCGGTTTGGTTTCAGCCGACTACCTTCCGGGTATCCACGCCCGGGAGAGCCTTGCTTCCACATTTCTGGATAACGGTATCGCTATACCTCACGGCATGCCAGAACTTCGCCGCGCCATTAAGAAGACGGGCGTGGTTGTCATTCAGTTTCCTGAAGGTGTTGAATGGGGAGTGAATCAACCTGTTTTTCTGGCCTTTGGCATAGCTGCCCACTGCCATGAACACCTCAGGATTCTGGGTGGTCTGACCAGGGTTCTGGACAATCGTCCTCTCTGTCATTATCTGGCCCGCACCCGTGAGCCTGAAATTATTGTCGATGCACTTGAGGGCAAACCATTACCGGGGCTGGGCAGTCTCAGTGAATGGCAAAAGGCTTACTTGAACCAGAGCCAGAAGGAAACCTGTGAGAGAGGCTGGGTCAGTCGTACATGCACGAAAAGCAATGAACTGACCAGAGAGTATCTTATCCACAACATTAATGGTTTACATGCCCGGTGCGGCAGTGCCTTTATTGCTGCCCTGACGCACTATGATGCCCGTGTTTATGTCCGCAATGTCAGTAAGAATGGTGACTATGTCAATGGAAGAAGCCTGGTCAAACTGTTGGGTCTTGAGCTGGTCTGTGGTGAGACTCTGGGTATCAGACTTTCTGGTCTTCACGCATTTGATGCGTTAAAGCGTCTTGATCAGTTGTTTCAGAAGAGTTTTTTTTGATCTGGGTCTGGCGCGCTTTTGAGTTCAGTCCGAAAGGCTCCCAAAGTAAAAAGCGCCCTTGAACGGGCGCTTTTGCAAATTCTATCTGGAGCTCAGGCCTCCAGGAAGTTGTTAGTTTCATCTACCTCAGTGATGAACATAAAGTATCCGGTTAATGACGGGTTTCACTGGCGGGCATTATGTTCGGGTGATCGAGCCACTCTTCAGGGCTCTCATCAATAGAGTCCACTGCTTCGGCTTCGTTCAGCTCCCCACGGGTTGCCAGCACTGCCAGATCCTTGGCAAAGCTCTGCAATAGATCGATCACTTCCTCCCTGTCAGGATCGAGGCTTTCATCAAAAGTGATATTAAAGAGAGGATTATCATGTTCATACTCCTCTCCCTTGCGCATAAGTGTCATTTGAAGTCCGGGGTTCTCATAGTCCGCGACTTCGGCCAACTTGAAGGTAACAGATTGAGCTTCCCTGAGAACAGACAGCAACTTCAGGGCTTCTGCAGCGCTGATATCGCCTGCATCCACACAGGCTTCAACATACTCTCTGGCTGATAACCCCGAGTCCAGGTAGTTGTCTACCAGATCCTGCAGTTCTTTGTACTTGTTATGGTTCATGGACCCTCCTTAACTGCGCTTTCAGTAATGCCTGTAAACGAGTGCACAATTCCAGTGTACCTGATTGCGGATCAAATGAAAGGTTAAATAAGTATTTGTACTTTTACGAATTTCGGGTGTTACCTAAAGGCATCAAGTAGATCTTCTAACAGTTGATTTAAGGTGATACATTTGGCCACCATAGCTTTCATGAAAGGTTTTCTGAAAGGTTTTTTTTATTCGTAATGTAGGGCTGTTTGGCCATACTTTTATTTTCTATCAATCCTTCTGCTGTATTTATGAACCTTTCCAGACTGAACCTGAACCTGCTGCCCGGCCTGAAAGCCCTGCTGGACACCCAGAGTGTTTCCAAAGCAGCGCAGATGATGTGTGTTACCCAGTCTGCCATGAGTCGAACTCTGGCCCAGTTGCGGGAAGCATTGAATGATCCGATTCTGGTGAGAAAAGGCAATCGGATTTTTTTGTCCGAGAAAGCTACGTCACTGCATGAAGATGTGAACAGAGTGGTCACGGAAGCGAGCAGTATTTTTGAAAACCAGCAATTTTATATTGCGACTACCCAGCGACATTTCCGGATTGCTTCGGGGCACACGGTGCTGGAGCGAATTCTGCCAGAAGTACTGCAAAAAATATGGGCGGTGGCACCCGGGCTGACCTTTGAATTGCAAGCCATCAATCCCGCTGTTGATGTTGCAGCCGGAAAGTTGGATCTGTCCATTGGTTATATGGGCGTTCGGGAAGAAGGATTATCCAGCTTTTCACTGATGAAAGATCGGATGTGCCTGATTCTCTGTGAAAACCATCCCTTGGCCCATGAGTCTTTTTCAGAAGAGGCTCTGAAGTCTTTTTCCTTTGTGGTACAACGGGACAATATCAATCTGCATCAACAGAGCGAGATCAACCATTTCCTGAGCAAGGTGCAGGTGAAAACCTGGTCACCCGGTCTTTCGATCAGTCTGGCGTTAATCAAGGGAACAGACTGTGTGCTCATGGCTCCGGCTTCACTGTCCATGTTCCTGGACGATCTGTCAGGCTATGTGATCCGTGATTGCCCAAAAATTATCCCGGAAGTCAGCTTCGATATTGTCTGGCCAGAGTATTGGGAGATGAACAGGGCGCATCGTTGGATGAGGGAGTTCATCAGTGATGCATTGCTGGAACATATCCGGAGCAAAGAGCTGTATATGTTTGCCAATGAGTCAGAAGAAAGTCGGAAAAGGCCAGGTGCACGCCTTTCCTGACCCTGTTCTCAAATGATACTTTCCCGGGCGATTGCTTCCGTTGTCGGGGGCTGGCACACCTGAAGAACATCATATAGCTTTTCTATCTGACGGGTGAGCATCTCAACAGGTCGCTCACCGGAGACATCAAGTGCAGCAGAAACCATTTTCCCACACTCGGAGCTGCTCATGGATAGGCTCTCGAGATCAAATCCCCGGTGTCTGATTACCCGCAGGAGTCTCTCCATCACCTCTGGTTTTTTATGACACTGGATGGTCAGAGAGTAGTGGGTTTTGGAATCGCTCATGCTCTTGCCTCCATCATTTCGTGGTTGGCGGCGCCGGGTGGCACCAGGGGCCAGACGTTTTCTCGCTCATCAATACAGACATGAAGCATTCTTGGTCCCGGAGCCAGAAGCATTTCTTCCAGGGCCGGGAGCACTTCATGTCGTTCGGTAATCATTCTGCCTTCAATGCCAAATGCATTGGCCAGCGTAACAAAATCAGGATTGTCCGAAAGGTCAGTTTCACTGTAGCGCTGGTCAAAGAAGAGTTCCTGCCATTGCTTCACCATGCCCAGCCGCTGGTTGTCGAGTAAGACAATTTTGATGGGGAGCTGTTTTCTTTTGATCGAAGCCAGCTCCTGCACATTCATCATGAAAGAGCCATCTCCGGAAACCAGTATCACATCGTCTTCCGGTCTTGAAATGGCCGCGCCTATCGCTGCCGGCAGACCAAAGCCCATGGTGCCAAGCCCGGCACTGGAGAGATGGTTGTTAGGATGAGAGAAGCTCATGTGCTGGGCTACCCACATCTGGTGCTGACCCACATCACAACTGATGACAGAATTCTCGCGGGAGGCTTCAGATAACTGTTTCAGAAGCAGAGGCGCAAAGATATCCTTACCGGGTTTGTCATAAACCCACTGGCTGGCAGCGCGGCTGGCTATACAGTGCTGTAACCAGTCACCCTTTTCTAAGGCGATGGTCAGGCTTTTGAGATTCTTCTTTAAGCAACCACCGAGGCTGACATCAGCCAGGCGACGCTTACCAAATTCTGCCGGGTCAATATCGAGATGGATGACTTTCGCATCGGGTGCAAAGCTCTCAAGCCTGCCTGTGACCCGGTCATCAAAGCGGGCTCCGATGGCTATCAGCAAGTCGCATTCCTGCACTGCCAGATTGGCAGCCCGGGTCCCATGCATACCCAGCATACCAAGGTAGCCCTGATCCTCAGGACAAACCGCTCCGATACCTTTCAAAGTACAAACACTGGGAAGACAGGTTTCTGTCAGGAATGTTCTGAGTTCGTTTACCGCATCAGCCATGCCTGCTCCACCACCGATATAAGCAAGAGGCTTGTTGCTCTTGCGGAGCAATGAGAGGGCTGTATCAATCTTGTCATAACTTTCGGCAGCTCTCTCTTCTATCACGTTGAGCGGTGGTGCATAGTGAGCTTCTGCTTGCTGAATATCTTTTGGCAGGTCAACCAGAACAGGACCCGGGCGGCCAGATTGAGCCAGATCGAAAGCTTTGTTCAGGGTTTCGCAGATATCATTCGGGTCCGTCACCAGAAAGCTGTGCTTGGTGCAACCCAGTGTCATACCCAGAATATCGATTTCCTGGAAGGCATCCGTTCCCATCATGGCAACAGGCACCTGACCTGTAATGGCTACCAGAGGGATGGAGTCCAGCATGGCGTCAGATAAAGCGGTGATCAGGTTGGTTGCGCCAGGACCGGAAGTAGCAATACAGACTCCGGTTTTGCCACTGGCTCTGGCATAGCCAATAGCAGCGAAAGCGGCTCCCTGTTCATGTCTGCAAAGAAGGTGCTCAATATTGGAATCCAGAAGGGCGTCATACACTGGCATAATTGTGCCACCGGGATAACCGAAAACATGCCGGACTCCGCGTTGGGTAAGATTTCTTACCAGTACATTAGCGCCGTTCATGGGGTTGACCTCGCCCGGGATGAACTTCAGACTTGATGCGAACAGGCTTGCCAGTGTTCAACTCAAACCATTGCTGCGCAAAGAAAAATACGGCAACAGGGAGGATAATCAGCAGCAGTTCAGGAAGGCTGATGACTGCCGCAGTGGCCAGACTCAGAATAGCAAGAATCAGTTTGTTGTTTACGTTTAGCATGGTTCTATCCTCTCTGTTTGGAGTTTTTATCTTGTTTATACTTGCCGGGTTTTTAGGCCCCAAATACGAAAAAACCCCCCGAACCTTTCGGTGCGGGGGGTTCCTCGAAACTCTGATCTGTCAGCCAACAGACCCCCGCGCAGAGACGATAATCACCACGACTGGTAGCAGAATGATGTTGCTTATGGGGTTGGTTTTCATGGCTGACAAATACATATCAAGTTATTTAACGTGTTGTCAGGTATAACACACGCAGTCAGCATCTGCCAGAAAAAAATAAAATCTCGGAAAGGTGGCAGAGCCAGTGAGGCAGAGTGTCCTCACTGGTAAATCCTCAGAAAGGCTGGTTAATAAAGATGCGAAGCCGGTTGTCTTCTTTGCTGCTGGCGATTTCAGTTCTTACAGTGACACCTTCCACCTTAAAGCGGATACCACCGCCCACGCTGTATTTCATATCGGTGTGAAGTTCTCTCAGGTCGAAGTCGTCAGCAACGCGGCCAGCATCAACAAACAGGGTCCATTGCCACCAGGGAATATCGTACAGAGGTCCGATGACAGCTAGATTCTCAAGTGGCTGCCAGAGAGGAACTGCCCGGTACTCCAGACTATAAGACACTGCTGATCGGCCATGAAAACGCTCAGTGTTGTAACCTCTCAGCTTATCCCAGCCGCCCAGAGAGACTCCGGCAAAAGAAGGGGGGCGCTTGTACTCCTCTACGCCGTTGACATCGGTAGTGTCGTTCCAGGTAGGCGTATCAGCCAGCCAGGCGTTCAAGGCGATGACCTGCTGGTCAAGATAGTCATTGCTACCCAGGTTAAAGAACTTGCTGAACTCAAATTGCCAGGTTGTCCAGTCGGCACGGCTTTCGCTACCCCAGTCCCTGGTGTAGGTGAAGGTTGTCTGACTGCCCCGGGTCGGCAATTGACTGGCGTTACGATTGTCATAATCCAGAATAAGCCTGATACCGGCAGCTTCGTCTGCAGAATCTGTCGAGTGGTCTTCAAGTTTCACACTTTCGTAAAAAGGCTGAATGTCGAAAGAGCTGATACCGGATATCAGAGGGTTCCAGACTTTACCCGCAGCGGCATTGCCCAGTGCATCCTGTTTCAGGCTGGACAGTGCACCGTTTCGACCTTCTGCAATAGGAAAAATGTATTTGAAACGGACTGAATAGCTTTGTTCAATACTGCCAGGGGTTATGAAGTTTTCCTTACTCGACTCATTGCTGCCGGGTTGCTCTCCGGAAAAGTCAGGGTTGCCGGGCAAATAATATCTGGACTGTGTGTAATCACCATAAAGCCCATTGACACTCACCAGCATCTGATCAAAACCGGGAATGATGAGATTATAAAGACCGGCATAGGCCATCGCGGAACCATTGCTGGAGGCAATGGCGGTTCCGAACAGAGAGGCCTGTGGTTGTCCAATGCCTTTGATAAGTCCGGCACCACCCAAGGCGGTGCCCCAGTCTTCAGAACTGAACAGGAAGGGGATTCCGGCAAAATCGAATTCTTCACTTGCAGGCGTCGCAGCAAACGCGCTTTGAAGCCCGGCAGTCAAGAGTAAAGAAGCTCCAACAAGCTTTGTTTTTTGTCCGCGTTGGGTATTGTTGCGCATTGTGTGTGCAGCAGATCCTTAAGGTAATGCGCTATTTTCTAATTGGTTCCAACGTTCTGGAATAAGAGGTTGTGCCTATTGACCTGCTGAACTTTGGATTATGCAGTCGACCCTCTCTCAGTATGATAAAAAAATCTGAGTTGACAGTTAGTTACCCTGATAATGTTCTGGCCAGCTCGTAGTTTGTTTCACACTGAAGTGTTCTGATTTACCTGAGTTCTTGTTGAGGCCGACCACCATAGCTAGCCGTGACCTTGATACGATAGACATCGCCAGCATCAACCGTTAATAAATGATCAGGGTCATAGATTTCGACCAAAGTCGGGTCTTCATCCGCATCTTTCAACCACTTAAATTGGGCAAGCTTGTCAGAGTGTTGATTACTTTTTACCTCGAAAAGCAGGATGGACGGATCTATGTCACAGTAGGGCGCCTCCTGACGGTAATAAATATTCATGATTTTTTCGTTTCCTGCAGTGGTTTGCACAGACCACGGCGAGACATGGTCAATGCATTCTCTTGGAACTCCCGTAGTCACTGTGAAAGTATCCTCGCCGCCTCCCTGTATGAATTCTATCTGTGCCTGACCAACGGAGAAGGCATTCATGGAGCAGAGCGATAACAAAACCATGATAAATGCTATCGTAACGGTTTGGTTTGCATTTTGCCTCGACATAATTAAATCTCCGGTTGCATTGCTGCAGCCTGTATTCTAGCAGCCTGTCGGACTTAAGACTGTCCTACACGGCAACTGCTCCTGCGTTGCTCTAGCTCCTGCATCCATGCAGTCGTGCGGTTGCAATAAATTGGTCTAAAAATCTCTGTTTCTTCGTCAAATAGCTCGCTATTCTCCTCAGAAACAGAGATTTTTATCCTCAATTTCTTGCAATCCTCGCTACGGACGCTTAAGTCCGACAGGCTGCTAAGAGCCTGACCGAGAATAGTCTGCCCTACTGCGGCGGCAGCAAATTGGTCTGAAAATCCGCTTTTGTTCGTCAAATAGCTCGCTATTCTCCTCACAAAACCGAATTTTCATACTCAATTTTCTGCCGTCCTCGCTACGGGCGCTATTCTCGGTCAGGCTCCTAGAACACCCTGACGTTTATGCGAGCACAAATGGTTAATGTTGGAAACAGTCAACCATAAGGTGGATAGCATCTCGTTTCTTCATAATTTACAGACTGAGCATCGTCACAAATCCTGACTTTAATATTGTCGCTAACATATTGTCGCTACCGTCAATTGATAATAATCCGCATTCATCAATAAGTACTCAACCATACGAAATCATATTTTCTGACTTATTGTTCAGGCACTCGCGGCAACTGCTCCTGCGTTGCTCTAGCTCCTGCATCCATGCAGTCGTGATGCGTTGCAACTCTGGTCACATAGCTTGCTATGTTCCCGTCGTTGCGCCTTGCAGAGCACCTGCCCAATAAGCCAGAAATATTCGATTCCGTATGGCTGAGTGCTTACAATGCCCGAATCGAATCAGGAAAGGCTCATATGAACCTGAAAAAGCAGTTTCCCATTCTGGAACAGCATGCCCATGGCCATCCGTTGGTGTATTTGGATAATGCTGCCACTACCCAGAAACCTTTCCCGGTCATTGAAGCCATAGATCGTTTTTATCGGGAAGCCAATGCCAATGTACATCGTGCGTCACACTACCTGAGTGCTCGCTCAACCCATGCCTTTGAGGAAGCAAGGGAGGAGGTTAAGCATTTCCTGAATGCCGCCAGTTCTGACGAAATTATCTGGACGCGGGGCGCGACAGAAGCTCTCAATCTGGTCGCTCAAAGTTGGGGAAGAAGTCAGTTGCAGCCGGGCGATGAAATTCTGCTTTCGGCCATGGAGCATCATGCCAATATTGTGCCCTGGCAACTGGTGGCCGAACAAACAGGCGCTGTGATCAAAGTCATCAGTGTCACCAGGCAGGGAGAACTTGATAGCAAGAGTTTTCGCGAACAGTTGACGGACAGAACCAGGATTCTTGTTATTACCCATGTCTCCAACGCGATTGGAACAGTGAACCCGCTTCAAACGCTTATTCCTGAAGCCAAAGCCAGGGGCGCATTGGTGTTGGTGGATGGCGCCCAGGCAGTGGCGCATTCTGCTATTGACGTACAGAAACTTAACTGTGACTTCTATGTTTTTTCCGGCCATAAAGTATTTGGCCCAACCGGTATCGGTGTTTTATACGGTCGTAAAGCCTTACTGGAAGACATGCCACCCTGGCAGGCCGGGGGAGAAATGATTCGGCGGGTCAGTTTCAGCGGCACTTCGTTCAACGACTTACCCTTCAAATTCGAAGCGGGTACTCCCAATGTGTCGGGCGTGATCGGACTCGGGGAAGCCATCCGTTTTTTGAGGTCACTGGATATGGGACAGATTGCTGAGCATGAAGACAGGCTGAGAAGAAAAACGGAAGCTGGTTTGAGAAAAATTCCCGGAGTCACTTTGGTGGGGGAAGCCAGAGAGAAAGTGTCTGTCGTCTCTTTTGTAGTCGAAGGGTTTCACAATCAGGATATTGGTCTATTGCTGGATCAACAGGGTATTGCCGTAAGGACTGGCCATCATTGCACCATGCCGTTGATGGAGCATCTGGGATTGTCAGGAACCGTCAGAGCTTCTTTTTCTCTCTATAACACACTTGCTGATGTGGATGCCTTCCTGTTAGCGCTGACCCGTATTGTGAACGGCGAGTTTGATGCTTCTCCCCTGAGCAAAGAGATTAAAGCCGATTCAGCCTTCTTCAACCAGCTTGAAGGTGAGCATGTTGCCGAGTTTACGAAAAATCAGATTTTCCAGACAATCACCAATGCCCGAAGCTGGCAGGAAAAGTACCTTCATATTATGCTACTTGGCAAGAAACTGCCTTCTCTGCCAGAAACGATGAGAACCGAAGAGTCACGACTTCATGGCTGTGAAAGTACCGTCTGGTTGCATCATTTTTATGACGAGCAGTCCATGAAGCTGTTCTTCGCTGCGGATTCTGATGCCCGAGTGATCAGGGGGCTCATCGCTATCGTGATTTCCGTCTTTAATGGTTGTACACCAAAAGACATCAGTCGTTTTGATATCGATGGATGGTTTGCCAGTCTGGACCTGTACAACCATCTGAGCCCATCACGGGGCAATGGGCTGAGGGCGATTATAGAAGAGATCAGATCTATTGCTCACCGGTTTGAATAACGGTATCTGTCTTTGCCCACCAGGCTGCAAGAACAGAGCCTGTGATGTTATGCCAGATGCTGAAGAATGTAGCCGGCAGAGCAGCGGTAGGCATAAAGAATTTGGTAGCCAGTACAACAGCCAGACCGGAGTTCTGCATCCCGACTTCAATGGCGACGGTCTTGCAGGTTTTCCGGTCAAAGCCTGACAGGTACGCTGCCAGATAACCCAGACTCAGTCCTGTGCCGTTGTGCAAAGCCACTGCCAGAATAGTAATGAGTCCAATTTCTGGCAGCTCCTGAGCATTAGACGCCACGACCACGGCAATGACCAGAAGGATGCTAGCCATGGAACAGAGTGGAAACAGAGGGCTCAGTTTTTGCACGAAACCATCGCAGAAATGGTTGATCAGAACCCCCAGAGCCACCGGTAAAACAACTATCCTGGCCAGGCTCCACATCATTGCCAGTGGTTCCACTTCAATATACTGGTGAGCAAGAAGACTGATTAACAGGGGAGTAGCGAAAGCGCCTATCAGAGTTGATGCAGCGGTCATTGAAATGGACAGTGCAACATCTCCCCTGGCCAGATAACACAGCACGTTAGAAGCGGTCCCCCCGGCAACACTGCCAGCCAGAATCATGCCTATTGTCAAATCCACGGGAAGACTCAGAAGTTGTGCAATCAATAACCCGGCAAAAGGCATGATACCGAATTGCAGAATCACTCCAGCAGAGAGCGCGGGTAAACGATTTTTGATTCGGGCGAAGTCGGTCACTGATAAGGTCAGTCCCATAAACAACATGATCAGGCTGAGTCCCGGAGTAATCAGGTAACCAAGGTGGTCAAAGCCCTCTGGGAAGGAATAAGCGAGGGCCGAAAAGATAACCGCCCATAAAGGAAAAAGTCGTGTCATCGTATTCAAAAGCATGAAGGATTTTTCCACGCCAACCGTTAATCATTGGCAGCTAAAGATTTTCTTGAGTCGCTAGATAAATCTTAAACCAATGTGAACCCGGGTGACAGACCACTCAGAGCAAGTTGAGTAACAGAGGGAGCATTGAAACCGACAATCTGTTTTTGCTGCAAGCTGCTTAGTCTGGCAATGAGTAAAAACCGGATTGTCGTTGATCAGGAGTAAATCAATAACGATAAAGCAGGAGCTTAACTCCTATGGCCATCAGTTTTGAAGCTGCGTTGGGTGTTCATCCCCGGGCTCTGGCGTTTCGGGGAGTCCGTGCTGAAGTGATTGCCGGAAACCTGGCAAACATTGATACACCGGGATTTAAAGCCCGGGATGTAGAGTTTAAAACCATCTTGAATGGGCAGCTTTCCGGAGATGCCACCACCGACGGCAGGCATCTGGACATGCCACCCACTGGGCAAAACAATTCAATGTTGTATCGCATTCCATTCCATCAAACTACTGATGGCAACTCGGTAGAATTGGGCGTTGAGCAGGCATACTTCTCTCAGAATGCCATGGACTTTCAAACCAGTCTTATTTTTCTCCGTAAAAAGCTTGGCTCCCTTGAGCAGGCTATTAAGGGGGGTCGATAAATGAAACTGGACAACCTCTATGAAATATCCGGTTCGGCATTGAATGCCCAGATGGTTCGTCTGAATACCATTGCCAGTAATCTGGCTAATATCTCCAGTGCAGGCAGCACTGCTGAAGAAGCTTACCGCCCTGTTAAACCCGTTTTTTCTGCCATTTACAAGCAGGCTGTTGGAGAAAATAGAGGAGCTGCCCTGGTGCAGGTTGATGATGTTTTGGAAATGCCACCCAGTGCCAAAAATAAACGATACGAACCTGATAACCCTCTGGCTGACAAGGAGGGTTACGTTTTCTATCCCGACATCAATGTGATGCAGGAAATGGCTGACATGCTGTCGGCCACTCGCAGCTACCAGAGCAGTATGGAAGTTATGGTCAGCGCCAAGAAATTACAGCAACGACTGCTGTCGCTTGGTGAGTAAAAAGGAGAGCTATGACAGGCATTAATTCGGTCTCATCAGGCAGCAGCGTTAACGCTGTGAACAATGACAGCAGAACGCTACAGGTCAACCAGGATCAGTTTATCGAACTGTTCATCGCACAATTGAACAACCAGGACCCGTTGGCGCCGATGGACACCAACCAGATGCTGACACAGCTTTCGCAAATATCCTCTGTTGAAAGCCTGAACTCTATTGATGATCGAATTGGTGGTCTGACCAGTTCACTTCAGCAGTCCCAGTCTCTGGGGGCAGCCGGACTGGTAGGGAAAGAAGTCTGGGTTGACTCCAATAGCCTGTCGATAGAAGAGGAAGGTCAATACAGCGGGAAAACCGAGTTGCAGGTTAATGCTTCGGACGTTCTTATTCGGATTTATACGCCGGATGGTAGTCTGGTTCAGTCCAAATCACTGGGACAACAGTCGGCAGGCATTATTCCATTCACTCTGGATGATCTTGCTCCCGGGCAATACACGGTCACTGCGACCGGAGTCAATGGTAATGAAGCCTATAGCGGTAAGTTGTCTATGAAATCTACGGTCACCGGTATCAATATGACCAGTTCCGGAAGTGAATTAAGGCTTGAAGGCATGGGATCTGTACCACTGTCTTCTATCTCAACAATTGGCAAATAAGACTGTCAGGGAGGGTGGAGAATGTCGTTTAGAATCGGGTTGACCGGATTAAATGCTGCACAGCAGGATCTGGAAATAGTCAGTAATAATATTGCCAACAGTAATACCATTGGCTTTAAAGGGTCCCGTGCAGAATTTTCTGATGTTTATGCCTCTTCGATAGGTAGTGGTAATGGTCAGGTGGCAGGTGTTGAGGTGGCATCTATCAGTCAGCAGTTCTCACAGGGCAGTATCACTTCAACAGATAATGCGCTTGATATGGCGGTTAATGGTCAGGGTTTTTTTGTCGTGAATGACAATGGCCAAATGAATTACACAAGAGCCGGTTTCTTTCAGTTAGATGCCAATAATAATGTGGTCAATAATAAGGGCCTGAGGCTTCAGGGGTATTCAGCGGATGCATCAGGCAACGTACTGGCCGGTACCCAGACTGACCTGAAAATCAACCAGACCTCTATACCCGCTCAGGCAACTACCGATGTGGTGACGCTTGCCAATCTGGATGCCAGAACGGATGCCATTACGCCTGCTGTGGCAATAGACCCAACCAACCGGTCTACCTTTAATTCCACCATGGCATTTAATGTTAATGACAGTCTGGGTGGATCGCACACCGTCAGTATGTATTTTGCAAAAACTGCAGATAACGCCTGGAACATTGAATATTATTTTGATGGGCAGGGGCCGGACCTGACTCAGCCGGTCACATTTAATAACGATGGAACCCTGGCAACCCCTGTTGGCGGCGCGGTCACTCTGGGTATTCCAGCCGGGGATGCCCGGCTGTCCGGTGCTGACGCGATGAGCTTCAACATCGATTTTTCAGATTTCACTCAGTTGGGCACTGACTCATCGGTAAACCGGGTCACCCAGAATGGTTTTCCTCCGGGCTCACTCAACGGTATTCAGATTACTGCTGACGGTATTCTTCAGGCGCTTTACTCCAACGGACAAACCCAGGTTCAGGGGCAGATCGTTCTGGCCGATTTTGCTAACGACAGTGGTTTGATTCCAATAGGGGACAGCCTCTGGCAGTCAAGCTTTGCTTCAGGTAATGCTGCTTTGGGTATTCCGGGAGCGGGTGTTATGGGTTCCCTGGAGTCAGGAGCACTGGAACAATCCAATGTCGACATCTCTTTGCAACTGGTGCGTTTGATTGAGGCCCAGAGTAACTATCAGGCCAATGCCAAAACCATTGAAACCAGTAACAACCTTACTCAGGCACTGATGAATATTATCTGATGGATAAAGTTCTATATATCAGCACAGCCGGAGCCAATCTGGCCATGCAAGCCCAGCAGGTACATGCCAATAATCTGGCTAATGTCTCTACCCCCGGATTCCGCCGGGACTTTGTTAGCAGTATGGCCGTGGAAATGAAGGGTGATGGCCTTGAAGCCCGGGTGATGCCGAAAATGCGAGGACTCGGTAGTCGTTTTGCCAGCGGTGCAATGGAGACTACCGGTCGTGCAATGGATGTTGCGATCAGTGGCAGTGGCTGGTTTGCAGTCCAGGGCAGTGATGGCAATGAAGCTTATACCCGAGCCGGACAGTTAAAAATAGATGACGAAGGTAACGTACTGACCGCCCAGGGGTATGCCGTTATCGGAGATGGCGGGCCTCTTCAGTTACCGGATAATCAGTCTGTCTCCTTTGGTGTAGACGGCACGATAAGTATTGTACCTGCTGAGGGCGGCAATCCTGTTCAGGTGGGCCAGTTAAAGCTGGTGAACCCGACTATTACAGAAATTACCAAAGGCGCAGACGGGCTTTTTCGTTCGATTGAGGGTGGAGAGCTGGAGGCGGATCCGGAAGTCAGGTTACGAAGCGGTTTTCTTGAAGGCAGTAATGTTAATGCTCTGGAAGAAATGGTGTCGTTTTTAAGCCTCAGCCGACAGTTTGAGGCCCAGATGAAGCTGATGAAAACCGCTGGCGACATGGCTTCTGCAGGTGACCGTTTAGTCAGAGATCAGTAACTGACAGCAGATAACAACTTATAGCTCAGAGGATGAGTCTATGAATCCCTCATTATGGGTCAGTAAAACTGGGCTGGCTGCTCAGGAAAAGCAGATGGCCATCATTTCCAACAACCTGGCCAACGTCAATACCATCGGTTTTAAACGGGATCGGGCCAGCTTTGAAGATCTCTTTTATCACATTGGAAAACAGCCGGGGGCGCTGTCAGACCAGGACAACGAATTGCCTTCCGGCCTGCAGATAGGAACCGGCGTAAAAATTACCGGAACCCAGAAAGTGTTTACTCCCGGTAGTTATGAAACCACGAAACAGGCCCTGGATGTGGCGATCATCGGTAATGGTTTTTTTCAGTTTACTCAACCCGATGGAACCGCTGCATTCTCCAGAAATGGTCAGTTTCATTTGAATGGAGATGGTCAAATGGTGAATGCCAGTGGTTTGCCCCTGGAGCCCGGCATTACCCTGCCCGCAGACGCTACCGGAATCAGTATTAGTGAAGATGGCATTGTTATGGCAACCATTCAGGGGCAGGTTGAACCGACAGAAATAGGCCAGATCACCGTTGTTAATTTTGTTAATCCGGCTGGCCTGGTGGCTCTGGGGGGGAATCTGTACCTGCAATCCAACGCCAGTGGTGATCCGGTAGAAGGCACTGCGGGTGAGGGAGGTCTGGGCTCGCTGAAACAGTTTACTCTGGAAACATCCAATGTCAGCTCAGTGGAAGAGTTGGTCAATATGATATCAGCACAACGGGCCTATGAAATGAATTCCAAGGTCATAGCAGCGGCTGATGAAATGATGCAGTTTGTTAACCAGACTCTTTAACAGGGCTGGATAGAGAGCTGGATAGAGGGCAGGGAATGAGACTTCTGTGTTTTATAGCCATTTTTATGTTGTTGGGTTGTTCGACTGCACCCCGTCAGGGGGACACCCAACCTGCTGGTAATCAACAGCAAGTGACAGAGCGTCCTGAACCTGAAGCGGAAAAAATGGCTCTCGAAAAAGTGGCCTTTCAAAAGGGGAACTCTTACAACGAAGCTGTTTATCCCAACGGCAGTCTGTTTAATGCCAACTACGGGTATTTTATGTTCTCCGACCGTCGTGCCTATCGGTTGGGCGATATTCTTACCATCGAGCTGGAAGGTACCACGAATATCAGCATGAGTGGTTTAAGTAATGTCAACAAAAATAATGCCATCAGCATTCCTGATCCCACTCTGCTTGGTAAAAGCAGTGCATCGATTCTTGGCGGGGGCAGATCTCTGGCCTTTGAAATTCAGCCTTCCAGAACTTACGGAGGCAATACTTCCGCCAGTCGTGGTAATAGCCTGAAAGGTAATATTGCCGTGAAGGTGGTCGAGGTTTTCAACAATGGCACCCTCAGGGTCGAGGGAGAAAAATGGCTGACCATCAATTCGGGTAAAGAGCTGATCAAGATCAGCGGGCTGGTCCGGCCGGAAGATATCAAAACGGATAACAAGGTTTCGTCTGAGCGACTGGCGGAAGCAAAAATTGATTACGTGGCATTAGGCATTAACTCAGATGCCCATGAACCAGGCTGGGTGAGCAAGATGCTTAACAGTCCATGGTTTCCATTTTGACAGGGGTCATTATGTCTTCAACGCGATGGGGCATCATTTTTCTTATGCTGGTTTTGGCAGGTAATGCCAGTGCCCGTCGTTTGCTGGATATGGTGGATGTTGAAGGTGTCAGAAATAATCAGCTGATTGGTTACGGTCTGGTGGTGGGGCTTGATGGCACCGGAGATAAATCAGCGTTTACCAAACAATCACTGGTGAACATGCTGAGAGAGTTTGGATTAACCATCAGCAGTTCTGATGTGAATTCAAAAAATATTGCAGCGGTCACCGTCCATGCCAGCTTGCCTCCTTTTGCCCGTCCGGGTCAGAAAATCGATGTAACCGTCTCTTCTATTGGTGATGCCAAGAGCCTCAGAGGTGGAACTCTGCTGCTGACACCGATGAAAGGTATTAATGGCGAGGTGTTTGCAGTGGCCCAGGGCAGTCTGATTGTGGGCGGAGTTTCTGCTCAGGGTTTGGCAGGAGCGGCGGATGCTCCAGTCGCGGGTAGCCTTATACAGATTAACAGTACTAACGCCGGTCGCATCCCCGGAGGTGCATTGGTTGAGCGTTCAGTAAAGAGCGCTTTCAACTTTGGGGAACAGCTGGTACTGAATTTAAAAGAACCCAGTTATACCAATGCTCGCAGGGTAGTGACGGCCATTAATAATCACTTTGGCCCCAAAGTCGCCAACGCCAGTAATGGTGTCTCTATTCTGGTTTCGGCTCCCAAAGACAGTAGCCAGCGGGTGGCCTTTATGTCCATGCTCGAAGGGCTGAATGTTGAAACGGCAGATCCTGCGGCACGTATTATTTTCAATTCCAGAACAGGCACTGTGGTTATGGGCGAGCATGTTCGTGTTCGTCCGGCTGCAGTCAGTCATGGCAACCTGGTCGTCAAAGTCCGGCAGGCAACTTCGGTATCACAACCTGGTGCATTCTCTCAGGGAGGAGGCACAGAAGTCATATTAAACAGTGATGTGACAATAGAAGAGCAGAATGCCGCTATCTATATGGTTAAGGAAGGAGTCACTTTGCAGGAAGTGGTCATGGCTATTAACGGTGTCGGGGCGACACCCACAGATTTGATGTCAATTCTTGAGGCGCTCAAAGCAGCCGGGGCTCTGGAAGCTGAACTCATTGTGATTTAAATGGATTTACGATAAGGGCTTTCGATATGGATATTGGCAGCACTCTGTCGGCTAAACATCTGGCCGGTATTTATCAGCCGGACTCAGGTCAGGGAAAAGCTCCGGAGGATCTGAAAGAAGCAGCAGAAGCCTTTGAAGCCCTGTTTGTTAACGAATTACTCAAGAGTATGCGCAGGGCCAATGAGGCGATGATGAGCAGCTCAGACTTGCCGACATCGGGCAAGGATGTGCAGTTTTTTCAGTCAATGTTTGACAGCCAGATTGCCGGACATCTGGGTAAAGAAGGCGGGCTGGGCATCGCTGAGGCATTGGTAAGGCAGCTGGGTGATAAAGACGACGGGCTTGATGCTGAACGTTAATCGGGGTAGATGACATGAGTCTGACGCAGATAGGTATTTCTGGATTACAGGCCAGCCAGGCGTCGCTTAATGTCGCCAGCAATAATATTGCCAATGCCGAAACAGAAGGCTATAGCCGTCAAAGGGTTTACTGGTACCCGACTTACACTTTGCATCCGGGAATCGGTACCAAGGGAACCGGTGTTAATGCATCCAGTGTCGAGCGAATAGCTAATAGTTTTCTTACTGCCCAGATGTGGGAGAGCCAATCTCTGGCAGAAAAAACCGCCACTTTTTCAGAATACATCAATTCGCTGGACCAATGGTTGGGCGATGACAGCACCTCTCTTACCTCAGGCCTCGAGAGTTTCTTTACGACGCTCAATGGCGCAACGGTTGATCCTTATTCCAGTGCTGCCAGGCAGGTCATACTTAGCGAAAGTAGTAAGCTGGCTCAGCAGTTTACGACACTGAATAACCAAATTGCGGGTCATCAGGGGCTGGTCGGGCGGCAGCTGGAGGCTGCGGTGGCAGAAGCGAATGGTTTGCTGGCAAATATTGTCGGCTTTAATGACCAGCTGAAGAAGATCAGTGCCAGTGGTGAGGCTGCTAACGAGATGTTTGACCAGCGGGATCTGGCCGTCAAAGAATTATCAAAGCTGATGGGCATCAATGTTCTGGAGCAGTCAGATGGCAGTATTAATATTTATCTGAAATCAGGGCAGCCACTGCTGGTTGGTGATCAGAGAAACAACCTGAATGTGAGCGGATCAGCCAGCAACCCTGATGGCTTTTCATTGGAGTTTGAAAGTGATTCTGCCTCTCTAAAGGTACACGGTGATCCGGGAGGCAGCATTGGTGGCATCCTGAATTACCAGAATGGCACTTTAACACAGGCTCAAAATGAGATTGGGCGCCTGGCAGTAGTCATATCATCGACGATCAATGCCCAGCTTCGACTTGGGGAAGATGTTAATGGCAACGCCGGTGTCGACCTTTTTTCTGATCTGACAAATCCTGCCAGTGGTATATTTTCCCTGGACGTTGTCTCTACCGCAGTGTCTGATATGAGAATTACGGATAGTTCCCAAGTCAAAGCCAGCGACTATGATCTGCGGGTAGATAACACCGGCAACTATGTTATTACCCGTTTGAACGACGGGGTTCAATTCAGTGGCAGCTTATCCGGTGCCGGTACCGATACCCTGAACTTTGATGGTGTTGAAATTGATATCGACGGCACCGCTACTGACCAGGCTTACCGGTTGTCACCGGTGCGTTATGGTGCCAGAGATCTTGATGCGGTTCTGACGGAACCTTTTGCTCTGGCTCTGGCAGCACCAGGTGGCGGCGTGGCCGATAATTCAAACTTGCAGACAATTATTCAGCTTCAGAATGATGCTCTGATAGAAGGGCAAAGTAGTCTGACTGAAAGCTATACCCGGTTTATTGGCGATATTGCGGTACAGACTTCTCAGGCGAAAACAGAAGCCGATGGGGGTAAAAAGCTGTTTGAGCAGGCTGAAGCGAGCCGAAATGCTTATAGCGGTGTCAATCTGGATGAAGAAGCCGCCAACCTTCTGCGCTTTCAGCAACTTTACAGTGCCAATGCTCAGGTAATTTCAGTGGCCCGGCAGACATTTGATTCATTGCTGAGAATGTTCTGATTAAAACAGGAAGCCGAAAACATGCGTATCAGCAGCATCAATTTCAATAATATTATGCTCAGGGCTATGCAGGACGGTATGGCCAGACTGGCTGTAACCACTGACCAGATGGCAAGCGGAAAGCGTATCTTGCAACCATCAGATGACTCCGTTGACACAGTAAAAATTCTTCAGATCAATAATGAATTAACGGCAATAGGACAGTATGAAGATAATATTGATTCGGCGAGGAGAATGCTGCAACAGCAAGATGTTTTGTACAGTGGAATGACTGAGCAACTGCGGCGTGCCAGAGACATTATTTTGCAGTCCAGCAACGGAACCCTGACTGATCAGGACTATGTGCCACTGGCAGAGGAGCTGAATACGGTTAATCAGTCTCTCCTGAGCCTGGCCAATTATCAGCAGGCAGACGGGCAATATATTTTCTCCGGAACCCTGAGCACCCAGAAGCCTGTTGATGAGGTCGCTGGTGATTATTCATACTATGGCAATAATAACCTTCGCCAGGTCAATATCAGCGGCTCTGCCCAGATACCGGTTAATGAGCCGGGAGAAAATCTGTTTTTTGACCCAACCGCTACACCACCAACGGACAGTGTCTTTGATGCTCTGTCTGATGCAGTGGATGAACTGAGAAACCCTGTGAGTTTAAACACCGTTCTTTCTGACGCATTGACATGGATTGACGACACTCTGGACAGGATAGGGATCGCCCAGACCAAGGCTGGCAGTAATCAGAGTGTGCTTGACCGGGTGGGTGAAAGCCATGCCGATATCAAACTCATGCTGGAAAAACTTCATTCATCCCTTGAAGATATTGATATGACAAAGGCTGCTACCGATCTGGCTCAGCAGCAGACCCTGCTCAATGCCAGTCAGCAGGTTTATGCCAACATCAAGCAGTTGTCTCTGTTCAATTATTTCTGACGGGCCATGGGCAAAAAAAAATCCTCATTTCAGGGGATTTTAATATTTTTTGACACCTTGCCGATTGGAGTTCTGTACCCATCACATACGAGTGGTGAAAAGGATGCCAGGAATAAATCGCACCGGGCCAAAAAAAGCGGCTAGTCCAATAGCAAGTCAGCGTGCAGTTAAAAATGATGCGAAAGCTGTCGAGCCCCCTAAAGTCAATAATGATCGTTTGCAGTTGAGCGGTGAAGCCCAGAATATTGAAGAACTGTTCCAGTCTCTGTCAGCCATAGATGAAATTGACAGTAAAAAAGTGGAAAGCATTCGGCGCGCCATTAAAAAAGGTGAGATGCCGGTCGATTATCAAGTGCTTGCCAATAAAATTCTGGAGCTTTCCGATGACTTTGATGACCACAGAAAAGAATGACAATAAAAGTGGTACCTACAACGTCTCTGCTGAAAAAAAACTGCTGGATAATATTCGAGATGCACTGGCTTTAACCCGCAAACTTGAAGCTGTTCTGAGCAAGGCCCATAACCTGATGCTGGAAAGGGATATTGCAGCTCTGGAAACTCATCTGGAAACTCAGGTCAAACTGTTGGACATGCTGCATCTGAATGCTTCCCTGCGAGAGCATTATTTGAAAGAAGCGGGGTTGTCACCGGACCCGGCAGGTATACGAACTTTTCTGCAGATTATAGCTTCTACTCCCAAGTCTGAAATCACACTGAAACAATGGCATCAACTGGAAATCACAGCAGGTCGCTGCCGCAGTTTGAATCAGGCAAACGGCAAACTGCTGAGTCGTTTGGCTGCCAGTACTAACCAGATTATTGATGTGGTTTTTTCCAGTCAGGAACCTGTGCCCTATAACCAACAGGGCATCTGCGAAAGAAAGCTGGGCTGATCAGCATGTGGTTTTCTGATGATTTGCGGCGATTTCAGAAACTGTTGATTTTTGGCCTCACGATTTTTGGCTTCTCCTTGCTGCTGCTTTCCCGATCATCAGCCAACTCAGTCAGAGAATTCCCTCAGGAACTCAGTCTCCATAAATGGGAGTTGACCACTTCCCGTTTCGAGTGTCGCATGAACAGCAAAGTGACGGGGCTGGGTAGTATCGTTTTGAATGCGGCTGCCGGAGGCATTCATTATATAACCCTGGAACCGGATTTTTTCATTAAAGAAGCCCGACATATTCGTGTTGGGGTTCAGCAATCACCCTGGCGTCATAGCCATTATCTGAACGCTCTGGGAGGTGTTGAAGCAGAGCCGGATAAACAGTTTGAAATGAGAATCAATGTTGCCCGTGTTGTGGAAGATATGCAACAGGGTCATCAGCTGGTTATTGAGATTGAGAGGGAGGCAGTTAACCCTGTTCATATTAAAATACCCGCTATGAATTTCCAAAAAACAGCAGCAACATTTTATAAATGTTATGGAGAATTGCTGGCTCTGAACTACGAACAGGCAAAAGAAACACTGTTCTATTACTCCTCTTCAGGCTCTCGTATAAGCTCTGAGCAGTTATCACATCTTGATGATCTGGCCACTTATATTCTGGTGGATAAAAGTGTAACCAATGTCGCCATTGACGCTCACACAGATTCTCGGGGTGACAGGCTGGAAAACCTTCAGCTGTCAAAAGTGCGTGCAAGCCGGATTTATAGATATTTACGATCAAAAGGTATTCCCGAACAGCGTCTTACCATGCGCTTTCATGGTGACCGCTATCCTGTCGCCACCAATGCAACTGTTGAAGGAAGAAATAAAAACCGACGGGTAAAGATTACCCTGAGCCGCCGATAAATAATTCTGACAATAAATCGTCAACTACGAAAGAGCCTGTTCTCACCAGGCACTTTTACAGAACAATATTTCACAGAACAATAGTGGATGGCGGCTCAATGGACATCAAAGGTCTTAACCCGGATTCCCTCAGTGTACTCCTGAAAAACCGACCTGCTCCGATTTTACCTTCCGCAATTGAATCTGAAGCTGTGACTACCACCGGCTTTGGCAATCTGCTGCAACAGGCCATCGAAAAGGTTAATGATCTGCAACAACATTCCAGCAGCATGATGCACAACATTGAAACCGGGGAGAGTGATGACCTCATGGGCACCATGATTGCCATGCAGAAATCCAGTATTTCCTTTCAGGCATTGATGCAGGTCCGTAATAAGGCAGTGACTGCTTACGAAGACATCATGCGTATGCAGATTTAAGGTAGAAAAATACCATGGCAGAATCAGATAAAAAGGCTGCCCCGGAGCCGACACCAGAAGAAAAAGAAGTGAAGCCTGTGTGGCGCGAAGCAGTGGACAGAGTCACCGGAGTTCTGAAAAACAATCGCAGCTATCAAGTGGTGCTGATGGTGTTGTTTGCAGTTTCTGTTGCCCTGATGTCGGTTTTCTGGCTCTGGTCACAATCTCCCGATTATCAGCCACTGTATGGCAATCAGGAACTCTATGATGTGGCCAGTGTCGTCAATGTGCTGGATCAAAACAATATTGCTTATAAGATTCACCCTGCTTCGGGTCAGGTAATGGTGGATGCCGGAAGACTCTCTGATGCCCGTATGCAGCTGGCTGTATCCGGAGTTCAGGCGAGAATGCCGGAAGGGCTGGAAACTCTGGATGGGCAGGAGATCGGTACCAGCCAGTTTGTGGAAAATGTCCGCTACCGGCGCGGTCTCGAAGGCGAGCTGGCTCAGACCATTATCAGCCTGAAACCCGTCCGCAATGCCCGAATCCATCTGGCTCTGCCCAAGCAGAGCAGCTTTATTCGCAAACAGGGAAAACCATCGGCCTCGGTGTTTGTCGATCTGTTTCCGGGGTACAGGTTGAGCAATGAGCAGATTGAAGGCATCGTGAATCTGGTGGCCGCCAGTGTCGCCAATATGAATCGCAGCGATGTTTCTGTCATTGACCAGTCCGGCAAACTGCTCTCTTCCGATATTTTACTGGGCAACAGTGCGCTCAGTGAAGCCAGTAAACAGTTGGACTTTAAGCGCCAGGTTGAGGCTCATTTTCAACAGCGCATTAGTGCCCTGCTAGAGCCACTGGTGGGTGCTGTCAACTTCAGAGCTCAAGTGAGCGCCAATGTGGATTTTGAACAGGTAGTACAGACGGTTGAGCAATATGAGCCTGGTGCTCCGGTGCTGAGAAGCGAGCAGGGAAGGGAAGTGGCAACCAGTGGGCAGGGAGCCAGGGGCATACCTGGAGCGCTCAGTAATCAGCCTCCGGAAGAAGAAGGACAGGCTGAAGCAGAGCAAAACAATAATGTCCAGTCAGAGTTTGTCCGCAATTATGAAGTAGATAAAGTGATCAGGCAGGTGGCCAATCAGCAGGGCAGAGTACAAAAACTCAGCGTCGCTGTCGTTCTTAATGAGCTGCCCGATGAAGCGCTGGGTATTGGTAACTGGGACCAGGCAAGAATTGCCACGATTCAACAAATGATCATTGATGCAACAGGTATTGATCAGGCCCGTGGTGATCAGATCAGTATTCACACCGCACCCTTTGTGCCAGTCACTCATGTTGAACCTGTCGGGCTGGCCTGGTGGCAACAGCCGCAGGTTCTCTACTTCGTCAAATATGGTTGCGGCACTTTGTTGGGTATTTTGGTGATTATGTTTCTTTTAAGACCCATGATGAAACAGATCACCGTCAAGATGGAGGAGCCCGAAGCATTACCTCCTCCAACGCCCGAGGAAAGTGGTGCCCAGTTTGACCAGAAAGGCAGGAAAGTGATCTTTGACGACACCTTTGATCTGTTGCCACCTGAGTTAGCCGATTTTGAAACTCAGGTGACTCAGATGCGAGAGCTGTCCTCGAAGGCTCCTGCCAGGGTTGCACAGGTGATCAAGCTATGGATGAACAGTCATGAGTGATAATCCGAGAGTCTTGCCATCAAGGCAGCCGACGCCCAAAGACATAGCCATTCTGCTGCTCAGTCTTGGGGAAAAAGGTGCGGCGCAGGTATTCAAACACCTTAGCCAGCGGGAAGTTCGACAGATCAGCACGAACATGGCGACCATCTCACCATTGAAAAGAGATCAGGTTCAGGAAGTGCTGGACCTGTTTTTCCACACCTATCGCTACGATAGTGCCTTGTCCGGCTCCTCAAAAAGCTATCTCAACAAGACCTTGAAGTTGGCTCTGGGTGATAAAGAAGCAAAAGGGGTCATGGACTCTATTTTTGGTGGTGAGAGCAATAGCCTGGAAGCGATGAAATGGATGGACTCGGGAACCATTACTGAACTGATTGTTGATGAGCACCCACAACTTCAGGCAGTGGTATTGACCTATCTGGGAGCCACGCAGGCTACCGATGTATTAATGCGCCTTCCAGCCAAGAGTCATCAGGATCTATTGTCACGAGTCGCCCGACTGCAGGAATTACATCCATCCATTATTGAAGAACTTAACATTATATTTGATGCCAATGTCGGCAAAATGAGCACCAGCCAGAATACCACCGTCAGTGGTCTTCGTCAGGTGGCCGATATAATGAACCGGATGAATGATACTTCGGTGCAGAGTCTGTTGAGTTACTTTAAGGAGCAGGACAAAAAACTGGCTGAGCAAATTGAACAACAGATGTTCCTCTTTGAACACCTTATGCGTCTGGATGAAGATGCGCTGCGTAAGGTCATGGCGGAGGTCAGCCAGGATATTCTGGCTCTGGCGCTCAAGGGGGCTGCTCAGGAGATGGTTGATTCTGTGGTAGGCACCATGACCAAACGAAGCGCCAAATTCCTGCTTGAAGATATTGAAAACCTCGGCCCGGTGCGTGCCAGCCAGGTTCAGTCTGCCCGAAATGATGTGCTTCGGGCAGCGCGACAGCTGGCGGCATCCGGTGAGATAGAGCTGAGCTTTAATGATGAGGACGAGATGATCGGGTAATGCAAACCAATATCCATCACGTTTTTCATAATACTAACAACAGGTTGGTTCATGACAAACAGACAAAAAATATGGCAGCCTGAAACAGCGGCCTTCAAACGGTTTCTCTTTCCGGTTCACCAGAAGCCCGGTGAATCTCAGAATTCAGAGCGTTCAGAGGTAGATCAACAACCTGACTATAGTGCTTCCCAGTCTGTCGATACGGTTGAGAATACAGTACCGAAACCTCAGGAATCCATTGAGCCCTCTCCTGAAGTATTACAGAGTATTCTGGAGCAGGGTATTGAGAAAGGCTATGCCAAAGGTGTGGAAGAAGGCCGCCGAATGGGCTTTGAAGAAGGCAGAGAACTGGGCGTCAAAGAAGGTGGGCGTATTGCCACTGAAGAACAGAAAAAACTGGTATCCCTGCTGCGAAAAGAAATGTCTGAATTTCGCTCTGGTGGCAATTATGGTCGTGACGAAAAGATCAGCTGGCTAGGAAAAGTTATAGAAGAAACCTGTCGTCAGGTAGTGCGCCGGGAACTGATGACTTCTCCGGAACAGATAGTCTCTGTTGTCAGGGAAACTCTGAGTATCATGCCCGAGGATACTCAGTACACCATTCATGTGAATCCGGTCAATGCGGAGTTGCTCAAGACACTCAAACCTGACTTTGGTGCAGCCTGGCAGGTTGTCGAAGATCACGAATTACAAATAAACGACTGCCGTATTATGTCCAGCCAGACAGAAGCGGAAGCGCGCATGGAATCCCGGTTGGTGGAGTGTCTCGATATCATTCGTGAAAACTTGCCTGCCGCAATGGAGGATGCAGGTTAATGTCTCTTTCTGATGATCTGATTGAAAAACTGAAGACAGTACCTGTTGCCAAATTATCCGGGAAAGTATCAGCCATAAAAGGTCTTCTTCTGGAAGCCCAAGGGTTGCGATTGCCCATTGGCCAACTTTGTCATATCAATATGCGCAGTGGTCGTCAGGTAGAAGCAGAAGTGGTTGGCTTTGACGGGGCCAGTCAGTTTCTGATGCCCCTGTCAACGACAATGGAAGGCCTGGCAGCAGGAGACAAAATTATTCCCGTTTCTCACAATCACACCATGCCTGTGGGGGAAGAACTGTTAGGGCGGGTAGTGGATGCTATGGGTAAGCCGCTTGATTCCTCTGCCTTGAGCCTGTCTGACAGAATTTCAATTCATTCCTCCCCTCTTAATCCCATGACCAGAAAGCCGGTCGATGAGCCACTGGAAGTGGGAGTGAGAGTTATCGACAGTCTGCTGACCCTGGGAAAAGGACAAAGAGTAGGGTTGTTTGCCGGCAGTGGCGTTGGCAAAAGCACGCTTATGGGTATGATGACCCGAAATACCCGGGCTGATGTTACAGTTGTTGGTCTGATCGGTGAACGCAGTCGGGAAGTAAAGGAATTTGTGGACCAGATTCTGGGTATGGACGGTCGGGAAAAAGCGGTTGTGGTGGCCTCCCCCGGGGATGAGTCGCCCGTCCGAAGAATTCGTGCTGCACTCTATTGTCATCAAATTGCCGAGTATTTCAGAGACCAGGGCAAAACGGTTCTGCTGCTGATGGACTCCCTCACCCGCTATGCCCAGGCTCACCGTGAAATTGCCCTGGCTGTGGGTGAAGCTCCGGCAGCGAAAGGTTTTCCTCCTTCAGTATTCAGTAAGATTCCAATACTGCTGGAGCGGGCTGGAACGGGAACCGGCGAAGGTTCGGTAACGGCCATCTATACCGTACTGGCAGAAGGTGATGATATGCAGGAGCCAGTAGTAGACACTGCCCGCTCCATCCTGGATGGGCATATTGTGCTCAGTCGTGAGTTGGCGGAAAGAGGGCATTTCCCGGCCATTGATCTGGAAGCCTCCATCAGCAGAACAATGTCTCAGTTGATAACAGAAGAACATGAAAAGTGCGCCCAGGCGTTCCGACGCTTCCATGCCCGGTATAATGAGTTCAGAGAACTTATGGCGATAGGTGCTTATAAACCCGGTGCTGATCCTGAGCTTGATAAAGCGATTGAATACCGTCCGCAGATGGAGCGTTTTCTGCAGCAGAGCCGTTATGAACAGGTTGATCTCACCGGCAGTATTGAACAGCTGATACATATCTGGCGATCTGATCAGGTTGTTACATCATGAACAAAGTCCGGCGTCTGGAAAAAGCACAGTCCGCACTGGAGAAAAAGAGCCAGCTAACTAAAAGAGAGAAACAGCATGCTGAGCAGAGTCTGGCTTCACTCAACGCCCAGAAAGAGTTGTTGAATGATGCCCGGAAATCCTGCGATAGTCGTCCTGGAGAAAAACTTTCATCACTATCCTGCTGGGGTCGCAATCAGTTTGTTGAATTGCTTGAAGATGTTTCTGTATTACTGGAAGAGAAGATAAAAGCAGAGTCTGGAAATCTCGAGCAAATTAATCAGCGGCTGGAAGAAGAACGCAGAATGACCAGCGGTGTTGAACATATAAAAAATAAAGAAACCGAACAACAGCAGCAAAAACAGCTTCGGGATGAACTTCAGGAGACAGATCGACTGCTGCAGCGCTCCCCTCGATAATTCTGGCTTGCCTGTGTTAACCTGACATTTCGTCAGGTACTTTATGCAGGGAAGCATCCATGCCGCTTTTGATACCGCATTTCAGACCGCTTTTCAGATCATCCATACTCATCGCCTCGCTATTTTCTCCTCACACCTCTTCTGATACAGACCTCGCAAAAGAGATTGAACGCATTGTTTATCAATCCGTTGAAAAAGCAGTGGCCGGTTTTATTCAATCAATTCCCGGTGCCCGCTATGAACTGAAAGTCCGCCCTCTTTCTGCCAGTAAGTCCCGAAGAACCTGCAAAGGCAAACTGTCCGTCTCTGCAGTTTCCGGAACGCGCCCGCCTGTGGGAGTGGTCAAACGAACAGTAGAATGCCCTGGTGAATGGCGAATGACAGTGATGACTGAAAGTAAGATTTTGGTGCCTGTTATTCACAGTGCTCGTGCTTTGGCCAGAGGGCAGAGGCTGACCAGCGATGCTCTTGTGTTTCGGGAAGCCGATTACAGCAGGCTGAGAGGTCAGTTTTTTACTGAAATCAATGAAATCAGGGGGAGAGTTATCAAGCGCAGTATAGGTGCACAGAAACTGATTTCAGCCAATATGCTCGAAAAAGACTATGTGATTCGCAAGGGGGAAGTCGTCCAGATTATTGCCGGCGGGAATGGGCTGGAGGTTTCTATGTCCGGGATGTCTCTGGATGATGGCGAATTACAGGAAACCATTCGGGTAAGAAACCGGTCTTCTGGCAAAATTGTGCACGCAGAAGTTATCAGCACAGGAAAGGTTCGAATTCATCATTAATTTTTTGCTGAATACAGTAATCAGCGTCTGATTAGATGTTTTATCAAAAAATTAACTAATCAGCAGATGATTTAGTTAATAACGATTAAATTAACCCTGTCAGAGAATGATTTTATGAGCCGCGACATTGTTAATGCCCTTATTCCGGGTACGTTACAGAATAAAAACTGGTATCAGGCTTACCTGGTTCTGCTGGGGCAGCTCTTTGCCTGGGCAAGGTTGTGTGAAATGGAGTTTTTGCCGGAGCGAGAGTTACCAGACAATCATTCTGAACTTGAGCAGCTGTTCAGAGAAATCGGGCAGAAAAAAGTACCGGTGACATTTGCCAATACAGATCAACGTATCTGGCAAATAGCCTGGCAACAGAGCGATGAATTACCTGGACAGATTCCGACAGATGAAATCACCCGAGCCTGCCACTCAGTGATGACTGCAAAGAGGCATAAGCTACTGAAGTACAATGAGATTCCTCTGGCCCTGCATCGTCGCTTCAGACCTCTCTCCTCGGCATTGCCCGAAGCCATTGGTGGACTGCTGGAGGCACTGTCCGAATCAGTTGGCAGTTGCTACCTGCCCAATGCAGACAGTTTTATTCTGGGAGCGGATCTTGCGCTCACCGGCGAGATTTATTCTGAGCAGCCTTCTATCAATACTCTGGATGCTTTGAGTGTTTTGATTAATCCGGATATTCATATTGCCCAGGGGCATCCGGTACTTGAACCTGCTTTTTTTAAATCGGGCCAGCTACAAAAGTTTGATCATGGGGTGGGTCTTCTGACAGCGGATCACCGTTATAAAGTGAATGAAGTTCGAGATATTTTCCAACGGCTGGATACCCAGGTCCGTAATGAAGAAATGTTGTTTATCCGGCATATGTTCTGGCGCTGTTCCGAACAGGTTGTCATTGCTGTGCCGGGGGTATTTCTTCAGAAAAATACCGAGCATCATATTGCCTTTCGCCGCTGGTTATTAAAACAGAACAGGCTGCACGCTATTATTAAACTGCCTAAAGGACTGCTTCCCGGACGAGCCACGCCACTTTATGTGCTGGTGGCAAAACGACAAGTTACTGATAATGTGCATTTGATAGACGCCAGCAGCGACTACTTCAAAGTTACCCCTGTGCGCAAAAAGGGAGCAGCTAAAATTCAGCTGAATAATGTTGATGTCATTCTTGAACAAATGAATGAAGAAACAGTAAACCCTCGTTTCTCCAAAAAGCTGGACAAAAGGCAGCTGATTCAGGGGAGCGTCATTCTTGATCCCGGACATTATTGTGCTGACACCCGACGCATTGATTTACTCGGTAAGCCTTTAGCTGCCAGTCATTTAGAGTCACAGGTCGATATCATAAGAGCTCAAGCTCTGCGTGATAATAGTCTGGAAAAACAGGTATTTCTGGAAGTAACAGCCAATGACATTAATGAGGCTGGAGAGATTGAGCACCCTGAAAAAGAAATTCATGTTGATGAAAAAGGGCTGAAGCGGGCAAAACAACAGTTATTGCGACCAGGCGATGTTCTACTGGTTATCAAGGGACAGGCAGGGCGAATTGCCATTGTACCGGATGTCTGTGGGTTAAACTGGGTGGCCAATCAGTCCTTTGTCATTCTTCGACTGAAGAAAAATACTTATCTCAATAGCTCTATTGTTTTGTTTCGATTCCTGCGTTCGCAAACCGGAAAAATGTTGCTTGATAGTATTTGTACAGAAAGTCAGGTGCCGTTTATTCATGGCAATGATTTAAAACAACTTCCTGTTCCCGAGTGGTCTTCCATTGAACAAAGGCAGGCAGAACAGTCGCACAGAGAAATTCTCAAACTCTATGCCCAGGTTCGGTTTATTCGCGATAAAGCGCGAATGATAGAAAGTGAGTTGTTAAAAGAAGCTTGATGCCAGAGTACCCATAATCATGGCCCAGCCGTCTACCAGAACAAACAGCATCAATTTGAAAGGCAGCGAAATCATCTGGGGCGACAGCATAATCATACCCATGGCCATGAGAACACTGGCCACTACCAGATCAATCACCAGAAAGGGTATGTATATAACAAAGCCAATTTGAAAAGCAGTTTTTAATTCACTGGTAACAAAAGCAGGAATGGCGATGGAGAAAGGCGTTTCAGCAACATCGATCGGTGGCGTTATATCGGCAATTTGATAAAACAATTCCAGATCCGTATCTCTGGTCTGGCGCAGCATAAAATCTTTGACAGGAACTTCTGCCTTTTTTAAAGCCTCTATCATTGTCAATTGCTCATCCAGATAAGGTTCAACCGCCTGGCTGTAAACAAGCCCAAATAATGGTTGCATTATAATCAGGGTCAGTGCCAGCGATATGCCAAGCAAAACCTGAGTTGGGGGAGTCTGTTGTAAACCCAGAGCCTGACGCAGAATGGCCAGAACAATAATAATCCGGGTAAAGGACGTCATCATCAGCAGCGCAGCAGGAATAAAACTCAGTGCTGTCATCAGAATCAGAATCTGAAGACTGGCGCTGTATTCCTGAGAATCACCATTACTGGTGACAGTCATTAATGGAAAGCCTTCCTGCCCCCAGCTGAGTGACGGAGTCAGGAGAAATGTCAGGCCGACATAGATCAGCAACCTTATAGTCATGGGTCAGGCCAGATTTTTCAGACGTTCTGATTCGCTGATGACATCCAGCAGGCGAATGCCGTACTTATCGTTGATCACCACAACTTCGGCGTAGGCGACCAGAGTACCATTGACTTTCACTTCCAAAGGCTCGGAGGCTTCTTTCTCCAGCTCTACAATTGAGCCTTTATTAAGGTGCATTAGTTCACCAATGTTAATTTCGGTGCTGCCCAGTTCCAGAGACAGTGTCACCGGAATGTCAAGTATCATGCCCAGATCACTGACTGACTGCGGCGGGTTATTGGTATCTTCCAGTAGCTCTCTGGAGGTGGTTTCTGATTCCAGACTGTCCTGAAGACTGACACCATCACCTGCAGGTTGTGGCGGAGCCAGTTCCTGCTCGTTTTCATTTTCTTCATTACTCATGGATGATATTTCCTCGGGCTGGTGGATCTCTGCCTACTCTTTCTGGCCTGGATAAAGAGAGTTAAGAATTTTCATGGCCAGCATATTATTCACAGTGCAGACGTCAGCACGGTAGGCTGGAATGCCTGCAAACTTGACAGTGACACTGCTGGGAATATCTGCCTGAATGATCTGTCCCGTTTTCAGTCTCAGCACATCGCGAAGGCTCAGCTTCAACTCGCACAATCGGGCAGAGACTTCCAGTGGAGCCTGCATAACCCCGGCCATCATGTTGCGTTGCCAGGTGGGATCCTGTTCTGTAAATTTAAAGGCCTGCAGCTTTTCTCTGACCGGTTCCAGAGCCTGATAAGGCATGATGATATGAAATGGACTTTCTGTGGAGCCAAGGGAAATAGTGAAGCGGCTGAGGAGAATAATCTCGGTATCTGAGCGAAAGACGGTGGATATGGGGCGGTTGTGATTTTCAGCAAGGCGTATCTTGAAAGAAAGAATACTGCTCCAGGCTTCGGTCTGGTCATCCGCTGCAGATTTTAGCAGGCGTTCCATGATACGAATTTCGGCGTTGGTGAGTTCCTCTTCATGGTTTTCGTTAAACTCACCGGTACCACTGAAAAAAATGTCTACAAGAGAATATAAAAGCGGTGTCTCCAGGGCCATGAAGCCAGCACACTTCAGTGTTGTAGAGCGGTAGATATACTGCACATCAGGTATATTTTCCTGATGCAGATAATCACCGATTGCCAGGGAATCGACCGATTCAAAATGAATATCTACCGGGCGACGAAAAACAGCAGTGAGACTGTGACGAAATAATTGGGAAAAACGCCGGTAGATCAATTCAAGTGTCGGCAAAAGGTCGTGAATCTTATAATCCGGGTTAGTCAGATCATAAGTCGTCAGATCCTTGAATTTTGAAGGCGGATGAACCCGGCGAGTCTTTGTTTCACCCGACAGGCTGGATTCGGTATTGTCTGATAAAGATTTCCGTTCCATGGGAAATTCCATATAACTGGCTTATCACCAGATAATTCTTGTTATTAAAAAACATACCGCTATTAGCTGATAAAGACAATCAGCCAATCTTGCCAACCACTATGACTTCTTTATTTTCAGGAATTTCATTAAACGACAATACATGCATACCCTCGGTGCATAGACGAGCATATCTGGCCATGGCCGGGCGCAATGATGCATTGACAAGCATGACAGGCACTTTTCCTTCAGCAGCAAGGTTGGCAGAGACTTCTGGCATTTGAACTTGAAGTTGCTCCGCAATTCGGGGTTCAAGTGGCAGTGTGTCAGGGGAGAAGTCGTTACTCTGACGAGCTTGTTGGTAACTTTGCATAATGACCTGCTCCAGCTCTGAGCTCATGGTGACAACCGGTATTTCAGAGGTGTTGCCTACCAGGTTCTGGATAATGCTGCGACGCAGGGCAATTCGAACTTCAGAGGTCAATAAGTGTGGTTCTGTAATCCGTTCAGACGACTCCAGCAGGGTGCTGGCAATGGTTTGAATATCACTGACAGAGACATCTTCGGTCAGCAAATCTCTGAGTATTCGGGAAAACACACTCATGGACAGCTTTTTGGGAATAAGATCTTCAGCCAGTTTGGGGGAATAGTGAGTCAGCTTATCCAGCAGTTGCACTACTTCATCATGCCCAAGCAGCTCACTGGCGTGTTCATCAATAATTTTATTAAGGTGTGTAGCGATAACCGTAGCAGCGTCGACTACCGTGTAGCCCAGTCCGACGGCATGTTCCCGCTCTGAGGTTTCAATCCAGAGTGCTTCCAGTCCGTAAGCAGGCTCTGAAGTTGCAATACCATTTATCTCACCAAATACTTCACCGGGATTGATCGCCAATAAACGCATGGGCTCAATCTGTCCTTCGGCAACAATGACACCCTTGAGCAGTATATTGTAACTATCAGGTTTCAGGTTCAGGTTATCTTTCACATGCACGCTGGGAATCAGAAAGCCCAGCTCCCGGGATTGGGTTTTGCGAATGCCTTTTAGCTGAGTGAGTAGTTGAGCGCCCTGATTTTCATCTGCCAGAGGAATGAGTTTATAACCCAGTTCAAGCCCCAGGGTATCCACTGGCGGAATATCTCCCCAGGACCAGGGTGATGACTCACTGACATCTTCTGTATTGGCTGCAGAGTGGCTGGATTCGGGTTCATCCTTCTGATGTTTGTTGGTGGTCCACCAGGCCAGAAACGCCACGATCAGGCCCAGACTGAGAAAGGGTACATGGGGCATACCGGGAACAATGCCTATCACCATTAAAATCATGGCTGTGAGGCCCAACGCTTTCGGAGAAGAGAACATCTGTTCGGAAACCTGATGCCCTACATCCGCAGATTCAGAGACACGGGTTACCATGATAGCCGCAGAGGTGGAGAGCAGCAGCGAAGGAATCTGGGCCACCAGACCATCACCAATCGTCAGAAGAGAATAAACAGCAAAGGCTTCCCCGGCAGATAACCCTTGGCCAATGGTGCCTATCAGCATTCCACCTATGATATTGATGGCAAGAATAAGCAGGCCGGCCACAGCATCACCCCGGACAAACTTACTGGCACCATCCATTGAGCCATAGAAGTCTGCCTCCCGGCGTACACTTTCCCGGCGGTCGTGCGCTTCCTGCTGATCAATAACGCCGGCATTGAGGTCTGCATCAATGGACATCTGCTTGCCTGGCAGGGCATCGAGAGTGAAGCGGGCGGTCACCTCAGAAATACGACCAGCACCCTTGGTGACCACGACAAAGTTGATAATCACCAGAATAAAGAACACCACCAGACCAACAACGTAACTGTTGCCAATAACAACCTCACCAAAGGATTGAATCACCTTTCCGGCAGCGCCATTGCCAGTATGTCCATTCAGAAGAACCACCCGGGTTGATGCCACGTTCAGGGCAAGGCGCAACAAAGTGGAAACCAGCAGGATGGTTGGAAACACCGCAAATTCAAGAGGTCGAAGTGTGTAAATGCTAACTAACAGGATGAGCAGAGACAGTGCGATGTTGAAGGTAAAGAATACATCCAGCATAAAAGGCGGCATCGGCAGTGTAACCATACCGAGCGTCATCAGAACGATCAGCGGAATCCCGATATTCAGGTTGCCGCTTTTGGGCGACATCATGTATAGCAGACGTTGAGCTTCCTTGATCATTGTCTCTTCTTATCCCATTTTTCCCGGAAGGCGCTGGGGACTTCCGGTGTTGGTAAATCGGGTGCCTTGCTTCTGCGTCCGGCCTGAAAGTCATTCAGATGATGGACGTAAGCCAAAACCTGGGCAACGGCCAAAAACAGGTCGTCGGCAATTTCCTGATTTAACTGTGTCGTATGATAAATCACCCGGGTTAACGTGGGTGACTGTACCACCGGCTTATTGTATTCCCGTGCCACAGCGCAGATACGCAGGGCTACTCTGTCAACGCCTTTTGCTACGACATAGGGCGCTCTGGCCTTGTCCAGATCATATTTCAGAGCCACTGCAAAGTGAGTTGGGTTGGTGATAATGACATCCGCCGAAGGAACGGCCTGCATCATTCTGCGACCCGCAATTTCCTGTTGCTTCTCCCGCAGTCTTGAACGAAGCTCTGGCTGACCTTCAGACTCTTTCATTTCATCACGCATTTCCTTGTGTGTCATGCGCAGTTTTTTCATGTGGTTCCATCTTTGGAAAGGTACATCAATAAAACAGATCAACAGCAGGGCACTGACTAGAATGGTGATGGCCATGGTAAGGTGGCTGAGGCCCTCTGAAACTGCTTGAAATATCGGCAGCCGGTTGAGCCAGAGCACATCCCGAAAGAACCATTGATTAATGAGCCAGAGGGAAAAAGCCAGCAGCGAGATTTTGGCAATGGACTTTAACAACTCAATCATGGAGTTGGCAGAAAACATGCGTTTAATGCCTTTGAGAAAACTGATGCGCTCAGCCTTGGGTCGTATCTGTTTATTTGAGAATATCCAGCCTCCTAAAGCCGCTGAAGCGGCTATTGAGGCCAGAATGACAATCAGCATAAAGGGCAGCAGGCCGGAGAACCCCTGAGTAATGCTGACGATCAGGTGATCCGTCAGCCAGCTTTCCTGACGCAATACGTCTTTTTCAAACCTGAAGCTTTTGTACATAACCTGAAACAGCTGGTCGCGAATTAATCCACCACTGAGCCATAAAGCAACCAGGGTTGAAGCCAGCAAAGCAAAGGTGACCAGTTCCCGGGATCGGGGAACCTGGCCTTCGTCACGGCTCTTCTGAAGTTTTCGTTCGGAGGGTTCTTCTGAGCGTTCGCCAGTCTGTGATTCTTCTGCCATCTGAAAACTCCTAAAGAACCAGCGATCGTAGAATGTCCAGAACAGTCCGGGTAAATCGTGTGAAGACACCGTTCAGGGTGGAACTGATCAGCATCAGAATAAAAATGCCTGCCAGCATGGTCAGAGGAAAGCCCAGACTGAAAATATTGAATTGCGGCGCCGAGCGGTTCATTACACCAAAGGTAAAAGTGACAATTAATAATGCAACAATGGCGGGAAGAACCATCAGCAGTGCGCTGGCAAACATCCAGCCGCCCATGGCGGGAAGCCGGTCAATATCCAGTTGGCGAATAGAAAAAGGCGCAATGGGAATGGTATTAAAGCTCTCCACAACAATAGAAATGACGACCAGATGCCCATCAAATGCCAGAAACATCAGAAAGCTCAGCAGTTGGAATACCTGGCTGATTACCGGAATCTGGGCGCCGTTCATCGGATCAAACATGACCGCCATACCCAGACCCATCTGCAGGGAGAGCATTTGTCCGGCGGAGGTGAAAATAGCGAAATAGATTTGCAGTACCATCGCCATTAAAAGCCCGACAGCCAGCTGTTGTGCAGTGATCAGAAGGGCTTCACCCGACAGTGGCTCTACTGCGGGTACCGCAGGCAGCATGGGGGCCACAATAATAGTGATGGCCATCGCCAGAATTACCCGGATTCTGGGTGCCACTACCTGACTGCTGATAATGGGCATTGCCAGAAAGAGGGCTCCGATACGAAAAAACGGCCAGAGGTACTGACCAATCCAGCCCACCACTTCAGAGAAGGTAAAGGTTCCCATCAGGCCAGCATCTCAGGAATAAATTCATACAGCCGGAGAAACAGATCCATAAATTCCTGAATCAGCCAGGGGCCCGTCATGCCTATAGTGACCAGTGTTGCCAGCAGACGGGGCAGGAAACTGAGGGTTTGCTCATTGATTTGAGTCGCTGCCTGCAGTGTGCTGACCACCAGACCCACCAGCAGTCCGGGCATCACAATCACCGA
Source organism: Endozoicomonas sp. ALB032 (assembly GCF_049310125.1). Lineage (NCBI taxonomy): Bacteria > Pseudomonadati > Pseudomonadota > Gammaproteobacteria > Oceanospirillales > Endozoicomonadaceae > Endozoicomonas > Endozoicomonas sp. ALB032. The sequence continues at coordinate 222,443 of NZ_JBLYNW010000001.1, read as the reverse complement.
TACCATCAGAACAATGAGGGTCAGCGCATCACGAAAAAGGTCTGCCACAACTTCCGGTGTCATGGGGTTTCCTCTGAATAGTTCAGGTTGTTTCGCAACTTTGCAAAACAGACTGCAACCCGAAGAAATTAACCAAGAGCATAGTTTTCTAAAATGAATTCGCAATAGATATATAAAAACATTTTTTTACTTTAAAAACGACTTAAAAGAATGGCAAGTCTATTTAATAAATCCAGAAGCCTTCCCGAGTGGTACTTATCAACAGGCAGTACGTTGAAGTTATTAAGCGAGTAAAACCATGAATAGGAATTAGTAAAATGGCAATGACCGTAAATACCAATATCTTCTCTCAGAATGCTCAGCGTAATCTGAGTAAGACCGAGGCAGGTCTTCAGACCGCCATGCAGCGTCTGTCTTCTGGTATGCGTATTAACAGTGCTAAGGATGATGCTGCCGGTTTGCAGATTGCGAATAAAATGGCTGCACAAATTGGTGGACTTGGTGTCGCTATCCGTAATGCCAACGATGGCATCTCCATGGCCCAGACTGCTGAAGGTGCTATGAGCGAGATCACTAACTCTTTGCTGCGTATGAGGGATCTGGCTTTGCAGGCGTCAAGTGGTACCTATGAGGCTGCTGATGTTACCGCCCTGCAAGCCGAATACGATGCTCAACTGGCTGAGATTGGCCGTATTGCCGCAACGACTGAGTTTAACGGGACAACCGTTCTTGGCGCAGGTACCGTCGAAATTGCAGTTGACTATACCGATGCTACCACCAATAACATAGACCTTAACTTTACTGCCGTTGCGCTGACCGCTGTTACCTTTACCGATGCCGCTACCGCTCAAACAGCAGTGGGTGCATTGGATGTGGATATTGCTGCTTATGACGCTGTTCGAGCCAGTCTGGGTGCATCCCAAAACCGACTGAGCACTACCGTCAATAACCTTTCAAATATCCGTGAAAATCTGAGTGCTTCCAGAAGCCGTATCGTGGATACTGATTTTGCTTCAGAAACAGCGAATCTGAGTAAGTATCAGGTTATGCAACAGGCCGGTACTGCTGTGTTGGCTCAGGCTAACGCGATCCCTCAGAACATTCTGTCTCTGCTGCGTTAATCGCTGGAGAGGTAACATTCAGTCAGCTTTAATGCTGATGGTCTTTGTGGGAGCCAGTGAGCTCCCATTTTTTATAGAGCTGTCTGTTATTCGGTTATGTTTCTCAAAGCGGTGCCGACTGAATAAAAGCAGGCATTAATCAGAGGCTGATTATGTTCAGTTTAAGTGGCATCTATTCAGGGCTGGATGTTAACTCCATTGTTGACACTTTGGTGGAGGCCGAGCGTGCTCCCAGTGAAAACCGTTATGCCCGCAGAGAGGAGGCCTTTAATGTAGAACTGTCTGCCGTCGGGACGCTAAAGTCTGCACTGAATGATTTTAATACTCAGGTAGAAAGCCTGAACAGCATCAGTAAATTCAGTCCCAGAGCCGTCAGTGTCAGTAATGAGTCCGTTCTGAGCGCAACCGCTTCCAGCAGCGCCGGGGAAGGCAGTTATCAGTTTTATGTGGATCAGCTGGCGACTCGCCACCAGACTGTATCCGCAGCTATCGCTACAGATGCCACTATTGGTTCCGGAACGGTCAATCTCTCGGTTAACGGTGAAAGCTTCTCCGTTACGGTCGAACCGGGTTCAGAAAGCCTGACTAATTTACGCGATGCTATAAACAGCGCAGCCGATAACACCGGGGTTCAGGCAGCGATTATTAATGAAAACGGTCAGCAACGTCTGATGCTGACTAGTGAGAAATCCGGAGCAGCAAACACCATAACGAGTGACTTCAGTGGCCTTTCCGGTGGCTCAGCAACCCTGGGTTCCTTTACCGATTTACAGGTGGCAGTGGATGCCAGTATCCGGTTTGGTGCAGGAGCCTCTGCAATCACTATTACTTCCGAAGATAACCAACTGGAAAACCTTATTGATGGCGTCACGCTCAATCTGAAAGCCGTCAGCACAGATCCGGTTACCGTGAATATCTCCGTAGACAAAGACAGCCTGAAAGAGTCCATGCAGGAGTTTGTGGATGCCTGGAACAATGTTAAGTCTACCCTTGATACTCTCACAGATTTCAACGGTGTTTCAGCGGGGCCTCTCAATGGTGATAGCCAGACCCGGGCTATTGAGGGTCAGTTGAGAAGTGTCATTAGTTCTTTATATGGTGAAGACGGTGACACATTCAGAACACTCGGGCAATTGGGTCTGACGACTACCGAAGACGGCTCAATAACCCTGGATAACGATAGTCTGGATGACGCCCTGATTAACAACTTTGATGAATTGGCGCAGGTACTGGCTGGTGAAGATGGCTTAATGAATCAAATGGCAGCCGTTCTCACTCCCCACCTTGAAAGTAGCGGAACGCTTGACAGTCGAGAGGACAGGATTGAAGAGGGCTTGAGTGATATTGAAGATGATCGTGCGGCACTGGAGCTGAGACTGGAGCGGACCCGCAGCTATTACCAGAATCAGTTCCTGGCGATGGAAAGTATTCTGGCCTCACTGAGTGGAACCAGTGACTGGATCACCAGCAGTCTGAATAGTCTGAATAACAATAATTCCTGATCATGGAGAGGGTCATGAAGAAAAAAGGTCTGGGTGCTTATCAGCAACAGGAAAAAGCGGGTGTAGAAGCGTCTGATTCTGTTCAGCTGGTGGGTGTGTTGTTTACCAAACTGATGGACAATCTGGCTAAAGCAAGCCACCACATTGAGCGAAAGGATCTGACCAACAAGTCTGATCGCCTCTCCCTGTCTATCGAAATTCTGCTGGTGCTGGAACAGTCTCTGGATTTTGAAAGAGGTGGTGACTTGGCCGGAAATCTCCAATCGTTATATCTCTATTGCATCAGACGTTTAACTGAGGCCAATGCAAAAAATGATTTGACTGCTATCAGTGAAGTTATGGGGCTGCTAAAAGAAATACAGGAAGCCTGGGCCCATATTTCCCTTCCTCAAGCTGCGATTGCCACTATTCAGTAACGGAGCGGTTTGAATGGAAAACCAGGCTCTGCCAGTTTTTTCGTTGTTATCTCTATCGAGTTCAGCGCCATCGGTTGATGGTGCTCAACCGCAGGTCATGGCGGCTGCTGAGACAGTTACTACTTCTTCTGAGTTGACATTTGAAACTGTTCTTCAACAGTTTTCCTCAATAGAATCTGCATCCACAGAGTTAGTCTCTCCGGAGCTTCTGGCTGCAGGGTTGATACCTGTTGATGGGCAGGCAAAAACAAATTTACCCTTGGCAAACCCTGACGTTTCAGAGCTGACAAAGCATATTCCCGTCACCAGCTTACCGATACTGACCAGAGAAGCAAAACCTGAACAGTCCGCCGTAGAAATAAAAAGTACCTCTTTAACAGTAGGGGTTACTGAACGGCCTGATTTAAATCTGTCAATGCCCGGAAAATCTGAAAAACTCCGCCTGCCTGTTCGACCACAGGAATCAGAGGTCTCTCTGACTCCGGTTAATACTCAGTGGGTGTCTCAGACTCAAAAACCATTAACGGATGTTAATCTGGTAGAGGAAGTCGATCACCAGACAGGAAAATTTAAGCCGGAAATCACTCTGAAACCGGATCAGATCCAGACAGAAGCCAAAGCGCCGGAGATAAAAAATCACCATGGATCAAAAGAAATTCCAGCTCCGCTGTCTCTGTTCAATTTCGAAGTGGAACGGAAGGTTTCTTTAAAAACAGCGCCTGCATTGATACAGCCAACCGAATCAATACAGGCCATCGTTAATCAGACGCCTCAAACCTCCCAACAGCCTGTTTCCATTCAGATGACTGAGCCATCATCAGCAGCCCAGTCAGCCACAGTTAAGCAACCTTTCCTGCAACCTGAAGTAGCTCAGCGACCCTTCGGGCAGACAGTGGTGCAAATGATTAAGCAGGGTGAGCAGAAAATGGAGTTTCGGTTAGACCCACCGGAATTGGGTCGTGTAACGCTGACGGTTAGCGTTGACAGAGACGCTGTCAGCCTTCAGGTGATAACAGCAACACCCGCTGCCAGAGACTTGCTGCTGCTTCACGGAGATCGCCTGCGGGAAGCTCTTAATAGTGAATCACTGACTCTGGGGCAAATGTCAGTGGATGTGGGTAGCCAGAAAGACGCTGATACGTCGGAACAATCTTCAGAATATCTGCCCACCGCCGATGGTTGTCTTGAATCAAATGGTTATCAGAGCGCCCAGGAACAATTCAGGCTTCATGGCGGCAGATTATTGGATCATTTCGTTTAACAGATCATCGGAAAAGGAGTTTCTGGACTCATGGCAGATGAAAAAGAAGGCAGTGACTCTGAAAACAAAAATTCAGGCCACGGCAAGTTATTAATCATCATCATTATTCTTCTGGTGCTGTTGCTGGCGGGTGGTGGCGCTTTTGTGGCAATGACAATGATGAATCCGCCGCAGCAACAGGAACAGCAACAGCAACAGCAGCCGCAACCGCAAGCTGCAGCATTGGGACCACCCAGTTTTATGGTGCTTGAGCCATTTATTATCACTCTCAAAAGTGATGCCCGACCTCGATATATGCAGATAAAACAGTCATTGATGGTACGGGATGAAACCGTGATCGCAACACTGGAAGCCTACCGGCCTCTTATTCGTAATGAAGTCATCAACTATCTGGGCTCACTCTCGTTTGAAGAGGTTAAAGCCGGGGGAGTTACAGAGATTATCCGTGCTGAAACGCTGGCAAGAGTCAATGCCCTGCTCGAGAAAGAGAGGGTGGGAGCAAGGGTGGATGACTGTCTGATTACGGATCTTGTGATCCAGTAGCAACTTAGTGGCTGAGATGCAGCAAAAAGGACTTGACGCTTATCGCCAACAGGCAGGAAATCAGCGGGATGTTCTGGTTAAACAGCACTTGTCTCTGGTCAAAAAGATTGTGCTGCATCTGGCCAGTAGTCTGGGTAGTAACATTTCCCGGGATGATCTCTTGCAAGCCGGGATGATGGGGCTTCTGGATGCTGCCAGTCGTTACGATCCGGGCCGCAAAGTCCCCTTTGAACAGTTTGCCAAAACCCGGATTCGAGGCGCAGTGATTGATGAGTTACGACAGTGGGACTGGCGCAGCAGAACAGATCGGGAACACGGACAGAAGATCAGGAAGGCAATTCAGACGCTTAATACAAAGCTGGGACGGGCTCCGTCCGAGTCAGAAATTGCAAAAGAGCTTGGTGTCAGCCTTGAGCGATACCACCGCATGTTGCAGAGCAGTAATTCCGACAATCTGCTGAGTCTGGATGGGCTGATGCAGGGTGAGGCTGACAGCAAAATCATAGAGGTTAATCAGGATGACTCTATAGAAGTGGTTGCCATGGGAGGGGAGCGCAGCAGGGCCCTGGCAAATGCTTTAAAGGAGTTACCGGAACGAGAGCAACATTTGATGAATCTCTATTATGTTCATGAACTGAATATGAAAGAAATTGGAGAAGCTCTGGATCTGACGGAGGCCCGTATTTGTCAGTTACACCGTCAGGCTGTTCTAAGACTGCGCTCGCTGCTGGAAGAATGGAACAGGGAATAGTGTTATGAAAATCTTGGGGCTGCTTATCCAGCTAGGCTGCATCTTTGGTGGCTTTATGGCTGCGGGTGGTGAAATGAGGGCTATCTGGCAGCCAGCAGAAATAGTGATGATTGGTGGTGGCGCCTTGGGGGCGTTTATGATTGCCAACCCAACGAATGTTGTCAAAGCGGCCGGGCGACATTTGGTTTATACCGTCAATAATTCAGGTTTTAATCGTGAATATTTTGATGAGCTGCTCTCTCTTTTGTATACGTTGTTCAATATGGCGAAAAAAAAGGGAGGGACCAAGGCGCTTGAAGAGCATATAGAAAACCCTGAAAACAGCGATGTTTTTTCCAAATACCCTCTGATAATGAAGACCCCTCATATCTATAACTTCATTACTGAAAACCTCAGGTTGTCACTGGTAGACGGCATTGAGCCCCACGAATACGAAACCATTATTGAGGAAGAAATTGAATCCATGGAGTCAGAAATGATGCGTCCGGCGGATGCTCTGCAGCTGATTTCTGATGCATTGCCGGGTTTCGGTATTCTCGCGGCAGTACTGGGTATCGTTATTACTATGGGTGCGATAGATGGCCCAATGGATCAACTGGGCCGATTGATTGCTGCGGCTCTGACAGGTACTTTTCTTGGCATATTTATGGCCTACGGATTAGTAGGACCCTGTGCAACGGCCATTGGTCACTCAATCGATCAGGAGATTAGAGCATTTCATTGCATCAGGGTGGGGCTGGGCAGTAACAAGTCCGGTTTTCCTCCTGTTGTTTCAGTGGATTCCGGCAGGAAAATGCTTTTTGCGGACAAACGCCCCACTTTTAGTGAACTGGAAGAGTTGCTGGACGGCTCATGAGTAAAGATCATGTCATTGTCATTAAAAAGAAACATGGCGGTCATGGTGATGGACATCATGGCGGTTCATGGAAAGTAGCCTTTGCTGATTTTGCCATTGCCATGATGGCTTTGTTTCTTTTGCTCTGGATCATGAGCGCCACGGACAAGGAACAGAAGAAAGCCATTGCCACCTATTTTGAAGATCCGGGCTCATTCCGCCATCCAAGCAGTTCCAAGCCCATTAATTTTGGGGGAATGAATACTTTGGTGAATATTCCCAGACCAGGGGCAAACAATCGAGGCAGGGAAGAGACTGAAGTTATTGCTGAGGATATGGACAAAACCCTGAATAACACGCTGATTTTCGACAAGCTGTCCGATGAATTACAAAAATTGGTAGGCGGCAGTAAATCAGCTGGAAGATATGAAGATTACATTGATCTGGAGAAAACACCGGAAGGCTTACGCATTGTCATTCTGGACAATAACAAGAAGAATATGTTTGAAAAGGGGAGCGCGAGACTGCAGCCATTTTTTCAGGATTTAATGCTTGAGATGGCCCCTATTTTGAACAAACTTTCTTTCAGTCTCATGATCAGCGGTCATACCGACAGCTCAGGCTTTCAGAGGAATAACTATTCAAACTGGGAACTGTCATCAGCCCGGGCTCAGGTTGCCAGAAGAACACTGGTTTTCGGAGGACTGGAGGAGTCCCGGATTATGATGGTGTTGGGTATGGCTGACCGGGTACTGCGCGACCCTGAAAAGCCTGAATCCAGCTCAAATCGTAGAATTGAAATTCTGTTTTTGAACGAGGAAATGGAAAAGCGGATTGAAAATATGTTTGCACCGGTTGAAGAAGGTACCGAAGATGTAATTCAGGAAGGCACCGAAAAACTGAGTGATGAAGACTCGCAGAAAATGCGCACAGCTCTGGACAAAGCCCGAGACAACCAGCTTCCGGAAGAAATGAAAGATGATATAAACTGGGGAGACAATTAAGCATCTGACCAGGTTCTTAAGTTTTCTTATCGATGATTTTTTTAATGATTCGAGACACAGCCACAAAGCCAAACGTAGCCGTCACAACAGTGGTGGCGCCAAAACCACTGGCACAATCCATTTTTGTAGAACCCATATCAGCAGGCTTCTGCTGGCACACTGTGCCATCGGGCTGAGGATAAACGGCCTGTTCTGAAGAGAAGACACAATCGACACCAAACTTCCGCTTGCTGTTTTTAGTAAAGCCGTGGAAATCTCTCAGATGGTTTCTGACTTTTTTTGCCAGAGGGTCGTGCCAGGTTTTGGTAAGATCGGCAATCTGAATCTGGGTAGGATCGACCTGACCGCCCGCGCCACCGGTTGTGATGACAGGAATCTTGTTTCTTTTGCAGTGATGAATCAGGGCGGCCTTGATTCTGAAACTGTCTATGGCATCCAATACATAATCAAAGTCCGGACTGATCAGTTCAGACACATTTTCGGTCGTTACAAAGTTTTCAATAACATGGCACTGGCAGTCCGGATTAATGGACTGAATGCGGCTGGCCATCACTTCACATTTGGACTGGCCAATGGTTTCAGTGGTGGCATGAAGCTGACGATTGATGTTAGTGACACAGACATCATCCAGATCGATCAGAGTAATAGTCCCTACCCCGGTTCTGGCCAGAGCCTCTGCTGCCCATGAGCCGACTCCGCCAATGCCTGTGACGCAGACATGAGATTGTCTCAGTCGGTCTACAGCATCGTTGCCATAGAGCCTGCGGCTTCCTCCAAAACGGGCGTCATAGCCATTGGTTGAGTTTTCTGAAGCAACTGTCATAGAGAGTCCGGGAGCTTTTCAGGCATTTTCAGGTCAGGAGTTCGGGCGCAGGATTATAATACTGACATCCTCACTTGTCATGAAGCCTGTTGGCCTGGATGTATCCGATGACTGAAGTATTGCAATCTCTGGTGGGGGATATTGGTGGTACCAATGCCCGCTTTGCCCTGGTGAAACCTGACAGTCTGGTGTTGGAAGGCATTCAGACGATGTCGAGTATTGATTATTCCGATCTGGAAGATGCCGTTCGGCTCTATCTGAAAAATCAGCGGGTTGAAACCATTGCCAGGGCCTGTCTTGCTGTTGCAGGCCCGGTCGTGGGTGGAAGGGTAAATTTCACCAACAGCCACTGGAAAATTAATCAGCAAGAGTTCAAACAAGACTTTGAACTGGAAGTGATGGCACTGATCAATGATTTTGCCGCACAGGCTCTGGCGGTCCCTCACCTTCCTGTAAGCGAACTCATGCCTGTTGGGCCTGAGCTGGACTTTGATCCTGATGCCGTCAAGCTGGTAATTGGTCCCGGAACCGGTCTGGGGCTTTGTGGATTGATCGAAACGCCTGTGGGTTGGCAAGCTCTGCCCGGTGAAGGGGGCAATGCCGACTTTGCACCTTCTACTGAAAGAGATATCAGTGTCTGGAGATTTATCCGAAAAGAAGTTGGGGGGTTGCTGGGAGTTGAGAGAATACTTTCCGGCTCAGGTCTGGAATTACTTTATGAAGCGCACTCGAGCCTGGATGGTCGGATGGATAAACTGCAGGCGGCAGATATTACAGTTCAGGCTCTGGAAGAACAGGATTCTCTCGCTTACGAAGTGCTGGATCACTTTTTTGAGATTCTGGGTAATACCGCCGGGAATGCTGCACTGATTCTGGGAGCAAGGGGTGGTGTCTACATTGCGGGCGGCATTATCCCCAAAGTTAAAACGCTGTTTGCCAGAGGAACGTTCCGTAAGGCCTTTGAGAACAGAGACAAGATGAAAGACTACATGTCAGGCATACCAACATGGCTCATATTGTCTGAAAATCCCGGGTTAACCGGAGCGGCGGCCTATTTGAACCGTTCAGGTCATTATTAAAGTCAGCTGTCTTCTAAAAGTATCCCCAGAGGCTGTGGATAAGTCTGGGATTAACCTTTGGGTGGTTTCTCAAACTTCAGGGAAGTAACAAACTGCAAATAAGTGGTTAAAAAATGATCAGTGAACACGGCAGGATCATCGTCCAGATGGGCTTCGGCCAGGAATTCAGCAATTTCATTGTCCTGCAGCATTTCTAGAGGGTTTGTATTTGCCCCTGACGGGGCTACGGCTCATGAGTACTCAGCCATACGGAATCGAATATTTCTGGCTTATTGGGCAGGTGCCCTGCAAGGCGCAACGACGGGAACATAGCAAGCTATGTGACCAGAGTTGCAACGCATCACGACTGCATGGATGCAGGAGCTAGAGCAACGCAGGAGCAGTTGCCGCGAGTGCCTGAACAATGAGTCAGAAAATATGATTTCGTATGGTTGAGTAGTTATATGTCAGTTGATGTAACTATAGGGTTAGGCTATTCAGGAAACTAATAAGCATTCAAACAATCAAAAGTTATAACTTGAGAGTTTAAGAAGGAAGAATGCAGCATGTTTGGAACAATTGGTCAAAGTGTTGGGACGTATCAATATCCTGGTTGTGGGCTTGGAGGAGCAGACCTTATATCAATGAGTATAAAGCCTGATCGATACTCCTTAGAAGTATGGAAAGAAACTTTGAATAAAATAAATCCTAATATTTCTGATAATCTGGGAATCAGTCCACTGATGTATGTAATATGGGCGGCAGATGATGACTCTATGGATAAAGCTCGTTCTGAAAAGATAGCAACTATTATTGAACTTTTTATTAAGAACGGGGCTGATTGCAATCCACAAAATGGCGCTGGTGACACTCCGCTGCTACTACTTTGCAAAAAAAAATGGGGTGACTTTCCACAGCTCATAGAATTTGCCCTTGAACAAATAATAAATAATGGAACTGAACCTGACTCTATTATGGTTCGTGGCATACCTCTACTTTTGGATATGTCAACATTTCCAGGAAATTATTCAACAATGGCATGGAAAATTTTGTTGAAAAAGGGGCTAAACCCTAATGTTTCTGATGCTGGAGAAAGCCCATTGACCAATGTAATAAAAAGCAAGTCTATGGATGACGTTATTAATCAAAAGCTAGCAACTATTATTGAACTGTTGATTAATAATGGGGCAGATTGCTATCAAGAAATTGGCTCTGGTGAAACTCCGTTACAACTACTTTGTTCAAAAAAATGGGATGACTTTCCAAAGCTCAGAGAGCTTGCAATTGAACAAACAATAAATAAAGGAATTGATCCTGACTCTATTATGGCTGTTGGCAAACCTCTACTTTTAGCTATGTCAAACTATCCAGATTATTATTCTTCAATGGCATGGAAAACTTTGTTGCATAAAGGGCTAGACCCTAATGTTTCTGGCGATGCAGGAATGAGCCCATTGATTAATGTAATAAAAAGTAAATCTTTGGATAAGACTTCTTCTGAAAAGCTAGTAACTATTATTGAACTTTTGATTAATAATGGGGCAGATTGCAATCAAGAAAGTGGCTCTGGTGAAACTCCGCTACAGCTACTTTGCTCAAAAAAATGGGATGTTTTTCCAAAGCTAAGAGAATTTGCACTTGAACAAATGAGAAATAATGGAATTGAACTTGACTCTATTATGGTTGATGTCCAATCTCTACTTTTAGCCATGTCAAGATATCCAGAATTATATTCTTTAAAGGCATGGAAAACTTTGCTGCACAAAGGGCTGGACCCTAATGTTTCTGACGATGCAGGAATGAGCCCATTGATTAAAGTAATAAAAAGTAATTCTTCGGACAAAGTTATTTCTAAAAAGCTAGCAAATATTATTGAGCTTTTGATTAAGAATGGGGCAGATTGCTATCAAAAAGATAGGGTTCGTGACAATGCGCTAGAACTACTTTTTTTAAAAAAATGGGATAACTTTCCACAACTCAGAGAGCTTGCGTTAGAACAAATAAGAAATAATGGAATTGAACCAGAGTCTCTTAAGGTTAAAGGCAAACCTCTACTTTTAGCTATGTCAAAATCTCCAATAAAGTATTCTAAGTTAGCTCTTAGAAGCGTTTTCAGATATGGAGTTCTCCCTATTTTAGAAGAAAATGAATTAGAAGGGCCTACAGAAAAAAAACCAAAATTGAAGTGTTATTTTAACGATACGTTAGAAAAGCACAAAGCCCATTTTTGTTTTCGCCCTCTTGAGTATCGCTGCATTTGTGCTGTAGACAGACATTCAAGAGGACAGGAATTGACAATGCTTCCGAAAAGCATTCAGAAAGATATTAAACACTTGTTTTATTCATGAAAGAAAAAAGACACCCATAAATTAAAGAAAAAAGACACCCATAAATTTGCTTTACCATCCACTTGGTCTACTTTTTCATCCATCACTGATTTTTTACCCAGACAGGTGGTAAGCGTTCAAGCAGGGTATAGACTCCCCCTACTTATCGAGATCGGATTTTAACGGATTGGCCCCGAATTTCTCTTTCCAGATTCGTGGGATTAGCTCCCGGATATCTCGAGCCGGATGGTAACTGATGCGCTGAAGCACATCGACGAAGTACTTGTATGGATCAATGCCTGCAAGAAGACAACTGACGATTAACGTCTGGAACACGGCAACATTGTCTGCTCCTTCTTCTGTCCAGCAAAAAAGCCAGTTTTTTCTCCCCATCGGGATACACCTGAGACTTCGCTTCAGGTGATTCGTATCAATGGCGACATCCGGATTATCCAGATAAAGCCGTAGCTCTTTTTCCCGTTTGTTCACGTAGCCAAGAGCCTTGCTCAATGGGTTGCTTTTCACCAGATTCAGGCGACGAAGTTGTTCTTCATGCCAGTTAAAGAACTGATCAACCAGTGGCTTGCCATTCTGTTGGCGGTATTCCCGCTTTGCTTCGCCTTGCAGCTCAGCTTTGCGGATTTCGTCTTCGACTTGATAGATCGCACCTATGCAGTCCAGCGCCTCTTTTGCGGCTTCTGGCTCGACCTCTTGTGACTTAACGAAGTATCTCCTGCTATGTGTCCAGCACTGGGCATGGATGATTTTGGGGTATTTCATGCACAGGCGGTCGTATTCCGAATAACCATCGGTCAGCAAGACCCCCTTATACTCTTTCAGATAAGGTTCTACGACCCTGCCAGAACGAGTGGTGGAGAAAGTAAAAGCTATCTCATTCTGGTCTCCGTAAAAACACCAGAAGTAGCCTCTTTGCATCTTGCCCTTGCTTTTACGGCCCGCTTTTCCGGGCGTTTCATCCAGAGTGAGGACACGACTTTCCAGACAGCTGTTGAGCACTTCGTCAGCGATGGGTTTGAGTAAGTGCCCGGCACGCTGCTCAAGATGTGTCAGGGTTCCACGGCTGATAGTAATACCACTGGACTCAAGTTTCTGATGCTGGCGGTAAAGCGGTGCGTGAAAGCGGTACTTCTCTACCAGCAGACCTGCGATAAAGCTGACATCGGCAAAGCTGCGATCAAATAATCCTGATGGTGCGGCTACCGTTGTTAGCGTCTGGCTGGGCTTATGGCGAACGACTTCGCGCTGATATTTCAGGATGACATAGCTGGCAGGGCGCTGCGCCAGCCGATAGGTGTACTTGTAGTCAATGATTTCGTACTGGTCTGCGTCTTCACCCTTCATTTCTGCAGCAGGCATCGGGATGAGTTCAACCGGTACATCTTCAGTAAAGCGCAGCCCCTGATCGGTCACACAGTCTTCAGGGCGATTCTTTTTCCGCCGTTCGTAAGTGATGGTTTCTGTGGGAGTTTCCTGCTCTTCAGGCTTGTCCTGAAGGATTTCTCCCAGCGCCAGCTGGTCCGGATTCTCAATCAGGCGCTTTTCGGATTTTTCACCAAATAGCTGATGTTTAAACCAGGCCAGCTGATGTTTAAGAGAAGCTATTTCCTGATCACGCTCCGACAGCAAGACCAGGATCTGCTGGAGCAGGTCCTGGTCAGTGGTGCCGGGGGTCGAAACAGGTAATTTCATGGCGGTTAAAGATAGACCTTTGACTCTCCTTTTGTGTAACGGGACGGTTGATGTTTGTAGCGTTTATATTGCTGAACGCAGCGGGTATCAATGCCTTCAAGGATGAGCTTCAGATCTGTCCACGCCATTGTTTGCTTGATGGATTTGCCTGCATGAGTATGAAACTGACCCTGTTCCAGTCGTTTGCTCCAGATACAGTATCCACTGCGATCAAAATACAGCACCTTGCACTGGGTTTGTTTGCGGTTGATGAAGACAAACAGCTGGCCGCTGAGTGGGTCTTCTTCAAGTTTGTTTCTCACCAGGGCAGACAGGCCGTCGTAGGATTTACGCATGTCGGTGGGCCGGTTGTAGAGCCAGATCCGAACCTGAGATTCTGGAAAAAACATGATCAGCGACGCATACGAAGAATAACACCACCGGGCAGCTCAAGTTCCAACTGCCAGTTTAAGCTGGCTGGAGGTTCAGTCAGCCCGTTTGGGACTTCAACCCATTCCGGGGCAGAAGCCTGAGCGATATCAAAGGAGTCAGTGTTGTCGTTATCCCTGAGTTTGCGCTTCCAGTTTGTGAATGTTGCCAGGCTTATGTTTTGAGTTTGGCAAAAAGCTTTCTGGCTCAAGCCACTGGCTATTTGCTGATCAATGATCTGTTGCCACTGCTCAGGGTTGAGACGGGTAAAGGGTTTTGTCAGTTGCTTCACGTTAGGTATCTCCTGCGTTGTTTGCAGGGGAAAGGCTGGCAGTCAGGTTGTGATTTTTGAAGACGTCCTCAAATGAGCGGTTACTCCCTACCTTCTTCACGACTATCTGGAACTGGTTGACTGGAGTGGCCGCGTTGTCAGAACAGATAAGAAAGGTTCCATCCCGTCGTATACCCCTCCTATTCTTCAAAGACTGGAAATTGATCCGGATGAGTGGTTGAAAACCATGCAATGGAATAATCGTTTTTATCGGGCAGTTGGTCGTCTGGAGGCAATGAAGACTTATGCACTTGAAGCCGGACAGAAGTGGCTTCGAGGTTTAAACGCCTGTAGTCGTTTGTACCTGACAGGTTAGCGTAGAAGTCTGTCAAGGCGTCAAAGACCCTCTCTTTATCTCTCTTCGACTTATCTCGGAATGAATTTGCATTGTCTGAATTATGGCTTGAACAGCTTCTGTTCGTTGGATGGCGCGTGTGGCTCGTTGATACGCTGGTTGAAGATAGATTTTCTGATCCTTTTTGGGGATGCAGTTTTTGAATGTCTTATTTTTTATGGGTGTCTTATATTCTTGTTCCACAGATATCCCTGAAGAGCCATTTTTTATGGGTGTCTTATATTTTTTATATTTTTATATTATGGGTGTCTTATATTTTTTTATATTTTTTATATTTTATATTTTTGTTTCGAATACCCGAAAAAATAAGGCCACATCACTGCAGCCTTATTTTGGTCATAAGAAACACATTATTATTTAGGTTTTTTTGCCACACTTTACTTAGCCCCTTGGCATAAAACCCGCTACTTTGTTTATTTCAGGTTACGGATTAACCACTACCACCAAGCTTCAAAATGCACGCCGTATGTCCAGCCGTCGGTTTCAGCGCCAAAGGTTCTTATGATTTGAGTCGCAGAGGTGCCTGTATCGAAATATCCCAAACCGGCAGCACTATAACACTCATCTGCAGAGTAGGTAGCGGTGCACTTGGCGTTTTCATCAGTTTCTGTTGGAAGTTTCCAGTCGTCTTCAATCCCATCCCATTTGGCATAGGTGGCAAACACTCTGATAACGGGTCTGACAAACGCTCCAAACTTTGGATGGAACTGCTGAGCTATAGTAAATTTGGTCACTTGACTATCAAAGCCCTGACCTTTACCACCGTTTAAAGAGCTATCATAAAAGGCATTTTCTACTTTGTCCCAACCCAGCTCAATTGCAGTACTGGTGATTTCAGTCCATTTCCAGATGGGTCTGATACCTGCGGTTATCCAAGTTCTTTTGTCAGGCAAGGAGAGGGGGTCATCAGGCAACCCACTCAGTCTTTGAGCTTCTTCGTCGTATTCGACCTGAGTCCATGCTGCAACGTACATGATGTCCATCTGGTCACTCAGAGAGAACGAGCCATGATCAAGTACCCTGAAGAGCTTGTTACCTTTGTACCATTCTGCTGAGACAATATCTCGTCCGGTTGAGCCAACACCTGGACCCGTCATGCCATCACTAGCGTATTGCACTGCAAACTTGTTAAAGCCATCCAGAACCTCCCAAGTCAACTCAGCTGTAAGCATCCATCCGTCCTTATCAAGGGCCTCCTTGCTTTCATACTTGTCAGGAGGATTTCCCTTCCCGTAGTCAATTCCCAGTTCAAGGCTGAGATTATCCATTAGTCTCAAATCCTTTAGTCTGAGATCTATGACATCGGTTTCAACAGCTTGCTTTTCGTAAGACCCACTGCTGTCAAAATATTCAACGATGGGTGTATGTCTTAGCCAAGCAATATCAAACTTGCCTATGCCAATATCGATATCCTGAATACCGGCTCCGGGGCCAGAAACATCCCAGTAGTACCAGTCATTCATATGAACATCATGTCTCTGGTAGAAGCGTTTGCCCGCCCAGAGCATAGCCTCCGGCATACCCTCAATGATATTAGTGGCCTGTAAGTTGACTTCCCTCAGGGCAAACTCATTGTTGCCATAATAATCGTCACCCATCCCGGGCATTTCCCAGTCATTGTTTTGGTAAACCTTGTAGGCGATATTGGTATCCAGCCTGAACGAGGTATTATTATCATTAGACAACTCAGCACCAAACTTCAGCTCGGTATAGGTCTCACACTCATTACCCAAGCGGTACTTGGCGGGTGCCCCAGCCGCTTTAAAGCAGGCCTGATCTCCTCCTTCTGCTGAACGACCTACGCCAGAGCGGGCATAGCCGTGAAAATCAACGTTAACTTCTTCAAAGGCCCAGGAAAGTGCAGGGAGGGAAGCGAGAGAAATAACCCCAATACTGCGACCCAGAGCAGACAGAGTACTCTGTATCTGAATCATTGCTATTTACCTTGTGTGTGTACGACAGTTGACCAGAGCTAACCGTTGGCTAAGTTGCTCTGGCCTGTTGCCATGAAGATGCGGTTTCCCAAGATCCTGAAGCCATCACATATTCATGGCGGCTTGAGTAAATAAACCGAATGACTTTGAGAATTATGTTTTCGGCATACCCGTAAAAAATCTAGACCAGAGATTCGCAATCAGCAAAGTAAACAGGAAAAAATAGCAGATAATAGAGTTTTTTATCCTGTCTGACACAAATACGACTATGTTTGCAGACAGGCTCCCAGAGCCTGTGCGGCAATACTGTTACTGATAGTGAAAAAATGCTGCAATTTTTTGTTGATCGTGAATTCAGGTATACAGTTTATGAGTTTGTTGAGAGGTATCAGAACAGTTGGCACTCCAGGCGGCCAAATTAACGCAGCATTAAGAAGATCTTATAAACGACGGGATGTGTTTGGAATGCGGAAAAAACAGATTCTTTCGCTGTGTATTATTGTCCCTGTGATAACCCTGACGGGCTGTACTTTTTTCAATAGCCGCGAAGAGATAGTCAGGCAGCCAGACTCAGAAGGCAAAGTGTACAACTCGGTTAAACATATTACCTGTCAGCCAATCAGTTATCCCGGCGATAAAAAAAAGACTAACGTTGTCGTTAATGACTTTACTTCAAGGTTAAAACAATCCACCGGAGAGACTCCGGTACTGGCTTTCAGTCTGCCGCCAACGGGTATTCATAAAGTGAATATTAACAGCTACGTGGTCAAGGATGGCGACAAAGAACAGCTGTTCTATCCGGCTGTTGCACTTCTGGATCAGTCGCACAATATCATAGCCCATATACCTGAAAGTCAGATCAAGTACAAAAAGCCCGGGTTTACCAGCCCTGAAAGTATTGAAGCCCAATTCGTCATCGATAATGACAAACGCTCCAATGAGGAAGCTGTTTGTATGCTTATCTACACCACCGATGAACTGAGGAAAGGAAGAACTACTTTGATGAATGAGGCCAGGGCATATGCCAGAGCTTACGGCGTTGTAGCTCCGCCAGTTTCAGATCCTGTAGCCATTCATGGAAACAAAGGGTATCTGGCCATCAGTATAAAAAGTTCAGAGGTGGCTCATGCTTCAACGACCATTGCTCCTGTAGCTGTCTCTGCTACAGCACTTCCAAAAGCGGTACAGGACCCTTTTACAAAAGAAGTTCTGCAGTATTATGTTGATGCTGTTAATAAAGGCCTTAAGTCATGCGATATTGGATGGGCTCTTGTCTCAAGGGCTGAATTGGGCAGTATTGTCAGGGATACAGAGGAGTACTTTGTTGAACAGTATGGTAAGCCCGTTGATAAACTGAATGCCCCTAAAACTGATGTTAGAGTTGGTTATGGCGGGAAAGTCCTGTATCACTATCAATTACAAATATACGAGCACCTGAAGGCCGGTCAGGGAGCTGCGGCATTGAAGGTCATTGATCAGATCAAGGCTGCCTTGGATGAAGTGGATAAGCTGTTTGATTATAGGCGACAGACGAACAGTTAACACTTGCAGCCTGTCGTTTCCTATTAAAGCGGCCGCATTCTGTTTTGCACTTTGATGGCGTTAAACTTAACCGCTCTTTCTAATCACCGTCATGTTGTTAAAAAACGACCGATTGGATTCATCAGCAAAAATATTTTCCAGAGTATCGGTCAACTTCCTGCGCCAGTTTAGATACTCTTCGCTGGTCCCGGGAATATTCACCGGGGAGTCAATTTGCAAAACCTCTTCCAGCTGAACCACGGTGATTTTTGAAGCTGTTTTAGTCAGGTAATAATGCACTTTTTCCATTAAGTCCCTTGAGTATCCCATGGTGGAAATATCGTGTGGGTTCATGCCTGCAGGAAACTCATGGATACTCGAAAGTGTTTTCAGTAAAGCCAGCTTTTCCCTGTGTCTTGCCTCTTTCTCTTGCAGTGTCCGGTTGTGATCATAAATACCCAATTGCAGACGCAAATCCAGATCCAGACAATTCCACCAGGCCTTCAGAGGAGGGATGTCATGGTTGCTGATACAGGTCAAAGCCATCGGTTTATAGTCCAGAGGTGGCGTAAAATGATCACCCAGGCATTCGAAAAGAACCACTTCATTGGAATAGAACAGGGCCGGTGGCAAAGTGGCCTGAATTTCAGGCGGAACTGTCCCGAGGTCTTCTCCGAATACCAGACACTGACGACGATGGCTCTCCAGTTTGATGATGCCGAGTAAGTCCTCAAGGGGATAATAGACATAGGCACCATAGTCAGCGGTTTTGCCCTTGGGGCACCACCAGAGTCTCAGTAGCCCCATGACGTGATCAATTCTCAAAGCCCCGCAATGGCTCATATTAGCCTGAACCATTTCAATAAAGGGCTGGTACTGCTGAGCCCTTAGCACCTGCGGATTAAAGGGAGGCAAACCCCAGTTCTGTCCCTGGGGAGCGACACCGTCCGGGGGCGCACCAACGCCTGCATCCAGACAATACAGGCTGCGATGACTCCAGACATCAGAGCCGCCACTGTCCACACCTACGGCCAAATCACGATAGATGCCCACCAGCATACCGGCTTCAATGGCCGCTTCCTGGGCTTTGGCCAGCTGATCTTCAGCCAGCCACTGTAAGTACATATAGTATTGAATGCGTTTTCGGTTATCGCTAGCAAACGCTTTAACGGCACTGGATTCCGGGTTTTGGAACAAAGGCTCCCAGCATGGCCATCCCCAGTTATTGATGTTCAGCTTTTTGTAATGCTCATAAATAGCTTCATAGAGGGCATGTTGCTCCAGAGCTGGGCCACGGTTTCTGCAAAAATCCAGAAAAGCTTTTCCCCTTGAGCTTTCGGGGTTAAGGTGCTGTTGATAGAAGTGTTCAAACAGTGTGTTCAGAAAACCAAACTTCAGCCACGCTACCAGGCTGTAGTCTACGTATTCCTGATCTCTTGCCCGTTGCAGTTGTTCTTTGAACTCTGGCTCTTCAAATCGCTTCCGGGCTTCGTCACATTCCCTGAAGTCCGGCACAGCTGTGATATCGATATACAAGGGATTAATAAAGGTTCGACTTGATGGGCTGTAGGGGCTGGCATGAAGAGGGTTGGCAGGGTAAAGGGCATGAATAGGATTCAGACCAATAACATCTGCGCCCTGCTCTGCCAGTTGAGTCGCCAACTGACTCAGGCTTGAAAAGTCGCCCATACCCCAATCATGACGAGTTCGGAGTGTGTAAAGTTGGATTGCACTGCCCCATATCTTATTGCCACTGCCCAGTCCTTCAGGTTCGTAACAGGTTTCAGGAGCAATAATTATCAGTGCACAGTCTTGCGTATTGTTACTTTGCAGCGAGAGCCGATGGTAACCAAGGGGCAAAGTATCCGGTAATTTGAACGTCAGGTGATGATAGATTTTACCCCCAAAATTGCAACTTTCCTCTATGGGCATATCGTCAGTATTCAGATTCAGTGAGTGGTGGCCAGCGGTTTCCAGTATTATTTCGCCTTTGAACAGCTGACCCAGCTGTTGATCTTCAAGGTGCAGACTGACCTGATAGGCTTGTCCCTGTGTGAAGACAGAAACGGGATGCAACAGTTGCTGCCACCTCTGTTGTTCAAAGTCTGTGATCGCCTGTTTTATCGCATCGTCAGATTCAACGTTCAATCCCATGGCGGCGAGAATTGGCAATTTGTATTCGATGGGGACGCTGACAGGCTCACCCGCCCAGTCACTGTATTCTCCAGAAACGCGATAGTACCCGGCCAGCTGTTCAATCAGATCAGGATCAGACATAACGCTCTCTCTTATCAGTCGTGGGCTGGCGCCTGGGTACGAGGAAAAGCCTTGCCCTCAGCGTTGAAGAGGTGACAAAACTGAACCGGAAGCTCAATTTTCATCTTGCTGCCTGCATCACGTTTTTTTGAGTCTTCTACCCGGACAATAAAGTTTTCACGAATGGTATCGTGGCTCATGTATATGTAAGATTCGGCGCCCAGACGCTCCAACGTCTCAACCTTGCCTTCGACAGCGTTGCCATTATCCGTTTCTGCCAGAGCATCTTCGGGTCGAATGCCCAGCACGACCCTGTCACCCTTTTTGGCATCCTGGCAGTCAACATTTGTCCGGAGTACTTCACCGGTGGTTAATTTGACTCGGGTTTCGCTGTTGCCGGTCTCTTCAATAAAACCGTCAAAGAAATTCATTTTGGGTGAACCGATAAATCCGGCAACGAACAGGTTGGCGGGTTGGTGATAAAGCTCCAATGGCTTGCCAACCTGCTCCAGGTTAGTTTTTGCCCCCTGAGCCAGAGGGCTCAGGACAACAATCTGGTCTGCCAGAGTCATGGCTTCAATCTGGTCATGGGTGACGTAGATAGACGTTGTTTGCAGACGGTTGTGGAGTCGGGCTATTTCCTGCCGCATCTGAACCCGGAGCGCGACATCGAGATTGGACAGCGGCTCATCAAACAAAAAGACCCTTGGTTGCTGCACGATGGAGCGGCCGATAGCCACCCTTTGTCGTTGACCTCCGGACATGGCTTTTGGCTTTCGATCCAGCAGGGCTTCCAGTTGGAGAATTCGGGCGGCTTCTTCAACCCGGCTTTTGATTAACGATTTATCGGCTCTTGCCAGCTTCAGACCAAAGGCCATATTTTCGGCCACCGACATGTGTGGATAAAGAGCGTATGACTGGAAGACCATGCCTACCCTGCGCTCGTTCGGTGGCCAGTCATTCACCTGCTCTCCGGCAATGTACATTTCTCCTTCAGTGATATCTTCAAGACCACAGACCATTCGAAGCAGAGTGGACTTACCGCAGCCAGAAGGCCCGATAAACGCAATGAATTCACCCTCTGCAATGTTCAGGTTGATATTCTTGAGAACCCAGGTCTTGCCCTGGTCATAGCTTTTGGAAATATTGACAAGCTTAACTTCAGCCATAAGGTTTTCCGTTTTTTATACGCTGAACCCGGCAGGCTAGCCTTTGACACCACCTGAAGTCAGACCACCGACAATCCAGCGCTGGCACAACAGGAAAATAATAGAGATGGGCAGACCTGACAGAACGGCTGCCGCAGCAAAGTCGCCCCAGAGATAATTCTGTGGATTCAGATATTGTCTCGAGCCAACCGCCAGCGTCAGATTATCCATGCTCTGCAAAAGCACTGAAGCAACGGGATATTCAGCAATATTGGTAATGAAAGCCAGAATAAAAACCACCGCCAGAATGGGTGTTGATAGCGGTAGCAACACAAAACGAAATGCCTGCCAGGGCGTTGCTCCGTCAATCGCTGCAGCTTCTTCGAGGGATGAATCAATGGTTTCGAAGTAGCCCTTGATTAACCAGATGTGCAGAGCCAGACCACCCAGGTAGGCGACAGTTACCGAACCCAGAGTGTCCAGACCTAACCAGGGAACATAGTTGCCGATCTGCTCAAACAGGGAGTATATGGCAACCAGTGCCAGTACAGCTGGAAACATTTGCAGAATCATCATGGCAGTAAGCATGGATTCCTTGAATCGGAATCTCAGTCTGGCGAATGCGTAGGCGCCCGTGGTTGATAGTAGCAGGATCAACAGCGTGGAAATAAACGCTACTTTGATAGAGTTCCATAACCAGAGGAGAACAGGGAAGGGAGACTGGGTGATGGAGCCGTCGGCATTTTCCCAGGGAATACCAAAAGCCAGATACCAGTGTTCCAGACTGGGATTACTGGGTATCAGGTCGCCGGTAGCAAAGTTACCGGAACGAAAAGACACCGAAATAATCATCAGGAAGGGAAACATGATCAGGCAGAGAAAGAGAATCATAAAGATTCTGGCAGACCACACCCGGCATTTAAGGTTTCTTGGCTGTACCATCATAGTCGTTCACTCCAGTACCTGTTTAGTCGCTTTCAGGTTCACCCAGGCTATGATACCCACCATGATGAAGATGAAGGTGGCTATGGCAGAAGCCAGGCCGTAATCCTGCCCGTACTGGCCAAATGCGATCCGGAAGGTATAGCTCACCAGAATGTCGGTGGCACCTGCCGGAGTGCTGGCACCAATGATATTGGGAGCACCGTCAGTCAGCAGTGCAATCAGAACCAGGTTGTTGAAGTTGAATGCAAAACTGGCAATCAACAGCGGTGTCAGAGGCTTTATGATCATGGGCAAAGTGATGTTAAAGAAGTTCTGGATGGGAGAGGCGCCGTCTATTGCTGAAGCTTCATAAAGAGTATCTGGAATAGACTTCAACAGGCCTATGGCGAGAATCATCATGTAAGGATAACCCAGCCAGGTATTAACGATCAGGACCATGGCTTTTGCCAGATACTCGTTGCTGAACCATTCGGGTTGAACCCCAAAGAGCAGGTTTAGCAGCATATTGATCTCACCAAAATTCTGATTAAACAGGCCCCTGAAGATCAAAATAGAAATGAAGGCTGGCACTGCATAAGGAAGAATTAACAGCAGCCGGTAAAAGTTATTACCTTTCAGGGGTTCCCACTGCACCAGACAGGCCATCAGCAACCCTACAGTCATGGTAAAGAGCACCGAGAGAGCTGCAAATACCAGGGTCCAGAGGAAAATTTTTAAGAAAGGACCCTGAATACCAGGATCTTTGAGCACCCGAACAAAATTATCCCAGCCGTTATAAACGACAAAGCCCGGTCTTACCTGCTTGCCCGCTGAATCAGGCTGCCCTTCAGGCACTTCGATATAATAGCCCGTTGTATGATCAGGCTTTAGCAGGTTGCCATTACGCGTGTCCTGCAGAGTGTCATTACCAATGTCACGGTAAATTTTTGACATGGGACCAAATTTTCTCAGGCTGGTCATTGTTAGCTCAGTCTTGTCAGGCAGTTCTACGTCCAGTTTTTTGAGGGTACTCCGTAGCTTTATGGTCTCCTTGAGGGGGAGCTCATTGCCTTCAGGAAGGTCCGGTGAAAAGTCAGCTTTCAATGGCACTGGAATGACGGTTTCGTTGAACGGCTGACTTATAAGGTACTTGTCTGTCTCCTTGTTACTGATAAACAGAACCCGGTAATCAGCCCCCTGCTGATAAACACTGAAATGATAGGACTCACCCTCTGTTTTATAGGTTTTGCCCAGATGCAGGATTTTTACGCGCTCCAAGGATAAAAGGTGACTGGAACTGTAATTTGTGAATGCGACATATACCGTATAGATCAGGGGGAAAACTATAAATATCGATACGCCCAGAATTGCAGGGAAAACATATCGGTAGTTGTAGCCATCAGCGCTTATGAACACCCAGGTGCCGACGCAGACAATCACCAGAATGATCAGGGCAAAAGCAAACTCTCCCTGAAAGTACATCAGGGCCACGCCATAGAGCAGCACAAGATCAATCATGCCAATTAATCCACATACCAACCAGGTCAATGGGCTCTTTGCTTTCTGATCAGCCTCCATAAAGTCGACTCCTGAAGCAGATTTAGCTCACATACTCTGATCCGGTGGGCTTGAAACTGCATAAATCGCTCTCGAAATCACTTGTCGTATTTCACTGCATTGAGATAAGTAGAAGGGGATCTAGACAGCCTAGTTGACAATTTGCCTGGCTGCTTCATTGAGCGCATTCTTGTAGTCCTGTCTTCCGGAGGTAATGTTCATCAGAGCAGACTCCATGGCTGACCAGAATTTGCCCATTTCCGGTACATTGGGCATGAGCAAACCGTTGACGGCATTTTCGTAGGTAACCTTGATGCGAGGGTCTTTTTCCAGTTCCTTCATGTAGCTTTTATTGACCACAGCACCCAGCGGAACATCGCTGTTCATAGTACGAAGACCGTCGTCTGTTAGCAGGTAGTTTTCAAGAAACTCTTTAGACAGGGCTTTATTGGGACTGGCACTGTTCAAAGTGGCTCCCCAGACGCCAACAAATGCCTTGGAACGCTGGCCATTGACGCTGGGCAAAGCGGCCACACCATAATTCAGATCTTTGCCGTCGATTTTGGTTTTGTCCAGGTTTGACCAGGCCCAGGGGCCGGTAATCATCATGGCTGTCTGGCCCTTGTTGAAGCTGGACTCCATAACACCATAATCAACGCCTCTGGGCATAACGCCTTTGTCAATCAGCTCGGTCAGCATTTTGGCACCGGCCATGGCTCCGGCGTTATTGACTCCGGTGTCTTTGATATCATAACCAGTCGGTGTTTTTTTGAAGACATAGCCGCCATCTGCAGCAAGCATCGGCATAGTGAAGTAAGGCTGGATCTGATCCCACATAATGGTAGTAACTTTGCGTTTGGCCAGTTTGTCTTTAAGAGGAAACATTTCCTCAAATGAGCCGGGAGGCTCTGGCAACAGATCCTTGTTGTAGATCAGGCTGATAGCCTCCATAGAGACAGGGTAACCATAGATCTTGCCGCTAACCGTCATCGCCTGCCAGCCCAGATCGTCAATCTTGCTTTTGAAATCCGCAGCTGGGTTTACAGGCGAAAGAAGGCCGCTCTGGGCCCATTCACCGTATCGGTCATGGGCCCAGAAGAGAATGTCTGGTCCACCACCGGACGCTGCCGACTGTTGAAAACGATCGGTAATATTTTCCGGAATCTCAACTTTAACCTTGATGCCGGTGTCTTCCTCAAACTCCTTGCCGATTTCCCGGATACCATTGTAGGCCTTGTCACCGCCTACCCAGATCACCAGTTCATCATCCTCAAAGGAGAAGGCCTGGAAAGGGCTGAGGGCAGTCCCGAGAGTGATTGCAGCTGCAGCTATGGTTTTGCCAAGTGGAGTACCCAGTAATCTGATCATCAGTCAACGGCTCCTGATCAATTTAGCTATTCAGTTAAAGCGCAGCGGCCATTCGCAGTGATAAACCGCAGGCGCGTTCTGTAGGACAAGCTTCATACGCACCCGGACGTGAACCTCTCCGGTCAGCCTAATGATGATTCCCCTACATGGCTTGAAAGTTCGCTCAAGAGTGAAGATTTGTTTTCACAGACAGACCCATTGGGTTGCTGTCTGAGATGAAAGAAAAACTTATTCAATAATAGCGGCAGAATCGGAAGGTAATGATGATGTGGAGAAGAATTTTTCATCAAGGCAAGGTTTTAAGTACCTAACCAGTTGGTTTCGCATATTCTGGCCGGCGGCTTTTTCCATCCTTCTGCGTTCCAACTCTGGTTGCGTAGCTATGGCTACGCGCCCGTCGTTGCGCCTTAAAGGATGAAAAAATCCACTCGCCAGAATATGCGAAACCAACTGGCCAGGTACTTATTCATAATTTTCTAAAAAAGCAAGTTAATATTATTTTTGAGAATTAAATCAAAATATACGACGATAGCTAATTAATTGAGGCGAAAAAAGGAAGTCGTTTTCATCTCGTTCTGATTCTGGAGACAGGGAGCTGGGTTTAGTCCGGGTTCCCTCGCTGGGGCCCAAAGGGCACGACAGCTTGGGAACCTGAGTTTTGCGACAGCCGCTCCAGCATAGGAACCAGTTACATCATTGTCGACGGTTAAGGCGCTCTTTTACTCTGGCAACTAAGCTATCAAAATCCTCTGAAGGTTCTGGATCTTCTGAATCAACTTTTATTGTAATAATGCCTGTTGGAAGTATGTCATCAGCCGTCTTGTTTTGTGCAAGAAATGCTTCTAATTCATTTTCTGAAATCAGTGACTGTAACCACTCTACAGTTTCTATTTGACTACCTCCGGACCAAGGATCATGAATGACTAATTTATCACCCATAATGCCTATTAACAGGGCATAATGACCATAGAAGCAATTTTCTTGATATCTAAGAAGAATAGGTGTCTCGGCAATGAGTTCAGTTAAAGACTCAACTAATGCTTCTTTAGTGTATGAAGAATCAGGAAATTGCAACTCAGATAATTTGAAATTTGAACGAATAGACTCTTCGTAAAATTCTTCTAAGGGGAATCCTTTAAATATTCTTCTCGGGTTAGTAGAAAGTGATTCAACTTTTTCTGGATTTATACTGGTAACAAATAATGGATCGTCACCATAAAACCTTCTGAGCATTTCTACACAGGCATCACCACAGAGATTAACATGCCCTTGATGAATGTACTTAACAGGGTGAATGTGACTTTTGAGCTCTACACTCCTTCCTTTGAACTTTTTCTGTTCAGCTTCTAAATTTGTTGTGTCATTAGTAGCATTAAAACCCCAAATTGCTCTGAGCGGTCCTCTTAGTTTCATATTTTATCCATTTTTTAGTTATCGAATTTTCAGAGGGTGTCGTAAAACTCTGGTTGCCACGCTTTCAGGCCCTGTAAGTCGAAGCGTGGGAACGGGTTGTTCCTTTTTTCGCATCTTCTTGTCAGGTGTTTCATTCAGTGACTGAAGTGAGGGAGGTAAATCTCTTTTGTTTTCAATGCTGGGCACTGCGAATTCCTTTTCATGGTTTTTTTCTATTACTAGTTGTATAGCAAAAACCTATGCACGGGACAAATTGCACAATGGAATGGACCGGGAAGCGATTCTCGCCATAATACTTAAAATGACTGCGAGGGAAGAATCCAGCTTTATGCCACAGAGCTGGTGTACCCCTGTTTACCGGAGCTATTCTCGTGGCTTTTTCAGTATCTTCTTTGGCACCAGCATTTCTTTTTCTCCCGGGAAGCCATTGTTGTTAAAGTAGCGACGCTTCTCGCTGACCACAGCAATACCCCGCTTCTTCAGCACTTCCCGGGCGTCCTCCGAATGCAGTGTTTCCTGAATCAAGGTGCCCGGATTCATCCGAATACCTTCGTTCTTCAGCCGCTGCACCTCTTGCTCTATTGCCTGTTGTGTGGCCGGGCTCAGCAGCGACGGATCATGTTCGTACTGCATCTTTTCCAACAGTGTCATTCCGGCCGGAATCGTCACCTGCCCCAGATCATACCCGCTGTTATGAATACCATAAGTGATCCCTTTGTTCTGATCGGCCCTGCAGGCTTTGTGGCTGGGGTCTGAACAGGTAATAATTCCGGCCTCCTGAGCGATTTTACGGCGGACATTGTCATCAATAAACTGGTTCATTCTCTGCACTGGCTCAGTAGTCCATTCAAAGTTTTCGGAGATCTTTGAGCCATTGTCGATCAGACCGTAGACTTGGGCGTAGTTTTTTCTGCGCCGATCCAGAAGTTGCCAGGTTACCCGCGCCAGATCAGCCGCTCCGTGCATGGCGGCTTCGAGATGACGTTGGAATTCAGTCTTTTTGTCAGGCTCGAAGGTAAACTCTCTGGTCAGCTGCAATGGCAAGTCAAGAAGACTGGCGTCAAAACCCAGAGATCGAGTCACTGTTAATCCTGGGAAATCAGCCCCAACCCCGCAACCACGGATAACATCCATTCGATCCGCAAAGCGTAATATGCGCAGATACCAGCGCACACGCTCACAAAGGCTCTGCTCGTCTTGACCCTTGACATCGTTTTCCTTGCTGACTATCGCCTTTGCCATATCAGCCAGCAGCTTTTCAGGATAGTGCCCGGCCAGATCCCGTTTGAAATATTCAGCTGAACTCGTTTCTTCTACTGATTTGTCGACATCTTCGGCAGCCGCGTCATGGTAGATGATCGCCAGAGAAAGGAGTTCTTTTTCTTGCGGGTGCAAGGAGCGTTGCTGAAATTTCTCCAGCAACTCCATATACCAGAGCCCATTATTCCTGGCCCGCAGAACATGACTGCAACTGTGCAGTGGTTTCCACACGGCTGGCATGGTCTGTCTGACAAGGCTCTCTATCACCCGCTCTGGTCCCGGACGGCGGTAATAATGCTGCAATACTTTCAGGATGGTTTTTTCATTATCGCCGACATTGTCAGGCAGGACCGGCGGTTTACTGAACGCTTCCACCACAAACTGTAATGCCGCCGGTACTTCGGTTGTCAATGGTGTTGCCGATGCGCCGGTATCGTTCAGGCCGAGAGATTGTTTCAGGTCCTTAACTTCCCGCTGAGCCTGCCGGACATGCTCTGGCCAATTCTGGTAGAAAGGATATTTTTCCCGTTGATCCCGAAGGTTTTCAAGCCATTTGATATAACCATTGAGAGATAAATCTTCAATAATCTTCTTACCATTACCATATCTGCTCGCATGATAGACTTTAACGCGATTCAGAACGTCATTGTCCAGAGAAGCTCCGTAATGGAACAGGGCCAGTAAGAGGGACTGGAGGGTGTTGAGAGTTGGAGGATTAAAGTCAACCACATGATGTATTATTAACTCTTCCAAAAAGCTTTGCCGCTGCTGTTGGGTGGTTTCCCGGCAGATTCGGTCAAATTCAATGACGTTTCCCGGGCAACCGGTTAAAGGTAGTCTCCGGAGATGATTCAGGGTCAGAAAATCAAATGGAGCAAAGGCAGGCAAAACATAGTTCATAATGCTAAGTGGCATTAATGCATGCATGCACTCATCCATATGGAAAATGGGTGGAAAATTCTTTTCCAGCCTTGCACCGCTCTGCAGAAGCAGCTGACATAAGCGGCAGGCTTCGTCCGCCTGTTTCCGGATTTGCTCGTGCATTGGCCGGTCGTTTCTGATCAATTCGGAAACCAGTAACATTCCAAGTAAAGATTCAACACTTCCTTCATGAGAAAAAAACTGGTGAATTGGCAAGCCACTTTGTTTCAATTCCAGAAGCCTCTTATAACTGTAATGACAGGGATTATTTACCAGCTCGATGGCTTCTTGCAGTAGCTGCATGGTATCTGGATCAGCTGAGAGAGTTGATTTCGAACTCAGTGCCTTTGCCCGCAAAGGCATTGGCAGCAAATTCAGCATGGCTCTCAAATGCTCTGGGGCTAAGCCCTGTGAGAAGGCAAAATCATTCAGAGAATTCTCATTGCTGGCCAGGTGCGGACTTTCCAGCTCATCATCAAAATAGACCTCTACAGAACCTGTGCGGTGGCAGTAAACCACCAGAGGCAAGGGGCCAAGCTCCAGTAAAATTTCACACTGATTTTTACGCCTAAGGATATCGGAAATATTTATTTGTGCGTCCTTGTATACGCAAAAGCATTTGACGTCTCCCATGCGGTAGTTGGTGAGTATCAGTTCAGGGTAATGAAAAAGGTGGGATTTATTGCCGGATTTCAACTTTGGTAAACTGAATGTTCCGTCTTTTTGCAGATGTCCCGAGGTGAAACGAGGATAAACTCCCCAGAAAACTTTATTGCTGCGCTCAAGAAGTGCGTCGTGCAGTGATTGCAGATCAGGCAGGTGTTTTTCAATCCGTTTATTCTCATCAGCGCCCTGCGCCAGATGATTGGTGTCGGCATCACGTTTGTAGACATGCAGGCATTGGGGGTTAACAATGCCTACCATCCATTTACCGAAAGCATCTGTTATGGGCCCGGTGGGCATCATCTTCCCCGGCAGAGCGAGAGTGAAGGGTCTTGGTGCTCCCTTACCCGAAAAGTAATCTTTTTCTTTGGTGTATTGAATTCCCCGAAACGCCAGGCGTCCACTGGCGGCAGCTTCCTTCAGCTTCTGTCGCTCAGGCTCTCTGGAATCATGGGATCGCAGCCTGCTGGTTGATTCGCAGACTGTCCATTGGCCAGAGGCCGTTAGCGACTCGGTGTCAAACTTTGTTGGAGGGCACAGGCTTTGAGAGGTTCCCGTTCCATGGGCAATATTCATGGCAATACTCCTTTAAGACTTATTACTTAACTATTTTCCTGAAGGTAAACTTTAGAGTCCTTAGAGTAACTGGCTGGCGAAAAGTTCCGCCAGGTTACTGCTGTCTGAAGTTGCATTTCATAGCCAGATCAAAGGATTTTGCAGGCCCACTCTGCCGACGCGCTCTGAGCATCAGGCTTCGCTATCTTCTTTGGCACCAGCATTTTCCGTTCTCTCGGGAGGTCATCGTTGGTGAAGTAGCGACGCCTCTCCCTGACCACGGCAATACCCTGCTGTTTCAGCACTTTTCGGGCTTCCTCCGAAGCCAGTGTTTCCTGCTTCAAGGTGCCCGTATTCATCCGTATACCTTTGCTCTTCAGACGCTGCACCTCTTGCTTCAGTGCCTGTTGTGTTGCCGGGCTCAGCAGCGATGGGTCGTATTCGTACTGCATCTTTTCCAGCAGTGTCATTCCGGTCGGAATCGCCACCTGCGCCAGATCGTACCAGCTGTTATGAATACCATAAGTGATCCCTTTGTTCTGATCAGCCTTGCAGGTTTTGTGACTGGGGTCTGAACAGACAATAATTCCGGCCTCCTGAGCCATTTTGCGGCGCACATTGTCGTCAATAAACTGGTTCATTCTCCGCACCGGCTCAGTTGTCCATTCAAAGTTTTCAGAGATCTTTGCGCCATTGTCGCGGAGACCGTAGATCAGGGCGTAGTTTTTTTTGCGCTGATCCTGAAGTTGCCCGGTTATCCGCGCCAGATCAGCTGCACCGTGCATGGCGGCTTCCAGATGACGTTGGAATTCAGTCTGGTTGCCAGAGCCTGAGCGAAAATCCCAGGGTAACTGCTTCGGCAGGTCAAGACGTGTAGCATCAAAACCCCAGGGTTGAGTCTCCATTATCCTGGGAAAATCAGCCCCAACCCCGCAACAACGGATAATATCCATTCGATCCGCAAAGCGTAATATGCGCAGATACCAGCGCACAGACTCAGACAGGTTTGGCTCATCGCTACCATCGACATCTTTTTCCTTGTTGATCATTGCCAGTGCCATATCTTCCAGCAGCTGTTCGGGGTAGTGCCCGGCCAGGTCCCTTTTGAAATAATCAGCCGATCTTGTTTCTTCCTCCGATTTGTCGACATCTTCGGCTGCAGCGTCATGGTAGATAATCGCCAGAGACAGGAGTTCTTTTTCTTTTTTGCTCAGGGAACACTGCTGAAATTTCTCCAGCAATTCCATATACCAGTGTCCGTTATTCCTGGCCCGCAGGACATGGCTGCAGCTGTGCTGGAGTTTCCATTGTGTTGGCATGGTCTGTCTGCCAAGGCTCCTGATCACCCGTTCCGGCCCCGGACGGCGGTAATAATGCTGCAATACCTTCAGGATGGTTTTTTCATTATCGCCGGCATTATCAGGCAGGACCGGGGGGTTGCTGAAGGCGTCCACCAGAAATTGCAACGCCGTTGGTGTTCCGGCTGTCAGGGGTGTCGCCAATGTGACAGAATCGTCCAGACCGAGAGATTGTTTCAGATCTGTTATTTCCTGCTGAGCCTGACGGACATGTTCTGGCCAATTCTGGTAGAAAGGATGCGTTTTTCGTTGCTTGTACAGTTCTTCAAGCCAGTGGATATAATCATCTACGGAGAGATCATCAATGACCTTTTTGTCATTCCGGCAATGATACCTCTTCAGGTCAAATTCAAGATTATCCAGAACGTCTTTTTCCAGGGAAACCTGGTAATGAAAAAGAGCCAATAAGTTGGACTGAATATGTTCGAGGGTTGGATTCGGCAAAGTGACCACATAACGTAATACCTCTTTCAGACATTCCTGCTGTTGCACTGGACTGTCGCTCCGGCAGATACGGTCAAATTCAAAGACGCTTCCCGGGCAGCCGGTCAAAGGCAGTTGTCTGAGATGTTGCAGGGTCAGGAACTCAAATGGAGCAGAGGCAGCCACTAAACAATTGAACAGACCCACTGGCAATACATATTCCAAATACCGTTCCATACCGTCGATGCGGCTCAGGCCCCATTGAGTCAGCCTTGCCCCGCTTTGCAAAAGCAGCTGAAATAATCGGTAAGCTTCTTCCCCCTGCTGAACCCGAATTGGCTGTCCCTTAAGCAAATCCTCTCTCGTTCTTCCGAAATCCAGGGCCCCATTGTGTCTGAATATTTCGGTATCCAGGAGAATATCAAGCAAAGATTTAACAGCCACGTCATGAAAAAAACGCTGGTCAATGGGCAATCCACCCTGTTTCAATTCCAGAAGCCTTTCATAGCTGTAACAACAGGGATCACTCACCAGCTCTATAGCCTGTTGCAATTTGTGCATAACCTCGGGTGGGACGGTTAATTTTGAACTCAGCGCCCGGGCCCGCTGAGGCATTGGCAACATATTTAACAGGGCTCTGAAATTGTCCAGGTCTATGCTCTGTGAGAACGCAAACTCATCCAGAGAACGCTCATTATTGGCCAGGTGTTCACTGTCCAGCTCATCATCAAAACAGACCTGCACAGAGCCTGTGCGATGGCAATAAACAACCAAAGGTAAGGATTCACGATTCAATACCTCTTCACAACGGTGCTTATATTGCAGGATATCGGAAATATTGGTCTCTTTATCCTTGTATACACAGAAACACAGGATGTTTTTCTTGCTGTAGTTAATGAGCACCAGTTCCGGGAAATCATATATGGGATTATATTCGCCGTCTTTCAATTTAGGTAAACTGAACGTCCCATCTTCTCGAAGGTGTCCAGAGGTGAAACAAGCAGGATAGAGTCTCCAGTTGACTCGATTGGCATTCTCGCGACGTTTGTCGTGCAATGACTGCAGATCTGATAGTAGTTTTTTTGGCAGTGTATCGGGAGTCATGTCTGGCTCCTCCAGCAAACGCTCAGACCGTGGATCACGTTTGTAGACGAACAGGCATTGCGGATCGATGATACCTACTATGTACCTGCCTAATGTTTCTGGCACTGGCTCGACGGGTATCATCTCCCCCGGTAGAGCCAGAGTGAAAGGTCTTGGTGAACGTTTGTTAGTGAAGTAATCTTCTTCTACATGCACTTCAATTCGCCGAAACGCCAGACGCCCACTCTCAGCGATCCGAAGTAGCTCTTGTCGCTCAGACTCCCTGGGGTGAGGAGGCAGCGGCTTGCTGGTCGATTCGCAGACTGTCCGCTGGCCAAAAGCCGTTACCGGCTGGGTGTCAAATTTTGTTTCAAATTTTGTTTCAGGGCACAGGCTCGGAGGAGTTTCCGTTCCGAGGTCAACATTCATGGCAATACTCTCGTGGACTCATTACTTACCCATTTTTCTATAGGTAAACCTTAGGGGCTTTGGAGTAAGTATCTGGCAAAAAGTTCCATCAGGGTCCCAAAAAAGTCCGCAGTTGCATTTCATAGCCAGATCAAAGGATTTTACAGGCCCACTCTGCCGACGCGCTCTGGGCATCAGGCTTCGCTATCTTCTTTGGCACCAGCATTTCCCGTTCTCTCGGGATGCCTTCGTTAGTAAAGTAGTGACGCTTCTCGCCGACCACGGCGATACCCCGTTGTTCCAGCACCTTTTGGGCTTGCTCCGAAGTCAGCGTTTTTTGCGTCAAGGTGCCGAGATTCATCTGAATACCTTCGCTCTTAAGCCGCTGCACCTCTTGCTCTATTGCCTGAAGTGTTGCCGGGCTCAGCAGCGACGGATCATGTTCGTACTGCATCTTTTCCAGCAGCGTCATTCCGGCCGGAATCGTCACCTGCCCCAGATCATACCCGCTGTTATGAATACCATAAGTGATCCCTTTGTTCTGATCGGCCCTGCAGGCTTTGTGGCTCCGGTCTGAACAGACAATAATTCCGGCCTCCTGAGCTATTTTGCGCCGGACATTGTCGTCAATTAACTGGTCCATTCTCCGCACTGGCTCAATTGTCCATTCAAAGTTTTCAGAGATCTTTGCGCCATTGTCTTTGAGACCGTAGGCTTGGGTGTAGTTTTTTTTGCGCTGATCCAGAAGTGACCCGGTTACCTGTGCCAGATCAGCCGCACCGTGCATGGCGGCTTCAAGATGGCGTTGGAATTCACTCTTGTTGAAAGACCAGGAGCTAAACTCACCGGTCAGCTGCGATGGTAAGTCAAGACGTGTAGCGTCAAAACCCAGAGTTCGAGTCACTGTTAATCCCGGAAAATCAGCCCCGACCCCGCAACCACGGATAACATCCATGCGATCTGCAAAGCGTAATATGCGCAGATACCAGCGCACAGAGTCAGGCAGGTTCTGCTCCTCTTTACCCTTAACATCGTTTTCTTTGCTGACTATCGCTATTGCCATATCAGCCAGCAGCTTTTCAGGGTAGTGTCCGGCCAGGTCCCGTTTGAAATATTCAGCTGAACTTGTTTCTTCAACTGATTTGTCGACATCTTCGGCAGCCGCATCAAGGTAGATAATTGCCAGCGACAGAAGTTCTTTTTCTTGTTCTTTCAGAGAACACTGCTGAAATTTCTCCAGCAATTCCATATACCAGTGCCCATTATTCCTGGCCCGCAGGACATGACTGCAGCTGTGCAGGGGTTTCCACACGGTTGGTATGGTTTGCATGCCAAGTCTCTGGATCACCCGTTCCGGTCCCGGACGGCGGTAATAATGTTGCAATACCTTCAGAATGGTTTTTTCATTATCGCCGACATTATCGGGCAGGACTGGCGCTGTGCTGAAGGCGTCCACCACAAACTTTAATGCCGCTGGTGTTTCGGTTGCCAATGGTGTTGCCAGATTGTGAGAATCGTCCAGACCAAGAGATTGTCTCAGATCTTTGATGTCCTGCTGAGCCTGCCGGACATGCTTTGGCCAATTCTGGTAGAAAGGATATGTTTCCCGTTGCTCCCATAGTTTTTTGACCCATTTGACATAATCAGCCACGGAAAAATCATCAATGATATTTTCATCTTCTTGGCGATACATATCCAGATGGGATTCAAGACTATCCAGAACGTTTTTGTCCACGGCAACCTGGTAATGAAACAGGGCCAATAAGCTGAGCTGAATATGTTTGAGGGTTCTATTCTTCAGAGTTACCACATAATTTAATACCCTTGTCAGGCATTCCTGCCGTTGCAGTTTATTCTGACCACGGCAGATACGGTCAAATTCAACGACGCTACCCGGGCAGCCGGTCAAAGGGTACCATTTGAGATGTTCCAGAGTCAGGAACTCAAATGGAGCAGAGGCAGCTACCAAACAATTGAATATCCCAGCCGGGATTGCCGGTCCAAAGATACCCGCCATGCGCTCAATGAGATATACATACCCATCCAGCCTCG
The DNA here is from genome assembly GCF_049310125.1 of Endozoicomonas sp. ALB032. Taxonomy (NCBI): domain Bacteria; kingdom Pseudomonadati; phylum Pseudomonadota; class Gammaproteobacteria; order Oceanospirillales; family Endozoicomonadaceae; genus Endozoicomonas; species Endozoicomonas sp. ALB032. The sequence goes on along the minus strand of NZ_JBLYNW010000001.1, from coordinate 187,154 downwards.
CACCGCTGCGCAGAAGCAACTGACATAAGCGCCGGGCTTCGTCCTCCTGTTTCCGGGTCTGATCGTGTTCTGGCCGCTCGTTTCTGCGTATTTCGGAGTCCAGCAGCATGCCAAGTAAAGATCGAACTCTTCCTTTATGAAAAAAACGCTGGTGAATTGGCAGGCCACTTTGTTTTAACTCCAGAAGCTCTTCATAACTGTAAAGAAAGGGATCACTGACCAGCTCGATGGCCTGTTGCTGTTTGTGTATGACATCCGGATCAACTGAGACGGTTGATTCCGAACTCAGTGCCTTTGCCCGCAAAGACATGGGCAGCAGATTCAGGATGTCTCTGAAATGATCTGGAGCCAGGCCCTGTGAAAACGCAAAATCATCCAGAGAACGCTCATTCCTGGTCAGATACAGACTGTCCAGCTCATCAGCAAAATAGACCTGTACAGAACCTGTGCGATGGCAATAAACAACCAGAGGCAAGGGGTCAATCTGCAATAAAAATTCACAGAGATACTTATCCCGCAGGATGTCGGAAATATTTGTTTTTGAATCGTTGTAAACGCAAAAGCATTGGATGTCTTTCTTGCGGTAATTAGTCAGCACCAGTTCAGGGTAACATTCCAGGTGGGAATAATTGCCAGTTTTCAATTTTGGTAAACTGAAGGTTCCGTCCGCTTGCAGATGTCCCGAGGTGAAACGCGGATAAACTCCCCAGGTAACCTTATTGGCATGCTCAATGAGTCCGTCGAACAATGATTGCCGATCAGAGAGTAGTTTTACATCCAGTTTATCCGCATCTGCGCCCAACTCCAGATACCGGGTGGTGGCATCACGCTTGTAAACGAACAGGCATTGGGGGTTAGTAATGCCCACCATCCATTCACCGCAATCATCTGGCAGGGGCATAGAGGGCATCATCTCTCCCGGCAGGGCGAGTGTGAAGGCTCTTGGTGCTCCCTTACCCGAGAAGTAATCGTTTTCTTCAGTCAATCTGATGCGCCGAAACGCCAGGCGTCCACTCTTGGCTGCCCGAAGTAGCTGTTGTCGTTCGGACTCCCTGGGATCAGGAGGTAGCAGCTTGCTGGTCGATTCACAGACTGTCCATTGGCCAGAAGCCGTTACCGATTGGGTGTCAAAATTTATTGTAGGGCACAGGCTCTGAGAGGTTCCCGTTCCATGGGTAATATTCATGGCAATACTCCTGTAAGACTTATTACTTAACCATTTCCTGAAGGTAAACCTAAGAGTCTTTGGAGTAACTATCTGGCAAAAAGTTCCATTAGGGTCCCATTGAAGTTCGCAGCTGCATTTTTATAGCGAGATCAAAGGATTTTATCGGCCATCCTCTGCTGGCGAAGTCTGAGCATCAGGCTTCTCCATCTTCTTTGGCACCAGCATTTTTCGTTCCTTCGGGAAGCCATCTGCACCAAAGTAGCGACGCTGCTCGCTGACCACGGCAATACCCCGATCCTCCAGCACTTCCTGGGCCTTCTCCGAATCCAGCGTTTCCTGGGTCAGGGTGCCCGTATTCATCCGAATACCTTCGCTCTTCAGTCGCTGCACCTCTTCCTCTATTGCCTGAAGTGTTGCCGGGCTCAGCAGTGACGGGTCATGTTCGAACTGCATCTTTTCCAGCAATGTCATTGCGGCCGGAACCCTCACCTGCCTCAGATCGTACCAGCTGTTATGAATACCATAAGTGATTCCTTTGTTCTGATCCGCCTTGCAGGTTTGGTGGCTGGGGTCTGAACAGGTAATAATTCCGGCCTGTTTGGCAATTTTGCGGCGAACATTATCATCAATAAACCGCTCCATTCCTTGCACGGGCTCCGCTGTCCGGTCAAATTGCAGGGTGATTTTTTTGCCATCAGGCACCAGTCCGTAGACTTCGGTGTAGGGATTTTTGCGCTGGTCCTCAGGGTCCGTGGTTGTTACCTGCACCAGGTCAGCCGCACCGTGCATGGCGGCTTCCAGATGCCGTTGGAATTCAGTTTTGTGGTCAGGCTCGATGGTAAAATCCCTGGCCCACGGGTCCGGCAGGTCAAGATAGGAAGCGTTGAAAAACAGAGGCTGAGTCGCCAACCCGGGAAATTCAGGCTCAACGATATTGCGAGTAAATTCCATACAAACGGCAAAGCGTAATATACGCAGATACCAGCGCACGGTTTCAGACAGCTTCTGATCCGCTGCACCATCAATATCGTTTTTCATATTGACCATCGCCAGGGCGACCTCATCCAGTAGCTTTTCAGGGAAATGCCCGGCCAGGTCCTGTTTGAAGTAAACTGCTGACCTGGTTTTTACCGCCGATTTGTCGACATCTTCAGCTGCGGCATTCTGATAAATAATGGCCAGTGGCAGGAGACTTTTTTCGACTGGATTAAAAGAGTGAACCTGACATCGCTCCAGCAATTCCATATACCAGAGCCCATTATTCCTGGCTCGCAGGGCATGATTGCAAGAGTGAGTCTTTTTCCACGTCTTTGTAAGGAATTTGTCCAGGCTGGCCATCACCCGCTCCGGTCCCGGACGACGGTAATAATGCTTTAACACCTTCAGGATGGTGTCTTCATTATCGCCGACATTATCTGGCAAGACCGGCGGTTTGCTGAATGCATCCACCATAAACTGTAACGCCGGTTTCACCGATGCGAAGCGATCGACCGGCAGATCGAGGGATTGTTTCAGTTCCTTGAGTTGCTGATTGGCCTTCTCGACATGTGCTGGCCAATTCCGGAAGAGGGGATGAGTATTCCGTTCATGCCAGAGTGTTTTAATCCATTCGATGTAACCAGCCACAGATAAATTACAAATAAGCGTTTCACCGCCATACAGCTTCAGATCGCTTCCAATAGAATCCAAAACGTCTTCGTCCAGGACAGCGCCGAAATGAAACAAGACTATCAGGAAGGGCTCCAGGGTATCCAGGGTTGTTTTCTTCTGATAAAGCCGGAGAAAAGATAATCCCTCTTTCAGGCAGTTCTGCCGTTGCTGATCATTGAACTTCTGGCAGATTCGGTCAAATTCGACAATGCCTCCGGGACAACTGGTCAATGGTATATTCCAAAGGTTTCGCAAGGTAAGGAACTTGAGTGGACCAAAGGCAGCCACCATATAATTGAACATGTCCGGTGGCACATAAAGTTGATCACAATCTCCCATCTGTTTGAAAAGGTGCCAGCCCCATGCAGTCATTATGGCCCCGCTCTTCAAAAGCAGCCTGAGTAATGGGGCAACTTCATCAACCCGGAATTCCGATGCCCGGTCATGCACATTGTATTTGACTACTACAGAGGTCAGGAAAAGATCAAGCAGAGAAGTCATTTTTCCATCATGAAAAAAACAGCGGTGAATGGGCAAGCCTCTCTCTTTTAATGCCAGAAGTTTCTGGGCACTGTGAGGACAGGGATTACTCACCAGCTCGATGGCCTGTTGCCATTTATGTTGATCATCAGGCGGGATGGAAAATCCTGACCTCAGTGCCTCTGCTTGCAAATGCATTGGCAATAAATTCATTACCTTCATGATTTTGGATAAAGATTCGCCGGAAGGATCAAAACAATCCAGAGAACGCTCAATCAGGGCCAGATGTTCAGAGTCAAGTTCATCGTCATAACAGACCTCTGCAGACCCGGTTTCGCAGCAAAAAACAACCAGTGGCAGGGGCGGCAGGCTCAATGCCTGTTCACACTCACGCTTTTTCTGCAGAATATCTGAAATATTTCCAGGGACATCACTCACAACAAAAAAGCATTTGATGTCTGCTTTTCCACCGTTGGTGACCACGAGTTGCGGAGGGGGTACGGAGCCTCCGAAATATGCTGAAGCAGATTTGTGGCTATCGTATTTGAAGGGCTTCAGTTTTGGTAAACTGAACTTTCCGTCCGCCCCCAGATGTCCTGAGGTTAAACGTTTATAAACCTCCCAACCGGCTTGTTCTTGTATCTCTCTATCTTTTTCAGCCAAAGATTGCAGATCAGACAGAAGTTTTACCTTCAGTTTATCCGCCTCTGCGCCTTGTTTCAGCGGCCAGGTACCCGGATTTTGTTTGTAGACATACAGGCAATCCGGGTCGACGATGCCTACCGTCCATCGACCTGTCAGGTTCCCGTGTTGCAACCCCCGCAAGACAAGGTTAAAGGATTTTGGTGTGCCATTGCCGTTAAGGTAACTGGTTACTTCGGCTGGTTTAATTTTCCGAATCGCCAGACGCCCGCTCTCCGCCGCCTGGCGTAGTGCCTGACGCTCAATTTCTCTGGAAGGCCCCGGTAACTGTTTGGTCGGCTCGGTCGCTGTCCATTGGCCAGAGGCTGTTACCGACTGGGTGTTAGGGTTTGGTTGATGACAGAACCAGGAGGGGAGTTGTATGCCTCTGAAAATATTCATGATGATGCTCCAATAATCGTTATTAATTCCCTCTTCCCTGAGGAGGCTGTCGCAAAACTCTGGTTCCCGCCTTCACCCCCGTCATTCCCGATTTCATTCTCGTCATTCCCGATTTCATTCTCGTCATTCCCGCGAAGGCGGGAATCCACACTGACTCTCCACCAGAACCCTACTGCCCGGTGTCCCCCTGGCCTTGTCATCCCCGAGAAGGCAGAGATCCACCGTTGGCGCTGGATTCCCGCCTTCGCGGGAATGACGACTTCAGAGCGTGAGAACGAGCTGTTGAAGTTTTGCGACACCCTCAGAGCGTTGGAACGAGTTCTTAGAGTTTTGCGACAGCCTCTAAGAGCCCATACTCTTATTATTAGAGTGACTGATTGGTAAAAAAGTTCCGTCAGGATCTTATTGCCCGAAGCGGTATTCACTCATAGCGGGGTCAAAGGATTGTCCATGCCAACCTGTCGGCATGCTCTCAATCAGGCTTTACTATCTTCTTTGGCACCAGCATTTTTCGTTCCTTCGGGAAGCCATCTGCACCAAAGTAGTGACGCTGCTCGCTGACCACGGCAATAGCCCGATCCTCCAGTACTTCCTGGGCCTTCTCCGAATCCAGCGTTTCCCGGGTCAAGGTGCCCGTATTCATCCGAATACCTTCGCTCTTCAGCCGCTGCACTTCTTCCTCTATTGCCTGAAGTGTTGCCGGGCTCAGCAACGACGGGTCATGTTCGAACTGCATCTTTTCCAGCAGCGTCATTGCGGCCGGAACCCTCACCTGCCTCAGATCGTACCAGCTGTTATGAATACCATAAGTGATTCCTTTGTTCTGATCCGCCTTGCAGGTTTGGTGACTGGGGTCTGAACAGGTAATAATTCCGGCCTGTTTGGCAATTTTGCGGCGAACATTATCATCAATAAACCGCTCCATTCCTTGCACGGGCTCCGCTGTCCGGTCAAATTGCAGGGTGATTTTTTTGCCATCAGGCACCAGTCCGTAGACTTCGGTATAGGGATTTTTGCGCCTGTCCATGGGGTGTGTGGTTGTTAACTGCACCAGGTCAGCCGCACCGTGCATGGCGGCTTCCAGATGCCGTTGGAATTCAGTCTTGTGGTCAGGCTTGCTGGTAAAATCCCTGGCCCACAGATGCGGCAGGTCAAGGTCGGAAGTGTTGAAAAACTGAGGCTGAGTCGCCAACCCGGGAAATTCAGGCTCAACGATATGGCGAATAAAGTCCATATGAACGGCAAAGCGTAATATGCGCAGATACCAGCGCACGGTTTCAGACAGCTTCTGATCCGCTGTACCACCGATATCGTTTTTCATATTGATCATCGCCAGGGCGACCTCATCCAGTAGCTTTTCAGGGAAATGCCCGGCCAGGTCCTGTTTGAAGTAAACAGCTGACCTGGTTTTTTCTGCCGATTTGTCGACATCTTCAGCTGCGGCACCCTGATAAATAATGGCCAGTGGCAGGAGACTTTTTTCGACTGGATTAAAAGAGTGAACCTGACATCTTTCCAGCAATTCCATGTACCAGAGCCCATTATTCCTGACCCGCAGAGCATGACTGCAAGGGTGTTCCTCTTTCCACGTTTTTTGAAAGAGTTTGTCCAGATTGGCCAACACCCGCTCCGGTCCAGGGCGACGGTAATAATGCTGTAACACCTTCAGGATGGTGTCTTCATTATCGCCGACATTATCTGGCAAGACCGGCGGTTTGCTGAATGCATCCACTATAAACTGTAACGCCGGTTTCACCGATGCGAAGCGATCGACCGGCAGATCAAGGGATTGTTTCAGTTTCGCGATTTGCTGATTGGCCTCCTCGACATGTGCTGGCCAATTCTGGTAAAGAGTGCAGGTTTCCCGTTTCTTCCAGAGTTCTTCAACCCATTCGATGTAACCAGCCACGGATAAATTATCAATAAGCTTTGCATTGTCATGGTGATAGGTCTTCAGATCGCGTTTAAACGAATCCATAACATCTTTGTCCGGGATAGCCTCGTAACGAAACAAGGCCAGTAGCTGGGACTCCAGGGTATCGAGGGCTAGATTCGGATAAAACCGCTTACGAGATAATATCTCTATCAGGCAGATCTGCCGTTGCTGATCATTGTAGTTCTTGCAAATTCGGTCAAATTCAACGACGCCTCCCGAACAACGGGTCAATGGTATATTCCAGAGGTTTTGTAAGGTAAGGAACTTAAATGGACCAAAGGCAGCCACCATATAATTGAACAGGTACGGTGGCAAAGATGGTGAAGTACAACCTCCCATCTGTCTGATATGGTCCTGGCCCCATGCAGTCAGTCTGGCCCCGCTCTTCAAAAGCAGCCGCAGTAATGGGTCAACTTCATCAACCCGGAATTCCGTTGCATGGTCATGGGCATTGTATCTTTCTATTTCAGAAAACAGGAACAGATCAAGCAAAGAAGTCATTTTTCCATCATGAAAAAAACAGCGGTGAATGGGCAAGCCTCTCTCCTTTAATGCCAGAAGTTTCTGGGCACTGTAAGGACAGGGATTACTCACCAGCTCGATGGCCTGTTGCCATTTATGTTGATCATCCGGCGGGATGGAAAATCCTGACCTCAGTGCCTCTGCTTGCAAATGCATTGGCAATAATTTCATTCTGTCCATGATTTTTTCTATAGATATATTCCCGGAAGGATCAAAACAATCCAGAGAATGCTCAATCTGGGCCAGATGTTCAGAGTCAAGTTCATCGTCATAACAGACCTCTGCAGACCCGGTTTCGCAGCAAAAAACAACCAGTGGCAGGGGGGGCAGGCTCAATGCCTGTTCACACTCACGCTTTTTCTGCAGAATATCCGAAATATTTCCAGGGACATCACTCACAACAAAAAAGCATTTGATGTCTGCTTTTCCATCGTTGGTGACCAGGAGTTGCGGAGGGGGTACGGAGCCACCGCGACATAATGTACTAGGTTTGTGGCTATCGTATTTGCCGGGCTTCAGTTTTGGCAAACTGAACCTGCCGTCCGCCCCCAGATGTCCTGAGGTAAAACGTTTATATACCTCCCAACCGGCTTGTTCTTGTATCTCTTTATCTTTTTCAGCCAATGATTGCAGATCAGACAGAAGTTTTACGTTCAGTTTATCCGCCTCTGCGCCTTGTTTCAGCGGCCAGGTATCTGGATTTTGTTTGTAGACATACAGGCAATCCGGGTCGACGATGCCTACCATCCATCGACCTCTCAGGTCCCCGTGGGGCATCCCCTGCAAGGCAAGGGTATAGGATCTTGGTGTGCCATTGTCATTAAAGTAACTGGCTACTTCGGCGGGTTCAATTTGCCGAATCGCCAGACGCCCACTCTCCGCCGCCAGGCGCAGTGCCTGACGCTCAAGTTCTCTGGAAGGCCCCGGTAGTCGTTTGGCCGGTTCGGTCGCTGTCCATTGGCCAGAGGCTGTTACCGACTGGGTGTTAAGGTTTGGCTGATGACAGAGCCAGGATGGGAGTTTTATGCCTCTGAAAATATTCATGATGATGCTCCAATAATCGTTATTATTTCCCTCTTCCCTGAGGAGGCTGTCGTAAAACTCTGGTTCCCGCCTTCACCCCCGTCATTCCCGATTTCATTCTCGTCATTCCCGGCTTCATTCTCGTCATTCCCGGCTTCATTCTCGTCATTCCCGGCTTCATTCTCGTCATTCCCGCGAAGGCGGGAATCCACACTGACTCTCCACCAGAACCCTACTGCCCGGTGTCCCCCTGGCCTTGTCATCCCCGAGAAGGCAGAGATCCACCGTTGGCGCTGGATTCCCGCCTTCGCGGGAATGACGACTTCAGAGCGCGGGAATGACGACTTCAGAGCGCGAGAACGAGCTGTTGAAGTTTTGCGACACCCTCAGAGCGTTGGAACGAGTTCTTAGAGTTTTGCGACAGCCTCTGAGAGCCCATACTCTTATTATTAGAGTGACTGATTGGTAAAAAAGTTCCGTCAGGATCTTATTGCCCGAAGCGGTATTCACTCATAGTGTGGTCAACGGATTGTCCATGCCAACCTGCCGACATGCTCTCAATCAGGCTTTGCTATCTTCTTTGGCACCAGTATTTCCGGTTCTTGCGTAAAGCCAACGTCGCTACTAAAGTGGGGACGCTTCTCGCTGATCACGGCAATACCCCGATCCTTCAGCACTTTTTGGGCCTCCTCCGAATTCAGTGTTTCCCGGGTCAAGCTGCCGTGATTCATCCGAATACCTTCGCTCTTCAGCCGCTGCACCTCTTCCTCTATTGCCTGAAGTGTTGCCGGGCTCAGCAGCGACGGGTCATGTTCGAACTGCATCTTTTCCAGCAGCGTCATTGCGGCCGGAACCCTCACCTGACTGAGATCGTACCAGCTGTTATGAATACCATAAGTGATCCCTTTGTTCTGATCCGCCTTGCAGGTTTTGTGACTGGGGTCTGAACAGGTAATAATTCCGGCCTGTTTGGCAATTTTGCGGCGAACATTATCATCAATAAACCGGTTCATTCTCTGCACGGGCTCCGCTGTCAGATCAAATTGCATAGTGATTTTTTTGCCATCAGGAACCAGGCCGTAGACTTGGATGTAAGGATTTTCACGCTTGTCTAAAGTCGGCTTCCATGGGTGCTTGGTTTGCACCTGCACCAGGTCAGCCGCACCGTGCATAGCGGCTTCAAGATGCTGTTGGAATTCAGTTTTGAAGTCTTGCTCGCTGGCAGAATCGGTAGCCAAATGCGGTGGCAGGTCAAGGTCTGAAGCATCAGGAATCCGACGTTGAGCCATCGTCAATCCCGGAAAATTAGGGCTAACCCCTTTAGAGCGAATTTTGTCCATAAGAACAGCAAAGCGTAATACGTGTAGATAACAGCTTACGGATTCAGACAGGTTCTGCTCAGCTTTATCACCGGCCTTGTTTTTCATGTTGACTATCGCCAGTGCCATGTCATTCAACAGCGATTCAGGGTAGTGCCCGGTCAGGTCCCGTTTGAAGTAATCAGCTGACTTTGTTTTTTCCGCCGATCTTTCGACATCTTCACAAGCGGCCCCTTGATAAATAATGGCCAGCGGCAGAAGACTTTTTTCTTGTGGAGTAAAAGAATATGCCTGATATTTCTCCAGCAATTCCATATACCAGAGCCCATTATTCCTGGCCCGAAGCGCATGACTGCAGGAGCCATGTTTCCACGTATCCGGGAAGAAGTAGCCCAGGCTGGCAATCACCCGCTCCGGTCCCGGGCGACGGTAATAATGCTGTAACACCTTCAGGATGGTGTCTTCATTATCGCCGACATTATCCGGCAAGACCGGGGGTTTGCTAAAGGCATCTACCAAAAACTGTAACATCGGTTTTAACGATGCGTGGCGATAGTTCGGCAGATCCAGGGACTGTTTCAGTTTCGCAAGTTGCTCACGGGCCTCGGTGACATGTGTTTCCCAATTCCGGTATAGACTGTGGGTGTTGCGTTCCCACCAAAGACCTTGAACCCATTCGATGAAACCAGCCACGGATAAATTATCAATAACCCTCATGTTGTCATCGCAATGCGCCAGATCGCGTTTAACCCTATCCAGAACCTTATCGTCCAGGACAGCCCCGAAATGAAACAGGGCCAGTAAGTGGGACTCCAGGGTATCAAGAGTTGGTTTCTGAAAAAGTCGCTCACGAGATAACCCCTCTCTCAGGCAACTTTGCAATTGCTGATGATCGTATTTCTTGCAGATTCGGTTAAATTCAACGATGCCTCCCCAGCAACGGGTCAATGGTATATTCCAAAGGTTTTGCAAGGTAAGGAACCTGAATGGAGCAAAGGCAGCCGCCATACAATTGAATAGGGCCGGTGGCAGGAAAAGTTGACCATTTGATCCCATCGTTTTGATAATGGACAAGCCTCGTGCAGTCGGTATTGCCCCGCTCTTCAAAAGCAGCTTAAGTACTTGCAGAGCTTCGTCCTCCTGATCCGGAACGCTCTGTTCCCGGGGCTCGTTATTGAATCTTTTCAGCTCTGAAATCAGAAGCATATCAAGCAAAGAAGTCACCGTTCCTTCATGACAGAAACAGCGGTGAATGGGTAAGCCGCTCTCTTTTAATGCCGAAAGTCTCTGGCAACTGAAAGAACAGGGATCACTCACCAGCTCGATGGCCTGTTGCCATTTATGTTGATCATCCGGCGGGATGGTAAATCCTGACCTCAGTGCTTCTGTTTGCGTACGCATTGGCAACAAATTCATCATGCTCTTGAGAGTGTTAAAGCGTATATTCCAGAAAGACTTGAAAATATCCAGAGAATGCTCAACCAGGGCCAGATGTTCAAAGTCAAGTTCATCATCAAAACAGACCTCTGCAGACCCGGTGTGGTGGTCAAAAACAACCAGTGGCAGTGGTTCAATTTTCAGTGCCTGTTCACACTGCTTTTTTTCCTGCAGGATATCCGAAATATTTTTAAAGGTATCACCGACAACAAAAAAGCATTTGATGTCTGCTTTTCCATAGTGGGTGACTACGATTTCTGAACGCGCGGGGTGATAAAAATAAAGTGAAGTAGGCATAGAGGCATCATATTTGTACTCATTCAGTTTTGGTAAACTGAACATCCCGTCCGGCTCCAGATGTCCCGAGGTAAAAGGAGGATAAACATTCCACCAGGTTTGTTCCCTTATCTCATCAGATTTTTCAGCCAATGATTGCAGATCAGGCAGTAGTTTTTCGTCCGGTTTATCCGCAGCTGGGCCATATTCCAGCCACTTGCTGGCGGCATTTTTTTTGTAGACGTACAGGCAGTTTGGATCGACGATGCCTACCGTCCATTTCTGCTCAGCTGTCCGGCTCGAGCAGGGCATCCCCTGTTGGGCAAGGGTAAAGGTTCTTGGTGTGCTATTGCTATCCAGGTAACTGGCTTCTTCAGCTAATTCAATTTGCCGAACCGCCAGGCGACCACTCTTTGCAGCCTCCAGCAGTGCTTGTCGCTGATCTTCTCTGGAAGGCGGGGGTAGGCGTTTGGTCGGTTCGGTGGTTGTCCATTGGCCAGACGCCGCTACTGACTGTGTGTGAGGGTTTGGCTGCGGGCGCAGGCAGGAAAAACAATTTATACCACTTAAAGTATTCATGATGTCACTCCAATAATAGTTGTTATTCTCCAATTCCCTGAGGGTGGATACGTTCATCATTAGAGTGATTAACCTGGAAAAAGTTCCGGTCTTATTTCTTCTCTGGCACCAGCATTTTCCGTTCTTTCGGGAAGCCATCGTTGGTAAAGTAGGGGCGCTGCTCGCTGAGCACGGCAATACCACGCTTGCTCAGCACTTCCCGGGCTTCCTCCGAATCCAGCGTTTGCTGGGTCAAGGTGCCTGTATTCATCCGTATACCTTCGCTCTTCAGCCGCTGCACCTCTTGCGCTATTGCCTGTTGTGTTGCCGGGCTCAGCAGTGACGGGTCATGTTCGTACTGCATTTTTTCCAGCAGTGTCATTCCGGCCGGAATCGTCACCTGCCCAAGATCATACCAGCTGTTATGAATACCATAAGTGATCCCTTTGTTCTGATCCGCCTTGCAGGCCTGGTGGCTGGGGTCTGAACAGACAATAATACCGGCCAGCTGAGCTATTTTGCGCCGGACATTGTCGTCAATAAACTGGTTCATTCTCTGCACTGGCTCAGTTGTCCATTCAAAGTTTTCAGAGATCTTTGAGCCATTGTCGTTCAGACCGTAGACTTGGGTGTAGTTTTTTTTGCGCTCATCCAGAAGTTGTCCTGTTATTCGCGCCAGATCAGCCGCACCGTGCATGGCGGCTTCCAGGTGACGTTGGAATTCAGTTTTGTTACCAGACTCGGAGGTAAACTGACTGGTCAGCTGCAATGGTATGTCAAGACGTCTGGCGTCAAATCCCGGAGGTTGAGTCACCGTTAATCCGGGAAAATCAGCCCCAACCCCGCAACCACGAATAACGTCCATTCGATCCGCAAAGCGTAATATGCGCAGGTACCAGCGTAAAGGGTCAGGCAGGTTCTGCTGGTCTTTACCCTCAACATCGTTTTCCTTGCTGGTCATCACCTGTTCCATATCATCCAGCAACTGCACAGAATAGCGTCCGGTCAGGTCCCGCCTGAAATACTCAGCTGACTTTGATTCCTCAGCTGATTTGTCGACATCTTCGGCAGCCACATCATGGTAGATAATCGCCAGAGACAAGAGTTCTTTTTCATCCGGGCTCAGGGAGCACAGCTGAAATTTCTCCAGCAATTCCATATACCAGTGCCCATTATTCCTGGCCCGCAGGACATGACTGCAGCTGTGCTGCGGCTTCCATACTGCTGGCATTGTTGGTCTGACCAGGCACTGGATCACCCGTTCCGGTCCAGGACGGCGGTAATAGTGCTGCAATATCTTCAGGATGGTTTTTTCATTATCGCCGACATTATCTGGCAGGACCGGTGGTGTGCTGAAGGCGTCCACCACAAACTTTAATGCCGCTGGTGTCTGAGCTGCCAATGCTGTTGCCGATGCGCCAGAATCGTCCAGACCGAGCGATTGTCTGAGGTCCCTGATCTCCCGCTGAGCCTGCCGGACATGCTCTGGCCAATTCTGGTAGAAAGTATGTGTTTCCCGTTGCAGCCACAGGTTTTTGATCCATTGGATATAATCAGTCATGGAAAAGTTACCAATAACTTTCCTGTCGTCCGGGTAATACCATTTCAGAATGTCTTTAAGATCAAGCAGAATCTCTTCGTCCGGGCAAACGTCATAATGAAAAAGGGCCAGCAAGCGTGACTTGATCATGTCGAGCGATATAGAGTCGACAAACACATCAGATAATACCTCTTTCATACACTGCTTTAGTTGCCCTGGACTGTAACCCTGACAGATTCGGTCAAATTCAACGACGATTCCCGGGCAACCGGTTAAAGGTATTCTGCTGAGATGTTCCAGGGTCAGAAAATCAAATGGAGCAAAAGCAGCCACCAGATAATTCATTACGCCCACTGGCATTAACGGTTCTGAGCTATTGTTCATGTTGTCAATTTCGGAAGCAGCAGTTCCCAGCTTTGCCCCGCTCTGCAGAAGCAGGTGAACTAAGCGACAAGCTTCTTCCTCCTGTTTCCGGGTTTGCTCATGCTCTGGCTCACGGTTTCTGTCTATTTCGGAAAACAGCAACAGGTCAAGCAAAGAATCAACAAATCCTTCATGGAAAAAACGCTGGTGAATCGGCAAGCCACTTTGTTTTAATTCCAGAAGCTTTTCATAACTGTAATGACAGGGATCACTGACTAATTTGATGGCCTGTTGCAGTTTATGCCTTACATCCGATGAGACGGTTAACTCCGAACTCAGTGCTTTTGCTCGCAGCGACATTGGCAGCAGATTCAACATGTCTCTGAAATGGTCTGGGGCTAAGCCCTGTGAAAACGCAAAATCATTCAGAGCACGCTCATTCGTGTTCAGGTTTACACTGTTCAGCTCGTCATCAAAATAGACCTGTACAGAGCCTGTGCGGTGGCAATAAACGACCAGAGGCAAGTTTTTAATCTTCAATACCTTTTCACACTGAGACCTGTCCCTCAGGATGTCGGAAATATTTATCTGTGCATCGTTGTAAGCAAAGAAGCATTTGATGTCTTCTTTACCATATTTGCCAAGCACCAGTTCCGGGAAATCATCTGAGCGGGTAGTATCGTCGGGCTTCAATTTAGGTAAACTGAACGTCCCGTCCGCTCGCAGACACCCCGAGGTGAAACGAAGAGGATAAACTCTCCAGAAGATTTGATTGCCACGTTCAAGACACCTGTTAAGCAATGATTGCAGATGAGGCAGCAATTTCACTGACAGTGTTTCCGGAGTTAAGTCAGGCTCTAGCAGCAGTTTTCTGGTCCCTGCGTCACGTTTATAAACGTACAGGCATTGTGGATCAACAATGCCCACCATCCATTCACCATAATCTTCTGGCACGCGCCCGGTGGGCATCATCTCTCCCGGCAGGGCGAGGGTGAAGGGTCTTGGTGCCCCCTTACCCGAAAAGTAATCGTTTTCTTTGGTCAACTCAATTCGCCGGAACGCCAGACGCCCAGTCTCAGCGGCCTGCAGTAGCTTCTGTCGCTCAGACTCTCCGGGGTGAAGCAGCCTGCTGGTCGATTCGCAGACAGTCCATTGACCAGAGGCTGTTACCGACCGGGTGTCAAGCTTTGGTTGAGGGGGAGGGTAGAAGCTCGCAGAGGTTCCCGTTCCCTGGGCAACGTTCATGGTAATACTCCTGTATAACTTACTACCTGCTCACTTCCATATGGATCTACTTCCTCTGCTGGCGTACTCTGAGCATCAGGTACCGCCATCTTCTTTGGCACCAGCATTTCCCGTTTTCCCGGCAGGCCATCCCTGGTAAAGTAGGGACGCTGCTCGCTGACCACCGCAATACCTCGCTCCTTCAGCACTTTTCGGGCTTTCTCCGAAGTCAGCGTTTCCTGGGTCAAGGTGCCCGGATTCATCCGTATACCTTCGCTCTTCAGCCGCTGCACCTCTCGCTCTATTGCCTGTTGTGTTGCCGGGCTCAGCAGCGACGGGTCATGTTCGTACTGCATCTTTTCCAACAGCGTCATTTCGGCCGGAATCTTCACCTGCGCCAGATCATACCCGCTGTTATGAATGCCATAGGTGATCCCTTTATTCTGATCAGCCTTGCAGGCTTGGTGGCTGGGATCTGAACAGACGACAATTCCCGCCTCCTTAGCTATTTTGCGGCGAACGTTGTCGTCAATAAACTGGTCCATTCTCTGCACTGGCTCGGTTGTCCACTCAAAGTTTTCAGAGATCTTGGAGCCATTGCCAATCAGACCGTAGACTTTGGTGTAATCTTTGTTGCGCTGATCGTGAAGTCGCCCGGTTACCCGCGCCAGATCAGCCGCACCATGCATGGCGGCTTCCAGATGACGTTGGAATTCACTCTTGTTGTCAGGCCCGGAGGTAAAGTCTTCAGTCAGCTGCGTTGGTAAGTCAAGAAGTCCAGCGTTAAAACCCCGGGTTCGAGTCGCCGTTAATCCGGGAAAATCAGCCCCAACCCCGCAACCACGGATAACGTCCGTGCGATCCGCAAAGCGTAATATGCGCAGATACCAACGCACTGACACAGACAGGTTCTGCTGGTCTTTACCCTTAACATCGTTTTCCTTGTTGATCATTGCCTCTGCCATATCAGCCAGCAGGGGGGCAGGGTAGCGTCCGGTCAGGTCCCGTTTGAAATATTCTGCTGAACTTGTTTCCTCTTCTGTTTTGTCGACATCTTCGGCAGCCGCATCGTGGTAGATAATCGCCAGCGACAGGAGTTCTTTTTCTTCTTCGCTAAAGTAACGCTGCTGAAATTTGTTCAGCAATTCCATATACCAGTGCCCATTATTTCTGGCCCGCAGGACATGACTGCAGCTGTGCAGCGGTTTCCACACTGTTGGCATGGTTTTTCTGTGAAGGCTCTGGATTACCCGCTCCGGTCCCGGACGGCGGTAATAATGCTGCAATACCTTCAGGATGGTTTTTTCATTATCGCCGGTATGATCTGGCATGACCGGCGGCCTGTTGAAGGCGTCCACCATAAACCGCAATGCTTTTGATGTTATGGCTGCTGATGGGGTAGCCAGATTGTGAGAATTGCCCGGATCCAGAGATCGTTTCAGTTCCCGGATGTCCTGCTTAGCCTGCTGGACATGCTTTGACCAATTCTGGTAGAAAGGATGTGTTTCCCGATGCTTCCATAGTTCATCAACCCATTGGATATAATCTGCCACAGAAAAATCATCAATAACTTTCTTACCCTCTGGGTGAGACCATTCCAGACTTCCTTTGAGCCTGAGCAGAATTTTTTTGTCGGGGCAATCACCGTAACGAAAGAGGGCCAGTAAGCGTTGCCTGAGCATGTCGAGGTGTGGGTATGAACCCACATCAGATATAACCTCTTTCATATATTGCTTTAGTTGCTCTTGACCGAGACCCTTACAGATTCGGTCAAATTCAATAACACTCCCCGGGCAACCGGTTAAAGGTATTCTGCTGAGATGCTTCAGGGTCAGAAAATCAAATGGAGCAAAGGCAGCCACCAAATAATTTATGACACCCGTCGGCATTACCGGTTGTAAGGCACTTTCCATAGAGGCAATGTGTTGAATAACAGTTCTTTCCAGCCCTGCACCACTTTGCAGAAGCAGCTTGAGTAAGCGACACGCTTCTTTTTCCTGCTCCCCGGTTTGCTCGTGCTCTGGCTCAGAGTTTCTGCACGCTTCGGAAAGCAGCAACATGTCCAGCAAAGATCGAACACTTCCGTGATGAATAAAACTCTGGTGAATTGGCAAGCCACTTTGTTTTAATTTCAGAAGTTTCTCGTAACTGTAAAAACGGGGATTCCTCACCAGCTTGATGGCCTGTTGCAATTTACCCATAACCTTCGTTGAGTCGGTTAATTTTGAACTCAGCGCCACTGCACGCGAAGACATTGGTAGCAGGTTTAACAGGGCTCTGAAATGTTCTGGGGCCAGGCACAGTGAAAACGCAAAATCATTCAGAGAGTGCTCATTTCTGGCCAGGCGTTTACTGTCCAGCTCATCATCAAAATAGACCTGTACAGAACCAGTGCGGTGGCAATAAACAACCAGGGGCAGGGGGTCAAGCTGAAATTCCTTTTCACATTGATGCTTGTCCAGCAGGATATCGGCAATATTTATCTGAGCATCGTTGTATACACAAAAGCATTTGATGTCTTCTTTGCCATATTTGGTGAGCACCAGTTCCGGGTAATCAGCTGAGAAGGTGCCATCGCCGAGTTTCAATTTTGGTAAACTGAACGTTCCGTCCGCTTGCAGATGTCCCGAGGTGAAACGAGGATAAACTCCCCAGACAATCTTATCAGCACGCTCAAGAAGTCTATCGTGCAATGATTGCAGATCAGGCAGTTGCTTTACACCCAGTTGATTTGGGCCAGTGCCCCACGCCAGTTGCTGGGTGTTAGCATCACGTTTGTAGATATGCAGGCATTGAGGATTAACAATGCCTACCATCCATCTACCGCATCTTTCTGATACGGTCCCAGTGGGCGCCATCTTCCCCGGCAGGGCGAGGGTGAAGGGCCTTGGTGCCCCCTTACCTGAAAAGTTATTTTTTTCTTCAGTCAATTCAATTCGGCGAAACGCCAGGCGTCCACTCTCAGCAGCGTGAAGTAGCTCTTGTCGAGCAGACTCCCGGCGATCATTGGGTAGCAGCTTGCTGGTCGATTTGCGCAATGCCCATCGGCCTGAGGCTTTTACCGACGGGGTGTCAAACTTTGATTGAGAGGGAGGGTATGGGCTCGCAGAGGTCCCCGTTCCCTGGGCAACATCCATGGTAATACTCCTGCAAAAACAAATTACCTACCCACTTCCATATGGGGGTTTACAGTAATTTAGAGTCACTGGCTGGCGAAAAGTTCCATGTTCATAGTGGCATTATCACAGAAAGATCAAAGGATTTTATCGTTCTTTTCCTGCTGAGGATCAAGCTTCACTATTTTCTTTGGCACCAGCATTTCCCATTCTTTCCGGAAGCCATCGTTGTTAAGGTAGGGACGCTTCTCGCTGATCACGGCAATACCTCGCTGTTTCAGTACTCCTCGGGCTCCCTCCGAATGTAGTGTTTTCTGCGTCAAGGTGCCCGTATTCATCCGTATACCTTCGCTCTTCAGTCGCTGCACTTCTTGCTCTATTGCCTGTTGTGTGGCCGGACTCAGCAGCGACGGGTCATGTTCGTACTGCATCTTTTCCAGCAGTGTCATTCCGGCCGGAATCGCTACCTGCTGGAGATCATACCAGCTGTTATGAATACCATAAGTGATCCCATTGTTTTGATCCGCCTTGCAGGTTCGGTGTTTGCCGTCTGAACAGACAATAATTCCGGCCTCCTGAGCGATTTTGCGCCGAACATTGTCGTCAATATACCGGTTCATTCTCTGCACTGGCTCAGTTGTCCATTCAAAGTTTTCAGAGATCTCTGAACCATTGCCAATCAGACCGTAGACGTGGGAGTAGTTTTTTTTGCGCTGATCTCGCAGTGGTCCGGTTACCTGCGCCAGATCAGCCGCACCGTGCATGGCGGCTTCCAGATGCCGTTGGAATTCAGTTTTGTTGTCAGTGTCGGAGGTAAACTGTTCGGTCAGCTGCGATGGTATGTCAAGACGTCTGGCGTCAAATCCCAAAGGTCGAGCCACCGTTAATCCGGGAAAATCAGTCCCAACCCCGCAACCACGGATAACGTCCATTCGATCCGCAAAGCGTAATATGCGCAGATACCAGCGCACGGACTCAGACAGGTTTTGCTGATCGCCGCCCATGACATCGTTTTCCTTGCTGGTCATCGCCAGTGCCATATCCTTCAGTAGCTGTTCAGGGTAGTGCCCTGTCAGGTCCCGTTTGAAGTAATCAGCTGACGCTGATTCTTCCATTGATTTGTCAACATCTTCGGCAGCCGCGTCATGGTAGATAATGGCCAGAGACAGGAGTTCTTTTTCATCCGGTTTCAGGGAACACTGCTGAAATTTCTCCAGCAATTCCATATACCAGTGCCCATTATTCCTGGCTCTCAGGACATGACTGCAACTGTGCAGTGGTTTCCACACTGCTGGCATGAACTTTGTGAGGCTCTTGATGACTCGTTCCGGTCCTGGTCGGCGGTAATAATGCTGCAATACTTTCACGATGGTTGCTTCATTATCGCCGACATTTTCAGGCAGGACCGGCGCTTTGCTGAAGGCGTCCACCACAAACTGTAATGCCTTGCTTCTCTCGGTTGCCAATACTGTTGCCTGGTTGTGAGAAGCGTCCGGAGCGAGTGATTGCTTCAGATTCCTGATCTCCTCCTGAGCCTGCCGGACACGCTTTGGCCAATTCCGGTAGAGAGGATAGGTTTCCCGTTGCTCCCACAGATTTTCAATCCATTCGATGTAATCAGCCATGGAAAAATCACCAATAACCTTCTTGTCTTTAGGGTAAAGCCACTCCATATCGTCTTTAAGATCATTCAGAAAGTCTTGGTCCGGGATAGCCTTATAATGAAACAAGGCCAATAAGTGGGACTGAATATCTTCGAGGGTTGGAGCCAGCCTGGTTGTCACATAAAGTGATGCCCTGTTCAAACAGGCCTGATTTTGCAGTTGACTGTTGCCCCGACAGATTCGGTCAAATTCAACGATGCTCCCCGAGCAACTGATTAAAGGTAATCGACAGAGATGTTGCAGGTTCAGGAAGTCAAATGGAGCATAAGCAGCCACCAGACAATTGAATATGCCCACTGGCATTGCAGATTCATTCCTGGATGCCATATCGCTGATGAGTTCCAGACCAAATTCAGTCAGCCTTGTCCCGCTCTGCAAGAGCAGCTGAAAACATCGGTAAGCTTCTTCCTCCTGCTGCTTCCTGATTTGCTGTTCCTGAACATCATTGTGTCTGAATATTTCGCTGTGCATGAGAAAATCAAGCAAAGATCTAATACCCGCGATGTGAAAAAAAGGCTGCTCAACCGGCAATCCATTACGTTTTAATTCCAGAAGCCGCTCGTAACTGTAACAATAGGGATTACTCAGCAGCTTGATGGCTTCTTGCAGATTGTGGACAAGATCCGGTGGGATGTTTAATTCTGAACTCAGTGCCTCCGCCCGCAAAGACATTGGCAGCAGATTTAACACGGCTCTGAAATTTTCTGAGGCTACGCCCCTTAAAAACGCAAAATCATTCAGAGAATGCTCATTTCTGGCCAGGTGTTTACTGTCCAGCTCATCGTCAAAATAGACCTCAACAGAACCTGTGTGGTGGCAATAAACGACCAGTGGCAAGGATTTAAGCTGCAATTCCTCTTCAAACTCACGCTTCTCCAGCAGGATATCGGATATATTCATCTCTGCATCCTTGTAAACACACAAGCATTTGATGTCTTCTTTAGCGTATTTGGCGAGCACCAGTTCTGGGTAATCCAGTGAGAAAATCTTTTCGCGGGGTTTCAATTTTGGCAAACTGAACGTCCCATCCGCTTGCAGGTGCCCCGAGGTGAAACGAGGATAAACTCTCCAGATGACTTGATCGCTAAACTCAAGACGTCTACTAAGCACAGATTGCAGGTTAGGCAGCAGTTTTACTTGCAGTGAATCCGGACTGAAACCATGCTTCTCCTTCAGCCTTTCAGTCCCTGCATCACGTTTATAGACGTACAGGCATTTTGGATCAACAATGCCCACCATCCAGTGACTAAAGCCTCTCGATATGCGCCTGGTAGGCATCATCCGCCCCGGCAGGGCGAGGGTGAAGGGTCTTGGTACTCCCTTACCCGAAAAGTAATCTATTTCATCCGTCAATTTAATGCGCCGTAATGCCAGGCACCCACTCTCAGCAGCTCGCAGTAGCTTTTGTCGTTCGCACTCCCTGGGATGATGCGGTAGCCGTTTGCCAGTCGCTTCGCAAACTGTCCATTGGCGAGAGGTTGTTACCGACCGGGTGTCAAAGTTTGATTCGGGTTGAGGTGCTGGGCACGGGGTCGCTGAGGTTTGGGCGACATCCATGGTAGTACTCCTTTAAAACTTATTATTTACCTGCTTTCGATTGGGGATTCTGTCGTCGTTAGAGTAACTGGCCGGTAAAAAGTTCCATTTCATACCAGTCGTGCTTTCTAACTCCCTATTGCGCTGAAGATTTGAGCCTTAATCCTGCCTTGGCGATCCTGCATTTTCATAGCGAGAACAAGGGAAATCCACTTTCAGGTGTCCGCCCTGTGCCCGGGCACTGATAGTTAAGCACTGCTGCAAACCGTGGACTATCTTATCTGGGCATTCATAAACCGGAGAAGGTGGGTATTTATGAATCACTCCATTTCCCGATCCCCTGAGACAGCAAAGCGAATGACATTTTTTTATCGTGGCAAGGTTAAACACTGGATTGTCACAGCCCTTAACCTCACCGCTATAGCTTGCCCCTGTTCTAAACTGCTGGCAAAAAACCCTTTACCAACGCCAGTTGTGGAGGTGCTTGCCGGAGATAAAACAACAAAAGAGACTAACTTCCTGGACGACTTGATTAACCATAATGCTTTCATGGGGTTAACTGCTCCTTTTGCTCTCGACCCAAATGCAACCCATCTTATTTTCGCCATGAACCATAACAATGAGCAGGGCGAAAAAAAGAGTGAGCATTCAGAAGAACCAGAGGGAGCCGGGGCACAACAGCTGCAGCCTTTAATGACCATTCCGCTCCCGCCAATGTCCCATGCACAAATTACTGCCATTATCCAGGGGCTGGATACCGGCCTTTACCAAGACACCCTGAACACTCTGTTGGCCTGGCTCCCGGAAGCCTCCGACAGTGGCAACCTGACCATTGCAGACATGATTGAGCAAGTGAAGCAAACACTCAACATTGAGCCTGACCCAGACCAGGAAAAGATGATGGAAGTTCTGTCTTCTATCCAGGGTACTGAATCGCCTGTCGATTTGACCAAACCAGAAGATCGGGAGAGCCTGGCAAGGTTACTGGTGAGTTACTATGCGGCCATCCATTCAAGAGGAGCATCCCAGGAGGCTTATGATTTTTTTGACTCATTCCTGCTGTATGCCACTGGCTTGTCGGGTATCGAGAGGCTCGAGGCCAGAAAAGGAGAGCTGTTAGGTACAAAAGAACCCATAGAAAGTCACTTAATAATGGGAAATGTTAAAGAATCTGCATCCGTCTTCTCTGGACTGAAGTTGTTGCAAAAAATGCGCCTCAGGCTTTTGCGACGACTGTGGGCCCCCTCAGAATCCATAAATCTCTTTAGATATTTGCAACGTCTGGAGATCCCCATGGAAACTGAAGAGCTCCTTGAGCATTTGCAACGAATCGCAACCCCCTCAGAAAGAACACTCAGTCTTTTCCGGCGAATATTGAACCCCTCAGGAATTCTAAAATTCGAGGAACCCCCAGATCCAACGCTAGAATACGCATCCTCTCTGCTCAACCGTTGCCTTGATATGTACGAAATACCGTTTTACGAGCGTACTATAAGTTCAACTGAACGAACGTTAGAAGTGATAAAAGAACAGGCTGAAAAAAGACCTGTAATCATTGCCTCGAATAATCAGTTCACCACTTTGATGAATGCCATAGGCCTGATTCTTGACCCATTCAAGATACAAGACGCTGACGAACTTATAGACAACATGTCGAGCTATTTCAGCCAATCAAATTGGGATCAAACCATTACTGACTCTGAAGGCAAAGAACAGAAATTATTTGATGTATTCAAAAAGCTAATCACTGATGCAAAGGAAAACCCGGGAAATGAAAACCCTGAATTATTTCAAGAATTGCTTCTGGCCATAGAAAAATACCTATCGCAACATTTAGAAAAAATGTTTATGCATGAAGTTGATCGCCAAGTCATATTTTCAAACCTTGTCCATGGATTTTCTGACCTGCGGAGACAATCGTGGGCTCTGTTGGAAATGCTTAAGCCAGCTATTGACACTCATACCAGAGAACAGGCTGATGAAGCCCAACATGACAAGGCAGCAAAGGCGCAGAAAAGAAAAGAACTCAGCAACGAAGAGAAGAAGAGAAAATACCTGAGAGAAAGGATAGAATACCTGGACGATTTCTACTTTCGGTTCGGCTGTAAATATGGTAACTGGGCGTGACCGGCCCTTAACCTTCTTCCAGACCGGCTGCCAGCAGCAGACTTCCCGGCATGCTGCTGGCACTTAAGACTGTCCTGCACGGCAACTGCGCATCCATGCAGTCGTACTCTCAATCAAGCTTTGCCTTCTTCTCTGGCACCAGCATTTCCCATTCTTTCGGGAGTTCGTCATAGGTAAAGTAGGGGCGTTTCTCGCTGACCACGGCAATACCTCGCTGTTTCAGTACTCCCCGGGCTTCCTCCGAAAGCAGTGTTGCCTGCGTCAAGGTGCCCAGGTTCATCTGTATACCTTCGCCACTCAGCCGTTGTACCTCTTGCTCTATTGCCTGTTGTGTTGCCGGGCTCAGCAGCGACGGGTCATGTTCGTACTGCATCTTTTCCAGCAGCGTCATTCCGGCCGGAATCGCCACCTGCCTCAGGTCATACCAGCTGTTATGAATGCCATAAGTGATCCCTTTACTTTGATCAGCCTTGCAGGCCTGGTGGCCTGGGTCTGAACAGACAATGATTCCGGCCTCCTGAGCGATTTTGCGCCGGACATTGTCATCAATAAACTGGTTCATTCTCTGCACTGGCTCAGTGGTCCATTCAAAGTTTTCAGAGATCTTTGAACCATTGCCAATCAGACCGTAAACTTCGGTGTAGTTTTTTTTGCGCCAATCCCGGAGTAGTCCGGTTACCCGGGCCAGATCGGCTGCACCGTGCATAGCGGCTTCCAGATGCCGTTGGAATTCAGTTTTGTTGTCAGTATCGGAGGCAAACTGTTCGGTCAGCTGCGATGGTATGTCAAGGAGTCTGGCGTCAAATCCCGAAGGTCGAGCCACTGTTAATCCGGGAAAATCAGCCCCAACCCGGCAACCACGGATAACGTCCATTCGATCCGCAAAACGTAGTATGCGCAGATACCAGCGCACGGACTCAGACAGGTTCTGCTGATCGCCGCCCATGACATCGTTTTCCTTGCTGGTCATCGCCAGTGCCATATCCTTCAGTAGCTGTTCAGGGTAGTGTCCTGTCAGGTCCCGTTTGAAATACTCAGCTGACGTTGATTCTTCCACTGATTTGTCAACATCTTCGGCAGCCGCGTCATGGTAGATAATGGCCAGAGACAGGAGTTCTTTTTCATCCGGTTTCAGGGAACATTGCTGAAATTTCTCCAGCAGTTCCATATACCAGTGCCCATTATTTCTGGCCCGCAGGACATGACTGCAACTGTGCTCTGGTTTCCACATGGTTGGCATGGTCTGACTGCCAAGGCTCTTGATGACTCGTTGTGGTCCGGGACGGCGGTAATAATGTTGCAATACTTTCAGGATGGTTGTTTCATTATCGCCGACATTGTCAGGCAGGACTGGTGGTTTGCTGAAGGCGTCCACCACAAACTGTAATGCCTTTGGTGTTTCGGTTGTCAATGGTGTTGCCTGGTTGTGAGAAGCGTCCAGACCCAGTGATTGTTTCAGATTGCTGATGTCCTCCTGAGCTTGCAGGACACGCTTTGGCCAATTCTGATACAAAGGATAGGTTTCCCGTTGCTTCCACAGATTTTCAAGCCATTCGATGTAATCAGCCACGGACAAATCAGCAATAGTCTCATTGCCGTCAAAGCAGTAACGCTCCAGATCCTCTGCAAGATCATTCAGAAAGTCTTCGTCCGGGATAGCCTCATAACGAAACAAGGCCAATAAGTGGGACTGAATATGTTCGAGGGTCAGACCCAGCCTGGTTTTTGTATAGAGTGATACCTCTTTCAAACAAGCCTGATTTTGCAGTTGACTGTTGCCCCGACAGATTCGGTCAAATTCAACGATGCTCCCCGGGCAACCGATTAAAGGTAACTGACTGAGATGTTCCAGGTTCAGGAAGTCAAATGGAGCATAAGCAGCCACCAGACAATTGAATAGGCCCGCTGGCATTGCAGGTTCATTCTTATATTCCATGCAGCTGATGAGCTCCACACCAAATTCAGTCAGCCTTGTCCCGCTCTGCAAAAGCAGCTGAAATAACCGGTAAGCTTCTTTCTCCTGCTGCTCCCTGATTTGCTGTTCCTGAAGCTTATTGTGTCTGAATATTTCACTATGCAGGAGAAGATCAAGCAAAGATCTGACTCCCGCCGTACCGAAAAAAAAGGTGGACTTAAGAGGCAGACCACTAAGGTTCAATGCCAGAAGCTGCTGGTAACTGTAACAAGAGGGATTAATCACCAGCTTGATTGCTTCTTCCAATTTGTGCACAAGATTCGGAGGAATGGTTAATTCTGATGAACTCAGTGCTTTCGCTCGCAAGGGCATTGGCAGCAGATTTAACAGGGCTCTGAAATGTTTTAAGGTCAAGCCTTGAGAAAACGCAAAATCATTCAGAGAATGCTCATTCCTGGCCAAGTGTTCACTGTGCAGCTCATCGTCAAAATAGACCTGAACAGAACCCGTGCGGTGGCAATAAACGACCAGTGGCAAGGATCCAAGCTGAAACTCCTTCTCACACTCACGCTTGTCCAGCAGGATATCGGATATATTCATCTCTGCATCCTTGTAAACGCAAATGCATTGGATGTCTTCCTTCCTGTAGTGAGCGAGCACCAGTTCCGGGAAATCCTCTATGTGGGTACATTGACCAGATTTCAACTTTGGCAAACTGAACGTCCCATTCGCTTGCAGATGCCCCGAGGTGAAACGAGGATAAACTCGCCAGATGACCTGATCGCCATGCTCAAGACGTCTATCGAGCACAGATTGTAGATGAGGCAGTAGTTTTACTCTCAGTTGATCCGGAGTTAAGTCAGGCTCTACCATCAGCTTCCTGGTCATCGCGTTACGTTTATAAGCATACAGGCATTGTGGATCAACAATGCCTACCATCCATTTACCAAACCCTACCCCCACGCGATCGTTAGGCATCATCCTCCCCGGAAGGGCGAGGGTGAAGGGTCTTGGTGCTCCCTTGCCAGAAAAGTATTTTCTCTCTCTGGACAAATCAATGCGCCTGAGCGCCAGACGTCCACTCTTGGCAGCCTGCAGTAGCTTGTGCCGTTCACACTCTCTGGGATGATGCAGCAGCCGTTTGCCAGTCGGTTCGCAGACTGTCCATTGGCCAGAGGCTGTTACCGACCGGGTGTCAAAGTTTGATTCGGGTTGAGATGGTGGGCACGGGCTCGCAGCGGTCTGGGCAACATCCATGCTAATACTCCTGTATAACTTATTGTTTACCTGCTCTCGTTTGCAGAGATTCTGAAGTCCTTAGAGTAACTGGCTGCTGTAAAGTTCCATCTCAGCTAATTTTTAAGGCAAGATCAAAGGATTTTGTCAGTCTTTTCCTGCTGGTTTGTCCTGAGCATCAAGCTTGGTTATTTTCTTTGGCACCAGCATTTCCCGTTCTTTCGGGAAGCCATCGTTGGTAAAGTAGGGACGCTTCTCGCTGACCACGACAATACCTCGCTGTTTCAGTACTGTCTGGGCTTCCTCCGAAAACAGCGTTTCCTGCGTCAAGGTGCCCGTATTCATCCGTATACCTTCGCTCTTCAGCCGTTTTCTGGTAGAAAGGATGCGTTTCCCTTTGCTTCCATAGTTTTTCAACCCATTGGATATAATCCGCCACGGAAAAATCATCAATAACTTTCTTGCCGTCGGGGTAATAGCAGTCCAGCGTTCGTTTAACTCTATACAGAGTCTCCAAGTCCAGGTCAGTATAATGAAAGAGGGCTAGTAAGCGGGTCCTGATAATTTCGAGGGGGTGAGAGTGTAAACAGACATCATAGAGTACCTCTTTCATGCATTTCTGAAGTTGCTTTTGAGTTTGAGCCCGACAGATTCGGTGAAATTCAACGACGCTGCCCGGGCAATGGATTAAAGATATTCTGCGCAGATGTTTCAGGGTCAGACAATCAAATGGAGCAAAGGCAGCCACCATATAATTCATTGTGCTCGCTGGTATGACCGTTTGCATGTCATCCGCCATGGCGTGAATGCTTGAAATAGCACTCCCCAGTCTTGCCCCGCTTTGCAGAAGCAGCTGAAGTAAGTGACAAGCTTCTCTCTCCTGTTCGGTTTGCTCCTCCCCAGACCCTTCGTTTCTGGACCTTTCGGAAACCAGCAAGATGTCGAGTAAAGATCGAACCTTTCCTTCGTAAAAAAAATCCAGATGAATTGGCAAGCCACTTTCTTTTAATTTCAAAAGCCCCTCATAATTGTAAGAACGAGGATGACTCACCAGCTTGATGGCTTGTTGCATTTTGTGCACCAGGTTAGGTGGGACGCTTAATTCCGAACTCAGTGCCTCTGCCCGCAAAGACATTGGCAGCAGATTTAACAGGGCTCTGAAATGTTCCGGGGCTATGCCCTGTGAAAATGCAAAATCATTAAGAGACTGCTCATTCCTGGCCAATTGTTTACTGTCCAGCTCATCATCAAAACAGACCTCGACAGAACCTGTGTGATGGCAATAAACAGTCAGAGGCAAGGATTTAAGCTTTAATTCCTTTTCACACTGACGCTTGTCCTGCAGGACATCAGCAATATTCATCCCTGCATCCTTGTATACACAGAAGCATTTGATGTCTTCTTTGCCGTAGCTGCTGAGCACCAGTTCCGGGTAATCAAGTGAGTGGGCGACATCGTCAGGCTTCAATTTGGGTAAACTGAACGTCCCGTCGGCTAGCAGATGCCCCGAGGTGAAACGGTGAGGATAAGTTCTCCAGAAGACCTGATCACCATGCTCAACAAGTCTAGCGAGCAACGATTGCAGATCAGGCAGTAATTTCACTCTCAGAGTATCCGGAGTTACGTCAGACTCCGCCAGCAGCCGTCTCGTGGATGCGTTACGTTTATAGAGATACAGGCATTGCGGATCAACAATGCCTACCATCCATTTACCATACCTTTGTGGTACGGGCCCGGTGGGCATGATCCCCTCAGGCAGGGCGAGGGTAAAGGGTCTTGGTACTCCTATACCCGAAAAGTAATTGTCTTCTTTAGTTAATTCAATTCGCCGGAACGCCAGAAGCCCACTCTCAGCGGCCCACAGTAGCTCTTGTCGCTCTGATTCCCTGGGGTGGCAGGGTAGCCGCTTGCGGGTTGATTCGCAGACTGTCCACTGGCCGGAGGCAGTTACCGACTGGGTGTCATAATTTGCTTGAGAAGGAGTGCATTGGCTGGCAAAGACACCCGTTCCCTGGGCAACATTCATTGAAATACTCCAAACTTGCCATTCACTCTTTAAACCAGTGGTTGTCAAAAGGCAATCCACTGGATTTTGTTGTTGGGTGGCGTAGTTATTTCTGAACGTGGTTTACGATGATGGCGAGAGTTTTTTCTATTTTGTCAAAACGTTCGTCGTGCTGGTCAAAACGTTTGTCGTGCTGGTCAAAACGTTTGTCGAGCTGGTCAAAACGTTCGTCGTGCTGGTCAAGACGTTTGTCGAGCTGGTCAAAACGTTCGTCGTGCTGGTCAAGACGTTTGTCGAGCTGGTCAAAACGTTCGTCGTGCTGGTCAAGACGTTTGTCGAGCTGGTCAAAACGTTCGTCGTGCTGGTCAAGACGTTTGTCGAGCTGGTCAAAACGTTTGTCATGCTGGTCAAAACGTTTGTCGTGCTGATCAAAACGTTTGCGGTTCTCAGACTGGTAAGCCTCGATCTTGCGGTCTTGCCGCTCAAACATGAGCCGGGTCTCTCGCTGGTTTTCGAGCACAATCTTCTGTGTTTCCCCAGTAATCTCGATGAGCCGGTGTACAGCGTTATCCAGCGATTCAAAATGGGATTCAAGTCTCTCTACACGAAGTTCCAGTGACATACTGCGTACCATTATCATTTGTTGAAGCAGCAGTCAGCATAGCAGACATTGAGAGGGGGGGGCCGGACAGATATGAAAACACTCAGCGGGCTGCTGCTGATCCTGTCAGCCTTATACATGGTGCTTATGGGGATAGATTATTTCTATCCCCAGTTTTTGCTGTCAGTGTTAGCCGATGCCTGTGAACAGGCGGTCTATGGCAGAAATAATATCACTACGCTGCTCCTGCATACTGGCCACTTTTTTGCCGATGAAGTGATTGGGAATAGATGCCAGCTGCGGAATAACCAGCATCCATTCTTCATCGTCCACAACAGTTTGGGGGCATACCTGCAATGCTTTTTTGTAACGGTGACTGCGGCTTAGAGGAGCAACAACCGATTGGTCGTCGAACTGAATTAAACTCGACTGAAGCACTACAACATAAGGATACTTGTCTGCATTATCGGCGGTGTTCAAACACACATCGAACTGTGTCATTTAGAATGTCCTCATGCCATCACTGAACAAACCATCTTCTTTGATGACTTGTTCAATTTCTTCCATGGCTTCCTTGTAAAGTTTCTTCAAACGCTCTTCCTCCAAACTTCTGACTTCAGCCTTAACGCCTTGTTCGGCGGCAGAAGAAATATTAATGTTCAGCTCACGAGCCTTCTCTAACACCTCGTCATCAATGGTCACTGTGGTTTTACTTTTGCTCATGCTAATACCTACTTATTCAGTGTTTTGGTTAGTATAACAGGTGTATATCAGAACTGTTTCCCATACTTCCCAACCGCTTCAGCAGACAGCTTGCTCATTGGAGTAACTGTCTGGTAAAAAGTTTCACCAGGGGGCCACCGCCCGAAGATGAATTTCAATAGAGGGATCAAAGGATTGTACATGCGCGCCCCGCTGGCGGATTCTGCTGAGCATTAAGCTTTGGCACCAGTATTTCCGGTTCTCTCGGGAAACCCTCGTTGCTGAAGTAGGGACGCTTCTCGCTGACCACGGTAATACCACGCTTTTTCAGCACTTTTCGGGCTTTCTCGGAAGCCAGTGTTTTTTGAGTCAAGGTGCCCAGATTCATTCGTATCCCTTCGCTCTTGAGCCGCTGTATCTCTTTCTTCAACGCCTGTTGTGTTGCCGGACTCAGCAGCGACGGGTCATGTTCGTACTGCATCTTTTCCAGTAGCGTCATTCCGGCTGGAATCTCAACCTGTCCCAGATCATGCCAGCTGTTGTGAATACCACGAATGATCCCTTTTTTCTGATTAGCTTTGCAGGCTTTGTGGCTGGGATCTGAACAGACAATAATGCCAGCTTCCTGTGCCATTTTGCGTCGGACATTGTCGTCAATAAACTGGTTCATTCTCTGCAAAGGCTCGGTTGTCCATTCAAAGTTTTCAGAGATATTGGAGCCACTGTCGTTCAGGCCATAGACTTTGGTGTAGTTTTTTCTGCGATAATCCTGAAGATGCCCGGTTACCCGCGCCAGATCAGCCGCACCGTGCATGGCAGCTTCCAGATGACGTTGGAATTCACTCTTGTTGCCAGGCTCGGAGCTGAACTCTTTAGTCAGCTGCGCTGGTAAGTCAAGACGTGTAGCGTCAAAACCCGGAGGTCGAGTCACTGTTAAACCGGGAAAATAGGGCGCAACCCCAAAACAACGGATAACGTCCATTCGATCCGCAAAGCGCAATATGCGCAGATACCAGCGCACAGGGTCAGGCAGGTTCTGTTCATCTTTACCATTGACATCGTTTTCTTTGCTGATCATCGCCATTGCCATATCAGCCAGCAGCTGTTCAGGGTAATGCCCGGTCAGATCCCGTTTGAAGTACTCGGCTGACCTTGTTTCTTCCGCTGATTTGTCAACATCTTCGGCAGCTGCATCATGGTAGATAATTGCTAGAGACAGGAGTTCTTTTTCTTCTTTGCTCAGGGAACACTGCTGAAATTTCTTCAGCAATTCCATATACCAGTGCCCATTATTTCTGGCTCGCAGGACATGACTGCAACTGTGCAGGGGTTTCCACACTGCTGGCATGGTCTGTCTGCCCAGACTCTGGATCACCCGCTCCGGTCCCGGACGGCGGTAATAATGCTGCAATACCTTCAGGATGGTTTTTTCATTGTCGCCGACATTATCTGGCAGGACCGGCGGCTTGCTGAAGGCTTCTACCACAAACTGTAATGCCGCTGGTGCCGTGGCCGCCATGGGTGTTGTCGATGTACCAGAATCGCCCAGACCGAGCGATTGTTTCAGATTCTCTATGTCCCGATGAGCCTGTTGAACATGCTCTGGCCAATTCTGGTACAAAGCATGTGTTTCTCGCTGATCCCATAGTTTTTCAAGCCAGTTGATATAATCATCCTGAGAAATACCCGCAATGACTCTATTACCTTTGGGATATTCCTTCTGCACATAGGATTCAAAAGATTTCAGAACGTTTTTGTCCAGAGAAGCTCCGAAGTGAAACAGGGCCAGCAAGAAAGACTGGATGGTGTCGAGAGAAGGGAGAATACGATCATTCAGATATTGCCGTAATAACTGTTCCAGAGTGTCCTGGCGTTGCGGTTGGCTTAGCCCCCGGCAAATACGGTCAAATTCAATAACGGCTCCCGGACAGGCGGTCAAGGAGACCCTCCTGAGATGAAGCAGAGTCAGGAATTGAAATGGTCTAAAGGCAACCAGCATACAATTCATTATGCCCGGTGGCATTGTAAAAGAGAGAGAGTCGTCCATCCGGTAAATGAAGCTCAAGCACCACTTTTTCGGCAGACTTGCCCCACTTTGCAAAATCAGCCGAAACATTCGATAGGCTGTTTCCTCCTGTTTCTGAGTTTGCTCCTGATCAGTCTTTTCGTTTCTGAACATTTCCTGAGTCAGGAGCATTTCAAGCAAAGATTGAAAACGTCCTTTATGAAAAAAAGGCTGGTGAATGGGTAAGCCACCCTGTTTTAATTTCAGAAGCCCCTCGTAACTATAACAACGAGGATTTTGCACCAGCGTGATCGCCTGTTGCAATTTGTGCTCGGCATCTGGTGAGACGGTTAATTCCAGACTCAGTGCCTTTGTCCGCAAAGACATTGGCAGCAGATTCAACATGTCTCTGAAATTTTCCGGCGCTATGCCCTGTGAAATCGCAAAATAATCCAGAAAATCCTCATTCCTGGCCAGGTGTTTATTATCCAGCTCATCATCAAAATAGACCTGAACAGAGCCTGTGCGGCAGCAGTAAACAACCAGAGGCAGGGGGTCAAGTTCCAATTCCTTTTCACACAGACGCTTGTCACGCAGAATCTCGGCAATACTTGTCTGTGCTTCGTTGTATGCACAGAAGCATTTTATGTCTTCTTTGCCATATTGGGTGAGCACCAGTTCCGGGTAGTCGAGTAAAGGGGTGACATTGCCGATTTTCAATTTTGGTAAACTGAACGTTCCATCCTCTTGCAGATGTCCCGAGGTGAAACGATGAGGATAAGCTCTCCAGAGGACTTGATGGCCATGCTCAAGACGTCTAAGAAGTGATGATTGCAGATCAGGCAGTAGTTTTGCTCGCAGCGTTTCCGGAGTGGCGCTTGAATCTATCAGCAAACGTGAAGTAGCTGCATCATATTTATAGGCATACAGGCATTTTGGATCAACAATGCCTACCATCGATTCACCAAAATCCGTTTTTTGCATGGGCCTGGTGGGCATCATTCCCCCCGGCAGGGCGAGAGTGAAAGGCCTTGGTGCCCCCTTACCCGAAAAGTATTCTTTTTCTTCATACAAATCAATTCGCCGGAGCGCCAGGCGTCCAGTCTCTGCGGCCCGCAGTAGCTCTTGTCGCTCAGACTCCCTGGAAGGAGCGGGTAGCAGCCTTCTGGTCGATTCGCAGACTGTCCATTGGCCAGAGGCCGTTACCGACTGGGTGTCAGACTTTGATTGTGTGGGAGGGTAAAGGTTTGCAGTGGTTCCCGTTCCCTGGGCAACATTCATGGTAATACTCCTGTAAAACTTATTACTTACCTGCTTTCCTGTGGGGCTACCTTTTTTTGGAGTCACTGGCTGGCAAAAAGTTCCAACTGGCTGGCAAAAAGTTCCACTTTGACTTCATAGCGAGATCAAAGGACTGAGCACGTCCACCCTTCTGGCGCATTTTGCTGGGCATCAAGCTTTGCTATCTTCTCAGGCACCAGCATTTCCCGTTCTTTCGGGAAACCTTGGTTGGTAAAGTAGGGACGCTTCTCGCTGACCACTGCAATACCTCGCTGTTCCAGCACCTTTCGGGCTTCCTCCGAAGCCAGCGTGGTTTGCGTCAAGGTGCCAGGATTCATCCGAATACCTTCGCTCCTCAGCCGTTGCACCTCTTTCGCTAATGCTTTTTGTGTTGCCGGGCTCAGCAGTGACGGGTCATGTTCGTACTGCATCTTTTCCAGCAGCGTCATTCCGGCAGGAATCGTCACCTGCCTGAGATCATACCAGCTGTTATGAATACCACGAGTGATCCCTTTTTTCTGATCCGCCTTGCAGGCTTTGTGGCTGGGGTCTGAGCAGACAATAATGCCGGCCTGCTGAGCCATTTTGCGGCGGACATTGTCG
This sequence comes from Endozoicomonas sp. ALB032, assembly GCF_049310125.1. Taxonomy (NCBI): domain Bacteria; kingdom Pseudomonadati; phylum Pseudomonadota; class Gammaproteobacteria; order Oceanospirillales; family Endozoicomonadaceae; genus Endozoicomonas; species Endozoicomonas sp. ALB032. The sequence continues at coordinate 153,784 of NZ_JBLYNW010000001.1, read as the reverse complement.
TCAATAAACTGATTCATTCTCTGCACTGGTTCAGTTGTCCATTCAAAGTTTTCAGAGATCTTTGAACCATCGCTATTCAGACCGTAGACCCGGGTGTAGCTTTTTTTGCGCCGATCTTGAAGCTGCCCGGTTACTCGCGCCAGATCAGCCGCACCGTGCATGGCGGCTTCGAGATGACGCTGGAATTCAGTCTTGTTGTCAGGCTCGGCGGTAAAATCTCGAGTCAGCTGCGCTGGCAGGTCAAGACGTGTAGCGTCAAAACCCAGGGTTCGAGTCACCGTTAATCCGGGAAAATCAGCCCCAATCCCACGGCAACGGATAAAGTCCATTCGATCTGCAAAGCGTAATATGCGCAGATACCAGCGCACAGAGTCAGGCAGGTTCTGTTCATCCTTACCCTCGACATCGTTTTCCTTGCTGACCATTGCCAGCACTATATTCTCCAGCAGCTGTTTGGGGTAGTGCCCGGTCAGGTCCCGTTTGAAGTACTCGGCTGACTTTGTTTCTTCCACTGATTTGTCAACATCTTCGGCAGCAGCGTCATGGTAGATAATCGCCAGAGACAGGAGTTCTTTTTCTTCTTTGCCCAGAGAACACTGCTGAAATTTCTTCAGCAATTCCATATACCAGTGCCCATTATTCCTGGCTCGCAGGACATGACTGCAACTGTGCAGGGGTTTCCACACTGCTGGCATGGTCTGTCTGCCAAGGCTCCGGACCACCCGTTCCGGTCCCGGACGGCGGTAATAATGCAGCAATACCTTCAGAATGGTTTTTTCATTATCGCCGACAGTATCTGGCAGGACCGGCGGCTTGCTGAAGGCGTCCACCACAAACTTTAATGCCGCCGGTGCCTGAGCTGACAATGCTGTTGCCGATGGGCCTGAATCGACCTGATCGAGAGATTGTTGCAGGTCCCTGATGTCCCGTTCAGCCTGCCGGACATGCTCCGGCCAATTCTGGTACAAAGAATGTGTTGCTCGTTGATCCCACAGTTTTTTAAGCCATGTGATGTAATCATCCGCAGAAAAATCAGCAATAACTTTCTTACCTTCAGGATATTCCTTACGCAAATAGGATTGAAAAGATTTCAGAAAGTTTTTGTTCAGGGAAGCTCCGAAGGAAAACAGGGCTAGCAACTGAGACTCGACGGTGTCGAGAGTGGGACGGTAACAATCGTTCAAATGTTGCCGCAATATCTGTTCCAGAGCGTCCTGCCGTTGCTGTTGACTAAGCCCCTGGCAAATGCGGTCAAATTCAACAAGGGCTCCCGGACAGGTGGACAAAGCGATCTTCCTGAGATGGAGCAGAGTCAGGAATTGAATGGGTCTAAAGGCAACCAGCATACAATTCATTATGCCCGGTGGCATTATGTAAGAGAGAAAGCTGTCCATTCGGTAAATGAAATACAGGCACCACTTTTTCGGCAAACTTGCCCCACTTTGCAAAATCAGCCGAAACATTCGGTAGGCTGTTTCTTCCTGTTGCTGAGATTGCTCCTGAGCAGAGTTTTCGTTTCTGATCATTTCCAGAACAGTGTTTTCGTTTCTGATCATTTCCTGAGTCAGGAGCATTTCAAGCAAAGATTCAAAATCTCCTTCCTGAAAAAAAGGCTGGTGAATTGCCAAGCCACTCTGTTTTAATTTCAGAAGCTCCTCGTAACTGTAAAAACGAGGATTACTGACCAGTTTGATGGCCTGTTGTAACTTTTGCCTGGCATCTGCAGAGACGGTTAATTCCGAACTCAGTGCCTCTGTCCGCAAAGACATTGGCAGAAGATTCAACATGGCTCTGAAATTTTCCGGGGCTATGCCCTGTGAAATCGCAAAATAATCCAGAGAATCTTCATTCCTGGCCAGGTGTTTATTGTTCAGCTCATCATCAAAATAAACCTCAACAGAACCTGTGCGATAGCAATATATAACCAGAGGCAGGGGGGATTTAATCTTCAATACCTTTTCACACTGACGCTTGTCCCCCAGGATCTCGGCAATATTTATCTGTGCATCTTTGTATGCACAGAAGCATTTGATGTCTTTTTTGTCATATTGGGTGAGCACCAGTTCCGGGTAGTCGAGTAAAGGGGTGTCATTGTCGGATTTCAATTTTGGTAAACTGAACGTTCCATCCTCTTGCAGATGTCCTGAGGTAAAACGATGAGGATAAACTCTCCAGATGACCTGATTGCCATGCTCAAGACGTCTATTGAGCGATGATTGCAGATCAGGCAATAGTTTTGCACGCAGTGTTTCCGGAGTGACGCCGGGCTCTATCAGCACACGTCCAGTAGATGCATCATATTTATAGACATACAGGCATTGTGGATCAACAATGCCTACCATCCATTTACCAAAATCTGCTTTTGGCATGGGCCTAGTGGGCATCATTCCCCCCGGCAGGGCGATTGTGAAGGGCCTTGGTGCCCTCTGACCCGAGAAGTAATCGTTTTCTATATTCAATCTGATTCGCCGAAACGCCAGGCGTCCAGTCTCTGCGGCTCGCAGTAGGTCTTGTCGCTCAGACTCCCTGGAAGGAGCGGGCAGCAGCCTGCTGGTGGATTCGCAGACTGTCCATTGGCCAGAGGTCGTTACCGACTGGGTGTCAGACTTTGATTGCGTGGGAGGGTAAAGGTTTGCAGAGGTTCTCGTTTCGTGAGTAACATTCATTGGAAATCTCCAAAATTAATATTTACCACTTTCGTAAAGGTGATTTCTGCGCTTTTAGAGTGACTGGCTGGAAAAAAGTTCCATGATCGAGGGGGGAGAGTATGAATTCACATAGTACCTCTTTAATGAATTGTTGTTGTTGCTCTTGACTGGGTTTCCGGGTGGATGGTCAATCAAATTTATGGTTGTCCTTGTTTCTTCTTCTTTTGCTTTTCTGAAGTAATTGTTTGGTATCAGGTTATTTTAATTTTTTCATAATTTCTTCACAAATAGGAAAAATTGTTTTAAATAATTCCTCGTTATCCTTCCCTGCTTTGTCTGGGTGTATTCTTAATAACAGCTTTTTATATTTTTTCCTGAACTCATCTCTGCTTGGTATTCCTTGTATTTTAAAATCGGATAAGTTGGGGTCAATTAATAGACGATTGTACCTCTCAAGTAACTGAGCTCTGTCACTCATTTCAACAGATTCATAAGTTTTGTATGAGTTATCTGACCTTGACGAACGGCTATCAGATTCAGTGTCCGAGTAAGACTCTGAGTAATAACTGTGATGGGATTCGGGACGAGTTTCTCTTGATGAACGACTATCAGTCTCAGAAGAGTAAGACTCTGAGTAATGACTGTGATCGGATCCGGGACGAGTTTCTCTTGATGAACGACTATCAGCCTCAGAAGAGTAAGACTCTGAGTAATGACTGTGATCGGATCCGGGACGAGTTTCTCTTGATGAACGACTATCAGCCTCAGAAGAGTAAGACTCTGAGTAATGACTGTGATCGGATCCGGGACGAGTTTCTCTTGATGAACGACTATCAGCCTCAGAAGAGTAAGACTCTGAGTAATGACTGTGATCGGATCCATAAAGAGTTTTTCTTGACGAATGGCTATCAGCCTCAGAGTCCGACTCTGAGCAATGACTGTGATCAGATCCGTAAGGAGTTTTTCCAGACGAATGGCTTTCAGCCTCAGAATCCGACTCTGACCAGTGAGTGTGTTTAGATCCGTAACGAGTTTTTTTTGACGGAGGGCTATCAGCCTCAGAGTCAGACTCTGAGCAATAACTGCGATCAGATCCATAACGAGTTTTTGATGACGAAGAGCTTTCAGTCTCAGAGTGAGACGCTGACCAATGACTGCTATCAGATCCGTAACGAGTTTTTGTTGACGAAAGACTATCAGTTTCGGAACTCGATGAGATTATTCTTTCAGAAACTTTTGTCTGTTTTTGATGTCTTCCATACTTTTTTGGTATTTCCTTTTTTTTCTCCCTATTGTTAGATTCATCTTCACTTAACCGGAATGAGCGGCGTATACCGGCTTTGCTGCCAACACTATTCAAGTTGAACTCCTGTTTATTAAATCAACCGGACAGGCTCATTGCGAATGGCCTCAATAGTTAGAGTGATTATCTGGGAAAAAGTTCCGGCAAGGTCCTATTGCCTGGTCATGGACTTCATAGCGAGATCAAAGGATTGTTCATGCCAACCTGCTGGCGTGTTCTCAATCAAGCTTGGCTATCTTTTTTGGCACCAGCATTTTCCGTTTTCTCGGGAAGCCATCGTTGTTAAAGTAAGGACGCTTCTCGCTGACCACAACAATACCCCGCTCCCTCAGCACTTTTTGGGCTTCCTCCGAATACAGCGTTTCCTGGGTCAAGGTGCCCGGGTTCATCCGTATACCTTCGCTCTTCAGTCGCTGCACCTCTTGTGCCATGGCCTGTTGTGTTGTCTGGCTGAGCAGCGAAGGGTCATGTTCGTACTGCATCTTTTCCAGCAGCGTCATTCCGGCCGGAAGCTTTACCTGCCCCAGATCATACCAGCTGTTATGAATACCATAAGTGATCCCTTTGTTCTGATCCGCCTTGCAGGCTTGGTGGTTGGGGTCTGAACAGACAATAATCCCGGCCGCCTGAGCGATTTTGCGCCGGACATTGTCGTCAATAAACTGGTCCATTCTCCGCACTGGCTCAGTTGTCCATTCAAAGTTTTCAGAGATCTTTGCGCCATTGTCGTCCAGACCGTAGACTTGGGTGTAGTTTTTTTTGCGCTGATCCAGAAGTTGCCCGGTTATCCGCGCCAGATCAGCCGCACCATGCATGGCGGCTTCCAGATGTCGTTGGAATTTACTCTTGTTGCAAGACCAGGAGCTAAACTCACTGGTTAGATGTGATGGTAAGTCAAGACGTGTAGCGTCAAAACCCAGAGGTCGAGTCACCGTTAATCTGGGAAAATCAGCACCAACCCCGCAACCACGGATAACATCCATTCGATCTGCAAAACGCAATATTCGCAGATACCAGCGCACAGCGTCAGGCAGGTTCTGCTCCTCTTTACCCTTAACATCGTTTTCTTTGCTGACTATCGCCTTTGCCATATCAGCCAGCAGCTTTTCAGGGTAGTGTCCGGCCAGGTCCCGTTTGAAATAATCAGCTGAGCTTGATTCTTCCACTGATTTGTCGACATCTTCGGCAGCCGCATCATGGTAGATAATCGCCAGCGACAGGAGTTCTTTTTCGTCCGGGCGCAAGGAGCACTGCTGAAATTTCTCCAGCAATTCCATATACCAGAGCCCATTATTTCTGGCCCGCAGGACATGACTGCAACTGTGCAGTGGTTTCCACACGGTTGGCATGGTTTGCATGCCAAGGCTCTGGATCACCCGTTCCGGTCCCGGACGGCGGTAATAATGTTGCAATACCTTCAGGATGGTTTTTTCATTATCGCCGACAAGATCAGGCAGGACTGGCGCTCTGCTGAAGGCGTCCACCACAAACTTTAATGCTGCTGGTGTTTCGGTTGCCAATGGTGTTGCCAGATTGTGAGAATCGTCCAGACCGAGAGATTGTCTCAGATCTTTGATGTCCTGCTGAGCCTGCCGGACATGCTTTGGCCAATTCTGGTAGAAAGGATATGTTTCCCGTTGCTCCCATAGTTTTTTGACCCATTTGACATAATCAGCCACGGAAAAATCATCAATGATATTTTCATCTTCTTCGCAATACCTATCGAGATAGGATTCAAGACTATCCAGAACGTTTTTGTCTACGGAAATCTGGTAATGAAACAGGGCCAATAAGCTGAGCTGAATATGTTTGAGGGTTATATTCCAGAGAGTTACCACATATTTTAATACCCTTCTCAGGCAATCCTGCTGCTGCCGTTTACTGAGACCGCGACAGATACGGTCAAATTCAACGACGCTTCCCGGACAGCCGGTCAAAGGGTACCACTTGAGATGTTCCAGAGTCAGGAACTCAAATGGAGCAGAGGTAGCCACAAAACAATCGAATATTCCAGCCGGGATTACAGGTACGCGGGGACCATCCATGTTCTTAATGCGATAAAAATACTCCTCCAGCCTCGCACCGCTGCGCAGAAGCAACTGACATAAGCGCCGGGCTTCGTCCTCCTGTTTCAGGGTCTGCTCGTGTTCTGGCTGGTCGTTTCTGAACACTTCGGAATCCAGCAGCATGCCAAGTAAAGATTGAACTTTTCCTTTATGAAAAAAACACTGGTGAATTGGCAAGCCACTTTGTTTTAACTCCAGAAGCTTCTCATAACTGTAAACAAAGGGATCACTTACCAGCTCGATGGCCTGTTGTTGTTTGTGTATGACATCCGGATCAACTGAGACGGTTGATTCCGAACTCAGTGCCTTTGCCCGCAAAGACATTGGCAGCAGATTCAAGATGTCTCTGAAATGATCTGGAGCCAAGCCCTGTGAAAACGCTAAATCATCCAGAGATCGCTCATTCCTGGTCAGATATGGACTGTCCAGCTCATCAGCAAAATAGACCTGTACAGAACCTGTGCGGTGGCAATAAACAACCAGAGGCAAAGGTCCGATCTTCAATACCTTTTCACACTGGTGCTTGTCCTTCAGGATGTCGGAAATATTTATCTGTGCATCCTTATATACGCAAAAGCATTTGATGTCTTTTTTACTGTATTTGTTGAGCAACAGTTCCGGGAAGTCAAATAAGCGGGTGCCATCGTCGAGTTTCAATTTTGGTAAACTGAATGTCCCATCCGCTTGCAGATGGCCTGAGGTGAAACGATGAGGGTAAATTTTCCAAATGACCTGATTGCAACGCTCAAGACGTACATCGAGCAATGATTGCAGGTGAGGTAGTAGTTTTATTAACAGTTGTTCCGGAGATTTGCCGTACTGGAGGTATCTGGTCTCTGCATCACGTTTATAGACATACAGGCATTCTGGATCAACAATGCCTACCATACATTGACCGAACCCTTCTGGCATGGCCTCATTGGGCATCATTTCCCCCGGCAGGGCGAGGGTGAAGGGTCTTGGTGCCCCCTGAACTGAAAAGTAATTGTCTTCTTCAGTCAATTTAATTCGCCGAAACGCCAGGCGTCCACTTTCAGCGGCCAGCAGTAGCTTATGTCGCTCAGACTCCCCGGAAGGATCGGGCAGCAGCCTGCTGGTGGATTCGCAGACTGTCCATTGGCCAGAGGCCGTTACCGACTGGGTGTCAGACTTTGATTGCGGGGGAGGATACAGGCTTGCAAAGGTCCCTGTTCCCTGGGCAACATCCATGGTAATACTCCTGTAAAATAAATTACTTAACCATTTCCATGATGGTGTCGTAAAACTCTCTCCAGCGTGGGAACGAGTTGACTCCTGTCATTCCCGGCTTCATTCTCGTCATTCCCGGCTTCATTCTCGTCATTCCCGCGAAGGCGGGAATCCAAACTGAATCACCACCGGAACCATACTGCCTGCTGCCCCCCTGGCCTTGTCATCCCCGAGAAGGCAGAGATTCACCGTTGGCGCTGGATTCCCGCCTTCGCGGGAATGACGACTTCAGAGCATGGGAACGAGCTGTTGGAGTTTTGCGGTAGCCTCCCATACGGGGGTCTCCCTTTTGTTAGAGTCACCGGTTGGCGAAAAGTTCCATCAGGTTCTTATACCATTCGTGCTATCGGCCCACCCCTGCTGGTTTGCTCCGGGCATCAGGCTTTGGCATCTTCTTTGGCACCAGCATTTCCGGTTCTCTAAGATCGCCTTTGTTGGTAAAAAAGTAGGGACGCTTCTCGCTGATCACGGCAATACCCCGATCCTTCAGCACTTTTCGGGCTTCCTCCGAAGCCAGTGTTTTCTGCTTTAAGGTGCCCGGATTCATCCGTATACCTTCGCTCCTCAGACGCTCTACTTCTTTTTCCAATGCCTGTCGTGTTGTCAGGCTCAGCAGTGACGGGTCATGTTCGTATTGCATCTTTTCCAGCAGCGTCATTCCGGCTGGAAGCTTTACCTGCCCCAGGTCATACCCGCTGTTATGGATACCATAAGTAATCCCTTTGTTCTGATCAGCCTTGCAGGCTTTGTGGTCAGGATCTGAACAGACAATGATTCCGGCCTCCCGGGCTATTTTGCGGCGGACATTGTCGTCAATAAACTGGTTCATTCTCTGCACTGGCTCAGTGGTCCATTCAAAGTTTTCAGAGATCTTTGAGCCATTGTTGCTCAGACCGTAGACTTGGGTGTAGTTTTTTTTGCGCCAATCCTGAAGTTGCCCGGTTACCCGCGCCAGATCAGCCGCACCGTGCATGGCGGCTTCCAGATGGCGTTGGAATTCACTCTTGTTGTCAGGCTCGGAGCTAAACTCCCTGGTCAGCTGCAATGGTAAGTCAAGACGTCTGGCATCAAAACCCCAGATTCGAGTCACCGTTAATCCGGGAAAATCAGCCCCAACCCCGCAACCACGGATAACGTCCATTCGATCCGCAAAGCGTAAGATGCGCAGATACCAACGCACTGACACAGAAAGGTTTTGCTCGTCTTTACCCTTGACATCATTTTCCTTGCTCACCATTGCCTCTTCCATATCATCCAGAAGCTGCTCAGGGAAGCGTTCGGCCAGATCCCGTTTGAAATAGTTAGCTGAACTTGTTTCTTCCACTGATTTGTCGACATCTTCGGCAGCCGCATCATGGTAGATAATCGCCAGCGACAGGAGTTCTTTTTCTTGTTCTTTCAGGGAACACTGCTGAAATTTCTCCAGCAATTCCATATACCAGTGACCATTATTTCTGGCCCGCAGGACATGACTGCAGCTGTGCTGAGGTTTCCATACGGTTGGTATGTTTTGCATGCCAAGGCTCTGGATCACCCGTTCCGGTCCTGGACGGCGGTAATAATGCTGCAATACCTTCAGGATGGTTTTTTCATTATCGCCGACATTGTCAGGCAGGACAGGCGGTCTGCTGAACGCCTCCACCACAAACTTTAATGCCGTTGGTGTTTCGGCTGCCAATGGTGTTGCCAGGTTGTGAGAATCGTCCAGACCGAGAGATTGTTTCAGATTATCGATGTCCTGCTGTGCCTGTCGGACATGCTTTGGCCAATTCTGGTAGAAAGGATATGTTTCCCGTTGTTCCCATAGTTTTTCAACCCATTCGATATAATCATCCAGAAAAAAATCATCAATAACTTTCTGACCTTCGTCGTAAAAGATCTTCAGGTCGTATTTAAGACTACGCAGAATGTTTTCATCCACTGAAACCTCGTAATGAAACAGGGCCAGTAGGTTGGACTGAATATGTTCGAGGTTTTTAGTCGGTAAGGTGATCAAATAACGCAATACTGCTTTCAGGGATTCCCGCAGGTTCAGTTTGTTTCTTCGGCAGATACGGTCAAATTCAACGACGCTTCCCGGGCAATCGGTCAAGGGTAAACGCTTGAGATGTTGCACGGTCAGGAACTCAAGTGGAGTAGAGGCAGCCACCAGGCAATTGAATATTCTTGCTGGCATTGCTGGTCCCAGGAAAGCTGCCATGACGTCAATATAAAAAGTATACTTCTTCAGCCTCGCTCCGCTCTGCAGAAGCAGCTGAAGTAACCGTAAAGCTTCTTCTTCCTGTTTCCGGGTTTGCTCATGTTCCGGCACATCTTGCCTTTTCATTTCCGAATGCAGCAACATTTCAAGCAACGAATTACCAGAAGATCCGTTATAAATAAAACACTGGTGAATGGGCAATCCAGCCTGTTTTAATTCCAGAAGCTTCTCATAGCTGTAGCGACGAGGATCTGTTACCAACTCGATGGCCTGTTGCAATTTTTGTCTGACATCTGGTGTGATGGTTAATTTCGAACCCAGTGCCTTTGCCCGCAAAGACATTGGCAGCAGATTCAACATGGCCCTGAAATGTTCCGGAGTTATGCCCTGCGAGAAGGCAAAATCATTAAGAGAAAGCTCATTCATGTACATCCGTGAACTCTCCAGCTCATCACCAAAATAGACCTGTACAGAACCTGTGCGGTGGCAATAAACCACCAGAGGCAAGGGTCCAATCTTCAATTCCTCTTCACACCGACGCTTGTCACATAGGATATTGTAAATATTTTTCTGGGCATCGTTGTAAACACAAAAGCATTTGATGTCTTCTTTGCTGTAGTGAGTGAGCAGCAGCTCCGGGAAATCATCATGGGTGTTATAAGGGCCAGATTTCAATTTTGGCAAACTGAACGTCCCGTCTGGCAGCAGATGTCCCGAAGTGAAATAAGGAGGATAAATTTTCCAGAAGACTTGATTGCCACGCTCGAAACGTTTATCGAGCAGTGATTGCAGATCAGGCAGCATTTTTGCCAGCATTTTTTCCGGAGTGACGCCAGGCACTTTCATCATCAGCGACCTGGTCCCTGCATTACGTTTGTAGACATACAGGCATTGTGGATCAACAATGCCTACCATCCATTTGCCATAACCTTCTGGCACAGGCTGGGTGGGCATCATTCTCCCTGGCAGGGCGAGGGTGAAAGGTCTTGGTGTTCTCTTGCCTGAAAAATATTGTGCTTCTTCAAACAAATTAATTCGCCGAAACGCCAGGCGTCCACTCTCAGCGGCCAGCAGTAGCTGTTGTCGCTCAGACTCCCTGGAAGGACCGGGCAGCAGCCTGCTGGTGGATTCGCAGACTGTCCATTGGCCAGAGGCCGTTACCGACTGGGTGTCAGATTTTGATTGCGGGGGAGGATACAGGCTTGCAAAGATCCCTGTTCCCTGAGCAACATCCATGGTAATACTCCTGTAAAATAAATTACTTAGCCATTTTCATGAGGGTGTCGTAAAACTCTCTCCAGCGTGGGAACGAGTTGACTCCTGTCATTTCCGGCTTCATTCTCGTCATTCCCGGCTTCATTCCCGGCTTCATTCTCGTCATTCCCGGCTTCATTCTCGTCATTCCCGCGAAGGCGGGAATCCAAACTGAATCACCACCGGAACCATACTGCCTGCTGCCCCCCTGGCCTTGTCATCCCCGAGAAGGCAGAGATTCACCGTTGGCGCTGGATTCCCGCCTTCGCGGGAATGACGACCTCAGAGCATGGGAACGAGCTGTTGGAGTTTTGCGGTAGCCTCCCATACGGGGTGCTTACGATATTTGGAGTCACAGGCTGGCGAAAAGTTCCATCAGGTTCTTATACCATTTGTGCTATCGGCATCCCCTGCTGGTTTGCTCCGGGCATCAGGCTTTGGCATCTTCTTCGGCACCAGCATTTCCCATTCTTCCGGCTTGCCCTCGTTGTTGAAGTAGGGACGCTTATCGCTGACCACGGTAATACCCCGGTCTTCCAGCACTGACTGGGCTTTCGGCGAACGCAGTGTTTGCTGCGTCAAGGTGCCCAGATTCATCCGTATCCCTTCCCTTCTGAGCCGTTGCACCTCTTGTTCCAATGCTTGCTGAGTTGCCGGGCTCAGCAGTGACGGGTCATGTTCGTATTGCATCTTTTCCAGCAGCGTCATTCCGGCTGGAAGCTCTACCTGCCCCAGGTCATACCCGCTGTTATGAATACCGTAAGTGATCCCTTTGTTCTGATCCGCCTTGCAGGCTTTGTGGCTGGGGTCTGAACAGACAATAATTCCGGCATTCCGGGCTATTTTACGCCGAACATTGTCATCAATTAACTGGTTCATTCTCCGCACTGGCTCAGGTGTCCATTCAAAGTTTTCAGAGATCTTTGAACCATTGTCGTCCAGACCGTAGACTTGGGTGTAGTTTTTTTTGCGCTGATCCAGAAGTCGCCCGGTTATCCGCGCCAGATCAGCCGCACCGTGCATGGCGGCTTCCAGATGACGTTGGAATTCAGTCTTGTTGCAAGACCGGGAGCTAAACTCACTGGTCAGATGCGATGGTAAGTCAAGACGTGTAGCATCAAAACCCAGAGTTTGAGTCACCGTTAATCCGGGAAAATCAGCCCCGATCCCGCAACCACGGATAACATCCATGCGATCTGCAAAGCGTAGTATGCGCAGATACCAGCGCACAGGGTCAGGCAGGTTCTGCTCCTCTTTACCCTTAACATCGTTTTCTTTGCTGACTATCGCCATTGCCATATCAGCCAGCAGCTTTTCAGGGTAGTGCTCGGTCAGGTCTCGTTTGAAATAATCAGCTGAACTTGATTCTTCCGCTGATTTGTCGACATCTTCGGCAGCTGAATCATGGTAGATAATCGCCAGCGACAGGAGTTCTTTTTCTTGTTCTTTCAGGGAACACTGCTGAAATTTCTCCAGCAATTCCATATACCAGAGCCCATTATTCCTGGCCCGCAGCACATGACTGCAGCTGTGCAGAGGTTTCCACACCCTTGGTATGGTTTGCATGCCAAGGCACTGGATCACCCGTTCTGGTCCCGGACGGCGGTAATAATGTTGTAATACCTTCAGGATGGTTTTTTCATTATCGCCGACATTATCGGGCAGGACTGGCGCTGTGCTGAAGGCGTCCACCACAAACTTTAATGCCGCTGGTGTTTCGTTTGCCAATGGTGTTGCCAGGTTGTGAGAATCGTCCAGACCAAGAGATTGTCTCAGAGCCCTGATGTCCTGCTGAGCCTGCCGGACACGCTTTGGCCAATTCTGGTAGAAAGGATTTGTTTTCCGTTGCTCCCACAGTTTTTTAACCCATTGGATATATTCATCCGGAGACAAATTATCAATAACCTTCCTACCGTCAGGGTGATGCCATTCCAGAGTTTCTTTAACCCTGTGTAGAATCTCCGGGTCCAGGTAAGAACAGTAATGAAAGAGGGCCAGTAAGCGGGATTTGTGCATGTTCAGGGGAGTGTGTCTGGATCGAGATTTTAGTTCCTTTTTCATTTGTTGCTGCAGTTGCTCTTGACTGTGACCCTTACAGATTCGGTCAAATTCAACGACGCTTCCGGGACAACCGGTAAAAGGTATTCTGCGGAGGTGTTTCAGGGTCAGAAAATTGAAGGGAGCAAAGGCAGCCACCATGTAATTCATTATGAATGCTGGCATTACCAATCCAAAGCCATCCTTCATCCTGTCAATATGATAAATACACCCCCCCCCCTCCAGCCTTGAACCGCTCTGAAGAAGCAGACGAAGTAAGCGACAAGCTTTTTTCTCCTGTTCCCGGGTTTGCTCATCCTCTGGCTCTTCGTTTCTGATCATTTCGGAAAGCAGCAACATGTCCAGCAAGGATCGAACACATCCTTCATGAAGGAAAGACTGGTGAATTGGCAAGCCGCTTTGTTGTAATTCCAGAAGCCTTTCATAACTGTAATAACGGGGATCACTCACCAGCTTGATGGCCTGTTGCAATTTTCGCATAACATCCGGTGAGAAGGTTAATTTCGTACTCAGTGTCTTTGCCCGCAAAGACACTGGCAGCAGATTTAATATGGCTCTGAAATGTTTTGGTTCTATGCCTAGTGAAAACGCAAAATCATCCAGAGAATCCTCATTCCCGGCCAAGTGTTTACTGTCCAGCTCATCATCAAAACAAACCTGAACAGAACCTGTGCGGTGGCAATAAACGACCAGAGGTAATGGGGCAAGCTCCAATACCTTTTCACACTCGTGCTTGTCCCTGAGGATATCGGAAATATTTATCTGTGCATCGTTGTATACACAAAAGCATTTGATGTCTTTTTTGCAATATTTGGCGGTCACCAGTTCCGGGTAATCAAATATGTCGGGTTTATCGCCGGATTTCAATTTTGGTAAACTGAACGTCCCATCCGCTTGCAGATGTCCTGAGGTGAAACGGAGAGGATAAACTGTCCAGATGACTTGATCGCCACGCTCAAAACGACGGCGGAGCAATGATTGCAGATCAGGCAGTAGTTTTACTTTCAGTTGTTCCGGAGTTACGTTACGCGCTACCAGCACAGTTCCGGTCTCTGCATCGCGTTTATAGGCGAACAGGCATTGGGGGTCAACAATGCCTATCATTGATTGACCGAGCGTTTTTGGAGTGGGCATAGTAGGCAACATCTCTCCCGGCAGGGTGAGGGTGAATGGTCTTGGTGCTCCCTTACCCGAAAAGTAATCTCCTTCATTGGTCAATTTAATTCGCCGAAACGCCAGGCGCCCACTCTTGGCAGCGTGAAGTAGCTCTTGTTGAGCAGACTCCCTGCGATCACGTGATAGCATCTTGCTGGTCGGTTCGCAAACTGTCCATTGGCCAGAGACCGTTACCGACTGGGTGTCAGACTTTGATTGAGGGGGAGGGTGCAGGCTTGCAGAGGTCCCCGTTCCCTGGGCAACATCCATGGTAATACTCCTGTAAAACAAATTACTTACCCATTTCCATTTGGGGTCTACTGTTATTTAGAGTCACTGGCTGGCGAAAAGTTCCATCAGGTTCTTATACCATTCGTGCTATCGGCATCCCCTGCTGGTTTGCTCCGGGCATCAGGCTTTGGCATCTTCTTTGGCACCGGCATTTCCCATTCTTCCGGCTTGCCCTCGTTGTTGAAGTAGGGACGCTTATCGCTGACCACGGTAATACGCCGGTCTTCCAGCACTGACTGGGCCTTCGGCGAAAGCAGTGTTTCCTTCGTCAAGGTGCCCGGATTCATCCGTATCCCTTCCCTCCTGAGCCGCTGCACCTCTTGTTCCAATGCTTGCTGAGTTGCCGGGCTCAGCAGCGACGGGTCATGTTCGTATTGCATTTTTTCCAGCAGCGTCATGCCGGCCGGAAGCTCTACCTGCCTCAGGTCATACCAGCTGTTATGGATACCATAAGTAATCCCTTTGTCCTGATCAGCCTTGCAGGCCCGGTGTTCAGCATCTGAACAGACAATGATTCCGGCCTCCCGAGCTATTTTGCGGCGGACATTGTCGTCAATAAACTGGTTCATTCTTTTGACTGGCTCAGTGGTCCACTCGAAGTTTTCAGAGATTTTTGAGCCATTGCCAATCAGACCGTAGACTTTGGTGTAATCTTTGTTGCGCTGATCGTTAAGTCGCCCGGTGACCCGCGCCAGATCAGCCGCACCATGCATGGCGGCTTCCAGATGACGTTGGAATTCACTCTTGTTGTCAGGCTCGGAGGTAAACTCTTCAGTCAGCTGCGTTGGTAAGTCAAGAAGTCCAGCGTTAAAACCCCGGGTTGGAGTCACCGTTAATCCGGGAAAATCAGCCCCAACCCCGCAACCACGGATAACGTCCGTGCGATCTGCAAAGCGTAATATGCGCAGATACCAACGCACTGACACAGACAGGTTCTGCTCGTCTTTACCCTGAACATCGTTTTCCTTGCTGATCATTGCCTCGGCCATATCAGCCAGCAGCGCTTCAGGGTAGTATCCGGCCAGGTCCCGTTTGAAATATTCAGCTGAACGTGTTTCTTCAGCTGATTTGTCGACATCTTCGGCAGCCGCATCATGGTAGATAATCGCCAGCGACAGGAGTTCTTTTTCGTCCTGGCGCAAGGAGCATTGCTGAAATTTCTCCAGCAATTCCATATACCAGTGCCCATTATTCCTGGCCCGCAGGACATGACTGCAACTGTGCAGTGGTTTCCACAGGGTTGGCAAGGTTGGTTTGCGCAGGCTCTTGATCACCCGTTCTGGTCCCGGACGGCGGTAGTAATGCTGCAATACCTTCAGGATGGTTTTTTCATTATCGCCGACAAGATCAGGCAAGACCGGCGCTGTGCTGAACGCATCCTCGATAAACTTTAATGCCGATGGTGGTTCGTCTGCCAATGGCCCGGATGGGCCAGAGTCGTTCAGGTTGAGAGATTTTTTCAGATCCTTGATCTCCTTCTCAGCCTGCTCCAGATGTTCTGGCCAATTCCGGAATAAAGGATAGGTGTTCCTTTCGTCCCAGAGTTTTTTAACCCACGGGATAAAATCAGCCACAGTAAAATTATCAGCAATCTTCTTAGTGCGATGGCAATAATAGTCCAGAAATACTACAAGAGAATCCAGATTCACTTCGTCCAGGCAAGCGCCGTAATGAAAGAGGGCCAGCAAGTGGGATTTGATCATGTCGAGGGGTGGAGGTTCAAAACTCACATCCAATACCTTTATCATACGTTGCTGTATTTGTTCTTGACTGAGCCCCTGACAAATTCGGTTAAATTCAACGACGTTCCCTGGGCAACCGATTAAAGGTATTCTCTCGAGATGTTTCAGGGTCAGAAAATCAAATGGGTCAAAGGCAGCCACGATATAATTCATTGCACTCGCTGGTATTACCTGAGATGTGCAATCTTTCATGCTTTTAATGTAGGGGATGGCGCTCTCCAGCCTTGCTCCACTTTGCAGAAGCAGTTGCAGTAAGCGACAGGCTTCTTTTTCATGTTCCCGGGTTTGCTCATGCTCTGGCTCACCGTTTCTGCCCATTTCGGTAAGCAGCAACAGGTCAAGCAAAGATACATACCCGCCTCCATAAATAAAATGCTTGTGAATGGGTAAGCCACTTTGTTTTAGTTCCAGAAGCTTCTCATAACTGTATGAACAGGGATCAGTCAGTAATTCGATGGCCTGTTCCAATTTGTCCTTAAGACCAGGTGAAAAGGTTAATTTCGAACCCAATGTCTTTGCCCGCAAAGACATTGGCAGCAGATTCAACAGGGCTCTGAAAGTGTCTGGGAATAACTTGTGAAAGATCGCAAAATCTTTCAGTGAGCGCTCATTCTCGGCCAGGAGCATATTGTCCAGCTCATCTTCAAAATAGACCTGAACAGAACCTGTGCGGTGGCAATAAACAACCAGAGGCAAGGGGTCAAGCTCCAATTCCTCTTCACACTCGCGCTTGTCCCGGAGGATATCGGAAATATTTTTCTGTGCATCGTTATAAACACAGAAGCATTTGATGTCTTCTCTTCTGTAGTGGGTGAGCACCAGTTCCGGGAAATCCTTTGAGCGGGTACATTGGCCCGGTTTGAATTTTGGCAAAGTGAACGTTCCATCTGCTTGCAGATGTCCCGAGGTGAAACGGGGATAAACTCTCCAGATGACTTGTTCGCCACGCTCAAAACGTCTATCAAGGGCAGATTGTAGATCAGGCAGTAGTTTTACCTGCAGTCCTTCCGGAGTAAAGCCAGGCTCCAGCAGCCTGCTGGTCCATGCGTTACGTTTATAGACATACAGGCATTGTGGATCAACAATGCCAACCATCCATTCGCCATGATTTTCTGACACGCGCTGGGTGGGCATCATTGCCCCCGGCAGGGCGAGGGTGCAGGGCCTTGGTGCTCTCTTGCCAGAAAGGTATTCTTCTTCTTTAAATATATCAATTCGCCGAAGTCCCAGACGTCCGCTCTCAGCGGCCAGCAGTAGCTCTTGTCGCTCAGACTCCCTGGCAGGACTGGGCAGCAGCTTGCTGGTTGACTTGCAGACTTTCCACTGGCCAGAGGCTGTTGCTGACTGGGTGTCAAAATCTGATTCAAAATCTGATTCAAAATCTGATTCTGACTGGGTGTCAAAATCGGGTTGATGTTGATAGCTTAGGTGCGAACAGCTTCTCACTCCCTGAGTTACATTCATGGTTATAGCCCTTTAAAAGTTATTATTTACCCACTTCCCTGTAGGTGAGTCCTGAGTCTTAGAGTCACTAGCTGGTAATAAAGTTCCGTTCCCACTGTCTGAGGATGTCAATTATTTAATTTAAAGCCAGGCAGCGCCCCTGACACCCGATGAATCACCGTGTTTGGCGGGTGCGATCCGGGTATTCAGCCGATCAGAGAAAACATACTTTGCGACAGCTCCCGGAAGTTCGGTATACAGCGCCTCGATATTCGACATGCCGCCACCGAGGACAATGACCTCCGGATCAAAAATGTTGATGACGCCGGCAAGCGCACGGGCCAATGCATCCACATAATGATTGAAATGCTCAATAGCCGGTTGATCAGCATTTTGAACTCTTGCCATCACTGATTTTGCATCAGGAATTTCACGGGCGCTGAAGCCATGGGCTTCACGGAAACGTTTGGCCATTCCTGTGCCGGATACAAAGGTTTCAATACAGTTCTTGCGGCCGCAGTAGCAGTTCTGGTCCGGACCGTCGGTGTGGTTATGGTAATAGGGCAGAGGATTGTGGCCCCACTCTCCGGCAATGGCGTTGGGTCCCTGAACAAGCTGGCCGTTATACACCAGTCCGCCACCACAGCCTGTCCCGATAATGACGCCAAAACAGCTTCTGGCCCCCGCTGCCGCCCCATCGGTTGCTTCTGACAGGGCAAAGGAGTCGGCATCGTTGGCCAGCTTCACGGCTCTACCCAATCGCTGCTCAAGGTCTTCCGCAACAGTCTGATCGATCAGGTAGAGGGTGTTGGCATTTTTCATGCGACCTGTATCAGGACTGACAGCGCCCGGCAGGCAGAGACCGATATGGCTGGCAGGTCCATACTGTCTTTCAGTGACGCGGATTAATACCTGAATGCTATCGAGAAAGTCAGGGTAATTATTTGGGGTAGCTTGTCGCTCCCGATGAATCATTTCCCCGCTATCGGAAAGCACCACAATCTCTGTTTTGGTGCCACCCACATCAATGCCAAATCGCACAGAATCACCTCGTTTATGGATCGGTTGGCTTGGCATCTGAGTTTAAACGAATAACTGAAGGTATCATTATTAAACAATCTTTGTCGTATAAATGTTGAAATCGTACACAGGGCGTAATGTCTTTTCATCGTCCGACTGAGCAGGAATTAATGACAACTAAACCGAAATGACCTGAAATCAGAATTATAATTATCCACAGGTCATGCCATCACGTTTGGTTAAGTAAACAGCCCTGATTGTAGGCAACGATTGAATGCCTCTCATGGCCAAAAGTTTTTCATGGTTGATAGTGCAGGTGGAAAAACATGAGTGCAAACAAGGCTGGGCAAAATGATGCAATGCCCGTTTTGGGCAGTGAAGAGATTGCCCGGCGGGTGGTCGAACATCTTCAACAATCACTGGGTGTTGAGTCTGAAGAGTCCGGGCCCGCAGAGTATTGGGAAGCCCTGAGCCTGGTGGTTCGTGAGATGGGTCTGCAACGTATCCGCGCAACACGCAAGAGAGAGCGTGAAGGCAAAGCCCGGCGCATTTATTACCTGTCGCTGGAATTCCTGATTGGCCGCCTTTTGGGTAACAATCTTCACAATCTGGGAATCTTCAGGCAGACAGAACAAGCCATGGCCAGCCTGGGAATATCTCTGGTTGATATTCTTGAGTATGAGTCTGATCCGTCACTGGGCAATGGCGGTCTGGGAAGACTGGCTGCCTGCTTTCTGGATTCCATGACCACCCTTGATATGCCTGCCATGGGTTACGGCATTAACTATCGATTTGGTCTCTTTCGTCAGAGCTTTGCCGGAGGCAAACAGGTGGAAACGCCTGACGCCTGGCGTGAGGAGAGTTTCCCATGGGGTATTGAGAGAGCCAAGCGCAAGCAGCGCGTCAAACTTTATGGCACCGTGAGAGAACATGCTGGTAAAGCGGTCTGGGAAGATACTCAGGAAATTTTAGGTATGCCCTGGGATGTGCCTGTCACCGGTTATGGCACAGAGACTGTTAACACTCTGCGTCTTTGGGAAAGTCGTGCCGCTCAGGGTTTTGATCTGAACAGCTTTGATGCTGGCCGCTATGAGGATTCCCGTTCACAGGAAATCAGCGCCGAAAACATCAGTCAGGTGCTCTATCCCAACGATAATCATCCTGCGGGAAAAGAGTTGCGCTTCATTCAGCAGTACTTCTTCGTCGCCTGTTCACTGGCTGATCTGATCCAACGTTACAAGCGTGAAAACAGTGAAAGTCTGGAACCTATTGCCGACAAGGTCGCCATTCAGCTGAACGATACCCATCCTGCCATCGCTGTGGCTGAATTCATGCGCTTCCTCATGGATGAGGAAGGTTTTGCATTCAACAGGGCGCTGGAAATCACTCGTGAGGTGTTTACCTACACTAACCACACTTTGTTGCCAGAAGCGCTGGAAAAGTGGCCTCAGAGTTTGATTATCAGAGTACTGCCCCGCCATATGCAGATCATTCATATGATTAACTACCACTTTTTGCATTCTGAAGTAGAGGCAGTCTGGCCGGGCGATGACGCTATGAAACGTCGCCTGTCCATTATCGAAGAGCCGGATCGTCCGGGGGATGATCAGATGGTTCGTATGGCATTCCTGTCGGTTGTTGGTAGCCACAAAGTCAACGGAGTGGCTGCCCTGCACTCAAGACTGGTTCAGGAAAAACTGTTCCCCGAATTTCATAAAATGTGGCCTGATAAAATTGTCAATGTGACCAATGGTGTTACTCCAAGGCGCTGGCTGGACTATTGCAATCCGGCATTGGCAGTCCTTATCGACGAGACTGTTGGAAGCGACTGGCGAAAAGACCTTTACAAACTTGATGCTTTGAAGGCTCATGCCGATGATCCGGCATTCCAGAAACGCTTTGCGGCTATCAAACATGACAATAAAAAGCATCTGGCAGCAGTTATCAGGGAACTCTGTGATGTTGATGTAAGCCCTGATGCCATTTTTGACGTCCAGATCAAACGTCTCCACGAATACAAGCGTCAGCAAATGAACCTGCTTCACATCATGGCGCTGTATCGTCGACTTCTGGATAACCCGGATCTGGATGTACCCCGGCGGGTCTTTATTTTTGGTGCCAAGGCAGCGCCTGGCTACAAAGTGGCCAAAACCATTGTTCATGCCATCAACCGGGTGGCTGAACGAGTGAATAATGATCGTCGTATCAAAGATAAGCTGAAGGTGGCTTTCCTGCCTAATTATCGAGTCAGTCTGGCGGAAAAAATTATCCCTGCTGCGGATGTTTCCGAGCAGATCTCTACGGCCGGATTTGAAGCGTCCGGTACGGGCAACATGAAGTTTGCTCTCAACGGTGCCTTGACCGTGGGTACTCTTGATGGCGCCAACGTCGAGATTGCCGAAGAGGTAGGCGACGATAATATCTTTATTTTTGGTCTGACGGTTGAACAGGTGTCAGAGCTTCGTCACCGTGGCTATAACCCCCGGGATGTCTACAACCGTTGTGAAGAGCTGCGCAGTGTCATTGACTGGCTGGATTCCGGAGATCTTTCTCCCGAAGAGCCGGATGCCTTCCGGCCTCTGGTTGAAGCCCTGCTGAACAAGGGAGACTACTTCCTGACACTGGCGGATTATCAGGCCTACAGTGATGCCCATGATCGCATTGTTGAAACCTGGAAAAAGCCGGAACTCTGGTGGCGAATGGCCATCATCAACTCGGCCTCAATGGGCAAGTTTTCATCCGACCGGTCTATTCAGGATTACAGCAAGATCATCTGGAATATGGCCTGAGCTGGAAGCAGCGAGTCACTCCTGAATGAGCCACTTCTTATAGTGATTCGCTGCTTTAGAGCATTTTTTTCAGGAGCCTGTCGATTTTTGAGTGGGCTCCTATAATACCTCAGACTGAATAAACAGAAGCCGTTCCCTGTATGCCTGATTCTGTCGAAGCGCTGGTCGGTCAACTGCTGAATTGTCACTGTGCCGAGCCGTTTAATATTCTGGGGTTTCATGAGCGTCCTGAAGGCGGCGGCCTGTTGCTTAGGGTCTGGAGGCCAGATGCCAGTGCTGTCAGTGTCATCGCCTTTACTTCCGGCGAAGCCATAGGTGAAATGGTTCAGATCGCTCCGGGATTGTTCGAGCTGGTACCGCCAGAATGCTGTTCTGTTTTTCTGTATCAACTGGTGATCACAAATAAAGATCATCAGTCGTATACATTAATGGACCCCTACCAGTTTCAGTCTTACACCCTGAGTCATGTTCACCGTGAGCCTTATCGAAACTATCGTTATATGGGCGCGCACCTGGTTTCGTTGCACCCTGAGGAGAAAGTTTCCATAGAAGGGGTGATCTTCAGGGTCTACGCACCCCATGCGAGAAGCGTCAGTCTGGTGGGCAGTTTTAATGGCTGGGACGGCAGAGTTCACCCCATGGCCAGCTCGGACGACGGGGTCTGGTGTCTCTTTCTCCCGAATGTGAAGGCGGGTGATCTCTACAAATATGAAATTCGCAGCCAGCAGGGGGATTTACTGCCTCACAAGGCCGATCCCTATGGCTACTATGCCGAGCAGCCACCCGGTAATGCTTCCATTGTTTACGATCACCTGAACTATGAGTGGGAAGACTGTCACTGGAAGCATCACTCCTGTCTGGACAGGCCGGTCAGTATCTATGAAGTACACCTGGGGTCCTGGCGCCAGGAACAGGGTAAAAGCCTCACTTACAAGGCGCTGGCCGAACAGTTAATCCCTTATGTTGTCGAGATGGGGTTTACTCATATTGAACTGATGCCCCTTATGGAACATCCATTTACAGGCTCCTGGGGCTATCAACCGGTGGGACTGTTCGCTCCTACCAGCCGCTTTGGCAATCCGGATGATTTTAAAGCCTTTATTGATGCCTGCCATCAGTCTGGTATTGGTGTCATTCTGGACTGGGTACCTGCTCATTTTCCCTCCGACCCCCACGGTCTGGGTCATTTTGATGGAACAGCCCTGTATGAATATGCTGATCCCAAAAGAGGTTGGCATCCCGACTGGCAATCTCATATCTACGACTATGGAAAACCGGAGGTAAAGGATTTTTTGATCAGCAATGCCATGTACTGGCTGGATCGTTTTCATCTGGATGGTGTGCGGGTGGATGCGGTGGCTTCTATGCTCTACCTCGACTATTCCAGAAGCGAAGGGGAGTGGGAGCCTAATTGCATGGGTGGAAATGAGCATATTGAAGCGGTGCAGTTCCTGAAGGAATTGAACGAAACACTCTATCTGCACTACCCGGATCAGATATCGATTGCCGAAGAATCTACCAGTTGGCCCAAGGTTTCCATGCCTACCTACGACGGGGGGCTGGGCTTTGGCTACAAATGGAATATGGGGTGGATGCACGACACCCTCGGCTATATGGCCCGTGACCCCATTTATCGATACCATCATCATTGGGAAATGATGCAGAGCATGACCTACCACTACAGCGAACATTTTATTCTGGCGCTGTCTCATGATGAAGTGGTGCATGGTAAGGGCAGTCTGCTGGGAAAAATGCCGGGAGATGAGTGGCAAAAGTACGCTAACTTGCGTGCCTGTCTGGGCTTTATGTTCGGGCATCCCGGTAAGAAGTTGCTGTTTATGGGTTCTGAGATCGGCAGTACCCGGGAGTGGGATCATGATGGCCAGCTGGATTGGGCATTGCTCAATAAAAACCATTACAGTCAGGGGCTCAGTCTTCTGGTTAAAACATTAAATCACCTGTATAAGTCTTATCCTGTGCTGTATAAGTCCGATTATGACCAGAATGGGTTTGCCTGGGTGGTGGCTGACGATCAGCAGCAGAGTGTATTTGTATTTATTCGAAAAAGCTTTTCAGGTTCTCCGGTTATAGTCGTGGCCAATATGACACCGGAAGTAAGGAAAGATTACAGGATTGGAGTACCCATCGAGGGTGTCTGGAAAGAAATATTGAATTCCGATGCACAGAGCTTTGGTGGCAGTGGCGTTGCTAACAGCAAGGTACTTTATACCGAGCATTTTCACACCCACAGTTATGATCACTCTCTTTTGGTCACACTACCTCCTTTGTCGACCCTGTTTCTTGCTCCGGATTCTCGCGCTCTTCCCATTTCACAGGACCATAACTTTTAACGACAACAGCCGTGAGTGAAAAAAACGATTGTGATGACAGATATTTCTGTTTCTGCGGGGTGTCCCGAGCTGCAAGGGGCAACAAGGGTAAATGATGATTTCCTGCCAACAGCTGATCATGAAGCAACAGGTGTTAACTTTGCCATCTATGCCCCTGATGCCAGTCAACTCTACCTTTGCCTGTTCAGCCAGAATGATGAGGAAGAAAGGCTGGCAATGATGCCTTCTGATCAGGGGGTGTGGCATCTTTTGGTAAAAGGTATTGAGGTCGGTCAGCGTTATGGCTTTCGTGCCGAAGGAGCCTGGTCGCCTTCTATTTCTCCCCGGTTTAACAGTCACAAACTATTGATGGACCCTTATAGCCGCGAAGTGCGGGGAAAGGTCCAGTGGTCAGAAGCGTTATTTGACTACCAGTGGCATACCCCCCCTGAAGACAATACTTACAGGGTAAAGCGTTTTTCATCGGCAAACAGTGCTGAACAGTGGCTCAAGAGTGAGCTGGACAGTGCCGCCTTGATGCCACGAAGTGTTGTGAGAGAACAGACTTTCGACTGGCAGTCCGTTCAGAAGCCAGCTATTTCCAGAGCCGACAGTATCGTTTATGAACTGCATGTAAAAGGGTTTACACAGCAGCATCCGGACGTACCGGAAGCATTGAGAGGCACTTATCTGGGGCTATGCCATCCCAGTGTGATTGACTACCTCAAAAGGTTGGGAGTCAACGCAATTGAGTTGCTTCCGGTGACCTCTATGGTCAATGAAGAACGCCTTGAAAATATGGGACTCAGGAATTACTGGGGATATAACCCTCTCTGTATGATGGCTCCGGAACCTTCACTGGCGATCAAGGACCCGGTCAGTGAAATGAAGACTATGATTCGTGAGCTGCACAGGGCGGGTATCGAGGTTATTATGGATGTGGTTTACAACCACACCTGTGAATCAGGTTATGGGGGTCCCAGCTTGAGTATGCGTGGCCTGGCAGAACGTGATTACTATCTGATGGACAATCATAATGGTCGTCTGTCTGCCGTCAACTATACGGGTTGTGGCAACACTCTGAATTTTGACAGTCCCCAGACCCTGAAGCTGACCATGGATGCGTTGCGTCTTTGGGCAGAAGAATATCAGGTTGATGGTTTCCGCTTTGACCTTGCTCCTGCACTTGCCAGACAGCATCGAGCGTTCCGCTTTGACAGCGCCTTTTTCCGCGCTGTACATCAAGACCCGGTTATTTCCCGCACTAAATTAATTGCAGAACCCTGGGATATTGGCCCCGAAGGTTATCGACTGTCCGGATTCCCACAGGCGTGGCAGGAGTGGAGTGATCGTTTCAGGGACAGTACACGAGCTTATTGGCGTGGCGATGGGGGAAGGCTGGCAGAGATGGGCTGGCGGATAACCGGTTCTGAAGATGTATTTGGTAAACGTCGTCCATTAGCCAGTATCAACTACATTTGCAGCCACGATGGCTTTACCCTCAACGACCTCTGTTCCTTCGAGGAGCGTCATAACCATGCCAATGGCGAGGAGAACAGGGATGGTGACCAGCACAACTTTTCGCGGAATTATGGCGTAGAGGGAGAAACGGAAGATCACTATATCAAAGCGAGAAGGTTGAGGGCTCGAAAAAACATGCTGGCAACACTGATGCTTTCCCGGGGAACGCCAATGTTGATGGCCGGAGATGAGTTCGGTAACAGCCAGCAGGGTAATAATAATGCCTACTGTCAGGACTCACCCTTATCCTGGCTGGACTGGAGCTGGATGCAGGGCAGTGAAGATGATGGTGCTGTTTTACAGTCATTTGTCCGGCAGCTGATATCCTTTCGTAAGACTCACTTCCTGCTGGGTGGTGCCGGTGGTCGTAAAGCTACGGCCTGGTATTCGCCGGATGGCAGTAAGCTGACGGAAGCACAACTGGGAGAACTGGGTGGGGGTTGTCTCTGTATCAAGCTGAGTTCAGTGATCAACTCTGAGGATGAAAAAAACCTCTACATTTTGATCAATAATGAAGCGCAGTCCAGAAAAGTGACTTTGCCTCAGGTCGAACCCCATAAGTACTGGACCCGCCTTTTGGATACTGGTTCGGAATCACCTTTTTCCAGGGAAGCCTTGCTTACCCGGGGCTGGGTTGAGATGGAAGCAAATTCACTGGTGGTTATTGAAGAGCGACGGTGACTTTTGATAGAGGCAGGGATGGCTCCTGTATTCTCGTTTTGCTCACATGATTATGATCCTCTTTTTGTTGTTTTAATCTTCTTTGAATTTGAGACATTGATAAGAAAAACACTCCATATCTGCGGGCCACTCATGAGGCTGAAGTCCGGCTTTGTGTTTGAGGTGAAGGAGAAACTGGTCAGGTTCGGTCAGTTGTTCCCATACCTGGGGAAGGAACGTGGCCTTGTGATGATCCCCCTGGATCAACAGGCCATCAATTCCCGGGCGTAACTGCGCCAGAAGATCTTCTTCAGTTTCAATCTTCATAGCCGTCATGGGCGTCAGGATAGATATTTCAATACGCAGATCGGCCAGCTCATTTTCGGTGACAGGAAAAAAACGCTGGTCTCTGAACGCACTGGCAAAAGCATTGTATGCGATATCTTCTATCAGGGGTTTTTGAGGAATCAGTGTGCCGATACAGCCTCTGAGTTCGCCAAACTTTTGAAGCGTCACAAATGAAGCAAGATGGACCTGCAATGTTGTTGGAAACTGAGTTAAATCAAGTTTGGGTGGTTCACCGTCAATGCAGATTTTGGCAATAGTGTGTCTGGCCAGACGTAACAGGTTTTTTTTATCCAGTTCTGTGAGATTCAGATCCATCTGACTCGATCCTTTCATGTTATGGCCAGTCTCTTGAACAGTAAATAAGTGCACATCTGGTAATATCGACTCGAGCAATTTTTACTGGATAACATAGGCTCCATATCCGACGACCCGTTTTTTATCACCGGCCGTATCGCCGGAGTTTCGGACATCCAGAGTCACGACTTCCATGCCTCTGCGCTGGGCTATTTTCAGCATACCGTTGAGAGGATAGCTGCCGCAGGCCTGTCCTCCGGTCAGACACCCGCTCATTTGTTCTATTGCTTTGGTCGTCAGACTGTCACGCTGGTTGGCTTCTTCGTAGCTGAGATAGTGACTGAGGTCTGAGCTGATGACAATCAGGGTTTCATCGCCGCCCCAGAGAAAGTCTATAACCTCGGCAACGGCGAAGGGGGAGGCATCACCCACGACCAGAGGAATCAGCGTGAAATTGTCCAGGGTGCTCTGCAGAAAGGGGCACTGGACTTCCAGACTGTGCTCATTGGCATGAGCTGCATCCAGAGTATGTACCTGATTGAACCGACTCAGACTTTTGATTGTATCGGTATCCAGCGGAATATCTCCCATGGGGGTTGAGTAGGCTTCACAGTCCGGAAGGGCTATCCCTTCAAACGCAACCTGATGAGAAGGACCCAGCAATACCACTCTTTTAATCTTGCTGCGGTAGGTCTTCAACTGTTTGTAGCCGGATGCGGCAACAGCTCCGGAGTAGACGTATCCGGCATGAGGTACGATCAGGACTTTAGGCGACAGTTCTCTCTCAGTGGCTTCGGACATCAGATTATTGACAACGGTTTTCAGCAGTTCTGGCTGGTCGGGATAGAAAACACCAGACACAGCGGGTTGTCGAATATTCATTGAGCTTACCCCCCGGATGAACGGCCCTATAATTATAGTCAGCGAACCGAGCGAGGCACTGTGATGATGAATGGAATTCGTCAATCTCCACCTGACTATTTTCCCACTGGGTACTGGCACAGTCTCGAAGATGGTCGAATTCAGTGTGATGTCTGCCCCAGAGCCTGCAAGTTAAGAGAAGGCCAGCAGGGGCTTTGCTTTGTCAGAGCCCGGCATCAGGATCAGATTGTGTTGACCAGTTACGGGCGCTCCAGCGGTTTTTGCATTGACCCCATAGAAAAGAAGCCACTGAACCACTTTTTACCCGGCACTCCGGTGTTGTCATTTGGCACGGCAGGTTGCAATCTTGCCTGCAAGTTTTGCCAGAACTGGGATATGAGCAAGTCCAGGGAAATGGATACTCTGGCCGATCAGGCCATGCCCGGACAGCTGGCTCAGGCTGCGTTGGCAACGGGCTGCAGAAGTCTGGCTTTTACCTACAACGACCCGGTTATTTTTCTGGAGTATGCCAGAGATGTTGCGCTTGCCGCTCATGAGCAGGGTATCCGCTCTGTCGCCGTCAGTGCCGGTTATATCTGTGAAGCCCCCAGAGAAGCCTTCTTTGAATGTATGGATGCAGCCAATATTGACCTGAAAGCATTCACTGAGTCTTTCTATAAAAAGATTTGTGGCGGGTCTTTGCAGCCCGTGCTGGAGACTCTGAAGTATCTAAAGCATGAGACAAAGGTATGGTTTGAAATAACCACTCTGCTGATTCCCGGAGAGAATGATTCTGATCATGAGCTTAACAGTATGTGTGAATGGATCGTTGAACATCTGGGTGTTGATGTGCCTGTACATTTCACCGCATTTCATCCTGACTGGAAAATGATGGAGCACACTCACACACCCGCTGATACCCTTACCAGGGCAAGAAATATCGCGATCAAAAAAGGCATTCGTTATGCCTACACCGGCAATGTACACGACAGTCAGGGGGGGAGTACCTGGTGTCATAACTGCGGGCAATTGTTGATTGAGCGAGATTGGTATCAGATGGGTGTCTGGAACCTGAAGTCGGGTTGCTGCCATCAATGCGGTGAAAAGGTGGCCGGTGTTTTTGAAGAGCTGCCCGGTGACTGGGGGAGCAAAAGAATTCCTGTGAGAATGAAGTCCTGAACTCTTTATAAGACAGTGGTTTGTGATCCTCCTTTAGCAGTCATACCTTGCGGGCGGGCTTCTCAGAAATAGCCGCTAAAAGAAATGACGTTGGTTGATTTTTTTTAACACTTCGCTATATGAGAGATCTAAGAAATTGACCATGGTAATGGCTGGGGGGGGTAACAGTGATGGAAACAGCCTTCTAATAATTGGTATGACTGCTTTTACGGTCAGGTTAAATAGGGAGGTTTTTGCGTCAGTCAGCTCTTGGTAGTTACGTTCCGAGAGTACATTGGCAGCAAATCCTTCAGGCTGTCGGTCATCGTTAAACTTTTGAAATGTTTGATCGAGGTTATTGCTGTATTTTTTCAGAGTATCAAATAAGAATTGGCAATCTTCAAAGCCAAGATTGACTCCTTGCCCCATAAAAGGAACGATGGCATGTGCAGCATCACCGATCAATAAAATGTTATTTCTAAAAACATAACGGTCACACTCTGCTTTAAACACATATCCTTGCTGTTTCTCCAATATCTCACTCCCGGATTCTTTGATGAATGGGTAAATGTCAGGAAACTGTGCTTTTAAAAAATCTTCAATCTTTTTGGGTGAATCGAGGGATGAAAAACTGATTTTCCCCATTGAGGGTAGAAATAAATTAGCTCTGAAGGAGTGGTTTAAATTGGGAAGCGCAATCATAAAAAAGTCCTTGCGAGGCCAAATGTGGATGGCACCTGGATTAATGGCCCAGGAATTGTTTTTTTCTTTGATGGTAATTTCTTTATAAGTAGAATCTATTAATGAAAATTGGTGTTTAAAAGAGTTTCTTTTTGCCATCAAACTACGAGTTATGGATTTTGCACCATCTGCACCGATGACGGCATCAGCTTCAAGGGTATTTTTCTTGCCAGCCTGAATATAAGTCACATTATTCTTTTTTTGTGAATTATCAATATTGATGCACTCACTATTTAAACATATTGATACATTGCGAGTCTCTTTCGCTGATTTTAATAATAATTTATGCAATTGACTTCTTTCTACTGAATAGTTGAACCAGGAATTTTTTCCGTATTTTGTCAAACTTATGGGTCTGCCTTTCCGATGAGTGGCTCGACTGTCCATCGGTAACGCAATATCTTTGAATTCCGTTTCCAGCCCTGCTGCTCTCAGTGCTTTGAGACCTCTTGGTGAAATTGACAAATTGATGGTTCTGCAATTATTAGTAGTTTCGGTGTTGATATTCTTTTCCAGTACATGTACAAAAAATCCCAACTCAGCCAAAAATTTTGCTGCCAATAGTCCAACGGGGCCAGCACCGACTATGACAACATCCTGTTTGTCAGGAGCATGTAGCGTGCGACAGGTAAGCATGGGGTCAGGCTCAAAGGTTAACGCTGTTACACCAGGTCTCTGCTGGTTCTTCAAGGTTATTTAGCTGGCCGTATTGTTGACCGGCAAACGTTAACATGAAATGAGCATCACTGCCCATGCCCAGAAATGTCAACCCATCCTGCATCCTTTCTTTGACCTGGGATGCTTCACGGCATAACGTTCCCACCGGGATATTGCGTTTCTTACAACCCTTGATGACTTTCTCGGTAGCACTGACAAAAGTGGGCTCATCACTCCAGAACCTGGCGGGTAATCCAAGGGACATGTGTAAGTCATTTGGACCGATGAAAAAAAGATCTACACCAGGCACATCTAATATTTCGTCGAGGTTATCAATGGATTCTTTCGTTTCTATCTGGATTCCGACAAGAATCTCCTGGTTGGCTGCACTCAGATATTGTGGGCGATTGACGCCAAAACCCAGGTGTGGGGCCAAGCCACCTCCACCTCTTTTGCCATCAGGAGGAAAGCGGGCATAGGCGACTGCTCGTTTAACGTCATCAGCGGTATTTATCATTGGCACGATAATGCCCTGTGCACCACAATCCAGAGCGCTTTTAATATGTTCAATGGAGCCAACCGGTACTCTGACAAGAGGGGTAATACGCCCGTCACTGATATCAGATATGGTCGACATGATGATGGCGGCAGTGGGATAGTCGTAAGGCGTGTGTTCCAGGTCAAGCAGTAGCCAGTGGAAGAAGCCTTGGCCAGCGAGCAACCGGGCTGCATGAAAACTGTTCATTTGTAGCCAGGTTCCGATGGCAAACTTACCCTGTCTTAAGCTCAATAACGTTAGATTTTTGCGCATCAGAGAGTCCTGTATTCAGACATCCTGAAATTCTAGGCAGCATTGACAGAATTTTCCAAATTCGCGATTTCAGGTCCTGAATCCCGATTCCTGATTCCGTCTTCATTCGTTGTTGGCAGGGATGCGTCAATCACTGTCCTGTCACGAAACCATGAGCCAAAATGACCTGTAAGTACTTAAGCAACCGGTTGTACTCCTTCTGGATTTTTAATTCCTGTTAAAACGTATTGCATGGTCAATATTCTTGAATTTCTAATAAAAATCATTCGGAAAATGAAGGAACTTACCTGTAGTTTCTTGGTCAAATAATTAAGGAGTCCTGATTAAATGGATTTTTTTATTAAAACGAAATGGAGAAACTTATTATGAAGTCTTATTGGAGAAAAATGATTAACTGTTCAGTGCTGGCTGGACTGTCCTGCGTCGCTATTACAGGACTTAATGCTGACACGTCTGCGCAGGAGCCACCAAAAAAAGTGGATATTGAATTGGCCCTTGAAATGAACGCGAATCCTCCCGTTGAGTTCGTGAATCCCTATGATGGTCAGAGCTCTATGTGTAACGTGCACTCAACTTCATGGAATCATGACGCTTCCTGGCTGGCAGCTGGAGTATCGTGCAAACATAAGCATATTTCGAATACCGCTCATGTACAACTATTACAAAAGGATACATTGATTCGTTTATATATTCGTATTCCATCTGGTGAAAATTTTGATAAAGTCAATGCCGTATTTAGCCCCGATGGTTCATTGTTGGCGGTATCTACGAACGAGAAGGTCATCAGATTTTATGATGCCCATAAAGGTTTTATACTCAAGCATGTGCATGAGCTTGATGATAATTTTCGCCCGAATCCACCTTTTTCTTTCAACTCCGATGGTTCATTATTTGCGGTTGCACGCAGTCATGATGTAAAAGTGTACAGTTTGAAGGGTGATTTTCTGCACACTGGTACGATTAATAATATTGAGCCAGTTGAAATGACTTTTACTTCCGATAAAAACATACTGGCTGTCAAGACTTTCTCTCAGATAAAAACTTTTCATTCAAACGATGAATTTGCAACCAGTGAAGTTGTGAAAACTTCCAAAATGAAAAAACGAAGGTTTTATCGAGGTTTCGCTTCGAGTCCAGATGGTTATTTATTGGCAACCCCAACTGCTTTCGGTGGAATCAGGTTTATAGATAATAGAACTTGTCAACCAGGAGATCCGTATCAAACGTCTTTTACTCCTATGATATCTGAAGAATACTCACCCTGTTCCGGCAACAGTATGTTCAATCAGGATATTGTCTACCTGGATACTAGTTTCACAACCAGTATGGCATTCAATAATGATGGGTCTCTTTTGGTCGTAGGTGGAAGCGACATTAATGATGGCTCCGGATATGTTAGTGTTTTATCGAAACAGGGATATGGGTGGTCCATAGAACATTCTATCAAAGATCCAAAATCAACAGTTAATAGCGTCAGCTTCAGTCCTGACGGTGAGTTGATGGCGGTGGCCGGGGTTGAGGGAAAAATCTGGTTATACGAAATTAATCCGGTCGAAGACAATTCGGACGAAGTTAACCAAGAAGAAGTTAACCTGGTCAATAAATCCACAACACCTGAACCATCCAACTTGACTACTGAGTACTCAATGTGCACTATTTTCGGCCACTGTAAGTAACGACGGCTCGATCGTAAAAATGATATGAGAGCCAGCTGGTGGCTGAGTTGTATTTCATTAACAACTGTCAAAATCAGTGGCTCTCATTTATCAGATTTACCTATTCAGTAACATGATGGTTTTTTCTTCTCTCTTGAATCCGCCCTAGGAGCCTGACCGAGAATAGCGCCCGTAGCGAGGACGGCAGAAAATTGAGGATGAAAATTCGGTTTTGTGAGGAGAATAGCGAGCTATTTGACGAACAAAAGCGGATTTTCAGACCAATTTGCTGCCGCCGCAGTAGGGCAGTCTATTCTCGGTCAGGCTCCTAGAGGTGATACTTATATTTTGTTGAATTTTAAATGTTAATGTAATGCTGTGCTTATTAATTCAATAGTTGTTTTATACTCACTTTCTAAGTCAAAATTAGTGCATGTTGTTAAAAAAACCTGATCATTTTTTAATGATTCGTAAATTTTTGATAAGTGTTCTTTTGTTTTTTCGGAGATTTCTTCGTCATTGAAGCTGTCTATTTCAAAAAAAAGTTCAGATTGTGGAATACCATATTTTTCTTTATGCCCATGAAATGTAAAGTAACTCCCCCCTTCACCAGACGACATTAGCCCAGTTAAAACTTGCATGATAAATTGAGCATAAGCATCAGGGAGGGGACGAAAAATTTGTTTTTTTGTTTCTTCTATAAAGATGTCTTTTGAAGACGCTGTGCCTGGTTTCTGTCTGGCAAGTAATGATGCGTGATATATCCTCATTAATGCAATATTGTTATTTAACTCTAAATCAGAAGAAATAGGTGTGTCTGATTGATTTAATTGATGTTGTTTTAATCTTATCTCGTCAATAAGGGAGATTAAGCTATTGACCGCACTGTTGAGTGATGCATTGGCATTATATGAATAAAAAACAGAAATAATAAAAATAATTCGACATATTAAAGTTGCTCTGTGATTTTTCATGTGATTCAGGTTTAGTGACTTCGAAAACTACCCCCGAAACGTAGCACTTTTTTATTATTTTTGCAGACTGTTGGAAAACATAGCGCTTGCAGCAAGGGTGGTGAGCGCAGTTAAACTTTCCCTGATTAATTCAAATTCTGTCTTTAACTAAGCCTCTGCCTGGTATTTCAGGAGGCTGACCGGGAATAGACTGTCCTACGCGGCAACTGCTCCTGCGTTGCTCTAGCTCCTGCATCCATGCAGTCGTCGGCAACTGCTCCTGCGTTGCTCTAGCTCCTGCATCCATGCAGTCGTCGGCAACTGCTCCTGCGTTGCTCTAGCTCCTGCATCCATGCAGTCGTCGGCAACTGCTCCTGCGTTGCTCTAGCTCCTGCATCCATGCAGTCGTCGGCAACTGCTCCTGCGTTGCTCTAGCTCCTGCATCCATGCAGTCGTGCGGCGCCGCCTCTGAAAAGTGAAAGCGTTTTGACTTTACGAATTGTTCTGGTTGACTCACTATAAAGCTTTCCATCAAAGGGAGGTGCATACAGTGAAGGATGCGAACGGCTGGATTGAAACGCTGTCGCTTGAGCCTCATCCGGAAGGCGGCTTTTTTCGGGAAACTTATCGCTCTGATGAAGTATTAGCCCATGGTAGTCTGCCGGATCGGTTTTCAGGAGAACGAAACTTTTCGACGGCTATTTATTATTTGTTGGAGGGTAAGGATTTTTCCGCGTTTCATCGAATTCAGCAAGATGAAGTCTGGCATTTCTATGACGGTGCATCATTGATTATCCATATTATTGATCCGGAAGGAAGCTATTCCACTGCAAGGCTCGGACGCACCATTCTGGATGGTGAAGTTCCACAGTTTATAGTACCTGCAGGCTGTTTTTTTGCGGTAGAGGTAAGTGATCCTTCTTCGTACGTTCTTTCTGGTTGTACCGTTGCTCCGGGCTTTGACTTTGCGGACTTTGAAATGCCTTCAGCTGAGCAGCTGTTGAATAGCTTCCCTGAGCATGCTGTTCTGATTGAGCGATTGACACGGTAAAAGCTATGAAAACATTTATCGAATGAGCGTAAAACCCCGTACTTTGAGAGGGTGTCGCAAAAGGTCAATTAAAACGCTTCAAGCTTCAAACCGTCATCTCCGCGAAGGCGGAGATCGACTGTTCGTGGTGGGTTCCCGCCTGCGCGGGAACGACGATCTTGATATATCCTGCTGACCATACCCTTTTGCGACACCCTCTTCACGGCGGGGAGGATGTCAATGTAACTGTCCCCTCGAATATCAATATCAATATCAATTCATACAATACTGTTGTCGTTTGGTGTGAGACCTTTGGCGAGTTTATCACTGCGGCCAGGTATCGATAGAATGGAGCCGGACTTGTTGAAGTCCGGCAAAATTCATGGCTTAACTCTCGTTAAACGCCTCGTCCCATTCATCGGCAAAAAGATAACCCAGGGTGTGGGCATTTTTTTCTTCTTTATTGACCGCAAGGAAGATGGTTGCGTTGTATGTAGACTTGTCGTGTATGTCCATGACCACGAGATCATCGTTCTGGGCTTCACCTAACTTGTCGATACAGGTGCTATGGGTCACCAGAATCAGGTTTTTGCCTTCTTCCTTGTATTTGAAAATATCGCTATAAAGGTTCTCTTTACAGCCTTCACGAAGCCAGTTTTGAGTAATGGTCGCTTCCTCACCAAACATCAGGTCAGCAGTCTGGTGGGTTCGTTTGACAGGGCTGTTGTAGACGATGGTTGTTTGCTCGGGTAAGTGATTAAATTTCTGGCCGACGGCAATAGCCTCTGCCTTGCCGGGAACGGTGATACCGGTTTCCCCATCAAGACACAGGTTGTCGGAGCGATCACAGCGTTCAGCGTGTCTGACCAGTGCAACGACATTACCTTGAACCCAGTGAACCTGTAGATCAAACAGTCTTTTATCATTTTCAGCCAGGCTAACAGTGGGCTCAGGCTGCAGAAAGGACCAGGCTGCTGACGCTGAAACGGTCAGACCAGCCAGGGCAATCAATGTCTTTTTAAGCATATAAGGTGTTGTGCGACAATTCTTTGAGAGAGGTAATGTATCGAATCACCGCCTCTCCAAAACAGTGTTAATCAACGCAGAGTAAGCCACATATATTACGGATTTATGACGGAAGCGCACATGGATAGAGAAATGCCACTTGTCGGGTTTGGGCGTGGTGCACTAAAGAATAGGTATAAGTAGCTTGCTGTTTTCTATACTGACGCAGTTCAGACTCCATCGCCCCTGCTCTGAAATCGCAGAGACGATTGAATTCAGGTTACAGAGCCAAGATTGCGGTCAGACAGACCGCGAAATCCAAAGTAACGATAATAACAGCATTCAAAACAAAGGTAGCAGTAGCATTCAAAGCAAAGATAACAGCAGTGGCTCTCGCAGATGAACTATTGAGTGCGCTTTTATCCTGGGCTATTTTTGTACCGGGGTTTGAGCTTGCTCCGGAATCATAGGGTGGGGCGACTGGCTGGCAGATTTCTGTGTCAAAGAATAGCTTGCCTTCAAGGTTGAACAGTCCTCTGCAGGCAGAAAGAGTGGAACCGTTGATAGCAGACCATGTATTCACCATCGGGTTGCGTGTGGGGGTTGACATGACAATGCTGGAACTCACAGGTCTTTCGCACAGTTCTCGTACTTTATGTTCTGACAGTTTTTGTTCGCCAAGATCTTCCAGTGATTTGTGAACTGCTTTCAGGCTGAATGGTTTCAGGGGTTGCCACCATGGATTGACTGCTTGCAGATGGTTACAAACCAGGTTCAGTTCAAGCCCTCCCCAAATGGTTATAGCTGTCCATGTTACACCGATATGATTTGCAATCATGTAAAAACGTGGAAGTCCTGCTTTGATTATTTCGGAACCTTCGATATCTCCGGTAAGAACAAAACCACCTTTGCGAGCAGGGTCGTGACGACTGAAGCCGACATTGGAAATGTCGACTTCGTTGCTGATAATATCCATGCTGCTTCCAGATGCTATTCTAAACTCACCCGCTTCTGCCATATTGCCGATGAAACTGTTCGACTTGACAACTAATGGCTCTGACTGGTTGCTGATCTCGGGAAGATTAATAAATATCCCATGATCCGGAATTAAATGTGGGAAATAGTGGTTGTTAATCGTGCTGTATTTTTCACCTGTGATCAGGTTGACAGAGAACTGCAAGCCCGGACCCCGGATCTCACCATTGGCAGACGCATCCAGAGATTTTCTGCAGTCAAGGACAACTGCGGCACGGATGGGAAGATGAAAAATGTTCCCTTCTAAAATCAGTTTCCGGTTGTAGCACTCTGCAAAAACAATGGAGTCAATTGAGGGGTGGTTATTCTCTCGGTCTGGCTGAAAATTAACGTGTTTTATATTGCTGTTTTTTGTTTCACCAGGCTGGAAATTGTCAGTGGTTCCGATCCTGACCATATATTTGTCTTTATATCCCGGTCGATCCCTGATGATGATATCAAAACCATTTTCGGCTGCTCCAATAATGTCCTGACCGTTTTTCAAACGTATTGCACTGCTAATAAAGTATTCAACCGGAGTTACAACAGGTGCTGTCGTATGTAAAGAGCTATCCGATGGAGAGGGTGTCATTGGCATGACCATTTCAGAGGAGAGCAGTATAACAGTGTTCTCAGGTATCCGTTCTATCAACTCATTTAAATTCTCGGTCGGTTTGGCACTGAGAATAGTACACTGTCGTTTGTTAACAAGTGCTGAATCCATTTTTAGCCGTTGCTGAAGCACCGTCGAATGCTCTGAGAGGAGGGGCTTGGGGTCAAGCAGAGAGTCGCAGTCGACTATCGTAAGGGGTGTAGAAGAGGAGACCGTTGGAGATTGAGTCGACGCTTCGAGCTGTTGAATCAGAGTTTGTAACAGGAATACTGGGGCGATGAATCGGGTCAACAAACACTGCTGATTAATCATGTTCTGAACTTCCAAAGAAATTTAGAAGGGAAGCCTAGACGCCGTAGCTATATCTATCCATCCAAATTATGCGCAAGTTTTCGAGGATAAGGCACGATGATTCTCGCGCTTGACCAGCTAAAGTCGGTCAAGCGCGATTGGTGTCAGCTGCCTTCCTTGGAGAGTTCAGAAATTTCTTTCAGGCGCTCCAGAACTTTGTAATTGATGGAGTCTTTTGTGTACTGACCACGACTGTTCAGTGTGCCAGGCTTGCAACCGGTCAGAAGCTCCATGGCTTCGTCAGCATGATTGACTGCATAAACACTGAAATTGCCTGCTTTTACAGCATCGACCACTTTCTGGTGGAGCATCAGGTTTCGGAGGTTGGTGGCAGGGATAATGACGCCCTGCTCACCTGTCAGGCCACGGGCGTTACAAAGATCAAAGAAGCCCTCAATCTTTTCATTAACACCGCCAATTGCCTGAACTTCCCCATGCTGGTTCATGGAGCCGGTGACGGCAAAACCCTGTTTGATAGGCGTATTGGTCAGAGCGGACACCAGGCAGCAAAGTTCAGCCAGAGTGGCGCTGTCACCATCAATATAACCGTAGGATTGCTCCATGGTCAGGCTGGCCGAGATAGCCAGAGGGAATTTCTGGGCGTATTTGCTGCCCAGATAGCCAGTCAGGATCATAACCCCCTTTGAATGAATGGCCTGACCCAGAGAGACTTCCCGTTCAATATCGACAATCCCCTGGGATCCCGGGTAGACGGCTGCCGTAATTCTGGCTGCAGAACCAAAGCTGGTATCCCCGATAGACATGACAGTGAGCCCGTTGATCTTGCCGATCTTTTCTCCTTTGGTATCGATCAGGATGCTGCCTTCAATCATCTCGTCGAGAATCTGTTGGCTGACACGTCCGGTGCGCTCAGACTTGGCGGCCAGGGCCCGGTCAATATGTTCGTTGTTGATCTTGCGGCCACGGCTCATACGACGAATGAAGTCTGCTTCTGCCAGCAGGTCGAACAGATCGCCTATCCTGGCAGACATCTCACCCTGGTGTTCAGCCATTCTCGAACTGTGTTCGACGAGGCGGGCAACGGCCGCAGCCGTCAGGGCCGGGTAGTTTTCATCATCTGCACGGTTTTTTAACAGTTGGGCAAAAGCATGTACCGATTCCCTGTCTCGTGTAATTCGGTCATCAAAATCGACCAGAACTCTGAATATTTCGTGGAAATCCGGATCAAGCTGTTGCAAGAGGTAATAAATATCTCTGGAACCGACAAGGATGATCTTGATGTTGAGAGGGATGGACTCCGGGTTCAGGGTAATGGTGTTGAGCAGCCCCATCTCTGAGTAGGGAGATTCAATAGTCAGCTCTTTCTGTTTCAGGGCTCTTTTTAGTGCTTCCCAGACAAAAGGTTCTTCCAGCAACTTGTTAGCGTCCAGCAACAAGTAGCCACCATTGGCTTTATGCAGAGAACCAGGGCAAATCTGTCGGTAATTGGTCACCAGGGCACCCATCTCGCTGGCGTATTCAATACGACCAAACAGGTTCTTGTAGTTAGGGTGAGACTCATACACGACGGGTGCAGCACCGCTGGCAGAATGGCCAATCAGCAGGTTGGGTGCATAGAGTTCAACCAGTGACTGTCGTTTGCTTGAGTCATCCTTGGACTCCATGTTGCGGTCATCAGCAAGAATATCAATAACGGTGCGGTGCAGGTGATTTTTAACGGCCTCAAGATACCCCAGCACCGACTTCTGATTGTTGTACTTTTTATTCAGTGGTTTGAGCAGAGGTTCCAGGGCCTGGTCAATGGTTTCCTGATTGAGCTTTTGTAGTTTCTCGTTGGATTCCCTTTTCCATTGCGGAAGTTCAACCAGTGAGTCGTTCAGTATTGATTCCAGTTCACTGATGTCTTTATTGAATTTGGACCGTTTTTTATCCGGGAGCTGGGCAAATTCGGTTTCGTCCATCGCCTTACCCTCATGCATAGGGGTAAAGCTGAGGGAACCCGCTTCGCGAAACAAGGCAATGTTCCGTTTCAGGGCTTCCTGTTCAATCTGATCAATGGCGTGGTCATAGCTTCGGTTGAAATCACGCTCAATAACGCTTTTCTTTTGCTGATAGGTCGGGTTTTCAAACGCTGCCGGAAAGGTCAGCATGAGACTGTCAACAAACTGATCAAAATCTTTCTGCAAAGGCTCGCCCGCTCCTGCGGGAAGCGTCAAAATCTTTGGTTCACGAGGAGTGTCGAAGTTATTGATATAAATCCAGTCGTCAGGTGGCGTCTGGAGCTTGGCTTCAGATTCCAGATATTTTCTCAGGTAGGACATCCTGCCTGTACCGGACTCCCCCATCACATAGATGTTGTAGCCCGTTCGGTGCATGGCTACGCCGAATTGAATGGCACTGGTTGCTCTTTCCTGGCCGAGGATACCCGCATATTTCTCAAGATCGTCGGTGGACTTGAACCCAAGTTCTTTGACCGGCTGTTTCGCAATGAGTTGACTGGTTGAAAGTTTAAGCTTTTTCACTAAGGCCTGCCGTTAACTAATGAGTTCTCTGGGTCATTTCTACGTCGCAGAGCACCATAGGATCAATCATAAGCCGCTCTGCTTTGATGGATTCTTAACCTGCCGGAAAAACCATTAGCCGGTAGGCTGCCAGGTCATCAGTCTCTTTGGATAACCCGTACGGATAGCATAATGCTTTTTTTATCTAACTGTCATGAATTCTGTTGCCAATTGAGGTTGGAGGATAAAAGCGGCTTTTTTAGCGGTTATTTGTTACAAGAACTTGCTTCTAATTTTCTGAGTAATAGCGTTAACTTAAATGATGAGATGTTCAGTGTCGATCGTTGAAGTGACATTGAGTAAAAGTGTGGGATTGCTTCAGAACAAAATGTAGTACGTAAGTTTTATATCGTTTGTGTATGCATCTTTGCGAAGGTCCTCTGAGGTTGCCAGGAAATTGAGGTCATCATGTTGAGATTTCTGTCATGCCTGCTAACAGTTTTTTTTATTTTTTCATTTCAC
The DNA here is from genome assembly GCF_049310125.1 of Endozoicomonas sp. ALB032. Lineage (NCBI taxonomy): Bacteria > Pseudomonadati > Pseudomonadota > Gammaproteobacteria > Oceanospirillales > Endozoicomonadaceae > Endozoicomonas > Endozoicomonas sp. ALB032. The sequence goes on along the minus strand of NZ_JBLYNW010000001.1, from coordinate 113,581 downwards.
AGTGCTCAGGCTTCACCGCAGCTGGTTAAAGAGTTGCAGAAACTGGTAGGGGGGTTACCACCGGGTAGTGTTCACTCCATTCAGGTCAAAGACCCTGCCAGTGGCCGGGTTGTTTTTGAACAGGGGGCTCATCACAATCTGGTGCCTGCCAGCGTTCTGAAAGTAGTGACGGCCACACTGGCTTATGAGGTTCTGGGCGATAAATTTCAATACACTACCCAGCTCGTAACCCGCGACCGACCTATCCGAAAAGGTATTGTTAATGGGCCCGTAGCTCTTGTGTTCAGTGGTGATCCCTCTTTGAGACGGAAACATCTGGATGAGCTTGTTGGCCAGCTGAAAAAGCGGGGGGTCAAGTCTATTCATGGAGACCTCTGGCTGGATGGAGCTGTCTTTACAGGCTATGACCGCGCTGGTGGCGTCAGCTGGGATGATCTGAACATCTGTTTTGCAGCACCGGCAGCCGCCATGATTCTGGACCGGAACTGTTTCTACGGCTGGCTGAAACCAGGCAAAAAAGAAGGTTCCAGAACGTCCATCCAATACGATCAGCCAGACTGGTTTCTGGCCATTGATAATCAGGTACGCACCCATTCTGAAGAAAATTGCCGTCTTGAAGTTCGCCCCTCAAGGGATAAGGAGTACCGTCTACAGGGCTGTATCAGCCCCAAATCATCGCCTGTTCGCCTCGCTTTTTCTGTGAACAATGTAGAGAGAACGGTTAAGCGGTATGTGAAAGATCGGCTGCAAAAAAAGGGTGTCGAATTAAAAGGCAGAGTCATTGTGGGTCGTCCCGGGATGGATTTGCCTTTTGTTCTGGCAGAACATAGATCCGAGTTTTTACCGCAGCTACTCAAACCGGTGTTAAAGAATTCTGACAACCTTTACTCTGACAGCATTCTGAAAACAGTAGGTTACGAAACCTCTGGCAAGCCGGGATCTTATGCCTCAGGTATTGAAACAGCGCGGGAAGTTCTGGGAGGCAAAGGCGTTGGTTTTCGAACCAGCAGGTTGGTAGACGGTTCCGGGCTTTCCCGATACAACTTTATCAGTGCGTCGACCCTGGTTGATGTGCTGATGTTTGGTTGGTCACGATGGGGGGAAAAAAGTCCTTGGCTGAGCGCTCGTGATCGTAAGGAAATGTGGTTCAAAACCGGTTATATGAGTGGCGTCAGCAGTGTGGCTGGTTATGTATTCCAGCCTGATGGAAAGCCCTTGGTGTTTGCTGTGATCCTTAATGGTCTGATGCCTCCTCTACCAGCCAGTCGTGAACAAATGAAAGCTTTTCGCAAAGACATCAGAGTTTTCCGTCGTTCATTTCTAAAAGCTTTGTCCAAGGAAGGAAAGGTCTGAATCATGCTTCCCCCCCCCCCTTTCGAAGTGGCTTCCATTATCCATGAGTGAGTCATTGTTGTCTGCGGTAGGTGTTTGCCGTTGTTGCTATCTTTGATCCCGCAATTATAATGCGCCTCCACTGAATGGTGCATGGCTCTTAACGGGCACGTAACGATCCATTGCAACAACGTTTAAAACGGTGATTGACAATTGTATCGAACAGCGTAGAATGCACCGCCGCTGAGACAGAAACGCAACGCTCACTGAGTGAACGAATGCGGTCCCGGCAAGTTGAAAAGTGGCTTGAAAAACAGGTGCTTGACAACAACCAGCGCCAAGGTAAGATGAGCGCCTCGCTGAACAGCGCTGACCGCTGGTTCAGCCGGTTAAAACCTTCTTGTTTTAATCCAGTTCTTTAACAAATTATCAGACAATTCGTGTGGGCGCTTGTGTGAATAGCATCGGTCAACAGAGCTTTGCTCTGAAATGATTTAAATGCTGATCAAGCAAGCGAACATACCCTTAAATTCTATGAGAATTTATCTTCTCATAAAGAGTTTCATGTACGTTTAATTGCAAATGATTGAGCAGCGGACTGTTTTCGGACAGGAAGCAAAACGATTTAAACTGAAGAGTTTGATCATGGCTCAGATTGAACGCTGGCGGCAGGCCTAACACATGCAAGTCGGGCGGTAACATTTCCAGCTTGCTGGAAGATGACGAGCGGCGGACGGGTGCGTAACACGTAGGAATCTGCCCGGTAGTGGGGGATAGCCCGGAGAAATCCGGATTAATACCGCATACGTCCTACTCTTTTTCGGAAGAGGGGGGAAAGCAGGGGACTCTTCGGAACCTTGCGCTATCGGATGAGCCTGCGTCGGATTAGCTGGTTGGTGGGGTAAAGGCCTACCAAGGCGACGATCCGTAGCTGGTCTGAGAGGATGATCAGCCACACTGGGACTGAGACACGGCCCAGACTCCTACGGGAGGCAGCAGTGGGGAATATTGCACAATGGGCGCAAGCCTGATGCAGCCATGCCGCGTGTGTGAAGAAGGCTCTAGGGTTGTAAAGCACTTTCAGCGAGGAGGAAAGGGTGTAGGTTAATACCCTGCATCTGTGACGTTACTCGCAGAAGAAGCACCGGCTAACTCCGTGCCAGCAGCCGCGGTAATACGGAGGGTGCGAGCGTTAATCGGAATTACTGGGCGTAAAGCGTGCGTAGGCGGCTTGTTAAGTTGGATGTGAAAGCCCCGGGCTCAACCTGGGAACGGCACCCAAAACTGGCAAGCTAGAGTGCGGAAGAGGAGTGTGGAATTTCCTGTGTAGCGGTGAAATGCGTAGATATAGGAAGGAACACCAGTGGCGAAGGCGACACTCTGGTCTGACACTGACGCTGAGGTACGAAAGCGTGGGGAGCAAACAGGATTAGATACCCTGGTAGTCCACGCCGTAAACGATGTCTACTAGTCGTCGGGGATCTTGCATTTCTGGTGACGCAGCTAACGCGATAAGTAGACCGCCTGGGGAGTACGGCCGCAAGGTTAAAACTCAAATGAATTGACGGGGGCCCGCACAAGCGGTGGAGCATGTGGTTTAATTCGAAGCAACGCGAAGAACCTTACCTGGCCTTGACATCCTGCGAACCTTTTAGAGATAGAGGGGTGCCTTCGGGAACGCAGTGACAGGTGCTGCATGGCTGTCGTCAGCTCGTGTCGTGAGATGTTGGGTTAAGTCCCGCAACGAGCGCAACCCTTATCCTCAGTTACCAGCACTTCGGGTGGGCACTCTGGGGAGACTGCCGGTGACAAACCGGAGGAAGGTGGGGACGACGTCAAGTCATCATGGCCCTTACGGCCAGGGCTACACACGTGCTACAATGGTGCATACAGACGGTTGCCAAGCCGCGAGGTGGAGCTAATCTGAGAAAGTGCATCGTAGTCCGGATTGGAGTCTGCAACTCGACTCCATGAAGTCGGAATCGCTAGTAATCGTGAATCAGAATGTCACGGTGAATACGTTCCCGGGCCTTGTACACACCGCCCGTCACACCATGGGAGTGGGTTGCTCCAGAAGTAGCTAGCTTAACCTTCGGGAGAGCGGTTACCACGGAGTGATTCATGACTGGGGTGAAGTCGTAACAAGGTAGCCCTAGGGGAACCTGGGGCTGGATCACCTCCTTAAACGAAGACCGACCTTCCATAAGCGTTCACACGAATTGTTTGATTATCAGTTGACAGTGGTCAGTGACCAGTTGTCAGTTGTTAGTTTTGTTCTTTAACAATGTGGAATCCAAACTTAAATTAAGCTGAGTTGATTTAAAAGACTTTGGTCTTTTAATGAAATTCTTGCTGAGACACTCTCAAGTGTAGGGCGTATCAGTGGCCGGTTGTCAGTTGACAGTTTCCGGTTACTGAAGATCGTTAAAGGTAGTTATTGCCTATAACCATCAGTTGCCACGAATCGACTGACCACTGGTCACCGACAACTGACAACTGAGATCTCGAAGAGATCGTTTTGGGTTATATGGTCAAGTGACTAAGCGTACACGGTGGATGCCTTGGCAGTCAGAGGCGATGAAGGACGTGGTAATCTGCGAAAAGTCTTGGGGAGCCGATAAACAGGCGTTGATCCAGGAATGTCCGAATGGGGAAACCCACTCACACAAGTGAGTATCCTTTACCTGAATACATAGGGTTTAGGAGGCGAACCCGGGGAACTGAAACATCTAAGTACCCGGAGGAAAAGAAATCAACCGAGATTCCCCCAGTAGCGGCGAGCGAACGGGGAGTAGCCCTTAAGCAATTTTTGGTTTAGCGGAACACTCTGGAAAGTGTGGCCATAGTGGGTGATAGCCCCGTACGCGAAAAGCCAGTTATTGTGAAATCGAGTAGGACGGCACACGTGAAATGTTGTCTGAACATGGGGGGACCATCCTCCAAGGCTAAATACTCCTGACTGACCGATAGTGAACCAGTACCGTGAGGGAAAGGCGAAAAGAACCCCGTTGAGGGGAGTGAAATAGAACCTGAAACCGTGTACGTACAAGCAGTGGGAGTCAGTGGTCAGTTGTCAGTTGTCAGTTGCCAGTAGGCAAGCGACAGCAGATGACTGATTACCAGGTCGTCAAGTTGGAAAATACGGGCAGATTTGCAGAGGTGTTGAAATTGACGCTGAACAAAACTGACCACCGACAACTGACAACTGGCCACTGATGACTGCGTACCTTTTGTATAATGGGTCAGCGACTTATTTTCTGTGGCAAGGTTAACCGTATAGGGAAGCCGTAGCGAAAGCGAGTCTTAACAGGGCGTCCAGTCGCAGTGAATAGACCCGAAACCGGGCGATCTATCCATGAGCAGGTTGAAGATCAGGTAACACTGATTGGAGGACCGAACCCACTGTCGTTGAAAAGCCAGGGGATGACTTGTGGATAGGAGTGAAAGGCTAATCAAGCCCGGAGATAGCTGGTTCTCCTCGAAAGCTATTTAGGTAGCGCCTCGTGTCTCACCATCGGGGGTAGAGCACTGTTTGGGCTAGGGGGCCATCCCGGCTTACCAACCCCATGCAAACTCCGAATACCGATGAGTGCAATCACGGGAGACACACGGCGGGTGCTAACGTCCGTCGTGGAAAGGGAAACAACCCAGACCGTCAGCTAAGGTCCCAAAGTAATAGTTAAGTGGGAAACGATGTGAGAAGGCCCAGACAGCCAGGAGGTTGGCTTAGAAGCAGCCACCCTTTAAAGAAAGCGTAATAGCTCACTGGTCGAGTCGGCTCGCGCGGAAGATGTAACGGGGCTCAAACTATTCACCGAAGCTACGGGGTTCAGTTGTCAGTTTACAGTTGTCAGTTGGCAGTATGAGAAGTAAGTATGCAGCGATTTGAAGATTTAGAAGTATTTCAATGGGCCTATAAGCTTTCTTTGAAAGTTCACAAGCTCTCGCTGGAATTTCCGAGAATTGAACAAATGCATGAACTTGCTGATCAGATGCGCAGAGCCAGTAAAGGAATCTGTGCAAATATTGCTGAAGGACATGGGAAACTGATCATCTCAAAAGCAGAGTTTCGAAGGTTCATATTGATGGCTATCGGATCATCTGACGAAATGAGAGTTTGGTTAAGGTACTGCCTTGATCTCAATTACATTGACGATCAGCAATGGCAAGACCTCAAAACCGAATACAACCAAGTCAGTAAGATGTTGGTTAGTTTGCACAAGAGTTTTAAATAACTCAGTTCAAACTGACAACCGACAACTGCAAACTGACAACTGAACCGGTAGAGGAGCGTTCTGTAAGCCGTAGAAGGTTCACCGGAAGGTGGGCTGGAGGTATCAGAAGTGCGAATGCTGACATGAGTAACGATAAAGGGAGTGAGAGGCTCCCTCGCCGGAAGACCAAGGGTTCCTGCGCAACGCTAATCGGCGCAGGGTGAGTCGGCCCCTAAGGTGAGGTCGAAAGACGTAATCGATGGGAAACAGGTTAATATTCCTGTACCCCTTTTGACTGCGATGGAGTGACGGAGAAGGCTAGGCCAGCAGGGCGATGGTTGTCCCTGTTTAAGGTCGTAGGCTGTGGACTCAGGCAAATCCGGGTTCACAAAGCCGAGAACTGATGACGAACCCACCAAGGTGGGGAAGTGGTTGATGCCAGGCTTCCAGGAAAACCTTCTAAGCATCAGGTCAAAAGGGACCGTACCCGAAACCGACACAGGTGGTCAGGTAGAGAATACCAAGGCGCTTGAGAGAACCTGGGTGAAGGAACTAGGCAAAATGGCACCGTAACTTCGGGAGAAGGTGCGCCGGCTTTGGTGATCGGGCTTGCCCCGTAAGCTGAGGCTGGTCGAAGATACCAGGTGGCTGCGACTGTTTATTAAAAACACAGCACTGTGCTAACACGTAAGTGGACGTATACGGTGTGACGCCTGCCCGGTGCTCGAAGGTTAATTGATGGGGTTATCTTCGGAGAAGCTCTTGATCGAAGCCCGAGTAAACGGCGGCCGTAACTATAACGGTCCTAAGGTAGCGAAATTCCTTGTCGGGTAAGTTCCGACCTGCACGAATGGCGTAACGATGGCCACGCTGTCTCCACCCAGGACTCAGTGAAATTGAAATCGCTGTTAAGATGCAGTGTATCCGCGGCTAGACGGAAAGACCCCGTGAACCTTTACTACAGCTTCACAGTGGATCTTGATGTTGCTTGTGTAGGATAGGTGGGAGGCTTTGAAGTGTGGACGCCAGTCTGCATGGAGCCAACCTTGAAATACCACCCTGGCAATATTGAGGTTCTAACCCAGGTCCTTTAGCAGGATCGGGGACATTGTGTGGTGGGTAGTTTGACTGGGGCGGTCTCCTCCCAAAGAGTAACGGAGGAGCACGAAGGTTGGCTAAGCACGGTCGGACATCGTGCGGTTAGTGTAATGGTACAAGCCAGCTTGACTGCGAGAGGTACATCTCGAGCAGGTACGAAAGTAGGTCATAGTGATCCGGTGGTTCTGAATGGAAGGGCCATCGCTCAACGGATAAAAGGTACTCCGGGGATAACAGGCTGATACCGCCCAAGAGTTCACATCGACGGCGGTGTTTGGCACCTCGATGTCGGCTCATCACATCCTGGGGCTGAAGCCGGTCCCAAGGGTATGGCTGTTCGCCATTTAAAGTGGTACGCGAGCTGGGTTTAGAACGTCGTGAGACAGTTCGGTCCCTATCTGCCGTGGACGTTGGAAGTTTGAGAAGAGCTGCTCCTAGTACGAGAGGACCGGAGTGGACGAACCACTGGTGTTCGGGTTGTGTCGCCAGACGCATTGCCCGGTAGCTAAGTTCGGACGGGATAACCGCTGAAAGCATCTAAGCGGGAAGCCCCCTTCAAGATGAGACTTCCCTGGCCGTAAGGCCCATAAGAGACGTTAAAGACTATGACGTTGATAGGCGGGGTGTGTAAGCGTTGTGAGGCGTTGAGCTAACCCGTACTAATGACTCGAGAGGCTTGACCATATAACGCCAAAGCGATTTGCGCAGCGAAGCTGCCAGCAAAAGCTGGAAGCTGGAAGCTTGAAGCCGTACACAGTGAACGAGAGTGTTGAGCAAGAATAGACACACAGCTTAAAAGATATTTGGATTCCAGAGCCTTGGTTTTCGAGAAACAGCTTCAAGCCTCCAGCTTAAAGCTTCCAGCTCGAGAGCCAACGGCTCGACCAGTTTTGCCTGGTGACCATAGAGTGTTGGAACCACCCGATCCCATCCCGAACTCGGAAGTGAAACGACACATCGCCGATGGTAGTGTGGGGCTTCCCCATGTGAGAGTAGGTCATCGCCAGGCATTGAATAAAGCAAAACCCCGGTTGAGAGATTGACCGGGGTTTTTGTTTTGTGGGCAAAGGAATGTGGCAGAACAGAAGTGAAACGACACATGCCTGGGCGGCCCCACCTCGGCGGCCCCACCTGGGCGGCCCCACCTCGGCGGCCCCACCGATGGTAGTGTGGGGCTTCCTCATGTGAGAGTAAGTCACTGTCAGGCATTGAATAAAAAAAAGCCCAAGATCGAATTCGTTGGGCTTTTTTTATTCAGTGATTTGCGACCTTATACCCATCACAGAGAAAAGTCGCACTGGCATCGGCGATAAATAAGCGCTAAATCCCCCTAATCGACATCGTCAAAAACTCCGGTTAATGTTTTGCTTTTAACTGGGGTTTGATTATGACGGTAGAAAAAAGCGCCTGAATGAAAGGTCTCTCGTAGCGGTGCTTACAAGGGCAACATGTATCCGGAATATTTCAAGCCGACAGAACAAAAAGATTTCGGTTTTTACCAGAAGTGCTATTTTTTGCTTGCAAGGAACTCGGCTTTCCTTATAATCAGCCGCGTCTTCAGGGATGGCATTTCTTCCTCGAAGCAACGAAGTGGTGGGCGTAGCTCAGTTGGTAGAGCCCCGGATTGTGATTCCGGTGGTCGTGGGTTCGAACCCCATCGTCCACCCCACTTTTAAAAAAGGCCTGACTATCAAGTCAGGCCTTTTTTTTGAACTTAGCACTCATTATTTTCTAATACTTCTGCTGATCTTCACTCAGCTCAAGATAAATCCTGTATTTTCTGTCATAGTCTTCTGCAAGCGATGTGTCAGGAGATAGCGTTTCTTTTCGCTTCATTCAAGCCTTCAGCATAGGAAAGATGACTGCTTGGCAGGTGGTCAATCAATGCTCCCGACACTGATCGAACAACAACGTTGTGTTAAAAGCCTTCAAGGGCTGAAGGCATAAGATGTCATCAGAGGGCTGCATTATTGTGTCAGAAGTCTGCCAGAGCTTTAGTGTCTGGGGTTTTTTTGCCGCAAAAACAAGCATAATAGTAGACGAGTAATTCAGCGGGCTTTGAAGAGATAAGCAGATGATTATGGACTCAGTGATCGGGCATCGAGGTGCAGCTGCTCTGGCTCCGGAGAATACTCTGGCTGGTATTCGGAAGGCGGCCGATTTGAGGCTGAAATGGATAGAGCTCGATGTGACACTGCTGGGAGATGGCTCAGCAGTGATGTTTCATGACCCAACAATGAGCAGGACTTCTTCAGGAAATGGGCATTTGAGGGGAAAGAATCTGGCTCAGGTCGCTACTCTGGATGCCGGACGCTGGTTCTCGGAGGCGTTCGCCGGTGAAAAGGTGCCAACACTTCTTGAAACACTGGCTTTGATCAAGAAACTGAAGCTGAGCCTGAATCTTGAGTTGAAGCCCAATCGCTGCGATTTAAAGCTTTTGGTTGAGGAGGTGGTTGCAGCCATAGAAGCAGCTGATTTCCCCGAGGATCAACTGTTGGTATCGAGCTTTAATCATAAACTGCTGGTTCTGTATCGGGCAAAAGCTGGCAGCAGGATTGGTTGTCTTTTCGAGTCGCTGCCTCGAAACTGGAAATACAAAGCCAGACAGGTTGGTGCCAAAACGATTCATCTGAATGGCAAAAAACTCAAAGAGAAAAACGCGCATGACATCAAAGCGGCAGGTTATGAGCTGTATTGCTATACCGTTAACGACAAGGATATGGCTGATCGATTAAGAGCCTGGGGTGTTGATGGCGTCTTTTCGGATAATCCTGCTTTAATCGCTTGACAGAGTGCCGGGCAGGCACTCGGTTGCGAATGAAGATTAGTGCTCTTCGTCTACTTCTCTCAAGTATTTGAATAGTTTTCTGAAAGCTGCGGGAGGTTTGTCCTGTACGGCTTCCTTTTGAGCGTTACGTACCAGTTGTCGTATGTGTTGATGATCGGCTTCAGGGTATTTGTCGAGGTATTCGGTGAGCACCTCATGCCCCTCGTTTATCAACCGGTCACGCCAGCGCTCCAATTGATGAAAGCGACGGCTGTATTCCTCACTGGTGGAATCCAGGCTGTCGAGATATTTCTGGATGGGTTCCAGCTCCTGGTCTCGCATTAATTTGCCTATGAAGCCCAAGTGCCGTTTGCGGGCATTATTGCTTTTAATTCGCTTGCTCTCATCCAGCGCTTCCCTGAGGCGTTCATTCAGGGGCAGCTTGTCCAACATGGCTGGCTTCATATCCATCAGGCGGGCACCCATGGCCTTGAGCTCGTCCATATCGCGTTTGAGCTCGGATTTGCTGACGTAAATGATTTCTTCAGCGTCGTCTTCAAATGGGGAGAGGTCTTGATCTGACATGGTTCAGGTCTACTTAGAGAGATGCAGGCATTTTACTCCAGTTACGGATATTCAGCTATGAGTGTAGAAGGAAGGCTGCCAGACTTGTTTTGGGCCAATGGTGATAGTGCTTATGGTGAATGGTTTGTTTTTCTTTCGCTATGGGCATTTGTGGCTGGGCACGGCACAATAGGACTTACACGTATAATTCTGAAAGGCAGGAATTTCATGGGTGATAAAACCAACGCTGTACTGGATCCCCGCTCTGAAGAGGATCGCCTGAAGACCCTGGTCAGGGATATTCTGGCTGAAGCCCGACGTCAGGGCACAGATGCCTGTGAAGTCGGTGTCAGTCTCGATGCAGGTCTTTCGGTGGGCGTCAGAATGGGTGATGTTGAAACAGTGGAGTTTAACCGTGATCAGGGTTTCGGTATCACCGTTTATCAGGGGAAGAAAAAAGGATCAGCCAGTACTTCAGACAGTACACCTGAAGCCATCAGGGAGACGGTGAAGGCAGCTTGTGATATTGCTGGATATGCTTCGGAAGATCCCTGTGCCGGTCTTGCCGATGCAGAGTTAATGGCGACTGAACTGCCAGAGCTGGACCTTTATCACCCTTGGGGTGTTGGTGCAGAAGAGGCTATAGAGCTGGCTTTGAAGTGTGAGGAAGCTGGCAGATCGTTTAGTAGTAAAATCAAGAATTCTGACGGTGCCAATGTCGGTACTCATCAAGGCTGTCGTGTATATGGGAACAGTCACGGCTTTGTAGGCAGCTATATTTCCAGTCGTCATAGTCTGAGTTGTATATTGATTGGTGAAAAAGCCGGTGAAATGCAGAGAGATTATTGGTACACCGTCGCCCGTGATGGTAATGATCTTGAGTCTGCTGCGGATGTCGGTCGCAAGGCAGCGGAAAGAACGGTGGCCCGGCTGGGTGCCAGTAAAGTCCCTACGGGTCAGGTGCCCGTGCTGTTTGCAGCAGAAGTGGCTTCAGGCCTTGTGTCACACTTGTTGGAGAGTATCAGTGGTGGCAGCCTTTATCGTCGGGCTTCATTTCTGCTGGATCATCTGGGTAAGCAGATATTTCCTGACTGGGTGCGCATCCATGAGCAGCCATACCTGAAAAAAGCACTGGGTTCGGCCAGTTTTGATAATGACGGTTTGGCTACCCGGGCCAAGGATTTTATCTCTGATGGCGTTCTGGCCAGCTATCTCCTGAGTACTTATTCTGCCCGTAAGCTGGGCATGAAGAGTACGGCTAATGCCGGGGGTGTCAATAACCTGTTCCTTGACTGCAATGCAGGCGGCAGGGAAGAGTTATTGAAACAGATGGGAACGGGCTTGCTGGTGACCGAGTTGATGGGGCAGGGTGTGAATATTGTCACAGGTGATTACTCAAGAGGTGCGGGTGGCTATTGGGTTGAAAATGGCGAAATACAGCATCCTGTCTCTGAAGTGACTATCGCTGGAAACCTGAAAGATATGTTTATGAATATGGTGGCTGCAGGGAGTGATTATGATCGCAGAGGGAGTATTCAGACCGGTTCGATTCTGATCAGTGAGATGACTCTGGCGGGTGAGTGATAAGGGTTCAGCCTGTTATCTATTTGGCTGAGTATAAAAGCAGGTTAAATGAATGATAATCACATTTTTAAAGGTTTGAGATATATCCGGAACGAAAGAGGTCAACCTCATCTGGAAGCACAATATGAACATCATCGTCCAAATGCAGGGTGGCAATCAGAAGAGCACTTTTCTGATGGAACGTTGAGATTGTTGGGTATTCTTTGGAGTTTGATGGAAGGTATGGGGGTTCTGCTATTGGAAGAGCCAGAATTATCACTCCATAGTGCAGCAAACTCCCCTGATGATTGATCGAATTCAAAGAAAGACAAAAACAAGGAGAAGGCAAATCATCATAAGTACCCACAGTGAAGCAATACTGAATAATGAGGGTATTGATCCAAATAGTGTGATCATTTTGGAGCCCGGCAGAGAGGGTAGCCAGATCCGAACAGTCAGCAAAGCTGAAAATAAAGCACTGGAAGCGGGTTTGATAGTGAGTCAAGTGATACTGCCAAAAAACCGACCTGCAAATGTCCAGCAGCCAGGGTTTTGGGGATGACACCGCTGTATGTCGCTACTGAGGATCAGTTAAAGCTGTTTCAATGATAAAGAGTTAGCAGACAGACTGCAGTGTCAGCCATAAAACAAGGCCGCCAGTCCCAGAAAGGATAGGAATCCAACAACATCGGACACTGTCGTTAGTATTATGGTGCCAGCTAATGCGGGATCTATGTTCATGGATTTGAGAACAACGGGCAGGCTGGCACCGACAATAACGGCAGTGCTGAGATTGATGATCATAGCACAGGCGATCACCAGAGAAATGACCGGGTCATGAAACCATAAGTAGGCAATCAGGGAAACCAGAGCAGCCCAGAGTATGCCATTGAGAAACCCTGCCATTAATTCACGACTGAGCAGCCATCGAAGGTTGGTCCGACTGATCTGGCCCAGTGCCATGCCCCGAATCACCAGGGTCAGAGCCTGTCCGCCAGCATTGCCGCCCATTCCTGCAACAATGGGCATCAGGACAGCCAGGGCAACGACCTTGTCTATGGTAGCCTGAAACATACCTATGACAGAAGCGGCAATAAAGGCTGTTATCAGGTTGATACCCAGCCAGACTGCACGCCGACGGGCTGTCTTCAGTGCGGGAGCAAAGGTGTCTTCATCGTCATCCAGGCCTGCCATGCTCATCATGGAGTGTTCGGCTTCTTCCCGGATAACATCTACCACGTCGTCAATCGTAATGCGGCCTAGAAGCTGACCATGCTCCGAAACTACTGGTGCTGATACCAGATCCTGCCGTTCAAACAATTGCGCAACCTGGCTGTCTTCCATATCGGCAGCGATAGGTTTCAGATCGGTCTGCATTACTTCAAAAACTGTGGCTGAAGGGGATGTGGTCAGGAGAACGGATAAAGGCAATGCCCCAATGTATTCGTCTCTGCGGTTGACGACAAACAGACTGTCTGTCATCTCCGGAATATCCTTGTGACGCCTGAGGTAACGAAGCACAACATCAAGCGTACTGCTGGGTCGGATGGTGATGACATCAGTATTCATCAGTCCACCGGCTGTGTCTTCCGGATAAGAGAGAACGGCTTCTACCCGTTGCCGGTCCTGGCTGTCCATAGAATCCAGCACTTTTCGGGTGATGGCGTCGGGTAGCTGCTGTAGCAAGTCAGCTATGTCATCAACGTCCTGACCTTCGGTAATGACTTTGAGTTCTGCCACATTCATCCTGTCCAGGAAAAACTGCCGGACTTCGTCGCTCAGCTCCTGCAATACGTCGCCTTCCATCTCTCGATCGATCAGGCGCCAGAGAAGGCTGCGAAGTTTGGGAGGGGAAGATTCAAGCAGGTGTGCCGCATCCGGAGCCGGAAGACCATTCAGCATACGCCTGAGTTCAGGAGAAACACCGTGCTCAAGGGCTTCGTTGAGCTCCTGAAATGCCTTGTCTCCGATACTCAGTTGTAGCTGTTGAACCATAGATGCGTATCCGGTTTTTTTGGTAGAAGTGTCTGAGTATCGAACTTCTGTTCTTTTAACCATCAAGTCTGATAGTCAGACTCAGTCATTTCACATGTCATTCTTTGTTAGCTTTGCCGGGCTTTCAATCTCTGGCAAAGCTTTTCGAGAGACCAGTATAAACAGGGATTTAATGATGAAAAGGGTGACTACTCACCCTCTTCAAAAAAATCATTGATCAGATTGCACAGAGCCGAACAGGCCTCTTCTTCATCATGGCCTTCAAATGTCAAATCAAGGACAGAGCCTTTTCCAGCAGCCAGCATCATGACGGCCATGATACTTTTCCCATCCACTTCACGGCCGTTAAAGCTCACCTTCACCTGGCTGGCAAAAGCCGTCGTTGTAGAAACAAATTTGGATGCTGCCCGAGCATGTAAACCAAGTTTATTAATAATGGTGATCTGCTTCTGGATCATTATTTGGAAAGCTCCCGATGTCTGACCTGAACACAGTCAAAACGTTCTTTGAGCCACTCGCCCAGTTTTTCACTAATAAATACGGAACGGTGCTGCCCCCCGGTACATCCGATCGCAATCGTCATATAACTGCGCTGTCCGGATTCGAACCTTGGTAACCATTTTTCCACGAATGTGCTGAGATCTTCAAACATCTCATTCACCATGGGTTCTGATGCCAGAAAATCTTTAACTGGCTGATCCTGACCAGTGAAGGATCTTAAGGCTTCAACCCAGAAAGGATTAGGCAGACAGCGAACATCAAAGACGTAGTCGGCATCAACTGGCATACCGTGCTTGAAGCCAAAGGACTGGATCATCAGGGTCATACTTTTGCTGGTGGAGCCGCAGAGTCGTTGTCTTATCTGTTCTCTGATTTCATGGACAGACAGTGGCGAAGTGTCCAGCCTAATATCAGCTTCTTCAGCCAGTGGGGCCAGCAGTTTCTTTTCCAGATTAATGGCTTCTGTCAGGGAAACCTTGTCATTGCTCAGAGGATGGCGACGGCGTGTCGAACTATAGCGCTTCATCAGGGTGTTGCTGTCTGCGTCGAGAAAGATTACTTGACACTCAACCCCCTGTTTTTTCAACTTTTCCAACAATGTCGGGAAGCGTTCCAGAGAGCCGGGCACATTACGAACATCGAGGCTGACAGCCATACGGTGCGGTTCGACCAGGTTGCTTTTAAGATTGGTTGGCAGATCATTCAGCATGCTGGCAGGAAGGTTGTCTACACAGTAAAAACCCTCATCTTCAAGGGCGTGAAGGGCGGAGCTTTTGCCGGAGCCTGAACGTCCACTGATGATGACCAGCTTCATGGTGTGTCCTTCCCGATTGTTTGACTGTGTAAACAGGTCTCTCACCTGGTTCCGAGTGAGGCAAGTCTATCAAAACCTAATGAGATTAGAACCAGTCGCTTTCTTTTATTTCTAGCATAGTCCGGATATTTCTATTCCATGCAGTTTTGAAGGATAAATAGGCTTTGTAGTGACAAAAGTGAAGAAGAAAGGATTTCTGAGCAAGAAACATTTTGCCTGCTTCTGTTATCAGATCAGCAAGCAAAATATTTTTTATCTACAGTCGTTAAACGGGGGAACAGATGATGCTGTAAAGTGCCTCGGAATTTTCTGCCGCTCGCATCTGACTTAACAATACTTCTGATTGAAAGCGCTCAGCGACAGCCTGCAATATATTGAGATGTTCCTGAGTATTTTCTTCCGGAACAATAAGTGCGAACACCAGATCGACCGGCTGCTTGTCCACAGAGTCAAAATCTATGGGTTCAGACAGTTTGATCAGAAGTCCGGTAGGATGCTGACAAGCACTGGAGCGACAGTGAGGCAGGGCTATGCCTTTGCCCAAACCGGTGGTACCGAGTCGCTCTCTGTTAATCAGCTTGTTAAACAGATCCTTGGTTTTGATAGCGGGAACATGCTCATTGATGATTTCCGCAACAATTTCCAGGATTTTCTTTTTGCTGGCCCCCTGCACATCGCAGAGGGTGCGCCCGGGGGTTAGAATGTTTTCAATAATCATACAACGATCGATGCTTACAGGCGGCCGTTGGCACCCTGTAGCCGGTCAAGCGTTTTCTCTTTGTGTTTTACCAGTTGTCGATCCAGTTTGTCCGACATGTCATCAATGGCAGCGTACATATCTTCAGCCTCAGCGGTTGCATTAATATCCGCCCTACGAACATGTAGAGTCGCTTCCACTTTGTGCTTCAGTTTCTCAACACTCAGAGTGACCTGAACGTTTGTAATCTGATCAAAGTGGGCGGCAAGGCGGTCGAGTTTCTTGGTGACATAATCTTTCAGAGCCTCAGTCACCTCTACATGATGTCCACTGATGTTGACTTGCATGTAACGCTCTCCTGCTGATCCCGATTCTCGACATTGGACTGCCCCCGGGATTGTACGGGCAACCCTGATTGAAAGTCTATCACTGTCAATGACAGTTAGCGCTGTTCTGAGACAAAAAATCTATGGGGCGATTTGTGGTATAAGGGCTTGTTACCTCAATCGCTGAAGGCTCAGATAAGCTGCTTGCGTTCATTCGATGGCGGTATATTCATTGATTCACGATATTTGGCGATGGTTCTCCTGGCCACTTTGATCCCCTGGTCCCCCAGCAAGCCGGCGATTTTGTTATCACTCAGTGGTTTTTTAGGGTTTTCATCGGATACCAGTTTTTTAATCAAGGCTCTGATGGCTGTTGATGAGCACTCTCCACCAGTGGCTGTGCTGACATGGCTGGAGAAAAAGTATTTCAGCTCAAACACGCCTCTTGGAGTGTGCATGTATTTCTGTGTAGTGACCCTGGAAATAGTGGACTCGTGCATATCCACTGCCTGAGCAATGTCTGCCAACACCAGGGGCTTCATGGCCTGCTCACCCTGCTCCAGAAAATCTTTCTGAAATTCAACAATCTTGCCCGCTACTTTCAGTAAGGTTTCGTTACGACTTTGCAGGTTTTTCAGAAACCAGCGGGCTTCCTGCAGCTGATCAACCGCCCAGCGGTCCCTGACTTTGGTGACCGAAATATCGGGGGTGACGTATTCCGTGTCCGCCTGGCCGATTTCTGATCCGGGCCTCGGGTTGAGGCTTTGAACAAGGCTAAGGGCTTCCCTCAGTTGATGTTCTTTGAGACGGGTACGCCGCATGATTTGGGCATAGTCACGACTACCCAGAGCCTGTAGATGATTCTGGATCAGCAGACGTGCTTCTTTCAGGAAGTGGGTTTCTTGTGGCAGTTGATTGAGTTGAACTTCGAGACATTCTTTCAGGTTGGCGCTGGCACAACCCACCGGATCAAAGTGAAGAATCCGTCGTTGCATGACCTGAAGTTCTTCAAACGCCAGTTCCTCTACCTGTTCCTGTAGCGAGAGATAAATTTCTTCCAGGGAGTGAGTGAGGTACCCGTCATTATTGATGGCTTCGATCACAGCCAGGCCCATCAGCCTGTCTCTGTCAGTCATGGGAGTCAGGTTTAACTGCCATTCCAGATAGTCCTGGAGGGACTCATTGGCCCGGGAGCGGGCAAAAGGATCATGTTCCTCATCGGTTGCAGCGGGCAGGCTGGAATAGACATCATCCCATCCGGAGTCAACGGGCAGGTCATTGGGTATGCTGTCAGCCCACTGGGGCTCTTCTGGTTCCGGGGGCTGTTCTGCTTTTTCATTGAAGTCAACAGGCTGTTCCCCTTCATCACCAGATGCAGGTGGTTCTTCAACGGACTCTTCAGACTCCAGCATCGGATTGGATTCAAGAACTTCCTGGATTTCCTGCTGAAGGTCCAGAGTGGAAAGTTGCAGAAGCCTTATGGCCTGCTGCAGCTGAGGTGTCATGGTCAGCTGCTGGCCCATTTTTAGCTGTAAGGATGGCTTCATAGGCAACTGTATACCTTTACTTCGGTGTCTGCACTGAGGGTGCCAGATTTGATGCCATCAGCGCCTGACAGTTATATCTCAGTGTCTGCTCATTATTTTGATTGGGCTACTCTCCATGTCACTGGGATTATAATCACATCTGAAGCTTCGGGAAAGTGATTCATCAAGTCAGCCATGCAACATTCAGAACAAGAGTATGAAAATAAATCAGCTCAACATCTTTGCCCGCTTCTTTCGCGAGACCAGTCAAGAGATGATCAGAGACTGAACTGATGCCCGAGATAAACGTCACGAACCTTTTGATTAGCCAGGACAGTCTGACTATCACCCTCGGCAATAATAGTGCCTTCGCTGACAATGTAGGCCTTCTCGCAGATATCCAGTGTCTCCCGGACATTGTGGTCGGTAATCAGGACTCCGATGTCCCGGGCTTTCAGGTGCGTGATAATGGCCTTGATGTCACCAACAGAAATGGGGTCAACACCGGCAAAGGGTTCATCGAGCAGAATAAATTTTGGGTCAGTGCAAAGAGCTCGGGCAATTTCTACCCTGCGCTTTTCACCACCGGAAAGGCTCATACCCGGATTGTCCCTGATATGATTGATATTAAACTCTTCCAGCAATGACTCCATTTTTGCGATGCGATCTTTCCGGGAAAGGTCGGAACGGGTTTCCAATATCGAGAGCAGGTTATCGGTGACCGTCAATTTCCTGAAAATAGAAACTTCCTGTGGCAGATAACCTACGCCAGCTCTGGCCCGGCCATGCATAGGTTCGTGAGTTAAACTCTGGCCACTAAGGTCAACCTGTCCACCGTCTGCTTTTACGAGACCTACAATCATGTAGAAGCAGGTAGTTTTACCTGCCCCGTTGGGGCCAAGAAGTCCGACAATTTGACCACTGTCGACAGCCAGAGATACATCTTTGACGACCTGTCTGCCTTTGTAGCTTTTACTGAGATGTTCTGCCTTAAGCGTTGCCATCCGGAGTTTGTCTTCCTGTTTAAAAGTTAGCTGTCGTTTTTCTGGCAGCCCTTTCAAGCCTGTTCAGTCGTTGAGCAGTGAGTGTAATGGGATATGAGTACTACTGCTTGCTCTCAGGTTTGGGTTGGTAAATCATTTTGACCCGACCATCCGGGTTGCTTTTGTTCTCACTGCCCTTGGCATTCACGGTCTGTTTGGTCAGGTCATAATCAATGCGTTCACCTGTGAAGGTATCACCCTTCTGGGTCAACTGCGCCTGCTTGATCAGTTGGATCTTATCGCCAGCCACCTGATAATCGATAGTATGACCCCAGGCTTTCAGAATGCCCTGATCATCAGGTTGCTGTTCTTCGTAGTAAGCTCTTTCCTTGTCGCCTTCTGCCACAATTTTTTTAACTTCCTGCTGGACGGAATAGATGGTCACCTTGTCTCCGGTAATTCGGGTGGTGCCCTGAATCATCACAACATTGCCTTTATAGATGGATACACCTTTCTTGTTATCGATATCGGCGGTGTTGGACTCGATCTCAATAGGCTTCTGCCGGTCAGATGGCAATGCTTGTGCCATGACTGGAAGCAGAACCGTGGCCCCCAGCATCAGGTAATATTCGACCCCTCTGCGACGACTCTTTCTGTCTGGCCGCTCATTTGGATCAAGGCGCTTGGCCTGTTCATGGCTTTGGCTCATGAAATCCTCTTACCCTAGACTTGAGTTTAACCAGACTCTCCTTGAAGAAAGCCTCCATACCAATGGCGCGCGTACGTCCAGTGTCGTTGGTGATCAGTACCGGTCGATCAGTGACTGCCAGATCCTTTTCAGAGTATATGGTCATGAAATCAGTGTCTATTCGAACCTTACTACCATTGCCGAGGTTCGTCTGGGTCATCACCACATCATCCCAGAGCTCTATATCCTCGCTGCCGGGCAACAGTTTGCCATAGAGGGCGTCGGCCACCATGGGTTTTCCGGGGGTATTGAAATTCTCCAGATGAGGGGTTTGCAGCAACGTTGTGTCATTGTGCGGGTAATGGGTGATACTGTCTGAGACCAGTATGTAATCCAGTTCGCCCTCTTTGTTGTACTGGGTGACCCTGGTGTCAATGAAATAGTAGTCAGCGTTCTCACGAACCAGAGGCTGTTTTTTCTGAACCCCAACATGGAGTTTGCTGTCATAAGCCCAATAGCCAACTCCGACCATTATCAGCATCAGAAAAGCAATCATTATCAGGTTCCGATTGGGCATCAGATCATTGGCTCCGGGTCACAATCTGGTCAGAGTCTGCAAAGGCAGATACCGACAAAAGAAGGCCATTCAGGAAAATGATGCCCGGTTTGTGCAGTCGGCAGCATTTTCGCAGCAAATGAATTCAGTTTACCATGATTTTATTTGATCATCAGGGGCTGCAGACGAATGTTTTCAAATACTAGACACTCGCTGTCGGCCTTACGTAAGAAGAGTTGAACGGTAGTGCTTTCTTGTCGTCAAAGAAACGCTTGAATGGAAAGGTATCGCTGTAATGGTGGAAAACTATCACAGCGATATTTTGGGTATTTTAACTCTCTATTTCAGGTAACTGGCCAGCATGTCATCCAGCTTGCCTTTGGCTTTAAGAATGAAATCACAAAATTCTCTGGCTGCACCTTCGCCGCCACGATTAGTAGTGATAGCAGGTGAGTGTTCACGAACGTAGTAGTGCCCGTTAGGAACGCTGCAGCCAAAACCAACCTGTCGAATGGCTGGAAGATCTGGCAGATCGTCTCCGATGTAGGCCACTTCATCCAGGCTAAGACCTTGCCCTTCTTCCTGAAGCAATTCTTTCAGAGCGACAAACTTGTCTTCGCGGCCCTGATAGAGAAAATCTACGCCCAGGTCGGAGGCTCGTTTTTCAACAAATACGGATCGACGGCCGGTGATGATGGCCGTTTTTACACCCGACTGCTTGAGCATTTTCAGGCCATGACCGTCGAGAGTATTGAATATTTTCATTGATTCGCCATGCTCACCAAACAACAGTTTGCCGTCAGTGAGAACACCATCGACATCAAAAACAGCCAAACGAACCCTGGCGGCGGCAGATTGTAGTGAAGAACTGATCATACAACGCCCGCCTTCAGTAGGTCGTGCATATTAATGGCACCGATCAGTTCATTGTCATCATCAACACAGATCAGAGCATTGATTTTCCGGTCATCCATAATCTTCAGGGCTTCAGCCGCAAGAATCTCGGGGTGGATGGTTTTGCAGTGGCTGGTCATCACTTCATCAATCAGTGTGGATTTGGGGTCGACGCCCTTGTCCAGAGCCCGACGCAGGTCACCATCGGTGAAAATGCCAATGACATGGCGTTTGTTATCGACAATGGCGGTCATGCCCAGGCCTTTGCGAGTAACTTCCAGCAGGGCTTCGCTCATTGGTGTGCCCAGGGGAACTTCTGGTACCCGTCTGCCAATGTGCATGATGTCTTTTACTTTCAGAAGCAGTCGTTTACCTAAAGAGCCACCAGGGTGAGAGAAAGCAAAGTCTTCTGCAGTAAACCCGCGGGCTTCCAGCAGGGCAATGGCCAGTGCGTCGCCCATTACAAGGGCTGTGGTCGTGCTCGAGGTAGGCGCGAGATCCAGAGGACATGCTTCTTTTTCCACCCCGGTGTTGAGATGGGCTTCAGCATCTTTCGCCAGTGTTGAATTCGGGTTGCCGGTCATGCTGATCAGGGGGGTGCCCAGTCTTTTCAGCAGGGGCAATAGAGTAATGACTTCGCTGGTTTCGCCAGAATTGGAAAGAGCCAGAACCACGTCTTCATGGGTGACCATTCCCATATCACCATGGCTGGCTTCTCCGGGGTGTACAAAGTAGGCAGGGGTGCCGGTGCTGGCGAGGGTTGCAGCAAGCTTGCGGGCAATATGTCCCGACTTGCCCATGCCAACGACAATAATCCGGCCACGGCATTCAAGCATAACACGGCAGGCACTGGCAAAACTGCTGTCGATCCTGTCTATCAGGCTCTGAACAGCTTCCAGTTCCATGGTAACGGTGCGGCGACCAATTGAGATGAACGGCTCGTCAGTAGTCATATTACGTACAGATTAGTTGTGACACGGCTATTCTATAGTGCCTTTCGCCACAGTAACAGTTCGGGATTTCTGCATTAAAACCTGTGCACTATGATCAGTTCCTCCTGATTCCGATACTATAGACCTTATCGCAACCGCACGACCGCATGGATGCAGGAGCAGTTGCCGTGCAGGATAGTCTTAACACGGGCTAAAATGGAGAAGCCCGGGAGGCAGAGCTGACCGGTCAGCCCTGCCTGAAAAAGTCAGTGCTGAATGAATAACCAGGCACCATAGAGAAAGTATATTGAGAGCAGCGCAATGCCTGTCATTCTGCCCAAATGTCGAGGTTTCCTGCCAATCACGCAGACCAGGGTCAACAATATTGTCATGCCCAGCATAACAGGATAATCCCGCAGGATAACTGCCTGATCCAGTGCTCCGGGAGCTACGAGTCCGGGCATGGAGAGAACCGCCAGAAGGTTAAACGTGTTTGAGCCGATCACATTACCCAGGGCAATATCATGATGGCCTTTCAGAGCGCTGGTGATGGATGCGGCCAGCTCTGGCAGACTGGTGCCAATGGCAACAATCGTCAACCCGATCACAAGGTCGCTGATGCCCATGGCCTTAGCAATCTCGGTGGCCCCCCATACCAGTAGCTGTGAGCTGCCCAGCAACAGTAAAAGACCAGAACCCAGCATAAACCAGGCTTTTGCTGAGGACAGCTCTGGAATGTCTTCATCTTCCACCACTGCCTCATCCGGGTGTTGTTTCTGCCAGTGGATCATCAGGTAAAGGGTAATGACGAGGCCTGCCAGCAGAATCAAACCATCTATTCGACCCAGATAACCATTGGCAATGCAGAGACCGGAAATAATAGTTATCACCAACAGAAGGGGAATTTCTCTCTTGGTCAGAGCCGCTTTAACAGGCAGGGGGGCTATCAGGGCAGTAACACCCAGAACCAGGCCGATGTTGGCGATGTTTGAACCCATGGCATTGCCCACGGCCAGTCCCGGGAATCCTTGCAGTGCAGCCGATAGAGAGACCAGAATTTCAGGTGCAGAGGTGCCTATGGAGACCACTGTCAGGCCGATTAACATTCTTGAGACGTTCAGATTGCTGGCCGTAGCAGCGGCACCGGCAACAAAACGGTCTGCACTCCAGGTCAGGATAATGAAACCCACCAGGATGGCAGCAAGGGCAATGAGCATAGGATAAATTCTCTTCTCTAATTCAGGATGATTGGCTGAGATACTTTTTTTTTTACCTTGGAAGCGGCAAGATGATTTTATTCAGTCATTATTGTGTGAAAAAACCATTATCAGAAAGGGAGCAGTCATTCTCGGAACGGATCGGTTCATATAGCATTGTTCTGCCAGTACGGACTCTAGATAAAAAAGCCCAGTCTAAGTCTGTTGATAGTGAAAAGATAGTAAAAAGCCGGTAAAGAAGCTGTTTGGATGCAGTGATACTGATAAGGATACGTTCCCACAGTTCAAAAGGTAGCTGAAAGTCGCCATAATTAGATGCGGGTTGGTGGTAAGCTACCAGGGGACGGCGGTTGCTACTGAGTGCAGTCCACACATAGACAAGGAATAGCCTTCCAATGACAAAGGCAAGTGATAACTTTATTGAGATCCGTGGTTTGACGTTTCATCGAGGCGATCGAACGATTTTCAAGAATGTTGATATCGCCATTCCCAGAGGAAAGGTGGTGGGTATTATGGGGCCATCGGGTACTGGTAAAACGACGTTATTACGTTTGATCGGACGTCAGCTTCGCCCTGACTCCGGACAGATCTTTGTGGATGGCCAGAATCTCGATCTGCTCTCCCGTGAAGAGTTGTTTCGTACCCGTCGTAAGATGGGCATGCTTTTTCAGAGTGGTGCGCTTTTTACCGATTTGTCGGTGTTTGAAAATGTTGCCTTTCCTCTGCGCATTCATACCAGACTGGCTGAGCCGATGATTCGGGATATTGTCTTTATGAAGCTGGAGGCGGTAGGGCTAAGGGGGGCCTGGTCGTTGATGCCGGCAGAACTGTCAGGTGGAATGAACCGTCGTGTGGCACTGGCCAGAGCCATTGCACTGGATCCGGCTATGGTGATGTACGACGAGCCTTTTGTAGGGCAGGATCCTATAGCCATGGGTGTGCTGGTAAAATTGATCAGAATGTTGAACGAAGCACTGAATATTACCAGTATTGTGGTATCACACGATCTTCATGAAACAGCGTCAATCTCCGACTACCTCTACCTGATAGCCGATGGTGAAGTTATTGGCCAGGGTGAGCCGAAGCGTCTTATGAATTCCAATGATTCCCGGGTTAAACAGTTTATGAACGGACTATCTGATGGTCCTGTGCCATTCCATTATCCGGCACCGGATTATAAAGAAGTATTGCTGGGTGGGGAGACCGGATGAGCACAGGTATTCTTGACAGATTATCGCAGCTCGGCCGTTTTGGGTTGGATCAGATTCAATCCATGGGCCGGGCAGGTATTTTTCTGGTACTGGCTATTTTCTCCCGAGCCGGTTTCAGTAACCGATTCTCCTTGTTGATTCAGCAGTTATACAGTGTCGGTGTCATGTCGCTGATTATTGTTACCGTGTCAGGGCTGTTTATTGGTATGGTGCTGGCCTTGCAGGGCTACAACATACTGATACGATACGGCTCAGAAGATGCCGTGGGGCAGATGGTGGCTCTCAGCCTTTTGAGAGAACTCGGGCCGGTAGTTACAGCTTTGTTGTTTGCTGGACGAGCAGGTTCGGCTCTGACGGCTGAAATAGGGTTGATGAAAACCACAGAACAACTGTCCAGTATGGAAATGATCGGGGTTGATCCACTCAAGCGCGTCATTGCGCCTCGTTTCTGGGCAGGGGTGATCTCCATGCCATTGCTGGCCGCCATTTTCAGTCTGGTCGGTATACTGGGAGCTGTGATGGTTGGCGTGGATTGGCTGGGTATTTATGAAGGTTCTTTCTGGGCCACTATGCAGGCTTCGGTCAGTCTGGCGGCGGATATAGGGAATGGGCTGATCAAAAGTCTTGTATTTGGTTTTGTCGTGACCTGGATAGCGGTATTCCAAGGATATGATGCCATCCCCACTTCAGAGGGGGTCAGCAGGGCCACAACAAGGACTGTTGTTTATTCTTCGCTGGCCATTCTGGGGCTGGATTTCATTTTGACCGCTGTCATGTTTGGAGAACTCTAAGATGCGGATGAGAACGGTAGAGATAAGTGTCGGCGGTTTCATGTTGGCCGGGATGCTGGCATTGGTTGTACTGGCGCTAAAAGTCAGTGGTCTTTCATTGGAAAGCGGCAAGCAAACCTATACCGTGACTGCCATGTTTGATAACACTGGAGCCCTCAAGCCGAGAGCTAAAGTAGCCCTGGCCGGTGTCATCATTGGCAGGGTCACCAAGGTTGAGCTCGACAAGCAGACCTATATGGCAAAGGTCGATATGGAAATCGATTCCCATATAAATAACATTCCTGTCGACAGCACTGCCTCTATCGTGACGGCAGGGCTGCTGGGAGAGAAATACATTGGTATCAGCATTGGTGGAGATACTGACTACATCAAGCCCGGTGGTCGCTTCGAGGATACCCAGTCAGCTGTTATCCTGGAGGAGTTGATTGGCAAATTCCTTCTGGGTTCAGTCGATAAGGACTAAAGGCTATTAACTCCAATATATAAAGCCTGTAGAGGATGATGGAATCAATGATGAAAATGGTAAAGTCTGTTCAACAATTCATGACGACCCTGGTCTGTCTGATGGTAATGGGTGTATCTTATGCTGCGCCCGCTTTGCAGCCCCCGGAAGTGGAAGTCAGGAAGATTACCTCCGAGTTGCTGGATACTTTCAATAAGAACAAGAAGCAGTACCAGAAAGATCCTGAAGGTTTTTTCAAGGAAGTCGATCGTCTTTTATCTCCGGTGGTGGCTTTTGACCAGGTAGCCCGCTATGTCATGGGCAAGTACGCTCATCGCAATCCTGAACAGGTTGAGAAGTTTGAGTCGGTATTTAAGGATAGTTTAATACGTTTCTATGGCAAGGCACTGTTGTCTCTGGACGACACTAGTCTGGTTATCGAGAGTGTGGATAAAACCTCACCTGAGTTGCTGAAAAAATATCAGGAAGGTCAAATCAGCCGTATACCCGTCAGGATGAAGGTTCGTACCAGCACCAACACGGTCGAGATCTTTTACTCAATGGTGCATGTTGATGGTCGCTGGAAGCTGCGTAACGTGACAATCGAAGGAATCAATATTGCCAAGCAATTCCAGAGCCAGTTTGCAGACGCTATGAAAAAGCACAAGAAAGTATCCTACGTGATAGATAACTGGGCTGCTATCATGTCGGCTTCAGCAGACGGCAGCAGCAAGAAGTAGTTTTGTCCATTTTTTGCTATGAGCATTCAGGAATCAAAATCATGCAGCTTGAACGATTGGCACCGGGACAGTTTTCTCTTAACGGGATTGTTAATTTTGATAATGCTGTCGAGGTGGAGAGTGAGGGGCGTAAGCTGTTGGAAGAGGACGTAGCTCCCGGAGGCGTCCTGAGAGTCAGCCTTGGGCAACTGCATAAAGGGGATAGCTCAACCCTGTCTGTTTGCCTGTCCTGGATCAGGCTGGCTCAGAGTAGAGGTGGTCATCTCTGCCTTTCTGACATACCGGAGGAGCTTGCTGCCCTGGCCAAGGTCTGTGGAATAGCGTCGATTCTGCAGGAAAGCACTTGCCCTTCTGCTTCCTGATTAAATGCAAGTGAGTGACGCCCTTTTGCCTGTTTATTCGCTACCAGTCTCCTTTCGGGACTGGTCAGTACAGTCAATGTCCGATATGATCCATCGATTTGCCCGCGAGTACGTACAAAGAGTACGGGCTTGTTGAGTGGTTGTTATTTTTTCATGAAAATACCGCTGTTGGGTGGTGTTTTTGTGTTTATGCTTTTAAGGCGTGAGGCGGTCTTTCCGGCTCATGACTGTTTTGAGAGGTGAATGCATGCAAGCCACCGAAGTGAAGGCGCTGCTGGAAGAGAGTTTCCCGGGTTCAGAGGTTCTGGTAGAAGGAGAAGGGTGTGACCTTCGGCTGACCATTATCAGTGACCAGTTTGAAGGGGCCCTGCCTATCAAACGTCAGCAGATGGTGTACAAACACCTCAATGAACTGATCGCCAGTGGTGCCATTCATGCGGTGACCATGATCACCCAGACACCTTCAGAAGCGCAGCGTCAGGCCTAACCAGCGAATCACAGGTGAAACTATGATGGATAAACTGATTATCACTGGTGGTACGCGTCTGGATGGCGAAATCCGTATCTCCGGTGCCAAGAACTCTGCACTGCCTATTCTGGCAGCAACCCTGCTGGCGGATGATCCTGTTACTGTCTGCAACCTTCCCCATTTACACGACATCACTACCATGTTTGAGCTGTTTGGCTGCATGGGTATCGATCTGATGGTCGATGAGCGTATGAACGTTGAAGTTCATGCCAGCACCATCAAGCAGCTGAAAGCGCCCTATGAGCTGGTAAAAACCATGCGGGCTTCCATTCTGGTTCTGGGGCCTTTGCTGGCCCGGTTCGGTCGTGCTGAAGTCTCTTTGCCCGGCGGTTGTGCCATCGGCAGTCGACCTGTGGATCTGCATATTCGTGGCCTGCAGGCTATGGGTGCTGATATTTTGGTTGAAGATGGTTATATCAAGGCCAGTATCAGGGATCGTCTGAAAGGTGCCCGTATTTTCATGGATACCGTGACCGTAACCGGAACTGAAAACATTCTTATGGCAGCCTGTCTGGCCGATGGTGAAACCATTATCGAGAATGCTGCCCGTGAGCCGGAAGTGGTTGATTTGGCAGAATGTCTGAAAACCATGGGGGCCAAAATTGAGGGTGCTGGTACCGATGTTATACGTGTTCAGGGGGTTGAGCGTCTTAAAGGGTGCACCTATTCCGTTCTACCTGATCGAATTGAAACCGGTACTTATCTGATCGCCGCGGCTGCAACCGGAGGCCGCGTTCGTCTCAAGGACACTCAACCTGATCTGCTGGATGCGATTCTGATTAAATTGCGCGAAGCTGGTGCTACCGTAGAATGGGGTGAGGATTGGATTGAGCTGGACATGAAAGGTAAGCGTCCGGAAGCGATTGATCTTAGGACAGCTCCCTACCCTGCCATGCCAACCGATATCCAGGCCCAGTTTACGGCGTTGAACCTGATTTCTGATGGCGTAGGCAGCATCACAGAAACCGTTTTCGAAAACCGCTTTATGCACATTCAGGAAATGAAGCGGATGGGAGCTGACGTCAAAGTAGAAGGCAATACCGTTGTGATTAAGGGGGTTGACTCACTGAAGGCAGCTCCGGTTATGGCGACTGATCTGAGAGCATCAGCCAGTCTGGTGATTGCGGGCCTGATTGCTGAAGGTGACACGGTTGTGGAACGTATTTACCACATTGATCGTGGTTATGAGTGTATTGAAGAGAAACTTCAGCAGCTCGGTGCGAAAATTCAGCGTGTACCTGCCTGATAGCATTCTGTTCATTGCAGCTATGTAGCAGGGGCAAGCTTCAAGCTTGTCCCTGCTGAGCCTCTTAGATCAGTTCTGAATCTTTCTCTCTCATAAAAGTATAAAAATCCTCAGTCGGCACGGGTGTATGACACCCACGTTATCTTCTGTTTGGTGTAAACTACGCCACTTAAAGCAAAGGAAGCCTGTCCCGGATGTCCAGTCAGATCACAATAGCGCTTTCCAAAGGGCGCATACTCAAAGATACACTGCCTCTTCTCAAGGCGGCGGGTATTGAACTAGCTGAAGACCCTGCCAAGAGCAGGAAGCTGATTATTTCTACTACTCATCCAGACGTCAATCTGTTGATTGTCAGAGCCAGTGACGTACCCACCTATGTTGAGTACGGCGCTGCGGACGTCGGTGTGGCTGGAAAAGATGTGTTGCTGGAGCATGGATCGACCGAGCTTTATGAGCCTTTGGACCTGCAAATTGCTCAATGCAAACTCATGACTGCTGGTAAAACCGGGCATGAAGAGCCAACAACCGGTCGGGTCAAAGTAGCGACCAAGTTTGTGAATGTTGCCAGACGCTACTATGCATCCCAGGGGCGTCAGGCCGATGTTATCAAACTCTACGGTTCTATGGAGCTGGCGCCACTGGTGGGCCTGGCAGATATCATTGTTGATGTCGTGGATACCGGTAATACCTTGAGGGCCAATGGGCTGGAGCCAAGAGAATTGATCACTCAGGTATCCTCCAGGCTAGTGGTGAACAAGGCTTCCATGAAAGTAAAGTTTGAAGCCATTAATGCACTGATTCAGCAGTTGAGAGCTGCAGTAGACGCCCAAACCCATTAACTGCCATGACGGAAGAGCATTCTTGTTCCAATCCGGGATGAAAAGTTTTTATGATAAAAAGTGCGACGGAGTAATACGATGACGGTGAATCCTGTACAACTGAGCTACGGAAACCGGGATTTTAATGAGCAGCTGGGTCGTCTACTGGCCTGGGATAGTGTCTCTGACGAAGAGGTTCAGCATCGTGTTAAGCATATCATCGCCGAAGTGCGCTCCCGTGGTGACGAGGCTCTGGTAGAGTTCACCCATCGTTTTGATCGCGTTTCTGTTTCCGGTATGGCAGATCTTACTCTGGGAGAAGAGCAACTTCAGAAAGCGCTGGAAACCATCCCGCAGGAGCAGAGGCAGGCTCTGCAAACAGCGGCCAGCAGAATCAGAAGCTATCACGAGCGACAGGTGCAATCTTCCTGGACTTACCAGGAAGAGGACGGAACCGTGCTTGGACAACAAGTGTTGCCTATGGATCGCGTTGGTCTCTATGTGCCCGGAGGGAAGGCTGCCTACCCTTCATCCGTAATGATGAATGCCATTCCGGCTCATGTTGCTGGCGTAAAAGAAATTATTATGGTGGTGCCCACACCGGATGGTGTAGTCAATGACATGGTGCTTGCCGCTGCCGCTGTTGCTGGCGTCAAAAAAGTGTTCACCATTGGTGGAGCTCAGGCCGTGGCTGCTCTAGCCTACGGTACAGAAACCGTTCCCGGCGTCGACAAGATCGTTGGCCCTGGCAATATCTATGTCGCCACCGCCAAGCGTGAGGTGTTTGGTCAGGTGGGCATTGATATGATCGCAGGTCCATCGGAAATCCTGATCCTATGCGATGGTCACACGGATCCGGACTGGATAGCCATGGATCTGTTTTCACAAGCTGAGCACGATGAAGACGCTCAGTCAATTCTGGTGTCTCCGGATCAGGCTTTTCTTGATCAGGTTGTAGCAAGTATGCGCCGCTTGTTGCCTGACATGGAGCGCAGGAAGATCATTGCAGAATCGGTGAATAACCGAGGCATTATGATCCATGTTCCGGATATGAAAGCCGCCTGTGAGGTCAGCAACCGAATTGCTCCCGAACATCTGGAGTTGTCTGTAGAAGATCCTCAGGCTTTGTTGTCTGATATTCGTCATGCCGGTGCTATTTTTATGGGTCGTTATACGGCCGAAGCCTTGGGTGACTATTGTGCCGGTCCTAATCATGTATTGCCCACATCCGGCACGGCCCGGTTTTCCTCCCCGCTGGGGGTGTATGATTTTCAGAAGCGCTCTTCACTGATTCACTTTTCACCCGAAGGGGCTTCAGAAATAGGTAAAGTGGCTTCTGTAATGGCAAGAGGAGAATCCCTGACAGCTCATGCCCGTTCAGCAGAATACCGCATCAAGAAATGAAGCATCGACTTCTGGTGTGTCGTTGTTATCACTCTTCAGGAAAAACAGAAAGCCTGTTATAGCTGCGCTTATGCTCAGCTGTACACCACTACTATTCAGTTCCTGGGCGGCTTCACTATTAATCCGGTATCAGGCTGACCTTTCAGCCCTCAGTGTTGGGCAGTGGTTACCTTTCTTTCTATTGAGTGCTGTGACCATGGCTCTGGCTCTGACGCCCAGCACTTTTGTGGCACTGGTAGCCGGTTTTTTTCTTGGCTGGGATGCTATTCCCTATGTGTTGTCAGCTTATCTGATGGCTTCAGTAATGGGCTATTGTGCGGGAGCACTTCTGGATGGTGGGCACCTGATGCATACCTTTCGAAACAGCCTGCGTGTCAAAAAAACACTGAAAACCCTCAATGCCAGCGGCTGGAGTCTTATGTTTATGGTCAGGCTTTCGCCCGTTTTGCCTTTTGCATTAATGAACCTGTTGATGCCCGCATTGAAGGTCCCGTTTTCGGTTTTCCTGCTGGGTGGGTTCCTTGGCATGTTGCCCAGAACGCTTTTCTCCATCTGGCTGGGTCTCGGAACCTACGACATTGTTTCCCTGATGAATAGTGAAGCAATAGCGTCTCAGTCAAGCTGGTTGGTCATGCTGCTGGTCGTCCTGTCTGTTGCAGGGTTGTTCTTTCTGTTGAGTCGTGCGGTAAAACAGGCAAAGACGATATAACAGGAAGAGTATCAGATGAGCTTTCTCACTAACTGCTATGTTTGTCACTCTCAGTCGAATAAAGAGGGGCAATTATGTGTAGGACTGTTCTGCGGCCACTGCTTGGAAGTGTATGTCTGATTTTAATGTGTCTCAATAGTTGGGCTCTGGGCTATTCTGAAACAGAAGCCGTTTGTCACGTTTCTGGAAAAAAAGTGTGTGTGACTGTTGAAAAGACCACTTCTTATGAAAAGTGGCTTTGGTTTTCCACATCATGCGATTTGAGGTGCGAGTATTATCATGATGCTTTTGTGGAACAGTTTTTTCCGCTGGAACATCTGAGCGAGTTTGATGGTTTCGGAATAAATCTCCGAAAAAAATCAGATGGCAGGCTGGTTTGGAGTCATTACATGCTCGGCAGAGGGTATAAAAAGCAGGCTTTGATCGTCGAGATAGAAGTGACGAAGGAGGATCGCTTTGAGAGTCCTGAAGGCAAACTGTTTAACCAGCTGTTATTAGAAGATCTGTCGAGACTCCAGCCTGTAACCCCGGAATTATTGAAACGTCACAGCACCAATTACAGGGGATGGCTTTGGTGGGGGCTGGGTCATACTGTGAGTTTATTTTCTGGTTTTTTTGGTTCCTTTTTATTTCTGGCTTTAATGTCATAAACCTGAATCAGTTGACCATATTGGGTCGGGTCGCGACAACCGCCTTCATTTCAAGAGGGTGGTTGTTGCGCAGAATTTGTAGGGTGACTTCACTCCCGGGTGCTTCCTGAGCAACCATATTCATGACCTTCCTGCCATCATTGGTGCTTATGTTGTTGATGGCCATCAGAATGTCTCCACGTTTCAGGCCGGCCAAATCTGCTGGACCATTGTCGTAGACACCTGAAATCAAAATGCCAACATTGCTTTCAACACCGTACGCTTGCGCCAGTCGACTGGTGAGTGGCTGTGATTCTATGCCCAGCCAGCCTCGCACAACACGACCGTATTTGATGATGGACTGAGTGACAAATCGTGCCATGCTGGAGGGAATCGCAAAGCCAACGCCTTCATTACCTCCTCCCCTGGAAAACAGCAGCGTGTTAATGCCCACTAATTCACCACGGGCGTTGATCAGGGCGCCCCCTGAGTTACCCACGTTGATGGCGGCGTCGGTTTGAATAAAATCTTCATAAGTATTGAGACTGAGGTCATTCCTGCCAGTAGCGCTGATAATCCCCATGGTGACTGTTTGACCCAGTCCGAAGGGGTTACCTATAGCCAGAACCACGTCCCCCACCTCGGCCTGGCCAGAATCGGCCAGATCCAGGCTGGGTAAATTGTTTAAATCAATTTTCAGTACCGCCAGATCCGTCTCTGGGTCCCTGCCGACAATGGTTGCGGATTCTTCTCTGCCATCTTTCAGCACAGCCACAATACGGTCAGCGCCTTCAATAACGTGATTATTAGTCAGCAGGTAGCCGTCAGGGCTGATAATGACTCCGGAGCCGAGGCTGGTTTCTACCTTGGCTCTGCCAAGGTTGTTTTCTGTGAAGGGACTTTTCGGCATTCTGGAGGGGCTGGATTCATTGATCAGTGTGGCGGTAGCAATGTTAACCACGGCAGGCGCTGCTTCCTTGACTGCCGAGCTGTAGGAAACCTCGCCAATGCCCAATAGTTGTTCGCCCCTGCTGAGTACATTACTGAGACTCAAATGAGGCAGGCCCAGCCATTTCGGAGCAAGCAACATCACCAGCAAGGCAACAATCAGGCCTGACAGGGCGGGATAGATGAGCTGGTTGAGGAGTCTTTTCATGCTGTGCTTGTCAATGATTGTGGGTCAATGATTGTGGGCCGAGATTTCTGCTGCTGGAAATAAAAATTCTTGAAACCCGAAAGCCAGCAGTATAATCCTCTAATATACCTGTATTTTGTGGCTGATAGATAGCCCCCGAACTTATGGGAAGCTGGTCATGACCATGATGTGACAGCTTCCCGAATCCAATAAACAGTGGAGTGAAAAATGAGCATCACGCTGAAGCAGCTGGTGAAGATTCTCGAAGATGAACTACAACCGGGGCTGTTCAAAGATTACTGCCCCAACGGTCTACAGGTCGAAGGAAGTGAACAGATTAAACGTCTTGTGACCGGTGTGACGGCTTGTCAGGCCCTGATTGATAAGGCCGTTGAGCTCAGAGCCGACGCTATTCTGGTTCACCACGGCTACTTCTGGAAGGGTGAAGATTCTGCTATTGTCGGCATGAAGAAGCGCCGGATTGAAACACTTCTCGAGCACAACATCAGTTTGATCGGTTATCATCTGCCGCTGGATGGGCATCAGGAACTGGGTAACAATGCTCAGCTAGCCAGACTCCTCGGCTGGAAGACAGAAGGTGGCATGGAGCCGGGAAAAGCTCGCTCGATAGGCAATTGGGGAAGGCCTGCGACATCTGTTTCTCTGGACGTTCTGGGCAGGCAGATTGAAGAAAAACTGGGTCGTAAACCCCTGCTGATTGCGGGCGGTGACCATGAGATTAAAACTCTGGCCTGGTGTACTGGTGCGGCCCAGCGCATGATTGATCTGGCCCTGGATCTGAAGGTAGATGCTTTTGTGAGTGGTGAAATCTCCGAGTCCACAGTCCACTTTGCTCGCGAAAATGGCATTCACTACATCAGCGCCGGACACCACGCTACTGAGCGCTACGGTGTCAGGGCTTTAGGTGAATGGCTGGAAGAACAGCAAGGTGTTGAACATACCTTTGTCGATATTGACTCTCCTGTCTGAGCTTTTGATCAAACAGGCAGACCGATAGTTTATGGCGTTTCAGGGTTAATATAATGTTATGAATTATTGGTATAATTTTTTTGTTTTATATTCCATTGATGCTGCTAGTATTCGAACTAAGAACAACTCTTAGCCAGCTTCGGGTTTAGCATTCATGTCTGACACAGCCACTCAGGAGAGCACTAAAGAACGTGCTATCGAGCTTTCTGGAGAGCGCCTCAACCATTTGAAGCAGCTCGAAGCAGAAAGCATCCAGATTATCAGGGAAGTTGCTGCCGAGTTTGATAACCCGGTTATGCTCTATTCCATTGGCAAGGATTCAGCGGTAATGCTGCATCTTGCCATGAAAGCCTTTTATCCGGGTAAAC
This sequence comes from Endozoicomonas sp. ALB032, assembly GCF_049310125.1. NCBI lineage: Bacteria > Pseudomonadati > Pseudomonadota > Gammaproteobacteria > Oceanospirillales > Endozoicomonadaceae > Endozoicomonas > Endozoicomonas sp. ALB032. The sequence goes on along the minus strand of NZ_JBLYNW010000001.1, from coordinate 79,540 downwards.
CGCCTTTTCCGCTCATGCATGTTGATACCACATGGAAATTCAAGGAAATGATTCAGTTCCGTGACCAGTTGGTCGATGACCTGGGTCTTGAGTTGATTGTGCATATCAATCAGGACGGCGTAGAACAGGGCGTTGGCCCTTTTTCCCACGGCAGCGCGAAACATACTGATATCATGAAAACCCAGGCCTTGAAACAGGCTCTGGACAAACACGGTTTTGATGCTGCATTCGGTGGCGCTCGTCGTGATGAAGAAAAGTCACGGGCGAAAGAGCGGGTTTACTCTTTCCGTGACAGGCACCACCGCTGGGATCCCAAGAACCAGCGGCCGGAACTCTGGAATATCTACAACAGTGAAGTAGAAAAGGGCGAAAGCATTCGGGTCTTCCCTCTGTCCAACTGGACTGAGCTGGATATCTGGCAGTATATCTATCGCGAAAATATTCCTATTGTTCCTCTCTATCTTTCTAAAGAACGCCCGGTGGTAGAACGTGATGGCAACCTGATTATGGTTGACGATGAACGTATGCCTCTGGAACCCGGCGAGAAACCAGTGATGAGGAAAGTCCGCTTTCGTACTCTGGGCTGCTACCCATTGACGGGAGCCGTTGAGTCAGAAGCTGACACTCTGCCTGATGTTATTCAGGAAATGCTGCTCACCAAAACATCTGAACGTCAGGGGCGGGTCATTGATCACGACAGTGCCGGATCAATGGAGAAGAAAAAACAAGAGGGGTATTTCTAATGTCTCATCAGTCTGATCTGATTGCTTCGGATATTCAGGAATATCTCCGCAGGCACGAGCAGAAAGAGATTCTGCGTTTCCTGACCTGTGGCAGTGTCGACGACGGTAAAAGCACCCTGATTGGCCGACTTTTACATGACACCAGCATGATCTACGAAGATCAGCTGGCCTCTGTTGAGAACGACAGCAAACGTGTAGGAACCCAGGGCGAAAAAGTTGATCTGGCTTTGCTGGTGGACGGTTTGCAGGCTGAGCGGGAGCAGGGCATTACTATTGATGTGGCCTATCGCTACTTCTCTACAGAAAACCGGAAGTACATCATTGCTGATACTCCGGGTCACGAACAATACACCCGAAATATGGCTACCGGAGCTTCCACCTGTGATCTGGCCATTATTCTGGTAGATGCCCGCCAGGGGGTGCTGACACAAACCCGTCGTCATACCTACATTGCCAGCCTGCTGGGTATCAAACACCTGGTAGTAGCGATCAACAAGATGGATCTGGTGGGTTTCAGTCAGGCACGTTTTGAGGAAATTCGTAATCAGTACCTGGACTTCTCTGAATCACTGAACCTGGGGGACGTTCGTTTTGTTCCTGTATCGGCTCTGGACGGAGACAACGTTGTTCATCGCAGTGACAAGGCTGACTGGTATACCGGGCAGACTCTGATGGAAGTGATGGAAAGCGTTGAGGTGGCGAATGACCGTAACCTCGATGACTTCCGTCTTCCGGTTCAATATGTGAGCCGACCCGACCTCGATTTCCGGGGGTATGCAGGCACTATCGCTTCCGGTGTGGTTAAGCCCGGCGACAGAGTAAAGGTATTACCCTCCGGACTGGAAAGTTCTGTCGCACGAGTGGTGACCTACGACGGCGATCTGGAAAAGGGTTTTGCGGGTCAGGCTATAACCCTGACGCTGGATGACGAGATCGATATCAGTCGCGGTGATATGCTGGTGCATGCCCGGGATGATATTTCGGTCTCTTCGCACCTGAATGCCAGTGTTGTCTGGATGGCAGAGCAGGCCATGAAGCCCGGGCGCCAGTACCTGATCAAATTTGCCACCACCAAAGTAGCGGGAAGTTTCACAGCCATTAATCACAGGGTGGATATCAATACCCTGGAACAACAGGAGGCCGATCAACTGGCTCTGAATGAGATAGGCTCCTGCCAGCTGGTGCTGACACAACCTGTTGTTTTTGATCGTTATGAGGATAACCGTCAAACCGGTGCTTTTATTGTTATTGATCGCTTGAGCAATGCGACCATTGCCGCAGGCATGGTTGAATCTGCTGCGAACGAGGGTGCTACCGCAGAGACGGTTCTGGCCAGCGACAGGGCGAATCGACTGGGTCAGGGCGCCGCTCTGGTTATGGTTGATGGCTCTGAAGGTTATCTGCAGAAAGTAGAGCGTCATTTGTTTGATGGTGGGCTTTTACCGGTCGTCGTTGATCATCAGGACCAACACTGGGTTCAGAAAACAGAAGCCCTGCTTCAGGCGGGACTGGTTGTTCTGGTGGCCAGGACTGAACTGAAAGACCTGCAGGTTGAAGTTTTACACAGCATTAATGAGTCAGATAGTCTGTCGGCTCTTGTTAATTCTCTGTCTTTGTAGCTGAAACGGGCTGTCGCAGTTGTCCGGTTGCGATAGCCCTTTTTCCTTCCCTCCGGGACACTGTCTGATCATTTATCATTCTTTATATAGGCACGCCAAGTAAGGTTGAGAGCTGAAATACGTACAAATGCTGGTACAGAGTCTCGACACCCTGATTCAATATTGCAACTCTTCTACAATGGGGAATTGGCACCTTATTCAGCCTGAGGTATGTTTGGAGGTTGAATCGGGACTGCTTCCCTCAGAGTCTGACTGTGAAGAGAGCAGCAACTGCCTGTTCCGGCCAGCCCCTCATATTCTTAGTTTTCTGGAGCCGAAATGAAAGCCAACTTTTATGCTGGACTGCGTGAGCAGCTGGAAGACCTTAAAAAAGAAGGTTTGTACAAAAGCGAGCGAGTGATTACCTCGCAGCAGCAGGCTGATATTACTGTTGATACTGGCGAAGAAGTGATTAATTTTTGTGCTAACAATTATCTCGGGTTGGCCAATTCCCCTGAGCTGATAGACGCAGGCAGGCAGGCGCTGGATAAATATGGCTACGGTATGGCTTCCGTACGTTTTATCTGTGGAACCCAGGATGTTCACAAAGAGCTGGAAAAGCGTATTTCCGAGTTCCTGGGCATGAATGACACTATCCTGTATTCCTCCTGTTTTGACGCTAATGCCGGTTTGTTTGAAACCCTGTTGGGCCCTGAAGACGCTATCATCAGTGACTCTCTGAATCATGCCAGCATCATTGATGGTATACGTTTGTGCAAGGCGAAGCGCTTCCGCTATGCCAACAACGACATGGCAGACCTGGAAGCCAAACTGAAAGAAGCTGCAGAAGCAGGCGCCCGTTACAAGCTGATCGCAACGGACGGTGTATTCTCCATGGATGGCGTGATTGCCAACCTCAAAGGTGTCTGCGATCTGGCGGACAAGTACGATGCCATGGTCATGGTAGATGACTGTCATGCCGCAGGTTTTGTCGGTGAGAATGGCCGTGGTACCCACGAACACTGCGGTGTAATGGATCGTGTTGACATTATTACCGGTACTCTTGGCAAAGCTTTAGGTGGTGCTTCCGGTGGTTATACCTCTGCCCGCAGCCCGGAAGTCATCGACTGGCTGCGCAACCGCTCCCGTCCTTACCTGTTCTCCAACACCCTGAGTCCAACCATTGCCAGCGCTTCTATCAAGGTGCTGGATATGCTGGAATCGGGCGGTGAGCTGCGTGAGAAGCTGCGCCACAACTCGAATTACTTCCGCACCGAGATGGAAAAGCTGGGCTTTACCCTGGCGGGTAATGGCCATGCAATCATTCCCGTCATGCTCGGCGATGCTTCTTTGGCGGCCGAGTTTGCGGAACGAATGCTGAACGAGGGAATCTATGTAGTAGGATTCTCTTTCCCTGTTGTTCCAAGGGGCGCAGCCCGAATTCGTACCCAGATGTCAGCTGCTCATAACCAGGAACACATGGATCGAGTGATTGCAGCCTTTGCTAAAGTAGGCCGTGAGCTGGGCGTTATCTCCTGAAGGACCTGCGGAGCTGAGTGAATAGGAAGCTGACATGAAAACCCTGGCAAAACTGAAAGCGGAAAAAGGCATCTGGCTGGCCGACAAGCCCAGGCCGGAACCTGGCTACAACGATGTTCTGATCAAGATTCGCAAAACAGCGATCTGTGGAACCGACATGCACATCTATAACTGGGATGAGTGGTCACAAAAAACCATTCCTGTTGGAATGCATGTAGGACACGAGTTTATTGGTGATATTGTGGAAATGGGCGAAGGCGTGCGCGGCTTTGAAATAGGTCAGCGTGTGTCCGGTGAAGGTCATATTACCTGTGGCCACTGCCGTAATTGCCGTGCCGGCCGTCGCCACCTTTGTAATTTCACGGTTGGTGTGGGTGTCAATCGGGAAGGAGCTTTCGCAGAGTACCTCTGCATACCAGCGACCAATGCTTTCCCGATTCCCGATGACATCAGTGATGATCTGGCCTCCATCTTCGATCCCTTTGGCAATGCTGTACACACTGCTCTGTCGTTTGATCTGGTGGGTGAAGATGTATTGATCACCGGTGCCGGTCCTATCGGCATTATGGCGGTTGCAATCTGCAGGCATGTCGGTGCTCGTAATGTTGTCATTACTGACGTCAACGAATACCGTCTGGATCTGGCCCGTAAAATGGGAGCTACCTGTGCTGTTAACGTTGCCACTGAAGATCTGCAAGAGGTCATGGCAAAACTGGGGATGGTAGAAGGCTTTGACGTAGGCCTGGAGATGTCTGGTAATGGTCGTGCTTTCCAACAGATGCTGGAAAACATGAACTACGGTGGCAAGGTATCCCTGCTGGGTATTCCTTCCAGCGATACCACTATTGATTGGAATCAGGTGATCTTCAAGGGTCTGGTCATCAAGGGTATTTATGGCCGTGAGATGTACGAAACCTGGTATAAAATGACCAGTATGCTCCAGTCCGGTCTGGATATTTCCCCGGTGATTACTCACCGGATGCCGGTGGATGATTTCCAGAAAGGTTTTGAAATCATGGGGTCCGGCCAGTCTGGCAAAGTGATTCTTGATTGGAGTTGACCATCTCTAACATCGACCTGTCCACGCCATAATACGACTTAGCTCTGGTTCCCATGCTTCGGTGGGTGTCTTAAAACCTCTGGTTCTGTAAAAGAAAATGTGGAGCCGAAAGGCTCCACGATCAGAAGTTAATGCTTAACCAAAGTCACCCGCGATATAGTCACGGGTCTTCTGATTTTCAGCTTTGTTGAAGATCTTGCCGGTTTTATCAAACTCAACCAGCTCACCCAGATACATAAAGCCGGTGTAATCAGAGATACGCATGGCCTGTTGCATGTTGTGAGTCACGATCACAATGGTGTACTTCTGACGCAGTTCAGTAATCAGCTCTTCAATGGCGCTGGTGGCCAGTGGATCGAGAGCCGACGTGGGTTCGTCCATCAGGATGACTTCCGGCTCCAGGGCAATGGTGCGGGCGATGCACAGACGCTGCTGCTGACCACCGGACAGGCTGCTGGCATCGGCATTCAGCTTGTCCTTCACTTCTTTCCACAGATGGGCTCGCTTCAGGGCCTTTCTGGCACGAATAGCCATTTCCGGCTTGCTCAGTCCACCTTTCATCTTCAGACCGAAGGTGATGTTGTCGTAAATGGACATAGGGAAAGGCGTAGGCTTCTGGAAAACCATACCGACTTTGGAGCGCAATTCATTCAGATCCACACCACGTTGCAGGATATTTTCGTTATCCAGCAGAATCTCACCTTCAGCCGACTGACTGCCATACAGGTCGAAGATGCGATTCATGGTGCGCAGCAGGGTGGATTTACCACAGCCGGAAGGACCAATCAGAGCCGTTACCTTGTTGTTGTAAATCGGCATGTTGATGTTCTTCAGGGCTGGTTCAGAACCTTTGCTGTAAAAGAAACTGAGGTCTTTTACTTCCATTCTGGGTTGCAGAATATCATCGGCCAGACCGGATTCTGTCTTGATTTGACTCAGGCTTTCTGTAGCCGCAGGAGCAGTAGCAATGTTCATGTTCATTTGGCTGCCTTTCGAGCTTTGATCCAACGCGGTAAAGCAGTGGACAGAATATTGATAATCAGAATAAATACGGTTATCAGCAGTGCGCCGGCCCAGGCCAGTTGATTCCAGGATTCAAAAGGGCTCATAGCATACTGATAAATGGTCACCGGCAGGTTAGCCATAGGCTTGTCCAGATCGGTGCTCATGAAGTTACTGTTGAGGGCGGTAAACAACAGGGGGGCTGTTTCACCGGTAATCCGCGCTACAGACAACAGAATACCGGTCATAATACCGGGGCCGGCTGCCCGATAGCACAGCTGGGTAATGACTCGCCAGCGCGGAGCGCCCAGTCCGCTACCTGCTTCTTTCAAGGTGGTGGGAACCAGGCGCAGCATTTCTTCTGTGGTGCTGACGATAATGGGCAGTGCCAGAATAGCCAGTGCAATGGCACCTGCCCAACCAGAAAAGGAGCCGGTGGTGACCACCACAACCTTGTAGACAAACAGGCCGACCAGAATAGAAGGTGCGCTCATCAACATACCGTTGAGAAAGCGCAGTGCTTCAGCAATTTTTGAACTCTTGTCGGATTCAGACAGCCAGGTACCAGCCAATACACCCAGAGGTGCGGCGATCAGAATACCAAGAGCGGTCAGAATCAAACTGCCAACAATGGCGTTTTTCAGGCCACCGTGGCTACCGGGTCCGGGAGTGAGTTCGGTGAAGACATGCAGACCCATGCCGGAAATACCTTTTCCGACCAGGCTGTATAGTACGCTGGCCAGAACCACCAGGCCAAACAGTGCACAGAAGGTACAGAAGCCGATGAAAGCGTAGTTCTTGAGTTTCCTGACTGGCATTATCGCTTCCTCAACAGCAGACGGGCAGTACCCATCACAATAAAGGTGAGTACAAACAGTACCAGGCCCAGACTGATCAGAGCCGAGATGTGCATCTCATTAGTCGCTTCGTTGAACTGCTGCGCAATCGTAGAAGAAATAGAGCTCGCAGGCATGAACAGTGAAGTCTCTATACGGTTGGCGCCGCCTATTACAAAGGCAACTGCCATGGTTTCTCCCAGGGCACGACCCAGGCCGAGGATTCCGGCACCCACTGCGGCATTCTTGATACTTGGCAGCAGCACTCGGGTAATGACTTCATAGGGCGTAGCGCCAACACCGTATGCTGCTTCTCTGACCACATTGGGAATGGTTTTCAGGGCGTCACGAGTTAAAGCCGTAATAATGGGCAAAATCATGAACGACAGAATGATGCCCGCCGTTAGTAGACCTATACCGATGGGGGGACCGTCAAACCAGTGGCCAATCAGAGGCAGGCCAACCAGGTTTTCCAGTGCCCAGAATTGGAAGCCTTCTGAGAACCAGGGTGCGAAGACAAAAAGACCCCACATACCGTAAATAATACTGGGTACAGCGGCCAGCAGCTCAATGGCCATGCTCACGGGGCGACTGATCCAGTCGGGGGCCAGCTCGGCCAGGAAGATCGCCGTGCCCAGACCGACAGGAATGGCAATAATAATGGCGATAAGCGAAGAAACCAGGGTGCCATAAATAGCAGATGCGGCACCAAACTCACTGTTTACCGGGTCCCAGACATTACGAAATACAAAGCCGGGGCCAAACTCGGAGAGAGCCAGCCAACCGCCGTCGATCAGGGAAAGGATAATCCCGATCAACACCAGAAAAATCAGAATGGCGCTGGTGAAGCTCAGTCTGTAGAAGATTGAGTCACCCTTTATAGCGCTGGGCATCGCAGTTAAAAGCATAAGCTACAACAAGACAGCTGACCAGCGCTATGCTGATCAGCTGTCGTTCGTTTCCTGTTTAAGAAAGGCTAGAATAACCGGTTACTTGATAATGGTTTGTCCGTTGCTAGTCAAGTCTTCTTTCCAGACATTCTCTACCATGTTAACTACGCTTTCCGGCATTGGGATGTAGTCCAGACCTTCTGCAAGTTCGCCGCCTTTCTCGTAGCTCCACTCGAAGAAGTCGATGATTTGCTCAGCTTTCTCGGCGTCAGCCTGATCTTTATGCATCAGGATGAAGGTCGCTGCTGTCATAGGCCAGGAGTCAGCACCAGGCTGGTTGTTCAGCAGCAATTCGAAGCCCGGAGCATTCTCCCAGTCGGCATTGGCAGCGGCAGCCTGGAAGGTTTCCATGCTTGGCTTCAGGAACTTGCCATCAGCACTGGCCAGCTGGGTGTAGGTCAGGTCGTTTTGTTTTGCAAAGGCATATTCTACATAACCGATAGCACCACGGGTACGGCCCACGAAGTTGGCGACACCAGCGTTACCGTTACCACCGATAGTGGTAGCTGCTTTTGGCCAGGTGATGTCGGTGTTTCTGCCGATATTCTCACTCCACTCCGAGCTGATCTGGCTCAGGTAATCGGTGAAGTTGTAGGTGGTACCGGAACCATCGGAACGATGGACGACATAGATAGCCTGGGCAGGAATCTCAAGATCCGGGTTCAGAGCAGTGATGCGCTCGTCATTCCACTTCTTTATTTTACCCAGGTAGATGTCTGCCAGGACTTCACCGGTCAGCTTCAGAGCACCGGACTCAATGCCAGGTACGTTGATCACTGGAACAATAGCGCCCATCACCATTGGGAACTGGATCATCTCTTCTTTATCCAGTCGCTCTTCATTCAGAGGTGCGTCGCTGGCGCCAAAGTCGACGGTTTTGGCAGTGATCTGACGGATACCACCGCCGGAACCGATGGCCTGGTAGTTGATGCGAATACCGGTTTCTTTCTGGTATTCCTCAGCCCATTTGGCATAGATCGGATGTGGGAAACTGGCTCCCGCACCGTTGATAACTTCTGTCTTGGCAGATGCAGAGAAGGACGCTGCAGCCAACATGGAGGACATTACAATAGACTTCAGAAACTTCACTTCTATTCTCCCCGAGAAACTCGCTTGGAGTGTACTTGCGTTTACAAAGAAAAATCTTTTGCCGTGCCTTAATCTGTCAGTGGGTTGTGCAAAATATTTTTCTGTTACCTCAAAATTTGATGGGTGCAAGGATAGGGGGTGAATATTTCAGTAATGTTACAGGTTTGTTTGGATTTTATGAAAATGACAGTTTTTGACTCCAGGGTGTCTCTCCTGTCTTTTTGGCAGAAAAAAAAGACACCCATAAATTTGCTTCCCCATCCACCTGGTCTACTTTTTCACCCATCACTGATTTTTTACCCAGACAGGTGAGTTCATGGCTCAGGCCCGCAATACTCTGATTGACCCCGGCTCAACGCCTTATTACCACTGCATGGCAAGATGTGTTCGTCAGGCTTACCTCTGTGGAGAGAACCACCTGACTGGCAAGAATTACGAGCATCGCCGCCAATGGGTGGTGGATAAACTTCAGGAACTGGTTTCAGTCTTTGCTATCGAAGTTTGCGCTTACGCTGTCATGTCGAATCATTATCATGTGGTTTTGCACATCAATCAGTCATCTGCCAGGAGCTGGTCACGGAATGAAGTGCTGCATCGTTGGACGACCTTGTTCAGAGGTCCACTTCTGGTGCAAAGGCATCTGGCCGCTGACAAACTGGGCAGCGCTGAATTGGCCCGTATTGATGAATATGCTGAGGAATACCGGCGTCGTTTAGCGGATATCAGCTGGTTTATGCGCTGCCTGAATGAACATCTTGCTCGTGAGGCTAATAAAGAAGACGAGTGTAAAGGACGCTTCTGGGAAGGTCGCTTTAAAAGCCAGGCATTGCTGGACGAAGCAGCGTTACTGACCTGCATGACCTACGTTGACTTGAATCCGATTCGGGCTGGAAAGGCAGAAATACCGGAAGAGTCGAACTACACGTCGATTCAGGAACGGGTGGAGCAGGTTACACATTCTGAGACTAAAAAACAGCCGCTGACCCTGAAACCTTTCTGTTTGCAGGGACAGGAAACGGACGTTGCCCTTCCCTACCTTCTTCACGACTATCTGGAACTGGTTGACTGGAGTGGCCGCATTGTCAGGACAGATAAGAAAGGTTCCATCCCGTCGCATATCCCTCGTATTCTTGAAAGACTGGAAATTGATCCGGATGAGTGGCTGAAAACCATGCAATGGAATAATCGTTTTTATCGGGCAGTTGGCCGTCTGGAGGCGATGAAGGCTTATGCACTTGAAGCCGGACAGAAGTGGCTTCGAGGTTTAAATGTCTGTAGTCGTTTGTATATGATAGGTTAGCGTAGAAGTCAGTTAAGACGTCAAAGACCCTCTCTTTATCTCTCTTCGACTCATGTCGGAATGAATTTGCATTGTCTGAATTATGGCTTGAACAGCCTCTGTTCGTTGGATGGCGATGTGTGGCTCAATGATACGCTACTTGAAGATAGATTTTCTGATCCTTTTTGGGAATACAGTTTTTGAAGGTCTTGTTTTTATTTTTATGGGTGTCTTATTTTTTTCTGTGGCTGGCCTCAATGGCAACATCCAGACCTGCTTTTTCTATGGGTCTTCATAGCCTATAAATATATGTGCTAAGGAAGCTCACATAAGGCTCACTGATAGCAATGTAGCTTTTTTAACGAATACAGGTGAAAGTATGGCTATAACATGTGTCTTAAAGACACTTTTGTTTTCAATGTTTTTGTTTTTTTATCAGCAGGGGCTTGCAAACGACACCTATCGTCTTGAAAAATTTCGTAACTATCAAATGAAAAACTGGAAACCCCTTTCAAAAGAGCAACAAAACTGCAGAGATCAACCCGACATAAGCCCACTTGAAAATATTCGTATTGGCTTTGTCAGGCTTAACTTAGAATCTGATGACCTATCCGGAGATGAGCGACTGGAAACCTGTGAAACTTACGAAGTTGATGAGCAAGACTTTAATCGTATGACCAACTTTTATTTTAATTATGTGAACACGGGTAATCCTGAATTTCGAAAAAATCGCATTCAAAGAGTATTGAGACTCATACATCGTATATTCGCTATTAATATAAACAGGTTCAATAGTCAAAGCCGCTTAGAGAAAGGGGTGGTCTATACAACGGCAAGAAGCCTTTTTGATCAACTGTTTTTGTCTGTCAACATAAATGGCAGAAGTAATCCCTATTTCAATTATTTTCATTTAGTTCAGGGGGAAAAACAGTGCAATTATGTTGGGGTTAATAACGGTCTGGTCCTGATGTTTCTTGCTTTTCTTGCACCCAACTTTCTTTCCAGGGATCGACTTTATACCTACTTTTGTATCTTGGCTGACATATACACCGGAGAAAGCTGCGATCAAGCATTCGACCGTGCATTGCTTTGTGAAAATATCAATGCATATGATTGTCCGCAGTCCCTTTCAAGTCAGTTGAAAGCAGCCGAATTGGACGCAGGAATAGCGCTTCTGATCGGTTTAACTGCAATGGCATCAGCGGCTTTCCAGCGCATTGATTCAGGACTGGAGTCAGAGGAGACACTGGAAAACTTGTTGATAAGATGCTTGCCCTACGAGCTTCTGCCGATTATCTACAGTAATGCAGCCAGGCATTGTCGCCCGGGACGCTCATGCCCTGTACCTGCGTTTATGCATACCGTGAATGGCATGCAAGAATTTATATCCAGTATTATGGGTATTAACCTCACACCTTTAACGGAGGCATCATCGTTCGAAAGTCTGAAATTTCTAATGGATTATATTGAGCTTTCAGATAGTGAAGGCTCAGATAGTTTAGGTTCAAACAATGAGTTTGCTCTTGAGGAGTCGGATTCTGAGGATCAGGATCAGTCAGTAGTCGTTCGGCAACAAAATGAACTGATAGGTCAATTACGACAGGAATTGGCAAACCAATCAGCAACGGAAGAAGTGGGTGCTGTCGGAGGCGCTTTAGCAGGAACTAAAAAATGTCCAATTTGTACCGACCCATTAACAGACATTACAGTGTTAAATCGTTGTGGACATGCCGGTTTTTGCAAGACTTGTGCTGAGCGGTTTATAAATGAGCAGAGAGAATGTCCCTATTGTCGGGAAATACCCTTGTCATACATGAAGTTTATCGATATGTCTTTGCCCTGAATGTGTGCCAAGGATGCTGATACATAGCCCATTAACAACAGGAAGCTTTTTTAACGAGTGCAGGTTAAAGTATGATCCCACAATATGCCTTAAAGACGCTTTTGTTTTCAGTAATTTTGTTTTTTTATCAGCAGGGGCTGGCAAATGACACCTATGATCTTGAAGAGTTTCGCAAGTATCAAATGAAAAACTGGAAACCGCTTTCAAAAGAACAACAAAGTTGCACAGGTCAACCCGCCATGAGTCCACTTGAAAACATCTGTATTGGTTTTGTCAGACTTAATATGGAATCTGACGATGTATCTGGAGATGGCCGACTGGAAATCTGTGAAAATTACGAGGTTACTGAGCAAGACTTTAGGCTTCTGGTCAACTTTTATTTTAACTATGTGAACAGTACTGATACTCAAAATGATCGAAAAATGCGCACTCAAAGAGTACTGAGACTGATACATCATATATTCGCTATAAATATAAACCAGATCAATGGAGCAAGCCCTGACAAAAAAGAGCTAATCAGAGTTGCAGCACAAAGCCTCTTCGAATGTTTTTTTTCTTCTGAAATGAGAAATGGCGGGAAAAATCCTTATTTCCATTATTTCTCTTTAGATTCGCTAGCAAGTCAGTCCGATTATGTCGGTTTAAATAATGGTTTAGTCCTGATGCTTCTGACTTTTCTTGGTCCTCATTTTCTTTTCAGCAATGATTTTGATAACTACTTTACCGTGCTGCGTAACAGTTATACTGAAAAAAGCTACGATCGGGCATTATCCCGTGGATCGCTTTATGAAAATATCAATGAAAATTCTCCACATAGCATTGCCAGTTATTTCACTGCAGCCGGATTGGACACAGAAACAGCACTTCTAATTGGTTTAACTGCAATGGCATCTGCAGCTTTCCAGAGCCTCAACTCAGGGCAGGAATGGCCAGAGACACTGGAAACTTTGTTGCAAAGATACTTACCCTGCGAGATTCTGGGCACTGTCTACTGGAGTTTGGTTGGCCTTTTTCCTGCAGGACGTTCATGGCCTGTACCTGAGGTCATGTTTACCGTAGAGGGGATGCAAGAGTTTACACAGGTTATTTTGGGTATTGACGACACGGCTGAGTCTGCATTATTGCAAGCAGAATCTTCTCAAAGTCCGGACTGTCAATCGGATTATTCTCAGGGTTCAGACAATCAGGCTGAGGACCCTGACGGGGAGCCGCATTCTGAGCATCAGGATCAGCTAATAGTCATAAAGCAACAAAATGAACTGATAACCGAACTACGGGAGGAATCAGCAGACCAACCTGCTACGGAGGAAACGGGTGCTGTCGGAGGAACCACGGCAGGAACCAAAAAATGTCCACTTTGTGCCGACCCACTGACAGATATTATCGTGTTAGATTGTTGTGAAGACTCCGGCTTTTGCAATACTTGTGCTGATCGACTTATATATGAGCAGAGCGAATGTCTCTTTTGTCGGAACGTACCTTTGTCATACATGAAGGCTCCTGAGATGTCTTTACCTTGAATGTACGCGCAGTGCCAGTCTGATGCTTCTCCTTCCTGTTCAGTGCGGTCAGCACTTTTCCCCGGCATATACACCTGAGACCAGGCTGCAGGTGACTGGTATCAATGGCAACATCCGGATCAGCTTTTTCTATTGCTTTCCATGTCCTATAAAAGTATGTGCTAAGGAAGATCACAGAAAGATCATTAATAGTAGTGCAGCTGTTTTGACGAATGCAGGTGAAAGTATGGCCATATCATTTGCCTTAAAAACGCTTTTGTTTTCAGTGTTTTTTTTTATCAGCAGGGGCTGGCAAACGACACCTATCGCCTTGAAAAATTTCGCGATCATCAAATAAAAAACTGGAAAGAGCTTTCAAAAGAGCAACAAAAATGCACGGGTCAGCTCGGCATGAGCCCTATTGAAAATATCCGCATAGGCTTTGTCAAGCTTAATTTAGTCTCTGACGATGTGTCTGGAGATGAGCGAGTGCAAATTTGTGAAAATTACGAGGTTGCTGAGCAAGACTTTAAACGTCTGCACAACTTTTATTTCGATTATGTGGAAATGGGTGATCCTCAATATCGAAAAGTTCGCATTCAAAGAATGCTGAGACTATTACATCGTATATTCGCTATGAATATAAATATGACCAATGAACAAAGCCGGGAAGAGAAAAAGATAATCATTACAACGGCACAAAGCCTTTTTGAACAGTTTTTTTCGACTGTCAACATAAATGGCAAAAGCAATCCTTATTTCAATTATTTCTATTCAATTCCGGAGGCCCCTCTCTCTGATTATGCTGATGTTAATAACGATCTGGTTCTGATAGTTCTTGCTTTTCTTGGTCCTCACTTTCTTTACAAGGAACAACTTTTTACCAGCTTTATTATGTTGGCTGGCATATATACCGGGCAAAGCTTCGATCAAGCATTCGACAGTGCGCTGCTCTGTGAAAATATCAATGAATATAATTCTCCGCAAAGCCTTGCCAATCAATTAAATGCAGCTGGGCTGGACGCAGGAACAGCGCTTCTAATCGGTTTAACTGCAATGGCATCAGCTGCTTTTCAGCGCATGAATTCAGAACTGGAATCGCAGGAGACACTGGAAAACTTGTTGATAAGATGCTCGCCATTCGAGCTTCTGCCCATTATCTACAGCAATATAGCCTGCCATTGCCGCCCTGGACGCTCGTGCCCTGTACCTGGGGTTATGTATACCTTATATAGCATGCAAGAGTTTACAAACAGTATTTTGGGTTTTGACCCTACATCTACATTATCATTGGCATCATCGGCAGAAAGTCTGAACTTTCTCGTGGATTATATTGTGCTTTCAGATAATGAAGGTTCAGACAGCGAGGGTTCTGTTGATGATTCGGATTCAGGGGATCAGGATCTGTCAATAGTCGTTCAACAACAAAATGAACTGATAGCCGAGCTGAGGCAAGAATTAGCAAACCAAACTGAAAAGGAGGAAGCGTGTGCTGTTGGAGGTGCCTCAGCAGAAACCAAAAAATGTCCACTTTGTACCGACCGCTTGACAAACGTTATAGCGTTACAAAGCTGTGGACACGCTGGTTTTTGCAAGAATTGTGTTGAGCGACTCATACGTGAGGAGAGGGAATGTCCCTTTTGTCGGAGCGTGCCCTTGTCATACATGAAGATTCTCGACATGTCTTTACGCTGAATCTCTGCACAGCACCAGTCTATTGCCTGATGTTTTGAAACACATCGACGAAGTACTTATAAGAATCAATGCCTGAAAGAAGACAACTGTCAAGTAACGTCTGGAACAGGGCAGGGTTATCTGAACGTTCTTTTTGTTCAGCTAAAAAGGCCAGTTTTTTCTCCCCATCGGGATACATTGGGGACTAGACTGCATGTGATTGTTGTCAATGGCAACATCCGGATCCGCTTTTTCAATTGCTCTTCATAGCCTGTGTAAATATGTGCCTGGGAACTCACAAAAAGAACGTTAACAGTAGTACAGCTTCAACGAGTGAAGGTGAAAATATGACCATGCTATGCGCCTTAAGGATACTTTTGTTTTTAGTATTTTTGTTTTTTTTTCAGCAGAGCCTGGCAAACGATACTTACAACCTTGAAGAATATCGCCATCATAAAAAGACAAACGGGAAACAGCCTTCGGAAAAACAACAAAACAGTACAGGTCAACCGGCCATGAAACCACTTGAAAACATGCGTCTTGGCTTTGTAAGGCTTAATTTAGCTTCTGACGATGTATCTGGAGATGAGCGACTGGAAATTTTTGAAAATTACGAGGTTGCTGAGCAAGACTTTAAACGTCTGGAGAGCTTTTATTTTGATTATGTGAATATGGGTGAACCTCAGCGTCGAAAAGTTCGCATTCAAAGTGTATTGAGACTCATACATCGTATATTCGCTATTAATATAAATAGATTTACTGTTCAAAGTCGAGCAGAGCAAATGTCAATCAATGCAATGGCAAAAAGCCTTTTTGACCAACTGTTTATGTCTGTCAACATAAATGGCAGAAGCAATCCATATTTGAATTATTTCTATATATTTCTTGACGAACATTCATCCAGTTATGCTGATGTTGACAACGGTCTGGCCCTGATGTTTTTTGCTTTTCTTGGTCCTCAATTTCTTTCCAAGAATGACTTGTATACCGGCATTAGGATAATGCAAAACATATATACCGGAGTAAGCTGCAATCAAGCATTTGATTGTGCATTGCTTTCAGAAAATATCGATGAGTATCATTCTCCAGAAAGCCTTGCCAGTCAATTAAATGCAGCCGGATTGGACGCAGGCACAGCGCTTCTAATCGGTTTAACTACAATGGCATCAGCCGCTTTCCAGCGCATGAATTCAGGACTGGAATTGCTGCAAACACTGGAAACCGTATTGATAAGATGCTTGCCGTTCGAGCTTCTGTCGATTGTCTACAGCAATATAGCCAGGCATTGCCGCTCTGGAAACTCACGCCCTGAACCTGCGCTTATGTACTCCGTGTATGGTATGCAAATATTTACACACAGCATTGTGGGTATTAACCCCGTGCCTTTATCGGAGGCAGCATCGTTAGAAAGTCTGGAATTTTTAGTGGATTATCATGAGCTTTCAGACAGTGATTCTTCTCTTGAGGAATCGGATTTCGAGGATCAGTCAATCGTCGTTCAGCAACAAAATGAACTGATAGGCCAACTTCGACAGGAATTGGCAAGCCAATCCGCAACGGAGGAAGCGGGTGCTGTCGGGGGAGCCTCAGCAGAAACCAAAAAATGCCCACTTTGTACCGACCGCCTGACAGACCTTGTAGCGTTACATAGTTGTGGACACGCTGGTTTTTGCAGGAATTGTGCTGAGCGACTCATACGTGAGGAGAGGGAATGTCCTTTTTGTCGGAACGTACCCTTGTCATGCATGAAGATTCTCGACATGTCTTTACCCTGAATGTGTGAACAGTGCCGGTCTATTGCCCGGCGCTTTGAAGCACATCGACGAAGTACTTGTAAGGATTAATGCCTTAAAGAAGACAGCTGACAAATAATGTCTGGAACAGGGCAGGGTTATCTGAACGTTCTTTTTGTTCAGCCAAAAAAGTCAGTTCTTTCTCCCCATCGGGATACATCAGAGGCTAGACTACATATGATTAGCGTCAATGGTCACATCCGGATCAGCTTTTTCTATTGCTCTCCGTAGCCAGTATAAATATGTGCCGAGGACGCTCACACAAGGCTCATTATTGGTAGTGGTACATCTGTTTCAATCAGTGAAGGAGAAAGTATGGCCATGCTATGCGCCTTAAAGACGCTTTTGTTTTTAGTGTTTTTGTTTTTTTATCAGCAGGGGGTGGCAAATGATACCTATAACCTTGAAGAATTTCGCCAGCATCATATGACAAACTGCCAGCCGCCTTCAAAAAAACAACAAAGGCTTACAGGTCAACCCGCAGTGAGCAGACTTGAAAACATCCGTATTGGTTATGTAAGACTCGATCTGGAATCTGACGATGTATCTGGAGATAGACGGCTGGAAATCTGTGAAGATTACGAAGTTGATGAGCAAGACTTTAATCGGCTGAACAACTTTTATTTTGATTATGTGAATATGGGTGAGCTTCAGCATCGAAAAGATCGCATTCAAAGAGTACTTAGACTGTTGAATCGTATATTCGCTATGAACATAAATATGATCAATAAACAAAGCCCGGAAAAGAAACCGTTGGCAAATGCAAAAGCAACAAGACTTTTTGAAAAAAAGTTTTTGTCTGTCAGGGTAAACGACAGAATCAATCCTTATTTCCATTATTTCTATCCGGATTCGATAGAAAATCAGTCGAATTTTCTCGGTGTTAATAATGATTTAGTCCTGATGTATCTTGCTTTTCTTGGGCCCCACTTTCTTTTTCAGAATGACTTATATGCCTACTTTGACGTACTTCATAATAGCTATAGCGAAAAAAGCTGCGAGCAAGCATTCGACCGTGAATTGCTTTCTGAAAATATCAATGAATATGACTCTCCGCAAAGTCTTGCCAATCAATTAAAAGCAGCTGAATTGGACGCAGGTATAGCACTTTTAATCGGTTTGACTGTAATGGCAGCATCAGCTTTTCGGCACATGCATTTAGGACTGGAATGGCATGAGACACTGGAAGCTTTGTTACGAAGACACTTGCCAGACGAACTTTTGGCCGTTATCTACAGCAATATAGACGACCATTGTCATCCTGTGTCATCGTACACTATACCTATGGTTATGTTTACAGCGGGCGGTATGCAAGAGTTTACACACAGTATTATAGGTATTGACCCCCACGCATTATCGTCAGAAAGCCCGGACAATCGATCGGATTATTCTGAGAGTTCAGAGACTGAGTTTTTTCTTGAGGTATCGGATCCTGAGCATCAGGATCAATCAATAGTCATTCAACAACAAAATGAACTGATAGCCCAGTTACGAAGTGAGTTGTCAAGCCAAACTGCAACGGAGGAAGCGGGTGCAATTGGAGGAGCAGCAGGAGTCACCAAAAAATGTGGAGTTTGTCACGAGCCACTGCAAGAAGTAATGGGTTTTAAAAGTTGTGAACACGCTGGTTTGTGCCAGATTTGTATTGAGCGAATTATACGGGAGCAGACCGGCTGTCCCTTTTGTCGGGTAAAATCGGAATCATACAAGAGGGTTTTAGATATGTCTTCTCATTGAAAATGGGTTGTCATCTCTCCGGCTGCATCAGAATAAGCTTTCTTTATTGGTCATTATGACCATAAGTAGTTGCCAGGGACGCTCATACAAAACTCATTAATAGCAGTGCAGCTGTTATAACGAATACAGGTGAAAGTATGGTAAGACCATGTTCCTTAAAGACACTTTTGTTTTCAATGTTGTTGTTTTTTTCTCACCAGGGGCTGGCAAACGATAGTTATGATCTTGAAAGATTTCGCGAGTATCAAAAAACAAACTGGAAACCGCCTTCAAAGAAAAAACAGAGGCAATCAGGCCGACCTGTC
Organism: Endozoicomonas sp. ALB032; assembly: GCF_049310125.1. Lineage (NCBI taxonomy): Bacteria > Pseudomonadati > Pseudomonadota > Gammaproteobacteria > Oceanospirillales > Endozoicomonadaceae > Endozoicomonas > Endozoicomonas sp. ALB032. The sequence goes on along the minus strand of NZ_JBLYNW010000001.1, from coordinate 60,593 downwards.
ATGGGCCCACTTGAAAACATACGCATTGGCTTTGTCAGGCTTAATTTAGAATCTGACGATTTGTTTGGAGATGTGCGACTGGAAATCTGTGAAAATTACGAGGTTTCTGAACAGGACTTTCAACGACTGCTAAACTTTTTTTTTAACTATATGAACATAGGTGATCCTAACTATCGAAAAACACATATTCTAACGGCACTGAGACTCATACACCGTATGTTCGATATCAATATGAATACGTTCATGGGACAAAGCCCGGCAGAGAAAGAATTAATAAATACAATGGCAAAAAGCCTCTTTGTGCAAATGTTTTTATCTGACAATGTAAACGGGCGAAGCAATCCTTATTTCCTTTATTTTCATTCAGTTTCAGCAGACGATAGGTCTTATAATGCCGGTGTTAATAACGGTTTAATCTTGATGTTTCTTGCTTTTCTTGGTCCCCATTATCTTTCCCGGTTTGACTTGTCTGAATGGTTTAGCGTGCTTCAAAGACGCTATACCAAAAAAAGCTACGGTCGAGCATTCTCCTGTGAGCTGCTTGCTGGAGATGTCAATGAATATAATTCTCCGCAAAGCATTGCCAATCAATTGACTGCAGCCGCACTGGACACAGAAACAGCACTTCTAATTGGCTTAACCGCAATGGCACCAGCCGCTTCCCGGTGCTTAAATTCAGAACAGTTATGGCCAGAGACACTGGAAACCTTGTTGATGAGTCACTTGCCAGACGAACTTCTGGCCATTATCTACAACAATTTAGCCAGCCTTTGCCACAATGGACGCATCTTCCCTGTCCCCACGGTTATGTACACCTTGAGTGGCAGGCAAGATTTTACGCATAGTATTTTGGCTATTAACCCTGAACCTGCAATATCATCGGCATCATCGTCAGAAAGCCTGGACTATCAATCGGATTATTCACTGGATTCAGACAATGAGGTCGAGGATCCTGGTGAGGCGTTGGATTTCGGGCATCAGGATCAGTCAATAGTCATTCAGCAACAAAATGAACTGATAGCCCAACTACGACAGGAAATAGCAAGCCAACACAGAGCGGAGGAAGCCGGTGCAGTGGGAGGAGCCCCAGAAAAAGTCATAGAATGTCCGGTTTGTTTCGAACCACTGCAAGAAATAACGTTATTAGAAACTTGTGGACACGCGGGTTTATGCAGGGTTTGTGCTGAGCGATTTGTTCGGGAGCAGAGGGGATGTCCTGTTTGTCGGAAAGAACCTGAATCATTTAGAAAGATATTCTTAATGCCCCCTCATTGAATGTGTATGCAGTGCAAGTTTATTGCCTGATACTCTGACTCCATGGGAACGATAGAGTCAGTTTGTACCCATTATCAAGAGAAAGCGTTCGAGCGGGGTTCAGACCCCGCTATTTGTCGAGATCGGATGGCAGCTGTTTCAAGGAATTCAGGTGGAAGTATGACCATAGAATGTGCCTTAAAGATGCTTGTGTTTTCAGTATTTTTGTTTTTTTATCAGCAGGGGCTGGCAAACGACACCTATGACCTTGAAGAATTCCGCCAGCATCAAAAGAAAAACTGGAAACCGCCTTCAGAAAAACAACAAAGTTGCACAGGTCAGCCCGCCATACCCCCTCTTGAAAACATTCGTATTGGTTTTGTCAGGCTTAATTTAGCTTCTGACACTGTATCGGGAGATGAGCGACTGGAAATCTGTGATGATTACGAGATTTCTGAGCAAGACTTTAATCGTTTGAATAACTTTTATTTTGATTATGTGAACGTGACTGAACAATCTCGAAAACTTCGCATTCAAAGAATGCTGAGACTAATGAATTTTATATTCACTATAAATATAAATAGGACTAATGGGAAAAACCCCGAAGATAAACGAAGAATAAATGCAATAGCAGAAAGCCTCTTTGAGAAAAACTTTTTGTCTGAAAGTATAAATGGCGGGAGTGAACATTATTTCCATTATTATGATTTTGAATTTACAGCGAGTCATTACAGTTATGACGATGTTAATAAAGATTTATTTCTGATGACTTTTCTTGGTCCCCATTTTCTTTTACAGAATGAATTATATGACCACTTTAAAGTGCTGCATAACAGTTACACCAGAACAAGCTACTATCATGCATTTGAACGTGAATTACTTTCTGTAAATATTAATGAATATCATTCTCCGCAAAGTCTTGCCAATCAATTAGATACAGCTGAATTGGACGCAGGAACAGCACTTTTAATCGGATTAACTGCAATGGCATCAGCGGCTATCCAGCGCATTAATTCAGGACGGGAATGGCAAGAGACTCTGGAAACCTTGTTGATAAATTACTTGCCATACGATCTTCTGGATGTTGTCTACAGAAATATAGTCATTCATTGCCACGCTGGACGATCGTATCCAGTACCTATCGTTATGTTTACCGTGAATGGTATGCATGAGTTTACACACAGTATTTTGGGTATTGACCCCACACCTGTATCACCGCCAGAAAGGCGGGGCCACTCAGTGGATTCTTCTGAGAGCTCGGACAGTGATGGTCATATTGAGGAAACAGATACGGAGCATGAGGATGCGTCAAAAGTCATTCAACAACAAAATGAACTGATAGCCGAACTGCGACGGGAATTAGCAATCCAGTCCGAGAGGGGGGAAGCTGGTGCAGTTGGAGGAGCCTCAGGAGCAGTCAAAAAATGCCCACTATGTCGCACACCACTGGAAGACATTATGCTGTTACAAAGTTGCGGGCATGCTGGTTTCTGCAAGAATTGTGCTGAGCGAATTATAAACGAGCAGAGGGACTGTCCCTTTTGTCGGGAAGCTAGCTTATCAGTCATTAGAGTTATCGACATGTCTCTTCCTTGAATGTGTGCACAGTGCCAGATTGCCTGATGCGCTGGAGCAAATCTACGAAGTAGTTGTATGGATCAATGCCTGCAAGAAGACAACTGACGATCAATGTCTGGAGCAGACTAATGCTGTTTGCCCCATCTTCTGTCCGGCTAAAAAGTCACTGCTTTCTCTCCATCGGGATACACCCGAGAGCAGGCTTGAGGCGATTGCTGTAATGGCAACATCCGGGTCAGCTTTTTCTATGGGTCTCCATGGCCTATATAAATAGGCACTGAGGGGGGGCTCACGTAAAGCTCATTAATAGTTGTGCAGCTGTTTTAACGAATGCAGGTGAGAGTATGACCATAGGATGTGCCTTAAAGACACTTTTGTTTTCAGTATTTTTGTTTTTTTATCAGCAGGTGCTGGCAAACGACACCTACGGCCTTGAAGAATTTCGCAGGTATCGTAAGGCAAACACAAATCCACCTTTAAACGAACAACAAAGGCACGCTGATCAAAGCCCATTTGAAAACATCCGCATTGGTTTTGTCGGACTTAATTTAACCTCTGACGACCTGTCTGGAGATGAGCGATTTGAAATCAGCGGAAATTACGAGGTTGATGAGCAAGATTTTGGACGTCTGATCAGATTTTATTTTCATTATGTGAACAGGACTCACGATGGATATGATCAAAAAACTCGCATTCAAAGAATGCTGAGACTGATACATTACATGTTCGCTATAAATATAAATCAGACCAATGTACAAAGTCCTGACAAGAAAGCGCTAATTAAAGCAATAGCACAAAGCCTCTTTGAACATTTTTTTTCGTCTGTAATGAGAGGTGGCTGGAGAAATCCTTATTTTCATTATTTCTCTTCAGATTGGGGAGCAAGTCAGTCCAATCATGTTGGACTTAATAACAATTTAGTCCTGATGCTTCTGGCTTTTCTTGGTCCTCATTTTCTTTCTGGCAATGACTTTACTAACTATTTTACCGTGCTGCGTAAGAGATATACCGGAATAACCTACAATCGGGCATTTTTCCTTGGTTGGCTTTCTGAAAATATTAATGAATACAGTTCACCGAGCAGCATTGCCGGTCAATTTATGGCAGCCGGATTCGACACGGAAATAGCACTTCTAATTGGTCTGACTGCAATGGCATCAGCAGCTTTCCACAGCATCAACTCAGGGCGGGAATGGCCGGGGACACTGGAAGCATTGCTGCGAGCGTACTTACCCTACGAGATTATGGCTACCATCTACTGGAACTTGGCTGGTTTTTGCCCCACTGGGCATTTACGCCCTGTACCTCAGGTCATGTTTACCATGGAGGGTATGCAAGAGTTTACAGAGGCTATTATGGGTATTTGCACCACACCCTCTGTGCCAGTGCAGGCAGAATCGTCAGAAAATCTGGACTATCTATCGAATTATTTTCGAGGTTCAGACGACAGCAGGGAGTTTGAAGTTGAGTTTGAGGCTTCTGGTGAGGATCCAGATTCTGCGCAGCAAAACCCGGCTGTAGTCATTCAACAACAAAATGAACTGATAGCCCAGCTGAGACAGGAATTAGCAAGCCAAACTCTAACTGAGGAAGCTGGAGCTGTTGGGGGCACTCCAGGTGAAACCGCTAAATGTCCAGTTTGTTTCGAACCACCGCATGAAATGACGGCACTAGAGCCTTGTGGACACGCTGGTTTGTGCAAGAATTGTGCTGAGCGATTTATACGGGAGCAGCGGGGGTGTCCCATTTGTCGGAAAATAACGCAATCTTACAGGAATATATACCTTGTGCCACGGCCCTGAAAAGGGGAGCCGTTAAGGCTCCCTTATACGACAGCGGATTATTTGTTACGGATAAACTGCAGGAATTCCTGACGGGAAGGCTGGTTTTCACGCATCAGGCCCAGCATGACAGAGGAGGTCATGGAAGAGTTCTGCTTTTCGACACCACGCATCATCATACACATGTGTTTGGCTTCAATGACAACACCCACCCCTTTTGCACCCGTAGCTTCAACAATTGCGTCGGCAATCTGCCTGGTCATGTTTTCCTGAATCTGTAGACGACGGGCAAACATATCCACGATGCGGGCGAACTTGGACAAGCCCAGCACTTTGCCATCAGGGATGTAACCAATGTGGCACTTGCCAATAAAGGGCAGCATGTGGTGTTCGCACATGGAGTAGAGTTCAATATCCCTGACGACCACCATTTCGCTGATATCGGACTCGAACACCGCGTTATTGACAATATCCTCAAGGCTTTGCTCATAACCGCGTGTCAGGAACTGCATGGCCTTGGCGGCACGTTTCGGGGTTTCTCTCAGGCCATCACGGTGAATATCTTCTCCCAGGGATTCGAGAATGGCTTTGTAATGTTCGCTCAGATGTTCGGTCATGGATCGCTCAATAGTGACATGAAAAGTAGTGGCATGAAGAGGGCAGGGGGCGGATACTGTCTGTCCTTCATGGGTAGTTCATGTAAAAAATTGGCCAGAGTTTAACATAAAGGGGGCCATGTGGAACGGTTTGAGTCTCTGAGAGATTTATTTGTTGGCGGACTTGTCAGCTCTGCTCAATCTAGGTAAGTTACAGCGAGTATCAGATGCCTACTGTAAAGTAGTAAAAAAATAACAAACGGGATCGATTATGATAAGAAAACTCAAAAAATGGGTTGCACCTGTTCTTATGCTGGCAGCTACCGGTGCTCAGGCTGAGACCGATAGCGGTACCCTGGAAACCGTGTTAAGCAAAGGTTACCTGAGTTGTGGTGTAAACACCGGTCTGCCGGGTTTTGCGACACCTGATGAGAAAGGCAAGTGGTCCGGCATTGATGTCGATGTCTGTCGTGGCGTAGCAGCTGCGGTACTGGGTGACGCCTCCAAGGTTAAATTCATTCCCCTGACCGCCAAAGAGCGTTTTACCGCTCTGCAGTCTGGTGAAATTGACATGCTTTCCCGTAATACCACCTGGACACTCACCCGTGACGCATCGCTGGGTCTCAACTTTGCCGGTGTCAGTTATTACGATGGTCAGGGTTTTCTGGTGAAAAAAGAGCTGGGTGTGACCAGTGCCAAACAACTGGATGGTGCTGCGATCTGCATTCAGTCCGGTACGACTACCGAGCTGAACCTGGCCGATTATTTCCGCACCAATGGCATGAAATACCAGCCTGTTGTCTTTGATACCTCCGACGGTACGGCCAAAGGTTTTGATTCAGGTCGTTGTGATGTCCTGACTTCTGACCAATCCCAGCTTTATGCCCTGAGACTGCGTCTGTCCAAGCCGGATCAGGCTGTCGTTCTTCCCGAAGTGATTTCGAAAGAGCCTCTGGGGCCACTGGTTCGTCAGGGTGATGATCAATGGTTTAACATTGTGAAGTGGTCTCTGTTCGCTATGATCAATGCCGAAGAACTGGGTCTGACTTCAGCCAATATCGATAAGAGCAAGTCCTCAACCGATCCTTCCGTTCGCCGTTTGTTGGGCATTGAAGGTCCAAAAGGCAAAGGCATGGGTCTCAAGGACGACTGGGCTTACCAGGTAGTGAAGCAAGTGGGTAACTACGGTGAAGTCTTTGAGCGTAATATCGGTGCATCCTCTCCTCTGAAGATTGAGCGTGGCCTCAATGCCCAGTGGAACCAGGGCGGTATTCTCTACGCACCTCCTTTCCGCTAAGAGTTCTGAAAGGCCGACAGCCCCAATAAAGAGGGTTGTCAGCCTTCTGCTATCAGATGCCTATAGCAAAATACCTCTGGCAAAATACCTTTAGCAAAATAAAAGTAAAGCCATGAAAGGATTCTTCATGGCTAATAAAAAAGGCACCCTATGTTAGTAAGACTCTGGCGAGACCCGGTCTGGCGGGCTGTTCTTTTTCAGGTTCTGTTGATCCTTGCCGTCGTGGCAATGGTCGCCTGGGTAGTGAACAATACCCTGTCGAATTTAGAGCATCGCGGTATCAGTACCGGCTTTGATTTTTTATCCCAATCCGCAGGTTTTGGCATTATCCAAACTCTGGTGGAGTACGACGAAAGCCACACTTTTGGCAGAACCTTTCTGGTGGGTTTGCTCAATACTCTGCTGGTCTCATTACTGGGCGTTATCTTTGCCACCGTTCTTGGATTCCTGATCGGTGTAGCCCGCCTCTCCTCTAACTGGCTGCTGTCAAAAATGGCCAGTATTTATATTGAGGTTTTCCGGAATATTCCCCTGCTGCTGCAGATTTTCTTCTGGTACTTTGCGGTTCTGGGCATTCTGCCCAACCCCCGTCAAAGCATCAGCCTGTTTGATGCCGTCTTTCTTAATGTCCGTGGTATCTCTCTTCCCTGGCCCGAATTCAATGCTGGCATGGTGACGGTTGTCTGGGTGTTCGTCGCTTGTCTGGCTGTTGTTCTGACGTTGAGATTCTTTATGCGCCCATGGTTGTCTAACCGTCAACATGGCGAAAACAACGGGCGAACGATTCTTTTTATCAAGCTGGCAATGGCTTCATTCGTTGTGCTGATTCCACTGGTGACCAGCTTTCTGGTAGATGCACAGTTGCAATGGGAGATACCGGAATTAAAAGGTTTTAATTTCTCTGGTGGTCTGGTTTTAATCCCCGAACTGGCTGCGCTCTGGTTTGCTCTGAGTATTTATACTGCGGCTTTTATTGCTGAAGTCGTTCGTTCTGGTATTGAGTCCGTCAGCAAAGGTCAGAAGGAAGCCGCTGCGGCACTGGGTCTCAAGCCCCGCAGAGTTTTGAGTCTGGTGGTGATTCCCCAGGCCATGCGGGTGATTATTCCGCCCCTGACCAATCAGTATCTGAACCTGATCAAGAACTCTTCACTGGCGACGGCTATAGGTTATCCGGATCTGGTTAGTGTATTTGCGGGAACCACACTGAACCAGACCGGTCAGGCCGTTGAGGTGATTGCTATGACCATGGCCGTTTATCTCACGATCAGTCTGACCGTCTCCGTGTTAATGAACTTGTATAACCGCTGGGTATCGCTGGTAGAGCGATAAGGACTCTCTTTATGAAGAGCACGAAGATGGAAGAAAAAATGATTCCTGCAAGAGAGCCCCCGGTCAACTCGAGGGGTGTATTAGGCTGGATGCGGGAGAAGCTGTTTGCGACACCCTTACAGTCACTGATGACACTGACCATTATTTACGGGCTCTATCTGATCCTTCCTCCCTTTTGGCAGTGGGCGGTCATGGACGCCACCTGGACGGGCGAAAGTCGCTCGGCCTGTAATGTCGACGGTGCCTGCTGGGCTTTTGTTACTGCACGACTGGATCAGTTTATTTACGGCTTCTATCCCGAGAGTGAAATCTGGCGGGTGAATCTGTTTTTTGCGCAGTTGGCACTGATTCTGGGTTGGCTGATGATTCCGGCCATACCCGGCAAGAAGCTGGCATTGGGCGTGGGACTGCTGGTGTTGCCTGTGACCTCCTGGCTGGTGCTGTCCGGAGGCTACTTCGGTCTGCCCGAGGTTGAAACCCACAAGTGGGGTGGTTTGATGGTGACACTGGTGCTGGCGCTTTATGGCATGTTGGCATCACTACCGGTAGGCGTTTTGCTGGCCCTTGGCAGACGATCTTCCATGCCGGTTATCAGAACTTTCTGTACCGCCTATATTGAACTTTGGCGTGGCGTTCCGCTGATTACTGTCCTGTTTATGGCGTCGGTTATGCTGCCTCTGTTTGTTCCGGAAGAAATTGTTTTCGACAAACTGGTTCGGGCCCTGATTGGCATCGTCATGTTCCAGTCAGCTTATATGGCAGAAGTGGTGCGGGGTGGATTGCAGGCGATTCCAAGAGGCCAGGTAGAAGCCTGTCAGAGTCTCGGAATGGGCTACTGGCAGAGTATGTTGCTGGTGGTGCTGCCCCAGGCTATTCGTCTGGTCATTCCTGGCATTGTGAATACCTTTATTGCCCTGTTCAAAGACACCAGTCTGGTATTGGTGATTGGTCTGTTTGATCTGCTTTCGATTGTTCAGGCGGCCCTGAATGACCCCGAGTGGCTGGGCAGTGCCGTAGAAGGTTATCTGTTTGCCGGATTTGTGTTCTGGTTGTTCTGTTTTGGTATGTCCAAATACAGCCAACGCCTGGAAAAGAATTGAATTCAAGAATAATGAAAATGAGAGGTCTTCATGGATAAGATGGTCCGGGAAGTTAAAGACCCTGCAAGTCCTGTCATCAGGTTGAATGGGGTTAACAAATGGTACGACAGCTTTCATGTCCTCAGAGATATTAATCTGGATGTGGTGCGTGGCGAAAAGATCGTGATCTGCGGGCCTTCCGGCTCGGGTAAGTCGACGTTGATTCGCTGCATCAATGCGCTGGAAGAGCATCAGGAAGGCCAGATTATTGTTGATGGCACAGAGCTGACCCGGGACCTGAAAAATATAGAGAAGGTCCGTCGTGAAGTCGGTATGGTGTTTCAGCAGTTTAATCTGTTCCCTCATCTGACGGTGCTTGAAAACTGCACGCTGGCGCCGCTCTGGGTCAGAAAAACCGCTAAAAAAGAAGCGGAAAAAACAGCGATGGAATACCTGGAGCGCGTCCGTATTCCCGATCAGGCGGATAAATATCCCGGACAACTCTCGGGAGGTCAGCAGCAGCGTGTGGCAATTGCCCGAAGTCTGTGCATGAACCCGGAAATCATGTTGTTTGACGAGCCGACTTCGGCACTGGACCCGGAAATGATCAAGGAAGTACTGGACGTCATGATCGAGCTGGCCAATGAAGGCATGACCATGCTCTGCGTGACCCATGAAATGGGCTTTGCCAAAACGGTAGCGGATCGCATGATCTTTATGGATCAGGGGCAAATCGTGGAAGAGGCGACACCGGAAGTCTTCTTTAATAATCCGAAGTCCGAGCGTAGCAGGGAGTTTTTGGGGCAGATTCTTAATCACTGACTGCCTGTTTGAATTCAGTGTGAATTCCAAACAACAAGGCCGCTGATCGAAAGATTAGCGGCCTTGTTATGTTTCTACTGAAAAACCGGCTTAGAAACGGTAAGTTGCAGATGCATGGAGGGAGTATGAGCTGGATTCATACTTGCCACTGTAAGATGTAGTGTCCTCAGTTAGTTGACCACCACCTTTTACATCGTCATTCTCAACGGTGTCGTAGACAGCCGCGAAGTCCAGATCCACCTGTCCATCAAGAATGCTGGTTCCGGCACCCAGAGTGAAGCTGTGGGCATTGGCTGGAGTAGAGAAGGTAGGCGCAGCATATTCTTCGGGTACAACAGCTGTTGTATAAATATAACCGGCTCTCAGGGCCCAGTTTTCAATGCCGGTATACTCGGCTGCAATGCGGTAGTTGTATTGGTCTTCCCAGTTGGTGTTGATTGCTGGTACAAGCAGGCTGTCGTCGGAGGTAAACTCGATCTGCTCGTTGTTGCTGTACTCGGTGTATGTGACTTCACCAAACAGGGTCCAGTTTGGAGCTACCTGGTAATCGATACCACTAGAGATCTGCATAGGCAGTGCTGTTTTTGCAGTCGCGTCTGCTGACCTACTTGGAGTGAGGCCGGTTCGCTCGTTGTAATCACCATCCGCTTCAATATCTACTTCAGAACGGTAGTTGATACCCCAGCCCCAACGGTTGTCGTCTGAGCGGTACATTGCACCCAGACGGACACCGAAGGTATTGAAGCCGCTCATGTCGTTGTAACCCACGGCAGCTCCAACCTCTCCAAAAGGTGGTTTTTGAGCTGCTGACACCATGTTGATATCGGCCGTGGCATAAGTCAGGCGATAAGTGCCCCCAACGGACCAGTTGTTATTGATGCGATAAGATAACCCCAGACCCGCTTCAATAATCTTTATGTCAGTAGAGTATTCATCTGTGATGGAGTGATCGTTGCCAACCGTTACATCTTCATACTTGGCAGCAGCACCACCAGAAGCATAAACACCATAACCCATAGTGAACTTGTCGTTCAGTTTGTACAGACCTGTCAGGCCGCCCGCAGGGGAAAAGTTGGTTTCACCTTCAATAAAAGTATTTCCATCCGCAGGACCATTTACCTGAGTAAAGGTAGGAGACACATGCAGAGCAATATCATTGGACTCCGCAAAAGCCATACCGGCCGGGTTGAAGAAGATGGCACTGGAATCATCGACAGAAGAAACGGCTGCACCTGCCAGTGCACTGTATTCGGCATCCCAGAGAGTCGCTTTCTCAAAACCACCGGCTACCGCGTGACCTGAAGAAACAGCAACAGCGAGAGTTGAAACGAGGAAAAAAGGCGAGGAACGTGTAGGGCTTTTCATTATTACTCCTTAATGGTGGCAAGACCTCAGGCAGCTCCCTGTTTTAAAAAAGGATTTCTTTTTATTAACAAGTGACATCAATCTGCCTGATTGCGAACCTTGTGAGCTCTTGTGGATTTTTGCTGGTTCGCTGGTCGAACGAGGGCTATTTTATTTATTCTTAATCGAAATTAATGTTATTTTTTTGTAAATAATTAGCTATTAAAAAATCTTTTAAAGGTGCTTCAAAACAAGCTTTGAAACTATGGTGAGCAGTAACTCTATTTCTAAATTTTTGATTCAAGGTGAATTTTTTTGTTAATAATAATTCGAATATTATTCGAGTTGTTGTTGCAATTAATTCAATGCACCTTGATTAAGATGCGTCACTGGAATTCTTCTCAGGAAGACTCGGGGCGACCCCGTCTGGGCGACCCCGTCTGGGCGACCCCGTTAAGAAACACGGGCAGAAAGCGGAAGGTATTTTACTTTTCCTGTCAGGTAGCGTAATAGCTAGAAACGCCCGACGGATGGCAAAGTAGTACAAGAGGCTTGTTCTGCAGGCCCAGCTTTCATCCCCGTCCTCAAGAGCGCGTCGCAAAACTCTGGTTCCCATGCTCCAGAGGGTGTCGCAAAACTCTCTCCAACGTGCGAACGACTTCACTCTCGTCATTCCCGACTTCACTCTCGTCATTCCCGACTTCACTCTCGTCATTCCCGACTTCACTCTCGTCATTCCCGACTTCACTCTCGTCATTCCCGACTTCACTATCGTCATTCCCGCGAAGGCGGGAATCCACACTGACTCACCACCAGAACCATACTGCCCGGTGCCCCCTGGCCTTGTCATCCCCGAGAAGGCAGAGATCCACCGTTGGCGCTGGATTCCCGCCTTCGCGGGAATGACGACCTCAGAGCATGGGAACGAGCTATTGGAGTTTTGCGACATCCTCTCAAAGTACGGGGTTTTACGCTCATTCGATAATGAGGTCGGACCGGGTGGTTAATACATTAACTGTATTTATGAGAGGTTAAACATCTATTGGACGGAAGGGGGTTAAATAATGATCTCAGAAAAAAACAAGGCCGCAGACTTTAGATCAGCGGCCTTGTCTATTATGCGTCTAACAAACCGACTTAGAAGCGGTAAGTTGCAGAAGCATGGAGGGAGTAGGAGCTGGATTCATACTTACCAGCATAAGATTTAGTAGTGCTGGTCAGGTCACCACCCCCTTTTACATCATCATTCTTAACTGTGTCGTATACAGCAGCAAAGTCCAGATCCACTTGTCCATCAAGAATGCTGGTACCTGCACCCAGAGTGAAGCTGTGCGCATCGGCTGGGCTTGAGAAGGTGGGCGCAGCATATTCTTCGGGTACAACAGCTGTTGTATAAATGTAACCGGCTCTGAGAGCCCAGTTTTCGATTCCGGTGTACTCGGCAGCAACGCGGTAGTTGTATTGGTCTTCCCAGTTGGTGTTGATTGCAGGTACGGCGACAGTGGTATCGTCAGAGCTAAAGTCAATCTTTTCAATGTCGCTGTACTTAGAATAAGTGATCTCACCGAACAGGGTCCAGTGTGGGGCTACCTTGTAGTCGACACCGGTAGATATCAACATTGGCAATGCTGTTTCTGCAGTGGCATCACCTGTATCGCTGCCGCCAGCTCCGTCACGGTAGTTGTAATCACCATCCGCTTCAATATCGACTTCAGAACGGTAGTTGATACCCCAGCCCCAGCGGTCGTCATCAGAGCGGTACATGGCACCCAGACGAACACCGAAGGTATTGAAGCCGCTCAGGTCGTTATAGCCCACCGCAGCACCAACAGCACCACCAAACGCATCAGGGGCAGACGCCAAGTTGATATCGGCAGTAGCATAGGTCAGGCGATATGTACCCCCAACGGACCAGTTATTGTTAATGCGGTATGATAACCCCAGACCCGCTTCAATAATTTTGATGTCAGTAGAGTAGTCGGCTGTGACGGGTAGAGCGCTGCCAACCTTAACATCCTCATAACTGGCAGCCGCACCTCCAGAGGCATAAATACCGTAACCCATGGTGAACTTGTTATCCAGTTTGAACAAACCTGTAAAGCCGCCAACAGGGGAAAAGTTTTTTTCACCATCAGTAAAGTTTGTACCATCCGCAGGACTGCTTGTCTGGGTAATGGTTGGAGATAAGTGCAGAGCAATATCATTAGACTCCGCAAAAGCCAGACCGGCCGGGTTGTAGAAGATGGCACTGGAATCACTGACAGAAGAAACCGCTGCACCTGCCAGTGCAGTGTATTCAGCATCCCAGAGAGTCGCTTTTTCAAATCCACCGGCTACCGCCTGACCTGCTGAAAGTGCAACAGCCAGGGAGGAGGCTACAGCTAATGGAGAGAGAGAAAAATGCGAGAAACGAGTGTGGCTTTTCATTATAACTCCTGGCGGTGGCATGACCTGAGGCGGCTGCTTGTTGCAAAGAATGCCACTAAGAAATGGCTTCTTTTTTTATTAACAAGTGATGTGAGGCTGCCTGATTACGAACGTTGTTTGCTCTTTTGTGAGTCTTTTCCGGTTCGCTGGTCGAAAGACCGCTGGTCTATTTATGCTTATTATTAGTTTTTGTTGTCGTTTTTAACGTGCTCTGCAATGGATGTTTGAAACGACAGTACGAAATATCTCTGTTTAGAGGTGTCGAGTCAAGACAGGGGTGGGTGTTAATTGTAATTCGAATAGTATTCGATTTTTATTTTAATGAATTTAAGGTATTTTGATGCCGCTTTTTATAACTAACTCAATGATATTTAATGGTTTTTCTGGAAGGATGAGATCCGGAACAGTATCGAGAAAAGAAGAAAAAAAATTTTAAAAAAATATACAATCGAGTCTCTGATTGCTGTGTAGGCGTCAGTAATCGGGCCATGTTGAATACTTAAGATGTTTTTTATATAAACTGAAAGACAGGCACTCATGGTGTCATCTGAACCTGCATAAGGCTTCGGAGTTTGACGAAAGTTCCTGTTGAATTAAGTAAGCGCCCTGATGTGGCCTATGCGATTTGGAACGTATACTTTGGGTATTCATTCATCGGATTCATTCTCTCTTTCATGCTGCTCTATATTCTGGATTTATTTGGTACTGCAGTGTTTGCCATCAGCGGTGCCTGGCTCGCCTGTCGCAAGGATATGGATATCTTTGGGGCAATGGTTCTGGCGTTTGCCACTGCCGTGGGGGGTGGCACGATTCGCGATGTTCTTCTGGGAGCAACCCCGGTTTTCTGGGTACAGAATCATGATTATGTTCTGGTCACTCTTGCCTCAACGTTGCTGGCGATTCTGGTAAGGCGCTGGCATCAGAAAACCCATCATATGATGTTGCTTTCTGATGCGCTGGGTCTGGCTGTATTTACTGTGATTGGTGTCACCAAAGCTCTGGATTTCGGTGCTTCGGCTATTGTCTCTGTCATGATGGGGGTGCTTACCGGTTGTGGTGGAGGGGCTATCCGTGATCTGCTTTCTGGTGAAGTGCCGCTGGTGCTAAAAAAAGAGGTCTACGCCTTTGCCGCTATGGCGGGTGGTGCTCTTTTTGTTGTATTGGAATCTTATATTGGAGTCAATATGGCAACACTGCTGTCTGCAGGTCTGGTTCTGTTACTCAGACTTTTGGCTCTTTACAAGAAATTATCTCTCCCCCGTTTTGACCTGCCTCCCACCGCCCGCTGACTTGAAAGGAGCTTTGAGATATAGCTATTTGCTCAGAGCTCTCGTGTTTTTAATATCTCTTGATTACTAATCGTCGTTAATGCCTCTAAAAAAAAAGCATGGAAGCGTTTCTGCGTCTATACCTTTCAGAACAACACACACAATGAGGTTTGAAGATGACTTTGTGTTTACGACAGAGGTTGGCTGTTCTGTCACCTCTTCTTGCCGCCATGGCAGTTTCCTTTCATTCCAGTAATGCTTTCTCTGCAGGTTACGGTATTAATGAAAACTCAGCCAGCTACATGGGTACAGCCTATGCGGGCAGAGCGTCCAACCCTCAGGATGCTTCCATTGCAGCCAATAACCCGGCGGGTATAGCTTATGTTGAGGGTACTCAGGTTTCAGTGGGCTCCGCTATTATTCTTGAGGGAGGTGAGTTTGAGGGGCAGCATACTCTTCCTAATGGAATGGTGGCTGCTCAAGGTAAAACAGAAGATTTTGTGTCAACAAGCGGGGTACCTTTTGGGCATTTTGTTATGCCACTGAATGAACAAATCAGCTTTGGTATAAGTGGATATGCTCCTAATGGTATTGAGCTGGATTATGACGAGGATTGGGCGGGTCGTTACTTTGGTAATAAAACCAGTGTTAAAACCGTCAACCTCCAGGGAACGGTTTCCTACAAATTCCAGGAAGATTTTTCTGTTGGTTTTGGGTTAATTGGTTCCTATGTGGAGGGGGAATTAACTCAAAATGTCAATCCCCTTGCGCCTGCTGCAAAAGCAAAGATTGAGGGCGATGCTAAAACATTGGGTTGGACTCTGGGAGCACTTTGGAATGTTTATGATAAAACCTATGTCGGCCTTGCTTACTTTTCGGAACTTGATTTTGAACTCGAAGGAGATGTAAAAGTCGAGGGCTTGAGTCCAAATGAGGAGAAATCAGATGCGAAGCTCGATATCACTATGCCAGAAAAAGCGGCTTTGAGCCTCACTCATGAGCTAAACGATGAATGGACTCTAATGGCTGAGGCCACCTGGACTCGTTGGAGCCGGTTCGAGGAATTTTATGTCAGAGCGGATAATAATGACTTGTCCAGCTATGTCCCAATCAACTGGAAGGATGTCTGGGCATGGAGTTTTGGAGCTACATGGCAAGTCCTGCCTGAGTGGAAGCTGAGGGCGGGCTATATGTTTGATGAGTCTCCCGTCGATGATGACAATCGCACTGTGCGTACGCCGGATTCTGATCGCAACTGGTTTACCGTGGGAGCAAACTGGAGACCTGATACCAATATCTCCATAGACATTTCCTATGCGTATGTGAGCCTGAAAGAAGGCAAAATCAATGAATCCAAGTACACTGCAGATCAAAGGACTACTCCTGATCCTTTGTACGGCACAATAACAGGAGATTATAAAAACAGCTCCAATATTGTGGCTGCACAATTGAATTATATTTTCTAGACTTGTTGAGTCTGAGACCTTGCCTGCTTTCACAGGCAAGGTCTTGGTTGAGGTTTTTCAGAACCAGGGAATAAGTCGATGAAATCAGTCTTTCACAAAAAAACGATTAAAATTAGTCTCGTCATGGCCGCGTCAGCGGCGACAGCAGGTGCTCTGGTTTCGGGGTATGCAGACCAGCCCGCCAGCAACAAAGATGAAGTGATTACCGAAAAGCGCAATGTTGATCAGGACAAGTTCTGTCAGGATCTCGGTCAGCTTTTTACCAAAAGCCAGAATGGTTTTTCGGACATACGTAAACAACCTTCTTTTTACAACAAGATCACCATATGGCAGACAGACTATCAACCACTGAACGGTGGCTGCGAGGTCTGGCAGTGGTCGAATCGTTACAGCTATGTATGCAGTCGTGTTCTGCCTGATGAACAGACTGCGGCTCAGGCTTTTGACGAAGCCAACCGCGTCATTGGTCAATGTCTGCCGAAGAGTTGGGCGCAAAAGCAGGTGGCATTGCCTGACAACAAGGGCGAAAAAATTCAGTATTCCTTCAATGGGCAGGTCAGGGGCTCTCTGGAAAAAGTCAGCACCGGCGGCCTGTTTACCCATGACTGGACAGTTTACCTGTTGATTTCATCACCGGAAAATACTCAGTAGTAGTACTGATATGAGTAAAAGAAAGGCATTTTGTCCGGTAGTACTCACGGACACTGTGGCGTGGGCAAAATGTTTTTCGAAAGGCCGTGGTCGTTTAATCTCCATCCTGAAAAAGCTTCCGTTATTAGTGCTTCTTCTCTATCAGGGCACTCTGTGGGCTTATGGCTTCCCTATTAAGGACCCATTCCTTGCGACCGTCGTTGGCACCCCGCCCGGGCAACAGGTGAAGCTTCGGCAAGGTATTGTCCGCGAGGCGATTTTAGGATTGGCTGACGAAACCGTTAAGGGTGCACCGGGTATATTCTGGGATGTGATCAAACCCCGTTTCAAGTTGGCCTGGCAGGAGAAACCTGCTCCACTGATTTTTATTATTGCCGGCACCGGTGGTCGTTTCGATACCAGCAAGGTCGAGTTCCTGAAAAAGGTTTACTATCAGGCAGGCTTTCATGTCATTCAGATCTCATCCCCCACCAGTTACGACTTTGTTGTTTCCGGCTCCCGATCCCATCGACCCGGTCTGACGCAGCAGGATTCAGAAGATCTTTATCGTCTGATGAAAGCGTCTGTCAGGCGGGTTCGCTCCTTTAAAAAAATTCAGATTAAAGGCTGGTATCTGACAGGTTACAGCCTTGGTGCACTCAACGCTGCTTATATCGCCAGAATAGACAGCGAACATAATGCCTTTGGCTTTAATCGTGTGCTGTTAGTGAATCCTCCTGTTGACCTGCGGCGCACCGTCAATAGTCTTGATCGCTTACTGCTGGTCGACGTGCGGGGCGTTGATAATGCAAAAACGCTTTTTAATCATTTCTTTGACAAGCTGGCTGCTTATTTTCGGACGCATAAAAGTATTGATATCGATGAATCCATGTTGGTTCAGGTGGCAAAAAGCGCTTATGCCCTGAGCAGGGAAGAGCTGGCACTGCTGATAGGCGTCAATTTCAGGTTGGTAGTAGCGTCCCTCTATTTCACTTCTGCTGTCATGACCTGGAACATCAGCCTGATTCCCAGGTTTTTTAAATTCACCCTGAGTGATAGCCGAACTCCTTATTTTAAGCGGGCTATGTTTTGCAGCTTTGAATGCTATATAGATAAGGTACTGATTCCTTATGAAGAGAAGCAGAAGGGAATCTACTTTGATCAGAAAAAATCCCTCGCTGCGCAGCGTGCTCTTATATTTGAGCAGAACGGTTTGCCTCGCCTTAAGTTGTGGTTGAAGAAAGCCCGGCATATAGGTGTGATGCACAATGTGGATGACTTTATTATTGACAAGAAAGGGCTCGACTTTCTTTATGATACCTTCGATGGGCGAATAAAAATTTACCCTCGGGGTGGGCATATGGGCAATCTGAAGTATCCACAAAACGTGGAGGATATGCTCAGCTTTATCAAAGGTAAGGGCTTTCCCGATGCTTAGAGCCGGATGCCTGCTCTTGTTGTTTTCTCTAACAGTCTGCAATCTCCCGGCTGATCATAGTATCCCTTATTCAGATCCTATGGATACTTTGAAGTACCGAGACCCTGATGATGAGTTATTGGAAGACTGGCATCACAATATGAATTCAATGTCGTTTATGGATGTTTATGACCCACTGGAGCCCTTTAATCGCGAGGTGTTTGCTTTCAACCGGCAGTTGGATCGCTATTTTCTTGAGCCCGTAATGCAGCTTTATGAAACGGTGACTCCATTTTTTGTTCGGATCGGAATAGCCCATTTTTTTCAGAATCTGAAAGAAGTTTCCACCCTTATGAACAACCTGCTTCAGTTTGAGGGTGAGCGGGCTGTTAAATCAGTCGGTCGATTATTCATCAACACTACTCTGGGTATTTTTGGCTTTTTTGATCCTGCCGAGAGTATGGGGTTGCCCCATCAACGCAATGAATTTGGCAATACACTGGCAAAATATGGGGTGGGAGCTGGACCTTATCTGGTGGTTCCGGTTGTTGGTCCATTCAGTTTGAGGGATGTGAGTGGTCTGGTCGTTGATCTGGCCGCAGAAGATTATATTGATTTTCTCGGGGTGCCTTCACAGGTGTTTTCCGAGCCTGACCTGTTTGCCATCTATGGAATTAACTATCGCTATACCGTTCCCATGAGCTATGATGACTTCAGTTCGCCCTTTAGCTACGACATCATTCGCTTTTTGTATACCAAAAGGCGGGAGTTGGAAGTGGGCGTTAACAAGTAAAGCTCCAATGTGTCTGCAATAGAAGGGAGATGTCTTCCAGCTCGCAGGCAATGTCGGAGCTGGAAGAAAATAACTCAGGCTTCTTTGCGAATAAACACCCATTCCTTGTCATTCGACATGGCTTCGTTGTAGCTGTAGCCCTCGTAATCAAAACCTTTCAGGTCATCGACTTTTTTCAGGTTGTTATCAATGGCGTAACGACACATCAGGCCCCTGGCTTTTTTAGCGTAGAAGCTGATGATTTTGTATTTGTCACCTTTCCAATCCTTGAAGACCGGGGTGATGATCTGACCTTTCAAAAGTTTGGGCTTAACGGCCTTGAAGTATTCATTGGAGGCCAGGTTAACCAGAATATCATCTTTTTGAGCGGCCATTTCTTCGTTCAGTTTGTCGGTGATCTGTTCGCCCCAGAATGCATAAAGGTCTTTTCCGGCATTATTGGCAAATTTGGTGCCCATCTCCAGACGGTATGCCTGCATCAGGTCGAGAGGTTTCAACAGACCGTAGAGTCCTGAGAGAATGCGCAGGTGTTTCTGGGCATAATCAAACTGTTTGGCATTCATGGTCTCAGCATCAAGCCCCGTGTAAACATCACCTTTAAAGGCCAGGACTGCCTGTTTGGCATTTTCCTGGGTAAAAGGCTGTTGCCAGGCCTGGTAACGGGCAGCATTCAGCTGTGACAGTTTATCGCTGATGCTCATCAGGCTGCTGATATCCGCCGGACTCAGCTCACGCAGTTGATCAATCAGGTTCTGGGATTGGTCCAGAAATTCTGGCTGACTGAACTTTTTCGTCACCACAGCGGTGTCATAGTCCAGGGTTTTGGCAGGTGACACGACAAAAAGCATGGTTTTTTCTTCCTTCTGAATTCCGGTTCTACCCCTAACAAGCTGAAGTGTTCAGCTTTAGCACTATGGAACACATCCTAGTAGAGGGAGGAGGTGTTTGGTAGTGAATTATCTCTATTATGTTGATAGACCGGTCAGGCTAGGAGCCTGACCGAGAATAGCGCCCGTAGCGAGGACGGCAGAAAATTGAGGATGAAAATTCGGTTTTGTGAGGAGAATAGCGAGCTATTTGACGAACAAAAGCGGATTTTCAGACCAATTTGCTGCCGTCGCAGTAGGGCAGTCTATTCTCGGTCAGGCTCCTAGCAGCCTGTCGGACTTAAGACTGTCCTACACGGCAACTGCTCCTGCGTTGCTCTAGCTCCTGCATCCATGCAGTCGTGCGGTTGCAATAAATTGGTCTAAAAATCCCTGTTTCTTCGTCAAATAGCTCGCTATTCTCCTCAGAAACAGAGATTTTTATCCTCAATTTCTTGCAATCCTCGCTACGGACGCTTAAGTCCGACAGGCTGCCAGGGTGTTTAGTTGTGCGGTTGAGGCAAGTCGTTAATCAGGAGGATAGGGCTTCAGGGAGAGGTTGATGATCCATGGTTGTCAATTTTTGATAGCCAGACGATCAAGTCTGGCTATCTCTCTGAGGTCAGTGAAAATTAAAGGTTTTCTTCAGCGTATGCGGCCAGCGGCGAGCGTGGGACCCCCTGTAACTGGACTGCGCCACCGTGTGGAAAGTTTTTAAATCGTTCAGTCATGTAAGTCAGTCCTGAACTGGTCGGTGCCAGGTAAGGGGTATCAATCTGGGCCAGGTTGCCCAGGCAGATGACCTTACTGCCTGAACCCGCACGGGTGATAATGGTTTTTATCTGGTGCGGTGTCAGGTTCTGACATTCATCAATGATGATCAGGCTCTGTTGAAAGCTTCGTCCCCTGATATAGTTCAGGGATTTGAAATGGAGTGGGACCTGCTTAAGAATGTAGTCCACACTGCTGTTGGTGGATTCATCGTCATAGTGCAGGGCTTCTAGGTTGTCAGTAATGGCACCCAGCCAGGGCTCCATTTTCTCAGCTTCCGTGCCCGGCAGGAAGCCAATGTCTTCATCCAGCCCCCGGGTTGAGCGGGTCGCTATGATTCGACGGAACTGTTTGGTGGCGACTGTCATCTCTATTGCGGCGGCCAGAGCCAGAATGGTTTTACCTGAGCCCGCAGCACCGGTCAGGTTGACCAGGTGAATATCGGGGTCCATTAAAAGATTCAGGGCTATGGCCTGATGAATATCGAGAGGCTGAAGCCCCCAGGCTTCCTGACTCATTAGTGCTTCACGACAGAAGTGTTGCAACTGGACTTCGTCATGAGTGATGGCGTTCACCCGGGCTACAAATCCAGTGTCGTCCAGGAAAAACTGGTTCAGATAGATATCCTCACCGAGTTCTTCTTTCAACAGTCGATGATAGGTAATACCCTCCAGCTGCTCTGTCTGAACCTGGGAAACGCGGTCCCAGAAGTTACCTTCGAACAGTCGGTAACCTTTACTGAGCAAACCAATATCTGAAACCAGTTGATCGCTGTGGTAATCCTCCGTTGGAATTCCGCATCCCCTGGCTTTCAAACGCATATTGATATCTTTAGTCACCAGAACAACCGGTGCACCCGGGTGGGTTTCCTGAAAATGACAGATATCGTTGATGATGCGGTTATCGTTATTGCTGGTGGGCAGTGTGGTAATGTTTTCTACATAATGAGAGCTCAGGATTGAGAGAGTACCCTGAGGCTCTGATTTATTACCACGTCTGATAGGAACGCCTGCTTCGATCTCCGAGGGTGAGGCGGTACCCAATATCTGGTCAATCAGTCTGATGGCCTGTCGGCAGTCAGCAGCGATGGTTTGCTTTCCGTTCTTAAGCTTGTCCAGTTCCTCCAGAACGGTCATGGGGATGAGCACTTGATGCTCTTCAAAGTTGAGGATTGAGTTAGGGTCGTGTATCAGAACATTGCTGTCGAGAATGTAGGTGGTTGTTTGGGTTGAGATGATCGGCCTGGCTTCCAAGGCGTTTCCCATAGGCGGCTTCCTCGTCCTTTTTTTGGGTCTCTCATAGTTGATTTTTATCGAAAAGAAGCAAGTCGGCAAGTTTAAATTTCAGATAGGACTAAAAAAATTTAAATACTGATTTTATTGTTTTATTAAGTGAAGTTTGATTCTAATATTAGAGGATTGCATTCTTATTTCTGCCAAATACTTCGTCCAGAAACTGTCCTGAACTTTTCCGTTTACATCGCTTTTTAGAGGCTTTCGCCAGCGAACCTTCTATCGAACACTCGCTGGTGGTGAGTAGCACGTTAATGATTATTTCAACAGATCTGCGGGTGGGTATTCCAGGTTGAGCTTTGCACCCAGCATTTCTTCCAGGTCGGGGATCAGGAAAGAGTCTTCTTCACAGGCAAAGCTGATGCTGGTACCACTGGCTCCAGCCCGGCCTGTCCGGCCAATGCGGTGGACATAATCTTCCGGGTCTTCAGGCAAGTTGTAGTTGATCACATGACTTATTCCGTCGATGTGAATGCCACGGCCCGCAACATCGGTAGCTACCAGAACCGTCAGCCTGCCATTCTTGAAGTTATCCATCGTCTTCAGGCGCTTCTTCTGAGGTACTTCACCGGAAATTTGATCAGCTTTGAGGCCTTTCTTTTGTAGCTTCTCGGTCAGTCGACGGGTTTCATCCCGACGGTTGGTGAACACAATCACCCGCTCCAGGTTGTTTTGATTGATCAGGTTGATCAAAAGAGGAACTTTCTGTTCATTGGTGACAATGTAAACCTTCTGATCGACGGTCTCTGTGGCAACGCTTTCTGGTTCGATTTCAACTTTCACAGGCTTCCAGGTCCACTGTGCACCGAGTCTTAGTACCTCATCCGTGAAGGTGGCTGAAAACAGCAGGGTCTGGCGATCGCCAGGACGGGGTGTCATTCGGATAATGCGTCGAACCTGGGGAATGAAGCCCATATCCAGCATTCGGTCGGCTTCGTCAATGACCAGTGTTTCGGTCAGGTCCAGATGCAGGTCTTTACGTTCGCAGTAATCCAGAAGTCGGCCAGGCGTAGCCACCAATATATCGATGAAGCCATTACTCATGCGGCTGCGCTGCTTCTCATAATCCATTCCACCAACAACCGTCAGCACATTCAGGGGCAGGTATTTGGTCAGGGCTTCAGCATCCTGACCAATCTGTAATGCCAGTTCCCGTGTAGGGGCAATGATGACGGCACGGGGTTCGCCGAGGTAGCGTTGATCCGGTGGTGGGATATCGATCAGTTGTTTGATGGTGCTGACAAGAAAGGCGGCCGTTTTACCCGTGCCGGTTTGAGCTTTACCAATAGCGTCTCTACCTGCCAGCGTGCTGCCCAGTACTTCTGCCTGAATGGGGGTGCAGTACTTGTAGCCCAGTTCCTGAATGGCTCGCATCAGTTGATCAGGCAGATCAAAGTCATGAAAGCGGGTTTTACCCTGCTCTGGCTCTACCTGGAACTGGCTGATATGCCAGGAAGGCTCGGAACTCTTGTTGGCTGAGCGATGAGAGCTGTGAGAGTGGCTACGTCGAGCAGTGTTCTGAGTCTTGGGGTTTCTGGATTGGGCTCCGACAGCTTTGCTGTTTTTCTTCCCGCCCCGGGGCTTGGAAGAAGGGTTTTTTGGTGCCGGTGAAGGCTTTTGTCCACCGGATGAAGGTGCTTTTTTCTTTCTGAAAAGACCTAGTAAACCGCTCAATGCTTTAATCTCGTTCCAATACGATATCGGTATCCCGGTCTGCAGCGTTGGGCTGCCGTGTCCTGAGAGTGTCTCGGAACCGGGGATTGAATCTGCTGACGACGGGTATCTCCGCCCTGGTGTTAAAGAGTCGGGCAAACAGAAAGAGAAAGAGGCCTTCAGGTAACTGGCTGTTAATAGTCAGTTACCTACTCAGCAGCAACGCGCCGCAGGAAACTGGATTTGCAAGGCTGCGGCATTCCAGAGGGATTCTAAGGTATCTGGCGGGTGATTGCTAAAATGTTTGCTCATCCACGTCGCTATTATCCGGGTTGTCCTGTTCTTCGTGTTTTCTTTTACGCATGAAGAGTCTGTCCAGTCTGCCTTTTTTGCTGATTTTTCTCTTTTTTCTGCGGAGCTTCGATTTGTACAGTATCAACATCAGAGGTTGATCAGGCATAGGTTTTAGGGGACGTCCCTTGAAAAAAAAGCTCACTTCTTCGGCAAACTTCTGGATTTTGGCAGCCAGCGTTTCGGTTTCGGTCTCCGGGCCTTTCTCATGACCCTGATTCAGTATGTTCATGATGTATCGCACTGGCGCTATTTCCATAGGACACCTCAATATTAGGAACTGTATGCTCTGTTACCCGGGAAAATCCACTAATGGTGACCGGGTAACCACTTTTTCATGAAGATCAATTGTAAAGATATGCAGTTTTCTCTCATGCAACCATTAGACATAGGTCTTGGGGAAATGGTTCCTCAGGAACCGCCCGGAATAGCGGAACAAATGATAATCGGAAGTTCTGTCGGGGCAGGGCAGACTTATCGAATTGACAGGGAATCCCTTAATAATTCACAAGAAACCAGAGGGGGATTCCTTGTCAATAGTCAGAGCTCAGAAACAATATCCTTGCTGAATGACTTCTCGCAATAGTGACACTTCAGTCGAATATCGTCGTCTTTTTCCCGCAGGTAGAAATAGCTGCTCACAGGCTCATTGTGAGTGATGCAATTTGAGTTAGGGCAGGGAAAAGCGCCTCTGAGCGTCTCGGGAACCGTCATTTTGAATTTATCAACGACCTGGTATTCGTCGATGACATTAATGGTGGCTCCCTGTGCGAACAGGGCCAGCTGACTGGCTTCTTGTTCAGTGAACTTCAGGCCAGTCACTTTAATAATATCTTTGCGACCCTGAGCCTTGCTGGGCAGGTTAAAGCCCACGGTAATGCTGACATTGGAGTCCAGCAATTGCAGGCGATCCAGAATTTTAACACCCTGACCTGCGGGTATATGGTCAATGACGGTGCCTTTGCGAATGGCTTCAACCTGAAGCTTGTTGGTCATTGCTGTGTCTCCCTTCAGATACTTTCGTTCAAAACCAGAGCCAGGAGCGCCTGACGGGCATAGACCCCATTCTCGGCCTGCTGAAAATAGTAGGCATGAGGTGTGCTATCGACAGCCATTTCTATCTCGTCGACCCGTGGCAGGGGGTGAAGAATTTTCAGGTTGTCTCTGGCTCCCTTCAGACTTTCGACACCCAGAATATATTTAGAGGCCATGTGCATGTATTCAGTTTCATCAAAGCGCTCTTTTTGAACCCGAGTCATATAGATAATGTCAGACTCTGGTACCACTTCTTCAATAGTCTCGGTTTTGCGGTAGTGAATGCCTTTTTCGTCCAGCTCTTCAAGCAGGTAATCGGGCATTGAAAGGGCTTCGGGTGCGATAAAGTTAAATTTGGCACCGAACAGTGACATAGCCTGAACCAGGGAATGAACGGTTCTGCCGTATTTAAGGTCACCGACAAAGGTAATGGTCAGTTCGTCCAGCGTCCCCTGACATTCTTTAATGCTGAACAGGTCCAGCAATGTCTGTGTCGGGTGCTGGTTGGCACCGTCACCGCCATTAATGATGGGGACATTAGCGAATTCAGAGGCTAGTCGTGCTGCGCCTTCCTGAGGGTGACGCATGATGCAGGCATCGGTATAGGAGCTGATGATTTTCACTGAGTCGGCCAGTGTTTCGCCTTTTCTGGCAGAAGTGTTACTGCTGTCAGAGAAACCAATCAGGGTTCCTCCCAGCCTCTGAACAGCGGTTTCGAATGAGAGACGGGTGCGGGTAGAAGCCTCGAAGAAGCAACTGGCGATCACCTTGCCCTTCAAAAGATCAGGACGTGGCTTTGTTTTAAGCTGGGCGGCAGTCTTCAGAATTTGTTCAAGGTCTGAACGATTCAGGTCTGCTATGGAAATGATGTCCCTCAGATAGAGCTGGTTTTCCATCAAGAATTACCTGTTCCTGAGTAAGGGTGTAGAGTTGGGCGCTGGTGCCAAATAGCCTTTGGAGCTATATGGACAGCACAAGCCAAAAAAAAGCCCCTGATAAAGGGGCTTTTTTTTCTGAAAAACGGATCACTGCTGATGTCGCCTGGCATCCAGCTCAGAAGTGAGTCTGAAGCATAACAGCCAGTTTCGGATGTCATTAGCGTGTGTCCGTAACAGTATACGTTTCAGCTTTAACAGCCTCTGTGCATTAAAGCACCATTAAACCTAAGTTAAAGAAGCTCCTGTTTTCAGGCAAGCCTTCTTAAGCAAGTTGCCACGTATTCTACCGATGCCAACCCCCAAATCAAGAACATGTTGGCAGTGTTTTTCTGTTTGGCTATAGACTCTGGTTTGGTCTGTACCACCAGTTATTCAGGTCGAGCCAGTAAAGCTGGTCTTGTGGTGGATGATCAAGATAATGCCAGTAGGCCAGGTGAGTCTTTTGAGTATGCCATTTGGGAATGACATAATGACCCCACATCAGCACCCGGTCCATAGCCCTGATAATGGGTGTCAGTTTTTCGTAACTGTCCGCTTTTGTAGTTGCGGCCAGCAAGTGGTCAATGACCGGGTTGGTGATGCCGACAATGTTACCACTGTGTTTTTCCATTACGACTCTGCTGCTCCACATGTGATAAAGCTCGTTGCCCGGGTAAGTGGATTGCCAGAAATACCAGTCCACCAGTTCGAAATCGAAAGCCCTGACTCTTTTTCGGAACAGGCTTTTGTCGAGCGTATTTATATTCAATGTTATGCCAAGGTCAGCAAGACTTTTGCGATAAGAAAGTAATAGACGCTCCTGTCTAGGGTCCTCGGTCAGGAGGCTGAGAGTGAGAGGTCTGCCTGATTCTGTTTCTATCATTCGACCGTTTTCCAGCCGGTATCCTGCTTTTTTAAAGAGCGCCAGAGCTTTTCTGACATTCTCCCTGTTTGTACCGCTTCCGTCTGAAACAGGGACACTGACAGCTTGCTTGAAAAGTTCATCGGGTAACTGCTCCTGAAACGGTTCCAGCAGCTTGAGTTCTTCTTCCGTAGGCAAGCCATTGGCTGCAAGAGGCGAGTTGGAGAAAAAACTCCTGGTACGCTGAAAATCACAATTCATCAGAGTTCTGTTAATCCATTCGAAATCGAAGGCCATGATTAAAGCCTGACGAAGAGCCGGGCTTTTGAACTTATCCCTGCGAAGGTTAAAGGCCAGGGCACTCATGCCAGGTGGATAGAGTATGGCAATGTCTTGTTTCAGCACGCGACCTTCCTTTACCGCCGGGAAACTGAATGACCGATGCCACTTTTGAGTGTCTGTCTCCTGATGAACATCGTAAAGCCCCGCTCTGAAACCTTCGGTTACAGCCTGATGGTCACGATAATAGTCCACCCTGATTTCATCAAAATTGTATCTCCCCTTCTGGCTCGGAAGATTGACTGCCCAGTAATTCCGGACTCGCTCAAAAGTGATGTTTTGACCTAATCTGACCTGCTTGATCTTCAGGGGGCCACTGGTCACCGGGCTGTCCAGGTGTTTGTCCTGAAAGTTTCTGGTGTGCCAGTAATGATGCGGAAGTACGCGCAGATAAGCCAGCAGGGCAAGCTGTTTTCTGCCGGGTTTGTCCAGATAAAAAACGACTCGGTAGGGTGACGTTTTTTCAACTCTGACTACGTCTTTATAAAGGTTCTTCAAAAAGGGTGAGCCTTCCTTTTTGAATAATTCAAAGGTAAATACAACATCTTTTGAAGTGAGAGGGTGGTTGTCGCTGAACTTTGCTGCCGGGTTGATATGAAAGGCGACCCAGCTGAAGTCGTCAGGGTATTCGATGGCTTCGGCCAGAAAGGGATAAAGCGAGTGGGGTTCGTCGGCTGACCGGGTCATTAATGAGCCGTAGGTGTGGTAAACGTAATCGGGAACAGTTCCTTTGCCGTTAAACGGGTTCAGGGTATCGAATGATCCTGTCCTGGCCAGTCTCAGGACACCACCTTTAGGTGCATTGGGGTTTGTGTAAGCAAAATGAGTAAAGCTGTCCGGATATTTGTGGGTACCGATCAGGGTAAAGGACTTTTGAATATGTACCTGACATTGGGCCGCCAGAGGGTTTGTCAGGCAAAGACTGAGGAGAAGGCTTTTTATTATTCTGATTCTGGTGCCATTAATCTTGCATAGATGGCTGCTGGCAACAACTCTGCACACAATATCTTCAGCCTTTTCTGTGTCGAGGTGGATTGACGGGGAAAGAACGGTTGGGAGAAATATAGCTCAGCCGCTCTGCTCTTTGCTCAGGCCTATGACTGTCCGGGCTGCAGTGGTGGAAGGTTAAGCTGGATGTTGGCCTCAAGTGCTCTGAGCAGTCCACTGGCAAGGTGTCGAGACCAGAACTGAGCTAATCCATGCAGCGACTTCTCAGAAGCGGGTACGGGGATCTCCAGCCCTTCAACAGGAAGGCTGCCCTGGGCATAGATTGCGTGAGCCGGACCCTGGATAAAATGTCCCTGAAGGGTATCGTTCAAGAGCTCCCCGTCCAGATAAGCATGAGTGATCAGAGCTTCGGGTCTCAGGTCAGGTTCTTCGTTTTGAACTTGCCAGTAGATGGCTGAGTTCAGGGCAAGACTGTTAAATACCACTGCCTTGAATCGAGTTTTAAACGAAACATATTGGGCGATTGCGCCACCCAGAGAAGAACCCGTCAGCTCAAACTCATGGTCAGGGTAGTGCTCATAAAGATCGACAGTGAGCTCCAGGGCTCTTCTCAGCATGGGGACTTCCAATGGAAAATAACCGCTGCCAGTGATGAAGCGGTATAAGCTGGAGGTGATCTGAGCCAGATAGCCATATCCGTAGCCACCCTGTGTCCAGACTGCGTTAGTCAGAGAGTTAAGGCTGTCAAATTCTGTCCCGGTGAAAGCTATGAGAATCTTCTTTTGTGAGGTGTGGAGTAGAACTCTGGCTTTCAGCCCGGAATCCTTGTGGTCATGGATTCGGTTTGTTTCGCGTCGGGTGTCAAATACTCCCTGTGTCAGCCATTTTTCAGGGACATCTGTCTTGACTGCGTTGCGATACTGAATGTAAGTCAGGCGATCTTCAAGAGCCTCTTTGGTACCCGCTTTGTCACTGCTAACTTTGTAGCGATAAGACAGGTAACTGGCAAATGCATAGGGATAGAGTGCTTTCAGGCGCTGCCTGAACTCAGCCATCCTGGCCACTTCTTCATCCATAAACTGAACATTGTCGCGATACCAGCGCTCAACGTTTTCTCTTTCGGCAGGAGAATGGATGTAACGTCGAATGGGGTCGGATTCCGGGATCTTGTTGAAATTGAGCTTTTCAGGATCAAAAGGCCCAACGTAAGGAATGCTGTCTGCCGGGCGAGGATATTTCAGGTTGAGAACAGACAAAGGGGCGTCTGTTTTGAGAAATCCTGCCTGATAATCCTCAGGACTGTCGCCCACAGCGAATGCGTTATGGCTTAATCCAGGCGTTGGCAATACGCTGACCAGAAGAATAAGCAGCATAAAACGAGGGTGCAGTGATGCCAATTTTCCTGTCATAGTTACGATTCCTCCCTGAAAACTCTGCCGCTTATAAAGTATTAGACAGAGCAAGAGTGCTTTAGTTCAGGGAGGCGACTGGTTGATTGGGGGTAAGGCAAAACGTTTTTTATTTTTAATAGTTATATAAAATTAAGTTTAAATTCTTTTTATTAAAAAGAGGTCTGCTTTTTTCCGGTCATTACTCTTTTTTGATATGACAGCCACCGGGGATCTCAATAGTGAGGTCGCTTTTGGCATGGCAGCAACAGGGCAGGATTTTTCCATCGGGGACAAAAGCGACGGGCTCAGCAAAGTATTCCACTTCACCAGCCACCAGTTCAACCTGACAACTACCACAGAATCCCTCACGACATTGGTATTCAATATCCACCTTCTGTGATTCAAGCGCTTCCAGCAAGTTGAGATCACTTCTGGAAATAAAGCTGAAGCCATCCAGTATCTTGACGATGTTGGCCATGAGGGTCTCCCGGTGAAAGGTGGCCAGTCTTCCGGCCACCTTGTTATCTCTCTTACAGTGAGAAGTTGCTGAAGTCATCGGTCTGGACTTCGTTATCAATCTGGCCCACCAGGTAAGAGCTGACTTCCACTTCCTGAGGTGCTACCTGAACAGCGTCGCTATTGAGCCAGCTATTCATCCAGGGCAGGGGGTTTTGACGGGATGGGAAAGCGGGTTCAAAGCCCAGGGCTACCATTCTCTGATTGGTGATGTATTCCACGTACTGACTGAGAATGTCTTTGTTCAGACCAATCATTGAGCCATTCTGGAACAGGTATTCAGCCCATTCTTTTTCCTGTTCAGCAGCAGCAATAAAGATTTGTCTGGCTTCTGCCTGAAGCTCAATAGCAATCTCAGCCATTTCCGGATCGTCTTTACCTTCGGCCATGATTTGCAGGATGTGCTGGGTGCCGGTCAGGTGCAGGGCTTCGTCACGGGCGATCAGTTTGATGATTTTTGCATTGCCTTCCATAGTGGAGCGCTCAGCAAAAGCAAAGCTGCAGGCAAAGCTGACGTAGAAACGAATGGCTTCGAGAACGTTGACTGATACCAGGGTCAGGTAAAGTTTTCGCTTCAGATCCCTGACGGAAACCAGTACTTCCTTACCTTTGATCTGGTGAGTGCCTTCACCCAGCATGTTGAGCTGGCAGATTCCTTCGATCAGGTCATCGTAGTAACGGGTGATGTCTGCTGCCCTTTTGACAATGGCCTCGTTATTCACAATATCATCAAAAACCACGGAAGGTTCGGTGATGATGTTACGAATAATATGGGTGTAAGAACGAGAGTGAATCGTCTCACTAAAGGCCCAGGTCTCAATCCAGGTTTCCAGCTCAGGCAGGGAAACAATGGGCAGCAGGGCGACATTGGGTGAGCGACCTTGTACAGAGTCCAGCAGGGTCTGATATTTAAGGTTGCTCAGGAAGATGTGTTTTTCATGTTCTGGCAGATGAGCGAAGTCACTGCGGTCGGTTGATAAGTCCACCTCTTCCGGGCGCCAGAAGAATGAAAGCTGTTTTTCGATCAGCTTTTCAAAGATCGGGTGTTTCTGGACATCATAACGGGAGACGTTAACACCCCGTCCAAAAAACATAGGTTCCTGAGTGGCATTGAACTTTTCTTGGTTGAAAGTCGAGTAGCTCATGTTCTCTCTGCTTCTGGGCCAGGAAGGGCCGGCCTCGTCCAGTTGCTGTTAACTCTGTTATAAGTGGGACACTGTTTCAGTGTCCCGGTTCCGACTTTCGTCAAATTTTACAAGCGCCGCCTGCACAGCCGTCATCTGTTTCTTCCTGGCCGTCCGACGCACCATCACGGGTGTTGTGATAGTAAAGGGTCTTCACACCCAGCTTATAGGCTGTCAGAAGGTCTTTAAGAAGGAGTTTCATAGGTACCTTGCCACCTTCGAAACGAGCAGGATCGTAGTTGGTGTTGGCCGAAATGGTCTGGTCAACAAACTTCTGCATGATCGCAACCAGCTGCAGGTAACCGTCGTTACTGTTGATATCCCATAGCAGTTCATAGCTGTTACGCAGCTCTTCGAAGTCTGGTACCACCTGCTTCAGGATACCGTCCTTACTGGCCTTGACGCTGACATAGCCACGTGGCGGTTCAATGCCGTTGGTGGCGTTACTGATCTGAGATGAAGTCTCGGAAGGCATCAGGGCAGTCAATGTTGAGTTACGCAGACCGTGATTCCTGATCTCGCTACGCAGAGCTTCCCAGTCCAGGTGAAGTGCTTCGCTGCAGACTTCGTCCAGGTCCTTCTTGTAGGTATCTACAGGCAGTATGCCCTGGGAATAAGTGGTCTCATGGAACTTGGTGCAGGTGCCTTTCTCTTTTGCCAGCTGGTTAGAAGCTTTCAGCAAATAGTACTGAATAGCTTCAAAGGTTTTATGAGTCAGACCGTTGGCTGAGCCATCAGAATAGCGAACACCGTTTTTAGCCAGGTAGTTGGCAAAGTTGATCACGCCAATACCCAGAGGGCGGCGTGCCATGGTGGCATTGTAAGCCGCTGGCAGAGGATAATCCTGATAGTCCAGCAGGTTATCCAGCGCACGAACCAGAAGGTTACTCATCTCTTCCAGTTCGTCCAGGCTATCAAGCTTACCCAGATTGAAAGCAGCCAGGGTGCACAGTGCGATTTCACCTTCCTCATCCATTACGTGCTCGAGAGGTTTGGTAGGCAGAGCAATTTCCAGGCAGAGGTTGCTCTGGCGAACCGGAGCTACTGTCGGGTCGAATGGGCTGTGAGTGTTGCAGTGGTCAACATTCTGCAGGTAAATACGACCGGTACTGGCACGCTCGGATGCAAACAGGGAGAAAAGCTCTACTGCTTTCAGAGTCTTTTTGCGGATGTCAGGATCCTGTTCGTACCTGACGTAGAGGGCTTCGAACTTTTCCTGATCCTCAAAAAAAGCATCGTACAATCCCGGAACATCAATCGGAGAAAACAGAGAGATGTTGCCACCTGTGATCAGGCGCTGATACATCAGGCGGTTGAACTGAACGCCGTAATCCAGATGACGAACACGATTTTCTTCAACACCCCGGTTATTCTTCAGAACCAGCAGATTCTCAACTTCATAGTGCCAGATCGGGTAGAAAAGAGTCGCTGCGCCGCCACGAACCCCCCCCTGTGAGCAGGACTTAACGGCTGTCTGGAAGTGCTTGTAAAAAGGAATACAGCCTGTATGGAAAGCTTCACCGTTACGGATCGGGCTGCCAATGGCACGAATACCGCCGGCATTGATGCCAATGCCTGCACGTTGGGAAACATACTTAACGATGGCGCTGGATGTCGCATTGATAGAATCCAGCGAGTCACCGCACTCAATCAATACACAGGAACTGAACTGGCGGGTAGGTGTGCGAACACCGGCCATAATTGGTGTTGGCAGAGAAAGCTTGAATGTAGAGACAGCCTTGTAGAAACGCTCAATGTAATCCAGCCGGGTCTCTTCAGGGTAGCTGGCAAACAGGCAGGCACCGATCAGCATGTAAAGCATCTGGGGGCTTTCATAGTATTCACCAGTGACCCGGTTCTGAACCAGATATTTGCCTTCCAGCTGTTTAACGGCAGCGTAGCTGAAGTCCATGTCACGCCTGTGATCGATAAAGCCATTCATGGCATTGAAGTCAGCTTCACTGTAATCATGGAGAAGATGAGCGTCGTACTTCTTCATTTCTGCCAGTTTGACAACGTGGTCGTAGAGTCCAGGTGGCTCGAACTGGCCGTAGGCTTTTTTGCGCAGATGGAAGATGGCCAGACGAGCTGCCAGATACTGGTAGTCAGGAGCCTGTTCGGAGATCAGGTCAGCGGCTGACTTGATCAGTGTTTCGTGGATATCTGTGGTCTGTATGCCATCGTAGAACTGGATTTGTGATTTAAGTTCAACTTCGGAAACGGAAACGTTGTTCAGTCCTTCAGCAGCCCAGGTGATAACCTTGTGGATCTTCTCCAGATCCAGCTGCTCCTTGTCTCCATCGCGCTTGGTGACCAGGATATCTTTGTTCATTAAAAGTCCTTACCAGTAAAAAAATAAAACTCAAGATATTGTATTTTTATGTTTCGGCTACTACTGAATGCCAGCCCCTGTCTTGGGTGCAGGAGTTGTGTCGCAGAGGGTTGAGCCGAGAAAAATCTGCAGGTCACTGATCCCGCAGTAAAAACGTCTCGAAGAGGTGTGTTCAGGAGTCAGATGCTGTCCTGAGTGACCTGTCAGCTTTTCTTCCCTGATACCGCAGCGCCTGCGCCACAAATCCCTTTCGTTAGCGGCTTCACAGATTCTGTCTTTCAGTTCGGCACACTATCTAATATGTAATAAGCACGCACCAGCCATTTCATTTAACTATCTGGTTAACTGCCCGACTAAACAACACAATATGTTGTGTGGCGACCTTTTATATACACAAGATAATGCGCTATTAGCAGAAGTTCAAGTTGGAAATTTAGTGGAAAAATTGTGTATAACTTGTGAGTTTTTTGCAGTGTTAGTACTTGCAAACGGCCTGACTGCTTTTGCTGACACGGCTTTCAGTATTCTACAGATCTGCCGACACAGGCCAGACTCTATATATAATAAAAAGTCATAAATAAGTATAAATCAATAAGAAATAGGTAGTATTCGAAAAGACGCACCAAAACGGTGTAACCCACAACATTGAGTGTTTTACAAATGCCAAGATTACCGTGAAAATCCCCGGAATCAAGTCGAAGAATACCATCCCTGCTCCGTTGCAGGGCGCGATTTGCTTTGTTTAGCTGATTAACTCTGGGACTTCTTGCCTGACCACCGGTAACCAGGCGTCTCTGGATAAGCGAGGGTACGGATGATCACTCCCAAGTCAGTTTAGGCTCAATGGCAAGCACTGAAAATCTGCGGCCACACCCCAGGCTCTGCCAGTCGTGAGCGTTTAGGGATTATTCCCTATCCGCTCATTTTTCAATAGAACTGTTTTCGAGCATATCTGATAGCTGATAGTAAGTGAACACATGCCATCCCTGGTTTTCAGCGCCGGAAGGCACGAACAATCCTGTTGCTGGATCCTTCAGGTAATACTCATTGAAATTCTCAAGCCTTGACACTTTGTCGTGTATCTTCTGCGCCAGAGAGAGGTAGCGCGCATCATCGGTGGTATTGTACATATCCATAAGGGCAATGCCGCAGCGCAGTATTTTATCGGGCCATAATGTGTAGCCGTTATTTGCTCTCATTAAGTGCTCATTCGGACCGCTGTTGCCCATAGGGATAAATAACTGACCATCATTGTTGTAGAATTCCTCAAATAGATCGGCGACATCCGGATAATTTTCCTGAGGTACCGCACCGGAAATGATGGCCCAGGCCAGACCGAAGGGGTCTGTGATACTGCCATCTTTGAATTTTTGTGCGTCCGGTAGCGCTTCTCTTTGAGCAATCATATCTTTAATGATCAAGCCTGGTTGTGTAGGGTTGCTAGCCTTATGCTTGCTGCGCACAAACCAGCGGGGGCTAAATTGTTGGTTGGCATCAAAGAGTAAATGGGTTCTCAGATTATTTTGTAGCTGCTGACTTAAACTGACAAGCATTGTTTCAACACTGGTCACTGAATCTGTCAGCGACTTAAGCAAGGGTGGCAGGTATGGGCTAGCCCTGATCAATTCCTGCTTGAACGCAGCATTATCAAGATAGCTCGAAGCACTCTGGAGACTTTTCAGGCCATCAAGAAGAATTGACGCATTGGTCAGCAGACAGCTGTCGGCGAGGAAGTCATTAAAAATATCAAGGTAGTCAGCCCCGACAGGCAGTCCCTGCTCATCCATAACATTGGTGTAAACGTAGATAAGTGCTCTTGCAATCATGGGTGTTAACTGATGACCCCTGGCTTGTGCCTCCGACGGGTCGTAAGTTGCCAGCGTTTTGAGGTATCTGCCACAGAGCGCGAGTATATTGATTTCCGGGTCAGTGGTGCCTGGTGTCAACCTGTCCAAATTTTCTTTTACATAGTTATCCAACAGGAAACTGGGTTTTGGAAACTTGAATTGCGATGCGTTCGGCGTTGTTGTTTTCAAGTTTTCAATATGCCGATATACCGAAGTGACTTGCGCTTTCAGTTTTTCGGGAGCTGTTATCTTGACATAAGTAATTGCCCTTTCGACATCCAGAGTAAATAATTCGGGTAATTGCATCCCGAATAACAAGTGGGGGTGTTGATCAAAGAATTCCTGTACTTGTGTGAGATATCTTCGCCTGATAACCCGTTCAATGATAAAGTGAGTGGGATTGTTTACCAGAACGATTGGGAGTGCTCCCAGATTATTGTGCTGGAAACCCGGAAAGCTCTCGTTACTGTCGGGTTCCAGTTTGTTTACCTGGCGGTTGGCAAATGCAAGCAGGATCTTACCAACGACCTCCAGAACCTCTGGCTGTGTGAGCACCCGATCAACAGCCATCATGTTGTCATCACGGGCCCATGTAGTACCTTGATAGTGAGTTGATTTTTCGTCTTCAGCAATACTGGCAGCAAGTTGTTGGTCTATGCCAAGTGATACCAGTTCCTGACTTTTTACCATTTTGGCTGAATGAGCAAGGGGATGGGTCTGTGCTTTCCATAAATAAAGTACTCTCTGGCTGGAAATAGGAGTGCAGACCGGATTTTCATCGATATTAATGCGTGTCCCATTACCACCTGCAACTAGTGACAGTGCCGTCAAAAATAAAATCAATGCCATCGATCTGGCTATGTTACTCATTTTTAAGTTCTCCCAAACTCATTCAGCTTTCTACCATTTTCTGATGTTTGAAAAGCAAGGCTAGCTGCAAAACAGCAGAAGTGCTTCACTTATCTGCCACGATAATTTCGCTTCAGTTAATCATTGCAACCATTAGGCCTGTGCCTTCCTCTGTATACTATTTACGAGGGTAATTACTGGAGGCTTTGACACAATTCCTCGTGATCTTTTCTGAACGAGCCGAATGAGAACCACGACAGGATTTCCATGATGTGAGTAACCGAAAAAAAACGCATGTTAACGGCTCATGACTGACCCTGCCGGTCATCAGCGTTCAGGGCAGGAAAATGACCTTTTGGGGAATTTTCAGGTCACCTAGGGACTCTAACGCAATGCTGTAGTAGTATCCGTTACCTGAGCCCGACCATTCACGTCGGGCTTGTAGTCTTCATTTTTATAATCTTTGGAAGTTTGGCTGTGGAGAATTCAGAAACAGGTCGAATCCTGATAGTTGAGGACGATGAGCGGTTGGCCACACTCACCAGGGACTATCTCGAGAACAATGGACTCTCGGTCTCTATAGAAGGTGATGGTGGTAAAGCGGTTAATCGTATTCTTGAAGAGCGCCCCGATCTGGTGGTGTTGGATTTGATGCTGCCGGGAGAAGATGGTGTTTCCATCTGTCGCCGTGTTCGCGGACATTACGCTGGACAAATTTTGATGCTGACCGCACGGACCGATGACCTGGATGAAGTTCTGGGGCTGGAAATGGGGGCAGACGATTATGTTGCCAAACCGGTACGTCCAAGAGTGCTGTTGGCCAGAATCCGGGCTTTGCTGCGCCGAAATCAGGGCCCCATGGAAGAACAGGAAGAGCAAGGCAGCAGCCGCCTGACGTTTGGTCCATTGGTTGTGGATAACTCTATGCGAGAAGCCTGGCTGAAGGATGTGAGTGTAGAGTTAACCAGTGCCGAGTTTGATCTGCTGTGGTTGCTTTGCTCCAATGCGGGTCGGGTTTTGAGCCGGGAAGAAATTTTCTCTCAGCTGCGTGGTATAGAGTACGACGGGCAGGATCGCTCCATTGATGTTCGGGTGTCCCGTATTCGACCCAAGATTGGCGATGATCCCATGCATCCCCGTTTGATCAAAACCGTTCGCAGTAAAGGTTACCTCTTCGTTAAAAGTGAATAAGTGCTCTGAGCTATTTAAGTAGAGAAACCTGTGAGTAGTATTTTCTTACGCATATACGGAGGGCTCCTGTTTACGCTGGTGCTCGTCGCTGTTCTGTCAGGTATTTCCGTCACGCTGATCAATGGGATGAGACAGGCTGACTATCGAGAAGATATGGTCAGGGGCACCTTTCGTCTGATCGCAGAGACGGTTGAAACCTTGCCTGAAGCTGAACGTAACTCCTGGCTGGAAGACTGGGGAGAGCGTCTTGCTATTCCCTTCGAGCTGGTGAGCGTGAAAGATTCAGGGCTGGATCAGGAACAGTTCAAATCTTTGAAGCCTGATGGCATCTGGGTTCGCATGTTGGATCAGAACAGAGCTCTGGTTCTGACACCTCTGGAGGGAGATATCCTTCTGGAAGGTGTGGTGTCGTCTATATCAGAACAAACAGCCAGTGGTACTCTCAGTCTTCTGAAAGCTAAATTGATGCGTTTTCCTGTCGCAAGCAGAGCAGACAAACTGAAAGAGTTGTCTGTCAATAGTTTCAGTTACCCTGTTCATCTGGTGGAACCTTCCCAGACTCGATTGCTCCCTGTGCAGCAGGAGCAGCTCCGTGAAGGCAGCGTGATGATGCTGCTGGATGACGAGGCTCAGACGGTCTCTATCTACACAAGCCTGCCGGATGAAACCCGACTGCTCAGAATGGGACCATTAGGGTTGCTGAACCCTTATCCTTTCAAGCTGATGCTGACCATTGGTTTGTTCGTGTTGACTTCCCTGAGTTTGGCCATTTACATCCTGGTTCGGGGAATGGAGAAACGTCTGCGCAAGCTTGAGAGAGCAGCGACACGTTTCAGTCATGGCGACTTTGATGTCCGGGTCTCTCTGTATGGTGCTGACTCCATTGGTCGTCTGGCTCAGGCATTTAATGCCATGGCAGGTCATATCCAGAGACTGTTGAGCCTGCAAAAAGAAATGATCAGAGGCGTCTCACACGAGTTAAGGACACCTGTCGCCCGACTCAGGTTTGGTCTGGACCTGGTGGCCGATGCCAGAACGCCTGAAGAAAGAGATCATCAGTTAGAAGGTATGGATAAGGATATTCAGGAACTGGATAACCTGGTGGATGAGATTCTGACCTATGCCAATCTTGAACAGGGTGCGCCCGAGGTGCGTTTCAAGCGGCATGATGTCGATAAGGTCATTGGTCAGGTCGTTGGTGAGCACAAGCGTCTTCAGGATCGTGTGGCGATTGAGCATGTTCCCTGCAATATACTGGATCCACGTCGTTTTGCAGACATTGATCGTCGCTACATGCACCGGGCCATCCAGAATCTGGTGGGTAATGCCTGTCGCTACGCAGACAGTAAACTGGAGGTCAGGTTTTCCGCAACACAGGACACCTGTCGGGTTGATGTGGATGATGATGGTCCCGGTATTCCAGAGGATCAATGGGATCGAGTCTTTTCAGCGTTTTCAAGATTGGATGACAGTCGTACCAGAAAATCAGGTGGCTACGGCCTTGGACTTTCTATTGTGAGGCGAATTATGTACTGGCATAACGGTCGGGCAATGGTCAGTCACAGCCCTCTGGGTGGTGCCCGGTTCAGTCTGGTTTTGCCTCGTAAACAAAGACGCTAACCGACTGTTTGTTTCCTTCCATCACGGCTTTAAGGTTTTTTCCGATATGGCTGGAAGAATTCCCGATAACGTTTTGAAGCAGGTTTCCCTGGCTGTTTCCAGAAAGTCGGCGATGTAGGGTTGTTCTTTCTGTTCCACCCGGATACCCGCATAGAGTGTTGACCAGAGACCTCCACTGCCCAGCTTTCTCGCTGCTACATGATCTTTTTCAAGATATTCCGCCAAAGCCCAGTTAGGCAGTGCACAAACGCCGCGCTGACTGGCAACCAGCTGCAACATCATCAGGGTCAACTCAACGGTTCTGACCTGGCTGGGTTCTATGTCATCCGGATCCAGAAAGCGATTGAAGATATCAAGCCGGTTGTGATCAATGGGGTAGATAATCAGTGTTTCTGCTTCGAGATCAGCAGGCTCAATCCACTCCTTTTCCAGCAAGTAATGTTGTCTGGAGAGAGCCAGTAACATCTCATAGCGAAATAACGAGATATACGTCAGACCAGGAACGCCTATCGGGTCAGAGGTAACCACCAGATCGAGCTCTCCTCTGGATAAAGCGGGTAAGGGGGCAAAGTTGAAGCCGGTGGCAAAGTCCATTTCGACTTCCGGCCATTGCTGGCGATAGGCGTCAATGGTTGGCATCAGCCATTGGTAACAGCTGTGACACTCAATGGCAATGTTGAGGCGTCCGGACTCACCTCCTGCCAACCTGAACAGGTCTTGCTCAGCGTGCCTTAGCTGGGGAAGAAGTTCATCTGCCAACTGCAGGATACGCAGACCGGCTGATGTAAATCTGGGAGGACGGGTTTTACGGATGAATAACTCCATGCCAATCCGGGCTTCAAGTTCCTTGATCTGGTGAGACAGGGCTGACTGAGTCAGATGCAGGCTTCTGGCTGCTTCAACCAGGCTCCCGGTCTGCTTTAGAGCAAGCAGTGTTTTCAGGTGCCTCAGTTCCA
The DNA here is from genome assembly GCF_049310125.1 of Endozoicomonas sp. ALB032. Lineage (NCBI taxonomy): Bacteria > Pseudomonadati > Pseudomonadota > Gammaproteobacteria > Oceanospirillales > Endozoicomonadaceae > Endozoicomonas > Endozoicomonas sp. ALB032. The sequence continues at coordinate 20,592 of NZ_JBLYNW010000001.1, read as the reverse complement.
ATCCTATGTTGGTTGTCATGATAAGCAATGTTTCGTACGGAGGTTGATTTTCCAAAAGATTATCAATTTTTTTCACTTTTATCATTAGTAAAATGAGTTTGATTCAACTTCTTTTGTGAGCCAGACTCATACTCCATGAGCAGCCGGGTGTGATGACAATGACTTCGCAACTACGGCAGTTTTCGCATAAACAACAGGAAGCCATGAGCGGCAGGGTAGTTTGTCGTCGCCATGGGATGAACAAATCTCTCTAAATCAACAAGAGTGGATGCTCTGGAGAATCCGGTTATGGCAATTTCACACAGCGGTGGCTTTCCACGCATCGGTGCCAATCGCGAGTTGAAAAAAGCGCAGGAAGCCTACTGGAAGGGTGAACTGAGTAAAGAAAGGCTTTTAGAGGAAGGTAAACGCCTCAGGTTGCAACACTGGGCTGTGCAAAAGGAAGCCGGACTGGATCTGATCCCGGTTGGGGATTTTGCCTGGTACGACCAGATGTTAAATCACTCACTCATGCTGGGCGCTGTTCCGGCACGGTTTGGTGCAGATTCTGACTGTGAAGATGTTGACACCCTGTTTCGCATGGCCCGGGGCAGGGCACCTGGCGGGACTCCGGCAGCAGCGTGTGAGATGACCAAGTGGTTTGATACCAACTATCACTATATTGTTCCGGAGTTGCACAAAGGCCAGACCTTAAAGCTGTCGTCTACAGAAATTATTCGCGAGACCCGCGAAGCATTGGACGCAGGATTTAAGGTCAAGCCAACACTGATAGGTCCACTTACCTGGCTGTGGCTTGGGAAGGTAAAAGGAGAAGCGTTTAATCGTCTGGAACTGCTGGATGATGTTATAGAGGTCTATGGACAGGTACTCAATGAGCTGGCCAAACTGGGTGTTGAGTGGGTTCAAATTGATGAGCCTATCCTGGTACTGGATCTTCCTACCGAGTGGCATCAGGCTTTTGAGTCCACCTACAACAGGCTGCAAGGCAAAGATCTGAAGATCCTGCTGGCGACCTATTTTGGAGGTCTTAATGGCACAACGACGACTGTAGTCAATCTACCCGTTGAGGGGCTGCATATTGATCTGGTTCGTGATGCTGAGCAACTGACAGCAATCCTTGACAGGCTGCCTTCCTACAAAGTGCTTTCAGCTGGTGTCGTGAACGGCAGAAATATCTGGAAAGCGGATATCCGTTCTATAGTCAGTAAACTTCAGGAAGCCAGTGAGCGTCTGGGTAACCGTCTCTGGGTTGCCCCCAGTTGTTCACTTCTGCATACGCCGGTTGATCTTGAATGTGAAACAGATCTGGATGATGAGTTGAAATCCTGGTTTGCCTTTGCCGTTCAGAAGTGTCAGGAAGTAGCAATCATAGCCAGCTTGCTTTCAGGCAATCAGAGCCCCGAGGTTCAGGCTGCTCTGGCTACTTCGGATCGAGCGATTGAAACCCGGAGTCAGTCATCAAGGATACACAATAAGGCTGTTCAGAAGCGGGTTGCCGGAATCAGCAGTGGCGATGACCAGCGAAACCTGCCTTATGAAAAAAGAGCTGTCGTTCAGGCATCCAGACTTAAATTACCGTTGTTTCCAACTACCACAATCGGCTCTTTTCCTCAGACGGTTGCTATCAGAAAGCAGCGTCGTTTATTCAGAAAAGGTGAGTTGAGTAAGCGTGACTACGTAGCAGCCATGCAGAAGGAGATTCTGGACACTGTTGCCAGACAGGAGGCGCTGGGACTCGATGTTCTGGTTCATGGCGAAGCCGAACGTAATGACATGGTCGAGTATTTTGGAGAGCAGCTCAATGGTTTTGCCTTTACCAGCAATGGCTGGGTTCAAAGCTATGGCAGTCGCTGTGTAAAACCTCCCATCATCATTGGTGATGTTTCCAGACCAGAGCCCATGACCGTGAACTGGAGTCGCTTTGCCCAAGACCAGACCAGTAAGTGGATGAAGGGTATGCTCACAGGTCCGGTAACAATACTCTGCTGGTCTTTCCTGCGGGAAGATGTGGATCGAAGTGTTTCCTGCCTGCAACTTGCTCTGGCGCTCAGAGATGAAGTCGTGGATCTGGAAAAGGCGGGCATTGGCATCATCCAGATTGATGAGCCGGCGATTCGTGAAGGTTTACCCTTGCGCAAAGAAGACTGGCCTGACTATCTGAACTGGGCAGTAAAAAGCTTCAGGATTGCTGCCAGTGGCGTTCAGGATGAAACCCAGATTCATACCCACATGTGTTATAGCGAGTTCAATGACATCATTGAATACATCGCGGCAATGGATGCTGATGTTATTACCATTGAGACCTCCAGATCTGACATGGAGTTACTGGATGCTTTTGAACAGTTTGAATACCCCAATGAGATCGGCCCGGGGGTTTATGATATCCACTCGCCTAATGTTCCGGAGTCACAGTGGATGAAACAGTTGATGAAGAAAGCCGCCGAAAAAATCCCGCCGCAACGTTTATGGGTCAATCCGGACTGTGGTCTTAAAACCCGTGATTGGCCCGAAGTAGAAGCGGCTCTGAGCAATATGGTGCAGGTGGCTAACGAACTCAGGGATGAGCTGGCTTAACCGGTGATGCCTTGACCTGGACTTCAATAATGGGAAGTTCTGGAGGGGAAGCGGTGTAGGAAGCCTCTTGCCCTTCATAAGTCAGGAATGAGGGAGCCATCACCTCGGCATGGACACCGGTGAGAATTTCTACCTCTCCCTCTTGCTCTCCAGGCTTGACAAGGTAGAAAACTTTATAGACTCGGCTCTTTTCCGCATCCTCGAAATAGAGAGTGGCTCCCTGGTCCGCCGAAATGATAAGGCTCCGGGGCTCCAGGGGGCGCTCGTCAACGATCAGGTTTGTATCCAACCGGTATTGGGTTTGGGTAGCTTCTTTGTTACGGCCCGGCATTGAACACCCTGATAACAGCAGTATAAGGGGGATGATCAGGAACTTCTTATACAGGCTATCCAAGTGTTGAGCATTTTTGTTCGACATCAAATAAAAGTCCTTAGCTTTAGTGTTTTTGTCTCTGAGACATTGTTCGTGACATATATTCATGCCTAAAGATAGACGCTTCAGAGAAACTAATCTCTGAAATTTTAAGCTTGAATCTATGAAACGTTCACAAAAAAGCAAAACTGCCTTCTCGAGGGTACGATCACTGCTTCTGCTAATGACAATAATGTTTGGGGAGTCGCTGCCTGCCGTGGAACTAGTCGGCTCAGGCCCGATGCCAGCACATTTCTTGTATACTGATAAGTTGTTTGATCCTGAACAGCCCATTCCTCTTCCGTTTGATTTTATGCAGTTCACCCTCAGTTTGCTGCAGTTGCTGCCGAATAACAGACCTCTTCAGTCTCTCAAGCGGCCTCTCTCCCCGGTGTTATCAATGAAGCCAACACACCGCATTGATCTTGTTGCTGAGCCCCTTGAAGTCCTGGTGAATAATTCCAATATGCTGATCGCCACGGGCGCTGGCGGGGGAGGTGGCGGCGATAAGCCACCTGACGGAAACAGCGGGAGTCCTGACCCAGAACCCCAACCTGACCTTACCCTTATTCCTGATCCTGTCCAAACTTGTCTGCGGCAAAAAAAGCAACTGCTTCTAATATTACGAATCAAACGACATTGGGCAATTATGACAGGCCAGACCACGCTGGCCCGGATTTTGTCAGATCGGATCATGGTGATTGAAGCCGATCTTCTTGATCTGGAAAGGTCAGACCCTGGCACGATTCAACTGGGGCTGGTTCAGACATGGATGGCAGAGAATAGTCAGGAACTCAGAGTTTACCGTGAGATGGTTTCTGGCAAATATTCTGGCCGACAGACAGCTAACGGGAAAAAGAATTCATCCTCCCGAACGACCAAAGCATCTACGACCACAACAACAGGTCAGACCGGCCAGACAAGCGGACCTTCTGCCCGTAACTTGGGAGCCGGTTCGACAGGCGGCAATGGTCGTGGAGGCGATGACCCACTGAAACCGTCAGCTGGGCAGGATGCCGGACATTCGCATGTAGCTTGTTCGAAGTGTGACAAGGTATTGAATCCACAGGAATTAGGACGTGTAGCAAATCAGACAACAGCTTCAGCGTTGTTGTGCAACAAGTGCCTGTCGGGCATTCAAGGTTACGAAAGGGTAAGACGAATCAGGGAAGAAGCAGAATCGGATTCATCAGAACCCGCTCCGAAAAAAAAGAAGGGCCCGGGTAGAAAAAGAAATAATTCAACCGCTGTTGCTGAACCACCGGCTAAAAAAAAGAAACCGCCAGACACTCAAATTCCCGATGATCCGTTACAAAAAGTAAAAGCCAATATCCAGTACGAATTAAGTCAGGAAGAGCTGGAAAAAGTGCAAACCCTGTTGGCGGTATTCAAGAAAAAAAACATCACTGTAAAAAACACTTTTTATAAGTTGCTTGGTTTCGTAGATAGAGATTCTTTTAATGGCTTCTTCGATAATGCCACCGCCTTTTTTGGGCACCTTTCTGAAAACGTCAAAAATACAGGTATGCTGACCGGCATGCTGCATAGTAGAAAAAAACATATCCGTAGTTTTGCAGAGCGTAGCCAGGATGAACTCGAATATTTAGCGAGGTTAGATGCAGTGACTTCTTTCTCGTCCATGAATAATCGCAAAGGCGTGCCCACACATGAGCAAGTGAAAGCAATACTGGGCTGGTCTGAATGGAAACACAAAGATGGCGAGTTCAATATCGAACTGTTCCGCTCTTTCTCGTCCATGAATAATGGCCACGGCGTACCCAGGCATGAGGAAGTGAGAGAGGTGCTGGGCTGGCCGGAATGGAAAGACAAAGATGGCGAGTTCAGTATGGAGCTGTTCCGCGCCTTCTCATCTATGAATCATGGCAAAGGCATTCTCAAACATGAGCAAGTGAAAGAGCTGCTGGGCTGGCCGGAATGGAAAGACAAGGATGGCGAGTTCAACATTGAGCTGTTCCGCGCCTTCTCGTCCAGGAATCATGACAAAGGCATGCTCAAACATGAGCAAGTGAAAGAAGTGCTGGGCTGGCTGGAATGGAGAAACAAGGATGGCGAGTTCAGTATAGAGCTGTTCCGCGCCTTCTCATCTATGAATCATGGCAAGGGCATCCTCAAACATGAGGAAGTGAAAGAGGTGCTGGGCTGGCCGGAATGGAAAGACAAGGATGACGAGTTCAATATGGAGCTGTTCCGCGCCTTCTCATCCATGAACAGTGGAAAAGGCATGCTCAAACATGAGGAAGTGAAAGAGGTGCTGGGCTGGCTGGAATGGAAAGACAAGGATGGCGAGTTCAATATGGTGCTGTTCCGCGCCTTCTCATCTATGAATCATTGCAAAGGCATCCTCAAACATGAGCATGTGAAAGAGCTGCTGGCCTGGTCGGAATGGAAAGACAAGCATGGCGAGTTCAACATTGAGCTGTTCCGCTCCTTCTCATCCATGAATAATGGCAAAGGAGTGCTCAAACATGAGCAAGTGAAAGAGGTCCTGGGCTGGCCGGAATGGAAAGACAGGCATGGTGAGTTCAGTATGGAGCTGTTCCGCGCCTTCTCATCCATGAGTCATGGCAAGGGCGTGCATAAACATGAGGAAGTGAAAGAGGTGCTGGCCTGGTCGGAATGGAAAGACAGGGATGGCGAGTTCAACATTGAGCTATTCCGCTTCTTCTCATCCATGAACAATGGTAAAGGCATGCTCAAACAAGAGAAAGTAAAAGAGGTGCTGGACTGGATAGATTGCCGGGGGGCACCCAATCACAGGTTACTGCAAATCATGCCCAGGCTTTGGGCATCGGCAGGGCTTCCTGCTATTAAGCTGCTGCAGCACTGGGAAACACAACTGAAACAGTTACTGCCTGCAGAACTTACCGGAGAACACAGCAACTCGGATAATGAAGGAGAGGATAAATACAATCGCCAGATAAAAGCAGTCGCTCTTTATCTTTCCACCCCCAAGGCAGACTGGTCGCTAAAATGGACGGTTTTAAAACAGTTCTGCCAATTTCATGAACAGACTAAAACGGTTCTGATGCTGGGATCATTGATAGGGCTTTTATCTTCTTCTGGAGGAAAAAGCGTCAAACGTTACCTTCAGGCTAATCAACTGGATCGGCATTTTTTGTGGCGTCATTTAATGGAAGCCGTGCCTTTGCGTGTGTTAAATAAAGCAATGTTCCTGTGTTCTTCCGATGAAGACAGGGAGCGTTTTGTCTATTTTGCCAAGCGGCTGAAGTCATTGCCAGATAAAAGATTATGGGAGCAGTATTCAGCTCTGTTGCAACCATTGTCAGGAGTGCTGAAATTCGAATATATGCAAGGGCTCTATCTGGAAATCCTGCAACCCTTAACAAAGGATGATCAGCTGCGTTTTCTGGATGCCAGCCACGCCCGCGTTGTGTTCGACCTGTTTCCCTCGTTAAGCGCCCTGCAAAAACTCAGCAAAGAGCATTCTTCCCATTGGTTAAACAAGCTGCTTGAAGCCTGCCTGCAACTAAAAACCCATGACATCACCAAAGAAGGCATCCAGATACTGTTTGAAGCGCTGCTCAAAACCCATAGTCTTCTACCCTGGGATAACGATATTCCCGATCACTTTTTGTCCGGGATGCAAACGACCGACAATAACCATGTTGAGATACCTGTCTCCGGACTTATCCAGTCAGGAGAACAGTTGGCCCTGAGCTATATTGCCGTATTGATGCAGAACCTCAACGAGATGTCTTTTACCGTCAAAAGACAATGGCTTGAGGTTGAGGTGCCGGATGATGATGTTCAGACCTATCGCTACCCAATGCCACAGCTGGAAATACAGGATGAAAAAATGGCCATCAGCAACTGGTCAGAGGAGCAGTTCCGGACTTTTTTGAAAATCACCGGGATATCTGAACACTATTATTTGACTGCAGATCAATGGCAGAAAGTGGATAACGTTCAATCCAGGCAAGCTGTAGCATGTCAACCAGAGAATGAATTGGAACCGCAAAAACAGGCGTTTGGCAGTTTATGGTTAAAGCTCAACCAGACAGAAATTTTTGGCAGCGAAATACTGAATTTACTGGAGGAGTATGAGAGTGAAATGGAGCTTATGCATACAGTGACCCTCCTTAAAAAAGCCAGAATCGATAGCGCTACCCACATACTGGAAGCATGGCGGCAACGGGCGTGCAACAAAATAGAACAGTTAAAAAAGCAAGACCCTTTATTATCCGATGTTGATCCTGTTGTTTATCAGGGTTGTCAGGAACTGGAGCTGCTTGATGGATGCGGGAGTATTTTCTAAAAAGACTTGTGTCGTCTGATGAAGCTTCTAAAAACAAACTGTCTGCCAACTCCGTTCATGGCAAGCTTGCCAGTGCGGTGCTATAAAATCTAGCGCAAACCTGAATCCGCATGCCCAAGCCGGATGACGTACGAATTTTTTCCACTAGCGAATGGATTCACAGAAGCTGATTTTATTAGCCTGGATCTATGAGACGCTCACAACAAAAAAAAGCTGCCTGCTCGATGGTCCGATCACTGCTTGTGCTAGTGACGATGTTGTTTGGAGATTCGCTGCAGGCATTGGAATTAGTTGGCTCAAGCCCGCTACCAGCTCATTTCCTGTCTTCCAATAAGTTGGCTGAACCTGAACAGCCCGATCCTCTTCGAGGGTGTCACGAGTTGACTCCCGTCATTCCCGGCTTCATTCCCGGCTTCATTCCCGGCTTCATTCCCGGCTTCATTCTCATCATTCCCGCGAAGGCGGGAATCCACACTGACTCACCACCAGAACCATACTGCCCGGTGCCCCCCTGGCCTTGTCATCCCCGAGAAGGCAGGGAGCCACCGTTGGCGCTGGATTCCCGCCTTCGCGGGAATGACGACCTCAGAGCTATTCCTGATCCTGTCCAAACTTGTCTGCAGCAAAAAAAGCAACTGCTTATAATATTACAAATCAAACGACTATGGGCTATTATGGCTGGCCAGACCACGCTGGCCCGGATTTTGTCAGACCGGATCATGGTGATTGAAGCCGATCTTCTTGATCTGGAAAGGTTAGACCCAGGCACGATTCAACCGGGGCTGGTTCAAACATGGCTGGCAGAGAATGGTCAGGAACTCAGAGTTTACCGTGAGATAGTTTCTGGCAAATATTCTGGTCGGCAGGTGAGTAACGGGAAAAAGAATTCATCCTCCCGAACGACCAAAGCATCAACGACCGCAGCAACAGGTCAGACTGGCCAGACAAGGGGATCTGCTGCCCGTAAAAGGGGAACCGGTTCGACAGGCGCCAATGGTCGTGGAGGCGATGACCCACTGAAACCCTCAGTTGGGCAGGATGCCGGACATTCGCATGTAGCTTGTTCGAAGTGTGACAAGGTATTGAATCCACAGGAATTAGGACGTGTAGCAAATCAGACAACAGCTTCAGCGTTGTTGTGCAACAAGTGCCTGTCGGGCATTCAAGGTTACGAAAGGGTAAGACGAATCCGGGAAGAAGCAGAATCGGATCCACCAGAACCCGCTCCGAAAAAAAAGAAAGGCCCGGGTAGAAAAAGAAGTAGTTCAACAGCTGTTGCTGAATCACCGGCCAAAAAAAAGAAACTGCCAGACACTCAAATTCCCGATGATCCGTTAGAAAAAATAAAAGCAAATATCAAGTACGAATTAAGTCAGGAAGAGCTGAAAAAAGTGCAAACCCTGATGGCGGTATTCAAGAAAAAAAACATCACTGTAAAAAACACTTTTTATAAGCTGCTTGGTTTCGTAGATAGAGATTCTTTTAATGGCTTCTTCGATAATGCCACCGCTTTTTTTGGGCATCTTTCTGAAAACGTCAAAAATACAGGCATGCTGACCGGCATGCTGGGTAATAAAAAAAAACATATCCGTAGTTTCGCAGAACGTAGCCTGAGTGAACTCGAATATTTAGCAAGTTTGGATGTATTGAATTCCTTCTCGTCCATGAATAGTAGGAAAGGCGTGCCCACACATGAGCAAGTGAAAGCAATACTGGGCTGGCCAGAATGGAAAGACAGGGATGGCGAGTTTAATACGAAGTTGTTCCGATCCTTCTCGTCAATGAATAGTGGCAAAGGCTTGCTCAAACATGAACAAGTGAAAGAGGTGCTGGGCTGGCCGGAATGGAAAGACAAGGATGGCGAGTTCAGTATGGAGCTGTTCCGCTCCTTCTCATCCATGAACAATGGAAAAGGCATGCTCAAACATGAGGAAGTGAAAGAGGTGCTGGGCTGGCCGGAATGGAAAGACAAGGATGGCGAGTTCAGTATGGAGCTGTTCCGCTCCTTCTCATCTATGAATCATGGCAAAGGCATCCTCAAACATGAGGAAGTGAAAGAGGTGCTGGGCTGGCCGGAATGGAAGGACAAGGATGGCGAGTTCAATATGGAGCTGTTCCGCTCCTTCTCATCCATGAATCATGGCAAAGGCATGCTCAAACATGAGCAAGTGAAAGAGGTGCTGGGCTGGCCGGAATGGAAAGACAAGGATGGCGAGTTCAGTATGGAGCTGTTCCGCTCCTTCTCGTCTATGAATCATGGCAAAGGCATCCTCAAACATGAGCAAGTGAAAGAGGTGCTGGGCTGGCCGGAATGGAAAGACAAGGATGGCGAGTTCAACATGGAGCTGTTCCGCGCCTTCTCATCCATGAACAATGGCAAAGGCATGCTCAAACATGAGCAAGTGAAAGAGGTGCTGGGCTGGCCGGAATGGAAAGACAAGGATGGCGAGTTCAGTATGGAGTTGTTCCGTTCCTTCTCGTCTATGAATCATGGCAAAGGCATCCTCAAACATGAGCAAGTGAAAGAGGTGCTGGGTTGGCCGGAATGGAAAGACAAGGATGGCGAGTTCAGTATGGAGCTGTTCCGCTCCTTCTCATCCATGAACAATGGCAAAGGCATGCTCAAACATGAGCAAGTGAAAGAGGTGCTGGGCTGGCCGGAATGGAAAGACAAGGATGGCGAGTTCAGTATGGAGCTGTTCCGTTCCTTCTCATCTATGAATCATGGCAAAGGCATCCTCAAACATGAGGAAGTGAAAGAGGTGCTGGGCTGGCCGGAATGGAAAGACAAGGATGGCGAGTTCAGTATGGAGCTGTTCCGCTCCTTCTCATCTATGAATCATGGCAAAGGCATCCTCAAACATAAGGAAGTGGAAGAGGTGTTGGGCTGGCTGGAATGGAAAGACAAGGATGGCAAGTTCAATATGGAGCTGTTCTGCGCCTTCTCGTCCATGAATAGTGGCAAAGGCATGCTCAAACTTGAGAAAGTGAAAGAGGTGCTCGGCTGGCCTGAATGGAAACACAAGGGGGGCGAGCTCAATATAAAGCTGTTCCGCGTTTTCTCGTCTATGAATCACGGCCAAGGCTTGCCCAAACATGAGCCTGTGAAAAAAGTGCTGGACTGGACAAGTTGCCGGGGGGCGCCCAATCACAGGCTACTGCAAATCATGCCCAGGCTCTGGGTATCAGCAGGGCTACCTGCTATCAAGCTGCTGCAACACTGGGAAACACAACTGAAACAGTTACTGCTTACAGAACTTACCGGAGAACACAGCAACCCGGATAATGAAGGAGATGATAAATACAATCGCCAGATAAAAACAGTCGCTCTTTATCTTTCCACCCCTAAGCCAGACTGGTCGCTAAAATGGACAGTTTTAAAACAGTTCTGCCAATTGCATAAAGAGACTAAAACGCTTCTGATGCTGGAATCATTGATAGGGCTTTTATCTTCTTCTGGAGGGAAAAGTGTCAAACGCTACCTTCAGGCTAATCAACTGGATCGGCATTTTTTGTGGCGTCATTCAATGAAAGCCGTGCCTTTGCGCGTGTTAAATAGAGCAATGTTCCTGTGTTCTTCCGATGAAGACAGGGAGCGTTTTGTCTATTTTGCCAAGCGGCTGAAGTCATTGCCGGATAAAAGACTATGGGAGCAATACTCAGCCCTGTTGCAACCATTATCGGCGGTGCTGAAACTCGACTCTATGCAAAGGCTCTATCTGGAAATCCTGCAACCCTTAACAAAGGATGATCAGTTGCGTTTTCTGGATGCCAGCCATGCCCAGGCTGTATTCGATCTGTTTCCCTCGTTAAGCGCCCTGCAAAAACTCAGCAAAGAGCATTCTTCCCATTGGTTAAACAAGCTGCTTGAAGCCTGCCTGCAACTAAAAACCCATGACATCACCAAAGAAGGCATCCAGATACTGTTTGAAGCGCTGCTCAAAACCCATAGTCTTCTACCCTGGGATCACGATATCCCCGATCACTTTTTGTCCGGGATGCAAACGACCGACAATAACCATGTTGAGATACCTGTCTCCGGACTTATCCAATCAGGAGAACAGTTGGCCCTGAGCTATATCGCTGTGTTGATGCAGAACCTCAATAAGATGTCTTTTACCGTCAAAGGGCAGTGGCTTGAGGTTGAGGTGCCAGGTGACGGAGTTCAAAACTACCGCTTTCCAATGCCACAGCTGGAAATACAGGATGAAAAAATGGCCATCAGCAACTGGTCAGAGGAACAGTTCAGGACTGTTTTGAAAATCACCGGGATATCTGAACACTATTATTTGACTGCAGATCAATGGCAGAAACTGGATAACGTTCAATCCAGGCAAGCTGAAGCATGTCAGCCAGAGAATGAATTGGAACCACAAAAACAGGCGTTTGGCAGTTTATGGTTAAAGCTCAACCAGACAGAAATTTTTGGCACCGAAATACTGAATTTACTGGAGGAGTATGAGAGCGAAATGGAGCTTATGCATACAGTGACCCTCCTTAAAAAAGCCAGAATCGATACCGATAACCACATACTGGAAGAATGGCGGCAACGGGCGTGCAGTAAGATAGAACAGTTAAAAAAGCAAGACCCTTTATTATCCGATGTTGATCCTGATGTTTATCAGAGTTGTCAGGAACTGGAGTTGCTTGATGGGTGTGGGAGTATTTTCTAAAAAGACTTGTGTCGTCTGATAAAGCTTCTAAAAAAAACTGTCTGCCAACTCCGTTTATGGCAAGCTTGCCAGTGCGGTGCTATAAAATCTAGCGCAAACGTGAATCATCAGGCCTAAGCCGGATGACGTACGAATTTTTTCCACTAGCGAATGGATTCACAGAAGCTGATTTTATTAGCCTGGATCTATGAGACGCTCACAACAAAACAAAGCTGCCTGCTCGATGGTCCGATCACTGCTTCTGCTAGTGACGATGTTGTTTGGGGATTCGCTGCATGCATTGGAATTAGTCGGCTCAAGCCCGCTACCAGCTCATTTCCTGTATTCCAATAAGTTGGCTGAACCTGAACAGCCCGATTTTCTTCGAGGGTGTCACAAAACTCTGGCTCCCATGCTTTTAGGCCCTGTAAGTCGCGGGCGTGGGTGCCCATATGTTATCTCAAGTGGTAGTATCTGGCTTTCAGGGGAGATATGCATTCCCACGCCGGAGCGTGGGAACGAGTTGACTTCCATCATTCCCGGCTTCATTCTCGTCATTCCCGCGAAGGCGGGAATCCACACTGACTCACCACCAGAACCTTACTGCCCGGTGCCCCAATGGCCTTGTCATCCCCGAGAAGGCAGATATTCACCGTTGGCGCTGGATTCCCGCCTTCGCGGGAATGACGACCTCAGAGCATCCGAACGAGCTGTTGGAGTTTTGCGACACCCTCCGGAGCGTGGGAACGAGTTGTTGGAGTTTTACGTGCCCCCTGAAGTTCTGGAGAACACTTCCAATGCGTTGATCGCCGGGGGCACCGCCGGTGGAGATGATGGCAATAAGCCACCTGACGGAAACAGCGGGAGTCCTGACCCAGCGCCCCAACCTGACCTTACCCTTATTCCTGATCCTGTCCAAACTTGTCGGCAGCAAAAAAAGCAACTGCTTCTAATATTACAAATCAAACGACTATGGGCGATTATGACAGGCCAGACCACGCTGGCCCGGATTTTGTCAGACCGGATCATGGTGATTGAAGCCGATCTTCTTGATCTGGAAAGGTCAGACCCTGGCACGATTCAACCGGGGCTGGTTCAGACATGGCTGGCAGAGAATGGTCAGGAACTCAGAGTTTACCGTGAGATGGTTTCTGGCAAATATTCTGGCCGACAGACGGGTAACGGGAAAAAGAATTCATCCTCCCGAACGACCAAAGCATCAACGACCGCGACAACAGGTCAGACCGGCCAGACAAGCGGATCTGCTGCCCGTAACAGGGGAACCGGTTCGACAGGCGCCAATGGTCGTGGAGGCGATGACCCACTGAAACCCTCAGCTGAGCAGAATACCGGACATTCGCTTGTCGCTTGTTCGAAGTGTGACAAGGCATTGAATCCACAGGAATTAGGACGTGTAGCAAATCAGACAGCAGCTTCAGCGTTGTTGTGCGACAAGTGCCTGTCGGGCATTCAAGGTAACAAAAGGGTAAGACGAATCCGGAAAGAAGCAGAACCGGATTCACCAGAACCCGCTCCGAAAAAAAAGAAGGGCCCGGGTAGAAAGAGAAATAATTCAACAGCTGTTGCTGAACCAGCGGCCAAAAAAAAGAAACCGGCAGACACTCAAATTCCCGATGACCCATTAGAAAAAATAAAAGCAAATATCAAGTACGAATTAAGTCAGGAAGAGCTGAAAAAAGTGCAAACCCTGATGGCGGTATTCAAGAAAAAAAACATCACTGTAAAAAACACTTTTTATAAGCTGCTTGGTTTCGTAGATAGAAATTCTTTTAATGGCTTCTTCGATAATGCCGCCGCCTTTTTTGGGCACCTTTCTGAAAACGTCAAAAATACAGGCATGCTGACCGGCATGCTGGGTAATAGCAGAAAACATATCCGTAGTTTTGCAGAGCGTAGCCAGGATGAACTCGAATATTTAGCGAGTTTAGATGTAGTGACTTCTTTCTCGTCCATGAATAATGGCAAAGGTGTGCCCACAAATAAGGAAGTGAAAGCAATACTGGGCTGGCCTGAATGGAAAGACAAAGATGGCGAGTTCAATATCGAACTGTTCCGCTCTTTCTCGTCCATGAATAATGGCAAAGGCATGCTCAAACATGAGCAAGTGAAAGAGGTGCTCGGCTGGCCGGAATGGAAAGGCAAGGATGGTGAGTTCAGTATGGAGCTGTTCCGCTCCTTCTCATCCATGAATAATGGCAAAGGCATGCTCAAACATGAGCAAGTTAAAGAGGTGCTTGGCTGGCCGGAATGGAAAGACAAGGATGGCAAGCTCAACATTGAGCTGTTGCGTGCTTTCTCATCCATGAATAGCAGCAAGGGCATGATTAAACATGAGCAAGTGAAAGAGGTGCTGGGCTGGCCGGAATGGAAAGACAAGGATGGGGAGTTCAACATTGAGCTGTTCCGCTCCTTATCATCCATGCACAGTGGTAAAGGCATGCTCAAACAAGAGGAAGCAAGAGAGGTGCTGGGCTGGCCGGAATGGAAAGACAAGGATGGCGAGTTTAATACGAAGTTGTTCCGATCCTTCTCGTCAATGAACAATGGTAAAGGCATGCTCAAACATGAGGAAGTGAAAGAGGTGCTGGGCTGGCCGGAATGGAAAGACAAGGATGGCGAGTTCAATATGGAGCTGTTCCGCTCCTTCTCATCCATGAACAATGGTAAAGGCGTGTTCAAAAAAAAAGAAGTGAAAGAGGTGCTGGGCTGGCCGGAATGGAAAGACAAGGATGGCGAGTTCAGTATGGAGCTGTTCCGAACCTTCTCATCTATGAATCATGGCAAAGGCATCCTCAAACATGAGGAAGTGAAAGAGGTGCTGGGCTGGCCGGAATGGAAAGACAAGGATGGCGAGTTCAACATGGAGCTGTTCCGCTCCTTCTCGTCCATGAATAATGGCAAAGGCATGCTCAAACATGAGCAAGTGAAAGAGGTGTTGGGCTGGCCGGAATGGAAAGACAAGGATGGCGAGTTCAATATTGAGCTGTTCCGCTCCTTCTCGTCCATGAATAATGGCCACGGCGTACCCAAACACGAGCAAGTGAAAGAGATGTTGGGTTGGCCGGAATGGAAAGACAAGGATGGCGAGTTCAGTATGGAGCTGTTCCGCTCCTTCTCGTCCATGAATAATAAAAAAAGCCTGCCCAACCATGAGGAAGTGAAAGCAGTGCTAGACTGGCCGGAATGGAAAGATAAGGATGGCGAGTTCAGTATGGAGCTGTTCCGCTCCTTCTCATCCATGAACAATGGTAAAGGCATGCTCAAACAAGAGGAAGCGAAAGAGGTGCTGGGCTGGCCGGAATGGAAAGACAAGGATGGCGAGTTCAGTATGGAGCTGTTCCGCTCCTTCTCATCCATGAATAGTAGCAAAGGCATGCTCAAACAAAAGGAAGTGAAAGAGGTGCTGGGCTGGCCGGAATGGAAAGACAAGGATGGCGAGTTCAATATGGAGCTGTTCCGCCCCTTCTCATCCATGAATAAAGGCAAAGGCATGCTTCAACATGAGGAAGTGAAAGAGGTGCTGGGCTGGCCGGAATGGAAAGACAAGGATGGCGAGTTCAGTATGGAGCTGTTCCGCTCCTTCTCATCCATGAATAATGGCAAAGGCATGCTCAAACAAAAGGAAGTGAAAGAGGTGCTGGGCTGGCCGGAATGGAAAGACAAGGATGGCGAGTTCAATATGGAGCTGTTCCGCGCCTTCTCGTCTATGAATCATGGCAAAGGCATGCTCAAACAAAAGGAAGTGAAAGAGGTGCTGGGCTGGTCTGAATGGAAACACAAGGGTGGCGAGCTCAATATAAAGCTGTTCCGCGTTTTCTCGTCCATGAATCACAGCCAAGGCTTGCCCAAACATGAGCCTGTGAAAAAAGTGCTGGACTGGATAGGTTGCCGGGGGGCGCCCAATCACAGGCTACTGCAAATCATGTCCAGGCTCTGGGTATCAGCAGGGCTACCTGCTATCAAGCTGCTGCAACACCGGGAAACACAACTGAAACAGTTACTGCTTACAGAACTTACCGGAGAACACAGCAACCCGGATAATGAAGGAGATGATAAATACAATCGCCAGATAAAAACAGTCGCTCTTTATCTTTCCACCCCTAAGCCAGACTGGTCACTAACATGGACGGTTTTAAAACAGTTCTGCCAATTGCATAAAGAGACTAAAACGCTTCTGATGCTGGAATCATTGATAGGGCTTTTATCTTCTTCTGGAGGGAAAAGTGTCAAACGCTACCTTCAGGCTAATCAACTGGATCGGCATTTTTTGTGGCGTCATTCAATGAAAGCCGTGCCTTTGCGCGTGTTAAATAGAGCAATGTTCCTGTGTTCTTCCGATGAAGACAGGGAGCGTTTTGTCTATTTTGCCAAGCGGCTGAAGTCATTGCCGGATAAAAGACTATGGGAGCATTACTCAGCTCTGTTGCAACCATTGTCGGCGGTGCTGAAACTCGAATATATGCAAAGGCTCTATCTGGAAATTCTGCAACCCTTAACAAAAGATGATCAGCTGCGTTTTCTGGATGCCAGCCATGCCCAGGCTGTATTCGACCTGTTTCCCTCGTTGAGTGCCCTGCAAAAACTCAGCAAAGAGCATTCTTCCCATTGGTTAAACAAGCTGCTTGAAGCCTGCCTGCAACTAAAAACCCATGACATCACCAAAGAAGGCATCCAGATACTGTTTGAAGCGCTGCTCAAAACCCATAGTCTTCTACCCTGGGATAACGATATTCCCGATCACTTTCTGTCCGGGATGCGAACAACCGACAATAACCATGTTGAGATACCTGTCTCCGGACTTATCCAATCAGGAGAACAGTTGGCCCTGAGCTATATCGCTGTGTTGATGCAGAACCTCAATGAGATGTCTTTTACCGTCAAAGGGCAATGGCTTGAGGTTGAAGTGCCAAGTGACAGAGTTCAAAACTACCGCTTTCCAATGCCACAGCTGGAAATACAGGATGAAAAAATGGCCATCAGCAACTGGTCAGAGGAACAGTTCAAGACTGTTTTGAAAATCACCGGGATATCTGAACACTATTATTTGACCGCAGATCAATGGCAGAAACTGGATAACGTTCAATCCAGGCAAGCTGAAGCATGTCAGCCAGAGAATGAATTGGAACCACAAAAACAGGCATTTGCCAGTTTATGGTTAAAGCTCAACCAGACAGAAATTTTTGGCACCGAAATACTGAATTTACTGGAGGAGTACGAGAGCGAAATGGAGCTTATGCATACAGTGACCCTCCTTAAAAAAGCCAAAATCGATAGCGCTACCCACATACTGGAAGTGTGGAGGCAACGGGCGTGCAATAAAATAGAACAGTTAAAAAAGCAAGACCCTTTATTATCCGATGTTGATCCTGATGTTTATCAGAGTTGTCAGGAACTGGAGTTGCTTGATGGGTGTGGGAGTATTTTCTAAAAAGACTTGTGTCGTCTGATAAAGCTTCTAAAAACAAACTGTCTGCAAATCCGTTTATGGCAAGCTTGCCAGTGCGGTGCTATAAAATCTAGCGCAAACGTGAATCATCAGGCCTAAGCCGGATGACGTACGAATTTTTTCCACTAGCGAATGGATTCACAGAAGCTGATTTTATTAGCCTGGATCTATGAGACGCTCACAACAAAACAAAGCTGCCTGCTCGATGGTCCGATCACTGCTTCTGCTAGTGACGATGTTGTTTGGGGATTCGCTGCAGGCATTGGAATTAGTCGGCCCAAGCCCGCTACCAGCTCATTTCCTGTATTCCAATAAGTTGGCTGAACCTGAACAGCCCGATTTTCTTCGATGGCATCACAAAACTCTGGCTCCCATGTTTTTAGGCCCTGTAAGTCGCGGGCGTGGGTGCCCATATGTTATCTCAAGTGGTAGTATCTGGCTTTCAGGGGAGATATGCATTCCCACGCCGGAGCGTGGGAACGAGTTGACTTCCATCATTCCCGGCTTCATTCTCGTCATTCCCGGCTTCATTCTCGTCATTCCCGCGAAGGCGGGAATCCACACTGACTCACCACCAGAACCTTACTGCCCGGTGCCCCAATGGCCTTGTCATCCCCGAGAAGGCAGATATTCACCGTTGGCGCTGGATTCCCGCCTTCGCGGGAATGACGACCTCAGAGCATCCGAACGAGCTGTTGGAGTTTTGCGACACCCTCCGGAGCGTGGGAACGAGTTGTTGGAGTTTTACGTGCCCCCTGAAGTTCTGGAGAACACTTCCAATGCGTTGATCGCCGGGGGCACCGCCGGTGGAGATGATGGCAATAAGCCACCTGACGGAAACAGCGGGAGTCCTGAACCAGCGCCCCAACCTGACCTTACCCTTATTCCTGATCCTGTCCAAACTTGTCGGCAGCAAAAAAAGCAACTACTTGTAATATTACAAATCAAACGACTATGGGCGATTATGGCAGGCCAGACCACCCTGTCCCGGATTTTGTCAGACCGGATCATGGTGATTGAAGCCGATCTTCTTGATCTGGAAAGGTCAGACCCTGGCACGATTCAACCGGGGCTGGTTCAGACATGGATGGCAGAGAATGGTCAGGAACTCAGAGTTTACCGTGAGATGGTTTCTGGCAAATATTCTGGCCGACAGACGGGTAACGGGAAAAAGAATTCATCCTCCCGAACGACCAAAGCATCAACGACCGCAACAACAGGTCAGACCGGCCAGACAAGCGGATCTGCTGCCCGTAACAGAGGAACCGGTTCGACAGGCGCCAATGGTCGTGGAGGCGATGACCCACAGAAACCCTCAGCCGAGCAGAATACCGGAAATTCGCTTGTCGCTTGTTCGAAGTGTGGCAAGGCATTGAATCCACAGGAATTAGGACGTGTAGCAAATCAGACAGCAGCTTCAGCGTTGTTGTGCAACAAGTGCCTGTCGGGCATTCAAGGTAACAAAAGGGTAAGACGAATCCGGGAAGAAGCAGAACCGGATTCATCAGAACCTGCTCCGAAAAAAAAGAAGGGCCCGGGTAGAAAGAGAAATAGTTCAACAGCTGTTGCTGAACCAGCGGCCAAAAAAAAGAAACCGCCAGACACTCAGATCTCCGATGACCCATTGGAAAAAATAAAAGCAAATATCAAGTACGAATTAAGTCAGGAAGAGCTGCAAAAAGTGCAAACCCTGGTGGCGGTATTCAAGGAAAAAAACATCACTGTAAAAAACACTTTTTATAAGCTGCCTGGTCTTGTAGATAGAAAGTCTGTTAATGGTTTCTTCGATAATGCTGCCGCCTTTTTTGGGCACCTTTCTGAAAACTTCAAAAATACAGGCATGCTGACCGGCATGCTGGGTAATAAAAAAAAACATATCCGTAGTTTCGCAGAACGTAGCCTGAGTGAACTCGAATATTTAGCAAGTTTGGATGTATTGAATTCCTTCTCGTCCATGAATAATGGCGAAGGCGTGCCCACACATGAGCAAGTGAAAGCAATACTGGGCTGGCCAGAATGGAAAGACAGGGATGGCGAGTTTAATACGAAGTTGTTCCGATCCTTCTCGTCAATGAATAATGGCAAAGGCATGCTCAAACATGAACAAGTGAAAGAGGTGCTGGGCTGGCCGGAATGGAAAGACAAGGATGGCGAGTTCAGTATGGAGCTGTTCCGCTCCTTCTCGTCTATGAATAGCAGCAAGGGCATGATTAAACATGAGGAAGTGAAAGAGGTGCTGGGCTGGCCGGAATGGAAGGACAAGAATGGCGAGTTCAGTATGGAGCTGTTCCGCTCCTTCTCATCCATGAACAATGGTAAAGGCATCCTCAAACATGAGCAAGTGAAAGAGGTGCTGGGCTGGCCGGAATGGAAAGACAAGGATGGCGAGTTCAATATGGAGCTGTTCCGCTCCTTCTCATCCATGAATAATGGCAAAGGCATGCTCAAACAAAAGGAAGTGAAAGAGGTGCTGGGCTGGCCGGAATGGAAAGACAAGGATGGCGAGTTCAGTATGGAGCTGTTCCGCGCCTTCTCGTCTATGAATCATGGCAAAGGCATGCTCAAACAAGAGGAAGTGAAAGAGGTGCTGGGCTGGCCGGAATGGAAAGACAAGGATGGCGAGTTCAGTATGGAGCTGTTCCGCGCCTTCTCGTCCATGAATAATGGCAAAGGCATGCTCAAACAAGAGGAAGTGAAAGAGGTGCTGGGCTGGCCGGAATGGAAAGACAAGGATGGCGAGTTCAGTATGGAGCTGTTCCGCGCCTTCTCGTCTATGAATCATGGCAAAGGCATGCTCAAACATGAGGAAGTGAAAGAGGTGCTGGGCTGGCTGGAATGGAAAGACAAGGATGGCGAGTTCAGTATGGAGCTGTTCCGCTCTTTCTCATCCATGAATAGTGGCAAAGGCATGCTCAAACATGAGGAAGTGAAAGAGGTGCTGGGCTGGCCGGAATGGAAAGACAAGGATGGCGAGTTCAGTATGGAGCTGTTCCGCTCCTTCTCATCCATGAACAATGGCAAAGGCATGCTCAAACAAGAGGAAGTGAAAGAGGTGCTGGGCTGGCCGGAATGGAAAGACAAGGATGGCGAGTTCAGTATGGAGCTGTTCCGCGCCTTCTCATCCATGAATAATGGCAAAGGCATGCTCAAACATGAGGAAGTGAAAGAGGTGCTGGGCTGGCCGGAATGG